>CAVQMW010000007.1:460000-689672 GCA_963713755.1 uncultured delta proteobacterium | reverse complement strand
GATGTGGTCCGGTTCCACTGTTTTGGCGAGTGCAGTGGGGATTGGGACATTTACGATGTCATAGAATTGAAGGAAAAATGTTCCTTTTACCAGGCTCAACAGATTTGGACGGATTACCTGGGCATCAAGAATGTCGATTTCTATGGCGGGCCGAATCAGCAGCCCACCGAGCAGTATGCAGAGCCGGAGCCGGACGAAGCCATCGAATTTGTGGAGCCGGCGGAACCAGATGAGCCCATCAAAACCACCCTGGCCGAAGCCACCACCTTTTACAACGAACTGCTCTTATCCAACCCAGACAAGTACCTGAAAATCCATAAATATCTGGCTTGTAGAGGGGTGGGGAAGCCCCTTATTCAGCGTTTCCAAATAGGCTATAGCCCAGCCTATGCCGACGAAGATCATCGCGGTAGAGCCCTGATACGGGCCTTCCTGGGCCGTTTCCAGGCCGACTTCAAGGCCTTCCGTCTTTTCCAGGATGGAGGCTTAGTGCGGTTGCTGAATGATCAGACTGCCCGAGGCCATCGTTATTACCGCCTGCAGGTCGACTGGACCACCCAAGATCCTTATTTGCGAAACTATGGCGACTATTTCGCTGGCCGAATTGTGTTTCCCATTCGCAACGCTGATGGAGATACAATCGGATTTATCGGCAGACGCCCCGATAATCGCGGTGTTCGCTGGCTCAAGCAACAAGCTGGTGAAACCGCGATCACCACAAAAAGCTGGCTCTACGGCATTGATCAAGCCCACCGCTATATCAGAAATTACCGCACCGTCATCCTGGTGGAGGGTATCTTTGATTATTTCGCCTTCTATCACCTGCTCCAGGATCAGGATCGACCCGTGGTGGTGTCCACTCTGGGCTCCCAACTTTCCGCCGAGGCCATGAGCATTTTCAGAACTTTGGGAGTGGAGCACTTCATCATTGCCTACGATTGGGATCAGGCCGGCAAGTCGGCTATTTCACAGATCGCATCGGAGGTGGGCGGGACCGTCTATTACCTGGGCGGTATGCAGCCGGGACAAGATCCAGCCGAAAAACTGAAAGGTGTGGTCGGCTCTATCAGTGGATTTTCGCTCCAACACTTGATGGCTTCCGCAAAGAAACACCAGGCGGCTGCTGGCAAACCCATCAACGTTTCCTTCATTTCCAGCGGTCCGGCGGGAAAAAGAAACGTCATTTTCAGCCCGGCGGAGGCCGATCACAAAGAGCAACTATTCGATGAGGCTGACGCAACAGAATACTATTACGACGTGGACGACTTCCTGCCGTTGCTGTCTTACGATCACGGCAATAAAACAATGCTGGATCGAACGATTAGCGAAATCACCAAACTCTTGGAGACACGGCACACCAAGCCCCAGTCAGACAAGTTTTTCACCATCCCCGTGAATTTCCTCAAAACCGAGGCATACACAGACCTGGGGCCGGCCCTGATCCTGTGGCTACGGTTGGTCATCGAACAGCAGGCCAGGAAACGGAAAGTTAAACAGGCTGACGCAGTGCTGGCGGAGTGGTTGAATACGACCAGGAAGACTATTTTGGTTTACAAGCGTCACCTCGATAGTCTGGGTTACCTGAACATCGATACCAAGACCAGGCCGCAGAGGCTTTCAGTGAGATACTTTCCCAGATCCTGATACAGTGATCCCCTTCCACCTGGCCTACCGGTAGCCCGTGCCTTGCGGAAACCCTCGCACATCCGCGTTTACTTAAAGGGGAAATTCCAGCTGAAAATGGCTTGTATTTATTGTGATATTGGTAGGTTATGGGGTATTTTGGCTAAATATAGTGTAACCTGCGAAATGGTGGCGGGGGTATGGATGGTAATATGGCTTGAGGATTAGATGCCGGCGAGAAGGCAGGGCCTCATCCGAGGCTCTGCCTTTATTGTGCTTATTTGCGAAGGTTTGAGGCTATTTCAAGTATATCACGGGCATTGATCGGATTATGATGAGTTATAGCCGTAGGTATTCCGCATCTCTATTGTCTTTGGACAGGTATCGCAAACTAAGAGAGAATGCCTATAAATGTTAGACCATCCTGCTTTCATAGCATCCTAATAACATTAGTTTTCAAGTTCGGTTGTCAAATGCATAGCTCTAAATAAATAAGCAGCTACCATTTTTTTTGTGAGAATTTAATCCTTGCAACCACTCCCGCATGGTCCGAGGGCCATAAACCGCTGGGCGTCATATCTTTAACTTCATCACCAACCACGACCGCTTTTACCTTTTTGATTTTAAAATCACTTGGCCCCAGAAAAATGTGATCAATTCGAGTGGTAAGTTCAGCTGACGGATCGCTAACATATTCATCAAATCCGCTGGTGTAACCATCATCGTATTTTTTCTGCTTCAGCCACGCGTCCAAAAATCCTGCATCAGTTGCCCTCATGTAGGGTGGTTTATAGGGCACCATACCATAGCCCGGAAGAACACCGAAGCCAGGGACATCATCAGGGGAACTGTTAAAGTCACCAACCATGATTACCTGCTTGGGTCTATCTACCGCCAGCAAACCAACGATAGTCAGTAATTCCTGCATCTGGATATCCTGAACGACTCTATAAACACTTCCGGGGTCACTGCTAATTTCAAGATGGGTATTGACAACACGATAACTCTGGCCCTTGATATCCACATCGACAATGACAAAACCACGGGTAAAATCGACAGGTTGCCCCAAAATATCCAAGCTGAGATTGTTCAAATAGTTGTCATTTGCCACCAAAGATGAATTTAAACTCTGTTTAACCAAAATCATGTCATGGTCCACTAACCTGACGTCCGACAAGCCCGTGCTCGAGGAGGGGTCCAACATGGGCATTTCGATATCGGTGTTGGTTACCGAATATGAATCGTAATATAGGCCTCTTGCTTTAAGGGCGGCATCCAGTACTGAATAAAAATCAATGAACACAGTATCCGCCTGAACTGGATTGCCATCTCGAAAATCACTGGGTGTTTGAAGATAATACGTTGAGGCTTCCTGAATACCGATAGCATCTGGTCTTGTCCTGAGAATTTCATCGGCGATTGCTTTGGCCCGCTCCTCAAAATTGGTCATTTGCATAATGCTGAAAACTTCAGTAACGGCACGGGGGACATCCAATCCATCAGGATTAGGATTGGGATTTAGTGCTGCGGCAACAACCCTGAAAATATCTGCACCCAAATACAAATTACGGGTCATGACCTTTACTTGGCTTTTATGGCTTCCACCCTTTTTGGCCATTGCAGATGACAATGGCATAAACAGGGAAGCAACTATCATCCAAATCATTATGTGTCTGGTTTTACAAAATAGGACCTTTTTCATGGCTATACCCCCCCGTTAAATTTGTCGTCATTGTTTGTGGAATCGATAGGAAAAGAGATAAGAATACGTTTTGCTCCTGATGGCACAATGCTAACAGGAGCGATATTGGCATAATTTAGATGGTATCTCCATATCACTTTCCCCATTATTTCAGGTTAAGGTTTTTTATAGCCAGGGCTTAAGAGGGGCATTAGGAGCCGAATCGAGGTATCGGTCAGGAGTAAAAACGAACTTGGGTATTGTCTGAGCATGAGGAGAGATTGAAAATAAACTTTATGCAAACCTAATCCTTGTGTGTCAAGAATAGATTCATAACCGAAACCTATAAAATTCAGGCTATCCAGCGTTCAGTCGATTAAACAGTCGGGCACCGTAGCCAGCCCCCGGGTCCTGATGCAGAGATCTCCCCACCTGGCCTACCGGTAGTCCGTGCATTGCAGTTACCGCCGCACAACCGCGTTTACTTAAAGGGTAAATACGACACAAAAATGACAAGTATACCTTTTGATATTGGTAGGTTAAGGGTAATTTTGGCCAAATATAGTGTAACCTGCGAAATGTCGGTTGGAGGGTGTTTAGATGGAAATACGGAATGGTTTGAGAAAAGTAAAAGTGATATTCAATTAAAAAGGCAGAGCCCAATCGGCCCTGCCTTAAAATGCCCCCCTTGCTAACTCAATTTCTTAATCCGTTTCCTTCCTAATCCAGCAAGACCGATAAGGCCAGTACCAAGTAAAAAAACTGTGGCGGGTTCAGGAACCGGTGCAGCAGAGATGGCCTCCCATGTACTTGAGCGGTTTTCTAGTAACCATCCTCCCAATTGCTCAGAGTAATCAAGATCTAAAGCGAGAACACGCACATAGTAATCAAAACCTTGCTGTAGCAGTCCATCGGGAAGAACCACCTGCGGATTATTGGTAAAGTCGCTATACCATATTCTGTCAAAGCGTTCACCTGTACCGGATATGTCCTGATAAATTCTAACGCGATATCCTTCTACAAGAGTTTCGTTCGAGCCATCTAAATTATCATCGAAATAAACAGAATCCCATGTCAAGGTTGAATCGCTTAAGTGAATGTTTGTGGTAAGTGGAATCAATCGCGGGTTGTCTATTGGATTAGTAACTCCAGAGGCGTAGTCTTCACTGTTGCTGGTTGCTTGGATAGTCATGGTTCCCAGTGAGGAATATCCGGTTGAACTGCCATCGTATATTTCTCCACGCCAATAGTATAAGCCGTCATATGTTAAAGCAAAACTACCAAATGTGGGATGTATGGCTTGAACATCAAAATCATCGGGATTTGTTCCAGTTTCTTCCACGATTGCCCCAAATTGTACCCAATGACCTTGGGTCCATCCGTAAGGGTTCGGGCCGAAATTGTCTGTGTAGAATTCAGCATTGGTGATCGTTGGCAACGCTTTTACAGAAGTGGAAGAAACACTAAAAAGTAATAAGAAAATTGCCAAAAAATAAAACCATTTTTTCATCATCTCTCTCCTTTCTACATCAAAATAGGTTAAAAATACTCCAAGGCAAGCCACTTGGTGGTTTCAAATTTGTTTTGGGGACCCGTGAATTTCAGTCCAAGTCTCACAGCAGGCTTCGTTTTTTCTTGATTATGGATCAGGGGGATTTTTATTAAACTCAGCAAAAACAATGCCAAATATAAAAATTCTCTCAATACACGATTTTAGCAATAGAAATAATAGGTTAAGATATAGCCAAAAGTTAAGACGGGCCGATGATGTGGGGAAAAATATTCACAATGTGAAATGGAATCCACAGAAAAACATTTACCAAAATGAACTAAATGAGCCGAGCACTCCATCAGATCTCGACAAGGTAGGCGAAAGTTTCAAACCAGGACCAGTGTGTTTCGTTTGGTCCCTGAATGTGAGATAGAAGATAGTCTTCGTATTGTAGTTTATACGGCCAACCCCTTCCATCTCCATCGCCCAACCGTCCAACACCATTCCATCCACACCCCCGCCCAGTGGACATTACTTAAGGGGGTCTTCTTGACTATCAAATAGTTATTATACAGTTTCAGTACTATTGCTTGTACCGTATTTCAGCCCAAAATCGTGGGAAGTGCGAATAGCCCACCCTGCCCAGTTAGCGTTCTTCCATATAAGCCACTCATCCATAAGACCAATCCATAGGCGATCTGTCATCCCGATAGGTCGCCCTTTTTGTATTCACAAGGAGGCACTATGACCAAAATCGTTGAGATCCAACAGACCGTGGCACGATCTGTCAGCCACACCACTTGGGACATTCCCCGAATCCGGGACGGCGACCAACTTCGGAACATTATCAACAGCGATTGTGTGGCGAACTCCAAAAGCATCAATGACCACGATCGCTTTGAAGACGCGGTTTTTAAAGCCAGGAAGATAATGGAACAAAATGGATATAAAACCAAGATCCTGACCTACCAGCAGTATCAGTTATGGTGCTGGAAATGACCGGATCAATCAATGAAAGAGCAGTTGCCAATTTTACCCCCGGCGGCTGAAATTTCCATTCAAAAAGGAGGTGATCAACCTTTGGCCTATACACCCGAACTATCCATCCAATCATCCAGCACCCTGCGGAGGATCGCCTGGGCTCTGGACATCCCCATGACCCAAGCCATCGAGCAGGTTTTTACCTATCTGCCCAGAGTTATGGACCCGAACCGGGTCTGTACCGCCTGCCGGGATAAATCCAAATGCTGTGAATGTGCCTTTAACCGTCACAACTCATAACCCAATGAAAGGAGCAACACCATGGAAAACCAAAAGATTGAAAACCAGTTCAGAGAAGACGAAATCGCTTTGATCCGCCGCTATGACAAACAACGTCAGGAGTGGATCACCAACGTTTATCCCAAAATCGGAGGCCGTTTGAGGCTGGCCCACGATGATAACGAGGTGCTCTCTATCGAAACCGAGATTGTTCGCTATGACGAGCAGATCGCCGTTGTGGCAGCGATGAGCACCACCGCCAAGGGCAGTTTCAAAGGTATCGGTATGGCCAGCATTGACCGTGACCAGAGAATCGCACCCGCTATCCTGGAATTAGCTGAAACCCGAGCCATTGCCAGGTCGTTGCGGTTCGCCGGTTACGGGGTGGAATACTGTTCCGCCGAGGAGGTGTCTCATCTTGAGAACGGTAATGGAAACGGTGACGGCGGTAACAAAAGTTACACCCACTCCAGGCCCCGTGACATTCGGCCCAAGCATGGCAGACCGTAATGGGCAACAGGATTACAATCGGCCCAGGATGGGAGACCGTAATCCACCCAAATCAGACCGTAACGCTGGGCAGGATTACAATCGCCCATATAGGGGAGACCGTGACAGCCAGTCGAATGGTAACGGTGGCGGCAATGGTAATGGGAAAGGTCGCCTGACTGGCAAGCAGTATCGCTATTTGCTCCAGCTCACCGAAAAACAGGGTCGCACCGCTGCCGATCTGGATCAACAGTGCCTGGAATTGTTCGGCTCTGTGGCCCAGTTCCTCAAGAAAAGCGATGCTTCATCCCTGATTGAGCAGATGCTCTCCCGCTAAATCTCCTCCACACTCTCCATCCTGTATCCATCCAATTTTTCCGTACGTACGGAAACTCCCTAACCCGACATTCCAAACGTTTGGAAACATCCCCAGGAAATTCCCCCTGGCCGGATAATACCACTTTTGCGTTCTGACATCGAAAGGAGACACCTATGTCCAGAAACCAAGCATTACAGACCTTCAACCAGGAATTGCACATCAGCCACAATCAGATTTTTACCTACCTCAATTGTCAGCCTGAAATACAGATTCCAGTACATTGAGAGCCGACCCATCGAACGGATCAGCATCGCCTTGCCCTTTGGACGAGCCATCCATGCCGCCATGGAGACGGCGTATAACTCCATCAAGAACACTGGGACGGTGGAGCCCCTGGATACCATCACGGAGGTTTTCCGAGCCAGCCTGAATCTGGATCTGGATAACACCACTGTTCCCATCATTTACAAGAAAGGCACCCCAGACCGGGAAGCGGTCATCGAGATGGGCACGGCCATGCTCCAGGTGTTCCATGAAAACATCGACCAGACCGTCCAGACCGCCCAGGAGATTGTGGCCGTGGAGTTGCCCTTATCGGCCACGGCTTTACACCGATGACGGGGAGCCCACGGAGTTCATGTTGGTGGGTATCGTGGATCTGCTGCTGATGGATGAAAACCAGGAATTGATCGTGGTGGACAACAAGACCGCAGTTCAACCCGTATCCCAGAAATCAGCAGATGAGAACCAGCAACTGTCTGCCTATGCCTATCTCTTGGCGGCCAATCGGTATGTCTTTCCCACCTCTCCGGTGAAATGCCGTCTGGATGTGCTCCGTAAATTGAAAACACCCAAACTGGAGCAGGTCAGCACTGTCCGCACCGCTGATCAGCGAAAGCGGTTCGCCAAAATAGCCACCGCTGTATTGGGCGGTATCGACGCTGGCATATTCATCCCACAGCCTTCTTGGATGTGTAGCGATTGTGCTTACAGAGAGGCTTGTGAGGCGTGGTAAAGTAAAAACCCATACCTAACTATTACTCAAACAAGTAAAGCCCTTCTGGCGGCTCTCTGGGTCGTTTAGAGGGGCTTTCTGTTTATGGAGGACACCCCACATGATCATGAAGCGGAAATGTGCCTGGTGTGGCCGGTCTCTTGGATTACTGGAAACCGAGTCCACAGCCCATTCCGATAACGAAATGCCCACCACCCACACCATTTGTCCCGAGTGCTTGGAAAAGACTCTGGCGGAAATTCAACAGTTCAGAACCAAATCCAATCAATCCAACGAATAATTGAAAGGAGTATTATCATGACACAGATCATCAATCTCGAAACAGCCATCGACCAAGTCCATCGTGTATCCGCCAATCATTATGACGAGGTGGTCCCCGTTCAGGATATGGAGTTCGACAGCCTCAATCAGATTTGGATTTCCGGCCGTCAGATGGAAGTCTTGCCCAGTGCCCAGCGACTTCTGGCCAATCGGTTGAAGGTGCCCTATTCCTATCTGTCCCGCTGTCCAGCTGAATTGCAGGCCCGCAATCTCAACTACTGGATCGAGCAGGAACGAAAGCAACGGGATACATTCTTTTGCAGATTCGCAGGGGATTCGCTCCGTGCCGTGTTCAGCGGTCGCTATGTGCCCACGGATAACCTCTCCGCCTTGTCCAAGATGCTGGAATACGGCTTTGACCCCGCCACGGAGGTCCAGCTCGCCCTGGATGCAGAAATGATGGTGCTCAAGGTGCCTGATTACGACAGGACCTTCCGATCTGTTCGATAAGGACAAGATCGTGCCCGGCATCAGCATCAGCAACTCGGAGGTGGGATTTCTCGCCCTGTCCATCGAGGCTTTCTATTACCGCCTGATCTGCACCAACGGCATGATCGCCAAGACCGCCGTGGATGCCCGCTACAAACACATCTCCACACGGGTGATGGACGAGTTTCCCATGATTCTGGAACAGGTGGTCAGTCAATCACAGAACGGTCATACCCGGTTCATGATTTCCACACAGACCCCGGTGGACAATCCTGAAAGCACCATCGATGCATTCACTCGACAGTTTCAGATCGGGAAGGATGAGGCCCAAATCGTCAAGCGGGCCTTCTATCTGGAAGAGGGGGCCACCATGTTCCATATCATTCAGGCTTTCACTCGTGCGGCCCAGGACCCGAGTTTGTCGGCTTCGGATTCGTATCGGCTGGAAAAGGCAGGTGGGGCTATACTTGGGATGGTTCGATCCTGAACCTTTCGTACCGTTTAATCGATTAAACGCTTTTTCAACGAAACCTGGGAGCCCCGTCATTGTCAGGTGGCGGGGCTTTCTAATTCAACGGAGGTGCACGATGTGCGATGATTTCTATGATGATTTTGAAGACGGTTTCGAGAATGATGGTGATTGGCACGATGGCGATGAATCCAATGAGCCGACGTTTGATGAACAGGAATCTTATGATGAAGACAACAACAAATCATACGAAGATAGCAATGGCTGCTTCAATGGTATCGGTTGGTATGAAATGGCCCTGTTTATGGCTGTCTCTGAAGATATCGGGAAGGAGCGGAAAAGGGGTCAGGATGACACTCGGAAAAGGCCTATATCTAAAAAACCAGAATGATTTGACAAGGAATAAGGCTCCGATTTATTATAGAAATATCAGAACTCGATGCCTCTCCCTTACTCCTCAAGCTGCCCCCTTTGCAAAAAGCTGCTACTCTGGCATTGAATTCAAACAAAACGATTGAATTGCCCATCCTCATTGCGGAGGCCCACGATGGCTGACCAAGGACATGTACGAATACTCAAGAAAGGCATACAAGTTTGGAATAAATGGCGAGATAAAAATGAAGGAATAGAGCCGGATCTCAGCGAAACGTACCTCGCGAAAGCAGAGCTCATGTGGGCCTACCTCAGTGAATCGAATCTACAAAAGGCGGATCTCAGAGAGGCCGATCTTTGTTACGCTGACTGCAGTAAAGCGAACCTCAGAGGGGCAAAACTCGCCGGTGCAAAATTATATGAGACAGATTTTAGCGATTCAGATCTCAGTGGTGCAGATTTAAGTGGGACTGATCTTAGAAAGGCCATTCTCAGGGGGACGAAACTTTATCGGACCATACTTAGTGAAGCTAATATCAGCGGAGTGGACCTTGAAGGGGGAGACCTCTATGGGGCTGTCCTAATAATGGCAGACCTTAGTAGGGCTAACCTTACCAAAGCTGATCTCAGAAAGGCGGATCTTAGTAGGGGGAAATTGTATAGGACAGATCTCAGTATGGCCGATCTTGGTAAAGCAAACCTGAACGGTGCAGACCTCAGTGAGACGAACCTTCAAAAGGTAGATTTAATAGGAGCAGACCTAACAGGAGCGAACCTCAATGGAGCAGTATTAGAATTCTCAATGTTAATTGATACAAAACTTGATGGGGCCAATATTTCCGATAGTAGAATCTATGGGATGTCTGCTTGGAATTTGAAGACCAACAGTAATACGAAACAATTCAATTTAGTAATCACTCAATATTCCGAACCAGTCATAACTATAGATAATTTAGAAGTTGCCCAGTTCATTTATCTATTGTTAAATAACGAAAAGATCAGAAATGTGATCGACACTATTACCACAAAGGCAGTCCTAATTCTTGGCCGTTTTTCCAAAGAGCGTAAAGATGTCTTGGATAAAATTCGCGAAGAGTTACGGAAAAATGACTATGTTCCCATCCTATTTGATTTTAAAAAACCGGCCAGCAGAGATCTAACCGAGACCGTTTCAACTCTGGCACATATGGCCAGGTTTATTATTGCTGACGTCACAGAGCCCAAAAGTGTCCCCCACGAGTTGGTAACGATTGTTCCAACACTTAGCGTTCCAATTAAGCCTCTGTTACTGGAGGGCTCAACTGGGGAGTATGCTATGTTCAAGGATCTGAAAAAATATGATTGGGTTCTACCAATTTATCGATATAAAGATCCTGATGAACTGCTTGGATCAATTCGAGATAAAGTAATTTCTCCAGCAGAAATAAAGGCCAAGGAGCTGATAGCAAAGAAAGAATGAGATATCCCAATCGCTATTTCCAGTTGACTCTACCAACAACTTAATCTTGGGACACAATCGTTTTCAGACTTAGCCCAATGTTTAATCTATTAGACACCTTATCCTCGTCATCTCACGGTGGCGGGGATTTATTTCATTTGGATATACCAAATCAGACTCTGAATTTTTTGAAGGAGCTTCAAATCACATGGAAATTATAAAGTTCAGTAGAAATAGCTCAGAATACCGGAAACTCGCCCGCAGGAATAAACAATTTCAGTACGAAGTGGAATACAGACAGGTCTTGGAAGAATGCGACGGTGACGTAGAAACGGCAGAGTTGGTGATGGCTGTCAATTCTATTCCAGGGACTGATGTCGACCCACCGTTGGTCTACGGGCGTCCGAAGTTGAGGTTGGTTTAGAATTATAGTATCAACAGCAATATGGAGTTTGCCCTTTCGCCATCATATTGGAATGAAATAGGAAATTATCCAATTGAAAAGACGACCTGATCCACGGATGCACTCAGTTGAGCACATCCTCAATCAGACGATGGTAAGAATGTTTGATTGTGGCCGTTGCTTTACGGCTCATCTTGGCAGTAAAAAATCTAAGTGTGATTATCATTTTGATCACGCACTCACCGATGATGAAATTTCAGAGATCCAGTCAAGGGTCAACAGCGTCATCGGTTCTGATCTGCCAGTCACTGAATCCTTGGTCCCCAAAGATACGGCGAAAAAACTATACAATATCGAAAAGCTTCCAAATGCCGTAACTGGGGACCTTCGGATTATACATGTTGGTGATTATGATGCCTGTCCTTGTATTGGTGAACACGTCTCATCTACAGGGGAAATCGGAAAATTCAGGATCACCACCACAAGTTATGCGGATAGCCAATTGCGAATTCGGTTTAAGCTGTCATGAGCACAAGCTACACAAAGATGATGATAATATGAAAGAAGATTCCTATATAAGACATGCTCGAAAATATGATATTTTTGTAGAACCATTTATTAGGGTGTTACGGCAAATAGGGATGGGGATTTACCCCCCCGTGGACGGAATGAATGTGTTAGACGTAGGCTGCGGCACTGGAACAACCTTGAAACAGTACCAGCAAGCTGGCTGTAATGTTTTTGGAATTGATGCGTCACCTGCAATGTTGTCGGTTTCCAAAAACAAAATTGGTGGTAAAGTTAAACTTCTGTTGGGAGATGCGTCCAATATAAAGTTTCCAAGTGATTTTTTTGATTTAGTCATTTCCATGATGACACTACATGAAATGCCAAATATCGTCCGTCCAAGGGTTCTTGATGAGATGATCCGTGTCCTCAAAAAGGATGGTCGCATTTTAATAATTGACTATCATCCAAGTGTTCCAAAATTCCCTAAAGGATGGATGTATAAATCGGTAATACTCTTCTTTGAAACGATGGCTGGTTTGGAGCACTTCAAGAATTTTAGGAATTTTATTGCCACAAATGGAATACATGGATTGGTTGAATCTCGGAATGTGAACATAGAAAAAAGTAAAGTCGTAAGTGGTGGTCACTTGGGCATATTTGTCTTACGAATAAACTGACTGATCCTGATTTAAATGTGAAATGAGCTCAACCAAGAATAAAAATGTTATGCAAAAATATGCCGACAGTATATTTTTCCGCATCTTCTATCTGATCTTAAAAATCGTCTCTTTCCCTTTCTGCAGCATAGAGAATGTCGAAATAAAGAAACCCACCTGTCCGAACTGCAAAAACAAATTGAATCCGTTTCACCTGATGAAAACAATTGGGTGGTGGCAACGTTTCTTTTTCAACGGAGGCTTGCTACTTGAGAATTATTTCCCGCCGCTAAAATGTTATCATTGCCATCACAAGCTGATATTTTATGAATTTGTTCAATGTGGCCACAGATATCGGTGGATCATGTTGTGGACAGGATTTATTGCGGCTGGATTGCTGGTGGTGATTTGTATCGTTTTGCAGCTTGCCTTTAATTTCGCCGGACCCACACCAAGCCTGAAATGGTATTTCATTGTATTGATATTACTGATGGTTGTGCCAGGTGTATCCTTGAAACTGTATTTCGGAAATTATCTCCCCCTGTTTTTCTGCGATGCTGACTCATATGCAACGCTGTACGAGGATGGGAATATCATTGAATCCAATCTGCTGTCCAACCTGCCTAAATTCCTGGGCAAATGGGGGGACAATAAACACATCAAAGCGTTATCGAATGACATATACAGTGATAAGGGAGAATAATAATGGGTATTAACGCCATAATGGAAAATCACGGTTTTTCAGCCTCTCATAGCAAAGTCGGCAGTGAATGGTACACCAAACAAATCAAATACAAAGGGAAGGACGCATTCATCGCTATCACCGATGATGGTGGCCTCGGCTTGCCAGAATCGCTGGATGAGCCTGTTTATGTCGGATTATATGATCTGGGAAGCGGGGGTCAAATTAAACATGCAGATTTGGTCAAATCGCTGAGGCATTATCTTGAAACCCTTCAATCAGAATAAGTTTCAAACTGTATCCGAAAATTATAGGAATGACCACCGTACCCTATTAGCATTTATATAGGCTATCCTGTCCATTTTAGTCCCTAAATCATATTTACCTGTTAGTTTCTTTAAAATTACCTGCTCCCTTTGATTACCTTCCTGCGATTTGCAATTAAAAGGATCAATGGCACAAGGCGATGTCGTTGGGCCTCACCTTTTAGTTTCATTGCCATGGGTAATTTTGAAAAGCTATCGCCAGCATCTTCACGTCTGTCCAACTCTCGGACGACATGGACGGCTCTTTTACAACACCTATTGGCCGACTATGCATGAGGAATATAACAAATATGAATTGACAAGTCTGGACCACTGGATTTATCTAAACAGGTATTCACGATATGATGCTATCTGAAAATTGGTTAGCGTAGGAATGATCTCGGTAGTATCCGCAAATCATTAACTCTAATACACGGTACTATTCATAATAAAATGAACTTTAAAAAGCTCATCTTCTTAGTGTTATGTGGAATGCTTAATGTTGCTCAGTATGTCATTATAGCGGACGACAATGATGCCAGGTTGGTTATCGAGCTATCTCATGTATTTCGTAAAATGTTCATTAATCATTATCATCTTCAGATTTAGGTATATTGCGAGGACTTCTTAGGACAATATTGAGTGTTTAGATAACAAGAATCAATGCATAGTGATGAAAACGTATGTTAATCGATAAGTCACCATTTGGAATAACAGTGCCTATTCCAAAGACTTTGTCAAAGGATGTTTCGGTAATAATGACAGAATATGGTAAGCGTTGCGATGGAGGATATTCCCAACATATGAGACATGATGATTTATATTCTATACCAGTTTGTTTCGATGGCAAATGCATGGTAAAAACAGGAATCAAGAAGAAGGCAAATTAGATGTATTTTCACACAACCTGTCCGTCTCAGATACCTCCAACGTTCCTGTAAATATCAGTTCCATTGGAAATGTTGTGATATAGCTTTGTGCCCGCCTCTAATCCCCCATCCAATCCAAAATTTATCCGAACCTCCCACCTCTCCCTCCCAGGAATAAACTGACCTCCTTATGAATAGAAGGGCATTTTTCCGCCCGACTAAATTCAATCCAAGGAGGTGATTCAAGTGTTTTCACCCTTCAATACCAAACTGGCCGGCGTCAGCTTTTCGAACTGCCAAGCTAACATCATGAAGTGGGGCCACCCCGACATCGGCTATTTCAGCCTGGAACGGGAACCCGACAATCCCCATGACCCCAATGCCGTGGGTGTCTGGTTCTTGATAACCGATTGGGGTACCTGCAACGTGCTGTCGCAGAGAGACTGGCTCCGATTATGGACGCCGGGAAAAAGCTGACTGCCAAGTTCGTCTGCCGGAACCAGATCGCACCCGACAGTATCGTGGGGCTTACCGTGGAGATCATCGAAGACAGCCAAGCCGGGTAAATGAGTATTACCCTAAATAATTTTATAAAACGGAGGATTAACAATGATAACGAAAAGAGTTCAAACTTACAGTATCGGTGACACCGCCGATATGGCAGGAGCCACCAAAAAACAGATCCGTTATTGGGAAATCAGGGGCTTTATCCCCAAAGCAGACCGCATGCATTTGGGAGACCGTTCATTCAGACGGTTTACCCTGAATCAAGTGGATCTGATTTCCAGAATCAAGGATTACCTCGATGAGGGATTTAACCTCTCCGCCGCCGCTGAAAAAGCCAAAGCCGATAACCTTGTGCAAAGAATTGATTTCAGACCAGGTGGTATTGGTTAGTGAAAGACAATGAAACCCTCTTGATCAATTGCATGAAGTTGATTTGGGATTACATCGATGGAAGCGGCGGAAAACATGGCATCCATAAATCCATTCAACGACACGTTAAATTCCTTTATCACAGGTATGGAATCACTCGGCCTGAAATAATATCGAGACTTTTTTACAGCTTCCAAAAACGTGAGTGCCATGTCAAATTTGATCCCAGTCGGTCACCCCTCAAAAAGTATGTAGCCTGGTTCGCCTATTACCAGCTACTGACCATCAAAGAACAATGCCGGCAGCACCTGAAAAAATCCAGAACTATACCATTATCAGAGCTATTTACCGGTGATAGGATCTCACGGGGCGGGTGCTCCATCAAACCTTATGAACGTCAGGGTATCGAGGGGCTGACCAATTCAAATTCGCCGGAGGATGAAATTATTGGCAAGGAACTTATGCAAATGGCATTGGATCATTTCGGTGAAGCTGACCTGAAAGTGCTCCTGGGGGTGCGGGATCGTGCTGATGAAGCGGAAAGGCTTAACATCGATTATTTCACCTATTGCAAACGATTGACTCGAAAGACTCAACGTTTCAGATCCTACCTGCAAGAGATCCAATATTTCGGTTAATAAAAAAGGCTCGCTTAATCAGCGGGCCTTTACCATATTCCACAGGTAAACTTAGAGCCGGGCGTCTATTATTCTGCGAAAGTCTCTTTGATCTGCCGCTTCCACAGAAAAAGGCCTATCCATTATCCTGCCCCAGTCATAATCAAGAGAATCGGCTTTCTACGAAATCCCACCCATTATTCCTGTTACAGAAAATTTATCAGAAATTCCGTGGCCCCTGAGTCGGGGCATACCGGCAT
Source organism: uncultured delta proteobacterium (assembly GCA_963713755.1). Taxonomy (GTDB): domain Bacteria; phylum Desulfobacterota; class Desulfobacteria; order Desulfobacterales; family CAVQMW01; genus CAVQMW01. The sequence continues at coordinate 673,586 of CAVQMW010000007.1, read as the reverse complement.
TGTCAGGGCTGACGCCCTGCCACAGCGGTAAAGCTGCTGTGGCGAATGAAACTACATGAACGGATTCAAGTCGAACTGCTTCAAGTGTACCGGTATACAAGTTATTCTTGTAAACCGTTCCACAGGAGACTACCGAAACGAGTTTACTAGTAACCCGGTTTTCTATAGTCTCTATAGTATATATCACTTAAAACATCGTGGTTGTGGACATTTTTTCTGGAAAAAGTTAAAAAAAGTTGAATATTTTTTATTTTTCTCTGAATTTAGCTCCAATTTAGCACCTGGTAGAGGTCTGTCACTACTGGAAGCGGTAACCTCGTTGGCCCAAAACAACATCCTTTCGAAAGCTCACATTATCAGAATACCGCCTGCTACAGAACTGGGCCAAGATAATGGAACGCCGATTTATTGACTTTCGAATCTAACGCAGCGGCGGGCTGGATGATGTGACTATAACGCAAAAAATTATTTCTGATTGAAATCCCTAATAAGCCAGATATCATTCGATTTTTCGACTTCAATTCTGAATTCATTGTATTTGTTGTTACACGATATCTTACGCCCAAGGATCACAGTGCCAGTATTCCCTTCAATATTTATTGATTTGGGGCTTCTAAAAGCAATTTTACACTTACTATTTCCAAATCTACTGAGACTGCTCATATTTTTATCTATATATTCTTTAGGATCCATTTTGTTGAGCATCCCACCGTTTGTAAATAATTCAGGTAGCTTGTTCCATTGGTATGTATTCACCATTTTTTCATATTCAGTCAGTAAAGATACAATTGCCTCTTCATCAGCCGATTGGGTTGGCGTATCTCTTAAGAGGGTTATCTGAGCACATGAAATAACGATGAATGCCATTGCCACAACTGAAAAAATAACATGAATTAATTTTGACTGATGGTTTTTCATTTTTAACCTCCTATTGGCTTGGATATTCCAGTGAGATAAGCACCAGCCTACATTCAATCACTGATACCACATTTCAAATCTATCCGAGTCAAGATTTTCCTCACCCAGGTGAAGCCCCGCCCCCTGCACACCATCAGCCTGTCCACTGGAATTCAGCCCCCATCAATGCCACCAAAAGACGCCACCAGAGCCCCTGTAACGCCGCCTGTCGGGCTTTCTTTGTGTGGGAAAGCCTACCCGCAGATGAACATAGCGGCCCGAACTACGCCCTTGTGTTGGGTCTAACGTATTGACAACAATAGTAATCCCTGAAAGATTGCCGAAGACCCCACTCGAATTGACCCCATGGTGAAAGGCGGTACCAGTTGCCACGATACAACATCATCTACGAATCCGATGAAACCATATACGGCTCCATCCCCAAGTCAGGTGAATGGATTCAATATTCCGCCGTGCTGAAAATCCGCGATGGCGGCAAGAAGCCGGTATCAATTGAAATGACCTTCGTCCCACCCCATCCATTTGCATTCAACATGCCGGAAACCCACTCAATTAGGGCGGAGAATGTAACCGCCGCGTATGCCAAGGTCGTGAAGTTTTTCAATCGATTCGGGATTCGGTTTGTAAATTGACCTCACATGGCATGGCGGAAATAGCGTTTAATCGATTAAACGCTCTCAACCCACTCACCGTATGACTGAAAACTCAAGAGGCAGGCAAATTTACCGATAAGGTTCACGGGAACCTTTATTAATCACAGACGGTATCTGCCCTTTAGATTTTTCAGCATATGAATATCGCCAGTCATCGCGACGATCTTGTATTGGCACAGGAAACCTGTGTGGAGCTGCGTGCCGGCAACAACGAAGCCATCCTCGGCATCTACAATAAATACCAGCCCTTATTCCTGGGCTACACCCGCAAGCGGACCCATTTCCTGGAGAGTGACAAAGCCATTTCCATCATCGATGATTTCTGGGTGGAGCTACTGAACGCCAAGGCCATATGCGATTTCAAAGGCCTGTCCTCCCTGAAAACCTATCTGTTCAAGATCCTCAATTTCAGAATCGTGGATAATATCCGGCGGGCGGGCCGTAAAACCGCCTATCAAAACAATATCAGCAGCAAGGACAACGAGATTGACGACTTCGGGTGCGATGACGTATCACCTGAAAAAGACGTCATGGACAAGGAAAAGATCCGGCTGATCCATGAATCGCTTTTAATGCTGACGGAAAGCTCACCCACGGATGCGTTCCTGGTCAAACTGCACCTGGAGGGGTTGGGCTATCAACATATGGCGGAACGTAGCCTGGGCAACCAATCCTATACCGATAAGGAACTCAAGAAAAAGACCAACGCCATCAAGAAACAGTTTACCCGCAAAAACACCGGCTCCCTGGCCAAATTCAAAAGCTGTCTGGAACGAGTCATGGCCCAAAACCAACTGATTCATAAGGATCTGCTCAATTAGACCTCTGGGAGTGACCCATGCCGGATGAAACCATGGACAGCCTGAAGCAGGCATATATGAAAGACAGTGATTCCATAATTGATGATTGCCCCATGGCGGAGCAGATTACCGATTACGCCTTTGGTGAACTGAACCCATCCGATGCGGAAAAGGCCCAGGAACACCTTAAAACCTGCCGCTCCTGTCTCAATATGTATATGGACATCAAGATGGCCGATGAGGACGCCCGGCAGATGCAGGGTGAAAAGGTCGAGGTGCTCACCGGCCTGCAGAACGCCATCAATCAGAGTAAAAAGCCCACCGTCTCTACCTGGCAGAAAATCAACGATGCCATTTCAGACTTTTTCGGTGCCGGTTTCGGATTCAAACCGGTGGCAGGCTTTGCCACCGCCATGGTGATCCTGCTTGTGGCTTTTTTCATGTTCCAGGACCAGGGCACCCACGATCCCTTTTCCATCGAAATCATGATGCACGGCAGGGTCCCAGACGGGATTCAGGGGCGGTCAGCCGGAATACAAGGAATTCATGGTCGAGCCGGGCGGGGATTTGACCTCTGGGGACTATTTTCCGGTTCCAGACCAAGATCGATGAAGACGCCCATGTCTATGTGGTATTTCTGGACAGTTCCGGCAATATCCAATCCTTGGAAAAGGGCCTTGTCACCGGAGAAACGGATCTATTCCTGCCCGATGGGGATCAATGGTTCCATCTGGATGACAACACCGGAACCGAGAAACTATACCTTGTGGCTTCCAGGGAGAAGATTGGCGATTTCAGCCGGCGGATTGAAAAGTTGAAATCAGATGGCATCGACACCATTGAGAAAGTTTTCCCAGACGCCACCATCCAGTCGTTTAGCTTTGAACATCAATAGCCGGGGATTGAAATTTGAAAGCCCAAATCTTTGATTAAGAAAGAATCCGTGATCTATGGATGCCCAAATTAATATCGGAAAATCGATTCTGGACCAATACTCTGAACACGCCAAGACAGAGTTACTCGATGACGAAGCGGAATTTTTCCCCACTATCAAAGTGATAATCCAGGGGATTGTTCGTACCCTTGACCCATCGGAAGATATAGCCAAGCTGGAATCGGAACTCATCGACCATGTAAAACAACACTATGTTGCATTGTGGCTGGAACAAGCAACGGAGGATGAGGAAGATCCAGATATTGATTACGAGACGAAAAGAGCGACTGACGACTTTGATAGGTTTTACTTCAATAAATAGCCGTTCAAAGCTCTACTGGAATATTGCGTATCCGCATCCAGTGAGAATAAAATGAAATTACGATTTAGATACCGCTATGACCGTTTGCAGGAAGAGCTCATTCAGCGTTTGGCGGAAACTGATGTAAAGATGCGAATCAAAGCGGATAGAACCATTGAGTTTGCCGAGAAATGGTATCCAGACGTTGATGAGAAGGTTAATGATATCCGGTTCGATATTTTCGAGAGGCCCCTTGTTAGGCGTTGGGTGGAATCGATGGATATCTCTGAAATATTACACCAATTCGCGGATCGGAATATCCCTTTTGTCATCGAAAACCACAATGGGACAGAGTGGATAGTTTACGAAGCGGCTGATGTTGAAACCGTATGCCAGATTGAATGTGATCTGGGTCTAAATCGAATCGAATAACACCATGGCATTTATCAAAGAGAATAGCGGCTACGAAAGGACAATCCTCTCCGATCTTCAGGGAGCCTGGGATGTATTGCGTGAGTCGATCGTTGAAAATGCGGGGTTTGGAAATTGGGACCGTGCATTATTACATGTTGACCAGGCGATGAGTTGGGAAGTTGTCAGAAATCTGCGACAAATGCCACCGCTTCTTATCATTATCCGCAACCTTTGTATCCAAGGTAACGCTCCGAGTGATGTCATTGAAGTGATTGAAGAAACCCGGGAAATACTGACGGAAGTGCTTGAAGAGTTCCACACCTGAACCCTTATCGATATGAACATGGCATTACTTCACCAATTCAAGGCTGCCCCATAAACACGAACGCCCCACAATACCTGGGATCAGGGTGGCCATGCCGCTTCCGAACAATCTCGATCTCACTTAGGATCGCCTTACGTGAGGGAAAAGATTGGCGATTTCAACGGGCGGATTGAAAGGTTGAAATCCGATGGCATTAATACGATTGAAGAGATATTCTCAGACATGACGATTAAAACTTAAGTTTTGATCACCGATGAGGACTTATCTATTGAGCACTAAAGCGATTGGATCATGGAAAGACAGCACAAAGAAAGATAAAGAAATCTTTGTTGCGGCCGTCGTAAAAAAAATTCATCCGGTAATGCATAATATTGTCAATCAGCTATTAGCAATAGATCTCATTCAGTTCGTCCGGGTAACCAATACAGACATTCAAGCATCAAATAAAGTCACGGTCAAAGGACGAACCAAAACACCCATTTCAACACCAGGACATTCCACCGCGGTCGGAGTACATCTAATAATTGAACCATCTGAGAAAACAGTACAATTCTTTGAATTAACCTCTGCAGTGAAGGGATATGGAGTTAAGATTGTACAGACCGTAATGGCTTCGATCCCTTGTGACTGGGAAGCACTGGTGATTATGGATTACAGCTATGGATTTTGGGACAAAATGGTGAACCAATACGATAAGATTTCAATTCTCTGATTCACCAATTCAAGGCTGCCCCATAAACACAAACGCCCCCCAATACCTGGGATTAGCGTAGCCGTGCCGCTGTTCCGACTATCTTCATCTGCTCCAAGGTGGCCTGCCGTAGCGCCTGGCAGCGGTTCATCTTCCCTGACTTGATATTCCGGTAAAAGTTGGACCATCAGTTCCTTGGTTTCCAGATCCGGCACCTTCCAGAGGCTCATCACCAGGCTTTTTGCTCCGGCCTGGGTAAAGGCTCGCCGCAAACCGAATACCCCCTCACCACTTTTAACCTCACCCAATCCCGTATCACAGGCGGACAGCACCACCATCTTGGTGCCGTGGAGGTTCATGCCGAGGATCTTCTCGGCGGTGACGATGCCGTCAGTATCGCCAGTGTCCCCCGTGGTCATGGATCGCCGGGCTCCGGCAAGCAGGATGCCGGACCGCAGGAGGGGATTTTCGATATCGATTTTTCCATTGATCTGGCCTCCAGAGTGGAATGGTCCCGGCGATAAGATTGGCCATTTGGAACCCTCTGCCGTCCCCAGGCATTTCCTGGTCACTGAGAAAGAAACCGTGGGTGGCCAGAGTGGAGGATCTCCGGTGAGGTCGCCTTCATCAAAGTCTCTTCCAGGGCCTCATCGCCAAGGTAAACTTTGGATTGACCTGAGCCCAGAATTTCACCGATCTCTTCAAGTTCGGCTCTGGCATGAGGAAGGGGCACGAAGGATAGCTCACTTAAATCGGCAGACCGTTGGGCCAACACCTTTTTAGTTATCGATGGCGGTCTTTTGATCTCGACCGGACCAAATCAAAATCCGGGGCACCCATGAGCAGACTGTTTGCTGAAGATGGATAAATCATCCGTAAAGCCGATGACCTCCCGACCCGCAGCCAAATAGTTAATTGTGTAATCCTCAATCAGGAACCTGCCATCCTGGTTTTGCAGCACTTCGAATGGGATCAGGTTCAGGTTGCCATCCGGCGATATAAAAATATCCGTGGCGGCTCCAAGCTCTTCCTGGAGGGGACGAAACACCCGATCATACAATTCCCTGGACTTCGCCGACACGGCATCACCACTGCCCCCATCGTTTTGAGTCAGCTCACTTTTATATTCGGCAATTAGGCTATCAATACGATGGGCATCTCCCAAATCAACCAAACTAACCGCATCTCCTTTACCCGCGTGGAGAACGAAAGCGACATAGGAATGCTTCGGCATATCCTTGGATTGATTCAACATGGCCTGGGTCCGTGCAAATTCCACCAGAACTGCCCCATCGGGAAGTGCCTGGGAAACCTGTTCGCTGTCCGCCTTGGAGACTCGCTGCTTCAATGCAAAGGTTTATTGACCCGGCTGAGTTGGCCCTCCAGTTGATCCTTCCTATCTTCCAGTGTTTTTTCCTTTCTATAGCCAATTCGATCCACGGTATCAGGTTTGGAAAAAGTCAACTTCGACAGCTTGGCCCGCACATCGTATAATTCTTGGAACATGTTGGCTGATTCGGGATTGCCATCATTAAGGCCTGCTTGATGAAACCTTGCTTGGACATCCAAAATTATGCCCTTTCTTTGGAGCCAGATATCCAGAGCACCTTTTATTTTGTCGCTGTCATGCCTGAAGGCGGTATTGATCAGATTCAGGTAGTAATGAAGGCTCCAGTGATTGGAGCTTACATATCGAAGTTTCTGATTTTCAGAGGTAAATCCTACCACTTGGTCGATGAGTTGGTTATCGATATTAAGGCTTCCAACAATACAATCATGAGCCTTTTCAAAATCCCCTGTTTCCCCATATAGTTGGGATAGATGGCCATAGCTTGTGGATACATATGGATGATCTGGCCCCAGCTTTTCTTTCCAGATATTCAGGGCCTGATTATACAGCCTTTCTGCCTCTTGATAGCTTTTCGCCTTGAGATGGGTGGCGGCCAGATTATGCAGGGTATTGGCGAAGGAAGTGTTATCCGTGCCCATGGTTTTGGCCTTGGCATCCAATACTCGTTGATGGAGCTCAACTGACTTTTCATACTCCCCCATGAAGGCATACAGCGTGGCCAGATTATTCTGGGTTTTGATAACTTTGGGATGATCCTCGCCCCAGGGTGGTTTCCCTGATTTGTAATGACTGCTGGTATAGGGGTTTGGCTCCGGCATAGTTGCCTTGGTATTCATACAAAATGGCCAGATTATCCAGAGTTGTGGCTACATTGGGGTGCTCCGGGCTGAAGGTTTCTTTCCATATGACCAGGGCCTGATTATAAAAGGATTCAGCCTTTTCATGATCGGCCAGATGCATATACAGTTGTCCCATATTATTGAGGACATAGGCCACCTGGGTATGCTCTTTTCCAAGGGACCTTTGGAGAATATCCAGTGCCCGCTGATAATGGGGCTCGGCAGTTTCGTATTTGCCGTGATCAACATAGAGGGCAGCCAGATTGCTCAAGCTGGGTAGCCAGATTGGCGGGATTTGTTTCTACGTGCTGCTCACTGATGGCAATGGCTCGTTTGAAGAGCTCTTCAGACTGGGAGTAATCCCCCTGAGTTCGCGGACAGAAAGGCAAGGTAAGATAGGGTGACGGCCATCTTGGGATGCATACCGTCTCCGAGTCCCTGTTCGAATATTTTCAAAGATGCGTTGAGTAGATCTTCTGCTCGGTGGTATTCGCCAAGGGAAAAATAGAGTCCCGCAAGATCCTTGCGACGAGTCGGCAATGTTCAGATGTTCCGGGCCGTATATAGTCTCACTAATGGTCAAAGCCCGTTGGTAAAATGATACAGCTCCGCGAAGATCTCCAAGGTCTCATGAACCCATCCGGTATTCTGTAACATGGCCAATAGATTGGGATGATTTTCGCCGAAAACCTTTTCCCTTATATATAAAGCTTTGATGAATAGTGCTGTGGCCTTATCGTATTGTTGCAGCCACAATTTGGGAGAGCCAGATTGTTCAGGCTCAACCCCACATCAGGATGATCTGGGCCAAGGAATCTTTCACGGATTCTAAGAGCCCGCTGATTTACGGTGATGGATTGTTCATACTCTTGCCGTGCATAGTGGAGCCGGCCCAAATAGTTGAGACTGTCGGCGATATAAGGGTGCTCAGCTCCATGTGCATGTTCACTGATGGCCAAAGCCCGCATGATGAAGGTTCGGATTGATCATAGCCATCGGTGTCGATGTGCAGCCATGCCAGGGTGTTCAGTGTCGGCACCAGCTTAGGATGCTTTGTTCCCAGAGCCTTTTCCTGGATCGTCAGTGCTTCCTCAAGCAGAGATTGCGCTTTATTACGATTATCCTGATCAATGTGGAGCCTGGCCAGCTTAACCAGGGTTTCAGCTGTGTCGGGATGGTTTGGGCCATGGAGGCCTTTCCTGATCGCAATGGCTTTATGGAGATAGTTGCCTGCCTGCTCATACTTCCAAGCAAAGCTAATAAAGCACCTAAATGGTGGTCGCTTTTCGCTGTCTCCAGATGATCCACTCCAAACAATTCCATCCTGATGGAGATGGATTCTGTCAAGAAGGATTCGGCCTCTTCATATCTCCCCGCCAGATACGAAAGCTCCCCCAATGATTCAAGGCATCGGGCCACTTCAGCTTGATTAGGGTGGCTCCGCCTCTTCTAAAATCCAGCACCTTGTTAATAAATGGAATGGCTTTGGCGTAGTAACCCTTTTGTTTGAGGTCATCCGCTTGTTTCCATAATTCAGCGATTTCCCCGGAAGTGTCTTGGGATGAATAGGCGATCTGAAAGCTAATGATCTGGGATAGGGTGAATAGGATTAGGATTTGAATGAGCCGTTTCAACTTGGATGTGGTCATGCATTCGCCCCGTTGTATGAATTTGGATTGGACACTATATCGGCACGATCCAGATGAAACTTTAGTTACACCCTCTCCATAACCCACCATAATCAAACGATTTTCCAGCCCGCACTAAAATAATTTCAATTTTTATCAGAATAAATGTCACCTTTCCCATTGGGATTTCGGCAACGCAGACAAACACGCAAATTAAAGCCGAAAAGGAGGTGACAACAAAACGAAGGCTGGCGGGTTAAACAAGCTCAAAAAACTAAAATCTAAATTTTAAGAAAAGGAAAAATCATGACTACCGAAATCAAAGACCCTGAACACCGTTGAAGCCGAAACCACAACCACCAAAATCCAAGGAGAAAAAACCATGACCGCTAACACCAATACTCAGACCACCGCAGAAGCCCCGAACAGCAACCTCCAAATCGTTGAACTGCCCCTGGAAAATCTGGCGATGCCCTTGAGCCATCCCCGACGAAACAACTGGCAACATGGACAGTCTTCAAAAGAGCATCCGCAAAGATTGGTCTCATTGAACCGCTGACCGTGTGCAAGGATGAGGAGTCCGATACTTACCTGATCGTGGACGGAACCCGCCGATGGACTGTCCTAACCGAGTTCGGCTGGAAAAGTGCACCCTGCATTGTACTGGAATCCATGGCCATGGGCGAGATCGCTCACTTTGCCTTTGAAAAAAACATGAAGCGGAAAAGCCTGAGCCCCATCGAGGTTGCCCTCCATATTAAATCCATGAGGGATAAATATGGCTACAGTCTCAGGGAGCTGGAGGCTTTGGGATACGGCTCCAAGGGCTTGATCTCCCAAAATATTAACCTGCTGGAGCTACCGGCCTTGGTCAAACGGAAGATCGAAGGCGGTAAACTCACGGCTTCCCATGGATATGTCCTGGAGAAATTGGACAATGCCAAGCAGCAGGAGCGGATGGCCAAACAGGCCCTGGATTTTGGCTGGACCGTCAAACGCCTGAAGACCGCGATCAAAAGCCTCCAAGAAAAGGGAAAAAACCGGCCAAGAAACGGGTTCAAATTCCCGAAGGCGACATCCCTGGTGTCTACTTCAAGGATGCCAAGGACATGAGCGAGTTACCGGATCAATTCCGTCCACCTGGTGGTCACCAGCCCGCCCTATTGTGTCGGCATGGAATTTGAAAAGGGCATCTCCTACGCCGATCACTGGGACAATATGAAAGAGGTTATGGATGAAATCGGCCGGGTATTGGTCCCGGGTGGCATCGCCGCCATCAATGTCGGTGACATCCATAACTACAAAGGGGAAAAGGGAAAAAACAAGTTCAGCCAGATCCAGCTGGTGGGGCACAAGTATCAGAGCTTTCTCCGCCGGCATCAGGTCTATCTCACGGATCAGATCGTCTGGGTAAAACGGACCCATGCAATGAGTAAGGATATTTCCAAAGCCTGGTCAGAAAAATGCCTCACACAGGCTACCGTATCAATATCTGCCATGAGCCGGTTTACATCTTTCGCAAGAAGGGTGAACGGGAGATCCCCTCGGAAGCAGCGGCTGTCAATTCCAGAATCACCAAGCAGCAATGGGACCAATGGGCCTCTGGAATCTGGATGATCGACACGGTGAGAAAAATGGAGGGCCATCCATGCCATCTTCCCCGATGAGTTGGTTTACCGGCTGGTCAGAATGTTCTCCTACGAGGGGGACACGGTCCTGGATCCCTTCCTGGGCAGTGGCACCACCATCAAGGTAGCCCGGGAACTTCGCCGAGAAGCCATCGGTTACGAGCGGGAAGAGCAATACAAATCCGTTATCATGAAAAGGTTGGGCATCGAGGAGCAATCCAAAACAGCTGGAACGATGACCCAATATGCCCAGACCTCGATGGACAGTGAGAAACTGGAAGAGTCCCTTGCCCAAGGAGAGGCGACGGTAACCTCCAGAGCCTTCGAGACCCAGGAAGCAACCCCGGAAACGGAAACGGTAGGCTAACCTAATCAACGGTGTGGGGTCGGAAACGGCCCCACGCCACAACTTAGGGGATAACAAATGAAACATTTTACTATTCCAATGAACTAATGGACGCACCGGAACAATGATCTCAAAAGGATATCACAGACAGATTATGGAAGATGTCGAGCAATGAACTGCCAGATATCTATTCGAGCTCTTAAGTTTAGCGATGGGTTTATCGGCATTTATTTCGAGCGATCCTCCAGAATATCGAAGAAGATGGAGACTAATGTTGCCATGATGCACATGCGGCCGGAGCAAATTCTTATGCTTATTATGGCCGGGAAACAATGAAAGTGGACTCGAAGAGTGGCGTAGTGCCATTGATTACCACATTTGAAAAGAGGCTCTGGAAGAATTCTATAAGCTGTCGAGCCCAGAGATAGGAACCCAGAACCGGCAGTGGATTTCAAATTCATTGCCGGTTTCATTTTTAGCTAACCTCAACCCCACCAATCACCCCCACACATACCACAGTACCAACTCTCCAAAATAATTCATTTTTCTCAAAGAAAATTGTCACTTTTCCCACTCTCGTTTCGGCTACGCAATCAAACGCCTGAAATCATCCTGATTCAGGAAAATCGCAATCTCAAACATAAGCGAAGGCAAATTGACAGTGGCTGGCGAGAAACATATCATGACCCCCGAGGAAACAGCTCGGTATCTGCGGAAAAGCCTATCATGGGTTTACAAAAATTCCGCAGCCCTGGGCGGTAGGAAGCTCGGGGGTTCTCTGTTTTTTCCAGCTAAGGAGGATCTCTATGAGCGTATATTTCAAAAAAGGGAAGGGGTGGAGGTACGACTTCACCCACAAGGGAATCAGGTACACGGAAGCCTGGTTCGAAACAAAAAGAGCGGCCCGACAAGCCGAGGCCGAAAAAAGAAAGGAGCTAAAGAACCCCAAGCCGATCTCGGAGGAGCCAACCGACATGGCCTTCTTTGACTTGGTTAATCTTCGGCTTGATCATGTGAAGGCATATAATTCAAAAGAGCATTATCTCTCGTATCTTTATTTGGGGCGTCGCTGGACAAAAAAATGGGGTGATAAGATGTGCAGTGAAATCACCCCTCAAATGGTTCAGCAACACCTCCTCGAACGCCGGAAAATTTCAGCTTACACTGCAAACAAAGATTTGCGGTATTTTCGGGCCACCATCAACTACGGGCTCAGGAAAAGGTTCATTACCAATGATCCCGCTGATGGTCTCGACTTTTTCCCAGTCGAAAAGAAAGCCAAATATGTGCCACCGCCAGAGGACATTGATAAGGTAATAGCCGTCGCTGACCAGGACGATAGGGATTTTCTTTTGGTAATCCGTGAAACTATGGCTCGTGTCAGTGAGGTAAACCGCCTATTGTGGGAGGATATTGATCTTGATAAGCGTTGTGTCTTTCTTTACACACGCAAGAAAAAGGGCGGCCATCTTACCCCACGAAAGGTGCCAATGACCCAAATGCTCTACGAAGTTCTGAGTCGGCGTTATGAAACCCGCACTCCAGATAAACCCTGGGTTTTCTGGCATCGGTATTGGAGCCGCAAGGCGGGTGAATTCTGTGAAGGGCCTTATGGCGACCGCAAGAAACTTATGAAGCGGTTATGTGAAAAGGCAGGTGTGCGGTATTTTCGGTTTCATCCGATACGACACTCTGGTGCATCAATTATGGATGGGAACAATGTCCCACTTGGTGCGATCCAAAGAATCCTTGGGCACGAGAACCGAAAGACGACCGAGATCTACCTTCACAGCATCGGCGATTTGGAGCGAGAGGCAATTAACATCTTTGAGCAAGCCAGAAAAAAGTCTCACACAAATTCTCACACGGACGGTTCACCAAAGAAAAAGGAGTTAACCGGTAGGGCGGCTAACTCCTCGTCTTAATTGGCAATTTCTGGTGCCGAGGGACAGAATCGAACTGCCGACACGGGGATTTTCAGTCCCCTGCTCTACCGACTGAGCTACCTCGGCGCCGGAAAAAGTGTCCTGCATATACCGGAAGGCTGTCGCGGCTGTCAAGGCTAATGTTGCGGATTTGAGTCGAGGTCTCCCCAGAGAAATTGGGTCAGGGCGGTGGCGGTCAAGGCCGCGGTATCAGCCTTTAAAATCCGGGGACCCAAGGTGGCGGTGAGGATATTTTGGGAACGGGCCGCGGCGATTTCATCGGGATGGAATCCGCCTTCGGGCCCCAGGATGATCAACATGCGCCGAACGGTTTGCAGAGGGTGCATTCTGGCAATGGCGGAAAGAGGGGTGTCAGCCGTTTCCCAGAAGAGGATGCTCAGATCGTAGTCGGCGGATGCCGAGAGGAGTGACTCCCAGGTGATGGGCGCGCGAAGGTTGGGGGTGCGGCCCCGGTGGCACTGTTTCATGGCTTCCTGGGCGATGCGTTCCCAGCGCCGCACACGAGCCGCCCAGCGTTGGGCGTTGGGTTGGGGGACGGCACGCTGGGAGCTGAAGGGGATCAGCCTGGCGACCCCCAGCTCGGTGAGCCGGCGCACCAGGCGATCCATCTTTTTTTCCTTCAGCAGGGCCTGGGCCACGGTGAGGTCCAAGCGGGGCTCCCCGATGCAGGGTCGCCGGTCGCTGATTTGAACCCTCACCCGGTTTTTCCCCAATTTCACGATGCGCGCCCGGTATTCCCAGCCGCTGCCATCCAGGAGCAGCAGTTCCTCACCCACCTGCATGCGCAGCACGGTGGCGATGTGGGCTGCTTCGCCCCCCTCCAGGGTAACGGTGGGGGTTTTGCTGATGGGGGTGGGCACAACAAAGCGTCGCACGATATCTTCCTGAAAATGTCGTCGTCCGTTTTCAACTGAGGGCGATGCCCATTCATAGCAGAGAGCTAATTTTTTAAAAACCATCCCCGTACCTTTGACACTCTGCTGCGTCCGGGGTTGCCAGGCATTCCCCTGGCGATATTCCGTCCGTCAGGGGAGCGCATCAATGTTCGAACTGGCTGCCGGAGGAATCTACACCAGACCGGTGGTTTATGCCCGGCTTTGGCTTTAATGGCCTGGGCCTAATCTTGACACTGATCAGGGCCTGTGGTAGGGAAACGTGGTAAACTATTTTATTTGCAGTAATATTAGATAATTACATCCATCCAGGAGTTCAAAATGGCCAACGACGAATTGCGGGAAGACGATGCACTGCAGCCCGGAAAGGGGCCTTCCGCCGAGGCGACCCGTGTCGGTGGCCATGATGCATCATCCCAAGCCGACGAAATTATTGATTTAACCGATCCTGTGGGCCCGGAAGCATTGGCACCCGGGGAGGCTGGACAAACCCTGGAAGAGGCTTTGTCCAGTACTCGGGAAGAGCCCACGGTAAGTTTTGAGGATCCGCAACAGGCGCCGCCGGGGGATGCCCCGGATGCGGTGAGCCTTCCCAGCCTGGAGGAGGAACCCCAACCCCAGGGTGGGGTTCAATTCGATGATGAGGTGCTGGAGATCACCGCCGCCGACCTGCTGGATGACGAGGCGCTTTCCCTGGCGGTGGAGGAAACCGTCGAAGCCCTTGACCTGCAGGACTCGGAGCTGCTGGTGGACGATATGTCAACTGAACCCGGCCCGCTGCTCGAGGCTGTGGATGTCAACGACACCTTGGATGAGCAGTTTATGCAGAGCCTGGCCGCTGGTTCCAGCGGAGATTCGGCGCCGGAGCAGGTGGCGACCTGGGACGACTGGCCGGCCAAAGGCGATGATCTGGATCAGTTGTTGGCGGAGATGGTCGGAGAGATCGGACCGGAGAGCGCCTATCCGGAAAAAACCATTGTGCTGGAGGATGTGGTTCAGGGTCCGGATTGGAGTTCTATCGGCGGCTCCTTGGGGGAAACGGGCGACACGCTACCGTTGAGCGCGGCCGATCTGGGGGATACGGCAGTTACGGCTGAGGATCTAATGCCCGGGGAGAGCCCTGATGCCTCGATACAATTTGCGGATTCCGGCCTGGCCCTTGAAGGGGCCACGGCTGCGGCAGCCCTCAAGGGATTTGAGTCGGCGGGCGACTCCGCTCAAGGGCCATCCCAAGCCCAGCTGGAGGCCGCCCTGGAACGGGTGGTCACCAAAATGTACGGGCAAAAGATCGATGGCCTATTAAACCAGGTGATCGAGCGCACGGTCAGCCGCGAAATTGTGCGTCTAAAGGAGAGGATGCTGGAAGACGTCAGCGACAACTAGCCGGAACGGGCCGTTGCCGGCCCTCTCCGCAACTATGGATCCGGGGATTGGCTGCAATCCCCGTTTTTCATTGCCGCCGCCCCAGGGATCATGGAAGATGAATATGGAAGATGAATCCGGATCACGGAGACGCCGGAATGGCGGAAAAATCATAAATAGAAATTCAGGAGTCGAACCATATGGCCAAGGAAGCCCTCGCCAAGGGGTATGCCCCCCATGAAGTTGAAAGCAAGTGGTACCGCTATTGGGAAGATCGGAAGCTGTTCGCCGCGGACCCCGCCGACCCCGCACCGGCCTATGCCATCGTCATTCCGCCGCCCAATGTGACCGGGGTGCTGCATATGGGCCATGCCCTCAATGTGACCCTCCAGGATATCCTATGCCGCTACCGCCGCTTGCGGGGCGACAACGTGCTCTGGATGCCGGGAACCGACCATGCGGGGATCGCCACCCAAAACGTGGTGGAGCGGAAACTGGCCGCGGAAAAGCGCACCCGCCACGAGTTGGGCCGGGAAAAATTCATCGAGGCGGTGTGGTCCTGGCGGGAAGAGTACGGCGGGGCCATCATCAACCAGCTCAAGCGCCTGGGGGCTTCCTGCGATTGGGACCGGGAGCGCTTCACCATGGACCAGGGCCTCTCCCAGGCGGTGCGCAAGGTGTTTGTGCAGCTCTATCAGGAGGGGCTGATTTACCAGGGCGATTACATCATCAACTGGTGCCCGCGCTGCAATACGGCCCTGTCGGACCTGGAAGTCGATCACCATGAAACCCACGGTCACCTCTACCACATCCGCTATCCCCTGGCCCAGGGCGAGGGGGCCGTCGTGGTGGCCACCACCCGGCCGGAGACCATGCTGGGGGATACGGCCGTTGCGGTGCATCCCGAGGATGAGCGCTATCTTGACCTGCCGGCCCAATCGGTGACGCTGCCTCTCATGGAGCGGGAAATTCCCATAATCCGCGACACCTATGTGGACATGGCTTTCGGCACCGGAGGGCTCAAGGTGACCCCGGCCCACGATCCCAACGACTTTGACATTGCCCAGCGCCATCAATTGCCCAGCGTCAAGGTGATTGACGAAGAGGGCCGCATGACCGACCAGGCCGGCCGCTTTGCCGGCCTGGAGCGTTACGCCTGCCGCGAAGCGGTGCTGGCGGCCCTCAAGGAACAGGGGCTGCTGGAGCGCGTCTCGGACTACGACCATAGCGTGGGCCACTGCTACCGCTGCAAGACCGTCATCGAACCCAATCTCAGCAAGCAGTGGTTCGTCAGGGTTAAATCCCTGGCGGAGAAAGCCATCGCCGCCGTGGAACAGGGGGATACCAGGATCGTGCCCGAGGTGTGGACCCGCACCTACTACGATTGGATGTATAATATCCGCGACTGGTGCATCTCCCGCCAGATCTGGTGGGGGCATCAGATTCCGGCCTGGCGCTGCGCGGGCTGCGACGAACTGATCGTGGCCGAAGCGGCGCCCCCAACCTGCACCCGCTGCGGCGGCGGCGAGCTGATCCAGGACCCCGACGTGCTGGATACCTGGTTCAGTTCGGCGTTGTGGCCCTTTTCCACCATGGGCTGGCCCGACGAGACCGCCCTGTTGCAAAAGTACTATCCCACCGCGGTGCTGATCACCGGGTTTGACATTCTCTTTTTCTGGGTGGCCCGCATGATGATGATGGGCCTCCATTTCAAAGATGATGTGCCCTTCAAGGATGTCTACATCCATGCCCTGGTGCGGGATGAAGAGGGGCAAAAGATGAGCAAATCCAAGGGCAATGTCATCGACCCCCTTGAGGTCATCGATCAATACGGCACCGACGCCTTCCGCTTCACCCTCACCGCCTTTGCGGCCCAGGGCCGGGACATCAAGATGAGCGCCAAACGGGTGGAGGGCTACCGCAACTTTATCAACAAGCTGTGGAACGCCTCGCGCTTTGCCCTGATGCATCTTGAAGCAGGCAATGGCGGCCCCCCGGATGTCGGCTCGGTGGGTCTTTCCGGGGAAAATGCCGAAGATCTTGGTCTGCCGGAGCGCTGGATTCTGTCCCGCCTGGCGCGGGTCACGGCCGAGTCTGGGGCGGCCCTGGACGACTACCGCTTCAACGAATGCGCAGGGGCGCTCTACAATTTCGTGTGGCACGAGTTCTGTGACTGGTACCTTGAAGCCGCCAAGCCGGCCCTCTACGGCAAGCTGGGGGAGCCGCGCCAAGCCGCCGCGCGCCGGGTGCTCTGGCAGGTGCTGCGCCAGGTGCTGATCCTGCTACACCCCATCACCCCCTTTGTCACCGAGGAGATCTGGCACCAGCTGCCCGGCTGTGAAGACTCCATTATGACCGCGGCCTATCCTTTGGATGGGGACGCCCCGGCCCTGGTTCGCCAGGATTCCCAGGCCGAGGCCCGCATGGAACTGGTCATGGCCATCATCACCGGGATCCGCAACGTGAGAGGCGAGATGAACATCGCCCCGGCCAAAGCGCTGGCGGTCACCGTGCAAAGTCCTGGGGAAGAGGATCGCGAAGCAATCACTCGCCATGGTGATCTGATCCGCAACCTGGCACAGTTGGCGGAGTTCAAGGTGGAAGCGCCCGGGGAGCGGCCGGCCGCAGCGGCCACGGCCATTGCCGGGGATACCCAGATTTTTGTCTCTTTAGAGGGCGTCATCGATTTCGACAAAGAGCGCCAGCGCCTGGAGAAAGCCATCGCCAAGGTGATCCAGGAGCTCTCCGCGGTGGAGCGCAAGTTGAATAACCCGGGCTTTCTGGCCAAGGCGCCCGAGGCGGTGGTGGCCAAAAACCGCGCTATATTTGACGAACTGAGCGCCAACGCCGAAAAACTGGATGCCAATCTGGCGCGTATGCACGCCATGGCGGCCCAGGGCTAAGTGCTCCTATCCGCAAAACCAATGACATTCGGCCGCCAATCCATCCGGGCTGACGGCGTTGCGGAAACACGAAATATTCCCGATATTCCTTATTTTTCGCGCCTTGTCAGCCAGGCGCCTTGACATCCTCATTATGCCACCGTTTTTACGAACAAGAGCACTGAAGCGGCCGCCGGGGTAACCCATGATTCCCATCCGCGATACCCTGACCTCCCGTAACCGGCCGGTGGTCAACCAGTCCATCATCGCCGTCAACGTGCTGGTCTACCTGCTGCAGTCGGCCCAGGGCGCCGACCTGAACCGCTTTATCTACGTGTACGGTTTGGTGCCGGCCCGTTATGCGGTGCCGGAATTCGCCGAATACTTCAGCGGGTTTCAGCAGGTTTTCGCCTTTCTCTCCTTTATGTTTCTGCACGGCGGCTTCTGGCACCTGGCGGGCAACATGTGGTCCCTGTGGATCTTCGGCGACAATGTAGAGGATCAGCTCGGTCCCCTGCGCTATCTCCTGTTTTACCTGCTGTGCGGCATCTGCTCGGGGCTGGCCCACATGGTGCTCAATCTGCACTCCAATGTGCCCACCATCGGGGCCAGCGGGGCCATCTCGGGGGTGATGGGCGCCTACATGCTGCTCCATCCCAACGCCCGCATTCTGACCCTGATTCCCATCATCATCTTCCCCTGGTTCGTGGAGATTCCGGCCTTCTTCTTCCTGGGGCTGTGGTTCTTGCTGCAGTTTCTCAATGCCGCGGGCAGTGCCGGTGCCGTGACCGGGGTAGCCTGGTGGGCCCATATCGGCGGCTTTGTCTGCGGGATGCTCTTTTTGAAACTGTTCAAACAGATTCCCCATGCCGGCATCTCCCAGCGGGTGCGGCCCATGACCACCCGCAAAACCTCTCCCCGCCTGCAGATGGTGCGGCCGGTGGCCACCGGCGCGGATGCCCATACTTACGGTACCCTGACCCTCACGCCCTACGAGGCGGCCGTGGGGGCCCAGAAAACGGTCAACGTACCCTGGGGCTTTCAGAAACGGTTGGTGCGGGTGAACGTGCCGCCGGGAATTGCCGAAGGCAAGTCCCTGCGGCTCCAGGGGATGGGCAAAATCAGCGCAGGCGGGGCCAGGGGCGATCTATTCCTGAAAATTAAAATTCGGGGGCCTTTGGAGAAGTAAGTGCGTGGATTGAAATGAGTGATAAAATCTATCTGGAAATCGGCTAAAAATCCTCCAGGGCCTTTTTCAGGCGCTTATCGGTCCGGCCGCTCTGCTGAGGGGCTTCGTCATGGGCTTCCTGGACGTGGGCCAGATGGGCCAGCTCTTTGGAGGTGTATTCGATGGTGCATTTTATCTCATGACCGCCTCCGGTCAAGTTCAGCGTGATCCGGCTGCGGGGATTTTCCCAGGCCGTGTGGCAGGCCAGATCGCCGATGCTCACGGCAACCCCCCACTGGCTGGGATCCCCCTGTAGATGCGGTTTATGCCACTTCATTTCATCGGTCTCCGGAGGGCCGTATTTCTTTCCTAAAATGGTCTTGAGGTCGTTATAGTCCTTCAGGTATTTGGCCTCCATGAGATAGTCCTCGGAGAGACGGTACACGGCGCGGTAGAGCTGATTGTTCCCCAGGTGGTACTCCAGGGCCATCTGACGATCCAGAATCTTGGCATCGTAGACCAGCAGCCGTGGATCTTCATAAGCCAGACGGGCACGCTCCGCGTCGCGAACCTGCTCCTGACTCATCCCCCAGCGCAGACGCCGCAAGTCATAAGCTCCCCCCTCCTCGCTTTCCACCACGGATCGCCCCATGCAGCTCATCCCCAAGGTGGCGAACGCCATCAAGGCCGCGAGGAGGAAAGCTATCCGGCGGAATGGTGTAAAAGGGGAGTCGCTGAGGTGTCCATTGCGGGGTTTCGGGTCACGGCAGGGAGAGGGAATTGCGTTCATTATTTTTTACCTCATGCGGGGTTCAGGACGTCTGGGGCAGGGTAGTGGGGTTCCTCAGGCCTGTCAAGGGATCCCCAGCGGCCGCTTCCCGGGGCTGGGACAAGATTCACCAAAAAGGGGGATCTGGGCCGAATCGGGCTTGGCTTTGGGGGGCCGACCCCGTTTGCGGCGGGGGGTTTGGGGGGCTGTTTGGCGAGGCGCGGCCTGGGTTGCCGGGGCGTGGGCCTGGACTTCGATTTTAGTCTCAGACTCGGTTGCGGGCCGGGATTCAGGCTGGGGCGCGTAAGTTACCGTGAACTCGCCCGACCCGTTGACGCTCACGGTCCGAACTTCGTCGAGGTAAAGATTTTTTTCCTGGTTGGTCACCACCGGAAAACCGTATACGCGGTTGCGGTATTTGAGCGGCTTGCCCGCCTCCTGGCGCTGGGCGATAAACGTCTGGTGGCGCGCCAGGCGCAACTGGAGGGTTTCATGGGCCAGGGCCGGCAGGCACTCCGCGGTCTCTTTGATAATAGGGGCCAGCTCCCGGGAGAGTTCGTAGCCCGTGCTGTGGCGGGCCGCGGTCATGGCCGCGGCCATGGTGGTTCCCGTGCCCATAAAGGGGTCCAGCACCAGATCCCCTTTGGCCGAATACATGTTGATCAGGCGATAGGCGATCTCAAAGGGAAAGGCTGCGCTGCGGGCGCGGATTTTTCCGCCGGGTAATTTCTGGCGGGTCCCGACGATGTCCATCCAGACATCGGAAAACCACTGATTGCGCTCTTCCCAAAAAAAAGCGCTGGCCTGGCGGTTGGCCCGCAGGTCGGGCTTGCTGAACATGCGCTTGCCCCCTTTGCGCGCAATCAGGATGAACTCGTGCTCTAGGGTGACGTAGGCCCCGGCGGGCAACATCCCGGAACCCATGAATTTGGTGGGCGAGTTGGTAGGTTTGCGCCACAGAATTTCGGGCAGGATGGTAAATCCCAGCCTTTGCAGGGCGTCCAGAATGCGGACATGGTTGGGATAGAGGGCGAACTCATCCTTCAGGCTGCGGGTGGCGTCGCCGATATTGATACAGGCCAGGCCTCCGGGCTGCAGCACCCGGTAGACCTCTTTCCAGACCCCATCCAGCCGTTGATGCATGGCTGCAAAGGCCTCCCGGCCTAAATTTTTAGAAAGGGCGGCATCGATCCGTTTATCCTGGCCGCGGAAAAGATCATCCCACATTTCGATCATGGGGTAGGGCGGTGAGGTGATCATCAATTGGACGCTCCGGTCGGCCAGCTGTTCCATTTGGCAGGCGTCCTGAAAGTAGACGGCATGGCGGGTTTTCATTGACACGCGGATTTCTCCCTGGTTACAGAATCGATGGCATGTCATACCCTCCCCGGCCGGGGAGCGTCAAGCAACCCTTGTCTTATCGGGTTAAACTTCCACCGAGGGTTTGGGCGGCAGTGAGGGCGGGTGCTACACCCCGCCCTCACGGATCCTCGGGAAAACCCATTTGGCAAAGATTGGAGCACCATGAAATTCAAAGCAGTTGTATTTGATTTGGACGGGACCCTGCTGGACACCCTGGTAGATATCGGCAATGGGGTCAACCGGGTGTTGGAAACCAACGGCTTTCCCCGCCACCCGCTGGAAAGCTACCGCTATTTCATGGGAGACGGCCCCCGCCAATTGATCATACGCGCCCTGCCCCCCGAAGCCCAGCGGCCGGAGGTGATTGAGATCTGCCTCAAGGGTTACCTCGCGGCCTATAACCGGCAATTGAATCAGAATACCGAGCTTTTTCCCCAGATCGGCCCCTTGCTGGATCAGCTGACTGAAAAAGGTCTGAAACTGGCGGTGTTGACCAATAAGCGCCATGAATTGGCCCAGGCCTGCATGGGCCAGTTCTTCGGCGCCTGGTCCTTCTGGCCGGTGCTGGGGTTCCGCGATGATGTGCCCCCCAAGCCCAACCCGGCGGCTGCCCTGGAGATCGCTCAAAAGCTGGCGCTTGCCCCGGAAGCCTGCCTGTTTGTGGGCGATTCCGATGTGGACATGGCCACGGCTAAGGCCGCGGGAATGCTGGGCGCTGGGGCCGTCTGGGGCTATCGCAGCTCTGATGAACTGCGTCGGGCCGGGGCGGCCTTGCTGCTGGAGAACCCCTTGGATCTGCTGGACGCCCTGTGAGGCGCATCGAGCCGCGCCCTGAAGTTTTGGAGCGCTTCAGGTTCCCCGGCACCTATGCCCTGCTGATCTATCTGCCGGCCCAAAAGACCTTGAAGGTGGGCCGTTTGGCGCCCCACCGCTTTATTTGCGGCTGGTATCTCTACGTGGGTAGCGCCCAGGGGCCGGGCGGCGTGGCGGGCCGCCTGAGCCACCATTTGGGCTGCCATAAAACGCCCCGCTGGCATCTGGACTATCTGCGGCCCTGGACCCGCCCCTGGGCGGTGTGGGCCGCGCCATGCGCCCGGGAGCATGGGTGGGCCGAGCTGCTGGGGGATTTGCCGGAGGCCCAGTTTCCGGTCGCGGGGTTTGGGGCATCGGACTGCCGTTGTTCGGCCCATCTGGTCTACCTTTCCCGCCGTCCAGCCCCCGCGCTGGTGGATCGGCAGCTTGCCCGGGCCTTTCCCCGTGACCCGCGGCCGAAAATGATTATGTTGAGTTAAAGCAGCCCACCTAAATCTGGCGGATCCTCAGGACAACCGCCCACTCCAGGAGGATCGCCCGTGCGCGACCATCTTCCCGGCTTGCGGGCCGCCATGGCCGACCCCCGCGTTTATCCCCATCCGGTTGGGGAGCTTGAATGCCGGGAGACCCACGCTTCGGTGGTGTTTCTCACCGGCGATTGGGTATACAAAATCAAAAAACCGGTCAATTTCGGATTTCTAGATTATTCCACGCTGGAAAAGCGCCGGGCCTGCTGTCAGGCTGAGGTGCGTCTCAATCGCCGGTTGTCCCAGGGAATCTACTGGGATGTAGTGCCCCTGACTTGTGAGGCGGGCGGCTACGCCCTGGCCGGCCAGGGGCCTGCCGTGGAGTATGCGGTCAAGATGGTGCAGCTGCCAGATGGGGATACCATGACCGAACGGCTGCGGCGCGGGACCCTGACCCAAGAGGAGGTGGCGGCGGTGGCCGCCAAATTGGCCGCCTTTTACCAGCTGCGCGCCACCCGGGCGCCGATCCAACTTCTGGGGGGCTGGGACGGGGTGGGGCTCAACTGCGAGGAGAACTTCAGCCAAACCGAACCCTTTTGCGGCCGTTTTATCGACGGGCGGCGTCATCGTGGGGTTCACAGGGCTACCCGCCGCTTTTTGTCCGCCCGCAAGGCCCTGTTTGACCGTCGCGTGGCCCAGGGCTTTATCCGCGATTGCCACGGCGATTTGCGCTGCGACCACGTTTACCTGGGCGCGGAAATCCAGATTCTGGACTGCATTGAATTCAACCAGCGCTTTCGCTACGGGGACGTCGCGGCCGACATCGCGTTTCTGGCCATGGATCTCGACTTCCAGAGGGCGCCGGAGTTGGCCCGGCAGCTGATCGCCGCCTATGCAGAGGCCAGCGAGGATTTCGGAATCTATGCGCTGCTGGATTTCTATAAATGCTACCGCGCCTTTGTGCGCTGTAAGATCAACTGTTTTCAATTGGATCAGGAACGCCCCGGGGCCAGTCACCGCTCCCGCCTGCATGCCGAAACCCGTCGTTATCTGGAGCTGGCCTGGAGCTACGCCATCAATTTCAGCCGGCCGGTGGCCTGGATCTTTTGCGGACTGCCCGCCTCCGGAAAAAGCACCCAAGCCCGGCAGCTGGCCCGGTCCTTGCGACTGCCCTGGCTCAGATCCGACCTGATTCGCAAAAAATTGGCCGGCCGCGTTCCCGGCGATGCCGGCCCGAGGGCTTTCAATCAGGGCATCTACACACCGGAATTTACCGCCCGCACCTACCGGCGAATGGCGGAGCTGGCCCAAAAGCACCTGACTGTGGGACGCTCCGTGGTGCTGGACGCCACTTTCAGCCGGGCGGGTCAACGCAAGATGTTGCGAGATATGGCGGCCGTATTGCATGTACCCCTGCTGTGGGTGGTGTGTGAGGCGGGGGATGGGCTTCTGGAGCGCCGCCTGGCGGACCGGGAGCGGGGCGAAGGCCTCTCCGACGCACGCCTGGTGCATCTCGAACCCTTCAAGGCGCGCTGGGAACCCCTGGATGAGATTGCCGAATCCCACCGGCTGGTTGCCAATACGGAAGTTTTAGAAGAGAAGTTGTTAGGCCGGATTCTGGCCCGGGGCCATCAACGGTTTGCGGAGATGCGACAGGCTGATGAAAACATTAACCCTAAGTTGGTTGGCGAACCTCCGGTCCCGCGGCCCGGGCCCAGGGCGGCACCGTGGCATCGGCGCTCCCCTCTTCCTTGAGGGTGGCCAATTCATTGAGGGCTTCGCGGATCTCCCGGGAGCCCTCTTTGTACACCTGCTGTGCGGAGAAAAGATTTTGACGGGTCTCCCTGAGAGAGTACTTTCCGGCGCTGGACTTTAAAAACGATGCCACGTTGCCCTGCACCGCCTGCCAGCTGTCCCGGCGGGTTTGGTTTTCCAGGGGGGTCAGGTCATCCAGGTTTTTAAGCTGACGGCGATGAAAGCGTTTCATAAAAAACTGAATCACGAAACTGCGCCAGAGGATAAAGGCCAACACTGCGGCGCTGCCCCCCACAATACCCAGGGTAACGGGATCTCCGGGCAAAAGTCCCAGGGCCATCAAGCCGACCACGGCCCCTGCCCCGGCGACAAGGGCCAGAGCGGTTGCCACGGTGTAATGCTTGAGACGCAGCAGCCGGCTGCGGCGGCGATAGCTCAGCAGGCCTTCCAGCATGTGGGAGAGCCGTTCGCCGTGGGTTTCCACGAAGGTGGCCAGATGGTCCAGGCGGTGCCGGGGGGCTTCCATGATAGCGGTTTTCAGCTCCTCGCGCTGATTGGCTAAATACTCGAGAAAACTTTGGTCATTCCCGTCATGTCTGCCCTGTTTGGCCATGGCCTGGGGGGAATAGGTGAGATGAATGGTGGGAATATCCTTGCGGCCGGTCATTTGGGAAAGGTTCCAGCAGAGGGTCCCGTACACCTGCAGCAGGTCGATGAGAGAGGCGCATTCGTCCACCCGGTTGAGCACAAACAGAACACGATCCTCAAAGGTCCGCGCCGGAAGGGTGTCTCGCAGGCTGGTGTGGGCCTCCCGCACGGTTCCGGCCTTGTGGGGGTCGAACAGCACCAGCACCAGGTCGGCGATCTGCGCGAAATCCCCGATCACATCCTGGTACTTATAGCCTCGGTCCCGTTCCGAGATGCTGTCCAGCATGCCCGGGGTGTCGATGATGGCCAGGTTTTTTAAAAAGGGGGAGTTGACCTTCTTGAGGCGGAAATGGGAGATGAAGCGCTGCCCGTGTTTCTTGAGGGTTTCATAGGGGTATTCAGGGTCGTGAAGCAGAAATTTTCCGTCCCGCTCTTCGGTCACCTGGACCGGAGCGTTCTCGGGGAGGGTGTCATCATAGGTGATCACGGTAAATGAGTCATCGGTGGGGGCCTGACCCGTGGCCTGGACTCGGGTCTGCAGTAGCTCGTTGATCAAGGTGGATTTGCCCGAGGAGTAGTTGCCCAGCACCAGCACCTGGGGTTTCCATTTGATGTTGGTTTCCAGGGGAACTTCGCTGTAGCCGTAACGCAGAGCCAGAGGGGTTAGATGCTCGGTCACCATGTCCAGCAGTTCGGTGCGCAGTGAGTTAATATAGTTATCTCGATACATAGGTTGAGCCTTGCTCGCTTAGGAAACTGGGTCGGGGGGCTCGGCTTTTCCCAAGGCCCCACTGTTCCGCTCAAAGGTAAAAGTAATTACACCTAACAGCAACGATTTTAAAGATCAAGTCGCGACAATTGGCGGAATTGACCCCAGCTTTCGGCAAAGGCGTCGTCGTCGAGACGCTCCGTCAGTTGGCCCGGGCCAAAACTCAAAGGTCGAAAAATCCGCGCTTCCAATGCTTCGGTCCAAAGCCACAACCGGCGGATGCGGTGGCGGCGGGGGGCGTCGTTACCGTAGGTTTCCAGAATGTAAGTCAGGCGTTGCCCTAAACTGACCACCCTGTCGTGAATCACGCGTTTGTCGGCATAGTTGACGATCACGGCTTCATCCAGGGTTTCCGGGGGATAGGCGCGGAGAGTAACGTGCTGGCCGATGAGGGCTGCCACACGCCCCAGGCGCATCTTCCTGAGCAGGGCTTCGCCGCTGGCGGCATGGTTTTCACCGGTTGTCAGGCTGCGGGTTTTCGTTATATCATGGAGCATGGCACCCGCCTCAACCAGCTTAAGGTTGAGGGGCCGGCCGGCCGCCGCCAGCCCCGGGGCGATGGCGCAGGCCACCTGCCAGACCCGCAGGCTGTGGGCGGCAATGTGGGGCGCCATGGCCATGCGGGTCATGAGCCGCAAACACCCGCTACGATCCGGAATGCCCCTGGAATTGGAATTGCATTCGGAACTGGATTTGGAACTGCCGGATGGGGTTGAAGCTTTTGCCATACTTGGGTTAGCTCTCGGGTGTTGGCGGGGAATGGTTCCCTCTTTATTCAAGCGGGGTTTGCATGTCCGCTCATTTTCGTTTTTTGGCCGCTTTCCTGACCATCGGCCTGCTGCTCTGGATTCCCGGGTCCCATGGGTATGCCCAGGATTGGGATACCCGCCGCCGGGAGATGGTTCACACCCAGCTTGAGGTCCGGGGGATCCATGATTCCCGGGTGCTGGGGGCCATGGCCACGGTTCCCCGCCACAAGTTTGTCCCGCCGGCCTTGGCGGCCCGGGCCTACGGGGACACCCCCCTGCCCATCGGCGAGGGCCAAACCATTTCCCAGCCTTACATCGTGGCCCTGATGACCGCCAGCCTGGAACTACCGCAGGATGCCCATGTGCTGGAAATCGGCACCGGTTCCGGCTACCAGGCCGCGGTTTTGGCCCAATTGGCCCAATCGGTAGTCAGCATGGAGATCAAGGCGCCCTTGCAGCGCCGGGCCGCCGCGCTTCTCCAGGAGTTGGGCATCGCCAATGTCACGGCCCTCCAGGGCGACGGCTATTTCGGCCACCCTCTGGGCGCACCTTTCGATGCCATCATGATCACCGCGGCTGTGGACCATATCCCACCCCCCCTGCTGGCGCAACTCAAACCGGGCGGCAAGCTGATTCTGCCCCTGGGCAATCCTTTCAGCTATCAAAATCTTGTCTTGGTCACCAAGAGCGACGGAGACTACACCGTGCGCACCATCACCGGGGTGCTCTTTGTCCCCCTGACCGGCCACGCCTTGGCGCGCTGAGCCCGTCATGCCGCTTGCGCTGATTTTCTGGCTCTCCGGGTCGAGCCTGGCAGTCGAAATTCTTCTGGCCCGGGTCTTTGCAGTGACCCAGTGGCACCATCTCTCCTTTATGGTGATCAGTCTGGTGATGTTCGGTTTCGCCGCCGGCGGGACTTACTGGAGCCTGCGGCGCCTCAAGGGAACCCCCGCGGATCTGAGCCAAAAGGCCCGGGACTTGGCCGGGCCTCTGGCCGCCTTCTATGCGCTCAGCACCCTGGCCGGCCTGCTGGTTGTGCTGCACCTGCCCCTGGACTATTTTCGGCTGCCGGTGGAGCCGGTCCAGTTGGTGTATCTGCTGGGTCTGTATCCCCTGCTGGCCTTGCCTTTTTTTATCACCGGACTGATGCTCTCCCTCAGTTTTGCCGCACTGCCGGGACAGGCCGGGCGGGTCTATTTCGCCACCATGAGCGGTTCGGCCCTGGGCGCGGCCCTGCCGGGGCTGCTGCTGAAACTGGTCAGTGAAGGCCCCTTAATCGTCCTCCTGGCCCTGCTTCCGCCCCTGGCCTATCTTTGGGGCCGCCGGCCCGGTTCGGCTTCCCAAGGGGAGCTTGGAGCCATGCCTTGCCGACGATGGGTGCCGGCACTGGCACTAGTGGCCGCGGCAGGGGGGGTGGCCCTGAGCGAGCCCCCCGCCCTGAGGCTGACGCCCAACCCCTACAAGGCCCTTTCCCAGGTGCGGCAGTTCCCGGGCACGGTGCCGGTTTCGGGTGACAACGGTCTGCGGGGGCGCCTCGAACGAGTTCACAGCCCCCATGTGCGTTTCGCCCCTGGATTGAGCCTGCAATTCAATGGGCGGCTGCCGGTGCCGGCGGTGGTCTACCAGGACGGCGACGCCCCTATTCATCTCTATCCACCAGAGGAGACGGGTGCCGCGTTCGCCCGCCGGACCCTCTCTTACAGCGGCTACATCCATCGCCCCCAAACCCAACGGGTGCTGCTTATTATCCACAATGGCGGTCTGGCCGCCGCTTGTGCCGCAGCCGGCCCGGCCCGGGATGTGCGGGTGCTGGCCAGTGATCCGCGGCTGTCGGCCATGCTGGGCGGCCATTACCGGTTCAATGCCTCCCTTAAGCGGCCCCGCGCCTATCTGGCCCGCAGCCGGGAACACTTCGATTTGATTCATCTGGAAAACTGGGGCTACTCCCTGCCCGGCACCGCGGCCTTGGAACAGGACCATCTGCTGACCTGGCAGGCCCTTGCCGCGCAGCTGGGCCGTTTGCGGGAGAATGGTGTGATGGTGCTCTCCCGCCGGCTGCTGCTGCCGCCCTCCGATGCCCTGCGCATCTGGGCCACGTTTTACCGGGCCCTGGGGCACCTGGGAGCCGCCGATCCCAGCCGCCATCTGGCGGTGTTTCGCAACTGGGATACGGTCACCTTTTTGGCCGGCAGGGAACCCCTGGGCGATCTGGTGCCCCTACTGGATTGGATCGAGCGGCAAAATTTCGATCCGGTTTACCTGCCCGGCGGGGTGCCCGCCGACAGGGTCAATCGCTACAATCAGTTTGAGGCCCCCTATCTGTATCAGGGGATCAAGGCCCTGGCCGCGGCCCTGGCCGCCAAGCGCTATGATCATTTTCTGAAGACCCAAAACCTGGACCTGCGTCCCGCCAGCGACTGGCGGCCCTATCCCAACCGGTTTTTAAAATGGAGCCGCCTGAGCCATCTCTACCAGGCCACCGGCCAGCGGGTGTACACCCTCTGGATGTCCGGGGAACTGGTGGTCATGGTGGTGCTGGGTCTGGCGTTGGTGCTGGCCCTGGTGTTTCTGCTGCTGCCCCTGCCCCGGGCGCGCCGGACACCCGGGGGCGTGACCCTGGGGTTTGTGGTCTACTTTCTGGCGGTGGGACTGGGTTTCATGGGGGTGGAAATCTATCTGATTCACCTCTATACCTTGCTCACCGGCAACGCCGTGGTGAGCCTGGCCCTCACCCTGGGGGGCATGCTCTTTTTTGCTGGTCTGGGAGGGCTGCGGGTTCAGCGGCTCGGGGGTGACGGCCTGACTGGCGATCTGCTGCGGCTGGTGGTGCTGCTGGCTCTATGGCAGGCGGCCACCCCTTGGGTGGTGACCCGCCTGATGGCCCTGCCGCAGCTGATTACCCTGCCCCTGGCCCTGGCCTGGCTGGCGCCGGTGGCCTTCTTCATGGGGATTCCTTTTCCCGGCGGGCTGGCGCGCCTGAGCCTCACGCCCCGCCAACGCTGTTTTGCCTGGTCCATGAACGGCATTGCTTCGGTGGTGGGTGCGGTGGCGGCCCTGCCCCTGGCCCTGGCGCTGGGGGAGCCGGCCCTGGCGGCGGCGGGGCTCTTGGCCTATACTCTGGCTCTGGTATGCCTGGCCGCGGCAAAACAGCCTGCAGTCGGGCACATCCCTTCAGCCTCGGGTGGGTAATTATTTTGACCCTCCATCCGCCATTTGATAGTCTGCGGCACCGGTGAATACGGAGCCCGGACTGAAATCCGCAAATGACCATCCATGAATCAAATGAATCCCAGCGAAATAAGGAGTCGAGGATGAAAAACCCTGAAGATGCTTATTGGCGCCTGCGGCTGGCAAAGGTGCAGGAGACTCTGGAAAAAAACAACTTTCGGGTGTTCTGCGTGGAAGGCGTGCAAGATGCCCGGCGGGTGGTGATGGAGCAGATCTGGCCCAAGGTGAATCCCACCAGCGTCTCCTGGGGCGGCTCCATGACCTTTGTGGCCACGGGCCTCTACGAGGAGATCAAGGATCGTGACGATCTGACGGTGATCGATACCTTCGACAAGAGCCTGGCCATGGCCGAGATGCTGGAGCGCCGCCGCCAATCCCTGCTGGTGGATCTGTTTATCACGGGCACCAATGCGGTCACCGAACAGGGGGATCTGGTCAATCTGGACATGATCGGCAACCGCGTGGCCGCCCTCACCTTCGGTCCCCGCCACGTGATTGTGCTGGTGGGCCGCAATAAGCTGGTGCCCGATCTGGAAGGGGCCATGCAACGGATCAAGGAATACGCCGCTCCGGTGAACGTGCTGCGCCTGGACAAGAAAAATCCCTGTCTCAAGACAGGCTTTTGCCATGATTGCAGCAGTCCCGAACGGATTTGCAACTCATGGGCCATCACTGAAAAGTCCTTTCCCAAGGATCGGGTCAATGTAGTTTTGATCAATGAGGATCTGGGGTTCTAAATCTTTATTCGCTCTGGACGGCGAAAGCCGCCAGAGCGAATAAAGATATTGTGTATAAATTCAGTACCCCCTAATGAAATCGATTTCATACTTCAGGGGGGCGCCGGCTAAGAAGCGCCGGTAGTTTTCCATGAAGATGGGAAGGATGTTCTCGGGAAAGCTGATCCCCGCCTGGTGGGGCGTGATCACGGCATTGGGCAGTTCCCAGAGGGGATTGTCCCGGGGCAAGGGCTCTTGATCAAATACATCCAGAACCGCGCCGCGAATCCGCCCCTTGGAGAGCGCCGCGATTAGATCGGCTTCGGCCACGGCGTTGCTCCGTCCGATGTTGATCAGCACTGCCGAGGGTTTCAGCATGGCCAGGGTGCGGGCATTGATCAGGTGGGTGCTGGCCGGGGTTTGGGGAAGGGTCAGGACCAGATAATCCAGCCGGCCCAAAAAGGCACCGAATTCATTTCCGGTGTAGATGCGCTCAACCAGCGGGTCGCTGCCCGGGGTTCGCTTGAAAGCCACCACCGTCATTCCAAAATGGGCCGCGGTCTGGGCGATGTAGCGGCCGATGGCGCCCAGCCCGCAGAGTCCCAGGGTCCGCTTCCGCAGCAGTCCGTAGGCGTGCCGTTGCCACCGCTTGGCCTGCTGATTGGCGCGCATTTCGGCCAGGTGGCGTTCCAGAGATAGAATGTGGGCAAATACATATTCGGTCATGGAAGGGCCGAAAACCCCCTTGACCCCGGTTAAGCGGTAGTTACGGGGTAGGTCCGGTCGGCAGAGGGCTTCCACTCCGGCAAAGGTGGATTGCACCCATTTCAACCGTCCAGCGCGCGCCAGAACCGGTGCTACATGGCCCGGTTCTCCCAGGATGATGGTGGCTTGACCCAATGCCATGTCGTTGGCCGTGCGTTGCGGGCAGATGCTGATTTCGAGATCAGGGGGCTGCTGGGCGCGAAGCAGTTCGTGGTAGCGCTGGGCGTCGGGGGTGAGGATCAGGAGCCGGTTGAGAGGTGTCATGGGGATGAAGCCTTCCGTTTCGGCGGGTGGAGAAGTATAATACCTTGTCCGATAACCGCCTTTCCAAAAAACAATATATCGAATTTATTGCCTTTTTACCATGTCGCCGTTTTCCTCGATTGATGGGCTGACCCAAGCTGAGGCCGGTGTTGCCGCCCCTGACGCAGATGTTGCGCCGGGTCGGCCGTTTCGTGCCCCGGACCGGAGCGCGCCATGAAATCTCCGCGCTGGTTCCTTCACCCCCTCTTAATCTTTATCCTCTCCATCCTGGCCCTGGGGACCTCCCTCTTTTTATACATCCATTGGTACATCGAAGCCAGCGCCGGAATCCGGTCGGCGGTGCAGCGGCTCAATCTGGAAACCGAGCAGGTGCTGGCGGTGGATACCTGGATGGTCATTATTGTGCTTTCGGTGCTGGTGGGCGTGATTTTGATCGGGATTTTGATGATCTATGTCTACAGCCAGAAAGCTCTGCAGCTCTACCGGCTGCAAAACA
This sequence comes from uncultured delta proteobacterium, assembly GCA_963713755.1. Classification (GTDB taxonomy): domain Bacteria; phylum Desulfobacterota; class Desulfobacteria; order Desulfobacterales; family CAVQMW01; genus CAVQMW01. The sequence goes on along the minus strand of CAVQMW010000007.1, from coordinate 641,706 downwards.
ATTTTATCAACAATTTTACCCACGAGTTGAAAACGCCGGTCACCTCACTGAAGCTGTTTCTGCAGACCTTTACCAAGCACCAACTGCCCCGGGCGGATCAACTCAAGTATATCCAATTCATGCTCACCGATGTGGGCCGGCTCACCGAAACCATCGACCGCATATTGAATCTGGCCAAAATCGAGAGCAAAAGTTACGCTCATGAATTCCGGGAGGTCGATCTGGTGGCCGCCATTCAGAATTTTTTCAAGGACAGCGAACACCTCTTTTCCCAGTGCCGGGTGGTGATTCATCCCCCGGCCGAACCGCTGCCCCACTTTCGGCTCAATTTATCCCTGTTTGAGATGCTGCTGATGAACCTGGGCACCAATGCCGTCAAATACAACCAGGCCGAGGATCCGCAGATCGATATCCGTTTTGAGAGTGGCCCCCGCAACCTCCAGGTTCATTTTGCCGATAACGGCATTGGACTGGAGCAAAAAGAGATCCGCAAAATTTTTCGCAAATTCTACCAGATCGGCCGAGCGGACGACCGCAGCGCCATTGGCAGCGGACTGGGTCTCTATCTGGCCCAAACCGTGGCCAACATCCATAAATGGAAGATCAAGGTGTTCAGCGCCGGGCGGGGCAAAGGGGCTACCTTTACCGTCACGTTGCCTTACCGGGGGGCGGTCTGATATCCTTAAGGGACTATGGGCAGCCAGCCGAAAGCCAAAATTTTGATCATTGAAGATGACCTGCACATTGCAGCCGGCATCGAGCTCAATTTGCAGCTTCAGGGGTACCGCACCTTTTGCGCCTCGGATGGGCCTGACGGGCTGAAGCGCTGGCGGGAGGTTCGCCCGGATCTGATTGTGCTCGACATCATGCTGCCCGGTATTGACGGGCTGTCGATTCTGCAATCCATTCGCCTGGAGGATGAGCGGGTGCCCATCTTGATCCTCTCGGCCAAGGCCACCTCGGAAGATATTGTCAAGGGGCTCGCCTATGGGGTGGATGATTACCTCTCCAAACCCTTTAATTTAGAAGAGTTCCTGCTGCGGGTGGATCGGCTGCTGACCCGCGCCGCCTGGAGCCGTCCGGACCGGCCGGGGCCGGGGCCCGCCCGCCAGGTTTTCAACTTCGGCCCCAATTCCATCGACTTTGAAACCGGTACAGCCCAATGCCGGCAGGGCGCCATCACCCTCACCGATCAGGAAATCAAGCTGCTCAAACTATTTATCGCCAATCGCGGCAAACCCCTCTCCCGGGGAAAGCTGCTGGAGGTGGGCTGGGGCTATTCCCGCAGGCTCACCAGCCGCACGGTGGACAATTTTGTGGTGCGGCTGCGTAAATATTTTGAAGAAGACCCCAAAAATCCCCAATATTTCAAAAGTGTTCGATCCGTGGGGTATTTGTTTGAAACCCCCGAGCCCTCCTGATTGACCCGCCCACCAAGGCACCCTCCCCGAGCCGGGTGGGGCTTGCCTGGCGCGGCCCGGGGCCGGCGGATATTTCTTGCCCCGATTTGGGCCGGGCAACCCCAGCCAATAAAAATGTAAAACTTTTGTAAAACCGATGCCCTGGCTTGTGGCTTAACGGCAATGGCCTTATAAATTACGTCCTGCATCCATGGGTTTTCGAAGCAGGGAAGTCCCATGGGCACTTGCGGCGGTCGAAATGCCATGAGCGTTCTGCTCCACGCTCAGTGGTAGATCGGTCTGATTCGCCCCATGCGCTCATCCTGAAACCCAGACTCAAGATCCGAACCCAGGGAAATATGATGATCCAATTACCTGAACTGACAATCGGCGATTTGACCTGCCCCGTGCCCATTATCCAAGGCGGCATGGGGGTGGGCATCTCCCTGTCGCGGCTTTCCGCGGCCGTCGCCAACCAGGGCGGCATCGGGGTGATTGCCGCGGCCATGGTGGGGATTCTGGAACCCGATATCGCCGAGGATGGCGACCTAGCCAATTGCCGGGCATTGGCCCGGGAGATCCGCAAGGCACGCCTGCAGACCCGGGGAATTCTCGGCGTCAATATCATGGTGGCCCTGACCAGCTACGGCCGCATGGTGCGCACCGCCATTGCCGAGGGGATCGATATTATTTTTTCCGGTGCGGGCCTGCCCTTGGATTTGCCCCAATACTTGACCCCGGAGGCCAAAACCAAGCTGGCGCCCATTGTCTCTTCGGCCCGCGCCGCCGCGATTATCTGCAAGAAATGGCTCTCGCGCTATGATTACCTGCCCGATGCCATCGTGGTGGAAGGGCCCAAGGCCGGCGGGCACATCGGCTTTAAATTGAACCAAATCGACGATCCAGCCTTTACCCTGGAAAATCTGGTGCGGGATGTGCTGGCCGAGGTCAAACCTTTTGAAGCCCGCAACGGCAAACCCATCCCCGTGATTGCCGCCGGCGGGATCTATTCCGGTGCGGACATCCACAAATTTCTGCAAATGGGGGTTTCCGGCGTGCAGTTGGGCACCCGCTTTGTGGCCACCCACGAATGCGATGCCGACCTTGCCTTCAAGGAATCCTACGTGGCCGCCGGCAAAGAAGATATGACGGTGATCAAAAGCCCCGTGGGCATGCCCGGGCGGGCCGTGCGCAATGAGTTTCTCGATGCGGTCCGGCAGGGGCGCAAGACGCCCTTCAAATGCCCCTTTCACTGCCTGAAAACCTGTGATCCCCTCAAAAGCCCCTACTGTATCGCCATTGCCCTGGGCAATGCGCGCAAGGGCAAACTCAAACACGGCTTTGCCTTTGCCGGCGAAAACGCCTACCGCATCCAGGAGATCGTCTCGGTCAAGGCGCTGATGGATTCCCTCAAGGCGGAGTACCGGCAGACCGTGGAGCGGGAAAATTGCCGGCTGAGGACGCTGCCCCAGGCGGCGTGCCTTCAAGCGGCGGTATGGCCTTAGAATCCGCACCCCAGACCGCTACCCCATTCAATCCGGGGAACCGATTGACCTCCAATTCGGGAGAGCGTATGCGCACCAATGCCTTGGGACCGTTTCGGGCGGGAACATCCCTGGTCCTTTACTCGGTGAACACGCTGTTTTGGTGTCTGCCCATATTTGTATTCAGTCTGCTGAAGCTGCTGGTACCCATCCAGAGCTGGCGCCGGTTTTGCGGCCGCATCCTCAACGGGGCCGCCGTCAACTGGGTGGGGGTCAACGGCTTCATCCAGCGCCTGCTCTCACCCACCCGAATTGAGGTGACGGGAATCGATTCCCACGGGTCGGATGGCGGGAACAACGTACCGCTCTCCAGGGGCGGCTGGTATCTGATCATGGCCAACCATCAATCCTGGGTGGATATTCTAGTGCTTCAACGCATCTTCCACCGCAAAATCCCTTTTCTGAAATTCTTCATCAAAAAGGAGCTTTTCTGGGTTCCCTTCCTAGGCCAGGCCTGGTGGGCCCTCGATTTTCCCTTCATGAAACGTTACTCTTCCAGCTTTTTGAAGAAACATCCCCATCTCAAGGGACGCGACATTGAAATCACCAAAAAGGCCTGCGAAAAGTTCAAGGACATCCCCGTTTCGGTGATGAACTTTGTGGAGGGCACACGCTTTTCGGCCCGCAAACATGCGGCCCAGAGCTCGCCCTACCAACATCTGCTGAAAACCCGCAGCGGGGGCGTGGCCCAGGTGCTGGGCGCCATGGGCGATCAAATGCATCGCATCCTGGATGTGACCATTGTTTACCCCCAAGGGACGCATTCCTTCTGGTCATTCTTAAGCGGCGCGATTTCCGAGATCAAGGTGACGGTAAGATCGCTGCCCATCCCAGCCGAATTGCGTGGGGATTACATTGCCGATCGCGCTTTTCGACGCCAATTCCATCGCTGGCTCAACACCCTGTGGGCCGAGAAAGATCGCGTGATTGCCGGACAGCGCGCCTGAAATCCCGGCATAGCCAAGAGCAAACCTTCACCATCACCAAGGCTTGAAGGAGATTTTTTAGGCCGAATGCGTCTCGGTTTGACCGGGCGGCCTTTAATCCCAATTATGAATTCAGGGATTGAATCTTAGAACGGCCGATGATGCCAGGGAGGATGTTATGATCACCGTGGATGAGATAATGACCACCGAGCTGATTACCCTAACTCCTGGGATGGATATCACCCAGGCCGCCCGGGTGTTGCTGGAAAACCGGATCAACGGCGCGCCGGTGGTGGACGACCAGGGGCGCCTGAAGGGGATTTTGTGTCAGAGCGATCTCATTGCCCAGCAAAAGAAGATGCCCATTCCCACCCTGTTTACCTTCCTGGATGGATTCATCCAACTGACCTCTGTCAAGCAGCTTGAACAGCAAACCCGCAAGCTGGTGGCCCTCACCGTGGCCGATGCCATGACCCCCAAACCCGTCACCGTTCAGCCTGACACCACCATCGAAACCGTGGCGGCCCTCATGGTGGACAACAACTTCCACACCTTACCGGTGGTGGCCGGAGAACGTCTCGTGGGCATCATTGGGAAGGAGGATGTGCTGCGCACCCTCTTGCCCCCGGAGGATAAGAGCGCCTGAAGGTGCTCCCGCCGGAGGCCGGGCAGATGGGTCGGGCAAAGGAAGCAGCCCCCGGAACGGGGGGCGAAATGATGGGCGCGCGCTCCGGCGGTTAACTCCGAAATCCGTAATGGAACATCTCGTATTGGGTCTTCCCGCCCAGTAAGGTATCGATTCGATCCTGAATTTTCTGGCGCTCCGTGTTGAGCAGCCACTTTTCCCAATCCTCGGCGGACTCCCAGGTGCTGATCACCAGGAACAGATCCGGCCGGTCGCTGCTTTTCAAAGTTTCGCCGGTAATGTAGCCCGGCTGCCCGGTGGCCAGAGAGCGCATCTCCTGGAACAATTTCAGCATCTCCATGCCTTTGTCTTCGGGCACGGTGCGGGTGATCAAGATTTTGACGGCCATGTGAGCCTCCTTTCAAAGGTTAGCGCCGTTGGAAAAGGTAACCCGCGATATTCCGGAAAAGCGGTGGAATGGATGCTAAATTCCTCAATTGACCAATCCTCCAATTCCCTTTTACTCCAGGCGAGAGCCGTTTTTACTCGCTTACTCCATCTGGCGTTCGGCCGGGGGTTTAGCGCATCGCGGATCAGAGCGATCTCGTGTTGCCAGATTACTACGAATGGGTCTGAAGTTCAAGCTGTGGGGCCTCTCTTGAATTTGCATCTACCGTCGTTTTCCAGGCGCCCCCTGTTCCTTTCGGCTGCTATGTATGGGATTTGCGATACAGGGCGAAATAGGTCACTGGGATCACCAGCAGGGTGAACACTGTGGAGGCCAGGATGCCGAAAATCAGGGTCCAGGCCAGACCGGAAAAGATGGGATCTAAGGTAATGGGCCAGGCGCCCAGGGCCGTGGTGGCCGCGGTGAGTACAATAGGCCGCATGCGGATGGCTCCACTTTGCAGGATGGCCTCCTTGAAAGGGGTTCCCGCCTTAAGGGCCCCCTGGATGAATTCGATGAGCACGATGGCATTGCGGATCACGATGCCCCCCAGGGCGATCATGCCGATCATGGCGGTGGCGGTGAAAAACACCGGATTTTCAAAGCCTCCCACGGGGCGCGCAGCCACCAGATTGAGGAGAAAAAAGCCGGGCATGGCCCCGATGAGGGTCAGGGGAATGGCCATCATGATCAGCAGGGGCATGAAAAAGGAGTTGGTCTGGATGATCAGCAAAATGTAGATGCCCAGCATGGCGGCGGCAAAGGCGATCCCCATGTCGCGGAATACCCGAATGGTAATTTCCCACTCCCCTTCGCCGGCCCACTCCACCCGAATCTCCTCGGGCAGGGGGTTCTTCCTGAGCCGCTTCTGCATGTCCAAAATGGCCTCCCCGGGGGCGCGCCCGGCCATATCGGCCATCACATAGACCACCCGCTCCAGGTTTTTATGATAGATGGGCTGACTCTCCTCGATCTCCACCACACGCACCAATTCCGCCAGGGGTACCATCTGTCCGCCGGCGCTTTTCAGGGGGATCTGGGTCAGGGCTGCGATCCCCGAGCGCTTTTCCCGGGGGAAAATGGTGCGCACCCGCAATGGGTGGCGCTCGCCGGGGTAGTGAACCGTGGCCGGGAAGGCACCGCTCAAGGCGCTATGCAGGGTTCGGATGATGGCGGCGGTGCTCACCCCGTGGAGGGCGGCTTTCTCTTTGTCCACTACAAAGTCAAATTTGGTGCGCGGGGTTTCGCTGGTGTCATCGATATCCACCACAAAGGGTTCCGGCTCCATAATCTGCTGTTTAAGATAGTTTCCGGCCTGGATCAGCTGATCGTAGGTGCTGGAGGGGGCGCCGTAGATTTCAGCGGTGATGGTGGCGATCACCGGCGGACCCGGCGGCACCTCCACCAGCTTGATGGCGGCCCCGCTCTGTTCAGCGATGGCTTCCAGCTCCTTGCGCAGCCGCAACACAATGGGATGGCTCTGCTGCCGGCGCCGGGCCTTGTCCGCCAGATTGACCCGAATGTCCGCCAGATGGCTGCCTTGGCGCAGGTAGTAGTGGCGCACCAGTCCGTTGAAATCCATGGGCGAAGCCGTGCCCACATAGGAGACCGTATTGCTGACCTCGGCCACCGTGGCCAGGTAGTCCTCAAATTGGCGCACGGCGGCATCGGTGGTTTCCAGGGGGGTTCCCTCGGGCATGTCCACCACAATCTGGAATTCGTTTTTATTGTCAAAGGGCAGCATCTTCAGCGGCACCAGGCGGCCCGCCACCAGCAGAAGGGGCACCACCAGCAGCACCACAATCACCCCCAGCAACCCGTAGCGCAGGGCCCGAGAGCCTAAGAAGGGGCTTACCGCCCTACGGTAGATCCTATCGATGAGGGGATTGGCCCCGCTGCTGGGGGCCTCCTCCGCTGCCGCCTCGCCCAAGGCCCGCTTTTTAAGCAACAGGTGGGTGAGCCAGGGCACGATGGTCAGGGCGCAGAGGGTGGAGAAGATCACCGTCACCGGTACCGTGGAGGCCATAGGTGCCATGTAGGGGCCCATCATGCCGGTGATGAAAAACATGGGGGTAAAGGAGATGATAATGGCGATGGTGGACAAAATCACCGGCGGCAGCACCTCGCCCACGGCAAAAAGAGTGGCGTCCAGGGGCTTGCGTTTGCCCATCTGGATGTGGCGCTGGATATTGTCCACGTTGGTGATGGGGTCATCCACCACCAGGCCCAGTGAGAGGATCAGGGCGAAGAGGGTCACCCGGTTGATGGTGAACCCTAGCAGATAGTTGACAAACAGCGCCAGGCAAAAACTGATGGGTACGGCCAGGGCCACCACCAGGGCCTCCCGCCAGCCCAGGGTCAAGGCCAATAAAATGATCACGGTGATGATGGCGAATCCCAGGGAGCTGAGCAGGCCATTGACCTTTTGCTGGGCGCTGTGCCCATAATTGCGGGTCACCTGCACCTCGACGCCCTCGGGGATGATGGTGCGTTTCAGCTCTGCCACCCGCTGGAGAATTTCATTGGCGACCCAGACTGCATTGGTGCCCCGTTTTTTGGCCAGGGCCAGGGTCACCGCCGGAAAGCTCTGGGGCGCGCCGATCTGGCCGTTTTCCTGGCGATAGCGGTGGGAAAATCCGATCCGCGAATAGCTGGCGGTCTCCTCGGGACCGTCCATAATCTCGGCAATGTCCCGCAAGTAGACCGGGCGTCCCCCATGGACGCCCACCACCAGGGCGGCCACATCCTCTGCTGAAGTTAAAAAGGAGTTGCTGGTGACGCTGAAGCGGCGGTTATAGCGGTCAAACTTGCCGGCGGTGATAGAGGCGTCGGCGCCTTCAAGGGCGCGGGCTACTTCCAGCAGGGAGACTTTCAGGCCGTACATGCGCTCGGGCTGGAGCTCCACCCGGATCTCCCGCTTGCGCCCAGCAACGATTTCGGTGCGCGAAATGTCGGTTACCGCCGAGAGCCGCGCCATGGCCTCCTCGCCCATGCGGCGCAACTCGAAATCGTCGTAGCGTGCCGAATAGAGGGTCAGGTTGACAATGGGCACATCATCGATCTCCACCGGCTTGATCAGCCAACCCTGAACCACCGGGGGCACCCTATCCTGATTCATGGTGATCTTGTTGTGGAGCTTGACCAGGGAGTTTTCGCGGTCCTGGCCCACGAAGAAGCGCACTGTCACCAGCGCCATATCTTCGCGAGAGATGGAGTAGACGTACTCCACCCCGTCGATTTGCCACAGCAGCTGCTCCAGGGGGGTGGCGACCAGCTTTTCCACTTCCGCGGCGCTGGCCCCGGGCACGTTGACAAAGACATCCGCCAGGGGCACTACAATTTGCGGATCTTCCTCCCGGGGGGTGATCAGAATCGCGGCGGCACCCACGGCCAGGGCAAAGATGATCAGGATCAGGGAGAGCTGGGAGGTAAGAAACTGCCGCACCAGCGTTACCAGCACGCCTTGGGGCGCTGCGCTCTGGGATGTCATGAAGGTCCTGTTTATGCCTTTAGGGGGTTAATCGGATGCAAGGTCTGGAGGGAAGAAGTTTCAAATCCCAATCGCGGGCCTCACCCCTCCCAGCCGATCTCTTCCTGGCCCTGGAGGCCCGCCAGAACTTCGACCTGATCGTCGCTCCGGCGGCCGGTTTTGATATAACGCAACGACCAGCTGTCGCCGCTTTTCACGTAAATCAGCTCCAACTGTCCCACCCGGCGCACCGCTGCCGCGGGAATGGTGACAATCTCCTGCTGACCCAGAGGGATATGCAGGGTGCCGAACATCCCGGGAAACAGGCCCTCAGCTCCGGCCAGCCCCGCTTTGACCAGAAAGGTGCGTGACGCTGGGTCCGCGTAGGGCACGACCTCCTCCACGGTAGCCTCCAGCAGCAGATCGAGGCTCTCGATTTCCACGCTCAGGCGCACTCCGGGGGCGACTTTTTGAACCAGGCCTTCGCGCACAAAAGCCTCAAGGCGCAACGCGCCGCTGGTGCGCAGACTCAGCAGGGGTTTTCCCGGCAGGGCCAGGTCTCCCACTTCAGCCAAGCGCTCCAGGACCACGCCGGCTTCCGGAGCGCGGATCGCGGTGAAGCTCAAGGCGATCTGAGCTTCGTGGATCACCTCTTCGGCTTGGTTGATCCCGGCGTTGGCGGCCGCCAGTCCCTGTTGGGCCTGTTTGACGCCGGCCTCGGCCTGGGCAAAGGCGGATTGCGCCTTTTCCAGATCCTGGGCCGTGGCGGCCTGGGACTGAACATAGGTCTTGACGCGCCGAAAGGCCTGCTGCGCTTCCTGGAAGGCCGCCTCGGCCGCCACCACGGCCTGTTTGGCCTGTTCCCGGGCGGCCCGGGCGCTTTTCAGCCCCTGGCGGGCCTGGTCCAGGCGTGAGGTGAGCTGGCGGCTGTCCAGGGCGATGAGCAGCTGATCTTTGGCCACCGTATCCCCAGGGCCGACCTTGACATCCAGGACCTGGGCCGCAACCTGGGATCCGATGCGGGTTTCCGTGCGCGGCCGCACCGTTCCCACGGCTTTATACCACTCAGTGACCTTCTGGCGCTGGGCAGTGGCGGTGAGGGGCAGATTGAGGGCCGGGGACGATGCCGGGGTCACCTGCCCCGGCTCGATCTTGTCGCAGCCGCCGGCTGCCGCCAGGATTAGCAGCAGCCCTGCGGCATAAAGGGTCCCCTTGTTCCCCTTGCAGGGGCCTACCATGGAATGGATCATCATTGCCTGTCCTGTTGAGGTTGGGGGGCGGCGTACCACCGCCCGATGGCGCGGCCGATTTCCGCCCGGGTCTTTTCCTGGTCGTAACGGGCGGCAATAACGCGGATGCGGGCCTGGTTGCGGTCCAGCTCGGCCTCCAGATAGCGGGTGACGGTCGCCGATCCGCCTTCGTATTGGGTTTTTACCAAACCGAGAGATTCCTCGGCTTTGTCCACGGCTGAAAGGGCCACCTTGAGCCGTTCCTGGGCCGCCTGGAGATTCAAATAGGCCTGCTGCACATCGAATTGGATTTCCAGCAGGGTTTTACGGTCCGCGGCCAACGCTTCGTCAATGGCCGCTCGGGCGGCACCGATATCGGCCCGGGTGCGAAAGCCGCTGAACAAGTCCCAGTTGAGGATGACGGCCGCGGCCCAGTTGTCGCGCTCCGTGTCATAGGCCAAACCGGGATCGTCCAGGTAATAGCGGGCCTCCAGATCGACTCGGGGCAGATAGCCGCCCCGGGCCGAATCCAGGGCCATGCGGGTCTGGCGCAGCCGTTCGGCCACCTGGGTCAGCTCCGGGCGGTGGGCCAGGGCATAGGCCAGCCCCTCGGTCAGCGCTTCGGGCATTGCGTGATCCGGAACCGTTTCGGAACCGGGGAAGGAGAGTGTCTCTGGTCCCAGGGGAGTATCGGCCAGTTTCAGGGCTGGCGCGGGGTCGATGCCCATGAGATTGGTCAAGGTGGCTCGGGCGATGCGGTAGCGGTTGCGGCTGCCCACCAGATCCTCCCGGGCCTGCGCCAGACGGACCTCGAGGGTGAGGATGTCCGATTTCAAAGCTCCGCCAGCCTTGAAGCGGACCGTCATCACCCGCAGCTGGCTTTCCACGGTGGCCACCGAGGCTTGTGCGGTTTGGATAAACTCCCGGGCTGCGCGGGCATCGTAAAAGGCCTGGATCACCAGGGCCACCAGGCGGTTTTCCACACCGCGGTGCGTCCATTGGGCCAGGGATTCTCCACTTAGGGCCGTCTCGCGTCCCAACCGGTCCCGCCCTGCGTTGTAAAGATTCCAGCGGGCGCGCATCCCGCTTTCCCAGTTTTCGAACCAGCCGGGATCATTGAAATCGGCATCCGGGGGCAATTTACGCCGGTCGATCTGCTTGAAGAGGTAGGCCGACGGGGCGTCCCCCTGTAGATACTCTGTGTAGACCGACAGGTAGGGATAAAAGGGCGCCGAAGCCTTGGTCAGGTCCGCCTGGGCGCGGGCAATGCGGGCCGTGGCCATGCCCAGATTGGGATTGTTGGCCTTGGCCAGGGCGACGGCCCGGGCCAGAGTCAGCGGCTCGGCTGACGGGTCGAAGACCGCAGGGGGGGGCGGGACTGCGCCATTGTGGGGTGCCTGGGGCAGAGGAGCGAACTGGCTGCGAATGGTTTCCAGTTGATACCGGTCGCTGGCGGCGCAGCCCATTACGGCCAGGCAGAGCGCCAGACCCCCGAGCCGCACAATATATCGCTTGGTCAATGTCCGCTGCATATGATGGGTCCCCCATGGTCATGGCCTTCAGGGTGAAGTATTCCGCCGGTGCGCTGTTGGCTCTCATGGCGCCGGCAGCTGAATAGAGCGCCATTATGGCAAAAGGTAACAAAATGCAGCAAGACCACGTTGTGGGATTCAGGCGGAATCTCTCAACTGCAGGGCCGCCACAGGACAGGCCGCCGCGCAGCGCTGACAATCCCGGCATAGCGCGTCGGTCTCGGGGTTGAGGTCGAAGTAGCGGATCACCGTGTCAAAGCCTCTTTGGGCAAAGGCCAGGCGAGGGCTGTGGCCTTGATCGGCGCAGGCCTGGATGCACCGCCCGCAGAGCACGCAACGATTTTGGATATAATCGATTCGCGGATGGGAGCTGTCGATCTGCGGGGTCTTGAGATAGCGTTCCAGGGGGGCCGGCTTGAGGGGCATCTTCAGGTGGCGCGCCAGATTCTGCAGGGGGCAGCGGCGGTTGGCGGGGCACGATTTGCAGGCCACCGCGTGCACCGAAAGCAGCAGGCGCAGGGCGCTACGCTGCAGATCCCGCACGGCGGGGGTGTCCGTGCGCACCCTGAGGCCCTCGGCCACCTTGACGGTGCAGGCGGTGAGAGGTGCGGGGTGGTCCCCGATTTCCACCCAGCACAGCCGGCAGGAGGCCTGGGGCGGGTCGATTTCGGGGATGTGGCATAAATTGGGGATGTAGATATCGTGGTCCAGACAAACCGTCAGCAGACAGGCGCCTTGAGGCGCGGTTAGGGGTTGATCGTTGACCTTGATCTGAACCATGTCCATGCCTTAATGCGAATTGGGATTATTTTTCGCGTCTTTTTTTTCCGGGGCCCGCTCTACCAGGGGCACCAGATGGGCCGGGGATATGCGCCGCACGGCGTCGTACTCCGGAGGACAGGCTACCACACACTCGCCGCACTTGACGCACAACTCCTGGTCGATGCCCTTTTTGCGGTGGCGGGTGGTAAAGACCGCATCCGTGGGGCAGCAGCCCACGCAGGCGTCGCAGCCCCGGGCGCAGCTGGCCAGGTCGATGTAATAGGCGATCAGCGGCCGGCAGGTGAGGCCCGGGCAGCGGCTTTCCTCGATGTGCGCCAGATACTCGTTCCGGAAATAGGCCAGGGAGGTGAGCACCGGGTTGGGTGCGGTTTTGCCCAGCCCGCAAAGAGACCCCGCTTTGATGTCGGCGGCCAGCCGATCCAGCCGATCCAAATCCGCCACGTCGCCCTTGCCGCTGGTGATCCGCTCCAGGATGGCCAGCAGGTGGCGGGTGCCGATCCGGCAGAAGGTGCATTTGCCGCAGGATTCGTTCTGGGTGAAATCGAGAAAATAGCGCGCGACGTCCGCCACGCAGCTATCTTCATCCATCACCACCAGGCCGCCCGAGCCCATCATGGCTCCAGCCTGGGTCAGGGAATCGAAATCGATGGGTGTGTCCAGAAAGCGCTCCGGCAGACAGCCGCCTGACGGGCCGCCGATCTGCACGGCCTTGAATTTTTTTTGATGGGGAATCCCGCCGCAGATATCGAAGATCAGCTCCCGCAGGGTCACCCCCATGGGGATCTCCACCAGGCCGGGATGGACCACGCTGCCCACCACGGAAAAGATGGCTGTGCCCGGGCTTTGGGCGGTGCCCACGCTCCGAAACCAGTCCGCGCCCTTTTCCAGGATCGGCGGCACGCTGGCCAGGGTTTTGACATTGTTGATCACCGTGGGCCGCCCCCCAAGGCCCTGGGTGACGGGGTAGGGCGGACGGTGGCGGGGCATGCCCCGCTGGCCGGCCATGGATTGAATCAGGCCGGTCTCCTCGCCGCAGACAAAGGCCCCGGAACCCTGGAAGATCTCCAGCTCCACATTTTGTCCACTGCCCAGGATGTCGGCTCCCAGCAGTCCGGCCTCGTGCGCCTGGGCGATGGCCTGGCGGGCCAGGCGCACGGCCAGGGGGTATTCGGCGCGCACATAAATGTAGGCCTGATTGGCGCCTACGGCCAGGGCGCAGATCAGCAGCCCCTCGATGATCTGGTGGGGATTGCTCTCTAACAGAGTGCGGTCCATGTAGGCACCCGGATCGCCTTCGTCGGCGTTGCAGATCACCACCTTGGCCGCGCCGGCCGCCTGGCGGGCCAGGCGCCACTTGCGGCCTGTGGGGAAGCCAGCCCCGCCGCGGCCCCGAAGCCCCGATTCCTCGATGGTGCCAATGATTTCATCCGGGGCCATGGTCAGGGCTTGGGTCAGGGCCTGGTAGCCGCCCGCGGCGAGGTAGTCATCCAACTGCTCCGGATCGATTTGGCCGCAGCGGGCCATGACCATGCGCTGTTCGCGGTTGAAGCGGGGAAACTCCATCACCGAGGGGATCAGCTCGTTTTCCACAATGGTGCCGTAAACATGCTCAAAGCGCGGATCACCCTCCTGCAGGAAGAGCTTGCCCAGCATGCGCGCCTTGCCCGGGGTGACCTCGTGGTAAAAAATAGGTGGAAAGCCCGAGTCGGGATGGTCGATGATCACCACCGGTTCGGCATAGCAGTGCCCCATGCAACCCACGGTTCGAATTTGGGCCTCAATGCCGCTTTGGGCTATAAGCTCCTCGAAGGCGCGGCGGGTTTCCAGGGCGCCGGCGGCAATCCCGCAGGTGGCCAGGCCGATGGTGATGGTGGGGCCCGGGGCGGCGCGCTGGGTGTCCTGGCGCTGCTGGGCGGCCGCCACCAGAGGTGCGAAGGCCTGCCGCACCTTATGTGCCGAGGTCGGATTCATGGCAGAGTGCTTTTGTTGGCCGGTCTTGCCGGGCCTGGATCTGTTTATCCACTTCGATGCGGGTGAATACCCCCTCCACCTTACTGGGAGCCATATGGCCCTGAATATTCTCTCCCACCTGGGCCACGGGCGCCAGGGCGCAGCAGCCCACACAGGCTACGCGTTCGATGCTGAATTCCCGGTCCGGGGTGGTTTCACCCTCCTTGATACCCAGCTTGCGTTCAAAGTTTTCCAGGATGATGCCGGCCCCCTTCACATGGCAGGCCGTGCCGAGACAGACCTTGATGGGGTACTTGCCCGGGGGTTTGAACCGGAACTGGTTGTAAAAGGAAGCGACCCCGTAGACCTCCGAAGGTGAAAGATCCAGATACTCGGCCACCATGACCAGCGCGTCAGGAGGCAGATAGGCCAGCTCATTTTGAATTTGTTGAAGCAAAGGGATGAGCTGCCGTCGGTTAGGGTGCGCCTTGCCCCATTGGGCCCGCAGTCGGGCCAGCCGATCCGCTTCAGCTCGTTGCAGCGCAAATTCCATGGGCAGGTTCTTTCATTGAGCTTAAATCCTTGATCGCTTCTTCCAATTTCCTCGGGTGCCTCTCGACCGCTCTGTTGCCGGGGGTGCCGGCCGGGGTGCGGCCTTTGGGCGGGGTCCTTGACGGGGATCCCCTTCAGGGGCAGATCGAGTTGCTGATTTCGGGTGTTGGGTACCGGACGGCGGTTAGATTTTTTCCATGGCGCCATAGGCGGCTTGGATCCGTTCCTTCAGCAGATAGCAAAAGTTTTCCATCAGGCGGAACCCCAGGCGTTTATCGCTGAGCATCAGGTTGCGCAGGTCGGGCCCGCGAATGGAAAGCGCCTGGGTGGGCCGGGCGCACACCGCGCTGGACATCAAGGTGTGGGGTTCACCCAGCAGGGTGGACCAACAGCCCAGCAAGCGGCCCTTGCCCAGGGTGTCGATGGTGACCCGCCCCCGGCGGGTGTCCAGATCCACACTGCGCTCCAAGTATGCTTGACCCTGGGCGATGACAAAGAGCTGCTCGCCGAAGGCGCCCTGCTGGAAAAGGTACTCCCCGGTCTTGTAGCTGCGGGGTTGACAAAGGGGACGAATTTTTTCGATATCGGCAGAATCGAGGTTCTCAAAAAACTTGGAACGACTCAGGACTTCCCTTATCTGCTGGTCATCCATGACGATCTCCTTTATCAAAGGGTCTCCCGACGGAGTGAATCGGCGAGTGACTGCAACCCGTCACAATTTCAACATATCGGCTTTAACCGTCTTTGTCCATTATCCCTATTGGAGACAAATGGGCGGCAATGAATTAAACATTTTCCAGAGGCTGCCGAAACTATCTGTGAAGGGCTCGCGGCGGTTCAACGGGCCCTGTTCCTATATCATGTGGCCAAAGCGTATGACCAAAGCGTATGACCAAAGCGTATGAATAGATTAGAGGTGGGCTATCATGGCGGATTTCCATGGAGTAGCGAAAAATACGGAAAAAATCGAAGTGTTGCTCAAGGTCGTCCAGGAGAGCAAGGTAGACCCCACGGCAGGTGAGCGGCTCAATTACCAGGAACGTCGATTTTTTTTCAAACACCCCGATATCATAGCCCAGGTGTTGGCCGGAGAGCGCAGCCATGTGCGGGTGAGCGCCATTGTGCGCAAGATGAGCTACTACGGATTGGGAGCCGGCGACGTTGAGGCCATCTGGCAGGTTCTCAATCAGCGGCGTCAGAGCCGACCGGAAAGTCCTCCAAAATGAAAATGGCCCGCCGGGAGGCGGGCCATTCAAGGAAAAGGAGGATGAAAATGGATAAATTTTGGTTTATCCATGGCTCTAATTTAGTGCCACAATGTGGTATGTCAAGCCCCGGATTCATTTTTTATGCGTGCATCACTAAAACCGGTCGATCACCGTTATGCCCTCGGTTTCAAACCTGCCCATGGCGGCTAGTTCCCGGGAGGCCGCCGCCAAGTCCACCCGATTGCCGATGAGCCGCTGGGGGGCGAGCCGGCCGCTGACAATCATATCCAACAATCCACCGTAGCGGTGGGCGGCCATCCCATGGCTGCCCAGAATCTCCAGCTCTTTGGCGATCACCAGATCCATGGGAACCGCTGAATGGGCGTGCTCCTCGACCATCAGGCCCACCTGAACGTGACGGCCCCGCCGGCGCAACCCGGCGATGGAATTGAAACAGGTTTCCGGATGTCCCAGGGCATCCAGGGAGACCTGGACTCCGCCATGGGACAAATCCAGGATTGCTTCCACCACACCGGGGGTTTTCCGGGCATTGACCACGCACTCCGCGCCCATTTGCCGGGCCAGTTCCAATTTATCGTCGGAAATATCGACGCCGATAACCCTGGCGCCTACGGCCCGGGCGATCATCACCGCCGAGAGCCCCACGCCGCCGCAGCCGTGGACTGCAACCCAATCCCCGCCCCGGACCCGGCCCTGATCCACAATGGCCCGAAATGAGGTGATAAAGCGGCAGCCCAGTAGCGCCGCCGTGGTGTCATCGATCTCTTGGGGCAGACGAACCAGGTTCACATCGGCGTGGCGCATGGCCACATATTGGGCAAAAGAACCCCAGTGGGTGAATCCGGGCTGGGTCTGGTCCGCGCACACCTGATGATTGCCCGTAAGGCACTCGGCGCAGGCACCGCAACCATTGGCAAAGGGCAGGGTCACGCGGTCGCCCACCCGAAACCTGCGCACCGATTTTCCCACGGCGGCCACGCTGCCGGCCAGTTCGTGGCCCGGCACGTGGGGCAGGGCGATCATGGGGTCATGGCCCATCCAGCCATGCCAATCGCTGCGGCAAATACCGCTGGCCGTTACTTCGATCACCACGCCATCTTCGGCAGGTGTGGGGTCGGGAACGGTTTGAATGGTCAGGGGGGCCTGGAAGGCTTCAAAAACCGCGGCACGCATGGTAACACCTCAACGGACTGGATTGAAAATGGTTGAGGGCCAACTTAAAAAGATTTCCGGCTCAAATCAAGCCGGAACCACCTCAATGGGAGAACCTATGCAGGTCAAACCCGAGCAGATCGAAAAGCTGATTCAACAGGCAGCCCAGAAATTCATCACCCTCAATCCCTGGGCCTTTGGGCTGGCCTGTGCAAGGCTATCCGCAACCAGCCCCCGGCTGATGGCCACGGCGCGGTGGCCGTTTCCGGGGACCGCGACCACGCCAAAGTCGCTGCTGCGCTGCAGCGGGGGAATGTAGCCGTTGATGATCAGCTGTGGGAAAAGCTGTTAGAATTAGCCGAATAGACAGCACCCGGAATTTTCTGTCCATATGGGAGCATAAAGTAATCAATGCCCTCTGTGATCGTGCGCGGGCCGCTTATGGGTTGATGCCGTTGAGCTATTATTGAATTTAATACCAGCAGGTTAGCGATAAACTTCACCTGGTGGCGCTGGTCACATCAAAAGGTGTCGATGTGGGGCTATCAGCGCGAAAACCACCTCTTCCGGTCATTAAAAAAATGTCACATCGAATGAATGATATGAAAAGTTAGAAAATTATGATTGCATTTGGGGCAAAGACAGATTAGTATTTATGGCATTCAACACGGCCTCACCATTAAACTGCGAGGCGATTTCTCTCTGAAGGGACAGTTCATTTATGACTGCGGCATCCTCCAGCTTGAGATTTTGAAAATATTATGGAAGGAGGATATTCCCATGACAAATGGAACTGTTAAGTGGTTTAGCGATCAAAAAGGTTTCGGATTCATTGAGCAGGAAGACGGACCGGATGTGTTTGTGCATCATTCTGCAATCAATGCAGAAGGTTTTAAAACTCTCAATGATGGCGACCGTGTTACGTTTGACATCGAGCAAGGCCAAAAAGGATTGTCTGCCGCAAATGTCACTGTAATCTAATCTTCGTTTCCGAGTAAAAAAAGGGCATCCTTTGTTTCAAGAGGGGTGCCCTTTTCATTTGACCCCAACAATTAAACGCCTTCCGCGGGGTAACATATTTTGGCGAAATCTCACTACTCGTTTAAAAAACGCAAAAAAGAAATGGCGCGAAAACTCAAACAGGAACAAAAACGGCAGCGTAAGCTGGATAAAGCCAAAGCAGATGGTGAAGAGAATCCAGAGTCATCTGAGGAAGATCTAGACCTATAGGTTTGCGGGGAGCTCACCGGTGCCGCCAGATTTTGAATTGCCGCCATGGGCAGAGTCGTATGGACTGGCAAGGCGGGACCGGGCAATGTAAAAATAATGTTTTCCAGCCAATCCAGAAAGGGGGTGAAAAAACATGAAACCAAAGGTTAGAGGCCTATTATACGACGGATGCCGGTTTCTAATTGCCATTGATTGCGCATCTCCAGTCTGGAGAGGATGGGTTCGATACCACCGGCACGATTATCACGGGCGCTTGAGAAATATGATGAACATTCTTCGTGAACTCAACGGTGGGACTGACCTTGCGGACAAGGCGGTTCAACCCGAAGTGACGCCGGCGATGTGCCTGTGGTGGGCGGATGCCCAAAATTTCCTAGAAAAAGGTATTCAATAGCGCCATGGATTTTTGCAGGGGCAGGGGCTACAGCAAGATATACCTCTGGACCTTCCAGGGGCTGGATGCCGCCCGGCATCTCTATCAACAGGCCGGATTTCGACTCCTCAAAGAGCAGCCCGGCACCCAATGGGGGACCGCCGTAAGCGAGCAGTATTTTGAGTTTAGCGGTGAATAAAGGAGCATAGACTCAACATCTTCAGCTCATCGGAAAAGCGTTGCCCAGCCCTGACAGGGGAGCATGCATGAAAGCAGCTGTCTTTACCCGATAAGGATTTCCCGATGTACTTCAGCTTAAAGAAGTAGAAACGCCACACACCAAAAGTAACCAGGTCTGCATCAAAATAATGGCCACAAAAAAGGAAATGTGGTCATCACGCTGGAGCCTGAGTCCTAAGGTCGGCTTGCCGCTATGCCCCCATGGCATTTCGCTCTACCGCAGGATCTGCACTAGTGGCAGACAGATCCAAATCTTGCCATTCATTCTCAAACGACAGGGTTGACCCATCCACCGTCGTGCAAGCGAAGGGTCATCACTGCTCAATCGTCGAATCCGTCACAATTGGATCGCCGCTGCCCAAATAGAAAATGCCGGGATAGCCCGGCGTTTCAAAACCATCACTCGGGTTTTGGGAAAGGAGAGAATTCGTAATCCGAAGTGTGCCGGTGCGGTTATTGCTGACGAAAAAGATGGCGCCGCCGCCTTCGTTGGCGGTGTTGTTGGTGATTGTGGTACCGCAGATATCTAACGTGAAGGTATTGCCATCATTGTAAATCGCACCCCCGCTGCCCCCTCCAGGGGTGCCTGATCGCGCAGGGTTGGCACCGTAGCCGATCGCTTTGTTGTGGCTGAACAAGCAATTGATAATGGTAAACGAGACGCCGATGCTGCTCAGGCCGCCGCCATTTGAACAGATGTTGCCTTTGCTTGGGCCGCCGCCAAAGGTGCTGTTCACAACGTATACCGACTTCCCTTGATATTGGCTGAATACCCGGACGGCTGCACCGCCAACATCCGGCCCGGTATCGTCGCAAACATTATTTTCGAAGCGCGAATTGACGATTTTGAATCGCCCACCCCTGACCCAAATGGCGCCGCCGCCGTCATAAACGGGCTCCCCTTTGCTGTTCCCGCTTTTAAAGGTCAGGTTTTGTATGGTGAGTTGTGGATGATCCTGATTTTGGCAATGGGAGGTCGTCCAGACCTGATCCGGATCGCAGGTGTTCATATATAAAATCCTTCTCACTCCCCCGCCGCTGAGCGTCACCTGGTTGCCGCCGTCAATGACAACCTTCGGGCCTGTGTTGTTGAATATTTTTGCGGTCTGTTGCATCGTAATCTCGATGGGTGAGGGGCCGCAATTAAAGGTGATGATGCCGCCTTGGGCGACGGCTGCAACCACCGCCGCACTGGTGCAGCTTTGGGGGGTGCCGTTGCCAATGACATGGTCGGGAGAGCTGGTGTTCTCCGTGCCGGCCTGTGTTGGGACGGGGCACTGGTTTGGGTTTCCCGGTGTGGAATTTCTTTGGCCAGCGATAATCGCTGGAATAACCTTCAGCAGGAAATCTTCGTCGTTTTGCGCCCAAATAGATCCGGTGGGGATCAGAATCAGCACCACCAGCAAGAGTGTTGTCATTTTACCTATGGCAACAAGCGAGGGGAGTGTCACTATCGCCCGCCAAACAGGTTGGCAGCGATGGCAGCATTCACTAATTTGCAGGGTTCCCATCGGGATGTCCTTTGTTAGGGTGAGGTTCGGTAACTTGCCCTTTTTCATCCGGATGCCGAACCGCCGGGGGCTGACGCCGGCTATCCGCGGCTTTTAAAGCGTACGATATTCTCCATGCAAATCTGCTACAGACGGCCCTCGCGGCCTTCCAACGCACCCTGCTCGTAGGGGCTTAAATGTATCACGGTCTCTCCATTCGTGGTGATATCTTACGACTCGATGAGGGCAATCAAAGGATTCAAATTCTCAACTTCGTGAAAGCGCCAAATCAGATCCACCAGTTCATCCACGTTGTCTTGCGGCAGCAGGGACGCCGCCAGCCAGCGGAATTTGGCCTCCATTTTGGCGTCGTCCCAGCCCGGCTGGGGAAAGGCCAGCCCGCCGCCCACCGCTCCCGATTCGAGGCGGCGGCCGTCGCTGAGGGTCAGGCGCACGGCACTGGCAAAACGCCCCCGGGGATCGCCCTTTTGGAAGAGTCGGCGCAGTTCGTTGAATTGCGCCGACTCACGGACCCGCACCGTTGCGGCCAGCTTCCGGATTTGAGGGTCCCTCAAGCGCGTTTCCAGGGTCTGGGCCGGTCCGATCTCGCCGTCCACCAGCATGGCCGCCACGGGCCATGCCAGGTTGAACTGGGCTTCTTCCGTGGTTTCAGGCAGCCGGGTGCCCAGGGCGGCGGCCTCCCTGAAAGTTTCGATCTCGATGGTTTCAATCTCCTGCAGATTGAACTTGTGCCCTTCCAGAAGGGTTTTGGCCCCCTGGGCCGCGGCGTGGGCCCAGCCGCAGCAGGCGTAGCCCTGGGCCTTCCAGGAGACCCCCTCCAGCATGAGATAGGTTTGGCCGATATCGGCAATCCACTCCCGGTATTGGGGAAAGCTGAAGAGGGTGGGGATCCCGGTGAACCCGCGGGCGGCCAGTTGGGCGGCGTGAATGCCGGTGAGGGCGCCCCAGCCGATGCCGTGTTTGACCATGGCCGGATGGGCGATGTCGCGCATTATGGGCAGGTTGGGGGCGTGGTATTCGGCGATGGCCAGGGCCTGGGTGACTTGGGCGGTGGGAAGCTGGAGCAGGTTGGCGGCCGTGGCCGCGCAGGCCACCGAACCCCAGGCGCCACAGGCCTGATAGACCTCATGGTGGTCGTGCCAGCATCGCCCCATGCGGTGGGCGATTTCATAGCCCGCCACCATTCCGGCCAACAATTCAGCTCCGCCCAACCCCTGGGCCTGGGCTAGCGCCAGAGCCGTGGGAAAGAGCTGCGCTCCGGCGTGGCCGTAGGCGTAGCGCGCGCTGTCGTCGGTGTCCAGGCCGTTGGCTGCGCAGCCGTTGGCAAAGGCCGCCCCGGCCGCGGCGGCCCGGCAGCCGTGGCCCAGGATGGCGGCTTCGTTACCTGGCAAACAGGCCGTGGCGAACTCTGCGGCCACCCGGCTCACCTCGGTCTGGGCGCCGCTGATACAGGCCCCCAGGTTGTCCATCAGGCACATGCGCGCCTTGGCCTGGACCGCCCGAGGCAGCGCCTCCCAGGTGGTGTCGGCAATGAAGCGGGCCGCCAGTTGATCGCCGTTCATATCAGGTCATCCAGTCAAAAAATGTTCTTGATGTTAGATCTTAGCGGTAACGAATCCGTGGATTGAGCAGGGAGTAAAGAATGTCGGCCCCCAGGTCGGCAAAGCTGTAGACCGTGACCACCACCATGCTGCAGGCCTGGATTAGCACCACGTCCCGGCGCTGGATGCCGTAGACCAGCAGCCGTCCCAACCCCGGATAGCCATAGACCGATTCGGTAATAATCAGTCCGCCGATGAGATAGCCGATGCCCATGGCCACCACGGTGATCGTGGGCAAGAGCGAGTTGCGCAGCACGTGGCGGCTCAGGACCTGCCAGCGGGGCAGTCCCTTGAGGTCCGCGGCGCGCACATAGTCGGTGTTGAGCACATCGATGGTGCTGGCGCGGGTCATGCGGGTCACATAACCCAGGCTGGTGAGGCTCACGGTGATGGCGGGCAGCACCAGAAAGCGAAAGGCCTCCCGGAAAGAGGTGTCCGGAGCGATGGAGGAGTTGGCGGGCAGCACGCCCAGGGCAAAGGAAAACAGGCTGATCAGCAGTAAGCCGGTAACGAACTCCGGCAGGCCCACAAAGGCCATGGAGCAGCCGGTGATCATCTGATCCACCGGTTTTTCGCGGTTCAAGGCCGCCAGCACCCCCAGCAAAATACCCAAGGGCACATAAAACACCAGGGAGATGGCCGCCAGCATGGCCGAGTTCCACATTCGGCTTAGCACCAGGGGCCGTGCCGGCTGGGGGCTGGCCAGGGAGTCGCCCCAATCCCCGCTTACAAAGCGGCCCAGCCAAGTGAGGTACTGCATATGGGCCGGCCGGTTGAGGCCCAGCTCCTCCCGCAGGTTTTCCAGAGCCTCTTCCGTGGCGAACTGGCCCAGCATCACCTGGGCCACATCCCCGGGCAGCAGCTGGGTGGCGGCAAAGATGATCAGCGATGCCAGCAGCATGGTCAGCAGGATAAACCCGAGACGGCGGATCAGGTAGAGGAACACAGGCGCCTCCTCTGGGCCGGGCCAAAGGTTTCCCGGGGCTGTGATGGTCGCTGCTGAACCGCGCTCATGGGTCCCCCGTGCGTTGCAGTTCAATCAGCTCCGCCAGGGGGATGTGGCAACAGATCTGGTGGTCGTCGCCATGGCGCTGCCAGGGTGGCTCCTCGGTTTCGCAGATCGGGCCGATTATCCGGGGACAGCGGGGGTGAAAGCGGCATCCCGGGGGGATCTGCATGGCGCTGGGCACATTACCGCGCAGCCGGATCCGGTTCTGGCGAGCCTCGGGGTCGGGGATGGGCAGGGCCGAGAGCAGGGCCTCGGTGTAGGGGTGCTGGGGCGGGGCAAAGACATCCGTGGCGGTGCCGATCTCCCATAAGCGGCCCAGGTAGATCACCGCGATCCAGTCCGACAGGTGGCGCACCGCAGCCAAATCATGGGAGATGAAGAGGTAGGAGGTGCCCTGGGAATGTTGCAGCCCGGCCAGCAGGTTCATCAGCGCGGCCTGCACCGATACATCCAGGGAGGCAATGGGCTCGTCGCAGAGCATCAGATCGGGATCGGTGGCAAAGGCGCGGGCGATGGCCACGCGCTGTTTCTCACCGCCGCTAAGCTCATGGGGCAGGCGCCGGATATACTCCACGGGCAGATTTACGGCCCGGAACAGCGCTTCGAGGCGCGCCTGTATCTGGGGGGTGGAGCGCGTGCCCAGCAGGGCCAGGGGGCGGGCCACGCTGGCCCCCACGGTGTGCTGGGGGTTGAGGGAGGCGTCCGGATTCTGGAACACCATTTGGATCTTTTTCAGCAGAGCGGGGCTGCGGCGATTCACCGTGGGCGGCAGGGGATTGCGCTCCAGCAGGATTTCCCCGGCGGTGGCCTTTTCCAGGCCGGCGATGCAGCGCGCCAGGGTGGTTTTGCCGCAGCCGCTTTCGCCCACGATGCCCATTGTAAAGCCCCGGCGCACCCTCAGGGAGATGTCGTCCACGGCGCGCACCTTCCGCCGGCCGCCCAGCAGCTCCCGAAACCCGCCCCGGGCCACGGGATAGTGCTTTTGCATGTGCACCACTTCCAGCACCACCCCGCAGGGCGTGCGCTCTTCAAAGGCCGGTTTTTCCCGGGCGGGGGTAAAGGCCTCCGGGGCGGCGGCCAGGTCGGGCCAGCGCCGGCAGGCGCTTAGATGGCCCCGGGCTTCGTCCGCGGAAACCAGGGGCGGCCGGGCCTGCTCGCAGGCGGCTTCGGCCCCCGGGCAGCGGGGAGCGAAGATGCAGCCTGGGGGCAGGTTGTCGGGCCGGGGAATGTAGCCGGGAATGGCGTTGAGCACGACGTCGCGCTTGTCCCGGTCGGCGCGGGGCACGGAGCCCAGCAGGCCCAGGGTGTAAGGATGGCGCATGGATCGGAATACATCGGCCACCGCGCCCTCCTCCATTTTCTCTCCGGCGTAAATCACCCCCACCCGCCGGCAGAGGCGCGCCACCACGCCCAGGTTGTGGGTGATGTAGAGCACCGCGGTCCGGACCTCGCTCAACAGGTCGCGCACCAGATCCAGAATCACCGCCTCGGTAGTGACATCCAGGGCCGTGGTGGGTTCGTCCATGATCAGCAGTTTGGGGCTGGTGGTCAGGGCGATGGCGATCAGCACCCGCTGGAGCTGGCCGCCGCTCAACTGATGGGCGTAGCGTTTGGCCACCGTGGCCGGGTCGGCCATACGCACCCGGCTGAGCATCTCCAGGGCCTTGCCCCAGGCTTCGCGCTTGGACATGCCAAGGTGCATCCGGGCCATCTCGGCGATCTGTTCGCCGATCATCAGGGAGGGGTTCACCGCCGAGTTGGGGTCCTGGTGCACCATGGTGATCTGTGCGCCCCAGATGCGCCGCACCTGGTCCCGGGAGAGGGATCGCAAATCCACCCCATCCAGCTCAACGGCGCCGCTCTCGATGCGGCCGTTGTCAGGCAGGTAGCGCACCAGGGCCCGGGCCAGGGTGGTCTTGCCGGAGCCGGACTCGCCCACCAGGCCGTAAATCTCCCCCGGGGCAATGTGTAATGAGAAGTTGCGCACCGTCCGCAGGGGGCGGCTCTCCGTGTCGTAGGTGACCGTCAGGTCCTCGACGCTCAGGCCGGGGGGCGTTGGGGAGGATGCCGAAACCGGGCTCATTGGCTGATGCCTCCCGGCAAGAGCATGCGGCGCAGACCGTCGCTCATGAACCCGACATCCACCACCAGCAGGGCTATGGCCCCGGCCGGCGCCAGCAGCGCCCATTGCCCCCGGGAGAAGTAGGTCCGCGCTTCCCCCACCATAAGGCCCCAATCCGGGGAGGGGGGCTGAACCCCCATGCCCAGAAACCCCAGGGAGGCCACCAGGAAGATGGCGTAGGAAAAGCGCATGGAGGCTTCCACCGTGAGGGGCGGCAGCACATTGGGCAGGATTTCCCGGAACATGATGGCGGTGCTGTGCTCGCCGCGCATTTTGGCGGCCTCCACGAACTGGCGGGTTTTCAGGTCCAGCACCACGCTGCGCACCACCCGGGAGACCATGGGCACATAGAGAAAGCCCACCACCAGAAAGACATCCCGGCTGCCCGCCAGCACCCGGCTGAAGACATCCCGGCCGTAGCGGTCGGTGCCGAAAAAATGGTTCTGGGAGGGAGGCTGCAGCCGGTCGGCGAGAACCTGATCGGCAAAGCCGTAGGGGGCGATGAGAGGCCCGATGAGGGCCATGAGCAGGAACAGCCCCACGATCAGAAATCCGAGCAGAGTGGTGGGGTAGCGCTTGACCCGCCGCCAGGCAAGGCCTAGACGGCGAGGGGAGGGGATGGAGTTAATTGATTCTGCTCCTACTTCTCAAAGTAGACCACCGCCAAATCCACGGCGGTTCCCAAATATCCCGTGGGCACGATGCCTTTCAGTTTCTTGCTGGCGCCCCAGAGGCTGTTGCTGAAAAAGGGCACGATGATCGGGCCGCGCTCCATGAAGATTTTCTGGATATCTTTGTAGATCTCCGCCCGTTTGGCGCGGTCCGTTTCACTGGCGGCCAGGGCGCTCAATTTATCGATCTCCGGATCGCACCAGTTGCTTTCATTCCACTTGGCTTCGCAGGTGTAGACCAGGTCCATGTAGTTCTGAGGGGCGGCCCGGGCCCCCCAGTCGGTGATGGCAAAGTCGGCCTCCAGCCAGAGGTTGTCGGCGCCGTAGTAGACATCCGAGGGGACCAGTTGGATATCCACGGTAATCCCCGCCTCGGCCAACTGCTCCTTGATGATGGTGGCTATGGCCGGTACGGGTGAGGCTTGTTGGGTGGTCAGGGTGATGGTGAAGCCCTCGGGATAGCCGGCCTCGGCCAGCAGGGTTTTGGCTTTCTCGATGTTGCGCTCAATTTCGGGAACATCCAGGTAGTAGTCGGCTTAGGCCGGTCCGATGGGGGTGTCCCGGCCGGTGACGCCCAGTCCTTCAAAGGCGCCCTCCAGGATCGCCCGGCGGTCGACGGCGGCCCGAAACGCCTGGCGCACGCGCACGTCGCCAAAAGGCTTGCGGTCACTGCGCATGTGGACCACATAATGGGTGTTGGAGGGGATTTGATAGACCACCAGGTTGGGATCCTCTTCCACGGGTTTGACATATTCCGCGGGCAGGTAGAGCAGGTAGTCCACCTGGCCGCCCCGCAGGGCTTCCACCTGGGCCGAAGGTTCCGCCAGAAAGATATACTCGATGCCGTCCAGGTAGGGCAGTTGGTTTCCGTCGCCGTCCTTGCGCCAGTAGTTGGGGTTGCGCTTGAAGGTCATCCGGTCTTCGGGGAGGTAGTTCTCCACGATGAACGCCCCGCTGCCCATGAGTTCCTTGTTAAAATCCTTGATGCCGCGCCACAGGATCAAGGCGTGGTAATCTCCCAGATCGGTGAGAAAGTCGGGGTTGGCTTTTTTCAGGTTGAAGACCACCGTGTGGTCGTCCGGCGCGCTGATGTCATTGATGTTGGCATAGAGCGCCACGGTGGCGGCACCCACTTCGGGGTCCCGCAGACGGTCGAAGGTGAACTTGACGTCCTGGGCGGTCAAGGGCTCCCCATTGTGGAATTGGATCCCTTTGCGCAGCAGAAAGGTCCAGGTCAGGCCATCTTCGCTGGCCTCCCATTTTTCGGCCAGGCTGCGGCTCTGATCGGGTTTGAGCTGTTCGTCCACGTAAACCAGAAAATCGGCCCAGAAGCGGGTGATTTCGTCGGCGGTGATGTCGCTGGCAAAGGCCGGGTTTAGGGCGCCGGGTGCGAAGTAGGCTTTGCGCAGGATCCCGCCGTGGCGGTCGGAGTCGCCGCTGGCCGCAGTGGCCGGGCTGCCGCAGAGCATCGCGATCAGGTCCAGGGCAAGGATCAGTGCCAGGAAACCAAGACGCGCCCGCTGGGTGTTTACCCTGTTCGCCCCATGAAATTGCCTCCTTCTGTTGTAAGTGATGGAAGTGGTTTCAACCGTGGGCGATTATATGGGGCGTGTCCGGCGCTGTCAATTTATTGATCGGTTTGCCGCCGCGGACCTGGAACTCAAGTTGGGCACTCTATGGGACTGTCGGGGGATGACCGGTGGATATGCGGGACAGGCGGGTGGGTGTGGCGTCGAGGTTCGCTATCGGCTGAAGTAGGCCCGGCAGCGCTGTTCAGTCTGCTGATCCAGCATGCGCCGGGGCATCTTGGCCGGGATGGGTTGGCTCAGAGCCGTGCGTTTGGCCCGGCCGCCGGGATTGTAGGGCAACAGTTCGACGGCAAGGCCGCCTCGGGCCGTGAGAAAATCAGCGCATTGGGTCAGGTTTTCAGGGGTGGCGGTGATTTCCGGCACCAGGGGGATGCGGGGAATTAACTGGGGGCCCCGCAGATTGGCCAGGCGTTCAAAATTTTGCAGGATGCGGGAATTGTCCCGGCCGGTGAACTGCTTGTGGCGCCCGGAATCCATCAGCTTGAGATCAAAATAGATCAGGTCGAGGTAGGGGAGAAGTTTTTTCTCAAACATTTCAAAGTGGAACAGACCGGCGGTTTCAATGGCGATGCCGATCTCATTTTTCTTCAGCGCTACCATCACCCGGTTTAGGTACTCCATGTGCAGGGTGGGTTCACCCCCGGAAAAGGTGACTCCGCCTTGGGAGGTTTCGTAGAAAATCCGGTCCCGCAGAAGTATTTTCAGCAGTTCTTCTTGCGGATAGTAGATTCCCATGACTTTGAGGGCTGCTGTGGGACATTCCCGGGCGCATAGGCCACAGAGTGTGCACTTCTCCCGAAGGATCCGCTGGGGCGCGTCTAAGCGAATGGCCTGCTCGGGGCACACCTTTTCACATTCGCCGCAGGCAATGCATTGTTCGGTGTAAAAGGCGATCTCGGGGCCTGGATTCATAGACTCCGGGTTGTGGCACCAGATACAGCTCAAAGGGCAACCCTTGAAGAAGACCGTGGTCCGAATTCCCGGCCCGTCGTCCAGGGCAAAGGGGTGGATGTTGAAAATCAGGGGACGCCGCGTTTCGGTGTTCATGCCCGCCCCATGGCCATCAACTGCAGGTGCTTGGCCATATAGGCGAATTTGTAAAGATAGCTCAGGTTGCCGTTGATGGTGACGTCCTGGCTGAGGATGGAGTCCAGAATGTCGGGTTTGGGGGAGAGCAGGTAATTCATGAGGGCCTTGGCGTTCCGAAAGGTGACCGTGACATCGGTGTTCTCGATGGCCTTTTGTTTTACCTTTAAGGTTTCGTTTTGAAACACAGCGCCAACTGTGATGCGGTTGTCCCTGCTTCTGAAGAGGTAGCGGCCGTTGAAGTCCTCGATGTTACGCCTGAAATTCCGGTTGACCAAAAACGCCACCCCCATGAAGTTGAGCAACAGGTCCAGAAAATCTTCGGCCAGTTCCGATTCGATGCAGGCCAGAAAACCTTTTCCCGCGCTCAGCGCCAGAAGGTTGTTGGGTGGGGTAGCCATGGTGTTTTCTCCCTTATTGATCGGTATTAGAGAGCATGTCGCTGTGCTGCTCGGGAAAGGGGATTATCCGTCCGGTTTTGATGTCATAGGCCGTGCGCGTGATGATTTCATCTTTCATGGCCTCGTTGAGGTCGTTGAAGTAGGCCGAATAACCGGAGACCCGCACCAGCAGCTCCGGGTATCGATCCGGATGCGCTTTGGCCTCGATCAGGGTTTCGTAGGACATGATGTTGTACTGGATGTGCAGGCCGCCGTAGCGCAGGTAGGCCTCGATGGCCTGGGCAAAGCACCGCAGGTCGCTTTCATTGGAAATGGCCGGATATTTGAGGTTGAGGGCTTCGCCGCTGGGGATGCAGCGCCCTTCCAGTCGGGCCACTGATCGCAGACAGGCCGCCAGATCGGGGGTGGCCTGGGAGACGGGGGTGATGCCGCTGGCAAATACCCGGTTGGCCCGCCTGCCGTTGGGCAGCGCCCCCGACAACTTGCCGTGGCCAGCGTGATTGGTCATGGTCCAGTAGCCAGGGCGGTATTTCCCACCCCGGTAGGTGGTGTGCCCCTGGTAGAACTCAAACAGAAAGCGGATCAGGTTCTGGGAATTTTTCTTGGCAATGGGAGCATCGGTGCCGTACTTGGGGGTCTGGCGGGTCAGGTAGGCCTGGAGGCGTTTATTCTCTTTGAAATCAGTTTTCAAGGCCTGGATCAGTTCGGTAAAGGTGCACTTTCGATCCACAAAGACCGCTTTCTCGATGGCGCTCAGGGAGTCCACGGTGTCGGCAAACCCGATGTGGGTCGCTCCGGAGGAGTTGTAGCGGGCGCCGCCGAAAATCAGATCCTTTCCCGTTTCCAGGGGGCCGCTGAAAAATGAAGAGAGCAGGGGTGAAGGTAGGATTTCCTGGTGGGCCCGGCCAAAATACTCGTTGAGCTGGATGGCCTGGCCGGCCAGCCACCGCAATTGGCTTTTGAAGGCCTCCCAGAATGCCTCGAAACTGGTGAATTGAGCGGGATCGCCCGTCTGCGGCCCGATCTGCTCATCTCCGGTGACCGGCCGTTTGCCGTTGTAGAGGGTCAGTTCCAGGACCGATACCAGGTTGAGCATGATGGCGCTCGAGGCGTCGTAGCTTCTTCCCGCCGAAGCGAGCTCCACGCAGCCGATCACCGCGTAGTCCCGGGCATCTTCGGTGGTCACGCCCTGATTTTCCAGGGTTTGGATATCGGCCACATCGTTGTGCACCGCGGGCACCGCCCGGGTGTTGACAATCACTTCCGCCACCCGGTCGCGGTAGGTTTGGGAGTTGACCTCGTAGTGGAAGCGGGCATTGAGGCTGGGGTCCCGGGTTTTTAAAAGCTCGGTCACCCGTAGCATGATGTAGGTCAGATCGTTGACCGCATCGTCGCCCTGAGCGTTCACCCCGCCCACAGTTACGGCGGGCACGGTGCCGGCCCCGCCAAACAGTTCTTCCGCGGTCTCCGGCACCAGGTTGGTGTTGTCGTTCAGTTTGAGCCAGAGAGAGCCCACAAGCTCCAGAGCCTCTTGGACAGTCAAGCGGCCGGCGGCCCGGTCGGCCTGGTAGAAGGGAAAGAGGATCTGGTCCAGGCGCCCGGGGCTCATGGCCATGTTGATGTTCTCCCCATGGATGGCAACCTGGATAATCCAGAGGGCGTTAACGGCCTCCCGGAAGGTGCGGGCCGGTTTTTCCGGCACCCGGCCGCAGACCCGGGCCATGGCTTCCAAGTTGGCTTTTCGATCCGGGTCGTTCTCGATATCCGCCAGCCGCCGGGCCTCGCGGCTCAGGTTACGGGCATAGTGGATCACCCCCGCCATGGCGATCTGGGCCGCCTCGTAAAATTCCAGCTGCTGTTGATTTTGTGGCGAGCGGGAATTCTGAGCGCGGATCCGGTCCGCCTTCGTCGCTGCGGTTTCCATGATATGGGCCAGGCCCTGGTGAAGGGCCAGGCGGTAATCCGGCACGGTGTGGGAGATGCAGCCCGCCTTGGTGGCCAGAAAGAATACAATTCGTTCGAAGAGCCGCATGCAGGGCGGATTGTTGTGCTTCTTGCGGGTATACTCCAGAACATTGCGCTCCATCCAATAGGGATAGATCTCAAAATTAAGCGTCTCGGCATCCTCTTTGGAGAGAATTTGGGGGTTGCGCGTCCTCTCGCTGATAGTATCCAGCTCCGGCCAGATGTGCAGGCCGGTATACTCCGGGTAGACCGGCGCGCCAAAGGGCTTGGAGGTGGTGCTGCCTGCCAGAAGGTTGTCGTCGAAGAACCGGGGGGCCTTTTGGTTCAGAAAATGGTTGACTGCCTTGGCATAGCGGATTTCCGTGGGCTCCTGGGGATTGTCGCCATTGCGGTAATAGCGGGTGATCCACTGGGCCCGTTCGATGCAGATTCGGGCCGGTTCGCCCAGGAGCCGCTGGCGCAATTGCTTTAAGCGCGGCAGGGTGTCGAGGGTATAATCTGAAAGTCGGATATCTTCCAATGATATCGGTGCCATGATCCTATCTCCCCCAGGGGATGAAATGAAACGCTAAATATTAACCCGGCAATAAAATACGCTACAACCGTCATGCCGGACCCCCAATCGAGTTGAAGAGAGGCCCGATACGCCTGCCCCGGCAGGCAGTAAGCCGGTGGCATCCAGCAGCAAATCTGGATTCTGGCGTTCGCCAGAATGACGAACGTGGCCTATTTCATCGCAGGAACAATGGTGAAGCCGGTGCTAAGTTAATGATATGCTATTTAACCATTCATATCAAATGATATCTCTTGGCGCCGCCTTTGCCAGTCGTCGTCCATCAGCAGCCAGAACCCGAAATTCTTATAGCGGTAGGTCTGGGGGTCGGCGGCGGGATCATAGGGCGTGACGATTTCCGTAGCGTAAACCAACTGCCCCAGAAAGAGCCCCTGGGCGATCTGCACGATTTCATCGATGCAGTAGTTGTCCGGCACAAATGTCTCCAGGGGCGGCCAGCGGTAGTTGAACTGATACACTTGGCGGTCCTGGTTGTCAGGATTGACAGAGCGGGCCGGCGTGCCGATAAAGAAAAATCCCTTGACCTCATAATCGTGGGCCGCTTGTTCTCCGGCCGGGGCCTCCACGAGATGGATGCCCAACAGGCGCATCAGATCCACGGAGATACGCTGTTTGACGGAGCGCGAGGTATAGGTGTTGGCACCCCAGGTGGCCGAGGCGGTGTCACTGAAATAGTTGCCGGTGATAGACCTCAGTTTGGCTTCTTCGATGGGTTCGAAGGTCTTGCCGGTCCAGGGGGAGAAGATGCGCGCCAGGGGCCATTTTATGTTGAGGCTGTTGACGTCGAACAAGTTGAGCAGAGCCTGGTTGCGAAAGGCAATCACCGCGCCGTGCAAGTAGCCCTGCATGGTTTTTGGCGTCATACCGCACTTGAAGATGCGTTGCAGGTGGTCGAAATAGGGTGCGTGAACCGAGGGGTCTTTGGCGATCTGCTCAGCGTAAAATTGCAGTAGATCCAGGATGGTGGCATGTTGGTTTTTGGCCGCAAGGATTGACGCCAGCAGCGGATCTGGCTCGCGGTAGCTTTCGTGGAAGGTAAACTGGGTGAACTTATCCGGCATCTCAACCTTCAACCCAGCGCTTTTCTCATTTCCAGCGCTTAACCCGCAGGCCGCCAGCAGCACACACAGACATGATATCCGCAGGTAATGTTTCATCTTTTCCCCCGGAGTTAAGGCCGCAGCCTGTTCTTGATTTCATCCCACTGGTCATCCATCAGCAGAAAATAGCCGAAATTTTGATATGCGTATTCATTGGGATCAAGGTCAGGGTCAAAATCCTCCAGCAAGCGCTGGGTGGCAAAGAGCAAGGGCCCCAAATAGAGTCCTTCGGCAATCTGCACGATTTCGTCCATGAGATAGCGCAGGGGCACGGGATTTTTCAGATTTTTCCAGCGGTAATTGAGTCGCAGCACATCATTTCCCAGGTTTTTAGGATCAATGGATTTTGCCCTGCGGGCGATGAAGTGCCCGCCTTTTTTATGATAGCCGTAGGCTTCCTGCTCTGTTTGGGGGGCGTCCTGCAAATCCAGCCAGAAGGTCAACACCGCCATGCTGGTGCGGTTGAGCAGCGACTGGTCATACACCGTAAAGCCGTTGATGCCGATGAATGCCGGTGGATCCCCCCTTTGCGCCCCCGCGGTGAGGAGAGTCACTTCATCCGCGGTCATGGGGCTAAAAGACTTGCCGTCCCAGGGGGAGACATCGGCTAAGGCCGTTCCCCACAGTTGGTTGAGAAACCCGCCAAAGGGATGGTCACCAGCTTTGAGCACTGCGGTTAGGCCATGCTGGTAACCCTCGATGCGGTCGCTGACCCTGCCGCAGGCAACCAGCCTCTCCAGTTTGCCCAGGGTCGGAGCGCCGGGCCGGGTATCATTTTCCAGGGTATCCATATAGTTTTTTATAAGGTGTAGGATGGATGGATGCTGGTCGGCTTCCCTTAAAATCTGCGCGACCTCGGGGTCTGAGGTACATCCCGGTTTTAGGGTGAATTGGGTGAACTTGGGCCCCAGGGGGGGTGCTTTTTCAACCTCCAGTGCGTCGGGAAAAGCGCAGGCGCCCAGAAGCAACAAACCCGCGCAAAGGAATCGCCAGAAGTTCCGTTGCCGTGTCATGTTCCATTTCCTCCCTTGGTTGAACTGGGTCTTTGCTCCCATCTCAGGATCCGCGGATTGACTAAAAGCGTCCACTTCCATTTATCCTGTGGCTCCGGCGGTGCTCGGCTCCTGGGATTCCGTGCGGCTTTTGGTTTTTCCAAACAGGTAGCCGGCAATCGCACCTAAAGCCCCAATGGCGGCGGTCAACTGTTCCGATAGTAACTTTTGTCCCGTTGTGTGTGCGCAGTTTGATATTTTTCGTTGAGCCGATTCATCAACTCATTGAGTTCCTGGCAGTCAAATCCACTTATTCTGCGGCGGAATTGATCATAGACTTGCGGATCGACAGCCCTGGATTGGTAGCTGGAGTCGGGAAAAGGAAGCAGTTCCGCGCCCAGAGCAACCTGGGAACTCGCAAGGGTGAAAACTGCTGCCATCAGGGTGACGGCAGCAACACACGTTTTTAAACTGAGTGGCTTTGGGGTCATTTTTTATCCTCCCTACCCTTTTCCGTGGGCATGATCGATCCATAGACTTGCGGCCCCTATTGGGAATCCTGAGGCATAAGTAATGCGGTCGGGTACGGCGGCAAGCCCGAACCAGTGGCAATTCCACTTACAGAGAAACGCTCCAGCACAATTCGGTCATGGCTGCGCCGACCTCCTGGATGATATTCTGCATTTCACTGAAGGGCGGAATGAACTCCTTGCCGAACTCAATGGTCCAGCCTTGAATCTTAGGAGAGGTCGATTCCGCCAGACCCCGGCTGAAGGCATAATCCGAGGAGGTTGCCGTTGTGGGATAGAGCCCCGATGATTCCTGGACCCGATACCCGGCTCCGCCGCGCACAGTGGCTAAGGCGCTATTCATGCGCTGGGACAATCCCATGGCGATGATCTCATCCAGGGGAGAGATGTATTCGCGATAGCGCAGATCTTCCAGGACCCCCCGCTGCCCGTCATACCGCGGGTTGTTGAAATTTTGGCTGGGGTCGATACTCTGATTGTCGTCATTGCCCCAGCTGTAGAGAATCAGTTCCGAATAGCTGTGAATATCAACATAGTAGGCGATGCCGGGATAGGTGTCGAAGAGATGCAGGACGTTTTTAATCTCCGGTTCGGAACCCGGGGCTTCCCCTTTGTAAACATTGCTGGAAGGATCTCCGGAGGTGCCGATGCCGCTCGGCCAGAGGAAATCGAAATTGCGGTTTAGGTCCACGCCCGGGTATTGCGGATCAACCCCGGTGTTGGGATTTCGATTTTTGCGCCACATGGGATAGACGGTCTGGCTGTAGTGCTTCCCGTCGGGATTGACATCGGGAAAGACGATGACATTCAGATGGTCGATGATGGTCCGGACCTGGCTGGCGGTGAATACTTTACCGCCGTAATGCAGGGGCGTGCCGTCCTGGCAGGCGTTCACCATATTGATCAGAAAAGAGAGGCAAATATCCGCCCCGCCCCACTCACGGGCATGCATACTGCCGGTGAACAGCACGGCAGGACGATCATTTTCCAGCACACTGCCCACCCGCACCGCACGGGAGGCCCGGTTTTCCCAGGTCGGATGGGGAAGTTCGATGAGTTCAACCAGATCGGGGTTTTCGCTGCTCAGGTTTTCGAGGGCCGCTTCCACCTCCTCCGCCGTCAGATAGCCTTCCACGGTGCGCGCCGCCATATCCGCTGCGCGGCGGGCGGTGAGAAACCTGTTTTGGGGGGAGACATCCTGCTTGCGGCGCTTGGCAACCGGAGTGAGGTCTCTGAGGATCCGAACCTCATAGCCGGCCGCTTCGGCCCGGGTGATCTCAGCGGCACTTAAAATCCCCGGCACCACAAACCGTCCCCTGCCCTCCTGGCGGGCCGCCCGCTGTTTGAGATCCAAATCGAGCTTGCCCAAATCTCGCAGTTTTCCAAGGGTGTCAGTAGCGATAAGGGTTTCAAAGAGTTGCATGATGAGTTCCCCTTCTATTTTATAGTCCGAGTGTCTCGCTTTTAATTGGCCTGCTGCGATTTAAGAGAAAACGGATCGGCGAATCCGAATTGCGGGATGTGGTGTTTATAGTGGTGATGAATGCCTTGCCGCCCGGCTTGGCGGGCGGCAGGCGCTATGGGAAATAATTAAGCCTTAGGCGCCTGGACCATCCCCGTGCCCACGTCCTCGGCCTCAGAGCCTTCAACCAATTTTTCCGGGGTTCCGCTGGCCACGAGTTGAGCCATTAGCGTGGGACCGTGGACCCGTCCTGTTGTGGATAGTAGTTTATCGGCCCAGAGCGCCGCGACCCCTGCCACATGCGGAGCGGCCATGCTGGTACCGCTCATATAACCGAGACCGCCGCCGAGATATGCCGAGATCACATCTACTCCCGGTCCGGAAACATTGACCTGGGTATTGGAAAATTCAGCCACTTTAAAGTTTGTTCCGCTCTCTTCAAGGGCGCCGACGGCGATGATGCCGGTCCCGGCGGCCGGGGGCCCCACGCCGATTTCATAGGTGGGACGGTTGCTTTCATTTCCGGAGGCCCCGATAAGCAACGTGCCTTGCGCGAAGGGACCCCGCGCGGCAACAAACTCGGCCAGTTCGGAGAACAAATTGACGTTGGCCCGGTATTGCTCCAAGGCAATGGAGGTGGCCGGGTCAATGGGGAGACCATAATTATTGACCAACTCATTCACAAAACCCGGGAAATCGATGCTCAGGGACATGGACACCACATGGGCGCCTTCGTTGACGGCCCATAGAATGGCCTTGGCGATGGTGGCTGTATCACCGCCGTCTTGGCCTAGAACCTTGCCGATTAGGGCGCGCTGAATATCACGGGCCACGCCGATCCGCAGGCCATTAACATCCTGACCGAAAATTGTCCCCGCGCAATGGGTTCCATGACCGTCAATGTCATTCTCACCTTCACCGGTGAAGTTTTTTTGCACTATTTCCACGCCTTGAAACGCGGGATGACCCGGCTCAATTCCGGTGTCGAGAACCGCGACCGTAATCCCTTCTCCCGTGAACGGCGATCCCACCGCGCCAACGGCTTGCAGCCCCCAGGTTTCGCTCATGGACGCTATATCGGTAATTGCACCCGCCCGTCGAGGTTCGATGAGTTTCATGGGCATAGGCTCGGCCATGGCCGTGGTTCGCGGATCCCGCCTGAGATCATCTCTCTCGGCTTTGGTCAATTCTGCTTCGATTATCTTCATATTCTCAGGCTGGGCGACGGCGGTACCTGCTCTAGGACCTGATCTGCTAAGGGCTTCAGGCGTTGGAACGATCGGGTTCTCCCTGCGAATCACAATGTATCTTTTTTCAGCCATGATCGTCTCTCCTCTCTTTTTCACTTTTTTGAGCAGTTATGCTATGGTTTACGCATGCCCGCAAATCCAAATGTCTGATCCGGGTTCAGGATCACAATGATGACATGAGTCGCTGTCGAGCCGTCATGCATCTGAAATGTGACGGCCACTTCCTTGCGCGGAGGCTCGGTTTTAATGAGATAGTCCGCCGTTTTAACCGATACTACCGAAGGCTGCCTTCTCAACCAAATCTCAAAGCCCTCCAAGGAATCGATATGCTGCAGGGTAGCGCCGAGAGTTTGGGCAAGCCTTTTTATATCCTTGGTGGAGAGGCCGATTTTCGTCATCACTCCTCTCACTTTATCCGAGATGAATCCTATAGCCATTGGGGTCCGTTGTTTAAATTCCAATCGTGCCAGGTGTTCATCTGTTTTCGTTTTCCGACCCACCGAGACAACCTCACTGCGCTGGTGAACAGATTCATTGCCTTGAATTACTTCCGAAAGTAGGTCATGGAGGGGTCTGGGCGGCCAACGTAGCAGATGTAGCGGAACCCATAGTAGAGAACGTAACTCAAAGCCTGCCGGGCCTCTCGTTCGGACTGATCAAAATCCATGATCCAGTGATCTTCCTCCACCAGCTTCCAGCGTCCGCGCACGTATTGAACTTCGACCTTGGCCGGGTCCATTGGGATGGCGTCTTCCCCGGTCAGGGCGCCGGTGGGAGACTCGCCATCTACCAGATAGAACTCCATGGAGGGGTGGGGCCGGCCCACAAAGCACTGGCTGTTCAGGCCGTAGTGGGTAATTACCTTGAGGGCCTGTTCGGCTTCGCCCTTGTTTGTGCCAAAGTCGAGCAGCCACATATCGCTCACTACGATTTTCCAGCGGCCGCCCACCTCCAGGGCCTGGGCCTTGGCCGGGTTGAAGGGAATGATATCGTGCTCGTTGTGGGGCACCAGGTTGTCGAACTCGGTGGTCCGGGTGCAATCCTCGCCCCGGCAGCCGTTGGCCGGACAGACGTTGGAGACGCGGCAATCGCCGTTCCAGACGAAGTCGGTTTCTCCGCGCACCAGGATTCCCTCCACCACGTGGTTTGCCGCATTAAACACCGCCGAGCCGGAGTTCCCGCCGTAGGTGTCCAGGTTGGCGACAAAATAGCGGGCTTCGTTGTTCTCCCGGACGTTGGCTCCGGGGGCATATTTTTTAGGTAGACCCACGGGGTGACCGATCACGTGCAGCGCTGTGCCGTCGGGGATTTGTCCGCTGCGGCGAATTCGGACATAGGGGTGGTTTCGCACGGGGCGATCAAGTTGCACCAATGCCCAGTCGGTGCCCTGGATACCGATCTGTCGTCCGAGAATCCTCCGGCCCTGGTAAATTTCGCTATTGGCGATGGTAGTGTTGGGGGTATCGGGATCGATCATTTCCAGGCCGAACACAAAGCGGATCGTGTCTATGGTATCGTTCTCCACGCAGTGGGCGGCGGTGGCCACCATGCTGGGATCCACAAGAAATCCAGAACAAAAGGCAACGCAGGGCTGAAGGCGGAAGGGTTCACTCTCGCAGAGGGTGTATCGCACAGCGAAGGTATCCCCGGAGAGAGTGGAGGTTCCATCGCCGTTGTCGGCAATACTCCCCGAATCCACCAGAGCCACCACGCTATCGGCATCGGTTCGAATAGCGGTGTCGGAGACACTGTACATATCTTTGCGGTCATCGGTTCCGTAGATAACCTTTTGCTGGAAGCGCAGGGCTTGGATGAGCTCCTTGCTGTCCACGCCTTTAAGATCGGCAATCGACTGCATACCGCCGCTGATGCTGGCCTTGGCCCCTGGCATCCGGCCGCAAGGGAATGCCTTGAAAAGTTCTTTGGCCTTCACCTCCTTGCTTTCGCGTGCGCGAAGCTCCTGGAGGAGCAATTCGGGATCATAGGATTTCAGATCTTCAATTTTCATATTGGGTCTCCTTTTTGGGGCCCGTTGCATTGACATGAGGATTGCGGCAGATGGTAATCGTCTGGAACCTATGTCACAACTGGGCATGGCGGGCATTTTTCAATCGCGATGGCATACTCCTTGGTGGGGTACCAGTGCCATCCGTGGTTAACGCGAACATGGGATCTGGCTCTCAGGATCAGTGCAAAGGCACAGGACTCCTCCAAGTCACCGCTTAGCGTAGTCGTATCCACCAGCAGCGGTAGGCCGTTTACAGCTTGGTTAACGGAAGCCGTTCCAGATGGGTAAGTTTCGTCGTCAAGATGGATTTCCGTGGGGTTCATCCCTTTTACATAGTTCAGGGACCACCAATGGACACGGCCATTTTCCTGGGTTGCTAAAACCCGGAAGGTAAGCGGTGGGATGCTGGTCCATTTGATAATACCGCACTTTTCGCCGGGAGATGGATCCACTTCAAGATGAAAATGCATTGGTTTATTGTCGATATGGATTTTGAGATCCAGTTGGTCTGTCTCAATGGGCACCGGATCAGGATCATCGCCAGTGCCATCTCCGGCGTGGTTGGGGAATTGGGTGGCGGCTAGCTTGACACCGTTTTCATCGTAAACTACCATGCGCAGAATATAGGTGCCCTGGTGGCTTTCAAACCCAGTGGTTGCCCACAACCCCAGCACCATGCCGCCGGCCACCGTTAAGTGAGGAACCGATTCCCAGGGCGTGATCCACCAATGGGCCGTATCCTGCACTTCATAAAGCGCCGGCGTGGAATTCACCGTTTTAGGTCCCAGATTGTAAGTTTCAAATGAGCCGCTGAAGGTTGCACGCAAGACGGTTAGGGGTCTTGCGATCGGCGTAAAAGCGGAATCCGCTGGGGTAGCGCCGCTGCCCGTTGTTTTGGCGTAGGAGAGTCTGTAGTATCGCGTTGGAGTGCCTGATTTCAGGTTGGTGCTAAAGTCGCCGCGGATCACCAGGGTTCCGCCGTAGGCGCCATTGCTTGCCGGGGGCACCGTGTACATACCGTCGGTCTTGTTGATCTTCCACACCTCGTCGCGACCCACCTGCAGCACGGTTGCCTGGGACTCATCAAGCTCCGTCTGTGGTCCGCAGCCCACTCCGCAGACAATCTCTTCATCATCAAGGTAAAGATCCAGGTGGCTGGTAGTAAAATTCCAGCGCGTGCTGGTGTAGGGATCCAGATAGATTACCGTCTCTCTCCCGTCGATGATTTGGGTGATCTTGAGGATGATATCGGGCCGCAGGTCTAACCGCAGGCGGCCGCGGCGGAAGTGCCAGGGCCACCAGGAAAAGCAGCACCTGAAATAGCCGTCACAGTCGGTAAATGTCTCACAGACTTTCTCTTTGCTATAGAAACACCAGCGGAAAAGATTCCAGGGCGCGATCTTCGAACTCAAGGAGAGTTTGTCGAGGCGCTGAGCGGCACTCTGTGCCAGGCGGCCCGCTTCCCCAACCCGCTCTATGGTTGCCGCCGTGTGCAATATGTGTTGATTTTCCGCCGGGAGATCAGGTGGTTCCGGCTGGGGACCCAGCCGGGTGATTGCGGCTTTCGCTACATGCCAAGCGGGCGGTTCGGGCTGAGGATTGATCGCCCTTTTCTCAGCTAAATTTAGGTTGGCCGATTCGGCCGGTACGCTAAGGCGAGGGGACGGCCTTCCCAAACGGGCGATGGGGCCGATGGGTGGCGGGTCGGGAAATTTCCTGGGGCGTTCAGGGGGCTCTTTGAGTAGTTCAGGGACGCGGAACACCGGACGATCCAGCAAATCATCCCACCAGCGGACAATATAGGGCCACCAACAGCCTTCCCGATCGACGTCAAACACCTCGACTTTCACATACGGCACTGGACAGGCACCGGCCGTATCCCCTGAGGGGCCGACCTTGCGCACATGGCCGGAGACGCATATCCGCTGCGGCCACCAGGGCCGCCATAGATCTCGGGGCAAGAAAATCTCTGGCTTTATAAGAAAGCTGCGTCCCTCTTTTTGCCAATCCTTGGGGCCGATTTTTTGGCAATATGAGGCTGCGCCCCTTACGTCTTTCTCATCCGCCGCGGGACTGATGAACAGTACTACGGTTTTCAACGTATCAAGGATAAATTCAACCTTGAAATCTCCTTTTTTTTGAATGCTTCCGGTTGATAGGAGTCGGTGGCGTTCATCAAAGACATAGGCCATCAGCTCAAGATTGGCCGGCACTTTTTCCACCGACTCCAGCTGGATGTTCCCCTCAATTCGATGCTGGGTTCTCTCTGGCATGGCTCGATCCTCCTTTTGTGTAGATAACAGCTAAGTCCATTCCGAATTGTCATCGTTCATGGCAATGATCCCATAAGCCCGCTCATACCGTGCGATGGAGTCCTGGAGCACGCCTAACAGCTCTTTGGCGGATGCGGGGCTGGTGATGATCCGGGTATGGAAGGCGACTTGGTCCGTATCCGGATGGAGCTGGCCAAAATCGAGTATAAATTCAAAAGTGTTATGGCCAATCTTGTAGTAGTTGGCATATTTTCCCTCAACGCTGCGTTTGGGGGGGATGTGCTGGATCGGGTCTCGCATGAAGTCCTCAAATCGCTGAGCGGGGAGGTGGATAAGGATAGCCATGGGTAGCTCATGGGCCTTCATAGCATTACTTCGCAAAACCGATGCCACTATTTGCTCTTGATATAGATTATGGGTAATAGTCTGAAATATATGCTAAAAAATTTATCTGCGGTTATTTTGTGTGTTGAATGTCATCCGGAGCTGTAACAGGGCGGCGAACACTTCCGGGTAGCGTGAGGAAGCGTAAAACTCCATGCCGGCGGCATGACTGGAAATATAGTTCCATAACACTATGAAATTGTTGCGTTTATTAAATAAGCCCGGATATAGTGCCGAACTGAGCGCTATCAGGGGTGTGTCACAGGCCAATGTTACACTGTTACAGTCTCGGGTAGGCGGCCTGAAAGTCGATAGGAAAGCTAAATTTCTGGTGTCTCAGGATGCGGATCTGGATGGAGGGCGATATTGTACTTGGCTATTTTTCGATAGAGGGTCATGCGGGACCAGTGCAACTTTTTGGCGGCCTTGCTCTTGTTCCAGTTGGTAGCGCATAGTGCGGCGATGACTTGGTCGCGTTCGGATTTCGGAAGGGCTTTGAGCTCCTCCAAGCGGGCCCTCAAAGGTTGGGGCAGCTCCATGGTGTCAATTTGCCGGGAAGGCAGGTTGATAAAGCTCACTTCAATCAGGTTTTTCAATTCGCGCACATTACCCGGCCAGTCATACTGAAATATGGCGCCCATGGCCTCCTGGGAAAACCCTTTGATGCGCCGTCCGAATTTCCCATTGAACTGCTCGGTAAAATGTTCAACCAATACGGGCAGATCCTCTTTGCGCTCCCGCAGGGCCGGTATGTGAATGCGGGCGACATTCAAGCGGTAGTAGAGATCTTTTCGGAAGCGGTGTTCGGTGATGAGTTTCTCCGGGTCACGGTTGGTGGCGGCAACTACCCTGAAATTTAGGGATGTGCCCTTTTTACTTCCCAGGCGGCTGGATTCCTTTAGCTCGATACAGCGGAGTATTTTGGCCTGGGCCAGGGGTGTCATATCTCCAATTTCATCAAGGAACACGGTGCCATCGGCCGCGGTTTCGAAGATACCTTTTCTGGCGGCAACGGCCCCGGTGAAGGCCCCTCGCTCATAGCCGAACAATTCACTCTCCACCAAGCTGTCGGGAATCGCCGCACAATTGACGCAAACCATGGGCTTGGCG
The DNA here is from genome assembly GCA_963713755.1 of uncultured delta proteobacterium. Classification (GTDB taxonomy): domain Bacteria; phylum Desulfobacterota; class Desulfobacteria; order Desulfobacterales; family CAVQMW01; genus CAVQMW01. The sequence goes on along the minus strand of CAVQMW010000007.1, from coordinate 599,386 downwards.
CTTCGCCTACTGCTGGCGTGGAGGGCTCGGGCGGCCAGTTCCTTCCCGGTACCGGTCTCACCGGTGATCAGCACCGTGCAGTCCGATGGTGCGGCTTTAAGCAGTTGTTCTTTTACCCCCTGCATCGCTTTGCTCACACTCACCATGGGCGGGTAGCTTTCCGCTTTAGGCCTTGGATTCATGCGGCCTGGCCCGCGATCGGCGGGGTGCTCCGCAAGGTTGCGCTGGATGCTGGTGATCAGATCTGTGGGGAGGATGGGGGTTTTGAGGAAATCGTTGGCTCCGGCCTTTATTGCGGCAATGGCCAGCGCTTCCGAACTGTTATTGGTAACAAAGATGATGGGAACGCGCTTATTGGATCTGCGGATTTGGCGAGTCAGATCCAATTGGCTTTCAGAGGATCCGCCTCCCACGCCTAAGAGGATAAGATCCGGGAGATTGGCACGATAGGTCCTTATGGGCGATAATTGGGGAGGCGTATCGATAATTTCAAACCCGCTGTTCGGCAGTTTAGCTTTCAGGGATTGATGCAGAACCTTGCCTCGATCAGTGATCAGAATCCGGGGAGCTTTCATCTTGCACCTGCCCGTGGTGCCGCATTTAACGTCCATTGATGGCGCTCTATTGCCTATTCTCCAATTAAATTCCTAATCAAGTTCCATGCCAATGGTTTTTTGAGAGAACCGGGGCGCTCTTTAACGCATTGTTGTCATTGTCCTTTTTTGTTTTAAAATTGAACGATTTAGCAGCAAGCTTTCCGAATGAACCCCTTGGATGTAAAGATTCTTTTCACCGTGTTCGGGATGCGTGTCCAGTTAGTTGGCAGATGGCAAAAGCGCGTTCTTTTGGACGACAAGTCGACACAGCGGCGGCGTATTACACAAAGTGATGGGATTCCAGTGGCAGGTTGGATTGAGAACGAATTCAGCGGTAGGCGGGGTCGATTTCGAGACCAATATCCATTGCGCTGGCGCAGGGCGTCGGGTGGGAGCCTGACAAATTAAACAGCTTTACGATACAAAAGAATTCTAACTTTGTAAATAGGATCGGAATCGAAGTGCCACGCTGGGGGAGTTCCGGTCACTGTCTCCGTGCATCAACCCGCCATGTCACCGCAAGGGCCGGCGCGGGGCTACACCACATCCACCCAGATATACACCCCTGGGCTGAAAAGATCGCTTTGGTCATAGACCTCCGCGGTAAAGCGGTAGCGTCCGGTGGGTAAATCGTAGGGAATGGTAATGGGGCTGGTTTGATAGATGCCGTTCTCGGCGGACACCACCTCCAGGGAAAAGGGCTCGGGGCCGAAAAAGGGGGTGGTGTCGTTGCCGGGATAAAGAGAGATATAGCCGCCCGCGAGATCCTGTTCAGGGTCGTCGATAATGAGCTGAAGCCTGAACTGACTGCCCCGAGCCACCCCGCTGCGTGGGGCGCCGCTGCCGTCCAACGCCTGCATGCCCACTAGGGTGGGGGCCGTTCCTCCGGTTCCACCGCCGCCACCGCCGTCATTCCCGCACCCGCCCACAACCAGCAGACTCAGCATGAGCCCAATCCATACGCGGACCACCATAAATTCTCCTTATTCATAGGACGGTTTTCCTGAACTAGAGGTGCTGCTTGAGTGTTAGCCCATTTTACGGTAATTAAACAAGCTGTTTGAAACCTTAACCTTTCGCAAGTGGTATGGCTAAGCTCTATTTCCGTTATGGCGCCATGAATTGCGGCAAAACCACGGCCCTGATTCAGGTGGCTCACAACTACCAGGAGCGGGGCATGAATACCCTGATCGTCAAGCCGCGCACCGACACCAAGGGCGAAGATCAGGTCATCTCCCGGCTGAGAGTGGCCTGCCGGGTGGATATTCTCGCCGCCGCGGATCTCAACCTCTTTGATGCCATTGCCCAGCGGCCCCGGCCCCAGGGTAAACTGCACTGCGTTCTGGTGGATGAGGCCCAATTTCTTTCCGTTTCCCAAGTGGACCAGCTCTTTGAAGTGGCGGTGATCCAGGGAATTCCGGTAATCTGTTACGGCCTGCGGACCGATTTTCGTCTCGAAGGGTTTCCCGGCAGCGCGCGGCTACTGCTGTTGGCCCACAGTATCGAAGAGCTGAAAACCATTTGCCAATGCGGTCAGAAGGCCGTTGTCAACGCCCGTAAACTTAACGGCCGCTTCGTGTTTGAAGGCCGCCAGGTGGCCATTGATGGTGAGAACCATGTGGCCTATGAGTCCCTCTGTGCCCAGTGCTACTTCAAAATGAAAGCCCCTCTGACCTCTGACCCGGGAGATGAATCATGACGCTGGAATTTCGCGATTACCCCAATATTCGAACCCTGTTTCAGGAAACCGTAACCCGCCACCCGGACAAAGCGGCCTTGCAGTGGTATCTGGATGAAGGCGGAGAGGCCCAGTTCACCTGGCGGCAATTTCAGGAGCAGACCGATCAGGTTGCCAAGAGCCTCATGGCCTTGGGCGTGGGCAAAGGAGACAAGGTCAATATCATCTCCCAGACCTGCCCCCGCTGGGTGATCAGCGATTTGGGCATTACCTCCATCGGTGCCTGTAGCGTGGGGATCTATCCCTCCAATCTGGCGCCGGATTGCCAGTATATTATCGATCACTCCGATGGCGTGTTGGTTTTTGCCGAAGATCTGCGGCAACTGACCAAGCTGCTGGAGATTCGCGAGCAGATCCCCGCCGTGCGGAAGGTGGTCCTGTTTTGCGATGACCCGCCGCCCGGGAATGAGTGGGTGATGCGCTTTGAAGAATTTCTCGAGTTGGGCCGCGCAATCAAGGATGAAGATCTGCGACTGCGCATGGCGGCGGTGGCGTCCGACGATCCGGCCGGGATCATCTACACCTCCGGCACCACCGGTGTGCCCAAAGGTGTGGTGCTGACTCATGACAATATCACTTTCACCGCCCAATCCGTACTGCATTCTGGCGATTTTGATCCCGATGATGTAATGTTTCTCTTTTTGCCCCTGGCCCATGTGTTTGCCCGCACCTGTTTCAACGGTGCCCTGATCACCGGCGTGACCACCATCTTTGCCCGTTCCCTGGAAACCCTGGGTGAAGATTTAAAGCGCGCCCGGCCTGACTGGTTCATCAGCGTGCCGCGGATTTTCGAAAAGGTATACGCCCAGATCAATCACGGGGTGGAGCAAAAGGGCGGAATCGCCCCCAAGCTGTTCCGGTGGGCCTGTCAGGTGGGTCGGCAGGCCAGTGACCTGAAGTTAAAGGGGGAACCGCTCTCCATGGGCTTGCGCCTGAAGACCGCCCTGGCGGACCGCTTGGTTTTCAGCAAAGTGAGAGACGCCTTTGGCGGACGGCTGCGCTGGTGCATCAGCGGTGCAGCTCCCCTCAACCCCGACCTGGGCCTCTTCTTCCATGCCTGCGGCGTGCTGATTCTGGAGGGTTTGGGGATGACCGAGAACACCTCCTTCTCCAATGTCAATCGGCCTGACAACTATCGCTTTGGCTGGGTAGGCCCCGCCGGGGTTGGAATAGAACACAAAATCGCCGAAGATGGCGAGATTTTGTTCAGGGGCCGCAATGTGATGCAGGGGTATTACAAAATGCCCGCCGAGACCGCTGAGGTGATGACCGCGGATGGCTGGCTGCGCAGTGGAGATGTGGGCGAGATCGACGCGGAAAACTTTCTTAGGGTCACCGGCCGCAAAAAAGAACTGATTATCACCTCGGGCGGCAAAAACATCGCCCCGGCGCCCCTTGAAAACCTGTTGGTCGCCACCAGATATATCAATCAGGCCATGGTGATTGGTGATAAGCGCAACTATTTGACTGCCCTGGTGACCCTTGATCCGGTTGCCATCGCCGATATCGCCAAAGAAAATGATCTTGACCCCGGCGATATGCAGCAACTGATCCATTCCCCCGCCATTAGGGAATGCATCGACCGGGAAGTGGCCGCTCTCAACCAACACCTGCCTTCCTATGAAACCATCAAAAAAGTCTGTATCGTCCCCGAATTCACCATCGATAACGGCCTGTTGACCCCCACTATGAAACTGCGCAAAGCCTCGGCGGTGGAACGCTTCAGGGATGAAATCGAAGGCATGTATGCGGGGTAGGCGGATTTATGGGTGGTTTCTTCTATTATCATAGAAATTTGTTCGTCTTTACCCAGCCGTCAGATTCTTGAACCATCTCCGGAAATTGTAGCCCTTGTTGAGGTTTATCTTCTATGACCTATCTTGAAAGAAGAACTTGACATCGGATAGGTGGCTTTATCTTTGTCGGCGCGACCGGAAAAATTCCCGTAAGGCGACAAATGCCGAGAATGAGGAGGGGGCGTGAAGACGAAGCCGGCGGCATGGGTGGGACCGATTCTGGGAGTGATCCTTTTCTGCCTGGCCATCTGGGTCCTGCACCATGAACTGTCTACCTACCATGTAAAGGATATCCTTCACCATATCGGGTCGATAGCGACCATTCGCATCATCGCTGCGCTCATGCTGACCATTGCCGGATACGGGGTCATGACCACCTATGATCTGCTGGCGCTGCGCTACCTGAAACAATCCTTGGCTTACGTAAAAATTGCCCTGGCCGCCTTCGTTGGAGCTGCCTTCAGCAACAACATCGGGCTTTCCATGATCGCCGGTGCTTCGGTCCGTTATCGTTTATACGCATCCTGGGGCTTGTCCGCCCTTGAGATTACCGAAGTGGTCTTTTTCTGCACGCTGACCCTGTGGTTGGGCTTTTTCACGCTGGGGGGGCTGGTGTTCGTTATCGACCCGTTGATCCTGCCGAAGGCATTTCACCTGCCATTTGAGTCCACCCGCGCCATCGGGATGCTGATGGCTATACCCGTAACAGCCTATCTGGCGCTGGGGGTGCTGGTGAAACATCCGGTCAGGCTGCTTCACTGGCAAATCAACGTGCCGTCGTTGAAAATTAGTGCCCAACAACTGCTGGTGGGGTCGGCAGACTGGCTCCTCGCCGGTGCTGTGCTCTACACCTTGCTGCCGCGGACTGAGGGACTTTCCCTGCCGATCGTCATGGGTATGTATCTTCTGGCCCAATTGGCCGGGCTTGCTAGTCAGGTTCCAGGAGGGTTGGGGATTTTCGAAACGGTTTTCCTATTGCTGGTTGGGGACCGGATACCGGCCGAGGTTCTGGTGGGGTCCCTGGTGGCCTATCGAATAGTTTATTATCTGTTTCCGCTGTTCCTATCTGCTGCGCTCCTGGGTGTTCATGAAGTATCCCTGCACCGGGCCGCGGCCAGAAATATAATGCAAAACTACCGCCGCTGGAGCGCTCCCGTTCTGCCGGTGTTGCTGGCCTTTACCACCTTCATTGCCGGCGCGGTGCTGCTTTTTTCCGGGGCTACGCCGGCCCTGGACCACAGGCTCGTATGGCTCAAGCAGGTAATTCCGCTGCCGCTGCTGGAAGCCTCCCATTTTGTGGGCAGCTGCGTCGGTATGGCGCTGCTGCTGCTCGCCCGCGGTCTTCAGCGCAGGCTGGACGGCGACCGTGGTCCTCCTGGCCGCGGGGATCGTGGCGTCCCTGTTCAAGGGGCTGGATTACGAGGAAGCCTTGCTGCTGGCGGTGCTGCTGGCGGCTCTGTTGCCCAGCCTTCGTTACTTTTACCGCCAATCATCGCTGTTGAATCAGCGCTTTACCCTCGCCTGGATGGCGGCCATCGCCATGGTGCTCATCAGCGCGCTGTGGTTGGGACTGTTTTCCCATAAACATGTGGAATGCAGTGACCGTCTGTGGTGGCAATTTGCCTTCAGCGGGTCGGCGCCTCGATTCCTGCGGGCCTCGGCCGGTGCTGCGGCGGTGCTTCTGGTGTATTCCATTATCCGGCTCATGCGTCCTGCCGGCCCCCGGCCGGCCTCAGCCACGGCAGCTGAAATGGCTACCGTGACCCAAGTCGTGAAAACCGCCACCAACACCGTAGCCAACCTGGCCTTGCTGGGTGATAAATCCTTTCTTTTCAGCCCGGAAAACAGTGCCTTCATCATGTTCGCTGTTGAAGGCCGCAGTTGGGTCTCCATGGGGGACCCGGTGGGGCCTGAAACTGCCTGGCCGGAGCTGACTGGCGCTTCCGGGAGATGTCCGATCGCTTCGGTGGCTGGGCCTTGTTTTACCAGGTCGCGCCGGATGGTCTTCCGTATTATCTGGACCTTGGTCTCACCTTGACCAAGCTGGGCGAAACAGCCCGCGTATCCCTAACGGATTTTTCATTAGAGGGCAGTAGCCGCAAGGAACTGCGCTACACCCAACGCAAAATGAAAAAGGAGGGGCTCGCCCTGGAAATCCTCCCCGCTAGCCTGGCCGCAGAACGAATCGGTGATTTAAAACGGATTTCAGATGCCTGGTTGGCCGAAAAAAACACACGTGAAAAGGGTTTTTCCCTAGGAAACTTCGATGCCGCTTATTTGAGCCACTTCGATGTGGCCGTGGTGAAAAAGGCCGACACGATCGTCGCATTTGCCAACCTCTGGCAAAGTGGAGACAAGGCGGAGCTGTCCATCGACCTGATGCGCTTCGATCCCGCAGCGGCTCCCCGCGGGGTGATGGATTTTCTGTTCATTCAGCTCATGGGATGGGGCCGGGAGCAGGGCTACCGCTGGTTCGATCTGGGCATGGCGCCGCTCTCCGGTCTGGAAGACCGCTCCCTGGCACCCCTGTGGAACCGCCTGGCGGCGTTTTTATCCCGTTATGGGGAGCACTTCTACAATTTCCAGGGACTGCGCCAATACAAGGATAAATTCGACCCGGTGTGGAAGCCCCGCTACCTGGCGTCGCCCGGCGGCCTGGCCCTGCCGGCGATCCTGGCTCACCTGGCCCAACTGATCTCCGGGGGCATCAAAGGAACCGTTCTTAAGTAATACGGAGTATTGCTCATGAAAATAATCGTTTCTCTTATAATTTGTCTGGTACTGGGGTGTGGTCGGATTGCCATGGCCGGGGAATCCACCCTCAGCTACGGCCGTTTCGGGACCATCAGCCTTTACCAGGAAAAACCCCACCCGGTTAATCTGATCCTGTTTGTTTCCGGCGACAGCGGCTGGAACCAGGGCGTGGTGGATATGGCCCGGGAACTGGCCGGCATGGACGCCCTGGTGGCCGGCATCGATGTGGACCAGGCCCTGCTCGTCGGATACTCTCTGGGTGCAGACGTGTGGCCCTTTGCCGTGAACCGCCTTTCCAAGGCCATTCGCGATCAGGTCAAGGGTGTCGCTTTGCTGGCCCCCGGCAGGCAGGCAGCCTTCGAATTTCACCTGTCCAACTGGATGGGTGGGGGGAAAGCTGATACCTATCCCACCTAGCCCGAAGTTGAGCGGATCTCGGGGCCATCCGTTCTATGCCTGTACGGTGGGACGGAAATGGATAGCCTGTGTCCGCTGTTGGACGCGGGACGGGTAAAAGTCATGGAACTGAAAGGGGGACACCATTTAGGGGGTGATTATGAACCTCTGATCCAGGCCATTGTTGCTCAGACAGCGCAGTGAAACGGTACTGAAGCGAGTAGTCGAAGCCGTATTAAAAACCATAAATATCGTGAACCATTGAAAGAAAGGCCATGAACGATACGAACCCAATCTACGCTTCAAGGGATTTCTCCGTTTGCCAGATTTGTCGCACAGATTCGGACAGCACAGCCATGATTTCGTTGGTCCTGGTCCGTCCTGCCGTCGTCAACGAAATCCGCAAAGACCACCCCGAGTTGTCCCCCGAAGGATTCATCTGCAAAGCAGATCCAGATCGAATTGCCCTCCGAAATAGTCGCCTTGAAAAAAGTTCACGATTGACATTTTCCCGGGAGGTCATTTCACGCCGGAGACTCAAGCCCGTCGAATAAACGGGCTTATTGCTGAATTTCTGCACATCGTTTCATCCAGCGGATCATCCGCAGCGACCATTACCTCGGGAAAGAGGCGATCATGAACATTCTCTATATCCGCTTCGCCAGTTCGTTTCTCGAACCGATCTGGAACCGCGACTGTGTGGCGCGCGTGCAGATCACCCTGAATGAGGATTTCGGTGTGAAGCATCGCGGCGCATTCTATGAAAGCGCCGGTTGCCTGCGCGATGTCATCCAGAAGCACCTGTTTCAGATCGTTGCCCTGCTGGTCCTGGAGCCGCCGGCCTATCTGGGTTTTGGCGCTGCGCCGTCCACAGCGAGAAAGCCAAGGTGTTCCAAGCCATGCGCCCTCTGAAACCGGACGACGTGGTGCGCGGCCAGTTCACCGGCCACCCCGTCTACAACCTGCTGCCCACGGAAGTCGAGGGGTTCGACGCCCTGGCGGAGCTGGCCCTGGATATGCACTCGTCTTGGAATCACTATGCCGACGACGTGTGGCGGCAGCTCGATCCCGAATTGTGGGAAAGCACCCATAATCCCTGGGTCGTCCTGCAGACGGTCTCGCGTGATCGGATCGAACGCGTGCTGGCCGATCCTGTTTTCCGCAAAAGCGTCGATGACCTGGTACAAACCCGGCGGCAGGCGGTGACGGCACCGGCATGGTTTCAGCAGAATCATACCCACAGCCATTTGTCCTGCGTGGCTTATTTCAGCCTGGAATTCATGTTGAGCGAGGCGCTGCCCATCTACTCGGGCGGACTCGGCAATGTGGCCGGCGATCAACTCAAAGCCGCCGGCGATCTGGGTGTGCCCGTGGTGGGCGTGGGCCTGCTCTACCAGCAAGGCTATTTTCGCCAGGTGATCGACAAGGATGGCGCCCAACAGGCCCTCTTCCCCTACAACGACCCCGGGCAATTGCCAATCACGCCGTTGCTTCGGGTCGACGGCGAATGGTTGCGGCTCAAGGTTGCCCTGCCGGGATACTCGGTCTGGCTGCTGCGCCTGCTATCTGATCCGGAGCGCCCGGTGCAGATCATCATCGCCGGCAAGGCCCATCCGGACGACCGGGCGGGACAAGCCTTGATTCAAGAATGGATCCAGTTCCTCCGCCGGCCCGAAATCCGACCCCACATCGTCTTTCTGAGCGACTACGATATGCTGTTAACCGAGCACCTGGTGCAGGGGGTGGACGTCTGGATCAACACACCCCGGCGGCCCTGGGAGGCGTGCGGCACCAGCGGCATGAAGGTCCTGTTCAACGGCGGCATCAATCTCTCGGAACTGGACGGCTGGTGGGCCGAGGCCTACACCCCCGAGGTGGGCTGGGGTTTAGGGGACGGCCGCGAGCATGGCGACGATCCAGCCTGGGACGCGGTCGAGGCTGACACGCTCTACGACCTGCTCGAACGCGAAGTGATCCCGGAATTTTACGCCCGCGACGAACGGGGCATTCCCACGGCCTGGATGGGACGCATGCGCGCAAGCATGGCGCAGTTGACGCCGCACTTTTCCGCCAACCACACGGTACGTGAATACACTGAACAGCACTACCTCCCGGCTGCCTCGGCCTACCGCGAGCGCGCCGCCGATAAAGGCGCGCTGGGCTGGCAGATGGTCGCTTGGCGCCGGGCGCTGGAAAAGCAATGGGCCAACTTACAATTCGGCGACGTCAAGGTGGATACCACGGACAAGCAGCATGTGTTCGCGGTTCGGCTCCATCTCAACGGCATCGACCCGAAAGCGGTGCGAGTGGAACTGTATGCTGATGGGTTGAACGGCAGCAGGCCTGTGCGGCAGGAGATGAAGCGCATTGGCCGGGCGTCCGGTGCCTTGGGGGGAACCTTTTACCGCGCGGCGGTATCAGCGGCTCGCCCGGCAACAGACTATACAGCGCGGGTGATACCGCATTTGGACGGCGTCTCCGCCCCCCTCGAAACGGGAAAAATCCTGTGGCAGCGCTGAATACTATGAGCCCTGCGGCCTCAGAGAGAATGGCGGCCGCATGGATTGATGGGTGTTTTGTTCGGATCCGCAGTTGAACATTAAGTGCTGTTGCGACGTTAGCGCTTAACCCGGAGAACAAGTCGATGTCGATCAAATTATCGACCGAGAGAAGCGCGGGTGAAGCAGCGGCAGCCTCAAAAGAAATGGCAACTCACTAAACGGAAAATTCAAATGTTTGATTGGCTTACCGACCGTCGCCGGAAGAAGTTCGCCCAGGCGCCTTTCCCTTCCTTATGGGAGGACATCATCCGCCGTAACGTTGCCCACTACTGTATGCTAGATGATGTGCAGCGTGCTCACCTGCGTGCCTTGATCCAGGTTTTTATCGCCGAAAAAAATTGGGAGAGCGCAGGTGGACTGGAACTTACCGACGAGATCCGCGTCACGATCGCCGCCCAGGCGTGCATGCTTCTTCTGGGGCTGCCCCACGACTACTACCGGAATGTAGAGACCATCATCGTCTATCCCTCTACCGTTATCCCGCCGCCACGCAAACCAGGCTTCTTTGAAAATACACCCGCCCTGGTGGCCCTTGAGCATCCCATTATCGGGCAGGCGTTCCACCAGGGGCCAGTGATTATTATCTGGGATGCAGCTCTGCGCGGGGGTCGCCATCCTGAGTCCGGCCACAACGTTATTTACCACGAATTCGCCCATAAACTGGACATGCTCGACGGTGCGGCCGACGGCACGCCGCCGCTGCGCGACCGGGCTGAATACCGCGACTGGGTCCTGACCTGTTCACGTGAATATCTACGTCTCAAACACGACATCCTAAAAGGCAAGAAATCGTTCCTCAATGCCTACGGTGCGACCAACGAAGCGGAATTTTTCGCCGTCGCCACAGAGCAATTCTTCGATCAGCCGCGTTCCATGCGGGAGCATGCACCGGACCTTTATCGTGTGTTGAAGGAATACTACCGTCAGGATCCTGCCGAGCGGGTGGGCCGGAATAGCTGCACGGGGGAAAGCTAAGACCAACATGCTTAAGGAGGAGGGCACCATCACTACGTGAACTCTATGCCGAATGTGGGCAAAAATTGGAGGACGCTGAAATGAAAACGATCAAGGACGGCAAAGTGCCCGCCGACGCGTTGGTGCTGTTCGGCGTCACCGGCGATCTCGCGCACAAGAAGATCTTTCCGGCGCTCTATACTTTGGCTAAAAAAGGTGTGCTCAAGGCGCCCCTGGTCGGAGTCGCTTCATCAGCATGGAATCTGGCGCAATTGCAAAAGCACGCCGAGGACGGGATCCGTGAAGCAGGACCCATCGATGACCGGCCGGCCCTGCGCCATCTGCTCTCCCTGCTGCGCTACGTCGACGGCGACTACAACGAGCCAGGCACCTTCGATGCGCTCAAGAAGACATTGGGGGATTCCCGGCGCCCGGCGCACTATCTGGCCATCCCGCCCGCACTGTTCGAGACGGTGATCAAGGGGCTCGGCGCTGCAGGCCTGGCGGATCAGGCGCGCGTCATCGTTGAAAAACCGTTCGGCCGCGACCTGGCCTCCGCGCGCGCGCTCAACCGCGTGGCGCAGTCGGTCTTTCCCGAAAACGCGATCTTCCGCATCGACCATTACTTCGGGAAAGAGGCGATCATGAACATCCTCTATTTCCGCTTCGCCAATTCGTTTCTCGAGCCGATCTGGAACCGCGACTGCGTAGCCTGCGTGCAGATCACCCTGAGCGAGGATTTCGGGGTGGAGCGCCGCGGGGCCTTCTACGAAAGCGCCGGCTGCCTGCGCGACGTCATTCAGAACCACCTGTTTCAGATCGTCGCCCTGCTGGCCATGGAGCCGCCTGCCTATCAGGGTTTTGGCGCCGTCCACAGCGAGAAAGCCAAGGTGTTCCAGGCCATGCGGCCTCTGATACCGGACGACGTGGTGCGCGGCCAGTACGCCGGCTATCGCAAAACTCCCGGTGTGGCCAAGGACTCGAACGTGGAGACCTTCTGCGCCCTGCGTCTGTACATCGACTCGTGGCGCTGGGCGGGGGTGCCCTGGTACCTGCGTTCCGGCAAATGTCTGGCGGCAACGGCAGCCGAGGTCCTGGTGGAACTAAAACCGCCGCCGCAGCGGCTGTTCGACGATTCGGCACCCGTCTCCGGTCGGGCCAACTATCTGCGTTTCCGGCTCTCGCCCAACTCCGCCGTGGCGCTCGCCGCGCGCGTCAAGCGCCCAGGCAAACAATTCATCGGCGAGCAGCGCGAACTCTACCTGCTGGAGGAACAACCCGGTGCGCAGGCGCCCTACGCGCGGCTGTTGGGTGACGCCATGGCCGGCGAAGGTGCACTTTTCACCCGGGAGGACGCGGTGGAGGCGGCCTGGGCGGTGGTCGACCCGGTTTTAAAAACCCATCGCGCGGTTCATTCCTACAAGCCCGGCAGCTGGGGGCCGAAACAAGCCGACGCGCTCATTGCGGCAAATGGCGGCTGGCACAACCCCATTCTGGAAAAGACGAAACAATCCCCCTGAGGTGGTGTCCGAAAGAAACGGCACATGAAACCTACCATTCTCTGCATCAACAGTGGATCCTCCTCTACCAAGTTTGCCTTGTATCTTGTCCAGGAGGCTGAGGAACTGATCGCCGAAGGGGCAGTGAAACGAATCGGCCTGCCAGGCGGCTGGCTGTGGCTGAAGGACTGCCTGGGGAAACGCCTTATGGACAGCCACGCGGATTATGCCGATTCGACGGCGCCTGGCTGGAGGAAAACCTTTGAAAGCCTCAACCCAGGCAATACCCTGTGGACCAAGCAGTACAATCTCTATTCCCATGTGGATACCGATGAAGAACGCTATCTCACCTTCGAGAAATGGCGGGACGGGTACAGCGAAATGACCAGAGGGGAGATGCATGCCATTGTGGAAAACCTCTTTGTGGGCGACAAGCTGGAGAGCGGCAAATTCTCCCTGGAAATGAGTTTCCCGATCCTACTGGGGGTTACGTCATCGGCAATGCCTAAACCCAGCGCAACCTTATGCTGGCCCAAAGCGAGGCCGAGGAGATCGGGCAGAGTATCTGATAGAATGAAATGTTTTAAACCCAAACGGTTACGCCATAATCGGCAAAGCGCCTATCGGCGGTTACCACCGGCAAATCTCGAATTAATGCCGCGGCAATGATCAACCGGTCACATGGATCTTTGTGAATCGGCGGCAGATCGGTAGCACGAATGCATATGTCTAAATCTAGATCGATGACATCGATTTGATGAAACCGCAAGATCGCACCGAACCACTCCTGCGACGCGACAGGCAGGTATAGTTTGCCGGCCTTATGCTTAATGCCGACCTCGAACCCGGATATGGCTACCACGGAAACGTTCATGGCCTGGTCTATCCTTGACAGGGTTTTTGGGGACAACCGGCTCCGGTCGCCGCTGGCCAGCCAAAGCAGCGCACATGTGTCAAGAATCATTCGACGGCGCCCCACTCGTCATCAGTCAGCTCCTCGGTCGGATCGTATCCTATCCGGATTTTGCCCATCACCGGATGCACTTTCAGCCGCTGACCCTCCCCGCGAGGTTTGAAAGGGATCAATTCAGCCACAGGCTTGCCGTTGCGACAAATCACCACCGACTGCCCGGTTTTCTCAATTTTCATCAACACGGCAGAAAGCTTTGTTTTGGCTTCGTGAATATTTATTTTTTGGATGTTCATGGAATCTCTCCCAGTATGGGCCACGGCCTTGTTTTTTAGTTTATTTAGCTTAGTCTAATTAGTCTAATTTGTCAAGTTTGTTGACCATATCAATTTGCTGTGGACCATCGTCATACCGATCATCGCCTATTTTCTTTCCAGTGGGACGTTTATCATCGACGGAGCAAACCGGTACCCGTGAATCTTTTTCTAAGGACCTACTTAAAATTACGATAAGGAGATAAGTTATGCCGGCTGATGAAAAAAAAGAGCCGCCGGAAAATTTATCGGTTACTCCGGACACTATGATAGTAAATTCCTGAGCAGTGTGATTTCCTGGGTCCTCCCCATGGGAATTTTTTTCCTGATGTGGAAATGGATGGATTCCAAACCAATAAAGGCGTCATTATCATGGCTGCCACCAACCGGCCGGAAGTATTGGACCCTGCCCTGCTGCGGCCCGGCCGCTTCGATCGGCAGGTCCTGGTAGACCGCCCGGATGTCAACGGACGCGAAGCCATCCTGAAAATCCATTCCAAGAATGTGTTGTTGGCCCCCGACGTCGATATGCGTGAAATCGCCGGCCGAACCCCGGGTTTTGTGGGCGCCGATCTGGCCAACATCATCAACGAAGCCGCGCTGCTGGCCGCCCGCAAAGATAAGGAGAGGGTGGCCGCCGCGGATTTCGACGAGGCCATCGCCAGGGTGGTCGGGGGGCTGCAGAAAAAGGGACGGATGATGAATCCGCAGGAGAAAAAAATTGTCGCTTTTCACGAATCCGGCCATGCGATTGTGGCCGAATCGGTTGAACATGCCAACCCGGTGCACAAAATTTCCGTGATTCCCGGGGGATCGCGGCGCTGGGCTATACCCAGCAGCAACCCACAGAAAACCGCTACCTGATGACACGCTCGGGGCCGGTGATCGCCGATGTAATCCGCAAGACCGATTTCCCTGTGACCGATATCTGGATGATGTCTGATCAGTTTGATACCGTAACAACCATGAACAATCTCTGGCCCGGTGTCAGCACGGTCCATCTTGTCTTCAAATTGCCCGCTGGACCATCAGCCCAGCAAGCGTTTGTCCGGGAACAAAAAAGGGTTCGAAAAAAAAGAATAGGAACGTCGAACGCCGAATAAATGCTTTAGGTTGCCGTTCAACATTCTTCTTCGTATAATTTTCTCGCCGAAACTGAATTGGGTATGTAATCGCTGCAGCAATTCAATGGGGGCAAAGGTTCTCATTATCACATGGTGACGTTGAAAAAGTGAAACTAAAAACACCGCACTATGAAGATTCACATAGCAAAAACCACACCTCGCTGGCACGCTTGTCACTGGCCGCCCTGGGAGTTGTTTTCGGTGATATCGCCACTAGTCCGATATACGCGATCCGGGAGTGTTTCCACTTATTGAAAGATATCTGGCGTAACCTCTAAACAGGATCTTACATACCGGAAGCCAACCATGTCCATTACTTCGTTGAATGAAACTATCTGGCGGTTTCGACTGCCGTCGTTTTTATCTTCTACCACGCGCATCTTTACTTTAAGGTTCGCCGTGACCCCTTGACGACCGCCATCGGCATTACCAATCACGCGCGACACCTGTGGGTCGAAGGGGTCATCAGAGACAAACGCGACGTCCTGGCGGTGCAGACGTTGCGCAATCAAGTCATGGCGGCCACGTTCCTGGCTTCTACTGCGATCCTGATCTGTCTGGGATCGTTCAGCGCCGCTTTTCGACCGGGTGTATTCATGGAGGTCTCTCATACACTCAATCTGCTTGGGACAAAAACCGAGACACTGTGGATGGTTAAACTGATGCTGTTGGGGATACACTTCTTTGCCGCTTTTTTTAATTTTACGCTATGCATCCGTTACTACAATCACGTCGGGTTCATGATCAACACGTTTCAGCAAAACGATTCCACTGTCTCCACGGAAGCGGTTACGCAAGTTCTCAATCACGGCGCTCTGCATTACACCATCGGTATGCGTGGGTTCTACCTGTCGGTGCCGCTCGCCTTGTGGCTGTTCGGCCCGATCTGGATGCTGGCGGGCAGCCTGATTTTGGTTGCCGTTCTGTATCGCCTGGATCGCGAGGCGTGATCAGGGTCGAATCGGAAAGATCAAGCACAATGAAGTGTACGTATTTGCAATGATTGCACTCCTTGGGTTACTCGTTTGGGCCTTACATTTTTATCATCGCGGAAAATATAAACCATAAACAAGAAATAGGCGGAATCTCCTCTACAAGCCATTTTTTACAGGATCTGAACGCTATGGATTTTCGTTGGCTGCTCGTCCGTATTCTGCCTTCCATTGGACTCCTTCTGGCGCTGGCTTTGCTATCCCACATTTTAAGGGAACGAAGACCGCCGACCAGCACTCTGGCCTGGCTGATGGCCATCATTTTCATTCCCTACCTGGGGGTCCCCCTTTACCTTATTTTTCGGGGACGAGCCAATCTGCGCAATGCAATCCTAGCCCAAATATTCCGGGCAAAACAACGTATCTGGGTGATAACCCCCTATTTTGTGCCTGATGAGCTGCTATCAGAGGCCTTATGCATCGCCGCCTGCCGTCATGTTGACGTATCCATTATAATTCCCAAAAAATCCAACCACCGGTTAGCGGACTTGGCCCGTGAGGGATATTTATCACGGCTTCAGGACGTTGACGCCAAGATATGGCTCTACGAGCCGTGTATGCTGCACGCCAGAGCAATTCTGGTGGATGATACGCTCGCCATGGTGGGATCGGCCAACATGGACATGCGAAGTCTATTGCTGAACTACGAAATTGCCCTGTGTATTTACGATTCGGATGCCATCAGGCAACTCGAATCCTGGATGATGGATTTAAAGCTGGACTGTTCAGCACACCCACGAAAACCCAAACGCGCGTTTGGACTGATTGAAAGTGTGGGCCGGCTTTTTGCGCCATTGTTGTGAACTTCTTGCGTAAAAGCTGCAAAAGTTGAATCTCTAATCAATCTTTGGAAGGCTGAAATCGTGTTTGTGCACCATTTTTAAGTTCATTAATTCATCACAAGCCACTCGATTGCCCAGACGACAGGCCTTGTCCAGCGCTTTTTTCATGAATTCCGGTTCATGCAAAATAAAATGAGTTATGGCTTTGGCCGTATAGATGCTGTCCCAATTCGGGTATTTCTTTTCCAAATGGTTTAAATAAATCATCGCGATCCGCCATTTCTTTTCTCGCAGCAACCGGTATGCCTTGGCGATGTCTCTTCCCGGATCAATGGCCGCGGAAATGGGTTGTTCCATTTCCTCTCGATAGGACTCTTTTGCCTCTTTTTTTTCCAGCTCGGCATCCTCCAAGTCTGCCTTGATGAAATCGGAAGTCTCGATCCGCGCTCTGATACGAAGTCGATAGGTTGAGGTTTCTCCGGATTTTTCCAAATTTTGCGCTAATATTTTTGCCTGGATCTCCCTGGCGGCAAGGCTGTAGATTTCGTCCTTATTTAGTTCGTAAGCCTCAATGAGGCCTCTGCGCGAAAGGTACCTTCCAGCTAATTCGACGGCCTTTCTCTTAGCACTAAAAAAGGCCACTTTTTCCGCCAACTCAATTGAGGAATTGGGATCCATAATATAACTGCCTTCGGTCTCAATCTCAAAAGTATCATCTTCTGCGGCTACGGCGCTAATCGTGTACAAAACCAATAAAGCCGCTGTAATGAAATTGCGCATGATAACCTGACCTCCGTTCTTTCTCTGATCGGCTATTTTTACTCACCGGTGGTAACCCATTGTAACGCCCATTTAAATCAAATTTACCACTTGGAATGGTGCCTGAAAGACCTGCTAACTTTGCATTGATTGGCGGTAACCTCAACCCGGCTACCATTTATGTTATGCTTTATGGCGTTATCGAGTATATTTTAAAAATGCGCGGTTCAATTTTTCCGCGTTTCCTTTCACGATAAGCTGCTTGGGCAAGCGGGCCTCTATATCAATATTGCGCGGTTCAGCCAAAAACCGATAATCAGCGATCAAAGATTCCAAGGTTCTCGCTACATCTACCCGGTCTTCCCTTGCAACGCCCTCGATGTTGAATTCATCATGGTTGCCAGATACCGGTATCCTCCGTTCCAGATCTTTTTCACTGATATTGTGGGTCTGATCGTTTATAATTCTAACGGGTTTTAGAATGAAACCGGCTAATAAATAGCTGATCGCCGCCAGCACTAGCACTGAAATGGCAAGACCGCTGATAACGCCGATGAAAATATCCCATATTTCTTCTTCCAAATCCTTGATAATGTAGCCGGCACCACGAATGGTTCGGATGAGGGTGCCGAGGCCTGAGTCGCCGATTTTTTTCCGCAGGTTTTTGATGTGGACATCCATGAAATTGGACATGCTGAAGGGATCGAAGGCGTCTCCCCAAACGAGCTCGGCAAGGCTGAAGCGCGAAACGGCCCTGCCCTTGTTGTAGAGCAGGAATTCCAGGATGGAAAATTCCCTGGCGGTCAGCATGAGAACAGGCGTAGCCAGACCCGCCTGCCCGATTTCCCGAAGAACCGCCAGCCCATCCTGCTTGGGCAACATAATATCGAGTATGATCAAATCAACCGGGATCTCAAACAACTTGTCCAGGGCTTGTTCGCCATCGAGAGCGGTTTCGACCATGTGGCGCTGGTCTTCAAACGCACTTTTGAGTTGGTCCAACAAGGTCTGCTCGTCATCGCCTCACCATACATCACACCCACTATATGCCAGAAGTTAAAAATCAGACAATTAACGTTTTACAAGAATAGTATCAAACTGTCGCGGTTCGCAATACTGGCGAAGCCGAAGACATCCGCCGGAATATGGAAAGATATGAGAATTAAAGCGTCTCATCATCCGCCAGCCTTTTTCCATACCAACAGCATTCCCGCCACCACCGGAATAACCGGCCGGACCGGACCCACAAAACGCCCGAACAGGACGCTTTTGCCTCCATGCCGGTAAAAAAAATCTCGCCATTTCGCAGCATGCCGGGATAACGGGAAAAAGGCAAGGTCCCCTTCAGCCTTTCCTGGTAATGGTGGCCCAGCCAGTAGCTGACGCCGTCCCCGGCAATGGCCCCGCCGGCGGCCAGCAACAGGACGGGCGTAAGTCCCAAGCTACCCGTGGCCACAATCGCTCCGACGCCGAACATGATCACCGTGCCGGGGACGAGTAGGCCGACCAAGGCCAGGGACTCGGAAAGGGATGCCAGAAAAATCGATCCGTAGGCCAACCCGGGGTGATGCGTGATAAACGCCAGTAATGAATTCACATAGTGCATCCGGTTTACACTTCCCTTGCCCTACGCTTTTTTGAAACGGTACCCGCAATGACCACCGCAAAGAGTTATCTCGTCAATGTCCCGCCGATCAATCGGAAAGACCTTGCACGCCTGCGGGCGACAGATGCCATAGATAAAACACAGTCTTGATTTTGTCAGCATTGGGCAGGTAAAGAGCAAGTTGCAGCATGAGCCGCATTGCCGGCAATCGCCTTTGCGGGCAAGAAGTTGCCCCTGAACATATGCCTTTTGGAAATGAACCAGCCAGAAACGTCTCACCTTGCCGGTGGTGTGGAGTAAAAACCGGGTATCCTTTACCGCCTGTTTAATCGTGATAATCAAACGACAGAAAAAGGTGCTTAAACCAGAGGCTTGCTGAACCCACCTGTGCATTCCGAGGTTATTCAACGGCATATTCGCTCCTATTGAAAAGTTCTCCGGCCATTATCTTCGTATTCGCGTTGGCTTTCGTCATGCTCCCCCCTTTTTTGTAACGCTGCCGGGTCTTATTGAAGACCATCAGTCCCATAATCAGCAGGGGGATTGCCGCGGCTACCGGCAACACCCGTCCGGCTGAAGATCGAGGGCCACAGGCGCTTGGCTCGCGGCTGAAACGGCGGCGAACAGGAGCGTTGAGACGATAGCTGTCAGCGAATATCTCCACATTCTCATGATATCTTCCCCTTATTGAAACTTAGGGTGGGCGGCGCTGCGCCGGGCCGCTATCAAACAAAGGCCCAACCACGCGACTACCAATAATAGTCTTGCAATCTGGGCGGAAAACGGTTCGCTGTCGATAATGACGCTGTCGAAGGTGTTAAGCGCACCGGCGAACGGATTGACGGCGTCCAGGATACGGCCGATGGCGGTCCCACGAAGGCCCGGGCCATAGCCAGACGCTGCTTCATTCTCCTGGAATAGGTCCCGATGGGACGGCGCACCTCTGCCCCAAGTCCTACTTTCTCCAACCCAATTCCCAGGTCTCGGTCGGTTTGGGGGGAATCATACAGACGGCTGCACCATTTAAGGTAGGCGGGCGTGGTCATCCAGTCGTAAAACCCGGCGTTTTCCGGCATCATTCCCACAGAACGACGAATGGGAACGGCGTTTTCCGCCGGGTTGCCGCCCAGCACGCTGACGAGATCGCTCCCGTAGGCGCGCAGCCCCAAAAGGGCAAAGGTGGTGGTGGACTTGCCGGCACCGTTTGGCCCCAGCAGGCCATAAATATCACCAGGCCGCAGGCGCAGATCAATGCCCTTGAGGATTTCATTACCCTCAATGTTTAAATGCAGGTTCTCAATATCGATCATGACCTAAACCCCACATAAGGATGTCTACTTAGCATATTCGCCAAGTTGGTAAAACGCGCCCCGAACACCGAATAGGACCTTCGGGACGCGCTGGACGGATTAATCCTCACGCTCCCGGTCGCTGTCGCGTTCGTGGGATTCGTGATCCTCGTCATCGGTTTTGTCCCGGTCCATGGCCAAAACTTTTCCTGTACCGGCGTCCACCTTCACTTCCATGATGGCCTTGTCAGCGGCCACCACCTCGACCCCGTATACCAGAAAGCCGTTTTCGTCTTCGAGCTCTGTTTTGAGTACCTGGCCTTGTACGGCCGCCAAGGCCTTTTCACCGGCCTGATCATGCGTTATCCCAGCCCAGGTGGGAAAATCCGCCTCAGACTGATTTTCGATCCGGATGGTTCCGCCACTAACTTCGGTCTCATCCGAATCCGAGAAACTCGCTCCGCCAAGGGCAATCCCGGTGACCAAAGCCCCGCTTCCGACAATGGCGATCCATTTGCAATTTCAGGCGGTGAATAATATGTCTTGACAACTTAACCAATTTGTTTCACTTTGGGTATCAACTGGATGTGGTGATTTAGATCTTCCTGACTGAAAGTGAATCTTCCAATGCTCAATCCGCAATCGCCGTTGCCGCTCTATCAGCAATTGGCGGAGATGCTACGGGATAAAATCCGCGACGGAGAATACCCGCCCGGCAGCCGGATTCCTTCGGAGCATCAACTGGCCGCGGCCCATGGCATCGGCCGGCCCACGGTGCGCCAGGCCCTGGAAGTGCTGGTGCGCAGAGGGATGCTGGTGCGGCGGCGGGGGGCAGGTACCTTTGTCCGCCCCCAGGAGCGGGAACTGGATCTCTTTTCCCTGGCGGGCACCACGGCGGCCTTTGCCCGTAGGGGGGTTGCGGTGACCACCCGCATGCTGCGGAAGATCCGGCTCCAGCGAGTGACCGGGCAGGTAGGCAATCCCTTTGAGGGCGACCGGGCCTTTTTCTTCTCGCGGCTCAACCGGGCGGCCGAGGCGCCGGTGCTCATTGAGGATATCTATCTGGATCCGGAGCTGTTTGCGGGCTTGGACAAGATCGATCTGGCCGGCAAATCCCTTTCCCGGGTGGTAGCGGAGCATTACTACATGCAGCCGGTGGGGGGACGGCAGACCTTCCGAATCAGCTATTTGAAGGGTGTCCAGGCGGCGGCGCTGGAAGTTGGCCCGCGCACCCCGATTTTGCGGGTCCAGCGCACCCTGAACTTCCCTCAGGCCCACGATGCGATCTATGCGGAACTTTACTGTCGAACCGACCGGTTCGTCTTTGCCCAGGAGATTGGAGAGATGCGTGATGTTTGAAAAGGGGTATTACGATGGCTTCGGCGGGGCGTTCCTGCCGGAAATTTTGGTGGCGACCTTTGAAGAACTGGAGCGCACCTTTAAGGAGGCCCAAAGCGATCCCGCCTTCTGGCAGACCTACACGCAATTGATGGGCAACTACTCCTGCCGGCCCACGCCCCTGACCTTTGCCGAGAATCTGACCCGCCACTTCGGCGGGGCGCGGATCTATATCAAACGGGAGGACTTGAACCACACCGGCGCCCATAAGGCCAACAATGTCATGGGCCAGGGGTTGTTGGTGCGGCGGATGAACAAGCGCCGGGTGATCGCCGAGACCGGAGCCGGCCAGCACGGGGTGGCCACGGCCACCATGGCGGCACGCTTTGGGTTCGACTGCACCATCTACATGGGCGCCGTGGATGTGGAGCGCCAGCGGCCCAACGTGTTTTGGATGGAGCGGCTGGGGGCCACGGTGGTGCCGGTGGAGGAGGGCACCCGGATTTTGAAGGACGCCATCAACGAGGCCTTTCGGGACTGGGTCTCGCACATGGAGAACACTCATTATGTCCTGGGCACGGCCTGCGGCCCGCACCCCTTTCCCGAGATGGTGACCTACTTTCAATCGATCATTGGCCAGGAGGCGCGACGGCAGATTCTGCAGCTGGAAGGCAGGCTGCCAACCCGGGTGTTCGCCTGCGTGGGGGGCGGCTCCAATGCCATGGGAATTTTCAGCGGGTTCATGGACGATCCGGTGGAACTGGTGGGGGTGGAGGCCGGCGGGCGGGGTCTTGCTTCGGGTCAGCATGCCGCCCGGCTCTGTTCCACCGACGCCAGTGTGGGGGTGGCCCAGGGGTACAAGACTTACTTTCTGCAGGATGCCGACGGCCAGATGAAGGAGACCCACAGCATTGCCGCAGGATTGGATTACGTGGGGGTGTCCCCCATCCTCTCGGCCCTGAAGGAGTCCGGGCGGGTACGTTTTACTGCGGCCACGGATGAAGAAGTGATGGCGGCCATGACCCTAACCCTGCAAAAGGAGGGCTTGATCCCGGCTCTGGAGTCGGCCCACGCCTTTGTGCAGGCCTTTAAAGAGGCCCCTGAACTGACCCCCCAGGATATCATTGTGATCAACCAGTCCGGCCGGGGCGACAAGGATATCTTTACCATCGCCGATGCCTACGGGGATCCCCAATGGCGAGAGTTTATCCAGAAAAAAGCGGAGGGATACCATGCTTGAGGCCTATCTTCGATCCCGGATGGAAGAAAAAGGGATCCTGTTGATGACCCACATTGTCATCGGCTACCCCTCGCTGGAGGGGTCCTTTGAAATCGTACGCCAGATGGTGGCGGCCGGCGTGGATCTGATGGAGCTGCAGATCCCCTTTTCGGAACCCCTTGCCGACGGTCCGGTGATATTGCATGCCAACCAGAAATCCCTGGGCAAGGGGACCACGGTGCAAAAATGCCTCGACTTCGCCCGCCAGGCGGCCCGGGAGTTCGACATTCCGTTCCTCTTTATGAGTTACTACAATATCCTCTTCAAATACGGTGTTTCCCAGTTTGTGGAGGGCATGGCGGCGGCAGATATCCAGGGCGCCATCGTCCCGGATCTGCCCCCGGAAGAGGGCCGCGACTACCTAGCTGCCATGGCGTCCCAGGCACTGGCGCCCATCTTCATCTTCTCGCCTCAGACCACTGCTAAACGTCTGTCGCACATCGCCACCCACGCCGGGGGGTTCGTCTATTGTGTGGCCCGCAAAGGGGTGACTGGGCTGGATACGCGCTTTTCCGATGATCTGACCCAATATCTCGACCGCTGCCGGGCGGCCACCCCGCTGCCTTTGGCCCTGGGCTTCGGGGTCAAGGACCGGCAGGATGTTGATTTTCTACGGGGCAAGGCGGATATCGCTGTCATCGGTACGGCCACCATCGATCTGGTGGACCGCGAGGGGGTGGGGGCGGTGGAACCCTTTATTCGGGGGTTGCGATAATATTCAACCAATAGATCCCGTAGAACTATATTTTTACAGTGAAGCCTTCGAAGAGTGAACTGATCTTTCACCAAGCAGATTTCGAAAGCTGGGTCTTTTTCCGGTGGGGATTCTTCCACTTATTCCATCGAGGGTGCGAATTGAACAATGAGGTGGAATGGAGCGCCTTGCCAATAGGGGTTATTGAATCGGCACCTTTATGTATTTATCATCCCATATGTTATTGTTATCAATATTGGGGAAGTCGATGTGTAGCTTCCATATTTCTTCTTCCATAATTACCGGTATTTGATGGGCCTCGATTATCGGTTTTTTAAGTCTTTTGTACTCTTTGTAGAGCATTTTATGTAACCGCCATTCTGGATAACTAGTATGACAATTCCCGACCACCACTATCTGGGTATAGCCGCCCACGATATCGGACCATCGATTGGCTAGGGTTTGCATGGCTTCAGTGTCCGCGGTTCCCAGAGGGATCTTTGCGTAATATTCAAACCCGAGGGTTTTGCAAATTCGGCGCTGACAACTCATGGATAAATATCTAAAATCACCGATAAAAGCGATACGGGGCAAAAGGAAATCTTTTCGTGTGGGTTTAAATTCGTGGGCGATTTTCTGGAAATCTATTTCTTCAATTTTTGCGAGTGTTGGAAGCTGTATCATGGTTAGGTTGCCTGATCGATAAAGTCATTTTCATGGAGGATGGTGATGTTCCGCCCTTTCCGTTTCAGTTCGATAGCCTTTTCAATTTTTCGGCCATATGTTGAATAGGCCCAACATGGTGAGCTCTGGGCTCCAATGACAAGGTAATCCAGAGTTAGAACTACATTATTTTTAGGGATGCCACCCAAAGCGGTAACTATCTCCTCGAGGTTTTTTCGGGTTCCAGTTTTAGCTGGGCCTGTAAAACAAAACTGCTTTTGGTTAAATGCTATTTTGCAATCGCGTGCACAAAAGGCTGTGAAGGGACGCAGAATGTCGGACTGACTATGCATAAATGACTTATCATAGATATTATCGTGCAAAAAGGGATTTTCAATTAGAGTTTCAGTGAATTGCTTGCTGAATGACAGGAATTCGTTCCTTTCCTTGTCGGTAACCTTCCCATCTTCAAGTATATGATCTACAATTTCCCAAAAATCACAAAAAGGCCAATGATCCCTGAAGATTTCATAATCGTCAAGCCAGTCTCTCAGCCCCATGATTTCATCATCAAATATGCGATTGTCGATTACTATGCCATGCACTACACCATGAAGCCGGCGGATTGCTTCGGTGACGCTATTGGGGAAAGGATTTTCTCCGCTGATGTGAATAGACCACTCCTGAACTTCGTCTTTCTCATCTTGGCTCAAGATCCCATCATCTAGGCACTCTTTGAGCAGCCGCCAGGTGCTATAAAATGGTTCGGTTTCAAAGAGGGCTTCATTGCGATTTATCCAGTCGGTTAGCCCTTTTATTTCTTTGACTCTGGCCTGGCCGTCTATTGAGATTCCAGTTAGGATGCCACGCAAGCGTTCTGTTTGCCGTAGGATTTCGGTGTGGGACGCAAGTGTCATAAGCTTTCTCCTATTTAACGGTACCTCCTTTCATAACGGCTATCTGATGAGTGCCGCAAACCGGGAAATCCCCCCCGGCCCCCCTTTTGCAAAGGGGGGAGAACACATCCTCCCGGTCCCCCTTTTGCAAAGGGGGGAGAACGCATGCCCGCCGGCCCCGTGTTTCAGAGGCGAGGCGCCGCTCTGTGGCGGCAATCGCCCAAGGTAAGGGTGAAAAATTCTTCGCCCGAATGATCCCCGGAAACCGGGCCGGTTCCCCCTTTTTCAAAGGGGGTTAGGGGGATTTTCTTGTTTGTGGGGCACGCATCCGATCATAAACATCTGCCGATCTATGGTGTAGGGGGCGGGCTTGAAACCCGCCCTACCGCGGGGTAAATAGAAACCCGGTGGCGGTCGGCCCTGACGACGAGCCCCTAATCGCCTTTCAACTTGGACTCCCGCAGCAAGGTGAGGGCCAGGTCCAGATCATAGGCCCGCTGGGGATCGAATTTGTCCCGGCGCTTGAAAATTCCACTGGCTTCCTGGACGGCGCCGTAGGGCACCCAGCCGTGCTTTTCCCACATCTTAGGGTCGTCCGCGTTCCACATCCGAAAGCAGACCTCCGGCCCCACCTGCTGCACGTACATGCGCACGCGCTTGTTTTCCGGAAAGGGGTAGTAATAGTGTCCGCGCTGGTCTTTCAAATCTGGGTCTCCATGCTGGTTCAGAGGTTCAGGGCTCAGGCTTGTGCTGTGGGCTGGATTCCTGCGTCGAGGCGGGTTTTAAACCCGCCCCTGCCGATCTCGGCCCGAGGAATCCATTGGCCAACGTCTTACTTCATTCGATCCCAGAAATTTTGCCCGCCGGATAGATTCTGCCGGGGGGCGTTCTGCGTTTCTCCAGGTGGTTGTGGGACGGACCGGCTGCCCCGCAGGCGCGCAATGCGTTCTTCCAGGGGCGGGTGGGTGGAAAAGAGGCTCATAAGGGAGCGTCCGGAGAGGGGGTTTACGATGAACATGTGGGCCGTGGAGGGGTTGGCTTGCATGGGCTTCTGCCGGGAGTAGCCGCCCAGTTTCTCCAAAGCCCGGGCCAGGCCCTCGGAATGGCCCGCAAATTTAGCCCCTGTTGCATCGGCCAGGTATTCCCGGCGACGGGAAATGGCCATCTGGATCACCATGGCCGCGATGGGGGCGATGATGGCCAGAGCGATGGCGGCCAAACCGCCTCCGCCGCGCGCATCACCTCCGCGATGGCCGCCGAAAATGGCCCCCCATTTGGCCATATTGGCCATGATCATGATCGCCCCTGAGAGGGTGGCGGCGATGGAACCGATGAGAATGTCGCGGTTGTTCACGTGGGCCAGTTCATGGGCCAGCACCCCCCGGACCTCCTCGGGCTCCATAAGTTGAAGCAGCCCCTGGGTCACGGCCACCACGGCATGCTCGGGATTACGGCCGGTGGCAAAGGCGTTGGGGGTGTCCTGGGGGATCAGATAGACCTTGGGCATGGGCAGCTGCGCCCGGCGCGCCAGCTCCTCCACCATGCGGTACAGATCCGGAGCCTGCTGGGGGGTGATCTCCTGGGCGCGGTACATTTTGAGCACGATCTTGTCGGAGAACCAGTAGCTGAAGAAGTTCATCCCCAAGGCCAGGATAAAGGCCATGATCATGCCCTGCTGTCCCCCCAGGGCCTTGCCGATGAAGACAATCAACAGGGTCATGGCGCCCAGCAGAATGAAGGTGCGGAATTGATTTCCCATTTTATTTACTCCTTAATAAATGCAGATTCTTTCTAACCGCGACGGAAATGAACAAGCGCTGCAGCTCGGGCTCACACTACAAAATCGTCGAACACCGCGGGCATCTCTTTTTGAAATCCCTTCAGGCAGTCGATCATCAGCTCCCGAATCTGGGGGTGAGCCGCTTTGGTGGTGCGCACGCGAAAAATGGTGCGCCACTCCCGCAGATTGGCGGTCAGCACGATCTCGGTTTTCAATGAATTGGGCAGCACTTCCCGGGCCTGCTGGGGCTGGGCGCCGCTGTTCAGCAGTTCGCCGTAGGCCTGTTCCGCGGATTCCATCTGGCGCTGCCAGATCTGCCGCTGATCCTGAGACCACGCCTCCCACCACACCGGGCGAATGAACTCCATATCTCCCTCATAGCGCACGTAGCGGGTGCTTTCCTGGGAAAAGGAGCAGAGCCGGTGGCGCACCAGTTCATGGGTGACGCCGCGGTTGGTGATGAAACGCACCGAGGCGATGGCGTGCTCGATTACGCTCTCATGGCCGCGGTCGCGCACCATGCGCACGAATTTGTCCGCCGAATCGGCGCTGATTTTATCCTCCGATTTATAGCAGGTGCGTCCGGCGGCCTCGATGATCTTTAACGGTTCAGCCGATTTCTGGACCCATTCCCAGGATTGATCGACGATTTGCATGGAGTGCCCCTCCTAATCTTAAAAAAGCCAAGTACGCTGAGGATTTATTTCATTCAGTCCCAAGTAGACGGATTTCAGATATGGCTTTTTCATGAGGTTACCAATAAAAAATGGGTAACTTTATCTCTATAAATTTAATAATCATCGTCTCGCAAAGTTGCAGCATCGCCGGCCGGCTAACGTGCAAGATTCTTTCCCCAAAATGGGATGAAATTCACGATGATTATTACGGCAGCTTTATTTTTCGTTTTTCGGGGTCGGCCTGGGCCCTGTAAAAGATCGCGGTGTGGCCCAGTATCCCGGCCAGTTCGCAGCCGGTGGCGCGGCACAAGGCGTCGCAGATGGTTTGTTTCTGCGCTTTCTCCTTGAATTCGTTGAATTTGACCTTGATCAACTCGTGGGTTGTAAGGGCGCTTTCGGCGGCGGACACCAGTTGCGGGCCGAAGCCCTTCTGGCCTACCATCACCACAGGCTTGAGGTTGTGGGCCTGGCCGCGGAGGTATTTACGTTGGGTTGAACTGAGCATGGCTATTTCGTCGCCTTGTTTCCGGGTTTCAATGCATTTAATCCTCACTGCGGGCCGGCACGTCCACCACCTTGTAATCTCGGTTTAAGGCTACAAGAAATTTTTCCAGATTGGCCCGATCCACCACCAGGGTTGCCGTATTGACCAGGGGGTGGAATTGAAATTGGTCGTTAGCCCACAGGCCGCGGTCGATGAACAGTTCCACATTCTGTGGCTGATCGTTGAAGACGGCCAGTAGCGAAACCGCTCCCGGTTCCAGGCCGAGATGTTCCCGCAGGCGATCGGGAGATCCGAAACTGATTCGCTTGGCGTCCAATACCTTGGCCAGGGCCTTCATATCCACCCGTAGCTCATCCGGGACCACCACTAAAAAATGGCGGTTGCCTTTCTGATCCCGAAAGAAGAGATTCTTGGTTTTGGTTCCCGGGATATGGCCCAGCAGACGCTGGACGTCGGCCACGGTAAACACCGCCTCATGCTGGAAATGGTCGTATTGGACCTTGTGATCATCCAAGAAGTTCAACAGATCGGACACCGACGACTCCTTTCGTCTGGTTGGATGAGATTTTAGGGTTCAGATCGACTGGCTTACGGTAATACAGACCCGCTTCAGGCCTGGGCCTCGTCCAGGGTAGCCCGCCCTTTGCGGGCCAACAGAGCCTTTTGGTGGTAGCGATCCAGTTGACTCTGCACACGGCCGAAAATGGAATCTTCCGGAAAACGGCCCTGTTCATCCGGCTCGCCGGCGATCTGACCGGTCAAGACCTCAATGCCCTCGGCCACCGTGGCCACGGACCAGATGTGAAATTGCCCGGCCCGCACGGCCGCCGCCACTGAGGGCTTGAGCATCAAGTTTTTGGCGTTGGTTTGGGGAATCAGCACCCCTTGATTGCCGTTGAATCCCTTTTCCCGGCAGACATCGAAAAAGCCTTCGATTTTTTCGTTGGCCCCGCCAATGGACTGAACCTCGCCTTTTTGGTTGACCGAGCCGGTGACGGCAATCCCCTGGCGGATGGGCACCCCCGAGAGGCTGGAGAGGATGGCGTAAAGCTCCGTGGAGGAGGCGCTGTCGCCGTCTATTCCGCCGTAGCTCTGCTCGAAGGTGATGGAGATGGCCAGGCTCAAGGGGCGCTCCTGGGCGAAGGTACGGCCCAAAAAGCCGGAGAGGATCAGCACGCCTTTATCGTGGGTTTTGCCGCTCAGTTTGGCTTCCCGTTCGATATTGATCACCCCCCGTTTACCCAAATAGGTTTCCGCCGTGATCCGCGAGGGGCGGCCGAAGGCGATGTCGCCGATCTGATAGACCGCCAGGGCGTTGACCTGTCCCACCACGGCGCCTTCCAGATCCAATAAAATGGAGCCGTCCACAAAGGATTGATGGATCTTCTCCTCGTAGAGGTTATAGCGAAAACGGCACTCTTTGAGGGCGCGCTCCACATGCTCGGCGCTCACCAGGGAGGCCTGCGCCTGCTCGGCCCAGTAATGGGCCTCCTGGAGCAGGTCGAGCAGGGGCCCGAAACGGATGGAGAGTTTGTCCCGGTCGCCGGCCTGGCGAACCCCCTGGTCCACCATGGCGGCTACTCCCTGGGGGGTGAAGTGCTTCAGGTCAAGCCGCTTGCAGCTGCGGGCGATGAGCTGGGCGTACTTTTGGGTGGTACTGGAATCGCGCTTGACCTCGAAGTCGAAATCGGCCCGCACCTTGAATATTTTATTGAATTTGGAATCGTTGTTTTGCAGCAATTGAAACAGCGAATAGCTGCCCACCAGCACCACCTTGACCGCCAGGGGAATGGGCTGGGGGCGCAGGGAAAAACTGCCTCGGCCTATCTCGGTGGGGGGATCTTCCAGAAAGAGGCGCTTGTTTTGCAGCGCTCGTTTGAGTGCTTCCCACACCTGGGACGACATCAGCACCGATTCGATCTCCAGGATTAAAAACCCGCCGTTGGCCCGCAGCAGAGAGCCGGCCTGCACCATGCTGAAATGGGTGCTGACGGTCCCCATGTGGGCCCGTTTTTCGATCCGCCCGAACAGGTTGTAAAAGTTGGGGTTGGTTTCAAACACCACCGGTGCGCCCTGGGTTCCCCGCCGGTCCACCAGGATGTTGACTCGGTATTTCTGGAAAGGGTCTTCGGCGGGGGTCATGAGGCTTTCCATGGCCGGGGGCGCTTCCCGGGCCGGGAGAAAATCGCTGACGTTTTCCACGATGTCGGCCTGAACCGCATCCAGATAGTTTAAGATGTCCGGCGCCTCGCTGAAGCTCTCCTTAAGGGAGTCCATGCGCTGTTTGACCACGAAGAGGGCCACCTGGGAGACCCACTTGTCCACGGCCTGGCTCATCTCCTGGTTATTCTTGTTGATCTCCCGGACTGCCAGCTCGACTTCCTCTTGGATGGCTTCGATCTTTTTGCCGATGGCCTCTTTTTCCTCTGGGGGCAGGGCGGCAAACTCCTTGCCCGGCATGGGGCGGCCCTCTTTCAGGGGGATGGTTTCAAAGCCGGCTTGGGTCTGTTTGATCATGATCTGCTGTTCGGCGGCGCGCTCCTCCAGCTTGGCGAACAGTTCCCGATTCAGTTTGCCGTATTTTTTCTGGTATTCCTTTTGGCGCTCCTGGAAGGAGTCGCTCTGAAATGTCTCGGGGATCTCGGCCTGCAGATCCTCGATGAGCTTGGCCATACGTTTGGAAAACTGGGTGGCCTGGCCCATGGGGACCGAGATGGTAATGGGCCGGTACTCATCCTCGAAATTATTGACCATGCACCAGTCGCAGGGCTCGGGAAGCTGCGCGGCGTGCTTGGTGATGATCTCCTGGACAATGGTGGATTTGCCCGTGCCTTCGATGCCGGTTACAAAGATATTGTACCCGGGGCTGTTCATTTTGAGGCCGAAGTCGATGGCCTGCACAGCACGTTGCTGGCCGATCACATCATCCAGGGGGTCGATCTCGGCGGTACTGGTGAAGTCAAAGATCTTCGGATCGCAGCTAGGTCTCAGGTCGCCTGGTTTGAGTTCCCGATTTGGCATCAACGTATCTCCTCCGCTTTTTTCCGCTGGCGGTTTCCCTTGAGTTCAATCTTCAACATTCGCATGGGGGGCCAGGTGGCAATTCAGGGGTGCGGGGCTGCCGGATCTAAAAAGCCTCTTTTCCGGCTTCGTTCAAATTCTTCTGGCGAATTCGGCGCCGTTCCTCCTCGGTGGCGGCCAGCTCTTCCAGGTTGGACGCGTAGAAGATCCAGATGTGGTATTCCGGATCCCCAAACCGGTCGGTTCCAAGGGTGAGCGCCAGGACATCGCCGGCGTCCCGCCAGTAGCGGGTGGTCACCTCCCGCGCCGGGTCGGTCACTTCCGTGTAGGCGCCGTACTTTTGCTGAATGGCGGCGATCATCTCACCGCCCGTTTTTCCGCTTTGGATATAGAACATCAGCGGTTTTTGGGTATACTGGGAGAACACCAGTTCCACCCGATCGAAGGGGGTGCCCTTTTTTTCGGCATAACGATAGGTGAGCCGCAGAATATTTTGTTCGATACGCTCCCGGGGGGCATAGTTGAGCCGTTGATTGAGCGCGGCGATGGCGGGCAGGTGCTGGGCCACAAAACCGGGGGGGTGTATGGCGAGTTTCAGGGGCATCTTGCGTTCCGCCACATCATGGCCCAGGCGCTGGCGTAGTTGCTCGCGCAGCTTGTCCGTGTAATGCGATGACTTGCCCAGGCCCAGAAAGGTAAAGCCCTCGGCCTCTCCCTCAGGGGCCACCGCCATTGGGGACGGCGCCTCGCTGTCCTGGCCACAGGCCATGAGCAAGAGCAGGATGATCGGGATGATCAAGATGGCTAGGCCCGCTCCCAGGGTTTCTTTCGGGAGCGGAGCAAGCCCCCTGGCGAGTCGTTTGCTCCATTGCTTGATGGCTGCGCCGATTGTTCCTGAGCTGGACCTCATCATGGGCACCTAGTAATCCTCCATGTCGAATTCTTTGGTGTCAAACCAATACCCTGTATGGCTTAAATAGTCCAGTTCAGCCTGTACCAGGGCGATGTGGTCATCTTCGATCTTGAGAAAGCGGGCGAACATGGCCGCACTTTCATTCGGCAGGGTTTCGGTGAGTTGCCGGTAAAACTCGCTGGTGGCCAGTTCGATATTCAAGGCTTTGCTCAGCATTTGCTTTTCGTCGTTGCGGTCCTCCCGGGCGACCTCTTGGGCTACGGGGGCCAAGCCGCGGATAATTCGTTCCGCGGCGGGCAGGGCGCTTTTGAGATCTTCGACGGTGATGGTCCCCTGGCGCTGCCATTCGGCAAGGCGGTTCTCCAGGTAATCCACGTGACGCTGTTCATCGTCCGCCAGCTGCTGAAACAGGTTGCGACCCTCCTGGGCCTGCACCTCTCCCGCGGCGTTACGGTAAAAATCGCGGATGCGGTTTTCATACTCCAGGGCGGTTTTCAATGCTTCTTCCAGTTCCATGGGTCTCTCCTTTGGGGTTGGCGGGTGCCGCGGTCAATGTTAGGGGCTAGGGGTTGCCGACTCGGGCTTGCCAAAAGCGAGCATATAGTTGACCGACATATCCCGGCCCAGGCGATAGACCCGGTAAAAGGGATTGTAGGTCAGGCCGCGGGCGGCGATAGGCTGCAAGCGAGCCGCCGCGGCATGGCGGATCAGCGCCTCAGGGGCGATGAACCGTCGCCAGTCGTGGGTTCTCGGGGGCAGCAGGCCCAGCACATACTCGGCTCCGAAAATAGCAAACAGATAGGATTTGGCGTTGCGGTTCAAGGTGGCAAACACCACCCGGCCCCCGGGTTTAGCCAAGGCGGCGCAGGCCGCCACAACCGATGCGGGGTCGGGGACATGCTCTAAAAGCTCCATGCACACCACCAGATCGTAGTGCTGAGGGTGGCTGTGGGCCCACGCCTCGGCCGTGGCGGTCTGGTACTCGATGGATAGTCCTTGTTGCCGGGCATGAGCGCGGGCCACGCTCAGAGCGCTTTGGCCCTGGTCGATCCCGGTGACCCGGGCGCCGGCACGGACCAAAGCCTCACAGAGCAATCCCCCGCCGCAACCCACATCCAGGACCTGCCGCTGGTGCATATTGCCGCAATCCAGGATGAAGTTAAGCCGCAGCGGGTTGATGGCATGCAAGGCCCCGGATGGCCCCTTGGGATCCCACCATTCGGGAGCCGTGGCTTCGAATTTGGACAGCTCTCGGCGGTCTACATTGGAATCACCACGGACCGGACTAGCGCGATCCGGTTCCCCATGATCCGGTTCTCCTGGGCGGCAGCCTTTCAGGCGCCAGGCTTCAAGCCCGGCCAAGCCGCGCTCCAGATGGAGCCACAAGGGATTGTTCCAGAAGGTCTGATTCAGAAGGGTCAAAGGATCTTTGGCGTACAAGCGCGCTTCGCTCATGGGGTCCTCTAGGCGTTTCGGGCCGCTCTATTGGGGGAATTTCAGTGTGATCTGATCACTCCCGCCTTTGGATTTGATCTTAACCTTCATATTCAGGCTGCTGTCGCGAATTCCCAGGGCCAAGGGGGTTTTGCCTTTGGCTTCGGTGATGTGGGTGATCTCCCGCACGGTTTCCACGATGCGCTTGCCGATTTGGGCATCGGGCGTGGGCAATTCCGTATCCCGGTAGGTGGCCACCACCCGGGTGGCACCATCCTTGTCACGAATCAGGGTAATTTTTTTGGCATTGCTGTTGATCCCATGGAGGGCGGCCAAGGCCAGCCATTTCACGGCAGCTTCTCCGGGATCCGGGTCGCGGTTGATGGCGGCCATCTCTTTGAGGGGGTCATTGAGGGCGAAACAGTCGCATTGCTCTTGAACTTTTAGATGTAAACTGGAACTATCTTTCATGAGACACCTCCTTTGAGGCTGGTAAGGGGCTTAGATATTTCATAGTTACTGTCATTGGCATAGGCCGGCGTTAGAAGGCCGCTCAATTGAAAATGTCTGATTTGAACGCATCTTATAGATAGCCTGTGGTTGCGCATCCGGCGGGCAGCAGGATTGCGACTGTTTCAGGGGCACTATCGTACCAACTGGCCAGTCCATGGTTCTTTTAACCCACTGAAATTATAAGGTTCGAATGGTTAGCCTCGTCATTCTCGCGCAGGCGGGAATCCATTTAGATTCCTAATACATTGGAATCTCTGGATGCCGGATCCGTCATCCCGGGCTCGATCCGGGACCGGCATGACGGAGAACTTTGGACTTTCAAGGTACCAAGTGGTTGAACGGAAACCCTCTTCTCTCTCCCCCTCGATGGGGGTGGGCTGGGGTGGGGGTGAATAATTTCAAGGTTTTATCCCCCTCACGCGATCCCACCCATCAGGGGAGGGGGGTTTTCGGTCAGGCCCTATCACTGTCCAGTCGGTCCGCATTTTTATCGAGCCTGGCTTCCGGTCAGCTGGGAAATCGCCAGTTCGCAGATCTGGCCCGCGGGCCGCTGCTAATCAATTATAATCTTCTCAGGGCGGGATTCAATGTGCCGCTGAGATAATCCGCCAACCCGTTTGAGAGAAAGGAGGCCTGTATGTACAAAAAGATCTTGGTTCCCTTGGATGGATCCCAGCGTGCGGAAGCCATCCTGGAGCATGTCAAACCCCTGGCCCTGGGCTGGGGGGCGCGAGTGGTGCTCCTGCAGGTGGTGGAGTCATCCATGATCATGGGCTACGAGGGAATGAACATCACCATTCAGGAGAGCGAACTGAGCCAGCTGCGGGAGCAGGTGGAAAACTACCTGGCGGGTATGGCCGAAACTCTCGAAAAGGCCGGGCTGTCCGCCGAAGCCAAGGTGATTTTGGGGCCGGTGGTGGAGGGCATAATCGAAACGGCCAATAGCGAGAATGCGGATCTTGTGGCCATGGCCAGCCATGGGCGAACCGGGTTGTCACGGGTCTTTTACGGCAGCGTGGCCGCCGGGGTGCTCAACCGCATCGACCGGCCGCTGTTGCTGATCCGCACCCAGGCATAGCGCTCGGGTCTGAAGCCCAGCGCACTTTAAGCGCAAGCCCTTACCCCGGGGGCAGGCAATCCACTTGGCTGATCCAACGCCGTTGGCCGATGACTTGGTCGTATTTGTCCAGCAGCAGTTGATCGCTTTGGTAGAGTTCGCCCGCTGCCCGGCGCTGGGGATAGCGCTTGAGTTGCCGGGGGCCGCCATTATAGAGGGCGTAGAGCCACCCGGCCAAATGGCGCTGCGCCTTTTTGGAGGTTCCCAGGGCGCCGGCGTCCTGTTTCAAAATGTAGCGCTGGAGATAGAGGGCCAGAATTTCAGAGCCCGCCGCGGCGTTGTAATGGATATCCCAGCGCAGCTTGTGGCGATCGTAGATACCGCTCCAGACCCGCTCGTTGATCTGCATCAGGCCCACCGAGGTGTTATTGTAGGAGAGCAGATAGACAATCTTGCCCTGCTGGACCTGAAACTGCCGAAAACAGCTCTCCTGCCAGGCCGTGGCCAGCACCATGGCCTCAAACCATTTACGCCGATTCCGCGGAAAGTTTTTTTTTTGCCCGTTTTGTCGGGCGGCGCGCTCCAGAACCTGGACCACCCGTTTCACGAAGGTCTCCCCGGCGCCCTTCTCGGCGGTCCAGGGGTGCAGGGAACGGACGTTGGCATTGGCGGCGGAACCCTCCGCGGCCCAGGCCCGCCCGCCTACCTTCCATAGTGCCCAATAATAGTCCCGTTTGAGGGGCTGCCGCCGTGATTGCGGCTGACCGGCCTCCACCGGGGGCGGTGTGGCGGGCCGGGGCTCAGCCTCTTCCGGTGGTGCTTCCACGGGCGGACCCAAACCCAGTATCTCCCGCAAGCGAGGATTGAGGGTTCCGGGGTTTTCCAATTGCGTCAGGGGTTGGTCGCTGATCAGGCGGGCCAGGCGCAGAAAGCCGTCCCGGCTGATTTCTATGCCCAAGTTGGGACCCACCTGGTCCAAAGCGGCCAGGGCATCGGCGGCGGTAAAAAAGGCCAGATAGCCCAGGACCGATTTGGCGGGGTCATCCCCCAAATGGCGGCGGAACACGGGGTTAATTTGCTGCCAGGCCTGGATGAACTGGCTGCGCACAAATTGAGTGGTCAGGGTTTTGGCGGCCAGTCGGTCTGAAAATTCATAACGCGCCGCCAGTAGGGTATCCAGCAAGATTTGTTGGTCGTCAAGGGTCAGAGGTTCGCCAAACAGCGCCATCACCATGTGTACCAGCACGGCATCCCAGGTTTCCCAGAGAACCATCACCCGCGCCAGATCGTCGGGTGAAGGCGGGGCGACATCCGCTGATGGAGATTGGTCCGGAGGGGTTGGATCCGAGGCTGGCGGGTCCGGCGTTTGGGTGAGAATATCCACCTTTAGCGCACGGTTATCGATTTTCACCGCATCCGGCCGCATGCTCTCCAGAAACAGGCGCGCTTCGTTCTGGTGCCCGGCGTCAAACAGCGGCAGCAGAAAGGCTTTCAGCTCCTTGACCGGAGGGGCCAAATTGATGCGGATGCCACCCAGATAGCTGTGAACATGGGTTTTGACCAGATCCCACACCCAGCCGGCCAGTGGTGCCGGCTGGCCTTCGAGGTCCAACAGCATGGAATCCGCGGGGGTAAAGCGCAGTTGCCAATCGGTATCCACCTGCGGCTGCTGCCAGAGCACCAGCTCGCCCTCCCAGGAAAGGGGGGCCACGCAATAGCCTCCCACTGGGGTGCCGGCGCTAAGGGAGATCCGGGTCTGAAAACGGACCAAGTTGCGATCATGGCCAATGCGCGGGTGGCTGAGAACAATCCGGTTGCAGCCGTCCGCCAAATCCAGCACCCGGGCGGTGGCGCCCGGGTTCCGATAGGCCTGGCGAATGATGAGGGATTGCAAGAGGGGATAGTCCAGGGTGATGGGCAGGCGCAGGGTTGCGGCGTGCACGATCCCGGCTGAAACGATGCCGACGCTCAGAATGATCCCGATCAGGAACCTGTGCCAGATGGGCCTGTCCGCCATTTAGTCTTTCTTGATCTCGACATAGTGGGCCACAGCCAGGGCCGCGGTGCTGCCGTCGGCAGCGGAGATAACGATTTGACGGTAGCTTTTGGCGCGCAAATCGCCGATCACATAGATTCCGGTTAAGTTGGTGCGGCAATCTTCATCGGTAATCACATAGCCATCGGCATTCATCCGAATTCCCGCCGGAACCAATTCGTTATTGGGCAGAAAGCCGATGAAGATGAACACCCCGTCGGTGGCCAACTCCCGGGGCTCTCCGCTCTGGGTGTCCTTGAGCTGTACCGCGGTGACGCCCTCAGCGCCGGCCAGAATGGCTTCGGGGACGGTATTCCATAGAATTTCGATGTTGGGGTCCTTTTTGACCCGCTGCTGGAGAATCATGCTGGCCCGCAGGGCATCCCGCCGGTGGACCAGGTAAACTTTTTTAGTCAGTTTGGCCAAATAGAGCGCCTCTTCGGCCGCGGTATCGCCGCCGCCCACCACCACCACTGTTTTTTTGCGAAAGAAAAATCCGTCACACACCCCGCAATAGGAAACGCCCTTACCGTAAAACTCATCTTCCCCGGGGATCGCCAATTTTCGCGGAGTGCCGCCGGTGGCCATGATCACCGCATGGGTGGTCAGTTCGCTGCCGTTGCTCAGCCGGACCGTGTGAAAATCGAGGCCCGGCTCGATGGCGCTGACCTCGTCGGACACGATTTCGAGGCCCAGCCCCTGGGCGTGCTGGGTGAAAAGGGCTGACAGTTCGGCCCCGCTGATGTGTTCGAATCCTGGATAATTTTCCACCTCGTCGGACATCACCACCTGGCCGCCCAAAGCTCCCCTTTCGATCATCACGGTTTTGAGCGCTGCCCGCATGGCATAAATTCCAGCCGAAAGCCCGCCTGGGCCGCCGCCCACGATGATGAGGTCATATTGAGGTTGTTGGGTTGGCATGCTCGCCTCCTTATTAATATTCAAAAACCAAGTCGCCAGTAGAGCAGCGGCAAAATAATCAGGGCCAAGAGAACCAAAATACCAGGCACGGTTTTATAGGGTGCATGCCAAGGCTTTCCGGCGTTTCGCGCGCGGCGCACCTCCTTGAGAAACCAGTTACCCAACAAGGCCCCCGTCCCCAGGGCCGCGGCCATTCGCAGCAATTCCACAACTCCCGGCATCGGTCCTATTCCTACTCCATTGGCGTGAACTTTTTCCCGGAATGATGAGCTCCATCCGGTGCGGAAACAAAATGGCATTTAACCAGACCCAACCCCGGGCGTCAATTGATTTTGCGCCCGGGATGGCCCCTGGAAGATTCACTCCGCGGGCCATGGGCGCGGGGCTTTCGAACAGGGGCAAACCGGGCTTGACAAGCGCGGTTTGAGGCTAATTTTAATGCCCAAAATGTATCTAAAGTATCAGGATTTTTCGACACTGAACATCAATTCATCCAAGGAGAAACCATGGCAGTCAAGAAAGAAACCCGTCAGTTCGAGGCCGAGGTTCAGCAGCTTTTAAAGCTGATCATCAACTCGCTCTACTCCAACCAGGAAATCTTCCTACGGGAGTTGCTTTCCAATGCGTCTGATGCTCTGGATAAACTGCGCTTCAAGGCCCAGACCCAGGAAGATCTTTTGGAATCGGATGCTGATCTGCGCATCAAGATTATCCCCGATGGGGTTCGGCGCACGGTCACCGTCAGCGACAACGGGATCGGCATGACTTATGACGAGGTTTTGGAAAATATCGGCACCATCGCCAAAAGCGGGACCGCTGCATTTTTGGAGGCCATGACCCAGGCCAAGGGTAACCACGCTCTCACCCCGGAGCTTATTGGGCAATTTGGCGTGGGCTTTTACAGCGCCTTTATCGTCGCCGAGAAGGTGGAACTGATCACCCGGGCCACCGGTGAAACCAGCGCCACACGCTGGGAGTCCCATGGCGATGGCAGCTACACAGTGGAAGAGACCAAGAAAGAGAGCCGGGGCACAGCCATCACCCTGCATCTGAAAAAACCGGAGAAAGATGAGCAGGATTTCACCGATCCATGGGTCTTGCGAAGCATCGTTAAGCGCCACTCCGATTTCGTCAATTACCCGATCCTGATGGATGTGGAACAAGACGAGCCCATCCCCGAGGATGAACAGATCAAGGACAAGGATGGGAAACCCATCGGTGAGACCACCCGCAAGGTGGTCAAAGAAGAGACCATCAACTCCATGAAGGCCATTTGGATGCGGGATAAAAAGGATGTGGAGGACAAAGAGTACGAGGAATTTTACCGCCACATCAGCCACGACTGGAACCCGCCCCTGCGCCACCTGCATCTGAAGTTCGAGGGCACCACGGATTACTATGCCCTGCTCTATTTACCTTCCAAGGCACCCTGGGACCTGTTTAACCCTGAGCAGCAGCACGGGGTTCAGCTCTACTGCAAACGGGTCTTCATTATGGACAACTGCAAGGAGCTGATACCCGAATACCTGCGCTTTGTGCGGGGTTTGGTGGATGCGCCGGATCTCAATCTCAATGTGAGCCGTGAGATTTTGCAGCAGGACCGATTGGTGCGCAATATCCGCAAAAACCTGGTGAAAAAGGTTTTGGAGCAGCTCAAAGAGATGGAGTCCGAAGATTACCAAAAATTCTGGGAGGAATTCGGCCCCATTCTCAAGATCGGCGTGCATACCGACCCGGACAACCGCAAAAAGCTGTCCGACCTGCTACGCTACAAAACCAGCACATCCGACGGGAAATGGATATCCCTGGCAACCTATGTGGCCAACATGCCCGAGGAGCAGAAAAGCATCTACTACATCACCGGGGATGATGCCCGGACCCTTATCAACAGCCCCCACCTGGAGCAGCTTAAAGCCAAGAACTGGGAAGTGCTGCTCATGGCCGACCCCATCGACGAGTGGGTGGTCCAATCCCTCAGTGAATACGACGGCAAACCCCT
The DNA here is from genome assembly GCA_963713755.1 of uncultured delta proteobacterium. Lineage (GTDB taxonomy): Bacteria > Desulfobacterota > Desulfobacteria > Desulfobacterales > CAVQMW01 > CAVQMW01. The sequence continues at coordinate 559,591 of CAVQMW010000007.1, read as the reverse complement.
GAAGAGTGCCGCCAAAGGGGAGTTGGAATTGGATGGGAGTTCCAAGAAAAGTTCCGATGATGAGAGTTTCAAGGCCCTGTTCAGCTATCTGAAAAACATCCTCGGGGAAAAGATCAAGGAGGTGAAACCCTCCCAGCGGCTCACCGACTCCGTGGCCTGCCTGAGCGGGGAGGCCGACGACATGAGCGCCTACATGGAGAAGATTCTCAAGGCCTCGGGGCAAAGCGTGCCCGAAACCAAACGGGTCCTGGAGCTAAACGCCAAGCACCCGGTGCTGGCCAAGATCAACGCCCTGTACGAAGCCGACCGCGAGGATCCGCGCATCAAGGATTACGGGGAACTGCTGTTGGATCTGGCCATTGTAAGCGAGGGGGGCAAAATTCAGAATCCGACGCGCTTTTCCAAGGCCGTGGGGGAACTGATGGCCTCCGCCTTATAATTTTGCTGGCGCAAAATTATAAGCATATAAATTTCCGAAAAATATCGCACTTTGAGGGGGCTTCATCGCCGTCTTTGTAATGAGGTGTGGGCGGGAAGGAAAGAATCAGGAAATTTATCAGGAAATTTATTTTTATTTTGACTGGGCCGCCGCCATATAGGTTTCAAGAATGCGCCGATTGTCCTCTTCGGTGATCAGCCCCGGCAGGCGCTGAAGGGCTTGTTCCACCGCAAGGTCCACCATTTCAGCCCGCAGTTGATCTTTGGCCCTTTGGATCTGGCCATCCACTTTCAACCGGGCCGCCGCCAGCATCATCTCGCCATCTTTCTGGGCATCGGCGATGATTTCGGCCTTGCGGGCTTGGCCCTCAGAAACGATGCGTTCTTTGATGGTCTCCAGGCGGGAGGAGCTTGCCGCCAACTGCTCTTCGGCATCCTTGATGGCCGCTTCCGCGGCTTGACGCTGCTCTTCAAGATCCTTTATCTCGGCGCTGATTTCCGCTTGTCGCCCCTTCACGAAATTGACCAGGGGCACCCGGACAAATTTCACCAGCAGGGCAGCCAGGATGATAAAGTTGACCCAGCGCATGATCAGGTCGTAGGTGGGCCGCCAGTTGCCACCGCCCTCGGCCGCCCCGGCTTCCGGCACGGCCCACAGCAGTAGGCAGGGGAGAAGAGCCAGGCACCAGCGGGTCCATTTGGCCTGAACTATCATGATGTCACCCTCCGGCTGAGAATCTTTTCCAGGATTGAATTGCACAGGCTTTCCGACTCGGCCTCCACGCTTTGACGCTCATCTACGATGCATTGAAGCAGACTTTGTTGGGCCTGCTGGCGAATGCGGGCGACCTTCTCGCGGGTAGCGTGAAGGACCTCGGACGCTTCCCGATTGCCGGCATCCTCCAATTCACCGCGAATGGCTTGCGCCGCTTGCCGGGTTTCCTGTTCTTGGGCCGTGATCTTGTAGAAAAGGCCCTCGACCTGCTCCTGGGAATCGGCCACACCGGTCTGGATTCCCTGGATGTATTGGCCACGGTCCTTAACTACGGATCGCAAGGGCTGGATCATCACGCGATTGAAAATCCACAGAAAGATCAGGAACGAAATCATCTGGAAGATCAACGTTTCGTTGATGGAAATCAGTGCTACGGCTTCAACGATTTGCATAGCTCTAACCCGGGCCTAAATACCGGTAGTATTGAATTTCAGACGGACACCGGGGCGCCTTGACCTTCATGGGCAACCCAAAAAAGAGTCGCCCCGTTGCCGGTTACACCACAAACAGCAGCAGCAGTGCGATGACCAGGGAGTAAATACCGGTGGATTCCGATACGGCCTGGCCCACCAGCATGGTCCGGGTCAGCAGACCGGCCTCCTTGGGATTTTTTCCGATGGCTTCGCACGCTTTGGCGGCCACCATGCCTTCGCCCACGCCAGGACCGATGGCGCCCAGGCCCATGGAGAGTCCGGCGCCCAAAAACGCCGCTGCTTTGATTATATCCGCACCTTCGATGGCCATGATCTTACCTCCCTTAATACGGTAATGGTATGCCTACAATTTAGAGTACAAATATCAGTACCAGACTCACCACCATGGCGTAGATCGCCGTGGATTGGGAAACCGCCTGTCCCACCAGCATGATGCGCATCAGTTCGCCGGCATGATCGACGTTGCGGGCCACCCAGCGCACGGCGCCCTCGGCGGTGTTGCCGTTGCCCACCCCCGGACCGATGCCGCCGAACCCCATGCAGAGACCAGCAGACAACAGGGCCATGGCCGCGCTCAGGGTAGTGGATTCGGGAAAGGTTTTAAACATCAGAATGAAGCTGACCAGCAAGCCGAAGATGGAGGGGGTTTGGGCCACGGCCTGGCCCACCAGCATGGTGGTGGTTACATTGCCGACGGTTTCGGGCTGGCGGGCGATGCCCTCGCAACTGGCGCCGGCGGCAAGTCCGCCGCCGAAGCCCGAGCCGATGGCCGCCAATCCGGTGCTGAATCCCGCGCCGATCAAGGCCGCCCAGGTGGGCGCCAGGGGGGCCTGGCTGAAATCCATGAAGATCAGCATCAGAGCCACCACCATGGAGAAGATGGCCGGGGTTTGGCACACCGCCGAGCCGATGAGCATGTTGGTCGTCAGCCGGGAGGCGACGGCCGGTTGGCGGGCGATGCCCCAGCAGGCCTGCCCGCCGGGAAACCCGGAGCCCACTCCCGAACCGATGGCTCCGCAGCCCATGGAGATCCCGGCTCCGATAAAGGCCGCGGCTTTGATGGTGGATGCGCCGGGCTGGTCCAGAAACAGGAGCAAGATGGCGATCACCAGGGCGAAGATGGAGGCCGATTCGGCCACGGCCTGGCCCACCAGCATGTTTTTGAACAGATCGCCGGAGTTTTCACTATTTCGGGATACAGCCAGGTTGGCCTGGGCGGCGGTGTAACCCTCGCCGATGGCGGCGCCCACGGCCCCGAATCCCATGGCAATGCCGCCTGCTAGATAGGCGGCCACATTGATCAGCGATTGCGATTCCACTGACATAGCCTATTTCACCTGTACGGAGATGTACACCACAGTTAACATGGTAAAAACAAACGCCTGAATGGTGCCCACAAAGAGCCCGAAAAAGGCGTTGAGCAGGGGCGGCAGGATCAAACTGTAAGTCAAATGGGAGACCACCAGGATAATGATCGAACCGCCCATGATATTGCCGAACAGACGAAAGGAGATGGAGACAATCTTGGCCATCTCGCCGATGACGTTGAGGGGCATCATGAAAAACATCGGTTCGCAGTACTCTTTGGCGTAGGCCTTGAGACCCTTGGTTTTGATTCCAGCGTAGTGGGCGATGACAAAGCCCATGATCCCCAGGCTTAGCGGGGTGTTGAGATCTTTGGTGGGCTCTTCCAGGTGGGGAATGAGGCCCAGCCAGTTGGAGAGCAGCATGAAGAGAAACAGGGCGCAGACCAGGGGGCCGTAGGTTTCGGCCCGGCGCTTATCCAGGGCATCTTCGGTCAGGCCGTAGAGTTGCTCCACGATCATCTCGCCTACCAGCTGCAAAGGGCGCGGCAGAAACCCGCGTTTGCGGGTGGCGAAGTAACCGAACAGCAGCAGAAAGCCAAAGACGATCCAGGTCATCAGGATCACATTCAAGTTCAACACGATGGTGTGGCCCCCGACGGGGATCAACAGCTGGTAAACGCGGCCCAGATCTTCCATATGGTTTTTTCGCCTCTAGGGTCAGCTCTATTTTAGGCGCGGGTTTTCCGCGGAGTGCGAACAAATTGCCACGACTGCTCGGCTAAAATAACGACTTGAACCATGAATAGTCCGCCGATGGTTGCCGGTAAATTGAGTGCGTCGAGTTTGACGGCTAAAATCAGGGGAACCGCCATCAGGCTGAAACGCCCGGCAATGGAACCCAGGGCGAAGGCGGTGGCCCTTGCTCTGGCGCGCCCCAGCTGGCGGGGAAGGGCCTGGCCCATGAGAACGAAGTTCAGAATGCTGAACAGGGTGCCCAGCACTAGGCCTTTGGCCACGGGTTTGTACCCTGCCAGCAGCAGAATAAAAGCGCAAGCGATGGCCGCGACCAGCGCGCGACGCCCATAATGGGCTTGGGTGGCCCTAATCGGTGTCATGGTCGGTTGGTTTGTCCTCTTGGGTTCCACTTGTGATTACCTCAAGGATTTGACGATACGCCACATTTCCCCCCCCGATAACACCCAAAATGGTAAATACGGTGATGAAAATGCCCTGGGTTCCCAGCCATTGATCCAGCTTGTAGCCAATGAAAAAACAAAACGCAATGCACCCCACCATGGTCAGGCCAAGTTGGATTACAATGGAGAGGTTTTCGGACCAGGCACGGTTTTTTTTGTAATTAAAGAACATGGGAGTGCAGGTCACTCCGCGATGCAATTACTTCGGGTAAACTGAGAACCGCACGGGGGGTAAAACTTGCGGCCAAGCCATACAGCAATCCCAAACCCCTGTCAAGACAATGCTCAAAGAAAACAAGCTATTGTGAACACGCTTCATACAATGAACAGTCTTATTTTTCTTGACTATCAACCAATATCTTATTACGGTCCAAGCGATTTTTTCGCATCCCTTATCCGGCGAACATTTTTCCCATCGCACCCGTCATTGCAGACCAATTTTAAGTTGACCGACGACACTGAAATATGATCGCCTGGCGGGGTCCTGCAAACCCGATTGACCACCGAAACTCACACCGGGGAGAGATGGCTTTGGAACACCAAGCAACCGGACGCACTTCGCGGCAGCGTTGGATGGAATTGGGGGCCAAAAGTACCCTTTTGGGGGTTGTGATCAGCGTTTTGATGGCTCTGCCCGTCCTGGCGGGGGAAACCCGCAACCGAGACTACCCCGCTGGTGTTCATTCCACTAAGCCCCTGCTGCTGGCCGCGTCCGAGGTCCAGCGCTCGGCCACCGCAGCCGACACGACCCCGGCCAACCCGGTTGGCCCCAATGCGACCGACGCCGCGGATCATAGCCGGTCGCCCTCCCATGGTGGTGACCCTGCCCCTGAGCCAGGGGGCACTCAGGCGCCCGCCCATGGCACTGCGGAGGGATCCGCCCATTCCTCCGCTAGGGGTTCCGGGCACGGTTCCGCTCACAGCGCCGATATGGGCGCCGATTCCCATGGGCCGGCGGCCCACGGCGACGGCCAGAAGGATGCCCATGGCCACGGCAACCTGGGAACCCAACTACCCTTGTGGAGCTGTATACCCTTTGCCTGCATGCTGCTCTCCATCGCCCTGTTCCCCTTAGCGTCGCCCGAAATCTGGCATCATCACTTCGGCAAAATTTCTGCCTTTTGGGCCGCCTTGCTGGCGATTCCCTTTGTCATCGCCTTCAAGGGCGTGGCGCTCTATGAAATCATCCACATCATTCTGGCCGACTACGTGCCCTTTATCATTCTACTGTGGTCGCTTTACACCGTCTCCGGCGGGATTCTGCTGCGGGGCCGGCTGCGGGGAACGCCCGTGATCAACACGCTGATCTTGACTATCGGTGCGATTCTGGCCTCCTGGATGGGAACCACCGGAGCGGCCATGCTGCTGATCCGCCCTTTTCTGCGAGCCAACAATTACCGCAAGAACCGCACCTTCATGGTTGTATTTTTCATCTTTCTGGTGGCCAATGTGGGCGGGTCTCTGACGCCTCTGGGAGATCCGCCCCTGTTTCTCGGGTTTTTGCACGGCGTGAGCTTTTTTTGGACCTTCAAAATCATGCCCCACATGCTGCTTATGGCTGGCGTGTTGCTGGTGATTTACTTTTTCTTGGACAGCTATCATTACCGCAAGGAGGGCGTCCAAGCCCCGGATGCCCATGGGGTCAAAGAGCCCCTGAAGCTGGAGGGCCTGCACAATTTTATCTTTTTGGGCGGCATTGTGGGTGCGGTGCTTATGAGCGGCATCGTGGACTGGGGTGATTTCAACACCTTCGGCGTGCACCGCGCAGTGCAGGATTGGGTCCGGGACGGGCTCCTGATTGTCATGGGAATCCTATCCCTGGTCACCACCTCCATCACCCTGCGCGAGGACAACGATTTCACCTGGTTTCCCATTGTGGAGGTGGCCTATCTGTTTATCGGCATCTTTATCACCATGATCCCCTGCCTGCTGATCCTCAAGGCCGGCTCCCAGGGCGCCCTGGCCTTTATCATCGAGGCGGTCAAGGAACCTTACCACTACTTCTGGATCACCGGCATACTTTCTTCGTTCCTGGACAACGCCCCCACCTACCTCACCTTTTTCAATACCGCTTTAGGCAGTTTTTATTCCGGCTTGAGCGAGGCCCAGGCGGTCCCCCTGCTCATGACTGAAAACGCCATCTATTTGAAAGCCATTTCCACCGGGGCGGTCTTTTTCGGCGCCTGCAGCTACATCGGGAACGCCCCTAACTTCATGGTGCGCTCCATCGCCGAGGAGGCCGGCACTCCCATGCCCAGCTTCTTTGGCTATATTCTCAAATACACGCTGGTGTTTATGGTGCCCGCCTTTGTGCTGGTCACCCTGGTCTTTTTTTAGCCTAAAGGCGCTTGAATGTATTTTCACCAGATTCTGGATCCCCACACCCATATCGCCTTTGTGGGCGGCGGGCGCTTTTGCCGGCAAATGCTGGAGTTTCTGCACCGCAGCGATTGTGCGGAGTTCCGGCCGCGGATCGTGGGGGTGGCCGATATCGATGAATTCGCTCCGGGCATGGTCTATGCCCGGGAATTGGGCATCCCGGTGAGCGACGACTATCGGGAATTTTTTGCCCATTCCCGCCTCGATGTGCTGGTGGAGCTCTCCGACGATCCCCACCTGGCGGGGACCATCACCCGCCATAAGCCGGAACATGTCTGCCTCATCGATCATCGGCTCTCCCGCGCCCTGTGGGATGCCCTGCAGATGGAGCGCCTCAAGCTCTATTTCCAGAAAAGCCTGGAAAGCGAAAAAGACGATCCCGAAGCGGTCATCGGGCTTTCCTGTTTTTTGATGGAGAAAATGGAGGACATTCTCCGCTCCCGCAACCAGCGCTCCTACGAAATCGAGCTGGAGCTCACCGAGGCGGAACGGACCTTGTCCCAGATCATTCAGGGCAGCACCATTCCCACCTTTGTGATCGATGCCCGCCATATCGTCACCCACTGGAACCGGGCCATGGAACAGCTCACGGGCTGGCCGGCGGATGCCGTAGTGGGCACCAACAAACAGTGGTCGCCCTTCTGGAAGCGGGAGCGGCCCACCATGGCCGATGTGATCCTGGATCAGATCGACGAAGCCGAGATCGAGAAGCTCTACGCCACCAAATGGCGCAAATCGGCTCTCATTGAAGATGCCTATGAAGCGGAGGTGTTTTTCCCCAAGCTTGGGCGGGCTGGCAAATGGTGCTTTTTTACCGCGGCACCCATTAAAGGCCCGGACGGGCGTATTGTGGGGGCCATCGAAACCCTCTGGGATCGCACCGAGGACAAAAAGGCCACAGAAGAGCGCGAGCGCCACAGTCGTGAATCCAAAGCGCTGCTGGCTATTTACTCGGCCCTCAATGCCCCCACGGGAGCGGCCGTGCGTATCCAGGCGGCCATCGACGAGATGGCGGGCTTTCTCGAGGCCGATGGGATCTGCATTTTTTTGGCCGACCATGAGAGCCGTTTTCGCATGCACTACAGCCTGGGGCTCTCCCGGGCGGCCTGCCCTCAGGGGCATATCGCCGGGGCGGACTCCATGATTCAGCGCGTGGCCGCCTCGGGGCGCTTCACCCTGGTAGACCCCCAGACCGATGGCAGTCCCGATGACGTCTGTCTGAGGGATTCCCCCCAGCTGCGTTCCCTGGCCTTCATCCCCATCCGCACCAAAGAGAACCCCCAATTCGGGGTGATTCGCATCGGCAGCCGGCGCCGGGACCATTTTGCCGCCTATCCCCAGCGCATCCTGGAACTCATGGGCAACCGCATCGGTGCGGCGGTGGAAAACGCCATGCTTCAGGAACAGGTGGCCAAGTCCGAAGAGATGTACCGTTCGCTCTTCAACAACGATCCCAACCCCATTTTCATCCTCGACAATGAAACCTTTACCATTCTGGATACCAACCAGCGCGCCCAGGATTGTTACGGCTACAGCGCCCGGGAATTTAACGGCCAATCGTTCACTGACTTGGGGGATAGCAATGAGGCCGATTTTGTAGATCTGTTGCGGCTGCTGCCTGCCAACCAGTCGGCCCTGTTTCCCAAAAAACGCCATTTTCGCAAAGACGGCCAGCCGCTGTTTGTCAATATCAACGTCGTCCACACCATGTACGGGGAACATCCGGCCCTCATCGCATCCACTACGGATATTACCGAAACCGTGGAGAAAGAGACCCAGCTGATTCAAGCCGGGAAAATGACCACCTTGGGGGTGATGGCCGCCGGCATGGCCCATGAGATCAATCAGCCCCTGAACGTGATCCAGATCTGCGCCGACTATTTCCTGAAAATGCTCAAGCGGGGCCAACCGATTCCGGATCAGGATCTGGAATCTCTAGCCCGCGACATCAGCGCCAATGTGCAGCGGGCCACCAACGTGATTCGGCATGTGCGGGACTTTGCCCGCCAGTCGGAGGTGGTGCGGGGCCAAATCAACATCAATGCCCCCATCAAGGATGTGTTCAAGGTGCTGGGCCACCAGCTCAAAACCCACGAAATCAAGGTCGAACTCAACCTGGACCCCGCCATTGCGCCCATTCTGGCTGAGCACAACCGCTTGGAGCAGGTATTTATCAACCTGGTGAGCAACGCCATCGATGCCATGGATGAAAGGTCATCCCAAGCGGACACTACCGACGCGCCCAAGATCCTTCGTATTGAAACCTATTCGGCGGATAACTTTGTGGTGGCCAAAGTGGCCGATACCGGCATGGGCATGAACCAAGAGACCCAGGGTAAGATCTTCGAGCCCTTTTTCACCACCAAGAAGGTGGGCAAGGGCACCGGCCTGGGAACCAGCATCAGCTACGGCATCATCAAGGATTATGAGGGCACCATTCAAGTCACCAGCCAATTGGGTCAAGGGACCATGTTTACCTTGAAATTTCCCGCGTTGAAGTAAAGTGGGTGCGTAAAACGAGTGGTTCAATGGACGATTTTTTGATACTAAATAAAATTCTGCGCGTGCTGCCCGGATTTAAGCGGAAATGTTATTCCGCCAACCGCCGCCAAGAGAGCGGACGGATCCCCTGGACCTGACAGACCTACACGACGCCAATATGCAAACGGCCATCAATTCAGCGGTTTCCCCCATGGATCGCATCCTGGTCATCGACGATGAAGCGGCGATTGTGCGGGTGCTGGCCATGTCCCTGCGGGCGGACGGCTACGAGGTGCTCACGGCCAACAGCGGGCAGGATGGCTTGGCGCAGTTTCAGACCCACCATCCCGAAATCGTGCTCACCGATATCAAGATGCCGGGCGTGGACGGTATTGAGGTGCTCCAACGGATCAAGCGGCACACGGCGGAATCCGCGGCCCAATGCGAAGTGATAATCGTCACCGGTCACGGCGATATCGATAACGCCATTGAAGCCTTGAAATTCGGGGCCTCGGATTTTCTCACCAAACCCATTCGGGATGCGGCCCTGAGCGTGGCCCTTGAGCGCGCCCGGGAAAAATTGTCCATCCGGCGTCAGCTCCGGGCCTACACGGAAAATTTAGAGGTCAAAGTGGCGGAGGCCACCCGGGAGCTGCGCCGCCAGTCCAATTTTCTGGCCAAGCTGATCCGCTCCTCCAACGATGGGATAATTGCCACGGATCAAGCCCTGACCATTGTGATTATGAACCCCGGGGCGGAGCGGATTTTCGGTTATCCGGCCGATGAGGTGATCGGCAACCTCAAGATCGGTGATCTTTATCCCGCGGATGTGGCGGCGCACTTTGAAGGCAGCAGCCCGCAAAATGCCGGCAATGCCGAACCGACCTGGCGGGAAAGCGCGATCAGGGCCAAGGACGGGACTCTGATTCCGGTGCGCTTCTCCGGCACCTTGCTTCATGAAGCGGGTAAAATGATGGGCAGCGTTGCCTTTTTCCAAGATTTGAGGGAGATTAAACGCCTGGAGCAGGAGTTGGTCCAATCGGAACGGTTAGCCGCCATCGGGCAAACCGTGGCCGGCGTGGCCCATGGGGTCAAGAATATCCTCTACGGATTCAAAGGCGGCCGCTATCTGGTTGAATTGGGTCTGAAACGCGAAGACCAGACCAAGCTGACCGACGGCTGGGGCATGGTCAAGCGCAACATCGAGCGAACCAGCGATCTGGTCCTGGACCTGCTGGCATACGCCAAATCCCGGGAGCCGGAGCTGGTGCCTGGGAACCCCAACGCCATCATCCGGGAGGTGTGCGAACTGCTGGAGGCCAGAGCCGGTGAGCATAACGTGGTACTCGAATGCCGGCTGGATTCCGCGCTGGGCGACATGCTCCTGGATCCGCGGATCCTCCACGGCGCGCTGATGAATTTGGTGACCAACGCTATTGATGCCTGTATGTTTGACATCGAGAACGCCAAAGATTGGCAGGTAACCCTCACGACCTGTCTGGAACCTGGCAATTCCGGGTCTTCGGACGGGGACCCCGTCCCTTGGGTGCGCGTTGACGTTGCCGATAACGGCACCGGGATGAGCCCTGAGGTTCAGGAGAAGCTGTTCCGCTCTTTTTTCAGCACCAAAGGGCACCAGGGCACCGGGCTGGGGCTACTGGTGACGCGCAAGATCATTGAAGAGCACGGCGGCACCATCCAAGTGACCTCCCGGGTGGGGGAGGGCACGCTGTTTTCCATTCGGCTGCCTTACCTGCCGCCGCCGAACGGGTTAAAAGGGAATGAGTCCAGCGGGAATCTTTTGCTGGCTGGCAATTTTTCATAAGGAGGATAGGATATGGCCAAGAAAATTCTGATTGTCGATGACGATCCCGATGTGCGGATGTTCAATGTTTCCGTGGTGGAGGAGAATGGTTACACCGCGTTGGTCGCAACCAACGGCGAGGAGGGCATGCAGCTGGTGAAAGAGGAGCAGCCCGATCTACTGCTCCTGGACGTGCTGATGCCCCGGGAGAGCGGAATTCGCCTCTACCGCAATCTGCGGACCGATAAGAAATACCAGCACATTCCGGTCATCATTTTATCGGGCATTGCCGAGCGCTCATTTCTGCGTTCCCAGAAAGCCTTGACCGAATTCGGCGGAGAAAAGGTTCCGCCCCCCAACACCTATTTGGAAAAACCGGTGGAACCCGAGGAACTGGCGGATGCCATCAAGGCGATTCTAGGTGAATAGGCGCTGTTGATTCACACTCCCCAAGGAGCCTGATTAAACCCATGGAAATCCGTAAGCTACTGTTTGTGACCAAATTCGAGGATCTTTGCTTTGATGCGCTTCGTTCGCTGCTCAATCTGCGCCAAGCCGATCTGGAACATGTGGTTTTCATGAATATCATCGAGCGGGATAAAGTGGCCATGTACCGCGGCACGGGCTACCGCAAGAGCGAAGAGGTGCGGCTCAAGGAAAAAGCCAATATCCGCTTCATCGATTGGGCCGAAGATCTTTTCGAGCAGGGCTTGGAGGTGGGCGTTTACCTGGTGGTGGGCCGCCTGGTGCCCCAGGTGATCAAAGCCGTGGAAAAAGAGGAGGCCGATCTGCTGGTCATCGGCCGCTCCCCCAAGGGGGTGCTCAAGCAGCTTTACGGCGGGTCGGACATTACTGAACTGATCCGCCGGGTCTCCATTCCGGTTCTGATTTACAAACATCTCACGGAGGATCCCACGGATCTGGAGCAGCCCTTTGCGCGTCCGCTGCTGTCCATGGACTGGTCGCCGGCCAGTTTGCGGGCCGTGGGCTATCTGACCCGGCTGAAGAAGGTCATCCAGAAAGTGGACCTAGCCTATGTGGCTGGAGACGACGAACTGACCGGCAGCACGGGGATGGCTATTCAGAAAATGCGCAAGGAGCGCCGGCGCAAACTGGATGAGATCTGTGACCGGTTGGAGGCTGCCGGCATCCGCGCCGAGTCCCATGTTTATGTGGGTGACGCCAATGACGAAATCGAAATGGCGGCCCGGGAGTGTCAATCGACCATGATCATTTTAGGATCTTCGAGCAAATCGGCCTGGGTGGAGCGCTGGCTGGGCAGCACCCCGCTGAAAATTGCCGAAAACTCGGTATTTCCCACCTTGATCATTCCCCCCGCCAAATCGTGATGCCCGTGCTCGGCTCAGGCCGGGAGAATGCGTTTGGCTGGGAAATTCAATGTTCGCTGAAAATTCTATTAGAGGAGGGGATTCATGGCGGTAATCACGATTTCCAGGCAGTTCGGGGCCGGGGGCCGGACCGTGGGAAGTATGCTCGCCGACAGGCTGGGCTACACCTTTGCCGATAACGAGATTATTCAGAAAATCGCCGAGTATGCCAATGTCTCGCCCTCCTGGGTGGAATCGGTGGAAAAGGAGGCCGGAACCAAGCTTTCCAAGGTGGTCAATAAACTGGTCAACCGGGCCTTGGTGGACAAAGTCCTCAAGGATGAACGGGGCTACATCGACGAGACCCTCTATCTGGACTACTTAGTTGTGATTATCGCCCAACTGGCGGAAGAAGGGGATGTGGTGATCCTGGGCCGGGGCAGCCAATATATTCTGGACGACCATCCCGATGCCTACCACGTGCTGCTCATCGATGAATTTGAAAATCGGGTAAAATTCATGGAAAAGCACTATGACCTACCCCCGCGTAAGGCCCGCCAGACGGTCAGCAACGAAGACAAGCGGCGAATCAACCTCTACCGCAAGCTGCACAAAGAGGATTTCGACAGTCCCGGGCTGTATCATATGGTGCTCAATATGGGGCGTATTGGGCTCGATGACGCTCTGGATATCATCTGTCGCCTAACAAAACATTGACATCTCTCCGTCCCTGAACAAATATAAAAGGTTTAAATCAATGCCCACAGGCGGCAGGGGGATACCCCCTGCCGCCGATCTTACATTGAAGGAGAGACCTCAATGAGCCTGGAAAAGTATTTTTTCACCTCCGAATCCGTTACCGAGGGCCATCCCGATAAGGTTGCGGACGCCATTTCCGATGCGATCCTGGACAATATTCTGACCCACGACCCCCATGGCCGGGTGGCTTGCGAGACCCTGGTGACCACGGGCCTGGCATTTATTGCTGGTGAAATCACCACCGAATGTTATGTGGATATGCCCCAGGTGGTGCGCAACACCATCCGTGAAATCGGCTATTCCTCATCCCAAATGGGCTTTGACTATCAAACCTGTTCGGTGATCACCAGCATCGACCACCAATCGCCGGATATTGCCCAGGGGGTCAACAGCGGTCAGGGGCTTTTCAAGGAGCAGGGCGCCGGCGACCAGGGATTGATGTTCGGGTACGCCTGCAACGAAACCCCGGAATTGATGCCCATGCCCATCACCTTCGCCCACAAGATCTGCAAGCGGCTGGCCACGGTTCGCAAAAACGGCGCTCTCGATTTTCTGCGTCCCGACGGCAAGTCCCAGGTCACCATCGAATATCACAATGGAACCCCCAAACGGGTGGACACGGTGGTCATCGCGGCCCAGCACAAGCCCGATGTGACCCACGAAACCTTACGGGAAGCCATCATCGAAGAGGTGATTAAAAAAGTGATTCCCCAGAATCTGGTGGACGGGGATACCCGCTATTTTATCAACGCTACGGGACGCTTTGTGGTGGGCGGTCCCATGGGGGATTGCGGGCTGACCGGCCGCAAGATCATCGTGGATACCTATGGCGGCCAGGGCAGTCACGGCGGGGGCTGTTTTTCGGGAAAAGATCCCTCCAAGGTGGATCGCAGCGCCTCCTACATGGGCCGCCATATCGCCAAAAACATCGTGGCCGCGGGCCTGGCCAAAAAGTGCGAAGTCCAAATCGCTTACGCCATCGGCGTGGCCCAGCCGGTATCCATCATGGTGGATCTCATGGGTACGGGGGTGGTTCCCAAAACCCGGGTGGAAGAGATTATCTCCCAGGTGTTTGACTTGCGGCCGGCCGCCATCATTGAATATCTGGACCTGTTGCGTCCCATTTACCGTCCTACCGCCGCCTACGGCCATTTTGGGCGTGACGGAGAGGGGTTTTCCTGGGAGTCCACCCATCGCGCCGAGGAAATTCGCGAACTGGCCGGACGCTAGTCCCAGGCCATCGCCCATTTCTGAAAAAATCAAAATAGTGAAGGAGACCGATATGTTGGATACTCAAAACCCGGCCCCCAAGGGGAATGTGCCGGCCCTGGATCTGAGCCTGCCCTATAAAGTCGCCGATATCGGCCTGGCCGATTTCGGTCGCCAGGAGATGCGGCTGGCGGAAAATGAGATGCCGGGCCTGATGGCCGTACGGGAAAAATATGGCCCCCAGAAGCCCTTAAAGGGACTGAGAATCACGGGCAGTCTGCACATGACCATCCAGACCGCCATGCTCATTGAAACCTTGTATGTCCTGGGTGCCGATCTGCGCTGGGCCAGCTGCAATATCTTCTCCACCCAGGACCACGCCGCCGCGGCCATCGCGGCCAGCGGGTCGGCGGCGGTTTTTGCCTGGAAAGGCGAGACCCTGGCCGAATATTGGTGGTGCACGGAGCAGGCCCTGTTGTGGCCTGACGGGTCTGGGCCTCATCTGATTGTGGATGACGGCGGTGATGCAACCATGCTGATTCATCAGGGCGTCAAGGTCGCCCAGGATCCGGGCCTGCTCAAGAGCGAGTACGATTCCCCGGATATGGTGCACCTGATAGCGCGGCTGGCCGCGGGCCGGGAGCGGGATCCCGATCTATGGCCGCGGGTGGCCAAAACCGTTCGCGGCGTCTCCGAGGAGACCACCACCGGCGTTCACCGGCTCTATCATTTGGCCTCGACGGGTGAACTCTTGTTCCCGGCCATCAACGTTAATGATTCGGTCACCAAATCCAAGTTCGACAACCTTTACGGCTGCCGGGAATCCTTGGCTGACGGTATCAAGCGGGCCACGGACGTGATGATTGCCGGAAAGGTGGTGGTGGTGTGCGGCTATGGAGATGTGGGCAAGGGCTGCGCTCAATCCATGCAGGGCTTCGGCGCGCGGGTGATCGTCACCGAAGTGGATCCCATCTGCGCCCTGCAGGCCGCCATGGAAGGCTTTCAGGTGATGACCATGGTTTCCGCGGCGCCCCTGGGAGATCTCTTTGTCACCGCCACCGGCTGCATCAACGTGATCGCCGGGGTCCACATGGAACAGATGAAAGACGAGGCCATTGTCTGCAACATCGGCCATTTTGACAATGAAATCGAGATGGCCTACCTGGAAAACAGTTCTATTTGCCGCAAAGAGTCCGTCAAACCCCAGGTGGACCGCTGGATTCTGAAATCGGGACGCTCCATTATTGTGCTGGCCGAAGGGCGGCTGGTCAATTTGGGTTGCGCCACGGGTCACGCCAGCTTTGTGATGAGCAACAGCTTTACCAACCAGTGCCTGGCCCAAATCAAACTGGGAACCGAAGATCTGGAGCCCAAAGTCTACACCCTGCCCAAGGAACTGGACGAGGAGGTGGCCCGGCTGCATCTGGAACGGCTGGGGGTCGAACTGACCCGCCTGACAGCGGCCCAGGCCGAGTATCTGGGGGTCCCGCTGGATGGCCCCTTCAAACCGGAATATTATCGTTATTGATCCAGCCCGCGGCGCGGGGGCGGATCCCGCTGTAACCTAAAAATGAACCATTCGGGCAGGCCCACGGGCCTGCCCTTTTTTAATCCACCACGATGATCACCCGCCCCTCCCGCAGGAAGGTAAGGTGCTCTGATGCCCCGCGCAGCTGGGCGGCATCCGCTTCCCGGATGACAAGATCCGTGGAGTTCGGATCGGATGCCGGCATACATGGAAGGATCAGGGGGTTGAAGCGCACCCGGGGATGGACCCGTATCCCGGTGATGTTTCGCAGATAGAGGCACATCCCGTGCTGGACCACAAATTCGCGGCTGGCGTAGACCGGGCCATACACCTCCTGGCCGGATTCGTCTCGAATGACCGGCACCAAGGCCGGTCGAAGGTTCACACCCCGGGCATCCAGCACCAACCCGGTGAAGATGGGATTTGGGGAGTCCGCGGCAGCGCCATCACTCCCGCCTAACCGCTTTTCTACCCCGGTTGCCTCACCCAGGGCGCGTGCTTGACCTACCGTCCGCACGACATCCACCTGGCGGATCTCCTCGGGGAGCACCAACTGGGCAAGTCCACCCCAAAGATCCATCTCCACCGCTACAGTCAAGGAGCCATCCGAGAGATATTCGCGACGGGTAACCATCGCCGTGTCCACCATATGCTGGAGTTCTTTGAAAATGAGGCTCCGTTGAGCGGAAAAATTGGTCAGCCGGGTGGTGGCGTTGATGCGGATGGCGCCGGTGATCTCCAGCAAATGGGATCGGGCGTTCTGTTCCGCCTGGACCGGTTCCACCGGCTTGCCGAACTGATGGTCCGCCGGCGACCCCTGCCCCGTGGCGTAAATTTTTCCCCGGGTCCAATTGATCCCGCCATGGGTAAACTCCTGGATGACTTCATCGGGGGGCTGGGGCCGGCCAAGAGACGGGACGCACACCCAGAGCAAGATCCCCAGAATGGTCCGCAGATAAACCCCCTTGACCCTCATCGGGCCCCCTTTGGGGCATCCTCATCCTGGGGTCTGGGGGCGCGCTCGGTGCCATCGCCGGCGCCCCAACCACCACCGGTTTTCTGCGGGGCGACGGGCACGCTCCCGCCGCTCAACGGCGTTGGAGAGGCGCCAAGGCGGCGTGGACTACACACGGCCTCCGCTCCAGCTCAACTTTGCCTTTAGGACATCGAAGTAGTTCTGTCCGCTGATTCTGATCATGTGCACGGGGTTGGGGCTTTTGCGAATTCGGATCTCATCGGCCGCACACAGCGGCAGTCCCGACTGGCCGTCAAAGGTGAGAAAAATATCAGTGGCCTCGGGATCCGGGGTCAGCTTGATGGTACTGGTTTCCGGAATGATCAAAGGCCGGTTGGTCAAAGTGAAGGGGCAGATGGGCGCCAAGAGAATGCAGGGCACCGCCGGATGCACAATGGGCCCCCCGGCGGCCAGGGCGTAGGCCGTGGAGCCGGTGGGGGTGGCGACAATCAGCCCATCGGCTTTGTAGGTGGTTAGATAGCGGTCGTTGATTTCGGTGTGAATATCGGCCAGTCGGGCTAAAGCGCCTTTGTTGATCACTACATCATTCAGGACGCTGCCTTCAAGGAGACAGCGGCCGCCGCGCCGGACTTCGATGGCCAGCCGCATGCGTTCCGTGGTGGTAAAGCGGCCTTCCAGGATTTCTTGGGCCACCTGGTAGAGGTTGTTCTCGGCGCCGGCAGCCAGAAACCCCACCTGACCGAACTTGACCCCCAGCACGGGAATGGCCTGGCCGCCCAGCCAGCGCACGGCGCCCAGAAAAGTCCCGTCACCGCCCAGAACAAAGACGCAAAACAGGTCATGAGGCGCCCGGGCGGGTTCCTCCCGGGGGGCGGACTGTTCCGGGGGGGTGCTGACCCGCCGAATCACCTTCACCCCCTGATCCGCGAGCCAGCGTTCAAAACGGTCCGCCTGGGCGCGCACCTGGACATCGTTTTTTACCACTAACCCGACGCGCTTCACGGCACCCCTCCCCCCCATGTGAAACTCAACACTCGCCGATACTTCAAATCTAGTATCCCCGCAGCTCAGCCAAAATGGAATTCAGGCCCTTTGTCCATGTCGCTGAAGGGTCACCGTTTTGTCTTGACGCCGCTTTAAGCTTGGCACCGCTTTAAGCTTGACATCGCTTTTATCTTGACGCTGGGGCCTTCATTTTTATATGTTCAAAAATCTTAGTATCATAGAATACTATTTGTAAACTTAAAACTGTCGAGGAGGTGTGATGATGAAGCAGTACAGGAAGATGGGCATCGGGTTCATTCTGGTGGTAATCGCGGCGCTGTTTCTCGTGGCTCCGGCTGGAGCCCAGGATGTGATTAAGTTGGGTGTGGCCGGTCCCCATAGCGGCGACTTGGCCAGCTATGGGATACCCACGGTCAAAGCCGCCGAACTGGTGGTCAAGGAGATTAACGCCCAGGGCGGTGTCCTGGGTAAACAAGTGGAACTGATCATCGAAGATGATGTCTGCAAGCCCGAAGTCGCCACCAACACGGCCACCAAACTGGTGGGCGAAGGCGTCCATGTGGTTTTGGGGCACATCTGCAGTGGCGCCACCAAGGCGGCCCTCGGCATCTACAAGGACTCCAATATCGTGGTCATGTCCCCCTCGGCCACCAATCCGGATCTGACCCAGAGCGGCGACTATCCCAATTTCTTCCGCACCATCGCTTCGGATGACGCCCAGGCGCGCCTGGAAGTGGATTTTGCCCTCGATGTGTTGAAGGTGAAAAAAATCGCCGTACTTCATGACAAGGGCGATTACGGCAAGGGACTGGCCGAATTCGCCAAATCTTTTTTAGAGGCTGATGAGCGGGCTGAAGTGGTGTTGTATGAAGGTATCACCCCCGGCGCCGTGGACTACTCCGCGGTGGTGCAGAAGATCAAACGCAATGGCGCCGAGGCGGTGATCTTCGGCGGGTACCATCCGGAAGCCTCCAAGCTGGTGACCCAAATGCGTAAAAAGAAGATGGACATTGTCTTTATTTCCGATGACGGGGTGAAGGATGATACCTTCATCAAGGTGGCCAAAGAGTACGCCGAAGGGGTCTATGCCACGGGTCCCAAAGATGTAGCCAAAAATCCCCTGACCATCAAAGCCAAAGCCGATCACAAGGCAGCCTACGGCGAAGATCCAGGGGCATTTTTTGAAAATGCCTACGCCGCCACATTGGCGCTCCTCAACGCCATTGAGAAGGCCGGCTCCACGGAATATGACGCCATTTCCAATGCCCTGCGCACCGATCTGGTGGACACCCCCTTGGGGCAGATCAAGTTCGACGAACGGGGTGACGCCATTGGTGTTGGGTTCTCCATGTATCAGGTCAAAGACGGTGTTTACGTGGAACTTCAGTAACCCCAACCCCAATCAATCATAAGAACCAAGGGGCGGGGTTTTGGCTTCTGCCATATCCGCTCCGCAGAAAAGGCGGGTTATGACTGAGGTTGGGTCCGCCCGCCGATTTCAATTCAGCAGAGAGGCGCCTTTGCCTATCCGCCTGATCCCCGTCAACTGCGGCGCGGGGCGCCTTTCTGCCCTTTTTCAGCATCCCCTTTTTTCAACCCCTGGGGGTTACACGAAAATCCCAAGCCCACCATCCGCGCTCCAACCCCAATCCGCGGGTTCCCATGAGCGCAGCCGTGGGTGATATGAGGTGCAATGGGCAGCGCGCCTGGAAATTGCCCTTGCTGATGTGGCATTTGCGTAGCCTTTTTTTGAGGGGATCCGGGAGTTGCCTGATCTCCACGAGACCCAGCGGTGCGGTTTCAGGAGCGTGAGGAGTATGCGGTTTGGGTGATGATCTACTTTATTTTGTTGAGCTCTTTCTGGGTGGATTGACCCGGGGCAGCATTTATGCCCTGATCGCCCTGGGTTACACCATGGTCTACGGGATCATTCAGCTGATCAACTTCGCCCACGGCGAGATCTACATGATCGGCGCTTTTACCGCCCTGATCGTGGCCGGGGTGCTGACCCTCCTGGGCTGGAACCAGGTGGCCATCCTGGTGATCGCCTCCATCGTGGCGGTGATCTATTCCGCGGCCTACGGCTTTACCGTTGAGAAGCTAGCCTACAAGCCCCTGCGCAAGGCGCCCCGCCTGTCGGCCCTGATCAGCGCCATCGGCATGTCTCTTTTCCTGCAGAACTATGTTCTGCTGGCGCAAACCTCTGACTTTCTACCCTTTCCCAGCCTGATTCCCGAATTTAAATTCCTGGAGCCCATCGAGCATGTGGTGCGCTCCTCGGAAGTGGTAATTTATGCCACCACGGCGGTGGTGATGGTGCTGCTCACCTTGCTGATCAAGTTTACCAGAATCGGCAAGGCCATGCGCGCCACGGCCCAGGATAAAGATATGGCCATGCTGGTGGGGGTGAATGTCAACCGGGTCATCTCCTATACTTTTATCATCGGATCGGCCACCGCCGCGCTGGGAGGCGTATTGATCGCCTCCCACATCGGCCAGATCAATTTTTACATCGGGTTTCTTGCCGGGATCAAAGCCTTTGTGGCCGCGGTTCTGGGGGGTATCGGCAGCATGCCCGGAGCGGTGTTGGGCAGCCTGGTGCTGGGCTGGACCGAGAGTTTTTTCACCGGCTATATCTCCAGTGATTATGAAGACGTTTTCGCCTTTTTATTCCTGGTTCTGATATTGATTTTCCGGCCCTCGGGAATTTTGGGCCGCGCGGACACCGACAAGGTATAATCCGCTGCTGATCGCTTAACACTTCGAAGATGGATTCATGTCAAGTATAGCAGAAATCAAACGCTCCCTGCTCGTCTCGCTCTGGTTCATGTTTCTGACCTTTCCCATCATGGTCATCAAAGTGAACACCATTGACCGTATCGTGGAGTGGCGTTGGGAGCGCGTGTTGTGGGTGGGGCTGGGCAGTTTTTTTCTCTCCATGGTCTGGCGCTATTTGATTCGGCGCAAAGAGCAGGGGACACGGTCGGCCGAAGCGGATGGCGTCCAGCGCCCCCAACGGATTAGGACGCTAATGCGCAATCCAAAGGTCCTTTATCCGCTCCTGGCCGCCGCCATCGTGCTGATCGCCGCCTTTCCCCACGTTTTCTCCCTGTATCAGACCAACATCATGACCACCGCGCTGATCTACGTGGTGGTGGGCTTGGGGCTGAACATCGTGGTGGGCCTGGCGGGGTTGCTGGACTTAGGCTACGTGGCCTTTTACGCGGTGGGTGCCTACAGCTATGCGCTGCTGAACCATCATTTCGGTCTCAACTTCTGGCTGGCCTTGCCTCTGGGCGGCCTGCTCGGCACGCTGTTTGGCGTACTGCTGGGGTTTCCGGTGCTCCGGCTGCGGGGCGATTATCTGGCCATTGTCACCCTCGGCTTCGGGGAGATCATTCGCTTGGTTCTGGAAAACTGGAACGACTTTTCCTTTGGCCCCAGTGGGATTGCCAATATTCCGCGACCCAGCTTATTTGGGATCGATCTGAGTTTGCAACAGGCCCACAACTATATCTACTATCTGATGGTGGCCTTGGCGCTTTTCACCATTTTCGTTGTGCGTCGCCTGCAGGATTCGCGCATCGGCCGCGCCTGGGTTGCCCTGCGGGAAGATGAAATCGCCTGTCAGGCCATGGGGATCGACAAAACCCGCACCAAGCTTTCCGCCTTTGCCTTGGGGGCCACCTGGGCCGGCATGGCCGGGGTGATGTTCGCCGCCAAAACCACCTTCATCAATCCGGCCAGCTTTACCATCTGGGAGTCGGTGATCATCCTATGCGTGGTGGTGCTGGGCGGCATGGGATCCATCATCGGCGTCATTATAGGAGCCCTGGTCCTGATCCTGCTGCCGGAATATCTTCGCGCCTTTTCCGAATACCGCATGCTTATTTTCGGTATCGTGCTGGTGAGCATGATGGTGTTCCGGCCCGGCGGCATCGTCAGTGGGGTGCGGCGGGTCTATAAATTCGAAAAAGAAGATGTCGAGAGTGATATTCCGGAAACTCCCGTTGCGGCCAAAAGTGAAGCTTAATCCATGTTAGGTGTGGTGAGATTGTAGAATGGATAGCAGTGCAAAGATGGACGCAATTTTGGACGTCACCGGCCTGACCATGGATTTCGGGGGGTTGCGCGCCCTGGATGCCCTGGACCTGGATGTGCGGCCCCAAGAAATCGTGGCTTTGATCGGACCCAACGGGGCCGGTAAGACCACCTTTTTCAACTGTATCACCGGGATCTACCGGCCCACCAAAGGGAGCGTTCTGATCCGGCCGCCGGGGAAAAACGGCGAGGAGCGGATCAATGGGCTCAAGCCCAACCGGGTCACCGAAAAAGGCATGGCCCGGACCTTCCAGAACATCCGATTGTTCCAGAATATGACGGTCCTGGAAAATGTGATGATCGGCCGCCATTGCCGCATGAAGGCCGGGATTCCCGGGGCCGTGATGCGCAACGCCGCCACCCGGTCGGAAGAGAAACAGGTGGTGCAGGACAGCTACGGAATTCTGGAAAAAATCGGCCTTCAGCAGTACGTCAACGAATTCGCCAAAAACCTGCCCTACGGCGCCCAGCGCCGGCTTGAAATCGCCCGGGCCATGGCTACGGAGCCCTTTCTGCTGCTGCTGGACGAGCCTGCCGCCGGCATGAACGCCCAGGAGACCCAAGAGCTGGACGACTTGATTCTGAAGATCCGAGATGAAGTAAACATCTCCATTTTGCTCATCGAACACGACATGAAGCTGGTGATGAGCCTCTCGGACCGTATCTTTGTGATGGACTACGGCCGTAAAATCGCCCAGGGCTCCCCCGAGGAGATCCGAGCCAATCCCGCCGTGATCAAAGCCTACCTCGGCGAAGACGACAGCGCTGAGCTCGACATAGAATAACCTACTCTGAAATATTTGTTATGGCATGCGGCGTCCCTTGCCCTGGGATCTCGATCTTTTTCGCTGCTAACATCAAAGCGGCCAAAACAGGGGGATGAGCAGCGAGCCGAGAACCAGCACGAGGAGATTCAACGGTATGCCCAGTTTGAGGTAGTCCGTAAAGCGGTAGCCGCCGGGGCCGTAGACCAGTAGGTTGGTCTGGTAGCCGATGGGGGTGGCGAAGCAGGCGCTGGCGCCGATACATACCGCCACCATCAGGGGCCGGGGATCGATGCCCATTTTCAGGGCTGTGGTGACGGCCACCGGCAGCACCAGCACAGCGGTGGCATTGTTGCTGATCACCTGGGTGCCCAAGCTGGTGAGCAGGATAAAAGCGCTCACAATGAAGACCGGCGGCAGGGAATCGAACAGGGATAAAAAGGATTGGGCATAGAGGGCGCTGGCGCCGGTTTTTTCCATGGCCGCGCCCAGGGCAATGGTGCCGGCGATGAGCACCAGCACATCGCCCTGCAGGGAGCGATAGGCGTCCCGAATCTGCAGGCAGCCACTGGCCAGCATCAGAAACGCGCCGCTCAGCGCGCACACCATGATATCCGCCAGCCCGGTACTGGCCGCGGCCACCACGGCGGCGAAAATCAGTGCCGCCCGTTTGGCCTTCTGCTTTTCGATGATCTCCTGGTGGACATCCTCCACCACGATAAAATCGGGATTGCCCCGCAGCCGGTCCAGCTTTTCCCAGGGTAGGCGCACCAGCACGATATCCCCCACCGCCAGGCGAACATCAGTAATCTGCTTTTCGGTATAGTGCAGCCCGCTGCGCTGCACGGCGATGACGTGAAATTCTGGATCGCGCATCAGCCGCGAATCCTTGAGGCGCTGGCCCCGCAGGGATGAGGAGGGCGGAATGATCACCTCCACTACCACGGACTCCGCGGCGCCGGAGGTGATATCGGCATTCAGATCCGCCAGGGGCAGCTCCACGTCCTCCCGGTTGACGATTTCCACCAGTTCACTGGCCGGCCCCTTGACCAGAACCAGGTCGCGGGGCTCGATCCGCACCCTATCCCTTGTGGGGTAAAAGACATGGGAGTCGCGAATCACCTCCAGAATTTCGATTCCCGGATAGCGGTTGGCCACCGACTCTAAGGGAAGCTTACCGATGAGCTCGCTTTCGGTGGTCACGGTAAATTCCGCCAGGTACTTTTTGATATTCCGTTTCAGCTCACAGCTGGGATTGGCCATTTCAGGCAGCAGTTTGGGGGCCGCCACAATCAGGAACAGCACCCCGGCCAGGGCGATGGGCAGGCCCACCTTGGCCAGCTCGAACATCCCCAGTTCGGCCAGACCGTAGCCCACGCTCAGATCGCTGACGATGATGTTGGTGGAAGTTCCAATGAGGGTGCAGCTTCCCGCCAGGATGGAGGCGTAGGAGACTGGAATCAGAAATTTTGCCGGGCTGAAGCCGAAGTGGCAGCAGGTGCTCAACACCACCGGAATGAAGAGCACCACCACTGGGGTGTTGTTGATAAAGGCCGAGGCCAGCCCCACGATGGTAAGAATGATCAGCATGGCCGAGGTGAGGCTTTGGCCGGCCCAGCGGGTCACCCGCTGGGCGATGAACTCCACGGATCCGGTGCGAATTAGCGCCTTGCTGAGCAGAAACATCGCGCCCACGGTGATCACCGCGGGGTTGGCAAATCCGGCCACCGCCTCGCGCGGTGTGAGCAGCCCCGAAACCATCAGGGCCACCACAATGCCCAAGGCGGTAATATCGATGGCGATCTTGCCGCTGACCAGCAGGATCAGGGTGCAAACGAGGATGATGGAGACGATCCAGATTTCCATAAGAGTTCTTTATTAAGGTTGGAATCCAATGGGCAAGGGGTTTAGGCGCCGGGTCCGCGGGTCAACTCTCATATAATAAGTCATCTCATCCACGATTCATCTTTTGGGGGCTTATAAGTTGGGAAAGGGGCGCGGGTGGGAATTCATCAACCTCCCTTGGTTGACGCCAAGGGTGAAATATCCTATGGATTTCAGGTCTTTTAAATTCTTAGATGAGGATCTCAATGCTTGAACTCAAGGATATCAAGACCTACTACGGTAACATCATGGCCCTCAAAGGGGTCAGCCTGGAGGTGGGGGAGGGAGAGATCATCACCCTGATCGGCGCCAATGGTGCCGGCAAAACCACCACCTTGATGTCCATCTCAGGCATCGTGCCGCCCCGCAGCGGCGAAGTGATCTTCGAAGGCCGGGCCATTCACAGCCTGGCGCCCGAGGAGGTGGTGGGCCTGGGAATTAGCCAGGTGCCCGAAGGCCGCCGCATCTTTCCTTATCTGACGGTTGCCGAAAATCTCGACATGGGGGCATTTTTGCGCAATGACTCGGAACACATCAAACAGGACATCGAGTACATCTACGAGCTGTTTCCCATTTTGGCCGAGCGGCGCCATCAGGCCGGGGGAACTCTGAGCGGGGGCGAGCAGCAGATGCTGGCCATCTCCCGGGCCCTGATGGCCCGGCCCCGGCTCCTGCTGCTGGATGAACCCTCGTTGGGCCTGGCGCCCCTGGTGGTACGGCGGATTTTCAGCATCATCAAGAAAATCAACCGAGAGCAGAAAACCACCATATTCCTGGTGGAACAAAATGCCAACCTGGCCCTCAAGGTGGCCCACCGCGGCTATGTCATGGAGAACGGCAAGATCATCCTGGCCGATTCCGCCGCCCATCTGATGGCCAATGAAGCGGTGAAAAAAGCCTACCTGGGGCTCTAGGCGCCGGGTCGGCCGCGCTGAACTCCCTCCTACCCTCATAGTGGCAACTATTCCTCTCAACCTTCAATTCGGGCAGGCTGAAATGGGAGCTCGTCAGTTTTCTTCCAAGAACTTTTACGGGTGGCCGGCAGCCATGATCATCGGGTTAGTTGTTCTGCTAATTCAAAAATATACATAATACGATTTTTAAGCGGTCCAAAACCGGACCTTTGTGCGGTTTTATCGGCTGAACTCCAACGATTTGAGGTCAGCCGGTGATCCTGGGCAAGATACCCTAAAGCCGAATGTGCCCGTAACCCCAAAAAAGGCGGTAGGTTGGCAGGCGTTAGCCTCTCCCTGGATGGCGCTGAAAACGAAACCGGAAGGTGCCCCTATTTCTTGCCGCCGGTACTCAAGGGCATAAAAAATCCCCCCCAACCCCCCTTTTCCAAAGGGGGGAGAACCCATTCCCCCGGCCCCCCTTTTTCAAAGGGGGGAGCGGGAACGATTCCCCGGGCTCCGTTTTTCCAAAGAGGGCAAGGTGGATTTTCCCTCCAGTTCCCCCTTTTTCAAAGGGGGTTAGGGGGATTTTCCTTTAGCTCAGGCGAATGAAGGTCGTTGCCCCGGGTGCGGCATCTCCACAGGCCGGAGCGGATTTCAAACCCGCCACGTTTGAAATCCCGGCAGTGGCAGCGTGCCTTGAAGACAAAACCGAAATATTGTCCCTCTTTTTCGGTCAGGAGATTTCCGATAGGGCATCAAAGATCCCTTGATGTCCAAGGGTACCAAAAAGCGGTAGGGATTCGATCAAATATTGTCAGATCCAAGCTATCCGGAGGGCATATGCAGTTCCGGAGTGACTCCTTGAATAGAACCCCTTGTCGCCGGGTGGCTGTAAACCGGGGCTTCGGAATTCATGGCGCGGGAAAAACCATCCCGTGGCACGCCCCTTGCTTCTATCCCCCCAACTGAAGGGTGACCGAGTTTTCGGGAATCCTGAATAGAAAAGCCCAGTGGACCCTGACCTGACTTGCGCCCCCTGATTGCTGAGTGGATGCGGAGTGGAATTACCAGGGGGCACGGGCTTTTCTAGTTTTTATCCTGCTTCCGCCTGATTTCCCACTGCCCCTAATGCGGTGGCGAATCCTTCCGATTCAACTCAATTCTGCCCATGATTATTGCTTTTCCGCTGCTTGGCTGTCAGATTGCCTTTTTGTAAAATCCAAACTGAATGTTCGGAAGGTTGTGCGTCTCCATGATGAATTCAGCCCATCTATTTGGCGTAGGATTGGCCTTGCTGTCGGCCCTGGGTTACGGAGTTGCCGATTTCAGTGGGGGCCAGGCGGCCCGCCGTCACGGCCCGTTTCAGGTCCTGGCGTTGGTGGGGCTTTCGGGCTGGCTGACGCTGGGCGGCCTGAGTCTGGTGGTCGAGCGTCAGCTGCCGACTTTCGCCAGCGTTTTATGGGCCACGGGCGCCGGCTTTTTCGGTGCCCTGGGCATTGCCGGATTTTATCGCGCACTGGCCTTGGGGCGGGCCGCGCTGGTGGCCCCTACGGCGGCGGTGGTGGGGGCCGCCGTACCCTTTGGATTCGGGGTGCTGACCCTGGGTTGGCCCAATCCCCTTCAAATTACCGGATTGCTGTGCGCCCTGGCCGGAATCGGGATGGTCTCCCGAGCCTCCCAGCAGGACCACTCTCTGGCCCGCCAGGGGTTGGGACTAGCCATATTGGCCGGGATAGGCTTCGGCGGGTTTTTTATCTGTATCGCCCTGGTGGCGGACCGCCCCTTTCTGGCGCCCTTGGTGGTGTCGCGGACCGTGACCCTATTGTTGGCCCTGGTGATCTTAAGTAGCCGAGGCCAGCGGGTGCCCCGGCCCCTGAGCAATCCCGCCGCACTGATTGCGGGGATATTGGATGCCGGGGGCAACATCTTTTTCATGCTGGCCCAACAGCATACCCGCCTTGATCTGGCGGCGGTGCTGGTCTGTCTGGCCCCTGCGGTGACCGTGCTGCTCTCCAGGATCGTGCTGAACGAGTTGGTGAGCTTTGGCCAATGGATGGGGGTGTTGCTCTGTATGGGCGCGGTTATGCTGATTTCCGCCTGATGCCCAGCCCCAGGGGGCAGCGATGATCCAGCACGGTAGGCGAAAAACATAAGCCTGCTGCCTGTGACGATCCATCCCGGGGCAGGCGGCATGGGTCCAGGGCCGAAACCTTTTCCTTTGAAGGGGATAGTGGTAAGGAGTTGGCCCGGGTGGAGACTCTTTTTTTGGGAGCACTTATGGATGAAGCAACTCTGATCGATCAGATAGAAAAGCTCGCCCCGGGGGAGATTGCAGTTCTGGGAATTCCCTTTGACGCCAACTCCTCCTTTCTCAGGGGTCCGGCCTTGGGACCGGCGCGGATTCGGGAGGCCTTCCGCTCGCCCGCCGGAAACCGCTTTACGGAAAATGGTCTGGGGCTGGGCGGCGCTGAAGGGTGGCGTTTCATTGGCGATCTCACCTGGCCCGGAGCCGATCTGGACCTGGCGGCCGTGGTCCAGAGCGTGGATCAAATTTTATCCCGCGATGCCCGGGTGATCAGCCTGGGGGGCGACCACTCCATCACCCATCCCATCCTGCGCGCCTATGGCCGCCGTTATCCCGATTTGACCATCCTTCACCTGGATGCCCATCCTGATCTTTACGATCGCCTGGGCGGCAATTCCCTCTCTCACGCCTGCCCCTTTGCGCGGATCATGGAAGAGGGCCTGGCCCAGCGGTTGGTCCAGGTGGGCATTCGCACCCTCACGCCCCATCAGCGGGAGCAGGCCGAGCGATTCGGCGTGGAGATTGTGCCCGTGGCCCGGTGGCCCCAGGCCCGGGATCTCGCCTTTGAGGGTTCGGTCTATCTCTCTTTGGATCTGGACTGCCTGGACCCGGCCTTTGCCCCGGGGGTTTCCCACCACGAACCCGGCGGCCTGAGCACCCGTGAGGTGCTGCATATCATCCAGGGGTTCAAGGGAAATCTGGTGGGGGCCGACATCGTGGAGCTCAACCCCGAGCGGGATTGGATGGGGATGACCGCCCGGGTGGCGGCCAAGCTGCTCAAGGAGCTCCTGGGCCGCATGCTGGGCTGAACCTGGAGCGCCTTTCCGCCGGCGAGAGGTACCTATTCTCATGCGCATATTCCACATAGACTCGGAAATGCATTGGCGGGGCGGGGAGCAGCAGGTAGCCTACCTCATGGCGGAGCTGGCGGCGCTGGGGGTGGAGAATGTGGTGGGCTGTAACAGAGGGTCTCGTTTAGAGCATTATTGCCGCCTCCATGAGATCCCTTTTCGATCCCTCAATTTCGGCGGCGGCCAGCTGCGGGCCGCCTGGCAGGTTCGGTCCCATGGCCGCGCCCTGGGTATCGATCTGGTTCACCTGCACGCGGCCAAGGCCCACTCCGCCGGTGTGTTCGCCCATCTTCTGGGCCTGGATGCGCCCCTGGTGCTGAGCCGGCGCACAGCCTTTCCCGTGCGCCGCAATCCCCTGTCGCGGTTCAAGTATCGCTATCCGGGGGTCCGGCGCATCCTTTGCGTTTCAGCCACGGTAAAGGCCATTATGGATGCCGTCCGCCCCTCGTCGACAGGCAATGTGGTGGTGCACAGCGGGGTTGATTTTGCCCGCTTCGATTTCGAGGGGCACAGCCAAAAAGATCTGCGAAACACCTATCACTTTCCCCAAGATTCCATTTTGGTGGGTAGTGTGGGAGCTCTGACCATTGAAAAAGATCACCTGACCTTCATTCGTACGGCCCAGCACTTATTGGCCCAGGACCCCCGCTTTCGGCTTCTGATCATCGGCCAGGGACCCCGCTTGGAAGAATTGAAGGGGCAGGTTGTCCGTCGCGGAATCGAAGACAAGGTCACGTTTACAGGCTATTTGGATCATCTGGAACAGTACCTGCCGGGCCTCGACTACCTGCTGAGCACATCGGTCTCGGAGGGGTTTCCGGGATCGCTGCTGGAGGCCATGGCCTGCCGGGTGCCGGTGGTGGCCACCGCTGCCGGGGGAATTCCTGAGATGATTCAACACCGCCGGACCGGTTGTCTGGCGCCCCTGGGGGATCACCGCCGACTGGCCGCTGAAATCATCCACTTGCAGCAGCATCCCCAGGTGCGCGAAGCCCTCACGGCCCAGGCTTATGAGATGGTGGCGACCCGCTTTTCCAAGCAGGTCACGGCCCTCAAAACTTACAACATCTACCGGCAGGTGCTGGCGGAGGGACACTAAATCCCCCTGACGCCCCTTTCCCAAAGCTGACTGTTGCCCACAATTGAGACTGTGGGCAATAATTTCATAATAAATTCAAAAGGGAGGAGAAATCATCCCTGCGGTTGGGTTTTCCAAATGGGGCCAGTGGCGGCTTCCCCGGGGGCGCGCTCAGTTCCCCCTTTGTAAAGAGGTATAGGGGGATTTCCCATTTATAGAGTCCGGAAAGATCACTCAGAAGATATCACCGGTAATCGAACCCTGGATTTTAGGCGATGCTGAATATTCTCGTGAGGGCGCCCAACTGGCTGGGAGACGGGGTGATGAGTCTGCCCTTTTTCGATCGGCTGCACTCCCGCTTTCCGGATCTCGAAGTGGATCTCATCGCCCGCAACTCCGTGGCGGACCTGTTTCTTCACCATCCGGGAATCGCCACCACCCATTCTTTTGCCCAATCCGAATTGCAGGGCCTGGCCAAGCGGGTACGCTTCGGCCGCCGGATCGGACGGATCAAGTCCTATCAGGGCTTTATCACCCTGGCGCCCTCGTTCTCTTCGGCCCTGGTGGGGGTGGCGGCCTGCCGGGGGTGGCGTATGGGGTATTCAGGTGAGGGGCGGGAGCTGTTGTTCACCCGGCGCCTGCCTCCGCCCGCGGGCCTGCATCGGGTGGTATCCTACTGCCGGCTCCTCGATCTCCTGCCGCGATTCCTAAGTACCGATGCGGTGGCCGGCAAAGAAGATGGAAACACCCCGGTGCCGCAGGTGAAGTTTCCCTTTTCAGCGGATGAGCAGGACCGGACCTTCTTGGACAAGGTGCCGGGTAGGGTGGATATCGTCTTTAATGTCAACTCCCAAGCCCCATCCCGGCGTCTGCCCTTGAAAACGTGGATCGAACTGGGCAACCGGCTACTGGAGGACTCCCGCTCCCGCCGGCGGATCCTTTTTGTGGGTACATCAGCGGAACAACCGCGGGTGGCCCGGGTCATGGCCGGCATTAATAAGCAACATGCCCTGGTCGATTTTTCGGGTCAAACTACCCTGCGGGAGCTGGCCCTGCTGCTGCGGGACGCCGACCTGGTGATCTCCAACGACTCGGGCCCCATGCATCTGGCCAACGCCGTGGGAACACCCTTGATCACCTTTTTCGGCGCCGGCGATCCCGCGGAGACCAGCCCCTTCAATGCTTCAGAAACCGTGGTGATCCAAAAACCCCTGCCTTGTTCACCCTGCCTCAAAAACCGATGCCGCTATCCCCGCCTGCACTGTTTAGAACGCATTACCGGGGATGAGATTTACAGGGCGGCCATTGAGCTGGAAAACAGGAGGGTTTAGTTTCGTGGGTAAAAGACAATTCTCAATCCGCGACCTAGCCGACCTTGGGGTCACATGCGGTTGGAATGGTTCTTGTGGCCCGCCCACTTGGGCAGGCCGTCGTTCATATCGATAACCCGCACTCCATAAAAGAGATGACAGGTCGGTCTGAATGCTTCCGGTACCGTTGAACCGTACCCGAAGTTAAAGAGAGATGGAAAGGCGAGCCACATTCTGCGTCCCTCGTCCGCAATGAGAGTGCCGCACAATGAGCAGGAGACTTTGCAAGGCAGAATTCGCTCATGCCGGTTGAGTTCGCTGTTGTAGAAGCTGAGGTGAGCCATCCCATGGGTTATTCTGACGTCTCTCTTGTGAAAGACGGCGGCCCATTGCATGGGTGCGCCGTGCAGTTTTTGGCATGCAAGGCAATGGCATAATTTTGCGTCTACAGGGTCCGAGCGGACTTCGTAGGCCACAGCACCACAGTAGCACCTGGCGCAGTATTTGGGATTGAAATTGCCATCTTCAACAGACCCATAATCGGGCCCAAGGTCTTCTTTCATGACGTTACATGCCTATTGATTCAAACTCATCGGCGATACGTCCCATATTATCGTTGGTCGCAAGCCGCTCTTCCGGGGACATTCTGAGAAACATGGATACCAATCTCCTGTCCACGCCGGCGCTCTCTTCCTTTACGATCTTCCGGCCCCGGGCCACGGCTTGGCTGATCGCCGATGGGGAAAGGCCCAGTTTCCGGCTCAGCCATACTTGAATTATCCCCAGTTCAGTGGTCGCCCAATAGCATAGAAGACTGCGGGCACGGACAATCTTGGCTTGTTTTCCCGTAGCCCAAATGTCTTTGGAATCGATCCCAACTGTGTCCGCAACCTGCTGAGCGATTGTGTCAATATTAATCCCAGTAGCTTTAATGCGATATCGTTGCTCAAGGGCCTCATTGGCTTGGGCGAGGGTCTTTTGGACAAATTCGCCGTCCCCTAAAATGCGTTCATCCCCTTTCTGTAAGGCCCCAGCCTTGCGCAAGGATTTTACCTCCGCCCATCCCCCGACACTTCGCACAAGGCCGCCACCGGTCAGATCCTGCCGTTTGCCGATGGGGATGCCCTTTTCTATGAATTTGCGATACCTTTCCTGGGTAGATTGTTTCTGATCGTCAAACAACCTCAATATGTATTCCGAGTCCTGCCATTTATGGGCCACATGACCAAGGAGTACCCCATGGCCGCTATAGGGATAATCCTCCAGAGCTTTCATGTCTGGAACTATTTTTGCCCGAATCGGGTTCAGATGGATATACCGCACCAGTTCCAACAGATAGGTCTCTTCCTGGCAAAGAATGGATTTGTACCGGTTCTGAAATAGGTGCCCGTAGCGTTTATGCCTGCGGTTATAGTGCATCGCATAACCGGTTAAAAGACGCTTCATCACCGTTGCAATGGCCGTAGAACCGGTTTTCAGCAGCAAGTGGAAATGATTGGGGATCAGCGCCCAGGCAAAGCAGTCAGTTACGGTTTCGGATACGATTTTACCAAAACGCTCAACGAAAAAGCTTCGGTCGGTATCGTCATCAAATATTTTTTGCCGGGCGATCCCCCTCACGATGATATGGTGGAGAGCGCCCGGGGCATCTATGCGGGCTTTGCGTGG
This sequence comes from uncultured delta proteobacterium, assembly GCA_963713755.1. Classification (GTDB taxonomy): domain Bacteria; phylum Desulfobacterota; class Desulfobacteria; order Desulfobacterales; family CAVQMW01; genus CAVQMW01. Next base: position 527,115 of record CAVQMW010000007.1, on the reverse strand, counting down.
CATGACACTATTGATATCAAGGGTTAGCGATTAGATCAACTGTAAATCTAACGAACGTCCCCTTTTACCCGCTTTTACCCGTCCCCTTTTACCGTCCCCTTTTACGCGTCCCCTTTTACGCGCAGGTACTCGGCAACGTTTCGGGCGCTGATCTTGTCGGTGGTATTCTTCTTCAAGTCGGCTTTGCTGTTGTGCACGACGCCAAACGGATTGAGCCGGGCGGTTTGGATATCCAAAGAGCCCTGAAACCGTCGTAATGCATTGTACCAGTTGTTTTCATAGCCACCGGTACTTTCCATTGCTGCAAACAGGGTTGAATCCGGATGATCGGCCATAAAATCATTGAGCACATCGTAGAGGCTGTTATGACCCTCAAAGGTATCATCCAATTGAAAGCCCTTAACCACCGGCTGTTTTCGGCTATCGATAATCATGAAGTCAGCATAGCCTTTACTGACGTCAAGACCCAAATAAAACGGTTGCATGACAAACCTCCTTTCGGGGTTTAGAGTGCCAGGTATCATCAGCCTTGTTAACATCCGGTGTCATGCACCAAGTTAATCACCGACTTTTACCTGGCGGAAGGAAGACACTACGCGACGGGCTCGAAGCCCACGGCGGGATCCTTCTCTTCCACCATTTTATACGGCTTGACCGAATTGAAAAATTTAAATTGCGTTTTGGGGGGCCTTGCCCCCCAAACCCCCCGCTTTTTTTTTAATTATTTGTTTTTTAACCATACAAGGCGGGAATCCATTTAGATTCCAATACATTGGAATCTCTGGATGCCGGATCAAGTCCGGCATGACGGAGAACTTTGGACTCTAAAGTTAAGTAGTTTAAGTCGCTTTTTAGCGGCTTAAGTTAATGGCATTGACTTAAATGTATAAACATTGTTGACACTTCTCGTTTGTGGCGCTATACTTGCGTCAACAATGTATCGACCAAATCAGAGGAGGATAACCATGCAAATGACCATTAAAAAATGGGGCAATAGCCTGGCCACCCGGATACCCAAGACCATCGTCGATTCTGTGGGCCTGAAGCTAGACCAGGAAGTGAATATTGAATCTGTTGACGGAAAGATCATTATCACCCCTTGCGAGAGAAAGATAGAATATAGCCTTGACGCGCTTCTTGATCAGTGCAGTTCTCATAAAATGCAAATCACCAAGGAAGACCGCGATTGGCTCAATGATCCGCCGGTTGGTAACGAGGCCTGGTAATGGCCAGGAGATATATACCCAAACGTGGCGATCTGATTTGGACCGATTTTAACCCTGCGGCCGGACATGAGCAGATGGGGAAAAGGCCGGCGTTGGTCCTCTCAACGCACCCCTTTAATAAAACCGTGATGCTGGCCATGGTCGTACCGGTCACAAGTAGGGTTAGGGGCCATGGGTTTGAAGTTTCCCTGGAAGGTAAAAAGATTTCCGGGGTTGCCCTCTGCCATCAAGTAAAAATGATCGATTTTATATCAAGGGGTGTCCGGTTCGCTGAAAAAGCGCCTGAAGCCTATGTAATCAAGGCTTTGGCCAAAGTTCGGGCGATATTGAATTAAACCCATCAAGAGACGCTTCATCACCGTGGCTATGGCCGTAGAACCGGTTTTCAGCAGCAAGTGAAAATGATTGGGGATCAGCGTCCAAGCATAGCAGTGGGTTTCGGTTTCGGATATGATTCTACCAAAACGCTCAACGAAAAAGTTTCGGTCGGTATCGTCACTAAAAATTTTCCGCCGGGCGATCCCCCTCATAATGATATGGTGGAGGGCACCCGGGGCATCTATGCGGGCTTTGCGTGGCATGATATTATTGATATCAAGGGTTAGCGATTAGATCAACTGTAAATCTAACGAACGTCCCTCTCCCTCTACCCTAACGAACGTCCCCTCTACCCGTCCCCTCTACCCGTCCAACTGTAAATCTAACGAACGTCCCCTCTACCCGCCGTCCCCTCTACCCGCGTCCCCTCTACCCGTCCCCTCTACCCACAAAGCGGCTCGCGGACGCCTTTTTCCAAAATTGACAACAGCAGGGCCTTCTCGGCGCCAGGACTACGCATCCGGCAGTCCTGGTAACGCAAGTCAAAACGGGTTATCTCCACTTGTTCGACCATTTGGCGTCCTTTATGGCGGATTTTGCTGAAGACACGTCACACCGTAGGGCAATTTTATGCAATCGTCGATGCTGTGTTGTCTCAATATCCCTTCCAACATGCCATAAATCTCCGCCAGGCCTACCCGACGGCCCTCCACCAGACTGGTAAGAAGCCGGATATGTTCCACCGTCTCGGCGTCAACGGTGCATAGGCCATTTTCATCGAAATCCGGTTCCGACAACCGGTTCTGCCTGCTGCGTTCGGCATTCAAATGCTTCTTCTTTACCTTGCCTTCCGGGCTCCGATAATAGTCGATGCTTCGGCGGGTAGCGTTCTGACGCCGGTGGGCCTCCCGGCAGCCGAAAGGGCAGCCAAGATCGCTGCGGCCTGCATTGCGTGGGTGGGTGAAAAACAGGATCTGGCAATGCCTGCATTGGGCCAGGCATTTTTTCAGGTGAGGCTTTTGTTTGAGAACGCTCCGAACAACCCAGTAGTACTGCGCAACAATACCGCGGACCTCTTTTTGGCGGTACCAATCAGAAATGAATTGAAAACAAGGCTGTATCTGTATTACAAAAAAGCCAAGTGCTCACTTATATCGCTGATGTATTTGGGCATACCCTCGTTGTCCTTGTTTTGTTTGGCGACAATTAAAGTACAACGGGGGTTCTTTTTTTGTAAAGCCTGGATCTTTTCCGATTCAATCTCAACGGCGGGATATTACTGAAAGGTGCGTCTCTGTTTACCTGAGCAATGGTGTCTCAATTTAGCTGAGCGCTATAGTTACAGAGTCTTGATTCGATATGTCCTCGTTCATTCCACCAAAGCGATGGGTCCATAATGGCTTAAGTCATCCTTCTGTGGGGTTTCCATCAGTCATGATTTTCCTGCATCAAAAACCAGCCTTCAGGGAAGCGGACCAAATGTTGAGAAAATTTCAACGCCGTTGTAGTGGATACAGTGATTATTCCGTTGAGCAATCGACTCAGGAAAATGGATTCTCAATCTGCAGACCGTCGATAATCTGGCCGTGCTGAAGATCTTCGGTTAACAGGCGAGTTGCACCGCCGACCAGTGCCGTTTCGATGATCAGCGAGTCCCAGAAGGACAGCTGCACTCTTTGGCTCCTGCCAATGGCTGCTATGATTTTGTCTGTATCGATACCGATAACAGGCAACTGGGAAAAATTTCGTACCACCGTTTCGGCGGTATTGGGATCCAGGGGTACGGCAAGCTTTTTCGTTACAGCGACGTAAAATTCCTGGAGCACCTGGGTGCTCAGCAGCGCCCGCCCAGAGGAAACTTCATTTTGAAAGCATGCGCCGGCCCGTTCCTTTTTCTCTTCGGCATCACTGTCGAAAAGGTAAACGAGAACATTGGTGTCGAAAAAGGTTCGCATCAGTGCCGCTCATGGAGGTCTTCTCGCGTCCAAGTCCGGCCACCCCGGCATGATTTGGAACTTCTGGAGAGGGCCACAATCTTTCGAGCGGCCTCTTGCTGTTCACGTCGAACACCGGCATAGGATTCCAGAAACTCCCTTAGAAGCGCATTGACCGAAGTTCCCTCTTGAAGCGCACGTATGCGGGCTTTTTTTAATGATGTTTCATCGATGGTGATGGTAAGATTTCCCATATCAAACTCCTGTGCTACACGAGTTCAGTGTAACACCACGCCATCCGATGTCAAGTGCAAAATAGAAGCGAGGAAAAGAGGTGCCGATCTCTGGATCGTTACAATCAGAGTCATGTTTCCGGTCGATTCCGCATATGCCTGCCGACTCTGGCTACTCTATAATTTCCCCGGCTCCTGAAGATCCAGATTGAATAGGATGTCGTTCTCCCGGTAAGCTCGCTCCAGCTGCTCCTGGTGGCGGGGCACCTTGCCGCCGTTACGGGCCGCCAGATCCTGGATCAGGTAGTTGATGATGCAGCCCATGGTGGTGATGCTGCCCACAAAGGGGATATGCCGGGAGGGGATCACCAGGGCATGGTGGGCGAAGTGGATCAGGGGGCAGAGCCGGCTGTCGGCCATCACCGCCAGGGTGTGGCCCCGGCGGCGGGCCATTTTGCCAAGCTTGATCAATTCGTTGGGGTAGCGGGTGGTGGCGATGATCACCACCAGGCTGTTGGCCGGGGCGATGGTCAGCCAATCGATGGCCGTGCTGTCGCTGCCCTTGAGGATTCGGATTCCCGGGCGGATTTTGGTCAGGGACCAGCCTAGGTAGTAGGCCAGGGTGTAGGAGAGTCGCGAGCCCACCACATACACCTCCGGGCTCTGCTCCAAATAGGTTGCCAGTTGCTCCAGCTCCGCGATGTTGGCCCGCTCATAATAATGTTTGAGATTGTCCATCTCCTCGAACACCACCCGCCGCAGGCGGTCCGCCTGGGCGCCGCGCATTTCCTGCCGCTCGGCCCGGTCCAGCAGGGTCAGTTCCGCATCCACATACTCCCGCAGGGCCTGTAAAAACTCGCTGTAGGCGCCGTAGCCAAGCTGGCTGACAAAGCGCACCACCGTGGCCTCGCTCACCTGCCCGGCGGCGGCCAGTTCCTTGGTGGTCATAAAGACCGCTTTGCGGGGGTTTTGCAGGATGTAGTCCCCCAGGATGCGTCCTTTGGGGGTCAGAGAATCGTACAATTGGCGAATCCGTTGCAGGGCCGGGTTGGACATAATTTTTCCTGTAATTTTTTTCCGATCTTAGGATGTTGGAGATTTTGGTAGTTTTTATTTCATTCTTGAGGTGTGTGCCCGTAGGCATTTGGAAAAAAATTAATCGAAAAACCCTTAGAATGTTTAATTTTAAAGATTAAAATTGAAGTGTGTCAAGTTAGGCTTTCTTTTACATTGGTTTTTGAACGTATTGAAATTGTGAGGTTATCATTGTTTTGCCTTGGGATCCAGGCTAACTTGAGAGTCCAAAGTTCTCCGTCATGCCGGACTTGATCCTGCATCCAGAGATTCCAATGTATTGGAATCTAAATGGATTCCCGCCTTGTATGGTTAAAAAACAAATAATTAAAAAAAGCGGGGGGTTTGGGGGGCAAGGCCCCCCAAAACGCAATTTAAATTTTTCAATTCGGTCAAGCCGTATAAAATGGTGGAAGAGAAGGATCCCGCCGTGGGCTTCGAGCCCGTCGCGTAGTGTCTTCCTTCCGCCAGGTAAAAGTCGGTGATTAACTTGGTGCATGACACCGGATGTTAACAAGGCTGATGATACCTGGCACTCTAAACCCCGAAAGGAGGTTTGTCATGCAACCGTTTTATTTGGGTCTTGACGTCAGTAAAGGCTATGCTGACTTCATGATTATCGATAGCCGAAAACAGCCGGTGGTTAAGGGCTTTCAATTGGATGATACCTTTGAGGGTCATAACAGCCTCTACGATGTGCTCAATGATTTTATGGCCGATCATCCGGATTCAACCCTGTTTGCAGCAATGGAAAGTACCGGTGGCTATGAAAACAACTGGTACAATGCATTACGACGGTTTCAGGGCTCTTTGGATATCCAAACCGCCCGGCTCAATCCGTTTGGCGTCGTGCACAACAGCAAAGCCGACTTGAAGAAGAATACCACCGACAAGATCAGCGCCCGAAACGTTGCCGAGTACCTGGTGGCCCATCCGGAGAAGGTGACCTATCAGCAAGACGATCAACTGGCCGGACTGAGAAGGCAGTGGGGCTTTATCAAAATGCTGACCAAACAGTGCACCCAGTTTCTTAACGAACTCAATGCCCTGCTATATTCCGCCAGTCCCGAATGGCTACACTACTGCCAGGATGGCGTACCGGATTGGGTCCTGAGACTTTCGGTGAAATATCCCGGTGCGGCCAAATTGAAGAAAGCCCGTGCCAAGAGTGTGGCCAGGATTCCCCGGGTGACGATTGAACGTGCCCGGAAGCTCATCGCCGGGGCCAAGCGCTCCGTGGCATCAGCCGCAGACCCGATAACCCAGCAATTGATCAAAGACACTGCCCGGCAGATCCTTCATTTGAAAAAAACCATCGCGACTCAAAAAGAACGCATGGCCAAACACTGTCAGATGCCCGAAGTTCAGTTGCTCAAAAGCTTCATTGGTATCAGTGATTGGTCTGCCATCGGACTTTTGATCGAAATTCAAACCGTCGAGCGTTTTGCCACTGCGAAAAAACTGGCTTCATTCTTTGGGCTGCATCCGGTCTATAAGATCAGTGGGGATGGCGTCGGCGCCGTGAAGATGAGTAAACAAGGCCGCCAGGCACCCCGACAGATTCTGTATATGGTCACCTTATCGGCGATAAAGAGCAACCCGCTGATCAAACAGGTTTATGAAAAGCATCAGCAACGGGGTAAACACAACATGGCGGCCATGGGTATCTGCATGCATAAGATTCTGCGGATCATCTACGGAATGTTGAAACATAGCAAACCGTTTGACCCAAACATCGATATCGCTAATCAGCAGAGAAACAAAAAGAGTGGAAACAAAGGCAAGGTGGGATTAACGACGCGGCGCTTTCAACAATATGATACCAAAGCGCCGGTTACCAAACGCCAGCGTAAAAAGAGGCTGGAACGGAAGCGGTCCCATAGCGTCGATGACACTAAGTCCGGGATCACAGCCCCCGTTCCATTAGGCGATATCTTAGCAGAGATTTTGCCAAAATTGTAGGCTTTACCGAATTTTCAAAGAACATGAATCGGAAAAAATTGTGTTGACTTTCCCCTGATTAACTGCGCGGGAATGACGAGTCGAACTGCGCGGGAATGACGAGTCGAACTAATCGATCCTAATAATTTCAATGCTTTAGGAGAACTATGGACTGACCAGAGGCTAAGATGAATTAAATTATTACATTACAAAATATTGAGTATAAACAAGCGTATAGAATTACTTTATGGAGAGATTGAAAGTCTTTTTAATATTTAAAATTTTTCGTTTGACATGATTTATTTCATATTGCTAAACTGATCGAAAATGACGAAGCCCTCCTCACCTTTAAAATAGCACGAAAAATTTTAAGGATCGGCCATGTTTGGTAAGCACGCGCCCCTCTGGGATACGACTCCCCCTTTTCAATCGAGCTACGATGCGGTGATCATCGGCGGCGGCCTGCACGGGCTGGCCACGGCCTATTTTCTGGCCCGGGAGCACGGGCTCAAAAACGTGGCGGTGATCGAACAACGCTTCATCGGCTTCGGCGGCGCCGGGCGCAACACCGCCATTGTGCGCGCCAACCAGCGCACCCAGGAGAACCTGCCCCTTTACAAGGAGGCCTTGGACCTGTGGCCGGTGCTGACCAAAGAACTCAATTTCAATCTGATGTTCTACAACTGCGGCAACCTCAATCTGTGCCACAGCGAGGCGGCTATGAGCGCAGCGCGCACCAACATCGCTTCGGCCCAGTTTCAGGGAATCGAGAGCGAGCTGCTGGATGCCCAGCAGGTCAAGGAGATGGTGCCCGCCATCGACATCAGCGACCGGCCGCGCTACCCCCTGCACGGGGCCATGTATCATCCTCCCGGGGGCATCGTGCGCCACGACGCGGTGGTGTGGGGATTGGCCAAAGGCGCCTCTAAAAAGGGGGTCCACATTCATCAACAGACCGAGGTGACCGGGATCGTGCTGCAAAACGGCAAGGTTCAATCGGTGACCACCAGCCGGGGCACCATCCACACACCGCGGGTGCTGCTCTCGGCCGGCGGCTACACCGCCGGGTTGGCCCAGCGCTTTCTGGAGATCAAGCTGCCCATCAGCGTATTGACCATTCAGGCCATGGTGACCCAGCCCTTAAAACCCCTGCTCAATCACGTGGTCTCCTCCGGCGCCTATCACATGTACTGCAACCAGACCTTGAAGGGCGAGATCGCCACCGGGGCCCACATGGATCCCTGGCCCAACTATACTACCCAGACCACGGCCCACTACTTCAAGCACCAGGCCGAAGGACTTACCGAGATGCTGCCCTGCCTGAAGGGGGTCAAATTCATGCGCCACTGGGCGGGTCTGGCCGATATGACCCCCGACATGGCGCCCATCATGGACGGCAACGACCATGCCCAGGGGCTGTATCTCAACTGCGGCTGGGGCTATTTCGGGTTCAAGTCCTGCACCGCCGCCGGCAAGTACATGGCCCAGTTCATGGCCGAAGGTGAGTGTCCCGAGATTCTGCGCCCCTTCCATCTGGGACGCTATGCCCAGCACCGCCTGATGGGCGAGACGGCGGCCACGGTGAGCTACAGCCCCGACAATTGACCCAAGAAAAGCCGATTACCAGAAGATCTTAATCTCCATCCAGGGAGCTTTTGACCATGTCATTTCTAATCACGTGCCCGGTATGCGGTCCGCGAAACAGCTATGAATTTCGTTATGGCGGCGAAGAGAAAGGCCCCCGGCCGGACGAGGCGGGGCTGACTCCCGAGGCGTGGTGCGATTTCGTGCATCTGAACCGCTGTGTGGCCGGGGCCAGTCAGGAGTGGTGGTTTCACCGGGACGGCTGCGGCGCCTGGTTTGCCACCTGGCGGGACACCAACACCAATCTGGAGATCCCGCCCCCGGAGGAGCACGACGCTCCAGAGGGAAAGGAGGCCGCCCAATGAAACTCAATCCCCTGACGTGGTACCCAAGCAACCGGGGCGACAGCGCGCCGCCGCCCCCGCGCATCACGGATCTGAAAACCCTGCGGATCGACCCCCGAGAGAAGATCCCCTTCAGCTTTCAAGGGCGTAGTTTCAACGGCCTCCAAGGCGACACCCTGGCCACGGCCCTGCTGGCCAACGGCGTCAAAATCTTCAGCCGCAGCCTGAAGTACCATCGCCCCCGGGGGCTTTACAGCCTGGACGGGGAGAGCGCCAATACTATGCTCAATGTGGACGGCGTGCCCAATGTCATGGCCGAAATCACGCCCCTTAGAAGCGGCATGGCGGTTACGGTCCAAAACGTCAAAGGCTCGGCGGACACCGATCTGATGGGCGTCATGGACAAGCTGGACTGGGCCATGCCCGCCGGTTTTTACTACAAAACCATGCACAAGCCGGCCCGCATGTGGCCCACGGCCATCAAGCAGATCCGCAAGACGGCCGGGCTTGGGGTTCTGGACCCGGCGTATCGCGCCCCGGGGCGCTATGACGAGATCTATCCCACGGCGGAGGTCTGCGTCATCGGCGGCGGGCCGGCCGGGATGTGCGCGGCCCTGGCCGCCGCCGCCCACGGGTTGCGGGTGCTGCTGCTGGAGCGCCGGCCTTGGCTGGGGGGCGCGTTCGAATACCGGGCGGCAACCTACAATGATGATCTGCCCCTCTACCAGCGCGCCCGGGAACTGGCCGCCGAGGTGGAAGCCACGGACAACATCCGGGTCTTTACCCACACAGCTATGATCGGCGCCTACAACGACAACCTGATCACCGCCTGCCAAACCGGGGGTGTCGCGGATTTCTTTGTGGAGCGCTACATCGAAATCCGGGCCCGCAGCGTGGTTGTGGCCACGGGCTGCATTGAGCGGCCGCTGCTCTTTGAGAACAACGAGCGGCCCGGGGTGATGCAGGTGGCCTGTGCCCACCGCCTGGCCCGGACCTACGGTGTGCTGCCCGGGGATGCCGCGGTGTTCAGCGTGGGCCACGATCTGGGGCTGGAAGCGGCCGTGGATCTCACCGATCTGGGGCTCAACATCAGCTGCGTGGCCGATATCCGCGAAGATGGGCAAGCCCCGGAACTGGTTCAGGCTCTGGAAGAACGGGGCGTTGCCCTGATGCGGGGCTGGGTGGCCAGGGAGGTGAAGGGTAAAAAAGGCGTGGAGCAGGTGGTGCTCGCCACCCTTAGCGGAACGGCCCAGAAGGAGTTCCAGTGCGATCTGCTGGTGGCCTCCGCCGGCCTGACCCCGGTCAACGGTCCCATCAACCTGGCCCAGGGCAAGTTCGCCTACGACCACCACACGGGCTATTTCCTGCCGAGCCAAATGCCCCCCAGGATGCATGCCGCCGGGCGCATGGCGGGTCTCAACGATCCCCTGGCCATCGAAGCCGCCGGTACCCGAGCCGGTCTGGCGGCCGCCGCCGACCGCGGGCGGGAGGTGGCCCTGCAGATAGCGGCCGCGGAAGAAAAACCGGCCGCCTTGCCCGGTCCCCAACGGGGCTGCAAACTGGTCATGGCGCCGACCAAGGGCCGTAAAGCATTTATCTGTTTTGACGAAGACACCACCGTGAAGAACATCCGCCAAGCCATGAAAGCCGGCTTTGATGTTCCGGAGCTGATCAAGCGCTATACGGCTGCCGGCACCGGTCCCGGCCAATGGGGCATTCCCGGCCACAACCTGCCCCTGCTGGTGGCCCAGGAGCACGGCGAGCCGGGGATGATCGCCCGGCCCACCACCCTGCGGGTGCCCCTGGTGCCCATATCCCTGGCGGCCCTGGCCGGATCGGCCCATGATATGTGCAAACGCACGCCCTTGCATGCCCAGCAGCTCAAGGATGGCGGAATCATGCGCCGGGTGGGGGTTTGGCAACGGGCGCGCTATTTCAGCGACGATCACACCTGCCGGGCCGAGATAGAAAACGTGCGCACCAACGTGGGGCTGCTGGACGGCTCTACCCTGGGCAAGTTCCGCATCTTCGGGCCCGACGCCCTCCAGGCCTTGCAGCGGGTCTATGTCTCCGACATGGCCAAGATTGCCGACGGCAAGGTCAAATACTCGGCCATGTGCAACGAAGACGGTTGCATCGTGGACGACGGGGTGGTGGTGAAGCAGGGGGAAAACGACTACTACTTCACCACCTCCACGGGTCGCGCCGGTCAGACCGTGGAGTGGATCCGCTACCACACCCGCTATGACGGCTGGGAATTTCACCTGGTGAACCTCACCGACGGCCTGGGGGTGATCAACATCGCCGGTCCCCAGGCGCGCCAGGTGCTGGCCAAGGTCACCGACGCTGACCTCTCCAGTTCGGCCTTTCCCTATGCCGGCTACCGGGAGTTCACGGTGGGCGGGGAGATTGGGGTGCGGGCCATGCGCCTTGGATTTGTGGGCGAACTCTCCTTCGAACTACATGTGCCCAGCTCTTACATGGCCGCGCTGTGGGGGATGCTGGCCGAGGCCGGTCAAGAGTTCGGCATTCGGAACTTCGGCCTGGAGGCTCAGAATGTGCTGCGCATGGAAAAGGGCCACGTGATCATCGGGTCCGAATCGGAGCAGCGCACCACCCTCCACGACGTGGGCCTGGGGTTCCTCTGGTGCAGCACCAAACCGGAAGCCAAGACCGTGGGGGCCGTGGCCCTGCAGCAGACCGAGAAACAGCCCGATCGTTTGAAATTGGTGGGCATCCGCATGGAGAATCCCGAGGAGACGCCCAAGGACGGCGCCATCATCGTGGAGAGCAAAATTCGCGGGCGGGTCTGCGTGGCCCGCTACAGCACGAGCCTCAAAACATCCGTGGGCATGGCCTTGGTGGATGCGCCCCTTGCGGCCCCGGGTACACGTCTGGAAATTTTCGAGGACGGCTGCCAGGGCCAGCACAAAATCGCCCGGGTCGTGCCCATGCCGCACTATGACCCCGACGGTCAACAGATGAAGATGTGAGGAGTAGACCATGAATGGGATTGTACGCCAATCACCGGTGGCCTTTGATGCCAACCCGCTGGCCACCGAAACCCGTGGCCACTGGCAAGTGGTCCTTAAATATGAAACAGAGAACGAAAACCGGGGTGCAGGCCCCTTTGTGGCCGACCTGAGCCATTGCACCCGCTGGGATCTGCAGGATGCCGACCTGGGGCGTTTTACGCCCGCCGGAGTCGCCGTACCGGATTCTCCCGGCCGCTGTCGTCTGGCGGAGACGATTCTGATCAACCGCATGAACCGCACCCAGGCCGCGGTGTGGCACCTCTCCGGCCGGCCGGTGGACCTCCCCCCGGAAAATGCCTATACTGAAACGACGGAGATGACCCTGTTGCTGGCCCTGTTCGGCAATCAAATTTTCCAGGTAACGGAAAAGCTGACCAACCTTGATCTCAGGGATCCTCGGCATGAGCCGCCCTTTCTGCTCCAGGGCCCTTTGGCCCATGTTCCCTGCCAGGTGGTGGTGCTGAGCCGCGGCGAGGAGGATCCGGGAATCCTTTTTACCTGTTCCCGGGGATACGGCCGGGATATGACCCGGGCCATCCTTCACGCCGGGGATTCACTGGGGTTGAAACCCGCCGGGGAAGGGGCCTTTCAGGAGTGGCTGAAGACAATCGCTGGGACGTAAATCGAAATCAAGGCGTTACCCAACTACTATTGAGGAGGCGTTAGAATGACGGAAAAATATGATGCAATTATCATCGGAGCGGGGGTGATCGGGGCGCCCATCGCCTACGAACTGGCCAAAAAGGGATACAAAACCCTGAGTGTGGACAAGAACGCCGATGCGGGGCTGGGCTCCACGGCCGCCTCCTGCGCCATTGTGCGTGCCCACTACTCCACCGAGGACGGCGTGGCCTTCGCCTACGAAGGGTTCCACTACTGGATGGACTGGGAAAACTACCTGGGCAACGTCAAGGATGAAAAGGGCCTGGCCAAGTTCATGCAGACCGGCAGTATTCTGCTCAAAAGCCAGGGCCACGACTGGCGCAAGGTGAAAAAGCACTACGATGCGGTGGGTGTCGAGTATGAAGAGTGGACCATCGACCAGGTCAAAGCCGTAGCGCCGGTTTACGAACTGGACGAGTTTTGGCCCGTGCGCCGCCCCGAGGACCCGCACTTTTTCGATGACCCCCAAAAGAAACTGGAGGGCGCCCTGTTTTGCCCCGAGGGCGGCTACGTCAATGACCCGGCCCTGTCGGCCCACAACATCATGCGCGCCGCCGAGGCGCACGGCGCCAAGTTCATGTTCGGCGCGGAGGTGGTGGAGGTGCGTGCCGCCGGGGGCCGGGTGGCCGGGATCACCCTTAAAGAGGGTGCCCAGTTCGACGCGCCCATCGTGGTCAACGTGGCCGGTCCCCACTCCTACAAGATCAATCAGATGGCCCCGGGGGTCTGGGAAGGCTGCAACATCAAAACCAAGGCCCTGCGCCACGAGGTGATGCACTGCCCCTCGCCGGAAGAGTACGACTATCTGCACAAAGGCTACCACACCTCCGACGGGGATATCGGCTGCTACTACCGGCCGGAAGTGGGCAACCAGTTTCTCATCGGCAGCGAGGATCCCGACTGCGATCCCCAGGAGTGGGTGGACCCCGACGATTTTTACGCCGGCGAGGGGGGCGTTGGCCGGGACAACCAACTCAGCGAAGCCCAGTGGAAAGCCCAGTGCTACCGGCTGGCCCGCCGGGTGCCGACCCTGCCCATCCCCAATCAGCCCCGGGGCGTGGTGGATCTCTACGACTGTTCCGATGACTGGATTCCCATTTACGACAAATCGGACCTGCCCGGTTTTTACATGGCCATCGGCTCTTCGGGCAACCAGTATAAAAACGCCCCGGTGGCCGGCGCCATGATGGCCGACCTCATCGAAGCCTGTGAAAAGGGGTTGGACCACGACAAGGCGCCTTTTCAGTTCAAAATGAAATACCTCAAGCGCGCTCTGGATGTCGGCTTTTTCTCCCGCAAGCGGGAAATCAATACCAACTCCAGTTTTTCGGTGAACGGATAGGTTTCTAGGGTTCCTGATCGCGAAAAATTTGTTATACTGAACAAGTTCTTGTCTTGGCGTCAGCCCCGCGCGGGCGGGGATCCAGTAAGCAATGATGAACTGACCCGAGCTTGTTGAGAAGAACAAAATTGGGTTGCGCGTTGAAAGAACAGGGCCCTGACGGATATCGGTCAGAGCCCTGTTGCTTTTTTCGGTATACCGGGTTGCACTGCCATGAAGATCTACGTCTGCGTCAAACATGTACCGGACTCTGCGGCCACCATCACCATCGAGGGCCGCAAGCGGATCGATGAGCGGGTCACCTTTCTGCTCAATCCTTATGATGAAAATGCCGTGGAGGCGGCCGTTCAACTCAAAGCTCAGGTCGCGGATGGCGAGATCGTGGCGGTCACCCTGGGCAAGGCGGGAGCCGCCGACACCCTGCGCTCGGCCCTGGCCATGGGTGCGGACCGCGGGATTCATATTGAATCTTCAGACGCCCCGGACAGCCTGCTGACGGCCCAGGCCCTGGCGGCAGCCATGAACCAGGACGGAGCCGGAGATATTATCTTCACCGGCAAGGTGGCCATCGACAGCGAAGGTTGCCAAACTATGTTCCGGATTGCGGCCGCCTTGGATTGGCCGGTGGTCAACAACGTGAGCGCGCTGAGACTGGAAGGGCGGACCCTGACTCTGGAATGCGAGTTGGAGGCCGGCGGGCGTCAAACCCTCAAGGCTCCTTTGCCCTGCGTGATCGGCACGGCCAAGGCCCTGAACCAACCCCGCTATCCCACCCTGCCGGCCATCATGAAGGCCCGTAAAAAAGCCATCTCCTCAGTGCCTCTGGAATCATTAAAACCGGCGCTGCCCGACGCCGGCATGGAGCTGTTGCAACTCAAACCAGCGCTGGAGCGCCGCCGGGGAACGATCCTATCAGGGTCTCCGGATACAGCCGTCGCCGAATTGATCCGGCTGCTGCGGGAAGAGGCCAAGGTGATCTGATGCCCAATGTCGCCATTCTCCTGGAAACCCTGGCCGGCCGCCTCAAGCCCGCCATGTTGGGGGTTATCACCGCGGCCCGGAGCGCGGACCATGATTTGTACGCCCTGGTGACCGACAGCCAGGGTGAGGGATACCGGGAGGTTTTGGCCAATTACGGGATATCCAAGCTCGTCAGTATTTCGGGTGTCGATCCCACCGGCGGCACGGCTCCGGATGTCACCGCTCGGCAAGTTCTCCAGACCTTGGATCATTTTCAAATTTCCACCCTCATGGGGCTGACCAGTATCCTGACCAAGGATCTGTTTCCCCGAATCGCCGCTTTGCTGGAGGCCCCCCTGGCCCTGGACTGCCTCTCCGTGGATCTGGCTGAACAAACCGTGACCAAGACCCAGTTTTCCGGCAAGACCATTGCCACTTTCAAGCTGCGGGGAGCGCGCCAGGTGATCGGCATGCGGCCCAATGTGATCTCGCCCCAGGCGGCACCCACGGCCTGTGACTGTGAGCTTATTCCCTGGACCCCGGATGCCACTTCCGGGCCTCTGGAGGTTTCGGCGGTCACGCCGGGGGTCGCTGGAAAAGTGGCCCTCTCCGAGGCCGAGATCATCGTCTCCGGGGGCCGGGCCATGGGTAATGGGGAGAATTTCGCGATCCTCCAGGCCTGCGCCCAGGCCTTGGGCGGGGCCGCGGGGGCGGCTGTCGGAGCGGCTGTTGGAGCTTCTAGGGTGGCCGTGGATTCGGGCTGGGTGCCTCACACCCTGCAGGTGGGCCAAACCGGCACCACCGTGTGCCCCAAGCTCTACATCGCCTGCGGCATATCCGGTGCGGTGCAGCACTTTGCCGGCATGAAAACCGCTGAGGTGATCGTGGCCATCAACCAGGACCCCGAGGCACCGCTCATGCGGGGCTGTGACTACGGCATTGTGGGTGATCTGTTTGAAATCGTGCCCCTCCTCACCCGGGCACTGGGGAAAAGATCGGAATAATCCCCAGGAGTATCCATCTCTCACGCAATCCTTCCTTGGGTTTCGGAATGACGCCGCTGAAGGCCTCCTCTTACCTGGCCCGAAAACCTTTTCTTCTTCATTGCCTACTGGGTCAATGTTCCGGAATATCTCGCCCGCGATCATTTTGGAATCATCCTTGAGGCTTGACCCCTTTTCCCCGGACGATTAAGTAAGAGTCTGGTCAACCGTTGACCCGTTGCCCTGGAGAATCGTTCCGTTCTGATGGGAGATCCCATCGATCCGGTTTCTTTAAAGGAGGCCCATGACTGAGAATCAACATGTTGTGATCACCCATGAACCGCAAGGTATCCTGGTGATCCGGATCAACCGGCTGGAAACGAAAAATGCCTTGACCATGGCGATGTACGCCCGAATGACCGAGGCCCTCAAAGCGGCCGACGCCGACGCCGACGTTCGGGTGGCGGCGATTTATGGCGATCCATCCTGTTTTACCAGCGGCAACGATCTCAAGGATTTTATGGAGCATCCGCCGCAAGGGCCGCAAAGCCCGGTGTTTCGCTTTCTGGAGGCCATAACCACCTTCGGCAAGCCCATCGTTGCCGGGGTGGGCGGCGCCGCGGTGGGCATCGGAACCACCCTGCTGCTGCACTGCGACCTGGTGTACGCCACGCCGGCCACCCGCTTTCAGTTGCCCTTTGTGCCCCTGGGGCTTTGTCCGGAGGCGGCTTCCAGCTACCTGCTGCCCCTGATGGCCGGCTATCAGCGGGCCGCCGAGCTGCTGCTGCTGGGGGCTCCCTTTTCCGCCGACCAGGCCCAGGCCATGGGGCTGGTCAATGCCCAAATTGTCGATGAGCAGTTGGTGGCCCATGTGATGGCCCAGGCCGCAAGGATCGCCGCCCTGCCGCCGGCGGCGGTGCGTATCACCCGGCAGCTGATGAAACAGGGGGCCGCGGCCGCCATCCAGCAGACCATGCTCCGGGAAGGCGAACTGTTTGTTGAGCGCCTGCGCTCCCCGGAAGCCCGGGAAGCATTTAGCGCCTTTTTTGAGAAACGAAAGCCCGATTTTTCGAAGTTCGTATAAGGGTTCCGCAGTGCCTCTGATTTCAATACCCAACTTGCCAAGGGGGTTTAGATGAAACCGCTGAAAGACAAAACCATTGTGATCACCGGTTCCAGCCGGGGAATCGGCCGGGCCATGGCCCTCAAATTCGCTGCGGAAGGGGCCAATATCGTGGTTGCCGCCAAATCCGCCAAGCCTCACTCCAAACTGCCGGGAACCATCCACTCCGTGGCGGCGGAAGTGGTGGCCGCCGGCGGGCAAGGACTGGCCGTGCAGGTGGATGTGCGCGACGCCGAACAGGTCGCGGCCCTGGCGGAACAAGCCGTGGCGCGCTTCGGTGGGATCGATGTGCTGATCAACAATGCCGGCGCCATCAGCCTGACCCCTGTGGAGAAAACCCCTCTCAAACGCTACGATCTCATGCAGCAGATCAACTCCCGGGCGGTGTTCCTCTGCGCCCAGACCCTTTTGCCGCATTTGAAAAAGGCCGCCAATCCCCATATCCTGAGCCTCTCACCCCCCGTGAATCTCGCCCCCCAGTGGCTGGCGGGCCATGCCCCCTACACCCTCTCCAAATACGGGATGACACTCTTGAGCCTGGGCATGGCCCAGGAGTTCAGGCCATACGGGATTGCGGTCAACACCCTCTGGCCGCGTACCATCATCGCCACCGCGGCCATCGAGTTTGCCGTGGGAGACCGGGGCACCTTTCGCTTTTGCCGCGCGCCGGAGATTATGGCGGACGCCGCTTATCAGGTTATCACCACGCCGGATCTCTCCCTCAGCGGGCAAACCTTGATTGATGAGGCTTTTTTGCGAGAACGGGGAATTAGCGATTTTGACGGCTATCGCCACGATCCGGAATTTGAGGGGGATCTCTATCCGGACCTGTTTATCGACACTCCCGCCTCCGATTCAGCCGGCTGATGCCAAGCCCGGAGCGTCGGAGAACGAATGGCCGTCAGGCTAGGCCACAGGCACCACGCCGCGGGATCCCCATCGAGCGTTTCGCAACTGCTATCCACGGGCACGGCGGGATGCCGGGTATCCCACAGACATGAAATATCCTTCCATCAAAATCCTGGCGCTGTTCATCTTTCTGCCGCCCCTGCTCTATCTGCTCACCATTCATGGTGTGGAGCGGGTGTTCACCCAGCGCGTGACCATTGAGATCGAGGAGATCAGCGGCGGGGACAGCGATGCCCTGCTCAATGGGTCGATCCGGCTGCAGGATGCCGTGGTCCGGAACGTGCGCGGCTATCTGAAAAACAACCTTTTTCGAAAATGGGGCTTGCGCATCGAACCCACGGTGGCCACCCAGCGGGGCCGCCTGCTCTATCCCGCCTACTACGATGCCGATAACAGTTCAGCGCTGCTGCCGGACCCCATGGAAACGGCCCGCGCCAATTTTGCCCTTCTGCGGGAGGGGTTGACGGTGAGCGTCACGGTGAAATTGAACCCCCTGTCGCCGCTGGCCCTGGCCATTCTGGGGATCATCGGAATCGCCGCCGGATCGGCCCTCTATCTTTACCTGGGGGCCAAAACACGGCGGTTGCGGGCGGAAGAAGAAGCCCAGCACCGGGAGCTGGAGGACCTTCGGCAACAGGAAGCGGCAAGCCGGGGAAGTTTGAAAATCCTGGCGGCGGACAAGTCGCGCCTGGACCAGGATTTGGCCCGGGTGCGGGCCAAGCTGGAAGCGGCCCGGACCCAGGCCAGCCGCAACGAGGATGAACTGTTCCAGGAGATTGACGACTTGGAGCAGCAGCTTGATGAAAACCAGCGGCTGCAATCCCGGCGCGAGGCCGAGATCGACGAGTTGAAATTGGAGTTACAGCGTCTGGCCAAGGATCAGGAGAGCGTCAAACGCCAGAAGGAGAAATCCGCGGACGTCCTGGGCAAGCGCTTCGCCACGCTCTACAAGAACCTGGAAATCAATTCCCGGGCCATCAGCGGCCTGCTGGCTTTGCCTGAAGATATGCGGATCAAAGCTGAAGAGGTGGTCCACCAATTGAATGCCGCCCCGGAGCAGATCACGGTGAAACGCAAGGTGTTCGGGAAAAAGGGCCGGGAGCCGGTGTTGGAGGTGATTTTTGCTTACAACGGGCGGCTCTACTTTCGCAATCTCAAGGACAACCGCCGGGAGGTGGTGATCATCGGCAACAAGAACAGCCAGGCCCGGGATCTGGAATATGTGGAATCCGTCAGCCGTAAAGGAATTCGTTAAAAAAACCCGGCAGCCGAAGGATCGCGGCTGCCGGGTAGGCTTTCGTTAACTGCCGGGGATAGGTCTATTTAGCGGCTTTGCGGGCCTCATCCAGCCAGCCGTTCCAGGTGTCGCTGTTTGCGGCGATCCACTCGTCCACGTGTTTTTCGATGTCCTGTTGAGATTTTTCCCCTTCGTTCATGCGGGTGTTCTGCGCGTTGATATCCGCCAGGGGCAGGGTCAAGAGCTCAAAGAACTTCTTTGCGGCAGGGTTGGCCTCCGCAAACTTCTTGTTGGCCACGACGCGGATATCGTTAGCGACAAATCCCATTTTGAGCGGATCACTGACCGCGCCAGCCACGCCGCTCACCGTCATGCGCTCCTCGGCGCCTTGTTGCGCCTCGCTTGGCTTGATTTCGGGAACGTTGATCCACATCACATCTTCGCCCGGTTTCAGCTTGAACACCGTCCAGTTGGGGGTCCAAGTATAGAAGAAAACCGGTCCGCCGCTTTTATAGTTTCCGATGGCCGATGCCATGCCGGCTTCGTAGGCTGCCTTGACCGGGTTGATATGATCCTCGAGTCCATAGGTCGACATATGGTGTGCGATCACTTTTTCACAGCCCCAGCCCGGCGGGCAGGCGGTGAGATCAGCTTTACCGTCGCCGTTGGTGTCAAAGGCCTTTTTAACCTCGTCGCGTTTAAAGTCCTCTAGGGATTTGATCTCGAATTGCTCCACCTCTTTTTTGGATACCAAGTAACCTCCCAGGCCGCCGGCCTCGGCGATATAGCCGTACATGCCGGCATCTTCCTCAAAGCCTTTGGGCAGCTGGGCATTGTGCATGGGGAACCAGCCGTTGGCCCAGTAGTCCACATCCCCCAGGGCCACCGATTTGTAGAAGATGGGGTTCTGCAGATCCTTGGGATCCTTGACCTCGTAACCTAGTTCGGTGAGGGCGCGGCGCACCAGGGCTTCCTGGAAAAAGCCGGTATTCCAGGTGGCCCTAGCCGGCTGAACCGTACTTCCGGCTCCCGGTTTCATCTCATCGGCCAAGGCCGGAACAGCGCTCAGGGTTAAACAGACCATCAGGGTGATCATGACACGCAATACACTTTTCATACAATCCTCCTCAGTTTTGGGGTTGATCTGAATCGACTCCAATTCTCTCTTCTCATACACTGGGATCACTTCTTCTTTTGGGCCATGGACTGGGTGATCCGGTCCAGCACAATGGCCATCAATACGATGCTAAGCCCGCCGATCACGGCCCGCCCGATGTCCAGGGTGTTCAATCCCAAAATCACCGGTGAACCCAGCCCGCCGGCACCGATGAGGGCGGCGATCACCACCATGGAAAGCGCCATCATGATGGTCTGGTTCAAGCCGGCCAGGATGGTGGGCATGGCTAGCGGCACCTGGACCCGGATCAGCACCTGCCAGTTGGTGGCGCCAAAGGCCTGGGCCGCCTCCACCAGTTCGGGATGAACCTGGCGGATGCCGAGGCTGGTCAGCCGGATGATGGGCGGCAGGGCGAAGATGATGGTGGCCAGAACCCCGGCCACGTTGCCCACTGAGAAGAGCATCACGATGGGCACCAGGTAGACAAAGGCCGGGGTGGTCTGCATGGCGTCCAGGGCCGGGCGGATCCAGGCTTCAAAGGTGTCGCTGCGGCCGGCCCAGATGCCCAGGGGGATGCCCACCAGGGCGCAGAAAATCACCGAGGAGAGCACCATGGCCAGGGTGGTCATGGTCTCGCCCCAAAGGCCCAGCAGCCCGATGATGGTCAGGGTGATCAGAGTGAATATGGCCAGCCCTTTGCCGGAAAAGCGCCAGGCCGCAAGGGCCAGGGCCAGCATCACCACCAGGGGGGGCAGGGCGTTGAGGCCCGAATCGAGCCCGCTGAGGGTCTGATCCACCGGCCATTTGAGAGCCTGAAAAAAGTCCCGGTAGTTTTCCACCAGCCACTCGACAAACTGGGAAACCCATACGTCGAGGGGGATGATCTTATCTTTAAACATAGCACCTCTCCAAACTACATATCTTCGACAGGCGGTTGACCGGTAACTGCTGCTCGTTTTCTACCGTGCGGGCCATGGGCTTAAGCGTTGTTCCCCTCCAGATCCTCTTCGGTGCGGTGCAGGGTGCGCAGGAAACGGTTCTTGGATACCACCCCTTGATAGACATTGTCATCATCCACCACCGGCACCGGCCAGCTGCTGGAAGCGATCGCCGGGAGAATGTCCTGCATGGAATCGTCAATATTGACGGCTCGTCCCTTTTCCAGAAAAGCCTGTTTCAGGGGCTTGTCGGCGGCCCCCCGCTCCATGGCCTCCCGCAGAGAATCCGAGGATACGATCCCCATAAAACGGCGCTCGGCATCCAGCACATAACAGTGATGGCGCTCACTGCCGCTCAACAGTTCGTGGGTGGCGCGCAAACTGCCTTCGCGGGTCACCATGATGGTGGGGTGGGTATCGCGGACGATGTCGCCGGCCGAAATCACATTGGTGGGATCGACGCCCCTGAAAAAGGCGCGCACATAGTCATCGGCCGGGTTTTGCAGGATCTCTTCGGGCGTGCCCACCTGCACCACGCGTCCGCCCTCCATGATGGCGATACGGTCGCCGATGCGCAGGGCTTCGTCCAGATCATGGGAGATGAAGACGATGGTGCGCTGGTCCTTTTCCTGCAGTTTGACCAGCTCGTCCTGCATCTCCGTTCGAATCAGGGGGTCCAATGCGGAAAAGGCTTCGTCCATGAGCAAGATCTCGGGGTCCACGGCCAGGCCCCGGGCCAGGCCCACCCGCTGCTGCATGCCGCCGCTGAGCTCCGCCGGGTAGGACTTTTCCCATCCGGCCAACCCCACCTGCTCCAGGGCCTGGAGGGCGCGCTCTTCGCGTTTGGCCTTGTCGATTTTGGCTAAATGCAGACCGAAGGCGGCATTGTCCAGGACGGTGAGGTGGGGCATCAGGGCAAAGGACTGAAAAACCATGCTCATGTTGTGCAGACGGAATTTCACCAGTTCATCATGGCTCATTTTAGTGACATTACTGCCACCTACGATGACCGTGCCGGCAGTGGGTTCGATGAGCCGGTTGAGCATGCGCACAATGGTGGATTTGCCGGAACCCGACAACCCCATGATCACGAATATCTCTCCGGATTTTATGGCAAAGCTGGCATTGTTGACCCCCACGGTCATGCCGGTTTTTTCAAGAATGGTTTCCTTAACCTGGCCCTCCTTGAGCAGTTTGAGGGCCTTTTGGGGATCGCTACCGAAAATTTTATACAACTTTTGCACTTCAATCGTAGCCACAACGCGTTACCTCTAACACTCCGTTCGAGATGAGTTTTCGGCCTGGCCGTCAATAGCGCTGGTGGCCAGAAAGGGCGCGGCCTGGATTGCCTTGGCATCCATGATGGAAACCAGACGCTGCAGGGCGCTCAAGATCATGGTTTGCTCCCACTCCGGGAGGCTGGTGAAGCGCTCCTCGAAGGCCTCCTGCATCAAGGGCGGAGCCGCTTTGAGAACCTGCAGGGCGGAAGGGGTGATGCGGATCATCATTTTGCGTTTGTCGTGTTCACTGCGTTTGCGGGCTATCAACTCCCGTTTTTCCATGCGATCAAGAATCCCGGTCACCGTGGCTTGGCTGAGGCTGACGGCTTGGGCGATCTCTCCCACTGTGACTTTGCCGAGGCTGGATATCTCTTGCAAAATTAGCAGTTGCGGACCGGTCAAGCCCACCCGCTTGACCAATTGTCGGCTGTTGAGGTCGATGGCCTGGATAATTTTGCGCAAGGCGATCAGGACGTGATCGCAGATCGGACGATCCATGGGCCTTCATTTTTCTTGGGAGGTTCGTATTTATGCTTTGTATTCTAAATAAACCAATAGCGCCAGCGAGCGGCTTTCAACGCATGGGACACTCATCCGGCCTCCACTGCCAAACCCAAGTTAAATTCAACCCAAGTCGGCAGAATACAATATAAAAACAGCTTATTGAAAAAATTTCAAGCGTTATTTTATAAACCCAATGTTCAGATCTTTCCAGCTCAGCCCCCGGCTTGGGGCTTGCCTATTGCTATGGTCAAAGCTGTTTTTTCAGGATAACTATAGTTCGCCTTCAATGTATTATTCATCCCAATCAGGGTGCGGAGCCGGGGAACCGGTGCTCGCGGCTATTGCCCAAACCACTTCCGGGTGATTATTTCATACTCGCCGCTCTCCATGAGTTCCAACAGGGCGATATTGATGCGGTCGCGCAGGGCGCTGTTTTCGTGGAGTGCCATGCCGTAGTTCTTCTCTTTGAAGATCAAACCCACGACTTTGACTTTGCCCTTGCCTTGCTGGGCGGCATAGTGCTGAAGGACCGGCGCGTCATATACCACCGCCTCCACGCCCCCGGAGGTGAGGAGGCCGCAGATTTGATCCACATCGGGAAGTTCGCTGGCCGATATGCCCTGGCGTTTGAGATAGGCCGCGGCGGTGCTTTTTTCAACGGTGGCCACCCGTTTGCCGAATAGGTCCTCCGGCCCGTTGATGGTTCCATGCAGCTCCCGGACCGTCACCGTGGAGGAGACGCTCGCCGTGAAGTAGGCGAAAACAAAGTAGCCGGCCAGAATCCAGACCAGCCCAAACAACCGCCCGACGCCCCCTTGGGGCGTTTTATCTCCATAGCCCACGGTGGTCACGGTCACCACGGCCCACCAGATGGATTGCCAAATGCCCTGGGGGTAGGCTCTGGGAAACTGGGGATTGTGCCGGCGCTCCAGAATCCAGATGATATGGGCGGCGATCAGCAGAACAAAAACGAATATCGATACGCCGTAAAGCAGCCGTTTGGAGAAGATCACCGAGGCCGCCCTGAGGATCACTTCGCCGAAGAGCCACTCGGAGCTGTCCGCCACCATGATCTGAAGCCCCGATTCAAAATAGGCGTGGGAGAAATCGAGGATCTGCTCCCGGGCGGCAGTGATGCCGATTCCGGAGATCGCCACGTCCGCCGCGCCGCGCTGGACCTCATCCAGCAGTTTGGCGATGGTGTTGACACTGTACACCTCATAGCCCAGGCCGAGCTTCTCCGCGATTTGGCCCCACAGTTCCATGCTGAAGCCCACATACTGATCGTCGCGGTAGATCACAAAGGGTTCCGCGCGCTGGGTCACCACCCGCAGGCGGTTGCGCTGCGGCGCGCCTTGGGTTTCATCCGCGGACAATTCGCCCTGGGAATCGGCTCTCTCTTGAAGCGCCCTGGCCTCCTGAAGCCAGGGGTTTACGATTTCCCGGTTGCCTTCAAGCCACTCCCGGGCGTGGCGCTCAATGTCGCTGTACTCATCTTCGCCCCTCAGCATTCGGTCGTTTTGCCGCGATATGGCCGCGGGCGGAATCTGCACCAATTCCAGCAGTCGCCGGACATCGGGGTGTTTGCCGATAAACTCGCTATTGGCCACGGCCCGGATGTCGTTGGGGGGAAATCCCATGGCGCACGGAGTTGCCAGGCAGCCCGCGACCTCCTGGACAACGGTCTGTTCCTCCATATCCTGCTGGTCCATGGGCAGGCTGGCAAAGGGCACCGGCAGCCACACCACATCTTCGCCCGGCTTCAGCCGGCCCACGGTCCAATTGGGGGTCCAGGTGTAGAACAGAACCGGTTTGCCGCGTTCGTAGCGCTGGACGGTGGCATCCATGAGGGGCGAGTAATCGCCCTGAACGTGCTCCACCGTGGCGCGCAGGTCGTAAACGCCCAGGTGGTGCTCAATGACCTGTTCGCAGCCCCAGCCCACATTGCAGCCGATGAGATCGGCCTTGCCGTTGCCGTTGTCATCGAACAGTGCGGCGATCTCGGGCTTTTTCAGGTCGCTGAGGCTCTTTATCTTAAAGGCATCCGCCGTGGCCTTATCTACCAGATAACCTTGCAGGGCCCCGGCAATGACCTGAAAGCCAAGCGGTTGCACATGTTGGCCCACACCCTCTTCCTTGAGGAAAAGATTGTGGCTGGGAAACCAGCCATTGGCCCACAGGTCCACCTGCCCCCGGGCGGCGGAACGGTAGAAGGCCAGGTTATCCATGGTTTGCGGTCCGCGGACCTCATAGCCCAATGCGGTGATTAGTTGTTTGAAGATTTCAGCCTGGAACCACCCGGTATCCCAGGTGGCCCGGGCCATGACGATGGGGGCCGGGCTTTGGAGACTATTTTCGGCCGCCGTAGGTGACTGCGGATCGCGCGCCGCGGCTGCCGGCCGGCCTGCGGTCGCCAGGAGCAGCAGCGCGCTGAGCATCGTTAGCAAAAGCGGGCGGCCCCGAATCCAAATCTGAGCCTGGGTCCGATTTTGAGACCGATTCAGAGCGCGGGCGGGTGTGCGCCCGAAGCAGCGTTCAATGGGGTTCAGTCCAGCCATGATTGGATCTGGTCCGAGTGGTAGCGCATATAGCGCAGGGCCTTGTCATAGGGGAACAAGCCGTGGTCTTCCTGAATCCAGATCATCAGCTGGCCCAGCGCTTCGGGCTCCCACTGGAACTTGTCCAGAAACTGGTAGACTTCAGGCATCTCTTCTTTCAATCCCTTGCGCACAATGGTGTGGATCTTCTCCTCGCCGCCGAAGACTTTTTCGGGGTCTTCCAGGAACTTGAGCTTCCAGCGGGCGAACATCCAGTGGGGGATCCAGCCGGTGACCACCACCCATTTCTGCTTGCGGATCGCATTGGACAGTTCGGCGGTCATGGAGACCTCGCTGCCCTGGATCAGGCGGAAGTTATTGAGGCCGTAGACCTGCATGGCCTGGACGGTTTTCTTCATGATGCCGGCTTCGGGATCGATGCCGATGATCTTGCCGTTAAAATTGCTTGCATGCGCCTTCAGCTCCGGAATGGAGTTGACGGTGATGTAGGGGGCGTTGCGCTGTCCGGTGGCCGCGGTCTGGCGGCCCACGGTGATATCGGGCACCACCAGCCCGATTCGCGTCCCCTCCAGATTGGGACCCAGATTCTCGAACTGATCCTTGAATTGCTCGTAGTAGTGGCCGTGGGTGCTGGGCAGCCAGGCGGCGACCATGGCATCCGCCTCGCCGTTGGCCACGGCCGCCCACATCTTGTCCGCGGCCATGGGAATGATTTCACAGGTGACGCCCATTTTCTCTTGGAGCACCGCCTGAACCATGGTGGTGGCGGCCACGGTCTCGGACCACTCCACATAGGCCAGGCGCACGGTCTGCTGGGCGGACGCCTCCGGTATGAAACTTAGGGTCATCACCAGGGCCGTTACGCAATATAGAACTGCCATGCAACGGAGCATTGTTTGTTTTCTCATCGTTACCTCCTATTTGAACACCGGCTGCTGTAAGCGGGGCGAAGTGCTCTTTTTCGTAGGTTCAGTGACGTATTATTTCACCGCCCGCTTCGCTTGAGTCGCAAAGAACGCAGAGTAAATGATATCTCTTTTGCTCTATAAACGAAGGAAAAATAAATAAACTCTCTGCGATCTTTGCGTCTTTGCGGTGATTATTGCTTCGGCGATTAAATACCTCACGTTCGTCATTCCGGCGGAGGCCGGCATCCAGCGTTGCTGCTGGATGACGGATCCGGCATCCAGAGATTCCAATGTATTGGAATCTAAATGGATTCCCGCCTGCGCGGGAATGACGAGTCGAACTAATCGATCCTAATAATTTCAATGCTTTAGAAGAACTATGGACTGACCAGTTAATAACATGTACTACGCCATCAGCTGTAGCCGTGCTCTTTCACATAATCCACCAGCCCCTTGACCACCGCAAAGCACATCAGGAACATCACGATGGCAAAGGGCAGTCCCGTGCAGATGGCCGCGGTCTGCAGGGCCACCATGCCGCCGCCCAGCAGTAGCACCGCCGCCACCGTGCCTTCCAGAATGGCCCAGAAGAGCCGCTGGGGCTTGGGGGGATCGGGATTGCCGCCGGCGGTGATGATGTCGATGACCATGGAGCCCGAATCCGATGAGGTCACAAAAAAGAAGATGACCACCACCATGGCCAGAATGGAGGTGACCCAGCTCAGGGGGAAACTCTCCAGAAAGACGAACAGGGAAACCGGTATGTTTTCCTGCACCGCCTTGGCCATCCCGCCGCTGGCGAAGCGCTCGATGTAGATGGCGCTGTTGCCGAACACCGTCATCCAGGCAAAGGTGACCAGGGTCGGCACCACCAGCACGCAGGCCAGATACTCCCGCAAGGTGCGGCCGTAGGAGACTCGGGCGATGAACATGCCCACAAAGGGGCACCAGGCGATCCACCAGGCCCAGTAGAATATGGTCCAGCCGTTTTGCCAGTTGCCGCCGTCGGTGTAGGTCTCGTTCCAGAAACCGAGGTCGAAGAAGTTCTGGATGTAATTGCCGAAGTTTTCGATCAGCGCGTTGAGCACAAAGAGGGTCGGCCCCAGAAAGAAGACAAAGAGCATCAACAGAAGCGCCAGGCCGATGTTGATGTTGCTGAGCACCTTGATGCCGCCCTCCAGCCCCCGCACCACCGACCAGGTGGCCAGGGCGGTGATCCCGGCGATCAGGATCACCTGAACATTGGCGTTTTGGGGGATGCCGAACAGGTGCGCCAGACCGGCGTTGACCTGCTGAACGCCAAAGGCCAAGGAGGTGGCCACGCCATAGAGGCAGGAGATGGTGGCCAGGATATCGATGGCGTTGCCCATGCCGCCGTAAATGCGGTCTTTCAGGATCGGATAGAAGACATTACGGATGGACAGCGGCAGTCCCTGGGTAAAGCCGAAAAAGGCCAGTCCCAACCCAATCAGGGCGTAGATGGCCCAGGGGTGAAAACCCCAGTGCAGAAAGGTGAGCTGCATGGCCGCCTTGGCACTCTCCACGGTGCCGGGCTCCGAGAGGGGATTGGCCACGTAGTGGAACATCGGTTCGGCCACTCCGTAAAAGAGCAGGCCGATACCCATTCCGGCACTAAAGAGCATGGCGAACCAGCTCATGTAGCTGAATTCCGGCTCGGCCTCGGCTCCGCCGATGCGCAGCTTGCCCAGGGGGGAGACCATGATGCCGATGCAAGTGGCCAGCACCACGTTCATGGTCAGCACCAGGAACCAACCGGTGTAATCGGAAATCCAGGACTTGGTCGCGGCAAAGAGCTTTTCGGCGGCGTCCCCGGCGATGACGGTGAAGATCACTCCGGCGAATATCAACCCCGTGGCGCCGAAAAATACCCAGGGCTGAATGTCGTATTTCCAGACCTTGTTGTCCAGGTTCTTGATGGTTTTCGCGGTTCTGATCTTAAAGGCTTTTTCCGCCACACAGCACCTCCTTTCCAATGAGTCATTTTCTCCGGGGTTCAATCATTCCTGATTTTTTTCAGAACAATCCGACCCTCTTCAACCACCAGTTGGAATGCATCCCCGGGAACGAACCCGGTCTGGTCGAGAACCTCCTTGGTGAAGACAATCCCAGCGGGCCGCACCTTTGATTTTTCGGCCTCGGGGTCGTCGAAGAGCCCCTTGATGAAGTAGACCTTCTTGTCCTTCTCCTGGAGCATGGTTAAATGCTCCCACAGGGTGTAGGGGGAGATTTTAAACTCCTTCATGATCTCTCTTGCGTTCTTGCCCTCGTCGATCATGGCTCTCAACTTGTCGGGGTCATAGCGGATGCTGTAGTTTCCCTTTGCCATGGAACTACCTCCTTTCGATGGGTTGTCGCGACCGCAATGCGGGCCGCCGACGCATTACGGACCTTAAGCGACCTTTGAATCGGCGCTGGCCGGATCTCCTTTTCTCTTTTGCCCAATGTCAGCCGCCAGGATAGGTGGGCGGTCCGGTATTCAATACATATTCGGCACTATATATTTCTGGATAAGAGGTTTTGGCACCCTTGGGGCAGGTGCGTAATCTCCTTAAGGCGGCGTCATTGGCATGGGGAAATGAGAAAATTTAAATACGCCAAATAAAACGGATAGTTAAATATAAATCTCAATACCTTGCGTGATATTCTATTTATCTCGGGCTATCTCTTGGCGGAACGCTATCGGCCATATCCATAGAATAGATGGCCAATTTTGTAAATAAATAGTTAGGGTGCTAAGTATTATCCGCCTTTATAAGACCTAAGATCGAGGGGCGGACCGGATCCAGGCCCAACATCGTCTAAGCAGCGGATCAGGTGTGATTTTCCTCAGCCAAAGGGGCGAACCCGCTGCGGAAGGTGTTTTCAATTATCGTGCGGGTGTACATGAACTGGGGCAGGTAGTCCTCCCCCATGGCTTTGGAGCCCACACCGGACATTTTAAACCCGCCGAAGGGGTGGCGCTTCATCATGGCCCCGGTGGTGCCCCGATTGATGTAGAGACTGCCCACCAGAAATTCCCGGCAGGCCTGCTGGATATGGGCCGGGCTTCGGGAAAAGAGGCCGCCGGTGAGGGCGTAGGGGGTGCCGTTGGCTACCTGCAGGGCCTGGTCGAAATCATCGACTTTGATGATGCCCACCAGGGGGCCGAAGATCTCCTCCTGGGCCAGCCGGCTCTCTGGGGTTACGTCGATAAAAACGGTGGGGGGCACGAAATGCCCGCGGCCCCCGCCGCTGCCCTGGGTGAGCAGGGTCGCCTCGCGCTTGCCTAACTGGATGTAGGCTTCGATCTTCTCCTTGGCGGCTTCATCGATGACGGCGCCGATGTCGCTGCGCGGATCCCAAGCCGGACCGCAGGTCAAGGTTTCCACGGCATGCTTGAAGCGGGAGACAAAGCTGTCATGGATGTCCGCCAGCACAATCAGCCGCGAGGCGGCGGAGCACTTCTGGCCCATGTAGCTGAAGGCCGACTGGACAATGGGCCCCAGGGCAGCATCGATATCGGCATCACTGTCGATGATGATGGCATTCTTGCCGCCCATCTCGGCGATGACATTCTTGACCTGCCGGGCACCCTGCGGGGTAACCCCCGATTTTTCGATGATTCCAAGGCCCACTTCTTTGCTGCCGGTGAAGACGGTGAAGGCCACATCCGTGTGAGTGACCAGGACGTCGCCGATCTCCCTCCCGGGTCCCGGCAGAAAATTGAGCACCCCCGGCGGCAGATCCGTGCCGCTGAAAATCTCGTACACTGCCTGGCCGATGGCCGAGGTTTGGGAGGCCGGCTTGTAGACCACGCTGTTGCCGGTGACCAGGGCCGCCGAGGTCATGCCGATGGAGATGGGCAGGGGGAAATTCCAGGGCGCGATTACAGCGCCCACGCCCCGGGGAATATATTCCAGAAGGCTAGATTCTCCCGGGAGCTGGGATGCGATGCGCGGTTTGGCCAAGCGGATCATTTCGCGCCCGTAAAATTCCAGAAAATCAACGGCTTCGCAAATATCGGCCTGGGCTTCGTTCCAGGTTTTGCCGCCCTCATAAACCAGCAGGGCGGCCAGGTTGTGGCGCATGCCGCGCACTTTTTGGGCGGCCCGGAACAGGTGGTCGGCCCGGGTCGCGGCCGGGGTGCGGGCCCAGGGTTCAAAAGCGGCCTTGGCCGCGGCGATGGCGCTTTCCACCGTATCGACATCCGCGCAGGCCACATCGGCCACCACCCGCTGGGGATCGTTGGGGTCGCTGGAAACCATGGCCTTGCCGCCGGCAAGGGGGGTGCCGTTCACCACCGGCAGCACCTGCCGGGGAAATGATTGGGGGATATTTTCCAGGGCCGCGGCAAACGCTTTCCGGGCGGCAGCGTCCCACTCCAACGGGGGTTCATTGGAAAAGGGCCCCTTGCCGCCAAATTCTAATGCATGCTCATCACTCTCAGCCGGCTGGGGATTCTCCTGGGCCAGAATGGCCGGGTCTTTGAGCAGCTCTTCCCGGGCCGCGCCCTCCACAAAGCTCTGCCGCAAGAAGGACTCGCTGGAGGTGTTCTCCAGCAGGCGCCGCACCAGGTAGGCCATGCCCGGCACAATTTCCCCCACCGGCGAGTAGAGCCGTAGCCGCAGATTGTGCTGCTTCCAGGCCTCGCGCAGGTTCTCGGCCATGCCGTGGAGCATCTGGAACTCCAGGCGCCCTTCGGGAACCTTGAGCAGTTTGGCGCACTCTATGACATAGGCCACGCTGCGGATGTTGTGGGAGGCGCATTTGAGCTGAACGGTGCGTTGGTTTTCCAGCACCTTGCGGGCGCAGGCTTCAAAGCTGGCATCGGTGGCGTACTTGCTGGTGAAGACCGGGACGGGATAGTTGTAGAGATTGGCCAGCACCAGCTCTTCGTCCCAGAAGGCCCCTTTGACTAGGCGCAGGCCGAAGTTGTGGCCGCCGCGGGCCGCCCACGCCAACAGTTCGCCCAGCACGCTATCGGCGTCCTTTAAATAGGCCTGGTAGGCGATACCCTTGTGGGGCCAGTCGCGAAATTCGGCTTCTTCGTTGATGCCCTTAAACAGCGCCAGGGTAAATTCGCGAGCCGGCAGATGCTCCATGTCCAGCAGCACGTACGCGCCCAGTTCCATGGCTTTGCGGTAGATGGGCCGCAGCCGCTCTTTGGCGCGGTCCACGGCGTATTCCAGGACGCAGCTTTTGGACTGGTACGAAGCGTAGAGGCAGGAGGCCATCAGCGATATGTTGACCTGGGGGCTGACCCCCCAGTCCAGTCCCCCGGCTTCGCCGCTTCCCAGGGCCGGCCAGGTTGCCGCGAGCTCGCTGTAGCGCTCCAGCAGCTCGATCTGCTTGGCCAGAAACTGCTCTTCTTCCCGGGTTGAGGTGACGGCCTCCTTGAGGATTTTGACGGTCCAGGCCACACCCTCCTTTTTGCGGGCCTTGAGCATCACCTTGGCGGCCTCGTCCATGGTCTCGCCGGTGATGAACTGGCGGCCCATGGCGGCAATGTTTTTACCGATGCTCTTGGCCGCCATTTTTGCGGTGATCGAATCGGGTTTCACCTTGGAGAGCCCCCAGCGCATGGTCTTGGGAAAGTCCTGGTCCGGCCGGCAGAAGTACTCCTGAAGATGCCGAGCCACCGCCTCCGGGGTTTTCAGATAAGGAAACACATCCACAAAACGAAACATCTCTTTTTTAAATGCCTCGTTCTGCATGGAGAAATCGATCATCTTCCCGGTCCAGAACTCTTTTTTGAACAGCGAGGGTTTGCTTTTTTCGGCGACGGCGTAAAGGGCGCGGCCGGTCTCCTGAACCCTTGTTTCAAAATCGGATGTCATGGCATTCCTCTCGCTTTCTTTTGAAGTTCTGATCGCGGTTTTTCCATCGCCCGCCCGAAAGCCGGTGTGTTTCTTCCTCCTTCGTGCAGCCCCTCCCACCCGGAGAGGGGAGGTTGGGTTCAGATATTATATGTGGAATCCGCAGTGCCGTTTCAACGCCAGTGTTGGGCCAGGTCGTCGAGTTCTTTGACGGTTTCCGGGGGCAGGGGCTCGGGCTGATGTTCCATTTTCAGGAGGGTTTGCTCGCTGAGTCGTTCTGAAAAGCGACGCCCGCCCTGTTCCAACCAGGTGTCATAGTTGGAGCGATCAAAGAGGTTGGAGTACCAGACATCGCGAAAATATTTGAGAGTGTGCTCATCCTCCATGTAATGGCCCCGGGGACCGACGCGGTGAATCACATCCACCGCCAGGGTCTCTTCGCTGATCCTGATGCCCCGGGAGAATTGATTGAGCATGGCCAGCACCTCGTTGACCAGCACCATGTAAGTGGGCGAGGCCAGAGAGCCGTGGTCCAGCAGGCCGCAGTCGTGGATCAGGTTGGCGCCGCTGAGAGCCGCCGACTGGCAGGACATGGTGGCTTCGGCCGCGGATTGGCAATCGGGCAGCTTGGCATCCGAGCAGCCGGCCACCCCGAAGTAGGGCAGCTTGATGTACTGGGCGATCTGGGCCAGGGCCGCACCCATCAGAATCATCTCCGGCGCGCCATAGGAGAATATGGTCGTGCGCATGTCCATGACCGTGGCAAAGGCGCCGAAAATAAAGGGTGCGCCCTTGCGCATCAGCTGGGTGATCACCAGGCCGCACAGGGACTCGGCGGTTCCCAACACCACGGAGCCGGCAAAGGAGGCCGGGCCGGTGCTGCCCGCCTGGGGCGCCCCGTAGCAGATTTGGGGGATGCGGTGTTGGGCGCAGTACAACATTTTTTCCACCGTGTCATGGGAGAAGGTCAAGGGCGAGATGGGATCGGCGAGCATCACCACCGTGGGGGCGTTTAGAAACTGTTTTTCGCTCCCGGAGATGATAAGGGCCATCTGGTGAATCTCCTTGAGGCTGTCATTTTCCTGGCAGCAAAACACAATGGGTTTGCGGGTGTGGCTCAGGGCCTCTTTCAGCACTAGCCGGTCGGCGAAGCGGGCGGGTACATCGTCGGCCATGCCGAAGGTCATGCCCCAGGTAAAGTTGGGCAGCGCATCCAGCAGGGTTGCTGTTGTGCGGCAATCCTCCAGCTTGAATCCGCGCCGTTCGCCGGTGAAGGGTTCCAGATAATCAATGCAATCGAGGCTGCCGCCGAAAAAGCTGCGGTTGCGTTCCAGATTCACCACCCGTTCGCCGCCGCGGTTGCCCAGCACCACCCGGGAGGGCGCCCGGCGCAGGGCGTCTTTCACCATCCAGTCCGGTATACGCACCAGATCGCCGTCCACCCGGGCGCCGGCGCCATCCAGCAGTTCCAGCGCTTTGGGATGCATCACCCGCACGCCCGTTCGTTCCAAAACCTCCATGGTCGCGGAGTATACCTCTTCGAGATCATCCGGCTGAAGTACGTTAAGCCTGGGTTTCATCCGGGGTTCAAAGGGTTCGGGCATGGCGGGGTCCTCCTTTAATGCAATGATCGATTAATGCAATGATCGATGTTTCAACGCAAGCGGCGCTGCGCCGGTTGCCGGCCGCGGGTTTGGCTTTGAATCCCATAGGAACGGCCATTCAAATTTGTCAGACAACCTGATTTTCAGGTTGACAGAAATTTAAATCTGTGTCAAGCAAAAATTAAGCGATACAATTCCAATGCCGGATGGCGAAAAGCAATGGAATCTTTGACTTTTGAGCGGATTACCGAAAGAACCCTGCAACGTATTAGAATCCATGAATTACAAAGTAGTTAAACGGAAATCGGCCGCCGAGTTGGTACGGCACCAGATCCTGAAAAGCATCGAGTCGGGAGCGCTGAAGCCGGGGGAAAAACTGCCCACCGAGCAGCGCCTGAGCGAAATGTTCGGGGTGGGGCGCTCCACCATCCGCGAGGCCACCTCGACCCTCTCCACCCTGGGTTATCTGATCAGCATTCAGGGCAAGGGCAGCTTTGTCCGCGAGGACCTCGATCCCGGCCTCGCCTCCCGCTTCGCCCTCAAGGATATCCAGGCCGCGGCCAATATAATCGATCTGGTGGAGGTGCGGGGAATTCTGGAGTGTAATGTGGTCCGGCTGGCGGCCCAGCGGGCGGATGCCAGGGATATGGAGCGGATTCAGGACGCGCTGAACACCATGAAGGCCACCCTGCAGGGACCCCAGGGCTTCACCGAGGCTGATTTCGAGTTTCATATCGCCCTGGCCCGGGCCGCGGGCAATCAGATGATTTTGGCCATGATGAAGCGCATTGTGGAAAACGTGCACCAGGAGTACGAGAAGTTCAAACCCAACGAGTTGTTCCAGCGCGATAGGGCGGTGCTGACGGCCGAGAAAATCGTCAATTTTGTATCTCGAGGGGAGGGGGAAGCAGCGGCCCGCGCCATGGAGGAGCATCTGAACCTGGTGACCGCGGAGATCAAGCGCAAGCTGCCCGATGTACAGTGGATCAAGAAGAAGGCTTAGTTTCCCAATTTCCAGCCCTAAATGATAGTAGCAAAGGAGGTTTCCATGAAAACAGAGGCAAGGGTCGTGGTCATCGGCGGCGGCGCCATCGGAACCAGCATTGTGTATCATCTCTGCAAATACGGCTGGCGGGATGTCGTCCTGGTTGAAAAGCACGAGCTGACCTCGGGCTCCACCTGGATGGCGGCCGGAAACTGCTCGTTTTTCCACGGCAATTACTACTGCACCCGGGTCAACATGAAGAGCATCGAGATCTACAAGCAGCTGGAGGCGGAGACCGGCCAGTCCCCCGGCTGGCACACCACCGGTTCCATCCGCACCGCCGACAACCCCGGACGCATGGAGGAACTGGGCTATATTTACAGCATGAACCGCTGCCTGGGGCTGGATGTGAGCTGGGTCAGCCCGGAGGAGATCGCCAAATTGCACCCCCTGATGAACGTGGAGGGGATCAGCGGCGGGCTCTACTGGCCCGATGACGGCGATGTGGACCCCAACGGCATCACCCAGGCCATGGCCCTGGGGGCCAAAAAGCAGGGGGCTGAAATCTGCCTGCACACCCAGGTCACGGGGCTGACCCAAAAGCCCAATGACGAGTGGCTGGTGCACACCGACAAGGGCGATATCACCTGCCAGTGGGTGGTCAATGCCGCCGGGCTCTGGGGCCCCCAGGTGGCCGCCATGGCCGGGCTGGAGATCCCCTCCATCGCCGGGGAGCACAGCCACATCCTGTTTGAAGCCATAGGTGCGGTCAAGGAGCGGGACAGCTACCTGCCCCTGGTGCGGGACCCGGACCGCTCCATCTATATCCGCCAGGAGATGGAAAGCCTTATTCTGGGGCTCTACGAGAGCAAAGTGAAGCAGTGGTATCCCCAAGGGGTGCCCTGGGATTACGCCCAGAACGAACTGGAGCCCGATATCGACCACATCGCCGACTATATCGAGCACGGCATTCACCGTTTTCCCATCATGGGCGAAACCGGGTTCAAGCACACCACCGTGGGACCCATCACCTACACCCCCAATGGCGATCCCCTGGTGGGTCCGGCCTATCCCCTGAAGAACTACTTTCTGGCCTGCGGCTACAGCTTCGGCATCACCCAGGCCGGGGGTATCGGCCATTACGCCGCCGGCTGGATCATGACCGGGGAGCCGGAGATCGATCTGTGGCCCGTGGACAGCCGGCGTTACGGGGCCTATGCCAACTGGGCCTACAATCACGAGAAGATCGAAGACACCTACCCGCGGCTCTACAGCATCATCTATCCCAACGAGTTTCGGGACGCGGCACGGCCCAACCGCACCAGCCCAATCTACGAGTACCAAAAGGCAGCCGGCGCGGTGTTCGGGGATTACTACGGCTGGGAGTGCCCCAACTACTTCAGCGATTCGCCCAAGGATGCCTATGAAAAACCGAGCTGGAAGCGCAGCAACGCCTTTCCGTATGTCGCCGCCGAGTGCGAGCATGTGATGAACCATGTGGGCCTGCTCGATCTGACTCGCTTTGCCAAGAGCCGCATCTGGGGAGCCGGGGCCGAAGCGTGGCTCAACCGGATGACCTGCCAGAGGGTGCCGCAGCAAGCCGGCCGCATCGCCCTGGCGCCCATGCTGGATCACAACGGCAACTTCAAGAGCGACATGACCATCACCAAGATCGCCGACTGCGAGTACTTCTGCGTCACGGCCAGCGTGGGCAAGCGCCACGATCAGCACTGGCTGATGACCCATCTGCCCGCCGACGGCTCGGTCTATCTGGAGGATCTGACCTACCGCCAGGGCTGTCTGGTGCTCGCCGGACCCCAGGCCCGGGCGGTTTTAGCTAAAGCCGCTTACGGGGATGTTTCCAATGCTGGCCTGCCCTTCGGCACCAGCAAGGAGGTCTATGTGGGCCGCACCCGCTGCCGCATCAACCGCATGACCTATGTGGGCGAGTTGGGCTACGAGATCTTCCATCCCATCGAGAGCCAGATCGCGGTCTATGAGGCCTTGATGGCTGCTGCAGAGCCCCATCAGCTCAAGATGTTCGGCATGCACGCCATGGATTCCATGCGCCTGGAAAAGGGCTATCTGGCCTGGAAATCGGAGATGAACCGCCATCACACGCCCCTGGAAACCTCTATCGCCTGGACCGTCAAGTGGGACAAGGAATTCATGGGCAAGGCGGGCCTTGAGAAAGTCCGCCAGGCCGGGGTAACCCTGAAACTGGTTTCACTGGTGGTGGAGGCCGCCGACGCCGACGCCTGGGGCTATAACCCCATCTTCAAGGGCGACGCGCGCATCGGCATGACTTCCTCCGGCGGCTACGGCCACCGGGTCAAGAAGAGTCTCGCCAACGGCTATGTGCCACCAGAGCATGCAGCCCCCGGCACCTCGCTGGAGGTGGAGATTCTGGGCACCCAGTATCCGGCTCAGGTGGCGGCCATGCCCTTATACGATCCGAATAACGAGCGCATGAAAGCATAACTTGCTCGTAATCACCGCAAAGACGCAGAGCTAGCAGAGAGGCTTTTTTCCTTTTTACCGTCTCATTGAATTGGAAAAATTAGTAGCACTCTGCGTCCATAGCGACTCAAGCGAAGCGGGTGGTGAAATAACTTTAAGCAAAACGACAAACCGAACAGACGAAACACCACACCTGGTTTAGCCAGGATCAAAAAGGACCCTCCCCATGCAAATCTACGTCTGTGTCAAGCACGTTCCCGACACGGCCGCCAACATCAAGGTGGCCGGCGAAGCAGGGTATGATGACAAAACCCTCAAGTTCATCGTCAACCCTTACGACGAGTATGCCCTGGAAGAAGCGATGCGCCTGGTGGAGAAAAACGGCGGAGAGGTGGTGGTGGTGACGGTCGGCCCGGCCAAGGCCGCCAATACTATCCGCAGCGCCCTGGCCATGGGCGCGGCGCGGGCCATTCTGGTGAAATCCGAGGCCCAGTTTCTGGACAGCGGTCTCACGGCCCAGGCCCTGAAAGCCGCCATCCAGCAGGACGGCCCGGCCGACCTGATCCTGGGCGGGAAAGGGGCCGTGGACAGCGAAGGTTTCCAAACCCTCTACCGCCTGGCCGAGGAGTTCGACCTGCCCCTGGCCAATGAAGTGGCCCGACTCACGGTGGCGGAGGGCAAGGCGCTGGCCGAGCAAGAGATCGGCGGCGGCACCCGCCAGGTGCTGGAGATGGCCCTGCCCTGCGTCATCGGCGCCACCAAGGGCCTCAACGAGCCCCGCTACCCCAAATTTCCCGACATCATGAAAGCCAAAAAGAAGCCCATTCAGGAACTTGAACTGGCCGGTTTGGAGCTGGAAGACGGCCCAGCCCCGGCAGAGCTGCTCAAGCTGGAAGCGGTGCCCGAGCGGGCCGGCGCCCGGATGATTCCCGGCGACAGCCCCAAGGCCCAGGTGAGCGAGCTCCTCCGAATCCTGAAAGAAGAAGAAAAGGTGATTTAGTGCCCGTTGGCGGGATCGCAGCAGAGGCGGGTTTGAAACCCGCCCCTACCGGCGGGGATGCTGCGCACCGCGGGTCGTGATCTTTGATGCCTGGATTTAAAAGGTAAAATCCCCCTAACCCCCTTTAAAAAAGGGGGGACTGGTGGTGCTCCCAGGCAGTGCCTGACCGAGAACCCTCTCCTCCCTCCCCCTTGACGGGGGAGGGCACGGGGTGGGGGTGAATGATTTCAATGTGTGATCCCCCTCGCCCGACCCCTCCCGCCAGGGGAGGTTAGTTTTCGGTCAGATACCCGGTAGGGGCGTAAAATTTTTCGCCCCTACTTGGTTGAATTGCCGCCGCAAAGAGGGATGTTTTGCCTTTGATAAGCGGGGGCAGGGGAAAATGGTCGCACCCACCCTATTGAGCGGCAGGCCAAGATAATGTTTACTTTTCCCCGATGAAAAAGGGGGCCTGGGGGGCAAAGGTTGCTCCCCCCTTCAGAAAAAGGGGGCTGGGGGGCAATGGTTACTCCCCCCTTTGGAAAAGGGGGGCTGGGGGGGGATTTTCAAGCCCATGGCCCGGGTTCCTTTCCACCCGCCACTACCGCAGCCCAGTTTGTAGCAAGGGCGGGTTTCAAGCCCGGCCCAACGGACCAATAACCCAACCCAATGAATCTTTCGGAACAAAAAATGTAGGAGATGCCACCATGGCAAACATCGGCGTACTGATCGAAACCGAAGGGGGAGAGCCCAAAGAGACCAACTACGGGGTCATCACCGCGGCCCGCGCCCAGGGCGCAAACAGGGTGGTCGCCTTTCTGGACCAAGGCGATGGGGAGGCGGCCAAGGCGGCTCTCAGCGCCTATGGCACAGACCGGGTCGTCCGTCTAAAGGCGGCCAATGGCGATCTTGCGGCGAGCCCCGATCAGATGGCCCGGGCCTTGGCCGCGGCCCTGGATCATTATCAACTGGACGGTCTGTTGGGCCTGGCCAGCGCCACGGGCCGGGATCTTTTCGCGCGCCTGGCGGCCCGGATCAAGGCGCCCCTGGTCTCCGATGCCCTGGCCATCGACTTTGCCCAAGGCACCTTGACCAAGTCCCATTTTTCGGGCAAAACCCTGGCCACCATCAAGCTGTTGGGAGCTCCGCTCCTGGCCACTCTGCGGCCCCATGCCGTGGAGCCTGAAGCAGCGCCCTGCGACGCCGCGGTGGAGACCTACAGCGCGACCCTGGAGGATCCCGGCCGGGTCAAGGTCGTGGAGCTCAAAAGCGGGGAGGGCCGCACCCTGGATCTGACCGAGGCCAACATCATCATCACCGGCGGCCGCCCCATCGGCTCCGCTGAAAACTACCGGATCCTGGAGGCCTGCGCCGAGCTGCTGGGCGCCGCCGTGGGCGCCTCCCGGGCGGCGGTGGATGCCGGGTTCGCGCCCCACAACATGCAGGTGGGTCAGACCGGCAAGACCGTCAGCCCCAGCCTCTACATCGGCTGCGGCCTGTCGGGCTCGGTGCAGCACTTTGCCGGCATGAAAACCAGCAAGGTGATCGTGGCCGTCAACAACGACCCGGATGCGCCCATTTTTCAGAAGTGCGACTATGGCATCTTGGGGGACCTGTTTGAGGTGGTGCCCGCCCTGACCGAGGCCCTCAAGGCGCAAAGCGGATAAGAGCCCGGGCCGGACAGGCCCTCATGTTGCAGTATTGAATAACGCGATTAAGACCGTAAAGGGAGGTCAATGGCCGCCTACACGATCCTCAAATCCGGAATCATGGCCATGGCGCTGGTGGGCGCCTTCAGCTATTTTTTCATTCGCGTCGGCCGGCTTTATAGCCTGATGAAGGCCGTCACAGGCACGGCCCGGATCCAGGCCACCCGCCGCAGCCGGCGCCTCAAGCTGCTGCTGACCGATGTGCTGGCCCAGTCCAATGTGCGCCGCAAGCCCCTGATCGGCACGGCCCATGCTTTGATCTTCTTCGGGTTTTTAGCGGTCCAGCCCCACTCCTTGAGCCTCATGCTCCAGGGGATGTGGCCGGCCTTTGAACCGGCCCACCTGATTCCGCGGCTCTACGGCGGGTATTTGTTTGTCGCCGATATTCTGGCCCTGTTGGTGCTGGTGGGGTTTGGCTACGCCCTCTACCGCCGCCTGTTGGTGCGGCCCGCATACCTGACCCTGGGCAGGGATGCCAACCTGATCATCCTCTTTACCTGCGTGATCATTGTGACCTTTCACCTGATCAACGCTCTGATCCTTCTGCTGCCCGCTGCCCAACCTCTGATCTCCCCCCAGGTGCTGCCGGTTTCCCGGCAGCTGATTCCCCTGCTGGGCCTGGATAGTTTGAGCCCCCTTCAGGTGCGGGTGGCTTACGAGGCCGGCTACTGGATTCACGTCGCCACCATTCTCGGCTTTCTGGTCTATATTCCCGGATCCAAACACCTCCACCTGCTGGCGGCCATCCCCAACGTCTATCTCAAGCCCCTGAAGCGAGAAAAGGCCATCGTCAAGACCGATATCGAGAACGAGGAAGCAGAGACCTTCGGCCTGGGCAAGGTGAGCGAGCTCTCCTGGAAAGATGTGCTCAGCCTTTACGCCTGCACCGAGTGCGGACGCTGCGAGGAACAGTGCCCGGCGGCTCAGACCGGCAAACCCCTTTCGCCCAAGGCCTTGGTCCACGACTACAAGCTCGATCTGCTCAACCAGGCCGACGCGGTGCTGACCCGCGATCCTGAGGCGGTCCAGCCCGTTTTTCGGGAGGGCTCGCCGAT
The DNA here is from genome assembly GCA_963713755.1 of uncultured delta proteobacterium. Taxonomy (GTDB): domain Bacteria; phylum Desulfobacterota; class Desulfobacteria; order Desulfobacterales; family CAVQMW01; genus CAVQMW01. The sequence goes on along the minus strand of CAVQMW010000007.1, from coordinate 486,296 downwards.
CACCGGCAACGTGCTGTGGTCCTGCACCACCTGCCGCGCCTGCGAGGATATCTGTCCGGTGAACATCGAACACCTGGACCTGGTGTTCGAGACCCGCAAGCAGCGCGTGCTCATGGAGGCCGATTTTCCCCCTGAAATCCAGGAGACCTTCAGCAACCTGGAAAACCAGTTCAACCCCTGGGGCTTTAGCAGCGACACCCGCGCCGAGTGGGCCAAAGATCTGGAGGTGCCCCTGCTCTGCGACAAGCCCGATGCCGAACTGCTCTACTTCGTGGGCTGCGCCGGCTCCTTTGACGACCGGGGCAAAAAGATCGCCCGGGCCATGGCCCGGGTGCTGCACAAGGCCGGCGTGGAGTTTGCCATCCTGGGGCCCGAGGAGGCCTGCAACGGCGACATCGCCCGCCGGGCGGGCAACGAGTATCTGGCCCAGATGCTGATCCAGCAGAACGTGGAGCTGCTCAACGCCTACCAGCCGAAAAAGATCCTCACCGGCTGTCCCCACTGCTACAACACCCTCAAGACCGAGTTTCCCCAATTCGGCGGCAATTACGCCGTGGTGCACCACAGCGAACTGCTCTTCGACCTGCACAAGCAGGGCCGCCTGGTGCCGGCCAAGGGCAAGAACTTTGGGGAACTCACCTTCCACGACTCCTGCTACCTGGGTCGCTGGAACGGCATCTACGAGGCTCCCCGCGCCCTGCTGACCTCCATGAACAATGGCCGAAGATTAAACGAGATGCCCCGCACCCGGGACAAGGGCTTCTGCTGCGGCGCCGGCGGCGGGCGCATGTTCATGGAGGAGACGTTAGGGACCCGCATCAACGGCGACCGTGCCCGGGAGGCCGTCGCCACCGGGGCCGCCACCTTGGCCACGGCCTGCCCCTTTTGCACCACCATGCTCAGAGACGGATTGATGGACTTGAAGTCCGAGATGCAGGTCAAGGATATCGTGGAGATCATCGACGAGGCCGTGGCCTGAAAAGTTCCGGTTGGGAACAAAAGGCCGTCTGGGATCGGCAAGGTCGAGGGGCTGTGTGATGGGGAAAGATTTTTGTAAATTGTGCCCAACCGAAACCTCCCCTCTCCTGGCGGGAGGGGTCGGGGGAGGGGATACAACAAGGTGTAATCATTCACCCCCACCAATAGCATGTGGGGGCAGGCCCCCCGGAGATGACCTGCAGTCAGTAGGGTCCGTCACTCCCGCCGAGCCTACCCCAGCAGGCTGTAAGCCGGGGGCGGGAATCCATAAGAGTCCGTCATTCCCGCGCAGTTAATCAGGGGAAAGTCAACACAATTTTTTCATGATTCATGTTCTTTGAAAATTCGGTAAAGCCTACAATTTTGGCAAAATCTCTGCTAAGATATCGCCTAATGGAACGGGGGCTGTGATCCCGGACTTAGTGTCATCGACGCTATGGGACCGCTTCCGTTCCAGCCTCTTTTTACGCTGGCGTTTGGTAACCGGCGCTTTGGTATCATATTGTTGAAAGCGCCGCGTCGTTAATCCCACCTTGCCTTTGTTTCCACTCTTTTTGTTTCTCTGCTGATTAGCGATATCGATGTTTGGGTCAAACGGTTTGCTATGTTTCAACATTCCGTAGATGATCCGCAGAATCTTATGCATGCAGATACCCATGGCCGCCATGTTGTGTTTACCCCGTTGCTGATGCTTTTCATAAACCTGTTTGATCAGCGGGTTGCTCTTTATCGCCGATAAGGTGACCATATACAGAATCTGTCGGGGTGCCTGGCGGCCTTGTTTACTCATCTTCACGGCGCCGACGCCATCCCCACTGATCTTATAGACCGGATGCAGCCCAAAGAATGAAGCCAGTTTTTTCGCAGTGGCAAAACGCTCGACGGTTTGAATTTCGATCAAAAGTCCGATGGCAGACCAATCACTGATACCAATGAAGCTTTTGAGCAACTGAACTTCGGGCATCTGACAGAGTTTGGCCATGCGTTCTTTTTGAGTCGCGATGGTTTTTTTCAAATGAAGGATCTGCCGGGCAGTGTCTTTGATCAATTGCTGGGTTATCGGGTCTGCGGCTGATGCCACGGAGCGCTTGGCCCCGGCGATGAGCTTCCGGGCACGTTCAATCGTCACCCGGGGAATCCTGGCCACACTCTTGGCACGGGCTTTCTTCAATTTGGCCGCACCGGGATATTTCACCGAAAGTCTCAGGACCCAATCCGGTACGCCATCCTGGCAGTAGTGTAGCCATTCGGGACTGGCGGAATATAGCAGGGCATTGAGTTCGTTAAGAAACTGGGTGCACTGTTTGGTCAGCATTTTGATAAAGCCCCACTGCCTTCTCAGTCCGGCCAGTTGATCGTCTTGCTGATAGGTCACCTTCTCCGGATGGGCCACCAGGTACTCGGCAACGTTTCGGGCGCTGATCTTGTCGGTGGTATTCTTCTTCAAGTCGGCTTTGCTGTTGTGCACGACGCCAAACGGATTGAGCCGGGCGGTTTGGATATCCAAAGAGCCCTGAAACCGTCGTAATGCATTGTACCAGTTGTTTTCATAGCTACCGGTACTTTCCATTGCTGCAAACAGGGTTGAATCCGGATGATCGGCCATAAAATCATTGAGCACATCGTAGAGGCTGTTATGACCCTCAAAGGTATCATCCAATTGAAAGCCCTTAACCACCGGCTGTTTTCGGCTATCGATAATCATGAAGTCAGCATAGCCTTTACTGACGTAAGTCAGCATAGCCTTTACTGACGTCAAGACCCAAATAAAACGGTTGCATGACAAACCTCCTTTCGGGGTTTAGAGTGCCAGGTATCATCAGCCTTGTTAACATCCGGTGTCATGCACCAAGTTAATCACCGACTTTTACCTGGCGGAAGGAAGACACTACGCGACGGGCTCGAAGCCCACGGCGGGATCCTTCTCTTCCACCATTTTATACGGCTTGACCGAATTGAAAAATTTAAATTGCGTTTTGGGGGGCCTTGCCCCCCAAACCCCCCGCTTTTTTTAATTATTTGTTTTTTAACCATACAAGGCGGGGCACGCAGTGAAGCTTTAGCGCTATCCATATTCAATATATTGAATTTATTACGTAAATGTTTTCAATAGTGTCAAGTGTGTCCTGCGGCCAGGTCAAGGCGGAGGGAGGAGAGGATTTCCGTTCAGCCACTAAAGAGCATAGAGTATCAGCACTGAAACGACTGCGCCATTACCGCAATCGCTGCAACCTCTCCGATTAAAGATCGTTGCTCACCCCTTTTTCAAGCTCGATGATCCTGCTTCGGATTTCGTCCAGTATCGCAGCCTTGCGGTTGTTGCGATAGTCATAGGAGACCAGCACCCCTTCTCCCTCAGCCGCGATTTTCTCGAATTTATGGCTGAGCACCGCATACTTCATGGAGAAGCGATCTTCTCCCATGGCGTCCACTCGGGCCCCCACGGTGACCGTGTCCGGATAGGTGAGGGGGATTTTAAAGCGGCACTGGGTGGAGGCCAGAATCGGGCCGATACCGGTTTTCTCCATCACGTCCAGGGATTCGATTCTTTCCAGGTAGGCAATCCGTACGCTTTCAAAATACTTGAAATAGACCTTGTTGTTCACGTGCTGAAAGGCGTCCATATCGCCCCAGGCCACGTTAATCTCGATTGTGACCGGATAGTCTCGTAGCAGTTCGTTCATTTTTCACCCATTTATAGTTTCATTTTAAAGGGGCTGGCGAGGTTTTCGGAGCTTCTTCCTACCCCTGATTTTTCAAGCTCATCCCAACCCGGCTGATTTGGCACAGTCATGGGATAGATTGAATCTAATGCCTCTTTTAATAGAGCCTGAAACTGCGAATCCAGACTATTTTGGACGGTATTGATCTTTCTCGATTCAGTGGAATCCCGTTCAATCTTCTGACATAAGAAGCATGAGTACACCTGGAAGTGTTTGAGAAAATGCTTTTACCGGGTAAAGACCACTGTTGCGGCTGTCGTGGTGAAACATTGGCCAGGAGCGCTGTCCGCTGTACCCACCCGATTGATTCTCAAACTTCCATAGATATCCAAAATTAGGGTCCTCAAGATAGTTCCCACTCCGCTGTTTTACACTTTTTAAGTAAATACTCGCTTTTCTTTATAATCAATTGAGAATATCAGAAATTGAGCCAAATCAAACATACCATCACAGGTATATGCCCCAACAAGCCGCCCTTCATCACGAATCCATGGAACCCCCTTGAGGAAAAACATCAAACAGGTGATAGCCGTAGGCGTTGATCACCCGGGTCTCGCCCACCTGGCTGATGCGCGCCTGGGGGCTGTCGAAGTGGGCATGGATGTGGCCATGGATGAAATAGGGCGGGCGATAGCGGCGGATCAGGGTGCCGAAGGTGCGGAAGCCCCGGTGGCAGGGGTCTTCGGCATCGTGGATATGCCGGGGCGGGGCGTGGGTGACAATGCAATCCACACCCCCGGCGCGCCACAGGGACCAGCGCAGCTTGTGGGTCAGCCAGCGCATCTGGCATTCGGTATATTGATAGGGGCCGCCGTTGTACCAGCGGGAGCCTTCCAGCCCAAGAATGCGCAGCCCCGCCAGGGTCGTGACCCGGCCATGAAGATCGATGCAGCCTTCCGGGGGCGAGGCGGGGTGGCGAATGTCGTGGTTGCCCCGCACATAGCCCAGAGAGACATTAAACGCCGTGGCCAGAAAGGTGAGATATTCCGGCGGCAGATCGCCGCAGGCCAGGATCAGATCGATCCGCGGAAAGCGCTCCCGGTCGAAATTTTCATACAGGCGGTTCTCCACCCGGTCGGCCACGGCCAATATTTTCATGCTGCCCCTTGATTCAGTTCACCCCTCTTCATTTCGCTTATTTTTTGCATACCACAATCGGCTGGGCAAGGCATCCCGGAATCACCTTTACTGATGATTTTTAGGTATCAAACGGATGCCGGAAATTTCAGCCTTGACTCCGAAAGATAATAGAATTAAAATGGTCATTATAATTCACGATACACGATAAAGGTTCGTTATGAATGACATATTAAAAATCATGCCTGTCACAAAGGTCAAGCACGGGCTGCTTGATATCCTCAAAACCATGCAGGAGGACGGTTCCACTATTACCCTTACCAGAAATGGTGAAGCTGTTGGGGTAATGATGACACCGCAACGATACGAGGCCATTCTGGAAACAATTGAAATTCTAGCAGACAAAGAGGTTATGAATGCCCTTCAGTCGTCCGCGAGCGATTTCAAGGAAGGCAGAGTCTACTCAGCGAATAAAGTATGGGACGATTGATGCGCAATTATCGTCTGGTTTATTCCGAGACTTCCAGGAATCTAATCACACAGCTAAATCCAGAATTAAAAGGCATCATCCGATCAAGGTTGGATAGTCTTCAAGAAGAGCTGTTCAAAGGTAAAAAACTTGAGAGAGAACTATCCGGCTATCGCTCATTGAGGGCGAACCGTTTTCGAATTATTTACAAAGTGAATGATATCGAGCGGGTCATTGAGATCCACTACGTCGGCCATCGTAAGGATGTGTACGAGCTGTTTGCCGAAAAAACCGGCCGTTTATAACAGCCGATTCCGAGAAAAACAGACATTTATGTTTTAACTTCTGCAAAATTGCGGGTAGCGGGATGTAGGTATTCTTACGCCGTTGCTGGATGATGACGGCGATGGTCTCTTCGTCGAACTTGCGACTTGTGCCCCGGTCGGTCCTTTTCCGGTGAAATAAGTGGTGCCCCCGGCAAGAATCGAACTTGCGGCACATGGATTAGGAATCCATTGCTCTATCCACTGAGCTACGGGGGCCACTGAGCTACGGGGGGCCAGAGGGGATTGCAGGGAGCCCCGGGTCAGGGGCCTGTTCGCCGGGAATATGCCCTGGGTCATCTGCAGCTACCTCATACAATAGGGCCGGTGTAGGTTCCCTTAGTTTTTCCTTGAGTGTCCCGTTGGTATCCCTTTTTTGATAGGTCAAACCTACCAGAAGCATCGCTTCTCTACCAGATTCTGCCAGACATCCGCAACCCAATTCGGACCTTCCTCAAGACCTTTCCCAGGAACAATGTTTAAAATTTGAAGTCTTGTAAATTCCCGTAAATATTATCATTTCGACCCGGACAGTAGTCGCACATATCCAGCGGTTTTTGACGCCGCATCGTCTAAGGTGGCCGTATATTCACAACCAGCCTGAAGGTTTCTCTGGCCGAGCAGACAATCTGAAAAATCAGCCTTGGTTTCTTTAAATATCTCCAGAGCTTTCCATACAAGCTGGATATCCTCGACCGCTATCCTGTCAGTTCTAATGATCTGTTCGATAATCTGGCAAATGCGCGCTTTGCTCTGCTTGTAGCTTCTCTTCAGAACCCATGCGATCTCACACAATACGATATGGTTTAGGAAGCCTGGGTTGTCTGGACTGCAGATCTGTTCTATCAGTTTTGTCGCGGCTTTGGCCTGTTTTGGATCATCCTGCACGATGTAACGAACGATGACGTCGGTATCCATGCCGATCATTTGATCGAACCACCTTCAGCTTCGATGGATCTTTTCATATCGGCAACGGACACTGGCTTTTTGGGTTTGGGAACCAGGCCTTTGAGCTTTCGAACATCGGCTGTTGCCGGCATCAGGGTCACTTTGCCGTTCGGTCCAATCAGAAACTCAATCCGGTCACCTTTTGCCAAATTTAGATGTTCTCTAATTGGTTTAGGCACTGTTATTTGGCCCTTGGTCGTAACCTTGGTTGTGAGGGACTGATTGGCAAAATTTTTTGAACTTACAGCATGATTATCAGTGGCCATGATAAAAATCCTTACAATTTTGATTTATACCAAGATAAGGTAATTTGTAAGGATTTGCAAGGGCGTCATGACTCAACCACCCATCAACAATGTTTACATAATCTCAATCGGTTGATTTGCCGGCTTACAGCCTGCCGGGGCAGGCTCCGCGGGAATGACGAATCTAATCAGTTAACCCTAATAATTACATTCGGTTAAAAGAACTATGGACTGGCGAGATATGAATACGGCGCAAAAAAAAGCGGGTTCGGCTTTGGGCCGACCCGCTGATTTTTTCGTTTTTGGTCGGGGCGAGAGGATTTGAACCTCCGACCCCTTGAACCCCATTCAAGTGCGCTTCCAGACTGCGCTACGCCCCGACGCAATCCGGGGTACTTAGCACTTCGGACAGGGGCTGTCAACTGCTTAAGAGCGCTCAAATCGGCGTGCTGACGGATGGCTTGCGGCTGGGCAGGATGGAGATCAAGGCCTTGGAATAGTGGGGAAACGGTGTTAGTGGTCCACGACAGGAATAGTCTCTGAGCGCGTATGATTTGAGGAGCTTGCCGCCCATGAATTTGATTTTACCGCCGCCCTTAAAGCCCGGGGATTGTGTGGGGATCGCAGCGCCGGCCAGTCACTTCGAGGAAAGGGCGCTGGAGCAGGGCATTGCGGCCTTAACGGAGATGGGGTTCCGCGTCCGTCCGGGTGCGGCTTTGTTTGATCGAGCGGGATACCTGGCCGGAACGGATGCGGCCCGCGCCGGGGATCTGCAGGGCCTGTTTCAGGACCCCGATATTAAGGCGATCTTGTGCGCCCGGGGGGGATACGGCAGCATGCGGCTGCTGCCGCGCCTGGATTGGGAGCTGATTCGCCGCCACCCCAAAATTTTCCTGGGTTTCAGCGATATCAGCGTGCTGCTCAACCTCTTTTACCAGCGGGCCGGCCTGATCGCCTATCACGGTCCCCTGGTCACCGAATTAGGAAGGGTTTCGGAGGCCACCCGCAACGCCTTGCGCCAGGCGCTTACCACCCGGGATGATGTTGTGCTGCGGCCCCCGCAGCCCCGGATTCTGAATCCAGGGCGGGCCGAAGGACCGTTGATGGGCGGAAATCTGACCCTTTTATGCCATTTGCTGGGAACGGCCCATGAACCCCGGGTGGAGGGCCACATCCTGTTTATCGAGGATCGCGGGGAGGAACTGTACCGCATCGACCGAATGCTGTGGCAGCTCAAACTGGCCGGTTGGTTTGAGGCTATCACGGGGCTGGTGTTGGGGTATTTTACCGATTGCGGGGCACTGGACGGCATCGATGAGCTGGCGGCGGACATGGGGCGACAGGCGCGTATTCCGGTGATGGCCGGGTTCGAAATCGGTCATGAAGATCCCAATATGACTTTGCCCGTGGGCTGTCCGGCGATCCTGGATACCCAGCGGGGCGAGCTGCGGATCAAACGAAGTGGCTAGATCCAGGGGCCAAGAGAGTGTTCACCTGGCCATGCAGCAGGGGCTGGCCGAAGGTGTTTTTCCGGGGGCCGTGCTCTGGGTGGCCCAGGCAGAGCAGGTGGTTTTTCATGGCGCCTACGGGGTTATTGACGGCATCACCCGGATTCCGGTAACCCGCGCTACCCTGTTTGACCTGGCCTCGCTGACCAAACCCCTGGCCACGGCCCTGGCCGTGATGCACCTGGTGCGGGAGCGGGGATTGGAGCTTGAGCTCCCCACCCGGGCCGTGCTGCCGGAGTTTGAGGCCCACCCTTTGGGTTCGGCAACCCTGGAACAACTGCTGCGCCATCAGGGGGGGTGGGCCGCCTACCATCCTTTATATAAAGGTGTGACCGGTCAAGATCCGGCTGCCCGCAAAGCCCAGCTGCGCCGGCGGCTGCTGGCGTTGCCCCCCCTGGGCCAGCCCGGGGCGCAAACCGTATACAGCGATTTAGGGTTTATGGTTCTCGACTGGGTGGTGGCGCGCTGGGCCGGGCAATCCCTGGATCGGATCATCCGCGACCATATTTATCAGCCCTTGGGCATTGAGGAGCTTTTCTTCCCGGGTCTGGATTGCAGGCTTCCCCCAACGCACTTTGCGGCCACGGAACAGTGCCCTTGGCGCCAAGCGATGCTCCAAGGCCAGGTCCACGATGAGAATGCCTTTGCCATAGGGGGCGTGGCGGGCCACGCGGGGCTGTTCGGCACGGCCCGGTCCGTGGGACGGCTGGTCATGGCCCTCTGGGCGGCCTGGCAGGGGCGATCCCCAGACGGGGTCTTTGAAAGGCAGCTGGTCAGACGTTTTCTGGACGCCCCCCAATCCGGGCTGCGGCCCTTGGGCTTCGACCGCCCCGAGAAAGGCGCTTCCAGTGCCGGGGATCACTTCAGCCCCGCCAGCGTGGGCCATCTGGGGTTTAGCGGCACCTCGTTCTGGCTCGATTTGCAGCAGCAGGTAGGGGTGGTTCTGCTGACCAACCGCGTTCATCCTACCCGGGCCAATGAGCGCATTCGGTACTTTCGGCCCCGAATCCATAATTTAGTGATGGAGGGCTTTCGCGGCGGTTGAGGATAGGCCCAGGGGGGTCATTTTTTAGCGGCTGTTTCTGCTTGTCATTGGATTTCAATTTTGTTAGCGTCACCTATTTATGGCTACGCCTGATTGCTACCCCAACCCTTGCGATTTTCGGGAAATTGGGTGCCGGGCACTTCCCACGGCTTGAGGGAGCATGAAAACCCGGAGGGGTCAGGGGTTCGTTCCGTTTGTCAATTCATTTGTAGTCAGTGAACATCGCAGCGCTCGGATGCGCAGGAGCATAATTTACCGCTATGGGTTTCTTTAATGGAATTTTGGGGGCGTTTTCCAGTGATTTGGCCATTGATCTGGGAACAGCCAATACGCTGGTCTATGTAAAGGGCAAGGGCATCGTGCTCAGCGAGCCGTCCGTTGTGGCGGTGCGCACCGACAGTCGCCAAAAAAGCAAGGTGATGGCCGTGGGGGCTGAGGCCAAGCGCATGCTGGGCCGCACACCGGGAAATATTGTCGCCATTCGGCCCATGCGCGATGGGGTGATCGCCGATTTCGAGGTCACCGAGGCCATGCTGCGGCACTTTATCCAGAAAGTCCATAACCGCCGGACCTTTGTACGGCCGCGGATCATCATTGCGGTGCCCTCGGGTATTACCCAGGTTGAGAAACGCGCCGTGCGGGAATCGGCGGAATCGGCAGGCGCCCGGGAAGTGTTCCTCATTGAGGAGCCGATGGCGGCGGCCATCGGCGCCGGATTGCCAATCACCGAACCGACTTGCAATATGGTGGTGGATATCGGCGGCGGTACCACCGAGGTGGCGGTGATCTCCTTGGCCGGCATCGTTTACAGCCGCTCCCTGCGGGTGGCCGGTGATAAAATGGATGCCGCCATCATGCAGTACATCAAACGCAAATACAATCTGCTCATCGGCGAGCGCACCGCCGAGATCATCAAGACTACCATCGGCAACGCTTATCCCAAGCCCAATGAACTGGAGACCATCGAGGTCAAGGGCCGTGATCTGGTTTCCGGGATTCCCAAAATTCTGGCCATCGACTCAGAGGAGATCCGGCTGGCCATCTCCGAACAGCTGGACGCCATCACCGAAACCGTGAAGATCGCCCTGGAGCAGACCCCGCCTGAGCTGGCGGCGGATATCGTGGACAGCGGGATCGTGCTCACCGGAGGCGGCGCCTTATTGAAGAATCTCGACCGTCTGTTGATGGAGGAGAGCGGTCTGCCCATCACCGTGGCCGAAGATCCGCTTTCCACGGTGGCCTTGGGGTCCGGCAAAGCCCTGGACACCATCGAGATCCTGAAGCAGGTGGCGATTTTATAGCCCATGTTCTCCCGCAAAGTGGTGATGATTTTTAGCCTGATCATTCTGATCGCCGTCAACGTCATCGCCCTGACCATTGCCAGCCGCCGGCAAATTCTATCCCCCGGTCCCGGCCGAATCGCCATCCTGGTGATCGCTCCCTTCCAAGAAGTGGTTTCCCGATCCATCCGCGGTGTGCGCGATATTTGGTCCCACTACTTTGCGCTGGTGAATGTTTCCCTGGAAAATGTGGCCCTGAAAAACAGGGTCTCCGAACTGCGGCGCCAGGCCAATCATTACCGGGAGTTGGAACTGGCCAATGCCCGCCTGCGAACCCTGCTCAATTTTCAGGAGAGCACCCAAAACGAGGTGATTGCCGCGGAAGTGGTGGGCAAAGACCCTTCGCCCTGGTTCAAAGCGGTGATCATCGACAAGGGCAGCCGGCACGGGATCGAGGCCGGCACGCCGGTGGTGGTGGCTGATGGGGTGGCGGGGGTGGTGACCGAAGTGGCCTCCCACTATGCCAAGGTGCTGCTGATTATCGATCAGAACAGCGCCGTGGACGCCCTCATCCAGCGCACCCGGGCCCGGGGCGTCATTCAGGGCGAATCTGCGGGGCGCTGCCAATTTAAATATGTGCTGCGCAAACAGGATGTGGCCTTGGACGATACGGTAGTAACCTCGGGGCTGGACGGCATTTTCCCCAAAGGCTTTCGGATTGGCCGGGTGAGCGGGCTGACCCGGCGCGAGGCCGGAATCTTTCAGGATGTCACGGTGATCCCCTTTGTCAATTTCGAGAAACTGGAAGAGGTGCTGGTGGTGAAGGTCGCGGCGCCTCAGCTGCCCCGGGCCGGCCGGTGACGCTGCTCATTCATATTTTTATCGGGGGGCTGTTAGTGGTGGCCCAGACCACCGTGTTGCCGACCCTCTGCGCCGGTGGGTTGTGCTATGATCTTTTAATTCCATTTGTCATCCACCTGGGCCGCTGCGTTTCCCTGCGCCAAGCCCTGCCCATGGTTCTGGGGCTAGGGCTGATCAATGACACCCTTTCGGCAGGTACCTTCGGGATTTACACCACGGCCTATTTTTGGACCCTGATGCTGGTGCACTGGCTGTTGACTTTTCTTCATGCCCGCAGCAGCCTGATCTGGCCCTTTATCGTGGCATTAGGCGTTTTGCTGGAGAATGCCGTCATTGTCGTTGTGGCGACGCTGGCGGGATCCTGGCCGGAGACCCTGATTCCTCTTTGGCGAATGGTCCTTCCCCAGTTCCTGCTGGCGGTGGTCAGCGGGCCGTTCGTGCTCCGCTTTTTCCACTGGTTAGGCCAAAGGTTTGCCGCGCTGCGCCGCTCGGCGTCGGCCGCCAATGGGGCCTAATCAAGGTGGGCACTGATGATATGGATTAGGCATGCAAATTAAGCACAGCGATCATGAATGGTACCGGGTGCGCTTGGCGGGCATGTTGGGATGGATCGTCCTGGTTTTTGCCATTCTGCTGGGGCGGCTCTTTTACCTGACGGCGATCGAGGGCACGGAATATCGCCGTTTGTCGGAGAACAACTGCATTCGGCTCCAGCGTGTCGATGCCCCCCGGGGCCTGATTTTCGATCGTCGGGGCAGGCTACTTGTGGATAACCGCCCTTCCTATGACGTGGCCCTGATCCCCAAGGATGCCCAACCTTTGGATGGGACTTTGAACAAATTGGCCCGCCACCTGGCGTTGCCCTTTGACGATGTGCGCGCCGTGGCCGAAACCGAACGCCACTCACCGGCTTACAAACCGGTGGTTATCCGTGAGGATGTGGACCGCAATGCTCTGGCCGTGGTGACGGCCCACGGATTCGAGCTGCCCGGGGTGGTGGTTCAAGTCAAGCCCCGTCGCCAATATCTGACCCATCGCTCCGCGGCCCACATTTTGGGCTATTTAGGTGAAATCAACGCCCGGGAGCTCGAGAGCGGCAAGTTTCCCGATTTGCGCAGCGGAGACACGATCGGCAAATTCGGCACGGAAAAAACCTTCGACAATTTTTTACGGGGGGAAAAAGGGGGCCGCCAGGTCGAGGTCAACGCCGCCGGACAGGTGGTGCGGGTCCTGCAAACCGTGGATTTCAATCCCGGCTACAACATCTATCTGACCCTGGATGCCGAGCTGCAGCGACGGGCCGAAATGCTGCTGGAGGGGGTCGCCGGCGCCGCAGTGGCCATGGACCCCAACACCGGCAATATCTTGGTGCTGGCCAGCAGCCCGACCTTTGATCAGAATGACTTTGTCAGCGGGCTTTCCCAAGCGGTGTGGACCCATCTGCAGACCCATCCCCAGCGTCCCATGCAGAACCGCGCGATCCAAGGGGAATATCCTCCGGGATCGACCTACAAGATTATCACCGCCCTGGCGGCCCTTGAAGAGGGAGTCTGCGATGAATCCACCACGGTGTTCTGTCCCGGATTCTACCGCTATGGAGACCGTACCTACCGCTGCTGGAAGCGGGGCGGTCACGGGCATGTCAATATGCGCATGGCCCTGGAGCGCTCCTGCGATGTCTATTTTTACCAAATGGGGCAAAAACTGGGGGTGGACCGTCTGGCGTGGTACGCCAAGGCCGCCGGATTGGGGGCTCCCAGCGGGATTGACCTGGATCATGAGTCCGAGGGACTAGTGCCCGGAACCATTTGGAAGCAGACGCGTTACGGCAAACCTTGGATGGGTGGCGAGACTCTATCCGTGGCCATCGGTCAGGGCTACAATTTGACGACCCCCATCCAGCTGGCGGGGATGATGGCGGCGGTGGCCAACGGCGGGACGCGCTTTGCCCCGGCCATCGTGACCAAGATCGAAACCGCCCAGGGAGAGCGGGTCTTCAGCGCCCAGCCCCGTCAGGTGGGGACCTTGCCGGTGAAAGCGCGCACTTTAAATATCGTCCGGGAGGGACTGTCCCTGGTGGTCCAGGGCAAGCGCGGCACGGCCCGCGGCTATCGCCTGCCGGAGATTGAATACAGCGGGAAAACCGGTACCAGTCAGGTGTTCAGCCATAAGCGGGGCGATCCCCGCCGGGAGGTGGAACGGCCTTTTCATCTCAGGCCCCACGCCTGGTTTGTGGCGTATGCGCCTTCGGACAATCCGCAAATCGCCGTGGCGGTGGTGGTGGAGCACGGTGAACACGGCTCCAGTGCAGCTGCGCCCGTGGCCCGGGAGGTGATTCGGACTTTCCTTGCGCCCAAGGACGATGCCCCCGGACTTATGGCTGGCAAGATCGTGGGAATCCAGGGGCGGCAAGGGGCCGGGGTGGAAAACTGAGCCATGTTTGATCGACGGCTGATTCAATATTTCGACTGGATTTTGCTGGCGCTGACGGCGGCCCTCATCGCCATGGGCTTGATGACCTTGTACAGCGCGGTACTGGCCGATGAAGTGGCCCCCCAGAAAATCCTTTTTTACAAGCAGCTGGTCTGGCTCGCTGGAGGCTGTGGGGTGATGATCGTCTGCTTTGTCTTCAACTACAAACTGTTGGATAAATATTCGCTTCTGGTTTACGGGTTTTGTATTCTCTTGCTGGTGTCGGTTCTGGTTTTCGGAAAATATGTGGGCGGCTCCCGGCGCTGGCTGGCCCTGGGCCCAATTTCCATTCAGCCATCGGAATTCATTAAAATCGGCATCGTTGTGGCCCTTGCCCGCTATTACAGCCGGGTGATGAATGCCGGCGGACTGACCCCCAAGGAACTGCTCTATCCCGCCGGGCTGTTGGCGCTGCCCTTTGTGCTGATCGTCAAGCAGCCTGATCTGGGCACTGCCCTGGTGCTGGCCCTGATTGCCGGAACCATGACCCTTTACGTCAAGATCGAACGCCGCACGCTTCTGGGTATTGTGGTATTGGGGGCCACGGCCATTCCCCTGGTGTGGTCGATGCTCAAGGGTTACCAGAAGCAGCGCATCCTAACGTTTCTAAATCCGGACCGCGATCCCCTGGGGGCCGGCTACCATATCATTCAGTCGAAGATTGCCATCGGATCGGGCATGCTCACCGGGAAAGGCTATCGCGCCGGAACCCAGAACGCGCTCTCTTTTTTACCTGAACAGCACACCGACTTTATCTTTTCGGTTTTGGCCGAAGAGTGGGGCTTGATGGGCAGCGGGCTGTTGCTTCTGCTGTTCATGGCGCTTCTGGTCTGGGGTTTGAATATCGCCCACAGCTGTCGGGATCCTTTCGGCACATTAGTCGCGGTGGGTATCACCGGCATGCTCTTCTGGGAGATCTTTATTAATATTGGAATGGTCATGGGGCTGATGCCGGTGGTCGGGGTCCCCTTGCCCCTGGTGAGTTATGGGGGATCATCAACTATAAAGGTGATGATGGTTGTGGGGCTCTTGCTGAACATCAGTATGCGGCGCTTTCAGTTTGAGTAGCCCGTACCCGGGAATCCGGCGCAATTTATCGGCATTATTGATTTCCACGACCCTAACGACGCGAAAAACGCCGGAGGCGAGAACATGGGAAGAAAGAAAAAAGCACACCATATCAGCACACTGTTGGGAGAAGGGGTTCGCGTCGAAGGGGTGATTGAGTTCTCCAACACCATTCGTTTGGATGGCCAGGTGAAAGGCAAAATCATTGGTGCCGAAGGGACACTGATTATTGGAGAGAAAGCGGTGATCAAGGCCGATATTGTCGTTGGCACGGCCATCATCATGGGGGTCGTCGAGGGCAGCCTGGAAGCCCGGGAGCGTATCGAAGTCTACCCCCCGGGCCGTGTAACCGGTGACATCCGTGCGCCTGCGGTGGTCCTTGAAAAGGGAGTGGTGTTCAATGGCAGCTGTGCCATGCTTAGCCAAACGGTTAACCTGGAAAAATCCGCTAAAAAGGAAGCTCAGGGCAAGCGCTCCGGGGTGCCGGCGGGTGCTTTCGCGGGGTCGCTGGAAAAGACCTCACGGGCTGAGAGCGCATAAAAATAGCTTCATTTTTTGGGGATTATTCATTCTCTTCAGTGGTGTTGAGGAACCTGGCTATTGATCGGATATCATTATGTTTTTGTCTCTTTCTGATGGGGTCTCCGCGTGACGGGTTTTGGCGAAAACAGGGTAGCCTGAACCCCAACCCATGGGGTTATAAAAATGTTAAAAAAACTTTTGACACGGTGCATGGGCCAATGCTATAGACTCGCCGGGGATTGGGAGGCGGTCTGGTCTACGCGGACCTGGAAAGCAAACATCTATGTCCTGTGTTAGGGGGAAGTAAATGATTGAGGTTTTTCCTGATTTTTCGCTTCTGATTCAAATCGTTAATTTTCTTTTCCTCGTATTTGCCCTCAACGTCATCCTTTTCAAACCTGTCCGCAGTATCATCACCGAACGCAAAACCAAAGTCTCCGCTCTTGAGCAATCTATCCACGGCGCCGAGCAGGATGCCCTGGAAAAGGACAGCGCCTATCAGACCGGAATCAAAGAGGCCCGGATGAAAGGCATGCAAGAGAAAGAAGGGCTTGTCCAGGAAGCCAAGGAGGAGGAAAAACGCATCATCGGTGAGATTAATGCGCAGGTGCAGGCCGAATTGGCTGAGATTCGGACCAAAATTGCTGGAGAAGCAAAAGCTGTGGGCCAGTCTCTTGAGGCGGAGTTGGGTACTTTTGCGGACGCTATTGGTAAGAAAATTTTAGGGAGGGCCATGTAGTGGAGTTTCGTATTGCAAACACACCGCCCAACAGGAGGCGGCAACCCAACCGGCCCAAGGCTCTTATTTCGGGCATCTTGGCGATTACAGCCCTCCTGATCATAGGTCTCACTGCGCCTGCGCTCCTTGCAAGCAGTGGGGGAGATACCCACGGTAACACCGCAGAAAGTGACGCCGCCGTCCATGGTGACCAGGCGGCAGAGGCCCATGGCACCGAAGGGGGCGCTCACGGCGCTGGGGGAGATGCCCACGGCGAGGGTGGCGCCCATGGCGGAGGCTGGGCCGCTACGGATACCTACCGCGTCATGAATTTCGCGGTCTTGGCCATTGCACTCTTCCTGATTGCCCGCAAACCGCTGCCCAAGGCCTTGAACTCCCGAATCGACGGCATCCGGGAGCAACTGGATGACCTGGAGGGCAAAAAATCCGCCGCTGAGAAAAACCTGGTCCAATATAACGAGAAAATTTCCGCATTGGATCAAGAGTCGGAAAGCATTGTTCAGGAGTACATCCGACAGGGCGAAGATGTGAAAGCACGGATCATCGAGGAGGCGGGAACCGCGGCTGAAAAACTGAAAGAGCAGGCGACCAAGAACATCACCAACGAGATCAATATGGCCAAGGATCGGATCAAAGCCAATGTCGTGGAGTCGGCACTGCAAAAAGCAGAACAGTTGATCAAGGCCAATATCACCCAGGATGATCAAAACCGTTTGGTGGATGAATACCTAGAGAAGGTGGTGGTATAGTGAAAAATTTGGCAATCGCACGACGTTATGCCAAGGCGTTGCTGCTCATCGGCAAAGAGGATGGTCAAGCCGAGACCTATCGTGAAGAGCTTAGCGGTCTCGTCGGCCTTGTTTCAGGTCAAAAATCCCTGGATCAGGCCATCAATAATCCGCTTTATGATAACGACCAGCGCAGGCGCGTTTTAGAGGCGGTTATCAGGCAGGGAAGCCTTTCCAAGGTGATGCGTTCCTTCCTGTTGTTGTTGTTTGATAAGGGTAGGTTTGGGGTGTTGGGGCACGTTAACGAATTTTACCAAATCCTGGCGGATGAACTCAAGGGCATTGCCCGAGCCTCGCTGGTTTCGGCCACGGCGCTCTCCGACGAGGCGGTGGAAAAAATTCGGGAAGCCCTGTCGCAAAAAACGGGTAAGGAAGTGCTTCTGGATGTGGAACAAGATCCGAGTCTGATCGGCGGCATTGTGACCCGAATCGGTGATCTTGTTTTGGACGGCAGCATCAAAACACAATTACTCAATATGAGGGAATCATTAAAGAGGGGTGAGAGTGTCTGATGGAACTTAGAGCTGAAGAAATAAGCCAAATTATCAAAGAGCAGATCACCGATTATGACAAGAAGGTTGAGCTCAGTGAAACCGGAGTTGTCCTCTCGGTGGGGGATGGAATTTCACGCGTCTACGGCCTCGAAAAGGTCATGGCCCTGGAGCTTGTGGAATTCCCGGGGAATGTTCTCGGCCTGGTGCTGAACCTGGAAGAGGACAATGTGGGTATCGCCATTATGGGGGATGACTCCCACATCAAAGAGGGCGATATCGTCAAACGGACCGGCCGCATTGCGGAAGTCCCCGTGGGCGAGGCGGTTCTGGGACGGGTCGTTTCAGGAACGGGCGAACCCATCGACGGCAAGGGCCCCATCAATGCCAAGGAGACCGCTCGTGTGGAAATGGTGGCTCCGGGTGTTATTGCGCGGAAAAGCGTCCATGAGCCCTGCTACACCGGACTCAAAGCGGTGGACGCCATGACGCCGGTGGGACGAGGCCAGCGGGAGCTGATCATCGGCGACCGCCAGATCGGCAAGACCGCAGTGGCCATCGATGCCATCCTGGCCCAAAAAGAGACGGATGTGTTTTGCATCTACGTGGCATGCGGTCAGAAAAAATCCACCGTGGCCCAGGTGGTCAACGTTCTGGAAAAGAACGGGGCCATGGAGTACACCACCGTGATTGCGGCCTGTGCCAGTGATCCGGCCACCGTGCAATACATCGCCCCCTTTGCCGGCTGTGCCATGGGGGAGTATTTCCGGGACAAGGGCCAGCACGCCCTGATCATTTATGACGACCTTTCCAAACAAGCTGTCGCCTATCGCCAGATATCGCTGCTGCTGCGCCGTCCTCCGGGACGTGAGGCCTATCCGGGTGATATTTTTTACAACCATTCCCGGCTTCTGGAGCGTTCCGCCAAATTGAGCGATGAATTGGGCGGCGGATCCCTGACCGCCCTGCCGATCATCGAAACTCAAGCCGGTGACGTTTCGGCCTATATCCCCACCAACGTGATTTCCATTACCGACGGCCAGATCTACCTCGAGCCGGCTCTATTCTTTGCCGGCGTGCGGCCGGCCATCAATGTGGGGCTTTCGGTATCCCGGGTGGGGGGCTCAGCCCAGGTCAAAGCCATGAAACAGGTGGCCGGTACCTTGCGCCTGGACATGGCCCAGTTCAGGGAGTTGGAGGCCTTTGCCGCCTTCGGCAGCGATCTGGATAAATCCACCCAACAGCAGCTCACCCGGGGCCAGCGCCTGGTTGAATTGCTCAAGCAGCCCCAGTATCAGCCGCTGCCCATGGAAAAGCAGGTGACCATCTTGTTTGCCGGCACCCACGGCTACCTGGACAAATATCCGGTGGAGGTTGTGGCCAAATATGAAGCGGGCCTGTTTAAATTCGTAGAGGAACGCTACCCGCAGCTTTTCGAAGGCCTCAAGAAAGAACTGGCCTTCACCGAGGAGCTGGAAAAAATTGCCGATGAGGCCTTAAGCGCCTACGACGATGAGTTCAAAGACACGATCCAGTAAAAAAAGGGTCGCCGCGGCGAGCGCGTTGAAGCCCATTATCCATCACCCCTCTATGCAACCATAAGGGCCGTAGTCCATGCCGACATTAAAAGACGTTGAACTCAAAATAAAGGCGGTTAAGAAAACCAAGCAGATCACCAAGGCCATGAACATGGTGGCCTCTTCCCGCCTGAGAGGTGCCCAGACCAACATGGATGCCTTTCGGCCTTATGCGGCCAAGTTCGGTGAGGTTTTAGGAAGTCTCGCCGAAAAAGCCGGCGAGGAGGCGAGCCCGCTGCTGATCCCCAGAGAACAGGTGCGAAAGATCAATATCCTCTTGTGCACTTCGGACCGCGGGCTTTGCGGCGGTTTTAATGCCAATTTGATCCACGGAGGTCAGAAATTGGCCGAAGCCAAACAGGCTGAAGGCGCCGAAGTTGTGTTTACCAATTTCGGTAAAAAGGGTCGCGATTGGTGTCGCAACAACGATCAGACCATTGCCAACGAATACATCGGCGTGGTGGGCACCAGCGTTGGTTTCAATATCGCCTCGACCTCGGGCCGCAAATTGGTGGAGAGCTTTTTATCCGGGGAGGTGGATGAAGTATACGTGGTCTTTTCGAGATTTATCTCCATGGCCCGACAGGAATCCGCCGTCCAGCAAATTTTACCGATTCCAGCCTTCACCCCGAGCGAGGAAGAGGCGTCCGACGAGGACAAGCCCTATCTGGCTGAACACATCTGTGAACCGAGTCCGGATCAGCTGTTGGGAGACCTATTGCCCCGTAACATCTATGTGCAGATTTTCAGCGCCTTGCTGGAAACATCCACCAGCGAGCATGCGGCCCGTATGATGGCCATGGACAACGCCACCAAGGCCTGTAACGACATGATTGACAACCTAACCTTGGCCTATAACAAAGCCCGGCAGGCAGCCATTACGGCTGAATTGATGGATATCGTCGGTGGCGCCGAGGCGTTAAAAGGCTAAAAGGTTCAAGGAACATATTGCGTAGCCAACTTTTTAAGGAGGTTTAGATGGCAGAGAACATTGGTAAAGTCGTACAGGTCATGGGTCCTGTCGTTGACGTGGAGTTTGAGCAGGGCAAGCTGCCGACGATATTGACCGCATTGCTGATTTCCAACCCCGCCATCAATGATGAAGCAGATAATTTGGTGGTCGAGGTCGCCCAGCATCTGGGCGATAATGTGGTGCGGACCATCGCCATGGACGTTACCGACGGTTTGGTCCGGGGTATGCCGGTGAAAGATTCGGGAAGCCCAATTAAAATGCCGGTGGGTGAAGCCAGTCTGGGCCGCGTGCTCAATGTTGTGGGACGTCCCGTGGACGGATTGGGCGAAGTGAGCCAGGAAAAAACCATGCCCATCCATCGCGAAGCCCCCAAGTTCACCGAACAGGATGTGGAGGTCAACGTTCTGGAAACCGGCGTTAAGGTGATCGATCTGCTGGTGCCGTTTCCCCGGGGGGGCAAAATGGGCATGTTCGGCGGTGCCGGGGTGGGCAAAACCGTGATTATGATGGAGATGGTGAACAACATCGCCATGCAGCACGGCGGTATTTCGGTATTCGCCGGCGTGGGTGAGCGAACCCGTGAAGGCAATGACCTGTACCATGAAATGAAGGACTCGGGGGTGTTGCCCAAAGCCGCGCTGGTTTACGGGCAGATGACGGAACCCCCTGGGGCTCGCGCCCGGGTAGCCCTATCCGCATTGACCTGCGCGGAGTATTTCAGGGATATCGAGGGCCAAGACGTACTGATCTTTATCGACAACATTTTCCGGTTTACTCAGGCCGGTTCCGAAGTTTCGGCCCTCCTGGGCCGCATGCCCTCTGCCGTGGGGTACCAGCCGACCCTGGCCGTGGACCTTGGCGGCCTCCAGGAGCGGATTACCTCCACTGACAAAGGCTCTATCACCGCTGTCCAATGTGTTTACGTTCCCGCCGATGACTTGACCGATCCGGCCCCGGCTACGACATTTGCCCACTTGGATGGAACCGTGGTGCTTTCCCGTCAAATTGCCGAGCTTGGGATTTACCCGGCAGTGGATCCCCTGGACTCCACATCCCGTATTCTGGATCCGAATTATATCGGCGATGAGCATTATCAAACGGCGCGTACCGTCCAGCAAATGCTCCAGAAATACAAAGAGCTCCAGGACATCATCGCCATTTTGGGCATGGAAGAGCTCTCCGATGAGGATAAGCTGACCGTGCAACGGGCGCGGAAGATCCAGCGTTTTCTATCCCAGCCTTTCCACGTTGCCGAAACCTTTACCGGCAAGCCGGGCAAGTATGTAAAACTTGAAGACACCGTTCGCGGTTTCAAAGAGATTTGCGATGGGAAATACGATGATATTCCCGAGCAAGCCTTTTACATGAAGGGTGGGATCGAGGAAGTCGTAGAAACCGCTAAAAAAGCCGCCTAGCCCCGATAGAGAATAACGCAGAGGATACCGATGGCTGGAAATATCAAACTGGAAGTTGTCACACCGGAAAAAGAAGTGGTGAATGAGGAAGCCCAAATCGTGGTTGCCCCGGGATCCCTGGGGCAGTTCGGGGCGCTGACCGGCCACACACCGTTTTTGACCACTCTGAAACAGGGAACCCTCCGTTACATTGATGCCCAAGGCCAGGAGCGGTTTGTATTTGTGAGCGGTGGGTTTGCCGAGGTTTTACCGGACAAAGTGACCGTTCTAGCCGAATCGGCCGAGCGGCGCAAGGATATTGATATTGAACGCGCCAAAGAAGCTCTGGAACGGGCGCAAAAGCGGCTCGCCGAAGAGGGCAAAGCCGTGGATGTCGATTTCGAACGTGCCCGGGCTGCGCTGCAACGCGCAATTACCCGGCTATCCTTAGCGGAGACGAGACGCATCTAATTTTACCATAGATTATTATTTCAGTTAGACACAGGCGCAAATCATTCCAGGCGCCAAAAAAAATTAAGGGCGGACCGCTGCTATGGTTCGCCTTTTTTATTAGCTTTGGAGGATCTGGAGGGAGAGCCAAAAGGCCTTGACTTCAAGATAATTGAAAGATTATATTGAAAAAAATGAGCATGAGGTGGTAGATTGGATAAAGAGCAAATTTTGGTTCAGTTTGAAGAAATTGAGCGGAAAGTCGAACGATTATTGAACATAATCAGTTCATTGGAAACAACTAATGCGGAGCTGAAACAACAGAATGAGCGCTTAGCAATGGATCTGAGCAGTGAGCGTGAAATGGGGCACAACTATGCGGAAGAGCGTGATCAGATCCGGTCACGCATTGATGGATTATTGGAACGGCTGGACCAATTCACCGAGACCAATTAATCCATCCTATCTATCCGCACGGCAACTAGAGCGGCTGCTTCTTGGAACAATATGTAACCATAGAGCTATTTGGCCAACCTTACCGCTTTAAGGCGGATACCGAGACCGCCGAAGCGCAACAGGCGGCCAATTACCTGATGGATGAGGTTGAAAAAGTACAGCATCAACATGGTGAAACGTTGTCCCAGGGTGATCGGATGACGGTGCTACTTTCGGTGGCGCTGAACATTGCCCATGAAAACTTAAAGCTGAATAAATACCAAATCGATTTCAAAAAACAGCTTTCCGATCAATCGGCGAAAATCTTAAACCTCTTAGAAGCGCTACCCTAAAATATCGTTCTATCAAAGATCCAGGTGGGTTGGTTGAGTAAAAGCCGTCATGAGCAACGAGAGCTCACACGAGATCCCATGCATGAATCACCTTCGCGTGGGATTCAACGTGCATGATGCTCCCATTCGATCCCGGGTTGCTTACTCTTCCAGATGTAACGATCAACGAGGCCCCTGCCATGCCCGTGATTGGAAAATGTCCTTTGTCCCAACACTACATAAAACGGGAGCTTTCCCTGATTTCGGTGCGCAAGTTCTGCTTGAACAGAAAAGCCTAAAGAAATTATAAGGCGCCCACTTGAATGTTTGGCTCAAAGGCCAACCAACACGGCATTGTGGCGGGGGTCTCGGTTTTTCACCTCCCCACGGGCTGTTTCACAATCCAAATAATTTGCTCCCATCCGCTTATCCCTTCACCACACATCTCTCCTTTTAGGTTTCGAATCATCCTATATTAAAATGGTTTAAACTGCCCGGTGCACACTGTACAGCGTCCCGGCACCCATTAGCTTCGAGTTTCCCGGATGGCAGCCTTAAATCAAGGAATCTGCCAGATCTTTAGCGCCAACCCTAAATTGATTGTGGGGCTTTGATTGATATATTCTGCTGATCCAATCCCTTAACTCATCACCCACTGCATAAATATAGGAGAGAAAGAATGAGTGTTGAACTTTGGCTTGTCGGCCTAATCTGTTTCGGAGCAGGCATCGCCGTAGCGATTATGTCGAAATTCAAGCATATTGGTGGAAAATTAAAGTCGGCTCAAAAGGAAGCCGAGACAGTGTTGGCTGACGCACGTAGACGATCGGAAACGCTGCTGAAAGAGGCCGAATTAGAAGCCAAGGATCGCCTTCTTAAAATGCAGGGCGATCATGAATCTGAATGCCGGGAAGTCCGTGAGGAGTTGAAAAGGCGCGAGGAGCGCCTGATCCAAAAGGAAGAAAACATTGATCGTAAAGGTGAGCAATTTGAGCGGCGTGAACGGGATTTGACAAAAAAAGAAAGGCGCATCACCCGGCGCACGGAAAGCTTGGAACATAAAGAACAGGAGTATGAAAATTTATTGGAGGAGCAAAAAAGCCAGCTCGAAAAAATCGCTGGAATTTCGGCCAAAGAAGCCAAAGAGCGGTTGCTTGCGACCATGGAGAGCGAGGCCCGATTCGAGGGCGCTAAACTGATTAAGCGAATCGAAAATGAGGCCATGGTCGAAGCGGATAAAAAAGCCAAAAAGATTATTGCCCTAGCGATCCAGCGCTATGCCGGCGATTATGTTGCCGAACGCACGGTATCGGTGGTGCAGTTGCCTAGTGACGAAATGAAGGGGCGCATCATCGGGCGCGAGGGGCGTAACATTCGGGCCATTGAGGCCGCCACGGGAATTGATCTGATCATTGATGATACTCCCGAGGCCGTGATTTTGTCGGGTTTCAATCCCGTGCGGCGGGAGATTGCGCGGCAAGCCCTGGAACTGTTGATCACCGACGGTCGGATTCATCCCGCCCGGATTGAAGATGTTGTCAAAAAGGCCACTCACGAGGTTGACGCCTCCATAAAGGAGGCTGGTGAACAGGCGGCCTTTGATTTGGGTGTGCACGGAATTCACAATGACATTATCCAACATCTGGGCAGTCTTAAGTTCCGGACCAGTTATTCCCAAAATGTATTGCAGCACTCCATTGAAGTGGGGTTTTTGTGCGGTATCATGGCTGCTGAACTGGGGTTAAATCAAAAACTGGCCAAACGTATGGGGCTGCTCCATGATATTGGCAAAGCCATCGATCATGAGGTTGAGGGCCCCCATGCCATCATCGGTTCCAATTTAGCTAAAAAATATAATGAAGCTCCCCAGGTAGTCCATGCCATTGGGGCTCACCATGAGGACATGACCCCCAATTCAGTTTATGATGTTTTAGTACAAGCGGCGGATGGATTGTCCGGGGCCCGGCCGGGTGCCAGGAAAGAGCTGCTCGAAAATTACATCAAGCGCCTGGATGACCTTGAAAATATTGCTAAATCATTTAATGGGGTTGCCAACACCTACGCCATTCAAGCCGGCCGCGAACTGCGGGTCATTGTTGAAAGCGGTCAGATATCCGATGAGCAATCGATCCTAATGAGCCGGGATATTGCCAAGCAAATCGAAGAGTCACTGACCTTTCCAGGCCAGATTAAAATCACCGTAATACGTGAAACCCGGGCCGTTGAGTATGCCAATAAATAGTGTATGGACAAAAGGTAGCGTTTGGTTTCAGACAAGCGTGTTGAAGATTGAAAAAATACGAAAATTCAGCACGGGTCCGAACCGATGCACTCTTTGGATTTAAATTCAATAGGGAGGGGCCAAGATGCCGAATCTGATTGATGTGCTCAGGGAACGAGGCTTTGTCGAGCAAACCACGCCCGAAGATGAGCTGCGGGCATATCTAGACTCCGGCTCGGTCAGCGGGTACATCGGGTTCGACCCGACGGCATCGAGCCTGCATGTCGGCAGCCTTGTTCCCATCATGGCATTGGCCCACATGCAGCGACTGGGACACCGACCCATTGCCCTGGTGGGCGGGGGAACCGGCCTGGTGGGAGATCCCAGCGGTAAGACTGAAATGCGGCAAATACTCACCGCTGAATCGGTGGAGCAAAATGTATTAGGCTTGAAGCGGCAGCTTCAGCGATTTATCGATTTTGAGAATGATCGTGCTTCAATGGTCAATAATGCGGATTGGCTGGTGGGTTTGCATTACATTCCATTTTTAAGGGACTACGGACGCCATTTTTCCGTCAACCGAATGATGAAAGCGGAAAGCTACCGGATGCGGTTGGAGTCCGAGGAGGGACTCAGCTTCATTGAGTTCAACTATATGTTGCTCCAGGCCTATGATTTTTGCGAGCTATTTAAAACCCAGGGCTGCCGTCTTCAAATGGGGGGGAGCGACCAGTGGGGCAACATCGTTGCCGGGGTGGAACTGGTCCGCAAGGTGTGCCGGGAAGCAGCCCATGGCATCACATTCCCCCTGATTACCACCAGTAACGGGGCAAAAATGGGGAAGACCGCTCAGGGGGCGGTTTGGCTCGATGCACAACGCACATCGCCTTACGAGTACTTTCAATTTTGGGTCAACAGCGATGATCGGGATGTCGGCCGCTTCCTCTCCTTGTTTACCTTTTTGCCCATCCCTGAAATTCGGAAGGTGGAGGTTCTGGTGGGTGTGGATATAAATATGGCTAAACGGATCCTGGCCTTCGAGACGACCCAACTGGCCCATGGACGCCAAGCCGCCCGGGAAGCCCTTCAGGCCGCGGCAAGCCTTTTCGGTGAAAAGCCCATTCCCCTTGATCTGTTGCCCTCAAGTACGATCCCCCGAGAGATTGAAAGCCACTGTGACGGAACGATTCCCACCTCTGAAATCAACCTGGCGGAGCTTGAAGCGGGGGTGCCGGCCTTCAAGCTTTTTGTTCGGTTTGAGCTAACAGATAGCAGTGGCGCGGCACGTCGCTTGATCAAACAGGGCGGGGCTTATATAAATGGTGTACGGGTCACCGATTTCGACCAAATAATAGACCACAACGACATTCAGGGTGG
>CAVQMW010000007.1:0-455000 GCA_963713755.1 uncultured delta proteobacterium | reverse complement strand
AGGTACGAAAGTAGGTCTTAGTGATCCGGCGGTCCCGAATGGAAGGGCCGTCGCTCATCGGCTAAAAGGTACGCCGGGGATAACAGGCTTATCGCCCCCAAGAGTTCACATCGACGGGGCGGTTTGGCACCTCGATGTCGGCTCATCACATCCTGGGGCTGAAGCAGGTCCCAAGGGTTTGGCTGTTCGCCAATTAAAGTGGTACGTGAGCTGGGTTTAAAACGTCGTGAGACAGTTTGGTCCCTATCTTTCGTGGGCGTAGGACATTTGAGAGGAGCTGTCCCTAGTACGAGAGGACCGGGATGGACGAACCTATGGTGTTCCAGTTGTCGTGCCAACGGCATTGCTGGGTAGCTATGTTCGGAAAGGATAACCGCTGAAAGCATCTAAGCGGGAAGCCCACCTCAAGATTAGATGTCCCTCCTGGTGGCAACACCGGGACTGAAGACCCCTTGAAGACTACAAGGTTGATAGGCCAGGTGTGTAAGTGTGGCAACACACTCAGCTTACTGGTACTAATTGGTCGTGAGGCTTGGCCACAAAATAATTGGCACAATCGACAGGCAACCTTACATGATTTACTCAGGTCTGAATTGTCATTCCGGAAAACCGATTTTCCGGTGACGATGGCAAAGAGGTCACACCCGTTCCCATCCCGAACACGGAAGTTAAGCTCTTTAGCGCCGATGGTACTGCACGGGAGACTGTGTGGGAGAGTAGGACGTTGCCGGAAATTTTTTCAAAGCCCGGAGTCATTCGCAACACGCGAAAGGCTCCGGGCTTTTTTGGTTGGTCAACCCTCAGGAGTCACCCTCTGCCTGTCTCAAAAACCCATGGTCCCAGAATCCATGGACTCGGTTCGGCAGAAACCTCTACCCCCCGTCGTTTAATTTTTCCTTAGCATTAGGAATTGACACCCGTGCCCGCGGAGTGTTAACGATTGCCACAGCTTCATTTCCGTCTTACTTTAATCCCCAAATTATAGCTAGTGTTCTGAACGAAAACTCCCCTGCCCTGGCGGGAGGGGTTGGGGGAGGGGGATATAATGGCCTGATATCATTCACCCCCACCCCGGCCCTCCCCCATCAAGGGGGAGGGAGAAGAGGCTTTTCGGTCGGGCACCTGCTACTTTCCGTTACATAAGCCGCCACAGCCTAAGGTGCGATATGGATATTGTCAAAAAGACCTATTTGCTGCTTGAACAGCTGGAAGAGCGAATCTTTCTGGATGCCAATCCCCTCGCCGCCGCCGGTGGTGATGTCGCCGTCGATGGGGTGGATCCCCTGGCGTCTGGAGCCGATCTGGAACCCGATGCGGACTCCGCCGCCGATTCAGCCCCATCGGACAGTGAACCGGCCCGCGAGACCGAAAGCGATTCCCAAGATGAGGTCGACGCATCGGCCAGGGAGCAGGGAGAGGATGACCCCGATGCGTCCAGCACGACCGCCGAGTCAGCCGGGGAAACTGATACGGCTCCCGACAATCAAGGTGATGACGGGACCGAGGCGCCGACAGAGGCTGCCGCTGAAGCCGATGCCGCCGTCGATGATCTCGAAGCCACAGATCAGCCCGGCGAATCGGACCCTGCCACCATAGCGCAGGATGAGCCAGCAGACCCCGAAGACGCCGCTACCGAAAGCCAGACGGCAATAGATGACGAATCGAGCGTGGCATCTTCCGACACCGCAGACGAGTCACTCACTGAGGACGACCCGACTTCAACGACAGAAACCCAAGCCGACACTCTCGAAACCGGTCAGGCGGAAAATAGTGGATCCGTGGAAGATGCGATGACACCCATCGATCCCATGATCGGGGAAGAGTTTACCTTCACGGTTACCTTGGATAACACGACTACGGAGACTCTTTACGGCCCCTACATTGACCTTTACATGCCCACCGCTGGTGATGACGGCGACGGAGACGGCGTCTCTTTTCGGGATGCCACCTATTTGGGCACCCCGGTCAATGCTACGGTGCAAACCTTTGACCTCAACGGCGAAATCGAACATCCCTTTGCTGTGGACGGTACCGGAGCGCCCATTACCATTAGTGGGACCCAAGGCGATACCTATGTCACCCTGGAGATGCCCTTTGGCTCCTTTACCCCCGATCAGCCTGCCGCAGAAATCGAGATCACCGCATTTATAGATCAAAATAGGGCGGTTGACGAGGGCGGCGGCGCTGCCCAAGATTTCGATATCGAGGTTTACAACGGCTACCGTTTTGGCAGCGATCCCCTGGACAATCCGGCCACAGATACTCCGGACCCCCCCGCACTGGTGGATACCCAGACCTTCCGGCCGGAAGTGATCCGATTTGAAAAAACCTATATCGGCCCAGAACAGGAGACTGTTAGTGGCCCCAATTATCCGAGGCAGTATCAGATTACTGTTGATGTCGCCGCCGGCCAGACCATTACCAACCTGACTCTGACGGAAAATTTGCCCAACGAGATATTCTATCTTGGAAATGACACGGTCAGGGTCAACGGCGGAACAACCGGTTTTACCGCCACCTCGCCTAATGCCGCTGGAAATGGTGATGGCATTTTCACCGACGGGGATCTGACCATAGCGCTGACTAGTCCGGTTACCGGTTCAACCACCTCGGATGATCCGGAAGTTATCATCACCTTCGATTTTTATGTGCCCCAATTTTACGCGGACGGGTCAACGCCGATTCTTGATCCCGACACCGGTGACGATGCCATCGGTGGAACGGAAGACCGTGAAGTCGTCAATGATGTCCAGATCCAAGGTGACTGGGATCCCACGGATGAGGATGATGCTGAAGTTACCATTGTTATGGATGCGGAGGTAGACGGCGCCGGCAATATCTCCCCTACACCGAGCATCGATGAAATCTTGGATGCCGAGGCCATCGCCATCCAGAAGGGGGTCGGCATTGCCTTCGATACAGGGGTCGCTCCCGATGCTGATGGAGAGGGGGGCTACAATCCTGGCGATATCGTTCAGTTTACCCTTGAATTTCAAATTTCCGATTATTTCAATTTTGGGGATATCGTTATTAATGACCTGCTTCCCGACGGACTTCAACTCTATTCCAGCTCCGATCCGGGTGCCTCGGACTACCTGGCCTATGATGCCGCCTATGTCCCCACCTTTTCAATCCAGGATGAAACCGTTTCCAATCCGTGGAGCGGAACGTGGAGTGTGGGCACGAATCTAATCACCGATGAAAATCCCGGCAGTGAAAACAATCTGGCCCTCACGTTTAACGTTTCGGATGTCGCCGGCGGAGCCGACGGCATCCTCCAGGGGGATTTGTTCGATGATACCACATCCGGCAGTCCGGCCATGGGCACCATCACCTATTATGCACTGATAAAAGACGAATATCTGAGCTCAGGCGGCAGCGATAGCTCTGGTCCCGGGGATGTATCCGTGGACCAGGGAGATGTATTCAATAACAGTGTCACCATTGAGGGACAGATTTACGGAGACGACGGTGCCGGTGGATTGACCGATGCGGGCTTTGGCCTGGATCAGGATAGTTCCGCCGCCGGTTTTCAGATCGAGGTCGGCGGTGTTCAAAAAGAGATCTACGCCATTAACGGCAGCACGGACCTGAGTGCCTATGAGGATGCGAGCGGCAATCTCCATCTCGAGCCCGGTTTTACAGTGACCTACAGGCTGCAGTACTCCATGCCCACCAGTGAATTTGAAACCTTTCAGATGACTGACTATCTGCCCCTTCCGGTTCTCGAGGCCGGTGAAATCACCAGCGCCAGCGACGTCACCATCGGCGGTGTCACCCAAAGCATCACCCCACCACCGGCCGGATCTTGGTACTTCCATACAGATGATACCTTTGCAGACAATTTTGGCGCTGAACCCATCGACGTAGTGATCAACAATGCGGGTGGCGAAAACAGCATCAGTTTTGTCTATGACGAGCATGATGATGTCGCTCCCCAGGAGACCACCATCGACATTCTTTTTACCGTGACGGTCACCAATGACCCCTTTGCCGACGGGATCTTTCTGACCAATCAGGTGCGGGGAACAGAAGATGGAACCCCACTGGTAAATTCCGATACAGACGCCATCGTCCAGGTCGTCCTGGATCAACCGGTGTTGGATATTACCAAAGGGGTTGTGGAAACCGACAACGACGTTGTGGACGGCACGACCCCTACCTTTAGCCAAAATGCCGATGTTGACGACTACTTCACCGAACCCGGGGGTGCCGGGTCCCGGTTGGATGGCGTGACTATCTCCTCCGCGTGGTTGGCCGGCAACGATATTGATACCGACCTTACCGGCATCGATGCCGGCGACACGGTAACCTTTGCCGTTGTTGTGGAAAATACCGGACATTTCGATGCTTACGATGTGGTCATCAGCGATGATCTGCCCAATGGATTCATCACCCCAGCCACGGCCGGGGATATGAACTTTGCGATCACCACCGGCAGCGGCGCCCTGCTCACGGCCGGCTCCGACTACACCTTCACCTTGGGCGCCAATTCTTTTAGCCTCGAGCTTGCCGATACGGCCATGGACGGGGCTATCGAGGGCCTCAGCACCGCCAATCCGGAAGATGACAATACCGGTGATAACGTCATCATCATCACCTACGATCTAGTCGCCGCCGCCAGTGTGGCGCCCCTGCAGCAAATCAGCAATACCGCGACTTTGGAGCAGTACACCAACTACGATGAGGCCGACCCTGCTGACAACCACATTCCCGCGGGGGTCAGTGATGATGCGACGGTGTCCATTGCCGAGCCAATTATCGAAAAGGTATTGGTTGGCACCAGTATCGACAATGGCATTAACGAAAATACCGAGGCGGTGATCGGTGAAACCTTGCAGTACCGGGTTACCATTACCGTTCCGGAAGGGGAAACGCCGGACCTGCGAATTCTCGACAGCCTCGACCCGGGCCTGGCCCTGGTCAGCATTGACAGCATCACCCTAAGTGCCGGGCTGACAGCAGCCAATGCCTTTGCCACCCCCGTCACCAGCCCCGGAGGCGACATCAGCTACACTGAAAACGTCGGGGGCAGTGACAGCCTTGCCATTAATTTCGGTACAGTCAGCAACTCAACGGATAGTAATGATACGTCGGAAACCATTACCATTGAGTACACAGCCTTAGTTCTCAACACCACGGGCAACCAGAGCACGATCTCCGAAGGGGGCCCAAACCTCAATAACGCGGTTCAGGCAGAGTGGCAATCCAACGGGAGCACCCAAACGGCCTCCCAGGATGCACCCACGGCAACAGTTTCGGTCATTGAGCCAGCACTTGAAATCAACAAGAGCGTGACCGTCGAAGGCGCAACCGATCCGGACCAGGTCTCCGGTGATGAGGGTGACACCATGAGCTACACCATTGTCATCCAACACGCCGGGAACAGTGAAACCGACGCCTTCGACGTAAGCCTGGAAGATAGCCTCCCAGCGGAAATTGTAAGCCCCACCATTGCCAATGTCACGGACAGTGCCGGTATTCTGACAGGCGCTGATTTCTTTCTGGACGGCGGGTCCGTCCTGCGTTTAGATCCGTCAAGTGCCAATGTCACCGCCGACGGCACCATAGATATTCCCTATGACAGCGGTCGCGTGATTACGGTTGTCATCAGCGGTACCCTGGCTACTACCCTGAACGTGGGCGATTTAATTGAAAACGACGCCAATTTGGACTGGTCCAGCCTGTCGGGAGACACGGCCGGAAACATCGATATTTCCGGGTTCGTCACCACTGGCGATGTCGAGCGGGATGGAAGCGGCGGCGTCAATAATTATACGGACAGCGATCCGGCGGATATTCTGATCGGTCTTAACAGTGTCGATAAGATTTTGGTCAACAGCGAACTGAGCACAGAACCCGATGCGCCTCCGACCAGCAACCTCGTGGCCCCCAATGACGCCGATGGCATCAACAACGGCCGTGAGGCCGTTATCGGCGAGACCCTGACCTACCAGTTGACCATCACCCTGGCCGAGGGGGATAGTCCCGACTTTCATCTCTTGGACACCTTGGACCCCGGGTTGTCCCTGGTGAGTATCGACTCCCTAGAATTGTCTTCCCCTGACATCAGCGGCACCAATATTCCGGACCTGCAGGCCGCTGTCGCCGGTGCCCTGTCCATTGATGATCCATCTGACTCAAGCTTTGTCACCTATACCCACAACTCAGGTGGCAACGACACTCTCGATATCAACTTCGGCGATGTTGTCAACAGCAACAGCCTCAATACGGTCGCCGAGACCATTACCTTTACCTACACCGCCATGGTTACCGATGTCCCCGGTAATACCGGCGCAGGCAGCAACGCTCCCGGGACCCAGCTTGACAACGCTGCCCAGGTCCAATGGGACAATACCAACGGCGACCCGGTGACCTCGGATCCGGACAGTGCGGATTCCATTGAGGTGATTGAGCCGGAGCTTAATATTGTTAAGGACGTAAACGTGGCCGGCAGCGGCGATGCCGGCGATACGGTGACTTACACCATTACCGTCGCCCATGCCGGAACCAGTGAGGCGGATGCCTATGATATTCAACTGGATGACGTTTTCGACACTCAGTTAACATCCCTGCAGATCGATTCCGCCTTGATCGGTGGAAGTGATGTTGCGGGCGCCTTGGAGCTTTCCGGTACGACCCTGAGCACCACCGGTGACCTGGATTTGCTATTTGGCCAACAATTGGTGCTCACCATCAGCGGTATTTTGGCCCAAAGCGTCCAGCCCGGGGAAGAAATTGAGAACACGGCGGACCTGACCTGGACCTCAATGGACGGGGATCAAACCGACCGCTCTGGTTTTGTGGACAATGGTGAGGACCAGGAGCGCGCCACCGCCGCTAGTGACGACGCTGATTTCACCACCCCGAGTCCCACCATCGACAAGCTGGGCGGGGGCAGTTACACCATTGGTGACAGCGTGGTCTACGACATCGTGGTAACGGTGCCGGAAGGAACAATAAATAATCTGACGGTCCTCGACCAGTTGCCCGATGGGTTGATCTACGACAGTTACACCGTGGATCAGGCGAGCGCCTTTAGTGGCACTCTGAATCTGATGGCCTTTGCAAGTGATGCCGAGGATGGCAATGATTTGCTGTTTGAATTCGATCCCATCATTGCCCTTAGCTCACCTGACGGCACTGCCGACAATGCCTTTATCATTACCGTCAATGCCATCGTGGCTAACATCGGCCCCAATGTGGATGGCGGTACTTTGGAGAATACCGCAACCCTTTCCTACGACGATGGCGAGGGTGTCCGCCAAGATATCACCGACGATCCAGTCAGTGTTGACATTGATGAGCCCTGGGTTGCCACCACCAAAACGGTTGCCGATACGGATACCGATCCGACTACTACCATTGCTGAACCGGGTGAAACACTGACCTATACCGTTACTCTGTCCAACGGCTCCCCGGTGACCGCCTTTGAGACCATCGCCCTGGACGACCTGCCGGACGGTGTGGAATACAACCTCGGCTCGGCTCAGGTCACAAGCAGCACCAATGTGGCCAATGCCGGGGCAGCCATGGACGTGACCTATGACGATATCGCCAACACCCTGCGGTTGTCCAATGGGGAGGACGGCTGGGACATCGGCGCCGGCGGCTCCCTGACCCTGGAGTACACCGTTACCGTAATGTCCGCCGGGTTCACTGCAGGCACCTATACCAATACCGTGGAGGCGGACTGGTCCAGCCAGGACGGCACGGCGAACAGCCAGGAGCGCAATTACGACGAGGACGACGGGATTGACTCCCCGGTGGATGACGGCCTGAATGCGGACCGGGATCTGGACGATGCGCAGTTTGTGGTCAATACGGACGGCTCAATCGGCGACACCGTTTGGTTTGACTCCAACGCCAACGGTACCCAGGCCGGTGACGCCACCGAACCGGGAATCAGCGACGTCTGGGTGCACCTGACCGCAGATGTTGATAATGATGGGTTTTTCGAACTGGACCGCTGGACGCAAACCGATGCCGACGGCAGCTATCTCTTTGATGATCTGCCCATTTTCGACGACTACACGGTTACAGTGGATTATAACGGCGACTATGCCGACGCCAATGGGGGATTCGATTTGGAGGCCGCCGGCTATGGTCCCACCGCTGACCCGGACGGTATCGGCCCGGGCTCTGAAAATATTGCCCGGACCATCAGCATCACCGCCGCCCAGCTCGATATTGACACAATCGATTTCGGTTATGCCGGCACCCAGAGTATAGGGGATCTGGTTTGGTACGATGGCGACGGCGACGGCGATCAGCCTGACACCGACACCAATGAAAATGGTCTGGGCGGCATTGAGGTGACGTTGACCGCGGATATCGACGGCGACGGGACAGCGGAATACACCGACACCACCCTAACCGCGGCGGACGGAAGCTATCAGTTCGATAACCTGCCGGCCGGGGACTACACCGTCGCCATCACCCTGCCCAGCGCTCAGGATATTGTGACCTATGACCAGGATGACACCACTACCAATCCCGACGGTAGTACGGACTTTACCCTACCGGCCACGGGAGGCGACCGGGATGATCTTGACTTCGGCATTCGCGGAACCGGCTCCATCGGCGATACGGTCTGGTTTGACGCCGATGCCGACGGGATTCAGGATGGTGGCACAGCTGAGCCGGGCATCAGCGGTGTGGCTGTGACCCTGGAGGGTGATGCCGACAGCGACGGAATCATAGACTACACCTTGACGACAGTTACCGATGCCGACGGCAACTATCTCTTCGATAATCTGCTGGGCGGCACCTATACCGTCAGTGTGGATTACGACGGCACAGACAGTAGCAGTTTGTTTGACCTTGAAGCAGCCGGCTACAGCCAGACTTTTGATCGTGACGAAGACGGTTCGCCGATCCTGGACAATACTGCTTCAGGAATCGAGCTAGACCCCGGTGAAAACCAGGAGGACGTGGACTTTGGCTATACCGGTACAGGCAGCATCGGTGATCGGGTCTGGTATGATCTGGATAGTGATGGGGTTCAGGACAGCGGTGAGGCTGGATTGAGCAATGTGGCGGTGACCATCACGGCGGACATCGATGGTGATGGTGTTAATGAATATAATGAGACCGTATTAACTGGAGCGGACGGAATATATCTTTTCGATAACCTGCCCTCGGCCGAGTATACCATTAGTGTTGACACGGCTACACTTCCTGGTGGGGCAGTCCCCACCTACGATCTCGACAGCGGCACCACTTCGCCGGACAACACCGACATATACACCTTGGGTGCCGGTGAGGCCACCGACCGGGTGGATTTCGGCTACACCGGCCCCGGCTCCATCGGGGACACGGTCTGGAACGATATTGATGGCGATGGCCAGCAGAGTTCCGGGGAAGCAGGCTTTGCCGGGGTCACCGTGACCCTGACTGGGGATCTGAACAACGACGGCGACACCACAGATCCGGAAGACACCCTGACTACCACCACCGATGCTGACGGTAACTACAGTTTTGACGGCCTGTTCTTGGGCGACTACACCGTCAGTGTCGATCCCGCCAGCCTGCCGCCGGGCAACAGCCCCACCTACGACCTGGATGATCCCACCGGCGCCCCCTTCCTCACGCTCGACACTACCGACGTGTCGCTGACGGCCCTGGCGCCGAACCGCGAGGATGTGGATTTCGGCTACAACAGCCAAGGCACCATCGGCGACACAGTCTGGTATGATCTAAACGCCGACGGGTTCCAGGATCCGGAGGAATTTGGCCTGGCCGGGGTCACCGTGACCCTCAACGGTGATCTAAACAACGACGGCGATACCACGGACCCTGAAGACACCCTGACCACCACCACCGACGATTCCGGCAGCTACCTGTTTGATCAACTGGCAGCCGGGGACTACACCATCACTGTCGACCCGGCCACGCTTCCGGGCGGCATGGTTCAAACCGGTGATCCGGATGGCACCAACGACAACAGCTCCAGTTTGACCCTGGGCAGCGGTGAAACCAATCTCGATCAGGATTTTGGTTACACCGGCACCGGCACCATCGGTGACACCATTTGGAGCGATGTGGATGGTGACGGCACGGACAACGGTGGGACCGAGGCCGGTTTCCCCGGTGTCACCGTGACTCTAACCGGCGATCTCAACAATGACGGTGACACCACCGATCCGGAGGATACCCTCACCACCACCACCGCTGCTGACGGCACTTACAGCTTCGACAACCTGGCAGCCGGGGATTACACCATCGTGGTGGATGAAACCACTCTGCCGCCGGGGGTGGTTCAGACCGGTGACCCGGATTCCACGCTTGACAGCAGCAGCGACATTACCCTGGCTCCCGGGGAAGCCAACCTGGACCAGGATTTCGGCTACCAACAGACCGGCACTATCGGCGACACGGTTTGGTATGATTTGAACGCCGACGGGTTCCAGGATCCGGAGGAATTTGGCCTGGCCGGGGTCACCGTGACCCTCAACGGTGATCTAAACAACGACGGCGATACCACGGACCCTGAAGACACCCTGACCACCACCACCGACGATTCCGGCAGCTACCTGTTTGATCAACTGGCAGCCGGGGACTACACCATCACTGTCGACCCGGCCACGCTTCCGGGCGGCATGGTTCAAACCGGTGATCCGGATGGCACCAACGACAACAGCTCCAGTTTGACCCTGGGCAGCGGTGAAACCAATCTCGATCAGGATTTTGGTTACACCGGCACCGGCACCATCGGTGACACCATTTGGAGCGATGTGGATGGTGACGGCACGGACAACGGTGGGACCGAGGCCGGTTTCCCCGGTGTCACCGTGACTCTAACCGGCGATCTCAACAATGACGGTGACACCACCGATCCGGAGGATACCCTCACCACCACCACCGCTGCTGACGGCACTTACAGCTTCGACAACCTGGCAGCCGGGGATTACACCATCGTGGTGGATGAAACCACTCTGCCGCCGGGGGTGGTTCAGACCGGTGACCCGGATTCCACGCTTGACAGCAGCAGCGACATTACCCTGGCTCCCGGGGAAGCCAACCTGGACCAGGATTTCGGCTACCAACAGACCGGCACTATCGGCGACACGGTCTGGTATGATTTGAACGCTGACGGGATCCAGGACCCGGACGAGCTGGGCCTGGCCAATGTCAACGTCACTCTCATCGGGAACCTGGACGATGATCCGGAGCTGGAAACCTTGGTTACCGTCACCGATTCAGACGGCAACTACCTCTTCGACGAACTGCCCGCCGGGGACTATTCGATCATTGTGGACCCGGATACGCTTCCGGACGGTATGCTGCCGACCTTTGACCTGGACGGCACGGGGAGCGCCAACACCGCTTCCGTGAGCCTGGGAGACAACGAGGCCAACCTTGATGTGGACTTCGGTTACACCGGCACGGGCACCATCGGCGACACCATCTGGTATGATTTTGACGGTGACGGAGTGGAAGATCCGGATGAGGCCGGCATTCCCGGCATCACCGTCACCCTAACCGGCGACCTGGACAATGACGGCATAGCCGATGACATCCTTACAGTCACGACCGATGAAAACGGCACTTACAGCTTTCCCAACTTGCCGGCTGGTGATTTTACCATTGCCGTGGATCCAACCGATCTGCCCGGTGGCATGATCCCCACCGGTGACCCCGACGGCGCCCTGGACAACACTACCCTGGTCCCCCTGGCTGCGGGTGAAACCAACCTGGATCAGGACTTCGGCTACACCGGCACCGGGTCCGTGGGTGACCAGTTGTGGAACGATATCGACGGGGACGGCGTGCAGGATCCGGGCGAACCCGGCCTGCCCGGTGTGGAGATCACTATTGGGGTGGATCTGGACGGCGACGGCACGCCTGATTTTACCACCAGCACCACCACCGATGCCTCGGGGGGTTACATCTTTGACAACCTGCCGGCCGGCAGCCATGGGGTGAGTGTCGACCCCGCCACCCTCCCGCCGGGTATCCGTCCCAGCTTTGATCCCGACGGCACCCTGGACAACACCTTCCAGGTCAACCTGGGTCCCGGCGAAACCATCGACAGTGTGGATTTCGGCTATCGGTATCCGCCCCCGCCGGTCACTCCCCCGCCGGTGATTCCGCCCCCGCTGACCGTCACCCCGCCGGTGCCGCCGGTGCCGCCGGTGCCGCCGATGCCGACGGAACCGGTGGAACCTGCCGGCCTGGTTGCAGACGCCTTTTTCATGCATCGCCAGTTCGGCGACACCTTGGATGTGGAGTTTCCCTGGGATCGCGATCTGGAAATCCGCTATCCCTTGCCACCCCTGCCGGTGAGCCCGGTCTATACCGGTATGGCCGAACCGGGGACCACCCTCTTTTTGACCATCTATGACCATACCGGGGACGAGGTGGGCTATCAGACCGTGATGGCGGATACCGCCGGCAACTGGCTGGCCAATTTTCCGGCGACCTTGTTATTCGATATGCCCCATCACATGGCCATCGAGCAGACCGCGTCGAGTTACAACAACAGCTCTCCGGGACTGTTCAACACGCGCACCTACTTCAACCCCAACTTCAGCGGCATGATCTTCGCCCGCAACACACTGGACGTGGACGCAGTGTTCGCCTATCTGCCCTCCACGGTGATGAATTCCATGCATGAAAGCAACCACTCGCTACTCAACCTGGAGTGGAACGATTTCAAGGGCTATGAGTTCTTTGCCCCCTCCATCAACCCGGCTAAGCTTGGCCACTAACCTTCAGGACAAGGAACGCGTTATGAGCAGATTTGTGGGGTTTGCCCTTGGCATTATGGCAGTGGTTGTATTTTCGTATCCGGTCCTGGCCGAAGATATGCCGCCCGGCGATTATGGCCAGGCCTTGGAGGCCACGGCGGAAAGCGACCAGGATTACCAGGAACTCAAATCCCGTTTGTTGAAACGCTATGACAGCTTGACGCAGCAACTGCAGCAGGCCGAGACCAGCTTCACCAGCCAGTTTCCCGATGTGGGCGGTGCCGGGAGCCTGCCCGATGGGTTCACGCCCTGGTGGCAGCCCGAGGTGAGCGGTCATCTCAACCCGTCGGTCGCCACCTCGGAAACCGATGTTACCGAACTCTTCACCCGCGCCCTGTCCAACAGCTCCCAGATCAAGGTGTTCAGCGACCTGCCTCTGATTCGGGAGACCACCATCCAGGAAGCCGACGGCCCCTTTGACTGGCGGGTCTTCGCCGAGGGTAGCCTCACCGAGCTGGACGAGCCCGTGGGAGATGACCTGCAAACCGGCGGTCCCCTGCGTTACGAGGAGACCAGCCGTGACCTGGCCTATGGGGTGCGCAAGCGCTTTGTCACCGGTACCGAGCTGGAGCTCAAGCAGAACATCGGCGATCTGGACACCAACTCCATCTACTTCAATCCCGAGGAGCAGGCCCGCGCCGGCACCTACCTCACCATTTCCCAGCCCTTGCTCAAGCGCTTCGGGATCGCCTACAACCGCTCGGCCCTCGATCTGGCCACCATTGACTACGCCATTGCCCAGGACGAGTTCCGCCGCAACCTGGAGAGCCACCTGCTGGAGGTGAGCCGCGCCTACTGGGGCCTCTACCTGGAGCGGGCCTTGCTGGTCCAAAAAACCAAACTGGCCCAACGCTCCCGAGATATTCTGGAACAGATGGAGAGCCGTGCCGGCATGGATGTCCAGCCCAGCCTGCTGGCCCGGGCGCGCTCCATGACCCAGGCTCATGAATTGGCGGCCATGCAGGCCGAATACGCCCTGCGCAATGCCCAGTCCCGGATCCGCGCCCTGGTCAACGATCCGCAGCTGCTCAACGCCGGGGGGCTGGAGCTGGTGACCCGCCAGCAGCCGGCCCGGACCCTGCTGGATATTCCCTTCAGCGAGGTGATTCAGGCCACCTTGGAACATCGGCCCGAAGT
The DNA here is from genome assembly GCA_963713755.1 of uncultured delta proteobacterium. Taxonomy (GTDB): domain Bacteria; phylum Desulfobacterota; class Desulfobacteria; order Desulfobacterales; family CAVQMW01; genus CAVQMW01. The sequence goes on along the minus strand of CAVQMW010000007.1, from coordinate 441,111 downwards.
GGCCCAAGCCCTGAAACACATCCAGTCGGCGGCCATTCGGCTCAACAATACCCGCAACGAATTGTGGCCGGATCTGGACCTCTTCTTCCAGACCTATGTCAAAGGGCTGGAAGGCGATTACGAATACGGCGATGCCTACAGCGAGCAGTTCGAGGAGGGATCCCCCAGCTATGTGGCCGGCCTGCGTTTTGAATACCCCCTGGGCAATGACGGCGCCCAGGCCAGAAACCTGCGCAAAAAAATCGAGATGCGCCAGCTCATGCGACAGCTGGATACTACCGTGCAAAATGTGCTGCTGGAAGCCCAGGTCAGCTACCGTGAACTGATCAAGAACTACCGTTCCATGGTGCAAAGCTACCAGGTCCTGACCGCCGACGAAGAGGAAGTCAAGGCCCTCATGGCCCAGATCGACCTGACCCTTTCCAAAAACGAGCCCTTTGGGGATGTGCTTTACCGGCTGATGGACGCCAGCGAACGGCTCACCGAATCCGAGGAGAAGTATGCCAAAGGTGAGCTCTCCTACAACTACGCCACCTACAATCTTTACCGCGCCATGGGCGTCCTCATCCAAGAAAACAATATCTCCACCACCCGGGATGAAGATCAGGATGAGCTGCCGGTGCTCCAGGTCAGCACTCCGGCCGCGCCCGGTCAATGAGAAGCGGTGCGCCTTTCAGGGTCTCCCTGGATCCCGACCCGCGCCGGCGGGACCCGTTTAACTCGCCGTTTTGCCGGTCCGTGGTGGTGGCCTGGACGCTGGTGATGCTTTTATCCCCGGTGATCCAGGCCCAGCCCTACGACTCCTTCCTGGAGCCCAACCAGGTCATCGATCTTTCCTCGCCCTACCGGGATCGGCTGGACAAGATCCGGGTTACTGACGGCGATCCGGTCGAAAAGGGCCAGGTGCTGGCCGAGATCGGCGTCAGCGTGCTCAAGGCCCAATTGGCGCGGGCCAAAGCGGCGGCGGCGTTCCACGGCGAAGTGGATGCGGCCCGCAGCCAGGTGTCCATGCGCCAAAATCGTTTAGCCCTTCTGGAAAAGCTGAGCCAAAGCGGAAACACCCGGCCCCAGGAATTGATCGTGGCCCGCACCGATCTGGCCGTGGCCGAAGCTGAGCTGCAAAGCGCCCTGGAGACCCAGCGCCTGCGACAGCTTGAGCTGGAGATCGTCCAGGCCCAGTTGAACGACCGAATTCTCAAAAGCCCCATTGACGGTGTGGTACTGAAAGTTTACAAACAGGAAGCCGAACTGGTCGGCGGCGGCGACGCGCAGCCCTTGATGACCCTGGTGCAGCTCGATCCGTTACGGGCGGTGTTCCACCTGTCTCCGGACCAGGGGTTGCAAATGCGCGACACCGCCCAGCGCGAGGTTCAGGTGAACGCGCAGGCCATCCCGGCAACGGTGACCCATGTGTCGCCCATCATCAACCCCCAGAGCGGCACGGTGGAGATCCATTTGGAGCTTCCCAACCCGGACAATCGCCTGGTTGCCGGCAGCCGCTGCACGTTAGGGTCGTGGAAATGAATAATACCTCATCTTGCTTGTCCTTTGGCCCGTCTACGGCGTTACCGTAAGTGGCCCATATTCCCGATATGCACCGCTTACTGTGCCTTGTAGACGAACCAAATTCCGGCGCAATCTATCAGCATTCTTTATTTTCACGACCCTTACCCTGATCAGGAGAGATTCCCCATGGACAAAGATCCGGTTAAAAAGCAGCAAATCCGCGTCCGCTACAGCGAAACCAGCGCTCAATATGCCTCCCAGGTTCTCATCAACACCACGGCCGAAGATGTCACCCTCAATTTCTCTTCCGGCCCTATCAGCGACCCTTCGGGGGTAGACGCCATGCTTCCCATCCACACCCGGATCGCCATGACCATGGGTGCCGCCCGGCGCCTGTACCAAGCTCTGGGGAGCGCCCTCAAACAGCAGGAAAGCGCGGCCGCCAATATCCCCGCCGCAGCCCAGTCTCAGATTCCTAAAGTCAAACATTAGCATGGGGCGCGCCCACCGTGACTGACGGCGCTCTCCAAATGCCCGACCTTGCGGCCCTGCATCGGCGCTTGGATGGGCTGGCGGGCTTGCGCGACACCCCCGAGCGGCTGTTGGAGGAGTTCCTGCAGCTTGCCGTGGGCCTGATCAATGCCGCCGGGGCGGTGGTGCTGGAGGGAGGCGATCCGCCGGCCATCGCCGCCGAACTGCTCTCCCGGCAAGCCTTGGGCTGGGCCGAGGACGCCCGGGCCGAAATCGTCGCCCTTGCCGAGGAGGCCCTGGCGCGCCAGGGGGTAAGAGAGCGTCCCATGGGATTGGAGCCCGCCGCCAAACTGCTGGCCTTTCCCTGGGGCAGCCTGGGCCGGGATCCCGGCTGTCTGGTGCTGATTGTGGTTCCCGGAAGCCAGCCCCTGGACTCTTTTCTGCTTTTCGGTCAATTGCTGGCGGCGTTGCTGCCCCTGACGCTCCATCCAACAGAATCCGCCGTAACACGCAACCACCAAGCCGAGGCTGTGGCCATTCTATCCGTGCCCGACCCGGAGAGCGCCCTGTTGGCCTTTACCGATTGGGTCCGCCGGACCGTGGGCTGCGACCGGGTGGCCGTGGGCAAGGCCGCCGGTGCTTCGGATAGGGTCGAACTGAGCGCCTATTCCGATGTGACCACCGTGGACCGGCGCACGGCCCAGGCCCGGCTGCTCATCAAAGCCTTGACCGAATGCCGGATTCAGGCCGCGCCTCTGGCCCATCCCGCCCTGAGCGGCTTTTCGCCGTCGCCCATCTTGCGCGAAGCCGCCGAAGGCCTGCCCGCGGCGCAAATGCTGGGGCTGCTCCTGGCGACGGGTGAGCGGGCGCTGGGCGTGCTGCTGTTGGCCTGGGATGCGCCGGGCCGCCGCCGGGCGGCCGCGGCCCGGCTGCTGGATCTGCAACCCCTGTTGAGCGCCGTTTTTGCGGGTTTGGGGCCCCGTGAGAGTCGCTTTTGGCAGGGAAAATCCGGGCCGGTCTCCCGTGAAAAGCCGAAAGCGCGGCGCTTGCTGGCCCTGGGGGCGGTGGGTCTGCTGCTGGTGTTGACCCTCATACCGCTGCCCTTTAAGCTCAAGGCCGATGGGTTGGTGGTGCCCGTTGCCACCCGCTTTGTGAGCGTCCGCTTTGACGGTATTCTCAAAGAGGTTCATACCCAGCCCGGGGACCGGGTGGCCGCCGATACGGTGTTAGCGCGCCTGGACGGCCGGGACCTGGACCTGGAACTGGCCCGTTTGAGAGCCGAGCGCAGCAAGTCCCTCAAACTGCGGGACCAGTATATGGCCGCGGGCAGCACCGCCGAAACCCAAATCGCACTCCTGGACGCCCAGCGCTACGCCGAACAGATCAAACTGCTCCAGGAAAAACAGCGCAACCTGGAACTGGTCAGCCCGGTGGCGGGGATTCTCATCAGCGGGGATCAGCGCCGGCGGGAGGGCGGGCCGGTGAGCCGGGGCGAGGTACTCTTCGAAGTGGCGCCCGTGGAACGCATGGAGGTGGAGCTGGCCATTGGCGAGGCCGATATCGGCTATGCCCGGGAAGATCTGCCGGTGGAGATCCGGTTCAGCGCCTATCCTGACCTTCGCTGGCGGGGCGCTCTGGAGCGGATCACCCCCCGCTCCCAGTTACGGGACAACCGCAATGTGTTTGTGGCCCGCTTGAGCCTGGACAATGGTGACGGCCGCCTGCGGCCCGGCATGCGCGGCGAGGCGAGGATCCGGGCCGGAAAGCGCCCCCTGGCCTGGCAGCTCTTTCGCAAACCCTGGCATACCCTGCTGCGGCTTTCCGACCGCCTGTTCTGATCCGCCATGAATCCGCCGCCCGCCCAACCGCCCAGACTGCGCAGCGATTTGAGATTCAGCCCCATCACCGGGGGCGAGGAAACCTGGTATGTCATCGAAGATCCCCTGCGCCACCTGTTTTACCGTATCGGCCCCGAAGAGTACCAGTTCATCCGCCGGCTCAACCACTTCGACTCCCTCGAGGCGCTCTTAAGCGACCTGGCTGTGGCCGGCGGGATGTCCCTGAGCTCGGAGCAGGCTCAGACCATCCTGGTCTGGCTGGCCGGCCGCCAACTCCTGCGCCAGGAGAATGCGCGCCTGCTGACCCAGACCCTGGCCCGGGAAAAGGAGATCCGCCAGCAGCAGCGCGTCAACCGGCTCAATCTGATCACCTTCAAGGTGCCCCTCTTCAACCCGGATCCCCTGCTGAACCGGCTGGGCCGCCATCTGGACTGGCTCAGCGGCCCGCTGTTCTTTGCCGGCTGGCTGCTGGCCGGGATTTTGGCCCTCACCGCACTCCATGAAAAGTGGCCGGCGTTCATCGGTCAGGCCAGCGGCTTTTTCAGCCCTGCCAACCTGGTGAGGGTCTGGTTGATCTGGTTCGGCCTCAAAGTACTCCACGAGCTGTTCCACGCCGTGACCTGCCGCCGCTACGGGGGTCGCGTGTACGAAGCCGGGCTGCTCTTCATCCTCTTTATTCCCCTGACCTACGTCAACGCCACCAGTTCCTGGAATTTTCCCTCCAAGTGGCAGCGGATCCACGTGGCCGTGGCCGGCATGTTCATCGAGTTGGGGGTGGCCTTCGGGGCCCTGCTGGTTTGGGAGCAGAGCGGCGCCTCCCCGGCCGGCCTCATGGCCCACAACACGGTGATCATCGCCGGGGTGAGCTCCCTTTTGTTCAACGCCAACCCCCTGATGCGCTTCGACGGCTATTACGTGCTTTCGGACTTGCTATCCATCCCCAATCTCTATTTCCAGGGGTTGCTGAGCGTGCGCCGGATGATGGCCCGCTTCTTTCTGGGCGTGACCCCGGCCCAGCCCCAAGGCCCCCCGCAGCGGGGCGGTTTTATTCGGCTCTACGGCATTGCGGTGTACCTGTGGAGAATCCTGGTGCTGGCCTCCCTGGCCTGGCTGGCGAGCCGCATGGGCGGTGGTTTCGGAATTTTTATCGCCCTGGGCGCCTTGCTGGTGTGGATCGGCCTGCCCTTGGCGCGCTTTGCCAAGTCCCTGCCGCGGCTGGCCGCCGGCAATCCCGGGCTCGCCGGCCGATTCACTCTACGTCTGGCGCTGACCGCCGCGGGGCTTGCGGCGATGGTTTGGGGACTGGGCTGGCAGGAGCGGGTCCAGGCGCCGGCTGTGGTGGAATACGGCCGGCAGTTCCGGGTGCGCACCGCGGCCAGCGGCTTTGTGCGTCAGGTGGCGGTGAGGGATGACCAGGCGGTCAGCGCCGGGGAGCTGCTGCTCCAGCTGGAGAATAACGAATTGGCGGCCCAGGAGCGGGATCTAGCTTTGCGCCTGGCCCAGATCGACCTGCAGCGGCGCCTGGCTCACAGCTTGGGACGGTTGACCGAGCTTCAGATCTTGACCGAGCAGCGCCAAACCCTGGCAGCCGAGCACCAGGCCGCCCAGCTCGATCTGGAGCAACTGGCGGTGACCGCGCCGGGCAGCGGACGGGTGATCGCCGACCATTTGGCCTCCCTGCCGGGCCGCTTTTTGAATCGCGGCAGCGAACTGTTGTGGGTGGTCTCTCCGGATCAGATCCGGCTGGCCGCATCGGTGGCCCAGGAGGATATCGACGCCTTCCGCAATGCACCGGACGAGGTGGTGGAGGTGGATATGCGTGCCGCCGGCCTGGGCCGGTTTCAAGGCCGCATCGCGCGGGTGGCGCCGGCGGCCACCACTCACCTGATTCATCCCGCTCTGGGCGCGGTTTACGGCGGGCCCCTGGATGTGCGCCAGACCGCCCTGATCGCTGAAGGCGACCTGGAGCAGCACTATCAAATCGAGTTGTTCACGCCCCGCTTTAGTGTATATCTGGATCTTCCCGAACCGATTCTGGATCAACTGAGGGCCGGCCAGACCGCTACGGTCACTGCCCGGGGATCCCGGCTGACCCTCGCCCGTCTGCTGGGGGAAAGGATCAAAGCCTGGCTGGCACGCAAGGGGGCCGCCCTCCCGCTGTGAATTCGTCGTTGAACGGAAACCTTCTTCTCCCTCCTCGCAGACGGGGGAGGAGAGTTTTCGGTCGGATACGAATTGGGCTGTCCCAGAATTTGCAATCCCGGCGTTCTCGTGATAATTTCCTGCTAAATCGGCCAGATACGTTTCAGTCGTGCAATTGGGTGGGGGTCCGAGCTCACCTTTCTACGCGGTGCAAGGGATTGGGAGCGGCAGGGGTATGGTCAAATGGGGCCTGAAAACCAGCATTGCCCTTAACCTGGCATTCCTTCTCTTTTTCGGTATGTTGATGCTGGATTGGATCTTTATTACCCTGGCCCGCCAGGCGCTGCTGGACGATGAAATCCGCCGCGGGGAGCAGTTCCTGGCAATCCTGGATTCCCCCTTGTTGTCCCTCCCCAAGGAAATGGCGCCCTCTTCCTTCGCCCATGGGGTTCAATCCTTGGAAGCGCTGGCCAAGCACCTGGGTATAAGTGCGCTGTTGATCCAGAACCCCTCCGCGGAAACTATTCAGATCGGCGATGCCGGAGCAGTTGCGGCTTCCTTGACCGCCCTGGCCCGCCAAGCCCGCAGCAACTCCACACCCCGGGTCACTTATGAGGAGGCGCACTGGGGGCTTTTGTATCGAACCCACCGACGAATGTTCCTCAGCCGGGGGATCGAACGAGGGGCCCAAGAGGTGTGGGGCGCGGCGCTGGCTGTGGATCTGGGGCCGTTCAATGCGCGCCTCAAGCGTATCCAGAGCTTTCTGCTGATCTATATTTTTCTTAACGGGCTGCTGCTGACCCTTTTCGGATTGCACCGGCTGGGGCGGATGACCATCAAACCTTTGACCAACCTGGTAAGACGGGCCGAAACCTACCAGGACGATGGCCAGGGTTTTTTTCTGCCCACGCCCCGCAACAATGATTTCGATATTTTATCCAACGCCCTGAATCGAATGTTGACCCGCATCGATGGAGACCGGGAACGGCTCAATGCCAGTGTGGAATCCCTGGAGGCGGCCAACCAGGACCTGCGCCAGGCCCAGCGGAACGTGATCCGCGCGGAAAAAATGGCCTCCGTGGGGCGGCTCTCCGCCGGAATCGCCCATGAGATCGGCAATCCCATGGGGATCGTGCTGGGCTATCTGGAGCTGCTCAAGCATCAGGACCTGAGTGACGCGGAGCGCGCCGATTGCCTGGCCCGAGCCGAAGCGGAGATCGGGCGTATGGATGCCATCATTCGCCAACTTCTCGATTTTGCCAGGCCGGCCCATAGCGAACTCGCGCCCCTGGCGGTTCACGATGTGCTGCGGGAGGTGGCCGAGGTGTTCCAGCTGCAACCCCTCACGGCGGAGATTCCCCTGGCCCTGGAGCTGAAGGCCCGTTTTGATGGGATCCGGGGCAACAGCGCCCAACTGCGGCAGGTTTTTTTGAACCTGATGCTCAACGCCCGGGACGCAGTAGCCGCCCGGGAAAGCGGGCCCCCCGGGGAGCTGCGCATCCGCACGGAGAACCCCCTGCCGCAAAGTGCAGATCAAAGCGCGGCCGCCGATACCCTCATCGTCGAGTTCAGGGACAATGGGGCCGGCATCGACCCCGGGCAGCTGGAGACCATCTTCGATCCCTTTGTGACCACCAAGGCCCCGGGCCGGGGAACCGGCCTGGGGCTCTCGGTGAGCTTCACCATTATCCATGATTTGGGCGGTACAATCGAAGCCCGCAATATAGAAACCGGCGGAACCTGCCTGACGGTCCGCCTGCCGCTGCACCCTGAACCTTCAACCTGAAACGATCCGCCATTATGGAAGAACAACCCATCCCCCCGGGGGCCGATCACACTGATCCGCGCCTTTTAGTTATCGATGACGAGGCCAATATGCGGGACATGCTGGCCAAACTCCTGGGAAGGCAAGCCTATCGGGTCACCACCGCCGAGAACGGGTGGCAAGCCCTGGATCTGGTGTCTCGAACCACCTTCGATTACGTGCTGTGCGATCTGAAAATGCCGGAGATGGACGGCATGGCCTTTCTGGAGGCGGCCCGTCCCTATCTGGCGGCCAGCACCGTGATCGTGATGTCGGCTTACGGCACCATGGACACGGCCATCGAAGCCATGAAGCTGGGGGCCTACGACTACATCTCCAAGCCCTTCAAGTTCGACGAGGTGCATTTGGCCCTCAAAAAGGCCGAAGAGCGGGAAAACCTGCGCCGGGAAAACCGGCGCTTGAAGCAGCGCCTTCAGGAGCTGGCCGAGCCCCGGGCGTTCGGCCAGATGGTGGCCCAGAGCCGAGCCATGCAGGCGGTGTTCAAGCTGGCCGGCAAGGTAGCCCGCTTTGACACCACGGTGATCATCCACGGCGAGAGCGGCACCGGCAAGGAACTGATCGCCCGGGGGATCCACCACCAGAGCCGGCGCGCCCAGGGGCCGCTGATCCCGGTCAACTGCGGCGGAATTCCCGAGAACCTGCTGGAGAGCGAGTTTTTCGGCTACACCAAGGGCGCCTTTACCGGCGCGGACCGCAACCAGAAGGGGCTCTTTGAGGAGGCCCACGGGGGAACCCTCTTTCTGGATGAGATCGGGGAATTGCCCCTGGCCCTGCAGGTCAAGCTGCTGCGGGTGCTTCAAGAGGGCGAGATCCGTCCCCTGGGCAGCACCAAAACCCGCAAGGTGGACGTGCGCATCGTCGCCGCCACGGCCAAGGATCTGGAACATGAGGTTTCCCGGGGCCGCTTCCGGGAGGATCTCTTCTACCGGCTCAACGTGATGCCCATCCATCTGCCGTCCCTGCGGGAGCGCAGCGCGGATATCGCGCCCCTCTGCCAGCATTTCATCAACCAGTTCAACGCCCGCTTTGAGATCGATATCCAGGGCGTGTCGCCGGCGGCCCTGATGCTGTTGTCCAAACACCCCTGGCCGGGCAACGTGCGCGAACTGGAAAATGTGATCGAGCGGGCCGTGGTGCTGGCCGAAAAGCGCATCATTCTGCCGGAAAATCTGCCGGCGGAGCTTGGCGCCGCTTCGCACTCCCGGCGCATCGATGATTTCCTGGAAGGCTTTTCCCTCAAAGAAGCCCAGAAGACCGTGGAAAAGCGCCTCATCACCCGCGCCCTGGAAGCCACCGGCGGCAACCGCACCAAGGCCATCGCCCTGCTGGAAATCAGCCACCCCTCCCTGCTGAGCAAGATGAAGGCCTACGATATCAAGCTGTGAATAGCGGACCATTCAACCGCAACAGGCCTGATCGGTGCGGTCGGCCCAGTGGTGGTAGTTCAGCATCCCGCGCACCTGATCCATGAGCTGCAGGTTAGTTTTTCCATTTTGACGCTATAATATCAAATTAGACGGAAAATATTCCATGCTATAAGGGGGATAGATGGAAAATTTTCCATTGATCAACACTGTTGGCCTCTAAACTCTAAACAGGGATCACACACAAATGGCAGTATTATCAAAAGGAAGACTCGCAAAGATGATGTTGGAGCGTCTCTTGGAACTGCCTAATGGTTCTAAAAGATTAAAGGATAACGTTACTTTACGGTTAGGTATGGTTGGTCAATTGTCTACCTCTCGTGAAATTAATGCGGCATGGGATGAAGTTAAACATAAGGCGTCAAAACTTCATCCTGAAAAATTTATACTTGATGATCGGGGCATCTTACATTGGAATGATGGAAGCATAAAGTTCTTGGATAAGACAATTTCAAATGCCAACTTTAAAAAATTGAATGAGTTGGCGGACATTGAAAAATGTAGCGTTAATTCGATGGTATCCAAGTTGATTTCTTTTTATAAAAAGAAGTGAAGATTCTATCATTATTATTTGAAATAGGCCAACCTGCAAATTAACTCGGATGCAAATTCCGCTGCGCACCTCTTGCATCGGTTATTTGCGACGTTGGACGTATAGGAGAAACATGGCAGAGTTGACGCGAGATGATCTGATAAATGCCGCAAAGAACGCGAAAGCTGATGCTCATGGCCCTCTCTCGCGCCCAGACTTCGAGAGAATCTCGGGCATCAGCCAGTACCACATTTATCGGCTTTTTCCCGATGGTGGCTGGTCCGAACTGAAGCGACTCGCTGGAATCGATAGGCACCCCAAAGACAATCAGCCGCTTTCGGACAAAGACCTGATGGAAGAGTTTCACTCGGTGGCCACGCAGCTAGGCCGGATCCCTACGTGGGCGCTATTTGGCCACAACGCCAACATCTCAGCTGACGTCGTCCGTCGCCGTTTCGGAGGCCTACAAGGAACATTGAAGCGATATCGATTTTGGCTCGAAGAGAATCACCCCGTCTCACCTCTTCTGGATGAACTTCGTGCCCAGTCAAAGCACGAAGTACCACCGCCCCCGCCTGAGGTTATATCCTGTATCCTTGACCAGCCTACTCCATCCGGTTCGTGGACGAAAGTCGATGGACCTGTATATGGCCCGCCCATCGATTTTCGCGGTTTGCGCCATGCTCCTATCAACGAACAAGGTGTTGTATTTTTGTTCGGTATGGTCAGCTACGAACTCGGTTTCATTGTCGAGGCCGTTCATGCCTCATTTCCGGATTGTGAGGCCAAGCGATGTGTCGATTCGCGCAACGAGCGTTGGCAGCGTGTACGAATCGAGTTCGAGTTCCGATCCCGGTCCTTCAGGGATCACGGGCACGATCCTGAGTGCTGCGATCTCATCGTGTGTTGGGAGCACAACTGGCCCGAGTGCCCCCTTGAGGTAGTGGAACTCCGGAAGGTCATTGATAAACTTGAAAGCTAAACGTCCAATCGGGTAGCCGGGGGTTTTTCTCCCCCGGCCCCCACACCACCCGGCATGCGGGTCCGCACCGGGCGGATCACGAAGATTCCGGGCCGTAGCCGAGAAAATGATCAGGAAACAGATCTTTAAAAAGCTGACGGTAGCCGCTTTCTGGCCTTCAGAAGCATGATTTCTCATGATGCGCCTGAGTTTTATGCTCCCCCGTTCGGGTTCATTGCATTCCAGAGCTCATAAGGCATGCCGCTGTTCTTCGCGTTTGGCCCTTCAGTGGGGTGAGACCTCCGTGATGTCCTCCGCTCTAGCGGGTCACGGCTCGTTTCCAGTCGACAGACCGTCTCTGACAAACTCCACACCTACTATGGCCGCTGCTGACTTCTGCCTGGCCACCGAACATGTTGCCATGTAAGGCGCTGTCCAGGGGACCGCAAGCCAGGCAGATCTCCCCGGATAAGGAAGTGAACTTTCGCTGCACAACCGCGGCATTTACCCTATCCCCCGAATCCGGGGCTTCGTCATGTTGCGCCCCGCAAGGGGGTATAAATGCTGACTTACCCAGAGACTGGACCTTGTATGCCGTTTCTGTTCGTCGGCCCACAGCTTTGCACTCGGGGTTGGACGCTCGCGCTGCTCGCTTTTGCCTGCGGCAAACCGGTCGCTGCGCTCCTGCCCTCAGACGCGCCCTCACGGAAACGCCCTTGCCGTCGGCTAATGTTTATAACTATGTCTTGCGATAAGGTCAGGATTCACACATAGGGGACTTTCACCCCATAAGTTCACGCCCATGCCGGGTGTTAGCTAGAAATATATGTCCCATGGAGAAAAAATGACAGATTTGATAGACAGAATTTATTTTCAGGAACTTTCCGAACGAGATCCAAAAGATGTTTGCAGGCGGGCAAAATGTGAATATGATTATTTAAACGAGTGCTATATACTGTCTGTATGGGGTGACGAATACGGAATATTTCCGAATCTGTTAAAAATCAATTGCATGGGGAATTATACCCAAAGTCTTCATGATTATTTTCACCTATTTATGATTCATTATCTTCTTAATTCAAAAGAAATTCAAATATCCAATGAGTGGATATCAGAGAAAGATATTCCAGGTGGTACTACATTCTTCCGTGGCCCTCATGAAATCCCGACAAATCTAATATCCCTTCGATTTAGTAATGATATTAATGAATTCAAAGAAAGATGCGAACAGCTAGATGGCATTCCGCTTAACATGGCAGACGCAACATATAGTTTCAAGATAACACCCCGAATCCCAGTGGCGGTATTGTATTGGAGGGGTGACGATGATTTTCCAACTGAATCGAAGATACTCTATGATAGAACCATAACTGAACATTTAGCATCCGATATTATTTACGCTTTAGCAGTTGGAATTTGCGAGAGATTAGGAAAGCCACTTGTCTAGGCGTTCAAGCTGATCGCTAACAGCGAAACGGTTTTTCAAAGTAAGTGCCCTGCATAAGATCTTGTGGCTTCCAACAGCTCGTTGCTCCGTAATGTTGGCGACCGCTTAGCCTTGCCGTTATGCTTACTAATACGGCAATAAGTATTTAGACATAGTAATAGAATTAGTAAAGTTAATTTGTTGCATATTAACAGTATGTTACTGCTATTATTTTATTGATCTACGGAAAAATTATGTCTAAATAAACCGGCCTTATTAGTAAAAATATGTTCAAAGGGTGAATCTATGGCTGAACTAGGTACTAATAAAAGACCGGTAAGATTTCACGTTGAAACTGAAGAAAGGTTACATGAAATTGCATCACTTTGTGATAAAAACGGGTGGATATTTGTTGGAGGATTTGAACATGATGAACCTGAGGATCTGTGAGAAATTGAGTATTTGTTAGACCCACAGCCTTTTACATCTCAGCCGCGTATGGGCAATTCCGGCAATATGACCAGTGTGCATGAAAATCCAAAGGTTGGCAGAAATGAACCATGCCCCTGCGGCAGCGGCAAAAAGTACAAGAAATGCTGCATGCTATAAAGAGCATAGCATAACCTGTCACTCCAGAGGCCAGCAAGGAAAATGCTTTATTAACCTGGCAACAAAATACATTACTTACGTCATGCCGGATTCCCAATCGAGTTGAGGACAGGCCTGATCCGGCATCCAGGAGCGAAACTGGATTCCGGCCTCCGCCGGAATGACGAACGTGAGGTATTTAATCGCCGGAGTAATATTAGCATTCTATCGCAAATTGAAATCCATGTATGAAAGTATCGAGGCGTTTGGTTTTGAAAAATCCTTGCTGGATCACCTTGATCCAGCGGATTTAGACGGCCTGGTTATCGCGAGAGTGATTGCCGTTCATAGGGACAGTTATATCCTGAATAATGGCGAGAATGATGTTTCTGCCGAACTGATTGGAAGAATGCTGTTTAACTCGGCTTCTCCGCTTGATTTTCCCGTTGTAGGGGACTGGGTCTTGGCAGCTTTATATGATGATGACACCTTTTCAATTATTCAGCGTGTGTTACCCAGAAAAACCCTGCTCAAGAGGAAGACGCCAGGTAAAAGAATTGATTTTCAATTGATTGCCGCCAATATCGATTCTGCGCTCATTGTCCAATCCTTGGATACGAATTTTAATCTCAGGCGGCTTGAGCGATATGTGGCGATGGTAAAGGATAGCAACATCGAACCAGTGGTTTTGTTGAGTAAAAGTGATCTCCTGGCCACCCAAGATATCGAAAACCGAGTAACAGAGATCCATAAAATCATGCCCTTTTTGCATGTACAGCCGTTTAGCAATAAAAGTGGGGCCAGGCTGAAAAACCTTGAAGCTCTCTTGGCTCCTCGAAAAACCTACTGTTTATTGGGGTCTTCCGGTGTGGGCAAAACATCCTTATTAAACAATCTGGTTGGAGACGCTATCTTTACAACAAAAACCGTCAGGGAAAAGGATAGTAAAGGCAGGCACGCCACAACCTATCGGCAACTGATAAAGTTAGACTGCGGCGCAATGCTGATCGATACTCCAGGAATGAGGGAACTTGGAAATTTCTCTATGGAAATGGGAATTGATGAGACTTTTGCGGAAATTGCAGTGCTCTCGAAACAGTGTCGATTCAATAATTGTAACCATGTGAATGAAAACGGGTGTGCTGTTTTAAAGGCGCTGGAAAGTGGACAAGTGTCCGAAAAACGGTATCAAAACTATCTGAAAATGAAGAAAGAATCAATTCATCATCAGATGTCATATTTAGAGAAAAGGCGGAAAGACAAACAGTTTGCGAAATTATGCAAAACTGTGATGAAACACAAAAAGAACCGGCGATAGCACCTCACCCGGAAAAATTTCTCGGATCAAATTAACACCACCCTCAAATTGCGCCGGCTGTTGACAACCCTATTTCGCTAAAACGAGGGACCCCATGACGCTCACTGAATTGACGATTTCCTATGTGCTGAATCTAATTTTTTAGCTCTGGGTGGTTCGCTGGGGCGAGGCTGAATGGCTGGAAGGAAAATTCGCCTCGGGACTGATTATTCATATTTTTGCGCCAAGATGGTCGTCCGAGGGGATAAAGCTGTTTGGCTATGGCACGATCTGAGTGAGCACGGTCCTTTTTTGTTGTAAGTGTTTTTTCCCCTGGCTTTCGGCAGGTGTTTTAAGACCGTAACACGATGCGAAGTTAGGCGCTATTCCCCGGCCTGTGGCCGGCGGGAGCCGGATGGCCGATCGGATTCTTTGGCACCTTCGGCCGGTGTTGCCGCCGCAGCGGCGCCGTCCTGGTTGCGGAACACCGGGTCCAGGGCATCGACTTTCTTTATAATGGTATCGATGGCGGTTGAAATGCGCTGGATCTCCTGGCCCAGTTCGGCCTCCAAGCAATCATCCTCAGTTTGACGGTCCGGAATTTTCGGGTCGTCCATCTGGATAGGGCTCCTCTTTTCGATCATCCAACACCCTGGGTTGTTTCTGTAGGTAGTTTGAATAACCTGGCGTAATGTTTCGGGTGAGATCACCGGCGAGGGGCGTGCCGTTCGATCCGATCTGCCCGTTGCGGATCCGCCCGCCTTGATTTGTAATACTCATTTTTGAAAATCCTTTTTTGGCGCCTTGCGCATTGTATGGTGGAGCCGGCGAGCGGATTCGAACCGCTGACTTGCTGATTACGAATCAGCTACTCTACCAGCTGAGTTACGCCGGCACACAGCCTGGTCCGATACTGTTTTTATGGCCCGAAATCAAGAAAGAGGGGTCAAAGAAAAGAGGGGTCAAGTCTACTCTTGACTCTACTTAAGTCTTATGATATTCGTTTTCCATGTCTCGACCTTTACGCATTCAATATCCCGGTGCCTGGTATCATGTTATGAATCGCGGAGGGCGGTGTGGGGCGATATACCAGGACAAAAAAGATTACCAACTGTTTGTTGACCTGCTTAAGGAAACCACAGTTGCCTGGCAAATGCGGCTATCGGCCTTTTGCCTGATGACCAACCACTATCATCTGTTGGTCCAAACGCCTCGGGGTAATCTTTCGCGATGCATGCGCCACCTCAATGGTATTTACACCCAGCGTTTCAATCAACGCTATGGGTTTGACGGCCCACTGTTCCGGGGGCGCTATAAAGCAATCGTTGTTCAGGCCGATACTCACTTGTTGGAACTGGTTCGCTATATCCACAAAAACCCAGCACGGGCAAAGATAGTGAACGGAATAGGCAGCTATCCCTGGAGCAGCCACAAGGCGTATCTCTCCCGAGCTAAAAAATGGGACTGGCTGAACAAAGGATTTATTCTCAACATGTTAAGCGGGGTTCAAGATCAACAGGTTTCCGCCTATCGGCGGTTTATGCGCGGGACGGAAAGTGAACGCCTGCTTGATAGTTTCAGTCGCCGAAACCTGCCATCATGGATCGGCGATAACGGGTTTATCGACTGGCTGAAAACCAGTTTTTATGGAAAACAATCGATCCAAGATATACCCCAAGCCAAAAAGCTCGCACCAGTAACAGAGCAGATTATTCAAACCGTCTGTGATTATTATGAGATTACCGCAGAGACGTTGATGCTATCACGCCGAGGCCTGTTCAATGAACCGCGCAACATGGCAATCTATCTGACTCGTCAGTTGACCGTGGATAGTCTACACCAGATCAGTTCAAGATTTAACCTGAATCATTATAGCTCGGCCAGCAGTGTAGTGCGGCGCATGGAGCGCATGGCTCAAAAGGAACCCACAATCAACCGACGCATCAGTGACCTGAAGAAGACTATTTTGGGTCAAGAATAGACTTGACCCTCAGTTTGCTCAGTTTGGGTCAAGAATAGACTTGACCCTCAGTTGTGCTTGGGTCAAGAATAGACTTGACCCTCAGTTGTGCTCAGTTATGACCCTCAGTTTTCGGCACCATCGGAGCACCGGTTGGACGTGCTGGTAGAATCGAAGCTCGAGAGGTCGTGATCCTCTCGCGTAACACGGCAGTGGATCACGTTACTGCGTTCGTGGAGGTCCTGGAGTCGATGCCGTAGTTCCCCATTCGCAAGCGCACGACCGCCCAACAAGCCGCAGCAGCTGACCGCGCTTCGCGCGGCAGCTGAGCGGCACAGACGTTCGGCAGCAAGAATGGATAACTATTACAGGGAGAATGCACGGTGACCAATGAACGCGGGTTTCCAGACAATCCAATCGGATTCATAAAGGACTGTCTAAGATGTGGAAGCATTTTCTGGACATATCATGTCAACATGCGCCTATCCGGAAGGTTTATCCCTCGGGATTCCATATTAAAAGCCGTCGATACAATCGAAATTATTGAATCATATCCAGACGATAAGTACCTCCCCAGCTATCTAGTTCTCGCTCGATTTGGAGGCGATGTATTTCACGTGCTTGTTGCAGTGGACATGCTAGGTGATAATATTCGTATCGTAACGGCATACAGACCGGATACTGGCGAGTGGCTCGATGACTTGAAAACAAGGAGGCCAAAACAATGAAATGCGGAGTATGTGGTGGGGAATTAGGGAAGGCAACGACAGATTTACCTTTCAAGGTCAATGAAAATACTATTGTTATTGTGAAGGATCTGCCAGTTCTTCAATGTCCCAATTGCCCTGAATATCTTATCGACGACGAGATTCTTCGTTGGGTTGATGAGGTCTTAGCGAAAGTTGAGGGCGGCACGGAGCTTGAAATCGTTCGCTACGCTGCTTGAAATCTATTGCA
Organism: uncultured delta proteobacterium; assembly: GCA_963713755.1. GTDB lineage: Bacteria > Desulfobacterota > Desulfobacteria > Desulfobacterales > CAVQMW01 > CAVQMW01. Next base: position 424,184 of record CAVQMW010000007.1, on the reverse strand, counting down.
GCGGGTTGCAAAAAACTCTGCCCGCTGGAAAACAGCGTTGACCTAAAAAGTCAGAAAGTCAGAATAGGATCAAGCTATGGTAGTATTATCAAAAGATAGACTTTCAAAAATGATGTTGGAGAGGCTTTTAGAACTTCCGAATGGAGCAAAACATTTAAAAGAGAATGTTACTTTACGATTAGGTTTGGTTGGTCAATTATCGTCCACTCGCGATATAGGCGCTGCATGGAATGAAGCAAAAAAGAAAGCTGCAAAGCTTCATCCTGATAGATTTATTCTTGATGGGCGAGGTGTGTTGCACTGGAATGATGGTAGTGCAAAAATCTTGGACAAAAAAATATCAAACGCAAATTTTAAAAATCTTAATGCGCTTGCAGAAACTGAAAATTGCAATGTTAATTCAATAGTATCCAAGTTGATTTTGTCATATAAAAAGAGTAAGGAAAATTAATTTTGCCCTTAAACTGTCCATCCAGTTAAAATATCCGAACCAACTGGTACTTGTTGTTGAAATTAACAGTTATGTTTATCTTGTTCCATTTATCGAAAATGAAAGTGGAAAGTTCTTAAAAACTTTAATTCCGAGTCGCAAAGCCACTCGTGAATATTTAAGAGGCAAGAAAGGGTAAAATAAAACTAGATAAAGACGAACAAGAGATTCTATGGTCATTTGAGCGAGGTGAGTGGAGATCAGTACAAAATGTTAAAGCTGAAATAATGAAACACCAGCAGTATGCAAGCAAATCCTTGAAAAAGGATAAGAGAGTTAATATCAGGATATCTTCCAAGGTTCTGGAGGAAATCCAAGCTCTTGCTGTAGAAAACGGAATTCCATATCAAACTCTTATGTCTATCATTCTACACCGCTATGTTTGCGGCTATCTCATAGAAAAACCCAGGTCGAACAAATCCTTTGAGCCTGGCGCCTAAGATCCCTCTGTTCTTGAAGTTCGGCATTACACACCGGCCGGTGGCCGGCGGGAGCCGGATGGCCGATCGGATTCTTTGGCACCTTCGGCCGGTGTTGCCGCCGCAGCGGCGCCGTCCTGGTTGCGGAACACCGGGTCCAGGGCATCGACTTTCTTTATAATGGTATCGATGGCGGTTGAAATGCGCTGGATCTCCTGGCCCAGTTCGGCCTCCAAGCAATCATCCTCAGTTTGACGGTCCGGAATTTTCGGGTCGTCCATCTGGATAGGGCTCCTCTTTTCGATCATCCAACACCCTGGGTTGTTTCTGTAGGTAGTTTGAATAACCTGGCGTAATGTTTCGGGTGAGATCACCGGCGAGGGGCGTGCCGTTCGATCCGATCTGCCCGTTGCGGATCCGCCCGCCTTGATTTATAATACTCATTTTTGAAAATCAAAAAGGATTTTGCAATTCGTCGGGGTGAATTGGAAAATCCTTTTTTGGCGCCTTGCGCATTGTATGATGGAGCCGGCGAGCGGATTCGAACCGCTGACTTGCTGATTACGAATCAGCTACTCTACCAGCTGAGTTACGCCGGCACACAGCCTGGTCCGATACTGTTTTTATGGCCCGAAATCAAGTAAAAAATACCATTGCCGAACTTGCCGAGCGGCTTTGCGCCGGGGAGCGCCGGATCCCCCTGATCGGTGCCCAGGGCAGTGCCCGGGCCGAGATTGTGGCCCAGATCTGGCGCAAGCTGGGGCGTTCTCTGGTGGTAGTGGCGCCCACGCCGGCGGCGGCCAAGGAGTTTCTCAAGGACCTGGCCTTTTTCAGCCAGGGTGCCCAGGACGATTTTCTCCATTTTTCGCCCTATAACATCCTGCCCTTCAAGCAACTAGCCTACCACAGCGAAACCGCCGCCGAGCGTCTGCGGATCCTCTATCTATTGGGCAGTGAGAGCCGGCCCTTCCTGGTGGTGACTTCGGTGGCGGCGCTGATGCCGCGGGTGATTCCCCGGGAGGCCCTCAACGGCTATGCCGAACTGGCCCTGGTGGGCGAGGAGCTGGAACGGGAGGCCCTGCTGACCAAATTGACCGCCGGGGGATACACGCGCTCGGTGGTGGTGGAGGAGCCGGGGGATTATGCCCTGCGGGGCGGCATCCTGGATCTATTCTCCCCGCTCTATGCAGATCCGCTGCGGATTGAGTTTTTCGGGGATGAGGTGGACTCCCTGCGTTTTTTTTCCGCGGAGAGTCAGCGCACCTTGAGGCGGGTGGAAGAGGCGGTGATCCTGCCGGCCAAGGAGTCGATTCTGCTGCCCCAGGCCCAGACCGAAATTCTGGCCCGGGTGCGCACCCAGGCCGCGGCCCTGGAGCTGCCGCTGACCCGCACCCGCGGGATCGTCGAGCAAATCAAAACCGACGGCTACTATGGGGGGCTGGAGAGTCTGATCTCCCTGGTCTATCCCCGGTTGGACACCTTTTTCGATTACCTGTCGCCGATGACCCCCTTGATCACCCTGGACCCTGATGACACAGCCCGCGCCGCGGAAAAAGTCGCCCTGCGGATGGCGCAAAACTACGCCGGCGCCCGGGAGGAACAGCGGCTTTGCGTGGCCCCCGAGGCGCTGATCCTCAACGAGGATCTCCTGGCAGACGAATTCCATCGCCGTCCCGGGGCTGAATTCCGCATGTTTTCCCTTGGGGCGCCCGCTGCGGATGAAGTCCCGGAACAGACGTCCATCGATTTTGAAATCAAGGAGCATCAGGTGTTGATGGGCGAACTGGCCGCCAGCCGGGGGCGGGAGGCCTCCCTGGCGCCCCTGGCCCGCTGGCTGAGCGAAAAACGGTTGGCCGGGTACCGCACCTTGATGACCTGCGGCAATCGCAGCCAGGGCCAACGGTTGCAGGAGCTGTTGCAGCCCTATGGGGTTGAGGTTCGACCTTTGGCCGAATTTAACGCCCAATCGCCGGCCCCGGGAGAGATCGGCATCTGTGTGGGGCAGCTTTCCACGGGGCTGGATTGGGCCGGGGCCAATCTGGCGCTGCTCACTGAAGATGAAATTTTCGGCAAGAAATCGGTTCGCCGCAAACCCAGCCCGCCCAAGGTCGCCAGCGAGCTGCTCTCCTTTGATGAGCTTAAAATTGGTGACCTGGTGGTGCATCGCGAACATGGGATCGGCCAGTACCAGGGGTTGAGCAAGCTCAAGCTCGACGGCGCCACGGACGATTACCTGTTGATCACTTACAAAGGGGGCGACAAGCTCTATCTGCCCGTGGTTCGCATGGGCATGATCCAAAAGTACATGGGGGTCGACGGGATCGTCCCGGTGCTGGACAAGATGGGGGGCACATCCTGGGCGAAGGTTAAAAGCAGGATCAAGCGCTCCGTGGAGCAGATCGCGGGCCGGCTGCTGAAGATTTACGCGGCGCGCAAAGTCAAAGAGGGCCTGGCCTTCGAAGTCCCGGAGGGCTATTTCCGGGATTTCGAGGCCGGCTTCGAGCACGAAGAGACTGCCGACCAGATCAAGGCCATCCGCGAGGTGATCTCCGACATGGAGCGTCCCACGCCCATGGACCGCCTGGTCTGCGGCGATGTAGGCTACGGTAAAACCGAAGTGGCTCTGCGGGCCGCTTTCATTGCGGTGCACAGTGGCCGCCAGGTGGCGGTGCTGGTGCCCACCACGGTGCTGGCCGAACAGCACTACAGCACCTTTGCCCAGCGCTTTGCGCCCTACGGGGTGAAGGTGGCCTGTTTGAGCCGCTTCCGTTCGGCCCAGGAGCAGCGCCGGATCATCAAGAAACTCAACGCCGGGAGCCTGGATATCGTCATCGGCACCCACCGCATGCTCTCCAAGGATGTCCGGTTCCATGACCTGGGCTTGATGATTCTGGACGAGGAGCAGCGCTTCGGGGTGCGCCAAAAAGAGAAACTCAAGGGGCTGCGGGAAACCGTGGATGTACTGGCCCTGACCGCCACGCCCATTCCGCGCACCCTGCACATGTCCATGATGGGGGTGCGGGACATCAGCGTGATCTCCACGCCCCCCGAAGCCCGCCGGCCCATCATGACCTATGTCAGCGAATTTGACGATGCCGTGGTGGCCGACGCGGTGAGAAGTGAATTGAGCCGCGGCGGGCAAGTTTTCTTTGTGCACAACACCATCCACACCATCCACATCATGGCGCGCCGACTGCAGGAGCTGGTGCCCGAAGTGCGGCTGGCCGTGGCCCACGGCCAGCTCAATGAAGGCGAGCTGGAGGAGGTGATGTACGGTTTTCTGAAAGGGGAGCTCGATATGCTGGTTTGCACCACGATCATCGAGTCCGGACTGGACATTCCCGCGGCCAACACCATCCTGGTCAACCGGGCCGACCGTTTCGGCCTGGCCCAGATGTACCAGTTGCGGGGCCGGGTGGGACGCGCCGGGGAACAGGCCTATGCCTATCTGTTTATCCCTAAAGAGACGACCCTCACCAAGGATGCCCAGAAGCGGCTCAAGGTGCTCATGGAGCACAGCGATCTCGGCTCGGGGTTTCAGATTGCCATGAGCGATTTGCAGATCCGGGGGGGCGGCACCATCCTGGGGGCTTCCCAATCGGGGCATATTGCCGCCGTGGGCTACGACATGTTTCTGGAGTTGATGGAACACGCCATGGGCGAGTTGAAAGGCGAACCCGTGCTGGAGCCCCTGGAGCCGGAAATCAATGTCAGCCTTTCGGCCTATATCCCCGAGGATTATGTCCCCGATATCGATCAGCGTTTGACCTTTTACCGGCGCCTGGCGAGACTTGCTGATCTTTCGGCGGTGGCGGCCATGAAGGCCGAGATGGAGGACCGCTTCGGCGCCCTGCCCAAACCGGCCTCCAACCTGCTGCTGAAGATCATGCTCAAGGCCCTGGCGCGCCAGGCCGGGGTTCAGCGCCTCGACCTGGTCAACGGAGAGCTGCATCTGTCCTTCTCCGAGGCCCACATGGCCCACCCCGAGGCGCTGTCGACCTGGGTCACCAGGGCGGGACGCGCTGTTCGGACCACTCCGGGAAATGGGATCCAAATCGAGCTGAATCCGGGGGTTTCCGGGGGGCAGTTGGGCCAGGCCAAAAACATCTTGAAAGAAATTAGTGAGCGTGTTAACGCCTTATAGATTGGGCTTTAGCGCCAATTTTGGTCCCCTTGGCCCCTGGGCTGGCCTCATCCGCAGTTTACCCTTTTAACTCTTTTTTTCAGCCGAACGCACCTTATAAAACGCTTCCTGCGGGGTGCCCGCCCAGTGTCCCCATTCAAGAAAGGCACATGAATGGCCCAAACGCGGCGGCCCTGCCGTCAAGGAATCAGTTTGGCGGGGCTGATGCTCCTTTTGGGGGTGTCCGCGGGGCTTTTCGGTTGGGAGGGCTGCGATGCGCCCGCTAGCCCACCGGCGCAAGGGGTGCTGTTACGGGTGGGGGAATTGACGATCACCCCCGGCCAGTTTCAAGATCGCCGGCTGCAGTCCCAATTCATCCCGCTTCAAGGCCCGGGGGATGATGCGGCGCCGCAATTACCCGCCGAGGGGGTGTTGCGGGAATTGGTGGAGGAACTTTTGATTGAGCACTACGCCCGGGATCAAGGATTGAAGGTCAGCGACGGCGAGCTGGATCAGGCGCTGGCCGAGATTCGCGGTGCCTTGCCGCCCGCCGAATTTGATACCTTGATCATCGAGTCGGCCCAAAGCCCGCAAGGGTACCGCCGCCAATTACGGCTGCGCTTGCTGAGGATCAAGGCGATCCGGCAGGCCGCGGCCGCGCAATCCTATCCCCAGTGGCTGCAGACCCTGCGCCGGCGCTATCCGGTGAGTGTCGATCCGGTTCTCTGGCAGGCGGTTCTAACCGCCGACCAAAAAGCGCCGGCCAAAGTCTCCCCGCCCGGCCCGCCCGCGGCTGGAAACTAAGTCCGGGTTGCCAGGTTCCAAGGCTCCCGTATGAGGCGCTGGAGGGTTGCGCGGGCTTAACGTGCATAACAGATGAGGTTGAACTTTATGGGCGATATGGCTGCGAAATGGCGTTCCGCGAAGGGCGTTCGATTTGAATTCCGGATGGGATGGGTTCTGGCGCTGGTGATGGTGCTCAGTTGGTGCAATGGGTGGAGCAGCGGCTGGAGCCGCGAGGCGCTGGCCCGGGAATTGGTGGACCGCATCGTGGCGGTGGTCAATGAGGAGGTCATTGCCCTGGTGGATTTAAATCAGAAACTGAAGCCCTATATCGGGCGCATTCGCCAGATGGATCTGGCCATGGACCAGGAGCGCCAGATGATATTCAAGGTGCGCCAGGATGTCCTGGACAAGATGATCGACGACCGGCTCACCGACCAGCAGATTCGCCAGTTCAACATCATGGTCGAGCCTCAAGAGATCGATGAGGCCATCGAACGCTTCAAGGAGGCCAAGGCCATCACCGATGAACAGCTGCGCCAGGGACTGGAAACCGAGGGGATGTCCTTCGACCAGTTTCAGGAAAGCATGCGCGAGCAGATATTGCGTATCAAATTGGTCAACCAACAGATCAAATCGCGCATCGTGATCACCGATAATGATGTCCAGGCCTACTATGAGGCCCATCCCGAAGAGTTTGGCGGCGGGGCCCAGGTTCACCTGCGTAACCTTGTGCTTCTGCCGCCGGAAGGGGATGATTCCCAGGCCTTGACGCGCCAGGAAGCCCTTATCAAAACCATTTTTGCCGAATTAGACGGGGGACGGCCTTTTGCCGAGGTGGCGGCCCAATACTCCCAATCCTCCCTGGCGGCTTCTGGGGGGGATTTGGGGCAGTTCAATCCCGAAGACCTGGCCCCTAATATTCGTCAGGCAGTGGCCGATTTAAGCCCGGGCCAATACTCCCCGGTGGTGCCTACGGATCAGGGTCTGCAGATTTTTTACATCGAGGATCGCATGGCCGCCCAGGCAAAACCCTTGGAAGGGGTGGCGGCGGCCATTGAAACCAAACTTTACAATGAAATTGTCAACACCAAGTTCGAAGCCTGGTTGGCGGAGCTTCGCGCCCAAGCTCATATTAAAATTATCCAATGATCGTTTAGCCGGTAGAGGCCCATGAACGATTGGGGCGAGCAGCCACGGGATTTTTCCTGCGGACGCTATCTGCAGGGGGCGCGCTTGGCTCAACGCATTCGTCTGGATGACCTTTCCCGGGCCACATGCATCGGGATCGACAACCTGATCCATCTGGAAAGCGACGATCTTGCCCACCTGCCGGCCCAGGTTTTTGTGGTGGGTTACATCCGCACCTATGCCCGAACCGTTGGCGCGGATCCTGAAGAGGCCTTGCGGCGCTACCATGCCTACCGGCGGAGATCGGAGGCTCAGGCCCAGTGGGAAATACGTCGCGCCCGGGCCAGCCGGCGATTCTGGGCGCGATTGGGACTGGCGGTGTGCGTTCTGGTCGGGCTGGTTGCCGCTACGGTCTACCTCATGGCGCCGGTTGCGGCGCCGCCATCGCCCCCGGTAAGTGCCGCCCGTAAGTCGGATACTCCAAGCGCGCCACCGAGCAGTTCAATCGAACCAGTGGGGGCGGCTCCGGCAGGGACCCCGCCCGATGGAGAGACCGTTCCGGCGCAACCGTTGCCCTCTCCGGCGGAAACCGTCAACCTGCCTTCACAGAGTTCCGCGGCCCAGCGGCGGCACCGCTATCAGCTCGATATCTGGGCGGTAAAAGACTTGTGGCTCAAGGTGCTGGTGGACGATCAGCACGCCCAGGTCTACAAGCTGAAAAAAGGCGACACCCTCCATTTGGAGGCGCTAACCGGAATAAACCTGCTGATTGAAGATTCTTCCGGTGTGGAATTGACTTTGGACGGGGCAGCCTTGCCCATCCCCGGAAAAGCGGGCCAGGTGGTGAACCTGGAAATTCCCTAATGAAATGTTGTGTCAGGTGTGACCCATGAGCAGCGATCGCAACCGTATCCTCTACGAAAGTATCCGGCGGCTCCTCCGGCGCGGGGCTCTGACCAACCTGCGCAAAATCATCAACAAAACCCACGCCGCCGACCTTTCCTTGGTATTCCGTTCCCTGCCGCTATCCGATCAGCTACAGCTTTTCCATATGATCGAAGATATCGAAGACCGGGGGATTTTGCTCAGCGAGCTAGACCAGGACAGCCTGCTGGGGATTGTCCAGGGGATGAATATAGATGAAGCAGTGGTCATTTTGGACCAGATGGCCAACGACGATGTAGCTGATGTCATCGGCCGCCTGCCCGAGGAACTGGCCGACACCATCCTGGAAAAGATGAAAGCCGAGGATTCCGAAGAGGTGGAAGGTCTGTTGGGCTACGATGACGACACTGCCGGCGGAATCATGAACCCCGATTTCATCGCCTTGGATATGGAGATTACCGCCCGCCAGGCCATCGAGTCCCTCCAGCGGGAATACTCTCAGGTGGAGATGCCCTTTTACCTCTACGTCGTGGACAGCGAAGGGCGGCTGGCCGGGGTCAGTTCTTTGCGCCAGCTGGTGGTGGTCCCGCCGGCTACCCAGCTCAAAGAATTCATCGCCACCGACGTGGTTTCGGTGCGCACCGATATGGATCAGGAGGAGGTGGCCAAGATTGTCGCCCGCTATGATTTCCTGGCTGTTCCCGTGGTGGACGACCGCAACCGGCTGGTGGGAATCGTCACCGTGGACGACGTGATCGACATTTTCCGCCGGGAGGCCACCGAGGATATTCTCAAAATGGCCGGCGTCGGGGAGCAGTTCGTGGAGACCCAGTCGGTCCTGCGGAGCACCCGAATCCGCCTGCCGTGGCTTTTTGCCAGTTGTCTGGGCGGGGTGCTGGCCTTCTTCGTGATCAACCACTTTGAAGGCAGCCTGGCCAAGGTGGCCTATCTGGCGGCCTTTATCCCGGTGATCATGGGCATGGGGGGCAATATCGGCACCCAATCCTCCACCATTGTGGTGCGCGGACTAGCAACCGGGCGCTACAATATCCGGGACACCGGCGCCGTGGTATTCAAAGAGCTGGCCGTTGGCGTTATTCTGGGCTGCCTTTACGGCTCCATCATTGGGGTTGTCGCCCAATTCCAGTACAGCACCTTGGCTCTGGGCGTCTCCGTGGGACTGGCCGTACTCAGTTCCATGTCCCTTGCGGCCCTGGTGGGATCCTTGGTGCCCATGGGATTCGCCAGATTCAACATCGATCCGGCGGTGGCCACGGGACCCTTTGTGACCACCTCCATCGACATCATCAGCGTCTTTCTCTACTTTCAGATCGCCACCTCGCTGCTCAAGCTCTAATAGCCGAACTTCCCATGGAGACTCTCACCTCGCCCGCCGTCATACTGCGGCGGGTGGATTACGGGGATTTCGACTACATCGTCACGCTCTTTACCCCCCTGTTCGGAAAGGTAGCGGGCATAGCCAAGAACGCCAAGAAGAGCAGAAAGCGTTTCGGCGGGATGCTGGATACCCTGGCGGTGTTGGAAGCCGTGCTTTCACCCGGGCGGCGCAAGGGGCTGATGCTGCTCAAAGAGGTGCACCTGCTCATGCCCTTCGACCGAATTGCCGGGGATGTGCGCAAGACCGCCGCGGCTAACTACTGGGCGGAAGTTGTGGCCCGCTGGATGGAGCCTCAGCATCCCCAGCATGAAATCTACGATCTGTTGGTTTACGGCTTGGAAGGGCTCAATGAAGGGCGCAGCGATCCGGAAATGCTCAATATTTTATTTCAAGCGCGGTTCCTGGCGGTCAACGGGTTGATGCCTGATCTGGCCGCCTGTAGCGGCTGCAAAAAAGCGCTGGATGCGCTGCCCCGGGGCCGGGTCGCCCTGGATCTGGAGCAAGGTGGCTGGCGTTGTCCCCGCTGCCGGGGGGCCAGGCCGGCTCAGTTGCGCATCTCCAAGGGGGCCATCAAGCAGATCATGTGGCTGGCCTGGGGTCCCTTATGGAAGGTGGAGCGGATGCGGATGGATGCCGCGATCCGCAAAGAGGCCCAGGGCGTGCTGGAACGGTTTCTGCCCTATCACCTGGGGTGCATGCCCCGCAGTCTCAGGTTTCTTAAGCAGCTGAGGACTTAAAAAATCAATACGGCGCGTTAAAGCCCGCTCTCTTTTCAGGGGGGTTTGTCATTCCGGCTGTTTTCGATTATATGCTATGAAAAATTTTGCCCGCCGGGGGCGCGGGTGTATTTCTACCGCTGGACGATGGCAACGAACCCATTACCACAACCCATTGGCACGAGGAAAATTTATGAACTTTCAAGATGTCATCCTGGCCCTGGAAAAATTCTGGGCTCGTAAAGGGTGTGTGGTGGTGCAGCCTTATGACCTGGAGGTCGGGGCGGGAACCTTTCACCACCATACCACCCTCAAAGCCCTGGGCCCGGAACCGTGGAATGTGGCCTACGTGCAGCCCTCCCGGCGGCCCACGGACGGCCGCTACGGGGATAATCCCAACCGCCTGCAGCACTATTACCAATACCAGGTGCTGCTGAAACCTTCCCCCGCCAATGTTCAGCAGCTTTACCTGCAAAGCATGAAGGTGTTGGGGGTCGACCCCTTGGAGCACGATATCCGCTTTGTGGAGGATGACTGGGAATCGCCCACTCTGGGCGCCGCCGGACTGGGCTGGGAGGTGTGGTTGGATGGCATGGAGGTGACCCAGTTCACCTATTTCCAGATGGCCGGCAGCATCGAACTGCACCCCATCTCCGTGGAGCTGACCTACGGGCTGGAGCGGATTGCCATGTACCTCCAAAGCGTTGATAATGTTTACGATTTGAAGTGGAATGACACGGTCACCTACGGCCAGGTCCATCACCAGCAGGAGGTGGAGCAGTCCACCTACAACTTCGAGGTGGCCGATGTGGAGATGCTCTTTGATCTTTTTGGCCGCTACGAAGCCGAAGCCCGGCGAGCCATCAGCAACGGGCTGGTGCTGCCCTCCTATGAATTCTGCCTGAAATGCTCCCACACCTTCAACCTGCTGGATGCCCGGGGCGCCATAAGCGTGGCCGAGCGCACCGGCTACATCGGGCGCATCCGCAACCTGGCCCGGGCCAGCGCTGAAGGCTATCTCAAGCAGCGCGAAGCCATGGGATTTCCCCTCATGGCGCAGCCGGCCCAATAGGGTGGCGCAGCCCAGAGGTCTTGAAGGCGACCTCTGGCCCAGACAGCCGCGGGCAGGGGGAAATGGTAATCAACTTGACCGGGGCCTGTTTCAACTTTCAGCAGTTCGCGTAAAGCTTTAACGTCCACAGTGCCGTGCCGAATGCGGACCGGGGCGTCAACAAATACATCGAGGTGGTCATGCCAAATTTACTTCTTGAGATTGGAACGGAAGAGATCCCCGCGGGCTATATCGATCCCGCATTGGCCGCAATCCGCTCCAACCTAAGCCAACAACTGACCCATGCTCGGCTCGATTTCGGGCAGCTTTCGACCTATGCCACTCCCCGGCGATTGACGATCATTGCCGAGGATGTGGCCGAGCGCCAGCAAAGCGCCAGCGAAGAGATCCTGGGACCCCCGGAACGGGTAGCCTTTGACGATCGTGGGCGGCCCACCATGGCGGCACGAAAATTTGCCGAAAAAGTCCAGCTCTCCGTCAAGCGACTGATTATTCAGGAGACCCCCAAGGGCCGCTATCTGTGTGCCCGCAAGACCGACCGGGGTCTGGCCGCCATCACCCTGCTAAAGAAGATTTTGCCTGAAGTGATTTTGGCCACCCCCTTTCCCAAGGTGATGAAGTGGGGCGTGCTCAATGTCCAATTTGCCCGGCCGATCCACTCCATTGTGGCGCTTCTGGGACCGCGGGTGGTTTCCATTCAGGTGGGGGATGTGCGCAGCGGCCGCCATACCCGGGGGCACTATTTTATGGCGGGAACGAAAATCAAGCTCAACGATCCGGCGGAGTATCTGGATGCCCTCACCCGCGCCGGCGTTTTAGCCGATATCGACCAGCGGCGCAGGGCCGTGAAGACCGACATCGACCGCGCCGCGGCCGGGTTGGGGGGTACGGTGCTGCCCGATGACGAACTGCTGGATATCGTCACCAACCTGGTGGAGCATCCATACGCCACCGCCGGCCGCTTTGACCGGGAGTTTCTGGAACTGCCTGATGAGGTGTTGATCACCGCCATGCGCGAGCATCAAAAGTATTTTGCCGTGGGCGATGCTCAGGGCAAGCTGATGCCCGGATTCATTGCAGTCAACAATACCCGCGCCAAGGATATGGATCTGGTGGCTCAAGGCCACGAACGGGTCATCCGGGCACGCCTGGCCGATGCCCAATTTTTCTATCGAGCCGACCTGAAAGTACCTCTGGACGAAAGCGTGACCCGGCTAAAAGGAGTGACCTTTCAGGCCAAGCTGGGCACGGTGCGCGCCAAGGTCCAACGGGTGGCGCGCCTGGCGGAAGCCCTTGCACCCGAGGTCCAGGCTCAGCCGGAGTGGGCCGCTGAAGCCGGAGACGATTTCGGCCTCCGGGTGGCCCGGGCCGCGCTGCTCAGCAAATCGGATCTGGTGAGCGAGATGGTGGGAGAATTTCCCAAGCTCCAGGGCGTCATGGGGCGCATCTACGCGACCCAGGCCGGAGAGGCCCCAGACGTGGCCGCGGCCGTGGAGGATCACTACCGGCCCGTTCAGTCGGGCAGCGCCCTGCCGGACACCCTCACCGGGGCCGTGGTGAGCATTGCCGACAAGATGGACTCCATTTGTGGGTTTTTCAGCGTCGGATTGAGTCCCACGGGTGGGGCCGACCCCTATGCCCTGCGCCGCCAGGGCATAGGCATCATCCGCATTCTCAAGGCCCGCAAGCTGGCTCTTTCCCTGGAGCTCCTCATCGCCCGGGGATTGAGTCCTTTTGAATTTGCCAGCGAAGATGCCCGCCAGGCCATGGCCGCCCAAATATTGGAGTTCCTGGGCAGCCGGATTGCCCGTATTTTGGCCGATGAAGGTTATTCCAAGGATGTGATTGCCGCGGTGCGCGCGGTTTCCGTGGACCGGATTGACGATGTCTGGCAGCGGGTGGCGGCCCTGGAGGCACTGAAAAAGGCACCCGATTTCGAGCCCCTGGCCGTCTCATTCAAGCGGGTGGTGAACATCATCAAGAAATCCGGGGATCAAGGCGTGGCGGACATTGAGCAAGACAAATTCCAGCAAGCGGCCGAAGGAGAACTTCTTTCGGCCTGTCGGCAGGCGACCCGGGAGGTGGAGAACTATTTAGCCCAGAGGGCCTATGCGGAGGCCCTGAAAACCATGGCCGGCCTGCGTCCTGTGGTGGATCGCTTTTTTGACGATGTGATGGTGATGGCTGAGGATATCCAGGTCCGCGCCAACCGTCTGGCCCTGCTGGGCAGCGTGGCCGCGCTGTTCAGCCGCTTTGCTGATTTTTCGCAACTTTCAACCTGAAATGAGGTCCATTCAGGCCCATCGCTACGATATAACAGGAGATAGCAATGCCCTTTGATCCCTCTAAGGATAAAACGCTGAAACAATGGAAGTGTGAGGAAACTGGTCTGGTGGTTTCCATCAACCAGTACGGGGATGCCCAGCCCAAGCTGCAAATCGGCCCCCGGATTCTAAAAAAGCGGGACGGCACGGACCGGGCGCCCGCCAAGGCTGGCCGCCTCTCCGTGGAGGACGTGCTGTGGCTTTACGATACCATCGACGAGCTCAAGGATGAACTGACCCAGCTGGCCAGACCGGAGTAACCCCCGCGATAGATGGCCGGATGGCTGCGTCGAGATTCGGGCTCAAGCCCGTATCTCTTTCCCCCGCTTGCTGGGCTTTAGGCGCCGCGCCATGGCCGCACGTTCACGGAGTCGCCATCCATGCCCTTCGACGACGCCATCATCACCCCCTACCGATCGTCCAAAACTCCGGTATTGGGGCCGCTGGCGTTGATGGTGGCCACCCGCGGCGACCTGGCGCTGCTCTGCCGGCGGCTGGCCCTGCCCCGGGACCAATTTCAGCGCATCTTCACCAGCCGTCTATATCAGACCGAACTGGCCGGGATCCCGCTATCCGTGGCCGGGCCCATGATGGGCGCGCCCTATGCCGCGGCCATTCTGGAAACTCTCATCGCCTGGGGCGCTCGCCGGATTCTGTTTTGGGGCTGGTGCGGCGCCATCGCCACCCACCTGCGCAACGGCGATTTGGTTTTGCCCACCGCGGCCCTCAGCGGCGAAGGCACCTCCCGCCACTATCAGCCTGAACTTGCGGAGGAGGAGGTCCTGCAGCCCTCAAGGGAGCTGGTCAAGCACCTGGGGCAACCTCCGGCGGAGGGTGCGCCGCATCCTCACCCGGGCCTCATCTGGACCACCGATGCAGTGTTCCGGGAAACCCGCGAAAAAATCGCCGACCTGCAAGCCCAGGGGGTTCTGGCCGTGGAGATGGAGCTCGCGGCTCTGTTCAGTGTAGCCCGCTTCCGGGGCGTGGCCTTGGCCGGCCTGCTGGTGGTCTCCGATGAGCTGGGCACCCTGGCCTGGCGGCCAGGATTCAGCAGTGACGCTTTCCAGCAGGGGCGCGCCGCGGGCCTGGCGCGTGTGCTGACCTGCTGCCAGGCCCTGGGTTAGATCAGCTTGGAATATGTTTGCCGGCAGCCCGTGAGCACAATGGATCTATTGCCATGACAACCGAGACCATTCAGAACCTGGCCGACCAGCTGGCGCGCTGCAACGCGGCCTATCGCGAGGGCGAGCCCCTGGTTTCGGATCAGGTGTACGACGAGCTGCTGGAGCGTCTGCGGGAGTTGGCCCCCGAACACCCCTTTCTGGCCCGGGTGGAACCCGAGGAGTTCGGCGGCAAACAGAAGATCAAACATCCCCAGCCCATGCGCTCCATCCAAAAGGCCTATACCCGCAAGGATCTGGAGCTGTTCGTCGCCCGGGTGGAAAAAGCCGCCGCTGAAATCAATGGTTTGGAGCTCAGCTATCAGGCCACCGCCAAACTGGACGGGGTCGCCGGACGGGATGACGGTGGACGCCTGGTTACCCGGGGGGACGGAATTTATGGATTTGATGTCACTGATGCCTTCGCCCGGGGGGTGGTCGCCGTGGGGGGTCGGGGGGGCGGGTTGGGTGAGATTGTCATGGAGAGCGCCTATTTCGATGCCCATCTGGCCCGCCAGTTCAAGCATCCCCGGAATCTGGTGGTGGGGATCATCAAAGCCGACACGGTCAACGAAGCCGCTCAACAGGCGCTGGCGGACGGTGCCGTGAAATTTGTGGCCTACGAACGGCTTCCTCGCTGGCAGGGCAGCGGCCCCGAGCTGGTGGAAAACATTGAAACGATTTACCAGGAGTTGCTGGCGGAAATCGATTATCCCGCGGACGGCATTGTGGCCCAGGTGCAGGACGAGCGGCTGAAAAACCACATGGGCGCCACGGACCACCACTACAAGTGGCAAATCGCCTTTAAAAAGAAGGGTGAGCGAGCCCAGTCGTTGGTGCGGGAGGTGATCTGGCAGGTGGGCCGCACCGGGAACATCACCCCGGTATTAAAAATCGATCCGGTTACCCTGTCCGGGGCCACGATCCGCCGGGTGACCGGCCATCATGCCGGCATGATCCGGGATATGCAGGTGGGGTCCGGGGCGCGGATCGAGTTAATTCGCAGCGGCGAGGTGATCCCCAAACTGGAGAAGGTCCTGGCTCCTTCCGCTGAAGTCCAGATCGAAACCCGCTGTCCCTCCTGCCGCACCCCCTTGGATTGGCGGGGGGATTTTCTTCGTTGCCCCAACCACGCCGGCTGTTTTTGCCAGATTGTCCAGCGCATACGCTACTGGTTTCACATCTTGGGCAATGCCGATTGGTTCGGCATCAAAACCGTGGAGAAGCTGGTGTTTGGCGGTCTGGACAGCCTGGAAGCCCTCTATTCCGAGACCCTGCACCATGGGACCTTCTTTTTCGAAGCCATGGGTTTTGGCGCGGTTCAAGCCCAAAACCTGGCCGAAGCCGTGGAGCTCAGCCGCAGCGCGCCCATCGAGGATTGGCGCTTTCTGGCAGCCCTAGGCGTTCCCAGTCTGGGGGTGGGCGAAAGCCGCAAATTGTTGAGGCAGTTTTCCTTGGAGGAGCTTTTCTCGGTGACCTGGGAGGAAATCGCTGCCCTCCAGAGCTTTGGGGAAATCAAGGGCCGGGCCATCACCGAGGGTTTGGCCGCCGTGAAGGATACCTACGGCTATTTGGCGGGGCTGGGATTCAATCTGCTGGCCACTCCTCTGGCGGCCGAAACCGGGCCCCCGGGCGCTACGCCGTTGAAGGGCCAGGGCATCGTCTTTACCGGGAAAATGGTTCGGGGAACGCGCAGCGAAATGCAGGAGTTGGCCCGGGGCTTGGGCGCCCGGGTGCAGAGCAGCGTCAGCGGGGCAACCGATATCCTAGTGTGCGGGGAGAAGGTGGGGGCCAAAAAGCTGGAAAAAGCCCGCGCTCTGGGGGTGCATATCATCTCCGAAGAGGAATTCTTCCAGTGGACGGAAGCAAATTGAGATGCACCGGGCAGTACGGGCCCGGCAATGCAAGCGGGGAGGTGACGATCATGGCGGAAAAAACCGCCGCCCGGATGATAATCACGGGTAAAGTTCAAGGGGTTTGTTTCAGGCTTGAGACCCGGGAAGCGGCCCGGGAATATGGCACCCAAGGATGGGTGCGTAACTTGGCCGACGGGACCGTTGAAGTGTGGGCCGAAGGCGAGGAAGCCCAAGTGCAGGCTCTAATTGAATGGTGCCGCAAGGGGGCGCCTTTTTCCCGGGTCGACCAGATTGAGGTGGTCCCCCAGGATTTTTCCGGCCGTTACCCATCTTTCGAAATCACCTACTGATGGACACTGAAAAAGGCGCGCAAAGTCGCCCATTGCGCGCCTTTTAAAACCTGTGCGGCAGTAGACCGTCGAGGACTACACCGCATCCCGCAATTTCTTGCCCGGCCGGAACTTCACCACATTGGCGGCCTTGATTTTGATGGGATCGCCGGTCTGGGGGTTACGGCCCTTGCGCGCTTTGCGGCGCACCTTCATAAATGTGCCGAAACCGACTAACGTAACCTTGCCCTCTTTTTTCTTCAATGACGTGGTCACGCCGTCCATGAATGAGGTCAAGGCCGCCGCCGCCGCCATTTTACTGATCCCTGCATCTTCGGCCATTTTTTCAACCAACTCAGCTTTGGTCATTTTCACCCTCCCTTTTTTCCTTTCTAAATTTCATGAATCTCACCCGCTGGGGGTCCCCAGGGCCACTTGACTTGCTCAATATAAAACCCTGTCGAGGGTGTCAACATAAAACACGATAAAATGGGCATTTTATTGGGGTGGCGTTGATATTTATTTGCGTATTAAGTGTTTGCGGGATTGGAAACGGCTCAATCTTTGTTCCGTGGGTGTTGAGACGAGGTGGTTGCGCTAATTTTTTTGACTCATGGCTCCTTAGAAAAGTGCGTCCACAAAGGCATCGGGATCAAAGGACTGCAAGTCATGCAGCTGTTCGCCCACCCCGATGTAGGTAAGGGGCAGCCCCAGGGCATCGCACACCGCGATGACGATGCCGCCCTTGGCGGTGCCGTCCAGCTTAGTCAGGGCGATGCTGGTCACGCCTATGGCCTCATGAAAAAGCTTGGCCTGGCTCAAGGCGTTCTGGCCGGTGGTGGCGTCCAGCACCAGCAGAACTTCATGGGGGGCGCCCGGCAGGTTCTTGCTCACGGCGCGGCGAATCTTCTTGAGCTCTTCCATCAGGTTGACTTTGGTGTGCAGGCGTCCCGCGGTGTCGATGATCAGGAGGTCGGCCTTGCGGGCCACCGCCGCCTGAACGCCGTCAAAAGCAACGGCAGCCGGGTCGCTGTCGGCTTTGTGTTTGATCAGTTCGGCGCCTGCCCGATCGCTCCAGACCTCCAACTGCTCGATGGCCGCGGCGCGGAAGGTGTCGGCGGCGGCGATCAACACCCGCTGGCCGGCCTGGACTCGGCGGTGAGCCAATTTGCCGATGGTGGTGGTCTTTCCCACGCCATTGACGCCCACCACCATGATCACACGGGGCGTGTGGCCGTAATCGGCGCTTTCATCCGGGGGATCGGGAAGGCGCTTGCGCAGCTCCCGGCGCAGGGCGGCCCGCAGCCCTTTGGCCGTGGCGATACCGTCGCCATTGCGGCCGATGGTCTCGGCCAGCTCCAGGGCGATTTGGACCCCGATATCGGCCGCGATGAGCATCTCTTCCAAGGCTTCGATTTGGTCGTCATCCAGTTTTCCACGCCCGCTGAAAAGGCCATCGATTTGAGCATTGAGTGTCCGGCGGGTTTTGGATAGCCCCTGTTTCAGGCGCTGCAGCAATCCGGCCCGCGAGGGCGCCTCCTCGATTTTCCCCCGCAGCGCTTCCCCGGCGGGGGTGGGCGGCTGCGGGGCAGACGGTTCGGGCTCTAAGGAATCATCCGCTGCCGGCGTGGGGGGTTTGATCGGGGGTTTTTCCGCGGCGGAGCCATCCGCTGGGGGAGGCGGCCCGGCCATTGCCGCCTCAGATTGCTCTGGCAGCGCTTCGCCCGCAGCCTCGTCCTTTCGGGTCTCGACTGAGGCGCTGGGGGCTGTTTCCGGAAGAGGCAGGGGCCGCCGCCGTCGAATTCGGATGGCGATCAGGCAGATTAACAGGCCGGCCAGGATGAGGCCCCAGCCCCAGAGGGGCAGGGTATCGTAAATGGGGGTCAGGATTTCGGCCGCTTGCTGTAACAGGTCGGACATGGGGGCTTGGGGGTCCTATTGGCAAAACCAATGACATTCGGCCGCCAATCCATCCGGGCTGACGGCGTTGCGAAAACACGCAATACTCCCGATATTCCTTATTTTTCGTGCCTTGCTGAGCGGGCGCCTGAACACTGAAAATCTGCGACTTTATTTCTACGCAAACCCTTAGGCCGCGGCAGGGACGGATTTTTCGAGGTTGACCGAGACGATTTTGGAAACTCCTTTTTTCTCCATGGTCACCCCGAACAGGGTGTCGGCAAACTCCATGCTCTGCTTGTTGTGGGTGATCATGATGATTTGGGACTCCTGACCGATCACCTTCAAAAGCTCGTTGAAGCGCTTGATATTGGCATCGTCCAGGGGCGCGTCAATCTCGTCCATGAGGCAAAAGGATGCCGGTTTGATGAGAAAAATAGCAAAGATGAAAGCGATGGCGCTCAGTGCCTTTTCGCCCCCGGAGAGCAAACTCATGCGGGTCAATTTTTTGCCCGGCGGATGTATCATGAATTCCACGCCGGTTTCAAGAGGTTTGGCCGGTTCGGTGAGTACCAGCTGGGCCGTGCCGCCGGTAAACAATTTGGGAAAGATAATGTCCAGTTTTTGATTCACTGCCTCCAGGGTCGCCAGAAAGCGCTCCTGGGAGATCCGGTTGATTTTGCGAATCACTTTGTGCAGATCGGCGATGGCCTTTTCCAGATCTTCTTTCTGGGTGGTGAGAAAATCGTGGCGCGTCTTGAGTTCTTCATACTCGGAAATGGCACCCAGATTGACATCGGGCATGCGCGCCAGGCGCGCCCGCAGCTGTTCCAGTGCGGCCTCCATCTCGGCTGCGTCGGGTGCCGCCCCGGATGGGTCCGGCGGGGATGAGGCCGAAGCCTCCCCAGAAGGTAACTGCGCAGATTGTCTTAGTTCTTGGCGAATCTGGTTTAGGCTGAGCTGGTAGTGTTCCTGGATTCGCCGGGTGATGTTCTCCTGCTGCAGGTGGCGCTGGGATTGCGCCAACTCCAGGCGCCGGATGGCTTCCAGGGTCTCTTCCCGCTTTTCACGGAGCTCGGCGCTTTGCCGGTCGTTGGCTTTGAGTTGTCCGTCGATGGCCTGATACGCTTTTTCGGTAGCGCTCAGCTCTTCGGCCAGATGCTCCAGATCCCCATAGACGGTTCTGATTTGGGCGGTAAGAGTAGTGATGGTTTCCCGGGCCGCGGCCAGGCGTTCGGTCTTGCGCTGGATCTCCTGGGCCAGGGCAGTGAAGCGTTTGTGTCCGTCGTCATAAAAGGTTTGCAGCCGCTGATGGGCGCCGCGCTGGGTTTCCAGGCGGGTGGAAACGGCGGTTTGATCCAGCTGCATTTGAACCAGCCGCTGGTTGAAGGTCTCCATGCGGACCGTGCCGGCTTCGATTTGACGGGTGGTCTGGTCCACCGCCTGCTGCAGGTCGGCTACCCTTTGGCGGGCCTCGGCCAGGCTTTGGCGGTATTTGGCGATCTCCGTTTCAAACTCCATTTCCTCGCCTTGCAGCTGCTCTTGCTCCAGCTCGACAATCTCCAGATGGCCGCGGGCATGCTTGAGCTCTTCCGCCTGGCGATAGGCCTCTTTTTCGATCTCCGTGCGCCTTAAGCGCAGATCCTCGCGCTGCGCCAGCGCCTCTTGAAGATCGGCTTCCAGATCGCGAACCTGGTTTTCCATATCTTCCAGGGCGCGGCGGGCGGCATCGAGCTGCTGCTTGAGGGTTTGGCAAGTTTGCGCCAAGGCGCGCAACTGGTTCTTTTTGGCCAGGATGCCGTCGCCGTTGGCCCCTGAGCCGCCCAGCATGATGCCCTGGGGCGAGACCAGATCCCCCTGGGGGGTCACCACGCTCTGGTAGCTGCCGTTGCGGTTGTGCCGGTCCAGGGCCTGGTCAAGATCATCCGCCAGGGCCACATGTCCCAGGAGGCAAGCGGCCACGGATTCAAAGGGCGATTTGACCTCAACCCGGTCCAACAGTCGGGGCGTGCCCGGGTCTGCGGGCGCCGGCGAGGCGCCGCCCCCGGGCGCCATGGGTTTGAGGGAATTTAAGGGAATGAAACCGCAACGGCCGGCCTTTCTTGCTTTGAGGTAGCCCATGGCCCTGGCCGCGGCGGCCTGATCTTCCACGATAACGTATTGCAGGGCTTCGCCCAGCGCCGTTTCCGTGGCAGTTTCATATCCCGGGGCAGGGGCCAAGATATCCCCCACCACGCCCTTGACCGCAATGGAAGCCGAGTCGCTCTGGCCGCTGTCGCGCGGTTGTGCAGCCTGCTGCATCAGCGTTTTGATCCCGTCCCGGTACCACTCATAATTGGATTCCATCTTTTTCAACGCAGCGAGTTGGGATGCGGCCTTGCTGTACTCCAGTTCCTGATTCTGAACGGCCTTGACCTGGGCGCCTAAGGCCTCGCTTTGGCGGCTCAGCTCCTGGCGCAGCCGCCCGCAGTGGCCATTGAGATCTTCCAACTCAAGGTTTGCCGCGGCCAGTTCATCCGCCGTGGTTTGCTCCTGGCTCTCCAGCTCCTCAACCTTTTTGGCCGCCAGGTAGGCATTTTCATCGGTTTGTTTCAGACGGCGTTTCAACTGGTCGCGGTTTTCGGTTGCGCTCTGAAAGATGTTGTTGATGCGCGCTTCCTGGGCCACCATCTCCATCAACGTGCGTTTTTTCTGTTCCAAATCCTTTTGCAGCTGGTCGGCTTCCTGGCGCAGGGTGCGCGATGCGCCCTCTTCCCGCTCAATGGCCTCCCGGGCCTGGTGGGTTTGGGCCTCGAGGGTCTGGATCTCTGTTTCCACCTGGGCGATCTCTTGGGCCAGGCCCTGGTTCTTGGCCCCCAGATCGCTTTGCGCCGCCTGCAGCTCATGGATTTCGCTCTTGAGCTCCGCTACGGATTCCCGGGTATGTTTCAGATCATGTTCCATACCGTCGGCCCGGCGCTGGTCGGCGTGCTGGCGGCTGCGCAGGGCGCCCATGGCCTCATTTTTTTCCCAGCGCTGGGCCTTGATGGTCTCCAGGGCGGCCTCGACAGTGCGCAGTTGGGCCGTGTCGGCCTGATGGCGGTCCTGGAGCCGCTGTAGGCGTCCCTCGTCCTCAGCGCCGGCTTGGGAGAGGCTGTCATAGGTGATCAGCGCCAGGCGGGTATCGAGGCCGCGGATTTTTTTTTGGTATTTTCGGTATTTCGCGGCCCGTTTAGCCTGGCGTTTCAACCCCTGCATCTGACGCTGAATTTCGGACAGAATATCCTGGAGCCGCAGCAGGTTCTGGTGAGTCTGATTGACTTTGCGCAGGGCTTCGTCCTTGCGGCTTTTGTAGCGGGTGATTCCGGCCGCCTCTTCCAGAAAATAACGCAGCCCCTCGGGGCCGGCCTCGATGATGGCGCCCACGTTGCCTTGCTGGATGATGGCGTAGGATTTGGGACCCAGCCCGCTGCCTAAAAAGATGTTTTGAATGTCTTTGAGGCGGCAGGGGCGCCGGTTGAGCAGGTAGGCGCTCTCTCCGGAACGGTACAATCGCCGGGTGAGCATGATTTCCGAGTAATCCTTAAGCTCCACCGGGGCCGATCCATTGTCATTGACCAGGGTCAGGGACACTTCTGCCAGATTGGTGGGGGCCGTGCCGTTGGTGCCGGAAAAGATCACGTCCTCCATGGACTTGCCCCGCAACTGCTTGACACTCTGCTCCCCCATGACCCAGCGCAAGGCGTCGGCAATATTGCTTTTTCCGCAACCGTTAGGCCCCACCACGGCGGAAATACCGGCGGGGAAATGGATGGCGGATTTCTGGGGAAAAGATTTAAAGCCGCTGATTTCGAGTTTTTTAAGTTTCATATGCGCCGAACTTTATGCTAAGGGCAGCGAAAAAGATGGATGAGGCCATGGATCCTTAACGTATTTCAGCAGATTAACTTGCCCCAAAAAATAGCAGCTATTGAGAACCTTGGCAAGAAAAAACACAATGGAGAGTATGGCCACACTATTGGCCCACAAGATATGGGAGCACATAACCGCGGGGAACAATCACCCTCCGGGAGGTCCGGCGCCATTTCCAGAGCGGCCAAAGTCAGCCCAACCCCCGTCGGATGGCGGGGAAACCTGGCCCACAAATCTCCTTGACATCTTCTTTCCATGACGATTATGTTACTGAATTTAATACAGTTATAGATCTTTCCGGTGACTTGCCGCGTGGTCTGGAGGGGCCTTGAACGGTGGGTTGGGTCATTCCCAAGGGATTACCGGGATTTGAATTCCAACAACAAGGGGGATGTTTCAAATGAAATCGGCTCAATTCAAGAAGTTCCTGGCGTTGCCGGAAGTCAAGAGTGTGACCCGTAATGAGAATCAGGCCCTTTTTGATCGCCGGGGCAATCAACCGGCCTGTTGTGAGGTGTTCGAACACCCCTATAGCGAACTGAAGACCAACGAAGGCTACACCTTCGAAATCGATCCCGAGGCCCGGCGCCTGCTGCCCCGGATCATCGGAAATCAGGTGCAGGATCTCATTGGCGCGGATAAGCTGGATGCTGCCGGGAAAAAAGCCTACGAGCGGGCCCGCACCATCGGGATAGTCTTTTCCGGGGGGCCCGCGCCGGGGGGCCACAATGTGATTGCCGGAATCTATGACGCAGCCCGCAAAGCCAATCCGGAGAACCGCGTGATCGGATTTCTCATGGGGCCCGACGGCATCATTGAAAATCAGTCCCTGGTGCTCACTGATGAACTGGTGGACAGCCACCGCAATCTAGGCGGGTTCGGCCTGATCAAAACCGGGCGCACCAAAATCGACAGCCAGGATAAGCTGAGCCGCAGCCGGGAAACCTGCCTGGCCCTGGGGCTGGACGCGCTGGTGATCATCGGCGGCGATGACTCCAACACCAACGCCGCTTTTCTGGCCCAGGAGCTGGCTCCCGCGGGGATTCAGGTGATCGGCGTACCCAAAACCATCGACGGTGATGTACAGGTCCGGGATACCCAGGGAAAATTGTTATGCGCCATGTCTTTTGGGTTTCACAGCGCGGCGCGGGCCTTTTCCCAGGATATCAGCAACCTTTCCAACGACGGCAGCTCCGATGTCAAATACTGGCACATCTGCAAGGTGATGGGCCGGGTAGCCAGCCATCTGGCCCTGGAGGTGACCTTGCAGACCCACGCCAACATCGCCCTGATCGGCGAGGAGATCGCCGACTATGTGGACAACGATAGAGTCGCCGCGGCCCAAGCCGCGGGAGTAACGGACTATACCGCTTACGGCATGACCCTGAGGCATCTCTCGCGCTACATTTGCGACGGAATCGTGCGCCGGGCGGCCGCCGGTAAAAATTACGGGTTGGTGGTGATTCCGGAGGGCATTTTGGAGTTCATCAACGAAATCGGAGTCTTTATCACCAAGCTCAACAACATCATTGCCGAGTACAACGCCACCCACGACCGGGATTTCCATTCGGGGTTTCCGCGCCTGGACGACAAGCTGGAATTCCTGCGGCGGTTGGCCCGGCGGGATGTCAAATCCCGTTTCGGACGGATCTGGAACATGAGGGATGACGATCTGTTCAACGATCTGCCCGACTTTTTCCAGCAAGGTTTGCTTACCGAGAGGGACAGCCACGGCAACTTTCAATTTTCCCAGGTCAATACCGAGCAGGTGCTGATCGATTTGGTTAAGGACTATCTGGATATCCTCAAAGAGAAGGGGCTCTATAAGATCGGGATCTCCAAGAGCTATTACCGTGGGATTGTCTCCGCCGGGGGCCTGAACCCTGATTACTACGGCCCGGTGGTGTTTCAGGATTACAGCGCGGAGATGCTGCTTATCAAGCGGGAGATCATTTCCCTGAAAACCTTGCGCAGCGTTCTGGACCAGGCCAAGGTGTTAAAGCGGGGCGAGGCCATACCGCCGGTAATTGAAAAGATATTCCAGAAGTCCGTGCCCAATTTTAAAACCCAGTTCCACTTTTACGGCTATGACGGCCGGGGCAGCGATCCCACCAAATTCGACTGCACCTATACCTACAATCTGGGATTGACGGCCTTCAGCTTGATTGCCAATGGGGCCAGCGGGCAGATGGCTGCCATCCGCAATTTGGAGCAGGTCTTTGAACATTGGGAGCCCATCGGCATCCCCATTGCGCCCCTGATGCACCTGGAAGAGCGCAAGGGCAAGCTGGCCCTGGTGCTGGAGCGAAGCCTGGTGGACCTGAACTCCCCGGCCTTTCAGGTGGCCCAGGCATTTCGCGAGAAGTGGCTGGGGGCGGTCCCGGGGCCGGACCACTACCGCAATCCGGGGCCCATCCACTACGCCGGAAGCAGTGAGGAGGACCGCCCCATCACCCTGGTGCTCAACGCATTGGGAAGACCCGAGGAAATATGAGGGGCGGTTCGAAGGCCAAAAAAGATCCCGGAACATGCGCCGGCCTATGCGCGCTTAACGCGGATCGAGACCTTGCTCGCTGATGCCGCCCACGAAGAATGCGGGGTCGTTTAGAAAACTGAGGAAGATCACGATGAAGGCCACCGAAGCCTCGATCATCAAGGGTTTGTTTTGGTACAACAGATCCAGCTTTTGATTGCGCGCCTTGTTGGTGGGCAAGCCGAAATAGGACGTGAAAAGGCCGTCCAACAGGTATTCCTGGCCCGGCTTGGTGGCCAGGCTGCTCCGGCCGCTGTAGCAATATTGCATGGCGTCCAGAACCAGCCCCCGCTGCTCCCGAATCTCCTGATAGTGATAGCCCACCACGTGCAGCAAGGTCCGCTTGGCTTCATTGAGACTCGCTTCGGCCAGGTTTTCCTCCAGGTCGCTGAGGGCCTCGCGGCCCACACCGAGGCGATAGCGCCGCACCAGGGAAAGCAGGACGGCATTTTTAAAGAGCTGGTAGAGACGCCGGGCGCCGTTGAGGGCCGATGTGGGGGGATGGCGGTTTGAGGGGATATAGCCGCGGTAGTTGTTGACAAACAGCATCTGAAAAATCGTTTTGAAAAAATCGACCCCGGCCATGGGATCCTGAAGATCGATGCGCATGTCCAGGGTATTGTCCAGCCGGTCCGCCAGCTTGACCTGAACCACTGTGTGACCGTGTCGCGGATTTTCCAGGAGCCGTCCGATATATTGGTAGTAACTTTCATGGGAAAACCGGGTCAGGCTGACCAGGCGGTCCACCAGCCGATCTTCATGGGCCGAAGAGAGCCGCTGCAGAAGCCGATTCAGTTGACTCTCCATCTCCCGCCACTGTTTGTGTGAAAAATCCTGAACACGGATATCCTCCAGCACATCATGAAACAAGGCGGTGAGCAGGTCCACGGTATTGGGACTTTCCACCGACCGCACAAACAGCGCCGTGGCCCGCAGGGGATGCAGCACCGCCATGGGTCCCAAACGTCGCCGTTTTTGCTGGTAGGCCCGGAAGAGATAGCTCAAGGCCTCCATGAGAATGCCTTTGATTTGACGGTCTTCTTGATCGTCCAGGGCCAAACGCTGCCCATTGGTGATGAATGTGAGGACATTGTGGCGGCTCAGGGAAGCGGCGCTGAGATTGTAATTCAGCACCGATGAGAGGCGGAAAAATTCAGATAGATCGCAAATGGTCATGGGACGCTCCGGGTCGGGGGGCCCATGGGGGGTTCTCCCGCCCATCGGCCCTGGATTTCACGGGTCAACGCTAAAAAATCTTCCACGCCGAGGGTTTCCGCCCGCCGTTCGGGGGCGATGCCCGCCGCGCTCAGGGCTTGGGACGCCGCATCCCGCTCCAGGTTCAGATTGCCGGCCGCCAGGGCGTTTTTCAATGTTTTCCGCCGTTGGCCGAAGGCGGCTTTAATCACCCGGAACAAATAGGTTTCTTCCTCCGGCGGCAGCCGGCGGCGGTGATCGAAGCGAATTTCCAGAACCTGAGAGTTCACCTTGGGCCGCGGAAAGAATCCCGCAGCACCCACCTGGACGAGGGGGACGATATTGCTGCAGTACTGAAGCATCACGCTCAAGCGGCCGTATTGCCGGCTGCCCGGGGCGGCGGTCATGCGCTGGGCCAACTCGGCCTGGAACATGAGCAGCGCCCGGCTCACCTTGCTGCGGCTCTCCACGAGGCGCACCAGCACCTGGGACGAGATATTGTAGGGTAAGTTGCCCGCCACCATGTGGGGTCCCGATGCTTCGGGCAGTAGCTGGTCAAGGGGCAGTTTGAGGAAATCTCCAAAGATAATCTCGGTATTGGTAATGCCCTGGGCCAGCAATTCGGCCCGCAACAGCTCGATCAAGCGGATATCCTTCTCCACGGCCGTGACCTTTAGGGCTTGCCGGGCCAAGGGGATGGTCAGAGCTCCCAACCCGGGACCGATCTCCAGCACCCGCTCTTCAGGCCCGACATTCGCCCGCGCCACAATGCGCTGGGCCAATCCCGGATCCACCAGAAAATTTTGGCCCAGGCGGTACTTGGCCCGCAGATTCCAGGCTTTCAGTAAAATACGAGGTGAGGTCATCGGCGGTGATCTTGGCTTGGGGCCGTAACTCGGCTCCCCGCGCGAATAAATCCAGGGGTGGGAAAAGGGATCCTTGGCAGTTTCGAGTGTAAATGACAGGGTATGCTACCACCGCCGATAGTGAGGGTTCAACTTATTATTTTAGTGTCTGACCGAAAAGTGCATCTTTCGGCCCCATGCTGCGTTCTCGCAATTTACCAATCCTCAACGTAGCTCCGCTATGCTTCCGGTTGGAAAAATGCTGCGGCCTTGCCTGGAACCAAAATCCACCCTTTTCGTCCGGACACTATTTTAGCGGTCCGAAAAGGAAATTTATCTAGCACCGCTGAAATGAACCTCCATCTTGACTTTTTTGCTTGCATACAATACTTTAAATTACTAATAGGTTAATAAAATATCCGAATTCCGGGATCAAGCCCTCTTGCCCGTTTCCAGCCATGGGCGGTCAAAGCGCTAAAATTCCATAATTTCGGTGATTAACTCAAACTCGGTACAGGTGTTGTGCCGGTTCCACATCGTGGAGGTGCCACCACGATCTCACTCTAAATCCTGAAGGAGGGTTCTATGGCTAGGAAAACAAAGAATGTCACCTTTGACTCGATGATCAAGATCTTCTTGCGGAACTACAATATTCCTACCCGCAAGGATGTGGACAAAATAATGACACGGCTGGAACGGCTTGAAAAACTGATGAAAACCACCAGCAGCATGCGCAGTCGCCGGGGCGTCGTCGGACGAGGCCCCGGGCGCGGCCGGGCCGGAATGACCGCTTCGGATACGGTTTTGGAAGTGATCGGCGACTACAAGGATGGGGTTGGCTTTGCTGAAATTCAGAATCGGACCGGGTTCAATGAAAAGAAAATTCGCAATATCATTTTCCGTTTGGATAAAATCGGTAAAATTGAGCGAATCAGTCGCGGAACTTATGTTGCCGTTCCCCAAGCCAAGGCAAACGAGGCCTAACTTACGGTTTCGAGGGGCTTCTCTCAGCAGCTTTTGGAAAGGCCTTTTCCTCATCCCAATACCCATAAATTATTTTGACCAAAAACAAGGGGGAAGCCCCTTGTTTTTTTTCAGGAAGGCGCATCATGGATAGACCCATGGGTGGAAAAACTTACAGCCCCGGAGATCGGCTGTTGGATTACACGGTGAAGCAGGTGGATCCCTTGCCGGCCATTGCGGCTCAGCTCTACCAACTGGAGCATCTTCCCACGGGCGCCCGCCACATCCATATCGCCGCTTCCGATTCGGAAAATACCTTCGGCGTAACCTTTAAGACCGTTCCCAGCGACAGCACCGGCGTGGCTCACATTTTGGAACATACGGTGCTATGCGGCTCGGCCCTCTATCCCGTGCGGGACCCCTTTTTCGCCATGCTGCGGCGCAGTTTGAGCACCTTCATGAACGCGCTGACCGCCTCGGACTGGACCATGTACCCCTTTGCCACCCAAAATGAGAAAGATTTCTTTAACCTCATGGGGATCTATCTGGACGCCGCCTTTTTTCCCCGCCTGGATCGGCTGAGCTTCAAGCAAGAGGGGCACCGGCTGGAATTCGAGGGTAACGGCAATGGGGACCCCGCCAAGGGCAACCTGCAGTTCAAGGGGGTGGTCTACAATGAGATGAAGGGTGCCATGTCGGCCCCGGAGCAGGTGATGGTGCGCTCCCTGCTCAACGCCCTCTACCCTGATATCACCTATCATCACAATTCCGGTGGGGATCCCAAAAAGATCCCTGAGCTGACCCATGAGCAACTGTGTGCGTTTCACCGGCGCCATTACCATCCCAGCAATGCTTTTTTTTACACCTACGGCAATTTTGACCTGGAAAAGCAGTTGCGCTTTATTTCAGATAAGGTTCTGAGCCGCTTTGACAAAATCGATCCAGGGACCGAGGTCCCCAGCCAGCCACGCTGGCAGCGGGAAACCCGAAAAACCTACACCTACCCCCTCACCGCCGACCAGGACCCCGCGCGCAAGGCCCAGGTCTGCCTGGCCTGGCTGGTGGCCGATATCACGGACTCTTTTGAGGTGCTGCTCCTGGCGGTGATGGAGCATGTCCTGCTGGGCAATTCCGCCTCTCCCTTGCGCAAGGCGCTCATCGAATCCAGCATGGGCAGCGCCCTGAGCGACGGCACCGGATTCGATGCCGACAACCGTGACACCCTGTTTGCCTGCGGCCTCAAGGATGTGGACCCCGAGGACGCGGATCGAATTGAATCCCTGATTTTAGAGGTTCTGCGGGAGTTGGTGGACCAGGGTATTGAGCGGCAACTGGTGGATGCGGCCCTGCACCAGATCGAATTTCAGAAAAAAGAGATCACCAATACGCCCTATCCCTACGGCATCCGCCTGCTGCTGACCCTGGCCGGAAGTTGGATCCATGGGGGTGACCCCCTGCGCGTGCTCAATGTGGACGACGATCTGGAAGCGCTGCGCCGGGCCATGACCGGCGGCGGCTTTCTGGAAGGCAAGATCCAAAGCTACCTTCTCGACAATCCCCACCGGGTGCGCCTGAGCCTGGTTCCCGATCTCAGCCAGCAGCAGCGGGAAAGCGACGCCGTGGCCCGGGAACTGGCCCGGATCAAGGCCGAACTGAGCGCCGAAGCGGCCCGCCGGATCCGCGAGGAGAGCCAGGCCCTGGAAGCCCTTCAGGATATGGAGGAGGATGTTTCCGTGCTGCCCACCCTGGAGCTGGCCGACATCTCCCCCACGGTTCCCTCGGTGGCGATTACGGCCCGGAGCGACGCCGGGGACCTGTTCCAGTACCAGCAGCCCACCTCGGGCATTTTCTATCTCACCCTGACCTGCGGCTTGGGGGGCCTGCCGGCGGAGCATCTGCCCTGGGTGCCCTTTTTCTGCCACGCGCTGCCCCGGGTGGGCACCCGCGACCAGGATTATGTCACCCTGGCCCGGCGCATCGACACCTACACCGGCGGGCTGGCCCTCAGCCCCCAGGCTCGCACGCCCTATGACGGCCAGGGGCAGTGCCTGCCGCTGGTGACCCTGGGAAGCAAATGCCTCAACCGCAACCTCGAGCAAATGTTCGCCATTGTGGAAGACCTGCTGGGAGGTTTTGCCTTTCGGGATCTGAAGCGTTTGCAGCACCTGCTTGCAGAGTACCGGGCCGCCTTGGAGAGCAGCGTGCTGCCCTCGGGGCACCGCCTGGCGATTTCCCTTGCGGCGCGCAATTTCCATCCCGCGGCCTGGATCTCTGAGCAGTGGCAGGGCATCCATCAGTTGCGGCACATCAAGGGGGCCATGAAGAACGCGGACCAGGGCCAATTGCCCGCGGAAGATCTTGAGGCCATCGCCCGGGTGTTGACGGCCATCGGTGAACAGATCCTGGCACCCGGCAACCTGCGAGTTGCCCTGGTGGGTGAAAAAGAACCCCTGGCCGCGGCTGCGGACCGGGCGTCTCAACTCAACGGATTCCTGGCAGAGACCGCCGGGAGCCGGCGCAGCGGGGCGAGGTTGCAGTCTTACCCGGTGAGTCTGGCGTCAGAGGTGCCCTGGGAGGGCTGGAACACCGCCTCGACCGTAGCCTTCGTGGCCCAGGTGTCCGCCACCGTGGGCATGGACCACCCCGATGCCCCGGCCCTGGCCGTAAGTGCCCGGCTGCTGCGTTCTCTCTACCTGCATCGTGAAATTCGGGAAAAAGGCGGGGCCTACGGCGGATTTGCCCTGTACCGGCCGGAGGACGGCCTGTTTGCCTTTGCCTCTTATCGCGATCCCCAGATTCTCAAAACCCTGGATGCTTACGACGGCGCCCGGCGCTTCATCCAATCCGGCAAGTACACGGATGAAGACATCAAAGAGGCGATTTTACAGGTGTGCGCGGAGATCGATAAGCCCTACACCCCCGGAGCGGCGGCAGCTAAGGCCTTCATGCGGCAACTGTTGGGTTTGAGCGATGAGATGCGCCGCCGATTCAAAGCCCAGCTTTTAGAGCTCGGACGCGATACCGTGGCCGAGGTTGCGGGGCGCCATTTTGGTTCCGCCGCCGGGGAGCGCGCCGTGGCGGTCATCGCCGGGTTGGAGGGCTTGCAGCAGGCCAACCAGGAACTGGGCGAACACCCCTTGGCCCTGCATCCCATTTGATGGGTTGGGCTGATATTTGGGCCAATCCCATTCCCCAGATTACCCCAGGATCGTCACGATGCCGCCCTGGCCCATCTACCTGGCGGGCGTGAGCCTGCAGCGCCTGCAGGGCCGCGCCCTCCACATCCCCGAAGAGCTGCCCGGCCTGGCCTTGGATTTGGGGTTTGAGGGTCTATCGCTCTCCGATCGGGAGCTGGCCGGATTCAGCCCCGGCGCCGTTTCCAGGCTGGCCCGCAAGATCCGGCAACAGGGCGGCGGTCTGATCTTCGATCTCAATGCCGACCTCACCCGCTCCCACCCGGAATCCCTGGCCAAGGAGCTCCGTCATCTGCGGCGCTGGCTCGATCTGGCGGGAGACAACGGGCTGACCCGGGTGCGGCTGGCCCTGGGCGGCCAGCCCATCAGCTACCAGCGCCTGTTTCACTCTCCCGAATCCGCTGCCCTCACGCGCCGGCCCGGCAATCACAGCTCCGGGGGATTCCTCGCGGCCATCCGGCACATGATCGGAAAGGAGCTGCTGCTGCCCGCGAGCCGCGCCTTGCGCCACCTGTGGCCTGCTCCCCGGCCGCGCCCCTCCCGGGCGGTGGCCAAAACCCGAGTTGCCCTGACCTTGGTGCTCCAATGGGCCTCCCGGCACAACATCCAGATCGGAATCGAAAATCATTGGGGCGTGACCACCCACCCCGAGGAATTAAGCGCTATTCTCGATCATTTCGACTCCCCTGTTTTGGGAAGCTGTCCGGATTTCGGCAACTTTCCTCCCCGGCGCGATCCCTACCAGGGGCTGTGCCTTTTGGCCCCCCGGGCTGTGATGGCCCACGCCAAGAGCCGCGCCTTTGACCCAGCCGGTGAAGAAACCACCCTGGACTACCGCCGTTGCCTGGCCATCTTGCGCGCCGCCCAATTCAAAGGGCCCATCTGCGTGGAGTATGAAGGGCGCCGGGACCCGATCCAAGGGGTTTGCAAGACCCGCGACCTGATCCGTCGCCATCAAATCCGCCTTTGATCAAATCAGCCTTTGATTGATGTTGACTATTTTTGGCGCAATCGGGTAATGATTAAAACTTTTATGATCGAACTCCGGCCCTGTCGGCCGGTCCAAACCCATAGGTGAACTGAAACCGATGATCCAGCTCATCCGCGGATTCAAAGATATTCTGCCCGGGGAATCGGAGCGCTGGCAGCACATTGAGCGCACGGCAACGACGTTGTTCCGCAACTTTGGCTACCGCGAAATCCGGATTCCCATCATGGAGCACACCGAGCTGTTCGCCCGCAGCATCGGCGAAAACACCGATATCGTTGAAAAGGAGATGTACACCTTTCCGGACCGCAAGGGCCAGCTGCTGACCCTGCGCCCCGAGGCCACGGCTTCCGTGGTGCGGGCCTACATCCAGCACAAGCTCTACGCCCAGGATCCCGTCCAGAAGGTGTATGTCATCGGCCCCATGTTCCGCCGGGAGCGGCCCCAAAAAGGGCGCTACCGGCAATTTTACCAAATCGACGCCGAGGTGTTCGGCGTGGCCGAGCCCTATGTGGATGCCCAGTTGATCCATATGCTGGTCACCCTCTTTGAGCGCCTGGAGGTGCCCGATGTGCACGTGGTGCTCAACTCCCTGGGCTGCCCGGAGTGCCGGCCCGCCTTCAGGGAAGCGCTCTCCGGTCTGCTGGAAACGGTTTCCGACCGGCTGTGCAGCGATTGCCGGCGCCGCCGAACCCAGAATCCCCTGCGGGTGCTGGACTGCAAGGTGCCCGCCTGCCAGGAGGCCATGGTTGATGCTCCGGCCATGGTGGACCACCTCTGCCCGGCCTGCCGGGTGCACTTCGAGGAGGTGCAGGAGACCCTGACCCTGGCCGCCATTTCCTTTCGCATCAACCCGCGGCTGGTCCGGGGCCTCGATTACTACACCCGCACCGCCTTTGAATTGCAGACCGGCTCCCTGGGCGCCCAGAGCGCGGTGTGCGGCGGCGGCCGCTACGACGGCCTGGTCAAAACCCTGGGGGGACCTGAAATACCGGCCATCGGTTTTGCCATCGGATTCGACCGGCTGGTGGAAATCGCCCAATTGGGCGGCCGCGATTTTAGCGACGGCCCCCAGCTGTTTATCGCCTCTTTGGGCCGGGCGGGCCGCCGAACTGCCGGTCAATGGGCCCTGGCCCTGGGCGCCGACGGCGTCAAGGTGGAGATGGAGATGACCGGCCGCAGCCTGAAGGCCCAGATGAAGCGGGCCAACCGTCTGCAGGCGGCCCATGTGCTTATCCTGGGGGACGACGAGCTGGAAAAGGGCGCCGTGGTGTTGCGCGATATGAGCACATCAGAACAAACTGAAATCCCCTTGGCCAAGGCCCTGGAACGGCTCACCACACGATTTGCAAGCGAATCCCGTTGAGCCCCATATACTAAACTGAATATCCATCCTTCCATCAAGAGAGGTTACCTTGGCTGACAAGCTGGAAGCACTGCGTAGGTCCCACCACTGCCGCGAGTTGACGGCCAAAGATATCGGCACCCAGGTGGTGCTCATGGGCTGGGTCATGCGCCGCCGCGACCACGGCGGGGTCATCTTCATCGATCTTCGCGACCGGGAAGGGATCACCCAGGTGGTGTTCAACCCCAGCATCAGCCCCCAGATCCACGATAAGGCCCACACCCTGCGCAGCGAATACGTGATCGCCGTGGGCGGCCGGGTGGATCCGCGCCCGGAAGGGATGGTCAATCCCAAACTCTACACCGGCGAAGTCGAGATCACCGTGGACACCCTGAAAATTCTCAACTGCGCCGAAACGCCGCCCTTTCTGGTGGAAGACGATCTGGACGCCGCCGAGTCCATCCGCCTCAAATACCGTTACCTGGACCTGCGCCGGCCCCAGCTGCAGCGCAACCTCATCCTGCGCCACAAGGCTGCAGCGGCCGTGCGGGAGTATCTCAACGCCCACCGGTTTCTGGACATCGAAACTCCGGTGCTGACCCGCAGCACCCCAGAAGGCGCCCGGGACTACCTGGTGCCCAGCCGCATCTACCCCGGCCACTTTTTCGCCCTGCCCCAATCGCCCCAGCTCTTCAAGCAGCTGCTGATGATTGCCGGGTTCGACCGTTACTATCAGATCGTGCGCTGTTTCCGGGACGAGGACCTGCGGGCCGACCGCCAGCCCGAGTTCACCCAGATCGATATCGAGATGTCCTTTGTGGGCGAGGAAGACCTCATGGCCCTCTCCGAGGGATTGATGGCCAAGCTCTTCAAAGAGACCCTGGGCCTGGAGCTGAGCCCGCCCTTTCCCCGGCTCACATACAGCGAAGCCATGGCGCGCTATGGCCTGGACCGGCCCGATGTGCGCTTTGGCCTGGAACTGGTGGATGTCTCGCAGATCGTGGGTGCGTCGGGCTTCAAGGTCTTTGCCAATGCGGTCAAAAACGGCGGTTTGGTGAAAGCCCTCAACGCCAAGGGCTGCCTCAACTTCACCCGCAAGGAGATCGACGACCTCACTGAATTTGTAGCCATCTACCGCGCCAAGGGCCTGGCTTACATCAAAGTCCGTAAGGAGGGCTGGCAGTCGCCGATTGCCAAGTTCTTTACCAACCAGGAGAAGCAGGCCCTGACCGAACAAATCGACATGGAGCCTGGCGACCTGGTCTTTTTCGTGGCCGACAGCCCCAAGGTGGTCAATGAAGCCCTGGGAAATCTGCGCAATCATTTAGGCCATAAGCTGGGACTGATCGACGAATCCCAGTTCGCCTTCACCTGGGTGACCCACTTTCCCCTCATGGAGTACGACGAAAACGAAAAGCGCTACCAGGCCCTGCACCACCCCTTTACCGCGCCTTTGGAGGAGGATTACGAAATCCTGGCCCAGGATCCCCTGAAGGTCCGATCGCGGGCCTACGACCTGGTGCTCAACGGCCAGGAGATCGGCGGCGGCAGCATCCGCATCCACGACCACCAGGTTCAGCAACAGGTCTTCGAGGCCCTCGGTATCGGTGCCGAGGAGGCCCAGGAGAAATTCGGCTTCCTGCTCCAGGCCCTACAGTCCGGTGCCCCGCCCCACGGAGGGATCGCCTTCGGCTTCGATCGCCTGGTGATGCTGCTCTGCGGACAGAGCTCCATCCGCGATGTGATCGCCTTTCCCAAAACCCAGAAAGCCGGCTGCCTGCTCACCAACGCCCCATCCCAAGCAGCCCCGGAACAACTGGCGGAGCTCAACCTTCGGGTGCGCAAATTCGATTAGCCGCAGCCCTTCAAAACCGCCGCTGAATCCAGTTTTAGCTTGACTTAAAGCGCCAAATTACATACAAGGCGGTTCGTTGTCAGACCTGATCCTCGGTAGCTCAATCGGCAGAGCGGGTGGCTGTTAACCACTAGGTTGTAGGTTCGAGTCCTACCCGAGGAGCCAACCAATGACAACTGAGGGAACTGCGGTTAACACATCCGCGGTTTCCCCAGTTTTTTTCATGAGAGAAAAGTTACAAAATGCCACGGTATTGGCCACAAGCTCAATTTTGCGCTCTTTGATTTCGATTTTCTTTAGGAAAAATTTGAGGTATTCCTTGGCCATACCGCGTTCGTTGGACATAAAAATCTCGTCAAGCCGTGACTGGGTTTTCAGGAGTGTTTCATCCTTAAACAGATAGGGCGGCAGCTGTTTCGGCCCCTGAAACTGCTTCAGCTGACGGCTGATTTCAGATTCCCACTCCTTGAGTTCTTTCAACCGCTCACTCACCAAGCCCAGATCTAGGGCACCGCTTTCGATGGCCTCATAGTGTTTCCGGATCCTGGCCCTGGTCCCTTCCAGCTCCTGAAACAGCGTTTTCAACTTCGTGCTGTTCCGGTTACGTCGGTCGGTCAGCTCCCGATTGACGTGGACAATGATTTCGCGGATCCTTTCACGGGTGAAAAATTTCTGAGAGAGGTGCTTTAAAATTTGGCTATCCAGGTCGGCTTCCGGTACCCGGTTCCCTTTGCAAGTGGAACGCCCTCTGCGGATATAGTTGGAGCAGTTGTAATACCGGTACTGATTGCTTTTGGCTGTCTCGATCACCATTCTTGCCCCGCATCTCCCGCAGTGGAGAATCCCTGTCAATAGAGTTCGTGAAGCCGTAACGGAAGGCGGATGCTTCGAAGTGGGCTGTCTGATTTCCCTTATCGATCGGGCTTCCTCAAAAATCTCCCTTTCGATGATCGGCTCGACGGGAATCCGGATCCATTCTTCACGGTCTTTAATTTCACCAGTTCGATGGCTCTTCTTGTTGAAAAAATATTCCCCGATGTAAAGAGGATTGCTGAGGCATGTTTGGAGTGTCTGTTTCGACCACTTTTTCCCTCTATATAGGTTGCCTTCCCGATTCAGGATTTCGGTTAATCTCTTGAGGCCTATCCGTCTGCCGTTATCTCCATTAACATATAAGTCAAAAATGCGTTTGACAATTTTGATTTCACCTTCATCGGGTGCAAGCTTTGTCTTTTTGTTGCCCCTTTCATCTATAACGCTTTCTGCAAAATATCCGAAAGGTGGTCTCGATCCGTTAAAATACCCTCTGCGAGCGTTTTCCACCATACCCCGCAAGGTATGAAAGGCATTGATATTACTTTCGTATTCATCTTGGAGTTCAAAAATGCCTTCGATAAAGATGCCGGTAGGGTCCTCCGACACCTCCTGGGTGATACTGATGACCCGAACACCTGATTTTTTTAGCTTCCGTTTGTAAATTCGGGCACCAAGTGCATCCCGAAAAAAGCGAGAAGTGGTGAGAACGAGTATCGCTTCCACCCTGTTACCCCGGTCCAGAACGTAACCGAGCATCTCTTGAAAGCGGGGTCGATTATCATCGGTGGCCGACGCTCCCTCTTCCCGGAATTCTTGGACAACTTCGTGACCATACTGTTCACAATATTGCTTTAATTGCCTAATCTGGTCCGGAATCGACAGGTCCCGTTCAGCCTGGCGAGTGGTCGAGACTCTTGCTTATAGTAAGACTTTCAATTAGATTATGCTCCTTTTTTTTGGTCAGAGGACTCTCTTCTTCTTTTAGTCTACCTAATTCACTGAAAATAATTCCTGCAAATGGCATCAGCAGACGGATTTCACTTTTGTAGATCCGCTTATCCATTTCAGGTAAATTGTCCCTGATCTGGAAGCTCATGTCAGCCTCCAAACTTTCCCTGGCCAAATTTTAAAAATGCCAATAGCCTGAGTTTTGGAGGCTGTCTGATGATAAAATATTGCAGAAAAACAATCCATGTTCAACTATAATTTTAATAATATATTCAATTAGTTAATATTGAGTTTAAACTTAACTTTCTATTGTATAAGCCTATGATTCAGTTCGTTGCCATCTTGAATTTTTCCCTTGTTGCTATGTAACCATTTCAATACAGAACAAGAACTATCACAGAAAGGCTTAATAGCTTCACTTTCACACCCGTACCCACTATAGGAGTGCTTATATGCATAAGATGCTTGAGAAATAATCTCAGACTCCAGAATAATCCGCTTGCCTCTTTTGGGGTGATTTTTTTGGGCCCAGATCTTCAGTGCGGCCACGGCAACATCGAATGGAAAGCCCAATCTTTTGAAGTGTACGGCCATGCGGAAGCAACTGACTCTTTGATATTTGGATACTCCATTTTGAAGTATCTTTCGGGCACAAGGTGGTAGGCTGTACCTTCCTTTGTAGTTTTTAGGGGGACTCAAGTTCATTGGGAGGTAAGATTTCGCTGTCGATATAAGCCATGACCTGAATAGAGCTAAATGTGCGGTTGATCGCTTTAAAGAAAGCTTTTTGGGGACGAAGGTACAAATACAAAAAATGGCTGATACATACATCGTTGGAAAACAAGGGGAATGCAATGTACTGACGGCCAAATGGGACGGTCTGGCCTGCTCCCTTGAGGAAGGCTACGATGCCTGGACTGGAAAAAAAATATTTGAAAAGACTTTCAATAAAGGGTTGGCAGATAAATTCTTCGAATTTGATCGGAATGGAAAGCGCCGTCTTTATGCTAAATACAAGTACTCAGGAAGACAAATGACCCACATTGAAATACTTGATCCAAATGGTATACCGATCAAAAGGATTCAATTTAATTGCAGTCAGGTTGATAGGCTAAGAGCTTTATACACTTATCGACCTTTTGCTGTTGAGGTTAAAATTGGAGAAGACAAGTGGGTTAGTTTACCCTCAGAATTAGCGTGGCCAATGAAACCAGACTTAGTTTCCACATTCATGAGCCACAATGACCATGCAACTTACTTTCGACACCCCTTTTACCCGGTACCAACTGAATTTCTTTTCCAATAAACTCAGAACGTTAAATCATTTAACATATTGATATCACAGGCAATATTAACCAACTAGACATTTGTAATAATATCTGATACTTATGCCCTCACAAGTTCAACACGAACCCATGGGAGGGCAAGATGGAAAATCTGGTTCCTGAAAATCTGACCTTTTCCGAGGTCGGCCACCTACCGATCATCAAAGACTTTGCCAAAAAGATCGGGCTGGTTGAGACACTGGACGCCATGGTTGACAGCGAAATGGAGCTTTCGCCGGGAATCGCCGTTCTGGCCATGGTGCTCGACACGCTTTCGGGCAGAACGCCGCTGTACCGGCTTGAGGAATTCTTCCAGGAAAAGGACACCGAATTGATGCTGGGCCACGATGTTAAACCGGAACTTTTCTGCGACTACAATCTTGGCCGGGTGCTGGACAAGGTATTCGACACCGGCACCCAGAAAGTGTTTTCCCGGATTGCCCAAAACGCCCTTGGCGTATTTGAGATTGACCCGCGCCGTGTGCATTTCGACACCACCTCTGTTAGCGTTTTCGGGGACTATGATTTTGTCGACCCTCCCTTGAAGATCACTTACGGCCACAGCAAGGACAAACGTCCGGATCTAAAGCAGTTTTTGGTTTCGATGCTGTGCGTGGATCGCAACATTCCCATCTTAGGGGGCACCGAAGACGGCAACGCATCGGATAAGAGCTTGAACAACGAACTATTAGGCGGCGTCTCGCGGCACATGGCCCGGCACGGGCTTAAACCCGGAGCTTTCGTTTATGTGGCGGACGCAGCGTTCGTCACCCCGGACAATCTTAAAAAAGCAAAAGAAAAGAATGTAAAATTTCTGACCCGTCTGCCGGCTACCTACAAGGCGTGCGGTCGTGCCATATCCGAGGCCGTGTTGGCCGACAGCTGGGTCGATATTGGCGAACTCAACCAGACTCCGGCCACGAAAAAACGTCCTGCGGCGTATTACCGCGGGTTTGAAACCACCGTCGCGCTTTATGATGACATTTACCGGGCCGTGGTCATTCACTCCTCGGCCTATGACAAAAGGCGGCATAAGCGGATCGACCGCCTGGTTCATAAAAAACGCCAAGATCTTGAAACGCTGGTAAAAAAAATCAATACGGGCCCTTTCTATTGCCGGACCGACGCCGAGGCGGCGGTCGAAAAGATGATAAAAGCCACTGCAAACAGCTACCACAAGCTGCAGTATAAAATCCGAAAAGTGGCCAAATATCCCAGAGGCAGGCCCGCCAAAGGAAAACCACGCACGCCCATCGGTTATGAATATCCTCTGGATGTCCAGATCGAACTGGATGGAAAGGCACTTGCCCCCTTGCGTCTTAAGGCCGGATGTTTCGTTTTATTGTCGAACCTTTCCGGCAAACAGGAGCAGTCCCAATGGCCCGCCGCTGCGCTATTGGAACTATACAAGAACCAGAGCGGCATCGAACAGAACTTCGGATTTTTAAAAGACCCGGTCATCGTAAACAGCATCTTTTTGAAGAAGCCCAAACGCATCGAAGTTTTAGGGTTGATACTGCTGATCGCACTTCTCATCTGGCGGTTGATGGAACGCTGCATGCGTCGCCATTTGGAAAAGTCGCAAAGTGAGATCAGCGGCTGGAAGAATCGTCCGACCAAACGGCCGACCTCTTTTATGATGACGACTAAGTTTTTGAGCATCCTGGTCGCAAGATCGGGTAAACGAAGGCAATTGGTCAGGCCGCTGAAGCCTGTTCAGTTGGAATTTCTACGGGCACTGGGCGTCAATCCGGTAGTGTTTGTCAAACCGTAGAAAAAAGAGAGAAGAATTAATTCCATGAAAAACCAATCACAGGGGTGTCGAAAGTACGATGCAATTTTGCCCGTAGTAACGGTAAGAAAATAATGACAGGAGGTGACTGATCTTATTCCTATATAGATGGACCGGCTTGCCCAACGAAAAGTAATGCAGAGAAGGCGTAAAAAACCGGGGACTCCAGTTCGGGCTGCCCATGTGAAACCATGGGGTAGGCCAAACAGATAGCCGATGGCAATCGCCCAGGCCAAAAACCTCTGAACGCCATCTGGAAGCTTTTTGAAGACGATTTTGAACCTATCTGGCAAGCCGGGGTGATGGGTTTCCAAGCTTGTACCTTCATAATCACGGTTTAGCTTTGCCCATTTTGGGAGTCAACCCATGATGAAAGCAAGCGACGTATTCAATGAACCTGGGTCTGAACTCTAATTCGGTAATTGAATAAAGGTGGTTGACTCGTTCGATACCGCTTCAATTTTGCCAGAAACTTGCCCAAAGATGTCATACCGGGCACCAGGTTTTGATTGGAAGCGCCTGGATCAAGGGGCCATGTAACAGCTTCTTTCAAACTTAACTGGTAAGGATCGTTCCGAAATATCATTGAATAACCCTTTACGCCAAAGGAGGAGACAATGGCGATGATCAAAACCGTAGACCCAGGGGTCGCCAAGGGCCAGACCGAAGAGATTTACGACTTTATGCAGCAGAATGTTGGACTCATCCCGTTGCCCTTGCAGCTGGTAAGCACCAACCCTTACGTGCTGTATACGTTCTGAAAAACGATCTAGTACTACAGTTTCCATCCCAATTTGGGATTCGGGCTGCAGCCTTGTATGATGACGACAAAGTATTTGAGCATCCTGGTTGCAAGATCGGGCAAACGAAGGCAATTGGTTAGGCCAGTGAAGCCTGTTCAGCTGGAATTTCTACGGGCTATAGAAATCAACCCGAAAGTATTCGTCACAACGTAGAGAAAAGAGAGAAGAATTAATTCCACTAAAAACCACTCAAAGGGGTGTCGAAAGTTCGTTGCATCGCCTTTGCCGTCAGAGTTATCTGAGCATTGACCAAATAACCCACGGCCGGGAGACGACCCGCCATGATGACGGGCCGCCGTTTTCAAGCTAACCAGGTTTGGTTGTGAGGATCACACCAGAAAAATCGACCTGGATCAGGCCGTAGAATCGGTATCCGGTGTCTACCCCAATCGGCTCCTCAGGCATTCCAGATAGCGGTCCAAATCATCCGGCCCCCTTGCTGGCCTGCAGGGTGGCGGTGGCACATCAATCGGTGTCGGAGACTCGGCCAGTTCATCGCAGAACTTTTGCGCTGCTCGGATTGGCGACTCCGGGTCACACAGATTGATATCGGAAAGGACTGAATCGATAAATGATCGGCGCCTATGCCATTCGTCGGAAATATGGTTCAACAATTCCAAATACCGAATAGCGACAAATGGATACTCCTTCTCGACCCTTTTCCACTGGGCCGCAAACTCTTTTTCGCTAAAATAGTTCTTTTGCTTTTCTTCCTTCATGGGAGGTCCTCCTTGGCTTTCCAAGGTTAAGGGAAAAGGTACAATGATGGTAGTACTATCGGCATGCGGGAGATTCAGGAGGGAACGACAGTTGGTGAGAAAGAATGCAGATTCCAGCAGGAGAACGATGCCGACTGTCTAAAGTAAGCGCTGTGGGGGGCATGGCAACGTTTGATTAGGGGCCGTTAAGCAATTCCTTCAGTTTTTAAGAGCGGCAAAAGGTTACCACACACCGCTTAGACAGCATCATTCCATCCCCCGTGGCAGGGTTGCGGCCCCTTTGGGAATTTTTGTCCTTTACGCAAAATTTGCCGAGCCCCGTGATCATGAGATCCTCTCCGGATTCCAGGGTGGATTTGATCAGCTCAAGAAGGGTTTCCGTGATCTGCCTGGCATGCTTGGAACCGGCACCCAGTTCATTCTGGATATGCTCTGCGATATCCAGTTTAGTTAGAGTCATGGCAGTGTCTTGGTTGTATTGTAAAATGAGGCGGGAATACCCTTACAATCCCATCCGTGGGTCGGTCTGTAAAGGGTTTGATATTTATTGACAATTTACGGGGTCACAGATAACTGATGAATATCCCTTCAGACAATTTGGCCCCCAATTTTAATCATGATCAAAATTGTACCCGTCACCGCCGCCATTCTGGAGAAAGACGGCAAAATTATCATTGCGCAATGCAAGAGCAGTGACCACCCATCGGGACAACCAGATTATCAAATTGAAGACTTAAAGGCAGAAGCTAATCCTGGTGCATCTGGAAGAGGCAGGCCATTATGAACAAAAAAGCACCTTACTGGCAGCAATTACCAGATTACGTTCAAGGGCATCTCTCAACGAGTAACTACGGGCAAGGTTGGTTTGATAAGCAATCTGATCTAAGACGAATGACGGTATTGAACCTTTACGTCAAACTCAGGGGCATGCGTTTGTGGCAATTTGTAAATGTAAACAGCACAACTCCCTTAACCAAGGACGGATGCCTTGAATTCACAACCAATAACGTCAGGCTTTTGAAATCGGAGTTGACTAACCGCTGGAACTTTAGGACCCCAGAGGATTCAATGAAAGAATGGGACTCGCCGGAAAAGCGGGCTACTGGCGCACTCCATTTTAAGCACTTCACAGGCTGGTCGGACAGCAAGGTACAGGCTCACATCGACCAGGCTGGCTTGTGGTTGGGGAACAAGGCATTTTGGTGGGCAGGCATACCGGTCACAGGACCGAGGCACTTGGCTGCGTATGACAGCTACAAAGATGTTTTTGGTATCCGTGATATTTTGTTGGAGCAAGGTTGGGATCGCCAGGCTCTGTTGGGAATGACCACATGGCATTGCGGCGCACGTGACTGCCCGACCCATTCGAAAACTGAACACCGGTGTAAAACTGGGGTGTGGTACTGTGGGCGTAAGCAGCCGCCTTGTCCAGGACACAACAACCCCAGTCATCGTTGCCAAACCGGAAAAACATGGAGCTGCGGTAATCGCAATTGCCCCACCCATCGCCATCCAGATCACATTTGCAGGGCAGGAGTCTGGGATTGTGGACGAAAAAACCCACCTTGTCCCGGACATAGCCGCAAAAGTCACAGGTGCAAATAAAACTCGCCTTTCATGCTCGTAGGGGAGGGTAAAAAGAGTGTCGCATGGGCCGAGTTCCGAATATTTCTTTGCTTTGCCTTTACATGGCGGGGAATCCAAATTTGACGACCAATATTACGAACCCGCTATAGCGCAGGTAACTCGCACATCGTGACGATCGTATCGATATATTCGCTCTGACCTTTGTGAAGACGGGTCATTTCAACCAAGATACCGGTTATCTGAGCAAGCGCCTGAACAAAATTGACATCGTTGAGGCTGAACTCCCACTTTTCCTCCGTATAGGCCCGAACAGCCCCGATGGCATCGTTCCCGATCATAATGGGGACTGACAGAATCGAGGCAATACCCTCTTTTTTAGCTGCCTCTGGATGTCAATATGTTCGAAGCAGAGACGAAAGAGGGTTATAAAATTTGCCATTCAGGTGATCTCGTTATCAACACAATGTGGGCCTGGATGGGCGCGATGGGTGTTTCTCCCTTGTATGGCATCGTTAGCCCCGGGTACAACGTTTATGAACCAAAGGCGCAGCTTGATCCAGCATACGTGGATGCTTTAGTGAGATTACCAATTTTCGCGCAGGAAGTCACCCGCTATTCAAAAGGAGTATGGTCATCACGGCTAAGACTTTATCCAGAAGGATTCTTTGAGGTTTATTTTCCTGTACCCCCGCTTGAAGAACAATTAGCAATCGTTGATGCGGTCGCAGCAGAGACAAAAAAATTGATTTTCTCAGTACGGCGACCGAACAAACTATTAGTTTTCTCAAGGAACGCCGCGCCGCCCTTATTGCCGCGGCAGTAACCGGGCAGATCGACGTTGGTCGGGAGGCACCGAAATGAATCATCATCGCCGGTCCATACGGTTATAGGGATATGATTATTCCCAGGCAGGGGCATATTTTTTGACGGTCGGCACACAGAACCGAATTTCTCTGTTCGGTAAAATTGCGAACGGGAAAATGGTGTTGAACAAGGCCGGGCATACGGCGTTACAATGCTGGCAGGCCATACCCGACCATTTTCCCCATGCGGAATTGGACGCATTCGTCGTAATGCCGAACCATGTTCATGGCATTGTGGTGATTGCCGACCGTAGGGGCACGGCATGCCGTGCCCAAAATGATGGCGGATCGTCAATGGGCACGGCATGCCATGCCCCTACGATGGTGGAACATTTCGGGCGCCCTGTTGCCGGTTCGATTCCAACCATCATGCGATCGTTCAAATCCGCCGCGACCAGACGCATCAATGAAATGCGCAGCACACCCGGCACCAAATTGTGGCAGCGAAATTATTACGAACATATCATCCGCAACGAAGATGAATTGAAACGCATTCGTGAATATATCATCAACAACCCGATACAATGGGACATAGACCGGGAAAACCCGGCCGGGACC
This sequence comes from uncultured delta proteobacterium, assembly GCA_963713755.1. Lineage (GTDB taxonomy): Bacteria > Desulfobacterota > Desulfobacteria > Desulfobacterales > CAVQMW01 > CAVQMW01. Next base: position 379,379 of record CAVQMW010000007.1, on the reverse strand, counting down.
GTAACCGGACAGATCAGCGTGGGAGGTGACCCATGACACGTGTTTCCGTGCGTCCCGAGCTGTTGCGCTGGGCCTGGGAGCGTGCCGGGTTCGACCTGTTTGAGATTGAAGACCGGTTCCCCCAGTATGCCGCCTGGGAGCGTGGGGATAAACAGCCCACTTTAAAGCAGCTCGAAAGATTCGCAAAGGCCACCCACACCCCCATCGGCTATCTCTTCCTGCCGGAACCGCCCGAAGAGAAGGTGCCGATTCCGGACTTTCGCACCATGGCCGATACGGAAGCGGGACCGCCAAGCCCGGATCTTTTGGATACCCTTTATCTGTGCCAGCAGCGACAGGACTGGTACCGCGAATTTGCGCTCATGGAAGGCAGCAGACCGCTGCCCTTCGTGGGCTCGGCACGTCCCGGAGATGATTTCGTCAAGGTGGCAGAGGCGATGCGACGGACGCTCGGTTTCGACCTGGAGGCGCGCCGAACAATGCCCACCTGGACCGACGCCCTGCGCGGTTTTATCGGGCAGGCGGACAGCGCCGGTATACTGGTCATGGTCAGCGGCGTGGTGGGCAGCAACAACCGGCGCAAACTGGACCCCCGGGAATTCCGGGGCTTCGCCCTGGCTGATGAATCGGCGCCGCTGGTGTTCATCAACGGGGCGGACACCAAGGCGGCTCAAATGTTCACCCTGGCCCACGAGTTGGCGCACATTTGGATTGGTCAAACGGCTCTATCCAATGCAGGGGTTTCGGCTCTCCCAAGTCGAGAAACCGAGCGCTGGTGCAACCAGGTGGCCGCCGAGTTTCTTGTGCCTATGCGGGTCTTCAAGCAGGAGTTGGCCCCTAACGCCGAGCTGCGCGACGAGATAGACCGTTTGGCAAAGCAATTCAAAGTGAGCACCCTGGTGATCCTGCGGCGCATGCACGACGCCGGCGCCCTGGATGCAGACAGCTACTGGGGCCTCTTTCAAAAGGAACTTGAACAGCTAAAACGGGTCGCCAAGGGCAGCGGCGGCGATTTCTACCTCACGCTGGGTGCGCGGGTGGGCAAGCGTTTTGCCCGGGCCCTGGTGCTCAGCACCATGGAGGGCCGCTCCTCTTTTACCGAAGCGCTGCGGCTGCTCAGCTTCCGCAAGATGTCCACCTTCGATGAGTTGGGGCGCAGTCTGGGGGTGATGTTATGACAACCTACCTGCTGGACGCCAATGTCTTCATGGCCGCGAGCCGTCTGCACTACGGACTCGATTTCTGTCCTGCGTTCTGGGAATGGCTCATCGATAACAACAAAAAGGACCGCGTCTTCAGTATCGAGCGCATTGCGGACGAGGTGCAGGCCGGAAACGATGCCCTGGCCCACAAGTGGGTGGTCGTCACCCATGAAGTCTTTGCCAACTCCACCAAGCGGATCAAGATCCCCAATGCCTGCATGGGCGTCGGCATTCAGCATATGAGCCCATTTGAGATGTTGCGGCGCGAGAAGGCCCGTTTCATTCTGGGGAGGCAGCGATGAAGCCGACTAGCGAAGCCTCTTTTGAGACCGTTATTGAGGTACACCTGCTGCAAAACGGCTATGCATCCGTTGCCAGGGAGGGCTTCGACCGCGAGCGGGCGATCTTTCCCGAAGTTGTACTGGACTTTATCCGCGAGACCCAGCCCGACCAATGGGACAAGCTGGAAGCGCTGCACGGGGACAAAACCGGCGAACAGATCCTGACCGATCTGTGCAAATGGATGGACATCAACGGGTCCCTGGCCACCCTGCGCCACGGGTTCAAGTGCTACGGCCGGACCCTGCGTGTCGCCTTTTTCAAGGCGGCCCATGAGCTGAATCCCGAGCTGGAGGCGCGCTATGCGGCCAACCGGCTGGGGCTCACCCGGCAGCTTCATTACGCCCCCAAGTCGGAGAAATCCCTTGATGTGACCTTGAGCCTGAACGGCATTCCGGTGGCCACCCTGGAGCTGAAAAACCCCCTGACCGGCCAGACCGCTGCTGGATGCCGTCCGCCAGTACCGGCGTGACCGCGATCAGCGGGAGCCGATCTTCGAGTTCAAGCGGCGCACCCTGGTTCATTTTGCCGTAGACACCGAGGCCGTGCGCATGACCACCCGGCTGGCCGGCAACGCCACCCACTTTCTGCCCTTCAACAAAGGGCTGCGACGGCGGCGGCGGCAACCCGCCCGATCCGGGCGGTCGCAACTACCGCACCGCCTACCTGTGGGAAGAGGTGCTGGCCGCGCGACAGCCTGCTCGACATCCTGGCGCCGCTTCATCCACCTGCAGATCGAAGAAAAACGCGACGACCAGGGCCGCAAGGTGAAGGTCGAGACCATGATCTTTCCCCGCTACCACCAGCTCGACGCCGTGCGGCAGCTGGTGGGCGCCGCCCGCGCAAGAAGGCGTGGGGCACAACTATCTGGTCGAGCACTCGGCGGGCAGCGGCAAGAGCAACACCATCGGCTGGCTGGCCCACCGGCTGGCGTCGCTCCATGACGTCGAAAACCGAGCGAGTGTTCGACAGCGTGATCGTGGTGACCGATCGGATCGTGCTCGACCAGCAGCTTCAGGACACGATCTACCAGTTCGAGCACAAACACGGCGTGGTCCAGAAGATCGACGAGAACTCCCGACAGCTGGCCGAGGCCCTGGAAAACGCGGTGCCGATCATCATCACCACCCTGCAGAAGTTCCCCTTTGTCTCGCGGCAGTTGATCAAGATGGCCGAGGAGCGCGGGAGAATGGAACCGGGCGCGCTGCCGACCCGGCGCTGTGCGGTCATCGTCGACGAGGCCCACAGCTCCCAGGGCGGCGAGACGGCCACCGACCTCAAAGAAGTGCTCGGCGGGCGAGGAACTGCGCAAGAAAGCCGCGCAACGGCGCGGCGGAGGAAGAAGGCAGGACGGATTTGAAGAGCTCTTCCGCAGCATGGCCAAGCGCGGCCGGCAGTCGAACCTGAGCTTCTTCGCCTTCACGGCCACACCGAAGCACAAGACGCTGGCGGTCTTCGGCCGCGAAGGGGAACCGTTCCACCGCTACACCATGCGCCAGGCCATCGAGGAAGGCTTCATCCTCGACGTGCTGCAGACACTACACGACCTACGCGACCTACTACAGACTGCTCAAGGCCTGCGAGGATGACCCCAACGTCGAACGCAAGAAGGCCGCCAGGGCCCTGGCGCGCTTCATGCGGCTGCACCCCCACAACATCGCCCAGAAGACCGAGGTGATGGTCGAGCACTTCCAGGCCGTCACCCGCCACAAGATCGGCGGTCGGGCCAAGGCGATGGTGGTCACCGGCTCGCGCCTGGAGGCGGTGCGCTACAAGCAGGGCTTCGACCGCTACATCCAGGAGAAAGGCTACGCCATCAAGACGCTGGTGGCCTTTTCCGGGACGGTGCAGGACGACAAGACTCCCGGGCGTAGACCTACACCGAAGCAGCAGATGAACGGCGGCATCCGCGAAAAGGAACTGCCCGAAAAGTTCGCCACGCCAGGAATACCAGGTGCTGCTGGTGGCGGAGAAGTACCAGACCGGCTTCGATCAGCCGCTTCTGCACACCATGTACGTGGACAAGCGGCTGGCCGGCATCCAGGCCGTGCAGACGCTCTCGCGCCTGAACCGCATCCATCCGCTCAAGGAAGACACCTTCGTGCTCGACTTCGTCAACGACCGCGAGGAGATCCGCGAGGCCTTCAAGACCTACTACGAAGGCGCAGAGATGGGCGAGGAGGTCGAACCGGCGCGCATGTACGTGATCAAGGCCGAGCTGGATGCATCCGGCATCTACCTGCGACGAGGAGGTCGAGCGCTTTTGCGCTGTCTACTTCAAGCCCAAGCAGCGCCAGAGCCCTGCGGACCACCAGGCCATGAACGCGGCGCTCGATCCGGCGGTGTCGCGCTTCACGGTGCTGCAAAAGGAAGAAGAGGAGGAGGCCGAGCTGTGGCGCGGCAAGGTGCAGGCCTTTCGAAACCTCTACGGCTTCCTGAGCCAGATTATCCCTTATCAGGACTCGGACCTCGAGAACGCTTGTATGTGTTCCTGCGCCATCTTTCGGCCAAGCTGCCGCGCCGCAAGGGCGGACCGGCCTACCAATTCGATGACGAGGTGCAGGCTCGAATACTACCGCCTGCAGAAGATCAGCGAAGGCTCGATTTCGCTTTCGGATGGAAAGGGCCGGGCCGCTGGACGGACCCACGGAGGTGGGTTCCGGGCTGGCACGCGAGGAGAAGGTGCCGCTCTCCCAGCTCATCGACATCGTCAACGAGCGTTTCGGCACGGATTTCAATCAGGCCGATCAGCTCTTCTTCGACCAGATCGTCGAGGCGGCCGTTACGGACGATGGCCTGCGGCAGGCCGCCGCCGTGAATCCGGAAGATAAGTTTGAGCTGGTGTTTCGCAGCATGCTCGAGCGGTTGTTTGTCGAGCGCATGGATCAGAACGAAGAGATCTTTGTCCGCTATATGAACGATCCCTCCTTCCGGCAGGTGGTGACCAATTGGATGGCCTCAGAAGCCTATCGAAAGCTGCGCCTCGGGCCGGACGCGGTCGGCCCCTCAGAAACCCGGGTCGTTTCCATGAAGCCATCCGTCATCGATCCGAAACCTGAAGACCGGTATCACACCTGCCTCCCGTTCGTCCCTCTCAAAGCCGCCGCCGGCGCTTTCAGCAATCCGCAGCACATCGAGGATGCCGGCTTTGAGTGGGTCGAAATAAAATCACGACATCGTCTGCGCCCCGGCATGTTTGTCGCTCAGGTGGTGGGCCGATCCATGGAACCAGCCATACCGGATGGCGCCTACTGTATTTTTCGTGCTCCCGTGGAAGGCACACGGCAGGGCAAGACCGTACTGCTTCAGATGCGGGATGCAACGGACCCGGAGACCGGTGAGCGATACACCGTCAAGCGATATGAAAGCGAGAAGGTCCAGGACGGTGATTCCTGGCGACACGCACGGATCATATTGAAACCGGTCAATCCGGATTTTGAGCCCATCGTGCTGACCGGCGCTAAGGAAGGTGAACTGCAAGTAATTGCCGAGTTTGTTGAAGTGCTTTTTCATGAAGCATTGCAGCCAGATAATCCTACCGAAAAAGCAACCGACCGTCACTTTGGTCTGGATCGTTAATGGATGATGAGATGGAAAAGAGCTTCGGACCCAATGATCAAGACCGGATGTTACCCGTTCAAAGCCGGTTGCTACTGTATCGCACCGAGGGCGGCCGCACACGAATCGAAGTTCGGCTGCAGGATGAAACCGTCTGGATGACCCAGGCCACCATGGGCGAGTTGTATCAGACCACGCCGCAAAATATCACCCTTCATCTCAAGGCCATCTATCAGGAAGGTGAACTGGACCCGCAAGCAACTTGTAAGGAATTCTTACAAGTTCAATCCGAGGGTTCCCGGGAGGTTTCCCGGAACCGAAAATTTTATAACCTCTCCGCCATCATCGCCGTGGGCTATCGTGTGCGATCGCCCCGGGGTACCCAGTTCCGCCGCTGGGCCACCGAGCGCCTGAATGAATACCTGGTCAAGGGCTTCACCATGGACGATGAGCGGCTCAAGGCGGTGCGCAACATCGGGTCCGACTATTTCGACGAACTGCTGGAGCGGATTCGGGACATCCGGTCCAGTGAGAAACGTTTCTACCAGAAGATCCGCGACATCTACAAGCTGGCCGTAGACTACGACCCCAAGGCCGAGGAGACCCAGGAGTTTTTTAGCATCGTCCAGAACAAGCTGCACTTTGCCGTCGCGAGCAAAACCGCCGCTGAGCTGATTGCCGAAAGGGCCGACGCGGCCAGGACCAACATGGGCCTGACCTCCTGGAAAGGGGCCAAGGTGCGCAAAGGCGATGTCACCATTGCCAAAAACTATCTGAACGCCGCTGAAATAGAGGGGCTCAACCGCATCGTGACCATGTACCTCGATTATGCCGAGGATCAGGCCAGACGCCACCGCCAGATCTTCATGCGCGACTGGCGTAAAAAACTGGATGCCTTTCTAAAGTTCAACGAGCGGGAAATCCTCCAACACCCCGGAAAAATTAGCAAAGCCGTGGCCGACCAGCTGGCCCTGGAACAATACGATGTCTTCCATCAGCACCGGCTAACCCGGGAGGCCAGGGATGAAACGCTGGCCGACGATGCAGAGCTGAAACGGTTTCTGAAAGGAAACGAGAAGCTGAAAAAAGATGATTGAACCAATTCAATACCGGCGGATAAAGGCTGAACTGAAACCATGAGCGAATACCAATACTACGAGTTTCTGGCCATTGACCGGCCGTTGACGGCGGATGAGATGGCCGAACTGCGGGCGCTCTCGACGCGGGCCACGATCACGCCGGTCAGCTTCACCAACGAATACAATTGGGGCGACTTCAAGGGCGACCCCGACAAGCTGATGCAGCGCTATTTCGATGCCCATGTCTATGTGGCCAACTGGATGACGGCCATTTTCATGGTGCGGCTGCCCATGGAGGCATTGACCCGAGAGACCGCCAAAGCCGCGGCCGTGCCTTACCTGTTGGATATCAAGCCCACCAAGACCCATTGGATCATTACCTGGAGCCTGGAGGAGTCGGAAAACTACGACCGCTTCGGCATGGAGGACGGCCGCGGCTGGATGGCGCGTCTGGCCCCGGTGCGGGATGAACTGCTGCGCGGGGATTTGCGCAGTCTGTACATCGGCTGGCTGCCGGCCGTAGCCGGGGAGATGATGGATGACGATGAGACGGAGCCGCTATGCGTGAGCGGATTGGGAAACCTGACCGCAGCCCAGCAGGCGCTGGCCGAATTTCTGGAGGTGGACCCGGACCTGCTGGCGGGCGCCGGCATGGGCAGCCCGGCTGCGCAGGAGACGGAAGTTTCACGACAGGAAATGGACAAAGTGGATCGATGCCCTGCCCCGGGATGAAGTCAATTCGATCCTGAAACAATTGCTGGAGGGCAAGGGGCAGCAGGCCGAACGGTCCATCAGGAACCGGTTCGCATCATGGCGGCGCGGCTTGCAGACGGGCGATACCGACGCACCCCGGCGTACGGTGGGAGAATTGCGGCAGAACGCCGAAAAGGCCCGACAAATCCGGCTGGAAAAACAAAAACGGGACCGAAAGCAACGGGAGATCAAGCGACGTGAGAAACGCAAGGCGTATCTGAAGAATCTGTCCAGCGATTTTCCCAAGGCCTGGGCGTCGGTTAAAGAACCTGTCGAGCGCGGATCGGGGCGGGGGTATGACGAGGCCTGCCGCATACTCGTCGACATCGCCGAAGCCTATGACCTGTTTGCGACCAAAAAGCAATTCCAAAAAGAATTGAAGAAGTTCATGGCCGGCCACCTGCGGCGCAAGGCGCTGATTCAACGGCTGGTGAAGGCCGGTATCTGGAAGGATCAATAAAAGATGAGCACGCGAAGCCCCAAAGAGGGTAAGGAACTCGAAGCATTGGACAGACTTATTGAGGAAATCACCGTCGACGCATACGGCGATGATGAGCAGCTCTGGGCCTTTCGGCAGGCCTTTGAGGATGACGTTGCCCTGCCGGCCGACGGTTTCGTCATCGGGGAACCGGTTTCGGTGATCGCGGTGGACTACGACGGCAATGAACGGCGTGGTCTGACGGCAAAATGCCGCCGCGAAGACGGGTCCGAATATGTAGTTGCGGTCTCCGATGTCGTGTTGCCGCAGGCATCGGCAGGGGCACGTTACATCGCCGCCTACCGCAGGTGGCTCAACCTCGATCCTTACCCTGCCGAAACGCAAGAAACCTTCCCGACGCGGGCGGCAGCACAAGGCAGCAGACGATGACATCGACCTGAGCAAACCGGTCGAACTGGTCGCCCTATCGGTCAAGGAGCGGGCCGCCCGGTGCCGTTTGCTGGGAAGTGACCGGATCATTACCCTGCGCGCAAGCCGCCTCTGGGAGGTGGTGCCTGGCGCCATCGTCACGGTAACGCCCCGAAAACAATGGCGTTACGGCGGCCATCCGTATCTCTCCGGCGAGATTCAGTCGACCCGAATCGACGTGAAGGCCCTCGATCTGGTGCCTCTGGGGCTTGAAGAGATGGGCATGTGGGACCCCAAGGAAGAGTACTGGGGAGAAGAAGACGAACCCATCGAGGAATGGGCCAAGCCGATCATCGCTCACGGCCCCCGCCCCATGTTCGAGATGGAGCAGGTGCTGCCCGGCGAGGACCCTGACGATCCTTTCAATGACCCCATCACCCGGTCCAACGATCTCAAAGATGCCGGCGAGCGGGCAGAGGCGGATAAAGATTTTGATGGAGCTGTGCCAGGCGGACCTGCGCTGCCTCGATGCCCATTCGCATCTGGGCAATTTCGTCTTTGACCACCATCCCAAGGATGCCATCCGGCATTACGAAGTCGGTCTGCGCATCGGCGAGCTGTCTTTGGGTGACGACTTTACCGGCGTGCTGCCGTGGGGCCTTATCGACAACCGTCCGTTTCTGCGCTGCATGCACGGCTATGGATTGTGTCTCTGGCGTCTTGGGCGCTTTGACGAGGCGGAGCACATATTTCGAGAAGATGCTCTGGCTGAACCCGTCCGACAACCAGGGCGTGCGGTTTCTCATCGATGAGGTGAAGGCAAAAACAGCCTGGGAGGATCGAGAAGTCGAGTGACCATCAAAGGAACACCATGAGCCCCGGGAAGCGAAAACAGATCGATCCGCTGGAAAAGGCCATCGAAGCGGCACTGTCTCCCGGCCGTTTCATTTCCTATAATGCCGCCTGGTCGTTCGTGGAGGATGTTCAGGATGTTGCCGATGACATCGGTAAAATCATCCAGAAAGAGCCGGAACGGGCAGCGCGTCTGTACGAGATCTTCATCGCCGCTTGCCATGAAAAAGCCGATGAGATCGACGACTCGAGCGGTAATTTCGGCATGCTGGTTGAGGAACTGTTTCAAGGTTGGATCAAAGCGCGTCAGGGTGCAAATTTTGATCCGGACGAGACCGCAATATCGTTGATATCCTGGATGGAAGACGACCCCTACGGATTCTGTCACGACCTTGAGCGTGGGGTTGTGAAAGTGCTCGACAAGAAGGGGTTGGAGGCATTCATCCAGCAGATTCGCGCCAAGTTCGAATCCGCTCCGACCCAGGATGACGAGGAAAAGCGTTTTTCCGGCTACGAACGCCGACGGTGGGGCGGCGTACTGAAGACTTTGCTGGCAGCCCAGCGTAATGTTGACGCTTATATCGCGCTTTGCGATCAGACCGGGCTCGAAGCCAAGGACTGCATTGCCATCGCGAAAATATACAAAAGCCGGAGACGTCTTGAAGATGCGCTTGCCTGGGTCGAAAGAGGCTTGAAGATCGCGCGGGCGGACAGCCGAACATCATATGAAGAACACGAATTAGGCGAGCTAAAACGGGCGATGCTGGCCAGGATCGGGCGGACGGACGATGCCCTTCAATCCGCCTGGTCCGAGTTTGAGGCACACCCCTCCACGTTCGCATACAAGGAATTGATGCGCTATGTGCCGACCAAAGAGAAAACGAATTGGCACCAAAAGGCCATGGCGGCATCGGAAAAAGGTGATTTGTCCTCTCTGATTGAACTCTGGCTTGAGACATAAAGAATACGAGCGTCTTGTATCGCGCCTGCTCCAGACTACGGATGATGAATTGGAAGATCTCAGCCACTACCGGACCGAGCCGCTGGCGCGGAAGCTGGAGCGCTCTCATCCTGATGTATCAGCCAGAGTTTACCGTGCGCTCTGCATGCGGATCGTCAATGCCGGCAAAAGCAAATATTACGATGCGGCGCTCGACCATATCGAGCACGCCAAGAAATGCTATACCAAAGCCAATCTCGATGCCGACTGGCAGGCGGTGGTTGCCGATGTGCGCAAAAGGCACTTTCGCAAGAAGGGATTTATGGCCGGGTTCGAGGATATCGTCACCGGCGCACCCAAACAGGTTGAGCCGTCTTTTCTGGATCGTGCAAAGGCACGTTGGCCAAGAAAACCGAAAAGGAGCTGAATCTTCTTTTGAAGAACGGGTTCGGGAAAGAAATTCATCATGGGGTCAAGGTCGACAACCAAAACGGACAAAATTGAATGGTCGGGACGAATTACAGCCGTCCAGCCCCGCATTCGGCTGATGCGGTCTTTCGATGAACGGAGCCACAGCTACCTGGGATATGTGCTTCGGGTTGAAGGGACAATCGGCGATGAACCCGGCGAATTCATAATCGCCATCGGAAAGGCCGCACAAGCAAAACATCGATTTCGAGTCGGCATGGAGGTGAGCGGCCTGGCGGTTCCCGTTCCTGATTCGCGGCTTGAGACGGCCGGATTCTACAAGGCAAGCGGTTTGAAGATACTGAAAGATGCTGAAGGTGGTCCTCCGGCTGGTCCGCCGTTTCATGGCGTGCCGCCTGACCTGGAGACCTATCGCAGCCGGGGACATCGGCGTCTGGACACCCGGACCTATGACGCCAAATGCACGACCTGCATCTGGGGCTGCCGGATGCCGGTGGAGATGATCATCGACCACTGGAACCCGTCCAAAAAACGGTACCGGTTCGAAACCTTCTGCTACGGCCCCAAAAGCTGCGCTCTTTACAAGGCCGGACCGACACGCAAGGTGCCGGGGCGCAAGAGGCATGTCCTACACCGAGGAGGACTGGGTCGACGAAGATGCAACCGCCCACCGGGGGCCGGATGATTGAGGATAATGGAATGACAAAAACCTTTAAACCGATATTCACGATAACCAACCGGATCACTTCCGGACTGACCCGCATCGAGCGGGCCCGGGGTTTCCTGGAGGCCGCTACCCTGTCAGAGGAGTGGGTGAGGGAGATGGGAAGGCGGGCGCTGATCCTCGAAGCCCACCACACCACGCATATCGAGGGCACACGTCTGACCTTGGATCAGGCCGAGCGACTCCTGGCGGGCAATCTTGTGCCCGAGGCCGACCCCGACGACGCCAGAGAACTCCTGAATTACCGGAAGGCCTTTGATTTCGTCTCGGAATACCTTGCCAGCGGAGATCCGATCACGGAGGGTCTTATCCGTGAAATTCACACGCGGCTGGTGGAAGGCGTAAGAGGTGGAGCCGCTGCTCCCGGCGAGTATCGGAAGGTCCAGAACTACGTGGTCAACTCATCAACCGGCGAAACCATCTATACGCCGTCCCCGGCGCATGATGTGCCCATCATGATGACCGAACTGGTGGATTTCCTGAGCAGCGAAGGGGATACACACCCGGTTTTGGTGAGTGGGATTACCCAGTTCCAACTGGTCCATATTCATCCCTTTTTGGACGGCAACGGCCGCACGTCCCGCCTGCTATCCACTCTGTACCTTTACCGGGCGGGGTACGACTTCAAGCGATTGTTCACGATCAGCGAATACTACGACCGGGATCGACCCGTTTTTTACCGGGCTATCCAAGGCGTAAGAGAAGCCGGCATGGGCATGACCGGCTGGCTGGAATTCTATGTCGATGGCCTGAGCACCCAGCTTGCCGAGGTCAGGGAGCGCGGCGAGCAGGCCATCCGCAAGGATCTGATTATCAAGGAGCATAACCTGTCAGACCGCCAGACCTTGGCTCTGTCCCATATCCTTGTCCATGGTCGGGTGAGTATCCAGGACTTTGAGCGCCTCAGCTCTCGTGTCAGCCGCCGCACCTTGCAAAGAGACCTCAGAGTCATGGTGGACAAAGGCCTGATTATCGAGAAATCTTCAAGCCCCACCGATCCGACAAAAATTTACATCCTGGCAGGAAAATTATCCAGTTAAGTTGCTGCGTCATGCTGTGACACCGAGCTGTGACATACTATGACATGAGGTTGAAGCCACAGCAAACCGGAAATGTGACCCAACGCCGCTTCCGCCCTACCGGGAGCTGCCTGTTCTTTGGTAACCCATCGATATTGAAGGTTTTGGTTAACTGCAAGAGAAAGAGAACGGTTATGAAAAGGGTTGCACACGAGGAGCCAATAAAAACAAAAGGGGATTAGCCTTCAAGAGCTAATCCCCTTTTGTTTTTGTGTGAGAGTTCATGTTCATCTGCCCGATTCCGAACTCCCAGGAGCACTTTCAGGTCAGCTTCTCCGAAATGATCCATTGCCATTTGCATAAATTCCTTGCCAATAATTTCATCCTCCGTCGAATTTGAATTGGTCAGCCCCTCGATACCCTGACGTTCATAAGGAGGTTAGTTTATTCCTGGGAGGGGAGAATGAAAGTTCCATAAATTTGATGCTGATCTTTTTGGCATATATGATAAAGGGTTGTTGGCAGCAATCGTCGCTCCGAACTTTCTAAAAGAGAGTTAATATAATCCCGCTATGTTGATTGAATAAGAACATCCAATGGCCATCGACAAGAAGAAACGGCAAAAAAAGCTCGCAAAGAAAAAAGCGAAAAGAAAGCAAGCCCTTTCAAACCGAAATAAAAAAATATCCTTCAGTGGTAGGATTCCCAATACGAAGGCACTTATTATAGCGAAATCTTCTACCATAACAGAATGCCGCATCAGAAAGGATATTTTTTCCTCTGGAATAGGGTGCATTACCAGTTTGTTAATGATTCTCGATAAAAAAATATTTCAAGGCTAAAAAAGTCCTGGACACTCTTTCTGGCATGCTGTATAGCAAAATGAACTATTGCGCTAATAACCAGGAGGATCAATGCACTCTGAAAGTGTCCATAAATTCTGTGGTCAAACGGCCACCAAGGAACAGATAGAGGAAATAGCTGAGATAATAGAGACATTTCCAAAACTCAGCCGAGGAGAACTTGCCAATACGGTTTGCGAATTATTTTCATGGAAAAGGCCCACCGGAAAGCTAAAAAGTGTTGAATGTCGGCAGTTTCTTGAAAGCCTGGATGCCAAGGGAATCATTGGGCTGCCGGCATGTAGAACACAGTACGCCAAAAAGGGCAGTACTAAAATTTTCAAGACCACCCAGGGGGATATTAAACCAACCATTTGCAGCAAGTTTAGGCAACTGGCACCCATAGGGTTGAGCCGGGTTGAGAGCAAGGAACAAAGACAGCTTTGGTATGAATATGTCGACCGGTATCATTACCTGGGCTATCAACTGCCTTTTGGCGCGCAGGTGCGCTATTTTATTAAATCCGGTGCAACCGGTGATATTCTTGGCTGTTTTCAATTCTCCAGTCCAGCATGGAAGATGGCGCCACGGGATCGCTGGATCGGCTGGAGCGATGAACAACGAAAAGCGAACCTGCAAAAGATCGTTAACAACAGTCGCTTTCTGATTTTCCCTTGGGTAAAGGTGAAAAACCTTGCCAGTTCGGCTCTTTCCCTGGCTGCCAAGACCATTGCGGATGATTGGCAACACTGCTACGGCTACCGTCCGGTTCTAATGGAGACCCTGGTTGACGCCAAACGATTCAAAGGTATTTGCTATAAGGCGGCCAACTGGATACACATGGGAGCAACCACGGGCCGCGGCCGGATGGACCGTTACCACAAACGGCAAGGTATGGCGATCAAAGAGATTTATGTTTACCCGCTTACATCGCGATTTCGCCAGCAATTGGCGCAGATATAATTGGGTATTGCCATGGGACTTGCAGCTCGCAATCTTGAACCGGATCCAAAAGGAAACTTTCGAAACATGATCCATGATGAAGTGGATAAATGGGTTGACCAGATTGTAGACGAGGTATTTGAAGACGGCAAAGAGCCTACTGTGATGGAGCTCAGCCAACTGTTTTCCGAAACCAAACAGAAGTTTTTTGGTGCCTGTTTACAGGCCCTGATCGAACAAAAATACGCTGGATTATTCGAGCAGGAGTATGCTCCCTGCCCGCGTTGTGGCAAAAGGTGCAAAAAACGGCGCGACCATTTAAAAGAGCTGATAACCATGCATGGGCCCAGCGTTTTGAAACGGCCCTGGTTTTATTGTACGGATTGTTCCCATGGATTTACGCCACTGGACGAGACCCTTGAGGTCAGCCGGAAAAAATATCAGTTTGACGTTCAGAAAAAATCGACTAAGACCGCTACCGAGGTTCCCTTTTCAAATGGCAGTGAACTTTTTGCCGAACTAACCGATCATCGTGTTAGTGACCATTTCATGCACGATACATTTGAACAAGTCGGTGCGTTTGCCTGCCTTGAGGATGTCATTCCTAGCCGACAAGAGATTGCCCAAAGGTGCTCGAGTGTAAGCGAAAGTGCCTGGCGGCCGGTATTGGTGGTGGCCTCAGACGGAGCCCATGTACCCACACGGCCCAAAGCAAAGCGAAATGAAAAAAGAGGAAAAGGTCGCTGGCAAGAGGCCAAGGGCTTTCGTATATACCTGCTGGGCAAGGATCGAATCGTACATGTAGCCAGTTGGCATCAAATCCAAAATGAAGAGCAGTTTGGCCAGGATCTATCTTTAGTGGCATCCCGCATTGATCAGGATAAGCTTCGCATTGGGTTGTTGGGCGATGGCGCCGACTGGCTGTGGAAACACATGGTTGCCTGTTTTCCCAAGGGCCGACAAATACTGGACTATTTCCATTGTGCAGAGCATATCCACAAGGTGGCCAAGCTGCAATACGGTGAAAAATCGAAAAAATGCCTGGAATGGGTGGAAAGTACGATAACACGGCTTTTTTATGCTGAAGTGGACAATGTGATTTGGGGACTTGAGCGAATGAAGCCCCGGGATAGTTTGGCAAAGGAAGAGATCCGCAAACTCATTGGTTACCTGAACAACAACCGTGAAAGAATTCATTACCAGGGTGATCGAATAGGCGGTTATCCGATTGGAAGCGGTGGTATTGAATCAGCCAACAAATTTATCTGTCATACAAGAATGAAGCGCTCAGGGGCATGGTGGGTTAAAGAAACAGGAAACGAAATGCTCGCATTACGCTGTGCGGCATATAACGGCACCTACGATAAGATCTTCGAGAAGTATAAAGAAGCTCAGTTGTCACTGTAATCAGCCCATTGCATTAACAATCTGGTAATGCTCCCTCTGGAATAGGCACTGCCATCATTGCTCGCAAGATGCCGAATGGTGATATCGGTGCCGGTGTATATCTTTTGGATGTTTGGTGTTTAGGCGTCAAAAATGCCTATTTTACCGTTCTTTCAGAGGATGACTATAAAGACAGAATAGGCCAAATAGAGGTCAATGAAGAACTGGATAATATCCACCCTTCCTGTCTTCGTAAATTGATTGATGAATGTGTGGATTATGCAGAAAATTTAGGGTTTAAGCCCCATAAAGATTTCAAGGCTTCAAAGCAGTTATTGATGGACATTGACCCCACTGTGTGTCCGGATAGTTATAGTTTTGGGAAGGATGGGAAGCCTTTTTATTGCTCAGGGCCGAATGAAAGCGAACAAAAATCTAAACAGATAGTCAATACGCTCCTGCGGAATTGTGGTGAAGGGAATTTTGATTACCTGGTTGGGCTTGGAGATATGGGTTTGGACCTCAATGATGATCAATAAAATTAGTGGGTATGAGAATATGGGGGGGTCAGTTTATTCGCAAGACAAATATGCCACAGTTGCCACCACTTACGATTTTACTTTTTTCTATTTTCTCATTTTCGAACCACGCAACCGGAATGATAAAGTGCCTTTTGATCTGACAACATTCAAGTATGTGCCTATTTCGCAAGCCGCTGAGATCCCGAACAAAGTGAAAGCCGAGATTGTTGCCATTTTGCGTGACACAGGAGCGCCGATTTAATGAATATCTCCAACCTCCGAAAACTTGTCGCACATGGCGAAGACAGCCGCCTCCAATTCAAGGCGGATGTGCGCAATGTGGATGCGCTTGCAGCGGAGATGGCGGCGTTTGCCAACTGTGAGGGCGGTCGTATTCTGATCGGTGTTGGTGATGAAGGTGATCTGACCGGTCTTTCCCGGTCCGCGGTCGGCCGGATCAACCAGTTGATCAGCAACGCGGCCAGCCAGCACGTGCGCAGCCCCATTTCTCCGCAAACTGAAAACGTCTCTGTGGGCCGCGGAAAAGTGGTGGTTGTGGTCACCATGCCCAAGGGGATCGACAAGCCCTATTTTGATAAAAACGGTGTGATCTGGCTGAAGGTGGGCGCGGACAAACGGCGGGTGAATTCCAAAGAAGAACTGCGCAGGCTTTTTCAGGTCTCCAGCCAGTTCCATGCCGACGAACTGCCCACCAAGGCCGGGGTGGAGGCTCTGGACAAGCTTCGGTTTCGAGACTTTCTGCGCGATGTCTACAAGCGCAAATTCCCGGAGGAGCCTTCGGAGTTGTTACGGTTGCTGCAGAACATGAATCTTGCAACTGATGAGGGCATGCTGAACCTGGCCGGGGTGCTGATGTTCGCCGAACGCCCGGAATGGATAAAACCCCAGTTCGTGATTAAGGCCATTCGTTATCCGGGCAACGAGATTCACGTTACCGACTATGTGGATACCGAAGATTTTGTCGGCCCACTCAAGAAAATTTTCGACGATGCCCTAGCGTTCGTCATGCGGAATCTCCACAAGATTCAGGCTGGCCGAGGTGTGAACGCCCCTGGATTGCCCGAAATCCCGGAAAGCGTTTTTGAGGAACTTTTGGTGAACGCCTTGGTGCACCGTGACTATCTGGTGAGTGCGTCGGTTCGCCTGTTTTTTTTCGACAACCGCATCGAGATCGTCAGCCCCGGGCACCTGCCGAACAATCTGACGGTGGAAAAGATACTGGCTGGAAATTCGAATATCCGCAATCCGATCCTGGTTTCTTATGTGGCCAAGGGTTTGTTACCTTACCATGGTTTGGGTTCCGGCATTGCGCGCGCTCTGGATGCCTGGCCGAAGATCGATTTTACGGACGATCGCGATGGCTGCCTTTTTATCGCCACCGTGCATCGAAAACCGGTTGGAGCGCTTACACTGGTCGCGAAACCACCAAAAACGTCGGGGAAAACGTCGGGGAAAACGTCGGGGAAAATTCTGGATATATTAAAGCAAGAGGAACATTTAACCATACCGGAGTTGGCGCGTTTAATTGGCGTGACTGAGCGTTCCATCGAAAGAAATATCCGTAAATTGCAGGACCAGGGCCTACTTCGACGCATCGGTCCGGCCAAAGGTGGTCACTGGGAAGTGATCGAATGAGATAAACTGAACTTAACTGCATAACACTAAAGCCATGAGCGAATACCAATACTACGAGTTTCTATCCATTGACCGGGTATTGACTGCGGATGAGATGGCCGAACTGCGGGCAATCTCGACGCGGGCCACGATCACGCCGGTCAGTTTCACCAACGAATATAACTGGGGCGATTTCAAGGGCGATCCCGACAAGCTGATGCAGCGCTATTTCGACGCCCATGTCTATGTGGCCAACTGGATGACGGCCATTTTTATGGTGCGTCTGCCCATCGAGGCGTTGCCCAAAGAGACGGTGAAGGCCATGACCGTGCCTTACCTGTTGGATATCAAACCCACCAAAACCCATTGGATCATCACCTGGAGCCTGGAGGAGTCGGAAAACTACGACCGCTTCGGCATGGAGGACGGCCGCGGATGGATGGCGCGTCTGGCCCCGGTGCGGGATGAATTGCTGCGTGGGGATCTGTGCACTCTGTATATCGGTTGGCTGGCGGCCGTAGCCGGGGAGATGATGGACGACGATGAGATGGAGCCGCTATCCGTGAGCGGATTGGGAAGCCTGACCGCAGCCCAACAGGCACTGGCGGAGTTTCTGGAGGTGGACCCGGACCTGCTGGCCGGTGCCGGCATGGGCAGCCCGGCTGCGCAGGAAACGGAGGTTTCACGACAGGAAATGGACAAATGGATCGACGCCATGCCCCGGGATGAAGTCAATTCGATCCTGAAACAATTGTTTGAAGGCAAGGGGCAGCAGGCCGAACGGTTCATCAAAAACCGAAATTCACCATCACCAACCGGATCACCTCCGGGCTGACTCGCATCGAGCGGGTCCGGGGTTTCTTATGGGCTGTTCACGCCTGCAGCAGGCGTCGCTGCAAGAGCTTTTGCATGTCACGGCGTCCATCGGCAGTCAGGAGCACGTAGACCTTGTTTTCAATGACTCTGTAGATCATGCGGTAGGGTTTGAAGAAAATTTGGCAAAACTCCCGCAGCCCTAAGGCAAGCAGTTCCTCCGGGTAGGCGCCGCGGTCAGGGTTTTCGGACAAACCATTGAGCGCTTTCTCGATCCGATCAAGAACATGGCCCGCCTTAGCCGACCCATGGTGAAGATCGATGTGATCGTAAATACTTTCCACGTCACGCACGGTGTCATCGGTCAACAGAACCGAGAACTGCATCAGTGGGACTCCCGCTTATTTCGCAGACGTTTGAGGACGCCGGCTGCGGGTTGGACCTTACCCTCTTCGATTTGACGCGTACCGAGCGCCAATAATTTCAATAGCGCCATCATTTCCTGAGTCTGCTCATAGCTATCGATATCCTGCACAACCGCCTTGGCCTTTCCATTCTGAGTTATGATCAAAGGCTCCTGCTGTTTTGCGATATTGCGCACGATCTCGGAGGCGTGAGCCTTCAAGAAGCTGATCGGCTTGATTTGGCTGGATAGCGTCATGGTTTACCTCCTTAAATTATGGGCTGAATATAGACCTTAAACGGGTCAGCCGTCAAGCTGGGATCGATCCTGGCCAATGTCTGAAAAATCGATCCATCATCGTACACGGTTCGTAAATAGCGATTACCCGTGATCCCAAATTCATGGTATAGCGAGCTTGTTGACATCCAATAGCTTTTTTCATTTCAGGTGTGTGACCTTTATGAAAAATCCATGGAAGTCTGAGAACGGATTGATGACTAAAAACCCCGGTCAATCGACCAACCCTGACAAAGGCGAGATAATTCTTTATGGGTCACCGGACTACGGTGCGCCTTGATGCACCCAAGCGCCTTAACCGCACTGGCGGCCATCCTGCTGGTGGGGATGGGCTGCCAGTGGATCGCCTGGCCCATGGCGCTGAAATCAAAACGATCCCCTTGACCGAAAAATTCACCTATGATGATTATTTGCAGCAGCAGGATGAGCAGCGGATAGCGCTGTTTGCGATAGACCCCGCGGAACGTCTCTATCCCCTGACCACTGAAAGGGATTTATCGCCCCAAGCCGACTGGAAAATCATCGGCTTGTCGGTCAACACGGAAATCGGGAAGTGAAATAACCGAGGAGCCACTCCATGAAAACCGGACGCAATGCCCCCTGTCCCTGCGGCAGCGGCAAAAAATACAAAAAATGCTGTTTGGCAAAAACAGACCCCCCTTCGCAAGCCTTATACTATCAGCGACTCTCTGAAGCCCATGACCGGCTTGCAAAGCGTCTGCTCGATTTTTCAACCAAGACATTCGGCCCGGGGTCCATTGACGTGGCCATGGATGAGTTTCTGCTCTGGCCTGATGATGAAGATGAGATGGATGAAGAGGTCCTGGATCTAATCGGCCCTCTGTTTTGGCCCTGGTTTTTCTTCAATTGGGTTTACGACGCCCAAGCGGCCGATGTGTCCCTTGCGCTCCCCGAGGGTCAAACCTTGGCCGAGCTCTATGCCCAGTCGCGATCCCGCAAACTCGACCCCCTTGAAAAGCGCCTCATCGAAAAAGCCAATCGGGCGCCCTTTAGCTTCTTTGAAGTCGTGAGCGTGGACCCGGGAAAAGGCATGAAGCTGCAGGACATTCTGAAATCCACCGTCATTCGGGTTCAGGAACGCTCGGGTTCGGAATACGTGCAGTCCGCTGATCTGCTCTTTGGCCGTGTGGTCTCCGTGGACGGGGTGGGTATGATCATCGGCCTGGCCCCGACCGTGATCCCTCCAAGCCGGAAGCTGGAGATTATTGAGCTGAGGAAACAGCTGCGCAGCCGGCAAAGCCAAATCAGCGATGAAGCTTTGGCGGAATGGGAGGTCGAAATCCGGGCGCTCTATTTCCGGATTAACCAGGGATTGCACGCCATGCCCGAGATCCGCAACAGCGATGGCGATCCCATGGAAATTCACCGCTTGATTTATGAAATCGCTTCTGCCCATGAGGCCTTTGAAAAACTCCGGGATCTTTGCACGACCTTAGACGATGAGGAGTTGCACGCCGATGCCAAACAGGATGATGCCGGTCGGATCCTTCGGGTGGAATTTCCCTGGGACCGCCAGGGACACGCCCTCAGTGGCGGGTTGCCCAATACAATTTTGGGCCACATAACGATCGACGGACAACGGCTGACCGCCGAGGTCAATTCCGCGGAGCGGGCCGCGGCCTTGCGTCGGGAGATCGAGATCCGGTTGGGCGAAAAGGGTCGCTTCAGACTGGACGAAATCCAGGATCTGGACGCCATGCTCAACCGCGGCCAAGACGACAGCACTGGATGGCAACGCACCCAGGAACAAGCGGAGTTATTACAGCATCCTGAAGTCCGGGAGCAGTTGGTGGCGATGATCAGCCAGCACTGGGAAAGCTGGGTGGATCAGAGCATTCCGGCCCTGGGCGGTAAAACCCCCCGTGAGGCGATGCAGACCGCCGAGGGGCGTGAAGCGCTGGAGGCGCTGTTACAGAAGACCGAGCGGGGGCGGGGGCAGGATGATATTACCGCCGAAGCCAACCGCAGGGGCATCCTGCGGGCCAGAGAGCTGCTCGGTTTGGACGCTCCCTGAGGCTGTTGGGCACCATTTAAACGATCCGCGCCTCTCAATCCGAAATCCTTTAACTCATCTGTTACCAACCCAGAGCCAAGGAGTTCCCATGCCCAGCCGTGTCACGCCCTGTTATGAAGATCCCTTCTTCTTCGACCGGGACGCCCTGCAGACCATCGCCGATGATCGCGTGGTCGGCGCGGGTCTTGCCGATTTCAAGGAGCACCGGGTCACCCAGATCGATCAAAACGCGGATACCCTCTGGGGCGAGGTGGAAGATGAGGCCAGCCAACTGCCCCTGGAGGTGGAGATCCGCTGTGAAGCGGACGGCGCCCTGAGCCTGACCTGCGGCTGTGGGGCCGCTGCAGACGGGGTTTGCCGGCACCAGGTGGCCACCCTCTATGCCTATGCCGATCAACAGGAGGAAGCCGGCCAGATCCTGACCGCTGCCGATAGCGCCATCAAAGCGCGCATCAAGCGCGGCCGTTCCGAGGTGCAGGTCTCCCATAAGCAGGGCAAGCCCTGGTTCGGCACCTGGCAGGCGCACTCCACCACCTCGGATACCCGCTTTTCCCGGGAGTACCAGGTCACTATCCGCAGTCTGGAGCAGCGCGCCAACATCTGCAACTGCCCTGATTTTCTCAACAACCAACTGGGAACCTGTAAGCATATCGAGGCGGTGTTGCACAAGCTGAGCAAGCGCCGGGATTACGCCCGGATTAAGGAGCGGCCCCCCGCAACCACCTATATCTACCTGGCCTGGGATGTGGAGGATGCGCCCCAACTCTGCCTGCGGCGGGCCCCGGTCCTGGCCGACAACGAGGCCGCTGACCTGGCGGCCCTGCTCGATCCCTTTTTCAACGCCCCGGGCATCTTCACCGGCCGCCTGCCGGATGATTTCTTCCGTCTGCTTGAACTGGGGGGCAACCGCGGCGACCTCCTGGTGGGCCAGGATGCGTTGGATTTCGCCCGCCAATTGGCGGCGGATGCGGCCCACCAGGTCAGCAGTTCCCAGATTCGCGGGCAGATCAGCGCGGGCGGGGGCCGGCTTTCCGGCCTCAAGGCCCGGCTCTACCCCTATCAGGTGGAGGGCGTGGCCTTTCTGGCCGGCACCGGACGGGCGCTGCTGGCCGACGACATGGGGCTGGGCAAAACCTTGCAAGCCATCGCCGCCGCCGCCTGGCTCAAGGCGCATCAAGGGGTGCGCAGGATCCTGATCGTCTGCCCGGCCTCCCTCAAGCACCAGTGGGCCCGGGAAATCGAGCGCTTTACCGATCTTGAGAGTCAGATCATTCAGGGACCGCCTCCCAAACGGGATGCTCAATATCGCCGGGAAGCGGCCTTTTTCATCCTCAACTACGAGCTTGTGCTGCGGGATCTTGCGGTGATTAACGAAACCCTGCGGCCCGATCTGGTGATCATGGACGAGGCCCAGCGCATTAAAAACTGGCGCACCAAGATCGCCACGGCGGTCAAAAACATCCCCTGTCGCTACGCCTTCGTGCTCACCGGAACGCCCCTGGAAAACCGTCTGGAGGATCTCTACAGCCTGATGCAGGTTGTCAACCCCAAGGTGCTGGGACCCTTGTGGCGCTACATGGTCGATTTTCATGTCATGGATGAGTACGGCAAGGTCCTGGGCTACCGCAACCTGTCGCTGTTGCGGCGCCGCTTAAAGCCGGTGATGCTGCGCCGTGACCGGGGCCTGGTTCGGGACCAGCTGCCCGACCGCATTGTCCAGCGTCTGGATGTGGCCATGACCGTCAAACAGGCCGAACTGCACGATTCAGCCATGAGCGCCGCCGGTACCCTGGCGGCCATCGCCAAACGGCGTCCTCTGACCCCCGGCGAACAGAACCGGCTGCTGGCTGCCCTGCAGCAGGCGCGCATGGCCTGCAATGCCGCGGGGTTGGTGGACAAGAAAACCAAGGGGGCCCCCAAGCTCGATGAGCTGGCCGATCTGCTGGAGGAGCTCTGTCTCCAGTCGGGACTCAAGGCGGTGGTCTTCTCCCAATGGGAACAGATGACCCGCATGGTGGAATCCCGGCTCAAACAGTTGGGGCTGGGCTACGTGCGCCTCCACGGCGGGGTGCCCACGGCCAAGCGCGGCGCCCTTTTGGATCGCTTTCGCGACGATGACGCCGTGCAGGTGTTTCTCTCCACCGATGCCGGCGGGGTGGGGCTCAACCTGCAAAGTGCGGCGGTGCTGATCAACCTGGACGTGCCCTGGAATCCGGCCGTCCTGGAACAACGCAGCGCCCGCATCCACCGTCTCGGCCAGACCCGCAAGGTACAGATCATCACCATGGTGGCCGCCGACGGTTACGAAGGGCAGGTGCTGGAGCTGCTGCGGACCAAGCAGTCGCTCTTTGACAACGTGGTGCGCGAGGATGCCAGCGAAGATGTGGTGGCGGTCTCTAAAAAAATGCTGGAAACCTTGATCGATGACCTGGCCCCCGAAACTGCGCCGGACCAGGGCCTCCAAACCCAGGAAGAGGAAGGGCTGGGCGCGGAGGCTGCTTCGCCCCGTGAGGTCAGCAGCCGCATCCCTGGGGATCCGGCCCTGACCGCTGCCATCGCCCGCTGCATCGAGGCGCTCCAGGAGGCCTTTGGGGCGCGCATCGACCGGATCTGTGGCTCCGGCGGCGGCCTGCTGGTGGTGCTGGACCGCATCGACGCCGCCGCGGACCAGGTGGCGGAGCGGCTTTCGGCGGAAATTCCCGTGGCCCTTATCGATCCTTTGGTGTTCAAAGGCCTGCAGCGGCTCGGCCCGGGCTCCCCCCTGGCCCAGGCCCCCACCTACTACGATGCGGCAGAGTCCTCAGCGCTGGGGGATGACAGCCGCCTACGCAGTTTGGCTGCTGAAAAGCTGAAGGCCGCCCAGCTCCTGCTCTCCCAGGGCATGGCCGACAGCGCCCTGGAGCTCACTTTGACCTCGCTGCTGGCAGCCGCCGCGGACCGCGCCGGTGAAAGCGCTCCCCAGACGCCCAAGGAGGCGGGGGTCTGGATTTACAGTCAGGCCGTCCCGGCGGGAGTCCTCGATCCCCAGGATGCCAACCTCATCATGCGCGGCATCGGCCTGGCCCAGAGCCCCACGGTACCCCCGGCGTTGATCCAGGAGCTGGTCCGGGAGGCGGCCGCCTTTATCGGTGTCTGATTCAAACCAGTTGGAAAGGCAACCCCATGATCCAGCCCATCTATCTGGACTACAACGGCACTACGCCCCATGACCCGGAAGTGATCGCGGCCATGGAACCTTTTCTCACGACCCACTTCGGCAACCCCTCCAGCAGCCACGGGTACGGTGTCGCTCCCCAACAGGCCGTGGAAAAGGCCCGGCGCCAGGTGGCCGGCCTGCTGGGATGCCAGTCCCAGGAGGTGATTTTCACCAGCGGCGGCACCGAATCCAACAACCAGGCGGTTAAAAGCTTTGGCGGGACCCGCTTTGCCCAGGGCTGCCACATCATCACCAGCGCCGTCGAACATCCGGCGATTCTGGAGGTGTGCCGTTTCATGGAAGGGCATGGCTTTTCGGTGACTTATCTGCCTGTGGACGCCGACGGTCTGGTGGATCTGGCGGACGTGGCCGCGGCCATCCGGCCCGAGACCATCCTGATCTCCATCATGCACGCCAACAACGAGGTGGGAACCTTGCAGCCTGTGGATCAGATCGCCGGGCTGGCCCGGGAAAGAGGCCTTCTGGTGCACACCGATGCGGCCCAGTCCCTGGGTAAGATCCCCGTCCGGGTGGACGAGTTGGGGGTGCAGCTGCTTTCGCTGGCCGGGCATAAAATCTATGCCCCCAAGGGGATTGGGGCCTTGTATTCAAAAAAAGAGCTGACGCCGCAAATCTTTTGCCACGGGGCCGGCCAGGAGCGAGGCCTGCGGGCCGGCACGGAAAATGTTCTGGGGATCGTGGGGTTGGGCATGGCCTGTGAGATTGCCGGGCGTGATCTGAAGGCCCACACGGCCCGCCTCAGGGCCATGCGCGACCGGCTAGAGGAGGGGATTGCCGCCAGTCTGCCGGATGTGCGCTTTAACGGCCACCGTGAACAGCGGCTGCCCAACACCGCCAGCGTCTCTTTTTACGGGCTGGAAGCGGACCGGATTTTGGAGGAGATCGGCCTGGAGGTGGCGGCCTCGGCCGGCGCGGCCTGCCACGCCGGCCATGTGGCCCTCTCCCATGTGTTAGAGGCCATGCGGATTCCCCAAGCCTGGGCCCAGGGCACTGTTCGTTTTACCACCGGCAGGATGACTACCACCGCCGAAATCGACCGGGCCCTGGAGGTGATCGTGGCCGCGGTGAAAAAGCTGCGGGGCTAGATGGTGATCACCTTGTCGGCCAGCTGCATGGCGCTGACGATATCCAGCATGTTGGTGGTTTCGCCCACCTGCTTGTGTTCCAGCAGGCCGAAATGGTCCAGACAGGTGCCGCACACCAGAATTTTGAGTCCTGCGGCTTCATAGGCTTGCAGATCTTTCAGAACCTCTGAACCCGCGATAGCCAGCTTGACGCCGTTGTTCACCAGCACCAGCCGCCACAGGTCGCGGCCCATCTCCTTGAGGGTGCGGAGGTAATTGACCATCAGCTTTCGCCCCAGGTCGTCATCGCCGAAACCCAGGCGATCGCTGGCGCACAGCACCATGATTTTGGTCTCCGCGACGCGCTTTACTTCCACCGGCTGAGGGGGTTCGGTGCGGGCCGGGTCGCAGCTGCCCACCACCCGGTAGTCACCTCCAACCTGCTCCAGACGGGTTTCAAATCCCTGGGATTCCAAAAAGCGCTGCACATTCTGCTGGGAGGCGGCGTTGTCCACCACCACCTGAACGTTGCCGGGATGGCCTTGCTGTAAGGCGGCCTTGGTCTGCAGCACAGGGGCTGGACAGGCCAGGCCGCGGGCATCGATTTCCTTCATTTCTAATGGGCCCTCCATATTTTTTAATGTGAATTCGATGAGTTATTATCCCGGCGGTAAACTACACAATCTACGTCATGCCGGTCCCGGATCAAGCCCGGGATGACGGATCCGGCATCCAGTTTAAAATGCTGGATTCCCGCTCCCCGCCTAAAGCACGCGAGGACAGGCTTCGCGGGAATGCCAGCGGGTAGGTATAAAATCGCCGGACAAGATGCGCGGGATGCAACCGGTCAGGTGACCCATATCTTCTCCCGGGGATCATCCAGCACCGTTCCGATCCGGGCGGCGGCCGGAACGCCGCCCGCTTGCAATGCGGCCACGAGGCGGTCGGCATGGCGGGCCGCCACGCTGATCAGCAGACCCCCGGAGGTCTGGGGATCGAAGAGCACATCCTGAAGCGACCGGGGAACGGGGCCGGGGCCCGCAAAGGCGATCATCTCCTCGCGAAATTCCCGGTTCTTGTAGGCCCCGGCGGGGATCAGCCCCATGGCGGCGAACTCCAGGGCCTCGCCCATCACCGGTATTCGCCCTGATTCAAGGCGCACACTCGTTTTGGATCCGCAGACCATTTCGGCCAGGTGCCCCAGCAGGCCGAAGCCGGTGACATCGGTGCAGGCGTGGATATCGAAACCGGCCATTATCAGGGCCGCATCCCGGTTGAGGGCGGTCATCAGGCGGGTCACCCGCTCCGTCAGTTCCGGGGAGGCCAGGGCGGCCTTGATGGCGGTGTTGACGATGCCGCTGCCCAGGGGTTTGGTCAACACCAGCCGGTCTCCCGGCTGCAGATTACTTTTGGCCAGCACTTGGCGGGGATGGATCAAGCCCGTCACCGAGAGGCCGTATTTCAGCTCCTGGTCTTCAATGCTGTGGCCGCCGATGAGGACCACGCCGGCTTCCTTCAGCGTGTCGATGCCGCCTTGCAGGATCTGGCGCAGGATGGAGAGGTCCATGGTTTGGGCCGGAAAGGCCACCAGGTTCATGGCGGTCTTGGGCACGCCGCCCATGGCGTAGACATCGCTCAGGGCGTTGGCCGCCGCGATCTGTCCGAACCCGTAGGGATCATCCACCATAGGGGTGAAAAAATCGACGGTTTGGATCAGGGCCAGCTGCTCGGAGAGTTGGTAGACCCCGGCGTCATCCGCCCGTTCAAGACCAATGAGCACATGCTCATCGGAGGGGATCTCCAGCCCGCAAAGCGCCCGCTCCAGCTCCCCTGGAGGCAGCTTGGAGGCTCAGCCGGCGCCGGTTACGGTCGCTGTCAATCGGATATTGGTATGATCGGCCATGACCGATTTGCTCATTTTATGGTTTTCTGTTTATTACCTGGTCAGTCCATAGTTCTTCTAAAGCACTGAGATTATTAGGATCGGTGGGTTAGTCTCGTCATTCCCGCGGAGCCTGCCCCGGCAGGCTGTAAGCCGGGGGCGGGAATCCAGATAGATTCCAATACATTAAAACCTCTGGATGCCGGATCTGTCATCCCGGACTTGATCCGGGACCGGCATGACGGAGAACTTTGGACTCTCAAGTTATTACCTGATCTTGTCTCTTGTCGGAAAACGAGGTTTTCATTGAACTTTCTCCGTGGGATAGTTGGCCCCTTTCCAGGCAAATATGCCGCCAGAGTAACGGTAGACATGGGTGAAACCCAGCTTTTTGGCCCAGGCCGCACCATTGTGGCTGCGGGTGCATTTGACAAACCCACAATAGACCACGATGGGTCTGTTTTTGTCCGCGCCCAGGAGCTTTTCATAATCCTCCTGGGTTTTACCGTCGGTTTGCTGGGGATCCCAGCTCTGCATGTCCGGAATGGGAAAAAGAAACTGCTTCGCGCCGGGCAGATGCTGTTTCTTGTAGCTCTCTTCAAAGGGCATGGTGTCCACGAGGATCATCTCCTTGCCCCCGTCAATCCACTGTTTGAGTTCTTCCGTGTTGACCACATCGTAGCCGCCGCTTCGCACATCGCGAACCAGTTTTACAGCTTCAAACTCTTTCTCCAATTCGGCTTCGAATTTATTTTTGGCCATGGCCGGCAAGCCCGAGCTGAGCACCAAACTAACTGCCGCCAACACCGTTAAAGCCGCTTTCACCATACGCATCTTCCACGCTCCTTTTTCTTGAGGGTTTACCAAGCAAATTCCTTATTGCCGCTGGCTCAATGGCGCGGTAGCGACGCCAGCCATAGATAAATATCACGCCGGCCAGCATGGCCAGATCCCGATACAGGGAGATCCGGAGTCCATGAAACGCCTCGGCTTCCGGATCTTCGGGACCGAAGCAGCCGCAGTCCACATCCAGCCCCATCCCGATGCCGTAAGCCAAAATCGCCATAAAGAGCACCAGCAATCCGGCGATGGTTGTCAGGCTGCCGCGAACATCGAAGAGAATCCCGATGCCGGCAGCGACTTCTAAAGCCGGCAAGCAGATGGCCAGGGGCATCAGCAGCCTATCGGGAACAAGGCCGTAGGCTTCGATCAACACCGCAAAAAGTTCCGGTTCCAGCAGCTTGGAGCTTCCGGCATAGATAAACACCGCGCCCAATAACCAACGCAGCGTTCGGTAAATCCAATCCATCCCCCGCATATGGGCCATATCCGTTCTGGGCTTCTCGCCTAAACCACTGATTCTAGATCCGGCGCTGTTGCGACCCGAGCACGGGATTGCCCGTGTCCACAGGACCTCATCGAGAAAAGAAGCAGCACAGTCGTTTAAAAGCCCCGCCGATCCTCGATTGGCGTTTGCTAAGGTATTTTCCGTCTGCCCGGGCAAGAATCTCGGGCCGCTTGCGAAGAATCAGCCGGGCTGCCATCTCCGCCGCATCCGCCGTAAAGTGGGTGCATTGCCTGAAATGGGCTTTTTTATCGTCTTTGACCTTTTGCGACAGAACCCGGCAGCAGGTGGCGCCGTTGGCTGCTTTAAAGGCATCGTGGATCTGCCGGGAGCTTTCCCGGGTATCGCGGCGCCGGCGATAGGGCCGCGGGTTGCCCAACAAAAGGCCTGAGGCCAGCACCGCTCCGCTCAAGGCGCCGCACATGCAGCCGCTATTGCCCACGGCAATGCAAAAAGGCGCGGCCATGGAAATGGCCTGATGTTCTGTCAGGCCGCCCTTCAATCCATGGTTAAGGGCCACCAGTACCGCCTCGGTGCAGAGCAGCTGGCGCGTGGCGTATAGGTTTCGGGCGCGCGCCTTGATGCGGGCGACGAGCGCCTCGGCTTCCGGATCAAGGGGCATCTGGATTGTTTCGGGTATCATCAAATGAGGTTGATTCATTGGGTTTCCTCGACCAGATCCCTGCACTTGACTTTCCTAAAAATTGGTCAAGATGGCGGGAAACACCTCCTATTACGGAAAGTAGCGATATGTCAAATAGGAAAAACCGATAGAAATGGCACTTAAAATCGGAAATTCCAAATGGATGCGGTTCTGAAAAAACCATTTGCCTAAACGCAGAGAGGAACGTAAGACCAGGGCGGAATATGAAGCGGCAGGCGGAAGGTTTGATTCTTAGGGAAAGGAGAAGAACCATGGGTCAGCGGGCCAACGCGCTTTTGGGAATTGTGCTTCTAATCACCGGACTGGCAATGGTCGTTCCGGCCCCAGGGCTGGCCGCCGAAAAAATCGGCGTGTGTGTCAGCGTGTTGCCCCAGGGCTACTTTGTGCGCCGGATCGGGGGGGAGCGGGTGGCGGTGCAGGTGATGGTCGCGCCCGACGCCAGCCCGGCCACTTATGAGCCCAAACCCCGGCAGATGGCCGAGTTGGCCCAAGCCCGGATCTATTTCGCGATCGGCGTCGCCTTTGAGGAAGCCTGGCTGGAGAAAATCATCGCCGCCAATCCCGACATGCGGGTGGTGCACACGGATCAGGGCATTGAAAAACGCGCTATGGCGGCCCACGGGCACGCGGAATCCCCTGGGAGCCATGCTGAAGCGAGCCACGCCCAGGGGGCCGCGGTAGAATCCCATCAGGAACCCTCGGCTGGCCTGGATCCCCACATCTGGCTGTCGCCACCCCTGGTTAAAATTCAGGCCGGCACCATTCTGGCGGCCCTCCAAGCGTCCGATCCGGCCCATGCCGGCCAATATGCGGACAACCATGACCGGTTTATGGCTGACATCGACGCTCTGGATGCGGATTTAAAGGAAATGCTCTCCGGAACCCAGGGCATGCGCTTTATGGTATTCCATCCCGCTTGGGGCTATTTCGCCCAAGCCTACGGGCTGCGGCAGGTGCCCATCGAGGTGGAGGGCAAGGCGCCCAAGCCGGCCCAGCTCATGGCCCTCATCGACCATGCTCGGGAAAGCGGGATTCGGGTGGTTTTCGTGCAGCCCCAATTTTCAACCAAAAGCGCCGCCCTGATCGCCCAGGAGATCGGCGGCCAGGTGGCCTTCGCCGACCCCCTGGCGGAGGATTGGCCCCAAAACCTGCGTCAGGTGGCGGAAAAGTTCAGGGCCGCCCTCAGATAATCCCCCCCTTCCCTTGAAAACCTTTCCCGGCCTGGGGCGGCCAGCCGGCCTGGGTTTGCCTCCGGTTCCGGCGCCTTGCGTCCGCCCAGCCCTTTCGTGTATGGTTTCGGCGCTGGTTTTTCCTGACCGCTGCCATCGAGGGGCTTTTTGCCGCCATGACCGCCTATTTTATCCGCCGCCTACTCCTGGTGATCCCCACTTTCATCGGCATCACCATCATGGTGTTTACCATCACCCGCTTTGTGCCCGGGGGGCCCATCGAACGCATCATCGCCCAGGCCCAGCAGATGCCCAGCATCAGCGGTACGGGAACCGCCGCGGAGCAGACCCAGCCCCTTTCCGAGGAGCAGATCAACGAGCTGAAACAATACTACGGCTTCGATAAGCCGGTGCTGGCGAGCTATTTTCTGTGGCTGGGCAAGGTGCTGCGGGGCGATCTGGGCACCAGCACCCGCTACTACGATCCGGTCTGGGAGATGATCCGCGAGCGGATCCCCATCTCCCTCTATTTCGGTATCCTCTCGATGATTCTGATTTACGGGATCTGCATTCCTCTGGGCATGCTCAAGGCGATCAAACACAAGAGCGCCTTTGACAATGTCTCCTCGGTGGTGGTCTTCACCGGCTACGCCATCCCGGGCTGGGTGGTGGGGGTGCTGACCCTGGTGCTTTTTGCCTCCTATTGGGAGATTTTTCCCCTGGGCGGTTTGGTGAGCGATGATTTCGAGGACTTCACCCGTTTGGGCCAACTCACGGATATCGCCCGCCATACCGTCCTGCCCCTGATCGCCTACGTGGCTGGATCCTTTACGGTGATGACCTTTCTGATGAAAAACAGCCTCATGGACAATCTGGCCGCCGATTATGTGCGCACCGCCATCGCCAAGGGGCTGCCCTTTAACAGGGCGGTGCTCCACCACGCCCTGCGCAACAGCCTGATTCCCATCGCCACCAGTTTCGGCAACAACATCTCGGTGATTCTCATGGGCTCCTTTCTCATCGAAACGGTCTTCAACATCAACGGTATGGGGCTGTTGGGCTATGAGTCGGTGGTGGAGCGGGACTATCCGGTGGTGATGGGAATTTTGGTGATCTCGTCGCTGCTGTTTATGATCGGCAACATCCTGTCCGATGTCTGCGTGGCCTTGGTGGACCCGCGGGTCAAGTTCGAATAAAAATCGCCGAGGCGATTTTTATATTTAAAAATTGCTGCGCAATTTTTAATGAAAAAAATTATAGATTTTACGCAAGTAGGGCTCATCTTGGAAGCGCATGAAATTTAAATTTAACCCTATAACTCTAAAAAAGCTCAAGCGCTTTCGCTCCATCCGGCGGGGCTACGTCTCCTTCTGGCTCTTTGCGGTCATGCTGGGGGTGTCGCTGCTGGCGGAGCTGCTGGTGAACAGCCGCGCCCTGCTGGTGCGCTACGAGGGTGAGTTCTACTTTCCCACCTATGGGTACATGCGGCCCGGCACTGTCTTCGGCGAAAGTTATGACTACGAAACCGATTACCGTGAGCTGGCCGAGCGCTTTAGGGCCGAGCAGAAGGGCGACTGGGTGCTGCTGCCGCCGGTGCCCTACAACCCCTACGAGACCGATCTGAAAGCCGACGACTATCCCCCCTTTCCGCCCTCCTTTAGCGAAAAGCACTATTTAGGGACGGATGCCGTGGGGCGCGACATCGCGGCCCGCCTGGTGTACGGCTTCCGCATCGCCATTCTCTTCTCCCTGCTGCTGCTGGTGACCAACTACGCCATCGGGGTCTCCATCGGCAGCGCCATGGGCTTTTGGGGCGGCAAATTCGATCTGATCTTCCAGCGCATCATCGAGATCTGGTCCAATGTGCCCTTCTTGTATGTGATCATCATCATCTCCTCCATTGTGGTGCCCAACTTCTTCATGCTGATCGTGATCATGGCCATTTTCGGCTGGATCGGCATCACCTGGACCATGCGCACGGCCACCTACAAGGAGCGCGCCCGGGAGTATGTGCTGGCGGTGCGCGCCTTGGGGGCCTCGGATCTGCGAATCATCTTCAAGCACATCATCCCCAACACCATTGCCATCATCGTCACCTTCGCCCCCTTTTCGGTCTCCGGGGGAATCGTGGCCCTCACCTCCCTGGACTATCTGGGATTCGGCCTGCCGCCACCCACCCCTAGCTGGGGGGAGCTGATTCAGCAGGGCTGGACCAATCTGGACGCCTGGTGGATTTCCGCTTCGGTGATCGGCGCCATGGTGGTGACCCTGATGATCGTTACCTTCATCGGCGAAGCCGTACGGGAGGCCTTTGATCCCAAGCTGCACACCACCTATGAATAGAAGATCGGCGGGCAGACCATGAGCCCCGCAAATGCAGGAGAAGCATGGGTGTGAATCAACGTAATCATCGCGCTTTAGCAATTCGCCGATCCTTGGCGGGAATGCTGATATTGGTTTCTTTCCTGGCAGGGGCCTGCCAGGATCCCCATCCCTCTGCTTCCGAGGATCAGAACGACACGCCCCAGAAGATTTTCTCCGCGCCCATCAGTCCCACCCCGCCCCCGGCGGATCTGGCCTGGCTGACCAACGACAGCGACCCGGTCTATGCCGCGTCCCAGGTCGAAAGAGGGGGCACCCTGCGTCTGGCCATCCGCAGTTTTCCTCTCACTTTCCGTACGGTGGGCCCCGATTCCAATGCCGAGTTCCGGGGCGCCATTCTGGGAAACAATTTGAGCCTCACCGGACTGCACCCCAACACCATGAGCATCGTTCCCGAATTGGCCACCCATTGGGCTTTCGGAGCGGACAAGAAAAGCATGTACTTCAAGCTCAACCCCGCGGCGCGTTGGTCCGACGGGGAACCGGTCACGGCCCACGACTTTGCCTACACCCTGGAGTTCATGCGCTCCAAACATATCGTGGCCCCCTGGTACAACGACTACTACACCAAGGAGATCGACAGGGTGCTGGTCTTTGACGACCACACCCTGGCCGTGGTGGGCACCAAGGCCGAACCCGATCTGCACCTGAAACTGCCCCTGGCCCCCACCCCCCGGCACTACTTCGGCGAGTTGGGGGAGGATTTCGTTCGGCGTTACAACTGGAAGATCGTCCCTAATACCGGGCCTTACCAGATCACCGATTTCCAAAAGGGCAAAACCGTTAAATTTTCCCGCAAAAAAGAGTGGTGGGCCAGGGATCTGAAGTACTTTCACAACCGCTTTAACGTCAACCGGGTGATCTACACGGTGGTACGAAACGAGAACATGGAGTGGGAGTATTTCAAAAAGGCACGGGTGGACCTGTTCGATCTGAATCTGCCCAAGTACTGGCATGTCAGAAGCAACACCCCTGTGATCGCCGAGGGTTATGTGCAGCGGCTCTGGTTCTACAACGACATCAGCCGCTCGCCTTTCGGACTGTGGCTGAACCAGGATCGGGAAATTTTCGCGGATCGCAATGTGCGCTACGCATTTGCCCACGCCATGAACATGCAGAAGGTCATCGAACAAGTGCTACGGGGCGATTTCACCCGCCTGGCGCATGCCTACGTGGGCTACGGGCCCTACTCCAACACCACCATCCAGGCGCGGGATTTCGACATCCAAAAGGCAGCCCAATATATGCAGGCCGCCGGCTGGCAGCGGGGCGCCGACGGGATCTGGGTCAAGAACCAGCGGCGCTTTTCCGTGGAGGTGACCTACGGCTCGGATCAACACACCCCTAAGCTGGTGGTCCTAAAGGAAGAGGCCAAGCGCGCCGGCGTGGAGCTGCGTCTGCAAAATCTCGACCCCAGCGCCTGGTACAAAAAGATCAGCGAGAACCGTCATGAGGTGATCATGATGGGCTTCGGCACCGGCCTGCGCCCCTCCTACTGGCAACTCTGGCACTCGGACAACGCCCACAAGCCCCAGACCAACAACGTGACCAACACCGATGATCCGGAGCTGGACCCCATGATCGACGCCTACCGCAACTCCCTGGAGGGAGACGAACGCATCCGGCTTTCCCTTGAGATCCAGGAGAAGATCCACGAAATCGGCGCCTTTGTCCCCGAGGCCATGCGGCCCTATTTCCGCCAGGCCCACTGGCGTTGGTGGCGCCTGCCCGAACCGTTGGCCACCCAACACTCCTCCAGCGCCTTCAGCCCCTTTGACAGCATGACCGGCGGACTCTTCTGGTACGACGGCCGGCGCCACGAAGAAACCCGCAACGCCATGAAAAAAGATATTCCCTTTGAAGCCGTCACTCGGGTCGATGAGACTTACAAATCGCTTTGATGGCTCGTCGCCGAACCTTATAAAAAAGAGAATATTGACCTCCAATCTTCAACATCCGAATAACAGAGTTGCTGCCCATGGCCCCCAAACCCCTGCTGACCATCGAGAACCTCACCACCGCCTTCGACACCGAAGCCGGGCGCATCCGCGCCGTGGAGGGTG
This sequence comes from uncultured delta proteobacterium, assembly GCA_963713755.1. Lineage (GTDB taxonomy): Bacteria > Desulfobacterota > Desulfobacteria > Desulfobacterales > CAVQMW01 > CAVQMW01. The sequence goes on along the minus strand of CAVQMW010000007.1, from coordinate 344,977 downwards.
TCTCCTTTTCCGTGTCCAAGGGCCGCACCCTGGGGATCGTGGGCGAGTCGGGCTGCGGCAAGAGCGTCACCGCGCTCTCTATCATGCGCCTGCTGCCCCAGCCGGCGGGCCGCATCGAAGGCGGCCGCATCCGGTTTAACGGCACGGACCTGGTTCAGCTCCCAGCTCAGGAGATGCACCGCATCCGGGGCAAGCGCATCGCCATGATCTTCCAGGAGCCCATGACCGCCCTCAATCCGGTGCAGCGCATCGGCAAGCAGTTGGGGGAGGTCTTTGAACTGCACTTCCCGGAGATGGATGAGGGCGCCATTGCCGCCGCCTCCCTGGAACTGCTTAAAAAGGTGGGTATTCCGGCCCCGGAGTCGCGTCTGGGAGAGTATCCCCACCAGATCTCGGGGGGCATGCGCCAACGGGTGATGATCGCCGCGGCCCTGGCCGGCCGTCCCGATCTGCTCATCGCCGACGAACCCACCACGGCCCTGGATGTGACCATCCAGGCCCAGATTCTGGATCTCATGGGCAGCCTGAAGCAAGAGAGCGGCATGGCCATCATCTTCATCACCCACGATCTGGGGGTGATCGCCGAAATGGCGGACAGCGTGCTGGTGATGTACGCCGGCAAGGTGGCCGAACGGGCGCCGGTGGACACCCTCTACCAACAGCCCCGGCACCCCTACACCCAGGGCCTTTTGAGCTCCATCCCCCGCCTGAGCACCCCCCCCAAAACCCAACTGCCGATCATTGAAGGCATGGTGCCGGGACTGCTGGAGATGCCCGGGGGCTGCCGTTTTCAAAACCGCTGTCCCCACGTGATGGAAATTTGCCGCAATTCGCCGCCGCCCCTATACGAGGTGGGAGACGAGCACTGGGCCAGCTGCTTTCTCCACCAGCCCCCCGCCGGGGCTGCCAAGGAGGCTTCCTGATGCCGGCTCTGCTCAATGTGACCAACCTGAAAATGCACTTTCCAGTGCGGGGCGGGATCTTCAAACACACCGTGGGCAAGGTGTACGCCGTGGACGGGGTCTCTTTGAGCATCGCCAGGGGCCGGACTCTGGGCCTGGTGGGCGAATCGGGCTGCGGCAAAACCACCGTGGGCCGCTGCCTGACCCGCCTCTATAATCCCACCGCCGGGGAGATCGAGTTTGACGGTCACGATATGTGCCGGGCCGCCGGGGCGAAGCTGCGCGCCATCCGGCGGGATCTGCAAATCATCTTCCAGGATCCCTTCGAGAGCCTCAACAGCCGCCAGACCATCGGCGAAATGCTCCAGGAGCCCTTTGACATTCATGGTATCGGCGCTCCGGCCGAGCGCCGGGAGCAGGCGGCGGCGCTGCTGGAGCGGGTGGGCCTGCAGGCGGCCATGGTCCACCGTTTCCCCCACGAGTTCAGCGGGGGCCAGCGCCAGCGTATCGGGATCGCCCGGGCCATCGCCCTGAAGCCCAAACTGATCATCTGCGACGAACCGGTGAGTGCCCTGGACGTCTCCATCCAGTCCCAGATTCTCAACCTGCTGCTGGAACTGCAAAACGAAATGGGGCTGGCCTACCTCTTTATCGCCCACAACCTGGCCGTGGTGAAACACATCTCCGACCGGATCGCCGTGATGTACCTAGGAAAAATTGTCGAACTCAGCGCTGCCCAACGGCTCTACGACCACCCCCAGCACCCTTACAGCCAAGCCCTGATCTCCGCCATTCCCGAACCGGATCCCCGGGCCGAGGGCCGGCGGATTATCCTGAAAGGCGACGTGCCTTCGCCCCTCAACCCGCCGCCGGGGTGTGCCTTCCACCCCCGTTGCCCCTACGCCCAGGCCCGCTGCCGGGAAGAGATTCCTGAACTGGTGCCGGCCCCCGGCACCCCTGGCACCACCCACCTCCAGGCCTGCCTGCGAACCGGCGAGCTCGATTTTCAGCAGGCCGGACCTGATGGATAGGGGCACCCCTGGCGGGCATCCGGATAGGACGGACATCGGGGCACAATTTGGAGGGCGAATACAAGGTTCGCCCCTACGGTCCAGACAACCCGGTTTGCGCCCGGATTGGGACAGGGGCACCCCTCGTGGGTGCCCTAAACCCCGTAGGTGCCCAAAAAAGGGCAGGCACAAGGCCTGCCCCTACGGTCCAGACAACCCGGTTTGCGCCCGGATTGGGACAGATGTAGGGGCACCCCTCGTGGGTGCCCTCAACCCCGTAGGTGCCCGAAAAAGGGCAGGCACAAGGCCTGCCCTTTCGGGAAAAGGTTGCGGGAGGGTTGAGATGGTTATTCTGTGGAAGATATCGATGTTTCTCCTATTGATTGTCCATTTGGCATCTTCGGGCATCACGGCTGCGGAGGAAGCGGTGCTGTTCCGGGAGGAGTTCGACACTCTGGAGGCCTGGGAGCCCCTTTATTTTTCAAAAATCGATGCCCACACCCAATATTCGACGACCCGGCAGGACGGTGGCATGGCCCTGAAAGCCGTTAGCGAGGCTAGCGCCTCGGCCCTGGTCTACAAGGAAAAGTTCAACATCACCGACTATCCCATCTTGCGCTGGCGCTGGAAGGTGGATCGGGTTTACGCCCAGGGCAACTACCGCCTCAAATCCGGGGATGACTATCCCCTGCGGGTCTATGTCCTGTTTGCCTACGATCCGGAGCGCGCCGGCCTGGCCACGCGGTTGAAATACGGTCTGGCGCATACCCTCTACGGACGCTATCCCCCCAGCGCCGCGCTGAACTACATTTGGGCTAACCGGACTGAGGAGAGCGAGCCGGTGGTCAGCCCCTACACGGATCAGGCCGTGCTGATTCCCCTGCGGCAAGGCCCGGGGCAGGTGGGGCAGTGGGTGACCGAGCAGGTGAACCTGTTGGAAGACTATCGTCGCGCTTTTGGGCAAGCGCCGCCGGCCGAAGCGTCCTTGGCCGTGATGAGCGACGGCGACAACACCGGCGAGGGGGCCACCGCTTATATCGATTTTATCGAGGTGGGGAGATGATTGTGGCCCGAGGTCAGGGGGTGGCGGCGTTTTGATCCAGATGGCCGATAAAGTCTTCGATGGCCTGCCAATAGGCGCCCTCGGTCTTAAGGCTGATGTCGTTGTGGCCGGCGCCGGCAATGGGCACGAACTGTTTGGGCGGGTTGGCGGCGGCATGCAGCTCCCGGCCCTGGTCAAAGGGGATCACCTCGTCGGCGGTGCCGTGGACCACCAGCAGGGGGGATTCGACTCCTTGAATTTTGGATAGATTGTCAAAGGCCGGGCCGGCCAGCCGGGCCAGGGGTCCGAATCCGCTGGCCCGGGCCACGGCTCTGGCGCTGGTCAGGGGCGTGACCAGGATCACGCCGGCCAGGGGCCGGTCCCGGGCGGTTTCCACGGCCACGGTGCTGCCGATGGAGCGGCCTAGCAGGAGAATCCGCTCGGCGGGGACTCCCAGGCTCTCTCTGGCATAGGCCAGGGCCGCGCGGCCGTCGGTGTAGATCCCCGCCTCGCTGGGGCGGCCGCTGCTTTGACCGTAGCCGCGGTAGCCCACCCCCAGCACATTGAGCCCCATTTCCGCCAGGGTGAGCAGGTCCGGCAGGCGCTGGCCGATGTTGCCGGCGTTGCCGTGGAAGTAGATCAGCAACCGCGGGGAATCGAGACGGGGAATGAAATAGGCCTGGAGGCGCTCCCCATCGGGGGTGGGAATAACGATTTCGCGTACCCCCGGGGGCAGCCGGTCCGCTGGAATGGCCGTGGAGCGGTCGGGGAAAAAAGCGAGCCGGTTGACCAGAAAGCGGCATCCGCTGGTAGAAATACAAAACAGCATCATCAGTAAGAGATATGCGAGTCGTGGGCCCATGGTGGCATCTTTGCGTTTGTCCGCCTCACTATGCCATACTCGCCCGATCATAACCACCGCAAACCCAAAGAGTTTTCAGATGGGCCCCATGACCAAGCGCATCAACGCCATGCGCGAGATTTACACCGAATATGAGGCGGCCGCGGCGCCTTTCAAAACCGCCGCGGTGTGCGCTGCGGGGTGTGGCTATTGCTGCACCCACTACGGGGTATTGGATGTAACCACCCTGGAGGGTTGGGTGATCGCCCAATGGCTTGAAAACCGGCCCAAAAAAATCCGCCGGGAGTTGAGCAAGGCCCTGGCCCGCAACCGCCGCCGTAAACTCCAGGGCAAGGCCTCGGTGTGCCCTTTTTTGCGCCACAATCACACCTGCCGCATTTATGCCATCCGGCCGTTCAGTTGCCGGCAGCTTTACTCCCTTGAACGCTGCGGAAGGCAAGGCCCGGTGGTCAGCCAGCGGGCCGTGGCCCTAGCCCGCCAGACGGTGATGCGTCTACAAGCCTTGGATTGGCAGGGCTACTCGGGTCATTTGACCTACATCTTGGACCTTCTCGGCCCAGAACAACACCGGGAGCGTTACCTGAAGGGTGCCTTGACTCCGGAATCCATACCCCATCAGGGCCGTCAGTACGGGCTGCGAGTCCACCGGTTATCTGCCGCGAACTCATCCCCAGCGCCGCCAGGGCAACTGCTGGATGCCAGGGAGGCGGGCTGATGCGCCTGGTGCATACCGCCGATTGGCAGCTCGGCATGGCCGCGGCCCACCTGGGGGCCGCCGGGGCCGCGGTGCGGGCTCAGCGGATCAAGTCCGCGGCGCGGGTGGTGGCCCTGGCCAACGAGGCCCGGGCCGACCTGCTGCTGGTGGCCGGAGACCTGTTCGAGGATCAGGCCGTGGAGCGGGTTCTGATTCAGGCTGCCGCCGATTGCCTGGCCCGGTTTCAGGGTCCGGCGTATATCCTTCCCGGCAACCACGATCCTTGGGGGCCGGGCAGCGTCTGGGAACATCCGGCCTGGGCCGCGGCCGAAAATCTCACGGTGCTGGTGAACCCCGAACCCGTGCCCATTGCCCACGGTATTCTGTTACCCTGTCCGCTGTCAGCCAAATACGGGCGTGTGGATCCCACGGTCTGGATCACCCCGGAGAGCGGCGCCGGCCACGCAGCGGGGATTCGCATCGGCCTGGCCCACGGCAATGTTGAGGGGTTGCCCGGGGCCGATCCCGATTTTCCCATCGCCCGGGACGCGGCCCAGCGGGGAGCCCTCGACTATCTGGCCCTGGGCCACTGGCATTCGCTGGCCTCCTTTACACAGGGCGACGATCCGGTGCGCATGGCCTACTGCGGCACCCCGGAAGCCACCCGCTTTGGGGAACGGGAGAGCGGCAAGGCGCTGCTGGTGGAGATCAGCGAACCCGGGGCTGCACCCCGAATCACGGCCCTTGAGACCGGTCACTATATCTGGGAGCAGATCGAGGCCGAGATCCATCAGCCCCAAGATCTGTCGGCCATCGCGGAGACCATCGACACACTATCCGCCCCGGAGCGCACCCTTCTTGATTTGCGCTTGCGGGGATTGCTCTTTGCCCGCCAGCAGGCGGATCTGGGGCAGCTATTGGAGCGGGTGGCGGCGCGTTTCTTTTTCTCCCGGGTGGACCGGACACAGCTCCTTCCGGCTCCGGATGACCCGGGCTGGATCGAGGACCTGCCGGCCGGGATTCTGCGGGAAGCCGCCCGGCAATTGATCTCCCAAGCCCAATTATCAAAAACCAGTGAGGATAATTCCCCAGACTCCCCGGCCGCCCTGGCCCTCCAGGAACTGTACGCCGCGGTTCAGGAGGCGCGTTCATGATCCTCCACACCCTATGCCTGTCGGGCTGGCGCTGTTTTGGCCGCAAATTACACCTGGGCCCCATGGGACCGGGACTCAACATCATCCACGGCCCCAACGGTACCGGCAAATCCACCCTGCTGGAGGCCCTGAGCCGGGGGTTGCTGGACGCCCACGGGGTCAAGGGGCGCCAGATCGAGGCCATCGCCCCCTGGGGCCGGGCGCTCTCCCCTGCCGTGACCCTTGAATTCAGCCACGCCGGGGAGCGCTACCGGATGGAGAAAACCTTTTTGGCCGCGGCCCGGGTGCGTCTGGATGTGAAAGTCGGCGCGCGCTTTGAACCCCTGGCCGAGGGCCGCGCCGCGGATGAACGTATCCGGGCTATGTTTACCCGCAACCCCCCGGCCCGGGGGCTGGCCCAGTTTCAGCATCGGGGCTGGACCCAGGTGCTCTGGGCCGCCCAGAGCGAAACCCGACTGGCGGCCCTTTCCGACGATCTGGCGGCGGACCTGCGGGGGGTGCTGGACGCCCAGCTCAAGGATCCCTTGACCCAGGCGGTGCTGGAAACGGTCGCTTCCCGTTACGGACGCTACTTTACCGCCGGCGGCCGCCCGCGCCGGGGCCAGGGCGCTCCGGAAATCGATCTGTGGCAGGGGGAGCTGCGCACGATCCAGGAGGAATTGGTCCCAGCCGAGGCCGAATTGGCACGCCATGGCACCCTGTCCGCCCAGGTCCAGGGGCTTGAGGATCGGCAATGCGAACTTTCAGCCCTTCATGATAATCTGAAAGCTGAGCGTGACGCCCTTGAAACAGCGGTGGCCCGCTACCGCGAGATGACAACTCGGCTCGACCGGCAGCAAAGCCGGGCCAGGGAGGCCGAAGCCCTGCACCACCAGCTCAAGCAGCAGCGAAGCCTGCTGAAAACCACCGCCCGGGAGCTGCAAGAGAGCAAGGCCTTGGTCCGGACCCTAGCGGATGAAATAGAGCGGCAGCGAAAAGGCCTGGAAGCCCTGGAAGAGGAAGATCTGAGTAAGCGCCGAGAAGCCGAGGCGTTGGGCGAAATGGCAACCCAGGCGGCCGAGCTTCGAAAACAGGCCGAGGCGGCCCAAAATTTCCTGACGGCCCAGCAACGGGCGGAGCGCCTAGCGCGCACCCTGAGCCGAGTCCGCAAGATTGAAACCCAGCTAAAGGCGCTGGCTCAGCAACGCCAGTCCCAGCCCGGACCGGATGAGCCCGCTCTGGCCCAGGCCCGCAAACTCCAAGCTCGGCATCACGTTTTGGAAGGCCGACTGGCAGCCCAGGGCGTTACCTTGGAACTCACCGCGGAACAGGCACTCACCCTGGAGGTGTCCCAGGGGAAGTCGGCGGAATCCGGTGAAGGGAATTCGGAGCTGGCGCCGGGGGCCTCAATTTCCCTGGGAGGGACCCCGGACGTGGCGGCCAGAATCCCCGGAATCGCCCGTTTCACGGTCAAGGGCGCCGGAGAGGATTGGGCTTCGCTGAAAGCGATGCTGGATGGGGTCACCGCCGAATTAACGGCGCTCTTCAAACCCTTTGGCGCGGGCCGAGTCGAGGAGTTGGAAAGTCTGGCAACCCGGGATCGGGAGTTGACGGCCCAGGAAAGCGAGCTGCGCACCGAGCTGCGCACCCTGCTGGAGGGTGCCCAGACTGAGGCCCTGGAAACTGAGCTGGGTTCGGCTCGCCAAATCCTAAGAGATCTAATCGAAGCCTATCCCCAATGGACTGACCAAGCTCCGGACGGGAAGGCCCTGAGCCAGGAGGCGGGCCGCCAACAGGCCCAGGTCGAGGCGCGCAGGTCCGCTGTGGAGACGGCCGGGACCAAAGCCCGGCAGGTCCGGGATCAGGCTTCGGCTCGCCTGCACACCCTGGAGGGGCGCCTGGCCGAAGCCCAGCGCAGCCGGGAGCGCCTGGCGGCCAAGCAAGCCGAGCTGAACACCCAAATCGATCCGCCGGAACTGGATCGCCGGATCCATCAGCGGCTGATGGCCTGGGAAGCGGCCCGCCAGGCGTGCCGGGATCTGGAGCGCCAGGTGGCGGCAGCGAGCCCGGATCCCGCACACCAAGCGGAACTCCTGACCCGGCGTCTGGCTGAGACAGCGGAACAGATTCAGAGGCTGCGAGACGAGGCGCGCACGGCCCAAGGGGAGCTGGCCGCGCTGGCGGCGCGGGCGCCTTACAGCCGGGTCCGGGATCTCAAAGAGCGAGTCCGGGAGCTGGAGATCCGGGTTGCCCGCCAGTCCCGGGAGCGCGAAGCCCTGGCCCTGCTTTACGAGACCCTGGAGGGTTGCCGTCAAGCTGCCACTGCCGACCTGACCTTGCCCGTGGCCCGCAAAGCCGTTGAGCATTTGAATCAGATCGATCCCGAGCGCTGGCGCGAATTGCATCTGGCAGAGAATTTTACGCCTGCCGCCATCCAGCCGGCACGGGTCAACGAGAGTGTGGCGCTGACGGAGCTTTCGGGCGGTGAACAGGAGCAGCTCCATTTAGCCGTGCGTCTGGCCCTGGCGGAGGTGCTGGCCGCGGGGCAGCCGGAGATGCTGGCGCTGGATGATCCCCTGCCGGCCAGCGATGCAGAGCGGTTGCAGCGTGTCAAGGCGCTTCTGCAAGAGGCCGCCCGCCATCTGCAGGTTGTGATTCTCACCTGCCACCCCCGGCGTTATGGGGACCTGGAGGAGTCAGTTTGGTTTGATTTGGTCCATCTCAAAACGCAAAGCGCGGGGCAGCAGGGATAGTCCCGACGCTTAAAGCCGGGTCATTTATGCTGAACCGCACAGCAGGAGCGGGTTTGAAATCCGCTCTGAAATATAGCCCATGCGCTGCATCTGTAATTTGATGGCCAGGCTAATTCCGGACTGGCCTCCGGAGGTGGGGTGTGATATTCGGGGAAAGCTTTAGTCACATGAACGGCCACGTTAACGAAAAGATAAGGAGCATGTATGGCGCGAAAGCAAGGCATATGGGCCTTGGCGGTGATCCTGGGGCTCGGGTTGAGCGGGTGTTCCGCCAAGTTTGAAAAACAGAGGATCGGTCAATTTACCGTGGTTTCCACTCGCAATGTTGAGTTACACAATCTTGATCAGGCCCACCGCAAGATCAAAGCCCGGGGGGTGGAAGGCCTCTATCTCACCGAATCCGAAGTGCTGGATCAAAACGCCGTCACCTATGCCGTGGAGGATGCGGTGAACAAGGCCGCCGGCGACTTGATGATCAATTGCGTGATCTATCAGGTCAAAAAGGGCAAAGAGCGGGGCTACATGGTCCAGGGCGATGTCATTCAAACCCTAAAGGAGTCTTACGAGTGAAACTGAACCGAACCTATTTCGGCGGCGGATTGCTGGTGCTGCTGCTCCTGTTGTTCACCACGGGCTGCGGCACCAAATACCATACCCTGAAACTCACCAGTGATCCCTCGGGAGCCGAGGTGATTTTCGACGGCAAGACCCAGTCCAATACTCCCACGGCGATCTCCGTGCCCAAGGACAAACGGGATCACTACCTGTTTGTGGGCAAAGAAGGCTGTGAGGAGATTCGCAAGGTATTCCGCCAGAACGAGTATCCCGAAAGCCTGAACCTGCTGCTGGACTGTGACCCGGATGTCGCGGTCCTGGGGGCGGGGGATGGGGCCGGCACCCAGGCGGAAAGCGGACTTTCCGATGATCAGCTGGCTCGGGATGCCGACGGCACCGCCAGCGTGGAGGGGGGCGACGGCCGGCCCATGAACCGGGAGCGCTTTATCAATGAGGATATCTATTTTGCCTATGACAGCGCGGTCCTGAACGCCGAAGCCCAAGCCAATCTGCAGCGCAAGGCGCGCTGGCTGCAGGCCAATCCCAATATCGCTTTCATCATCCAGGGCCATACCGACGAACGGGGCACCGTGGCCTACAATCTGGCTCTGGGTGATCGGCGGGCCCAGCGGGTGGAGTCCTATCTCAAGGATTTGGGCATCACCGCGGACCGCATGCTTACCGTCAGCTTCGGCGAGGAGCAGCCCGTGGACTCGACTTCCAGCGAGCAGGCCTGGTCCCGGAACCGGCGGGTGCACACGGCCATCGAATAGGGTCACTACGCCCCTGGGAATTGCGCCATGGCCACAGCGGTTTCACTGCGTCAGCTGCGGGACGGATCCTCCCGGGGCCCAGTCGGCAGCCCCCGGCCCGGCGGCGCCCCCCAGGCCGCGGAGCGGGAGCCCGGCGGGGCTATCTGCTGCCGCTTTTGCCTCCAGGAGATCACCCGGGCCGCCGAGCGCAGCGCGCAATCCGGTGCCCATCGCCATACCTTTGCCAATCCCCACGGCAGGGTATTTGAGATCGGCTGTTTTCGCGACGCGCCGGGGTGCCGGGTCCAGGGTCCGGCGCTCACCGAATTCAGCTGGTTCAGCGGCTATGCCTGGCGCATCGCCTTGTGCGGAGGCTGCCTGAGTCATCTGGGCTGGCGTTTCCAGGGCGCCCCATCCGGTATCCCCGGTCCGGGATTTTTTGGCCTGATTCTCAATCACCTCATCGAAATCGAGTCGAACAGCCCCCCATGACAACTTCGGCTTTACCCCATGCCGGCCTGCTCAGCGAGCGAGCCCAGCAGCTGATCCAAGTCCTGAATCGGGCCGGTCTGCAGGCGAATCTTGTGGCCGACTCCTTGCGTACTTACAGCATCAAGATCGCCCTGGGCCCTGCCGGACGCCTCAACCTTTACTACAGCCCCAAAAAAAAGCGCTTTCGCCTGGGGGGCCATGAGCTTAAGGACCCCAACCTGTGGTCTGCCATCACCCTTCTATGGGACGGGGATCTGGGCCGGGCGCCCCTGGACGCTTCCGCTGGTTCTGCACCCCAGGCCGCCCCCGCACCCTCTGAACGGAAAATATCGACCCCAACGGCCTATACCGCCTATGTGGACGGCTCCTATATCAAGGGACGCATCGGCTACGGTGCGCTGATCCTCAAAAACGGAACCCTGGTCTGGGAAGGCTGCGGGCGGGTTCCCGCGCAGATGGCCGGGATGCGCCAGGTGGGCGGGGAGCTCAGCGGGGTGATGGAAGTGGTGCGCTGGTGCCAAGCCCACCAGGTGGCGGCCATTGCCATTTACTACGACTATGCCGGGATCGCCGCCTGGCCCACGGGGCGCTGGCAGGCCAAACTGCCCGCCACCCAGGCCTACCGGGACTTTATCCGTACCTGCGGCGTGGCCCTAAGCTGGCATAAAGTTAAATCCCACAGCGGCGACCGCTGGAATGAACAGGCCGACCGCCTGGCCCGCCAGGGCACCGACCAGCCTCCTCAGCCTTCCGGTCCGCCAACAGATGCAGCTAAACCCACCGAACCCGCCACCCCGGCTCGTTCCAAACCGTCATCCGCTGCTAAGCCTGCCCAGACCGAAACCGAAGATGCTGCCGAGGGGCCCCGGTTCCGCTTTCGTGATCTGCACCCGGATCTTTTTCTGGGCACCGCCAGTGACCGTTACGCCGGCTGGCTGGGGCAGATCTATTCCCGGGAGAAATATGCAACGGAGCTAGCGGAACGTGTAAAGCGCGTTGCCGGCCAGACCTATCGGGAGCAGGTGCTGCCGGTGACCAGCGTGGGAGACTATTTTCGCCATTTCCGGATTTTGGAGATCGACTTTACCTTTTACCAGCCCCTGCTGGACAGCACGGGGCGGCCCACGCGGGCCCACGGGGTGCTGCGCCGCTATCTGGATCATTTGGCCCCCGCAGACCGCTTGCTGCTGAAAGTCCCCCAGAGCGTGACCGCCCCGGAACTTTACCGGGCCCAATCTATGGTCGCCAACGCGGCCTATCTCGATGCCCGGCAATTCGACCAGGGATTTTACGCCCCGGCCATGGCGCTTTGCGAGGAGCATCTGTGGGGCTTTGTGTTCGAACAGGGCTATATGCCCAAGGCTCGGCGCCAGGCACCGGAAAAATTGGCCGCCGGGTTTGACGCTTTTTTCGACCAGGCGCCCCGGGATTCTCGCTACCATTTGGAGCTGCGCACCCCCTTTTACCTGGCGCCGCCGCTCTTTGAGGTTCTGGCGCGCCACGGCGTGGGCCAAGTGTTCTCCCACTGGACTTGGCTACCGGACCTGAAAACCCAGTTCGAAAAGGGTGGCCGGCAATTTTACAATGCGGCCCGGCAGGCGGTGGTGCGCCTGATCACCCCCCGGGGCATGCGCTACGCCGACAGCTACCACAAGGCCCAGCCCTTCAATCAGCTCATCCCCGGCATGCTGGACGAGGCCATGCTGGATGATACCGCGGAACTGGTCCAAGCGGCCCTAAACCAAGCCTACACCCTGGCGCTGATCATCAACAACCGCGCCGGGGGCAACGCCCCCCTGATCGCCGAAGCCCTATCCCGACGGATAGAAACCCTTTTGCCGCCCGATTCCACGACGAAGGGTTAGTTATCCCGGCCGATACCCACCCAGGCACTCAGAATCTCCAGGCCTTGACGGGGAGGTATTGATGGGACCTGGCGACCGTCGTTCATTTTCCATTTCAGATTTTCCTGAAACGCCACGCAATCGCCGTAAGCACTCTCTCCCCTAAGGGTGGCTTCAAAGCCTGTAGTGGCGGGTTTGAAACCCGCCCCTACAGCTGGACGCGACGGATCGAATTTCTTGTTTTTTCGCCGGAAGTTTTTGAATAAGGCTCTAAAACATGTGCTGCCTCAATCCGGCGGCTGCAATCAGCCGTTTGGATAGGATTCCGCCTAAAATGGCCAGGCATTCACAGTCCAGAAATTGATCGGCGGAGGCCTTAAAGAAGATCCGGCACTGGGCCGGAAACTCATCGTCCTGCTCATTGAACGCCGCTAAGAGCGGAATGCGGGGCAGGGCCCTAAACTGATAACAGCGATCGTAGGGCAGGGGAGAGGAAGGCGTGCGCCCGCCCAGGCTGAGGCTGGCGTTCTCAAAGTGGGAGGCGCGGCCACTGAAGTGGTCGGCCAGGGGCTGTTCCACGGTGTTGGGGAAATAGACGGTCAGGGGACCGCTATCCTTGAACCCATGGTAGGGGGTCCATTCTCCGGCCGGGGGCACCTCCGGCGGACAGAGCAATATATATTTGAGCAGGATCAGGCGCACGGAAAAATCGGGACTGTCGCCCGAGGGCATCGAAATCGATTCCCGGGACACCTGGTAAGGTTCCCCCAGAAAGGGGATCTCCAGGCCTTGGCTGATTTCCCGGGCGCCCAGGCGCAGAGCCCGGGAGGCAAGCTCGAGGCCTTGGACCTGGGAAAGATAGTTGCGGTAGGTCTCTTGGAAAACCGCGGCGGGCCGTGGTGGACTGGGGCGGATCGTCATGGCCAGGATCCTCAAGTTTTTTAACGGTCAATGATGCGGGCTGGGTCTGGTGATGTCTCACTCAGCGGTTCGGGGGAACATCCGGCCGGCGGCGGGTGTCCGCTGGCAGCGCTTCGATGCCGATGACCCGGTTGCGGCCCTCGGTTTTCGCTTGGTAAAGGGCTTTATCGGCCTGGGCCAGCAGTTGCTCGGGGCGGGTTCCGGCCGAGGGGAGACCGCTGGCCACACCCACACTGATGGTGACATAGGGATCGATAGGGGAATCGGGATGGTCCATCTTGAGATCTTGGACCTGTTGGCGCATAATTTCCGCCACGATTCGGGCACCCCCGCTGGGGGTGTCGGGTAGAATGGCGGCGAACTCCTCTCCGCCGTAGCGGGTCACCAGATCCGCGGGCCGGCGAACGCTTTGATCCAGGCTTTGGGCCACGCTGATCAGGCAGGTGTCGCCCTGCTGATGGCCGCAGCTGTCGTTATAGCGTTTGAAATAATCGATATCGCAAATCACCAGGGAGAGCGGGGTGCCCTGGCGGCGCATCCGGCGCCATTCCACCTTGAGCTGCTGGTCGAATCGGCGGCGGTTGGCGACCTGGGTGAGTCCGTCGATGGTGGCCAGACGCCGCAGCTTCTGGTTGGCGCGCTCCAGTTCCTGGCCCGCCTGATGCCGGGCGGTGATGTCTTTGTGGCTCACCAGAATCGCCACCAGGGCGCCGTCGATGCCCAGAAACGGCGTGGCGGTGCGGATCACGGGAGTGTATTGCCCGGCGGATAGATGGAGACGCCAATCCTGCTCGAAACGGGACGTTCCCCGGCGAAGCTGGACCATGGGGCAGTTTTCGCTCCCCGAGTCCCGGCACTGCAGCACCTCAAAGCATTTGCGGCCCAGGATATCCTCCGCCGAACTTCCGATCATGGCTGCCATGGCCCGATTGATGCGCTGCACCCGGAATTCGGTGTCCACCACCCACATGCCGTCCGCCGAACCATTGAAAATTTGATTCAGTTCCAGCTTGAGCAGTTCCACCTCCAGGGCCATAGCGTTGTTTTGGCTCATGGCCTGTTCCAGTTCTTCCTGGAGATCGGCGACTTCGCCGCGCAGGGTATCCAGTTCGGGGTCCACTTGCCCTGACCCGGCCTTATCGGTTGCCGCGGGGTCGTGATGGGGGGTCGCCTGTTTGCGGGTCATGGGTTCTTATGCATCTTCCGTTGTGTCGCCCAACCAGTGGGTTCGAGGCCAACGCTCGCCGGCGGCTGGGATAACGATATATTCGGCGCTTTGGGGCGGATCTTTAGGCTCCCATCGCGCCGGGGCTCTAATTTGTGTTGGGCCGGGTTATACCTGATGGTTCAAAATGGCGCTCATGGTGGCGGAATCGATATTTCCCCCGCTTAGAATCACACCTGCCCGGCGGCCGGGTTCCGGAGCCTGGCTCAACAACCGGGCCAGGCCCAGGGCGCCGGAGGGCTCCACCACCAGTTTCAGGCGGTAAAATAGAAACCGCACCGCCTCGGCGATGGCCCCTTCACTGACGCTCTTCATGGCATCCACATAGCGGCGGATCAGGGGAAACGTCAGGCGGCCCAGGCAGGGGGTCCGGGTGCCGTCGGCAATGGTGTCCGGATGGTCCACCCGCTGGAGCGTGCCGCTGTGAAAGGAGCGCACCCCGTCGTCCGCCGCTTCGGGCTCTACCCCGATCACCCGGCAGCGGGGATTGCGCTGCTTGGCGGCAATAGCGCAGCCGCTGAGCAAGCCGCCCCCGCCGCAAGGCACCAGCAAGGTGTCGATTTCGGGCACTTCCTCCATCAACTCTAGTGCGGCCGTACCTTGTCCGGCGATGATGTGGGGGTGGTCAAAAGGGGGAATCAGGACCAGCCCTTTTTCTTCCTGGAGTTGAGCGGCCAGATCTTCCCGGTTGTCCCGTTGAGGATCGTAGGGGATGATGGTGGCGCCGTATCCGGCGGTGGCCCGGCGTTTCACCTCCGGGGCATTCCCGGGCATCACCACCGTGGTGGGAATATCCAGCAGCCGGCCCACCAGGGCCACGGCCTGGGCGTGATTTCCCGAAGAGAAGGTGAGCACGCCCCGGCGCCGCTCCTCAGCCGTGAGTTGGGACATGGCGTTAAATGCCCCACGGAATTTGAAGGCTCCCATGCGTTGGAGGTTCTCGCATTTAAAAAAGACCGCCCCGCCCAGGCGGCTGTCAAGGGTGCGGGAGGTGACCACCGGGGTACGGTGGGCCTGGCCGGCCAAACGTTCCCGGGCCGCTTCGATGTGGGAAAAATCAGGGTAAAGATTTGCATGGGGCATGGGAAATCCGCTGCCTTCTAAGATTAAAGCCTTAGCTTGAATTCGTGTACATCATCACGCCCTGCCGGAAGCTGTCAAGAGAATCCGTCACCCTCCATTCCAGCCGCAGATCCCCGTGGCCCGCGAATTAGCCGGAACCGCCGGTCGCCTTGACTTGATTGAGTTAAACACGGTACTCGAAGATATCCGATTTTCCCAAACCCAAGGAGGACACTGTGAATCGAATGCTAACCGGGGCAATCGTGGGGATCATCCTGTTATGCGGCTCGGCGGCTGCGCAGATTTACAAGTATGTGGATCCCGGCGGTGCTTTGCGCTTTACCGATGATATCACCCAGGTCCCGGAGGATCAGCGGGAGCAGATCACCACCTATGAGGAAATCACCCCCAGTGCCGCCGACCAAGCCGCGCAAAGCCGGCGCGGTCAGGCCCTGGACCGGATCATTGAAGAGAGCCGCCAAGCGGAGCAAGCTGCGGCTACCCGGGCCGTGGACGCCCGGGCCGCAGGTTTAAAGGCGCAAAAGGCCGAACTTGAGGAGAAGGCCAAAGCCCTTGAAAAGGAGCTTGAACAGCTTGGTCCCCTACCCAGCCGGGCCGCGCCCGGTCCTCGTCTGCGCATCTACAACACCCAGGCCCAAGCGCTTAACGCCAAACAAAGCGCCCTGCAGAAGGAGAAACAACAGCTGGAAGGCGAGCTCAATCAATTTGCGGAAGAGACCGGGCGACAGGAGCTGAAAACGGAAAAGCCTTAACGCAATCATCGCCCTCACCCGGATGGCAAAAGCGCCTCTATGAAGGACCCGGGAGTGGCAAACGCAGTCAGACGGACAACCGCCATGGATATGCAGCACGTCCGCATTCGATTCATCTTGGGTAAGCACCTTGAGCGCAATCCCCAAAGCACCCGGCGATACCACGGCTATTTAAAGAAGGCCCTGGTGCTGCCCTGCCGGCTCACCGGGCGAGAGGACTTTCCCTGGGAAGCGCCCTACCTGGAAAACGGCTGGGAGAATCAGGCCTACCAGGAGATGAAACGGGATCATCCCTCGTTTACGGATCAGTACGAACTGCTGGAGCTGCTGCCGCCCCAGGAAGAAGCCCTCAATATCATGGCCAAGGTGCGACGAATCGAAGACCGTAAGTGTTTTGAAATCGAGCTGGATTGGCTGGAATGCATTGATTTTGAGACCGAAAACTACCAGCTCCTGGATGACTACGCCGCCTGGTCGGCCCACTATTGAAACGAACGTTGAACCCCAGCCATGGCCGCCCGCAAAATCATTCTCGACCTGGACAACGGCCTGACTCTGCCGGTGGCGGACACCGACGATGCCATGACCCTGGCTCTGGCGCTGGCCTCCCCGGAAGTCGACCTGCTGGGCTGTACCTGCTGCCCCGGCAATTGCCGCGCCTGGCAGTCGGCTGAAAATTCCCTGAGGCTGCTGGAACTGGCCGGGCGGCCCGATATTCCGGTGGCCCTGGGCCGGGAAACGCCGCTGGTGCGCGATCGCACGCCCCACTTTGCCTATCTGGACCAGAAAGCAGCGGGTCCCGGCGCACGGTTTTGGGCCGATCTGCCCCTTCCCCCTACTCCCCACACGCCCCCCAGCAAACTTCTGGCCCATGAGCTGATGATCGAGCTGGTGCGCCGCCAACCCGGGGAGATCACCCTGGTCATGGCGGGTGCCCTCACCAATCTGGCGATTGCCCTGCTTGCCGCGCCGGAGATCGCGCCCCTGATCCGGGGCGTGGTGCACATGGGTGGCGGATTTGCACCGAAAAAGCCCGGAGATGCCCCTTTGGCCTGGATCACACCCGACATTCCCGATGCGGTATGGCGGGATGTGCTGCGCTTTAATACTCTTTTCGATCCCGAGGCGTCGGCCATCGTGTTCAATTCCGAAATCCCTTTAACCCTGGTGCCGGTGAATGTGACCGCCCAGGTATTTCAGCATTTGGAGGCGATCAAGGAACTGGAAAGCTGCGGGAGCGCCTTCCACGACCATCTGCTCACCTACGGGCGTCCCTGGGTCGCCTGGAGCATGGCGGAGCGCCGGCTGCCCGGGGCCCACATGCACGATCCTCTGACTCTGGCGGTTCTCATCGAACCGGGCCTCTGCCGCTACCGGGCCATGCACCTGGATGTGGCCAGGCTCCTGGCCGGCGAGCCGGGGTGGCTGGGGGAAGGGCCCGCAGGAGGCCGGGTTCAGGTGGCGGTAGCGGTGGCGGCCCAGCGCTTTGAATCCCTTTTGGCCCGGCGGCTGGCGGCGCCGCCCCTGGCAAGCGCGGCAATTCCAGTCTAAGATGTGCCACAACCGTCGCAAGCACTTTCTTACTCTAAGGGCGGTCCTCAAACCCAGTAGGGGCGGGTTTGAAACCCGCCTCCACAGCCGGAAGCGACGAATTGAATGTGTGGTTTTTTCGGCAGAATTTTTTCAATAAAGCACTGAAAATCCGACCCTCCGACCCATGGCCCTGAAACGTTATTCCAATGTCATCGGTATCGACGATGCTCCCTTTGAGCGCCGGGCCCGGGATCCCGTACCGGTGGTGGGCGCGGTCTATGCCGGGCTGCGCTTTGACGGAGTGGTGATGGCCCAGGTGACGCGGGATGGGAGTGACGCCACGGATGTGCTGAGCCGGATGATTCGCACCTCCCGCTTCGACGCCCATATCCAGCTGGTGATGCTTCAGGGAATCACTCTGGCTGGATTCAATGTCATTGATGCCGCTGCCCTCCATGAACAATTGGACCAGCGGCCCATTTTGGTGGTGGTGCGCAGGTTACCCCATTGGGAACCCATCCGAGAGGCTCTCATCCGGCACATTCCCGAGGGGCTAAAAAAATGGCGCAGCATTGAAAGCCTGGGGCCCATGGAGCCCGCCGGCGCGGTGTTCATCCAGCGGGTCGGATTGGGCTATGACCAGGCCCAAGAGCTGTTGGCCCGTTTTACCCGCCATGGCCATATCCCCGAACCCATTCGCTGCGCCCATCTGATTGCCGGTGCCGTGGGCCGCGGCCATCGCAGGGGAGCACCCTGAGGGGCCAGTTTTTGTCAAGTTGGTTGCCCAATTTGGTCACTTTTTTCTACATTGCTCTACAGGTGGCTCCCCGCCACCTCAATAACGGTGACCCGACTATTGAATTTAACCCATTGAGATCGCGAAAAATATAATTTTTCACCTCATTGCTCGATTGATGGTACTTAACTTGCATAGGCCAAGGGTAAGCAAAAACTGCGGAATCCAATCGGTTCCCTCGATCATAAAGGGGGTGATTCTGGTGGCAAGCCAACATCTTGAATATGATTATCACCCAATATTGAGCAGTAAATCGGAGCTTTGCATTGAATGGTGTGCCCGCACGGGGTCGGTCAGAGCCAAAAAGAGAGGCGACCGGGACTGGAAATGGACGCCCAAGGGCTTTGTAACCTCCGCACGATATGCAGCCATGTATGGGGCCAGCTTACTGAATGAGGCCTAACCCCACGCTTTGAAGCGTGGGGCCGTGATCCCAGACCCTGACCCCCGCCCTGGTGGGGGTGTTTTAGCAATTTCCGCCAGGGTGCGCCCCTCCAGGCGGCCCATCATCCGCAAGGCCGAGTCCCCACCAAGCATAAAGCCCCCTTCCGTTAACCATCTGACCCATCCAGCCCTGGAGTTCATCCCGTTTCATTCCGCCCAGCCAGGCCCGGCTCCCGCGATCCGAGATCCAACTTGCGGGAATGCGATTCCGCCGGAAAAATCCCTTTATTTGGTATTTTAGGTTATTCTTAGTTATCATTCAGTCACCGGATTGAAATAGATTGACATATTCACCGGGTAAATTTTATCATCCGTGATCGTTGCCCGGGGCGGCTTCAGGGCTGCCGCGAGATCCTGAATACCCCCAACGAGGTAAAACATGGCCCAATTGATGACCACCAAGGATGTGGCCAAATTCTTGAATGTGAACGAGAAAATGGTTTACAGCCTGGTTTCCGAAAAAGGCTTGCCGGCCACCAAGGTGACCGGCAAGTGGCTCTTTCCGCGTCACCTGGTGGAGCAGTGGATCGAAACCCATACCACCAACTATCCCGATGCCAAAGCCCAGCTGCCGCCTTACGACGGATTACTGATAATTACCGGAAGCAACGATCCCTTGTTCGAAAAAGCGGTCGATATGTTCAACCGTGCGCCCGGCGGGCACGTGGCCGTATTCGGCAATCTCGGCAGCATGGGCGGATTGCGGGCCCTGCGCCAAAATCGCTGCCACATTGCCACCAGCCATCTGCTGCAGGATGATGAGAAAGAGTACAACTTTGATTACGCCTCCCAGGAGCTGCCCATCCAGCCGGCGGTGGTCAATTTTTGCCGGCGGGAGCAAGGTCTGGTGGTGGCCAAGGGCAATCCCAAGGGGATCTCCGCGGTGGCCGATCTGGGCCGGCCGGGCCTGAAAATCGTCAATCGTCCCCTGGGAACGGGCACTCGCCTGCTTCTGGATCGGGAGCTGAAAAAAGCGGGCCTGAAAGGGGAGAAAATCGAGGGGTACACCCGGGAGATGCGCAGTCATCTCAATGTGGGTCTCGAGATACTGGCCGGGCGCGCCGACTTGGGGCCCGCCGTGCGGGTGGCGGCCGGCCTGCTCAATCTCGATTTCATCCCCCTGCGCTGGGAACGCTACGACATGATGGTGCTCAAGGAGCGTTTTTTCGAAGAGGGCGTCCAGCGCTTCATGGGCATCCTCCATGAACGCGCGTTTCGCAACCAGGCCCGGGAGATGCCCGGGTATGATTTGAGCTCGGCGGGAAAGATGATTTTTCCCGGAAACGGGGTGTAGCCGCTGGAAATCGGGTGTTCGCACCGCTCTCCGGGGCGGCCCAGGGGAAGGATGACTTGAAAACCGGTTGTCGTGAAATGAAATAGACGCATCAAATTCAAAGGAGGAGCCGATGAAGAGTTGGAAAACGAAGGGAGTAAGTGTGATTGCCGGGGCGCTGTTGATGGTACTGGGGATCTCGGGCGGAGTGTGCGCCCAGGACAAGGTGCTCAAAATGTCCACCACCACCAGCACCCAGGCCTCGGGGCTCCTGGATGTGCTGCTGCCGGAACTGGAAAAGGACACTGGGATTCAGGTCAAGGTGATCGCCAAGGGCACCGGCGCGGCCATCCGTGACGGCCAGGACGGCAATGTGGATGTGATTTTTGTCCACGCCAAGGACCGCGAAGAGCAGTTTGTGGCCGATGGCTTCGGCACCCAACGCTATGCCGTGATGTACAACGATTTCGTGATCCTGGGACCGGCCGCGGACCCGGCGGGCATCAAAGGGATGGGCGACGCGCCCCAGGCACTGGCCAAAATCGCCCAGGCCCAAGCACCCTTTGTCTCCCGGGGGGATGACAGCGGCACCCACACCAAGGAGCAGGATTTGTGGAAGGCCTCCGGAGTCGCCTTGGGTGAAACCACCCACACCATTGTGGACAAGGGCAAAGAAAAACAGGTGACCTTTGTCCACCCCGAGGGCATGGGCCAGTGGTACCAGTCCATCGGCCAGGGTATGGGCAAGGCGCTGACCTTCGCCGATGAGAAACAGGCCTATATTCTGGCGGACCGGGGCACCTACATTAAATACAAATACGGCCGGGATGTACCTCTGGAACTGGAGGTGCTCTGCGAAGGGGACCCCAATCTGGCCAATCCCTACGGCGTGATTCCCGTGAATCCCGAAAAACATCCCCATGTTCGCCATGATCTGGCCGAGGTCTTCGCCCAGTGGCTGGTGTCCGAGCGGGGGCAAACCCTGATCGCCGATTACCGGCTGTTGGACAAACCCCTTTTCTACCCGGATGCCCTCAAGTAGACGGATTGCACCCAAGCTGGAAGCGAGTATCCCCAATCACCGCCCCAACGATGCGTTGGGGTGGTGATTAGTTTTTTAAATGCGACGATGGATTACCCAGCGGCCGTGAGGGCGGGATCGAGGGCCGGTAGAGGCCGCTGATATCAGTATTCGTCCCGGACCGCCGCTGGATCGGAGGATGCGATGGAACTGCTGGTGGACAGCTTTCTTTCCGCGCTGTTGCTGGTTGTTCGCCTGGACCCGGAGATGACGGCCATCGTGGGGGTATCCCTAAAGGTGAGCCTCAGTTCGACCGTGGTGGCCGCCGGGGTGGGGGTGCCATTAGGCTTCAGCATCGCCTTTGCCGATTTCAGGGGCAAGCCCCTGGCCATCACCGTGCTCAACACCCTGCTGGCCCTGCCCACGGTGGTCATCGGGCTCTTTGTGTACGCCTTTATCTCCCGCCGGGGGATTTTCGGTCCTTTGGACCTGCTCTATTCCACCCGGGCGATCATCATCGGCCAGGTGATCTTGATCATCCCCGTGGTCACGGCCTTGACCATCGCCGCCATCAGCCGGATTGACGAACGCTATCGCAAGACCGCCCTGACCCTGGGGGCCAACCGCCTGCAGACCGCCTGGATCATTTTCCGGGAAGCGCGCTTCGGCATCGTGGCCGCGGTGATCGCCGCTTTTGGCCGGGTGATCTCCGAGGTGGGCATCAGCATGATGCTGGGAGGCAACATCAAGGGCTTTACCCGCACTATGACCACGGCCATGGCCCTGGAGTACGACAGGGGCGCCTTTACTCTGGCCGTGGCCCTGGGCATTGTCCTGCTGGGGCTGAGTTTCGGGCTCAATCTGCTGTTTCACTTTTTTCAGGGGCGCACCCGGGTATGAACCCGCCGAATTCCGATTCTCAGCCGCTGTATGCCCTTTCCGGGCTGACCCAGGTTTTCCAGCGGCGCAGGGTCCTGGACATTGAACAACTGAGCCTGGCGGCCGGTCGGATCCACGCCCTGTTGGGTCCTAACGGGGCCGGAAAAACCACCCTGCTCAACATCCTGGCGTTCCTGGCGGCGCCCACCGCCGGCCGCGTTCATTTTCGCGGCCGGCAGGTGCGCTTCAATGAGAAGGAGCTGCGGGCCTTGCGCCGGGAGGTGGTGCTGGTGGAACAGCATCCCATCCTCTTCACCACCACGGTGTTCAAGAATTTGGAATTCGGCCTCAAGGTGCGCAACATCTCCCGGGCGCGGCGGGCGGCCCGGATCGAGGCGGGCTTGGAACTGGTGGGGATGGAAGGATTCGCCCGGGCCGCGGCCCACCGGCTTTCCGGGGGGGAGACCCAGCGGGTGGCCCTGGCCCGGGCCCTGGTGCTCAAGCCCCGGGTGCTGCTCTGCGATGAGCCCACCTCCAGTGTGGATGTGGAAAATCAGGCCATCATCACCCACATCCTGCGCCAGATCAACGCCGAGCAGCAGATCACCATCCTGTTTACCTCCCACGATCGCGCCCAGGCCGCGGAGCTGGCCCATCACACCTTGCTGCTGGATCATGGGCGCCTGGTCAAGGCACGCTCCGAAAACATCTTTTCGGCGACGGTCCAGACCAACGAAGCGGGCCAGGCCACCTGCAGCATTCATCCCCATATTCGCCTGGGGATGGAACCGGCTCTGGGCGAGGGAGTGTCCCCGCGCAATCGGCGGATTTTCATCAACCCAGCCGCCATCCGGCCCGTTTCCGGAACCTCGCCCTCCTCGGAGCCTAATCATTTGCAAGGAGTTGTCCGGCAGGCCGGGAGCGCCAACGGCCGGGTGCGGCTGGTGGTGGATGTGGGGCTGCTCCTGGTGGTCACTCTCACCGAGAAAGCGTACCGGGAACACCCCCCCCTAGTGGGGGACACCCTCACGCTCCACATCCCCCCCCAGGCCATTGAGCTGCTTAGGTCAGGATCTTGAGCAGGACCGTGAGCTCCCGTAACGTCCAATAGAACGGTTTTTGAAGTTCGCAATCCACGATCCAATCCCGGGCCGCCGGATTCCAGGGATGGGGGCAGTATTTGCCGGGGGTAGCGGCAGGTTTCATTTCGATACAGCCGTCCACTTTGGGCAGGAGCATCTTTTCAATCAGCCTCAGGGCCGGACGGTCTTTTTCCCTCTGCACCAGCAGGCGCAGCCAGCAGGTTTTCCAGAGCAGCTGGTATTTGAGGAAAGGACGCTGGAAGGCCTGGCGATCCATGGCCTCAATTTCAGCAATCAGCCCATCGAGGATGGCCAGGATCCGCGGCCTGGGATCGATGGCGCCGTACACGATAATCTTGCCTTCATCCACGAAATTCCAGCCCGCTTCCAGGATATTGACATCGGTGGTGCCTTGGGGAAGAGGGTCCACCCGGATCATGGTGGCCGAGCGGGTGGCGAATCCGGCGTTATGGTCACCGTCATCTAAAAATGGCCAAATCCATTTGTCAGGATTTTCAGGATCATCAGCCCGGGTGCTCTGGTCCGGCGGGCCGACGCTCTTTTGAGGTGGAACCACCCGGAAGGGACCTTCCCCATCCAGTTTGTTATCCTCGTTGAGTACCCCGGCCTCGAGATATTCACCCTCCCGCCGGAGGGCCAGAATCATCTTCAACCCACCTTCAATCTCTATCGGATCTCCATTTTCCCGCCCCATATTGGACGGCGCACTGTAATCGCACCAGCCCTGCGGATTCAGGGCCTCATCGGCCTGCACATCATAAAAATATTCCGCAACTGGATAGTTGCCATAGACGGAATAAAAAGAGGGATCCGGATCGGGTTCTAGTCGGATGGAATTGAGCCCACCCATCAGGGGCTAGGACGTGGATACTTTCAGCCAGGGGCAGTAGGATGCCGGCGGCCTCCAGCAGATCGTCCAGGGGAACCCCCTGATACTCCGCGTAGAAATCCCCGGACTTGTGGGTGTTCATCAACATGAACTGGGTGTGTTGGGGCAGGGCTTCCAAATCTTCGAGATCAAATATACGATAGGGGGCCGTGACCTTGGTGGGATCGTCTCCCTCATCTCCCGGGTAGCGAAATGCTGTAATCTCTTCGGCATTGGAAAAGCCGTCTTGGTCGGAATCCAGGTCCTCAATGATCGCCAGCGCACCCGCATCCCTGCCGCTGTCGCGATAGGCCCGGCCATATGCGTTGAGGGTGTCGTCGATACTGCCGGATTCGTCGTAGCCATACTCATAGTGGCACCACTGGCAGCTGCCCAGGGAAACCCACTCGCCGGGCTTCTTCTCGTATTGTCCGCCGCTGTGGCAAGTGGCGCAGCTGTCCAGCTTGGTTCCGGCGATTTCCGCGTACTGCTCCTTAAAGATATTTGAATCGGTATCGCCGCCGTGGTGGTAGGCGCCGTTTGCAGTTGAAATTGTAAACAACAGAACCAGGGCCACGGCTGTTCCCCATCGAACAAAGCGCATCCTCACTCCTCCTTGATTTTACGGGTTATGAAAATCCACGCCGCAAGGGGCGATAGAATAAGATAAGCTCCTCGTATCTATGGGGATTTTTAAGGTCAATAGGATTGTTGGAAAGGCCCCGGGATGACCTTAAGCGACCATTTCCAACATAGTAGACCAGCCGGGGGGCTGAGGCAGGAGGTTGGACCGGGATTGAAGTCCGCGCGGGCGGCTTCAGCCCGGAAGGGGGTGGGGTGTCATTGCAAGCCCGGAATGTCCGGGCTGCTTAAGCTAGCAAATGGGGCGTTTACAACCTGAAGCTCTCTTTGGGCGACTCCTGTAACGCGGCGTTGCGGTGTTTGGCCGACAGAATGGGGGTGTTGAGGACTAGGGCGGATAGGTCGTCGGAGCGCTGGATATCCAGTTTCAAGGCGTTCTGATCAATTTCGAAGTATTTGGTGATCACCCGAACGATATCCTGCTGGAGTTCTTCCAGGGTTTGATCCGATACTTCCAGCTTGTCGTAGACCAGGGCAAATTTGAGCCGCTTTTTGGCCACCTCTTTGCTGCCGGTCTTACCGAAAAATTTATGTAAAAATCCGTTGATCATGGGTGCTCCCTCTAGTTTTTCAGGCCCATTTTGCGCCCCAGTTTTTTCCAGAACCCGCCGGCCACGGTGGGAATTTCCACGGGCAGATCCGCCCGGCCGTTGAGCCGTAGCGCCACCTGTTTGAAGGCCGCCCCGGCCCGGGAGTCCTTCTGCAGGGTCAAGGGCAGGCCGGTGTTGGTAGCCACCACCACCTGGTCATCCATGGGAATCAATCCCACCAGGTCGATGGAGAGCACCTCCACCACATCTTCGTGGCTGAGCATATCGCCCCTGGCCACCAGTTCGGGGACGATGCGGTTGATTACCAGCTTGGGGGTGATGCCCTTGGCGTAGAGCAATCCGATGATGCGGTCGGCATCCCTCACCGATGCTATTTCCGGGGTGCAGACCACTACGGCTTCATCGGCGGCGGCCACGGCGTTTTCAAAGCCGCGCTCGATACCGGCCGGGCAGTCCATGAGCACAAAATCGAAGGCTTGGCGCAGCTGCTGGGAAAATTGAACCATTTGCGCCGGGCTGAGCACATCCTTGTTGTCGCTCTGGGAGGCGGGAATCAGGTAAAAGTTGTCGATGCGCCGATCCTTGATGGCCGCCTGTTGAAGTTTGCACTTGCCCTTCACCGCGTCCACCACGTTGAAGACGATGCGGTTTTCCAGGCCCATGACCACATCGAGGTTGCGCAGGCCGATGTCCATATCCACAACCGCCACTTTTTTGCCCTCCATGGCCAACGCCGCGCCGATGGAGGCGGTGGCCGTGGTTTTACCCACCCCACCCTTGCCGGAAGTAATCACAATTATTTTTGCGTTCACGCTGTCCCCCTTATTTTTTGCTCGATATTATCGGTGCCGGATTTTTTGCCGTCTTTGGGTAAATTTATTTTAATCCGGTGTTCGTAGTTTTATGCCGCAAAAAATAAATAATTTTAAAAAGATTGTTTGCCTGGGTTATGTGTTCTTTCCTTGCAACGCCACATATCCGAAATCCATTCTTTTCAGCATGGCCTCCTACTCGAAAATTGGTGCCAAATCGCTGTCTTAGAAAGTATATAGTACCGTGTTCGATTGCATGGTTCCGGTTTTTATCAATCGACATCGTGAAACGCCTGAAAAATGTAAAGAAAAATGACAGATTCAGACCAAGGACAATAAACAGCCCAAATGGCAGCAGGAGGGTGAAGAGCAAAATGCTGTCTCCGCCGGGTGGCACAAGCAAGAATAGTGTTACGCAGGACAGATAGAATATAAATCCGGAAAGCGGATTCGTGATGAATTTATAAAAATGAGTGATCAGTTTACCCATCTGAAGATGTCGAATGATTATGGAGATTTACCGCATCTCGGGCCATTGGATGCCCTTGAAGGGGTTGGCCTGTTTGTAATCGGCCACCACGATCCTGCCGCTTTCCACGCGGGCATACTCCATGCCGTTACCCCTGGTTCCCGGTTCACCGGCGGCGACGATGCCGCCGATTTGCAGCTGGGTGGGGCGCAGGTCCAGAGCCAGAATGATGGCTTCGGGGCTGTCCGGCATGCCGGCCGAGGCCTTTCCCCCCAGGGTACCCAAAATCAGAATGTCCCCGCCCGCCTCCACCTCGGCCCCGGGATTGACATCCCCCAGAATGACCAGGTGCTTGCGGGCTTTGATGGTTTGCCCGGAACGTACCCGGCCCGCCAGAATCAAGCCTTCGGTGCGGTGGGGATTGATACTTCGCCCCAGAGTAAGGGGCCGCCCGGTGGCGTTCGGGGGCGGGGGGGAGTCTTTTTCCTCCGAAGGGGATCGCAGGCGCACGGAATGGATGGCGAACTCTTTTTTCAGGGCTTGTTCCAGGCCCTCAATGAGCGCTGGGGGCGGCTCTCCTTGGATGCCTTCGATGGCCACCCTGGCCCGGGAGGCCAGGTGCTGCATTTGGCGAAACAGCTCCAGCACCTCCGGCAGGAGAACCTCCAGGGGCTGTTGGGGATCGACGGTGAGCTGAATGCCGTCCCGAACGCCCTTTACTCGGGCGATTTTACGCGCTTGGTTCATGGGTCTAAGGGGTACTCGCTGTGCGCTTAAAGGGAAATTTCCAGGATATCCGCAGCCTGGAACTTGGACCTGCTTGAAAACGGAAGGGAGTTTATAGCCCCCATAGGTCTTGTGTGTCAAACCTTAATTGGGTCCATATATTGGTGTTGCTGGATTTTTCGGGGGACCCTTCCCAAGCTTTCGGCACTCGCCCCGGACCTTTCGGGCCGATACTTGCGGGGTATCGGCCCGGGGTGACGCCGCGGCCTTGGAAGGGATTAAATTTTGGGCAGGGTGTCGATACCCGTATAAGTGTGGGGGCTGAGGCGGGCCAGTTCGGTTTTAACTTGCGGGGCGACCTCGAGCTGGTCGATGAAGCGGCTGAAAACCGCCGCATCCAGGGGTCCGTGGGTGCGGGTCAGGGCCTTGAGGGCCTCATAAGGTAGGGGATAACCCTCCCGGCGCAAAATGGTTTGAATGCCCTCGGCCACCACGGCCCAGTTGGCCTCCAGATCTTGGTGTAGCTTGGCTGCGTTCAAGCGGATTTTGGATAATCCCCGTAGCAGGGAGTTGAACGCCACCAGGCTGTGGGCCAGGGGAACCCCCAGGTTGCGGCTCACCGTGGAGTCGGTGAGGTCTCGCTGGAGGCGGGAGACGGGCAGCTTGGCGGCCAGATGTTCGAAAAGGGCGTTGGCCAGCCCCAGATTGCCCTCGGAGTTCTCGAAATCGATGGGATTGACTTTGTGGGGCATGGCGGAAGAGCCCACCTCACCGGCCTTGATCTCCTGCTTAAAGTAGTCCAGGGAGATGTAGGTCCAAATATCGCGGGTAAGATCCAGCAGAATGGTGTTGATCCGTTTCAGGGCGTCGCAAAAGGCGCCCAGATGATCGTAGTGCTCGATCTGGGTGGTGACCCGGGAGCGCTGTAGCCCCAGGATTTCGTTCACCAGGCGATCGGCAAAGGTGATCCAGTCCACCTGGGGATAGGCGGCATGATGGGCATTGAAATTTCCCGTGGCGCCGCCAAACTTGGCCGCAAAAGGGATGGCGGCGGCCAGCCGCAGTTGCTCTCGGATGCGCTCGTAAAAGACATAGAGTTCCTTGCCCAGGGTGGTGGGCGAAGCCGGCTGGCCGTGGGTGCGGGCCAGCATGGGCACCCCGCGCCACTGTTGGGTCAACTGAGCCAGGTGATCCAAAATCTGATTCAGCTTGGGTTGCATCACGCCCTGCCAAGCCTCTTTGAGGGCCAGGGGCTGGGCGGTGTTGTTGATGTCTTGGGAGGTGAGCCCGAAGTGCACGAATTCTAGATAGGCACCCATTCCGGCAGCCGCCACTCTTTCCTTGAGGAAGTACTCCACGGCCTTGACGTCATGATTGATCTCGGCCTCGATGGCCTTTATCTTTTGGGCGTCCTCCAGGGTGAATTCAAGATAGGATTTACGCAAAGCGGCGCTTTGCGATTCGTTCAGGGCCGGAATCTGATCCAATCCCAGCTCACTCAAGGCGATCAGATATTCCACCTCCACCCGTACCCGATAGCGAATCAGGGCGGCTTCGCTGAAATAGGCGGCGAGGGGGGCGACGGCCCGGCGGTAACGGCCGTCCATGGGCGAGACGGCTTCCAAAGCAGAGAAGGTTTCCATGGGTATCCTCTTGGGGATCACAGGTAGGTCAAGGGCTGAAGGGCGACTATAAAGAGCGCCCCAGAGGCTGTCAAGGCAGCGCCCGCGCCAACGGGCACGGCGGGGATTGCGATGGGAGCTGACTTGCGGTAGGAAAAAACAGACCACGCCTGGGCACCGGTCTTCATTCGGAGTAGGTGGTTGTTTTTTTCATTGCTAACCGCGAGCTAGGGGGAGAGTGTATGGTAACCTTGACAATTTTAAGCGAGAACTCCGTTGCCGTGCCCTTTGGGATCATCGGCGAACATGGCTTTGCCTGCATGATTGAGACGCCCCAGGGTAATTATCTTTTCGATACCGGCCAGGGCTTTGCCGTGGTGCCCAACGCCTTGACCCTCAAAAAGGATCTGCGCAGCATCCAAGCGGTGATGATCAGCCACGGTCACTACGATCATGTGGGCGGGCTGCCTTCCGTATTGCGGGTCAAAGGGCCGGTGGACGTTTACGGCCACCCGCAGATCTTCACCGAACGGATCTGGTCCAAGGATGACGTCAAACGCTCCATCGGTATCCCCTACACCCGCTCGTTTCTGGAAACCCTGGGGGCCAACTTCATTTTGAGCCGGGAGTTGGTTCAGGTGGGGCCCGGCGTGACCCTCAGCGGCGAGATTCCCCGGCAAAGTTCTTTTGAAAAAGACGATCCCCACATGACGGCCTGCATGCCGGATGGGGTTCATGTCCATCCCGACCCGATCCCCGATGATCTTTCCCTGATCGTGGATTCCCCCAAAGGGTTAATTCTGGTGCTGGGCTGCGCCCATTCGGGCATGATCAATATCATCAACTACGCATTGGAGAAGATGAAGCGGGACCGGATATATGCTGTCATCGGCGGCACCCACCTGGCCTTTGCCGATGAGGCTCAGTTTGAGGCCACTGTGGAGATGCTGGATCGCTTTCAGATTGAAAAGATCGGGGTGTCGCATTGCACCGGCCTGGCGCATGCCTCCCGGCTGCACCTGCGCCTGGCAGATCGTTTTTTCTTTGCCAGCGCCGGAACCGTTATTACTATTTAGAGCACGCACTCGCGAATCTTGCCCGGAGGGGGGTTCGTTGGGAGCGTTTACAATGAAACGCCCTGGCTCGGCTTCGGGCCAATGGGCATCTGTCTTGATTCAAAAAGTGTAAGGAGGGCGTATGGAGAAGAAAGTGCTGATCGCGGTGGATGGCTCGAGCCACGCTGAATATGCCTTGAAATATGCGGCCCAAACCTATGCCTGGGCCAGTGAGCTGAAATTTGTGCTTTTTCATGTGCAACCTACCATTTCCCAATACCTGCTGGATGAGGCCGGCCGGAAACCGGGCGCCCATGCCGAACTGGAAAAATTGAAGAAGACCAACAGCCAGGCTTCCCGCAAACTGCTGGAAACCCATCAGGAGAAGCTGATCTCCCTGGGGGTGGACGCAGCCGACATCCAATTTGTCAGCCTGCCGCGAAAATTCGGCGCGGCCAAGGACATTCTGGAGTACAGCATCTCCGGCATGGTGGATGCCATTGTCATGGGCCGGCGGGGGATATCGGGCTTGACGGAGCTCTTTGCGGGCAGCGTCAGCGCCGCGGTGGTGGACAACTCCAAACTGATTCCGGTGTGGCTGGTGGATGAAAAAAGCGCCGGCCAGGAGATCATGGTGGCCGTGGACGGCTCCCAGAACTCCCTGCGCGCGGTAGACCATCTGGCGTTCATGCTCCAGAACAATTCCGAGGCCATCATAACCTTTTTTCACATGACCCCCCGGCTACAAGATTTCTGCCCCATCGATTTTGACGCGGCGGAGACCGGGGATCTGGAGGAGATCCTTCAGGAGGGGGACCAGGCCTGTATCGACCAGTTTTACGCCCGCGCCCGCAAAAAGCTGGCCCAAGCGGGCATTGACGACCATCAAATCAAGATCAACGTCAAACAGGGCGGCCTGCGGGTGGGCAGGGCCGTGCTGGACGCTTTTCGCAAGGGCAGCTACGGCACCCTGGTGATCGGGCGGCGGGGGGATGACAAGAAGTTCTTCACCGGCAGCGTCAGCCGGCACCTGATCAACAACTTTTCCCAGGGTGCCCTGTGGGTGGTGCCGTAGTAGTTCGTGCCTGACCGAAAAGTGCATCTTTTGGTCCCATGCTGCGTTCTCGCGTTTTTCCAATCCTCAACGTAGCTTCGCTACGTCTCTGGTCGGAAAAATGCTGCGGCCTTGCCTGGAACCAAAAATCTACCCTTTTCGTTCGGGCACTAGTTACTCTTTGGAGGCATCCGCCGGCGGCGGGGCCGGCTCTTCCAGTTCGTTGATCCAGGTTTTGTCATAGAGCCGCATGCCCCGCTGGTAGGCGGCCCGGCCGATGAGGTGGGCCGCCACGGGCGCGGTGAGGAGCAAAAAGAGAATCACCGCTAGAGCCTTGAGGCTGGTGCCCAGATCCCCAACCGCCACCGCTTCGGCCGCCAAAATACAGCCGGCCCCCAGGGTTCCCGCCTTGGTGGCCGCGTGCATGCGGATCAGGGTATCGGGCAGGCGCAGCATGCCCAGGGCCGCCACCAGGCAAAAGAGGCTGCCGATTAGCACCAGCGCTGAAACCAGCAGGCTGCTCATGGTGCCCTTCCTTCCGGCGGGCCCGGGGATCGGCGCTCATGGGAGCGCAGCAGGAACCGGCACAGGGCCACGGTTCCCAAAAAGGCCACCAGGGCATAGGCGATGGCCACATCCAAATAGGAAGTCTCCCGGGAATAGATGGCGTAGGCCGCCAGAAAAGCCACAATCAAAATGGATATCAGATCCAAGGCCGCCACCCGGTCCGCGGCCTGGGGACCGCGCACCACCCGGATGAACGCCAGCCCGATACTCACCATCAATACCCCCAGCCCCAGCCGGCTGATCAGTTCCATTAATCCCTCAAGTCCCAGATTCATCGCGTCACCTCTAAAATCCGCCGTTCCAGCCCCTGCTTGACACTTTGCCGAAATTTCTCGGGATCATCCAGGAACATGACATGCACGTAGAGTGTGGTGCGATCCGGGGATAGATCGATACTCAAGGTTCCCGGGGTCAGGGAGATCAAATTGGCCACCAGCAGGATCTCCAGATCGCTCTTGGCGCTCAGGGGAATACCCACGATCCCCGGTTTGCTGATCTGCCCGGGGGTGAGCACATCCCAGGCCACCCGCAGGTTGGAGATCAGCAGCTCCTTGAGGAAAAAACCCAACAACCGGGCGGTTTGGGGGGCCCAGCGGAAGTAGCGCGAATCCCCGTACAGGGGTTTGCTGAGCCACAGGGCGCCATAGCCCAGGGCCAGGCCCACCATCAGCCCGCTGAGGGTAAATTGTCCTTGAATCCCCATGAAGCCCAGAGCCAGCAGGCAGTTGAGGTAAAACAGATTCATGGCCGGCCCCCCAGCACACCCTGCACATAGCTCCCCGGATCGAGAAGCTCTTCGGCGGCGGCCAAGGACAATTGGTAAAAGAACTCCGGAGCCAATCCGATGGTGATGGTCAGGGCGGCCAGAGCCGCCACCGGCGCCATCATCCAGGCGCTGGCCCGGGAGCCGCCGGTGGCCATGGCGCCGGCGCTCTGGGGCTGAGGTTTCCAGAAGGCCTCGTTCCAGATCTTGGTCATGGAGTAGATGGTCAGCAGCCCCACCCCCGCGGCCAGGGCGGCCAGTCCCAAATAGCCCTCTTCCAGGCAGGCCCGGATCAAAATCATTTTGGCCCAGAATCCCGAAAGCGGCGGAAAACCGGCCAGGGAGAAGGCCGGGATGAAAAAGAGCAATGCAGTAAGGCCCCGGGCGCGATACAGGCCGCCCAAGCGATCCAGTTCAAAGGAGCCGCCCCAGTGCCGCGCCAGTCCGGCGATCAGAAAGAGGTTCGCTTTGACCACGATGTGGTGCAACAGGTAGAAGACCGCGCCCGCTAAGGCCAGGGGGGTGAACAGGGCCAGCCCTAAAACCATGTAGCCCACCTGGCTGATGATGTGAAAGGAGAGAATGCGGCGCATTTCGCCCTGGGCCGCGGCCCCCAGCACCCCGGTGGTCATGGTCAGAGCCGCGGCGGCCAGCAGGATGCCCTGCAGGCCGCCCTGGGGCAGGGGAAATAGCAGGGTGAAGGTGCGCAGCAGGGCATAGACCCCCACCTTGGTCAGCAATCCGGCAAAGATGGCCGAAACCGCCACGGGCGGGGTGGGATAAGCGGCCGGGAGCCAGAAAAAGAGGGGAAAGAGGCCCGCCTTGATCCCAAAGGCGGTCAGCAGCAGGGCCGAGACTGCCGCGGCCAGCCCGGGGTCGGCCACGCTTTGCAGCTTGAGGTGCAGGTGGGCCATGTTGAGGGTCCCGGTGAGTCCGTAGAGCAGCCCCAGGCCGGTGAGAAAGATCAGGGTGGAGAGCAGGTTGATCACCACGTAGGTCACCCCGCCCCGCAGCTGGGCGGGGGTTCGGTCGATGACCAGCAGGGCAAAGGAGGCCATCAGCATCACTTCAAACCAGACGTAGAGATTGAACATGTCGCCAGTTAAAAATGCGCCGCTGATCCCCCCCACCAGAATATGCAGCAGGGGATAGTAACCTCGCGCCAGGCAGTCCGCGTTGATCTCGGCCCGGGAGTAGAGACACACCGCGCTGTAGACCACGCCGCTGATCAGTACCATCAGGGCGCCCAGGTTGTCGGCGGCCAGCGTGATGCCGAAGGGCGCCGGCCAGCCCGCAGCCTGAACCACCGCCATGCCGTGGAGATGGACCTGGCGCAGCAGCAGGCCCCCGCTCAGCAGGTGCACTCCGGATCCGGCCAGGGCCAGGTTGTGTTGCCCGGCTGGCCGCCGGCGCATCAGTAGGCTCAGGGCCGCCAGGGCAAAGGGCAGGATAATGGGCGCCACCAGCAGGGTGTTCACCGGGGCCCTCCCTCTGGGGCGCGGGTTGTGGTGGGGGGATCCTCGTCCCGGCCCATGGCCTCGGTATCCACCGTGCCCAGTTTTTCATAGGCCCGGAAAAAGAGGATAAAGACAAACACCAGCAGGGCAAAGCCGATCACAATGGCCGTCAGGATCAGCGCCTGGGGCAGACTGTTGGCCAGCAGATCCGGACTGGAACCTGACGGCAGGGCGCCGGAAAGCAGGGGTGGTCGGCGGCTCTCCAGGCCTCCGGCGGCAAAAATCAGCAGATTGACGGCGTTGCTGGCCAGCACTAGCCCGAAGATAAAGCGCACCAGGTGCCGGCCCAGCATCAGATAGACACTGCCGGCCACTAGGGTGCCGGTCAAGAGGGCCAACAGGCTCTCCATGCTAACGCTCCTCCAATTCGAGAATCAGGGTCAAGAGAGTTCCCAAGACCACCAGAAAGACCCCGCTGTCGAAGATCAGGGGGCTGCCCAGACCCTTGGCCGTCTCCGCTCCCCACAGACCGGTTAAAAACGGCCGGCCGGCGGCTAGCCCGGCCAGGCCCGCGCCCAGGGCCACTAGCAGGCCCCAGGCCACGATGGTCAGGGGCGCAACCCGCAGGGCCTGACGCACCGGTCCCGGGCCTTCGGCAATGGCGAACAGGGCGAAGCCGGTTCCGGCCACCAGGGCCGCGGAAAAGCCGCCCCCCGGGGCATTGTGGCCCCGGAAGAGCAGGTAGGCCGAAAAGACCAGGATCAGTCCCACCAGCATGCGGGTGGCCACCCGCAGGATAAAGGAGGTCATGGCGATTTTTTTTCCTTGCGTTTGGCAAGCAAGCCGAATCCCGCCAGCCCGGCCGTGGCCACCACCACGATTTCGCCCAGGGTATCCAAGCCGCGAAAATCCACCAGAATCACATTGACGATATTGCGCCCGTGGGCCTTGGCCCAGGAGTTGGCTTCGAAAAAGGTCGTGAGTTGGCGGTCCAGGGGCCCCGCGCAAACCGCCAGGGTCAGCCCGGCCACCAGAACCCCGGCTCCCAGGGCCACCAGGGCATCGGTCCAGCGGGCGGCCCCGCCCTGAGGGGACGGCCGTTCCAGGGGCGGCAGCCGCAGCAGCACCATGGAGACGATGATCAAGGTCAGCGTTTCGATCATCAGCTGGGTGAGGGCCAGGTCAGGGGCGCCGTACTGCAGGAAAATCAACGCCGCGCCCAAACCGATCAGGCCCAGGGCCGCCACCGCCAAAATCCGCGAGTAGGCCCCGATCACCACCGGCACGGCCGCGGCCATGAGACCTGCCAGGAGCCATTGGGTAAAGGGCAGGGCCGGCGGGGATGGCACCCGGATGGCACTCTCCGTGGCGTTCCAGAGCCAGACGCCGCCGGCGGTCAGCACCAGCACCGACACAATGGTGATCAGATAGCGATGCAAGGAGCCGTTTTGAATGCGCTGGGTCAGGGCCGTGGCAACCCAGGCCGTGGCGTGCAGTGTTCCGTCATAGATCCTCTCCGCGCTCAGGGGCAGCCGGGCACTTGCGCCGGCTATCAAGGTATAAATGGCACGACGGCTCAGATAGATGCAGAGTCCCAGGGTGAGGGTGATGATGCTGAGCAGTAGGGGCATATTCAAGCCATGAAAGATGGAGAGCTGAATCGGTTGCTCCACTCTGAAAAAGGCCCCTACTGCCGGCTGGATCAGGCGGGCCGATACCCACCCGGGAATAAGGCCGAAAAGCAGACACAATCCGCCCAAAATGACGGGGCCGATCCACATGGTCCAGGGGGCCTCCTTAACGTTCCCTAATGTTTCGGGGTATTTTCCGGTGAAGGGTCCCAGCAGGATGATGCCCGCCACAGCAGTCATCAGGGCGTTGGAAAGCAGCGAGATGATGGTGGCAAAGTGGGGAAAAAACTCTTGGCTCAACGCCCCCTGGTACATGATTTCTTTTCCGATGAAGCCGAAAAAGAGCGGGAACCCTGCCATGGACATGCTGGCCGTGGCCACGGCTAGGGCGGTTCCCGGCATGGCTCTCCAGAGCCCCCCCAACCGACCCAGCTGACGGGTGCCGGTTTGATGGTCGATGCTGCCCACCGCTAAAAAGAGGGCCGCCTTGTAAAGGGCATGGACCAGGACAAAGGTGGCGGCGGCAGTCAAGGAGGCGGTGTTGTTGCCGCCCAGAAAGAGGGTCAGGATCCCCAGGGCCATGAGGGTCGTATAGGCCAGCATGCGCTTGAGATCTTGGGGGCCGAGGGCCTGCAGGGCGCCCCAGATGGCGGTGATTCCCCCCAAGAGCACCAGTGATCCCATCCAGAGCGGCGTGCCGCCCAGCAGCGGATGGAGACGCATCAATAAATAGATCCCCGCTTTTACCATGGTGGCGGCGTGCAGGAAGGCGCTGATGGGGGTGGGCGCCGCCATGGCGTTGGGCAGCCAGAAATGAAAGGGGAACTGGGCCGATTTGGTCATGGCGCCCAGCAGGATGGTAATCAAAATAGCGGCGTAAAGCGGATGTTGGCGGATCTGCTGATCGGCCTCCATCCACTGGCTGGGGATCAGGGACCCGCCGGCAATTTTCAAAAGCAGAATCCCCACCAGCAGGGCCAGCCCGCCGGCAGCGGATACCAGGAGAGCTTGCCTAGCATGGCCGCGGGCCGTGCCCGATTCGTGATCGAATCCAATCAGCAGGTAGGAGATCAGGGTGGTGATCTCCCAGAAGATGAACATCAGCAGCAGGTTATCGGCCATGACGATGCCCAGCATGGCGAGCATGAAGGCGTGCAGATAGGCAAAAAAGCGGCCCGCTTGCGGGTGGCCGGCCATATAGCTGGAGGCGAAAAGCACGACCAGGACGCCGCTTCCCGTGACAATCAGGCCGAACAGGAGGCTTAGCCCATCGAGCCGGAATTGCAGCCCGATCTCTAGACTCGGCACCCAGGGCCATTGAACGGAAAGGACCGCACCCTTCACAATTTGAGGCCAGCCAAGGCACAAGGCGGCAAACAGCAGGAGCGGGAGTGCCGCGGAAAAAAGGCCAATTCGGCTGTAGCCAGGAGCGGGGGCCGCATGTACGGTGGGTGCCATGACCGCGTTGCGCTATTGAGATAGAAAAAGCGGCCGGTCAGCCGATTTTATGGTTTCCAGAACCGTGTCGCCCAGCAGATGCCTGAGCAGCGTTTTGTGGATACTGTTGCCCATCACAATCAGGTCGGCATCGATCTCGTGGGCAAAGGGCAGTATGTCGGACCGCGCCTGACCCTCCAGGAGATCGGTTTGCGCCTCAAAGCCATGGGCCTGGCAAAAATCCGCAATGCTTTCGAGCAGGAACGGCTCCGGGTCGGCCCCTTCTTTGAAATGCACGATGTGCAGGGCGATATTGGGCCAGGGTTTCAAGTGCAGGAAGTGACGGATCGCTTTGGCCGATTCCATGGAACCGCTGTAGGCGATGAGGGCCT
Organism: uncultured delta proteobacterium; assembly: GCA_963713755.1. Lineage (GTDB taxonomy): Bacteria > Desulfobacterota > Desulfobacteria > Desulfobacterales > CAVQMW01 > CAVQMW01. The sequence continues at coordinate 307,862 of CAVQMW010000007.1, read as the reverse complement.
TCTTGATGGGCCGGTAGTCTTCAGCCACTGCCAGGATCGGCCTGACGCCCTGGGTGACCAGTTTGATGATCGCCTTGTCGGGATCGCTGGTAAATCCGTAATCGAATATACTGCGAAGCCCAAATATGGTCAGGTCGTTGTAGCGCGCTTCGGCGATCATGGCCGTAAATGGGTCTTTTTGCTCATACTCGATGCGTCGGCAGACCACTTTCTGCGCACTGCAATTCTCCTTGAAAGCCGCAATGGCCGTTTCGATCCCTTCGCGGGTTACGCGGGTCCGCCGCTCACGCATGCGCTTGGCATAAATTCCGGCCCCTGCCGGTACGGGGCCGACCTTTTCCAAATTTCCTATATCCACAACGGTCACCCCGGTGGTCTGGGCCTGATGCAGATTGGCCAATTCCGTTGCGCATTGTGTGCTTACCGTTGTGAACGGCGTACCGCCCAGTCCAACCAGAATACGTTTCAGCATGCTTAAAACCTCCGTTAAAGGTCCAGGTGGGAGGGATCGACAGGGAGGGGTTCGCCGATCAGAGCTTACCGCTTGAGGCACAAATGGCACAAATGGTGCTTGAGCAGGGCATAGGCCCCGGCCAGGGTGATGATCAGGGCCGCAATTCCCAGCAGGGTCAGCTCGGAGTAGAGCTTCAGATCGAGAATGATCACCTTGCGGGCAATGGCGATCAGGGCCACCTCCAGCACCACCTCCACATGGATGATATTGGTTTCCAGATAAGCCTTGATGGTCTCCAGCAGCTCCACCCCGATCAAAATCAGCAGAAAAAACCCGAATATTTCCAGCAACTCGTCGATTTCGAGCAAAATAATGGGGGGCGAAATGATGTCCTTGAGAATGATCCAGGCCAGATCGATGGTGGCCAGAAATACCACTACCATCATCATGGAAATCAAGGCGATCACAATGCAGTGTTCGAACTTGGTCAGAAACGCTTTCATGGGCTGGACCGTATCAGAAACTCATGAGGGATTTGGCATTCGATGTGCCGCAAGCTGCGCTTATAAAAATCGTCCGTGGATGGGGACGCGCAACGTTACCAAAGATAGGCAGGAATTACAAATATCAGCTAGGGATTGTCGCCCAGGTGGAATTCGGCTTCAAATTCTTCGATTTGCTTTCCTTTTTCGACAAAGCGCTGCAGGTTGGCCAGGCAGGCGGCGTAGCTCTCCATGACATGGGTCAGTTCGCTACGCAGGGCATCGTCGCGGCCAAAGAGGCGGTCCACTTGGGATTTAATCTTCACCCCCGCGGCGTAATGGCGGTTGAGTTTATCCAACACTTTTTTACGTTCCGCGTAATCTTGCTGCTGCTGGGCGATAATGGGAATCAGCCGGCGCACCGAAAGTTCAATCAGGGCGTCCCGGGGGACGCCGTGGGTTTTGGCGATCTGATTCAAGGCCGACAAACTGCCCCGGCTGATCACGTAGGTTTTTTGGATGCCGAATTGCGGTTCCCAGGAGTGGCTTTTCATTTCAAGGGCCATGGAATTGAGCAGTTCCAGGTCTTCAACCAGATGATCAAAGAGGGATTTTTGGCGAATGCCCATGTGGGTCGCCACAATGCTCAGGGCGTCGATACAATCGGCGGAGAGTTTGAAGGTGGCCCGAACCGATTGACGGTTCTGCAGGGCCTTGGCCGAGGCCCCGGGCAATTCCAGGTTTATGGAGATCTGGGTTTGCTGCTGTTTCACCATCGGCACCTCCCCGCTATACACGTTCAGTCCGAATATTATTATAATATTTAAAGATAATAAATAATGCAATAAAAAAGCTATTTTTAATATTGACAGTTTATAAATTCAAATTAATTTATAGCTAAAATAATCATTCAAATTGCTACCGAAACTACCCGGTAGCGCGTTACCACACCTACCAAAGGAGGATACCCATGATTTATCGCAGACTATTCGGTGTACCGAGTTGGAGTCCCCGCAGCCCATTTGCCGAGCTGGATCAGATGCGTCAGCAGATGAACCGGCTGTGGGAAGGCGTCACCGGGGAGAGCATTCGGTCCCGTTCGGCGGGAGTGTTTCCCCTGGTGAATTTGACCGAAGACCGTGACAACTACTTCATCCGCGCTGAGTTGCCGGGGGTCAAAAATGACGCCCTGGATATTCAGGTGGATGCCAATACGGTTTCTTTATCCGGTGAGCGCAAAATCGATGTGGAAGGCGAGGGCGTGAAATACCACCGTCGGGAACGGGAAGCCGGTAAGTTCTCCAGGTTGGTCAGTCTGCCCGGTGAGATCGACCCCGACAAGGTCTCGGCCAATTTGAAGCACGGCCTGCTCAAAATCGTGGTGCCCAAGGCCGAGGCGGTCAAGCCTCGTCAAATCGCGGTGAACTAAATCGGCAAGCGCACTCATTCTGGCTATAAGGAGGATCAACCCATGGCGACTCAAGACAACAAGGAACTGCAAGTCAAAGAAAAACAGGAAGTTTCCGCGGCGGCCGAACAGACCCGGCCCGGACTGGTGTTCACCCCGGATGTGGATATATTTGAAAAGGATGATGAGCTGATATTGCTGGCGGACATGCCCGGTGTGGCGTCCGAATCGCTGAAGATCGATCTGCGGGACAACACCCTGACCCTCAGCGGGAGTGTGGAGGGCGAGGGACCGCAGCCGGAAGAGGACCTGATCGTCGAGTACCAGACCGGCCACTACTATCGTCAATTCAACATGTCGGAGATCATCGACCAGGAGAAGATCGAGGCTAAGCTCACCGATGGGGTACTGCGGTTGACCCTGCCCAAAGTGGCCAAGGCCACCCCGCGGCAGATTACGGTGAAGGTCGACTAGGGCGTGCTCCGGGGAACGGGGAGACGCGTGATTCGACGCCGCCCCCCGAGAACCTAAAACCAACCTTCATGAAACCATCGAGGGATGCTGCCGCCCGGCAGGCTGCCGGGCGGCCCTTCGAGTTTAGTTCCTTCCGGGATTTGTGCCGGATTCGCAACTCCACCCTACCGATTTCAAGTCGATCCATTGAATTGCCGTCGAGGCGCTTCTGAATGACAGAGGGGATCGGTCATGGCCAAAAGCTATTTCGCCATTCTCGGTGTTAGCGAGGACGCCTCACCCAAAGAGATCCAATCCGCCTACCGCCGCCTGGCCAAGGAGCTTCATCCCGATCACTACCCCGGAGACAGTAAGCCCTTCCACCAGGTTCAAGAAGCCTACGCGGTGCTGGGGGATCTCCAACGCCGTCATGCCTACCAGAAATCCCTGGCCAAGCCGGTGACACAGGTTCCCAAAGGCCCGCCTTATCCCGGGGGTCCAGAACCGCTGATACCCGCGGAAGCGCCAACGGATGCTGGCGCAAGGTCTCCCCTCCGGTCCTTGGGAAGGGTTTCCCCTGTTCAGGATGATCCCTTCCATTGGCTCCGGAATAATGTTTCCACGATCCGCCGCGCCCCGGCCAGACGACCGCGCGTTCTCGAACTGGAGATTCCCTTGTCCCGCCGGCTGGCGTCACGGGGCGGGGTGGTCAACCTAGTGGTGCCGCTGCGGGCGGTGTGCCCCGCCTGCCGGGGCCACGGCCCCTATGAATGTACCCGCTGCCTCGGTCAAGGCGCCCTTGTGGGTGATGTACCGGTCTCCATCTTGTTTCCTCCGGGGATTCCCCAAGATCAGCGCATAGAGGTTCCCCTGGGTCGTTTCGGCTTCCCGGATCTTTCCCTGACGGTCCGTTTTCGCCTCCGGGAGGGGGAATATATCTGAGAGTTATAAATCCCCCCCGGCCCCCCTTTTCAAAGGGGGGAGCAGGTTCAGCACCGCCCAGCGCTCCTTTTTCAAAGGGGGGAGCAGGTTCAGCACCGCCCAGCGCTCCTTTTTCAAAGGGGGTCAGGGGGATTTCTCCACTATCCAAGGCGTTCTGCAACCACCGGAACCCCATCTCCCCTGGTGGCGGCATCAAACCCCGCAGGGGCGGGTTTGAAACCCGCCCCGACCCTATTCTGCATACCCACGACCCTTACTCGGCGGAATTCTCCGGGAGTGTCAGGCGCGAGAGCAGGGCCTGGTCCAGGGGCTGGTCCCGGTGGTAGATATCGTTGCGGAACTGGAGGGTGCCATCCGGATCGGCCCAGGCGGTCCAGTAGAGCAGGTGGATGGGCAGGGGCCGCGCCAGATGCACCACCCGCTGGCGGCGGCTTTCGATGGCGGCTTCAATACGCTCCCGGGTCCAGGGGGACTGACCTTTGAGCAGGTATTCTGCCAGGCCCAGGGGATCGGCGATGCGGATACAGCCGGAACTGAAGGTGCGTACATCGCGGCTGAACAGGTCCGGTTCGGAGGTGTCGTGGAGATAGACCGCAAAGGGGTTGGGAAACATGAACTTAATTTGCCCCAGGGCGTTGTGGGGGCCGGGTTCTTGGCGCAGGCGCATCCGGAAATTGGCTTTGCTGAGCCGGGACCAATCCACGCTGGCCGGGTCCACCTGGGGGGCGTCCTGCTGCCAGTTGGCAAAGACTCGAAAGTGGTTCCGCGTCAGATAGGTGGGGTCTTCTTGAATCAGGGGCAGCTTGTCCTTCACGGCGATGCTGAAGGGCACGTTCCAGTAGGGGTTGAACACAAGGTAGGTCAAGGTTTCACTGAATACCGGGGTTCTGCGGTAATCCCGGCCCACCACCACCTTCATTTCCAGAATCTTCTCACCCGCTTCCCACAGTTGCAGTTTGAAATCGGCGATGTTGACTTGAATGTGGCGCTGGCCCAGATCATGGGGAATCCAGCGCCAGCGCTCCAGGTTGAGTTCCAGTTGGCGGATCCGCCGGGCCAGGGTGACATTGAGGGCCGCCCGGGTCTCCCGGCCCACCACGCCGTCGGCCTTGAGCCCGTGGCGGCGCTGAAACTGGCCCACGGCGGTCATCAGGCCGATGTCGAACTCATTGCTGAGGGAGTCGCTCTGCAGGGCAAGATCGCCGGAGGCCATCAGCCGGCTGCGCAGCAGCGGGACCCGGGCGTCCCGGTCCCCGGGGCGCAGGGTGGGGCCGGCGGGAATTTGGGGCCACTCACCGTTTTCCGCCAGATCGCGGAGATGGCTCAAGGCGACCTTCAGGCGCTGGTAGCCGTCATGGGGCGGCGCCAGGGCCTCCAGGGTGGCGGAAATTGAATTTTCGGTGAGGGCCGTGGTGAGATGTTGGGTCAATCTGCCGTTGGATGCTATCCGAGCGCCTTGGACGATCCAGGCGCTGTGGATGGTTTCCGGATTGACCTGCCCGCTGCCCAGGTGGTCGGCATAGAGCAGAAAAGCGTCCGTCAGCAGGATATCCAACTCCGCCAGTCTCCGGGCCTGATCCCGGCGATATTCGCTCGGGGGGGAGGAAAGGTCCGCCCAGAGTGACTTGATGGCCGCCAGGTGATAGGCTTCGGGGACCAGCCCCTGATCCGGGGCCCGGTAGAGGGCCGTCAAAAGATCCAGGGCCGCCGGCACCATTTTGCCGTTATCGGACCAGGCGGGCAAGTACTGGCGCTGCCGGTAGAAATCGGGGATCTGGGGCAGGCTGCACACCAGTTCGCCCCGGCATCTGAGCCGTTGCGAGCTTTCCTGGGCCAGCAAGGTGGGCAGGAGGGTTTGCACATCGGATGTCACGCCAGCCCATCCCGGGCTGAGATTCAATACGAGTGCGCCGAGCATTGTGGAGAGGAGCACGATCTGTTTCACGGGCGAATCGCTTTCAGAAATGGATTTTCAGCAGGTGGCGGTAGATGGCGGTCAAACGGATAAAGTTTTCTTGGCTGCCGCCGGTATCGGGATGCAAATCCCGGGCGCGGCGGCGGTAGAGGCGGGAAAATTCATTGCGGCTCAGTTTTTTCAACGCGTTGATTTCCATGCCGAACAGCGCCCGGGCTTCAGCCAGGGCTTTTTCAATTTTGGCCGGCGGGCGATGCCGGCGGTGGCGGTTCATGAAGTCGCGGATGAATTCGGCCTGGGGATTGGGCTGGGGCAGTTCATGATCGAAAAACATCCAGACATAGCGCCGCAGATCCGGGCGCAGCGCTTCCGGTCGCCGCGGTTCAGCCCACAGCCCGGGGTCGCGGTTCAGGCGGCACAGCTCACGGATGAACTGATCATCCAGGGTCTGGGGACCGAGGGTTGCGGTTTGGGCCTCGGCCAGATGCGCCAGCAGGCGCTTTTCCAGATTGAAGCCGGCATAGACATAGGTTTTCAGTTCGCGGGCGGGAAGTTCCGCCTCCATGATCCGGAAGCGCTGCTCCAACTCATCCCGGGATTTATGAAGCAGCGGCTGGAACATTTTGGGCGGAATGCGCTGGAGCTGACCCTGGTCGCGACGGCCGCAGCGCAAGAAGTAGTAGCGGCGTTTGTCAAAGGTGTGCATCTGGGTTTGAACCGCGGCGGTCTCCGTGGCCGTCAACGCCTTGCGGGGGTGCGGAGACCGCCCCCGGTGACGTAGCCCCCGCAGGTGGTAGCGCACCTCCGGAGAGACAAAGGGCCAGAACATATCCTCCAGTTCATCGGCATCGATATCCACGCCCTGGTCCTTCAGGCTCTCTTCCACGGTGGGATCCACGTAAAATGTCCGTCCGCCGGGGTAGCACAAATGGACCCCAGGGTCGGAGCCTAAAGCATACAAGTCCCGGCTGAGCCAGTCCGCCGCCTTCGCGGGCTGGGCACTGTAGGACTCACTGATGAAGTAGCGGATCATTCCGCCCATTCTGCGTCGCGCAAGGTACATAGAGGGGTCTTGCCGAATTGGGTTAGCGGGCTAAAGGTCAACTTTCTCAATATTACCCACCTGGCGGGTATTGTCCAGATCAGTGGGAAGCAGCGGACGCAATTCCCAGATAAACGTTTAAGTTACGGGCTGGTCAGTCCATAGTTCTTTTAACTCACTGAAATTTTTAGTACCGATTGGTTAGTCCCGTCATTCTCGCGGAGGCGGGAATCCAATTAGATTCCAATAAATTGGAATCTCTGGATGCCGGATCAAGTCCGGCATGACGGAGAACTTTGGACTCTCAAGTTACGGGCAAAACTGCCGATATAGATACCATCGTGGCGGGAAGCGCCGCTTTCGCCGCCCTGGAGCGAACGGCCATCGTCTTTCGGGGCCTGAAGATAGCGCCGGCCTCCTTGCCAGGGCGGGCAGCTCTAAATCCGCCTTCACCATACCGGCAGGGCATGCTATGTCAGGGTGCGGGACGCGCGGGTGTTTCAGTGGGCAGGAGAAGATTGGGAAAACGACTCGATCCGGCCCGCTGTAGGTGACGATGCGCGCGTATTGTTCCAGTGGAATGCTTTGGGGGTCCGCCAACGGAAGAAAGCGGGAAGAAAGGCTTTGGGTCACCCATGACCATGAACATTGACGCATTGGAAACCGCATTGGCCAGTGGGCGCTATGCCGTTGTGGATGAGCTGGCGGCCGAGGCTCTGCAGCAGGCGGCCGGCCTTGAAGAAAAGGCGCACCTGTGGGCAATTCAAATCGATGCGCGGGTCGCCCGCAACCGTTTTTCCGAGGCCCTTGCCGCCATGGCCGAGGCGTTTCGGATGCTGAATATCACCATGTCGGATCCGCTGAACTTAGATGACACCCGCAAAGCCTACCTGCGCACAAAGCTGCTCTTTGCCGACCGGCGCATCGAATCTCTGGCCGAGATGAGCCCCATGGACGATATCAAAGATATGGCGGCGCTGCGCCTTTTGCGCAGCGCGGTGACAGCGGCCTATTTCGGCGAACCCTTGCGCTTGCCCTTGTTGGTCTGCCGGGCCGTATCCATCCTGATGCGCCATGGAAACAGCCCCGAAGCGCCCTACTGGTATGCCCTCTACGGGATGGTGTTATGCCTCCAGGCGGAGGATATCGACACCGGCCTCCGGTTCGGCCAATTGGCCCTCGACATGGCGGCCCAGCCCCCTTTCCAAGGCTTGCGGACCAAAACCGCCTATTTTGTCCAGGGCTATATTCTGCACTGGCAAATGCCCCTGAAAGCCGGCCTCGAGCCCCTGCGCGCCGGCTACCACCACGGCGTGAAGGCCGGGGATCGGGAATATGCCGCCCGCTGTGCCCTGCTGCACTCTTCCCATGCCTTTATCTCCGGGCGCAAACTGGATTGGGTGGAATCGATCATGGCCCAAAACAGCACCGCCATTGGCGAACTGAACCAGGAATTGCCCCTCAAGCGGCATGAATTGTACCGTCAGGCCGTGGCCAATTTGAAAGCCCCAACCCAGGTTTCACACCAACTCTTGGGGCCCTTTTTCAATGAGCAGTGGGAGTTGGTGGCCCACCGCAAAGCCGGGAATCAGGCCGCTTTGGGCGCGGCTTATTTAGTCAAGCTTCAGTTGAGCTACCTCTTCGGTGAATACCCCGACGCACTGGAAAATGCCCGTTTCACCCGTGACTACCTGGAGGCGCTCTGCGCCTCCGCCGGGCGTCCGTTGTATCATTTCTACGGCGCGCTCACCCGCCTGGCTTTGTGCCCCGGCCTTTCCGCCCTGGACCGCCATCGCCACTTGCAGGTTGTAGAGAAGGATCTGGCTCTTCTGCTGCAATGGGCGACTCGCGCCCCCGCCAATTACCAGCATAAATATCTTTTGGTGGATGCGGAATACCAGGCGGTTCGCGGCGACGATCATCTGGCCGCCCAGCGCTTTGATCAGGCCATTGATACGGCCCTGGACAATGACTTCATCCAGGAAACCGCCTTGGGCTGTGAATTGGCTGGCCGCTTTTACAAAGCGCTGGGCCGTGATCGGGCCGCCGTGGGTTACTTGCGCGATGCGCTGACTAATTACCGCCGGTGGGGCGCCGAGGCCAAGGTGCGCCAAATGATGGCCCATTATCCTGAATTGGTCGAATTCAACGGCAAAGCAGCCCCGGGGCCGCTTCCAGCAGCGTCCCGCAGCCGGGACACCGAAGACAAACTGAGCCATTTGGCCACCGCCATTGAACAAGCGGTGGAAGCCATTGCCATCCTGGACAATCAGGGGATGGTAACCTTTGTCAATCCGGCCCTGGAGCAGATCATGGATCAACCCCAGGATGCTCTTTTAGGCCGCCACGTTACGGCCATCCTCGAGGGCTCGGGCAACGATGGCCTCTTTCAGGAAATTCGGCGCAAAGTGAGCCAGCGGCAGGTGTGGGCCGGTCCGGTTCACTACCGGCCTTCCGGCAGGGTGGACGTGCGTTTAGAGGTGACAGTCTCGCCGGTGCAGGATGCCGCGCGGGAACTCACCGGGTTCGTGATGGTGGCCCGGGACGTCAGTTACGAGCTGCAGATGGAAAAAGAGCTGCGTCAGGCCCAGAAGATGGAGGCCATCGGCACCCTGGCGGGTGGCATTGCCCATGATTTCAACAACATCCTGCTAGCCATCTCGGGCTATACCGAACTGGCCGTGCTGGAAGTCAAGGAGCAGGCGGAAACCCGCCGCCTGTTGGACAATGTGTTGGCGGCCAGCCACCGGGCCAAGGATCTGGTGCACCAGATTTTGGCCTTCAGCCGGCAGGCCGAGCAGGAGATGCAGCCAGTGGCCCTTCATCATTTGATCAAAGAGGCCATGCGCTTGATGCGTGCCACCCTGCCCACCACCATCGAGATCGTTCAGGAACAGGAGTTTAAAAACGATATCGTGCTGGCCGACCCCACCAAAATCCACCAGCTTTTGATGAACCTGTGCACCAATGCCGCCCATGCCATGCAGCAAAACGGCGGAATCCTGACCATCGGCTTGAAAAGTTGCTCCGATGAGGTGTGGGCTGAATCCGGGCCTCCCGACTTGGGGCCCGGCCGTTACCTGCTGCTGGAGGTTGCCGATACCGGAAGCGGTATTCCGGCGGAGATCCAGCAGCGAATTTTCGAGCCGTTTTTCACCACCAAGCAACCTGGCCGGGGAACCGGGATGGGACTGGCCGTAAGCCATGGGATCGTCAAGAGCCACCGGGGCGCCATCACCGTGGATTCGGAGCCGGGAAAAGGGAGCATCTTCAGAGTCTATCTGCCGCTCCACGAAAAATCCCTGGCGGAGATCGGCCGGTCGCCGGCCATGTTGGGTTCCGACGAACTCCCCATGCCCCGGGGAAGCGAGCGTATCCTCCTGGTGGACGATGAGCCGGCCCTTACGGAACTGGGCGAGGAGATGCTGCAGGATTTGGGTTATCGGGTTTCGCCCGTCAATGACAGCACCCAGGCCCTGCAGATATTTGTGGAAAATCCCCAGGGTTTCGATCTGATGATCACCGACCAAACCATGCCCCGCAAAACCGGGCTGCAGTTGGCCGAGGAGATGCTGGCCCTGCGCCCCGATATGCCTATCATTCTCACCACCGGGTTCAGTGAGGGGGTCTCCGAAGAAAACGTCGAGCAGATGGGAATCCGAGCCCTGATCATGAAACCCTATACCCAGCAGAAATTGGCACGGATCATTCGCAATATTTTGGATGCCTGAAACCCCGCCTCACCTCCTTCCTCTAAATTAAGCTAAAAATTTCAGCATCATAATCCAATTCCTAAAAACGGCACTCTTTTTGCTTATTATCCCAGGACAGGATCTTTTCCGGCATGAAAGCTGTCATTTTGGGGCCTAAATGGGAAAAAAAGCCGAAAAAAAAGAGGTTGGATTCAGGTACTGGGTAATTTTTTTCCTATTTCTGGATTTCCCTTTTTCAATCCCGGGGACAACCGAATCGACGAAAACAGCGGCGCCGCACCCTGGGCGGTTAGAGTGGGGATCATGGGCCAAGCCATAGGCGCCAAAATAGAGACCCTGATCTTGCGGGCCAGGTTGCTCGCGGGTGTCCGGGAATTTTTTCAGCGGGCGGATTATCTGGAAGTCGAAACGCCCCTGCGCGTTCCGGCCCCGGCCCCGGAGGCTCACATCGATCCGCTGGCCAGCGAATCCTGGTATCTGCAAACCTCTCCCGAGCTATGCATGAAGCGCCTGCTGGCGGCGGGGTATTCGCGGATCTACCAGATCTGTAAATGCTTTCGGCGGGCCGAGCGGGGCAGCCGCCACCTGCCGGAGTTCACCATGCTGGAGTGGTATACGGCCGGCGATGACTACCAGGCGCTGATGGATCAGACCGAAGCGCTGCTGCGCTTTGCCGCGCAATGGGCCGGTCTGGGGGATGGGGTTCAATATCAGGGGCGCCGGCTGAACCTGGGGCAAGTCCCCTGGCCGCGCATGACCGTGGCTGAAGCCTTTGCCCGCTGGAGCCCGCAACCCCTGGCGGAAGCTCTGGCCCAGGACCGGTTTGATGAGATTGTGACCCTGGAGATCGAACCCCATCTGGGGGTTCCTACGCCGCTCTTTCTTTTCGATTATCCCCTGACCTGTGGGGCCCTGGCACGGCGAAAACCTTCGGACGGTGAGTTGGCTGAGCGATTTGAGCTCTACTGGGCCGGGGTGGAGCTCTGCAACGGGTTCAGTGAATTGGTTGACGCCGGTGAACAGCGCCGCCGCTTCGAACGGGAATTGGCCCACCGCCGCCGGCGGAATGCCGAGATCTGGCCCTTGCCCGAGCGCTTTCTGGAAGATTTAACGCGGATGCCGGCCGCGGCCGGCAACGCCTTGGGGCTGGACCGCCTGATGATGATCTGGGCCGATGCCTCAACCATTGACGAGGTGGTGGTTTTTACCCCGGAAACTTTATAGCCCTGAAAGGGACTGAAAACATTATGCTTCTAATTACCAATCCAAATGCCGTGCAATTCACCCCGGATCTAACCCCCCTGCTGCCCCCGCCATCCATGGCCGTGGATCTGGCCCGGGTGGCGGCGCCGGCCAATAGGGCCAGCGATGCCGGCTACCAGAGGTTTGCCGTCCTGGTCAGGGAAAACTTGAGCCTGGGCACCACCGCGGAGGCGGCGACCTTCATCCAACAGCTGGGCGAGCAACTGGCGTTGGCTCCCAAGGATCAGCAGGAACCGCTGCTGCAAGCGTTGCTGAACCTCAATGACGCCCTAGTTCCCGAGGGGGATCCCCGGATCAAAGCCCTTCTGGCCCGTCCCCTGAGCCGCTGGCTGAGCCAGCAGGCGCGCTTGACACCGGCCTACGGTAAAAGCTGTGTGGTGCTCCAACGCTTGGCGGCCCAACTTATGGTCAACTACCGCCTGGCGGATGCCAACGAGATCTTGATGCTGCTTAATCATATCTACAGCGGGGCCCTGGATAAGGATGCCACCTTGCGCAATTTCACCGGCGATATCCTCAAGGGCCTGGCCACCGAGCGCGCCATGGACCGTCTGGTGGAGGAGTTCCGTAGCAATGCCCACAACCAGTGCCGGGAGGCCGGGCGCGGCTTGGTCATTCTGGGTGCCGTGGGGATCGAAAAGATACTGCCCATTCTGAAAGAGAGTGACGACAAGTTCGATCGCATGCGCTTTCTGGAGGTGGTTGCCGAAACGGGTCCCTTGGCCGCCCAGGTTCTGGTGGGCCGCCTGCGGGATGGCGGGCCCTGGTATTTTGTTCGCAATCTGGTGCAGATATTAGGCAGGTCCGGTGATGAGTCCCAGGTGGAGGTGCTCTCCTCGCTCTTGACCCATGAGGACGGCCGGGTCCGGCGGGAAGCTCTGGATACGATTTACAAGATCGGCGGCGCCAAGCGGGAAGATTTGCTGCTCAATACCCTGCATCTCATGGACCGGAGCCTTAAAATCCGCGCTGTGGCCATGCTGGGAAAGTTGCGATCCCGCAAGGCTCTGGGACCCCTGCTGGCCATGGTGGGCGGTCCCACCCGAATCTGGGATCGAATGCGCCGCGAATTGGACCTGATGATCTGTCACTCTTTGGGGAAGATCGGCGCACCGGAGGCGATTCCGGTATTGCGCGAACTGGCTGAAAAGAAAGACTCCTGGGGTCGCCGCTCCAATCAGCGCCTGGCCGCGGCCGCCCGTCAGGCCCTGGCGGAGATTGGCGAAGCCCCGGCACCCGGAGCCCCGACGCCCGATAACGCTTTTCCGGGCACATCGGCGACGGTGTCCGCCGACCGGCTGATTACCCCCCAAGAGCTGCCGGCGCGAATCAAATGCGAGGTCAGGGACTATGTGCGGCAGGGCAACACCAAGGCGGCGGTGAAGGTGCTTTACGACAATGTCCTGGCGCTGGTGGACCAGCGGCGCTTTGATGAAGCCCAGGCCCTGAGGCGCGCCCTGGTCGCCATCGACCCGTTGGCCTTCAACGCCATTGTCAAATCCGGCGCGCGGATCGATGCGGCCCGCAGCGCGGCCATTGATTCGGAACATATGGCCATCTGGCATGAGTTTTACCAAGGGCTCACCCTTTCCGAGGCCAACAGTTTTTACTATTCACTCAACGAACGGCATTTTGCCCCCGGCGAGGCCCTCATCACCCAAGGCCAATCCAAGGCGTGCCTGTATATGATCAACCGCGGCCGGGTGAAAAGCATGTTTCAGCGCAAGGGGGGCGCCATCCAGCTCAACACCCTCGCTGCGGGCGATATCGGCGGGTATGAAACCTTCTTTCACAACACGGTGGCCACCACCTCGCTGATCGCCGCCGAGCCGGTGACCGCCAGTTGCCTGGATCGCCGAGTTTTGGAACGCGCCAAAGAGCGTGCGTCCCACCTATCCCCCAAGCTGCATGATTTCTGCCTGCGTCGGATTAAAAAGTCCGATCTATGGTTGCGCAAGAGCGTCGATCGGCGCACCCAGCGGCGCGTGGCCCTGATGGCACCGGTCAAACTGCGCTTGCCCGATGCCCAGGGCCGGGGGATCGACGTCGCCTACCGGGGGCAGTTGGTGGATATTTCCGTGGGTGGAGCCGCGCTGCGGGTGCGGCTATCCCGCGGCGATCGGACGCGCATGCTGGTAGGTCGCCCGGTGCTCCTGGAGCTCGACGCTCCCTTGTCCCAAATCGTATCGCCAAGCCGGCGGGATACCGTGGTGGTGGCCCTGCGGCCCCGCCTGTTGGAGGAGCACTTCCTGCAGATTCAATTTGTCCACAAAATTAAGCTTGACGAATTTCAGCGCATCGAGGAACTTATGGGCTCTTTTTAACCGCTGATCCAGAGGTTGGGTTGAGGAGAACCATGAGTTTTGGGAACCTGCTGTTTTCACGCCTGCGCCACTGGCTGTGTCATTCCTTGGGGGCGGGTGCGCTCATTTTTGGCCTGATGCTGGGAGTGCTGCATCCTGGAGCCGCCCATTGCGCCGAAACGCCCCGCCTGACCCTTCCGGCGGAAGCCCTGGCCGCCTTGCTGAGCGACCTGCTGCCCCTGCCCCTGGGAGCGGTCAAGGATCTTGAGGGGAGGCTTTTTCTGGGCGAAATGAAAAACCTCAAGCTGGCCGATAACCGCATCTCGGCGGATGTGCGTCTGGACGGAAAAGATCTGCGCTACACCGTGGCCATCGGGGGCAACCGCCTGGCCCTGGACGTGGGTAATGTGACCCTGCCGCTTCATGTGGATTTGGGGCTGCGCCTCGACCCGACCGCTCAAAAAATCGTGCTGACCCCGGTTTTCAAGCTGCGCGCTGAAAAGCCCCAGGAGGGAAAGAGCGTGCAGCCTCTGATGGATCTTCTGGCCCGGGAGCCCTATCTGTTGGACCCCGCGCCTTGGCTCTCCCCGTCCGCCCAAATCGGGGGCCGCGCTGTGCGTTTCAACCTGAAGATCACCGATCTGTTTACCGCCCAGAACAAGCTCTTCATTTCCTTTGAACCCAGCGCCCAACCCAGCCAGTAGACTGGCTGAAAACTCTCCTTTGGGTTGCCCCAAAACCACACCCGGCCCAACCATGCTAGCGGCTTAGCCGGGTGTGGATGCGGTCTATAACCACCCCGCCGCGCCGCGTCGTTCCACGCGGCGCCGCAAGTCGCTATTGTTGGCGGGGGCAGTCGTATCCATATTTGCCGGCCCCCTTGCGGCCGTGGCCACGGCCTTCCCCATGGCCGTGTTTGCGGCCATGCAAGGATTTGAGTTCCGGGGCGATCTTGCGGGACTCCAACTGCAAGTTTAAGCGCTTCTCCATCATCTCGCCGCGAAGCCCGTGAATCTCTTTTTGAAGGGCCAGAGCCGCGGCTTGATCTGGATCATCGCCGCGCATCAGGGTACGCAGTTCACGACGCTTGTCGTAGATGCTGTCCCGCAGGTCACGGGTCTCCCGGAAGAAATTTTCATGCAGGGTCTCCAACTGGTCACGCTGCTCGTCGCTGAGCTTCAAATCCTCAGCGTAGGCTTCCCAGCAGTGACCCCCACCACGGCCCTCTCCGTAACCGTCCATACAACCGCCGCCCCGACCGGGTCCATATCCCAGAACCGGGAATGCCAAGGTTGTCACCAGAACGATACTGCCCAGAATAATCAATGCTTTTTTCATGTCTCGACCTCCATAAATGTAATTGGGTGTTGGGATGGCGTTACGCCGGATTTCGTTGTTATCCGACAGTTACGCAAACTGCGTGCCACTTACCACCCACATGTTGCGATTCAACAGATTCGACAACCGCGAAATGGTTGCCAATTGGGGCATGGGCGCCGGAGCGTTTCTCCGCAACTCCATGATAATACTTTATTTCTGTCTGAGTAGGGCTGAAAAGCAATAATTTTATCGATGGTTACCAATCCATCAAGAGGGGGCAATCAATGTATTCAGCAACCCGTAAACCCACCCATCCGGAATTCTACCAGGCGAACCAAGTGGATAAAATGTATCCACCTTGAGGTATCCAGCGGATACCTGGTATCCAGGATGCAGCCGGTCCCAAGGAGGGTGAATGGGCGGCCTCGATTCCCCGCGGTTTTCGCCTGGCCCTTAAAAATGATAGGATTCCAAAAAACGTAGTCTTGAATTGGCATTGAACTTGTATACTCAAGGATCGGTATGCCTAGCGAGCCATCATCTGAAATGGAAAAAGAGCCCTTTTGGGCCAATCTCTCGCCCTGGGCGGTGGGGGGGGCCGTACTGGTGTTGGTGCTTATGAGCGGGGGCTTCACCCTGGCCACCATTCGCCAACTCCATCTCCATACCACCACCTTGCTGACGGAAAAGGGCGCGGCCTTGATCCGCTCCTTTGAGGCCGGGGCGCGTACTGGCATGAAGGGCATGATGGGCATGCAGCGGAGACGTTTCCGCTTGCAGCACTTGCTCATGGAGACCGCCCGGCAGGATGATATTGTCTACCTGATGGTGACCGATTCGACGGGTGAGATTTTGGCCCACAGCGACCCCCAAAACATCGGTCGGCGCTACGAGGCAAATTTGGACTGGCAGGCGGCGGCCGCATCCGCCCAGGTGATGGGGCGCATAAAAACAGCCGCTGCAGATCAGCAGGTGTTCGAAGTTTACCGGCGCTATTCCCCGGCCCGTCCGCCCCACCCAAAGCACCAAGGATTTCACGGCCGCAATCCGGACCTGGAAGGGGTCTTTTGGGAACCGCCGCCACCGCCTGAGAATTCATTTCTTGAGGCCCCCGACCAGGGGGTGATTTTCGTGGGGCTGGATATGGCCTCGGCCATGGCCGCGCGCAAAATCGGTATCCGCCAGGTGCTGATCACCGGGGGTCTGATGTTGCTGGTGGGACTGGGGGCCGTGGTCGTTTTATTTTTAGCCCAGACCAACCGTGCCACCCGGGCCTCATTAACCCAGGTGCAAGCCTTTTCCAACCATCTTCTGGACCATCTGCCCGTGGGGCTGGTGGCCCTGGATGCGGAGGATCGCGTTGTGGCTTATAACCGCGCCGCCCAACGTCTCACTGGCATTGAGGCCCGGGCGGCCCTGGGGGATTCGGCCCCGGCCTTGTTCGAAGAACCTCTAAAGACACTGTTGGCCCAGGATTCGCCGCTGCGACGGGAAGTTCAAACCTCAGGTCTCCGGGGCGAGGCGGCCACCCTGGAGATTCACATCAGTGATCTGCCGTCCACGGCGGACGGTCCTCAGGGCCGCCTGCTGCTCTTGCAGGACCTGACCCAAGTGAAGATGCTGCAAAAGGAGGTCCAGAAACAGGAGCGTCTGGCGGCGGTGGGCCGCCTGGCCGCGGGGGTGGCCCATGAGATCCGCAACCCGTTGAGCTCCATCAAGGGCTTTGCCCTCTATTTCAAGGAACGCTACGCCTCCGTTCCCCGGGATCGGGAGACCGCGCAGATCATGATTCAGGAGGTGGACCGGCTCAATCGGGTTATCGGCCAGCTTTTGGAGTTGGCGCGGCCGGAGACCATCGAGATCCGCGCCCTGGCTCCGGCCCCCCTGGTGCGGGATTCCCTGCGCATGGTGGCGGACCAGGCCGACCGGCAGCAGATCGGCGTAGAACTCAAAATTGAAGGCGACCCGCCATTTGTTGCGGTGGATCCCGACAAGATCAAGCAGGTGCTGCTCAATCTGTTGCTCAATGCCCTGGAGGCCATGACGGAGGGCGGCCGCTTGACGGTCACCGTGGCTGAAGTCGAGGATGGGAAACGGGTGGCAATTACCATCCAGGACAGCGGTCAAGGGATCGATCCTTCCCAATTGGGGCGGATTTACGATCCCTACTACACCACCAAACCGGGGGGCACAGGCTTGGGGCTGGCCATTGTGGCCAAGATTTCAGAGGCCCATGACGCCCCCCTGGAAGTGGCCAGCGAACCGGGGGTCGGCACTCGGGTCTCCCTGCGGCTGCCCGTGGCCCCGGAGGATCAACCCGCCCCTAAGGAGCAATCGGTATGAGTCCAGCGAAACTGGTTTTGGTGGTGGATGACGACCACGCCCATCGCACCATGCTCACCACCCTGTTGGCGGGCTGGGGCTATCAGACCGCCACGGCCCCCGACGGAGACCAGGCCCTGGCGCGGGTCCGCGAGCAGCCCTACGACCTGGTGCTCATGGATATCCGTATGCTCAAAATGTCCGGAATCGAAGCCCTGGAGGGGATTAAGGCCCACAATCCGGCCGTTCCGGTGGTGATGATGACTGCCTATTCATCGGTGGAAACCGCGGTGGCGGCCCTGAAAAAAGGGGCTTACGACTACCTGACCAAACCCCTGGACTTTGACGAACTGCGTTTGACCTTGGAGCGGGCCATGGACCATCGTCGGCTCAAAGCGGAAAACGCCGACCTGCGACAGCGCCTCCAGGGCGGCTTTGATCGCGGCGGGATTGTGGGCCGCGGCCAGGCTATGACCCAGCTTTTGGAAACCGTCCGCCAGGTGGCCGCATCCGAAGCCACGGTGCTGATCACCGGGGAGTCGGGCACCGGCAAGGAGCTTATTGCCGGCGCCATTCACGCCAACAGTCCCCGGCGGGGGGCCGCCTTGGTCAAGGTCAATTGCGCGGCCCTCAGCGAGACCCTGCTGGAATCGGAGCTTTTCGGCCATGTCAAGGGCGCCTTTACCGGGGCCCATCGCACCAAAAGCGGCTGCTTCCAGCAGGCCCACGGCGGAACCCTCTTTCTGGATGAGGTCAGCGAAATGTCTCCGGGCATGCAGGTCAAACTGCTGCGGGTCCTCCAGGAGGCGGAACTGACCCAGGTGGGGGGTGAAACCGTGATCCGGGTGGATGTGCGCATCGTGGCCGCCACCAACAAGGAACTGCTCCAGGCGGTGAGCCGCAACCGCTTTCGCGAGGATCTCTACTATCGCTTGAATGTTGTGGCCTTGAAAATGCCCCCCTTGAGAATGCGCCGGGAGGACATTCCCTTGCTGGCCCAGCATTTTTTAAGCGAGCTTTCAGAGAAAAACCAAAAGCGCTTCAAAGGCTTTACGCCCCAGGCCATGGATCAACTCCTCAAACACAACTGGCCCGGCAATGTCCGCGAATTGATGAATGTGGTGGAACGCGCCGTGGTCATGGCCCAGGGCGAGTACATCGACGCTAAGGGGCTGGACCTGGAGGATTCACCCCAAGCCGTGGCGAGCCTGCCCGCCGATTCAGAGGCACCCATCTCCGGGGCTCAACCCCTGGAGGAGGTGGAGCGGGACACCATTCTCAAAACCCTGGAGGTGGCCGGGGGCAACAAAAGCGAAACCGCCCGGCGCCTGGGCATTACCCGCCGCACCCTGCACAAGAAACTGAAAAAATACGGTGCCATGCCCTAATACGACTGCGTTTCTCTCACCGGATCAGTCCTCCAGCAAGGCCTGCAGGTAGCGGGCGATCTCTCCGGCGCCATTGGGCTGCCGGGGGGTGCGGCGGGGCTGACTCACCAGCGTCTCCACCACCTGCCAGTCGGCGGGATTGTCCCAAAAATCAGCTGAAATCTCCCGGCCCTTCATCTCTTCTTCAATAAAGCGGCTCAATACCGCCGATTCCCGAAAATTGTCCCGGGCGATATATCCGAAGGGAACCCCGGCCCGGTAGACCTCTGCCAGGGTGCTGTAGCCGGCCTTGCCCACCACGGCGTCGGCGGCCTGAATCAGGTCGGGATGGTAAAATCGGGAGTGATAGGGCAGCCGGATCAGCGCCCCGGAGCCGATCACTTGCGGATGGTTCCCGGGAATCACCAGGCTGATCCGGTTCAAACCTATGGATTTAAGCCGCCTTTCATGCCGGTCCGGAACGCCGCCCATGGTGACCAGCAGCAGGCGGTGATTCTTGGGAATCTTCAGGGCGCGTCGAATGGCGTCCCGGGATCGGCCCGCGGGACGGCTGACCGGTCCGGTTTGCAGATCCGGCGGGGCCGGGGGCGATGCGCACCAGGGGGCGGCCTGGATATGGTGGTCGGCCCGCGCGTACCACTGGGCCAGGATTTGGCCAAACGCTCCGATCTGGGGATGGGTGCCGACGTGGGGGGCGTAAATCCAATCCCAGGTGAAATTTTCCACCAGCACGGCGGGCAGCCCGGCCTTGCGAGCCACGGCGATGCCCAGGGCCGCGATGTCGCAGATGATCAGCCGGCAGGAAGCGGCCTTGACTGTCTCGGCCAGGGCGGCCACCTGTTGGGGCCGAAACGGCAGCAGCGCCTCCAGGAGGGCCAAGGTAGCGGCCATATCCGCCTCCCAGGGCGAGCACTGAACCAATCCCACGTCCGTGGCCAGGGCGTGATAGCTCGCGGTTGCGATACCCGAAGCGCCAAAAAACCATTCCGGAACCTGGGTGAAAATGTGCCAGCCGATATGAGGGATGCGTGCATCCAGGGCCACCATGCAGGCGGCGGCCCGCGCCCCGTGGCCAAAGCCGTGGGGCGTAATGAAATAGGCGATCTGGGGGCCGGAAGCGTTCATGGGAGGTGCGTTTTATTCAGCTGAAGTCGAGGGAACTTCTTCGACTTCGTTCGCATCCAGGGTCTGGCGGATGATGCGCGCCAGCTCGTTCATCTCCACCGGTTTGTAGATCAGGCGCCGGATGCCGATCTCCCGGATACGGCTATCGGTGATCTCTTTGCTGTAGCCAGTGCACAAAATGACAGGTAGCTCCGGTCGAAGGGCTAGCATTTCGGCCGCCAAACGGTCTCCGGTCAGCCGGGGCATGGTCATGTCGGTAATCACCAGGTCAAAGGCCTCGGGCTCGCCCTGAAAGGCCGCAAGGGCCTCGGGGCTCTCGTTGTGGGCCGTGACCCGGTAGCCGAGATTTTCCAGAATATGTCCGATCATCTCGATGATGGTGGGTTCGTCGTCAACGAGCAGAATATGTTCGGAGCCCCCCTTGCCCTTGGCTGGGGTCGGGGACTGCTGTTCCTCGTCGAGGCCCGCGATGGGCAGGTAGATCTCAAAGCAGGTGCCTGCGCCGGGCCGGCTGGCCAGGCTGATGCCCCCATGGTGACTGCTGACGATGCCGTGAACCACGGCCAACCCCATGCCGGTGCCCTGTTGGCGGTCCTTAGTGGTAAAAAAGGGATCAAAGATTCGCTCCTGAAGCTCTTTGGGGATGCCACTGCCCGTATCCGCCAAGGTCAGCTTAAGATAGCGGCCGGGGGAAAGCCGACCGCCGATGGTGGGGATGGGCCCGGCGCTGCGAAACTCATCCAAGGCCACCCTCAGTTCACCACCCCCGGTTTCCATGGCATGGGCTGCATTGGTGGCCAAGTTCAGGATCACCTGATGGATTTGGGTGGCATCGGCCAAAACCGTGGCCGTACTGTGAATCTCCTGGCGGATGGTGAGGGTTGTGGGCAGGGAGGCGCGGATCAGTTTCAGCGCCTCTTCAACAATCAGGTCGATGCGCAGCGGTTTGAACTCCGGCTCGCTTTGGCGGCTGAAGGCCAGAATTTGACGCACCAGGGCCTTGGCCCGTTGGCCGGCTTTGAGCACCTCCCGGAGGTTTTGCGCGGTCTCGTGATCCTGGGGCAGGTCTTCCAGGGCGATTTCCGTGTAGCCGATCACCGCGGATAGAATATTATTGAAATCGTGGGCGATCCCTCCGGCCAGGGTGCCGATGGCCTCCATTTTTTGGGCCCGTTTAAGCTGCTTTTCCAGTTCGATCTTATCTTCGGCCGCCTGGATACGGGCGGTGGTGGCCTGGACCAGTTGGGTGTAGATCTCCCGCAGGGTTTGGGCCAGTTCCTCGATTTCCCGGGTGCCCGCGAACTGTTCCATGGGCAGTTCATCCAGATCGCTGACCGCTGGTTTTTTGATCTGCCCCAGGCCTAAAGCGGTTTTGCGCAAGCGCCGCAGGGGACCGGTGATGGAGTTGATGGCCGCGGCGGTCACCGCCAGGGCGATCAGCATCGCCGCCGCCAGGCCCATCAGCCAGCGGTTGCGGGCCGCTGCGATGGGCGCCAGGGCTTCCCGCACCGGTTGTTGGGCCACCAGAATCCAATCCGTGTCCGGGACCCGGGTAAAGGCCGCCAACATGCCTACGCCCCGGGAGTTGACGGTTTCCCCCACGCCCTGAAACCCCTCCAGGGCCGCATCGAAGAGAGGATTGGCGCCCGGGGGCACATCCCGTTTTAGAATACGGTCGTTCTGGGGGTGCAAAATCATCAGCCGCGAGGTGTCATAGAGATAGATATAGCCGCTTTGGCCGATGGTGGTTTGACGCACGCCCTCCAATGCTTTGGGAGAGGTCAATTGCGCCGAACCGCATAACATGCCCAGAATCTCACCGCTCTCATCCCGAAACGGTGCGGTAAAGGTGAGCACCGGCTGTCGGGTGCGGGTGGAGATATAGGGGCTGCCGACGATCCCGCGGTCCGCGGCCAGGGTGGCCTGGTAGTACTGGCGAAAGGCGAAATTTTGACCCCGCACGGCGGGGTGGGCGGGGTAGTCCGCCAAAAGGGTGCCCTGGGCATCCAGGATGAACATGCCGTTATCAAAGCGGGGGATGATGCGGGCCACAGCGGCCAACTGGATTTCGATGGTTCCGATGTCCCGTTCGCGAATGGCCTGGCTGCTGATGGCCAAGGCCGCGGTTTGGGCGCTGGCGCGGCTCTCTTGCAAAAAGTGGCTGATCATCTCCCTCTGGGTTTGGTTCACCCCTTCCAAGCCTTCGTATATGGAATGGCGCAGGCTGTTTTCCAAAAAATGCAGTTGGAAATACCCGCTTAAACCCAAGCTCAGCACCATGATGGTGCCGATGAGTAAAAAGCCTTTGGTGCGTAAATTCATTGAAATATCCTGTTGGGCAAGGGGGGATCCATGGGCCTGCGCTCCTGCCGCGCGGTCTGGAAACCCCCAAGGCACTTTATGGGTATGGGGTGTCCGGATAGAGCGCATTGAAAAGCTGATCCAAGATTTATGCAGAAAAGGTGCCAAGCCAGTCAGTCGGGAGGGCCGGGTGGGGGCTTGCGGAACGGGTTCGTCCTATAGCGCTTGCGCGCTGAAGGTATCGCAGCGGTCGGGATCTCCGGATTGAAGGCCGCGCTGAAACCAGCGCATGCGCTGGGCCGAAGTGCCGTGGGTAAAGGAATCGGGAACAACATGGCCCTGGGTTTGCCGTTGAATGGTGTCGTCGCCGATGCGGCTGGCGGCATTCAGGGCCTCTTCAATGTCACCGGCTTCCAAAATTTGGCGGGTGCGGTGGGCGTGATGGGCCCAGATGCCCGCCAGGCAATCGGCCTGCAACTCCATGCGCACCTGGAACTGGTTGGCCTGGGTGCGGCTGCTTTGGGCTTGCCTGCGGCGCACTTCGTCGCTGATACCCAACACCGTCTGTACATGGTGGCCCACCTCGTGGGCGATGACATAGGCCTGGGCAAAATCGCCCGGGGCGCGGAAACGTTCCCGCAATTCACGATAAAAGGCCAGATCGATGTAAACCTTTTGGTCCCCGGGGCAGTAGAAGGGCCCCGATGCGGCCTGGGCGTATCCGCAAGCTGATTCCACGGCAGCACTAAAGAGTACCAGGGTGGGTTCCACATAGCTGCGGCCCATCTGGCTGAACAATGCCTGCCAGGTATCCTCGGTATCGGCCAGCACCACCGAGACGAAATCGGCCAACTGGTCATCGGCCGCGCCGCCCGCCCCGGGAGCGGAATAGGGCCGGGGGCTGGTTTGGGTGCTGATCCCCGGGCCCAAAATCGTACTAGGGTCGATGCCGAAATAGAGCGCCACTAGCGCGATCACGATGGCTCCCAGTCCGCCGCCTACACTGCGGCGCACCACCCGGCCGCCCCTTCGCCGATCCTCAACATTGCTGCTCCTGCGACCTGTTCGCCAGCGCATAAATTGCTCCTGTATGATTGAAATGGCGCCCTTTAAAAGCGCCCGCGGAGCGGACCCAAACCGATAGGGGAAGACGGTGGGCCGCCCGAGGGAGCGCCAATAGACTTTTCAAAATGTCAATGCTAAAAAGGCCATGGATCGCCTCAATCCATGGCCTTTGCGATTTATAGAACTTGAACGGGGTCTAATCGTGTGCGGATTTGATATGGGCCTCGCTGGCACTGGGTTTTGAGCTTTCCGCACCCGTCACCGCAGGCGCAGAAGCGCTGTGGGCGGGGGTCTCTTCCCCGGCCAAACCGGCCTTGATGGCGCTCATTTTTTCCTTGATCTGAGCTTCCAATCCTTCGTCCCGGGTAACAAAGGCGGCGGTTTTATAATAGTCCAGGGCTTTTTCCAGGCTCTCCGGGGTCCCCCGGCTTGCGGCCACGCTGGCCTTGACCATCAGGGTCATGACTTGCAGCCCGTCCAGGCGCGCGTTGATTTGCCGGTGCTGGTCGCGGTTCACGGCAAAGCGTTTGGCCATGTCCAATTCCGATTGTATCGCCTCGAAATCTGGGGTGGCCGATTGGTCCAGGAGATGATCGGCGCGGTCCAGATAGTAGTTAAAGGCATAGGGGAAGACCTCTTTTTTGCCGTAGCTCTCTTTGATGAGCTCGGGTGCCGCGATGCCGGGCAGTTCGATGAGCTTCTCTTGGCCCAAGGGTGCAAATTTGCCCTGCCAGATCTCCAGGGCCCCCTCCGCCGGCTGAAGGTAGAAATTGCCGGAGTTGGAAAAGCTCGCCAGGACAACCAGCAGGACGAGGCCGACAAATCCGCCAATGGCGATTTTCATGGGTGTATTCATAGGTTCACTCTCTTTGGTTTGGGGAAGTTCGTAGGAAACACTGACATCCGGGGTTTGTTCCGCCGCGGCCTTCTCGGCTTCGGCTTTCTCTTGGGCGGCCTTCTCGGCAGCGGCTTTCTCTTGGGCGGCCTTCTCGGCAGCGGCTTTCTCTTGGGCGGCCTTTTCAGCGGCGGCCTTCTCGGCCTCGGCTTTCTCTTGGGCGGCCTTTTCAGCGGCGGCCTTCTCGGCTTCGGCTTTCTCTTGGGCGGCCTTTTCAGCGGCGGCCTTTTCAGCGGCGGCCTTCTCGGCAGCGGCTTTCTCTTGGGCGGCCTTTTCAGCGGCGGCCTTCTCGGCCTCGGCTTTCTCTTGGGCGGCCTTTTCAGCGGCGGCCTTCTCGGCCTCGGCTTTCTCTTGGGCGGCCTTTTCAGCGGCGGCCTTCTCGGCCTCGGCTTTCTCTTGGGCGGCCTTTTCAGCGGCGGCCTTCTCGGCTTCGGCTTTCTCTTGGGCGGCCTTTTCAGCGGCGGCCTTTTCAGCGGCGGCCTTCTCGGCAGCGGTTTTCTCTTGGGCGGCCTTTTCGGCAGCGGCTTTCTCGGCGGCTGCCTTTTCGTCGGCTTTCAGATCGGGGTTGGGGGAAGATTTCTTTTTCGCGGGGGATTGGGTGCTGGTTTTTTTAGAAGCACCCTTTTTTTTTGCAGCGGCTTTCTTGGCAGGTGCCTTTTTCTTGGTGGCGGATTTCTTTTTGGCGCCGGTGCTCTTGGGTTCCTTTTCTTTTGCCATACACACCCCTTAGAAGTTAGGATATTCTTAGCATATGATTGAAATCTTGGGCCTTTTCGTCTAGAAGGAGTCACATATCAAATATAGGCTAAATTTGTAAACCCCTTTTTAACGGCCGCTAACACCCATTTTGGGGTGATTTTGGCCTCAATTTGGAGTAACTGAAGGGTTGCATCAGGAGGGTCGGCATGGGGGATGATGATCTGGAAAACCCGGGGCTTCGATCAGCCCATTTGCCCGCCGGTGCGGAGCGCATTCTCGCCAAGTATACCGCCGCTGGGATGGCTTCTCGGCCTGTCGACGGACGCTTTGATCCCTTTACGGATCGGCTCTCCCGGGATATTCGCAACAGCCTCTCTTTAGGCCTGGCCGAGGCCTTGGAGCGCAACGATTCCGAGATTTTTCGCGGCGTGATTGAGCGCTGGCGGACCCTGGCCTCTCCGGCAGCCTGTCGGGACTATCTGGAGCGGCGGCTGGCCCGCTATGAAGCGTTGTGGCAACAGATCAGGAAAGATCAACTCAGCGATCCCTTGGCCCGCGTCGTGATGGCCTGGAACCTGTGTCTCTATTTCGAGTGTCACGAACTGTTGGAAGCGCTGTGGCATCATTCTCGCGGATCCCGTTCCAGGGCCCTGCAGGCTTTAATTCAAGCCGCGGGTGTTTATATTCATCTGGCCGCCGGCCATGACTCGGCTGCCCGCAAACTGGCACGCAAGGCCCGGGAGGGGCTGATCCGCCACGGCCGGACCCTGGGAGAGGTGGGCAATTTGGACCTCCTGCTGGAACGGCTGGCGCGGGTGGACGCCGCGCCTTGCCGCCTCCAGTTCCTCCCCGGGTCCCAGACCCGATCGTAACGCCATCTAAAAAGGAGCCGCTCCCGCCCATGAGCCTAAACCCCATCACCAAACGCAGCGACTACCTCTCCTGGGATGAGTACTTTATGGCGATTTCCCTGTTGTCGGCCGAGCGCAGCAAGGATCCCAATACGCAGGTGGGGGCCTGCATTGTCAACCGGCAAAATAAAATCGTGGGGGTCGGCTATAACGGCCTGCCCATGGGCTGCTCGGATGATGAATTCCCCTGGGCCCGGGACGGCAATTTTCTGGAGACCAAGTATGCCTATGTGTGCCACGCCGAGTTGAACGCCATTCTCAACAGCATCTCGGCGGATCTCAATGATTGCACCATTTACGTGGCGCTGTTTCCATGCAATGAATGCACCAAGGTGATCATTCAGTCCGGTATCAAAGAGGTGGTGTTTTTGGCGGATAAATACGCGGCAACGGATGTGGTCAAGGCCTCCAAATATATGCTGGACAAGTCCGGCGTGGCTTACCGCCAACTGGTGCCCAAAATGGACACCCTGACCTTGAGCTTCGATGCTCAGCGACGCTGAACAGCCTATGAAAAAAGTGCTCATCATCAAAACCGGCGATACCTCTCCAGATTTGGCGGGCCAGTGCGGGGATTTTGAAGATTGGATTGCCGACGGCCTGGCCCTGGACCGCGAAAATATAGCGGTTGCCGATGTCCGGCGGGGGAAGCGCCTGCCTGCCTGGGGACGCTTGGCGGGGGTTGTGGTGACCGGCTCCCATGCCATGGTGACCGACAACCCGGCCTGGAGCCGGCGGACCCAAACCTGGCTGGCAGACGGTGTGGCCCGCAAGGTCCCAGTCTTGGGCATCTGTTACGGGCACCAGCTTTTGGCCAGTGCCCTGGGGGGCAAGGTGGGGGACAATCCCCGGGGAATGGAATTCGGCACCGCGGCCGTGGAACTCAACGGCGCGGGGTGGACCGATCGGCTGTTGGGCAAGCTGGCCAATCCCCTCAGCGTGCAGGTGTGCCATACCCAGAGTGTGTTGGAACTGCCGCCCGGGGCAACCCCGCTGGCCCACAGCGCCGGCGACCGCCACCAGGCCTTCCGGGTGGGCGATTGGGCCTGGGGCGTTCAGTTTCACCCCGAGTTCAGCGCTCAGGCCATGCGTTTTTATATTCGTGAATATCAGCAGGAGTTGACCCGTCAGGGCCTGGACCCGGCGCAACTGCTGGCCCAAACCCAGGAGACCCCTTGGGGCGCCCGGATTCTGCGGCGTTTCGCTGAGCTTACCCTGCGTCAGGGGGGATAGATGGGCTGCAATCGGCTGCCTCCATATCGCCCCGGTTCCAAGGTCGCCCTGCTGTTTCAGCTGTTGATGATGCCGGCCATCTTAGGGGCGCTCCCTGGACTGCCCTGGCATTTGGCCGGCCTTACAGGAGGTATTTGCATGGCTCAATCCATCGAACCCGACTATGGCGTGCTGGATCGTCCCGAGGTGCTGAGGGTGCTCTTTCATCCGCGTCCGGAAATGGGCGCCGGGGATGCCGACCGCCCGGGAGAGGCCATCCAAATTCCCGTGGCCCCGGGAGTTGAAGTGGGGGCGCGTTTTCATCCGGCCGGCAAGGCGAGTCCCACGATCCTCTTCTTCCACGGCAACGGCGAGATCGTGGCCGATTACGACGAATTGGGGCCGCTCTACACTCGCATGGGGATCAATTTTTTGCCGGTGGACTACCGCGGCTATGGCCGCTCCACGGGCAGCCCCACGGTGGCCGCCATGATGGCCGACGCCGGAGGGGTTTTCGAGTACACCACCCGCTGGCTGAAAACCCTTGGCTACAGCGGTCCTATCATCGTCATGGGGCGCTCTCTGGGCAGCGCTTCAGCTCTGAAGCTGGCCGCGGACCAGGCCGGGGCCATCGCCGGCCTGATCGTGGAGAGCGGTTTTGCCTCCATTACGCCCCTTTTGGAGCTATTGGGGGTCCGTATCCAGAGCCTTGGATTTGACCCGGCCTGGGACGCCTTCAACATTTCCAACATCAAAACCTATCCGGGTCCCACCTTAGTCATTCATGCCCAGTTCGACCACATCATCCCCTTTTCCGACGGCCAGGCCCTCTATGATGCCTCTCCCGCCCGGGAAAAGAAACTGCTGATGATTCCGGGGGCCAACCACAACGATATCTTCCAACGCGGGTTGAACGCCTATCTCGAGGCGGTCGTCTGGCTGGCGGGAACCGCCGGGCAGTAACTCGGGGTTGAACGGAAATCTTCTTCCCCCTCCCCCGACCCCTCCCGCCAGGGGAGGGGAGTTTTCGGCCGGGCAACAACTCCCTGCTGGGGGACGCTGGTAGCACCGCCAATCCATTGAAATAGTTTTTAACTCCGCTGATTTGGGATCTGCTGCCGAGGCGTCATTCCGATGGGGCGGTCAGCTCGGGGGTCAGCTGCCGCCGGCACGCTTCGGCGAAATCCTCGGGGTAGTGGCCATTGATCCAGCGCAGTTGGGCTTCAGTAAACGAACCGGGGGAGTAGGGCATTTTGGGCATGAGGGCGTAAACCAGACGCTGGTCGGTTTCTCCCCCCCAAAAGGGCTTGCTGTATTCGATGCTGGTGATCATTTTGGCCCCCAAGGCCGCCAGAACCCGCACGGCGATCCACAAGGCGCGGTCCAGATCCCGGCGCAGCCCGGGAGGGGCTTCCAGGATATTACCCACCGGGGGAAGGGTTAGGATCTGCAGTTCCCACTGGGAGGTTTGGGCCTTGGGCACCAGCAGCATGACCTGTGAGGTGGCCCACACCACCAGGGAGCAGGGCCCGGCCGGGTTGCCGTCGGTGCGGCGGTTGGCGGCAATGGCCTCCAGGTAGGCATCGAAAAAGGGGCGTCCCCCCAACCGGCGATAGTCGGCAATGAAGGATTGGATTAACCGCCCGCAATGAAAAGCGGGGATCGTATCTTCCTGCCAGGGGCGGTTCCGGGGCAGAGCGGCCCTTGGAACCGTTGCCGGCACCAGGGCGAACTGCTGGTGGATCTGCTGGTGGGAGGCGTGGAGGCGATAGCCGCTGGGGCTGAAATCAAATCCCAGGTTCCAGCCCCAGAGGGTGCCGGTGAAGGGCAGGGTTTGGGGTTCATCCATCTTTTCCATGGCCATCTGGCTTTCCTGGCGCAGGTTCTCCAGTTCCCCAGAGGTCAAGGGTCGCCGGCGGGCTGGAATTTCGAGCCCCAGTTCGGCCCCCAGCCGGGCATAGGTGCGCTGGTAATAGAGCCGACGCATGGCCTCCAGATCGGCCAGGCGCAGGGCGTCGATCCGGTAGCGGACGGCATCGGCGGCCATGTTGGCGGCATAGTGGCCCCAGGGGATGTAGCTGTTGTGGCGCAGATATTCGCTGACATGGCTCTCTCCCCCGGCCCGTCCGCTTTCCCCCACGACCGGACTGCTGCCTTGGATTCCGGGTCGCAGCACCATGACCGCCTTGTAGCCGTCGGGAAGCCAGGGGTTGTTGACCAGCACCTTGAATAGTTCCGGATGATGGATCAGCGGCCGGGGTACCCCCTCGGGACCGGGCTGCATGACCATTCCCCGGGGCTGTCGCGAGCCGGGCTGCATGTCGATCTCGCAGGCCAGGTGGGCCAGGCCCCTCAGATCCGCTGGATCGTTGCAGCAACTTGCGATGGTGAGCTGCAACGGGGCGGGCAGGGTGGCCAGAAAACGGGCGCGCTCCTCGGGCCGGGGGGGGCGCTGCAGGGCATCTGTCATCCAGTCGCTGAAGGAAAATTGCGGGGCCGGCGGCAGGGCGATGCCGGAGATCTGGGCCGCCTGCCGGTCCGCCTCAGGTTTGATGATAAAGGTGCTTCCCCGAAAGGGAAACGGATTGGGGATTTCATACACAGGATCCGCATTCCGGGGGGGCAGATGGCCTTCGGGGAAGTTGACCCGGTTGTCGATCACGGTTCCGTCGGCCAGGCGCCCCAGGGGTTGGATGACGTCGGTATTGCGGAAATTGTGGGCCCCCAGCTGGGGTCTGTGCAGCCCCCAGATGAATTTGCCCTCGGGGCTCACGCAGCTGTTGAGGGGTGGATGTGTCATGGGGTGATTCCCTTGGGGCCGGGTGGGTTGAAATGCGTTGCGGGGTAATTTAGCTTTAGATAACCTGCCCGGCAAGGAGAAACTTAACCCTGCGCTGGTTCTAAAATATTGCCTGATCGCGGGTGTCGCGCTACATTGGGAGTCATCGGAAAGTGCGCCGCTTCGGTCCCGCCGGTTCCGATCCGCGGGAGCAGCGGAAGAGTGAATTCATCTAAAATCAGGAGCAATTGCCATGGCCTCGTCCCTGCAGCCGGGAATGACCTTTGACTTCACCTATCAGGTGCCCGCGGACAAAACCGTGCCCCATCTCTATCCGGATATCGAGGAAGGTGCCGTGATGCCCGAGGTGTTTGCCACGGGTTACCTGGTGGGCCTGCTGGAGTTCGCCTGTATCCGCTTTATCAACCCCCATATCGACTGGCCCCGGGAGCAGAGTGTGGGGATCGGTATTCAAATCAGCCACAGCGCGGCCACCCCCCCTGGGTTTACCATCCGGGTCGAAGGACGGCTGGAGGCGGTGGAGGCCAAAAAGCTGACCTTTTCACTGAAAGCCCATGACGGTGTGGATCAGATCACCACCGGCACCCACGAGCGCTTCATCATCAATGCCGAAAAATTCAACCAGGGCGTGGCCCTCAAAAAAGGGCAACTCGGCGGGTCTTGATTCCACTTCCGTGGAACGGACGCTTCAAGGAATTTGGGCATGCGCAACAACACCGAATTGGTGGCCCACTTAAAACGCCGCGGGGTTCTGCAAACCCCGGCCTTGACCGCCGCCTTCGAGGCGGTGGATCGCATCCATTTTGTGCGGCCCAACACCCAGGGGGAGGCCTACGGCGACCATCCCCTCTCCATCGGCCAGGGGCAAACTATTTCCCAGCCCTACACCGTGGCCTTCATGCTGGAAAAACTTCAGCCCCAAACCGGCCAGCGGATTCTGGATGTGGGCTGCGGGTCCGGCTGGACCACGGCCCTGCTGGCCCATATTGCCGGGCCGACGGGAACCGTGCAGGGCATGGAGATCGTCGCCGATCTGATCTCTTTTGGCCGGGAAAATCTGGCTAAATTTGATTTTCCCCAGGCCCGGATCGACCCCGCTGGCAAAACCGTGGGCCAACCCGGAGAGTTGTTTGACCGGATTCTGGTCTCCGCGGCCGCCCGCACCATTCCCGCCCCCCTCATCGCGCAACTCGATTTGGGCGGGCGGCTGGTGATCCCGGTCCAATCCTCCATCTTCCTGGTGCTAAAAGATCCTTCCGGCCGGGTGGTTGAAGAGGAGTTCTACGGTTTTAACTTTGTACCCCTTCACGTGTAGGACCGACATCGAGGCGAGGTGTGACCCACATGGGCTATCCCGGAAAATTCCGGTTGAAACTTTTCATTGCCGGCCTGGTGTGGGCGGCTCTCGCCCTGCTATCCGGATGCGCTGTGACCCAGAACGCCGGCCAGCGGATGGCCAATCTGGCTCTTCGAACCCAGGGCGAATACTATCTGAGCCAAGGCAAATATCAGGAAGGAATCGTTGCGTTTACTCCAGAGGCGGACCGCCAGTCCGCCAATGCCGATCTGCACTACTACCTGGGCCGCTGCCACCTGGCCCTGGAGCAGATCGAGGCCGGCCGCAACCACCTCACCCAGGCGTTTGAGCTGGATCCGGCCAACGCGGATTTCTGTTTCTGGCTGGGCATGGCCCGAGGAGCCGCCGGCCATCCCCGCCGGGAGCGCCAGACCTACACCCGTTGTCTCGAACTGGATCCTCAACATCCCCTGACCTTGATCTATCTGGGTCACAACCTGCTCAATGCCCGGCGCTATGAGGCGGCGCTATCCCTGTACCAGCGGGGGCTGGCGCAACTTCCCACCCATCCCCAGGCGCTCTACAACCGCGCCTTTGCCCTGGATCGCCTCGGACGCACCCCCGAGGCCCTCACGGCCGGGAAGATTTACCTGGCCTATTATCCCGACGGGCCGTTTGCCCGCCGGGCTGTGGCCCACTTAAACCGGCACGGCGATTTCGAGTATCGCCTCTATCGCATTGGTAAACGGCGTCTGGCCATGCCGCGCCTGGGGTTCTTGCCCCTGTCGGATCAGATCGATTCCGTCAGCGGGCAGACTCTGGATCGCCTGGGGCGCATCCTCTCCCAAGGCCCCGAGCTCAACCTTCAGATTATCTGCTACCAGAAAAATAACCCGGCCCTGGCCAAAGCCCGCGCCCTGCAACTCAAAGCGACTCTGCTCAAGCAGCACCCTTCCCTGGGCCCAGCCCGCATCCAGACCAGCTGGTTTCAGGTTCCCCAGGAACTGACCCTGGGCGGCCGGACCCACCACCTGGACAGCTCCGTGCAGCTCTTCAGCACCCCCTGATCTCAGACCGCACTTTCTTAATCTGGAAGCGGCCGGGACTGCCTTTAGACCGCGAGGCGGCCCTCCCCTGGGGTAATCCCGGGGTCCTGGCGAGGGTGCCGGGAGCCGCTATGTGACCTTTCAGGCGGGTGGGGCGTATATCTTTATGAATCGCGTTAAAAATGGCAGGCACTCACCGGTTAAGTGCCGGACACCTTCATCAACCGGAGCAGATGCATGTTCCCCGGTCCATTCCAGGATGTATGAAATCGACGACCAAATCATCGTAACCCGCGTGCTGGCCGGGGATCGCAACGCCTTCGGGATGTTGGTGGCCAAATACCAGGCGCCCATCTACAATCTCATGTGCCGCGCCGTGCCTTCGGTCGAGGACGCCGCCGAACTAGCCCAGGAGGTATTTCTCAAGGCCTTTTCCCGAATCAGGACCTATCGGCCCGGCAGAAGGAAATTTTTTTCCTGGCTTTATGCCATCGGCGTCAACACGGCCCGGGACCACTTGCGGCGCCTAAAGCGCCAAGGGAGCCGCGAGGGCATCGACCCGGAAGCGGATCTCCGGCGCGGCAGTCAGGGGGCGATCGTCCCCAACCCGGAAGCGCATTGGGTAGCGCTGCAATCCCTCCGGCAGGGATTGTCGCGCATTGCCCTGAACCAGCGGGAGGCCTTAATATTGAAATTCCATTACGAGCTGACCCACCAGGAGATTGCCGAGGTCTTCGACGTTTCCGAAAGCGCCATAAAAATGCGCATTCAGCGGGGCTTGGCCCAATTGCGAACCCTCATGGAAAATGAGGAACACCATGAATATAAAAATTAATTATTCGTTAGATGACGGTCCGGACGACCGGCAGGAGGAATATGCCGATCTGATTGCCCGTATTCAAGCCTTGCCCGAAGCCGAACCGCCGGCGGATTTCAGCGCCCAGGTGATGTCCCGTCTGCCGGCGCAACGGATCTCCCTGTTGGCGCGGGCCAGGGTGGCGTTCCAACGGCTGCGCACGGCGCAATGGGCCTTCAGCATCGCGCCCTTCAAGTGGGGTGCGGTGGCCCTGGGGCTTCTGGCCGCCCTGGTCCTCCTGCGCTTTGGCGGGCTTCCCGGAGTCGATCCGGACTTAACAAGCTCCGGGCCACCCCTCGATCTGGCCGAAGGGGTCGATCTGCTGGAATCCCAGCGTTTTGCCGAGGCTCAGGTCTGGTTTGCCCAGCGCCAAGGCCAGGCGGCCCGGGAACCGGCCCTCAACTTCTATCTGGGGCGCACCTATCTGGCCTTGGCCCAACCCCGGGAAGCTCTGGATCACTTTCAGCGGGCCCTGGAAACCGAATCCCCTCGGCCCGAATACCATTTCTGGTTGGGGCTTTGCCATTACGCTCTTAAGGCCCCCGATCAGGAGTTGGCCGGCTATCAGCGCACCCTGGCGCTGGACCCCGGCTTTCTGCCCGCCCATGTTTACGCCGGACATCACTTCATGGAACGTCGGCAGTGGCAAGCGGCCCTGGCCCACTACCAACGGGTTCTCGAAGCGCTGCCCGATCACGCCCAGGCGCTTTTTAATTCGGGGGTCGCCCTGCATCACATCGATCCGGGGGGTGCCGAAAATGAAATCTGGCGTACCTTTTTGTTGCATTATCCCACAGGGCCCCAGGCCCTTGCGGCCGCGGCCCGGCTCAACGCCAACGGTGATTTTTCCTACCGCAGCCATCGGCTGGGCGCCCAGCGCTGGGTTATCAAAACGCTCCGCTTTGGTGCCGATCCCTGCCAACTTGTGCCCGAAGACCTGGCGGTCCTGCAGGAGCTGGGAGCGCGGATCATGCCCCATATCCCGGAAATGGTGCTGCACCTTGTAGGCTATGCCGAGGGCAATGCGTCCCTGGCGCGCTGCCGCGTCCAGCAGATCAAAGGCAAGTTGATGGGACTGTATCCCGAGCTGCCGGCCGAGCACATCCGCTTGAGCTGGTTCGGGGTCCCGGAACAGGTTCGGCAGGGGAAACGCCTCCAGGAACTCAAGGAGTCTCTGCAGATATTCACCCAGCCCGTAAATCTCAACTCAGTTTAGGAGGAAGAAACCATGCAACGCCACCGAACACCCCATCTTATTTCACTGATTTTCGCCGCTGTGCTGGCGATGGCCCTGGGGGCTGTGACCGCCAGCGCCCAAACCGCAACCGACACGCTCGATGAGACACCAGCCTTTACCAACCCGGCTCAGGCCCAGAAAGCGGAAAGTATCTCTGAGGCCACGGCCACGGAACCCAGCGAAGAAGATATCGCGATCCTTGAGGATGCGGAGGCGAAAGCCGCGGCTTTGGAAGCCGCTGAGGCGGACCTGGCCGCGGCCCAGCAGGCCCTGGACCAATTGCCGGATGATGCCACTCAGGAAGAGGTCGACTTGGCCACCCAGGCTCTGGCCGATGCCCAGGATGCCCATGATCAGGCCCTTGCGGCCAATGAGGAAGCCCAGGCCTTGGCCGATGCTACTCTGGCGGAATTGGCCGGTGTGCCGGTGGCCGATATCTACGAGATGCGCAAGACCATGGGCTGGGGGCAGATTTGTCTTGAATTGGGAATTGATCCCAGCGTGGTCGGCCTGGGCCAAAAACAGCAGCTCGGGCACCGCCACCAGCAACGCAATTTCAACCCTTATCCCGACGAGGAGGAACTGACCACGGAAATCCAGGCCATGACCCAGCGCAACCTGAAAACCGGGTGGTCCCAGGGACATGGATATGGAATCGGCGCGCCGGCCGATCACACCCCAGCCCAGCTTCAGACTCGCAGCCGGGTTGCCACCCAGCTTCACAACGCTGCCCAAACCGGAAATACGGGTAAGGGGCTTAGCCATGGCCGCCAGGGCGCCAACGCCGGTGGTGAAGGCCAAGAGGGCAGTGACAACAGCGGCAAAGGCGGCGGCAATGCGGGCGGCAGCAGCAGTGGAAATAGCGACGGCAGCAACGCCGGCGGCAATGCGGGTGGCAATTCAGGCGGCAACAGCGGTGGGAATAGCGGCGGCGGTAACGCGGGAGGCAACTCCGGCGGCAACAGCGGTGGTAACAGTGGGGGCAACTCCGGCGGCAGCGGGGGCGGAAACGGCGGGGGTGGCGGCAAGGGTTAGCACTCACCTTTAAAATCCGTTTAATCGCGATTCTTAACATCCCCGGCGGGGTCTAAATTGGGATCCAATTTAGACCCCGCCATTTTTTTCTATCCATCCGAGCTGTTTCCCCGCGCAGGTCATCTTGCCCGGTCTCGGAACGCCCATCCGGCACGCAAGCTGATTCACCTTTTCGGCCAGTCTTCGGCCCCATGCAGCTGCGTTCAATGGGGCTTCCAGGCCCGGGGGTCAATCACTTTGATGTTATGGTCCAACTTATTGGATTCTCAAAATTATTGACTCTTTTTTAGGGATCTGCCATAGTTTTTCGGCTCGATTCGGCGATTCATTAATGCCGGGGGAAAACGGCTCCCTTGGCCTCCGCGGCTGTTAACCCACTGAAAGCAGATTGAAATTGACCCATGAAACTTGCCCTGACCCACGAAGTATCCGAGCGGATCACCCAATGCGAGGTCAATTTTAGGGAACGAGAACCCATCGACGTCTCCCTGGCGCGCCGACAACACGATGCCTACTGCCAATGGCTGGCCCAGGCCGGTTGTGAAGTGGTCAAACTCAACATCAATCCTGAATTTCCCGATTCCGTTTTCGTGGAGGATAACGCTGTCGTGGTGGATGAGGTGGCGGTGGTGACCCCCATGGGCGTGGCCTCGCGACGAGGAGAGGTGGTATGCATGGCGCCGGTTCTGGCCCAATACCGTCCGCTGACGCACTTGGTCGATGTAGGAGGTCCCGGCGCCACCCTGGAAGGCGGTGATGTGCTCCAGGTGGGGCGCAAACTCTGGGCCGGGCTCTCCACCCGCACCAATGCCGTCGGTGTTGCGGCCCTGCGGCAGATTCTGGCGACCCACGGCTACGAGGTGATTGCCGTGCCCCTGGCCGGCACCCTGCACCTCAAATCGGCCTTGGGTTGCCTGGACGATGAGACCTTGATCATCAATCCGGAAGCCATCTCCAAGGAATATTTTGAAGGGTTCAAGTTTATCGACGTGGTTCCGGAAGAGCCTCGGGGGGCCAATGTGCTGCGCATCGGCGAGCGGATCGCGGTCTATGCCGGCTATTCGCTCACCTTGCAGAAACTGCGGCAGGCCGGCTATGATCCGACGCCCATTGATGTGTCCGAATTGATCAAGGCCGATTCGGGGATGACCTGCTCGTCCATCATAATGAACCAACTGCCTTGAACCCCCAGCACAATCAAGCCCGGACGGACCGGGTTGGGTTGCGGCCTCCAGGCATCGGCATGTCGCCGGTATTGTTAGAGGCTGCGCAATTCTTAATTTAGGAGCCGGAGCTGTAAGGCTGAAGCCGGTTCCTCGCAAAGGAGGAGTTATGAAGAAGTGGATTGGATTGGCGACGCTGTTTCTAGTACTGGCATCCTTTGCCGCCCCGGCCCTGGCTCAAGATGCCGATGTGGCTCAAAACTCGACCCTCAACTCCATTCTGGCCGAAAAAAAATTGCGGGTCGGTTTGGAAGCCGGCTACATGCCCTTCGAGATGCGCAACAAGAAGGGAGAAATCATCGGTTTCGATGTGGATCTGGCCACGGAGATGGCCAAGGCCATGGGCGTGGAGCTGGAGCTGGTCAATACCGCCTGGGACGGGATCATCCCCGCCCTGATCACCAAAAAATTCGACATTCTCATGTCGGGTATGACCATCAAGGCCGAACGCAATCTGCGGGTCAATTTCGTGGATCCTTACATCGTGGTGGGTCAGACCGCCCTGGTTCACAAAAAACATGAAGGCACCATCACCTCCTACGAGCAGCTCAACGACCCCAAATACACCATCTCGGTGAAGCTGGGCACCACCGGTGACTTCGCCGTGCAGAAATTCATGCCCAAAGCCAAACGGGTGGCCTTTGAAGACGAGCAAGTCTGCGTCCAGGAGGTAATTCAGGGCCGGGCGGACGCCCATGTCTATGACATGCCCCAGTGCGCCACCTACTTCGCCAAGTTTCCGGGCAAATTCATCTTTCTGGATGAGCCTTTCACCTTTGAGCCCCTGGGCTGGGCCGTGCGCAAAGGGGATCCGGACTTCCTGAACTGGCTGAACAATTTTCTGCGCCAAATCAAGGGGGACGGCACCTATGATGTGCTCTACGCCAAGTGGTTCAAAACCACGGATTGGCTGGATGCCCTGCAGTAATCCCAAAACCAACACCCGGCGCGGCAGCGCGCCGGGTTGCCCAAGGGGGCTCAGTGAAAGCTTTAGCCAACGAAGCGATCCGACGTAAGGATGTCAATCTCCTGCTCTTGTTGATCTTTGGGGGGGGGCTGGTCTGGGGGCTCTACTACTCCATGGCCCAGATCGATTATCACTGGCGCTGGAATATCGTCCCAGACTATCTGGCCTACCGCGAAGCCGAGGGCGGGTTTCTGGGCTGGGCCGCCGGGCCCTTGCTCCAGGGACTTGGCGTTACTCTGGAAACCTCCATCTACGCTACCATCTTCGCCATCTTCATCGGGCTGATCACCGGGATTTGCAGGATATCGGCCATCCCGGTGCTGCGCTGGCTCTCCACGGGCTATGTGGAACTGATTCGCGGCACGCCCCTATTGGTACAGATCCTGATCTGGTATTTTTGCATCGGCACGGCCCTGGGGCTTTCCCGCCTGGGCGCAGGGGTGGCGGCCCTGGCTTTTTTCTCCGGCGCTTACGTGGGGGAGATTGTGCGGGCCGGGATCCAATCCATCAGCCGCGGGCAGATGGAAGCCGCGCGCTCTTTGGGCATGGGCTATTTCGCCGCCATGCGCTACGTGATTCTGCCCCAGGCCCTGCGCCGGATTCTGCCGCCCCTGGCCGGGCAGTTCATCAATCTGATCAAGGACTCCTCGCTGTTGTCGGCCATCGCCCTGACGGAGTTGACCAAGGCGGGCCGGGAAGTCTCCACGGTGAGTTTCGCCAATTTCGAGATCTACCTCACGGTGGCGTTTATGTACCTGGTGCTGACATTCACGCTCTCCATTCTGATTCAATGGATGGAGGTCAAGATGGGTGTGGGGGTGCGGGAATGAATCAGCCAGACCAACCGCCGATCATTCAGATCAAGAACGTATGCAAAACCTTCCGCACCACCATCGTGGTGCCCGCCCTGGTGGATGTCTCTCACGAGGTCTGCAAGGGCGAGGTGGTGGTGGTGTGCGGCCCTTCGGGTTCGGGCAAATCGACCCTGCTGCGCAGCATCAACCACCTGGAAACCATCGATAGCGGGGAGATTATCATCGACGGGGTCAGTCTCCAGGATCGCAACACCAACATCAACGAGATTCGCGCCGAAGTGGGCATGGTGTTCCAGTCCTTCAATCTCTTTCCCCATCTCACGGTGGAGGAGAATGTCTGCCTGGCCCAGCGGGTGGTGCGCAAGAAAAAGCAGGCTGAAAGCCGGGCCACGGCCCACGCCCTGCTCACCAAGGTGGGCATCAAGGAAAAAGCCGACTCTTATCCCATCCAGCTTTCCGGCGGGCAGCAGCAGCGGGTGGCCATTGCCCGGGCCCTGGCCATGGAGCCGCTGATCATGCTCTTTGACGAGCCCACCAGCGCCCTGGATCCGGAGATGATCGGGGAGGTGCTGGACGTGATGAAGACCCTGGCCCGGGAGGGCATGACCATGGTCTGCGTGACCCACGAAATGGGCTTTGCCCGGGAAGTGGCCGACCGGGTGGTCTTCATGGATGACGGCCAGATTGTGGAGATCGCCGATCCGGAAACCTTTTTCAAGAACCCCAAGGAAGAACGCTCCAAGCTCTTTTTGTCCCAGATCCTGTAATTTAAAATTCCGCTGGTGCGAAATTTTAGTTGGATTCATTGCGCCTCCACACCCTGCAGTTGGGGTATGGGGGCTTTTTCATGCCAGGGCTGCGGTAGGATTGATCAGGTGGTATGCTGTATAAAAACGCTTTCCATCTTCCGACGAAGGTGCTTAATATCCGCCAGGCGGTGTTGGATCATCACTTTCCCGTCTGCGGATTGTCGGTCAAGGCGCCGGGTTTGGGTGGGGCACAGATACCAGGTGCAGACAAAGGGGCGCTGGAGGCGGTCCAAACAGCACCCGGAGGTTGTGATATAGCGGCAGCGC
Source organism: uncultured delta proteobacterium (assembly GCA_963713755.1). GTDB lineage: Bacteria > Desulfobacterota > Desulfobacteria > Desulfobacterales > CAVQMW01 > CAVQMW01. The sequence goes on along the minus strand of CAVQMW010000007.1, from coordinate 268,297 downwards.
TCGCCTCGCTGGGTGAGTAGTTGCCCGGGAGGGATGGGAAGGCGGGCCAGGTTCAGAAAAAGCAGATCCTTGAAATCGAACCAGACCCAGGCCCGGCGGCAGCAGTTGTCCCTGCACCGGGGACAGGTGACCCGGCAAAGCCGGTCCAGGTCGGGAAAGATGGATCGGTAGGCCGCCGAAAGCTGCACAGCCAAATCCCGGGATCCATCCAACCCCCGGCCTGCCCGGGCAATGATCTGCTTCAGGCTGAAATTAGCCTCTTGCCACTGCTCGGAATAAGACCAGGGGATACTTGCAAGGCCGGGTTTCATAGGGAGGTTTTAGGCATTTAAGATTGATTTTTCAAACGAAACCGCCACCGTGATGGAAAACCTGAAGATCGTGCTTGCGGAGGCGGGCATGACATTCAAGAATGTGCTAAAAGCAACCGTATTTATCACCGACCTTGGCCTGTATGGGGATTTCAACGAGGTTTACGGCCCCTATTGGACAAACGAAGGCCTGACTCCGCCGGCCCGTGCTACCGTAGAGGTGGGTGCGCTTCCGGGCAGTAAACCCGGCGCCCCGGTTTTGGTGGAAATATCAATGGTTGCAGGGAAGTAGTTCACGACCGATATATTTTAGAAGCCGAAGGTCGTAGATCCAAGGCGTCGAGATGGAATTTTAATCGACTGACACGACTTGCCGCCATGAATGGATCGGGTTGCTTTCGGCTTTTTTTGATTTTATCCCTGGATCAGGGATGGAATAGAGCTGACCGCACCCAATTGAGGGCTTCAAGGTCTCAAACCCTTTAAAGCTGATGGCCCATTTTTCTTTGGTGGTAAATTTGTCGAAGATTCTACGATGACAGCGGGGGGTTCATTCAAGCCTGCCGTGGCCAAGAGTGTGCTGCTGCTGCTGGCGGGAGTGGCCTGGTTTGCGGTGGGGAGTTTGCTGCTGAGCTATGTCTGGGCCTGGCTGCCGGAGCTTGCCCTAAAAGCCGCCTCTATTTATGGCTCGATAGGCGTTGCTTCGGCCCTGGCCGTCCATCATTTCGGATTTCTCAAGGTGGCCGACAAGAATATCGCCCGCATTCGGCCCATGGTCGAGAGAAAATGCCTCTTCGGGTTCATCACCTGGAAAAGTTACCTGCTGATTCTGGTGATGGTCAGCCTGGGGAGTCTGCTGCGCCATTCGACCATCCCCCGGCATTACCTGGTGAGCCTCTACACGACCATCGGTCTGGCCCTGATCTTGTCCAGCCTGCGCTATATCCGGGTGTTTATCCATGAGATGCGCAATTCATAAACCGCCGAATTGCTCAATATCCCTGAACAGCTACCGTCTGCAGCATCTGTTCCCGGGGTTGCGGGGTTAGGGGATATGGGCAAGATGTCTGCAAAACCATCTTCCCGGGCGGCGCGAATCCGCAGCTTCGCCTTCGCCCTTGCCGGGCTGGGGACTCTGTTGAGATCCCAGCCCAATGCCCGGATCCATGGGACGGCAACCTTGGCCGTTGTGGGCTGCGGTATCTGGCTCGATGTGACTCCCGGGGAGTGGTGCTGGCTGGTTCTGGCCATGATGGCGGTGTGGATCAGCGAAGCCCTTAATACAGCCCTGGAGTTTTTGGCTGATGCGGTCTGTCCTGAATTGAACCCCCAGGTGAAACACGCCAAGGATGTCGCCGCCGGAGCGGTGCTGATCGCCGCCCTGGGGGCGGTGGTGATCGGAATTCTGGTTTTGGGGCCCTATTTCGCCTTTTGGATATAATAAGCGCCGAGAATTCACCATCTGCTCCGCCGGCTTCCGGATTCCACCTGTGGCTTTTCCCCTCGCTAATAGAGAGTTCGGGCCGAACAATCCGCCGCCGGAGGGACGATCTTTCGAGATAAAGAGCTCAGCCAGGGAGGCGCCGATGTTATTGGATCGATTTTTTAAGCAAGGGCGGGATTTCTTGGGCTGCCCCTATCCCATTATGTGCGGGGCCATGACCTGGGTCAGCGATCCCCAATTGGTCACGGCCATGGGTGAAGCCGGCGGGTTCGGCCTGCTGGCCGGCGGGAATATGCCCGTGGCCCAATTCAGAGAGGAAATCCGGGAGACCCAGGCCCTAAGCCCCCATCCCTTCGGCGTCAACCTGATCACCCTGGCGCCGGTCTACCGAGAGCAGTTGAATCTGGTGTGCGACCTGGGCTGCGAGGTGGTGGTATTCGCCGGGGGGATTCCCAAGAAAAAAGAGATCGCACGGGCCAAGGCTTGCGGGGCGCGGGTGATCTGCTTTGCCCCCACCGCGCCTTTGGCGATGCAGCTTATCGAGCGCGGGGCCGACGCCCTGATTTTGGAGGGCTCCGAGGCCGGAGGGCACATCGGGCCCGTGGCCCTCTCCATCCTGCTACAGCAGATTCTCTTTACCGTGGCGCATGTGCCGGTGTTCGTGGCCGGCGGGGTAGCCACCGGCCGCATGATGGCCCACCTGCTGCTCATGGGCGCCGCCGGGGTGCAGATGGGCACCCGCTTTATCATGGCCGAGGAGTGCAAGGCCCACGACGCCTTCAAGGCGGTTTTTGCCAGGGCCAAGGCGCGGGACGCCACGGCCACCCCTCAGTTCGACAGCCGCCTGCCGGTGATTCCGGTGCGCTCCCTAAAAAACGAGGGGAGCATCGAGTTTCAAAAGCTCCAATTGGAGCTTTTGCACAAGCTGGACCATGGCCTCATGGACCGCCAGAGCGCCCAATACGAGGTGGAGCGCTTCTGGGTGGGGGCCTTGAAAGAGGCGGTCATCGACGGCGACGTGACCAAAGGCTCCCTCATGGCGGGCCAGTCTGTGGGGCTGGTGGAGAAGGTGCAGCCCCTGGCGGAGATCATCCAGGAGCTGATCCGGGATGGAGAGTCCGAATTGAAGCGGCTGCAGATGAAACTGGCTCCCCACTCCTGAATTCTGGTTGATTCCAATGCAGAGCCGCTGTCGCCTACCCAATGTGGGCAGGGGTGCCAGTTTCATATATATCGCTACGCGATAAAGAAGAATACTATCAAGAGAACACCAGCAGAAGGTGAGAAAATGAACAAACAACCTTAACCGGAAATCAAAAGTCTCACGCGAGGGTAATTGTCAGCCTAACCATCGGCCCACAGGGATTGATAGTCAAAGGGCTCATCCTTGGGCAGGTTGAACTTGATCACCTCGAAATTGGGGCTGAGGTCGAAATCCCGGGGCAGGATCTGGGAGTAGTGGCGCATGATCAGCCGGGCGCCGTAGGGGCCGCGCTTGAAGTCCGGCAGGCTTCCCGGCGGGGCGTCAAAGGCGGGCACGATGGGGTAGTCCACGGACTGGAAGGCCTTGGCGATCATGCCGGAACAGATCACTTGGTAGTCGCTGCAGCCCCCCAGGCAGGCCTTGATGCTGCGCCGGCGAAAGGGGTTGAGGGCCAGGGGCAGGGTCATCAGGGCGATGTCCAGGATATTGCGGGTGTCGTAGTGCTTGCCGATATCGGCCACCACTCTTCGGGTAACCCGGCGCTGATCCTCGGGCTGGATCCCGTAGGGCCGGCAGATGCGGATGTTGTAGTCCCGGTAGGCCTCCAGGGGGGTGGTGATGACGCCCCGGCCGGTGAAGGCCTCCACCAGCAGTCGCGAGGCGCCCTCGGCATGTCGCTGCCGGGTCGCTTTAGCCACAGGATGCTCCGGGCTTATCAGGGCGTCACCGACATAGTAAGCCACATGGCTCCATTGGCTATTGCTGAAGAGTTTGATCCAGCGGCTGATCTCCGAATTGCCCTCCACCAGGAGCACATCCCCGGGCTGAATCGTCTCAAAGAGCCGCGTCATATTGTTGAAAGCGTAGCGGCGGTAGCGCCGGTTGGGGCGCTCCAGGTGTCGCAGAACCCGACGCTCCAGCCCCTGGGTGAGTTTGGGTGGTGCCGACATGGGGACCCTCCTTGGGGGTAAGGAATTGGACCACTGATCCGAACCGTTCCGTTCTTTCTCTAATATTCGACTTTGAAATGCAATTCCTTACAGCCGCTATTTGGTGCCGTGCCTGGCGGCCGCCATTGCAATCCGCGGGCAAATGGGTATAGTGCCCCTTTTCGCCAAAATCCCAAGGAGGTCCGCAGACTGTATGTCAACCTTGATCCGCAACAATCATCTTCGAAATATCGCCATTATCGCCCACGTGGATCATGGCAAAACCACCCTGGTGGATGCCATGTTCCGCCAGAGCGGCCTGTTTCAGGCGCATCAGACCGTGGATGAACGCCTCATGGACACCCTGGACCTGGAGCGCGAACGGGGCATCACCATCGCCGCCAAGAACTGCTCCGTGCTCTGGAAGGGGGTGCGCATCAATATCATCGACACCCCCGGCCACGCCGATTTCGGCGGGGAGGTGGAGCGGGCGCTCTCCATGGCCGACGGCGCCATCCTGCTGGTGGACGCCGCCGAAGGCCCCTTACCCCAGACGCGCTTTGTGCTCAAAAAGGCATTGGAGGCGCGGCTGCCCATCATCGGCGTGATCAACAAGATCGATCGTTCCGACGCCCGTCCCGAGCAGGTGTTGGATGAAATTTACGACCTGTTCATCGACCTGGACGCCAGGGATGACCAACTCGAATTTCCCGTGCTCTACGCCGTGGGCCGGGATGGGATCGCCGGGGTTTCCCTGGAAGAGCCGGGCACCAACCTGCACCCCCTGCTGGACACTATTGTAGCGTCTATTCCCGGACCGGCCCACGATCCCGAGGCGCCATTTCAGATGCTGGTGGCCGACCTGGGCTACTCCGACTATCTGGGGCGGCTGGCGGTGGGCAAAATCGCCAACGGCACGGCGCGCTCCCGGGACAGCTTGGTCTGTATCGGCGAGGGAGGCGACCAGATCTCTCTAAAGGTCTCCAAACTGCAGGTCTATCAGGGCATGGAACTGGTGGATGCGGATCAGGTGCAGGCCGGTGACATCGTGGTGCTGGCGGGGATCGAAGATGTGCGCATCGGCGACACCATCTGCAACCTGGAGGCGCCCCGGGCCCTGCCGCGGATCACCGTGGACGAGCCCACGGTGGCCATGCAGTTTACCATCAACAATTCGCCTATGGGCGGGCAGGAGGGCAAGTATGTCCAGTCCCGGCGGATCCGCGAGCGGCTGATCAAAGAGACCCTGAGCAACGTGGCCATCCAGGTGGAACCCCTGGCCGACCGGGACTGCATTCTGGTCAAGGGGCGCGGTGAGTTCCAGCTGGCGATTCTCATCGAGACCATGCGCCGGGAGGGCTATGAATTTTGCGTAGGGCGGCCCGAGGTGATCTATCGCTATGAAAACGGCACCCGCCTGGAGCCCATCGAGAAGCTGCTGGTGGATTGCGAAGATCAGTTTCTGGGGGTGGTGACGGAAAAGCTGGCCCTGCGCAAGGGCAAGATGACCAATCTGGTCAACAACGGCCTGGGCCGGGTGCGGGTGGAATTTTCGGTGCCCGCGCGCACCCTCATCGGCTACCGGGACGAATTTCTCACCGATACCCGGGGCACTGGGATCATGTATTCCATTTTCGACGGCTACGAGGCCCACCGGGGCGAATGCCCCAGCCGTTTTACCGGGTCCATCGTGGCCGACCGCAGGGGCAGCGCCGTGCCCTACGCCCTATACAATCTGGAGCCCCGGGGCCGGCTCTTCATCACCCCCGGCACCCCGGTTTACGAGGGCATGATCATCGGTGAGCACAATCGGGGCCCCGACCTGGACGTTAATGCCTGCAAGGAAAAGAAGCTGACCAATATCCGCGCCGCCGGCAAGGACGATGCCGTGCTGCTCTCCCCGGTGAAATCTATGACCCTGGAACAGGCCATCAGTTTCATTCGTCAGGACGAACTGGTGGAGGTAACCCCCCTGTCCATCCGTCTGCGAAAGGCGGTACTGCCTGTGAGTCAGCGCTACCTCCAGCGGGGCGCGGGAAAAAAGGGGGACAAAGGGAAAAAGTGATTTAGCCACAGACCCACAATGACGAACACCGACAAAATGGGGGAAACCATGGCAATATCTGTTTATCACTCCAAAGCCGCAAAGATCACAAAGAGAGAACTTATCCTAAAAAACTTTGCGGACTTTGCGTCTCCGCGGTGAAATTTAAGAAGTTTGTGTGGGTCCGAGGCCCAAAAACGAAACCACTTTCCTTAGTTCAACATCAACGGGGTATCGAAATGAAGACCGCTCAAATCGGTGACCGCGCCAAAATCCACTACACCGTCAAGCTGCCCGGCGGCGAGGTGCTGGGCACCTCCAAAAGCGGGCCGCCCCTGGAATTTACTTTGGGCAAGGGCAAACTGATTAAAAAACTGGAGCAGGGGATTGTCGGGATGGAGGTGGGAGAGTCCCGCACCATCGAGATACCTGCTGAAGAGGGCTATGGCCGGCGGGATGAATCCCGAGTGATCACCGTTAAAAAAGAGGAACTGCCCACCCAGCAGGATATCGCCGTGGGCCGCACCGTGCAGTACATGGGGGAGTCCGGCGGGATGGTCAACATGATCATTGTCCAGGTCCACGACGATGCGGTGACTTTGGACGCCAACCATCCCTTTGCCGGCAAGGATTTGGTCTTTGAAGTGGTGCTGCTGGTGCTCTATTGAGAGAAAAATCAAGGCAAGGGGCGGAAGATTACGATCGCCACCTTGCCTTCCGGCGTAGATCAGGCCGCCGGGATTTCCGAGGTACAATGGGGACAGCGCACCGCTTCCAGGGCGATTTCCGACTTGCAAAAGGGGCAATCCTTGGTGGTGGGGGCTTCTTCGGGCTCTTCCTTTTGTAAGCGATTGATATTTTTCACCAGGATAAATACGGCAAACCCCACGATCAAGAGGCTGATGATGTTGTTGAAAAAGATGCCGAAGTTGAGGGTGATTGCGCCGGCCTCCTCGGCAGCCTTCAAGGAGGCATAGGGGGCTGCGGCGGCGCCTTCCTTGATCACTATAAATAGGTTGGAAAAGTCAACATTCCCCAGCAGCAGCCCGATGGGGGGCATAATCACATCTTCCACCAGGGATTTCACCACCGTGCCGAAGGCCGCCCCGATGATAATCCCCACGGCCATGTCCATCGCGTTGCCCTTCAAAATAAATTCCTTGAATTCCTTAAGCATATCCGATCTCCTTTTTTGTTGTTAAGTAATTTGCTCTAGCGATTTAAGGATTTTCAGTCCCAAAGTCAAGGGATATAAACCGGTGGATTCGCCATCCATCCGGCATGGGTCAATGAACCCGGCAGGCCGGCAACTGTCGGCGGCGAGCCTGACCCGTTACTGGATTTATCCCTTGCCGCAAGGGGCATTGCTTGGTTGATTTTCCTCAGCGAAAATGTCAGCATGCCAAAGCATTCAGCGACAATTCCATTAAATTGAACCTGCTGCCCGAAGAGGATTGCAGAGATACCCGCGGCAGCGAACGAGGAGCTTCATGGCGGAATTATTTGAGGTAACGCGGTTAAACGGGATGCAGCTTGCCAACCGGCTGGTGCGCTCGGCGACCTGGGAAGGCATGTGTGACAGCGACGGCCGGCCGACGGCGAAACTGGCGGCCTGCTATGGGGAGCTGGCCGCGGGCGGGGTCGGTCTGATCATATCGGGATACACCTACGTGAGCCCGGAAGGTAAACAGCAGAAAGGCAAGATGGGAATTTACAGCGATGCCTTTGAGGAATCGTTTCGGGCGCTCACCGCCGCGGTCCATCAATCCGGCGGAAAAATCGCTATCCAGCTGGTCCATGCCGGCGGGCAGGCCCAGGCCCAGTTCATCGATGGTCTGCCGCTGGCGCCCTCCGCCGTGGAAACAGTCCAGTATCCCGTGGTGCCCGCGGAGCTGACCCGGGAGGAGATCGCCCGGATCGTGGCCGCATTTGCCGAGGGCGCCCGACGCGCCAAGCAGTGGGGCTTTGACGGGGTTCAGCTTCACGGCGCCCATGGCTACCTGATCAATCAATTCCTCTCCCCCCTGACCAACCGGCGCGGTGACCAATACGGTGGATCCCTTGAAAACCGCTGCCGGTTCCTCATGGAGGTGTATGAAGAGGTGCGTCAAACCCTGGGGCATGACTATCCGCTGTTCATCAAGCTCAACGCCAGTGACAATCTCGATGGCGGGCTGACCCTCGAGGACGCCCTGTTTGCTGCTAGAAAATTGGATCGGGCCGGAATCGACGCCATTGAAGTCTCGGCAGGCACCCCGGCCTCGGGTTCCAAAACCCCAGCCCGAACCCGCATTAACTCCCCGGAGCGGGAAGCCTACAATTTGGAGTTGGCCAAGGCGGTTAAAGCCCAGGTGGGCTGCCCGCTGATCTGCGTGGGGGGATTTCGCTCATACGAGGTGGCCGCCCGGGCCGTTGATGCCGAGGGCCTGGATTATGTGGCCCTCTCCCGCCCCCTGATCCGCGAACCGGAACTGCCCAACCGCTGGCAGCGGGGGGATTGCCCCCCCGCTAAGTGCATCTCCTGCAACAGCTGCTTCAAGCCCGCCCTGGAAGAGGGCGGCATCTATTGTGTGGTGGAAAAGAAGGAACACGAGAAATCACTCCAATCCTAGACCACAACTGCTGTCTCGCAATTTAAAGTGATAGATAAAATCCCCGTTGCGGATCATCCTGGAATGGGTGATTTTGCCATACATCATCCATGTGTTGGAATGCATGATGGTATGGAGGATTTTTTTAGTTGACAGAATTGTCTACAAAAGACAATAAACAATATTGAACCCCATCGCGACCCCCATCCATCACCTTGGAGGATCATGGAAGTTCAATCCTTATCCGATCTGGCCCGAGACCATATCATGAAACGCATTGCCCGCGGGGATCTGGCGCCCGGCCAGCAGATCAAGGAAGAGGAGATCGCCAGCGGTCTCAATATCAGCCGGCCGCCTGTCCGGGAGGCCTTCAAAGGCCTGGAAGCCGAAGGTCTGGTGGTTCGCCGGCCCCGCAGGGGCGTCTTTGTCACCGAAATGACCCTTAAGGATGTTTGGGAGGTCTACACCCTCAAGGCCCATCTGTATGCCATGGCCGTCGATATAGCTCTGGACCGGTTCCATGACCAACATATTACCCACCTGGGGCACCTGGTGGATGAGATGGAGTCCTGCGTGAGCCGGCAGCCGCCGGATTTGCTGCGTTATCAGAAGCTGCACCACGCCTATCACCATCTGATTTTAGAGGTGGCCGCCAACGAACGCCTGACGCAATTCGCCTCCACATTGCACTTGCAGATCCAGCGCTTCAGCTACCGCACCCTCCAGGATACCCGGCATCTCAGGGAATCCATCCGTTTCCACCAGGATATCTTAAGCGCCATTCGCCGCCGGGAGCGGGCCAAGGCGTGCCGATTGATGAAAACCCATGTATTGGAAGCGTTGGAGGTGGCGGCCAAACTCATTGCCCCGACCCATGAAGCGTTGAGACAAGGAGATTCCCAAGCCACTGCGGAAATGGCAATCTCCATTGACTAGGAAACGGAGGCACTTGAACACACAACATAGCCTCAAGATTTTTTACGGTAATATGCGTTTAAGTAAACCAAGGAGAAGATAGCATGGCAGTTTTGGAAGAAGTCCGGGGTCATTACGGCAAATTAAAGATGTACATCAACGGTAGGTGGCGCAGCGCCTCTGAACCTCTGAGCCAGGCAGTAGTGAACCCGGCCACCGGAAAAGAGATCGGCGCCTTTGCCGTCAGCAGCGAGGGCGAGGTTACCGAGGCCATCGAAGCCGCCCAGGGGGCACTTGCGGCCTGGAAGCAGGTTTCTCTGCGGGACAAGGCGCGCTGCCTCTTTGATTTGCGCGCACAGTTTGAGCTGGACTATGACCGGCTCTGCCGAATCCTGGTTCAGGATCATGGCCGTACCATCGGTGAAGCCCGGGGGACGCTGCGGCGCTGTATTGAGAATATCGAATCGGCCTGTTCGGCGCTGATGCTGATGACCAAGGGTGAATATGTGCCCGACCTGGCCATGGGTTTGGATCAAACCCTTTACTGGGAGCCTCGGGGAGTCTTTCTGATCATCACGCCCAACAACATTCCCATGCATGCCTGGTCCTCCTATGTGCCCTACGCCCTGGCCAGCGGTTGTCCGGTGATCGTCAGCCCCAGCTCCGCTGATCCCATTTGTGCCCAGGCCATTTTTGAGACTGTCAGCAAAGTCAAAGGATTTCCGCCGGGCTTAAACAATCTGATCTACGGTGGCCGCAAGATTAATCAGATGATTCTGGAGCACCCCGCAATCAAAGGGGTAGGGTTTATCGGCTCCTCAAGCGTGGGGCTGGAACTCTTCGCCCAGGCCGGGCGCTTGGGTAAGGAGGCCTCGGTCAACGGTAACGGCAAAAACCATGTGGTGCTGATGCCCGATGCCGATCTGAACAAGGCTGTGGCCGGCTTGCTGCGGGGCTGTTACGGCATGGCCGGGCAGCGCTGTCTGGGAGCCGACAACATCGTGGTGATCGGTGATGCGTATGACGAGTTCAAGGAGAAATTCGTTGCCGCCTCGGCGGCCATGCCCCTTGGGTACGGACTGGATGAAGCCACGGAAATGGGTCCCTTGGTCACCGAAGCAGGTAAGAACAAGGTGCTCAAATTCATTGAGATGGGACTCAATGAAGGTGCACGGATGATCTTGGACGGCCGCCAGCCGAAATTGGCGGAGCCTTATAGAAACGGATTTTTCTTGGGGGCGACAATCTTCGAAGGAGTCCATCCTGATATGCACATTGCCCGCCAGGAGTCCTTCGGACCGGTAGCCAATCTGCTGCGGGCCGACGACCTTGACCAGGCCCTGGCCTGGATGAATGAAAAAGACAACTACGGCCATTCGGGCTGCATCTTCACCCGTGACGGCCATGTGGCCCGAAACTTTATCAAGCAGGCCGATGTGGGCAATGTGGGAGTCAACGTTCCCGTGCCCCAGCCCTTTGCCTTCTTTCCCCTGGGCTCCAAGAATGAGTCGGCCTTTGGGCTGGCCAAATCCCGCATCGATTCTATGCGCCTGTTTTTGGATCAAAAGACGGTTACCGAGCGCTGGGCCTAAGCCCGCAAGACCGAACCAGAGATGGAGAGCGCCATGAGCAAGTCCCAACTTCATATTCGAAAATTTTATACCATTGTGGAAGAAACCCACCGGGATGGCGCCCGGGATGTATCGCCCGCCACCCGTAAAGCCGCGGTTGCCGCGGTGTTTGCCAATCCATTCGCCGGTAGCTACCAGGAAGATCTTACTTCGCTGATTGAGATCAGCGAAGAATTGGGAGCAATCCTCACCCAAAAAGCGGTGGCCGCCCTGGGAATCGCTCCCGAGGAGGTGGAGAGTTACGGCAAGGGCGCCCTGGTGGGAGAAAATGGCGAGTTGGAACACTGCGCGGCCATCATGCATCCGGCTCTGGGAAAGCCCATGCGGGGAAATGTCGGCGGGGGTAAGGCCCTCATCCCCTCAGCCAAAAAACTGGCTTTCCCCGGTGCTGCCCTGGATGTCCCCCTGGGGTATAAGGATGCCGCCTTTGTGCGTTCCCACTTCGATGCCATGGAGGTGCGGATCCCCGATGCTCCCCGCGCCGATGAATTGGTTCTGATTGTAGCCGTTACCGATTCCGGACGACCGTTGCCCCGAATCGGGGGGCTCAGGAAAGAAGATGCCAAAGGTGAGGATGGGCTGCGATAGGCCGAGCCTCTTCTTTGCCTTACCCCATCTCTCCGGTAGAGGGTAGCCTTTCGGAGCGGGGGCTAAACCCGCCCCTCCCCGCCGGACTTGAAATCCACACCGTTCAACGGTGACATGCATATCGGCAGAAGGCAGCGGCCCATGAATCCTCCTCGCGTAAACATCCAGATCATACTCAACGGTAAAGCCCTATCCCTTGAAATTCCCGCCGCGCTGACCGCGTTGCAGCTGCTCAGAGAAGAATTGGGCCTCAAAGGCACCAAGGAGGGCTGTGGGATCGGCGAATGCGGCGCCTGCACTATCCAGGTCGACGGACGGGCGGTTAATTCCTGCCTGATGTTGGCGGCTCAGCTGGATGGGCGCCAGGTGACCACCGTGGAGGGGCTGGCTCCGGAGGAAGGGCTGCATCCGATCCAAGAGGCGTTCTTAGAGCAGCACGGCGTGCAATGCGGGTTTTGCACACCGGGTTTGTTGATGAGCACCGATGCCCTCTTACGGGAAAATCCTTATCCGGACCGGGCTGCGGTAAGTTCTGCGTTGGCCGGTAATTTGTGTCGCTGTACCGGCTACCAGCAGATCTTCGAATCCGTGGAAGCTGCTGCCCAAAAGGTGGAGGGAACAACCGATGCCGGCTGAATTCGATTACATTCGCCCTGACTCTCTGAATGCGGCGTTGGATGTTCTGGCTGAAAAGGGCCGCAGCACCCAAATTCTGGCCGGTGGGACCGATGTGGTGGTGGATCTCCGGTCCGGAGAACGGACTCCCGATGTTCTTTTGGATGTGAGCCGCCTCCCCGAACTCAGGGTTTTAGAACTCAACGGGGAAGAACTTTCCGTGGGCGCTGCGGTCACCCTCAGCGAGATCGAAAATTCCGAGCTTCTGGCGCAACACGCGCCATCCCTCAACAAATGCGCCCAAACCTTTGCCAGCCGCCAGATTCGAAATGTGGCCACGATTGGGGGTAACGTGGCGCACTGTTCTCCTTGCGGGGACACTCTGCCGCCCCTGGTTATCCATGAGGCTGATGTGGAGCTCGCCGGCAAAGGAGGATTGCGCCGCATCCCCATTACTTCCGTGGCCTCGGGGCCCTATGCCTGTGCCCTGCCGCCTGGAGAAGTGATCACCCGCTTCATTCTCAAACCGGCCCAAGCGGACTTTGCGGATTTTCAAAAAATCGGCCGTCGACGGGCGCTGGCGATTGCCCGGCTCAATCTGGCGGCCATGGTCCGCCGGAAGGAAAACGGTAAGATAGATTTTATTCGCGTGGCTTTAGGTTCCTGTACGCCGACCCCCCATCGTATGACCGCAGTGGAAGCGTTTCTGTTCGATCAGCGGCCCACGGCGGAACGGATTTGGGAGGCGGGCCGGATCATGGCGGAGACCATGATCGCCATCACCGGCCGCCGCCACTCCACGGTGTACAAAGAACCGGCCATCCAGGGACTGTTCATGCGCCTCATGGCGCCTCTGACTTAAACCCGGACCTTCAAGGGCAACCCATGTCAGGTCCGATTCGAATTAGTGCCTGACCGAAAACTCCCCTCCCCTGGCGGGAGGGGTTGGGGGAGGGGGATATAAAGGCCTGATATCATTCACCCCCACCCCGGCCCTCCCCCTTCAAGGGGGAGGGAGAAGAGGCTTTTCGGCCGGGCACGAATAAAACTGAAACCCTCATGAATCCTATGGAATCTCGTTTCAAATCCATCGGCCGCAGCATTCCGCGATTCGGCGCTCAGGAAAAGCTCAAGGGCGCGCCAATCTTCTGCGCGGACCTGAGCGCCGATGCGCCCCTGGTGCTGAAAGCCTTACGCAGTTCCCACCCCCACGCATCCCTGGTCGAAATCGACACCCAGGCAGCCGCGGCGCTGCCCGGGGTGGTCGCCGTTTTCACGGCCCATGATATTCCCGGCAAAAATGCCTTGGGGATTATCAACAAGGACCAACCCTTGCTGGCTGCGGGCAAGGTGCGCTGCAAAGGCGAACCGCTGGCTCTGGTGGCGGCCGAAAATGAAGCCGCCGCCGCAGCAGCCCTCAAAGCGATTGAAGTTATCTACGAGCCCCTGCCGGCGGTGTTCGACCCCGAAGAAGCGCTAAAACCCCAGGCCCCGTCGCTTCACCCTAAGGGCAACTGCCTGGTGACGCGCCGAATCAAACACGGTGATCCCGAGGGTCAGTGGGCGCAATGCGCCAGCGTGGTAGAGAAAACCTACCGCACCGGCATGGTGGAGCACAACTACCTGGAACCCGATGCCGGTCTGGGGTTCGTGGATGACGACGGCACCCTGGTGATTTACGCCTCTACCCAGAATCCCCATTACGACCACAAAGAGGTGGTCACCCTCCTGGGTCTGGCCGATGATCGGGTGCGCGTCATTCAGGCCGCCACCGGGGGCGGGTTCGGTTCCAAGCTGGACATGAATGTCCAGGGATTTATCGGGCTGGCCCTTTACCATCTCAAGCGTCCCGTGCGCTACGTTTACAGCCGGGAAGAGGCCTATCTGGCCACGGCCAAACGGCACCCCCTCACGATTGAACTTAAAACCGGAACCGACGCTCAGGGGCGCTTGCGGGCGCTGCGGGCGAGAATCATTTGCGACACCGGCGCCTACGCCTCTTACGGCCTGGCGGTAACCTCCCGGGCGGCGGTGCATATCACGGGGCCTTATCAAATTCCCCACGTGGATATTGAAAGCCGCTGTGTCTACACCAACAATCCCTATTGCGGTGCCATGCGCGGCTTTGGCACACCCCAGGCCGCCGTGGCTCATGAAAGCCAGCTCGATCTCCACGCCCGGGCGCTCGATATCGATCCCCTGGAAATTCGCCTGCGCAATGCCCTTCACGTCGGCGCTGTCACCGCCACGGGCCAGGAGCTCACCGACAGCGTGGGATTCATGGATTGCCTGCGGGCGGTCCAACCCCATTGGGCCCTGGCTCGGGAAAAGGTCAAAGATGCAGGGCCTTATGTGAAGCGGGGGGTGGGCATCGCTGCCATGTGGTACGGCATCGGCAACACCGGCGTGCAGAACCCCTCCACGGCCCGGGTGGAGATGGACCTTGAAGGCCGGGTTACCCTCTACAGCGGCTGTGCGGACATCGGCCAGGGCTCCTCCACGGTGCTCACCCAGATCGCCGGTGAGGTTTTGGGACTCGCCGCCCATGAAATTCGGCTAGTGGCGGCGGATACCCTGTTGACTACCAATGCCGGCGCCACCTCGGCCAGCCGCCAGACTTACATCTCCGGCAATGCCGTACACGATGCCTGTACCAAACTCTCAGATGTGTTGCTCACTGAAGCAGTCAACCGTTTGCGAGCGCCTAAGCGGAGCTTGGTGTTTGACAACGGAGAAGTCGTTCTAAACAGGGACCCCGAGAAACGGGTTTCCTTTTCCCAACTGGCCCGGCGCATCCAGGCCAAAGGCGGGGGGCTGGAGTGGCCCGGTTATTTCGACCCCGACACGGTTCCCCTGGACCTTGAAACCGGCCAGGGCGTGCCCTACGCGACCTACGCATTTGCCTGCCAGCTGGTTGGGGTCGCCGTCGATGTACTCACCGGTGAAGTCAAGGTGGAGAAGGTGGTGGCCGCGCATGATGTGGGCCGGGCCATCCACCCCGGGAATGTGATCGGGCAGATTTGCGGCGGGGTGGCCATGGGCATCGGCTTTGGTTTGATGGAAGAATTTCACCCCGGGAGCACGATTTCCATGAAGGACTACCCTATCCCCACCATTGCGGATATGCCCGAAATCGTGCCCATCATCATCGAATCCCCCGAACCCAGCGGACCCTTCGGCGCGAAAGGGGTCGGCGAACCGGCCCTGATTCCAACGGCTCCGGCCATACTCAACGCCATTGCCGACGCTCTGGGAGAGCGGATCTATACTTTGCCGGCCAATCTGGAACGGGTCCTCGAGGCGAGTATCAAGGGCGGGCATTTTGGGCCGGCAAGAGCAGACTAAGCTGCTGCAGGGGTAGGTTTCAAGCCTGCCTCTACCCATTTATATTCGGTCGTCATATAGGAGGAACGCATGTCCAAGGTACTTCTTAAGAATATCGGCGCGATAATTTCAGGAGATATCCAGGCGCCCATTCTGCGCGGGAATGCGCTCGCCGTTGAAAACGGGAAAATCGTTGCGGCGGGTGCCGCCGTCGATTTCAGTGCTGATGACTTTTCTAAGGTGATCGACTGCGCCGGAACTACGGTGACCCCGGGGCTGATCGATTCTCACTGCCACAGTGTGCTTATGGACTACACCCCGCGCCAGAAGCAGATCGGTTTTCTGGAAAGTGCCGTTCACGGCGGAGTTACGACGTTCATTTCCGCCGGGGAAGTCCACCTCAGCGGGCGGCCCAAGGATCCAGCGGGGACCAAAGCGTTGGCGATCCTGGCCGCTAAGGCCTTTGAAAATTTCCGGCCCGGCGGCGGAAAGGTGGTCGGGGGCGCGGTCATTCTGGAGAAGGGGTTGACCGAAGCCGACTTTAAGGAGATGGCCGCCCAGGGCGTCCGTCTGGTGGGAGAGATCGGCCTCGGATCCGTGAAAGATCCCGAAGATGCCGCACCCATGGTGCGCTGGGCCAAAGCGGCCGGCATGACCGTGATGATGCACACCGGCGGCACCTCCATCCCTGGATCCAGCACGGTCACCGCCGATATGGTGATCCGTACCGATCCCGATGTGGCCTCCCATATCAACGGCGGACCCACGGCCGTGGCCTTGGACGAAGCCCGACGATTGATTACCGAAACCGAGATGGCCATTGAAATCGTCCATTGCGGCAATCCCAAAATGGCCCTGGAAGCCCTTAAACTGTGCAAAGCGCACAGTGCCCTCAAACGGGTCGTCATCGGCAACGACGCGCCCTCGGGCACAGGTGTTGTGCCTCTGGGGATTTTGCGCACGATCGTCCACTTGGCCAGTCTCAGCGATCTTTCAGCCGAGGAGGCGCTCTGCATGGCCACCGGCAACACCGCCCGGGTCCACAAGCTAGATCAGGGAACCATCGCTCCGGGGAAACCCGCGGACCTGGTGATCATGGATACGCCCATGGGATCGGTGGGCGAAAATGCCCTGGCGGCCATCAAGGTCGGGGATCTGCCCGCGGTGGCCATGGTGCTGGTGGATGGGGAAGTCGTGGTCGGGAAAAGCCGTAATACGCCACCGCCCGTGAGGAAGCCTCAAATTGTGTAAAGGATAGCAGCGTCACGACCAATTTTTCTGATGAATTAATTCTAACTTGAGAGCCCAAAGTTTTCCGTCATGCCGGACTTGATCCGGCATCCAGAGATTCCAATGTATTGGAATCTATCTGGATTCCCGCCTTCGCAGGAATGACGAGGCTATCCAATCGAACCTAATAATTTCAGTGGGTTAGAAGAACTATGGACTGGTCAGATTTTAATAGCAGCAAACTTTAGCGTGGAGAATCCGAACCTGTGGAAGTAGATCTCGAAAAATGCATAGGCTGCGGATACTGCGTGCGGGATTGCCCCGTGGGGGCGGTGCGGCTGAAGGAGAAGAAGGCAGTTATCGATCATCACGCCTGCACCCATTGCAAAGTCTGTTTCCGGGTGTGCGAGCAAGAAGCCCTAACCGTCGCGCCGGTCATGCCCGCGGAAGCCGTGGAGTGTGACGCCTGCCCCATCAAATGCTGGATTCAGCCTGGATTTGAAGGGGCCTGCCGGCGCTACCTCAACCGCGAAGGCCGATTGGTACGCACCACCCCGGTCCTGGCATACAAGGCTGTGGCCGATATTGTTGGCAGCGATCCTCCGCAAGCCATTCGCCGCCCCCTGATTACCGCCATCGGATCCGGCACCACATATCCGGACTGCAAACCGGCCCCGCGCATTGTAAAAGGAGAGCAGCACGGTGTGGATGTGGTCACCGTGGTCACCGAAGTGCCCCTAAGCTACAGCTCCATCATCGTAAAGATCGATACGGACGTGCCTCTGGGAAGGGAGGGCGACCGAGTGCTAGTGGGCAAGCGGGAGGTGGGCATGGTGGAAACCGAGCAGTACGGATCCAAAATGCTGCACATCGGGGGGGTCAACCGCCTCACCGGGCCCAACGGGTTCTTGGTGGCCCGCACCATCACCCGCATTGCCAACCGCGAACGGGTGAAACTGAAAATTGAAAACGGCCGCCGACTGGAAATTCAAGTGGGTCATCCTCCGATCATCGACGGCCAGGAAGTGGCCAGCATGCGGGTAGGCTGCGGCAGCGCCACCATGGGGCTCTTTGCCCCCCTGCTCAAGGAAGCGGCTGACGAGGCCATCATCCTCGATTCCCATATCACGGGTCAGATGAGCCGCCATGTGGCCGGCCAGTTTGTCGGCGCCCGCCCAAGCGGGGTGCAGCTGGTTTTTAAGGAGAGCACCCCCGGACGCTGTTTCGGGGACCACGGCGACGGCTGGGGCGGTACTTCCATCATCCGGCCGGCGGATGTCATCGCGCACATCGACATGACTGTGGCCCGGCCTGGGATGACCATTCTTATTACTGAAACCACAGGCCAAAACGCTGTGCTTTACCAGGTCACGGTCAAAGGCGAACTCGCTGAAATACCTCTAACGCAAAAGGCGCGCACCGCGGTTGAGGCCCTTGCCGCCTCCTGTGAGCCCTCCCGGGTTTCGGCGGTCTACACCGGCGGGGCAGGGGGCAGCGCCCGCGCCGGAGTGGTCAAATCGCCCATCAAGCTCACCCGCGCCGTCCACGCCGGCCAGGCTCAACTCTCCGTGGGTGGAGCTCCGGGATTCATCTGGCCGGGGGGAGGGATCTCCTTCATGGTGGATGTGGAAAAGGTCAAGAGCGGGTCTTTTTACTGGACGCCTACCCCCGCCACCATCTGCCCCTTGGAATACACCATGACGGAAGAGGACTACCGGGCGATTGGCGGACATGTGGAGGCGATAAAGCCTTTTGAAGCCCAATTGCCTGATGATGATGAGCCGTCTGCATAAATCATCTAAACCAGCGATATGAAATGCGCTCGATCTTTAAGACCCATGAACGCTCAGACGTCTAAATAATCCGGGAAGAAGAGGTTCTCCATGAGTATGGCTAAATTTTCCTATCTTGATGAGAGTCAACGGGCCACATTAAAAACCAGGGTTTTCACTCTGCTTGCCGACCATGGCGTCAAACTGGATAACCACCCTGAAATTATGGAGACGTTGGTTCGGTCCGGCCTGAAATTGGACAGCAACAGCGGGCGGGTATGCTTTCCCCGTAAAGCCCTCGAAGAATTGCTGGCACGGGCACCGCGCACTTTTACATTGGGTGCTCGGAATCCGGAGCGGGCCCTGCCTCTGCCGCGACCGGATGGCACCTTCTACGCCCGCACCTGTACCGGGGGGCATGGCTGGATCGATCCTGAGACTGCTGAATTGGAAAAAGTGACCTTGGCTCGGTTGGCGGATTGGGCCCGGCTGGTCAACCATCTGGATGAAATCAGCTTCATGCCCTATCTGTTTCCCGACGATGCCCCCGTGGCTACGGCGGATATCCACGCGCTGGCTACGCTGTTTAAGCATACCGACAAGCATCTTTGGGTCCAGCCCTATTGCGCCGAGAGCGTAGCTGCGCTGATCGATCTGGCGGCTGCCGCGGCCGGAGGCCGAAAGGCGCTGTCGGATAATCCGCTGATCTCCATGATTGCCTGCTCCCTGACGCCCCGGGCCTTCAAACAGATGGACATGGAGGTTATCCTTCAAGCGGCCCGAGCTGGTATTCCCATCCACGCCTGTTCTCTGCCCGGGGCCGGCGGGACAGCCCCCGCCACCGTGCTGGGAACTGTGCTGCTTGCAGTCGCCGAAATTCTGGCCCTGGTCGCCATGGCCCAGGCCGTTCAGCCCGGTGCACCCGTGGTGGCCTGCCCCATTATCTTCTCCACGGACATGGCCACCGGTCGTAGTCTGCAGGCCAGTGTGGAGGCCATGCGGGGAGCCTCCTTGGCAGACCAGTTTCTGAAACAGGAGTTTGGGCTGCCGACGCATAATTACGGCAGCGGGACCGATTCACCCATTCCCGATATGCAATCCATGAGTGAGCGGGCCATGCTGACCACCTGGATGGCCGCTTCAGGACTAGACATCCTCGGCGGTGCCGGTCAGCTGGAAGTTGCCACCGTGGTCAGCCCTTTGCAGCTCATTGTCGATAATGAGGTCCTGGCCATGGCCCGGCGGCTGGTGATGCCCTTCAGTCTGGATGACGATCAAATGGGCTGGCAACCTCTCACCTCTGTCGAGCCTGGGATGCATTTCATGCTGGCGGATCACACATTGGAACATTGTCGCGATGCATTTGTACCTCACAACTTCACACGGCCGACCCGTGATGATTATGAAAAAAGCGGGCGGAAAAACCTCATGGACAGGGTGATGGAGGATTACCGTGTCCTCATGGCAAAAGAGAACAGTGCGGCTGCTCCCGCGGAACTGTGCGCGGAATTGGATCAATTGGTGGCGGCGGCGGATTCAAAACTCAGCAGTGGCTAAGGCTAAGTTCAGACGTTCGTAAATACAGTTTCTAAGATTTAAAGGAGAAAACAATGACAAGAAAACGCAATCGGTTGGGGTTGGCGGTGCTCGCGGCTTTAGTGCTGATGGCAGTTCCTGTGCAAACCGTCGCCGCGGACAAAGTCTACGAATTGAAATTTGCCTGGAATGACATCTGGGGGCCTAAATTTCGAGCCGCTCAAGTCTATCGCCCCTGTGGCGAAATGCAGCGCATGCTGGACGAGCGGTCGGGGGGACGCATCAAGCTGAAAATCATTCCCCGCATGTTTCCTACGGATCAGTTACTGCAGGCCGTGGCTACCGGCAAGGCCGACAGCGCGGATGTGGCCATGCCCTGGGAGTCGGGAACCTATCCCCTATGGAACTGGGGCGAAATTCCGGGGATTGTGGATGAAGACCCGGTTCAGGGGTTAGCCGAAGAGTTGGCCATCTACGAAGATCCAAAAGTGATGGAGATCTACGACCGCACGCTAAAGAAGCTCAATCTCAAGTTCTGGTTCATTACCCAGTGGGACCCGGCCAACGGTGTATGGAGCAAAAAAGAGATCAAATCCTTGGATGATCTGCAGGGGATGAAGATCCGCGTGGGCGGTTATCTTCCTACCCTGGGAATCAAGGCCTTAGGGGCCAGCCCAGTAACCATTGCCGGTTCCGAACTGGCGCCGGCCATGATGGCAGGCACCATTGACGGTGTGCTGACCAGCCTGGGTTATGGCTACTCCATCGGTTTGGCCAAAGTCTCCGAATATTTTGTATTAACCCCCCTTTCTCCCACCTGGACGGCGGTGACTCTGCTCAATCTGAAATCTTTTGATGAACTTCCCGAGGATCTTCAGCAGGTGGTTATGGATGTGGGCCGGGATCTTCAGCGCATGGTAAATTACTCCACCACCGCCGAGTACGTGATGAGTGTCGATACCGTGGATCTTTCCGGTGTCAAGCGGGTGAACCTGCCGGATCCCGATCAGGCCAAGGCGCTGGAAAATTGCAAAGTCGTAGAAGCGGAGTGGCTGAAGAAGACCGGCGACGACGGCAAGGAGCTTCTTGATGCCATCAAGGCCTCTGTAGAACAATATCGTGGATTTAGCTGCCAGTGATAAAAAATTGGTGTGACATTGGGGTGATTGCCCATGGGTCGGATACTTCGCTTTATCGAAAAGTTGATCACATTCTTCAGCGGTCACCTTCAGGGCTGGCTGATCTTTGCCATGATGGTATTGGTTTTGGTGGATGTAACCTCCCGTTACGTTCTGCGCAACCCGCTTTCCATTGCCGAGGAGTTCGGTGGGTATTTACTAGTAACCGTAACCATCATGGGTCTGGCCTTCGCCTGGCAGGAACGCAGCCATGTGCGGGTGGAGTTCTTGATCAATAAGCTATCGCCTTCGATGCGGGGCTGGCTGCGGGTTTTTACCTTGTCACTGGCCTTGGCTCTGGCCGTGTTTACGGTGATCGCTGGTTATCAACTTGTTGCCTTTTCGCTGATGTTTGGCACCCGTAGCGGAAGCTGGCTGCGCACCCCCATTGCCTATCCTCAGATGGTCATCATTATCGGCGCGATACTGCTTGTTTTTCAGCTTTTCATCGAGCTGATCAAAGCCTTGGGTAAAGCCGCGGGCAACGACGAGGAGGCGGGTTGATGGGCGCCGATGCTCTTTTTGCCGTGGCTCTGATCGCAGGCCTCCTGGTGCTCCTGTTGCTGGGGCTGGAAATTGCCTGGTCGGTAGGTGTTGTAGCGGTGGTGGGTTTGATCTGGTACGTGGATCAACCCATCAACCAGATCGCTTACACCCTTTGGGGTTCATTGAACTCCTTTACCTTGACAGCCATGCCGCTCTTTATCTTGATGGGTTCCATTCTGGGGAACACCGGCGTCAACGAGCGACTCTTCAATGCCATCGACAAGTGGGTGGGGCACCTGCCCGGCGGTTTGGGGGTTTCAGTCATATGCGGGAATGCGGTTTTTGGAGCCATGTCCGGATCCACCATAGCTGCGACGGCCACTTTCGGTAAGATCGCATTTCCAGTTATGGAGCAACGCAAATACAACCCCAGTTTTTCGTTGGGCTCCATTGCTTCCGGAACGGTTTTGGCGCCCCTGATACCACCAAGTATTCTACTCATTCTTTACGGCGCCTGGCAGGGGGTCTCCATCGTAGATCTGCTCGCCGCGGGCCTGATCCCGGGCCTGACCCTTACGGCACTCTTTCTGGTGACGATTACGGTGATGGTCAAGCTCAACCCGGCTCTGGCCCCGCCGCCTGTCAAGTACAGCTGGGCCGACCGGCGACGGGCCTTGTGGGAAGCTTTGCCTTTCGCCTTGATGATTATCGGCGTGTTGGGCGCCATTTTTGGCGGCTTGATGACCCCCACGGAGGCCGGCGGGCTGGGGGCTTTTTTGAGTATTGTGCTGACCCTTGGATACCGTAAACTGACCTATAAATTATTCTCCGACAGCCTTTTGGACACGGTGAAAATCACCTCGTTTTCCCTCTTCATCATGGCCATGAGCACTCTGATTTCCCATGTATTCAACTCGGCGGGCATGATCCCCTTAATCAAGGAGCAGGTGCTCGGTCTGACTATCGGAAAATACGGGATCCTCCTGGGATTCTTTGTGATGTACTTCTTCATGGGGATGTTTTTCGACTCCTGGTCCATGCTCTTTCTCACCTTTCCGTTTGTGATGCCCATTGTTGGCGGTCTGGGGTTCGATCCCATCTGGTGGGGTGTCGTGTATGTGATGGCCGCTGAACAAAGCACGATTACGCCGCCCTTCGGCCTCAGCCTGTTTGTTTTGCGCAGCGTGGTGCCCGATTATCCCATCGGAACCATTGTCAAGGGAGCACTGCCCTATCTGGTGGCCATTTATATCAATATCATTCTGCTGATACTCTTTCCTCAGTTGGCGACATGGCTGCCAAAGTTGCTTTCCGGAAATTAAATTGAATTTCCTACAACCCTTAATTGAGTGAAAGGAGAGATGGTCATGAAAGCGTTATGGGTGATGAGTTCAGCGGTAGCGATGATCATTGTTTGGGGGATGCTATCCGCCAGTTTTGGCGGAGAAACATCCAAGGTCGGGGTGATCGTGGTGGACATGCAGGGGGATTTCACCACTTTTAAGAATGGTTCTTTGGCGGTCCCCGAGTCGGATCAAGCCTTTGTCGAAAAGGTCCAAAAGGTCACCGAAAACCTGCACACCAATGGGCATCTGATCTTTGCCACCCAGGATTGGCATCCGGCCGAGCATGTTTCCTTTTTCTCCAACCACAGCGAAAAGAAACCTTTTGAGACAATCCAGATCGAGGACCGCACCCAGGTGTTATGGCCGCCCCATTGCGTTCAGGGCACGACCAATGCGCGGATTTTAGTTGATAACAATCTGTTTCAGGCCGTGGTCAAAAAAGGCAAGGACAAGCGGTATGACAGCTATTCCGGGTTTCAGGATGACGGTGGGGCCAAGACTGAAATGGATACAGTGCTAAAGCGCAATGGGATCAGCGAGGTGATCGTCTACGGTATTGCTACGGACTACTGCGTCAAGGCAACCGCTATCGATGCCCTGAACGCGGGCTATAAAGTCACCGTGGTGGAATCCCTCTGCAAAGGCGTCGCCCCGGACACGACGCTGAAAGCCCTCGAAGAGATGAAGTCCAAGGGCATCGCTGTAGTGGCGCAATTGGATTAACTGCTACCGGGTGGTTCCATTTGTCTATCTCTTGGCAACAGCCGATTACTATTCTGCCTGACCGCGAGACAGTGCGCGTGGTATGCGGTCCCATGGGGCTTTCCATCAAAGCGTTTGACCAAAAGGGTCCGCGCACCGATGTTGCCCGGCGAGCGGCCTTGCGGGGAGTCGACTATCTGGAGCGGATTGCCCGCCTGCGGACTGATTTGTGCCGGCCGGTATTGAAAATTGAATGGAGCGGCACGGATGATCTCGCCCAGGCCATGATTGCCGCTGCTCAGGCGATGGGCGATGCGGATCTTACCCCTATGGCCGCCGTGGCTGGAACATTGGCCGATGGGGTGGCTGATTGGTTGGTCGAGCGAGGCATGACCCGGGTGATTGTGGACAATGGAGGAGATCTGGCGATACGCCTGGCTCCCGGGGAAACCGTAAGTGTCGGCGTGCGAACTAATATCCGCCGGCCGGAGGTTACCCATATCCTTGAGCTCGATGACCGGAGTTCGAGCTGGGGGGTGACCACCAGCGGGCTTGGGGGGCGAAGTTTTACCCGCGGGATCGCTTCGGCGGTAACCGCCGTGGCGCATCGCGCCAACTATGCCGATGCGGCTGCAACGGCCATTGCCAATGCCTGTTGGGTGCCTGATCCCGCCATCCGACAAGTTCCGGCCCATCTGCTGGACCCGGATAGCGACATCCCTCAATTGCCGGTTACGGTGGGAGTGGGTGCCCTATCCCCTGGGGCGTTTGCCCGGGCCGTAGCCCGGGCCGTGGATAAAAGCGATGCCCTGACTCACTGCGGCGTGGTGCTTGGGTCGCTGGTTGCCGCCGGCGGTCTGGTCACCATCACCGAAGGGCTGGAAGACATGCTGGCGGTCCATGAGATGAGGCCTGACTGAGATCAGGCTATGGATGATACTTGTGTTTTCCCGTGAAAAATCACCACGGGGACGGATCATTACTCAAAATCGAGGAGGGTGTTATGAAAGCTGCAACGCAGGTGGGAATCGGCTTGGCGGTAGTGGCGATAGCCGTCATGGTATTTGCAATGGGTTTCATGGCTCCGGTAGCGGCCGCCGATGATACCGTCAATATCCGCTTCAGTACCTGGCACGTGCCGGCCGGCGCGGATGTGAAGAACCTCTGGATTCCCATGCTGGAGGAGATGAAAACGCGCAGCAATGGGCGCATTACCTACAGCATGTTTGCAGGGGGGGCCCTGGGAAAAGGTCCGGAGCATTTCGATATTGTCAAGACAGGGCTGTCCGATATGGGCTATGCGACCCTGACTTGGACACCGGGTCGCTTTCCCCTGAGCGATGTGCTTTCGGTGCCCATTGTCTGTCCGGCGAAATGGAAAGGGGCCGAGGCGGGCATGGCCATGTATGACCGGGTACTGCACCAGGAGTTTGAAGATGTGAAGGTGCTGCACATCAACAATTGTGTCATGGCTCACATCTGGACCACCAAACCGGTGAAGACTCTGGAGGATTTAAAGGGGTTGAAGATCCGCAGTCCCGGAGGCCTGCAAACCAAAGCCATTGAGGCACTGGGTGCGACGCCCATTTTTATGCCCTTAGGCGAAGTTTATCTCTCCATGGAAACCGGCGTGATCGATGGGGTGGTGACCTGCCCGGCTTTGATCAAGGCCTTCAAGCTCTATGAAGTCGCCAAGCACGGGGTGCCCATCTCTTTTGGCTGCGTCGCCGAAGGTCTCTTTGTGAACAAGAAGTTTTGGGATCGGGTTCCCGGGGATCTCAAGCCCATCATAACCGAGGTGGGACGCGATGCCTACAAGATTGCCGGAATATTTCATGAGCAGTGGTACGCGGAGATCATGGAGGAGTTCAAGGGGTCCATGGAAATCTATGAGCTTCCCGCGGATGAAAAGGCGCGCTGGAACGAGAAGTTCAAAGAAATGGTAGCCGCCTGGGCGGAAGAGCTGGAAGCAAAAGGATTGCCGGCCAAAGAGGCGCTGGTGGCATTTAAGGAAGAATTGGAGAAGCTGGATGTAAGCTTCGAGGCCTGCCCCTATTAACCATCCTTGGTGAACTCAGGGCATTTTGTCTCTCGGGAGGGGCGGGTTGGAAACCCATCCCTACGGGTGGGGATGCCGCACCCCGGGGCGATCATTTTCATTACCTGTCGCGGTAAAGAATAAATCCCCCCAACCCCCTTTGAAAAAGGGGGAGTCGAAGGTGAAATCCCCCCAACCCCCTTTGAAAAAGGGGGAGTCGAAGGTGAAATCCCCCAAGCCCCCTTTGACAAAGGGGGAATGGAAGGTGAAATCCCCCTAGCCCCCTTTGGTAAAGGGGGAGGTGAAGGAGAAATCCCCTTAACTCCCTTCGGCAAAGGGGGAACCGGCAGTGGACTCAGGTAGGGGCGAAAAACTTTCCGCCCCTACTATATGCTCGACCGAAAACGCCCTTCCCCTGGCGGCTTGTACGCGGAGGGGATAGAACAGCTTGATATCATTCACCCCCACCCCGGCCCTCCCCCATCCAGGGGGAGGGAGAACAGGGTTTTTGTTCAGACATAACTTAGGGGGATTGCCTCCGGAAAGATGGGCGCTTTGCCTTTGGCACCCGGAGCCGGGGGAATGGGTCTTCCCATTTGGAAAACCGGGGTCGGGGAGTATCGTTCCTGCTCCCCCCTTTGAAAAAGGGGGGTTGGGGGGGATTTTAGGCTTTTTTACTGCCGGCGATAAGTCGCAAGCCCATGTTTCGGTTTCCGATCCAGCGGGTGCGCTGCTGGGCGCCAACGGCCGCTGATCTACAGCCTTTTCAGGCGTGCGATTGTAGTCGGCTTTAGGGAGTGGAGATGGTGGATTCGGCAAAGGATCAGCTAAATATATTTCAGCGGATGATTCACCTCCTCACCCGCTGCAGCCTCTATATCGGCATGGGGTGGGTGATGGTGATGATGGGGCTGACCACGTTGGATGTGGCCGGGCGCATTTTTTTCTCCAAACCGCTTCCCGGCGGAATTGAGCTGACGGAGATCATGCTGGCGGTGTTCGGTCTTCTGGGACTTGCTTATACCCACCAAAGCGGTTCGAATATTCGGGTGACCATGCTGGTCAACGCCTTGCCGAAACGTTTTGCCGCCGGGCTGGATGTGGTGACCCATTGCCTCTGCATTGGGGTCATTGCGCTGCTTGCAACTCAAGGCTGGGCCATGGGCTTGGAGGAGATGGCTTCGGGCACCACCACCGATCTGCTGAAAGTGCCGCTGTTCCCCATTTATTTTCTTCTCGCTTTGGCTAGTATCTTCATTGGACTCGAAATGCTGCTCATGCTGATTTCCGCGCTTAAGCTCGTGCTGACCGGAAATTCACGTTCAATCTACTGATGATGGGCTAGGAGATCCACCTATGCCGCTGGACCCTCAAATTTTGGGGCTCGCCGGGATCGCTGTACTGTTTGTGCTTCTATTTATTGGCATGCCCATTGGGTTTGCCCTGGCCCTGGTGGGGTTTGGCGGGGTCAGCCTGATGACCGATGTCTCGGTTGCCATGCCTACCCTGGTGCGATCTTTTTTCGGCACCTTTACCACTTACTCCTTTACCGTCATCCCCTTGTTCGTGCTCATGGGGGAGTTGGCCTCTGCTTCCGGGTTGAGCCAGAGCATCTACGATGTGGCCGACAAATGGCTGCGGCGGCTGCCGGGGGGCTAGG
Source organism: uncultured delta proteobacterium (assembly GCA_963713755.1). Taxonomy (GTDB): domain Bacteria; phylum Desulfobacterota; class Desulfobacteria; order Desulfobacterales; family CAVQMW01; genus CAVQMW01. The sequence continues at coordinate 240,753 of CAVQMW010000007.1, read as the reverse complement.
GGTGGCCACCATCGGCGCCTGTTCCGGGTTTGCCGCCATTTGCGGCTCATCCGTGGCCACCGCCGCCACTTTGGGACGGGTGGCCCTGCCGGAAATGGCGCGCTACGGCTACGATGAAAAGTTGGCCACCGGCAGTGTGGCCGCCGGCGGCACCCTGGGATTTTTGATTCCACCGAGCATCGGCTTCGTGGTGTACGGAATTCTGACCGAGCAATCCATCGGCAAATTGCTGATCTCCGGTTTTCTACCCGGATTTCTGCTGGCGGGTAGTTATGTGCTGATCATCATCGGGTGGGTGATGCTTAATCCCGCCCTAGCGCCGTCGGTTCCCCGGCGGGTGACATTTCGCCGAAAGTTGCTGGCCCTGGTTCATACCTGGGAATTGATTGCCGTCTTCCTGTTGGTGATGGGGGGGATCTATCTGGGGTTTTTTACGCCCACCGAGGCCGGGGCCCTGGGCGCATTTTTCCTCTTCGTGGTGACCCTTTGGAAACGGAAACTGACCTGGCCGGCGCTGGTGGAGGCCCTCATGGCCACCACCCGGGTCTCGGTGATGATCTTTGTCATTCTATCCGGGGCCTATGTCTTCACCTACTTCATGGCCCTGACCCAGCTGCCCATGAGCCTGGCGGCCTGGCTGAGCGGTTTGGATCTCTCCTCCTACCTGATTTTATCCATCATGCTGGTGGCCTACCTGGTCCTGGGCTGTTTTCTGGATGCCACCTCCATGATGGTGCTGACCCTACCCGTGATCTTTCCCACAATTTTAGAGTTGGGTTTTAATCCCATCTGGTTTGGGGTCATCTCGGTGCTGATGATGGAAGCCGGGCTGATCACTCCGCCCCTGGGGCTCAATATCTTCGTGATTGCCGGTGTTGCGGATGTGCCCATGGAAACGGTCTTCAAAGGGGCTCTGCCGTTCCTGCTGGCGGTGATCGTCGTGGTGATCCTGGTGACCGCCTTTCCTCAGATTGCGCTCTTTTTGCCGGGGATCATGCACTAATACCCTACAGCGCTTTGGCCAAAAACAGCGCCCCTCCGCTCCCTTCCACATAGGTCAACTGTTCAAAGCCCGCGGTCGCATAAATCCGCCGGGCGCGGTGGTTGTTTTCCAGGACTTCCAGGGTGATTTTGCAACACGCCGTCCGGCGCCCTTGGGCTTCAACGGCGGCCAGCAGTTTGCGGCCGATGCCGTTTCCTCGGCATTCGGGCAGAACCGCAAAGTCGTGGATGTTGATCAAGGGCCGGGCGGCGAAGGTCGAAAAGCCGTAAAAGCAGACCGCAATGCCCACGGGCTGTTCCCCCTGCCAGGCCAGGAAGATCAGGGTCGTGGGGTGGCGCCGCAGTCCGGGAATCAGGTTCTTCCGGACTTCGGCGCTCAAGGGCTGGCCGTTGCCCAGGGGGTCCCGAGCATAGGCGTCGATGAGTGTCAGGACCGCTGCCTGATGGTCCGGGCAGGTCAGGTCGGCGGTGACGATTTCAATGGCCGGCATGCACTGCAACCTCTCTAAAGACGGTGGTTTTCCCAAAACCAAGGCCGACCGGTAAGGGGGGTCCCCAGGGGCATTCCAGAAAGGAACTCAGTTCTTCAGTGAAAGATGATCCGCGGAGAGTTTCTTCGGTACGAAGGTCAAGGTGGCCACGTAATCCTCGATGGTCTCCGCCCGTCGGATCCGTTCCACGCTTCCGTCTACGCACAGCAGCAACTCCTGGGGGCGCAGCCGGCCGTTGTAGTTGAACCCCATGCTGTGGCCATGAGCGCCGGTGTCGTGGATACAGACAATATCGCCGTCGCTGATGGGAGGCAATTCTCGCTGAATGGCAAACTTGTCGTTGTTCTCGCACAGCGCGCCCACCACATCCACCACCTCCCGCTCGCTGACGGCGCGTTTGGCCGGAACGGTGATATGATGATAGGCACCGTACATGGCCGGCCGCATGAGGGCCGACATGTTGGCGTCCAGCCCCACATAGGTGCGATAGATCTCCTTGCGGTTGATGGCCCGGGTGACCAGCGCCCCGTGGGGTCCGGTCATGTAGCGGCCGCTTTCCATGTAGAGCTTGGGCACGCGACCGAACCGGACCTCGAAGGCTTTTAAGCGCGCGGTAATCTCCCGGGCCATGGCTGCCAAGTCCAGCGGAGCCTCTTCGGGCCGGTAATTGATGCCCAGCCCGCCGCCGATGTTGACAAATTCAATGGCAATATCCAGGGCTTCGGCGATCTCTTTGACGATCTCCAGCAGCATTTCGGCGGTTTGCACCATGTAGCTGTAATCCAGTTCGTTGGAGGCCAGCATGGTGTGCAGGCCGAAACGCTTAACGCCCTGTGCCTGGGCCTGGCGGTAGGCGTCCCTGAGCTGGACGCGGGTCAGCCCGTATTTGGCCTCTTCAGGTTTGCCGATGATGGCGTTACCGCCCCGTTCCGTTCCGGGGTTGTAGCGGAAACAGATCAGCTCCGGTATCCGGGGCAATTTGGCCAGCAAGGTGATGTCATCCAGATTAATGATCGATCCGCCCTCGGCCGCGGCCGCGGCGAACTCCTCCGGGGTGGTGTTGTTGGAGGTGAACATGAGATCTTCATTTCGGCCGCCCACCTGCCGGCTCAGTACCAGTTCGGGAACCGACGAGCAGTCGAACCCGAAGCCCATCTCTCCCATGATACGCAAAATACGGGGATTGGGCAGGGCTTTGACTGCAAAGTACTCCCGAAACTCGGGTAATTGGGCAAAGCTCGTTTTCAGCGCCTCGCCGGTGGCTCGGATGCCGGTCTCGTCATAGATGTGAAAGGGGGTGCCGAAGTGGTCCACAATGGCGGGGAGCAGCGGATAGAGTCGATTTTCAAATTCTGCTGACATGGGCATGGGCGAATCTCCCTAAACAAAAAAATTTTCCACAGTTCAATAATTAAGCTATTTCCCGGTTTGCGCAATGGGGATGCGCGCGGTTTCCTTGAATGTATTCAGGGCGATTCGCGTGTGGGTGGCGCGGACTCCCTCCAGGGGGCTGATTTGCTTGCGCAGCAATTGATCCAACTCCTGGGGGTGGGCCACCCGCACCTTGACCAGAAGGGCATCTTCCCCGCTGATAAAATGAATCTCCTGAATCTCGGGAATCTGCTCCAAGCGGCGTGCCACGGGGCCGGCGAGATGGGAGCTGACGGGAGTGACCGTAACAAAGGCCACCAGGCTCTTGCCGAATCGCTCCGGATTGAGCCGCACTTCGTAGCCGTCGATATAGCCCTGTTTTTCCAGCTTCAAAATTCGCTCTCGCACGGCCGAAGGGGCCATGCCCACTTCCCGGGCCACATCCACATTGGGGATGCGGGCCTTGGCCTGCACTATTTTCAGTATTTTATGGTCAATATCGTCTAACATTCTGATTATATCCTTTTAATAAGTCGTATATTCTGAAAAAATATAAAAAACAAGAATTAAATTCGATGACGGTGGATTACATCCCACGGCAAGGCCAGCATGGAGGAAGGGCAGCAACACAGAGGTAGTGAAGGGGTCGAACGGCGGGGCTATGAACGGGTCCCCGGCGCCTGGGGGCTGCCGGCGGGTTCATCCAATACGCCGCGCACGATGGTGGCGAGGTCGTGTAGGGCAACGGGTTTCATCACAAAGGCCCGAACGCCCATTTTCAAGGCTTTATCCTTGACGAGTTCCTCGCTGTAGCCGGTGCACATAATGATCGCGATCTTCGGGTTTATCTTGATCAACGCTTCGGCCAGCTTGTTCCCGGTCATATTGGGCATGGTGGTGTCGGTGATCACCAGATCGAATTGATCCGGCTTTTGACGAAACAGCGCCAGGGCTTCAATGCTGCTGGTCCGCGTGACCTCCGTGTATCCCAATTTTTCGAGCATTTGTTTTCCCAGTTTCACCAGGTCATCTTCGTCATCGATGAGCAGAATGCGTTCGGTGCCCCTGGGATTGGGGCCGGCGGCTGCTTTTTTCGATAGTGCCGCTTCTTGGATCACCGGCAGGTAGACATCAAACCGGGAGCCTTTTCCCGGTTCGCTGTGGGCCGTAATTATCCCCTGATGGCCCTTTACGATGCCATGCCCCACGGCCATGCCCAGGCCGGTCCCCGAACCTTTCGCTTTAGTGGTGAAATAGGGTTCGAATATCCGCTTGAGAACCGTGGGTGACATCCCGTGGCCCGTGTCGCTGACACTCAATTTCAGATAAGACCCCGGCTCCAATTCCGGAGTGTTGGCAGTAAAATCCTCTCCCAATTCGATATTCTCCAGCCGGACCGCCAGCACGCCGCCCTTATTCATCATCGCATGGCTGGCATTGGTACACAGGTTCAGCAGGATTTGATGCATCTTGGTAAAGTCCGCCAGGACGGTATCATTCTGAGTCTCTATCTCTTGACGAATCTCGATGGTGCTGGGCAGGGATGCCCGCAGGAATTTCAGGGCTTCCTTGACGATCTCCTAGATCTGGACCGGCTTTTTCTCCTCTTCCGACATCCGGCTGAAGGTCAGAATTTGTTTCACCAGATCTTTGGCCCGTTGGGCGGCATTGAGTACATTCCTCAGGTTGCGCTCCGGCCCCGAATCTCGGGGCAGATCCAGGAGGGCGATGTCCGCGTAGCCTAATGATGATGGAGAGAATATTGTTGAAATCATGGGCAATGCCCCCGGCCAGGGTGCCGATGGATTCCATCTTCTGGGCCTGCATCAACTGCGATTCAAGGGTTCTGATCTGGGTCGTATCCCGTAACACCGCCAGCACGGAAAAGCCGCCATCACTGTGGAATATCGGCGCATTGGACGCGTGATAGGATTGATCGTCCTCAGGATTCACGATATCGAAAGCCATGCTTTCTCCCTGTCGCACCGCATCGTGGCGGCACCAGGGACATTTCGCCTCACGGTTGAACGCAGCACGGAAACAAGGTTCACCCACGGCTTCACGCCCCAGGAGACGGATCATGGCCGGATTCATGTATTCAATGCGATAGTCTGCTGAGCAGATGTAGACGGGATCATGCATCGCTTCCATCATGGAGCGGTATTTGCTCTCGCTCTCCTGCAGCCCGAGGTGGGATATTTTCAGGTTTTCCGCCATCTGATTGAAACTGTTTGCCAGCATGCCGATTTCATCGTTTCGGATGATGTCTGCCCGAGGGGAAAGGTTGTCGGGCGTCAACGCGTTTACGGTTTGGGTGAGACCCTCCAGGGGTTTGACGATATGCTTTCGTATAAGGGCGTAAAGCGCGAGTCCCAGAAGGATAAAGCCGCCCACAAGGGCCAAGGTCAGGGACCGGATCGCGCTGCGGGTGTTGGCGGTGATATACGCCTTTGAGAAACCGACCTCCAACTTCCCGATGATGCCTTCCAGATCGGTGGTGATCTTGCGGGTCTGCCTCTCCAGTTCTGCTTCTATGGCATCGTGTTCGGCCACTGACGTGATGAGTTTCCCGCTGTGGCTGTAGACAGCGGCCGAAGATATGATTTTTAACTTGAGGGATGTCTTCAGCAGATTTTCGGCCTGGCGAAAATCGTATAGGCTGAGCATGGGGGCCAGGGCATAGGTTAACACCTCCATGGTGGTTTCTTTATCCGCCTCATGCTTCAGTGTGGCTTGCCTTGCAGCAATTCGAGCCATCAGGAGCACCGATCCGCTGACGCACACGGCCGTGGCGATGACGATGAATAGAATGGTTTTACTATGAATGCCGCCAGGTCTCATTTTAACTCGCTTTTCTGAAACAGCCGATTAAATTCCTCTGAATAGGCGCGCCGCTTGGCAGCATAGTCAATCCCATTGGCGGGGTGTAGAATATTCAGTCGGGCCAGTGCGGGGATTCCCGCCAATGGCGGGACATCGCGGCGCAGGGAGTACTTATAGTTGATCCGCTGCATGAGAGTTTGAGTCCCTCTTGAAAGCAGAAAGTCAAAGAATTCCCCGGCGGCTTTCACATTTCTCGATTGTTTTAGAATGGCCAGTGGGTCAGTGATAAAGGGAATTCCCTGGGTCGGATAGATGCCTTCGATGGGGGTTTTTTTCTTGATTTTGTAGTCATAAACCGTGTGGATGCTGAACTGGCCGGCGACATCGATCTCTCCTTCCAGGAGCGCGTCGGCCAGGGCTTCGGTGCTGGAATATATTTTCGGTTCTTGAAGGGAAAGCAGGGTTTGCCAAAATTCAAGGCCCAGGGTTTCCCGCAACAGGTAGTACTGGCCATACTGGGACCCGCCGGCATTGATATCCTCAAGTCCGATGCGCCCTCTCCATCTGGGGTCCAAAATGTCGGTCCACTCCTGGGGCGGCGATTGCGTTCGGCTCGCGTCATAGGCCATGCAAATGCCAAATCCGGCAAAGGCGGCCCAATGGCCGTCATCTTTATAGACGTCAGGAAAGTTCTGAAAATGAGGGGAAAAACGGGCGAGTAACCGCCCCTGGCTCTTCAATTCCAGGATGGTGCCGATGTCGGCAAGGGTCAGAACGTCCGCCCGGCTGCATTGCGTTGGATTTCATTAAAGATCCGCTCTCGGATAACAAAGGTCGCCCCCCGGACGATTTCGACCTCAATATCGGTTTCGATCCTGAACGCGTTGGCAATTCTTTCGGCATGGATTTGGGGGAGGGAGGTATACCAGATCAATGTGCCGCCTGCCCGTGTGTGCTGAACACGGATATCCCGGATGGGGGCATCTTCGCTGCTGGGGATAAGGAAGACGGACAAGCCGATACATAGGATCGCAACAATCAGCAAGAGTGCAACCAAAATTGATTTTCTCATGGCTTGGCGTGATTCAGGGCGTTAACCTGGGCGTTCATGATCCGTGCGGCCTCTTCGGCGCTGATGTCGCCGTCGATCAGGCGCCTGAGGGTTTGCGGAATGACCTTGGTTTCCTAGATTTTTGAGATCAGGGCGTCATTGTTCTCAAAGACCCTCCAACGGTCAAAATCTTCAAAAGCGTGTTCCACGAGGGTCATCACTTCTTCTTGATCAAAGGAGGCGATGATTTGCGCAGTCTCGCGGGGGCCATGGTCAAGATTGATCCATCCCTTGACATAGCGGGTATTATCCTCCGGCGTCCCTTTGCGCATGGGCAATTTGCCCCAGGGCGCCATGTTCAGCCATTTCAAGTAGCCGTCCGACAGCAGAAACTCGATCCACTGCTGAGCGTCAGCTTTGTTCCCGTCCCGGGCAATCCCCAGGCAGTTGATGGAATAGTACTGCGCGGGACCCCCTGGGCCAATTATTGTCGACAGGAACCCGGTGTTCTGGGCAAGGTAACCCAGCCTGCCTTGCCGAATATCCGGAACCACGGGCAAATCCTGGCGAAGCCCTGAAATTTCATCCAGAATAAACGGTGACCACTCGATCATCGCCGCTCGTCCGGTGACATATTCGTGCCGGCTATCAATGAACCCGAGATTGCCTCGCGGTGTCTTTTTCGCCAGGGTGTTATAAAATTTAAGGGTTTCGATCATCTCCAGGGTGTTCAAGCTAATGTTTCCCGCTGAATCCCTCAGCCGGACCCCGCCGGAGAGCGCGAAATGCTCAAAGACCTGTTCGGTATAGATCTTATCCGGTTCCGTGGCGGCAATGAACCCCCAGATTTTCGGCGGATTGTGGAGGGCTTGGGCGGCCTGCAGGATTCGCCGCCAATTGTCCGGGGCCGGCAAGCCCTGTTGCTCAAAGAGATCCTTGCGGTACAACAAAAGCTGGCGCCAACCGTCTATGGGGACCGCTCCGTAGCCGCCCTCCTGTTGAACCAGCTTCAGGGCGCCGGTGCTGAAGGTATCCTGGCCAGGCATTGGATCACTTTATGTGCCGAGTCAACATCCAGCAGGCCTTGGTCCGCCCACCCCGCGGTCAGATAGGCGGGATGATAGATTAGATCGGGGGCCGGTTCGGCCGATCCAGCGGCACCCCAATGTGTGGCGAGATGGTCTTCGGAAACTGGGATCACCTTGACCTGGATCCCGGTATGGGTGGTAAAATCATAGGCGAGTTCTTCTTGAATTTCTAGTCTTTCCGTCTCCACCTCCGTGGTCCAGAAGATGATCCGGGCCAAAGCGCCGGACTCGGAAAAGCATAGGGCAGTCAAACCGAGAATCAGGAACCCCTGACATACAATCTTGTGGATACGGGTTAGGGGCATGGTATTGAGCTCTATGTTGAAGGTGAGGGCAGTCAAAGTCCGGCGATTGGGCCGATCCTGATAAGCGTTGACGCTTTGGCTCTAATTAGCATTAAGGCCTTTATTTCTCAACCTTTGCCCATCAGCAACGGCCCAGCGCAATGGAGTTATTCCCGGTGGTAAAATACAATTTGCCTGTTCCGCGACAAGGGCTTACTATATCCATGAAATCAAATTCGTAACTCTAAATTACTCAATTTGAAGGGAGGCCATTATGGTAAAATCACTTAAGGCAGTGCATGGTTGGGCATGGGGGTTGGTTTTTATGTTGGGCGTCGTGGCGCTGCCCCTGGGCGAATCGGCCCTGGCCCATTGTGAGATACCCTGCGGAATTTATGACGATGCCCTGCGGGTCAGCCTGATTACCGAACACGCCGGCACCATCGAGAAATCCATGGCCCAGATCAAGGCGCTCCAGGCCGAAACGCCCGTTAACTACAATCAGCTGATCCGCTGGGTGACCAATAAAGAGCATCACGCCAACGAGGTTCAGAATATTGTCAGCCAGTACTTTTTGACCCAGCGCATCAAGCCCGATCAGGCCCAGTACAACGAAAAGGTGGCGGTGCTGCACCAGATGCTGGTGGCGACCATGAAGTGCAAACAGACCATCGATCCGGCTCAAGTGGAGACGCTGCGGAATCTCCTTAAGAAGTTTGAGGGACTCTATTTCGAGAAGTAGGCTCGGTGTTGAACCGCGCCGTTCCCGGATGGATCACCCCTGTTTGTGGCCCTCGAAAGCCTGCTGCACCCGCCGGTAATCGGATCGGGCCCTGCGCAGTTCGGTTACCAGGCGCTCTTTTTCGGGAAGGGGGGCCGTGGTCAGCTGCGCTTCCAGCGCGGCCACCACGCGGTGCAGACGGTACAGCTCCTGGACGATGAGGCGAATGGACATGGGGGTTCATGTATGGGGCCGGCGCCCGGTTGAGGGCGCCCCCGGGGTAAGGGAGCGGCGCTGATTCAAACCATGGTCACTGGCATCGGATCTTTTATCAATCTGGCAATAAAATATGCAACTTCCGTCATGCCGGATCCCCAATCGAGTTGAGGACACGCCCCCAATCGAGTTGAGGGCGGGCTCTGATAAGCCTGCCCCGTCAGGCAGTAAGCCGGGGGCATCCAGTTTAATTGCCTGGATTCCGGCCTTCGCCAGAATGACGGAGGGTATGTACTTGTTAACCCGACAATGAAATATGCCACAACGTCATGCCGGGCTTGACCCGGCATCCAGTCAGAATGCTGGATCGCTCGAAAGCTTCTCTTTGTGTCTGGCGTTCGCCAGAATGACACGGGCAAACATTTTATCACCGGAGAATGTATCCTTGGCCCACCTCACCGCGGGGCGGGCTTATCTTCCATTGCGGGGCGCTCACCCCGCGCCTCGGTGTGGGCGGTTTCCGGGTCCTCGGCCTGGGCCAGAAATTGGGCCATTTGGGTATGAAAACGCACCTCCTCGGACCCCAGACCCCGTTTGACCCGCAGGATGATGAGGCCCACCAGATAGATCATTATTACGGCCCATACCCATACCAGCGCTCCGGCCAGCCCGCCCATGCCGCTGCGCAGCCAGAGCAGCGGCCCCAGAATCAGGCATCCCAGCACCGCCACCGCGCAGATGATTCCCCGCAGCACCCCGGATTCTTCTTTGCACCCAGATTAAGTCCGCACTTTTAACCGGCCAGCTCCCGGACTTTTTTCTGAATATCGGCCGGCGCCAGCCCCTGGTGGCCGATCTGTTCTCCCAGTCCGCCCTGGCCTTCCCGGGTGCTGCCCAGGGCCGCGTAGCGGGGGCTGTGGCCCCGTTCCAACAGCCAGGTGCCCAGGCGGCTGCCCAGGCCGGTTTTTTGGTTCTGGGTCTCGGCCACCAGCACAAACTCGCCGGCGCCCATCCGGGCGGTCATCGCCTCATCCACTACATTGAGGGTGGGTTTATTGATCAAGCCCACATCCAGTCCCTCCTGGCGCAGCCGCTCCACGGCATCCAGGCCGCGGTAGAGCATCTCCCCGTAGGAAACGACCCAGCCCTGGCCCCCCTCGCGGATGACCTCATCCTGGCCGGGGGTGAACTGGTAATCGGCGTCGAAATAGGGGCTGCCGTCGGCCTTCAGAATGTAGGGGGTTGCCGAGCGGGTGGAGAAGACAAAGCGCAGGCCCGGATCGTGAAACACGCGCTGAATCAGGGCCGCCAGCTGATAGCTGTCCGCGGGAAAGTAAAGCCGGGTGAGGTCGCCTTGGGCCAGGCCGTTGTCGGCGAAAAAGTTGTTGATCCCAAAGTGGCAGGTGTTGTCGGCCATATCGTCCACGCCGGCGTGGGAGAAGTGGGCCAGCACATTGGCGCGGTTCAGGCGGGCCATGGTGATTTCCGAAACCACCATCTCCAGAAAGGCCGAAAAGGTGCCGAAGATGCCCTGTTTGCCCTCTGCGGCCCCGAACCCGGCGGCGGCGGAGAAGTTGTTGCGCTCCATGATACCCCCGGTGATGTACACTTCGGGATGCTTTTTGCGGATGTGGTGCAGGCCGCAGGAGCCTTCCAGGTCGGAGTCGATCACCACCACCCGCTGCTGACGATCCGCCAGGTTGTCCAGAATCTCGCAGATAATTTTGCCGAAATTGTCGCGGTTTTTGGCTGTTTCAGGCGTGCTGCCCAGATAGGTGCTGCTCGATTTTTCCTTGGTCACGGCCTCCAGCAGGGCAACTGCCGCGGCGCGCCCCTTTTCTTTCAGGTAGGGGATCGCCAGATCCACGCTGATCACATCGTGGGCCTTGGGGGAGCCCTCCAGGCCGGAAATGCCTACGGCCATGGGGCGCCGGTTCACCAGGGCGAAGGGGCCTTTGGCTAGGATGGCGGCGCGAATCCGCGGGTAGAGCGCATCCAGATCCTCGCCGTCGCCGCTGTTGGCCTGAAGCCCATGGCCGCGCAGGGTTTCGGCCACGCTGAAACCGGGCATGTACTGGCTGGGATGGCCGGTAATGGTGATGTCGTTGTCGTCGATGAGCAGCTTGACATTCAGCCCCTGGGCCACGGCAAAGCGCGCCCCTTCGGCGTCGCCCCCTTCCTGCTGGGCGCCGTCGCTGCCGAACATGAAGATGGTTTTGTCGGGGTGGGCCAGGGCGATCCCGTTGACATAGGACCAGAGATGGCCCAGGCGCCCGGAGCTGAAGAATACCCCCCGGTCGTCATCCCGTTCCGGATGGCCGTACAGGCCATGGCCGAATTCCCGGTAGTGGAGCAGTTGCTCAACGGGCATATGGCCCTTGAGGGCGGCCATGAGATATTGCAGGGCGACCCGGTGGCCGGCTTCGTCGAACAGTACCGGATAGAACTGATCGCTGCCGTTGATGAATCCATCCACAATGAGCGCTTCGGGAACAATGTCATAGGCGCCGCCGGTGTGGCCGCCGAGCCCCTTGGCATTGGCCAGGGCCGTAAAAAAAACGATGCTGTCCCGGGCCAGGCGGACATTGGCTTCCAGGACCCGTTTTTGGTCCGGGGCCAGGGTATCCTGGGAGAGATCCAGTTTCAGGGGGCTGTAGTCCGCAAGGTCGATGGGGAAGGCCATGGTGTGCTCCAATGATCGTCAAGAGTGAACAGCGATTGCGACGGGGGATCGGTTGGAACGGCTCAGCGCCGCCCCAAGCCAAAGAAATGCCCTCTCTTAGCGGAAAAACCCACCCGCGTCAAAGGTTCCGGATCTGCCTGAGCCTCCGACAGCGCACCTAAATTTCAATGGGAATGCTTGCGCTCCCGGGCCATGGAGCGAGGCGTTGGCCTGGCCGGCCCTACTCGAGTTCAATCAGCTCCACCCGGGGGGTAGGGGGGGAATCTCCCCTGGAATTGAGATGAACAATGGCCAGGCTGGGGGGCTGGGCACCCCGGGGCAGGCTGGCGCTGCCGGGGTTGAGGTAGGTGATCTCTTGCTGGGACTTCAGCTCGGCCCGGTGGGTGTGGCCGTGGATGATCAGCCGGATGTCGGCGTTTCGGGGATCGAGATCCAGGCGGGTGCAATCATGGAGCATATAGATCCAATGTTTTCCCATGGGAATCAGTTCGCGGGACTTCAGGTTCCGGGCCCAGCTGCCCTGGTCCATATTGCCCCTCACGGCCACCACTGGTGCGATCTGCTCCAATTGCCGCAAAACCGCGGGGGTGTCGATATCCCCGGCGTGCAGAATCAGGTCCACGTCCGCCAAAACTTTGGCCACTTGGGGGTCCAGGTGACCATGGGTATCGGAAATCACCCCGATGCGGCGGGGATGGGTGGGGTGCGTCATGATGTTCATTTTCCGTTTTTTCAGCCCGAATCAAGGGGCCGGCAAGGGCGGATGAAAGCCCCTTCCGTCAATCCTTGACAGTAGGATTCTCAACATCGTACCCCTTAGCAAATATGTCAATGAAAGGCCACGGGTTACGGCCGCGGCCCAGGGAAGTGCGAGCCCCTGGTCCCCGGCCCGGAGAAAATGTTACAATAAGGAGGGTGTATGGCATCTCAACCGACATTGCGGGTCCATGTCAACATCGACTTGCCGGAAGCGGCCCTGCAGACCATCGTCAGCCGCTGCAAGGCCCATACGGCACCGGACGAAAAGGGCCACTATCGCGTGGATACCGCGGATAAAGTGAGTGAATTGGTTTCAAAGTACCTGCAAGAAACTGCATTTTTACAGTTTGTCGACGATCCCCGCCATTATGAAACCTGATCGCACTTGGGGTGCGCTGGGGAGCGGGGCGTGCTGGAGTTGGAAACCCATCCGGCCGCCGCACCTTAAGGGGCGCCCGCTCGTCCGGGGAAAGAGGCTGGTTCTTGCGCTCTGGCTGTTGCTGCTGATCTTCAGCGGCCCGCTCCGGGGATCGGCGGAGGCTGGGGTCCCTCCGGGTTCCCCCGGGCCTCTGACCCCCCGGGCGGCGATCCAGTGGCTAAAGGGCCTATCCCACGTGCCCAGCTTCGGCTACCGGGTGGTGGCGACCGTACCCCACGACCCTCAGGCGTTTACCCAGGGCCTTCTGTTTGACCGGGACCGGTTTTTCGAAAGCACCGGCTTGCGGGGGCGCTCGACCCTTCGGGAGATCGATCCGGCGAACGGCCGTGTGTTGCGGCGGAAATCTTTGCCGGAAGCTTATTTCGGCGAAGGCCTGGCTCTGTACGATGGAGATCTCTACCAACTGACCTGGCAGGGGCGCGTCGGGTTTGTTTACCGCCGCCGCGATCTCGAACTTCTGGGCACCTTTTCCTATCCCACCGAAGGCTGGGGCTTGACCCACAACGGGCTTTATTTTATTCAGAGTGACGGGTCCGACAAACTTTACTTTCGCACATTTGACACATTTCAGCTCCATCACACCCTTGATGTCCGGGAAAACGGGCGGCCGATCACCCGCATCAACGAGTTGGAATACATCCACGGCCAGGTTTGGGCCAATATATGGATGACCCAGCGGCTGGCGATAATCGATCCGGAGACCGGCCGGGTTGAGGCCTGGGTGGACCTGGGCGGTCTGGTGGCCCGGGCCTCCGACGGTCTGCCGGATAGCGTGCTCAACGGCATTGCCCACGATCCCGGGCAAGACCGCCTGTGGGTTACCGGTAAGCGTTGGTCCCTGATCTTTGAGATTCAACTGATCCCGCCGGCCTCGAAGGTGCCGTCATCAATTGAAGCCATCCACGAATAGGCAAAGTTGCTGCCAGTCATATTTTAAATGCCTTTGTCTTGAAAGGAGAAATCCCCCTAACCCCCTTTGGCAAAGGGGGAACCGGCCATGCTCCCGGGGAGGGGCGAAAATTTTTCGCCTCTACTTTTGGGGATTGCCGCCGGAAGGATCGACCTTACGCGAAAGGGCGCGGCGGCCGGGGTAATGGTTTCCGCCTCTGGAGAAGGGGGCTAGGGGGTATCGTTTCTGCACCCCCCTTTATAAAGGGGGGTTGGGGGGGATTTAGACCCTTTTCTACTTGAAAGGAGGCCGCCATGGCGATTTTTCTGGTTCAGCACGGCAAGAGCCTGCCCAAGAGCGAGGATCCCGAGCAGGGCCTCGCCACGGAGGGGCGGAGAGATGTGCGGCGAATTGCCGACACGGCCATGGCCTATGGCGTGAAGGTGGCGCGGATTGAGCACAGCGGGAAAGCCCGCGCGCGGCAAACCGCTGAAATCTTGGCGGATAGGCTCGCACCCTACCAGGGTCTGGCGGCCGTTGCGGGCATCAAACCTCTGGATGATGTGGTTCCCCTGGCCCAGAGCTTGCGTAGCGATAGCGGGCGTATGCTGGTGGGCCACTTGCCCTTCATGGAGCGACTCTGCGCCTATCTGATTACCGTAAAGGCGGAAAAGCCGGTCTTTAAATTCCAAAATGGCGGGATTGTTTGTTTGGAGGATGATCCGGACAAAGGCGGCTGGGTCATCAAGTGGGCCTTGATGCCCCATGTGAGTTGAGCGGAGTTGAGATTAAGCGGCGGAGCGCGGAAGGAACCATACCATGGGCCATGACTTTATTGACGACTTGCTGACCGCGGTAAGCCGGGTGGTAGCACCCAATGTGCGCCTGCTCCGCGAAGTTCTGATCATCGGCGGGATGCCCGGTGAGACCCAGAACATGCACTACCTGAGCTATAACAGTGATACCACGGCGCAGGAGGGCCGCTCGCTGACCTTCTCGGCCGTGGCTGTGATCAACAATCGCCGGGTCGTCAAATGGCGTCTCGTGGGCTACCGGCAAAAGTTGAGCCAAATTGTTTTCGACACCCGCTGGACCCGCAATCCTTTGGATCTGTTTGTCAATAATCTCAGATGTGATGAAGCCGTGATGGATATCATGGATGCAGCGCCGACCCCTTACACGCTGCTGGGCATCCTTCAGGTGGAGGAGCTGGAAGGCGCCGGGGTTCGCCGCCGTAAAATCCGCCGGCTGCGTCCGGTGGTGGCGGTTCCCCGACTTTCGAGTGTTGATCTGCAAAAAATAGCGGACTTTGAAGTCCGCAATGAAATCCGCAGGATGAAAATCCGCGGCCTGCCCGTGTATCGAAAATCACGCCCCAAGACCGCAAGTTCCTGAGCCTGCATTCAAGGGCAGGGTCGATTCTCCCTATTTTAAAGGGGGTTGGGAGGATTTTTCCTTTTTAGGTTGGAAAAGATCCCCAATCAAGAGTTGGCTCTGACCATCTGCCGTTCAGACATGAGGGGGCGGGTTTCAAACCCGCCCCTTCATGGAACCTTAGCGACGCCAGCCGGTGCCGGCTATACCGTTAAACGATCCTACCAGTTTTCCCCCAGCAGCTCGAAATGGGCCTGGGGATGGGCGCAGGCCGGGCACATCTGGGGGGCTTCCGTGCCCGCATGGAGGTAGCCGCAATTGCGGCAACGCCACACCACCGATTCAGGCCGTTTGAAAACCCGGTCGGCCTCGATGTTGCCCGCCAGCTCCACATACCGCTTTTCATGCTGTTTTTCAGCCACGCTGATCATTTCCCATATCAGGGCCGGGGCTTCAAAGCCTTCTTCCCGGGCCACCTTGGCAAAGCCTGGATAGAGTTCAGTGTGCTCGAAGCGCTCGCCGGCGGCGGCGGCCTTCAGGTTCTCCAGGGTGCTCCCGATGACCCCTGCCGGGAAAGCAGCCACGATTTCCACTTCCCCGCCCTCCAGAAACTTGAAAAAACGTTTGGCGTGTTCCTTTTCCTGATGGGCCGTCTCTTCAAAAATGTCGGCGATCTGAACAAATCCGTCCTTTTTGGCTTGGCCGGCAAAGTAGGTGTAGCGGTTGCGGGCCTGAGATTCTCCGGCAAAGGATCCCAACAGGTTTTTTTCGGTTTGACTTCCTTTCAAAGTCGGCATGAAGCTTTCTCCTATGATTTTGAGGTTAAATATTATCTCCCTAAGGGGGAGAAGGGACCAAACTCAGCACGGCCGGTTTCGGGAACCCGCCATACCTGTTCGAAGTGTACACGCCCATTTGAGGGGGATTGTTAATGGAATAATCCATTTTTAGTGAGAACTATTATCAATTAAAACCATTTTAACCGCCGGGATGTCAATATTTTTTCGCCCCTGCCGGTCAACCGCGTGGCTTAAAAACGAAAAACCCGTGCCATTTTCAGGCGCGGGTTTTTTCAGGCGCAGGTTAACCAGACGCCAGACACAAGGCTCTCTATACGACTCCTGGGGGGTTGGACGAACCGTTCTCCCGGGTTGGGTCCGGTGAATGTTGAGCCAGGGGCTCCTGAGTCTGCTGTGAGGGACAATCCAGCCCTTTGTCCCGGCCGGGGGTGCCGTTGCAGCCGCTGCAGCCGCAACCGCAGGGGTTTTCGGTTTTGGCGCTGAACAGGCGCTGGAAGTGGCGCACGGCCCAAAATAGCGCCGCCGCCACGATGAGGATCACGATGAGGGTTTGCATAACGGATTAACTCCAGATCGATCCCAGCTGATACACCACCGTGGCCAGGCTGAAGGCCAGCGCCGTGTTGAAGGCCATGGAGAACACACCCCATTTCCAGGACCCTGATTCACGGACAATGCACACCACAGTGACGAAGCAGGGGGCGTAAAAAATGGTAAAAACCATCAAGCTGATGGCGGTCACCGGGCTCCAGGCGGGATTGGCCGCCAATTTTGCGGAAAGCGGCCGACCTTCCTGGGCCTGGGTTTGGCTCATGGAATAGGCGGTGCCCAGGGTGGAGACGATCACTTCCTTGGCGGCAAAACCGCCCAAAAGGGCAATGTTGGTCTGCCAGTCGAACCCGGCCCAGCGGCTGACCGGTTCCAAAGCGGCTCCCAGGCGGCCGGCCAGGGAACCGCGCAAGGTCATCTCCGATCGCTGGCGCTCAAGGGCGCTTAAGCGGGCCTTGAGTTCAGCGAGTTCCGGCGAGGGCGCCGGGTTCGTCGCCGAAGGAGTTTCAATCTGGGCGGCGGATTCAGGGTCGGCAGTGGTCAGCAGGCTTTGGCGTTGGGCCTCAAGTCGTGCCCGCTCTTCCTCGGGCAGTCCCGGAAAGGTCATCATGGCCCATAAAATGACCGATATACCCAAGATCACGGTGCCGGCCTTTTTCATATATTGCCAGGTGCGCTCCCAGGTATGGATCATCAATCCCTTGAAGGTGGGCAGTCGGTAAGGCGGCAGCTCCATGACGAAGGGGGTCGCACCGCCCCGGATCACCGTGGAGCGCAACAGGCGGGCAATCAGCAGAGCCCCGCACCAGGAGACCAGGGTGATCACCAGCATCACCAGAGCCTCTTTTTCCGCAAAAAAGGCGGCCACCAGCAGGGCGAACACCGGCAGTTTGGCGCCGCAATTCATAAAGGGCACGGTGAGCAGGGTGGCCAGCCGTTCCCGGGGCGATTTCAGGGTACGGGTGGCCATCACCCCGGGCACGGCGCAGCCTCCGGCAATGCCGCCGGAAACGATAAAGGCCATCACCGAACTGCCGTGGAGGCCGAAGATCCGAAAGATGCGGTCCAACATAAAGGCCACCCGGGCCAGATAACCCGAATCTTCCAGCAGGGAGACCCCCAGAAACATGAACATGATCAGGGGCACAAACCCCATCACCCCGCCCACGCCGTCGATGATGCCCGAAATCACCAGGGATTTGAGCAGACCGTCGGGCAGAAGGCCGTCCGCCAAGCTGCCCAACCCGCCGAACACCGCCCCCATCCAGCCCACGGGCACTTCGCTGTATGAAAAGGTGAAGTGGTAGAGACCGAAGATCACGGCCACCATGAGAATCGGCCCCAGAAAGCGGTTCATCACCACGCGGTCGATCTTGTCGGACATAAAGAGCCGATCTTGATCGATCTTGCGTTGAACCACCCCCTGGCGTACCAGGGCGTGGATGTAGCCATAGCGGTGGTCGGCGATGACCGCCTCGGGATAGGTGTCTAGGGTGCTGAGCAGATGCTCCGCCACCTGCTGGGTGATGCCTTCCAGCTCGCTGGAAATCCGGCTGTCGGTCTGATGCCCCTTGGCAATCACCTGGCTGTCTTTCTCCATATATTTCAGGGCGATCCAGCGGGCCGGTCCGATACGCTCCAAAAACCCGGTTTCCCGGATGCGGGCTTCCATGCGATCCAGGGCCAGGTCGACATCCTTGCCGTAGGAGATCACCATGGGGCTGCCATTGACGTGCTGGGCCACCATGCGGGCGGCTTCGTTCATCAGTTCGCGCTTGCCGGTGCCCCGGCGAGCCACGGTGGGAACCACGGCAATGCCCATGAGCTGCGCCAGTTTTTGGTGGTCGATGGTGATGCCCCGGCTGGCGGCCACGTCCATCATATTGAGGGCCAGGCAGACCGGAATGCCCATCTCCCGCAGCTGGATGGTGAGGTAGAGATTGCGTTCCAGGTTGGCCGCGTCAATGATATTGATCACCAGCCGCGGCTTTTCATTGACCAGAAAATCCCGGGCCACCACCTCTTCCTGGGAGTAGGCGGTCAGGGAGTAGGTGCCCGGCAGGTCGACGATATTGAAGCGGTGGCCGTTGTTGATGTAGAGACCCTCTTTTTTTTCAACGGTGACCCCCGGATAGTTGCCCACGTGCTGCCGGGCGCCGGTCAGGGCGTTGAAGAGGGTGGTTTTGCCGGCGTTGGGGTTGCCGGCCAAGGCGATGATCGTCTCCACTAAATGACCTCCACATCAATATAGTCGGCCTCATTGTTGCGCAACGAGAGGGTAAAGCCCATCACCCGCAAGGCCACCGGGTCCTTCAAGGGCGCCCGGCCCTGGATTTTGATCGCGGTGCCGGGAACCAGTCCCATATCGCGGATCCGCCGGCCCAGTTCGCCCTGGGCTTTCACGGCGCGGATCACCCCGGCCTGGCCTTTTTGCATCTGTCGCATATTCACTCTCGCCATGGATTTCTCCGCTGTGAGATCGGTTGGGGAAGAATGTTAGGTATTCCAAACAAAATCCGCTGTCAATAAAAAAAGTTGATCCGCCTATCAAAATCGTGATACCCCTCACCTTCTTTTGAATCCAACCGGCAGCCCAAGGTTACAAAGGGGTGTAAGGGGGGGGTTATGATCGAGGAAGAGCAGCTTTCCGACAATATGGAGAATTACCTGGAGGCGATATTTGAGCTGGAATCGGTTCACAAGGTGGCCCGGGTCAAGGATATCGCCGACCGTCTGGGGGTCCAGCGCGGATCGGCTTCCGGGGCGCTCAAAGGCTTGGGTGAAAAAGGGTTTATCCACTATGAGCCCTACAGCTACATCACCTTGACCGCCAGCGGGCGCAAAATCGCTCGGGAGATTGCTCATCGCCATGCCGTGCTGCGGGATTTCCTGCTCAATGTCCTGCAAATCGATCCCGAAATCGCCGAGGCCACCGCCTGCAAGATGGAGCATGCCATCGATAAAACCACCAAGGAACGCTTGATCTGTTTCATCCAATACATTAATACCTGCCCCCGGGCGGGGAAAGCCTGGCTGGAATCGTTCATCGAATTTTGCCGGCGGGGCGGCAACCACGACCCCCAATGTAATCAATGCATCGAGGAGTGGAAGGCCGATCACTGACCTGCTTACACCTGACCCCGCCACCCCTTTGAAACGAAAGTTATCGCCGCGATGATCGCAGAAATTATCGCCACCGGAGACGAGATCCGCACCGGCGCCCTGGTGGACAGCAACTCCGCTTACATCGCCGGGCAATTGGAGGCTATCGGCCTTACCGTGGGCCGTCACACCACCACCGGAGATGACCTGCGGCAGCTGGTGGCGGTCTTTCAGGAGAGCGCGGCCCGGGCCCGGGTGGTCCTGGTGACCGGAGGCCTGGGGCCCACCAGCGACGACCGCTCCGCGGAAGCCGCGGCCTTGGCCGTGGGCGATCCGCTGGTATTTCATCCGGATGCGTTTGCGGTGACCGAGCGCTTTTACCAGCGCCGCCAGCGCCCCATGGCGCCCTCCAACCGCAAACAGGCCATGCTGCCGGAAACTGCCCGGGTCATCGACAACCCCCTGGGAACGGCGGCCGGGTTTCGCCTCAGCCTGGAGCGCTGCGATTTTTTCTTTTTGCCCGGGGTGCCCGGGGAGATGCACCGCATGCTGGCCGATACGGTGCTGCCGGCCCTAGACGCCCGGCTGGGCGGTGACCGGCGGGCGGGCCTGCTCCAGACCCTGACCGCCTTCGGGCTGCCCGAATCGGTGGTGGGCGAGCGCCTGGCGGGATTTGAAGATGCCTTTCCCGAATTGATCCTCGGCTTTCGGGCCAAATATCCCGAAATTCAGGTCAAGCTCTACGGGCGGGGAGCAGCGGCGGATCTCGATCTTCAACGGCTGGGCGAGGCCCGGGAGTGGGTGGCCCGGCGCCTGGGCGAGCGGTTGCTGGCGCCCGCCGAAATCACCCTCGAAGCGCGGGTGGGCCAGCTGCTGGCCGAGCGCCAGGCTACCCTGGCTGTGGCCGAATCCTGCACCGGCGGGCTCATCGGCCACAAGTTGACCAACGTGGCCGGCAGCTCCGACTACTTTCTGCTTTCCGCCGTCACCTATGACAACGCGGCCAAACAAAAGCTGTTGGGCGTTTCCCCGGAGATCCTGGCCAGCCACGGCGCGGTCCACGAAATCACGGCCCAGGCCATGGCCGAGGGGGTACGGCGTCTGGCCGGGGCCACCTACGGATTGTCCACCAGCGGCATTGCCGGTCCCGGGGGCGGCTCCCCGGACAAGCCGGTGGGCCTGGTCTGTATCGGACTGGCCACCCCCCAGGGGGCGACCGCGGGCCGCTTTCATTTCTACTACGGCAACCGCCGAGCCCATAAATCGATTTTTGCGGCCGCCGCCCTGGACATGCTGCGCCTGGAGCTCATGGGGCTCTCCCCGAAGCATGCCGGGGGCAGCCTGGTCACCGGGCCGGAGAGCGCCTAAGTACACGCCGGCGTAATTGCGATGACGTATTTTAAATTGCATGTTTAACTCATGATGGTTTCATAAAAAGTCAAGCTCCCTATCATTGCGTCATTCCGGCGTAGGTCGGAATCTATAAAAAACGATACTTTCTGGATGCCCCCGGCCTACTACCTGCCGGGGCAGGCTTATCAAAGCCTGTCCTCAACTCGATTGGGGGCCCGTCCTCAACTCGATTGGGGATCCGGCATGACGATCCTGTGACTTTTTACGAATTCATCAAATTCGGCAGGTTGAAAATATGTGCTCGAATTTATGCCCCAGAGCACGAAGTTAACCTGATTCACGGATAGCCGCATGACATTGCTCTATTTCATGGGCGCGTTATCAGTTGCCTATCTTCTGGTTACCCTGGTCTTCTCCTATGTAGTGCACCGCTATCCCCGCCACCCGGTCCACGACCCGCCGGATTGGGGCACTGTCTCCGATCTGACCATTCCCGCGGCGGACGGCGGATTTTTGGAGCTGTGGCGCGTCGCGCCCGAGGGGCCTTCCCGGGGGATCGTGGTCCTGGCCCACGGCTGGAGCCGCAACCGCGACCGCATGACCGAACGGGCGCGGTTTTTCGGGCAATTGGGGTTCACTACCCTTCTACACAGCGCCCGGGACCACGGCGGCTCCTCCCCTAAAAAGCTGGTCAACGCCCCCGTGTTCGCTCAGGATATATCCACGGTTCTGGATTGGGTCGGTGAACCGGTGATCCTCTACGGCCACTCCATGGGCGCCGTGGGGGCTGCTTTGGCCGCGGCCCGCGACCCCCAGCGCGTGCAACTGCTCTTTCTGGAGGGCTGCTATGCCCACACCCGTGTCGCCCTGCATAGCCTTTACCGCTGGTTCAATCCTTTTTTCGGCAATGTAATTGCGCCCATGATGCTGGTCTGGATGAACCGGATTTACGGAGTGCGCTTGGCCGACACCAGCCCGGCGCGGATGGCCTCCCGCTTGCGCATGCCGGTGATGGTGATTCACGGCGATCAGGACCGGCGCTTTCCCCTGGCCATGGCCCAAGAGCTGCGCCGTGCCTTTAGCCACCCGGAGGTGGCCATGTACGTGGGTAAGGGCGCCGGCCACAGCGACACCTCGCAAACCCCGGGCTATGCACCCGCCGTGGAGGCTTTCCTGAACCGATACCTACCCCCGGTCACGGCCGGCCAGGCCGCCTCGCCCCCGGTTGCCGCAGCCGGCCCTTGAGGCTTCGCATTCAAACCTCTCCCGCTGCTTCTGCACGTCAAGGGCGGCTCGGCAGTACAAAGGCCGCCCACTGTGCGAAGCTTGGTTGGAAACGAATGTCAGGGTTAAGATTTGACACCCCGAACAGCCCGCCCTTGTTCAAATAGAAAGGCAGGGCCCAAAGGCCCTGCCTTCCTTTTTTTAGAAGTAACTTGCCCATCCGTGTATATCTGGCCCTTCCGGAAAAACTCTAATTGACATTGGAGGGGACCTGCCATATGCTATGGCATATACAAGTATGAGGATGAGGAGATGAAAAATGCAAACTCAAAGACATGTCCGCCTGTTTCGAAACGGACGCAATCAGGCCATTCGGATTCCCCGCGAGTATGAACTTGAAGGCAATGAGGCGATTCTGCGCAAAGAGGGTAACCGGTTGATCGTGGAACCAGTGGAAAAAAGTGGATTACTAAATATTCTGGCCGGATTGAAAAAATTGGACGAGACGTTCCCTGATATTGACGACGAACTGATGCCCCTGGACGATATAACATTATGAATCCGAAACCTCGTTTCCTACTGGATTCAAACATTATTTCCTACTTGGTTCGAAATCCTCAGGGTGTCGTTACGGATCACATTATACAAGAAGGGGAAGGGAGTATCTGTACTAGTATCGTTGTCGCCGCTGAATTGCGATTCGGTGCTGAGAAAAGAGGATCCCAACGTCTCACCACACAACTGGAAACCATACTTTCCGCTATAAAAATATTGCCTATGGAGGAGCCGTCAGATCGCCAATACGCCAGGCTCCGATATCATCTGGAAAAAGCCGGAACCCCAATCGGCCCGAACGATATGCTGATTGCAGCCCATGCACTCGCTCTTAGTTTAACCTTGGTCACTGCTAATCGGAAGGAGTTTTGCCGTGTTTCGGGACTATCGGTGGAAAACTGGCTGGAACTTAGCTGACTCTCGAACTATCATGGATCCAAACGGAATGTGGGAAATGGAGGAGATCATGTTCAAAACAGCATATTTTCACATCGCCGGGGTTATCACCGCGCTTTTGCTGGCGGCATGCGCAACCCCCCGGGGACTGATGATCGTCGATGCCGAAAGTGTCCTGCCCGGCACCCAGGTCGCCAAAAAGGGTCAGCCGTTGCCTCTCCTTGGTGCCGGGATCCAGATAGGCCAGCGCCTACCCGAAACCGAACTGGTGGACATGGAAACCCAGCGCAGCATCAATCTCAATGATTCCCGGGGCCGGGTCCTGGTGCTCAGTATCGTTCCCTCCATTGATACCCAGGTGTGCGAAGCTCAAACCCATTACCTCGGGGAAGAAGGGGATGCCTTGCCGGCAACCATCCAGCGAATCACCATCAGCCGGGATACGCCTTTCGCCCAGGCGCGTTTTGCGCAACAAGCCGAGCTGGAGGATATCCACTACCTCTCCGATTACAAAGAGGGGGCTTTCGGACGGGCCACCGGATTGCTGATGGACGGCCCCAGGCTGCTGGCCAGATCGGTCATCGTCGTCGATAAGCAAGGCATTGTGCGCTATATCCAGGTGGTGCCCGACATCACCCATCTGCCGGACATGGAAAAAGCCTTTGCAACAGCCATCGAACTGGACAACCTGCCGTCTTAATTTAAATTTAAAATTGGGGAACCGTCTCAGGGTCCCCTTGGGTCATCTGCAGTCAATAAAAAAGGCAGCGCCCGCCGGCGCTGCCTTTTTTCACTCCCTCCTCGTGTAACCTATTTATTTTCTGATCCGTTTTGGATTGACACGCGTTTTTATGAGTGCTTCAGCCCAAATCTCGAAAAGAGGTCAGCAAGCGCAGTGGTTTTTGCATAGCCCAAATTTCACGCAAAAAGCATTCCCCACATATCTTGTTGCAGACCAATGTGGTACCCCATATCTTGTGTGACAGTCCCACTGACATGGGTAAAACAGGTCAGCCTATAGGAAATAAACTACATAGTATTAGGGTAAAAAAATCGTTAGCGTTGTGGATGGGAAAATGCGACGTGTCGAAAACAAGCTTGCTTGGCGGTATCCAGAGCATCGTGGACCCCTGGGTCACAATCTGGATATCAGTAGTATCTCAAGGTGTTGAAATCCTGAGATTTGTACCAGTAATCCAAGATTTTTCAGGGCATCCAATACCGCAGATGACCATGGCGTATCTGTAAATTAACGTATTTTGTCTTTTCGATTCAGGCATCCAAAGCGTTTCGTATGTGAATAACATACCTAAGCGGCAGCTCGTTTCTTTCCAAAAAGCGTGGTGATCGCATTTGAGAAATCCCTCGTTGTAACTGGTTTCATTAAAAATCCCTTTATCCCCAAGTTATCTGCTTTCTCCTTCGTTATTAATTCGCTATATCCAGTGCATAGGATTACGGGAATATCGGGAGAGATTTCCTTTAGCTTAACAGCAAACTTTTCGCCAGTCATGATCGGCATCGTCATGTCGGTTATTACAAGGTCAAACTTTTCTGGATTTCTGGAAAATAACTCCAGTGCATCTTTTACATCTTTTTTGGCCGTGACGGTATATCCCAGTCGTTGTAGCATTTTTTCCTCTATCTCAAGCACCTCAGGTGTGTCATCTACCAAAAGAATTCGTTCCTGCCCGCAGATTATCAGACAGTCAGCCTTTTCCTCTATTTCGGCTTGTTCGATCGCCAACGGCAAATATACCTCAAAATGGGTTCCCATTCCGGGTTGACTATTCACTAAAATGGCGCCTCCGTGGTTTTTAACTATTCCATGCACCGCCGCCAACCCTAACCCCGTTCCTTTGCCTTTCTCTTTGGTGGTAAAATAGGGTTCGAATATGCGATTAATAATTTCACATGGAATTCCGACACCTGTGTCAGATATGATTAGTTGACCGTAGGTTCCAGCAGGCAATTGTGTACGCATGGAAAGTTCGCCCTTCATGTCTGCCTGCGACAGGGAAATATTGAGCTTGCCACCTGTTTCAAGCATGGCCTGATAGGCATTTGTGCACAAATTCATAATGATCTGGTGAATTCGGGATGGATCCCCGATAATACAGCATTCGGAATTTAGGTGGGTTTGAATATCGATTGTCGTTGGGATTGCAGGTCGTAGCAGCTTGAGTGCATCTTTGATGATTTGTTCCATCTGGACGGGTGACCGGGCGTGTTCATCTTTTCGGCTGAAGGCCAGGATTTGTGTCACTAAGTCGCGGGCGCGTTTGCCTGAACTGTATATCGCTTCAATAATATTCTTGAGCGAGGATCCAGGAGGCAGGTCATCAAGCGCCAGTTCGGAATACCCCAAAATAGAGGTTAGAATATTATTGAAATCATGAGCTATTCCGCCTGCCAGGGTGCCAATAGATTCCATTTTTTGGGCTTGTTTAAGTTGGCCTTCCATCTCTTTTTGATTGCTGATATCTCTTAAGTTTATGATACTACCGATGGGATCCCCATTTTGATCCTTGTAAATGGTTCCACTGACACTTACAGGAATAGTTTTTCCGTTCTTGTCGTAGCGGATAGTCTCAATGCCTGAAAACCATTCTCCGGCGAGCACCTTATCAATCATCATTTTAGTTTCACGCCAAGCTTTTTCAGGGACGAAGAGATCCATCTTTTTCCCCACACGATCTTTGAGAGACCATCCGAACACACGGGTAAATGCAGGATTGAAATATTTGACCTTGCCTTCAATGTCGTACACGACCACTGGATCAGGATTTGCCTCTAAAACTGCTCGATAGTTCTCTTCACTTTGCCTGAGAATTTCTTCTGCTACCTTCCGCTCGGTGATATCTTCAATAATACCATCATAATATTCAATCTCTCCGTTCTCATCTTTGACAACCACAGCAGAGGCCGAACCAATGATTGGAGTGCCATCTTGTTTTTGTAATTTTAATTCAACGTTTTTCGAAGCACCCTTTTTGATCAAATTCTCAAGATAAGTTTTTCTATCGGATGGATTTCTATATGCTGCAGATACACTATTTCTTAAAAACTCCTCTTTATTTTCATAACCGAACATTTTTATAAGCGCCGGGTTCGCCTCAACGAATTTGCCTTTGGCTCCCGCCGCAATTCTGTAAATTCCAACATTTAGATTATTTGCCAGAGATTTGAACTTTTTTTCACTTTTTTGAAGTGCTCGTTTAGCCCGTTTCCGTTCCGTGATATCGTGTGCAATACCATAAACGGTTTCATCATCCAGGGGGACAACACTCAGCCGGGCAATCCGTGTAGATCCGTCGTTTCGATGATAGACCACCTCTTTGAATTCGGGCCTGTTTTCTATTTCTAAAGTTTTGAGGCGCTGGTTTGCACCATTTGGGGTCAGATCGTGGGTTGTCAGGCTTCTTAGGGTTGATACTGGCATTCCCGTAAGCTCTTCAGCAGCTGCATTCGCATCCAAATACCGTCCGCTTGATTTGTCTACAATAAAGATCGCATCGGTTGATCCCTCAAAAAGCTTGCGATACTTCATTTCATTTTTTTTCAATATATCCTTTGCTCGTTTTTGCTCGGTGATGTCAATAAAGCCACCTACAAGCCCGACAACATAACCTTTTTCGTCCTTAATGACATTTTTGTAAAAGATAACTGGCCTGTGGTTGCCATTTTTATCTTTGATCTCAAATTCGTAAACCTGACGTTTAGGTTGCTGCATGAGTTCAAGATCTTTTTCATGATAGACTTT
Organism: uncultured delta proteobacterium; assembly: GCA_963713755.1. Taxonomy (GTDB): domain Bacteria; phylum Desulfobacterota; class Desulfobacteria; order Desulfobacterales; family CAVQMW01; genus CAVQMW01. The sequence continues at coordinate 213,820 of CAVQMW010000007.1, read as the reverse complement.
AGCATATTCACTCGGCCAAAGTTCCTCAACAGTTTTGCCGCGAAGCTCATTAGCTGATAATCCCATGATTTCGGAAAAGGATAGATTGCAGCCTTGGTACCGCCCTTTGGTATCCTTAAAAAAAATTGGTGTCGGAAGGGCCGAGAGTAACGATTCGGTAAATCGCAGACTCTTTTTCAATTCAGCTTCAACCTTTGCAAGCCGGCTTTGCTCAGCCATCAATTCCTTGACGCGATTTTCCAGATCTTTGTATGTGGGTTTACCCTTCATTTGATCCGCCCAATATTTTAAAGTGTCTGTGCAGATTTTACGCCTGATCCATTTATCGGCGGTTATATGGAATCCTTTACCATCAATTCTGGCCCAGCGCACCCAGTCATAGAGTAACACCTATTACCGTATCTATTTTTGGCTCATGCCAAAAACCACTTTTAGGTACACGGCTTTGTAGGATCAACTGAGCTGAAATTTCGTTTTTCACTAAAGTTCTCCGCTTTCATAACCGATAACACTTACAAGATTCAGGTACGATTCACCAAATAATCCTTTTGAGGATATTGATAGCTTTACTTCGTAATATACAAAGTAAAATGCGAGGATATAAAAGGAGAGGACCATGGTACAACATTACACACTTTCAAGACGAAACTTCCTGAAGACCATGGGTACTGTGAGTTTGGGCGCTGGAATTTGCCCAGCTTTCATTATACCTGGAAGGGCTCGAGCGAACCAGAAGACTTTGAAAATTCTGCAATGGCATCATTTTATTCCAGAATTCGACCAGTGGTTCAACGAGGTCTATGTCAAGGAGTGGGGAGAGAAGAACGACACCCGGGTGATAGTGGATAATGTGGGCATGACCAGCCTCCACAGCCGCGCCGCAGCGGAAATCTCTGCCCAACGGGGCCATGATATATTCTTCTTTCTAAGCCCTCCTGCGGCCTATGAAGAGCACGTCATCGATCATCGCGAAATTCACGAGGAGTGTGAACGGAAATACGGAAAACCCCTAGATATAGCATTAAAAAGCACCTACAACATCAAAACCAAGAAATATTACGGATTTTCGGATAGTTACGTTCCCGATCCCATCAATTACCGCAAAGATCTATGGGATGATGTGGGCATGTATCCCGATACATGGGAAAATATTCGCATTGGCGGACGGAAAATCAAAGAGAAACATGGAATTCCAGTCGGCCTTGGCTTAGCCCCTGAGTTGGATACCAATATGGTACTACGCTCAATTATGGCTTCCTTTGGGGCCTCGGTACAGGATTCGGAAGGCCGTCTGGTCCTTAAATCGAGTCAGACAATAGAATCCATGAAATTTGTCAAGGCGCTTTACCAGGAAACCATGACCGATGAGGTTTTTACCTGGGATGCCTCCTCAAATAATCGCATGCTGCTGGCCGGCCGAGGCTCTCTGACCGCCAACGCGATCTCCATTACCCGGGCCGGAGAAACCCAAAAAATCCCTATAGCGGATCGAATCATGCTGGCCAGAGCCGCTGAAGGCCCGGTTCGCCGGATTGGTGTAAACCACCTGATCGATGCTTACGTCATTTGGAAGTTTTCGGAAAATATTGAAGGGGCCAAGAAATTTTTAGTGGATTACGTTGCCCAGTCGCGGGCCGTGTTCAAAAAAAGTCAATTTTATAACTTTCCCTGCTATCCCAAAACGGTTGCCGATATCGATCAGATCATCAGCCACGATCCCCAGGCCACGCCCGCCGATAAATATCAGATCTTCAAGGATGTGTCGGAATGGACAGCGAATGTGGGGTATCCGGGTTATGCCAACTCCGCCATCGATGAAGTATTTAGCAAATGGATATTGCCCAAGATGTTTGCCCAAGCCGTGTCCGGCAAGGATACCTTGGATGATGCGCTGAATCAAGGCCACCAGGAAGTCAAACAGATCTATGACACTTGGCGTGCCCGCGGCATGATATAACCAACTACCATGATTTTCTTTTTCAAGATATAAAGGTGAAGTAATGAAATCGATGAAATACCTTGCCATTTTGATCTTGGGCCTAATGCTTGCTTCGGCGGCCCCTGCTTCACAATCGAAGAAAAAGATATTCGTGGTCAGTAGTTACCATAAAAATTATCTCTGGTCTCAATCCACCCAAAAAGGCCTCACCGAAGCGATGCTCAATTACGGTTATTTGGATAACGCCGACCAGGCCCAGGCGTTTACGGTAAATGACGAGGTGGAAAGTTCCAAGGCGGTAATCCGGAAGGCCTGGATGGATACCAAGCGAAGAAACAGCTTCAAGGATATTGCCATGATCACGACCCGCATCATGAAGTCGATTGATGCCTTCGAACCTGATCTGGTTTTGTTAGGGGATGATAATGCCGCCAATTACATAGGTAACCAGCTTCTGGATACCGACGTGCCTGTTGTGTTTTGGGGGATTAACGGCTTGCCCCTTAAGTATGGCTTAATCGAAAGCATGGACAGCCCGGGGCACAATGTTACGGGAGTCTGGCAAGCAGGCTATCCCGGTGAAAGCCTGCAACTTCTCAAAAGATTGGTGCCAGATGCTCAAACTTTTGCGATTTTAGCTTGCGATTCAGAGACCTCGAGACCCCGCGTGAAACAGATTCAAAACCTGGACAGGAAAGGGAAATTACCGCTCAAATTGGCGGATGTTGTTATCACCAATTCATTCTCGGAGTTTCAATCAAGAGCGCTCGACATAGCTTCCCAGGTGGATGCGTTCTTTATTCTCAACCACGATACATTTGTGGATGACCATGGCAACCATGTTGACATGCTGGATGTGGGGAAATGGTACCTTGAAAACATTAAAAAGCCAGAAGCGGCTCCCGAACCTCAATTCATCGAAGAAGGCATGCTGGTAACAGCTAGCGACTCGGGTTACAATCAAAGTTTTAAAGCCTTTGAAATGGCCTATGATATCCTAGAGCAAGGTTTAAACCCCAGCCGCATGCGAACCGTCGTACCCCCCAAAGGACCATTGATGGTCAATCGGGACCGGGCCAACACTCTGGGTATTTCCCTTGATGACGACACTATTCACATTGATGAGGTCGTCGAAGATTCGGTTGCATTGGCAAGGTAATTCTAGGCTATGACGAATAATGATAAAAAAGGAATTTCAATATTTTTAAGAATCTTGGTGGTATTCCTGTGCGTGAATATTGTCACCAGCGGAATTCTCATGGTTGCTGCCTTTGTATTCCATCGCAATGCTATAGAGAAAAGGACCAAGGAAGCAGTTACCCAGCAACTTGAAATTCTGCACGATAATTTTGCCAATGACTATCAACAAGATCTCAAAAGATCCCTGGAAGTTCTGGTCTCTTCTTCTTTATTGGATGACTATATTTCAGTCTCGAAATTCGAAAAAACGATTTTAAGTAAAAAGATAGAGCAGATGTTCAAGCAAACCATCAAGACCTTCCACACATTCCACAACATCCGCTTCGTGGATGCTGAAGGGAATGTCACTGTGGGCGTAAAGGGTAAACTTCGGTTCAAAGAATCCGTTAATCTCAAAGAAAGTGACCCGGAGACCTTTGATCTCCCAGAAACATCCCGGACAGCGAGTGTAAGGCTGTTTCAAACTCTGGAATCCATTCCCCTATTGCTTTCTGGCGGCTATTTGGAATGGTTTACGCCCCCTCGAGAGATTCAGCTTGAAGGCCCATTTACAGATGAAGATGGATCTCTTTCGTTGCTTGCAGGGATTGCTAAACTGGATTTGGATGTGGGAGCTTTTGGCGGTATCATTCTGATCCAGCAAAAACTGGATAAACTACTGACGAACCTGAGCGAAGTTAAATTTTTCGATGAAAATCTAATCTGGGTTTTTGATGCCAAAGGAAATTTACTACAAAAGCCCGCTGAGGAGAGAAACCGTATCGATCCCTCACCCTACTTAGGTGATGATTTTCAGAGTGCACCCAACCTGGTGGATCTGAAAGAGGGGCTCATCGCTTATCAGGACTTTTCGATCATTCCGGGAAAACCTTTTGTTCGAGTGGTCATCGGCATACCGAGTGTTCTCTTACTAAAAGATTTCTCATCCACAGTCCGATTTTTTACCATCGTATTGGTCTGCTCCCTCATTCTAGTCTTGCTGGTCGCGCTCTATGTGTCCCGCTATCTTTCTAGACCCATCATTGAACTTGCCGATGCCGCCAACGCATTATCCAGCGGAAATCTGAGTGCCAAGGTTTCTATTGAAACCACGGGAGAAGTCCAGATGCTCGTGGAAAGTTTCAATCAGATGGTCACGGATTTGAAGACCCAAAGGAATGAATTATCACGATCGCGGCACCTTGCAGAGCAAGCTAATCAGGCGAAAAGCGAATTTATGGCCAATATGAGCCATGAACTGCGAACCCCCCTCAACCATATCATTGGATTTACGGACTTGGTGCTACAAAAGTCTTTCGGCGATCTGAACGAGGTGCAAGAGGAGTATCTGACCGATGTTCACAACAGCAGCCAACATCTGCTCTCTTTAATCAACGATATACTGGATCTGTCCAAAGTTGAGGCGGGTAAGCTAGATCTGCAACCCAGTGAAGTCCACATCAGGGATCTGTTGACCAACAGTCTGATTATGATCAAGGAAAAGGCCCTCAAACATGGGATTCAGACTTCCGTAAACCTGAATGGAATTCCAGATATCATCCATGCGGATGAGCGAAAGCTAAAGCAGATCATATATAATTTACTGTCAAATGCGGTCAAGTTTACGCGAGACAAGGGGCAAATCTCACTTTCAGCCAAACGGGTTTCTCGGGCCGATGCTCCAGACAGAGGACTACACGCCACCAGTAAAGATTACATTCTTATTTCCGTCGCGGACAACGGGATTGGTCTGAAAGAGGAAGATCTAGAGAGAATTTTCGAGCCTTTCGAACAGGTGGAAAATTCCGCCAGCCGTCAATTTCCTGGAACCGGTCTAGGACTTTCCCTGACGCAAAGTTTGGTTCAGTTGCACGGTGGGAAAATTTGGGCCGATAGTGCGGGGGAAGGCAAAGGGACTACCATCTATCTTCGTATTCCGGTTTAACCCCAAGGGTGGTGGACTATTGAAACTGTTACCTAATATTCTACTCCCGACGCGGCTTCGCCACGCCGGAGAGCATGGCGTTCAGATTTCAGGATAGTATCCCAAAAATCTCCAAATTACAGACAATCCCACACCGACTAATTTTACTGATATCACTGTTCCGGGGTGTAATTCAAGTCGGTTTGAAACCGGTAGGAGGATTTACATCCAGGGCCGTCTGCAATCCGCCATGTCTTATCTTTCCTGCTCTGAATCCAAATAAATGCTGAACCAAGCCTGGGCGCGCTGCATCAGCCTCCCCGTGGCCGTATAAAAGATGGTAAAATTTGAGGGATAAGTTCCGGGGGCAATGTCATCAGGCATCGGCTGGCCTTTGCAAACCGCATTCTATCTGTTGGCGACAGCGATTACATTACCGTTACGGTCAAAAGTATGTTGGTCAAAGAATAGCCGGCAGACTGTGCTATCATTATCAACGGGATCAACCTGGGGAGCGCCGCACCGGGATATCCGACCGCCGATTTCGATCCTTACTCCTCCGATTTATTCTCACCCAGGGCAGGCTGCATCAACACTGAAAAGCGGGCCGGTACGAATGGATCATCACGCTATCCCGGCTCATGGTCTCCATCCAGCGTAAACTCAACCATGAAATTGTACTCTCCTCTGGCATCCTGATCGGTGGCCTTGATTCCGAAATTCTTGGTTACCAGTTCGTGCAGGTAGGCAAACATTCTGTATCCATTTCCTGCCGAGCTTGATGGATCCCAGGAAAAATCGGCGGCGACTGCATAGCGTCCCCGGAAGTGCGGATGGCCGGGTCGATTGAGGTAGGTCAGCCGCCGTTTGTTGCTGCCGTCGATGTTCATCAGCCAGTAATCGGTCCCAACCTTGTAAAAGTCATAGGTGTCGCCGTTGCCAACCGAAGACATCCAGACGATAAACCTGCCGTCCGGTGAGATGTGGGCATGCTCGTTGTACCCCTCGCGGGTCAACCGAACCAGCTTGCCGGACTCGAGGTGGAGCTTGTAGATGTCGGTGCTCTGGTTGACCGGCTTTGAACGCTGCATGTTGCTGCTGAACAAGAGCCACTTTCCGTCATGACTGAATCCGTGGTTTTCATAGATGACATCGTCACCCGGCTGGTATTCTTGGATTTCCGACAGCCCCTCGGGAGAAAAGGCGGCGACCTTGAGCTTCCATGAACCGGCAATCTGGCCCGGGATTTTAAGGTTTGCACCTTTGTACATCTCCGACCAACACAGTTGTCTGCCATCCTTGGAAAATTGGGGGTGAAGCACACCGTGGTGCTTGGTATTGGGGATTTCCCATAGCACCTTTGCCCGGCCTGTTTCGAGATCATAGATCCAGATATCGTTAAAAACACCAGCACCCGGATTGGTGGCCAAGGGCACGATGAAGCGGTGTTTCTGCTTTTCCGCCTGGAACACGATATAGCGGCCATTGGGATGCACCACGGGCTGACCGTATTTGCGCTTTGGGTTGGGCAGGTCGGGGTGGCTGCAGGTCAGGCATTGTTCGGTTACAAAATCACGAGTGAGAAAGAGGTCGTGGCCGCCGTCATGGCCTTTGCGATCAAAGACCACGTACTCTCCGGTTGGAGACCAGTCGACCCGGCCTCCGTTTCCGCGGAAGTTCGACAACTTCACATTCAGGGTATCTGCAAGGGCGGGGCATCCGATTACCAGCGGCACGGCCAGGAAATACGCTACTACCAACCGGTCCATAACTTTCCTCCTAAGTTTCCTGGGATCCAGCGAGGCACGCGTTTTTCATATTTAATCCATTCATGACCAAACTGTTCGGCAAGCCACTTTTCCTCCATGAACACCACCCGCAGATGAAAGCCAATGGCTATCAGCCCCCAATATACGGCTACCAACGGTGAGGCAAAGAGTATTGCAAAGCCGCAAACGATGAGCAGCACGCCAACATACATCGGATTTCTGGTGTAACGGTACAGGCCCACGACGACAAGATTCTCCGGCGGCGCCCAAGGTGCAAGCGTTCCCTTACCCGCTACGTAAAAATATAGAACACATCTTCCCAGGACGATGAGGCCAAGGGCGGCCACAGGGTAACCAAGGTCCAAACCAGGTCCCCGCCAAGGATCAAGGCTCCCCAGAACAATGGGCAGCAGGCCGCCGACAATGCCGGGAAGCGCAAGGAATGCGAGCAGTGCTTTAATAAACATTGTCGAATTCGATGAGCACCAGCGCGCCGGTATACGACAGACCATTTTGCAGAAACGCCACAAGTCTGCTGCCATCGGGGCTGAAGCTGGCATCGGCGGCGATGATCATTTTACGCCCAAAACCGGGGTTTGCCGGGTTGTTGAGGTCCGTGATCCGGCGCTTGTCCGAGCCGTCCGCATTCATGCGCCAGTAGTCGGTGCCCCGGTTGCGGTTGCCGGCACTGCTCATCCAGAGAATCTTCTTCCCGGTGGCAAAATAATGAGCGTGTTCATTGTACCCTTCGCTGGCTAAGGTCTCCAGGCGGTTATTCCGCAGATCGTACTGGTAGATATTCGCGGCTTTGAAAAAATCGAGATCGAACAGGATCAGCTCACCCCGGGGAGACCAGCTGACCCGCCCGCCGCTGTTTCTGATGACGTCGATGCTCCGTACCGCGCCCCGGGGCGAGTTGGCGGCACCCTCAATCTGGGCGATGAACACCGGGTCCAGTGGCCCAGGGGTTGTCGTCTGCGCACGGGCCTCGGCAACAAACCACAGAAGAACCAATACAACACCGAAGAGCAAAGCGGACAATGCGATAGTACGGACTGTACTTACATACATAACGATCTCCCGGTGCCTGCAGGTTATATGATTTACCTCAAATGTTCTTGATATTCATACATTTTTGCGCCTTACTGGGCGGACATCTGAAACCTCAAGGTCTTAACGCGACCCAATTTTTTATTTTGCGACTGGGAGAATGAAACTATGAAGCCGCTTTCGCAGCTCCTCGGCAGTGTCCCCCCGTCGGCCACGGTGGCCGTGGCGGATCGTGCCCGGGCCCTCAAGGCTGAAGGGCGGGACATCATCGCCTTGGCCGGGGGCGATCCCGATTTTAATACTCCGTGCCATATCGTAGAATCGGCGGTGGCAGCGCTGCACGGCGGCCAGACCCATTACCCGCCCTCCCGGGGCACCCTGTCCCTGCGGCGGGCCATCGCCTCGAAATTGCGCCGCGACAATCAAGTGCAGGTCGACCCGGAGAGGCAGGTTCTGGTGAGTCCCGGGGGAAAATTCGCCCTTTACGCGGTGTTGGCGGCTCTGGTAAATCCCGGGGATGAGATCCTGATTTTCGATCCCTACTGGGTCTCCTATCCGCCCATGGTGACCCTGGTGGGCGGGGTTCCGGTGAGCGTGCCCCTCTCGGCCCAGGATGGTTTTCAGATCCGCAAAAGCAACCTGGAAGCGCGGCTCTCTCCCCGTACCAAGGCAATCTTGCTCAACACCCCCAACAACCCGACCGGCCGGGTGCTGAGCGGGGCCGAAGCTGAAATCATCCGCCGGATCGCCCTGGACTACGATCTTTATGTGATTGCCGATGAGGTTTATGAAGCCCTCATCTTCGAGGGGCGGCATATTTCCATGGCGGCCCTTGACGGCATGGCCGGGCGCACGGTCACCCTCAACGCTCTATCCAAAACCTATGCCATGACAGGCTGGCGCTTGGGTTGGGCCGCCGGTTCCCAGGGGATCATCGATCTGGCGGCCAAGTTCCAGAGCCAATCGGTGACTTCGGCGGCCAGCTTTAGCATGCCGGCGGCCGAAACGGCCCTCAGCGGACCCCAGGACGAAGTGGCCCGGATGCGTAGAGCCTACCAGGAACGTCGGGACTACATGGTGGCGGCCCTCAACGCCATCCCCGGAGTGGAATGCGATTCGCCCCAGGGCGCCTTTTATCTGTTTGTCCGTTTCCCGGGCCTCAAGACCGGCGACTCGCTGCAGATTGCCGAAATTCTGTTGGAAGAGGCGCAGGTCGCCGCCACACCGGGGATCGCCTTTGGCCGGGCCGGCGAGGGGCATGTGCGGTTTTCCATTGCCACGGCCATGGCGGACCTGATACGGGCGGTGGCACGGATTGAAAAACTGATGGCGGGTTGATCCAACCAACGAAAGGAGAGGCGATGTTTGATCCCGACAAGCTGCTGGATCCATTGAACAAGGAGATCGAGAGAGGAATTGCCCGGGTGCGCAAGGCCAAAACCAGTGACGAGCGCCTAAAGGAGAGTGAAGTGCTCCTCAACCTGGGCCGCACCATGGATGTCTTCTTGCGCTTTACCCAGGGCATTCTGGCCTCGGATGGATTTGACCTGAATGATTATATCGATGATGAGGATGAGGGTGACGAGGATACGCCCTTTTAGACCCCCTGGATCACAAAAGAACAAAAAAAGGGCACCCGTTGGGTGCCCTTTTTATTGGTTTGGGTCGACGGTCGCAGATTTAGAGGCCGGCGGCCTCGGTTTTCACGGAGACGGCCATCTTAAAGAGAATAGTGAGCACAAAGGCGCCCAGGCTGTAAATCCCCAGGGTGATGATAATCTCTTCGGGGGTGGGCACGTACTCGCGAACCTGGTGCAGGGGGTTGGGCACGAACCCGCCGCTGATCATGCCCAGCCCTTTGTCGATCCAGGTGCCGAAAAAGATCGCCAGGCAAGCCACCGCCAGCAGGCCCTCGTTTTTGCGAAAGGCCGGGGGCACCAGCAGAACAATGCCCAGGGCCATCAGGATCATGGAGCTCCACATCCAGGGCACGTAGGTGCCGTGGCCGTGGAGGCCGGCAAAGAGGTACTTGAGATGATCCATGTGTTCGGGAATCTGGCTGTAAAAGGCCACGAACACCTCGCAGATCAGAAAGAAGACGTTGAGGATGATGGCGTAGGTGACGATTTTGGCCAGGGATTGAATCTGTTCCCGCCCGGGATCGAATTGGGTTAGCTTGCGAACCACCAGACAGAGTAGAATCAGCAGGGCCGGTCCGGCGGCAAAGGCCGAGGAGAGAAAGCGGGGCGCCAGGATGGCGGTGAGCCAAAACCCGCGGCCGGGCAGACCGCAGTACAGATAGGCGGTCACCGTGTGGATGCTGACGGCCCAGGGGATGGAGAGGTAGATAATGGGTTTGAGCCATGCCTGGTAGTGCACCCCGTTGCGTTCGGCCTCCAGCACGTTCCAGCCCACCACCAGGTTGATCAGCAGGTAACCGTTGAGCACAATCATATCCCAGAAGAGAATTGAGTTGGGCGTGGGGTAGAGAGGCACGTTGAACAGGCGCGTGGGCTGCCCCAGATCCACCACGATAAAGAGCAGGCACATCACGATCGAGGCGATGGCCAGAAATTCCCCCAGAATGGTGATTTTGCCAAAGGCTTTGTAGTTGTGCAGGTAGTAGGGCAGGACCACCATGACGCCTCCCGCGGCGACGCCCACCAAATAGGTAAAGTTGGCGATGTAAAAGCCCCAGGAGACATCCCGGCTCATGCCGGTGATGCCCAACCCGTTTTTCAGCTGGTAGATGTAAAATGCGAAGCCCAGACCGACCCCCGCCAGGAGCAGGGCCAGCCAGCCAAAATATCGTTTGTCCCCTTTAATTGCTAATTCAAGCATAATAACCCACCTTTAAACGATGTAGTAAACCGCGGGCTCGGTACCCAGCCCCTGTTTACGGCGAATGGTGAAATTCTCATGTAACAATTCCCTGACGCGGGATTCCGAATCGTACAGGTCACCGAAGGCGATGGCCCCCTTGGAGGCTTCCACACAGGCCGGCTGCAGCCCTTCGGCCAGCCGTTCGGCGCAGAAGTTGCATTTCTCCACCACGCCCATCATACGGGTGGGAAATTTTTTGTTGGTCTCGGTGAGAAAGGGCCGCGGATCGCGAAAGTTGAAGCTGCGGGCGCCGAAGGGGCAGGCGGCCATGCAAAAGCGGCAGCCGATGCAGCGGTGAAAATCCATGAGCACGATGCCGTCGGACTCCCGCTTGAAAGTGGCCTTTGTGGGACAGGCCCTCACGCAGGGGGGATTTTCGCAATGGTTGCAGAGCACCAGAAAGGGGCGGTGCTCCACCGCTTCATTGAGAAAGCGGTTGGTCTTGCCCGGAAAGGCGTTGTGGTAGTGGGTTTCCCAAAGCCACATGATTTCGTGGCGCTGATTGGGGATGTGGGGCACGTTGTGGGTCCGGTGGCAAGCCTCGATGAGGGGCTCCAGATCCTCGGCATGGGTCAGCTTGCGGGTGTCGATGACCATGGCCCACTGTTTGGCTTTGAGCGCTTGGGCGCCCTTACGGGTGGCGGCCTCGGCGCCATGGCCCTCGCCATGCCCCGCCTGGGCGGGAGCATCGTGGCCTGTTTCGGTGGTGGCGGCGGCATCATCGCCAGGGGTGCTCTGCGAGGAGGCGATTGCCTTGAATACCGGCGGGACAGCGCCCAATCCCAAGGCCGCGGCACCGGTTAGATGCAGAAAACGTCTGCGGCTAGGTTTCATCATTCGGTCTCCTTTGGGTTGTCAATATGGCAGTCCCAGCAGTAAGGCTCCACGGAGGCGTAATTGTGGCAGCGGTCGCAAAATTCGGCCTTGTTGCTGTGGCAATCGAGACAGGTGTTGGAAAGGCTCATGTTGAAGGTTTTGCCCTCCGGATTGACATACTCCCGTTTGGCCTGCCGCACCACCGCGTGGCGCCAGACATCCAGCAACTGCATGTGCTCGGCCTGCATGTAGGCCGTGTCGCGCACACATTGGCCGGCGGCTTTGGCCGTGGCGGTGAGTTCCAGCTCGGGTGCCGGCGCGGCTTTGCCCATGTTGTAAAAAATGGGAAAAAGCACCAGCAGACCGAAGATAACCAGCCCAAACTTTATCCACTTTTGATCATTCATCGCTGTTTTCCTCCGTGGCGTTCTCCCCGCTGCCGGGCAGTTCTTCCAGGCGCAGGTCCATGGTGCGTTCGCACTGTCCCGGAAGGTCCAGTGCATTGGCTACCAATTCGTGGACCCCGTAGACTTGCACGTCCGGAACCCAGTACTCCATGCTGGCCGGCAGGGCGGCACGGTCGATGGCGCAAATGGTGGCCAGCACGTTGACGCCGTGCTGCTCATGGACATGCTTGACCGCATTGGCCCGGGGCAGTCCCCCGGCCATGCGCAACTCCATGTTTTCCCCGGCATTGAGCCCGGCACCGCTGCCGCAGCAGAAGGTGTTCTCCCGAATGGTATTGGCCGGCATTTCGTAAAAGTTCTTGCAGACGTTCTGGATCACGTAGCGCGGTTCGTCCAGCAGGCCCATGCCCCGGGCGGGGTTGCAGGAGTCGTGGAAGGTGACCACGTGGTGGTTGTTGCGTTCCGGGACCAGATCGAGTTTGCCGTGTTTGATCAGATCGGCGGTGAACTCGGTGATATGGACCATCTTGGTGGAGCGGGCGTTTTCGAAGACCGTCCCGGTGATGGGGTTGACGGGCACTTCCAGGAAATCCGCCGGGCCGTTCATGGTGTCCATGTATTGGGTGATCACCCGCCACATATGCCCGCACTCGCCCCCCAGAATCCATTTGACGCCCAGGCGCTTGGCTTCGGCGTACATCTTGGAGTTGAGCCGTTTCATGGTTTCGTGGGAGGTGAAAAAGCCGAAATTTCCGCCTTCCGAGGCGTAGGTGCTCCAGGTGACATCCAGCCCGTATTTCTCTTTCAGGAAATGAAAGAGCATCAAGTAACCCATGCAGGTGTAGGTCCCCGGGTCGGCAAACACATCGCCCGAAGGAGTGATAAAAAGGATGTCGGCGCCCACCTTGTTGAAATTGGGTTCCAGCTTCAGTTCGGTGAGCTCCTCGATGTCGTCCACGAAGAACTCGATCATCTCCTTGAAGGCGTGGGGCTGGATGCCCAGGTGGTTGCCGGTTTTGTAGCAGTTGGAGACCGGGGTGGCGATCCAGTCGATGTTCAGGCCGATGAGGTTGAGCAGCTCGCGCCCGAAAATTGTAATCTCGGCGGTGTCGATGCCGTAGGGGCAATAGACCGAACAACGCCGGCATTCGGTGCACTGGAAGAGGTAGGACCACCACTCCTTGAGCACATCCAGGCTCATGGGCCGCGCGCCCCCCAGACGTCCCAGCAGCTTGCCCATGCGGGTAAAGTCGTTGCGGTAGACCGAGCGCAGCAGCTCGGCCCGCAGCACCGGCATGTTTTTGGGGTCGCCGGTGCCGATGAAAAAGTGGCATTTATCGGCACACGCGCCGCAGCGCACGCAGATGTCCATGAAGACTTTAACCGAGCGGAATTTTTCCAGGCGCTCTTTGAATCCTTCATGGAGGATCTGCTGCCAGTTGTCGGGCAGTTGCCAATCTTCGTCAAAGCAGGACCAGGTGCGGGAATTGGGAAACCCCAGCGTATCCAGACTCTTGGGGTTACCGGCGTAGCAGGCGATCCCTTTGCGGATCTCCGCGGGGGTGTCCATCCAATCGCTCTTGGCCTCGCCGGTATGATCCACCTTTAACAGCGCTTCAGGTTGGGGCAGATCTGACATGAGTTACTCCTTTTTATCTTCGACAGGGGTGGGTTCCGCTGCTTCCGGTTCCGGTTCAGGTTCGGGCTCCGGTTGTTTGACCACCGGCAGTCCGGCCTCGACCATTTTTCCACGGAAATCGTCTTCATACTCTTCGTAGGTATGGACTTCAACCGGGTAATTCCAGGGGTTGATGTGGCGCCGGGCGCGGGTGTCGGTGGGCAGATTACGGGTGGGGCTTAGAAAGACTCCCCCCAGGTGCATCAGTTTGCTGAAGGGAAAATAGGCCAGCAGGACACTCACAAAGAAGAGATGCACATAGAAGACCCCATCGATGCCCCCTTCGGGAATTTTCAGCCGGAAGGTCACTAGGTTCATGGCCAGCTCCTTGGCGGCGGGGACATTGATTTTGGTGACGTAGCGCATCAAGATTCCGGAAACTGCAATGCCGATGATCAGAAAAAGCGGGAAAAAATCGGCGGCCAAGGAGATATACTTGACCTGGGGCATGGCCATCCGGCGCACCAGCAGAAAGAGGGCGGCAGCCAGCAGCACCAGCCCCGAGAGGAACACTCCGGGCAGGCCGGCCTGAAGGGCGTCGTACATCACTTCGAGGCGGAAGAAGCCGTCCACCCGTTCCAGAAACTGGATCACGGCCGGCACCGGCTCCATGAAGAGCCGCATGTGGCGCAGGACCACCACCAGAAAGGCGTAATGGAAGGCCAGGGCAAAGAGCCAGAGCCAGATCTCCAGGCGATAGGTCAGTTTATCGCCTTCCTGAAGCCGCATTTTGGTATTGCGGAACAGGGAGCGGAAGGTGAGGATTTCCAGCGCCATGCGCGCCACCACGGCCCAGTTGGAAGTGGGGTTGTCGATCACGGCCGGCTTGAACCAAGGCAGGGATTTTTGCTGTCCGCAGGTGGTGGGAATGCGAAAGGGCACCGGCACCCGGGACCATCCCAACACCTTGCGGCTAAACCCGACCAGAAAGGTGATCAGCGCCGCATAGGGCAGGATGATGCCGAAAATGTACTGGAACCCAATGGATGCTTCGCTTAGCACATATGACAGCAGAAACATCACGATCACTGCCAGCAGAGGATACGCATACTTCACATTCATGGGGGCTTCCTCGTTTCGGGCGGTCGGGAAAGCAGGGTTGCCCTCGTTTACCCGGCCAAGATTAGATTGATGGGATTTGGTGATTTTCCGGGGTGTCCGATGCTTCCGGTTCGTCATCCACCAGTCCGGCGCGCCGGAAGGCACTGTACACCGTTGACCGCTCCACGTTGGCTTTCAAATCATAGATTTTTTCGCGGCACTGCATATAAATGTCAAAGGCTGTGAGCTGAATCGTATCGATTCGGTCTTCCAGTTCCAGAAGGCTTTTATACTGGCTGCCCTGGCGCAATTCAGCGGTCAGGGCGTCTCGCACAATCGGCTTTAATAATTGGATGAACCCGGTGGCTTCGGTGGGTGTGAAGTTCTGGACGGCCCGGATGCGGATAATCGGATCAAGATGTTTGCGGATGGTCTCGGCGTGCATGGCGCCGCAGATCTCTTCCACTAGAACTTTCAGGCCGCTGCGCAGGCTCTGCCCCACGGGATTGGCAAATGGATCCTGGCGGGATCTTAGAAACTGGCTGGTATCAGGAGGGTAGGTGTCCGACACACGCTGGAACCACTGTTTGACAATCGATTGTTGTTTCTGCGCCAGTGCGTCCGCCAGTCCCATAAAGCGGAGATTCTCCCTGATCTGCTCTGCTTGAGGTGTTGGTCCTGAATATCTGTTGTGAACCAAATGGCCGTGCGTTTTTAAACGGAGCATTGACGAAACATTTGCAGTTTTCAGGCCCTGAAATCCAGAGAACGACTTATAGTCAACGGGCTGCGGTGTGTCAAGGAGAAAAGGGATGCCCCAAAAAAACATCTAAGGTCATATTATATTTTAATTTCAAATAATTATAAATAATTTTGATTCGGTTGAAGGCTCTGGGAGCGGCCGTTAGCTCTCCTGGGTTTCCCCTTAGGTTTGGGGGTATGGGTGAAGGGTATCGCCCCTGCGGGTGGCAATTTGACGGGGCATGCCGCCGGGAGTGTCTTGGGATACGGTTGTGTCTTGAGATATGTGGGTGTAATTTGAGACAGGAGGGGTTCAAGATATTGAACCCTTACCCAGCCGGGCGGCGGCACCATCGCCTGTTCAAGTTTGAATTGAGAGGATAGATCGCTTTCAGTCGCGGTTGGCATATTTCTTGGTTATCTAAAATCTAATCATTAAACATTTAACCCCTGGCGATGGATGAACCCGATAACATTTTCCGTGGAGGTGCATATGGAGTGTCCCCTGTGTCACTGCCAACACTTTTATTTAAAAGATCCTGACGACCAATTTGAAACTTATGAATTTACCTGGCGGGATGGTGAGGTGCTGTTTGAGTGTGACGAGACCCCGCCGCCCTGGGATGAAAGTACGATTGCCTATTGCGATCGGTGTGCCTGGCACGGTAAGATAGGGGAAATCGAACTAGATTCTACAGGCGAAGGGGCGCGGAGGGTTCAACGGAAAATCCCGGCTGGGGAACCCTGGGGTGCTGGTTTCCAATTCCCCCCGGGGCGTTGCGCTTTCCGCCGCCAGAGGAGGTCCCATGGAGAGTGAATTTCAATACGAATGCGGTAAATGCGGCAAGAAGGTTGCCGCCAGCGCGGACAATCGCCCGCCGGCCCCGGAGTGTTGCGGGCAGCCCATGACCTGGGGCGAGAAACTGCCGGCGTGCGGCATCTCAACCACCGCCGAGCACACCCGCATGGATGATATGGGCGAACCCTGCGACGATGGTCGCGGGGGGGGCTGATTGCCGAAAGGCCGTGCATTGTCATGGGGAACGAAATTCCTGAGGCCGCCGAAACCGGTCCGAGCCACCCTCGGCCCGCGGTGGGGGCGGTGGTTTTCAAGGATAGCTGTGTTCTTCTGGTGCGGCGGGGTAAGGCCCCGGCCTTGGGGCAATGGGCGATTCCCGGGGGCCGCATTGAGTTGGGGGAGACCCTGGGGCAGGCGGCCGAAAGGGAAATTCGAGAAGAGACCGGTATCATTATCCGGGCCAAAGCACCCATCTATGCCTTTGACGCCATTGAGCGCGATGACCAGGGAGATGTGCGCTTTCACTACGTGATCGTCGATCTTGCAGCTGATTTTGTGGGCGGCGACCTCCTTTGCGGGGATGATGCCCTGGAAGCGCGCTGGGTCAGCGCCGGAGAGTTCGGCCAATTGAGGGTCAACTCGGCAACCCGCCATCTGCTCCACAGCCGTTTTGATTTTCCGGAGCGCACCTTATCCAATTCCGGTTTAGAGCCCTGAAGCGGACGCGGCCATGCACCCTGATCGCCGGAAATGGAACGCCAAGCATCTTAAAAAAAGCTCTCCCGGGGTGCCGGCGGCGATGGTGCGCCGCTTTCTTCATCTTGCCCCAGCCGGGAGGGCTTTGGACATCGCCTCGGGCAGCGGCCGTCATGCCCTTTTTCTGGCGCATCAGGGCTATCGCGTGGACGCCCTGGACATATCCGATGCCGGGCTGCGCTCGTTTGCCCATCTTCATCCCAATATTCGCGCGGCCTGTGTGGATCTTGACGATTTCCGGATTCCGCCTGGGTGCTATCAGCTCATCGTGAACTTCCGTTTTCTGAGCCGTCCCTTGATCCCCGGCATGATTCACGGCTTGGCGCCCGGGGGGCTTTTGATCTTCGAAACCTTTGTGCGCCCCCGCCGGCTGCCCCCCGCGGAACGCCGCCGGGAGGCCTATCTGCTGCGTGAAAATGAGCTGTTGCGTCTGTTTGCGCCTTTAAGAATCCTCTACTACCGGGAATCTCTCGCAGCGCGTCCTGAGTATCCCTTTGCCAGCGCCGCATTGGTGGCCGTCAACGATTCTGACCTGATTCAGCGAATCGGGTCATGACCATGGCAGAGGGACGCTGGATGGAAAAGTGATTTCGGGAGCAAATATTCGCCAACGCGCAAGAAACGCGTTCCCGGCATTTTCCGAAACCCAAATTACAAAGGAATTAGACCATGCGAATCGGTTGGATCGGAACCGGAGTGATGGGGCTTTCCATGGCGGGCCATCTTCAGGCCGGGGGCCATGAGCTCTTTGTCCACAACCGTACCCCAAGCAAGACCGAACCCTTGGTGGACCAGGGTGCCGTCTGGTGCGGGTCCCCCGCGGAGATCGCCCAACAGGCGGAGATCATCTTTTCCATCGTAGGGTTTCCCGCGGATGTGGAGGTGACCTACCTGGGCCCCCAAGGCGTTCTATCCGCGGATGGCCCCTGCCGGATCGTGGTGGATATGACCACCAGCGAGCCGGCTTTGGCGCTCAAAATCGCCCAGGCTGCCGAGAACAAGGGCCTGGCCAGCCTGGATGCTCCGGTCTCCGGGGGAGACATCGGTGCCCGAAACGCCACCCTGGCCATTATGGTGGGCGGACTCCGCGAAACCTTCGATGAAGTCAAACCCCTGTTCAAGCTGTTGGGGCAGAACATCGCCTTTATGGGCGGCCCCGGCGCCGGCCAGCACACCAAAATGTGCAATCAGGTTTTGATCGCCGGCACCATGATCGGTGTCTGCGAATCCCTGCTCTATGCCGCCAAGGTAGGGCTGGATGAACAGCGGGTCATCGACATCATCGGCCAGGGCGCGGCCGGCTCCTGGTCCATCAACAATTTGGGGCCGCGGATCGCCAAGGGGGACTACGGCTCCGGTTTTTTTGTCGAGCACTTCATCAAGGATATGGAGATCGCCCTGAAAGAGGCCCGGGCCCTCGATCTTTCCCTGCCGGGATTGGCCTTGGTGCACCAGCTCTATGTGGCCCTTAAGGCCCATGGCCACGGCCGCTCATGCACCCAGGCCTTGATCTTGGCCTTGCGGGCGCTAAACGGTGAAAGCATCTGAAACGCCATGAGCAGCATGCAATGGAAAGTCCACCATCCCGAAGGGCGCTACCGGGTGCTGGTGACCAAGAACCTGCCCGGGTCCCGCTGGCTGGAGATCCTGGTAGGTGCGGATTGCCGGACCGAAGTGTGTCAAAGCAGGGAAATTCTCAGCGGCCCGGCCATCCAAGGGGCCATGGGCCAGCATTGTCACGGGGTGCTGGGGCAACTCACGGAAGATTGGGACAGCGCGTTGCTGACCGCCCTGAAGGAAGCCGGGGGGGTCGTGTTCAGTGACTACGCCGTGGGCTACAACAATGTGGATCTGGACGCGGCCACCCGCCTGGGTCTGGCCGTGGGCAACACTCCGGGGGTGCTCACCGAAGCCACCGCCGAAATGGCGGTGGCTCTTACCTTTGCCGCGGCCCGGCGGGTGGGGGAAGGGGAGCGCTATGTCCGGGCCGGAAAATTCAGCGCCTGGCACGTCGATTTGCTTTTGGGCAAGCAACTAGCGCGCGGAAGCCTGGGGATTATCGGTGCCGGGCGCATCGGCAGCGCCTATGCCCTGATG
This sequence comes from uncultured delta proteobacterium, assembly GCA_963713755.1. Classification (GTDB taxonomy): domain Bacteria; phylum Desulfobacterota; class Desulfobacteria; order Desulfobacterales; family CAVQMW01; genus CAVQMW01. The sequence goes on along the minus strand of CAVQMW010000007.1, from coordinate 194,741 downwards.
ATGGTCCAGGGCCACGGCATGGATCTGATCTACTTCAGCCCCACCCCCAAACCGGTCCTCGAGGCGCGCCTGGCAGCTTTTAACCGCTACCTATCCTCCCACGGAGAGCGGCCTCTGGCCTGCCGGCGGGCCGCAACCGTCGAAGAACTCCTGGGTGCCGCGGATGTGGTCAGCATCCATACCCCACTCAACGATGCCACCCGCCACCTGCTGGACGCCCGGCGCCTGGCCTTGATGAAGCCCGATGCCGTGTTGGTCAACACCAGCCGCGGCCCGGTCATCGATGAACAGGCCCTGGTGGCCCACTGCCGGGCCAATCCCGGATTCCGGGCCGGATTGGATGTGTTCGAAGATGAACCGGCCCTGGCGCCGGGACTGGCCGAGCTGGAAAATGTGGTCCGGGTGCCCCATCTGGGATCGGCCACGGGCACCAGCCGGGAGGGCATGGCGCTGCTTGCCGCGGCCAATCTGGTTGGGGTCCTGCGGGGCGATCCGGTGTGGAACCGCGCCGATATCACTCCGTTTCTCCAAGAGCCCCCGCCCCGGGCCGCGCCGAGCATCGTCAATGCCAAGGCCCTGGGCCTGGAGATCTTAGCACAATAGGTGAGGCTGCGATGGTTGGTGTCCCTGGATCTAGGGGTGGATCAACTCTTGGTAGGCCCGCTGAATCTCCTGGAATCGTTTTTGGGCTAAAGCCTGGAACTCCTGGCCCAGGTGGGCCACCTTGTCGGGGTGGTATTGCAGGGCCAGCTTGCGGTAGGCGCGCTTGATCTCATCCGGGGAGGCCCCCGGCTGGAGTCCCAGCACCCCATAAGGGTCCCAGGGGCCGGTACCTCCCGGGCCATTGGCCTGGGAGCGCTGGCCTTGACCGCGGTTTTCTTCCCCCGGAGATGATTGGCGGCGAAAGTCATCGGGATCCGGCCCGTAATTGGGGGAACCGGCCGCCCGCAGCCGCCGGTAAAAATTCCAGATCAGATAGATTATGATAATGTCATCGAGCCATCCCCAGCCCAGTGCAAAATCGGGGATCAGGTCATTGGGCAGCAGGAAATAGATCACCGATATGAGAATCGTCAGCCATTTCATGGGCTCAATATCGGCCTTTTAATAGGGTCGGTCAAGGGTTGCCTTGCGGGCAAAGGGCTCACCGCGGCCCAAGTGGCTCTATTCGCACATTCGATGGCATTCGGCGGTCCAGCCATTCGGACTGACGGCGTTGCGAAACCATGCAATCTGCATGATAATCTTTTGTTTCAAAGCGTTGCCTGTCGAGCGCCCGAACGCATGCAGGCCGCGAATCGATCAGCGTATCTGCTGCCGCGCAACCTGAACCCCCGGTTTTATTTTCCCTTGGGTTTCAGGATAAAAGAGGCGTTTCATAAAGGATCAGAAGGTCATGCCCAATGATAGGGATGCCGAGTTGTTAACCGTAGGGCTGGTCCAAATCGTTCCGGTTTGGCTGGATCGGGAGGGGACGCTTGAAAAGGTGGCGGACTATGTGCGGTTGGCCGCCCAGGAGGGATGTCGCCGGGTAGTTTTCGGCGAGGTCCTGGTGCCGGGCTATCCATTCTGGATCGAGCGTCAGAATTTCGATCCCTCGGGTCACTACTCACGGCCCGATGTGACCCGTTTGACGGTAAAACGGATGCGGCAGGCGGTCCTCGATCTGGTGGACGCACCCTTTACTTCAACTTGATAATATGGCCTGACAAGTAAATCATATCAAAACAAGGAGTAACCCCGATGACGACCAAGAACCAAACTTTAGAGATTCTGAAACAAGCCCTGCTCCTGGAGAGCCGCGGGCGGGCCTTTTATCGGAAAGTGGCGGAAAATGCCGAGAGCGAACCGGTAAAGGAATTTTTCCAGCTCATGGCCGACGAAGAGGAAAAGCACGTGGCCATGCTCAGGGAACGCTTCAATGAATATCACGAAAAAAACTGTTTTGGTGCCTGCAGTTACGAAATGACTGGGGAGCACGGGCACGAAGCGGTGATCACCGACGATCTCAAAGGCAAGATTGCAGCCGCCGGATTCGAAGCCGCGGCGGTTTCCGCGGCCATGGCTTTTGAAGAGCGGGCGATCAAATTGTACGCCGGACGGGCCGCCAGCGCCCAGGATCCCCAGGAAAAGAAACTCTACGAGTGGTTGGCGGATTGGGAGCGGGGCCACCTCAAGCTGCTGGCCGACATTGACCGGGACATTTCCGAGCAGATCTGGAACGACAACCAGTTCGCGCCCTTCTGATTTTTCTCGCTTCGCAACAAAAATTCGGCCGCCACGCGGCGTTGCTTTGGTTCTTCAACCGATGGTACCAAACAATTGGCTGGCACCGCGTTTTCGTGGTGCCAGCCGTAAAGAATATCACAAATTTTAGGGTGCTTTGGAAGCCGGTGATGAGTAGGAGAGTAATCGGTGAAAAACACCATTGATTTTACCTTGCGATAGCCAAATCAAATCAAACTGATCACCGAAAAAGGCCCACCACCAGAAATAGGTGCGCCACGAAGGTGCAAGGTACCAGCGGGTGCGAGTCCAGCCCGGGAATTTGTCGGTTCATCCCGGTATCCGGTCAATCTTTTATTTGTTCCTCATCAGGTACTCAGCCACAGCCTGATAAGCCGGTATTGAGGTCGGATCAATCTCTGCATTTTTTGCAGATGGGAAGGACGAGAAGCGAACAATAACCATTTTGGCAGCCGGATCGACATAGATGGTTTGTCCGTGAACACCGCGTGCCGCGAAAGCGCCGTGTTTGTTGTGAAAAACCCACCACATGCTGCGGTAGCTACCGCCCTCGAGAGTTCCGTAGCCGGCCTTGGCAAAAGCGCGCTTGTCGCCGCCGGACCGGATATTCTGCACGACCTCCTTGGGAAACAGCCTTTTGCCATTGAGCTTCCCATCACTCAACATCAGGAGACCGATGCGTCCTAAGTCTCGCAATCCAGCACTGAGACCGCCACCGGCAAATGGAGTGCCGATGGCATCAACAGTCATGTAAGCGTCCTGCTCTGCGCCGATCTTACTCCAAATCCGCTCTGATAAGAGTTCCGTCAGATCCCTGCCTGTGATTCGCGAGATGATCCACCCCAAGGCGTCCGTGTTGATAGTCCTGTAGCCAAAAGCTTCACCATGTACCCCATCCTGCTTAACGGTTTGGAGATACTCAAAATAGCCGTTGGGGCCCTCATAATCCTTAGGTTTGGGCAACGGGCTCGCAGCGGCTGAATAGATCCAGATGTCAGCCTCTGGGTCTGCATAGTCCTCGCTGTAATCGAGTGCTGTGGTCATATCCATGACCTGGCGTAGGGTTGCGCTCCCAAAAGCGCTGCTCGCAAGCTCGGGGACAATCGAGGTGACCTGAGCGTTTTCGTCGAGTTGGCCTTCAGCAACGAGTATTTCGGCCAGAAGCCCCGTCATCGACTTGGTCATCGACATCGCAGCATGCTTGCCTGTTTCTTCGAGGCAGCCTAAGTACCTTTCGTAAACAACCTTGCCTTCGTGAATAATGAGAATGCCATCGGTATAGTTCGCCGAGAGCGACATTTCCCATGTCATGGGTTTGCCACCCCCAAGCGGTGTAAAACTCACACCGTCAATATTTTTATCGATCGCATACTGGAGCGGTATTGGATCGCCAATGCCACGACTCACTCGTTTTGTCGGCATTAGTTCCCGGATGTGGCATACTGTCCAACGCAACCTAGGAAAACTGAAGTAGTCCGACTCGGGTTGCATAATTAGCCTTTCAGACGGCGGTGGGAAACCCTCCATCCATCCCAGCTGATTAGGGTCGGATTCCTCGGCGTTTAAAGGATTACGGGTCTTCGCCAACGAGTTCGCTATACCACCAAATAGGACAAGCGCTCCTATCGACACCCCAAGTGAATTGCGAATCCAATGCGACATATCTAATTACCTTTCTTGATTCAGGGCATATTTTCATTCCGCGACTGTCGAGGCACGCCTCAGCGCAGCTGTCGGGATCTTTTCCATAGTTCTTGGTTGCCTTTTTTCCTTAGGATGCCCTCCATCCAAGTCATCGAACGCAGGTTGCTTTAGCCCCCTCACTGCCATCGTCACTATGTTCGGCGTCGGCGGAGTCACCACTGGCGTAACCGGTCTCCCTGCGGGTACGCCCCTTGCCGTCTCCGCTCAATGCCGACATGACCGCGGGATCCGCCGCCTTGCCGCTGTCTGTCACGTGGAGGTGCATATCCGTCTGCGGGAAGGGGATCGAGATACCGTTGTTGTCGAACGCCTCCTTCACTGCGCGCTGGAGGTCCCAATACACAGTCCAGTAATCACCGGTCTTCGCCCAGGGGCGCACGATGAAGTTGACCGAGCTCTCCGCCAGCTCGTTGACCCGGATCACCGGGGCCGGATCTTTCAGAATGAGCGGGTGGTGGGCGACAACCTCTTCCAGCACCTTCTGTGCCTGCTCGATCGAGTCGCCGTAGCCGATGCCGAAAACGAGATCGACACGGCGGGTGTCCGACGCGGTGACATTGGTGATGACGTCGCCCCATACCTTGGAGTTCGGGATTACGATCACCTGGTTGTCGGGCGTGGTCACCGTCGTCGAGACCACGGAGACGTGCTTGACGGTGCCGCCGAGACCTGCGACCAGGACATAGTCGTCTTCGTCGAACGGGCGATTGATCATGATCATCAGCCCCGCGGCGAGGTTACCCAGTGTCTCCTGCAGGGCGAAAGCAATAATAAAGGAGGCCCCGCCCACAAGCGCGAACAGCGGTGTGATGTTGACCCCCAGCGCGGCGAGCACGACCATCAAGCCGAAGGCGATGGTGAGCCAGTACACGGCCATGACGAGGAAGCTCCTCAAAAGCCTGGAAAGGTTCGGCACCCGGTTGAGGGCACTTCTCGCCCAGGCGCGCACGATCCGGGCGACGATGAACAATCCAAACAACGAGCCGGCAATGACAACGATGCGAAAGGCGATCCCCACTCCGCCCTCGGGCGAGACCAGCCACTTCAGAAGGCTATCGGCAAATTCTTGAAGCGTCAGCCGCCACTTCTCCTGGTTTCTGATTTCAGAGAGATAGTCGCGCAGCGCCGCTACCTTCGCCGGATCGCCACCTTTCGCCTCTAAGCTGGAAACCACGGCCAAAAACTTCTCGAAGATGAGCCCGCGTTCCTCCAGAAGCGCCAGCCGCTTCTCACGCAAGGCCTCCGTCTCGCTCCCTTCGGCGGCACGGATCTCGAGGCTTTTGTCGACGGCCGCTTGCGTGGCAGCGCGCGCCTGTTCCTGCCAAGCTGCGGCGAGCGAGCCGAGCTGATCAGCGGTCAGCGGGATGAGCCGCAACTGCAATTCTTCAAGGTCGATGGATGGATCATCAAGGCCTGCTGGATAGGCCGTCGCCATGCCTTGTGTCGCCTCGGCCGCGGGTTCTTCGGCCGTCGCGTCCTGCGCCCAGCCCACGCTGGTCGACAGCGCGCACAACATCACAAAGACGCCGAGGCCGGCGCGGATCCCCGTAAAAATTTCCAATATAAACACAGCGCCAAATAGCTTTTTCACCGTTGCTATCCTTATTGAATAATTTGAAAAAATTTGAAGGACACAATCGCTATTCTTCAAATTTCTTTTACTGGAAAGACTGCATGAAAAAGATATGGGGGGCGAACCGGTTAGTGTGTCCGCTCTACCATGCCGAGATGAAGATCATCAGCTTTATCACCCAATCTCAACCGGATGTATAACCCGCAGGATTCTTACACATCTTGGACGATGGGAAGAACAAAGCAGACCACCTCCCTCAAGAAGGCAGCCGTCTGTAAAATCCATCACGGTCGACCCCTTTGATGACGGCTGGCCCGGTAACGAGGAAAAAGGCGTCGTGGCAGATTAGATATAGCCGCGTTAGACACAACAGCGACAGAGGGACACGTACATCCCGGAACCCGGAATTTCTGCAAATTCAGTCGTTATTCGCCCTACTATCTCAGCGTATAACCGAATTTACCTTCACAGATTATTTTGAACAGATAACCATGAATTTATGCGCCTCGAAAGGGGGCGAATCTGATTATCCCCCTTCGGGCCAGTTGCTGAAAAAGCAAATTCTTATCATCCGCTATTTGCGCTTACTGGCCGTCAGCTTCGAGTGTTACGGGCGGCGGGAGGGAACAGTCAAAGGCCGGGTCCACGACACACCTGTAGGAGACCCGGAACCCCTCAACCGCCTGGTCGAGCCCCGGGACGGTCGCCATGATGTCGGACTCGCTGTAGTAGTCCCGCGAGTAGTACGCCTGTGTGCTCCAGTCACGGAACTTGATGATCGACATGCCCTTGGCTTCGTAGGGCACGCCGTTGAACTGACCGACCATTGTCCACGTCGCCGTGTACACGCGGCCGATCAGCATTTCATCCTCGACCGTGGTGACCAGGTCGGGCGAACTGGTAAAAAGTCGCGCGAAGAAGGGCACCAGCGTGTCGAAGCCGTAGATGTCGACGATCGGATCGTGATACTCGTAATCGTCGGTATAATACGGCAGCAGCGATTGCCAGTTCGCGGCGTTGATCTCGACGAGCGCGCGTCCAACCTCAAGACGATCCCGGCGCAACCTGATCCGGGAACGGATCCCGCGGCGGTACTTTACCGGCGCCGGCGAGTCGAGCAAGGGTTCGATTTCGGGAAGGGCGTCGGCCGTGGCCAGCTCGAGAGGGCAGTTAAAGGTTGGATCGACGGCGCACCGGTAGTACGTGCGGAATCCCAGTATCGCTTCATCGAAGCCGGAAATATTGGTCATGATGTCGCCTTCGGTGTAGTAGTCCCGCCAGTAGTAGACCTCCCTGCTCCAGCTACGGAACTTGATGATCGAAATGCCCTTGGCTTCGTAAGGCACGCCGTTGAAGCTGCCGACCATGGTCCAGGTCGCCGAGTACTTGCCGCCCACCAGGGTTTCGTCCTCGATTGTCGTGACGAGGTCCGGCGAGCTGCCGTAGAGCCGACCGAGGAATTGCGTCAACATATCCAAGCCGTAGACGTCGACGATCGAATCGTGGTACTCGATGTCGCCAGCGTAATAGGGCAACAGCGTGGTCCAGTCCACGTTCTGCACCTCGAGCATGCCGCGCCCGATCTCCAGCCGATCCTGGCGGAGTTGGCGCAGTTGGTTCTGTCTGCCGGCCTCCGCATCGTCAACAACAACAAGGAGCATGCACGTGCAAGCGAGCAATAACATTGTGTTTATGAGTTTCCCCATTATCGTCCTCCTCAGCTTGATGTGACGGTAGGCCATATCGGTCCTGCACCAACCGGCCCGCCACCCAATCTTGGTATCATAAATAAATTTTATCAGAACCGGAGTGGCAATACTACAAATATCTTCAATTCTTCAAGGTGCAAAGGTTTGGTCATCATTCAGTGCCCGCGCGACGGCCATCGGGGACGGTGGGAACCGCGCGATTACCTCGGGTACACCAACCGTTCTCTCACCAGCGTAGCAAAGGGACGCGACCTACCGGATTGGCTTCGCTCTTGAACCCCTTTGATGGTTACTAGTGGCTGCGTTTCAATACTCTTTTTAAGCGCGGTTAATCATCTGGTTTTTGAGATGTTGTAAATTGCAGGTAGCTTGCCAGTAGCTGAAGTTGGGACACAATCAGCCTGGGCACACCATATTGTGGTCAGGCTGAAAGATAGATCGGTGCAGATTGCATTAAAAAAGATTACATATCACAAAAATACGGCGATCTGAGATACATTGAGTATCTTATTATTCCGAAATGATATTGTTTTGCCTGATACGCTTGGGGGTATCACAAGGGCGCAACTGAAACTGCAAATTCTTTGGGGGCCGTGGAACAATTTGTTCCACGGCCCTTTAGCTTTAAATTTCTCCCCTCCTCAGGTTTAAAACCCCATGGCCGCCGAGGTGCTGCGCCGGGGATCCGCGCCGCCGTAGAATATTCCATCCTCGCCCACCATGATGCTCTGAATGGCGCCCATGGAGCTTTGCTCCGACACGGCGTGGCCCATGCCCCTGAGCAGGCGGATGGTGTCCGGGCTGATGCCCTCCTCGATGCGGATTTCATCGGGCAGCCACTGGTGATGGATGCGGGGGGCGTTCACCGCGGCCTGTACATTCAGGTTGTGGTCGATGACATTCATGATCACCTGCAGGGTGGTGGTGATGATTCGCGAGCCGCCGGGAGACCCGGCCACCAGGAAGTTTTTGCCGCCCTTTTTGACGATTGTGGGAGACATGGAGGAGAGCATCCGTTTGTGGGGCTCGATCTTGTTGGCTTCGCCGCCGATCAGCCCGTAGGCGTTGGGCACACCCGGTTTGGCGGAAAAATCGTCCATTTCGTTGTTGAGAAGGAAACCGGCGCCTTCGACCACAATTCCCGAGCCGTAGCTGAAATTGATGGTGTAGGTGTTGGCTACGGCGTTGCCGAATTTGTCCACAATGGAGAAGTGGGTGGTTTCATCGCTTTCAAAGCCGACCGGATCGCCGGGCAGGATATTCTGGCTGTTGGAGGCAAAGTGGGGATCGATCTGGGACCGCAATTGGGCGGCGTAGGCCTTGGAGGTCAATCCTTTCAGAGGTACTTTCACAAAATCGGAGTCTCCCAGATATTTGGAGCGATCGGCATAGGCGCGGGTCATGGCTTCGGCCATCAGGTGAATGGTGGCTGCCGAGTTGTGGCCCAGATTGCCGATGGGGTAGCCTTCCAGGATGTTGAGAATCTGGATGATGTGTGCCCCGCCCGATGAGGGCGGTGACATGGAGAAGATCTCATGCCCGCGATAGGTGCCTTGCACCGGCTTGCGGATCTGGGGCTGGTAATTTTTCAGATCCTCGTGGGTGATCAGCCCCTGGCCGCGCTGCATTTCGGCTACAATCAGGTCTGCGGTTTCCCCTTGGTAAAAGCCCTGGGTGCCCTGCTGCGCAATTCGTTCCAGGGTTTTGGCCAGATCGGGCTGGACGTAGATATCTCCGGGTTCGTAAAAGCTGCCGTCGGCTTTCAAGAATTTTTTCTTGCCGGCCTCGAGCTTGAACAGAATATCTTCCTTGGATTTGACCCCTTTGGCAAAACGGGGGGTGACTTCAAAGCCTTTTGAAGCCAGTTCGATGGCCGGCGCCAGGGCTTCGGCCAGGGAGATGGTGCCGTATTTTTCCAAGGCCAGGGCCAATCCGGCCACGGTGCCCGGCACGCCGGCGGCAATATGGGAATAGCGCGAGAGTTGGGGGTCGGCTTCACCATCGGGCCCCAGAAACATATCCCGGGTGGCGCCGGCCGGTGCTTTCTCCCGGTAGTCGATGGCCACCACCTCGTTTTTCTCCTCCGAGGAAACCAGCATGAAGCCGCCGCCGCCGATGTTGCCGGAGCGCGGTTGGGTCACGGCCAAGGCAAAACCGGCGGTTACCGCGGCATCAATGGCATTCCCGCCCTTTTTCAATATCTCCAGGGCGACCTGGGTTGCCAGGGTATGGCTGGTGACCACCATGCCGTTATTGGCCTCCACGGGAATACTGCGGTCTCCGGCCAATATGGCCTGCGCTGCGGTATTTGCCGCCGTGCAGAAGATTATCAAGGCGGTTATCAGGGCGAGGATTGCGATGGGTGAGGAAAAAGGGCTGGTTTTTCTCATGGCATTCTCCTGGTGTGGGGTTGAGTAAGCAATCATTTTCACCGACAAGCTGCCGAGCGGGATGGGGTAACCCCCGCGGAAACGGTTGGCCGGGGCACGCTAGGAATTTAAAGCATGCTCGGTTGGTACTGAGGACAAGGCGAGGGCTGAAAAGATCTCAGGGCTGCTGAAATTGGGGCGCTGATTCAAAACCGGCCTACTGCAAACAAGGGACGCACATCCAGCCTCCCAGAATGGAACGCCGTTTGAGTGTACTTGTCAAGTTAATTTTTCCCTGGCGAACCCTGCCTAAGGGAAGGAAAAATCCGGTTTTACCCCTTGGGTTGGCGGTGGGCTTGAAAGATCGCCCGCTGGGCTGGGAGCTATCGGATATTGCCCCGCACCAGGGAAAAGAAGATGCCGAGGGTGCACAAGGCGCTGCCGGTGACAAAGATCACTTTCAGGCTTTGCAGAAAGAGAGGGTGGATTTCCGGGGTGATGGGCGCGTTGCCCATGAAGATGGCGAAGATCACCGTGGCCAGGGCCATGCTGGACATTTGGCCTAGGAGCCGCATGGTGGCCACGGCCCCGGAGGCGATGCCATAGTAGCGTTTGTCCACGGCGCCCATGATGGCATTCATGTTGGGCGAGGAGAACAGGCCGAAGCCGATGCCCAGCATCAGCAGCAGGCCGATGAGGTAGGTGAGGGGCGTTTGGGCGCCGATAAAGATCAGCTGGATCAGGGCCAGGGCGGTCAGGCCCATGCCGGCCGAGGCCAGGATTCTCGGTTCAATGCGGTCGGACCAGCGGCCGGCCAGGGGCGAAAAGATGGCCTGCATGGCCGGTTGCGCCAGGAGGATCATTCCGGCGCTTTGGGGGCTGAATCCTTTAATGTATTGGAGATAGAGGCTCATCAGGAAGGTGACCGCAAAGGTGGCCGCATAGTTGATCAATGCGGCCAGGCTGGAAAAGGCGAACAGGCGGTTTTGCTGAAACAGGCGCACCTCAAACACCGGATAGCGAACCTTGCGCTGGCGGTAGACGAATCCCGCCAGGCCGGCCAGACCCCCCATCAGCAGATAGATCCCCTCCGCAGAGGGCAGTTGGGTGGCCCCGTAGACCAGCGCCAGTATCGCCGCGGCGTAAATCAGACTGCCCCAGATATCCAAGATTTCGCCGGGGGCGTCACGCCACTCTCCGGTCAGGTATTTGACGCTGATGAAAATAGGGATCAATCCCAAGGGAGTGATTACGGCAAAAATGCTGCGCCAGCCCCAATAGTGGGTCAATACGCCACCCACCGTTGGGCCGATGCTCAATCCAATATAAACCGCCGAGACGTAAAAGCCGATGGCCCGGCCGCGCTTGTGGGGCGGGAACACCGAGGTGAGAATGGCCATGCCCGTGGTGTAGGTCATGGCGGCTCCTGAGCCCTGGAGAATTCGGAGCAGAATCAGGACGGCGGCGCTGGGAGCCAGGGCCAGCAGGAGGGAACTGGCGGTAAAGATGGTCAATCCCAGGGTGAACACTTTCTTGCGCCCATAGATGTCGGCGACTTTTCCCGCCGGCACCAGAACGATGGCCGAGGCGAGCAGATAGGCGGTGGAGACCCAGCTCAGAGCCACCGCGCCCATACCAAAGCTGCGCTGAATGGCGGGCAAGGCCACATTGATGGCCGAGGCCATAAAGGGGCTCATAAATGCGGTGAGGGCCGCGGCCAAGAGGCAGGCCTTCTCCAGGGCGGAGCTTTGGGCCGGGATAAGTCCGGGTCGAGTTGCAGCTGCAGTTCGAGCTTCGGTTTCAGATGCGGCCATGGGATCCTATCTTCGGGCTGTCAGCTAGGGCTGATCGGCGGAGCTTAACGGGTTTCAAGAGGGTTGGCAATGGCGCTGCGATAGGGGATCCGTCTCGCGGCGAGAAGTGGCCGGCCGGCTTAACCACAGAAGGTTAAAGCTGCTTCTGAAAGGCTTCCAGGGCCGCGGGGAGCATGCGGCGCAAGAACGCCTCTTTGTCCCCATACACCAGTTTCTGGTAGTGGGCGTATTCGGGGTGCGAAGCGGCCAGTTGGGGGGGCTGCTTATGGACCTGTTTTTTAGCCTCGCCGAGTTCGAGAACCATCTGCACCAGGGGAAGTTCCCTGGCGCCGAAACGGGTGATCCAGCTCAAGCGATACATCAATTCAAAGCGCACCTGGTCGGCCAAAAACAGGTGGGTATCCACCACGCGCATGCGATGGTCGTTATCCAGGAAATGAAAATGGTCCGCCGGGCCAAGGTCCAAAATCCCCATGATCAGTTCATAGTAGGCCATGGAGCCGGGATCCCCCGGCAGGGCCAGGCCAAATAGCACCTTGGCGCTAAGATCGGGCAAGGTGAGGGATTGGTCGTAGCGCTCGCCGAAGCGTTTGACCCAAGGACCGTAGATCCTCTGATCCAGCGCCTGGTTGCGGTAGGCTTTTAAATTGATCACTTTGGCCATGGCATGCATACCGGTGGGGCCGCCTCTGGGCGACGGGTTGATCAGATCCGAAATATTGCGACCATGGCCTAAATCCGGCGGCTGAAAAATTCAACCTGAAAGATTTCAGGCCCGGGGCCCATTGGGCTGGCCGGAGGGTTGGCGGCGGCGTGTCGGGGGTTGTTTTTTTGACCCACGGTCAAAAGGGGTTAAGCCGCTCAGCCAAATCTGCTGCCGCTGTTGGTGCTGCACACCCCCGTGCTGCTGTCGCCCATAAAGCTGACGCAACTCATGAGTTTCTCAACCTCACGGGTCTCGCATTGGGGGCAGGTCACGGGTTCCTCATCACCGGCAAAGACCAATTTTTCGAAGCAGTGTTGGCACTGGCGGCATTGATATTCATAAATCGGCATTGTTCTGTCCTAGTTATTGGATGGGATTTCATTTGTTACGCCCCGGCGGTGGATTGGAAAATTATTTAAAGGCCGGGCCCGGGGGCTTGCCCAGTTTCTTTAGAATGACCGCCAGCGGGCAGAACCCGCTGAAGGAGGATTGCAACAGGTTCGCGCCCACGAAGGCCGTGAACCACAGCCAGAGGGGAGAGTGAATTTGAGCTAAGATCAGGCTGGCCAAAATCATTCCGCCGGCCATGCGAAAGACAATTTGATCGATATTCATGGTGACTTTTCCTCCGATTGGTAATAAATCATAAAGGTAAACCACAACCAATGCAAGCTGTGCTTCAATTTACGCTATCCAAAATAGAGCCCCGCGCGATACCGAAGTTACAAGGGCCGCTGAATCCAAATTTACCCCAAGACAAAAATTGAGATTGCTGGAACCAAAAAACGGCGCCTGGCCGGGGCTCCGGCCAGAGTTGTAACATGTCATAAGCTCTTGACCCGGGGGGGCCCCACGCTTTATGTTAGTGGTCTGCTTATTGCATGATTTTTCTAAGATTTATAATACATTGAAATGCCCCAAGCGCTGGGTAGGCCAAAAATCAGCAATTCAATCCGGCTATCGTCGATACAAGGCGGTGCGGGGAGGCAACAGAACAGGGGCCCTTGGGAAATATACGGTTCCGAAATTCGATACCAAACTTGGGAAATAGATTGAATGACTGAGCGAAAGCGATCAGCCGGCCGGGACGGAGCAGCCAGTCCCTCGTTTAAGAGTCTCTCCATTGACCTCGGCACCATCCGTGCCCTGCAGGTCTCCACCAACCGCTACCGAACACTCTTCGACAACGCCGGCGATGCCATTTTTGTGAGTGATTTGGAAGGCCGCATGGTGGATGTGAACCGGGTGGCCTGCGAAAAGCTGGGGTATACCCGGGGCCAGCTGATGCAGATGGATCTGTTCAAGCTGACGGAATCTGAATCGGCGGACCTGTTGACCGACGAGCTTGAAAATCTCAAGCAGATCGGGCAATCCCTGTTCGAAACAACCTTCAAGCGCTTTAACGGCGAGGATATCCCCATTGAGGCCAGCTGCAGAGTCATCGATTTCGATGACAATCCGGCGGTCCTGACCATTGCGCGTGATATTTCCGAACGCAAAGAGGCCGAGCAGGAGAAAAGCAGCTTGCAGAGCCAGCTCCGGCAATCCCAAAAAATGGAAGCCATCGGGACCTTGGCCGGCGGCATTGCCCACGATTTCAACAACATTCTGGCGGGAATTATGGGCTATGCGGAGATCGCCCGCATCCGGGTGGGCAAGGGACACGAAGCCCAGGAGAGTCTGGAGCATGTGCTGCAGGCAGCCGAGCGGGCCAAGTTTCTGGTTCGCCAGATTTTATCCTTCAGCCGATCCAATACCCATGAGGACCGACCCATCCAACTCGGCCCCATTGTCAAGGAAACCCTTAAGCTGCTGCGCGCCTCTCTGCCCTCCACCATCGAGATTCGCGAAGAGATTGATCCGGAGTGTGGGATCGTGCGGGCGGATGCCACCCAAATTCACCAGGTCATTATGAACCTGTGCACCAACGCCGCCCACGCCATGCGCTCCAGCGGCGGCCGCTTGATCGTGAAACTATCCAATGTCTCTTTGTCGGAGACTCTCACCAACCGCCATGAGTTGATCCGCGGTGGAAAATATCTTAAACTCTCGGTCAGCGATACCGGGCATGGGATTCGCAGCGACATCCAGGACGCCATTTTCGATCCCTATTTCACCACCAAAAACAAGGGCGAAGGAACCGGCCTGGGGCTTTCCGTGGTTCAAGGCATCATTAAAAACCACAAGGGGGTCGTGACCCTGGAGAGTGAGCCGGGCAAAGGCGCGACTTTTGAGATCCTATTGCCGTTGATAAAAACGGATGAGGAGATCTCCCAGGAAAAGCCCATCCCGGTCTTTGCGGCCCACGGCAATGCCAAAATTCTCTTTGTGGATGACGAGGCCAACCTGGTGGACATGTCCCGGGAACTGCTCAAGGAGTTGGGCTACCAGCCTACTACCTGCATGAATCCCATCGAAGCCTTAGCGCTGTTTCGCGCCCACCCTCGGGCCTACGATCTGATCATCACCGATATGACCATGCCCAAAATGACCGGCGACCTGCTGGCTGTTGAGATACGCAAAATCCGTCCCGATATTCCCATGATTCTCTGTACCGGGTTCAGTGAGCAAATGAATGAGGACCGCGCCCTGGCGCTGGGCTTCAATGCCTTTTTGCTTAAACCCTTCTCCATTAATGAATTGGCCACCGAAATTCAACGCACCCTCAAAGCGCGGCGGCCCGAACTATAAATTGAAAGAAAATAAGATGCGAACTTATATGCTTGCCTTCATCTTGGCCCTATCCGCCGGAGTGGCCTGGGGGCCCGCGGCAGCGACCCAAAACAGTCCGCTCCCGGAATTTAGCCAGGAGCAGGTGAACGAGGCGATTCATACCGAGGCCCAGCGCTTGGTGGAGGGATTCCTTACGGAGTTCCCCGGTACCTTAGCGGCCATGCCCGACAATCCCTATCGCGATAAGATGGACCGCCTGGGGCGGCTTTTGGCGGATCGGAACTTTCAGCACGATCTGGTCGGGGTGGCCCGGGCCATCCTGCAGGGCGCGGATATCGCCACCATTCTCAAGGCCCGCTATCAGGGGGTCTGGAATGAACAATACATCAACGAGATGATACGCCTCAGCCTCCTGTTTGCCGACGTGGTCACCCCTCTGATTCTGGAAAAACTGGAATCGCCCAACCTGGTGGTTTCCTGAAATCTGGGAAACCGGGCAAGATCAGCGGCCGGCCGAGATAATCGGTATCGCTTTCAGATGCCACGGCGGATCGAATCTCCCGCCTGGGGGCCGCAACGCTGCGTCCAAAGCTTGCCACGCCTTGATTTTCCTTGCCAAACCGTTGCCGTGTGTGAAAAAAACAGGGTGCAGATGTGGCCTGCTGGCGCCGGATTCCTGGGAGCGCGACAGGTTATTGATTAATCCCATCACCAAACCTAAGGAGGGTGAAATGAAGAGGACAACTGTTGGGTTAAGTGTTTTGATGGCTTTAATGCTGCTGTTCGCTTGGAGTGCCGGGGCCGGAACTTTGGAGGATGTCAAAGCCAAGGGCGTCATCAAGGTGGGGGTCAACGAGGGACTTTTTGGGTTTGCCAAACCCGATGAAAAAGGGGTCTGGCGAGGGTTGGACGTGGAAACCGCCCGGGCGGTCTCCGTGGCCGTTTTTGGTGCGCCGGATAAACTCGAGTTCATTCCCTTGACCGCCAAAACGCGCTTTACCGCCCTGCAGTCCGGGGAGGTGGATGTTCTGGCCCGAAACGCCACCCAGACCTTAGGCCGGGAGACAGCGTTGGGGCTCAATTTCGTGCATGTCAACTACTATGACGGCCAGGGATTTATGGTTTCCAAAAAACTGGGCGTCAAGAGCGCCAAGGAGCTTGACGGGGCCACGGTGTGCGTGTTGCCCGGAACCACCACGGAACTCAATGCAGCCGATTTTTTCCGGGCCAACAATATGACCATGAACCCGGTGGTGATTGAAAGCACCCCGGAGCTGGCCAAAGCCTTCTTTGCCGGGCGCTGCGACAGCCTGACTTCAGATGCCTCCCAGCTGGCCGGCACCCGGGCCGTAGCCCCCAATCCCGATGACTATATCATTCTGCCGGAAATTATCTCCCGGGAACCTCTGGCGCCGGCGGTCCGCCACGGCGACGACCAGTGGTATGACATTGTCAATTTTTCGGTGATGGCCATGATCGAGGCCGAATTCCTGGGCATCACCTCCCAGAACGTGGATGAAATGCTCAACAGCCAAGACCCCCAGATTCAGCGCTTTCTGGGGGTGAGTGAGGGCAATGGCAAGGCCTTGGGCCTGGATGAGAAGTGGGCCTACAACATTGTCAAACTGGTGGGGAATTATGGCGAAGTGTTTGCCCGTAATGTGGGCGTGGATACCCCCCTGAAATTGGAGCGCGGCCTCAATGCGCTGTGGACCGACGGGGGTTTGATGTTTACGCCGCCGTTTAAATAATACCCGTTATCTGATCGGGCTGGCGGTCCTCGGCCGGCAGCCCGAGTTCCAACACTTCTGGTTTTTTCCCCATTCATCCGTGTCGCTGAAGCTCAATTTATCCGCCCAATCCGAGAGCGTGTTCTATGCCCGCTCCACCCACTGAATCGAGCACCTTAGAAGCGCCCGCCAAGGCATCCTTCTGGTACGACCCCAGGGTCCGGGGCGTGCTCTATCAAATCGGCGTACTGGGTTTCGTGGGGCTGCTGGCCTACTACCTGATGAGCAACACCCTGGCCAACCTGGAACGCCAGGCCATCGCCACCGGTTTCGGTTTTCTGGAAAAAGAGGCTTCTTTTGAAATCGGCGAGTCGCTCATCGCCTATTCGGCCGCCGATACCTATTTAAAAGCCCTGCTCGTGGGGGCCCTAAACACCCTCTACGTCTCGCTGATCGGAATCATCCTCACGCTGCTTTTAGGCACTTTGGTGGGAATTTCCCGTCTTTCCACCAATTGGCTGGTGAGCCGCCTGGCGGCCGTCTACATCGAAGTGTTCCAAGATATCCCAATTTTGCTGCAGCTCTTTTTCTGGTACGCCTTTTTTTATGAAATCCTGCCTGCTCCCGGTCAGGCCCTCAACCCATTTGCCGGGGTATTTCTTTGTAACCGGGGGTTGATTTTCGGGGTGCCCGCCGCTCATCCAGCCTTAAAATATATGGCTATGGCCTTTGTTGCGGGAATTGGAGCGGTCTATTTGATTCGGCGCTGGGCGCGCAAGCGCCAGGAACGCACCGGGCAGACTTTTCCCCTGTTCCTCGTGGGGCTGGGGATCCTGTTGGGGCTGCCGCTGGTCATTTGGGCTGCGGCCGGTGCCCCCACGGCCATGAACGTGCCGGTGCTCAAAGGATTCAATTTCAGGGGAGGGGTCAGTATCAGCCCTGAGTTCACCGCCCTGCTATTGGGGTTGGTGCTCTATACGGCGGCTTTTGTGGCCGAGGTGGTGCGGGCAGGGATTCAATCGGTGAGCAAAGGCCAAACCGAAGCAGCCTTGGCCATTGGTTTGAAACCGGGTCAGGTCCTTAACCTGGTGATCCTGCCCCAGGCCTTGCGGGTGATCATTCCGCCCCTTACCAGCCAGATGCTGAACCTGACCAAAAACAGCTCTCTGGCCGTGGCTATCGGTTTTCCCGATTTTGTTTCCGTGGCCGGCACGACCATCAATCAGACCGGCCAGGCCATCGAGGGGGTGGCCCTGATCATGCTGGTCTACCTTATTTTCAGCCTTTCCACCTCGGCCTATATGAATTGGTACAATAAAAAAATGAAACTTGTGGAACGTTAAAGGGAGCATGGTGGCCTCACCCCGGCATCTATCGAAAACTCCCGACCCCGCAGAGGTTAAACCCCCGGTGGGCAGCGTGGGCGTCTTGGGATGGCTCAAAAGCAACCTCTTTAACAGCTGGTTCAATACCCTGCTGACCCTGGCGACCCTCCTTTTGATTTTCAAGGCGGTTCCGCCGTTTATTCGCTGGGCATTTATCGACAGCCTGTGGACCTCCACGGGCCAGGAGTGCCAGGCGGTAGATGGCGCCTGCTGGTCCATTATTCCCGCCAATCTGCGTTTCATCCTGTTCGGATTTTATCCCTACGACCAGCAGTGGCGGCCCGCCCTGGCCATGATCATTCTGGCGGCGCTGCTGGTCTTCAGCCAATACCGGGGAAATTGGAAAAAGCGCCTGGTCTATGTTTGGCTCGCCGGGCTTGTGGTCATGGGCCTGCTGATGAAGGGCGGGCTTTTCGGGCTGGAATCGGTGCAGAGCACCAAGTGGGGGGGCTTGCCCCTGACCCTGCTGCTCTCGGTGTTCGGACTGACCGCCGCTTATCCCCTGGGCATCCTGCTCGCATTGGGTCGCCAGTCGCGCCTGCCGGCCATCAAATCCCTCTGCGTGGTCTATATCGAATTGATCCGCGGCGTGCCCTTGATCAGCCTGCTCTTCATGTCCTCAGTAGTCTTTCCCCTCTTTTTGCCCGAAGGGGTCACCGTAAACAAAATCGTGCGCGCTCAGGCGGCCATTATTCTCTTTACCGCGGCTTACATCGCCGAGGTGGTGCGCGGAGGCCTGCAGGGCATGTCCAAGGGGCAGTACGAAGCCGCCGAGTCCCTGGGGCTCAACTATTACCAGACCATGCGGCTGATCATCCTGCCCCAGGCCCTGAAGATCGTGATCCCGCCCTCGGTGAGCATTCTGATCTCCGCTTTCAAGGACACCTCCCTGGTGGTGATCATCGCCCTTTACGATCTGCTCAAAACCACCCAATCCATTTTGGGCGATCCCCGCTGGATGGGCTTTTCGGCGGAAGCCTACATCTTTATCGCCATGATCTACTTTATCTGCTGTTTCTACTTGTCCAATTTCAGCCGCAAAATCGAAAAAGAACTTTCCACGGAAGGCTAACCCCAGGATACCTGCGAGATATTTTCCATGAGTACCACCGAGCGCCCGGCAGACGCCTCTGCTCCCCAGAATCAGCCCCTGGATGAGCCCATCATCGAGATCACCCGCATGCACAAGTGGTTCGGAGAGTTTCATGTGCTTCAGGATATCAACCTGACCGTGCACAAGCAGGAGCGGATCGTGATCTGCGGTCCTTCAGGCTCCGGAAAATCGACCCTAATCCGCTGCATCAACCGCTTAGAGGAGCATCAGCGGGGCAAGATCGTGGTGGACGGTATCGAACTGACCAACGATCTGAAGAATATCGAAAAAATTCGCGCCGAAGTGGGCATGGTGTTCCAGCACTTCAACCTCTTTCCCCACTTGACCATTCTGGAAAATCTTGCTTTGGGCCCCATCTGGGTGCGCAAGACCCCTCGCAAGGAGGCCGAAGAGACCGCCATGTACTACCTGGAAAAGGTGCAGATCGCCGAGCAGGCCAAGAAATTTCCCGGCCAGCTCTCCGGCGGCCAGCAGCAGCGGGTGGCCATCGCCCGCAGCCTCTGCATGGCGCCCAAAGTGATGCTCTTCGACGAACCCACCTCGGCCCTGGACCCGGAAATGATCAAGGAGGTTCTGGACGTGATGATCAGCCTGGCCGGCGAAGGCATGACCATGATCGTGGTGACCCACGAGATGGGTTTTGCCCGCAGCGTGGCCCACCGGGTGATGTTCATGGATTTCGGTCAGGTGGTGGAAGAGAATACCCCTGAAGAATTTTTCAATCATCCCGTCCATGAGCGTACCAAACTTTTCCTCAGCCAGATTCTGCATTAAATTTCGCGAAAGTTCAGAGAAAATTGGTGCTAATCTCAATGGTGAAACCTGAGTTGATCCATGATGACATGAACAGGAGTTATCCATGGCTGTAGGCTGGGCCCGTGATGGGAGTGTGCAGGAGCAAATCGAGGCCAACGTTGGCGACGCCGTGAAACTGGCCAGGAGCCGATTGCCGGCCGGCGAAAGTTTAACTTGCTGTGCGCAATGCGAAGCGCCGATACCCGAAGCGCGTCGCAAGGCTATCTCCGGGGTGCGCTTGTGTGTCGCCTGCCAGTCGGAGTTGGAGAAACGGCAAACCTCCCCCACAGGCTACAATCGCCGTGGAAGTAAAGATAGCCAGTTGCGGTGAATGTGATATTAAGCCGGAAATAAAATACGCTACAGGCAGCATGCCGGACCCCCAATCGAGTTGGGGGTAAACTTTGATAAGCCTGCTCCGGCAGGTAGTCAGCCGGGGGCATCCAGCGAGGTCGCCGGGCGAAAATGACCCTAAATTGATCGGGGGTGAAGTTATGCCATTTTGGCGAAGGTTCATGCGAGTAGCAACCCTGGGTTCAGGCATTCGCCGGAATGGCGTTCGTGAGGTATTTAATCTCCGGAGCAATATGCCCATTGGCAAGGTAAGCAGTTCATCTGGGAAAAAGGGCATCCACGCTAGATTGGGATTTATGCTACGGTCATTGGTCGGCCTCCTATTCTGTATGGCCTTGGTGCAGCCGGTTCGGGCCGCTGACGCCATTTCCGTGTCGACCCGGGACGCTATCCTGCCTCTTCCTAAAATAATGGGGGGCATCGAAGCAGACCCCGAGGCGTGGCCATGGGTTGTCGCGCTCCTCACCCCGGGCAGTGGATCCGATCTATATTTCGATCAGTATTGTGCCGGTGTGCTCATCGATGACAGCTGGGTTCTCACAGCTGCCCATTGTGTCAGCGGGTTGGCAGCCAATGAGGTGGAGGTCGCGGTTGGCGTGTTTGATTTGCGGGATCCATCCAATGTGCGCACACCGGTGGCCGCCATTCGGGTTCATCCGCGTTACAATCCCACCACACTGCTTAACGACGTTGCGCTTTTGCGCTTGTCTGGGGCGACACAGGCACCCACCGTCAAGCTCTATTCGGGCGCCTCCAGGGAGGCCCTGCCGGAAAACCTTTTGGGACAATATCTTACGGCGATCGGCTGGGGTTTGGCGGATGGGTCGAGTCTATGGTTCTGGCCCGATAGGCTGCGACAGGTTTATCTACCGGTTGTCCCAGCCAGTTACTGCAACAATAGCTACCTGTACCCACTCCAAAGCTCACAGTTTTGTGCGGGTTTCCAGGCAGGAAAAGACTCCTGCATCGGTGACAGCGGCGGACCGCTGGTGGCCAATGTGGACGGTGAATGGGTGCATGCGGGGATCGTATCCTACGGTGCGCCCTGTGATGTATACTCAGGTTGGTACGGCGTCTATACCCGGACCTCAGCTTATGTTGACTTCATTAAAAAGTACGTGCCCAAGGCCCGCTTCACCCGTCCGGCAGGCCCCCCCCTGCCTTTCCTCTTTCTTCTCATTGACAGGTAGCTCAAAGGAAAATTTCATGCACGCTGTCGTGGCCCTTGTGGGCCGGCCCAATGTGGGCAAATCGACCCTGTTTAACCGCATGACCCGCTCTTCGGCGGCCATTGTGGACGATATTCCCGGGGTAACCCGGGACAGGCATCAGGGGACTGTCCGTTGGGATGAGGCGGCCTTTACCTTGGTGGATACGGGCGGGTTTTTGGCCCAGGACAGTGACGATTTTGCCGAGAAGATCCGGTTCCAGGTGGATCAAGCCATTGCCGAGGCCGACGCGCTGGTCCTTATTCTGGACGGGAAATACGGACTTTCGCCCTTTGACCGTGAGCTCATTGACCACCTGCGGCCCTCCCGTAAACCGGTCTACTACGCGGTCAATAAAATTGACGGGCCGGAGCAAGAGGATCTGCTCTATGAGTTCTATCAATTGGGGGTCGACAACCTGTTTCCGGTTTCCGCGGCCCACGGCTATGGTGTCGGTGATCTGCTGACCGATCTGGTGGCCCACCTGCCTCGGCCCCGCAAGTCGGCGGCGCAGGCCCAAGCGCCCATCCGGCTGGCGGTGGTGGGGCGGCCCAATGTGGGCAAATCTTCCCTGATCAATCGCATCTTGGGCCAGGAGCGCCTGCTGGTGAGCGACCAGCCGGGCACCACCCGGGATGCCGTGGATGTGGCTGCCCGTATCCAGGACCGGGAGTACCTCTTCATCGATACCGCCGGTATCCGGCGCAAGGGGCGGGTTCGACAGAAGCTGGAAAAATTCTCCGTAATGAAGGCCCTGAAAAGCCTGGCCCGCTGCGACGTGGCCCTGATTGTCATCGATGGCCACGAAGGACTCACCGATCAGGACCTCACCGTGGCCGGGTATGCGGCTGATCGGGGTTGTGCGTGTGTCATCCTGATCAACAAGTGGGATCTGGTGGCGCCAGAGGAGATGCTGCCCCAGCGCTTCATCGCCGATGTCAAGGCCCGTGCCGGGTTTTTGAATTTCGCTCCCATGCTGACGGTCTCGGCCCTGAGCGGCAAGCGGGTCCAGAAGATTTTTCCTTTGGTCAACCAGGTATACGATCAATACGCCACCCGGGTGGAAACCGGTCCCTTGAACCGCATCCTGGAGCAGGCCACGGCCTACAACGAGCCGTCGATTTTCCGGGGGCGACGGCTCAAGTTTTACTACATCACCCAGGTGCGCAGCCATCCGCCCACCTTTGTCTGTTTTGTCAACCGGCCCGAAGGGGTTCACTTTTCCTATAAACGTTATCTAATCAATCAGCTGCGGGCCGGGACCGGTCTGGATCAAATTCCCCTGCGGCTCAAATTCCGCCAGCGGGGCGGGCGGCCCAAAACATGACCTTTTCCGCTATGATTATCCTGAATCACAAAGCGCACGAAGATCGCGAAGAGTTTCTAAATATCAGGAAATATTATCTTTTTATAGTATTTCGTGGGTTTCATTTTACCATTTAATCCTCTCCATTTAAGATTGACTTGAATCCCTCACCAGCAACCATGCCCGAGGATATTTCCGATTCTCAAGCCCCCCTGGCGGAGCGCATGCGCCCCCGCAACTTGGACCAATTTTTAGGCCAGGCCGATGCGGTGGGGCGCGGTTCGCTGATCCGCCACGCGGTGGAGCACGATCAGGTCTTTTCCATGATCCTCTGGGGGCCGCCGGGATGCGGCAAAACCACCCTGGCGCGGATCATCGCCCGGGCCACCCAGGCCTATTTCGTCCACTTTTCGGCGGTTTTGTCGGGGGTCAAACAGATCCGCGCCGTGATCGATGAAGCCCGGGAGCAGCGGGAGCGCCACCAGCGGGCCACCCTGCTCTTTGTGGATGAAATCCATCGCTTCAACAAGGCCCAGCAGGATGCCTTTTTGCATCACGTGGAGAGCGGGCTGATCACCCTCATGGGGGCCACCACAGAGAATCCCTCTTTTGAGGTGATCCCGGCGTTGATGTCCCGCTGCCGGGTGATTGTGCTCAAGGCCCTGTCCGTGGATGATCTTGTTGAGATATTACGCCGCGCCCTTGCCGATGATGTCCGGGGGCTGGGGGAACTGGGGCTGCGAGCAGCCCCAGAGGCTCTCACCCAACTGGCGGTTCTGGCCGATGGGGATGCCCGGGCCGCGCTTTCCGGACTGGAGGCTGCTGCGGCCCTGGCCGTGCAAGCTCCCCCTGAACCTTCCGTTGATTCTTCCCCGGAACTGACCCTGGACCATTTGAAGCGCGCCCTGCAGAAAAAAGCTCTGCGCTATGACAAAGGCGGGGAGGAGCACTACAATCTCATTTCCGCGCTGCACAAGAGCCTGCGGGACAGCGACCCCGATGGGGCTTTGTACTGGCTGGGGCGCATGCTGGAGTCCGGGGAAGATCCGGTCTATGTGACCCGGCGGATGATCCGTTTCGCATCGGAAGATGTGGGGCTGGCCGATCCCTTTGCCCTGGATCTGGCGGTGAGCGCGCTGGAGGCGCTGCGCTGCATCGGGATGCCCGAAGCGGAGCTGGCCCTGGCCCAGGCGGCTGTCTATCTGGCCACGGCTCCCAAAAGCAACGCTCTCTATAGCGCCTATGGCCAAGTGAAGAAAACCATCCGCGAAACCGGCAGCCTGCCGGTGCCCCTGCACCTGCGCAACGCTCCCACCCAATTGATGCGCAAGTTGGGTTATGGCGCGGGTTACCGCTATGCCCATGACCATGCCCAAGGGGTTGTAGCCCAGCGCCATCTGCCTGAAGCCTTGGAGGAGCGCCGTTTCTATCGTCCTACCCAGCGGGGGTTTGAAAAGACCATTGCCCAGCGCCTGGTCTACTGGGAAGAACTCAAACGGAAAAAATATCAGGAGTAGATCAGGTTGAGCGGGATGGGGGGATACTTCCAGTTTCCCGGTTTGGGTAGAAGATGCTGGCCGTCCACCCGCTGCCAGTACAGATCAGGTTTCATCTCCCGCAGCTTGCCGTCTTCGGGGGGGCGGGACTGGTCGGTGGTGGCGTAGGTGGTCTGGAAAATGCAGACTCCGTAGCTGCCCTTGCGGTCTACCAGGTAATTTTTTTTGAAAGTGGTGGGCGCCAGCTGATGCTCTTCGGCGATTTGATTGAGTTCCTTGTGGGAAAACTTCATGAGCACCGAGCGGGTTACGCCCCTTTCGGAGATGCGGATCAGAGCCCGGGCCTCGCTGCTACCGGCATAGACCGTGCTGATGCAGGGAATGCGCTTCAAGTACTGGGCCACTACAATGGCGGCGCTGCGCCGGCCTCCGGCCATGACCGGCAGACCGTAGTACTCGAAGAATTTCTTTTGCAGATTTTCGGCGTAGGTATCCCCTTTTTCATACAGATCCTTGGAGATGTAGCGCAAGGTGCGGCCCAGATCCTCGGCGGCGTCGGCAATGGGCCAGTCCACTTTCACATGGAAATGGGAGAGGCTGTAGCGGTCGCGGGCATGGCTAGCGGGGTCCCTCTGGATCAAGAGGGCATAGTCCATGGGCAGCAGAATTTGCAGAAAATCCATAAAGTGCACGGAGTCGAAGTACTTATGGGTGCGGTCAAAGGGACCCTCCAGGGGCAGGCTTTTGGATTGCAACAGGTTGGTTTTAGTGGTTTTGTTGACGTTCAAAAAGCGGATGTTTTTCTTGTGTCCTTCAGGGATGGTGTCCTCGACAAACAACACCAGAAAGGCATTTTGGCACCCATACTCCAGATCAGGGATCCGCGCCCGGGGTTTGAGTTCGCGTTTTTCCACATAGGGATATTTTTGCTCCCGGCATTGAAAATTGGTATAGGAGTCTACCAGAGCGTACTTGAGCATCACCTGATCCAGCTCGTCTCTCAAAAGCTCGTAATAGGACCGCCGCAGTCGTTGGGCTAAGCTGAGTTCTTCCCGCACACTCCAATGCGCCATGGGACTCCTTGTTTACTCCCTCTAAAAGCATGCGGGTTCGGGCATGCCGGGCTAGGGTTGCTGGATATCCCGGCGGACGCTGCCGTCTCCGGGATAGGATCAATTTTTAAGCCAAGTGGTGGGTACTTCAGGTTAGGAAAATTGTCCTTAGGCTAGATTCTATAGCAGCTGACCTTAAGCCCGTCAACAACTAACTGTTATTATTAATTTAAATTTTAGCCGTACCTATTAACCTTTCGCTAATGACGGGGGGAGGGTAGGCTTGGCTAGGAAAAATTTTTCGCTGGCGGCTTAAAATTCAACACTTCAGGGATGAATTTCGGCGAGGGCTTGCCACGAATAAAAACAGGAGTACTGGCCAGGCATGTCCGCCCTCGGGGCGGCTTACTCGGATGGCGTGCGCTTCGGGGAGCAGGGCTTGGGTGTTTTCTGGGCGGCTTTTTTCTGGCGGTGCAGCTCTTTTTTCCGGGACCAGCGGCCGACAAAACCGACCATGCCGGCGGCATAGGCGCGATCCAGGGTTTCTTCCTTAACGGCGACCCCTTGAGGGCGGGCCATGGCCGTGCGCAAGCATTCGGTCTTAAAAACGCAGGCCATGCAGGCCGGCGGAGATTGGCGCAAGCCGCCGGCCGTGCTGGGAAAGACGGTGCCGAGATCGCCGAAGCATCGCGGTTTGGGATTATTTTCAGAAGCCATGGGTAGAATTTGTAGGACTGCGCTTGCCGCGGTTACAATGGAAAATCAGTCTTCATCCAATTCTTGTTTCAGATCCCGGGTCATCAGCTGTTGCAGGGCCTGTTGAGGCGCTAGGTCTTCGTAGAGCACCCTATAGATGGCCTGGCTGATGGGCATTTCCACCCCCCGCTTGCGGGAGAGGTTGTAGACTGAACGCGCGGTTTTCACCCCTTCGGCCACCATCTTCATTTCGCCCAAGATCTGCGCCAAGGTCATGCCCTGCCCGATCTTTTTGCCCACCGTGTAGTTGCGGCTCAGGGTGCCGGTGCAGGTGAGGATCAGGTCGCCGATGCCAGCCGCGCCGGTGAAGGTTCGCGGCTGGGCGCCCAGGTTGATCCCCAGTCGGCGGATTTCGGTTAAACCGCGGGTAATCAGGGCCGCCCGGGTGTTGAGCCCCAGTCCCAAGCCGTCAATGATGCCCGAGGCGATGGCGATCACATTTTTCACGGCTCCGCCCAGTTCGACTCCCAGCACGTCCGTGTGGGTATAGACCCGGAAATAGGGCGTGGCAAAGACCTGTTGGACCTGTTGGGCCACCCCTTCATCCCGGCAGGCCGCGGTCACCACCGTGGGGGCCCGGGCCGCCACTTCTTTGGCAAAACTGGGGCCGGAAAGCACCGCCAGGCGGGCGGGCCGGATTTGGGGCAGCACCTCCTGCAAGATCCCGGTCATGGTGAGGTGGGTCGTGTTTTCGATACCCTTGGAGGCCGAGACCAGGATGGCCCCGGGATTCAGGCGAGGCTCCATCTCTCCGGCCACATGGCGCATCACATGGGAGGGCACCACTATGAGCACCAGATCCTTACCGGACACCACCTGGGCCAGGTCACCGGAAGGGGTCAGGTTGGGGGATAATTTGACACCGGGTAGAAATAGCTGGTTTTCCCCTTGGGCGGCCATCTGCGCCTTCACCTCGGGTTCAAAGACCCACTGATCGATGGGGTAACCCTTTTTGGCCAATAGGTTGGCCAGGGCCGTGCCCCAACTGCCGGCGCCGACCACGCCGATCTTTAATTCGCTATGGGGCTTGGAATCAGTCATAACAGGTCATGGAATTTAGCTTCCCAATTTAGCCATTAGGGGGTTTGGGCTATCGGTCATCTTCATCATCCAATTCATCCTCAGGCATCGTTGTCGCCGGAGGGGGCGAGGCACCATCCTCAAGGGGCGATGCCGAAGCGGGGTCAGGTGCCTCGCTGTCGGCTTCCGCTTCATCGTCATCTTTTTCGGCCAGGCGCGCGGCTCCCACCACATGCTCTTCCCGGCCGCGATGCATCAGCTTTACCCCTTGGGTGTTGCGGCTGATCACCGAAATCCCGTCAACGGGCATGCGGATGATCTTACCCCCGTCGGTGATGAGCATCAGATCGTCGTCCTCGGCCACCAGCAGCATAGCCACCACCAGGCCGTTGCGTTTGCTGGTTTTCACGTTGATGACCCCCTTGCCGCCTCTATAGTGCAAGGGATATTCGTCGATGTTTGTGCGTTTGCCGTAGCCGTTTTCAGTCACCACAAAGAGGGTCTCGCCGTGGCTGAGCACCTCCATGCCCACAATGCGGTCGCCTGAGTTTAGACGCATGCCCCGCACCCCCCGAGCCACCCGCCCGGTGGGGCGTACATTGGATTCATGGAAGCGGATGGCCTGGCCCTGAGAGGATCCCAGAAACACATTGAGGCTGCCGTCGGTGATGCGGGCGGCGATCAGTTCATCGCCGGGTAAAAGATCAATGGCGATGATTCCACCCACCCGGGGCCGGCTGTAGGCCATAATGTCGCTCTTTTTCACAAGGCCATTGCGGGTGGCCATGAGGATGTGGCTCCCCGGCTGAAAGTCCGGGACATCCAGCACCGCCGTAAGTCTCTCGCCCTCCTGGAATTGGAGCAGGTTCACCAGGGCCTTGCCCCGGCTGGCCCGTCCGGCCTGGGGGATTTCATAGACCTTTAGCCAGTAAACTCGGCCTTGATTGGTGAAAAACAGGAAGGTGTGATGGGTGGAGGCCACAAAAAGATGCTCCACGAAATCCTCATCCTTGGTGCCCATGGCGGTTTTGCCCTTGCCCCCCCGGTGCTGGCTCTCGTAGAGGGTGATGGGATTGCGCTTGACGTAGCCCTCGTGGGAGACGGTGACCACCATGTCCTCTTCGGCGATCATATCCTCAAGGGTGATTTCCCGGGCCGCCTCCACGATCCTGGTGCGGCGCGGATCTCCGTATTTCTCGTCGATTTCGTTGAGTTCATCCTTGATGATGTTCAGCACCAGTTGCTCGTCGGCCAGAATCTCCTTGTAGCGGGCGATATCCTTGAGGGTCTGCTCGTAATCATCGATTATTTTCTGGCGCTCCAGCCCGGTGAGGCGCTGCAGGCGCATATCCAGAATGGCCTGGGCCTGGATGGCGCTGAGCTGGAAGCGATCCATGAGGCCATCCTTGGCCTCGGCCGGGGAGCCGGCCTTACGGATCAGGGCCACCACCTCGTCCAGATGATCCAGGGCGATCTTCAGTCCCTCCAGAATATGGGCCTTTTCCTCGGCTTTGCGCAGTTCGTAGCGGGTGCGGCGGGTGACCACCTCTTTACGGTGGCGGATGAAGTGCTCCAGGGTCTCTTTGAAAGTGAGCAGCTCGGGCCGGTTGTTGACTACCGCCAGAAAGATGATGCCGAAGCTGGTTTCCAACTGGGTCTGTTTGAAGAGTTTGTTGATCACCACTTCGGAGAACTGATCGCGCTTTAACCCGATAGCGATGCGCATGCCGCGCCGATCCGATTCATCCCGCACAAAGCGAATACCCTCCAACTGCTTGTGCCGTACCAGGGCCGCGATTTTCTCGATGAGGCGGGCTTTATTGACCTGATAGGGCAACTCGTGGACCACGATGGTCTCCTGATCGCTCTTGGGATCCTTTTCCACATCGACCCGTGCCCGCACCCGGATAATGCCCCGTCCCGAGCGATAGGCTTCGTGGATTCCCTGGATACCGTATATGGTTCCGGCCGTGGGGAAATCAGGCCCTGGAACCAGGGCCAGCAGCTCCTGCCAGGTGATCTCCGGCGTGTCGATGACCGCTTTTAAAGCTGCGATCACCTCCCCCAGGTTGTGGGGCGGAATATTGGTGGCCATACCCACGGCAATCCCTGAAGAGCCGTTGACCAGCAACGAGGGGATGCGAGCCGGCAGCACCGCCGGCTCACTGAGGGATTCATCGTAGTTGGGGACGAAATCGACGGTTTCTTTGTCCAGATCGGCCAGCATCTCGTGGGCCAGGGCCATCATGCGCACTTCGGTATAGCGCATGGCCGCGGGAGGGTCGCCGTCCACGGAGCCGAAGTTGCCCTGGCCGTCCACCAGGGGGTAACGCATGGAGAAATTCTGGGCCATGCGCACGATGGTGTCGTAGACCGCGCTATCGCCGTGGGGGTGATATTTACCGATGACATCGCCCACCACCCGGGCCGACTTTTTATAGGGCTTGTTAAAGTCGTTTTTCAGTTCGTGCATGGCGAAAAGCACCCGCCGATGCACGGGTTTAAGGCCGTCGCGAATGTCGGGCAGGGCGCGGCCGATAATGACGCTCATGGCGTAATCCAGGTAGGATTTACGCATTTCGCGTTCGATGCTAATGGTGGGGGTCTGATCCATCATGGTCGTCCTTATGGCGCCTTTGCGGGCCGGGGTTGGAATTAAGGCGTGCCTTTATAATGTTCATGGGCGTTGGTGCATAACGGCGGCGCTGACATTTAGGCCCTCAACCGCCGGCTGGTTTTTTAATGGAATTGAACGCCCGGACGGGCGGCTGCCGATCCCCGAGGGAAATGAGCCCGGCGCCGGGGATGGATGGGTTGCCTTCACCCCCTCCGGGATGAAGCGCCGCCCCATTGCGCGGGCCGCTACTCGGGTTGGCCCGGGAGCCGGGCGCGGGAACCCCCGGCTTACCGGGTAATAGGCCTATTTGCTGAGATAACTTCCGGCGAAGATATAGAGGATAATTTCGTACACCAAGATTGCGGAAAGCGTGCCGAAGATATGGTAGATGATGCCGCCGCCGATGATGGCGGGCACACCGGTAAAAACCAGGATGCCGAGTTTACGGGGTAGATCCATGAATTCAACTCTCCTTGGGATTGATAAGGTCAGGGGGGTTCTTTGAAAACATGCTATTTTTAGCATAATCCGCTAAAAAGTAAAGCCCAAAAGTACCTTTGAGCCAAGGCCTTTAAAAGGAAAACCGGATCGCTCCCGGCAGGTCATTTGGCGGGGTACGGGGCTGCCCCAAGGAGCAGCTACGTTGGGGGCGGTTTAGGGGCACGGCGCACCGTGCCCCGGTATCGAAACAATGCCGCTCACAGGCGGGTGACAGGCGACAGGGGGTGAGGGCTATTCTATTTCCGGCGGATGGCCATGGCCATGCCCATACCGCCGCCGATGCACATGGAGATCAGCCCCGTGCTGCAATTCCGGCGTTTGAGGAGTTGCAGGGCGGTGACCATCTGGCGCGCACCGGTGCAGCCGATGGGGTGGCCCAGAGAGATGCCGCTGCCCACTTCGTTGGGTTTGTCCGTGGGAATATTCAGCTCGCGCATGCAGCCGATGGCTTGGGCCGCGAAGGCTTCGTTGAGTTCAATCATGTCAAAATCGCCGATTCCCATGCCGGTGCGGGCCAGGACCTTGCGGATGGCCGGTACCGGCCCCAGGCCCATGTAGGCCGGGTCCAGGGCGCCCGAGGCAAAGGCTTCGATAGTGGCCAGAGGCGTCAGGCCCAACTCCTTGGCTTTAGCGGCGCTCATCACCACCACCGCCGCGCCGGCGTCGTTGATGCCCGAGGCATTACCGGCGGTGACGCTGCCCTCCTTGCGGAAGGCTGGGCGCAAGCGGCCCATTTTTTCCATGTCGGTATCCATGGGGCGTTCATCGGTGTCGAAGATCAACTCCCCTTTGCGCTGCTTGACGGCAATCGGCACGATCTCATCCTTGAACCAGCCCTTGCTGATGGCCTGACGCGCGCGGGTATGGCTCAAAACGCCCAGTTCGTCCTGTTCTTTGCGGGAAATCTCGTACAGGCTGGCGATATTTTCCGCGGTCTGCCCCATGTGATAGCCGTAGAAGATTTCATAGAGGCCGTCCCAGACCATCAGGTCAACCACCTCGCCCACGCCGGTCAACTCCATGCGGTGGCCCCAGCGCGCCTTGGGCAGGGCCAGGGGCACCTGGCTCATATTCTCCATGCCGCCGGCCACCACCACCTCATTTTGGCCGCTCATGATGGATGCCGCGGCCACGGCAATGGCCTTGAGTCCCGAGCCGCACACCTTGTTGAGGGTAAAGGCGGGGGTCTCCTTGCACAATCCGGCCTTGACCATGGCCTGGCGGGCGGGATTCTGGCCCTGGCCGGCCTGCAGCACGTTGCCCATGATCACCTCGTCCACAGGGACCGGCGTCAGGTCATCGGCCCAGGAATAAGCCTCGGTTTCCAGATCGATGGGGCCTTGCTGGGCCAGTTTGTCCGGTACCCACTGATTCTGCCGGGGGTCGCCCACCGGCCTCAGATTGATTTTGAGCAGGGCCTGGCGGATCACCTGGGCGCCCAACTCCACCGCGGATATGGTCTTAAGTGCGCCGCCAAAATTACCGATGGCCGTGCGCGCTCCACTGACAATAACAGCCTCTTGCATGGCGCTGCCTTTCCCGGGCTGAGTATCAATGCTCAACCCCGATGGTGTAAAGGGTTAAATCAGAGAAAAATCGTCGAGAATACTTTCTCAGTGACCAGCTTGGGCTCTATCAAAAATGGCCTTCAGGGTCAATTCCGCTGCACTGGGGCGTGGGCCTTGGGGATGACCGCCGGAGAGCGCTTTATCAGATAGCGATAAACCTTCAAGGCCAACCCGGTTCGCTGCCCTTGATGAACAAGGCTGCTCTCCCCCGGGACGAATCTTGTGGCACCCGGACACCGCTCTCCGGATCGATGAAGATTCGCAGGGTCTCCTCGGGCTGAGGGAATTGGCGACGCGGTTCTGACTGTGACGCCGATTCCATTTCCATCTTCATGGCCGAGGCCATGAATTCGATCCAGATAGGTAGCGCCGCCCGGGAGCCGGTTTCCTTGGCGCCCAAGGTTCCGGAGCCATCCCGTCCCACCCAGACTCCAACGGCAAGGGAAGGGGAAAAGCCCACAAAAAGAGCGTCGTGGTATTGATCGGTGGTACCGGTCTTGCCAGCCACCGGCAGGGGCAGATCGCGGGCCTTGCGGGCGGTGCCCTCCAGCACCACGGCCCGCAGCATGTCGGTGACCACCGCGGCTTGAGCGGGCGACAAAATGACCTGTTGCCGGGCCTCAGGTTGCCACACCCGCCGGCCCTGGGGATCCTCAACCGCTTGCACGCCCCGGGGGCGGACCTGAATCCCCTGGTTGGCAAATACTCCATAGGCGGCGGTCAGGTTCAACAGGGAGACCTCGGCCGTGCCCAGGGCAAGGGTTAAATTGCCGGGGGCGGGCAGGGGCAGGCCCAGCTTTGCGCTAAAGTCTGAAAGCTGAGGCAGACCCAGTTGCTCCACCAGACGGATGGCGGGAATATTGCGGGATTTGGCCAGGGCCCGGCGCAGGGTGATCTCCCCTTCGAAGGTCTGGGAGAAATTGGCCGGGCGCCAGTCCCCCGCTTGTCCTGGGTAGACCACTGGAGTGTCGCGAATCAGATGGTTTTGGGTCATCCCCTGGGTGACGGCCAGGGCGTAGACGATGGGCTTGTATGCCGAGCCGGGCTGGCGGCGGGCCTCCACGGCCCGATTGAAGGAGCTGGCTCCGTAATCCCGGCCGCCGCTCATGGCCACGATGCCCCCCGTGGCGGGGTCCAGGGCCACCAGGGCGCCTTGCAGGTCATCGGTGGGCAGCCCGGCCTGGGTCATGCGCCGCTCCAGGTTGGCCAGCCCATGGGTCAAGGCGCTGTCCGCGGTCTGCTGCAGGTCGGCATTCAGGGTGCTGGTGATGGTCAAACCGCCCTGGTAAAGCAAGTCCGCGCCGATTTGATCCTCCAGGGTCTTGCTGACGTAGGCCGTGAAATAGGGGGCGCGGGCAATCCGGGGCTTTACTGCAGCCAGAGTGAGGGGTTCGGCCGCGGCTTGGCGGGCAAGTTCCGGGGCAACAATTCCCGTGGCGGCCATCTGTTTGAGCACCAGATCCCGCCGTTGGCGGGCCAGTTCGGGATTGACCTGAGGCGAATAGCGGGAGGGCGCCCGGGGCATAGCGGCAATCAGGGCACATTCTCCCAGGGTCAGTTCATCCAGGGCTTTGCCGAAAAAAATGCGCGCTGCGGCGCCCACCCCATAGGCTCCGCTACCCAGATAGATTTGATTCAAATAGAGGGTTAGGATCTCATCTTTGGTATAGCGGCGCTCCAACTGCACGGCCAACAGGGCTTCACGGAGTTTGCGGACCAGGGTTTTTTCGTGGGTCAAAAAGAGGGTTTTCACCAGTTGCTGGGTAATGGTGCTGGCGCCTTGAACGAATCCGCCAGCCTTAAGGTCGGTGATCAGGGCACGCAGGATTGCCCGCAGATTGACCCCGGGATGGTCGTAAAACTGGCGATCCTCCACGGCCAGCACGGCGGTGATGAGGAACTGGGGGATTTCGGCCAGAGCCGCCGGATCTCGTCTTTCGGTAAATAGCTCGGTCAGAAGCTGGTCATCGGCAGCGTAGATCCGGGTGATGGCCGAGGGAGTGTAGCTTTCCAGTTGCCGGATGGGGGGCAGATCGTGATAGAGGGCCGCCACCCCGCCCAGGATGATCCCGGCGATGATGGCCAAACTGCCCACCAAGAGCAAAGAGATCCTGATTTTACCGCTGCCCATGGAATTGACCCTTGGCAATGGATGGGTTAATTAGAATTCCGACGAATGTCGGGTACAATGGATCGCTATCACCGCCATCCCGGAGAGGCTGGGCGAGCCAGGTCCCGCCGAATTTCCGGAATAATTGATATTGCTTGCCAACTAAAGGAGCCGCTATGGGTCACAACCATCCCCACGGTCACCATCACCACCATTCCCATGATACCGATAGTGAACTCAGCTTTCCTCAAAAACTGCAAAAGCTGCTGGACCATTGGATCCATCACAACGAAGATCATGCCCACACCTACCGCCAATGGGCCGAGCGCTGCCGGGAGCAGGATTTAGAGGCGTTGGCCCAGGCCCTGGAGCAGGTGGCCCAGACGAACCTCAAGATCAACGAAGAGATGGAAGCCGCCCGCAAGTTGATTCCCCGGGGATGAATACGATGCAGTCATTCGGCGCATAGGCGCTGGGGCCAGCCCCGCGGATCAGGGCGCGGTTGCCCGCGGATCAAATCCCAGGCGGCGTAGCTGCCCTGCATGCCTATCCGGACCGTCTGGCCTGGATGGGCCACCGCCAGTTCGTTCCCCTCCAGATCATAAATCGCATTGATCTCATCGGATCGAATGGTTCGGCCCGGGGAGATGACCGCCACGGCGTCGCCCCGGGCCAGACGGTTGCGCACCTCCACCGTGACCTGGCCTTGATGACCCTGCGCTAGCACCTTGGCCAGGAAACGGCCCTGGGGGTGATCCTCCCGGGGGTCGTCGAATTGGGATTCGGTTTGGGATGGATCGCCGAAGTAAAACCCGGTGCAAAGTTCCCGCCGGCTGACCCGGGCGATCTCCTCTCGCCACGCTGGGGCAGGGCGGTAGCGATCCGGATCCGCCCCATAGGCATCCAGGGCTTGGCGGTAAATTCCCACCACCGTGGCCAGATAGTAAATCCCCTTCATGCGGCCTTCGATTTTCAAGGCTTTGACCCCGCTTCCCATCAGGGCCGGCAGGTGGTCCAGCATGCACAGATCCCGGGAGCTGAAAACATAGCTGCCGCGGCCATCTTCCTCTAAAGGGAAAAATTGGCCGGGCCGGGTCTCTTCCATTACCCCATAGGACCAGCGGCAGGTGTGGCTGCAGCGCCCCTGGTTGGCGTCCCGGCCGGTGAGAAAACCGCTCAGCAGGCAGCGGCCGGAGTAGGCCATGCACATGGCGCCTTGGACGAACACTTCGACCTCCGGGCCCCGGGGGTCAACCATCTGCCGAATCTCGTCGAGGCGCAGTTCCCGGGCGGCGTTGATGCGCGCCACCCCCAGCTCCTTCCAGAACCGGGCACTCAGGCGGTTGGTGGTGTTGGCCTGGGTGCTCAGATGGATGGGCAATCCGGGCGCCACTTGGCGGGCCAGCTTGATCACCCCCGGATCGCTTACAATGATGCCGTCGGGCGCCAGGGCCGCAAGCCGGGCCAGAAAGCGGGTTATCCCCGGCAGATCTGAATTGCGGGCAAAAATGTTGCAGGCTACATATATTTTTGCGTCCCGGTCATGGGTGTAACTGACGGCGGCTTCCAATTGCCGGGCGTCAAAATTGCCGGCCTGGTCCCGCAGGCTGAACGCTTGGCCCCCTACATAGACCGCATCGGCTCCGTAATGGAGGGCGATTTGCAATTTCTCAAAATTGCCCGCCGGCGCCAGAAGCTCCACCGGCCGGGGGCGCAAGGCGGAACCCAGGGATGGTGGAGCGGAGGCCATCAGCGGGGCTGGGACGGGGGGCGATCCCCATAGATTCGCTGGATGACGGCGGCCAGGCTCTCCTGCCAGGGGGGGATGGCAAGACCGAAGGTGCGTCGGATTTTGGTGCAGTCCAGGGCGGAATAGGTCGGCCGTTGGGCCGGCGTGGGATACTGCGCCGCGGGAATGGGCGTGATGCGGCGAGCTTTGAGCGGGGTGTGCCGGCCCGCCAGATCGATGGCCGCTTGAGCCAGTCCGTGCCAGGAGGTGACCCCCGCGCCGCAGTAGTGGTAGGTGCCCCAGGGGGCGGCCCTATTTTCCTTGCCGGAGTCGGTGATGTAGCCGCAGATGTGCCAGATGGCGGCGGCCAGATCGGCGGCCGAAGTGGGGCAGCCGTGCTGATCGGCGACCACTTTTATCTCTTCGCGTTCGCCAGCCAGGCGTAGCATGGTTTTCACGAAGTTTTGGCCATGGACCCCATACAGCCAGGCGGTGCGGATAATGATATGCGCTGCCGCCTTTCCCCGTACCGCAGTTTCGCCCGCCACTTTGCTTTGGGCGTAAACTCCCCCGGGCCCAACGGGATGGTTCTCCTGGTAGGGCCGGCGGCTGTGACCATCGAAAACAAAGTCAGTGGAAATGTGAATCAACGGAATGGCGGCCCGGGAACAGGCCTCCGCCAGGCAGCCCGGACCTGTGGCATTGACTGCCGTGGCTGCTTCGACATCCTGCTCGGCGCGGTCCACCTGGGTGTAGGCCGCGGCGTTGATCACGATCCGGGGGGTGACGGCCTCTAAATTGCGGGCCACGCTCTGGGGATGGGTAATATCGATTTCAGGAAGGTCCCGGGCCACGGCTGTGATATTGAACCGGGTCGCTTGGCGGCGCAACTCCCAGCCCAACTGTCCCTGACCGCCGGCGATGAGCACCCTTAGGGCTGAGTCCATTATTCCCACGCACAGTTGAGCAACTGGGCGCGCACAACCTCGAATACATCGCCGAACCGCAGGACGCCCGTGACCACAGCGTCTCTTTTGACAATCAAGGGCTGGTGAACTCCCATCACATAGAGGTTCAGGGCCTTTTCCAGAGTATCCGTTTCCTGAAGATATTCAACTTCCTGGGGGGTATGCATCACATCGGCCACTTTTTTCCCGGCCCCGCGTTCACATATGCTTCTCTCCGGCTCCAACCATAAATTGAATTGTTTCACCGCGTTTTTCACGAAACTATCGCTCAGCGTGCTCCCTTTTAGCTTGGCACGCACATGGCGATAGCTTGGCTCCAGGGCACGAAATATATCGATCATGGTCACTTTGCCCGTGAAGTTTCCGGCTTCATCCACGACAATGGCATCCCGGTGGGCACGATCGCTTTTCGATTTGCGTGCCTCTTCCAGCGCTTGAAGTACCTCATTGAGGTTGTTTTCCTTCTTGACGGTGACATAATCCGCGATGGGGATCATCACCGCTTTGACTTGAATCTCTTTCATCGCTTTGCCTCGATTCTGATTGAATGTGCTCGTTGAGCAGTTGATGGCGCTTTTTTGCCTCCCAGGGCTTATCCAGTGATGGAATAAGCAATGGATTTCGGTTTCCAAGTCTACTGAATGGTAACCACCGGACAGGGAGCACTCAAAATCACATGCTGGGCATTGGAACCGAAAATCAGCTTGCCCACCTTGGAGCGCCGTTTAACGCCGATAACGATTTCATCGATCTTCTTTTCCCGGGCAAATTGGACAATATCTTCACCGGGTTCGAGTCCTCGAATCAGCAAATGGGTTTCACCCTCCACCTCTTTTCGGTCCAGATAAGACTGGGCATACGCCAACTGGGTTTCAGCCTGCTGGATTTCCTTCACCCCTTCGTGCTCTTTGCCTTTTAGGGAGGTGACCACCACCACCCGGCCCTCAAAGGCTTTGGCGTGCCGAACAGCCAGTTTCAGGGCATCCATGGCTGCATTGGATCCATCATAGCCGACTAGAATTTTCATGTTGCCTCCCGATGTTGAATGTCGATTGCGTCGCTTTACGTCGCCGGGGCTGTCCGGCTTGGCCCCTTGATCGGGGCGTGACGACCAGTTAATGCATCCCGCGGATTGAGGCAAATAAAAAATGCAGTGTGAATACCCCGCAGCCTGGCCGTATCATTCAGGCTACACCATGCCTCCGGCGCGCCGCAACCGAAATGAGGGCCCGCGCATCTCGGTCTCGGTGGCCGGCGCCGGGAACCGGGAACCGGGAATCGGCGTTTATCCATGTGATAAATCATGATATAGAGATGGTGTTCAATTTGCGGTTTCCCTTGACCTCCCAGCCAAGAGGGTGTCATGGCCAGCGATTTCACCCAATCCTATCTGCTAAAGGCGGTCCACGCGTTTCAGCGTCGGCTGATCGTGGTTTCCCCCGATTTTGTGATCCTGGCCGTCAACTGTCCGGAGCGCCAGGGATGTGAAGAAACCATCATCGGGAAACCTTGCTATCACGCCTTCCATGACCGGCAGTCGCCCTGCCGCAATTGCGCCGTGGAGGAGGTTTTATCCCAGGGGCGTCCGGTGCTGCGGCCCAAAACCGATGAGGTGCTGGACGGTTCGCGAATGCCCTGCTACTACGCCTATCCCGTTTTTGACGGCCAGAAAATCGAAGCGGTGGTGAGCATGGATTTTGATCTGCCAACTCGCAGCGGATTGGAAGCCAAATTGCAGGAAACCAACATTTTTCTGCGAAATCTGATCCTCAGCGCCGTGGACGGGGTGATTGCCGCCGATAAATCCGGCCGTATCTTGATCTTCAACCAGGCTGCGGCGGACGTGTTCGGCTACAGCGTGGAAGATGCCCTGGAACATCTCAACATCCGGGATATCTATCCTGGAGACCAGGAGCATGAGGTGATGACCATGCTGCGCAGCGACAGCCACGGCGGAAAGGGCAAGCTGTGCTCTTATCAAGTGGATGTGCTCACCAAAGAAGGCCAGCGAATCCCCATCAGTCTCAATGCCGCCATCATCTACAATGCCGGCCGGGAGGTGGCCACCATCGGCTTTTTCCACGATCTGCGGGAGAAGCTGGAGATGGAAGCCGAGTTGAAAAACACCCAGGTGCAGTTGCTGCAATCCGAGAAAATGGCCTCCCTAGGCAAGCTGTCGGCCGGGGTGGCCCACCAACTCAATAATCCCTTGGGCAGCATCACCCTATACACCAAACTTGTCCTGGAGGACTACGCTTTGGAGCCGGCGGCCCAGGATGACCTGAATCGGATTTTGAAAGATGCCGAACGCTGCCGGGACACCGTCAAAGAGCTGCTGGAGTTTACTCGCCAGACCCGCCATTTCATGCGACCCCAGGATTTGAACCGGGCCATTGTGCGGACGCTTTTTCTCATCGAAAACCAAACCCTGTTCCATAACATCAGCATCGAAAAACAGCTTGCGGAAGATTTACCTGCGGTGGTTTGTGACATTCAGCAGATCAATCATGTGATCATGAATTTGGTCCTCAATGCCGCACAGGCCATGGGAGGCAAGGGGCGGCTGCGCATTCGCACTGCGAGCGAACCCGAGGCCAAGCGGGTGGTGGTCACTATCGCAGACAATGGGCCGGGAATTCCCGATGACGTCAAACCCCACATTTTCGAGCCGTTTTTTACAACCAAGGAGGAAGGCCAGGGCACGGGCCTGGGGTTGAGCCTGGTGTATGGCATTATCGAGAGCCACGGGGGAACGATCCGCGTGGCCGACAACCCTGGCGGAGGGGCGGTGTTCACCATTGAACTTCCGCTGGGCACGGCGAGCATGGGAGGCGCGCATGGAGAATCGCCCTGAAGCGATCCGGGTGATGGTTGTGGATGATGAGGCCGGTATTCGGGACGGATCCCAACGGATATTGCAGCGCATCGGCTTTGAGGTGAGCCAGGCTTCACGGGGCGATCACGCCTTGGAGAATCTACCGGCCGAACAGCCGGCCATCGTGCTGCTGGATCTTAAAATGCCCGGAATGGATGGTATGGAGGTCCTCTCCCGCATCCGGGAGCTGGACCCCGCGATTCTGGTCATTGTAATCACCGGTTACGCCACCGTGGAAACGGCCATCGAGGCCATGAAACAGGGCGCCTACGACTTTATCCCCAAACCCTTTGAACCGGATCAGCTAAGAATTGTAGTCAACCGCGCTGCGGAGACCATTCGTTTGACCCGCGAAACCGCGGCCCTGGAACAGGCCCGGCGCCGGACCCTCCTCGATTTGGATACCGAAAAAAGCCGCATCAGCACCATCCTGCACTCTTTGCCCGATGGGGTCGTGGTCACCAACACCGCCGGACAGGTGGTGCTGATCAATCCCGCCGCCCGCGAGATGCTGGGTCTCGATCCGGATACCGGACCCGGGGCGCCCATTTCCGAGGTGATCCCCGATAAAAGACTCTGCTCCCTGATTCAGGAGATCTCCCAGGGTCGGCACATCGATTACGAGGATATCCCCGATTACGAGTTCGCCACCGGCGACAAACGCTATCTCCTGGCCCGCGGTCAGCCGGTGCTGGGAGAACGCCGGGAGTGCCTGGGGGCGGTGATCAACCTCTCCGATGTGACCGCCCTGAAAGTCATCGACCGCCTCAAGTCGGAGTTCGTGGCCAAAGTTTCCCATGAGCTGCGCTCGCCCCTGGCCACCATCCATGAGCAGTTGGCCAAGGTGATGCGGGACATGATGGACGAGGCGCCGGAAAGCGATCAGCACATCCTGGCCCGGGCCAAGGAGAAGACCCATGGTCTGATCTCGCTGATCGGTGACCTGCTGGATCTCTCGCGCATTGAGGAGGGCTTGATCTGCCGGGAGCCTGAGGCGGTGCAGGTGGAATCCCTGGTGGCCGATGTGGCCGCCTTTTTAAAAAGCCGTGCCGAGGCCAAACAGCAAACTCTGGAGTTTATGCCGCCCTCCGAAAACCTTCCGCCGCTCAATGCCGATCCGGTGGCCCTGGAGAGCATTTTCGGCAATCTAATCGCCAACGCCATCAATTACACCCCCCAGGGGGGCGCCATACGGGTCAGCGTGGATCGAGCCGGCATCAACTTGCGGGTCCGGGTCAGCGACACCGGGTTCGGCATCGAAGAGAAACACCTGCACAAGATTTTTGACCGTTTTTACCGGGTGAAGAATGACAAGACCCGCTATATCACCGGCACCGGATTGGGCCTGCCCATTGTGAAACAGCTGGTGGACTCTCTGGGGGGGTTCATCGATGTGGAGAGCACGCCGGGCAGCGGCTCGACTTTTACGGTGTTGATTCCCGTTTCCGGTTCGGCGGGGTAATGCCACCGGGTAAATCTATATAGATCTCAGCGATAGGCGCGTGTCAGCCGACGAACGCCGTATTGCATGGGCAGGAGCAGCGCACCCAGGCAAATCAGTGCCGCGGCCGTGAAGGCGCCCCAAATCCAGATCCAGTGCCACATTCCCAACGGTCGACCCTTGAGCTGGGCCATGAAGAGGTGGTAAATCGGCCCGCTTTCCAACAGGATCACCGCGCCCACCAGCAGTGCCGCAAGGATCATGAAGGTTAAGCCGCCTAGCCCGGTAACGGTTTGGACCGGGTTTTCCGATTTGAAATCCGGATAGGCGGCACCCAGGCCAATGCCCAGGGCCACCACCCCCGGAACCAGCGCCAGCAGGGTGATGACCGAAAGGGCCATCATCAGCGGTGTAACCTGAAGCATGATGTTGGTGGTCACGATGAGGATCTCCGCCAATAGCGCCAGGGGCAGAAAATATACCAGATATTTGATCCACAAGAAGCGCCGCAGGGAGATGGGCCCGGCTTGAATGATCCAGAAAGCATCCCTTTCCATACTCACGGCCGGGTAGGCAAAGCGCGCGGTCACGGCGATAAGCACAAAGGCGGTCAACCCCATATTGAGAAAAGCGAGCAGGTTCTGGAGGTAAACCGTGGGCATGGGGGAGCGCTCCAGGGGCAACACCTTGAAATTGTAGACATAAATAAAGATCAGCGCCGCGATCAGAAAGATCTGCGACCATTGGGTGTGATCCCTGAAAAAGGTCTTGAGTTCTTTTTCAATTAATGCCCGGGTCGGGCCGGAAAACCAGGGAAGAGACGGGAGTACCCGTCGGGGGGCGCGTATCAATTTTTGGGCCGCCACCCGGGAACGGTTAAATCCGGGGTAATAGATTCTTTTGGCGGCCAGGGTGGCGGCGCAGGCGCTGAACGCGGCGCCGGCGGCCAGTAAGGCCAGATGGAAGGCACCCTCCGCGCTCCGCCCGGTCAAGAGGGCTTGCAGGCCGTCATAGGCCCAGGTGCTGGGCAATAGCGGCGATGCCGGGGTTTGCATGGATTGCAGGTAGAGCAGTGAACTGGCGAACACGTCGGGGTCCACCAGGCGTTCGGGACGCAGCATGCGCAGGGCAATATAGAGCAGCAGAAAAACCCCCAGGCCCAGAAAGACAAAGATGCCCCGCAGGCGGCCGGCGGGAACCAGCAGCACCACCAGCATCACGGCCAGGGCGCTTAGGGCGGCAGCGATGACCGCCAGGGCGCCCAGGCTGAGAAATACCCCTAAGTAGTAGCCGAGATCGGCCTGGAAAACCAGGCCGTAGGCCGTAAAGATGGGCAGGGTGTAGAGGACCACCATCCAGGCGCTGTCCAGGGTGCTTTCCGTCCAGCGCGCAAAAAAAAGCCGTTCCCGGGAGACCGGCAAGGCGTGCACCAGATCCAGATCCCGGGCCAGATAGAGTTTGGAAAGGGTGCTGAGCAGGGAGCTGAACACCAGCAGTGCCAGCAGGGTGGTGAGCGTCATGGCCAGCAGTTTGTAGGTCAGGATATCTTCAAGTCCCGTGATCCCTTTGAAATAGCTCAATACCCGCATGGTCACCCGTAAAATGCCATACCAGACCCCTGCGCCTCCCAGGCCCAACAGCAGATAGGCCGGCCAGCGGGTTCCACGGCTGGAAGTCGATCTGCGGGGGCGAAAGGAGATCAGGCGGGGTTTGAGCAGAGTCCGGATGGGCGCCCGGCAGTTTCCCCTGATCGGCGGGGTGTCTATCTCAGTTGCGGGACCCATTTACTCGGTCTCCTGCACCGCGGTTTCCTCGGTTAAGCGCATGAACACCTGCTCCAGATCCCCCTCAGTCACCGCGGCCATGGTTTTGAGTTCCCGGGGCGTGCCGGTGGCCACCAGCCGGCCGCGATGAATCACGCCGATGCGGTCGCACACCTTTTCGGCGATGCTCAAGGTGTGGGTGGACATGAATACGGTCTTGCCCTGCCCGGCCAACTCCCGGAAAAGCTCACGCACGATGCGGATCGCCTTGGGGTCCAGGCCCACCATGGGTTCATCCACGATGATCACCTCGGGATCGTGGAGCAGAGCCGCGGCCATGATCAGGCGCTGCTTCATCCC
Organism: uncultured delta proteobacterium; assembly: GCA_963713755.1. Classification (GTDB taxonomy): domain Bacteria; phylum Desulfobacterota; class Desulfobacteria; order Desulfobacterales; family CAVQMW01; genus CAVQMW01. The sequence continues at coordinate 151,798 of CAVQMW010000007.1, read as the reverse complement.
GTGGGAATAGGCTTCGATCAGTTCATGAGCCCAGTCCGACAGGGCGAATTTGGCCAAGTAGTCCGCGGCCTGGACTGGGAAGCGCTCCGGGGGCAGACCATAGAGATCCGCGGAAAATTTCAGGAACTCATGGCCGGTCAATTTTTCATATAGAAAGGGGCGGTCGGGAATGAACCCGATGCGCCCCTTGGCGGCCTCGGGATGTCGGGCCATGGAGATGCCGGCGATGCGAATCTCGCCGGAAGTGGGGCTCAAAATACCGCCCAACATGCGGATGGTGGTAGTCTTGCCGGCGCCGTTGGGGCCGATAAACCCAAAGACCTCCCCCTGTTGCACCGCCATGGAGATCTCCCGCACGGCGGTAAATCCGCCGTATTTTTTGGTCAACGCGTTAACTTCGATCATGGGGATTCATCACTGGATTAGGGCTGGGCTATCATTTTTGAATTTCATAATCGTACCTGGGATTCAATCCGCGGCGGTCCGCTCTAAACCTTCTTCTTGCGCGGAAACAATTTCGATGCCCACTTTGCCGACAATTCCCAGCATATCAAAGTAGAGATCTTGGTCCCCCTGGGCCAGGCGGATATGGGTGACATCCGCCGGGAGTTGCTGAAACACGGCGTCCGCGGTGATCCAGGACCCCAGGTAGAGCGAATTCCAGGCATGGTAGTAAAAGCGACCCTTTTGGTACACCAGCCCGGCCTCCACCTGCGCCGGAATCCCAGCGGCCCGGCACAGAGCGGCCAGCAGAACCGCGTGTTCATTGCAATCGCCCACCTTTTGCTCCAGCACAGAAAGGGCGTTGGGCAGCGCCAGCACCGGGCGCTGGTCGATGTGTTCCGCCATCCAGGCCATGATCTTGCGGGCTTTGCTGAGCAGCGGGTCGTGCTTGGCGGTGATTTGGGCCACGATCGCCTTGATGCGCGGATGATCGGCCTGGATAAATGGGGTGGACTTGAGAAATTGGGACTGAACGGCCGCTCCACTGACGCGCCGTTGCTGGGCGGCCTCTGGGGGGAGGGTCTCCTTAATCACGATCAGCTGGCCGTCGGCAAATTGCTGGCGGCCGCCGTCCAGGGTTTTCTCGGGGGCCTCAAGGCCGCTGATCCTCAGGGTCAGGCGCTCCAGGCGCCGCGGGTCCGGTAATGAACCGGCGACGGGAATCGAAACCGCGGCCACAATATCACCGGCGGTTGCCGCGGTATCCATTTGCAGGGCGGCCTCGCGGGTGGTCTGCTCCAGCACCAGGCCCAGCAGTCCCTCCTGGCGCCGCACATTTCCCTGGTCGTCCATCCAGGCCTGCTGGACACCGCCCTTAAACTCGATGGTGTAGTGGTGCGTGGGGTAGCTGTGGCCCTCTATGCGAAGGGTATCGGCGCCGGTGTGGGTGATGGTCACTGGGGCACTGCCCAAGGTGGCCGGGTCGAACAGGGGCAGGCTGAGGGATTCTCCAACCGGAAGGTCCGCGGCAATAGCGGCGTCCAAAATTCCGGCGGGCAGATGGGGCTTGGTGCTGAGGGGAATGGAGAGGGCGCGCTCACTCTCCGGAGTTTTTATTTCCACCAGCAGGTTGCGGCCGCTGACCTGCCCTGCGGATTGGAACCGAAAAGCCCCGGAAGCGAGGTTGAAATCAAAATCCTTCAGGGAATAGTCCGCTGCCAAACCGGCCCGGGTGGTCATCCGCACCTCCTGCAGCGTGCCCAGGGCGGTCAGGCGCATGACCATCTCTTCCCCGATGGTGTAGCCGGATTCGGCCTGCCGTCGAAATGAGTGGGCATAGCCGATCTTGGTGCCGTTCTGTATTATGTTCATCCAAGTTTCCCGTTCGGCCAAGGCGCGGGTCGCCGGGGCGGAGAAATTGGGCGCAGCCCACCCCCATCCGCCGTACTTGACCTGGCGGATTCCCATGAGGGCGATGAAGATCAGTCCCAGGGAGAAGGTAAGCAGGGGTAAACGTTTCATGGGGATCGAAGATATACGCTAAAATTTGGGTAGATTCGGACTTCTCTAGGCTGCCTGCAGCCACAATTGGCGGCCGGTAGCAAATATCGAAATAATTGTAAGCCCGGCATGGAAATTCTCAAGCCCCAAATTGAACGCCTCCGACAAACCCTGGGGGTCTGCCGGAGGCGGAGTGGTACTGGTGGGTTGCGTTGCGACCTGGTTAGGATCAGTCGGCGCTGAAGATCATGTAACCCACCGATTCCGTGGTGTGCCAAGTTTCGGAGTCTTTGGATTTCTCCTCTTCCACCTTGATCTCAACACCCTGGCCGTCTTTGTTTTGCCAGCGCAGGGCGGCGGTGTCCCCGCCGTCGGCGCTCTGCATGGCGGCAATCAGGATCGGCGGATTGAGATAGTCCTGGTCGAAGTCCACCTGGGCATACTGGTGGGTGACGGTATCGTCAGTGCGGCCCACTTCAATTCCCAGAGAGCCTCCGATGGTGCCGCTGGTCGGTTCACAGGCGATGTAGCCAATGGTTTCCGTGGCATGGGATTTGGGATTGTCTTCCTGTTCTTGGAGCTTGTAGTCAAATCCGGATTCGCTGATTTTGCGCTGACGCAGGGTGACCGCATCGCTGCCGTTATAGGTAGACAACGCTGTTAGAACAACTGGTGTTGTATCGAATGCCTCTGGGAAGGCCAGGGTGCCGAAACTGACGGCCCGGTTGCTATCAAAGTGGCCGGCGATCACTTTCAGCCCCTCGGCCGACCCGTCGTCCAGGGTGTGCACCCCAGCTTCCATCACCAGGTAGCCCACCTTTTCCATGGTATGGGCGCCGTCCAGATAGTCCCACTCCTGGACCCGGATCTCGAATTGATCTGGAGACACATTGCGCAGGCGGATCACCGAAGGATCGCCGCCGTTGATGCTGAGGCTGCTGGCGATGACCACCGGATTGGTGTAGCTGCCGTTTAAGGTTACCTTATGCCAATTGTGGTCGATTTCGACCTCCCCGGACTCCATAACCAGTTCCAGGGGCTTGCTTTCCGGGTCTCCGGGATCGGAACCATGGGTAAGTTCTTCCCCATCCCAGTAGCCGTCGCCGTCGGCGTCCGCATCCAAGAGATTGATCAGGGAATCTCTGTCAATATCTCCGTTCCAGTCATTGCCCCAATAGGCCAGTTCATCGCCGTCTTGGATACCGTCATCGTCGCTGTCCGCCAGTTGGGGACCGCTGCCGTAGGTGTGGGTCTCTTCATAATCGGTGAGACCGTCGCCGTCGGAATCGGTGGTATCCTGGGCAAAGGTGGCCGACAGGGTATGATTTGCGGCAATGTTGCTGAAGGTATAACTCGCCTGGATCCCCACGGGCGCACCGTCCACCGTGACCGTGGCGATAACGCAGCCGGCATCCGGGGTAATGGTGACGGTCTGGCTGGTTCCTGCATTGACTTGAATGGAACCACTGGGGCTGACGCGCCCATTGGCGCCGGCCTGGCAGGTGAGGGTGTAGACCTGAACCTGTTGCTGCTCAAAGCTGGCGCTCAGGCTGTGGTTGCCGGTGACATTATTGAAGGTATAGCTTGCGACTGTGCCCACGGAGTTTCCATCCACCCTGACATCGGCGATTTGATAACCGCTGCTGGGGGTGATGGAGATGGTTTGATCGGCACCATGGGTCACTGTGGTGCTTCCGCTGGGGCTGACCTGGCCGTTGCTGCCGGCACTGGCGCTGATAGTGTACTGGAGGGGTGCAAAGCTGGCGCTCAGGCTGTGGTTGCCGGTGACATTATTGAAGGTATAGCTTGCGACTGTGCCCACGGAGTTTCCATCCACCCTGACATCGGCGATTTGATAACCGCTGCTGGGGGTGATGGAGATGGTTTGATCGGCACCATGGGTCACTGTGGTGCTTCCGCTGGGGCTGACCTGGCCGTTGCTGCCGGCACTGGCGCTGATAGTGTACTGGAGGGGTGCAAAGCTGGCGCTCAGGCTGTGGTTGCCGGTGACATTATTGAAGGTATAGCTTGCGACTGCGCCCATGGAGTTTCCATCCACCCTGACATCGGCGATTTGATAACCGCTGCTGGGGGTGATGGAGATGGTTTGATCGGCACCTGCGGCCACCTGAATGGAACCGTTGGGATTCACACCGCCATTGGCCCCGGCCTGGCAGTTAATGGTGTAAGTTGAGGGCGGCTGGGGCTCAAATACGGCGTTGAGGGTATGGTTGCCTGCAACGCTGCTGAAAGTATAATTGGCCTGGGCCCCTATTGAGGTACCATCCACCATCACGTCCGCCACATTAAATCCGGCATCGGGGGAAATGTTGACGGTTTTATCGGCGCCGGATTCAACCCAGACCGGCCCCTGGGGATCGACACTGCCGTTGGTGTCGGCCTGGCTATGGATTGAGAAGATTCGGACGGGCGAGGAAAATCCGCTCTCGCCGGAGGCATTGAAGGCCGTCACGGCAAATTCATAATCTACGGCCGGATCGAGTCCGGTCAGGGTAATTTGGGGCGAGGGGCTGGGGTTTACTACTATGGGGGAGGGGGATGGCGCCACATTGTTACCGACGATGGCGTCGGTACCGTCATAAGGTGCGCCGCTGCCCTCGGATTTGTAGTAGAGCCGGTATCCTAATAAATCGGATTCCGTATTGGGATCCCAGGCCAGGGTGAGACTGCCTGTCTGGGCCAGGAGCGGCGTGGACAGAAATAGAAATGCGAACAGTGAAATGAAAAACGTGAAATCGGTGAATTTTCGTAGTGGGTTCAAGATAAACCTCCTAAGAATTGTTTCCGACGCGGTTCATGCGCCAACGATCCTTAGAAGGCTGCTGAGAACCACCCGGTAGCCCGGCTGTCTGTTTTGGCGGAAAAACAGACCCGCGGCTTTGCGTCACCCCCTTCGCAGGAGGCTCGCCTTTGTCAGATGATTATGGGTTTAAAAACACTAAATGATTGCATTGCAGGCAATAAAAGCAAAGGCTATGCCAGTTTAAAAGCTTGAGAGGCTTTTCGGTGGGATGGTATTGTTTTCAATGGGTTAAAGTCGAACTGGAGGAGAGGGCGAAGGGCAGGGTTGAAAGGCTTAAAGTTCCATTTGGTAATTTGGGGTCACCAGGTACAAGATTGAGCGTCAATAAATGCAACGCGTGGTTTTGGCATCGAAGATGTGCAGATGGGCAAGGTTCAGGGCCAATTGCATTGCCTCTCCGGCGCTGATCTCCCGGCGCCCCTCGCATTTCCCCACCACCTTGATGCCCTGGATATCGATGTGCAGATTGGTTTCGCTGCCCAAAGGCTCCACCACATCCACCAAACCCTGGACACACACTTTCCCAGGCTGAAGTCCGCCACACTGATCCTCGCCGCCGTCCGCCAGGGTAATATCCTCGGTTCGCAGGCCCATGATGACGGCCATTCCCTCGCCAAGGTCACAGCCTGTTTTGGGGGGGATGGGGATGCTGAGTTGGGAATTGAACCGAAAGTGCGGCTGCCGGTCTTCAATGGCAATGGTGGCGGGCACCAGGTTCATGGGAGGCGAGCCGATAAACCCGGCCACAAAGATGTTGCGGGGATTTTGAAAGATCTCCAGGGGGGTGCCGACCTGCTCGATGTAGCCGTTCCGCATCACCACAATGCGCTGGGCCAGGGTCATGGCTTCTACCTGGTCATGGGTCACGAAGATGATGGTGGCCTGGACCCGGCGATGGAGACGCTTGATTTCAATGCGCATCTGGGTGCGCAGCTTGGCATCCAGGTTGGAAAGGGGCTCGTCAAACAGAAAAATCGAGGGCTTGCGGACGATGGCCCGGCCCATGGCCACCCGCTGGCGCTGGCCCCCGGAAAGCTCATGGGGCTTGCGCTTGAGCAGGGGGTCGAGTTCCAGCAGTTTGGCGGCTGTGGTCACCCGCTGCTTGATTTCGGCCTTGGGTATTTTGCGCAGTTCCAGGCCAAAGGACATATTTTTAAACACGTTCATGTGGGGATAGAGGGCATAGTTCTGGAACACCATGGCGGCATCCCGATCCTTGGGTGCCACGTCGTTGACCACGCGATCGGCGATGCGGATGGTCCCTGAGCTGATCTTTTCCAGACCTGCAATCATCCGCAGGGTCGTGGATTTGCCGCATCCCGAGGGGCCCACCAGTACTACGAACTCTTTATCGGCGATCTCCAGATTGATGCCGTGCACCACTTCCGTCTTGCCAAAAGTTTTGACTACATTTTCCAGGGTGACACTTGCCATGGCGAGTTTATATAGCTCCGCTGGGAAAACTGGTTATGGCCCCCTACCCAATGGGTAACGGTGCCCGAGGTTTGGCGGATGGGCTCAATCCAAACCATGTTAAGGAACCCAAGTCAAGCCTATAGTCCGGAAAACGCGGCTGTAGATTCACAGAGCTTGATTGCCGGAAAGATTCGGTTTCAGGTGATCTGCCGAACCTGTTCCGACCCTGACCATTCACCTCTATCCGGGGGCGCAGCAGACGAAGTGAATCTGCCCATTTTGGCCTTGACTCGCCTCCAACGCCCCTCTAAGTTGGAGATCTGCCGTTCCGGCAGGATGCCTAACTTTCTGAACCCATGTTAACGGCTTTCTCAGCAACCTGAAAAGCTGGCCGGGTCAGGCCGCCTCCGTCCCGGGCTTGGAACGTTTGTCATGGGGCGTGTGGGGCGTGCAAACCAACATTTGGAAAGGAGAACTGAGGGATGAAAGTTTCAAGAATGCGAATCGCGGGTCTGGTAATTGGAATGGTTTTGGTTTTCTCCACTGTCTCTCTGGCCGCGCCTTTGGAGATCCACTGGTGGCACGCCATGCGAGGGGCCCGGGGTGAAACCGTAAAGAAGATGGTTGACGCCTTTAATGCCTCACAGAGCGACTTTGTGGTGGTGGAGACCAATAAGGGCAATTACGACGAGACCGTCAATGCGGGTGTGGCGGCATACCGGGCTAAGAAGCATCCCCATATCCTCCAATCTTTCGAGGTGGGAACCCTCACCATGATGCTCTCCGGCGCCATTTATCCGGTCCATAAGCTCATGGCGGACCAAGGTTACCAAGTGGACTGGTCCACCTACCTGCAACCGGTTCTCTCTTATTATGTGGACGAAAACGGCAACCTACTCTCCATGCCGTTCAATTCTTCTACGCCGGTGATGTACTACAATGTCGATCTGTTCCAAAAGGCCGGAATTGAGATGCCCTCCAAGAGCGACCCGCTGACTTGGGAGCAGATGGCTGAAATCACAACTAAACTCGCCGCCACCGGGGTGAAAAAGGGTATGGTGACTTCATGGCAATCCTGGACGCAGGTTGAGAATTACAGTGCTATTCACGACCTGCCGTTTGCCTCCAAGGCCAACGGGTACGAGGGTCTGGACTGTGAACTGCTGATCAATAATCCGCAGGTGGTGAGCCACCTTTCCCGACTCAAGTCATGGATGGAAGACGGCCGTTTCTCTTACGAGGGACAGAAATACCAGGGTGCTCAGGCAGCCTTTATTGCTCAGGACGCGGCAATACTGATGGAGTCGATCAGCGGGATCGGCAACGTTAAGCAGAACGCAAAGTTTGCCTGGGATCTTGCACCGCTGCCCGTGGAAGCGTCCATGACGGCGCCTCAGAACAGCATCATCGGCGGCGCATCCTTGTGGGTGATGAAGGATCATCCAGAAAATGATTACAAAGGGGTGGCCGCCTTCCTCGACTTTCTGGCTCAGAATGAGATGCAGGAGCTGTGGCACATGGAAACGGGGTATTTCCCCATCACTGTCCCTGCCTATGAATCCCTCAAAAGCAAGGGGTATTTTGAGCAGAATCCCTATCAGGAGGTGGGTATCAAGCAGATGACCCGCCGGGATCCCACCAAAAACTCAAGGGGACTTCGCCTGGGCTATTTCGTCCAGATCCGCAATATCATCAACGAGGAGATGGAGTTGATCTGGAACGGCAGCAAATCCCCCCAGGAAGCTATGGACAGTGCGGTTTCCCGAAGCAACGATCAATTGCGGGAATTTGAAAAAACCTATAAATAGCGTTTGAACTGAAACCTTTTGCGCCCTCCCCATTGAATGGGGAGGGCCTTGGGGCTCGCGAAATTATAAATTCGCAAATTATCAGCCTTCCGGCGCTTTTTATCCCGATGAATCGCTATGATCAAACGTTCTATTTTCAGCTCCCGGCTCCTGCCCTACCTGCTGATCCTCCCCCAAATTTTGGTAACGGCGACCTTCTTTTACTGGCCGGCGGCCCAGGGGTTGATGCAATCGCTTATGCTGAGCGATCCTTTCGGTCTGCGCAGTAGATTTATCTGGTTCGATAATTTCATCACCCTGTTCAAGGACCCGCTGTACCTCAAATCCATAGTTATCACCTTAGTGTTCAGCGGTGCCACCGCTTTGGTATCCATCTCGCTGGGGCTCTTTATCGCCACCATGGCCAACCGGGCGCTGCGGGCGCGAGCCATCATCCGCACGTTGCTGATCTGGCCCTATGCCGTGGCCCCCGCTATTTCCGGCATATTATGGCTTTTCTTGCTGCATCCCTCCTATGGGGTGGTTTCCATCGCCATAAACGAGTGGTTCGGCCTGGCCTGGAACCCCGTGCTGCGAGGCAGTGATGCGTTGATCCTGGTGGTCATGGCCAGCGCCTGGAAGCAGATCAGCTATAATTTTGTTTTCTTTTTGGCCGGCATGCAGGCCATCCCCGGATCACTCATCGAAGCGGCCGCTATGGATGGTGCTGCGCCCTTGCGGCGTTTTTGGTCCATTACCCTGCCGTTGCTCTCTCCCACCCTCTTTTTTGTCACGGTGATGAACATCATTTATGCTTTTTTCGAAACCTTCGGCGTGATCCATACCGTCACCCAGGGCGGTCCCGGCGGGGCTACCAATACTTTGGTTTACAAAGTTTACCAGGACGGCTTCATCGGCCTGAATCTCGGGTCCTCCGCAGCCCAATCCATTGTCTTGATGGCCCTGATCATTGTGATTACCGTGCTGCAGTTCAAATATGTCGAACGCAAGGTTCAGTATGTGGGGTAACCACTCGTGGTAGAGAAAACACCCCTCCTGGATTGGTTCACCTATCTTTTCTTGATGGCGGGAATCGTCGTTGTCGGTTTTCCTATTATCTACGCTTTTATTGCCGCGACGCTGCCCATCGAGGAAGTTTCCCGGGTGCCCATGCCCATGCTTCCGGGAGATCAATTCCTGGTCAATCTATCGGCGGCCTGGAACCAAGGTGATCTGGGAACTCAGCTGCGTAACTCATTTGTGATGGCTGGGGGGATTACGCTGGGTAAAATCTGTGTCTCCATGCTGGGCGCCTTCTCCATCGTCTACTTCGATTACCGGCTGCGGACGGTTGCTTTTGTTACTGTTTTCTGTACCCTGATGCTGCCGGTAGAGGTACGGATCCTGCCCACCTACGAAATGGCGGCCAACCTCTTCGGCCCCCTGCAGGCCCTTTGGGAGTGGCTTCACCTGGACGGGGTGGTCTCCTGGATCGTCCGCCACGATATCGATGTTAATTTGGAGTGGAGCCTTTTGGATAGCTACACCGGCTTGATCCTTCCTTTGGTCGCCTCGGCCACCTGCACCTTTCTGTTCCGCCAGTTCTTTCTCACTATCCCTGAAGAGCTCTGCGAAGCCGCCAAAATGGACGGGGCCTCGGCCATGACCTTTTTTCGCCGGGTGCTGCTGCCCCTTTCCAAAACCAATATTGCCGCCCTGGTGGTCATAGAATTTGTCTACGGCTGGAATCAATACCTCTGGCCGCTGCTGATTACCACCAATCCGGACATGATGACCGCGGTGATCGGGCTGCAAAACCTGATTCCCCAGGCCGACGATATTCCCTATTGGAATGTAGCCATGGCCGGCGCCCTGATCGTTATGCTGCCGCCGGTGCTGGTGGTGCTGTTTATGCAGCGTTGGTTCGTCAAGGGATTGGTGGAAAAAGAGAAGTAAATCCAGCATGACACCCTTTGACCAGTTTCCCCGCCATCTGCGCCGGGACATCCGCTATGTACTGACAGATATCGACGACACCCTGACCCATGCCGGCCGCCTGCCGGCAGCGGCCTATGCCAGCCTGGAAAAGCTGGCCCGTGCGGGGTTGACGGTAGTGCCCATCACGGGAAGGCCGGCGGGCTGGTGCGACCACATGGCCCGCATGTGGCCCATTGCCGGCATCGTAGGGGAAAATGGGGCTTTTTATTTTACCTACGATCCGGAGAGGCGCCGTATGGTGCGGCGTTACTGGAAGGATGCCGCCCAGCGCCGGCGCGACCGGGCGCGTCTCGACGCCCTGGCCCGGGAAATCCCTCAACAGGTTCCCGGCTGCCGCATCTCCGCGGACCAGGCGTACCGGGAGGCCGACCTGGCCGTGGATTTTTGTGAAGATGTGGCGCCTTTGTCCCGCTCGGCGGTGGAGAAGATCGTGGGTTGCTTTGAAGCGGCCGGGGCCCAGGCCAAAATCAGCTCCATCCATGTCAACGGCTGGTTCGGTGAGTATGACAAGCTGGCCATGACCACGCGCTTTTTTACCGAACAGCTGAACCGGGAATTGTCGGCGGTCAAAGAGCAGGTGATTTTTTGCGGCGACTCCCCCAACGATGCCCCCATGTTCGCCTACTTTCCCCATTCGGTGGGCATGGCCAATGTGACCGAGTTCATCGGCCGACTGGACCCCTTGCCCACCTGGGTCACGGCAGGCCCCGGAGGCCGGGGGTTCGCAGAGATGTGTGCGGTATTGCTTGACCGTTGAACTCCCCGGGCTGCAATTTACGGGCGGTTATTCAAGGCGTGTCGCAACCGTCAAAAGCATTTTCTCCACCGAGGACGCCCTTCCAACGCGGTAGACGCGGGTTTCAACCCCCCCCTACATCTGGAAGCGACAGATTGAATTATTTGTCCTTTATAGTGCTATATTCTTGATAAGGAAAAATGGATAAATCCCTGACCCGCCGGCTGACAAACGTCGGCCGGAACTTCCAGATACCCGGAGAATTTATGGCCGGCGAACCCTACGGCGCCGGCCATATCCACGACACCTACCGGGTCGCCTACGAGCGCTGCCGGGGGATTCGGCGCTACATTGTGCAGCGCATCAACCGGGGGGTCTTTCCGCGCCCCGAACCTATGATGGAGAACATCCAGCGGGTTTGTGAGCACCTGCGGGTTAAGCGGGTTCTTGCCGGGCCCGGACCGACCCGCCCCACCTGGCTGGGGCCGGTGCCGGCCCTGGACGGACGCTCCTTCTGGATCGACGCCGCCGGGGAGTACTGGCGGGCCTATCACTACGTGGCGGACAGCTACAGCTGTGACCGGCCCCGGGAGCCCCGTCAGGCCGCCCAGGCCGGCGCGGCAGCCGCCCGTTTTCAGCACGACCTGGCCGATCTGCCCGGCCCGCGGCTCCACCTGACCCTGCCCCATTTTCATCACACCCCCCGCCGGCTGGCGGCCTTAAAGGCGTCCCTGGCCGCGGACGCTCTGGGGCGGGCGGGCGCCTGCCGGCGCGAGATCGATTTCGCTTTGGCTCGGGAGCAATTGGCCGGCCGGGTGGTCGAAGGGCTGGCCCGCGGGACACTTCCCGAACGGATCGTGCACAATGACACCAAGTTCAACAATGTGCGATTCGACCGCCGGACCCATGCCGCGATCTGTCTGGTGGACCTGGACACGGTGATGCCGGGTTCGGTACTCTACGATTTTGGCGATCTGGTGCGCACCACGGTCAATCCGGCGGCCGAGGATGCCGCTGATCTTCGTCAGGCGGTCTGTCGCATGGATATGTTTCAGGCTCTGTGCCGGGGATATTTAGGGGTGGCCGGATATTTTTTAACTCAAAATGAAACCGTGCTGCTGGCGGACGCCGGTCCCTTGATCACCCTGGAGCTGGGCATCCGCTTTCTCAGCGATTATCTGGATGGCGATCGCTACTTCAAAACCGGCCATGAGACCCATAACCTCATGCGCTGCCGGACGCAGTTCCACCTAGTGGCGGAAATGGAACGCCGGGCGGATGAGATGGCGGGGATCGTTGAACGCAGTCTGAAAAGCGCGCGATGATGGCGGAAACCACTCCAAACCGGAGGTCCACATGACGACAGTAAAACCAACCCTTCTGATTCTGGCCGCGGGCCTGGGCTCGCGCTATGGCGGATCCAAACAGATCGACCCCGTGGGACCCCAAGGGGCTTGCCTTTTTGACTACTCCATCCATGATGCCCGCAAGGCGGGTTTCGGCAAGATCGTCTTTCTGATCTCCCGGGCCATGGCCGCCGATTTTCAAGGGTCCATTTCCGTAAAATATGGGGCCGCGGCCCATATCCACTACGCCTATCAGGAGCTGGACGATCTGCCGGCGGGCTGCACGCCGCCGGCCGGGCGCAGCAAGCCCTGGGGCACCGGCCACGGCATTCTGGCCGCCCGGGAGGTGATCGGTGAGCCTTTCGCCGTGATCAATGCCGATGACTACTACGGGCCGGACTCCTTTCAGATCATGGCCGACACTCTCATGGCTGCGGACCGTAAACCGTTAGAAATGGTGATGGTGGGGTTTCGCCTGGACCGCACCCTTTCGCCCCACGGATTTGTCTCTCGGGGCGTATGCCTGACCGAAAACGGATTTCTGCAATCGGTGGTGGAACGGGAGCAGGTGCAGCGCCTGGAGAGCGGCATCTGCTACATCGATGCCCAGGGCCGGCAGGTGCCCATGGCCGGGGACAGCGTGGTCTCCATGAATTTCTGGGGCTTTACCCCCGAAACCATCTTTCCCATTCTCCACGCGCGCTTCGAGGCTTTTTTAGACCGGCACCTCCACAACTCCAAGGCCGAGTTCTACATCCCCTTTGCCGTGGATGAGGCCATTGCCCAGGGCCAAATCAAGGTCCGGGTGGCCCGCAGCCCGGAAGATTGGTTTGGGATGACCTATGCCCAGGATCGCCGGGAGGTGATGGCCCAACTATCTCGGCGCACCCAAGCCGGAGACTACCCTGAAAATCTCTTTTCGGTTTGACAGCCGCCGCAAACCATTGTAGGCAATTTATCCGAAGTGCCCACGGGCTTAATAGGGAATCCCGTTCAAATCGGGAGCGGTCCCGCCGCTGTAACCCCGCCTTTGGTAAAAAGGAACCCTGCCAGCATACCATGCCACTGTTGCGAACCATCGCAATGGGAAGGCCGCTGACGGGGCGGGGGAGCCAGAAGACCTGCTTCGTATCATAGCCGATCCCCTGCGAAGGATTCAGTGAGGGCGGCCATCCTGTGCAAGGGCCAAGGAAACTGGGTGCAGCCCTTCAAGCGTGTTTCGAGCTTGGAGGGCTTTTTTTATGGGCCGAATCGCGGCCAAGCGAGCCTTTTCCACGTATCCGGGAATGGATTACCTATCAACCCGGCAACAAATTAAGTCACGCCTGTCATGCCGGGCTCGATCCGGCACCCAGCTTTATTCCCTGGATTCTGGCGTTCGCCAGAATGACGTTGGTCAACTATTTATTCGCCGGAGTAATATGACGGCGCAACCCGCCGCCGGGAAAGGAGGGCCGAAGAGACCGTTTTGGATAGCGGCGACTGTTCGCCGCTGGATTACCGCACCGGCCGATTAACCGATAACCTAACTGTAAAGGAGTGATTTACCATGAAAAACAGCAAACTGTGGGCGCTAGGTTTAGCCTTTGTTCTGGTCGCCTTTGGCGCAACCGCTCTGGCCCAGGGGCACGGGCATAAGAAGGAGAAAAAGGTCGGCATCCTGCTGGTGGCCTTCGGCTCCAGCGAGGAGAGCGCCCAGGTATCCTTCGAAAACATCAACGCCAAGGTCAAAGCGGCCTATCCCGAAACGCCGGTCCACTGGGCCTACACCTCGAGCATCATCCGCGCTAAACTGGCCAAGCAGGGCAAAATGCTCGATTCTCCGGAGGTGGCCCTGGCCAAGATGATGGAGGAAGATTTTACCCACGTGGCGGTGCAATCCCTGCACACTATCGGAGGGGAGGAGTATCACGACCTGCGCCGCACCATCGGCGCCTTCGGCATGACCCGCGGATTCCAGAAGCTGATTCTGGGCTATCCGCTGCTATCCACCCAGGAGGATATGACGCGCGCAGTGGCGGCCATCATCGCCAATATTCCCCCGGAGCGCAAAGCCGACGAGGCCGTGGTTTTGATGGGCCACGGCACCCACCACCCCTCCAATGCCTTTTACGCGGCCTTGATGTTTCAGGTGCAGCTCAGGGACCCCAATGTCTTCATCGGGACGGTGGAAGGCTATCCCGAAGTCGATTTGATTGAAGAGTTATTGCTCCAAAAAGGAATCAAAAAGGCTTACCTGATGCCCTTCATGGCGGTGGCCGGCGATCACGCCAAGAACGATATGGCCGGGGATGAAGAAGACTCCTGGCTGTCGATGCTCACCAAAGCCGGCATCGAGTGCGTGTCGGTGATGAAGGGAACCGCCGAGTTTGATAATTTCGTCGATATCTGGGTGGATCACCTTGGGGGTCCCTTATCCCATTTTTAGAGAACCGGTCTTTAGAGCCCATCCCAAGGCAGGGGCATGAATCCTCTGCCTTCATTAAAACTTGAGAGTCCAAAGTTCACCGTCATGCCGGATCCCCAATCGAGTTGGGTACAGGCTCGATCCGGCATCCATGGTTTCCAAAGTATTGGAATCTAAATTGATTTCCGCCTCCGGCTTACAGCCTGCCGGGGCGGGTCGCACTTTGAAACTGCCTATCGTTATCCATCCTCATCCGTCGAATCACAAGCGCAGGCCGCGTCGGAACCGATAGGCTCGCGCTTTTCTTCCAGGCACTGCTCCACGGCCTGGATGATACCCTCGTAACCGGTGCAGCGGCAGAGGTTGCCGGCGTGTTCCCGGCGGATGGTTTCCCGGTCGACCGGCCCCTTGCCGCGGTGCTTCTCCGCAAAGGCGGTGGAGGTCATAATCAAGCCCGGGGTGCAAAAGCCGCACTGCACCGCGCCTTTGTCAAGGTAGGCCTGCTGGACCTCTGAAAGCCTGCCCGCTTTGCTCTCGCCCTCGGTGGTGCGTATCGCACGCCCCTCGGCCCAGACCGCCAGCAAAAGACAGGCGTCCATGGGGGTGTCGTCCACCAAAACGGTGCAGGCGCCGCACTCCCCCACGCCGCAACCCTCTTTGACGCTGGTGTAGCCCTGCTCCCGGAGCAGATGGAGCAGGGATTGGCGCACATCCACCTGATAGGTGACCGGTTTGCCGTTGAGGGCCAGGGATATGATGCGGGTGGTCATAGGGATACTCCACAGGGGCGAAGGGCCTCAGTCAAGACGCGCTCGGCGAGAACCTGGATAATCTGTTGGCGGAAGGCCTTGGCGGCGCGCCAGGAATCCCGGGGGCGCAGGTCATTTAAAACCGACGCCCGGACCTGATCCAGCAGCTCGCCGTTGGCCGCGGCGCCCCGGGCCAGGGCTTCGGTGGCGCGGCAGCGCAGGGGCGTGGGGCCGGCCACGGTGTAGGCCAGTCGCAGGCCGGCCACCTGGGCGCCTTCCAGTTTAACGGCCGCGGCGCAGCCGATGGTGGCGATGTCCATGGCGCCGCGCATGGCGTACTTGGTGTAGCTGGCGGACCAGCAGCGGTAGTCATCGGCGGCAATGGTCAGACCGCGCATGATCTCCGCCGGTTGGCGATCTACCTTGCCGGGGCCCTGGTAAAACTCCTCCAGGGGCAGGACCCGTTGGCCCTGGGGGCCCTGCAGCACCACCCGGGCGTTGAGCACCAGCAGGGGCGCGGCGCTGTCCGCGCTGGGGGCGCCGTTGCAGATGTTGCCGCCGATGGTGGCCATGTTGCGCACCTGGGGGCCGCCCACGCTGCCGGCGCCCTGGGCCAGGACCGGAATACGTTCCCGGATCACGGGATCCGCGATAATCTGGCTGAAGGTAGTTCCGGAGCCAATGGTGAGTGTGCCCTGGTCGTCCAGGGTGACCCCCTTGAGCTCGGACACATCGTGAATATCCACCAGGTGACGGTAATCAGGATTGCCTTGATGCAACCGAACCAGGATATCCGTGCCCCCGGCCAGGGGCACGGCCTGGGGATTCTGGACCAACAGGGCCACGGCCTCTTCCACGCTGCGGGCTTGATGGTAGCTGTCGAAATCAAACATGGGCCTTCACCTAAATCAACCCGGCGGATTTAAAGTGTTTAAATAGGTTTTTGGGATTGAGGGGCAGGGAGTTGACCGCCACCCCGGTGGCGTCCAGCACCGCGTTGCGGATGGCCGGGGTCGGGGAGATGATGGGCGGCTCGCCCAAGGCCTTGGCGCCGTAAGGGTGGGTCGGTTCATGGGTTTCGACAAAGGCGGCCCTCAGATCGGGTATATCCATGATGGTGGGCACTTTGTAGTCCAGCAGGTTGGCGTTGTAGATGCGGCCCGAGTCGGGGTCGATCAGCAGCTCCTCGAACAGGGCCGCGCCGATGCCCATGGCCATCCCGCCGTGGACCTGTCCAGCAGCGGTGAGGGGGTTGATCACCCGCCCGCTGTCATGAATGTTGTAGATCTCGTTGATGGTCACCCGGCACAGGGGCAGATCCACGGTGAGATCCACAAACGTGCAGCCGAAGACATGGGCGTTGTTTCGGGTTTTATAGCTTACCTCGGCGGTGAGTTGGCCGCCGCGGTTTTTGTCGTAGTAGGCGTCCAAGGCCACATCTTTAAGCCCCATGACCGGGGTGTCCGGGGTTTGGGCGATAAAGATCCGCCCCTCCAGGATGGAAAGCTCCTTGGGGTCGAGGCCGCTGATCACTCCGGCGTAGGCCAGGATCTTCTCTTTGAGCCGGCGGGCGGTGCGCATCACCGCCTGGCCGTTGACGTAGGTTTGGCGGGAGGCGTAGGCCCCGGTGTCAAAAGGCGTGACATCGGTATCCTGGGTCGAGACCACATGGACCTGGGCCACGGGGAGGCCCAGGGTTTCCGCGGCCATCTGAGCAAAGGCGGTGTCTGAGCCCTGGCCGATCTCGGTGGCCCCCACCTGCAGGTGCACGGACCCGTCCTGGTTGAGGGCCATCCGCGCGCTGCCGATCTCCACGCAGACCGGATAGGTGCCGGACCCGTAGCTGAAGCAGGCCACTCCCAGTCCCCTGCGCCGGGGGCCACTTTGGGTTGCCGGCCATTGCTCCCGTTTTTCTTCCCAGCCGATCAGCTCCCGCCCTTTTTCCAGGGCCTCGATAAGGCCGCAGCTCAAGATGGGCTTGTGGGTGATTCCGCTGCGGTCACTGGGCCGGGCTGCGTTCCGCAGCCGAAATTCAACGGAATCCATGGCGATGGCCCGAGCCGCATCCTCCACCGCACATTCCAGGGCAAATACCATCTGGGGTGAGCCGTAGGCGCGCATGGCTCCAGCCGCGGGCATGTTGCCGTAGATGGTTTTCGCCTGGCAGCGGTAGACCGCCCGGGGGTACATGTAGTGCGTCTTGGCCGCACCGGCCGAGGCCACGGAGTGGCCGTGGGAGGCGTAGGCCCCGGTGTTGGAGAGGGCATCCAGATCGATGAGAGTCAGTGTGCCGTCCGGTTTGAATCCTAACTTCACATCCACGCGGAAGGGGTGGCGCACCCGGGTGCCCACCATACCCTCGTCGCGATCCAGCCGCAGCCGCACCGGCAAACCCCCCAGTTTGAGGGTCAGGAAGGCCACCATAGGCTCCAGAATCACATCCTGCTTATTGCCGAAACCCCCGCCCAGGTGCGGTTTGATCACCCGGATGCGGCTGAGGGGAATCTCCAGCGCCTCGCCCACGATGCGCCGTACGATGTGGGGGATCTGGGTGGAGGAGACGATGACGATCTTCTCCAAATCGTCCATGTAGGCGTAGGCCGTGTGGTTTTCCAGGTGGCAGTGCTGGGTGACCTGGGTGCGGTAGCGGCCCTCGATGTGGTGCTCGGCTGCCGCCAAGGCCTGCTGCCAATCGCCGCCGGCCGCAAAACTGTGGGTCTTGACCACGTTACCGGTCCGGGGATGGATTTCCGCGGCTTGCGGGGCCAGCAGGTCTTCATTGCGAACCAGGGGTTTGGCCGGCGCGTACTCCACCTCGATGAGCTTCAATGCCCTGTGGGCGATGAGGTCGCTTTCAGCCACCACCACCGCAATCTCGTCGCCCTGATAGCGGATATGTTCGGTAAGCAGCAGCCGGTCGGCCACATCCTGATGGGCGGGGTCCAGGGAGAAGGGGTGGCCGGCCGTGGCGTACAGCCTTTTGGGTACATCCGCAAAGGTGAAGACTCCCTCCACCCCAGGCAGCGCCTTTGCCCGGCTGGTGTCCAGGCGCGCCACCCGACCGTGGGCAATGGAGCTGCGCAGGTATCGGGCGGTGCGCATGCCGGGCATGCTGAAGTCGTCGGTATAGCGCGCTTTGCCGGTCACCTTGGCCGCGCCGTCCACGCGTTGGACTGCCTTGCCGATGGTCATCACGGTTACCTGAATTCTTGCATTAGGTCATGGAACTGCGGGGTTTGATTGATCAAAATACCCCCGCATTGTTTCCTTTCCAAGGGAAACCGTAGGGGCAGGCCTTGTGGCCGCCCTAATCCGGGGCACCAAGGGGTGCCCCTACACCAACCCCACCCGCTCGTTAAAGGCCTCGATCAATTGATCGATCTCGGCCATCTGGCCAAAGGTGCTTCCCCAGTAGTTGTCATGATCGTACCACTGAGCGTTGAGCTCCGCCAGATCCCGACCCTGCTGCTCGATCCAGGTGAAGTACTTGAGGTTGTGGATGCGTTTGCGGTCATAGTAGCGCAATTCCGCCATCTGGTCGATGGTCACGGCCTGGAGCAGTTCCAGGTCCCGCTGGGCCTGGGCTTCGCTGTAGGCGCCCCGCTGGGCGGTGAGTTCCGCCAAACGCGAGGCGTAGAGCTGCATGGAGTCGGTGGCAATGGTCACCACATAGTCATTTGCGGTCAGTTCGTTATACTTGGCGTATTTCACCGCCGCCAGCAGATTGCCCACTCCGGAGATGCCCAGCAGGTCGAGCTGGTCCACCAGTTGCGGGTTCACGCCCTCGGCCTTGAGGGCCGCCCGGCCGGCGGGTTCGTTGAACAGCCGCAAGAGCCGCATGGGCAGTTCATCGTCCACGGCAATCACAAAGTCCGTGGCTTTGAGGTCATGGACCCAGGGCACATGTTTGTCGCCGATGCCCTCGATGCGGTGGTCGCCAAAGCCGTTTAATAGCAGGGTGGGGCACTGCAGGGCTTCGGCCACCGCCAGCTGAAGTCCGGGGTTGCGGGTTTTCAGATAATACCCGGCCCCTAAAGTGCCCCCGGAGCCGGATGCGGCCACGTACCCGGCCAGGCGCTTGGTACCGCTCAAGTAGTGGCCCATCACCTCTTCCACGGCGCTGCCGGTGACATGGTAGTGCCAGAAGGGATTGCCCAGTTCGTCGAACTGGTTGAAGATCATCAGGTCCTGGCCCGAGTTGCGCAGCTCCCAGCACTTGTCGAAGATCTCCTTGACGTTGGATTCACAGCCCGGGGTGGCGATCACTTCTCCGGCAATGCTCCGCAGCCAGTCGAAGCGCTCCTGGGACATGCCCTCGGGAAGGATGGCGATGGCCTGGCAGGCCAGCAGGGCCGAGATGTAGGCCCCGCCCCGGCAGTAGTTGCCCGTGGAGGGCCAGACCGCCTTGGTGCGCAGGGGATCGAACTGGCCGGTAATCAGGCGCGGCGCCAGGCAGCCGTAGGTGGCGCCCACTTTATGGGCGCCCGTGGGAAACCAGCGACCAATGAGGACCACGATAGGCGCCGGGCAGCCGGAGAGTTCCGGGGGAATGAGCAGGTGGTTGACGCCCCCGAACAGCCCGTCGCTCTCTTGGGGTTCATTCTTCCAGGTGATGCGATAGAGGTTGGCGGGATGCACATCCCAGAGGCCGGTCTCCTTCAGGGTAACTTGAATTTGAGCGGGAACCTGGGTGGGATCCTTCATCATGGCGAAGGTGGGCAGGGTGATGCCCTTTTCCCGGCAGTACGCCACGCTGCGGTCCAGTATGGTGCCGTTTACGGTCAGATCGAGCATGAATTTAATTTCCTTTCTCAATATCGCCGAGGGATCGAATGGTCTTTTGGGGCAGGGCGATTCCCCGGCCGGCGGCGGCGATGTCCTTGAGCCCGCTGCCCGTGGCCAGAATCACGATCCTGGCGGCAGCGGGAAGCTCGGCTTTGACCTTTAAAAATCCGGCCAGCGCCGCGGCCCCGGCGGGCTCGCTGAACAGTCCCGTGGTTCGGGACAATTGCGCCTGAGCGGCGAGGATGGCCTCATCACTGACCGTGATCACCCTTCCGCTGTAGCGCTGAAGCTGTTGCAGGGCGTGACGTCCGTTGCGGGGCACGCCCACACAGATGGAATCGGCCACGGTTTGGGTGGGGCGGGCTTCGAAGCGGCCGCTGCGAAAGGCGCGAAACAGGGCGTCCGAGCCCTCCGCCTGGACCGACACCAGCGTGGGGATGGTTTCGATCAGGCCGAGCTGCCGCAAATCCCGAAATCCCTTATAGACCCCCGAGAGAATGCAGCCGTCCCCAGTGGAGACGAACAGGTAGTCCGGGGCGGTCTTCAATTGCTGAAATATTTCCAGGGAGACGGTCTTTTTGCCCTCCAGGGTCATGGGGTTGTAGGCCGTGCTGCGGTTCATGCCGCCGAATTTGTCGGAATAGGCCAGGGAGAGATCGTAGGCCTGATCATAGGGGCCGTTCACCCGGTGCACCGTGGCCCCGTACTGCAGGGCCTGGACCAGCTTGGCCTGGGGGGCCGTGGCCGGCAGGAACAGGGTGATTTTCTGTCCGGCGGCGGCGCCCACCCCCGCCATGGAGGAGCCGGCATTGCCCGTGGAGGCCAGTACGATTTCATGGATACCGTGCTGGGCCGCAAAGGCCGACACCAGAAACGAGGCGCGGTCCTTCAATGAACAGGTGGGATTGAGGCCGTCATCCTTGATGTACAGCTGGTCAAAACCAAGCTCGCGGCGCAGGTTTTTGGGTTCCCAGAGGGGGGTGTTGCCCACCGGGATGGGGGGGAAATGGTCCCGAGGCACGGGAAGCAGATCGAAAATGTCGAAATCGGCATCGGCCGCTCCCGAAAGGGTCACCTCCAGCACCCCGGCCAGGGGCTGATCGGCAACCTGCGCTTTTCGGCAGGCGGGGCACACCGTCAGATCGGGCGCAATTGGGTAATCCTGACCGCAATCGGAGCAGGTGTAGTGAAATTGCATGGCGCACTCCTTGGCGGCGGGCGATGGCTAATCTCCCCGCACCTCCTTGAGATAATTGTAAATGGTATAGCGGGAGGCTCCGAACACCTTGGCCAGATAGTTTACCGATCCTTTGATCATGAAGATACCGGCGTGATCCAGTTTAGCCACGATCTCTTTTTTCTCCGTCTTGTCCATGCTGGCGGGCGCCTTGCCCTGGGCTACTACCGTGGCGTCGATCATCTGCTCCATGCTCTCGCTGGGTTTGGCGGTGAAATCCACCAGCGTGTCGCTGCTGCCTTGGCCATTGGCGATGCCGGACATAAAGGTGAAATCGTCAAAGGCCCGGGAGAGGTAGACAAAGTCGGTGATATTGAAGTTGACGGCCAAGCAGCCCTCCAGCCGGCCCTCGGTATCCCGCACGAACATGGTGGCGCAGCGCAGCACTTTGCCGTCTTCGGTGGTGATTTTATAGCCGAGCTTGTCAGGTACCTGGTCACCGAATTCGTTGAGCATGCGCCTGAGGGTGTTGGTCGCGGGGGCGCCTGGCTTGCGCTGGGTGACAGCGCCTTCGATGTGGATCAGGGAGTGGGAAATATCCGCAAAATCATGAATCACCGCCTCGCAGCGGCTGCCGAATACCGTGACGATGCCTTTGGCGATCCGTTTCAACATTTCAAGGGTTGTGGGAGTCATAGCGGTTTTGTATATTCAACAAATATGTATGTCAATTAATAAATTGCTTTTTAGTTTCAACGTTGCCGGGCCCCGCGAATCCCGTTTGGCCGCCGGCGAAACGGCCGCCAAATGGATTGCCTTCGAGCGGATTCCGGGACTATAATAACCCGCGCAATGACGGGCCACCCGGGGCAGCCGCGTCCGGCTTGGCGCGGGTTGCTGAGTAGATCTGTTCGAAAATACGGTATCGTATTTCCAGGTTTTTATATCCCCCCAGAGACGCTAAGAATGCAAAGCGCTTTTCCATGTGTTGTTTTTCATTGAATATTTCGAAATAAACATGAGGCCTCCCATGAAAACCCTTTACCAGACCATTGCCCGCTCCCTTGAAAATCTAGAGCCGGTGATCCTGGCCAGCGTGGTGGAGAGCCACGGCTCCACCCCCCGCAAGGCCGGCGCCTGCATGGCCATTCTAAAAGATGGCGGCAGTGTGGGCTCCGTGGGCGGCGGGGGCGTGGAGGCGGCTGTGGAGCGAAGCGCCCAGGCGTTGTGGTCCCGGGGCGGGGCCTTGCTCAAGACCTTTGATTTCGATGTGCAGGGGACCGCGAACGCGGGCATGATCTGCGGGGGCAATCAACGCATACTGATGCGCATGATCGCCCCCGGCGAGGCGCAGCAGCGTCTGTTTGACACCTTGGCCGGCCCGGGCGGGGAGGGCGCCCCGCAAATTTTGATCACCTCTCTGGAAGGGCCGGGGCCCCATTTTCCAGGCATCGACTTGGGCTTGATGGACGCCGGCGGCAAAATCGACGGATTCTCTTTAGATCCCGAGATCCAAGCTCAATTGCGTCGGGAATTGCATTCCCCAGTGTTTCCCGTCCTCAAGCATCTGGACGACCGCACCTATCTGTTGGAAAAGCTCGCCTCCCCGGGAACGGTCTTAATCTTCGGCGCCGGCCATGTGGCCCGCCCCACCCTGGCCCTGGCCGCCAAGGTAGGCTTCAAGACCGGGGTGCTGGATGACCGGCCGGAGTTTGCAACAGCGGAACATTTCCCCCACAGTGAACGGATCATCCTGGTTGACTCCTTCGCCAATGCCCTGACAGATGTGGCAGTGGGGGACGACGCCTACCTGATCATCGTTACCCGGGGCCACCATCACGACCAGACCGTTCTGGAGCAGGCCCTGGCGACCCCCGCGGCCTACATCGGCATGATGGGCAGCCAAAAGAAAATCCGCGCCTGCTTCGATAATCTGGAAACGCGCGGCTGGCAAAAGGCTGATCTGGCGCGGGTCCATTCGCCCATCGGCCTGGATATCGGCTCCGAGACCCCGGAAGAGATCGCGGTCAGTATCGTGGCCGAACTCATTGCGGTGCGGGCGCGGCTGCAGGGCAAAAAGTTTCGGAAGGAGTTCCGGAATGCGGATACTGGTCGGATTTGACGATACGGACACCCTGAATAGTGATCGCGGAACCGGCAAGCTGGCCCGGGGTTTTCAGTCCGCACTGCCCAGGGGATGTTCTTTGGCAGGTGTGGTGCGCCAGCAGTTGTGGCTGGACGACAGCATCCCCTACACCTCCCACAACAGCGCGGCCTGCGTGATGGTGGATGCCCCGGACGGTTCCTTTGTTGATCCCATTGTGCAGCGGGCCGCGGCCCATTTGCGGCGCCTGTTTGTAGCGGGCAGTGACCCGGGGCTTTGCGTGGCCATCCAGGGAAACGGCAGCTTGGCCGATTTGACGGAGTTCGGCCGGGAGTGCACCCGGTGCAAGGTGACCCAACAGGGGGCCTTAAAGGCGGCCAGGGGCGTTCATCTCTCGGGCCACGGCGGGAGCAACGACGGGATTATCGGGGCGGCCGCGGCCGTGGGTTTGACTGCCGCTGGATGTTGCGGGCGCTTTATCGAGTACGGTGCCCTGCGGGAGCTTCCGGAAAGGGTGTCGGTGGGGGAGTTGCGGCGGTTGGGGATTCAGGTGGTCTCCGCGGACCGGGATGCCTGCCTGCCCGCGGACCAGGAGGCCGTGGATACCCGATGCTGGGTGCGACCCTGGCTAGTGGCCCACCAACCGCTGCTGTTGGTGCGTCCGGATGGCAACGGCGGCTGGGAGTGCCTCTACGGCAAGCGCTCGAAAAAAGGTTGCAAATCCCCCCAGACCCCCCTTTGAAAAGGGGGGTTGGGGGGATTTACCACTCCTGTAACACCCCGCCTCCGAACGGACGGGGCACTCACCTTAGGGAAGAGATGATTGAGCCCGGCGCGGGTCGCGTTCTTTTTAAAGTCTTTTGACCGTCGGATGATTATGCGTCGTCCGGATGGACGGCGGCAGCGCCCATGGTTTTGTAGCGGTCGATGAACTGGCTGATTTTGGCGGCCTGCAGGACCATGTAATCGATCCATGCCGCCAGCACCTCCCCGCCCTCCTCGGTGAGGGCGTACATCCTGCGCGCCGGCCCGCTGCCTTCGGTTTTCCACTCCGAGACCACCAGCCCGTCATCTTCCAGTTGCCGCAGGTGCCGGTAGATCATTCCCGGGGGCGCCTGTCCTTCGATGAACCCGAACTCCTGGATGGTTTGGATCAATTCATAGCCATAGGAGCGCCGCTGCTTCAGGCCCAGCAAAATCGAGGGCTGCAGGTAGCGCTCGCGCTTGCTGGGCGCCAAGGCGGAAGTGCGCTTATTTTTAGATTTAGATTTTAGCTTTGACATATATACTTGAAGGATATATTATCAACAAGAATTTAGATTGGAATTACTTTTATCACATCCTTACCAGGGAGGATGCCATGGCGGCAACGATATTTGTTCGGGAGCGGCGAAAAACCGGCAAGGGCGAGAAAAAACCCCGCTTTCGGGTGGTGGGGGTCCATGACAGCAACACCAAACTCTACGCCGGCCACCTGCGCAAAAAAGAGCTGGAGCAGATCGCCCAGATCACCGGTGCCCAGCTGGTTTTTCTGGACACCGAAACCGGCAAGGGAGATGGCGGCGGGCGCTAGGGTCTTTTAGCCCCGGGTCATTATGCCCCTCTCAGTCCTGGGTGATGAGGGTGCCCACGTGTTGTCCTTCAAGGGCCGCCAGGATATGTTCGGGGTGGTGCAGGGCATCGATGATCTGAAGGGATTTTATGCATTTGGAGCGCTGCAGGAAGTTCAGTATGGGGCGCTCGATGATCAGGTCGTCCAAGTCCAGCGCCATGAGCTCCTTGGCCGAGATGCGGTCAAAAAACTTCATTGTTTTGCGCTCCTCCCCAGAGGCCTTTTTGGGATCTTTCTCAAAGAGGCCTTTTTCGTCTTTCAGGAAGATCAAGGAGCGGGCGCCGATGTTCTCCGCCAGCAGAAATGCCCCGCAGTCCGTGCGATGGGGCGGGATGGAGCCGTGTTCGGCGGGGTGCTCGAAAAAGCCGTAGGGCGGGATGCCGTAGGTGATGGGCAGGTAGCCCAGGCGGCAGAACATAGTCAACTGCTCCAGGTTGTCGCCGTGGCCGATTTTCACGCCGCCGTGTTTGGCCAGCAGCAGCGAGAGCATTTCGGCGTTTTGCCAGGAGACCTTGTCGCCCAGCTTGGAGAGCACTCCCGTGGGCATTCCCAGGTCCAGGCCGATATTGTAGACATGCCGTGCCCGGGTGCCGCCCCCGGTCATGAGTAGGATCTTATGTTTGTCTTTGGCCTGGAGCAGGATATCCACGATGGGGAAGATCGCCTTGGCGCCCCGGTCCATGATGCTCTGCCCGCCGATCTTGATCACGTTAATGTCCGGATGAACCCGGAAATACTCCCGAGCTTCGGTTTGCTTTAGAAACTCCTTGCTCACCAGGGACTCGCCCATCAACGGCGTGTCGATATGCAGTCGTCCGGTTTCTGAGCCTTCCTTGACCAATTTACCCACGTTAGACTCCCATTTGCGGTTCACTTCCGATTCCGTTTTGCCCCCCGCCCCCAGCCCAGGCCGGGCGGTTCTTCCCGCCGCGTTGCAGATTCTGAGTGCAGCGTATCATCGTCACAGCCAGTGAGAGTGGCGCCTCATAAAACTGATGACAATCTTTGGCCGAAAGCTTAAAAAATCAACCAGTATTGCAAATTTACGCCGCTGGTGTTGAAATAGGGCGCAGTTGGGATAGGATGATGTTTGGATTCACCGCGCCTTGTCTCAACCTTCCGGGAAGGGTTTTCCAGCCGACTCCCTGAAACCCGTTTCGGGGGACCCACAGTTCAAAAAGGAGAGCTACCCATGGCAACCTTTACCCCCCTGCACGAGATTACCCGGGAATTGTCGGATGTGGCCATGGGCCGGCGGCCGGCGGAGATGGTGGTCCAAAATGGCCGGCTGATCAATGTCAACACCCACGAAATCCAGGACGGCCTGGATGTGGCCATCTACAAGGGACGCATCGCCCTGGTGGGGGATGCCGCCCATTGCGTGGGGGCTGCCACGGAGATCATCGATGCCGCGGGCCTTTACCTGGCGCCGGGTTTCATGGACGGCCATATCCACGTGGAGAGCAGCATGCTCACCGTCTCCCAGTACAGCAATACGGTGGTGCCCCACGGCACCAGCGCCATTGTGATGGATCCCCACGAAATCGCCAATGTGCTGGGGCTCAAGGGGATGAAGCTGATGATGGAGGAGGCGGAGCAGGTGCCCCTGCGGGTCTTTGCCACGGTGCCCTCCTGCGTGCCGGCGGCACCGGGCTTCGAGGATGCGGGGGCGGTGATCGGGCCGGCCGAGATCGCCGAAGCCCTGGAATGGAAGGGAGTTGCCGGACTGGGCGAACTGATGAACTTTCCGGGGGTGGCCCACAGCGTCCCCGAAGTCCACCAGGAGATCGAAGTGACCCTCAAGGCCGGCAAGCCCGTCACCGGCCATTTTGCCGCCCCGGAGACCGGGGCCATGCTCAACGCCTATGTGGCCGCCGGGGTGCGCTCCTGCCACGAATCGGTAAGCGCCCGGGAAGCTCTGGCCAAAATGCGCCTTGGCATGTATGCCAAGATCCGCGAAGGGTCGGCCTGGCACGATCTGAAGGCCGTGATCCGGGCGGTCACCGAGGGGCAGGTCTCCAGCCGCTTTGTGATCCTGGTCAGCGATGACACCCACCCCGACACCCTCATCAAGCTGGGCCATCTGGACCACATCGTCAAGCGGGCCATTGAGGAGGGCGTCAACCCCATCACGGCCATCCAGATGGTGACCCTCAATCCCGCCGAGTGTTTTCAGATGACCCGGGATTACGGCAGCATCTCCCCCTCCAAGGTGGCCGACATGGTGCTGCTCAGCGACCTGACCCAGGTGAAGGTGGCCAAGGTGATTATCGGCGGCGAGCTGGTGGCTGAAAACGGAGAAATGCGCTCCCCCCAGCCCCCGGTCACCTATCCTGCTTGGTCCAAAGATACTGTCCATCTGGGCAAGACCCTGAGCCGGGCCGATTTCCAGCTCCCCGCGCCCGGCGAGCGGGCCGAGGTACGGGTGATGGTTATCGAAGAGGCCAAGGTGGGCACCGGCCACAAGACCGCGCTCCTGCCGGCCCTGGACGGAAACCTGCCCGCGGATCCGGCTCAGGACATCGCCAAGGTGGCCCTCTTCGAGCGACACCACGCCACCGGCACCCGGGGGCTGGGCTTTGTCCAGGGCTTCGGCCTCAAATCCGGGGCCGTGGCCTCCACCGTGGCCCATGACTCCCACAATCTGCTCATTGTAGGCATGAACGAGGATGACATGGCCTTTGCCGGCAACCAGCTGGCCCAGGCCGGGGGCGGTATGATCGTGGTGCGCGACGGCCAGGTGCTGGCCCTGCTGACCCTGTCCGTGGCCGGTCTGTTGACGGACCGGCCCGTGCAAGAGGTTCAGGAGCAGGTAGAGAAGCTGGATGCGGCCTGGAAGGCGCTCGGCTGCCGGTTGGTCTCGCCCTTTATGACCATGGCCCTGCTGGGCTTGCCGGTGATCCCCGAGTTGCGCATCAGCAACCGCGGCCTGGTGGACACGGTGAAATTCGAGATGGTGGAGGTGTTGGTGTGAAACCTGGATTAAGCAATTCGTTTGAATACCAGAAAAACGAACGGTAGGGGCACGGTATGCCGTGCCTGCAAAATGATGACCGAATTATTCTCCACGAATTTTTCAACTACGAAATGCACGAAACACACGAAAAATCTCTTTTGGTTTCAGCAAGCAAGTAATGGATCCCCGCCCCCGGCCTACCGCTTACCGGGGCAGGCTCCGCCAGGATGACGAAAAGGGGGAAGTGTCATGACCCTATCTGCCAAAGAAAAACTGCTTCAAGATTTGCAAATCGGCCTGGGCCAAGCCCGGCCGGTGAAGGCCCCCACCGGCAGCCGGCTGCACTGCAAAGGCTGGCTCCAGGAAGCGGCCTTGCGCATGCTCTGCAACAATCTCGATCCGCAAAACGGCGAAAACCCCGATGAGCTGGTGGTCTACGGCGGCCGGGGGCGGGCGGCCCGCAACTGGGACTGTTTCGACGCCATGGTGCGCGCCTTGCTGGATCTGGAAAACGATGAAACCTTGCTGGTGCAGTCCGGCAAACCCGTGGGGGTGCTCGAGACCCACGCCCACAGCCCCCGGGTGCTGATCGCCAACTCCAACCTGGTGGGCGCCTGGGACAACTGGACCCACTTCAACGAGCTGGAGCGCAAGGGACTAATGATGTACGGCCAGATGACCGCCGGCTCCTGGATCTACATCGGCACCCAGGGCATTTTGCAAGGCACCTATGAAACCTTCGCGGCCCTGGCGGAAAAGCACTTTTCCGCCGACCTCTCCGGCAAGATCACCCTCACCGGAGGGCTGGGGGGCATGGGCGGCGCCCAGCCATTGAGCATCACCCTGAACAACGGAGTGGCCATCTGCGTGGAGGTGGACCGCAGGCGCATCGAGCGCCGCTTGAAAACCCGCTACCTGGACACCATGACGACCGATCTGGAGGAGGCGATATCCCTGGCCCGGGAGGCTGCGGAAGCCAAAAAACCGCTCTCCATCGGCCTGCTGGGCAACTGCGCCGACATTCTGCCCGCCATTGCCGCCCGGGACGATTTCCTGCCCGACGTGGTGACCGACCAGACCAGCGCCCACGACGAACTGCAAGGCTACGTGCCCCACGGCATCGGCTATGCCGAGGCCCTGGAGCTGCGCACCCGCAACCCGGACCAGTACATGGAGACGGCCCTGACCAGCATGGCCCTGCACTGCAAGGCCATGCTGGCCCTGCAGGCCAAGGGCGCGGTGGTCTTCGACTACGGCAACAACCTGCGCCGACAGGCCATGCGCAAAGGCGTGGACAACGCCATGGACTATCCCGGCTTCGTTCCGGCCTACATCCGGCACCTCTTCTGCGAGGGTGAAGGGCCCTTCCGCTGGGCGGCCCTCTCCGGAGATCCGGCCGACATTGAGGTGATCGACGGCGAGTTGCTCAAGCTATTCGCCCACAAACCCCGCCTGGTGCGCTGGCTGGAAATGGCCGGGCGCAAGATCGCCCACATGGGCCTGCCGGCGCGGATCTGCTGGCTGGGCTACGGCGAACGGGAAAAAGCGGGCAAACTGTTCAACGACCTGGTGGCTTCCGGCAGGCTCAAGGCACCCATTGTCATCGGCCGGGACCATCTGGACTGCGGGTCGGTGGCCAGCCCCTACCGGGAGACCGAGGCCATGAAGGACGGCAGCGATGCCGTGGCCGACTGGGCCCTGCTCAACTGCATGACCTCGGTGGCCTCGGGATCGGCCTGGAGCTCCTTCCACGACGGCGGCGGCGTGGGCATCGGCTACGCCCTGCACGCCGGCCAGGTGTGCGTGGCCGACGGCACCCCTGAAGGCGAAAAACGGGTCACCACCGTACTGCGCAATGACCCGGCCACCGGTATCATGCGCCATGCCGATGCGGGCTATGAGAAGGCCATCGAAGTTGCCGCAGAACGCGGGGTGAAAATTCCTATGCTCGGTAAATAGAGTAAATTGCAGCCAATCTCAAATAGTAGCCAACTCCACGAAAAACTTCATGATGGTTTTAAATATTTATTTTTTTCATCACTCCCGCACTCAGTGAATTCATTTGCGGCCTAATTTTCAAACAATACAGTCACCAAGGAACAACCATGAAAAAAATAATCGAATGCGTCCCCAACTTCTCCGAGGGACGCAACACGGAAACCATCGAGGCTATTGCCCAAGCCATCCGTAAAACCGAGGGCTGCCGCCTGCTGGATGTGGATCCCGGAGCCTCCACCAACCGCACGGTGTACACCTTTGTGGGCGATCCCGAGGCGGTGGTGGAAGGGGCTTTGGCCGGGGCGCGGGTGGCCCGGGAACGTATCGATATGCGCCGGCACAAAGGCGAACATCCCCGCTTCGGCACCCTGGATGTGTGCCCCTTCATCCCCGTGACCGGGGCGACCATGGCCGATTGCGTGGAGATCGCCAAGACCTTCGGCCGGCGCCTGGCCGAGGAGCTAAAGGTGCCGGTC
This sequence comes from uncultured delta proteobacterium, assembly GCA_963713755.1. Lineage (GTDB taxonomy): Bacteria > Desulfobacterota > Desulfobacteria > Desulfobacterales > CAVQMW01 > CAVQMW01. Next base: position 121,483 of record CAVQMW010000007.1, on the reverse strand, counting down.
TACCTTTACGAGGCGGCGGCCAAGGAGGATTATCGCCGCAAGCTGCCCGATGTGCGCCAGGGGGAGTTCGAGGGGCTGGCCGCCCGGCTCAAGTATCCCCAGTGGCAACCGGACTTCGGCCCCGCCGAGTTCGTGCCGGCCTGGGGCGCCACCGCCACCGGGGCGCGCAAGTTTCTGATCGCCTACAATGTCAACATCCTGGGCACTGCCAACCAGGCCCACCGCCTGGCCCTGAATGTCCGCGAGGCGGGTCGCGGCGAGGATCAGCCGGGTCGCTTGAAGGCGGTCAAAGGCATGGGCTGGTTCGTGGATGAGTACAACCTGGCCCAGGTGACGGTGAACCTCAACGACTATCGGGTGACCCCCATCCACGTGCTCTACGAGGAGGTGAAAAAGGACGCCGCCAAGCTCAATGTGGGGGTGGCGGGGTCGGAGATCGTGGGGATCGTGCCTCTGGAATCGATTCTCATGGCCGCCGATTACTACATTGAGAAGGAGAACCTCTTCATTTTGGATGAAGATCAAAAAGTGCGCCTGGCCGCCGAACGCCTGGGCCTCAATTCCGTGGCGCCTTTCAATCCCCAGGAGAAGATCATCGAGTACATCGTGGCCGAACCCCCGGATGAACCTCTGGCTGGCATGGCTTTGCGGGACTTTATCCAAGAGGTGGCCGCCCGCTCCTCGGCCCCGGGCGGAGGATCGGTTTCGGCCCTGCTGGCGGCCCTAGGCATCGGCCTGGGGGCCATGGCCGCCAAGCTGACTTACGGGGTGCGCAAGTTCGAGGAGCAGGACGCCACCATGCGCCGGGTGATTCCCCCCCTGCACCGATTAGCCCGGGAGCTGATTCCCATGATCGATGCCGATACCCAGGCTTTTGCCGAGTACATGGAGGGCCTGGCCATGCCCCGGTCGACCCCTGAAGAAAAAGCGGCCCGGGCCGCCAAGCTGGAAGCCGGTCTGAAGCGCGCCATTCAGGTGCCCCTGAAAACCATGCAGCTGGGGGACCAGGCCTGGGAGGCTCTGGCCGAGGCCGCCCGCCACGGCAACATCGCCTGCAAGTCCGATCTGCAAGTGGGGGCCCGGGCCCTTGAGACCGGCATATGGGGCGCCTATCAAAATGTGCGGATCAACATGGCCGGGATCAAGGACCAGTCCTTTAAGGATGAGATCTTGAGCCAGGCCGAGGCCATGGTCCAGCGCGCCCGGGAAAACTGCGCCCAGGTTTTGGGAATTCTGGTGAACCGGTAGCTACCCTGAACCTCCATCCGGCGATCATGGTCTGCAGACATCTGGTTTGAGATGATGAACTCGGACTACTACGCCCAGAAACTCAGCGCCCAGCGGCTGCGGCGGGTGTATGCCATCGCCGGCCCGCGGGTGCGGCGCTATCTGAGGGCCGAGATCGACCACCTGGCCCAATGGGTCCGGCCCGGCGACCGGGTCTTGGAACTGGGTTGCGGCTATGGGCGGGTTCTGGCTCCCCTGGCGGCTATCGCCGGCACCGGCTGGGGAGTGGACCACGCCCTGGATTCGCTGCGCTTGGCCAAAAACGAGCATCCGCAACTGCACCTAGCGACCATGGACGCCGGCCGTCTCGGCTTTGCCGGGGGCAGTTTCGATCTGGTCTTAGGCATCCAGAACTTCATCAGCGCCTGCGGCCTGCCGCCGGCGCAGCTTCTGGCGGAAGGCCTGCGGGTGACCCGCCCCGGCGGCCGTCTTGTTCTATCTAGTTACACGCCCCAGTTTTGGCCCCACCGGCTGGCGTGGTTCCGGCAACAGGCCGCTCAAGGGCTTTTGGGACCCATCGACGAGGTGGCTACCGGTGATGGGGTCATCGTTTGCAGCGACGGGTTCCGGGCTACTACCTTCACTTCCGATGATTTTTCCCGGCTTGCGAGGTCAGTTGGAGATGAGGCGGGCGTTGCGGCCAAAATCTATAGCGTGGACAATTCCAGCCTCTTCTGCGAAATTGTAGCTTCCCCGTAAATCATGCTGTGGCGGACTGAAAGGTGAGACGAGGATGGGTGAACATTCAGAATTCGATATTGCCACGACTCCCTTTGACACGCTCTGTGTCGATTGCCACCTGGTCACCCTGGCGGGCGACCTCCCTTTAGGCATTGTAATGAACGGCGCCCTGGCGGTCCATGAAGAGCGGATCGTCTGGGTTGGCCCGGCGGCGGCCCTCCCCTCTCAGGCCCAGGACCATGTCAGATGGGTGCATTATCTGAACGGGGCCTGGATCACCCCCGGCCTGATCGACTGCCACACCCATCTGGTGTACGCCGGCAGCCGCGCCCGGGAGTTCGAACTGCGCCTTGGCGGGGCCGGCTACGAGGAGATCGCCCGGGCCGGGGGCGGGATTTTGAGTACGGTTCAACAGGTGAGGGAAGCCTCCGAGGAAGAACTCTACCGGCAATCGGCACCCCGGCTCAAAGCCCTCATGGCCGAGGGGGTGACCACGGTGGAGATCAAGTCCGGTTACGGCCTGGACACCTCTTCGGAACTAAAAATGCTGCGGGTGATCCGCAGTTTGGCCCAGGATTTTGATGTCACGGTTTACCCCACCTTTCTCGGCGCCCATGCCCTGCCGCCGGAGTACTCCCAGCAAGCGGAGCGCTACATCGATCGGGTGGTGGAGGAGATGCTGCCGGCGGTGGCCCAAGAGAGGCTGGCCAGTGCCGTGGATGTGTTCTGCGAGCGCATCGCCTTTTCAGCGGCCCAAACCGAGCGGGTCTTCGTTGCGGCCGTCAAGCACGGGTTGGAAATAAGGCTGCACGCCGAGCAGCTCAGCGATCAGAAGGGGGCCATCCTGGCTGCCAAGTACGAGGCTCTCAGCGTGGATCATCTGGAGTATCTGCAGGCCGACGGAATCGCCGCCTTGGCCCAAAAAGAGACCGTGGCGGTGCTGCTTCCCGGGGCCTTTTACTTCCTTCGCGAGACCCAAAAGCCGCCGGTGGCGAGGTTGCGGCAAGCCGGAGTTCCCTTGGCCATTGCCACCGACTGCAACCCCGGCTCCAGCCCTTGCACCTCGCCGCTGCTGATGATGAACATGGCCTGTGTGCTGTTCGGGCTGACCCCGGCAGAAGCCTTGGCCGGATTTACCCTCCAGGCGGCCAAAGCCTTAGCCATGGAGGACGCGCGGGGGAGCCTGGTGGTGGGCAAGCAGGCCGACTTGGCGGTGTGGGATATTACCGAACCGGCGGAGCTGGCCTACCGCATGGGCGAAAACCCCTGCTGCTGGACAATGCAAGCGGGTCGGATCGTCAGCGCCGACCTGATCAAACGACCGGTGTACAAACCAAAACCCCATTGAAAGCAAAGGAGGAAGGGTCATGGTGAAAAAGTGGATAAATATGGTTTTTGTAGCGGTTTTGGCGTTGGCCTGGGCAGGCGCGGTGTGCGCCGCCGACACCATTAAAATCGGTTTTCATGCCCCCCAGACCGGCTTTGCCGCCAGTGACGGCAAATCCTCCACCGAGGGCGCACTGCTGGCCGTCAACCAGATCAACGCCGCCGGCGGTATATTGGGCAAACAGCTGGAGCTGGTGGCCTATGACGACCAGGCCAAACCGGCCCAATCCATCCCCATCGCCAATAAACTGATCGGTCAGGATCAGGTGGTGGTGGGGGTTTCCGGCTCCTACTCGGGGGCTACCCGCTCGGCGGCCGGTGTATTTCAGGAGGCCAAAATTCCCTACGTAGCGGCCTATGCCATTCATCCGGATGTCACCCGGGCCGGGGAGTATGTCTTTCGTACCAGTTTTCTGGGGCAGATTCAGGGCAAGGCCGGCGCCAAGCTGCTGGGTGAGATGATGGGCAAAAAGAAGGTAGTGGTGGTTACCCTGCAGAACGATTTCGGTCAGTCTCTGGCCGCCGGATTCAAGGAAAAAGCCGCCGATTACGGCATTACCGTGATCAACGAGTACCAGTACTCCATCAAGGATCGCCAGTTTGGTTCCATTGTGGCCAAAGTCAAGGCCGACGATCCCGAGGCGATCTATGCCTCGGGCTACTACTTTACCGCCGGGCCCCTGGTGAGCCAACTACGGGCCGCGGGGGTCACGGTTCCCATCATCGGCCAGGAGGGCTATGACAGCCAGAAGTTCATTGAAATTGCCGGGCCCGCGGCCGAGGGCGTGATCATCACCACCAGCCTGGACCGGGATTCTGATGTGCCTGAAACCGCGGATTTCATCAAGGCTTTTGAACAGCAGGCCGGCTTCAAGTCCGACATGGTGGCGGCCAGCAGCCACACCGCGGTGAGGGTGGCGGCCGACGCCATCCTGCGCGCGGGGAGTACGGATCCCGAGAAAATCCTGGCGGCCCTCAAAGCCACCGATCTGAAAGTCTCCACTGGAACCATCCGCTTCAACGAGCTGGGGGAAGTGATGAAGGCCGTGCAGGTGCAGGTGGTCCAGGAGGGCAACTGGCATCACTACGCTGTGATCGACGATCCGGATCTGCTGGCGCCCCCGGCCCAATAGCGTCGATATTTAGACCGGCCGCATAACATCGTACAATAGGAAGAGAAGAAACTCAGTCCATGCTCTTTGTCGAACTGCTGATCCAGGGTCTGATCTACGGCTGCATGTACGCGGTCATCGCCGTGGGCCTGACCCTAGTGTATGGACTTCTGCGCATCCTGCATGTGGCCCATGCCGGGCTCTTTACCCTGGGGGGCTACCTGGGACTTCTCCTCACCAACGCTAGCGGTAGTCTGCTGCTGGCAATGCCCATGGCCGCGGCCCTGGTGGGGCTCGCGGGCATGGTGATTTACCGGCTCTGCTACCAGCCGATCCTGGATCGACCGCCCTACGTGGCCCTGATTGCCTCCATCGGGCTGTTTATCGCCATGGAAGAGTTGTTTCGTTTGATCTTCGGGCCTTACGGGCTTACCTACCGACAGCCCCATCTGCAGCAAGTGTTTCAATTCGGGAGCATGATTCTGCGGGGCGTGGATATCGCCATCGTGCTGGGCAGTCTGGTGATGTTGGGGGGGCTCTCCTGGCTGGCCCAGAAGACCCGGGTGGGTGTGGCCTGGCGGGCCACGGTGGATGATCCCGCCATGGCGGCAAGTTTCGGGATCAGTGTCATGGGGGTGCGCTACCTGAATTTCTTCATCGGCTCGGCCTTGGCGGCCGTGGCCGGTATTTTCATCTCCCTGTTGTCCAACCTGGTGGAGCCTACCATGGGCGGGGTGCCCAGTTATAAAGCCCTGGCCATTATTGTGCTGGGCGGCTTGGGCAATGTGGCCGGAACCCTGATCGCCTCCCTGGTCCTGGGGGTTGTGGAAGCTTTCGGTACCATCTATGTCGGGGAGTATTTGGACCGCGACGCCATTGCCTTTGCCTTTCTGATCCTGGTGCTGATGATTCGGCCCAAAGGGCTGTTTTGCGGCAAGTGATGGAAAGAAGTTGAGGAGACAAGAGGCGGGAAACCCTATTTTGAGGAGAGCAGGGCGCGCGGTGCCCTTTTTAGCCCGGCGACAAACTGCACAACTTACGTCATGCCTGATCATCAATCGATTTGAGGGCAGGCTCCGCCGGAATGACGAGGGTCATTATTTGCCAAGATGGCAATTAACATGCCACCTGCGTCATGCCGGGCCCCGACCCGGCATCCAGGCAGGCCGTTGGGCGAAAATGATCTTAAATTAATCGATGGTAAAGTCATGCCATTTGGGCAAGTTTTATACGAGCTTTAAATACTGGATTCTGGCGTTCGCCAGAATGACGCTGGTCAAGTATTTAGCCGCGAGTAATAATTCATTCTAAATTCCGCGATTTTCAACTTATGGGCATCTACGAACTCAGTCTGGCCACGGTGGTGGGCATCAACATCATTCTGGCCGTGGGCCTCAATTTGATCACCGGCTACTGTGGGCAGATCAGCCTGGGTCACGCCGCGTTCTACGGCATCGGCGCTTACACCGCGGCGCTGATGGCCAAGGCCGGCCTGCCGGGGCCGGTTAATCTTCTGGCCGCCATGCTGACGGCCGGCGCCGTGGGCCTCATTGTGGGCCTGGCCAGTCTGCGGGTCAGAGAAGATTTTCTGGCTATCACCACCATGGGGGTGGGCTTTTTGTTTCTGGGAATCGTGCGTCAGCAGGAGAGTCTTCTGGGCGGGGAGTTGGGGATCAGCTCCATTCCCTCTTTTGGTCTCGATAAGCCGGGTTATCTGGTGCTGGTGCTGACCCTGGCTCTGCTCGCCACGGGATTCAGCCTCTACCTCAAACGCTCCTGGATGGGGTTTGCCTTCGAGGCCGTAGCCGATGACGAGGACACGGCCCGGGTGCTCTCCCTGGACGTGGCTACCTACAAGCTGGCCGCCTTTGCCCTGGGCACGGCCCTGGCCGGTCTGGCGGGGGGGCTCTACTGCTACTTCGCCCGTTTTATCGTGCCCGACGACTTCGGATTCATCACCTCCATTTCCGTGCTCTCCATGGTGGCCGTGGGGGGTATCGGCAGTGTCTTCGGGGTGGTTGTGGGTACGGCCCTGCTCACCCTGATGCCCGAATTTTTCCGCTTTATCAGCGATTACAAACTGCTGGTTTACGGCGCCCTGTTGTTTGCGGTGATGCGCTTTGCCCCGGATGGCCTGGCCGGCCTGGCGCGAATGCTGGTCTCCCGGCGATCAAACCCGAATGGCGGGAAACCATGAGCGTGCTGCTGGCGGTCAAGAATGTGAGTATCAACTTCGGTGGAGTTCAGGCTTTGGATGGGGTCTCCTTCCAGGTGATCCGGGGCGAGCTGCTCTGCCTCATCGGGCCCAACGGGGCCGGCAAGACCACCCTGCTCAAGGCGATTCTGGGCGTGGTCAGCCCCCAACAGGCCCGGATCGAGCTCAATGGGAAGGAGATCAGCCGGCTGCCCACCCACCGCCGGATTGGCTTGGGGCTTGCTCTGACCCACCAGATTGTGCGGCCCTTCCGTTCCATGACCCTCCTGGACAATGTGGCTTTTGCTGCCGGCCACCGGCGCATCCGGCGAGTGTATCAGGCGCTGTGCCGTATGGACCGTGGGGCCGAGCGGGACCGGGCCATGGAACTTTTAGACCTGGTGAACATCTCTGAAATGGCCCACCAGCCGGTCACGGGCCAGCCCCTGGGGGTGCTGAAGCGGCTGGAGGTGGCCCGGGCTCTGGCCCTGGAGCCCCGGCTGCTGCTGCTGGACGAACCCCTGGCCGGCTTGAATCACATGGAGGCCGCCCGCCTGGCCGATACCATCGTTCGGATCAACGGCGAAGGACTGACCGTGGTGATGATTGAACATAACCTGGGGGAAGTGCTGCGCATCGCCCAGCGTCTGGTGGTTCTGGACAACGGCCGCACCATCGCCCAGGGCTCCCCCCGGGAAGTGATGCGCCAGCCCCATGTAAGGGCCGCCTATGTAGGCCAGGAGCAAAGCGATGCTGCGGCTTGAGACCCTAAGTTGCGGGTACGGTCCCATGCGGGTGTTGCATGGGCTGGACCTTAGCGTGGCGAGCGGCGGCATCACGGCCCTGTTGGGCGCCAACGGTGCCGGGAAAAGCTCAACCCTCATGTGCCTTGCCGGCCACGTGGCGGTTCAGGACGGCAGAATATTTTATGAAGACGCGGATATCAGCGCCTGGACACCCATGGCGCGGGTCAAGGCCGGCATCGGTCTGGTGCCTGAAGGAAGGCGCTTGTTCAGCGGATTGTCGGTTCGGGAAAACCTGGTGGTGGGTGGCTACTGCCGGGATAAAGCGGAAACCGAAACCGGCATGGCGCGGGTACTGGCCATCTTCCCCCGCCTGGGGGAACGCCTGCGCCAGAAGGCCGGGTCGCTATCGGGGGGCGAGCAACAGATGCTGGCCATCGGCCGGGCTCTGATGAGCCGGCCCAAGCTTTTGCTGGTGGATGAATTGAGCCTGGGGTTGATGCCCAAGATCATCGATATCTGCTACAACGTGCTCAGGGAGCTCAACGCCCAGGGCCTGACCATTGTGCTGGTGGAACAGAGCACCCACAGGGCCTTGGAGGTGGCCGATCAGGTATCGGTGCTGGAGTCGGGGAAGGCAGTCTGGAGCGGCAGCGCCCAAGAGGCGCGGCATAACAGCGAGATGATCGATGCGATTTTGGGACTGCACTAAAGGTGTGCTCTTTCAAGGCAGCAATCCGCGCCAGATACAGCAAATACAGGGATTAAATAAAGGGGTTGCTGTAAACCGCTGTTCGGTATATGAAAGTCAAGCAAGGTAAGGGGAAGAACTGTATTCGATTGGTTTCGTATCAAACCTGTTCACACCCGTCAGATGATTTGATCCGCACAATTCAACCCAACCCCCAACTAAGGAGGCCCTATGACCAAAGCTGAGTTAATCGAAAAAATCGCTACCGATGCCGGCATTCCCAAATCCACCGCCAAAGTCGCATTTGATTCAGCACTGGATGGAATCAAAAAAGGACTCAAGAAACGCAACAGCAAGGTTACCTTGGTAGGATTCGGGACTTTCAAGAATGTCTATCGCAAGACCCGCATGGGTAGAAATCCTCAGACCGGGGAAGCCATCAAAATCAAGGGGCGTAACGCCATCACCTTTAAACCCAGTAAAAAATTGGCCTAGTACTCCTGTCGGGAAATCAATCGAATCTCATCGTATTGATGAACCGGAGCGTCTAAAGCCTCTGGTGTAAGTCCGTAAGTGACACAAGGAATTCGGGTTCTATAGAACCCTGGGGTGGGAGCAATCCGTCCTCTCCGGGTTTCCCGGTCAGCCCCCCGCGCGAGCCGGATAGGTTATTCACTACAGGGCGATCTTCTCTGTTTGGCCACGGACTGCATGGCCCGGGTCAAGGCCGGGGCCAGGGTTGGCAGGCTGCAAAGCCTCAGCCGCTGGCAGAGATCTCTGGCTGCTTCAATGGATGGATGGCTGGCCCGGGCAGGAAGTGCTTCATTATTACCGAGCGCTTTGCGGATGACCTCCGGGAATTTGGCGGGGTGGGCGGTTGCCAGACAGACCACTTTCATTTCCGGTTCGAGACAATTTGAAAGCGCCTCCGCGGCGGCCAAGGCTACGGCGCCGTGGGGGTCTATCACATAGCGGTCCCGGCTGTGATATAAGTCAGAGATGACCTCCAGGGTCTGCTCATCGCTGATGGAGGCCGATTTGAAGCCCGCCTTAATCCTACCAGCACTCACCGAATCCAATTTCACATGTCCCTCGCTTGCGAACTGATCCATCCAGCCACGAACCTTCCGGTGGTCCCGCCCGGAGGCAAAGTACAAGTAGCGCCAGAAATTGTAGGGGACCACGATATCAATGGCCGACGAGAGGCTCGGCTTGAGGTCTGCTTTGCTGAAACATCCCCTGGAGATGGCCTGGTGCAGAGTGGCGTTTTGGTTGTTGGCGCAGATGAAGGTCTCCACCGGCAGGCCCATGCGGCGCGCCAGGTAGCCGCCAAATAGATTTCCGAAGGCTCCCGCGGGCACGGAAAACGCGATCTTCTCATCCAGCCCGCCGGCAACCCGGAAATAACCATAGAAGTAGTGAACCGCCTGGACCATCACTCGGCCCCAGTTGATGGAGTTGACGCTGGAGAGCTTGAGCTGTGCCTTGAGGGGGGCATCGGCAAACATCCGGGTCAGCACCCGGTCCAGGTCATCTCCGCCGTCGGGACAGGCCGCCACGGCTAGGGCATGCACGTTGCGGGCTTCGAGGGTGGTCATCTGGCGCGCCTGCTCCTCTGATATCATTCCCTGGGGATAGAGCGTCCAGCACTCGATGCACGCTTTACCGGTCGCGGCATGGGCCGCCGCCGGTCCAGTGTCTCCGGTGGTGGCCACCACCAGCGAGACCCAGTCCGATCGGCGCTTGAGAAAAAAATCCACGGCATTTAACAGAAACCCCATGGCCATGTCTTTGAAGGAGAGGGTCGGGCCGTGGAACAGTTCCAACACATAGACATTGGGTTTCGATTCTAAAGGAACCACCGAAGCAATATCCGGGTGGCCGAATTCGCTGAAACTCTCCCTCAGCAGGCGCCGCAGGTCCGCGGCGGAGATGACGTCCGCATCGATGAATCGTGACAGAATTTGAAAAGCCAGATCGACAAAGCTCAGGGATGCCCAGGATTCAAGTTCTTCTTTGGAAATTGGCGGAATTTTCTCCGGGACATAAAGTCCGCCATCCGGGGCAAAGCCCTGGAGAACGGCGGTTTCAAAATCAACGGGCGCTGCTTCGCCGCGGGTGCTGATGTAGCGCATCATTAGATTTCCTTGAATTCTGGTGCTAACCATCAGATAAGGATACAATCCCAATAGCCCTATCCCAACTCATCCCAGGTTTCAATGGCATTTTTCTTGCTCGGCAATTCCAAGGCGGCATACTGAATTTCAGCGCTTGCAAGCAGGCCGCCTGCTGAGATAGAGTTTTTCAGGTTTTTTCAATGCTGGCAATGAACGACCGTGGCGTTTTCTTATCGCCGCGTCACGATGGATCCCCATAGAGGCGCTTCAGCGGAAAGGCGGATGACTTCCATGGCCACCTACACTCCCCTAAGCCCGGTGGACGTACGCGCCATTCTATCCCGATACCCCCTGGGCGACCTGGTCTCCCTTGAAGCGTTGCCGGGAGGACAGGCTAACTCCAGTTTCAAATTGAAGACTGAACAGGGAACGTTTGTGCTGTCGATCTGTGATGAAAAGCCCTTGTCCCAAGTGGTGACCCTTTGCCAGGTTTTGGATCTGCTGCAAGCCAGCAACTTCCCAACCCAGCGGGTGATCAAGACCCACAGCGCTGAAGGGGTGATCACCGTGAATGCCAAGCCGGTGTTCATCAAAACCTATATCCCCGGTCAAGTGCCTGAGCAGGTAACTTCCGGGATGCTCGTTCAAGTGGGCAGGCAGTTGGCCCGCCTGCATCAAATTCAAGCGCCGGATGGCATTCCCCGACGGTTTGCTTACGGGCTGGAGTGCTTTGATGAGGTCCTCAACTCCCGGCAAAGCGCCGAATACCGTCGTTGGCTGGCGGACAAGCAGGCCTACCTCACGGAGTCGCTCTCCGCGGAATTGCCCCGCTGCATGATTCATGGCGACCTGTTTTACGATAATACCCTGTTCGCCGGACAGGAACTAAAAGCGATTCTTGATTTTGAGGAGGTTTGCGTCTATTTCAGGGCCTTTGATATCGGCATGTGCTTGGCGGGTTTCTGCATTCTGGACCAGACCATCTCCCTGGAGAAAATTAGGGCGCTGGTATCCGGCTATCAGCGCGAACTCCCCCTGACCGCCCAGGAGAAGCAGCGGCTTCAGGATTTTGCGGTGCTGGGGGCCACGGCGACTTCATTCTGGCGCTTTCGTCAGTACAACATGGTGCTGCCGGAGAGCCGTCTGGCCTCCAGCCACCGGGAGATGGACCGGCTTGCCGATCAATTGGCGTCGATTTCCCCGTGGGAGTTTCAGGACGCGGTATTTGGGGCCGAAGCGCCATAGCTCCATTTTTTATCTGGAGGTGGCGATGATTCACCGATTGCGCATGGGAAAAGGAAAACGGGTATGAAAATCTATATCAGTGCGGATCTGGAAGGGATAACCGGCGTGAGCGCCTGGGACGAAGTGGATAAGTCCCATAAGGATTATCCCCGGTTCCAAGCTCAAATGACGGAAGAGGTCAAAGCCGCCTGTGCGGGTGCCCTGGCGGCCGGGGCCAAGGAGATCGTGGTCAAGGATGCCCATGCCACGGGCAGAAATATCATTGCCGGTCAATTGCCGGAGGCCGCCCGACTGGTCAGCGGTTGGAGCCGGCATCCCTATGGGATGATGCAGGAACTCGACAACTCCTTTGATGCGGCTCTGATGATCGGCTATCATACCGGGGCCGGCGGGGACCAGAACCCCCTGGCTCACACCCTGAACTCCGCGAAATTCGCCTGGATCACCATGAACGGAAGGCCGACATCGGAGTTTTTGATGAACTCTTACACCGCAAGCCTGGAAAAAGTTCCCGTAGTGTTTATCGCAGGAGACCAGGGCGTGTGCCGCGAAGCCTTGGACCTAATCCCCCAGGTGCACACCGTTGCAGTGAAAGCGGGTAGGGGGGATTCCACCCTTAGCATCCATCCCCGGCGTGCTTGCCGCCGGATTGAAAAGGATGTGGCCCAAGCGTTGCGCGATCTATCCACCACCGCCTGCCTTGAATTGCCGGGCCACTTCGAGGTTGTGGTCCAGTTCAACAATTTCAAAGATGCCTATCGCGGCTCGTTTTACCCAGGCGCGAGGTTGCTGGCCCCGGGACGTATTTCTTTTACCGCCACTGACTATCTGGATGTATTGAAATTATTTCTGTTTATCTGATGTTGTTTATCGAATTCTCTTGCTGCCGGCTTCGCGGAGAGGGCGCTTACTAGGAGAAGGATCATGCTGGCCAGGGCGTTGATGGTGTTGAGCATTATCGGGTATCTGGGGATGTTTTCCCAGGCTGCGGCAGAGAGCCCCCAGGACGCTGGTGGGCAAACTGAATCCCCCAGCGCCGATCGCCAAACATCCCAACCCCCATCCCCTGTCGGCCCGGTGGACAGGCTTACAGCACCCCAAACTCCAACCGAGTTGATTTCCCATGTCAACCGGATTTCCCAAAAACTCAGCGATCTTGAACGGCAGTTTGAGGGCCTTTACGATATCACCGCGCATCAGCGGGAACTTGCGGCACTCTCCGAAAGATTGGAGGACCTTTCTTGGGACATCCTCTTGCTAAAATCCAGCGGACACCACAGCTACGACAAATTGACCTATTACAAGAACAAAGCGGACCGGTTGGGCCAGACCGTTGAAAATATCAAAACGCCGATAGACAGTGCCATCCAGGTTGTGGCCTCCTGGCGAAGCCAGTGGGCCGCTGAGCAGGAGCAGTCCGCTCGCTGGCGCGACAGGGTGGATGAGGAAACATCCGCTGAAAGCGTTGCCAAGGCTGTTGAAACCTACAGCGCCGCTGCCGACCAAGCCATGCGGCGAATCGATCGCAGCCTGACACCATTACTGGAGGCGGCCCAGGCAGTGAGCGATCTTAGCGCCCGGGTCGATGCGTTGGGGTTCAAAATCGATAAACAGATCGCTGCACTGCGCAGGGCAGGGTTTCAGAAAACTTCCGCCGCATTGGTCTCCCGGGATTTCTATGCCCAGTTTGATTCCCAGTTGTGGCGTTCATTGTGGCAAGGCACCCGCGAAGTTGCGCGGCTGCGGGTGGCCTTCGCCGACGTGGGCGGCTGGTCCATCTTGCCCATTGTCGCTGCATTTGCCGTTATCGCACTCCTGGTCAAACGCAGTGAGTGCACCATCAGCGAAAATGACCAGTGGTGTCCCTTTGTGGAAAGGCCCCTGGCGACAGCCATCTTGATCTGTACCCCCTTGCTGGGCATTCTACTGGTCAACCTGCCGCCGGCCTGGCTCACGATCCTTCAACTGGTCATCCTGATTGCCGTCCTGCGCCTGGCGGGCACCCTGCTCTCCGAGGGTTGGGTCCGACAATTGCTCAGCAAGGTGGCGGTATTGCTTCTGATTCTGGGCTTTTGTTCGCTTATCGCGTTGCCGCTGCCCTTGTTTCGCCTATCCGTCTTTCTTATCGCCTCCGCAGGGATCGGGTTTTGCGTTCGGCAGGCGCTCCACTCCGCACGCCGCCAAGAACCCTGGAGTACCATTTGGGCCTTTCGTCTCGGCGGGCTGGTTTTTTTCACGGTCGCGGTTGCTGAAATTCTGGGCTATTCCGCATTTGCCAGCTACCTGTTGCGGGGGGCTCTGAGAACTGTGCTCAACGGCGCTGTCGCCTGGATGCTGTTTCGTGCAATCAGCGGGATTCTCGAGTTGGCCCTGAACTCTCTCCCCGTCCCACTCCTTCAGCGCAATACGGCCAACCTCATTAAGGGACTGCGGCCCTTGCTGATATTCATTTTCGTTTTTGGACTCACGGCGACCATTCTGGTGAACTGGCGGGTTTACGCCACGGAACTCGAGGCACTCAGAGAACTTCTGACCCTCGGTGTGGATCTGGCTTCACAACGCATTACCCTGGGGTTGGTCCTGAGTGCGGGTGCGGTATTCTACGTGGCCCTGGTGATTTCGCGGATCATTCAGACCGTGCTGACCGAGGAAGTCCTGCGGCGGCGCAACATTGAAAGCGGCGTAAGGTTCTCCATCTCCCGGCTGGTTCACTATGCCATCATCACCATCGGATTTCTCCTGGCGCTGCGGGCTCTGGGGTTCAGTCTCACCAATCTCACTATCTTGGGGAGCGCCCTGGGGGTGGGAATTGGATTCGGTCTGCAGGCCATCGTCAACAACTTTGCCAGTGGTTTGATCCTCCTTTTTGAGCGGCCGGTTAAAGTGGGCGATACCATTCAGATCGGCGATCAATTGGGGGAGGTTCGCGATCTGGGCCTGCGGGCCACCGTGATCAAAACCTACGACAGCGCGGAGATCGTGGTGCCCAATTCGGATCTGATCACCGGGCAATTGACCAACTGGACCTTGGCCGAGCGGCGCATCCGCCTCAAGCTTCCCGTTGGCGTTGCCTATGGCTCCGATGTGGAACAGGTAATGGCGTTGCTTATGGAGTGCGCCGCGGAAAACCCCAAAGCGTTGAAGACCCCCGCGCCGCGAGTACTGTTTTTGGCCTTTGGCGCCAGTTCCCTGGACTTCGAACTGCGGGTCTGGATCGGCGAATTCACGGACCGCAGAATCGTGCAAAGCGATATCAACCGGGCTATCGAAAAGAAGCTGCGGGAGGCCGGCATTGAGATCCCCTTTCCCCAGCAGGACATCTATCTGCGCGGTTTGCCTGAGGCCCTCTCCCCTAAAGCCGACAATTCGGAGGATCAGAAATGAAAAATCTGAAATTGGTAGCCAAGGAAACGGTTGAAAAAACCATCATTGAGATAGGCGATGTCGCCTTTGGCCGGGATTTTGTGGTCATGGCGGGTCCTTGCAGCGTGGAGAGCGAGGCCCAGACCTTGGCCGCCGCTCGCGCCGTCAAGGCCGCCGGGGCGGATATGCTGCGGGGCGGCGCCTTCAAGCCGCGCACCTCGCCTTACTCTTTTCAGGGCTTGGGGCTGGAGGGACTGCGTATTCTGGACCGGGCGCGCCAGGAGACCGGCCTGCCCATCATCACCGAAGTGCTGGATCCCCGAGATGTCTCCTGGATTGCCGAGTTCGCCGATATTCTCCAGATCGGTACCCGCAACATGCAGAACTTCTCCCTGCTCAAGGAGGTGGGCAAGACCCAGCGGCCGGTGCTGCTCAAGCGGGGAATGTTCTCCACTCTGGAGGAGTGGCTCAACTGCGCCGAATACATTCTCAGTGAGGGCAACCCCCAGGTAATTCTCTGCGAACGGGGAATTCGCACCTTTGAAAATTACACCCGCAACACCTTGGATTTAAGTGCCGTTCCAGCCCTCAAAGAGCTGACCCACCTGCCGGTGGTCATCGACCCCACCCACAGCACCGGCCGGCTCAGTCTCATCGGGCCCATGAGTTTGGCCGCGGTGGCTTCGGGGGCCGACGGGCTGCTCATCGAAGTGCACCACAACCCGGCCGAAGCGCTGTGTGATGCGGACCAGGCCCTTACCCCCGATGCATTCCAGACACTCATGGACCAGTTGCGGCCCCTGCGCGGCTTTGTTGAAACCTTGCCCATGACCGGTGTGGGCCTATGACACCCTGGAAATAGGGCTCCTCGAACCGTTCACTTAACCAGATCAGAAGATGGAATCAGATAAGGAAATCGGCATATGAAACTCGATGAAATCAGAGGCAAAATTGACAAAATCGACCGGGAGCTGCTGGTGCTGCTGCAGGAGCGCATGGGGCTGGCCCTGCGCTCGAAAAAGTATAAGCCGGCGGTGGCCGACCCGAAACGGGAGCAGGATCTACTGGCCCGGGCCGAAGGGTTGAATCTGGACCTGGTGGAGCGCACCTTTACGCGCCAGATCTTGGAAACCATTATTACCGAGAGCAAGCGTCTGCAGGCCGAGGATCGGCAGCTAGTGGCATTTCAAGGGGAGCACGGCGCCTATGGGGAAGTGGCCTCCCGCAAACTGGTTCCCTCTGGAGCCTATATTCCCTGCATGGAGTTCGCCGATGTGTTTCGCGGGGTGGAGGACGAAGATTTTGATTTGGGGGTGGTGCCGGTGGAAAACTCCCTGGAAGGGGCCGTGACCCAGGTGAACGACCTGCTGACCTCAACCCAATTGAAGGTGATCGGCGAGATCCACGTGGACGTCAAACATTGTTTGCTGGCCCCCTTGGGAACCGATTATCGCGAAATTCGGATGGTTTACTCCCACCCTCAGGCCCTGGCACAATGCCGCGGGTTTCTTATGCGCAATCATCTGGAGCCCCATCCTTTTTATGATACCGCCGGAGCCGCCAAGATGCTGGCGCGCACCAATCCCAAGGCCGCGGCGGCCATTGCCAGCCGGCTTTGCGCGGAACTGTATGATTTGGAGATCATCAAGGAGGGCATTGAAGACGGGGCCGCCAACTCAACCCGCTTTCTGCTGATTTCCAGAGAAGCATTCAAGGGCACCGGCAACAAGACTTCCATCATCTTCGCCGTGCCCCATGAGGCCGGAAAGCTCTACGATGCCCTGCGCCTGTTCAAGGAGGCAAAAATCAATCTGACCCGCATTGCCTCCATGCCCCTGCGCTCCGATCCGGGAAACTACAGCTTCTTTCTGGACTTCGAAGGCTCCCATGAGGATGAGAAGGTGGCGCCGGTACTTCAGAACCTCGAAGATTTGACCATCGGGCTGAAACTGCTGGGCAGCTATCCGGCCTACACCGCCAAGGGATAATCCGCGTGCCAAGCGTCAAGCTGCGCCAGCGGTTCAGTGCAGATACTGGCCCCGGGGCCTGTTCCGTTTGCGCGCCAGGTACAAGGCCAGCAGCGCGGAAATTATCATTCCCGTTACCACGCCCGCAAAAAACGCCAGGGTTCTGCTTCCGGTTGCGGCAGCCGGTGTTTCGTCGGCCGGGGGCGCGGGGGTTGACTGCGGACTCACCACCGGTTGCGCAACCGCTCTGGGAGGTACCTGCGCAAACCCCTTGGCCAGGAGTTCGGAGGCCTTGGCGTCACGGACCTTACGGTCCTTGCTGCCCATGACAATGGCGATGATCCGCACGCCCTCCCGTTGTGCCGTGGCCACAATGGAGAAGCCGGCAGCCTTGAAGTATCCGGTTTTAAATCCGTCACAGCCGGTAACCGCGCCCAGCAGATGGTTATGATTGCGAAGGATGAACTTGCCGTCACGAAAAGCACGTTCTTTGATACTAGTATACTTAAATACATCGGGAATTTTAACGAGCGCACGCCCCAGAATCGCCAGATCGCTTGCCGTGGTTACATCAGGTTTCCCACCCTCTGATGGCGGCAGGCCATGGACCGAGTGAAATTGCGTATCCTGCATGCCCAGCTGAACTGCCCTCTGATTCATCAAGGCAATGAATCCCTCCTTTGAACCGGAAATATGCAACGCAAGGGCAACCGCTGCATCGTTTGCCGACTGCACAGCCAGCGCATAGAGCAGATCTTCGACTGAAAATTGTTCTCGCGGGTCTAGATAGACCTGGGATCCCCCGATGGCGGCCGCCTCCTGGGTAACCTGCACCATCTCATCGAGCTTCGTGGTCCCTTGCTGGATACGTTCCAGGAGAATCAGCAGGTTCATGAGCTTTAAGACCGAGGCGGGATAGACCGCGGCGTTGGCATGATCCTCAAACAATATCTCGCCTGTGTGCGCATCCAAAACCAGGGCCGATCGGTAAGGTTCTCGAGCGAGCATGTCGATCTGGGCGCGACCCGCCAGAGCCGCCTGAGTCGCCAGCAGACAACCACACAATAAGATAAGAAAAGGTTTCATAGTGCACCTATCGTTGAAATCAACACCCGGCTTGATCGTCATACTGACCCAGCCTTAGGAATAATGTCAGTAGGGGGCCTAAGAGAATAAACGCCCCGGCCAGGATGATGCCGTGGGCAAAGGTATAGGTCGCGCCTAGATGGCCGATGAGGGTTGGCAGCAACCCGGCGCCTAAGAGAAATGATACCGGGGGTCCCAGGGCGTTGATAACGCTGCGCATGGCCGGGGGGCCTACCCGGGAGAGGGCCCCAAAGGCGCTGGGGAAAAAAGAATTGAGCACCGCCGGCTGCAAGCAGATGACTGCGATCAGCCAGGGGCCGCGGAGGATGCCGATGAGGAGGGTAGCCAGCCCGGCGGCGCCCAGGGCCAAGGCCATGGTCGGTTTCTGGCCGATCCTGTCGCTGATCCAGCCGGCCGCGAACACCATGATCAGACCGCTGATCTGGGAAAGCCCCAGGAGGGTATTGGCCGATTTCAGATCCATGCCGTGGTCGTTGACCAGAAAAAGGGGCAGCATGGCGTAGATGCCGGCATTGCCGCCCATGGCCATGGCGATGAGCAGCACCATGATCCAAAATGCCGGTTGGCTGAGAATGAATTTCACATTTTCGGGGTTGGGCAAGCGGCCCGGAAAGTCTCCCCCCCGGCCGCCCAAGCTGTAGGCCAGAGCAAACACCAGGGCGATAGCCGCCCAAATGGCCAGCACCGTGCGCCAGGAAACCCAGTTCAGGAGCAGGGCCACGATCAGGGGCGCGGTGATGAAGGCCAGGGGGGGCGCAGCCTGGTGGACGCTCAGGGCTTTGCCCCAGTCTTGTCCGCGGACTTCGGCGGTGATAGTGGCCACCGCCGAGGGAAGATGGATCCCTCCGGCCAATCCCAGGGCCGCCATGGTAAGACGCACTGCCCATAAGTCGCGGACAAAGATAAAGGGCAACAGGACCAGGCCGATAACCCAGGCTGACAGAATGAGGGTCCCCCGGTGATGGATCTTGGAAGCGATCAGGCCCGAGCAGAAGGGGGCCACCAGATAGCCCAGGGTGATCATTAAGAAGAGCGATCCCGCCTGACCGTGGGTAATGCCCAGATCCTGCTCGATGGCCGGCATGAGGGGCGCGAAAATCACCCGGGAGATGAATCCGAGATAAAAGAGCCAGGCGATGAAAAAGATCAGCCCGATTTTGCCCCGAAAGGGCTCGGGCATGGGGCATTCATCAACGCCGATGTCGCTCACGCCGGTTTCCTAATAGATCAGGTTGGGTAAATAGAGAATGATCTGGGGAAAGATCATCATAATGATGATGCCGACCACCACTGCCGCCAAGAAAGGCATAATTCCCTTGAAGATGGATTCCAGGCGTACGCCCCCCGGCAACCCCCGCGCCACGCCGTAGACCACATAGACATTGATCCCCACCGGCGGGGTGATGACTCCCATTTCGGTCACCATGACGATGATGATCCCGAACCAGATGGGATCGTAGCCGATCTGCAGGACCAAGGGAAAGAAAATGGGCACCGTAAGCATCACCAGGGCCAGGGAGTCCATGAAGCAGCCCCCCAGAAAGTAAACCATCACCACCATCCCCAGAACCACGATAGGGGGCAGGTCGAATCCGCCGATATAGGAGGCGATGTTGAAGGGGATGCGGGTGACGGCCATGAATTTACCGAAAACCGTGGCCCCGGCGATCAGCATCATCACCATGCAGGAGGTGCGCAGGGTTTCAAACAGAGCCTCCTTAAAGGCGGGCCAGGTGAGCTGACGATGGATCAAGGAGGCCAGCAGCACCCCGAAAACTCCCACGGCCGCAGCCTCGGTGGGAGTGAATAGCCCAAAAAAAAGCCCCCCCATAACCAGGCCGAACACCGCCAGAGTTTCCCCCAAATCGAGGAGGGATTGCAGCCGCACTTTCCAGGAGAAAGAATCGCCGCTGGGACCCTGGCTGGGAACCAGGGCGCACCAGATGGAGATGGTGATGATGAACAGAATCGTGATCAGAATAGCCGGCAGAATGCCCGCCACAAAGAGCTTTCCGATGGATTGTTCCGTGAGAATCCCGTAAATGATCAGCACCACGCTGGGAGGCATGATCATGCCCAGCCCGCCCCCCGAGGCTACCGATCCGGCCGATAGTTCGTCGGCGTACCTAAAACGCTTCATCTCCGGCAGACCCACGGTGGCCATGGTGGCGGCCGTGGCGGCACTGGACCCGCAGACCGCGCCAAAGGCGGTGCACGCCGATACCGTGGCGATGGCCAGCCCCCCCCGAATGCTGCCCAGAAATTTATAGGCCGTGTCGTAGAGCCGGCGGCTGATTCCGCTGCTGAAGGCCAACTGGCCCATGAGGATAAACAGGGGGATGGTGGTCAGATCGTAATTGGAAAAGACTTCGTAGAAATCCTTGGCCAGCAGATTGAGGCCGCCTTTGAAGGAGACCATGGTGCTGAATCCCACAAAGCCGATCATGGCCATGACATAGGCCACGGGCATGCGGGTCAGAAAGAACAAGATCATCACCACAATGCCGATGATGCCGATCAGTGTAGGGCTCATTTTCCTCTCAATTCGCCAATGCCGTCCGCGATGTTCCTGAGAATCGCCAAGGTAAAGAACACAAAGCCGATCCCCACCACGCCGATAACCAAATACTCAGGAAGTCCAAGGTTCATGGAGACCTCCCCGGACGCCTTCATTTTGATGCTGTATTCGAACATCTTCCAGGTGACGGTGCCGAACAATACCATACTCAACAGGCCGGTGAGCAGTTCGATGGTGGTGCGCAGGGTGCGGGGCAGCCTATTGATTACGATTTCCACACCGATATGGCCCTTGGCGGCGTGGGTATAAGGCAGACTCATGGCCACGGCCACGGCCCCCATGAGGCTCATCAATTCGATGGAGCCGAACACCGGATGGCGGAAGAGGCGTCCCACCACGTCCACGCAGGTCAGCATCATCATAACCACCAGCAGTGCCGCGCCGATGCTTTTCATCTTGTCTGAAATCAGATCCAGTACTTTCCAAACCGCTTGCATGGCTGAAAACAACCCTCCTCTCCAGAGGATGAAAGGGGCGCGGTGTTTCCCCAAAGGGAAAGCCCACGCCCCTGATGGTCGGATGAATCAATGTTAGCGAATTTCCAAAATTCCCAGAGACACCCCTTGGACATCCTGGGGGTGAACAGGACCTCTTTAGGGGTGGCAGGGTTGGGAGACGGTGGCCTGCAATCCCTATTGAAGGGCCCCGCGGATGATCTCCACCACGGCCTTGCCGTCCAGACCTTTGTCGTCCAGATCCTTGGCGTAGTTTTCAATCAGGGGTGCCACGGCCTCGCCCCAGCGGACGCTTTCCGCCTCATCCAGCTTGATCACTTCATTTCCCTCTTGGGAGAGAAAAAAATCCAACCCCTCTTTATCACTGCTGTCCCAGGCCTCGCCGTGTTTGACGGCCCATTCGGTGTTGATGGCGGAGATGATCTCCTGGTCCTTGGGGTCCAGGGCGTCCCATTTGGCCTTGTTCATGACCACGAAAAAGTTGGTGGTGTAGGCCGCGGCCAAGTCTTGGGTGGCATAGTCAACTACCTCGCCCAGTTTCCAGCCTTTGTTGGCTTCCAGAGGGTAGCAACTGCCGTCCACCACCCCTTTTTGCAGCGACTGGTAAGTGTCGGGCATAGGCATGGGCACCGGGGTGGCTCCCAGGGCTTTCATCACGTCGGCGCTCATTCCCGTGGAGCGGATTTTAAGGCCCTTGAGATCGTCCAGGGATTTGGCCGGCTTCTCCCGGGTATGGACGAAACCGGGGCCGTGGGCGTTGAAGTACATCACCTGGGTTTCCTCGAATTCCTTGGGTTGGAGCTTGGCATAGAGGGCATTGGCTGCGTTGGTGGCGACAACTCCCGAAGGATAGCCAAAGGGCAGATCGATGGCGCCCATGACCGGAAAGCGGCCCTGGGTGTAGGCCAAAGCCGAGGTGCCCACATCGGCGATGCCGTCCACTATGCTGTCGTAGGTCTGCTTGGCCTTGGTGAGGGTCTGGCCGGCGAAATATTGGACTGTCACCCGGCCTTCGGTCCGTGTTTCAACCTCTTGGCACCACGCTTCGGCCAATTGGCTTTGGATATGGGTGGGGGGAAAAAAACTGCTGTAGGTGAGGGTCGTGGCGGCGTGGGATGCTGCCGGGCATAGGGTTCCAGTTAGAAAAATCGCAGCCAGCACACCAACAATAAGAGACCATTTTTTCTGGTACATGCCAATTCCTCCTCGTATGATGCGTTTTGATTAAAATGGGATTGTCACTCGGCCTGTCCGCGGGCTACCACCTCCTCTCCCATATGGAATTTCCTATATCAGATTCGTGGCACCTAAAAACTTGCATATCGTATATCATATAGAAACGACACACAATACAGATTCCAGACCCTATCGTAACAATGACCCCAAAGCCCTCTGGATGACCCTTTCTGCAACGGGTCGCCGTTGGTTACAAAGCCAGGGGAATATCTCCCAGGCTGAGATCAATCTCGGTGGTGATACCTGCCAGGGTCTTGGTCCTGCCGTCCTTGGTCACCGTCAGGGTGAAGGTGCGGTCGTCGGCCAGTCCCCGGAACCAGAAGTCGCCGAAATTGTCGGTGGTCACCTCGAAGGTCTCCCCGGATTCATCGTCGCTAAGGGTGCAGGCCGCGCCGATGATCACCTCTTTTTCATTGGGGTCATACAAGGTGCCGGCGATGAACTTTTTGGGCAGGTTGCGGTAAAAGAGCCGCGATTTGGTGCCCGCCTCGGGGTTGAGCACTTCGGCGCCGTCGATGAGATCCTTGAGATCCTCTTCTTCGCCGAAGCGGATGGCGTCCGTGGGGCACTGGTCCACGCAGCGCGGCACTTCCCACTCGTCGTCGTTGTCCAACAGGTGGGTGCAGCCGGTGCACTTCTGGGCGATGTTCAGGTTCTCGTTGAAAAAGATGGCGTTGTGGGGGCAGGTGTCGGCGCACAGCTTGCAGCCGGTGCACTTTTCCGGATCGATGATCACGATGCCGTCGTCGCGCTGGTAGATGGCGTTCACCTCGCACTGTGCGATGCAGGGCGCATCGTCGCAGTGGTGGCACATCAGGGGCAGGTAGGTCACCTTGACCTTGGGCACCTGGCCCCGGACCATCTCTTTGATGCCGATCCAGAACTGGCCGGTGTCGGGCTGGGGCTTGGCGTAGGGGCTCCAGTCGTTGGCCACGTGTTCGTCCTTGCAGGCGATCTGGCAACAGTAGCAGCCGTTGCAGATCTCTAAATCGATGACAAAGGCTTTCATGGTTTGTTTTCCCTCTCTATTTCTCCCAAATATCATCTGGCCAAGCCGCTAAGAACGCCAAGGAACCTTATGTTCAAATTTGTCTTGGCGGTCTTTGCGTCTCCGCGAGATTCATCGTGTTTCGATTTGGATTATTCGTTCTTAATCAGGCCTTGTCCACGACCCAAGCATCAAAGCGCAGCCCCGCGGCCGGATCGTACTTGCGTGCAAAAGCTTCGGGATGTTCTCGGCGCCACTGGTCCATTTCCGCGCCGCTGAGACGTTCCACCTGCACCAGATAACCGCTGGTGGCTTGCCCCACGCAGTTCTTTGAGGTTATCCCTGCCGGCGAAATGGTGTTGATGGCGCCGCCCCGTTCCACCTGGCCGGTGATGATGGGGTCGTGGCGGGCGCCGTGGTCCACATAGACCACCCCGGGCCGCAGCCGTTCGGTGACATAGGCGCCGCACAGCACCACGCCCCGCTCGTTAAAGACCTTGACGATATCGCCATGCTTGATCCTCCGCGCCTCGGCGGTGGAGGTGTGCATCCAGCAGGGCTCATACTTGTAGCCGTCGGGGCCCATCACTTTCATGGTGGGCGCCTCGCGGGTCCAGGTGATGTCGTCGCACTGGGAATGGACCCGCCAGCGGCCGTGGTTGGACATCAGCAAAAGAGGGAACATTTTGGCCCGGTGGCTGGAGAGGCGCTCATCGTGCATGGCGCTTTTTTCCACCCATTTGGGAATGGGCGGACGTTCATGGTCGTCGGGGAAGTGCTCGGCCAACCGTTGGGAATAGAACTCCAGCTTGCCCGAAGGGGTGGGCAGGGGATTCTCTTGGGGGTCTTCATAAAATTTGCGGAACCCGGGGGGATCGTCCCGCCAATCCTCCGCCGTGTTGTAGATCCAGTACTTTTTCTCCCAGAGCTGTTCCCAGGAGACCAGCTTGTCGCCTCCCATGTAGCCCCACACTTTTTTCTGCATATCGTAGATACTTAACCCCTCGGTGAGGGTCTCTTCCATGCCCAGCTTCTTGGCCACCTCCACCACCACCTCGAAGTCGCTCTTGGATTCGCCGATGGGCTCGATGGCCTTGTCGGCGATCATGATATTGGGCTGCTGGGTGCCCTGGCGGATGTTGGTGATGATGTCGTCCACTTCCATGTAGGTGTTGACCGGCAGGATGATGTCGGCGTAGATGCAGTCGTTTTCCAGCCAGGGGTGCTGGGCCACGATGGTTTCGATCTTGGGGTTGCGCATGGCCAGCTCGGTTTCATTGCCGCCGTTCCAGCAGGTGATGCGGCAGGGGGTGTCGGTCCACATCATGTGGATTTCGCTGCCGCCCTTCTCTTTGGGGATGGGGTAGGTGTACTCGTTGAACTGATCCAGAACCAGGGCCTCGATGGCGCCGGTGCCCCTGAAGGTGATGGGCTCGTCGGATTCGATGGCCTTATGAACCAGGGTTTTGGGCAGCACCTGCTCCTGCCAGGCGGTGACCGAGGACATCACCGGAATGGAGAGCCGCTCTTCGATCTCCGGGTTCCAGAAGAAGGTGCCGGCCAGGCCCTCTTTTTTGGGCATGCCGAAGTAGGTGAGCTGGTGGTGGTGCACGCCGGGGCCGCCCAGGCCCTGCATGCCCAGCATGATCACCTCCATGCGGCCCGCTTCGTGGGAATAGGGACCGCGCACAAAGCCTCCGCCGAAGTAGTGGGCGATGGAGGTGGTTTTAGCGGCGAATTCCCGGGCCAGGGCCTTGATGGTCCATTCGGGCACGCCGCATTTCTTTGAGGCCCAGGCCGGATCTTTGGGTATGCCGTCCTCTGTTCCCAGGACATATTGGGAAAACTTGTCGAATCCCACCACGTGGCTCTCCACGTAATCCTTTTTATAGAGCCCTTCGCTGATCCAGACGTGGGTGATGGCCAGCTGCAGGGCCACGTCGGTGTTAGGCAGCACCGGGATCCACTTGTCGGCGTGCACCGCCGCGCCGTAGTTGAGGTCCGGGCAGACGTAGATCTGTTTGATGCCGACCTCTTTCCAGAAGTAGCACAGTCGGCTGGCGAACTGCCCGGTAAAGCCCCAGGGGGTGGTTTCCGGATCGCAGCCCCAGAACAGCACCATCTCGGAATGTTCGGTGGTGTCGTTGACGATATTGGCCGCGGGCCACATGTTGCCCTGCACCCCCTGGCCCCAGACGTGCTTGGCGCCCCAGTACCAGCCTTCCCAGGAGTCGGGGTTGCGCACCTGGATGGTGAAGCCGCCCAGATGGTCCAGCAGGGTCCCGGAATGGCCGTGGGGGGTGTTGATGGTTTTACACTCGCCGTGGCCGTCGCCCTGCATTAAAATGGCGTAGGGGCCGTAGGTGTCGTGGATGCGGCGGATCTCATCGGCCACGAGCTGGGCCGCTTCATCCCAGGAGATGCGCACATACTTGCTCTTGCCCCGGTTCTGGGGGTTGCGCTCCCCCTTGGGGTCCCAATCCACCCGTTTCAGGGGGTATTTGATGCGGTTGGGGGAATAGACCCGTTTCTTGTAGGCCAGGGAAAAGGGACCCGGCAGGGACTTCCAGGCCGGCGCGATGGATTTGCCGTTGCGCTCCATTTTCCATTGGCGCACCTCATCTTTTTTGTATTTCCAGCCGTATTTCATGGGCCGCACGCGGACGATCTTGCCGTCCTTGACGTCGATCATCCCTTCGGCGCCGCCGCCGAAAAATCCGCCGAGTCCCAGGCTTCGCAGAACTGTTTTGTCCTTGGTTTTAAGTTGAGCCATGGTGCCTAAACCTCCTTAATAAAAATATGGAACCGGGCCCATCGGGTGGCCCGTTGCGATCAGGGGTGGATTGGGGAGTGGGGTGAGCAACTTAAAATTCAGCGCCAATAATCATTCATGGGTTGAAAAGTGAATCACATTCATTTAATAAGCTGGATGGGTAGATTGAATGGCTGGAAATTGTGTCCCCCGGGCTTGATGCCAGGCGGAGCCTTGGATTGGGTGACACCGGAACCAGCAACTCTCCCATCTGCCGGGGATAGGGTGGTTATAAAAACAGGGCGATTGGGATGTCAAGAATTTTTTGTATGCAATTTTGTATTTATTCCAGCAGGCTGTAGGCGGGGGACAGAGATCCCTCGACGGTGCCTTAAGGCCAAAAATTCGGCAGGTAACAGAATCTCCCAATGTCATTTATTTACCAAAGAACAGACAGGGAAGTTGAGCTTAAGAGCGCTTAGGTCGAAGCCTGCAACAGAGGCGATGCGCCGGCCGTCAGAGGAGTGGCATACTGATAGAGCCCCGAATTCACTTCATTATTACATGCAAAGTTTCATAGAAAAATTGTCATATAAGCGTTGTGCCTCTGGAGAGAAGAAGGTCAGGAAAGACAGGGACAGCACCCATGTATCGTAACGGCCTACTTTCCTGGCAACTGAAGCTGAAGGCTTTTCGATCTTCATTCCCCGTTTTGGGTTCGGTTGGTGCCGCTGAGCTCTCGCTCTTCCCGCGCCTAACTCCATGATTGGCATTTCATGTAATTTATGTTAAAAAATTCTGGTGTTGGGTTGTAGGTGCCCAAAGGCTCTATTTTACTAACAATTGAGAACGGAGGAGGAATCTATGAGCAAATTTAAAGTCCTGCTGTCGCTGGTTCTGGGAATGGCCCTGGTGTTTGCAGGTTCGGTGGCTTACGCCAAAACCCTGGTGTACTGCTCGGAGGGCAGCCCCGAGGGATTTACCGCGGCCCACTATACGTCAGGCACCACCTTTGACGCCTCATCGCGTCCCATGTTCGATGGGTTGGTGATGTTCGAGCTGGGCACCACCACCATCATCCCGGGCCTGGCCGAAAAATGGGAGGTCTCCGAGGATGGTTTGACCTATACCTTCCATCTGCGCAAGGGGGTTAAATTCCACACCACCAAGGAATTTACCCCTTCCCGGGAATTCAATGCCGAGGACGTGCTGTGGTCCTTCAACCGCCAGAAAGATCCCGAACACCCCTTTCATAAAGTTTCCGGGGCCAGTTACGAGTATTTCGAATCGATGAGCATGAACACGCTGATCCAATCCATCGAGAAAAAGGATGACTATACGGTGGTGTTCAGCCTGAGCCGCCCGGAGGCGCCCTTTATCGCCAACCTGGGGATGGATTTCGCCGTGATCCACTCCGCCGAATATGCCGACCAGATGATGAAGGCCGGCACCCCGGAGATGTTCGACCAACTGCCCGTGGGAACCGGTCCCTTTCAGTTGGTGGATTACCAGAAAGACGCTACCATCCGCTACCAGGCCCATCCGGATTATTGGCAGGGCAAGGCCGCCATTGACAAGCTGGTCTATGCCATCACCCCCGACGCTTCCGTGCGCTATGCCAAGCTGAAAGCCGGGGAGTGCCACGCCATGCCCTATCCCAATCCCGCGGACCTGGAACAGATGCGCAATGATCCTGAAATCCAGATGTTGGAGCAGGAGGGTCTCAATGTGGGCTACTTGGCCTTCAATGTGGAAAAGGAGCCCTTTGGCGATGTGAAGGTGCGCCAGGCCCTGAACATGGCCATCAACAAGCAGGCCATCATCGACGCGGTCTTTCAGAAAGCCGGCAAGATCGCCAAAAACCCGATTCCGCCCACCATTTGGTCCTACAATGATGATGTACAGGACTATCCCTACGATCCGGATGCCGCCAAAAAACTGTTGGCCGAGGCGGGGTTCGCCGACGGCTTTGAAACCGACATTTGGGCCATGCCGGTGCAGCGGCCCTACAACCCCAATGCCCGCCGGATGGCGGAAGTGATCCAGGCCGATTGGGCCAAGGTCGGCGTCAAGGCCGAAATCGTGACCTATGAATGGGGCGAATACCTGAAACGCTCCAAAGAGGGCGAACACAGCAGCGTGCTGCTGGGCTGGACCGGGGATAACGGCGATCCGGACAACTTTCTGGCGGTACTGTTGGGCTGCGATGCCGTGGGATCGGGAAACCGTGCCCGTTGGTGCTATAAACCCTTTGACGATCTGTTGATGAAGGCCAAGCAGATCTCCGACCAGGAGGAGCGCGCCCGCCTCTACAAAGAGGCCCAGGTGATCTTCAAGGAACAGGCGCCCTGGGTGACCATTGCCCACTCCGTAGTCTATCAACCCCTGCGCAAGGAGGTCAAAGGCTATAAGATCGACCCCTTTGGCGGCCATGTGTTTTATGGCGTAGATCTCGAAGAATAGCCAAAGGCCAAGACAATCTCAAAATGCGGGGGGCAGGGTGCGGCCCTGCCCTCCTTGTCTTCAAATTCGTATCCTGTTCCAGTTTTCCGCGACAAGCATTATCCTAGACGATTGAGCAACCCCTTTACAGCCATTTGATATGATAAGATTTATCTTCCGGCGCATGATGATGGTCATTCCGGCCTTCATCGGGGTCACCCTGATAACCTTTGCCCTGGTCCATCTGATTCCCGGGGATCCCGTGGAGATGATGGCCGGCGAACGGGGCATCAGCCCCGAGCGCCACACGCGCCTCAAGGCCCAATTGGGGCTGGATAAACCCCTGCCCGTGCAGTACTGGAATTATGTTTCCGGGGTCTTTCAGGGCGATCTGGGCAAATCCATCGTCACCAAGCGGCCGGTGATCTCCGAATTTTTCACTCTTTTTCCGGCGACGGTTGAACTCTCCCTGTTTGCCATGTTTTTTGCGGTTCTGGTGGGATTGCCGGTGGGGGTCTTGGCGGGGGTCAAACGGGGCACATACCTAGATCACACGGTGATGGGCGTCTCCCTGACCGGCTATTCCATGCCCATTTTCTGGTGGGGGCTGCTGCTGATTCTATTTTTCTCCGTCTACTTGGGTTGGACCCCGGTTTCCGGGCGCATCTCGGCCCTCTACTGGGTCGATGCCGATACCGGGTTCATGCTCATCGACGCCCTACGTTCCGATGAACCGGGCGCGCTTAAATCGGCCCTGCGCCATTTGATCCTGCCCTCCATCGTGCTGGGCACCATCCCCCTGGCGGTGATCGCCCGCATGACGCGCTCTTCCATGCTGGAAGTGCTCCAGGAGGATTATGTGCGCACAGCCCGGGCCAAAGGGCTGGCCCCCTCCCGGGTGGTTCTGGTGCACGCTTTGCGCAACGCCATGATTCCGGTGATTACGGTGATCGGGCTGCAGACCGGGGTGCTGCTGGCCGGCGCGATTTTAACGGAAACCATCTTTTCCTGGCCCGGGGTGGGCAAATGGATCGTAGAATCCATTCGTCGGCGGGATTATCCCGTGGTGCAGGGGGGAATTTTGCTTATTGCCTCGCTGATCATCATGGTCAACCTCTTTGTGGATGTGCTCTACGGGGTGGTCAATCCCCGGATCCGAAAAACCTGATTCCATGGACGCAGTAGGAAATTTTTTTATGGCAACGGCAACACCTGACGTCCCAGTCCAACCCATCCCAGGGGGGCAATCCATGGCACCTCCCCACCCCCTCAAGGAGTTTTGGGCCTATTTCAAGGAAAACCGAGGGGCCGTGGTGGGGCTGGGCTACATTATCTTTCTGATCTGCGTGGCGCTTCTGGCCGATTATATTGCCCCCCATCATCCTCACGAGCAGTACCGGGATGCGATCCTGCAGCCGCCGGTGTTTTCACAGGGCGGTTCCTGGAGCTACCCCCTGGGCACCGACGATGTGGGCCGCGATATGCTCTCGCGGCTGATCCACGGCTCCCGGCTGAGTCTGCTTGTGGGGGTGATTGTGGTGACCCTCTCCTTGGCCGCGGGAATTTTTCTGGGACTTACTTCCGGGTTTTTCGGCGGCTATTACGAAACGCTCATCATGCGGCTGATGGATATCATGCTGGCGCTGCCCAGTTTGCTGCTGGCCATGGCCATCGTGGCCGTGTTGGGGCCGAGCCTGCAGAACGCCATTTTGGCCATCGCCATTGTGGTCCTGCCCCATTATGTGCGGCTGACCCGCGCCTCGGTGCTCTCCGAAAAGTCCAAGGATTACGTCACCGCCTCGCGGGTCAACGGGGCCGGGGTGCTGCGGTTGATGTTTTTCGTGATTCTGCCCAATTGCATGGCCCCGCTGATTGTTCAAGCCACCCTCGGTTTTTCCACGGCCATTTTGGACGCCGCGGCCCTGGGGTTTCTGGGGCTGGGCGCCCAGCCGCCCACCCCGGAATGGGGCGCCATGCTGGCCAATGCCCTGCAGTTCATCCAGCGCGCTTGGTGGGTGGTGACTTTTCCCGGATTGGCCATATTGTCCACGGTGCTGGCCTTTAACCTGGCCGGTGACGGCCTGCGCGACGCCCTGGATCCCAAGTTGAAACGCTGATGGCACTTTTAGAGATCGATAAACTTTCCGTTGATTTTTCCGGCTTCAAAGCGGTGGACGATGTCAATCTGACGGTGGGCGAGGGGGAGGTGGTGGGCATCGTCGGGGAATCGGGGTCCGGCAAAAGCGTCACCCAGCTGGCCCTCATGGGCTTGATTCCCTTTCCTGGCGAGGTGGCCGCCCAGCGTCTGGTTTTCAGTGGCCACGATGTGTTGGGCATGTCAGCCAAGTCTCGCCGGAGGCTCATCGGCAAAGATATCGCCATGATCTTTCAGGAGCCCATGACCAGCCTCAATCCCTGCTTCACCGTGGGGTTTCAGATCATGGAAGCCTTGAAGACCCATCAGGGTGGAACCCGGGACTCCCGCCGCCGGCGGGCGGTGGATCTGCTGGATCAGGTGGGCATATCCTCGCCCGCGGCGCGGCTGCGCAACTTTCCCCATCAGCTCTCCGGGGGGATGAACCAGCGGGTGATGATCGCCATGGCCATTGCCTGCAATCCCCGGCTGCTCATCGCCGACGAGCCCACCACAGCCCTGGATGTCACCATTCAGGCTCAAATTCTGGATCTGCTGCTGGATCTGCAGCGCAAAAACCAGATGGCTCTGATTCTGATCACCCACGACATGGCCGTGGTGGCCGAAACCGTGGAGCAGGTGGTGGTGATGTATGCCGGTCAGGTGGTGGAAAAAAATCCCGCGGACCAGATTTTCGATCATCCCCGCCACCCTTACACCTCAGCCTTGCTGGACGCCCTGCCCGAACGCAGTGCGGGCATGAAGCGGCTGCCCACCATCGCCGGGGTGGTCCCGGGCAAATATGATCAGGTCAATGGATGCCTGTTCCACCCCCGATGCCGGTTCGCCCAGGATAAGTGCCGCCGGCAGCCGCCGCTCTTGGAAGCGGAGGGCAGCGGCGCCGTGCGCTGCTACTTTCCCATAGATATCCCCAGCGATAATGGAGTCCCAGGTATATGAATCGTGCCGAAGTGATCCACGCCCGGGACCTGGCGCGCTATTACAAGGTTCGCGGCGGCGGATTTTTGTCCAAATCCGCCACCCTAAAGGCCCTGGACGGAGTCAGCTTTACCATAAAGGCCGGTGAAACCCTGGCGGTGGTGGGGGAATCGGGCTGCGGCAAGTCCACCCTGGCGCGGCTGGTCACCATGATTGA
This sequence comes from uncultured delta proteobacterium, assembly GCA_963713755.1. Taxonomy (GTDB): domain Bacteria; phylum Desulfobacterota; class Desulfobacteria; order Desulfobacterales; family CAVQMW01; genus CAVQMW01. Next base: position 89,849 of record CAVQMW010000007.1, on the reverse strand, counting down.
ACCCCCCTCCCGGGGTAAGTTTGAGATCAACGGGCTTGACGGGAACAGCAAGGACGCCGCTATCCGCAAAAAGCTGCGCAAAGAGGTCCAGATTGTATTCCAGGATCCATACGGCTCCCTGAACCCCCGCAAAAAGGTGGGCGCTATTTTGGAAGAGCCCCTCAAGATCAACACCCAAAAAACCGCGGCCGAGCGCAGGGAGCATGCCCTTTCGATGATGGCCAAGGTGGGGCTGAGCCGGGAGCAGTATAGCCGCTATCCCCATATGTTTTCCGGAGGACAGCGTCAACGCATTGCCGTAGCCCGGGCCTTGATGCTCAACCCCGCCCTGGTGGTGGCCGATGAACCGGTCTCGGCCCTGGATGTGTCGGTTCAGGCCCAGGCCCTTAATCTGCTCATGGATCTCCAGGATGAGATGAACCTGGCCTATCTGTTTATCTCCCATGACCTGAGCGTGGTGCGCCACATCGCCAAGGAGTTGATGGTGATGTACCTGGGCCGGCCCGTGGAGCAGGGCGAGAAAGAGACCATCTTCAATCTGCCTCTGCACCCCTACACCCGTGCGCTGCTGGCCTCCACCCCCAAAGTGGCCCGGGGTGAGCGCAAATCCCGGATCCGGCTCAGCGGGGAGCTGCCCTCGCCCCTCAATCCCCCATCGGGTTGCACCTTTCACAAACGCTGTCCCTACATGGTGCCGCGCTGCGCCCAAGAAGAGCCCCAGCTGCGCCTGCTGGCCCAGCGCCAGGTGGCCTGCCACGAGGCGGAAAAAGTGGCCCAAATTAAGTTCTGATTTGTAAAATCAAGCTGTGGAGCTTGGCGACGGTCACTCTTGATTAGAACGGGGCGGCGGATTTCAAAGCCGCCCCGATTGCCTTGAAAAACCAAATCACGCCCGTATACAGCCCCCATAATCGCCATCCCTTCCGGGAAAGGGAACCAATTCAGGAGAGCTTGCCATGCGAATTTTCAATGCCGATACCATCGCCGACCTGGCGCCCCCCAAACGTTGGATCGACACCATGGAACAGGCCTTGGTCACCGCCCTGGGAGAAGATTACCTCATGCCGCCCCGCCCCCACTACGATTATCAGGGCAATACCCTGCTGGTGATGCCCTGCTTTATTCCCGACTACTTCGCCACCAAGCTGGTTTCGGTATTTCCCGGGAATGTGCGGCAAGGCCTTCCGGCTCTGCATGGGACGGTGATTTTAAATGACGGGGCCACGGGCCAGCCTTTGGCCATCTTCAACGGCGGCAAGGTGACGGCCCTGCGCACCGGCGCCGTGGGCGGGGTGGGGGTTCGGCATCTGGCCCCGCTGGATGCCACGGTTTTGGGTGTGGTGGGGGCCGGCGTGCAGGGGATGCATCAGGCGCTGATGGCCTGCCAGGAGCGCAAGATTCAAACCATTTGGGTCTATGACCCTAGTGCCCAACAGCTCGAGGGCTTTGGCCGCCAGCTGCGGGCGTGGCTGCCCGCGGTGGAGGTGAAACCGGCGTCATCGGTGGAGATGTTGCTGGATGCGGCGCAGATCGTGATCAGCGCCACCACCGCCGTCCAGCCGGTGCTGCCGGATCAGGCAGATCTGCTGGCGGACAAAACCTACATCGCCATCGGCAGCTTCAAGCCCGATATGCAGGAGTTGCCCGATGCTTTGTTTCATTTGGCTGAGACGGTCTTTTGCGACACCGAGCATGCCCTGGCTGAAACCGGGGACCTGATCAATCCCCTCAACTCCGGAATCCTCCATAAATCCCAGGTGGTTTCCGGTGGCCGGCTGATCAGCGGTCAAGTGGCCCGGCCGGAGGCCAAGGTTCAGATCTGGAAATCGGTGGGCATGGCGCTGTTTGATCTGGCCGCGGTGGTGATGCTCTACGAAGAGGCGCTCAAGCGGAATGCCGGCCAGAGGGTTGAGGTGTAGAGCAACTACGAAACACGTGAAATCCTCGAAAATTAGTACGGAATATGTAAAGGGCCGCATCCATGAACATAGCGAGTAACTGGAACTGGCAGCCGCCCCGGGGGTGGGTCCGGATCAAGACTGTGGACCTACACACCGGCGGCGAGCCCCTGCGAGTCTTTCTTCATGGTCTGCCCGAGATCAAAGGGAGTACCATTCTTGAACAACGCCGCTACTTTCGGGATCATCTCGATCAGATCCGCACCAGCATTCTGTGGGAGCCCAGGGGGCATGCCGATATGTACGGTGCGGTTATTACGCCCCCGGTGAGTGCCGACGCTGATTTCGGCACCTTCTTCCTCCACAACGAGGGCTACAGCACCATGTGCGGCCACGCCATCATCGCCCTGACCAAACTGGTGCTGGATACGGGGATGATCGCCAAACCCGGCGCCGAACCGGAGTTGGTCATCGATGCACCTCCCGGTAAAATCCGCGCCAAAGCCCGGCGAGTGAAAGGGGTTGTGGAGCAGGTCTCTTTTTTGAATGTACCCTCGTTCCTCTTGCTGAGGGACCAGACGGTGGCGGTGGCGGAGATCGGGCCGGTTGCCTTTGACGTGGGCTTTGGCGGGGCCTTTTATGCCCTGGTCAAGGCCGCGGATGTCGGCATCGACCTGGACCAGGAACATTATTCCCAGCTCATCGACTGGGGCCGACGGATCAAACAGGCCGTGATGGAGCGGTTTCCCATCACCCATCCCGTTGAGGCCGATTTGAGTTTCCTCTACGGCACCATCTTTAGCGGTCCCCCCCACAACCCAAAGCACCACAGCCGCAATGTCTGCATCTTTGCCGATGGTGAACTGGACCGCTCGGCTACTGGATCCGGGGTGAGCGCGCGGGCCGCCCAACTTTACGCCCGGGGCGAACTCCAGCCGGGCCAGCCCATTACCATCGAAAGTATTTTAGGCAGTACCATGACGGTACAGGTAGTGGAGACCACCCCCTTCGGCCCCCATGGGGCGGTGGTCCCTGAGGTCAGCGGCCAGGCTTGGATTACCGGAAGCCATGAATTCTGGATTGATCCCAGCGACCCCTTGAAGGCGGGGTTTGTGTTACGGTAATTTTTCTGGCTTAACAAAGTATGCCGTTTCTCTTTGATGGGTCATTTTAATTCGATAAAATGATCCATCAATGCGTCATGCCGGACCCCCAATCGAGTAGGGGTTCAAAATGTTGAACCCTTACTCTCAGCAAGGATAGGATCATAACCATGCAAACTTACACCATCCATCCCATCGTCATGGGAACCAAGGTTTTTGACAAGGGCATGATGACCTATCAGCACGACTACGGCACGCCCTACACCATCCCCATCTACTGCTGGTATATCAAGGGAGGGGATCAGAATATTCTTGTGGATACCGGGGAGATGATGCCCATTATCTCCGAGGAGCGGGAGCAGGCCATTGGGGGCAAGATCTACACCTTTGAAGCGGGTCTGGCGCGCCATGGATTGACCCCACAGAAGATTGACATCATTCTGCACACCCACCTGCACAACGATCATTGCGAAAACGACTACAAGTGCCCCAACGCCGCCATTTACGTGCACCGCGCCGAACTGGCCCATATCCACGATCCCCATCCCCTGGATTTCCGCTACCTGGAAGATTATATCGAAGATGTGGAGGCCAATGGCCAGTTGATCCTGTTGGAGGATGACACCGAAATTCTGCCCGGAATTCGCATGATCCACACCCCGGCCCATACCGCCGGGGGCATGTCCATTCGGGTTGAAACCGATAAGGGCAGCGCCCTGATCTGCGGATTTTGTACCATTCTGGAGAATCTCGACCCGCCCCCCGCCATCCGCGCCATGGAGATGGAGGTGATTCCCCCCGGCACCCACCTCAATGCCCATCAGGCCTACGATATCCTATTGGCCAGCAAGCAGTTGGCCGATCATCTCCTGCCCCTCCACGAACCGCGCTGGGCGAGCATGGACAGTGTACCGAAATAACAGATTGGTTGCAGATTGATCTCCGGCGGGCTAGTAGATCCGTTTGCCCTTGCGAAATCCCAAGATCAGGTAGATGGGCGCGCCTACAAAAGGGATGGCCGCGATGATGCCCCACAGCACTTTTTGCCCCACACTGCCGAATTCTTTTTGCAGCACATTGACGATGGCCCAAACCGTAAGGACAAAAAAGGGTACGCTGATGGCGAAGATCACTTTGATGGTGTGAAAATCCATCATCAGCCTTTGAGCTTGCGGGCGACTTTCTGGATGGTTTTGGCGTAGTAGCGGCTGTAATTATAGCGCAGAATCACCTTATAGGCCTTTTCCGGGGGGATACCGCGATACCAACCGTGGTGGGAAAGGTAGCCGGCCACGCTCATGATGGCATCGGTATGATCAAAGAGATCGATCTTGCCGTCCTGGTTGCCGTCCTGGGCCAGTCTCAGGGCATTGCTGGGCATAAACTGGGAAATGCCCATGGCACCGGCATAGGAACCGCGAATGGTGGTGACGTTCAACTTCTCCCGCTGGGCGTAACGCAGCAGGGCCTTGAGCTCCTGGTAGGCCCATTGGGATTTCTGGCGAACCTTTTTGTCGTAGGCCTCCCGGGCCAGGCGGCGCTGGGTTGGAATCTCCTCCCAAAAGCGGGCTTTGGCTTGGGGGTCGGCCAGGGCGGCCATGGTGGAAAGGGTGCGGAAGATATAACTGCGCCCCAGGTAAGTGCCCAGTTTGGTCTCCACCAGCAGGATGGCGGTGATGATCTCCTGGTCCACCTGATAGCGCTGTTGGGCGGCCTGCAGCGCCTCTTGGTGGGTTGTCATGTACTTTCGCGCCCGGGCGATGGATTTTCGGGAGGTGAACTGGTCGTAGTTCAGCTTGGCTTCGCTGTGGACGAAAAATAGGCTGACGCTTTTGGGATCGTATACCGCGGCGGGATCGCCATAGAGAGACGCCAGGTAGGCGGGGTCAAACCCCTCCGCCGCCAGATTGGCCTGAAGGGGCGCAAATGAGGGGTCGGCCTGGGCGGCTTTTCCTGGATAGCCCATAAAGCAGCCCAGGATCAGCAAGAGCATCGATCCCCTGGGGATCAATTTGCGGCCAACGGTGGTGATAGAGCGTTGCCTGCTGTGCATGCCGGTGCTTTCCATAGTGGAGGGAAATCGTGAGCTATCGCCCGTATATCCAAGCGTGTAAGCTATACCATATCTGTCCAGGGGGTGTCCATCGGGCGGTGCCGTCCAGCTGCTGTTGAATGGGGGCAGTCGCCGTGGTATAGGATTGAAATTATATGGTTTTTTTAAGTTAACCTGAATCACGGGATGGGTTCGAAGCACCATGGCGCCTAAAAAAGAGAAGTCGGTTTTCAGTTGCCAGTCTTGCGGCTATCAAACCCCCAAATGGATGGGCCGCTGCACGGAATGCGGCCAGTGGCACACCCTGGTGGAGGAGCGTTTGGCTAAGGGCACGGGCCGCGCAGCCGGGGGGCAGGCTGGGGCCGTGCCGGTGGCCATCGATGCCGTTTCCGACATCGCCGAGGCCCGGCGCTCCACAGCAATCGGCGAACTGGACCGCGTGTTGGGAGGCGGGCTGGTGCCCGGCTCTGTGGTGCTCATCGGCGGCGATCCGGGGATCGGCAAATCGACCTTGATGCTGCAAACGCTCTTTGGCCTGGCGCGCCAGGAACTCAAGGTGCTCTATGTTTCCGGCGAGGAATCCATCCATCAGATCCGCATGCGCAGCCGGCGCCTGGATGCCATTTCGCCCAATCTGTTTGTGGTGGCCGAAGTCGATCTGGATGGGATCCTGGGGCTGCTGAGCCGTGAAAAACCTGATGTTCTGGTGGTGGATTCCATCCAGACGGTTTACAGCCAGGATTTGACCTCGGCTCCAGGCAGCGTCAGCCAGGTGAGGGAATCCACCATGCGGCTGATGCTGGCGGCCAAATCCAGCGGCACCCCCATTTTTCTGGTGGGCCACGTCACCAAGGAAGGTGCTATTGCCGGGCCGCGCCTGCTGGAGCACATGGTGGATACTGTGCTCTATTTCGAGGGTGACCGTAACCACGTCTTCCGGATCCTGCGGGCGGTGAAAAACCGCTTCGGCTCCACAAACGAGATCGGGGTTTTTGAGATGAAGGATCGCGGCCTGGCGGAAGTGGCCAATCCCTCGGCGATTTTTCTGGCCGAGCGGCCGGCCCATGCCCCGGGTTCCGTGGTCACGGCCTGTATGGAGGGCACCCGCCCGATAATGGTGGAACTCCAGGCGCTGGCGGCCAGTACCAGTTTGGGTACGGCTCGCCGAACCATTCTGGGGCTTGACAGCCATCGGGTGGCGCTGCTGGTGGCGGTGATGGAAAAACGTCTCGGCATGCACCTCATGGGGCATGATATTTTTATGAATGTGGCCGGCGGGGTGCGCGTGGACGAGCCGGCCGCGGATCTGGGGATTGTGGCCGCGGTGGCTTCCAGCTTTCTCAACCGTCCCCTGGCCCAGGGAGTTACGGTGTTGGGTGAGGTGGGGCTTGCCGGAGAGGTGCGGGCGGTGAGCCACGTGGAAACCCGGGTGCGGGAGATGAAGAAGATGGGATTTGACCGCTGTATTCTGCCCGCCAACAGCTTAAAGCGCACCGCACCGCTGGCCGGCATCGAGTTGCTGGGCGCTGGCAGCGTGGAAGATGCGGTGGAAATCCTGTTTGACGCCTGAATCTGATTTAACGTTTGAAGCTAAAGCCCACCCGGCGGCCGGCCGGTGCCGGGCAGATTGACTTTGAAGGGGCATCCGGATATGAAGCCCGGTATGAAACAGCGTGCGCCCAAGGGCAACCGCTGGGCGGATCACTACACCCGCCGGGCGCAGAAAGAGAACTACCCGGCTCGTTCGGTGTACAAGTTGCAGCAGATCCAAACCCGTTACCGGATTTTGAAAAAAGGGCAGCGGGTGCTGGACCTGGGCTGTGCGCCGGGAAGCTGGCTGCTTTACGCCGCAAAACTGGTGGGGGCTGCCGGCCAGGTGACCGGCATTGATCTCAAGCCGCTGAAAGGCCGATTTTCTTCCCAGGTCACGGTGTTACAGGCAGATGTGCTGGAGCGCGGCCAGGCGCCCTGGACGACCATGAAGGCAGATTTTCAAGTGTTGCTCAGTGACATGGCGCCGGCCACCACCGGCCGCCGGGAGGTGGATGCGACCCGTTCAGCCCAACTGGCCCAGGCCGCCCTGGAGATTGCCCAGTCCCATCTGCAGGACGGGGGCGCGTTTATTTGTAAGATATTTGAAGGCCCAGAAGTGAATTCGTATATCCAGATGGTCGGCGATTGCTTTCAGCAGGTGAAACGCTTCCGGCCTGCGGCAACCCGCAAGGCGAGTAGTGAACTGTATATTGTCGCTACGGGAAAACATTCACTCAAGCAGGAAAATATGGACACATTCTGAGGATAAAAATCCGAGCCTGACGCCGAAATTGAGGAAACAGACGGATTTCGCGCGGACACTCATAGGAGGTCGTACCATGTCCGGACACAGCAAATGGTCCACCATCAAGCACAAAAAGGGGGCGGCGGATGCCAAACGGGGTAAAATTTTCACCAAATTGATCAAAGAGATCACCGTAGCAGCCCGCATGGGCGGCGGTGACATCGATGCCAACCCCCGGCTGCGCTCGGCCGTACAGGCTGCCAAGACCGAAAATATGCCCAAGGACAACATCGAACGAGCCATCAAAAAGGGCACTGGCGAACTGGAAGGGGTAAATTACGAGGAGATCAGCTACGAAGGTTACGGGCCGGGTGGTGCCGCCGTTTTGATTGAGTCCCTGACGGACAACAAGAATCGCACCGTGGCTGAGGTACGGCACATTTTTAGTAAAACCGGCGGAAATTTAGGGGAGAACGGCTGTGTAGCCTGGATGTTCGACCTCAAAGGCTACCTGGCCGTGGCCCGGGATGCCGTGGACGAAGAGCAGCTCATGGAGGCGGCCCTGGAAGCCGGGGCTGAGGATGTGCGTGAAGAGGAGGACCTTTTTGAAGTGATCACCGCGCCCGGCGATTTTGAAAGTGTCAAAGAGGCTCTGGATAAGGCGGCCATTCCCATTAGCGAAGCTGAAGTGACCATGCTGCCCCAGAACACCACCAATCTGGCCGGCAAAGAGGCCGAGCAGATGGTACGGCTCATGGACATGCTGGAGGATTGCGACGACGTTCAGAAGGTATATACCAACGCCGACATTCCCGAAGAGGTGATTGCCGGAATGTAACTTACTGCCTTAACGATTTTCATCCTTTCGAACCCGCTGGGACCCGGTACGTAACCGCGCTTTTACTCTCATCGGGTTTTATTCGTCCAGGCTTAGGATGTCGGCATCCTCGGGGATTTCAAATTGAAACAACCGGTCGGCCAGGGGCGTTGCGAAGTCGTAGCGGCTCAACTCGATCCGGGTTTCATCCTGATAGTGATTGTAGGAAATGATCTGCAGTACCTCGCCGGTTGCGGGATCAAGGGTCAGGTAGGCCGAAGCCATATCCGGGGTCTCCTTGCGGGGTACCAGTTTCAAAACCGGAGCCGAAAGCGTCGACTCGGGACTGGGGAGATCGGAACCTTTCACCTCCGCGGGTTCGGTTTTGTCTTTTTCCTGGTCCGCGGCCAAGCTGATGGTGAAGGTTTCTTGCAAGCCTTGGATATCCGCCAGAAATCCGGCACCCTTTCCGCCCCCAAATAGCGCAGGGGCGCGTCCGATCATCACCTGATTATCCTGGGGGCGATAAATCCAGAGCTGCTTGCCATCGGTGATAATCAGCTGGGGCTCAGGGGTCTCGTATTCCCAGCGCATTTTTCCCGGAGGTTTGGCCATGAGTCGTCCGGAAGCGGTCTCGGTGATCTCCATGGCCTTTAGCGTTGAGGCTTGGGTGAAGTGGACCGTGAAATCGGATTGCTGATAGCGCTTTTCCACCAGGCTGAGAAGCTCGGCCAACTGTTGTGGGGTCTGGTTTTCACAAAACCCCGGATTGGCCCGGCCCCCAGGCCCCAGTGCCAACAGCATTAGGCCGCAGAGCCCAAATTTAATAGATCTGTTCATGGTTCATCCTCCAATTTTTCCATAAAGCAGCATGCAAAGCTGGTCGATATAGGCCAGTTCGTTTAAAAGTACTTCCCGGGTCATGGCAGGGGGGTGAATTCCCTGGAGCAGCAAAGATTCCATGGGTAGCCGGGTTTGCTGGCGCTCGAACTGCTCCCAGCGACGCAATTCTCCGGCGTACAGGTGTTTGAGTTTGGCCAAGACCGGGTAATAGTCACCGGGCACCGGGGTCTGTTCCAACATCTTTAACAGGCGGGATAGACAGGCCAACCCATCCCCGCGGGCCGACGCCATGACGCCTAAAAATCGTCTGAGTAGATCCCAGGGCGCCTGATTTGCCGGCAGGTTGTGATTGCGGATGGCCACTTTGACCCCGTTACTCTCTTCGCGGGGGAGGGAGCCATTGATGAAGGCCAGAGTTGTCTGATCTAGACATCGATCCGGATAGAGACGGCTGACATAGGCTTCCAGGGTGGGGCTGGGCAGGGTCACGCTGAATTTCCGCTCGTTTTCAGGGAACCGCAGATTCAGCCGGGGGGCATGGGTTCTCAGCAGGGTCACCAACCGATGCTGGTGATCTTCCCCCGGGGGTAGCGCTTCCAGAAACGGTTCCAGAAGGGCTTGGGTGGTTTCATCGGGAAAGATCAGCAGGTCCAGGAGTTGCGCCCGGTCATCGGGGTCCCCTTGAACCAGCAAATCAACCATTTCCAGGTGTGAACCGATGCCGAAGCTCGATTCGGCAAATTGTTCTATATCGGGGGTTACGGTAACCGGTTGGGCGAGAATCCGGGCGACGGCCTGGGCCAGCATTAGATAAGCATTGTCAGGATTCATGGCGTCTGGGGTGTTACCCTAAAAAGCGTGTCATGAGCGTATTTAGGCTGGCATGGTTCTGGGCACCCACTAGGCGCTGGAGTTGTTTGCCGTTGTCATAGACGAAGGTTTGGGGCACGCTCATCACCTGGAGTGCCGCGGCGGTCTGGGGGCTCTGGTCGCTGTTCAGTTTAGCAATGCGCACCCGCCCCCGCCAGGTCCGGGCGAGGTCATCCATCACCGGGGCTTGGGTTTGGCAGGAGGGACACCAGGTGGCATAGCAGAACAGCAGTACCGGCAGGGGCGACTGAAGCACTTGGCTATTAAAATTCTGATCGTTCACCAATACCGGCTCTTTGACGGTGAGCACCTCGGTGCTCATGGTTGCGCCACACTGGCCGCAGGTGGCGGGTTGACCGACTTTGTCGCCGGGAATCCGATTGCGGGTGCGGCAGTTCTCGCAGCGAATTAGAAGGCTGCGGGTTTGGCGTTGAGCCTCGGTCGCCTGGGACAGGGATGTGCCGCAACGGCCGCAATGGGCTTCGTTTTTTGATTTTGTCCGTGGAATCCGGTTTCGGGCGCCGCACTGGGGGCATTTAAAGTGACGGTATTCGGGCTCTGCCATGTCAGTCCCACTATTGGCGTATGGTTTGAGCGAGCTGCTATTTCCGCTATTTATTGGAGGTTAAAAAATAGTGTGGCCCTTTGGGGCTGTCAAGCGCTGTCGCGTTGACGGTTGCAATGGGTTGAAGATGGCGGATTGATAGGCTTCGGGGTAATAGCTCGGCCCCTCGCGGTTGACCCAATGCCCCATGGAGTGCTATGGCGGCGGGGGTGCGGATTACTTCTCTGGCAATTGCCAAAGAGGACCATAACCATTGAACCAGGAGCAACCATGCTAATCACAGAGATTTTGGCGCGCAATGCACGGATGTATGGTTCGGAAACGGCGCTGGTGGAACGCGAGCCCGCCCGCAACAAGCGAACCTCCCTCACCTGGGAAGCCTTTAACCGCCAATCCAACCAGTTGGCCCACGCCTTGATAGCGCGCGGGGTGACCAAGGGCGACCGCGTGGTTCAGCTGATGACCAACTGTCTGGAGTGGCTGCCCATTTATTTCGGCATCCTGCGAAGCGGCGCCTTGGCGGTGCCCCTGAATTTTAGATTCGTGGCGCGAACCATTCGGCGCTGCACTCATACCGCCGCTGCCAAGACCCTGATTTTCGGCGAAGAGTTCATCGAGCGCATCACCTCGGTAAAGCCGGCACTGGATGAAAGCGTTGGGCTGTATATCTTTTGCGGCCCCCGGGAGCGATGTCCCGATTTTGCCGAGGCATTGTCCGATTTCATGGCTGGGGCCGCCTCGGACGAGCCCCGGGTGCCCATCAATATTTTGGACGATGCCGGACTTTACTTCACCTCCGGAACCACCGGCATCCCCAAAGCGACCCTGTTGACACACCGTAATCTGGAATTTGCCTGTTATGTGGAAAACCGTCATCACGGGCAAACTCGCCAGGACAACTTTCTTTGCATTCCGCCCCTCTACCACACTGGGGCGAAGATGCATTGGTTCGGCAACTTTCTGGTGGGTGCCAAGGCGGTGATTCTCAAGGGAATTGAACCCCGCTGGATCTTGGAAGCGGTCTCCGAGGAGCAGGTGACCATTGTTTGGCTACTAGTGCCCTGGGCCCTGGATATCCTCTTTGCCATTGAGAGCGCCGATTTGAAGTTGAGTAATTATCGGCTTGATCAGTGGCGGCTAATGCACATCGGCGCCCAACCCGTGCCGCCCAGTCTGGTTAAGGAGTGGCACAGGGTTTTTCCCCACCATCAATACGACACCAATTACGGTCTCACCGAATCCACCGGGCCGGGCTGCGTTCACCTGGGGTTGGAAAATATCCACAAAATCGGTGCCATCGGCAGGGCTGGATTTGACTGGGAAACCGCTATTGTGGACGAGGATTTTTCACTTGTACCCACGGACACCCCGGGGGAGCTGATTGTGCGTGGCCCAGGGATAATGAAAGAATATTACCGCAATCCGGAAGCCACTCGGGAAGCACTGAGGGACGGCTGGCTCTTGACCGGGGATATCGCCCGCCAGGATGGTGACGGATTCATTTGGCTGGTGGACCGAAAAAAGGATGTGGTCATCACCGGCGGGGAGAACATCTATCCCGTGGAGATTGAAGATTACCTCCAGGCCCATCCGAAAATTCAGGATGTGGCCGTGATCGGCCTGCCGAGCTTGCGGCTGGGTGAGATCGCCGCGGCCATTGTACAGGTCAAGCCCGGGCAAAGCCTCACCAAGGATGAAGTGATCGCCTTTTGCCAGGACTTGCCCCGCTACAAGCGTCCCCGTAAAGTGATCTTCGACGAGGTGCCCCGCAATCCCACCGGGAAAATAGAAAAACCGGTATTGCGGGAGAAGTATGCCGGAAGCAGCAAGAGTTTTCAGATTTAATGTCTCGGCTGCATTTCGGCAGGTCTTCCGCTGCCGGAAGGATTACGCCAGTGCTTTCATTAACTCTGGCACGGTGTTCTTGGGGCTGATTTTGTACCAGGTGTGGCTTATGCGCCCATGGGCATCGATGAGGATTGCGGAGCGGATGATCCCCAGATAGGATTTGCCGTACATCTTCTTTTCTCCCCAAACGCCGTAGGCCTCCGCAATCTGGTGCTCGGGATCCGATAGTAGAGGAAAATTAAGCGCATATTTATCGGCGAACTTCTTCTGCTTATCCACCGGGTCCGGACTGATGCCCATCACAGCGACATTTCTGGCCTTCAATTCCGCCTGCGTGTCCCGCACGCTTTGGGCCTGAGTGGCTCAGCCGGAGGTGTTGGCTTTGGGGTAGAAGAAGATAAACAACTGCCGGCCGCTAAAATCAGTTTTATTCACCCATTGACCGTTCTGGTCGACTGCCTTGAAATCAGGTGCTGGATCTCCGGTTTTCAGGTTGGCCATGGTGCCCTCCTTTCCGTGGAATTTCTCAGATTGATTTGGAAATGAAAGAATGAAAAACCCGATCCGAGGCGGGCCGGGTTTCCCATTTTCAGCTCATGTAATTCAGGCGGGCTTTATTTTTTGTCGTCTTTGACCTCTTCAAAATCCGCGTCCACCACATCATCATCATTAGCAGCTTCGGGACCGCCGGGCTCCTGGGTGTTTTCAGCCCCGGCTCCAGCCTGGGCGTTTTCCGCCGAGGCCTGCTGGTACATGGCTTCAGCCAGCTTGTGAGATGCCTGGGTGAGCTCTTCACTGTAGCGCCGGATTTCATCCACATCCTCGCCTTCCATGGCGGTTTTGAGGGGACCGATGGCCGCTTCGATCTTGTTCTTGGTTTCAGGGCTGACTTTTTCTCCCAGATCCTTGATGGATTTTTCCGTGGTGTAGATCAGCGTATCGGCATTGTTGCGGGCCTCCACCAGCTCCTTTTTCTTCTTGTCGTCCTCGGAATGCATCTCGGCATCCTTCACCGCCTTGTCAATCTCTTCCTGGCTCAGTCCGGAAGAGGAGGTGATCTGGATGGATTGCTCTTTGTTGGTGGCCAAATCCTTGGCCGAAACATTGACAATTCCGTTGGCGTCGATGTCGAAAGCCACCTCAATCTGAGGAACCCCCCGGGGCGCGGGAGGAATGCCCACCAACTCAAAGCGGCCCAGGGTTTTGTTGGCCGTGGCCATCTCCCGCTCTCCCTGGAGAACATGAATGGAAACCGCGGGCTGGCTATCCGCCGCCGTGGAGAAAACCTGGCTTTTCTTGGTGGGAATCGTGGTGTTTTTTTCGATCAGCTTGGTCATGATGCCGCCCAGGGTCTCAATTCCCAAAGAGAGCGGGGTGACATCCAGGAGCAGTACATCCTTTACGTCACCTTTCAGCACGCCTCCTTGAATGGCGGCACCCACGGCCACCACCTCGTCGGGATTGACCCCCTTGTGGGGATCTTTGCCGAAGATCTTTTTGACCCTTTCCTGCACAGCTGGCATGCGGGTCATTCCACCCACCAGAATCACTTCACTGATCTCTCCGTTGGAAAGTCCGGCATCCTTCATGGCTGTGCGGCAGGGACTTTCGAGCTTGTCCAGGAGATCACTGACCAGGGATTCCAGTTTGGCGCGGGTGATCTTGATGTTCATGTGCTTGGGGCCGCTGGCGTCGGCAGTGATGAAAGGCAGGTTCACCTCGGTTTCCATGGAGCTGGATAGTTCCATTTTGGCCTTCTCTGCGGCTTCCTTGAGGCGCTGAAGTGCCATTTTGTCCTGTCGGACATCGATGCCCTGGTCCTTTTTATATTCATTGGCCAGGAATTCGATGACCCGCAGATCGAAGTCTTCACCGCCCAAATGGGTATCGCCATTGGTGGATTTAACCTCGAAAACGCCTTCGCCGATCTCCAGAACGGAGATATCGAAGGTCCCGCCGCCGAGGTCGAATACCGCAATCTTCTCTTCGCTTTTTTTGTCCAGTCCGTAGGCCAAGGACGCCGCGGTGGGCTCGTTGATGATGCGCTGAACGTTGAGTCCGGCGATCTTCCCGGCATCTTTGGTGGATTGCCGCTGGCTGTCATCGAAATAGGCGGGAACCGTTATCACGGCATCGGTAATTTCTTCACCCAGGTATTCTTCGGCGGTTTTTTTAATGTTGGACAGTATAAATGACGAAATCTCCGCTGGGCTGTAGAGTTTATCCCGAAGCTTGATTCGCACATCACCGTTGGAGGCCTCTTCGAGCTTATAAGGCAAATTTTTGATATCGTTTTGAACCACTTTGGATTTGAATTTGCGGCCGATGAGGCGTTTGACGCCGAACACCGTGTTTTCAGGGTTGGTAATGGCCTGCCGTTTGGCGATTTGGCCCACAAGGCGTTCACCACCCTCGGTGACGGCCACGATGGAAGGGGTCGTGCGGCCGCCCTCCGGATTGGTGATCACGTTGGCATCTCCGGCCTCCATTACCGCCACGCAGGAGTTGGTGGTGCCCAGATCAATACCGATAATCTTACCCATTTTGTTTAATCCTCCTTGTCACTGATCCAGAAAAGTTTTTCTGATAATGTTAAATCGCATATTCACAAAATTTTTATTCTTCTTCAGCAGGGGATCCCTTGGCGACCACCACCATGGCGGGCCGCAGCAGTCGGTCGCGGATCATGTACCCCCGGTTAAACTCCCGGATGACCGTATTGGGGGGCGTGTCCTTGGACGGTTCCTGGAGCATGGCCTGGTGAACACTGGGGTCAAAGGGCTTGCCCAGGGCCTCTACCGGTTGCACGTGATAGGTTTCCAACACTTTTAGCAACTCCTTGTGGGTCATGCGAATCCCTTCCAGCATGCTCTCTTCCGCGGAGTTGCCGCCTTCCCCGGCCTCCATGGCCCGCTCTAAATTGTCGACCACCGTCAGCAGATCCCGGCATAATGCTTCGTAGGCGTATTTGCGGATTTCTCCGATTTCCCGGGAGGTGCGTTTCTTGTAGTTCTCGAACTCCGCCGAGATGCGCAGCATGCGTTCGTAGTGCTCCTCGGCCCGGGCCTTGGCGTCGTTCAGTTGCTCTTCGATAGAAAGGTCTGGCGGGGAGGGGCCTTCGGCGTCAGGGAGGTCTTGGACTGTGTCTCCCGCCTCATCATAAGCAGTAACCGAATCGTTTGGGTTTGGTTCACTCTGAGGCATATCGGGTTGGGAGGTAGTCGCGGTTGGTTTTTTTTGGGGAATTTCCAGGTCATCCACGCCGGCGGGATAACTTCTGGCGCGTTTCACATTTTCATCGGCGGCCTTGATTTTCTGCGACATTGAACTTGGTGTCCTCCCCTATCACGTTAAAAATACAGTCTTGGGCGAAAATTTTAAAAGAACATAATGCGAATTGAATTGATGTCAAGGCGCTGGAGGCTCATCCTAACTCAACCAAATTATAAGATTTTTTTATAATTTTTGATTCGTGAAGGTTGTCTGGGTTAGCAAAAATGATGGGAACGGGGAATTTCAGGGATCTGAGAACCTTAGGCAGGTGGGGTGGGTTGTGCACCCCCCGTCGAAATTGACAAGAACGGATAAACCCTGAGCTTGACCGGGAACGATCCGCGACACAGCCGGCACCACTTATCGCTGCTTCCTTCCGGACCTGACGAGGTTCGTGAGCGTCTGTTGCGCGGCGGCCGATCCGCCGGGTTTAAAGTGTTCAGGTTAATCCCTATGGGGGGAATTCAGCCCCGCATAAGCGGATTTCGGGTCCAGGGCACCGCTAGCTCCCCGCTTAGCACAACCAACACCATTCTAAACAGAACTCCAAATCATGGCAAGTAAAAACGGCCTTAACGGTCTGGCCATCTGTGCTAAGGGTGTGGATCTGCCCTCTGGTTAGGGGGAATTGATTGGCAGCCAATGATCGAATATATAAATAAGGATTGTATAGGGACTTTCCAATTGGTAACCAAGGTCCGTTCAAGGTCGGGAGTGTGTATTTTTGTCGGTGGAAACGCAATTTATCGCCACGGTAAAACAGACACTGGTCCATTACGCTATGTTGAAAAAGAGCGATCGTGTGCTGGTGGGCCTCTCCGGCGGAGGAGATTCCGTGGCCTTGCTGGACGTGCTGGTTCGCCTCTCTCCCCGGATGGGATTTGAAGTCGGCGCGGCGCATTTGAATCATGGTTTGCGGCCAGAAGCGCAGACCGAGGCGCAATGGGTGGCCCAATGGGCTGCACGATTCGAGATCCCTTTTTTCAGTGATACCCAGCCGGTTGCCGCTCAAGACCGAAAACAGCCTGGGTCCCTGGAAGAGGCGGCCCGGGAGGTGCGCCATCGCTATCTGCAAAACGTCGCGCGGAACCATGGGTTTGGCTACATTGCCCTGGGCCATCACCTGGATGATAATGCGGAATCGGTGTTGATGTTTCTCTTGCGGGGCGCAGGGCCGGATGGGCTTAAGGGAATCCCTCCGGTAGGCCGCTTTTCCCACAGTGCCGCGGTTGTAATTCGGCCCCTTCTCGGAGTTTGCCGGGTGGAAATCGAATCTTACCTTGAATCCCGGCATCTCCCCAAGCTTGTTGACCCCAGCAACCGTGATCCGGCATTTACCCGCAATCGGATCCGACATCACCTGTTGCCGCTCCTAATAGCGGACTACAATCCCCGGATTCGGGATAGCCTGAACCGCCTCGCCGCGATTTTATCTGCGGAAAGTGCCTGGCTGGATCCTGTCGTCCGGCGTCGGCTGACCTGCTTGGCCCGGCCCATTTCCGGAAACGGCCTGGAGATTGAGGTGTACGCCCTAAAACAGATGCCCCCAGGGTTGCTGAGGCGGATTATTCGTCAGGCGATCTTAAAGGTGAAAGGGGACTTGCGCCGTATCGGATATGATCATGTAGCGCACATCATTGGGTTGCTGGCGGATTGCCCCAGGCCCAAGGCCGTGGATCTGCCCGGAGGAATTCGTTGCCGCAGGGTCGGATCAGCCCTTACCATTTGTCCCATTTCCAGGGGGGAAGTGCACCGCCGGGCTTACCCTCCGATCACTACGGCTGTTGGCGCCTCTGCTGTCGGTTATCTTTACCGGGTGCCCGCTCCCGGCCAGGATCATTCAACGCAAGTAATCGTACCTGAAATCGGCTGCCAATTAATTTTTTCCTGCCTGACGGCAAAATTTCCCGTTCCTGGATCCCGGCCTGGACAGTCGAGAGCCTTTTTTGATATGGATAGAATTCAATTTCCGTTGAAAATTCGGAATGTTCAGCCAGGTGATCGGTTCCGACCCCTGGGAGGCCGGAGAGAAAACAAGGTCCGTCAATTTTTGCATGATCATCAAACACCCCTGGATTCGCGGGAGATGTTTCCCCTGCTGCTGAGCGGAATCGAGATCATTTGGCTGGTGGGCCTGGCGGTGGGACAGTTGGCAAGGCCCAGGCCGGATAGCCAGAAGCTTCTCAAGGTCGATTGCATGCTTGTTTCCTGAAAGATTATGGTTATTCTTATGATGCCTATTTCACAAGGATTTGCTTATAAATTGGTCTTTTCAGCCCTATGGATTCAATATCCAAAGCTTTCAGGCCACCCCAGATCCATCTAAGGAGGAGATGACTTTTGAACCCCTTTTACAAAAATCTTGCGCTCTGGCTGATCATATTCGTTATGATGATCATGCTTTACAACCTGTTCAACACACAAACCCTTTCCGAAACTCCGGTCAGCTACTCCGAATTCCTCTCCCGGCTTAATGAGGAAACCATCAGTGAGGTGATCATCCAGGGGCAAGAGCTTTACGTCACGGATGTCAGCAACAACCGCTTCAAAACCTACGCGCCTCAGGACCCGGAGCTGCTCAGCATCTTAAGATCCAAAGGCGTGCGCATCCAGGCTAAACCGCCGGCGGAAAATCCATGGTACATGTCGATTTTGGTTTCCTGGTTTCCCCTGCTGGTCCTCATCGGTGTGTGGGTATTTTTCATGCGTCAAATGCAGGCCGGGGGCGGAAAGGCACTCTCTTTCGGGAAAAGTCGGGCCCGTTTGCTCTCGGACCAGGGGACCAAGGTGACCTTTAAGGATGTGGCCGGAATCGAAGAGGCCAAAGAGGAGTTGAGCGAGATTGTCGATTTTCTAAAAGACCCGCGTAAGTATACCCGCCTGGGGGGCCGAATTCCCAAAGGGGTCTTGCTCATGGGCTCCCCGGGAACCGGAAAGACACTCCTGGCCCGGGCCATCGCCGGAGAGGCGGGGGTGCCTTTTTTCAGCATCAGTGGGTCCGACTTCGTCGAGATGTTTGTGGGAGTCGGGGCATCACGGGTACGGGACCTTTTCGTTCAGGGCAAGAAAAATGCGCCCTGCATTATCTTCATCGATGAAATCGATGCCGTGGGTCGCCATCGCGGGGCCGGGCTGGGCGGCGGCCATGACGAACGCGAACAGACCCTGAACCAGCTGCTGGTGGAGATGGATGGCTTTGAGTCCAATGAAGGGGTGATTCTGATTTCAGCCACCAACAGGCCCGATGTGCTCGATCCGGCTCTCCTGCGGCCGGGACGCTTTGATCGCCAGGTGGTGGTGCCCATGCCCGACATCAAGGGGCGCGAGCAGATCCTGCGAGTCCATATGCGCCGCACCCCTGTGGCACCGGATGTCAAACCGCTGATTCTGGCCAAGGGAACGCCCGGCTTTTCAGGGGCCGACTTGGAAAACCTGGTCAATGAGGCGGCCCTTCTGGCTGCCAAACGGGAAAAAGAGCATTTGGGCATGGTGGATTTCGAGGATGCCAAGGATAAGGTTTATATGGGGCTGGAGCGCAAATCCAAGGTGATTCGGGAAGAAGACCGGCGCACCACCGCCTATCATGAAGGCGGACATGCCCTGGTGGCCCGTTTTCTGCCCGAAACCGATGCCGTGAACAAGATCACCATCATTCCCCGGGGCCGGGCTGCAGGGGTGACCTGGTTTCTTCCAGAAGAGCGTGATTTTAAATTTAAGGATCAGCTGGAAAGTGAGCTGGCCGTGGCCTTCGGCGGCCGAGTGGCCGAAGAACTGATTTTCAACCGGATCAGCACCGGTGCATCCAACGACATTAAACAGGCCACCAGCCTGGCCCAAAATATGGTCCGGGTCTGGGGCATGAGCGAAAAGCTGGGACCCCTCTCCTATGATCAGGGGGATGAACAAATCTTCCTGGGGCGCGAAATCACCCAGCACCGGGATTATTCAGATGATACCGCCCGGCAGATTGACGAGGAGGTATCCGGTTTGATCACAGCCGCCTATGACCGGGCCAAAACGGTACTGGAGGAAAATATCGATGTCCTTCACAAGCTGGCGGAATTGCTTCTGGAAAAAGAGACCGTTCTGGGCAAAGAGCTGGATGAACTGATTGTTGCCTTGCGGCCGGACATCGAGTTGTCCCAACCTTCCGATGATGAATATTTTCGCAGTGCCGCTTCGGCCGAAGATGGGGCCGAGCCCGATGCTACAGACGATGATCAGGATGAAGAGCCCTCCGGGACCAGCGAACAGCCCCAAGGGGACGACCATGAGCCTGAGGCGGCGGAGATGGCTGAGGGGGATAACGGCAATGACGGGCATGCAGGAGACCCCCCGGATACTACCAATCGATAAACCGGCGGCATTCCCTTATTGTTTACGAATTCAAATCCCATCATGTTTTGAAATGATCGATGTCATCGGTTTAATTACGATAGGAATAACGGGTTGCCCATAACGCATTACGATCTTAAGTGGGGGCGGCACGCTTTGGCCTTGGGCCAAAGAACCTGTGTGATGGGGATTGTCAATGTGACCCCTGACTCCTTTTCCGATGGGGGAAACTTTTTTCGCGCCGAGGATGCGATCTCCCACGGCTTGCGTTTAGTCGCCGAGGGCGCTGATATTCTGGATATCGGCGGGGAATCCACTCGCCCCTTTGCCGATCCGGTAAATGCGGACGAAGAAATCCAGCGGGTTATACCCGTGATCGAGGCCCTGGCCGCTCAGGTGGATGTGCCCATTTCCGTGGACACCACCAAGGCCCAGGTCGCCCGGGAGGCACTATCGGCCGGGGCCAGCATGCTCAATGACATTGGGGCGCTGAGGGTAGAACCCGAATTGGGCAGAGTGGCGGCCCAATTCGATGTGCCCTTGATCCTCATGCACATGCAGGGTCAGCCCCGTACCATGCAGGTTGATCCCCATTACGACAACCTTCTGGAAGAAATTCGGCAGTTCCTGGCACAGGCAATCGCCAAAGCGCGCCAGATGGGACTTCCGGAATCCCGTTTGATTGTCGATCCCGGCATCGGGTTTGGTAAAACCGTGGCCCACAATATGCGGCTGATTGCCAACCTCGATTATTTCCACACCCTGGGGGTGCCGCTGCTCCTCGGCACATCTCGAAAAGCATTCATTCGAAAAACGTTGAAATCCGACCTTTATCACCAAACCGAGCCGCCCATGTCGGCGGTGGAGAACGGAACCCAGGCCACGGTGGCCGCATCCGTCCTATCCGGCGCCCACATGGTGCGGGTCCATGATGTGGCGGCGACCCGGATTACCTGCAGTATTGTGGATGCCCTGCGCAATGCGTAAATTATTGGCCATAGTGGGGGTCGCGATTCTATTGGTGGTGGCTTGCGGCTATGTGCTCTGGGCTGAAACGGCCGCCATCGAGCGGGAGTTTTTTGTCCCTATAACCGCCACGGGGTTGCCTTCGGGTATGACCTTGGAGGGGGTGCTCCCCCAAGGCATAGAAATCCGGGTTCGGGGACCCCTAAAGACGCTGGAGAGTTTAGGGGCCCAGACACCGCTGACCTTTCCCTTGGATTTATCTGGATTGACCCCGGGAGAGCACACCATTGATCTGGATGGGCAGTTGCTCGCCTTACCCCGCCGCGCTGAAATAGAGCGCATTGACCCTCAAGCCGTTACCCTGCGCGTTGCACGGGAAGATTGCAAACGCGTGCCTTTGCAGGTCAGCCATACTGGGATCCCAGCCCCGGGATTTTATTTATCAGAGGCTGAAATCGTTCCGCCTACCGTGGAAATTTGCGGTTCGACCAGCCGCATCTCGAAAATGGACCGTGTGTTCACGAAACCGGTGGACATCGAAGCCGCCACAGGAGATGTGACCCAAAAAATTCCCTTGGAGTTACCCCTGGAAGTGATCTATACGGGTGGCCCGGAACTGGTTGTCGCGACATTATGTATCCAAACCCGGACTGTAGTGCGGCAATTCACCCAGATTCCGGTAGAGGGTAGGGGCGCGGATCTCAATTTCACGATTCACCCCGCCTATATTGCACTTGAAGTCAAAGGGCCATCGGATCTGATTGAAAAGTCGGACGCGGCGCGGCAGATTGAAGCCTTCGTGGATTTAAAGGGCCTTGCCCCGGGCGTGTATGTGCGCCGTGCATCCATCAGATTACCTCTGGAGGCCCGACTTGTCGGGGAAGTGGAGCCCGAGCTGTTTACGGTTCAGATTGGTGCAAATCCAAAAGATACCCTTTAGGAACTCGACCATGCTGCTTGTGATTGATGTGGGCAACACCAATACCGTGATCGGTGTGTATGAAGAACTTACCCTGCGGGCTAATTGGCGCTTACGCACCGAACGCCATGCCACGGCCGATGAATTGGGTGTGTTGGTCTCCAGCCTGTTCCGTGCTGCCGATGTCGCCATGGAGCGCATCCGCTGCACGGTTATCTCCTGTGTTGTCCCGCCCCTGGTGAACAGCCTGTATGGCTTTTGTCGTCATTATTTCCAGCATTCTCCCCAGTGGGTGGACGCCAAATCCTACCCACTGATGCCCATCCGGGTGGTAAATCCTTCCGAAGTCGGAGCGGACCGGATTGTCAATGCGGTGGGGGCCTACGAAAAGTTTCACAGCGCACTGATTGTTATTGATTTTGGCACAGCCACCACCTTTGATGTGATTTCCACCCAGGGCGAGTACCTGGGCGGCACCATTGCGCCGGGATTGATGATTTCGGCGGAGGCGCTATTCCACAAGGCTTCCAAGCTACCCCGGGTGGAGATTTTTTCACCCCCGGAAAAGGTGATCGGCCGAACCACCATTGACAGCATCAGATCGGGCCTGATTTATGGCTATGCCGGATTGGTGGATGGGATGGTGGCGCGGCTGAGGCTGGAGATCAGTGACGACGTGCAGGTGATCGCCACCGGAGGATTGGCGGGATTGATCGCTGAAGTGAGTCGTTCCATAGAAGCGGTGGAGCCGGATCTAACCCTGGAGGGGTTGCGGATTATTGGGCAGTACAACGCCCCATCGGATGCAGGCTGAAGGAACAACATCGGGAACCGATGGGCGTGGGAATTGTTTTCGGCCCTACTCCATTCCCAGTTGTTGGCGCAGGCGCCGGGCCTCCTGTTCCAAGGCCTTTTTCTGGTCATCCGGTGTGTCGGGATTCCGCAGTTGCTTTTCCAGCCCCAGAAGCATCATTTCCAGTCGATAATCCCTGCAGGTATAGTTCGAAGTCGGTGGCCGGTCCGGCATGGCAAGCCCCTCCTAACCCATGCTGCAGTAGCTGGCACGGGAGGATTCGCGATATTGCCGGTAAAAGCGGTGAAATTCCACTAGACCCTGGCGCAGGATTTTATTGAACATATTCAGGTTTTTCAGGTTGACGATTAAATTCACGCTTTTATTAAAGGCCATCATGTTATCCATGGTGCGGAAGCGCCCGCTGAGCAAGACGATAAACAGTTCCCGGCGCTGATTCATGGGTAAATGCTGCAGATAGGCCAAAACGCCGTTGGCATCCGGGTCATCGCTGTCAAACACCTCGTTGAAAATGATGACACTGTAGGTGTGATAGCGCATTTTGCGAAGGGCGTCGCGGCCATCCTCCGCCTCGGTGACGTAGTAGTCGATTTCGTTGAGGGCCTTGATCAGCGTGTTGCGGGCCTTGGGATCGGGCTCGCAAACGATGGCCGTTTGCGCATTTTCGTCTAAAAAATCGAAGGGCTTCGCCGCTGAGTCGTAGGTTTCGGCCATCACGCTGTCAACGGTCTTGGCTGCCGCATCCCTGGCCTTGGGTTTAAAGTCGGCCGCCGTAACCGGGATGACACTCTGGCATTTGGGGCAGCGCAAGGTGGCGGTTTTGCCAGCGGGCAATTTGATGCCCGGCATCTTAAATCGGCTTTGGCACTGTTTGCATTGAAGTTCCATAACACCACTCCTCTTACCGGGATGCGCAAGCGCCGGGCCTCAAGGTGGCAACGCGGCGCGCGGGCCCGCTCAATGGGCGGCGGCGCCAGTTTAAAACGGTTGGGCCCATGGCTCGTATCAATAGGTTTGGTTGTACTCCTGATCCAATTCCAGATTGTCGATGTCAGTGGTGGCTTCGCCCCGGGAGCTTTTCACTGCGTCGATGCCTCTGCCGGCCGCGGCCTTGCGGGAAGCGTAGGCCATGGCGGTTTCCTGGGTGATCAATCCCTTGGCGTAGAGCCCCACGATATGATCGTCAAAGGTGGTCATGCCAAAGGGCTTTCCGGCCTGCATGATGTCGTAGTAGGTTCTGCCCTCGCCCTCTCCGTTAAGAATCACATCCTTGACCCGCAGATTGGCCTGTAAAATCTCAAAGGCCGCCACCCGGTCGCCGCCCACCTTAGGCAACAGACGCTGGCACACCACCCAACGCACACTCTCGGCCAATCTAATCCGCACCTGGCGCTCCTCGTCGGTGTTGAACATGCCCAGAATACGGTTGATGGTCTGGCCCGCCGTGGAGGTGTGCAGGGTGGTGAACACCAGATGTCCGGTTTCGGCGGCATTCATTCCGATTTCCACGGTTTCGCGATCCCGCATCTCACCCACCAGAATCACCTTGGGCGCCTGGCGCAGGGCGGCCCGCAGCCCGTTGGCATAGGCGTCGAAGTCGCTCCCCAGCTCGCGCTGGTTGAAGGTCGCTTTTTTCTGGGGGTGCTGATATTCCACGGGGTCTTCCAGGGTGATCACGTGCACCGAGCGGGACTCGTTGATTTCATTTAGAATCGCTGCCAGGGAGGTGGTTTTGCCGGATCCGGTGGCTCCGGTAAAAAAGACGATGCCGTTTCGCTCGTGGGCCATGTCACCAAAGACCTTGGGCAATCCCCGGGTTTCAAAGGTGGGGATGTTGGACTCCAATTTCCGCAACACCACGGAGAGTCGATTGGATTGGACGAAGATGTTCACCCGAAAGCGGGCTTTGCCGGGCAGGCTGTAGGAGAGATCGCATGAGCCCTGGCGAAAGAGATCGTCCATCAGACGGGTGTCGTTGTTGATTAGATTCAGCGCCAAGGTTTCGGTCTGGAAGGGGGTCAACTCCCGGATGGGCGGATTCAGATCCACGGGAACCAGTTCCCCGGCGGTTTCCACCTGGGGCGGCTTGCCCACCGTCAGGTTGAGATCGGACACATGTTTTTGGGAATCGAGCATGCGGGTGAGGATATAATCCATCTCCTGCTTTTTCATCACAAGGCTCCTTTGGCTTGGCGGCGCGCTGGGGCGTTGCCCGGCCGGGATCAGGCTTCGGTAAAATCCGCCGGCGGGCGGGTCAGCAAGGGGGCAAATTTACCTTTATCATTAGATTTCAGGTAGGCTTCATCGGCACTGATCATGCCCTGCTGGTAGAGGTCCATGATGGCGTCGTCCAGAAGCTGCATACCGTATTTTCGGCCGGCTTGCATCATACCCGGGAGTTGGTGGGTTTTGGCTTCGCGAATCAGGTTGCGCACGGCCGGCGTGGCGATGAGGATTTCCATGGCCGGAATGCGGCCTCGGCCGTTGCGGCGTTTGAGCAGGGTTTGGGCGATAATGGCCCGCACGCCGTCGGAAAGGGTGGAGCGGATCTGGGCCTGCTGAGTGGCCGGAAAGACCTCTACGATACGATCCACGGTTTTTGCCGCGCTGGTGGTGTGCAGGGTGGAAAAGACCAGATGCCCGGTGGAAGCCGCTTCGATGGCCAGGGAAATGGTTTCCAGGTCCCGCATTTCGCCTACCAGGATGACGTCGGGGTCTTCCCGCAGGGCGGCCCGCAGGGCGGCGGTAAAGGTTTTGGTGTGCATGCCCACTTCCCGATGGCTGATGATGCAGCCCTGACTCTGATGCACAAATTCCACCGGATCCTCGATGGTGATCACGTTGTCCTTACGGTTGCGGTTGACCTCATCCAAGATGGCCGCCAGGGTGGTTGATTTTCCGCTGCCGGTGGGTCCGGTGAGCAACACCAGCCCCCGGGGCAGGCTGGAGAGCTTGCCGATCACCGGCGGCAGGCCGAGCTGCTGTACGGTTTGGATGGTGCTGGGAATTTCCCGGAAAACCGCGGCCACGCCGTGTAATTGCATGAAAAAGTTGGAGCGATAACGGGCCAGTCCGGGGATTTCGTAACCGAAATCCACGTCCCCGGTCTCTTCGAACGTTTTGATCTTCTCTTCGGGGGCGATTTCATAGAGCATTTCCCGGAGATCATCGCTATCCAGGGATTTATATTTCACCCGCTCCATGCTTCCATGAACCCGGATGGCCGGCGGCTGGCCGGCTACCAAATGCAGATCCGAGGCGCCATGTTCGTGCATTAACTTGAAAAAGGCATCAATCTTGGCCATTGAATATCTCCCGTTTTAGTTCATCACGATTATAGTATCGGACGGTTAGCGGGCGGGCTTTAGCACTTTTACCTTGGTATACTGCTCTTCCATGGCCTGCATTTCTTGTTCGCTCATGTCCAGCATTTTTGAGTGGGTTTCCACAATGGTTCGGATTTGCTGTTGAATCTGGATGCGCTGTCGTTTGAGTTGGGCGATATCCTCGTGGAACTGGGACAACCGGTTGTAGGCCCGGTTGAGCATGCGCTCGGCTTTGCCCTCGGCATTGGTGATGATCAATTCCGCCGATTTGCGGGCATTTTTTTTCAGTTGTTCCACGACTTGCTGGGAATTTTGCAGCGTGCGCTGAAACGTTTTTTCCCGCTGCCGATGTTCCGCCAAGTTTTGGCTAGCCGTGTCGATTTCCGCTTTCAGCCGCGCATTTTCCGCCAGCAGGGTCTCGTATCCTTGGGCGATGCGATCCAGGAAATCGTCCACTTCGCGGACATCGAATCCGCGAAATTTGATCTTGAACTGGTGCTCTTGAATTTCCACCGGTTTCAGTTGCATGGCGAACTCCTCTGAGCTTAGTGCAGGGTTACGGCCAATCCCTGGAGGCTGGCGACAACGAAGCGTTGCAGAAAAACGATCAGCAGAAACACCACAATGGGAGATAGATCGAGGCCGCCGAAATTCAGGGGCAGTTTTTGGCGAATGGGGCCCAGAATCGGTTCGGTGACGTTATGAATGAAGCGCACAATGGGGTTGAAGGGATCGGGGTTCACCCAGGACAACACCACCCGGGCGATCATGATCCACATGTAAATGTTTAACGCAATGGAAACAACAGAGGCGAGGGCGGCGATCAAATTCCCTATCACAAACATTTATTTTCCCTTTTTTTATTAAATTCCGAGGATTTTTTGAGTGTGCTTAACCTTCAGGGGGGCTGGCTTTCCCCCTGGCGAACCATCAGCTTAGGATGATTGGGGTTTTAATTCAACACCAGCTATTCCCGCTATCAAGCAGATCTAGTATCGTAAAAATATTCACCGGGTTAAGTCAAGATGTAATCCGTGGGTAGTAGAGCTATGTCAATGAGCGCAAATCATCCCCATAGATCAATCTGTTTGCCGGTGTTTTGCGAACATGTCGGAAGCGTGAGCATTTTCCTTGACTATCATAAATTTAAAACATAATGATGTTGAGCACTTATGCCGACGGGTAGGGCTTTCGGGGAACCTGTTGCGGGTCGGGTATCTAACTATTAATGGGCTGAAGCGGGCTGGGATGTCAGCCCTTTTAGTCGACGAGGGGACGGACGATTCATATGTTGAAGAATATAAAGATCGGCATCATCGGATCCGGGAATATGGGGGGGGCGCTGATCGGCGGGCTGGTGACCTCCAATGCCGCACCCGCCGCCAATATCATCTGTTCGGATATCCGGCCGGATGCCCTGAAAAAGCTACGGGACCAATATGCGGTCGGCATCACAAGCGACAACCGCGTGTTGTGCGAAGCATCTGAAATCATTATCTATGCGGTTAAGCCTCAAATTCTGACCCATGTGCTGGATGCCACTACTGAATTTTTGGATATGCGGAAATTGGTGGTTTCAGTGGCTGCGGGCGTGCCCATGGTGGCCATCGAGTCTCATCTGGGAAAAGAGCTGCGGCTGATTCGAGCCATGCCCAATATCGCCGCCGCGGTGCAGACCAGCGCCACCGCCATCGCCGCAGGTCCCCATGCCCTGGAGGGAGATATCGAATTGGCCAAGGCCATCTTCGATTCCGTGGGCGAGACGATTTTCATCCCGGAGAATGTGCTTATGGATGCCATCACCGGCTTGAGCGGCAGCGGACCGGCCTACATCTTTGTCATTGTGGACGCCATGGCCGATGCCGGGGTAAAAATGGGCTTGGCCCGCCACGAAGCTCAACTCTTGGCCATCCAGACCGTCTTGGGAGCCGCCAAACTGCTCAAGGAAACCGGGATCCACCCCGGACAACTTAAAGATATGGTCACCTCTCCAGGGGGTACCGCCATTGCCGGGATCCATACCTTGGAAAAGGGAGGCTTGCGGACCACGCTGATCAACGCCGTGGAGGCGGCCACCGAGCGCTCTCGGGAGTTGGGGAAAATCATTATCCGCGAATTTTCCGACACTAATTCCAAGCCTAAAGTTTAAGAACTGAGCCGAAATCCCAGAAGCCGGAATCATTCGACCAGAACCATCTGAAATGATGAGGAGGTAGCCATGGCCGATTTGAAACTTACCGTAAGAAAATCTTTTGAGTATGAACCCCCCGCCATTCGCCGCGGCTACAGTGGTCAAACTTTGGCCGTGAATCTATCGACCCAGGCCATTGTCACACATCCGGTATCATCGACCATGAAATCCAAATTCGTGGGTGGGAAAGGATTCGATCTGCGGCTGCTTTGGGATGCGGTGACCCCCGAGACCCGATGGGACAGCCCTGAAAATGCGGTCTGCATCGCCTCAGGGCCCATGGGCGGCAACCCGTCCTATCCGGGCTCGGGCAAAAGCATCGTAACCACCATCTCGCCCTTGACCGGGATTCCCATCGATTCCAATGTGGGGGGCTATTTCGGGCCCTACCTTAAATTCTCCGGCTTTGACGCCCTATCCATCAGCGGCAAGTCGGCTGTTGAGTGCGTGCTGCTTATCGATGGCATCCAGGGTCGGGTGGACTTGTTTGAGGCCGCGGACCTGCCCAGGGACTCCTACGAACTGTCCCAATTGCTCAGCGAGCACTTCGGCCAGGGCAAACCGGGTCAGATTTCGGTGGTATCCACCGGGCAAGGCGCGCGCCACACCCGGTTGGGCTGCCTCAATTTCACATGGTACGATGCCAAGCGCAAACGGGCCCGCTACAAGCAGGCCGGTCGCGGGGGCATCGGAACGGTCTTTGCGGACAAAAAGCTCAAGGCGCTGGTCACCCGCTGGGACCGGGTACCCATCGATATCAACCAGCCCGCGGATCTAGAAACCTTCCGCGCCGTGGCCAAGGCCTATTCCAAGGAAATCGTGGCCCTGGACCCCAAGCAAAATGAGATGGCGCGCCTGGGCACCACCCACCTGGTTCCTATCATGAACGACCACGATTGCCTTCCGGTCAATAATTTCCGTTACGGCCAGCACCCCCGGGCCGGCCTCATCGGCCGGGAGGCCTACGGCCAATTGTTCGATCCGGGATTTGACGGCTGCTGGAAAGGCTGCACCGTGGCTTGCTCCCATGGCATCAAAGAGTTTGTGCCCCTTAGCGGGCCATACCAAGGGCGGAAGGTGTTCGTGGACGGACCCGAATATGAAACCATTGCCGGGTGCGGCTCAAACCTGGGGATTTTCGACCCCTATACCATCGCGGAACTCAATTTCTATTGTGATAACTACGGGTTGGACACCATTTCCGTGGGCACCTCCCTGGCCTTTGTCATGGAGTGCTTTGAGCTGGGACTGATTGACCTCTCCCACACCGGGGGGCTGGATCTCTCCTTTGGTAATCGGGCCGGCGCCCTTGAATTGGTGCATCAGATGGGGCGCGGCAAGGGCTTCGGCCGGGTGGTGGGCCAGGGGGTGCGGCGCATGAAGCAACATTTTGGGGAGAACTTTGGTTGCGACTCAGCGCTCTTGCAGGATATCGGCATGGAATCCAAGGGGTTGGAGTTTTCAGAATACATGACCAAAGAGTCTCTGGCTCAGCAGGGGGGCTATGGGCTGGCCCTGAAAGGTCCCCAGCATGACGAAGCATGGCTCATTTTTCTCGATATGGTTCATAATTTCATGCCCACCTTCGAACAGAAAGCCGAGGCCCTACACTGGTTTCCCATGTGGCGCACCTGGTTTTCGCTATGCGGACTGTGCAAGCTTCCCTGGAACGACATCGTCCCCGAGGACAACATCGATACCCCGGAGCCGGCTAAGGTGATGAAGCATGTTGAGTGGTATGCCCAGTACTATTCGTCGGTGACCGGAGATGAAAAAACACCCGATGGGCTGATCGAGATGAGTGAGGCGGTTTACAATTTCCAGCGCATCTTCAATTTGCGTATGGGCTCCGGGCGACGGGCTAACGACACGCTGCCCTACCGTGCCATGGGGCCGGTCACCGCGGATGAATATGAATCCCGGCAGGAACGCTATGATACCCAATTGGTGGAGAAGCACGGTACTGATATTTCAGACATGACCACAGAGGAAAAAGTGGCCCTGCTGCGGGCCAAACGTGAAGAGGCCTATGAAGTGTTGAAGGATGCTGTCTATGATCGCCGGGGCTGGACCCGGGATGGGATTCCCAGCGTGGCGACGGTGAAGCGCTTGGGGATCGATTTTCCGGAGGTGCTGGAGGTGCTGGCGGCCCACGGAGTGACGGCGTGATACGGGTGGGTGACCGCAGGGTGGAATGGCACGATCAAATGACCGTCAGCAGCCTGCTTTCCGCTCTGGGAGAAACCTATGAATATGCCGTTGTGCGTATCGACGACCGGGTGGTTTCACGGCCCAATTTTGACCACACATTCGTGCCCGACGAATCTCAGGTATACTTGATCCCCTTGGTGGCCGGGGGCTGATAAAAACAAGAAGTTGTAGATAGGACTGGTTTCGGGTGGTCATTATTTACGAAAGGCAACTGCGAAACCATCTCCCGTCATTCGCACCACAGTCCCCCGCAAGGAGACATAACGGACGGACTTTGCAAAGGGTAGGGTCACCAGAATTTCCGATCCTACGGGAACCTTTCGATCCGCGGCCACGAATACGCCGCCCACGGAGAGGTCCCGCACCAACCCCTTGCCGATCTTTTGATCACTGCCATAGATGATTTCCGCCAAATAGCGGTATCGGTAATCATTGCGCTTTTCAATCAATTTTATCTGGGATATATCATTTTCTATCCCATTCTGAAGTGCCAAATGATCCATAATTATTTATATCCAATGGGTGGTGTCCAGAGGGTCTATTCAAAGAAGTCCCCGGCATCCCTTCCAGCATGCGCCTGCTGTGCTGAGGAGATCCCTATTTAGTGTCTGACCGAAAAGTGCATCTTTCAGCCCCATGCTGCGTCCTTGCCTGGAACCAAAATCTACCCTTTTCGTTCGGGCACTAATTACACCCTTTAAAAATTAAGTTGCGGGTACCGGACGATCTTCCTGAACTGGGTCGTTGGGATAGTGAAACTGCAACAGGTATACCGGAGGCGAAGAATTGCCGGTGCGAAAGAAAAAGTGCTAAGAAAGACCTTATTTCAGCACTTATAGTGAAACACACAACGGAAATCAACCCCCGAGTGAGGAGTCAATCTGGTTGGCGGTTCATTCAGTTTTTGTAAAGCAGATTGGCGCTAGCGGCCCAGGCCCTCGATTTGAAAAGTTTTAAAATGTGATTTCAAAGCCGCGTTCGCCATGCAGGGCGCTGTCCAGTCCTTCGATTTCCTCCTCCCGGGATACCCGCAGGCCGCCACAGATCAGCCGGGTAATACGAATAACCAGGTAGGTGCCGATGGCTGAAAAGGCCGCGGTGCCTAAGATGGAGACGATTTGTATCCATAGCTGGCGGGGGTTGCCGTAAATTAGGCCCCTCCCGGCGCTATTGATCGCCGGATTGGCGAATATCCCCGTGGCCAGAGCGCCCCAGATTCCACAGACACCGTGGACGCCGAAAGCATCCAGGGAGTCGTCGTAGCCCACGCGCCCTTTCAATTTGGCCACACTGAAATAGCCCAGCATGCCGGCCACCATGCCGATGATGATGGACGCCGGCAGGTTGACAAATCCGGCGGCAGGGGTGATTCCCACCAGCCCGGCCACCACGCCGGAGGCGATGCCTAGCAGTGTCGGCTTACGGGTGATGATCCATTCGGTTCCCATCCAGGCCAAAGCCCCCACTGCGGCCGATGTGTTGGTCACCAGAAAGGCCGAAGCGGTGATGCCGTCCACAGCCAGTTCACTTCCGGCGTTGAATCCAAACCAGCCGAACCACAGCAAAGCAGCGCCCAGGGCGGTCAGCATGACACTGGAGGGGAACATGGCCTCCTGGCCGTACCCGATCCGCTTTCCCGTCACCAGGGCCAGCACCAGCCCGGCCACCCCTGCATTGATGTGCACCACGTTGCCGCCGGCAAAGTCGAGGGCACCCATGGCGCCCATCCACCCGCCGCCCCAGGCCCAGTGGGCCACGGGGCAATAGATGAAGGTCACCCACAAGATTGTAAAGATTAGCCAGGCCGAAAAGCGCAAGCGATCCACGATGGCCCCCAGTACCAAGGCCACGGTGATGCCGGCAAAGGTCATTTGAAAAAGCACGAAGATATAGGTGGGAATGGACCCGGAAAGGGAGTTGATATCAATGCCGCTGAGAAACAAATGCTCCAGGGTGCCGAATACCCCTCCCACGGAGGAGCCGAAGGCCAGGGAATAGCCCCACACCACCCAAATAATGCTGCCCAAGCAGTAGGCTACAAAGGTCATGGCGAAGGTATTCAGCAGATTTTTGTAGCGGGACATGCCGCCGTAAAACAGAGCCAGTCCCGCAGGCGTCATCACCATGACCAGTGCCGTGGCCATGATCATCCAAGCCGTGTCTCCGGTGTTGAGTTCGTCCGCGGCCATGGCGGGCAGGGCCGATCCCCCAATCATTGCCAAGGTGGTTCCAAAGATCGTCCGTTTTATCAAAACTGGGCCTCCTTAGAATAGAATTGCGTTGGAGCCGGGTTGCTGGTCCGGGCCGGATCAGCAAATATCTGTCCGGCAACTGCTCCCTACTGCCTCAGCAACCTGTGTGCCAAAGAGGGGATTTATCTACAATTGGGTTTAACAATAAGAGGTTATAATTTTGATGGATTATGGCCGCAATTAATTTTATCACATAAATGGATCAGGTTTGGGCATATAATAACAAAAATGTTAATATTCGATCCGCATCGCAACAATAATGATTTTCGGGTTATTATCCGTAGG
Source organism: uncultured delta proteobacterium (assembly GCA_963713755.1). Classification (GTDB taxonomy): domain Bacteria; phylum Desulfobacterota; class Desulfobacteria; order Desulfobacterales; family CAVQMW01; genus CAVQMW01. The sequence goes on along the minus strand of CAVQMW010000007.1, from coordinate 57,002 downwards.
AATCCCCGAGTTTTAAACAGACGGAACTGGGGCCAGCGGATATGAAAAGCCAACCTCGCCGGTCTATCCATCATTGGGTGGAGCTGGGGGCGGGATGACAGGCAATGAAGCGTTCAGGTTGACTTCAGGCATTTAAAGCGTATCTTTCAAAGCTATACGCCAATGGCACAAACCCTCCATTATATTGTTCCGGCGATTATATACCCCACTTTCGTCATTCTGGTGAACGCCAGAATCCAGCGTCGCTGCTGGATGCCGGATCAAGCCCGGCATGACGTATTTGGCGTATTTTATTGCCGGGTTAATAGTGGTTCGATTCAAATTTAAACGCCGATGGCGAACCTCTAACATCTATCTGAGATATACAACTTCATGCTTCTGGAGACGGTTTCTTTTCCGGCCGCGTTAATGGCCGGCCTGTTATCTTTTTTTTCGCCGTGCATCCTTCCCCTGATACCGGCGTATTTCTCTTTCATTACCGGTTTTTCCCTGGAAGAACTGACATCGGAACACGCCGCTGGGGTTCGCCGCAAGGTGATTCTTTCCACGCTGTTGTACGTGGCCGGGTTTACCACGGTTTTTGTGCTTTTAGGGGCTTCGGCCTCTTTTCTTGGGCGATTTGTTCAGGCTTACAGTCAGGAGATTCGCATTGCAGGGGGGGCACTGATCATTCTTCTGGGAATCCATTTAACGGGACTGATCAAAATTCCAGCCTTGAACTATGAGAAACGGGTGCAGGTCTCCCGGAAACCTCTCCATTGGCTGGGTACCTTTCTTGTGGGCATGGCCTTTGGCGCTGGGTGGAGTCCCTGTATCGGTCCGCTGCTGGGCTCCATCTTGATCATGGCCGGAAACCAGGATACGGTGGGCCAAGGCATGTTGCTGTTAACGGTCTATTCCGCCGGACTGGCTTTGCCCTTTATCCTGATCTCATGTTTCATCAACTACCTGCTGAAATTCTTGAAGAAAGCCTCCCGGACTTTGGCCTATGTTCATATCGTCGCCGGCATTTTATTGATATTTTTGGGGATTGCTTTAATGACCGACAAGCTGACGATTCCCGTGTAGACCCCCCTCGGGGTGCGAGATTGGGGGTTTGGATCCAGGAACGCATAGGGCGGGGGAATGCCAAACCCGCCGAAACCGATATAAAACGAGGTATAGATGGGCATTCAACAAAGGATTAGCAGGCTTGCAGGTATTGTTTTGCTGCTGGGGTTGGGGTTGTTGCATCCTGATATGGCCCGGGCCGCGGATTCGCCGGCGTCAGGCATCAAGTGGTATTCCTATCAAGAGGGATTGGCCCTGGGCAAACAGGAAAACAAAAAGGTGTTCCTCACTTTTTACGCCGACTGGTGCTCGTATTGCCATAAAATGGATAAAGAATCCTTTCGCAACCCGGAGATTGCGGACTATCTCCGTCGCCATTTCATTTCGGTCAAGGCTAATTCCGATAGAGAGACGCAGCTGGCCCAGGATTTTTTTGTTCGTGGACTGCCCAGCAGTTGGTTTCTATCGGCCAAAGGAGAAAAAATTGCGGGCCAGCCGGGCTACATTCCACCTAAACAGCTGCTCCAACTTCTGAAATTTATCCAGAGTGACAGCTACAAGGATATGAGCCTCAAGGAATTCGTCCAAGGCAACTGAGTAGTTGCCGGCCTGCAGGGGGGCGAGCTAGTCAGCCGCCTCTTTTCGGGCTGGATTGCCGTGCGAGCTTTATGGAAAAGATGATCAGGCCGCCCAGGCTCACCAGCATAAGGATCAGGGGGATAAACATGTGCCGCTGGTAGGCCTCTATTTCAGAAGCCACGGAGACACCGATGAGCGCGAACAGAAATACCGCCACCATGACGATCAGCCCCATGAGGCAAATCGCCTTGGAATCATACCAGGGCGTCATGATCTGGGACGGATGTTTAGCCACAGCGATTCTCCTTTGTCAGCCATGTAGGGGGTAGGGTCGGACGGTATGGTTTCCCATTGACGTTTTTATTGAACCGGCCGGGCAAAATCAAGCCATGCATATGTTTAGTGAGAGGAAAAAACTCAGAGGTAAACTTTCTATGGGAATTCTTGCGCTCTGGCTGCCGCTGGCGGTGGGATGCGCTGCCTTGCCCAAAGCGCTCCGCATCGAAGGGTCAGAAAAAAGCTTCCCCGTGGATACCATCATCGTCGCCCAGTCCCAAAGCGCCATCAGTTTCGAGGAACTGCTGCGGGAACTCGACGGCGTTCAGATGATTTTTATCGGCGAGATCCACAGCAGCAGCCATCACCACGCCATCCAGCTCAAGCTGATCCGTGCCCTGCACCAACGTCGTCCCAGTTTAATTGTGGGTATGGAGATGTTTGACCGCTCCTACCAGCCGGTGCTGGATCGGTGGTCCCAGGGAGCCTTGGATGAGCAAACATTCCTTCGGCAGAGCCACTGGTACAGCAATTGGCGCTTTGATTACGACCTGTACCGGGGGATATTGACTTACCTTCAGGAAAATACGATTCCCCTGGTGGGGTTGGATCTGCCCACCTATATCCATGGCCGTATTCGTGCCGGGGGGATCGAGAGCCTCTCCGGAATCGACCGCAATTGGCTGCCGGCCGACGTTCCTCCGGGCGACGATGCCCATCGTGCCTTTTTGGAACAAACCTTTAAGCAGCACCAGTTTTTGGCCCGCACCACCGTCTTTGACGATTTCTACATGGCCCAGTGTGCCCGGGACGCCACCATGGCCCATACTATCGCCGATCATCTCGGTGATGCGTCCATGGTGATTTTGGTGGGAAACGGCCATATCCGTACCCAAGGCGGTGTTCCCAAGCGGGCCAAGCATCTCACCGGAGCCGCCTACGAGACGATATATCTGGCCCCCGTGGGCGGGCGAGTTTCCGAAACCATCGCCGATTTCATCTGGGTGACCTCCGAGGTTTTGACCCATCCCCGGGGCCGCTGAACTCCTTCGGGGAATCACCATTCAGCTGAATTTCAGCCCACGTGGGGGGCTTGGCCATGCGTGATTCAGAGGATTTCCAATGACTGAGTTTGCAATTATCGCCTGCGGCGCGTTTGCGGTTTTTGCCCTTTTCATGGGCGTTATGGCCCTCAAAGCCCATCGCCAATCCGCTTCCCAGGGGCCTTCAGGGGGCTGTGCAAGCGCCGTGTGCCATTGCCGCGGGGAGCGGTCGCAGGGTACGGTTCAGATCGCCGCCACTCCTCAGGCGGTTCTAAGTTCATCAAAACGGGAGCGCAAATAGACGCCTTCACCATCGTAAGAACTGGACACTTTGTAGGGTAGGGTGTTGAAAAGTTTGATCATGGCGCGGTTGTTGGGTGCGGTGTAGGCCAGAAGTCCGGCCAGACCATTTTCCTGGGCCGCTTCGGCCAATTTTTTTAGCAGGATCTTACCCAGGCCATATCCGCGAAATTCGCGGCTAACGGAAAACGCCACCTCCGCCATATTGCTGTCCAAAAGCAAGACACTTTCCCCCACGGCCACCACTCGACCGAAACCGAACTCCCCCACAATCCCCAGCAAAGTCAAATCCTTGACATAGTCGATTTGAGACTTGCCGGCCACATCCTGGCGGCCAAAGGCGTTTTTTTCGTGGAAAAAGCGCAGGAACACATCCTCTTTGTCCAAGTTGTAGTAATGCTCCTGGATGCGGCGTTCGTCCACCGGTTTGGCCGGACGGATGGTGATTTGCTGATCATGGACCACGATGGTTTCTTCAAGAGTCACCGGATAGACGGCCCGGGCCGCCTCGCCCAGGGTTCGCTCCGGGCCGATCAGATCCGCGGCTTTGGCAGCTTCAAAAAGCTCCTCGCGATAGTCGGGATGGGCGATTTCAATGATGGCGATAACCCGTTCCTGGAGACTTTTGCCAAACAGATTGACCACACCGTACTCCGTGGCCACATAGTGGACATCCCCCCGGGGAACCACTACCGCGGTTTCATGGAGGTTGGGTACGATGTTGCTGGTGGTGCCGTCCGGAGAAGTGGAGGGGAGCATGAGAATGGATTTGCCCCCAGGCGCTCGGCGGGCGCCGCGGACAAAGTCGGGAATTCCCGAGACTCCGGCAAAGAGGGTCTGAGCGGAGGCTTCCGCGGAGACTTGACCGGTGAGATCGATACTTTTGGCCACATTCAAGGAAACCATGCGATGGTGGCGGGAGATGATAAAGGGGTCGTTGACCACGTCCGAGGGGTGGAAATCCACGGCCGGATTGTCGTGGATAAATTCATAGAGATTACGGGTCCCGATAGCGGCGGAGGCCACCAGCTTGCCTTCGTTGTAGCCTTTGCGGCGGTTGGTGACCACCCCCGTGGAGTAAAGGTGCATGATGTCGTCGGTGAGGTACTGGGAATGGATCCCTAGATCGTTTTTGTTGCTCAGCGCCTGGACGGTTGCCTGGGAGGCGGCATCCAATCCGATCTGCAGGGTGGAGCCGTCACTGATCAGCCGGGCGATATGCTGGCCGATACGGGCGGCCCTGTCGCTGGGTGGACCCGGGGTGATGGTGAGCAGTTCTTCCTCATGCTCGACAATGGTGTCCACATCGTTGACATGGATGAAGCTCTGGCCCAATACCCGCGGCATTTGCGGATTGACCTGGACAATCACCCAGTCCGCGGAATGGGCGGCCGCCAGGGTGACATCCACGGAGATTCCCAAACTCATCCAACCGAAGTCATCGGGCGGCGCCACCTGAATCAGAGCCACATGGATGGGCAGTTTGCGGGTTTTAAACAGGCTGGGTACATCGGACATGTTCATGGGTGTGATGAAGCGCCGGTTGGCGGCAATCGCCTCCACCTTGGCGGACCCCAAGTAGATGGTGCGTATATTGAGGCTGTAGTCTTGGGTGCGGTTGGCGATGGCGGTTAGGGAGGTGGTCTCCACGCTCATCAGCCGCACAATTTCCAGCCCACTCATATGCATGGCTCGTTCCGACAAAGTGCGGACTAACAACTGCGGCTCTCCGCAGGCCGATCCAATGAAGACCCGCTGCCCGGGGCGGATCTCATTGATGGCCTGCAGCGCGTTTTTTCGTTTTTCAATATAGCCGTCGGCCCAGTAAATCGATGCTGACACTTGCATCCTCCTGTCTGGTCAATTAAGGTAAACCATTCAAACCGTGACCTGCCCCGGTTCAATTGATCTTCGTAAATTTGTTTCGATCCCCTTCATAGGGTATGCCCATTTTTCCTGCAACGCTTTTTAAAAGGGACAGCGTGCTCCGTGTATCCGTGGAGCCTAAAGACCTTTTAACTCTATCGTGCCCCAGGCGCTAAGGAGGTGTTCATGACCGTAAAGAAAGATCGGGATGTTGAAAAAACCTATTCCACGAAACAGATGGTTTCCAAGTTGCGCAGGCTGGCGGACTGTCTGGAACATGATAAGCCTTTTCGGATTCAACTCGCCAAGGAGCGCATTCAGGTTCCGGCCCATGCGACCTTTAATATCGAACACGAACGCGAGGAAAAAACCGAAGAGATCGAATTTCAGTTTAAATGGGAACGGATCTGAAATAAATCGCCGGCGAGAGGGCCGTCTTACTCTATTTACGGCCAGGAGGGCCTGACATGGCTGTTAAAATTATACTCACCCGGAAGGTGCCGGAAGATAAAGCCGACCGCTTCCTCACCCTGTTAATTCGCTTGCGATCCGCTACCATGGGGCAGCCCGGGTATATTGCCGGTGAAACCCTGCGGCGGGTGGATCAGCCCGGCGAATGGGTGGTCGTCAGCAAGTGGCAGCGGCGCTACGATTGGGATCAGTGGTGCCAAAACCCCCAAAGGGAGGCGATCCAGCAAGAGATCGATACCCTTTTGGGGGCTGCCACGGAGATTGCCGTTTACGAGTACGAGTAAATGACGGTGGTTCCCATATGTCCGGCTTAGGGGTCGAACCGCTCATACCAAAGCCGGAGCGTGATCCAAACAAAGAGTACAAACGCAAGGCAGGTGATGGCAGAAAGCCGATGCCCCCGCGTCAAATCTTTGGAGCCATCATGTATGTCTTGCGAACGGGTTGCCAATGGAAGGCCTTGCCCAAGGAGCGCTTTGGAAGTCCCAGTGCGATCCACACCCATTTCATGCGCTGGAGGCAGGATTTATTTACGGATAGGTTCTTAGTCTGAGAGGGACGGATGTTACACTGCCGCTCTATACACAGCTCTCAAGCAAAACCTTAGCAACTTGAGATAACCCATTATGAGATTACAGATACGCAAGGCATGCCAATCCGATAAGCAAGCAATCGTGGATATTGTAATCGCCGCATTTGGTGACCTGCAAGGACAAGAAATTGCGGATCTTGTTACCGATTTACTGGCAGACCTAAGTGCGCAGCCCTCCTTATCCCTGGTTGGAATCGCCGATGATTGTGGTGTCGGGCATATTCTGTTCACGAATGTACGAATCAAGCATTCCCAGGGGATCGTTTCTGCAGCAATCCTTGCGCCTCTGTCGGTCCGTCCAGGGCACCAAAATCAGGGCATCGGCGGTCGTCTTATCCAAGCAGGGCTAGCACAGTTAAAGGCGGCGGGTGTCCATCTGGTTTTTGTGCTCGGCCATCCGGGCTATTACCCCAAGTATGGCTTTTCCGCCGCTGGGGTAAAGGGGTTCGAGGCACCCTATCCGATCGCGCCTGAAAATTCTGCTGCCTGGATGGTTCAGGAACTCCATCCGGGGATTATCGGGGATATAAGTGGACAAGTGATTTGTGCGGATACGCTCAATGATCCTAAGCATTGGCGAGAGTGAACAAAGCACGTACGCCAGGAAGACCCTGTAGAGGCCCGGTAATGCGGGGGCGCCCGCTTGCCGCAGGTGAGCTTGCTGGTTTAGTTGGAGGTTTTCATGGCGACCCAACAAGAGATCGAAACCTTCATGAAAGCCGAATTTCCCCAATTCCGCTGCACTATCGATGCGGTGGGGGGCGGGGGCGCCACGGTGACCCGCTTGATTGGGGCCGATGATCTGCGGCCCGGCGGAACGGTTTCAGGGACTGCCATGATCGGCATAGCCGACGAAGCGCTTTATGTTGCCCTTTTCGGTGAAATCGGTATCGTTCCCCTGGCTGTCACCACCAGCCTTACCATCAACTTCCTGCGCAAGCCGCCCGCCGGCCACTATCTTAAAGGCGTTTGCAAGCTCCTCAAAGTCGGCAACTCCCTCGCCGTCGGTGAAGTCAGCCTGTTTTCGGAGAGCCTGACCGAACCGGTCGCCCACGTGGTGGGCACTTACGCCATCCCGCCAAAAACCTGATAATTATCACCTTTTCAAGGACTATCAGCCTGAAATTCCACCACCGCAAATAAAGGTTAAGTTCTGTTCTGGGCTGCCGATAACCTGTCTGAGAGTGATTATCAGCGACACGTGATGCAGGGAGTCGAGTCATGCTGGAACCTGTGGGTGCGGATCAGCTTTTCGCCGCCATCAACGGCAGCACAAACAGTTTGGAGAGCGTGGCCAACCAAGCGTTGAGCAACGGCATCGATCTGTTTCAGGAAAAAGATTACAAGACCGCGGAGCAGGAGTTCCGGCGAGCCGCGGGGATGGCCCAGTTTTCTGCCAACGGGCCTGAGGCCTACAAGTATCTGGCCATGACCTACGACCGGATGGATATGCCGGACAAGGCCGTGAAAACCTATGAACAGGCCGTGGAGCGCTTCATCAACCGGGACGATCTGAAGATTGATCTGGGCAACCGCTATTACGGCCAGCAGCGCTACGCCGAGGCGGAAAAGCTCTATGCCGAGGCGGTGCGGCTCAATCCCAGCGACAGTAACAACTACGCCCTGGGCCAAGCTCATCTGCAGACCGGCAAGCTGAGCCATGCCGAGGATATTTATCGGAAAATTATCCGCAACAGCCCGGAAGATCACGCCGGCTACTACGGCCTGGGCCAAACCCTGAGCAAGATGGAGCGCTTTGGCGAGGCCCTTGAGGCCTTTGAACAGGCGGCCGCGCGCAAGGATGAGTATTGGGACGCCTACGCTGAAATCGGCTATGCCCATGCCGATCTGCAGCAGATGGCGGAGGCCCAGCAGATGGTGGATCTGCTCCAGGAGGATGCGCCGGCCCTGGCTGATGCCCTCAACCGCTACATGTACAAAACGGATCCGCCCAAAATCTCTTTCGCCCACTCCTCCAGCACCTTTGCCTATACGCTGCCCCCCAAAACCCAGGTGGCGGCCCTGGACAGCTATTTGAGTGCGGCGGACAGCTCCAAACGGTTCACCATGGTGTTTCAGTTCGATAAGGAGATGGACCGCGAATCCGTGGAAAAAATATACAATTGGCGCATCCAGCGCGCCTCGGGTGGACCTTTGCCGGGCAGCGGCTACAACTACGGGCTGGCTGCCGCCGACAGCGAGGTGAAACTGCCGGCTTTTCCCGAAAGCGTCTATTGGGATGCCAAAAACCTGACCGCCACGCTGCGTTTCGACATATCGCAAAATGAAACCACCGATGCCCTGATTCACGCCGGCGGCGTGGAATTTCAATTTTTGGGCGAAGATAAATTCGGCAATGCCATGGATCGAGACAAGGACCAGTTCAGCGGGTTTTCCGGAGTCTACTGATGAAAACTGAATATGTGCATACCGGCAGTTTCTGGGTGGGAAGTTCGCCCGGCCTGGCTCTGGAAGCCGTGCTGGGGACCTGCGTCGGCGTTGTGCTCTATGACCCGCGGAACCGGGTGGGCGGCCTGCATCACATTTTACTGCCGGACCCGGTCTATTTGGACCAAAATCCGGAACGCTACGCCTCTTCCGGGCTTCCGCTCTTTATTCATGCTCTGTGCGAAAAAGGCGCTGCACCGGGAAATCTCAAGGCGCAGATTGCCGGCGGCGCCCTGGTGGGTAAGCTCAATTATCACGATTTTGACCTGGATATCGGCGGGCGGACCACCGAGCGGGTGTTGGCGCTCCTGAAGCATGCCCAAATCCCTGTTGAAAATTCAGTCACCGGCGGAGTGGGAGGATGCCGGGTGCGCCTGGAGCTGCCCGCCATGGCGGTGAAGGTTTCGACCTGTATGTGGCAGGCCCCCAACCGCGCCGAGACCCATGGCCCGGTGGATCGAGAACAGGTCTTAGCCGCCATCAAAGGGTTGGCGCCCATTCCTCAGATCGCCCTGGCTATTTTACAGAACTCCCAGGACGAGAACTACGCCCTGAGCGATCTGGCCCAGGATTTGAAGCAGGACCAGGTTCTCAGCGGCCACACCATCAAGCTGGCCAATTCGGCCCTGTTTAAGCGGGTTCGCCAGGTGGACAGCATTGAAGGCGCCGTGGGGCTTTTGGGCCGGGACAAGATCATCAAGTGGGTGGTTCAAAAGGCCATCGATGACCTTTTTGATCGCAGCTTGGGGGGGTATTCCCTCTATAAGGGCGGCCTGTTTCACCATGCCCGCAAAACCGCTCGACTGTGTGAGCTGATCGCCCGGGCCAGCGGCACGCTGGATCCCAACACGGCCTATCTGGCGGGCCTGCTCCACGACATCGGCAAAGTGGCGCTGGATCAATTCATTCCCCGGGTGGCCTCGCGCTTTTATGAACGGCTGCACGCTTCAGACGGGGATTTTCTGGCCAGCGAGCGCCAGCTCATGGGTATGGATCATACCGAGGCCGGGGCGCTGTTAGCCCGGACCTGGGGGTTTCCGGACCTGTTTGTGGAAGCCATTGCCTATCATCATACCCCCGGTGCAGACGATTTACGGGCTTCGGCCGCCGTGGGCATGGTCTATCTGGCGGACCTGCTGTTGGCCCGTTTTTCGCCCGGCGCCACCCTTAGTTTCCCCAAATCGGATCAGGTCATTGAACAGCTGCGTCAAGCCCACCTCTCCGCCCATGACCTGAACGCGGTCATCAATGCCATTCCCGGCGGTGACATCTCCCTGGCAGCCTAAAATTTCGCGCAAAAAACTTTAGACTATGGTTTCCGCCGCCGCGGCCGCCCGGGCCGCCGCTGCTGAAGCAGGTCTTTCTGCTGTTGCTTCTTTCCGGGGTTTTTCTCCACAAAGAGCTTGCGGCCGGAGAGCGGATCGCGTTGGGTGAGGTACATAAGGCTGGCCAGGGTGGCCGGAGTGGGGGTGAAGACCTGCACCTGCTCGGGCAGCAGCCGCAGGGTATTCAAGGCAAAGGCTCTCAAGCTGCGCATGTGGGCCCGGGTGCAGCCGGGATAGGCGGCCATGAGGTAGTAGGTTAAAAAGACGGGTCTGGAGAGCTTGCCCTTGATCTTGGCAAAGAGGGCCAGAAACGCCTCGAGGGTTTCGGCATCCGGTTTGCCCATGAGGTCCAGCACCGTTTTTTCCGAATGTTCCGGTGCGATTTTTAGCTGGCCGGAGATGTGGTTCTTCAGCAGCCTTTCCAGGTAGGCGGCTCCGGCGTGCGGGTCGGCCAAAATCAGATCATAGCGCAATCCCGAGGCCACAAAGACCTTGCGCACGCCGGGCAGGCGGCCCAGGGCCCCCAACAGCTCCATCTGGGGCCGATGGTCCACGGGCAGCTGCGTGCAGATTTTGGGAAAGAGGCAGCCCTTGTCCGGGCAGGCGCCTTTTTCCGCTTTGCGGCGGCACTCGAAGCCGTACATGTTGGCGGTGGGGCCGCCCACATCGGCGATGACGCCCTTAAAGGCCGGATGGGCGCTGAAACGGCGCGCCTCGGCCAGCAGCGAGGCTTGGCTGCGGGAGATCACCCGGCGTCCCTGGTGGACGCTGATGGCGCAAAAGCGGCATTCACCGTAACATCCGCGGTGGGTGGTCAGGGAAAAGCGGATGGTTTCCAGGGCGCGCACCGGGCCTGATTTTGCGTAATAAGGGTGCACCTCGCGGGCATAGGGCAGCTCGTAGATCCGATCCAGATCGGCGCTGCTCAAGGCTGCCGGGGGCGGGTTTTGAACCAGATAGCGGCTGTCCTGGCGCTGAATCAGGCGGCGGGCCGTGAGCGGATCTGAATTGCGGTAGAAAGTGCGGAACATGCGGCTAAATTCGGCGTCGTCGTCCTTTAGCGCGGCATGGGGGGCCAGCTCGATATCGGGCTGGGGAAAGTCCGTCTCCGGCGGAGGAAGCTCCCGACGGATGTAGCACAGGCCCCGGATGGTGTCCGGCGTCTGACCGGCCTTGAGTCGGGCCGCCAGTTGCAATACGCTCTGCTCGGCCATGCCGTAGAGCAGATAATCGGCCTTGGCGTCAAAAAGTACCGAGCGGCGCACGCGGTTGGACCAGAAGTCGTAGTGGGAGATGCGCCGCAGGCTGGCCTCGATGCCCCCCAGCACAATGGGCGCGGTAGGTTTGAAATAGCGGCGGATGAGGTTGCTGTAAACGATGAGTGCCCGGTCCGGCCGCCGGGTGTTGGCGCCCCCGGGGGTCATGTCGTCCTTCTGGCGGCGTTTGCCGGTGGCCGTATAGTTGGCCACCAGGGAGTCCACGGACCCGGCGGTCACCCCCCAGAACAATGCCGGGTGGCCCAGGCGGGCGATGTCGCGGCCGTCGGAGATATCGGGCTGGGCGATGATTCCCACCCGATAGCCTGCCGCCGCCAGCACCCGGCCGACCACGGCCACGCCCATGTAAGCCGAATCGACGTAGGTATCGCCGCTGACCAGAATGACATCCAGTCGCTTCCAGCCCAGGGCGTCTAGTTCGGACGGGGTGGTGGGAAGAAATTTCAAACGGGGCGGTATCGGTTTCGGCATTTACCAAAATTATACCGCCCCTTGAATCGTCAAGTTAATCTGGGCGCGGATGGGGGGCTTCCCATCTTAGCCCGCGACTGCCGGAGAGCTGGGCGCTTCATCTTTGGAGCACCGGGCCACGACAATAGTTTCACCCACCTCTTTGAAAAGGGGGACCGCCGGGGGGGTTGTCTTCACTCCCCAACCTTTGAAAAGGGGGACCGCGGGGGGTGTTGTCTTCACTCCCCAACCTTTGAAAGTGGGGGGGCCGCAGGGGGTGTTCTCTTCACCCCCCCCTTTGGAAAAGGGGGCCGGGGGGGGGATTTAGATGGTCATGATGGTGGTGCCGGAGTTCCCCATGAGCCCGTAGGTCTGGGCCATGGCCACTTTGGGGTTGACCACCTGCCGCTCGCCGCAGCGTCCCCTGAGCTGGTTGGCGCATTCGATGACCTGCCAGATCGCTTGGGCCGAAAGTGCCTCGCCGTGTGAGGAAAATCCGCCGCTTGGGTTTACGGGCAGTTTTCCCCCGATTTTCGTCTCGCCATCCCGCAGCATTTGATCCGCTTCACCCGCTTTGCAGAAACCGCAGGTTTCCAGATAGACCAGGTAATGCCAGGAGCTGTTGTCGGGCAGTTCCAGCACATCGATATCCTCGGGGCCGATACCGGATTTTTCATAGGCTTGCCGGGAGGCCGAGTAGCTTTCGCTCAGCATGGGCGCTTCGGCAACGGCCGGGCAGGAGAGCGCGGAGATGCGGATGGTCGGGTCGCCATACATGGCGCTGCCCATGGTGGTGGCGCTAATCTTTACCGGTTTGTCGGCTTTGGCGATCAGCTCCTTGTCGGCGGTAATGATAACGGCCGCGGCACCGGTACTCACCGGGCAGATCTCGAACAGCCTCAGCGGATCGCATACATAAACGGAGTTCAGGACCTCTTCCAGACTGTACGCTTTTTTAAAGCGGGCGTCCGGATTCTTTGAGCCATATTTGCTCATCAGGACCTTCACCAGGGCCAGATCTTCTTCGGTGGTGCCGTATTTTTCCATCCGTTTGCGGCATTCCAGGGCCCAGTAAATCGGGTTGGGCATCCCCCCCATTTTCCAACGGATCACATCGCGATCCTGAACCGCGTTGTCGGATTTGGCGGTGAGAAAGCCTTTGGGCGATACGTCGGCGCCAAAGGCCAGGGAGGTGTCGGTCTCGCCGGCGGCGACACTGTTGACCGCCATGCGAATGGCGGCGGATCCGGTGGCGCAGGCGTTGTATACGTTGACCACCGGTACGCCGGTTTCGCCGAAAATGCTTTCCAGGTATTGACCGGAAAGGTGGCCGGCGTTCCCGCCGTAAATGAAAATTCCAGCCATGATGGACTGAATCTTCTGCCATTCGATATCCGCGTCTTTCAACGCACCGTCCACCGCCGTCGCCGCGAAATCGGCGAAAACTTGTTCTGAGAAGCCCATCCAGGGGTGTATCCCGGTTCCAATGATATATACATCTCGCATGGTAATTATCCCTTCCTATGGTTTTCCAAAAACGGGTTGTTAAACAGCGCGAAAGGCCCAGGTCACCACGTCCTGTTTTTCATCGTTGGTGAACATCGATAGGGTGGTTGTTTCCATTTCCATTCCCAGTTTAAGAGATTTCAGATCGGTTTCCGTAATGATCCCGGCCACCTGAATCTTTTCGTCTTCAAACTCCACCAGGCCGATACCGTAGGGGGTGATCTTTTTCTCCGTCTTGAACGGCGGGGGGCAGGGATAATATTGGATGGTATAACTTGCCAGCTTGCCTTTGCTGGGAAGCAGGACAGCTTCCACGCCTTCCCGTGAGCAGCCGGGGCGATGTTGAAAGTGTTCCTTGGGGAAGAAGTAAGTTCCGCACGTGTTGCATTTTGCGCTCATCAGTCGGACTTCGCCAGTCGACCAATCGACTAGATTGGGTACCCGGGCGACTTTATTGGCCATGTTCTCCATTGTTTTGTTCCTCCTATTTGATATCCTTACAATAAAATCTGCTATCGGCCGATAAACTTCGGCGCCCGTTTTTCAAGAAAGGCATTAACGCCTTCCACTTTGTCTTCCAGGCTCAAAGAGAGGCTGTACAGTTCGTATTCGTATTTCAGGCCACTTTCCAGATGGGTCTGCATGCCGCGATTGATGGCGGTTTTGGCCAATTTGAGGGCCGCGGAGCTTTTGCCGGCAATTTTCTTAGCCAGCTCTTTAGCCGCGGGCATCAGCTCATCCATGGGCACCACCCGGTTGACCAGGCCGATACGGTCGGCTTCCTCGGCGCGGATGATGTCGCCGGTGAAGATCAGTTCCTTGGCCCGGCAGGCACCGATGAGGCGCTGCAGCCGCTGGGTGCCGCCGCCGCCGGGGATGATGCCGATATTGATTTCGGTCTGGCCGAACTTTGCTTTTTCCGAAGCGATGATGATGTCGCAGCCCATGGCGATTTCACAGCCGCCGCCCAAGCAGAAGCCGTTCACCGCGGCGATGACCGGTTTTTCCAGCTTTTCCACCATCTCCCCCAACCGGGCGATGTTATGGGCGGCATAGGGGGTGGTTTTGTTGAACTCCTTGATGTCGCTGCCGGCCACAAAGGCTCTGCCGTTGCCGGTGAGGATCAACACCTTGATCCCGTCATCGGCGGCCACCTCGGCGATAGCGGCGGCGAATTCGGCCCGGGTCTGATTGTTCAGGGCATTCATCGCCTCGGGCCGGTTGAAGGTGATCACGGCGACGTTCTCTTCTTTTTCGAAAATTATATTTTCGTAGGCCATATGCTTCACCTCTCAGGCTGATAATTTTTGTTGGCGGATACCGTACTCGCACAATTTGCTCAAGGCCTTTACCCCGGCAATCAGGGAAGGGAACACCGGCAGCTCTTTTCCCATTTCGTCCATGATTACGTTTTTATACTTGTTGTAGCCCACAATCATGCAGACAACTACAGGCTTTCCAACCTCTTGGACGATTTTCTGAATGATTCTTTTCTGAACCGCTTCCTGGGTATATTCGAAACCGGCCAGAATGATCACCGCCGCATCGATGTTCGGATCTTTAAATGCATCAGGGAACGTGGTTTCCAGGGTTTTGGTAAACCCGATTTTGGTTACCGAAAAGTACAGATCCACCGGATTTCCCACTGGCGTGTCGAACATGTCCTTTAGCTTCTCGGTTGTTTCCGGCGTCAGCTTGGGCAGTTCCAGGCCAAAGTTCGCGCACAGATCAGAAACATTAACCCCCACGCTTCCGGCCAGGGTGATTACGGCGACTCGATTGCCTTTGGGAAGGGGTTGAGTGGAAAACACCTTGGCGAAATCTTTCAACTCCGTAAAATCATCCGCCATGATCATTCCCGTTTGCTTGATGGCCGCTTCTACAATTTTTGCGTTGCTGGCAATACTGCCCGTATGACTCATGGCGGCCTTGGCGCCGGCTTCGGTGCGACCCCCGCTTAAAAAAATCACCGGTTTTTGGGCGGCAACTTTCTTGGCGATGCGGGTCAGGTTTCTTCCGTCAGATACGGTTTCCAGATACATTGAAATCACATCGATGTCATCCTCATTGCCGAAGTATTCCAGCAAGTCATTTTCATTGACATCGCATTTGTTCCCGAATGAACACACTTTGCTGACATTCAAGCTTTCGTTCTCGACGATATCCGAGGCCATCCCCGCTGCCAAAAGACCGGATTGGCCCATGAGCACCACATTGCCCTGGGGGACCTTTTTGGTCATGGGGTAAATGGAGGTCACAATATCCCGGGACACAATGCCGGAGCAGTTGGGCCCCATGACGCGAATACCGTTTTGCTTGGCGATATCGACGATTTGCTGCTGATAAACCTTGCCATCGCCTCCCATTTCAGCGAATCCGGCCGACTCGATAATGACGGCTTTGACGCCCTTTTCGGCGCAGGCTTCCATGCTCATAACGGTCAGTTTAGGGGTCGGCAGGGCCGTGACCACTAGATCGACATCACCTGGGATTTCAGTTACATTGCGATATACTTTGTATCCCAAAATCTCATCGGATTTGGGATTGACCGGATAGACCTCTCCGCTGAAATCGCTATCGGCGATATTTTTCACGATGACATAGCCCAGTTTTCCAGGCGTTCCGCTGGCGCCGATGACCGCAACCGATTTCGGCTTGAAAAATAATTCCATCATGGCTGAATTGTCCCTGTGATTTGACGGACACGTAAAAAGTCACCAGGCATGTCATTCCCGCGCAGGTGGGAATCCATATTCACCTTACAATCGTGGGTCCCCGCCCCCAGCTTACACCTGCCTGGGCAGGCTCCGGGAAATGACCAAAATAACAAGATTTCGACTTTTTACGGAACCATCTGGTTTGATTTTGATTCCTTCGACTATGCTGTTTCTAAAATGATTCGCGCATCCACAACCACCGCGCCCTGTTGATAGGCAAAAACAGGATTCATATCGATTTCCGCAATCCCTTCTGTTTCCTCAACCAGTTTAGAAAGCCTTAATAGCATCTCCTCAAGAAATCGGATGTCAGCCGGATCTTCTCCGCGATAGCCTTCCAGTAGTCTTTTTCCTTTGATCTCCGCGATCATTTCGGATGCATCCTTTTTTTCAAGGGGTACAATTCGAAAGGCAACATCCTTTAATACTTCAACGAAGATCCCGCCCAGCCCGAACATTAGCACCGGCCCAAAGGAGGAGTCCTGGGCCATGCCGATAATGACCTCGGTGCCGGCTTTAACCATTGCCTGGACCGCGACGCCTTCAATGTTGGCATTGGGATATTGGGCACGACACGATGCCATGATCTCGTCATAGGCTTTTTCCACCGCAGCCTTGTCCGGCAGGTTGACCTTTACCCCGCCGGCATCGCTTTTGTGGCTAATATCCACCGAAGAAATCTTGAGCACCGCCGGATAGCCCAGTTCTTCACTCAGGGTCACAGCCTGGTTTTTGTCTACCGCCAAGCGGGTATCGGTGCAGTTGATGCCGACCTCGGAGAGAATCTGTTTGGCCTCGATTTCGGTGAGCACGCTGCGTTTCTCTTGCCTGGCCCTGGTTAGAATGTCATCCACTATCATGAAGTCTCCTTTATCCAATGACCTTTACCCAGCCGGAGGTGTAAACCTTGCGACGGTTAAAGCGGTCATCGATAGCATCATGCAGTCAAAGGATCTAATAATTTAATCATCATCGTCTTCGCCTTTATGAGAAGTCCGGCAACCGCAATGGCCGAACCATCCCCAGCAATTCAGGTCGCTGGCCGATGATGATTAACCGGATTCAAAGCGAAAGGTCTGGTCGGGATCGATGACGGCCAGCACCCGCACAATACAGCCGTCGCCGCCGGTCCAGCGCCAAGGAAAGGCCATGAAGAAGCAGCGTTTGCCGGTCACTTTGTCCAGGTCGCCGCCCACATTTTCGATGCCGGGAATTCCGCCCCTGACCATCAGGGTCTTGTGGGCCGGCTCCCAATCCGGAAAATCTTGCTTGGGCTCGCGGCCGGTCTCCTTTTTATACTCTGCGATGAGGTGGGGCTGGGAGGGTCCCAGGCCGTGGTCCACCAGCTTGGTGGCGATGGGATGATCGTTGGCCTGGCAGCCGTAGCCCACGCACTTGACCTTCTTGTCCACCAGCCACTGGGCGCCGGCGCCGGAGATGCCGCAGCCATAGGCGAAGTACTCATCGCTGTCGGCCCATTTGTGATGGAAGCCGGTGTTGATCATGACCATGTCGCCTTCCTGGATGGCGGGGGTGGCGTTCTCCAAATCCTCGGGGGTGATTACCCCCCATTTGCCCTTGGGGATGGAGACTGCCACGCCGGTGCCGCATAGGCGCCACAGAGGGTAATCGCTGATGCCGGGGGTGTTCTCGGTGACATGGATGGGGGCGTCCATGTGGGTGCAGCGGTGCATGATGCCTTCCCAGTTGACCTGATAGACACCGTCCTTGGCGTGGAATTTGTTCACCGTCACATTGACCCCCGGGCTGGAGGGCCATTCGGGCATGTGCTGATGAAACGGATGACTTAGATTGTATACTTGTAAGCTCATTTTCACATTCCCCTGAGTTGAATGTTGATCAATTTCCCGCATCGATGCGGCACTTGCCGGAGGGATCGATCATGCCCACGAAGCGCACCGGGCAGGCGTCGCCATATTCGAATTTCCAGGGAGTGGCCACAAAGGTGGCCCGTTTGCCGGCCAGCAAATCCACGTCGCCGCCGACTTGCTCGATGGTGGGAATCCCGGCTGCCAGCAGGGTTTTGTGGGCGGCATTCCATTCGGGATGTTCGATTTTGGGATCCAAGCCAGTGGCTTCCTGATAGGCCGCCACCAGGCGGTTCATCAGGGGGCCGCCGCGGTGGGGACCTAGAGAGGTAGCCAGGGGATGGTCCACCTGGGGAGTGTCCACGGCCACCAGGCGGCACTCCTTTTGAACCAGCCACTGGGCGGCATTCTTGGAGAGCCCTGGGGATTCTCCGAAATATTCCAGAGAATCGGAATAGTTGTGGTGCCATCCGGAGAGGATCACCACCACATCGCCCTGTTGCACCCCGGGCGCGGCGTTTTCCAGATCCTGGGCGGTGATCACTTCATAACTCTGTTTGGGGATGTTCAGCACCACCCCGTTGCCGAAGAGACGCTCAACGGGGATTTTGGCCAAATCATCGGCCTTTTGCACCAGGTGCAGGGGGGCATTCATGTGGGTGCCGGTGTGCATGACGGTGTTGATTTTCCAGGCCAGAACACCGTGCTGGGCGTGTTTGACGCCGCGGAACATTTTGACATCGTCCTGCCCGGGATAGGAGGGCACCCCGTGGCCCCATTTGTGGCTCAACTCCACCAGTTTGAGCCCGGAATACGGGTCGCTTGTCATTGTCATGATGACCTCTTTGAATGGATGGATCGCTATGGAAGGGTAGAACTTTTTAGGCAGCGGTCAACCCGCCGTCCACATAGATGGTCTGGCCGGTAACAAAACCAGCCGCATCGGAGACCAGAAAATTGACCGCGCCCACCATATCCTCGGGCATCCCGATCCGCCCCAATGGCACTGCTGCCGCATATTTCTTGGCCAGTTCCGGGTTTTCGGCAATGTGCCGGGTGCCCGGGGTGATGACCAGGGCAGGTCCCAGGGCGTTGACGCGGATGTTGTGGGGCGCCCACTCCAGGGCCAGAGCTTTGGTGATCAGTTCCACGGCGCCCTTGGTGGCGCAGTAGCCGGTGTTGCCGCCGGTATAGCCGCGGATGCCGCGCACCGAAGAGAGATTGACAATGGCACCGCCTTTCTGATCCCGCATCGCTTTGCCGGCGATCTTGCAGGCGATCATGGTGCCCTTGACGTTAACCGCAAAGAGTTTGTCCCAATCCTCCACCGGGTATTCAAAGGCGTCGCGTTTGATGTTCATGCCCATGGCATTGACCAGGATGTCGACCCGGCCATACTTTTTCAACACCGCGTCCACAAGGTTCTGCACGCTGCTTTCGTCGGTGACATCGCACGCAATGGCGATGGCTTCGTTGCCGGCGGTGTTGCTGATTTGCTTGGCGACCTTTTCGATGGCCTCTCTATTGCGGCTGGAGACCACCACCGTGGCCCCCTGGAGGCCCAGGCCCATGGCCAACGCTTCCCCGATTCCCCCGGCGCCGCCGGTGACGATGGCGATTTTGCCGTCCAATTTGAACATGTCTTTCATCTTTGTCTCCTTCCCTCTCTGTTCAGCTTTCCCTCACATAATCGATATTACTCAGGCGATTAAATATCTGATCCAACGTTATTTATCGTTTAAGAATTTAATAATCATCATCTCAGATCCAGCTATAATGCTTGGCTCTTGGATTCTTTTGCACTGAAAAAGGCAGAGTTTAAACTTACCGATGATTATCAAGGCGTTACGATAAACACCAGCACCTCAGCCGGTTTGCCGTTGTTGATCACCATGTCCCGCTCTTCGCCGGGGGCGATGTAGATCAGGTCGCCCTTGTTGAGAACGTGGGTTTCATCGGCGGGTCCGTTGACGGTGATGGAGCCCTTGACTACGTAGTAGACCCGCTCCTTGGGGGAGGCGGACATCTCGGCGCCGCCGTTGGGCTGAAAGTAGGAGTAACAGACCGTAGTGCGCTTGGACTGGGCTTCGGTGATCTTCTGCAGGCCGTAGACTTCGGAGTGCTTGGCGGCAACGTAGGGGGTGCCTTGGGCGTCTTTGACACGAATCATGGTAAATCCTCCTTCAATTAAGGCACCAGCACGATTTCACCTAAGTTGATGTCCTTTTGGGTCACCACATCAAACGCTTGAGAAGCGTAGCCCCCATGGGACACGGTCACGGTGTAGGCGCAGTTTTTGGCCAGTCCTTCGAATTCGAAATCGCCGTAGACGTCGGAAAGCGTGGTTTGCTTGCCCTCCGGCCCGCTCAACTCGATTTGAACGCCCGGGGCGCATTCGTCCTGCTTATCTTTCAGCACTACTTCGCCGGCGATGAAACGTTTGGGTAGGTTGTGATAGACCACGGCGGGTTGGGCCTTAAATTCGGGGTGCAGATCTTCGGTGGGCAGCTTGGCGGCCAGCTTGGCCACTTCGCTGGCGGGGTCGTCCAGGTCGCCGAAGGTCAGCGCGCCCGTGGGGCAGGACTCCACGCAGCGGGGCAGCTTGGCGCCCTCGTCCAGCCGGTGGGCGCAGAAGGTGCACTTCTGGGGCAGCTCCAACCGCGGGTTCCAGAAAATTACCCGGTAGGGGCAGGCCTTGGCGATGGCCTCCTGGCCTTTGGCTTTCACCGGGTCGATGATCACAATGCCGTCCTCCCGGCGGTAGACCGCGCCCTCTTTGGCCGCATCGATGCAGGGTGCGTTTTGGCACTGCATGCAGGGGGTGGGGATGTAGGCCAATTTGGGTTTAGGGTAGCTTCCCCGTTCGACTTCGGTGATCTGCATCCAGAACTGGCCTTCCAGGGGTTGGGCCGCCGAGTAGGAAGGGTAGTCATTGCCGAAGTATTCGTCCCGGCAAGCCAGGAAGCAGTTGTAGCATCCATTGCATTTGGTGATATCGATCAACATCGCATAACGTGTCATTTGAGTTAGCCCTCCCATTTTTCAATTTCAATGAGGCAGGAATTGGGGGTCATGCCCGGTGCATTTTGAGAGACCATCCGCGAGGGGGTCAGCATGTTGACGCATCCGCCCCGGTCCGCGGAATCGGCCTGGCCGGGAATTAGAGGGTCGTATTTGGCCGAAGAGGCGTAGCTGTGAATCACTCCCGGGCGTACCCGCTCGGTGACCACGGCGATGCAGAGCACCGAGGCGCGGTGGTTGTAGAGGCGCACGATGTCATAGCTGTTGATCCCCCGCCTTGTGGCATCTTCGGGGTGAATCCGGGCCGGCCACCAGGCGTAGCCCTCCTTTTTAATGCGGTGCACGGGGATGTCGTCCAGCCAGTCGGTGTGCTTGTCGTAGTGGCAGTGAAAGGAGAAGCGCGGGTGGGGCGAGAGCAGCTGTAGAGGGTAGTTTTGGAACATTTTGGAGTGGTGCCCCTCCCAGCTGGGGATGTAGTGGGGACTCACTGGCCGCTCCGGGTCATCGGGGAAGTGGGCCTTGAGGCTTTCGGAGACGAACTCGATCTTTCCGCTGTATGTGCCCAACTCCTTGGCCTTTTCCGTGCCCCGCTTGGGATTGTTCTGATCGGGGGTGTCGCACGCGCGGCCTTCGGCAAACCAGCGCAAAGAGGGGGTGGGTTTGTAGTCATCGTCGATGTTGATGATGTGGTAGCCCTTGGTGTTGAACTCCTCCCAGCTGATTTTCTTGCTAAGATCGGACCCTTCAAAGAAGGTCTTGACCCATTCCAGCTCGGTTTTGCCGTCGGTGAACTCCTCCTTGCGCCCCAGGCGCTCGGCCAGCAGCGCCAGAATCTCAAAATCCGACTTAGACTCCCAGAGGGGGTCGATGCATTTTTGCTGGCGCACCACGATGCGGAAGTTGCATCCGCTGGAGGCGTGGACCGTGTAGCCGCCGCAGGCGCCCCATTCTCCCACATCGTCCCGCTCGAAGTTGGTGCAGGCGGGCAGGATGATATCGGCCATGCGGGTTTCGCTGTTGTACCAGATGTCCTGGTTGACCACGAACTCCAGTTTGGGGCTCTGATACATGCGCACCCATTTGGTGGTGTCGCTCATGGTGCCCATGAAAGAACCGCCGTAGCGGTAGAACATCTTGATCTCGGAATAGCCCTCCATGGGATATTCAAAGTGCTTGAACTGCTGCTCCAGGGATTGACCGCAGAAGCCCTCGCCGTACCAGCTCACCGGCGGATCGAGAACCGCTTCGGGCAGGGTCAGCCGCCAGAGCCGCTGTTGGGTGGGGTTGATGGGCAGATAGTCGGCCATGGTGGAGGTGGCGATGCGGCCCTGGAGGTCGGCGTAGGCCGGAAACCAGCAGGAGGTGTCTGAGGGAGCGCCCATGGTGGTGCCCCAGATGGTGCGTCCCGGTTTGCCCAGCCCCTGCATGGCCTGCAACAGAACCATCATGCGGGCCCATTCGGTGCCGTAGGCCTGGCGGCAGGCGCCGCCCTCGCCGCCCCGGGCGCCGCCGGATAGCACGGTGCGTTTTGCGGCCCACTCCCGGGCCAGGGTGCGGATCACCCGGGCCTTGATCCCCGATTCCTGTTCCGCCCATTCCGGGGTCTTGGGTTGGCCGTCCTCTTTGCCCAGGATATACTCTTTGAATTCGTCGAAGCCGATGGTGCGGTCGGCCACATAGTCCTTGTCATACAAGTCTTCGCTGATCCAGACCTGGGCGATGGCCATGGCCAGGGCCGCGTCGGTGCCGATGCGCGGCGCCAGCCATTTGCCCTCCATCACCCCGGCGGTGAAGTTGTGAAAGGGGTCGATGAAAACCATTTTGACCCCTTTTTCCTTGAGCCACTGGCGCCAGAGGGCCGAGTCCTGGCCGGTGTAGGTACCCCGGGTGGTATCGGGATCGTTGGACCAGAAGACGATCATCTCGGCGTTTTTCAAGGAGTCTTCCAACAGGTCGTACTGCTCCGGCATACCCAGGCGCCAGAAAAAGCCGTAGGTGTGGGTGGCGCCCCAGTGCCAGCCCTCCCAGGAGTCCGGGTTGTCCAGTACCGGGGTGTATTCGAGCATGTTCATGAAACGGGCGAAGGGGCCCATTTTGTAGCCCACAATGCCCCAGTTGTGATGGGAGGAGGTCATGCCGGAAATGGCCGAACCGCCGTGTTTCTCCTTAATTCGTTTGATTTCCGCGGCCGTGATATCCAGGGCTTCATCCCAGGAGATGCGTTCGTAGGCCGATTTACCGCGGTTTTGGGGGTTGCGCTCGCCGCTGGGATCGAAATCCACCCGTTTCAGGGGATACTTGATACGTTCGTCGGAATAGAGCCGCCGCCGGTCGGCGTGGACGTAAGGGGCGATATTGAACTTTTTGGGAGGTGTGTAGCGGCGCCCGCCGGCCTCAATGGTCCAGGGCTTGAAATCCTTTTCCTCGGCAACCAGGGGTCTGATGCGGGTGACCTTTCCGTCCTTGACGTATACCGAAACCGGCCCGGCATTCGTGCAGTTGGTAAAAACGCGTTCACTCATGTCTGACCTCCAGATGATTGATTTGCGGGGAAGGTATGGGTCGATATTTGGGATCGTGGCGGCATGGGGCCTCGGGGGGTGAACCGGCCCTGGATATTCCGGCCGGATGCCTGGAATTTTGTTGCATATATTTGAACTTTATTTTGTATTATGCAACTTTAAGTGTCCAAATAGTATGGAATCGCGTCTTCTGTCAAGCCGATATTTCACATTATATTGCATGCAATGCCGGCACCGCAGTCGCGGCTGAACCGATTTCATCCCAGGGTGCATTGGGGCCCGAGCCGCCCGGCGGGCGGGATCGGCCCGGCGCGCTAAACGCCCGACATTAAATTGGGTAAAAAGAGCGAGAGCTGGGGGATAGAGATCAGAAGGATGATTTCGCAAATATCGGCCAGGATAAAGGGAAAAACACCCTTGAAAATGGTGCCCATATCCTCGCCGGTGATTCCTTGGATGATGTACACATTGAGGCCCACGGGCGGTGTGATTAGGCCCATTTCGGTGACGCGCACCACGATGATGCCGAACCAGATGGGGTCGAAGCCCAGTTTAATGACCATGGGATAGAAAACCGGGATGGTCAGCAGCACGATGGCCATGGAATCCATCACGCAGCCCAGCAGCAGCACCACTATCAGGATCAGCACCAGGATCACATAGCGATTCACCGGAAGGGCCGAGACAAAGGAGGCCAGTTCAAAGGGCAACCGGCTCACCGAGAAAAAGTAGCCCAATATCATGGCGCCCATGATGACCAGAAAGAGCATGCCCGTGGTGGAGGTGGTGGAGACCAGGCTCGATTTAAAGTTTTTCCAATTCATTTTGCGCCGCAGGATGGAGAGGCAAAACGTTCCGAAGGCCCCGATGCCGGCGGCTTCCGTGGGGGTGAAGATCCCGGCATAGATTCCGCCGATCACCACCACGAACAGCACCACCACTTCCCAGGTTTTCATCAGGGCCAAAAGCTTTTCGCCGGTGGTGGTGCGGGGGCCGGGAGGCCCCAGGAGAGGATTGCGCCGGGTTAGAATCACGATGGTAAAAATGTAAAAGAGCGCTTCCAGCACCCCGGGGATGAAGCCCGCCAGGAAGAGCTTGCCGATGGATTGTTCGGTAATGATCCCATACAGAATGAGGATCACCGAGGGTGGGATCAAAATACCGATACTGCCTCCGGCGGCAATGGATCCGGTGGCCAGGGCCGTATCGTACTTGTACTTTTTCATCTCCGGCATGGCCACTTTGCCCAGGGTGGCGGCGGTGGCTAGGCTCGATCCGCTGATGGCGGCAAAACAAGCGCAGGCGGCCACGGTGGCCATGGCCAGTCCCCCTCTCAGGTGGCCCAAAAGGGTATGCACGGTGCGGTACAGATCTTCGCTCATGCCCGAGGCAAAGGCAAACGAGCCCATCAGGATAAAGAGGGGAATCACACTCAGGTCCTGACTGGCAAAGGTGGTATAGGGCACGGTGCGCAGCACTCCCAGGGCGCCTTCCAGGCCGACGATGGCGGTAAACCCCAGAAACCCCACCAGAGCCATGCTGATGCCGATGTTCATGCGGGCGAAAATCAGCAAAATCAGAACGACGATTCCGAGATAGCCCACCAGGGAAGGGCTCATGATTTTTTGACCTCCGAGAGTAAATCCAGCCAATCGCTGAGCAGCACCAGGGCAAAGGCGCTAATGCCGATGGCCGTGGCGGCAACAAAAGGATAGGTGGGGATCAGCAATACCGCGGAGGTCATCCGGGAGCGGTACATCTCGCCGATATACAAAACATTCTGCCAGGCCATGACCAGGACGAAGAGCAAGGTCGCCAGGGTGGTGGCCAGGCCGAAAAAGTTGCGGACTTTCTTGGAAAAGCGCCCCAGAACCAGCTCCACGGCCACATGGCTTTTTTGATCCGCGCAATAGACGACGCTGAAGGGTATTAGAATCGCCATCATATACTCCACCAGTTCGAAGGCTCCTGACAAGGGGCGGTTGAGCAGATAGCGCAGGATGACATCCGTGGCGGTCAAAAACATCATCATGGCCAGAACGGCCGCGCCCATAGCCAGCAGGATGCGGGTAAGGGTTTTGGTGATCCGGGTCAACATGGCGCACGTCCCTGCGAAGATTCCGTGAAGGGTGGCTTGGAAACGGTCAGACGATAGAGGGCTTTGGGGATATTGTGGAAGAAAATAGACTCAGGGGAAGCAAGGGCTGCCCGCTACCCTTGCTGCCCGCCGCGTCTTAGATCCTATCCTTAAGGAGCACGAATTGCAGGGTTATTGGCTCAGTTCAATGGCCGTATCCAAGATTTCCTGGGCATTGGCGTGGCCTTTGGCTTTCATATCACCGACCCACTGATCCCACACGGGTTTGCCGCCCACGTCCAGCCAGCGCTGGCGCTCCTCGTCACTCAGTTGGAAAAGATGATCACCCTGGCCTTCGGACTTTAGTTTCTCGATGGTTTCCGCCTTCATGGCATCAAAGAAATTGCGGCCCCAGAACTTGGATCCTTCCAGCCCGCCCACGGTCATGATGGCATCCTGGACCTCTTTGGAGAGGCTGTTCCATTTGGCTTTGTTCATGGCGATGGAGAAATAGACCGCGGGGAAGGGGACTTCGGTGTAATACTGCCCCACTTCATAAAAGCGCCAGACATGAATGGCCTCCCAGGGAACCCCGATCCCGTCGATCACCCCTTTTTGCATGGAGATGTAGTTGTCGGGCATGGGAATCAACATGGGAACGCCGCCCAGCAGTTTCATCATATCCGTGGGCGGTCCGCCGGTCATACGGATCTTCATCCCTTTGATGTCTTCGAGGGTTTTCACCGGTTTTTCACGGGTGATCAGGCTGTAGGGCTCGCTGGTGTAAAACAGGAGCACCTGAACATCCTTGAATTCGTCCTGAATTGCGGGAAATTTTTCATACAGCTGCCACAGGGCCGCACTTCCTTTTTCCGCCGAGCGAAAGGGCAGGGCGGGCAGGCTGATCACGTCGGCCAGGGGCGTCATGCCCGGCCAGTAGCCGTGAAAACACCAGCCGATATCGGTGATCCCGGTCTTGACGGCCGTCCACATGTCTTTGCCCTTGGCCAGGGTTTGGCCGTGATAGGCTTCGATTTTAAGCTGACCGCCGGTGGCCTCTTCCACTTGCCTGAGCCACGGCGCCACACAGTTGACGGTACTCCAGCCAGTGTCCGGATTCTGCTGCGCATAGCGCAGGGTGATGGTTTCTGCCAGGCTGGCTTGCGCGAAAATCAATCCGCACGCCAGGCAAAAAACCCAAGCCAACTCTAATTTTTTCATAATGCACCCTCCATTGGATTTAGGTATGGTCAGCAACGGCGGTAAGCCTACCGCCCCTATAACGAAACCGAAGCGAGATCCCGCCGGCATGGCGGGATGCGGCGCATGATGCTGAGATCCATGGGAATATCTGGGTCGGCGGCCCGCCTCAACATATTATATTACATGCAATACGGGCGGTCTGAATAGCCCTCCGCACTCCTCACTACCATGTTCCTTGGCCAACAACAATTCATCAGAATCAAGATATCGCGCGATGAGGCCATGGCGGGCTGCCCGGGCAAGGATAGCGCGCCGTAAACACAACATTCCAATATTTTTTCAATGGGTTGTAGCTCAATATCAATTTATTGTTGTATTCTGCAACCCAGTGCGATAGGCATTAGTCTGTTGCATTATATTGAACTCAATCTTAATATACAAAACTTATTATCGGAGCCCAAATAGGCTGTCAATGCTATTTTACATAAAATTTGGGCGAAAATCGCGATACCCTGCATGCGCGCCGGCGGGGGCCAAGCGAGCATTCCCCCGCGCGCTGCCCAGGTTTGAAAACCGCCAGGGATAACTACCCGAAATTGTCTGGACACCATGGCTCAAAACCTATCTTCAACGGAAAAGGCCTTAAAAATATTAATGGCCTTCACCCCGAACAATCCGCAACTGGGAACCCTGGATTTAAGCAAGAAGCTGGATATCCATAAGTCTACGGTGAGCCGGCTGTTGCACCTGCTCAGCGACCATGATTTTTTACAGCGAAATCCAGAGACCCGCAAGTACATGCTGGGCCGGGCGGCCGTTGAGATCGGCGACGCGGTCATGCGCTCCCTCAACAATGATGTGGTCACCATCGCCCAACCTTTCTTGAATGAACTATCCGAGAAGATCGGTGAAAGCGTTGCGCTGGAAATGGTCGCCGGCGCGCATATCGTGCTGGCCTATCACATGGAAGGTCGCGGCCATATCCGGTTTTCCTTTCAACAAGGCGAGCAGGTGCCGGTTAATGTCGCCGCGGGCGCCAAAGCGATTTTAGCTTACAGTGAACCGGATTTTGTCAATCTTTGTTTGAGCCGTAAGGTGACCCGCTTTAATGCCCGCACCATTGTTTCCAAACGAAAATACCGGGATCTATTAAAGGAAATCCGGGTCAGCGGGATAGCCTACGATTATGGCGAGCGCTATGAAGACTCCCACGCCATTGCCACCCCAATTTTCAATCATGACCAGGTGCCGGTGGCGGCAGTGGTGATTGCCGGCCCGGCATTCCGGTTGACCGCCGAGTTTCTGCAAAACACCATCGCCCCGCTAAAAAAAACAGCGGCGGATATCTCGCGGCGTCTTTTTTATCGATAAGGGGGGCGCTTACCCGCCGCCATTCGGTGCTGCCCGCTGCAATGACGCTGATTCCTGTTTTCAGGCGGGTCGGACTCATGGAGACCCGCTTTGTGGGCTGGGTTTCCCCTTGACCTTCTTACGATGTAAATTTAGATTCCCCACGCCATGACCGGGGATTCCGCCAAACAGCATATCCGGGGTGTTGCGATCGTCACCGCGGGGGTGTTGATCATAAGCTTCGATGCCTTGCTGGTCCGACTGGCCGCCGTGGACGGCTGGAATGTGGCCTTTTGGCGCGGCGCCTTCATGTGTCTGGCCATGGCCCCATTTGGCTGGAGACCGCAACACACGGCCGATCAGGCCGAACTCGGACCTCACGTTCCCTGGATGGCCGGTGCAGCCCTGGCTGCCAGCAGCACCTCCCTGGTTCTAGCCTTCACCCTGACCCGGGCGGCCAATGCCGTGGTGATCCTCAGCGCCTCGCCGCTGTTTGCCGCCGTCTTGAGTTGGCTTTTTCTGGGTGAAAAGTGTCCCTTGCGAACCTGGGCGGCGATATTGGTATGTATCGGGGGCGTGACCTGGGTGATGTACGGATCTTTGGGCAGCAGCAACACCATCGGTGACCTGCTGGCTGTGGCATCGGCCATTTTCATCGGCGCCTACTTCACGATCTTTCGAAGTTATCCGACCCTCTCCCGGCCAAGAGCCATTACCCGCGGGGGCTTGCTGATGGCCCTGATCGCCCTGCCCATGGCCACCCCCCTGGCGCTGCCCTGGGCCAGCTACGGCTGGCTGGTGCTCTCGGGCCTCATTCAGATGCCCCTGGCCCTGCTGCTGATGACCATCGGCACCCGCTACCTGCCCGCGGCCGAGGTGAGTTTGTTCATTCTGTTGGAGACGGTGTTGGCGCCCATCTGGGTCTGGATGGCCCTGGGTGAAGTGCCGCCCCGGACGACGTTGAACGGCGGAGGGCTCATCGTTCTGACCCTGATCCTACATTCGGCGGCCGGACTGCTTCGGGCCAATCCAATACCAAAGGCTACCCCATGAGCCTATCGTTTCGAGAAAAACTTCTTCAGGGCGAGACCCTTATCGGCTGTATTCAGACCTTGCCGGCTACGGAAGTCAGTGAACTGTTGGGTAAGATAGGATTTGACTGGCTCTTTATAGACCTCGAGCACAGCGCCTTGGATATCGGGCAGGCCCAGAGAATTGTTCAAGGCGCGCAATCATTGCTTTCCTGTGTAATCCGCTGCCCTGGCAATGACGAGGTGTGGATTAAAAAATGCCTCGACCTCGGGGTTGACGGAATTATCATTCCCCAGGTCAAGACCCGGGCCGAAGCGCAATTTGCAGTGGATTGCGGCAAATATCCGCCCCTGGGCCGGCGAAGCGTAGGCCTGGCCCGGGCCCAAGGCTACGGCCTGGAATTCGAGGCCTATGTGACTCAGGCCAATTCGCGGGTAGCCCTGGTCATCCAGATCGAACATATTCAAGGCGTACACAATATCGACGCCATCCTCGGCGTCGCCGGAATTGATGCCGTTTTTGTCGGACCCTACGATCTATCGGCAAGCCTTGATAAAACCGGAGCGCTAGGGGCGCCGGAGGTGGTTGAAGCCATCTCAACGGTGCGGGCGGCATGTGCCAAACGGCATATTCCCTTGGGGATCTTCGGCGCTTCAGCGGATGCGGTTAAGCCCTTCATGACCCAGGGATATCAGCTGATTGCCGTTGGAACCGATGCCCTGCTGCTGGGGAGTTCCGCCCGGCAAGTGCTTGCCGAACTTAGGTCTTAGATCTGCTATCCCAGGCCGCTGAGGGTAACCTCGATGACCCGCCGGCGCGGCCGGTTGTCGTGGTTGATGGCCACCACCTGCTGCCAGGTGCCCAACTTGAGCCGCTTGTCGCGAATGGGCAGGGTGAGACAGGGACCCATGAGCGCGGCTTGGACATGGCTGTGACCGTTTCCGTCATGCCACGCTTCTTCATGGGCATAGGACAGATCCGGGGGCGCCAGGCGGGTAATGGCCGCTTTGAGATCGGCCACCACTCCCGGCTCGTACTCAATCGTGGTCAGGGATCCGGTGGAGCCCACGATAAACGCGGACAGAGATCCCCGGGAAATTCCGGACTCGGCAACACAGGCCGCCAGTTGCGGTGTGATGTCGATGACTTCGGGTCCGGTTGCGAGGCTGACTTCAATGGCGAAATCGTGATGCAGGACCGCAGCGGCCATGGCGTGTCTCCCTTTTTTCGATTTTTTTTACTTTCGAAAGTTGATCGCAAGGTTTTATTTCAGGCTGAATAAATTCCTTTTTCTCTATACCTGTGCTTCCCATTCGCTCAAGGGTTGCCCTAATAGTACTTTATGCGCCAATTATCCCCTCAACTGCAACCCTGGCTGGAATCCTACAATCAACTCATGGCGGAGTTGGTGGAAAAGGGATTCAAACCAACGCCCATCAATGTCCGGGAGGGGCTGGCCAATCTGACCCGGGGGCTGGTAACCCAAATACCCGTGGTGGCCTGGGTTCAAGATGACCTGGTGGCCAATCCCGGGTTCGACGTACCGGTGAGAATCTACCACCCGGCACCCCATCGGAAACTGCCGGTACTGGTGTACTACCATGGTGGGGGGCATTTGGCAGGCAGTGTCTCTGTTTATGACCCCATTTGCCGCAAAATGGCCCTGGCCACTCAGCACATTGTGGTCGCACCGGAATACCGCCTAGCGCCGGAGTGCCCTTACCCGGCAGGGGTGCAAGACGCCTATCATGTAGCCAAATATCTGTGGGCCACTCTGGAAAGCCGGGCACTCAAGTTTGATCCCCGCCTCAGTTTGGCGGGAGACAGCGCCGGCGGTGCACTATGTGCGACAGTGGCCCATCTGGCCCAGCACGATGCCGGTATGCAGATCCTGAAGCAGGTCCTGATTTACCCCAGCCTGGATTACACCATGGATTCAGACTCCATGGTGGAAAACGGCGCTGGTTATCTGCTGCAGAAAGAGAAGATCAGCTGGTATTTCGATCACTATTTCCAGCATGGGGAAAATCGTCGCGGCGCATCGCCCCGTCATCAGGATTTTACCGATAATCTGCCGGAAACGCTGGTCTTCACCGCGGAATTTTGCCCGCTACGGGATGAAGGCCAGGCCTATATAGAACAGATGGCCGCATCCACGTTAGTGGCCGTGGAGCGGATTCATTTCAAGGATATGATTCACGCCTTTCTCAACTTGGAAGATCTGGTTCAAGCCCCATGTCAGCAATTGTACCGGGCCGCGGGCCAGTTCTTGAACCGTTAAACGGACGCGGCTCGATCCTGGGGAACTGAACAGATTGCTTTGATTTTGGAAGAGCCGGTAAGTGCGCGCTGCAGGGGGGATGGCTGTTGAGGTTCGGGAAAGACGCATCAGCCGGTGGCTCCTGATGCAATCCAGGCACTTGGTTTCCAGCAACTATTACCTGGCGGAGAGGGTGGGATTCGAACCCACGATCCCGCTTTTGGCAGGATACTGCTTTTCGAGAGCAGGGCCTTCAGCCACTCGGCCACCTCTCCATGGATCCAACGACTCGGATAGCGCAGCAGTCACATCAGGGGTTGCGGCAGCTTTTCCGACCTGTTGATATTGACTTTCAAATGGGTTGTCAATGCCCATTAATACAGTAAATTGATTCGTTATTCGGTTCTCAGGGCGTGGTTTTTGAGAATGGATGCAGCCTCTGGGGTGTAGACGCCGGGCTCCGAATAGAGGATCAGGGGCGGGCGAACGCGAAGCTTGCTTGGCCCTCCGTTTTTCGCAGCGCTAATGGCAAGCCGCGCCTCTCTATCGGTTCGGGAATGAATAAATCGCAGCCATTGAAGGCCGATCTTGGCTTTGGTGAGTTGGGCAAACAGTTCGCCTAGGCGCTCGTTGGGGTAAATCAGCATCAAACGCCCGCCGGGGCGAAGCATCGTTTTTGCGGTGGAGACCAGCTCCGGCAAGGTGATGGAGATTTCGTGGCGTGCCACCGCCCGTTGGGAATGCAGATTAATGCGGCCTGCAGAGGTTGGGCGATAGGGGGGATTGCTGACCACCATGTCAAACGGGCCGCCGCACATTTCCGGCCGCAGTGTCTTCATGTCTTGGCATAGCATCGAAATGCGCCGGGTAAATCCGTTTTCGGCCGAATTTTTCTCTGCAAGTCGGGCCAAGGCCGGCTGTACTTCCACGCCGACAATTTCAATGCCGGGATGGCGCAGGGCGAGTATCAGCGAAACAATTCCGCAGCCGGCGCCCAATTCCAACACCCGTTCTCCAGGCTTGGGATCGGCGTGGGCCGCCAGGAGCAGCGCGTCCTGGGAAAATCGATAACCCGCTTGCGGCTGGTGCACCACCAAACCGTGCCACGGCCTGTGATCCTTTGCCAGAACCGTCATGGGTATCTACAAGGAACCGATTTTAAACTTCAATTCCCGGATAAAGGGGTCTCCGCAGCGTGCATTGAGCTTGCGGAGAATCTCTTGACGCAGAAACTGGAGTTGCTGGAGCCAAACTGAATTGGTGGCATGCACCAGCAGCTCGCCATTCTTAAATGCCGCAGGCCTCGCCTGGGCTGCAATGGCGCTTCCCACAACTTCATCCCATATTTCCCAAATCCGGGCAAATGCCTCGCCGGTTCCAGGCCGGCATTTGCCCAGCACGGAATCTATAATCGTGCCGATGGCATAGGCATCAGGCCGGCGTTTTCGCGGACGGTAAATCATTCTTTCCCATACCACAATCGACCCATTGCATGTCAAATATCCCCATCGACCGCTATTCCCATTCAATATCCTGAAATCCATGGGTTTTATCCATAGCTGGAGCCGTACGGCGGCCGATTCGGGGAGGATGCGGATCGTTTTGCTTTTCCCTTGACTTCACCCATTGGGTAACATAGATTATGTAGATTGTTTGGAATATTTATATCTATAACTTATTTATATTAAAGTATTTTTCACTCCGTTGAGATTGAAACAGCTCCAGTTTCGCGGAAAATAACCCAAATGGATAGGAATCCTGATAAGGCAAGCCAATGAATTGGGATTGGGAAAAACTAAAGCAACAGCAGCAGCAAGGCAAAGGGCCGGGTACGCCGCCGCAGATGGATGAACTTGTCAACAAGTTCAAGAAGATTAAGCTGCCTGGCGGGCCCCTGATTATCCTCGTTCTGATCGGCCTCTATTTGGCTACCTCAATTTTTTATCAGGTGGACCAGGACGAAGTCGGGGTGGTGCAGCGCTTTGGCCGCTATGTGCGTCTGTCTCAGCCGGGCCTCAAACTGAAGTTCCCCAATGGTATCGAAAAAGTCACCAAGGTCAAAGTGCGGCGGGTGCTCAAAGAGGAATTCGGTTTCGCCACCGATCAGGCCACCAGCCGCGCCCGGGTCTCTGCTGAGAGCGATAACAGTGTGGCGCTGATGCTCACCGGGGATCTCAATGTGGCGGTGGTGCCCTGGATTGTGCAATACCGGATCAAAGATCCTTACAACTACCTGTTCAAGGTATACGATGTACCGCGACTGCTGAGAGACATGTCGGAAGCCACCATGCGATTGGTGGTCGGCGACCGCAGCATCAACGAGGTCATCAGCAAGCGGGATGAAATCGCCATCGAGGCCAAACAATTTCTTCAAGAGGAACTGGACAACGCTGAAACAGGCATTGAGATCGTCACCATTGAAATGAAGAAAACCAACGTGCCCGGGCCGGTGCAGCCCTCATTTAATGAGGTGAACCAGGCCACTCAAGAGAAAGAGCAGCGAATCTATCAGGCCAACGAGGAATATAATAAGGTGATTCCCGAGGCCCGCGGCGAAGCGGAGCGCACCATCAAGGCCGCCGAGGGGTTTGCCTTGGAACGGGTCAACCAGGCCAAGGGTGATGCCGCCCGTTTTCAGTCCATTTATGCCGAGTATGTCAAGGCCCAGGACGTAACCAAGCGGCGCATGTATTTAGAGGCCATCAAGGAGCTTTTTCCCAAACTGGGGCAAAAATACCTTGTGGATGAAAGCCAGCAGAATCTGCTTCCTTTGTTAAACCTAACCAATCAAGGCGGTACGAAAGAATGAGCAGTAAAGGGATACTCAGCATAGTCATTATCGGGGTGATCGCCATAGGTGTCTTTATGGCGGCCTACACGGTGGATGAAACCGAGCAGGTTATCATCACCCGCTTCGGGAAAATTACCGGTGCACCCAAAATCGAACCGGGACTCTATTTTAAGGTTCCGGTTGTGGATCAAGCCAATTACTTTCCCAAGAACCTCCAGGAATGGGACGGCGATCCCGGTCAAATCCCCACCCTGGATAAAACCTTCATCTGGGTGGATACGTTTGCCCGTTGGAAGATCGTGGACCCCATCAAGTTTTTTCAGGCGGTCCGGGATATGATAAGTGCCCAAGCGCGTCTGGATGACATCATCGATCCGGCGGTGCGAAATAGTATCACCCGCAACCGCCTCATCGAAGCGGTTCGTAACAGCAACCGGGAACTGGATACCTTTGAAATTGGAAGCGAAGGGACCGAGGCCACCGAACCCACCGTACATGCCTCCTACTACGTCACTACCGGGCGGCAGAAAATATCGGCCCGGATTCTCCAACAGGCCCAACCCAAACTGGAGGGCTTTGGCATTGAGCTGGTGGATGTGAAAATCAAGCGCATCAATTACGTTGAACAAGTGCAGCAATCGGTCTACAAACGGATGATCGCCGAGCGTAACCAGATCGCCCAAAAATTCCGTTCCGAGGGTCGGGGAGAAGCCCAACGCATCATTGGTAAAAAGGAGCGGGACCTTAAACAGATTGAATCCGAGGCCTATCGGACCGCCCAGGAGATTCGGGGAAAGGCCGAAGCCGAGGCAATCAAGCTCTATGCTGAAGCCTACGGGGCGGATCCGGAATTTTACTCATTTGTCAGAACCTTGGAAATCTACAAGGAGTATATGGATGACAGCAATGCGCTGATTCTTTCCACGGATTCAGAGTTTTTGAAATACCTCAAGGGGTATAACGATTAAAAACACCTTCTAATTCAGGCAATGAAAAAGCACCGGCGCCAATTTCTGGGGCAGGTGCTTTTTTATAGGATGGTAAGCAAGGGTGTGTTCATTACTTGCCCTTCCTTCGCTGATGACGCGTGCGGGCCAGCAGCTTGCGATGTTTATGCCGGCGCATTTTTTTCCGTCGTTTTTTTATGACGCTGCCCAATAGACCACCTCCTTTCCATTTTCATTATGTGCAACTGACCAAATTAGCATTTGGTATGGGTATTGTCCATCATATTTTAAATCAACCGGCCGTTTCCCTGAATAAAAAGGACATTTGTCCGATCCCATGGCACGGGGGGTCGCCTTTCGCAGCCAACATTTGGCGGAACAGACGGCGTGGCTGTCCGGAGCCTGGCCTTGTCGCCCCCGCAAGCAACGCCGTCAATCCTGACCAAGTTATAAGATGATAAAAGAGCTGCAGGCGTTTACCCCGCAACAGATCCAAACCGTAAATCAGGCGGTGGCCATTGCCGAAGATCTGGTGAGCAACAGCTACAAAATGTCCACAAGTCAGTGGCTCCATCAGCGTTATGACATCCGGACTCTGAAAGATCTGTCACCCGAGGAGATCATTCAGGGACCCTTTGCTCAATTGATTCGCTATGAGGGACATCGCCCTGATTCCAGCTTGAGTTCCTCGACCTACGATTTTTATAAGATTTGCGTCCAGGACCACACCATTCTTGCCACCCTCAGCCATCTTGACCAGTTGCGCCTGTTTCCGTTCGCCTTGTACATCAGCACCCATGAACTGATCCATATCGTACGTTTCAGCAAATTTTTGGCCCACTTTGATACCGCCCCCCAAGACCGCGGAGAAGAGGAGATTCGGGTACACTTGCGCACCCGGAAAATTCTTGAGGACGTGGGGATTGGCGGGATTGATCCGGTTTTGGACTATTATCGTCACTGGGTCACCCCTGTCGAGGGCCTCAAAAGCTATTGATTTCAGGGCGATCCACGCTTATTAGCGGGTCCCGTGCGATCTACGCCGCTGCCCGCCAAAATCATCCTCCCGGCAGCGGAAATTTTTTTTTGGTAGGGTGCTTGACAAGTGCCAAACACATATTAAATTTGCTCCAAACCAAGATCCGTTTCAAAGTAACCGATCTTTGTTGAATTGATTCAAGACTTTACCGAAGATCCAGGAGGATATGTCAGAGATGCCGATTTATGAGTACCAATGTGATGCTTGCGGACGGATTGAAGAAGCAATCCAGAGTTTTTCCGACAAACCTTTAAGCACATGCAAATTTTGCTCAGGGAAACTTCACAAGCTCATATCCCAGAGTTCATTCCACCTGAAAGGGTCTGGATGGTATGTAACTGATTACGCTAAAAAATCCTCGTCAAAAGATAGCTCAACTCCAAAATCTGATTCGGAAAAGTCCGTCTCCAGCAAAAAACCCACATCCCCTGAAAAAAGTTCACCGGAATAAGCTTTCGCTTCCGTCGTCCAAGCCCTAAGGGGGTCCGGTTGACCCATCGTTCGAAAACTCATTCCGGCTCAAAACGCCCAGAGGACAGTGGAACGCTTTACATCAAAGCTTTTGTGCTTAACTTGCTTAAGTTTGTCATGGCCAGAACCGTGGCGGGAGGTTGGATTTCAAGACAGGCCATCAACAACACGGTAAAGCCGCGATTCGGATACAAACGAATGATTGCGGAAAGGCTTACACGCGTTTGGGGTCAATCCATTTTGAATTGACCCCCGTAACGTTTTAAACCCCTAAAAGGAGAGTTGAAAAGATGAATCTGAGACCCTTGCAAGATCGTATTCTGGTGAAACGTGTGGAGGAAGAGGCCAAGACCAAAGGTGGAATCATTATTCCAGACACCGCAAAAGAGAAACCCGTAGAGGGTAAGGTCGTCGCCGTAGGCAATGGTAAGGTCGGTGATGACGGCAAACGCGTGGCTTTGGAAGTTAAAGTCGGTGACCGCATCCTGTTCGGCAAATATGCCGGGACGGACGTTAAGATTGAGGGTGAAGAGTACCTGATCATGCGCGAAGACGACGTTCTTGGCGTCATCGAGTAACAAATCCCGATCAATTTTAATTTAACCTAATTATATAAGAGGGAGGAAATCAGACAATGGCGAGTAAAATTATCAAGTATGATATGAAGGCCCGGGAAGCGATGCTCAACGGCGTGCGGACCTTGGCGGATGCAGTCAGCGTAACCCTTGGACCCAGAGGACGTAATGTCGTCATCGATAAATCTTGGGGATCCCCTACCGTGACCAAAGACGGTGTGACCGTAGCCAAAGAAATCGAGCTGGAAGATAAATTTGAAAACATGGGCGCCCAGATGGTGAAAGAAGTCGCCAGCAAGACCAGTGACATGGCCGGCGATGGAACCACTACCGCCACGGTTTTGGCGCGCTCCATCTACGAGCAAGGCCAGAAGCTGGTTGCCGCCGGCAACAACCCCATGGCCATCAAACGCGGCATCGACGCTGCGGTAGACGCTACGGTTAGAGAGCTTCAGAAAATCAGCAAGCCCACCAAAGATCAACGCGAGATTGCTCAGGTTGGCACTATTTCCGCCAACAATGACGAGACCATCGGCAACATCATCGCCGAGGCCATGAACAAAGTCGGCAAGGAAGGCGTCATCACCGTTGAGGAAGCCAAGAGCATGGAAACCACTCTGGATGTGGTCGAAGGCATGCAGTTTGACCGCGGCTATCTCTCTCCCTATTTCGTCACTGATCCAGAAAAAATGGAGGTCTCCCTGGAAGAGCCTTACATTCTGATCAATGAGAAAAAAATCTCCAACATGAAAGACCTGCTGCCTGTCCTCGAGCAAGTCGCTAAAATGGGCAAACCCCTCCTCATTATTGCCGAGGATGTGGACGGTGAAGCCCTAGCTACATTGGTGGTTAACAAGATTCGCGGCACTCTCAATGTCGCCGCGGTGAAGGCCCCTGGATTTGGCGACCGCCGCAAGGCCATGCTGGAAGATATCGCCATTCTGACTGGCGGACAGGTGGTTTCCGAGGATCTAGGCATCAAGCT
Organism: uncultured delta proteobacterium; assembly: GCA_963713755.1. GTDB lineage: Bacteria > Desulfobacterota > Desulfobacteria > Desulfobacterales > CAVQMW01 > CAVQMW01. The sequence continues at coordinate 19,000 of CAVQMW010000007.1, read as the reverse complement.
GGAAAACCTGGCGGTTAACGACCTGGGCAAAGCCCGACGCATTTCCATGGACAAGGATAACACCACCATCGTGGACGGGGCCGGTTCCCGCTCCGCACTGGAAGGCCGGGTCAAACAGATCCGTGCGCAAATCGACGAAACCACCTCAGACTATGATCGCGAAAAGCTCCAGGAACGACTGGCGAAACTCATCGGCGGCGTGGCGGTGATCAATGTCGGCGCAGCCACCGAGACCGAAATGAAAGAGAAGAAGGCCCGGGTGGAAGACGCCCTCAACGCCACCCGTGCGGCCGTTGAAGAGGGTATCGTCCCCGGCGGCGGCGTCGCCCTGGTGCGCTGCCTCGACGCTCTGGACAAATGCCGCGGCAAAGTCAAAGGCGAACAGAAACTGGGCGTGGATGTAGTGATGCGGGCCATTGAAGAGCCCCTGCGGATGATCGCCTGCAATGCCGGTGTGGAAGGCTCCGTGGTCATTGACAAGGTGAAGAGTGCCCAAGGTCCTATGGGATACAATGCCGAAACCAATGTCTACGAAGATCTGATAGGCGCCGGAGTGATCGATCCCACCAAGGTGGTTCGGTTTGCCCTGCAAAATGCGGCCAGTGTTGCCTCTCTGATGCTGACTACCGAGGCCATGGTGGCTGAAAAGCCTGAAGATAAGTCTGATGCGCCCATGCCTGGCGGCGGCATGGGTGGCATGGGCGGCGGCATGGGTGGCATGGGCGGCATGATGTAAAGATTTGGCCCCCAGTTCACCTACTGCACCATCAGCATAGTGCAATCATCAAAGCCCCCGTGCCGACTTGCGGTGCGGGGGCTTTGCTTTTTCCAATGAATTCAGCCGGCAGCATACCATTGCGCCGCCCTAAAGCTTGACAAACTCCTGGCGAACAAGGTACCAAAATAACTATAAATCGCCGTGGCCCGCGCAATTCGCCATGGGACCGCGGCAGTCACCTTCAAACCCACACGCGGGGGCTTCCATGAACATCGCAGATTGCATCGCCAGGGAATGTCGCGGCACACGGGCCATCATCTGGGTAATCCTGATCATCCTTTTCGTGCTGCCAAATCCTGTTTTGGCCGCTGAACACACAAGTTCCGAACCCGGCGGCACTGGAATCTACTACGAAGTCAGAAAAGGCGATACGCTCTGGGACATCTCGGATCGCTTTTACAAATCTCCATGGGAGTGGCCCGGCTTATGGCAAGAAAACAAGCAGATTCCCAACCCCCATTGGATTTATCCCGGCGATCCCATTCGGCTCTACCATCAGGGAGCGGATACCCAGTTTATGGAGGAGCTGGGCGCCGAACTGGAACCGCCGCGCTTGCGCTATCCGGCCATCGAGCATGTGGGATTTGTCCGCCAGGAATCCCTGCCGTCCCAAGGTCACATTATCCAGTTTCAACGTGAAGGCAACATCAAGGCGAGCGAGGGCGACACTGTCTTCGTGAAAGCCGCTTCCGGGGATACTCCCCTGGACAAAGGCGGGCTCTATCGTCTTTATCGAAATTATGGTGCGGTTTCAGACCCGGAAACCGGTCGTCCCGTTGGCGATCAGTACTATTTTACCGGCATTCTCGAAATTTTTCATCAAGACAAGGATTTCTACCGCGCTAAATTGATTAAATCGTTCCGGGGTGTGGAAGTGGGAGATAGACTTATCCCGTTTATGGCCCGAAATCCTGATTTCACCCTCACCGGCTCCCCCAACGGCGTCGATGGGCAGATTCTAATCAGCGAAGAACGGCAGGCCGCCTTTGGCCAATTCGATGTGATTTACTTGGATAAAGGTTCAGAGGATCAGGTGGCCCCCGGTCAGATTTACAGGATCTACTACAACCGTATCTCTGAAGATATTAAAGTAGATCTGGATGTGGGTGAGGTACTGATTTTACATACCGAAAATAACACCGCCAGCGGCGTGGTGCTGAGCTCAACCCAGGATCTCTATGCCGGATATCGATTCCGCTCCCTGCGTCCCTGACGAAAATAACCCCTTCCTGCCGCGGGATCCTCTTTTTAGCTTTGCTGAACCTTGCCCAAAAGGAAAGGGCTAAATAGGAGCTTGTTATGGCCGAGATTGATTGGAACCCCGGTACCCTGCTGGCGACTTCGGGACAATACTGGCAGAGTTGCACCCTGCACGCCGGGCTCAAGCTGGACATCTTCTCTCTTCTAGCCGATGGCCCGCTTCATGCGGGACAAATCGCCGGGAAAGCGGCCAGCGAAACCAGAAGTATGACCATGCTGCTCAATGCCCTTAGCGCCATGGGTCTGATCGTCAAATCCGACGATTCGTTTGCCAATACGCCTTTCAGCCAAAAGTTCCTCAATCAGAATTCCGCGGATTATCTCGGCCACATTATCCTGCACCACCACCACTTGATGGCCTCCTGGGCCCAACTGCCCGATGCGGTGCGCACGGATCAACCTGTGCGTGGCCGCATCACGGAGGGGGATGAAACCATCCGCCGCAGTTTTCTGATGGGCATGTTCAACATGGCCCGTCTCCAGGCTCCCCGCATTGCCGCCAGCCTCGATCTTAGTCAGTCAGCAACCCTTTTGGACCTGGGAGGCGGCCCAGGGACCTACGCCATTTACTTCTGCCGCGCCAACCCGCAGCTGACGGCTACCGTGTTTGACCTGCCCACCACGCGCCCCGTCGCCGATGAAGTAATTCAACGCTTCAATATAGCCGATCGAATTCGGTTTGTCGCCGGTGACTATCACCAAGACAGCATCGATGGAGAATATGATGCGGTATGGCTTTCCCACATTCTCCACGGTGAAGGGCCGGAAGTTTGCCAGGCCCTCATCAACAAGGCCGCCGGGGCGTTAACCTCCGGGGGCCAGATCATCATTCATGATTTTGTGCTGGACGACACCCAGGACGGTCCGCTGTTTCCGGCCCTCTTTGCCCTGAATATGCTGCTGGGCACCTCCCACGGGCAAACCTACACCCACGCTCAGATTCGCACGATGCTTGAAACAGCGGGTCTCGGCAACATCCGCCGCATTCCTTTTCAAAGTCCTAATGAGGCCAGTGTTCTTGTGGGTACCCGCTAATCCCAATGCGCCTTGCATATCAGCGTTTTTTGATCGTCGCCGATATCGAAGGCAGCACCGGGTGCTGGCAGCCCCGGTTCGCTAAATTTCTCACCCCAGAGTGGGTCCGCCGCCAAAATAGGACGGCCCCATGACCCATCTGGCCTGGACCATCCTGATTCTGATCCTGCTGGATGCGCTGTTGCAGATCATCGGGCGGCATCTCAATCGCGCCAGCCTTGAACATCCCTTGCCCCAGCGTTTTTCCGAGATCTATGATCCTCGAGAATACCGCCGGCATCAGCACTATTTAGCCGAAGGCATGAAGCTATCGCAACTCACAGAGCTTTTTGACTTGATCCTGCTGATCGGGTTTTGGCTGATGGGCGGATTTGCGTGGCTGGATGGGTGGGTGCAGCAGGTTACGGTCCATCCGGTGCCAGCGGGGTTACTCTTTTTCGGAATCCTGGCGCTTGCTAAAGTAATTCTCGATATGCCCTTTACCCTGTACCGCACCTTTGGTATTGAGGCCCGCTATGGGTTCAATCGCACCAGCCCGGGCACCTTCATTCTCGATCTTCTTAAAGGCCTAATGCTCTCTGTGATTCTGGGCGTTTTCCTGGGGGGCGGCCTGCTCTGGATTTTAAATGACTTCGGTCCCCAATACTGGTGGCTCTGCTGGCTGTTTTGGATAGGGTTCAGCCTGGTGTTGCAATACGCGGCACCGCGGTGGATTATGCCCTGGTTCAATACATTCGAACCCCTGGAAGAAGGGGTATTGAAACAGCGTATCGAGAAGTATGCCCGAACCATCAACTTCCCATTAAAGCAAATATTTGTGATGGATGGGTCCCGGCGTTCTGCAAAATCCAATGCTTTTTTCACCGGATACGGCAGACACCGGCGGATCGTGCTTTTCGATACTCTGATCGAAAAGCATCCCCTACCGGAACTACTAGCAATCCTGGCCCATGAGATGGGGCATTTTAAGCTTCGTCATATTTTAAAAGGCATGTTTCTGAGCTATGGGACCAGCGGCCTGTTTTTGTTCGGCCTGGCATTGGCGATGACCTGGCAGCCTTTGCTAGTCGCCTTTGGGCTAACGTCCAGTGTGCACGGCGGTCTCCTAGCGGCTGCCATTCTTTTCACTCCCCTGAATCGCCTACTGAGCATCGCCCTGAATGGGTACAGCCGCAAAAACGAATTCTCCGCGGACCGTTTTTCCGCTGAAACCACAGGTGACCCCCAGGCCATGGTTGAGGCCCTGACCCGGCTATCCCGGGATAACTACAGCCACCTCACGCCCCATCCCTACTGGGTCTGGCTGACCTACTCCCACCCCCCGGTTATAGAACGACTCCATGCCCTAAAACAGAAAATAGACCTTGAGAAATAGTCCCACCTCCCCACCGTTGGTTCTTTGCATTGATCCATTGTAACAAGGGGCTTGGGTCGCGATTAAAGCCATGAATCCCATAGAGTCTCAAGCTCCATGACGATAGACTATTCTTCGAAATAAACGATTGACAATCTCTCTGGATTCCTATAGGTAGCGGCCATTCCAAAACCAGCCGGTCCCATCGTCTAGTGGCCTAGGACGCTGGCCTCTCACGCCAGAAACGCGGGTTCGAGTCCCGCTGGGACCACCAATGATTTCAGTAAGTTACGGTCAGTTCGTAGCAGTTTTTCAAAGCGTCACAATGTGGCGTCACAATTATGCCTATCAGGAAGCTCCCTGGCAGTCATTTTTTGTCGCGCCTGGTTAATGTCAATGACCTCCGCCGGCCCTTTTAGGCCCTCTTCCAAAGTGCTCCGCACCTGCTCCAATCCCAAAGATTTCAGATAAATTTGAGTCGTTCGCAGGTTTTTGTGTCGGAGCACCGCCTGAATATGGGCTCGCGGATATCCCTTATGGTACAAAATCGTAGCGGTTAAATGGCGGATTCCATGAAACCCGAAAGGTTTGACTTTAGCCTTCTTGCACATACGTTTCATGAAATGCTGTCTATGTTTGAATCTGTGCCCATAGTATGGATCGCAAACCGGATTTTCGTCTAGGCATACAAAGACAAACTCCTGATCAATTACTGAAATGGTCTTTCTTTGCATAGCCCATGTTTTGAGTGCATAGGTCAAATCCGTGGTCATGGGCAGCCAATCAAACTCCTCACCGCCATCCCGCTTGCGGGTCCATAAACGAATTTGTTTATGGTCAAAATCGATATCGGAAAACTTGATCCGAAAGATCTCCCCGCGACGGGCCGCAAGATGCAAAAAGGCCAACAGCATAACCTGATCCTGACCTTCGGTCTGGTGGTACACTTTCCAGAAATCCTCTTCCGAAGGGACATACCGGGGCTGCCTCACTTCCTTGAACTTGGGGACCCCAAGAAATGGGTTGCGGCAATCAGGCCACCCTTTAAGGTTTTCCAATCCCCAACGCCAGGCCCGGGCCATATTCTTGCGATCCTTATTGGCCGAATACCCAGAGCGGGTATCGCATTGGTGCTTTAAGAAGCGCCGGGCCATTTGAGCATCGATGCGGTATACAGGCGTATGGGGATTTAATTCAAACATGTCGATCAAACGTCGAAAAGCTGTCTGTTTTTCCTTGTATGTATTTTTGCTATACCTTGTGCGCACATCTTCCAAGTATTCACCTGCCCACTGGTTTAGCAAACAGTCCGTGGCAATCGCTTCCGCCAGGAATTTGTGGAGCTTTTTTCGTTCGGCTTCTTCCCACACGATGGCCGCGCGCCGGGACTTTTTGCTGTCGTCCAGAAACAAGCGCTCTCTGCGCTCGCCTTGAACGATTACAATCCCGCGCCAGCGCAGCCGACCGCGTTTGGTCGTCAAACTCGGCATTTAAGACCTCCTTGACCAATTTTTCAAAGAACCGAAACTTACCGGGGTAGACTTCCACACCGCCCCAGTGGTGAGCATATTTGGTGATGGTGCGATGGTCAAGCCCCAGAATCTCCGCTAGTTCTTGGGGCGAAAGCGGCTGGCCCAGTTTGTTGATCAAATCGTTTTTGGCGTTCATCTTGGCCAACTCCTTTGTCTTCAGTGATCGGCCAAATTTTTGTTCCGGTTCATCGAAGCGGTCCATTTTAGTTTTCCAGGTCAGTGCTTCTGTGCAAATCCTTCAGAACAAACCGCCTATTATTTCCTTGCCAGCGGCAGCCGGTACTGGTTGTCTCCATTAAATTTATCCGAGAACAGCACCTCCACAGGGATATCCAGCGCCCTGGCAATTTCCTGCATCACCAAAAGGTGACGGTTGCCGCCGGACATCGTCCGGCTCACCGTGGTACGGGAGATTCCCACCTGATCGGCGATCCGGGAAAAAGAGAAACCGATCAGTCTGGGGATGATGGGGCGGATCTCTTCGATGGTGAATCCCAAGACCTGCAGCGCTTCAATGGCCGCCCAACCACTTTTTAATTGATGCGTATTTCCTTCCATGATGGTATCGAGGTAACCGATTCTTAAACCCTATTCTGGAGTGGCGCACTTTTCTAGAGGATCAGGTCCTTTGCCAGTGAAATTAATTGCATTATGTAACTAATTGCATCATGCAACAAATTTCATAATGAATTAATTCAAATAAATGATTCTGCACCATCGCACTTGCAATGCGATCCATTCTATATTATAGGATTGTAAAAGAATTAAGCGCTTTAACAGGAAGATTCGAGATTCAGCGAGGAGCGGTAACTAAATTATTGCCATAATGCATGTGAACGTGTCAAGCTTAAAATTCAGCTATCATGAAAAAAATTTATCTTGAGATCGATTATGAGGCCGTCAAGCGGCGCCTTGAAAAGGAGATGGAGGGCTACTCCCGAACGGACTGGGCCGAAAAGGTGGGAGTAAAGATCAATGTCGTCTCCAACATCCACAGCGCCAGGGGCAAACAAAACCCCTCTCTATCGTATATCCTGGCGGTATCGGTGGCCACCGGAAAATCCATGGAGTACTATTTATGGGGCGGCGATTTTTACAAGCCATCCAATCCCCCCATCCCCATGGCCAAAGAGAGCGGCCAGCCTGATCCCCGGGATGGGTCAGCCATTGGGAGAACCATTCCCGAAAACCCCGACCCGGACATGGGCAGCCGGATCAAATTTTGGCGCCAGGATACAGGATTGAGTCGATCTGATGTTGCCCTGCGCTCGGGATTGCCTCTGGACCTTATAATCAAGCTGGAAAACGGGTATCACACCACCACCGATGCCATCGTCAAGCTGGCCCATGCCTTGCGCTGTTCCACGGACTACATCCTGGGCTGCGCAAGTCCATCGGTCTCCAAACCGCCCAAGCTCAAGAAATAGAGCCGGTTTCATCATCGCTTTTTCCTCTCGATGCATCTTGATAATAGGTCAATGTCCATTCCAGAGCGTTCATATCCTGCCGCACAATGTAGATCCCGCCGTCGTTGCCTAAGCATTTAAAATAGCGATGGTCCGGATCGAGCCATTGGTCCAGGATCCGGTTAACGGTGACCTCCGAGGAATCAAAGCGGATCCGCTGGGGTTTTTCGTCCACCCGGTATCCCGAATAGCAGGTGACGGTAATCTTCATGGGTTAAAACCGTTTCAAAAAAGTCGCGTTAAGAATGCTTATAGGCTAAATTAAAGCACAATGTAACCCCAGTTTTTCTACTAGGTTTTTCCCAGGGGTACCCCTATGCTTTTTTAGGGGTTAGTTGGAGAAGAGTTCGGACAGAATCGGTTTCAGATCGAGCTGTTGGTGACTTAAGCCCAATTTCTTGCGCAGGTTGCCGCGGTGATATTCCACGGTTTTTTCAGAGACGTTGAGCTGGTCGGCAATCTTGCGGGAGGTCACTCCATCGGCGATCAGTTTGGCGTATTTGATCTCAGTCTGGGTCAGATTGTAAAATATTTCCGATTTGGCCAGGGGGCGGGTGATTTTGAGGATATTTTCCTTGACCAGGTTGCACAAGTGTTTGCCGTTGGCATCGCGGATGTGGCTCTCCAGCTCTTCAAGATAGGGCATCACCAGCGTGCTTAAGTTGTTGGATATTTCCTTCTGGTAGGCCTGTTTATCATCCTCGATATTGCGTAAAAGCACTCTCAAGGCGCTGTTGGCATCTTCCAGCTCTTTTCTGATCTTTTCATTTTCACGTTGCAGCTGGTGGGTTTCGATGGCGTCGTCCACCAGGGCCACCAGGATGGAGGGATCGTGGCCTTTTTCCACATAGCCATAGGGTCGGTAGGTGTTGATCACCTCGATCAGGTCGTGTTCCGACTGAAAGGCGGTGTGAAAGATGATCGGGGTTTGGGGGGTGATTTTTTCTAAGCGCTGGTAGGTTTCGAACCCGTCCATGCCGTTCATTTTGACATCCAGGACCACACAGTGGGTCAGATCGCTGATGCGCTCTAAGGCCTCGTAGCCGCTGGTCACCCCCACCACATGGTACTTTTGTTCAAACAGCTTGATAAACCCTCGAAACACCTTGGGGTTGTCATCGACCAGCAGGATTTCAGGTTTGCGGGATTGCGGTTCATCGCCCATTTGAACCCCTTTCGTTCGGAGTCTATTTTGGGAACATCACGGTAAATTTAGCGCCTCTCTCCATATTGGCTGCCTTGATTTTGCCACCGTAAATTTGAACTAACCGCGCTACAAAGGATAATCCCAGACCGCTGCCGCTGAGCTTGGTGGTGTAAAAGGGCTTGAAGATCTCGTTCAAATCCTCGGAGATTCCTTGCCCGTTGTCAACAATCGCAATACCGATTTGCTCATCTTCGGACAGATGGATCGATATTTTCCCCGGCCCATCTGCTCGATGGTTGCCTTCGATGGACTCGATGGCGTTGATCAGCAAGTTGTTGATGATGATTTCAACGTGCAGGGGATCGGCTTTGATAGTCGCTTCATTGCCGGAGGATTCCAGATGGACGTCGATATTGGCCTTTTTCAATCGGGTTTGATGTTTTTCGATTAAATCGGCAATCGACTTTCGGATATCGATATTCGCTATCGATTTGGCGTCGATCTTGGAGATTTTGGCATAGCTGCGGATCTGGTCGGTGATTTTATAGACCGTATCGATGCAGGCACCGGTCTCATCGAGGGCCTCTTTGATATCCGCAGCAGCGGTTTGGATGGTCTCCTTGGATTGGGGACTGCCCTCCAGAGTCCGCAGCTTTTCAAGGATGAGCTGACAGGCGCTTTTTTGATGATCCCCGTAATTTTCCAGGCTGTAGAGCTCCAGATTGAGACCCGACAGGGCGTTTCTGATTTCGTGGGCAAACCCGCCGGTGAGCAGCAGTTCGATTTTCCGTTTTTCATTGTCGAGGATCTGCGCGTGGGCCGCGGTCAATTCCTGGGTTTTTTCCTCAACCCTGCGTTCCAGATCGATTTTCAACTGGGTCAGCTCATCCAATGCGCTCTGTTTTTCCACCAGGTCCTGGCGCATCCGGCTGGTAATGCGGTTGATCTCCTGCAATATGGTTTCGTCGTTTTTAAAGATATGGCGGACATTGAGCAGCCGGGTGGCCACAGAGGGCTGTTCGGATTTGATGATCAGGGCGAAATGGGGGCTGTTGTAGATGGTCTCTTTTTGGGTGATGATCTCTCCGTCTGGGGCGACCACGTCCTCAAAGACCAAAACGCCTCGCTGTTCATTCCCATCGCTGGTGGGATCTTTATATTCGCCGATGTATTCGGATCGGTCGCCGCAGCGGGTTTTCACCAGGGCGACTTCCCGGCCGATTTCGACCTTGTTGCCGCTTTCCGGGTGCCGGACAAAGAGCTTGCCGCTGTCCATCCGGGGGTGAAGCTCGTAAGCTTTAAAATAGGGTCCGCCAAACAGTTTGACAGGATCGTGCTGCACCAGGCTCTGGGTGACCTCGGCATGGGGCAGCTTTTTCCAGGGTCTAAAGATGCTCTGGGGCCAATGGGTGGGGATGGTCTCCATCAGCCCGCGGATATGGGGATCGGTGCAGTACTCCTCTTCGGGGACCAGGTGGGGGTGATAGGTGTACTTGAGGATCAGCTTGACCTTGTTTATCGGCACGACAATAGTAGGGTGCCACCAACAGCTCGGCGGTTTTGGTGTCGTTCCAATCTCTGAAAATCGAGGGCAGCATCTTATAGGCGGCAATGGGGCCGCCGGCCAGCAGGGCGATATATTTCCAGTAGCCCACGGAATCGTTTTGGGCCGCCGTGCGGCCGCACTTGACAAACAAATTGGGTTCCCCGGTCAGCTCCCGGGCATAGCGATAGCAGCGAACATAGACCGATGAAGGGCTCCATTGGCCAGGATCTGTGTAATATTTGAGGGCGTTGGGGTAAGATGGCGGATACTCGAGCTTGAGCCGGTCAAAAATATTTATTTCGGAAGCCTCGACGTGATTCGCTTTAGCCCAAGATTTGAGGTAATTGTAAATGACCACCAGGTTTTTATGGTTGACGTTATTTTTGAGTGCCATTGCTATAGGTTGCCATAAACGTTGCGGATATCGCTTATTTTTATAGGTGCCCGTTATAGGAATTGTTTGGCCTGCCGGGTCATATAAACCCCACTGGGAACGGTTCCCCAAAAAATCAACCCCAGCACGGATTGATATGCTTGCTGAGCGGTGACGAATCTAAATCCCATCACTGCATACGCCAGGGCGCACGTCCCGGCGGTTATCATCAATCCGATACCGACGTTTTTTACCGCACGGATCCGCGAAGCCATGCGCGCCGCTTTATATTCCGACACCGGTTGTTTATCGGCGATTCCCAATTCCGTTTGGCCTTCCTCAAGGCCTAGATCCGTAAACCACATCAGCTGAAAAAAGGTGCTCAGCCACAGTGCAAAGCCCATATAGGCGAGCACCAGCTGAAAAACCAGCACGTGCACATCAAACAGGATCCAGACCATCAGAAGGGTGACAATGAAAATTAAGGCGCTGTAGATGGTTCCCGGCAGAAAGGGATAGTAGAAAGTAAGAAACCGCTCCAGTTCTTTCAAATCCACTCGCTTTCTTTTAAAAACGATTTTGATTGAACGCTCTGAGGCCGATTGGAAATGCGTATACGCCATATTTCAGGTAAATGTAACCCTGGTTTTTTCCCTAGGTAAATCCCAGGGGTACCCCTAGGTTTTTTTAGGGGTAAAATTTGGTTTACAAGTCATTTTAGGGGGTTGGCTTCGGGCGGTCGGAATGGTTCACCGATAAAGAAAATCCGAGAATCTAAAGCCCCTATCGATTTTTTTTAACTTAATAAAAAATTCTGCAGCCCTATTTTGCAGGGTGCATCTGAAAAAGCTGCCGTTCGACTTCAGCGAAATCTATCCGAATGAACCGAGGACGGTAGATGGTCGCATCGCGGTACAACGAGGTGGGATCATTAACGTGGTTCAGATTGTAGGAGACCAGATATCGGTCCCCATCGGTGAATTGGGTGTGGACAAAAGGGTTGTAGGCAACGATGTCCTGGTCCACGTCCGGGACCCGGTAAATGATCTTCGGTCCCCGCCAGGGACCGTGGGGCAATTCGGCCTTATAGACAACGATGGTATCCGGAAAGGGCCTGCGCCCGTCCATGGTGATGAGGTAAAAAGTCTTGTGGATTTGAATCACGGAGTACTGGGTCGAAACCCCAGTCAGGATGGCTGCGGAGTCCTGTGGTTGTGATGACCAGCTGCCTCCAGTGTAAAAATCCCATGGTCCGTCGAGACTCCCGGCGGGGGCACGGGCAAGATGGGCAAGCTTGGGATGGATATCATCCCGGGTGCCGTAGATATAGACGAAATGATCCGTTTCGAGGACGGACACGCCGAACATGATGCCCGCACCCGCCAAGGTTTTATCCAGTCGTTCCAATTTAAGGTCGGGCAGTGAGAGGGTGGCGAGCAGCGTCCCCGTCCAAGACCAACCCCAGAGTCGGGGTTCATTTTGCCGGAACCGATGCAGGAAAACCTGCAACCTGTTTCCCGCTACCATGCCGTCTCCCGGCCAGTACCAGACGTCAGCTGAAGAGTTGGGGAAAAAAGATGCAGGTGCTTGGCCCGTCCGATTTAGCCGCGTCCATAGGTTCCGGCCGTGCTGGACCACCAAGCTGTTTCGAATCATGGGTGTCTCTAACGGGCGGGTTCCGTCTGGCCTGATGTGACCGAGGAATGTGTCGCCGAACAGCCAGGCGGTGCGGCCGTCAGGCAGGGCGATGGACAGTGTTCCGTCCCCACCGGTCCAGCCGCCATTGTTCCGGCTGAATAACTGGTTGTAAACGGGATCGGGCCATGCAAGCCGAGGGGGGGTAGCTGCTGGTTGAGGCTGGACACTGCAGCCCCAAGCCAGGGCGAGAATAATCAGGATACAGATTAATTTGCTGACCTGTGTCCTGCGGGGTATGATCGCAGTCCTCACGCTTTGATTCTCATTCGGCTAATGGCATAAACGCTTATCCCGGGTTTCACAATGGGAGTACCACTACCTGGATCTTGACCTGTGCATCCTCTTAGCGTTTACAGTTTGCCAAAAGTGCCTCAGGGTGCTGGTCACAGGCGGAAAGAGGCCGGTGACCCCCTGTTGGCGGCGTGAAAGGATACCGATAGGATTTTTAACCATCGCTGTAAACCCGCTAAAGCCCCGCCATTACAAGGATTCCGTAAAAATCTGAAAGTGATATTTTGTTAAATTTTACACGATTTAGTGCAATTTTCTCAGAAAAAATACACGAAAGCCATACACGAAGGTAGGATATGTTTGGACATCGGGTTTAGCTAATCCTTTTTGCAAGATGATGGGTCGACCTTTGAAGCTTTAGCCATGGCCATATAGGGCGGCCTCGTTTTCGCGTTCACGCAATGCCCTTAGATAAACCAATACATACTCCTTATTTTGGCGATCAATAATTTCAATACCCTCTATCTCTTCAAGACGTTTCCGAAATTTATCCACATTTAGTATGTTCCTGAGACCGGAGTAGGTTACTTTTATCTCACGCATCGAAACCCGATCACTCATTCTGTGTGCCCAACTTTCTCCTGTGAAAGCTCGAGCCAATAAACATACAGATTCATCGATGTTGAGTTGATTATCAGTCCAAATCTTGACTTCGGCACCATCATCTTCAGATAGGTATCGCCATTGAAATAATATGAAGTTTAATCTACGATGAGAAATCAGCTCTCCACTTGTTGACGCAATTCTTATTTTATCCTGATTCCGTGGCCTAAATATTGCTTAAGCCGCTTTGGTCAAAAAATCGCCTGCTTGTCTTGAATTGAGCGACACCGCTCTGCTCAAAATGCAGGAAATTCAAGGATGCTGGTTCTTGTCCCTGATTTTTGGACACGACCAATCAGCAATCAGCTGCTTGATGATCAATGATCTTTGAAACTGTGTGGGTTACCCAACAGCGGAAAGTAGTTTCAGTCGATTGTATACCCGTTCGGCAATCTTTGAAAAAGGATTTAGCTGGCCGAAGGATAGAAACCACCTTCTGCCTCGGGTTATCAGTCTGCCGGCCATATACATCAGATCCTGCATGACGGTCCGGATCCGGCGGCGGGTTACCTTTTTGCGCCGGGCTAAAGGTTGTTGGCTTACGTCACTTTCTTCAAGACTCACCTGGCCGATGATCCGCAGCATGTTGTAAGCCAGCATTCCAAGATGCAGGATCAGACTGTTGCTATCGAAAAAACCGCTGGGCAATCGCTCCAGGCCCATGTCGGATTTGATCTCCGAGTGAAACTGTTCGCTGGTGCCATGATCATGGTAAAGATGGATCACCTCTCTGGGGGGCATATCCTCGATACTACACCAGTAGGTATCGATTTGATATTCGGGAAACAAAAGCCGCTGGCCCTTTTTGGTCAGCCTCTCGGTGACTTCAAATGTGATCGGATGGGGCAAGGGCTCACCGTTAATACCGACGGTGGTTTTTCCGATCCATACGCGTTTGTCTTGACGGCAGAGCCGTTGTTGGCCAACCTGTTTGGCCAAATCAACCCAACCTTGGACCGATTCTCTGCGCAGATTGCGTTTGATGATGAAGTCTACATTCTGCGCATCGGGAAAGTTGTCTTTGCTGTCATTGCCGGAATCAAGCCGCATCAAAATGGGCTTGTCGGTGATTTTGCGCACAGATTCCAAAGTTTCCTTGATGAACTCGGGGGTGTTTCTCTGGCAATGCTGTTTGCCTTCACGCAGTTCAAGGTTCACCAGATATCCCTCGGTGCCCAGATAGGCAAACATCGGTGCAAAACCATCAACGCCTTTATAGGTCCGGGACACCCCTTCCTTTTGGGTTTTGGAATTATCAAAGGGGCTGACGTCCATATCAAGAACAATGAAATCACCGACGCTTGTGTGCAAAGGGGTTATCGCCGGCGAGCAACTGCGAATCAAATCCATGGACAGATCCTTGAGCTTACGGTCTGCTTTGCTACCGATAAGATCAATCCGTTGCCGAATAGTGGAACTTGAAGGGCATTTGGTGATATCCATGGCTTTGGTGAAAAAATCTTGTTTATCACGAAATATTTCGATGGCATCATAGTCCGGCTTGCCAACGCTGATCAGAGCAATCATGGAGGATAAAACATCACCATGGCTAATCTTGGGATCTACACAATGTACTTCGTTGATTATGTCAAAGTGCTTCTTGAAATCAATCGCATCCAGCAAAGCGCCAATGTGGATGAGACCGCCATGGCTGGCCAGCCTTTCCATTCCATGTTTGATCCGAATCGGGTGTCGCATTCATTCACCTCCGGGGTGAAAAATTGATGCCCGATTATTATCATCAACTTGCTAATATATCAATAGTTTATATGCATTATTGGTGCTAATGTGCCACTGATTCAGGTTTATTTAAAGCCATATCCTTTAACTCGTTTAGAGAAGCTTTAGAAACTTTGCATTTCTCTGACGATTTTGGCTGTCTGCCTTCAGGTGGGAAGTGATCCTCAATGGCTGAAGTTGCAAAATCACACAACCAGCCGATCTGTGCATTCTTGCAGGCTGTTAAAAATATCAGACTTCGCTCTCTTCGCCGACAATCAAAACGGACCCGTTTGTGCCCATTTAAACAGCCCCAATGTCTGCGCACTATGTAGCTGTTAAGAGCCCGCCCATGACCCCGCGTAAAAGTAAAAAAGACCCCGCCCTCGGAGTGGGGCCGATGTGCTGGCGGTGGAGTCTACTGAGCTTCGGGCAAATTGAGGCCGGCAATAATACGCTCTATTCGAGATAGTCTTTGCTGGATATCCGCCAAGGATCGTTCAAGGCCTTTGCAGCTATCACAATATTTTTCAGGGTATTGGACCTGTCGAAGGGTACCGATCACAGAAGGGATGATGTCCCCCAACGCGGTCGGTCCGTTTTGGTTTTGGTCACCGGAGCAGGGCTGGTCCGAAGGAGGATTTACTGCGATGGGTTTATGAACGGCAATCGTGTTGGCAGGCTGTTGACGCTGTTCAAGGAGCAAGTTGACGGCATCGACAAAAGATAGTCGATGAGCCGCCATGATCATATCGATGGGGTTGAAGTTCTTTTTGCAGCAAAAGCATCGGGCCAGATTGGTGGATTTATTGATGGCGGTGTCCCGGCCGCCGCATAGGGGACAATCAAATCTTGGGCGATTGCCATCGTTCCGATTGAAAGAAGGGATCACCGAGTCGATGGGGAATTGGTTTCGCAGGTATCGTAATTGCTGAGCAGAGAATCCTCGACGGGTCATTTTTTTGGGGTTCGCAGCGAGTTTCCATTGATGTGTATGGTTACGCAGCGGTGTTTGAGCCGGTCAAGCAAAGCGTCAACCATGGGTTTGGCATCGAACAGATCATACCAATCATCATAGAGCAGGTTGGTGGTGATGATGGTGGCTTTTCTGCGATATCGTTCGCCCATGAGCTTGAAAAAGGCATTGACCTGCTCGGATTTAAGGGTCAGATATCCCAGCTCGTCGATGACCAACAGGTCATATCGGCACAGTTTTCGGATCAGTTTGTTTGTAGAGCGGTCGGCCAGCGAACTGTACAATTCGTCGAGCAGATCCTGGGCGAGGAAAAAGCGTCCGCGGTAGCCGGCGATCAGGGCCTTTCTTAACAGTCCGATGGCCAGTCCGGTTTTGCCTGTTCCCGTCTTGCCAATGAGAACGACATTGCATGCGTTTTCGACAAAGCCCAGCTGGGCCAGATCCATGATTTGCTTTTTTTTGACGGCAGGCTGTTTTTTGAAAGGGAAGCTTTCCAGGGTCCAGTCAAAAGGGATTTTGGCCTGAGACAGCCGGTAGAGCATACTCCGCTGCTGGCGATGGGCGTGTTCAGCGGCCAGAAGTCGATATAGGCTGTCGGTCAGAGCGCAGCCGGTTTTTTGGGCGAGTTCGAGTTCTTGTTCAAGGGCTTTTTTAAAGCCGACCAGGCGCAGGCGATCAAGCAGCTCATCGATTTTATTCATTGTCTTAGTCCAGTTCATCAAGGTCGAAGAAGTCTCCGGCGACACAGGACAGAACGATGTTCTCCAGCCGATTGAGGTCAAAGACGCCATATTGAACAGCGCGTGCAACTGCCTTTTCAAAGGGCCTTTTCGGATAATCTCGTTTGATGGCCAAAAGGCGTTTTAGTTTTTGGGTGGCAGCGCTACGGTAACGGGCGACGATGGCGGCGACATATGCGTCCAGGTTTTGGCTGTGGCCGGTGAGTTGACGCATCAACGGAGCGGATCGTTTTGCGGTCTTGCGGGCCATGGGCTGATGGTGCCCGGTCCGGGTGCTTTTGGCGTCACGCTGGTCGATGATGCGCGCATGGGTGGCCACCTTTCGGTGGTTGTGGAAAATGCGTAGATCATAAAGGCCCTTTTGTATTTCGACGATTTTTCCGCACAGCCGTTCGGGCACGCTGTATCGGTTGGTGTCCACGGTGATATAGCCGTATAGGTCCACCGTGCGGGTAAGGGCCTGGTAAATCGGCGGGGTGACGGCCGGAAGCGGCTTCAAAAAAGAGCGTTCGCTCTGATAAGCCTGTCTGGCGGTCATGCCAAGGGCACGTTTGATGGTGTTGTTGGCGACCTGATCGCACCAGTTTCGGGCAGCATCATTGAGGGAGTGCCAGTCGTCAAAGTCCTTTCCGGGCAAGAAACTGTTTTCGATGTAGTGGAAGTTTCTCTCGACCAGAGCGCTGCGGTTGGCGTGGCCGATGGCGTGTGGGACAAAGCGCATGCCGTAGATGGCCCCAAAGACCTCGATCTCCGGGGCAATGATGGCATCCGGTCCACTGCCTGCGGCCACCAGCACGCTGGTGTTGTCGATGACACAGGTTTCTGATGCACCGTCGAAGTAGTCAAGGGCGGTGGAAAGAAAGGCCTTGGCCTCGAACCGGGTAAAGCGCGGGTAGTACTGGAAAAAGAGCAGTCGACAATTGGCCAGCACCATGGAGGCACACTGGGCTTTACGGCGCTTTCCGGCAATGGACACCCTGTGCGGGGAGGTGTCGTGCTGGGATTCTTTTCCGGGCGAGTATGCATAGGTCCCGCTGCGCCGGATTCTTCCCGGCCGCAGGTCTAAGGAGCGGACCATGCGGGTGAGGCTGGTATAGGGAATGTGCTGTCCGTATTGATCGGCCAACTCGGCTTGGATCATAACGCAGTTGCCGCCAAATTGCTGATACAACTGACAGACCAGTTTCGCAAGCGGTTCATAACGGCTGGGCCGGCTGATCCGTTCGGGGGTCTGGCCGGCAAGGATGCGACGAATGGTCTTTCTGGACATCTTGATCTGCCGGCTGATCCCCCGGATGCTCTGGCCGGCCTGGTGCAAAGCGATCACGGTTTGACGGTCGGTTGCGTTTCTCATGGCAAAGTCTCCTTATTGTGCACTTAAGGCGATGAAAGGTGTCCTGGATATCGTTGAAGGGTGTTACCAGGCGATCCTGTTGAAAAGTGTCTTGATTGGGGTAGAACACTTGGCCAACCATTTTCTCCAGTCGGCCGAGGATAAGGGCTGCGGTGCGAAGGTCGTTCAGCCATCGACCCTCGGGGCCCAACTGGCCCTTTTGTTCGGCCTTTCGGGCAGCCAACGATTTGGAAAACAGGAGCGGATCGGTGACCATCTTTTCCCGCGCTGGGCGATTGGCCTTTTGGTAGTGCTGCCAAAGCTGGTCCAGTTGCCGGCTGGTCATCCGCTGTTGTGAAAGTGCTTTGACCAGCAGCCTGGCGTGGCCGGCGTTGGCGCGCGCCAACGGCACCAGCACCCGGCTGGCGCTCCAACTCGACAGATATCCGTCCCGCACGGCGTCAACCGCCTCTTTTGGCAATTGGTCGATAAGTGCAAGACGCCGGGTGACCCAACTGGGATGCCGGCCCATTTTGGCAGCAATCTGGTTCTGGGTCAGCCGATGGGTGGTCTTCAACTCACGTAAAACAGCCGCCTGCTCGAACACGTCCAACGGCCTGGCACCGTTTGAGGCCAAAAGCCGGCAAAGCGCTTCACAGGCATCCCCAGGCCAGATCAGGGCTTTGAGGGTGTCCAACCCAGCGCGCCGGGCGGCCTCAACGCGCTTATAGCCGTCGATGAGCACAAAGCCGGACGGATTACCGGCAATCACGACAATGGGCAGAAGCTGGCCGCAGCGCATCAGCGAGTCGGCCAGAGTGACAATAGGCCGCTGGCGCCGGATGCGGGTGTAGGCGTAGGCCAGATCCAGATGTGCGATCTCAACGGATCTTATGGCAATGGACTCTTGCATGGTCGAGCCCTAGCAGATCCAACGGGCAAAGTCCCACGAGTGATCTCTTTGCAAGATGAAGAATCAGCCAAGGGATTGTTGCAACCAATTGGAATCAATTGAAATATACGAGTTGACGCGTACCTCTTTGCAAGATCGTCCGGTTGTGCCGGCCTAAGCTGTAATAGACTGTGATTGCATCAGATTTTTCCGGGCACGCGTACCTCTTAGCAAGAACCGCCCCGCTGCGACTCGTG
>CAVQMW010000006.1:0-420074 GCA_963713755.1 uncultured delta proteobacterium | reverse complement strand
GTAATTCGTAAACGAATCTCACCAATCAACAGAAAGTCAAGTTCTCAGATACGCTTATCCACGGTTGCAAAATTACCACCCAATAAAGTCAGTTGAAATGAGATGTAAATCACAAGTCGAAAACGTTGCTGAGCACAACTGCGATATGGGCAAATCCCAACGCGCCGCCGCCCCCCAAGGCCAGACCGATACGGGGCCGGGGTTTTGTAACGGTATCGTGAGAGGCGCCTAAAAGAATGGATGGAAACAGGAGACCGAGAACCAAGAGAAAGAGGATTTCCTTAAGGTCGAAAATAGGGGTCCAGTATGATTGTCTTCTGCTTGCCATCAATTATTTGATTACAGTCCTGTTAGAAATAGATTCTGGCCATTTGACAGCTACTAACTATTGGCTTATTGTTCGAGCGTCACATTCCTTTTTTCATGCTTAGCAACAGCCTGGCATTTTCAGCTATCTACTTTTTTCCTGGAGCATTAGTATTTCTTATCAAATCGCTGTTTATCCGGTATGTCCAGCCACGATTTGCTCCGTAACCGCTTACCTGTCGACCAGACCACTCAAAAGGTCTTATTGGTCGTATTTTTCGGTCAACGAAGGCCTTCTTGAAGCCAGCGCCAAAACACCAACAGAGAAAGGAAGGTTAAAATGCAAATCCGCTTTCTTGCCACCCTCTTTATTTTGGCCATATGTTGCCTGGCCAGCAACGCGGCAGTCGCTGCCGACAAACCCAACATCCTTATTATTTGGGGTGATGACATCGGAGGCGATAACATTAGCGCGTACAGCCACGGCATGATGGGCTACAAAACCCCCAATCTCGACCGCATCGCTGCGGAGGGTGCGCTTTTCACCGATTATTACGCCCACCAGAGCTGCACCGCCGGGCGGTCCTCGTTCATCCTGGGTCAGCATCCCTTCCGCACCGGTCTCCTAACGATCGGCATGCCCGGTTCCGACCACGGTATCCCGGACTGGGCACCGACGATCGCCGGCCTGCTTAAAGACCACGGCTACATGACCGGTCAGTTCGGCAAGAACCACCTGGGTGACCAGGACAAGCACCTGCCGACCAACCACGGTTTCGACGAATTCTTCGGTAACCTGTATCACCTGAACGCCGAAGAAGAGCCCGAGACCTACTACTATCCGAAAGATCCGGAATTCCACAAGAAATACGGACCGCGCGGCGTGCTCAAGGCCACCGCCGATGGCAAGATCGAAGACACCGGTCCGATGACGCGCAAGCGCATGGAGACGGCTGACGACGAATTCACACAGGCGAGCCTGGATTTCATCGATCGCGCACACAAGGCGAGCAAGCCGTTCTTTGTCTGGGTCAATGCCTCGCGCATGCACGTACACACGCGACTCAAGCCCGAGTCTTTTGGCAAGACCGGTATCAGCATCTATGCCGACGGCATGGTCGAGCACGATGGCCACGTCGGCCAGTTGCTCGACAAGTTGGATGAGTTGGGTATCGCCGACAACACCATCGTGATGTACTCCTCGGACAATGGCGCCGAGACCTTCACCTGGCCCGATGGCGGGACAACCCGTTTCAAGGAAGGCAAGGGGACAACCTGGGAAGGCGGCATGCGGGTGCCAACGCTGGTGCGTTGGCCGAACGTGATCAAGCCTGGCACCGTGATCAACGACATCATGTCGCACGAGGACTGGATGCCGACGTTGATGGCGGCGGCGGGCGAACCCGATATCGTTGCCAAGCTCAAGCAGGGCGACTACACCGCCAACGGTAAGCAGTGGAAGGTCCATCTGGACGGCTATAACTTCCTGCCTTTCTTTAAGGGCGAGGTCGCCAAAGGGCCGCGCGAAGAAATCCTGTATTTCGGCCAGGGCGGCGAGTTAAACGCGATCCGCTGGAAAGACTGGAAACTCAGCTTCGCCCTGCTGCATGGCAACATGGCTACCGCCGTGCGCGAGATCCCGGCTTGGCCGGAAATCGTCAACCTGCGCGCTGACCCGTACGAGAAGGCTCCGGTCGAGTCCGGCATGTACCTGCGTTGGATGATCGACAATATGTGGCTGTTCGTACCGGTCGCCGACAAGGCCATAACGTTCCTGCAATCTATCCCGCAGTATCCTTATCAGGAAGGTGCGGCCTTCAATCTGGCCAACGTCAGCTACAAGACTTTCCAGGTGCAAAAAGCCCTGCAGCAATTACAGCGCCTGGAGGCGGTTTCGCCACAATAACCTGCTGCTGATGAACGGACGGGTCGACCCGGCCCTTAACAGACACCAGGGTTCAGCGGGACCCTGGTGTCCATTTTCGGTTCCAAAGGCAGCATCGCACAGACATTGTCGAGCTGATATGCCCGTCAAAGATGGAACAGCAAAACACAGGGAAAAAGGATTGGTCTGGGCGCTGGTGCAGGTGGTTGTCCTGCTGACCGCCGGTCTGGCCGGTCCCGCATGGGCTGTGCAGCCATCGCGCCTGGTCGTTCAGATAACGTTCGATGCCTTAAGTGGATTGCACGCCCAGGGCTTGGTTGGCCAAAGTCAAGCAAGGAAAAAGCCATGAGCGCACGCGAAACGGTTCTGGATCTGAAGGCAAGGATGGCGCAATCGATCATCGGCCAGGAAGCCGTGGTCGATCGGTTGATGCTGACCCTGCTGTGCAACGGCAATGTCCTGGTGGAAGGCCTGCCCGGCCTTGCCAAGACCCGTGCCATCAAAACGCTGTCGACCTGTCTCGAGTCCACCTTCCAACGCATTCAGTTCACGCCCGATTTGCTCCCGTCGGATGTTACCGGCGCCGAGGTGTATTACTCCGAAGGCGGTCGCGGGGAATTCAAATTTCAGCCTTGGCCGATCTTTGGCAACTTGATCTTGGCCGATGAGATGAGTCAACCCTGGGAAAGACACCGTTTAATATGTGTACAAGTAAGTGACTCTTTCGACAAGTTGCAGCATTTATTGTGCCGTATGAAAAAATGGCCAATTGCCACATCTTGTGGTTGGCCTTTTTCGATGATTATTTGATTTTCAATAGATTATCACAGTCAAAAAGTGATTACCATTATTGCGTATAACTCTCCTACAAGTCACTACCCGGATAATATACTGAATCAATACAAAAATTTAGTCCCTCGACCCTTGTGATATCATAATTTTGGGGGATCGGTTCGAATTGCTGATATGCTGATCTTTGTACTCAAGGATAATACAAGCATGCCGAGCCTATTCGCTCGGTAAATTTAAACAATACCATTCGAATCCATGATTTATTGGCGGGATGGATTCCACAGGGCGCTATGGACAAAGTCGATATCTAAAAAGCTTGAGAGGCTCACTCAATTTTATGTGCATGACTGCGTATACCCTCAAAAGCACAATTGTGGATGACCACAATCCCACCCACTCTCATTGGCCTATTTAGTAATTCTCAGTCCAACGATCCCCAGATCTAAAGTTTTCACCGACCCCACAGACCCACATTTCCACAAAATTTAAATACCAGGACTATTTAAACAGGCTGAATGACTATAATCGCCATCGCCAATCAGAAGGGCGGAGTGGGCAAAACCACCATCACTTTCAACCTGGCGCAAATTCTATCGAATAATCACCAATCCATAGGTTTTGGCTGTGGATAATGATCCACAGGGTAACCTCACCGGCTCATTTATAAAGGATCAACCCGCAAATGATGCCCATGTACTCAATCTTTACGACGAAAAACCAATCAAGCCGGCGGTGATTACACAGCGATTGCATTTGCTGTGGGCCGATATTTCATTGGCGCCGGTGGCGGAGCGTGATTTTGCGGTCATTTTTAAGCTCAAAGAGGGGCTTGAGCGACTGAACACCGTTGGTGGTTCTTCCTATGACCATGTCCTCATCGACTGTTTACCATCGTTTGGTCACCTACAATTGGCAGCCTTGCAGGCAGCTGATTTTGTATTGATCCCAGTACGACCCTCGCCGTATGCGCTGGCAGGAATGCAGGCACTGTTTGAGACCATCGAAAAAACAAGGAAATATTTCAACCCCCATCTCAGAATATTGGGCATTGTGATTAATCAAGTGGATGGCCGTGGGATGGTCATTGAGCGGGAGATGGAAGCGGCATTGAGGGAAAAATATTGCCAATTGGTATTTAATAATCGCATCCATAAACGGGTCCGGATAGAGGAGAGCCCTTCGTTTCAACAGGGAATTATCCAATATGATCCCCAATCACCGGCGACAAAGGACTTCAAAGCTGTCGCCCAGGAACTAAAACGGCGGATTGAAAAACTAAAATGAACTCAAAAACCCATAAAAACGAACAATTTCGATCCAGAGGATCAGAAATTTTGGGACGGAAGGCACCAGCCAGTGTGGAGAGTTTTCTAAACGATTCTGCAGAACCTCATGAGGTAGACTCCCAATCCCACCAACCAGCAAATCCACAATCCCACAATTCCACCAATGTGGGAGCAGATCCTATCTCCCATCTGGGCAGATTGCATATAGAGATCAGGCTGGATTTGGTCCAGCAGCTGATGCAGTGCTTCGGCGCTAACGAAAACGGACCCACCTATGCCCCCCAGAAATACCCCACCAGCAATCCAGTGATTTAGCCCTTCAATTCATCCCGCAATCGACTCAGGCCCATGCTGGTCGATGGGTTCCAATGAGCGATATACTGGAACGTATCAAATGACGCTTAGTCTAGGAGGTTCCAGTGAGCTGCCGCTGCAAGTGTTGTGGCCGTCGGTTCGAGCGGCGTCCTCAAAATCCTGATCAAGAATACTGCTCCCGAAGAGCTTGCCAGAATAAACGCCGTCAGCGGTGGCGCCGTGCCCGAATAATCAGCGATCCGACTTACCGTGACAATAAGCGCGACAGCCAGAAGCGATGGACGGAAAAGCGTCCGGACTACTGGCGCCAATATCGTGAGCACCACCCGGAGTACGTTGCCCGCAACAGGCGTCTTCAGCAGGGTCGTGACCGGCTCAAACGGGACCTTGAGGCCACGAGTCGCAGCGGGGCGGTTCTTGCTAAGAGGTACGCGTGCCCGGAAAAATCTGATGCAATCACAGTCTATTACGAGCTTAGGCCGGCACAACCGGACGATCTTGCAAAGAGGTACGCGTCAACTCGTATATTTCAATTGATTCCAATTGGTTGCAACAATTCCTTGGCTGATTCTTCATCTTGCAAAGAGATCACTCGTGGGACTTTGCCCGTTGGATCTGCTAGGGCTCGACCATGCAAGAGTCCATTGCCATAAGATCCGTTGAGATCGCACATCTGGATCTGGCCTACGCCTACACCCGCATCCGGCGCCAGCGGCCTATTGTCACTCTGGCCGACTCGCTGATGCGCTGCGGCCAGCTTCTGCCCATTGTCGTGATTGCCGGTAATCCGTCCGGCTTTGTGCTCATCGACGGCTATAAGCGCGTTGAGGCCGCCCGGCGCGCTGGGTTGGACACCCTCAAAGCCCTGATCTGGCCTGGGGATGCCTGTGAAGCGCTTTGCCGGCTTTTGGCCTCAAACGGTGCCAGGCCGTTGGACGTGTTCGAGCAGGCGGCTGTTTTACGTGAGTTGAAGACCACCCATCGGCTGACCCAGAACCAGATTGCTGCCAAAATGGGCCGGCATCCCAGTTGGGTCACCCGGCGTCTTGCACTTATCGACCAATTGCCAAAAGAGGCGGTTGACGCCGTGCGGGACGGATATCTGTCGAGTTGGAGCGCCAGCCGGGTGCTGGTGCCGTTGGCGCGCGCCAACGCCGGCCACGCCAGGCTGCTGGTCAAAGCACTTTCACAACAGCGGATGACCAGCCGGCAACTGGACCAGCTTTGGCAGCACTACCAAAAGGCCAATCGCCCAGCGCGGGAAAAGATGGTCACCGATCCGCTCCTGTTTTCCAAATCGTTGGCTGCCCGAAAGGCCGAACAAAAGGGCCAGTTGGGCCCCGAGGGTCGATGGCTGAACGACCTTCGCACCGCAGCCCTTATCCTCGGCCGACTGGAGAAAATGGTTGGCCAAGTGTTCTACCCCAATCAAGACACTTTTCAACAGGATCGCCTGGTAACACCCTTCAACGATATCCAGGACACCTTTCATCGCCTTAAGTGCACAATAAGGAGACTTTGCCATGAGAAACGCAACCGACCGTCAAACCGTGATCGCTTTGCACCAGGCCGGCCAGAGCATCCGGGGGATCAGCCGGCAGATCAAGATGTCCAGAAAGACCATTCGTCGCATCCTTGCCGGCCAGACCCCCGAACGGATCAGCCGGCCCAGCCGTTATGAACCGCTTGCGAAACTGGTCTGTCAGTTGTATCAGCAATTTGGCGGCAACTGCGTTATGATCCAAGCCGAGTTGGCCGATCAATACGGACAGCACATTCCCTATACCAGCCTCACCCGCATGGTCCGCTCCTTAGACCTGCGGCCGGGAAGAATCCGGCGCAGCGGGACCTATGCATACTCGCCCGGAAAAGAATCCCAGCACGACACCTCCCCGCACAGGGTGTCCATTGCCGGAAAGCGCCGTAAAGCCCAGTGTGCCTCCATGGTGCTGGCCAATTGTCGACTGCTCTTTTTCCAGTACTACCCGCGCTTTACCCGGTTCGAGGCCAAGGCCTTTCTTTCCACCGCCCTTGACTACTTCGACGGTGCATCAGAAACCTGTGTCATCGACAACACCAGCGTGCTGGTGGCCGCAGGCAGTGGACCGGATGCCATCATTGCCCCGGAGATCGAGGTCTTTGGGGCCATCTACGGCATGCGCTTTGTCCCACACGCCATCGGCCACGCCAACCGCAGCGCTCTGGTCGAGAGAAACTTCCACTACATCGAAAACAGTTTCTTGCCCGGAAAGGACTTTGACGACTGGCACTCCCTCAATGATGCTGCCCGAAACTGGTGCGATCAGGTCGCCAACAACACCATCAAACGTGCCCTTGGCATGACCGCCAGACAGGCTTATCAGAGCGAACGCTCTTTTTTGAAGCCGCTTCCGGCCGTCACCCCGCCGATTTACCAGGCCCTTACCCGCACGGTGGACCTATACGGCTATATCACCGTGGACACCAACCGATACAGCGTGCCCGAACGGCTGTGCGGAAAAATCGTCGAAATACAAAAGGGCCTTTATGATCTACGCATTTTCCACAACCACCGAAAGGTGGCCACCCATGCGCGCATCATCGACCAGCGTGACGCCAAAAGCACCCGGACCGGGCACCATCAGCCCATGGCCCGCAAGACCGCAAAACGATCCGCTCCGTTGATGCGTCAACTCACCGGCCACAGCCAAAACCTGGACGCATATGTCGCCGCCATCGTCGCCCGTTACCGTAGCGCTGCCACCCAAAAACTAAAACGCCTTTTGGCCATCAAACGAGATTATCCGAAAAGGCCCTTTGAAAAGGCAGTTGCACGCGCTGTTCAATATGGCGTCTTTGACCTCAATCGGCTGGAGAACATCGTTCTGTCCTGTGTCGCCGGAGACTTCTTCGACCTTGATGAACTGGACTAAGACAATGAATAAAATCGATGAGCTGCTTGATCGCCTGCGCCTGGTCGGCTTTAAAAAAGCCCTTGAACAAGAACTCGAACTCGCCCAAAAAACCGGCTGCGCTCTGACCGACAGCCTATATCGACTTCTGGCCGCTGAACACGCCCATCGCCAGCAGCGGAGTATGCTCTACCGGCTGTCTCAGGCCAAAATCCCTTTTGACTGGACCCTGGAAAGCTTCCCTTTCAAAAAACAGCCTGCCGTCAAAAAAAAGCAAATCATGGATCTGGCCCAGCTGGGCTTTGTCGAAAACGCATGCAATGTCGTTCTCATTGGCAAGACGGGAACAGGCAAAACCGGACTGGCCATCGGACTGTTAAGAAAGGCCCTGATCGCCGGCTACCGCGGACGCTTTTTCCTCGCCCAGGATCTGCTCGACGAATTGTACAGTTCGCTGGCCGACCGCTCTACAAACAAACTGATCCGAAAACTGTGCCGATATGACCTGTTGGTCATCGACGAGCTGGGATATCTGACCCTTAAATCCGAGCAGGTCAATGCCTTTTTCAAGCTCATGGGCGAACGATATCGCAGAAAAGCCACCATCATCACCACCAACCTGCTCTATGATGATTGGTATGATCTGTTCGATGCCAAACCCATGGTTGACGCTTTGCTTGACCGGCTCAAACACCGCTGCGTAACCATACACATCAATGGAAACTCGCTGCGAACCCCAAAAAAATGACCCGTCGAGGATTCTCTGCTCAGCAATTACGATACCTGCGAAACCAATTCCCCATCGACTCGGTGATCCCTTCTTTCAATCGGAACGATGGCAATCGCCCAAGATTTGATTGTCCCCTATGCGGCGGCCGGGACACCGCCATCAATAAATCCACCAATCTGGCCCGATGCTTTTGCTGCAAAAAGAACTTCAACCCCATCGATATGATCATGGCGGCTCATCGACTATCTTTTGTCGATGCCGTCAACTTGCTCCTTGAACAGCGTCAACAGCCTGCCAACACGATTGCCGTTCATAAACCCATCGCAGTAAATCCTCCTTCGGACCAGTCCTGCTCCGGTGACCAAAACCAAAACGGACCGACCGCGTTGGGGGACATCATCCCTTCTGTGATCGGTACCCTTCGACAGGTCCAATACCCTGAAAAATATTGTGATAGCTGCAAAGGCCTTGAACGATCCTTGGCGGATATCCAGCAAAGACTATCTCGAATAGAGCGTATTATTGCCGGCCTCAATTTGCCCGAAGCTCAGTAGACTCCACCGCCAGCACATCGGCCCCACTCCGAGGGCGGGGTCTTTTTTACTTTTACGCGGGGTCATGGGCGGGCTCTTAACAGCTACATAGTGCGCAGACATTGGGGCTGTTTAAATGGGCACAAACGGGTCCGTTTTGATTGTCGGCGAAGTTTTGGATTTGATGCCAACTGGCTACATGTACGATTCGATCCTTGCCCAGCAGGTATATACGAAAGCCCTTGGCCTCTTGCCAGCGACCTTTTCCTCTTTTTTCATTTCGCTTTGCTTTGGGCCGTGTGGGTACATGGGCTCCGTCTGAGGCCACCACCAATACCGGCCGCCAGGCACTTTCGCTTACACTCGAGCACCTTTGGGCAATCTCTTGTCGGCTAGGAATGACATCCTCAAGGCAGGCAAACGCACCGACTTGTTCAAATGTATCGTGCATGAAATGGTCACTAACACGATGATCGGTTAGTTCGGCAAAAAGTTCACTGCCATTTGAAAAGGGAACCTCGGTAGCGGTCTTAGTCGATTTTTTCTGAACGTCAAACTGATATTTTTTCCGGCTGACCTCAAGGGTCTCGTCCAGTGGCGTAAATCCATGGGAACAATCCGTACAATAAAACCAGGGCCGTTTCAAAACGCTGGGCCCATGCATGGTTATCAGCTCTTTTAAATGGTCGCGCCGTTTTTTGCACCTTTTGCCACAACGCGGGCAGGGAGCATACTCCTGCTCGAATAATCCAGCGTATTTTTGTTCGATCAGGGCCTGTAAACAGGCACCAAAAAACTTCTGTTTGGTTTCGGAAAACAGTTGGCTGAGCTCCATCACAGTAGGCTCTTTGCCGTCTTCAAATACCTCGTCTACAATCTGGTCAACCCATTTATCCACTTCATCATGGATCATGTTTCGAAAGTTTCCTTTTGGATCCGGTTCAAGATTGCGAGCTGCAAGTCCCATGGCAATACCCAATTATATCTGCGCCAATTGCTGGCGAAATCGCGATGTAAGCGGGTAAACATAAATCTCTTTGATCGCCATACCTTGCCGTTTGTGGTAACGGTCCATCCGGCCGCGGCCCGTGGTTGCTCCCATGTGTATCCAGTTGGCCGCCTTATAGCAAATACCTTTGAATCGTTTGGCGTCAACCAGGGTCTCCATTAGAACCGGACGGTAGCCGTAGCAGTGTTGCCAATCATCCGCAATGGTCTTGGCAGCCAGGGAAAGAGCCGAACTGGCAAGGTTTTTCACCTTTACCCAAGGGAAAATCAGAAAGCGACTGTTGTTAACGATCTTTTGCAGGTTCGCTTTTCGTTGTTCATCGCTCCAGCCGATCCAGCGATCCCGTGGCGCCATCTTCCATGCTGGACTGGAGAATTGAAAACAGCCAAGAATATCACCGGTTGCACCGGATTTAATAAAATAGCGCACCTGCGCGCCAAAAGGCAGTTGATAGCCCAGGTAATGATACCGGTCGACATATTCATACCAAAGCTGTCTTTGTTCCTTGCTCTCAACCCGGCTCAACCCTATGGGTGCCAGTTGCCTAAACTTGCTGCAAATGGTTGGTTTAATATCCCCCTGGGTGGTCTTGAAAATTTTAGTACTGCCCTTTTTGGCGTACTGTGTTCTACATGCCGGCAGCCCAATGATTCCCTTGGCATCCAGGCTTTCAAGAAACTGCCGACATTCAACACTTTTTAGCTTTCCGGTGGGCCTTTTCCATGAAAATAATTCGCAAACCGTATTGGCAAGTTCTCCTCGGCTGAGTTTTGGAAATGTCTCTATTATCTCAGCTATTTCCTCTATCTGTTCCTTGGTGGCCGTTTGACCACAGAATTTATGGACACTTTCAGAGTGCATTGATCCTCCTGGTTATTAGCGCAATAGTTCATTTTGCTATACAGCATGCCAGAAAGAGTGTCCAGGACTTTTTTAGCCTTGAAATATTTTTTTATCGAGAATCATTAACAAACTGGTAATGCACCCGTCGAATTTGCAGTGCTAAATGGCTTCGAGATGTAGTGGCGTTGTTCCATGAAAAAGGATATTTTAGAACACTCGAGGATGTTGGTATTAAAAAGAAAACTAAAAAATAATATTAGTATTTATTCCAAAAGCAATATCTGAAAGAAAAGATGAAATCGGGCACAATACTTCTTCTGATATTGGTTTTTGCGGGAAAAGATACTCGGTGAAAATAGGCGATAAATAGTATCATCGATTAACGATATATTGGGAATTGAGAAATGGCTAATAAAATACAGAAATATAAAGGAATAATTAGATTTCGGCTCTTAGAATTTTAATGAAATGTATATATTTTTATCACTTTAGTATAATATTTCTATCCTCTAAACTCCCCAAAAGTATAATTTAACTTCCTTGCCACCTCATTCATTCCTCGATTATCATCGATCTCACGGAATTAGATAAGAATACAGTAATAATTGTCAGTGGCAGAAATTCGAATTGTACTGGAACTGCCCCAGATTAAGTAAAGATGAGAGGAGGAGTATGCCATGAATACCCGGTTTGCAGGCTTGGTGCTCGATGGTGGGGTTGAAGACGATCCTTACCATGGGTAGGTGTTAGTGGCGGCAGGAGGGGCTATCCCCCTCCTGCCAACAAAGCGGTTGAAAATAACTAATTGTTTCAGTTCGGAGGGAATCATGTCAACAGAAAACTACCGGGGTTTCCGATTTCGGTATGTGAGAGACCCAGAATCGTCCGGAAAGGTCAAAACCTATGTGGAAAAGGGCGTCAATTCCCGTACACAACATATTTATAAAGGGAAGAACGGCTCTCCGCCCTATATTTGTCTTAAACCCGAGAACAAACCATCGTCGCTTTCCAAAGCCCGGGAATTGGCCCGCAATTGGGCTAATAAATACGGCGGATAGCGTGATGTTCAAGCTTTTGTAGACAATAGTGGATCCGGCAAGGGCATTGTCTATCATCCCTGGCCGGATCCTCTGCCAGGAGGATTAATATGAAATCCAGTGCAATCAATCAATATAGCGATGAACCGCGCCATTTGGTCATTTCCAGCCGAAAACAGTATCACGATTCCCTTCGGAAAAAATTCAGCAAGAAGGCCAAACGACCCCCCAAACCGGCTCCGCCGGCCTGCCTCATCCAAGAAATGCGCATGATGCGCGAGGTATTTGATGAGATCAAAGAAACCATCGGCAATTGCCCTGCAGAATCCGGCGGCATCTTACTGAGCGAAACATGCGATTATACCATCACCTGTTTTATTCTGGATATTGCCGCCCTTCAGAATTCCACCGTGTATCAACCCAATACTACGTTTCTTAACTCTGTACTGAAGGGACGAAACCATCATTTTGTCGGCCTAGCCCATTCCCACAAAGGTCGAAACCCCCATTTATCTCAACAAGATAAGAATGCGGCCTATTCCAATACTACCTCCCCTGGGAACCCCCATCTCAACGCATATTTGATGCCCTTGGTCCAGACCATTCCCGATACTGGTCAATTTAAAATCAATCCATTCATCGTCACTTGTCATCCTGCGGGGAACGGTCGGGTGAACGTCCACCGGGTCAAGCTAAAAATTATCGACGATTAGATTGTAGGAGGTTTTCCCATGGATCAGACACCCCTGAATTCAAAGCTCAAATCCACCTTAGATCACCGCTACCAACGGGTGAGCCATAACGTGGATTTCCATCGGATGGTCACAACGACTGTTTTCTGTATCGGCACAGGGGCCATTGGGCCCGCAGTGGAGCAATGGGTGCGGCTTGGTATCACTTGCCTCTACCTTTTTGATACCAAGCGCGTGCGAAAGAAAAATCTGGTCGCCCAAAATTTTCGCCACAGCGACATTGGGAACCTCAAACCCGAAGCCCTTAAAGGGCGGTTGCAGGAATGCCAATTAGAAAAAGACAATCCCGCTGTGCCGGATCTCAAAGTCCATACTTATGGAGATTTTTTAGCGATCAGCGATAGTGAAATCGAAACCATCCTTAAGACTGAGAAAGCCAAGGGGCGAGAGATCGTTATGGTCATGGCTAGTGACTATCACCCCGTACAAGCCCGTGGCAGCCGCATTGCCCTGAAATACGGGATAGCAGTATTTTGGGTCGGTATCTATCGGATGGGCCAGGCTGGTGAAATCATCTATTATATCCCAGGGCATGAATTGCCCTGTTATCGCTGTATCACGGAGACCCGCTACAATTTCTTCGACACGAATCGGTTAGTGCAACACATCAACGGGGAACCCGGTGGGTCTGGAAGATCCTCGGGGCTTCCCATGGCCGCCTCCTTTATCGATGCCGTCCTTTCCCACCTGATCATTGGCTACATTCACCGTGACATCGAAACCAATCCCCATGGCAAGCTGTTTCGGCGAATCCTCAATGAGAAGCGCAATCTGATCCAGTGCCAATTGGATCCCGATTATCGGCTGAACAATTCGGAGAACATTTTCGCCCAAATTCAAGGAAAGGACCAAATTGCCTTTAACACATTATTCCAGGTTGAACCTCGGAATCAGGAGTGCATTGAGTGTCGGAGCTTTTCCGGGAACTATGTCTGGCAAAGCACTGACTACACCCAGGAAAACTACCGTCACGCCCTCGAATCTTTCAGTCGCTTGCAAGCACATTCTTTGCACGATAAGGCCTACAAGCATCCGCTATTAGATACCTATGGGGACTATTTTCAGCTCTGGGAAGAGGCGCTATCCACACATACGAAAAATGACCAACCCCATGGGACAGTGGAGGCGGTTTCATGACCCGTTTCCGTCTCCATGGCTCCCCCTGCCAGTCGTTGTCTCTCATTGACCTGGTGGCCCGTATAGTGAATTACCATGACCGGAGCGCCTTGGAAGAGGTTTTGAACCGGCGCATATTTCACTCTCCGGAACGATCCCGCCTGCGGTTACCCGAGTTTTTACAGTATTTACGCTCCTGGGCTTACCAAGGGTCCTGGGGAGCGAGGCGAGCCTATGAGGCAGCGGACAAAGCCTATGACATCACCCTGGACAAGTTCAGTAATTTGCCCATTTCCAACGGATCCGATGAGGATTCACCATCGCCCAAGCCATTGGAAGTGAAACAATTCGGACCGGACTGCCGCTATTATTATCAGGCCTTTCGTGAGAACAGAGCCCGGGACATCAAAACCAGACCGCCCCAGGGCGAGCTTGAATCAGAAACCCGGGCGGCAGCGGCCATGCAGCGGTTTGTCAAGCGGCACTTTTATCTTTCACTGTTGGAGGCGAAGCGCAGCACCAATGAGTTCTGGTCCCGATACAATTGGCGTATCGATGACCAGACGATTTGTGTCTGGCTGCCGACCTTCCTGAAAGGTACCGAACGGCGCAAATGGCTGGAAAAGAACATCAAAGACCCTGATCCGGCCCGACCCGGAGAACGGGAGCGAATTCAAAGCATCATTGGACGTAGGCTGGCATCCATGGTGCTCATCCCTTACCACGACCAAATTGCCCTGGAGGAAACCGATTCGGCGGACAACCAAGGAACCCGTGGAATGGAGTTCGGATTTTCCCTGGCCCAATTTGTAGCAAAAGAGAAGAGCTGCGATATCAACAACCAGCGTCGATCTATCAAACAGTTGGGAAGGAACAACCTCAGACAGCTGATTATTCGAATCTTTGAAGACCTCGATGCTGGAGTCTACCAGGATAACCGGATTGCCAAGGATTTCGGCCTTTCCAAGGCCACCTTCAGCCGCTTTGCCGGCAGCCGGTGGCAGCGTACCCCAAATCGAACCATACCCGATCTTTGGCTCAACACCGCCCAGGTTCTTTCCACCCATCCGGAGTTTAAAGCGGCTGCCATCCAGGCCGGAGTGTGGGAACAGGTTGAAGAGGCCGTGAACCTCGCAAGCACCCATTCATGAGGCAATCATGACTTCATCCCTCTATTTCATCCCTCTATTTCATCCCCTTGATTGCCAGGGCTTTGGATCATCCTCGTCCTAAGGAGGCTCTGGTCGATGCTTTACGCAAGATCGAGAAGCAGGGCAGGGAACCCGAGTATGAGGCCGATTATCGCATGTTTACCTCGTTTATGGCCCAGATCATCGAAAACTGGGATTTTCAAAACCGCCTGACCGTTGAAACGGCCACCGCCCTCATGGAGGATATCATCCTTCAACTATCTGCTGAGATACTGGCTAACCCTGCCATTCAGATGAAAACCCACCCCGAATGGACCGAATTACCTCCCCGATGGGTCGAGGACCTGACCCGGCGAGTCCAGCCTCTGGTGTCCATGGCTCCTGGAATTTCAGACCCGGAACTTGACGTTGTCCGGGATGAACAAACCGTGGCCTCAATTGTCTTGAGTCCTCTGGAACCAACCCACCGGATCAGTGATATTCAACCGGGAACCTACACTTTCGCGCTAGACTCAGGCCGTCTGCTGTGGTCGGGGATCATAACGGAACATGAGTTGATTCTGTCAGAAGCCCTACCAGGCGAAAATTTTAAAATGGCGGCGGATAGTGGCGAACCGACTACCCGTCCCCCCAGCCGCAAAATCACCCTATTGGAGGGCGATTTGGTCATTCAAGTCTATCCTGGTGTGGAAAGTGGCTGGATCGAAATCAAGACCAGGAATCTGAGGTGATGAAGGGAAAGCCAAAAAACGAATCCACGGGTCGCGCCAATACGGTTCTGGTTTATCAATCCGGTGAGGGTACCAAAGCGATCATCACTCCCATTGTGGCGAAACGACGCTCTTCTGCAACTCCCCCCCATATCCGGTTTACCGGCCCCGTGGTTTTCGCCAAGAAAACCGCCCAACATATCCAAGACGTGGTTTGGCTCGTGGCTGAAGGACTTTTAACCCTTCTTCACATCCCGATTTGCGGATATGACCTATCAGTGGCTAACCTCAGCGCGGCCTCGGCCAAGGATTTTGGCATCGATATCTCCGGTTTCTCGGCTGATCTTTCGGTATTAATGGCCATCCTGTCCGCCGGGGCAGGCGCTTCCATTGAATCCAATATCGTCTATACGGGCCACATTGCCACCACGGATGGTGCCATTCGCATGGTGGGCAGCGTCCCGGAAAAAATTACCGCCGTAATCCACGATCCTGATACCGACACATTGATCTATCCGGATCCTGAAGGCGATTGCTCCATGGAGCGGCTCTCTCCCCATGAAAAAGAACACATTACGGGGGCGGTGTGCCAATCCAAACACCGTCTACGTTTGATTGCCGTGGGCGACGTAGGGGATGTGATCCGCAATTGCTTTAGCGAAAGAGAGATCCTCATCGCAGGCTTGAGACATGGATTTTTCGGATTGTCCCAACAAGGGAGCGATAGCCACACACCAATACATCGTGCGGCGCGTCACCTTTCCCATGGCCTGGAACGTCGATTTTGGAACCAACTGCTTACGGATCTCACCCTCGGTCAAAGTGGAGCTGCCATAGAAGTGATGGCAGCCTGGGCCGTCCATTTCATCCAAAAGCAGGTCTATCCCCCAAATGCAGGACACCATCTGTATGGAGTTGTGGCCTCAATCCCTCAAGAAATCCGTCGGTTAAAAATCTCTTTTCCCTTGTTACCGATGTCGCATTGTATGCAGCTCTGCCAGTGGGCCGGGGAAGCCCAAAGTGAGGATGTCTGGCTGTTTCTTAAAGCCAGCCAAGGGGACTTGTTTTCGTCTCCATTGGTCAGTGGTGCCGGAGATGATGAACAAACCGGTGCCGTAAAAGACCCGAAATCTCAGTTGGAAACGATTATCTCGGCCATCGATGCCGACAACCTGACTGCCAGGATCACCGCCAAAATCGATACGGCCTTGGGTTCCTTTCCATTGGAATCCGTGACCATTACTTCCCACGAGGCGTTTTGCCACCTCATCGTATCCTACTTCATCCATCTTTACCGGCATATCCATGGTCTAATTTCAACCATTGATTGGGAGGATGCAGAGTCCGAGGGCCTGGAAATTCTGGAGGAGGCTTTTGCCAATCATGGCGGGTTTAAAGCCGCTTTGGCGGAAGCCCGTAATCCTGTCCAAGGCGGGATGCGTTATGTACTTAGCCATTTCACGGAGCACTATAAACGCGAGCAAAAAGAGAAATATATCAGACGTGTTTTCAAGCTGGCTTTAGATCCACTGGAATTAGACGGCAAAATCGCCTTGATGGAATCTGTGCTCAAACACCTGAAAGGGATTCTGCCTCCGGAGATCCTAGCCCAGCCCGCTGCGCGTTTTGCGGATCATTACGAACCCATCGTCAGGTCTCTGGTCCAGTCCAGGGATGAAATAACATCTATTTTCAGAACCTTATAACCCCAACCTGGGAGGTGCAACATGTCTGTATCCCATCTTTTAGCTGAATTGGAAGAACGCTATATTGCCCGACACATCGCCATTGACCACGACGAACAGCGCATGGGTTACCATTTGAGCTCCAATACGGTGCGCAACTTTGACGAGTTCAGCCGGATCACTGCCGATTATTACAATTACCATGTGACCCGCTGTGTGAGTGTCGGCGGACGCTTATCCTCATCCCAGGCCGCCTCCCGGTCCAAAGCTTTAGTGGAGCAGGAGTACCGCAGACGGGGCGGGGATATTGTCATGGCCTACAATGACGCCCATGACGGGACCAACGGCGGATTGAGGGCTGTTCTTGACATTATCGCCGATGGACTGAAAGCAGAAGCTGTGGAGGACCATATCCGGGATGTCTTTGATCGCTATGTCGCTCCAAACTCTTGGAGCCAGAAAGTGACCATCATGCGAAAGTTTCTCGATCGCACCAGAATGCTATTGGGATCCTCGGTGCGTGCGGATCAACCGGAGCGCTATGCCCAATCTTACCAGGAATTGATCCGGTCCTACACGGATGCCTTGAAAACCACATCCAGTATCTTCAGACGATTTTAGGAGAGGGACATGAAGACCAAGTTGGACAGGCTTCTGGAAAACATTGACCCGGATATAACCCTGAATGACGTGGCATCCCGGGTGGACCATGCCGTGAATCGGTTTGTGCAAACCGAAATCGTAATCTGCGATTTCAAGAAGTTTGAAGGGCTAATGAGCCGCTTTGTGCGGCACATCGAAAATGAAGTCCTCAATTTGCCCCCTAGCTTCACTCCTTCTGTCTATGATTGGGGCCATTGTTCCCAGATTTTAGATCAGGAATACGGCGACCAAGGATACAAGACCGCCTTTGAGATGGCCAGATCAGGCATTCAAGGCGGTCTTTATGCCGTGCTGAAAACAATCGCTTCTCACTTAATCCAGGAGTACAGTAAACGCTGGATTTCCAACCGTGTCCACCCCTTTTGGAACGCCCTATCCATGACCGAACAATTTGAGGTAATCGAGGAGTACGCCGAGAAGTATGGCCATCTGCTGCCCGCTGATAATGTGGAAGGTAGCGGGGTCCTTTTGAAGATGAATTTCACCCAGGTGTTGGAAGAGCATCCCCGTATGATTCAACGGCTACGGGAGGCCCAAAGAATTTGAGACCAACTGATCAGGCGTTACCGATATTTCGTTTGCCCGACCAGATATGGGCCCCGTCTAAATCCCCCCATCTGAAACCTTCCCCTGCTTTCATCCGCTAAAGTTAAAGAGTTGATAAAACCGATAGTGGATGGAGGTCATGCAGATTGAAAGCGCGCTAATTGCAAGGGCCCGGCCCCAGATCCTCGCCGCCCGGCTCCGAGAGGTTATCCAACCGGAGATCCAGAAGGGGTGTGACCCGGCTATCGCCACCGTCCCCGTCGCCCTTGAGCCGCGATTTTCCCCTCTATGGATGTCCCTTGCCAATTCCAGCAGATCTGATGTGTCGGATTGGGTCCCTGAAGCCCCGATTTCATCAGATCAGTGGGTGAATCTGCGAGTTTGGATATCCACGGAGCACAGCCTCGACTGGAACCAGTCCGAATTGTTCATCAAACTACTACAGGGGCTCACTTATCGTTGCGCATTTCAAATCAGCGGCAACCGCAGGGGTGTGATACTGGCCTTTCGGGTTCACCAACAAGACGTAGCATTTTTTAAAGCTGTTTTCAAAGGGGCGTACGGTGGCTGTGAGCTAGCCCGCCAAGCTCAAATTTCTTCTTGCACTTCCTCAGGCGTCCGATCCATGGGGATTCAATTCAGGGATTTTTACCCGCCACCGCCGTACTCCCACCTGCTCACCCGTCCACCGGAACTGCAA
Organism: uncultured delta proteobacterium; assembly: GCA_963713755.1. Lineage (GTDB taxonomy): Bacteria > Desulfobacterota > Desulfobacteria > Desulfobacterales > CAVQMW01 > CAVQMW01. The sequence continues at coordinate 401,124 of CAVQMW010000006.1, read as the reverse complement.
AAATCACCCCTGCAACCCCTGATTACTACTCTGGCTGATATGGAACCTTCCAATGTGGGGGTGTATCAGTTGGTTTTTCAGCCGGTATTTACTGAACACAACTGGCACCAGAATGTTCAGATCCTTTTAGATATCGAATACAACGTCAAACTGAATCATGGGATGGCCCCGGGGTCTTCCTATACGCACCAATCCCCGTCTGGAGATCTTAAGCAGATGGCTTGGGAGGTTGAAAACAAGGCCCACAATGACAAACCTTTCTTCTCGGTTGCCCTGCGGGTCGGCGTGGTGGGTGCCGGGGAGGGTGCCGATACCGTGTTGGATGGCTTATCCGCCTTTGTGGCCCTCTTCCAACATGGCGGACGCCCGTTGGCCTATCTAACCGAACAGGATTATACGTCGGTAATTGGACATGAAAGCTTGGGTAAGCTTTTTGAAGAGCTCAGATCCCACCGGCCGGGATTCCTGACCAATTCCCAGGAGCTCACGGGGTTGGTTCATTTACCCCCTGCAGCAGGGATTGACGAAAACGAGTTGCCCACGATATCTTGAAGTCCCTTCCGCTGAAAACCCAAACCCTCACAGCCGGTACCCCGGTGGGTATATGCCAATACGCAGATAGTGAGATTGAGGTGTGCTTACCCTCCACTATTCGTTCCAAGCATACCCATCTCATCGGACGGACCGGGATGGGGAAGAGCACCACCCAAGAGTACATGATTCTCAGTGATATTCAACGGGGGGACGGTGTTGCTGTACTCGATCCCCATGGGGATCTGATCCAACGGGTATTGGCGCTTATCCCGGAAAAAGATGTGGAACGCGCCATCTATCTAGATCCGGGAGATCCGGAATGGATCCCCATCTGGAACCCTTTGCAGCGGATCCCCGGCCAGGACATCGGCCGCACTGCGGATGATCTTGTGCAGGCGATCCAAAGCTTCATTTTAAAATCGGGTTGGGGGGACCGGTTGGAGCACCTGCTGCGCAATCTGTTTTTCTCCATCATGCACCTGCCCAAGGGCACCTTTTTGGATGTGTCCAACCTGCTTCGCAACAAATCGGAAGAGAGCAAGATCCTTCGCCGGGAAATCCTGGAGCGGGTGGATAATGAAACCGTTTGCCAGTTTTGGTACCATGACTATCTGAAATACGGCAAAGACGATTTAGGACCGCCACGGAACAAACTGAGCAAACTGCTGATCTCAAATACTGTCTCCTTGATGCTCTCCCAGCCGGAAAGCCTGTTCAATTTCAGGGAGATCATGGATCAGGGCCAGATCCTGTTGGTGAACCTATCCAACGTGGGGTCGATGGTCCGGAGTATTCTGGGCTGTTTTATCCTTTCTTTACTTCATCTCACAGCCTTAAGCCGCAGCACCATTTCCATCCATCAGCGCAAGCCTTTTCACATCCATTGTGACGAGGCCCATCGGTTTATGACCGATGCCCTGGAAGATTTGATCGCCGAGACCCGAAAGTACAAGGTTTCACTATCCCTGGCCCACCAGTACATGAGCCAGTTTGGTCGACGGAAAACCGATGCGTTCTCCAGCGTGGGTGCCACCATCATCTTCAATGTAGACAGCAAGGATGCGGGGTACCTGGTCAAAGATCTCCAGAAGAAGGTCAAGGTGGAGGATCTGGTATCCCTCGACGTGGGTGAGGCCATCGCCAGGATCGGCACGGATATCGTCCGGATCAGAACTCGTCTGCCGAAGCCTATAACCTACCCAAATTACAGGGATCGGATCATTGATGAATCCCGACGCAAATATTATCAGCCCGTCCATGAGGTGCGTCGATGGATTCGCCGTCGCGGGGAACGTTGGAACCGATCCCATGTCCTACTGGAAACATTTACTGCCCGGAGCAAGTCCGGAGTTGTAAAGGAGTTCGAATTTGACGAGTTCTAAGGATACCTTTTCTCCCGACAGAGTCATCGATGCTGTTCTGGGTCTGCTGTCTCAGGATTTTTTAGTGAGAACCATCGATGAACCCGTTAGCAGAGCCCTTGAAACATTCGAGTACCGGTCATCGAAACCCAATGCCTATTTTCGGTTTATCGATACGGTGAGCCGGTTCTTCGAGCAGCTTTATATTAATTCAGGCTCCATTAGTAGGGAGATTTCTTCGGATTGTATCCAGCAGGAATGCATGGACCTTCTGGAAAAAAGATACCGAACGCCCCACGGCAGGGGGTTTAATATGGCCTATCTGGATGCCCAGGATGACATTGAGTTGGTATTGTTACGGATCGCCGGTATCGCCATCGATCAGCTCCGGGAACGGCATGGACGCTGGGTCTATTTTCGATGGATTGCGGGACTAGATTGGAAAGAGAGGTGCATTTTCGCCGAAACTCTTTTCAAGCGGATGCCCTATTTGTCGGTTTGCATGCAGCCATGTGGGCCCAATCAGCTGGCCGAATTTTTACCGGAGATTATCTCTGCCATAGCATTGGCGGATGCCAAGCTCAGAAAAGTCCTTACTGGAGAGGCATCCTTGTCGGAGTCTTCAAAGGATCCCACTCTTGGTTTTGATATTTCTTCTATCCCTCCCATCGATTTTCAAAATTTCGTCTCCTAAAAGACCAGCAAACCCCACCAGATGAAATCGAGTGCCCCTTTCTACCGCTATGATTGTGACGGATTAAGTATTGGTATCCGCCATAAGATTTAAGCTTTGGATATATAGGGGCTAGCTGATGCCTGTAAATCATCGCTCTATACCCACGGCAAAGAAGATTGCATTGTTCAAATCCTTCTTCAGCGGCCTTGAGCATGTGTATGGGATCCGTGATCCTCAATCGGGACGACCGCTACAGGTTAAGCGGCCTGTCACCGATGGAGTTATTTTTGATCATCTCAAAGGGCGCTGCCATTTGGGTGTGTACCTTCTTACTGGAAAAACCACCAAGGCGATTGTGGCGGATATGGATACCCAAAATCGAATCCCTGCCTTTGAGTATGTTCAGGCTGCTCGGCACTACAATCTGCCGGCGTACATCGAGGTCAGCAAATCCAAGGGATTTCATGTCTGGATCTTTTTTGAGTCGTCTGGTGTGAAGTCATCCAAGGCCCGGCGGGTGGCCAGACATATCCTTGAGGAGATTGATTGTGCCCAGGTCGAGGTCTTTCCCAAACAGGATCGGTTGGGTGCAAGGGTAGTTTATGGCAATTTCATTTTTGCACCTTTGTTTGGGCAACTTGTTCCCCGGGGAAAAACTGTATTTGCTGAGCCGAGTACCTTTGAGCCCTTCCGTGATCAGTGGGATTTTTTACAGAGCATCAAGAGGGTCCCGGAATCGATTTTGGATGATGTAATCGAAATCAATGAGTTGGATAGTGCCAAGCCAACATCATCCAATATTCATAAAGTATCCTCGCCACCGACATGCGGCTATGGTCTGCCTCCCTGTGCTCAGGCCATGCTTCAAAAAGGGGTCATTCAATATCAACGAGTCAGCTGTTTTCGATTGGCGGTTCATTTGAAGAGGGTCGGGCTGCCTTATGATTTAGCGGAAATATTACTGCTGAATTGGGCTCGGAAAAACCAACCTCAGGGTGACAAAGAAGTGATCACCATCCAAGAAATCAGAAAACAAACGGCCTATGCATATCGCAAACATTACAGCGGGTATGGGTGCGAATCGGAGGCAGTTCTACCTTTTTGTCAGCAGGGCTGCCCGCTTTATTCGCGTGTTCACCAAGCATTATCCGATAGACGTTTTCGAAACAACCATTTGAGTTTAAACTAAATAAATTATCGTATAAATTCATGGATTTAGAGTCTGAAAATGTTGACATCGAAACCTCCCTCGATGTACTGACTCCCGAGGAGGTTGCCCGTTTCTTTCGGAAAAGTGTTAGCTGGGTTTACAAAAACCGGCAGGAGCTGGGCGGCAGGAAGCTCGGGGGTTCTCTATTCTTTCCCCGGAAGGAGGACCTTTATGAGCGTCTATTCGGTAAAAGGCAAGGGGTGGCGTTACGATTTCACCCAAAAGGGAGTCAGGCACACGGAGGCTTGGTTCAAAACAAAAAAAGCGGCCAAAAAGGCCGAAGTAGAAAAAAAGGAGGAACTAAAAAATCCAGAACCGGTGCATCCGATCAAAATCGACATGGACTTTTTGGATTTAGTAAACTACCGACTTGATCATGTTAAAGCTTATTATTCAGAGAGCCATTACATTTCATATAAATATATGGCTAAACGATGGGTGAAAAAATGGGGACAATTAACCTGTAGCGAAATCACCTCGGCAATGATTCAGAACCATCTTTTTCAACGGCGAAAGGTATCTGCTTACACCGCAAACCAGGATTTGAGGTATCTGCGAGCTATGTTCAATTATGGAATTGAGCACAACCACGTCTCTAATAATCCTACGAAAAACATAAAATTTTTTCCCGTTGAAAAAAAAGTAAAATATGTTCCGACGAGTCAGGATATTGACAAGGTGATTGCCGTTGCCGATCAGGATACCCAAGATTATCTCTGGACAATTAGGGAGACAATGGCACGAGTTAGCGAGGTTAATCGACTCCAATGGGAGGACGTTAATTTAACCGAAAAGTTCGTTGTCCTCTATACGCGGAAAAAGAGGGGTGGCCATCTAACGCCCCGTAAGGTTCCAATGACCCAGAAGCTGTGCTTAATCATGAAACGGCGGTATGAATGCCGTGACAAGGATAAGCCGTGGGTTTTCTGGCATCGCTATTGGAGTCAGAAAAAGGGACGTTTTTGCGTTGGACCCTATCATGATCGCAAGAAGTTTATGAGATCCCTATGTAAATAGGCGGGTGTCCGGTATTTTCGATTTCATCCGATACGTCACTCAGGAGCTTCAATATTGGATAGCAACAATGTGCCCATTGGTGCTATTCAGCGAATTTTGGGGCACGAAAATCGAAAAACAACAGAAATATATTTACACAGCATTGGGGATTTAGAGCGGCAGGCAATTACCACGCTGGAGCTTGCACGAAAAAAGTCTCACACAGATTCTCACACAGCTGAGACGGAACAGAAAAGGGGTTAACCGGTGCATCGGCTAACCCCTTGTTCTGATTGGCATTTTTTGGTGGAGCTGAGGGGGATCGAACCCCTGACCTCATGACTGCCAGTCATGCGCTCTCCCAGCTGAGCTACAGCCCCCAAAAGCGGGTTTCACAATTAGCGGTATCCATTGGGGATGTCAACCCCTTTTTATTTCCTTGTGGATGCTGATTCGCGGCCTTTTCCCCGGTTTTTGCCCAATTGAATTATTGACAAAATCCAATCAAAAAAATTATCATTATAAGTTAATGTTTGCGAAACAGCTTGCCGGGAAAGCAGGGGGCCACCCGCTTCTCCGGCGCTATTTTCTTAACCCTAACGCCAATTAGATTTTCATAGATTCAAAGGGATTCATATGCTGAGTGCGCTGCGGAAGAATGCGGGAAGTTTGCTTATCAAAATTGTTTTGGCCTTGATTGCGGTGGTTTTTGTGTTTTGGGGCGTGGGCAGTTTTCGGGATCAGGGGGTCCAGCCGGTGGCCGTGGTCAACGGCACGCCCATCGCCTACGAGGCCTATGCCCAAGCCTACGACAATTTACTGGAGAACTACCGGCGCAGTTTCGGGGACAATTTGAACGAGGACCTGTTGAAAATGCTCAATGTGCGCCGCCAGGCCATGGACCGTATTGTCGATCAGCAGCTTCTGCTGGCCGAGGCTCGGGAGCTCAATTTGCAGGTGACCGATGCGGAGCTGGCCGCGGCCATTCAATCCATGCCGGTGTTTCAGGTGGAGGGCCGCTTTGATAGCGGGCGCTATGGTCAGGTTCTGAGCGCCAACCGATTTTCTCCGGAGGGCTTTGAACAGCTTCAGCGGGACGGGTTGCTGATGGATAAGCTTCAGAAATTTCTCCGTTCCGGTGTCAAGGTATCGGAACCTGAAGCCCGGGAATTTTATGATTGGCAGGAGGCTTCGGTCAGTATCGACTACATTCGCTTTGATCCGGCAAGCTACACCGATATCGAGCCTTCGGAAGAGGAGTTGACGGCCTTTTACGAGGAGAACAAGGCCAATTATCGCACGGAACCGCATCGCCGGGTAAAGTATCTGAAATTTTCAGCGGACGATTTCAAGGCGCAGGTCGATGTCGCTGAAGAACAGGTTACCGAATATTTCGAGGCCAATCCCGATGAATTTATGACCCCGGCCACGGTTGAGGCACGCCATATTCTCATCAAAGTCGATGAGGGGGCCGATGAGACCGCGGTGGAGGCCGCCCGCCTACGAGCCGTTGAAATTGAGCAGAAAGCCAAGGCCGGAGATGATTTCGCCGATTTGGCCAAAACCTACTCCGAGGGGCCTTCCAAGGATCAGGGCGGCTTTCTGGGCGCTTTCCAGCGCGAGCAGATGGTCAAGCCCTTTGCCGACAAAGCCTTTGCCATGGCCCCGGATGAGATCAGCGAACCGGTGCGCACCCAGTTCGGCTGGCACGTCATCAAGGTCGAAAAGCACAACCCGGAAGTCCGGCAAACATTAGAAGAGGTGCGGGATCGGGTTCGCACCCAGCTCCAAAGCGACCGGGCCAAAACCCTGGCCTATGACCTGGCTGAAGAGATTTATGAAGAGGCGTTTGAGGATGACAATCTGACCGCCATAGCCGAGGCGCGGGAGCTCTCCCTCAACACGGCCGATGATTTTTCCCGTCAAGGGCCCGTGGAGGGGGTGGCCGACGGCAGTCGTTTTGCCGCGGCAGCCTTTGATCTGCCCCTCAACGTCATCAGCGAGGTGCAGGAGTTCAGCGACGGCTATTATCTGCTGCAGGTGGAGGAAGAGAAGCCGGCCAGCGACCAATCCCTTGCGGTTGTGCGCGACCAGGTACTGGCCGACCTGACCACCGAGCGGCAGCAAGCTCAAGCCAGCGAGGATGCCGCAAAGCTGCTGGCCGCCGTCAAGGGGGGGGCTGATTTGGTCAGCGCCGGACAGGAGTTTGGCCTACAGCCGAAGACCAGTGAAGATTTCAAGCGGCGGGGTAGCATCGCCGATTTGGGCTTTGAGCCGGAAATCAATGCCGCGGCCTTCAAGTTGACCTCTGAGAAACCTTTGGCCGACGCTGTGATTCAAGGAAAAGGGGGCGCATTTGTGATCCGCTTGAAGGATCGCAAGAAACCCGCCGCGGAGGATTTTGAAGCGGCCAAAGCCCAGACCAAGGAACAGCTGCTGCGCCAAAAGGAGCAGCAGCTGATGGCTGGGCTGGTTAAAAAGCTGCGTCAAGGCAGCGAGATTAAGTATAACCTGGAGTTGGACCCGCAATAAGCTAGCGCCACCCTGGGATCAGCGCGCTACTTTGGAACTCCAACGAGGTATCTCCATGAGCCGTCCTAGCCAGCAAGCCAAACGGTGTTGGAACTGTTCCACCTTCATTCCGGCCGATGTCAAGCGATGTTTTTCCTGCCACCGGCGGGTAGGGCCGCCCAATAAATTCGGGATGGCCCGCAAGCCCATCGACTGGTGGGGCTATTTGGTGTGTCTCTTTTTGTGGGTCTTGCTGGGATATTACGGGTGGTGGGCCTTTTTCAAAGAGTGATCCTTGCCCTGGCGCCAAGGGCGCGAGCCCTTAACGGGCAATCATGGCCCGCATCATGTCCCCGGCATTTTCGGCATGGTCGGCAATTGAACCGATGGTTTCCGCCAGGCGGACCATGTGGAACACCGTCACCGGATCCAAATCGGTATTGAATGCCCGACGTTTGAGGATATCCTCTAATTTATCGGCTTCCCGCTCCTGTTTGTGTAGGGAGCGAATGATCTCTTTGACCACCCGGCGCTGTTTTTCGGAATAGGATTGAAAGTAGTTTCGCGCCTCGGTCACCATGCGGCTCAGCTCTTCAATGGGGTCGATTACCGAATCCACCAACAGGGTAAATTCCTGCTGCAATTTTTCGGGAATTCCCGGTTGGGGTCGGTAGGAGATCCAGTCCAGGCTGTCTTCCACGGCATCCAGCACCTGATCCTGCTCCCGCAAATAGCGAAATAGCTGAAATTTATCCACCGGCAGCAGCGTCCCCTTGGGCAGATGGCCCCTAATGCGGCGTTTGATCCTGTCTGCCTCGCGTTCCAATTCGATGATTCCCCGGCGCAACTCTTCAAAACTTTTGCACTGCTCGGTGATGTGGCACTCCATGGCGTGCTGAAACACATAGGCGCACTCTTTGACCTTTTCGGCATGCTCCTGAAGGCCTTCAAAAGGCGAGGTGATAAACATGGAGAAAAATGGGATGCGCATACCGGACTCCTTTTAAATCCAATGCTGTAAGATCTTGAAGACCACCATGCTGGTCAGGGCGGCGGCCGGGACCGTGAGAATCCAATAGGCCATAATTTTTAAAATAATACGGAAATTGACCGCTTCCATACCCCGGGCCAGTCCTACCCCCATCACCCCGCCCACCGCCGCATGGGTGGTGGAGACCGGCAGGCCCAGCTTGGAGGCCACCAATACGGTGGTGGCGGCGGCAAAATCCACCGAAAAACCGCGGGTATTGCTGAGGGTGGTGATCTGATGCCCCAGGGTGTGCATCACCCGGTAGCCCGCCATGGCGATGCCGCAGGCGATCCCCACTCCGCCAAAGAGCAGCAGATGCAGCGGGACGGAGACTGTTGTGCCGATCTGTCCTGTTTTGGCCAAGAAATAGACCACGGCCAAGGGGCCGATGGCGTTGGCCACGTCATTGGCCCCCTGGGCCAGGGCGACATAACAGCTGGTGCCGATCTGAATCTTTCTGAATATGGATTCGGAGTCGCTCTTTTCCGGATCCATGAAGCGCCGGATCAAGGCGCGCCCCATGAACCCCACCAGGGCTGCGATGGCCAGGGCAATCAGGAGGGCCACGGGCGTGCCCACGGAAAGTTTGTTACCCAAAGGGGTCTTGAAAAGAAAGCTGAGAACCACCACGAACATCGCCATGCTGATGAAGTACGGCGAATAGCTTAATGCCCGGGCGGTGGCATCATTTTGCGACAAGATCAATTTTACGATCACTTTAAACATTACAAAAGCAATGAGCAGGCTGAAAACGGGACTGATCACCCAGGAGAGCACAACGGCGCCCAGCTTGCTCCAATTGATGACCTCCGTGCCCTGGGCCATCAAGCCGAACCCGATCATGGCCCCCACAATGGAGTGGGTGGTGGAAACCGGCAGGGACTTGAAGGTTGCGAAGCTAACCCACAGGGCTGCGGCCAACAGGGCGGACAGGGCCCCGATCAGGGCGATATGCGGGTCGCTGAGAACCTCGGTGGAGACAATGCCTTTGCGGATGGTGTTGGTGACATGGGAGCCGATGAAGGTGGCGCCTACGATATTGAGAATCCCGGCGATCACCACGGCCTGGCGAATGGTGATGGCTTTGGCGCCCACGGCCGATGCCATGGAATTGGCCACATCATTGGCGCCGATGTTCCATGACATGTAAAATCCGAGGATGTAGCCAAAAACCAGGATGTGCAGATCGCTAATCATAGGGGGAGCGTTTAGCCGGTGGTGGGCGTGGCCTGAGCAGCCTGGCTATCCAGCACGTTGCGCACAGCTTTGGACAGTGTGTTGATGTCGAATGGTTTTTGAATGAAGCCGTTGCATCCCTGGGCCATGATTTCCGCCGCTTCCGAATCGAGGCTGTAGCCACTGGAGAGGAGCACCTTGGCCGAGGGGTTGAGCTCCTTTAAGCGCTTATAGACCTGCTGGCCGCTGAGCCGCGGCATGACCATATCCAGCAGAACCAGCTGGATCTGCTCCAGGTTGTGACGGTAGATCTCGATGGCGTCGCGGCCGTCGTAGGCTAGGCAGGACTTTATAGCCCATGACCTCCAGCATATCCTTACCCACTTCGCGGATCACCTCTTCATCATCCACAAGCAAGATGGTCTCCCCTTTGTTGGACCGTTCCAGGACTGGCGATTCCAGGGCAACCGGTTCCTCCTGGGTTTCATGCCTGGTACAGGGTAAATAGACATAAAAGGTGCTGCCCTGGCCCACCTTGGATTCCACGTCGATATATCCGCCGTGGCCTTTGACAATGCCATATACTGAGGCGAGGCCCAGGCCGGTACCGCGGCCCATCTCTTTGGTGGTAAAAAAAGGATCGAAAATCCGCTCCATGGTCTCTTTGTCCATGCCCACCCCGGTGTCCCGCACGGTGAGCATGACGTAGCCGCCCGGGCGGGGCTTATACACCTTGCCGGTCATGAGGGTGTGATCCACCACCAGGGATTGCACCCAGAGAGTTCCTCCCTTGGGCATGGCGTCGGCGGCATTGACGTAGAGATTGAGTAAAGCCTGTTGGATTTGACCTTTATCGGCTTCGATCTGGGTCTCTTCATCGCAGACATCCATATGGACGGTGAGCTGTTTCTGGGTGCGGCTGAAGGTTTCCAGGGTGTCGGCGATTGCCTGGTTCAAGTCCAACAGCTTGACCTCGTAGCGGCCTTTGCGGGCATAACCCAACAGCTGACCGGTGAGCTTGGAGGCGTGCCGGATTTGCTTTTCAATGTTTTTGAGCTTGTCGAAGTGATCGTGAGTCTCATCGATATCCAGCAGTAGCAGGGAGGTGTTGCCCTGGATGGCCATGAGCAGGTTGTTGAAGTCATGGGCGATGCCGGCGGCCAGGGTGCCGATGGCCTCCATTTTCTGGGCCTTGATCATCTGGACTTCCCTCAGTTTTTCCTTGGTGACATCGTGCATGATCACCAGGTTTTTAGCGTCGGCGTTGGCGAAGGGTAAAAAGCCCAGCTTCACCAGGCGATGGTTCAGGCGCACTGAGACATCAAGGAAGTGTTCCTGGCCCTTGATGGAAGGTAAATTGAGAAAGTCCGCGACCTTGAGCTGATCTTCCGTATGGAAAAGCGCAACGAAATTTGCGGCCAGTAGGCGTTCCAAGGGGCGGCCGGTCAATTCGCTAGCCGTAGGGTTGGCATAGACGATGCGCTGGTCTGTGGTAATTTCGAAAACGCCTTCGCGAATGCTGGCCAGCACCACCTCGAAGTGCTGATTGTCAATGACCAGTTCCCGGGAGATATTGCGGGGGTATATATCTTCTAAGCCAAAAACCCGTTTGGCGGCGGAATGGGCCGGGCGCTCCTGACGGGCCATTTCAAGGGTTCGGCGAACGTGCTGGGTCATCTTTGCCAGGGGGCCTTTGGCAATGCAGGCATCGGCACCGATGGCGTCCACATCGAATACATCGGTCTCCGAGGCCACAGCGGACAGAATCACGATAAACGCGTCCTCGTATTCCGGCTGGCGCCGGATAATCCGGCAAAGCTGGTCGCCGCCGATGTTGGGCATGATCAGGTCGATAAAGAAAATATCCGGCTGCCATCCCTTGATCTTGTCCAGCGCCGAGAGGCCGTCTTGGGCCGTGGCGACCTGATAGCCCTCCTCCTGTAAAAAATCGGCCATGTAATTGAGAATCAGCCGATCATTGTCGACGACCAGTATTTTCTCCATGGATGTGATTTGATCTCTCCTCATGGACGGCGAGGGGGCTGCCGCCCATGAACTGTCAGGGATTCCAAGTTTGGCGTTGCTTGCGGATGTCGTTCCAATCGGTCCGCCCGCGGCCCGCAACCGGGATTGTGAGGTGGAACAGGCCCCAAAAAATGATCGCTAACCTAACAGATATCCGCCGGTTTGGAAAGCCGGGGCTCTGCCGCTGGAAGAGGGGAACCAACCGTCAGTGTCGATAATGGGCGCCAGGGTTCCGTCCTCCAAAATTCCTACCCCGGAGTAGATCCCAGCCCGGGCCAACAGCTTGCCCGGGGGCAGCACCATTAACGAACGGCTGCCGATCACCTGGTCCACCGCGATGCAGGTTTGGGGGATCTTCCCTTCGCCAGGCTGGGCGGGGGAGTGCTGCAAATAGAGCAGATAATAGGATTTGCGCCGGCTGGGGGTGAGTTTGAACAGTTTTGCCAAATCATGGCAGGCGACGTTCGGCGGGGGACCGAAAGAACTGGGCTGGGCATATTGGATTTGGTCGATCTTGGTGATCCGGCTGCCGGGGATCGCCAGGACATACTCTCCCAGGCGAAAAATCAGCGCATCAATGGCGGAAAGCGAGAGGGGCAGCCGCAAGGTATATTGGGTTCCTTGATAGGGCTGGGATTGAATGGCAAGGGTTCCGCCCAAAAAGGTCATTGCCTGGAGGACCGCATGCATGCCGATACCGCGCCCGGCCAACTCGGATAGCTGGGTTGCGGTTGAGAATTCCGGATCAAGAATGGTTTCGTAGAATGCGCTGCTGGGAAGGCTCTCAATGGCCGCGGGACCCATGCCGCGGCGATGTTTCAGAAAATCGACCACCGCGTCCCGGTCAATGCCTTGTCCGTCATCGGCAATTCGCATTTCCAGGTACCCCCCCTGGCGCCGGGCATCCAGTATGATCTTGCCTGCAGGTGGTTTGCCCAGCTGTGACCGGCGCTCCGCGGATTCTATCCCGTGGGCCAGGCAGTTTCGAAAGATATGGGTCAGGGGTTCCCGCAACCTTTCCAGAAGCGAAATATCGGCCTCAATGGTTCCGCCCGCCACCTGCAGTTCGACCTGTTTGCCATACCGCCGCGCCAAATCCCGAAGAGGCCGGGAAAATAGATCGGCAAACTGGTGGATGGACATCAGTCGCAGTTCCGTGAGGCGAAACATCAGGCCTTTTAAGCTGGAGCCGTGGTCATCCAGCCAGCTGCGCAGGGCAGGGGTGAGCTGTTCATCGGAAAGGGGCGGCAAGCTGCGGTCTTTCAGCAGAATTTCCCGGGCCAGTCCCAATAGTTCTTCAATCAACGTGTAGCGCACCCGGACGTAATCGAGCTTTTGGGGGACTGCCAACAAATCCATGGGCGCTGCCGCGGACTCGATGGGACCGGGTTGGGCCGGCGGGGCGGGCTGAGCCGCCTGGAAGCGCGCCAACAGGCGGTCGTAGCGCTGCTGCTCGGGCAGCGGGTTGTCCGGGCTGCGGTGGGTCACCAGGCTCTTGAGCAAATCGATGCCATTAAACAAGGTTTCCATCAGCAGGGGCGTCACCGTGCGCCGGCCTTGTTGAAGCTCCAAACACCACCCCTCCATGCCATGGCTCAAGGCGCTGATATGATCGAGGCTGAGGGTTCGGGCCATGCCTTTTAATGAATGCAGACGGCCGTGAACCTTCTCCCAGAGACGTTGTTCATCAGGTCGCTTCTCAGCCTGCATCAAGAGCTGCTCCACCTCCTGGAGGTAGGTCAGGGACTCCTCGCTGAAAATATTATAGTACTTGGTCAGGTCCATAAGAGAGACTCTCAATGGATTCCCACAGCGCGTCTAGACTTAATTTTCGGGGGGGTGCTTCAGCTTCGGGGGTCACCGGAAGCACGCCTTGCGAAATGGTTGGAGCCCTATTTGGGGTAGGGGGGGCGCCAGGGGTAGGGGGAGCATCGGGTGTCTCCGGGTCCGGCCACACAAGCCCGAGGATACGGTCCGGCACCAGCGCCAGCCGGCGATCCGACCATCGGGTCAAAATAATGCGTGGACGGCTGCGGGCCACGGCTGTACCCAGGTAGAGCAGGCAGCTCACATCCACCACATCGAACATCTCGCCCCGATGATAGATCAGTCCCAAATGGCAGGGAGGAGTCAGAGGGACCGGCGTAATAGTGATGTTTTCCACCACGCGAACCACATGCAGCGGGGAAATTCCAAGGATCTCATGGCCGGCCTGAAAGGCGAAAAGCTCCATCTCAATCAGACTCTCGATGCATCGCTATCTTCGGCATCTTCGTCTGTGGGAAACGTCTCGGCCGGTGAGCCCTGTAGCTGAAATCGTTGCTGGGTCCGCAGCATTGTTTCGGAAAGGTTTTGCAGCCCACGCATGGCACTGTCGATTTCCTGCATGTCTTGCTTCTGATTTTCCGTGGCGCGGGTGGTGTTGCCGGTCGCCTGAAGGTTGACTTCCACTAATTCCGACAGCTCCTTGAAGCGCGCCAGCAGGGTGCGGATCTGGCTGGCCTGGTGCTGCATCACATCCTCGATATCGTTCACCTGGTCGGCGATGACACCCACGGCGCTGAGGACTTCGCTGAAAGTGGCCACAATGGCGTGGATGGACTCCTGCCCGGCACCTACTGCACTCTGGGTTTGCTTCAAGGAATCGGTGACCAGGCGATTGTCTTCCAGAAGACTCTCCACGGTACGGCCGATCTGTTGGGCCGACTGCTTGGAGTTGACCGCCATGCTGCGAATCTCGTCCGCCACCAGGGCAAACCCGCGGCCCAATTCCCCGGCCCGGGTAGCTTCGATGGAAGCGTTCAGGGAGAGCAGGTCGGTTTTGCGGGAGATTTCATCGAGCACATCCACCACCACCTTCATTTTTTCGACCTTATGGGCCAGGCGGTACAGTGGTTCCGTATGGCGAGTCATCTGCGCCAGGGCTTGCTCCATCTGGGTCAGAGTGCGGCGGGCGTCGGCCTCCCCCCGGGCGGCCTTGCCGCGGGCCTCGTCGATTTTATCCACGGTCTGGCCGGCCCGGCGCACTAGACTGTCCATATCATTGAGTTCCCGGCCCAGTCCCAGGGCGGTTTGTTCCACGATCAGCGCTTGTTTTTCAGAGCCCCGGGCAATCCCCCGGGCCAAGCGATCGATGCCTTCGCTGTTGGTCACCACTTTTTTGACCAAACGCGACAGTTTCTGGTCGGTGCGGTTGATCTGGAAAGAGACCTGTTTCATTTCTCCGATGAGATCGCGGAAGCTCATCACCGTGCCGGCCAGCCCCTCTTCCAGGCCCCGGACTTCATCCAGGGAAATCAAATCGACATTTTGGGAAAGATCGCCTTGCTGGATGCGGCCTACCCCGGCGGCCAGATGCTGAATGCGCTGGATCAGAGAATCGGCAAATTGGCTGCCCAGGATAACCCCCAGAACCAGATTCAGCACCATGGAGAGAATCACCGCCAGGGCAAAGTGGTTGGTGAAGTGCTGGATCACCACCGCCGCGGCCAGGGTCATACCCACAACGATAACGATGATCAGCAAGAGATGGCCCTTCAAACTGCTGCGAAGCATGGCTGAAACTCCGGTGGCGCGCTTTTCCCGATGGGGATTGGGTTAGGATGGTGCTCGACTGACCAGACTATAATAAGGGTGCCAGGTTCCTTTGGGCGGCATTTTGAAATCATCTGTCCGTTAAAGTCAAGCCGGGAAACTCAAACGTTTTCCGCTAAAGTTGAAAAACTCTATTTACGGCCCCCAAATTCACGGTTTCAACTTTGGTTGCGCCGGCATAGGGGATCTGATATGAATGCCGGGTTTTATTTTTGATTGAAAGGAATCTGCATGAAAAACAACGGGGCGCTCCCCGAGCCCTTCAACAGCTTTTTGAAATTTTTTGCCTCGGTTCAACTGACGGTTTTTGTGCTCCTTATTTTGGCGACCACCTCCATCATCGGCACCCTCATTCCCCAGAACAAGGATCCCCACGAGTATCTGCACGCCTTTGGCGAGTTTAAGTACCGTCTTTTCGCCGTACTCGATTTCTTTGATATGTACCACTCCTGGTGGTTCCAGTTGCTCCTGGTGGTCTTAAGTTTGAATATCCTGGTCTGTTCTCTGGAGCGCCTTCCGGGATTGTGGCGGATGATTTTTTCCAAATCGGCCCCCCTGCGCCGCAACCGCTTTCGGCAAAGCGCGGCCCAGGCCGAGTTCACCAGCAGCGAGCCTTTGGAAAACCTGACCGAACAAATCCAGCGGGTGGTGGGAAGATCCTTTGGGACGTTGCGCAAAGAACCGAATGATCCGGGGATAGACCTTTTCGGTGAGAAATGGCGCTGGAACCGCTTGGGAGTCTATGTGGTCCACCTCAGCGTGATTTTACTCTTGACCGGCGGGTTGCTGGGCTCCCTGGCCGGCTTTGACGGGTTTGTCAATATCGCCGAGGGCGATACGGTGCGCGCAATCCGTCTTAGAGGTGCCGACCAGATGGTTCAACTGCCCTTCCAGGTCCGTTGCGACGATTTTGACGTCACTTTTTACGATACCGGAGAGCCCAAGGAGTTTCGTTCCACACTGACGCTGTTGACGCCTGAAGATGAGGTCATCCTGACCCGCGATATTATCGTCAATGACCCTTTGCGTTACCAGGGCATCAGTTTTTACCAGGCCAGTTACGGTAAGCTCAATCCCGAGCCGGTGGCGGGCGAAAAGATCGCCGAGGTAGATTTCACCTTCAACTTTCAGAGCAGTGACAGCGGCATGGGCTATGTGCGCAAGTTGAAACTCAACGAAACCACCCAACTTCCCGAAAAGCTGGGGACATTTACAATGCTGCGTTTTTTGCCCCAGGCCGAGTTCGGCGGACAATCCATGGGCCCGGCCGTGGTGGGTTTGCTCAAGGCCGATGCGGGGTCAGAAGAACAAATTCTGCTGCCCCTGCAGTTTCCTAATTTTGACAAAATGCGCAAGGGTAGCGTGACTGTCTCGGTGGTGGGGCCGGCCTCGGAAGAAATTCCCCTGGAGGAGGGGGCTCTGGAAGAACGATTTTACACCGGGCTTCAGGTCACCAAGGACCCTGGGGTATGGGTGGTCTACAGCGGGTTTTTGCTGATGATCGCCGGCTGTTTCATCACATTTTTCATGCCCCACCAGCAAATCTTGGTGGAAATCAAACCCCAGGCCGGCGGATATCGGGTCCGGCTTTCCGGGGTGGCGCCCCGCAACAAGGTGGGCATCCGGCGCAAGGTGGCGATTTTATCAGAAAAATTAAACAGTTAGTATTTTAGGACCTTAGCTTATGATCAGTTCAACCCTACTATCCATTACGACCTTTATTTACGCCTTCGCCTCGCTGTTCTACATCGGCGGGTGGGTGTTTAAGCGGCCAGGGCTGGGACATGGCGGCAGCTGGGTGGCCATCTTCGGCTTGCTGCTCAACACCGTGGGAATATTGCTGCGCTGGCGGGAGTCCTATCAGTTGGGTTTCGGCCACGCGCCCCTTTCCAACCTCTACGAGTCGCTGATCTTTTTCGCCTGGGTGATTATCGCGCTTTACCTGGTGCTGGAGCGCCGCTACCGGGACCCCACCATCGGCGCATTTGTCACCCCTCTGGCCTTTCTGGCCATTGCCTACGCCTCCCTCTCCCCGGAGATCAGCGACCGCATCCGTCCCCTGATGCCGGCCCTGAAAAGCAATTGGCTCATCGCCCATGTTTTTACCTGCTTTGTGGGGTATGCCGCCTTTGCCATCTCCTTCGGGGTTAGTATCATGTACCTTATTAAAGGGGAGCGGGGCAAAGCTACGCCGGACGCCGACGATCAGCGTTTGGTGGATAAATTGCCCTCCGCCGCGGTGTTGGAAGAACTGATTCACCAGATGGTGCTCTTCGGCTTTCTATTTCTCTCCATCGGCATCATCACCGGCTCGGTTTGGGCCAATTCGGCCTGGGGCCGATACTGGGGCTGGGATCCCAAGGAGACCTGGTCCCTGATCACCTGGTTCGTCTATGCCGGGTTGCTCCACGCCCGCTATGTGGGCTGGTTTCGAGGGCGGGGAATCGCCTGGTTTTCCCTGGTGGGTTTCGCAGCGGTGATGTTCACCTATTTCGGTGTGAATCTGCTTCCCGGGCTACACAGCTACGGCGCCCCGGGCGTATGATTTTCCTTGACAACGTGCCGATCCCAAAGTACACAAACCCGGGCATGAAGCCCCCGTTTCGCACCCATTTTATAACCCGAATCCCACCAGTTTTAACAGTCAAACCGAGCGGCATCGGTCCCTTTGACGATGCCGCGGCGCGTATAGTCGGCACGGTGGCCGGAATGGAACCCCGCCGGCGCCGTTTCGTTGGGGTCCATTCATCCTAACCATTCGTTCAGACGGAGTTTTCATGGGCACTTCAAGCGAACATGCACACCCGGTTAGCGAAGATAACCACGGGCAGACATCGACTGGCACGAAACCCGAAGATAAGGACGGATCCGCAGGATTCGTTTTTCTGTTTTTTATCCTTGGGTTTATCGGCAGCATGATTGTGGGCTGGGTGGTTTTTCCCCAGCTGCTCTATTCCAAAAAAGAGCAGCCCATCCTGTTCAACCACGCCGTTCATCTAGATGAAGTGCAGGAGAGCTGCCAAAGCTGCCACTACTTCCGGGAGGATGGCAGCTTTTCGGGCATTCCCGATCTGGCCAGCTGCGTGGAGTGCCACGACACGGTGCTGGGCGACAGCCCTGAAGAGGAGCGCTTCGTCACCGAGTATGTGGCGCGCAACCGTGAAGTTCCCTGGCGGGTCTATTCCCGGCAGCCCGATTGCGTCTTTTTTTCCCACGTGGCCCACGTCACGATGGGTAAGATGGAATGTACCACCTGCCACGGTGACATCGGCCAATCGGAGGTGCCTCCGGTGTATGAAGAAAACCGCATCAGCGGCTACAGCCGGGACATTTGGGGCGACAGCATGGCGGGCCTCACCCGCGATCCCCAGAAGCGGATGAAGATGGATGTCTGTTCGGCCTGTCATGTGGCTGAAAATGTAAACCAAACCAGCGTGCAGACCCAGCGGGGCGGATGTTTTGTGTGCCATAAATAGCAGGCGTAGCGATTCAATGCCGAAAAAGGCGTTGGCCAAAGCGGATCGGTTTGTTGCAGGCGACGGTAAAAGGGAGAACCGATGAATATTGACAGAAGATGCTTCATTGCCATGACCGTGGGCGGCGCGGCCGGTACTGCGCTGACGCCCATTCCGTGGAAACTGATGGACGATGTATCCATCTGGAGCCAGAACTGGCCCTGGACGCCCGTTCCGCCCGAGGGCGAATTCAGCGAGATCGCCACGGTCTGTACCCTCTGCCCCGGCGGCTGCGGCATCTCCGTGCGTAAGGTGAATCAGCGGGTGATCAAGGTCGAGGGTTTGGAAGATCATCCCGTGAACCAGGGCGCGATTTGCATCCGTGGACTGAGCGGGCCGCAACTGCTCTACCATCCCGCCCGAATCCACGGTCCCCTAAAGCGGGTAGGCGAGCGCGGCGACGGCCGTTGGGAGAAGATTTCCTGGGCAGAAGCCATCGCTGAGGTCGTCGGGCGCCTGGAAACCTTGCAGAGTGAAAATCGCGCGCCAAGCGTGGCGGGCGTGACCGACAGTGTACAGGGCACCGTGGGGCGGCTCTTGGAGCGCTTTTTAACAGCCTATGGATCGTCCCGTCTGGCGATCATGGCCGATGCCCAGGACACGGCTGCAGCGGGCCTGGCGTATATGACCGGACAAGCCGCCAATATCGGCTACGATCTGCAAAACGCCGATCTGGTCATGGGCTTCGGTGCAGGGATCCTCGATGGCTGGGGATCGCCGGTGTGGGCTTTTCAGGCCCACAGTGCCTGGGAAACCGAGGGGATCCGCTTGGTGCAGGCCGAGCCGCGTCTCTCCAGTACCGCAGCCTGCGCCGAGCAGTGGCTGCCGGTGAGGCCGGGAACTTACGGGGCGCTGGCCCTGGGAATCGCCCGCACGGTGTTGGAACTGGGGGGCGAAGACCGCGCCTTTCTGGCCGGCACCTCCGGCTTTGAGGAGTGGAAACAAGGGGTGCTGGAGAACTTCGGCACCTCCCGGGTGGCCGAGATCACCGGCGTGGAGGAAGACCGCATCCGGCAGGCGGGCAAGGCGTTTGCCGAGGCCCGCAAACCATTAGCGTTGTGGGGGGAAGGCCGGGGGCTGACTCCGGGAACTCTGCAGGATTTCATGGCGGTGATGGCCCTGAACGCTTTGAAGGGCAATCTCAATCGGCCCGGCGGCGCTTGGACGGTTCCTCCGCTGGATTACATCCCCTGGGTTGGTGGCCAGGAGGAAAAAGCCATGCCGGAAGGCGCCGACGCGTTGTTGGCCAGCCTGGCCCAGGGCGACAGCGGCGGGGTGGAGCTGCTCTTGGTGCACCAGGCCAATCCGGCCTACAGCCTGCCCGCCACGGATCAGGTGCGGGCAGCTCTGGCGCAGATTCCCACGCTGGTCAGTTTTGCCTCTTTCATGGATGAAACCGCCCAGTTGGCGGATCTGATTCTGCCCAACCACCTTTATCTGGAACGCTTTGAAGATGTCCCGGTGCGTGCCGGCCTGCCCCGCCCGATTGTGGGGCTCTGCCGTCCGGTGGTGGCGCCCCAGCACAACACCCGTCATGTGGGAGACACACTGTTGCAGATCGCCCAGGCCCTGGGGGGACCCGTAGCCGAGGCCCTGCCCTGGGACAATTACGAGGCCTGCCTGCGGGAAACTTTAGGAAATCAATGGGATACCCTGATGGAAACCACCTACTGGCAGGTGCCGACCTACGGCCGCGGTGTCGATTTCAGCTTTGTCGCCGATGGCGGGGCGCTGATGCCCGATTATCACAGCGTTGAGTCGGAGGGAGATGCCGCCGAATATCCCTTGGAACTGATTCCCTACGACACCATGCGCTTGGCTGCCGGCTGGATGGGTTCCATGCCCTACATGCTGAAAACTGTTGAAGATACGGTGCTGATGAAAAACAGCAGCCTGGTGGAGATCAACCCTGAAACGGCCCAGGCCCAGAATCTCAAGGAGGGCCAGGAGGCGCTGCTGACCACGCCGGTGGGGCAAGCGCGGGTCAAGGTGCACCTGAGCCACGGCATCCGGCCCGGGTTGCTGGCCCTGCCCCGGGGATTGGGCCATATGGCCTATGACGAGTTTCTCAAGGGCAAAGGGGTGAATGTCAATGCGCTGATGAAACCGGTGGCGGATCCGGTGACCGGACTGAATGCCGCCTGGGGAATTCGCGCCAAGCTTTCCAAAGTTTAGGGCTTCATTACGTGGACGAGGTATCGATGAAATCAGAACATCAGCAGGGCAAACCCAAGAAGTTCGGCATGGTAATCGACCTGGACAAGTGTACCGGCTGCGCCTCGTGTATGGTTGCCTGTATGTCGGAGAACAACATCCCCTTTCGGGCCGATGAGACCGACAAAATGCTCGGCGTGGCCTGGATGCGGGTTTTTAAAATGGACAACGGCAAACCCTTTCCGGACCACGATATCTGTTACCTGCCCCGGCCCTGCCAGCACTGCGAGGGGCAGCACGAGGGCCATTCGCCCTGTGTTTCGGTCTGCCCGGCTACGGCCACCGATTACGAAATGGATTCAGGGATCGTCAGCCAGATCTACACCCGCTGTTTCGGCTGTCGCTACTGCATGGCGGCCTGCCCCTACCATGTGCGGGTCTTCAACTGGTGGGATCCGGTCTGGCCGGCGGGCATGGAAAAGGCCCTGAGCCCCCAGGTCTCGGTGCGCATGCGCGGTGTGGTGGAGAAATGCAGCTTCTGCTACCACCGTTTTCAGGCCGCCAAGGATCGCGCCTATGCCAAAGGGCGGCGGGAGGTGGCCGAAGGAGAGTACCAGACCGCCTGCACCCAGGCTTGCCCGGCCGGGGCCATCATCTTCGGGGATCTCAACAATCCCGACCATGCGGTCCACACCCTGAAACAAGATCGCCACGCCTTTCGTCTGCTGGAGCGGTTGGGTACCAATCCCAAGGTTTACTACCGCTCCAAGCGCGAGTGGGTCCGGCGGGCCATGGACAACTACCTGACCGATGAGGAGACCGGGGCTCCCCGCCATATCCGGGGGGGCGGCCATTGAGAGATCGGCGGTCGGATAAATCGATCGGTTGGCCAAAGCGAATCCTTTAACGCACGAGGAGCGAAAGAATATGGATGCAGCATTGATACCCAAGGGCGTTCGGCGGGCCCCCTTCTGGCAGTTCGGCCTGGGCTTGAGCGTAGCCGGTGCGGTTCTTCTCTGGGGAGTGGTGGCCATGCTCTTGTGCTGGATCAAGGGCCTTAACCAGACCAACATGAACAACGCCTACGGGTTTGCCCTCTGGATCTGGGCCGATTTGGCGGTGATCGCCTTGGGCGGCGGAGCCTTCTTCACGGGTCTGCTCAAGTACATTGTGGGCAAGGATGAGCTAAAAAACATCATCAACTACGCCGTGCTGATCGGGTTTATCTGCTACAGTTCCGCGCTTTTGATTTTGGCGATTGACGTGGGGCAACCCCTGCGCAACTGGTTCATCTTCTGGCATGCCAATGTGCACTCCATGCTTACCGAGGTGGCCTTTTGCCTGAGCTGCTATTTCATGGTGCTGACCATTGAGTACATCCCCCTGATTCTGGAGAACCGCCAGATCGACAAGGTGCCCTTTTTTCACAATTTGAGCCACAACATGCACGGTGTGATGGCGCTGTTCGCCGCTACCGGTGCCTTCCTCTCCTTTTTTCATCAAGGCTCCCTGGGGGGCGTCACCGGCGTCATGTTTGGCCGGCCTTTCGGGTTTCGGGAGCACATCCTGGTTTGGCCCATGACCTTTTTCCTCTACACCTGGTCGGCAGCGGCCTACGGGCCCTGTTTCACCATCTTTATCACCAAACTGACCGAAACCGTGGCGCGCAAGAAACTGGTCAAAGACAATGTGATCGATTTACTGGCCAAGATTGCCGGCTGGATGATGGCCACCTACATCGTCGCCAAGATCATCGACACCCTCTATTGGGCCTTTAACACGGCGCCGAGCATGGGCATGACCTTTGGCGAGTTTTACACCAACAACCCTGGATCGCTCTACGGCTATTGGATCCTGTTTGCCGAGGTGATTCTGGGGGGTATTGTCCCGGCGGCGATTCTGATCGTGCCCCGCTGGCGGCAACGCAACGGGCTGCTGTGGGCCGCGGTGATTCTGGCCGTCATGGGGGTCAGCCTCAATCGCTGGGTGATGGTGCTGCAGGTGCTGGCGATTCCGGTGCTCAGCTACGAGAGCTGGTTCACCTATTTTCCCAGCTGGCAGGAAATTGCCACCACTATTTTGCCGGTGGCCTACGGGGTGATTCTGATCATGATTTCCTACCGCTACCTGCCCATCTTTCCCCAGGAGGTGGAACTCAATCCCCTGCCGGAGGATGAGGCCACCCTGGCCGTTGCGGAGGAAAGCGAAGCCCCAGGGGAATCGAGCCTGGCCGCAGATGCCCTTCCGGCTGAAGCGTAGATCGATCACAAGCTGAATCTTTCAAGGAGGATCCGGTATGTTACCGTTTAGTTTTGAATGGCTGTGGGATATGGGGCACATCGTGTTTCATGGTGGATTGTGGTATGCGCTCTCCATCATCGGCGCGGGCATGACCTTTTGTGTTGTAAAAACCATAATCGATACCCGCCAGGGGAGTGGCGGCGGTCATCACCACTGATGAGCTGAACCGGAGGGTTTAGCCCGACATTCGATCCGTTTTCCGGAGCGCTTTCCTCATGGGCAATTAAGGAAAGCGCTTTTTTGTTTTATGATTTAGCGCAAGGGGTCTGCGATGGATAAAATCATCGTTCAGGGCGGGGTGCCGCTCATTGGAGAGGTTGCGGTCAGCGGTGCCAAAAATGCGGCCTTGCCCATTCTGGCCTCGGCCCTGCTGACCGATGGCTGCAACACCTACCGTAATGTTCCCCGGCTGCAGGATATTTTCAGCATCAAGCTGCTCCTGGAGCACCTGGGGGTGGAGGTGGAAATCGGTACGGACGGGGTGTGGCAGGTGTGCGCCCGGGGTCTCAATACCCCGGAGGCGCCCTACGATCTGGTCCGTAAAATGCGGGCCTCGATTCTGGTGCTGGGCCCGTTGTTGGCACGACTTAAAAAAGCCCGGGTGAGTCTGCCCGGAGGCTGCGCCATCGGGGCGCGGCCCATCAATCTGCATCTCAAGGGGCTCTCCCGGCTGGGGGCGGCCATCGACATTCAGCATGGGTACGTGGAGGCCACGGCGGATCGGCTTACCGGCAATGAGATCTACCTGGACCTGCCCACGGTCACCGGTACCGAAAATCTGATGATGGCCGCGGTACTGGCCCAGGGGACCACCGTGATGCGCAACGTGGCCCGGGAGCCGGAAATCATTGCCCTGGCCGACATTCTCAACCAGATGGGGGCCGATATCGAAGGGGCCGGCACGTCAGTTCTTACCATTCAAGGGGTTGAGGAACTGCATGGGGTGGATAGCACCATCATTCCCGACCGCATCGAGGCCGGAACCTTGATGGTGGCCGCGGCGGTCACCGGCGGCGATGTGACCCTGACGGGCTGCAATGCCGATCATTGCCGGGCGGTAATCAACAAGCTGAAAATGGCCGGACCCGAAGTGAGCGTGGCGGATGAGACCATCCGGGTGCGGGGTTGCCGGCCCCTGGGCAGTCTGGAGATCAAAACCTTGCCGTATCCCGGTTTTCCCACGGATATGCAGGCCCAATTCATGGTCCTGACCTGTGTGGCCCAAGGGACCAGTATCATTTCGGAAACCATCTTTGAAAATCGTTTTATCCATGTCAGTGAACTGCGCCGCATGGGCGCCGATATCTCCATATCCGGCAATACGGCCCTGGTGAAAGGCTGCGCCCACCTCTCCGGAGCGCCGGTGATGGCCTCGGATCTGAGGGCCAGCGCCTCGTTGCTTTTAGCCGGCCTGGTGGCCGAGGGCACCACTGAAGTGAACCGGGTCTACCATCTGGATCGGGGCTACGAGGCTTTGGAGGGAAAGTTCGCTGCCCTGGGAGCCCGAATTGAGCGGGTACGAGCCTAACTACTCGTTTTTTTAATGAATGCCTTTGCTAAACGATCCCCGCCGCCGGTGGTTTCGGGCCCGGCTTTAGAGACCCTTGATGTGGCGCGTCCTATGTTTGTCCTCCTTGGGGGCTTGACCGCCGGTATTGTGCTGGGCCGCTATTTCCCCGGGCACAGCCTGTGGGTCGGGGCCGGGGCGCTGCTGCTGGGGCTGGCAATCGGCTTTAGGGTATTTGGGGCATCCCGAACGGCTAATCTGCTGCCCCTGGGCTTGTTAACGGTCCTGGGCTACCTCTCTTTGCACCCCTGGGTCGCCCCGCCCGACTCTCCCCACGATGTACGCCATTTCATTTCCAAACAAGAGGTTGAAATCCAGGGAACCCTGGTCGCCGCGCCGCTGGCGGATGGCCAGCGGATTCGAACGGTTCTGCGGGTCGAGCGGATCAAACGTGCCGCCGGTTGGGAGCCTTTGGAAGGCCGGGTGCGGCTGTCGATCCGGGGACGGCTGCCGCTGAAGTTGAACCCCGGGGATCGCATCGGTTTGGCCGGCAAACTCAGAGCGATTCGAAATTTTGCCAATCCCGGGGGCTTTGATTACCAGCGTTTCATGGCCTGGCAGGGGATCCACGCCACGCTCTATGCCCGGGCCGGCCGGGTTGCGGTGATTCATCAGGCCGCGCCGAAAGGCTGGCGCCCCTTCAACGCGCTGCGTCAACGGGTGCAAGGGATCATCCTGCAGCTTCCCCCGGCCCGGGCCGGGGCGGATGCCCAGGCCCTGCTGGGGGCCCTGCTGCTGGGAAATCGGGAGGGAATTCCCGGGGATTTGCGGCAAGCCTTTGCCCGCACGGGCACGGCCCATCTGCTGGCCATATCCGGGCTGCACATGGGCATGGTGGCCGGGGCATCCTTTTGGATCCTGAAGCTCCTGCTAGGGTTGAATCAGCACCTGGTGCTGTTGGCCCGGGCCCGTAAAATCGCCGCCCTGGGCGCCATCCTGGTGGTTTCGGCCTATGGAATCCTGGCCGGCCTGGCGCCTTCAACCCAGCGGGCGCTGGCCATGGCGGCTCTAGCGCTGACGGCCCTGGTGGTGGAGCGGGAGGTCGATCTGTTCAACCTCATGGCCTGGGCGGCTCTGGTCATTCTGGTGTGGCACCCCCCCGCCCTGTTCACCCTTTCGTTTCAGCTCTCCTTTGCGGCGGTGTTCTGGATTGTTTTCGGCCTGCGGCAGGGGCGGCGGATTTCTCTATTGCGGCCAGGTCCGGGTGATCGGCCTTCCGCTCTGTCTCAACGTCTCCTGCGATGGGTGGCCTTGAGCCTTTGGGTCACCCTGCTGGCCACCTTGGGCACCTTGCCGTTGATTATCCAGGCCTTCAACCAGGTTTCTCTGGTGGGCCTGGGCTGCAATCTGCTGCTGGTTCCCCTGGTGGGCTGGGTGGTGCTGCCTCTGGGATTGTTAGGTCTGGGAACGGCCTGGATCAGCGCTCCGCTATGCGCCTGGTTTTTGCAAGCCGCGGCTTTGCCCTTAAAGTTGATTTGCCTGTTCGTACGCGGGATCGGGGGGTTGTCCTGGGCGGCGCTGCACACGGTCTCTTTTTCGATTGTGGAGATCGGCTGCTACTACCTTTTACTCGGCGCCGGGCTAGTGTGGCTGGGGACCCAGCGCCGCAATCCGGGGAAAACTTCAGTCCCCGTTTGGCGCTGCCCCCGGCGGCTGGCCGCCATCCTGGGCGGGTTCGCCCTGGCCGTGGCCCTGGTGGATGCGGGCTATTGGAGTCACCGGCGATTTTGGACCCCGGACTTGCGGATGACGATGCTGGATGTGGGCCAGGGTACCGCCGTGGTGGTGGAGGCCCCGGGGGGCGATGTGATGCTGGTGGACGGCGGCGGATTTGCCGATAGCGCATCCTTTGATGTGGGCGCCCGGCTCCTGGCACCCTTTTTATGGCAGCGCAAGATCGCCTCGGTCAACACCCTGGTGCTGACCCACCCCAACAGTGACCACCTCAACGGTCTGATTTACATCGCCGAGCATTTCCGTGTGCAGGAATTCTGGTCCAACGGTCAGGGTGCCGACACCTTGGGCTACCGCACATTGCGGCGCGTTCTGGACCGCAGGGGGGTCACTCTGCGGACCGCTTTCAGCGGCGATGAACTCCCCCGGCTGGGACAATTGAAACGGGATATCCTCTACCCGCCGCGGGGTTTTTTGCGGCGCGCCGAGCGCGGCCCCTGGAAGGATGCCAACAACAACTCTCTGGTGCTGAAACTGACCCACGGGACGCACACCATCCTGCTCACCGGCGATATCATGGCTGCCGCGGAACGGGAACTCGTGGCCCATTCCGGGCAGCAACTGCTGAGCAGCGTGCTGGTGGTGCCTCACCACGGGAGTCGTTCATCCTGCACAACCGAATTTGTGGATCGGGTGCGACCCGAATACGCGCTGATTTCCTGCGGCTGGCAAAACCACTACCGTTTTCCCCATCCAACGGTGGTCAGCCGTCTCAAGCGTTACAGCCGACATATTTTCCGCACGGATCTGCATGGGGCCGTGGGCTTGCGCAGTGATGGGCGGCATCTTTTTCTCCAAGGCACCCGGGAAGCGGTTGTATCCGGGGATCAGCGGGTTGACAAGTGAGTCGCTTAAATTTAATTTTTTCCTGCTTTTTGCGGTAGTTCATCACCGGACCCAGGGTTGGTTGACCGGCAACACAGCTCGACATTTAAATGGTATAAGGTGGAAAATCCATGCCCATCTACGAATTTTACTGTTCCCAGTGCCACACCATTTTCAATTTCTTTTCCCGGCGTATCGATACTACCACGGTGCCCCAATGCCCTCGTTGCAAAACGCCGGAACTGAGCCGCCGCATGTCCATGTTCGCCGTGACCGGAAAAGCCAAGGAAGATGGTGATTTGGACGACTTGCCCTTTGATGAGTCAAAGATGGAACGGGCCATGGAGTCCTTGGCCGGCCAGGCCGATGGCCTGGATGAGGATGATCCCCGGCAGGCCGCCAATTTGATGCGCAAATTCACCGACATGACTGGTATGGAGCTGGGCCCTGGCATGCAGGAGGCCCTGCGGCGCATGGAGCGGGGGGAGGACCCCGAGGCCGTGGAGGCCGAATTGGGGGACCTGCTTGAATCCGAAGATCCCTTTTTGCTGCCGGGTAAGGCGGGTCGCGGAATCCGCCAGGCGGCCCCCCGACGGGATGAAACCCTCTACGACCTGCATCCGGACCCCTGATCGAATCCGGGATCGAATTCAGACTCAAAACTTAAAGGGCGGACAGGAGACAGGGGTGGCCGAACAGAACTTTGGATCCCTCAGCGTGGGGCAAGGCGACATTACCCGGCTTCAGGTGGATGCTATCGTCAATGCCGCCAACAGGTGATTTTTATGCTTTTCAGTCCGGCGGACGTTCGGATTTATCCCGACCATTTGTCGCAGGCTTAGCTGAACCCCCCACCGGCGCCCAGTGCGGCCATTGACAACACTCGACGCTGTTGTTAATTTTGCGGTGATTTGAAATAGTATAAGGTCTGCCGTCATGGCGGACTTAATTTTTGTAAGGAGGCTTGTATGTTAACAGTTACGACGGCAGCATCGGAGCAGATCGGGGAGTACTTCAAGGGACGGGAAGTGGTTCCCATCCGCATCTTTCTCAATGAGGGCGGCTGAGGCGGGCCATCACTGGCCATGGCTCTGGATGAGCCCCGGGACACCGACGAAGTGTTCGAGATTGACGGATACCAATTCCTGATCAACAAAGATTTCATGGAGAAAGCCCAGCCGATCAAGGTGGATTTCCTGGGCATGGGATTCAAGCTGGATTGCTCCTTGGAGTTCAGTGCCGCGGCGGCCTGTTCCGGATGCGGCTCCGACAGCGCCTGCGGGTCGGGCGGCTGATTTTCGAGTGATTCGGTTTTTCCAAATTTAAAAAGCATTCTGGCTCCAGGATGCTTTTTTTGTGGAATCGCCCGGGGCGCAGGTCGAGTATCGGCTAGGCCCCGCTAAGATAATCCTCCCGGGGCGGGGAAAAAACCTCCCACACCACGGCATCTTCCAGCACCTCGACACTGTGCCCAACGTCGCCGGGGATGCACCAGGCATCTCCAGCTCCAAATTCATGGGCCTGACCATCAATGGTCAATCGAATACGCCCCTGAATCAGGCCGCCGGTCTGCTCATGGGGGTGGTGATGATTGGGAAGCAGCGCGCCCGCGGCCAGCCGGAATTCACACAGCTGGGTATGGCGGCCGTGAACCAAATCCTTGCGTTGAATCCCCGGCAGCATCTCCTTATATTCTGCATCAGACTGGTAACAGATCATCACTCTCCTTTCGGGTGGGCAGGGGGTGGATCCCGACGCGGAAGCCTGTCTCGCCGGGGTTAAGGGGCGTTGCCGATCCCCCTGGAATTAGTTCATCGGCGATGACCTGTCAAATTGCCTGGAAACTGAGACGTTAAGCCGAGTTGAATTCAAAGTCTCATTACCTGCACGAGGGCTATGCCATGAAGATCGTAGTTGCTGGCGGAATGGGATTTGTGGGTCGGCCTCTATGTCAACGCCTTATAGACCAGGGGCATCGGGTGACGGCCATCGGCTCCCGGCCTCGCGAGGATGTGATTGCGCACCCCGATTTTTCCTATCTGGCAGCGGATACCACCCGGACCGGCTCCTGGCAGGGGGAACTGAATACGGCGGACGCCGTGGTCAACCTTACCGGCCGCAGCATCTTCAAACGCTGGACCAAAGCTTACAAGCAGGAGATCTACGAGAGCCGCATCCTGACCACCCAAACCCTGGTGGCGGGCTTGAATGCAGCGCGCAACCCGGTTTTTCTTTCGACCTCGGCCATCGGCTATTACGGTGACACCGGAGAGGCAACCGTCACTGAATCCCAAGGAGCGGGAGACGATTTTTTGGCACGCCTGTCCATTGACTGGGAGGCGGCCGCCCTCAAGGCCCAAGACCAGGGCGCCCGGGTTGTCCTGATGCGCTTTGGGGTGGTCTTGGGGCCTCAAGGTGGAGCCCTGGAGAAGATGATGCCGATTTTCCGGTTGGGTGGCGGTGGCCCCCTGGGTAGCGGTCGCCAATGGTTTTCGTGGATCCATCTGCAGGATTTGGTGGCGGCGGCCTATTTCCTGCTGACCCGTGAAGAGGCTCGGGGTGCTTACAACTTTACGGCTCCCCAGCCGGTGCGCAACCGGGAGCTGGCGGCCACCTTGGGCAAGACCCTCCACCGGCCGGCATTTATACCCGTACCGGCCCTGATGCTGAAAATTGCCATGGGTGAGTTCAGCCAGACCCTCCTGGCAAGCCAGCGGGTGGTGCCGGAGAATCTATCCCGCGACGGATACTCATTTCGCTTCCCCACCCTGGCCTCCGCCTTGCAAGATTTGGTCTAACCTATTCGCTCTCGGCGCTACCCGGATCGGATGGAACCGGGTTCTGCCCACTGGCGGATTTCTCGCGAAGAGGAGTCACGGTGGGTAGCACATCCTTGAATACCACACCGTAAATATCCCAGACCGTTACGAAGAGGGCCGCGATGATGGGACCGATGATGAACCCCAAAATGCCAAACAGCATGATTCCGCCCAGGGTGCCGAACAGGATGAACAACTCGTGCATCTGGGTGTCCTTGCCCACCAGCCGCGGCCGCAGGAAGTTGTCCACACTGCCCACCACCACGCCGCAGAAAATGAGCAATCCCGCGCCCTGAAGGTAATGTCCGGAGAGGATCAGGATCAGCCCCGCCGGCGCCCACACCAGCCCTGAACCGATCGCGGGGATGATGGAGAGCACGATCATGACTGTCCCCCAAAAGGCGGCGCCTTCAATGCCCACAACCATAAAGGCCAGTCCCGCCAACCCGCCCTGCAGCGCGCCGATGGTGGCGGTGCCCTTGAGGGTCGCCCGGGTGACCGAGGTGAAGCGCTCCACAATGCGCCGCTCGTCCTCTTCCCCCAGGGGCAGGTAGTACATGATCTTTTGCAGCAGCAAGTCGCCGTCAATGAGGAAAAAAAACATGGTGTAAAGGAAAATGAAAACCATGAAGAGGAAGTTGACGGTTCCCTTGGCCGCCGACGAGAGGTTGTCGATGAGGTACTTGGTCAGACTGCCCACCAGGGCGCCGATTTTTTCCAGAATTGTCTCCCGGTAGGGGGCAATGGCGTCATAGTAGGGAAGCTCCTGGAGGTAGGTGCTCCAGCGCGAGGGGTTGGCGATCTGGTCCTGGATCCAGGGACTCACCGATTGACCCACCTTAAAGGCCTGGGCCGTGACGATACCCAACAGCGAACCCAGGGGGATCAGGACCACGATGATAAAGAGCAGCAGGGTGGCCAGGGAGGCCAAGGCCGTCCGCCCGCCCCACCACCGGCTGAAGCGGGTATAGATCGGCCGCAACAGGGCGGCGAAAATGGCGGCCATGAAAATCGCCATCAGAAAATTGCGCACCATTCCCAGAAAGACCAGCGAGATGGCGGCCGTTAGTAACAAGACCACCGATTTGTTTACCAATCCCTGCTGCATATGGTGCTCCTTAGGCCCTCTATCGGAAACATCCACCCCAAAGCGTGTTCAAGGATCCTGGGGTTCAAATGGTATTGGAGGTAAATTCCAATTGCCTCGAGAATAGATCTAACTACGAAATACGCGAAAATCGCGAAATAATAAACCCTATCGCCTTTGTCCGGCAACCCCAAGGCACACGCCTCAGATCAGGGCAAGCTGTTACGGGTGTTCCTGATGGGTGAATCATACGCGAAGCCGACGATTGTTCGCCTCACCGGAGGGCGGAGTAGTTTCGGCCAAAGCGGATTCCCAGCTTTTGCATCCGGTTGCGAAGGGTATTGGGGTGCAGGGCCAGCAGGTCGGCGGCGCCCTGGGGTCCGCTGACCCGGCCCTGGGTCAGTTTGAGGACTTTCTCGATATATTCTTTTACCACCTGATCCAGGGGGAGTACCTGACCTCGGCTCTCCCAGGCCAGGGCCAGCTCCCTTTCCGGGGGCAGGGAGCCGGGCTGGGGAAACAGCAAAGGGCCCTGGCGCTGCTGAATCAAGGCGCGCTCCACACTGTTTTCCAGCTCCCGTACATTTCCCGGCCAAGGGTGGCGGGTCAGTTTCTGCAGATCACCGGGGGCCAGGCTCGGAAGCCGAGAAATCCCCAGCTCCCGGGATTTTTTACCTAGAAAGTGGCGGATCAGCAGGGGGATGTCCTGCGGTCGCTCCCGCAGGGGCGGAATCTCAATGGGAAAGGCACTGATCCTGAAAAAGAGATCTTCCCGGAAGCTCCCCTCGCGCACCATGCGGGCCAGATCGCGATGGGTGGCCGCGATCACCCGCAGGTCCAGGCGGATGGGCCGGGATCCGCCGATGCGCTCGATCTCCTCGGTTTGCAGCACCCGCAGGAGGCGAATCTGGGCCCAGGGGGGAAGTTCTCCGATCTCGTCCAGAAAGATGGTGCCCCGATGGGCGCGCTCAAAACGGCCGCGTTTCATCTGAACCGCTCCGGTGAAGGCGCCTTTCTCATGGCCGAACAGTTCGCTGTCGATGAGATTTTCCGGAATGGCCCCGCAGTTGACCTTGACAAAGGGCTTGCTCCGGCGGGGCGAATAGCGATGGAGGGCATTGGCGATCACCTCCTTGCCCACCCCGGTTTCTCCCATCAGCAGGATGGTATTTTTCAGATCGGCAACCTGATTGACCTTGGCCATCACCTGGCGCAAGCCCTGGGCGGCGCCCACCACTTCAGCGCCGAACTGGGCGCTGAGTTCCTCCTGAAGATCCTGATTGTCGGCCAGAAGCCGTTCTTTGAGCTTCACAACTTCCTGATGCTTCAAGGCATTGGCCATGGCAATGGCAAAGGGCTCCCGGAGCAGGGCCAGGCGGCGGGCATCTCCTTCACTGAACCGATCCTGGCCCTTGGCAAAAAGATCGATGACCCCCAAACGGCGTTCTTCAATGTAGAGTCGCAGGGCAATAAAGGAGCTGTTGGGGCGGTTCAGTTCCCGGGTGATAATGCGCCCCACGGCATCGTCCTTGGGGCGATTGATGAGCAGGTAGTTGGTCAGGCGCCGGCCGCTTTCGATGGCGTCGATCAATTCAGCGGGCAGGGGGATAATTTTTTCCATTTTTTGTCCCCCGGTTTTGTCGGCTCGGGCCAGATAGCGCAGTCCCTGGAGGCGGGGGTCGTAGATGTTGAGATAGATCTCATCGGCTGGCATGTACTGCGCGATCAGCTTGCGGCAGCGTGCCAAGGCGATTTCAATTTCCAGGCTGCTGCAGATCAACAGGGTGGCCTGGGTGAAGAAGCGGGGGTCGTCCATGAATAAATAATACCGTATATGGGAGTGTGGCAACAAATACACCGAATTAGGTGAATAGATTTACCGGATTTCGTTAATTTTCACAAGGCAATTTTTTAACTATTTGAAATATTGATGGATATAAATTGGCATAGGGTTTGCCACATCGCTATCGTACTCGACCGAAAACGCCCCGCCATTGGCGCGGATCAGCGAAGGGGTTCGAGATTTAGAGCCCTTGCATAGTGCCTGACCGAAAAGTACATCTTTCGGCCTCATGCTGCGGCCTTGCCTGAAACCAAAATCTACCCTTTTCGTTCGGGCACTACATAATAAATGGTGTAAACACCGGCAGGAGACCCGAGTGATGCTTCCCTATATCGTTGATCACTTTTTGAGTCGTTCCCTGAAGCTATCGTCATGGATTTTGACCTGGCTGTTGGTGGGGTTGGGTTTTATCTTGAAGGTTCGCGGCCTCACGGACCGCGCCTTTCGCAGCCGGCTCAAGGAGAAGCAGTTTAAGGCGGGCATTCGCGTCCAGGACGGCAGCCTGGGCCGCAGGTTCATCTTCCGCAAGGGAATGGTTCGCTCCGCGCCATACGGGGCGGGCAAGGTGGATGTGGAGATCATCTTTCGGGATGCGGCCATCGCCCTTAGCCTCATGGCCGATGGAAAGAACTTCCTCAAGCAGATCAACGCCATGAAGAACTTCCAGGTGATCCTGGAGGGCGCCGATGCGGAGGCCCTGTGGTTCATGGAAACCCTCAACCTGCTTCAACAGCTGCCCCTCCAACCCCGCCCCGGCCGGCCCCTGGCCAAGGGCGTGGTGCGCTATGTCAACAACACGAACGGCGGACCGGTTTTTGTGGATGTGAAGGCCGGAAAAATCATCCGAATCACGCCTGTGGAGTTCGATGCGGCCGACGCCAAGCCCTGGACCATTGAAGCCCGGGGGCGATCCTTTACCCCGCCCCGGCGGGGCACGGTCAATCCCTACACCCTGGGGCTGAAGTCCCTGATCTACTCCTCCAAGCGGCTGCTTCATCCCTTGAAGCGGGCCGATTTTGATCCGGAAGGGGAGCGCAACCCCCAAAACCGGGGAATATCCGGGTATCAACGGATCAGCTGGGACGAGGCTCTGGATATCACGGCCCGGGAGATCCAGCGGGTCAAGCTCGTACATGGCCCCGGCGCCATAATGAACAGCTGCGGGTCTCACCACACCTGGGGCAATTTGGGATACTGGCTCAGCGCCCGCACCCGGTTCATGAACTCCATTGGTTCCAGCCAGGTGGTTCACAACCCCGACAGCTGGGAGGGGTGGTACTGGGGCGCTATGCATCACTGGGGCAACTCCATGCGCAACGGCGCTGCGGATACCTACGGCACCATCGAGGATTGTCTCAAGGAATGCGAGCTGATTGTCTTCTGGTCCAGTGACCCGGAGACCACCAGCGGGGTCTACGGCGCCTTTGAAGGCACCCTGCGGCGCAACTGGGCCAAGGAGTTGGGGATCCCCATGGTGCACATCGATCCCTATTACAACGAAACCGTTGCCCATCTGGGGGGCAAGTGGATAGCGCCGCGGCCCGACACGGGAAGTGCCCTGGCCCTGGCCATTGCCCATGTGTGGATCACCGAAGGGCTCTACGATCAGGATTATGTGCGCCGCCGTACCACCGGCTTCGACAAGTGGCGGGCCTACGTGTTGGGAGAGCGCGACGGTGTGGCCAAGACCCCGGAATGGCAGGCCCGCGAGACCCGTGTGCCGCCCCGGGAGGTGCGCGCCCTGGCCCGACTCTGGGGATGCAAAAAGACCTACCTCTCTCCCGGCGGCATTGTGGGCTTCGGCGGGGCTTGCCGCTCGGCCACGGGCATCGAATGGGCCCGCTCCATGGTCTGCCTGATGGCCATGCAGGGTTTAGGCAAACCCGGGATCAACATGGGCTGTCTGCAGCAGGGGGCCCCGGTGGATACCAGTTTCTACTTCCCGGGCTATGCCGAAGGGGGGCTCAGCGGCGATCTGGACAACACCGGCCTGCGGGTCAATTTGTACCAGCGCATGCCCCAGCTGCCCAGCATGAACACCGTCAGCCAGCTGATTCCCCGGCTGCGCATTCCCGAGGCGATTCTCGACGGCGCCTGCGAAGGCTATCCCACCGACCCCCGCAGCATCGAGGGGCAGTTTAAGAAATTCAGCTATCCGGCTCCGGGCCACTCCCCGGCCAAACTTTACTACAAGTACGGCGGGTCCCACATCGGCACCCAGGCCGACTCCAACCGCTATGTCCGGGCTTACCGCAGCGCCAACCTGGAATTCGTGGTCAATCAATCCATCTGGATGGAAGGCGAGGCGCCCTTTGGCGATATCATTCTGCCGGCCTGCACCAATTTCGAGCGCTGGGATATCAGCGAAACCGCCAACTCCGGAGGCTACAGCCACCACCAGTTCATTCAGTGGAACCACCGGGTGATCACCCTGCAGCACAAGTGCGTCGAGCCTTTGGGGGAGTCCAAGTCGGACTATGAGATCTTCAACCTGCTGGCCCGCCGGCTGGGGCTGGGGGCGCCCTTTTCAGAAGGGCTGACGGAGCTGGAGTGGTGCCGGCGATTGTTTGAGGCCAGCGACCTGCCCAAAGTGACCACCTGGAGGGAATTTTTTAAAAAAGGCTACTATGTGGTGCCGGCCCCGGCGCCGGAACTGCGCGCCCCGGTCTCTTACCGCTGGTACGCCGAGGGCCGCAACAAAGATGTTCCCGAGCTGGCCCCCTTGCCGGCGGATTACACCGAAACCTGGCGCAAGGGGCTGCAAACCCAGTCGGGCAAGCTGGAGTTTGAATCTTCCAGCCTCAAGCGCTTTGCCCCGGACGATCCCGAACGGCCGCCGCTGCCGGCCTACATCCCCTCCTGGGAAGGACCCGGGACGAGTGAGTTGTTTGCCAAATATCCCCTGCAGCTCATCTCCCCCCATCCCCGCTATAGCTTTCACACCATGTTCGACGATAAGGACGGGGTGATCAACGATGTCAAGGAGCACCGCCTGGAGATCGACGGCTACTACTACTGGATTGTGCGCATCCATCCCCGGGATGCCCGGGTAAGGGGGATCGCCGACCGCGACCTGGTGAAAATCCACAACGACCGCGGGGCGGTGATCTGTGCGGCCCGGCTGACTGAGCGCCTGATCCCGGGAACGGTCCTCTCCTGTGAAGGCTCGGCCCGCTACGATCCGCTGGACGAACCGGGCCAATCCCCGGACCGCGGCGGCTGCATCAACCTGTTGACCCCCAGCCGCCCCATCATCAAACGCTCCCACTCCACCGCCTCCAACACCTGTCTGGTGGAGATTGAACCCTGGAGAGAGGAGGCCGCGGCATGAACCAGCGCCGGTTGATCATCGACGTGGGCAAGTGCCAGAATTGCAACAACTGCTTTCTGGCCTGCAAGGACGAACATTGCGGCAACAGCTGGGCGGGGTACGCCGCGGCCCAACCCCTTCACGGCCAGCGCTGGATGAACCTTCTGAGCCGGGAGCGGGGCCGCTTTCCCCATGTGGATGTGGCCTATCTGCCCAAACCGTGCCAGCACTGCGGAGATGCCCCCTGCATCGCGGCCGCCGAGGACGGAGCGGTTTACCGCCGTCCCGACGGGATTGTGATCATTGATCCGGAGAAAGCCCGGGGCCAGCGGCAGCTGGTCCCGGCCTGTCCCTACGGCGCTGTCTGGTGGAACCCGGAGCAGCAGCTTGCCCAGAAATGCACCCTCTGCGCCCACCTGCTGGACGAGGGCTGGGCCGTGCCGCGCTGCGTCCAGGCCTGTCCCACGGGGGCGCTGAAGCTGGTGGATTGGTCCGCCGAGGAGGTACGCCGGCACATTGCTGCGGAAAAGCTCGAGGTGCTGGAACGGGACTCGGCGCCGGCCACCTGGGGGGTCTACTATAAAAACCTCTACCGTTTTAAACACAATTTAATCGCCGGGAGTGTGGCCAGGGGGAAGGGGGCCGTAGAAGAGTGCGCGGCGGACATCACCGTGGAGCTGTTCAACGCGGAGACCCGGATCGGCACCACCGTCAGCGATATCTTCGGCGATTTCCGGTTCGACGATCTGCCCCCTGGGGATGGGCCCTATCATCTGAAGATTCAACCCCCGGCCGGGACTCCTCTCCAGATCGAGGTGGACCTGAGCCAGGGCGGCGTGGTGGAGACGGTGTGGATCTGAGACGAACTGCTCAGGTTCCGCGTAAGCGGCGGGGCGGGAAAACACAAAAAGGGCCTTGGTGCGTAAACACCAAGGCCCTTTTTGTGTGAATCGCTGATGAGCGAAAGTGCTGAGTTAGACTACGGTGACGTTGGCGGCGGCGGGGCCTTTTTGGCCCTGCTCGATGTCAAACGTAACGCGGTCGCCCTCATTGAGAGTGCGGAAGCCCGTCGCATTGATCGCTGAATGATGAACAAATACATCCGGACCGTCTTCTTGCTCGATGAAACCGAAACCTTTGCTGTCGTTAAACCACTTTACAATTCCATTTGCCATGGAGTGACATCCCCCTTTCTTAAGAAGTTCTCATAGTTTCTAGCTGAAGGCTCCCACCATGACAAGTGGATTGTACCCTCGGAACGAAACCGGCCCGCCAATTAAGCACGGGCCTTTATTGATTGGCTGTATAATACCCATTTTGAAACAGAAATCAAGAGGAATTCCCTTTTTTTTGCAGTACGCTGATTTCATTTCCCTTCTCAGGGCTCGCGCAAAAACAACTTCACATTGTAAGCGCTCCTACATCCTGCTCAGCTGCGTTTTAAAAACACATAATATGCCTGATGCTCCTTAATTTTTGCGCCTTGCTGAGCGGGCGTTTGAACACCGACAATCTGCGAATTTATTTCTACACGAACCCTTCGGTCTCTCCTACCCCCTGGCCGTGTTGGTACCAGCACGCGTTGAGGTGGTCCGCTCCGACTTCGATCAGGGGCGGAACTTCCTGGATGCAGCGCTGGAACTGGTAGGGGCAGCGCGGGTGGAAGGGGCATCCGGAAGGGGGATGGAGGGGATCGGGCAACTCTCCGCCGCTGATTGCGGGCCGCGACGGTTGTTCGGGATCGGGGATGGGGATGGCCGCCTTCAGAGCGCGGGTATAGGGGTGGCGCGGCGCCCTGCGGAAGACCTCCCGGGGGGCGCACTCCACGATGCGGCCCAAGTACATCACCGCGATCCGGTCGCAAAAATGGCCCACGACACTCAGGTCGTGGGAGATAAAGAGATAGGTCAGACCCAACTCGTCTTGCAGCGCTTGGAGTAGATGGATCACCTGGGCCTGGATGGAGACGTCCAGGGCACTGAGCGGTTCGTCCGCCACCACCAATTGAGGATTTACGCTCAAGGCCCGGGCGATTCCGATGCGCTGCCGTTGGCCGCCGGAAAATTCATGGGGAAATTTGGTCAGGTCCCCTGCCGCCATGCCCACCCGGACCAGCAATTCGGCGGACCGTTTCCGGCGGGCACTCTTGTCCAGACTGCCTTCGGCCAACAAGGGTTCGCTGACGATGTCCGCCACCCGCATGCGGGGATCGAGGCTGGCATAGGGATCCTGGAAAATCATCTGCATGCGGGAGCGCAGGGGCCCCATCTGGGCGCGGGTCAAGGAGGTGATCTCCTGGTTCTCAAAGAGGATGCGCCCGGCGCTGGGATCCAGCAGGCGCAAGATCAGGCGTCCCAGGGTCGTTTTGCCGCATCCCGATTCCCCCACCAGACCGAAGGTCTCACCGGACAGCACTTGAAAAGTGACCTCCTCCACGGCCCGCAGCCACATTCTGGGCCGACCCAGTAGGGCTCCCCCCGAAGGAAAATGTTTGCTGAGCCCAACCACCTGAAGCAAAGGTGCCTTATTCATGGGATCTCCGGCGGGCCTTCCGGCGCTCGGGGTGCACCAGCAGCCAGCAACGGGCCTGGTGGCTTGCCGTTTCCATTAGAAGGCCGGGATGCTCCCGGCGGCAGCGCCCAAACACATGGGGGCAGCGGGCCGCAAACTTACAGCCCGTAAGGGGTGTTGTCAGGGATGGCACAATGCCGGGGATCTCCTGGAGGGGTTGGGCTTCTGCCAGATCGAGTCGCGGGATGGAATTCAACAACCCCCATGAGTAGGGGTGCAGGGGGTGCGTAAAGAGGCTCGCGGTGGGAGCCTCTTCCACGATCTCCCCGGCGTACATCACCAGCACCCGGGAGGCGTGCTGGGCAATGATCCCCATGTCATGGGTGATGAGCAGCACTGCCATGGAGAGGCTGGTTTTGAATTCCTGGATCAGGGCCAGAATCTGGGCTTGAATGGTGACGTCCAGGGCCGTAGTGGGCTCGTCGGCGATGAGCAGCTCCGGTCGGCAAACCATGGCCATGGCGATCATCACCCGCTGGCGCATGCCCCCAGAGAGCTGATGGGGGTAGTCCGTAAGACGCATCCGCGCCCCCGGAAGTTTTACCTTCTCCAGCCAAGCCAGGGCGGCGTTGCGGGCCGCGGACCGGGAGAACCCCTGGTGGACCCTGAGGGGTTCGGCCACTTGCCGGCCAATGGTCAGGATCGGGTTGAGGGCGCTCATGGGCTCCTGAAAAATCATGGCGATCTTGCGGCCCCGAATTCGGCGTAGCTCCTCCGGGTCGAGCCCCCGAAGATCGCGGCCGTCGAATTGAATCCGTCCCTGGGTGATCCGTCCCGGGGGCCGGGGGATCAAGTCCAGAATACTCAGGGCGGTAACGCTCTTGCCGCAGCCCGACTCACCCACCAATCCCAGGGTCTCGCCTCTAGACAAGGCGAAGCTGACGCCGTCCACGGCCCGGGCCGTGCCTTCCGGGGTTTGAAACTCCACCTTTAGATTCTGGATGGAGAGCAGCTCTGCCTTCGCGGGAGGGATCGGTTTCACGGAGGTTGCGGTCCAAGGTAGTTCAGAGCGGTCAGGGCGTAGATCCGGGCCATATCAAAAAGCTGATCCAGATCGATCCACTCGTCGATCTGATGGGGAACGTCGCAGTCTCCGGCGCCCGTGGTGACGATGGGGATATTTTTCAAGGCCCATAAAAAGGTGCCGTCGGTTGCCCCGGGCACGCCCCCGTAATCCGGTGGCTGATTCCAGATGCTCTCCATGGCCCGCCGGGCGGCCTGCACCAGGGGATCTTCAGGATCGGTGACGGTGCAGGGGCGATCCGTGAGAATTTCAACAGCGATGCGCAGATCGTGAGGCCGGCGGCACCGCAGCCGGGCATCGTAGTCCTCATAGTGGGCCTTGACCTCTCTTTCCACTTCCCGGGCCAAGGCCTTCAAGTCACGGATCACCTCCTCATGGGACTGGGCCGGGAGGGTGCGCAGGTCGGCCAGGATCTCGGCTGCCGCGGGCATCACGTTGAGCTGGGCCGGGCCCGCGGCCGGCGCCTGAATCACCGTGGGGGTAAAACTGGGCCAGCCCAGGTGGGGATCCTGGCCGTAACGCTCAACCGCGGCACTCTCCAGGCGCTGCAGGCCCTGGATTATCCGGGCCACAGCCGGGGCGCTGTTCAGCCCGGTCAGCGGCATGGCACCATGGGCCATGCGCCCGGTGACGGCAAAGCGGGCCCGCAAGGCGCCTTTTTGGCGGGTGCAGAGCATGCCGTCCTGGGGTTCGCAGATCACCGCCCCGGTCACGGCATCGGCATGGCCCCGACGGATGAAATCTTGCACCCCCAGCATCTGATCCTCTTCGTCACACAACACCCCGCCCAGCAGACATCCTTTCAAGGGTGCCCGAGCGCGCTTCAGGGCCGCCATGGCCATGAGCATGGCGGCCAGATTGCCCTTGGTGTCGTTGGTGCCCCGGCCGTACATGCGCCGGCCCACAATTTCGGCCCCAAAGGGATCGTGTCGCCAGGTCCGGGGATCTCCGGGGGTGACCACATCGCTGTGCCCTTCGAACATCAGGCAGCGGAGTCCGGGATTCGGGGTCCAGGTGATGATCACATTGGGGCGGCCCTGGGCCACGCGGTCCATGCGGGTGCTAAATCCCTGGGCTCGCGCCCAATCCCGGACATACTCGGCCACAAACTGTTCGCTGGTGCCGGCGGCCGGATCCCACACCGAGTTGATGCGCACCAGATCGGCGGTGAGGGCGATCAGTTCTTCCCGGGGCAGTGCATTTGCGATTCGATCCATGATGGAGGGGTCACTCATTTCAGGTGAGATTCCCTGTGGATTGGTTTTCATCGGGTCTGTACCAGCTTGGGGTCGAGGATATCCCGTAGGCCGTCGCCCAGCAGATTGAATCCCAATACGGCCCAGGCGATGGCCAAGCCGGGAAAGATGGCCAGCCAGGGCGCGCGGCCCATGTAGGTTTGGGCCTCATTGAGCATGCGGCCCCAGGAGGCGTGGGGGGGTTGGGTGCCCAGCCCCAGGTAGCTCAGCCCGGCCTCGGCCAGGATTGCCACGGCAAATTGAATGGTGACCTGCACCAGCAGCGGGCTGAGGATGTTGGGCAGCACATGGCGCCAGGCAATCCAGCCTTCCCCGAGACCGGCGGCCCGGGCTGCGGTGATAAATTCCCGCTGCCATACACTCAGGGCCACGGCCCGGGTCAGGCGGGCAAAGACCGGAATATAGAAGATCCCGATGGCCAGCATGGCGTTGACCATGGAGGGCCCCCCCACCGCGGTGATCAAAATCGCCGTGAGCACGGCGGGAAATCCGAATAAGAGGTCGGCCAGGCGCATGATCAGCTCGTCGGCCCAGCGCCCATAATAGGCCGCCAGCAGACCCAGCAGCAGGCCCAGGCTCAGACCGATGGCCACGGTGACCAGCCCCACGATAATTGAGTTCACGGCGCCCTTCATGACCCGGGAGAGAATGTCCCGGCCGTAGTGGTCCGTGCCCAGGAGATGGTTCCAGGAGGGTGGGCTGAGACGCTCTCCGGCACTCATGGCGTTGGGTTCGTAGGGCGTCCATAAG
Source organism: uncultured delta proteobacterium (assembly GCA_963713755.1). Lineage (GTDB taxonomy): Bacteria > Desulfobacterota > Desulfobacteria > Desulfobacterales > CAVQMW01 > CAVQMW01. The sequence continues at coordinate 359,255 of CAVQMW010000006.1, read as the reverse complement.
ATACTGGTGAGGGCCATGAGAACCACCACCGCCGAAAGGATGAATCCCACGCGGAAGTTGAGGTGGGCCAGGTAGCGTTTCACGGGCTGTGGGTTATTTCTTTGGGTTTGGCGCGCCAAACCGGGTAGATGTATTCGTTCATCACATTGCACCAATCGTAATTCACGGACAAGGGTTCCAGAATGGGGTAGAGGCGGGTTTCAAACCCGCCCTTACAGCGTGGGGGTTCAAAATATTGAACCCCTACTGCAGCCTGATTCGCGGATCCAGGGCGGCATGGACCAGATCCACCACAAAGTTCACCACGACCACGGCCGCGGCCATGAAGAGTACAATCTCCCGCACCACGGGAAGATCCCGCTGGCCGATGGCCTGAAACACCAGGCGCCCCAGTCCGGGAAGGTAGTAGACATTTTCGATGATAATGGCGCCGGCAATCAGCTGGCCTAACTGTAGCCCCATGATGGTCAGTATCGGGATAAAGGCGTTGCCCAGGGCATGGATATAAATCACACTGTGCTCTTTCAACCCCTTGGCCCGGGCCGTGCGGATATAATCTTCGCCCAATACCTCCAGGATACAGGCCCGGGTCAGGCGCGTTAAAATGGCGGCCCGGATCACCCCCAGGGCTAAGGCCGGCAAGATCAGCGCCCGCAGCGAACCCCAGACGCTCACCCCCCAGCCGGGAAACCCGCCCGCCGGAAATAGGTTCCAGCGCACGGCAAAGAGCAGCATGAGTAGAATGCCGAGCCAGAATTCTGGCGTGGCCAGCCCCAGCTGGGTGCCGGCCATCACGCCCAGGTCCGCTGGCCGGTTCTGATGGCGGGCGGCAAAGATACCCAGGGGTAGGGCAATGACCACGGCCAGCAGCATGGCCATGAGGGCCAGGGGGCCGGTGACGGCCAGCCGGGAGAGGATCAGATCGGACACCGGGAGATCATAATTGAGGGAACGGCTGCCTGAGTCACTGAAAATTCCGGAAATCCAATGGCCGTATTGGACCCAGAAGGGCTGGTCCAGTCCCAGTTCGGCCCGCAACTGGGCCAAGGCCTGGGGCGTGGCATTGATGCCCAGCATGATCTGGGCCGGGTCCCCGGGCAGTCCGAACAGCACCGCGAAGATGACCAGGGAGACCAGGGCCAACAGCACCGCCAACGTGACGGTTTTCTTAAATAGGTAGCGAAACACGGAGACTTACTGGTCAATCCAGACCTGGGTGCAGTCCAGGGCCACCGTGGGATAGTTGCGCCACCAGCCCATCACGGCAGCCTTCATCACCGGCAGGCTGGGGGAAGAGAAGAGAAAGCCGTTGACTGCATCCTGGGCGATGATCTCCTGGCAGCGGCCGAACCACTTGGCCTTCCCGGCCTCGCCCGGAGCGCTGAGGGCCTGGGCATAGGCCTCGCGAAATGCTTGTGAATCGTATTGGAAGTAGTAGTCCGGTTTGGCATAAATCCCGATATCCCAGGCTTCGGCATGGCCGATAATGGTGAGCTGGTACTCTTTGTTTTTAAAGATCCGCTCGATCCACTGACCCCATTCGATGTTCTCCATGGTCAAGCGGATTCCCACCCGGGCCAGCTGATCCACCAGCACCTCCCCGGCGCGCACCGAGTAGGGATATTTTCCGGGAACTTTCAGGACCGCCTCGAATCCGTTGGGATAGCCCGCTTCAGCCAGCAGTTTTTTGGCCCGGGCCGGGTCAAAAGGGTAGGTCGGGAGCTGATCCGCATAATAGGGCGTGGCCGGTGACCAGTGGGAGCCGATGGGGCTGCCGTAACCCGACATGGCCAGATCGATGATCATTTGGCGGTCGATGGCGTGGGCCATGGCCTTGCGCACCTTGGGGTTGTCAAAGGGCTCAACCTTGTTGTTGGTGGAGAGGATCACCTCCGAAGTGCTGGCGCCGGCCAGCACCTTGAAGCGGGGGTCCTGGGCTAGCTCCTGGGCCAGTTCCGGCGCGCTGAGCCAGCCGATGACATCTAGATCCCCCGCTTTGAGGGCCGCCACCTGGGCCGTGGCATCGGAGATAAAGCGGAAGGTCACTTTGTCCAGATAGGGCAGATCCGGGTTCCAGTAGCTCTCAAAGCGCACCAGTTCCACCCGGTCTCCCGGCACCCATTTGCTGAACTTGAAGGGGCCGGTGCCAATGGGCTCGCTTTTGGCTTGGGCATGGCCTTCCCGGGGCAGCATGGCCGCGTCGCCCTCGGCCAGGTGAATCAAAAAAAGGGCATCCACATCTTTGAGGGTGATCCGCAGGGTGGTTGCGTCAGGGGTTTCAATGGTCTCGATGACCCGGAAGTATTCGGGGTGGATATTCTGGGTCTCCTCGGCCATAGCGCGTTCAAGGTTCCATTGGGCCACGGCCGCGTCAAAGGGTTCGCCATTGTGGAATTTGACCTGGGGCTGTAGCTGGAAGGTGTAGGTCTTTCCATCCTCGGAGACCTCCCAGGTGCGGGCCAGACCGGGAATGAGTTCTCCCTGGTCGTTGACCTTAATCAAGGTCTCAAATAGGTTGGACCACACAATTCGGTCGATGGCCGCAGCGGTGTCGCGGGTGGGGTCCAGGCCCGGCGGCTCCGCCGATTGGCAGATGGTGAGTTCGCCACCCCGGATAGGGGTTTGGGCCCATCCCGGGGTTGCCGCCAAAAGTAAGACCAGCACCGCCGCCCAGCCGCTCAATCGCTTCATGGCATTCTCCTTGGTGAAAGGATTTGAGATTTGTAATTGGTAATCGCACGTTTATTCAACCCGCTTTCAGATCCTGAAAGGCGGTTATTCCAGCCAGGCTCTGGGCCTTGAAGATGGCATGGATGATGGCCCGGGCCAAACAATCGGCGGCAGCGTCTCCCAGCTCGCTGATGGTCTGAGCCTGGGGGGCCTGGAAAAAACCGGGGGCGGCCGGAAGCTCCCTTTCACCAGTGCCCAAACAGAAGATCGTGTCGCCGTCAAACATGGTGTGGGCCGGGCGGATCGCCCGGGCCATGCCGTCATGGGCCATCTGGGCGATCTTGCGGGCCTGGGACTTGGTCAGCTTCCCATCGGTGGCCACCACCCCCAGGGTAGTGTTGCGGGCTGGGGCAGCCGGGAGAGGAGGCGGGAGCCGGACGGCCCGGCGGCCCAGATCTCCGAACTCGCCCGCCTTTTCCAGACCGATTTCCCAGGGGCGGCCCGTGTCGGGATCGATCACCGAGCCCAAGGCATTGACCGCCACCAGGACCCCCACGGTCAAGCCGTTCGCCAACCGTAAGCTGGCGCTGCCCACCCCGCCCTTGATGCCTCCGGCCAGGGCCCCGGTTCCCGCGCCCACGCTGCCCATCTCCACAGGGCCGCCCCTGGCTGCCCTGCAGGCCTTATGTCCCCAGGCCGCGTCAATGGGCGGCACGAACTGTTCGCCGCGGCCCAGGTCGTAGAGGGCCGCGGCGGGTACGATGGGCGCCACCTGACCTTCTTCCAGGGGGAAACCGCAGCTCTGGGCTGCAAGGTAATCCACCACTCCTTGGGCCGCTGCCAATCCGAACACCGAACCGCCGGTGAGCAACACTGCCTGAACCTGTTCCACCAAATTTCCCGGTGCCAGCACGTCGGTCTCCCGGGTCCCGGGGGCCGCGCCGCGCACATCCACCCCACCCACGGCTCCCGCCGGGCAGAGCACCACACTCACCCCGCTGGCTGCGGCTTTTCGGGTATAGTGACCTACCCGGATAGCGGGGATATCGGTGATGGCATTGTAGTTGCCGGGCGTGGGCATGGGTAGGGTCCTCCCAGGGTGAAATATCCGAAAAGATTAGGGAAACCCTGCCTCTCTGTCAAGCTGCTAAAAGATCGGCATTTTATGCATATCGGCCAGAATCCGCCGGGCGCGCTGATTCATATAGGCCGTGGGCCGGGTGGGAGAAAAGCGGTGGGGATTGGGCAGTACAGCAGCCAGCAGAGCGGCCTGGCGGGCGCTGAGCTGTTGGGCGCTACGATTAAAGTAGGTCTGGGCCGCGGCCTCGGCCCCCATGACGCCGTTCCCCCAATCCACGGTATTGAGATAGATTTCCAAAATCCGGCGCTTATTCCAGAAAAGCTCCAGCAGGACGGTGTAGTAGGCCTCCAAGGCCTTTCGAACCAAGTTGCGCGCGGGAAGCAGGAAGAGCGTGCGGGCGGTCTGCATGGAGATGGTGCTGGCGCCCCGCAGGCGCCCTTCGTTGACCATATCCTTGACCGTGGCCTGAATTTCAACCAGATCGAAGCCGTGGTGACGGGCAAAGCGCTGATCCTCGGCGGCCAGCACGGCCCGCTGAAGCCTTGGGGAGATCTGCGCCAGGGGCCGCCAGATCCATTGGGTGCGCGGGTAGGGGCTCAAGGTCACCACGCTTTTGACGTAGTCCCACGCCATGGCCAGGGTGAAGGGCGGATTGATGAAGCGCAGGACGGCCACCTGCAGCACACTCACCAGGATCAGCCCTAAAAGGATATTGCGACCGATTCCGAGCAGGCGTTGCCGGAGGGTTCGGGTCCCGCGCCGTTGTGACGATTTTCTTTTTGAACGGCGGGTTCTGGAGATTCGAGCTGGCGACATGAATGCAATAATGTGCCGGCTAGGCGTAATCAGGATCTTCGGAGCGCGCTTCGTTTTCCGTTGCCGTCAGAGGCTGGACCGTAGCCACCAGAGAGTAGAGCAGAATCCCCAGGCCGATAAAGAGATAGCCCCCAACGATGGGATTGAACAGGGGCCAGTGGAGGCTGGCGGAATGGATGATGCCCAAGCTGGTCATCCCCGCACCCACGATCATAAAGCCGCTGGCGGCCTTGAATTTGGCGTCGATAAGCAGCGCCAAAAAGGCGCCCCACATGAGACCGGTGATGATGGCGCCCTGGCTCAAGATCTGATGGCCCACCACATGGGCGCCCTGTTGGGCCATGGCGGCGATCATCTCGGGATCGTTGAGGGCGGGGACTGCCTGGGCGCCCACATCCTTGAGGGCATTGAGCATGCTGCCCCATTTGATCATCAGGAAGCCGGATACGTGGGGGATCATGGCCATGGCGATGGCCATGCCGTGGCGCCGGGGGCAAGTGCGGGCGGTTTCCGAGATGATGATCACCGCCACGTAGACCAGGATGGGCGCCGTGGCCGCCAAGGGGACCAGGTTGTTGAGAAAGGCCATAAATCCGAAAGTTGCCGCAACAAAAAAGGTGATCCCAACCGCCAGCACGTAGCCGCAGCGAGCGTGGATGCGCTTGTAGCCGGGGTGGCCGATGTAGACCGTGGTGGGGAACGGTGAGCCGAAGAGCGCGCCGATCATGGTTCCCAGGCCGTCTGTGATCATGGCCACGCCCACGGGGTATTTATCCCCCACTGCCTCGGCGGACTCCACATTGTTCATGGTCTCGATGAAGTTGTAGATCTGTACGGGAATCAGCACCAGAAAAAGCTCGGTATGGGCAAACAGATGCTGGATGCCCGCTGTCATGTCACCGATGTAGGGGACTGGCGGATAAAATCCCACACCCTCGAAGCTGATGGAGGATTTTCCCAGAACCAGGGCGATAGCCGTGCCGGCCATGAGGGCCAGCAGCCCGGCCGGAATGTTAAAGGGCAGCTTAAAGCGGCCCACCAGACCCCACATCACGATGGCCAAGGAGACAAATCCAATCATGGGCTCTTCAAAGACCATAGTCAGGGGCACGGTACCGATGAAGACCAGGGCGATTCCGCAGAGGGTGCCCAGCATACCGGCCCGTGGGGTGACCCGTTTAAGAAACGGCCCCACCAGGGCGCCGGCCGCGGCCACGATGCCGCCCATGAATCCGGCGCCGATGCCGATCTGCCAAGCCAGCAGGGCATCGTTGGTGGACCAGTAGATGGGGCCGATGACGCCGAACAGATAGACAAACATCACCGGGGTGCTGATCCCGTAGGGCAGGGCGGTGACGTCATTGCGCTGTTCTTTCAGCGCCAGGCGCTTGGCCAAAAAGGTGTAGACGCACACTCCCAGTAAAATGGCCAGGGCTGCGCCCGGGACGATCCGCCCAAAAACAATCTCATCGGGCATATTGAAGACAAATTTGCAGATGCCCGATAGAACGATCAGATTGGTCAGATTATCGGTGAAGAGGGCCCAAAATGCGCTCAGATCGTTGCTTGAAAACAGGGGATAGTGAAAGTTTTGCACGCGCTGTGCCATGGGCAATGCTCCTTTTTGGCAATCCGTAATTGGGTGATCTCAATCCCATAGGCGCGGAGTGCCGAAAGCCCGCCGGAATGAGACGGCATTAATCTCGACGATACACCTGCTCGCCCAGCACATAGGTTGCCTTGACCGCCCGATCATCCCCCAGCATGGCGAGGGCAAAGAGCCGGTCGCGAAGATCATGGGCGTTGGCCCGCCGGAGGGCCATCAGGGGCGTGGCTTCATCGTCCAAAACCACAAAATCAGCTTCCTTGCCGGGCTCAAAGTTCCCGATCACATCCGCCAGGTCCAGGGTGCGGGCGCCCCCCAGGGTTGCCAGGTAGAAGGATTTAAAGGGCGAAAGGGTGTGCCCGCGCAGCTGTTGGATCTTATAGGCCTCATGGATGGTGCGCAGCAGGGAAAAACTGGTGCCGGCGCCGATATCCGTGGCTAGGCCCACTTGGATTCCCTCAGCCTCGGCCTGGGCCAGATTGAACAGTCCGCTGCCCAGAAATAGGTTGGAGGTGGGGCAAAAGGCTATACCCGCCCCGCTTTGGGCCAGACGGTGGAACTCGGCATCGCTCAATTGGATGCAGTGGGCGAAAATGCTCCGGGGGCCCAATAGGCCGAAGTGGGCGTAGACATCCAGATACCCTTTGCACTGGGTGAAAAGTTTCTCAACCCAGGCCACCTCGTCCCGGTTTTCCGCCAGATGGGTATGCAAATAGACTCCGGGGTATTCCCGGAGCAGTTGCCCGGCGCCGGTTAACTGAGCGGCGCTGCTGGTGGGGGCAAAGCGCGGGGTGACGGCATAGCCCAGGCGGCCGGTGTCATGCCAGCGTTCAATGAGATCCCGGCTCTGCCGGTAGCCGCTTTCCGGAGTATCGCTGAGATCCCGCGGGGCATTGCGGTCCATGAGCAGCTTGCCGCAGATCATACGCATCCGGCGTGCGTTGGCCGCATTGAAATAGGCCTCCGCGGATTGGGGGTGAACCGTGGCCAGGACCAGGGCGGTGGTGGTGCCGTTGCGCAGCAGCTCGTCCAGAAAAAGGTCGGCCACCTGGCGGGCCTTGCCGGGATCGGCAAATTTCCGCTCCGTGGGAAAGGTGTAGGTCTGCAGCCATTCCAGCAGCTGTTCGCCGTAGGCCGCCACCATCTCCATTTGGGGATAGTGGACATGGCAGTCGATGAATCCGGGGAGAAGCAAGCCCCCTTCGTGGTGAATCAGGGGTATATCCACCGGCAGTTGGGGCAGCAGGCTGGCGGCCGGACCAAGGGCTTCGATGCGGCCATTTTCGATCCAGAGCAGCCCATCCTCCAGATAGTGGTAGCTGGCCGTCTCCCCCACCCGGGCCGGATCATCCAAAAAATGGAGGATTTCCCCCCTGTGAACGCCGGGTTGGTTGCTGCTCATGGGGCACGGTTCCTGTTGTCTGCAGGCTGATCGGATGATTCTTAGCAGAGATCCTCCCCGGGGAGATTGACCAGGAAGGCACTGCCGGCGTTGGGGCGGCTGTCGACCACCACATTGCCCCCCAGGGCGGTGGTGATGGCCTTCACCAGACTGAGCCCCAGGCCGTTGCCGGGCTGGGTGCGGCTCTGGTCCGTGCGGTAGAAGCGATCGAAGATGTAAGGCAGGTCATTGGACGAGATGCCGATGCCGGTGTCCTGCACGGTGATCACCACCTGCCTGTCGCGCATCCTGGCATCCAGGGAAACCGTGTCGCCCCGCCGGGAGTATTTGAGGGCATTTTCCGTAAGGTTGTAGACAATGCGCTGCAGGCCGGAGCGGTCGGTGCGGATATGCAGCCCCGTTTCAACTTGTAAGCGCAACTCGATTCCGCGTTCCAGGGCCAGGGGACGGAACAGGTCCCAGGCCTCCTCCAGGAGTTGAGAGATATCCAGGTCCGCCAGTTCCAGTTTTTGCACCCCGGCTTCGATTTCCGTTAAATCGAGCATGGTGTTGATCATCTCAATGAGATTGTCGCACTCCTCGATGGTATTTTCCGCGGCCTGGGAGGGGGTCAGGGCGCCGGTTTTGCTGATCAGGCTCATTTCGGCGATGCCCCGGATGCGAGTCAGGGGGCTTCGCAGGTCGTGGGCGATGTTGTCGGTAATCTCCCGCATGCGCTCGATCAGATCCTGCACGCGGTCCACCATGATATTGAATGTCCCGGCCAGGCGCTTGATCTCTTCGTAGGGGGTTTGCATCCGCACCCGTTCCTGAAAGCGGCCCTGGGAGATCAAGGTGGCGGTGCGGGTCACTTCCGCAACCCCTTTCAGGGCTCTGCCGGCCATGAACCAGCCGCAGGCGCCGGCCAGGAGCAGGGAGACCGAGACCACGATCCAAAAGAGCTGCTGAAAGATTTCCAGGTACTCCTGGGCCCCTTGGATGGATTGCCCATGCTGCAGGATCAACTGGGGCGCAAGGCGCACGGTGATGATTCGCCCCTTGAGATCGTCACCGGCGGTATCCACGGTCTGCCTGGTCCGGTTTCCCGGCGCAGCGCCCACACGAGTCAGCATCTCCGGGGACAATTGGGTTGCGGCCCACTTCGGCAGATCGGTGGATGCCAGCAGCACTCCCTTGGCATCGAACAGGCTGAAGTAGAAGTGGCGAAAATCCTCCTCGAGATTCTCCTCGGCAATCTGCTCTTTCAGGGCGCTTAACCCCTCCTGGGACCAAACTTCCGCAAGCTCGTCGATCTCTTCGGCCAGCTCGTCATCCATGGTCTCAAAAGTGACCGCCGCCAATTTGACGTAAAATACGCCGAAGGCGATGAGGGCGAAGAGAAATGCAATGCCGCCATAGCCCACCGTCAGACGGAAGGCCAGGGTGCGGGTGATGTTAGGCGCGTTCTTCCAGAACATATCCCATGCCTCGGATGGTATGGATCAGTTTGGGCTCAAACGGTTTATCGATCTTTTCCCTCAGATAACAGATGCGGGCCTCTACCACGTTGGTACTTGGGTTGAAACTGTACTCCCAGACATTTTCCATGATCATGGTCTTGGAGACCACCTGGCCCCCGTGGCGCAGCAGATACTCCAAAATTTTGAACTCCAGGGGCTGAAGCTCGATCTGGACTTTATCGCGGTAAACCTTGCGGCTGTGAATATCCAGGGTGAGGTTGGCGACGCTGTAGGTGGTGGGGCGCCCGCCGTTGCCGGAACGCCGGATGAGGGCTTGCAGCCGCGCCAGCAGTTCGCTGAAGGCAAAGGGCTTGACCAGATAGTCGTCACCCCCCGACTGCAGCCCCTTGACCCGGTCATCCACGGAGCGTTTGGCACTGAGGATCAGGATCGGCAGCGGGTTTTTTTGCTTGCGCAATTCCTGAATCAAAGTCAGGCCGTTACATCCAGGCAGCATCAGATCCACAATGGCGGCATCGAAATCCTCATTGAGGGCCTGATGCAGCCCGTGTCGTCCATCCACCTGGTGTTCCACCACAAATCCCGCCTGGCGCAACCCGTCAGTAATGAAAAAGGCGATTTTCAAGTCGTCTTCCACCAGTAACAGACGCATGACCCCTCCGACGATTGCTGGCAATGGAGCTCAAATCACGGCACACGGCCAACTTCAATCTACCACCAGTGCCGGAAAACAACAAATTATCATTTGGTAATTTTGGCCGGACCCGCACCTATGGTATATTTGTAATCGGGCATGACGCTCAGGGGAGATGAATGTTGTGACCGACAGAAAGAAGCCTGTTGTGGCCATGGGGTGGGGAATCTATTGCCGTTGGGTTTCGGCGATCATCGCCATTGGCGGAGTGCTGTTAGGTCCAGGAGGCATGGGGACGGCCAGCGCCCAGGACGATAGGGACTCTATTGCGGAATCTTCGCAGCAGGCCGCAATCCTGGAGACCGAAGACGACGCGGTGGCCAATGGGACGTCGGCGCGTGACTGCTGTCAATTCGGGGTGAGCATTGAATTCAATGCCGATTACAGCGAATTCAGCGATATCGAGGATCGCGGCAGCCATTCACTGACAGATGTTTACATCGGTACCCTGGAAGCGGAGTTCAAGGCCCGTATCACCCCTTGGCTGAGCAGCACCATCGTGCTGAGCGTGGAAGATTTTCGCAAGACAGATGAAAGCACGGACGTGAAGTTCGATGAGTACTGGGCGCGGGTCCACTTTCCCGGGGATTTTGGTTATGCCGCGGGGGGCAAGCGAATCCAGCCCTTCGGATTTTTCGAAAACCACCTGATCAGCGACACCATCGCCGAGGCGCTTTATGAAATTGACGACATCGGGCTCACCCTGGGAATCATCCACCCCCACTACGGGCTCGATGCTTCCCTGACGATTTACAAAGGGCGAAGCGTGGTCGACAACCTGCTGGATCTGGAACTCATAGACCAGGATCCCAGCGAGCATTCGCCCGATCCCTTCAACTCCTACATCGCCAATCTCACCTGGCGGCCGGGCCATGAGGCCATCAGGGCGGGCGTTTCCTATGCCACAGAGCCCGGGGAGGTCGAGCGCATCCACTCCCTGGGGGCCGCCGTGACCCTTCGCATCCGCCAGGTCATCCTGGATGCCGAATTGATTGCGGCTCTCGATCGCGACCCCCTGCCCCAAAGCGGCAGCTTTAATGATTATTCATGGTTTGTCGCCCTGGCCTGGGAGTTGGGTGATCACTTGGAGTTGGCGGGCCGCTATGAACATTTCGATGTACACCAAAGCGGGACCGCACCCCCCCTGCCGGAAACACTCTGGACCGACAGCATCCGCAGCGGGATCAACTATTTTGTTACCGAATGGGCCACCCTCTCCCTGGAGTACGGCAACATCCGCTATGAAACCTCAGTCGACAGCGAGGCCGTAGGCGAAAACAACGAACTTCGGCTGCAGTTGGCCCTGGAGTTTTAGCCGGGCATTCTCAACCCGAATTTGATAGGCGTTGCTTCCGAAACCCGGGGCTTTTCAGAGCGGCGCCTCAAAGCCCTGGCCCGCCCGGCCGGTCATCTCCAGATAGCCCCGGCCTTGGATGGGCCGGCCCCGGCGCGTACCGCTGATCTCCATGCTGCCCTCCCAGTAGGTGATTCCGGTGGTGGCGCGGGTCTCTAACTCCTGGTCGGCGAACGCGGCCCGGGCCCTAAGTTCCAGGCCCTGATCGGGCAGGCGGATGGTCCAATCGATGGGGTAGCGTCCGCCGGAGCGCGGGCTGCGCCAGATTTTGCCGGGGGTTAGGCTGAAATCGGTGTGGCGCAGATGCCGGGCCGTGCCGTCGCGGGCCACAAAGGTGCCGCTGGAGGCCGGGCTCAGCCCCCCGGCAGTGCGCCGCAGCAGGAAGATCATCACCTCCGTGCCGTCGGAAAGCTGCATGCTGAACCAGTCCCAGCCGGCCAGGCCCGGTTCCAGATAGGCACTGGAAAACTCATGGTCCATCCAGGCCAGCCCCTGTACGGGGAAGGTCTGCCCGCCAAGCTCAATTTCGCCGGAAACCGCCAGGCGGGTCAGGGAGTAGTAGCAGCTGGCGCGCTGCGGCGTGGACCCCTTGCGGCTGTAGCCCCGGTCCCCGTGAAGCACCGGCGGCTTTTTAGGTGTCAGGCGCAGGCGGTAGGCAAATTCATCCCCTGCGGCCCTCAGGCGGTGCGCCTCGGGGGTGATGATCCCTTCCCAGCGCTGCAGGCGCAGGCGGGTGGTCTCCCCCTGCTGGAACACGCCGGCCAGCAGATCCATCCCCCGCGAGAGGCTTTCGGCCTGCAAATGCCGCGCTTGGGCGATATCGGCCACGGCCGCGTGGCCCAGGTAGACTTGGTGGGTCCGCCAGGCGGAGCGGGTCCCGGCCGGAACGCTTCCTGGGGCTGTATCCGGCCGTAGCTGGCGCCGAAACAAAGTGAACTGGAATCCAAAGAGCCGCCCGGCGTCGCTCTGCAGGTTGCCGGTGTAGTACCACCATTCGGTTTGAAACCCCGGGTGGGCGCCGTGCGCCGCGGGGAATTCCAGCTGGCAGGGAGGGGCAATTTGCCGAAAACCCTCCGCCTGGGTCGCGGTGCTGGAGAGGGCCAGCAGCAGGCAGCCCACAACTGCGGCCCGCACGCCGCAACATGGTCGCCGCCGGCTTTTCAAATTGAACGCTGTTGCCAGCTTCATTTTTGATTTCATGTCGGAGTCCAATTCATTCCCGCAGCAGCATAGCCGGGGGCTGTTTGAAGGCCGCGCCCACCGCCGGCAGGGCCGCGCCCAGGGCCGTGACCAGAATCAGGGGCAGGGAGAGGGCCAGGGCGCGCCACTCCACCCCGTACAGAAATGTCCAGCCAAAGGATTGGCGGTTGATGACAAAAATCAGAATGTAGGAGAGCATGAATCCGCAGATCAGCCCGGCCAACTCTCCGGCCGTGACGATGAGCAGGGTCTCCCAGAGGATCATCCGCCGCACCTGGCCGGAACTGCCGCCCACTGCGCGAATGGTGTTGATCTGCCGGATCCGCTGGAGCACCAGGACGGTCATGGTGGTGGTGATCCCCAGGGCGGCCACAGCCAAGGCGATGAGCAGCAAAAGGCCGGTGACCGCAAAGGTTTCGTCAAAAATGCGCAGTACCGCGGCCCGCAGATCGGCGCCGCTGAGCATGTCGAAACGGTCGCCCAGGCGTTGAACGATGCGGGTCTGCAGCTGGGCCACGCCGCGGCTCCCATCGCCGGACGCCGGGTTTAAAAAAAAGCGCACGGCCCCCCAGGGCAACCCGCCGAATTGGGGCGAGAAGCCCGGCAGGGAGGCAAACACCACCCCGCCCCGGGTGCGGTAATCCCGGATCACGCCCAAAATGGGGCTTTTCAGGCGCACCCCGCTCACATCGGCTTCAAAATCAGCTCCGATTGTCAACCCGCTGCGGTTGGCGAACACTTCGGACACCAGCACGCCCCTGCCGGCGATAAGGTCCGCCATCACCAGGTCCGGATCACCCTTGAGCCACATGAAGCGGCCCACCCGCTGAAAAGCTTTCAGATCGAGAAAATCGAGCTGGTAAGGGGTCTGGGGCGTGCTCAGGGAAAAGCGCCGGCTGGCCACCAGGGTGGCGTTGCTTTCCGCAGCCAGCTCCGCCAGGGCCGCCATATCCCTTTGGGCCATGGGCTCCCAGGTTTGATTGGCCTCGGCGTTGCGGGTGGTCACGAACAGATCGCCGCTGATGGTCTGCTGGACCCACAGCGCCACGGTGCCGCGAAAGCTGTGAATCATGATCACCAGGGCGCTGTAGAGGGCCACGGCGGTGATCAGGGCGCCCACGGAGATGGCGGTTTGGGCGCCGGTGCGGCGCACATAGCGTCCCGCCAGGAAGGCGGGCGCGGCCCCCAACGGGTAGAGCAGTCCGGCCGCGGCCCGGCCCACCAAACGAATGCCTCCGGGGGCCAGCAGGGCAAAGCCGATGAAGAGCGCCAGCATCCCCAGATACCCGGGCAGGGCCACGCCCCGGACAGGCGGCACGCCGCAGAGCAGGGCCGCGATGGCGATGGCAACGCCCCCTCCGGCAGCCAATTTTCCGGGACCGATCCGGCTGGGGGGGGTTCCCTGGAACTCCGGCATGGCTTCCGCGGGCATCACCCCCATGGCGTCCCGGGCGGGCTTTAATGCCGCCAGCAGGGCGATTCCCACGGTCACCAGCAGGGAGATTATGACTTCCTCCACGCTGAAGGTCGCCTTGCTCACCACCACCCGCACGAAGAGAGTGTCGATGGTGCGGCTGACCCCGGCCAGCAGGGAGGGGATCAGCAGACCCGTCAGGGGCAGGGCCAGAAGCCAGCCCCCCAGGCCCATGAAACCGCCTTCGGCGAGAAATAAAAGGAACACTGTTTTGCGGGAGGCCCCCAGGGCGCCCAGAATGGCGATCTCCTTGCGCCGTGCGGCAACATTCAGGGCCACCAGGCTGTAGACCAGGAACATGCCCACAAAGAGCGCCGCCAGGCTGAGGACCGACAGGTTGAGCTGATAGGCCTGGATCATGCCCTGGCCCCGTTGCCGGACCGCTGAAACCGGGGTCAGCCGCAGCCCGGGCGGCAGGTGCGCTCTCAGGGCGGCAAGGTCGAGACTTTCCGCGCCTGCGGGCTTGCGCAGATCGATGCGGTCCAGGCGCCCCACGGTGCCGGTGAACTCCTGAAAGGTGGCGATGTCGGCGATGGCCAGCCGACCCCCGTCGGCCAGGGCCAAATCCTGAGGCTCCAGAATACTCAGAATGGAGAACTCACGGTTGTGACCGGCATGCACCAGGGGGACCCGTTGGCCTGGGGACCAGCCGTTTTCCGCGGCCAGCCGGGGGCTGACCAGCATGGAAAAGGGTTCCATCATCAGGTCGACCCAGGGGGCGGTCGCGTCATCCGGAAGGTTGCCGGCCTGCCAGCGGCGAAAGGCGCGGTCCAGCAGGGGGTCGATCCCCATCAGCAGGAAGACCGGGCTGTCGCTCCTGTCCTGGCGCACGTAGGCCCTGGAAAGGGGTGCCAGGGCGTCCAGAGCCGGGTGGTCGCGCAGCACCCCGATCACCCTCTCTGGAACCCGGCCCCCGGGCTGGGTCAGCACCCCGTCGGCGCTGCCTGATAGCAGTTCCACCCCGCTGGTGAAGGCGTCCAGGGAGGCGCGCACCGACAAGCGCACGCTGGTAAAGAGCGCCGCGCCCAGGGCGATACCCAGCAGTACCACCACGGCCCGCAGGCGGTGGCGAGCCAGGGGCCGCAGAGTGAACCAGCGGCACAGCTTCAAAAAAACCTGCAGGCGGATCACAGGGCTCATATCAGAACCCCGTCCCGCAAGCGCAGATTGCGGGTCGCCCAGGTGTCGGCCTGGGTGCCGTGGGTGGCGATCAGCACGGTTTTTCGGCCCTTGCGGTTGAGATCACCCAGCAGCTCCATGACCCTCCGGCCGTTACGGCTGTCCAGGTTTCCGGTGGGTTCGTCGGCCAGGATGATCCGGGGATCGTTGATCAGGGCCCGGGCAATGGCCACCCGTTGCATCTCTCCCCCGGAGAGCTGATCGGGCCGCTGGCCCTGGCGCGGGGCCAGACCGAGGGCCTGGAGCAGGGGTTTGGCTCGCGCTTGGGCGGCATGGGGTGCGGCGCCGCCCAACAGGGCCGGCAGGGCCACGTTTTCGAGAACCGACAAGGTGGGCAGCAGGTTGAAGGATTGAAACACCATCCCCACCATTTGCCGCCGGTAGTCCACCAACTCGGCCTCGCTGAACAGCGTCAGGTCGCGCCCGGCCACCTGAAGCTCGCCGGCCGAGGGGCGATCGAGCCCCGCCAGCAGGGAGAGCAGGGTGCTTTTGCCCGAGCCGCTAACCCCCTTGAGGACTACGAAATCCCCGGGCTGCACCTCGAAGTCGACCCCGCGCAGGCCCACCACCTGACCGTCGCCCAGGGGGTAGACCCGTTTCAGGGCCGTGGCGCGAATCAGGGGTTGGGGCGGCGTCTGAGAATTGTTTTGCATGGCAATGGGGTCAGGGTCACCCTCGGGCAAAATTAAAGTTGCGCCTCTGTAAGGCATCCGGGTGCGGTTAGGTGATCGTGTTCCTTTGGGGTAGCGGGGATGGAATGCATGCCTAATATTTGCCGGGTTCAATGTCAATCCAGGGGTGGGCCAGGGTGCGATGCCGAATGGGGCTAGGGCCTCAGCGGATCTTGGGGGTTGGTATACAGGCGCGGCGGGCTTTGACCCCCAAGGCGAAATATGGTTTATTGGCCCGCGGTAATGATCAAAGGAGGAACCCATGCCCATTTTCGAATTTAAATGCCAGGACTGTCAGCGGGTGTTCGAAGAGCTGGTTCTCAGAGATGACGACCCGCCCGCGCGATGCCCGGCCTGCGGCCGCGGGGACATATGCCGGGTCCTCTCGTCGGGATCATTTCGGCCCCACGGCATCGCCAAGGGTTCCGGCGGCTTTAAGCCCCCGGCCTGTCTATCCGGGAGTAGGAAATAATGATTATCCAAGCCGTCGAGGTGTGTTGATGAATGTTGAAGATAAAGGTGATGCCTCCATCCTGACCCTGGTCACCCATGTGGTGGAGCAGCACGGGTGCAAACTGGTGGATTTCGATCTGGAAAACAAGCTCATCAACATCGAGGGACCTGAGGCGGCCAAAGTGGCCTGTGCCCTGGCCCTCCAGGATTTGCTGGATCAATGAACCTATTTGCCTTTAGATGCCACTCCCTTTGAGGTGCGTGATGGCGCCCAAACCCACCTACGATGAACTGGCCCGCAGGGTCGAAGAGCTGGAAGCTCGGCTGGCCGCAGAGCAACCGTCCGATCTCGGCCGCCGGATTCTGGAACGCCTGTTCCAGGAATGGGAAACCAGCGGGCCGCCGGGAATCGTGGATGTCAAAACCCTGGCCCTGGAGCTGGAGGCCTCGCTGGAGCAGATCCGGGATGCGGCGGCGGAACATTTTGCCGACGGCGAAATAGATCGCGACCGCACCCAGAGCGCCCTCTACCTCACACCCGAGGGCTATGATCGCTTAAGCCGTCCCGCCCGCCGCTAATCGTTACGGCTTGGTGACATTGGGTTGGGAGCGGACGCAAGGTTCGAGAGGGCGAACACAAGGTTCGCCCCTGCGCAAGGAGGGGTGGATGACGGCCATGATTCAAGAGAGCCTCAAAACTCGGTTTGGATTCGACACCTTCAAACCGGGCCAGGCGGAGGTGATCGACACCATCGCGGGCGGCCAATCCGCGGCGGCGATTTTTCCCACCGGGGCCGGCAAAAGCCTCTGCTACCAGCTCCCGGCCCTCCATGAACCGGGTATGACCCTGGTGATCTCCCCCCTCTTATCGCTGATGAAGGACCAGCTCGAGTTTTTGCGGGCCCGCAATATTCCCGCCGCCAAACTCGATTCGGGCATGCCTGCTGAGGATTACCGCGGCGCCCTTGCGGCCGCCCGCCAGGGGCAATTGAAAATTTTGATGATTGCCGTGGAGCGCTTCAAAAACGAACGCTTCCGAACCCAGCTGCAGCAGATGGATCTCTCCCTGCTGGTGGTGGACGAAGCCCACTGCATCTCCGAATGGGGCCACAATTTCAGGCCCGATTATCTGAAGATCCCCATTTTTCAAACCGAGTTCGGCATTCCCAAAGTACTCCTGCTCACGGCCACGGCCACTCCCGCGGTGATCGACGACATGTGCGCCAAATTCGCCATTCCCCCCGGCAATGTGGTCCAAACCGGGTTTTATCGCCCCAATCTCGCCCTGGAAATCCGGCCCGCCGCCCGCCGGGCGCGGGATCAGGCCCTGATGGAGACCCTCGGCGCGGAACCCCGAGGGGCCGCCATTGTCTATACCACCCTGCAGAAAACCGCCGAGGAGGTGGCCCGAACCCTCACCTCCCAGGGCGTCAAGGCCGAACCTTACCATGCGGGCCTTAAACCCGAGCTGCGCAATGCCATCCAGAATCGCTTTATGGCCGGCGAAACCGAGGTTGTGGCCGCCACCATCGCCTTTGGCATGGGCATCGATAAGGCGGATATCCGCAAGGTGATCCACTTTGACCTGCCCAAATCCATGGAGAGCTACAGCCAGGAGATCGGCCGGGCCGGGCGGGACGGCGCGCCCGCCCGCTGTCGGGTACTGGCGGACCGCGACGGGGTGCCGCTGCTGGAGAATTTCGTATACGGTGACACACCCCCCCGGCAGGGGATTGAACAGGTGCTGCAAGTGATCCAAGCCGCGCCCGCGCGCCATCTGGAGCTAAGGCTCTATACCCTGAGCCGGGATATGGATATCCGGCTGCTGCCCTTGAAAACCCTGCTGGTCTACCTGGAACTGGAAAAGATCCTGCTGCCCAAATACACCTATTTCGAGGCCTACCCTTTCAAATACCGGACCACTCCGGCGGAACTGGCGGGGAGCTTTCAGGGCGAGCGCCGGGAGTTCGTCCAAACCATCGTGGCCCATTGCAAAACAGCCCAGACCTGGACCTATCCGGACATCGACGCCATCCGGGAGGTCTCCGGATCGGAGCGCCAGCGAATTCTCAGCGCATTGGAGTATTTCGACACCCAGGGCTGGATCGAACTGCAACCCAGATCCGCGGTGGAGGTGTATGAGATCGTCCATGCAGACTTCGATCTGAATGCCCTGGCCCATCAACTGGAGCGGCGATTTATCGAAAAAGAGACCAAGGACGTGGCCCGGATCCACGGGATGCTGGATATTTTTGAGGACAAGCGCTGCCTGGCCCAGGGGCTCAGCGCCTATTTCGGGGAAACCCTGGAAAGCGCCTGCGGCCGCTGCAGCATCTGCCGGACGGGACACCCGCCGGATTTGGGCCGCCCGGCCCATACCGATTTAAGCGGCGTTGCCTATGCCGAGCTTTTGGAACCCCTGGAGGCGGCCGTTCCCCCGCCCATTGCGGTCCATCTGGCCACCCGTTTTTTGTGCGGCATCAGCACCCCTCGGCTGGTGCAGGCCCGCGCTACCCGGATCACCGGTTTCGGGCGCCTTGACCAATATCCCTATAAACTGGTGGAAGCCTGGGTGGCGGAACATCAGACTCGGCGGGAGCGCTGAATTTCTTTGGGTAATCCGTTAAGGGGAGTATTCCCCATGGGAGGGAAAATCGGTAGACGAGCAAGGCGCCGTCACGGTGGATGAGATTCTCGAGGCGTTTCGGAACCATCGCGGGGTTTACGAAAAAGAGATGATGGAAAAATCGTCGCTGAAACGTATGCTCAACGAAGTTGGGTGCCGGCGGCCAGTATTTGGGCCACTTGCTGGTTGTGGCGGCGGGGGGCGTAGCGCCGGCGGACCTTATGGGTGATGGGATCGAATTCATTGATATGGAGCCGGCGCAGGGGTTTGCCGTAGACCGCCACCATGGCCGTGGGAGAGGCGCCGGGGCTGCCCGTAGCGTGGATACCCCGGTCCAGGGGCAGGGTGAATGTGGAGGCGCCCGGGGAAAGGGTAATGCGGGCGTGCTCTTCCAGCCGGGCGTGGCCGCTGCCGTTGTCCACCCGGCGATAGCGGATGACCTCCAGGGCATTCAACGGGCTGCCGATGAGCCCCCAGGCGCTGTGGTCGTGGATGGGGGAGTGCTCTTCATTGTCATAGAGATAGAGCCGCAGGGAGAACCGGCGGCGGGGCTCCAGGTAGAGGGCGATCTCGTTGGCAAACATAGCGCGGCGCCGCCCATCAAAGCGGGCTGCGCCCCGGGCGATCTCGGCCAGTAGGGCCGTCCAAAAGCGGGTCTCGGCCAGCAGCGCCTCGAAGGGCTGGGCCAGGAATGCAATCTGCGCCTGGGCGGTGCCCTTTGCCGGCAGTTCCCGGGCCCATTGGCGGCAATAGGGCGCCAGGGGCGGCGGCAGATCGTGGTCAGAGTACATGGCCCAAGTGTGCCCTCCAATCAAACCGGTTTTCAAAAGGAAATTTCGTGCCGGGAGTTCCAACACCCCGGCAGGGATGACGCTATTGCCGGAACTGGAAAACCGGGCGGGTCGTGTTTAATTTACCAGTTGGCGGTTGGCGCCAACCCGATGCTTACTTGACGATCCAAGGGAGACCCATGGCCCACAAAGACTATTACCAAATCCTCGGCGTTACGGAAACCGCCGATGGTACCCGGCTCAAAGAGGTTTATCGCAAGCTGGCCCTCAAGTACCATCCCGACCGTGCGGGGGACGGCTCGGCGGCCGCGGAAAAGATGAAAGCGGTGAACGAAGCCTATGCGGTGCTCTCCAACCCCCAAAAACGCGCCGAGTACGATCGCTTGCGGCGCAATTTCGGCAGCGACGCCTACGGTAAATTCCGCAACAGCTATTCGGAGCAGGATATCTACCGCGGAACCGACATCAACCAGATATTTGAGGAACTCACGCGCAGCATGGGGTTGCGGGGTTTTGATGAAATTTTTAAAGAGGTTTACCGGGATCAATACCGCTATTTTGAAATCAACCGCCCCGGCCTGAAGGGGCGCGGATTTGTCTTCGGCGGTGCATTCGGGTTGGGCCGCAATCCGAAAATGGGGCGCCGGCCGGGGCTCCAGCAAGGCACGCCGGGAAAGGGGCGCCTCTCAGGCCGTCTGCTGCAAAAATTGCTCAGTTTGGGAACGCCCAAAAAGGGCGATGACCTCAATGATACCCTCCAATTGGAGCCGGAATTGGCGGCCCGGGGGGGACCCTACGCCTATTTCCAGCGCCAGGGTGGCCGTAAACTGGTGGTCAAAATTCCTCCGGGGGTGCGGGACGGCCAGCGCATCCGGCTCAGCGGTATGGGGCGGCCCGGAAAAGCCGGCGGTGCGGCCGGCGACCTCTACCTGCGGGTCAAAATCAATACACCGCTGGGCCGCAAGATAAAGGAGATTGTCGGGGGGTTCTTCAAGGGTTAGTCTCGCCCGCCTGGGAGCTGATCATGGCAAGGATCGAATTCGAGCGCTGGATCTACCAGTTGGGCGCCCAGCGCTTTGCCCGCCATCTGCTGTTTGAAAATGGGATCTTGATTCGAATCGAGTTGGGTGACAAAGGGGGCGGATGAAACGGCTCCGGGGGTCCGGACCTCAAAGATTGCTTCGGGGTTTGACGGGGTCCGGTGGGCAAACGCCTTACCGTGCGCATCAATTTCAACCACAAATTGGGGAGGTGTGCCATGTACAACACGGTCTTGGTTCCTTTGGATGGATCTCCCCGGGCAGAGGCGATTTTAGCGCATCTCCCGGCCTGGGTGTCATCTCCAGGGGGTGAAATCGTTCTGCTGCTGGTGGTTCAAGCTCCCATTGTCACCGCCGGCTTTAAAACCATCTCCGTAGAGAAAAGCCGCGCGGAAGCCCAGCGTCTCATTCATGAAGGCCGTGACTACCTGGACCAGGTGGCCCAGCGCATTGCGGACCAGGGGTTCAAGGTGCGCTCCATTGTGGAGGTGGGGGCGGTGGTGGAGACCATCATGGCGGTTGCGGAGCGGGAAGCGGTGGATCTGGTGGCCATGGCCAGCCATGGCCGCAGCGGCCTCTCATGGGTCTTTTACGGCAGTGTGGCCTCCGGCGTGCTGCAACAGGTGGATCGGCCCCTGGTGCTGATTCGTTCCCGGGAGAGTTGAGAGATGCTTCAGCCGGTGCCCGCCGCGGCACGCTGTCGGGCGCGGGTCACATAGAGCAGCCGGCCCAGAAGGGCGATCCCCACCAGGCAGCACAGCGCCCCGGATACAAAAGAGATGCGGAAGGCAAGGGTTTCGGCATACCCCTTGCGGATGCATAGATCCGCCACGGGGCCGGCCAGGATGGTCCCGGCCATGCCCCAGCTCAGGAAAAAGGTGGCGTTGAACCAGCCGAATCTGCGGCCCCGTTTACCTGCGGGAATCAACGCGGCGGCCAAGGCGTAGGCTGAGGCCATGATGGCGACTTCGGTCAGGCCGCGAAGGAAATTGGCGGTATAGATCCAGAATAGATTGTCCGCCAGCGCCAAAACCCCCATGGCGATCACCGCCAGCAGCGCCACCATTACCAGGGTGTTACCGTCGCCCAGCCGGGTGCTGAGGCGGTGGACGGCCAGTCCCCCCAGAATCATGGCCAGCGATTGGGTGTTGACGATATACCCCAACTGCTGACTGGAGACATCGAACCCGCTGTCCAACATCAGATACTGGGGAACGATCACGGCGATGGAGTTGCGGCCGAAGTTGATGAAGATCATGGCCGCCAGAAACCAGATAAAGCGTCTATCGTTGTCTGCGTCTTTTTCCAGCCGGGTACCGCTTTGCTTCGGTTCGGGTGACGCTCCGCCCTCGGGCACCATGAAGAGTGGTAAAATCGAGACCAGCATGGCCCCGGCGGCCGCGAAAAAAAGCCCCCCTTCGTAGAACCCCCACCCCTCGTAGAACCGTCCCAGGCCGTCATACATGGCGCCCCCGGTCCACACGCCCACCACCCGGCCCACGCCCCCCAGGGCGCTTAGGCGGCCCTGCAGGGCGCTGCGCTGCTCCGGTGCGTAGAGATCGGCAATCAGGGCGCTCCAGGCGATGTTGGACATGGACCAGAAAATTTCGATCCCCGCCAGGCCGAAAATGATGATATACCCCGCCAGCAGCGGTTCATGGGTCAAGCGATGCAGATACCAGATCAGGGGCGTGGCCAGACAGGCCAGCAATTCACCGGTGATGATCAGGGAGCGCCGCCGTTGATGGCGGTCGGAGTAGCCCCCCCAGACAAAGGCTTGAAATAAAATGTTGACCGCCATGGGCAAGGTGGCCATGAGGGTGGTCTGGGTGACACTCAACCCCAGGTAGTAGCGCAGGTAGACCGCCAAGAAGTTGTAAAAGAGCGCCCGCCGGAACATGGCGATCATCTCAAAAGAGGAGAGGCCGATGAAAACCTTTCTGCCGGGGCGTGGGGCCGTCGCCGAGTTCATCAATCGTTCCTAACTAAAGCCGGTTTTGAATATGGGGAACGGGGATGGGCAAACAGGTTCGGAACCTAACCATGTTTCCCGCTATTGACAATTGTTCGCCGGCAGTCCGGCGTTGCATTCGTCGCCGGGTTGCGTAAATTCCCCTGCAGGAGTCGTGATTATTTCACGTCAGCTGAATGTCCATCCGGGCGGGCTGGCGGCGGCTAAAACGCCCAGCTGTTGAGGAAAACCCATGAACCAGCTTAAGACCGCGGCCCAGATCCACTGTCCGAAATGCGGATTTAGCCAACCGGCGGCCAAGGAGTGCCGCCAATGTGGCCTGCAGTTTGCCAAGTTCCGGCCTTCTTCGGGCCCGGGACTGGGATTTGTCGCCGAGGAATTGGCTCCCAGCCGCTCTTCCAGGGGATTGCGATTCTCCAACCTTTGGAAATGGCTTCTGGTGGTGTGGATCATCCTGCTGTGCGTCTCTTTTTTCAAGAAAAACCAGTTACCCGATTCCTCGGAGGTGGTTGAGCCGCTCTACCAGGCGCCATTGCAAATGCCCATCGCGAAAGCGCCCTTTCAGGTCCAGGCCGGGGATTACTCCTATACCATTACCCCGCGCTACCGCTACGGATGGTGGGCCGCGGGGGTCTGTTTATTGCTCTGGGTGGGATTTGCCCTGCGGGAGCCCTACCTCGGAAAATGAATTCAAACTCCCCCCAGGCCGGAGCAGCGAGTAAGCGTCGCTTCCGGGGGTTCGGATCAACATCACCCTTGACACCCCCGGCCATATTTCCTATTTAACGGCAGGTTTAGGTGTTGTTGCACTTAATAGGGAATCCCGTTGGAACCGGGAGCGGACCCGCCGCTGTGACCGGGGACGAAACGCGCAAAGGGCCACTGCATCTTCGAGGTGCGGGAAGGCGCGCGGAGTAGGTCGATCCGGAAGCCAGAAGACCTGCCTGAACCTATCGACGGAACCGCCGCTGGTAACGGGAATTCCGCCGCCTACATTCAAGGGCCAAGTAAAACCGGGTGCAACCCTTCAAGTCCATGGGACTTGAAGGGTTTTTTATTTGGAGGTCCTTGTGGGCGGCGCTTCCATTGCGGCATGATGGCCAGATGTAGGGGCGAACCTGGTGTTCGCCCGGTTTAGGTATAGAGAGAACGGGCGAACACCAGGTTCGCCTCTGGCTTAGCTTTGTTTCTGAACGAGAATCCTCTTCTCCCTCCCCCTTGATGGGGGAGGGTCGGGGTGGGGGTGAATGATATCAGGCTGTTATATCCCCCTCCCCCAGCCCCTCCCGCCAGGGGAGGGGAGTTTTCGGTCAGGCATTAGGGTAGGGTGCCGGTCGGCAGCATGAATTACGTAGGTTTCACTGAGATGATCACGAAGCTCTGGCCAAGCAGGCCGGGTGCGGGTTGAGGGTCGCCTCGCGCACCCCGCCGGCCGGGAGTGACTCCGGGCGGTTCGCCCTGCAGCTGCTGCTGCTGGGCGCAGCCCTGGTTGCGTCCCTGGTGATCTCCGCGGGAATGGGCTTCATCCGGGTGGGCGGGACCGACGTGCTGCGGATTTTGCTGGCCCAGTTTCCCGGAGGGCAGGGGCTCACTGCCGGCATGGACCCCCTGCTGCCCACGGTGGTGCTGGATGTGCGCCTACCGCGAATTGCCACCGCGGCAATCGTGGGGGGTGGCCTGGCGGCCGCCGGGGTCATCTTCCAGGGGATCTTGCTCAACCCGCTGGCCGAACCCTACACCCTGGGGGTTTCGGCCGGCGCGGCTTTAGGCGCGGCCCTGGCCCTGATTCTGGGCCTCGATTTTCTGGGGGCCTATTCCATCACCCTGTGCGCCTTTGGCGGAGCGGTGCTGACCCTGCTGTTTGTGCTCTATCTGGCCTCCAGCGCCGGGGGCGTCTCCTCGGGCAGTTTGATTCTGTCGGGGATCATCGTGGCGGCCATCTTGTCGGCCGGGATCAGCTTTCTGAAGTTCTGGGCCGATGAACAGGTGGCCGTGATCATCTTCTGGCTCATGGGCAGTTTCGCCTCCCGCACCTGGCTCGATGCCGGAGCGACCCTGGCCTTCGTGGCCCTGGGCAGCGGGGTGGGCATGATCTTCGCCCGGGACCTGAATCTGCTGGCCCTGGGGGAACGCACCGCGGCCTCCATGGGGGTCAACGTCCGGCGGGTGCCCCTGGTGCTGCTGACCGCGGCCTCCCTGTTGGCCGCGGCCTGCGTGGCGGTGGCGGGCATTATCGGCTTTGTGGGGCTGCTGGTGCCCCACATGGTGCGGCTGCTCTGCGGGCCGGACACCCGCCGGCTGCTGCCCCTTTCGCTCCTCGCCGGGGCGCTGCTGCTTCTCTGGGCCGATACCCTGACCCGAGCCGTGCTGCCGGTGGAGATTCCCATCGGCGTGCTGACGGCGCTCATGGGCGGTCCGCTGTTTTGCTATATTTTCCGCAAACGTCAGGCCGCGACAGGGGGCAGGTCGTGAAGGGCCATGAGGTCCAGACGCTTGCCTTTCACTACGGGGAACAGCCCGCCCTGAACGGGGTGAATTTGACGCTCCAGGCGGGGCGTTTTTATGGGATTCTAGGGCCCAACGGCAGCGGCAAGTCCACCTTGCTGGACCTGCTCATGGGCTACCGCCGGCCCAGCCAGGGGAGCGTGCGGCTGGATGGGCGGCCCGTAGAGGCATTCAGCGGCCGGGAGCTGGCCCGGCGGATCGCCCTGGTGCCCCAGAACTTTTACATCCAATTTCCTTACCGCGCCGAAGAGGTGGTGATGATGGGGCGCTATCCCCATATTCCCCGCTTTACCGCCCCGGCCGCGGCGGACCACGCCATTGTCGAGGCGGTGATGGCCCAAACCGGGGTGGCGCAATTCAGGAGCCGCCTGATCACCGAATTGAGCGGTGGCGAGCGCCAGCGGGTGGTCTTTGCCCGGGCCTTGGCCCAGGAGGCCGAAATCCTGCTGCTTGACGAAGCCACGGCCAGCATGGACATCCGCCATTCCCTCGATTTGTTGAAGCTTAGCGCCCAAGGGGTGCGGGAACAAGGCCGAACTGTGATCGCCGTGTTTCACGACCTCAATCTGGCAGCCGGATTCTGTGATGACCTGATTTTTCTCAAAGCGGGCCGAGTGGCGATCCAGGGAGCTGCCGGGAATGTGCTCAGCAGTCAAACCTTGGAGGAGGTCTTTCAGGTTCAGGCGCGGGTATTTTATGACGCGTACGCGGACGCCCCCCAGGTGGCGTTCAGATATTGAATGGATTGGCAAAGCGGGATGGATCAAATTAAGAGAAGCTGGTTATGCGCATTGCTGCTGGGCCTGCTCATGGCAAGCCCGGCGGCTCGGGCCGCCGATCCGCTTGCGGTGGTGGACCAGATGGGCCGGCGTCTCCGGGTTGTAAAGCCTTTTGAACGCATCATTTCCCTGTACGGCGCCCATACCGAGAATCTCTTCGCCTTGGGGCTGGACGGGTCGCTGATCGGCGTCTCCCGGAGCGAAACCTATCCTCCCCAGGCCCTGGCGCGGCCGGTCTTTTCTTACCGGGAAGATCCCGAACGTCTGTTGGCCCTGCGCCCCGATCTGGTGCTAACTCGGCCCATGATCGACGGAGGCTACCCCCACTTTGTGGCCCGGCTGGAGCAGATGGGAATCACCGTAGCCAGCCTGCAGCCCGCGGCGCCCGCCGAGCTTTACGCTTATTGGCGGAATTTGGGGCGCCTCACCGGCCGATTGGCCGCGGCTGAGCAGCTAATTGCACGGTTTGAGACCGCCGTGAACGCTTTCCGTGCCCTGACCCGGGAGATGCAACCCAAAAAACGGGTCTACTTCGAGGCCATTCACCGTCGCATGAAAACCTTCACTCCCCAGTCCACGGCCATCTTCGTGCTGGAAACGGCCGGGGGCATCAATGCAGCCCCGGACGCCGAGGCCGTGCGCAGCACCAACATCGCGGCTTACGGCAAGGAGCGTATCCTGGACCGCGGCCGGGAGATCGATGTTTACCTCGCCCAAGTGGGAACCATGAATAAGGTCACCCGGCAAGCCATTTTGGATGAACCCGGATTCCAGACCATCGAGGCCGTCCAAACCGGCGAGGTACATCTCATCGACGAAACTCTTGTCTCCCGGCCCACCCTGCGGCTGCTCCTGGGCATCTACCAGATCGGCCTCATTCTCTACCCCGAAATTTACACGGAAAAGGGGCCGCCCGTTTTGGCCGCGGCCGGTTTGGAGGTACCCTGAGCTATAGACCGGATTTAGAGAATGTAAAGCATGAAGAATCATTACCTAACATACAAATCATAAATTAGATTTTTTGTGGATACGAAATCGGTTAATTTTTCCCCTTTGCAGCAGCCGACCATAGCGGCGGGTAATGGGAAACTGCAGAATTTCAAAACAGGACGAACATGAGCGCGGGAAAAATTAAGGGAAAAATTAATACAATTAAAGGCCTGGTGATTGCCGGAACCCAGAGCGGGTCGGGCAAGACCACCCTGACCTTGGGGCTGTTGGCGGCCCTGGTGCGGCGCGGCCTCAGGGTGGTCTCCTTCAAGGTGGGGCCCGATTTCATCGATCCCGGCCACCACACCCGCATCACCGGCCGCCCGGCGCGCAACCTGGACGGCTGGATGCTCGACTGCGCCACAAACCGGCGCTGTTTCCTGCAGGGTGTCCAGGGGGCCGATGTGGCGGTGGTGGAGGGGGTCATGGGGCTTTACGACGGCTATGACGGCCGCTCCGAGGCCGGCTCCACGGCCCAGATGGCCAAATGGCTGGGACTGCCCGTGGTGCTGGCCGTGGATGCCCGCAGCATGGCCCGCAGCGCCGCCGCCCTGGTCCAAGGGTTCCAGAACTTTGATCCCCAGGTGACCTTTGCTGGGGTGCTGTTCAACCGCATCGGCTCTCCCGGCCATCTGGATTATCTGCGGCAAGCCTTGGAAAATGTCCCCGGCATGCCCTGTCTGGGGGGGATTCCCCGAGAGTCGGCCATCACCATCCCCGAACGCCACCTGGGGCTGGTGACCCAAGAAGAGCATGGACTGGATGGGGCGCAGGTGGCGCGTCTGGCCGCTCTCATCGAGGATTCCCTCGAATTAGATGCACTAATAGCGGCCCTGCCGTCATGGACGCCGCAATCGGCAACGGGCAGCGAACCGGATGATGCTTCCGGCCTTGCCCCCAAGGGCGCCCGCATCGGCGTGGCCCGGGATGCGGCCTTTTGTTTCTATTATCAGGACAATCTGGATCTGCTGGAAGCGGCCGGGGCCCAGCTGGTGTTCTTCTCGCCTCTGTCCGACCCGCGGTTGCCCGCCAATCTGGACGGGCTCTATCTGGGGGGCGGCTATCCGGAGCTTCATGCCCGGCGGTTGACTGCCAACGCGGGGCTGCGCCGCGAAATTGAAGGCCTGAGCCGGCGGGGAATGCCCATCTACGGCGAGTGCGGGGGCTTTATGTACCTGTGCCGGGAGTTGGTGGATCAACAAGGGGACACTTGGCCCATGACCGGCTGCTTTCCCTTTGCCACCCGCATGCTGGCCCGCCGCAAGGCCCTGGGCTACCGGGAGGTGCGCCTGGCTGAACCATGTTTGCTGGGCCGCGCCGGGGCGCGGCTGCGAGGCCACGAATTTCACTATTCCCAGCTGGAGCAGGGACATCCGCCACCCTCCGAAATCCAGTGTGTTTACCGGATTGCCCCAAGGGCCGGGGCCGGGGAGATTCCCGAAGGCTATCAGCGAGACCAAACCCTGGGCAGCTATCTGCATTTGCATTTCGGCAGCCGGCCGGCCAGTGCCCGACATTTTGCCCAGGCCTGCGCAACCTATGGCCAAAACAAGGATCGACGCCCATGAAACCCCATGAAATCGAAGCCCTCAGTTTTCAAATCATCGACGGCGAGGCCGGTCCCCACGGGTTCGAGGATGCCGCCTGGCAGGTGGTGCGGCGAATGATCCACACCTCGGCGGATTTCGACTACCAGACCAGCGTCCGCTTCTCCCGGGGTGCGGTTGAGTCCGGAGTTGCGGCCATCCGCCGGGGAATCCCCATTGTCACCGACACCTTCATGGCCCTCTCCGGAATTCGAAAAGCGGATCTCGAGCTGTTCGGCGGCAGCGTGACTTGCCTGATCCGCGATCCCAAGGTGGCCGAATCCGCCAAGGCCCAGGGTACGACTCGTGCCTTGGCGGCCGTGGACCAGGCCCTGGCTTTAGTACCCCAGGGAATTTATGTGGTGGGCAATGCGCCCACGGCCCTATTGCGATTGATTGAAAAGATTGCTAGCGGCGAGGCCCAGCCGGCCCTGGTGGTAGGCCTGCCCGTGGGCTTTGTCAATGCCGCCGAGTCCAAAGCCGCCCTGCTGGAAGTGGATGTGCCCTATATTACCAATGTGGGGCGCAAAGGAGGCTCCAATGTGGCTGCGGCGGTGATCAATGCCCTGATCCTCTTAGCCCGAAGCGATTCAGTATACAATTCATAATCTTAAGATAAAATTTTAATATCAAACTTCAAGCCCAACGAGAGCGCCATGCCGACACACGCTGAAACGCCCCGGGGAACCCTTTACGGATTGGGGGTAGGCCCGGGTGATCCGGAACTGCTCACCCTCAAGGCGGTTAACATTCTCAAACAGGTGGATGTGGTGTTTGCCGCGGCCTCATCTAAAAACAGTTACAGCATCGCCTTGGATATTGCCGGACCCCACATTCCCCAGTGCACTGAGGTGCGCCGGTTGGCCTTTCCCATGACCCAGGACCGGACGGCGAAAGAGCACTGCTGGCGGCAGCATGCCGAAACTCTCATTGCCGAAATGGACCAGGGCCGGGATGTGGCCTTTATCACCCTGGGGGACTCCATGACCTACTCCACCTATGGCTACGTGCTGAAATATGTGCGCCGCCTGCGGCCTGAACTGCCCGTGGTCACCGTCCCCGGAATCACCTCCTACCAAGGGGCCGCGGCTGCCATCAACACGCCGCTGGTGGAGGGCGAGCAGTCCCTGGTGCTGCTCTCCGGGGCCAATGGCGGGGATCGCCTGCGGCTTTTTGGCGACGCGCCGGACAATGTGGTCCTGCTCAAGGCCTACAAAAATATCAACGATATCTGCGCGGCCCTCAAGGAGACCCGCCTGCTGGAAAACAGCGTGGGGGTGGCCAACTGCACCTTGCCCGACCAAAAGGTGATCACCGACAAGGAGGAGTTGTGCCGGCGCAAACCGGGCTATTGGACCTTGATCATCGCCAAGCGGGATGGTCTGCATGGCCCCTCCCAAAGTTAAGGCCCACGTGGGGAAAAAGAGCCGGCGGGCGATCATCATCTCCCTGGCCCTTACCGGGGCCGCCCTGGGCCTGGGAGTCGGTTCAGGCTTGTCCTTGGATGCCGGCCTGCTGGAGCGGCGCCTGATCTGGCCCCTGTTGCGGCTGATCTTTTTTATTGGCGCTGGGCTTTTGGTGGGACAATGGATCGAGTATGCCGGCTGGACCCGCGGCCTGGCCGTAGTGGCGCGGCCCCTGTTTCGGATAGCCCGTTTGGGGGATCGCTGCTCGGCCGCCTTTACCACGGCCTTTGTCTCCGGCGCGGCGTCCAACGCCATGCTCTGGGGCTATTACCAGGATCGGGCCATCACCCGGCGGCAGCTCTTCCTGGCCAATCTGATCAATCAGTTTCCGGCCTACTTTCTCCATCTGCCCACCACGGTCTTCATCGTGGTGCCCCTGACCGGTTATGCCGGCGTGCTCTACTTCGTCCTGACCTTTGCGGCCCTGGTGCTGCGCACCCTGGGGGTGGTGCTGTACGGTAATTTAAAAGGCTCCGGAGGGACTGTGCAAGGCGGCAGCGACCGGGCGGGTCAAGCCGAGGGGCCGAACGGCCCGGCGGCGACTTCGCGGAAATCTTCGTTGGAGTTCTGGGCCGGGATTCGCGGAAAACTGCCCCAGCGCCTCTTGAGAATCGCCGTATACGTGGTACCCATCTACACGGCGGTGTACGTGGTCAATGCCCTGGGCTTTTTCGATCTGACCCGCAACTGGCTGGCCACTTATGTCACCACCGCCTTTGTACCCATGGAGAGTCTCTCGGTGGTGATTTTAAGCTTTGCCGCCGAGTTTACCTCAGGATTCGCCGCAGCCGGTGCCCTGCAGGATGCCGGAGTGTTGAGCGTCTCCCAGACGGTGCTGGCCCTGCTGGCGGGCAATGTGGTGGCCTTTCCCATTCGCGCCCTGCGCCACCAGCTGCCGCGCTACATGGGCATCTTTACCCCCAAACTGGGGCTGCAGCTCCTTCTTTTAGGCCAGGGGTTGCGGGTGGGCAGTCTCATTATCGTGGGGATCGGGTATTATTATTTTTTTCACTGATATGAATGGGTGAAGGATTCTTGATGTATAATGTTTTTAATTAAAAAAAGATTTTAACTATCAAAAATAATTATATATATTAAAAATAGATGCTGTGAGATATTTTCCATTTATAATCGGTTTTCTGTTTTTTGCAGTGTTGATTTCCATGTTCTCTCAGATGTTAAAATCAAACGATGATAGCGAACACCGCCCTGGATCCCCGCTTTCGCGAGGATGACGGCCTCTGAGGCAATCCTCAGCAAATGTACTGGGACGAACGATTGATTTCAATGGAATGTAAATGCCCAAGACACTGAAAAATGGCTTCACCACCGGTACTGCCGCGGCAGCGGCCGTCAAGGGGGCTTTGATCACCCTGCTGCAAGGGAGTGCGCCGGAGAGCGTGGAAATCCCCTTTTTGAGCCAGGGATCGGTTCGCATTCCCCTGTACAGCTGCGTCCGGGAGGGGGAGGGGCGGGTGGCCTGTTCGGTGATCAAGGATGCCGGGGATGATCCCGACGTGACCCATGGGGCGGAGATCGGCGCCCGGGTCGAGCGGGCCGGGCCAATTGTAGCGTTTGACCCCCAAGGAGCCTTGCCGGCGCCGGTTTATCGCCTGCGGGCCGGGCCGGGGGTGGGGCGGGTGACCAAACCGGGCCTGGATCTGGCCGTGGGCGAACCGGCCATCAATCCCGGCCCCCGGACCATGATCAACCAGGCCGTCGAGGCGGTGTTCCGCCAATCGGGGCTCCACTGCCCCCTGGTGATCGAAATTTTCGTGCCCCAGGGCGAAATCATCGCCCGCAAGACCCTCAACGCCCGGCTGGGAATCGAGGGGGGCATTTCGATTCTCGGCACCACCGGCATTGTGCGGCCCATGTCCCATGCCGCCTACCAGGCCACCATCGAGGCCGCCTTTTCCGTGGCCCGGGCCGCCGGGGCGCGCCAGGCGGTGTTGACCACCGGCCGCCGCAGCGAGCGGCTGGCCCAGGCGCGCTGGGCCCAATGGCCGGCAGAGGGCTTTATCCAGATCGGCGATTTTTTTCAGTTTTCCCTGCAAACCGTGGCCAAACTGAAGATTCCCCGGGTGGTGCTGGCGGTTTTTTTCGGCAAGGCTGTGAAGATGGCTCAGGGGGTGCCCCACACCCATGCCGCCAAGTCGCGTCTGACCCTGGAGCGCCTGGCGCAATGGACCCAGGAGATCACCGCCCAGCCGCAATTGGCCCAAAGGGTGCGGCAAGGCAACACGGCGCGCCACGCGTTTGAGATGCTCTGGCCCCGCCATCCCCGGGTGATTGAAAAGGTGGGGTGGGAAATGGTGCGATCGGCCCAGAAATTCAGCGGTCCCCAAATTGGGGTTTGCGGAGTGATCTTCGGGTTCAACGGAGAGTTGGTGTTCAACAGCCATCCGGATGAACTTTAGGGATGGGGGTAGAATCAAGGCCATGAACAATGTGAAGGTAATCGGCATAGGCCTGGGGCTCCAGGATTTGACCCCCCGGCACCACCAGCTCATCGAGTCGGCGGATGTGCTGGTGGGCGGCCGCCGGCTTCTGGATCTGTTTCCCGAGACAGATGCCGAAAAAATCCCGGTGACCCGGGAGATTGCGGCGCTGATGGATATGATTCGCCAGCGGATGATGGACCGGCAGGTGGTGGTGCTGGCTTCGGGAGATCCGCTTTTCCACGGGATCGGTGCCGCCTTGATTCGTGAGCTGGGAGCTGAGAAAGTCGAGATCCATCCCAACATCACCAGCGTTGCCGCGGCCTTCGCCCGGATCAAGCTGCCCTGGAGCCGGGTCCGGATCATCAGTTTTCACGGCCGCGATGCCCTAGGGGAAATCTGGCCCGAGCTGGCCCGGGGCCGAACTCTCGCTCTGCTCACCGACCCCAAGCACACCCCATCCTGGATAGCCGAGCGATTGCTGGCCCAGGGGTTCAATTCCTTAAAGGTGTGTGTGCTGGAACGATTGGGGATGAAAGAGGAGCGGGTCCGCTGGCTGACGCTGGCCCAGGGTGCGGAGATGACCTTTGCCGATCCCAATCTGATGGTAATCCAACCCCCGGAAAAGGGTCCCAGGAGTACCGGCCCAACCGCCGCGACATCCCTGCATCTGGGCATGGCCGATGAGGAATTCCGCCATGCGGGGGGGATGATTACCAAAGCCGAGGTGCGGGCCGTTAGCCTGGCAAAGCTGAGCCTGGAGCGGGGTCTGACCCTCTGGGACCTGGGGGCCGGCAGCGGGTCTGTGGGTATCGAGGCGGCGCTGCTGCTGGGTGCGGGTCGCATTGTCGCGGTGGAGAAAAATCCGGCTCGGGCCGACCAGATCGAGGTTAATGCGGCGCGCTGGGGGGTTGCCAATTTGACGGTTCACCGCACACGGCTTCCCCAGGGGCTGGATGCGCTGCCCGATCCGGACCGGGTCTTCATCGGCGGCGGCGGAAAAGACCTGCCGGCCATCCTGGGCCATGCGGCCCGCCGCCTGCCTGCCGGGGGGATCATCGTGGTCAATCTGGTGATTCTGGAAAATCTGACCGCGGTCCTGGCCAGCTGTGAGGCGCTGAACTTGGCGACAGAATTTATTCAGCTTCAGGTGCAGCGGGGCAGCCGCCTGCCCGGGGCCGGGGAGCGCCTGGCGGCCCTCAATCCGGTGTGGATTGTGACCGCTAAAAAATTTGTTCCAAATTTTTTAATTAAAAATTGATTTCAATCGTAGGGGCGAACCTTGTGTTCGCCCGATTGAGACCAGGCGGGCAAAGGGTGAGCACAAGTTTCTCCCCCCTTTGGAAAAGGGGGACGGTGCGGGTTGGGTTCTCCCCCCTTTGGAAAAGGGGGGCCGGGGGGGGATTTAGCACCTTTTAGGCCTATCTTTAAAATATATTTTCAGTCTGTTAAGATTCAAAACTTAAATCAAAAGATGAACCATGGAAATCCGAGAATTTTCTCAAAAACAGCTGCCGCCGGCAGCGGAGCAGCAGCGTCATCCCATTCTGTTCGTGGGGGCCGGTCCCGGGGATCCGGAGCTGATTACGGTCAAGGGCCAGCAGGCGTTGGCCACCGCCCAGCGGGTGGTCTACGCCGGCTCCCTGGTGCCCAAAACGCTCTTGAAATGGGCCCCCCACAGCGCCCGTAAGGTGAGCAGCGCCGGTCTGCATCTGGAACAGATCGTGACCGAGCTGGCGGAGGGGTACGCGGTCGGAGAACGGGTGGTGCGCCTGCACACCGGGGACCCCAGTCTCTACGGGGCCATTTTCGAACAGATGCGGGCCTTGGAGCAGCGCGGGATAGCCTACCAAGTGATTCCCGGGGTGACCGCGGCCTTTGCCGCTGCCGCGGCCCTGGGGCTGGAGTACACCCTGCCGGAGGTGACCCAGAGTTTGATTCTGACCCGCATGGCCGGCCGCACGCCCGTGCCGGAAAAGGAAAACCTGGAACGGCTGGCGGCCCACGGTGCCTCCATGGCCATCTATCTGAGCATGGGCCTCATTGATGAGGTCCAAAATGTGCTGAGCCGCGCCTACGGCCCCCAGGGGGCCTGCGCCGTGGTATTCCGGGCCAGCCACCCCGACCAGAAAGTGGTGCGCACCACCATCGGCGAGCTGCGCACGGCCGTCGAAGCGGCGGGAATTACCCGCCAGGCGGTGATCATTGTGGGGCCGGCCTTGGATCGGCGTTTGGCGGATGGGGGGGCTGCCGCGGGCAAAGGATCCAAATTGTACAACCGTTCCTTTTCCCATGGTTACCGGCGGGGAGGGCCGGAGAGGGGTTCTGATTCGCAATGATGCGCACCACCCCAGACCGGCAAATCTAAATCCCTACTTTCAACGTTACCAACTTGAGCTTTGCGATCAGCTTTTTTTCAAAACTTTTCGTGTATTTCGCGTGTTTCGTGGTTAAAAGAAGCGATAGGACGTTTAAACCACGAAACACGCGAAAGGCGCAAAATAATCATTTTGGGGCTGTCTAAAATCTATGTGGCCGAAACCCGCTAAAACCTATGCCATCTGGGCCTTGACGCCCCGGGGCGCCGCCTTGGGGGAGGTGATCCGCCGGGGATTGCCCCAAGGGCGGCTCTTTGTCTCCGCGGCCCTGGCCGGGGAGTATCCTCAGGCCACGGCTATGGAGCGCTTGAAACCGGCCCTGACCGAACACTTTCGTCAATTTGACGGGCACATCTGCATCATGGCCGCGGGAATCGTGGTGCGCATGGCGGCGCCCTTGCTGGATCATAAGACCCGGGACCCGGCGCTGGTGGTGATGGATGAAGCCGGGGAATTTGCCATCAGTCTGGTCTCCGGGCATATCGGCGGGGCCAATGCGCTGGCCCTGGAAATGGCGCGGCTTAGCGGCGCCCAGCCGGTGATCACCACGGCTACGGATGTGGGCGGCAAGCCGGCCGTGGACACCTTGGCCCAAAAGGCGCAGCTGCGAATCGTCAATCCCGAGGCCATCAAAGGGGTCAATATGGCCCTGATTGAAGGCAAACATCCGCTGCTTTACGATCCCCAGAATGCCTTGGGCCGGGTGATGACCCCCGGCGAGGCGGGCTGTTTTGAGATCAAGCCCACAAACCCCTGGCACCCGGCTCTGGGTTCCGCGGCCGGCGATTCTCCGCCCGGCGTCTGGGTCCATGACCGCCAGCAGGCCCTGCCCGGACAGGTGCTGATA
The DNA here is from genome assembly GCA_963713755.1 of uncultured delta proteobacterium. Lineage (GTDB taxonomy): Bacteria > Desulfobacterota > Desulfobacteria > Desulfobacterales > CAVQMW01 > CAVQMW01. The sequence continues at coordinate 323,774 of CAVQMW010000006.1, read as the reverse complement.
CTGAGGCCCCTGAGCCTGATTGCCGGTATGGGCTGCAACCGCGACACGCCCCTTGGGGAGCTGCGGGAGTTGCTCTTGAAAACCCTGGCCCAGGCGGGGCTGGCCCGGGAGTCTCTGGCCGGACTGGCTTCCATCGATGTCAAACAGGACGAGGCGGGGTTGCTGGCCCTGGCCGGTGAGCTGGGCTTGGGAATTCGCTTTTGCAGCCGGCAGGAGCTCAGCCGCATTCAAGGGGTTCAAACGCCATCGGTAATGGTGGCCAAACACATGGGAGTATCCAGCGTATGCGAAGCCGCAGCCCTGGCAGCCGCCGGGAAAGGCCAATTGATCGTGGCCAAGCAAAAAACCCCCAACGTCACCGTGGCCATCGCCCGTATCGGTTATATGTGGTCGGAATCGGGCCCGGAGACCCGGTCCATCTCTCGGCCCGGGCTCGCCAGGTTCTAGAACGGGTGGACACGGTTGCCGGCTACACCACCTATATCGATCTGATCCGGCCCCTGATTGAGGAAAAACGGATCATTCAGACCGGCATGACCCGCGAGGTGGATCGGGTGGCCGCCGCTCTGGATGAAGCCCTTGCCGGCAAGGCCTGCGCCATCGTCTCCAGCGGCGATCCGGGAATTTACGCCATGGCGGGACTGGTGTTCGAGATGTGCCAACAGCGCGAAATTTGCGTGCTGCGGCCCTTTGATCCCCAAACGCCGGAAGTTCAGCCGGATGGGGCTTTAGGCGGGAAAGCGCAAATTTGCCTCCAGCTGGAGGTGGTGCCCGGCATACCGGCCCTCAGCGCAGGGGCCGCCCTGCTGGGGGCGCCCCTGACCCACGATTTCGCCGTGATCAGCCTGAGCGACCTGTTGACCCCTTGGGAGAAAATTGAAGCGCGCCTGGAGGCCGCGGCCCGGGCCGATTTCGTGATGGTGCTCTACAACCCCAAAAGCAAGCGCCGTAAGGATCATTTGCGGCGCGCCCAGGAGATCGCCTTGAAATACCGTGACCCGCAGACCCCCACGGGGGTGGTGGTCGCGGCCATGCGGCCCGAACAGTCGGTCAACATCGTGTCTCTCAAGGAGCTTCACCAGGCCGAAGTCAACATGCAGACCGTGGTTTTTATCGGCAGCAGCGCCTCGGTGCGCTATCTGGACTTCATGGTGACGCCCCGGGGTTATGCCGGAAAATACGACATGGCAACCGACCCGACTGGAAAAGAGACCGGAAAAGAGAGCGGAAAGTAGAGCGACCATGGAAAAAGGCTATCTGCAAATCTACACCGGCGACGGTAAAGGCAAGACCACCGCGGCCCTGGGGCTCACCCTGCGGGCGCTGGGCGCGGGGTTCAGGGTGCTCTTCGTGCAGTTCATGAAGCAGGGCGCTTACAGTGAGATCAAGGCCCTGGAAAAATTTGCGGACCAGGTGGTGCTGGCGCAGTACGGCACCGGCCGCTTTGTTTACGGCAAGCCCGGCCCCGACGATCTGCGGGCGGCCAACCAGGGACTGCAGCGGGTCAAGGCGGCCCTGGCCTCCGGCGAGTTTGACCTACTGGTGCTGGACGAGGCCAATGTGGCCCTCTCCCTGAATATCCTGCCCCTTCAAGAACTTCTCGACCTTTTGGCCAACCGCCCGGCGGGGATGGAGGTGGTGCTCACCGGCCGGGGCGCCCCGCAGCAGTTGCTGGCCGCGGCCGATCTGATCACCGAAATGCACGCCCTGCGGCACTACTACGCCAACGGCGTGGCCGCCCGGACCGGAATCGAAAAATAGGACACCGACCCATGCGTTATCGCACCCTGGCTGTACTGGGCACCGGCTCGGATGTGGGCAAGAGCGTCATCGCCGCGGGGCTCTGCCGGACCTTTGCCAATCAGGGCATCTCAACGGCGCCTTTTAAGGCCCAGAACATGTCCAACAATTCGGGGGTGACCCCCGAAGGGCTGGAGATGGGCCGGGCCCAGATCGTGCAGGCCGAGGCCGCGCGGATCGCGCCCCACGTGGATATGAATCCGGTATTGCTCAAGCCCACCAGCGATGTAGGCTCCCAGGTGGTGGTGTTGGGGCGGGCTACGGAAAATCGCTCGGCCCTGGCCTACCGGCAGCTCAAGGAACAGCTTTTCGAAACCGCCGGCCAGGCCTATGCCCGGCTGCAAGCCCAATATGATTTGATCGTCATGGAAGGGGCCGGCTCCTGCGCCGAGGTCAATCTGCTGGACCATGATTTTGTCAACTTTGCCATGGCCGAACGCGCCGACGCCGCGGTGATTCTGGTGGCCGATATCCACCGGGGCGGGGTGTTTGCCCAGATCGTGGGCACCTTGGCCTGTCTGCCGCGAAAATTCAGCCGGCGGGTGGCGGGTTTTATTATCAATCGCTTTCGGGGGGATGCGCGGCTCTTTCATGATGGCGTGGCCTGGATCGAAAACAAAACCGGCAAACCGGTGTTCGGCGTGCTGCCCTGGTACACCCACTTGCGCATCGAACCCGAAGATTCAGTGGTCATCGAAGCCCCGCGCAAGGTGGCGCCCCTGGGCCGTAGCGATCCGGCCCTGGCGGTGATTCGGCTGCCGCACATCGCCAATTTCACCGACTTTGAACCTCTGCAGGCACTCCCCGCTCTCGATCTCTTTTTCCTGGAAGAGGTTCAGAGCTTGAAAGATTTTGCAGCCGTGATCCTGCCCGGTTCCAAGAACACCCGGGCCGATTTGACCTGGCTCCATGAGCGGGGCTGGACTGCGGAAATCAGCCGCTTTACCCAGGCCGGGGGGCATGTGCTGGGGATTTGCGGCGGCTACCAGATGCTAGGCCATCAGGTTCACGACCCCCAGGGGCTGGAAGGCCGGCCCGGGAGCACCCCGGGACTGGGGCTGCTGCCGGTGGAGACCTGGCTCCAGGCCCCCAAAACCACCACCCGCACCCGGTTTGATTGGCAAGGCGCGGAAGGTTTGGGCTACGAGATCCACATGGGCCGCAGCGAGCGCCAGGGGGGCGCGCCCTGGGCGCAAGTCTCGGCCCGCAACGGCGTGGCTCTGGAGGATAGCGACGGCTGTGTTGCAGAAGGAGAGCGGATCATCGGGACCTACCTCCACGGGCTGTTCGATTCCCCGGCGGTATTGGGGCGCTGGCTGGGGCGGATCGGCCTCGGGGGTCTCGAGGTGCCGGAGCGACACGGCCCCCAGGCCCGGGACCGCGATTATGATTTGCTGGCCGATCACCTGGCCGCCCATCTGGATCTGGCGGCCATTCGCGGGTTGACGGAAAGGAGGACGCCATGATCCACGGCCATGGCGGCAATATCTTCCAGGCCGCCCGCAATCTGGGCTGCCGGCCCGAGGATATCCTGGATATGAGCAGCAACTTCAACCCTCTGGGGTCTGCCCCGGGATTGATGGATCAGCTTCACGCTTCGTTAGGGACCATCAACAACCTGCCCGAGGTGGATGCCGGGCATCTGGCGCAGTGCTATGCCCGGGTCCACGGCTGTCTACCCGGCCAGGTGCTGGCGGGCAGCGGCACTACCCAGTTCATCTATCAGCTGCCCCGGGCTTTGGGGAGCCGGCGGGCCGTGATCTGCGGTCCTACCTATGCCGACTACCAGGATGCCTGCGTCCAACAGCAGGCCCAGGTGACTTTCGTCATGGCAACGGCGGAGAGCGATTTTCAACCCGATTTGCATCAGGTGGCGACAGCGGCCCGCCAGGCCGACCTGGTGTTCATCTGCAATCCCAACAACCCCACGGGAACCCTCTGGCGGCCCGGGGAGATCGAAGACCTGGCCCGAGCGCATGGGGACACCTGGATCGTGGTGGACGAAAGCTACCTGCCCATGGCCCTCAATGGAGATCGGGAATCCCTGATTTCCAAAGTCCCGGCAGATCTGCCCAATGTTATCGTGCTCGATTCCTGTTCCAAAATCTACCGTACTCCGGGATTGCGGATCGGATTTCTGAAGGCCGCCGAGGCCGTGATTGAACGGGTTAGGACCCTGGCCATGCCCTGGAGCGTCAACAGCCTGGCCCTGGCGGCCGGTGAATATCTAGTGGCTCGTCACCCGGAGTTGAGAGGTTTCATCCAAACCACCCGCCGCTTTCTGGAGGAGCAAAAGCGCGCCATCACCAACGGGTTGGCCAGGATCAACGGGCTGAAAATCTTTCCCAGCCATGCCAGTTACCTGTTGTTGCGCCTCCCGGAACCCCGCACCTCGGCCGAGGTGTGTGACAAGTTGCTCGCCCAAAGGATCCTGATTCGCGACTGCGCCAACTTTGCGGGACTTTCCCAGCGTTATGTGCGGGTTTCCCTGAAAGACGCCCAGGCCAACCAGACCTTTGTAGCGCGCTTTCGAGAGGTTTTGAACGTGCCGGTTTGAGGCCCGCCTCTACCGGTCGCGTTGCCGGGCTCTATGCGGCGATCTTCAATGCTTTGAATTTTATAGGATAAAATCCCCTAGCCCCCTTTGAAAAAGGGGGAACCGGTTGTGCCTCCGGGGATTCTCCCCCGGATTCTTTGGGCCATATCAACTGGAAGGATGCGCTTTTTGTTATTGGAAAGGAGAAGCCCCAGCGAAGGATTTCTCCCCCCTTTGGAAAAGGGGGGCCGGGGGGGATTTTCATAACGCACTGTTCAGGGAGTTCCCTTCAATGCCCCCGGAGCCCCCTCCCTGCAAACCCCGAAAGACCCCACGGTCGATCCAACCGCGCGATGCGCCCGGAAAGTAGGCACCTTCATGCCCGAAATAGAGTTTGCCTGGATCATTCTGCCCGTAGCCCTGGCCCTGGATATGCTGCTGGGCGACCCGCCGGCCCTGCCCCATCCCGTACGTTGGATGGGGCGTGCCATCGAGACCCTGGAACCCCGCTTTCGCCGGTTGCCCTTCAGCCTTACACTTTCCGGTGGTCTGTTTGCCTTGTGCCTGATTCTGGGCACCTGGGGCCTGGCCTGGATCGTCCTCGCTCTGGTCGAAGCGCTCTACGCGCCCCTATCGATACTAATGGCGGCGGGATTGCTCTTTTACTGCCTCTCCATTACTTCCCTGGAACAGGCAGCCCTGGGGGTTTACCGGGCCCTAAGGGCCGATGACCTGGCCGCTGCCCGCCGGGATGTGGCCATGATTGTGGGCCGGGATGTCTCCAGCCTGGATGCAACCGGCGTGGGCCGGGCCGTCCTGGAGACCGTGGCTGAAAACCTGGTGGACGGGGTCATGGCACCGCTGTTCTTCTTTGCCCTGGGCGGCGTGCCCCTGGCCCTGGCCTATAAAATGGTCAACACCCTCGATTCCATGGTGGGCTATCAAAACGATCGTTATATCCGCTTCGGAAAAGTCGCCGCCCGCCTCGATGACGGGGCCAACTTCATCCCCGCTCGCCTTTCGGTACCTTTCATCGCCCTGGCCGCCCGCCTGCTGTTCAAAACCGGCGGCAGCAGCTTCAGCACTGCCCGCAGCGACGGCCGACGCCACAAAAGCCCCAATGCCGGGTATCCGGAAGCCGCCTTTGCCGGGGCCTTGGGGGTCCGCCTGGGGGGTCCCAACATCTACCACGGCAACCTGGTGGAAAAACCCTGGATCGGGTCCGGATTTTCAGACGTTAGCCCGGCCCATATCCGCCAGGGGTGCCAGCTGATGACCCTCACCGGCCTAATTTGGGTCGGTTTCTTATTGACTGCTCTCCTGCTGCTGAGCTAGAGCTATCCATCCGCAGTCCCGGACCTTACCAGCCCTCAGCAAGGCCTCGTTTTGCCATAGCCCGTTAAGTTTGATATCCCACACAGAGCACAGGGTTCGGTTTATCCGGATTCTTGAAATGCTCTCAATTTATGTCGCCACTTTTGTTATGTTTCCATGTTTTGGGCGTCTATTGACACTGTTGGCCGAGGAGAGACATGAAAGAGACAGCCACGGTAAAGATATTTTTGAGGGAAGGCTCATCGAGATGACGAAGGCGGCAGATCGATTTGAACTGGAAAATACAAACGCAAGTGGGTCCTCCCTTCCTGAGTCTGATACGGCAGACATGGATGTTTTCTTGTCAAAGGTTGAGCAACTCCTACCTGTCCTCGGGCAGGATTTTCTCAAGCCTGTCGTCAAGCTCTCAGTGCCGATCAAGCCGTCTGAACTATTGACCTGCACCATCAAGAAGGTAAGGGCAACTGGTCGGCCAACAGAGAACGGCTTTCTTGTTCTCAAGGGATCAGAAGCTGTTCTTGAGGAACGGCCTTCCGTCAAGAAATATCCGTATCCATCTACAGTGCGTTCTCAACTCCTCACAGAAGGTACGGTCACGAAAGAAACAGACCGGCTTGTTTTCGCAAAAGATTATGAGTTTTCAAGTCCCAGTGCTGCCGCCTCAGTTATCCATGGTGGTCATGCTAATGGGCTCATTGCATGGAAAAATGATAAGGGAGTCACTCTTAAGGAACTGGAGCAAAAGGAGATGGCCAACAATGCCATGGACAGCGACGAGGAATAGCGCACCGCTTCGCTCTGCGCTATTCCTCGCGCACAAGTGCGGCAAGTACGGGGTCAGGTCCTGAATCAAGTACGGGGTCAGGTCTTGAATTAGCACGTCTCGCTGTTTTGCAAAACAAACCTGGGTGCTTGGGCGGCAAACCTGATCATGTTCAGGATGGGTTGCCATGAGAATGATTTTTTTTCGAACAGTGGTTTTTATAAAAGCGGTTTACCTCAACCCGATCATTCATCCCCACACCCCGGGCCGTGCATCTCGCAAGGAGGAGGGGGAGTTGGTTTTTCGCTTCTGGGCGACTCATCAGTTGACAAGGCAGGCGGGGGTGTGGTCTTTCAGGATGATGTGTTGGTTGGTGTTGGCGTGAACCCAATTTCCAAGGAGGTTGTCATGAAAGGGAGAATTCTGTTTGTTGCCCTGATTTTAGCGGTGGCGTTTTGCGCCCCGCTAGCGGCCAAAACCACCTTTATCGGCATCGGGACCGGCGGGACCGGCGGGATCTATTATCCCTATGGCGGCGGCGTGGCCGAGATCTGGACCAAATATGTGGCAGACGTCAAGGCCGTGGCTGAGGTCACCGGCGCGAGTGTGGAAAATGTGAAGCTGGCCCACAAGGGTGAGACCGTCATCGGCGAGGTGATGGGGGATGTGGCCAAGGCCGGACTGGAGGGCAGCGGCAAATTCGACGGGAAAAAACATGACATCAGCGCCATGGCCATCATGTATCCCAACCTGCTCCAGGTGGTGACCCTCAAAAAGAGCGGCATCACCAATGTGGAGCAGATCAAGGGGAAAAGCATCAGCAGCGGCAGTCCGGGCAGCGGCACCAATTTCATGTCCGAAGCGGTCTTCAAGGCCCTGGATATTCCCCTGGATTCCTTCAAGGACAGCCGCCTCTCCTTTACCGAGAGCGCCAACGCCCTGCGGGACGGCACCATCGACGTGGGGTTCTGGTCCGTAGGGCCCGGCACCAGTTCCATTCTGGATCTGGCCACCACCCATGATATCCATGTGATTAATTTTACCCCCGAGCAGGTGGAGAAAATCCTGGCCGCCCACCAGACCTATTCGGCGGTGGATTTGGGGGGTGGAGTTTACCGGGGTGTGGATCAGCCCGTGCCGACCATCGGGGTGTGGAACGTGATGATCTGCCAATCCTCACTGGAGACCGATCTGGTTTACAATCTGGTGGATGCGCTTTACAGCCACAATGACTATCTGCGCAAGATCCACCCCTCGGCGGCTTACACCACTCCGGAGAATGCCGTTAAATATTCACCCATTCCTCTGCATCCCGGCACCGTCCAATATCTCAAGGAGAAGGGCATCGCCGTTCCCGAAAATCTGATGCCCTAAGGGGTGCCAGCGTGCCCTTTGGGCTAAGGCAGCCGGTGTTGGTTTTGGGACTGATCGTGGCGGCGCTTCTCACCGCCCGGCTGTTGCCGGGCGGTCTTGAATTGCGGATCGTGCCGGTGAACGGCGGGCCGCCCTTGGCCGTCCTGCCCCTTGACCCCGGAGAGCCCTTCACCTTGCACTACTATCACTCGGTGGAGAACGCCCCGATCTGGGAGACCCACAGCCTCGACGTTCAGGGGAAAATCTACATTGAAGAAGAGCGCTACCTGAAGTTCGGCGCCGGCATGGGGCGCATGCCCGGCGTGGGGCGCATGGAGATGCGGGGTCCCTATGAAGTGATTACCGACATGCACATGCCCACCGGGGATTTTGTGCTGCGGATCGGTTCCCCGGGGGTGGATCATACCGTGGTCTGGCGGGATACCCGAACCAACCTGTCGGCCCTGGCGCCCCATGTCGCGGTGCAGTTTGCCGGACGCCCGGTGAGCCGGCTGTATCGGCTGTGGCGTGCATTACGACCCCATGGGGCCACGCCAAGGTCGCCTGAATCTAACCGAAAAGAGGCGTCGAAAGCTACCTATCTTGTTTGCGCGGGAAGATCATTTCTCTCTCCAAACGCTACCTAAAGTTCATACCGTCGATGTTCATAAAACTTTTACGAATGCGTTATCCGTCGGTCGATTGAGAGCAAAAAATATCTTCAACCTCTCTTGGAACATATTGCTGATATGAGCGTCGCCTCTGAATTTAAGACCCCAAAGCGGGTCACTCCCCTTGCCGCTTTCACCGCGCGCCTGATCCTGGTGCTGGCGGTAAGTCTGAGCCTCTATCAGCTCTACACGGCGGGCATTACGGCGCTCACCGCCCTGGTGCAGCGCTCCATCCATCTGGGGGCGATTTTGAGTCTGGCCTTTCTGATGACCCCGCCCTTCAAATCGGCCGCCAAGGATCGGCTCACCGTGTGGTGGCTGCTGGATATGCTTCTGGTGCTGGCTTCCGTGGCCTGCACCTTTTACATCTGCTACAATCTGACGGCGATTTTCGAGCGCCAGGGCGACTGGCTGACCGCCGACCGGGTGGTGAGTGTCATCGGCACCCTGCTGGTGCTGGAGGCCTGCCGGCGGGTGATCGGGCTGATTATGACCGGGATCTGTCTGGCGGCCATGCTCTATGCCCATTTCGGGCCCTACATGCCGGAGCTGATCATTCACAAGGGCTACAGCATCGAGCGCATCTCCACCACCCTCTGGCTCACCACCGAGGGGATCTTCGGATTGCCCATCGGCGTGGCCGCAACCTTCGTGTTCGTTTTCGTGCTTTTCGGCGCCTTTCTGGATGTCACCGGCGGCGGGGCTTTTTTCATCGACTTGGCCTACGCCCTTACCGGGCGCTTTTCCGGCGGTCCTGCAAAGACGTCGGTGGTGGCCTCGGGGTTCATGGGCTCGGTTTCCGGGTCGGCCGTGGGCAATGTGGTGGCCACCGGTTCCTTTACCATTCCCATGATGAAAAAGGTGGGTTACCGCAGCCATGTGGCCGGGGCCATCGAGGCCGCGGCCTCCACCGGGGGGCAGTTGATGCCGCCCATCATGGGCGCCGGCGCCTTTCTCATGGCCGAGTTCACCGAAACCAGCTATCTGACCATCATCAAGGTGGCCCTGCTGCCGGCCATCATGTACTATGTGACCGTGCTGCTCTTCGTCCACTACGAGGCCAAGAAATACGGCTTGAAAGGGCAGCCCAAGGAGAACCTGCCCCGGGCGTTGGATGTGATTCGCAAGGGTCTGCATTTCATCATCCCTGTGGCGATTTTGATTTACGTCCTGGTAAACAACTACTCCCCCATGATGGCCGGGTTCGTGGCGGTGATCAGCACCCTGGCCGCCAGCCTGGCCGCGGACAGCGTCCGCTGGGCCGGTTCCCGGGAGCAATCTTTAAGCGCATTTGCCCTTAAGGAGGGCCACCAGATCGTCAACGGTCTCTCCAAAGGCGCCCAAAACGCCGTGATGGTCTCCGTGGCCTGCGCGGCGGCGGGCATCATCGTGGGCATGGTGACCCTCACCGGCATGGGGCTCAAGTTCTCCAGCCTGGTGCTGGAGTTGAGCTTCGGTATCAAGGTGCTGGCGATACTGCTCATCGGCGCCGCCTCCCTGGTGCTGGGCATGGGGCTGCCGGTGACTGCCAGTTATATTGTGCTGGCAACCCTGGCCGGTCCGGCCCTGCTGGACATGGGGGTGCCGCTGCTGGTGACCCATATGATTGTCTTTTGGTACTCCCAGGACGCCAATGTCACCCCACCGGTGAGTCTGGCCAGTTTTGCCGGGGCCGGGGTGGCCCGCGCCAATCCCATGCGCACGGCCTTCACCTCCTGGAAGCTGGCCAAGGGGCTCTATATCATCCCCATCATCATGGCCTACCGGCCTCTGCTGGGCGTGGGGGAAAGCTACACTCTGCTCCATTGGGAGGTGGCCTGGACCGCGGCGGTCACCCTGCTGGGGTTGCTGGCCTTTGCCTCGGCCCTGGAGCGCTGGTTCAAACGTCGCTGTACCTTGCTGGAGACGCTTCTGTTTTGGCTGGCCGCGGCCGCGTTGTTTTGGCCGACCTATTGGGCCGACGGGATCGGCATTGCCCTCTTAGCCGCGGTAATCCTCCTGCAGCGAACCTACCAGCCCCCCCAGAACCTGTAACCTTCCCAAGGCCGAATCCCCCTGTTTGGCCCTGATCTGGGCAGAATAAAGCGCCCGCTGTCTGCGATTCGGTTCGCCGCGCTGGAGCTTAATCGAAGGGGTACGGTTTTGACCTTAACCCAGATTGGGTGTATAATTCACTTTACTAGTCGAGGGAAAATTCAATATTTTTCATCCCAGTGGCCTCCGGATTGAATCGTTGGGATCGTATCCACCGGGCCTGTGCCTGCCGTGGGATTCAGAAGATAGGATCAGCCCATGCCGGATCTTGTCGAAAAAATAACTGAGATGGTCCAAAAAGGGCATTCATGCCAGGCTGAGGAGCGCTACCGGGCCCTTTCCGAAGCCTCATTCGAAGCCATATTCATTTCGGAAAACGGTATTTGCTTTGACGCCAACCAAACCGCCTGCGAGATGTTCGGCTATGAACACGACGAACTGATGGGGATTTTCGGTGCGGATATAATGGCGTCCCAGTCCAGAGCCCAGGTCAAGCAGCATATCCTGGCGGGGTATGAGTTGCCCTACGAGGCTGTGGGATTAAAGAAAGACGGCAGCACTTTCCATATCCAGATCCGTGGCCGCATGATGACCTACGGGGGCAAACGGGTGCGGGTGACGGTGATCCAGGATATCGATCAATCCAAGCGCATGATCGATGCTCTTGCACTGAGCGAGTCTCGCTTCAGAACCCTGGTGGAGCGTGCTCCCATGGGTTTTTCCATCATGGACGCCAATCAGGCTTTCGAGTATTTCAATCCTGAATTCACGCAAATCCTGGGCTACACCCTGGAGGATTTACCCGACAAACGCACCTGGTTCGAGAAGGCCTACCCGGACCCCCAGTACCGGAATATGGCCCGCACCATTTGGGAGGAAGATTCCCGGATCGGGGCCACAACCGGTGAACTGGCCCGGCGGACCTTTACCATTCAGGCCAAGGACGGGCGGCAAAAGGCGGTGCGCTTTTCCAACGTGGCGCTGCCCCAGGGCAAGCAGCTTTTAAGCTACGAGGACGTTACCCTCCAGGCGGAAGCGGAGCGGGCCTTGAAAGAGAGCCGCCAGACCGTTCAGGCCCTCATTGACGCCAACCCGGAAACCGAACTACTCATCGATACGGCGGGGAGAGTGTTGGCCCTGAATGAAACCGCGGCTCGTTGGCTCAAGCGCCCCCGGGATGAGATCCTGGGCCGCAACCTGTTTGATCTGTTTCCCGCTAAGGTGGCGCGATCGCGCCGGGCCTATCTGGCCCAGGCCATCGATTCCGCCCAGGCGGTTCGTTTCGAGGACCTGTGTGTCGACCACTATCTGCGCACCCGGTTGACACCGTTGTTCGACGACCAGGGCCGGGTGGTCAAAGTGGCCATTTTCAGCCTCGATTTGACCCGTCAGCAGCAAGCCGAAATCGCTCTGGCTGAAAGTGAAGCCCAAAACCGCCGGCTCTTGGACAGCGTGCTGGAGGCGATCTTTGTTCTGGATACTGAAACGCTGGTGTTTGAAGACGTGAACCAGGCAGCCTTGGATCTGTTCGGATATACAAGAGCCGAGTTCCTGCAATTGCAGGTCGAGGAGATTTCAGACGAAAAGGAGAAAACCCGGAAGACCATACGCCAGACCGTCAACGGTTCGATTGCCAAGACCCATGTGCCCCTGCGCTACTTTAGAAAGAAGGACGGCAGCATCTTTCCCGGAGAGCTGCTGGCCACCCGATTTGAATCCGCGGGGAAATTAAATATCATCGGTTCCGTGCGGGACATCACCACCCGCATGGTGGCATTGGAGGCGCTTCACCAGCGCGAAAAGCAGCTCTCCGAGTCGGAACAGCAGCTGCGGCGCTTGACCTCCAGCCTGCTGACGGCCCATGAAGAAGAACGGCGGCGGATCGCCTATGTGCTCCACGATGATCTGGGGCAGGAACTGGCGACCCTAAACTTCCGTCTGAGCGCCCTGGAGCGCGGGCTGAAGCGGCAATCGGTCGAGGGCGTGGCCGAGTGCCGGGGAATCCGCCGCCAGGTGGGCGCCCTTGCGGAAAATGTGCGTCGCCTCTCCCGGGGCATGAGCCCCACGGTGCTTGAAAACCTGGGTCTTACCTCGGCCCTCAAATGGCTGTTAAAGGATTTCAGCCAATTTTCCGGCGTGGCGGTGGAGGAGAAAATTGACGATATTGACGAGCAGTTTTCCACCGAGTCCCAAACCATAATCTACCGCATATTTCAGGAAGCATTGACCAATACCCGTAAACACGCCGAGGCGAGCCGGGTGGACGTGGAGATAGAGCGCCAGGGATCTGCGGTGCGGTTTTATCTGCATGACAACGGCCGGGGGTTCGATTCAAGGGACGATGGTTCCGACGCCTGCCAGGTGAAAGGATTGGGGCTGACCACCATGGAAGAGCGGGCCCGTATTCTGGGCGGCCCGCTGAAGCGCACCAGCAAACCGGGCCATGGCACCACCATTGAGTTCACCGTTCCCCGCGGAGCCAAGGAATCCTGCCCATGAGTCCTTACCAGGTGGTGATTGCTGATGACCACACCTTGTTTCGCAAAGGCTTGCGGCGTCTCATCGAGGACGCCGAGAGCCTCGCGGTAGTGGGTGAGGCGGCGGACGGTCTGGAACTACTCAAGCTGCTGAAAACCGTCTCCCCCCATCTCATCATCCTCGATATCTCCATGCCCAACATGCGGGGGATTGAAGCCATTCATGAGATCAAGGCCACCTGGCCCGCCATCAAAATCATCATCCTGACCATGCACAGCGGCAAGGAATACCTACACGCCGCGTTGACCGCGGGCGCCGAGGGCTACCTGTTAAAGCATGATACCGAAACCGATTTGACAGTGGCCCTGGAAACGGTGCTTAAGGGCCAGCCTTTTATCTCCCCCATGCTGCATCAGCATCTCACCGAGAGCCTGATCGGTGTGATGCGCGGTGCGCCCGCGGCGGTTTCCCCGGATGAGCCCCTGACGCCCCGCCAGCGGCAGGTATTGAAACTGCTGGCCGAAGGCCAGACCAATAAAGAGGTGGCGGCCACCCTGTGTATCAGCATTAAAACCGTTGAACACCATCGCGCCAGTATCATGCAACGGCTCAACCTGAAAAACGCCGTCGAAATGGCCAACTACGCCAGCGCCCGAGGTTACACCAGCAGCAACCGTTAGCCCCCGCCCGACGGCCCCGTGGGTCGCGTTGAAATAATTTTTCAATTCCAAGAAAATGGGTCGTATCGGATGCCCAAACAGGGTATGACTGTACCCCTCCTTGGCCCTCGCATATAGGGAGTGTTGAAATGGATCGCAAAGCGTTGGAGCGTGAACTTGAAAAACTGCGGGATCGTGAAAAGCATTATCGCCTGCTGATGGATGAGTCCATGGACCGACATTTTCATTTTACCCGGATGGAACCTATCGGTATGTGAATCATGCCTTTGCCAAAGGTGTCGGCAAACCTCTTGGAGCAATCATCGGACGCAAGATTTGGGATGTGTTTGAAAAGGAGGAGGCGGACAAACGTTTTGCTGTTGTCAAAAAAGTATTTTCCCAGGCAACAACCGAGGAGATCGAGGTTCGGGTGCCCTTGCCCTCGGGTGACACCTACTACTTAACCACGGTGAAACCCATACTGAATGATTTGGGCGTTGTTGAAACGGTGATCTGCACGTCGAAAAATATCACCCAACGCAAACTTGCGGAAATTGCCTTGAAAAAAAAGCATGATGATTTGTTGAAAGCATTAAAGGAGATCAAAACGCTCTCCGGGCTTTTGCCAATTTGCGCGGCATGCAAAAAGATTCGGGATGACAAGGGGTATTGGAATCAAATCGAAGGTTATATCCAAGACCACTCCGATGCGCAGTTTAGCCATGGGATATGCCCTGATTGCGCCAAAAAGCTCTATCCCGGGCTGAACCCCAGATCCGCGGTTGGGAAGCCGGGATCCAAATCAGAATAGGCAGTAAACGTGTGCTCTCCGAACCAGTTCGAACGCTTCATACAGGAAAGATGTGGATCTGACATTCGATTTAGAAAAGAACATCGTCCATATCCGACTATCCGGCAGGTTAGACCGTGACACCATTGTGGCCGCCCTGGATCGGACGGTTTCCCATGAGAAGTATCAAACGGGGATGGCAAGGCTGTGGGATTTTAGGGATGCGGACCTCTCCCCTTTGAGGTCGGAAACCATCGCCGAGATGGGCAGCTATTCACTGAAGTACTCTCCTGGAATCCGCGATGTAAAAGTGGCCTTTGTGACCCGCCGGGACTTGGAATATGGCTTGACCCGCATGTTTGAAATGCTGGCCGAGGCCGAAACCCCGGTGGGGGTCTTTCGCGATTTGGCAAAAGCCGAAACGTGGCTGACTTCCTATTGAAGGAGTTCTTTCAGGGCGGTTTGGCGTTGGCTGGTGTCCTGGTTGCGCACCGCCATGGCCAGGGCCCGGCGGGTGCCCGCTAGCACGGCCAGCTTTCGGGCGCGGGTCAGGCCGGTATAGATGAGGTTGCGGAAGAGCATCTTGTAGTGCTGGGTGAGGATGGGCAGGATCACCACCTCGAATTCGCTGCCCTGGGACTTGTGGATGGTGATGGCGTAGGCCAGGTCCAGTTCGGCAATGTCATCGCGCTGGTAGCGCACCTCCCGGCCCTTGGGAAAGAAGGTCACCGTGCAGGTGGGGCCCTGGTGGTCAATGCCGGAAATAGTGCCGATATCCCCATTGAAGACACCCAGCTCGTAGTTGTTGCGGCGGTGGATCACCCGGTCCCCGGTGCGCAGGATGCGTTCGCCCACCGTGATCTCCGCTTTGCCGTCCCCGCCGGGATTGGCCGCACTCTGGATCATGCTATTCAGGTTCAGGGTACCCAGGCTGCCCCGAGTCATGGGGGAGAGGATCTGGATTTCGGTTTCCGACGGGCAGTACTTGGGGATCCACTCCAGGTAGAGTTTACGGATCACTTCCAGGGCCGACAGGCCGTAGTGCAGGGCCGACCAGGCATGGACTTTTTTCAGAAGCGCCTTGAGCTCCGCGGTCTGGGTTTCCGCCCGTAAGAGCGCGGCCAGATCCACATGCTGAAACTTTTCGGGGATGCTCAATTCGGATTCATAGGGCCGGACGGTCTCGTGAACCCGAAATTCATAGGGATTTTCCTCCTCGGCAAGGGCCGCAAATTCGGGGTGACCCTTGACGCGGGTGATAAAGCGCAACTGCTCCTGGGTGGCTTCATCGGCATCCACAAAGAGGCAGTCGACGGCCTGCCGCCAAAGCTCGGGACGTTTGAAAGGTGAATCGATGGCAGGCAGGGTGCCCTGGTTGACCTGGTGCGCGTAGCGCACGATGAGGGATTGTTGGGCCTGGCGGAAAATCCGGGTCAAACGGAAGCAGGGCACCACTCCCGAGGCGATCAGGTCCTTGAGCACATTGCCGGCGCCCACGGCGGGCAACTGGTCGGCATCTCCGATCAACAGCATCTGACAGGGGTCCGGAACCGCCTTGAGCAGGGCCGCGGTGAGGCTGATGTCCAGCATTGAGCATTCGTCCACGATGAGTACATCGCCGCTCAGGGGGGAGTCTTCATTGTGCTTGAAGCGGCCCAGGCGCCAGCCCAACAGGCGGTGGATGGTTTTGGCTTCCCGGCCAATGACCTCCAACATGCGCTGGGCTGCCCGGCCGGTGGGCGCCGCCAGCAAGATCTTGCGCCCCATGGCGGCCAGCAGCTCCACCACCACCCGGGTGGTGGTGGTTTTGCCGCAGCCCGGGCCACCGGTGAGGATCGCCAGGCCTTGGCCGGCAATGGCGTTTACCGCCGCATTCTGCTCCTCGCTGAGGGTGATCCGCCGGCTTTGGCAGTAGAGTCGGACCCAGCGCCGAATGCGCTCTCGGTCCACGGCCAGGGGCCGGTTGAGCTGGGCGATTTTACGGGCCGTGTAGCGTTCGTCATAAAAGAGGGATTTGGCGTAGTAGCAGGGTTCGCGAACCCCGGAATCCAACCGGCGGGTCGCCACCCGCAGCAGGCCCTCGGCGGCCATTTGATCCAAAATGGCGGAGAGCGTGTCCGCGATGTCCAGATTGAGCAGCGCCGCGGTTTGGTCGCCGATCTGCTCCGCGGTGAGATAGCAGTGGCCCTGCTCCCGGCCGGCGGCCAGGATATGGCGGATGGCGGCCTTGATGCGCTGGGGGCTCTCCGGGGAAAGCCCCACGCTCAGGGCCACCTTGTCGGCCGAGAAAAAACCGATGCCGTAAATGTCATGGGCCAGGCGGTAGGGATCTTCGTTGACATAGGCGATGGCCCGGTCCCCGTAGGCTTTGTAGATGCGCACGGCAAACAGGGTGCTGATGCCGTGGGACTGCAGGAACATCATCACCTCGCGGATGGCCCGGTGCGCCTGCCAGGCCTCCCGGATCATGGCCAGCTTTTTGGCGGCGATGCCCGGGATCTCGGTGAGGCGCTCCATGCGGGCCTCAAAGATATCCAGGGTATCCTTGCCGAAATGGCCCACGATCTTGCGGGCGGTTTTGGGCCCCACGCCCTTGATTAGCCCGGAGCCGAGATATTTCTCCAGGGCCGCCAAGGTGGCCGGCTTGTGCTCCAGGGCGCGGTTGGCCTTGAACTGGCGCCCGAACTTGGGGTGCATGCTCCAGGCGCCTTCAAACTCCATGGTGGCGCCGGCAAATACTTTGGTCTGGTGGACCAGGACCGTCTCTTGCTGGTGGGGTGCGTCAAAGGGGGAGACTCGCAGAATGGACCAACCATTGTGCGGGTTGTGGTAGGTGACCCGTTCCACGATTCCGCGCAGGGTTTCGCTGATGCTGCCGGTGGGGCTGTAGCGGGGGCTTGCCATGGTGGGTTTCAATACTGGGCCGGGGCGCCGCGGCGGGAGGAAAGGGGTACGGTAGGCCGTACCCCCCATGTGATCCGCCGTGTGGACGGGCCCTTACTTGCCCACCGCTTCGATGGCTCCCAGAAAGGCGTTCATCATCGCTTCGCCTTCGGCGCCGAATTTATCTTTGATCAGGGTTTGAACCGCCGGCAGGGCCGCTTCCCGGAATTGGGTTTTCTGCTCGGCGGTCAGGGCGTTGACCTCCATCTCCTTGGCCAGAGCCGGCAGGCCCCGCTCCGAGGCTTCGATGATGCGGCCCATGCCCCGTCCGGCCACGATGGCCGATTTAGCTGCATACTGCACCACATCTTTCTCTTCATCCGACAGGCTGGCCCAGAATTCCGGGTTTACCACCCAGACATAGGGCGCAAAGAGGTGGCCGCTGAGGGTGAGGTACTTCTGGACCTCGTTGAACTTGGCAAAGGCGATGATGGGCACCGGGTTCATCTGGCCGTCGGCCACCCCGGTCTGCAAGGCGGTATAGACCTCGGTCCAGGCAATGGCCGCGGGCTGGCCCCCCAGGGCGCTGATGATGGTTTTGTGGGTGTCCAGCCCCATGGTACGGATCTTGAGCCCTTTCATATCCTCGGGGGTTTGGATGGGGCGCTTGGAGTTGGTGAGGTTGAAAAACCCGCCCGAATCGCCGAAGCCCAGGACTTTCAGGCCGGTCTTGGCTTCGATGTCCCCGGCCAGTTTATCTCCGAAGGGGCCGTCGAAGACCGTATAGGTGGTGCTGATGTTGGGAAAGGCAAAAGGGATGTCGATGACCCCCATCATGGGATAGACCGAGGCGAATCCGCCCACGGAGTGAATTCCGGCCTGGATCACGCCCGATTTCACCTGCTGCACCACTTCCGCATCCTTGCCGAGCTGGCCGTTGGGAAAGGTCTGCACAATCACCGCGCCGTTGGTGCCGGCTTCTACCAGGCTCTTGAAGACCGTGGCCATGGCGCCGGTGGGATTGTCAAAGGGGTCGTCCTTGTTGAGATGGTGCAGCTTGATGGTTTTGGCGGCGACCGCGGCCTGGGGCAGGGCGGTCAGCAGGCCCAGCACCAGGGCCAGCCCCAGGATCAGTTTGACAGGGGTGAGTAATTTAGAATCTAGTTTCATGGGGTCCTCCTCGCAGTTGGGGTAAAGGGTAAGGGTTCGTGTGGGAATTAATTCGCAGATTGCCAGTGTTCAGGCGCCCGCTCAGCAAGGCGCAAAAATTAAAGAATATCAAGCATATTATGTGTTTTTGCAACGCAGCTGAGCGGGATGCATGGGCGCTTACAATGTGAAGTTATTATTGCACGAGCCCTTAGTCGCCGAGCAGCAGCCGCGGGATCAACAGGGTCAGATCCGGCCAATAGGCGATCAGGATCAGAATGCCCACTTCCACGGCCAAAAAGGGGATCAGCGCCACGGAGATCCGTTCGATGCGCTCGCCGGTCACCGACGACAGCACAAACAGGCAGGCCCCCACCGGGGGCGTCATCAGGGAGATGTTCAGGGCGATCACAATCATCACCCCGGCGTGCACCGGGTCCATGCCGATGGCCTCGGTGAGGGGCCCCAGCACGGGCGCCAGAATGATCAGGGCCGCATTGATGTCCATGAACATGCCGATCCCCAGCAGCAGTCCCAGGATCAGGGCGATGATCACCTTGGGATTGCTGGAAAGCGATAAAAAGAGGGCCGCGATGGCCTGGGGGATCTGCATGAAGGTCATCCACCAGCTCAGAATGGAGGCCGAGGCGATGATCAGAAAGACCACCCCGGTGATGCGCGCCGTGCGGATCAGCATCTCCACCAGATCCGAAAACTTGAGCGCCCGGTAGACCACCACCCCGATAAACAGGGCGTAGAACACGGCTATGGCTGCCGCCTCCGTGGGGGTTACCACGCCCAGCAGAATCCCCCCCAGGATGATGGCTGGCATCAGCAGCG
Organism: uncultured delta proteobacterium; assembly: GCA_963713755.1. Lineage (GTDB taxonomy): Bacteria > Desulfobacterota > Desulfobacteria > Desulfobacterales > CAVQMW01 > CAVQMW01. The sequence continues at coordinate 304,483 of CAVQMW010000006.1, read as the reverse complement.
CCAGGATGCTGGAACGAAAGGCCCGCACAATGCGCCACAGGCTGGGGCCTTGCTGGCTTTTGGGCAAATTCAGGCGCCGCCCCAGGGCCACGATCACCGCCATGCAGAGCATGCAGATCAGTAGTCCGGGAAGGATTCCGGCGGCGAACAGCCCGGCGATGGAGACCCCCATCAGGGAGCCGTAAATCACCATCAGATTGGAGGGCGGGATGGTGGGGCCGATGATGGAGCCTGCCACGGTCACGGCGCAGGAAAAGGGGCGGCTGTAACCCTGTTTGACCATGGCCGGCACAAGGGTGTTGCCGAAAGCCGCCGTGTCGGAGACGGCCGCTCCGGTCATGCCGGCGAAGAGCACCGAGGCCACCATGTTGGAGTGGGCCAGACCGCCCCGCAGATAGCCCACCAGGGCGTCGGCAAAGGCGGCGATCTTTTCGGTGATTCCCGAGCGGTTCATGATTTCGCCGGCCAGGATGAAAAAGGGCATGGCCATGAAGGTGAAGAGGTCGAGCCCCTCGAAAAAGCGCTTGGGGGCCATGGTGAGAAAGTTCTCCCCGCCGATCTGGAACAGCCCCAACACCCCGGCGATGCCCAGAACGAACCCCACAGGCAGCCCCAGAAAAAGCAGTCCGAAAAAGGTGATCAGGACGATGATCATGCCGCCTCCCCAGGGGGAGCATCGGGACCGGCGCCGCCCGCCGGATTCCGGACTAGATCGCGGGCCAAGTCCCGAATCAGGGTGATCAGAATCTGAAAGGCGGTCAGGCCGGCGGCCACCGGCACCGAGGCAAAGGGCACCACCATGGTGATGCCGAAAATAGTGGCGTACTGGGTGGCGCCCCCCAGGGCCATGCCCACCCCGAAAAATGCCAGAAAGAGGAAAAAGGCCAAGCCCACCAGGTCCAGGGCCAGCCGGAACCAGGGCGCCACCTTGGCGGGCAGCCGCTCCATGACCAGGTTGAGCCCGATATGCTCCCGGCGGTAAGCGCCGCAGGAGACCGCCAGCAGGGCCACCCAGATCATGACATAGCGGGAAAACTCCTCGGTCCAGGTCGCCCCCAGATGCATGAAATAGCGCTCCACCACGCCGAACCACACCACCAGCACCATGGCGGCCATGAGCAGGGCGCAGCAGCGCTCTACCCCCCAGTTCACGTGGTAGCCGAGCCGATCGCTCAGCCGGGCGATCTTTTCGCTGATTGGATTGTCGATTGTCCGATCCGCGGCCATTCCGCGCAAGCTCCTGTTTGTTTGAGGCGTAATTGGCCATCATTTTCCCATTGGTGGGGCTTTGTCAAGAGATGATCCCTTGAACCCAGGGTGCCGACTTGGTTATATATTGGCAGGGGTATATTGTGACCTCGGTTGTGGGTTATAATCGGTGTCGGGGTGTAGCAGCCTTTTGGTCGCCCTGGCCCCGGCATTGTAAGGGTTCAAAAGTTTGAACCCTTACGGTTCGGCAGGTTTCAGAATCTCCCTGTGTAATGTGCCTGCTATGATCCGCATCAAGGAGCAGGGAGGTTAGGGCATCCCTTCAGACACCCAGCCAGGCCCAGACACCGTTCGCCCCTATAAGGAGAGACCACCATGTCCCACGACCAGGAGGCCCTGGCCTACCATCGCCACCCCAAACCGGGGAAAATCGAAGTTGCGCCCAGCAAGCCCTGCCTCTCCCAGGCCGATTTAAGCCTGGCTTACACGCCCGGAGTGGGGGCGCCTTGTCTCGAGATCAAAGCCGACCCCAACCACGCCTATGCCTACACCGCCAAGGGCAATCTGGTGGGGGTGATCACCAACGGCACCGCCGTGCTGGGCCTCGGCAATATCGGGCCTCTGGCCAGCAAGCCGGTGATGGAAGGCAAGGCCGTGCTCTTCAAGCGCTTTGCCGATCTGGATGTCTTCGATATCGAGGTGAATACTCGCGACGCTGACGAATTCATCCGCATCGTTCAGCACCTGGAGCCCACCTTCGGCGGCGTCAACCTCGAGGACATCAAAGCCCCGGAATGCTTTTACATCGAAGAGACGCTCAATGAGCGGATGAACATTCCGGTGTTCCACGATGACCAGCACGGCACCGCCATCATCTCCGCGGCCGCCCTGCTCAACGCCTGCCAGATCAGCGAGCGGCGCCCAGCGGATTTGAAGGTGGCGATCAACGGCGCCGGGGCCGCGGGCATCGCCTGCGCCAAGATGTATGTGCTCATGGGCGTCAATCGCGAAAATATCCTGCTGCTCGACTCCCAGGGCGTGATTCATGGCGGACGCACCCAGGGCATGAATCCCTACAAGGCGGCCTTTGCCGCGGAGACCCGGCGGCGCAGCCTGGCCGAGGCCGCGGAAGGCGCCGACGCCCTGGTGGGGCTTTCGGTAAAGGGCGCCTTCACCCCCGAGGTGCTGAAATCCATGGCATCCCGCCCCATCATTTTCGCCCTGGCCAACCCTGATCCGGAAATCGGCTACCACGAGGCCAAGACCCTGCGCCCCGACGCCATCGTGGCCACGGGGCGCTCCGATTATCCCAATCAGGTCAACAACGTGCTGGGCTTTCCCTTTATCTTCAGGGGCGCTCTGGATGTGCGCGCCAGCAAGATCAACCAGGAGATGAAAGTGGCCGCGGTGCGCGCCCTGGCCAGTCTCGCCCGCCAGGATGTTCCCGATTCGGTGATCCGGGCCTACGGGGGTGCGCCCATTCGTTTCGGCCCGGACTACATCATCCCCAAACCCTTGGATTCCCGGGTGCTACTGGAAGTGGCGCCCGCGGTGGCCCAGGCGGCCGTGGCCAGCGGCGTGGCCGGCAAGCCGCTGGCCAGCCCCGCCGCCTACCTGAGAGCCCTGGAGGCCAAACTGGGGCCTGAGCGGGAGATCATGCGCAAGATTATCATCCGCGCCCAGCAGGATCCCAAACGGATTGTACTGCCCGAAGGCAACCATCCGGTCATTTTGCGGGCCGCCCACCAGGCGGCCAAGCAGAAGATCGCCCGTCCGGTGGTTCTGGGCAACGCTGACGAGATCCGCGGCCTGGCGGCCGAATTGCAGATCCCGTTGGAGGGCATAGAAATCGTGGATCAGATCCAGAGCAAGCTCTATGAAAGCTTCGCCCCTAAGCTGTTCGAGCTGCGTAACCGAAAGGGCTGGTCCCTGGCCGAAACCCGGCGGCGGTTGCGCAGCCGCTACGTCACCGGGGCCATGATGGTCCGTGAGGGGCTGGTGGACGGCCAGGTCCACGGCATCAGCCGGACCTATCCCGATGCTATCCGTCCGGTGTTGCAGGTGATTCCCCGGCGCTCCGGAATCTGCAAGGTCTCGGGGCTCTATTTGATGATCGGCCAGGACCGGATCCGCTTTTTCGCCGACACCACCGTCAATATCCGCCCGGACAGCGCCGATCTGGCCGAAATCGCCATTTTGGCGGCCGAAATGGCCCGCTTTTTCGATGTCGAACCCCGGGTGGCCATGATCTCCTTTTCCAATTTCGGCAGCGTGCGCCATCTCGAGGCCCAGCGGGTGGGCGAGGCCGTGGCGCTGATTCGCCGCCGCCGCCCCGATATTCAAGTCGATGGCGAAATGCAGGCCGACACCGCGCTGCAGGATGAGCTGTTGGCCACCCAGTACCCCTTCAACCGCCTGGGCGGCGCGGCCAACGTGCTGATCTTTCCCGACCTGGCCGCTGGAAATGTGGCCTATAAGCTTCTGGCCCAGCTGGGGGGAACCATGGCCGTGGGCCCCTTGCTCATGGGCATCGGCAAACCCTTCAATGTTCTCCAGCGGGGCAGCGACATGGAAAACGTGGTCAATGTGATCGCCATCACCGTGGCCCAGGCCCAGGAGAGCCAGGCTTGTAAATCCAACGGTTTGGGGGAACAATCCCATGGATGAGGGCAACGCCCGGTGCGCGCCCCGGAACTCCGCGCTTGCCAACCAACAGGGCGCGGAAATATTACTGGAAGGCTTTGAACGCTACCAATCCCGGTTCATGGCCATCACTGCCCGGGCCGCGCACTATTTTGTGAATCGGGACTGGCCGGCCATGCGGGCCGATGCAGTGGCGCGGCTCGATCTCTATCCCGCCCAGGTCCGTAAAACCGTCCAGACCCTGACCTGCGCCCTGGGGGATAGGCATCAGGCCCCCGGGTACTGGGCCCAAGCCAAAGACCATTTTGCCCGCCGGATCTCCTCCCGGGACGACCGGGAGCTGGCCGAGACCTTTTTCAACTCCGTGGTGCGAATCCTGCTCAACACCATCGGCGCGGATCCCGATACCGCCTTTGTGCAGCCCAGCGCAGATTCTCCATCCGTCTCCCCCTCGGCACCCATCTACCGAACCTATGGGCTGCAGCACGATACTCCGGAGCTGGTGCGGCGCATTCTGGCGGATTACGCCTTTGGGGCGCCTTTCGCCCATCTGGAGCAGGATGCGGCTGCCGCGGCCCGGCGGATCGACACTCATCTGGAGCGCATGGGGACCCGGGGGGGCGGGCGTCTGTCCGCCGTCGAGATGATCCCGGCGGTCTTTTACCGGGGAATGGGCGCCTATCTGGTGGGCCGCATGCGCGTGGCGGGGGTGATCGTCCCCCTGGTGTTCTCCCTGCTCCACCCCTCCCGGGGCATCGTGGTGGACGCCGTGCTCAGCGACGAGGATACGGTGACGGTGCTGTTCAGTTTTACCCGGGCCTATTTCAAGGTGGCCATGGCGCGCCCCGGGGGGCTGGTGGCCTTCATCCAGAGCCTGCTGCCACGCAAGCGGGTGGCGGAGATCTACACCACCCTGGGCTATCATAAACACGGCAAGACTGAACTCTACCGGGAGTTGACCCGCCACCTGGCCACCTGCTGCTGGGATCAGTTCGATTTTTCCAAGGGTAAGCACGGCATGGTGATGATCGTCTTCAACATGCCCAAAGACGACTTGGTGTTCAAGGTGATCCGCGAGAAAATCGCGCTTCCCAAACAGACCAACCGCGAGCAGGTGATGGCCAAGTACGATTTGGTCTTTCACCACGACCGGGCCGGGCGCCTCATCGACGCCCAAAGCTTCGAGCACCTCAGCTTCAATCGCTGCTGCTTCACCCCGCGCCTGCTGGAAGAGATGCAGCGCGAGGCCGCGCCCACGGTGCGCTGCGGCGATGAGGCGGTGGTCATTGAGCAGCTCTATGTGGAGCGCCGGGTGATTCCGCTGGATATCTACATCCAAACCTCGGCTCCCGAGGATGTGGCCGCCGCGGTGATCGACTACGGTCAGGCCATCAAGGATCTGGCGGTGAGCAATATTTTTCCCGGAGACTTACTGCTGAAAAATTTCGGGGTCACCTCCCAGGGGCGGGTGGTCTTTTATGATTATGACGAATTGGTGCGGGTCAGCGAGTGTGTGTTCCGCAAAATACCCAAGGCGCGCAGCTACGAGGATGAATTACGGGATGATCCCTGGTATTTTGTGGGTGAAAACGATGTCTTCCCCGAGGAGTTGGCGCGCTTTTTAGGTTTGTCCGGCGAGCTGCGGGCGATTTTTATGAGCCACCATGCCGATTTGTTTGACGCGGACTACTGGACCACCATCCAGGCCCGGCTCAAGACCGCGGAGCCCATCCATATCTTTCCCTATGGAGCGGCGCACCGCATCGGTCCACCTGGGGCGCGGGCCTTCGGATACCGGTCGGCGGATGAAGGTGCGCTTGATAAATGAGCCCCCAAGCGTTGTCTCAGGGCGAATCATGGCTATCTTATTCACATTTTCAAAGGGCTTTTGAGCATCCATTCCTGAATCCGCTTTGACAATATATTAGCCCGGCAACCTCCCACGCCACAACCGTCATGCCGGGCTTGATCCGGCATCCAGCTTTAAATGCTGGATTCTGGCGTCTACCAGAATGACATGGGTTCAGGTATTCAATCGCCGGAGTAATAATTCACCAAGGAGGCGCCATGGACCCAATTCCCACCGCAGACGGCATCACCCTATCCGGCCCCTCGAATCCGGCGGCGGCCAAAATCTTAACCCTTAAGGCCCAGGAATTCCTAGTTGAACTGGCCCGGAAATTCAACTCGCGGCGCCTGGAACTTCTCGCCCGGCGCAAGGAAATCCAGGCTCAGATCGACAGCGGCAAGCTGCCCGATTTTCTCCCCGAGACCCATCAGATCCGTGAAAGCGAGTGGCGCATTGCACCGCTGCCCCCGGACCTCCTGGACCGCCGGGTGGAGATCACCGGGCCGGTGGAGCGCAAGATGGTGATCAATGCCCTCAACTCGGGCGCCAGCACCTTTATGGCCGATTTTGAAGACTCCCACTCCCCCACCTGGGAGGGAACCCTGGAGGGTCAGGTCAACTTGATGGATGCGGTTCGGGGCACCATCTCGTTTGTCAGCCCCCAGGGCAAGTCCTACGCCTTGGCGGAGGATCCGGCAGTGCTGATCGTGCGGCCCCGGGGCTGGCATTTAGAGGAAAAGCATGTCCTTGTGGATGGTGAACCCATCTCGGCCAGCCTCTTCGATTTCGCCCTCTATTTTTTCCACAATGTCCGGCCGCTGCTGGATAAAGGGAGCGGCCCCTACTTCTACCTGCCCAAGCTGGAGCACTATCTTGAGGCCCGGCTGTGGAACGATGTGTTCGTCAAGTCCCAGGCGCTTTTGGGGATTCCCCAGGGCACCATCAAGGCCACGGTGCTCATCGAAACCATTCTGGCGGCATTTCAAACCGAGGAGATCCTCTACGAGCTCAAAGACCACATGGCGGGCCTCAACTGCGGTCGCTGGGACTATATCTTCAGTTTCATCAAAAAGTTCAAAAACGTGCCCGGCTATATTTTTCCCGACCGGGCCCAGATCACCATGACCCGCCACTGCATGCACAGTTACTCCCTGCTGGTGATTCAGACCTGCCACCGCCGGGGTGCCCACGCCATGGGCGGGATGGCGGCCCAAATCCCCATCAAGGACGACCCCCAGCGCAATGTGGCGGCCCTTCAAAAGGTTCGCGAGGATAAAATCCGGGAGGCCGGTGATGGCCATGACGGCACCTGGGTGGCCCATCCCGGCCTGATCTCAATTGCCATGGAGGAGTTCAACCGGGCCATGCCCGCGGCCAATCAGATCCACCGCCTGCGGGAGGATGTTAAGATCACGGCCGCGGATCTGCTCAAATGTCCCACGGGGACCATCACCCCGGAGGGCTTGTACGGCAATATCGATGTGGGCCTGCAGTACATGGCGGCCTGGTTGAGCGGCAACGGTTGCGTGCCCATTTACAACCTCATGGAGGACGCGGCCACGGCGGAGATTTCCCGGGCCCAGGTGTGGCAGTGGGTTCACCATCCCGACGGTGTGCTCGAGGACGGCCGCAAGGTGACCCTGGAGATGGTGCGCGAGGTGCTGGACGAGGTCCTTGCCAAACTTCGCGGGAGTGTGGGCGAGGCACAGTTCGCCCAGGGCAACTATGCCCAGGCGGCCCGGCTCTTTGACGAGATCATCGCCCATGAAGAACTGGATGATTTTTTGACCCTCAAAGCCTATGAAGTAATGGCGTAATGGTTCAGGGATTCAGAACGCCAAACCCATAACTTAGAACGCCGAACCTACCCCGTAAAAGGAGAATGAGCATGTTGACCATTGAGGAAAGAGCGGAAAAGCTGTGTGAACAGATTTCATGCCACGATATTGACTTTGTACTGGCCGACGAGTTGGAGACCCAATGGGAGACGGATCCCCGCTGGGCCGGGGTTGCGCGCCCCTATTCGGCCATTGAGGTTCTCAAGTTACGGGGCACCTTGCATGTGGAGCACTCCTTTGCCCGAGCCGGCGCGGAGCGCTTGTGGCACCTGCTGTTGAACGAGGATTATGTTGCGGCCCTGGGAGCGCTCACCGGCAATCAGGCGGTTCAGCAGGTGGAGGCGGGGCTGCTGGCCATCTATCTGAGCGGCTGGCAGGTGGCGGCGGACGCCAACTTGGCCAACGAGATGTATCCCGACCAGAGCCTCTATCCGGCCAACAGTGTACCCACGGTAGTCAAAAGGATCAATAACGCCCTGCGGCGGGCGGATCAGATCCAGGTGTTGGACGGCCGCAAAAACGGCCCCTACTGGTTCGCGCCCATTGTCGCCGATGCCGAGGCCGGCTTCGGCGGTGCGCTCAACGCCTTCGAGCTGATGAAGGCCATGATTGAAGCCGGGGCCGCCGGAGTCCATTTCGAGGATCAGCTCTCCTCGGCCAAAAAGTGCGGTCATATGGGCGGCAAGGTGCTGGTGCCCACCCGGGAGTTTGTCACCAAACTGATCGCCTGCCGGCTGGCGGCCGACATCTACGATGTGCCCACGATCCTGGTGGCGCGCACCGATGCCGACGCCGCCAAATTGATCACCAGCGACATCGACGAGCGCGATCACCCCTTTATCCGGGATGAACCTCGCACGTCGGAGGGCTTTTTCTACATCAACGGCGGCCTGGAAACCGCCATTGCCCGCGGCCTGGCCTATGCCCCCTACGCCGACATGGTCTGGTGCGAAACCTCCAAGCCCGATCTGGAGCAAGCCAAGCGCTTTGCCGAAGGCATCCATGAAAAGTTCCCCGGAAAGCTGCTGGCCTACAACTGCTCGCCCTCATTCAACTGGAAGGGCAACCTGGACGACGCCACCATCGCTAAGTTCCAGCGGGAGCTGGGGGCCATGGGCTACAAGTTTCAATTCGTCACCTTGGCCGGTTTTCACGCCCTGAACCTGGGTATGTTCGATCTGGCCTACAGCTACCGCCAGGAGGGCATGGCGGCCTACTCCCGTTTCCAGGAGGAGGAGTTCGCCCATGAAAAGAAGGATGGCTACATGGCCACCACCCACCAGAAGTTCGTAGGCACCGGCTACTTCGACCGGGTGATGAACAGTGTCACCCAGGGCGACAGCTCTGTGGGCGCCATGGAGGGCTCCACCGAAGAAGATCAGTTTTAACGGGTACCGATTTCGGATCGCTTCTGCGTTTGAAGCCCACCTATAAGGAAAAAAACACACCCGGCGATTGCGGCAGGTCTTGGTTCGTTCTTGATCGAAAACTCGCCTCCCTCCATCGAGTGGGAAGGTGATAAAGGTATCCCTTCAGCCACTAGTTCGGTCTGCCGTCCTGGACGATTTGAATACAAGTCTCTTTGAGTTGCCGCAGAAGCTCGGGGTTCGTTTCGGGATCAGGGGAGTCCCGATCCGTGGAACGTAGGTCCCGCTTGAGGATATCGAGGTTGCGTTCGGTCATTTCCCGGTCCAGAAGGATCACCAAGGGAATTTTTTGCAGTAACGCGTTCTCTTTGATCTGGCGGGCGAAATTTAGGGCGCTGCCGTCGCCGGCCACCATGTCGTGAAACACCATGGCCAGGTCGGCATCGGCGGCAACAGTTAAGCCCTCCGGGACACTCCCGGCGGTCAGGACCGTAAGCCCCTTCTCCTCCAGCATGGTTTGGTAACTGCTGCGTTCGGTGCCGGATTCGTGGACAATCAGAACCCTTTGACCATTGGTCGCCTCGGGAGAGGCCACCCCCGCTTTTTTCAGGCATTCCAGCAGGCTCTTCTTCTGGACCGGTTTGACCAAATAATCATAGGCTCCCAGGGCGAGGCCCTGGCGGCGGTCTTCGATCCCGGAACAGATCACCACCGGAATATCCTGGGTTTGGGGGTTGGATTTGAGCTGAGTGAGCACATCCCAGCCGCTTTTTTGCGGCAGCATCACGTCCAGCAGGACGATATCGGGCCGCAGGTCGGCGGCCTGCGTCAGGGCCGATTCCCCATCATGGGCATAGTGCACCTGATAGCCTTCGGATTTAAGGCCCTGGGCCACGATCTGGCAGATCTTTTCATCGTCATCCACCACCAGAACCAGCGGGGTTGGGCGCGGTTCGCTCCGGGGGGCCGGATCACTGGAGTGGCTGCGGACGCCGCCCTGGGCAATGGGCAACAGAAAATGAAATGTGCTGCCTATATCCGGGGTGCTCTCGACCCAAATGCCGCCGCGATGCAGTTCCGCGAGTTGTTTGCACAAGGCCAGCCCCAATCCGGTGCCGCCATATTTGCCGCTGATGGATTTATCCTCCTGCTGAAACACTTCGAATATGGTTTTCAGTGCCTGGGGCCGGATCCCCACGCCGGTGTCCGTTACAGAGATCCGCAGGAATGAACCGCACTGACCATCGATGCCCGCCAGCAGGTCATTCCGAAACGTATCCGTTATCTCCGCGGCCAATTGGGAACGCGCCAAGGTTTGGGCCCGCAACTCGATGGTTCCCCCGGAGGGTGTGAACTTGACGGCGTTGGACAGCAGGTTGAAGATCACCTGCTTGAACATGCGTTCATCGGCGGTAATGGTACTGGGAATCTCTTGTTCAGAGTACGTCAGCTTCACCCCATTTTTCAGGGCCTTTTCCTTGATCATGGTCAGGCTTCCTTTGAGCAGGTCACTGACCGGAACCGAGGCGGGATTGAGCTCCATCTTTCCGGATTCAACCTTGGAGATATCCAGAATATCGTTAATCAGGGAGAGCAGGTGGTAGCTGCTGGTGAGCACATCACCCAGGTATTCCTCTTGAATCTCATTTAGCTCGCCAAAGTTTTTCCCGACTACCAGCTCAGTAAATCCGATGATGTGGTTGAGGGGGGTACGCAGTTCATGGCTCATATTGGCCAGAAATTCGCTTTTCATCTGGGAAGCCTGAGCCAGTTGCTGGTTGCTTTGCGCCAGGGCCGAGGATTGGCGGCGCAATTCCTGAAAGGTCAGGGCATTGTGGATCGCTACGCCGAGCTGGCGGGTGGTATTTTCCAGAAAGGAGAGGTTCCAGCTCGAAAAGGGCTGCTCCGCGGCCAGCACCAGCACGCCCAGGGGCTTGGCCTGAAAACTCAAGGGAAACGCCGTGAGGCTGTGACGGCGGCCATTTCCGTTGTCAGACGAAGAAGTGACCGACTCGGTCTCCTTGGTCTGAGCCTGAAACACCCGATCCGCTAGGCGGCCGGCCTGTTTTCTAAACCGCTTCCCAAGGTCGCCGCCAGGGCCTTCCGCTAGGGCCTGGACCGATTTGGTCAGGGCCAGGGAATCATCCCGATCCGGACGGTGAAGGAAGAATGCTCCCCATTGGCTGCTGCTTTGGGGAACGATTTCGTTGAGGGAGGCCTCGACAATCTGGCTGATGTCTATGGAGTTGAGCAGGGTGACGATTTTGCCGTAGGCTTCCTGAATTTTTTGCTGAAATTGGAGCTGGCGCTTCTGTTCTTCACTTATTCTCAGCTCCTGGGTGCGTAGGGAGACCAACTCTTCCAAGGTTTGGCGCTGTTGGTTTAGCTTCTGGTCCCGGGCCTGGGTCTGGGCCAGCATGTCATTGTAGCCATCGATGAGGATGCCGATTTCGTCGTTGCTCTCTTTCTTGGCCCGAATGGCGTAGTTTTTATCCTGGGAGACCAGTTGCATGTGACTCACCAGCCCCAGGATGGGGCCGCTGATGATACGCTGCAGCCGCAGGGAGGCCAGGTAGGCCATTAGGACCACCAGAAGAATGCTTCCCAACAGCACGCCCAGCATCCATTGGTTGCGTGCGCGCATGCCCTCTAAACTGGCGCGGATGTAGACCGTTCCCACACGGGCGCCGTTGATTAGAATGGGCCGTGCCAGATCAAGGTGAGACTCGCTGAAATGGTGATATTCTTCTAGGCCCTCTTTTTGAGCGGAATTGTAACCGCGGCCTTCCCAAAAGTCCTCTTGGACTGCCGATAAACCTTCCGATTGATCTTCGGGTTGATCTTCCGATTGATCTTCGGGTTGATCCGCGGAGCGGATGTAGCGGGCAAACGGATTGCCGCTTTGGGCCGTGAAAATGCAAGCTTCACGCACATAGGGTTCCACGCTGAGGGAGGACAAAATTTCGTGGGCCGTGACCGGATCCTGAAAGGCGATGGCCGCCGTGCAGTTGGTGCTCACCATTTTGGCCAGGGTAGAGATGTTATAGCGGATATTGCGGCGAAATGAGATCGACTCCAGGGAAAAGGCCACCGCAGAGATGATGACAATGGCCAGGGTGCAGGTGAGTAATATGATGGCCGTGAGTTTCCTGCTGATGGAGGAGGGTTTCGATCCAAACATGGGGATGCCTCAGTTCTCAATCACGGCGCTGAGTTTCAACAATTTAGCGCTCACCGAAAATCCGTTTTGCTTCATGAGATCGGCGTTGATCTCGATATTGATCCGTTGGGCCTTGCGCACCAGGTTGATCATGCCGCCGTTTTGGGCGAATCGTGGTCCGTCGCTGACGGTCACCACGGCGCGCCCGTTTAGCGACTCTAAAATCCGGGTCCACTGGTGTTGCGCCGCGGCGCTGACATAGAGCAGGTGGCACGCCTCAATCTCCTCGATGGCCTTAAGGCGCTGGATCCTAATGGGATGGGTGCCCATGGCCTTTTCGCCCTGTACGATCTGATCCAGCACGGACCCAAAGGGATCTTGGCCGAAAATCACCAGGCGGAATTCGCTCTGGGGCGAGGTAAACACCTCCTGGGGCCAGGAGATGAAATTGGTCAGGTTGTAGAGAAATACCGCCTTGACCTCATTTTCCTTGAACTGGTCGGCCCGCGCAGCCCCATCGGCCAAGGTCAACACAACCCCCAGCATGAGGAGCACGGCGCAAAGCCGCAGCAGAAAAGATCGGCTGTTATGAGATAATTTTGTTGCCAGCAAGGTCAATCTCTATGCACTCCCCGGAGTCCTGCCGCCCCGTTAAGTTCACTATGGTTAGAAACGCCAGGTGAGTTTACCGAAGATCGCCTGGGGGATTTCCGAAGCATTAATTCCCGAAATATCACCGAACTCCTGGTGGCCTGAATCCAGAAGGTTGGATGCGATTAGACTGAAGGACCAGTTGGGGCTGGGATCCCAGCCGAGCCGCAAATCCAGGCGCACATAGCCGTCAATCTCCCAGTAGGGAATCTCATCCACGAGATAGACCAGGGTGTCCAGGGAGAAATCTTTGGGAAGATCCAGATAGGAACGCAGCTGAACCTGGTGGTCGGGGCTGAATCGTTCGTATTCTTGGGATTCCGTATCTCCGCTAGCCTGATCGGGCTTCATCTCGATATTGATAAATGAATAACTTGCCGAAAGGCGCCAGATCTCAAAGGGCTGCCAGGTGACCAGCGCCTCGATCCCATGGGTGTCCGCATTCATCAGGTTGTCGATCTTCAGGGGCACCACTAGATGGGGGGGCTGGGGCATAAACTCCAGAAAGGGCATCTGAGGTTCGAGAGAGCGATAATTTTCATAGTGGTTGTAAAAGGCCGCCAGGTCCAAAGAGAAAGCCGGGACCGGGGCCCAGCGGAATCCGACCTCCAGGGCCGTGAGTTCCTCGGACTTAAAGGACGGATTTCCCAAAACTCTCATCACCGAGGTGGCCCCGGTGAATGGATCCTGCTCGGCGAAGAGGTTCACGGTCAGATCCTGGTCGGCCCGGGAAGGGGTGCGCACGGCCCGGGATACCGATCCCCACAGGGTGGATTCCGGGGTGGGCTTCCAGCGCAGCCGTGCGCTGGGCTGGACTTCGAATTGGGTGTAGTCGTTGTGTTCCAGCTTGACGCCTAGGGTGAACCAGACCCGGTCGGTCAGGAGCATGATATCATCCTGGATAAAGCCGCTGAACAGATGGTCGTCGCGGTCCTCCGGGTCCAGGGAAGTGTTAAATGCGCCTTGGGTGTCATCGGCGGTGTAGCGATAGCCGAGGCCCCACACCAGATCGTGGCGCGCATTGGGCACCCACTGATGCTGAAACTCCATATCAAAGGTGTCCCGGGTCTCATCGATGATCACCTCCTCGCGGTCGGTGCGGTCGTAGTAGAGCTGCAGCATCCAGTTGCTGCGCTCCGAGGATTGCTGTTTCCAGCGGGCGATAAGGTTCATCCCCTGGGTGTCGAGATCATCCTCCATGGTGCGAGAAAATGGCGGGGTTAAGAAGCTGGAAAGGGTGACCGACTGGTCGGCATCCTCTTGGTAGATGTCTCCCTGGAAGGTCAGCGAGTCCCGGGGGTAGGGGCCATCTCCACCCGGAAGCCGCCCCGGGCGCTTTGCCAGGCGTCGTGGGCGGTCCCGCCTGTGGGGTTGTCGAAATCTTCGCGGATAAATCCCTTGGCGTAGACTCGGTAAAAAGTGTCGTCGCCGATCTGGCCGCCATAGCGCAGCCCGTCCAGGGCGACCTCCTGGGAGCCGGCCCCGGCGCTCAACAGCAGGCCCTGGGTGTCCCGGGCCGATTGGGTGATAATATTGATGACCCCGTTCACCGCATTGGCGCCCCACACCGATGCGCCGGGGCCGCGAATTACCTCGATGCGGTCGATATCTTCCAGCAGGGTGTCCTGAACATCCCAATAGACACCGGAATAGAGGGGTGTGTAGACGCTGCGGCCATCCATCAATACCAGCAGCTTGTTGCTGAAGCGGTCGGCGAAGCCCCGGGAGGTGACGACCCACTTATTGGCGTCGATCTGGGCCACCTGAAGCCCGGGAACCATGCGCAGGGCCTCGGGAATGCTGCGTGCGCCACTGCGGCGGATATCTTCCTGGGTGAGTACAAAAACGGCCGCCGCTGCATCCAGCAGTTGCTCCGATTTTTTGGAGACAATGGTCACCTTGGTCTGGAGCAGCTCTTCGATGCTGAGGCTTTTCAAATAGGCCACCTTTCCATCCTGGGTGGCGGCTTGCCCCACGGGGCACAGCACGGCGGTAAACATCCAAGCCCAAACGTAGACTATGGCGCGCCAGCGCATTTTCATGCCTCCCTGTGTTGAAGTGAGTTCTTTCATACAAACTCCCCTGGTTTGTAAAAGGTTAAAGGGGTTCACTGCATGCCGGCAGGCGGGTTGGCTGCCACGGGACCCGGCCTGAGGGCTCGCTCAAAAATAACTTCACACCCCGGCTAAATAGTATACCGGGGCAGGCTTCCAGCGCCCATGCGTCCCACTCAGCAGCGTTGTGAAAACACACAATATGCATGGATATTCTTTAGTTTTCACGCCTTGCTGAGCAGGCGCCTGAACTCTGCAAATCTGCGAAGTTATCTATTCGCAAACCCTAAGCGCGCAGGAATTCCTGAATCATTTCTATTTTCGGCAGATTTAGCGGAATCTTTAGAAAATAAATGAATTTGAAAAAGCGCGATCCCGGAAACTCCGGCAGGGGAAATTTTTGGCGGGGGAACCTGTCGTCAGGGCGTATGCAGGCCCGCGCTCATGGGCAGGTAGAGGGATAGGATGGGAAACAGCGAGAGGATGATCAGCACCACGGCGTCCATGAGCACAAAAGGGATGGCTTCCTTGGCCACGTCATCCACGCTGCCGCCGATGAGATTGGCGGCGGTGAAGAGATTAACCCCCACGGGGGGGGTGGCCTGGCCAATGGCCAGGGCCGAGATGAAGATCACCCCGTACCAGAGCGGATCGATCTGAAAGGTCGCCAATACGGGGATCAGAATGGGCATGATCAGGTAGGAGATGGAGATGGCGTCCAGAATCATGCCCAGGGCCAGCAGCAGCAGGTTGACCAGGATGATCATCACCACCGGGTTGGGGGAAACCGCGACAATGAACTCCGCGGCGCGGTCGATGACCCCGATGACCGAAGCGGCCCAGGTGAAGATCCCGGCGAACACCACGATGAACATGATCACCGAACTGGTGACGGCTGCATCCACCAGCATCCCCAGCAGATCCCGCCAGGTGATGGAGCGATAGATCACCCCTGCCACGAAGAGGCTGTAAAAGACCGCGACCACCGCCGCTTCCGTGGGGGTGAAGATGCCGGTGTAGATCCCGCCCAAAATCACCACGGGACACATGATGGCCCAAAAGGAGTGCCGCAGGGCGGTAAGGATTTCCGTTAAAGATCCCCGCTCTAGCGAGCCCCGGTAGCCCCGGCGCTTGGAGATCAGCCAGGCCACCAGGATGGTACCCAGGCCGGTGATGATCCCCGGCACGATGCCGGCCACAAAGAGCGCGCTCACCGAGACCGAGGTGATATTGCCGTAGATGATAAAGGCGATGCTGGGGGGGATGATGATAGAGAGGTCCGCGGCGTTGGCGATGGTGGCGCCGGCAAAGCTCTTGTCGTAGCCGTGTTTGAGCATGGGGGTCAGCAAGATCAGACCCACGGCCGCGGTGGTGGCCGGTCCTGACCCGGACAGGGCGCCCCAGAACATGCAGGTCAGCACCGCCACCATGGAGAGACCGCCGGTCATACGGCCTACCAGCAGTTCGAAGAAGCGGGCGATGGTGGCGGCCAGTCCGGCGCGCTCCAGAATCACCCCGGCCAGAACAAAAAAGGGAATGGCCAACAGGGGAAACGAAGCGATGCCCGAGGAGAAATTGACCCCCAGCATCTCGATGCCCAGCTCGAACTGGTAGATGGTCGCCACTCCGGCCACCCCCAGGGCGGTGCCGATGGGAATGCCCAAAAACATCAACACCAAGAAGAGGCCCCCGATAAACAGAAACTCCACTAGGCGGCCTCATTGGGGTCGATCCGCTCCAGCCTGTTCAGGGTATCGCGATAGATTCCCCGCAGCACGAAGATGGAGAGCAGGGGCACCCCGCTGTAGTAGATCCAGACCGGAATTCCAAGGGCCGCGGATTTGGCCTGGAACAGGGTGATCTCGTCGCGGATGGCCTGGATCATGTAGATGTTAACCACAATGAAGAGACCCGCGCTTAGAAAGGCCCCCAGCAACACCGACCCCCGCCGGAGGCGCGGGGGAAAGCGCCTGAAGAAGGTCACCATCCCCATCTGCGCCCCGTGCTCAAAAGCGATTCCGCTGCCCAAAACAGTCATCCAGACAAAGAAGTTGATGGTCAGCTCTTCCGTGGCGGCAAAGGAGAAGTGGAAGATGTAGCGGCTGAGAATATTGACAAAGGCAATCAGTGCCATAGCCGCCAGCAGGAATGCCGTCAGCCAGTAGTCGAGACGGAAACCGTTATATTTTGTATTCATAGCGGAATACCGTTAGGAGAATGAGCGATAGGGTGATTTTGGTATAGGGTTTGAATCTTTTTATCGCTTTAAAACCAGCCCATCGATCCTTTTCTTATTGAGCCGCGGCAGCAATTAGTTTTCTTATCAAGGTAAGGATAAAGGATGCTATTGTTCCGTCAGTCTCCTGGCGGCGGTATCCGCGAGGGATATCATTTGGTTGTAGGGCTCACTGCCTTCCGCTGCCTCCAAAAAGGGTGCCGACAGGGATACCACGGATGCCTTTGAGCGAACCGCCACCAAGGATAATCCCGGCTTGATATTATATTGGGGATTGCCTTTTTGAATGGCTGCAATGGCTTCCCCGCTCAATCCCTCCAGGGGCAGCACCTTGCTTTCGTCTCCGGCACCCAGCCACGATTCCAATGCACCCTTCACCTCAGGCCAATGCTGAAGGATAAGCTTGGGGGAGCCTTTCGCGCCGGTCCAAACACAGGACGACAGATGGGGCATGCGGGTGTCCAGTTGCCCCGGTTGAAGGGTTTCGCCGATCAGGCGCTCTGCTTCAGTGTGGGTCACCAGGGTGCAGGGGTCGACCCTTGCCACGGCAGGTGTTTTATCCGCGGCTCTGGCATTCTCCCCCGAGCAGAAGAGCGCAGTCCCCAGACCCGTAAGTAGCAGCACCAATACAATCTTAGAAGCCATTAGATTAGAGACCGCCAGACCTTTATTGCTGTGCATAATAGTGCCCTCATTGTTGAGTTGATCTGCTAGCATGAAGCGCAATACTTTCTTAGTTGGCCATGTCCGCCTTGGCCTTTTCCACCACGGCTTCGCCGATCTCCGGCACCCATTTTTCATACAAGGGCTGGGTGGCCGCGATGAAGGCCTGGCGCTGGGCATCGTCAAGAAAACTGACGCTGGTGCCTTTTTCTTCCAGAAATCTCACTGGATCGGGAACTTCCATTTCGAAGTTGAACTCGTTTTTTAGAATTTCCAAGGAGGCGCCGTCGTCCAATCCGGCCCGGCACAGGGCGGTTTCAAAGCGTCCGGCTTCCTGGGCTGCTTCCAAGATGGCGCTTTGGATCTCCTGGGGGAAGGCGTCCCACTGCTTTTTGTTCCAGTAGAAGATCAACGGATCCACCAGGTAGTTCCAGAAGGTGGCGTGCTGATGGTACTGGTGAATCTGCACCGGGATCAGAACGCCCACGGGGTTCTCCTGGCCGTCCACCACCCCTTGCTGGAATCCGGCCACGGCATCCCCCCAGTTCATGTTTACCGGATCAGCCCCCAATTGGCGGAAGGTGTCGATGAACAGCGGGCTGCCCACCACCCGGATGCGCAAACCGGCCAGGTCCTCGGGCATGGTGACGGCTTTTTTGTTGTTGGTCAATTGCCGGAAACCGTTTTCGGCCCAGGCCAAGCCCTGGCAGCCCTTGGCCTCCATGGCGGCAAAAATCGCCTGACCGGCGGCGCCGTTTTTGACCTTGTCCAGGTTTTCGAAATTGTTGATGAAAAAGGGCAGATGGAACAGATTGGCCTCGGGAATCACCGGGGCGATGTTGATGGTGGACTCCATGGCGCAATCGATGACACCCTTGGCCACCATTTGGGCGCTTTTGAGCTGGGCGCCCTTTAACAGCGCACTGCCGAAGTAAGGCTTGATATTGATCTGGCCATCGGTTTTGACCTTCACCAATTCGGCGAATTTGGTGGCCCCCATGCCCCAGTAGAAATTCGGTCCTACATTGACCTGCAGTTTGTACTCTTTCTTAAACTCGGCCGCGCCGGCTGCGGCCACAATTGCAAGGGTGAGCACCGCACTCACCGCGATCCATCTTCTTAACACGCTCCAGCCTGACATACGCGCCTCCTTTTATTGGTTTTTTCGGGGATTCTCAACACCCGGACGGACTTCATGTCGCCGGGTTTTGCCATAAAGGGTTGGTCTGGACTTGTATGCTTCGCACTTGCGGGTGTCAAGGCTCTTTCCCTATGGGGGTGTGCTGCAACCCATCCGCGAAAAGCCATTGCAACCGGGGAATTGAAGGAGAAATCCCCTTGACCCCTTTTGTAAAAATAGGGGGCGGGGGGAGGTGGCTTCACCCCCCTTTGAAAAAGGGGGGCCGGGGGGGATTTCAGGTGCTTCACTGCCGCGGGCTCAGGCGCTGTAGATATCGCCAAGGGCGGCCAGGGCCTCGCTGTACTGGGCCTCGCTGAGGGTCAGGGACCCGCTGGGACTGATGTCGGCCGGCTGGGAAATGCGGTAGACCCGTTCGGCCAAATCGGCCTGCTCCGCGATGCCCTCGGGCACAGCGGGCGCCACGCCGATAGCCTTTTGCACATCATCGGGGAATTTTCCCGGATCGGCGGTTTCATAGATCACCGCCAGACGGTCGTGGCGGCCCTTCAGATAGGTGTCCAGGGCCCGCCAGCCCACGGCTCCGTGCGGCTCGATGATGATTTGGAACTTGTCGTACACCTCGCGCATGGCCCGGTAGTGGTCGGGATTGCTGACGCTCACCGAAAACATATCCCGGCGCATGGCGCCAATGTCGGGCAGGGCGTCCAGAACTCCTTCCTGGGTGACCCGGCCGTGGGCATCCCGGGCGTCATGGACATGCCCCCCGTAAAAGTCCACCAGCCGGGCGAAGTTGCTGGGATTGGAGACAATCATGGCGGAGGAGGGGGAGTAGACCGAGGGCGCCACGTCAAAGCGTTCGGTGGTCAAAAAAGCGGGAAATTCCTTGTTCTCATTGACCCCGCAGATGATTCGGGCAATGGGCAGCCCCATGGCCTTGGCGATCACCGTGCCCATCATGTCGCCGAAATTTCCCGAAGGTACGCTGGTGATCAGGGGTTGATCGTATTTCGCCAGGCGGCTGTAGGCGAAAAAGGGATAGACCGCTTGGGGCAGCAACCGGCCGATGCTGATGGAATTGGCCGAGGTGAAGCACTCGGGATCCCCGAACAGGTCTCGGGCAAAGGCTTTGTCTCCCAAAAGCCGCTTGGCCAGGGCCTGACACACGTCAAAGTCGCCGTTTACCGCAAAGGCGTGCACATTGCCGCCCAGGGTGGTCATCTGCCGCCGCTGACGCTCGGTGATGCTTTTCTCAGGGAAAAAGACCAGATTGTCCACCCGCTCCAGGCCATGGAGCGCATCGGCCACGGCCCCCCCGGTATCCCCGCTGGTGGCCACGGCCACTATCCGCCGCTGGTTGTTTTTCCGCAGAAAATAATTCAAGGCACGGCCGAAAAAGCGGGCCGCATAATCCTTGAAGGAATAGGTGGGGCCATCAGTGAGCCACATGATGTGGGTGTGGCCGGTGACGTGCTGCATCCGGGTCGGGATCACGATCGGGTCATAGGCCTCATCCAGAAGCTGTTTCAGTTCAGGAAACGGAATTTCATCCCCCAGAAAAGGGTGCAGCACCTCAAAGGCGATCCGCCCGTACGGCATCTCGGCCATGGTTTCGATGGTCCGGGGGTCAAGCCGGGGTATTTGGTCGCGGGCCACCATATAAAGGCCATATTGTGAGGCCAGCCCGTTCATCAGGGCAGTCTGGAAATCCACGGCTTCGGATTTGTTGTTGGTGCTGTAATATCGGATGCTGGACATAAATATTCCCAGGGTGCGGCGCGGCACCTGCACAAGGGTTAAGATTTAAATGGGCGATCCTACCATCGACAGTCGCAAATGGAAAGTAGGGCGGAAGGGGGGGGTTGAAACTTGCCATGGAAAGGAAAATCCCCCTAACCCCCTTTGATAAAGGGGGAACTGAAGGAAAATCCCGCAAGTCCTCTTTGAAAAAAGGGGGGCCGGGGGATGTTTTCTCCCCTCTTTGAAAAAGGGGGGCCGGGGGGGATTTTACGCGGAGCATTCCCGGCGGTAAGCAATAGACTATTGTTTCGGTCTTGTTTTGCCTGCGCGCATTACTCGGGTTTAGCAACTGTCGACCCGCCGCCTTTATTGGGTCGTGATCGCCGCGTTGATGGCGCGGCTCATCTCCTGGATCAGATACGGTTTTTTAACGGCCCCGCAAAATCCATACTCGGCATAGTTGGCCATCACCGGGTCGTTGGAATAGCCGCTGGAGACAATGGCGCGGACCTCGGGATCCAGGGCCCGGAGGTGGCCGATGGCCTCCTTACCGCCCATGCCGCCCGGTACGGTGAGATCCAGAACCACGGCGTCAAAGGTTTTGCCGGCCTCATGGGCTTCGCGGTACATGGCCACCGCCGCCTCACCGTCTGGGGCCAGGGCCACCTGGTAGCCCATTCGTTTCAGCATGGCTTCGGCTAGGTTGCGAATGAAATCCTCGTCATCCATGATCAGGATCCGGCCTTCCCCGGTCAGGATCTCACGGGAGTCGCGCCTGTCGCCGATCCGGGTCCCTTCGCAGGCCGGCAGCAGAATGGTGAAAGTGGCGCCCTCGCCCAATTGGGAGGTCACCGTCAGTTTTCCATTATGCTTGGCAATGATGTTGTAGGCTACCGCCAGCCCAAGCCCACTGCCCTTTTGTTTGGTGGTGAAGTAGGGGTCGAATACTTTTTTGAGATGCTCGGCCTTGATTCCCAGGCCCTGGTCCTGAACTGAGATCTGGATGTAGTCGCCGGCTTCGAGCAGATAGGGGTTGCCGGCGGAGAGGGTGACATTGCGGCCTTTAATGGAGACCACGCCCCCATCAGGCATGGCCTGATCGGCGTTGATCATCAGGTTGTGGAGTACCTGGGCGATCTGGCCCTCGTCCACTTCGGCCAGCCGCAGGTCGCTGTTGATCTGATAATCGCAGCCTACATTGGAGCCGCGCAGGGCAAACCGCGTGGATTCCCGAACCAGTTCGGCAATGCGGGTGGTGCATTTTACCGGATCGCCGCCCTTGGAAAAGGTGAGCAGCTGCTGGGTCAGGTCCTTGGCCCGCACGGCCGCCTTCTCCATCTCATCTAGTTCCCGTGCGCCGGGGCTTCCCGACTGGATCAGCAATTTGGCTAGGGAGACATTGCCGATGATGCCCGATAGAAAGTTATTGAAGTCATGGGCGATGCCGCCGGCCAGCACTCCTAGGGATTTGAGCTTTTCCATTTTGAGCAGTTCTTTTTCCATGAGCTGGCGGTCCGTGGTGTCGCGAAATACCAGCACCACCCCGATGATCTCTCCGGCATGGTCAAGGATGGGCGCGCCGCTGTCGGCAATCAAAAATTCTCGGCCGTCCTTGGCGATCAATACGGTGTGGTTGGCCAGGGCGGTAATGCGGCCAGTCTCCAGAACCGTGGCCACGGGATTGGTCCGGGGCTGGCGGGTGGTTTCACTGATGATCCGGAATACTTCCGGCAGGGGGCGGCCCAGGGCCTTCGCCTCTTTCCAGCCGGTGAGATCTTCCGCGATGGGGTTCATCAGAACGATTCGGCCTTCCCGATCCGTGGTAATCACGGCATCGCCGATGCTGCGCAAGGTCACCGCCAGGCGTTCTTTTTCCGCGGCCAGTTGACTATGCGCCCGGCGTTCATCGGTGACATCGCGAATGGTTTCCAGGACGCAAGGCTCGCCGCTAAGCTCAATGAGCGTGGCGCCCACGGCGGCTAATCGCGGCTCTCCGGACTTGGTGCGTAGGCGCAGCGTCATGTTGTGGGTCGACCCGGTTCGCAGAATCTCTTCCATGTAAGCTTCTCGGACCTCAGGATCGGCCCACAAGTTCAGATCCTTCACGCTGCCGCGGCCGATGGCCTCCTGGCGGCTGTAACCGGTGATATTTTCAAAGCTGTCATTGACATTGAGAATCACCCCGTCTTTAATACGGAGGATAGCCACGATATCCGGATTGAGCTCGAACGCCTTGGAGAACTTCTCTTCGGATTCTCGCAAGGCCTGTTCGGCCATAATGCGGTCGGTGATCTCCTCCACGATTCCCTGGTAGTGGGTGATAGTTCCCTCTGAATCCCGTCGGATAAAGGTGTGATCATTGACCCAGCGAACCGCGCCCCCTTTGGCCACGATGCGGTAAGGCTCATGGGTAAATTCCATTCGCCGGGCTTCGGTGCTGTAGTCGGTCACCTCCTGAATCACGCGTTCAAGGTCGTCGGGATGCACCAGATCCCGGTACACGACCCGCCCGTTTAGAAACTCCTTTGCGGAATAGCCGAAAATGCGCCGGACATTGCCGGTGACGAATTCCACCCGCCAGTCCGGCTGGCTGTCCCATAAAAAAGCCGCCAGTGGGCTTTTTTCCATGATCTCAAAGGCTTCCCGGCGTGCCTGTTCGACCCTTTTGCGCTCGCGGATGTCCCGAACGATACTGAGATGAAGCCCTGTCTCCGCAAACCGGGCGTGGTTCACTTCCACCAGAATGCGGGTGCCGTCTTTGTGTTGATCCACGGCCTCGAAAGGTTCTCCGCCGTGGGTGCTTACTTCATTGAGCACCACGCTGCCCAGCTCACCGCGGCACTCCGGGGCCTGAAGATGGGGGACTTTCATGGAGAGCAATTCATCCCGGCTGTAGCCTAAGAGCTCGCACGCCTTGTGGTTGACATCCAGGATTTCATCGGCGTCATTCTCGATGAACAGGGCGTCGGCGGCGTATTCAAAGACGGTCCGATAGCGGGCGTTGGATACCGCCATGTTCTCCCGGGCCCCGGCTAATAATTGGGCCTGCTGTTCGGCCTTCTCCTTCAATGCCTGATTTTCTTGTTTCAGGCAAGCAATCCGCTGGTGCAATTCCTCACGGCTCAGTTGCGTTCCCATGCGCCATCCATTCGACTTCAGGTTGCTGTTTGATAAATAAGTAAACGATAGAAATAGCCGAGGGGTGTTACTATGTCAATATGGAAGTGAATTAAGTGTTCGAGACAGCAAGATGTAGTAAAAGGCTACACCATCTCCGGGTATTATCGGCCAAAATAGAAAAACCTCAAATTAAACAATATTAATATTTATATAACAAAAAAGTCGTTGACATATAATTTATTGTATTATACACACCCATCATGGCCTGAATTCTTTGATCTAAATACGCCAAATTCAAGGTTCGATCCATTCCAGCTCGTTATATAACTGCGAGCCATTCATCACTTTCAACTCACAGGAACATCACGTCATGGTCAAAGCGATCCCCAACCAAAATTGCAGTTACCTGATTCAAACCCCTGGAGAATCACGCCTCCCCGCCGCCCTTTCCCCGGCCACGGCCCTGGGGGTGCGGGCCTTTCACCGCCAGTTGCCGGGGTACAAACCCACCCCCCTATTGCGCCTGGAGCGTCTGGCCCGGACCTGGGGGTTCACCGATATCTTCGTTAAGGATGAGGGCCCGCGATTCGGCCTCAATGCTTTTAAGGTCCTGGGCGGCAGCTATGCCGTGGCTCGCCTGATCTGCAAGAAATTGGGCCATCCTTTGAGCGAAGTGCCTTATGCCCAGCTGGTCAGTGATGAAGTACGGGAACAGGTGGGACAGATCACCCTGACCACGGCCACCGACGGCAACCACGGCCGGGGTGTGGCCTGGGCCGCCGAGCGGCTGGGGCAAAAGGCGGTGATCTACATGCCCAAAGGCAGCGCACCCGCCCGGGTGGCAGCCATCCGCTCCCACGGGGCCGAGGTGACGGTGACCGATCTGAACTACGATGACGCCGTGCGGCTGGCCTGCGCCAAGGCCGAGGAAAACGGCTGGTATGTGGTCCAAGATACGGCTTGGGAAGGTTATACCGAGGTCCCGTTATGGATTATGCAGGGCTACATGACCATGTGCGCCGAGGCCGTGGATCAATTGCGGGCTGAGGACGCCCACCCCACCCACATCTTTGTCCAGGCCGGGGTAGGCGCTCTGGCCGGTTCCGTGGTGGGCTACCTGGCCCAGGTGTATCGGCAGCCCCGTCCAAAGTTCATCATCATGGAGCCCAACAACGCCGCCTGCATCTTTTCTTCCGCCGCCGCCGGCGACAGCAAGCCCCATGCGGTTAAAGGCGATCTTGATACCATTATGGCCGGCCTGGCCTGTGGCGAGCCCAACCCGCTCTCCTGGGAGATTTTGCGGGATGTGCCCAGCGGTTATGTGAGCTGCGCGGACTTTCTGGCGGCCAACGGCATGCGCATCCTGGCCAATCCCCTGCGCGGGGATGAACGGGTAATTTCCGGGGAATCCGGCGCCATCGGGGTCGGGTTGATGGATGCGCTCGCCAATCGTGCCGATTTTGAAGGACTCAAGGACGCGCTGGAAATCGGACCCGACTCCACCCTGCTCTGTTTTAGCACCGAAGGCGCCACGGACCCGGTCAACTACCGGGACATTATCTGGCACGGCAAATATCCCTCGCGCTAAGGGCTCGGGCTCGTGCAAAAACAACTTCACATTGTAAGCGCCCATGCATCCCTCTCAGCTGCGTTGCAAAAACACACAATATGCTTGATATTCTTTAATTTTTGCGCCTTGCTGAGCGGGCGCCTGAACTCTGACAATCTGCGAATTTATTTCTACACCAACCCTGAGCGCGGTTTCACTAAAAAACGATCATACAATTTATAAAGGAGGAGCAGACAATGACTCAGCTTGACTTCAACAAAATTAATGAACTGGCCGAAAGCTACAAACCCCAGATGACCCAATTTTTGCGAGACATGATCAAACTGCCCAGCGAAAGCTGCGACGAAAAGGCGGTGGTCCAGCGGATCAAACAAGAGATGGAAACCGTGGGCTTTGATAAGGTCGAGATCGATCCCATGGGCAATGTCCTGGGCTATATCGGCAGTGGCAAAACCGTCATCGCCATGGACGCCCATATCGACACCGTGGGGATCGGCAACAAAGACAATTGGGAGTTCGACCCCTATGAAGGCTATGAGGACGATGAGATCATCGGCGGCCGGGGCGCCAGCGACCAGGAAGGCGGCATGGCCTCCATGGTCTATGCCGGCAAGATCATCAAGCACCTGGGGCTTCAAGGCGACTATACCCTGGTGGTGGTAGGCACCGTGCAGGAAGAAGATTGTGACGGCCTGTGCTGGCAGTACATCATCAAAGAGTCGGGCCTCAAGCCCGAGTTCGTGGTCTCCACCGAGCCCACCGATGGCGGGATCTACCGCGGCCAGCGGGGGCGCATGGAGATCAAAGTGGAAGTCAAAGGCATCAGCTCCCATGGTTCGGCCCCGGAGCGGGGCGACAACGCCATTTTCAAAATGGGCCGTATTTTAGGCGAGCTGGAAGAGCTCCACGGGCGCCTTAAGGACGACGCCTTTCTGGGCAAAGGCTCTTTGACCGTTTCCGAGGTGTTCTTCACTTCGCCCTCGCGCTGCGCCGTGGCCGACGGTTGCACCATCTCCATCGACCGGCGCCTAACCGCTGGCGAAGACAAAGAACTGGCCTTAAACCAGATCCGGGAACTCCCCGCGGCCAAGGCCGCCAAGGCCCAGGTTTCCATGTACACCTATGACCGACCCTCCTACACCGGCCTGGTCTACCCCACGGATTGCTACTTCCCCTCCTGGACCATCAAGGAAGATAGCATGGTGATCCAGGCTGCCGCGGAGACCTACTCCGCGCTGTTCGACCAGAAGCCCCATGTGGACAAATGGACTTTCTCCACCAACGGAGTCTCCATTACCGGATTGTTCGGCATCCCCTGCATCGGGTTCGGCCCCGGCAAGGAAGCCGAGGCCCACGCCCCCAACGAAAAGACCTGGAAGGCCGACCTGGTGCGTTGTGCCGCTTTTTACGCCGCCCTGCCCCAGATCTACCTGGCCAAAAAGGAGGGCTGATCCATGAACGCCAAACTTGCCTTTATCGCCATCGGCGGCAATTCGCTGATCAAAAGCAAGGAGTTGCAAAGCGTGGAGGATCAGCACCAGGCCATCCGTGAGACCGTCTGCCATGTGGCCGATCTCATCGAGCAGGGCTATCAGGTGGTCATCTCCCACGGCAACGGTCCCCAGGTGGGCTTCATCATGCTGCGCTCGGAAGTGGCCCGGCGGGAGACCGGCCTGCACCTGGTGCCCCTGGTCAACGTGGTGGCCGACACCCAGGGCTCCATCGGCTACCAGATCCAGCAGGCTCTGAACAATGAACTGACAGGCCGCAGTCTAAAGGGCCAGAGCCTGACCGTGGTCACCCAGGTGATTGTGGACAAAAACGATCCGGGGTTTAAGAACCCGGCCAAACCGGTGGGAGAATTTTACGATGCGGAGCAGATCGATGCGATCCGCCGGGGTTACCCCGACTGGAGCCTGATGCAGGACGCCGGGCGCGGCTTCCGGCGGGTGGTGCCCTCGCCCGAGCCCCTTGAAGTGGTGGAACGGCCGGTGATCGAATCCCTGCTGAAAAACGGATACCACGTGGTGGCCGTTGGCGGCGGCGGGATTCCGGTGGTGCGTACCGACCAGGGGCTGGAAGGCGTGGATGCGGTGATCGACAAGGATCTGGCCTCGGCCATGTTGGCCGGCCAGTTGGGTGCCGGCCTGCTGATCATCTCCACGGCCGTGGAGCAAGTGGTGCTCAACTTCGGTACGCCCGATGCCAAAGGGATCGATCAAATGAGCGTGGCCCAGGCCGAACAGTACATTGCCGAGGGCCATTTCGCCCCGGGCAGCATGCTGCCCAAAATCCAGTCCGCCTTGCGCTTCTTAAAGGCCGGGGGACAGGAAGTGATCATCACCGCGCCCGAGTTTATCAAGGCCGCGGTCACCGAGGGCAAAGGGACCCATATTGTGCCCTAAAGGCATCCGCGGCAAGCAACAACGGCAATCAAAAATTACCACCCAACACCAGAAACAGCCTTTTAAAATTAACGTCCAACAAATGATGGTCTCGCAAAAAGTCGAAATAAGCATTAGGGCGTCATCCCCAGGTCGGCGGGGATCCATTAATTTCAGATGGTAGTAGATTCCCGCCTACGCGGGAATGACAAAAAATGTGACTTTATGCGAGTCTGTCGAAAATAAAAAGGAGCCAACTATCATGGATACCCTCAAAATCAACGGCATGATCCACCACCTGGCCAAACTCAGCTATCAGAACATGTACCTCGATGACTTTCTGCTGACCTGGGAAAAAAGCGATGACGAGGTCGCCGCCACCTTTTTGGTGGCCGATATTTTGCGCGGCTTGCGGGAGCAGAATATCTCCAGCCGCGTCTTCGACAGCGGTTTGGGGATTTCCCTGTTCCGCGACCAGTCCACCCGCACCCGCTTCAGCTTTGCCAGCGCCTGCAATTTACTCGGCCTGACGGTCCAGGATTTTGACGAGGGCAAATCCCAGGTGGCCCACGGCGAGACGGTTCGCGAGACCGCCAACATGGTGTCGTTTATGGCCGATATCATCGGCATCCGCGACGACATGTACATCGGCAAGGGAAACACCTATATGCGCCAGGTCTCCCAGGCCGTGCGGCAGGGATTTGACGAGAAAGTGTTGGAGCAACGGCCGACCCTGGTCAATCTGCAGTGCGATATTGACCATCCCACCCAGACCATGGCCGACATGCTGCACATCATCAATCATTTCGGCGGGGTGGACAAACTGAAGGGCAAGAAGCTGGCCATGACCTGGGCCTACAGCCCCTCCTACGGCAAACCCCTTTCGGTTCCCCAGGGCATTATCGGCCTGATGACCCGTTTCGGCATGGAGGTCGTCTTGGCCCATCCCCAAGGCTACGAGGTGATGCCCGATGTGGAGACCGTGGCCAAGCGCAACGCGGCCCAGAGCGGGGGCGGGTTTGCCAAGTCCAACTCCATGGCCGATGCTTTTGAAGGCGCCCACATCGTCTATCCCAAGAGCTGGGCCCCCTTTGGCGCCATGGAAAAACGCACCGATCTTTATGGTAACGGTGACTTTGACGGCATCAAAACCCTGGAAAAAGAGTTGCTCGCCCAGAATGCCGACCACAAGGAGTGGGAGTGCACCGAAAAACTGATGGCCGGCACCCATGAAGGCCGCGCCCTGTACATGCACTGTCTGCCCGCCGACATCAGCGGCGTAAGCTGCAAAGAGGGTGAAGTGGAAGCCAGCGTGTTCGACCGCTACCGCGTGCCCATGTACAAAGAGGCCAGCTACAAGCCCTACATCATCGCCGCCATGATTTTTTTAAGTAAAATAAGGACCCCTGCGGATGCCCTGACGAAATTATTGGAAAGAGGCCAACCACGAATCAAAAAATAAAAAATCAGCAAATTAATTTTTCACGTTCCTTAATTTATTATTGTAGGAAAGAGAAAAATTAAATGAGGGGGAAGCATGACCTTATATCTGAAAGACGCGACCTTTATCGACTGGGAGACCCTGGCCGTCAATCCCATGAATCTGGCCGTAGAACCAGGCCCCCGGGGCGCCATCCGCCAGGTGGAGACGCTCCCCGAGAAAGCGTCCCTATCCGCTGAGGATCGCATCTACGAATGCCGGGGCAAACTGGTGACCAAAGCCTTTGGCTGCGGCCACCACCACATCTACTCCACCCTGGCCCGGGGCATGCCGGCGCCGGCCAAGATTCCCGCCAATTTCAGCGAAGTGCTGCAATATGTCTGGTGGCACATCGATAAACGCCTCGATCTGGAGATGATCGAAGCCAGCGCCCTGGCCTCGGCAATATACTGCGCCAAAAACGGCGTGACCTTTGTCATCGACCACCATGCTTCGCCCTTTGCCATCGCCGACTCCCTCTCCACCATCGCCAAGGCCTTTAACCAAGTAGGCATCGGGCATCTGCTCTGCTACGAAATCTCCGATCGCGACGGAGAAGGGCCCCGGGAAGAGGGGCTGGCCGAAACCAACCGTTTTCTCTCCGCGGGGAATCAAGGCCACGTGGGGCTGCACGCCTCCTTTACCGTGGGCGATGTGCTTCTGGGCAAGGCCGTGGACCAGGCCCGCAAGCACGACACTGGTCTGCACGTTCACGTGGCCGAGGACCAAGCAGACCAGGATGACGCCCTGGCTAAATACGGCAAACGTGTGGTGGAACGCTTTCACGATGCCGGCGCCCTGGCGCTCTCCAAATCCATTTTCGGCCACTGTATCCACCTATCGGACCGTGAGAAGCAACTGTTGGGCGATTCCGATGTATGGGTGGTGCAAAACGTGGAGAGCAACCAGAACAACAACGTGGGGGTCGCCGGCTACAGCGATCTTACCGCCAATGTCATGCTGGGTGTAGACGGCATGCACTGCGATATGCTCAGAAGCGCCAAAGCCGCTTTTCTGGTCGGACAGGCCACCGAAGGCATCGGCTTTGACACCATTTACCAGCGCTTCCGCAATATGCACCGCTACCTGCGGCACTTCGGGGCCGCCGGCGATGGGGAGAACAACCTGGTGATTCTGGATTACGATTCCCCCACCGACCTGACCCAGGAGAACTTTCTGGGACACTTTGTCTATGGCATTGATGCGCGCCATGTGGAGAGTGTGATTTCCCAGGGCCGGCTGATCGTTGAAAACCGTCAGGTGCTCACCGTAGACGAACAAGAAGTCCTGGCCCATGCCCGTTCCATGGGACGCAAACTGTGGGAGAAAATGTAGATCCGGAGGAGGTTTAAAATGACAAGCGACAAATTATGGGGATGCGATATTGTGACGTTGCTGAAGTGGGTGCTGGAAGATGAGCAAAAGGGCCAGATCTTCGGCATCCACAAGGATCTGTTCTTTGTGCCGAAAACTTCAGATCCCTTTCGGATGCAGCGCTACGGACAACTGCTGGAAACCCCTCTGGGCGTGGCCGCCGGCCCCCACACCCAGCTTTCCCAAAACCTGATCGCCGCCTGGCTGACGGGCGCCCGCTATCTGGAACTCAAAACCATCCAGGTGCTCGATGAACTGGAGGTGGCCAAGCCCTGTATCGATATGGCCGACGAGGGCTACAACTGCGAATGGTCCCAGGAGTTGAAGCTGGATCAGTCCTTTGACGAATACCTCAATGCCTGGATCGTGCTGCATATCCTCAAAGACAAGTTCGGCTGGGGATCTGCCGATGAACCCGGTTTCATCTTCAACATGAGTGTGGGCTACAATCTGGAAGGCATCCAGAGTTCTCCGGTGCAGAGATTTTTAGAGCGCATGGCCGACTGCTCAACGGAGAAAGCCGATAAAATCGAGCGTCTGGCCAAGATATATCCCAGGATCAAGGAGCTGACTATTCCCGACTGCATCTCGGACAATGTCACCGTCTCCACCATGCACGGCTGCCCCCCTGATGAAGTGGAAAAAATCGGGCGCTATTTTGTGGAAGAGCGCAAGCTGCACACCACCATCAAATTGAACCCCACCCTGCTGGGGGCCGAAGGGGTGCGCGGCATCCTTAACCAAAAGCTCGGCTTCAAGACCCAGGTTCCGGACCTGGCCTTTGATCACGACCTGAAATATCCCGACGGCGTCGCCTTGATCCGCTCGCTCATTGAAAGCGCCGAGAAAATTGGCGTGGCCTTCAACATCAAACTGACCAATACCCTGGAGACCCAGAACCAGGATCAGAATTTACCGAAAAACGAACAGATGGTTTACATGAGCGGCCGTTCCCTGCACCCCATCAGCATCAATCTGGCCGCCCGCCTGCAGCAAGAGTTCCGGGGTGCTTTGGATATCTCCTTTTGCGCGGGGACCGATTACGCCAATGTCGCCAGTGTTCTGGCCTGCAATTTAAAGCCCATTACGGTGTGTTCCGATCTCTTGAAGCCCGGCGGTTATGGTCGCTTATCGCAATATGCCGAAAAACTCCGCGACGCATTCACCGCTGCCAAGGCCAGTAATATTGATGGCTTCATTGTGGCGCAAAGCAGAGGAAATCCGGATCCGGCCCAGGCCGGCCTGGTTAATTTGGAGGCCTATGCCGCGGCCGTGGTGGAGGATAGGACCTACAAGAAAGAACGTTTTCCCTTTGAGACCATCAAAACCTCACGGGAACTGGGGACCTTCGACTGTATCGGTGCTCCCTGCATGGCCACCTGCCCGGCCACCCAGGATATCCCCAGCTACATGTATTACACTGCCAAGGGAGACTACGCTAAGGCCCTCCAAGTAATACTCGACACCAACCCCTTTCCCAATATTCAGGGCATGGTGTGCGACCACCTGTGCGAGACCAAATGTACCCGCATCAATTATGACAATCCTCTATTGATCCGAGAGATCAAGCGCTTTGTCGCCCAGTCCGCTCAGGGCGTGCCCGCGTTGAAACCGGCACCATCCAATGGCCTTAAGGTAGGGATCATCGGCGCCGGACCTTCCGGTCTCTCCTGCGCCCATTTTCTGGCCCTACGGGGATTCGACGTCGAGATCTTTGAGAAAAAGAAGATGGCCGGGGGCTGGGCCTCGGATGCCATCCCCACCTTCCGCTTGGACGATGAAAGCATTAAAAAAGATATCGATGCCATTTTGGCATTAAGCGTCACCATTCATTATGGCGTCGTCATCGACCGTGCCACCTTTGATAACATGCGCCAGACCTTTGATTATCTCTACATCGCCGTGGGCGCCCAGGAAGGTGTTGAACTGGGCGTTCCCGGCGAAGAAGCTCAAGGCGTCATGGATCAATTGGAATTTCTCAGCGCGGTGCGCCGGGGCGAAACACCGCGACTGGGCAAGCGGATGGCCGTGATCGGCGGTGGCAATTCGGCCATGGATGCCGCCCGCACCGCCAAACGGCTGGCCGGTCCGGAAGGGGAAGTGAGCGTGATCTACCGCCGTACCCGCGAGGAGATGCCCGCTGCCCCCGAAGAGGTCCAGGCCTTGATCGATGAAGGGATCAAGCTGGTGGAGCTGACCGCCCCCGAGTGCATGCTCATGGAAGATGGCCGGGTCACCTCCAATGTTTGTTTTCGGATGCAGCTGGGTGAAAAGGACGCCAGCGGTCGGCCGCGTCCCATCAAGATCGACGGCTCCGAGTTCGCACTGGATGTAGACACTGTCATCTCGGCCATCGGCCAGCGGGTCAACGTGGACTTTTTTCCGGAAAAGAAACTTCAAATCAACCCGGCCACCCATGAAACCCAGATCGATAAAGTTTTCGCCGGCGGGGATGCCGTGCGTGGTGCCTCCACGCTGATCAAGGCCATTGCCGACGGTAAAAATGTGGCCGATTCCATCTGCCGGCGGGCGGTTAAAGATGACCAGCTTCCCAAGAGCGTCTTCACCAAAGCCCCAGACGTGGCGACATTGCGCAAGCGCAAAGCCCGGCGCCAGCCCGGCGCCAAGCTGCCTGAAATCGGGTTCGAAGATCGATCCGGGTTTGAGATGGTGATCCGGACCTTGGATGAGGCCACGGCCCGGGCCGAAGCTGCCCGCTGTCTGCAGTGTGACGAGATTTGCAGTGTTTGTGTCTCGGTCTGCCCCAACCGCGCCAATATGGAATTTGAGATGCAGCCGGTGGCCTTTACGGTCCAGCAGGCCGTCCAAGGCGGCAGCGGGATCGATATTATCGATCTGGAAACCGAGCGCATCGACCAAAAATACCAGATCCTAAACCTCGGCGACTACTGCAACGAGTGCGGCAACTGCGCCACCTTTTGTCCCACCAGCGGTGCGCCCTACCAGGACAAACCCAAGTTTCACCTCACCCGCGAGAGCTTTGATACGGCCCGTTTCGGTTATCACTTCAGCGGGCCGGAGCGGCTGGAGTACAAGCACGACGACCAGCGCGCCGTGCTGACCATGGCCCCCAACGGATACCGCTACGAAGGTGAAATCTTCACTGCGGACCTCGATTTCGACTTTTCGGCCCGCAAGGTGGAACTGAGGGGTGCAGCTCCGCAATCGGTCACTCTACGGCCTGCGGCCCACATGGCGATTTTAGCCCGGGCCGTGCAGGGATTGGCGCCATTGAATGTAAACCTGTAACCGCCGGCAAGGACCAGGACAACGCGGCAACCCACCCGATAACCCAACGCCCCTTGGCAAAAGGAGGAAGATATGACTTCGGAGATCCCCGCAACCCCTAATATTGAACAAGACCCCAACTACATGCCGCCCTTGAAGCGCGCCATTCCCCTGGGACTCCAGCATGTGCTGGCCATGTTCGTGGGCAATATCACCGTGCCCATCATCATCGGCGGTATTCTGGGGGTCACCCCGGAGGAAAAAGTGTTCCTGATCCAGGTGGCCATCTTCATCTCCGGTGTGGCCACCTTTGTCCAAACCATCGGGGTGGGGCCGGTGGGGGCCAAGCTGCCCATTGTCCAGGGCACCAGTTTCGGTTTTCTGCCGGTCTCCATTCCCATTGCCAAAACATACGGGCTGGGCACCCTTTTCGGCGGGGCGCTTTTTGCGGGGATCGTGCAGTTCTGCCTGGGGGCCGTGCTTAAACGGATTCGCCACTGGTTTCCGCCCATTGTCACCGGGGTGGTGGTGCTGGTGATCGGAATCTCCTTGATGAAAGTGGCCCTGATCTACGCCGGCGGCGGCCAGTGGCTCA
The DNA here is from genome assembly GCA_963713755.1 of uncultured delta proteobacterium. Taxonomy (GTDB): domain Bacteria; phylum Desulfobacterota; class Desulfobacteria; order Desulfobacterales; family CAVQMW01; genus CAVQMW01. The sequence goes on along the minus strand of CAVQMW010000006.1, from coordinate 270,163 downwards.
TGGACAACAAGCCCGAGCTGTTCGCCACCGGCAAGCAGCTGTTTCTGGCCGTTACCGTGCTGCTGGTCACTTTGGGCATCCATCAATTCGCCAAGGGCTTTTTAGCCATGGCGTCCATCCTCAGCGGGCTGGTGGTCGGGTATCTGTTGGCCATTCCCTTGGGCATGGTCAATTTCGACACCATTGCCAACGCGGCCTGGTTTGCGGTGCCGAGCCCCCTGAAATTCGGCATGGAGTTCAATGTGGCCACCCTGCTGGGCATGGGGATCATGGCCCTGATCACTACCATTGAATCGGTGGGGGACATCGCCGGCATCACTATGGGCGGCGCGGGCCGCGAACCCACTGACAGGGAGCTTTCCGGCGGGATCATGGCCGATGGGGCAGGCACGGCCCTGGCCTCCTTTTTCGGCGCCCTGCCCAACACCTCCTACTCCCAGAACGTGGGCGTGGTGGCTTTTACCGGGGTCATCAGCCGTCACGTGGTGACCATCGGCGCCGTCTTTCTGGTCCTGGCCGGGCTGATCCCCAAACTGGGCGCGCTGGTTTCGGCCATGCCCCAGGCAGTTCTGGGTGGGGCCTCCATCGTGATGTTCGGCATGATCGCCGCCGCCGGGGTGAAACTGCTGGCCCAAGAGGAGCTCAACCGGCGCAATATGCTGATCATCGCCATCAGCCTGACCTTCGGCATCGGCCTGCCCCTGGCGCCCCAGTTTGTGCAGTACTTTCCCACTCAGCTGGCAGTGGTCATGGAGTCCGGGATTGTGCCGGCCGGGGTGTTCGCTCTGGTCATGGACCGGATCCTGCCCCGGGAAAGAATCAAGGGCGTTTACACCGGGGGAATCTCGGAGAGCAACTAACCCGATACTCGCTTACAAGGAGACCTGACCATGAATTCAACTCCAACGCCTGCCTGGCGCAACGACGCGGTTGCCAAGGTGACCGGCCGCGCCAAGTTCAGCGACGATCTGAAGGTGCACAATATGCTCCACGCCGTACCGGTCTACTGCGAACAGGTGCATGCCCGCATCCGCGCCATCAAGACCCAAACGGCCCGCGAGATGCCCGGGGTGGTACGGGTGATCACCGCCGGGGATATCCCCGGCGCCATCCGCTTCGGCCAGATTCTGCAGGATTACCGCATGTTGGCGGACCGCACGGTGCGCACTTGCGGGGACGTGGTGGCCCTGGTGGTGGCCGAGGATCGGCCCAGTGCTCTGGCCGCGGCCGCAGCGGTGACCGTAGACACCGATCCCCTGCCTTTGGTGACCGATCCCGAAGAAGCCCTCAAGCCTGAGGCCCCCCTGATCCATCCGGAACACGGCAGCAACATCACCAACCATCACAAGATTCGGCGGGGCGATATCGAAAAAGGGTTTGCCGAGTCGGATCTGATCATTGAAGAGGAATTCCGCACCCAGCACGTCGAGCATGCCTACATCGAACCGGAAAGCGCCCTGTGCATTCCCCGGCCCGACGGGGTCATGGAGGTTTTCGGCAGCATGCAGCACCCCTTCAGCACCCGGCGCTTTACCGCCGCCATCCTGGGGGTGCCCCTCAGCGAAGTGGAGGTCAAGACCATCCCCATGGGGGGCGGCTTCGGCGGCAAGGACGACACCGCGGCCCTGGTGTGCGCCCGGGCCGCCCTGGCCGCCCGGCTCACCGGACGGCCGGTGAAACTGACTTATGAGCGGGAGTGGTCCATGCGCGAAAGCTACAAGCGGCACCCCTACCGGATGGCATACAAGATGGGGTTGACCGCCGAAGGCACCATCAAGGCCATGCAGGTGCGCACCGTGGCCGATGCCGGGGCCTACTGCTCGGTCACCCCCTGGGTCACCTGGCGCTCCACGGTGCAGTGTTGCGGCCCCTACTGCGTGGACCACGTCCACTGCGACACCTACGGGGTCTACACCAACAATGTGTTCACCGGCGCTTTTCGCGGCTTCGGCTCGCCCCAGATCAACTTCGCCATCGAGCAACTGGTGGAGATCGCCGCCGAGCGGCTGCAGATTTCGCCCATCGAATTCCGCCGCAGGAACATGGTCCGCGACGGCAGCACCACCATCACCGGCCAGGTGTTGGACAACCATACCGTGAGCATGCAGCAGGTGCTGGATTCGGTGCTGGACGAGATCGATTACGAGGCCAAACTCGAACGCTGCGCCCACGGCCGCGGCGACGCTCACTGGTACGGCATCGGGCTGGCCATGAGCTATCGCGGCGTCAGTTTAGGGGCCGAAGGGATGGATTTCAATGCAGCCGTGGTCAACGTGCAGTTCGACGGCTCCATCCTGCTGGAAACCGCGGTCCACGAGAACGGCCAGGGCGCCGAGAGCGCCATGATCCTGATTCTGGCCCAGGAGCTGGGCGTGAGCAAGGAGCGCATCCGTTACCGGCAGCCCTCCACTTCCAACATTCCCGACGGCGGCACCACCGTGGCCTCCCGGGGCACCATCATGGGCGGCAGCGCGGTGGTGGATGCGGCCACCCGCCTCAAGGCCTTCATGGCCAAGGTTATCGCGCCCCACCTGGACTGCGCCCCCGAGGCCGTGGTGTTCAAGAACGATCGCCTCTGCGACAGCGGCAGCGAACGCAGCATCTCCTTTGAAGAGGCCCTCCATCATATGTTCCTCTCCCGGGCCTATCCCTACCAGTTCGGCAGCTTCAAGGCCCCCGACGTCTCCTGGGATGAAGAGACCGGATCGGGAAATGCCTATTTTACCTGGGTCTACGGCTGCCAGGCGGTGGAATTGACGGTGAATCCCAAAAACGGCGCCGTGACCCTTTTAAACGCGGTCGCCGCCCATGATGTGGGCCGGGCCATCAACCCGCCCATGCTCAAAGGGCAGTTTTACGGGGGGATGGCCCAGGGCATCGGCTATGCCCTGCACGAAAACCTGCTGAGTGAAGATGGCCGGGTGACCAGTCTCAATTTCAACAAGTACCGGATCCCCAGGGCGCGCAATCTGCCTGAGATGACAGGCATCGTCATCGAGAACCACGATGCCAGCTCCCTGTCGGGCGCCAAAAGCATTGGCGAGCCGACCCTGGAACTGATGGCGCCGGCCATTGCCAACGCCGTTTACCGGGCCAGCGGTCAGCGCTGCCGCTCGCTACCCATCAAGATCGAGGTGTGACCATGCAAGCCATCATCAACGGAATCAAACTGGTCCTGGACTCCGACTGGTTGGATCGCAGCCTCCTGGAGTTCTTAAGAGAGAAACTGGATCTCACCGGGGCCAAAAACGGATGCGACAAAGGTCTCTGCGGGGCCTGTACGGTGCTGGTGGACCAAAAGCCGGTTCAGTCCTGCAAATGCAAGGTGCGCGATGTTGCAGGCAAAGCGCTGCTGACCATCGAGGGCCTGGCCGCTGCCGACGGTGAACTGCATCCCATCCAGCAGGCGTTTGTGGATCAAGGGGCCATCCAATGCGGCTTCTGCACGCCGGGCATGGTACTGCGCGCCCACGCTATATTGTTGAATAATCCCGATTCGAGCCGGGAGGAGATTCGCAAGGCGATCTCCCCCAACCTGTGCCGCTGCACCGGCTACCAGCAGATCATCGACGCTATCCAGGCCGCGGCGCCGTCCTACTCATCGTAATGCAGGCACTTCCGGGATTGCTTGGGTTGCGGCCCGGTTTTGACATAGATCAATTGCATTCCCAATTTTCAATTGTAGCGTGATGCCGCATTGGATGAAGGGAGCAAGCCCATGATCGAAGTCACCCCCCGCGCCACCCAATTGGTGGCCAAGACCTTCAGGGAGCAAACCCCGTCGCCCATTCGGATCTTCGTCAAGATGGGCGGCTGCGGGATTCGTTCTCTGGGGGTTTCCCTGGAAAACCCCACCGATAGGGACGAGGTCTTCACCATCCAGGGTCACACTTATATTGTGGACCGGAAGCTGCTGAAGCAGATTGCGCCCGTCAAAATGGATGCCGACGGCATCTGCTTCCAATTGAGCGGCCGGGGGCTCTATCCGCCCACCGGCTGCGGCAGCTGCCCCTATCTGTGCGGGGCCAAAGGCGGCAAAGCGTGTTCGGGCGTCTGCGCCACCTGCCCGGACCCGTGCCCCACCGGCCTGCGCCTGAAGGCGCGAAGAAAAAAAGTTGGGCGATGATTTCCCACTCAGCGCCTGCCTGCCCGTAAGGTTTACCCATGAGGGGGTGTCGACTGTCCGCCCGATCTTTCAATGCAAACGGTGGTTTGTGTGTAATGGGTGTGCCGGGAAATCCCGTGAAGCACAGCTTCAACGGGTTGGCGCTGTTTTGCGGTTCAAGACCCAAAACAGCATAAGGGCCAGCAGGGCCAGGCCCAGGAAAACGAGATACCCCAGGGAATAGCCTGCTTCGCCCTTGACCTTCACGAAAAGTCCCATCACCGGCGGGATGACGAATCCGCCGAAGGCGCCCAATCCGCCGATGATTCCGGCCGCGCCGCCCACGGCCGCCGGACTGTACTTGGGAACCAGCTTAAAAACGGCGGCGTTGGCAAAGCCCATACCCAGGGCTAGCAGGATGAGGCCCGCCAAGGCCCCGCCCATGAAGCGGCCGGACAGGGTCATCAGCAGCGCCCCGGCGGCCAGGACCAGAAAGGAGAGCAGGGTGATCTTCTCTCCGCCCATCCGATCCGCGGCATAGCCGCCCAGCACCCGCAGCAGGCTGGCCGACAGGGAGTAGAGCGCGGTCAGCATCCCCGCCTGCACCAGTCCCAGAGAAAACAGCTCCGTCCAGTAGGTGGGAAACCAGACGGTCAAAGCGATAAACCCCCCGAAGGTAATGAAATAGAAGTAGGTCAGAATCCACGTGCGCCAGTCGGATCCGGCCTTGCGAATGGAATCCATAGCTTTTCCCGAGGGGACCAACTCCTCGCCGCAGGCCAGCAGCAGGGCTTGGGGATCGATCTCGATGCCCATCTCCCGGTACTGGAAATAGGGCGCATCGCGCATGTAAATCAACACCAGGCCCACCAACAGGGCCAATATCCCCAGCCAGAGCACATAGGAGAGGGTAAATCCCAGCCCTACCACCAGCGAGGGCAGCAGCAGGGCGAACAGTCCCGGCGCAAGGTTTCCCAGGCCGGCATAGATGGCCAGTGCCGAGCCCTGGGCTTTCTGGGGATACCAGTAGGAGACTGCCGGAATGCCCACGGAAAAGACCGCGATACCACAGCCGCTTAGGATCCCGAACAGCAGAAAAAAAGGATAGTGGCTGGAACGCGGGGCGGGAAACAGGCTGAACATCAGGGTGATGCCGGCGACTCCCAGCAGCGCCAGGCCCAGCAGAATGAGAATCGGTGTTTTGCCCCCGCTGCGATCCACCATGGCGCCGAAGGGAATCCGCAGCAACGATCCGCTCAGGGCCGGGCAGGCGGCCAGCAGCCCCATCAGCATGGGGCTCAAGGTCATGGTCTGCTTGAGGGTGGGGACGATGGGGCCGAAGGCGGATACCCCGGCAAAGCCCGCGAAGAAGGCGATGGTGGTCCAGGTCAGGGCTTCACGCGGACTTGATTTGGCGTAACATACCGGATCATTGCTGTTCATCTCAATCCCCTTAAACGCTGCGCGTGGTGGGTGTCGGCTTCAGCGGGTCGAGGTCCGCTCCAAGGGACCCGGCACCTGCCGGCGGAACAGGATATGGCGTCTGAAAAAATAGGTCAGCGGCAGGCTCCAGATGTGAACCAGGCGGCTGAAGGGTGAAAAGCCGAGCAACCCCCACGCCGCGCTCACATGGATTTTATAGCTCAAAGGCACCGTTTTCATCAGCATGGCATCCGGCGTGAAGGTCACGATACCCCGTATCCAGGGTGCGACGGTATCCAGCACGTTGAAATGCCCGAATATCACGTTGAAAAGCCCGGCGCCGATTACGACCACCAACGCGCCGATGGTGATGGTGTCATTGAGCCGATTCACCGCCTGGACGCGCGGATGGGTCAGGCGCCGCCGCAGAAGGAGCAGCACGCCGGCAAAGGCGGCCAGACCGACCGCCAGGCCGCTCCAGTAGGCGATGGTCAGATGCGTCTGGCTGTCGATGCCGAAAAAATCAAAGACGCGTTGGGGGATCAGCAGGCCGCTGGCATGTCCCAGGAAAGTAAACACAATACCCCAGTGAAATAGAACCGATCCGGGGAAGAGCGCTTTTTTTTCCAGGAACTCGCTGGAGCGGGCATTCCAGGCGTAACGGTCGGTGACGTAGCGGTAGGCGTGCCCCACCACGAAGGTGGTCAAGCACAGATAGGGAAAGACCGTGAAAATAAGCGTATAGGCCAGGTCCATGGAAGTTCCTCCTCGGGATAGGCGTGGGGGTCTGGGGGCGTGTCGGAGATCTGCCCTGCTGGGTTACATCCGTTGGCCACGGGGCGCAGGGGTTGCAGCAGGGCGGCATAGTGCGGCGCGGCCAGTTTTAGCCGTTCAACCAGCGGCGCCAGACTTTCAAGGGTGCGCCAGACCGGTTCGGTAAGTTCCCGCTGAGGACAAACAGCGGCAAATTCCAGCATCAGGGGCAGATAGTCGGGTAATTCTCCGCTGATGGGTTCCCAGCCGGCCGCTGTGTAGCTGCGGCGCAGCCGCGCCAGCTCGGCAGCCCGCGCTTCCGTGTCGCCCTGGGCGTGGTAGGTCATGTTGAGGGTAGTTTCCGGGTTCATGTCGAATAGTGCGGTATATTGCTCCTGAACCGAAAGAAGATCCCGGCGCTTAAGGTCGCGCGCAAATGCCTGGACCGCGGCCCCCAAGGCCCGGGGCTGGAGGGTTTTGGCGATGGCGCTGATCTCATCCAGATGGGTCAGTAGCTCTTCGTCGGGATAGTACAGCAAGGCCGCGAGTACTTTAAGGGATTGGGCGGGAATCGCATTCATTGGGGTTTCCTCTTTCTGTTTGTCCGCTCAGGCCGCCGGGCCAAAGCCGCAGCACCCCTGCCGCTGATGGGCGGCGTCATCCTGAACCGGCCGGGTGGGCAGCACAAAGCGCTCCTCCAGGCGTGCCAGGGCCAGCAGGCGGTACATCTTTGCGACCATTGCTTCGTCGAGTCCCACCGTATCAAGCACCTCTGTATCGGACCGCTTTTCCACCCGTTGGGTGCGCATGTATTGACGGATGGCCGAAAGGCGTTTCAGGGCGGTTCGGACCGGCGCCTCGTCCCCGGCGGTGAGCAGGTTGGCCAGGTAGGTGATGGGGATACGCATGCGATCAATGAGATCCTCGGTTTGGGAGGGATCGTCCGCCCGGCCGCGGATAGGGCTCAGGGGCGGCACATACCACACCATGGGCAGGGTGCGGAATTCGGGGTGCAGGGGCAGAGCCAGGCGCCATTGCTTGATCAGGGCATACACCGGCGAGCGTTGGGCGGCCGCCAGCATGTTGGCGGGGATACCCTGGGCCTCGGCCTGGGCTAGAACTTCGGGGCTGCGGGGGTCGAGGAGGATCTCCAGGTGAGCCGGATAGACGGCCTGGTCGGATGGAGCGCCCGCTGCCTCGGCAATGCGCTCGGCATCATACAGCAGCACCCCCACATAGCGGATGCGGCCCACGCAGCTGTGGGCACACAGGGGGGGCAGGCCGGCTTCCACCCGGGGATAACAGAAGATGCACTTCTCGGCCCGGCCTTGCTTCCAGTTGAAGTAGACCTTCTTGTAGGGGCAGCCCGAGACGCAGTAGCGCCATCCCCGGCAGCGCTCCTGATCCACCAGGACGATGCCGTCCTCCTCGCGCTTGTATAGCGCCCCGGAGGGACAGGAGGCCACACAGGCCGGATTGAGGCAGTGTTCGCACAGACGCGGCAGCCAAAACATGAATACATTGCGAAACTGCAGGTAGGTCTGAATCTCCAGGTTCTTGAAGTTGGGGTCGCCGGCGCCGGTTTCAGCCAGACCGGCCAGGTCGTCCTCCCAGTTGGGGCCCCACTTGAGGGTGATGGGCTCGCCGGTCAAGCGGGAGCGGGGGCGCAGCGAAGGCTGGTGCTTGCGTTTGGGACTCTCGATGAGCCGTGCGTAGTCGTAGCTCCACGGCTCGTAGTAGTCGTCGATTTGCGGCAGGTCGGGATTGTGAAAGATGTTCAGGGCCTTGTGCAGCCGGCCCCCGGCGTTTAGTTGTGGCTTGCCGCGGTTCAGGCGCCAGCCGCCGCGGTGGATCTGCTGGTTTTCCCATTTTTTGGGGTAGCCGATGCCGGGTTTGCACTCCACATTGTTGAACCACATGTATTCGGCGCCGTCGCGGTTGGTCCACACGTTCTTGCAGGGGATGCTGCAGGTGTGGCAGCCGATGCATTTGTCCAGGTTCAGGACCATGGCGTATTGGGCTTTAATCTTCATACCACTCCACCTCCCCGGCTTTGCGCACGATGATGGTCTCGTCGCGTTGGGACCCGATGGGGCCGTAGTAGTTGAATCCGTAACTGAGCTGGGCGTAACCGCCGATCATGTGGGTCGGCTTAACCACGATGCGGGTGACGCTGTTGTGGGTACCGCCGCGCTTGCCGGACAACTTCGATCCCGGCGTGTTCATCAACCGTTCCTGGGCATGGTACATGAACGCCTTGCCCGGTGGAATTCTGGGGCTCACCACCGCTTTGGCCATCACCACCCCATTGGCGTTGAAACATTCCAGCCAGTCGTTGTCCTGAATATTGATTTTACGGGCATCCTCGTCGTTGATCCAGATCGCCTCGCCGCCGCGAAAGAGGGTCAGCATGGTCAGGGTATCCGAGTAGGTGCTGTGGATCGACCACTTGGAGTGGGGGGTGAGATAGTTGAGCACGATCTCCCGCGCGGGGTCGCGGGTCACCCCCTGAGGCGCAAGGCCGGCCATATCCAGGGGCGGCCGGTAAAGGGGCAGGTGCTCGCCGAAATCCCGCATCCAGGGGTGATCCTGGTAAAAATGGGCCCGGCCGGTGAGGGTCCGGAAGGGCACCTTCTCTTCGATATTGATCACAAAGGGTGAGTAACGGCGTTCTTCGGATTCGATACCGCTCCAGATGGGCGAGGTGATGATTTTTCTGGGCTGGGCGGTGAGATCATCGAAACGAAAGCGCTCCCCTTGACGGCGCAGGCTGAGATGCTGCAGGGAGAGGCCGCTGCGTTTTTCCAACCCTTTCCAGGCCTTGACCGCGGTTTCGCCGTTGGTTTCCGGTGCCAGCATCAGGATGGTCTCCGCCGCCTGCTTGGCGCTCTGCATCTGCGGCTGTCCCTGACTGACCCCGGGTTTTCGCACCCGGCCCAGGCTAGTTTTCAAGGCCTCGACCTCTTCTTCGGCCTTCCACATGATCCCCTTGGAACCCACCCCGGCTGAGGCGGCCAGGGGCCCCAAGGCGGTCATCATGGCATACACATTGGCATAGTCCCGGGTCACCACCGACAGGTTGGGCATGGTTTGGCCGGGGCGCGGCTCGCATTCGCCCTTACGCCAGTCCAGAACTTCCGCTTGGGCAATTTCGCCGGGGCTGTCGTGCATCAGGGGGGTGGCCACCAGATCCTTGACTTCTCCCAGGTGATCGACGGCCATTTGGGAGAATTTCTCGGCGATGGTCTTGAATTGCTCCCAGTTGGTGCGGGTCTCCCAGGGCGGGTCGATGGCCGGGTTGAAGGGGTGGATAAAGGGGTGCATGTCGGTGGTGTTCAGGTCGTGCATCTCATACCAGCCGGCGGCCGGCAGGGCGATGTCGGCGTACATGGCGCTGGTGGACATGCGCAGCTCCAGGGTGACCAGCAGGTCCAGCTTGCCTTCGGGAGCCGGATCGCGCCATTGGATCTGCTGGGGGCGCAGCTCGCTGTCCGTGTTGAGCACCGCGTGTTCCGTGCCTAGCAGGTGCTTGAGAAAATATTCATGGCCTTTGCCGCTGGCGCCCAGCAGGTTGGCCCGCCAGAGAAACAGCATCCGCGGGAAATTGGCCGGATTGTCCGGATCCTCCACGGCAAAGCGCAGTTTCCCGGTTTTGAGTAGATCCACCGCGTAGGCCGCGATCTCCTCATCGGAAACGGCCCCGCCGGCCAGGGCCTCCTGCACCAGGTCGATGGGGTTGCGGTCGAACTGGGGGTAGGAGGGCAGCCAGCCCAGCCGGGCGGCGATGGCGTTGTAATCGGCCATGTGGGGCAAGGCGCGCTGGTTGGAGAGGGGGGAAAGAACGCTTTCCGGCTGTTGGCCGTCGTAACGCCACTGGTCGCTGGCGAAGTAGTAAAACGAGGTGCCGTTCTGCAGACGTGGCGGGCGGCGCCAGTCCAGGCCAAAGGCGATTTGGGACCAGGCCGCCTGGGGACGCACCTTCTCCTGCCCTACATAGTGCGCCCAGCCGCCGCCGTTGACCCCCTGGCAGCCGCAGAGGGTGGTCAGGTTGATGATGGTGCGGTAGATCATGTCGCTGTGATACCAGTGGTTGGTGCCGGCGCCTAAAAAGATCATGGATTTGCCGCGGGTCTGTTCGGCGTTGTCGGCAAACTCCCGCGCCACCCGGATGGCATCCTCCGCCGGGACGCCGGTGATGGCCTCCTGCCAGGCGGGGGTGTAAGGTTTGGGGTCGCTGTAATCGTTTGGATAATCTCCCGCTCTGGACGGGGCGGTTTTGGGTAAGACCCCTAACTGGGCGGCCAGCAGGTCGAAGACCGTGGTCACCCGCAGATTCCCTGAGGCGGCCGGAACCGTTTTGAAGGGCACCCGGCCGGTTTGGATCCCGGCGCCGGCGACTTCAAAGAGCGGGAAGGAAACTTCCTGCCAGCCGTCACTGTGCTCGGCCAGACTGAGCAGGGGGTCAATTTGTCGCCCTTTTTCTTCCAGCTTTAGATTCCAGCACCCTTCGTCACTCCAGCGAAATCCGATACTGCCGTTGGGTACCGTGAAGCTGCCGTCGGTCCGGTCCACCACCACGGTCTTCCACTGGGCGTGCTGGGTTTCCCGGCTCAGGTCGGCGGCTCGCAGAAAGCGGCCGGGTACGGTGGTGTCGCCGTGGGGTTCGAGCACCACCACAAAGGGCAGGTCGGTGTACTGCTTGGCATAGTCAATGAAGTAGGGCACCGGGCGCTCGATGTAGTACTCTTTGACGATCACGTGGCTCATGGCCATAGCCAGGGCCGCGTCCGTTCCGGCCTTGGCCGGCAGCCAGGTGTCGGCGAATTTGACATACTCGGCGTAGTCCGGGGCCACCGCTGCCACCCGGGCGCCCCGGTAGCGCGCTTCGGTGTAGAAATGGGCGTCGGGGGTGCGCGTCATGGGCAGGTTGGTGCCCCAGACGATAAAGTAGGTGGATTCGTACCAGTCGGCGCTTTCGGGTACATCGGTCTGCTCGCCCCAGATCTGGGGCGAGGCCGGCGGCAGGTCGCAGTACCAGTCGTAGAAACTGATCATGGAAGCGCCGATCAAAGAGAGGAACCGCGAGCCCGAGGCGTAGCACACCATGGACATGGCCGGGATGGGGGAGAACCCGAAGATGCGGTCCGGGCCGTATTTCTTGATGGTGTGGATCAAACCTGCCGCAATGAGGGTGGCCGCTTGATCCCAGGAGGCCCTGACGAAGCCGCCTTTGCCGCGCTCCTGGTGGAATCGGCGCCGTTTCTCTTCGTCGTTGACGATGCTTTCCCAGGCAACCACCGGGTCGCCGCGCCGGGCCAGGGCCTCTCGCCACATTTTGAGCAGGCTGGCGCGGATCAGGGGGTATTTCAACCTGACCGGGCTGTAAGTGTACCAGGAGTAGGTGGCGCCCCGGGGACAGCCCCGAGGCTCGTGGTTGGGATAGCCCTCCCCGCAGGCCGGATAGTCCGTGGCCTGGGTTTCCCACACCAGGATGCCGTCCTTGACATAGACATCCCAGGAGCAGGACCCGGTGCAGTTGACCCCGTGGGTGGAGCGTACTTTTTTGTCATACTGCCAGCGCCGGCGATAGAGATCCTCCCACTCCCGCTGGCCGCAGCGGGTCTCGGCCCAGCCATCGGCGCTCTTTTCTTCCCGGCACCCGGACGGGCCTCCTTGGGGACGGAAAAATCGCAACCTGGAGAGGAACGGAGTAGCGGACATGGGCACCTCCTGGGATATGCTTCTGCTTCAAAGGGTGAAGTTTTTTTCAAGCGGATCCCAAAATCGCGGCCAAATCTTCGTCAGCCGTTGCAATGGGCTTGATGTCAAAGGTTTTCACCAGGGTGTCGAGGACATTGGGGGTCAGAAAGGCCGGCAGAGAGGGGCCCAGGCGAATCCCCTTGATGCCCAGATGCAGCAGCGCCAGGAGCACGCAGACCGCCTTTTGCTCATACCAGGATATGATCAGGGAGAGGGGTAGTTCATTCACATCGACGTTAAAGGCCTCGGCCAGGGCCGTGGCGATCTGGATTGCCGAATAGGCATCATTGCACTGCCCGGCATCCAGCAGCCGGGGAATGCCGCCGATGTCGCCCAGCTTCTTATCGAAGAAGCGGAATTTGCCGCAGGCCAGGGTGAGCACCACGCAGTCCTGGGGTACTTTTTCCACGAACTCCGTGTAGTAGTTGCGGCCCGGTTTGGCGCCGTCACAGCCGGCCACCAGAAAGAAATGGCGGATGGCTTTGTCTTTCACGGCCCCCACCACCTGGTCGGCAACGGCGAGAACTGAATTACGCGCAAATCCCACGGTAACTTCGCCATTGTCCAGATCGTCTTCAAACCCGGGCAGGGCCAAGGCGCGCTCGATCACCACTTTGAAATTCTGGTCGCTGATGTGGGGCACCTCTGGCCAGCCCACCATGCCGCAGGTGAAAATATTCTCCTGGTAGCTGTTTTTGGGTCGTTGAATGCAGTTGGTGGTCATCAGAATCGCCCCGGGAAAGTTGGGAAACTCCTTGACCTGATTTTGCCAGGCGCTCCCGTAGTGCCCGTAGAAGTGGGGGTATTGCTTGAGTTTCGGGTAGCCGTGGGTGGGCAGCATCTCGCCATGGGTATAGATGGTGATGCCGGTTCCCTCGGTCTGTTGAAGCAGTTTTTCAAGATCCATAAGGTCGTGGCCCGATACCAGGATCGCCTTGCCCCTTTTGTGGCCCAAAGGCACTTGGGTCGGTACGGGGTGGCCGTAGGTTTCCGTATTGCCCTTGTCCAAAAGCGCCATGGCCTTGAGCGCGGCGCCGCCGCAGTCCAGGGCCATCTGCACCCATTGCTTCAGAGAGAGGTCGTCCCGCTGGATGGCTGCCAGTCCTTCATGGACGTAGGCATAGACGCTTTCGTCCTCCTGGCCCAGAATCTGGGCGTGATCGCTATAGGCGGAGACGCCTTTGATGCCGAACAAAACGGTGTGTTTAAGGGATAAAATATCCGGGTCATTGCCGGGATAGGATTTCAATCCCACAGCTTCCCCCTGTCTCACCATTTCTTCCACCGTATCCGCGGGGATGAAATCGGCAGCCTGGCCCAGGGCCGTCAGATCGCCGCCGGTCTGCTTTACTTGGGTTTTGAGCCGATGGCGCTTTTCAACCGCCTGATGGATCAGATCCACAAAACGGCCGGGGTCAAAGTCGACATTGGTCAGGGTGGAGAATGCGGCCTGAACGGTGAATACGTTTACATCCCGTTGGGATACACCGACCTTGCGCCCTTCCACAGCCACCTGGGAGAGCCCCATGAGGTTGTAAAGCAACAAGTCCTGGAGCGCGGCCACCTCTGGCTGCTTTCCGCAGACCCCTTGGATGGTACATCCCGTGCCTTTGGCCGTTTGTTCGCATTGGTAACAAAACATGGCTGCCTCCCGTTCTTCGGGTTAAGTAACGACGGCTTGTGTCCAAACTTCAATCCAAATAGATTGCTTTAAATCGGTCCAACATTTCATGGTAGGCTTCGTGCCTTCCGGCTCCGATTTTATCGGTTTCGATCTTATCAAAGCCAATTTTCATTTCATCCAGCGCGTTTTCCGGCAAATGTTTGACCGCCAGGGGAAAGAGCACCTTGTTCTCTTTATCAATGTGAAGCTCCAAGAGCGTGATGTAATTATCCGCATGGTGTCCCAATTCCCGGGCCGCATCCGTATCCCCCTTGCGGTGTCGGCCCAGGGCGGCCTTCATCTTGGCCACCAAATCGCGTCCTTGCTGGTGCTCCTTGAGCATGACACCCACCGGTCCGCCCTCGCGGCTGACGCCCACCTGCTCCAAAGCCGGAAAAAGCAACTCTTCTTCCTTGCCGTGGTGGCAGCGATCCACAAAGGTGCTGAAGAAGTCCAACAGCTGTTCCATATGGGCCGGATTGGATACCTTCCCGGTTGCCTCGATATCCTGGGCGATTTTTTTTAGAATTTTCAGGGTTAGCCGGACGGCTTCATGCTCCGCTAAAAGATCATCGATGGCATTCATGGGAGGCCTCCTTTTAAATAGATCCAGTGTCGATTGGCCTTAATCAGGGCATTCACACTCCCTTGGGCTGGTTTGTGAAAATCAACCCGTTGTATTTGTTATTAGCAATGGATGTGCCATCTATTTAACAATTAAAATTCAATGGGTTGAAGGTTATGTTATCGGTATGTTAACAGGGTGAGAGTTGCGATTTTAACAACAGTGTTGTAATAAGATTAACATGGATATGATCGACACCTTGCTTTCTATTGCGGTAGACCTGACAACGGCAATGACCGCGCAGGATCGTTATGATCGATTGCTGGCCGCCATTGAGCGGGTCCTGCCTTATGATGCCGCGGCCCTGCTGCACGTGGATGGCGAGCTGTTGATCCCGGTTGCCGCACGGGGACTTCTACCGGACGCCCTGGGCCGGGGGTACGCCCGCAGTTCCCATCCCCGCCTGGATATCATCTGTAACTCCGCGGAACCGGTGCGTTTTCCCGCGGACAATTCGCTTCCGGACCCTTTTGATGGGCTGCTGATGACCCACGGGGATGCCGCGGGCCCCATCCATGCCTGCATCGGCTGCCCCTTGCGGGTGGATGACACCCTGATCGGCGTGCTCACCGCCGATGCCCGCGATCCCAACGCTTTTGCGAACATGGACCCCCGGTTTTTAAAGGCTGTGGGGGCGTTCGCCGGCGCCCAGATGCAGACCGCGCATCTGATTGACGCCTTGGAAAAGAGCGCCGAACGTCAGGGGCAGATCGCCAGCGACTTGATGCAGGCCATTCATGTCCGGCAGGGGGCGCAGATCATGGGCGGCAGTCCGGTCATGGTCCATCTGCGCCGGGAGATCGATCTTGTGGCGCGGTCCGATTTCACCGTTCTGGTGCTGGGCCAAACCGGGGTGGGCAAAGAACTGGCGGTCCGGGCCATCCACGCGGCTTCAAACCGCAAGGAGGCTCCCTTACTCTATCTCAATTGCGCCGCGTTGCCGGAAACCCTGGCGGAGAGCGAACTTTTCGGCCATACCCAAGGCGCATTTACCGGGGCCAACAAGGATCGCGCCGGGAAGTTCGAATTAGCCAGCCAGGGAACCCTCTTTCTGGATGAAATCGGCGAGCTGCCGCTCTCGGTGCAGCCGAAACTGCTGCGGGCCATCCAGGAGGGCGAGATCCAGCGGGTGGGATCCAATCAAACCCTGCGGGTCGATGTGCGACTGCTGGCCGCCACCAATCGAGATCTTGAACAAGAGGTTGAACTCAAGCGATTCAGGGCCGATCTTTTTCATCGCCTGAATGTTTATCCGATCCAGGTTCCCGCCCTTGGAGAACGTAAGCAAGACATTCCGCTGCTGGCTGGCCACTTCTGCGAGCGCATCCAGCGCCGTCTGGGCCTGGGGCCTGTGCGCATCACCCCCGAGGCCCATGACATTCTGGCGCGATATCCCTGGCCGGGTAACGTGCGCGAGCTGGAAAACGTGATTTCAAGGGCGGTTTTGAAGGCCTCGGCCGGAGTTCCGCGGGGCGAACCGGTCCTGTTGGCGCCGCGCCATCTGGGCGGTGACTTATGCGCGGCGGAACCAGGGGGCGTATCGTCACCTGCCCCTGAAGATCGCCCGATCTTCTCCAAAGGCTTCTCCTTGACCGCGGAGCTCAAGAATTACAAAATCAAGCTGATCGAGCAGGCCTTGGACCAAAATGGCGGGAACTGGTCCGCGGCGGCCAGGGACCTGGGCCTGCACCGTAGCAACCTTCACAATCTTGCCAAACGGCTCGGCATCAAGTGACCCCCTCCTGCCCCCAAAAAATCATCGCTGCGTTTGGGGCGCAATGTCAGCGCCGCAATTCCGGCAGCGTACAATTTCATGCTTCAGCTCCACGGGAATGCGCTGCGTATGGCCGCAGTTGGGACATGAACGTCGCGCAGCGCGCAGGACTCGAACGATTGTGTTGAATAAATATGGGTTCATCGCATTCAATCGGACCGCGTGTAGAGCGCTACAGATGATAATCGCCGCTGGCTTCAGGCTGATAGAGTACCTTTTCGATTTTCATCCGCCGAACACCTCCGGGTGTTTTCCACTTTATGACATCCCCTTCGCTGTATCCGATGATGGCTGTCCCAATGGGGGAGAGGACGGACAACTTGCCGGCGTCAATGTCGGCATCTTGGGGAAAGGTTAAAATCAGCTCCATGGGTTTGTTCTGGTCGACATCCACCAGGCGCACGCGGGAGTTCATGGTGACGACCGTTGGAGGGACGTTCTTGGAATCCACCAGCGTGCCTTCCTGGGGTTCCGCTTCGAGCTGCTCCAGATCTTCTTGATCCCGCTCGCTGTAATCCTCGGCCGCGGCAAGTAAACCTTCCAGCCGTTCGAGGTCGAACTGCGTAATGTATATGGTGCGTTCGCCTAGAAAATGGGAACCTTCGGTTTCTATGTCTAAATGAGCCTTTGATGGGGATCTGTCCTTATTTATCTCCATGGCCGTATTCCTGAAATAGAGAAACGTCACATTTAGGCTCCAGTTAATTGCAGCGCGGCAAGCAGGGTGCTGACCGAAGATTGGGCGTCGCCCAGCAGCAAAATGGTTTTGCTGTTTTGATACAGGGGGTTTTCAACACCCGAGTAGCCCGGCTTTTGATCCAGGTTGCAGACGATGACGCTTTGGGCCTCGTGGGCCGTGAGGATCGGCATGCCGGAAATCGGGGTGCCTTCTTGCTCCATGGCCGCCGGGTTGACCACGTCGCAGGCGCCTATTACCAGGGCCACGTCGGTCTCTTGGAGCAAGGGGTTGGCCTGGTCCATTTCCAGCAGGTCGTCGTAGTCCACCTCGGCTTCGGCCAGAATGACATTCATATGCCCGGGCATTCTGCCGGCCACTGGATGGATGGCGTACTTGACATCGGCGCCCTTGGCGGCCAGCTGCGCGGCCAGCTCCACCACCTTGAACTGGGCCTTGGCCAGGGCCATGCCGTAACCCGGGATGATGACGACCTTTTTAGCGCGGTTCAGCGCCTCGGCGGCTTTGGAGAGCGGATCTTGCTTGGGGGTCGCCTTGGGGGCTGATGTGCTGCGGGGATGGGCGAGGGGCGCGGGTCTTGAGGGCGCCTTTTTCGCAACGGCTGAGGGGCTTTTGAGATGGGGCAGAAAGACCCGTAATACGCCGCGGTTCATGGCCTTGCACATCACATGGGTCAGGATCGATCCGGATGCAGCCACCGTGGCGCCAAAGGCGATCAGCAGCTGATTGCCGATCACCATGCCGCACAGGGCCGCGGCCAGCCCGGCCGTGGCATTCAAAAAGGAGATCAGCACCGGCATGTCGGCACCGCCGATGCGAATGGAAAACAGGATTCCAAAGCACGCCGCCAGCACGATCTGGGCCGGGTACAAGGCGCCGGCCAGCCCCGGGGGCACGAGCAGGGAGAGGGTGCCCACGAGCAGCAAAAAGCCGATATTCAGCAGGAGCAGGGTGTCGTGAGCCGGCAACACCTGGGGGGCTTGGCGCATTTTGTTGGCCAGCTTGGCGCTGGCGACCATGCTGCCGCTGAAGGTCAGCGCGCCGATGGTCAACCCCAGCACCCCCGATATTTCACTGACGGGATCAAGCACCCGGGCGTCCCGGGTGAGCTCCACGGCGGAAACCAGAAAGGCGGCCACCCCGCCGGCGCCGTGTTGGAAGGCCACCATGGCGGGGATCTGGATCATGGTGACGGCCCGGGCCACGCCATAGCCGATGATTCCGCCGGCTACCAGCGCGATTGACACTGTGGCGGCATCCACCACGCCCTGGCGGTAGAGCACCAGCATAAAGGCGCACAGCAGGGCCAAAGCGGCCGTCAGGTTGCCCAGGCGGGCGCCCCGGGGGTCGCGAAAGCTGCGAATTCCCAATATCAAAACGACAATGACCGAAAAATCGATGAGCAGTGTCATGGCTGGCTTCAGGCGTCTGGTTTAGGGGTGAAATCGGGTGAGGCGCTCTTACCCTTAAAGAGTTTGAGCATGCGGTCGGTAATGGCGAATCCGCCCACCACGTTGAAGGTGGCGGTGATGATGGCCAAGGCTCCCAGCAGTTTTACCGGGAGGCCGGTGGGGTGGGAAAAGAGCATCAGCGCCCCTAAAATGGTCACCGCGGAAATCGCGTTGGTCATGGACATCAGGGGGGTGTGCAGCAGGGGCGGCACCTTGGAAATCAGCAGATAGCCCCAAATAAATGAAAAGAGGAATACGCCCAGCATCAGGATCAAATTGGACATGGTCGAGCCTTTCGTTGGGATGGGATCACGCCTCGCTCATGGCCTTGAGGGTGCCGGTATGATGGATGACGGATTGGTGGGTCACCAGGGAGCTTTTAACGATCTCGTCCTCCAGGTCGAGCTGCTGGCTCCCGTTTTTAAACAGGTTGGCCACGTAGGCGTAAATGTTGTTGGCATACAGCCAGCTGGCGTGCACCGCCATTCGGCCGGGAATGTTCTGGATGCCGCAGATCTCAACGCCTGATTTTTGTTCAAAACGGCCGGGTTCGGTGATTGCGCAGTTGCCGCCCTGGTCAATGGAAATGTCCATGATCACCGAGCCGGGCTTCATGGCCGCGACCATGGATTCGGTGATCAAAATGGGGGCTACCTCGCCGGGCACCAGGGCACTGAGGATCGCCACGTCGGCCTCTTCCAGGCGGGGGGCGATGAGGTTGCGTTCGATCTCCAGCCAATCGCTTTCCAGGGATTGGGCGTACCCTCCCTGGCCCACGGCCAGCTCCTGGGGAATGTCAAACTGAACCACTTTGGCGCCCAGGCTTTCCGCCTCGGTGCAGGCATTCTGGCGAATGTCCAGGGCTTCGACCACGGCGCCCAGACGTTTGGCCGTGGCGACGGCCTGGAGCCCCACCACGCCTGCGCCGATCACCAAAAAACGGGCCGGTTTGATCATGCCGATGGCGGTACCCATCATGGGAATGAATTTAGGGAACTGGTTGGCGGCCATGATCACCGCTTTGTACCCGGTGACCGCGCTCATGGACGACAGGGCATCCATGGGCTGGGCCCGGGAGATGCGGGGGATGCCGTCCATGGTCAGGGCGGTGATCTTTTTGTCCCGCAAGCGCTTGATCATCTCGTGGTTTTGGGGGGCCGCGGGGTGCAGGAAGGTGATCAGGATGCTGCCTTCCCGCAGCATCTCGACTTCGTGGGCCTTTTGCCCCTCATTGTACACCGGCTGTTTGACCTTTAAGATCATATCTGATTCGGCAAACAGCTGCTGAGGATCGGCAACCAGCTTCGCCCCGGCGTTTTCATAGTCAGCATCGGATATTAAAATCCCTTTGCCGGCCGAGGTTTCCACTGCGACTTCGAACCCTAACTCGATGTATTTCAGCACCGTTTCGGGGGTGGCCGCCACTCGTTTCTCTTTGGCTAAAATCTCTTTGGGGATTCCGATCCGCATGCGCAACCTCTCTTTTTGAAGTGTTGATCCCAAGTCGCTCCGATCAGCGGGGGGCTAATCACGTATTGCCCTGGTCGATCATGGCGTTGGCCACTTTGATGAATCCGGCGATATTGGCGCCGAAAAAGTAATTGCCCTTGTCGCCGAAGCGCTCGGCGGCCGTCAGGCAGGTGTCGTGGATATCCTTCATGATGGTTCTGAGCCGCTGGTCGACTTCTTCCGGAGTCCACCTCAGTTTGGAGCTGTTCTGGGCCATCTCCAGCCCGGAACAGGCCACGCCCGCTGCATTGGAGGCCTTGCCCGGGGAGTAGAGAATACCGCTTTCCAGAAGCACATTCATGCCGCCCTCGGTGACCGGCATATTAGCCACTTCGGTGACGCAGCGGCAGCCGTTGTCCAGCAGGTGTTTGGCGTCCGTTTCATCCAGTTCATTTTCGCAGGCGCAGGGAAAGGCGATATCGCATTTGATCTCCCAGGGCCTTTTGCCCGGGTAGAATTCGACCTTGAATTTGTCCGCGTAATCCTCCACGCGGTCCCGGGTGCTGCGGCGCATCTCCAGCATGTAGTCGATCTTCTCTCCGCTGATGCCCGCCGGATCATAAATAAACCCATCCGGGCCGGACAGGGTCACGACCTTGGCGCCCATTTGGGAAAGCTTGGTGGCCGCCCCCCAGGCCACGTTGCCGAATCCGGAAACCGCCACGGTTTGCCCCTCCAGGGCTTCCTCTGTGGTCTTGAGCATCTCCTCGGCAAAATAGACGGCGCCGAAACCGGTGGCCTCGGGCCTGAGAAACGAACCGCCCCAATCCAGACCTTTTCCGGTAAACACGCCCTCCCAGGCATTTTTCAGCCGTTTGTATTGGCCGAACAGAAATCCGATCTCCCGGGCGCCCACGCCGATGTCGCCGGCCGGAACATCGGTATTGGGACCGATATGCTGGTAGAGGCTGTTCATGAAGCTTTGGCAAAAGTTCTCGATTTCGTTGTCCGAGCGGCCCCGGGTGTTGAAATCGCTGCCCCCTTTTCCGCCCCCCAGGGGCAGGCCGGTCAAGGCGTTTTTCAGGGTCTGTTCAAATCCCAGAAACTTGAAAATCCCCAGGTTGACCGAGGGGTGGAAGCGCAGTCCGCCTTTGTAGGGTCCCAGGGCGCTGTTGAAGCCCAGGCGGAAGCCGGTGTTGACCTGGATGGTGCCGCTATCGTCCCGCCAGGGCACCCGAAACATGAGCACCCGCTCCGGCTCCACGATTCTCTCCAGAATCCGTTCGTGGCGATAGTGCAAATCTTCTTCAACCACCGCGCCGATGGAGAGGAAGACTTCATGCACGGCCTGAATGAATTCCTTTTCCCAGGGGCACTTCTCTTTGACTCTCTGCAGAACTTCAGAACAGTAGGAATTGAGTTGACTCATGGGGTTTATCCAAATTTTGGGTTTGAGGGTCGGGAGCGCTATTATTCCGGAATCAGATTCTCCAGCCCAATACAGGTCGGGTCATCGGCATCGCGGTTTGCACAGCGCTCATTCTGCGCACTGGGCGTGTTCAGATTATACTCTTCACAATAATGGATGCCTTTGTCAAACCCCGGGAATTGACAAATTTCATTGTCCCCGCAGTTTATGCACAGTCCCGATATCGATGAAGTTTTTTCCATGGCTTGCCGCTCCTCTTTTAGTGCGGGTTGTTCTTGGTTTTCATTGCCTGATGACCGGTAGCGGGCTGCTGTCCCGTGCTGATTTTTAATCCGCCAAGGGCAGGCGTTTTCCCGGTGGATGCCGGGTTAAGCTGCAATGACGGCTATTCCGGATTGAGCAAGGGCCGCATTCATCCGGTTCAGGGCGTCAGTGAAAAACGGCGGCTGGGGCATGCCGGTCAGGCGTTTGATGAAATTCCCAACTCGTGCGTGGATCTCACCCTCCGGATCAGAGTGGAGATTTTCAAGCAGTTGAACCAGGGCCTCCCCTGCCAAAATTCTGGCATCATAATAGAGGTTATCGTCATCCAGCAGGGTGAGAACCTGACGGATCAATTCAGGTGCGGGGCTTTGAATCTCTCCCACCCGTTTGAGCACCTCTTCCCGCAAGCGCCAGTTGCCTTTGAAGCGCAAGATACGAATCAGACCAGACTGGTACTTATCGAGATTGCCTTGATGGGCCAGCTCTTCAAGGGTATCCAGAACCGGTCCCCAATCCATCAGGTTTCCAAAAGGATCTTGTGTCATGCTGACGTTCCTTTCCGGCGATGCCGAGTCGAGAGATTTTTCGAGCGTCCTGTTTTACGCGCTTTCATGGAAAATAGTGCTGGGTATTGCCCAGGGTGACCCCTATTGAATCTTAAGGCTGGAGGGAGAGCAAAGGAGATGCCAACAGAGATATGGATGCGTAACTATTTAATATAATGATATAAATTAGTTTTTCGCCGGAGGAGCCGAATATCCGCGGTCGGGAAAAAATCGCCCGGTATCTCCATCAAAGCAAGCTAATCTATTAATATTATATGATAATATTATACGGGCGAAAATGCCCGCACTGGGCGATTTTGGCACATAGGCACACGCCTGCATCCGTCTAACGGAAGGAATGCTTAACCCTAAAGGGTTAGGGTATGGGGTGGGGTCGGGGTTCAAACCTGTCTGTAGGGGTTCAATGTTTTGAAACCCTACGGTTGCCCGCTTCGATTCTCGACCCCGATGATATGCCATCGAGCCCGTGAAATCGATTCTTAGGGGGACAGTTTGCGGAACAGCGTGCGCCGGGAGATGCCCAAACGGGCCGCGGCCTGGGTTTGGTTGCCCTCGGTTTGTCGCAATGCTTCGACGATCAGGGATTGCTCCAGATCCCGGAGGGCTTGGCGCAGATTGATGTTGGCGGGAGGCATCCTGTTGGGTATTGCGGTACCGGGCGCTAGAAATTCGAGGTTGCCCAGGGTGATATAGCGCTGCAATACGTTGCGCAGTTCGCGGACATTTCCGGGCCAATTGTAAGCCATCAGAATATCCAGCATATGGCCGGGAAGATTGGCCAGTTCCTCGGGTGCCTTTAGTTTTTGCAGAAAGTGCTCGGTGAGTAAGGGGATATCCTCTTTGCGCTCCCGCAGGGGGGGCAACTGAATCTGGATGACCTGGATACGGTAGAAAAAATCATTGCGCATGCGGCCGTTGCTGACCTTGTCGCCCAAAAGGGTGTTGGATGCCGAGATGATCCGAAAATCAGCTCCGTGGGAATCCATGCCGCCCACGGGCCGGTACCCGCCGCCCTCCAGGGCCCGGAGCAGTTTGGCCTGCATGTTGACAGTCAGCTCCCCGACTTCATCCAGAAAAAGCGTTCCGCCTTCGGCCATGTCCAGATAGCCCGGTGCATCGGCATGGGCTCCGGAAAAGGCACCTTTGCGGTGTCCGAAAAACTCCCGTTCAAACAGCGTTTCCTGAATGGCCCCGCAATTGACGGCTACAAAACGGTTCTCTTTCCTGGCGCTATGGTCATGGATGGCCCGTGCCACCAACTCCTTTCCCGAACCGGATTCACCAAACAGGGCCACGCTGGCATGGGTGGCGGCGGCTTTCAAAATGAGCTCGTAGACCGTTTGCATGGCCGGTGAACGGCCAAGAATCTCCCCCAGCCGATAGCGTTCCTTCAAGGATGAACGCAGCACGCGGTTTTCATTGTCCAACTGCTCGGCCTTGCGCTGGGCGGCCAGCTGCTGCTCTTTGATCTCGGTGATGTCCTTGAAGGTTGACAGCAGGGCCGGCCGGCCCTGGAAGGTGATCGGGGCGTGGCAGACCTGAACCCAGAATATCCCTTCGGCCCGCTTCAAAGCGTGGACGTCCTCAACGGAAGAGCCGATAGCGCCTTCCCCCTGGGGGCCGTAGAGCAGCGCAATGTCATCAGCGGCAGGGACGGGGGGACGTTGTACCCGATGGCCGTGCAGTAAATTGGCGGAGGGGATATTGAACATTCGGCAGAATGCCGGATTCACGTAACAAAAGCGCGAGTCCTGGACCAGAGCGACCCCTTCGGCCACCTGCTCGGTCAGGACCCGGTAACGCTCTTCACTTTCCCGCAGGGCATCCTCGGAGCGTTTCAGCCACAGCACTTTGCTCAGACGCTCGCCGATGGCCCTCAATAGGCGTGCTTCTTCTTCCAGAAAAGGGCTTCCATTTTCCTGGGGCGGGGCTTTAAAATAGTAGACATCCACATCGCCGACATGGCTCTCGTTGAGGATGATTTTGGTGTTTTGCTGCCAACGGGTAGTCCTGAATTTATTAGAGGTATACTCCCGGCCGTCTATACGAATCCGGGCACAGGCGTTTTCCGGATACTGCCAGGCGGCGGGAATCAGATCCACGGCGCGCTGCATGATCCAGGATAGGGATACATCCTGGTTTTCAAAGAGGTTGGAGATGCCGTAGAGGCAGTTGAGCTCCTTGATCCGTTCGGCCAGTGCATTGGGGGCGCTGGAGATCTCCAAAGGTTTGCAGGCGTCCCCAGGAACGGCCTGGGTGTCCCTTTCAGGATCTGAAAGCGTCTTGTTTTGGGTTTGGTTCGCAGTCATGCTGTTTTGTATCCATTCTCCCCGGTTGCTTTTTCTGTAATTCAGGCCATACTATAAAATATTCATCCCCGCGAATGGAAGCCCATTTTTTTTCAGGGCTTTCGATCTCCATCCTAACCCGCCGCGGGTCTTGGGGCTTGTCTTTCAGGGGCGGTGATCCGCGGATAGCCGGAAATAGATGCAGGGTGAGGAGGGATTTCGATCATTTTGCCGAGAACAGCGATAAATAAAAATTCGTCAATGTTGGACACCCTCCCCAAAGCGGACCTCTTCAGAGGGTTGGCGGCCGACCAATACCGTGAGGTTATCGACAGCGGGAAAAAAACCCAATTGCCGCCCCATGAGAAGCTGTTTCAGCAGGGCGATCCGGCGACCCACTGTTACCTGGTCAACCGGAGCCGACTCAAGCTGACCAAGCTCAACGAGCAGGGCAAGGAAGTGATCATTCGCTATGTGGGCGCCGGCGAATTGACCGCTGCGGTGGCAGTGCTGAAACACGGCACCTTTCCGGTGAGCGCGGAATCCGTCCGAGAGACAGAAATTATCGGCTGGGACCATCGAACCATGATGACGCTGATGCACCGCTTCCCGACGATGGCCATCAATCTTTTAAAGATCATTCTGTTGCGAATTGACGATCTGCAGCAGCGCTACCTGGAGGTTTGCACCGAGCGGGTGGATCAGCGCATCGCCCGCTCGCTGCTCAGGCTGATGCGCTGGGCCGGAACGAAACAGGGGGCCGGCATCTTGATCGATTTTCCAATCAGCCGTCAGAATATCGCCGATTATTCCGGGACCACGCTCTACACCGTCAGCCGCACCCTCAGTGCCTGGGAGAAAAAAGGCTGGGTCCAATCCGGACGGGAACGAATTGTCGTCACCGATCCCCATGCCCTGGTGACCTTTGCCGAAATGGGCTAGGGCGCATTTTTTCCGGGCCAATACGCTTTCTTCGCATTTCCCACCGGTTATGAATAGACAATCCTTTATTTCCGTCTGCTCGACAGGGGGTTCCGCCTAAGGTTAAAGGTTGCCATCCCAGGCATTTTCCGCCCCCATCCGCTATTTTAAAAAAAATGGGCTTGTTTGCGCCAGCGCAACGACACTCACCCCGATCTTACCTATATGGATCTTGAATTGGCACACAAACCCATTAGGAACCCTCACCCATAAAAACCGCTTTGCGCGAGACCGTTACCATTCAGGCGCTTTTGGCGCGCTACCCTTATCTTTTGGGGACTTTCATTGACATGGGCCTGATGTGTGTGGGCTGTCCCGCCGATGCATTTCACAATTGATGGCTCAACTCGATGATGTGGAACATATTGACTATATCGTGTCACATCATGCTGAACAGGACCATTCCGGTGTTATCCCGCGCGTACTGCAAAGATATCCCGATGCCAAAGTGGTTGCCACACCCAAAGCCAAGGGCATGCTTACCGATCTGCTGAAAATATCCGAAACCGCTTTTGTTACCGTGAAGGACGGCGAAATGCTCTCCCTGGGAGACAAGACCTTGAAGTTCATTCACACTCCCTGGGTGCACTGGCCGGAAACCATGGTGACCTACCTTAAAGAAGATCGCATCCTATTTAGTTGCGATTTTTATGGCTCCCACATCGCCAGCAGCGATCTTTACGTAATCGACCAGGGGCGGGTGCACGAAGCTGCCAAACGTTACTTCGCCGAAATTATGATGCCTTTTCGAAAGGTGATCGAAAAGAACATCGAGAAACTCAATGGGTATGACGTTCAAATGATCGCCCCCAGCCACGGCCAGATCTACGAACGTCCGGCCTGGATCATGGACGCTTACCGGGACTGGGTAACGGGTGCGCCCCATAATCTGGTTGTTTTGCCCTACATCTCCATGCACGGCAGCACCCGGCAAATGGTGGAGCGCCTGGTCTCCACCTTGGTCGAGCACGGTCTCCGTGTCGAACTGTTCAACCTAGCGGTCACCGATATCGGCAAGCTGGCCATGGCTCTGGTCGACGCGGGGACCATTGTGGTGGGGGCGCCTACCGTTTTGGCCGGCCCCCATCCCCTGGTCGGCTATGCGACCTTGTTGGCCAATGCCTTGCGACCCAAGGCGCACTTTCTTTCCATTGTCGGATCCTACGGCTGGGGAGGCAAGACCGTGGAAACATTGGCGGGAATGATCCCCAATCTGAAGGTCGAGGTGCTGGATCCCGTTCTGTGCAAAGGGGTTCCCTCGGAAACGGATTTTGAAGCTCTGGATCGCCTGGCCGACACCATCGCGGCCAAGCACAAGGAAAATGGTTTCAAGATGGCTTGAAATAAAGGCGCTTTTCGATTTCAACACTAACCCATGACCCGGATGTTGAGTTCACTTTTCTCAACTCCGGGTCGAGCAAAAAGAAACGATGCCAGCATGTTCCCCGCCCCTATCATTGCCGCCTCAATCGTCCGGGTGCCTGCCGGCGGCTTAACCAACCGGAGCCGCCGATGAAAAGCATATCCCGAGTTCTTCGCACGTCGGGGCTGGTCGCCGTGCTTATAACCTTGGTAGGGGTGTTCGCCTATGCCGCCTTGCGGTCCGGTCCCCTGGCACCCATCCAGGTAACCACCGCCACGGTTGAAAACCAGCCCATTTCGCCGGCTCTGTTTGGTATCGGCACCCTTGAAGCACGCTATACCTACCGGATCGGTCCGACATTTGCCGGTCGGGTCAAGCGCGTGGACGTGCACGTCGGCAACACGGTTAAGGCCGGGGATCTTCTTGGTGAAATGGATCCCGTAGATCTGGATGCGCGTATCGAAGCCCAGGAGGCGGCACTGGCGCGTGCGCATGCCAATATATCGGCAGCCAAAGCGCAAATCCAGGATATCCTGGCTACCGTGGCCTACACCAAAAACCAGGCCCGCCGCTATGAGCAACTGTTTCTAGAACAGGTAGCGACAACGGAATTGGTTGAGGCCAAGCGGCAGGAACTTCAGGTGGCCGAAGCCCGGCTTCTGGCAGCCAAAGCCAATCTGGATGCGACGCTTCACGAGCAGCTCAGCATGCGTGCAGATTTGGAGGGCCTGATCCTTCAACGCGCTAACCTGCGTCTCGTGGCGCCGGTGGATAGCCTGGTGACTGGCCGGGAGGCCGATCCGGGCACGACTGTCGTCGCCGGCCAGCCGGTGGTGGAATTGATCGATCCATCTAACCTGTGGATCAATGTGCGTTTTGATCAACTGCAGTCAGCAGGCCTCGGAGCGGATCTGCCGGTTCGTATCGTGCTGCGGTCCAAGTCCGGGTCTTCTCTGGCCGGAAAAGTGCTTCGGGTCGAGCCCATGGCCGACGCCGTGACCGAAGAGATTCTGGCCAAAGTGGTTTTCGACACCATTCCAGACCCATTGCCTCCAGTTGGAGAATTGGCCGAGGTTACCGTTGCGCTGCCCCCATTGCCGGCATTGCCCGTCGTCTATAGCCCCAGTATCCAACGGGTCGATGGATCGACCGGTGTCTGGGTGATCGAAAACGGTGGCCTGCGGTTTACGCCCCTCACACTGGGGGCCTCGGATCTCGACGGCCGCATACAGATTCCGCATGGGTTGTATCCGGGCGATCGTGTGGTTCTCTACAGCCAGCGCAGGCTGGATGCACACAGCCGCATCAAGGTCGTGGATCGTCTGCCGGGGGTTCCGCAATGATCAGCCTGGCCGGCCGCGATATTTCGCACGCCTGGGGCAAGTTCGTCTTTACCGGGATCGGACTGGGGCTGCTCATCGGGGTAACCTTGTCGATGGCCGGTATTTACCGTGGCATGGTGGACGACGCCAAGGCGCTGCTCGACAACAGCGGGGCTGACCTGTGGGTGGTGCAGCAGGATACACTGGGCCCGTATGCCGAATCTTCCAGCATTTACGATGATCAGTACCGCGGTATTCTGTCGATGGCCGGCGTGGCGCGCGCGGCCAATGTGACCTACTTCACCATGCAGGTGCGTCAGGCCGACAAGGATGTCAGGGCCATGGTGGTCGGCATTGTGCCCGGAGGGCCCGGCCAACCCGGTTATCTGGTCGCCGGCCGGCACATCACGCGCAGCCATTACGAGACCGTCGCCGATGTCGCCGCCGGTTTCGCGCTCGGCGACCGCATCCGGATTCGTCGCAACCTGTATACGGTCGTTGGGTTGACTCGGCGTATGGTCTCTTCCGGCGGTGACCCCATGGTGTTTATTCCGCTGAAAGATGCACAGGAGGCACAATTTCTTAAAGATAACGATGCCATTGTTCAGCAACGGCGCCGCACGGCGGCCAATCCGGCGTTTGCCCAACCTTCGGTGCCGGGCCTTCTCGATGCGGTGATCGCCTCGCAAAGCACCAATCCCTATGTCAATGCCGTGCTGGTGCAACTCAAGCCCGGCCATGGACCCGATCAGGTGGCCAATACGATCCGTCGCTGGAAACGCCTGCAGGTATACACCCGAATACAGATGGAAAAGATCCTGGTCGGTAAACTGATCGCCACATCGGCCCGGCAGATCGGCATGTTTCTGGTGATTCTATCCGTGGTCAGTGCTGCCATCGTTGCTTTCATCATCTACACCCTGACCCTGGGAAAGATCCGCGAGATCGCCGTCCTCAAGCTGATCGGCACCAAAAACCGCACCATTGCGGGGATGATTCTTCAGCAAGCGGTGGCTCTGGGGGTGATCGGTTTTGTCGTGGGCAAGACAGCGGCCTTTTTCTGGGCACCGATTTTTCCCAAATATGTGCTGCTGTTGCCCGGGGATGCCGTGCGCGGTTTTTTGGCGGTGGTGGTGATTTGTGTATTGGCCAGCGTGTTGGCCATTCGGGTGGCACTCAAGGTGGACCCGGCGGAGGCCATCGGTGGCTGACATCTGTGAAAATGGGATCTGCATTGCCGGATTGCGCAAACGTTACGGCAAGGGAGACACTGCCGTCAATGCGCTCAAGGGGGTGGACATGCAGGTTGCCCCAGGCGAAGTGGTCGGCCTGATCGGCCCGTCGGGCTCGGGCAAAAGCACCTTGCTCAAATGCCTCGGTGCGGTCATCGAACCCACCGGGGGGCATATGACCTTAGGCGGGGGCGTCATTTATGACAATGCATGGAAGATTTCCGATCTGCGTGCCCTGCGTCGCGACAAGATCGGCTTTATTTTCCAGGCCCCCTACCTGATCCCGTTTCTCAACGTAACCGACAATGTGGCCCTGTTGCCCATGCTGGCCGGCAAGGCCAATGGTGATGCCCGCAAGCGGGCCTTGGACCTGCTTGACGCCCTGGATGTCGTTCACCGCGCCAAGGCCATGCCGCCGCAGCTTTCCGGCGGCGAACAGCAGCGCGTGGCCATCGCCAGGGCTCTGGTCAACCGGCCGCCGGTGATCCTGGCCGATGAGCCCACGGCGCCGCTGGACAGCGAACGCGCCCTGGCGGTGATAGGTATCCTGAACCAGATGGCCCGGCAATATGAGACGGCCATCATCGTGGTGACCCATGACGAAAAGATCATTCCAACCTTCAAACGAATCTACCACATTCGCGACGGGCAAACCCATGAAGCGGCCGGTGAAGGGAAGATGGTTCACAACAATAAAAATGGCCCAGTTCCCGCTTAAACGATCCCATGGCACCGGCGCTATGAACTGTCCGGAGTTATTATGAGCGATGCAATGAATATTGCCATGACGATATTTTCAGCTGAACCTTGGAATCTCTTTTAAAATCTTTCAAATGGTTACAGCGTTAAATAAAGGGCACCCAATGGATTCAACAATACCAGGAAACCTCCTTACCACCGCCATGGCGGTTATGCCGCACACGGACGTGACGCGGGCCCTTGAAATCGCCCTGTCGGTGGATGTACCTTTCTGGCCTCAGCTACCCAACTACAGCTACACCGAAGACATGTATGTGCAGGCGGCGGAACATTTTCCAGGAATTGTTCTGGACATGGAGAAGCGGACGCTGCGATTTTCCATGGACAAATTCGCCGAGGAGCTGGAAGCGGCTCTGCTGCACTTCGACGATCCGACCTATTTTGACGTCAGCGAGACCTATTCGGCGGTGTATCACCGTTTTCTGGCGTTGGACCTGGCAGACCGGCCGGCTATCCGGGGGCAACTGGAAGGTCCCATCAGTTTTGGGTTCAACATCATCGATCAGGATGACCGCCCCATTATCTTCGACGACACCGTTCGGCCGTTCATGCTGGACTTTATGGTCCAACGAATAAATGTTCAATTGGCGCGGCTTAAACGACGCAACGGCAAGGCCTTCATGTTTGTGGATGAGCCAGGTCTGCAATTTCTGTTTTCCGCCATGGCTGGTTATAGCGATCTGAAGGCCAAGGGCGATCTGGATCAATTCTTCGCTGGGGTCGACCGGCCCCGGGGCATCCATCTGTGCGGGAACCCGGATTGGGATTTTCTGCTCAACCTGGATCTGGATGTGCTTTCCCTGGATGTGTTCACCAACGCGGAAATCTTCTCGTCCTATGCCGTCGCCATTCGAAAATTCATAGATCGCGGCCGCGTGCTTGTCTGGGGTATCGTGCCCACGGGATTCGAGGCGTTCGCGCAGGAGGAGATTCCCTCCTTGATCCAACGCCTCGAAAACGCCTGGAAGGTCCTGTGGTCCAAGGGGATCGACCGAGAGCAATTAATCGCCCAAAGCATGCTCTCGCCGGCCACCTGCTGCCTGGTCAACCCGGACAAGGAGCGCACCGTGGAGCGCGCCTTTGCCGCCGTGAACCGGATGGCCGAGATGTTGAGGGACAAATACCTGCCAGAATACAAATTGGAGACTGACTCATGAGCTCAAGCAACCTTCGAGAATGCGCACCCGTCGATATTTCCGATGCCGATGTCATTAAAGCCATGAAGGCCATGCAAGGATATATCGATATCACACCCGCCGATTTCAAAGAGGTCTATCGCGTGGCGTATGCCTTGGCCCAAGACCGGATGATGAAGTCCTTGAAAGCCGCCGATGTCATGACGGCACCGGTTCATGTGGTCGATACCGAGCAGGATTTGATTGCAACCGCGACGCTGCTAGCCGAAAAGAGCATCTCGGGAGCCCCGGTGGTGGATCGAAACGGAGGAGTGATCGGCGTGATTTCCGAAAAGGATTTTTTGTGGCGCCATTCGTAGCCCGCTGGCCCAGCCCAGAAACCTGATCGGAGGGCATGTGCTCTCGGCCATCGTGGGGGTAACGGCCTATCAATATCTTGGGGGACAACCGTGGTTTGCCGCAGCCATGGCTGCATCCGTCTCCATTGCCCTGATGCACCTTACCAAAACGCTCCATCCACCGGGAGGCGCTACAGCCTTGATCGCAGTAATCGGTGGAGATTCCGTGTATAACCTCGGGTACCTTTATGCGATCATTCCGGTCGCTATAGGGGCGGGTGCGATGCTGACGATTGCTATGATCGTCAACAACAAGAAGTTGATATTATTAACCCGGCAATTAAATACGCCACATTCGTCATGCGGACTTGATCCGGCATCCAGCTTTATTCCCCGGATTCTGGCATTCGCCAGAATGACATAGATTCAGGTATTTAATCGCCGGAGTAATATAACGAAATCAGACCGGATTGGTGACCCACCAGCAGGCAGGCGGCGCCATCCTTGTCTGACTGGAACTTGTAAAGTCCGTATAAAAAGAGGCAAACATGATTCAAATCAAACGCGCGTATGATCGACCCGCGAATACGGATGGGACGCGCATTCTTGTGGAACGGCTTTGGCCGCGCGGGATTAAGAAGGAGGCCTTGAAACTGGACGGCTGGCTAAAAGACGCCGCGCCCAGCACCGAACTGCGCAAGTGGTTCAGTCACGACCCGGCCAAGTGGCCCGAGTTTCAGCGGCGCTACCGGGTCGAACTCGACGAGCATCCGGACACATGGCAACCGATTGTTGAAGCGGCAAAGGCAGGCAAGGTGACGCTGCTGTTCAGTTCCCACGACGCGGAGCACAACAACGTCGTCGCGCTGAAGATGTATCTGGAAGAACGGTTGGGCTAAAACAATAATCTATATGGAGGTGACACTATGTTTGTAGCGATGCAAAACAACCTGATGACCTCCAATATGATTTTGTACTGCGAGCAGTGGAGAAAAACCGTTGAATTCTATCGGGACAGGCTGCAATTACCGGTCCTTTTTTCCACAGACTGGTTTGTGGAATTCCGGCTCAATGCCATGTCACGCTTGAGCATTGCCGATGAAAAACGTGCCACCATCCGAAGCGCTGGCGGCGAGGGAATTACGTTGGCGCTGGAAGTGGATGATATTGAAATATGTCGAGAACAAACGGAAAAAGCCGGCTTGAAACCGACGCAGATCAAAACGCATCACTGGGATGCCCGGGTCTTTTATCTTTTTGATCCGGAAGGACACCGCATCGAGATCTGGCAGAGCCTGGGGAGCCAATAGCGCCTCAAGCCGGAAACCGAAGTACAGGCGATGGATGTAGGGCTATTTTCTTTTGCCGGGGGAAGGCCGCGGCAAAAATATGGAAGGATC
This sequence comes from uncultured delta proteobacterium, assembly GCA_963713755.1. Classification (GTDB taxonomy): domain Bacteria; phylum Desulfobacterota; class Desulfobacteria; order Desulfobacterales; family CAVQMW01; genus CAVQMW01. Next base: position 237,386 of record CAVQMW010000006.1, on the reverse strand, counting down.
GTAAAATAAGCTAGAGAGAGGAGAAAAACCATGTTTTGTTTTCAGTGTCAGGAGACCGCCCGGAACAGCGGCTGCACCGTCAAGGGTGTGTGCGGCAAGCCCGAGGAGACCGCCAACCTCCAGGATCTGTTGATTTACACCCTCAAAGGGATCTCCGTGTACGGCGAAATGCTCAAAGAGCTGGGAACCCCTGAGCGCGGCAACGATGACTTCATCGCCCAGGGGCTGTTTGCCACCATCACCAATGCCAGCTGGAGCAACGCCCGCTTCAGCGCGTTGATCGAAGAGGGCTTGCAGCGCCGTGACGCGGCCAAGGATAAATTTCTGGCTGCTTACAAGGCCAAGAACGGACGCGACTTTGGCAGCGCCCTGCCCGAGGCCGCCACCTGGTCAGGCGAGGCAGCCAGCTTCGCCGAAAAGGCCAAGGGCGTGGGAGTGCTGGCGACGGAGAACGAGGATGTGCGTTCCCTGCGGGAACTCTTGGTCATCGGGCTCAAGGGCATTGCCGCCTACGCCGACCACGCCGCTATTCTGGGCTGTAAGAAAGCCGAAATCAACGACTTCATGATGGAAGCCCTGGCCTCCACCACCAAAGCGCTGACCAGCGATGAGATGGTGGGATTGGTGATGAAGGCCGGCGATACCGCCGTATCCACCATGGCGCTGCTGGACGAAGCCAATACCACGGCTTACGGCAATCCTGAGATCAGCGAGGTGAATATTGGGGTAGGGAAGAACCCCGGCATCCTGATTTCCGGCCACGACCTGAAAGACATGGAAGAGCTGCTCAAACAGACTGAAGGTAGCGGGGTGGATGTCTACACCCACGGCGAGATGCTGCCGGCCAACTACTATCCGGCCTTCAAGAATTACGACCATTTTGTGGGCAATTACGGCGGGTCGTGGTGGCACCAGAACAAGGAGTTCGAATCCTTCAACGGGCCGATCCTGTTGACCACCAATTGCCTGGTACCCCTAAAAAAAGAGAACACCTACCTGGAACGGCTGTTTACCACGGGCGTGGTAGGCTACGATGGGGCCGCCCATATCGCCCACCGGCCGGAGGGGGGTGCCAAGGATTTTTCCCCGTTGATCGAAAAGGCCAAGGCCTGCCCGCCGCCCACTGAAATCGAGACCGGCACCATCGTCGGCGGTTTTGCCCACCATCAGGTGCTGGCCCTGGCCGACAAGGTGGTGGACGCGGTAAAATCCGGCGCCATCAAGCGTTTTGTGGTCATGGCCGGCTGTGACGGCCGGCAGAAATCCCGGGGCTACTACAGCGAAGTGGCCGAAAATTTGCCGAAGGATACGGTGATTCTCACCGCGGGCTGTGCCAAGTACCGCTACAACAAGCTGAACCTGGGGGATATCGGCGGCATCCCCCGGATACTGGACGCTGGCCAGTGCAACGACAGCTACTCCCTGGCGGTGATCGCCCTGAAACTCAAGGAAGTATTCGGGCTCGATGACATCAACGACCTGCCGGTCTCCTACGATATCGCCTGGTATGAGCAAAAGGCGGTGGCTGTGCTGCTGGCCCTGTTGGCCCTCGGCGTCAAGGGCATTCGTCTGGGGCCGACTCTCCCGGGCTTTTTATCGCCCAATGTGGCCAAGGTGCTGGTGGAGAAGTTTGAGATCAAGCCCATTGGCACCGTCGAAGATGACATCACGGCCATGATGGCTGGAAATTAAACCACTATCGATCCATAACTTGAGAGTCCAAAGTTCTCCGTCATGCCGGACTTGATCCGGCATCCAGGGACTCCAATGAATTGGAATCTAAATGGATTCCCGCCTGCGCGGGAATGACGAGTCGAACTAATCGATCCTAATAATTTCAATGCTTTAGAAGAACTATGGACTGACCAGATCTATAAGGAGCAACCATGCAAAAATGGCGCTGTATCCCCTGCGACTATATTTACGATCCCGAGCAAGGCGACGAGGAGGGCGGCATTCCGCCGGTACCGCTTTCGAGGATCTGCCGGAGGATTGGGAATGCCCCATCTGCGGCGTGGGCAAGGATGAATTTGAAAAGGAAGTCTAAGAACCATTGACGGAAGGAATCCAGCATGGCGAAAAAAGTGTACATCGAAACGGAAGAGTGCATCGGCTGCGAAAGCTGCGTTGAACTTTGTCCGGATGTGTTCGGGTTTGATGAGGATGAGGAGAAGGCCTACGTGATAAAGCCCGAAGGCGGCGACGAAGCGTGTATCGACGAGGCCATGGAGACCTGCCCGGTGGAGTGCATCCACTGGGAAGAATAGGCCGTGTCTTGCCAGATATGCGCTTTCTGCCCAATTTCGGTGCCGACATCTTGAGTTTCCTAATCGTTTTGTCCATGGTAGACTAACGCCAGGCGGGGTCATTGTAGCTCTCAACGTAGGGTATCTGGTCCTGCCTGGCACCATCGGTAAAAATTTTTAGATCTACGTTCTGAACATGCGTTGGGAGGATAAGTAACATGGTTGATTTATCAACGGAATATCTCGGTCTTAAGCTCAAGAATCCCATCATCGTGGGGAGTTCCGGTTTAACCAGCTCGGCGAAAAAAGTGAAGTCCGCGGAAGAGCACGGTGCCGGTGCGGTGGTGCTCAAATCCATATTCGAAGAGGAGATCGCCCATGAGTTCAAAGATTTCATGGAAAAGGCGAGCGCCGGCGGATCCGCGCCCCAATACTTCGAATATGAGGGGCGCCAGAATCCCATTGAGTTCTATGACTACAAACTCCGCGAAGATAATCTAATCAAGTATATTGCTCTGATCGAAGAGAGCAAAAAAAGCGTATCCATCCCGGTGATGGCGAGCATCAACTGTTATTATCACTCCGCGGATTGGATGGCCTACGCCAAGCACCTGGCCCAGGCCGGCGCCGATGCCCTGGAACTCAACATGTTCTTTTTACCCTCCAACTTCAGCCGCACCAAGGAGGATACCGAACGGCTCTACTTTCAAGTGATCGAAAACGTTCTCAAGGAGGTTTCCATTCCGGTGGCCTTGAAAATCAGCCCCTATTTCACCGACCTTGGCCCCATGATTCAAAAGCTCTCCAAATCGGGAATCGGCGGGCTGGTGCTCTTCAACCGCTTCTTCAGCCCTGATTTTGATATCAAGAAGCTGGAAGTTGTGCCTTCCTTCGTATTCAGCACGCCCGCGGATTTGGCGCTGTCCCTGCGCTGGATTGCAATTATGGCGGATCGGGTGGATTGCAACCTTGCCGCCTCAACCGGCGTCCATGATGGCGCGGGGGTGATCAAGCAGGTACTGGCCGGCGCCGATGCGGTTCAAACCGTTTCCTGCCTCTACGGCAACGGGATCAAGTTCCTCGGACAGATGCTGGAGGATCTGGAAGGCTGGATGGTCACCCGGGGTTTTGAGCGATTGGCCGATTTCAAGGGTAAACTGAGCCAGGGTAAGAGTACCGATCCCGCGATCTACGAACGAGCCCAGTTCATGCGCTACTTCGGCGGCAAGAAAAATTTGAAAATCAACTGATGCGGAAGAAATCCTGCCCCAGGAGGTCTGGGATGCTCTGGAAAACAGGATCGGAGATTGTGAGATATGCCAGGACGCTTGCCTTTGGAACACGAAGCATATCAAGCATCCCCTATCAACAAAAATGACACCTGCTTTCCAAAAGAGGATCAGAGATTGGGGGGATTATTTTTATCTGCCTCGCTTATCCAAACTATCGGAAAATGGATATAAAAAACAGTTTGGCCAACTCAATACCGGTATTCCCCACCACCTCTTCCAACGCAATGTTTCTATTGCCTTGAGCCGGGTGCAAAAATTTTCCGATCAGGCCAAACAGATTTAGCCCTAAGAGCTCTCCCAATCTCGATCTTCGACTATTTTGGTCCAGGTCATGAAAGGGATGGCTACGCGACCTTGCCGAACTCCGCCTCGATGGTTTCCATCACCTCGTCAGACATCTTGTAGCTGTGTTCGGCTCCCGGGAACGCGCCGCTGCGTACCTCTTGGGCGTACTGCTCGAAGGTGCTCCGCATCTGTTCGTTGAAGTTTACATAGCGCTTGGCGAAACTGGGGGTGAATTTGTCGAACATCCCCAGCACATCCGGGGTGACCAGTAACTGGCCCGAGCATCCGGGGCCGCCGCCGATGCTGATGGTGGGGATGCGCAGCTTTTGAGTCACATAGGCCGAAAGCTTGGCCGGGACCGCTTCGAAGATGATGGCAAAGGCGCCGGCTTCCTGAAGGGCCAGGGCTTCGCGCACTACCTTGCGGGCGGTTTCCACGGATTTGCCCTGGACCTTGAGACCGCCCAGGGCGCCCACGGCCTGGGGATGCAGGCCCACATGGCCCACCACGGCAATGCCCATTTCAACAATGGCCCGGGTCTTCTCGATATGGTGGGGCGTGGCTTCGAATTTCACGCCGTCCACCTTGGCTTCGGTGACAAAGCGTGCCGCGTTGCGCATGGTCTCCTCGATGGAGTACTGGAAGGAGCCGAAGGGCATGTCGGCGATCACCATGGTGCGGGGACAGCCCCGGGCCACGGCCGCGCAGTGCAGCACCATCATATCCATTGTGGCGGTCAGGGTGTTGGGGTGGCCGTGAACCACCATGGCGCAGGAGTCGCCCACCAGGATCATGTCGATGCCGGCGTCATTGATCTGCTGAGCCGTGGGGTAGTCGTAGGCGGTGAGCATGGTGATGGTCTCGCCTCGCCTACGCATAGCCTGGATGGTTGTCACGGTGTGTTTGATTTGGTCCATGGTGGGTCCTCCTTGAAGGGTTAAAATGTCATTTTTATTGAGAACGATTTTCGGGTTCTATGAGTTGTGTTCTGGATCGGAAAGCGACAGCCGCTGGCGAATGGCGGCCAGGGCGTTGTCGTCGCCCACATTGCCGGGGAACACAATGTATGCCATGCCGGGCCAGCGGGTCTCCGGACCCAGCTTCCAGGCCGGCACCCCGGGCAGCACCTGGCCCATGACCATGGCCCGGCGCACGCCTAGTCCCTGGGTGGCCACATCGCTGGAGGTAATGCCGCCCTTGGCCACTATGTAGCGGGGCTGGCTTCGAATCCGGCGCACGGTGGCGATCAGACCTTGCGACACGCTCCGGCCGATATCGAGGTTGCCCAGGATGTCATCCGCGGCTACCCAATCGCGGCTGGTGTAGAGCACCACATCCCGGCCCCGGGCCAGGGCCTGATCCGCGACCGCCACAGCCCCGGCGATGATGTTCGGCTGCCGGCGCTCATCCAGCAATTGGGCCACCTCAATCTCGATGGCCGTGATGCCGTTCAAGGCCAACAGGGCGGCCAGTTGGGCGCTGGTTTTGGGAACGTAGGAACCCACCACAAACAATCCCCCGTGGCGGTTATCCGCGACCAGTTCCTCCCGGCGCAACAGATCCCGGGGCGAGATGCCGGCCCGCACCCGCACGAAAGATGCGGCGCTGCGAAAAACAAAAGGGCCCTGGCCCTGGGCCTCGGCGGCCAGCAGACCGGCCACGAAAACGGCCAAGTCGGAATATGCCACCGCATTCACGACGGCGAAATCGCCCCTGGCAAGCGCCCCCAGACGTTGGGTCACGCGCCGGGGGCCGCCGCCGCGGATATCCTCCAGGGATATGGATTTGACATGTTCCTGGGTCACGCTCCCCGCGGTTTTCTCCACCACCCACTCCCGCAGGTTAGAATGGTGATAGCCGAACACGGCATCCCGGGCATAAGGCGTCTGGGCCGCCGGCACGAGGATCTCGCCTTCGGCCACGTAGTGGATATCGTTGGCCGTGAGGCGTCCGCCTTCCAGGAAAAAGGGAAGCACGATGCAGGGTAGGTCGGGCGTGCCCAGGGCGCGGGTGAGGGCCCTGACTTCCCCCGGAAAATGGCCCCGCAGGGTCGAGTCGCTGCGGCTGATCAGTTCCAGGGGAACACCGGTTTGAGCTATGGCCTGCCGCAGATTGGCGCCGATCTCCTGACTCAACCTTGCCGCATCCGGCGGCGTCAGGCTGCGGGAATTGGTGAGGATGAAAAAGCCGGGGCCGGGAGTGAGGAGCTCGTCCGCCAGGACCTCCACCCGCCAGGTGGTGAGCACCGGCAGGCCGTGGACCGTCTGGGTGCCCGTGGGATCGTCGTCCAGGATGACCAGCTTGGCGGACGATTCAGCCACGGTCCGGCCGATGGCCGGAAAAAGATCCTCAGGCCAGGGCGCCGGCAGGGACGCCAGCAGGTCGGTGTGGCGGATGATGTTTTCAGACACGGCTTTTCCTGCGTCTCTTCTCCCCAAAGTCAAACGTGCCTTACTTCAAGCCGAAGATGTTGGCTTCAACGAACTTCCAGGTTTCCAGATAGTCCCCCCGGGCCATGAGGCCTGCCAGCCGGCCGTTATCCACATCGTCCAGCAGCTGCCAGATGCGGTTGGTGATGCGGCTGTTGGCCTCGAAGGTGCCCTGGATATCCCAACGGGTGGGGGAGGTGTCCGAGGTGAGGTAGCCGCTATAACCGTCACGCTTCAGGTAATAGAGAAATTCCACATACTCCAAAAAGTGTTTGGTCCCGCAGAAGTAGTCCCAGTCCCAGCGGCCGTCATTGTCGTTGATGTGAATGTAGTAGGGGTAGGGGCTTTGCGCCAGCATCACCAGGGCTTCCGCCGGATTTTCGTTGCCGTACATGGAATGGCCGAAATCGAGGGTAACCCCCATCTCCCGGTTGCCGATGTCGTTGAGCAGACAGAGCGCCTTAGAGGCCGTGTCCACAAAACAGCGGCCCCGGGTTTCGCTGGGTTTGTACTCCACAAAAAGAGGAATCTCGCGCCTGTAATCCCCGGCTGCGCCGAAGGTGTCCACCAGATATCCCCAGGTTTGGGCGTAGTCGTATTGAAATGCAAATTCGTAACCGTCTCCTAAGGGGCAGCAGGTCACCTTGTCCGCCCCTACCGCCTGGGCGAAGTCTTTGGCCTCCCGGATAAAGCGCACGGCTTTCTCCCGCACCTCGGGCTTCTGAGAGGTCAAACCGCCATTGCGAAACTCGGGTTCCGCCTTGACGTTGACGTTCACCGCCGCCACGCTGAGCCCGTGCTTTTCCAGGGCCGCCCGGGTGGCAACAGGATCTTTGACTTCATAGGGATAGACGATCTCCACGCCATCATAACCGTCAATTTGGGCCATGAGGCCGAACTTTTCATCCAGGCTCAGGGGTGCGTTGTACTCATGGAAGCGGTCTTTGGTTTTGGATAGAAAACCGGTGATAATGGCCATGTTCAGCATGGAGAAACCTCCCGGAGGGCCGCGTGCCGGCCCTTCTGTTTTTCGATAGATTACGTTCTGGAATCGTCTTCCGTGATGGTCTCGCAGGTATTCCCGCGGTTGAAGATTCGTGCCAGGGCCTTGTTTTTGGCATTACGGAACCACTTAAACTGGCTGACGATGGTCCAGATGATGATGATAAACAGGATCAGGGAGACCGGTCGAGTAAAAACCGGCATGAAACTTCCCTGGGAGACCATCAGGGCGCGGCGCAAGTTTTCGTCCGCCATGGGGCCCAGGATCACGCCGATCACCAGGGGCGCGATGGGGTAGCCCATTTCGGTGAGAAAAAAGCAGATGATGCCCACCGGCAGCATCAGATACAGATTGAAGATGTTGAGCCCCAGGGAGTAGGAGCCGATGATGCACAGCACGCCGATGATGGGCATGAAGAGCGGGGTGGGAATCCGCAGCACTTTGACCACCTGCTTGGCCAGCAGCATTCCGGTGCACCACATGGCCAGGGAGGCCAGCAGCAGGATGGCCGCCACCTCCAGGATGAATGTGGGATGCTCAAAGGTGATCATGGGGCCGGGGGTGACGCCGTGGAGCATCAGGGCGCCCAGCAGCATGGCGGCCGGCGGGCTGCCGGGAATGCCCAGATTGAGCAGGGGGATCATGGCCCCGCCCACGCAGGCGTTATTGGCGGTTTCGCTGGCCAGGACTCCTTTGAGTTCCCCCTTGCCGAAGGTTTCCGGGTGTTTGGAAGTGTTCTTGGCCGTGCCGTAGGAAACCCAGCCGGCGATATCTTCGCCAATCCCGGGCACCGCCCCGATCCCCACCCCGATCAAGGCCGAGCGGGTAATGGCCGGAATGTTGCGCACCACCGTGCCGACCTCGGGGATGATGCGCTGCAGTTTTTGGGCCTCCCCGATCTGAAAGCGGTCTTTGAGAACCTGAATGATTTGAGGGATACCGAAAGCGCCGATGAGCACCGGCACCACCTCGATCCCACTGTCCAACTGGGAGAAACCGAAGGTGAAGCGTGGGTAGAATTGCAGCAGATCGCGACCCACGCAGGCCAGAAACAGGCCTAGAAATCCGGCGATCCAACCCTTGATCACCAAGTCAGGGCTGGTGAGGGTGCCGCTGATCAAGATGCCGAAAAAGGCCAGCAGGAAGAACTCGAAGGAGGTAAACTGCAGGGCGAAATGGGAGATGATGGGGGAGATGCTCACCACAAAGAGCATGCTGATGGTGGTGCCGATGGCCGAGGCCGTGGTGGTCAGCCCGATGGCACGGCCCCCTTCGCCCCGGCAGGCTAAGGGGTAGCCGTCCAGGGCGGTGGCTGCCGCTGCCGCCGTGCCGGGGATATTGATCAGAATCGAGGAGTAAGAGCCGCCGTAGGTGCCGCCCACATAGATGGCCAGCAAACACACCATGGCCAGATTGGTGTCCATGCCGTAGGTCAGCGCGGTGAGCAGGGCCACGCCCAAGGTCGAGGTCAGACCGGGCATGGCGCCGAATAAAATACCCAGCAACACTGAGCCGAAAAGAACCGCCAAGTTGACGGGGTCCGCCACCAAGTGGCCGACGATACCGAAAAATTCACCGATACGGGTGACGAAATTCATGGGGTCAACTCCGGAGGGCGGGCATCAGAAGTCCCAATAGCGGATGGCGTCCATCACGGTGACGATCAAGCCCTCGAAGGGCATGGGGACCAGAAGAAAGTACTTGAAGATCGGACCGATGGTAAAAGGTGCGACCAGCGCCAGGGTTAATCCGATTCGATACTTCTTTCGAAGATCCGGTTGACGGACGATGAGCTTAAAGACATAGAGGCAGTAGATCAGGATGAAACCCACCACCAGCCAGTCGCTGGCATAGGGCAGAATGGGCTCCAGGCGCGCCGGCAGTCCCAATATGAACCATGCAATCAGCAGGAAGACGCCGGCCAGATAAACCCGCAGCATGGAGATCAGCAGTTGCGGATCGTCCAGGTAGAACATGGTGATAAACGCGGAGAGAAAAAGGATGCTGCCGAGAAAAAAATCGATGCGCGGGATATTGAGAAACACGAAGGTGAAGAGCAGGATGACAATGGCGTGAAAGCGCAGCATCGACTCGGATTTTAGAAATTCAATCAGCCGGATGCTGAGCAGCCAGGCGACGGTATCGCGAAACCCCTCAAAACCCACCGTTCTCAGCGCGTGTAGGGTGAGCAGGATGCCCAGCAGCGCGATCATGCCGCCCACAAAAAGCGGAAACAGGGCCGGGGAGACAAACCAGACGTTCTGCACCCCGCCCCAGCTGTCCTTCATGGGCATTTTTAACGCCTGGCTGACGATCCAGAGTCCGAACAGGCTGATGATGATGCCTGAAAAGATATCGGCCTTACGCAGTTTTTCTTTTGCCAACATGGGCGTTTTGTCCTTTGAAAACCCGCTCCCCTTTGCCGGGAGCGGGTGGTGATATCCCTTGCCGCTGTCAGTTACGGTTTGGGAATTCCCAGCTTGGAGGGCTCAACCGTGGCCGCACCCAACTCCCACAAGGTCCAGGCGAAGTTGGACTCCAGGGCCGAAAATTCCGCGTTGGCCTCGGCGCCCGATTTGCCTGAGAGCAGGTAGTAGTTCTCCTTGGCCCAGGTTTTGACCTTATCGGTGGCCATGGCCTGGTTAAAGGCCTCCACCAGGGCGGCTTTGGCTTCGTCGGGGGCGTCCGTCGGAACCGCAAAACCGATGGCCTGGGAGATGGGCAGATACTCCGAGAGACCCGGGTAGGCGTCGAAGGAGGAGGGGATGGCCCCCAGGCCCTCCACCTCAAAACTTTCCGGGATCAGCATTCCCAGGGCCCGCAGCTTGCCGCCGCGCAGAAGTTGCTGCTGTTCCGCCAGGGAGGTCACTACCACCGAAACCTCTCCGGTCATGGCTGCATTCTGGGCGGGTGCGGAGCCTTTGTAAGGGATGAAATTGAAGTCGGCTCCCGAGCCTTTCTCCACGGCCAGCAGATTCAGGTGGTGAATAGAGCCGGCGCCGGATGCCGCGGCCTTAATGCTGCCGGGCTCTTTTTTGGCCGCTTCGATGAGGTCTTGAAGGGTCTGATAAGGCGTATCCGGGGTAACCGAAATCACGTCCGGAGAGCCGCCCACGATAAAGGTGTCCCACACATCGAATTTCTTGTCCCAGCCGCCCTGCACCCCGGCGGTGACGTTGGATTCCGAAAGGCCGCACAGGGTGTAGCCGTCATGGGGCTTGCTGAAGGCATGGCTCATGCCTACGGATCCCGCAACCCCGCCGGTTTTGTTGATGACATTGACGTTTACCCCCAAAAAGGGCGCCATTTCGGCCATGATGATGCGGTTGCAGGTATCGGTGCCGCCCCCGGCGCCCCACACCACCACCGTGGTGATGTTGCGAGAAGGAAATTCTTTTGCGGCCAGGGCCGCACCCGTGGTCAGGGTCAACAAAACGATCAGGCTCATCAAAAAAATCTTTTTCATTGCACACCTCCTTGAAAATTAATGGTCTAAAGCCCCGTTGGGATCCCCGGTCAGGACTTCTCGTTAGCGACCGATCCCCTTCCCTTGCACCGGGGTGCCGGCCCATTGTGGTGACTATTCGATCCTACCGACGCGATTTTCCTCCTTTCAATGCTTCAGGGAACAGTTTCGATCTTGCCGTGATTCTCCCGGGTCTCGCCGGGCGCTTCCTGGATTGCCGCCCTCAGGTGGGTGATGGAGCGCTTGAAGTGGCGGCGCATTTTTTGTTCGGCCGCCTCCGGGTCCCGATTGCAGATGGCCTGGATAATGGCCAGATGTTCGCCCAGGGTATCATCCGGGGAGCGCACCAGACCCTCGGAGGCAACCATCTGGTAGGAGAAGCTGATGATGTTGTAGGTGGAGAGGATGCTGGATAGAAACTCCCGGGCGGCGATTTGGGTGACAAAGTTGTGAAACCGGCGGTCCTCCCGGGAGTAGGCCCGATAGTCACGGATGGACTGTTTTCCACTGAAGGCCTTGAAGAAGTCTTGAAGCCGGCTGATCTGTGAATCCGTTATCGCCATGGCCGCCCGCCGGGCCGCCAAACCTTCCAGAACTTCCCGCAGTTCAAAGATGCTCACCATCTCCTCGCGGCTGAAAGCCCGGACGAAGAACCCCCGCCGCGGTTTGGCCTGGACCAGTTTTTCGCGCTCCAGGTATTTCAGGGCGCTGATCAGCGGTGTGCGGCTGATGCCCAGTTCCTGGGCCAGCTGTTCCTGGCGGATTTTTTCCCCGGGCAGCAGTTTACGGTCGAAAATCATCTCTTTGAGCAGCCCGTAGGCTTTTTGGTCTAGATTTTGATGCTGGAGGCCCAATTTGGTCATGGCTTGAAATGGTCAGCGAGTCAAAGGTCGGTCAGGGGCGGAATCGGGTCGGCACGGATTCCAGTTGAATTATGAATTTTGAATACAAAATAAAATACGCTGAAGGTGGGGCGGGTGTCAACAGTTTTTTGCCGAAGGAATAGCAGGGGCATAAGGTTTTGGCCTTAGCCCAAAATGACAGATGGATGGGCGTGGGGACCTGAATTCTCCTTGCAAGTCAAAGCGGCCCCAGCGTATAAGCTAAATTGAAAGGTTTCTTTAGAGGCGCTGGGCTAGGATCTTGATGGGTGACCCTTGGATGATGCGCACATCGAAAGTTACTCAACTTAGATATAGGGCAACCTTTCTCAAATCAAACCAAACCATCACCCACGAGGTAGACGATGGAGTACCGGCGGTTGGGCAGGTCAGGCTTGCGGGTCAGCGCCCTGGTACTGGGCACCATGAACTTCGGTCGTCCCACACCCAAGGAGGAAGCGGCCCGCATCATCGATGGCGCTCTGGATGCGGGGATCAATATGATCGACTGCGCCGATGTTTACAACAACGGCGCCGCCGAACGAATTCTCGGCCAGGCCCTCCGCCAGGATGGAAAACGGCAACGGGTGCTGTTGACCAGCAAGGTCTTCAATGCCACCGGCCCCGGCCCCAATGAGCGCGGCAACACCCGTCACCATATAATCAAGGGCTGTGAGGCGAGTTTGCGGCGCTTGCGCACGGAGTGCATCGATATCTACTACCTGCACCGCACCGATCCCGACGTGCCCCAGGAGGAGTCTCTGGCGGCGTTGGATCTTCTGGTGCGGCAAGGGAAAATCCGTTACGTGGCCTGCTCCACCCACCCGGCCTGGCGTACCGTGGAAGCGCTGCACATCGCTCGCCGTTGCGGTTATCCTCAATTTATTTGCGAACAGCCGCCTTACAATCTCCTTGATCGGCGGGTTGAAAACGAGATCATTCCCATGTGTCGGGCCTATGACCTGGGGGTGGTGGCCTGGGCGCCCCTGGCCCACGGGGTTCTGGCCGGGCGCTACCCTGATGCCGAGGTCCTTCCCGAGGGAACCCGAGGCACCCTGCGCGAAGTATTTCGCCAGCGGATCGATGCGCCAGGGGTGGCGGTGGGACATAAGTTTGCCAATCGGGCATTGGATAAGGGGTGCACGGCAGCCCAGATGGCCGTAGCCTGGGTGCTGCACCAGCCGGGGGTCACGGCATCCATCCTGGGGCCCCGCGATCTGGAGCAGTTGGAGAGTGTGCTGCCCGCCTTGGAGGTCAACCTCGATTCCGACGATGTGGCGTTTTGCGACCAGCTGGTCCCCCCGGGTGGGTTTGTAACCAGTTTTTTCAATACTTCGCAATGGATGCGGCCCTGATCTACTGATACGAGGAGAAACTTCGATGGCGGTATTCATTACCGGCGGTCATGGGCATATCGGCTCCTGGGCCGCCAAGTACCTGGTGGAAGACGGCGAAGAGGTGCTGCTCTATGACCTCAACCCTTACGTTCCCCACTGTTTGCGGAATCTTCAAGGGAAGATCACCTTCATTCCGGGCGATGTGATGGATTTTCCCCGGCTGAGCGAAGTGTTCCGGCACTACCGGGGCGCCATATCCGGTATTCTGCACACCGTGGGGGTCATGGGGGAATTGGTCCTGGAAAATGTTCATCACCATGTGAGTCTCAACATCGGCGGTACCCATAACATGCTGGAAATCGCCCGCCAGTTCGAGATCCCCAAGGTGGTCTACACCAGCAGCGGGGCCGTTTACGGCGCGGTCCCCGGGATTGTGGCCGAGGATCAGTACCCCATGAACCCCAGCGATCTTTATAGCGCCACCAAAGCCGCCAGCGAAATGCTGGGACGCCAGTACGCCCAGACCTACGGCTTTGAGTTCCGCACCAGCCGGGTCTATTTCTGTTACGGTCCCGGAAAATGGCCTTCGCGCTTTATCCGGCTGTACCGGCTGGCCTTCGGGGCTCTAGAAGGATTAGCGGGACTGGAGATGGATCGGGGGGCCGACCAGAAACTCGACTTTACCTATATCGAAGATGCGGCCCGGGGAACGGCCCTGCTCTATCTGGCGGAAGATCCGCCCCACACCGTTTACAATATCGCCAGCGGCGTTCCCTCCCGGGTCGGGGATGTGGCCCGCTTGGCCCAGTCTTACGCCTCCCCTGGGGTGAAGGTGCAGTTGGGGCCGGGCACCCTCATGGAACGCTGTGAGGCGCTCAATATCGATCGGGCGCGGGCTGAGCTGGGGTTTCGACCGCGGGTCAGCCTGGCCCAGGGTGTGGAGCGCTATGGGGAGTGGTTGCGGCAACACCCAAGGCCCCGGCAATGATTCAATTGTGCGTCGATTTCCCCAGCAAGTCCAGCTTCCCCGCAGAAGGATCTGTTGGGCAATCGTCTAACCTCTACGGATATAGACCATGACCCTTTTAGTGCAAAGTGCGCCCCGCTTTTCGGAAGCCGATGCCGTCCGGCTGGCCCGCGACCTTTACGGGACAGGGGGCACGGCCGCCATCTTGCCCAGCGAGCGCGACCAGAACTTTAAGATTGAAAGCGCCGATTCCCGGGCCTTTGTTCTCAAAATCGCCAACAGCAAAGAGCAACGCAGTGTTCTTGAGATGCAGCATCAAGCGTTGGTCCACATTGCGGCCCAGGCCGCTGCTGAAAAGAAGGACGCCGCCCTGTGTCCTCAGCTCCGGGAATCGGTCAACGGCCGGCTTCTGGAATCGGTCTGCGGGCCGGATGGCTGTGAATATCTGGCCTGGATGGTCTCCTATCTGCCCGGCAAACCCCTGGCCCTGGCCAAACCCCATGGTGAAGGGCTGCTCACCGATCTGGGTCGCTTGCTGGGCAGCCTGGATCGTTATTTGGCGGATTTCAGCCATCCGGCCGCCCGGCGGGTGTTTCACTGGGACCTCAATGGGGTGGAGGCGACGGTGGGCCGTTTGCTGGCCAATATCTTCGCTGCCGAGCGCCGCAGCCTGATGCGCGGTTTGCTTTACCGCTTTGTGAAACATGTCGTACCCCTGCGGGAGGGGTTGCGCACCCAGGTGATCCATAACGACGGCAATGACTACAATGTGCTGGTTTCACAGGAGAGGAACCTGCATCGGATCAGCGGACTTCTCGATTTCGGGGATATGGTCCACTCCCAGCTGGTCAACGAACCGGCAGTGCTTTGCGCCTACGCCATGCTGGACAAACCGGATCCTTTGGCCGCCGCCTGCAGCGTTACCGCCGGCTACCACGGGGTGAATCCCTTAACGGAAACCGAACTGGCGGTGCTGTTTGAGCTGATCATCATGCGGCTGTGCCTTAGCGTGGGCCACAGCGCCCAGCAATCCCAGGCCGATCCCGGAAACACCTACCTGCGTATCTCGGAACAGCCGGCCTGGGCCCTGCTGGAGCGGCTGGCGGAGGTGGACCCGCGCCTGGCCCATTGCAGCCTGCGCCGGGCATGCGGCCTGGAGCCCCTGAAGGGTGGCGGCGCCACCCTGAAGTGGATCAAAGGAGAGGCCAGCGCGTTTCAGCCGGTGGTGGATGCCGACTTGGGGGGATCATCAGCACTGGGTCTGGACCTCTCCGTGGGCAGCCCGCTGCTGGAAGTTCAGGGCGACCCGCCCCCGGTCAGCGGCATGGGGCCCGAAATATTCGCCGCCCTGCGCAAGGCCAATTGCCGGGTTGGCATCGGGGGATACGGCAACGCCCGTTTTCTGCCCCCGGAAACGACCTGCGGCGCTGACGAAGTGCCCTCCATCCACCTGGGCATCGATCTCTTCATGGCCCAGGACAGTCCGGTATTCGCCCTTGCCGAAGGGAGTGTCGCCCGTCTCAATCTCGATTGCCAGGAAGGCGAGGTGGGCGCCGCGATCATTGTGCAGCACCCGAGCCCCCAGGGCGACTACTACTCCCTCTACGGCGGACTGGCACCCGCTTCCCTGGCAGGCTGGCGGGCCGGCATGGCTGTGGGGGCCGGACAGCAGCTCGCCCGCATCGGCGGTTTTTTGGAAAACGGCAGTCGGCCGCCTCATCTGCACTTCCAACTGCTCTTGGATCTGGTCCAGCGCAAGGGGGCCATTCCCGGGGCGGCGCCGGTGAGCCAGGCCGAGGTCTGGATGGCCATCGCGCCGGATCCCAATATCGTACTCGGAATCGATCCCCGAAACCTGCCCCCGGGCCGCCGTAAACGGAGCGAACTGCTCGACCTGCGCAAGAGTCTGCTGGGGCGCAACTTGAGTCTGGCCTACGAGGCGCCCCTCAAGATCGTTCGGGGCTTAAGGCAATATCTCATCGCCGACGACGGCCGGGCCTATCTCGATTGTGTCAACAACGTCAGCCATGTGGGCCACTGCCATCCCTACGTGACTGCCGCCGGCCAGGCGCAGATGATGGTGCTCAACACCAATACCCGCTATCTGCATGATGGGATTGTGGACTACGCCCAGCGCCTGTTGGCCACCTTTCCCGATCCGCTCAGGGTTTGCTACTTTGTTTGCACGGGTAGCGAAGCAAATGAACTGGCCCTGCGGATGGCCCGTACCGCCAGCGAAAACCGGGAGGTCATTGCGGTAGAAGGCGCTTACCACGGCAACACCCAGGCGCTCATCGACATCAGCCCCTACAAACACAAGGGGCCCGGAGGGCAGGGGACACCCGAAGGGGTGCATCTGGCTCCAATGCCCTGCGGTTATCGCGGCCCCCATAAAGGCGATGGCGCTGAAACCGGCCGTGCCTATGCCGCGGAGGTCGGCCGTCTGGCGTCGGACCTCAAGCAGCGCGGCCGGGCGCCGGCGGCCTTTATCTGCGAGAGCATGCTCGGCTGCGGGGGACAGGTGATTCTGCCCGCGGCGTATTTGAACGCCGCCTTCGGGCATGTGCGTGATGCCGGAGGGTTGTGTATCGCTGATGAAGTTCAAACCGGGTTCGGCCGTGCCGGAAGCCACTTCTGGGCCTTTGAAACCCAGCGCGTGGTACCGGACATCGTCACCCTGGGCAAACCCATGGGCAACGGCCATCCCCTGGCCGCGGTGATCACCACGCCGGAGATCGCTGACCGATTTGCCAACGGGATGGAGTACTTCAACACCTTCGGCGGCAACCCGGTCTCCTGCGCCATCGGGCAGGCGGTTCTGGACGTGCTCCAAGAAGAAGCACTCCAAGAAAACGCCCTTCAGGTAGGGACCTTCCTGCTGGATGAACTCAATAAATTGAAGCCCAGATATCCCCTCGTGGGTCAGGTCCGCGGCCAGGGGCTTTTTATCGGGATTGAACTGGTGCGCGATTTCCAGACCCTGGAACCGGCGGCGAACGAAGCGGCCTACATCGTCAATCGGCTGAAGGAGTTCGGGATCCTGCTGAGTACCGACGGGCCCTGGCACAATGTGCTCAAGATCAAACCGCCCTTGGTCTTTACAACCGAAAATGCCCGTCAGATATGCGCAGCCCTGGAGGAGATCCTGCAGGATGATTGCCTAGCCCCTTAAATGAGGGGCTAGATCGTCCTCTCCTGTTATCTCACTCCAGTCCACGAATAACAGACAGAGCCACCCAACCATCAACAAGGAACTGCAATTGTGAATACCCCCGGCAATTCGGCCGACGCTAACCTGGAACCGATCCACGAACTGCACTTTACCCGAACCAACGGCGCCATTGACGAACTGGCGGACTCCCTGATTCGCCAGGCCGGTGGAATTCGCCATGCCGAGGTGGTGCGCCAGATGATCCTGGCGGCTTTGAAGGCCGGCCAGGAAAATCAGGGCATGGCGGATCTCAAGCTGATGAATTCGGCCCTCAAGGAGATGCGCTTTACCTCCAAGGTGTTTACGCCCTACCGCCATAAAAAGAAAATCGCGGTGTTCGGTTCGGCACGGGTGCCGCCCGAGGCCGCCCCCTACAAAATGGCGCGCACCTTCGGCGCCCTGGCGGTGCGGGCCGGGTTTATGGTGATTACCGGCGGCGGCGGCGGCATTATGCAGGCGGTCAATGAGGGGGCCGGCCCGGAACACTCCTTTGGGGTCAATATCCGCCTGCCCTTTGAGCAACGCGCCAACCACATTCTGGAGGGCAGTCCGCGGCATATCATCTACAAGTACTTTTTCACCCGCAAGGTGGCCTTTCTGAAAGAGGCCCATGGAGTGGTGCTCTTTCCCGGGGGCCTGGGCACTCAGGATGAAGCCATGGAGACCCTGACCCTGGTGCAGACCGGTAAGCACGCGCCCATGCCGGTTGTGCTGCTGGACGAGCCGGGCGGGGAGTACTGGCGAGACTGGCAGAAGTTTATCCGCTCGGGACCCCTGGCCCACGACTACATCAACCCAGACGACCTGGCCCTATTCAGCTACACGGAGTCCACGAAGAGCGCCCTGGCCGAGATCGAAAACTTCTACCGGTGCTACCACAGTATCCGTTATGTGGACGGGGAATTGGTCATGCGCCTTTGCGCCCCGGTATCTTCCGAGGATCTGCGGCGTCTGAGCGCGGAATTCAGCGATATGCTGATCCCCGGGGGCGCCATTCACGCCATGGCCGCTTTGCCCGCGGAGCAGGACGAACCTGAAATCCGCCACCTGCCGCGATTGAAAATTGACTTTAACAAGAAGAAGTTCGGACGCCTGCGGCAATTCATCGACCGTCTCAACGGGATGTGAGGCCTTTCCGTTGAATCCTATTCAAGTCCCTTGAAACGAAGGAGATGGGTATGCGCCAACCAACCCCGCCGGCCATGGGCAATTCCCGCCTGATTCGCTCCCCATTCGTTCTTTTTTTCTTGCTTTTTGTCATCGGCCTTCCCCATGAGGTGCCGGCCGCCAATGAAAAGACCGTGGCGCTGGTGATGAAAGCGCTCAGCAATCCCTTCTTTTCTGAAATGGAGTCCGGCGCCAAAGCCTTTGCCCAACAGGAGCACATCCCTCTGGAAGTATTCGGCGTCGAACGAGAAACCGATGTGGAGCGGCAGATCAGCATCATGGAGAATCTGATTTCCCGGGGGTATGGCGCCATTGTGATCGCGCCGACGGATTCGAAGAAATTGGTGCCGGTTTGCCGGCATGCCCTTGAGGCCGATATCGTGGTGGTGAATGTGGATAATCCACTGCACAAGGCGACCATGAAACAGTTGGGTATCTCCATCCCTTTTGTCGGTTCCGATAATCGCGTCGGGGCCGCTAAAATTGGCGAATACATCAAAATGAAATTGGGCGGAAAAGGGCGGGTGATGGTGATAGAAGGCATTCGCGGCGTGGAAAATGCCGAGCTGCGCAAACTCGGATTTACGGAAGCCGTCACCCGCGAAAGCAACATTGAAATCATCGCCAGTGAAAGCGCCAACTGGCATACGGATGAAGCCCTGATGGTGTCCAACCGTTTGCTTCAGGAACACGATGCCGTGGACGCCATTTTCTGCGCCAATGATAAAATGGCCCTGGGGGCGCTGCAGGCCCTGGATATATCCGGCCGCACCGGCAAGATCCTGCTGGCCGGGTATGACAATATCGAAGCCGTGCGCTACGAGATGCAAAACGGCCGGATTCATGCCACGTTGGAGCAGCACCCTGAATTGATGGGCCAGTATGGGGTTCGCTTGGCGGCCCAGGCCCTGCTGGGCGAGCAGATTCCCCCGTTCGTTGCCACCCCGGTGGATCTGGTTACCCACGATACCTTCGGCAAGCAGATCGCGCTTTCAATATCCAATCTACAGAATCCTTTTTTCACGACCCTGCATCAGCAAGCCCAACGCACCGCGGCCCTCCACGGCATCAACTTGACGGTTTACGATGCCCGCAACGATGATGCCCAGCAGTTGACCGATCTGAGGGCCATTCTCAAGGGGGAACCGGATGCCATCATTGTCAACCCCACCAATACGGAGACTATCGGTCTGGGCATCGAGTTGGCCAACCAGAAAGGCATCCCCGTGGTGACCGTGGACCGCAAGGTAGCCGAGGGAACGGTGGTCTGCCACATCGAATCCGACAATTTCAAAGGGGGGCAAATGGCCGCCCAGATGCTGGCCAAACATCTGACCGGCGAGGCCAAGATCATTGAACTCGAGGGTATCCCGGGAACTTCGGCCAGCCAGGAACGCGGAAAGGGCTTCAACGAGGCTTTGCGCAAATTTCCCCATCTTCAGGTCACGGCGCGCCTGGTGGCCGATTTTGATCGCGCCAAGGCCGCCGAACTCATGGAGGGCCTGCTTCGGGAACAAGTTGCCTTCGACGCCATATTTGCCCATAATGACAACATGATTCTAGGGGCCATGGACGCCCTGGCGCGGGTCCCGTCCATGGACTCCAAACTCCTTGTGGGTTTCGATGGGATTCAGGATGCACGGGATGCCTTGCGACAAGGCAGGTTAACGGCCACCGTGGTTCAAAAACCTGAAAAAATGGGCGCCCTGGCTGTAGAAAGCGTGGTTCGGCTCTCCCGTGGAGAGCCACTGCAATCCGAAATTCTGGTGGATTTGGGTGTGATCGAACAGTAGTGCCCTGTCATGCATCAACTAACGTATCTTGCTGGTCTTTTTTTCTTTCTGCGGCGTTGCGCTTTCAGTTACATAGCGCTGCTATGCGTCTTCAAGCGCGCCTTGCAGAAAGAAAAAAATCCGGCGCAATCTTACGCCATTTGACACATAACATGGCACTGTAGAGACAGGCAATTGTTCCAGACCATCAATCAAAAATTCTATGGCATTGTGGTGATGCTGCTGATCATTTTCGGCATCACTTATGCTGAGGTGGCCTATTTTTTGAGCAAGCAATCCCAAATTGCATCCCAGGGTCGACATATCGTCCAATTGGAAAGAAATATCCGGAACCTGATGAGCGATTTTTATGAGCTGCGGTTTTGGGCGGGAGCGGTCTTCACCCAGGAGTTTTCGGACGCCGAACAGCATTTTGGGACCTTGATGGCGCAGCTGAAATCGCAACTGGCCGAGCTGGAACGCCAATCTCCATCACCCACGATCGCCCCTAAACTCGGAATCATTTCCGAACTGCTGTTGGAGTACGAACGAAGCTTCAATCAATTGCTCCAGATCAATACGGAACAGCGGCTGCAACTCACCCGCATCGACTCCAGTTACCAGTCCCTGGCCTCCTCCATCTTAAGCATTCGTGATCCAGGTCTGTTGAAACCCCTCTTTGTCTTGACCCAGTTTCAGATGAACTATGTGGATAACCGCCGGGAATCGGAATTTCAGGCCCTCGAGCTGGTCATCGAATCGCTGAAGACCAAATTATCCCGGGCTGATGTTCTGGACGACCGCCTGCAGAGCTACCTTGCCGGCTACAGCCGAATTCTAGAACAAGATGCGGCCCTGGATCGGGAATTCGTGTCGAGTTCCAGCCGATTCAATGAGACCAGCATAACCTTGGCGGACCTTATCGCCACCATCACCCGGGATGCGGAAACGCTCCTGCAGAACGAGTTTGCCAGGGCGGGTCAGGTCCGAAATTGGCTCAGGAACAGTTTTCTGGTTTCCATGGTGCTGAGCCTCATGGCCATTCTATTTGTCATCGTCCTGGTAGCCCGAAAAATCGTCCAGCCGGTGCGCTCGGTGGCCTCGGCCATTCAGAATATCAAATCCGGAAACATGGCCTCGCGGTTCGACCTGGCCGGTGACTCCAAGGATGAGTTTATCCAGTTGGGATTGACATTCAATGAGATGCTGGACACCCTTGAAGAGAAGAACCGGCAAGTCCTGGAATACCAGCAAGAGCTGGAAACCAAGGTCATGGAGCTTGCCCTGCGCGAAAGTGAGCGCGAAACACTCATCGACGAACTGGAAACCAAGAATGCCGAATTGGAGCGGTTTACCTACACCGTTTCCCACGATCTCAAGAGCCCCTTGATTACCATTCAGGGTTTTCTCGGCTTTTTGGAAAAGGATATCGTCAGCGGCAACCTGGTGCGGGTCACAGCCGATTGCGCCCGCATTACCAGCGCTGCGGCCAAAATGCAGCAGTTGCTCAATGAGTTGCTGGAGCTTTCGCGGATCGGCCGCTTGATCAACCCCCCTGAGAAGACCCCCTTTGAGGAGATCGTTCGCGATGCGCTGGATACGGTATCCGGTCGAATGAATGCGAAGCAAATCCAGATTGAGATTGCCGATAATCTGCCCACGGTTACGGTCGACCGCCAACGGATACGGGAAGTGCTGGAGAATTTGCTGGATAACGCCGGCAAGTATATGGAAGATCAGGCCGACCCGCGCATCGAGATCGGATGCCGCCAGCTTGACGGTGAAACCGTGTTCTACATCCTGGACAATGGGATTGGGATTGACCCCAGTTACCAGAACAAAATATTCGGCTTGTTTGAGAAGCTCAACCCATCCGTGGAAGGCACCGGGGTGGGGTTGGCCATTGTCAAACGGATCATCGAGGTGCACGGGGGGCGCATCTGGGTTGAATCCCAAGGCACCGGCAGCGGAAGCACCTTCTGCTTTACCCTTCCCACTGCAATCCATTGAAGTTTACGGAGCTACAACGTCATGCAGGTTAAAGATTCGGCGATTTTGCTGATTGAAGACAATCCCGACCATGCCGAACTGATCATGCGTCTGCTGCGCGGGTATGATAACGAGATTCAAATTCACCACATTTCGGATGGCAAGACGGCCCTGGATTACCTTGCCCGGCAAGCGCCGTTTGCCGATCCCCATGAATACCCCCTGCCGCGCCTGATACTGCTCGATCTGCGGATCCCCAAAATCGATGGTTTGGATGTACTCAAGCAAATCAAGCGTTCCGAAGCGCTGCGACCGATCCCCGTGGTGGTGTTGTCGACCTCCGAGGCAGAGGACGATATCGCCCGGGCCTGCCGGCTTTACGCCAACAGCTATCTGGTAAAGCCCATGGATTTGAGCGCCTTTGACAATCTGGTTGAAATGATATGGCGCTACTGGTTGATCTGGAATCGTCACTGACCGCGTTGCGAAAGGGCTGGAATGAGGTGCGGACCAATATATACCGGATTGGAGAGCATTGATGACGGATGAGCGACATACGATTTTGATGGTGGAGGACAATCCGGCCCATGCTGAATTGGTTGGCCGGGCCTTCGAACCCCACGCCGATAGGTTCCAGCTTGATGTCCGCGGCAGCTTGCGAGAGGCCAGGCGTTATCTATCCGCCAACAGCCCCAGCCTGGTGATCGCGGATCTGGTTCTGCCCGACGGCCGGGGGGTCGAACTGTTGCCTCCTGAAGGAACGACACTCCTTTTCCCGGTGGTCATCATGACCAGCCAGGGAGATGAACAAGCGGCGGTGGCGGCCATGAAGGCCGGTGCCCTGGATTATATCGCCAAGTCCGCGTCCGCATTGGCCGACATGCCCCATATCGCCACCCAAACCCTGCGGGAGTGGGGCCATATCATTAAGCGCGGCCGGGCCGAGGCAGCCTTGGCCGCGGAGCGTGAACGCCTTGCGGTGACCCTGCGCAGTATTGGCGACGGGGTCATCACAACGGATAACAATGGCCGCATTACTATGATGAATACGGTGGCTGAACAACTCACCGAATGGACCCAGGAGGATGCCCAGGGCAACCCCCTTGAGGTGGTGTTCAATATCATCAACGAAATGACCCGCGAGCGGTGCGTCAATCCGGTGGCCAAGGTTCTGGAAAGCGGCGGCATTGTGGGCTTGGCCAACCATACCGTCCTGATCGGCAAAACCGGAACCGAGCGCGTTATTGCCGACAGTGGCGCGCCGATTTTTGATGCCCAAGGTCGAACCCTGGGGGTGGTGCTGGTGTTTCGAGATGTCACCCAACACCGTCGCATGGAGGAAGAGCTCCAGAAAGCCGAGAAACTCGAATCCCTCAGTGTTCTGGCGGGGGGGATTGCCCATGATTTCAACAATGCCCTCATGGCGATCATCGGAAATGTCTCCCTGGCAAAGCTATATGCCGAGCCCGGAAAAAAGGTGTTCGAGAAGCTGGAAGAGATCGAAAGGGCGGCCTTGCGAACCAAGGACCTGACCCAGCAGATGCTGACTTTTGCCAAAGGCGGGGCGCCCTTCAAGCGGGTGATCTCATTGACCGAGCTGATCAAGGATACCGTCAAGTTCAGCTTACGGGGATCCAATGTCCAATGCAGTTTCGACATTCCCGATAGCCTGTGGTCGGTGGAAGTCGACGCCGGGCAAATCAGCCAGGTAGTCAACAACATTATTATTAATGCCGATCAGTCCATGCCTGAGGGTGGGTTTGTCCATATTCGCGCTGAAAATTTGGCCCTGGACTTTGAGGCGAACCTGCCTCTCAAGGCCGGAAATTATGTCAAGACCACTATCAGCGACAACGGCATCGGCATTTCTCGGGAACATCTCTCCAAGATCTACGATCCCTATTTTACCACCAAGCAGAAAGGCAGCGGCCTGGGACTCGCCGTAGCCTACTCCATCGTCGAGAAACATGATGGCTATGTCGGCGCTGAATCGGAGCTGAATCTGGGCACTACCTTCAGCGTCTACCTGCCCGCGGTCCCGTCGATTCCCGCTCCCCAGAAGGTGCGCCAACCCCCGCTGATGCAGGGCGATGGTAAAATCTTGCTGATGGATGACGACAAGCCGATCCGCGAGGTGGCCGGCGAGATGCTCAAGGCCCTGGGGTACACGGTGGATTGCGCGGAAGAGGGGGGTGAGGCCCTGGAAATGTATGAACGGGCTTACCAATCCGGGAATGCATATGCCGCCGCGATTCTGGACCTGACCATACCGGGTGGTATGGGCGGCCGGGAAACGCTTAAGAAGATATTGGAGATCGACCCCAAGGCCAATGTGATTGTCTCCAGCGGTTATTCCAACGACCAGGTGATGTCCAGGTATAAAGAATACGGATTCAAAAACGCCGTATCCAAACCTTACCAGCTTCAGGATCTGAGCAAAGCCCTGCACGCCGTCATCAAGGGAAAGCCAGGAGAGAACGAAGCCTGATCCCCAGAGGCCGGGCCGCAAGGTATCGCTTTCCGGCTATTTTGCCCGGGGAATATTCCTGGAGTGGGGATCGAGGCGCGGATCCCCGGTTACCCGCACCAGCTGGTTTTGCAGTTCCAGGCCTGTAAAGTGCTCCAGCTGATGGGCTTGGAAATGGGCATCCAGGTCGCAGTACCCCTTTTGTTCGCACAGGTACACCTCCCACAGGCGGTGGGAGCGAATCAGGTTTTGCGCGTTTTTCAGCCCGGCCGCGGTGAGGGCGAATCCCTTGCCCAGGGGTTGAATCAGTCCTTTGCGGGTCAGTATCCGCAGCGACAGGGTGACGCTGAAATTTTCCTTTAGGGCCCGGCGCAGTTCTTCACTTTGTACCGGTTCGGCACCGGCCGGGGCCATCTCCTGGTAGCGGTAGAGGAAGCCGAGGATATCGTCGCGCACGATCTTTTGGCCCAGGAGAAACTGGTTGATCAGGCGGCTGGCCAGGCCATGACGGGGGGCGCCCAGCATGATGGCCCCAAACAGCAGCCCCACCATCACCGCCATCATGCCGGCGGTGCTAGTGTCTCGAAAGCCGAACCAGGTCGGCACGGTGATGGCGCTGACATGGCCCAGGGCGGCCGCCAGGGCGGCCACCCCCAGGCTGATGGCGATCATAAGGCCCAGGCGGTCGGTGAGCAGGTGGGCCGTGGCCCCGGGCACAATGAGCATGGCGATCACCAGAATGCTGCCCACGCTCTCAAAGGCGGCAATGGTGGTGGCCGCCACCAGCGTCATGAGCAGATAGTGCATCAGGTTGGCGTTGATGCCCATGGAGTCGGCCAGGGCCGGGTCAAAGGAAGTAATCTTCAATTCTTTGAAGAAGACAATCACGAAGGCGAGGTTGAACAGCAGCATGGCTCCGGTGGTCACCGCGGCGCGGGGGATCTCCCAGGCGCCCCACTGATAGGTGTCCAAAGGGGTCAGCTCGATGGCCCCGTAAAGCACGCAGCTGGGGTCCAGGTCCACATGGTCGGCGGCCTGGCGGATGAGAATCAGGCCCAGGGCAAACAGGGTGGTGAAGACCACCCCCATGGAGGCCCCGCGATCCAGGCCGCTCAATTTGTCGATGCCCTGGATGAAGAGGGTGGTCACCACGCCGACGAGAATGGCACCCACCAGCATGGGCAGACTCTCCCGGCTGCCTGAGACCAGAAAGGCGATGGCCAAACCGGGAAGCACGGCATGGCTGATGGCATCGCCCATCATGCTCATGCGGCGCAGCACCAAGTAGTTTCCCAAAAGGGCGCAGGACATGGCGCTCAAAACGCCCACCACCACGATCCAGGTATCTAAAAAGGTCCACTCCATGGATATCCCGCTCCTTTCAAGGGGATCCGCGCACGAGGGCTTTCCGGCGGCCGGCCATTACGAGGTTGATGGGTAGCTCTAACGCTTAAATCGCCGCCTGAAGTTTATTGTAGTCCATGGCCCGCTGGATGGCGACACCGCCCTGTTCCGCGACGGCCATGGCAAAGCTGATGTCGGCGTCGCTAAAATAGCGGACCTCGGCGGCGAGCAGGCGCAGGATACCGATGATCTCCTCCTGAACGAAGATGGGTACCGCCAGAATGCCGCGGATGCCTTCCGATTCGGCTTCTTTGTGATAAATGGTGTGCAGGTCCTTGGTGGCGTCGGGGATAACCACCGGGTCCCCCTGACGCACATAATAGGTTGCCAGTTCCTCATCCAACGGCCCGCGCGCGAGGTATTCTTCACTCAATCCGTAGGCCGCCTTCAGCGTCAGAGTGCCTTTGTGTTCTTCGATGAGCCGGATGGTGGCCGCCTTGAGATTCATCACCGCGGGCAGCCGGGTCACGATCAGGTTCAGGATTTTGTCGAGCTCATAGGTGGCGTTGATGGTTTTGCCGATCTCCTGGATGGCTTTGAAGTACTTCAGCTGGGTCTGTTGTTCTTTGAAAATCCGGGCATTTTCGATGGCAATGCCGCACTGTTCAGCCAGGGCGCCGATAACGTCGATCTCCTCAGGGGTGAAGGTGCGCGGGCGCTTGGTGAGCAGCCGCAACACGCCGCTGATCTTTCCCCGGATGGGGATGGGGGTCACCAGGATGCTGCGGATCCCTTCCCTGCGGGTCGCCTCCGGGTAGTTGATGCGGGAATCGGACAGGGCGTCCTCGATGGCGATGGATTCCCCGGTCAAGGCCTTGAAGATAGGCGTTTCGCTGTCGATGGTGCCGCGGTTCAGGTAGGCCTCGCTCAACCCGTGGGCCGCCCGCAAAATCAGGTTTTTACCCGAGCCATCCAGCAGGCGGATGGTGGCCGCATCCGCCCCCACCAGCTCGGGGATTTTGCGAGTGATCAGGTCGAATACCTCGTCCGGTTCCAGACTGGCGGTGATCGCTTGGGTGACTTCGATGAACAAGTCCAGGAAAGAGGTTGGGTTTGGGTTCATTTTCATCGCGCTCCTTGGGTCGGTTGCATCCACGGTCTTGGGATAAGGGTTGAGGTGTCGATGCCATTGAAATCGGCCTGTCTCAGGCGGTGCCTTTAACGGGCTTTAACGCATGGGGGCTTTTCGGCGGGCGGTCGCCGCTGATCTCCGGAAAGAGTTTTTCCAGCTGGCCGATGATATCTTGATCCAGAATATGCTCGATGCGGTCGGCGCTGAGGTCCACCACGCTGGCGGCCACGTCGGCATGGGTCAGCAAATAAGCCTCCCAGAGACGGTGCTTGCGGACCACCTCCCGGGCCAGAGACTTGCCCCGGGCGGTCAGCTGCAGCCGGCCCTGGGTATCGCGCTGCAGCCGGCCTTCCCGGATCAGGTGGGCCAGGGTGCGCTTGAAGTGCGGCCCGGACCAGGCCCTACGGCCGGACAGCTCAGCGGCGGTGGGGTCGTTTCCGGACAAGGAAGGCGCGCTTTGGCTCTCATGCCACTCGTAAATATCCCGCAACAGGTTCTCCCGGCGAATCCGCCCTTGCAGGTACCGGCGCTGCAGGCCCAGGCGCAGCAATCCTCGAACCGATCCAAAGATCAGGCTGATGATGAAGATCGCCGAGGCGCTGAGCACGATCACCGCGCCGGAGGGCAGGTTGGCCATGAGGGCCGACAGGGCCGAGCCCAGCAGCCCGCTCAGACCGCCGAACAGCCCCGACAACCAGAGCATGTGCTTGAGGTCGAAGGTCCAGAAGCGCGCCGCCGCCGCCGGAATGATCAGCAACGCCACCACCAGGATGATCCCCACGGCCTGCAGGCCGATGACGGTGACCACCACCACCAGGGACATCATCAGGAAGTCCAGGCGGCCCACGGGCCAGCCCTGGGCGGCGCCGAAGTCGGCATCAAAACAAATCAGGGAGAACTCCTTGAAGAAAATGAAGCAAAAGAGGGCCGCGCCCAGGGCGGTCACGGCGATGAGCATGGCATCGAACCAAAGCATGGAGGCGGTCTTGCCGTAAATAAACGAAGAGAGACCTGCGGCATTGCCGCTTTCCATGCGGGTGGCCATACCCATCAGGGCGATGCCCAGGCCGAAATAGACGCTGAGCACGATGCCCAGGGCCGCATCGTCCTTGAGGCGGGTGTAGGTTTGGATAAAAAGCACCGAGGCGGTGCCCAGCACCGAAAAGAGCGCCGCGCCGGCGATCAGTCCCAGGAGGTTTTTCCCGTCTCCCAGGGTGACCGACATGAGCATAAAGGCCAGGGCGATGCCTGGCAGGGTTGCGTGGCTCAGGGTGTCGCTTAGCAGCGCGCGCTTGCGCAGCAAGAGAAAGGTGCCGATCAATCCCGCGGCCACCCCCAGGAGCGTGGCGCCGATAATCACCACCCGGGTATTGTAGTCCTGGAGGGTGAGCACCCGGAACAGCTCCGGCCAGGAGGGCAGGCCTACTCCCTGATCGGCCAGGCCCACGGCCCGGGCCTCGGGGACCAGCGCCGCCGTCCCGGCCAAGAGCGCCGGCAGCATAAAGGTCATGATTGGCAGACTTTTCAGGACCGGGAACCGAGTAGTTCGTGGAATCTTTTCCATGTAGGTGTTACCTGTCGCCGGAAGGAAACCGGGGGTCCTTGGCGTATTCGTGGAGCGCCTGGGAGAGCAAGGTCAATTTGCCACCGTAGGTCTGCTTGAGGTTCTCCTCGTTGAAGACCTCTTCGGTGGGGCCGGCGGCCACCACGCGCATGTTGAGCAGCACCACGTGGTCAAAGTAGGTGGGCACGGTCTGCAGATCGTGGTGCACCACCAGACAGGTTTTGCCCGCGGCCTTGAGCTCCTTGAGCAGGGCGATGATGGCCCGCTCGGTGGCCACGTCCACCCCGGCAAAGGGTTCGTCCATGAAGTAGATGCGCGCGTCCTGGGCCAGGGCCCGGGCCAGAAATACCCGTTGCTGCTGGCCGCCGGAGAGCTGGCTGATCTGCCGTTCGGCATAGGCTTCCATGCCCACTTTGGCCAGCTCCTGGCGGGCCTGCTCCCGGTGCCGTTTGGTCACCGGCCGCAGCCAGCCGATCTGGCGGTATTTGCCCATGGTCACCACATCCAGGGCGTTGACCGGAAAGTCCCAGTCCACGCTCTCTCGTTGGGGCACATAGCCCACCAGGCCGCGCTGCTCTTCGTAGGGGCGGCCGTAGATGGTGACGGCCCCCGAGGCGCGCGGCACCAGACCCAGAATCGCTTTGATTAGGGTGCTCTTACCGGCTCCGTTGGGCCCCACCACCGCAATCAGGCGCCCTTCCGGAAGGGTCAGGTCGACATCCCAGAGCACGGGTTTGCGATGGTAGGCCACCGTGAGATCGTTGACCCACAGGGGCGCCTCGGCGGGTCCCGTATGGTTCGAAGGGTTCGTTGACGCCGTTGGATTGAACAATCTCAGCATGGTGACTCCCCGGGAGTTAAACCCGTTAATGGATTTCGCTTAATTTGTTTTGCATGCCCTGGGCCGGTGCTTGGCCCCCCAGGGCCCGCACGATCACCGTCACATTGTGATCGATCATGCCCATGTAGGTGCCCTCGTAGGTGCCCGCTGGACCCATGGCGTCGGAAAAAAGCTCGCCCCCGATGGCCACCGTGTGACCCCGGGCCGCGGCGCCCTCGATGAGGGCCTTCACGTTCTTGTCGGATACGCTGGATTCCACGAACACGGCCGGTATTTTTCGTTCCACTAGACGATCCACGATTCTGTTGATGTCTTTCAAGCCTGCCTCGGACTCCGTGGAGATGCCTTGGATCCCGATGACCTCTAGACCGTAGGCCCGGCTCATGTAGCGAAAGGCGTCATGGGCCGTGACCAGAATGCGTTGCGCCTCGGGGATGGTGGCAAACACCTTGCGGGCATAGGCATCCAACTGTCCCAGGCGCTCGATATATCCGTTTGCGCGCTGACCGTAGAGATCGGCATGGGGCGGGTCGAATTCTTGCAGGGCGGCCGCCACCACCTCCACGGCCTTCATCCAGCCCCGCACATCCATCCAGACATGGGGGTCGCTGTGGTTGGTGGCCTCGTCATGGATCAGATATTGGGTCTCCAGCAGTTCGGTGACTGCATGGACCGGCCGCTTGCGGGCAATCTTGCCCAGAACATCCGTCATTTGTCCTTCCAGCAACAGGCCGGAATAAAAGATGATGTCCGACTTGATCAGCGTGGCCACATCCCCCCGGGTGGGGTTGTAGACATGGGGATCGATCCCCGCGCCGATGATATTGGTGACCTCGGCCTTATCCCCGGCCACCTCCCGGACGATATCGGCCACCATGCCCACGGTGGCGCCGGCTCGGATCGGGTAGCTTTTCGCTGCGGTTGCACCCTGGGCGGCAGGCGGCCCAGCTATGAGGAGCATCCAGGCCGAGATCACGATTGCGGTGCAACACCGGAACCACTCGCGTTGCGAGGGGATTATTGCGCTTATTGCCATTGGCATCTCCTTTACTGGACAATGCGGGAAGGGGGCTTGTGAAATGCCATTTTCCCCGTGTTTATTAACCAGTTGAGGTTTTAGGACCGGGCTTATCCCCGAGTCCCTCAAAATAGTGTCGAATAAAATTAGGTCAATCAAATTATTATTTTTTAAATGTCAAATAAATCGGCGGTCAACTCAAGGCGCCAGCAATCCTGGCGCGGATGGCCCCCTGAGGGCTTCTACGTAAATTCGGCGGCCCACGGTGCGTCCGATGACGATCTTGCGGGGCGTCGGGTCGCCATCCAGGGCCAGGGTGAGGGGGCCTTCGAAGGGAGCCCGGGAAATAAGGATACCGGTGGTGCCGATCTGAATCTCCTCGCTTTCGAGGTACTGGAGAAGATCCGCGGATACCGGCTGCACCCGCATTACGCGAAATCTTTTCCCCTCGGCAAGCGCCGAAAGGGTCAGGCTGGAGTGGGGCGGCATCCGGCCCTGGACATCGGGGATGGGCTCGCCATGGGGATCGGCGCTGGGGCGACCCAGGAACCGGTCCAGGGCGTCGGTGACCCGCGCCGAAAGGCAGTGCTCAAGTATTTCCGCTTCCTGATGCACTTCATCCCAACTCAGCCCCAAGGTCTGGTGTAGAAATGTTTCCAGCAGGCGATGGCGGCGAATCACATTCAGGGCCATCTGCCGGCCGTGGTCGCTTAAGCGCACCCCCTGGTGGTGCTTATAGATCACCAGGGGCGGCCTTTGGGCCGCCAGACGCTTGAGCATTTCCGAAACCGTGCCGGCGGTGACCGACAGCTTCCGGGCCAACTGGGAGGTCTTGGCCCGGGTATGGTTGGCCTGGAGGCCATATATGGCTTTTAGATAATCTTCAATGCTTCTGGAATCCATGGGAGACCTATGGGATTACGGAGGAGCATGCCTGGGCGGCTGGAACTGCACCATAAACAATCCGGATTGCCGCGGCAAGCCCCGGGGGCAATTCAGCGCCGCAGGTCGATTCAGCTTTGATTCCGGGCACCCTATTCTGGTATAGGGGGGAGCTGGAGCGGCTTTGACATCTGATCATTCTGGACTGAGCAAATACGGATCTTGCGCAAAAGCGGGTAGCAAAGGCGGCATGGACAGCATTCACTTGGTGATGGGAACCCTTCTGATGGCGGCCCTGGGGATTGCGGGCAGACTGTACCATGACATTCTTGGATTGCGGCGCCGGGTGAAGCGCTTGCGCAAGCAGGGCCGGGTTATCCAGGAGCGGCTGCAGCATAGCACCCAAAAGCGGCAGACCGAAACCGAATCCCGGGAGTCCACCGAAGGGCGCCTGCGGCGCTATCTCTCTATTCTGGATACCCTGATCAATACCATTGCCCATCCCATCTATTTCAAGGACCAAGCCGGTGTCTTCCGGGGCTGCAACCAGGCCTTTGCCCAAGAGATTATGGGGCTATCCCGCAGCGCGATTATCGACCAACAGGGCCGGGACCTGGATGCCGGCGCACCTCAACTGCTGCTTCGCGAATTAGACCGTGAGGAACGGCAGCTTTCGCCCCGCGGCCCCCGACACACTTTTGAGGCTTCCGTGCAAGGCACAGACGGCAAAAACCGGGAATTCCTGATTTCCCTGTCGCTGATCCCGGCGGATACGGAACACGGCTCCGGGTGTGTGGGCGTCCTGCTGGATATGACGGATCGCAACCGCGCTGCTGTGGAGCAGGCCGAACGGGAGAAGTTTCAAGGTGTGATTGAAACGGCGGGGGCCGTGTGCCACGAACTCAATCAACCCCTACAGGCCCTCACCGGCTATGCGGAGATGCTGCTGGACAATCCGTCGGTCCCCGCGGAGCTTCAACGGATCACCGCCACCATCCAGTCCCAGGTGCGCCGCATGGCGGACATCACCGGAAAGCTCCAGCGGATTACCCATTACAAAACCCAGTCTTACGGCAACGGCGCCACCATCATTGATATCCACAAGGCATCCCAGTCCGATCTCCCCATCCGGGAGCGATCAAATCCTGAAAACTGACCCTTCGACATTCAGTTCCGATGACGCGGCTTGACCTTTCCGGTCGGATCCCCCTGCCGCGGAAATTTTATTAAAGTCGGAAGGCCGCATTGCCGATAGGTATATCGAGGTAGTGCCGCAAAGCCGGCGCTTTGCCCCTGTGCCTGGGCATCGCCGGGGAGAGGTGCGGTCTTGCCTGGAGCTCAAAAAGAATTCGAACCCCCATTCGATCTGGATCCCAAGGAGGTCGCTTTTGATTGCCATGTCTCGTCTGTTTTGTAGCTGTCTGCTCGCATTTTCAATCGCCTGGACCATTGGGGGAACCTGTTGGGCGGCGGCCGGGGTGCAGCAGATCGATACGCCGGCGCTGCAGTCCATGCTGGCAAGGAACGAAACCATTCATTTGATCAATGTGTTGCCCAAGATCATCCATGATGCCCAACATATCCCGGGCTCCATCAACATCCCCCTCGGACAGATCAGGGAGGCCGGCCGCCTGCCGGAAAACCGCGATGCCCATTTGGTATTCTATTGTATGGGGCTGCTCTGAATTTACAGTTCCAAGGCCGCCGGTCTGGCGGTCAGCCGAGGCTACACCCAGGTGAGTGTCTATCGCGAAGGCCTTCTGGGATGGATGCGCGCCGGAAATTCCGTGGCGACCACAGCCGAATATCCTGAAATTGCCATACCCCTGATCAGCTCTCAACGCCTGGCCGATCTTTCCCTGACCGATAAGGTACTGGTGGATATCCGCCCCCCAAATCATTTCCAAAAGGGGCATATTAAGGATGCTAAAAATATCGACCTGGAAGTTATTCAAGATCGGTTGGACCAGATTCCCCGGGACAAAACCATCGTTTTGATCGACCATAAAGGCAAGCTCACCCTAACCACCGGCCGCTTTCTTGCAGCCCAGGGATACGATAAAATTCTTCGCCTCGACGGGGGATTCAACGCCTGGGCTAAAAATGGCCACCCCGTGGTCAAGGCACCGGAAGCATACTCCTTAAACCAGGATGGGCGCGCACCATGAAACTGAAGACTCGCTTATGGCTGTCCATGGGGTTGATGACACTCCTAATTCTGGTCATCGGCTTGAGTCATATCTATTCGAACCGCCGCATTTCAGGAGAGGTGGGTGGGATTGCCGCCTCGTTCTATCCCCTTGCCCTGGGTGCCACGAACCTGCAAATTCAGGTTGAGCGGGTGTTGAGCATGATTCATCTGGCGGCGACCGCCGGCCGAAAAGACCTATTGGATGGATTGCCGGCGGCCGAGGCACCTTTGGAACAATCATTTCAGGAATTATCTTCCCATAATCACGCCTCTCCCCAGATTTCAGAACTTCGGGACGAGATCCGTTCGGCCTATTTGCGGACCCACGATCTTGGGTTGCAGTGGGTTCAATCGACCATTCAAGAAAATTGGGAATTAGAACCCCAACTGGCCGGAAAATTCATTGCTGAGCGGGATCACCTGCTGGACCACATCGATGAAATCAAAACCCATGCCGTCGACCAGTTCTCGGGCAGCATTGAACAAATTGCCCTTTTAACGGGTGTAGTCAGAAGCCAAACCCTCCTGATCTTTCTGGTGGGGTTGGCCCTCTTTCTGGTGTTAACCTTCAGCCTATACCGATCCATCACCGTGCCCCTGAAAAACCTGCTCAGAGCTATCCATCAGACCGAAAAATTAAAAATACCTCCATCCTTGGCCGCTACAGGCGCCCCATCCAATGAAATCATTCAGGTGGGGCTGGCATTCAACCAAATGATCGACAAGCTGGATCAGTCTAACAAGGAAATCGAGGAACACACCAAGCAGCTGGAGGCCAGGGTCAGGGAGCGCACGATTGAGTTATACAATGAAAAAGAGGCACTGCTCGAAAGCGAACGGCATCTCAAAACGATCTGGGATTCCACACCCACCGGCCTGATGGTCATTGATAAGGAAACCCACAAAATCGTCGACGCCAACCCGTTTGCCCTCAAGTTGCTGGGGTGCTCCCTGGATGAAGTGGTGGGGCGGGTATGCCATCAATTTGTCTGCTCGGCGGAGCGCGGCCGTTGTCCGATTACCGATCTGAACCAGCAAATCGACGGTGCGGAACGAGTTTTAGTCGATCATAGGGGGCAGCAGATCCCCATTCTGAAAACGGTGGTCTCCTTTACCAAGAAAAACCGCGACTATCTCATTGAGACTTTTTCAGACATCACGGACCGCAAATTGGCCGAAACGCAACTGGAAATCGCCAAAGACGAGGCCGAAGCCGCCAACCGTGCCAAAAGTGATTTTCTGGCTAACATGAGCCACGAGCTGCGCACGCCTCTCAACCACATTATCGGCTTTACCGAGCTCACCTTGGACCCCAATTTCGGACAGTTGAGCGCGATTCAGGCGGAATACCTGGGGGATGTGCTGACGAGCAGCAAACATCTCTTGTCGCTGATCAACGACATTCTGGATCTTTCCAAAATAGAAGCCGGCAAGATGGAAATTGAACGCAATAAAATTGATCTCAGGCCGCTGCTGGAACACAGCCTGCTGATGATCAAGGAAAAAGCTCTCAAGCAGGGCCTTCAAGTTTCCGCCAACATCAAGGATGTGCCGGAAACCCTTCAAGCCGATGAGCGCAAACTCAAACAGGTGCTTTATAATCTGCTGTCCAACGCAGTGAAATTCACCCCCGATGGGGGCTGGATCAAGCTCGAAGCGCGCCGTGCCGCCTCCACCGCGGAAATACCCGTCAATGGAAACGCCCGAAGCGTGCATGAGTTCATGAACGCCCATGAGGGCTTGCTCTATATCGGCATTCACGACAGCGGCATCGGGATCGACAAGCAGCATCTGGAACGCATTTTCGATCCCTTTGAGCAAGTGGACAGCAATACCGGGCGCAAGTACCAGGGCACCGGTCTCGGGTTGCCGCTGACCCGCGATCTGGTGGAACTGCACCGCGGAATCATTTGGGCCGAGAGCCGCGGGGCGGGCCATGGCAGCCGCTTCAGCATGCTGATCCCGTTATAGATCGATAGGGGCATTCGAGCCGCTTGCCAAGAATGCCCACGGAATCAGCTTGTCCGTGTATCTTATCCAAAATTTTCTGGTGAAATAACGATCCGAATAAGAAAATCCCCATAGTCCCCTTTGAAAAAAAGGGGGGCCGGGGGGGATTTTTCCCCGCCGGACCGATCCAAGCACACACTCTTCCCCTGAAATCACTCGGCCTGGGTTTCTCCCCAGGCCTTTTTGCTGCGCAAAATCTTCTTTTGAACCCCCTGCCAGGTTTTGGTGCCCAGGAAGGACTCCTCCTGGCGATCCAGCATCCGGGCGAACATCTCCCGGGGCACGGTAAACGAGAGTTCATCGGTTTTGTAAAACTTGCGGGCCGAGGGGTCCCAGCCGCCGATCACCGCCTTTTGCAGCCCTTTGGCCAGGTAGTGCAGAGGCCAGGCGGCCAGGCTGCCGCACCCGGCGCTCCAGGGGGAGGTGACCACCTCGGGATCGTTGGTGACAAAGGCAGCCAACTGATGCAGGCCGCTGAGGGTTTCAGGGCGGCAAAAGAAGATCACCAGCTCGGGCGTTTCTTCAGGGGCAAACCGGTCCAGAGGTTTGACCACGCAATAGGCGCGGGGCGCGGGGCGGGGGTCTACATACTCGAATATCCGCCGCAGATTGTCAGGCGAATCGCAATAACGCTCGCCTTCGGTCCAGTTGGGAATCCCCGTTGAGACATAGTGAATAATGGTTTCCGCCTGAGGCTTGTTGAATCCCAGCCAGAAGGCCGCTCCGGGGCATCCGAACTGTTGAGCCGAAAAATAAGCCGCGCAGCCTTTCTTGCGGGCGCGCCAGATATGCCCTATGGCGCATGAAAATTGGCCAAAAATATCCTGCCAATTGACCTCATCACGCATTTCCTTTTCCCGGGTGGGCAATTCCAACGGTTTGGGACTGAATCCCTCGGAAGGTTTCGTGTCACTGTAAAAGAGCCCCATGGGAACCTCGCTGAGTCCCAGGGTTGGCAGCAATGGGTTCAGTTTATTCAACTGGGATTGATCCATGATATCCTCCGTAAGCGGTGAGGGGAATTATAACAGCTCACGCACCTGGGCCAGGTTCTGGATATGGGCCAGGGCCTTTAGGTCGGGATTGCCATAGGCCACAAAAGGTGTGCCGGCGGCCTGGCTGGCTTCCTCGTCCACATAGGTATCGCCGATATAGAGGATCTCCGCGGGTCTGACCTGAAAGTGATCGGCCACCTTGAACAAGGCGTCGGGAGACGGTTTGGGGCGGGGCACATCCAAGGCCGTCACCACGCAGTCAAAGAGCGGGCCGAGCGCGAAGGTTTCCAGCACCCGGGGCATGGTATCCATGCGATTGGTGGCGATGGCGGTGCCAAAGCCCGGCCGCAACCAGTGAAGCAGGGCTTTGAGGTGGGGTTCGATTTTCATTAGGTGCAAAAACTGGAAATAATTCATCCGGCGGCGAAACGTTTCCGCCTCGGCCGTGAGACCAGTTTCCGCGAAGAGATAAGCAATGCTCTCTTCGCCGGTGTGTGCGTGGGCATAGCGGAATTGCTCGGGGCTCATGGGGGGGCGTCCGAACTGGGCCAGTACCGTGTTGTAATAGGTCTGGTTGGCCAGGGTGGTGTCGAACATCACCCCATCGCAGTCAAAGGCGACGACCTTGATACCATTGACCCGCTTATGGTTGAGATTGAGCTGCATCAGGCTTTTCCGGCGGGTCTGAGTTCACTTCCGGATCTGGGGCCGGGGCCGGCGCGGCAATGATATTGCCGTAGACCGGGATCCGCAATTCGGGTTGCATCTCGCTGTCGGTTTTGACCAGGATCTGCTCGGAATAGCGTCCCGGGGTGCTGCGGATGTTTTCGATCCGCAGTTGGAACGGCCCCTGGGATTGGCCACTGCCTTCAACCTGGCAGCGCAGGTTGTTGGCCTTGACCGGTTGCGCCTCCAGGATGCGAAAGGGGTATTTGGGTTCCGGGGCTATGGTCACCGTGGCCGATACCGACTCGCCGACCTTGCCGAAAAGCCGTACCCGCTTGGGTTGGATGGTGGCTACTTTTTCTACGGGACCGGAGATCCGCAGTTGGATCTGGCTGCGTACGGGGTCGTTGGAATAGACCGTTGAGGTTTTCGACAGGGTGTGCCCCCCGTACCCCTGGGTCTTGACCTTCAGAGTGATGGTGCCCTCGCCGCCGGCGGGGATGTCGCGGGTAAACGCGACGGTGGTGCACCCTCAGCCGGTGTGCACGCGCTCGATGAGCAAGGGCGCATCCCCGCTGTTTTTGACGCTGAACTGGTGGGTGACCTCGCTGCCTTCGGGCACGGGCTCGAATTCAAAGCGATCCTGGGGAACCACGATACGGGGTCCCGTGGGGGTTGGGGTCCCTTGGGCGTGAACCACGCTGCCTATCGTCAGCAAGAGCAACAGTGCCATCCATCTTGAACCTCTGATATGCATAACTATTTCTCCTTTAACCTCTGCTTTCGGTTGAGAGGGGAAAGAAAACCCCGAGTGCCATGGCGCTTGACGACAGGCGCCGCCCTGGCGTTCAGGTCGAGAGCCTTCATTAAGGGGATGGCCTTAAATTGTCAAGGAATCCAGTCGGCGCTCAATTCTAACCCATCAAATAGGGGTCCACGTCGGCGGTGACCCGCACCTCGCGATCCGCGCTGACGATCGGGTGGCCAAACAGCACTTCCCGGGCAAAGCGGTGCAGGCTGGCGACTGCCGACGCTTTGAGCAGGATTTGCCAGCGATGGCGGTTGGCGATGCGGGCGATACCAGCTTCAATGGGACCCAGAATTTCCACATTCTCCATTTCCCCACGCTCAGCTTTGATTTTTTGACACAACCGTCCAATTTTCCCAGCCCGTTCGGCGGTGCGCCGGGCATGGCGTCCCGATATTTTCAGGTGGATCAGGTGGCTGAAGGGCGGATAGTTCAGGCTACGCCGAAAGACAATCTCCTGGTGGTAAAAGCGCTGGAAATCCTGGGCCTGGGCCGCCCGGATGGTAAAATGCTCCGGCGTGTAGGTCTGTAAAATCACCTGTCCGGCGGCGCTGCCCCGTCCGGCCCGACCCGCCACCTGGGCCAGGAGCTGAAATGTGCGTTCACCAGCCCTGAAATCGGGGATATTTAATGACATATCGGCACAGATCACCCCCACCAAGGTGATGTGGGGGAAGTTGTGGCCCTTGGTGACCATTTGGGTTCCCACCAGGATATCGATGCGCCGTTGTTTGAGGTCATTGAGCATCTCGATCAGGCGGCCTTTTTGGCGGGTGGTGTCGCGATCCATGCGGCCGATGCGCGCCTGGGGAAAGCGTTCGGCCAGGGCGCTCTCCAGACGCTCGGTGCCCAGACCCAGGTTTTTAATCTCAAGGGCCCCGCAATGGGGGCAGGCAAGGCCCGCCGGCTGGCTGAATCCGCACCAATGGCAGCTATGGGCATTGATTTTTTGATGAAATGTCAGGGATATATCGCAGTTGGGACAGGAGAGGGGCTTTCCGCAGTACCCACAGATAGGAAAGCTGGCGAATCCCCGACGGTTGAGAAAGATCAGGGCCTGCTCGCCGCGCTTCAGGGTCTGGTCCAGGGCCTGGGTTAACTGGGGGCTGAAAAAGCGTGCGATACCTCGCAGATCACGTATCTCCCGCAGATCCACCACGTTGATTTCCGGCATTGCGCGTTGGGCCACCCGGCGGGTGAGGGTGAGTTCCCGGAATTTTTCGGTTTGCACATTAAAATAGCTTTGCACCGAAGGGGTTGCCGAGCCCAGCAGAGCCACGGCCTCCTGCTGCCGGGCGCGAACCAGGGCCAGATCCCGGGCGTTGTAGCGCAGCCCGCTTTCCTGTTTGTAGGAGACGTCATGCTCTTCATCTACCACCACCAGGCCCAGATGGGCCAGGGGGGCGAAGATGGCCGAGCGGGCACCGATGACGATGGGGATCTCGCCGTCGGCGATTCGTCGCCATTGGGCTCGTCGCTCGCCAGGGGTCAGACCGCTGTGCAGCACGGCCACGCATTGGCCGAATCGCGCCCGAAAACGGCGGGCCGCCTGGGAAATCAGGGCAATCTCGGGGACCAGCACAATCACCGAGAGTTTTTGGGCCAATGTCTCCGCCGCCAGCCGCAGGTAGACCTCGGTTTTGCCGCTGCCGGTGACGCCGGCAAGCAAAAAAGGCGTGTAACCTTGCCCCAAACAGGCCGTGACGGCACTGACCGCCGCAGCCTGCTCCCGGTTAAGGATGGGGGGCGTGTCCGGGGTAATGGGCTCGCCAAAGGGGTCCCGGTAAATTGGCTTTTCGCTGATTTGCACTTGGCCGGCCGCGGCCAGGGTTTTGACAATGCGGGGCGCCGAAGGGGTCAGGGCGCGAAGCTCGGTCATGCTCAGCTCGCCCTGGGCTTTAAGGGCGTCGATGACCTTTTCCCGTGCTGGTGCCGGGGTTCGGCCCGGGGGTGAGGCTGCCGTTGTCAGCCGCACCATCCGGACTTTAAGAACCTCCGCCAAGGGGCGGAACTGTTTGGTCCGGCGGGTGATCCAGCCCCGGTCCACCAGGGTTTGGAGCTGGGTCGCGGTGACACGCTTTTTGATCATCCGGCTCAGTTGTTTGGCGCTGGCGGTTCCCTGGCCCAGGCGTTCCAGAATGGCGTGCTGCAAAGCTCCCAGAGTTTGGGTGGACAAGGCCGTGGTTCCGGCCGGGGCGAGTTCAAACAGGCTTTCGTCGGCCCGGGCTGTGCCAGCTGGTAGGGCGGTTTGAATCACCTCCCCCAGGGGGTAGAGATAGTAGTCGGCGATCCATTGAAAAAAGGGGAGCATGGCCGGAGGAAACAAGGGGCTTTCATCCAGCAGATCCAGCATGGCCTTGATACGGTGATTTTCGGGTGGGGCCTCGGGTAGGGCCACGATAAACCCGGTGAGCCGGCGGCGTCCAAAGGGGACCCGCACCCGCTTGCCCACGGCGATCTCCTGCTGAAAGGGGGAAGGAACACTGTAGGTGAAGGTACCGAACAAGGGCAGGGGCACGGCAACGTCGATGTATTCCGGTGCGGCGGGACTGGAATTCACGGTGGAGGCCTGCGTTGAGATTCGAAGTTTGAGATTTCAGATCTCAAATTCAGAATCATTCCTGGCGGACGATGAGCGATTTGATGCGGTTGCCCTCCATGGCATGAATGGTGATGCGGTAGCCTTCGATGGCGATCTCTTCCTTCTCCCGGGGAATGCGCCCGATGAGATCGAGAATATAGCCGGAAAAGGTGTCGTATTCGCTGATATCGGGAATTTCCATGCCGAGGGTCAAATTGACATCTTCAATATCGGTTTTGCCCAGCACCATCCACTCCTGGGGATTGGTTTTGACAATCAGCTGCTCTTCCTTGTCGGTTTCGTCGCTGATCTCGCCTACGATCTCCTCCAGCACATCTTCCAGGGAAATCAGGCCTGAAACCCCACCGTGTTCGTCCACCACAATGGCCAGGTGGTTTTTCTTTTTTTTGAACTGGGCCAGCAGGCTGTTGAGTTTTTTATTTTCCGGTACAAAATAGGGTGGCCGCATGAGCTTTTGAATATCGATCTTTTCCTGGGATTTGGCCATCTGGTTGAAAAGATCCTTGATGTTGATGATGCCCACCACATTGTCGATGCTGTCTTCGATCACCGGCACGCGGGTAAAGCCCGATTTGCTGATCTGGGCCAGGCTGAGGGGGTCCTGGGTGTCGATGACGAACATATCGGCCCGGGGGGTCATGATTTCATAGGCATTGGTGTCGTCGAATTCGAAAATATTGCTGATCAGCTCTTTTTCTTCTTCGCGGATCTCGCCCTGTTCCTCGCCCACCTCCACAATGGTCATCAGCTCCTCCTCGGTGACCGTGCGCTTACGCTCAAAACGGCCGGTAATGCGGGGGATGAAATTGAGGAACCAGATGATGGGGCTCAAGGCCAGAGAGAGCCAGTAGATGGGGTAGATGGTGAGCCGGGCGATGAGCACATTGTTGCGGGTGGCAATGGATTTGGGGAAAACCTCGCCAAAAACCAGAATCAGGAAGGTCATCACGAAGACCGCATAGCCCACGGCATGATTGGGCACTAGGCGCAGGGCCAGGGCGGTGGCCAGGGCTGAGGCGCCCACATTGACCACATTGTTGCCGATCAGGATGGTGGTCAGCAGGCGATGAGGGTCTTCTTTCAGGCGGTGGATTAGTTGAAAGGAGCGGAGCGGAGTTTTAGCCAGATGGCGAGCCTGGGTCATGCTGATGGAAAACAGGGCGGTTTCCGCCGAGGAAAAGAAACCGGAAAAGAGCAGTAATACGGCCAGCGCGATGATATCGAGGGTCATTGGAGGGGGGCTGTCTTCTGAATGATGGGAAAGGTTGGCTCTCCATTGTCCGCCAAACGGCTTTGCCGGGCTTCGGAACCGGCCCGGATCGACCGCGGCTGGGGATCGCTTGGGCCCATCCAGGGTCCATAAAGGCAGCCAGCATGTCTAAGAATGGATCGGGGTTCGCGGGCACGGAGGCACCCCGGCCAAGCGCCGGCCGCACCAAGCCGCGACGGCGTGTGAGGTCCGGGGGCGTAATTTGCTAATGTCCGCTGGTTTTGTTCAAGATCGGGGTCGTCGGGTTGTTGAGGTAGGTCGTCGTCCATGGTTGCTTGCGGAATGTGATACTCTCCTGGAAAAGGTGTGGAATTGATGCATAGAGCTGGCGGCCCATTTGGTCGAGCCGCCATCTGATTTTACGCGGGCTTATTCTTTGGGATGGCACGCATTGCAGCTGGTGGGGCCCGACTTCATCAGATTGGCCTGGCTGCCGCCCGGCGTGGCGGCCAAAGCCAGATTGTTTTTTACAATTGCCTTATGGCAGCCGATGCACGATTTGTGATAGGCATTCTTGTAATAGAGCTTGAC
Source organism: uncultured delta proteobacterium (assembly GCA_963713755.1). Classification (GTDB taxonomy): domain Bacteria; phylum Desulfobacterota; class Desulfobacteria; order Desulfobacterales; family CAVQMW01; genus CAVQMW01. Next base: position 195,020 of record CAVQMW010000006.1, on the reverse strand, counting down.
TTCCTCGGGATCGGGTTTTTCGCCTTGGACATAGGGCGATTCCACCCCATCATGGCATCCCGAAGTTTGACAGGACATAATGGGTTCGTCCCCCTCCCACATGTGGTGGCACTCTTTACAGTTGAAATCGAAGTGGGCGCTATGGGGAAATTCCACGGGTGCGCGCTGGGCCTCCACATCCGCCGGCGCTTCCAGGATGATGGTGCCCAGGGGCAGACACATTTCGTCACCCTCGGCATGCAGGCCGCCGAGACCCATACCCAAAACCAGTGTCAGCAGCGCTGCTGTACCCACCAACATTCCGAAAATGCTACCCTTTCTCAACATCAGCATCCCCCTATGGTTTGAAATTTATTCCGCACTGACATAGTATGGATTGGTAGAAGTTGCAACGGAAAAATCGTCAGCCGGGAGAGACGAACATGGATCAAAAGGCGTTTCAAGACTACTACCCGCCCGATTTCAATTCAAGATTTCCGCGATGGCTGCCGATAACGTCAGTGGGGGTGCTGTTGGCCCTAATTACAGACCCGCTCAGGCCGAAACCATCTTTCAGCGGTGACCATGGATATTCAGGCGTTACTCCAAGCACTGGTTCCTCAACGCTATACGCTCTCCGGGGGGCTTGACTCCCTCAAACCCGGGGACCGGTTGAGCGGCCGCATTCTGGAGCACCGACCCGACGGTCAGACCCTGGTGGATTTCGGTCGATTCCGGGCCTTGGCGGAACTGAAAGTTCCCCTGCCCCAGAACGCGACGGTCAATCTGCAGGTCATGGAAACCGGGGACAAGGTGCGCATGAGCATCGTCACCCCCGGACAGGGGACCCAAACCACCCTGGAGGTGCCCCTGTCGCGCTTTGAGGTGCTGACCGGGGATCTGTTTCAACAGCTTCGTGGAGATATTAAACAACTGCTTACCCTTGCGCCCCGTTCGGCCGCGGCCCAAGGATCTGCCCAGCCCGGACAGGCAGCAGCGGCCACCCCGGGTGAAGGATCGGGCGCCTTGCCCACGGCCCTACGGTCCATTCTGAGTCGGGTCCAGACCCAACTGACCCCCATCGATCCCCAGGCCCGGATGGAACAACTGCTGCCCCAGATTCGATCCGCCGTGATCGATTCCGGTATCTATTTTGAAAAGCGCCTGGAAGGGGTCCTGCGCGCCCTGCAGGCCCGGCTGCCCGGCGCCTCTTTGGAGCAGCTTTCACGGCAACCCGAAATACGTCAACTTTTAAATGAGGATTTAAAACCTAATCTATTGGTGTTGAAAGATAATTTTTATGCTTTACCTAAAGGCAGAAATCCTGAAATGGAAATGGCCCTCAATCGGGTCCGAACCACAGTGGACCATCTGCTGGCGGATATCGATCACCAGCAGCGGCAAATGATTAGCCGCGCTTTCGGGCCGGAACCGGAGCAGGTGTTCAGCCACTGGCTGCACCTCCAGGACAACCCCCATCTCTCTCGGCTGAAAATCTTTCACCGCAAGCACAAAGACGCCTCCGGGGATGCCGCGCCGCGGGTCTCTTTACTGTTGGATATGGATCGCCTGGGAGAGGTGCGCACCGATCTATATTTGGCTTCAGCCCAGCTCAATCTCCATTTTTTTGTGACCAGCGAGGCGGTAAAGGCCAACCTGGAAGCCCATCTGGACGAACTGACGGCGAAGTTGGAGGATGGCGCCCAGGGCGTATCGGTCCAGGTCACCGTTTCCCGGGACAAGGTGGACCGGCTAAAGCGCGAGCCTGCTCTGCCTGCCGCTTCCCGGAGCCTGGTAGATCTCAAGGCGTGACACCATGAGCGATGAATCGTCACGGCGAGACGCTTCGACCAAACAGCGCAAAGCTGTGGCCGTGCGCTACGAGAGCGGACAGGATCGTGCCCCCCGGGTGGTGGCCAAGGGGCGGGGCAGTATCGCCGAGCGAATCATTGAGGTGGCCCAGGCCCACGGGGTTCCCTATTATGAAGATCCCAACCTGGTGCAAGCCCTGGAAGCTTTGGATATGGATACGGAAATCCCGCCCCAATTGTACCGGGCCGTGGCCGAGGTGCTGGCCTTTATCTACCGCCTCAACCGGCGAACCCCTTAAGGCATGTCGCAACCGCCAGAAGCACCTTCTCCCTCAAGGGCGGCATACAATCCCGGTAGGGGCGGGTTTGAAACCCGCTCATACTACAGTTGGAAACGACGAATTGAATGTTTTGCCTTTTTTGGCAGGAGTTATTGGATAAGGCATCAGAGAAATTTGCTAATTAAACACTTTTATAGATATACTATAAAAATTTGATATAATAGTATTATAAGGTTTTAATACCCCCGAAGCCAGAGGTAATGAAATCCGGGGGTAAGCCCTGCCACCCCCAGGGGCGCCAGAGGGTTCAGGAGCTCCAGGGCCGCTCTCTCCGGCTGGGTCTGGGGGGAATGATAGAGGGTCGGGTTAGCCGCGGGTCGCCGCCCGTAGGAAACCACCGTGGCGTCCTCGGGCAACCCTGCCAGCGCCTGGGCTCGGGCGACGGCGTCGGTGAGGTAACCCAAGCCGTCGATCAACCCTAGTTCCAAGGCCTCACCGCCCAGGAAAATACGGGCAGAGGCAATTGTTGAGCGCCATTGTTCCGTAGCGGGGCGATGATAGATCATCGCACCCATGAAGCGCTCGGCCAGTTGGGTGATCATCGTTTCAATCAGCTGAGCCTCCAGGGGATCCGTTGCGCGGAACAGGCTGCCCATGTCTTTTTGGTCTCCGGATTTGGTCACCTCCATCTCCACACCCAGCTTATCCAGCAATCCCCGCACCTTGGGCTGCAAATAGATCACCCCCACCGATCCAGTGATGGTGGTGGGGTGGGCTATAATTTCGTCCGCCGGCAGCGCGGCGTAGTATCCCCCCGAAGCGGCTACATCCATCAGCATGGCCACCAGCGGCAGGCCGGTCCGGGATTTGAACCGCTTGATTTCGTGGTACAACTGCTCGCTGGCGGTGATGGTGCCTCCCGGTGAGTTGATTTTGATAACCACGGCCTTCACATGGTTATCCTCGGCAATGCGGTTGAGTTGCGCCACGATTTCTGGCAGGGTGCCGCTCTGCTGCCCCAGAGCGGGCTTGTCCGGCGGGTTGCGAATGGTGCCCTGAACGGTGATCAGCGCGACTTTATGGGCTCCTTTGCCCTGGATGACGCGCTCCTGCAAAGGTTTCCGGCTGCTGTCCAAAAGGTCGACCCGCAACAAGGTGCATCCCGAGATAGGTCCCACCAAAAATAGGCTGAAGATCAGGTATCCCAGGGCGGCCGGTACGCCGGGTTGCCGCTCTGCGGCTAAATTTTGAATCCATGCTGTACCCATTTGGCTTGCTCCTGTGGGTGTTTCAGATTATCCGGAAAGGTCTCGATTGGGCGTTTGGGGTTATCCCCACCGTCGCCCGGGTGTTTCAGTGGCATGTACTGGTTTCCCTAAAAGGGGTCAAATCTTTTCCCGGAACTGAAGAGCCCGGGATGTACTGTTTTTATGAATTTTTGAGACGGATATGTCTCACGAAATGGTCCGTGAAACATAATCCATTTCCGCAAACCGGTCCTGGTTACGATGTAACACGCTGAATGTAGGCGAAAAATATAGGGTTGGACTGCATTGGCACGTCTTTTGATTGACCCCATAGATCGAAACCGTTAAGGATAAAGTCACATATTGCCCGTCCGCCGGAATATCCAAAATCGATAACCCGGTAATCTCCTTGTCTAACAACGGGGATCTTGCCACCAACTCAAATTTTAGGGGAGGAACCGATGAAGAAAGTATTAGTTGGCTATGTCAGTCGAACCGGAAAAACGGAGAAAATGGCCGAGTATATTGCCGAGGGAATCCGCTTTTCAGGAAACTCCGCGGACCTTAAAAAGATTTCCGGAATCAAGAGCGAAAAAGAGCTGGCCGAATATGACGGGTTCGTTTTCGGCTGCCCCACCTACCATAAGGACATGACCGCCGGGATGAAAACCTTTCTCTTTTTGGCCCAAAAAGCCAACCTGGCCGGAAAAATCGGTGGTGCCTTCGGATCCCACACCCACAGCGGCGAGTCTGCGCCCATGATTTTTGACACCATGGAGCATGTCTACAAAATGGATATGACCGATTTGGGCGCCCTCAGCCTCAGAGAGGCGGTTGTCGAATCCCAAGAGGGAATGAAGGCTTGCCAGGATTACGGTCGGGCCGTAGTGGAAAAATTTTAGCGCCTCACTCAAAGTAGTTTAGAAAGGACATTAAATGGATAAGTGGGAATGCCCTTGCGGTTACGTGTACGACCCGGAGGTCGGCGACCATGAAAATCAGATCCCCCCGGGAACAGCGTTCGAGGATCTACCCGATGAATGGGTCTGCCCGCTCTGCGGGGCAGAGCAGCAGTATTTCGAAAAGGTGGATTAACATACCAGCGGGTGGATGCGCCCACTAGGTTACAACCGCCCCTCCCCGAAGCGCTTCGGGGAGGGGCGGTTTTTTTGTTTCAAGCTATTGTCGTAAAACTTAATATAATATAAGTATGTTGCGCAGATCAGGGCCCTTGAACCATTGTACCAGGGCTTGAAATCTTTCAGCAGAACACCCGTTACCGGGCGATGCCGCCTGCGTCGCTGATCCTTGGAGGAGCCGAAATCATGGTCACGGCCCAAAATCGGGGAGAAGGTAAATCGAGCCTCACCTCCGCCCTTGCGCGGCGCATGGCGGCCCTGAGCAGTCAGCAGGAGCTCAACCGTCTGGTACAGGTCATTTTGCCCCATGCCTCCCGTTATCACCTGGCGCCCAAACTGCAGCCCATTATTTCCCGGCTCAATGAAGAGGAGTTCAAGATTGCCGTGGTGGCCAATATGTCCTCAGGCAAGAGTTCCTTTATCAATGCCCTGTTCGGCGACATTGTGCTGCCTGCCTTTCACGAAGCCACCACCGGATGCCTTACCTACATCTATCCCTACACCATCAAGGGCCAGGGGCGCGCCCGGGTCCATTTCAGCCATGAGCGCCCTGCGGTGGAGATTTCCGGCGAGCAGGTCAAACAGGAAATCAAATTCTACGCCCAGCAGGACAGCGCTGACAAGCCTGAAACGTACCGCCATGTGGAGCGCATTGACTTGTTCTGGGAATTTGAAACCTTTAAGGCCATGGAGCGCGTTCAGTTCCGCTACGTGGTGATCGATACGCCGGGTCCCAACAATACCGGCCACTTCAGCCAGTCCCACCGGACTATCACCAACCGCCTGATCCGGGAAGATGCGGATCTGGTTATCTTTCTGTTTGATTACGGCCAGCTGGACGCTAATCTGGTGAGTGACCAGCAGGGGTTGTGGGAGATTATTAAAAAGCGCTCCCAAAATGACCCGTTTTTCGATGTTCTCTTTATCATCAACAAAGCCGATTTGGCCCTGGAGGACGATGCCCTGCGCAACCTGCCCCAGGGCGTGAGCTTGAAAAATGCCATTGCCAAACTGCAATCCACGGCGCTGACCCACGGCTTTGAGGCCCCCGACGTCTACGGCGTGGCCTCGCATTTTGCCTGCTTGCACAAAATGAACCAGAAAGGGCTGCTCCATCTTGACAGCCTCGAAGGGCGGACCAGTCGCAAGGCTTATCGCAAAGCGCTCATCGATTTTGACGATGCCGAGGATCCCGAGGCGGCCCTGGCAGCCTACCAGGGGATCGAGGCCATTGAGCGGCGCATTACCGACTATATCCGCTCCACGGTGGAGGACAAGGTGGTGGGCCGGGTGCGCTGGGAGCTGGAGGGGGTGATCAAGGAGATCGTCAACGCGGCCCAGCAGCGGATCGGTTTTTTGGGGCAGACCGCGGAAAAAGCGGAAATCGGGCTGCGCAAGGGTTTGGATCTCCTGACCCGGGAGATTCCTTACATGCGCGAACAGCTCACCGGGGAGTTCAATACTCATCGGTACGATTGCCTGGCGGAGTCCGAATCGGTCATCGAGGCCTGTGCCCGGGAGCATCTGCTTGATCCCCTTTCGGATTTGACGGATCAGGCCTGCCGAGCGGTACACGTCCATTTTACCGATGAGATGGCTTGGCCCGAGGCCCAGCACGCTGCGGCCCAACCAGCCAAAAAAGCCCTGGTCAGCAGAGATGGGCTCTACCGGTTCACCACGGCCGATCCCACGGTGACGGCCGCCACCCTGTTCGGGCTCATCGAATCCTACATCAGCGACCGCCTGGATCGTGCCCGCCAAGACGCCCTGAACGCTTTTAAGCTGAAGGTGGAAGGTATTTTCAAGCGCTTTGTGGAGACCCTCAATGAATCGGTTTCCCAGATGCAGAACGAACTCAACAAAGAGCTTTCCGCAGCCCTGGGTACGGCCCACGGTAGCGGGCGCATCCAGGAAATGGGGGACCTTAACATCCCTCCCATGAACTTTTCCATTCCCTTGTCCTGCATTGAAACCAGCGAAAAAGAGCGCCTGGTCACGGTGCCCGACGGTTATCGCCAGGAGCAGGTCAAAAAACAGCGCCTGATGCAGCGGGCTTGGTACAATCCCCTGCGCTGGGTGGGTAAGGGCGCCTACCTGGACGAGTATGTGGAAACCGAGAACAAGGCCGTGTTCAAGACCCGGCTGGAAAAAGAGTATCAGCTTACCATCGATCCCAAGGCCCTCCGCGAGAAGCTGGAACAACGGATCCGGCAAGGTTTAGAGGCCTGGAAGGAGAACGACACCCTCCAGATCTATATCTCCCTGGACCAATTGATGGAGCAGTACATTTCCTTTTTCGACAGCATGGAAAACGAAAAGCGAACCGAAATTTATGGCCTGAAAGCGGACCTGGCCGATCAGGAAGCCCGCCAGAAGGCGGAAATTGAAAGTTTCAAGGGATTTCAGCGCGATCTGCAAATCGCCCTCACACCCACGCCCTGAGCGGGCGGCACTCCCGTTTTTTCGTCCTCAGCCTGTCAAATTTTGCCACCCGATTTCAGCCCGCCTCCCCCCTCCCGACACTTCCTATTTTAGGGACCCCCGCACCTTGGCGGTTAAATTCAAGGGTTCGGATAATCTGCCGCCGATCCATTGCTGATTGTCAGGGATTTGAGATGGGAATACACAATTTACCATAATAATTTAAACAATTTAAATAAATCTGGAAACGGTTTCGAGGGGATCGCGGCTTTCCGGCATGGATATTGCTATTTTCTCCTCCCCAAATAGAGGCTCAACCCAATCCATAGATCTCATTTTCCACGGAGAAACACCATGACTCTTGCTGCGCCTATGACCGCCTTCGCTGTGAAACGATGTCCTGAATGTTCCGCGCCCAACCCCGTTGCCAACCGCCGCTGCTCCACTTGCAAGCAAATTATCGGTGCCCCGGATAAAAACGGCATCGCCCGCCGGCCGGTGGCCTGGGGCAACTATGTCAAAGCATTTCTCTGGAGCGGGATCTTGAGCTGTTTTGTGTGGTGGGCATTCCTCAAATAAGCGGCCGCTCCCCGCGGTCCGATTGCGATACCTGAAATCGAACCGGATGGATCGCTAAAATCAAATAAAACTATTAAAGTCTCCTTATAAAATGCCCGATACTATTCCTGTAACCCAAACCTGTTCCAGGACCGGGTTGGATAAACGCGGCCTATGCCGCGAATCTTCCGCAAAATTTTAATGGATTATCGGGCCCCAGCGATTGGCGGGCCGCAGCTGCAACCGGTGGACGCCCCCCAGCCCTCAAAAGGAGAAATGTGCCATGAGTGAATTGCGTGCCGGAAAATATCTAACCTTTAAGCTGGCGGATGAAGAGTACGGCATTGTCATCTTGAAGGTGAAGGAGATCATCGGCATGATGCCCGTGACCCAAGTCCCCAAAACCCCTGAATACGTAAAGGGCGTGGTCAATCTGCGGGGCAAGGTGATCCCGGTGACGGATTTGCGCCTCAAATTCGGACTGCCCGAGGTGGACTACACCGAGCGTACCTGCATCATCGTGATAGAAATCAACGGCCAGAACAGCACCATACCGGTGGGAATCGTAGTGGATGCAGTGTCCGAGGTCCTCAATATCAAGGCCGATGAGATCGAACCCTCTCCCACCTTTGGCGCCAAATTGGATACCAGTTTCATCCTGGGCATGGCCAAGATGGAAGAGGGCGTCAAAATTCTTTTGGACATCGATGAGGTGCTCAATACGGATGCCGAAACGATTCTTCAAGATGTGGCCTAGTGCTCCTGTTCGTAAAAACGATGACTTAATGAGGTTGTCAATGCGCCGGGCTGGCAAGGCGCGAAAATTAAGGAATATCGGGAATATGGTGTATTTTCGCAACGCCGTCAGGCCGGATGGATTGGCAGCCGAATGTCATCGGTTTTGCGAATAGGAGCACTTCGCCCCTGAATTTAGGCCTATCGTCGATTTTCCCTTTTCGACGCTTGCAGACTTAAAAATTCTGACATTATAACCCCGGAGGGTCCATTCCGGGGTCGATTGCATTGACCCAGCCCCTCTTCTGACCCGCCCCATCCCTTTACTTGACTGGCAATCATTGCTAACTAGTGCCCCAGTCCCAACGCTCGTATTGCCCTAAATAGCCCTAATCTTATCCGGGGTGGAAGTTTCCGCCTCTGCTCCTGTTCCCAGTCTACCCTGTCGCCCTGCCAGAGGTATCTCTTTATCTATGACCCGTTGGATCAAATACAGTCTGGTCGGTCTGGCACTCCTGCTGGCGCTGGTGCTGCTGCTGGGGGCTGCCGGGATTGCCTACCTCAATACCAGCGGGGGCCAGCAGCGCCTGGCGAAGGCGATCAACCGCCGCATTCCGGGAACCCTGAGCTGGGACGACCTGGCTTTGCGGCCCCTGGCCGGAGCCCTGGCGCTGGACAACCTGACGGTGGCCGACCCCGAAGGGCGCGCGGTTCTTTTTGCGGCGCGCGCGGCCCTGGATTGGCAATGGCTGCCTCTGGTCCAGGGCCGCATCGTGATCCGCCATTTGAATATAGATCAATTGAGGCTCGATATTCAGGGGCAAGGCCCTGGAGATCTGAATATCGTGCGCAGTTTTGCCGCCGCGAATCCCGATCCGACACCTAAAAAAGAGCCTGCCGGTCCCTTGCCGGTTGACCTTCAGGTGGACGAACTTTCGGTGACCGATGCTACGCTTAATCTCGCCCCGGCGGCCGCCTGGCCCGGCGTTCATCTGGAAGGTTTGGAGATTCAGGCTGCGGGACAACTAGCGGCCCGCAGGGCAACCCTCGACCTGGCCTTTGCCAAAGGTGCCGTGATCCGCAACGGCCGGCGCGTCGGCTTGAACAATTTCAATCTTTCCCTGCCCATCTCCCCGGAAGCAGTGGCGCCTCTATCCCTCCGTTTGGGCTTTCCAGGAGGCCAACTGGATATTCAGGGCGCCCTTCAGGACCCCTTTGGCACCCTTCAGCTCGATCTGACCGCAACCCTTGCGGCGGAGGCGGCCCAAGCGGGCCGGATCGTGGCGCCGGAACTGGCGCTGTCCGGCCGCCTCGACGCGACCCTGAAGGTCCAGGGCGCCCTGCACGATCCCCGGCTTGATCTGAGTGCCAGTTGGCCCCGGGGGACAATTCAGGAGATTTCCTGGGAGGGCTTGGTGGCTAATCTTCAGTTTTGGCACCGCAAACTGACCATTGACGCCTTTGACCTGGCGGCCTTTGGGGGCACAACCCACCTCACGGGGCAGGTGGATCTGGGATCCGGGGAGGGGTTTGCCTTTGGAAAAGCTGCCTATGATCTGGCCCTCGAGCTGGAGAGCATTCGCTCCCCCAGCCTGCCCTTTGGCCAGAAGCTGCCGGCCGGCACCCTGGCCGCGGCCTTTACCTTCACCGGGAGCGGCCTGACCCCGGATCAGATGGCGGCCGATTTCCAAGGCGATGCCCGCTTTGAGCTCGATCTGACCGCTGGGCGGCGCGATTCCCAAACGTCCGATCTTGACCCCGATCGCGATCCTGATTTTGAGACTGTGGCGCTCCATCTCGATTCCCGCCTCAAGGGTTCTGAGATCGGTATCACCCAGCTGCGCCTCACCGGGATGGGTAGCCATATCGAGGGTCAGGGTCAGCTCAACTGGCAGGATCAGCACCTCGACGTTCAATACCAGGCATCCCTGGCGGATCTGGGGCGTCTGGCCCGAATGACGGGCATCCCGCCCCTGGCGGGGCGCCTGGAGGCGGCTGGCTCGGCCGCGGGGGCCTGGAACCGCCCCAAGATTGAGATGGTCCTCAGCGGCCAGGGACTTGAAATGGATAAGGCGCGATTAGGGAACCTGAACGCCGATCTGCGGTTGGATGAGCAGGGGCACCTTACCCTTGCCGAACTTCGTCTTAAAAACCAGCAAAGCCAACTCCAGGGCCATGGCGCATGGGACCTGCCCGTGGGTCCGGCCCAGCCCTGGGGGGATGCGCCCCTCGCCCTGGACATGATTATTGCCAATTTGCGGCCGGCGGATTTTCTGCCTGATTCCCCAGCCTCGGGGAGCTTCAGGGGCAACATCGCCCTGACCGGTTCCCTCAAGGCGCCCCGGGGAGTCGTGGATCTTCAGGGTGAGGATCTGTCGGCCCTGGATTACCGCGTCGGGGATTTGGAGGCGCGAATTCAGCTCGCCGGCCCCCGGATCAGCGTGGAGCGCTTTCACCTGGAAAACCGCCGCTCCCGAGTGGATCTGCAGGGCACGCTGCTGCTGCCCTGGGGTGAAGAGCTGGACAGCGACGCCGAAACCGAGCCCATGGCCCTGACCCTCACGGCTCAGCCGCTATTTCTGGAAGACTTTTTGCCCGACCTTCAAGGGGCCGTGACTCTCAATGCCAATTTGGCCGGGACTCTCAAGGCTCCCCGGGGCCAGGCCGAACTCAAGGCCCAGGGGCTGACCCTATACGGCCAGAGCCTGGCTCGGGCCCAAGCCCAGATCAATTTCACGGCGGACGGCGTGGCTGCCGAGGATCTGCGGTTGACCCTGGTACCCGGAGAGGAGATCCAAGGCCAGGGCCGCTACAGCTTTGATGGAGGATTTGCATTCGAACTGGCTGGGTCCGATCTGCATCTGCGCCAGATTCAGGCCTGGCGCCAGCGCGACCTGCCGGACGGGCGCCTGATGTTGCAGGCGACCGGCAAGGGCAGCCTGGAAGACCCTCGGATCAACGCCAATCTCCGGTTGGACCAGATGACCGTGGAGAGCCGCCAGGTTCCGGAACTCAATGCGGACCTGGGCCTGGCCGGCAAGGAGCTCACCCTTCAAGCCGACTTGGGATTTCCCCTGGAGGCGACCTACGATCTGGCCGAGGGGCGCCTTACGGCCCGGGGCCGCTGGTCCCAGAGCGATTTAAGCCCCTATTTTCGCCTGGCGGGACAATCGGACCTGGGGGGCACCCTTAGCGGAGGGGTGACCCTTGAGGGCAATCTCGCCCAGCCAACATCCATGAAAGCGGATTTGAACCTGAGTGACGTGGCCCTCACGCGCCGGGGCGAGACCCTGCTGCAAACCGTCAATCTGCGGGGCACCTTGACCGAGGGTCGCTGGAATGTTGCACCCGCCGACCTGGTGTTGTTGAACCGCTCCGATTTGGAAAACCGGCTCATGGTGGCCGGGCAGGGCACTCTGGACGGGGCCCTGCAGGCGACCTTGAAGGGCGCGATTCCCGCGGCTCTGGCGGAAGCCTGGCTCAAGCCGGAGTGGTCGCCCCAGGGGGAGCTGGGGGTGGACATCCGCCTCGGCGGCAAGCTGAGCGAGCCCCAGCTAACGGGAAGCCTGGAACTGGACGCCCTGGGCCTTACCATCCCGGAGTGGGGCCAGACCCTGCGTCAGCTCGATGGCCGGATCGAATTCAGCCCCCAGACGGTAAGGCTCTCCCAGGTCAAGGGCATGCTGGATGAGGGTCGCTTTGACATCCAGGGGAACCTGGCCCTGGTGGATTTTCGCCCGGCTTCAGTAGACTTAAGCTTCGGGATGGCGGCGCTTCCCGTGGACATTCCCGAAACCCTGGCCGTGACAGCCACTGGCGATCTGAAACTGGCCGGCACACCCCAGGCACTGTTGCTCAGCGGCAGGGTGGAGCTGCTGGAGAGCAGTTACACCCGGGATATCGACCTTGCGCCGCTGCCCGCCGGGGCCCTGGACGAGGCACCCCTGACCGAAGAGAACGACGGTGCAACGGACTCCGCTTCCCAGGAACCGCCGGACCTGCAGCGGAAAACCTGGAAGGAGGATTTGACCTTCGATGTGGCCCTGAAACAGCGCGACCCCCTGTTGGTGGAAAACAACCTGGCCAATCTGGATATCGCCTTTGACCTGGTACTGCGCGGCTCCCTGGCGGATCCGGCCCTTAGCGGCCGGGCCGAGGTGTTGTCCGGCGAGGTGAGCTACCCCTTGCTCAGCGCAAGTGGGCTGCCCCTGGCTTCGCTGCTGCCCACCCGCACGATCTCCTTTGAGGTCACCCGGGGGGTGCTGGATTTCGTCAATCCCTATGCCATCGAACCGGAATTGGACATCGTCGGCCAAACCGTGGTCCGGGAGTGGGAAATTTTCCTGAAGCTCAGCGGGGTGCCCGACGCTTTGGACTTCGAACTCACGTCCCAGCCCGCCGAAAGCCAGGCCGACATTCTCTCTTTGCTGCTCATCGGCAAGACCACCGGGGAACTGGCCAAGGGGGGTGGCGGGGTGAGTCTCTCCCCCGAAAAGCTGGCCCAGGATCTGTTCGGCAGTTCCCTTACCGGAGGATTGCAGCGCGCCGCCGGCCTGGATATCCTGGAGACCCAAACCGGCAGCGAGGCCGACGGCGAATCGACGGGTAGGGAGGTGACCGTGGGCCGGCATCTCTCCGACCGGCTCACCGTGAAATACAGCATGGGCACCGAGGAGGGCGAGCGCCTGGAGCGTGCCGTGGCCGATTACCGCCTCTATCCCAATGTGACCGCCAGCGGGTACCGGGACAGCCTGGGGCGCTTTGGCGGCGCATTGCGCTGGCGCCTGGAATTTCGGTAGGGTGGGGTTATGGGCGTTTCCAAGCTAATCTATGGGTTGAGCCTCGGACTGCTCTGGCTGATCCTGGGAGCCGCAGGCCTTGAGGCGCGGGCCGGGACGGTGGACGAGAAAGGCGAGGCGTCCCGGTTTATTGCCGCCCTCGAGGTGCGAATCCAGGCTGCGCCCCGCCACCGCTCGGACTGGGAGGCCATGGCCCGGGAATTGATCCCCTTTCAAGCCGGCGATCCCTGGCGGCCGGGTCTCGTGGAAGCGGCCCGGGAGGCCCTGAATCAGAGCCGCTGTTTCCAGTCAATAGAGATCGACCCCCGCCTTGAGCCCGGGGGCCAGGTGGTCCGCTTCAACCTGACCCCCTTTCATCGCATCCGTGCCATTCGCATTGAGGGACAAGAGCATCTGTTCGCCGACGACATCCGCAAGGTGATGACCCTGCGTGTGGGGGGTCCCCTGGTGGCGGCGAAGCTGGCGGCGCAGGAAACCCTGATTCGAAATCTTTTCCTGCGCGAAGGTTTTGTGGATCCCAAGGTGGCGGTGACCCACGTGATCGACCCCGAGGACCAGCGGGCGCTGGTAACGGCGGCGATCCAGGCCGGCCCCTTTTACCGCTGGGAGGAATTGAACTTTAGCGGCAACGCGGCCTTCAGCGAAGCGCGCCTCAAAGCCCGCATGGCCTCCTGGGATCCGCTGATTTCCTTTGGCGCGGGCCGGCGCTTTGTGGAGCGCAAGCTGCGCGAGGACATCCGCGACCTTCTGACGTTCTACCGCGGGAAGGGGTATGCCGAGGCCGAATTGGATGCCGAGCTGAACCCCGAACCCGCCAAAGCCCGCATGGCGGTGGCAGTGGCGGTGAAGGAAGGCCCCAAACACGAGGTGACTTTCGCGGGGAACGAGTCCCTGTCATCCCGGGTGCTCAAAAAAGAGCTGGTGCTTTTCGACCAGGGCAACCGCCGGGATAGCGGACTTCAAAAGAGTTTGCGCAATATCCGCAACCGCTATCGGGCCGAGGGTTTTGCCGATGTGGCGGTCAGCCTTGCCCCGGAACGCCGGGAAAGTGCCGATCCGGGCACCCGCAAGCTGGAGATCGCCATCCAGGAGGGCCCGCGCACACGGGTATCGCAGATCACCATCACCGGCAACCATGCGCTGCCCACGGCACGGCTGCTGGGGAGCATGGCCACCGCGCCCCGCAGGTTGCTGCGTTCCGGGGTTTTTGTTTCGGGGGTTCTGCAAAACGATCTGGCTCAGATCCGGGCGCTCTACCTGGAAGAGGGCCACCTCAAGGTGAGTCTGACCCACAGCCTCGATTACACGCCCGACCACAGCCGGGTGGCCATCCGCATCGAGATCAAAGAGGGCCCGGCCTTTACGGTCTCGTCCATCCGCTTTTCCGGGCTCAGCACCCTTACCCTCGAAGCGGCCCAGGCGGCCCTGGAACTAAAGCTCGGCACTCCCTTTCGGAGTCATCTGATCCCCCGGGACGAAACCAGCCTGGCGGCGCTGATCTCGGAAACCGGCCATCCTCACGTCCAGGTGAAAGGGAGCGCCGCCCTGGATGAAACCGGCAGCGGGGTGGCCCTGGACTACGAGATTAAAGAAGGGCCGGAGGTGCGCCTGGGGCCGATTTACTTCATGGGCAACCAGCGCACCCGCGCCTGGCGCCTGAACCAGGTTGCCGAGCTGAGCAGCGGGGAACCCTTTTCCCTGCGCCGCATCGCCGAGGCCAAACGCAACTTGGTGGCCTTGGAGGTGTGGAATTCGGTGACCCTGACCCCCGTGGGCCTGGAGGATCAGCGAACCGAAGTGCCCATTTTCGTTCAACTGGAGGAGCGCAAGCCCTTTTTCGTAGAAGCCGGTGCGGGCTATGAGAGCGACCGCGGGCTGTTCGGCGAACTGGCCCTGGGGGACCATAACGCCCTGGGCCTGGGCCAATACGGCCGTGCCCTGGCCCAGATCAGCGAAATCGGCTACCGGGGCGAGTTGGCCTTGCGTTATCCCCGTTTGGCCGGCACGCCATTCGAAGTAGAATTGGGTGCTTACAGCGAGCGCAAGGAGGAGTTCAACCTCGATTTCGGCACCACGGTCTGGGGACTTTACGGCAATCTCCAGCGGGAGCGCTTCCATAATCTCGACATCGGATTGGCCCTGGCCCTGGAGCATCGCGACCAGTTCAGCAAAACCTCGGGCAGCGGCCTATTCTCCGGGGACGAAGGCGACAGCCGGGACCCGCGGACCATTTTCACGGTGGCGCCCTTTGTGATCCTGGACCTGCGGGATTCCTTCATCCGGCCCCGCAAGGGCCTCTACTCCCACCTGCAGCTCGATTTCTCCAATGGGTTTGAAAATGATCTGGACGATTTCACCAAGCTGCGCTGGGATCTCAAGGGCTATATCAGCCCCTGGTCTCGGTTGACCCTGGCCGCCCTGGGGCGGATCGGCAATATCCGGCCCTGGGGGGGCAGCGATCAGGTGCCGGAAGACCAGCTCTTCTATCTGGGCGGCATTCGCGATGTGCGCGGGTTTGACGAAAATCTACTCTGGCGGGATGAAAATGGAGACGCCCTGGGCGGCAAGCATTCCGCGGCCGGCAGCCTGGAGGCGCGGCTGGATCTGGGGCGCAATCTAGAGCTGACCCTCTTTTACGACATCGGCCGGCTGAGCCGCGCTACCCAGGTTGAGGAGAGTTCCTCGGACTGGCGGGAGAGCGCCGGGCTGGGCCTGTGGTACCACACACCGGTGGGGCCCATCGGCGTGCTTTACGGCTGGAAGCTGGATCGCCGTTCCGGTGAGGATCCGGGGCAGTTCCATTTTTCAATCGGTTATACGTTTTAGCCCTAAATCCCCCCCGGCCCCCCTTTTCCAAAGGGGGGTGAACCCATCGCGCCCGGCCCCCCTTTTCCAAAAAGGGGTGAAACCATCCCCCCGGGCTCTCTGTTGCAAAGAGAGGAGAACGTATGCCCTCCGGCTCCGCGTTTCAGAGGCGAAACGCCCCTCTCGGGCGGCCATTGCCGCAAGTAGAGGCGGAACATTTTTCGGTCCCACTGTTAGGCACGGCCAGTCCCCCCTTTTTTAAAGGGGGTTAGGGGGATTTCTCCTTCAATTCCCCGTTGATAATGGGGGTCAGAGGGGTTTCATCTTCATTTCACCCCCCTTGCCAAAAGGGGTTAGGGGGATTTTCCGTAATAGCTGTGAGTTCTTTAATGTGGGAACTCCGAGCACCAACCGCAACTCTGGGATCATGAAACGACGCTGGCTTTGGATCATTTCAGGACTGTTGCTGGTGGCCGGGCTATGGAATCTGGCCTCAAGCCACTATCGCGAAGAGGAAAAGCGGCTGCGGGGCGAGCTGCGCGACACCGTGGCCCGAACCTTTCCTGAAAAGCGAGCGGCTTTTTTAAGTACCTTGGGACTGGTTCACGACACACCGACCCCGGAGGGGGACGGTCCGGCCGTCCCTGCTGGAGATGCCGTGGTCCTGATCCATGGGCTGGACGATCCCGGCAAGGTGTGGCAAAGCCTCGCTCCGCGGCTGATCCGCGAGGGGTTTGACGTCTGGTTGATGCACTACCCCAATGACCAGTCCATTTCCGAATCGGCGCGCTTTTTCCTGGAAGAGCTGAAAAACCTCAAGGCCCGAGGCGTATCACGAATCTCTATTGTGGCCCACAGTATGGGCGGCCTGGTTTCCCGGGAGCTTCTGACCCACCCTGACATCAATTACCCGGGCCTGGCGCTCAAGGGCATCGTGCCCGGGGTAGATACCCTGATCATGGTGGGAACCCCCAATCAGGGGTCCCAGCTAGTCCGCTTCCGGCTGCTGGCCGAAATGCGGGAGCAACTGACCCGCCTGGCCCAGGGCGAAGCCGCCTGGCTGGGATCGATTCTGGACGGCGCAGGGGAGGCCAAAATCGATCTGCTCCCCGGCAGTCGCTTTCTGACCGAACTTAACGCCCGGCACCAGCCCCGGGGTGTGAATATGCTGATTATCGCCGGTGTCGCCGCGCCCTGGAACGAAGGCGATATCGCCCAGTGGCTTGAGACTCTGGACCCCAGGGTGGGGGACGATCTTCACGCCCAGCTCGAATCTTTAGGTGACACCCTGATTTTGGTGGCCCATGGGCTGGGGGACGGCCTGGTGCCCGTGGTATCCACCCGGCTCGAGGGGGTGGTCCACCGCACCGTGGCGGGCACCCATCTGACCATGATCCGCAATATCTCGGCTGAGAGCCCGCGGGTTCCTCCGGCGGTGCCGCTGATTGTGGACCAACTCAAATCAGGCTCACCTTCCGGAGATGGTGTAGCGCCCCGAATCTTACCGTAGAACAGGTGGCCGAAACCATGCGAATTCTCCTGGTGGAAGATGAAAAAAAGGTGGCCAGCTTCATCAAGAAGGGCCTGGAGGAAGAGGGCTACGCCGTGGACCTGGCAGCCGATGGACAGGCCGGGTTGCGTCTGGGGCTCGACAGGGTTCACGATCTGATCATTCTGGACCTCAACCTGCCCAAACAGGACGGATTAAGCGTGCTCAAGGTGCTGCGGGGTAAAAAAGTGACCACCCCGGTGCTTCTGCTCACGGTGAGGGCCGCCATCGAGGATCGGGTGCGGGGCCTGGATACCGGCGCCGACGATTACCTGACCAAGCCCTTTGCCTTTGAGGAGTTGACGGCCAGGGTCCGGGCCTTGCTCAGGCGGCGGGCCGCTGCCGAGACGCCCATCCTGAAGGTCGCCGACCTTCGCCTCGATCCCGCCCGGCGGGTCGTCTCCCGGGGACAACAGCAGATCGAGCTGACCGCCAAAGAGTTCGCCCTGCTCGACTATTTCATGCGCAATGCAGGCCGGGTTCTCACCCGTACCATGATCGGTGAGCATGTCTGGGATTACAGCTTCGATACCATGACCAATGTGATCGATGTGTATGTGAACTATCTGCGCAACAAGATCGACGCCGACCGGGAGCCCAAGCTGATTCAAACGGTTCGCGGGGTCGGCTACGTGCTCAAGGCGGAGTGACCCATGGCCCTTCGCTCCATCGGCACCCGGCTGACCCTCTGGTATACGGCGATTGTTACCCTGACTCTGTTGCTCCTGGGGGGGATCGCCTACGCACTGCTGGCCTACAGCCTCTCCCGGGATATGGATTACGCTTTAAAGGGTGTGGCTCAGGTCATGGTGCGCCAGACCCGCGCCGAGGGTGGCGCGGCCTATCCAGCGGATGTGGACGCCATTTTCAGGCGCTTTTTCGGGTTTTCGCCCCTGGATCGGCACATCACCATTTTCAACCCCCGGGGCGAGCGGGATCCGCGCCGGGCGCACTCCGGGTCGCCCGAGATTCCCATCACCCCCAGGGTTCTCAAAAATGCGGCCAATGGCGTTTCCACCTTTGAAACCGTGGATCCCGGCGCTCCCTATCCCCTGCGGTTGCTCACCACACCGGTAATGGCGTCCGGGCGGCTGGTCAATTTGGTGCGGGTGGGGATGTCCCTGGAGAATATGCACAAAACCCGCGGCCGCTTCTTGTTGATCATGGCGGCGGTGCTCCCCCTGGCCCTGATTCTGGCCGGAGGCGGGGGCTGGCTGTTGGCGCGCCGCGCCCTCAGGGGGGTGGACCGGATGACCCGCACGGCCCGGCGCATCAGCGGGGAGCGCCTGGGCGAACGCCTGGCGGAGCGTGGCAGCGGGGACGAACTGGACCGGCTGGCGGCAACCCTCAACAGTATGCTGGGCCGGCTGGATGAATCCTTCCACCAGATCCGGCAATTCAGTGCCGATGCCTCCCACGAACTGCAGACCCCTCTTACCATTCTGAAAGGCGAACTGGAGGTGGCTCTGCGCGCCCCGCGCAGCCCTGAAGAGTACCAGCGGGTTCTGGTCAGCGGGTTAGAGGAGATTGACCGGATCAATCATCTGGTGGAGAGTCTGCTGCTGCTGGCCCGGGCCGATGCCGGGGCCCTGCCCCTGGACCTTGAGCCCCTGCAATTGGATCACCTGCTGCGGGCAGTTTGCGAGCAGTTCAGTGCCGTGGCCGAGAGCCAGGGCCTCACCCTCAATTGCCGTATTGAGTCACCAGGTGCCGTTCTGGGTGACCGCCTTCATCTGCGGCGGGCCATCGTGAACCTGGTGGACAACGCCCTGAAATACACCCCCCGAGAGGGACGAATCACGCTCTGCCTGAAATCGGAGCCCAAGGGGGTAGCCATCGAAGTTTTCGACACCGGCATGGGAATATCCAAAGCGGAACAAGAGCTGATTTTCAGCCGCTTTCACCGCGCCACCGACACCCGCGCCCGGGACGCCCGGGGGGTCGGTCTGGGGCTCAGCATCGCCCGCTCTATTGTCGAGGCCCACGGCGGAACTCTTACCGTTGCCAGCACTCCCGGACAGGGCAGCACCTTCGCCATCCACCTGCCCATCCAGCCTTCCTGAGCTTTTTTTTCCGAGCTTTTCATCCAACCACAAAAACAGATTAGAAACTTATAAGTTTCATTTAATCTGCCTTTAATCTTCTGGCGCTATATTAACGGCCATGAAAACAGGCCCGGTCTCCGTTCAGGCGGAGACCCCAGCAATTTCAAGCTGTTAATGAACTGATCAGGAGGAACACCATGAATACCCCAATTGGCGCTAAGGTTAAATCTTATCCATCTTTATTTTGGAAAATGATACTGATCGGGCTGCCCTTTCTGGCAGCCGGGATCGTGCTCGCATCCGGATTTCAGTGGAACAACTTTGCCGTCGCCGCCCTGGAAAACAAGTCCGCGGCCATGGCCCCTATCCGGCCGGGCATACCGGGCTCTTTTGCCGAGTTGGCCGAGACCCTGAGCCCCACGGTGGTCAATGTGCGGGTCACCCAGGTTGAACCGGCGGTCCATCCCGGGAACCGGTATCCCCAAGCACCCGGGGGTGAGTTTTTCGAGCGTTTTTTCAATGGCCTGCCCCCCATGCCGCAGCCCCAACCCCGCCAAGGCGCCGGATCCGGGGTCATCATCAGCGATGACGGTTACATTCTCACCAATAACCATGTGGTCGCCGGCGCCGCCCAGGTCACCGTGACCCTTTCCGATAAAGCAGGGTACGCGGCCGAGGTGATCGGCCGGGATCCCCAAACCGATCTGGCGGTGCTGAAGATCGAGGCCCGGCACGAGCTGCCGGCCGCGGTTCTGGCCGATTCCGAGACACTGCGGGTGGGGGACTGGGTGGTGGCCATCGGCAACCCCTTTGGCTTGAACCACACCGTCACCACCGGGATTGTCAGTGCCAAAGGGCGGGTGATCGGCGCCGGACCCTACGACGACTTTATCCAGACCGACGCCTCCATCAATCCGGGTAATTCAGGCGGGCCACTGTTTAACATGCAAGGCGAGGTGGTGGGCATCAACACGGCCATCATTCCCCAAGGCCAGGGGATCGGTTTTGCGATTCCGGTGAACACCGCCAAACCGCTGATTCCCCAGTTGGTGAGCCGTGGGGAGGTAACGCGCGGTTATCTGGGGGTCAACATCCAGGCCCTCACCCCCGAACTGGCCCAGGCCCTCAAGGTGGACAATACCAAGGGGGTCCTGGTTGCGGATGTGGTCCCCAAGAGCCCCGCGGCGCGGGCCGGGATCCAACGGGGTGACATCATCCTCGCCTACAATGGACAAACGGTGACCGAGAGCCGTGAGCTGCCGGCCTTGGTGGCGGCCACCCCGGTGGCCCAAGAGGCCACCCTGACCGTGATTCGAAACGGCAAGCAGCGTCAGTTAGAGGTCACAATCGGCAAACTACTCTCGGAACAGGACCCATTGGCCCAAAGCGCATCTCCGGAGCAAGGCAAACTAGGGCTCTATCTGCGGGACATGAGTGCCGAGCTGGAAAAGCGTTTTGATCTGCAAACGGACCAGGGGGTTGTGGTGGTGGACGTCGCGCCCGGAAGCCCGGCCGATGAGGCCGGCATCCGCCAGGGAGACGTGATTGTGGAAGTCAACCGGGCTCCGGTCGGCTCCGTGGATGAGCTGAAACGCAGCGTCGCCCGATCATCGGACCAGGATCCCGTGCTGCTGCTGGTCCAGCGGCAAAATGGCAAGTTCTATCTGCCCCTGGAGCAGAAAGGCTAACCTCCTGCCACAATAAAACGGCGCGATCACCGGGCGGCGGGCACTTTCGCCGCCCGATTTTAATGCTCGGGGTTATGAACCTGACAATACAATCCACCCCGTGCCTCATGCCGGCCCCAATTAGGTAGGGGTTCAAAATTTTGAACCCCTACTCAGGCCAGGTCTAAAATCTCCAGAGTAGTGTCGGCCAAATCCATCACTAGCAGGCGGCCCCGCAGAACGTGGGGCAGATCGAGCAGGATTTTGGTCACTTCCGCGCACTCCAGGCAGGCCAGAGCGCTCACGGCAAAGGGCAGGGTGCCTAAGGCCGTCTCCGCGCCTTTGGCGGGCAGTTGGGCGGGGTCACCGTAAATCTGTTCCAAGCCGGGGTCTTCAGGGTAAAAGACGGTGACGTGGCCCCCCATGCCAGCCACGGCCGCTGAAACCAGGGGGATATTCAAGGATCGCGCCGCGGCGGCCACCTCAAACCGGGCCGGCAGGTTGTCCAGACAATCCACGACCACTTGGGCATTTTTCAGAATTCTCGGCCCATTGTCGCCATGCAGAAATTCCTGATGGCAGTGAACCGTGACCGCGGGGTTGATCTCCTGCACCCTGCGGCGTGCGGCATCGGTTTTGGCCACGCCCAAAGTATCGGCGGTGGCCAGCAACTGGCGGTTGAGGTTGCTCTCTTCAAATCGGTCCCCGTCCACCAGGATCAGCCCTCCCACCCCCAGCCGGGCTAAGGTTTCGGTCACTATCCCCCCCAGCCCGCCCTGACCCACCACGGCCACCCGGGATCGCAGCAGCCGGGCCTGCTGGGCGCAATCCAGGCTGCGCTGATTGCGGGCATAGCGCTCGGGCACGATGTTTTGATCCAGGGCCGCCACTTCCACCGATTTCAGGCTGGTGTTGAACCGCGTGCCCAGGGCGGCAATCTGATTCGTTGAGACGGCACGATAAACCTTGCCGTCCGGGTAGCGCCTGATTTGGGCAGTGTCGGCGAGTGCCGGATTCAGGTCTGGGTATTGGGCCATCAACCACCTCCCACCGGAGGAAAAATCCCCAATTGATCGCCGGGCTTTAGCGTATTGTCCAGCCCCCCCCGGCGGCTGTTGATGAAAATCAGCTTCACCGATTCTTGAGGAAGTGCCAGGGCCTGCACCAGATCGGCCACGGTGGTGGCCTCTCCGATGGGATAAGCCTCGGCATTGTCCGGCATGTAGGGTTTCAGGGTGGCGAACAGTTTAACGCGAACTGTGGCGGGCATGGCGGCTCCTAAAGGCTGGCGGGCAGACGGAAACTCTATTTTGTGTCTCTAAAAACCTAAGGCGTACCATGTCGGCATGTCAAGCGCCTTGGGTTGCCCGCCTGGGGGCTTTCTGTTAGAAAAAAGAGCTGTTTTGCGGAGCGACCCCACCCTTCCAAGGAGGCACTCATGGCGTTTGAATTTAAATCAGCTCTCATCACCGGCGTCGCCGGCTTTATCGGGTTTCATTTGGCCCAGCGCCTGTGCAGGGAGGGCTGCCAGGTGGCCGGCCTGGACAGTCTCAACGACTATTACGACGTGGAGCTCAAAAAAGCGCGACTGGCCCAGCTGCAACAAGAGACCAGTTTCAGGTTTTATCCCTGCGATCTGGCCCGGCGGGAGGATCTCAACGCGGTGTTTGCGGCCGACCCCTATGATGTGGTGGTCAACCTGGCGGCCCAGGCCGGCGTGCGCTACTCTTTAACCAACCCCCACGCTTACGTGGATGCCAATATCGTCGGGTTTGTCAACCTGTTGGAAGCCTGCCGCTATTCCAAGGTGGCACATCTGGTGTATGCCTCCTCCAGTTCGGTTTACGGCGCCAATACCCACATGCCCTTTTCCGTGCATCACAACGTGGACCACCCGGTCTCCCTCTACGCTGCCTCCAAAAAAGCAAACGAACTGATGGCCCACACCTACAGCCATCTCTACGATCTGGCCACCACGGGCTTGCGCTTTTTCACGGTCTACGGTCCCTGGGGGCGGCCCGACATGGCGCTGTTTTTGTTTACTCAGGCCATTTTGGAAGGGCGGCCCATCCAGGTCTTCAACCACGGCAAGATGCAACGCGACTTTACCTATGTTGACGATATCGTCGAAGGGGTGGTGCGGATCATGGGCCGGCTGCCGGCGGCCAATCCCCGCTGGAGCGGAGATGCCCCGGATCCGGGAACCTCCTATGCGCGCTATAAGATCTACAATATCGGCAACAACCAGCCGGTGAGCCTGGAACGCTTCATCGAAGTCATCGAAGAAACCCTGGGGGCCAAGGCTGAAAAGCAGTTTCTCGATATGCAGCCCGGGGATGTGCCCGCTACCTATGCCGATGTGGATGATCTCATGGCCGATGTGGGCTTCAAGCCGGCCACCCCCCTGGAAACCGGCATTCAGAATTTTGTGGATTGGTATCGGGGGTATTACGGGAAATAGACCGGGACCTGCTGAATTGCCGCCCAGAAAACGACACAGTCGTTCCTTAGATCCGCCGGGACGTTCTTTCGGCTGTCTGCATGGACCAAAAAAATGGGAGGAAAAGCGGTTGTTATGCCGTCCTTCCTCCCATTTTTACCTTAAACCGCGATACACACGATCCGCCCGGTTTACGGGGGGGCTAGTCCCGTTGAGTGTTCGGGGTGGGGTTAATCAGTTGCTTCTTCCACCGCTAAAACCGTAATGATTTTGCCGGCGTCACTCTCGGCCACCGTACCGGTGACGGTCACTTTCTTGCCCACCATGGGGGTAAGATCCTGGCCGGCAACCATATAATCTCCCTCTTCGGCCTTGATCATCACGCCGCTATCGGTTTGTTCCACCATTCCGGTAATGGTGCTGTCTTCGGCGGTGGCGCAACCCACCACCGCGACAAAGGCGATTACCATAGCAAATACCAACAGTTTTACGATCTTCATATTTGTATTCATAACATGCTCCTCCATACTGCGTTCCATTGGGTTGACTGTCCAAATTCTGGGCGGTGTATCGCGACACCCCTGGTGGCCGCGGCACTCCGGCTCACTATCCTGAACGCGATGAGCTTTTATCTAGTCCAAGGTGTGTGAACCTAATCGCCGTCTGGCCGGTTTTGTCTAAAGCAACCCCTATGCCAAATACACAATACACTGTAAATATTATATAAAATTATACTCCTAGCTTTATTTTTTGTTCAATAGAAGTTTCACTTCTTGCGCACTAGGCGACAACTTTTGTACTCGCCCTGCTTAAACCTCGTATTTTAGCCTTCAAGTTCCCCCTCCCAACGCCGATATAAATTACAGAAGCGGTACTCCCCGCTTCGCGGGCAAGGTGCGCGCGTTGCCGGGCCGACCCAAGGGTTTTTTAAAGGGGTGGATAATCTGTAAGGTTTTGCCCTCCAGCGCTGATTATTGAATTAACCGGGGCGGAAAATATGCCTATTGCACAAGGAAGCTTCGTTGAAATTCTCATCTGCCATCAGACCTTCGACAATAGAGTTCAGCCGGCTGCGCCGGCAGGTGATCCGCAATGGCGCCCTGGGCCTGCTGGGGCTGTTGGTACCTTTTCCCAACTGGGCCTGGGGCGCTGCGCCGGAGTCCATGTATGGGGCTCTTTTAGACCTGACTCGTCTGGAGCCCATGGAAAAGCCCCTGGTGATGTTCCGTGATTTTGCCCCCCATGAGGATCAGGAAATCAAAGACCGCATTTTGTGGGAGCTCTCCCGGCAGCCGGACCTTTCGGATAAAATTCGAGCCAAGCTCGGCGCCCAGGGACCCCTCTCCATCTCATTTGAATCTCTGGATATCCGCCTGCTTTATGTGCCCGAAACCCGCAAGCCCTATGCGGAAGCCTACCAGCGCTATTGCCGGGATGTGATCGATTTTACCCTGGCCCGAACCGGAACCCGAAATCCCTTCAATCACCTCGTGGTTCCGCAGAGCGATTCTCCGCAGATCTCCCAGGAGGGCACCACTGTTTTTCTGGTTCACCAACTGGCCAAGGCCTACAAAGCGCGCTGCAAGTTCTCCAGTGAGCAGGGCCGATCCGTCACTTTCAAGCTGACCGGTGCCCAGTTTTCCAGCCATCTGGGGGCGGTGGATCTCTCCATTGAATCGCCGGCCGACGGGGAATACCGGCTGACACGGAAAAATTACACCATCTGGCAGAATCACACCGCCAATCTCTACACCTTGCTCTCCATTCCCGTAGAAGAGACCCTGCACTACGCCATGGGCCCCTTCACCGATGAAATCATCGGCCGGGAGCTTCAATTAGGTGGCCTGACCCGGGTCCATGAAGTGCAAACCCTGGCCGGGGATTGGATGGCTGTGGAAGAGGCTCTGGTGGGGGGGCTTGTGTATGGCATCCTGCGGGAGTATGTTGACAGCCGGGGCTTCAATTTACCCATGGCCGAGGTTTTAGCCGATTTCAAGCGCAAAGAGGCCCTGGCCCAGTACAAATACCGCCAAACCGGTCTGGAACTTGTCAGCCGTTTGGGGTATCAGGAGGCTGTGGAACTCTACAAAACCAACCCGGCGGATTTCAAAGGCCGCCTCCAGATGGAGCAAGGGTGAATCATGGATTTGGGCATTCAAGGAAAAGTCGCGCTGGTATGCGCCGCCAGCCGCGGACTGGGACGGGGCTGTGCGGAAAAATTGGCGGCCGAGCAGTGCCGGGTGGCCATCTGCGCCCGCAACGGTGACAAGGTCCAGGAGGCGGCCCGGGAAATCGCCGATCAAACCGGGGCTCAAGTGGTGGGGTTCGCCGCGGACATGAGCCGGGAGGAGGACATCCCGCGTCTTTTGGAGGCTGTCGCCAGTGCGCTGGGCGCGCCGCAGATCGTGGTCACCAATGCCGGCGGACCGCCCCCGGGCACCTATGCCGCTACCCCCATCGAGGAATACAACAAAGCCCTCAATCTCAATTTGATGAGCGCCGTGCATCTGATCCGCGGGGTCACGCCGGAGATGCAGCGCCGAGGCTGGGGCCGAATCATCGCCATCACTTCGATATCGGTGAAACAGCCCATCGGCAACCTGTTGCTCTCCAACATGGCCCGGGCCGGGTTAACCGGCTTTCTGAAAACCGTTGCCACGGAACTGGCCCCCGATGGCATTACGGTCAATGCCTTGCTACCCGGCACCCATAAAACCTCCCGCATCACCCAGTTGGTGAAGGATCGCGCCCAACGCTCTGGAAAATCGGAACAAGATATATATCAGGAGATGGAAAGCGCCATCCCCTGCCGCAAGGTGGGCGATCCTGCCGATTTCGGAGCTGCGGCCGCCTTCCTGGCTAGCGTCCAGGCAGGCTATATCACCGGCCACAGCCTGCTGGTGGATGGGGGGCAGTACGGCGGGCTGCTGTAGCCCACCCCACCAGCGCGGCACCCAATATCCTCCCCGGTTACAACTCCACTGTATGGTAGCGATCCACATCGGCCCGCAGCAAACGGGCGATGAAACGATCCAGGGCCGGGCAGTCCCACCAGCCCTCCATGTAACGCTCCCCCATAGCCAGGCTGCCTCCCGTCAGTCCGCGCCGGTGCAACTCCGGCTGGGGCTCCTGGATGTCCCCAGTCCGGTCGTCGTTGCGGGCAACATCCGCACGGTTTAAGATTCGCTGAACGATTCGTTTGGCGGGCGATCCCTTCATGATCTATGCCGCCCTTCACAGGTATGATTAGATGACATTGGAGAGGGGCGATGCCGGGGAACTTCAAGGGGGTCTGGGCGGCATGAAAGGTGCCACTTATGGCATATTTTAAAAAATTACAATGAATTCAGTTTCTTAATTACCTAATGCTGAATAATCGTGCCAACTGTGACACAGTTGCAATTCTTGAACGGAGCCTCTCTAATATCATAATATATCTATTAAATAAGCTAGTTATATAAAATTTAAGTCATCTGGCACATCCCTTGCTTTTATCTCTTCCCATAATGACAACGTAATGGAGGGAAGACCTATGCAGCTGAGCAAGAAAATTTTGCTACTGGGATTGATTGGGCTACTGTGCAGCTGGGGCTCAGTTCCCAACGCTCATAGCCGTGAAACGGTGAAGAAAATCGTCATCTTTCATGACACAGTGTCTGAAAAGGGGCGCAAGGATTTTGCCAAGGATTGGAAACATGACGGCGTCTCGTTATTCATGGACCTGCCTTTCATGCACAGCATGATCTTGCTGGTGCCCGATGACCTGGACACTACCATTCTGGCCAATGACCCCCGGGTCAAGGCAGTGGAAGATGACCAGAAGATGACCGCCAATGGCGACGGCGGCTCGGGCGACGGCGGTTCGGGCGACGGCGGTTCGGGGGACGGCGGTTCGGGGGACGGGGGTTCCCTGTCAGACCCACCGCCCAAAAACAGCTTTATCAAATGGACCGAACCACTGGAAAAGGACGAAAGGCCCTGGGGTTTTTTGGATGCGTTTTGGCTTCCCTTCGTGTCGGACAGGCTCACCAACTGGTTTGACGGCAGCTACCTGAACGCTTTCTTAGCCGACATCCTCGATCATGATCGTTCCCACATCCGAGTGGCGGTGTTCGACTCGGGCATCGATTACACCCACGACCGTATCGACCAATCCGTTTTCGGCGGTATCGATCTGATCAACATGAAACATCGGACTCCCATGGATGACAATGGCCACGGCACCCATGTGGCCGGGACCATCGCTGGAGAAGCCCTGGGCGTGGCCGAAGGCGTGCAGCTCTATGCCGTAAAGGTTTTGGACCGCAACGCCGAGGGGGAGATTTCCACCCTGCTCATGGGGTTTCAGTGGGCCTTGGACAACCAAATCGATGTCATCAATTTGAGTGTGGCCTATAAAGAAGATAACCCGGCCGTGCGTCTGGCCGTGCAGAAAACCCATGAGGCCGGCATCATCATGGTGGCGGCCGTGGGCAACCACTTCAATTGGGAAGAGAACGGTGCCGCGGCCATCCTTAGCGGGGCCGGCGACGGCGGCTCGGGCGACGGCGGCTCGGGCGACGGCGGCTCAGGCGACGGGGGATCCGGCGACGGCGGCTCGGGTGACGGGGGATCCGGCGACGGCGGCTCGGGTGACGGCGGTTCCGGAGATGGCGGTTCCGCAGCTGTATCCTGTGATATTGATCCCCAGGGGACCCTGATCGACGCCTTGAATTTCAGCGAAACCTTCGGCGGCAGCACCTATGTATTTGAAAGCCGCAGCGAGATTCCCGGATTCCAGGGCGCAGGCTATCTTTACAATCCCAAGGGCAAGCGCAGCCGGCAGCCCCTCAGCGCCAGCATGGGCAAAAGCTATCGGGTCAGTTTCCCCGAGCCCGGTACTTACACGGTCTGGATCCGGGGCTATGCCGCCAATCCAAAAAGCGATTCCATTTTCGTTGGTTTAGATGGCGTCCCCGTGGGCGCCCTGCGGGAAACATTGATATATGGCCAGTGGGCGTGGTCCAAAGCCCGCCAGAGGGGCAGCAATAAACTGGTGGTCAGCGAAGCCGGTGAACATACCATCGATATCTGGGCCCATGAGGGCGGTTTCGCCCTGGATGCCCTGTTTCTCTCCACCCATCGCCGGGCCGTGGCCAACGGCGACACCGCGCCGCTGCCGGTGGCCACAGCCAAGATTCTCGATCCATCGAGTTGCGGAATTCCAGGGACTGGGCAGCCGAAACAGCCCAAGGTCTATGCCGTGATGTATCCGGCCAAATACCCGCAAGTGATTGCCGTGGGAGCCCATGACACCTCGTGGGAACCGTCGCCCTTTGCCAACAGCGGACCGGAAATGGACCTCACCGCGCCGGGGGTGGACATCGTCTCTTTGAACCTGGGAGACGGAAATTTTGGAATCTGCAGCGGCACCAGCATGGCGGCGCCCCATGTGACCGGGGCCGTGGCCTTGATGCTGGCTGTGGATGACGACCTTAGTCCCCGACGGGCCAAGGAGATTCTCCGCCGCTCCGCCTATAACCACACCCTGGATATTGAGTATGCCTTAAAAAACACAAAATTCTGGCGCCATCTTAGCGACTCGCAATATTTCGACTACCATTCCGCTCAGTAGTCGCTGAGGGGATCCACACGGCGGTGGGTAACAGGGCTCATTGGGCCCACTCTTGAAGCTGCCGCACCTCCTCGGCCCAGAGGGTGTCATCCGGGGTTTCCAGGATCAGGGGAATCCCGTCCAGGCGGGAATCGGCCATGAGGATGTGAAAGGGTTCCAGGCCTAACTCGCCCTGGCCAAGATTGGCATGGCGGTCCACCCGGCTGCCATGCCCCTTTTTGGAATCGTTGAGGTGCATGCCCTTGAGGTAGTCCATGCCCACCACGCGATCGAACTCTTCCAGCACCGCATTCCAGCCCGCCGCGCTCTTGATGTCGTATCCGGCGGCATAACTGTGGCAGGTGTCCAGACAGACCCCCACCCGGGATTTATTCTCCACCTGATGGATAATCTCCGCCAGCTGCTCGAAGGTGTGGCCCATATTGGTGCCCTGGCCGGCAGTATTCTCAATGACTGCGATCACCTCAGGGGTATCCTCGACGGCCAGGTTGATGGACTCGGCAATCCGGGTCAGACACGCGGAGGGTGAAATCTTTTTCAGGTGGCTGCCGGGATGAAAATTGAGATAGATGAGCCCCAGCTGGCCGCAGCGCCGAAACTCGTCCAGAAAGGCGTTTCGCGATTTGCTCAAGCCCGCCTCCTCGGGATGGCCCAGATTGATCAGGTAACTGTCATGGGGCAGGATCTGCCGGGGGGTATAGCCGGCCTGCTCACAATTGACCTTGAAAGCCGCGATACTCTTATCGCTAAGGGGCTTAGCCTTCCACTGGCGCTGATTCTTGGTAAACAGGGCAAAGGCGCTGGCGTTGATTTTCCGGGCATTGAGGGGCGTATTTTCCACTCCGCCGGCAGCACTCACATGGGCACCGATGAATTTCATATGGAGCATCTCCTTTCCCGCCAACATCAGATTGGTCATTCCCGCATGGTGTTGAGCACTCAAAACCTACCCATCAATTTCCGATTTACAAGTAGGGGCGACCCTTGTGGTCGCCCGATCCGATCCTTGCAATCGCTTTACAGGGTGTGTATTCGGGGAATCAGGGCGAACATGAGGCTCGCCCTTACAGGGGAACACCATCGCGGCCAGTCGAAAGGATAGCATCATGACCCAAATTCAATCCGTATCCCCGTCTTCCGCCATGGAGACCGTGTATATCGATGCCGATCCCGCGGGTCTGACCCTTCAGGGCGCCCAGGATCTGGCCCGCCACAAGGCCCGGGAAATCAATCCCCAGGCCATGCTGCTGGCCTGGTATGACGCCCCCAGCGGAAAAGGCTATCCCGACTTCGACTGCGGCCAGGGGGATAAGCGGCCCTGGCAGGTGTTTGCCGATTCCCGGGGCGGCAACCTCACCATCGATATCAATGACGGCACCTATCGCTTTATCTTCCTGAAACTGTAGCTTCTACCATGCCATTGGCAACTCCCCTGCCCATTGAGGCGGTGCTGCCCAAACTGCGGCAGGCCCTTGGGGACACCCCCCGGGTCGTGCTCCAGGCCCCGCCCGGGGCCGGGAAAACCACCCGGGTGCCCCTGGCGTTGCTCGATGAGGCCTGGTTGGCGGGGCGGCGGATGGTGATGCTGGCCCCCCGGCGGCTGGCGGCCCGGGCCGCGGCCCAGCGCATGGCCTACCTGATGGGCGAAAAGGTGGGCGCCACCGTGGGCTTTCAGGTGCGCATGGAGCGGCGCATCGGACCCAAGACCCGCATCGAGGTAGTCACCGAGGGGATCTTGACCCGCCGGCTGCAATCCGATCCCGGATTGGCCGGCGTGGGGCTGGTGATGTTCGATGAGTTCCACGAACGCAGCCTGGAGGGCGACCTGGGCCTGGCCCTCTGCCTTGACCTCCAGGGCGTGCTCAATACCCACCTGCGCATTCTGGTGATGTCCGCCACTCTGGCCTGCGGGCCGGTGGCCGAGCTTCTGGGTCAGGCGCCGGTGATCGACTGCCCGGGGCGCAGCTATCCGGTTGAGACTCACTATCTGCCCTCCCGCCGCGGCCAAACTTCGGAGCAGGCGGTGGTTGCCGCCATCCGCAAGTCGATCCTCAGCCAGGCCGGCAGCATCCTGGTGTTCTTGCCCGGGGCGCCGGAGATTCGCCGGGTAGCGGCCCAACTGGCCAAACTGGAGCTGCCCCCCGTCTGGCGGCTGGCCCCGCTTTACGGCAATCTGACCCGCGACCAGCAGCAGCGCGCCATTGCCCCGGCGCCCCCCGGAACTCATAAGATCGTGCTGGCCACGGCCATCGCCGAAACCAGTTTGACCATCGAGGGGGTCCGGGTGGTGGTGGACGGCGGTTGGATGCGGGTTCCCCGCTTTGATGTGGGCAGCGGCATGACCCGGCTGGTGACTCTGCCGGTCTCCCGGGCCTCGGCGGATCAGCGGCGGGGGCGGGCCGGCCGAACTGCCCCCGGGGTGTGCTATCGGCTGTGGCATCGGGGCGAAACCCAGGGCCGGCCGGAATTCAATCGGCCGGAAATCCTGGAGGCCGATCTCAGCGGTCTGGTGCTGGAACTGGCCCTGTGGGGGTTGACCGATCCGGGGCGCTTGAAATGGCTGGATGCGCCACCGGCGGCGGCCTGGGACCAGGCCTGTCAGCTATTGCGCCGGCTGGGTGCCCTGGATGCCGAAGGCAATCTGACGGACCACGGACGCGGCGTGGTTCGCCTGCCCCTGCACCCCCGCCTGGCCCATATGGTGCTCAAGGCCCAGGAGCAAGGGCAGGGGGCCGCGGCCTGCGATGTGGCGGCCCTGCTTTCCGAACCCGACCCTTTGCGGCCCGCTCCCGGCAGGGCCGACAGCGACCTGCAGGTGAGGCTGGATCTGCTCCGGGCGCTGCGCCGGGGGCGAAGCTCTGTTTCCCCGGACCCCGGGGTCCGGCTGGGTCTGGCCTGGCGCATCGAGAAGGTGGCCCAGCGCTTAAAGCGCGACCTGAAACTGAGCGGTGGATCGAGAACCGACAGCGGAACCCTGGCGGCCTGGGCCTATCCCGACCGCATCGCCCGGCGGCGTCCCGGGGGCGGGGGCCGCTACCGGATGGTTAACGGAAAAGGGGCGCTTCTCGATCCGGGCGAACCTCTGGCGGCCCGGGAGTTTATCGTGGCCCTGGAGCTGGACGGCGACCGCCGGGATGCACGCATTTTTCGGGCGGCGGCCTACGATGCGACGACTCTCTTTGAGCAGTACGGCCCTCAGATTCGCAGGGAAACCACGGTTCGCTGGGACGCCCGTCGCGAAGCCGTAATCGCGGCCCAAAAGGAGCGCCTGGGCCTGCTTAGCGTGCGCCGCAGCCCCATCCAGCAACCCGATCCTGACGCGGTGCGCCGCGCCCTGATCCGCGGGATCCGGCAAACCGGCATCACCTGCCTGCCCTGGACCCCGGCCCTGCGGCAGTGGCAGGCGCGGGCACTGTTTGTGGGCCGGTTTGCGGCTAAAGAAGAAGGATGGCCCGATTTCAGCGATGAAGGGCTTCTGGCGCATCTTGAAGATTGGCTGGGACCCTTTCTGGGCGGGATCACCCAGCTGGCGGCCCTCTCGCGCATCGCCCTGAAGGGCGCCCTGGGGGGCGCCCTGACCTGGGACCAAACCCGGCGCCTCAACACCTGGGCCCCCACCCATCTTACAGTGCCCAGCGGCTCGCGCATCCCCATCGACTATCTGGGTCATCAGCCGGTTCTGGCGGTGCGCCTCCAGGAGATGTTCGGCGCCACGCAAACCCCGGCCATTGCCGGCGGCCGCCAGCCCCTGCTGCTCCATCTCCTTTCCCCCGCCGGTCGGCCCGTACAGATCACCCAGGATATGGCCGGCTTTTGGACGGGCAGCTACCCGGAGGTCAAAAAAGAGCTCCAGGGGAGATATCCCAAGCACTACTGGCCCGATGATCCCCTGGGGGCCGCACCCACCTGCCGCGCCAAGCCGCGCTAACGCTGTTCAGCCTCATCTCCCTTGCATCCAGCGAGCAATCCCAGGGTATCGATGAGATCAACCGCGCCGTATCGGAAGTCGATCCCCGGAAGCTCATCCCCCTGAAGGAGGAAGAGTTTAAAATATTCTTAAGACCGGTTTACTGCAGGTAATCTCTGAATCGCCGGAGCAATTTGTGCCCTGAGGCGGATCAAAAGTCAGGCCGTAGTAATGAACCGATCACCCTCAACTGGTGAATCTCGGCTTCAGCCGGCCCCATAGGCCTTGAGCTTGAGCTGCAGGGTGCGGCGGCTGATGCCCAGGATTTTGGCGGCATGGGTGCGGTTGCCGTTGGTATCCTCCAGGGTTTGCAGGATCATCTCTTTTTCCATCTCTTTGAGGGATCGTCCCCCTGCCGTCCCGCGGGGCGACGGTTCTGACTCTCCGCCATCCAGGCGGGATTCCGGCCGCAGGGCCGGGGGAAAGTCGCTGCTGGTGATGGTGGTGGCGCCCCGGGCCAGAATCACGGTGCGTTCGATGAGGTTTTCCAGCTCGCGAACGTTGCCGGGCCAGGCATAGCGCAGCAGGGCGTCCATGGCCCGGGGGGAAAACTCTTTGATCGGCGAGTGGTTCTGGGCGGCATAATGCTTGAGGAAGTGATCCGCCAACAGGGGAATGTCCTCGCTGCGGCGGCGCAGGGGCGGCAGTTCCATGGGCACCACATTGAGACGATAAAAGAGATCCTCGCGGAAATTTCCGCTTTCGATTTCCCGGGCCAAATCCTTGTTGCTGGAGGCGATCAGGCGCACATCCACGGTGATGGTGCCATCCATTCCCAGGGGCTGGATCTCTTTCTCCTGGATCGCCCGCAGCAGCTTGGCCTGGGTGCCGCGATCCATCTCGCCGATTTCATCCAAAAAGAGCGAAGATCCCTGGGCCTCTTGAAATCGTCCTTTGCGGGCACGCAGCGCTCCGGTAAAAGCCCCCTGGGTATGGCCGAAAAGCTCGCTCTCCAAAAGAGTTTCCGGCAGAGCCGCGCAATTGACCTTCACCATGGGACGACTGCTGCGCAGGCTATGGTTATGGATGGCGGCGGCCACTAGCTCTTTTCCGGTGCCGCTCTCACCGCTGATCAACACGGTCGCCTCCGTGGGGGCCGCCATGCCGATCTTCTCGAACAGGGCCTGCATGGGGGGGCTGACACCGATGATGGCGTCCATTCGGGAGCGGGTCGAGATCTGGCGCTGCAGATGAAGATTTTCCTCTTCCAGCTGATGGTGGCGCAGGGCGCGGCGTACTAGAAGCTTGAGTTCTTCAATATCCAAGGGTTTGTTCAGGTAGTCGTAGGCCCCTTTCTTGAGAGCTTCAATGGCGGTGGTCACCGAGGCATAGGCGGTCATCATGATGACCGGGATTTTGGGATTCAGGGTCAGTATTTTTTCCAGGGCCTCGATTCCGCTCAATCCCGGCATCTTCAAGTCCATGAGAATCAGGTCGAAAAAGCCGCCCGTTACAGCGCGGAGGGCCTGGTGGCCGTCAGCAGCGGTATCGATGGCGTAGCCTTGGTCCGCCAGAACCGTCTGGAGCATCTGCCGGTGTCCGGCATCGTCATCAACCACCAGTAATTTGGGTGTCACGGGGACCTCCGGGGTCATTCCAGGGCAGCCAGATGGAGATCCGGCAGCCCCGGGGTTCTCCCGGCAGCGGGCTTTCAATCCGGATCTGACCGCCGTGGCTGGCCGCGATATTGTTCACAATGGCCAAACCCAGACCGGTGCCCGTCTGCCGGGTGGTGAAAAAGGGTTCAAAGATTCGTTCCAGATCTGCTTGCGCGATACCCGGACCATTGTCCTCGACCCATAGGACGATCTGCCTGCTGGGCGAATCTGAGCGCGCCCCCAAAACAATCCGGCCCCCGGCCGGGGTCGCCTCCAGGGCATTGATCAGCAGGTTCAACAGCGCCTGGGTGACCTGATTGCCGTCCAGCACGGCCCGGGGCATCTCTTGTGCAACTGTCAATTCGACGGCAATTCGCCGGGCTCGGGCATCAGCGGAAATCAGCTTTAGGGTATGATCGAGTAGATCGCTTATCGACGTGGGGCGGCGCTGGGGGACGGCCGGTCGGGCCAGGCTGAGCAGGTCGGAGACGACGTGGTCGATGCGGTCGATCTCCCGGACCATCACCGCGGCATATTCCTGCTCTTGGGGCCGGTCCCCCAAGCGGTGCCGGATAAACTGGGCAAACCCGCGAATGGAGCTCAAAGGATTTCGGATTTCGTGGGCCACGCCGGCCGCCAGGGTGCCGATGGCGGCCAGTTTCTCCGCTTGCCGTACCCGTTCGGAAAGCCGTTTGACCTGGGTCAGGTCCCGCAATACCAGCACCGCACCCATGAATGGCTCAGGGTCCGCGGCCAGGGGTGAGATGGTCAGGCCGATGGTCACTACATCCTCCGGTCCCCTGCGATGATGGATTTCCTGGTGGGTGACGGCCTGTCGCCGGGTCAAGGCCTGTTGAATCCCGGTTTTCTTCATATCGAGGATGGCCGCGATGTTTCGTGGGGCGACCTTCTTTTCGTTAAGGCCCAACAGGTTCCGCGCCTGCTGGTTGCAGGTGACAATTCGGCCCTGGGGGTCGATGCTCATCAGCCCGTCGGCCATGCTCTGCAACACCAGGCGGTTAAAGTCCTTGGAGGCCTGCAAACTGCGATTTACGATGGTGTAGTTCTGGATCACCAAAATGAAGAAGAGCACTCCCGTGCCCAGGACCAGTAATATCCCTCCCATGACCAGGGCATGATGCAGGTCTTCCCGCTGGTTGGCGTCGTAGCGGGCCATGCTCAACCCCAGAACCAGGCTGCCGCCGGCATGGCTTGTGCCCGTCATCTCTCCATCCGGAACTTCGGTGGTCCGGGCCTGCTCGGTAAGGGCCAGGGGCGCAAAGGGCGTGGCCATCTCATAGACCATGGGTTGGCCCTCCACCTGCCGGGTGCGGGCCACGATCTGCCGGTCGTCATCAAAAATAGGCTGCCAATCTGCGGGTTGGCTGCGCTTTGAGCGGTCCGAGTGGTGGGTGATGGTGCCCGCTTCATCGTACAGATAGATGTAGAAGAGATCCGGGTTGGCAGCCATTTCGCGGATCAGGCTCTCCATGGAAGCGGAAGCCCGCAACCCCATCCGCATCCCGGCCCGGGCGCCGGCCCCAAGGGCCTCCATCAGGATCAGCCCCTGGCCGTGAACGTAATCCAGGGCCCTCCGCCGCTCGCGGTTCCAGTTGCGGTAGGTGGACACACCGATGATGCCCAGCAGCAGAACCACCACCAGAATGATGGCGTAGGCTGAAAAGTACAATCTCCGTTTGTGCAGCAACCCCATCGTGCCTCCTGCCTTCCAAATCGCCTGCGCCTTCTTGACCCACCCCGAAATAACCTAAGCTCTTTCCGGGGTAGGTACAAATTTTTTACGCACCCGGGGCCAAAACCCTCAATTCAGTGCGAAAATTTTATCCGCTACGCGTCTCACATCTCAGGCGGCATATGGTTATAAATATAGAATTCAGTCAGTTATATATACGGCATTGGCCTTGCTTACGTTCACAGCAGTTTCTTCCCCAATGGGATTTGGGGGCCTTGGGATAGGAGCGCCCCGAATTGGAGACCTATGACTTATAAACCCAAAACCCTTCAACAGCAGCTGATTCTGTTTGTCCTGCTGCCTGTTGCCCTGTTGCTCCTAATGCTGGGCTGGGCTGGATTTGTCTACACCCGGACCACGCTACTGCAGCAGTGGGGGGAGGCCACCATCCTGAAGCTGCAGCGCGCGGCCCATCAGATCGACATGGAGTTGAGTCACCCCAAAGGTTTGGTGGCCATGCTGCTCAACCGAACCGATTCACGCGCCCATGGACAGCAGGCCCTAAAAGTTTTGATAATTGACGAATTAAACCGTTTGGACGGGGTTTTGAGGGTTGCGGTGTCGCCCGTGGATAATTCCAAAGCGGAACACACCCAGCGTCTATCGAGTCAGACCCACAATCCGTCAAGCCGTGTAGCGGAAACGGCGGCCGGACAGGGGATGCATCGAGCCCACCAAGGTCTTGCCGCGATGAGAGTCTCTTCTCCGCGCTACGATCCCTCCCTGGACAATCAAACCGTGTCCCTCATCTCGGACATGACGGCTTCTGACGGGAGCCCGTCGGGGCAGATCGAGCTGATCCTGAGTTTTGATCACTTGGTGGGGCTGATGACCAAGGCTGAGTGGTGGCAGCACCAGGAGGCCTTGATTGTGGATGACCAGGGGAGCGTGCTGGCCGGTACCCCGGATGCGGCATCCGCCGGCAAACCGGCCCAGGCCGAGCTTCTCCCGGCGGCATTGCTTCAGGAGATCGCGCGGCAATTTTCCGGAACGCTGCGCACTCGGAACGGGGGGCGGGACCGAGTGAGCGGATTCTACCGCCTGAACGAGGCTCCCTGGACGCTGGTAATCAGCGCCCCGGCCAACGAAGTTCTGGCGCCAATCCATCGCTTTCGAGCTGTCTACCTGGCTCTGGGCCTGGGCATCGTCATCAGTGTATTGCTGCTGATCCGCTTGACTACGGCCCGGGCGGTGGCCTCCATCCGGGAAGTAAGCCAGGCCGCCGAGAAGGTGGCGCTGGGGGATTATAAGATTGACCTGCCGGTTCGCGGCAGTGATGAAATCGGGGAGTTGATGCAGCGCTTTAACACCATGGCGCGTCAGTTGGAAGAAGGTGCCCACATGAAGCGATCGCTGCTGCTGGCCCAGGAAGTCCAGCAAAGCTTGCTGCCGGCGGGCCGTCTGATCACCGCGGGCCTGGAGATTGCCGGGGACAGCCGCTACTGCGATGAAACCGGGGGCGATTACTTCGATTATATCCTGCTGCCGAAAAGCGAAGCTAGACAAGAACTCTATGCCGTAGCCGTGAGCGATGTGACCGGACATGGGATCGCCGCGGCGCTCTTGATGTCCACGGCCCGGGCACGATCCGGCCCTGCTTTACGATCCCCCAAGTGACCGCTTTATGGAACTGGGCGGTGAGGGTATTGCCCTGGGGGTGGACAGCGGCTGGAAATTTGCCGAATACCACTACCCCTCTTGGTGTGCCGGCCAACTCCTGCTGCTTGGAACCGACGGGATCTGGGAAGCAGAAAACCCGGATGGTGAGCGGTTCGGCAAGGCTCGCTTGAAAGAGATCGTCCGCCTCCGGGCTGCCGACTCGGCCGAGGCGATTTTAGCGGCGGTGATGAGCGCGGTAGAGGGGTTTCGCGGCGTTTGCAAATCGGCGGATGATATCACCCTGGTGGTCATTAGACGGCGCTCCGTGGTCAACACCGAAGCCAGCGCAGTTTTGGAAACCGGGAGTTCCCCAAGCGGGCCGCTGGAGGTTGTAGATGCACACCTTGAAAGGAATGCGCCATGATTCGGTTGTACTCGCCGCTACTGGCCCTGGTGCTGCTGGGGAATCCCCTGGGGTTGGCAGCGGAAAAGCCTGATAGTAACCCCGGGGCCCTCCCAGAGCAACGCTTTGCCCAAGGGGTCACAGCCGCGGACCTGATCCGTTACGCCTATGATCATAATCCCTCGCTGACGGTCGCCCGGGAGGCCTGGGCCGCCAGGGTGGAGACCTATCGCATCGTCACCGGCTATCCCGATCCGGAGTTGATGATCTCCTACTTTCCGGATCCCATCGAGACCCGCTTGGGTCCCCAGGATTGGAACGCCAGCCTGGCCTTCAAAATCCCCTTTCCGGGCAAACTCTCCCAGGCCGGGGAGGTGGCTGCGGCCGAAGCCCATATCGCCCAGCTGGAGCTCGATCAGGCGGTTAGGGACATGATTGTGGAGATTCGCCAGTCCGCGGCCGAACTGCACTACATCAAGCAGGCGCGCCGGGTGGCCCAGGCGAACTTGGAGTTGGTGGCCCACCTGCGCAAGGTTGCCGAGATGGCCCATGCCGATGCGCGGGCCAACCTGGTGGACGTGGTCAAGGCCCAATCCCAGGTGGGTCAGCTGCGCTATGACCTGCTTCTCTTGGATGAACTGGCCATGACCGAAATCACCCGGCTCAACGGATTGCTCAATCGCCCCCCGGAGGCCCCCCTGGTGCTGGTGACTGAGACTTTCGATCCCGCCCCGGCTGTGGATATCAGCCAAATCTACCAATGGGCCGAGACCCACCAGCAGGAGATTCAAATCCGTGGAGCCCAGATCGCCAAGGCCGAGGCCGGCATAGGCCTGGCCCGCAAGGAGAACGGCCCGGATTTCAAGGTGGGCCTCTTTTACGCGGGGATCGGTGATCCCGATGGGGGCACTCCGCCCCCGGATGCCGGAAAGGATGCCCTGGGCGTGCAGTTGGGTGTCTCCATCCCCCTATGGGTGAATAAGAACAAGGGGCGCCTAAACCGTGCCCGGGCCCTGAAGCGTCAGGCCCAGGCCGCCAAAACCCAGCGCATCACCCAAACCCGGACGGAAATCCGGGCGCTCTATTTTCGGCTGCAGAACGCCTTGCGGCTCATGGCCCTCTACCGGGACGAGCTGCTGCCCCAGGCGGCCCACTCCATGGAGTTGGCCGAAACCTGGTTTCGGCAGGGAGAATCGACCTTCAGCGATTTCGTGGAGGCCCAGGCGGTCTGGTACAACTTTCAATTGAGCCTGGCCCGGGCGCGGGCCGATTACCAGAAATATCTCGCCGGGCTGGAGCGCTGGGTGGGACGCAGTCTCACCCCGGAGGAGGCCTCATGAAAGGGCGAAGCCTTTTGCTGATTTGGAGCCTGGGGCCCGTTCTCTGGGGCTGCGGGGGTTATACTGCGCTGAAATCCCAGTATGATGCCTACTCGCCGCCGCCCTACTATGCCCGCAATGCACTGCCCCCTCAGGCGCCCACTGCTGCAGGCGCCGGGGAAGGGGAGATAAATCTCCAATCAGATACTCCGGCCGGTCCTAATCGGGATCCCCAGCTGCAGGTTGAACTGGACCGCCTGGCGGCGCTGAAATCCCGGTGGCGGCAGCTCCTGACGCCAGGAGAGGGTCCGCAGCCCGTTTACGTTCCCGAGACCGGCCTGTTGAGCCGCCTGGCGCCCATTGCCGCTGAAACGGATGCGCTAAAGCGCTTTCTATCCCAGGGATTTTCCCTGCCGGAGCTGGAAATCCTGACCCTTCTGCGGCACCCGGGCATTCAGGCGGCGCAAAACAAGCTTGCCGCCGCCCTTCAAGGGTTCGATCAGGTGACCCAGCTGGATGAGATTCTGCGGCAGTACGGTGCGTTTACCGAAGGGATCATGCCGGGGGTGGGGCCCATGAAGGGCAGCGACCCGGTCGGGATGAAGTTTCCCTATCCGGGGATAACCTCCCTCAAGGGGCAGGTGGTCAACCAGGGCGTTAAGATCGCCCGGGAAAACCTGGCCATCGCCCGCCGGGATGCCCTGAGCGAGGTACGCCGGGCGCATTGGACCCTAACCTTTGCGGTGCAGGCCCAGGTCATCACCCGGGAAATCTTAGCGCTTTTCGACCACCTGGAATCGGTGGCCCTAACCCGCTACGAAGCGGGTTCCACCAGCTACCAGGATGTGGTGACGGTGCGCATTGAGCGGGCCATTCTCGGCGAGGCGCTGACCACCTACGCTCAGCAGCGGCGCAGCGTGTCAGCCGGGATTCGGGCGATGCTGGATCTCGCCCCCCAGGTCCCCCTGGGCAACCCCCGGGGTGCACCAGAGGGTCTGGAAATGCCCCCTGTCGATGAACTGTATGCCCTGGCCCGGGAGCAGCGTCAGGAACTGCGCCGCCTGCGGGCCAGGATCGGCCAAACCGAACGCATGATCGAGATGGCCGAGACCATGATTCTCCCGACCTATGCCTCCAATTTGAGCCTTTACCCGGATCAGGCGGTGCGTCAGGTGGGGAGTGCGGCCATGGAGGAATCTTTTGGGACCACTATCCGCGCGGAGATGGGCGCGGGATTGCCCAAACTGCCCTGGTACGGCAGTCAGGACGCCTATTTGCGGGAAATCCGGCAAAAGCTGGGCGCCCTGAAAGCGGAGCTGCGCCAAGCTGAAACCACCACCGACGCCAGGGTGCATCAGGGGTGGATCAAGCTCGATCAAGCCCGAAGAGAAGTTCGCCTGTATCGCGGCACCATTGTGGAACTTTCCCAGACCTCCCTGGATGTCTCCACCCGGGAATATGAAGCCGGCAAGGTCTCCTTTGCCGATGTCATCGGCTCCTACTCCCAGTGGCTCAACACCCGGCTGGCCCTATCCCGCAAGCAAAGCGACCTGGGAATCGTCCGGGCTGAGTTGGCCCAGCTCCTGGGCCGGGACTGGACGCCGCTGCAGACGGTAAAATAGTAAATCGAACCTGAAAAGGATCTTTCGCACCATGAATCGATATCTGGCAATTCTACTGCTCAGCCTAGTAAGTATGGCCCTGTGGGGAGTTCTGCCTGGCAGCCGGTCACCGGCGCTCCAAGGGTTCACCCATCCCTTGAGTTGGGGCGGTGCTGCGGCACTGGCCCAGGAGCTCAAGGCGGGCATGGTCGATCCCAAAACCGGCAAGAAGATCAAGTACTGGGTGGCGCCCATGGATCCTGCCTATATCCGCAATGAACCCGGAAAATCGCCCATGGGCATGGATCTGGTACCGGTCTATGAAGAAGAGGTCGGAGAGAAGGAGCCGGCCTCCACGGTGCGCATCGATCCGGTGACCCGCCAGAACATGGGGCTGCGTCTGGGTTTGGTGGAACGCAAAGCCCTGAGCCGGGCCATCCGCGCCTTTGGCACGGTCACCTACAATGAGACCACCCGCTACACGGTCAACACCAAATTCAACGGCGGGGTTGAGAAGCTCTACGTCGATTTTGTCGGTGAGCATGTTGAGCAGGGCCAGCCCC
This sequence comes from uncultured delta proteobacterium, assembly GCA_963713755.1. Lineage (GTDB taxonomy): Bacteria > Desulfobacterota > Desulfobacteria > Desulfobacterales > CAVQMW01 > CAVQMW01. The sequence continues at coordinate 153,127 of CAVQMW010000006.1, read as the reverse complement.
TGTTCGAGATATACAGCCCGGAGCTGTTCACTGCCCAACGGGAGTATCTCATGGCCCTGCAGCAGCACAACGGGCGGTCAAAATCCGCGTCCTCCGGGGTGCGCGAAAGCAGCCGGCGCCTGCTGGACGCCGCTCGCACGCGGTTGCAATTCTGGGATCTGAGCGATGCCCAGATCGACGAGATCGAGGTGCGCCGGACCCTTAACAAGACCCTCACCATCTATTCTCCGGCCCAGGGGGTGGTGACCCACAAAAATGCCTTTGAGGGCCACTATGTCCAGGCCGGGGTGCATCAGTACGAAATCGCCGACCTCTCCACGGTGTGGGTCGAAGTGGATATTTATGAATATGAGCTGCCCTGGGTCAAAAAAGGGATGCCGGCGGAGATGGACCTGGCCTATCTCCCGGGAGAGCGCTTTCAGGGAGAGGTGCTTTTCATCTATCCCTATGTGGATCCCCAGACCCGCACCGCCAAGCTGCGGATGCGTTTTGACAACCCTGCAATGAAGCTCAAGCCGGGGATGTACGCCAATGTCTATCTCCAGTCCCGGCTGGGGGACGATCCCCTGGTGATCCCCCAGGAAGCGGTGATCGACAGCGGGGTACGCAAGGTGGTGTTTGTGGTCAAGGGCCAGGGGCGTTTCGATCCCCGGGAAGTAGTTCTGGGAGTCGAAGGGGACAACTACGATGTCGAGGTCCGGGAAGGGTTGCAGGCCGGCGAGCGGATCGTGGTCTCCGGCCAATTCCTCCTCGATTCGGAAAGCCGCCTCCAGGAGGCGATCCAGAAGATGCTGGCGGCCGGGCAGGATGCGCCGGGAGGCGCACCGGCAGGTGCCGCCGAGCTGGACATGGAAGGGCTGACCATGGACGACGTCCCTGGTGACGATCTCAATATGGATGACCTCACCATGGATGATGGGGGCGGGGATGATTTGGATATGGAGGGCCCTACCATGGAAGGCGTGCCTGTGGATTGAAAAATCCCCCCCGACCCCCCTTTTCCAAAGGGGGGAGAAGTAGATCTCCCCTTTTTTAAAGGGGGGTCAGGGGGGATTTCTCCTTCAACTTCCTCTTCACCAAAGGGGATAGGTGGATTTCTCCTTCAACTTCCTCTTTACCAAAGGGGGCTATGGGGGATTTTTCGGATAAAGGCTGGTCAAGATCACTGTTTAAGGGCTTGGCCCCGACAAACTGCCGGCTTGGTTTGTAGGGGTGGGTTTTAAACCCGCCCAATCGGATTCACGGCAGCGGCGGCAGGCACCGGCGACCCAGTCGCTGCATGTTATTATTTTTGAATATCAATACAGAAGTAAGGCACCATCAACGAAAGCGCACCCATGATCACCAAAGTCATCGAATATTCCATCCACAACAAGTTTCTGGTCATCCTGGCAACTCTATTTCTGATTTTGGCGGGTATCTACGCGATCCTGCGCACGCCTTTGGACGCGATTCCCGATCTTTCCGATGTGCAGGTGATCATTTTTACCGAGTTTCCGGGACAAGCACCCCAGGTGGTGGAAGATCAGGTGACCTATCCCTTGACCACGGCCATGCTCTCGGTGCCCTTTGCCCAGTCGGTGCGCGGCTACTCCTTTTTCGGGCTCTCCTTTGTCTACATCATCTTCGAGGACGGCACCGATATCTACTGGGCCCGCAGCCGGGTCCTGGAATATCTCAATTTCGTGGCCGGACGGCTGCCCCGCGGCGTGACCCCCGCCTTGGGTCCGGATGCCACCGGCGTGGGCTGGGTATACGAGTACATGCTCGAAAGCGACCGCCACGACCTGGCCCAGCTGCGCTCGATCCAGGACTGGTTTTTGCGCTACGAGTTGGCCAGCGTCCCCGGGGTGGCCGAAGTGGCCTCCATCGGCGGGTATGTCAAGCAGTACCAGGTGGTAGTGGACCCCAACAAGCTGCGCGCCTTCAACATCCCCTTGCAGAAGGTGAAACAGGCGATCCAGCGCAGCAACAGCGATGTGGGGGGCAAGCTGGTGGAGATGGGCGAGACCGAATTCATGATCCGCGGATTGGGCTACATCCAGACCATCGACGATCTCTACACCATCCCCCTGGGCGTGCATGGGAGCGGCACGCCGATTCTGCTGCGCAATGTGGCCACGGTCAAAATCGGACCCGAACTGCGGCGCGGCATCGCCGAATACGGCGGCCTGGGGGAAGTGGTGGGGGGCATCATCGTCATGCGCTACGGGGAAAATGCCTTGGCCGTAATCGACAATGTCAAAGCGCGGCTGGAGGAACTCAAGGCCGGCCTGCCGGAAGGCGTCACCTTAACGGCGGTGTATGATCGCTCGGCGCTGATCAAACGCGCCGTGGACAACCTGAAAAAAACCCTCCTGGAGGAGAGCCTGGTGGTGGCCGTGGTGTGTGTGCTGTTCCTGCTCCATCTGCGCAGCGCCTTGGTGATCATCTTCACCCTTCCGGTGGCGGTGCTGATCAGCTTTATCATCATGGAAAGACAGGGGATCAACGCCAACATCATGAGCCTCAGCGGCATTGCCATCGCCATGGGCGCCATGGTGGATGCGGCAGTGGTGATGATCGAAAACGCCCACAAGCATCTGGAACAGGACAAAGGAAAGCTCCCCCAGTGGGAGCTGATTCTCAACGCCTCCAAAGAAGTGGGGCCGGCCCTCTTCTTTTCGCTGCTGATCATTGCGGTCAGTTTTCTGCCCGTATTCACCTTGGAAGCCCAGGAGGGGCGGCTCTTTCGGCCCCTGGCCTTTACCAAGACTTACGCCATGGCCGGTGCGGCCATTCTGGCCATCACCATCGTCCCGGTCCTGATGGGCTACCTGGTGCGGGGCAAGATCCGGCCGGAACATCACAATCCGGTCAACCGCTTTCTGATCTGGATTTACCGCCCGGTGATTCGGATGGTCTTAAGGGCGAAAATCTGGGTGATCGTGATGGCGGTGGTTGTCCTGGCGGTTACTTACATCCCCTGGAAACGGATCGGATCCGAATTCATGCCGCCCCTGAACGAAGGCGATCTGCTCTACATGCCCACCACCCTGCCGGGGATTTCCATCACCAAGGCCAAGGAACTGCTCCAGCAAACCGACCGGATCATCGCTTCGTTTCCCGAGGTGCAGCACGTATTCGGCAAGATCGGGCGAGCCGAGACCGCCACGGACCCGGCGCCCCTCTCCATGATCGAGACCACCATTATGCTCAAACCGGAAGACGAGTGGCGGGCGGGCATGACTCTGGAGACACTGGTCAACGAACTGGACAAGGCGATTCAGTTCCCCGGATTGACCAATGCCTGGACCATGCCCATCAAAACCCGCATCGACATGCTCTCCACGGGAATCAAGACGCCGGTGGGCATCAAATTGATGGGGGATGACCTGAAGGTCCTCAATGAATTGGGCGAACAGGTCGAAGCATTGATGCGGGAGGTGCCGGGCACCTTGAGTGTCTATGCCGAGCGGGTCACCGGGGGCAATTTCCTGGACTATCGCATCGACCGCCGTGAGGCCGCCCGTTACGGTCTCACCGTGGGGGATGTCCAGGACGTCATCATGAGCGCCATCGGGGGCATGAATGTCACCCAGACCGTAGAAGGCCTGGAGCGCTATCCGGTCAACCTGCGCTACGGATCGGAGTTGCGGGACACTCCCGAAAAACTTCGCCGGATTTTGGTCCCCACCCCCAGGGGGGCCCAGGTGCCCATTACCCAATTGGCGGATATCCGGATCGAAAAAGGCCCCTCGGTGGTGAAAAGCGAAAACGCCCGCAACAACGCCTGGGTCTACATCGACATTCGGGATATCGATGTGGGCAGCTATGTAAAAGCGGCCCGGGCCGCGGTTCAGGACAAGATTCAACTGCCCCCGGGCTACAGCATGGTGTGGAGCGGTCAGTACGAATATATGATCCGCGCCCAAAAGCGGCTGATGGTGGTGGTGCCCATGACCCTGATCATCATTTTCCTGCTGCTCTACTTCAATTTTAAAAATATCACCGAGAGTCTGATCGTCATGCTGAGTGTCCCCTTCGCCCTCACCGGGGGGGTCTGGCTCATGTATCTGCTGGGTTACAACATGAGCGTGGCCGTGGGGGTGGGCTTCATCGCCCTGGCCGGGGTGGCCGCGGAAACCGGGGTGGTGATGCTGATCTATCTCGATCTGGCCTATACCCAGTATCGAGCCCGATACGGCCAGGGGTTGGATCGGCAACACCTGTGGGCGGCCATTGAAGAGGGTGCGGTGCTGCGGGTGCGGCCCAAGATGATGACGGTGATTACCACCATTGTCGCACTGCTGCCCATCATGTGGAGCCACGGCAGCGGATCCGAGGTGATGAAGCGCATCGCCGCGCCCATGGTGGGCGGCCTGCTGAGCGCAACGGTCTTGACCCTGATCGTGGTGCCGGTGATCTACGGCATCTGGAAAGGCTGGGCGTTGACCGAACGAAAACCCGAAGACCAACCTGAAGGTTGAGAACGTCAACTAAAACCGACCCAACGAGGAGATTGAAAATGATGAATAAAACCGTATTGATCGTTGCAGCATTTGTGCTGGGATGGAGTGCCAATGGCCTGGCGATGGACCATGCCAAGGGGCACTCGGTTAACGATTCCGGCAGCCACGCCGCCGGGCATTCCCAAAGCGGCTCGGAAGATCACGCCATGGATACTTCAAAGGAGCACGCCATGGGGGATTCCCATGAGCATGAGATGGACCACGCCGGCGGCCATGCCCATGGCGGAAACTTCAAACACGCCATGATGATGGAGGGCATGCATTCCGAATTCGAGGTGATGTCCCTGGCCAGCATGAACATGAGTGATCCCGAGGGCAACACCCACCACATCATGGTGAAGCTGGCCCAGGGAGAAAAAGGTGAAGCCATAAAAGGCGCCGTAGGGAAAATCAAGGTGATCGCCCCTTCCGGAGCCGAACAGGTCAGCCCCCTGAAGGATTACGGGGGCGTCATGGCCGCCAATTTCACCTTCAAGGAAAAAGGCAAATACGGCGTCATCTGCCTGGTGAAGGCCGGAGATGACCAGCGGGTATTTAAGTTTTGGTACCCCCATAAATAGTTTTCGACCGAAACTCTCCTCCACTAGCGGGAGGGGGTGGGGGAGGGAGTTGCTTTTCGCTCTAATAACCGTCCCGTTTGAGGCTGATTCCGTACTTGCGCATGCGGTTCCACACGGTGACCCGGTTGACACCTATCAGTTCGGCCGCCCGGGTCTGGTTGCCCCCGGTTTTCTTGAGCGCCTCCGTGAGCTCCCGCTTTTCCCGGCGCCCTTTGACATCCAAGGCCGTGCGTTGGACACCGGCTAGGGGTAGATCGGCCAAAATCTGAGACGGCAGGTGGTCGCAGGTGATGGTATTGCCCTCGGCGATGGTAAAGGCATAGTGCATGACGCTTTTCAGCTCCCGGACATTGCCGGGCCAGGCATAGGCCACCAGGGCATCCAGGGCCACGCGCTGAAGGCCGCGAACTTGCTTGCCGCTCTTTATGCTGTGCCGTTCCATGAAGGTTTCCACCAGCAGCGGGATATCTTCTTTTCTTTCTCTCAGGGGCGGCAGGTGGATGGGCAGCACATTGATCCGAAAGTATAAGTCCTCCCGAAATTTTTTCTCCGAGATCAGTTCGATCAGGTTTTTGTTGGTGGCGGTGATGATGCGCACATCCACCGATATGGAGCGGTCGTCACCCACATGCTCGAATCGCTGGGTCTCGATGGCGCGCAGCAGCTTGATCTGCATGCTGAGGGGGATGTCGCCGATTTCATCCAGAAAGAGATCGCCGCCGTGGGCCGTTTCAAAGCGCCCCTTGCGGTCCCGCAGGGCCCCGGTGAAGGAACCTTTGACATGGCCGAACAGCTCGCTCTCCAGCAGGGATTCGTTGAGGGCCGCGCAGTTGATCTGCACATAGGGGCCCTGGCGGCGGCGGCCCCGTTCGTGGAGCGCGCGGGCCACCAGCTCCTTGCCGGTGCCGCTCTCCCCGAAGATGATCACCGGTGCATCGCTCTGGGCCGCCTTTTCGATGATGTTATAAACCTTCTGCATCTTTCCGGAGATGCCGATCAGGCCGCAGTAGCCCTCGGTCTGATCCAGCTGGCGGGTTAGGAGTTCCACCTTGCGGTCCAGGCGGTCAAGCTCACTGATGTCGGTGAGGGTTTCCACGGCGCCCAGCAGATTTCCCTTTTCGTCATAGAGCACCGAAGCGTTTTTCAGGGCCGGCAAGCGGCTGCCGTCCTTTTTAATGATTTCACAGCGGCAGCGGCGCACATCGTCGTGATCGGGCTCAAACAGCTTGCACCAGCCCCGGTGATTGCCGTTGAGGATCATCTCGCAGGCGTTGCATTCCAGCAGGGTGCAGCGTTTTCCCACGGCTTCGGCTGCCGGGTAGCCGGTCATCTCTTCAAAGGATCGGTTCACCGACAGAATGATGCCCCTGCTGCTGATAATGAGCAGCGCTTCGTTCATGGTGTCCACCACCCGTCCCCAGTATTTCTCGGCACGAATCCCGTTCATCTCCGCATTCCTTTCAGGTTCACCTTCTCACTGTTGGGGTCATACCCTGATGGGCCCCTGGACCATGTTGTTAAAAATTTAAACGATCGTTTATTTAACATTTAATCCATACGGGGCGCAACCCTTTGGGTGAAAACAATATTAACAATAATTACGGAAGGTTAAAATATAGAACCACCCGCTTCAGGGTTGGCATGGTTATTGGTAGCATTGGATGTAGGGTGATGATCCATGCAGCCCTTGACGCACTGTTCAACCCGAGGAACCCGGATGGGGGAGCAATTCGATATCGACCTTGGGGGAATCCCCTGGCCCGCCAACCTGCTGCAATGCCACCGGGTGACCGAAGCGATGCGGCCGGGAGACACGCTCATTATCCGTTTCGAGGATGGAGACCTCAAGGATAGCCTGGAGTTGATCTTGCGGTCATTGCCCGGGCACCGGTTTGAAACCCGCACCTTGACGGGCGGTTATCTCATCCGGGTGGTTCGGAACCGCCTGGCGGCATCCGGACGAGAGAAGCTCGCGGACGATGCTGTGCAGCGGCATCTTCCTTTTTCAAGGAACATCTGAGGCCAAATGGGGAGGCGTTTATGGAATTGGATCGGCGTAATTTTCTGAAATTCTGCGGGGCGGGAGGTGCAGCACTGGCCGGCCGGCCTCGGGATGCCCAAGCCGCGGCGGCACCCCGCAACCTGGAGCATGAACTGGGCTGTCTGGTGGATACCACCCTCTGCGTGGGCTGCCGCATGTGTGAGCAGGCCTGCAACCAGCGCCACCGGCTGCCGGCGCCCGGAGAATCCTTCGAAGAGCTGACGGTGCTGGAGAAGGAACGGCGCATGGATGACACCACCTACACCGTGGTCAACAAGTACTACCCCAAGCATATCGGCACGCTGACCTGGCGCCAGCGGCCCACCTATGTCAAATTCCAGTGCATGCACTGCAACGATCCCTCCTGTGTTTCGGCCTGCATCGTGGGGGCCCTGACCAAGCAGGAAAACGGGGCCATCACCTACGACGCCCAAAAGTGCATTGGCTGCCGCTATTGCATGGTGGCCTGTCCCTTTCAGGTTCCCGCCTACGAATACGACAATGCTCTGACGCCCCAGGTGCGCAAATGCACCTTTTGCTTCGAATATCTCAAGGAGGGGGGGTTGCCGGCCTGCGCCCAGGTCTGCCCCCGGGAAGTGATCACCTTCGGCAAGAAACAAGACCTGCTCGACCTGGCCCGCTGGAAGATGAAGAACAACCCCGGCAAATATGTGAATCATATTTTCGGAGAACACGAGGTGGGGGGAACTTCCTGGCTCTATCTGGCCAGCGAACCCTTCGAATCCATCGGGTTTCCCAGGCTCGGCAGTCAGGCGCCGCCGCGCTTGACGGAATCCATCCAGCATGGCCTGTTTCAGTACTTCGCGGCGCCCATCGGACTCTACGCGGTCCTGGGAGGCATTATGTGGGTCACCGGATTTCTCAACACCAAAGATCGTGATGAACAGCGTCAAGCGGATAAAGGAGAGCCCAAATGAACAGCCACGAAGCGGCGGCACCGGTTGAAGAAAAGTTCCTGACCCCGGGGGTCATGGTCATGGTGGCGCTCATGGGCATCGGGGCCGCCTTTGTGATAGTCCGTTTTCTGTTCGGAATCGGCACGGTTTCCAACTTGAACAACCAGTACCCCTGGGGGTTGTGGATCGGTGTGGATGTGGCCTCCGGGGTGGCCCTGGCCGCCGGTGGTTTTACCACCGGCGCCATTGCTTACGTGTTCAACCGCGACCAGTACCACGCCGTGATCCGGCCGGCCCTGCTCACCGCCATGCTGGGCTACACCTTCGTGGTTCTCGGCCTTTTGGTGGATGTGGGGCGCTACTGGAACATCACCAGCCCCATCTTCAACCACAATGGCAACTCGGTGCTCTTTGAAGTGGCCATGTGCGTGATGATCTACCTGCATGTGCTCTACATTGAATTCATTCCCATTGTGGCGGAGCGCTTCAAGGGGCGGGTCGATTTGCCGGGGGCCTTGGCCGGTTTGAACGGGCTGGTGGAAACGGCTCTGGAAGTTGCCGACCGCATTTTGGGCAAGATCATGTTTCTGTTCATCATCGCCGGCATCGTACTCTCCTGTCTGCACCAGTCCAGTCTGGGGACCCTGATGCTCATTGCGCCCTACAAGGTGCACCCCCTCTGGTACACCCCCATACTGCCCATGCTGTTTCTGCTTTCGGCCCTTGCCGCGGGCTATCCCATGGTCACCTTCGAGTCCATTATCGTGTCCAAATCCTTTAACCGTCCCCCGGAGATGACGGTATTGGCGCCCCTGGCCAAGTTCATGCCGCTCTTGATGGGGACCTATCTGGCGGTCAAGCTGGGAGATATGCTGGTGCGCGGCACCTATACCTATCTTCTGGACGGCACCTATCAGACCAACGCCTTTCTGGTGGAGGTGCTCATCGGGGTGGTGCTGCCCTTTTGCATGCTGCTGTTGCGCAGGGTGCGCCATTCGCCGGGCTGGCTCTTTATCGCCTCCACCATCTTCGTGCTGGGAATTTTGCTGAACCGCATCAATGTGTTTGTGGTGGCCTATACCCCGCCCTACAAGCTGGTTTCCTACTTTCCGGCTCTAGGGGAGATCTTCATCACCGTGGGCCTGATTGCGGCGCTGATGTTTCTATACCGGGTGGCGGTATTCATCTTTCCGGTGCTGGGTGCGGACCCCAAGAAGATGTCGCCCAGCCTGCTGCTTCTGGCGGCTTTGGGCTCGCTGGCGTTGCTATCGCCCGGGCCGCTCATGGCCCAAAGCGCCATGGAACAGCTCCCGCACCCCCTGCCCCTTGAAGAAGATTTGTTTCCTTCAGTGGCCCACGCCCCGAAGGTGATCTTCCTGGACAATGCGCTGGTCAACAAATTGAGCGATCGCTATGAGCCGGTGCGTTTCATGCACAGCAAGCATGCCAATGTTCTGGCGGATTGCACCATTTGCCACCACCGCCTGCCCCGGGAGGAGGGCGACCGCTATGGCCGGCCGGTATCCATGGCCCTGCTCAAACGCGAGCAGACCGATCCCGCGGGCTGCGCAGCCTGCCATGCCGAACCGTTTCAACCGCAAGATTTAGGTACTCCGGGCTTAAAGGGCGCCTACCATCAGTTGTGCATGGATTGTCATCAGGAGTCCGAACAGGTGCCCTATTCCCGGGGGCCGGTGCTTTACAGCGCCATGGTGCGGGGTCCCATGGTGCGAACCCTGGACACCCGGGCGCCCACGGATTGTCTGGCCTGTCACGCCAAGAAAGTGCCCAACCACAATCAGCTGGTCCAGTTTAAAGGGCCCGTGGATGCCTTGGCCGTGACCCAAAACTGCCTCTCTTGCCATGAAAAAGAGGGCCGGGCCATCCTGGAGACCGCCCACTGGAACTGGCACGGGCACTCGCCCTACACTGTGGGGCACGAAAAACGGATCGATCTGGGCAAGAAATCGGCCACCATCAATAACTTCTGTATCAATCTCAACGGCAACTGGCCCCGCTGCACCAGCTGCCATATCGGCTACGGCTGGCAGGACGAGAACTTCGATTTTAAGGACATGGGCAAGATCGACTGCCTGGTGTGCCACGACACCACCGGGAAGTACAAGAAGTCCCCGGCCGGTTCCGGGTTTCCGGAAAAGAACCTGGACCTGGCGGTTATCGCCCAGAATGTGGGCCGTCCCAGCCGTTCCACCTGCGGGATGAACTGCCATTTCCGGGGCGGCGGCGGCGATGCGGTGAAGCACGGGGACATGAGTTCCATCCTGGACAAGCCCGGTAGAGAACATGATGTGCACATGGACAGTGCCGAGGGCGGTCTCAATTTTCGCTGCCAGGACTGCCACAAGACCCGCAACCACATGATCTCCGGTCGCAGCATCTCCGTGCCCGCGGTGGAGGGCGACATCTCCTGTGAATACTGCCACACGGATAAGCCCCACATCGGCCGGGAACTCATCGACCATCATCTCAACCAGCACACCCGGCATGTGGCCTGCCAGACCTGTCACATTCCCCTCTACTCCAAGGGCAATCCCACCAAGGTCTTCTGGGACTGGTCCACCGCCGGCCAGGATTGTCAGATCAGCAAGGACAAATACGGCAAGCCGGAGTACGCCAAAAAGAAGGGCGGCTTCCAGTGGCAGGAAGCCGTCAAGCCCACCTACTTCTGGTACAACGGCACCGTGAAGCGCTACCTTCTGGGTGACCGGATCGATGAGCGCAGCCCCACGGAGCTGACCCGCCCCATGGGCGGCATCCGTGATCCGGCTTCACGGATCTACCCTTTTAAACTGCACCGCGGCAAGCAGATCAGCGACACCCTATACCAATACCTCATTGCTCCCCAGTTGTGGGAGGGCTACTGGAAGCATTGGGACTGGGACCGGGCGGCCCGGGAGGGGATGAAATATGCCGGTCTGCCCTACAGCGGCGAGCATGAGTTTGTGGAGACGGTGATGTACTGGGGCGTGACCCACGAGGTGCTGCCCAAGGAGCAGGCCTTGGCCTGCGCCGAATGCCACGCATCCCTCACTGAGGCGCCCTACTGCGGCAAATGCCACCAGGCGCGGCCCGATGTGGATTTCAAGGAGCTGGTGTACAAAGGCATCAATTTTGAACGCCTGGCCCAGGCGGGCATGGACGTGGCCGATCTGATCGGCACCACCAACTATATCGACTACAAGGCCCTGGGCTATCCCGGAGATCCCATTGAACACAGCGGCCGTTTTGACAAGCTGATGCTGACGGTCAGCCGCCGGAGCAACCATTGAAGATCTCTCCGATGGTGTTCCGCGGAAGTCAGCTCGATCTATCGTTGGCTTTGATAACGCAAGGCAAGCGGAGTTAGCCATGGCTGGAAAACAGAAGGCAAGCATATCCCGTCGCAGGTTCATGCAGGTGTCGGCCGCGGCATCCGCGGCGGTCATCAGCGGCTCTCCCTCCCGGGTGCTGTATGCCCTTTCTGCGGGAGGAGCGGAAACCGCCGGAGCCCAGGCCAAACAACACTTTTCGGCCTGCGACATGTGCTTCAACAAGTGCGGTCTGATTGCCCGGGTGGAAAACGGCGTGGTCACCAAGCTCGACCCTAATCCCAAGTCCCTCAAATCCCGGGGCATGCTCTGCGCCCGGGGCAATGCCGGGATCCAGCAGCTCTACGATCCCGACCGGCTCAAATATCCCCTGCTGCGCAAGGGCGGCCGGGGCGCGGGCCAATGGCAGCGGCTCACCTGGGACCAGGCTCTGGACCACGCCGCCGAACAGATGGAACGTATCGGTAGGGAATACACTCGCTGCGGGTTTCTCTTCATGGCCGGCACCGACATGCAGTCCACTTTTGTGCACCGTTTTGCCGAGGCCTACGGCTCCTACAACATCATCTCCCATGAATCCAACTGCCTTTTGAGCCGCAACCGCGCCTTTCTCGACACCTACGGGGTGGTGCCCTCGGCGGATGTGCTTAACAGCAAGTACATCATCATGCCGGGGGCCAACCGTTTCGAGGCCCTGGTCACTCCGGACAGCATGGATTTGATGAGCGCCATGCAGGCGGGCTGCAAGCTGGTGGTGCTCGACCCGCGCTTCACCAAGACCGCGGCCCTGGCCAGTGAATGGTACGCCATCCGCCCGGGCACCGACATGGCCTTCTTTCTGGCGGTGGCCCATGTGCTGATCACCGAGGAGTTGTACGACAAGAAGTTCGTGGCCCAGAAGACCTCCGGGTTCGATGAATTTAAAGTCCATGTCCAGCCCTATACCCCCGAATGGGCCGCCCGGGAGACGGAGATCGCGGCCCGGGACATCCGCCGCCTGGCCCGGGAGCTGGCCGCGGAAGCGCCGGCGGCCATGGTCTATCCGGGCCGGCGCAGCTCGGACTACGAAGACTCGACCCAGATCCGCCGGGCCTACGCCATTGTCAACGCCCTTTTGGGCAATTGGGATCAAAAGGGCGGATTGATCGTGCCCCAGAAAATCAGCCCGGGTCATCTGGAGCTGGAAGCGCCCTGGTACGACGATAACCCCGAAGACCGTGTGGATGCGGGCCGCGCCCAGATGATGTTCGACGCGGAGGGCTCCTTCAAACATACCCGGGATGCGGTCATCGAAGGCCAGCCCTATCCCATCAAGGGCTGGCTGACCTACAAGACCAATCCCATGCAGACCGGCGCCAACCGCAACAAAACCATCCGCATGATCGAGGCCCTCGATTTCATGGTGACCATCGATATCACCATGAGCGACACGGCCTGGATGGCCGACCTGGTGCTGCCGGCCCCCAGCTATCTGGAGCGCCAGGACCCGCTCTCGGCTTTCCTGGCCTCCTCCACCTGCTCCGGGGTGACCACCCGCAACCCGGTCGTGCCGGCCATGTTCGAATCCCGGCCCGCCTTCTGGATCGTCAAAGAGCTGGCCAAAAGGTTGGATCTGGCGGAGCATTTCGATTTTACCATGGAGGATTTCCGAAAGGCCCAACTAGAGGAACTGCCGGAGGTGGCCAAGGCCATTCAAGAAGACGGGGTCTACAACCTCACCGGCCCCAGCCACGGCCTTCACCAGGAGACGCCCTTTCGCACCCGCTCCAAGAAGATCGAGATTTTCAATTCCCGCTACCAGGACAAGGGCATCGATCCCATGCCGGTCTATCGTCCTCCCAAAACCGCGCCCCCGGATCATTTTCGGATGGTGGTGGGCCGCAACGCCTATATCACCCAGAGCGCCAGCACCAACAACAGCCTGCTCTGGGAACTGGAAAAAGAGAACACGCTCTGGATTCACCCGCGGCCGGCCCGGCGGCTGGGCATCGCCCACAACGACCGGGTGGAGGTGAGCAGCCGGGCCGGAAAAGGGCGGCTCAAGGCGCGCGTGACCCGCGATACTCGGCCCGATACGGTGTACATGGATACCGGTTACGGGGTGATCTCCAAGGGGCTCTCCAACATTTTCGGCAAAGGCGCCTGTATCGCCGAAGTGCTGGAGGACCGCGCCGATAAAATTTCCGGCAACATGGCCATGCACGAAACTTTTGTGGCCATAAGGAAGGTGTAGGGCTCAGATATGTACAACTTTTTCCGGGAGACCGATTCTTCTATCCGACCCCAACGCACCATCATCAGGAGTCAGGATTCTGTATAGCAGAGGATTTTTCCATGCCCCAGAGCAGAGCCAAACAATACGGTATCGTGATCAACGTTGCTAAATGCATCGACTGCAAAGCCTGCCTAATCGCCTGCAAGGTGGAAAACCAACTTCCCGCGGGCTATTGGCGCAACTGGATTCGGCCTTTGATAAGCCGCGACGGCTCCGGCAAGAGCGAGTTTCAGCCCGGCCAGTGCATGCAGTGCAACAGCCCGGCCTGCGTAGCGGCCTGCCCCGTGGGGGCCACCTACAAACAGGCCGACGGCGTAGTGGTGATCGATCCGGCTAAATGCATCGGCTGCGGCAACTGCGTGAGCGCCTGTCCCTACAGCGCCCGCTACCGCGACCCCCACAGGCGGATTGCCGACAAATGCGATTTCTGCCAGCAGCGCATCCAGCAGGGACAGGAGCCGGCCTGCGTGGTGACCTGTCCCACGCGGGCGCGGATCTTCGGGGACTTCAACGACCCGGACAGCGCGGTCCGCCGTCTGCTGGATACCGAGAAGCTGGTGCGCGTCATCGGCCCCCACAGTGACACCCGGCCCAATATTTACTACCATGCCGGCACCCGGCAGCTGGACTGGGCCGTGACCCCTACCTTGCCGGGCAATGTGCATATGCCGCCGGAGTTCTGGAAAAGTTCCTGATCTGCTTCAGGATGTTCGACTCCCGGCAATGGCCGCCAGCACCTGCACCAGCAGGGTGGTGGCCCGGGAGTAAAAGCGACAGCGGACTTCCGGGGCCAGTCGTGCGTTGAGTGCCCGCACCCAGGGCAACACTTCCCGGGCGGCAAAATCGGCAGCCTGGACCGGATGGTCCGGCAGGCCTGTGTTGGATGAACGCGTCAAAAGATAGTAAAGTACTTCAAGCTCGACGGCGAGGTGGTCCGGCGGTTCCCGAAGATCATCTCCCATCTGGAGATTCAGCTCCACCAGGAGATTGCTCATCCTCAGCGCGGCGGCCCCCATGAGCCGGGGTGTCTCTCGATCTTCATAACAGGAAGCATACAGAGGCGCCGGGATTCCTCCCAAGTCGTTGATAAAAAGTCGCACATAACCCGCTTCAAGATAAGAAAACAGCGCTTGGGGCGTGGAGAAGCGCTCCAGAAGCCGGTCCAACTCGGACAGCGGGACGGTGATGTCGTGTCCCAATCGAGGGGCCAAGACCCTCAGAGGCCTTAAGAACGATGGGTCCAGGATCTGCTGCCCCAGTTCCGGGTCGGGTCCCCAGTAGATGCGGCAAAAGCGCTGAATGGCGGCGGTCAGGGCGGTTTGGAATTCCGGGCTCTGCTGCAGTGCTGGGTCCATGTGCTTTGGGTCTCCGGCTAAAGGGTCTTTTTGGAAATATAATGATTTTTGAACCAGAAGCTTGGCACCCTTGACGACTCCTATCTAATGAAGGCGCTGACGCCCTGTCAAGGCGTGGGTTTTGACAAAGCACCCTTTCAGAATGATCATAGAATGGTAATTTATGGGTGTCTAATTTCTTCGCTTTGAACCCCTGCAAACGCCGAATAGGGAGGTACACCATGGATCTTTGGGGATATCTGCTGGCCATGTTTGGGGCCGGCGCCATTGGCGGCGTGGTGAATGCTTTCATGAGCGACAACGGATTCATCGTTCCCAAACGGGAGGCCAAAGGCGAAGGCCAGATCATCCGGCCCGGCTTTCTGGGGAACACCTTCATCGGCGGCATATCGGCGGTGATATCCTGGGGGCTGTACGGCCCCTTTGCCGCATCCTTTATCATGGGCGGTACCCCGGATGGCAATTATGCCGCCATCGGCTTGAGTCTCTCTTCCCTAGTGGGCGGGCTCTTGGTGGGCATCGGCGGGGCGCGCTGGCTGACCAATGAGGTGGATAAAAGCCTGTTGCGGGCCGCCGCCGGCGAAGCTGCTTCGGGCAGCGCCGATCCCCAAAAAGCCATGCGGATCATGCAGGCGCGGCCCGCGCGGGCCCTGAAGATCGCCTCTGAATAATCCCGCAAGAACAATAGGCTGTCGGCGCCCCCAGGTTCAGGAGCAAGCACCCCAGGGACCCAGTTTGTTCTGGGGATGGCGGCTATCCGTTGAGCAGTTCGATGATGGCCTGGGAGTTGCTTTCTTTGCACCCGCTTGTCATAGACGGTTCCATTTACCACACATTAGGGGATGCGATAGATGCCCCACGCCAAATCTGAACCGACAGGCCCTTGGAATATAGAAAGCCCAGGCGCAACCGGTGAACGCATCTGGGAATTTAAGGCCATCGGCACCATCCGCACCTGTTTCAGCGAGAAATTCGGCATTCCCCGGCAGCCGGGGCTGGCGCCTTCGGCCGAGGGAATTTTAACCCTGCGGCCTCCTTTTAATCAACCTGAGATGGTGCGGGAGCTGACGGGATTTTCCCACGTCTGGGTGCTGTTTGTGTTTCACGCCCTGGCCGTCAAATCCTTTAAGCCCACGGTGCGGCCGCCCCGTTTGGGAGGCCGACAGCGGGTGGGAGTGCTGGCCAGCCGCTCCGGATACCGGCCCAATCCCATCGGCATGTCGGTGGTGGAACTGACCGCCGTAGCTGTGGGCCCCGGGGGGCCGAAATTGCATTTTAGGGGGGTCGATTTTCTAGACCGGACCCCAGTACTGGATATCAAACCCTATCTGCCCTACGCGGATTGCCAACCGTGCGCGCGGGTCGGCTTCAGCGCCGGCGCGCCGCCCGAGCCCCTGCCGGTGGCCTTTAGCCCTCGCGCCCTGACCGATCTGGATCGCCAGCAGAGGCTGGCCCCGGAAAAATTCCAACGGCTGATTATTGAAACCCTCTCCCAGGATCCCCGCCCCGCCTACCAGCGGGCCGCGGATCCGGATCGTCGTTTCGGGACCGCGTTCTGGGATTTCAATGTGCACTGGCGGGTGGTTGACCGGCAGGTTGAGGTACTCTCCGTCACACGGTTGGATCGGGATTAACCATAGGGCCCCGGCGCCCCTTTAAGGATCAGCCGCGCGTCCGCCGTAACGGGATCCATGGACTTACGGAGCGTCTCCAAGCCGCTCAAATCGGTTCAGCGGGCCGTTTTGGAAATTTACAACAAGGCATGGTAAACTTCCCATGCCATTTGGACGCCGCGGCGTTGTGACCCGAACCAAGGCCGGCTATTTCTCTGTCTGATTTTTTTCGGGCCGGAACCTGAAACATGAAATTTCAATGGCCGATCAGCGAGAAAAATTTCCCACATCAGCGGTGGGTCGCCTCCTGAGGCTTGGCAGCCTGGCCGGGCGCGTGGGCGCTTCGGCGGCCCGGGAAAGCTTGCGCCGGACCACGGGCGGTGATCTCGCCCAGGGAAAAGCACCTTCCGGGGAGATCCGCCGCCGGGCCGAGCAGGTGGCCGAGGTGCTGGGCACTCTCAAGGGGGTTCCCATGAAGATCGGGCAGATGCTCAGCCTCCATGAAGACCTCTTGCCGCCCGAGGTGGCGGAAATTTTGAGCTCCCTGCAGCAGGATGCCCCGGCGGTGCCGTTCCGGGAGATTGACGCCGCCATCCGGGCCGCCCTGGGCCCCAAACTCAGCCGGGTTGCCGAGATCGAGCCCGAAGCCTGGGCCGCGGCCTCCATCGGCCAGGTCCATCGCGGTCGGCTATCCGACGGCCGCCGGGTGGTGTTCAAGGTCCAATATCCGGGCATCGACAAGGTCATCAGCGCGGATCTGAAAAATCTCAAAGGCCCGTTGGGCTTGCTCTTCGGCATGTTCACTGATGCCGATTTAGCGCCCTTTTGGAGCGAGGTGGGCCTGCACCTTCACGAAGAGCTGGATTACGACCAGGAGGCGCGGCACATGGACCGCATGACGGAGCTCTGGCGCCATGATCCCCAGGTGCGGATTCCCCGAGTGGTTCACGAACTGACCACCCGCCATGTTCTGTGTATGGACTATGTCAAGGGCTTGTCGGCCCAGTGGGCCTGTTCCGAGACTTACTCCCCGGATCAGCGCGACCAGTGGGGGCAGGTGCTGTTACGGTTTGTTCTCAAGGGCCTCTTTTCCCACCGCTATCTTCACGCCGACCCGAACCTGGCCAACTTCGCCTTTCTGCCTGACGGCTGCCTGGTGGTTTATGATTTCGGCTGTGTCAAACGGGTGCCGGCCAAGGTCAGCCAGGCCTACACGCAGCTCACCCGGGCGGTGTTGGCCGAGGAGCCTAAGGACCTGGAGCCCCTGTTGCGCGAATTGGGCATCTATCGCCTGGACGGCAGGCCGTTGCCCCAGGACATGCTCCGGGAGTATGCCGCTCTGCTGGCCCAGCCCTTTGAAGTAGGCCGTGAGTACCAATTCGGCGGGGATGATAATATTTATACCCAGCTGATGGATCTGGGGCGGAAATATTGGGATATCGGGGCCAACCTCAACTGGCCCAAGGACATTCTTTTTATCGACCGCACCTTGGCCGGACAATTCGGTAATCTGTGCCGTTTGGGCGCCGCCGGTCCCTGGCGGAAAATCTTAATGGATTGCCTTGCCGGCCCAGCGGTCTAATATTCAGATGGGAAAAGGTAGGTTGCCAAAGGAGCTGCCATGCGTTTGATCCTATCGATGCTGGCCGCCGCGTTGATCCTCCTGACCGGCAGGGGTGTCCAGGCTGAAATCTACATCTGGACTGATGCCGACGGCGTCAAGCATTACAGCAATACACCACCCCCCGCGGATGCCGAAGTCTTTGAACGGCGGGGGGAGATGCGCCATGACGCCGAATCCCACCAGCAACGCCTCAGCGAGGAGCAGGCTTCATTTGAGGAATTTCAGGAGGCCGAAGCCCAGCGTGTTCGGGAGGAGCGGCAATTGGAATTGATCCGCCAACAGCAGGCTGCGCAAGTCGAAGCCGCCCAGGCGGCTCAACGGGCCGAGGCCGCGGCAAAAGAGGCCGCCGCGGCCGCCGAAGCGGCTCGTGACCGCTCTTCGGGATATGTGGTCCTGCCGCCCAGGCACTGGTTTCCCCGACCCAAGCCCTACTATCCGCCCCATCCCTACCCTGAGCCACGGCGCCCCCGTGAGCACCACCATGATGACCGATACCGGGATCAACCCAGCGACCGCTACGCCCCTGGCGATGCCCGCCGGCCCTCGCGGCCCCGCTTTCCCCGATGATTCACCCGCCTGGAAAATAAAGGTTTTCCAGGTTGCACGGTCCATGGATTCTTAGGTATGGGGGAATCTGGACCTATCTTGCGGCGGCCAGCCCCAATTGTCATGGAGAGGAATTTCAGAAATGCGTTTTCGACCGTGTATCGATCTGCACAAAGGCGTCGTCAAACAGATTGTGGGCGCCACCCTGGGGGACGATCCGGACCAGGATCCCCAAACCAACTTTCAGGGCCAAAAGCCGGCTGCCTGGTATGCTCAACTCTACCGGCGGGATCAGCTCACCGGCGGGCATGTCATCCGTCTAGGGCCCGGAAACAGCGCCGCGGCCCGGGATGCGCTGGGGGCCTGGCCCGGCGGCCTGCAGATCGGCGGCGGCATCACCGGCGGCAATGCCCACAAATGGCTGAATGCTGGGGCCGCGGCGGTGATCGTCACCTCCTGGGTGCTCTATGACGGCTGTGTGGACGAAAACCGTCTGAGCCGTCTGGCCGCTGACATCGGCAAAGCACGCCTGGTGCTGGACTTAAGCTGCCGCCGGCGGGATCAAGCCTATGTCGTCGTCACCGATCGCTGGCGGACCTTCACCCGGGAAGAGATCCGCTTTTCCCTGCTGGAGCGCCTCTCGCGCTATTGCGGCGAGTTTTTGATCCATGCCGTGGATGTGGAGGGTCGCTGCCAGGGGATTGAGCGCCCGCTGGTGGAACTGCTGGGCCGCTGGGGCAAAATCCCCGTGACCTATGCCGGAGGGATTCACACCCCGGAGGATATCGAGGCCATCCGGGATCTGGGCCGGGGACATCTCGATTTCACCGTGGGCAGCGCCCTGGATATCTTCGGCGGCCAGGGACTGCGCTATGCGGATTTGGCCCTCTCCTATTCAGCGTCCGACTGCTCATCCATCTGAGAACCGGGATGGGGTTCCGGCCCGTCCGGCGTTCGTTGAGGACGCCTGGATTGAGAGTAGCCCACCTTTTTATCCCTTCAAGGAATCCATACGGTCCGACATAGGAAAAATATTACCCAATAGTTGTGAACTATTTTTCCTAAATTTCTCCTTGCCGTTGGTCTCGTCTCCCGAGTATTCTATAGTTATTTCTTTAATTTCATCCGCTTACATTAAATAGCAAAAATGTGCACGAATTTTGCAGAGGGTATCGTAACGCCTACTTTGTCATAGATTCATATCCAGTAAAGATAAAATCTTGACAGACTAGTGATTTGCTGCCAAAATAAATTTACTTTTCTTTTTATTTGTTTACGTCGTGAGGTGATACCCTACATTGTAGTATAGCAAAGTTCAGTTGAATGAATGTGATCCTTCCCATCTCTTGTGAAAGGAAATTCATATGAATTATGCAGGCGCGTATCCGGCACCCTCTTCTGTTATCTTGCTGGCGGAAAACGAGCCCACTTTTTCGCACTTTGCGCAAGTGATGCTGGCCGGGCTGGGGTATGAAGTCATTGGCGCCAAAAGCGGCGCCGAAGCCGTGGCTATATACAGCCACTTGAAGGACCAGGTCGACCTGGTTCTGCTGGATACCCTGATGCCGGGACCCTCCGGAGCGCAAACCGTAACCGCATTGCGGACCATCAAACCCGGCGTCAAGGTACTGCTTTGCGGAAATTGCCGGTCGGACAAAGATGTCGACACCCTCCTGGGGCAAGGCTGCCGGGGATTCATCCAAAAACCTTACAATTTCGATCAATTAGCCAGCCAGGTCAGCGCTGCCGTGAGTTAGGCCGCAGCCAGCATAATTAGAGCCTCGTCAAGTGAAGCTTCTGATCCCAGTTTACCTTCCGGCCGGATCGTTCTCCGGCCGTCTTTCCCCCGCTATTTTACTGATAGTCTTATCTGTTGGGCAAAAGCCGTCCTGTTTTTCCGCATGCCTGAAACCTCAATCGCGGCCTTATTTTGGGAGTAGATATCAAGCGCCCTAGGGTGGGGGTGATCTACACTAACCAACCGAAATATTGTAGTAAATCAAAAACCCAAAAACAAATCATCCCCTCTGGCTCAAGTAATTTCTGAACGTTGCCGATATAAGACAGTGGAATCCATGCAGGCCTGAAGGGCCAGTGCAATTCTATTTACATTCACGGCATATAGGGGGGACTGATGCAAAAACTGACCATCGGCCGGCGAATCGGCATGGGATTTGGCGCGGTATTGATATTCTGTTTGGGTTTGGGTTTGGTCAGCCATTTGGGAATGGGGTCTGTTGTTTCCAATGCCCGGCAGGTCATCGCTGGCAACCGGTTGGACGCGCTCTTGGCTCAAAAAGAGGTGGAGCATCTCAATTGGGCGGCAGAGGTGAACGGGGTATTGATGGATGAGACGCAGGCGGCCCTGGGAGTTCAGACCGATCCCCACAAGTGCGCGTTTGGAACATGGCTTTATGGGGAGGGGCGCCAGGCGGCTGAGGCTATGGCGCCCGCTTTGGTGCCGCTGTTGAAAAAGATCGAAAGCCCCCATACCAAACTCCACCAGTCGGCGGTTCACATTGCCGATTCGTTGTCCGGCCGGGATTCGGATGCCAATCAACAGCCGCGGCAGATCTACATTGCCGAAACCGTTCCGGCTTTGAGGACGCTTCAGAACCAGCTCAAGGAGGTTCGATCGGCAGTCAAAGGCAGCCTTATCTCCGATGAGGCCATGTTGTCGGCAGCGGCCCGCACGGAATACCGGGTTGGCTTGGTTGCATTGTCAGCCTTGATGCTGGGGGTCGGGCTGGCGTTCTGGATTACCCGCCAGGTGGGCCGGGTGCTGAAACAGGTGGGGTATGAGATGGGCACTAGTGCGGCGGAAGTCACCGACGCGGCAGGGCAGGTATCCAGTTCCAGTCAAAGTTTGGCTGAAGGTGCCTCCCAGCAGGCCGCCTCGGTGGAGGAAACCACCGCCGCACTGGAAGAGATGGCCGCCATGACCAAGCAAAATGCGGATAATGCCGGACAGGCCAATCAATTGATGGCTGCCACGACCCGGATGGTCCAGTGCGCCAACACCTCCATGGGGGCGCTCAATCAATCCATGAGCGCCATTTCCAAAGCCAGTGAAGAAACCTCCAAAATTGTCAAAACCATTGACGAGATCGCCTTTCAGACCAACCTGCTGGCGCTGAATGCCGCTGTGGAGGCGGCCCGGGCCGGAGAGGCCGGCGCTGGCTTTGCCGTGGTAGCCGAGGAGGTGAGAAATTTGGCCCTGCGGGCGGCGGATTCGGCTAAGGATACCGCCCGGTTGATCCAGGAAACCATGGGCCAGGTGGAAAGCGGACACCAAACCGTTGCCGCCACCAACGAAGCCTTTGCCGAGGTAAGCGGGCAGACCTCCAAGGTGGCGGAGCTAGTCGGCGAAATTGCAGCTGCCTCAAGTGAACAGGCCCGGGGGATCGACCAGGTGAATGTGGCCATCACCGAGATGGATCGCGTCATTCAGCAAAACGCGGCCAGCTCCGAAGAGACCGCCTCGGCTGCTGAGGAGATGAACTCCCAAGCGGAATTCATGATGGAAAGTGTGAATCAGTTATTGGCCCTGGTGGATGGGCCGCGGAGTCAGCGCCGGAGCGATGCCGTTGATAAAGCGGATTCCCAAACCGAAAGGCCGCCGGAATATCCAACCGTGTCCGCCCGGCCCTCTGAGCTGTCCGGTATGCCGGCGGAGCAGATCCCCCGCAGCGTTACCCCGGACGAAGTGTTTCCTCTGGATGACAACGAACTGCGCAAGTTTTAGCTTTCGTTCAGCGCCAAGAGTTTTCAGGAATCGCGGTTTCGTGCCCGGTGATTTAAGGTAAACCTTAAACCACTGGGTTTTTGTTTTTTAATTCGGGAGATGCCGAGCGTCGATCCTAGCGGGGCCGTGCCCGCCCTTGGCCGCGGGATGCGATAAGGAACCAACCGGCCCCTGCCAATTGCAGCAGCCATAGGATCGTGAAGGCGACCTGATAGCCTTGGGGCGCATAGCCGCCCTGGGGGGTGCGCGGCCATTGGTCCAAAACCACGCCGATGCCCCATTGCAGGGCGAATGCGGCGATAAACACCAGCAGGTTGAGGGCGGTGTTGGCGCGGCCGGTCATGTGAGTCGGAAAGCGTTGGGAGAGGTCCGCATAGCAGAGGATGCCGCTGGTGCCGAAAAAGGTAAAGGCGATCCAGACCAGCCAGGTGGGAATCAGCGGTACCCAGAGAATCATCCCCTGGGTGACCAGAAAAAGCGCCATGCCCCAGGCGGCTACCCTGCGGGGTGGGATGGCCCGGCGGCCCAGCCGGTCGCTGATGAACCCCATGGCCAGATAGCCGGCCACCATCCCAAGAGCCATGCCCATGAGGACCCGGGCGCTCTGGTCGCGGCCGAGACCAGCCACATCCCTGAGCCAGGGACCGGTCCAGAGCCCCTGGAGGGACATCATGGAGGCCTGGGAGAGGGTGGCCCAGGGGACGATTTGCCAGAAGAGGGGGGTTTTTAATATTTCCAGGGTACCGCGAAGTTGATCCGACAATCTGATCTGGGTGCCGACGGCCTGACGCCGGGGCACCACGGCGATAATGCCTATTGCGGCGGCCAGGGTAATTGCGGCTAAAAGGAGAAAAATCCCCCGCCAATCGGTCACCTTCAGGGCCGCTTGGACCGGGGTGGTGGCGGTGAGCACTCCCAACCCGCCGGCGGTCATCTGGAAACTGTTGATCAGGGGCAGGCGGGCAGCGGGAAACCAGCGGGCATAGGCGGTAAAGGCCGCCATCAGGCAGGCCGAGACCCCCAGGCCGATCAGGCCCCGGCCGATGACCAGGCCGGCAAGGCTCTGGGCCTGGGAAAAGATCACGGCGCCCGCGGCGGCGATCAGCAGCAAGGCGGCCTCGATCCGCCGGGGGCCAAAACGGTCCAGCAGGATGCCCAGGGGCAGTTGGGCTGCGGCAAACGTGATGAAATAGGCGGCCGTCAGCAGGCCCAGATCGTCGGGCCCCAAACTGAGGGCGGCGGTCAGATCCGGTCCGATGACGGCATTGACCACCCGGAACAGAAACGAGATGAAATACCCCAGGGCAAAGGGGAAAAAGACCCGCAAGTAGATCGGTTTGAAGCCGGCGGCAGGGTTCACGTGAGCTTCCCAAACGCCCCGGTGCGGGCCCCTGGGGCAGATAAGAATTGATGGTTGATATTTGAAGGCAGGCCTGTAAATAGGGGGTGGCGACGCTGTCTGTCAACGCTTTTCCAAGGCCCGCAACCTTCTACCATTAAGGATAGGGACCCATGGTTACGCCTTCTGATCCGCCCCCGGATGAGATCGAGATTTCCATCAGCCGGGAAATTTACGATGCCCTCCGCGAGTTTTGTGACCAGAACAATTTGCGCTTCAAGTATTTCATCGAAGAGGCGCTGGAGAGCGCGCCCCGCCGCGACCACCTGCTGGCGCTCTCCTATGAATCTTCGGCGCTGCTGAAAAGGGTCAAACACTTGATGAACAAAATGGAGGATGAGCGCCAGCGCTCATATGCGCGCGGGTTCGCCCAGGGGATGCTGGTGGCCATGCTCAATTCCGCCGGCTACAGCGGGGTGAGCGACGCGCTTTTACCGGAAGAGATCCGCAACCCTTCCCGAACCGCTGTACCCAGGGATGATCGGCAATTGTCTCTGTTTGATTGACCCCAGCACCCAATCCCGCCTTAACCGGTGATATTGCGCCATTTCCTGGGGCGGCTTGAATTTGAGTGGCGACAAGGCTACATTCAAGACCACGTCCATTCCTTGAAGCAATGCCGATGCCCACAGCTGTAAGCGACCCGGAGGCGCGCCATGACCCTGCCCAACTTAACCTATCAGCGCCGCACCTGTTACCAGCGTCATCAAATGGATGCCCGCGGGTTGGAGTGGGCCAATCAACCCTCCCCCTACAAGATCTACCCGGGCATTGAGAGCGTTGCCCTGCCGGAAACCCAGGCCCTTCCCGGCGGGGGGCTTTGGCCGGCGGCCACCGGGCAAGAGCCGTCCCAAACCGGCGTTGAGTTGACCTTGACGCGGCTGGCCCAGGTGCTGGATCTGGGCTATGGCATCACCGCCGGCCGCCGCCATGGCGGGCAGCTCTTTTACTACCGTTCGCCGGCCTCGGCCGGCGCCCTCTATCCCACGGAACTCTATCTGGTTGCCAACCCGGTGGCGGGGCTCGACCCTGGAATCTACCACTATGCCCTGGGCCAGCGCAGCCTGGGCGTTTTGCGGCCGGGAGGGGTGGCCGATGTCTGGCCGCGCCTTTTCGGCGAGCCGTCCCAACAGTCCTGGGCCGCGCTCTTGCTGATCACGGGCCGTTTCTTCCGGTCGGCCTGGAAATACCGCACCCGGGGCTACCGCTACGTGCTGCTGGATTGCGGCCACGGCGTGGGCAGCCTGGGGTTGGCCCTCAACAATGCCGGACTGCCCTGGGAGCTGCATACCGATTTTAACGATGACGCCGCGGCCCAGCTCCTGGGCCTCGATTCCGCCCTGGAAGCCGGCCTGGCCTGCATCGCCATTGCGGCGCCCCCGCCGGAATCCCAAGGGTCCCACGCACCGTCCGAACCTGGGGAACCGTCGCCCCAATCCCGGCCGATCCCCTATCCTCCGGCGGCGCCCCTGTGCGCCCACGAAGATGTCGATCCTGAGATCCGCGCCCTGTACCGGGCGGCCGCGGCACCCACGGCCCGGCCCCCGGCCGAGTTCGATATGGCCCGCCACCTGGGGTTTGCCTGCACTCCGGGTCCTTCCCTGACCCCGGCGGCCATGCCCCCCGAGGCGCTCTTCTGCACCCAAGCCATGCTTCAGCGCCGATCCAAACGCAACTTCGTGGAGCGGGCCCTGCCCCGGGACACCTTCAATTCCCTGGTGGCGCTGGTGCGCAGCCACTACTGCGGGCTATCCATGGCCGGCCTCTTTCCGCCGCGCCTGCTCTCCCTGAGCCTGCTGACCGGCGATGTGGAGGGGCTGAATCCCGGGCACTACCAGCTCACCTGCCAGGAGGCCGCCCTGCAAACGATCCGCACGGGATCGGATATCGCGCCCATGGCCGCGGTCTGCCTCAACCAGGCCTGGCTGGCCGGGGCCGCCGTGCATTTCATCATGGCCGCGGACCTGCGGGTTCTGGACGAGACCTGCGGCCCCCGGGGATACCGGCGGGCCCTGATGCAAGCCGGCAGTCTGGGCCAGCTGATCTATGTGGCGGCCACCGCCCTGGGGTTGGGGGCCTGCGGTATCGGCGCCTACTACGACCATGAGGCCCGGGAGCTGCTCGGTCTGCCCCAAGACAGCTTTATGCTCTATCTGCTGGCCGTGGGGCCGGTGAAGAAATAGCGCCATGGCCGTCCAGCTCTTCTTCAGCAATCAGCTCGATCTGCTGGCCGAAAAGTATGCCGGGATCGTCCAGGCCGCTTTGGCCGCCGGCGGCGACATCTTCCAGGCGCCCCTGACCCTGATTCCCAATGCCAATCTGGGTAAGTGGCTACAGCTCGATCTGGCCCGGCGCCACGGCGTCTGCTTCAACAGCGACTTCACCTTTCTGGAAAGCGGCCTGTGGCGCCTGCTGGCCGATCTCGCCCCGACAGACGCCCAGCCCCAGCGCCGGGACAGCGCCCGGCTGCAGCTGCTGGCGCTGCGGGCGCTGATGGCGGTTTCACCTTCCGACCGCGATAGCGCACCCCTGTGGGCCTATATCTCCGGGGGCCAGTCGCCCCCAGGGGCCGGACAGGCCGCGCGGCTCTGGCAGTTGAGCGAAAAGCTGGCCCGGCTGTTCAACGAGTATGAATTTCACCGGGAGGAGATGATCGAGGCCTGGCGCAAAGGGCCCCTGGCCGCGGATCCATTGGAGCGCGCCCAGCAGGCGCTCTACCGGCGAATTCTGGCGCACCAGGCGCGGCTCGGGGCCCAGGGCGGCGCGCCCCTGGCCTCGCTGAACGCCTTTGCCCGGCAGGTGCTCTGCGCCCAGCCGCCGCAACCGCCCACCGAGAACCTCCCCTGGGTGCACTGCTTCGGCCTCTCCCAGATCTCCGCCTTTCACATCGGCTTGCTGGCCCGCCTGGCGCCCTTTTATGAGATCTTCATCTACGCCCTCAATCCTTCCCGGGAATTCTGGGAGGATACCCTGACTCCTCGGGAAACGCGCTGGATCGTCCGCCGGCAGGTCGCCGGCCTGCGCATTTCCCCGGAGGAGAACCTTCAAGGGGAACTGGCCCACGCCGAGTCCCATCCCCTGCTGGCCCTGTGGGGCAAACCGGGCCGGGAGCACATCCGCCTGCTCTGCGGGTTGACGGAGTATGATTTCGAGGCCTGCCATGGCGAACCCCGGAAGCGGGACACGGTGCTCAAGGCGATTCAACATTCGGTGCTCAGCCTCACTCCGGTCTTGCCCGCCCACCAGAGGCTGGCCCAGGACCGCTCCCTGCAGGTGGCGGCCTGTCCGGGGATTTTCCGGGAGGTGGCCACGGTTTACCAAAGTATTTTGCACAACCTGAAGAACGAGTCCCAACTGGCCCTGACCGATATCGCGGTGCTGGTGCCGGAC
Organism: uncultured delta proteobacterium; assembly: GCA_963713755.1. Lineage (GTDB taxonomy): Bacteria > Desulfobacterota > Desulfobacteria > Desulfobacterales > CAVQMW01 > CAVQMW01. The sequence continues at coordinate 125,822 of CAVQMW010000006.1, read as the reverse complement.
ATGGGGCGCTACAAGCCGGTGGTGGATTACATCTTCAATCAGGCGCCCCGGGCCCTGGTCTACAATCTAGTGGACTCCCAGGCGGCCACCGAAAGCCTCTATGCCCAGGCGGTCCTGGCCCTGGTGGAGCTGACCGGCGGCCCCTTCAGCCGCCGGCAGATGTTCCAGCTGCTGCTCAACCCCTGCGTCATGGCCCGCCACGGTTACAGCGCCGATGACCTGGCGGTGTGGGTGCAGTGGGCCGAGAGCCTCAATATTTTTCACACCTTCGACCAGGCCCACAAAGCCCGCCGGGGCTACACGGATTCACCCCGCTACACCTGGCTCCAGGGGTTGAGGCGGCTGCGGCTCTCCCGGGTGATGGCCTCGGTTGCCCAGACCGGCGATCCCGACGCCCATTTCCAGGCGCTCGAGCCCTACGGCGACCTGCATACGGGTGACGATGACATCCTGGCCCGTTTTGGGCTGCTGGTGGAGTGGGTCCACGAGAGTGTGGTCCTGCTCAGCGGTCCGCCCACCGGGGGGGAGGGCTGGCGGGAACGGGTGACCCAGGTCTTAGACCGGCTGCTGGCGGTGCCCGAGGAGCGCCCGGGGGAAGCCGGGGTGCGGCGCCGGATCATGGAGGCCCTGGCGACCCTGACCCTTTACGACGACCCCGAGGGCGGCACTGATGACCCCAGGTCCTCCGGAGAGTCCGCGGCGCCTGAAACGGCACCCCTGACCTGGGAGCTGATGGCCGAATTTTTGCGCTCCACCCTGATGGGCATCCCCGGCGGGGAAGGGGAATACCTGACCTCCGGGGTCACGGTGAGCGCGCTGTTGCCCATGCGCCCCATTCCGTTCAAGGTGGTTTATGTGCTTGGGATGGAAGAGGGCGGATTTCCCGGCCGGGAGAGCCAGTTTGCCCTGGATCTGCGCCGCCGCCGGCGCCGGATCGGCGACATCAGTCTGCCCGAGCGCAACTGCTATCTCTTTTTGGAACTGCTCATGGCGGTTCGCGACAAGCTCTACATCAGCTACAATGCCAAAGACCTGGTGAAGGACCGTACCATGCAGCCCTGCGCCGTGGTCCATCAACTGCTGCGCTTTGTGGAAGATCATATTCTGGAGGCCGGCACTCCCTTTCAGCAGGCCGAGGTTCCCCTCAAGGGGGAGAGCCCGGCTTACCTGGAGGCAGCCGCCCGCAACGCCTGGTCCGATGTGGTGGTCAACTACCGGCCGGCGGAGCGCCTGGCCTGCTACCGGCGCTGGGGGGCGGCGGTCGACGAACTGCTCCCCGATGCCTCACCCTTCACGCCGGAACTGCCCGGCGGGCCGTTAACTTGGCCGGCGGGGGAGGTCCCCATCAGGGAAACAGCGGCATTCCCCCCGGAGCGAATCACCCTGGGCCAGCTGAAGCGGTTTTTGATCCATCCGGCCGAGATGAAAGTGGCCTGGCATCTGGGGCTGGCCGAGGGCGAGCCGGGCATCGAACTCCAGGCCCTGGCCTCGGCTGAGCCCTTTTTCAGCGTCTTTCCCCACACCTATCGCCTGACCTTGGCCGCCCTGGAGCGCTGGGTGGAGGGCGAACTGGAAGCCCGGGCTGCCGGCGGCCACGACGGCCCCCGCTTGACCTCGGTGATCCGTCAAGTCTATGCCCGGATGCAGCGCCGGGGCGATCTGCCCGAGGGTGGCTACGCTGTGCTGGACAGCCAGCGGCTGATGGAGGACATCGTGGACCAAGGGGAGCATTTGCGGGCCTTGCTGCCGGAATTGGCGGGGGCGGCCCGGCTGTACCGGCGGATCATCCTCGGAGACGGCGACCTGGGCGGCGAGCGGCAGGCCGGCTGCGCGCTGGCGGAGATCCGTTTGGGGCCGGTCGCATTGGGGTTGAACCCCGCTGGGGAGGCCTCTGGGGCCAACCCATCGATTCGCCTGCACGGCGAGCTGGCCTGGGTCTGGCAGGGCCGGGCGGGGGATTGGAACAGCCTGGTAATCACTGGAAAGCAGCGACTTCCCGGGAAATATCCGGACAAGCACGCCCTGGGACCGGTGCTCTTCGCCCTGGCGGCGCTCTGTGCCGCCCCCCCTCGCCCCTTTGATGACCCCTTGGAGTTTCGCGTCCACGGCCTCTACGGCACGGGCTTGGGAAGCTGGCGCTATCGGCTGGAGAGCCGCCGCGCACGGCCCTATCTAAACGAGCTTATCCAGGCCCTGGGCCAGGGGGATCGGGTGGAGTGGCTGCCCTTGGAGGCCATCCGCAGCAAGGCCCGGCAACCTTTTTTGGAGGCCCTGGCCCACGGCGCCGACCCGCTGGCGGCCGCCGATTTCGCCCTCAAGCTCCAAGAGTCCCTGGCGGATGCCCAGCTAAGCGATCTGCTGGGACTGGCCATGCCCGAGGTGCCCCCCGATGCCCTGGAAATGGCCTTGACCCGGCTGGGGGTATTTTTTGAAGGCACCCCTATCCCCCGCTGAGTTTCACCCCTTTGGCAAAGGGGGCCGGGGGGATTTTACCCTTTAGACCACCGCCTCTTCAACCTGGGCGGATCGTAACTTTCATGCCCTTTATTCCCCTCAGCGATCCGGACCAGCTTCCCCTGGACCGCCACCTGCTCATCGAGGCCGGGGCCGGAACCGGCAAGACTTACACCCTGGAAAGCCTGGTGGTGCGGCTGCTCAAGGAGCGAGCGGATCTCTCCATTGAGAATATCCTAGTGGTGACCTTTACCGAAAAGGCCACTTCGGAACTGAAAATGCGCATCCGCCGCAAACTGAGCCAGATGCTGGCCCAGCAAGACGCGACGGATCCCGCGCGGCGCAACCTGACCCGCGCCCTGGACAATTTCGATCAAGCCGCAGTCTATACCATTCACGGCTTTTGCCAGACCCTGCTGGGGGATCTGGCCTTTGAGAACCGCGTGCTTTTCGAGCATGAGCTGGTGGATGACGGACCGTTGCTGGAAGAGCTGCTGCAAGAGGATCTGCGGGGATACTGGCCGGCCCGTTTCGGGGAGGCCTTTAGCGAAGTTCTGGTGCTTTCGGCCTTTGGCGCGGATCCCCGGCGCTTTGAAGAGCTGGTGCTCAAGCTGGCTCGCAATGTGCGCCAGGCGGGGGGCTATGATCGCCTGCGGCCCGATCTGGGGGGACTGGACTACGATGACATCCGGGAAGGTCTGGCCCGGGAGATCACCGGTTTGAAAGAGTTTATGGGGCCTGCCGGCAGCCTGGCCGCAGAATTCGGCCGGCTCAATATCCACGCCTCTTCCCGCAAAGGCATTATCACCAAAATTATCACCCCCCTGGAAGATCTGATCCACGAAGAGACGGCATCCGTTCCCCTGATGGTTGGATTGCGGGAGTGGCTGGCCCGGACGGAAACGGTCAGATCCCAAGGGCGCAAGGGGATGGCCTGTCTGATCTCCGATCAATGGACCCAAAAGGGTGCCAATCCAGAAGCCGCCCCCCGCCTGGCCGAGCTGGTGACCCGCCTGAACCGGCTGGGAGAGCGGCTCCAGGCCTTGACGCACTGGTTGACCCAGGCCGTCTTTGCGCGGCTGTGCGAGGGGGCCGCGGCCCTCAAACGTCAGAAGGGGCTGATGAGCTACGACGACATGCTCAGCGGCCTGGCCCGGGCGCTCTCCCCGGTGCAATCCGGAAATGCGGCCCTTGACTTGGCCCGCCAGATCCGCGGACGCTTCCCGGTGGCCTTTGTGGATGAGTTTCAGGATACCGATCCGGTGCAGTGGCAGATTTTCAAGACCCTCTACCTGAACGCGGAAGCCGCCGAGGCTGGCGATGCGTCGCCGCGGCTGGTGCTCATCGGCGATCCCAAGCAGGCCATTTACGCCTTTCGGGGCGCGGATATCTACACCTATCTCCAGGCCCGCCAGGAGATGGAGGCCCTGGCCCGGGAGCGGCGCGCCGGGCTCTACAGCCTGGCGGTCAACTGGCGCTCGGCACCGGAACTGGTGGAAGGATTCAATGGGATCTTCGGCGCCGCCGGCGGCTGGTTCGAGGAATCTTTGGGCGCCGAACTGCCTGCGGTGGGCTATCAGCCCCTGAAATCGGCCGGGGCCGCACAACTGCCCCAGCAGCTTCAGGCCGACGCCGCCGGCGGCAGCGCCCTGAATCTGGTGGACCTTGAAGACCATCCCAGCGCAACCCTGGCCAAGGCGGCCTGGGCCCGCTGGGTGGCCCAGGAGATCCGGCACCTGCTGATCCAGGGCGGGCTGCAACTCAAGGAGGGCCCCAGCGGGGCGCTGCGTCCCCTGGATCCTGGAGATATCGCCCTGCTGGTGCGGGGAAAGAACGAGGTCCCGCCCCTGGAAGCGGCCCTGGATGAACTGGAAATTCCCTTTACCTACTACAAAAAGCCGGGACTGTACGAAAGCCTCGAGGCGCTGCATCTCTCGGTGTTGTTGGAGGCCATCGCCGATCCAGGGAATGAGGGCCGGGTGCGGCCGGCTCTGTTGACCTTTTTTTTCGGCATTTCCCGCGGCCGGCTCCCGGGCTATTTCGATCTGCCCGGCCACCATCCCATCAAACAGCGGCTCTACCAGTGGCAGCGCTGGGCCGGCCAGGGCCGCTGGAACCGGCTCTTTCCCGCCCTGCTGGAAGATTCGGGGATGATCCAAAGGGAGGCGGCCCGGCCCCAGTGGGACCGCCGGGAAACCAACCTGCGCCAGATCCTCGAGCACCTGGCCCTGCGGGCCGCGGCCAAGGGCCTTGATTTCCGGGGCGTGCGCGCTCTGTTGGCGGGTTACCGTCAGGCGCTGCTGCCCGCCGGAGAGGAGGGTGACCTGCACCAGATCGACACCGACACCCCCAAGGTGCAGATCATGACCATGCACGCCGCCAAGGGGCTGCAATTTCCGGTGGTCTTTCTGGCCGGTGGGTTTACCCGGCCTCCGGTTCAAGGGGGTCTGAATCTCTACCACGAGGTAGATTCCAAACAGGGGACGGTGGTCCGCATCTTCGATTTCGATGGCCGGCAGAGCCGAGAGGTGGTGCAGCTGGAGGCCGAACTGGAGGATCGGCGGCTGCTCTATGTGGCCCTCACCCGGGCCCAGTTCAAGCTCTATCTGCCCTTTCTCCCGGCCGGCAACCGGGCGGCCTGGTGGGGGCCGGTTCCGCGCCTGCTGGCCCCGGCCCTGAGCCAGGGGTTTCCCCGGGTCGGCGCCTCGCCGGCCGTGGCCTGGCGCTCCCCCTCCCTGAACCGGGGTCTTTCCCCCGGTACCCAGGGGGCGGCTGGCCGGTTAAGGCCGAGCGTTGCCCTGCCCGACCCCCTGCCGGCGTTGCCCGAGGTGCCCGATTTCACGGCCCGCCGCATTCATCTGTCGTCATTTTCCAGCCTGCACTCACGGCCCGGCGATCAGAGCGATACACCAGACTCGGGCTTTCAGGTGGAACAGCCCTTTGCCAAGGAGGATGATGAGGATCAGCGCCCGGAGATTCTGACCGAAGAGATTCCCGCTGGCGAGGATCCGCGCTCCCCTGCGGAAGAACTGCCTGGGGGTGCGGCAGTGGGTTCTTTGCTCCACAATATTTTGGAGCGCATCGACTACCAGACGGTGTGCCGGTTGAGCGGCGGCACCCTGGCAGGGGCCGGGGAACTGCCGGCCCATGGCGACTTCCGGCGGATCATGGAGGAGGAGATGGCCTTGCAGCAGCTTTCCCACCTCTCTCTCACCGCTATCGCACGGCTGATCACCGCTCCTGTGGTGCAGCCCTTGGATTGCGTTGCGCCGGGATTTCGCCTGGGGGATCTGACGCCCATGGATTGCTGCAAGGAGGCTGATTTTCTGTTTCCCTGGCAGCCAGAGGAGCGCCTGGAAACGGTCGGCGGCGGTCCATTGGAATTTCGGGAGGGTGGGTTGCTGCGGGGTTATGTGGATCTGATTTTCCGCCAGGCTGGCAAGTACTACATCGTCGATTTTAAATCCAATTTCCTGCCCCAAGGCTACGCGGCTGCTGAACTGGCCGCCAGCATGGATGAGGCCGAGTACCCCCTGCAGTACAAGATCTACACAGTGGCTCTGCTGCGCCGCCTGAAACTGAGCATGGGGGACGGTTTCGATCCCCGGGCCTATTTCGGCGGGGTTTTGTACCTCTACCTGCGAGGCATGGCCCAGGGGACCGGGCAGGGGATCTGCCACGTGCCGGCGGAACGCCTGCTGCCGCAATCGGTACTGGAAGAGGAGCTTGAATCGCGGGTGAAGGGAGGAGGCTGATGGATTCGGGCATCTGGCTGTCGATCTCGGCCGGGCTGTTTGTTGTGGCCCAGCTGTTGGGGATCATCGCGGCGCTGCATGCCGTGATGAACGCCAAAACCTCCCAGGGCGCCATTGCCTGGGGAATATCCCTGGTGACATTTCCCATTTTGACGTTGCCGCTCTACGCGGTTTTCGGGCGCACCAAATTTCAAGGTTACTACTTTCTGCGCAGCAGCAAAGAAAAGAAGATCAATCAGATCGTCGTCCAGTGCGCCGAAAATGCCGCCCAGCAGGACATTGTGTGTGAGAACCAGTCCGATATGCAGGTCGCCCTGACCCGGCTATCGGATCTGCCCATTACCCGTTTCAACAGCAGCCGGCTGCTCATCAACGGCCAGGAGACTTTCCAGGCTCTCTTCGAGGCCATTGCGGCGGCCCAATCCTACATATTGATCGAGTTTTTCATTATCAAGGCCGATGGCCTGGGTCGTGAACTCAAGTCGCGCCTGATCGCCAAAGCCCGGCAGCAGGTTCGGGTCTACCTGCTATACGACGAGATGGGCAGCCACAAACTTCCCCCCGAGTATATCCAGGAGATGACCTGCGAAGGAATCAGCGTTTCGTCCTTTAAAACCAACCAGGGGCGTCTGAACCGCTTTCAGCTCAACTTCCGCAACCACCGCAAAATTGTGGTGGTGGATGGGGTGTGCGCCTTCGTGGGGGGACACAACGTGGGGGATGCCTATCTGGTGGGGCACCCCCGGCTGGGCCCCTGGCGGGATACCCATGTCAAGGTGGAAGGTCCGGTGGTCCAGGCCATCCAGTACTGTTTTTTAGAGGATTGGCACTGGGCCACCCTGGAGATTCCGGAGTTGAACTGGGAGTTCCGCAAGGCCCCGGAGGGCCGCGACCGCACCCTGTTGATCGCCTCCGGACCCGCCGATGTGCTGGAGACCTGCGGCCTGATGTTCACCCAGGCGATCAATTCCGCCCGGGAGCGGATCTGGATCGCCAGCCCCTATTTCGTGCCAGACCGGCAGATCCTGGGCGCCTTGAAACTGGCGGCCCTGCGGGGGGTGGACGTCCGTATTCTGCTTCCCGACAAACCCGATCACCGCACGGTCTACCTGGCTTCCTTCGCCTTTTACCCCAATACCATTCCCGTGGGGATCAAACTCTACCGCTACCAGCCCGGATTCATGCACCAGAAAGTGTTCCTGGTGGATTCGCGCTGCGCCGCGGTGGGCACCGCCAACCTGGACAACCGCTCCTTTCGCCTCAACTTCGAGCTGACCTTTCTCAATTTCAGCCCCGGGTTTGTGGGCGATGTGGAAGCCATGCTGGTCCGCGATTTCAATCAAAGCCGGCAGGTAGCCCTGGAAGAGTTCACCCGGCGCTGGTTTGCCTTCAAACTGCTGGTGCGGCTGGCCAGCCTGCTTAGTCCGATCCTGTAGTTCTTAACCGTTTCGCACCGGGGCGGCGGCCTGACCCTGATCTTGACAGCCCGCCAGGAGCGCCTACGTTTCACAAGTGCTTTGGTTCTAACAAACTAAAATTATCCCTGCGGGGCGTTATGTCCCGCAGCGAGCGGCTGCTGCTGCAGCCCATCCATGAAAGGAGTTTCCCATGAGTGACGATAAGGTCAAAACGCTATGCGGCCATGTCGAAGACGAGCTTCACACCCAGAACCCTGAAGCTTACATCAAGCTGATTCAGCCGGCCAAGTACTACTGCCAAGGCTGCGGACGCAGTGCCGTGAAGGACGAGAATCTGTGTAAACCCACCTCGCTGCCCTAGCGTTCAGCGACTGCGGCACACTTTCAGCGATTCATCTTCATTTGATCCTCAAAACCAAAAAAACAAGGCCGTAAGCCATTTTGGCTTACGGCCGAATTTTTTCGCCCCCCTAAGTGCCGTCTTCAAAAACCGGGGCAAGCCCTAGTATTTAAAGTTTATGTGTGTGTGTTTGGAGATGCCCGGTGATAAGGCACGCACACCCGAGAAGCGGTACTATTAGGTTAGAGCAGGTTCCGTGCCAGAAGATGCCGGCGGAAAGCTGAATCAAAAAAATCCTATACATTCCAGATGTTTGATGGATTGGTAGGGGTTTTTGCGATTCGCGAAGAGCGGCGACAGGGGCCAAGATTCGGTAAAAAAGATGCCAAAAAATGGAAATCAAGGTGTAAACCCGGTTGACAGCCCTGGTGCGATGCTGTCAACCGGTTCAATGTTCGATTCGGGGTTAAGCACTCATGAGGCAGTGCGGGCGCGCTGGCCACTCTCCCGGGCAGCGTCCCGGTAGCACTGGTGGAATTCTTCGTAATTATCCGTGCACATATCACATTTTCTCAACTGTTCCACAAGACGGCTCTTCTCCATGGAGCAGCAGGCGTTGGTCTGGGTGGCTGCCATCGTGTCACCTCCTGGTTTTCTGTGAGTTGTGGTCTGAAATCCTCATCTCTGCTGCGCCCGGAACCCAGCATTGGCGGTATATACGCAGAAGACAAAGCTCAGCAGCGTGCGCATTGGAAACGAAACCGAAAAATGAATGGGCCTATTCTATTCATGTTAAAATCCCCCCCAGCCCCCCTTTTTCAAAGGGGGGAGCAGGAACTGTATCTCCGGCGCCCCTTTTCAAAGGGGGTCAGGAGGATTTCTCCTATGGTTCCCCCCCTTGCCAAAGGGGGTTAGGGGGATTTCTCCTATGGTTCCCCCTTTGCCAAAGGGGGTCAGGGGGATTTTTCCATTGAAGTCCGGGCCATTGAAAACCGCCGCCTGGGTTCCGATATCCTGATCGGCAGGGGCGGGTTCCAAACCCGCCCTTACTGCCACCTCGGCGGTGGCTCAGACCCGCCCGCCCCACACACCGGGCTGATCTTTCCGGCTGGATGTCCAGGAGGGGGAGCGTTCGGCCGGGGAATCATACCTCTTCCCAGCCTGCCTGATCTCCTTTTGGCGTTCCTGCTCGCCTTCAACGACACGGTCCCGGCACTCTCCTTCGCATTTACCTGTGATATCTCTTGAGGGCATGTGGGTCATGGATCTTCTGCTTATTTTGATTCGTTTGTAAATCTAGATATATCTTTCGCAGATTTGCGGCAGTACCGCTATTTACACCAATTGGCAGCCTTTTCCGAGCCGCGCAATTCCATGAGTAATGCAATCCCGCGGCAGGGTCGGAATGCCGTGTTGAACACGAATTAAAATGCAGGTACCGTGCCGGGTGCTCTCCGGCGGTGATCACGACGAAAGACCGAAGATCGGGTCATTGCGAGAAATTCATCGGGAGATCGCGGCAAATCTCCGGAAACCACGATTGGTGCGGATTGAGTCATGCGGCGCCAGGGAATTTATTCGGCCCGAGGGGCCACTTCCTGAGTTAAGAGAAAAGCCAGGTTCGGTGCAAATAAAGTCAGATATTTGATGATTTAAAATCAATATTTTGAAAAAATCAAAAATTTGAGTAACTACGCATTGAGCGGATCGGCGTGCAGAATGGTTGATCAGCCCCCAATCGCCGATTGTTTGCATCTGGCACAATAATTGAAAAGCATGATGGATGGCCGGCATGCCGTCCGGCATGCCGATGAATTGAACACAACTTTATCCATGTGAGGTACATAATGAGCGAAGAGAGTGAACGCAAAGAAACCACGGGCTCGGCCGAAGAGCATGAGAATGACGGAGACCGGGATCAGGCCTGCTGTTATGTCTATGACCCCTGCTGCTGTTGTTGCTGCTAATCTTCGAACCCCAGCCGGGGATTCGGCGGGTTCCGTCTAACCCGGACTGACCCCGGGGATCCCCGGCAGCCCTCCTAAAAGGCACCGGTCAAACTACGCTTTGGCCGGTTTTTGGATCCTCATCCGCTTCATTCTTTCAATGAGGGTGGTGGGTTTGATGCCCAACAGGCCGGCGCTGCCCTTTTCCCCGTAAATCTTGCCCTTGCAGTGCGCCAGGGCATTGATGATATTTTGGCGCTCAAACCGCTTGAGCTCCTCTTCGGTGAGAACCGGACGGCCTGCATCCGGTATTGCCGGGCGCAAAGAAGAGGGCGCATCGGCCAGGCTGAGTTCAGCAAATGAACTGAAGTTCAGGGTGTTGGAACGATTGAGAATGATCGATCTTTCGATGACGTTTTCCAACTCGCGGACATTTCCCGGCCAATGGTAGGCGTGCAGGTCCATTAGATTGGCCTGGGTCAGTTTGGGCGGTGAGACATTGAGCTTGCGCGAGAGCTTTTGAATCAGGTGGGTGGCCAGGCTTTGAATGTCCTCCTTGCGATCCTGCAGGGGCGCGATCTGAATGGGAAATACATTCAGCCGGTAAAATAGGTCGTCCCGGAACCGGCTGGCCTTCACCTCGGCGGCCAGATTCCTATTGGTGGCCGCGATAATCCGCACATCGACGCGCTTGGTTTTCTCCTCCCCCAGCCGCTCGTATTCCCCTTCCTGCAGGATTCTCAGCAGTTTGCTCTGAAGGTCCAGGGGGATTTCCCCCACTTCATCCAAAAATATGGTCCCGCCGTCCGCGGCTTCAAAGCGGCCGATGCGGTCCCGCAGCGCGCCGGTGAAGGCGCCTTTGACGTGGCCGAAAAACTCGCTCTCATAGAGGTCTTTGGGAATGGTGGCGCAATTGACCTTGATCATGGGGGCGGCTTTGCGCTGACTATGGCGGTGGATCTCCCGGGCCACCAGCTCCTTGCCGGTCCCCGACTCGCCATGAATCAGGACATTGGCGTCGGTGGGCGCCACCAGCTCGATCTGCGCTATCACGGTCTTGATGGGAAAACTCTTCCCCACGATATCTCCGTAGCTCTGGGAATCGGCCAGCTCCTGCTTCAGGATCTGGTTTTCCGCCTGGAGTCGGTCCTTGAGCCGGCGAATCTCCCGGGTGCGCGCGGAGACGATGCTCTCCAGCTCGTCCCGGGATTGGATAATTGCCTCTTCCGCCACTTTGCGCTGGGTGATGTCCTCCACCATACCGATGATAGCGGCACCTTCCGGGGTTTGGCCGGGAACCACAGTCGCCGCCATGCTGCCCCACAACGTTTTTCCACTTTTGGTGCGATAGCGCTTCTCCAGGCGGTAATGATCGAGGCGGCCCGCGGTGATTTTGCGAAACATCGCCATATCCGTATCGATATCCGCCTCGTGGGTGATATCGGCAACGTGCAGGGATTCCATCTCTTCGCGGTCATATTCCAGCATGTTGCACAGGGCGCGGTTAGCCAGGATCACATTGCCCTTGGGGTCGGTCATGGCGGCACCAAAGGGGGCGTACTCAAAAATCTTCCGAAACCTCAGTTCGCTCTCCTGGAGCTTGCCCTCAATAGCCTTTTGTTTTTCAATTTCGGTCTCGAGCCGGCGGTTGGTTTGTTTCAGCTCCTGGACATAGTCCCGGCAGCGGCCCTCCAGCAGCCGGCACTTCTTTTCGAGCTCGTTTTGATCTGCTTTAGGTGTGGGGGGTGCCATGGCCTATCTTTCCCAGTCCGGGGTTATTTTGCCTCAATATCTTGAGGTATAATAACCGCTCCAGGGCGAAACTCAAGTTTATGATTTTATTTTAAGAGCTGCCAAATTTAGATAAAATTGAGTGTAGATTTAACGATTGGATGTTTTTAAGGGCCTGCCGCCTTCAAAGGAACGCTCGCTGAAAGGGGAGTATCACAAGGTTTGACAAGGGTAGATATTTGCAGGTACTCTATCTTTCAGCAGGGTGCCTTGCGGAAGTCCTATTTAGTCATATATCATTACAATTGAAGTGATATACAGATCCACACAATCACTTGTCAGGCGAGTAAGGAGCTAGCGTTTTCATCGGATGTTTCAGTACATCGCCATTGGCCCTGAATTTGCGTTTGCGGCAGCTGCTCAACCTGGCCCCCTGCAGGTGTTCCTGTTATCGCGGGTCGCGGTAGCAGGCTGGAAGCGTACACTCCCTGCTGCTCTGGCGCCGCTTATCAGCGATGGGCCAATCGCTCTCCTGGTTCTCTTGTTGCTCCATAATGTCGCTCGTGGGTTTGAGAGTTTCCTAAAAGGCACAGGCGGGATAGTTTTACTGTATTTCGCCGCCAGGACGTTTCTCGATTGGCGCCGGGCGAATCAGGAAACCGAGCAGCCCGGCCCTTCGGCGCCGCGAACCCCGTTTCACGCTGTTGCCGTCAACATCGTCAATCCTGGCCCTTACATTCAACCCACAAACAGTTAGACCGGGTTGCAGATATGTAATAATTGCATCATCCATCGTGTCTGGGTTTCGTATATTTTAGGCGGATTACTTGTTGATCACCATGGCGATACCCTTTCAGGCCTGCAGCAGAGTTTTGAATCGCTAAAAATCACTCCCCAATGATCTTCACCAGCACCCGTTTGCGCCGCCGGCCGTCGAACTCCCCGTAGAAAATCCGCTCCCAGGTACCGAAATCCAAGCGTCCCTGGGTAATCGCCACCACCACTTCGCGGCCCATGATCTGGCGCTTCATGTGGGCATCGGCATTGTCTTCGCCCACGTTATGGCGGTATTGGGAGACCGGTTCGTGGGGGGCCAGTTTTTCCAGCCATTGCTCATAGTCGTGGTGCAGGCCCGATTCGTCGTCGTTGATAAAGACCGAGGCTGTGATGTGCATGGCGTTGACCAGCACCAGGCCCTCTTGAATGCCGCTCTCCCCAAGACACTGTTCCACCTCGGGGGTGATGTTGATAAAGGCCCGCCGTCCGGGCACCTCGAACCAAAGCTCCTTGCGATAGCTTTTCATGCATGGGTCCTTTCGTTTCTGGATATTCCAGGTTAAGGCCATTGAACCTTCTGCAACCTGTATGGATTTGAATTTCCCTTATCATTCATCTATAAAACCCGCCAATATAACTCATCACTAAATGGGATCTGATGGAATTTATCAATACGCTATTTGCCGGTCTTCCCAAGTTTGTCCCCCTGCTGACGATTGTGGCCATCATCTTTCTGGTGCTGGGGATTGCCCACCGGATGTTGTTGCGCCGAAAAAATGGTCCGGGTGACGAAAGCGGCCTCTATCGCTGGCTGGCCTTTTTGATCGCCGGCGGACTGGGCGTCCTGGTGGTGATTTTCGTCCTGCCGGTTGAAACGGAAACCCGAAATCAGCTGCTGGGGTTGCTGGGTCTGCTGCTCAGCGCGATGATCGCGCTCTCCTCCACTACCTTTTTAGCCAATATCCTGGCGGGGGTGATGCTGCGGGCCATGGGTAGCTTCAAGCCCGGTGATTTCGTGCAGGTGGGCGACCAGTTCGGACGGGTCACCGAACGGCGGCTTTTTTATGCCGAGATTCAAACCGAGAATCGCGATTTGGCCACGATTCCCAATCTCTATCTGGTGTCTCAACCGATCACGGTCATCCGGGCCAACGGCACCATCGTGGCGGCCACGGTCTCCCTGGGCTACGAAAATCCCCATCAGAAGATCGAGGTGCTTTTGATCGAGGCGGCGCGTTCTGCCCATCTGGAAGATCCCTTTGTGCAGGTCATGGAGCTGGGGGACTATTCCGTGACCTATCGCATTGCCGGTTTTCTTTCTGAAGTAAAGCAGATCCTCACGGCCCGCTCCAATCTGCGCAAGATGATGATGGACACCCTCCATGGGGCGGAGGTCGAGATTGTCTCGCCGGCCTTTATGAACCAGCGGCCCCAGCCCGCCCAAAGCGTAACCCTGCCCGCGGACTCCGGAAGCCGCGGCCAACCCGCCGCAGCGGATGATCAAATTCCTGAAGAGCTGATTTTTGATAAAGCCGAGGAGTTGGAGAAGCTTTCCGAGCTCCGTCTGGAGCTTGAAACCCAGGCGCAAACGATCAAGGAGCTGGAATCGCAGGTTAAATCCACTTCGGGGGTGGATCGCGCCCGGCTGGAAGGGGAGATCAGCTGGCGACGCAACCGCTCGACGGCCATCAGCGCCATTCTGGAGAACGGGACCCGGGAGGCTTGAGCTTTTTCGCCGGTATTATATTAAAATCCCCCCCAGCCCCCCTTTATAAAAGGGGGGGGCAGGTCCGATGTCCCCCCAGCCCCCCTTTTTCAAGGGGGGGAGCAGGTCCGATGTCCCCCCAGCCCCCCTTTATAAAAGGGGGGGGCAGGTCCGATGTCCCCCCAGCCCCCCTTTTCAAAGGGGGGGAGCAGGTCCGATGTCCCCCCAGCCCCCCTTTATAAAAGGGGGGGGCAGGTCCGATGTCCCCCCAGCCCCCCTTTTCAAAGGGGGGGAGCAGGTCCGATGTCCCCCCAGCCCCCCTTTATAAAAGGGGGGGGCAGGTCCGATGTCCCCCCAGCCCCCCTTTTCAAAGGGGGGGAGCAGGTCCGATGTCCCCCCAGCCCCCCTTTATAAAAGGGGGGGGCAGGTCCGATGTCCCCCCAGCCCCCCTTTTCAAGGGGGGGAGCAGGTCCGATGTCCCCCCAGCCCCCCTTTATCAAAGGGGGGAGCAGGTTCGATCCCCCCAGCCCCCTATTCCAAAGGCGAAGGGCGCACCTCTCCGGCGGGGGTGGCCCGCGGCTGCCCAGGCGGTTCCCCGGGGACTCTGATCGTTCGTCTGTTGGGTAGAGGCTAAGATTTTTCGCCCGCAAGATCTCAGGGGCACGGTCGGTTCCCCCTTTGCCAAAGGGGGTTAGGGGGATTTTTTCATTTATTGCGGTGCCGCGTTCTGGCGGGCGTTGATGGCCTTTTGCACATAGGGAAACAGGTTGCGGGCCAGCACGCCGTAGCCCCGGGGGGTGGGGTGGATGCCGTCGGCCTGGTTCAGGACGGGGTCCATGGCAATGCCTTCCAGCATGAAGGGCATGAAGATAAGGTTGTGGGCCGCGGCCAGATCCCGGTAAACGCTTTTAAAAGCCGCAAGGTACTCCCGGCCCAGATTGGGCACCATCCTCATCCCCAGCAGCACCACGCTAATCCCCCGGCCTTGAAATTTACGAATCATCTGATCCAGATTTTCCCTTAATTTATCGGGATCCAGCCCCCGCAGGCCGTCATTGGCCCCCGTGGCCAGAAGGACGATATCTGGATTGAGCTTTAAAATCCAATCCATACGCGACAAGGTGCCGCTGCTGGTTTCGCCGCTCACCCCGGCGTTAATCACCCGCCAGTTCAAACCCGCCTGTTGCAGGCGCCGTTCCAATTGGGCCGGATAGGCGTCCGCCTGGCCCAGGCCGAAGCCTTCGGTGAGGCTGTCCCCCAGGGCGACGATGGTGCCCGTGGGGGAGGGCTCGCTTTCCTGGGCCTGCAGGTGCTGCCCGCCGGCCGGCCAGAAGAAAAGTGTCAATAGGAGGAAACAGCGGCAGAGCGCTAACCTTTTACCGCATCGCAGTTGACGGGGAAGGGCCGGGTTAGGGGTAAATGCTGTGAAGTTGTTATGCCCCCTGCCGCCGGGGCAGGGGGACTTGCGGTTGTGCCTGGAATAGATCGTCACCTTCTGTTTATCCATGGGCTAAGACTCCTGAACGCGGTTCGGGGATGGATTTCGCGGCCATGAAGTTTCGGGCGCCCCGCAGGTCGCTGCCTTGCCCAGGCGCTATCCATCGGCCTGCTCCCGTAGAAATACCACCGGTTTCTTTTTCAAGATGCTTCGGGACGACAGCAGCCCCACGGCAATCACCCAGCCGCTGTTGAGGCCCACCAGGAGCAGGCTTGCGCCGGGATACCAGTTAAAATCGGTGATTTCCAAATACCGGGTGCAGATCAGCCAGCCGGCGGCTTGGGCCAGCACCAGGGCCATCATGGCGCTGATCAGGCCGATGAAGAGATTTTCCAGGGTAAAGACCGTCAGCACAAAGCGCCGGCGCGCGCCGAGTATTTTATAATAGACCGCTTCGCGGACCCGCGCCAGACGCGTGGCAAACACCGAGGAGATGATGATCAGCAGCCCGGCCAGAATGCTGAAGGCGCCGAAAAAACGCACGGTGCCGGCCAGGCGGCCCAGCACTTCGGCGAACTGGGAGAGGGTGGCGGAGAGGTCGATGACGCTCACATTGGGAAAGGCGTTGACAATGCGTGTCTGCAGGGCCGCGATCTCGGCCTGGGGCACGCGCAGGGCGGTAAATATGGTCTGGGGGGCTTCCTTGAGCTCTGCGGGCTGGAACACAAAATAGAAGAAGGGGCTGAGAGTCTCCCGCTGGCGGCCGCGAATGCTGGTCACGGTGGCCTCCAGGGGGATTCCCTGGATGTTGAAGGCCAGCCGGTCGCCCAGGGTCAGGGGGCGGATTTCGCTGACCGTATCCAGAACCGATACCTGAACCCCCTCGACCCGGGCGTCAAAGAGCCCGTTTCCCTGGAGCAGCTTTTCGTCGGGCAGCAGGCGGTCGCGATAGGTGAGGTTGAAGGGCCGGGCCAGATTGTCGCCCCGCCGGCGCTGCTCCAGGTCCAAATCGATGGGATCGTCATTGATGGCCGTGATCCGGGCGCGCACCACCGGATAGAATTGGGCTTCGGGGGCGAAGCTTTGCTGGAAGGTCTCGCGCTGGTCCGGCTGGATATTGATGCAAAACAGATTGGGGGTCTCCGGGGGATAGGCGCGCACAAAGGTGTCGTTGAGATTGCGCTCCACCGCATACATGGTGAACAGTGCCGCCAGGGCCGCGGTGAGGGTGGTGAGCACGGCGCGGGTCAGGTTGCCGGGCCGAAACAGGCCGCGAACCGCCTGGCGCAGGGCCGGACGCCGTAGGGGCAGTCGCCGCAGCCCCAGGAGCACCAGGCGGGTCAGCAGGGCGCTGACGGCGATGAGAGCCAGAATGCCGGCTACAAACTTGAGCCCGGTGTTCAGATCCTGGAGCTGCCACATGATGGCCGCGGCAAAAAACAGCCCGATCAGCAGGGCGCTGAGATAGTGGGCGGCGCCCCGCCGCCGGGGAGTTGAAGCCTGGCGCAGGATGGCAATGGGTTTGACGTCCCTGAGGCGGTTTAAGGGCAGAAACGAAAAGAGCACCACCACCATGAGGCCCAGAAAGAGGGTTTCCGCCAGAATCGCTGCCGTGAACACCGGCGGCAGCGCTTCGGGCAGGATGCCGCGAAAGAGCAGCGGAATCAGGAACTGCAGGCCCCAGCCGCTAATCAGCCCCAACAGGGTGCCGGCGGCTCCTAGAATCAGGACCAGCACCATGAAGTGAAGCGCGATGAAGCGGCTTGTGGCGCCCACGGTCTTCATGATGGCGATGGTCTGCTCCTTGCGTTTGAGCAGGGCCGCGAGGGTGCTCTGAATCCCGATGCCGGCCAACAGCAGGGTCATGATGCCCATGAGGGCCAAAAAGAAGATCAGGTTGTCGAAAAAACGCTTGATGCGCGATGGTGCGGTTTCAAAGCTGTCCACCCGCTCATCGGGGCTGGCCGCGGCCTGGATCTCCGCCAGGAGCGGATCGAGATCTTTAACGTGGTTGACCCGTACCAGCAGTTTGTAGCGCACCCGGCTGCCGGGCTGCACCAGGTCGAGGGCCATCAGTTCGGCCAGGGCCAGAAAGATCCGCGGCCCCAGGCTGAACACCGTCACCGGCCGGTCCGGTTCCCGCAGCACCACATCGGCAATGGTCAGGGTGCCCTGGCCCAGCCGCAGGGAATCGCCCACTGCCAGCCCCAGGCGCTCCAGCAGGGATTGCTCCACCACGATCCTGCCCGGTGTCAACACCGCGGAGAGCGCCTTTCCGGATTGCAGCACCACCTGGCCGTAAAAGGGATAGCCGGGACCCACGGCTTTCACTCCGCTGAGCAGTGAAGCCCTCTGGTCCAGGGTGCGGGCCAGGGAATAGAATTGAAGCACCCGGCTGGCTTGGATGCGGCCCTGGGCCGTCAGTTTTTCGATCCTTTGGTTCAAGGCGTTGGAAAGGGGATAGTTGGAACGAATGATGATGTCCCCGGCGTGCAGGGAGCGCGTATCTTGCAGCAGGGATTGGCGCACGTTGTGGGCAAACCCATTGATGGCCACCAGGGAGACGATGGAGAGCTGCACGCAGAGCACGAAGATCAGGGCCTGGACCCCGGACCGACGGATTTGGCTCAGAATAAAGGGCCTATGCAGGATCATGGTGATCCTTCGGGGGGGATGGGGTCAGGCGGCCGTCGGTCAGATGGATCACCCGCTGGGCCCGCTCGGCGATCTCCGGGCTGTGGGTGACCATCACCAGTGTGGTGGTGCGCTCCCGCTGGAACTCCAGCAGCAGTTCCATGATGGCCCGGCCGTTGGCGCTGTCCAGATTGCCCGTGGGTTCGTCGGCAAAGATCAGTTCCGGCTGGTTGACCAGGGCGCGGCAGATGGCCACCCGCTGTTTCTCCCCCCCGGAGAGCTGGCTGGGCAGATTCTCGGCGCGCCGGGCCAGGCCCACCCGCTCCAGCAGGGCCAGGGCTTTGTCCCGGGCGTGGGGGTCGTGGCGAAGCTCCGCGGGGAACATCACATTCTCCAGGGCGGTCAGGGAGGGAACCAGATGGAAGGATTGGAACACAAAGCCCATGGTGCGGTTGCGCAAGGGGGCCAGGTCGTCCTCGTCCACATGGGTGATGTCCCGACCGTTTAAAATCACCTGACCGGCGCTGGGCTGGTCCAGCCCGGAAAGCAGGCTCAACAGGGTGGTCTTGCCCGAGCCGCTGCTGCCGGCCACCACCAGAAACTCACCGGGCACCACACTGAGGGTGACATCGTCCAGCACGGTGATCGCTCTTCCGGCCACGGTATAGGTTTTGCTGAGCTGGTGGGCTTCGATGATGGGCATATAGGGGTTCTCCGGTCCTACACAGTGCCCGACCGAAAACTCTCCTCCCCCATCAAGGGGGCGGGAGAACAGGGTTTTCGTTCAGGCACTCAATAATGGCGATAGGCAATGTGCACCAGGATCAGGAAGCAAAGTAGGTCCTCAACCGTCTGGGTGCAAGGCGCAGATTGGCCTGTAGCGATTCAAAAACAGCCCTGGCACCAAAACGCATTGCGGGTGGAGTCCATACGGCCGGGCACCCGATAGGCTTGACATCGGATTGACAGGCTTACGAAATTTGGATACCTTATCATCAAAATACAACGAAAAATGACGATAAGGTTCCCAAAATGCCTATTGAGAGAATATTGTCAGCTCCCCAACAAAGTTTTTTCCTGATGGGACCGCGGGGTTCGGGGAAAAGCACGTGGCTGCGCGCAACCTTTCCTGCGGCCTATGTCATCGACCTGCTCGCCGAAGAGACCTATCAGCGATTATTAGCGCATTAGGCGCTCTTTGCGGATGAAGTGCGCGCTGTTCCGGCCCAGCGCCTGATCATCGTTGATGAGGTGCAACGCCTGCCCAACTTGCTCAACGAAGTTCACCGGCTGATCGAAACCCGGAAACAACGTTTCGTTCTTTGCGGATCGAGCGCCAGAAAGTTGAGGCGGACGGGGGTGAATCTGCTTGCCGGCCGGGCATTACAGCGCGCCATGCATGCCTTTGTGCCCGAAGAATTGGGAGATCGGTTCGACCTGGATGAGGCCCTTCGGTACGGCAGCCTGCCCATTGTGTGGGACTCGCCGGATCGGGAAGAGACGCTGCGGGCCTACGGACAACTTTATTTGAAGGAGGAGGTTCAAGCCGAAGCCCTGGTGCGCAACCTGCAAGGGTTTGCCCGCTTTTTGCCCCTTGCGGGGCTGTTTCATGGGCAAACCATCAATTCGTCCACCATCGCCAGGGAAGCCGGCGTTGCCCGGACCACCGTCGCCGGATACCTTGAGATTCTGGAGCAAACCCTGCTTTGCTTCCGTATTGGGGCCTACGAAGCGAAACTGCGGGTCCGGGAGCGAAAGCTGCCCAAGTGGTATTGGTGCGATCCGGGCCTGGCGCGGGTAATCAAAGGGGCGCGGGGGCCTGTCCTGCCGGAAGAGAAAGGCGCCCTCTTCGAGGGGTTGATCGCCCAATTGATTCGTGCCTACAAGGACTATCGCAACCTATGTGATGAATTCTATTATTGGGGCGCTGCCGGCGCTTCGGCAGCCGAAGTCGATTTTATCCTGGTCCGCAACCGGGAAACGATCGCCATTGAAGTAAAGTCCGGCAATCACTTCGCCCCAAAGTGGTGCAGGGGACTGCGCGCGGTTTCCCAGCTCAAGGGGTTGCGGCGCAGCATGGTGGTGTATCCTAAAGGTCCTGCGCTGCGAACCCAGGAGGGCATCGAGGTTTTAGCGTTTCGCGACTTCACCGAGCTATTGGCCACGGACCGGCTGTGGGAAGGCTGATCTATGCGGGCCATTGGGTATGAAATTGCCCCTGCCGATCAATCCGGCGGTAGGTATGGGCGCCGAAATAGTCCCGCTGGGCCTGGATCAGGTTGGCCGGCAGGCGGGCGCTTCGATAGGAATCAAAATAGGCCAGAGAGGCGCTCATGCCCGGGGTGGGAATGCCGAGCGCAAGGGACCGCTTCAGGACCTGGCGCCAAGGAGTGTTGCGCTGCCTGATCTCGTTTTGAAAAAAGGGCGCCATGAGTAGATTAACAAGGTCGGGGTTCTCCTTAAAGACCGCCTGGATGTCGTCCAGGAATCGGGCCCGGATGATACAGCCGCCGCGCCAAATACGGGCGATCTCACTGTAATCCAGATGGTAGCCGTAGGCGCTGCTGGCCTGGGAGAGCAGGGCCATGCCTTGGGCATAGGAACAGATTTTCGACGCGTAGAGGGCATCGCCCAGGGCATCGATGAACCTGTCCAGGTTGTTCCCAAGGGGCTCGGCTGGTAGGGCAAAAGCGTTGGCGGCGGTCCGGCGTTGGGTTTGGTAACCCGATAGGGCCCGAGCCTCCACCGCGGCGTTGATGGTGGGAATGGGAACCCCCAGGTCCAACGCGGCATGGCTGGCCCAGCGGCCGGTGCCCTTTTGTCCGGCCTGGTCTACAATCATCTCGAGCAAGGGTTGGTCCGTCTGGCCATCTGCAAAGTTTACGATTTGCGATGTGATTTCGATGAGATAGGAAGATAAAGGTCCCTTGTTCCAGCCCGTGAATATCTCCTGGAGCCGCGCGTGGGAAAGTCCCAGCCCGCGCCGAAGTATGTCGTAGGCTTCGGCGATCAGCTGCATGTCGCCATATTCGATGGCATTATGCACCATTTTCACAAAATGGCCGGCCCCCCTGGGCCCCATATAGCTCACGCACGGTTCACCCTGAACCCGGGCCGCAATGGATTCAAAAATGGGTTCGATGGTTTCATACACCTCCCGGGGCCCCCCGGGCATGATGCTGGGCCCCCAAAGGGCGCCTTCTTCACCACCTGAAATCCCGACCCCCATGCAATGGATCCCGCTCTCGTTCAGCTCTTTCCAGCGGCGTTCGGTGTCCTGGTAATGGGAGTTGCCTCCATCGATCACAATGGCGCCGGACTCCAAAAAGGGCTTGAGTTGCGCAATCACATCATCCACGGGTGTTCCCGCCTGGACCATGAGGATCATGACCTGGGGCTTTTTCAGGGAAGCCACCAGATCTTTCAATGTTACTGTGGGCGTGATGTTCCGGCCGGAGGCCGGTCCCCTGACGAAGGCGGCGCTGACGGATTGCGTACGATTATAAACCGCGACCGAATAGCCGTTGCGTTCCAGATTGAGGGCCAGGTTTTGGCCCATTACCGCCAGGCCGATCAGTCCGATGTCGTGTTGCTGCATGATCTCTCTCCATGATTATTTGGTGCCGCCTTGGGCTGGCCGGCAAGGGGTCTCAGAGTATAGGGGCTGTCCGGTTATCGTCATGCCGGTTCAAGCCAACTCGGATTCAGCCATCTGGGCGATAATCGTGTCGGCGATAGCTTCCGGGGCGGCCGAAATATCCACGCTCCACCCATCCCGCGGTTCTTCGAGAATTTCCAGTTGGCTCTTGAGCAGGTTTTTATCCATATAGGGGTGCCGGCGCTGTTCAATCCGCTGACGCAGCAGCGAAAAGGAGCCCTTGAGATACACGGTGCGGATGGTGCGTTGGTTGACGCCCAGGGTTAGGCGATAGGCTTGCTTTAGGGCCGAACAGGCCAATATGGCGCTGGTTCCCTCTCGCAGCCACTGCCGGATGTGGTTGCGCAGGGTTTCCAGCCATAGCGTGCGGTCTTCGTCGCTTAGCGCGATACCCGCGCGCATTTTTTCGATATTCGCCTGGGGGTGGAAATCATCCCCGTCGTAGAACGGCCACTTAATTTTTTTCGCCAACAATCGGCCCACGGTGGTCTTTCCGCACCCCATGGGCCCCATGAGGATCAGCACCATGGCGGATTGTTCAGGCATCGTTTTCCAGCCGGAAAAGGATTTCACCGGCATCGGGCACATAGAGAATACCCTGATCCTCCTTGCCGGTATAGTCCGCGATCCTGATCTGCGCCGGGTCCATGTAACCCAAGTTTACCTGCTCGCAGCGCTCCCGGGGAATGGCTGTGGCCAGCACCACCTGGACATCCGGCTGTTCAACGCCGTTGTGGTAGGTGCCTGTGCCGCGGACATGGGTGGCGTGGGCCAGAACGCCCCGGGGGATATCCTTAAAGCGATCCATGCGGGTTAGAAAATAGTCCCGGATGTGGTATCCGATCTTCTCGATATAGGTCCCCCAGGTTTTCGAAAATCTGTGAATGTGAGGGGCGTAGATAATCAACTTGCCGCCCCTGGCCGCCACCTGCTCCAGTTTGTACATCACTTTTCCGGCGGTCCAGATTTCGTCGTACATTTCCGGCGCCCGGCCCAGGATAGTGTCGTAGGGTCTGGGTTTGGTCACGATGTGCAGGGTTGCCGAGAGATCCGCCGCCGCGGACCAGGCGCTTTGCACATCGCCGCAGAACAGACCCTGCAATCCCTCATGGGGGTGCACCACCATGGAGAGACTGTAGAGGGGCCGCTCAATTTTCTGCATGGCGCGCTGAATCACCTGTCTGACCGGTGTATCTTTGCGGCCGATGATTTCGCGGGTGGTGATCACGGCGCCCAGCCAGTGGAAAAAGTGCAGTAATTCGCCTCCCGATATTCCGGGAAACAAATATTTGGCCCCCCCGGAAAAGCCGACTACCTCATGGGGAAAGACCGGTCCCGCAATCAGGATCAGGTCATAGTCGTAGATCAGCTTGTTGATCTCGATGGAGACGGTTTCCCGTAAGCGTCCCCGGGAAATATCCACAACATCGGTTTCCGAGAGGCGGCCGATGGTCATCAAGGTGCCGGGCAGGTCCCAGCGATGGCAAAAAAAGTCGGAGCGGCCAAAGTGTTGGCTGCGCGAATCCTCGCGGATGCCGTAGAGGGCCAGAATCTCCTCTTCGGACAGGATTGGGTGGGTTCCCACTGCCACCAGAAAGTCCAGCTTGGCCGCCCGGGGGCCAAGGGTCGCCCCCAGGGCATGCACCACGGTCTTCAGGGGGCAGGTGCGGGTTGCATCCGGCGTCAGCACCAGGATCCGTTTGTTCTCGATCAGCCGGGCCGGGAGGCCGGCATTGATGATCTCTCTGATTTTGTCGTCGGAAAACAACATACGTACACTCTGTCTGGCCGGCGTCAATCTTTCAAAGCGCCCATGGTCAGCCCCTGGACAATGCTTTTGCGCACAAAAAAGGCGAACACCGAGACCGGCAGCACGATCAGGGTGGCGGCCGCGCCGATTCCGGCCCAGTCGATCTTGCCATAGGAGATGAAGTTATAGACTGCCACCGGTACGGTTTTGGTTTTGGGGCCGGAGAGGATCAGGGAAAAGAGAAATTGGTTCCAGGAGAAGATAAAAGAGATGATGGCGGATGTGGCAATGCCGTTGCGCACCAGGGGCAGCACGATGATCAGGAAGCTCTGCAGGCCCGTGCAGCCGTCGATCATGGCCGCGTCTTCCAGTTCGGTGGGTACGCTCTCGAAAAAGGAGATCATCAGCCAGATCACCATGGGCAGGGTGATGATCAAATGGGTGATGGTCAGGGCGGTGTAGCTGTCGATGAGGTTCAGGTGGCGAAAGATGATGTACCAGGGCAGCAGGTAGCTCACAAAGGGGGTCATGCGCGCAACCAGAATGAGGATCCCGATTCTGCCCTGGCGGTATTTGGCGATGGAATAGGCGGCCGGCAGGCCCAGAATTAGGGAGATGCCCGTGGCCAGGCCGGCGACGATCAGGCTGTTCAGCAGGTATTTAAGAAAATTGTGCTGCTGGAACACCGCCCGAAAGTTCTCCAGGGTGGGTGAAAAAAAGAACTGAGGCGGATAGGCGATGTTTTGCACGCCGGTTTTGAGACCGGTCAAGATCATCCAGACAAACACGAATACCGGCGGCAAACAGAGGGCAACGGCACCAGCGTAGAAAAGTGTCGATTTAAAAAATTTTGTCAGGCCCTTGCCGTTTTTCAAATCCATTGTCTCCCGGCCCCTGGGGCCGCTTAGCCTCAGATGTCCTGGGCGCTGAGGCGCATGCGGTTCATCACCACATTGAAAACCAATACGATCAGAAAGACCACCACCATCAGGGCCGATCCGTAACCCGCCTTGAAGAAGTTGAACCCCACCTTGTAAGAGTAGAGATAGAGGGTTTCAGAGGCGATTCCCGGCCCGCCCTGGGTGATGGTGTAGATGGTGTCGAACTCCTTGAGGTTGTCCAGGGAGCGCAGCATGAGGGCCGCGATCAACACCGGCCGGATCAGGGGCAGGGTGATGTACCAGAAAATTTGAAAGGTGTTGGCCCCGTCGATGCGCGCCGCCTCATAGGGATCGTTGGGCAGCGACTTGAGACCCGCCAGAACGATCAAGGTGATCATGGGCGTCCATTTCCAGACGTCCACCATCACCAAGGCCGGAATCACTGTCTGGGGGCTGCTGATCCACAGGCTGCCGGGAAGGCCGATGCTTTGCAGCAGGTAGTTGAGGACCCCGATTTCGGGATTGAGCATGATGCGCCAGATCAGGGCCACGGCCACCGGCGTGGCCGCAAAGGGGAAGATGTAGATGGCCTGAACCATCTCGCTGCCTTTGAAGTTGCGGTGGAAATAGAGCGCGATGAGCAGCCCCAGCACCAACTCCAGGGAGAGGCTCAGGCCGCTGAAATAGATCATCACCTTCAGGCCGTTGAACACGCGCTCGTCTCTGAAAAGCTCGATAAAGTTATCGAGACCGATCAACCTCGGCGACCCCAGCCCGATGGTCCATTTGGTAAAGGCCAGATAGAGATTGTACCCGATGGGAATGATCACGATCAGAAACAGGGCGATCACCGCCGGGGCCGGAAAGACCAGGGCCTGGCGGCGATCGATGAATCTGGAGATGGCGCTCAAAGCGTTTTTCACAACAGGTACCTGCGCTGTTGCCAGTTGCCGCGGACCGGGTCCGCCCCATCTCAATGGGGGCGGTCCCGGTCTTTAGGCCGTTATAGTTCCATTTTTTTGTCCATCTCTTCGGCGGCTTTTTTGGCAGAGGCCGCCACATCCTTGCCCTCGATGGCATCCACGATCACCAGACCGGTGATGTCCCGGATCTCAGGCACGTTGAGCACGGGCGGGTTCCACTGGGGCTGGCCGATCTCAAAGGACTTCAGCGAGGCGGCCGTCCAGTCGGGGTTGGCATCCGTGGACGTGTACGCCTCGGAATTCCAGGCGGAGCTGCGTCCGGCGGGTACGCCGGCTAGGAGCGCCCCCAGCTCGTTTTCCTGGTTGGTGGCCCACTGCACGAAGAGCCAGGCCGCTTTCTGGCGTTCAGGGGCGCTGGTGCCGCTGATGGCCAGGCTCCAGTTGGAGACATGGGGCAATTTGCCGGCCGGTCCGGCGGGGATCGTGGTATAGCCCACCTTGCCGGCGACTTTGGATTCCGCTGGATTTTCGTAGAGCGATTTGAACACGTTGGCGTCGAAGATCATGGCGGCTTTGCCTTCCATGAAGATGGAAGTGCTCTCGGACCAGTGCAGCATGGTGCCGCCCTGGGGGCCGTAGTTTCTCAGCAGGTCGCCGTAAAACTGAAAGGCCGCGATGCTTTCGGGAGCGGCCAGGTTCGACTTTCCCTCCTCGGTGGTCCAGGAGCCACCGAAGCTGTACAGAAAATCAACCCACTGGGATGTGGCCGCGGCACCCTTGCCTCGCAGGGTGATTCCCACCATTTGCTTGCCCTCCACCTCCTTGCCCTGGAAAAACTTGGCGGCCTGCTCCAACTCTTCCATGGTTTCAGGAACCTTGACCTGAAATTGTTCGAAGAGGTCCTCGCGATAAGCGAGCAGGGAGGCTTCGGCGTTGATCACGATACCGATCAATTGGCCTTCAATGGACGATCCCTTCATGGGGCCGGCAAAAAAGTCCTTGACGTCCCAGCCGGGCTCGGTGAGCGCCGGGTCGGCGATGAACTCATCCAGGGGCTTGAGCCAGCCCGCCTTCCAGTAGTGCAGCTTGGCCTGGCCGGGCATGATCATGTAGCCGTCCACCGTGCCCCCGGCGTTCAGTTCGATCATGCGTTTGTTGCGGAACTGGTCCTCGGGAAAGACCTCCAAGTTCACCTTGATGCCGGTCATCTGCTCAAACTCGGCTACCTTGGGTTCAATGTAGGTGGTAAAGGGGTGCTTGTTCATCAGAAAGCGAATTTCCGTTCCCTTGGACTGCATCCAATCGACACTGCCGGCACTGGCGACGGGCACCAGGGCCAGGCACACGATTACCGCTAATAGCACGCATCTCATTTTCTGGGTCATCTGCTTCCTCCTTGGGTTGATGATTAGAGCGGGATGATGGCTGCCTGTAAATCTCCGCCCAAGCGCGGGGCGCAGCCTGGGTTGTCCCCGCGCCCGATCTTCAGGCTGAAAACTGCATCTGCAGGGCTTCGGGTCACACAATGGTTCGGGACGTCTCCGCGTCAAACAGATGGGTGTTGGCCATGTTCAGACTCACCTGCAGCGCCTGGCCCACGGTCAAAGGCTCGCCGCCGACTGCCAGGCGGGCCACCAGGGTCGCTTCACCGCACTTGAGGTGTACAAAGGTTTCGGCGCCCAGAGTTTCCACCACCTCGACCCGGGTTGTTAGGCTGGGGGCCTGGGATCCGGAATCGCCCAAGGGCTGCTGGGCCATGTCTTCGGGACGCACGCCAAAGGTGACCGGCTTTCCGGCATGGGCCTGAACATCGGAATGAAACGAATCCGGCAATTTGACCTTAAAGGCCTCGCTGCCGACAAAATAGGCGCCCTGGGCTTCGGTCAGCGTGGCCGCCATAAAATTCATGGCCGGCGAACCGATAAATCCGGCAACGAATCGGTTGGCTGGCTTTTTGTAGACCTCCAGGGGAATCCCGGATTGCTGCAGCGCACCGTTTTTCATAATGAAAATCCGGCTAGCCATGGTCATGGCCTCCACCTGATCATGGGTGACGTAGATAATGGTCGCCCCCAGCCGCCGGTGGAGTTTGCTGATTTCGGTGCGCATGGCCACCCGCAGTTTGGCATCCAGATTGGAAAGGGGTTCATCAAAGAGGAACACCTTGGGCTTGCGCACAATGGCCCGGCCCAGGGCCACCCGCTGCCGCTGCCCCCCCGAAAGCTGCTTGGGCTTGCGGTCCAGCAATTCATGGATGCCCAGGATATCGGCAGCTTCCTGGACCCGCTGGTCGATCTGCGGTTTGGGAAATTTGCGCATTTTCAAACCGAATCCCAAATTGTCCCGGACGTTCATGTGGGGATAGAGGGCATAATTCTGAAACACCATGGCGATGTCCCGGTCCTTGGGGGCCACATCGTTCACCAAGCGATCCCCGATGTAGATCTCACCGGAGGTGACGCTCTCCAGCCCGGCGATCATTCTCAGGGCCGTGGTTTTGCCGCACCCCGAGGGCCCCACTAGGACAGCGAATTCCCGGTCCTCGATTTCAATACCCAGGTCGTCCACCGCCGTCACCGACTTGAAGCGCTTGAAAATGTTTTTCAGGATTACGCTGGCCACGCTATCCGCCTCTCGGGTTGAGATTGATCAAATAACCCCCGCAATGTTTCCCCGGGCACCCACCAGGGGTGCCCCTACACCTGCCCCAATCCGGGCACCCGCGAGGGTTGTCAGCAGGTCTGTGCCTATCGGGGCACCCGGGGGGTTGGAGACATTCTAAATCGAGTAGGCGGAAAACCCGCCATCCACCGGAACCACCGCGCCGGTCACAAAGCTGGAGGCGTCCGAAAGCAGCCAGACCAGCGGCCCGACGAGGTCATCGGGTTGACCGTAGCGGCCCATGGGGGTGTGGTCAATCACTTTTCGGGCGCGGGGCAGCAATTCGCCGGTTTCCGGGTCGATATGCAGGAACTTGAGTTGTTCGGTCATGAAAAAGCCGGGGGCCAGGGCGTTCACCCGAACCCCGCTGTGGGCGAAGTGGACCGCCAGCCATTGCGTGAAGTTGCTCAGCGCGGCCTTGGCCGCGGAGTAGGCGGGCACTTTGGTCAAGGGGGTAAAGGCGCTCATGGAGGAGATGTTGACGATGGACCCCTTGCCTTGGGACACCATGCCCGGGGCGAAGGCCCGGGTCGCCAGAAAGGTCCCCATGAAGTTAAGGTCGAACACGGACCGGAAACCGGCGGCATCCAGATCGAAAAAGGAGCGTGCGGCCAAATCCGAGGAGGGGGCCGCGGTTGGGGCCGTCGGTGGGCCAGGGCTGTGGAACTCTTGGGATGTGCCGCCCCGGGGATCGTTGCCGCCGGCGCCGTTGATCAGAAAGTCAGGAGGACCCCAAAGATCGCAAACCGCTTGGTAGCAGTCCTTTAACTGGGCGCCATCCAGCACATCGCAGGAAAAGGCGCGGGCCTCTCCGCCGCAGTCGCTCACCGCCCGGGCCCGGGCTTCGGCGTGGTTGGTGTTGATATCGATGACGGCCACCTTGACGCCCGCGGCACCCAAGGCGTCCGCCATGGCGCCGCACAGTGCACCGCCGGCCCCGGTAATGGCGGCTACTTTGGCGGATAGGTTGAATCGATCTGATCGGCTCATTTGCATGCGAGCTGCGCTGCTGAATCAGCGCTGTTATCGGTGCCTAATTCAAAGACTTCTATTGAAAAAACAATAACTTCAGTTCGCCGCTTTCAGCTGTAGGGGCGGTTACAAACCCGCCCCTATGGGGTTTGAAGACCGCCATTGGTGAAGAAAGTCTTTCGACAGTTGCGGCTTGCCTAAGATTTGGATGATGCCCGGCGATAGAAAGGCCCTGTCTCAAAACCCACCTTGCTGGTCGATAAACGCCATCACCTCGCTGAATTCGGGCATGGAAACCGAGCACCCATGGCGGGCCACCACCATCGCCCCGCAGGCGTTGCCCAACCGGGCAGCCTTCCAGGGATCCCAGCCCTTAACATAGCCATAGAGAAACCCCGCGCCGAATGCGTCGCCGGCTCCCAGGATATTTTGAACCTCGATGTTGAATCCCGGAACCTCAAGGAGCGGTTCATCGCGGGTATGGATCCGGCAGCCTTGTTGACCGCGCTTCTCCAGCACCAAGCGGGGGCCGGAGGCGAGAAAATCCCGGACATGGGCCGCTGTATTGCCGGCCACCCGGGCATCGGTTGCCTGGGAGTGGGTCAGACGGACCGCCTGGGGGTCGCTCAGCATGGCGGCATTGATTTCATCTTCGGTGCCCAGCACGATATCGACCCCGGGCAGCACGGCGCGGATCGCCACCCCGAAGGCGCGGGGGTCATGCCATAGATCGGGTCTGAAATCGAGGTCCAGGACAACATCCGCTCCGGCCTTGCGGGCAACCTCGGCCGCGCAGAGGGTGGCGCTGCGGCTGGGCTCCTTGCTTAAATTGGTTCCGGCAAACTGGAAAAGGCGGCTGTCGGCAATGGGCGCCGCCAGGACATCACCGATTTCCAGGGCGCTGTCGGCGCAATTTTCCCGGTAAAAGACCAGGGGGAAGCGGTCCGGAGGTTCGATGCCCAGGACGGCCAGGCTGGTGTGGCGCCCCTTTTTACGGGGGCTGAAGTGGATCTCCACACCCTCCCGGGATAGAAAGTGGGCCACAAAGTCGCCCACGGGATCTTGCCCGAAAGCGGTCAGCAAGGCCACCCTCAATCCCAGCCTACGGCATCCGACGCTCATGTTGGTGGGCGATCCGCCGACATAGGCGGCAAAGCTTTTGATTTGGGTAAATCCGGCCCCTACATCGTTGCTGTAGAGATCCATGCAGGAGCGGCCCATGTGGAATGTGTCATAACGACGCCGGGCAATGTCATGCTTCTTGGGGTCCATTGGCATTCGTTTCAACCGAGTTGGCGTATTCATGCGGGTGTGATGGCTTGGTCCATAACCCATTACGTGGCAAGCTTCAATAGCCGGCTGTCAAGGCCTTGCGGCTATGAAAAAAATCCCCCCCGGCCCCCCTTTCCCAAAGGGGGGAGAGATCATCCCCCGTCACCCACTTCCAAAGGGTGGAAGATCATCCACTCAGCCCCCCTTTTCCAAAGGGGGGAGAGATCATCCCCCGTCACCCACTTCCAAAGGGGGGAGAGATCATCCCCTCGTCACCCCTTTTCCAAAGGGGGGAGAGATCATCCCCCGTCACCCACTTCCAAAGGGTGGAAAATCATCCACTCAGCACCCCATTTCCTCAGGAGCGGGAATCATCCTCCGCCGGCTGGATTTTCCGAAAGGAATCAGGGGAGGCGTCCTGGAGGGGCTGGCCAGTCCCCCCCTTTTTCAAAGGGGGGCTAGGGGGGATTTCCTTCTTGCTAGAGTGGAAACAAACCCCCCATGGAGTCCGCCAGGCCGGCAATCCGAAAAAAACAGCGCTTGATCGGGCAGGCGTTCGGCTTCTGCAAATTAGGGTTAAACCGGCGTTGAGGGGGTGCAAACCGCTCCCGGAAGTGTTGACAGGCATTCCCATGGGATTACTATGTACGGCATCCATCTGGAACCGGACATCCAACCTGAATTGCACCTTCGGGAGCAGCCTGCCATGAAACTCAGCCCCAAGACCGCCGCTCGGACCCCGAAACCGGCTTGGCTGCGGCGTCCCTTACCCAAGGGGCCGGCCTACGAATCGGTTCGCAAACTGATCCGCGACGGTCAGTTGCACACGGTCTGCCAGGAAGCTAAATGCCCCAACCAGTTCGAATGCTTTTCCCAGCACACGGCCACCTTTCTGATCATGGGCGGCATCTGTACCCGCAATTGCCGCTTCTGCAATGTTCAGGGCGGCACTCCGCGGCCCCTGGACCCCCAAGAGCCCCTGCGGGTGGCCCAAGCCGCCCAAACCCTCAAACTGCGCTATGTCGTGGTGACCTCGGTGACTCGGGATGATTTGGCGGATGGCGGCGCGGCCCATTTTGCGGCCACCATCGCAGCCTTGCGGCAGCGCATCGAGAAGGTTCAGGTGGAGGTACTTGTACCCGATTTCAGGGGGGAACTAAGCGCGCTGGCAACTGTACTGGAGGCCGGACCCCATGTGCTCAATCACAACCTGGAAACCGTGGCGCGACTCTATCCCCGGGTCCGGCCGGGAGCCGATTACCAGCGCTCCTTGGACCTGTTGGCGGCTGCGAGCCGGCATTCGGCGGAAATTCCGGCCAAATCGGGGCTGATGCTGGGACTGGGCGAACAGGAAGCGGAGATCTGCCATACCCTGGCGGACCTCCGGAGCCACGGCGTGCGCCTGCTGACCCTGGGGCAATATCTCCAGCCCAGCACGGATCACCTGCCCGTGGAGCGTTATCTGCCCCCTGAAGAGTTTCATCGCTGGCGAAGAATCGCCTTGGAGATGGGGTTCAGCGATGTGGCCGCGGACCCCTTTGTGCGCAGCTCCTACCGCGCCAAAGAGCTTTACCGGCGCATGGACCAGAATCCATTGGAGTGACGGACGGGCTAGGCATCGCGCCCCGGCCGTTGCTGCTGGCGGAAGGTTTCCCGCTCGGCCAGCAGATGCTCCAGCAGATACTTCAGGGTCCAGGACTCGGAAGTGGGGGTCAGGGTGGCCCACAGGGCACCCTGCATCCCGGACTGGCGGCAGGCGTTCATCAAGCCGTGGAGTTGGTTTTCGGTGATTCCCGAGACGATCAGGGTCCGGGGCAGGCTGGAAGATTGGCCCTCGCCGCTGCCGGCGGGCAGCTCCAACAGTTCGGTGAGGGTCATTTGTGTCTGGTTCTCGGCAGCCCACACCGCGGGAATTTTCTCCAATCCCACCATGGCCAGCACCTTCTGAAGCTTGGGTTGCGCCGCGGCCGGAAATCCGCACAAAATTAGTTTCGGCGGGCCGTACAGTAAGGAATCCGAGCGGCTGACTTTGCTGAATGTGTCCTCACTCATTTGTTCCTCCTTGGTTACTTTTCGATCCACCTTTAACCTAGCGCTATCCATCCGCCAAATCAACTCCTGGGTGTAAGATTTTTAATTTCCATTGAGGGTATCCGCTCCCTGGCGCCCGGGCCGAAATCATCCGCGGTGCGGGTTGAAAAATCTTCGGGAGCCTGATAGTCGTAGGTTTCCATTTTCGTCCTGAAGTTTATTCGATTTCCATTGACAATATTGATAGACTCCGAGTTTGGCAGCGAACCCATCAGGTGGCGGCGGTCAACCCTGCCCACAGGGAAGGGACTTCGCCGGGCAATACCCGCGGGGCCGCTGAGCGTTTGGCCGGAGTGAGGTGTGGGATGATTCGTGTTGCGGTAATGGGGGCCACGGGATATGCCGGCGCCGAGTTGGTCAGAATATTGACCGGGCATCCCGACGTGGACCTGACGGTGATGACCTCGCGCCAATATGCAGGTCGCCCCATGGCCGATATCTATCCCGCATTCAAAGGCATCGTGGAGGCCAGCCTAGAGTCCTTTGATGGCCAACGTCTGTCCGCTCGGGCCGACGCGGTGTTTGTCGCCTTGCCCCACAAGATTCCCATGGAGATTGTGCCCGGCCTGCTGGAGCAAGGGCTTAAGGTGGTGGATCTCTCGGCGGATTTTCGCTTCAAGGATGCCGCCCTGTATGAACGCACCTATCAGCCCCACAGTGCCCCGGCCTACCTGGGGGAAGCGGCCTATGGGCTCTGTGAAGTTTTCGGCGCCGAGATTGCCGCCGCCCGGCTGGTCGGCAACCCGGGCTGCTATCCCACCAGCGTGCTGTTGCCGTTGGTACCGCTGCTCTACGCGGGGTTGATCGCGCCGGGTACCCTGATTGCCGATTCCAAATCGGGGGTCAGCGGGGCGGGGCGGAGTCCTTCCCTGGCCAGCCACGTCTGCGAGGTCAGCGAGAGCTTTAAGGCCTACAAGGTGACGGTTCACCGCCACACCCCGGAGATGGCCTCGATTCTGTCCCAGGCCGCGGGCCAGGATGTGGGGGTTACCTTTACCCCCCATCTGCTGCCCATGAACCGGGGAATGCTCAGCACCATCTATGCCGAGCTCAGACACCCGGATATCCAGGCCGAAGAGATCCAGGGCTGCCTGGAAACATTCTACCGCAACAAACCCTTTGTGCGGCTGTGCGGCCCGGACAAGTTGCCGGACACCCGCCATGTGCGGGGGACCAATTTTTGCGATATCGGCTTTCGCCTGGACGTGGCCAACGGGCGGCTGATCCTGCTGTCGGCCATCGACAATCTGGTCAAGGGCGCGGCCGGCCAGGCGGTGCAAAACATGAATCTCATGTTCGGCCTGAACGAGACCGCCGGCTTGATGCCGGTGCCCTATCCGGTTTGAAGGGCCGGGAATAAATGGGCGCGGCCCATACCCATGGCCCCTACAGGAGGCATGGAATTTGGCGTTACCCAAACCAATTTTGATTGCTGCAACGAAAAAGGGCAGGGGCCCTAAACTCAACCATCCAGAGGAAAAAGGAGGCAACGCATGACCGCAAAGCTCATCAAAGGCACCGAAATCCGTGAGGAAATCCTCGAGGAGATCACCAAGGAAGTGGCTCAGATCAAGGAAAAACACGGCCAGGTGCCGGGATTGGTAACCATCCTGGTGGGGGAGAATCCCGCCTCCATGTCCTATGTCACTCTGAAAATCAAGACCGCCCACCGGGTAGGATTCAAAGAGATCCAGGACAGCCAACCCGTGGACATTTCCGAAGCCGACCTTCTGGCCCTG
This sequence comes from uncultured delta proteobacterium, assembly GCA_963713755.1. Taxonomy (GTDB): domain Bacteria; phylum Desulfobacterota; class Desulfobacteria; order Desulfobacterales; family CAVQMW01; genus CAVQMW01. The sequence continues at coordinate 91,677 of CAVQMW010000006.1, read as the reverse complement.
ATCGACAAGTACAACAAGGACGAATCCATCCATGGAATTTTGGTCCAGCTGCCGCTGCCCAAACACATTGACGATAAAAAAGTGCTCAATGCCATCGACCCCGACAAGGATGTGGACGGGTTTCATCCGGTGAATGTGGGCCGCCTGATGATCGGCGGGGATGAGGTAAAATTTCCGCCCTGCACCCCGGCCGGCATCCAGGAGATGATCGTGCGCGCCGGCGTGGAAACCAGCGGGGCCGAAGTGGTGGTGGTGGGCCGCTCCAACATCGTGGGTAAACCCATCGCCAACATGATGTTCCAGAAAGGTCCCGGGGCCAACGCCACGGTCACCGTGGTCCACACCCGCACCAAGGACCTGGCCGCCCATTGCAAGCGGGCCGACATTCTCATTGTGGCAGCCGGTGTGCCTGATCTGGTGAAACCGGAATGGATCAAACCCGGTGCCTGTGTCATTGATGTGGGCGTCAATCGCGTGGGCGAAAAAATCAGTGAAAAAACCGGCAAGAAAATCGCCATCCTCAAAGGTGATGTGGACTTTGAGGCTGCCAAGGAGATTGCCGGCAGCATCACCCCGGTCCCCGGGGGCGTGGGCCCCATGACCATCACCATGCTGATGCTCAACACCCTCAAATCCCTGAAATTCAAATTAGGGATTGCCTAATTTCAATCCGCACCGGATTGTAACATGGAATCCCGCCAAAGCGCCGAGTCCCGCCCGGGCCGGACTCGGCGCCGCGGCTATTCGGCGTCTTGGTTTATCACAATTTTAAGTATACAATTCAATATTTTATCCTGCCATACCTAAAATATCGTATAGATTTGTATACTCCAGTCCGATTGCAGTTTCGAGGTTTTTAAATATATGTAATAAACAATAAGAAACAGATAATTAAACATTAAAATACAATTTAATACTTGAATAATATGAGTCGTGGCAATCGGTTAGACAAACGGTATTCTCTGCTTTGGATCAGCCACACCGGCCGTCCGGTTCGGCAGGTGGCCTTATCCCCAAAACTTCTGGTTTTCGCACTGATGGTGTTCACTGCCCTCGGGGCGGGGGGCGGAGCGGCCCTTTGGCACCTCAACGCTAAAGGGCTTCTGTTCGGACACAGCACCGCTCTGGAAGCGAAAATTAAAACCCAGGCCGAGGACATTGCCGAATATCAGACCCAGATCCGGGCCTTTGCCGGGCGTATCGATGAACTCTCGGCCCGTCTGGGCGAACTCGACGGCTTGGAGCATGAGGTGCGCACCCTGGCCAGCTTGGAAACCGCAGATACCCAGGAGGGTGTTTATAGCGTAGGCGGCCTGGAGCCCGCCGATTCGCCCAGTTCCACAGATCTGGCGCGGGACCACCGGCAATTGATCCGCAACATGCACGCCCGAACCCGGATTCTGGAGGAGTCCATCGAGCAGCAGCGCCTCGATTTGGAGAAGTTGCTCAACGCCTTGGGCCGGCAGCAGGATTTGCTGGCCGCCACCCCCTCCATCCGTCCCATCGACGGCGGTTGGATCAGTTCTTCTTTCGGGTACCGCATCTCTCCCTTCACCGGTCGCCGGGTGATTCACCAGGGTCTGGATATCGCCACCCAGCCGGGACGTCCAATCTTTGCCACTGCCGATGGGAAAGTCACCTTTTCGGGACGGAACGGGAATATGGGCAAAACCATTGTCATCAACCATGGCCATGGGTTGATGACCTACTATGGGCACTGCCAGAAATTGTTTAAGAAAAAAGGCTCCCAGGTCAAGCGGGGCGAAGTGATTGCCAAGGTCGGCAACACCGGACGCAGCACCGGGCCCCACGTCCATTATGAAGTGCGCCTCAACGGCGTGGCGGTGAACCCCAAAAAGTATATCCTCAACTGATAGCGAGTTTGGCGCACCGCCGGTCCGCCGCTCCACCTCGATCAAATCTTTACAACGCCGATCAATCCCTTATAATTAAAGCCAAATCAAATGGCCCGGCGGGTAAAAGGCGGGACTGGCCCGCTGGGGGCTGTCCGCCGTACAGCCTTTGGGCGCCGGAAGTATCCCGCCGCACAACCTTTTTCCCCAACCCACCCTTCTACTAATGAGGAGAGATCACCGACCATGATCGGTAACATACTGACCAAGGTATTCGGCAGCAAAAACGAGCGCGAACTCAAGCGACTGCATCCCCTGGTGGACCAGATTAACGCTCTGGAGCCGGCGGTTAAGGCCATGAGCGATGCGGAGCTCAAGGTCCAGACCCGGCTCTTCCGGGAGCGGTTGGATCAGGGGGCCACCCTTGATGAGCTGCTGCCCGAGGCCTTTGCCACGGTGCGTGAAGCCTCCCTGCGGGTGCTCAAAATGCGCCATTTCGACACCCAGCTCATCGGCGGCATCGTCCTCCACGAAGGGAAAATCGCCGAGATGAAGACCGGCGAAGGAAAAACCCTGGTGGCCACCCTGCCGGCCTACCTCAACGCCCTGGGCGGCCGCGGGGTCCACGTGGTGACGGTCAACGACTACCTGGCCCAACGGGATACCGAATGGATGGGCCGGATATACACCTTCCTGGGGCTCAGCGTGGGCTCCATTGTCCACGGCCTCGACGACACTCAGCGCCGGGCGGCCTATGCCACCGATATCACTTACGGCACCAACAACGAATTTGGGTTCGACTATCTGCGGGACAACATGAAGTTCCAGCTCGCCAGTCTGGTGCAGCCGTTCCACAATTTCGCCATCGTGGATGAGGTGGACAGTATTCTGGTGGATGAGGCGCGTACGCCTCTGATCATCTCCGGTCCGGCCGAGCAGTCCACGGGCCTCTATTACCAGGTCAATTCCATCATCCCCAAGCTCGAGGCTGAGCGGGATTTCACCAAGGACGAAAAGGCGCGCAGCGTCAATCTCACCGAAGAAGGGGTGGCCAACTGCGAAAAGATCCTCAAGGCGGACAACCTTTACGACCCCAAGTACATCGAACTGCTGCACCACATCAACCAGGCCCTCAAGGCCCACACGCTGTTCAAGCGGGACGTGGACTACATTGTGCAAGATGGCCAGGTGACCATCGTGGACGAATTCACCGGGCGGCTCATGCCGGGACGGCGCTACAGTGAGGGACTGCACCAGGCCCTGGAAGCCAAAGAGGGCGTCAAGATCGAAAATGAAAACCAGACCCTGGCCACTATCACCTTCCAGAACTATTTCCGCATGTACGACAAACTGGCCGGCATGACCGGCACCGCCGACACCGAGGCCGCGGAATTCAAGAAAATCTATGATCTGGATGTGATGGTGATTCCCACCAACCAGCCCATGATCCGCAAGGATTTTCCCGATGCGATCTATAAATCCAAGCGGGAAAAGTATAACGCCGTTATCGAGGAGATCATCGAAAAACACCAGGCCGGCCAGCCGGTGCTGGTGGGCACCATTTCCATCGACGTATCAGAGAGCTTGAGCCGGCAATTGGCCAAGCAGGGGATCAAGCACGAGATCCTGAACGCCAAGAACCACAAAAAAGAAGCCGAGATCATCAGCCAGGCGGGCCGCAAGGCCGCGGTGACCATCTCCACCAACATGGCCGGCCGGGGGACCGATATCATGCTGGGGGGCAACCCGGAAATCATCGCCCGCAGCGAACTGGGACCGGAGCCCAAAGATCTGAAAAAGGGTGAGGAACCCACCGACCTGCAAAAGCGCCAGGCCAAATGGCAGCATAAACTGAATGAACGCATCGAGAAACTTAAAACGCTCACCGCCCAGGAGCACCAGGAGGTGGTCGAGTTGGGCGGTCTGCACATCCTGGGCACCGAACGGCACGAGAGTCGGCGCATCGACAATCAGCTACGCGGCCGCTCCGGGCGCCAGGGGGATCCGGGCTCTTCGCGTTTCTATCTAGCCCTGGAGGACGATCTGCTGCGTATTTTCGGCGGTGAACGGATCACCTCGATTATGGAAAAGCTGGGCCTGGAGGAGGGCGAGCGCATTGAAAACGTCCTCATCAGCCGGGCCATTGAAAATGCCCAGTCCAAGGTGGAAGGACACAATTTCGATATCCGTAAGCATCTGCTGGAGTATGACGATGTGATGAACCAGCAGCGGGAGGTGATTTACAAGCACCGCCGCCAGGCCTTGCAGGGCGATAACCTCAAGGAGGACATCGTCGAGATGATCCACGAACAGGCCGCCGATATCGCCGGGCGCTTTGCCGAGGAGCGGCGGCTGGCCGTGGATTGGGACTGGGAGGGAATCAAGGAGGCTGCGGCCCGGCAGTTCAACCTGCTCCTGGCGCCTCCCGACGAGGCCGGCCTGGATGGCCTCACCCAAGAGGGCCTGACCCAGTACCTCAGTGATACGGCTTTGGAGGCCTATCAGGCCAAGGAGCGGGAGCTGGAGTCCAATCTGCTGCGCGCCCTGGAACGGGATGTGATGCTGCAGACCGTCGATAATCTCTGGAAAGACCACCTGCTCAACATGGATCATCTCAAGGAGGGCATCGGGCTGCGGGGGTACGCCCAACAGAACCCCCTGATCGTGTACAAAAAAGAGGGCTTCGACATGTTCGCCGAGATGATCCGGCGGGTCCGGGAGGAGACCGTCGGGATTCTGTTTCGTATCCAGGTGGCCAAGCCCGAGGAGCTGGCGGATATGCGCCGGCCCAAAGAGCAGAAACTGGTCTTTTCCGGGGGCGGCGTGGGGGGTGCCGCGCCTCCCAAAAAGCCGGTTCAGCGGACCTCCGCGAAGGTGGGCCGCAATGCCCCTTGTCCCTGCGGCAGCGGCCGCAAGTACAAGAAGTGTTGCGGCAAGTAGGTCGGATCGCCGAAAAAATCGATTTAGGATATAGCCCTTTTTGCCGATAATATGATGGGGCAAATGCGTTCAAAGCGGGGCCTGAGAGACCGTTGCGGACGCCCTGGAGATGCTCTTTACAAGCCGAACGGGGCGTGCTTATTATATAATCTAAACCCAAAGCGAAGCGTGATGTTGTCAGACCCTGGTGCAATGAGGAGTACGGCCCATGGAACCCTATAGCCCCGAACTGGAAGAAGAGGTGCTATCGGAATCGGAGGACCAAACCGATGAGCCTCCCATGTACCGGGTGCTGCTGCACAACGACGACTACACCACCATGGAATTTGTGGTCCAAATCTTGATGGTGGTATTTCACAAGCCGTTTGAAGAGGCCACCCACATCATGCTCAACGTCCACCAGCAGGGACTGGGCGTTTGCGGGGTCTATTCTTTCGAAGTTGCTGAAACCAAGGTGGAATTGGTCCATGAGCTGGCCCGCAAAAGCGGCTATCCGCTCAAATGTTCCATGGAGAAGGATTCATCATGATAAGTAAAGAACTCAGCGAAACATTGGGCTTGGCCGTGCGGGAAGCCAAGCGTCGGCGGCACGAATACGTCAGTATCGAGCATGTGCTATTCGCCATTCTCCACGACCGCAGCGGCATTGAAATTGTGGAGAGCTGCGGCGGCGATGTGGAAAACCTTAAACAAAATTTGAATGGCTTTTTCGAAGAGCGCATGGAATCGGTGCCCGATGAAAAAGAGTATGTTATCCAACAAACCTTGGGATTTCAGCGGGTGATTCAACGTGCCGTCAACCACGCCCGCTCGGCCGAAAAACCTGAGGTGGCCGTCAGTGACATCCTAGCCTCTATCTTCGAAGAAAAAGATTCCCACGCCCGGTACTTTCTCAGCTCCGAGGGCATCACCCGCCTGGAAGTGCTCAACTATATCTCCCATAATGTCTCCAAACTGCCCTATGAGGGCGGCGATCCCGGAGAGAGCACCAAAACCCAGAAAGAAGATAAGGCCAAAAAGAAAGATCCCCTGGCGCTGTTTACCGTCGACCTGACTCGGCGGGCGGCCCAGGGCAAGCTCGATCCCCTGGTGGGGCGGCAATGGGAATTGGAACGCACCATTCAGGTCTTGTGCCGCAGACGGAAAAACAACCCCGTGTTCGTCGGCGACCCCGGAGTGGGCAAGACCGCCATGGCCGAAGGCCTGGCCGCCATGGTTCACGAGGGCCGCATTCCCGATCTGCTGAAAAATATGCGCATTTACTCCCTGGATATGGGAGCGCTGCTGGCCGGCACCAAATTCCGGGGCGATTTCGAAAAGCGGCTCAAGGGCGTGATCAGCGCCTTGATCAAGCGCGAAGACTCCATTCTGTTTATCGACGAAATTCACACTATCGTGGGCGCCGGGGCTACCAGCAGCGGATCCCTGGATGCCTCGAATATTCTCAAGCCGGCCCTCACCTCCGGGGAGATCCGCTGTATCGGCTCCACCACCTATGAAGAGTTCAAGGGGCACTTCGACAAAGACCGGGCGCTCTCTCGGAGATTTGAGAAAATTGAAATCGCCGAGCCCAGCGTGGCCGAAACGATCAAGATCCTCAAGGGCCTGCGTTCGCGCTACGAGGAACACCACGGCTTCCGCTACTCTGACACGGCCCTTAAATCAGCCGCCGAATTGTCCGACAAGTTTCTCAACGACCGCTACCTGCCGGACAAAGCCATTGACGTGATCGATGAAACCGGGGCGTTTCTGCGCATCAAGGGATCTTCCCGCCGGAAAACCATCCACCCCGCGGACATCGAAAAGATCGTGGCCAAAATGGCCCGGGTGCCTTCGGTGAGTGTCTCCACCAGCGACCGGGAGAAGCTGCACGAGCTGGAGAACGAGCTGCGCTCCGTGGTGTTTGGCCAGGATGACGCCATCGGTGCCCTGGTGACTGCCATCAAGCGCGGCCGGGCCGGATTGGGCGCCCCGGAAAAACCGGTGGGGGCCTTTCTGTTCACTGGGCCCACGGGGGTGGGCAAAACCGAAGTGGCCCGGCAGACCGCCATGAAGCTGGGCATCGAATTTATCCGCTTTGATATGAGCGAATACATGGAGAAGCACGCCGTGGCGCGCCTCATCGGCGCCCCTCCCGGCTATATCGGATTCGAGCAGGGCGGCTTGCTGACCGACGGCATCCGCAAACACCCCCACAGCGTCCTGCTGCTGGACGAGATCGAAAAAGCGCATCCCGACATGTTCAGCATCCTGCTGCAGGTCTTTGACCACGCCACCCTGACGGACAACAACGGCAAGCAGGCCGATTTCCGCAATGTGATCATCATGATGACCTCCAATGCCGGCACCCGGGAGATGAGTGTCTCCAGCATCGGCTTCGGCGATCGCCTGCATGATACCCTGGACAAAGGGCGCGAAGCGGTGAACAGGCTATTCAGCCCCGAATTCCGCAACCGCCTGGACGGCATCATCGGCTTTTCCGCCCTGGACCATGAGATCATGGTCAAGATCGTGGACAAGTTCATGGACGAACTCAATGTCCAACTCAAGGCCAAACGGGTGACCATGACGCTGACGGCCGAGGCCCGGGAATGGCTGGCCAAAAAAGGGCATAGCGTCAACTTTGGTGCGCGGCCCCTGGCCCGGCTGATCCAAAAAGAGGTCAAAGATCCCCTGGCCGATGAGATTCTTTTCGGGGCGCTGGAAAAAGGGGGGGCGGTCCAGGTGGGCATTACCGACGACAAACCCACATTTTCGATCCACTAAACGCACGCTTGTTGCAATTGATGATACTGCGCCGCAGTCCGGTAGCTCATTTACCGGCTGCGGCGCTTGTTGTTTCCGGAGATTGGATCCGAGTGCCTGGCCCTAATATCCCAACTCAAAACAAGCAGTTTTCCAACCACCTTTGATTATACTTTAAATCGCATCATGCCCGTATTCTGGCTGACCGACAAACTGACCTTTCCCCCACCCCATTTGGCCACCGCCGAGGGACTTTTGGCGGTGGGCGGGGATCTCAGCCGGGAGCGGCTGCTTCTGGCCTATCGAAAGGGGATTTTTCCCTGGTACGTGGAGGGGGAACCAATTCTGTGGTGGTCGCCGGATCCGCGCCTGGTGCTCTATCCGGACCGGCTGCACATCTCCCGTTCCTTGCGGCGCACCCTGCGGCGGGACGGCTTGAGCGTGACCCTGGATCGGGACTTTGGGGGTGTCATTGCCCAGTGCGCCCGAATTCGCCGGGCTCAGGGGCAGGGCACTTGGATCACCCCACCTATGCAGACCGCATACCGCGACCTGCACGATATTGGCGTGGCCCATTCCGTGGAGGTCTGGGAAACGGGCCGGCTGGTGGGTGGGCTCTACGGCCTCTGCCTGGGAGGTGCTTTTTTCGGTGAGTCCATGTTTTCCCGGCGTAGTGACGCCTCCAAAGTGGCTCTGGTATTTCTGGTGCACCAGCTTTCCTCGCTTGGGTTCCACTTTATCGATTGCCAGGTGACCACCCCTCACTTGACTCGTTTAGGCGCCCAGGAGATTCCCCGCCGTCGTTTCCTCGAGGAATTGGGCCAGGCCCTTAAGCTGCCCACCCTGTATGGGCCTTGGGATTTTGCAACCCGCAAGCTATAGATTAAAATCAACACCGGCTGAGCCCGTAAATCCAATTGTCATTGCCAAACTGGAATGTTATCAGGGGTTGAACGTGTCCACCCCGCGCAGTTGCGCGGACTATCCAAACCGAGGCATCCATGAGTGCAAAAAGAAAGATTGACGAATCTGTGGACAGTTTCGAAAGGGCGGTGCTCCGCAATTTGTACTACACCCGGGGCTCCGCTGTGGAGTCGGCCTCGGCCCGGGATGTCTATGTGGCCTTGGCTTACACGGTTCGCGATTGCCTCATTGATCGCTGGGCGGACACCACCCGCGCCCACTACCAGGCTAATCCCAAGTTTGTTTACTATCTCTCAGCCGAATACCTGCTGGGCAAGCAGCTTGCTCAGAATCTCTTTTATACCGGCAATACCGACATAGCCCGGGAAGCGTTGCAGCGGCATGGTATCGATTTGGATCGTTTGCAAAAATTGGAGGCTGAACCGGGACTGGGCAACGGCGGTTTGGGGCGCCTGGCGGCCTGCTTTTTGGATTCTCTGGCTACCCTTGACATTCCGGCCATGGGATACGGTATCCGTTACGAGTACGGGATTTTCAGGCAGGCTTTTCAGGACGGCTGGCAGCAGGAAATACCCGATGACTGGCTGCTGAATATCAATCCCTGGGAGTTTCCCCAGCCCGACACCTTGGTCAAGGTGGGGTTTCGCGGCCTAACCGAATTCTACAACGACTCCAACGGGCATACCCGCGTGCGCTGGCTGCCCGGGGAAACCGTGCTGGGCGAACCCTACCACACCTTGGTGCCGGGATTTGCCACGCGAACCGTCAACATGTTGCGCTTGTGGCGGGCGCGGGCTGAAAAATCCTTTGATTTTCGCCTCTTTGACGCCGGGGACTACGTTCGCGCCGTGGAGCAGAATGTCTATTCGGAAAATCTCTCCCGAGTGCTCTATCCCAATGACGGCACGGCCCAGGGGCGGGAGCTGCGCCTCAAGCAGCAATATTTTTTCGTGGCCTGTTCCCTTAAGGACATCATTCGTCGCTTTCAATTGCGCAACGACGATTTGGACGCATTCCCCGACAAGGTAGCCATCCAGCTCAACGACACCCATCCGGTGATCGCCATTCCGGAATTGATGCGTATTTTGGTGGATGAACAGCAGTTGGAATGGGAGCGGGCCTGGCGGATCACCCGCCGCAGCATCGCTTACACCTGCCACACCCTGCTTCCCGAAGCGTTGGAGAAATGGCCCGTGGAGCTGATCGCGGAACTACTGCCGCGGCACCTGGAAATCATCTTTGAGATCAACCAGCGCTTTATTGAGAAGTTGATGAAAGATTACCCTGAAGAGCCTGAACGCTGGGCCCGGATGTCCATTATCGAGGAGGGGCTTCAAAAAAAGATCCGCATGGCCCACCTGGCCTGCGTGGGCAGTTTTACCGTCAACGGCGTGGCGGAATTGCATTCCCGCTTATTGCAGAGTCGCACCCTGCGGGATTTTGCCGAGTTGGACCCCCACCGCTTTCAAAATAAAACCAACGGGGTCACGCCGCGGCGATTCATGGCGCTGGCCAACCCGCGGCTGAGCCAATTGATCACCGAGCGCATCGGCGAGGGCTGGCTTGCCGACCTGACCCGGCTCGAGGCTCTGGCCGCGCGGGCCGAGGATCCCGACTTGCAGGCCCAATGGCAGGCGGTCAAACAGGCCAATAAAGCGGACTTGGCTGAGTTCATCCAGCAGACCCTGGACATCACCGTCAATCCTGACTCCATGTTTGATGTGATGGTCAAGCGGCTCCATGAGTACAAACGCCAGCTGCTCAAGGCGCTGCATATTCTCACCCTCTACCTGCGGATCAAGGACGATCCGAGCCGGGAGCTGGTGCCGCGCACATTTATTTTCGGCGCCAAAGCGGCCCCGGCCTATCGCATGGCCAAGCGGATCATCAAGCTGATCAACAATGCCGCGGCGTTAATCAACAGTGATGCCGATGTTGCCGATCGCTTGAAGGTGGTTTTTTTACCCAACTTCAACGTGACCCTGGCCCAGCGGATCTACCCGGCGGCGGATCTCTCCGAGCAGATTTCCATGGCCGGCAAGGAGGCCTCGGGGACCGGGAATATGAAATTCGCCCTAAATGGCGCGTTGACCGTGGGGACCCTGGACGGCGCCAATGTGGAGATCCGGGAGCGGGTCGGGGCGGAGAACTTTTTCCTTTTCGGCCATTCGGTGGAAGAGGTCCAGGAGCTGAAGGCCGGAAATTATCAACCCCGCCACTATTACGACAGCCAGCCCGAGTTGCGCCGGGTGTTGGATTTTCTTGCCAGCGAGACCCTTGATCAAAGCCCCCACCGGCTGTTTCAGCCCATCATCCGTTCCCTGCTCAATCAGGATGAATACCTGGTTTTGGCCGATTACGAGGCCTACATCCAGTGTCAGGAGCGGGTCGCCGCCGCCTTTGGTGAACCGGAGCGCTGGACCGCCATGGCCATAAGAAACGTGGCCCGGTGCGGATTTTTCTCCTCAGACCGGACCATCCGGGCCTATTGTGAGGAGATCTGGAATGTTCATCCGGTCCAGGTTTCCCAAAATTCGGACATATAGACACCATCTTCCATGACGATCTATTCTGTGTTGGGGATCGCCGCCGGTACGGCGCTGCTCTTTTTTGGCCGCAGGCTCTATTGGATGCTGGTCTTGGGCCTGGGCGTCGCCCTGGGATTGTCCACCCCTCAGCACTACGGGGTGACGCTCTCCGAGGTTCTGCCCTGGGTGACCGCGCTGAGCGGCGGGCTGGCGGCCCTGCTGCTGGCGCGTCTGATGCCCAAAGCGACGGTCTGGGCCGCCGGATTTGCTGCCGGCGCCTATGGCGCTGGGTTGCTGCTGCTGGTTTTAAATTTCAACCCGGCGCCCTCCATCTGGATGTATCAATTCGGCGGGGCCTGCCTGGGCCTGGTGTGCTTCGGCCTCTGTTTCGAATGGGGACTGACGCTCTTTTCGGTGATTTTGGGGGCCGGTCTGATCGCCAACGTGCTCGACCTGGGGGTTCCCGGGCGGCCTCTCGCGTTTTTGACTCTCGTCGCCGTCGGTATGGCGGTCCAGTGCCGCCTGAAGCGCTCCGGGTCGCCCCATTCCCTGGACATCTATCGCTGAGCGTTGCTTTTCAAACCCCGGTCTGCCAGCGACCGCGGATCACATCAAGCGGATATACCCAACGCAGTCGTCTCCGGCCCGCCGGTGAGACGGGTCCAGAGACGATATCGGTTGGCGGGGAGTCGGGTTAGGTTTGTTTGCGCAGGATATAGGATTCGGCCTTACTGAAGGCGTGGTTTTTCTGGGATCCGAGCAGCGCGCCGATGATGGCTTCGGCACCGGTCAGTGCGTCTAGACGGGCGGTGTTGAGGATCAGGTCGTAGTTCGATGGATCTTCGATGTTTTCACTGAAATTCTCGCGCACGAATGCTTTTCGGCGCGAATCGCGGTTCTTGATCCGTTTTTCCGCTTCCCGCAGGGAGACCCCGTGGGCAAAGGCCACATTCTTTACCCGCATTTTTTGAGGAGCGATGACCCGTATCGCAAAGCGCTCTTCCGGTTTAAGAATGAAATTGGCGCCGCGCCCCACAATCACCGCATGGCCCACTTGGCCCAGGGCGTAGACAATCTCTTCCAAAGCCCGTCGATATTCTTCCTGGGGAAGATACTTTTTATCCAGCAGGGAAGCCACCAAATCGTGGACCCCCGAAAGCCGGGTCTCTTCCATGGCGGCCAGGACTTCCAGGGAGACCTCGGCGCTATGGGCCATGGGCCGCAGGATCTCTCGGTGGTAGAGGTCAAAGCCAAGCAATCGGGCCGCCTCTTGGGCGATGAGAAATCCACCGCTTCCGGCTTCCATACTGACGGTAATCACCGGAATCCGGATTTTTTTGTGCAGATCCTTGGCGGGCAGGGATGCTTTCAGCGCCTGGCCCTGCTGATCAATCCACCCTTCCACGGTGGGGTCGTTTTTAGACATTGGAACGTCCTTTCTAACAAAGCTCTGATGCTGGGGTTCGACCGCTTGAGTTTATCGCGCCCGGTATTGAATTACAACCGCTTATCCTCGGTTTGCCTAGCGGGCTCGCCCTGGGGCGCGGCCGGGAGGGCTTTGATAGAAAACCTCCCGGGCCTTGTCAACATTTTATCAATTATTGCCCGATTGCATGGGATTTTTCAAGTTTCCGCAGGATACATCCGATCGGGTGGGTTGGCTCTTTTTGGCCATAGCCCTTGAGGGCCCCAGTACCGGCCTCGCCGGAAAAAAGGATTGAATCAGGGCGCGTTGACCGCTAATAGGGGTTGAAACCTGCACGAGAGGAGATCTGATAATGAGCGACCCGAAACATTACACGATCGGCATTCTGCCGGGTGACGGCACCGGCCCCGAAGTTGTGCGCGAAGGGATCAAGGTGATGACGGCGGTGAGCGCCCGGGAAAATATTCAAATTGAAACCGTCCATTTTGATCTGGGCGGTGAGCGCTACCTGAAAACCGGCGAAATCCTGCCGGAATCGGTCTATCAAGAAATGACTCAAGTGGATGCAATTTTGCTGGGCGCCATCGGCCATCCCGATGTCAAACCCGGTATATTGGAAAAGGGACTGCTTCTGGAACTGCGTTTCCGCCTGGATCAATATATCAACCTGCGGCCGGTGATTCTCTATCCCGGCGTGGAAACTCCTCTGAAGGACAAGGGTCCCGATGAGATCAATTTCGTGGTGGTCAGGGAAAACACCGAAGGGCTATACGCCGGGGGGGGCGGATTTCTGAAAAAAGGTACCCCCCAGGAGGTGGCCATCCAGGAATCCATCAACACCCGTTTCGGGGTGGAACGCTGCCTACGCTACGCCTTTGACTATTGCCGCCGCCGCAACCAGCGCAAGCAACTGACCCTCTGCGGCAAAACCAATGTACTCACCTATGCCTTCGATCTCTGGGAGCGCACCTTTACGGAACTGGCCGGCGAGTACGAAGACATCACCACCGATTACGGCCACGTAGATGCGGTGAGCATGTGGATGATCAAGAACCCGGAGTGGTTCGATGTGCTGGTTACCGATAACATGTTCGGGGATATCATCACCGACATCGGCGCCATGATCCAGGGCGGCCTGGGCATCGCCGCCGGCGGCAACATCAACCCCGAGGGAGTCTCCATGTTCGAGCCCATCGGCGGGTCGGCCCCCAAATACACCGGCCAGAACGTTATCAACCCCCTGGCCTGCATCGGCGCCGTGCAGATGCTCTTCGAGCACCTGGGCGAAACCGCGGCGGCCCAGCGGGTGGAAACCGGCATCAAAAAAGTCGTGGCCCAGGAGATCCGGAGCCTTGCCTCCGGAAAAATGGGTCACACCACCTCCGAGGTGGGCGATCTGGCAGCCCGTCATGCCGTCAGCTGACCCCGGCACAGAAAACTTGGCATTACATTGGCGCTGAAGAGGCTATTCTCAGGGCTCCGCCTCAAGGCCAGCCGGCTTTCTTTCGGCGTCAATAATTGTGGCATGCCGCCACAGCGGTTGTCTTTTCGAGGTTGGTGCAATTTGCTTGTTTTGTGCGTGGTGCCCGAGGTCGAATGGATATCGGAAGCTGCCCTATCAAGATCGAGTATTCGACAGTTCGCAGCTCGTTGGAAGTTTTACGTGACCTTTTACTGGCTGGAGTCACTTCCAAATTCGGAAGGCCATTCTATGCAAAGATGACCATGAATTATCACCAGGTCGGCACGAACACTCGATTTGGGCTATCACGGGTTGGCTCAGTCGACCTTTTTCATCCACATTGGAATTTTAGTCAGGTGGGGATCGGTAGGAAATCAGGCATTTCGCGGACCCAAATTTATCGAAGATGACATGGAATATCTGCAGAATGACGTATTTTTTGATTTCACTGAACAATCTTAAGCAGCCACAAAAGGTAAGATTGAGAGTCGGATTGTTTACCCCGGCGGTGTTCAAGATCAGGGGCATACCGGACAATATTTCTGATCTATCTAATTTCTCAAAACAGCACCTTGGCGACCTTATTATGCACCTGAAAAATGGCGAGTAATTGTGAACAATGCTTTTGCCATTACTCGTTTTTAAATACTAACAATAAACGGATCAGTTGTATGTATTAGCAGAAAAGGTGATTCTCAGTTTAACAAATTATCAGTATAAATCATGCTTTTTTAACCACTCACAATCCAAAACGTTTTTATGCCTGTCACATCCGTCTGTATGCCAGCCTACGCATCCTTCATGACTTCCAAGTTCACACGCGTCACGATAATAATTCCAAGCGGCGTTGTGGTCTTTTTCAATACCCACACCGGACTCATAGGCCTGAGCGAGCTTTACACATGCATCAGCAATTTTTGGCTTCCAGCGACAGGCTTGACTGTACAGATTAATCGCTTGTGCCTGGTTCAGTTCACAACCTATTCCTTTTTCATACATTTTGGCTAGATTATAGCATCCTGTGGTATCATTGTCGACTATATGCCCACTGCAAGAACTTACAAAATAGGTATAGGCTTTATTAATATCCTTTTTAACAGTATCACCTTTGAGATACATGAGACCTAGTTCTGCACAGGAATTTACGTAACCCCAACCGCAGGCCTTTTCATAAAACTGCTTGGCTTTGATTGGGTCCCGAGTTACATGTTTTCCTTTCATATATATGTCACCGGCATGGTCGCAACCCACACGACTCCCTGAGTTACAGCCCTTTTCATACAATGCCAGAGCTTTGATTTGGTTTTTATCTACACCCTTTCCGATTTCGTAGTTATATGCCAATGATGAGCAAGCAGGCCCATAACCCCCAGTGCATGAGTTGCCATACATGTCCAGTATTGTCGGGTGCCCCCTTGTAAACTCTTTTTTCCTGAGTGACTCTTTATACATCTCGTAGAGTGCTTTGCAGGCTTCTTGATTCTTACCATCACAGCCCAATATATAGTATTTGGTGGCCAGGTCTAAATCCTTTGGTGCGTCGTAAATGAAATAATGACCGTATCTATAGGTACGACCTGCTTTCAAGCATGCATCCATGTCACCTTCGTTGCATTGTGTGGCTAAATCCTCCACAGTTGCTTGTTTAGAGCTCATCACTGAAGTAATCTGATTTGCACAGGACGACAGTGTCAATACCAATATTAGCGCTAAAAAAGATCTAACAATCTTCATTTCCTTTCCTTTCATCTCCCTCAAGATGTGTCTCCAGATTTAACAAAATCATATCCGGTATAATTCCAACCGGCATAACAATCTAAGGGTAATTCGATGATCTATAGGGAATTGCTTAGCTTGAACCTTTTTGGGCAGTCCCTTTCTGAACATCGATAACCTCGCCATCAATGGAATAAATGACTATTAAATACTCATACATATAGGTAGCGGCAGCTTGCCATGCTGTTTCTTTGCAATTTGTGGGCGGCCACCGGCGAAGACTTACCGCAATACTCCAACCCCTGGCAGTTCGCTCTTGCATATTACTGAATATCTTTGACACAATGTCAAAATTAACATTTTCAAGAGCAAGCGGGGGACAGTGTTGTCCTATTGGGTCGTGAACACGTGGCCGATCCAACCGATCACCTGAAATACAAATCTGCTTGAGGGTTTTATCTGTTGCACTGGCATAATAGTCAAAAATCAGCATCTCCTCTCCGGTAGCCATGAAACTCTAATGAGTGTGTTTGGAAAGGAGATTTGATAATGTGGAAATTACGTTCTACTGGATTACCTGTTCCAGCTTTCCGTCGAGGCTGTATTGGACGATGATGTTTTGTATGCAAACTCGCCACCCCACCTTATTACAGAAGACGCCGCGATCCAAGGCCACGTATGTTATTCTGCCATTGGGCTTTTTCGCATGGTCTCGAGCCGACTTGACCAGTCTAGGGATAATAGAGAAATCAAAGTCAGCAAAACGAAACAGTTTTTTGCATATAGGATCTCCATTGTCCGGCCCGGTAATGGCGCCGTTGCGATAGGTGAAACTGCCGTAACCATTTGCGCTGGATGCTTCAGGGGCAACAGCGATGGCATAGTTATTGTAGATAAACAACTGAAACGCTTCGGGCAGTTTACTGGATAGTGCCAGCGCTAGCGCTGAGGCATCTTCAAACAGACTGCTGCCGGCAACGGTCGGTGTCATTTTGTAATCGGGGCTTTTTGCGAACTTGGCCCTGTTTTCTCGATCCACACTGAAAAGCGCGTTACGGGCACTTAGACGTGTGGCTGGATCGGGGTCGTTCAGGGCTGTGCGAAGTACGGGGATGGCTTCACGCGCTTCTTCCCCAATGTCCCCTAAAGCCTGCATAGCGCCCGCCCGGACCTTCGGCCACCGGTCATCTTGAGCAATCCGAATCAGAGCGGGAACCGCCCCTTTGGCCGCTTCCCCCATATCACCAATGGCCGTGGCAGCCTCCTCCCGTACCCCGGGATCAGGATCAGATTCGGCGAGCTTTATCAGGGCCGGCACCGTTGCCAGGGCCGGGCCTTTCATCATTCCAAGGCTCTGGGCGGTAACACGCCTGACGTGCACATCAGAGGATTTGAGCAGTTTTTCGAGCATCGGCAGGGCTTCAGCCACCGGCGGATCGTATTGGACGATGGATATCACGAGGTCCGTGACACAGTTATCACCTTGGGTCTTCAGGGCTTCAAGGATGAGGGGTATCATGTTCCGATCATTCTTGTTCATGAGCTTGCGAAGAATGTCACCTGCTGCAGACTGGTCTTTGAATTTTGAATCAGCATTACATGAGCACTCGAGCGCATCGTGAAAGAGCTCGGTTGATGGTACCAGTCCGATGAGCCCCTTTATCCCTTGGAACCGAAATCTACATCTTTCCTCTGCAAGCAGGCGTTTGTATACTGGTACAAGCTCTATTTTAGCTACGCCGAGCCTTACCAGCGCCCCGGCGGCGTTGCCGGCAACCCCGGCGTACGGGTCATCAAGCGCCTTTCTGAGTGCCGGCATGGCGGGCCTTGACGCCTCTCCGAGGTTCCACAGGGATGCGGCGGCATTCGCGCGAACCGATCGGTACTTGTCCTCAAGGGCGGCAACAAGTGCCGGGACGGCGTCGGTGGCGCCCATCTGGCCCAGCTGCCATGCCGCATCGGCCCGCACACTGTCATTTCGACTCTTGGCCAATTTCTTCATGAGACGCTGCGCCTCATGCTGTTTGGCCTTCGCCTCGAGCGGAGGAATGATTACAAGTGCAATGCAGATAAGGGACAGAAGCGTGACGGCTCCCCGCATGGTGTCCTCCTATAGTACTTTATGCTAATGGTTGTCGGCATGTAAAGCAGCGTCACTATTGGGTTGCGCTGCGTAAGAACTCAATAACCCTTGCCGAACGCCCTCACCGCAATCTGCATGGGGGTCTGTCCATCAAAGGTTCTCAATGGTAATGGAAGTATCCAACAAATTGATCAAGACTGTTGCAACCAAGACAAAGTAACAAGCAATTCAGAATGGATACCATTTGGACGCAAAAGTTAAAATGATAATTTCGGGTTGGAATGGATTCGCTATTGCGCTCAGATACAAAAATTGCCTAAAGGTAGCAATAGCAATACAACCTTCAGTGTGCTCATACTGAATGATCACAATTGCTTACGTTCGATGATGATTTCTTGAGGTTGATCGTTGATTTTCTACGCGCGTCATGAACGCTATATTACGTACTTTATTGGTTTGTAGCACATACCATATATTGTGGGTGCCATGGATTTGCATGAAACCGGACGATTCTTCCGAACACGTCAATATTGGAGGATCAGCCGCCTGAATATACCCAGCATAATATCCAATGAAATTTGTAGACTACGAAATTTCAGATATGATTCCGAAGTCCAAATATCAGCCGAGTGCATGTATATTGAGATCTGAACACCCAAACGCTTCGAAATTATTGCAGATACGCTTTGCCGATCTTAGAATGGTTTTGGCATTGAACCATTGTCAAACTTTTTAGCCAAGGGAGGTATCTCATGAAAGCTTCAAAAGCTGGAAAAATTTGGATCGACTATCACCTCATCCATTCCAAAAAAAATACAGTCAGATCCCACACCTTCGTTAAGGATCGATTCTGCCGCCAATTTGGCGATTATGACCTTAACGACCTGTCCGCCGATCACATCCTGGAATTCATGAATCAAATTGCAGAGGGTCGCAAACCTCATTCAAGTCCACCCGCAAATTGAGATAGAAAAAGAGTCACCCAAGAACCTGGATCAAAAACGAGACATAGGATTCTCATAGATCTCCCATCATGTCATTGATATTCCCGCGATTTCGGATATAATTGAAATTATCCAATCAATAAAAATTTAGCTTCCATAGAATCTCCATATTCAACGAACGGTACTACCCAATATACGGGTGAGTCTCGACCGTTATGTGAATGAGGGGCACACCATGCAAAAAGGCCTGATATTGCTGTTCGTGGCACTATGGCTTGCACTGGTCAGTTGTGCCATCAATCCGGTTACTGGAAAAAGGCAGCTAGCGCTGCTTCCTCAGTCCTATGAAATCGAAATGGGTCAAAAGCAATACGCCCCTATCCGACAGATGCACGGGGGTGATTATCTACTGGATCCAGAACTTACCGAGTACGTACAATCGATAGGTCAACGCCTGGCAGCGGTGAGCGATCGTAAACTGCCTTTTGAATTTGTAGTGTTGAACAACAGCATCCCTAATGCTTGGGCCCTTCCCGGCGGTAAAATCGCCATCAACCGGGGCCTGCTGGTGGAGCTTCAAAGCGAAGCTGAGTTGGCGGCTGTTATCGGTCACGAGATCGTTCATGCCGCGGCCCGTCATGGCGCCCAGAGTTTCGAACGTGGGTTACTGTTGCAAGGCGCCTTTTTAGCCGTGGCCATCGCTACTGGGGGAAATGATTTTTCAAGCCTGGCGGTGGGAGCGGCGGCCGTTGGAGGCGATTTGATCAAGCAGCGCTACTCCCGAGAGGCCGAGCTTGAGGCAGATCATTACGGGATCGTTTATATGATCCGGGCCGGCTACGACCCCCAGGCGGCAGTGGATCTCCAGGAAACCTTTGTAAGGCTATCCGAGTCCAAACAGCCCAACTGGCTGGCCGGCCTTTTTGCCAGCCACCCGCCATCACCAGAACGGGTGCAGAAAAACCGTGATACCGTTACCCAGCTTGCCCCTGAAAATGGTGAAGAGGGCCGCAGCCGCTACCAGGAAAAAACATCCCATTTGCGCAAAGCACAACCCGCTTACGAAGCTTATGATAAGGCCCGTCAGGCCCTAAACGAAGGTGATTTAAAGACAGCCCGTTCCTTTGTTGAAACAGCATTAAGGATCGAACCCGATGAAGGTCGGTTTGATTGCCTGTTGGGCGATATCATGGTGAAGTGGAAAGATTACCACAAAGCCATGAAAGCTTATCAAACCGCTATCGCCAAGGAACCCGATTACTTCCGAAATTATTATCAACGCGGTAAGCTGTGGATCGAGATGGGTAACCAGAAAGAGGCCCGCAAAGATCTTGAGAAAAGCTTGGTGCTCCTTCCCACCGCAGATTGTCATTACGCTTTGGGAATGTTGAATATGGATCAAGGCGACCATCGCGAGGCCGTCAAATCATTCAAAGCCGCTGCCAAATCCAAGTCCCAGGCCGGCAAAGCCGCCCTGCACGCCTTGCACCGATTGGACCTATCTGATCATCCGGACCGCTACCTAAAATCACGGGTAGAGCGTAAAAAGGGCCGACTCCGAATCATTATTCATAATCCCACCACCGTTTCGGTGAGAAACCTCCGCTTAAAAGTTAAACGATCAAGTAAACGCTCTTTCAAACTTTCTGTAAATCGGACAATAAAACCCGGTGGCCACCTGAAGATACAAACGGATGTAGAGGAACCCAAAAAGAAGAATATCTATAAATGGAACATTTACATTGAGGAGGCAATCGTGGTCGATTAGCCCATAGGCTTGAGGAGTATAAAAGATCTGAAATTAAAACCATAGATAACATTGCTGCCTCGGTATTGGAAGGTAATCAAATTTGGTGAAAGGAGCCCGTCCATGGAAAACCACACTGGAAAATGGATTATATGTTCCCTGATTATTGTTATGGGTATGGGCTGCGCTTCCAAAGAGCCAACGCCGGAAGCCCCGGTCATGGAATCCATACCGGCAATGGCGCCCCGGCCCGAGCCTGAAAAGGAAAAGGTAGTCGTTGCTGCAAGCCGTCTGAACCTACGGTCCGAGAGCACTACCAAAAGCCAGATCCTCCACGTTCTGAACCAGGGCGAAGCGCTCAGCGTACTGGAACGATCTGAAGGCTGGATCAAGGTGCAAACCGATACCGGAATGGAGGGCTGGGTTTCGGCTCGCTATACCACGGCCACGGATACCGCTGCGGCATCCACACTTGATGCCGCCGCCCCTGCTATAGTACCTGAACAAAACCCGACAAAACCACCGACCGTTACGGAAAAGCGGCCTAAATCCCCAGCGAAAAAATCTGCCAAAGCATCTCCCAAAACCACCGATTCGACTTCCGCCCAGACCGGTACCTTCACTCAAGAGGCCGCCGTGGCTGCCTACAGCCGCTTTCGTCAAGCTTTGATGGACGGGGATTTTGAGGCTTTTTTGGACGCCATCCACGATCCCCCCGGACCGGAAGAGGTCGATCCGCAGGAGTTTGCCCAGATGAAAGGATTTTTTCTGGAGATGATGCCCGACCCGGCAGCCTGGGAAGTGCTCAAGTTTGCCCTAAAGGACGACACGGCCCTGCTGGTGTCACGCAGCGACCTTGACAACCCCGAAAGCATAACGCTTAATCCCCTATTTTTCATTGCCCATAATGGCAAATGGAAAGTGAAATTTGATGTTTCCCCGGAAACACTCCCCCGCCAGGATCCCCAAACCGACCAGACCAACATCGTCAAAGCCCTGAATACTAATCCCAAGCTGCAATTGTCTGGAGCGGCAACAGCACAAGGGACGCAAACGGAAACTTCTGTCACCCAATCCTCCTCCCCGCCACAGGTGGCCGCGATACCCTCGCAAAACGGAGTGGCGGCTGGCGAGATGGTGATCAACGGAGAGGCCACAAAACTCAAATATGCCTATGCCCACCCCGAAGCCGGGTTTTCTGACCCCGACCGGATGGACACCATTGCCATCCTCTCCAATATGGAACTGGACTACGAAGCCCTGAGCAGTTGGGCGCGACGCTCGGAATTAGAGGACATCGGCAAGCTGTTCTGCATTGAACTGACCATCAACCCGGATAACCAGGTGATCTCACGCCGTTTGCGCCACCACGTGTTCGATGGCAGCCCCAGCGGAGTATCAAGCAGCGAAGTTTTTGAACCGCAGGAAGCCGGCCAGGGAATCATTGCCGGCCAGGCCTACAGCAGATCCGAAGGGGAGTTCTTCGGGATCACGTACCAGTACCGGGTAGCCTTCAAGGCGGAGATAAAAAAACCTGTGGAGCCCGCTCAAACCAATCAGGGCACCCAGGCGGCATCCTATACCATCACCCCGCCTTCCAAAGAGGATCTCACCCGGGTTCCTCGCTACATGAAGGATATGGCCGAACCCGTTTTTAAGACAATGGATGCCCGGAGCGCTGTCTCCTGGATAAAGGTCGTCTCAAACCGCAACACGGCCGTAATCGGATTTAACACGCCGGAAGTTGTTGTTTACCTGCCGCCATTCGGAAACAGTGCCTATGCCGCAGTAGAATTCGATGACCCTCAGGTGGTTGACGATAAAGGCGCAGGTATGCCCTTTAAGGTGGAAAGCGGCGGATACAATGAAGACACCTTTTCAGCGGAAATCCGCATCACCCCTGAACAAGGCTATGATCCGCTGGAATTCGCCAGAGTCAGCGGCACGGGCCGCATCAAGTATCCGCTCAAGGTCGAAACCCAAAATATCGAATTGGGGGAAACCGGGTCTGATGTCGTCTTTGACGGCCCTTTTGTGACCTATACCGAAAATAGGGACCCGGATGTGCCTTCTTCCCATACCGACATCGGTCCGGTGCGGGCATACGATACAACCGGCGGCCGCTTACGGAAGGGGGACTATTACAGAACCCGCATTGAGAACAACACCACTCGCCAGACCGTTACCTATCGTGGCAACATTACCGAACTGCAACTGGATAACCCCCAGCAGTGGGTGGATATCGAGTTCAACTATGATCTGCCGCCCATGGCGCCCAAACCGGAGAGTTACCTTGGCAGGTCGTCCGTCCGTGAGGCCTCGCTTACGGATACCCCTGGCGGTAAGGTGACGGTTAAGCTGGTCCCAACCAAGGAAAGCAAAGAGGCAGGGTCGTCCAACAAAACTTCCATGACCGATTCGGGCGCCGGCCCCCAAGAGGAGGATAAAGAAAAGCCATGTAATTCCTTGCAGGAGTGCATGCAAATGTCCGATCTGCAGGTCGCCATTGCTAACAGCGGGATTTGGGGGGAGGAGAAAGCCCTGAAACTAATCGAACAAGGCGCCGATTTGGCCTACAGGGATAAAATAAAGGATACTCCTCTGCATTCGGCTGTAAACCACAGGCCTCTTTCATCAAGGATCATCCGGGCCCTGCTTCAAGCCGGGGCCGAAGTAGACGCGCCCAATGAGTATGGCTATACGCCTCTTCACAATTTGTCTCAACGTGCGCAGGACACGGACGTTCCCATCGCCGAAATGCTCATCGATGCCGGTGCCGATGTCAATATGCAGGACCCATATGGTTGGACCCCTTTGTACCACATGACCATCCATGGGCATGGCTGCAAGGGTTTGGACGTGGCTCGGCTTCTTATAGACGCAGGGGCCGATTTGAATATCAGAGGCAATTTCGGCAAGACCGCTCTCGATTCAGCACGGGAATATCACTGTGATGATTTGGCGGAGCTATTTGAACGAGCAGGGGCCCGATAGGGCGATTTTCATCATTCTATTGCTAATTTCATTCCTACGGAACTTTCAAGTTAATTAGTGGCTATCGATCATCCCGCCCAGTTGCAGAGCTCTCATGGACTGGCGCGGGATTACAGAGACGTGACACACAGGCAACTAACAGCAAACTATCATTCCCTGTCACCATTAACCAAGCTTAGCCGTCCGGCCGTTTGCTGCAAGGGACGGCTGGAGTTCCTTGTTGAGAATGGCTTTCTTTATCGATCTGAAGTGAGTAATCAATTGATATCGATAACACTGCATTGGTCTTTGAGTCAGCATTCACCCCTATTTTACAACCATTGACGCTAAATGTGTATCCTACAAAATGCGGATGATGGATACTGACATCGGTAGGGTATCCTCTTCCGTATCGCTTGCTAAGGTCGTCTATCCGAATCGAAGCATCACGCAGTTTGAGAACCAAAAAGGGCGACGGTTTGGTTGCACCCTTACCGGGTTCTCGGTATTCAACCTGAGAGATCAACCCTGTGTCAATACGGCTTTTGTAGAAATGCCAGTGTTCATTTTCATTTGGCACAGAGATGAGCGTGATGCCCAGAAGATTCTGCAATATCAAAAGAGTTGGGGTTGTCAGTGATACAAGTTGCTCAAGCAAGATAAATAATTCGTTCACTCTATTTGCACCTTATTGTATGGTTATCGTGGCGTTTTCCCTTGACCCAGTCATTTAAAGTCCTGGATTGACGCTCTCACTGGTGAGCCGTTGTTTCAGGCATGCAAGGCGTATCCAGCCAATTCACGGAAACAAATAGAATTATATAGATTTTCAAATCAAGATTAAGTTTTCGTTTTCAAAACCAAACACCTGTGGGTTGTGGGTGGCGGCAGTTGCTGTATCTTGTGTACTGACAACTTCCTGAATTTTACAAACAAAGATAAAGGAATTCATCATGAAAACCGCTGCGCTGCTGATTGCCATATTTCTGATACCGCAGATGACGCTTGCCGGTCAATTCACGGATGCCGATGCCCTGAAGGGGCTCAAAACAGTCAAAGTGGTCTGCGACGTTAATGTTGGGGATCCGAAGCTTCTCCTGAGGCGGCTGGAGCTAATTGACGATACCTACACCCAGCTGATGGACGCCGGCATCCAAACCACCTTTATCGTGGCTTTTCGCGGACCCGCATCTAAGTATGTAACTCGTGGTATTGGATACGTTTCTCCCGAGCACCAGGCCATTAAAAAGGAAATTCAGGGATGGATTGGCCAATTCCATGATAGCGGATTTAAACTGGAACAGTGCGCGATTGTTGCCCGTGGGCAGAAGGTGTCTTATGACGACGTCCTTCCACAGATCACAGTAGTACAGAACAGCTATATAAGTATTATAGCTTACCAGAACAAAGGATATGCATTGCTGTCGATGGATTGATAGTAACAATATTCTCAAAATATTTACTTCTGTCAATATTACCTTTTTCGGTCCCTTTAAATAAGATCAATTCCCAATCCAGGGAAGCCATGTCCTGGCGAATTATGTAGGTTGCCCTGTAAAATCGGTAAAACAAGGCTTTTAACGTAAGCTATTGTAATTCAAGTCGAATTCGACTGGCTTAATTCACTATACAAGCTTTTGGCCGCTATTTTTTTTGAAAGGGAAAAAGATTCGGGCCTCGTTTTAATCAAAGCAGGCATGGCAGAGGATGCAGTCTTATGAAAAGCGCAATTTTGATGCCGGTTTTGGGACTTTTAACTCTCATAGTTACCTTCCGATGGTGGTTTAGAGCTCTAATGGCTCCAAAAACATTGGGCAGGTGGCTTTTGGCGACCCTTTATTTGGTATTTGTCGGTGCGCTTTGGTTCCTAGGGATTGCCTTCGACATGGGCAAACCGCCCTCTGTGGCCGGCTTGGCCTTTATCTTTGCCGCCTTGATCGGTCTATGGCTATTTACTGGGTTGCCGATGGCTATTTTTGGTGCTTTCGATTCCATCGATAGCCATCGGGTCCGGCGATCCTACGCCCAAAAACACGGTTTGATCTATCAAGAGAATTGGGTCAAAAAAAACTTAATTCCCAAAACAAACAGGTTTTTCAGGAATAATATGACCAATGTGCTGTGGATCTCTGAAGATGCTTATATCGCCACCACATTAAGATATATGTCAGACGATGAGGATAGCTCTTTTTTTCGGGGATCTGAATTTATCTCAGTGGAAAAGTTTCCTGTAAACGGTACGGTGGTTGCGGTACATGATCCGGCCGAAAAACTAAATAGTAGTAAACCAGAGGTTTTGGAGTTTGAGGGTACGGTATTTCGAATTGATTCTGCCAAAAACATCCAAGTGGCAGGTCGAACAATTGAGAACGAGGCCCATTGGATTGCCGCCGCCCGAAAAATCCTCCAGTCTGTTTTGCAAACGATTGCGGATCCATCACCGGAAATTCTCAAGCGACTTGTGGTAATTTATTTCTTTGACGGGCGCGCGGAATTGGACCTGGACTTGCTGGATACAGAAAGCAAACTAGATGAATGGGTTAGATGCGTAAAGAGACTTGCCGGATGGACTCCGCCGCCCCATCTTCTTGATGAAATCCTTTCCTAAAGACGAGCTGCTTTCACAT
The DNA here is from genome assembly GCA_963713755.1 of uncultured delta proteobacterium. Classification (GTDB taxonomy): domain Bacteria; phylum Desulfobacterota; class Desulfobacteria; order Desulfobacterales; family CAVQMW01; genus CAVQMW01. The sequence continues at coordinate 65,709 of CAVQMW010000006.1, read as the reverse complement.
CAAAAAAAATTGGTGCCATATCTTGATTAATGAGGTGAGATGATAGGAAGTCCCCTTTTTGCTTTGTAAAATTACATCCTACCCTTTAATCAAGGATACTGGTATCCATGACAAGAATGCGTTTTTTAGGTGAATTAAACTTGCGCACAACTGGCATTTTTGAGAAGTATCATTTGCCGGCAGGCATAGCATCCATGACCTGTCGGTTGGTGACCTGTGCACCGTTAACTCTGAAGTTTCGAACTTTACGCCTGTGGAACACGTTTAGTCGTGACGGTTTCCACAACTGCCGGGCAAAGCGACCAAAGTCCTTCGCCAGATCGCTTTAGCGGCCTATTGTGGAATCGTTATTGTCTTTCCGGCAGCCGCAGGTGATATCCTTTACCCCTTGATCAACATCTCTTTATTAAAGGGCAACTCTCTGAGCCTGACCCCGGTGGCCTTGAATATGGCATTGGCCACAGCCGGGGCCACCGATGGAAACACCGGCTCGCCGATTCCCCCGGCTTTGAGATTATTTTTGGCGATATGCACCTCGATTTGCGGCACCTCCGACATGGTGAGTATCGGGTATTCGCTATAGTTGGCCGTCTTCACACCGCCGTTTTTGAAACTGACCTTTTCGTGAAAGGCCAGACTCAAGCCCATGACGACACCGGCTTCGGCCTGGGCCCGGATGGCGTCCGGGTAGACGGCCGTACCGCAGTCCAGGGCGCAGACCATTTTATGCACGCTGATACCGCCTTTGTTGTCCACGGAGACCTCCGCCATATGGGCGGCAAACGACTCAAAACAGGAAGTAACGGCCACACCTCTTGCCCGGCCTTCAGGCAGCGGTGATTTCCAGCCGCCTTGCTCGGCCAGAAGCGATAGAATTTGATAGGCTCTGGAATCTTTGTCCATGTGCGCCAGACGGAATTCAAGCGGATCTTTCCCGGCGGCAAGGGCCAGCTCGTCCATAAACGATTCCACCGTGAACACATTCACCGAGTATCCCACCGAACGCCACCATCCCACGGTAATGGGAAGGTTGACCATGACATAGGAAACAAGCTGGTTGGGTAGCATATAGGGCATATCCCGGATTCCCGAAACCGCATCCGGATCGACGCCATTCTCCACAAATTGCGGCATAACCCTGGACATCACCGATGGTGCGGCAACTTTATGGGACCAGGCCACCAGGCGACCCTCCTTATCCAGCCCGGCCGTTATCCTGCAGTGACTTGCCGGACGGAAATAGTCATGGGCAAAATCATCCTCACGGCTCCAGATCACTTTGGCCGGACGGTTCAGCGCTTTGGAAAGCAACACCGAATCCACAACCGCATCCTGTTCCCCGCGCAGGCCGAACCCGCCGCCGGCAGGCAGGGTCATGACCTCCACGTTTTCAACGGGCAGGCCGGTTAACTTGGCTGCCGTGTGCTGGGTGGCGGTCTGGCCCTGGGTCGGCACCCATATCCGGCAGCGCGCTTCTTCCACATGGGCGGTACAATTGATCGGCTCCACCTGGGCGTGGGAAATATAGGGCAGTTTGTAGGATTGTTCGATGGTTTGAGCGGCGGTGGCCAATGCGCTTTTCACGTCACCACTCTCTCTGGCGACTGCGCCCGGCTGCTCAAGTTGCTCTTTGAACAAGGCATCCAACGTCGCATCATTCAGGTCCGGATGAGACCCAGCGGACCACGTGATGGAGAGGGCATCCCGGCCCTGCAGGGCGGCATAGGTTGTCTCCGCGCATACCGCAATCCGGTTATCAAGCGGCACCACCTGGATTACCCCTTTGATGTCCGTGGCCGCGGCCGCATCATGGGATTGCAGCGTTGCGCCATAGCGGGGCGGACGGGCCACCACAGCGATGCACATCCCGGGGATCCTGAAATCGATGCCGTACACGGTATTGCCCAGCACTTTATCCGGGATATCCAGCCGCTCCCTGGGCGTGCCGATAATGCGGTAATCCTCTGGATTTTTCAGGGGCGGATCTTCGGGAACCGGCCGTTTGGCGGCAGCTTGCACCAGTTGCCCATAGCTGAGGCGGCGGCCGTCCGGATGAAGGACGTGACTTTCTTGGGTGACACAGGTTTTCGCGGGAATCCCCCATTGCTCAGCCGCCGTTTCAACCAGCATCTGCCGGGCGGCGGCACTCACCTTGCGCAGCAGCTCCCATCGATGGCGGATACTACTGCTGCCCCCGGTCAGTTGGGCCTGCCACTGGGGGTCTTTAAAGGGTTCCGCCGCCAGCGCCATTTTGACCTGGACTCTTTCCCAGGCCGCATCCAGTTCATCGGCGATAATCATGGGAATGCCGGTATGGGTGCCCTGGCCGAGATCGGTCTGGCCCACCCAGACCGTGATCGTCTCATCCGCTGCAATCTCCAGAAACGCGTGGGGTTTGAAAGGCAGTTCCGAAGCGGCCCTTGCCGGCGATGCATTCACCAGTCTGAAGGGGCTGGAAAACGCAGTGGCGGCAATGACCAGGCTGCTATGTTTCAGAAAGGATCTTCGCGTTAGATCGGTTTTCATGAGTTACCCTCCCTGTTTGGCACTCATTTTGGCTGCCAACTGGATTGCCTGTTTAATTCTGGGATGCGATCCGCAGCGGCAGATGACATTATCCATGGCTTCATTGATCTGCGCCTCGGACGGGCTGGGTTGCCAGGAGAGAAAATCCACCGCCTGCAGCATGATGCCCGGTTGGCAGTATCCGCACTGGGGCACCTGCTTTTCGATCCAGGCCACCTTGACCGGATGATCTTCGGGCAAGCCTTCAATGGTCGTGATGTCGCTTCCCTGGGTCTCTTCCACAGGCACAACACAAGAACGCTGGGCTTCGCCGTCAATGAGGACCGTGCACATGCCGCACTCGGCGATGCCGCAGGTATATTTCACACTCGTAATTCCCAGGTTGTCCCGCAGGACCCAGAGCAACGGAGTTTGCGGATCCGCCTCGATCTCTCTTTTCTGCCCGTTCACCTTCAGTGTGATCATAGTTCCTCCTTGGTTGGGGTAAGTCGTCCCTTGAATTTTTGTGCACAGATACTTTAGGCCGCGTTAGCCTCTATATCCCAACGGACGCTAAGGGACTGATCGCTGTAAGCGTAACCCCCGTGGCAGGCTGTGGCATCGCATGGTGGTAACAATCGGCTTTTTGGGTAACCGCCGATCAGGAGTTTTCCGGGTTTTGGATGGTGGAAAGGGTTGCCGGGAGCTGGGTGCGCAGTTTGTCCAGGCAGGCATCCAGTTCTTCGGGAGAGATACCCACGCGCTGGCGGGCGATTTCGAAATCGGAAAAACTCCAGTGATCGCTGCTTTTGCGGCCCCGCAGAAAGAGGGAGCCCCGGTTGGCCAGATAGACGATAGCGCTGGCGATATGAGTCTGGGCCTTGGATTTTTTTTGAGGCACGCTGTGGTGCAGGCCAATGGGCTGGGTGATGGTTTCGGGGAACTGCCAGTGGCGGGCCAGGGCCTCGCCCACCTCGGCGTGGGTGATACCCAACACAGCCTGTTCAGCCTGGAGGAACGAGTGGCCCTTCTGGGTGATGAGGGTGTCAATCTCGTGATAGCGGTCGCGGACATAGGTACTCAGCACGATCTTGCCGATGTCGTGGAGCAGGCCCGCGGTGTAAATCAATGCCGGGTCCTTGACCCCGATTTGGCGACCCAGGGTTTCGGCCAGAAGGGCCGTGGTCACGGAATGGGTTAGCAGATCCTCGTTTTCCAGGGGGTATTGAGCGCTTTTGCCCCGCAAATAGGATAGCGCGCCGCTGAGCATCAGCAGATTGATAATTTTTTCAGAGCCCAAAAAGGAGACCGCCTGTTTTACGGAGGCGATTTTTTGTGGGACGCCGTAATAGGCCGAATTAACCGTACGCAGGATGTTGGCGGTGATGCCTGGATCATACTGGATGATGTCGACCACATCCCCGGCGCCGGCATCGGGCCCGCGGAGGGCTTGAATCGCCTTTAGGGCGACGGAGGGAAAGGGGGGGATCGAGTTGATGGCACTTAAAACTTCGGCGCTGCCCTGATTCATAAGACTCCTTTATAAAGTACCTGACCGAAAAGTGCATCTTTCGGCACCATGCCGCGTTCTCGCATTTTTCCAATTCTCAGCCTAGCTGCGCTAAGTCTGTGGTCAGAAAAATGCCGCGGCCTTGCCTGGAACCAAAATCTACCCTTTTCGTTCGGGCATTACTCAAAGCCCAAAAGGTGGCGAATTATAGAGTCCCGGCCCCGGGCCTGCAACCTCAAACTGTCCCTCGCTAACGTGCGTTGGCGCAGCTGCTTTCCAACGACCTTAATCCCGGCCTGACTTTCAAGGGTCCATCAAACGGCTGGAGCGGCAGGCACGGCAGGTTCCGGAGCGAAAGCGGGCTGCGTTGGAAAGGCTCAGGACGCCCACGATTGTGTCCGGTGCAGGGTGATGGACAAAGAGCCGCTGAACATCCCGCACCAGCATCTGCTGGATAGCGTCGGCCAATAGGGCCTCAGCCTCGCAGGTGACCAGCGGGCGGCCCATGATGGATTGGGCCGACGCAGCGGGGTCCACCCCGTGCTGGTAGGCCCCCATGAGATCCGATTTGGAGATGACGCCTTGGGGGGCATCGGCACCGTCCTGGATCAGCAAGGCCCCAAAGCCGCGCGCGGACAAAATTTCAATGATCTCGGTCAGGGGGGTCTGGGCCGGACAGGTTTCCACCTTGCGGGTCATCACCTCCCTGACCCGCAAGCGCTCGGCGGCCTGGTCCTCCTGGGCCAGTCGCGAGGCGTGGCGGCTCTGGGTGCAGGTCCGGCAGTAGCGGTAGAGCAGACCCAGAATATCGCCGTAATCCACCACCCCGACAGCGGCATGGATATCGGCGCCCAGAACATAGAGCTGATGAATCCCATACTGCTGCATGACGGACAGGCAGGACTCCAAATCGTCGTCGGGAAAACAGAACCGGGGCGGGCCGACCATGATATCCCCTAATGGCGTTGGGGTGGGCAGGCCCGCATAGTAGGCGCCCATGAGGTCGGTTTTGGAGACCACGCCCTGGGGGGCTCCCGCTTCGTCGCGGATCAACAGGGCATTGGATTTATACTTCACCAGGGCGCGAATGCCTTGGGCGATGGGTGTAGCCGCTGTTTGGCCCACCACTTGGCGGCGCATGGCCTGGGCCGCGGTCAGTCCCGTGAGCACGCTCGGTTTGCGAATTTTCGGCATGGCGCGGCAAACCTCCCCGTGGATTGTTGGGCGGGATTACAAAAACCGATGCAACAGGTGGTGGAACACATCGGAAACATAAACAATGCCCAAAACCTGATCGTTGTTGATCACCGGCAAGCGGCGGATGTGCTTTTTAATCATGATGTCGGATATGATCATGAGATGGGTGGTGGGGCTGATGGTCACCACCTCGGTGGTCATGATATCGGCCACCCGGACATCCTTTACCCGTTCCAGGAGATCCTCGAACAGTCGTTCAAAATCCATGTCCTCCATCTCACCCCAGATATGCACATGTTTGGGCTGCATGAAGATCAAAATATCGTAGATGGAAAGCATGCCCACCAAACGGTCCCGGTCATCGGTGACCATTAATCCGAAGATTTTTTTACCCTGGGCCTGGGTGGCGCGATGAAATTCGTGAACCGCCTGGGATATGGTGTGTTCCGGGGTCAGAGTTTGAAAATGGGTTTCCATGATCTCCCGTGCCAGCATGACTCTCTCTCCTATTGATCAAGGCCTGGTCGGCCTGTTCGTCATCGGTTTCGGGGATATTGTCAAGGCGATTGAAATATTTTGGCACAACTCGCTCTGCTTGGGTAGATCTTTTTAGGATAGATTTTTTCCATCAGGCGCGTTAACTTCCCTAAACTATCACCCATTTGGCCCCATCATGCCCAATCCGCACCCATTGCCATGAAAATGCTGACGACCCCCCACATGGACCGCTGTATCGGCTGCCATGCCTGTTCCCTGGCTTGCGCGCGGCTGGTTCACCAGCGGCTCTCCTGGTACACGGCCGGGATTCGGATTCAATCCTCGGGAGGGCTCTCCACCCAGTTTCTGGCCACGGTGTGTATGGCCTGCGATCCCGCGCCCTGCGTGACGGTTTGCCCCACCGGGGCCTTCAGCCAACGGTCCGGGGGCGGAGTACGGGTCAAATCCCGGCTCTGTATCCGCTGCGGCGCCTGCGCCGAGGCGTGCCCCGTGGAGGCGGTCTATCTGGATCAGGACCAGCAGCCCTTTGTCTGCATTCATTGCGGCCGCTGCGTTGACTTTTGCCCCCACGACTGCCTGGCACTCAAGGTGCTCGCGGATGTCCGACAGGGATTAAGCCCCCTATCGGTCCCCGAGGATTCCGGCCGGGAACCGGAAGCCGGGGAGCCGGCGCCATGATTCGGGATCATTTTCGGGTGATGGTGGTGGATTTGGCCGCTGGGCAGGGGCGAATTCGGAATCTGGATGGACGCAACCAGGTGGCCGGGGGAAGTGGCTTGGGGGCTTTGCTCTTTGAAACCTTTGGCCTAACGGATCAGCCCTGGGACGACCCCTGGCAGCCGCTGATTTTCGCCATTGGCCCTTTGACCGGCTACTTTCCGCTGATGAGCAAAACCGTTTGCGCCTTCAAATCCCCCTACCACGACCAGTTCGCCGAGAGTCATGCCGGCGGGCGCAGTGCCCTGAGCCTGCGGTTCGCCGATCTGGATGCCCTGGTGATCACCGGCAGAGCCCGGCGGCCCAGTGCGCTCTTTGTGGGCAGCCGCCATCTGGCACTACAGGATGTCCACTATCTGTGGGGGTTGGATGTGATGGCCACGGGCAAACAATTGCGGCGCATGGCCGGAGGCTCCGGCCACCGCAGCGTGCTGCGCATCGGCCCCGCCGGAGAGGCCGGGTCCGCCATGGCCGGAATCAATGTCGATTCCTACCGCCATTTCGGCCGCCTGGGGGCCGGGGCGGTGATGGGCGCCAAGAATCTCAAGGCCCTGGTCGTCCAGGGTGACGCGTCGTTTTCATTGCCTCCCGGCAAAGCCTATGCCCGGCTTTTTGCCCGGATCCATGACCAGCTCACCGACAGCGATATGATGGATAAATATCACAACCTGGGCACGGCGGCCAATGTCGCCGGTCTCAATGCCCGTGCGGCGCTGCCCATCCGCAATCTGAGCGCCACGCAAGATTCGGACATGGACGGCATCTCCGGGGAGGCTTTCGCGGAGCGCACCCTGCTGCGCAATGCCGCCTGCTCCGGGTGCCCCGTGGGCTGCATCCACATCGGGTTTGTACGCGAAAAGTTCATGGAGCCCAACCAATACCTCTACCGCAAGGTGGCTTACGACTACGAGCCCATCTTTGCTTTGGGCAGCATGCTGGGTATCCGGGACCCCTTTCAGATTTTGGCCCTCCTGGATGACGCCGAAAAACTGGGTCTTGACGCCATGTCATCGGGGGTGGCCCTGGCCTGGGCCACGGAGGCCTTGCTGCAGCAGGTGATCACGACTGAGGAAACCCTGGCACCCCTTGAATTCGGCAACCTGCAACCCTACCGTCAGGCCATGGACCATCTGGCGCGGGGGGCCAATGAATTCTATCATTGCCTGACCCGGGGCACCCAGGTTGCCGCCGCGAAATACGGCGGGACCGAGTTCGCCTGCGTCCTGGGTCAGGAGATGGCCGGCTACGCCACCGGAGAGGTCTTCTTCACGGCCCAGGCCCTGGGGTTTCGCCATTCCCATTTGGACACCGGCGGGTACGGCTATGACCAGAAAGAGAACGAACGGGATCCGGTGCGGGCCGTGGAGTTCCTATTGGCCGACGAGCAAGAGCGAGTCTTTTTGACCTCCATGGTGGCCTGCCTCTTTGCCCGCAAGGTCTACACCCCGGACCTGTTGGGCGAGGCCTTGGAAACCGTGGGGTACGGCACCTTGGCCGGCGACATGCAATCCGTGGGAGCCCATGTTCAGCATCTGCGCTGGAAGACCCGCCTGGCCACGGGCTACGATCCCGCCGCCGTGGCCATTCCCCGGCGATTCAGCCAGGTCACCACCTGGAAGGGGCCCGTGGACAACGACTACCTGGAACGCCTAACCCGCGCTTACGCCGAAGCGATTGGCGCCCTGGCCGCCGGATAATCTCTTGCAACTGTTGAATAGCGCCATGCGCAGTCTGATCGACAAATTCAAGGCCCTTGCCCGCCAACGGAATATGCCCGATGAGGTGAAATCATTTCGCCAGGACCAAGAGACCGCGAACGCCTTCGACACCTTGCCCCGGGGCAAACAACAGGTGCCTCTGGATCGGATTTGCGGCAGTGTGGGGCGCTATCACGATTTTGACCGGCGCTTCAAACCCAAAACCCATCTGAGCGTGGAGCGCTACGAACAGATCAAGGCCGCCATGAAAGCGGGCCGCGCCTTGCCGCCGGTGGATCTTTATCAACTCAAGGAGGAATATTATGTGCTGGACGGCAACCACCGCATTGCCGCGGCCAAAGAGCTGGGCTGGACAGAAATCACCGCCAGCATCGTGGAGTTCATCCCTTCGGGCAACACCCTGGAAGATTTGCTTTATCGCCAGCGCGCCCAATTCAGCAAGCAAACCGGGCTGCCCTATACCATCTCCCTGACCGAGGTGGGGCAATACGACTTTCTGTTGGATCAAATCTCCCGGCACCGGTCCCATTTGGCACAAAGCCAAAGCGACCACGACCCGGAAGTGACCTTTGCCGCTGCTGCACTGGATTGGCATGCCCACATCTATCGTCCCCTGATCGCCATCATTCGTAAAACCGATCTGTTGCAATACTTTCCCAAGCGAACCCTGGGCGATTTGTATGCTTACATCTCCTTTCACCAGTGGGGCGAAGGACGCAAACGCAAATTCGGCATCGGCATTGATCGCCTGATCCCCAACACCATGGAGGCATTCCGCGAAAAAATGACCACCCAATGTAAAGATGACTACCCGGAAATGCTGCGGCAGATCACCGCCTTTGTGATGATCAATGTCAGGGGCAAACATGAAAAGCGCATCCTGGAGAAGCTGTTCGCCCTGAAAGAAGTTCAGGAGGTGCACTCAATCCACGGTAGCGTGGATGTACTTGCCAAAATCATTCTCACCCGGGACCTGCTCTCTTCCGATGCGGAGATCATCTCCGAATTCGTTAATGACTACCTGCGCCCCATGTCGGGTATCGTTAGCACCCAAACCTTGATTCCGGGGCACTCCCTCATCAAGCCTCATACCGACGGCTGACGCTCTTCCCGAGGGACAGTTCCTGCTCCCCGCTTTGAATAAGGGAGGCCGGGGGAAAGACGCCTCCCCCCTTTGGAAAAAGGGGGCCGGGGGGGATTTAACGCTCTCAATTCTGTCTGATAAAGTAGGATCGTCTTTCAGCTTCTTCGCTTCTGAGTCCTGGCCTTCAACGAGGCAAATGCCTTTTCTGGCCTTGCTCTTGCACATTTGCTGACTACTTTAAAATAGGCTGCCTCGCAGCGCGAGAGTTGTGTCCACGCCCAAGCTGCGCAGCACCAGAAAGCGCCGCGGAATCGTGTCATGAGTGATATCTTCATCAGTTACGCCAGCGCGGATAGGCCCCAGGCCCGGAAATTGGCCTTGCGCTTAGAGCAGGAGGGCTGGTCGGTGTGGTGGGATCGCAAGATACCGCCGGGGAAATCCTTTGCCCAGGTATTGGAATCGGCATTAAACGCGGCCGGATGCGTGGTGGTCCTCTGGTCTAACACCTCCCGCGCCTCAGATTGGGTGCACAATGAGGCTGCCGAAGGCAAGCGAAAGGGTATCCTGGTACCGGCTTTTATCGAAGAAACCTCGCCGCCCTTTGAATTCCGGCGCATTCAAGCCGCCAACCTGGTTGGCTGGCAAGACGAACTGGTGGGAAGCGAGTTGCCGCAGTTTCTTGAAGCCATCCGCAGGGCGCTTAAGGACAAAGGGGAATATCAACCGAAAGCGGATCGCGAGGATGCTTCGCATCGTGCCAGTGCCGACGCTTCTGGAACTGCCGTTATCCGAACCAGCGGATGGAGAACGGGCGCGTCACCATGGGTGCACTGGGCACGGTTAGCCTTGTTTGCCGGACTCAGCGGCCTAACACTGATGACCGGGTTCAGAAACCTGTTTCCCCAGACGCCAATTACCGAAGCCCTCACCGCCATCGCTATTCTGTCAGTCATCCTCGGCGCGGTGCTAAATTACGGCTGGATGCGCTGGCGGCAGATGCGAGCTAAAAAGTAACTCCATAGCCCATGAAACAGGGGGTATCTTATGAATTTCAATCTTGGCCAATTTTTCCGGCGTATGATCCTACCCGCATCGCTTTTGGCATTAGCCGTGGCCTTGAGCGCCTGTGTCGCCATGCCGCCTGGGAAAATGCCTGACCCGGAACCTGTTGAGATCCAGAGCGATCCAGTGGTTATTCTGCGGGGAGATGAAATTGCTCCTCGGCGGCATGTCTGGCTACCCCTGACCGCCATGTTTGCCGAAGAGCCCGATTTTGGGATGTACACCTATGTGTTGTTTGGGCGGAAGCTGAAGCCCCGGGGAAGACTAGGCCCGGAGACTATGGCGCGCTACGAAAGCCTGCTGCGCGCCATTCACCTCTCAACATTGTCCTCTGCCGAAAGCGGAATTTCAGAAATAAAAGAGAAACGGGAAACCAACCTGTTCTTGATTCCCCTTGAAGCCGAGGTGAGCGAGCCCACCCGCCACAACTACGACTCGGTGCTCTCCCTGCGCTGTCTATCTTTTGCCAGTCGAATGGTGAGAAAGAATGATACCGGGCTGGCGCAAAGCCTCCTGGACAATGAAGGCCCGTTTTTGATTTCCACACTAAAACCCATGGGAGATACCGCGGAAAAGGGCCTGGAACTGCTCTATGCGGACCTCTCCAGCACCAATCCCGCGGCTATGGCCGAGATCGTGGGGGCATACAAACGCCGCATAGGGGGAGGTCTTGCCGGGATCGAGCGTTTCCGCTCCTTACGCCTGGCCCTTTTGGATGCGATTCTGGATGCCGACGATCATATCAAAATTGTAAAATCAGCCTTGGCCGGGGATTAACGCCTGTTGAGGCTATTTTTTCGGATGAGGGGGGTCGGAGGCGGAGTTCCTGCCCAGTTTGGCGAGGAAGGTGTTCGGTACCAGAAAGAAGTCCCCGGCCGAATGCCCGGCGCGATGCAGAGCGCCGTAATCGGGTTCCTGGCGCTTGCCGAACAGGCGTTGGGTTTTGAGTGATACCCGGGGTGAAACCTCACTGTACAGGTCCTTGCCCACCAGAATATCTTCATTCTCACTGAGAACCTGCAGCAACGCTTCGGCAAATACGGAATAGTCCCCTCCGCCGCTGTCAAATACCGGCGTTAGCCCGCCGCTGGTCAACACCGTGCGAGACCGCTTGGTGACCAGGGCGGCCATCATTTCCCGCAGCACGGATTGGGACATTCCGGGCCTAGGGTGGAGAATCGCCAGGTCCGACATGCTGCCCGAGTAGCACGAGTCCGCGATCACCAGGATGTGCTGGGCCTGAATCAGGTTGAGCTGGTCGGTAATCTGCTCGTTGGAGATCCACTTGTCCCGGGTTGCCTTGCGTGCGTCAATGGGTATCCAGTGTCCCCGGGAGTTCACTTCATCATAGATACCGTGTCCGGCGTAGTAGATCAGAAACTTATCATCTGGAAGCAGGGTCTGGTTGAAATAGGTGAGGGCGGCAAAGATCTTTTCATGAGTTGCATTGGGCAGCAGGCGTACCGATGATTCGGTAAAGCGGTAGTGGTCGATGAGAATACGTTTTAGCCGCCGAGCATCGTTTAAGGGCGTTTTCAACTGAACGAAATTCTCTCCGTCCATATACTGGCTGTTGCCGACGATCAGGGCGTAGTAGTTTCCCTTGTCCATGACCGGCAGCTTGGGAAGCTTCACCCGGCGCTGAGAAACGTTCTGGCCTTGGACAGATTTAAGCTGGGCCTCCAACTTACCAATCTGCTGCCGAAGCTGCTGGGATGTGCCCTGCTGGCTGCTGGAACTCTCCTGAAGTTTTCTTTGCGCCTCCCGGAGCTGCTGCTGAAGATGTTCAATTTCCTCTCTCAGCTTTTGCTCGGTCTCGCTGGCGGCGTCACCGCGTTCAAATCCCTGGATGACCAGGTTTTCCTTGAGTCCGGCGCCTTCGCGGTACCAATTGAGGGCTGCAGTCATGTCCCGAGGAACGCCCAACCCCTTTTCATAGAGGTGGCCCAGGTTGATCTGGGCGCGGCCGTATTGCTGTTCGGCCGCCTTGCGGTACCATTGCGCCGCCAGGTTGTAGTCTGGGGCGATGCCCAGCCCTTTTTCGTAGATTTCCCCAACGTAGGTCTGGGCCAGGGGATCGCCGGCGGTAGCTTGGGCCTGCCAGACCTGAAGGGCGGTGCGATAGTCGGCCCGGTCATAGGCCACATACTCCCCACCCCGAATTGCACACTCCCGGGCGGTTGTTTTTTCCGGGCGTCGTGGGGATTGATAGACCATGCGCCCGAGCCGCCGGATCTGTCCGGGAAGCAGGCAATCCACGATCACCCAGTCGCTCCCTCCATTTCCGCCGGGATCCAGATAGGCTTCAGATGTCTGCGGCGCCGCTGCCGGGTAGGGAGGGGAAGCGGGTTGGCATGCAGAGAACATGGCAGCGGAACACAGAACCAGCAGTGCCCATGTTCTGAAGATATGCTCAGATGTGTCAGCCACGGCTCTCTCCCAGGGAGTTTTCAGGATTACAGCTCGATACGCAAACCCACTACGCCCACATAACTGTCCAGATACTCGTGGCCGGCAATGGCGCGGAACTGGGCATAGGGCAGCCAACCATTGGGAAGTACTGCCGACAGACCCACCGCGTACTCAAAAAAATCGCGGTCCGGATCCTCATCCTGATAGGCAAAGGCAATCCCGGCCGCATCGTCGGCGAAGCTGAAGGCTTCTGTGCGCTGATCATTAGCGAATTCGTGGACCCAGTCAGCACTCACCTGAGGGATAAGAACCCCAAATCCCGTGCCCAGGGCTATGCTGGCCGCCAGCCCCAGACGGCTTTGCAGGGAGGTTTCATCGGTGTCGTCAAACACCAGCTCTAGGCCGGTATCTCCCGTTTCCGTATAATCGTCGAACTGGGTATAGATCCAGCCCAGCCCCAGCCGGGGGCCGATGGTGAGATTGCCGGTGGTATGGTCGTAGCCCCACAACAGACCCGTGCTGAACTCCGAGCCGTCATAGTCGCCGTTGACCGAACCGGGGCCCAGGGGATTGGCCGTGTCTGTCAAGGATGCGGAAACCAAACGGGTCCGATCAAAGCTCTTGGACGCGTAGCCCATGGTTCCCTGAAGGAACATCTTGTCACTGGGCAGATAGGAGGCGAATAATGTAAGTCCATAGGAATCATTTTCAAAGTCGCCGCCCCCGTCAAAGTCGCCCTCATGAGTGGCGTAGGTCAAGGCCAGGCCGGTAGTGACAGCGCTGGACAGCCGATAGTCGCTGCCCACCGTGAAGCGACCGATATCGGAATCGTAGCCATCCTCGAATGTGGTGACATCCCGATCGAGATTCTCGTACTCGGCGGAAACAAAGAGGCTCCATCCCGCCCCCAGTTCGGAAACCGTCGAATTCCCGGCCTGGGATGCTTGCTCTTGGTCTCCCCGGGCTGCTTGCAGCCGTTCCTGAACAATGCCGGGTGCCGTTTGAGGCGCACCGGCAGCGCCGCCGCTGGATACCGGATCACCCCCTCCGGACTGACTGCAAAATGCACCCAAAGCACCGCCCAGAAGGGCACCGGCGCTCTCCAGCTTGAAGCAGACATCACTATCCCGATTATCCAGCAGGTCGGCAATGGCATCATCCAGGGATTGGGCATTCGTTGTTGACGTAAGAGCTGCGCCCAGGATGAGCCAAAGCCCTATCGTCAGGTTGGCCATGAAAAACCGACCCATCGCTATCCTTCGGCATCGACTTTGGGGTCTCGCCTGCACCTGCCTATTTTTTGTCCTCGTTCCGAGAGCAATTACGTTTTCGGCTTTCATCTCATCACCTCCCATGCTCGTGTTTCGGGCAGTATTGATGCCGGATGGAATATCTCTATGCTTGATATGACGCTGCTGAATCCCAGGTGCGGGAATTTACACCATCTGCTCAAATGATACTTCTTCGGACATCATGGTTCTCACAATGCAGGATCTTACTTTGACTGAAGCTTCGCTTCTGTTCAGATTTGCAATTAAGAGCAGCTGAAGGAGAGGTTGGGGCCATGTCACAAGTCGGGGAGCTGATTTTTTGGTGACAGAAGCTATAATCTGATAAATTCAAGCATTGTGCCATTACATGGTATTGCAGAAATCGCCGGATACGACGCTTGGCATAATTATCTAAATTACTGAAATATATGAAGTTTGAATAATTGATCGTTAGGAGGATATGGTTCTGGGCGGGCCTTTTCATGTCCCGAGCAGGATAGAATGTGTTTCATTGGTCCCTGATAACAGGACAATGACACATTGGGACATCCAGATTTTATGACTTAGATTTTCTCAGCAACTCGCTTTCAATGGTTTGCGCCCAGGGCACGGATTCCCGCCGCTGTTCGCGGGCCTGGCGGATCAGCCGTAGGTTGCGGGCCGTGGTGGCCGGTTCCCAGGATTCGCGCACCGCGGCCAGGGCATCGCCGGCGGCTTTCAGGGCGGTGGCTTTATCCCGGGCCAGTACGGCCAGCTCCAGCTGGGTGGCAAAATCCCAGTAGTCCGGATCTCCTGCGGCGATACGGCGCTTTACCGCATAGGCTACCACCGGCAGTAGTTCCTCTTTGCGAGGATCGGGCGCAGATTTCAGTTCAATCAGGGTGAGGGCGTTGATGCCGGGATAGGCATCGCGCCAGTCGCTTTCAAAGCCCTTGAGATAGGCGCCGATGGCCTTGTCCAGCAGGCTTTCGGCCACAAAGGCCGGTTGGCTGTTGAGTGCCTTTTCCCAGCGATCTTTATAGACCCGGCCCAAAATGCCGTAGGTTTCACTGCTGGGGCCGCGCCGTTCGATGAGTGCCAGCAGTACGCCTTCGGCACGCTCACCCTGGCCGGTGCGCTTCAGGGCCAAGGCCAGTTGTTCTTGAACCAGAACGGTTTGACACAACAGTTTGGGCATTTTTTCTGCCAGGGCGACCATCTCCCCCCAAGCCTCCACGGCGCGGTAGGAGAGAAAGAGGTCGATAATGACGCCGGCCTCCTGGACACAAAGACCCTCCAAAGAAGTAATGCCCTCCTCGCTAAGCTCTGCTTCCAGGGAACGCAGCGCATCCACACCTCTCTTGCGGGCCTCGGCCAGCCTGTTTTTCAGCTCCTGGGAGTAGCGCACTTGGTCCCGGAACACATCGGTTTTATCGGAGCTGATCTGGGCTGTGATGTCGGGGTAACCGTTCACCAATTGGAAAATAGGGCTGTCGGTCAAAGGTTGGTCCGCGGCTGCGCTGCGGGCCGCCCTCAGGCGTTTGACCAAAGCGGCTTTGTCGCGCTCAAGATCGCACGGCAGCCCCGCCCTGGATAGAGAATAAGGCAGGGCTCGCAGATCCGAGACATCAAAGGGCAGGCGGGTACCGTCCGCGGCGAAGATCGGCACCGTGCTCCAGGGCCGCGCCGCATGGCGGATGCCCAATTCGTAGAGAACGTTTGCATTGGCTGTGGTGAGATCCGCCACGGCAAAGGGACATAGCAGAAGCCGTTCGAACATCGGTTTCTGAATGATACCGCCGGCCAGTTCCTGGTCGGCCCGGATGGCTTCCAACCCGACCTGGCTGACAGCCGGTGCAATCAGTTGCCGATAGACCGCATCGAAGTCCACCAGTTGGCCGGAGAGGTTGGGTTTACGGCCAAAGGGCATCAGGATAAAGCACAAGGGCAAGGTCATGGGCAGGGCTCCTTTATGGCTGGCAGCCGTCTGAGAATCTCCTTGGCTTCGCCTTGCGCCGCCGGGTGCCGGTGAGATAGAGCAGTTTCATGGTGAATGATCTCCTCATACCACAGACTTTTCCAATTCCTTAAGCATCGTTTGCAATGCCGTGGTCAGGTCGCGGTCCCGGGTGTTGGGCTTGGGTTTGTGGCCCGCCAGGCTGGACAGAAAATATAGATGGTCCAACACCGATTGGAATTCCCGACCGCTGGCCGCCCGCTGTATGGCGTCGAGGTAGAATTGGATAAGCTTGGGCGCATGGCGGGTCAGGCTGAATTGGCTCAGGTGCTGGAGCAGCAGGGCATCGGCGGCATGGACGCCGCTCCAGAAATTGGGCTTGCGCTGAAACAGCGCTTGGGCATCACGCCGGACGCGGTTCAGCACGGCGCGCCCCTCGCGTTCCAGCAGCCCACCCTTGGGTGTGGGATTGCTATCCAGGCTGTACCAGGCCAAAAGGAATTCAGCGGTGATCCAATTGAGGGTCGGATAGGGGTCCTCGCTGGCGGCGTGTTTCAGAAGGCGGCGGTGGGCGATCTTGTAGCTTTCGGCCATCTGTTTAAGGGCCGTTTTGCGGCTCCTGAAAGTTTCCGCGATGAGGGCCCTGCGCTTGTAGGCCGCGCCCTTGAGGCAGAGTCGCTCGACGGTTTCACCGATCTGAATCAAACCTTCCAGCCGTTTCAAAGAGAGATCCAACAGTGTCTTGGGAGTTACCGTTGTCCCGTTGAGCTCTGCCTTGGGCTGCTGGCTTTTCCAGAGTAAGAGTGCATAGCGCCCTTCCAGATTGGCCAACTGCTCCAGGTCCGTAAGGGTGGCGGTGGCCCTTTCCCCTGCCACTGCCTGACGGTAGGCGGAGATCGCATCGGGCAGTTGGCCCAATTCTCCCCAGGCGCGGCCCAGGGCCGTTTGGATGCTGCTCTCCGAAGGCCACTGGGTTTTGCTTGCCCTGCTGAGCTGGTCAACTTTACCCGCCAGGACTGAAATAGCGGTGGGCGGAGCGGTTTTTGCGCGGGCGGTGATGTTATCCAGTTCATGGCAAATTTCAATTGAGGAAACAAAGTGACGGGGCCGGGCATGGAGAGAAGCGCCGGACCGACCGGACCAGGTGTGGTCGGGATCGCCGTAGCACTGGTAGGCACCGAAGGTGTTGACATGGGGATGAGTGTCATAGACCACCCGCCTCGCATGATGCACGGCTTCGCCAAAGGGTTCGCCATGGGTGAGAAAGGCCCGGTAGAATTCGGTGGCAAATGTCCGTGCGGCACGGTCATCCACGGCCCATCCCGCGGCGATCACCATCCGCGCCCCCATGCGGATAAACTGGGTGGCCAGGTTGGCGGCGATTTTGTGATAGCTCGGCGGAGAATCCCCCTTGGCGCTTGAAGAGCCGTCCTCTTTGCCCAAATGACAGCAGTTCAGGAACACCAGCTCCGGCACATAACGAATCTGTTCGGCCATGCTGGGCCGCAGAAAGCGGCCCTTGCCGATCACCAGGCCAGTGACCCGTTCTTCTTCTTGTGCCGCTCCCGACGGCTGGCCGCAATGGTCGCACACCTCTCCGCCGCCGGCCAGGGGGTATTCATATACCCCGTGGGCCGCGAAATGTAGAATTCGGTAATCCTTTGAAAAAAGGGAGGTCAGGATCTCATTGGCCGAGGCGCCGATCCGGGCAACGGTTTCCAATCCGTTTTTTTCAAGGGTTTCCGCCACGGCCCGGGCTTCCATCCGGGCCCCGGACAGCGGTGCAAACTCACTTGCGGGATCCCCGACCACCAGGGCCGAGTTCCGGGTAACCTGGTCCGGATGGCGGCGGAAGGTTACACTGGCCAACTGCCGAATGAGGTGTTTTTTAATGGCAAAGGGCGTCCATTGGGGCGGGGCAAGAACATGGGAACCGGGCGCGTACAGATCCCCGCCGCTTTGGTCCTTGCGGTCAACGAGCATCTCCCAGGGATAGCGGGCGGCGTGTTCATCCAGATTGAATACCAGGCGCTCGCCGTCCGGGGTCTGTGCTTTGAGTGGGTTGGGTACCAGGAGTTCAAAGAGGGTGGCCGGCACATCATCATTGGCGTCCCGGGAGGTGGTGCCGATGATATGCCCGATGTAGGCATCCACGGCCCGGCGGTCGGTGGCCAGCAGGGAGACTTCGGTGCGGGCGCGGCCGGAAATCAGGTTAAAGCGCAGTTGCCCCCGGCCATCGTCGTTGATCATGACCCGGTGCCACCAGTTGGGGTCCTCCTGACGATCGATGCGGTGGCAGCCGCCGGGGATGGTGCCCAGTTCGCTGGCGGCCTGGATGGGCAGCCGCTCACTCAACTCCTTCAGCACCCGGGCGGCGCGGATGGCATTGATTCGCCATCGCTCAACGAATTGAACTTCGGCAATGGCAATCCGTCCGTCCGGATAGGCGGCCGACAACTCCCGGTTGGCCTGGAAAACCGCCCGCAGCATGGCGCTCATGGCGTCTTTCAGGGAGATGCCGCCGGTGCCGGTTCCCACCAGCAGTGCCGATAGCCCCAACTTTGCCGTATCCAGTTGGGTGAGCCGACCCGGGGTTTCAGGTTCTGTGGAGCGATCTTCGGGGTTGGGGGTTTCAGCCATTTGCAATGCATACTTGACCAAGGCCCGATGCATGCTGTGCTCCAGTTTGTCTGCCGTCAGTTCGCCGAACGTTCCCAGCCCAACCACCAGGGCGCCCTGCAAGGCCCCGCTGGTCCGGCGTGCCAGAACCACATCACAGGACCCCAGGCCGCCCGGGTACAAGCCCAGGGCGTGCCGCCGGGATAGACGTCCCTTGAGTTGATGGTCCAAAACCGCTTCGGCACTAGCAATCATGTCTCCGGCATAGTGTCCCACTGCCACCGGGTAGCGGGAATAGACCAGATCGCCATGCACCACCGAAGCTGTGAGGGGTTCAAGGCGGCGCCGCGCTTGGGCCATGGGCCGGCCTCCCAGGCTGGCAAGGGCCAGTTCCTCGGCTCCGGGAAAAAGTGGAAGGGTCTTATCGGAGGGGCTACCCCAGCCTCTGACGATGTCCGGAGGGGAGGGCGGAGTTTTGGCTGAGAATGCGGGTGTGCCCCTGCTCCAGCAATTCCAGGATGGCCTGGAACCCTGAGGGGTCGCTGGCTAGGTTGCCGTGGGGTGTGGGAAAAAACCACGGTTCTATCCCAGGGGGGATACCCGTTTCCCAGGGCGCCCAGCCGTCGCCTTTGGCGGTGTAACTGAAGCTGAGGGGCCCGCCGCTAATGTCCAACCCATTGGGCGTGGCGCCACTGACTCCGGCCACGCAGAGCCAACCCCTGCGGTCCGAAGCGCCGTTTTGCAGCAGCTCAGCCAGTTGCCGGGCTTCTTCAAGGGCAGCCGGGGAGGGCAGCCCCCAATCCCCTTGGGGGTCGGCCTGATTCAGCGCTTTCCAATGCGCCAGCGAGAAGAAGTCCAAGCCTCCGGTTTGGGGCAGCAGACACAGGAGTCCGGGAAAGCCCGCCAGAATATCGAGGATCTCCCGGGGAGCGTACTGAAAATCAGCCGCCGCCAGAGCCGCAATCAAAGGATCCCGACCCATGAGCATGCGCGGAACCACAAAGCTGCCTTGGTGGGGTGTGCCCAGAAAGACCAGGCGGTTTCCGTCACGGGCTTTCATCCGCTGGTCCAGCTCGGGGTGCAGGGCCAGCATGGCTCGGACCACCAGGCCACCGCTGCCGTGGGCCAGGATGCGCAGCGGCTGGGGGGGCGAAAGGGCCTCGGAGCGGTCCAGGTGCCGGGAGATCGACGCTCCCAGCTCCCGGGCCGCCTGGGTCAGGGAAAGGCGCCAATCATAGGCAAAAGGCACTACTTGCTGGCTGCGGCTCAGGTATTGGATCAGATGGCTGTAGTGCAGTTCCACGAGCGATTCAGGGCGTGCCTTGGCACCGGCCTGCAGTCGGGCCAAGCCGCCCTGGTAGATTTCCTCGGAGTCGAGCCATATCCGCTGCTGGTTCACCCTGAGATGGCTGCCGAAGATCCCGGGAACCACCACCACCAGGGGCAGCGGCTCGCTGCGTTTGGAGGCGCGATCCCGGGGGATCTCCTGGGGCGTGACCGGGTGGGGTTCAAAACCGCTTTGATCCTCGCTGGTGAGGCGCTGCACTATTTTCCTGGCGCTGCGGTGGTTGTGGAAGTAGTTCCAGTGGTGCACATGGGGGCCTTGGTCAAAGAATTTCAGGGCATCTTTGGCCCGGGGGGCGCCCCCCGCCATGGCCCGGGTGTTGACCAGCAAATCGTGCTGGCCGCCGTAAAAGGCGTCGGGCATCAGCAGCAGCAGTTTGCTGAAGAAGTGGCCCGGCTCGATATCCCCGGAGACGATGCTCAAATCGGCTGTGCTGCGCACATGGGGGGCATTGAGCAGTCGGATCAGCGGAGAATCGGGCATCATCGCTTCCAGGCCGGGCAGAAACCGGGGGTCGCTGCGGGTCTTTACCGCGGCCAGAAGCAGATTCTTGAGGTCTCCGTAAATGGGCAGCGCCGCCATGCCGGGGGTCTCACCAACAAGATTGAATAGAACATTGAGCCAGCGGTCCAGGCGGCCCGAGGCCAGGGTGGTGCCCCGAGCCGGGCAGGCCACCCGCACGAAGCGGGAGACACGGATCTTCTTCTCCTTCAAGAGGTCGTTGAGTTGGGACAATTTCTCCCAGGGAGGCGGGTCATCCGCGGCCCGCTGCCAGGGGATGAACTTCTCCCGCTGGATCACTCCTTCCAGCTCCGCCAGACGTTTGCGGCAGGCGGCTTCGAACTGCACCAGCTCTCGTTGGGTGAAGGGCTCTGTTTGATCGGAGCGGCAACCGCGGCAGATGAGTTCCCCCACCAAGCCGCCCCGGGAGTGGGTGACCAGGTGCAGGTGGGTCCTTTGGGGCAGGCCTTGGGCAAGGGCCAGGGCGTTGTCGATGGGGTCCTGGGTCAGGGTTTTGTGCTCCAGGGCGAAGATGCGCTCGCCGTAGCAGCGGACCAACTGAGTCTTCAGGGCGCCCTGGTTGGGCTGCCAGAGCCCCCTGAAGGTGCCGGCGGTGGAGGAGGCGGTGCTGTGGATGAAGAGCAGGCTGGGTTGGGGGGCGCCAGGGATGGCGGATAGGGGGGAGAGATGGACGCCATCTGTCAGCGAAAGCCGGTAGAGCCCAGCCGCCTGGTCCAAACGCTGCTCCACCAGGTGGGCGATGCCCTTGGTCGTTTCTCCTACCAAATCGACCCCCAACCATTTGAGGGCTTTGATCACAATACTTCCAGCGCCCCAGGCGATCGGCCCCAAATCCAGCTGGGGATAGACATTCACCCCGCCGTGAGGCTCGCCCCGCGCGGACGGTGCACCAAGGCGCTCCCGATATTCCCGGGCGGTGACCCACACCGTCGGGCCCCCCTCGATTTCCAGTTCCAGCAGGTCGTCATCGGCGACATGGGACCAGGTCACGATGGCCTCCCGATCCGCTGCGCGGGTAGCGTTCAGCGCTACGGCGCCTTTTTGCTCGACCCGCAGCCCCTCAGATTTTGCTGTTGAGGTCATACCGTCAATTTGCGGTCCAGCTTCCCGGGCGCCGTGGATGGTAAAGGGTTGCCCCTGATTGTCCATGATCGGCCTCATCCGATGGTAAAGGGTTTCTCGGCGTCATACTCGGGGTTGAACATGCCGAAAACCAGGTGATTGGGGGTTTGATGGGCCGGGAGCAATCGCAGGATGCGGTCATGGAATTGGGCGTAGTCGCCTTCAAAGGCGCCGTTGCGCCAGACCCGCTTCAATTTGCCGGTAAATTGGCCGTTGAAGGTGCCGTCGTAGGAGTACTGGTTGTCCTGGCAGCCGGAGATGAGCCGTACCGTGGCCTGAATGGGTTCGACTTCTTCCGTTTTGACGGCGATGCGATCATAAAAGGCACGGTTTTGCTCGTAGGTCCGGAACATCACATCCGACGGCGCAAAGCGCGGGGTGAGGTCGGTGTACTGCTGGGGATCGCTGAGTAGTTCGCGGGTGACCGTGCCGCTGTGGCAGCTGTCGGAGATCACCAGGATGCGCACACCGGCCGCGAATTTGGCCCAGATGGCCAGCAACTCGTCATCCATGAGCTGGCCGTTGTACAGGCACCAGGTTTCGTCCATGTCGTCATCTTCGTCCAGATTCATGTCCGGCACCTGTCCGCCGTGGCCGGAGTAGGAGACCAGCAGGATGTCGCCGCCGGCCAGGCTGCCGGCGGCCGCGGCGAGTTTGGCCGTGACGGCTTCCCGGGTGGCTTGCTCCCGGATCAGCTTGGATGCCTCGAAGCCCTGAGCCTCGGCGATGGCGGCCATGTCCCGAGCGTCATTTTCGCAGGCCGCCAGTTCACCGTCCCAGCCGCCATAGTGGTCGGGGTCCACAAAGTTCAATCCAATGTGCAGCGAGATTCCTTTTTTCATGGTGTACCTCCTATGCCTTGAGGGTGAGGGGCTCGATTTTCTGGAAATCCTCCCGCCAGGTTTCATTGCCACTTCGGGGAAGGATTTGTTGGATCAAAGGATCGTTGAGGGCAGTAAGCATTGTATCCACCGAGTCGCTGAGGGGGCTTTCGGATTCAGCCGTTATGGTTTCGCCTGCCCGGTTGCGCTGATCCGCGGGTCAGGCCACCAGGGTGACAATTCGGCCCACAACACCCAGCATTTGCGATAAGGATTCCTTAACACCCTTTTCTGCCTTGTTGTGGTTTGCCAGGGATGGGGTGGTTTCGGGTCGTCACCCGCGAGAATCCTTATGGGCGCAATAGAATAGCAGGGCAGCCGGAGCGCATTCAGGTCAGGAGAAGTTGTCTTTCAAGAGCCTGTCAAAGTTTTACTTAAACAAATAGTATGCCATGCGGAAGAGATCCGGGCTTTTGAATGATAGGCGATGATACGCAATTCGGCTTGCGTGCTGACTTTCACTATGCCCCCATGCAGCACTTATCTCAAGGAAAAATCATCGGAGGTTGATGGTCGGGTGAAATTCAGATTGGGATGTCCCCGAATTCAATCCAGGGGAGGGGACATTGACACATTGCGACAACCTCACCGTTGCCCGGGTGATGTTGCTAAAATGATCCATTTTTAGAGGGACATGGGGAGAGGTTTATCGGCCCGGTATGCCTATCCGGGGATAGGTTGTATTTATCCTTGACATAACCTTAAAACTGCGTCAACACTGACCAGTACCGACAAAGGCTCACTTCAACTGACCGATAATCAGAGATTGTTATTGGCAGTAACTAGGGTTCACCAAATCCACTGCTACGCCACTCTTTACCCAAGTAGTGACCATTGTTCACCCAAAATGACACCCGTTCGTCCCAATAAGCATTTCCGCTTAGAGCAATGAGCTAAATCGGTAAGCCGGCCCTTTTTCCATCTTTGCATTGGGGGACGAGTCCCCTAAGGGCGGCCAACCCAATCGGCCCAGGCATAGGGTCTAAGATGCATGCAGCCCAATCCACAGTGTCACGGCGTGGGGTGAAATGTTGGGTTGCGGAGGGTGCCGAAATCATCAACTGGAGAAAAAGCAACAGCGAACCGGTTCAACCAAAAGGAGGGCCATTGATGGACTTTACACGCAGACAGTTCATGCAGATCAGCGGGGCGACGGCCGCCGGAATAGCCGTGGGCACCTTGGGCTTTGATCTCAAGCCCATCAGCGCCTATGCCCAGATGCTGAAAACGATGTACGCCAAAGAGACCACCACAATCTGCTGTTACTGTGCGGTGGGCTGCGGGGCCATTGTCCACACCAGCCAGCGGGGCGACGGGCGGGTGATCAACATCGAAGGCGATCCCGGACACGTCATTAACCGGGGCTCGCTCTGCTCCAAAGGCGCCTCCCTGAAGCAGTTGGTGGAAAATGAGAACCGCTTGACGCAACCCCTTTACCGGGCGCCCGGTGCCGGCGAGTGGCAAACCGTTTCCTGGGATTGGGCCCTTTCCCAGATCGCCCAGCGGGTCAAAGCGACGCGGGATGCCGATTTCATTTCCAAAAACGACCAGGGCCAGGAGGTCAACCGCGTGGAATCCATCGCCTCCGTGGGCAGTGCCGCCATGGACAACGAGGAGTGCTGGGTTTATCAGGCCCTTCTGCGGGCCGCCGGGCTGGTGTACATCGAACACCAGGCGCGGATCTGACATAGCGCAACGGTTGCGGCTCTGGCAGAGTCGTTCGGACGCGGCGCGATGACCAATCATTGGATTGATATCAAAAACAGCAACTGCATTTTGATCATGGGCAGCAACGCTGCCGAAAACCACCCCATCTCATTCAAGTATGTCACCGAGGCCCAGCAAAACGGCGCCACCCTGATCAGTGTCGATCCCCGGTTCACGCGAACCTCCTCCAAGGCCGATTTCTACGCCCCCATCCGTTCGGGAACCGACATCGCCTTTCTGGGGGGCATGATCAACTACATCCTGGACAATGACCTGATCCATAAAGAGTACGTGGTCAACTATACCAATGCCGCCTTCCTTGTGAATCCCGACTTCAAATTTGAAAATGGTCTCTTTTCGGGCTTCGACGAAACCTCCCGCAGTTATGACAAGGGCACCTGGAGCTTCCAGATGGACGAACAGGGGGTTCCCCAAAAAGACGAGACTCTTGAGGATCCAAACTCGGTCTTTCAGCTGCTCAAGTCCCATTACGAGCGCTATGACGTGGAGAAGGTTTCCCGCATCACCGGTATGCCCAAGGATGCCATTCAGCAGATCTACACCGCCTATGCCAAAACCGGCGTTCCGGGTCAGGCCGGTACCATCATGTATGCCATGGGCTGGACTCAGCATAGCCACGGCGTGCAGAACATTCGCGGTATGGCCATCATCCAGCTGCTGCTGGGCAACATGGGTATGGCCGGGGGGGGCGTGAATGCCCTACGGGGCGAGTCCAACGTCCAGGGGTCAACGGATCAATGCCTGCTGTGGCACATCTGGCCGGGCTACCTGCAAACCCCCCGGGCTTCCAATATCAGTCTGGCGGCCTACAATGAGAAATGGACGCCCCAAAGCAACGATCCGCTTTCGGCCAATTGGTGGCAAAACTACCCCAAGTACTCGGTGAGCCTGCTGAAATCCTACTTTGGCAATCAGGCCGGCCCCGAAAATGATTTCGGCTATTCCTGGCTGCCCAAGGTGGATGACGGCAAGACTTACTCCTGGCTGGATCTGTTCGACGAGATGTACAAGGACAATATCAAGGGCTTCTTGGCCTGGGGCCAGAATCCGGCCTGCAGCGGCGCCAACGCGGGCAAGGTGCGGGAGAGTCTGGCCAAGCTGGACTGGATGGTGAACGTCAACATCTTCGACAATGAGACCGGGTCGTTCTGGCACGGTCCCGGTGCGGATCCCGCTAAGATCAAAACCGAGGTTTTTATGCTGCCCGCGGCGATCTCCGTTGAAAAAGAGGGCAGCATCACCAACAGCGGGCGCTGGATGCAGTGGCGCTACCCAGGACCCAAGCCCCTGGGCAACAGCCGGCCGGACGGTGACATCATCCTGGAACTGGGGCACAAACTCAAAGCCCTGTATGAAAAAGAGGGCGGTGCCTTTCCGGATCCCATCTTGAAGCTCAAGTGGGACTACACCACGGAGGGCGCTTTTGACGCCCACAAAGTGGCCAAGGAGATCAACGGTTACTTTCTCGAAGATGTCACCATCAAGGACAAAACCTATGCCAAGGGTACCTTGGTGCCAAGTTTCGCTTTTCTCCAGGCCGACGGCTCCACCTCTTCGGGCAACTGGCTCTACTGCAACAGTTACACCGAAGAGGGCAACATGGCCGCCCGCCGCGGGGATACGGACGCCGCCAACGCCATAGGGCTCTACCCCGAATTTTCCTGGTGCTGGCCGGTGAATCGCCGGATTTTGTACAACCGCGCCTCGGTGGATCCCAAGGGCAAGCCCTGGAGCGATGCCCAATGGGTGATTCAGTGGAATAAGGACAAGTGGGAGGGGGATGTTCCCGACGGCGGCTGGCCGCCCCTGCGTAACGCGGACGGCTCGCCCAACCCCAAAAGCAAACACCCCTTTATCATGCGCAAGCACGGCTTTGGGCAGATTTTCGGTCCGGGCCGCGCGGACGGGCCCTTTCCCGAACACTACGAGCCCCTGGAGTGCCCGGTGTCGGAAAATCCCTTCAGCGCTCAACTGAATAATCCCACGGCGCCGATCTACGACACCAAGGCGGATGCCTATGCCACCTGCGATCCGCGCTTTCCCTATGTGGGGACCACCTATCGGGTCTCCGAGCACTGGCAGACCGGAGTGATGACCCGCTGGCAGCCGTACCTGCTGGAACTCCAGCCCCAGATGTTCGTGGAGATGAGCGAGGAGCTGGCCGAACTGAAACAGATCGAAAACGGCCAGCGGGTCAAGGTGGTTTCCGCCCGGGGATCCGTGGCGTGCACGGCAGTGGTCTCCAAGCGCTTCAAGCCCTTTCTCATCGAAGGGACCACCATCCATGAAGTGGGTCTGCCCTGGCACTTTGGCTGGCGTTTTCCCCGGACCAGCGTTGAAGAGAGCGCCAACCTGCTGACGCCCTCCTCCGGTGATCCCAATACCCGCATTCCGGAAACCAAGGCCTTCATGGTCAACGTCGTGAAGGTGTGAAAGGAGGTGATGACCCATGGCCAAGGCATTTTTCATTGATACCACCGTATGCACGGGATGTCGCGGGTGCCAGGTCGCCTGTAAGCAGTGGCACGATCTGCCCGCCGAGGAAACCCAAAACAGCGGCACTTACCAGAACCCGCCGGATCTCTCTTTTGACACCTACAAGCTGGTGCGGATGCGCGAAGAGGTCATCGATGGCAAGCTGCGCTGGCTTTTTTTCCCGGATCAGTGCCGGCACTGCATCGAGCCGCCTTGCCTGGAAACCGCCGCCGATCCCAGAACTATCTTTAAGGATGAGGCGACGGGCGCGGTGATCTATACCGCCACCAGCGCCGATTTGATCACCGAGGATATTATCGCCTCGTGCCCCTACAACATTCCCCGCGGCAATGCCCAGGGGGTGCTGGCCAAGTGCGATATGTGTCTGGACCGGGTGCAAAATGGGTTGTTGCCGGCCTGCGTTCAGACCTGTCCCACGGGGGCCATGAACTTTGGCGATGATACGGCCATGCGCGACTTGGCCGAGCAGCGGTTGGGCGCGGTTCAAAAGAACTTCCCCCAGGCCCAGCTTCTGGACCCCGATGATGTGCGGGTGATTTACCTGGTGGGGTTTGCGCCGGAACACTATCACGAATCCGCCGTGGCCGGCCGTTCGGGGTTTGGGACTTCCCGCCGGCTGGCTTTCCGCAAACTGTTCAAGCCATTGAACCGGGCCGCAGGCGCATTGCGCGGCTGAACCGGGTTCACCTTTAAAGACCTCGGCCGATTGCATCCTGGGTGCCTGCCGGCGCGGCCGAGGCTTTTTCCCCTTGAATCCTTTCTTTCAGCGGTGCATATTGAGTTCCCGCGACTTGATGGCCCTATGCACCACCGGATCGTATTTCCCGACGCGGTTCGGATCAACCCCCACACTACCCCCAGAGGGAGGCCATGGAAGCGACTGAAACCCACAGCCCGGACACCATCCAGCAGGCCGCCACGGCCTTAAAGCGGATTCGTCCGGCCTATGCCCAAATCGTCGATTACCACGCCCAGCTTTTTTCGGAGCAGGAGAAAGCCCAACAGGGTCTTGACCTCCATCTTGAAAATGTCACGCTTCCCGAAATCGACCCTTCGGTGGGGCGGGGGTTTGCGGTTCTGGACCTCAGACAGTGGCCCATAAATCTCCCCGCAACCCAGGCGCTGATGGTCGCGATCTGTGACCTGACCCTCCAGGCCGGGCTGAAAACGGCCGATTCGGCCCAGCACCTGAAAACCGCCCTGGCCCAGGGAAAGGTTGACATCGGAGCTTTAGTTGCCGGCTATTTGGCCCAGGACGGCGCCTGCCTCGAGGACCAGGGAGCCGAACTGCAGGTGGCGCCGGAATTTATTCACTTTGCGGTCTATCAGGGAATGCTGCCCTCCATCCGGGTCTGTGCCGAATACTTGCAGACCCATCTGGAAAAATCACCCAGCCTCAAACAGCCCGCATGCCCCATCTGCGGCAGCGCGCCGGCCCTGGCGCTCTACTCCCGCGACGGCCAGCGGCACGTTTTCTGCGGCTTTTGCTGGCACCTCTGGCCCATGAAGCGCGTCTACTGTCCTTTTTGCCAAAATAAAAACAACACCTCCCTGCAATACCTCTACCTTGAAGAAGAAAAAGAGTATCGCGTGGATGTGTGCGATCAATGCCGCAAATACCTGAAATCCATTGATCTGCGCCAGACCGAGCGGGTCATTTACCCGCGACTGGAGCACGCCGCCACGGTTCACCTGGACCTCAAGGCCCAGCAGGCGGGCTATGGCGTGTAATCCCTTTTAATACGGAGTTTGAGATGCATCGAAGCAAACGCGGTTATCGTTTTATGGGTGGCTTACTGGGGATTTTAGTACTGTGGATTTTATTTCCCCTGGGCGCCTTTGGCGGCACCCCCGCAGCCGGTGAAGCGTTTCCCGATCTGGTGCTGCCGGCGCCCTCCGATCCCCAGCTGCTGAACTACCTGGGGCTTAAGGCGGGCCAGGAGAGTTTCCGTCTTTCGGAGATCGACGCCCCGGCGCTGATAATCGAGATTTACAGCATGTACTGCCCCCATTGCCAGCGTGAGGCGCCCACCCTCAACGACCTGCACACCAAAATCGAGACATCGCCGACTTTGGGGGGTAAATTAAAACTCATTGGTATCGGCGTGGGCAATTCGGCCTTTGAGGTGGACGTTTTCCGCAAAAAGTACAACGTCACCTTCCCTCTGTTTCCCGATGGCGATTTTGTCATTCACCAGCAGCTGGGAGAAGTCCGGACGCCCTACTTCTTCGGGCTGCACCTTAAGGCCGATAGACCGCTTGTGCTGTTCTTTTCACAGCTGGGAGGCGCCAAAGATGCGGGCGAACTGCTGGAAGAACTGATTCAAACGGCAAATCTGGAATGATCCCATAAGAGGCTCCCGTGAAACTGCTGACCCGAATTCCATGGCAACGTTTCTTACTGGCCTTAAACCTTTTCAGCCTGATGGTTCCGGCCGCCCTGGCCCTGGGGGGCAACATCTACGACCCGGGACAGCTCAAAGCCCGGGACAGCGAATTGAAGGTGAAGGTAGGCGACCCGGCCCCTGATTTTGAACTGCCTGCGGTTTCCGGCAAATCCATCCGGCTATCAGGCTTTCAAAACCAGCGCAATGTGGTGCTCTCCTTTGTGCCCGCGGCCTGGACCCCGGTCTGTTCCGATCAATGGCCGGGGTACAATATCGCCCGGGAGCTGTTCGAGGCTCGCGACGCCATCCTGTTGGGGATCACCACCGACAATATCCCCACCCTTTTCGCCTGGACCCGGGAGATGGGCGAGCTGTGGTTTCCGGTGCTTTCCGATTTTTGGCCCCACGGCGAGGCCGCGGCCAGCTACGGAGTTCTGCGCTCCGACGGCACCGCGGAGCGGGCCCTGATCTATATCGACAAGGCGGGCGTCATCACCCACATCCACGTGGAGGATATCAATGTCCGCCCCAAACTGGAAGATGTGGTCGCCGCCCTTGATACATTTAAATCAAGTCCATAACGGGCCTTCCCTCACAGGCCACCCCGCAGAGCGTCAAGGGATGCCCATGGATCCGAACAGTCGCGGCGATTTTCCCGACACTCTGACCCAGCAGATCGGCGTGCTGACCCGCCGGGAGGTCGAGGCGAGACTTCTGATCCCGCTCATTGACGCCCTGGGGGCTGCCTTCGGCAAGGAAGCCGTGCTGCAGGTGCTTCACGCCACCATTATCCAAATCGCCCGACAGCAAGGCGCCGAGCTGTCGGTTGCCATAGGCGGCAGCGAGCTATCCCACTTCCAAGCCGCCTTGGAGTTCTGGAACCAGAATGACGCCCTCAAGCTGGAGATCCTTCGCTGCGAAGGCGAGCATCTCGATTTCAATGTGGTGCGCTGCCGCTATGCGGAAATGTATCAAGCCCTGGGTATTTCGGAACTGGGCAAAACTCTCTCATGCAATCGTGATTTCGCCCTGATCGAAGGCTTCAATCCCCAGGCCCGGCTCCGTCGGACCCAGACCCTCATGGAGGGTGCCCGCCATTGTGATTTCCGCTACCGGTTTCCTGCTGATTGACTCTCATTTTAAATTTCTGATCCATTCCGAGTCATTTCGCTAACCGACAAATCCTTTTCCTCCAGGTAAAAGACCACCTCTTCAACCGGTCCTGTGTAATCAATTTTCGCAGTGGGCCTGGGTTTAAACCTCGTTCGAGGGTGGCCGGCGCTTCCCATGGCAGTTGCTGATTTAGCGCCACGCCAGATCCTCGTTCTTCGGTGGTCGCTGTCAGTCCTCACAGGTAGGCCAACTGGACAAGTCCGCGGTCTGTTGTATGTTTTTCTCTGAATTTTTAATCTTTCTCAACCCAATCACATCCCACACCTGTCGTTGGTGGACAAATTCGGCAAACCCAGCCCGCAGGTGTCCACTGGAAAGCTGCTCGAGAAGTTTGGTATTTGGAGAATCATGCTATGAAAATATTTGGCCGTGTCGTTCTAACATTGCTGTTTTTGCTGATTGTCGCGGGAGCCCTGGGCTTCATCAAGGGACTCCAGTTCGGCCGGATGACGGCCCATAGCGAATCCTTTGTTCCGCCGCCCCAGACGGTCACGGTGTCTGAGGTAAACCCGGGAGAATGGTCCAGCGCCCTGCGGGCCGTGGGTTCGGTGGAGGCGGTTCAGGGCGTGGTGGTGACTGCCGAGCTGCCCGGAAAAGTGGAACGGATCCTCCTGATCCCTGGCGCTCAAGCGGAAGCAGGCCAACTGTTGCTGCAGCAGGACGTTTCCGTGGAACAGGCCCAGCTGCGCGCCGCTGAAAGCGAGGTGGTCCTGGCCCGCAAGAACCTGGAGCGCACGGAGAGCCTTTCCCGGCAGAAGTTGGCCCCCAAGGCTGATCTGGACCAACGCCGGGCGGCCCTGGACCAGGCTCTGGCTCAGGTGGATCTGATTCGCGCCACCATCGCCCAAAAGACCATTCGGGCCCCTTTCTCCGGCCGCCTGGGCATCCGCCAGGTGAATCTGGGGGAGGTGCTCACCAGCGGCCAGCCCATTGCCTCGCTCCAGGCCTTGGACCCCATCTTCGTCAATTTCTATCTGCCCCAGCAGGATCTGGCCCAGCTGGAAGCGGGCCTCGGTGTTGAAGTGCGCAGCGAAGCCCTCAAGGGAGAGGCCATGACCGGCACCATCAGCGCCGTCAACCCCGATGTGGATTCCAACTCCCGGAACATTCAGGTCCAGGCCACGGTGGCCAATGCCCGGGAACGGCTGCGGCCGGGCATGTACGTCACCCTGGAGGTGCTGCTGCCGGTGAAAACGTCGGTCCTGACCATACCGGCCACGGCGGTGCAGTACGCACCCTACAGCGATTCGGTGTTTGTGGTGGAACCGGCGGGAGAGGGCGAAAATTCCCAGGAACCATCCCTGGTGTTGCGGCAGCAGTTTGTTCAGCTCGGCGAGCAGCGCGGCGACTTCGTGGCCGTGACCCAGGGCCTCGAGGCCGGTCAGACCATCGTCAGCACCGGGGTGTTTAAGCTGCGCAACGGCCAATCCGTGGTGGTGGACAATCGACTGGCCCCGGACTTTCAGCTCAACCCCGATCCCAACGATGCCTAACGGGATCGCCGACAGGGGAGGTCTGGGACCATGAACATCACCGATATCTTTATCCGGCGGCCCGTGCTTTCGCTGGTGGTCAGCCTGCTGATCATCATCACCGGCGTCCAGGCCCTGCTCACCTTGAACATACGCCAGTATCCGCGCAGCGAAAACGCGGCGGTGACCGTCACCACGGTCTACATCGGCGCCAGTGCCGACTTGGTGCGGGGCTTTATTACCACCCCCCTGGAGCGCGCCATTGCCGCGGCGGACGGTATTGACTACATCCAGTCCCAAAGCCGCCAGGGAGTCTCCACCATCACCGCGCGCCTGGAGCTCAACACCGACGCCATCAAAGCGCTCAGCGAGATCAGCGCCAAGGTGGATCAGGTGCGGGGCACCCTGCCCCCGGAGGCAGAAGTGCCCACCCTCAACGTGGAATCCGCGGACAGCCAGTTCGCCTCGGCCTATTTGAGCTTCACTTCCGACATCCTCAAGCAAAACCAGGTCACCGACTACCTGGTGCGCATTGTTCAGCCGCGGCTCTCGGCGATCACCGGGGTACAGCGCGCCGACATTCTCGGTGGGCGTACCTTTGCCATGCGCATCTGGCTCAAGCCCGACCGCATGGCGGCCCTCAACATCAGCCCCGTTCAGGTGCGCCAGGCTCTGGCGGCCAATAATTTTCTGGCGGCCGTGGGGCAGACCAAAGGCGCCCTGGTACAGGTCAACTTAACCGCCGACACGGACCTCACCTCGGTGGAGGAGTTCAAACGCCTGGTGATCCGCAACAGTGGCGGCGCCCTGGTTCGCCTGGAAGATATCGCCGAGGTGGTCCTGGGGGCCGAAGATTACGACTCCGAAGTGCGCTTTTCCGGCCAGGACGCGGTCTTCATGGGTATTTGGCCCCTGCCCAATGCCAACTCCCTGGATGTGATCGGGGCGGTGAAACAAGAGATGGCGGCCATCGTGGCTGAGATGCCCACGGGCCTTACCGGACGAGTCGCCTATGACGCCACGGCCTACATTCAAGACGCCATCCAAGAGGTGACCGGCACCCTGGTGCTCACCCTGGGCATCGTGGTGGTCATCATCTTTCTTTTTCTCGGCTCGCTACGCTCGGCTTTCATTCCGGTGATCGCCATACCGCTCTCCCTCGTCGGCGGGCTTTTTCTCATGCAGCTGTTCGGGTTCACCATCAATCTACTGACCCTGCTGGCCATCGTGTTGGCTGTGGGCCTGGTGGTGGACGACGCCATTGTGGTGGTGGAAAATGTCGAGCGCCACCTGCGGATGGGCAAATCCCCGCTGCAGGCGGCGCTTACCGGCGCCCGGGAGCTGGTGGGGCCGGTGATCGCCACCACCATCGTGCTGGCCGCGGTCTACACCCCCATCGGCTTGCAGGGCGGATTGACCGGCTCGCTTTTCCGGGAATTTGCCTTTGCGCTCAGCGGGGCGGTGGTGATCTCCACGGTGGTGGCGCTGACCCTGTCGCCCATGCTGGCCTCCAAGCTGCTCAAGCCCGGCATGGCCGAAAAGGGCTGGCCCGGTCGCATCGCCCGGGATTTCGAACGTTTCAGCAAATTTTACGGCCGCCTGCTGGACGGCACCCTGCGGGCGCGACCGGCGGTCTACCTGCTGTGGGCCGCCCTGGGACTGGTGACCATTCCCATGTACGTCATGTCGGCCAAAGAGCTGGCCCCCAGCGAAGACCAGGGCGTGATATTTGGGATTGTGGACGCCGCAGCCAATGCCACCCTGGACCAGACCCGCCAAGGCGCCGCAGCAGCCAACGATGCCTTCATGGCCGTTCCCGAAACCCAGTACACCTTCCAGATCACCTCGCCCTCTTCCGGGTTCGGGGGCATGGTGGTGGCGCCCTGGGAAGATCGCCAGCGAACCATTTTCGAGATTCTGCCCGAAGTGCGCGGACGGCTCTCCCAGATCCCGGGCATCGACATGTTTGCCGTGACGCCCCCGGCCCTGCCCGGCGGCGGTCAGTTTCCGGTGGAGTTTGTGCTGGCGGCCACCGACGAACCGGAGCGGATCTTGGAATTCGCCCGCCAGCTTCAGCTCAAGGCGATGCAGAGCGGCTTGTTTGCCTTTCCGCCTCTCATCGATGTGAAAATCGATCAGCCCGAGGCCGAGCTGCGCATCAACCGCGACAAGGTGGCCGACCTGGGACTCAATCTGCAGCAGGTGGGCGCCGACCTGGCCTCCCTGGTGGGGGGCGATTATGTCAACCGCTTCAACATCGAGGGCCGCAGCTACAAGGTGATTCCTCAGATTGAGCGCAGCGGCCGACTCACCGCCGAACAGCTGCGGGATGTCTATGTCACCGGCCCCGACGGCACCCTGGTGCCCCTGAGCAGCATCGCCACGGTGGCCAACCGCACCGTGCCGCGTTCCATCAACCGCTTCCAGCAGTTCAACGCCGTGACCTTAAGCGGGGTGCCGGTGCGTCCCCTGGACCAAGCCCTGGCTTTTCTCGAAGAGGAAGCCGCCAAGATCCTGCCCCCTGGCTACGTGATCGACTACACTGGCGAGTCGCGCCAGCTGCGCACCGAGGGCAACAAGTTCCTGCCCGCTTTCGGCCTGGCGCTGGTGATGATTTTTTTGACGCTGGCGGCCCAGTACAACAGCTTTCGCGATCCCCTGGTGATCCTGGCCGGATCGGTACCCCTGGCCATGTTCGGGGCGTTGGTTTTCACCTTCCTGCGCATCCCCGACCCCAATGTTCCCTTCTGGACCGACGGCTGGACCACGACCCTCAACATCTACTCCCAGGTGGGACTGGTGACCCTGGTGGGGATTGTGGCCAAAAACGGCATTCTGATCGTGGAGTTCGCCAACAAACTCCAGCTCAAAGGGCGCGGCAAACAGGATGCAGTGCGGGAAGCGGCCCTGACCCGCCTGCGGCCCATCCTGATGACCAGCAGCGCCACCATCGCCGGTTACTTTCCCCTGGTGCTGGTGAGCGGCGCCGGTGCCGCGGCGCGCAATTCCATCGGTCTGGTGCTGGTGGGCGGCACCCTGGTGGGCACCGCCTTCACCCTCTTCGTGATTCCCTCCATCTACATGCTCATCGCCCGGGAGCATGGCCGGGAGGCGACGGCTGAGGGAGATCGGGCCGGCACGGAGAAAGAGCTGCCCATGGGGGGCCAACTGCATATTCCCGCGGGCTGCACCCTGAGCAGCGACGGTCAGAGCAACTGGAGGGTTGCCTGCAGCGACCAGCCTGGCGGATAGCGCGGCTCAAGGGGGACAATGATAACGTTGGCCTGAGGGGAAACGCTATTGAAATGTCAGCTGAAGTTTGAGGGTGGGGGGCTGCTGGAAAGAGTGTTCACATATTCCCTGACGGATTGTATTTTTCGTCGGCTTATGGGAATTTTGTGGCTGCCATCCGCGAGCAGGAACTTCCTGCCGTTCTCACTGATCAGTCTGTCGATGTGGCACCCGGATACCCAGTAGGAGCGGTGCGTCTGAATTCCACTCCGCAATTGCTCCAACTCGAATATTGCGTCCCTGAGATTGTATAGTATGAGCGTTTCCCCCTTCTCGGTCACCACCCGGAGATAGTGCAGTTCCGATTTGAGGTATACAACATCCTTCCCGATCGCTGCCGGGAGGAGCCTCAAAATTTCTTTCGAGTGCTGCGGTCTGATCGCACGCACTTCCATCTTTTTGCCCTCTGCCTGCGAAGTCTCCATCTCCGCGAAATTCAGCCTTAATACTCGGGGTATATTAATGGCAACCCATGTCAACGTTACCGGCAGGAGTATCGACAGGGACTCATCCGTAAACAGTACGATCAGACGCCATAGGCTGGTGACTGCATAGTCTGCCTCCAGACCGAATAGGTGATCGATGACAAGCCCGAGGGGAGCGAACAGCAAAGATCCCAGTATGCCCGAAAAGAGTAGTTTTAACCATGGATTCAGGCGATTGAAACTGCTCGCAGATTGAAGCCAGATATGCAGGCCAATCAACATGGGCAACAACGTCCCCACCTGGAGGGACCAGACAATCAGACGGCTAAAAAGGTCCGCTCCCTGCGTCCCCTCCGGCTTTAGCGCCGTGAAGATCAGAATCAACAGGAATCCGGTTCCAAGGTAATACCTAAGCGTAGATATCCGACTCACACTCATCAGCTCATTTTTGCTTGCGGCTCATAGTTCCACTTCTCCCGCTTTTATTGCCGTTCGTGCAAAAAACCTAACCGATCGTGCATAGCCGATTGCCTTCCGGCCATCAAGCCTTTAGGGTTTGTGCATACCGATGTGGAAGCAGTGCCGGATTGAGATGGGTCCTGTTAGATCCGGGGAGACTTTTCAGGGCGTTTCAACATACCATTACGGGAATGGAGGTCAATAATGATGATAAAGATCCTATCGCTTATCAATGGCCATGCAGCAGCCGGGCTGGTCACCCTGATCTTCTTGTCGGCGGGCACCAGTGCCCCGGCGAGCGAATCGCCAGGCCTGCCCCTGGTTCCCCTGCCGTCGGTGCTGGACTTCACCCGCGGCGGCGGTTGGGGGGTCGCCCTGGGCGCTGGTCTTGAGTATGGAGCCGCCTATGACGGCTCGGATGAATATGAGTTGGAATTCGAACCGGCCGGCGCCATTCAATGGCGGACCGGTAATCATCTCTTTTCCTGGGAGGGGCTGGAGCTGGCCTGGAAGGGTCGTTTTGCCCGTGTCTGGCTGGCTCAAGCCGGTGCCCGCTATGAAAGCGGTCTGGAACCTGATGATTCCGATGATGGCTGTCTGGATGGAATCGCGGAGCGGGATTCCCACATTGCCGGTTTTGTCGAGATTCGTCGAGCTTTGGGTCAAAACTGGCGCAATTGGCTTGCTGCCCGCGTGCTGGGAGGGGAAAGCGATTTCGGCTGGTTGGGCATCCTCGCCGCCGGCCGCCGTTTCGGCTCCAAAATGGACGGGACAGGCGCAGAAATTTTCCTATTTTCGACCTTTGCGGATGCAGCCTTCATCAACAAAGATTTCGGAGTATCAAGATCAGATTCGGAAACTTCGGGGCTGGCTCGAACAGATCTGGGCGGAGGGTATCGATCGACCGGCATAACCGGCATTTTTCGGCAATACCTCACCCGTCATGTCCATGTAATTGCCGAAGTTGGCGCCGAGCTGTACAGCAGCGAAATCCAGGATAGCCCCATAGCCCGGGATGATTTTGAGGCTGAAATCGGCGTTTCACTCTTATGGCATTTTTAAGAACGATGCCCCGGATGCATTACCCCGAGCTAACTTCAAGGTATCATGTTGCTTGAACAAGCACCGGTTGGGCCGTAATCAAATCTGTTCGTAAAAATCGCTTCTATTTCTTTCCGGCCGGGAAAAATTATCGCCCAGGGGTTGTTTCGTGCCGGAGCAATGGCAATCTTAGACGATCAAATCGAGACGGCTGATAGCTGATCGCGCATCGTTGCCGGGCTTATACTTGAAACCTAAAAGGTTTCTTTCGGATCCGATGTCGAGGCCATAAACCCCCCATCTATGGAGCCCCAAAATGGAAAGCAAGCGATTGTTCGAACCGCTCAGCTTGGGAGATTACCAGCTGAAAAACAGAATTGTGATGGCCCCCATGACCCGGGGCCGGGCCGGGGAGAGCCGGGTGGCCAATTCTTTGATGGCCGAATACTACCATCAGAGGGCTTCCGCCGGATTGCTCATTACCGAGGCCACGGTGATTTCCAGCCAGGGCAACGGCTGGGTGGGCTCACCGGGAATCTACACGCCGGAGATGGTGGACGGCTGGCGTCTGGTGACGGAGAAACTCAAGCCCACGGGCACCCCCATCTTTCTGCAGCTCTGGCACTGCGGCCGAGCCTCCCACAGCGATTTCCATAACGGTGAGCGCCCGGTTTCGGCCTCTGAAATCAAGATCAGCGGCGACGGCGTCACCACCCCCCGGGGGAAAAAGCCCTACGAAACCCCCCGGGCACTGACCCAAGCGGAGATTCGCAGCACGGTTGACGATTATCGCCGGGCCGCCCGCAACGCCAGAGATGCGGGGTTCTCCGGCGTGGAGGTGCACGGCGCCAACGGCTACCTGATCAATCAATTTCTGGATTCCAAGACCAATCGGCGCGAGGATGCCTATGGCGGGACGATTGAGAATCGCTACCGCTTTTTCAAAGAGGTGCTGGAGGCGGTGCTGGCGGTGTGGCCCTCCCTTCAGGTGGGCGTGCGCATTTCGCCCAACGGGGTGTTCAATGACATGGGCGGCGACGATTTCAGGGAAACCTACCTTTACGCAGCCAAGCAGCTCGACCGGCTCAACCTCGGCTATCTGCATGTCATGGACGGCCTGGCCTTTGGATTTCATGAACAGGGAGAACCCATGACCCTGGCGGAATTCCGGAAGGTGTATCGCGGCATCATTATGGGCAACTGCGGCTACACGGGGCAAAGCGCGGCGGAGAGGCTGGCGGCGGGAGAGGCCGATTTGGCAGCTTTCGGGCGGCCCTTTATCAGCAATCCGGACCTGCCGGAACGCTTGAAAAATGGATGGCTCCTGGCGCCCCATGACGATATGACCGATTGGTATACGCCCGGTCCCCAGGGATACACTGATTACCCGCGCTACCAGCCCTGAGCAATTATCTCACTTCAATAGACGGCCATCCTACTCCGCCGTCGACGGCCCCCGGGACTACGCGGTATTATGGTCCAGTTTGCTGTCGGAATGGGGTTGAAAGCCGCACATGGCAAGGATAAATCCCCCTGGCCCCCTTTGCTAAAGGGGGAACTTTAGAGAATTCCGCCTGGCGCCCTTTGGCAAATGGGGGATCTTAGGGAAGTCCCCATAGCCCCCTTTGAAAAATGGGGAACCGGGAAAATGGCCTGACCCGCCGTTGATAAAGAGGGGCTGGGAAAATGGCTTCACCCCCCTTTGAAAAAGGGGGGCCGGGGGGGATTTAATGATCATGAATACCGGTTGTATGGGTTGGAACCGGGTTCCGATTCTGTTCCCAATGCGTGATTTTTCAGATGGCCGTTCCGCTACCGCTGTTGGGTTGTCGATCCGGCAGCTTTCAGAGAAATATGCCCCCCGAGGCTTCGATACGCTGGCCATTGATCCAGCGCGCGTTTTCGGAGCACAGAAAGGCCACGATGCCGCCGATATCGTCGGGGACACCCACCCGGCCTAGAGCGGTTTGGCTGGCGATCATCGTTTTCACCTCGGGATTGGCCTCAAATGCCGCCTGGGTGAAATCGGTTTCAATAGCTCCCGGCGCCACCAGATTTGCCGTGATGCCGCGGCCCCCCAACTCCTTGGCGAGATACTTGGTGAAGGTGTCCACCGCGCCTTTCATGGCGGCATAGGCGCTCTGGCCCGGCAGGCTGAAACGAGTGAGGCCCGAGGAGAGGTTGATGATCCGGCCCTGGTCGGCGAGCAGGGAAACCAGCTTCTGGGTGAGAAAGTAAACGCCTTTGAAGTGGACCAGAAAGAGCCGGTCAAACATCTCCTCCGTGGTTTCCTCAAAAGGCGCACGGGATCCGATCCCTGCATTGTTGATCAGAAAATCGAATTTTTCCCTTCCCCAATTCTTTTTCAGGCTGTCCGCCACCTGGGCCGCAAATCCGTTTAGTAAATCAATTTGAGCCACATCGAGCTGAAGGGGGACGCAGCGCCGCTGGAAGCGGGACTTGATCTCGGCCGCCACCTGCCGGGCCTCCTGATCATGACGGCGGTAGGTGATGATGGAATCGGCGCCATATTCCGCCAGGCGCAGAGCGGAATTTTTACCCAGGCCGCGGTTGCCGCCGGTGATCAACGCGATTTTACCATTAAGTTTCATGGGTCGCTCCTTCTTTGTTTCACAATGAATACCTGGTGCCAAAGGACGGGGTTTCGATCATCAAGACTGCCGGACTTGGAGGCCCTATCTCCCCAAATAGGTTTGCAGCAGCTCGCTCAGGCTCTCCTGGCAGGCTGTGATGCTGGGGTAGGTGTACCCGCCGATCAAGCTTCCGCGCTCATAGACATCCACCGCCGCCAGCGTGGGAGGATGGGCGAATAGGGAATTGAGAATCACTTCGAAATTCTTCTCGGAACTGGCTAGCAGGACGCCCGCATCCGGGGGCCGGTCCGGATGGTGATCGCTGTCGTAGCGCGCATCGGAGCCGTGGTTGGTGTACATCATCTGGTAGCGGACACTGGGGGGCAGATAGAGGGCCAAGGCGCGGGAGGGAATCGTGACGCTACTCACCAGCCCTTTAAAAAAGGTCTTCTCCTCGGCCGACAGGGCCTGGAAGGTCACCAGCCGGCCAGCCGCCAGGTAGGGTTTCATTTTTTCCAGAATTTGCACCAGAAAGTTCTGCCAGCCGGTTACCGTGGGATCCGGTCCGACCCCCACCCGCTGGGCAATGGTATCGGAGACCGGGTGTTGGGCGTCATCAGAGTGGGTCATTGTTTCGATCTCCCTTATTTTGATGGGTATGAAGTTCGGACTATTCAGTCCTGGGTACCCTTGGGATACAGGGTAAAAATCTAAAAACTCCACCATAAGAGCGGCAGGGGGGATTTCAACCGGGCCATTGGTCCTGGGTTCGG
Organism: uncultured delta proteobacterium; assembly: GCA_963713755.1. GTDB lineage: Bacteria > Desulfobacterota > Desulfobacteria > Desulfobacterales > CAVQMW01 > CAVQMW01. The sequence goes on along the minus strand of CAVQMW010000006.1, from coordinate 25,471 downwards.
AATCGCTTCCCCTGGCTTGCATCTACTTCGGCGGGCTCTCCTGGAGCCCATCGAGGATGCGCTGCGGGGGTTGGCCGTTGCCGCCGATCACTCTCTGGATCTCGGCGGTCAGGCGGTTGCGGGTCACCATGCTGGCGAGGGCCTGGACGCTTTTGCGCAGCCGTTCGGAAGGCGAAGTCATCTCTAAAAACCCCTGTCGCTCGGCCGGCGAAAAGCCTTCCAGTGAGGCGATGGCAAAGGAGAGCTGGCTGGGCGGAATGGACTTCTCCAATTCCTGGGCTTCAATGCCCAGATCGGCGTCGGCCACCTCCCGGAGCAGTTCCCAGGCTTTGATTGTAACAGCCTGCAGGTCGTCCGCGGGAACCTCCGGTTGGTCATCGAAAAACGACACCTCGGCTTGGAGGAATAACTTCTCTTCGATCAGGCGCTGCACCACAAAGCGTTCGCCGCCCTGGGTCAGGATGTCCATGCGGCCGTCGTCATAGCGCTCGATGACTTTGCGGATCGTAGCCATGCAGCCCACCGAGCGGATGGCGCGGCCGTCAAAGAGGACGATCCCGAAGGGCATTTGCGTTCTCAGGCAATGGGCAACCATCTGTTTGTAGCGCTCTTCGAAAATATGCAGGGGCAGCCGCATCTTGGGCAATAGGGTCACCCCCAGGGGAAACAGGGGAATGATGCGTGGTTCGGTCATAACGGTCTCCTATTCACTTAAGTTCGGCCCCCTTAGCGCTGGTAAGGACAGCGGACAGGCTCAATGCGATGGTGGTCCGGCGGCCTGCGAACCGCTCGGCGCTGTCCGGGGGCAGGGAGATGAGGTCCACCGGGGCAGTTCGTGGAACCCTGGACACAGCGCTGCGGAAAAAAGGATCGAGCTGAGCCAGGTTCACATCCCACTTGGCGAAGGCCAGGTGGGTCCGACGGTAAACCTTGACCAATCGGCGCATTTTCCGGATACTCACCGTGCCGGCTTCGCCCCAGAAGCTGGGTTCTGCATCTTCACAGACTTCTACCACATCCGGCTAGAATCGGGCCCCAACGGCGACCTCGATGTGCAGTCACGGGTAGTCGGGAAGGTAGGGTGCCCAGACCAAGGCCTTCATCAGGACGTGGCGCATGCGCTCTTCACGTTTTTTTAATCAACACCACCTTTCGCCCATGGGCCTGGAAGGTCAGTTTACGGCGTATCGTCAGTCTGCGTTCCATGCCCCTGAGTCTCAATTTCAGATTAAACGGTTCAAACCTTGAGAAAACGCACCCAATTTACCATTGTCGGCGGGGGACTCACCGCCACGGCCATGCTGTGCCAGCTGGTTGAGATCCTTGGGCAACGCGCCGCCGCAGGTAGGCTCGATCCCCGGGGTGCGGAACTCTCCATCCTTGAGAAAAAGGACTTCTTCGGACCGGGGTTCCCCCACAATCCCCGAAACCTGATGCCCTTTCACATCACCAACATGTGCGCGGCCGACATGGGGATCTTTTTTGATCGCAAGTCAGATTTCCAAGTCTGGATCAACGCCAACTTGGACCTTCTGCGCGCCCGCTTTCCCCATTATCCGGCTCATTATTTTAGGCCGGCACTGCCCCCAAAGGGTTGCCGGCACTACCCCAGGGCCTTTATGGGGGAGTATTTGCGGACCCGATTCCAGGAGGCGATCCAGACCGCCCGGAAGCTCAAGCTTATCGTTAATCTCTACCCGCGCCATGAGGTGATACGGATTCAGCCCGCCCCGGGCGCCATGGCAATCTCCGCGCGTTGCCTATCGACCGGAAAGCCCCTGGCGTTGACCAGCCATGCCCTGCTGCTGGCCACAGGCCACTGGTTTACCCAACGCCGCCAGGAGAACTATCTTGATTCGCCCTGGCCGGCGGCAGCGCTTTTAGATGCCATTCCCCCCGGAGTCTCGGTGGGAGTGCTCGGTTCCAGCCTCAGTGCTATTGAAACCGCATTGACCTTGACCTCCGATGGGCATTTCACTGAAGATGCCCAGGGAAATTTATCCTATCGGATGCCGGCCAACCCCAGAACCCTCACCCTTTTCTCCCGCCGGGGACTGCTGCCTCGGGTGCGCGGCCCCCGAGGACCCTATCATAACCGCTGGTTGACCCTGGAGGAGTTCCGACGCCTGATTCAACGATCCATCGGGGGCCTGAGCCTGGCGTCGACCATGGGGCTTTTGGCTAAGGAACTTGCCGCTGCCTACGGCCGGCCCGTGGATTGGTCCGAAGTTGCCCCCCTATACGGTGATCCGGCAGAGTCTCTGGTCCGGGATTTGACCGCGGTCCAAAAGGGTGACGCCTCGCGCCAGGGGGTGATCTGGCAATCTGTGCTGGCCCAAACCTTTCCGTTCATCCGCGAGTGGTACTTGGCCCTGAAGCCTGAAGAGCGGCGGCGGTTTGATCACCATTACACCTCTGTTTTCTTTTGCCATGCCGCCACCCAGCCGGCCATCAACGCCCGGAAAATGCTAGCCCTTATCCAGGCTGGAGTGCTCCGGGTGGTGCCTCTGGGGGCCGATTACCGGATTTATCGTCCCCAAGGCCGTGGGGATTACCGATTCCAATACATGGACCCCCGGGGCCAAGAGCGGACGGTCAGCCATGATTTTGTGGTGGATGCCCGGGGACAGCCGCAATCTCTCTCCAGCGATCCATCACCCCTTGCCCGCAATCTCGTGGCGGTGGGAATCGCCGCATCCGCTCAGCCCGTTAACCTCGCTGCTGGGCCATCAATCCCAGAGCCCTCTGCCGGGGAGGGCATCCGGATCAATCCCCGCAGCCACCGGGTCCGAGTCTCACCCCACCGCTGGCCCCACACCCCAGAGCTCTATGCTGTTGGCGCCATGACCCGCAATCAGATCATCGACGCCAGCATGGCCCAGGGCATCTGCCGATCCACCGCGACCATTGCCCGGCATTGGGCGGACATTCTGGCGGGGCAAGACGCGGGCCAGACTGAAAGCTGAATCCCTGCCGGCTGCCGGTTTCCGGTGCAACGGCTCCGGCAATCTGCTTCCGCTGAATCGCCTGTCGGAATCATACGAGCGCCTCAAGCCTATCGCGGTAAGCCCTTAAATCATCCACCAGAATCACCCGGGCGGCCTCAATGGCCTGCCGGGCAATTGCCGCCCCGGGCCCCCCGATAAAAATGGGCAGGCTTTCTCCCAACAAGTGCCGAACCCTCCCGAGTTCCATGGTGAGCTTGTAGGCATCCCCCCGGTAGCAGACGCTGAGGCCCAATGCCCGGGCCCTGAGGGTCTTGACGGCATAGGCGATCTCTTCTGATGGTAAACTGGGCCCCACGTACACCACCCGCCACCCCGACTCCGCGGCGGCCAGGGCCGAGGCCAGGGCGCCGAATTCGTGCCAGTGGCCGATGGGGGTGGCGATGACGATCCTATGGGCGTGCTGGGAGACCTCCACCGAACGCAGCATTTCCTGGAGGATGGCGCGGGCCGTCACCGAAGCCATGTGCTCGTGAATGATCTTAATCTCACCGTTGGCCCACAGCTCGCCGATCCTTGCAAAAATGGGAAGTACCAGATGCTGCAGAAATCGGTGCCGGGGCATCTTCACCGCCGCCCGGGTCAGCAGATTATCCAATTCCTGGGTGTTGAGCTTTAAGATGAAGTCCACCGCTTGAGCCACGAGCTGTTCCCCATCCACTGGTGCTCCTATAGGAGCGGAACTTTTCGCCTCGGGGGGGGCACCTGGATGCCAGGGGCCGTTCGGCTCACCCCCGATGAACTGGGCCAGCTCTTTGCGACTCAAGGAGGCCACGGAAGAGATGGTGTGCCCCATCTTGATGGCCGACTTCAGCATCCGAAGCCGTTGGATATCTTCATCGGAAAAGAGCCTGCGGTTGCTCTCCGACCGCTGGGGGCGAATGGCCTGATACCGCGCCTCCCAGCTACGAATGAGGTGCGGTTTGAGCCCCGAAGCTCTGGCGGCGTACTTAATGGAGAATAAATGCTTGTCCATGCTCAGATAGTTTATATAACAAATTGACAATGTCAAGAATTTGTTTAATTTGAGTCTAACATAGACAAGTATAATTTCGTAAATGTTCAATAAATGGTTTGATAATACCTACATAAACTTAAACAGACAGGATAAGCCATGAGCGCTAATGATCTCAAAAACAGGCCGGAGTCCACGGAGAGCGATGTTACCCTGGAAGTAACTACCCCCAAGGATAGCACTGCCATCCTGCCCCTTCGCGACATGGTCGTGTTTCCCCTGATCACCCTTCCCATCATGGTGTCGGCCAAATCAGCCCGACTGGTGGAGGATGCCCTCAAAGCAGACCGGGTGATCGGGCTGCTGACGGTGAAAGATCACGAGGCTGAAGAGCCCCAGCCCGAGGACTTGTACGAAACCGGCACCCTGTGCAAGGTGCTTCATGCCAATAAAAACGAAGATGGCTCCTACCTGGTACTGGTCAGGGGTCTCAGCCGGTTCAGAATCGACGACTGGTTGGAAGAGTCCCATTATCTTCGGGCCAAGGTTCTGCAGGCACCGGAAATTGTCGAAACCGGAATTGAAATCGAGGCCTTGCAGCAGTATTTGCACGAAACTGTTGATGCGGTTTTCAAGCTAATCCCTAAAATGCCCGCGGATGTCATAGCAACCATCGGGCAGATTGACGATCCCCTGCAGCTGGCCTACGGCGTCGCCTCCAATATGAAACTGGACCTTGCCGCCCGCCAGTACCTCCTGGAGGCCGACAGTGCTCAGCAAAAACTGCGGGACGTACTGACCCGGCTGCTCAAGGAAAAAGATCGTCTGGATATAAAGAAAAAAATCCAGTCCGATGTCCATGAAGAGATGAGCAGCGCCCAACGCAAACATTTCTTGCGGCAGCAGCTCAAAGCGATCCAAAAAGAGCTGGGAGAGGACGAGGAGAGCGCCTCGGAGGCAGATGAGTACGCCGAACGCATTGAAAAAACCCCCATGCCCGACGAACCCCGGGAGGAGGCTATCCGGGAATTGGAGCGCCTGCGCCACATGTCTCCCCAATCGGCGGAGTACCCTCTGATCAAGACTTACCTCGATTGGCTCCTGGATCTGCCCTGGGACACCCGCAAGGAAACCAACCACGATATTGCCCACGCCCGAACCGTTCTGGACGAAGACCACTACGGATTGAAAGATGTCAAAGAGCGACTTATCGAGTTCATCGCCGTGCGCAATCTCATGGCCGAGCGGGGCGTATCCAGCGCCGACGATGGGCAGACCCGTGCCATGGGCGTGATCCTCTGCCTCAGCGGCCCCCCCGGGGTGGGTAAAACCAGCCTCGGGCGAAGCGTGGCCCGTGCCCTGGGCCGGGAGTTCACCCGCATGAGTCTCGGCGGTGTTCGTGACGAAGCCGAGATCCGGGGCCACCGCCGCACCTATGTGGGGGCCATGCCGGGGCGCATCATTCAGGCCATCAAGCGGGCCGGCAGCCGCAATCCGGTGTTCATGCTGGATGAAATCGACAAACTTGGCCAAGGCTGGCGCGGCGACCCCAGCAGTGCGCTGCTGGAGGTGTTGGACCCCGCTCAAAACAGCACCTTCCGGGACCACTATCTGGATGTGGATTTCGATCTCAGCGAGGTGATATTCATCGCCACGGCCAACCGAGCTAGACACGGTTCCCGGACCCTTGCGGGACCGCATGGAAATCATCCAGCTGGACGGTTACACGGAGTTTGAAAAGCTCGAGATCGGCAAGCGCCACCTGGTGCCCCGCCAGCTGGAGGCCCACGGCCTGAAACCCGATGAGCTCACCTTTGATGATAGTGCCATTCGCCGGATTATCTCCGACTACACCCGGGAGGCGGGGGTCAGAAACTTGGAACGGGAAATCGCCGGCATCTGCCGTAAAGCCATTGTGTGGATTACGGAGAACGAAGCCGATAATGTAACGGTGACCCCTGAGTTGGTGCGGGAATACCTTAAGAAGCAGCGTTACGAATCCGGAGTGTCGGAGGTGTTCAAAATGCCCGGCATCGCCACCGGTCTGGCGGTCACTTCGGTAGGCGGTGACATTCTCTTTATCGAGGCCTCCAAGATGCCGGGCAAAGGCCGTTTGACCCTCACCGGCCAGTTGGGCGATGTCATGCGCGAAAGTGCCGAGATTGCCTTCAGCTATGTGCGCGCGAAAGCCGAAACCCTCGGCATCGACCCCGCGGAATGGGGTAAGAGCGACCTGCATCTCCATGTACCCGCCGGAGCTTTGCCCAAAGACGGGCCCTCCGCCGGTGTGGCCATGGTAATGGCTTTGGCCAGCCTTTACAGCGGTGCGCCTCTGCGTAGCGATGTGGGCATCACTGGTGAAATGACCTTGCGAGGGCGGGCGCTGCCGGTGGGCGGCATTAAGATGAAGGTTTTAGCGGCCCATCGTGCCGGTTTAAAGCAGGTCGTGCTGCCTGAAAAGAATGTGCGCGATCTTGACGACTTGCCCCCGGAGGTTCGCCAATCCATTGATTTTGTGAGCGTGGATCAAGTCGATGAGGCACTGATCGCCTCTCTGATGATCCGGGAAAATCAGGATGGTTCGGAAACAGCCGGCGCCTCTGGGCAGGAGGTCGGGCAGGTGACCACAGGGGCGGACTGCTGAGGATAGGCTTCTTTACTCACGTAACCCAAAAATTTGCCTAACGACTGCCTCGAAGATCTGCGGAGGAAATCATCTTTAAGGATATATCTACTGGAGCGCAAAACGACCTTTCGCGGGCTACGGACATTGCCCGTAGCATGGTCAAGGAGTATGGAATGAGCCAGCGATTGGGGCAGGTCTACTTTGCCCCCCAGCGGCAGTCGCCATTCCTCAATCCATTCCAGGGTGGCGGCGAATACAGCGAGGAGACCGCCCGTAAAATCGATGAGGAGGTTCGGCGCATTATCGATGAGCAATATGGCGCAGCGGTTTCTATACTGAGAGCCAACCTCGAATTGCTGCACCAAACCGCCCGCCGCCTGCTGAAAGACGAGATAATCGAAGGTCAGGAGCTGGCCGAGCTTCAGCGGCAGGTTATTTTGCCCGGCGCAGATCGACCCCAAGCGGCCGAGGCGGAGCCCGACCAACCCCTCGCCGCCTGATCGAATCTATGGAAAAAGCCGCGGCGATCGCAGGATTTCCCCGGCACCCACGGAGGGTCGAGTTGGTCTATCCAAGCGTGGTCATTTTAATAGTATTTTACACCTATTATGGTACTAAACCACTCTCATTGTAATCCCCGTCCGCACGTCTAGATTATAGTTGCTTGTCTTATTGTTTTGCCCAGGATCGGTTCTACAGCACGAAAAAAATTCATGGAGCAGAGTCCGTTCAGAGAATCCAATCGAAAACCGGATTTCAGGGAGGTGTCTATGAAAATGTACTTAGTCGCAGCAATGGTCATACTGTTTGCAGTTTCTCCAGCTTTAGGCGCCGGGAGCTCAAGCGTAACCCCCGCAGTGAGCAAGGATCAGGAATACTACAATACGGGCGTGGCATTGATGTACGATAAAAAATTCCCAGAAGCGGAGATTAATTTCCGAAAAGCGCTGGATGAAAAAGAAAATTTCGCTGAAGCTCATAACAACCTAGCCTACGTCTTGCGCAAGCAGGGGCCTGATTTCTTTGAAGAAGCCCTTAAGCACTACACCAGGGCCATTGAACTCAAACCCGATCTGGCCCAACCATATATGTATCGTGGCGTCCTCTTCGTGCAAATGGGTAACAAGGAGGCTGCGCTTCAAGATCATGAGAAACTTCTGACTCTGGATGAAAAATTGGCCCAAGAACTGCAGTATGTCATTGAAAATGGAATGGAAAAAGAACCCGAGCAGTTCTTTGGGGTGTCCCCCAAGCAAGAGTAGGATACGCCGATGTATTCCCACCTAAGGTGGGCGAGATTGAAGGGATCAAAGGCATTTCGGAGCGATTTCCGAGATGCCTTTTTTATATCGCGCTGAAGCGCCCAATGCCTCCCGGCGCGCGTTAAGTCAGGCAACCAGCTTTAGGAGGGCCGCATATCACCTGTGGCCATGTAGCGCTCGTGGAAACTGAAGGTCTCGCTGAGGATGTGGGGCTCGTGGCCGCCGGCCGCCCGAACGGCGCGCTGATAGTAGTCCCACAGCTGGTCGCGATAGTCCGGGTGGGCGCATGTTCTGATCACCGCTTCAGCCACCTGGCGCGGGGTCAGGGGACGGGTGTCCACCAGCCCGTATTCGGTGACCACCACATCCACGGAGTGCTCATTGTGGTCCACATGGGACACCATGGGCACAATGGATGATATGTTGCCCTCCTTGGCTGTGCTGGGGGTCACGATAAAGGAGATTGCCCCGTTGCGCAGAAAATCTCCGGAACCGCCGATGCCGTTCATCATCTGGGAACCCATGAGATGGGTGGAGTTGACCTGGCCGTAGATGTCCACTTCGATGGCGGTGTTGATGGCGATCACCCCCAGACGGCGGACCACCTCGGGAGAGTTGGAGATTTCCACGGGGCGCAGGACGATTTTGTCCCGGTAGCGGTAGATCTCGTTGAAGAACCGGGTCCGGGCTTTGTGGGAGAGGGTCATGGCCGAGCCCGAAGCGGCCCGCACTTTGCCCATGTCGATGAGATCCAGCACCGCATCCTGGAGCACTTCCGAATAGATGTCGATGGTGGGGAAGACATCCTTTTCCAAAAATCCGCTCAACACCGCGTTGGCCACGTCGCCCACGCCCGACTGCCAGGGCAGACCGGGGGGCATGCGGTCGCGACGGATTTCGTGGGCCACAAAATCGAGAATATGCTCAGCAATGCGCTGGGCAGTGGTATCCGGTTTGGAAAAAACCGCACAGCTGTCCTCTTCGCGGCTGTAGAGAATGGCCACTACCTTTTCGGGGTTCATCTCGATGAAGGGTTTGCCGATTCGATCCCCTGAACGATAGATGGGAATCGGCATCCGGTAGGGCGGATCTTCGGGGATGTAGATGTCGTGGATTCCCTCCAGCTCCAGGGGATCGGCGGATATCTCGATGATGATTTTACGGGACTCCTGGACGTAGGTGGGGGTATTGCCCACGGACATAGTGGGAATCAGATCACCCTTGCTGGTGATGGCGGCGGCTTCCACCACCGCCACGTCGGCCTCGCCCCATCCGCCGCTGCGGACCTGGGCCGATAGCCGGGAGAGATGATCGTCCTTGAATTTGATCTGGTCGGCATTGATCATCTGCCGCATCACCCGGCTGCTCATGTAGGGGCGGCGCCAGGCGATCAGGCCAGCTTCTGCCAAAACGCCGTCAACGGCATCGCCGGTGGAGGCCCCGGCAAACAGGTTGATGTTGAATTGTTCACCGGCCTGGGTCCGCTGGACCAGGGCCTGGGGAATCAGTTTCGGATAGCCGGCGGTAAATCCGGAGATAAAGACATTGGTGCCGTTCTGGATATGGCGGCAGGCTGTGTCCGGATCGGTGATCTTGTCCAACAGCGGTGCATAGCGAATTCGCTCTTGGGGCATTGGGTCCTCCATGGTTGCTGAAAACTGCTGCATTCCATTCAACATCGAAGTTCACATCAAGGCGGGTGCGGTGTCGGGTCGGAAAAGTGTAACGCCTGCTATTCATCGGTCCACGGCATCCGCCGGCAGCGTAACCCAGTTTCTTTGGATCGTCCAGGGGGGCTCGGCAATTAGAGGTCATCAATCCGCTCCTGGTAGGCGGCGGCCTGGCTGAGAATCGAATGGCGGCGCTCGGATTTCATGCGCTCCCAGGTGCGGTAGACCATCCCCATGCGGACGTTGTTCTTCAGGCGCTCCTGATGGCGGATCACAAAGTCCCAGTAGAGAGAATTAAAGGGACAGGCGCGTTCACCGAAACTGCGGTTGTGGCGGTAATGGCATGCACTACAGTAATCGCTCATGCGCTGGATGTAGCGTGCTGAACTAACATAGGGCTTGGTGGCCAGTTTACCGCCGTCGGCAAACTGGCTCATTCCCAGCGTGTTGGGCAGCTCCACCCACTGCACGGCGTCAATGTAGATCCCAAGGTACCAGGCTTCCACCTCGGCGGGGGCCACACCGGCCAAAAGGGCGAAGCTCCCTGTCAGCATCAAGCGCTGAATGTGGTGGGCGTAGGCAAAGTCCAGGGATTGCCCAATGGCTTGTTTCAGGCAAGCCATGCGGGTATCTGCGGTCCAGTAAAACTCTGGAAGCTTGGCACGGTGCCCAAAAAAGTTCATTGCCTGGAAGTCCGGCATCAGCTCCCAGTACATGCAGCGGATATACTCCCGCCAGCCGAGGATTTGGCGTACAAATCCCTCCACCTGAGCGATGGATATGGCCCCCTCGGCTTCACGATACGCCGACACCACGCGCTCGATCACTGTCAGGGGATGCAGCAACTTTACGTTAAGGGCGAAGGAGAGCCGGCTGTGAAACAGGGCCCAACTGTCAGCGGTCATCGCGTCTTGGTAGGTGCCGAAGCCCGTTAGACCGTGGGCAACGAAAGCCTCGAGCAATTGGTGGGCCTGGGTGGAATCCACCGGCCAAATCAGGTTCCCAGCGCCCATGTTGCCCAGGGTCTTAACCCCTGAAGTTTGAATCATCTCCAGAATATCATCTACCGCGTTGTCAAATAGCAAGGGTTCGGGCAAAGCCAGCTTGCCATCGTAACGGTTGCGGTTCTGGGCGTCGTAGTTCCATTTGCCACCTTCAGGCTTGCCCTTTTCCATGAGGATGCCGCAGCGTTTGCGCATATGGCGGTAGAAAGTCTCCATCAAATAGCGCTTTTTACCGGCAAACAGTGCCCGAAATTCAGCGGGATCGGATAGAAAGTGCTCGCTCTCAAAGGGGTTAACTTCTATGGGCGATTTTTTACTCCAACGCAGGAAATCTTGCTGCAGCCGGTATTCGTCGGGGTGCTGATACTCCAGGCGCTGAAACTTCTCACGCTGAATTAGATATTTAACATTCTTCTCGATGGATTGGCGATTGTGGGGATCGTCCAACTGCAAATAGACCACCTGGTGGCCCATGGCTTTTAGATGCTCAGCAAAGCTGCGCATGGCCTTAAAGAAGGCCGCCACCTTCTGAATGTGATGGGTGACGTAATCAGTTTCCTGGCGCACCTCCATCAGGGTGTAAGTCACGTGGGGATCGACGGCGTTAAACCAGCTGTGGCGATCATAAAGCTGATCCCCCAGGATCAAGCGCAATGTTTTCGGCATGCCCAGTCTCCGTGATGTTGGAGTGTGATGGAACATTAAGGCTATCCCCAGGCATAGGCGGCCATGGAGAGGGTGTCCAGCATAAATGAGTCGTGGATCTTGCGGGCGGGGTCCGGGCCCGCGGTCCCCAGGGCGACAAAGATGGGCAGAAGGTGTTCCGCGGGGTAGGGGTGGCAGCGCCGGGCCTCGGGCCCTCGGCGCTGGTAATCGAGGAGCACATCGATCTGCCGATTGATAATCGCTTCTTCCAGCCACGCGTCAAAGCGGCGCACATAGGCCGGTGGTTCTTGGTTTGATTCATATTGGCCGATTTCGGCCAGATTGTGCACGGCGCCGCCGCTGGCCATGATCAGCACGCCTTCTTCTCGCAGGGACGCGAGGTGCCTTCCCAGGCGGTAATGATGGCCGGGCGTGGTTTCGGTTTGAATGGAAAGCTGCACCGTCGGGATATCCGCCTCGGGATAGATCAGCTTGAGGGGAATCCAGGTGCCATGGTCAAACCCGCGCAGCAGTCCTTTGGCGGGGATTTGCCGACCCTGCAAGGTGCTTATCACCTTATCCGCCAGATCCGGCGCACCAGGCAGATCGTAGGTTACGCTTTTCAGGGCCGCCGGACCCCCGAAGTCGTAGATGATGCCGGGGTGCTTACCGAGGGTCACCAAAGGATCAACGCTCTCCCAGTGGGCGGATATAGAAAGGATCGCCAGAGGCCGGGGAAGTTCCCGTCCCAATTGTTTCAGGAAGTGCTGGACCGGACAGGGTTTGATCGCCACCTTGGGCGGACCGTGGGAAATGAAAATGACAGGTAGTTTTGGCATGGGCCTCTTTTCCCTCAGTGTGCGGGGTGATCCATAGAATCTGAGGGTATTTCTTTGTTGCGCAATGCGTGCAGCGCCAGAAAAGTGTTCCACTCCCGATCCGAGTTGCCCCAAGTGCCGTCCCCGCGTTGATGGGCCGCCAGCCAGGTGAAGGCCTTTAAGGTTTGCCCATGGGCTGCGGGCGCATCCAGATGGGCCAGGGCATTGAGGGTCTGAAAAAAGGGTAGGGCGGGGAGCCAGTCCCCCTGGGGGGTCTGGTGGTCGGCCAGCCAGGCGACAACGGCATGGGTAAAAGGGTGGCGGCAGTATTGGGGATGCACCACCAGGGCGCGCAGTAGATTGTTTACCAAGGCAGTGGTTTCGTTGCCCAGACCGGCGGCGGAAACACGCTCCAACAGCTCATCGTAGCGCGCCAGCACCACGGCCTCCAGAGCTCTGCCGAAAATGGCACACAGAAACAGGGCCGCCGGCTGCAGTAGATCGGGCCATGGGGACGCGGTGAAGGGAAGTCCGTAAAGCAGTTGGGCCGGGGGGGATGGTCCAAGCTCCTGGAGCGGGGTTGCAAAGGCCTCCTGCATCAGCCTATCCAAGCTGGTGTGGATCCAGGGGGCGCCCTCGCGGACCGTGAGGTGCAGGTCGAACAATCCGCGGACGGTTTTCAGGGGCGATCCGCCCCAACCGCCCTGTTTGTGCCGACCGCGGTAAAGCGCCTGAACCCGGGCTTCGAAATCCGCTTGCCATCGTTGGTCGGTGGCTTGATCCAACCATTTCTGACGCGCGTAAAGGCCGGGCGGGGTGGTGCTGTGCCTGAATACCACATAGGGGTCAAATTGAAGCTGGATTTGTCCTTGTGTCATTAGATCGCTTTGCATCAGTTGCTGGCGTTGTTAACCTTGGCTGACATGTCAGGTTGCCTGAAGGTAACTGGCACGCGGGACGGGAATTCGCCCTGGGAGCGCTGTTATTGAAGCACCTTAAATTTACTGCTATAATGGACCATCAATTGAAATTCGCCCCATCCTAACCCGAGCCCATCGACAACCCAACGTGCGAGTAGCTAACAAGATTAACCCGACAACCTGTAACGGAGGTAGGAATTATGACCGATTCAGCGGATATTTTCAAAATATTTGAGCACGATGAAAATTTTATGGGCATCATGAAGCGCCTGCTGGAGGCGTCCATGGAAGCCTCATTCAACGGCGTGATGATCACCGAGGCCGGGCCCGGCTACCCCATCGTGTATGTCAATCCGGCTCTGTGTGAAATGACGGGCTACGCACCCAAAGAGCTGCTGGGGCAATCCCCCGCCATGCTCCAGGGCGCGGCAACCGACCCGTGGGTCCTGGATCAGCTCAAAGAGAAGATCGAAGCCGGGGATCTGTTTCACGGGCAAACCGCCAATTATCGCAAGAATGGGGCGGAGTTCACCATGGAGTGGAAAATCGGACCTATCCGCAATGACCAAGGCACCATCACTCACTACCTGGCCATTCAGCGGGAAGTCCAGCCCGCCTCCGGAGACGTCTAGAACTGGGTTCAAAAATTGCCTCAAATTCAGCAGAGCTTTGTCGTCAAGCTCGGCAAGATATTTACGCCACATCTCAAGCCAAAACCCTTTTCCTGCCGCTGTTTAAGCCGCCGCCAGCATGTTGATTCTGAATAGGGTTCCCAATTTATAGAATTTTGAAACCAGTCCTATGCATATACTGGGTTAGATTTGGATAGGTAAATTCTGGTCAATTTTTATGTGGATAAAATCTCCAAGCGGCTGGGCAAGTCCATCGAGATGGTTCCGGTGCGGGTGATGGACGCCTTTTTCATAACTATCCATTCCTCACAGCCCCCCAAAAAAGCGGTCATATATGACCAATGGTGATATATGACCGCATTCGTACGTCTATTTTAAAGCCCCGCTGTCAGTGCCTCTCCGACCACTTCTTCATATAAATCAGTGGGCTGTGCACTATAGCGCAATGCCTGCCACATCCGGCATGCACCATGCAATTTGAATCGGTCATGAGTCAAATCGGGCGCCACGAACCCATGGAATAATCGAATAAATTTGGCACTGCCGAAGGGTGGCCGCAATGATCGTCGTATGCATCACCATGAACGCGCTTCCGGAAAAAAACCTGGAGTTGCTGCAAACGCTTGCCTCCCTGATCGGACCAACGGAAAATGAAACGGGTTGCTGGAGCTATACCATTGCATGCGATATCCAAGACGAGAACTGCTTCAACCTGCTCCAGAAATGGGATACCCGCAAAGGTCTAGATCACCATATCGGGTCTCAACGATTCGGTGTTTTGCTCGGTTCAAAAGGGCTTTTGTGCGAACCACCCCAAATTCAAATTCACACGGTTTCACGATCGGAAGGCATGGAGGCAATTCATGCGGTCAGGGATATAAGAAGCTAATTCCCACCTGCATGGATCCGGAAAGGAGTCTCAGGGCATGCACATTCTCCTTATTTACCCAGAATTTCCCCGATACGTTCTGGTCTTTTTCGTACGCATTGCGTTTTATCGGCAAAAAAGCGGCTTACCCGCCACTTGGTCTGCTCACGGTCGCGTCCCTGCTGCCGGAAAAATTTAAAAAGCGTCTTGTCGATCTGAACGTAGAGGGTCTTACCGATGACGATCTTGCCTGGGCCGATGTGGCCTTTCTCAGTGCAATGGCGGTTCAGCGCCAATCAACCGTTCAGATCATCGATCGTTGTAAAAGCAAAAAATTGAAAATCGTTGCCGGCGGCCCGCTTTTTACGGCGGAACCGAACGCCTTTGGGCAGGTGGATCATCTGGTTTTGGACGAGGCCGAGCTTACCCTGCCGGCATTTATCGCAGACCTGGAAAACGGATGCCCAAAAAGATTTTACAGGGCAAATGGGTATCCCGATATGCACCAAACCCCAATTCCCATGTGGGGCTTGATTAACATGCGCCGTTACGCATCCTTGAACATTCAGTATTCCCGAGGGTGCCCCTTCAACTGCGATTTTTGCAATATCACCGCTCTTTTTGGCCGCATACCCCGCACAAAATCGTCGCAACAGGTACTGGCGGAATTAGACGCCATGTATCAGGCTGGTTGGCGAGGCAATATCTTCTTTGTAGACGACAATTTTATCGGCAACAAAAAATCACTTAAAAAAGATTTGCTACCGTCTCTGATTGAGTGGCGCAAGGATAAAAAAGGATTTGTTTTTTTTACGGAAGCCTCCATCAACCTGGCCGACGATCCGGAACTCATGACCCTGATGGTGCAGGCCGGATTCGATTCCGTTTTTATCGGTATTGAATCACCAGATGAGAACAGCCTCACGGAATGTCGCAAGACGCACAATACAAACAGGGACCTATTGCGGGATGTCAAAAAAATACACCGGTCCGGGATGCAAGTCATGGGGGGGTTCATTGTCGGCTTCGACAGCGACACGGCCTCTATCTTTCAACGCCAAATCGATTTTATCCAGAACAGCGGTATTGTGACCGCCATGGTCGGCATGCTTCAGGCCCCTCCGGGAACCCGCTTGTTTGAACGTCTTGCACAGGAACAGCGCGTATGCACCGACTTTTCCGGTGATAACGTGGATGGCCGGACCAATATCATCCCCACCATGGGCCTGGATCAGCTGGTCAATGGATATCGTAAAATAATGAAGCAGATTTATTCACCCCGCAGATACTACCAGCGGATCAGAAGCATTTTAAGGGAACTCAATACACCAATGGCAACGGTGCCTACGGATTTTCAGCGGCTTCTCGCATTTTTACGCGCCTGCCTGCGGCTGGGTGTGCTAGGGAAAGAAAGGTTCCAGTACTGGCATCTGATGGTGTGGACCCTGCTGCGAAAGCCCAGGCGGCTGCCATTGGCGGTTACCCTGGCCATCTACGGCTATCATTACCGGAAAATATGCGAGTTGCATATTCTTTGAGCAAGGGGAGCAAGATCCCTATAGAATTAATGGTATTCACCATGAACAGATAAGTTTCGATGACGTTGATCGGTTCATTGATATAGGAGGCAAGTCATGACTGAATGGAAACAGCCCCCTGGGGAATCCACACCCACGTTGGATGACCTGCTGGAGAAAATTCGGCAGCAGTTTAAAAGATTCAAAGGCGGTCCGGTCCTCATCCTTATCGCAGGTGTTGTTGCCTTTGTCTTCTGGACTGCATGGTTTACCGTCCAACCGGAAGAGACAGGAATTGTGCAGCGTTTTGGCAAGGTCATGCGCACGGCCGGTCCGGGACTGCACTTCAAACTGCCTTTCGGTGTCGAAACCGTCCATCTATTGCCCACGGCCCGCGTACTCAAAGAGGAGTTCGGCTTCCGGACGGTGGCCACCGTGCCTGGTGAAAAGACGCGCTATGATCCGAGCGGTTCTTTTAAGGACGAATCGCTGATGCTAACCGGAGATTTAAACGTTATCGATGTCCAGTGGATTATTCAGTACCGCATCGAAGACCCGATCCGCTACTTGTTCCAGGTACGCAACACACCGAAGACGATCCGCGATACCACCGAGGCGGTCATGCGCCGCGCGGTGGGCAACCGCCTCGGCAGCGATGTGTTGACAACCGGTCGGGTGGCGGTTGCCAGTGAAGCAAAAAATGAGATTCAGAAAATCCTGGCGGCCTATGAGGCCGGCGTGCGTTTGGTTACCGTGGAGCTTCAAGATGTGACGCCACCGGAAAAGGTGAAGCCAGCCTTCAATGAAGTCAACGAGTCGCGCCAGGATAAGGAACAAACCATCAATATGGCCCAGGAGCGGGCGAACCGGGAAATCCCCAAGGCTCGGGGAGTGGCAACGCAAAGCATCAGCGAGGCCGAGGGGTACGCCCTGGAGCGGATCAACCGGGCTGAAGGCGAGGCGACCCGTTTTGAGGCTATTCTGGGCGAGTACCAGGGCGCGCCGCAAGTCACGCGACGACGCCTCTATCTGGAGGCCATGACGGGTTTTTTAGAGGAGATGCAGGGACTCTATATTGTAGATCAAGACCAGAAGGCCATGGTGCCCTGGCTCCCCCTTAAGAGCGGCGGGCAACCCACAACGGAAGAGAGACAGCCATGAAGGTTACTTGGAAAACGGCAATCATCGGTGTAGCGGTGGTTATCGGCATCGCGCTCTACAGTTCGATTTACACGTTGCAAGAGGGACTGCAGGCGATTGTCGTACAATTCGGACGACCTGTGGGTGAATCGGTGACTGAGGCGGGACTGCACATTAAAATACCCTTCGTGCAGGAGGTCCGGCGATTCGAAAAGCGCCTGCTTGTCTGGGATGGCGATCCAAACCAGATCCCCACCAAGGGCCGCGAGTTTATCTGGGTGGACACCACGGCACGCTGGCGAATTGCAGACGCCAGAAAGTTCCTTGAGAATGTGGCCAGCGAAGAGGGAGCCCAGTCCCGCTTGAACGACATCCTCGATTCCGTGGTGCGCGATCAGGTATCGAGCAGTGAACTTGTGGAACTCGTCCGCAGCGCCTCATGGGAGGTCCCCACGGATGTGGTACTGAAGGATATCCCCAAGGAGCAGGAAGAAGAACTTATGAAAAAAATCGCCCGTGGAAGGGAGGAGATCACTCGAACCATACTGACGGAAGCACAAAAGATCATCCCCCAGTACGGCATCGAGCTCGTGGATGTGCGGATCAAGCGCCTGGATTACGTGGAAAGTGTACGCGAGAAGGTTTATGAGCGTATGATTTCCGAGCGTAAACGCATCGCCGCACAATTCCGTTCCGAGGGAGAAGGGCGCAGCGCGGAGATCCTCGGGACGATGGAAAAAGAGCTGCGCCGGATCCGTTCTGCAGCCTACCGACGCGTCCAGGAGGTCCAGGGCCAGGCCGACGCCGATGCCACGCGCATTTACGGCCAGGCTTACAATCGGAATCCCGAGTTCTATGCCTTCCTGCGTACCCTGGAAAGCTACCAGGAGAAAACGAATAAGAATTCCGTATTGATCCTCACCACGGAAAGCGACTTTTACCAATACATCAAGCAGGCGATGCCACGCGATGAGCAGGGCCAATGATACTCAAGTATTTGAAAAGAGTAATGATTTCAGTCAGCGCATAGATTTTATGGTCAAGGCAAGCAGCTCTCACACACCATCATTAAGTGAGTAATTTACAATCTCATAATTGTCAATAGTCATTTGTAAGGGATAGAATATGCCATCCGATGAACCAAAAGAGCCGCTGGAAATTTTGAAGGCGAAGCTGCGTTCCCTCTTCGGCTCCAAGGATCACCCGCAAAAGAAGAACGCGCTGCCACCGAAGACTCGTTTCAGCATCTGGTATTTGGTATTAACCCTGCTATTTTTTTCTTATCTGCAGCCGTTCTTCTTTTCTCCAAAAGTCGATACGATTCCTTATAGCCAATTCAAGCAATACGTTGCCGAGGGCCATGTGGGTACATTGACCATCAGCCCTGAAAATATCAAGGGAACGCTAAAGGGCGATATGGTCAGAAAGTTCATCACCATTCGCGTGAATGATCCCAACTTGGTAAAGGATCTTGATGCGCATAAAATCAGTTATTCAGGAGCCTATGAAAGTAAATTTTTGAGCGCCATTCTCTCCTGGATCATTCCCATGGGTATCTTATTCCTGATCTGGCGTTTCGCCATGAAAAAGATGGGATCGGGGATGGGAGTCATGTCTTTTAGCAAGAGCAAAGCCAAGATATTTGCCGAGAGCGAGATAAAGGTAACCTTTGCTGATGCAGCCGGCATCGACGAAGCCAAAGAAGAGCTCCAGGAAGTGGTAGAATTTTTAAGCACACCTGAAAAATCTCAGAAACTGGGCGGAAGGATTCCCAAAGGGGTGTTGCTGGTCGGCCCGCCGGGAACCGGCAAAACCCTTCTGGCCCGGGCAGTGGCCGGGGAGGCCAAAGTGCCTTTCTTCAGCATCAGCGGTTCCGAGTTTGTGGAGATGTTCGTCGGCGTGGGCGCAGCTCGCGTCCGTGATCTATTCTCTCAGGCCGCGGCGCAAGCGCCCTGTATCATCTTTATCGATGAACTGGATGCTTTGGGCAAGGCGCGGGGCATGAATGTCATGGGAGGACATGACGAACGCGAGCAGACGCTGAATCAACTCCTTGTGGAGATGGATGGGTTCGAAACCAATAAAGGGGTCATCATCATGGCCGCCACCAACCGGCCGGAAATTCTCGATCCGGCGTTGCTGCGGCCGGGACGGTTTGATCGGCAGGTTCTGGTGGACCGGCCGGACATCAATGGTCGCGAAGCCATCTTGAAAATTCACTCCAAGAATGTGGTCTTGGGTCCCGAAGTGGACCTGCGGCTGATCGCCGGCCGCACCCCGGGCTTTGTGGGGGCGGATCTGGCCAACATCATCAATGAAGCCGCGCTGCTGGCCGCCCGTAACGATCAGGAGACGGTGGAGTTGACGGATTTCGACGAGGCCATCGACCGTGTGGTTGCCGGTCTTCAGAAGAAAAACCGGGTCATGAATCCCAAGGAGAAAGAGATTGTCGCCTTCCATGAGTCCGGACATGCCATTGTGGCTGAGTCTGTGGAGCATGCCGATCCGGTCCATAAAATCTCCATCATTCCGCGCGGAATAGCGGCGCTGGGTTACACTCAACAACAGCCCACCGAGGATCGCTATCTGATGACGCGCACAGAGCTGCTGGACCGTTTGGCTGTTCTTTTAGGCGGCAGGGTGGCAGAGGAGCTGGTTTTCCAGGAAATTTCAACCGGTGCCCAAAACGATTTGCAGCGGGCCACGGATATCGCCCGCTCCATGGTCACCGAATACGGCATGAGCGATCAATTGGGACTGGTGAGCTATGAACGCCCGCGTCAGTCGATGTTGCTCCCGGAAAGTTTTTCTCCCGGAAAAAATTACAGCGAGGCCAAAGCCGCCCAGATTGATGACGAGGTCACCCGTATTGTCGATGATGCCCATCAACGCGTGCGAAAAATCCTATCGGATCGGCGAACCGTCCTGGATGATCTGGCCCAACTCCTGTCACAGCAGGAAAGTGTGCAGGGCGATGAGCTTAGAGAGATGCTGGCGGCAGCGAAAGCAGAAACGGCATCTTCATTGCCCGATCAGCCGCCCCGAGACATCAAAGGAAAAGGAGCTGATGAAAAGGGCATCGAATAGCGTCCATATTTTTTATGCCCTGCCCTTTTCAGGTCATATCGTGCCGGAGCTGCAGAAAGAAATACCGGAAACCCTGGTGGCCTGAATGCGGGACCGTCCATTGGGGCCACCCAAATCCCGCAAAAAAGTGAGGTGAATGATGACACTATTAAGATGGACGCCGTGGCGAGAGCTTGAAGAAATCGCCAATCGTTACACCAGAACTGTTGGGCAGGCTCAGACAGGAGGCCAGGAGGTCGTCGCAACGGGCGATTGGGTTCCCCGGGTGGACATCGCTGAGACCGACACCGCATTCGAGATCAAGGTGGAGATTCCTGAAGTCAATAAGGAGGACGTCAAAGTTGCTGTCTACAATGGGGTTCTGACGATTCGGGGGGAAAGAAAGCAGGAAAAAGAAGAGGACGGAAAAAAATTTCATCGAGTCGAGCGAAAATACGGGAGCTTCACCCGTAGCTTTACGTTGCCTGACAATGTCGACGAGAATGCGATTGAGGCGGCCTTCCAGGATGGCATACTGCTCCTCCAGATTCAAAAGACCGAGGGGGCAAAGCCGAAAGTCATCGAAGTCAAAGTGCAGTAAATAGGTACAGGTTCAAACAACTGACTGAATCCGGGAAAAGTAACCGCTTTTCCCGGATGGGTAACTTTGGGACAGCGGTTGCAGGGCAAGCTGACTTCATCGGAGTGCCTGGAAAACGCACTGGAAAGGCAAGAAGAGGGACAAGCCTGCTGTGACCCGCATGATTTCAAGCAATAAGATCACCCTGCTGCAAAACGGCGAGGCGTATTTCCCGGTGCTCGAAAAGGAACTGGACCGGGCAATGCATGAAATCTACCTGGAAAGTTATATTTTCGAAGATGACGCCACCGGACGACGCATTGCCGAAGCACTCCGGCGGGCGGCTTTGCGGGGCGTAAAAACCCACCTGCTAATCGATGGATTCGGCTCGATTCGTTTTCCGAAAACAATGGTCGACTACCTTAATGCGGCCGGCGTAATGGTTTTGAAGTTCCGGCCCAAGACTTCGCCCTGGACGCTGCGGCGCCGGCGATTGCGCCGCCTGCACCGCAAAATCGTGGTTGTGGACCGGACAATCGCATTTGTCGGTGGCATCAATATTCACGATGGTAGGGATCGTCATGGCCAACCATCGATGCGGTTTGACTACGCGGTGAGTGTGCAAGGGCCGCTGGTGAAAGCCATTCATGATTCTGCCCGTCAGGTATGGTTGCGCGTGACTTGGATGCGCAGGCTATACAACCGGAGTAGGAACAACGACAGATATACGCCTTCAGCCGAACCCACGGGTTTGATGCAAGCGGCTTTTTTGGTTCGCAACAACATCCGTCATCGTCGCGATATTGAAGCTGCGTATCTGCAGGCGATCGAGCAGGCACAATGCGAGGTTATACTTGCCAATGCCTACTTTTTACCCGGATTGAACTTTCGCCACGCGCTTGTAGACGCAGCCAGGCGCGGGGTCCGGGTGGTTATACTGTTGCAGGGGAAGATGGATCACCCCTTACTTCATTATGCCTCCCATGCCCTCTATGGCAGTTTTCTCTCTGCAGGGATTGAGATATATGAATACAATAAAAGCATCATGCACGCGAAAGTTGCTGTGATTGATGAACATTGGGCGACGGTGGGATCTTCCAATCTCGACCCTTTCAGCCTGCTTCTGTCACTTGAAGCAAATGTCGCTGTTGACGATGAACACTTTGCCAAGAAATTAAAACATAGCCTGGAGCAGGCCATCAAGATGGGGGCACAGCAGATAAGTGAGACCAACTGGAGAACGGAATCCATCAGACTGCGTCTGGCAAGTTGGCTAAGTTATGGTTTGGTGCGATTCATGATCGGAATCGCGGGATATGCCCCGGGACAACCGCCTGACCAAGTAGTGCCGATCGATCATGTAGCTTGAACGACAGGCGCAATAGTAGCCGTATAATAAATCTGGATACCTGATGAAATCCTACCAAGACATAAAATCACCAGCCAACATTGATGCCATACTTGCCTATGTGGAAACGTTACTTGGTATTTGTTTCAAGCGCATCAGGAAAAATCGGTATAACGCCCTATGCCCATTCCACGCTGACACCCAAGAGAGTTTCATGGTGTATGTCAACAAAGAGGATGAGGTCCGGTTCCATTGTTTCGGCTCTTGCAAGGGCGATTGGGATATTTACGACCTGATCATGCTGCGTAAAAAATATCGGTTCAGAAAGGCGCAGCAGGTTTGGGCTGCGCATTTGGATGTCAAGAATTTCAAATTTTATGATGGCAGCAGTCCCTCTATTCCTGAACCTGACGAAACATCGGAGCCCGATGATATGGTTTGTTTTGTCGACCCGGAAAAACTTGATGAAAAGATTGTTGCCGCCCTGGATGATGCCGCCAACTTCTACAATGACCTCTTGATGTCAAATAAAGACCGGTTCAAGCACGTTTGGGATTATCTTGCTCGCCTGGGCGTAGGAAAAGAGACTATAGGCAAGTTTAAAATCGGTTACGCTCCGCCATACAGCGATGAACTGCACCACGGCAGGGCATTGATAGCTGGCCTTTTCACACGCTTTAAAAAGGATGATGGGGCTTTCGATACTTTCTCAGATAGTGGACTGGTTAGATTTTTGAACGATGGATCCGTGAAGGGATACGGATACTATTGCCGACAGATCGAATTCAGACGCAAAGATCCGTTCTCAAGAAATTACGCTGACTTTCTCGCCGGCCGGATGGTGTTCCCCATTTATGATGACGATGCCCGTCCGATCGGATTAGTCGGCAGACGAACGGACGACAGGGGCGTTCGCAGGCTCAAACACCAGGCCAGAGAAGTTCCTCTCTCCGCCAGGAGCTGGCTATATGGCATTGAAAAGGCAGAGCGCCATATCCGGCAGAACCGGACGATCATCCTGGTGGAAGGCATCTTTGATTATTTCGCCTTCTACAATCTACTCCAAGGCCAGAACAAACTGGTGGTGGTTTCGACAATGGGCTCCTATCTCACCCCCGAGACGGCGACCATTCTCAAAGGCTTTGATATCGAACACTATATTGTCGCCTACGACTGGGACGAGCTTGGCAGGAACAGTATCGAACGGATGGCGGCCAAATCAGGCGGGTGGGTCTATTACCTTGGCGGTCTGGCAGAAGGTCAGGACCCATACGATATGTTGGAACCAGTGGTAAGCGCCATCAGTGGATTTTCCCTGAAACACCTGGAGGCCGATGCGCGAAGCGCCGGCAAACGATAGGGGGCAAAAATGGAGGATATCATTAAATACGATGTGCGGACTTATGTTGAAGAGTTGATCAAAAATGAATTTTCATCCAAAGACAACGAAGAAAAAATTCTTTCGGAGAACTGCAAAACAGATACAGGTGAAAATCGCAAAGTACAGCCACCCTCTGTTGCAATCATCAGTGATGGAAGAACAGCTTCAGGCTCAGGAGAATAAACATGAATGCTAAACTAATTATCAGCATAATCCTTGCCGGACTGGTGGTTATATTTATCTTCCAGAATATCGCGGGGTAGAATTTAGATTTTTCTCCTGAACACTGTCGATGTCAATGGCAATGGCGATGTTCTTGATCTTCTCGTTTGGATATAAAACAGGTTGGTTGCTGCGAGGAACTTTCAGTAGAAGAAAAAGCCGCACCCACAATAAACAGGGTGTCCTTTCCGGCCAGAGGATTAATTGATACTTCATAAAGAGAAAGTCATCAGGTCCAATAGGAGAGATTAAATGACAGCTAAAGCAATTAAATATGGCGAAAAAGCAAGAAGAAAAATGATGCGGGGAATCGATATTCTGGCCGACGCGGTCAAGGTGACCCTCGGGCCCAAAGGACGTCATGTACTCATCAATAAAGCCTGGGGTTCGCCCAGAATAACCAAAGACGGGGTGACGGTCGCCAAAGAGATAGAACTGGGAGACAGGTTCGAAAACATAGGTGCGCAAATGGTCAAGGAGGTGGCCTCCAAGACCTCCGATGAAGCCGGCGACGGCACGACCACGGCGACTATCCTGGCTCGGGCCATCTATCGCGAGGGCTCAAAGCTCGCAGCTGCCGGTTTGAGTTCGATGGCGATAAAACGGGGCATCGACAAGGCTGTTGCACTGGTGGTGGAAGAGCTAAAAAAAATGTCCAAGCCGGTAAATGACCAAAAAGATATCGTCCAGGTCGGTACCATCTCGGCCAACAACGATTCCGCCATCGGAAGCATTATCGCCGAGGCCATGGAAAAAGTCGGCAAGCAGGGTGTGATTACAGTAGAGGATGCCAAGGCCATGGAGACCACGCTCAAGGTTGTCGAAGGGATGCAATTCGATCGCGGGTACCTGAGTCCCTACTTCGTTACCGACCCTGTGAAGATGGTGGTCAACCTGGAAGAACCCTATATTCTTTTGCATGAAAGAAAGATCAGTTCCATGCGCGATCTGCTGCCCATTTTGGAACAGGTCGCAAAAACCGGCAAGCCCATCCTGATTATGGCCGAAGATGTCGATGGTGATGCGTTGGCCACCCTGGTGGTAAATAAACTGCGAGGGACCTTGAATTGTGCGGCGGTTAAGTCTCCCGGTTTCGGGGACAACCGAAAGGCCATGCTGGAAGATCTGGCTATCCTGACCGGGGGCCGTGCGATTAGCGAGGATTTGGGCGTCAAACTGGAAACAATAACCCTGCAAGACCTGGGTACCGCCAAACGGATTACCGTGGAAAAGGATAACACGATCATCATCGACGGAGGTTGCGACCCAAAGGCCCTGGCAGGGCGTATCAAGCAGATCAAGGTCCAGATCGAAGAGACAACCAGCCATTATGACAAGGAAAAATTGCAGGGACGTCTGGCAAAATTGGCGGGGGGCGTTGCCGTTATCAATGTGGGGGCGGCAACCGAGACCGAGATGCAGGAAAAGAAAGACCGCATCGATAATGCCCTCAACGCCACTCGTGCGGCAGTGGAGGAAGGCATTGTCCCCGGCGGCGGGGTTGCATACCTGCGTGCCATGGCGGTCCTTGAAGCGACTGAGCTCCCCGGCGAAGAGCAATTGGGTGTCGGACTTTTAAAACGCGCCCTCGAAGAGCCGGCCAGACAGATTGCAGCCAATGCCGGTTTTGAAGGCGCCGTGGTGCTCGCACACATTATGGAGGGTCAAGGGAATTTTGGATTCAATGCCGAAACAGGGTCCTATGAGGATCTTATGAAGGCGGGGATCGTGGACCCGACCAAAGTGTCACGTTTTGCCCTTCAAAATGCCGCTTCCGTGGCCGGCCTTCTGATGACCACGGAAGCGATGATT
>CAVQMW010000005.1:0-1843751 GCA_963713755.1 uncultured delta proteobacterium | reverse complement strand
ATTTAAAAACAAAAATCATGAAAAAAAACATTGTACTATTATTTACTGCAATAATCTCGGCATTATTTGCAGTTCAACCGGCATTTGCTCAGGAGCAAAACATTAAAGATGTTTCTCAGAAGATTGAAAAACTTACGGAGGGGCTGGTTGGCCGCATTGGTGTGGCTGCACAGGAAATCGGCGGCGACGAAGTCATCGCGATCAATGGTGATGAAACCTTCGCCATGGCCAGCACCTACAAGGTGGCTATCGCCACGAAAGTGATGGATCGCGTGGACAAAGGGGAACTCAGTCTCGACCAAATGGTTGACGTTCCGCAAGACATGTATGTCACCGGCGAAATTGCTATTGCAGAGACCTTCCCACATCCTGGTATCCAATTCTCGTTAGCGAACTTGATAGAGGTGATGATTACGGAAAGCGACAACACGGCGACCGACGTCTGTATGGGGTTGGCAGGTGGACCAGCGGCGGTGACAAAGAACTTACGCAGGCTGGGTATTACCGATTTCAGGGTCGACCGGCTAACTACTGAAATTCTTCGGGATTTCTATGGCTTGCCGGGAAAGGCCACGCCGGAAACTGTCGCTGAGGCCGTCAGCAACAATCCGGCACTGTGGACGGAGCAGGCTGATCCCAATCCGGACTTCGAGGCGGATCCCCGCGACCACACAACGCCCAATGCGTACCTACAACTCCTGCTTGCCATCGACGGTGGCACGGCGATGAGCCCGAAAAGCCGCGAGTTTCTGCTGGGCGTCATGTCGCGCACGCGCACCGGTGCTGGCCGACTCAAGGGATTGTTGCCTAAGGGAACGCCTGTAGCACACAAGACCGGAACCGTAGGCGGAGTTGCCAACGACGTTGGCTATATCACACTCCCTGACGGTCGACGATTTGCTATCGCCGTGTTCACCAACAGTAGTGAGACGCCCTCTGCGGACAGAGAACGGGCTATTGCGGAAGTTGCCAGGGTTTTATATGACTTTTATTATTTAAAGAAATAAAGCAAATAAGCTTTGTCATGCCTAAGGCCTTGGTTGCAGCAGGCGGCGCAAAATGGTGGCGCCCAACCAAGGTTCAAGGCACTCATTTATTTAAAAAAAGAAATGAAAGAAGTGAAAAAATTAAGAGTCTCCTATGTTGGTTTTTTCCATGAAACCAATACCTACCTCACCGAAGGCATGGGAGAAACCACGCTTGACAGAATGCGCACTTTCCGGGGCGATCAGATCAAGCAGTTGAAAGGAACTGCCATTGGCGGGCCAGTGGATGTCTGCGAGGAAAAGGGCTGGGAGCTGCTCCCGGGTGTCCTGTTTTATATAGACTGGTGCTTTAGCACGGTGAGCGATCAGTGTTGGAAAGATGCGAAAAAGGAGATGATGGACACGCTGAAATCACAGTTACCGATGGACATCGTCTACCTTTCTGTTCACGGTGCAGGTATGGTGAATAACACAAACGATCTTGAAGGAGACTTAGCGGAATCGGTCAGAGCCCTGGTCGGAAAGGACACGATGATCGTCTGGTCGGGCGACCTGCATGGCAAGATCACAGAAAAAATGAAGGACAACATGAATTTCTTCAGTACCTGCAAAGAATATCCTCATATGGATATGAATGTCTGCGCGCGTGATGCCATGTATCGTGCCGCTGCGATCCTGGCAGGAGAGTCTCATCCCACACCTGCCTATCGCAGAGTGCCACTGATGATGCCGGTGAGTAATACCGAACAGGAGGGCACCTTTGCAAATCGACTTAAAGAAAAGTGTATTGAAATCGAAAAGCGGCCCGGTGTGTTGAACTGCTCGGTGATGCATGGTTTCCCATACCAGGACAGCGATTTTTGCGGCATGTACCCGATGGCCACTACCGAAAATAACCCCAAGCTGGCACAAGAACTGGTGGACGAACTGACGCAGTGGATCTGGGACCACCGTAAAGAGTCTGTCATCTCATTAGAACCTTTGGACAAAACGATGAGCACTGTACTGGCCATGCTCGAGAAGGACGGCCACTATGTTCGCAAATTGCCAACGAAAGGCGATGTCATCGACCATACCCCTATCGTGATTGGGGACGCTGCGGATAACCCGGGTGGCGGAGCCGGAGGTGGCGGCACCCACCTGCTGAAGGCTCTTATGGAGACCAAAGGCCTGGGGAAAGTCGCTTTCATGTCCATACACGATCCGGAAACCGCGAAGGCCGCAGTCGCTGCCGGTGTAGGAGCGACAATCGATGTGAACCTCGGGGGCAAATTTGAGCCATTGTCCGGTCCACCGATTAAGACCAAAGCCTATGTCAAGTCGATTTCGGATGGGAATGAGACCGTTCGCGGAGGGACCGCTTTCAACGGCCCATATCAACTTGGCCCTACTGTTAGGTTGGTCATCGAAGCGGTGAATACGGTGGATGTTATCGTCATTTCCGGCCTATGCCAGACCTATGATGATACACAAGGGAGGCCACATGGCATCATCATTCAGGAATATGACGTCATAGGAGTTAAAAGCGGGATGCACTTCCGGGCGTTCTATGAAAACTTCACCGACAAATTGCTGATCGCTGATGTTCCCGGAACCACTAGTCGCGACATAACTATTTTCAAACATACCAAGCTAAAGAGTCCTATCTATCCGCTGGACGCCAATACTACTTTTAATTTAAAGTCATAAGACAAATATTTATTTAACCATTAAAAATTAATCAAAATGAGTAAACAAGACAGAATTAACGAGATGCTAAACTTAGTAACTCCTATGAGCAAATGGAAAAAGCCTCAATCAGTTGATTTTGTTGATGCTGCTACAAAACGATATAGCTTTCCAAACTGGCAATCAGGAAGCGAAGATTCCATTTATTATAATTTACATATACCGGAATTTTTTAAATGCGCTGTGGTACCAGCACCAGCGAATTCAACTACTATAGAACGAGATCTTCATCCTGATTTATTGGATTTAACTTATACCGCATTTGATGGTACTACTACACCTACATTAAAAGAATATTTAGGTGGCAAACGTCAGGTGCAAGCCATGATGATGGCGCACAAAGGAAAAGTAGTCTTTGAAACGTATCCGGGAATGAATCCAAATGATATACACATATGGATGTCGGCAGGTAAAACAACGGTGGGTTTGTTGATTATGCTATTGGCTGAAGATGGTAAAATAGATCTTGAAAAACCAATACCTACCTATGTGCCGAGGTTAAAAGGTTCAGCATGGGAAAAGGTAAGTGTAAAAAATGCCATGAACATGTCATCCGGACTTGACATTGAAGAAACGATAGAGAATCTATTGAATCCAAAAACCTGGATTGCGAATTGGTTTACCGCTGCTTTTGAAGAAGGAAAAGGGGATTGGATAGCAATGGCTCAAGATGCACAACCTTTACCCAATGAATCTGCAGGTGAGCGTTTCAGATATTCCGGTGCTAACACCATGATGCTGGTTCTTGTAACGGAACATGTAACAGGTATGAGATGGCAAGAATACTTTAATGAAAGAGTATGGTCTAAAATGGGAGCTAAAGGACAGTTTATTTGTGCGCTTGCAGAGGGCATTCCTTTAGGTGCCGGGCTTCACAATTGTACACCAGAAGATTTTCTTCGTTTTGCATTAATACATACACCAAGTTGGAATGCAGTAGCAAGCGAACAGATCGTTTCAGATAATGTACTTAAAGCTATCCAAGATCTAGGAAACCATAAAGCCTATAAAGGATCTACAGAAGAACAGTATGGTTCAGATTGGTTTGGAGAAGTTCCGGAAAAAAATACAGCACAATGGGATCATTATTTTCCTGATGGAGGAATGTTCAAACATGGAAATATGGGACAAGGAATTTATGTAGATCCGAAGCGTGACTTTTGTGGAATATACTTTGGCTTAGCCCCAAATCCAGATTCGATTTCAGGAATCGATCATTCGCCTGGTTTTTTAAGAGCTGCAGCGAAAAAGTTAGCAGGGAAATAATAAATAATTGTTTAATTAAAAATTAGAAAAAATGACAAGTAGTAAAGAAAATCCGTACGCAACCAAAGACTATCCGTTTGCAACCAAAGACAATCCGATTGCAACTGAATTTAATCCATACGCAACCGGAAAGGATTATTACAAAATACCGCAGCGTTCGCACAAATACCCTTCTTCCGATAAAGCGAAGAAGCTCGTACATGACTCCATAGCCATAGATACACTCTTTTCGGGCAATTGGCCTACACAGTGGTCATCTGCTGAAGCCCCTGAGTTTCATGACGAAATGGACCGCTGTATTGCTGTTGGAGTAAAGGTGATGGCTGTATGCCCCATCAGCTGATGCACTGAAATCCAGTGCTTCGTATCCTTGAAGGCTTTGCAGTTCTATCTCAAAAAAATCAACGAACGCCCTGATAAATACAAGATTGTGCGCACAACCAAGGATATTGATGAGGCGATAGCGGAAAAGAAGTTGGGCTTATACTTTACCCATCAGGGTACAGGCCTTTTTGAAGGTGATGTCGATAATGTAGCCATTTGGCGTCAGCTCGGTTATGGCTATTGTTTATTGGCTTACAACCTGCGTAATCCTGTGGGTGACGGATGTTTTATGAAAGAGAATGGAGGGCTTACTGCTTATGGAAAGACATTGATTGATGCCTACAACCGTTACGGCATGCTCGTAGATGTTAGTCATACTGGTGAACGTACTGCACTTGATGCCATTGAGCGTAGTAGTCAGCCGGTTATATCCTCCCACTCGGTAGCCATGGCTATAGCAAAATATCAACGTAGTCTGGAAGATTCGGTTATTAAGGGCGTTGCCCAGAGTGGCGGTGTTTGTTCCATTAACTCTGTCGGTGCTTTTGTTGATATGTCCAACCCGGATATCGTGACTACTGATATGCTTTTCAAACATATTGATTATATGGTAAATCTCGTTGGGATTGACCATGTGGGTTACGGTTCTGATTTTATCCCGGATATCACCTTTACGGCTGATGGCATGCAAACACCATTTGGTCGGCAATTTTCCCGGATGGAGGCTATACAGGTGAAGTGGGTAAAAAAGGATTCCCAACAGCTGCTTCGTATCAGATTCTTCCTGCTCTTGTGGATAAGTTGCTTGAGAAGGGATATTCCGAAGAAGATTGTGCCAAAATTATTGGTGGTAATAATTACCGGGTTTTCAAACAAGTTTGGAAATAAATAAACAGTGTTTATTACTCGCAGCTTGCCTTCAAACTGCTGTGTGATTACTTTGATAGAGAATAATTAAAATAAAGAGCTCTGCCTGCTAAGCGGAGCTCTTTAAAACAACTTTAAAACAGAAAATTATGGCAAATTTAAAAATGAAACTACTGACCACAGCAATCGCCTTCATTGGATTGTGTTCCGTAGCTATTGCACAGGACAAACCAAAACAAATTACACTTTTTACCAATGTACAGGTATTTGATGGCGTATCCGATAAACGGTTCAAATCAGATGTTTTGGTTGAAGGAAATCTCATCAAGCAAATTTCTAAAGAGCCCTTGATGGTCATACAAACCGATAATGTGACCATCATAAACGGTGAAGGGCGCACGCTGATGCCTGGCCTTACAGATTGTCATTGGCACAGCATGGCGGCCAATATGACTGGGGACCCGTTTGCGGCTGGTGCGGGCAAACTGAATCTTGTGGCGGCCCATGGGTCAGAAAAGACGCTTATGCGGGGCTTCACCACAGTGAGAGACGTGGGCGGCCCTGTATTTGATGTAAAGTCGGTAATCGACGAGGGTCTGTTCGTTGGCCCCCGGATCTACGCTGCGGGTTCGATGATTTCCCAAACGTCTGGACATGGCGATTTCCGTAGTACGATTGATATCCCTAGAAGCTATTCACGGGATCTTACTCCGCAAGAAAGGATGGGTACGGTCGCGATCGCAGACGGCAGGGCGCAAGTCATGCAGCGCGTGCGCGAGAACCTGATGCATGGGGCGGCCTTTATTAAGCTCATGGGCGGTGGAGGTGTTGCTTCACCTTCGGATCCACTCGACGTATCGCAATACACTATCGATGAAATCGCTGCAGCAGTTGAAGTCGCGGAGAACTGGGGTACCTATGTGACCGTTCACTCCTATACCGCGAAGGCGATCCAGAACGCGATCCGCGGCGGTGTCCGTAATGTAGAGCACGGCCAGTTGATTGACGAGGAAACAGCAAAACTTATGCAGGAGACGAATACTTCAGTTTGCCTGCAGCCCTTCTATGACGATGAGGATGCCATCCCAATGCCTCCAGGTTCATTTGCGGAAAAAAAATACCAGCAACTGATCTCAGGAACCGATAATGCCTTCAAGTTAGCAAAGAAATATGACTTGCTCTTCGGATTTGGGACAGATACGCAGGGTAATCCGGCACTCGCAGAGCGTCAGGGGGCTCAGTTGGCGAAGCTCGTCCGCTATTTCGAGCCGTGGGAAGTGCTAAAGATTGCGACCAGCCAGAACTATCAGATCATGAAGCGTTCCGGGCCTCGCGATCCATATCCCGGCGAGAACGGTGTGGTTCAAGAAGGCGCTTATGCCGACCTGCTTTTGGTCGACGGAAATCCCCTGGAGGACATTAACCTAATTGCCGATCCGCATAAAAACTTCGTTATCATTATGAAAGACGGTGTGATCTACAAAAACACTATTCAGTAAACTGATCAAGAACCCTGCTCAAGGTTCTCAACCGTAACAAGGAGAAATGAAAATGAAACGATTTGGAGTCTTTTTGGGCTTGTTGGTACTAAGCCTGATGATGGTCATGCCGGCAGTGGCTGCCGATTATGATCTGGTCATCAACAATGGCCGGGTCATGGACCCAGAAACCAAGTATGACGCTGTAGCCAACGTCGGTGTCAAAGACGGTAAGATCGCCGTCATTACCAAGAAAAAGATCACAGGTAAAGAGACCATCGACGCCAAAGGGTTGGTGGTAGCGCCGGGATTTATCGATGGCCACCAACATTGTATTGAGCCCTATCAATACCGGTTGATGCTACGCGACGGTCGTACGACGCTTCTGGACACAGAGATCGGCGCTCACGGTCCAAAGCTGGGCGAGTGGTACAAACGGCGTGAAGGAAAAGCACCGGTGAATTTTGGTGTGGCGGTGGCTCACGAATTTGCACGGGCAGAGGTCTTGGACGGCTTTACCGATTGGAAACATTTATACACTCCCGACGCGGAGAAAACCCGCTCCACAAAGGTCAAGATAGACGGCAAAGAAACCATTAAGGAGGGTTGGTCAAAGACCCGGCCCAATCTGGAGCAGGGAAACCAGATCCTTTCCCTGATTGACGAAGGCTTAGCGCAGGGAGGCCTTGGCATTGGTTCTACCGTTGGCTACATGCGCGCGGGGGTCTCGGCCCGCGAGATATTTGAGCTGCAAAAGCTGGGCGGGCGATACGGCCGTTTTATCGCCATGCATTTCCGTTATACGCCCGGTGATGATACCACCGAAGTCAACGGTATCCAGGAGATGCTCGCAAACGCGGCGGCATTAGGGACGCCGGCCATCGCCTCCCATTTCAATAATCCGGGATACAATATGGTGCATGAGCTTATGGTGCGGATGCGGGAACGGGGTTATAACGTCTGGGGTGAAATCTATCCATACGCCGCAGGCTCTACGGCTTTGAATGCCGTATTTCTCGAGCCGGAAGTCTGGGTACAGGCCCTGGGCAACAAATACGAAGAGACGGTTCAGGATGTCGCCACCGGCGAATTCTACACCCAGAAATCGCGTGAGGAGATGCTCAAAAAGGAACCCGCACGTCTCGTGCTTGTCTACAAGAGCCCCGAATCGGCGATTGTTGACTGGCTTAAAATGCCCGGCGTGGCTATTGGTAGTGACGGCATGCCAATGATCCCAGGCGATAACCTAACCTGGGACACTCCCTTCGAAGATCTGCCCAACACCCATCCGCGTACTTCCGGGTCTTTTGCCACAGTGCTTCGCCTTGCCAGGGAAAACAATATTCCGCTGATGCAGGCCGTATCCATGACCAGTTACAATTATGCCAAGCCTCTGGGCGATATGGGCTTAAAAGCCATGCAGGTACGCGGCCGTATCCAGGAAGGCATGGTGGCCGACATCACGATGTTCGATCCTGAAACGGTAAGGGACAATTCGACCTACGCCAAAGGGACGCTTCCGTCCACAGGAATTAAGCATGTGATTGTTAACGGGACGATTGTCATGAAAGACCAGAAGCCCCTGAAAGGGGTAAATCCCGGACAACCGATCCGCTTTGAGTCGGTTGAGAGCAAGTTCGAGCCGCTCACCATCGATAAGTGGGCAGAAATCCTTCTATGCCTCCCCAATCGATTTTGGCGGCGGTGTGCCTGGATCACAGCCGAATCAAGGGGGATCGCCCGCCACGCTGCCTCATATAGACTAAGGCAACCCTTTAACTGCAGTACAGCATGATACTGCCGTTTGCCGGCGCTGTTGGTGTCGTGTAAAAAGCGTGGGGCAATGTTCACGCACGGCAACGTGAGGCAAGCAATTTATATGGCAATGACCAAGTCTACCATCATACTATCAGCGCTTATGACGTTTCTTCTATTTGCTTCGGGGCCGGCTTGGGCACAAGCAAAAGAGACCCGGCCGGCCGCCAAGGCGATCACCGGACCCGATGCCGTCGACAATCAACTGGACAACGATCAGGATGAAAAACCCAATCTTCTTGATGCCAACCTTCTGAAATCATGGGAGGATTGGAAAGCCGACATTGCAGACCGTTCGGGCCTTTCCTTTGGCCTCGATTATAACGCCCTCGGCCTCGCGGCAACAGACAGTTTAGGCGATGAGACCTCGGCCAGCGGCGTTTTCCGCCTCTTCGGCACCTGGAATATGATCGGTCGGGGAACGAAAAACACGGGCGGCATCGTGTTCAAGGTCGAACACCGGCACGCCTACACCGATGTGGCACCCAGCGAATTTGGTTCGGAACTGGGATACGCCGGTGTCATCAACGCCGTTTTCAGCGATCAGGGATGGCGCGCGACGCATCTCCATTGGCGCCAGGGTTTCAGCGATGGACGCTGGGTCGCCTATGCCGTGTTTCTGGACGTAACCGACTACGTGGACGTCTATGCGCTGGCGAGCCCCTGGACCGGGTTTGGCAACCTCGCCTTCGAAAACGGTTCCGGCACCATCGGCGGTATGCCGGACGGCGCTTTCGGGGTGATGGTCGGCGGATTTATCTCAGGCAACATCTATGCAGTCAGCGGGATCGCCGATGCCAATGGGGATGCGACGGATCTGACAGGCGAGCTCGATTCCTTCTTGGATGATTGCGAAACCTTCAAATCGCTGGAAATCGGCTGGACCTCCTCGCAACCCGAACTTTTCCTCATGAACAACATCCATGTCACCTTCTGGCAGATCGACGAGCGCAGCGAGGCGGGAACATCGGATGGCTGGGGCGTTGCTTTTTCAGCTTCCGGTACCGTGGGAGAGGATTGGACACCCTTTATCCGGGGTGGATGAGCTGAAGACGGCGGCACCCTCGTCGTTGCCGACGGCAAGCTGGTTATCGATGCCGCTCCCGGTCAGCCCATACGGCGGCCGCTGAAATGACAATAAAACGGGAGGATCACAACATGATGGTTAAAGCCAATTCCCTATGGATATTGATGATCTTGCTTTTTGCGCTGTGCCTGCCCCACCCGGTGCTTGCAGAGAGTGATCTCGAATCGCTTAAAAAAGAAATTGCAGAACAGCGTGAAAAACTGGTCGAGCAGACCCGCAAGCTGGAAGAAATGGAAAAGCGCCTGGACGAAGCTACTGGAAGTCCCGCGTCTCCAGCTACACCGGCCGCTGCCGACGAAGCAAAAGCCGCGAACAGCGCGAGTGAATCGGTAGCATCTGATACGGTCACCGCCAAGCCCGCCGCTCCCGAACGAGAGCCGATCGTGGGTGTGAGCCAGCGGGAAGAACTATACGGCCCTTTCTCGGACGTGGGGTTTGCCAAATCGGTACCGCTGTTTGGTTCGGACTGGCGCTTTTCCTTCGGCGGGTACATCAAACTCGATATCCTGCACGACTTCGACGGTACCGGCGACGAGTTCCAGTTTACGACCCCCACTATACCGGTGGAGGGCGCTCCGGGTCCCCAGCCGGGAAGTTACAGCAATATTCACGCCCGCGAATCGCGGTTCAGTTTTGAAGTCAGAAATGCTCGGGAGGGCCTGCCTTTCAACAAAGCTTTTCTGGAAATGGACTTTTTCGACGAGAATAATACCGCACCCCGTTTACGCCATGCCTACCTGCAATGGGGCAACCTGTTGGCCGGGCAAACCTGGACGACGCTTACGGTGCTTTCACAGCTGCCCTTTCTGCTGGATTTCGCCTATGGGGACGCCCTTTATGGGGGGCGCGCCGCACAACTTCGCTGGGATCAAAAGATCGATGGCAACTGGAGTTGGGCCGCCGCCATAGAGGACTGGGCCGACGATGCGGTCGCCAACCCCTATGACCTCCCTGGCACCGCACGAGCGGATTGGCCGCTGTTCGCGCTGCGCGGCAATTACACCTGGGGCCATGGGACCGTATCCCTCGGAACGAGTATTGCCCAGGTGCGCTGGGACGGGGCCGACGGCACCAGCGACGACTCGGAGCTGGGTTGGGCCTTCGTTGGCGGAGGGCGCTGGTTCCTGGATACGGCACAGCGCAATTACCTTGGTTTCGGGGGATCCTATGGCTATGGCCAGACCGGCAACCAGATCAACTTGATCGAAGCCGGAGCCGTAAATACGTAACTCGAACCGGATGGGAGTCTCGATTTACTGAGAAGCTGGAACGCCCAGCTTGCGCTGCACTACGAGTTCTCTCAACAATGGTCAACCAACTGGAGTGTCGCCTACGGTGGCACCAACCCGGATGAGACCCTTTTCCCGAACGCACTCAAGGCCAGTGGCGCGGCTCACGCCAACCTGATCTATCACTTTGCCCCGGAGTTCCTCATCGGTGGCGAGTACATGATTGGTCAGCGGGAGAACGCGAATGGTGCCGACGGGACCGCCCAACGCATCCAGTTTTCGACAATGTATTCGTTCTGAACGCCCACACCGGCTGTTTGGCCTTAGAAACAGGTGTCGTTGCATTTCGTAAGTAGATGAAGAGGGCGTCTTTGACAACTGTTTACAGAAAATGGCCAACTGACACAGAGAAGATCATCATGCTGGCAAGCCTGTCCCTTGCATCGCTGTTGGTGGTGGTCACCACCATTATCCATATCGCCGGCATCAGCCTGATCGCGATGCTGATCAAAACCCATGCGGATCAATGGCGCGATTGCCATCCGTTCATCCGGGCACAAAAGATCGGTGAAGTGGTTTTGCTGATGTTTTTCCTCAGTCTCGTAGACATCGCGGTCTGGGCCGGCGCCTATCTGCTGGTGGGCGCTATCGACAAAATAGAGACGGCGCTCTATTTTTCAATGGTCACTTTCACCACACTGGGATATGGAGATGTGCTGCTTGACGAGCGCTGGCGCCTGATGGCCGCATTCGAAGCAGCTAACGGCATCATCATCTTCGGATTGACCACGGCCGTGGTCGTCGCTGTCGTGCAACGGGTATATTTCACCAAAACGTCCGGTTGACAACGAAACGCCATCCTCACGGATACATAATATTGACTTGGAATAGAGGCCTTTGATGAATCAGCACCTATTGCTCGCAGGAATATTCTCGATACTGTCCCTGCTCGTCTACATCCTGGTGATGGTCCGGGTCCTACTGAGACCCAACCGGGATCCTTCCTCACGGGTGGCCTGGATCGTTGTGATACTGGCCCTTCCGGTGCTGGGTATTGTTGCCTACATCCTGTTGGGTGAAACCAATATCGGCCGCAAACGGGTCGCGCGGATGCGGGAGGTGATAGCGGGGCTGCCCGATGTGAATCATCTTGCCGGAGCCGATGCCGCTGACCTGCACGACGATGTGCCATTGAACTATGTCCACCTTTTTCAGGCGGGAAAAACGGTCAACGGTTTCGATCCGGTTGAAGGCAATCAGGCGTATTTGATGGAAGATTCGAACGCGGCAATCGATTCTATCGTCGCTGACATCGATGCCGCGATCGATCATGTCCACTTGCTGTTTTATATCTGGTTGCCTGACAATAATGGGTTGAAGGTGGTGGCCGCGCTCAAACGGGCGGCTGCACGCGGGGTGAATTGCCGGGCGATGGCAGATGGATTGGGATCCCGCAGCATGATCGCTTCCGGTCACTGGAAGGAGATGAGAGCGTCGGGTGTCCATCTGGCCAGCGCGTTGCCGATTGGCAATCCTTTGTTGCGGCCATTGAGAGGCCGCATTGACCTTCGCAATCACCGCAAGATCGTCGTTATCGACAACAAAACCACCTATTGCGGAAGCCAGAACTGTGCGGACCCCGAGTTCCGGGTCAAGCCGAAGTATGCACCTTGGGTCGATGCGTTGATACGCTTTGAAGGACCGATTGTACGCCAGAACCAATATCTGTTCGCCAGCGATTGGCAGGCGGGGACCGGGGAGGACATCAGCCATCTGTTGGCGGAACCCATGGTTGCCCATGGAAAAGGATTCCCCGCCCAGGTGATCGGAACCGGTCCGACGGTGCGCAACTCGGCCATGCCTGAAATCTTCGAAACACTCATCTTCGGTGCACGGGAAAAGCTGGTTATATCGACGCCCTACTATGTGCCGAATGCACCGATGCAGGCAGCCCTGTGCGCCAGTGCCCGACGTGGTGTGGATACAACAATAATTTTCCCGGCAAACAACGATTCCTGGATTGTCGGTGCGGCGAGCCGCAGTTACTATCACGACCTGCTTGCTGCTGGCGTGTGCATCTATGAATACGAGGGCGGCCTGCTTCATACCAAAGCATTGACCCTTGACGGAGAGGT
Source organism: uncultured delta proteobacterium (assembly GCA_963713755.1). Taxonomy (GTDB): domain Bacteria; phylum Desulfobacterota; class Desulfobacteria; order Desulfobacterales; family CAVQMW01; genus CAVQMW01. The sequence continues at coordinate 1,830,836 of CAVQMW010000005.1, read as the reverse complement.
CACCCTGATAGGTTCCGCCAACATGGACCGCCGCAGTTTCGAGTTGAACTATGAGAATAATATCCTGTTTTATGACAAGGCGTTGACCGCAGATGTGCTGCAGCGCCAGGAAAGTTATATCGCACAATCCAATACTATTTCTGCCGAGAGCGTTGCCGCCTGGAGCTGGCGGCGGCGACTGTGGAACAACAGCATCGCCATGCTCGGGCCAGTGTTGTGATGCATACCATTGGCACCAGGTGTCAAGGCTATCGGTTTTTATCCACAGGGGATAGCCATGGTACCAAACAATTATCATTGCACTAACCACCTACAGAAGGAGAGGAAAACATGGGTATTGACATTGACGAAATGGGAAAGAAGCTTCACGCTAAACTCGACAGCGGTATCGATCGTCTGAAGACGGCAAAAACCAATCTGGAGGCATTGGCCCAGGAGACGGAGGACACCCTCAAGGAAAAATTGGATGCCGCCAAAGCGACAATGGCGGCCAAAAAGCAAGAGGCTGCATCGACAATGGAAAAAATAGAAGTGTATGTCAAGGACAAGGCGGAGGATACCGAGGCCGCCGTTGCCGAGTGGAAAGCCAACCATGACCGTAAAAAACTGGAAAAGCGTGCCGAGCGTGCCGAGAAATATGCCGATTCGTGTGTCGACCTGGCGTTGTATTACGCCAGTGAAGCCCAAGTGGCCATTCTAGAGGCAGCAGCTGCCCGGCAGGATGCCGATGACGCCGCATGATCAGCGTGTCCGTGGTCAGGATAACTGTACGCGACTCCGAAAGCACGAAACCCTTTTGTTGGGTAATCCCATTAAGGTTGTATCATAAAAAAGGAGATAACTATGAGTGATTTGGTCGTGATAGGATTTGATGATGAACACACCGCCTTCGAAATGCGGGCGGCCCTGGTGAAACTTCAGAAAGAATACCTCATCGACATGGAAGATGTGGTGGTCGTGACCAAGGATGAAAAGGAGAAAGTCAAACTCCACCAGGCCATGAACCTGACTGCTGCCGGTGCGGTAGGAGGGAGCTTCTGGGGCATGCTGGTGGGTCTGATTTTTCTCAATCCCCTGGTGGGTGCAGCCGTCGGTGCCGGCGCGGGGGCATTATCGGGAAAATTATCCGATATCGGTATCGACGATAACTTCATGAAGCATCTGGGAGAGACATTTAATCCGGGAAACTCGGCGCTGTGCGTTCTGGTTCGCAAAGCCACACCTGACAAGTTGCTGGAAGCGCTAAAACAATTCAACGGCACCGTTCTCAAGACCTCGTTAACCCATGACAAGGAGGAAACTTTGAAAGCGGCTCTGTCCGGTGATTCGTGAAATTATTCCGAGAACAATTGTATGACAATGCCACCGGTGTGATGCCGGTGGCACTATAACAGTGATTTGATTTTTCTATGAGAAAGAAACATGATTATCTGAAACAAAAAGTAGACAAGAAAATGCTCTTCCGGAATTATTTATTCCGTGCATTAGTCGCGTTTATGGTCATTGTTGTGCTGTATGATTCATTCATTCACAATACCCCATTGTACTATGTCTGCTATTACTTTTTGGGTTTGTTCATTGGAAAGATCTTTTCCATCGCGGATCGGGTGAAACATAGCGGTGAAGACCAAACCTTTACGGTTGCCTCAAGCCCGTATAGCATCATCACCACCCTGCTTCTGCTATCGATTCGATTCGTTTGGGGAAGGCAATTATTGGAATTCGCCCATGTCGTATGGACGACCGATGCCCTGTACCTGATCTTTATAGGGATTTACTGGTCCAAATGGAAAAGTATAATAGAGCAGATGGATGACATCATTTACGGATGGCTGGGCAGTAAATAAGATTGATACGATAACAGTTGATATAGAAAGAGGCTGATACAACCAACATAGAACTACCGACAACACATCCATTGACCGCCTGGTTGATCGGTTTCTGCCGGATTCGGTTTTCGTAACAATCCGAAATTTCGCACGCTGTTTATACTATAGAGATTGTTAAGCATCCCACAAAGGAGCAGGTAAGGTGAAATGGAAAAAAACAGTATTGTTGACTCCGATTATTCTCGTAGGCCTTCTGATCGGACTATGGCTGATCTTTGGCGGCACCGGCCTGCCCGAAGCGGTTGACCGTCCTGTATCCAATGCCATCCATGACGGACACGAGACCACTCTCGGCCGCTTGTTCGATAAACAGCTCGCCGGGCACGGCGACCATTCCGGAGTGTTTTTACTGGCCAACGGGCTGGATGCCTTCGTGGCCCGTGCCCGTTTGGCCCAGATGGCCGAGCGCAGCATTGATGTGCAGTACTACATGTTTCACCAGGATACCGTCGGCCGGCTGCTCATTGACCAACTGCTGGACGCGGCCGAGCGCGGCGTTCGCGTACGCATGCTCATCGACGACATGTACGGCAGTGAGGCCGAAGATGTCTGGGCGGCGATGGATGCTCACCCCAACATAGAGATGCGCCTGTTCAATCCATTTACCAGAAAGCGGCTCAAACCTTTGCGGTCGTTCTTTCAGGCCCGGCGGGTGATGCATCGCATGCACAGCAAATCCTTTACCGTGGACAATCAGGCCGTCATCGTGGGCGGACGCAATATCGGCGATGAATACTTTGATGCCGATCCTGACCTGGCCTTTGCCGATCTGGACATGCTGGCCATCGGTCCGGTGGTGCCGCAGGTCTCCGCCGCTTTTGACGAGTACTGGAACAGCACGCATGCCTACCCCGTTTCCGCCCTGTTCCCGCCGGCCGGCCCGGAGCAACGGGCAGCCCTCAAAACAACCATGGCTCAGCTGCCCGCGCAGAAGGAGACCGAAGCCTACGTCAACGCCCTGGAACATTCGGATCTGATAGCCGCCCTGCATAAGGGCAGCGCCCGATTTGCATGGGCCGAGGCCAGGGTTTTTCACGATACGGCGGAGAAAAGCGTCCGCGGCGAAGGGTGGCGGCAACAGCTGCTCATTTCCCAATTATGGCCCTACCTGGATGCCGTTACCGACGAGTTGATAATCGTATCGCCCTATTTCGTTCCCCTGGAAAACGGCACGGACGCCTTGTGCAAGATCAGTGAACGGGGGGTGACCGTGCGCATCCTGACCAACTCCCTGGCCTCCAATGACGTGTCCGCGGTGCATGCCGGCTACGCGCCGTATCGTGAACAATTGCTCAAGGCGGGCGTGATCCTCTATGAACTCGATGAAGATATCCGAACGAAAATTGGCAAGCGGTTTACCTGGCTGCCGGGGCTGAGAAAGTCGAGTCTGCACGCCAAAACCATGGTGCTCGACAAAAAGATGATGTTCGTCGGCTCCATGAACCTGGACCAGATGTCCCTGAAGATCAACAATGAGATCGGTATTCTTTTCCATGACCCGCAGATTGCCGGGCAGAGCGCACAGGACTTTAACGAATACATCGGGAATGTGGCCTTTCGCCTGGAACTGCACGCGGACGACAACGGCGGCGAATCGATTCGATGGCATCTTCAAAAGGACGGCCGGGAGATCGTTTATGAATCGGAGCCTTATGTCGGGTTCTGGAAAAAATTTACAGTAAAGCTGATCGGTTTTTTGCCGGCGAAATATTTTTTGTAAGACCGGGTATGGCTCCGATTTGGGCGCCCCCCCACGATCATAGTTGGGGTTGAAATGTTCTAAAAATAGCATCATAACTGGCAGATGACATCTGTCATTGTTTGTGTGTATAAACGATACAAAGCTTTGGGCACAGTAAAGACTTCGATTGAAGCTCATCAGAGAAGGGAACACATCATGAACAGGGGCGTGAATGGTAAAACCGAGCGTGGCATCAAGGCCGCATGGCGTTGGCTGTTGCTTGCAGCCGCGGTCCTTCTATTGGCAGGTGCGGTGAATCCGGTGTATGGTCAGCAGTTCAACTCGGACAACTGGTGGGTTTTACCCCATGGGGTGGGTTCGGGAGTTGCGACGGTGGGGCAGCACTATTCAGCGATGTACCTCGGTTAGGGATTCTGGCCCAAGTGGGAGGTGGACATCTCCACAACGCTCTTTGAAAAGGAAGATGGCGATGAGACCAACCATTTTTCCACCTCAGCCTATGTCAAGCGCCTGCTGTATGAAAACGAGACCCAGACCGGAGGCCTGGCGTTGATGGCCGGTATAGGGCCCACACCAGGCTACCTGCAGTCCGGGGAGGTGACGCGTGATTTCAAGAACTACTGGGCCTATCTTCCGTGGACGATTCCCCTGTTTGATAACACCCTCTCCTGGGACATTATGCCCGGCGCCACCTACAACGAAGAATACGGGGCAGAGAAAGATTCGGCCTGGGGGTTTTTGTACTCCTCACGCTTGGCCATTTACATGGTCATTCCTCAATCGGCCATTGTCGTTGAAGTATTCGGCACTGAAGGGGACGCCTATTCGGAACCGCAGTACAAAGCTGGCGTCCGCTGGGAGAGCCAGTATGTCATCGTCGCGCTGACCTACGGCGCGGCGCTGCTTCATGGATTCGGTTTTGCCAGCGGCTTGTCCACAGTAGGCATGCCACAAGCCGAAATCCCGCTGACACTGCTTATGTTCAACGTTGGTGTCGAGTTGGGGCAGATTGCTTTCGTGGTCCTGATGCTGCTGATCTACCGGTCACTCAAGGTGGTGGCATTTCGCTGGCCTCGCTGGGTGGAGTTTGTCCCCGGATACACAATTGGCTCTCTTGGTGCTTATTGGACCATCCAGCGAACCGTGATGATGTTTTAAACAAGACTTTGTTGTGAGATTGAAAATCGACCATTTGAAAATAGATAATCCGGCTTTATTTGTCGTAATTGCCGTTGTGCTTTTCTGGCCACTTACAGCTTGGGCACACGTGGAATCCGGCCAGACTGGTGGGTTGGCAAGCGGGCTGTTGCACCCGGTATCGGGCCTGGATCATGTACTTGCCATGGTTGCGGTCGGGCTGTAGGGTGCGCAGTTGGGGCAACCTGCGATATGGATGCTGCCGGTTGTCTTTCCCATGATGATGGCATTCGGCGGCATGCTTGGTTTGATGGGGGTCTCAGTGCCCGGCATCGAGATCGGAATTGCCGTGTCTGGCATCGTTCTCGGTGCCCTGATCCTTGGGGAAACGAAAATACCGCCGCTCGGGGCGCTTTTCGTGATTGCCTTTTTTGCGGTTTTTCACGGCCACGCTCACGGTACCGAACTCGCGCCGGGCCAGAACGCCATACTCTATAGCCTGGGTTTCGTTGTTGCCACCGGTACACTGCACGCCATCGGCATCGGTATCGGTCTGGTGCATCGATGGAAGGCCGGTCGTGTGGCCCTGCGCAGCGCCGGATCCCTGGTGCTGGCCGGTGGTTTCTTCTTCCTTTGGAGAGCCTTGACATGAGCCTGCTAACGGCGGTTGTAATTGCGACCACGTTGCTGTTTACCTTTCCATCAACTGCTATGGCTCACCTGGTTACTACCGGCCTCGGCCCCTTTTATGAGGGGGGAATGCACCTGCTATTGTCGCCGGGTGACCTTCTTGGCTTAGTGGCGGCCGTTATGCTGGGTGGACTTCAAGGGGCCAGGGCCGCCCGCCTGGTGGCTATCGTGCTGCCTGCCGCTTGGTATACTGCCGGTCTGATCGGATTATACCTGCCGGTGAGTATCGATCTACCCTGGTTGAGAGTCTTTTCATTCGTGATCTTGGGTATCCTGGTTGCAGTGAATCCTAAATTGTCGCCTTCCATCGTGACATTGATGGCCGGGTTGTATGGGGTTCTTCATGGCCTGCTCAACGGCTCGGCGCTTGCGGTCGTCGGGACCGGATGCCCGATGATCATCGGAATTGCCGTGACGGTATTGATCACCAGTTTACTGTGTTCGGCCTGGATTGTTTCACTGCAAGCAGCCTGGACCCGTTTAGCAGTTCGAGTGATGGGCAGTTGGATAACGGCAGTTGGGATGCTCATGCTGGGGTGGATGGTTCGCGGGCAGGGTTGATACAGCCGTGTCAAGCTGTCCGATCGATCAGTGTGAGCATGCTTTTTAGGATGTTGATTTGCAGCTGGACCAGACGATCATTCTCGTCTGGAACTTTACCGTGGGTATGTATACCCAGGGAGAGGAGCTGTTAAGCGGTTCCCGAAAGTTCCCCGAGGCACAGCCGGTTTAGGCATGCTGGCTCAGAATATTTGGTCATTTGCAGTATCCAATGAAGCGTCGGATGTCAAGAAATTCACTTTTCAGTAATTTGAAAACTACAACCTGCCCGGTGATTGGTACCTGATCCGCACGCTGACACTTACGGCTGACTGGGATAAGCCCAGCGACCAGAGATGGACGGTGCCTTTTGGCGGAGGCGCAGGTAAATTGGCCCGGTTTGGAAACTAACCTTCGGGTTTTATGTTATAAGCTTTCGGCAATCTGGAAAAGCCTGATGGCGGACCCGAGTGGAGTCTTCAATCCTCAGTTAAGGTTTTGTTTCCCTAATTATCTAACGCGCTTATCCACAAAGCTCCAGTAAACAAAATTCTGAGATTGGCGCGGCACCAGTAATATTCTTCTGAAATCATATTTTATATATTTTCCAGATGGTTATGATATTCACCCTCATTTCATCCTGCTCCAGATCAGATCGTTTACGAAGCAACTGGAGCTTTGTAGATAAGCGTGTTATCTAATTCACAACGAGTAGGAGATTGCCAGATGAGAGCAAAACTATTGATATTGATAATTTTTTCGGCATTCGCATTTTCATCCCCTGTCGCTTGGGGTCAGGAAGACAAAAGCTGGGACTTTGAACTGGCTCCGCTCTATCTGTGGGCTATTAACATCGATGGCGACATGGTTGTCCGCGGCAGAGACGCCGAAACATCGGTGGATTTTTCCGATATATGGGACAGCCTCGAAGGCGTTTTCACTATGCGTTTCAATGGACTTTATAAACAAAGATTCGGGTTTCTAGTGGACTACAACTACCTGGACCTTGGAACGGAACAGCAGACCGACACCGTGAATATCGACGTAGGCTTCAAGTCGCAAATCCTGAATGCCGGCGCCACCTACCGGTTCTTAAACGGCCGGCACACCGTGGACGGGCTGGCCGGCATTCGCTGGACCATGCTGGAGGCGGAGGTGGACCTCAACAACATCGGCAGCCGCGTTGATGCCGACAAAGATTGGATCGATCCCATCGTGGGGATCCGTTACGGGTTTCATATGACTGATAAATGGGCCTTGAGGCTTTGTGGGGACATCGGCGGGTTTGGTATCTCTTCGGATTTTACCTGGCAGGGCTTGGGTCTGATCGACTTTCAGCCCTGGAAACACGTGGCGATTATCGGTGGATACCGTGCCATTGCCACGGATTATACATCTGGCAGTGGGCGCGACCAATTCACCTATGACGCCATAGTGCATGGACCGGTATTGGGCCTGGATGTTCGGTTCTAAATCGCGGTAATTTAGTCCTTTAATTTCAGATATTGGGATTCGCTGATTTAGGGGAACGGTAGTGACCCTCAATTGAACCGGGCAAAGGCGGAAAATAATGAGACCCTATTTTGCCAGTGACCATTGGTACATCTCTTTCATTGACCTTCACCTCTCATACATTCAAATTGACCCCATCATTGTAGGCTAAATTTTACCGGCATAGGAGGAGTGCCATGATTGTACGACGATCCACCAGCATACCCAAGATTACAGTTCTGATGTTGGGGTTTCTGCTGATCGCAATCGCTTTTCCCGCCCTGGCACAAACGAATTTTGAGACACCCCGTCCTTTGAAGGCCACCGATATCCTGCCAGAAGAGTTGCTGGAGGGACCGTTTCACAAGATAGATACTGAGGTTTTAAACGATGGGTACATGAATACCTATACAATTCACTCTCAGTTTGGAAAGCTGACCGCGGTATCAACGGTTTCCCTGAAAGAACGACTTGAAGAGCTCAAAGCCATCGACGCCATGCGGAAGGTGGAGCAGACAGATACCTTTCAGGAGTCTGTGGCGGATGCCGCGGAGACCACGGTGGAGGGGGTTAAAAACATTATAGAGGATCCGAAAGGCGCCTTTTCGGGGGCCGTCACCGGCATTGGGAAAGCTTTCAAGCGTGCCGGCGAAGCGATCCAGTCCAGACCAGGTGCCGGCGAAGATTCCCGTTTCGAAGGTTTGATCGGCTATTCAAACACCAAGCGCGAATACGCCTATGCCTTTGGTGTGGATGTCTACTCGCCCAATCCCATCCTGCAGGAGCAGCTGGATGCGATGGCCCAAACGGGTTATGCGGGTAGCCTGAGTGTCACGGCGCTCAAGGCTCTCATTCCAGGCGGTGTTGGCATGGCTCTCAGCGTCACCGGAGGGACCCAGCTGCTAAATGATGTGATCTCCAAATCCCCACCCACCGAACTGCGCACCATCAATCGGGGTAAGCTCACCGAGATGAACATCAGCCCCCAGCTGATCGACCTTTTTATCAACACGACCGTGTTCAGCATTAGGGATCAAACCCTTTTGGTGGCTGCCCTGAAACAGCTGCCCCAGACACGGGGGCGATCCGAATTCATCAAATTTGCCATTTCCACCGATTCCGAAGATCTAGCCGCGTTTCGCACCCGGTCGGCAATTATGTATGCCGTATACAATCACAAGCAGGCACCCATCAAAAGCTTTATCGATCTGGAGCCGTTTGTCCTGGCCAAAACAGGCGATAGCCTCGTCTTTATCGTGCCTGTGGATTATCTGTTCTGGACTCGAGACACCTACCATATCCTCCAAGATATCGACCAAAAGGCGGCCAACCTTGACGGAATTGACCAAAAACAACTCTGGCTGGCCGGAACCTTATCTGTCGCAAGCCGGAAAGGTCTAAATGATTTGGGTTGGAAAGTTTTCGAAAATAGTGATGAACTCCTCGACTGGCGAGAATTAGCCCGCAAGAACGAACCAAAATCTTAAGCCGGGACCATTGGAATGGGCAAGTAAAAACGGCTACAAGATCAGGCAACTTTTAGCCACTGCTCTTTCTCATATTCAAGTATCCCAGAGTCGAAAGCAGACGGATACTATTCTATCTGATTTTAACCGCTTGAGTTCGGCCCCCATATCCGCTGACCAACTATGTGGTAATTACCTCCCGTCACGGTGTTGCCGCACCGATCTGGACATTGGCATGATTGGCACCTAATCTGTGGCCAACTTCGCTTCAGCTGTATCCTTAGTTGGGTGACCAGCTTGATGGCATCGTTTTTAAACTCTTCGGTAAAATCCTTGCGTTGTCTTTTGTCTCTCATTGAACACCTCGTTTGCGTCAATGGCCGGAATTCATCCGTGTGCCCCTGTTACCAAGACGGTGCCTTTAGCCAACAGAAAATCATCTTAATGATCGATGGTTTCTTGGCCGGTTAGAATCTGCGCTTAAATTCGGTGTCCGTTTTCGTTAAACCACATCAAGCTTTTACGTCTGAGTGATTGTTGACATTAATTTTGCTATCACAGATAAAATAGTAGTGAAAACTTTTTAATATCTCCACGCCCTTGTAATTATCAGGTCCTTGATTTTGCGGTGATTTTCGTAAATACTCACAGACAGCCTAAGCTTTAAAACTCAACGGTCCAAACGGCGCGGTGGGGATGACACAATATACCTGAAGACGGGGTTTTAAGTTTTAGAGTTATCCTCCAAATTGGATGATATGCTTGAATTGGCTAACTTCTATATAACAGCCTCATGCTGGACATAAACGAGACGCCTATTGAATATCTTTTTTGGCTGAAAAAGATACTGACACGAAAGGACAATCATGAAAAATATTTTTATTAGAACAATCTCTATATCCGTGGCGCTCCTATCCTGCTTGGCTGAGATGGCTTTTGCGCAGGAGAAGATTGATCGCACCGTCCTGCCCATCACCGAGCCTACTTATCCAGCCTACACCGAGCTGGATGTCCGCAAAACACAGCCCCCGCCGCGCTTCGAGGTAACGGCCCCCAAGGGTGCGCCGAACGTCGTGATCATCCTGGTTGACGACCTCGGCTTTGGTGCGACCACAACATTTGGCGGACCGATCCCCACGCCAACTCTGGACAAGCTCGCCGGGACCGGATTGCGTTATAACAACTTTCACACCACTGCGCTTTGTTCGCCAACGCGCGTGGCGCTAAAGAGTGGCCGCAATCACCACACCGCCAATGCCGGTTCGATCATGGAGACGGCAACAGCGTATCCCGGCAACACCGGCCGGATTCCTAACCGTGTTGCCCCCCTTGCCGAGATGCTGCGCCTCAATGGCTACAGCACCAGCGCGTTTGGCAAGTGGCACGAGACGGCCGCCTGGGAGACCAGCCTATCCGGTCCGTTCGATCGCTGGCCGACACACCAGGGTTTCGACAAATTCTACGGTTTCATCGGCGGCGAAACCGACCAATGGGCACCGCTCATCTACGACGGGGTCAAAAAAGTCAACCCACCTAAGAAGGAGAACTACCATTTCACCGAGGATATGACTGACCAGGCGATCAACTGGGTGAAGGCCCAGCAATCGATGACCCCGGACAAGCCGTTCTTCATGTATTTCGCGACCGGCGCCACCCATGCGCCGCATCACGTGCCACCGGAGTGGATTGCCAAGTTCCACGGCAAATTCGACGAAGGCTGGGACAAGGTGCGCGAGGCCACCGTCGAACAGCAAAAGCGGACAGGCGTCATTCCCGCCAGCACGCAACTGCCGCCTCGTCCCGAGGACTTGGCCGCGTGGGATTCCTTGCCCGAACCGAACAAGCGTCTTTTTCGTCGCCAGGCCGAGGTGTTTGCCGGGTTTGTGGCCCACACCGATCACCACATCGGTCGCCTGGTGCAAGCCATTCAGGACATCGGTGAACTGAAAAACACGCTCATCTTCTACATCGCCGGCGACAACGGCACCAGCGCCGAAGGCGGCATGGTCGGCATGTACAACGAGATGACCTACTTCAATGCGGTGCAAGAGAAGGTCGAGGATCTGATTCCCCTCATAGACAAGTGGGGCAGCAAGGAGACCTTTCCGCACATGGCCGCAGCTTGGGCGGTTGCCTTTGATGCGCCGTTTAAATGGACCAAACAGGTGGCGTCCGACTTTGGCGGCACGCGCAACGGCATGGTCGCTCACTGGCCTAACGGTATCCAGAAGGGTGGCGGCATGCGCACGCAGTTTGGCCACGTGATCGACATCGCGCCGACAGTCCTCGAAGCGGCAGAACTGCCGGAGCCCAAGATCGTCAACGGCACCCCGCAAGTTCCCATAGAGGGCACCAGTCTGCTTTATACCTTTAACGATGCGAACGCAGCCGAACGTCACACCACGCAGTACTTCGAGATGTTCGGCAACCGCGCCATCTATCGCGACGGCTGGTTCGCCCGCACGATCCACCGGGCTCCGTGGCAGACCGGCCAGCAGAAACCGTTGGATTCGGATGTCTGGGAACTGTACGACATTCGCGAGGACTTCAGCCTTGCCCGCGATCTCGCAAGCAAGCAGCCGGAAAAACTGAACGAAATGAAGGCGCTTTTCATGACAGAAGCGGCCAAGTATAACGTCTTGCCAATCGACGACCGCACGATTGAACGTGTCAATCCAGCGCTGGCGGGCCGTCCCGACCTGCTGGGCGGGCGAACTTCCCTGACGCTTTACGAAGGCATGGAAGGCATGATGGAAAACACGTTTATAAACGTGAAGAACCGCTCCAAGATCGTCACGGCTGAGATTGAGGTGCCCGCTTCCGGCGTGTCGGGTGCGCTGCTCGTGCAGGGAGGCCGTTTCGGCGGCTGGTCGCTTCATCTCCGCGAAGGCAAGCCAGCCTATGAATACAACTGGCTCGGCCTGCAGCGCTTCGTCGTGGAGAGCCCCACCGCATTGCCGGCCGGAAAGGCGACCGTAATGTTGGATTTCGCATACGACGGCGGCGGTCTGGGTAAGGGCGGCCTGGCGCGATTATCAGTCAACGGCAGGCAAGTTGCCGAAGGACGGATCGAACGCACACAGGGAATGATCTTTTCAGCGGACGAGACTGCGGATGTCGGTCTCGACAATCAGACGCCAGTGGCACTCGGAATCGGCTACGGTCCCGAGGAAACAAAGTTCAGCGGCAAGATCCACGAGGTCACCGTCGAAGTGAAAGATGTGAAATAAAACCTGCGCTGGCGCAAACCAACTCATAGACGGTTGCAGCGACGGTACGAAAGTGCTGCCTCTGCAACCGGGCGGTAGTTCATGGAAACCTTCGATAAATTTCGATCCTCGAAACGCACGATTGCACCAACTCATCACCGGCCATCTATCCTTCAATAAATCCTGTGATATTCTTTCATGTGGCTTAACACTCCGGGTCAGATCTTCACCCGAGCCAATTGTTAAGCCTGATTCTGCTCACCGAATAGCCGGATCAGTTCGTATTCATCCGGTTGACACAAAAAGGGCACTCAAAGTGATCTTTGGGTGCCCTTGCTCAACGAGCGCTCAATCGGATCGTCCTTGCGTTGGCGATCGCCAAGCCGCTGCGTTTAGCCGCACAGGCGCATTTGGCGCCCGGTCAGCCGCAGGCCGCCATCAGGGTTGACTTCGGCCGCCATGCAGAGAACCTGCTGCATGCCGCGGGTCATCAGCCGATACCAGGCGTCATGGATATCAAAATGGCCCGAGTTGTGGGTCACCAGTTCCCACTGGTCCGCGATCACACCCATTTGTTTGAGATGTTCTCCGGGACTGGTTTCAAATCCGGTCTGGGGTTCGTCGCCCGCCACGTAAATAATCGCTCCGGTTTTCATGTTAGCGTGCCTCCTTGCGCCAATGGTGAACTGCTTTTGGGCTTGGAGGGATAAAAAAAGCCCTCCAAGCGACGATAACGCCTGAAGGGCTGCACCCAGTTTCCTTGGCCCTTGCAAAGGATGGCCGCACGCTCTGTTTACACCGCAGAGGTTCGGCTGTTGTGACAGGCAGGTCTTCTGGCTTCCCCGCCCTTTCAGCAGCCTTCCCGTTCCGATGGTTCGGAACAGTGGCGTACACGGCCGAAAGGGTTCCTTAGATAATGACTGACCGAAACGTGCATCGTTCGGGCACTATCGTTGCCGGAGGGGTTACAGCGGCGGGACCGCTCCCGTTTTTCACGGGATTCCCTATTAAGCCCAATTGGGCACCTTGAAGGTAGAGACTACAAGATGTTGTGGTTGGTGTCAACTTGTTTTAACGGATCGCCGGCCTGGGAGCCGTTGCGGCCAGGGTGGCTGATTTACCGGCAGAGCAGTTCCGTCCGCAACACCGCCAGGATCGCCTGGGCAATGCGCTGGTGGCCCGGGTAGTTGGGATGGAGGCCGTCTTCCATGAAATAGCGGCGCTGTACTTTGCCGGCTTCGTCGCAGAATTGGGCATAAAGGTCGGCAAAGAGGATTTCCGACTTCGGGGCCGCATCGTTGAGGGCGGAGCGCAACTGTTCCACCTGCCGGGCCATGGCCCCGTACCCCTCGGGCGGCGGCATCCAGGGCTGGGTTTCCATGATTTCGGTCACAAAGGGCAAGGGAGTCGCCATGAGCGGTAGAATACCGTGATATTGGGCCTGGCTGGCCACCGCGAACAGGTTGGCCTGGATGATCCGCGGGTCCAGGCCGAACCACAGATCGTTGCAGCCTCCCAGGATCACCACCAGATCGGGCTTCTCCGGCACCACCAGCGAGGCAAAGCGGGCCAGCATGCCGCCGGTGGTGTCCCCGCCGATGCCCTGGTTGATCAGCGTTGCGCCGGACAGCCCGTTTTCCACCAGGGCCGGCCAGGTGCGCTGTCGGTCCAGGCCGGCGCCTTCGGTCAAACTGTCTCCCAGGCAGATGATTTTCTTCAAGCTTTTTTCTCCTATCCTAGGCCACCCAATCAAAGGTGCGCTGAACCGCCTTTTTCCAGCCTTCTATCCCGGTCTGGCGACAGGCAACATCCATTTGCGGCCGCCAGATCTTGTCCTCCCGCCACTGCTGCTTCAACTCATCCAAAGAGTTCCAAAATCCTACGGCCAGTCCGGCGGCGTAGGCGGCGCCCAGGGCCGTGGTTTCGGTGATGGCGGGACGAATCACCGGCACGTTGAGCAGGTCGGCCTGGAACTGCATCAGCAGTTCGTTGACCACCATGCCGCCGTCCACCTTGAGCCGGTTTAGGGCCACTCCCGATTCCTGGTTCATGGCCTCCATGATGTCCAGGGTCTGATAGGCGCAGGCCTCCAGTGCGGCCCGGGCCAAATGGCCTTTGTTGACATAGCGGGTCAAACCGGCGATCACTCCCCGGGCATCGGCGCGCCAGTAAGGGGCGAAGAGCCCCGAAAAGGCCGGGACAATATACGCGCCGCCATTGTCATCCACACTGCGCGCCAGGCGCTCCACTTCCGGCGCCGATTCAATCAGCCCCAGGTTGTCCCGCAGCCACTGCACCAGGGACCCGGCCACCGCGATGGCGCCTTCCAGGCAATAGACCGGCTGTTGGCCGCGGATCTGGTAGGCCAGGGTGGTGAGCAGGCCGTGGGTGGAGGGCACGGGTTCGGTGCCGGTGTTGAGCAGCAGGAAACAGCCCGTGCCGTAAGTGTTCTTGCCTTCGCCCACTTCGAAACAGGTTTGGCCCACCAGGGCCGCCTGCTGGTCCCCCAGGGCGCCGCACACCGGAACCGCCGCGCCTAGAGGGCCTTCGGGCCGGGTGCTCCCCCAGGTTTCCGTGTCGCTGGAGGGCACGATTCGCGGCAGCATTTGGCGGGGGATGGAGAGCGCCTTGAGGATATCCTCATCCCAGGCCAGGCGTTTTAAATCCATGAGCAGGGTGCGGGAGGCGTTGGTCACATCGGTGACATGGGACCCGCCGGCCGTGCCGCCGGTAAGCTGCCAGATGATCCAGGTTTCGATGGTGCCGAAGAGGGCGTCGCCATGCTCGGCCGCGGTCCGTGCCCCGGGGACGTTATCCAGAATCCACTTGATCTTGGGGCCGGAGAAATAGGTGGCGATGGGCAGCCCGGTGGTGTCGCGGAAGCGGTCCTGCCCCCCTTCCCGGGACAGCTCACGGCAGATTTCGTCGCTGCGGGTGCACTGCCAGACGATGGCATTGCCGTAAGGCTTGCCGTTGCGTTTGTCCCAAACCACGGCGGTTTCCCGCTGATTGGTAATGCCGACGGCGGCCAGATCCGCGCCCCGCGCATCGGCCTTGGATAGGGCCCCTTGAATGACCCGGCCGCTATTCTCCCAAATCTCCAGGGGATTATGCTCCACCCAGCCGGGTTTGGGAAAAATCTGCTCGTGTTCCATCTGGTCAACGCTTACGATCTCGCCCTGGTGATTGAAGAGCATGAAGCGGTTGCTGGTGGTGCCCAGATCCAGGGCGCCGATGTATTGGGCCATCTCTTGCTCCTTTCCCACTAAAGATCAAACAGAACCGCCGCTGTAGGGGCGGGCTTCATGCCCGCCCGATGGATCACCCGCGTTTAATCGGATGCCATGTCAGTTTCCAGCGCCTGGATCGCCCCATAGGCGCTAGCCACGGCCAGCCCGGTGCCGCTTTTGGTTCGGATCCAGTCCTGATGGGCCAGAATGGAACCCGCAGCGTAGAGGTTTTCATACACCACCCGGCCCTGTCCATCCAGGGGCCGGAAGTGCCCGTCCACCTCCAGGCCCGCCAGATTGATGGCGTGGCCCTGGGGGTCCAGCAGATTTTCCCGGTGCCAACTGCCGCGGTTTTCAGGCTGGCGAACCGGAAGATCCAACAGGGTTTCGCGGATCCCCTCCCGATGGGCCACCAGGCCCTTGCCCAGAAAGCGGCCCGTGGCCAGGAGCACCTTCTCCGCCAGGACGGTATGCTCGGGCTCCGTGCGGCCGAGTTCCAGAAGAAAGCGGCCGTCCGTCTGGCGTCGGATGGTGTGCACGGTATGGTTGTAGAAGGGTGTCACGCCCAGGGGCGGCAAATGCATGGCAAAGGTCTCTTTGAGGCGCGTGCCGGAGATGGCCGGGGGCATGGTGGGGATTTCAAAAACCGGGACCCCCAGGCGCTGTTCCAGGTCACGGAGCACGGCTTCGGTCTTGTGAACTCCCAGAACGGCGGGCAACCCCACGACCTCGGCCCGGCCCAGTTGGGGCCGGATCGCGTCGGCCAACTCCCGGCGGGCGTCTTTCACCTCCAGGCCCCGGGCGATGTGTTCGGCGTATTTGGGCCCCAATCGGTTTTCCCAGGTGAGATCGATGGTGGCCGCCTCGATCTGGGGCCAGGCCGATTTCAGGGTGTAAACGATCTGGCGCGCGCTGAACCCGCGCAGGCCGGCGATATCGACGATCAGACAGGGCGCCTTGCGCGCTAATGCGTCGGCCCCGGCCCACATGGTTACCGGAACCCGAAAGGTGCGCTTGAGGGTTCCCACCGGTGTGATCAGGCGGACATTTTGGTCGGCATGGCCCTTATAGGCCAGCCCGGCATGACTCAGAAAATCGATCAACTCCTCCATGGAGCGCCGGATCTGCGCTTCCGAAAGCCGCGAAAAGGGATGGTTGGGGTAAGTCTGTTTGAGGGTTTGCAAGCCCTGCCAGGGATTGTCGATCAACTCTCCGTCGCTGCCCTGGGCCACGCCGTAGAGGTCGAAGAGCCCGCTGGCATAGATGCTCTCCCCGGTGAGCCCGGCTTGGACCGTGGAGATCCCGCGCTTGGCCGAGAACAGGGCTGCGGCCATGCCGGCCATGCCGGCGCCGATGACCATCAAGCGGCATTCTGTGGGGGAGGTGTGCTCCGATTTCATGGCGTAAACCATCGCAGGATAGCGGACCGCCGGGTCCCATCCGCGGTCAAGGGTAACGGGTTAGGGAGTTTCCCTCACTTCCAAATTGAGCAAGCCGCAGTGCAGGGCCTCTTGCAGCTCGGCCTGGCCCACGGCCACACCCCACAGCAGGGGCTGGATGCCCCGCCAGCGTTCGTTGAGAAAGTCGGTCAGCTCGTCCAGGCCCTGGCGTTCCTTCAGCATGCCGGCATTGTACATATGGGCCGTCATCCGCAAGCTGCAAAAGGAGCCCTGACAGGGCCCCTTGCCCACCCGGCTGCGCTGACCCAGCTCGCGCAGGCTGGGCCGCCGGCCGTTTTCAGTTAAGGATTCGGCGATCTCGTTGAACACGCTTATGGGCACCATCTCGCACTCGCAGAGCAGCATATCCGAGGGGTCATTCTTCTTGAACCACATCTTGGGGGTAAAGCCCGGTTCGGTGTAGCGCGCCTGGCTGGAGGCCGGCAGGGGTTCCGTTCCGGTGCTGCAGGGGGTGCAATTTCCCAGCCGCCGGCAGACCCGATTGGCGGTTTTTTCCGCCATCAGGCGATAGGTGGTGAGCTTGCCGCCGGTGATGGTGAAGAAATTGTCCAGCCCCTCGGCCTCATGGTCGATGAGGGAAAAACCGCGGCTCACGGCGCGATCATCGCTCCCGCCGCCAGAGCGCACCAGGGGCCGCACCCCGGCATAGGCCCGAATAAAGCGGGTTTCGGCAAGCTTGGGGATCAGGGCCTGGCCGTCGGCCAGCATGGCGTCAATTTCAGCGGTGGTGGGCCGGTAGTGGTCCGGATGGTCGATGCGCAGGGAGGTGGTACCAAAGATGGAGACGGTTCCCGCGGGCACCAGAATGTCGGCGTCCGCGGCCTTGCGCAGCCGGTTGATCACCCGCTCTCCGAGGCGCATCTGGCTGATGATCAAACTGCCCTGGGAGTAAACCATGTCGATGTGCGCGCCGGCCAGAGCCGCCACCTCGCCGGCCCAGGCGCCGCTGGCGTTGACGATCTGTGCGGCATGGATCCGCACCTCGTCGCGGGTGCGGTGGTTCATCACCCGCACCGCGGCGATGCGCCCCTTGCGGATCTCAAAGCCCACCACTTGATGGTGGGAGAGCAGCGAGGCTCCCAGGGCAATGGCGTGGTTCATGTTGTCCAAAGAGAGTTTGAAGGGATCGATGGAGGCGTCATCCACGGCATAGGCCGCGACGATATCCGGAGACAGGACAGGCTCCATCTCCCGGGCCTCTTTGAGGTCCAGCGGGCGGGCGGTGATACCGCATTGGGCACAGCGTTCGGCAAAATCGGCAATGTAAGCCTCGCCGTCCCCGGGCACGGCCGCGAAGAGCCCCCCGCAATCCTCCACGCACTGGGGCGCCAGGCGCTTGATGATGCCGCTCTCTTCCCGGCACTCCCGGGCCGCGGCAGGATCCGAGGCAATATAGCGCGCGCCGCTGTGCAGCAGACCGTGGTTGCCGCCGGAGGCGCCGGCGTTGATGTCCTGCTTGTCCACCAAAATGGAGGGCACGCCCCGCAGGGCCAGGTCTCGGGCCAACCCCGTGCCGGTAACGCCCCCGCCGATAATCAGTACCTGGGTGGTGAGTGTCCGTTTCACAGTAGATCTCCACTGGATGGACGGTTAGCGCTAAGGCTATTGAATCGTCTAATTTTCATTTGAGAAAAAATAATTGCCATGTTAGGCTGAGTTGAACATAAAATGATGGCATTGTCCGTGATTCATGACTCAAAAATAGCACATCCAGGGATCGGTGTCATCCATAAATGTTCGCTTTAGACTAAAAAATCAGGTTTTTTTCATAAACGAAAATCCAAGCACGGCAGCGACGTCAACCATGGCGATTTCCAGCGACACCCAAAGCGCGGCCAAGCCCCCTGGTAACCCCCGTTCCGGGGCCAAGTTGGCGCCGGTCCGCAAGCGGCACGATACCATTAAAAAGATGGTTCAAGCCCAGGGGTTCGTCACCATCGAGAGCCTGGCCCGGGCCTTTGAAGTCACGCCCCAAACCATCCGCCGGGACATCAATGCCCTGAGTAAATCGGGTCACTTGCGCCGCTACCATGGCGGCGCCGCCATGCTCACCTCCGCCGAAAACGTGGCCTATACCCAGCGCAAAGTAATGTACCTCAAGGAAAAACAACTGATTGCGCGCATGGTGGCAGCCCAGATCCCGAACAACGCCTCGTTGTTCATCAATATCGGCACCACCACCGAAGAGATCGCCAAATGCCTCTGCGATCACGACCGCCTGCGGATCATCACCAATAACTTGAACGTGGCCACGATCCTATCCGGCAGCGAAAACTTTGAAGTGATCGTGGCCAGTGGCCTGGTGCGTCCCCGGGATGGGGGTATCGTGGGTCCTCTGACCATTGATTTTATCCAGCAATTTCGAGTGGACTACGGCATCAT
The DNA here is from genome assembly GCA_963713755.1 of uncultured delta proteobacterium. Classification (GTDB taxonomy): domain Bacteria; phylum Desulfobacterota; class Desulfobacteria; order Desulfobacterales; family CAVQMW01; genus CAVQMW01. The sequence continues at coordinate 1,811,640 of CAVQMW010000005.1, read as the reverse complement.
CGGCATCAGCGGCATCGACTTGGACGGCACCCTGTTGGACTTTGATTACCGCGAAGTGCGGGCCGCCCGGGCCATCATCGACAACTCCCGCAAGGTCTTTCTGGCGGCCGACCACTCCAAATTCGGCCGCAACGCCCTGGTTCGCCTGGGAAACATCGCCGAGATCGACGCCCTGTTCACCGACCGCCCCCTGGCCGAGCCCCTGGCCGAAGTGCTGGCGGCCACCGATGTAGAACTGCACGTTGCCGCCAAAAAACCCCGGCGGGGGGCCGCCTCGCGAAGAGTGGTATCCACCCCCGGGGAATGTTTGCCGAAAATAGGATGAGGCCCTAATTTTTCGCTTGTGAAAATCTTGGGGTGATGGTAGAAAAATTCAGCTTTTTCGTGTAGTTTTTTTCAGCCAGCAAGCGCTTGAAATTGTGCCCAAAACTATTGCCCGGCCGAATCCCCCTGACCGTGGAGAGCATCCGATGGGATTGAAGCTTGACAGGATCACCAAACGCGTGGGTGATGAAAACCACCTTCAGGAGATCAGTCTTGAACTCACCCCCGGGTCCCGCAATGTGGTGCTGGGCCGCACCCTGGCAGGCAAAACCTCTCTGTTGCGCATCTTGGCCGGGCTGGATCGCCCCACATCCGGCACCCTCTGGTTAGACGACAAGAACATTACCGGCACCTTCGTGCGTAAACGCAATGTCGCCATGGTGTATCAGCAATTTATCAACTACCCTTCCCTGACCGTCTACCGCAACATCGCCTCGCCTTTGAAAATGAAAGGGTTGAGCAAGGCCGAAATCGATCGCCGGGTGCGGGAAACCGCGGCCATCCTGCATTTGGAAACCATGCTGGACCGGCGGCCGGCGGAGCTATCCGGCGGGCAGCAGCAGCGCACGGCCATTGCCCGAGCCTTGGTTAAAGAGGCGGATTTACTGCTGCTGGACGAACCTCTGGTCAATTTGGACTACAAACTGCGCGAAGAACTGCGGGAAGAACTGCGGCAGATCTTCCAGCAGCGCCAGGCCATTGTGGTCTACACCACCACCGAGCCCGCCGAGGCCCTGATGCTGGGGGGCAACATCATCGTCATGGACGAAGGCCGCATCCTTCAGCACGGCCAAACCCCCGAGGTCTACCATAACCCCCTCAGCACCAAGGTGGCCGAGGTGTTCAGCGACCCGCCCATCAATTTTCTAGACGGGCAGGTTCAGCAAAAAGCCGCCCGGCTGGGTGAAAATGTCCAAATGGCGCTCAAGGGACACTTGCAGGGCGTAGATGACGGCCGCTATCGCTTCGGGGTGCGCGCCAACCGCCTGAGCTCCACCCGCCGGCCGGAGCTGGATGTGGAAATCAAGGGCAAGGTGACCTTGTGCGAAATCAACGGCTCCGAGACTTTCATTCATGTCCAGCACGCTGAAAACCGCCTGGTGGCCCAGGAAAATGGAATCCGAACCCGCCCCATCGGCAGTGAGATCACCCTCTACGCGGATTCAGGATCGTTTTTCGTGTACGATCCGGATGGCCGGCTGGTGGCCTCTCCAGCCAACGCCTCGGCCCTGGGTCAACCCGCGCAATAGGAGACGGCATGGCCCGCATTGAAATGGATGAAGTCGCCCACAGCTACCTGGCCAACCCCAAAGGCGACGCCGACTACGCCCTGAAACGGATCCACAACATTTGGGAGGACGGTGGTGCCTATGCCCTTTTGGGTCCCTCGGGATGTGGCAAGACCACCCTGCTCAACATCATTTCCGGACTGCTCACCCCCAGCAAGGGGCGCGTGCGCTACGATGGCCAGGACGTCACCGCCCTGCCCCCGGAAAAACGCAATATCGCCCAGGTGTTTCAGTTCCCGGTGCTCTATGACACCATGACGGTGTTTGAAAATCTGGCCTTCCCCCTGAAAAACCGAGGCTTCGATCAGAGCGCCATCCGCGGGCGGGTGGACGAAGTAGCCGAAATCCTTGACCTGACCCCGTTCCTGGAAAAAAAAGCCGCCGGGCTCACCGCCGACGCCAAGCAGAAAATCTCCCTGGGACGGGGGCTGGTGCGCAGCGATGTGGCCGCCATTTTATTTGACGAACCCCTGACCGTGATCGACCCGCACCTCAAGTGGCATTTGCGCAGGAAACTCAAAGAGGTTCACGACCAGCTCAAATTGACCCTGGTCTACGTGACCCACGACCAGGTGGAAGCCTTGACTTTCGCGGATAAGGTGCTGGTCATGTACGAAGGCGAACTGGTTCAGACCGGCACCCCGGAAGATCTGTTTGAAAATCCCCAGCACAAATTCGTCGGCTATTTCATCGGCAGCCCGGGAATGAACTTTCTGCCCTGCACCCTGGAGGACCAAATGGCCCGGGTCAACGGCATCACCATCCCCCTGGAACCGGAAACCGCAACCTTGGGGGCCCAGTCCCGGGGCGCCCTGGAGCTGGGCATTCGCCCCATGCACCTTGAGGTGCACTCAGCGCCCATCGAGGGCGGTGTGCCCGTTGGGGTCAGTGCGGTGGAGGATCAAGGCAACTTTAAGGTCCTGACCCTGGCGTTGAACCAGCATATCCTGCGCGCCCAGATTCCCGAGGATTATCCCGTGCCGCAAAGCAAGGCCTGGATCAAGTTTCCACCGCAACGGACCAAACTTTTCGCCGACCAACGGCTGGTGAGATGAAGGGAGCAGCGCATGGATAAATGGGCCGACAACAGGGCCTGGTTTTTAGTCCTGCCGGTCTTCGTGGTAGTGGCCTTCAGCGCCATCATCCCGCTGATGACCGTGGTCAACTACTCCATCCAGGATATCTTCGGGCCGGGTAACGCCGTGTTCGTGGGCATGGAATGGTTCGAGGAGATGCTCACCGACAAACGGCTCCACGACGCCCTGGGGCGCCAGTTCGTATTTTCGGGCCTGGTGCTGCTCATCGAGATCCCCCTGGGCATCCTGATTGCCCTGGCCATGCCCAAAAAGGGCTGGGGCGCCTCGGCCAGCCTGGTGACCCTGGCCATCCCCCTGCTGATTCCCTGGAACGTGATCGGCACCATCTGGATCATTTTCACCCGGCCCGATATCGGTTTGTTTGGCGTGGGGATCAACAGCCTGGACCTGCTGAAGGTGCCCTTTGATCATACCGCCCGGCCCGCTTACGCCTGGATCACCCTGATGGCCATGGAGGTGTGGCACTGGACGCCCCTGGTGGCCCTGCTCTGTTATGCCGGGCTGCGGGCCATCCCCGAGGCCTACTACCAGGCCGCCAAGATCGACGGTGCCTCCTCCTGGGCGGTATTTCGCTATATCCAGCTGCCCAAGATGCGCGGGGTGCTCACCATCGCCGTGCTGCTGCGCTGGATGGACAGCTTTCTGATCTATGCAGAGCCCTTCGCCCTTACCGGCGGAGGGCCGGGGAATTCCACCACCTTTCTCTCCATTTATCTGGTCAAATTGGCTACCGGCCAGTTCGACCTGGGACCGGCCGCGGCCTTCTCCCTGATCTACTTTCTCATCGTCCTTCTGTTCAGCTTTATCTTCTACCAGGCCCTGCTGAACGTCGGCAAAGGAGAAAAAACCTCATGAGAATCCAAAAGCGAACCCTCGCCTTAATCTTCTACTTTGTGCTGATCGCCATCCCCATCTACTGGATGCTCAACATGTCCCTGCGCAGCAACGCGGATATTCTGAGAAACTTCTCCCTCTATCCCGCCAACATCACCTTTGAAAACTACACCAAGGTGTTTACCGATCCTACCTGGTATTCCGGCTACATCAACGCCATGATCTACGTCAGCCTCAATACGATCATGTCCCTGGCCTTTGCCCTGCCCGCGGCCTACGCTTTTTCGCGCTACAAGTTTCTGGGCGACGGCCAGATGTTCTTCTGGCTGCTCACCAACCGCATGGCCCCCCCGGCGGTGTTCCTGCTGCCCTACTTCCAGCTCTACTCCACCGTGAACCTCATCGACACCCACATTGCCGTGGCTCTGGCCCACTGTCTGTTCAACGTGCCCCTGGCGGTCTGGATTCTGGAAGGTTTCATGTCCGGGATCCCCAAGGAGATCGACGAAACGGCCTTTATCGACGGTTACTCCTTTCCGCGCTTCTTCGTCACCATCTTCATCCCCCTGATCCGCGCCGGGGTGGGGGTGACCGCTTTTTTCTGCTTTATGTTCAGCTGGGTCGAGCTGCTCTTCGCCCGCACCCTGACCGTCACCGAGGCCAAGCCTATCGTGGCCACCATGACCCGCACCATCAGCGCCACGGGCCTGGACTGGGGTTTGCTGGCGGCCAACGGCATCCTCACCATCGTTCCCGGTGCGCTGGTGATCTGGTTCGTGCGCAACCACCTGGCCAAAGGCTTTGCCCTGGGCCGCGTGTAAAAAAGGAAAGTCCCATGAGTTTGGAATGGATGTACTGGACCGTACCCACGGCGATTTTCTTTGTCTCGATTTTTCTGATGATTACCGGCATGCTGGTTTGGGAACTGGTGTCACCCACCGTCGAGCGGCGCGGGTTTCTCAGAGTTCCCACCACCCGCGGCACCCGCTTTTTCATCGGGCTCTTGGGAACGGCTTACATTCATCTGGCCTGGCTCGGGCTCACGGATCTGAATCTGTGGTTCGCCCTGCCCATCTCGGCAGTTTGGGTGTTTATCGCCATGCGCTGGGGATAAGGACTCGCACTGGCACACCCATGGCCCAGCTTGGAAAACTGGCTTTTGGAACTTCTTTACTTGGAATTAACGGATTTCGCAGGGCGATCATGGCCTTCACGCCCGCGATGGGCCGAACGCAACCCAATCCGATCCCTGAAGGCTTAAAGGAGGAGACCCATGCAAGTTAAGGTTCAAAGAGCAATGTTGTTTGCCGTCGCCCTGGCGATCACCTTCGCCATGGCGGCGGTGCCGGCCGTGGCCGACATGGCAGCCGCCAAGAAGTGGGTGGATGAGGAGTTCCAGCCCTCCACCTTGAGCAAAGAGGATCAAATGAAGGAGATGGAGTGGTTCATCAAAGCCGCCGAGCCTTTCAAGGGCATGAACATCAAGGTGGTTTCCGAAACCATCCCCACCCATGAGTACGAGGCCAAAACCCTGGCTACCGCCTTCGAAGAGATCACCGGCATCAAGGTCTCCTTTGACCTGATCCAGGAGGGCGACGTCATCGAAAAACTGCAGACCCAGTGGGCGTCGGGAGAGAACATTTACGATGCCTGGATCAACGATTCCGACCTCATCGGGACCCACGCCCGCTACGGCTATGTGGTGCCCCTCTCCGATTTCATGGAAGGCGAGGGCAAGGATGTCACCCTGCCCACCCTGGATGTGGACGACTTCATGGGCAAGTCCTTCACCACCGGCCCCGACGGCAAGCTCTACCAGCTCCCCGACCAGCAGTTCGCCAACCTCTACTGGTTCCGCTACGACTGGTTCAAGCGCGATGATTTCAAACAGAAGTTCAAGGAGATCTACGGCTACGAGCTGGGCGTCCCGGTCAACTGGTCGGCTTATGAGGACATCGCTCAATTTTTCACCGAGCATGTGCGCGAAATCGACGGCAAAGCGGTGTTCGGCCACAACGACTACGGCAAGAAAGCCCCGGATTTGGGCTGGCGCTTCACCGATGCCTGGCTCTCCATGGCCGGTGCCGGGGACAAGGGCATTCCCAATGGCCAGCCGGTGGATGAGTGGGGCATCCGCATGGAAGGCTGCGTGCCCGTGGGCGCCAGCGTGAGCCGCGGCGGGGCAGCCAACGGTCCGGCCGCCAAGTACTCCCTGCGCAAATACATGGAGTGGCTCAGAAAGTACGCCCCCCCGGGTTCCCTGGGCATGGATTTCTACACCTACCTGCCCTTCCTGGCCAACGGCAGCGTGGCCCAGCAGATCTTCTGGTACACGGCCTTTGTGCCCAGCATGGTCGAGCCGGGCCCCACGGTCAACGAAGACGGTACCCCCAAATGGCGCATGGCGCCCTCGCCCCACGGTCCCTATTGGGAAGAGGGGATGAAGCTGGGCTACCAGGACTGCGGCTCCTGGACCTTCATGAAGAGCACGCCTCTGGAACGCCGCAAGGCGGCCTGGCTCTTTGCCCAGTTCTGCGTGGCCAAGACCACCTCTCTTAAAAAAGCCCACGTAGGCCTGACCCCCATCCGCGACAGCGACATCAACCATGAGTCCTTTACCGAGCGCGCCCCCAAACTGGGCGGGCTGGTGGAGTTCTACCGCAGCCCGGCCCGGGTGGCCTGGACCCCCACCGGCGTCAACGTGCCCGATTATCCCAAACTGGCCCAATTGTGGTGGCAGAATATCGGTGAGGCGGTCTCCGGCGAGGTCACCGTGGATACGGCCATGGACAACCTGGCCAAAGAGATGGACCGCGTGCTGGAGCGCATCGCCCGCTCCAAGACCCAGGGCGAGTGCGGCCCCAAACTCAACGAGGAGAAGGATGAAGCGTACTGGCTGAGCCAACCCGGCTCCCCCAAGGCAAAACTGGACAACGAAAAACCCCAGGGCGAAACCGTGGATTACGACCAGCTGATCCAGGCCTGGCGCGAAGGCAAGGTGAAATAACTTCCCCTTCCCAAGGCAACAAGTCAAACCAGGGCCGGCTCATCCGTGAGCCGGCCCTTTCTGTTTAGGCGAATATTGCATCTTTAAAAGACAGATGATGGGGCAACAATTGGAATCCAAAACTCTGGAATCTATCGTTGCACCAAAACCGACAATTCAGTATTGAGTTGATGACACAATCCAGCAATCTCAATCCAAATTCAACTGATGATGGCTGGAAGAATGGCGTCAATTTCTAAAAAGTAAAAGGCAGAGCCTCGGATGAGGCCCTGCCGTTGTTGCCCACAATTGTAATGCGGCACCTATTTTAAAATGTGTTGCCGATATCCAAAGCTCTGCCTTAAATCTTGCAAGCTGTACCCTTGTTTTGAGAATGTTGAACAACGAAACCGCCATATCAAGATGTTTTCAGTTTGGCGGAATCGACCATAGGGCACCTCGGTCTTTCTTTTTTTTACGTTGATCCCGGTCGCGCCCATGCCTCTTGGTTGACAAAATCGAAGTTATACTCCGGGTATCCACATACCTGCGTTGCCATCCCAGTAGTACTTGCCTTCTATTTTGGTCATGATGTACATCCATTGGGTGTTGATTGTTATCTCTATGAACTAAAATTTACAGCAGGCGCCCCCATGCGCAACCGGGACAAACAGCCGTATATGGATAGGTTCAAGCTATTATTAAGCTCCGAGGCTACCCGGAAAACAACAAAGGGTTCTTTCGTTCGGAGGCGGTGAGGGTCGATAATCGCGCGCGCTTTTTAGGTTCTCCAGATTTCGGGTGAGAGTCATACGGGGACGGGTTAACGTCAATATCAGTTTCAAAGGGGGAAGATGCCATGAAGCGAATGGGGTTTGGAAAATGCGGACAGAAGTGGATTTGGGTGGTGATTGCGGCCTTGATGATCCCGGTGTCATCGGCAATCGCCAAAACCGACAAAAGACATCAACAGCAAATAACGGTGATGACACGCAATCTTTATCTGGGGGCGGATATCTTCAGGGTGGTGGCCGCGGCGCAAAACCCCGAGCCGAACCCCGATGGACTTGATGTCCCCCGGGCGGTGGCCAAGGTGTTCGAAATCATGCAAATGACAGATTTCAGCGAGCGCGCCGAAGCCATCGCATATGAAATTTTTCGAACCCGACCGGATGTGATCGGGATCCAGGAAGCATCCACTTATTACATCCAGACGCCCAGTGATTTTATGGCAGGTAATCCGGTTCAGGCAAACAGTGTGTTCATCGATTTCTATTCGGTGCTCAACGCGGCCTTGAGAGCGAGAGGGTTGTGCTACACGGCCTATGCCGTAACCAATGCCGATATCGAGATGCCCATGCTGGATGGAAATTCAAGCAGCGGGCTGACGGATGTGCGCCTGGTGGATCATGACCTGATTTTGGTTAAAAAGGGGCTCTCTTCGTGCCTGGTGGCAAAATGCAACTACACCAACAATCTGAACCTTGATATTCTTGGAGCGACAGTCCAATTTACCCGCGGATTTATCGTGGTGGATGTGGCTATCCAGGGCTGGGGCTATCGGGTTGCAAATACCCACCTGGAGGTTGCCGGCGATCCGGACTCGGTGTTCCGAATCGTTCAGGATGCCCAGATGCAGGAACTGTTAGGGACGGTCGATTTTCTAACCTGGCTGAGCCCCAAGCCGGTGGTGATGGTGGGAGACTTCAACAGTTCTCCGGAGCATGTTCCAAGCACCGGGATTCATCCGGTGTATGGCCCCCTGCCCTATACACCCCCCTACCTGCAGGCCATACAAGCCGGATATCTCGACGCCTGGCTGCAGCAAAAACACTACGATGATGGCTACACCAGCGGATTCGACGAATTTGTGAGCGATCCGACGGCCCAACTTACCACCCGGATCGATCATATTTTCCTGAAGCCGGGTAAGTCCAAAGTAAGGCGGGTGAGGGCGGTGGTGGTGGGCGAAGAGATCAAAGATATGACGCCCGATGGGCTGTGGCCATCGGACCATGCCGGTGTGGTGGCCAGAATCAAACTTTCAGCGAAACCCCGCAAGATACCCAGATTGTATCCAAAATATAATTAAGCCCCAGAAGGATTCAGGGCAAAGGCAATATGATCCGGTAAAATGGATCAATAGGATGTGGCGGCTGGCTTGAGCAGGTCGCCAACCCTCTGGGAGAGATTTTTAACGGAAAAGGGTTTTTGGATGAAGTGGGCGCCTTCATCCAGTACGCCGTGGCGGGCGATGACATTGTCGGTGTAGCCCGATATATAAAGGACCTTTACCCCGGGATGCTTTCGGGCCACAGCGGCGGCGAGCTGCTTGCCGTTCATCTTGGGCATCACCACGTCGGTGAGAATGAGATCCACGGCTGAATCCAGGGATTCCATGCAGTCTAGCGCCTGCGGACCGTCATTGGCCGTCAGGACGGTATACCCTTCCTTGGTCAGAATATCCTTCACCAGACGCAGCAATTGGGCGTTATCTTCCACCAGCAGGATGGTCGCGTTCTCGTTGAAAGCGTTCGCCGGCCGGGGGAGAGTCCGTGGTTTCAAGGACGGCTTTTCGGAAACGGGCAAGTAAACCTTGAAAGTGGTGCCCTGGCCAAGTTCACTGTACACCCAGATGTTACCCCCATGCTGTTTGAGATACCGTACACCGTGGCCAGCCCCAGGCCGGTGCCTTGTTCGCCCTTGGTGGAGAAAAAAGGTTCGAAAATTTTGCTACGGGCCTCCTCGTCAATCCCGCAGCCGCTATCACTGACCGCCAGCATGGTGTAGGCCCCCGGTTTCACGCCGGGGTACCGAGCCGCGTAGGCCCCATCCAGCTCCACGGCCGAGGTTTCGATGAGCAGTTTACCGCCGTCCGGCATGGCATCCGCGGCATTGATCACCGGGTTCATGATCACCTGCTCGATCTGCCCCGCATCGGCCACGACACTCGGCAAGTCCGGGGCCAAGGTGAACACGATCTCGATATCTTCACGGATCGTCCGACACAGTAATTTTTCAAACTCGGCGATGGTTTCATTTAAGTCCAGGGGAAGATACTCCAGGGTTTGTTTCCGGCTGAAGGCCTGCAGTTGACGCACCAGATCCCTGGCCCGAAAGCCCGCGCGCAGAATCTCCCGGACCGAAGCCCGCCGCCGGTCATGGCGCGCCAGATCATCGAGGAGCATTTCACCGTAGCCGATGATGGGCGTCAGCAGGTTGTTCAGATCGTGGGAGACCCCGCCGGCCAGACGGCCGATGGACTCTACCTTTTGAGCCTGACGGCACTGATCCGCAATGCGCTGCGTAAAACCGCCTCCCTGGGGGGCAGTTCGGGTTGGTCGCCCCGCCTATGAAGCTCGGTGGCCTCAAGGTTCTCAATCCGCTTTTCTGTGGACTTACCGCTGGAGGCCAAGGCCATGGTCATATCCCGTAGTGCAACAAAAAATTTGTTCCCATCGCCGCCCGGAAACCCATTGCAGCATGAATCTCCCGGCAGCGCCCCTGGAGATCCGGCCGGTGTACGCTTCAGGTGCCATGGCGTGCTTTAGAACTCCTTCAAGTCGTCATCATCCAGAGGGATAATCTGCTCTGGAGACACTTCACGATTGCCAACAGCGTGGGGGGGTGCTTTCAATTTGAAGCTACCCTCCATGGAATCCCGGCCTTTTTGCTCCAAGATCGACTCCTGGATGCTGAAGTCCAGATGGCAGGTGTCTTGGGCCGCCCGGGCGCCGCGGCCCGCGATCATGCATAGCAGACCCGCTGCAATACCCTTCATCTCCTGGGCCTGATGGTTCATCTGCTCGGAGGCCGAGGCCGACTCTTCGGCGCTGGCCGCGTTTTGCTGAACAATCTTGTCCATTTCAGCCACGGCGCGGTTAATCTGGCCGATGCCCTGGGCCTGCTCGTTGGAGGCCGCGGCGATTTCACTCACCAACTCGCCCACCTTGCCGGTGCTTTGGCGCACCTCTTTGAAGGCTTGGCTGGTAACGGCCACCCGATCGGTGCCGGCCTTGATCTTGCTGACCGTATTTTCAATAAGGGCCGAGGTATTTTGGGCCGCCTCCGCGGCCCGCATGGCTAAATTCCGGACCTCGTCCGCCACCACCGCGAACCCGGCGCCGGCCTCTCCGGCCCGGGCCGCTTCCACTGCCGCATTCAAGGCCAGCAAGTTGGTTTGAAAGGCGATTTCGTCAATAGTCTTGACAATCCTGGAGGTTTCTTCACTGGCCTGGGTAATGGCCGCCATGGAGACCGTGAGCTCGCCCATTGAACTGTCGGCGCTTTGGACCACCTGGTTGGCCTCGCCCATAAGGGCATTGGCCTGGTTGGAGTTGTCGGCGTTCTGGTTGGTCATGGCGGAGATCTGTTCCAGGGCGGCTGAGGTTTCTTCAATGGAGGCCGCCTGCTCCGAAGCTCCTTCGGCAAGAATCTGGCTGGCCGCGGCCACCTGGCCCGAAGCGCAGGCCGCCTGCTCCGCGGAGTCGGTCAAGCCCTCCACAGCGCGCCGAATGGGGGTGTTAATGCCGCGCTGGATGTAAGCATAAGTGGCCAACAGCACAATCACCAGCAGCCCCAGGGCCAATCCGCAGATCCACACAATGACGCTATTGATCTTGTCGTTCATCTCCTGCCGGGTCTGGGCCGCCTGCTGGCGGACCCCCGCCAGCACTGTTTTCACCCGGGCTTCGAGGGCCTCGCTTTTTTTAGCCACCGCGGCATCGATGTCATCGATGTAGATTCCGGTCCCTAGCACCCAATTCCACTCCGCAAAGAGCTTGACATAGGAGAGCTTGGGCTGGGGCTCCTCGGCCCCGTACTTTGGCCAATGGTAATCCACAAACCCCGCTCCTTTTTCCCGGCACACCTTCACAAATTCCACGAACAATTTTTTACCGTTGGGATCTTGGGCGGCCGACAGGTCCTTGCCGTCGAGCTGGGGCTTGTAGGGATGCATCACCATCACCGGCCCGAGATCGTTGATCCAGAAATAGTCCTTGTTCTCCGGGCCGTAACGCAGGGCCTTGACCAGGGCCATGGCCTCGAGACGCTGCTGGTCGGGCGTCAGCCTCGAATCGGCCTCCAGAGCGGCCAGAAGCCCCATGGCGGTTTGAACCTGGGACTTCAGATATTCTTTCTTGCGAGCCATCAGATCCTGCCTGAACTCTTCGGCTGCCTGGGTTCCCTGGGAGCGGGTCCTTTTGATTTCGTTCTGACCCATGGCCTCGATCTTGGCCAGGGCTTCGGTTTCGGCCAGTTTCAACTGCCAAACCGAAACAATACCAATGATGAGGGCGGTGCAGGCCAGGGAGACCCCCGTCAGCACGATAAACTTCAATTTGATGGTCATGACACCCTAATTCCCTTGATCCGGCATGATGGCCGCTGCATGTCCTACAATGTGGCGCCTTGGGTCTAACTCCCCTATCGGCAATCCATCGGATCTCTTGAGTCATCCATCAGGCCCTGCTTGGTGTGTCTTTCAGCATTGCGCCGATAATAGGGGATCGAGGAGCGATAATTTTTATAAGAAAAATTGCTGTCGATCTGTTACCCTGGACTCCATCGCGCCCCATGAGCCGCTGGATGCAACCGGGTGGATGCGCATGCCGCGGCCGAAGCGCACTCCATCATATCTCATGAGATGGAAGGATGGCATGACGACATTTACGCCCCGCTGCCGGCCGGTATTGATCGGCAGCCTGCCCCTTGCGGATCACGCCCAGGCCGTGGAGCTCATTATAGCCCACACCCCTGATTTTCCCCTTTGGCCCCAGCTCCCCCAGCACCCCAAAGAGGGCATGGTGCGGCAGTTTCTTTCCGGAATGCCGGGATTGACCGACGAGGGAAAGCGCTTCTGGATCGATAACGAGATGGACAATTTTGAAAGCGAAATGGCGGCCTTTTATGGGGACTACCTGACCGCGGTCGAGGATGATGAATTTCTTGAGGGCTCAAGATTCGCCCTGGATCGGGATAGCGCGCCGGGATTTTTCACTCTTGTGGATCGCCTGGGCCAATCGCCCCGCCCTCCCCAGGGCGTCAAGGGACAGATCACCGGACCCATCACCACGGGGATCGGAGTGGTGGACCACGAGGGCCGCAATATCATTTTCGACGACAACCTGCGGGATATGATGGTGAAGCTGCTGTGCCTCAAGGCCCGCTGGCAGGTCCGCCATCTCAAGAAGTTAGGGTGTCCCCACCCGCCCCTGATCTTCATTGACGAACCGGGCATGGCCAGCTTCGGATCTTCGGCCTATATCGCCATCACCGTTGAGATGGTCACGGAATCCCTGGGAGAACTGATCAGTGCCATCCAGCAGGCCGGCGGCCTGGCGGGGCTGCACATTTGCGCCAACGGAGATTTTTCCCAGGCCCTGACATCCCAGGCCGATATCATCAGCTTCGATGCCTACTCCTATTTCGACAATTTCACCCTCTACCGGAAGCAGCTGCGGGATTATCTGGAAAGGGGCGGGGTGTTGGCCTGGGGAATCGTGCCCACCCTGGACCCCCAGGCCGTGGATACCGAAACCCTGGCGCATCTTCTGGAACTATGGACGGGGCAACTTGCGGCGCTGAATACTCTGGGGCTTTCCGAATCGACGATTTTGAACCAGACCTTTATCGCACCGGCCTGCGGAACCGGAGCCCTGACCCCGGTTCAGGCCGCAAAAGTCCTGACCCTGACCCGGGATCTTTCCGCGGCCATCCGCAATCGATTTGGGACGGACATATAAAGATTAGGGCGTTTCAAAGCGCGCCAAAAAGTGGGTGTCGTAGGCTCCGCGCATAAAATCGGGGTCGGCCAGGACTCGCCGGTGAAAGGGAGTCGTCACCTGGATGCCCTTGATGCGGCACTCGTTAAGGGCACGCTCCATGCGCCGCAGGGCCGCCGGGCGATCCTGGTCCCATACCGACAGCTTGGCGATCAGGGAGTCGTAAAACGGGGGCACCAGGCAGCCCGGGTAGAGCAGGGTGTCCACCCGCACCCCCGGGCCGTGGGGCAATTCCAGGGCCGTGATCTCCCCGGGCGAGGGCATAAAATCGTTCTCCGGGTCGGCGGCGTTGATCCGGCACTCCAGGGACCAACCCCGGATCCGAACATCCTTTTGCTCAAGCTCTAGGGGTTCTTCCCGGGCGATACGGATCTGCTGGCGCACCAGATCCACGCCGGTCACCCACTCGGTGACGGGATGCTCCACCTGGATGCGGGCGTTGAGCTCCATGAAGTAGAAGTTCTTTTCGCTGTCCACCAGGAATTCGATGGTTTCGGCGTTATGGTACCCCACGGCCCGGGCCACGGTCACCGCCGGGTGCCGGGCTTATCTGGCGATCAGCGGCGGTATCGATGTGCCCCGGGTGATGGGCAGCCGCGCCACCTATGCCGGCGGCCGCCTGGGGGGCTTCAAGGGACGACCCCTGAAGTCCGGCGATGTTCTGGCCCAGGGAAGTGCCGCTGGCCTGAACCCAACGCGCGGCTTGCCCCCGTCCTATATCCCCGATTACCCGGAGGAGATTATGTTGCGGGCGGTGCCCGGACCCCAGGATGACTTTTTCCAGGAGGGTCTGGAGACGCTTTTCTCCGAAGCTTACCTGGTGACCGCCAAGGCCGACCGCATGGGCTACCGGCTCCAGGGCCCCCCGGTGATCCGCCGGGCCCGGATGCCGGCCAGCATCATCTCCGAGTCGGGGATGCCGGGAAGCATTCAGATCCCCCCGGACCAGCAGCCCATCGTTTTGTTTGTAGAGCAGACCGTGGGGGGCTATACTAAAATCGCCACGGTGATTTCCGCGGATCTCCCCGGCCTGGCCCAGGCCGTGCCCGGGGACCGGGTCCGCTTTGCATCCGTGGACCTTGAAACCGCCCACCAGGCCTACCGGCAGCACGTCGCGCGCCTGGCGGAGATCCGGGCCTTGCTTTCGACGTGAGGCACCCGCGGCCCAGGAGGAAACTACCCATGCCACCCCCGTCCTATCAAACCCTCATCCGGCAGCTCTCCGGCCGCATACCCGCCTCCCGACTGATCAGCGATCCCCTGCGCACTCTGGCCTACGGCACGGACGCCAGTTTCTACCGGCTGATTCCCAAGCTGGTGATCCGCACCGAGAACGAATCGGAAGTGGCCCTGATCTTGCGCTGCACCCATGGGCTCAACATCCCCGTGACCTTCCGGGCCGCCGGCACCAGCCTCTCGGGCCAGGCGGTCACCGATTCCGTGCTGGTGGTGGGCGGGGAGAGCTGGAAGGGGTTTGAAATTCTGGAAAACGGCGAGAAAATCCGTCTGCAGCCCGGCATCATCGGGGCCCAGGCCAACCGCTATCTGGCGCCCTACGGCCGCAAGATCGGACCGGATCCGGCCTCCATCAATGCCGCCATGGTGGGCGGGATCGCCGCCAACAACGCCAGCGGCATGTGCTGCGGCACGGCCCAGAACAGCTATAAAACCATCAGCAGCCTGCGGGTGGTGTTGAGCGACGGCAGCCTGCTGGACACCGGGGATGCCGAAAGCCGCAGGACCTTCGCCGTGGACCACGGCCAGCTGCTGGAGGGATTGAGGACCCTGGGGGCCGAGGTGCGCGCCAATGAGACGCTGGCCGCACGCATCGCCCATAAAT
This sequence comes from uncultured delta proteobacterium, assembly GCA_963713755.1. GTDB lineage: Bacteria > Desulfobacterota > Desulfobacteria > Desulfobacterales > CAVQMW01 > CAVQMW01. Next base: position 1,796,485 of record CAVQMW010000005.1, on the reverse strand, counting down.
ACAAAATCAAAAACACCATGGGCTACAGCCTCAATGCCCTGGTGGATTATGAAGATCCCTTTGATATCCTCACCCACCTGATGATCGGCTCGGAAGGCACCCTGGGCTTCATGTCCGAAATCGTCTATTCCACCGTGGTGGAACATGCCCACAAAGCCTCGGCATTGATGGTCTTTCCGGAGATCGAAACGGCTTGCAGAGCCGCAGCCATTCTCAATTCCCAACCGGTGACCGCGGTGGAGCTCATGGACCGCGCCGCCCTGAGGTCCGTGGAGGGCAAACCGGGGATGCCCGCCTATCTGCAAGAGCTCTCCCAGACCGCCGCCGCCCTGCTGGTGGAGACCCGGGCCAACGACCCCGAGGCCCTGGCGAAACAGATCGCAAAAACCTCCCGCGCCCTGAGCGCCATCGCATTAGAGCGGCCCATTGAATTTACGGATCAGGTGACCGAGTACACGCGGCTGTGGAACATCCGCAAAGGGCTCTTTCCGGCCGTGGGTGCTGTGCGCCGGATCGGCACCACGGTGATCATCGAGGATGTAGCCTTTCCCATCCACCATCTGGCCCCGGCCACCTTGGAACTGCGGAGCCTGATGGCCAAGCACCGCTATGACGAGGCGATCATCTTCGGTCATGCCCTGGAGGGCAACCTGCACTTTGTCTTTACCCAGGACTTCAGTTCCCCGGCCGAGGTGGAACGCTACCGCGCTTTTATGCACGATGTCTGCCGCATGGTGGTGGAAGGCTACGACGGCTCCCTCAAGGCGGAGCACGGCACGGGCCGCAACATGGCCCCCTATCTGGAAATGGAGTGGGGCCGGGAGGCTTATGGCCTCATGGAACGGATCAAAGCCTTGTTCGACCCCACAGGCATCCTCAACCCGGGGGTAATCCTCGATTCCAACCCCTTGGTGCACATCGAAAACCTCAAGCCCCTGCCCCCCACCAACGCCCTGGTAGACACCTGTATCGAGTGCGGCTTTTGCGAGACCATCTGCCCCTCCAAAAACCTGACCCTCACCCCCCGCCAGCGGATCGTGGCCCAGCGGGAGATCTCCCGGCTCAAGACCCGCAAGGATAACCCGCAACGGTTGGCAGCCCTGCTGCGGGACTACCCCTACCAGGGCGAGGCCACCTGCGCCACGGACGGGCTGTGCGCCCTGAGCTGTCCGGTGGAGATCAACACCGGGGAGCTGACCAAGGCGCTGCGCCGCCTCAGCATGCAATCCCGGCCGCGGCAGCGGCAGGCCGATTGGGTGGCGGATCACTTCGCCGCGGTGACCGCCCTCCTGGGTCTGGGCTTGAAGGCCGCCCAAGGCCTCCAGGGGCTGTTGGGCAGCCCAACCCTGGAAAAGCTGGCGGCCAAGGCCCGGCAGCTCAGCGGCGGGCGCTTGCCGGCCTGGAACCCGCTGATGCCCACGGCCGCCCCCCGGCCACGCCGCCCTCGAACCAACCCGGGACGCAAGGATTGCGTGGTCTACTTTCCGGCCTGTGTCAGCCGCACCATGGGGCCGGCCCAGGGAGACCCCCGCGACGAGCCCCTGACAACGGTCACGCTGCGGGTGTTGGAACGGGCCGGATTTCAGGTGATCTTTCCCGATAAACTGGATGCGCTATGCTGCGGGATGCCCTTTGAAAGCAAGGGCTTCATCCGCCAGGCCGATCGCAAGGCCGCCCAACTTGAAGCGGCCCTATACGCCGCCTCCCGGAACGGCACCTACCCCATTCTCTGCGACACCAGCCCCTGCCTCTTTCGCATGCGCCAGGTGATGCACGGCCTGAAGCTCTATGAACCCGCCGAGTTGCTCCACGACCTGCTCCTGCCGCGCCTGGCAGTCACCCCCCTGGCCGATCCCATCGCCCTGCACGCCACTTGCAGCACCCGCAAAATGGGGCTGGAAGGCAAGCTTCTGGCCGTGGCCCGGGCCTGTGCTCGGAAAGTGCTGGTGCCGGAAGGGGTGGATTGCTGCGGGTTTGCCGGGGATCGTGGGTTCACTTACCCGGAGCTCAATGCCGCAGCCCTGGCCGGTCTGCGCAGCCAGGTGGCGGATTCCTGTGTGGAAGGCTACAGCAACAGCCGTACCTGCGAGATCGGCCTCTCCCTGCACGGCGGCATCTACTATCGATCCATCATGTACCTGGTGGACCGCTGCACAGATGGATAGATCCAGGGAATCGGAAAGACCGGATGTAGGGGTTCAAAATATTGAACCCCTACCCGATAGGAAGACCGGGGGGATGACTTCTCCCCCCTTTGGAAAAGAGAAAATCGAAGGAAAAATCCCCCTAACCCCCTTTGAAAAAGGGGGAACCGGCCGTGCCCCCGGGGATCTGCCGGGTGAAAAATGTTTCGCCCATATCCCGCAGACGAACTGGCCGCGACCCCGGGTAGGCTCCCAGACAGCCTTGAGCGACTAATGCCCGAGAGTTGGGCGCTTCATTTTTGGAACGCCGGGCCGAGGGAATGGTTCACCCCCCTTTGCAAAAAGGAGGCCGGAGGGGATGACTTCTCCCCCCTTTGGAAAAGGGGGGCCGGAGGGGATGACTTCTCCCCCTTTGGAAAAGGGGGGCCGGGGGGATGACTTCTCCCCCTTTGGAAAAGGGGGGCCGGGGGGATGACTTCTCCCCCCTTTGGAAAAGGGGGGCCGGGGGGATGACTTCTCCCCCCTTTGGAAAAGGGGGGCCGGGGGGGATGACTTCTCCCCCTTTGGAAAAGGGGGGCCGGAGGGGATGACTTCTCCCCCCTTTGGAAAAGGGGGGCCGGGGGGATGACTTCTCCCCCCTTTGGAAAAGGGGGGCCGGGGGGGATGACTTCTCCCCCTTTGGAAAAGGGGGGCCGGGGGGGATTTTTCAAATTGCGGATCAATATTGGCGGGCAGGTACGGCGCTGGAGAATTTAGTACCCTACGGCTTTCCGTTGAATCCCTGTTCGAACTTGTCCAGCACCGAATCCGGGGCGCCTAAGAAATAGAGCAGGCCGAAGATGTTGTCGGAGGTGATGATGCCGTCACTGTACTCCTTGAGAATCGACTTGGGGTTGAAGCCGATGGCCAAGCCGGCCTTCTCCAGCATAAAGCGGTCGTTGGCGCCGTCCCCCACGGCGACGATCTGATCCAGGGCGATATTTTCCCGGGCGGCAATGGTCTTGATAATCTCGGCCTTGCGCTGGCCGTCGATAATCTCACCTTTGACCCGTCCCGTGGTGCGGCCCGCCTCGATCTCTAGCTCGTTGGCGAACACGTAGTCCAGGTTGAGGCGCTCCTTGAGATAATCGGTGAAGAAGCTGAATCCTCCGGAGATGACCGCCACCTTGTAGCCCATGGTCTTGAGACTGGAAATCAGGTCCTCGGCCCCGGGTGTCAGGTGGATGGTGCGGGTCAGGTTGTGGAGCTGTTCCACGGTGAGTCCTTTGAGCAGCTGAACCCGTTCGGTAATGGCCTCGAAAAAATCGATCTCCCCGTTCATGGCCCGTTCGGTCACTTTTTTCACATGCCGGCCCACCCCGGCCACTTTGGCCAGCTCGTCGATCACCTCCGCCCGGATCAGGGTACTGTCGCAGTCAAAGACTACCACCCGTTTGGGTTTCTGATAGATATCCTCATCCCGCAGGGAGACATCCAGCCCGGTGTAGTCGGCGAACTTGCGCAGTTCCCGGCGCAAGCGAACGGAACCGTCCATATCGGAGATGTCCACGGCCGCCTCCATGGCGATGTATTCACCCCGGGCAATCATCTTAATGGTCTCGATGTTGAGGTCGTGATTGGCCAGCAGCTGGGTCAGCCCGGCCACGATCCCCGGACGATCGGCACCCATCACGGTGATCACCACCATGGTCTTGTCGGCCTTGCGCCGCCCGGCTTTATAGGGCTGGATATGCAGCCCCAGGTCAAAATGCTCCCGGGTGTGCTCCAAGCGATCCTTCATCTCCGCAAAGGTGTGCCGGGAGGTATGGAGATCCACCACCAGAAACATCATGAAATGGCCCCGCACGGCCCGGGCGTCCATATCCACGATGTTGATCTGCATGGCCCCCAGCACTTTGGCCACGGAGTGCACCAAACCGGGTTGATCCTTGCCCACGGCGGAAATGACGTATAGATCCTGCATGTTCAGTCTTCAATTTAGGATGTCTAACCCTGTGGACTCAAAGGCCCGCCCCAGAGTGTCATAGGGCCCTTGGATCCCCACGCCTGTGCCCTTTTAGGGCTTGAGCACGGCCAGGGTCAAGCGCGAAATACAGATCAGCCTTTCAGCCTCGTCGGTGATGCGGATGTCCCAGATCTGGGTGGAACGGCCCAAGTGCACCGGCCGCGCAATCCCGGTTACCAGCCCCTGCTTTTTGGACCGCAGGTGATTGGCATTGATCTCCAGCCCCACGCAGCGGCATTCGGGTTCCACGGCCATATGAGCGGCAAAGCTGCCCAGGGTTTCGGCCAGGGCTACGGAGGCCCCCCCGTGGAGCAATCCATAGGGCTGCCGGGTGCGATGGTCCACGGGCATGGTGCCTTTGACATAGTCGTCGCCGATTTCCACGATGCGCATGTCGAGCTGATCCACCATGGTGTTCCGGGCAAATTCCTGGGCCTGGTGGGGAGTCAGCTGGGTCTTCCAAATGGACATGGTTGATTTTCCGTAGGGTGGGGTTCGCCCAATAACAGCGGATGATTTCTTTCCACGGCCCTTATTTGCTGAGCAGCTCCCGGAACACCGAGAGGGCCTCGGCGGAGTCGGGATTGGCCTCTAAGACTTTGCGGATGGTCTCCAGGGCGGCGGCCATGTCGCCCTGCTCCATCAACACCTTGGCCATGCCCAGCAGGGCACCCCATTCCTGGGGTTGGCGCTCTAAAATCTCGCGGTAGGCGGCCTGGGCCTCGTCGAAGTTCCCCTCGCTCAACAATTCCTGGCCCCAACCCGACAGGGAGTGGATCAGCTCACGCTGAAATTCATCGGATTGCGGGGCCAGGGCCAACCCCTCCTTGAGGTAGGCCACGGAGTCGCGGTAATCGCCGGCGCGAAAGGCCTGCAAGGCGCCTCCCAACAGGGCGTCCAGGAAAAAATTGACCACCTCCCGCCGGGTCTCTTCGGGCTCCAGGCGGTAGGCCGCGCGCAAGGGCGGAATGGACTCCCGGAAGGCGCCGAGGTTGAGATAGCTGCGGCCCAGATAGAGATAGGCAGGGCCGAATTCCGGCTCCAGCTCGGTGGCCTGGGCCATCTCCGCGGCGGCCTCCTCGTAGCTGCCCTGGTTGAACAGGGCCAGTCCGCGCTCAAAGGCCGCTTGCCCCGGGGATCCGGCAAAATGCTGGGCACAGGCGCCCAAGACCAGGATTGAAAAGACGATCCAAACCAGTGTTGCCGTGCGGATATTCAGCATCATTCGCTCCGTTGGAACTTCGATTGGGCTGCATCGCTGGCGGTTTTCAAAAATTTGCGGATCCACCGGCCGGATCGCCGCCGGTGCCGATCAGGTCCACACAAGGTTGCCCTCCGGGGGCCAACGGAGGGGCGGCGAGCCGGTGAGTCACGAGTGGGATGGCGCACGGGGATTGCGGGGGGAATGGGCACGGATGGGCACGATAGCGGCCTGCACGCCGGCCCGCGTCTCCTCCAAAAGCGCGAAGGGCATGCTGAGCAGCCAGAGGCCGGTCTCCCTGAAAAGAATCAGCAACTGTTTTTGCAGGCGCAACACCCGCCCCAGGCTTTGCTGATGGAGGTTCCAGGCCGCGGCCATGACCATCCGCTGATAGCGAAAATGGGCAAAATCGCGGACAAAGGTGGTTGCCGCGGCCCAGATCAGATAGTCGTCCCGGGCAAAGCCGGGATCGATGGCCGCCAACACGCCCTTGAGGGTCACCTGGGCCTTTTTGTACATCATCAGGTTGAGCGGCAGGCTGATTCCCTGGCGGGTAAGATTTTCGAATACCGCTTCCAAAGTGGCTAGGATGTCCGTGAAGCGATGCTCGCGCCTGGCCAGGAGCCCATCGATGTCGCGGGTCAGCGCGGCGCTGAGGGACTGATCGGCGGAGATTTCGCCTTTGGCGATCAAATCGGCGGCGAAAACGATCACCAATGTCGATTGGGCGGCAATTCCCAGGGCCATAAGCACCAGTGCAAAGCGATCCATGGGCGACAGACGCCCCATCATGCCCCAATCGTAGAGAATCAGGTGGGGCTGATCCCCTTTAAACTCGTAAGCGATGTTCCCGGCATGCGGATCGCCGTGAAAAATGCTAGAGGGCGCAAGGGAGGTGATGGGCTCTAAAATCAGGGTCCGGGCTACCACCATGGCCAGGGCCCGCCGCTGGGAACGGTCTAAATGGTCCACGGCGGTAATTTTGTGGCCCTCTTCCCGGCTCATGATGGTCATCCGTGCCGTGGAGTCATTCAACGCCCGGGGCACCCTGAGCAGCCCGTGATCCTTGAAGTAGGCGCCCGCATCCCGCAAGTTTTTCTGCTCGGCGCTCAAATCAACCTCGTTTTCCAGGCACCAGCGGACCTGCTCGAAGGTTTCCTGGAATCGAAAGGCCCCCAGCCCCCAGCGCGGGGCGTTGTCATCCAGAAAGCGGGCCAGTTCATCCAGGATAGCCAGTTCCCGGGCCAGATTTTTCTCAACCGCGGGCTTGACCATCTTCAGCACCACCGCCTCGGGATCTGCTCCATCGCTTTGGCGGGCCGTGGCCCCCACCACGGCGCAGACCGTGGCTTCCGCCAGCAGGCGCGTTTCGGGAAAGATGGTACTTCCCCCGGCAGAGGCACGGAGCGCCGTGTGAATATGGGGCCGCAACTCCCCAAAGGTCACGCTGTGGATATTGTCTTCCAGATGGGTCAGCCCGCGACGGAACTCCTTATCCAGCCCCGGGTCGCGGGCCAGAATCTGGCCCAGCTTCTGCAGGGTGGGCATATCGTTGATCAGGGTGCAGATCCGCTCTCCGGACGAGCATCCGTGACCCAGGGCGGCCTGATCCAGAATCTTGCGGGCCAACCGCTCCAGGGGCAGCTGGGCCAGGACAAAGGTCATGCCCTGCATCAGCAACGGCTTGAAGCGAACGTATTGGATCGGCAGCAGCCGATCCAGGCCCACCAGGGCCAGCATCTTGCGGATCAGCACCTCCAGATCGCCTTGGGTTTTCCACTCATTGAGCTGATGGGTAACATCCTGCGCCAACCGTAGGGAGTCAGCGCCTTGGCGTTGCCGCTGCGCCAGCTCCTGAAACCACTGAAATGCCGTGCGTGTGGCCATCTAAACTCCTTAAACGCCCCTTTTTGCGTCGGGGCTAAAATGAAGCGGCACACAAGGCCGCCGCAATAATCGGGATTTTGACCGATTTACAGGCTGCAAAACAAAACATAAGGCCGCACACCACGCTTTCAAGCGGGTCCAGCGCCCACCGCTTAATTAGGCCGGCCCCGGAGTTGGGCCGTAAGGGTGCGCACCAGAAACAGGGTGTCCCCCTGGGCGGTTTCCACCGTGCGGTCCTGGTGCTGGATTTCGATATCTCCCTGGCGGGCGCCCGCGGCGCGGGCCAGGGTGCGGACCCGCTGGGCCAGGGCTGTCCGGGCAAACTGGTCCGCTCCCTGGAAATCGGCAAAACGGGGCGCCTGGGGCAGCCCCTCGACGTAAAACCCGCCCCCCTCGTCGGGACGAATGCACACTTGCCGCTCCACCAGGATATGGCTGGTAATCGCCCCCACGGCATTGGCCACGTCGGCGTGGAGCGGCGTCTCTGCCTTGGCCCCCAGCAGGGCCGCCGCCGGGGGCAGAAAATGGGCGATGGGGGCGCCTATCCCGATGATGGGCCGTTTCATCCGAAACTTGAGGGTGTAATCCAACGCATCATCGGGGCCGGAATTGTGAAACATGCGCGTCAGCAGAGTCCGGCATACCGCACAGCGATCCAGGTTGTCGGGATCGGTCTCGGGCTCCAGCTGTTTCTTGATCAGCTCCGTGGCCAGCCGCTGAATCATCTGCTGGTTGATCTGCGCCGCCATCCGTTCCAGGGGGATCCGGGCCGTATCTGCCATGAGCCGGGCCCCCTGCAAGGCGGCTTCAGCATCCCAGCGTACGAAATCCCCGCTCACGTGGAGCAAATCCGTGGGGGTCAAGCCGCAGCGCTGGATCAGGTACTGCTCTTCCAGGCGCCTCAGAGGCAGCAGCGCGGGATGTAGGATCCCCAAGCGCCGGGCCAGGGCATCGATGCCGTGGGGCCGCCGGGCAAGCAAATCCAATAGCCGGCGTTCCGGGTCGCTCAACCCCGGCAACTCCCGGCGCCCATCGCTGAGGGCCATCACGGTCAAGAATTTGCTATAGTCCGGCCGGCTGCGGGCGGCCTGGTGCAGATCATCCAGGACCTGCTCAATTCCCCCATAGTGGCTGGCCAGCCAGGCCAGGGGCGCCACCCGCCGGGGGCCGATGCTGAACTCCCCGCGCTCGAAATCGATCCGGCTGTCGCCCCCCAAGCCGCAGGTGCGGATCTTGAGCGCCTGGACATGGGTCTGGACCCGGCCCACCCGGGAGCCGCTGGAGGCGGTTTCCACCCGGCCCTGGACCAGCGCCGCGGTGTCGGTGGTGGTGCCGCCCATGTCCACCACCAGGGCATGGTCGTGGCCGGTGAGAAACCGCGCCCCGGCCACACTGGCCGCCGGACCGGAGAGAATAGTCTCCACCGGGCGCTCGGCGGCCATGGCGCGGCCCATGAGGGATCCGTCCCCCTTGACCACCATGATGGGCGCCCTCACCCGACGCTCGAAGAGCACCTGTTCCAGATCGTCCAGCAGTTTGACCAGGCGCGGCACGATGCGGGCGTTGAGCACGGCGGTTTCGGCCCGGGTTTTAAAATTGAGCAGATCGGAAAGCTCGTGGCCGCAGGTCACCAAACAGCCGGTCTCCTGCTGGATGATGCGTTTGACGTTGATCTCGTGGGTGGGATTGATAGCCCCGGCAAACCCGGAAACGGCAAAGGCCTGCACCCCATGACGCGCCACCAGCTCACGGGACGCCCGCCGTACCTGCGCCTCGTCCACCGGGGTCTGGACCCGGCCCGAAATCTCCAGGGCACCCTGCAGCAGCACTTTCGGTTCGTAGGGCAGCTCCTTAGGATCGGAGAGCCCGTAAGGGGTCATCAGCAACAGCCCCACCTTCTGGCCGTCGCCCTCCACAATGGCGTTGGTGGCCAGGGTGGTGGAGAGCGCCACCAGTTCCACCTGGCGCAACAAATCGCCGTCCAGCCCGGCCAACGCCCGGCCGATTCCCAAGGTGAAATCCCACTTGGTGGTCAGGGCTTTATGCTTGCCCAGCAACATGCGTTGCTTGAGGTCAAAGAGCACCGCATCGGTGTAGGTGCCGCCGGCGTCAATCCCCAGGCCCAGGCGGATTGGCGGATCATGGGCTGATTCGCCGGCTTCGTTTGAGGGTAACTTCAGCACTTCCGGCTGGGAGCGCGAAAACGGCGGCTCTGAAATCCGGGTTTCAACCCGGGGAGAGGCGCCCAAACCTCCGGCCCGAGAATCGAAAAAGGTCACCTGCCCCGGGGGCACCACCAGGATTTCAGGGGTGCTGGACTCAGTCTCCAGCAGACGCTTCAGGAGCCCGCTGTCGCCTTCGAGACGTTCGTAGCGCCAGCCGTAGGCCGCCGCCAATTTCCGAGCCTGGGCCGCATGGCGCTCGGGCTGTCCGGCGCCAGTGTCGATGAAGGCCGCCCGCTGATAATTTTTCTTCCAGGAATCGAAAAACTCAAAGGCCTCCCGGGCCGCCTCGTCTCCCACCTGCTCCACCAGTTGCTCAAAATAGACCCGTTGATCTCCCATTTGCACATAGGGCCGTTTCTGGGAGAGGGGATCACTTTTTTCGGCCTGCCATCCCGCGGAGATATAATAAGTTCCGGGAAAACGCTGAAACTGCTCGCGGTAAGCCCGATCCCCCCCCAGAAAGAGGGCGATGCAGTCGTGGACCCGGGGGATCACCAGGGGCACCTGCCGGGCCGTAAGGCCCACCGAACCCCGGCCACAGACCCCATATCCCACTACGATCCGCGCGTACCTCTCCGCGGCCGAGGCCTGGTCAATGGCGGCTTGCAGTTGCCGGCGCAACTCCCGGGGTTTTTCATGGAGCCCGCCTTCCAGAAAATGGGTATCCATTGGCAATCCGGACGTTTCAGCCAGGCGCTCGATGTCCAGGCGCAGCACGCCGCAGGCGATCACCTTGATTTGCAAGGTAGACATGGGGGGCGGGGGCGCAGAGCGGGTCTGAGAACTCATGGGGCAGGATTTAGCATCGAATCAAATGCAGACGCAACCGCCAAACGCTCCCGGAACCCATGAGCGCCGGGCGCGGCAACCCTTGGACCCGTCTCGAGCTCTCAATCCATGATCCGCTTAAGCGGCGCTCAGGCAGGGTCGGCGGGGTCGCCCGGAGACCATTGCAGAAGGTAGTCCACGAAATGGGCAAGGTTGGCGGCCACAAAGTCCACACCGCAGCGCTCGGCCAATTGGGGATCGGATCGAAAGGCCGCTCCCCCGGCAATCAAGCGGGTTTGGCGGGGCAGATGGTTGGCAATGTGGGCCAGTTCTTCCTCGGAATCGAGCTGCAGCACGGTGAGCCCCAGGAGATCGGGTTGCAGCGCCTGGCAGCGGGCCACGATGGCAGCGGCAGGCTGCAGCAGGCCCAGGGCCGCCACATCTACGCCCATGATGCGGGCATAGCGCTCGATGAGCGCCACCCCCTGCCCCAGGCCATCGTCCAGGGTCGCCGTGAGCATGCGGGGCGCGCCGAGCCAGTGGCCCTGGATCCGCAGCCGGGATTTTAAGCGCTCCAGGGTCTCAGCTTCGCTTTCCAAGGTCTGGCGGGAGGGAAGTCCCCCTTCAATCCATGCGCTGCACAGTTGCTGGAGGTGCTGCTGGAACTGGCGGCGGGGGGTCATGGGGCGGGTCACGGAGTTCCAATGGGCGGTTCAGGGATCGGTAACAGAGCATCGGGAGATTCAGAGGATCGCACAGCAGCGATTCACACTTCAGTGATTTAGGTTGTCCCGGATCAAGGATCCAACGGCGCGAGGGTCGACCAACTGTGTAGGTCAGCAGGACCCGCCCCCATGATTTAAACACGATATATAGTGCTTTTTATAAGTTGTCAACACTAAATGTGGTATGAATTCCAATTTTTTGCACCCCTGTCGTGTGATGGACATTGACCCCGCCGGCCCAGGAACGTATAGACGGTGTTGGAATCTTGATCTCTCATCTATCCAAGTAAAGGAGGGATCCCATGGGCAGCAATAAGGCCAAGGCCATGTGGATCGTCAATCTGATTTCATTCGTCCTTTTCGGCGTGTTGAGCCTCAGCGGGTTGATCAACTGGCTCATTCTTCCCCGGGGGCCGGACGCCCGAGAGGGTGTGCTGATCTCCCTGAGGCACTTGATTCGGGATGTGCATACCTGGACCGCGCTGATCTTTATCCTGATCATCCTGGTTCATTTGGGCCTGCATTTCAAATACATAAAGGCCCATCTGAAAAGTAGCGGCCCGGAAAAATAATCGTCCCGGTCAACAGTTCCCATGCCCGTCAGTGCCGGCCATCCCCTGCAAGGAGTGCCATGCAAGCCAAACGCTATATCGTCGTGGTTCAGTGCCACATTGTCATGGAGCGCTGTTCCGGCTATTTTTGCGAACACGCCTTCAACGGCCGCACAGGACTGTTTTCCGGATACCCGGCCGGGCAGACCTTCCGCACCCTCTATCTGACCTGCGGCGGATGCTGCGGCCGGGCCGTGCAGCGCAAGCTGGGGGACCTCACCCGCACCATCCAAAAACGCGAAGGGGTGGAAAAGAATGAGATCGTAGTGCATCTGGCCTCCTGCATCACCCATCACAATTTTCATGGCCCGCCCTGCCCCCATCTCGATTATCTCAAAACCATGATTGCGGAAAAGGCGGGCTTGGAGATCGTGGAGGGGACCCATATCAGCAAGCTCGCCGAGCGCCGCCGGGCCCAGGGGGTCTATCCCGTCTGATTGCGCCCGGCGGTGGATCGCGCCGCGGCCCGATTACGGAATCCCCGGCGATAACCTCAAAAATCGAAATGACGCCCCTTGAGCCTAACCTGGAGCCAGCCCATGCCTGCAATCTCTATCGAGGAGTTGAGACAATACGCCCGAGAGTATGTGGAGCAATCCATGGCCGAGAAGGCCTTGCGCCCCTGGTGGCACATGCCGTTGATGGTGAGCGCGCCAATTGATGGGCGCTTTGCGCAGTTGCCGCGGATCGCCGCGGCATCCCACCTTCAGCCGCGGGACCTGCTCGCCACGGCCAAATCCCTGGTGGTCTTTTTCATCCCTTTTCAGCGCTGGGTGATCCAGGAGAACCGAGGCGGCGAGCGGCCGGTGCGCAGTTGGGGCGAAGGCTATGTGCTGACCAACCAGTTGATCAGCGATTTGAGTCAGGCTCTGGCCGAAAAATTCAAGGCCGCCGGTTTCCGGGCGGCGCTGACACCACCCACGGCCAACTTCGACCCTGAACAACTCATGGCCGACTGGTCCCATAAGCACCTGGGCTATCTGGCCGGTTTGGGGCATTTCGGCACCCACTGCCTGCTGATCACCCCGGCCGGCTGCTGCGGCCGCCTGGGCAGCCTGGTCACCGAAGCCGATTTGGGGGATCATCCCCTGATCACCACCGACCAGGCCTGCCTGCTCAAGGCCGGTTTTGCCTGCGGCAAGTGCCTGGATGCCTGCCCGGTGGAGGCCTTGGCGGAATCCAGCTTCCAGCGCCGGGTCTGCTACAATCGCCTGCGGGAGAACCGCGCCACCCTCCCCGAACTGGCCGATTTTCCCCAGAATACTTCGGTGTGCGGCAAATGCGCCATGATCATGCCCTGCAGTTTTATCAATCCGGTGGAAAAGGCCTTAAGGGGGAACACGCCCCGGGAATGACGGCATCGAAGGGTCACTGGAGCTAGGGGTTGCGATTGATCAAAATACCCCCCCCGCAATGCTTCTCAGGGAGCCCGTAGGGGCAGGCCTTGTGCCTGCCCTTTTTTCGGGCACCCACAAGGGGTGCCCCTACACCTATCCTGATCTGGGCACCAGCGAGGGCTGCCCCAAAATCTGTGCCTAACGGGGCACCCGGGGGGCCTGACAGGAAATCAATTCTCCACAAAGGCGGACAGCTTGGCTTTGTCCCCCTCGGAGATTTCGTGAAAAAAGATAGCCAAGTGGTGGTACTGGGGATCTTCAGGATCGGACTCCTGGCGAACAACGGTCCCCTTGCAGACCACGCGCTCCGCGGGCAAGTCGAGGACCATCATCAATTGAGTCATCTCGGGAATCGGCCGGTTCACCCGGCAGTAAGTCCCCACCGGGCTTAAATTCCAGGTATGACCGCGAATATCAAAGGCCTGCGCCTCGCCGCGCAGGTTGACCTCAACTTTACGGTTGCGCCGGTGATGGTGCCGCCGTTCCGCCTCTCCGGAAGGGCCATCCTGCCCTTGGTGCCGATCCGCCATTGTACTTCCTCCCCCACGAAGCTCTATTTCCGCATATCAACCCGCTTTACTCGTCTTGAGCGGTTTTACTCGCCTGAACCGCGGGAAAAGTCAAGCATAACTTTTTTTCCTTGCCTAAATCAAATCAAAACCCCCGGCATTTCTCCAAAATCCATGCCGAAAAAAGATTAAGTTTCCAGAGCCATCCGCCGATAATTGGGATGAAACATTCAGAATATTTTGGGACGCATGGGGGCAATGGTGAAAAAAAACGGTTTGCCAAAGGGATTCGGGCATGGCTGAGGAGGGATTCATTCGCGCACGGACATCCCAGCTGCACTACTATCGCGTGGTTCCGCTTTACCAGCAAACCAATGCGGATAAGTTCGTGCTCTACAAACCGTCGGGGCGCACCCTGAGTGAATTGCGGGTAGCCTCGGGCAATCATCCCGACCCCCTGTTCATCCATCGCGGGGACAAGCTTGATGGAATCCAGGAGGCCCAGCGGGCTTTCAATGCCCAGCTGCAGCAGCATATCAGCTCGCAAAATTCAGAGAAAGTGCGGGAGACGGTGGCCCATATCGTGGAAGAAACCCTGGCCGAACCGCGCAGCGGCAGCCTGGAGGGAGTTTCGGCCACCGTGGGCATTCTGGTCCGCAGCTATACCAAGGATTTAAAAATCCTGAAGAATCTGGTGGATGTCTCGGCTTCCGACTACACCACGGTCATGCACTCCATCAACGTCATGGCCCTGGTGCTGGCCTATGCCGATACCGCGGGCTACACTCCGGCCCGCAAAAAAGTGCTGGGGGTCAGCGCCCTGCTGCATGACGTGGGCAAGACCAAAATTGACCCCCAGACTTTGAAAGCCGAACGGCGGCTCAGCGATGAGGAATTCAAGGAGATGAAGCGCCACACCCTCCTGGGCTATCACATTCTCAACGGATGCCGCTTTGCCGACCCGGAGATCAAAGCCACGGCCCTTCAACACCACGAAAAGCACGACGGCAGCGGCTATCCCAATGGACTCGAGTATATCTCCGAGACGGCCCAAATCGTGGGCCTCATCGATTGTTACGAGGCCCTGACCAACGATGACCGCCCCTATCGCAACGCCCTAGCGCCGCTAAAGGCCCTGGAACTGCTGCGCGACGACGTTTTGAACGGCAAATTCGATCCGGCGATCTTCGCCAACCTGGCCCAGAGTCTGGTCAATATGTACAATCCCTGAATTGTATGACAGGTGGCAGGTCCGGCCGGCGTCTCCCCGAAAGGCCGTATTACGATTGGCGCCGGTATTGGCGCTTCCAAGGAGCCTTTTGGATATTCTGGTAGTCGGTCAGTGCGCAGTAAAAGGCACCCACGGCCAATTCCGCACAGTGGTGTTCCCCCGGCGGCAATGTTCCCAAATACTCGATCACCTGTTCCGGGGTGATCTCCCAGGCCTCGTTGATGGATTTATCCTGAGCCATGCTGGCCACGGTGTTGGCGCAGGCATGGGTATTGAGGCAGCCATCCGCCCGATAGGCGACATTGCGAATCCGCCCCTGGGTCACCTCTAAATATATTTCCACCGTATCCTTGCACTCGCCGGTCCGCCGCCCGTAGCCGTCGGGATTTGCCAGGGCCCCTTCCCGCTCCCGGCTCAGGGCCATCTCCAGATAGTTCCGGGAGTGATCCTGAAAAAAGTCAAACGATTTGGAATCCATGGGTGCGTTGTCCATCACACTCCGTTCGTTACCCAAACGATTTGGACCGTTTGGGGATTTAGTGCCGCATTGAAAAGCTGCTGTCGAAAAACTCAAGAAACTCAATCCTTCCAGCAGTAGGGGCGGGTTTGAAACCCGCCCCTACTGAGTTTGAAGGCCACTCTTTGGGAGAAAAGTGCTTCCAGCGGTTTCAGCACGCCTTAGTTAGAATTGCCTGCCGCAACAGCTTCCCGGACCGGTGCAATTGGCCTCCCCGGGATGATTCCCGCAGCAAGCCGTATCACCGGGGCCCGGCATGCGATTGGAGGCGACGCCCGAAGCCGACGCGTGGGCGGAGATGAGCTTTTCCATCTTGGGACTGCCGCAGGCCGTGCAGCGCGGCTGATCATCGCCATGGATCATCAGCACTTCACTGAACTGCCCGCACGCCAAACAGCGATATTCGAACAAGGGCATGACGCCTCCTCTCCGGCTGCATTGTTAGCGGATACCGTCTACCAGTGCCCGTCGACATTGGCATCTTCGGCAAACCGGTATTTACCGGCCTTGAACGCCTCTATAGCCTCCTGAACCGTGCCCGACACATCATTGACCACCTTGATCTTAGCGGCGTTGAGGGTCCGAAAGGCATTGGGGCCGCAGTAGCCGGTCAGCAAAACCTCGGCGTCGTGTTCACTGAGGGTCGCAGCCGCCTGAATCCCGGCGCCTTTAAAGGCGTTGACATTGGCCTGGTTGTCCAAAACCTGAAGATCCAGGGTGTCGGCATCGACGATCAAGATATAGGCGGCGCGGCCGAAGCGCGGATCCACCTCCGCCCCCAGACCGGTACCCTTGGCACTTACAGCAATCTTCATCAGATCATCCTCTCATGGGGTTTCCAGCGCAGGTTCAGCCCTGGCCGCCGCCGCAAACCTGATTGTCTTCGATTTTGGGAAGATTTCCGGCGATGAGGTCTTCCACCACCGGCCGGATCTCCGGCCGCTGGGCATCGTAATAGACATCGATGCCGACCTGCCTGAAACCCATCAGGGGCCGCATGCCGATACCGCCCACGATCAGGGCATCCACCTTGTGGTCGGCCAGGAGGTTGACCGGCACCATGCAGCCCCCCTGGACATGCCCGCCGTTTTGAATTGTGGATACCGATTTGATCTGGCCCTCCTCCACATCGATGAGGGTAAACACATCGCAATGGCCGAAGTGTCCGGCCCGTTGTCCATCCAATCCGCCGCTGCCGTTGGACGGCACCGAAATTCTACCGTTTTGCATCTGCAACTCTCCTTTGATTGTTAAAAAAATTAACGTGTTAAATAAAACCAAAAAATCATACCTATCATCTCGCCAAGCCGCCAAGCGCGCCAAGGAACTGTCTTGGCGATCTTTGCGTCTTTGCGATAGCCTTCTTCTTTGGTTTCTGACACCACGCCTGAGATATTTTTCTCTTGCTATTGACTCATAGGCGCTGAGGATAGCACCGCCTTCCAAATCTGTTCCACGACCTTCTTAATATCGCCCCCACCGTTAAATTCCATGACGGTCTGGCCTTGCACCATGGCGTGGGTGAATACCGGATCGTAGGGGACCTGGCCCACCACGGGCATCTGGGCCGCGGCCGCCTTCTCCTTGATGATCCGGGTGTTGTCGGCATTGAGATCGAATTTGTTGATGCACACCATGCAGGGCACCTTGAAATGGGCCGCCAGGGCCGTCACCCGTTCCAGATCGTGAAGGCCGGACACTGTGGGCTCGGTAACCACCAGCACCGCTGCGGCGCCGCCGATGGAGGCGATCACCGGACAGCCGATTCCCGGAGGCCCGTCGGTGATGATCAGGTCGATCTCGTCCCGCTCGGCGATCTCCTTGGCCTGTTGCCGAATCAGGGTCACCAGCTTGCCCGAGTTCTCTTCGGCGATCCCCAGCCGGGCGTGGACCATGGGCCCCACCCGGGTCTTGGAAATGAACCACTGACCGCAGGTTTGCTCGGGAAAATCGATGGCTTGTTCCGGGCACAGATCAACACACACCCCGCAGCCTTCACAGGCCACCGGGTCAATGCGCCAATTTTCATCATCCACTGCGTCAAAGCGGCACAACTCTTTGCAAAGCCCGCAGGCCGTGCAATCCGCGGTTCGTATGCGGGCCAGGCCTCCGCCTTTAAAATCGGCCTGTTGAACAAGTTCCGGAGCCATGAGCAGGTGCAGATCGGCGGCATCCACATCCGCGTCACACAGCACGCACCTTTGGGCCAGGACCGCCATGGCCGCCGTCAGACTGGTTTTGCCGGTTCCACCTTTACCGCTGATAATAACCAACTCTTTCATTGAATCCCTTCTCCCCCGGCGACGCTGCATTCGATCCGCTCAAACAGGATTTTAAATTTGGCTTCCCATTCGGGGAAGGTATCGACGATGGTGGCGCCTTTGGCATAGGCTTCGGCAATGCGCCGGTCGTAGGGAATCTCCAACAGAACCGGAATCTCTTCCCGCCGGGCATAGGTCGCCACCCCTTCATCCCCCAAATCCGAGCGGTTGACCACCAGCCCGTGGGGGATGCCCAGCAGGCGCACCGCGCCCACGGCCAGCTCCAGATCGTGGAGTCCGAAGGGAGTCGGTTCCGTAACGAGCAGGACAAAGTCCACCCCGTGCATGGCGGCGATCACCGGGCAGGAGGTCCCCGGCGGCGCATCGATGAGGGTGTGCTTGTCCGGGTCCGCCAAGGCGCGCACCTGCCGTATGAGGGGCGGCGACATGGCCTCTCCCACCCGGAGCCGGCCGTGGGCAAAGGCGATGCCGTCGGCCTGTCCGATTTCAATGACCCCCAGCTCGCGGCCCACTTCCCGAACGGCATCCTCCGGACACACCGCGAGGCACCCGCCGCAACTGTGACACAGCTCCGGAAAGGTGAGCACGGTCTCGCCCACCACGGCAATCGCCCGGAAGCGGCAGATCTGGGCGCACTTCTTACAATAGGTGCATTTTTCTTCATCGATTTCCGGAATGGGCGTCGATACGGTTTTCACCGTCTGGAAGGTCGGGTTGAGAAACAGATGGGCATTGGGGGCTTCCACATCGCAGTCCAGAAGCTGGACTCTCGATTTCAGCACCGCCGCCAGGTTGACCGCGACTGTGGTTTTGCCGGTGCCGCCCTTGCCGCTGGCAATGGTGATACGCATGAATTAAGAATTCCTCATGATGTTGATATTGGGATTGTCATTTTGGGGCAGTCATATTGAGGATCCGGTCCAATTGGGCGAGCAATTCCCGGCTCTGCTCCGCCCCCGGTGAGGGGGGTAGCTGGGCCAGGACCCCCAAGCCTTCGCTGGCCTCGTGAAAGGCCTCGGCCGGCAGGCTGCTAACCAGCGCTAGATTGGCCATGGGACTGGCAACCACTAGACGCCGGGCCAATTCCAAGCCACTCATGTCCGCCAGGGTTTCATCCATGACAACCAGATCAAAACGCTGCCGGGTGACCCGTTCCAAAGCGGCACTCCCCCCATCGGCGAGGGAGAGGCTCACGGCATCCTGGCGCGCCATAAAATCGGTGAGTTCCGCCATGGCTTCCATGGCGGAACTGGCAATCAGAATATTAGGCATCGGCGCTCCCGGGGTCGGATGTAACGGGTTGCCCTTCAAGCTGGGCCAACCGGGCTTCAATGGAATTCAGCTCAGCCTTGACACCCGCTGCCATCATCTTCAACCGGCGGGTTTCCTCGGCGGCGCTCAGCTCAGCGGAGAGTGGTTCCGGGGGCGGTCCCCATCCGCGGAACGCGGGTCCGCGGCCGCGATAGCCGTACCCCCGATTTCCCCATCCGCCCCGTCGGCCCAGGCCGCGCCGAATCCGCAGCGGTCCGCCAAAGGACGCATTCCATCCGCCGGGCGCGGCAGTCGTCTCCCGGGGCGCACAATTCCCCCGGGCCCGGCCGGTCAGGGGGCCTTCGCCCCAGGGTCCTGTTCGATCTCCAAAAGGCATGGTGGTTCCTCCTTACGGGTTAGATTTCAATTCGGGGGGCGCGCCCCCCTTGGGGCTGCGGTCAGGGCCGCGGCCCTTTCCACAGCTGCCCTGCCCCCGGCCTTTCTTTTCTCCCGACTGGGTGCCGGTGCCGGAGGCGCCTTTACGGCCGCAGGATCCTCGGCCGCGGCACATTCCCGCACCTTGGCCCTGGGGTCCGGTTTTATCCCCTTGGAGCATGGGGTCCTCCTTTATGGGGCTGCTGCGCCGGGCGGGTTGCGCCGCGCCGGCCCCGGGCGGCATTTCCCCGGCGGGTGCGACGTCCCAGGGGACCGAACTGAGTTGCAACCGGCTCGCCCTGACGGGTCTGGTACCGCCGGCAGCACCCCGGCATGGTATAATCGGCGCTGGGCAAGCGGCCGCCCGCAAAGGCATTCAGCACCCCCTGCACATCGCCGGTGGTAAAGGGCAGCAAATGGATATTCCAGGCAACCAGCATCTCCGCCAAGGACCGCGAGATGGCCCCGCAGATCAGGGTCTCTACGCCCAAATCCCGCAGGCAGGCGACTTTATGCAGCGGATTATCCTCCGGCAGCTGCTTTTCCACCTGGCGGGCAATACCTTCCGCGGTGATGTCGCAGAGATAAATCTTGCGGGAGACATCGAAAACCGGCGAAACGCGTTTATTCCAGACTGCAATGGCTACCCGTGACATCTGCGCCCCCTTAGCTGACATACCGTAAAGCATTCCCCATGCCAAAAATCAAATCTCGGCAAAATAATTATAAAAATATGAAATAATTTATAATTTTAAACCTAACTTAAGCGACCTTAAATTAAAAAGTCGCTTTCTCGCAACCTTTCAAGAATGAATAAGTCGCAAATTTGCGACTTAAAACCAGTCCAGCCGGATCTGGGGCGACGTTTTAGGACGCCTTTTTGGGGGGATGAATATTGAGGGCTTTGAGCTTGCGAAATAAGGTGCTTTTGTGGATACCCAGCTCACGGGCGGTGGCCAGGCGGCTGTAATTGTTGCGCTCAAGGGCATTGAGAATGGTCTGGGCCTCCACGCTGCGCACCGCGCTGGTGATATCCCCGGCCACGGGCGCGGGGCCGGCAGGTTGTGAGCCCACGATATCCCGGGGCAGATGGGCCGGTTCGATCAGCCCGCCGCGGCACAACACAAAGGCGTGTTCGATGATGTTTTCGAGTTCGCGCACATTACCGGGGTAATCGTGGGCCATGAGCAGAGCAAAGGTTTCGGGGCTCAGGCCGCTGATGGGCTTCCCCTGCAGGCGGCTCAAGCGGCTGATGAAATGCTCGGCCAACAGGGCGATATCTTCCCGCCGCTCCCGCAGGGGGGGAAGTTCTAAGCGCATCACATTGATGCGATAGTAAAGATCCTGGCGGAAGCTGCCCTGCTGTACCAACGCCGCCAAGTCCTGGTGGGTAGCGGTAACGACCCGCACATCCACCGGAATGGGTCGGGTGCCCCCCAGGGGCTCCACGGTTTTATCCTCCAGCACCCGCAGCAAACGCACCTGCAGAGCCGGGCTGATCTCCCCGATTTCATCGAGAAAAAGCGTGCCGCCGTGGGCCAAGGAAAAGCGGCCCGGCTTGTCCTTGGTGGCCCCGGTGAAAGCGCCGGCTTTGTAGCCGAACATCTCCGACTCCAGCAGGGTGTCGGGAAGCGCGCTGCAGTTGACCGCCACAAAAGGTTGGTTCTTGCGGGGACTCAGATCATGCAAGGCGCGGGCCACCAATTCCTTCCCGGTGCCGGTTTCACCTTCGATGAGCACGGTGGTGCCGCTTTCGGCCACCTGGGGCAAAATATCGAAAATGGTGCCCATGGCCGGACTACGGCTAAGCAGATCGCCCATTTGAAAGCGCCCTTTGAGTTCCTTGCGCAGCTCCTCCACCACGCTCAAGTCCCGGAAGGTCTCCACCCCGCCCCGCAAGTTGCCCTGGGCATCCCGCAACAGAGCCGTGGAGACGCTGATCGGGATCCGGCGGCCCTTTGCGTCGATGATAAATGCGCTGCGGTTGACGATGGGGTCGCCATTAGCCATGGTGCTGCGCAGGGCGCAGTCGTTTTCGCACATGCTGGCCCGGAACACCTCCCAGCAGGGCCGGCCCAGGGCCTCTTCGCGGGGAATGCCGGTAATTTCTTCAGCCGCTCGGTTAAAGGCGGTGATGCGCCAGCGGCCATCCACGGTGAACACCCCATCGGAAATGCTTTCCAGAATAAAGGCTGTGGATTCAGCTTCCAAGCCGCAGTCGCGGATGGGGGGCCGGGTGCGAGTGTTGGGTTTGTTAGGGGCCATTGAATTCCCGAGTTTTTGCTCTGAGCGGTTATGATTTTTTCAGGTCATAGTGTAGGTACGCATCCACCAGGGGCAAGGGGGAAGTTACTTTTTCGGACCGGCCACGCTTTGGAAATCATTTTAGGCGAAGTTGAATTATGATAGGCTTGCGCCGCCTGAAAAAAAATCAGCCCAACGGCTCCCAAAAAGGCCCCCAACGGTTCAGTAAATTTTAATCCCATGCCGATTTCACCCCCGCGAGCCAAAGCCGCCCTCTACAGCAAGCCGTTCAGTGTACTGGCACTCTCCAACTTTCTGATGATCAGCGGGGTGGGCTGTAACCTGGTCTATCCTTTGTTTATCCTCCATATCGGCGGCACCAAAAGCGATATCGGCATTCTCATGGGGGCCATGTCCCTGGCCGCGGTGGCATGCCGGCCCTGGGCTTCGGAGCTGATTGATCGCGTGGGGCGCTTTCGCAGTTACGGGCTGGGCTGCGGGTTGATGGCCCTGGTCAGTTTGCTGCACATTGGGTTTCAGCAGCCCCTGGCAGCGGTCTTCTGGCCGCTCTTGGGCCTGCGCCTGGTTTTTGGGGTGGGCTTTGCCCTGGCCATGATCGCGGGCCTCACCTGGGCCGCGGATCTGATTCCCGCTAGCCGCTTCAATGAAGGCATCGGGCTGTTCGGCGTCACCGGGCTGCTGGGGATCGCCCTGGGGCCCATGGCGGCCGAGGGAATCATTCACCGCTTCGGCTTTCCCCAAATGTTCGTCTTTGCCGGCCTGATCACCGGGGGAGCCCTGCTGATCGCCTTGGGGGCCAAAGACGCGTATAGCCGCTCGGCCCCCTCCTCCCGGGACTCCTTTTTTCAAACCCTGCGCCAGGGCCCCCTGCTGCGGATCACCATCATCGCCCTGTGCTTCGGATTCGGCTTTGCGGCCCACGGCAGTTTCGTGGCGCCCTATGCCCAGTCCCAAAACCTGCTGGTATCCACCTATTTTATGGCCTACTCCGCAGCGGCCATCGCGGCCCGCCTGAGCGTGGGCCGAATCGCCGACCGCATCGGCGAGCGCCGGCTGATTCCCTATGCCTTGATCTTGACCGGCGCCGGTTTTGGCTCCCTGATTTGGGCGCAATCTCCATCCGGGTTGTGTCTTTCGGGGCTCATCACCGGTCTGGGCCACGGCGTGCTCTTTCCCAGTATGCTGGCCGTGGCCGTATGCCCGGTGGCCCCCCACAATCGCGGCAAGGCCAACGGGGTCTTCACCGGAGGGGTGGACAGCGGCGTTTTTCTCGGTTCGGTGATGCTCGGCATCATCGGCCAACACCTGGGATTCAGCGCCCTTTTCGCCACAGCCGGCGCGGCCCTGCTCCTGGGGTTGGGCATCTTTTGGGTCACCACCCGCCGCGCCTGCCCCCAACCCGGCGGCAAAATGACGCCGTAAACTCACCGCCCTCCCCTTTTGATCAGCACCTTCGCTGCTTCCCAGCACGATCCCCGGTCAGGCGGGGTCAGTTTCGATACACAGATCAGGCGCCCTGGCGGCGGTCAGCAATCAGGATTAATAGGGCGGGTCCGGCTGGGGCCGTGCAAAAGGGCCAAAGCGGTAGTTTCCATCTAAAAACTGCTCCACCAGATCCGCCACCATCCCCTCATCTTCAAGGGCCATATCCAACAGCCGGGTGCAGCCCAGCAGGCGTCCCAGCAGATCCAGCTTGGCCGCGGTAACCGCCTGGGGCTGCCGGCGCAGCTGGGCCTCCACCAGATCCCCCTTGAGCGCCACGTTGAAATCGCTGCGGGTCAAGACTTCAGCCAGAAAGCGGGCTCGCAGCCGGCGTTTGTCCGCAAGGCCGCCCCCGCCCTTGAAACTCAGAAAGGCATAGTTGGCGGCATCCTGGTCGCCGCAGAGCGTATCCACCACCACGAAATGATACCCGAAACGAAAATTGAGGTTGAGGTAATCCCGGCTGAGAAGGGCATAACTGGAAAGTTCCGGCGCATCTTTGGAGATGACCCCGCCGCTCATGCGGTCAAAGGCCTCCCAGTCAAAATGGCGCATATCCTCCGCCCAGTGGATGTCGGGATGGCGCAGGCCCTTCCAAAGGGCCTGAAAGGGAGTGTTGCGGATATCCTCCAGGCGGAGGCTCCCTTTGGGGTCGGCGGTTTTGGGAATCTCCCGGCCCAGATCCACCACATAGAGGGTGAGGGGAATGCCGGTTTCCAGGCGGCGGGCGCCCCTGAGCTGGCGCACGCCCCCCGCCCCCAGGGCGAACATGGCCCGAATGGCCTGTTCATGGGCATAGCGTAGAATGTCATGCAGGGTGAGACAGTTTTCAGGCGTGAAGGCCGGACTTTGGGGGTCCAGCAGATTGAGCCGCGAGACATGCTCCAGGATGGCACTCAAGCGGTGAAAAAAGGGACGATCCGCGGGCGGTTCGACCTGGCCGCAGGCGCCGTTGAGCAAGCTTTCGGCCTTGCCGGCAAAGACCAAGGCCTGGTCGGCGAACACGGTCACGGTTTGGCCCTCGGCGAGCACCTGGGTGGCCTTGCGCGTGTTGACCAGCATGGGGATGCCGAATTCCCGGGCAATGGAGGCAAAATGGCCGGCGCTGCTGCCGACATCGGCCACCACGGCGCTCAGGCGGTCCGCGGCCTGGGCCATCTCCGGCGTGGTGGTGTGCACCACCAGCACGCTGCCCGCCGGAATCGGCCCCAGATCCGCGCCCTGCCGGATCCGGTGAACCCGGCCGCTGCCCACGCCGGCGGAGGCCTTGATCCCCCCTGACAGCAGCAGCTCGTTTTGCACCTCCTCAATCCGGCACTCATCGGCCGCGGCGCCTTGCGTATAGGTTTCCAGGGGCCGGCACTGGAGGAGATAGAGCGCCCCGTTGGCATCCTGGCACCATTCGATGTCCTGGGCGCCGCCGAAATAGGACTCCAGGTCGATTCCCCAGTTCGCCAGGGCCAGGGCGGTCGGCGCGTCCAGGATGGTGCTGTGGCGCGCCTCAGGGGAGAGAGGTGTTTCCCGGGACTCTCCGGAAGGCGCCAGCACCTGCTGAAAGGGCTGATCGGCGGCCTCGCTGTGAGCGATGCGCGGGACGCCCGCGGCATCCACTTCAAGGGTCCATACCGCCGGGGTCACCGCACCGCTCACTAGGGGCTCGCCAAACCCGCGGATGGCGTGCAGCATCATTCGGCGGGACTCCGGATTCAAGGGGTCGCGGGTGTAGAGTACCCCGCTGGCCCGGGCCGCAATCAGCTCCAGCACCAGAACCGCCATGTCGGTCTCCTCGTCCAGCAGACCGTTGCGAATGCGGTAATAGAGGGCCTGGGGGCTGTACTTGCTGGCCAGGACCGCCTTGTAGGCCTCGGCCAGGGTTTCGGGTCCCACATTGAGCAGGGTCCGGTATTGTCCGGCAAAGGAGAGCTCGGAGTCTTCGGCCACCGCACTGCTGCGCACGGCGACTTTCAGGGGCGAATCCCCCCGGCGGGGCAGGTTGCGGTAGGCGGCCCTGAGCGCCGCGTCAAGATTGTCGGGAAGTGGCGCATCGTGGATCAGGGTGACCAGCTGCTGGGAGGTCTGGTTGAGGGATGTCGGCGAGTGAATATCCAACTCGGCCAACAGGGCGTTGATCTGGGGCCGCAACCCATTGGCACGGTAAAACCCGCGGCAGGCCTCGGCAGTGACCACAAACCCCGCCGGCACAGAAATCGGCAGAGCCCCGGCGATGCGCGCCAGATGGATCGCCTTGCCCCCCACGCTGGGAAGCGCCTCGGCGTTGATTTCATTCAGGGCGATAGTGTACGGCGACCCCTGCGCTTCTTCAAGGGGCTTCAGGTGGGGTTCGATGGCGAGGTCGATCTTGGAAAAGCGCTCGGCCAGGACAACATGGTCCGCCAATGCCATGGCCGCCAGGCCGTCGATGACCCCGGCGACATGTCGGGAAAGCTCTTGGTAGACCCGGCGCACCTGGCTGAAATCGACGCGCTGGCGGTCGTAGAAGATCTCTTCCAAGCGGGCCAGTGAGAGCTGGCCTTGCCGATCATGCTCCAGGAGTCGGCGAAAGGCACGATGTTTGCGGCGCATGAAGCGACCGGGAAAAAGCGTTTTGAAAAGTTGCGTCTTGAGGGAAAAAAACACCCATACTCCCCTGGGCGGTGCCCGGTTTGGACTCGGCAATGGGATGACGACGCACGGCCCCCTGGAGAATCAAGATTGGGGCGGGTCCGAAGCACTCATCAGTTGGCAGGTCTGTTCAAGCCAGTAGGGAATGTCAATCTGCTGGGGGCATTTTTCCAGGCACTCCCCGCACTGGGTGCACTGATCGGCGCGGCCCGCTATATCCAACCAACCATAGCTCCTGCGGGCGCTTTCCAGCGCGTTGTACATGATGGCGTTGTTGTAAATTTCCAGATTCTTGGGGATCTCCACCCCACTGGGGCAGGGCAGGCAATAGCGGCAATCGGTGCAGTTGATGGGGCACAGCGCCTGGTAGGCCACTGCAATCTTCTTGATCAGGGAAAGCTCTTTGGCATCGAGGGTACCGGGCCCGCAGGCGGCGGCGCTGGCAAGGTTCTCTTGGAGCTGAGCCATGGTGCTCATCCCGCTGAGCACGGTGGCTACCTGCGGGTGGTTCCAGGCCCATTGCAAAGCCAGGTCGGCCGGGGTGCGCCGGGTGGCTGCGGCATCATAGAGGGTTTGCACCTCGGGGGGAAAGTTGCGGGCCAGAAGACCGCCGCGAATGGGCTCCATGACCACCACCGGGATGCCCCGCGCCGCCGCCAGGTTCAACCCTTGGGTTCCGGCCTGATAATCTTCATCCATGTAGTTGTACTGAATCTGGCACAGGGACCAGAGATCCGTGGCCGTCAGGATCTCCTCGAACACATCGTAGTGATCGTGGAATGAAAATCCTAGGTGGCCGATGCGACCCTCGCGCAGCTTCCCTTTCGCCCAGTCTAGAACTCCCAGGTCGCTGAGTTTTGGCCAATAGCGGTGATTGAGGGCGTGAAGCAGATAGAAATCCACGTAATCGGTCTGCAGCCGCGCAAGCTGCTTCTGAAAATAGTTCTCGAAATCGGCTTTAGATTCGATGAGCCAGGAAGGCAGTTTGGTGGCGATGCGCACCTTCTGGCGATAGCCCCCCTTGAGGGCCTGACCCAGGAATTTTTCGCTTTGGCCGCCATGATAGGGATAGGCCGTATCCAGATAATTCACGCCCTGGTCGATGGCGTGGTGCACCATGCGGGTGGCTTCGGCCTCATCCACCTCACCGCTTTCGGTCAGCGGCAGGCGCATGAGGCCAAATCCTAGAACCGATACCTGCCAATCCAACGTGTCAAATTTGCGGTACTGCATGGCGATTTCCCCCGAAGTTGGTGGAATTATTGGATAGAGGCGGTTAACACCGCCGCCACTTTTTCTTCCAGCTCATCATTGTCGATGGGCTTGACGCAATATTCGGCGACCCCCAAGCGTAGGGCGTCCCGGGCGGTTTCCAAGGTAGGATAGCCGGTGAGGATGATGGCGGGAATGTCGGATTTGACGGCCTTGAGCTCTTCCAGCACCTCGATCCCGCTCATTTTTTTGAGTTTGATATCCAGGATCACCAGGTCGACCGGGTTTTCGCGCACATAGGTCAGAAAATCCTCTTCCTCGGTAAACACCTCGATTTCGCGGTCCGCTGCCGAAAGGACCCGTTGGGCGAGGATCCCCGCATCCAAAACATCATCCAGAACCACGATTTTAACCATAAAGCGGCTCCTGTTTACCGGGTAAACCGTAGGGGCAGGCCTTGTGCCTGCCCTGATCCAGGCACCCACAAGGGGTGCCCCTACATCTGCCCTGATCCAGGCACCCACAAGGGGTGCCCCTACATCTGCCCTGATCCAGGCACCCACAAGGGGTGCCCCTACATCTGTGCTTATCGGGGCACGCGGGAATCCCTGCGGCAGGTTAATGCTTGGGTGACGGCGCATGTTTTCGTTCGCCAAAGGTGCGCACCCGGTCGGAAAACATTTTGGCACAGTTTTGACAGTAGCGATGGGGCTCCTTGACGTGGGGATGGTCGGCGATGCGTTCCTGCAGCTTGACCAGGAAGCGATGGGTGGCGAACATGCGGCCGCACCCCTCGCAGCGCTCCAGGGGATGAATCCCGATGATTTCATCGCGAATGGAGATGGTGCGCAGATTGTTTTCTTCTATCATTGCGATGGCATTGGTGGGACACAAATTGACGCAGGTGCCGCACCCGATGCAGGCCCCCTTTGCGGCCACCACATAGCTCCGCCCGTTGCGCTGGGTCATCTTCAAGGCACCCGCGCCCACCACCTCCTTGCACACGCGAATGCAGAGGCGGCAGCGGATGCAGCCGTCCGGCATGGGCCCCAGGTCGATTTGAAAGGATTGGGCCAGCTCCCGGATGGCAGGCGATTGGGGGGCCTGGACCAGAAGGTCTTCAAAAGCCTTGCGCCGCGCCCGGGTCACCAGTTCCCCTTGGGTGCGGGTCACCAGTCCCTCGCGAACTTTCAGGATGCAGGCCAGCATGGTGATGTGGCGTGCGCTGGCGCGGCCTTCCACCTCCACCGCACAGAGCTTGCAGGAGCCGGACGGTTTCAGAGCCGGATGAAAACAGAGCGTGGGGACCCGAATGTCATGCTCCCGAAGGACATGGAGCACGGTCTGATCTTTCTGGGCCTGGTAGGGTTGGTCATCAACAATGATCGTGACGGATTTCATAAGGCGTTAATCCCGAGCAGCCTCTTGTAAGGTGTGAATGTAATCCTGAAGGTGGTCGATTTCAGCCTTGAGGGCGCCGGTATGATGCTCGGCCAGGTCTTTGAGGGTCAGCACCCCCATCAATGCGTCGTCTTTAATAATGGGTAAGTGGCGGATATCGGCGTTGAGCATCAAAGCCAGGGCATCCTGGACCCTCTCGTTGCTTTGGGCGACGATCAAGGGGTGGGACATGACATCCGCCAGCCCAATCCGCGCCAAGGGCGTAGAAGGGCGCGTCACATGGCAGCGCAGCAGATCTGTTGAGGTAAAAATACCCAGGGGCCGCCCCCCCTCCCGACTGACGACGATCAGGGCGCGGACCGGGTTGTCGGCCATCCGCCCGAGGGCCTCGGCCACAGGGGTTCGATCATCGCAACTGGCCATGGTGCCGCGCTCTTTTTCACGCCAGAGCGCCTCAAGGGACATATCCACTTGGATCTAATCCTCCAGCAGGCGCAGGCAGTCTTGGGGAAAGCGGTGGGTGCCCTGGTCCTTTAGACTGACCCGCACCAGGGCATCGGGATCGTTGATGGTGCTGTCCGGATCGGTGATGATCCCATGCAAGCCGATGTATTCATCCATGTAACTTTGCCACTCCTCATCGTTGGACTTGCGGTAGATTTCCACCCGCTGGCCCTTATGAAACGCCATGGCGATTCTCCTTACCAAGCAGCTTTCACTCGGCTGCTTTCAGTGGTTAATGCATCACCGGCGGCACCTTGCTGCCCGCGGTCTTTTTCCGCGCGCAGGCATCGCAGAGGATGTGGTCAAAAGTGTTGCGAGCCACTCCGCCGATCTTTTTGTGAACATAGTCGAGATATTTGGCCGGTCCCATCACCTTGCCGCAGCTTTCGCAGTGCACCAGCTTCTGACGATTCAAAATGGTACCGCACAAGGAGAGCAGCCGCTCATCTTTGCGGTCTTCGATCACCATGGCGTTGTTGGGGCAATTTTCAGCGCAGGCGCCGCACAGAATGCAGCGTTCTTCAATCTGTCTGAAATCGGTCTCCACGGGATGATCGAAATCGAAATAGCCCAGTTGCAGGGCGTTGATCCCCATTTTGTCCCGGCACACCTCGACACAGATCCCGCATCTGCGGCAGATATCGCAACGCAGGCAGCGCCGCGCCTCTTCGCGGGCCATGTTCTCGGTGTAGCCCAGTTCCACCTGCTGAAAGGTGGTCAACCGTCGTTCGATATTGAGCAGGGGCATCTCGGGTCGTTTCAGGATCATTTTGGTGGCCGAAGGCACATCGAACCACTCGGTGCGCAGGCGCCGGACCGGAATCGGCGGCATTTTCGGTTGGGGAATCCCCGACAGGTAGCGGTCGATGGCATCGGCGGCCTTCTTCCCCCCGCCGATGGCCTCCACCACGGTGGCCGGGCCTAAAACCGCGTCGCCCGCGGCAAAAACCCCCGCAAGAGAGGTTTCCATGCTGGCCCGGTTAACCCGGATCGTGTTGCGCCGCGACCACCCGAGGTCGGCGAGCTCCTCCATGCATTCATAGTTGACCCGTTGACCGATGGCCGGGATGACCGCATCCACATCCAACTCATGATCGCTGCCCTCCATGGGGACCGGACGCCGCCGGCCGCTGGCATCCTCGGGGCCCAGCTTGGCCTTGAGACAGGTCAGCGAAGTCAATTTTCCATCCGAGCCGTTGATGGCCGTGGGGATCGCCAGAAATGAGAAGTTCACGCCCTCTTCCTCGGCCTGCTCCACCTCCTCCACGTCCGCGGGCATCTCCGAGCGCGTTCGGCGGTAGAGCAGGGTCACCGCTTCACTGCCCAGGCGCACACAGGTCCGGGCGGCGTCGATGGCCACATTGCCGCCCCCCACGATGGCCACCCGTTTGCCGGGCATGTGCCGCTCGCCCAGGGCAACCTTCTGGAGCAGGTCAATGGCCTCGATGACCTGGGGAAAGTCGCTTTCTCCGGGAATGTTCAGCTTCCAGGTCTTGTGGGCGCCAATGGCGAAAAAGAATGCGTCGTAGCCATCCGCCTTGAGTTGATCAAAGGTGATATCCTGGCCAAAGCGAGTGTTGAATCGAAACTCGACCCCCAGATCCTCGATCATGGCCACTTCCCGATCAATGACTTCTCTGGGTAGCCGATAGCGGGGAATCCCCACCATCATCATCCCCCCGGCCATGGGCAGGGCTTCCAGAACCTTCACTCCGTAACCCTTGAGGGCCAGGTAGTAGGCGGCGGTCATGCCGGCTGGGCCGGCCCCCACCACACAAACCTTCTGGTGTTTGTCGGCAGCTTTGGGCGGATTGACGTAGCGTCTCTCGGAAAGCGCTTTTTCGGCGGCGAATGCTTTGAGAAACTTGATGGAAACCGGGGTGTCGATCCGCGCCCGGACGCACATCAATTCACAAGGACGGGTGCAGATCAGGCCGCAGATCCAGGGAAAGGGGTTATCCTTGCGGATCACCTCGATGGCTTCGGCATCGCGGCCCTGGCCGATCAGGGAGAGATAGGAGGGGATATCGATGCCCGAAGGGCAGGTCATCTGACAGGGCGCCGGCGACAGCCGCACGCAATCTCCGGTCACGCAATGGCCGGTCTCGACGTGGCTGACGAAAACCTCTCGGTGTTCCCCGAAGGCCTCCGTGACAGTGCGGGCGGCCGCCTGGCTGTTCACGTCCATGCCGTCGCCGGTCAATTCCTGGGCCAGCTCTTCGATGGCGGCCAAGTGGCCCTCCCCTGCCCGCCCCCAGGCGGTATCACGGAACAGGGCGAGGATCTCCTCGACGATTCGCCGGGCCCGAGGCTGGGTCAGGCGGCCCCTTTTGAGCATCCCTTCGAGGGTCGTAATGGTCTGGTTCAGCGGACAACCCGTGGTTGACATGGTTTACCTCGTCTGGCACGCGGGCCGTATGGGCAGGCCCGTCAATCGGTTACGGCGTGTTGGGCTATTCAAAGGCGGCCACGGCCTTGGCGTGTCGTTTACGCCGTATATTATCAATCTCCGCGGCTTTTCCGAAGTGCAGGCACCTGGTGACGCACTTGCGCACACAGGCCGGCTCCAGCCCTTCATCGATACGATCCATGCAGTAGTCGCATTTCACCACGGTGCCGGTTTCGGGGTTCCATTGGGGCGCCCCCCAGGGGCAGGCCGAGATACAGGTTTTGCAACCCACACAGATGGAGCTGTCCACAAAGACGATCCCATCCTTGGGCCGCTTCTGCATGGCACCGGTGGGACAGGCCTCCACACACCAGGGATTTTCACAGTGATAGCAGGGCATGTAGACGTAGGCCATGCGGGGCAGGTTCTTGACCACCTTGGGGCCCACGGCAATGATCTGGGTGGGCCGGGGGCCCACCGGAAGACTTTTGTGGGCCTTGCAATGGACCTCGCAGCTGTAGCAGCCGATACAGCGCTTGCTGTCTTGAAACAGAAAGTACTTGCTCATGAATATTCCTCCCGAGGATAAGTGGGACCGGCCATCTTTCCATGGCTGGCCCGGAAATCTTTTCGCAACGATGATTAGGCGGCCTTTTTAACGGTCACCATACATTCCAGCAGCGCATTGGCCCCGCCGGCCGGATCATACACATGGAGCAGCCCGGTCTCGAAGCGATAGTCGCCCAGCCCCTTGTTGTAGCCCCGGGTCTGCCAGGGAATCTTGCGACCGAAGCCGTGGACCATGAACACCGTTTCCGGGTGGATCAAATCGGTCACCCAGGCCTGGATGGTGCCCGAATGGCTGCCGTCGGCCGAGGCCACCTCCACCGTATCCTTGTCCTTGATGCCTAGTTTCCGGGCCTCGGCGGCGTTGATCCAGAGGGTGTTTACGGGCATGATCTCGTTCAGGTAGGGATTATTGATGGTGCGCCCGTGGGTGTGCACCGGGCTGCGGCCGAAGGCCAGGCGGAACATGCCTTCCGTCGGTTTCTGAGGGCTTTCATAAGGCTTGAAGGAGGGTAGGCCGCAGGATTCGAGATGGCTGGAAACCAACTCAATCTTACCGGATGGGGTTTTGAATTTGAGATCGTTCATCCGGTCCCACCAGATGGGCTGGTCGCTGAGGCTCACGCTCCCTTTCTTTTTGATGTCCGCCACCGTGACCCCGGTGCCTTCCAGCTGCCACTTCCAGAAATCCTCGATGTCCTCAAACTGAAAGTAGTGCCCGACACCGAGCCGCTCGGCGAGCTGCTTGAAGATCCACCAGTCGGCCTTGGCGTTGTTGTGGGGGTCGATGGCCTTTTGGCGCATTTTAAACGACGGCTTCAAGCCCTTGCCGGTGCACAGCACGCTGGATTTCTCCAGATAGGTGGCCGACGGCAGGATCACATCCGAATACCAGGCGGTTTCGCTGTAGTTGGCCTCGATGGAGACCAGCAGGTCCAGCTTGTCCAGGGCTTTTTTCTGTGCCTCGGGATCGGGCAGGGAGAGCAGCGGATCATGCCGGTACACGATGTAGGCCTTGACCGGGTAAGGCTCGCCGCTTAAGAGCGCCTCGTAAAAGAGATGCATCAATCCCGGGCCGGCTTCGAACTGCTTGTACTTCCAGCCGCAGCCGTCCACCCGCTTTTCTTCAGGTTTGGGGATGGTGTCCATGAGGCTGTTGAGGCCTTTGGCGCCCGCATCGCCGGGGCCTTTTTGGAAAAACAGGCCCCCGGGCGCCTCGATGCTGCCCAGCAGAGCGTTGAGGATATAGGCGGTTCGGGAACTGTAGAAGGAATCTCGGTAGCGCGCGGTCAGCCAGCCCGGATGGAAAATGACCGCGGGGCTGTCCTGGGCCACTTCGTGGGTGAACTCAATGATCTCTTGGGCGGGGATGCCGGTTTCCTGGGCGGCCCATTGGGGGGTGTAGGGCATCACGAACTCTTTGAGGGCATCGAGACCCGATACCCAGCGCTCGGTAAACTGGGCATCGTAGAGCTTTTCCTTGAGGATGGTGTGGATAATCCCTAAATTCAAGGCGTAGTCCGTTCCGGGACGAATCATCCAAAAGCGACTGGCCTTCATGGCGGTACCGGCGGCGCGCACGTCGATGTAGGTGATCTTACCGCCGCCCTCGAGCAGGTCCATCATCAGATTGGCATTTTTAACCCGCAGGGACTCCAGCACATTGCGTCCGTAAAGCACCAAGTGTTTGCAGTTTTTATAGTCGTAGTTGAAGGTCTTGCGCCCGCTGCCGAACAGCGAAATGGCGGCATGCTGAGTGTTGCGGGCGCAGGTGGCGTCGTGGTTGAGATAATTGGGCGAGCCCAGAGCCCTCAGAAAACTGCGGTGAATCTCGCGGAAAGGCCCGCCGCGGTCGCTTAAGGCCACGGCTCGCGCACCATGTTTTTCAATGATGGCTTTGATTTTCTCGGCGATATAATCCAGGGCCTCATCCCAGGTCGCTTTCTTCCATTTGCCCGCGCCCCGGTCACCCTCCCGAATCAGAGGGTGCTGGGGGCGCTCATAATCGTAAAGCATGGCAATCCCGGCCGAACCTTTGGCACATAGCCGGCCATCCATCCCCGAATCGCTGGGGCTACCCTCAATCCATTTGACCACCCCATCCTCCACGTCCACCTTGATGGGGCATCGCACCGTGCACATGCCGCAAATACTGAAAACCGATTCTTTCATCGACTGCTCCTTTGCTACGTGCGTCAATTCATAACGTGAACCTGCAAATCAGGTTGAACCGTACAAGGCGGCTATCAGGACCACGAACCTAGTGTACCGCAACTGGATTGTAAATCAAATTCAGTGCCGGCGTTGGCGCCCCCTGGTCCGGGATCAAGGAACAGCCTGTTGCTCCAGCACCCGGCCATGGTACCCAGCCGTTTCCGGGCCTCGGCGGCACCAGGGGCCACCCTGTGGGCCTCCCCACCCTGACGCAATATCCATACCACATCGCCGCGAAAACACCCACGGGACATCCCCGGAGCTTCAGATAAAATGCACTATATTTTCAATTTGTTACAAATTGACCCAGCCGATAGGCGAGGCGCAGCACCCCAATTCAGAACGGTCCGCCACCAGCAAGCGATATATTTTTATTGCACTGCAATTTAAATAGATCGCCAGTGTAACTATTTGAATATTTTCAAGATTATTACACAGTTGCCTTACTATTCCAAAAATCTTGCACCTCAGAAAGCGGTTTCGACCCCGGAATTGAATGGCGCAACTCCCAGGGAAGAATACGGGTCACCTATCTATTTGAATATACATATAAAATAAAATAACACCGCGTCCAGGAATGGGAGTTGCGACTTTGCGGATATTGGCACGCCGCTTGCTTAGCAATCCATAGGCACCCCATAGGCTCAGGGTATTGCTGTAACTCACCGCCGCCAATCCGTTCAGCGCATGAAACGGGGGGCGGCGGATTGACCATAGGAACGATCGGCGATAATAGGAGCTTTGCTTTTCCCCCTGGGAAGGGCTTCCGCGGGCCATGGAAAGGAGGTCGAAATCAATACCGGCGGATCAAGAGACCTACCGCGCACGTCTTGAGCTGAATTTGATGTGTTACCCATATCCTAACCTAAAAGTTGGAGGAGCGACTGAATGAAGAACAAAACGATTATCTGGGGTACAATTATTTTGATGGTTCTCTCTTTTGTGGCCCTGGCTCTGGCCCAAAGCGACACCGAGTCGACAACGACTCCCAGCGCTTCCGAGTCGGCGGCGGCCCCAAGCACTGTCGAATCGACCGCGGCTCCGAGCGTGTCTGATTTCACCACACCAGGGATGCCGGACAAGATGAAGAGCGCTATCGAAAAGAGTCTGGAGAGCGAAGATACCGCCGCCAAAACCAGCGAGGTCATCAAGCCCGGCGAACCCGCCGGCTACCTGGGAGTCCCCGGGGCACCCAAGCCCAATGTCATCGCCGGCCTGCTGTGGGCTATCTGGGTCGGCTGGATCTTTTCTACGGTGGGCGCTTTCGGCGGGATCATGGCCGGTGTGGGCCATATCACCATTTTCGGACTGGCCGATTACGCCAAAGCCTTTGGCAAGGGCCATCCCGTAAACAATCTGGTGACCGACTCCATCCGGGTTTCCAACCAGTGGCTGGTAGGGTTGAGCGGTTTGATTTCATCCTTTAACTACTACCGCATGGGCCGGCTGGTAGCCCCCCTGGGCGCATGTCTGGCCATCGGCGGCATCGGCGGTTCCTGGCTTATTCCGGAAATCACCGCCGGTAAGATCTCCCTGAAGGCCTATCTGGGCTATTTCGGCTTGGTGGTCTTCGTCATCGGCGGCTTTTTGATCTACGAGCTGACCCCCAAGGGGTCGGCCAGCAAGAAAAAGGCCAAGGCCGCGGCCAAGGCTTTTGAACAGGCGGTTAAAGAGAAAACTGATGTGAGTGACCAGGGGGTTAAGGTTCTCTCCGGATCCTGGATGTTTATGTGGATTGCCCTGGCCTTGGTACTCGCTTCGGCCCTCTGGATCAACCTGGTGGGCGGCACCAAAATCGTGGCTTACATTCTGGTGATAGCCGGTTGGGTCATGGCTTTCATGATCGGTACCATCCGCTTTACATTTTTCGGTCAGGAGTTTGAGTTCAAGGCCTGGATCCCCATGATCGGCGGTGTTCTCATCGCAGCCCTGGCCTCTTTTCTGGGGATCGGCGGCGGATTCCTCTATGTGCCCTTTTTGACCTCAGTCTCCGGCCTGCCCATGTATCTGGTGGCCGGAACCTCCGCCTTGGCGGTGCTGGTGGGAATGATCGTCTCTATTTTCACCTATATCGTGGGCAAGGGCGTCTGTATCAGCTGGGGCCTGATCGGCGCGGAGCTGGTGGGGATTTTCATCGGCTCCATGATCGGCCCGCGCACCTCCAAGTACATCCCCGACATCGTGCTCAAGATCATCTTCATCACCCTGGCTTTCTATGTGGGAATTCGCTATACTACCAAGGGATTCCTGGGACAGAGCTGGGTGCCGCCGTTTTAATTTAGGAGGGTCGAATCCTTAAAAAGAACCAAGTTAAGACCACATGTATCGTCCCCGGCCATGGCCGGGGACGAATAAACCCCTCCCTTTCCAGGTGCGCAAATTGATGGACAGCGGACCGGGAAGATCGCCAATAGTAAGTAATATGGACATCGTCACCCAATTTTTACACGGGGTGGATCCGGTTTTGATCGCCCCCTTTCGCTGGCTGGAAAACCCCGCCCTGGGCTGGTGGACGGGAACTTTTTTTCTAGCCCTCTGGGCCACGGTTTTAGGGGAGCTGACCCTGGCCGTGGCGTATCGCGTCAATCGAGCCCAGGTGGCTAAAAATTTCGATAAAACCGCCTATTACCACGAGCAATCCATGAAAGCCAAAGCTGCGGGCGACGAACAATCCTACAAAGGGATCAACAAGCTGGCCAATGAAGCCTATGGCAAGTCGTTCTTCCTGTTCATGGCCATGAGCATGGCCTCCCTGTGGCCGGCCTTTTTTGCCGCTGCCTGGCTGCAACTTCGCTTCGCTGACCTTCAATTTGTTTTGCCCGCCTGGGCCGGGGGGGTCGAGCTGAGTTTTCTGGCACCCTTTATCGTGGTTTACATTGCAATCCGGTTCGTCTTTTCCAAGGTCAAGCGGTTCATCCCTTTTCTCAATCCCAATTCCGAAACCCCCGAGAGGCAACCCGGTTAGCACCCGAAGCGGGGGCCGACCGGCCACGGGTATGCCCATCCATCCCAAATATAAAGTCGCCATGGAAGGTCTAGCGGCGGCCTTTACCATTCTTCTGCTCCTGCCCGCCGGCGCTCACGCCACCCAGGCCCACGGCCACCCCGAGGGCATCTACACCCACCAGTTGGCACACATCTTTTTTATGATCGCCATGGGCGCCCTGATCTATTGGTTGCGGGCGCGAAATCTGGTTATGGAGCGGGGATGGCGCTATATCCAGATCGCGGCTGCACTGCTGCTGCTCTGGAATGTGGACGCCCTGGCGGTTCATTTTCTGGAAGAGCAGCTTGAAGCAGTGACGGTATCCGCCCGGGAGGGCTGGCAGGTAAAGATCACCGCCGCCAGCGGCAGTTCTTATTTGCCCTGGCTCTTTTATCTGATCAAGCTGGACCATCTGATCTGTGTTCCGGCCCTGGTCTTCCTCTACCTGGGCCTGCGCAAATTGATCGCAACCGTCCAGCCCCCAGCCCCAGGCCGCGAGCGCGCTCCATGACCATCTCCGTCTTCCCCATTTGGTTCGTGGACGTAGTAGGCGCCGTGCTGATGATTGTCTTTTCCTTTTTGTGCCTGCGCTTGGCCAAGCAGCTGCGCCGCATGGATGAGGAGAACGTGATCTGGATGTACCTGCTCTGGGTCTGCTACGGACTGAGCGGATTTGCGGTCTCGCGCTCCGTGGGGCATATCATCAAGCAGATCCTGCTGTTGGGCGACCAGCCCGAGATCTGGGCCGCCCTGCGCCCGGCCACGGGGGCCGTCAATTCGCTGATGTTTGTCTTTGTGGGCTCGGTGACCCTTTATTTTCAGCGCACCTGGTCCATCTATCGCCAAATTTCGCGGGACAAGCAATCCCTGGAGACGGCCCACGGCGAACTGCTCTATCTCAATCAGAATCTGGAAGAGCTGGTGAAGGAACGCACCCAGGCCCTGGTGGAATCGGAGCTTAAATATCGGCACATCTTTGAAAGCTCCCAGGATATGATCCTCATTGCCGACCTGGAGGGCACCATCCTGGAGGTCAACCCCCAAGGCTACCGCACCCTGGGCTTCCCTGAAAACGATCCCGGCCTTAAAGCCCATCCCTTCCAATCCTTTTTCGATCGTAAAAAAGAGTGGCAGGCCCTGCGCCAAACCCTCAAAAACAAAGGCTCGGTGACCAACTTGGAGTTGGATCTGGTGCGCAGCGACGGCGTTACGCGGCGCAGTCTGGTGAGCGCCGGCCTGGATCCCGGCAGCGCATCGGCCCACGCCCGCAACAGCCAGGCGGCCATTCAATTTACGGTCAAGGATATCGAAAAGCAGCGCCAAATGCGGGAACAGATTTCCCAGGCCGACAAATTGGCCTCCCTAGGCGAGCTTTCCGCCGGAATCGCCCATGAGATCAACAACCCCCTGGGAATTATTTTAGGCTACACCCAACTGCTGCTGCGCAATGAAGACCCGGGTTCCGAACGGCAGGCCGATCTTCAGACCATTGAAAAGCATGTTCGCAACTGTAAATCCATTGTGGAAAATCTGCTCAACTTTACCCGCAGCTCGCCGCCCCAAAAAGAGGAAGTGCATATCCATGATACCCTGGATGATGTGATCAAGTTCATCAGCCATCACGCCGAATTGGAACAGATCGACTTCAGTGTACGCTACGATTGCAACATTCCCAACCTGATGCTGGACGAAAAAAAGATCCGCCAAGTTTTCATAAATTTGCTGATGAATGCCGTACACGCCATCGGCAAGCAGGGCACCATTCAGGTAACCACCCGCTATGACCCCCTGGGGGAACGCGCCCTGATCGATATCACCGATAGCGGCTATGGCATCGAACCAAAAAATCTGGCCCGCATTTTCGATCCTTTTTTCACCACCAAACCTACCGGAGAAGGCACGGGTTTGGGCCTCTCGGTGAGTTACGGGATCATTAAAAACCACGGCGGTACCATTACCGTTACCAGTCAGCCCGGCTCCGGGGCCATCTTCACCGTGGATCTGCCCATTCATCCCAACCGCGGGGGCCGGCGGATCCTGGCCGAAAACCAGGCCTGAATGCAGACTCCCGGCTGGGCCGGGCAGGTTATTAATGCCAGAGGTAGCCAGATCCGGGCCGTAAATGTATTATGGTAGCGGCCCTCATAACGGAAAGATGCACCATGAAACGCAAGATCCTGGTGGTGGACGACGAAATCGACATGTTGATGCTGCTCAAGCGCAGCCTGGCCGCGGACCTTAACTGCAGCGTGGAAACCGCTCCATCCGGAGAGGCCGCCTTGCAGCTGCTCAAGTGCGGCCACTTTGATCTGGTACTGGCCGACATTCGCATGCCGGGCATGGATGGCCTTGAACTGCTGGAGCTCATCAAGCGCGACAAACCGGATCAGACCGTAATGATGATGACCGCCTTTGGCCGTATCGAAACCGCGGTGGCGGCCATGAAAAACGGCGCCTTCGATTTCGTGACCAAACCCTTTGACCACGAAACCCTGATCGTGCGCCTGGAAAAGGCCCTGGAGCGCAGCTCCCTGCTCCAGGAAAATATCCGCCTGCAGCGCGCCTGTGGGCAGGAGGATGCTCTGCGCGAGCTGGTGGGCCAAAGCGCCGTGATGGGCAGGGTGTTTGAAACCATCCGTACGGTGGCCAACAACGACCTGACGGTATTGA
This sequence comes from uncultured delta proteobacterium, assembly GCA_963713755.1. GTDB lineage: Bacteria > Desulfobacterota > Desulfobacteria > Desulfobacterales > CAVQMW01 > CAVQMW01. Next base: position 1,756,985 of record CAVQMW010000005.1, on the reverse strand, counting down.
TCACCGGTGAATCGGGAACCGGCAAAGATCTTACAGCCCGGGCCGTGCATTCCCTGAGCCCGCGCAGGACCATGCCTTTTGTGTCGGTGAACTGCCCCACAGTGCCGGAACATATTCTGGAAAGCGAACTGTTTGGGTACAAAAAAGGCGCCTTCACCCACGCCACCCAAAACAAAATCGGCCTGTTCCAGGAAGCCCAGGGCGGCACCATCTTTCTGGATGAAATCGGCGACATCAGCCCCGCCATCCAGACCAAGCTGTTGCGGGTGCTCCAGGAAAAGGAGATCAAACCTCTGGGGGACACCAAAACCATCAAGGTGGATGTGCGCATCATCGCCTCCACCAACCGCGACCTGAAAGCCAAAATCGAACAGGCCGAGTATCGCGAAGATCTCTTTTACCGGCTCAATGTGCTGCCCATCAAACTACCGCCTCTAAGGGAGCGCCGGGAGGATATCCCCCTAATCGCCAATCATCTGCTGGAAAAACACTGCACGGAGCTAAAAAAACCCGATATCCGCATCACCCCCGAACTCATGCAGCTGCTCATCGACCACCCCTGGGAGGGCAATGTGCGGGAACTGGAAAACATCATCGTGCGGGGCATCTTGTTTTCCAGCGATGGCCGGATCCGGCCCCAGGAGATCGGCATGCAACACAGCCCCTCCAGCAAACATCCCCCGGAAGATTCCTTTCAGAACCTGCCCTATCGCCAGGCCAAGGAAGCGACTCTCCAGCGATTCAATGCCGGCTACATCGGCCACCTGCTGGCCCAGTCCCAGGGCAACGTCACCCAGGCCGCCAAACAGTGCGGTCTGGAGCGTCAGGCCCTGCAGCAGATCATGCGTCGTTACGATCTAAAAGCCGATCCCTACCGCTAGAGCTAACCTGAAGCTTCCAGCCGCAACACCGATGACCTTCGGCAGCCCATCCATCCGGTCCGAGGACGCTGCAACAAGACCCAATATTCCTGATATTCCTTAATTTTCGCGCCTTGTCAGCGGACGACCTTATGACATCACCGGTCAGGAACCGGAGCACTCAGCAGGGCTCGTCAACCCTCCATCCAAAGCGGCTGTGATCCAGGGGTATGTGTTATTTTATTGAAAGAATTAAGTAATTATGGTTAATTAGATAGAATTTTAACAAATCCGGCAACCAAGGCCGACGCCGCCAGGTGAGGATCAACGGTGGGTTTGGTATTGATACAGGTAGATGATGAGGATTTTACCCGGGATCCGAGCGTCACGGGTCCCCTTCGAATATTTCCCGATTTAGAAAGTTGGGAGATTTCGGGTACCGATCCTACAGGTTTTATTCTGGCGGTCCGCGATAGGGCCAAAGGCGCCGAGCTCTTGAATCGCCTCCGGTCTAACCCTCAAACCACTCTGAAGCCTATATTTCTATCCGCCTCACTAGGCGAAACCCTTGATTCATTAAGTGATGGGATTGCCATCTCCATAGCGAAGGCTGTGAACCACGCTGACCAAATCAATCGAAAGGTTGAGGAGCTGGACCCCTCCATTCTAGGGGATGTTGAAGACCACGCATTTCGACTTTTAGGGTATTTATTTTCGCGCCCAGACAAAAATTTGGAACCCCATCGCTGCTGGACGTACGAACAGTTGTATCGGTACCCCTTGATGGAGCATTTGGGTGGTGATTCTGCAAATGTGATCCGCCGTATTGAAAATCTTCGCGAGCGCGGGCTTCTGCATCCCGAGCGACTTGTGGACCGCGTTCGCCATTGCCCGCACTGCGATGGCGCCCATCTCAATTTCATCGATTCCTGCCCCCATTGCGAGAGCATAGACATCTTGCAGCAGCCCTTCCTGCATTGCTTTACCTGTGGCCATGTAAGCTCAGAGGAGCAGTTTATCAGCCCCGCAGGACTGGCTTGCCCTAACTGTCGCGCCAAACTAAGGCATATCGGTACGGATTATGACCGGGCCCTGGAGAGCTATAGTTGCCATGGCTGCGGGCACGTTTTCAGCGAGCCCAAAATTATTGCAAGATGCCAGCATTGTACAGCCAAGAACGCCCCTGAAGATTTAATTCGCTCGAAATATTCACAGCTACCGGATTACCGATCAGGGAGTCATCGCCGCCCGGACGGGCAGCTTGGACGATGTATATGCGCTCTTGACTCGCTGAATAACATCAACCCGGCATATTTCACCCATTTTATCGACTGGGTTGTGGATTTGAGCCGCAGTTATCCTGAAGATGAATTCAGTATCATTGGCATTCGTCTTGCAAACATCGTGGAATTGACCGATAAAATTGGCCGGCGACGTACGGGGGAATTGATGGATGGTTTTGCCGGTCACATCAGATCCATTGTCCGCGGAACGGACCTCACCAGCCGCACCACCCAGCGAAACCTATGGCTCCTGCTGCCAAAAACACCTAATTCGGGATGCCAGATCGTTCTGGGGCGAATACTGGAAACCCAAGAATTAAGCCGCCAGTCTGAGGGCATTGGCCTGGAAGTCACAACGGTCACCTGCACTGCTCCAGAAGATGTGCAGGAAGGAGAATCCGCAAAGCTCCTTCTGGCCCGGCTTACAGGATCGCTGCAATAGGTCATGGAAACTCTGCTCATCATCTTGGCCAATACGTGGTTCGCTTTTAAGCTCATTGTCGCGAGCCCCTTCCAGCATGGGTTTTGGGTATTTATCTATAAGTTTATCCCGTTTGTAGTTTTCATCGAGCTTCCAGTTTACATCTTTATTTGGCTGGGGATCATGCGCTATTACTTGCGGGAGGATCGGCAGCCTCACCAGGATTTGATTTTCTATCCGAGTGTATCTTGTATCGTTACCTGCTACAGTGAAGGTGAAGATGTAAAAAACACGATTATATCGCTTACTGAGCAGCTCTATCAGGGGCGTATTGAAATTTTAGCCATGATCGATGGCGCCCGGCAAAACCTGAACACCTATAATGCCGCTCAACGGCTCTTGCGCTGGGTGGCCGAGCGGCCAAACCGAACCCTCAAAGTGATTCCCAAATGGCAGCGGGGTGGCCGGGTCTCGTCCCTCAATGCCGGCCTGACCCTGGCCCAGGGTGAAATCGTTATGGCTTTGGATGGGGATACATCATTTGACAATACCATGGTGAAAAATGCCGTGCGCCACTTTGCGGATCCCAATGTGGTGGGTGTGGCCGGTAATCTAAGGGTCCGCAATGCCCGGAAAAGTCTGATTACCCGCTTGCAGGCCATCGAGTATATGCTCTCCATCCATGCCGCCAAAATCGGCTTGAGCGAATTCAATGTGGTGAATAATATATCGGGGGCCTTCGGTATATTTCGTCGGAGGATCGTCGAAAAAGTGGGTGGATGGGACAGTGGTACCGCCGAAGACTTGGATATTACTCTGAAAATCAAGGCTTATTTTGGCCGCCACCCCAATCTGCGGATCGTTTTCGAACCCAATGCAATTGGTCACACCGATGCGCCAGAAAATCTATGGGGCCTTCTGGATCAGCGGCTGCGCTGGGATGGCGATCTTTACTATTCTATATTCCGCAAACATGCGCTTAGTTTTAATTCGCGAATAGTGGGATTGCGCAATCTAATCATGACCATGTGGACAGGGCTTTTTTTTCAGCTCGTCATGCCTCTGATCATCGTCATCTATAGCGTGGTGATTTTTACCCTCTATCCGCCCTATTTTATCTTAGCAGTTTGGCCAATGGTCTACATGGTCTATCTTGGAATCTTAACTGTCATATTCGTCACGTATGTCACCTTAGTTTCCGAACGAAAACTACAGGATTGGCAATTGGCTCCCTTGCTTCCGATAGTTCCCTGATTCATGTTCATCCTCAGGGTGTGGAATGCTTTGGCAATGTTAAAAGAGATGGTATTAAAAGCCCATCTTGATTCCTCCATGGCGCCCTGGTGGGTATTGAAGCGCACTAAATTTTAGCGACTGTGAATGACGGATGCGGTACCTACAGCTTTTCATAGTGCTGTGCCTAGGGATAGGTCTACCCCTCTTTTGCGGCATTCCAGCGGCAACCCTCACTGGGGAGAACTCCATCCGCGATAGTCGCCCGAATAGCGTCGATCCGTTGAATTGGATCAAGCGCAACTCGCTGAACAGAAGCTATTTCAACGCCATCGATACGCCCGCCCAATCTGCTTCAGCAATTGGTTCCCATACCCCTGAACGGCTGGGCGAAGCTTTCTTGGAGGAGCTCCCGCGGCGATCCCTTCAAGCCATTGAGGACTCCCTGGGCAATTCCCCGGACGAGCTGATTACGGCTGCTCGTTTAGAGGAGAGTTTGAGCCGGCTGGAACAGCAAGAGGCCCAAACCGGATTGCGCCTGCTGGGCCGGGGTAATATCGGAAATTTCCAGGAACTGGCAGGCCCTGATGATACGCGCCAATACAATAAACTGGTTCTGGCCGGTGGATTGCGTTATCCGCTGCTGGGCCGCTATGAGCAAAATAAGCTGAGTGTGTTGGATGCTGAGGCCCAAACATGGGAAGCTCGGCTGAGTCATCGGCAATCCAGCCTGGAAGCCCTGGCATCCGTGCGGGCGCACTACATCAATCTCTGGAGCGCCCGAAGAGAAAATCAGACTCAGTCGCACTTTTTTAGACAAGGAAGATGGGGTACGCCATTTTTTAGAGAACCGCACCCGCAGCGGACACCTGCTGGATGCCGACCGACAGGAATTTCTCACCGCGTTTTCTGCGGTAAGGCGCAATATCGCTGTCCAGCGAAGCATCTATGGGCGTTCCTTTAGGGGAATCCGTCTGTTGACCCGTCCGGATTTCCCCCAGTTCCTTGCCAACTTTCCCGAACTGCCTGAGCCTTGCCGGAATTGGACGCCTTACGCAGCTATCTGCTTGACCGCCATCCCGGCATCAACCTTCACCGCGGGCGTGTGGAAAAAGCGCTGGGCCACCTCAAAATAGAGCACTATGGGGCGCTGGAGGGCTCTTTCGATTTGGGCGGCTATCTCGCCCAGGAGGACACCGCCTCCAAAGAGGAATACGGAATCACACTGGAGATCCAAGTTGATCTTCCGCTCCGCTGGCGGGATGCCAACGACGCCGCCAAGGCGGCCCAGCATGCCGGTCTGAAAAAAGCTCAGTACGAATTGAAAAAAATCACCGCCGAGGTTCTTGGGAATGCGGAGGAGAGCTTCAATCGTCTACAGATCGATGAAGAACAGATCGATTTCAGCCGGCAGCGCCTGAAAGCCGCTTTGGAATCCATTCGGGAAAAAACCCTGCGCGCAAAATACCTTCCAGGGGATGTCCTGGAAAGTTTGGAGCAGGCCCGCTATCAATACTATCGAACGGCCATGGATTATTTAGACGCCCTGAACCGCCAGCTTCAGACCCAGGCTGACCTGCTCGCCCTTGCGCCGGATAACTGTTTGGCCGAAAAGACCGCTTCCGCCTCCAGGGGCGAAATCCCCCCCTGACTCCGTTATCAATGCCGAATACCTCAAACCGCTCTGGATCGGTAAATTGGCCGCCGCCCATCCATGGCCGCAGGTTCCAGCCCCCCCCCGGGTCAGCATACCGGAAACCCTCCAGAGCGGGGGATTCAGTTTTTACGTCTGGAACAGCCGCAAGCTGTTGGCGCAATGGCAAAATAGTTCCGCTTTTTACAGCGAACTTCGCTCAATGCAGGTCAGGCGGCTGCTGGTATCCCTGGATGGCCGCCAAATCGAATCGCTGGCCCGCCCTGCCGAACAGGAACGCTGGCGGGGATTTCTGAATCAAACCGTCGGCAACGGTATTCCGGTGGAGCTGCTGCTGGGTGAACCGCTGTGGATTTTGCCGCGCTACCGTCAAAATTTACTCAGTATCCTCTATGACCTTGAAAGGTTGCCCTTCACCGGCGTACACCTCGACCTGGAACCCAACCAGCTGGATCCGAAGGAGTACAACAGCGACTATCTTCTGGCACAACTGCTCAGAACCCTCCAGGCGGTGATCGAAGTGTCACCCTGGCCGGTGGGAATCAGTCTTCACCCTCGATATTTGGATGAAAGTTCCACGGGCATCTGTCTGGGATGCGCTTTGGGGAATCTCAGGCTCGCTGAGGTGTCACTGATGATGTATGTGGCTGACCCGAACCGCGCGGCCCAACGCCTCGAACCCTTGCTGGACCGCTATCCGCAGTTGGCGTTTACGCTGGCCCAAAGCGTTGAGCCGATCTTGTCGGATAAGGAAAGCTATTTCACCGCCGGCCGACAAGGGTTTCACACCCAAATGAGACATCTAAGGGAATCACTCTCCGGCTCGGGCCTTAAGGGCATCAACATTCAATCCTATAGTGACTACCTCTCCATGACGCCATGAAGATCCAGTTCGACACACAAACTCAAAGGGAACCCGAGCGGGTCAAGGGTCTGCGGGTCCCCTACGCCGCAGCTAAACGGGGCGCCGCCCAATGGCGCTGGTATCTGATCCTGCTCATTGTCTCAAGTCCATTGCTTTACCTGCTCATCAAGATCATTCTGTCCTACATCATTGTCCGTGCGCCTGGTTTTTTGTCCCTGGAGAAGGTTCCCATCAACAGCACCGCCACCGGGATCATTGAGCGGATCGAAACTCCGGTAGGAGCCCAGGTCGTGGAGGGGCAGGTGCTGGTCGTTCTGAGCGACCCGGCTCTGGTGGAACGTCAAATCGTTTTACAGTCTGAATACGATGCGCTGCTGACATCGCACCCGGAGGCGGAACCTGATTTGAAAGGGATCTCCTCCGATCCGCAACAACCCTTTTTGCGGGAACAATATGAGCTGGCCATGCAGATGGTCACCTATCAGCAAACGCATCTTGACGCCGTGCGCTTGCTGCGGGAGCAGGGATCATCGACCATTGCTGAGCTCAAGCAGGCCGAGGCGGCCTACCACAGCGCCCTTTATACGTTGAGCCGGGCCGAACAGGAGCTTGTGAGCTATGAAGCCCGGCTCAATTCGCTGTATCAACCATCTTCCCCGCCGTATCGTGACATGCCCCGAGTCAAGCGGATCGAGGCCGAGCTCACCGCTCTGGACGCCCAACTCCGACGCCTCGACCAAAGGGCTCCCTACCCAGGCCGCATTTTGGATATCTTTGCCATCGCGGGGCAGTCCGTGGCGCCAGGGACGCCTTTGATGACCTTGGGCAGGATCGACAAGCCCGGCGTGATCGCATATCTGGATCCAAAATATACCCGCTACAGCCGTGAGGGACGGGGAGTTCACGTTAAATTTGCCGATGGTACCAAACTTGCGGCAAAGGTCAGAGAGGACGCCAAGCTGGTTCGACGCCTCCCGGCCGATCTTGCCGCGCCCATCGGCACCCGGGACCTCCTGCTCCTGGTTCAGATAGAATTCATTGATGCTGTGCCTGCCCATAACACCGCTGATGGGCTGCCGGTGATGGTGCGATTCGAAATGGCCTGGTAGGGTCTGCGACGGCGTGATTCCAACTCGAACCCTCGCCGGTCCCGGTTGGGCCCGCACTCAACAGCGTGGGCAGTCGGGCCCGCGCAGTGCAGGATCGCCGGTCACCGGACAGGTTCCAGGGAACCCGCCCGGGACGGAATCTCATGGAATTCAGGGGAAGGGAATCGAGGGGGTACTACTTTACCGGAAGCATGTCGCGGTAGATTTCGAAACAGCGGCGGAAGCGTTCCAGATCATTTTCGGCGATGTCGAGGAACTGGCAGCCGATTCCCTTGGGATTTTGAAAGATAACTTCCGATTTGACGTAAATAGAGTAATTCTCGGTGGGAAGTTTAATGACCAAATGGATTTTTTGCCCGATTTTCACGGCGGCGCCGGGATTCAGCTCGATGAACACACCCCCGAGGCTCATATCGCCGAGGGTGTGAACCCCCTTGATGCCATTGATAATGACCGGGCAGCTAAAGTCGAGACGTGGATCGTGGCGGCGCTCCTGCTCCACATTGACAACCCGGCGACGAAAATCGGTCATGGCCTGCTCCCAAGCCCGAAGTCCCCGGCAGCAGGAGATAGGGTTGGCCCTAACTCACGCCAGAAGCTCGATTTTTGGAAGTTTCGCGGGTAGAAAGTTTTCACTCTTTTTCCTGGCTTTGGGGTTTGGGTTTCGCACGCCGCGCTTTCTTCAGCTCCCCGATGAGGGTTTGAAAGGCATTTTTATAAAGCTTGAGGGCGATTTTGCTCCGCTCCCGGTTTTCCATCTCTTCGCCACAGCGAAATAGGAGCAGCGCCTTTTCCAGGCTCTTGACCTGTGCGTCTTGAAACATCTGATTCAACTGCGCAAAAAAAGCGGTCTCCGGATATTCAGCCAGCAAACAATCGGTCAGAGAGGCTGCATATTTGTCCGGCGGGCAGGCCCGTCCCATGAGCCTACTGTATTCGCGAATGGCTTCCGAGTAAAGCCCGGTCTCATGGAAGGCCGAGGCGCGCAGCAGCACCTCGGAGAGTGTTCCCTGTCCACCTAAATTTTTACGAATCAAGTCGATTTCATCCTCGCTAAGATCCCGGGACTGGTCTCGATCAACCAGGTCCATCTCCCCTCTTAGAGCCGCGATTTTGGACTTTATGGTACTTTTAATCTGCGCATCGATTCCCGGCGTATCATCCAGAAGCTGCTCATAGAGGGTTAAGCTCTCTTTGAACAACCCCTGGGAGCGGTAAAGCTCGGCTTCCCGTTTGGTCAGCCCGATGGCGATTCGACTTTCCATAAGTGGTAAATTTAATGGTATCCAACTGGATTTGCAAGTCCAAGTTTTGTTTTAAAATCCGACGGTCCCCTAGTGTTTAAAGCTGCGCTGGCCAGTATACACCATGGTGGCGCCGGCTTCATTACAGGCTTGGATGGACTGATAGTCGTTATTGGAACCGCCGGGCTGGATCACGGCGCCGATACCTTCCCTGAGCCCCACATCCACCCCGTCCCGGAAGGGGAAAAAGGCATCACTCACCATGGCGGCTCCCGGCAACCCTCCTTTTTCCGCTGCAACCCGGGCGTCGATGGCGGATTTAAGGCTTTCATCCTCCAGAGTGTTGTAGGCCACCCCGTGGACTTCAAAACAGTATCGATCGGCCAATTTACGATAGGCCTTGTCCCGGGCGATTTCAGCTACCCCCACCCGGTCCTGCTCGCCGGTGCCGATCCCCACGGTGACCCCGTCTTTGACATAGATCACCGAGTTGGAGGTGATCCCCGATTCCACCAGCCAGCCAAACAATAGATCCTGATATTCCGCGTCACTGGGCGCGCGCTCGATCCGGTAAGTTGTTCCCTGATAGTCGCAGGCCGCCAATTGGAGATCCGCTTTGGAGCGAGTCACCGGGCTAAAGGACCACTGGGCAATGATCCCGCCATCCATGAGGCTTTTGAACTCTACGCAGCGCTGCCCCACAAAATTTTGCAGGCGATGGATATTTTCGATGCGGATCACCCGCAAATTCTTCTTTTGGCTTAAAATGTCCATGACCCCCGACTCGAACTCGGGGGCCACGACCACCTCGGCATATTGGCTGACCACGGCTTGGGCGGTAGCTTTGTCCAGGGGACGGTTCAGGGCGATACACCCGCCAAAGGCCGCCACGCGGTCCGCCATGTAGGCCTTCTGGTAGGCGGCTTCCAGAGTTTCGGCCCGCGCCACCCCGCAGGGGTTGTTGTGCTTGACGATTACGGCCGTGGGGGTATCGGTAAAATAGCGTAAAATATTGAGGGCGTTATCGGCATCAGTGAGATTGGTTTTGCCGGGATGTTTGCCGGACTGCAGCAGTTCGATGTCCGAGGCCAAATAATTACCGGGCTGCAGCATACGGGTCTCGCCCAAAACCAAATTGCCGTTGACCAGGCGGTAGAGGGCGGCCTCCTGGCCTGGATTTTCTCCATAGCGCAACCCCTGGGCGACCCCGTCAATTTCCCACATCACCTTTTCATAAAAGAGGGTTTGGCGCTGGTCGTCCTCCACGAAGCTAACTTCCATTTGGGAGGGAAACTGATCCTTGACGATGGTGCGGTACATTTTTTTTAAATCTTCGGCCATGGGCTGCCCCTTTGATTGTTGCGGCGCTGGATGGGTGATTGGGTTGAATTATGAATAACAGGCCTGAACCCCAGCGAAGGCCGCCTTTGCCAAATAATCGGCGATGGCACGGTCGTAGTCCGCGGTATGGGCAAAGGCTTTGCGGGCCAGGCGGAACCGAAATTCCAGGGGCAGTTTGCCCTGGTTGGCTTGCAGGGTTTCCAGCAGCGGGCCGTAATCCGCCGGATCGGTGACCGGGGCCACCCGGATGAAATTCTTGGCGGCCGCGCGAATCATGCAAGGCCCGCCGATGTCGATGTTGCCCCGGGCCTGCTCCGGGGTCACCCCCGGCTGAGCAATGGTGGCCTTGAATGGATATAGATTCACCACCACCATGTCCAGGGCAACGCTCTGGGTGCGGGCCAAGTCCGCCTGATGGGCTTCGTTGTAGGTTTCGGTGAGCAAACCCAGATAGATTTTAAAATCAAGGGTTTTGACTAAGCCGCCCTGGGTTTCGGGCTGTCCGGTGTAGTCACTGACTTGAACCAGCCGCTCCGCCGCCGCATCTCCCAATATCGTCGCCAGCCGGGCGAAAGTGCCTCCCGTGGAATAGATCCGCAGGTCCGGATTTACCGCCAGCAGACCCGGCACCAGCTGCTCCAGACCCGATTTATCCGATACGCTGATCAAGACATGCTTGAGTTCAACGGCCTCATCAATACGTGCAACAACGTTGATTCCCATGGTCTCCCCTTTATCTCAGGCCCTATCATCCATAACAATCCACTCCCGGCTTCGGCTGGCCGTTTACTTACAATCGCCAATAGGTGATGCCCTCGGCATGGGCCTGGGCAGGATCAAACATACCTTTTAAGTCCATCACCAGAGGTTCTCCATCCCGGCAGAGCTGCGCCACACCGGCCAAACCCAACTCCTGGTAAGCGCCATGGCTGACGGCTACAATGATCCCGTCCACCCCCTGCAAATCTGCCAGTGACTCCAGATTCAGGCCGTAGTAGTCCCGGGCCTCCTGAAGATCGGCCAGGGGATCGTGAACCCGAACGGCGATACCGTAGGTTTGGAGCTCGTGAATGACATCCACTACCCGGGTGTTGCGCAAGTCGGGAACATCTTCCTTAAAGGTCAGCCCCAACACCCCGATGGTGGAATCCTTGACCGGTTTGCCTGCAGCAATGAGCAGTTTCACTGCCCGTTGAGCCACATATTTGCCCATGTTGTCATTGATTCGCCGGCCGGCCAATATCATTTGGGGGTGGTAACCCAAGGATTCGGCTTTAAAGGTCAGATAATAGGGGTCCACACCGATGCAGTGCCCCCCCACCAACCCGGGGCGGAAGGGCAGAAAATTCCATTTGGTGCCGGCGGCCTCCAGCACCTCCCGGGTATCGATGGTCATTTGATCAAAGATCATGGATAGTTCGTTCATCAGCGCGATATTCAGATCCCGTTGGGTGTTTTCGATGACCTTGGCGGCTTCGGCGACTTTAATGGAAGGCGCCCGGTGGATTCCGGCCTCCACGATCCGCCCATAGACCCGGGCCAGCAGGTCGGCGGTGGTAACATCGGAACCGGAAACGATTTTAACGATGCGGTCCAGAGTGTGGACCTTGTCGCCGGGATTGATCCGCTCCGGGGAATAGCCCACGGTAAAATCTTGTCCCAGTTTCAAGCCAGACTCTTCTTCCAAAATAGGGACGCAGACCTCCTCTGTGGCACCGGGGTAGACCGTGGATTCGTAAACCACACAGGTACCGGGCTTCAGGTTCTGGCCCACGGACCGAGAAGAGCTGCGCAGGGGCGTCAAATCGGGAATTCGGTGCCCGTCAATGGGAGTCGGAACCGCCACAATGATCAGCCGACATTGGGACAAGCGGGCCGCATCATGGGTGAAGGCGATGGATACCCCCTGAAGTTCATCCGGGGTGACTTCCAGAGTGCGGTCTTTGCCGGCCTCCAGCTCCTGGATGCGCGAAGATTTTAAATCGTAACCCAATACCCTGAAATGGCGGGCCAGATGCACCGCCAGGGGCAATCCCACGTACCCCAACCCAACCACGCCGATTTGTGCTTTTCCAGACTCCAGATCCGGGTATGAAACCATGTGTGCTTCAGCCTCCTGAGTAAGGTATTCCGAGAGGGAATATTTTCCGTTCATCTGCTCCAGCGTGCTAAATTGCCCCCCAGGCATTGATCCTAGGCGGGTTTTAACGCGTAATTTCCTATCCTGTCAATCCTGAACCCCGTAAGGCGAGAATCACGGCGGGGGCAAGATAAGCGGCCCGAACTTGTCACTTGCCAAGCCAATCTGATATACGATTGAGCGCCAGAGACAATTCATCCCTTGAGGGGATTTCCCCGGGATAAGGGAGAGCATCGCTGGGTTGAAATCACCAAGGGCTAAAGTAATTGACGGCGTGGCCGACAGGTAGGAGACCTCCGCTATGGGAAAGAGTGTTCAACTGATCCACGAAGGCAAAACCATTGAATTGCCCCTGGTGACGGGAAGCGAGGGCGAGCAAGCCATCGATATATCCCGATTACGAAGGGAGACCGGCCTGATCACGTTGGATCCGGGCTATGCCAATACCGGAAGCTGCACCAGCGATATCACCTTCATGAACGGCGAACAGGGGATTCTCCGCTATCGGGGCATTCCCGTGGAGGAATTGGCCCAACACTCCACCTTTATCGAAACCGCCTATCTTCTGATTCACGGCCGCCTGCCCAGCCGCCGCGAATTGACCAAATTCTCGGTGATGCTCAACGACCATTCCTTGGTGCATGAGGATATGAAGCTCTTTTACCAGAACTTTCCAAGAGCATCCCACCCCATGGGTATCCTGTCCTCCATGGTCAATGCCCTGCGCAGCTTCTATCCGACCCTCCAGGACACCCAAGAGGAAGCGGATATTACCGTCACCCGGCTGATCTCCAAAATCCGAACCATGGCCGCCATGTCCTATAAGATGTCACTGGGGCATACCGTGGTCTACCCGCGACCCGATCTGTGCTACTGCGCCAATTTTCTCAACATGATGTTCGACAACCCTGTACGGCCCTACGCCATCATTCAGGAGGTGATCGACGCCCTGAACATATTCTGGATTCTGCATGCGGACCACGAGCAAAACTGCTCCACATCCTCGGTGCGCATGGTGGGCAGCGCCCGGGTCAACCTCTATGCCGCCATCTCCTCGGGCATCGCCGCCCTTTGGGGTCCGCTCCACGGCGGCGCCAACCAAGCCGTTATCGAAATGCTGGACAAGATCGCCGTCAGCGGGCGCAACTACCGACATTTCATTGAGCGGGCCAAGCATAAGAACGACTCCTTCCGGCTCATGGGCTTTGGTCACCGGGTGTATAAAACCTATGATCCGCGGGCTAAAATCATGCAGGAAATCTGCCGCAGCCTGCTTGAGAAGCTGAAGATCAGCGACCCGCTGTTGGATGTAGCCCAGGAGCTGGAAAACGCGGCCCGGGAAGACGACTACTTCATCCAGCGCAACCTTTATCCCAATGTGGATTTTTACACCGGAATCTTACTGCGGGCCATGGGCATCCCCACCAACATGTTCACCGTGATGTTCGCCATCGGCCGCCTGCCGGGTTGGATCGCCCAGTGGAAGGAGAGCACCGAAGATCCCAAGTGGAAGCTGGCGCGACCGCGTCAAGTCTACATTGGACCCAATCAGCACCCCTATGTGCCCATTGATCAGCGCTGATCCCTCGGTATCGGCCAAACCTGGGCTGATGAAAATCCGTTAAAAGTTGGTTGAATCGCATCCGCAAAACGAAGCCTATAGGATCTATAAAAGCGCAATTCGCAATATCTGCGGCAGCCAACCCAACTCGCTGTTCCGTGAATATTTGATCCCTGGGGGCGATAGGTTGCCAATGACTAACTTCCATCCTACCGGACAATGGCGGCACAGGTTGCGTCCAAGCAGCGCAAGATGTCCCCGGGGGCCATCTTGAGCATCACCCCTCGCTGACCGGCGTTGATCATCACCGCAACATAATTCTCGATATCCTGGGCCATCAACACCTTCAGCCGCTGCTGGGTGCCAAAAGGGCTTATTCCGCCCATTTGGTAGCCGGTGAGCCGCTGGACGGTGTGAGTGTCGGCCATAGCAGCGCGTTTGACGCCGCACAGTTTGGCCAAGGCCTTTAGATCCAGTTCCCGATCCCCGGGCACCAGAGCTAGGATATACCCCCCCGGGCTCAAATCCACCACCAGAGTTTTGACAATCCGGGAGAGGGAAAACCCCGTGGCCTGGGCCGCATAGGCAGCGCCTTTCTCCTGGTGGTCATAGCGGACCACCTCAAAGGGGATCTGTTTTCGGTTGAGATGGCGAATCGCCCGGGTGGACATGATGAGTTCCTCTTGGCAGGCCGCCCGTGATCGAACCCGGGATTTTAGACCTGGGCGGTGCATTGCAGCACCACAGATCAGGTCATTCAGTGCCAGATTATAAAACTTCTGTCGAAAAAAGGTAAATTCTATCTGTCGCTTCCAGCCGTAGGGGCGGGTTTGAGGGCCTCCCTCAGGGAAGAAAGTGCTTCCGGAGGTTGCGTGCGGCACGCCTTAGTTCATGGGCCGCGATTTCGAGCATACACAAAACTTGCCCTTGACAAAATAAAACATTTGTTTTAATTGTTTGTTTCATACAGCATAAAGCTTACTGGATGAATCATGCCGAATTGGAGTCGCCCTATGACCTCCCCCAAGGAGCGGATTCTGGATGCCGCCGGCCGGGTATTCGGCCGCAAAGGGTACAAGGCCGCCACAGTGCGGGAAATCTGCAACATGGCCCAGGTCAACCTGGCGGCAGTCAACTACTACTTTGACGGCAAGCAGGACCTCTACCGCAGCGTGGTCCGCAACCTCTTTGCCCAGGCCTTTGACCAGTTCCCCCTCAGCGAGGGGCCCGGCTCCCAGGCGCGCCCGGAACAACAGCTGCGCGCCTTTGTCTCGGCCATTCTTCTGCGCATGCTCTCTCCCGGTGATTCCCCGGGCGAGATCGAGAAAGGCCGACTGCTGGCCCGGGAACTTGGCGACCCCTCTCCGGTGCTGGACGATATCTTCAAGGAATATATCCGGCCCCAGGTGGAGATCCTGCAAACCATCATCCAGCGTCTGGTGAGCCGCCCCCTGACCGATCTCGAGCTGGCCCGCTATGTGTTCAGCATCATCGGCCAGTGCGCCTACTATGCCCTGGCCAAACCGATTGTCCTTAAAGTCGTCGCCCTGGAGTTCAGGGATCCTGCGGCAATCGAAGCGCTTGCCGGCCATATCAGCCGCTTTTCCATTGCCGGGATCCGCAGCGCCCAGCCCCAAGCGCCTGAAGTACCTTGAACCCCAGGTCACCCTGGCGGCTGCGGCGGACCGCTGGTGATCGGTGAGGAGATTCCATGAAAAAACGGCTTAGAATCGTGATCCCGATTGTGCTGATGGTCGGCGCGCTGCTGATCTGGCACTTCCGGTTTCGCCCGCAGGGACCGGTCTCGCACATTCGGGTTTCCGGCAATATCGAGGTCACCCAGGTGGAGGTGAGCTTCAAGATCCCGGGACGCCTGGCCCAGCGAATGGTCGACGAAGGCGATCACGTGCAAGCCGGGCAGGTGATCGCCAGGCTGGATCCTGAAGATCAGCGCCTGAAGGTGGCCCAGGCCGAGGCCGAACTGGCCTACGCCCAGGCAGTGCTGGCGGAACTTGAGGCGGGCAGCCGTCCCGAGGAGATCCGCAGCGCCAAGGCGCGGGTGCAGCAGGCCCGCTTCAGCCTGGAGGAGCTGGAACGCGGCAGCCGCAGCCAGGAGATCGCCGATGCCCAGGCGGCCCGCCAAAGAACCCTATCCGCCCAGCAGAGCGCCGCCAGCCAGCTCGAGCTGGCCAGGGCCGACCATGAACGCTTTGCCCAGCTTTACGAGGACGAGCTGATCAGCCGCAAGCAGTACGATGAGGCGCGCACCCGCTGGGAGACCGCTCAGAACAGCCAGGCCGAGGCTGCGGCCCAGGTGCGCAGCGCCACCCAGCGTTTGAGCCTGATCCGTGAAGGTCCCCGCGGCGAACAGATCCGCCGGGCTCGGGCTCAGCTGGAGCAGGCGCAAGCCGAGTACGCTTTGATCGAGGCCGGTCCCCGGGCGGAAACCCGCCAGCAGGCGAGAGCCAGGGTGGCGGCAGCTTCCCAACTGCTGGCCCAGGCCCGGCAGCATCTGGCGGATACCGAGGTCAAGGCGCCCTTTGACGGGGTGGTGCTCAGTAAATCCGCCGAACCGGGAGCCTACCTCAATCCGGGCACGCCGGTGGTGACCCTCGCCCAGTTGATCCGGGTCTGGCTGCGCGCTTTTGTGCGGGGCGAGGATCTGGGCCGCATCCGGCGCAACCAGCCGGTGACGGTCACCAGCGATGCCTATGCGCAAAAAGAATTTAAGGGACGCCTGAGCTTCATCAGCAGCGAGGCCGAATTCACCCCCAAGTCGGTGCAGACCTTTGAAGAGCGGGTGGGCCTGATGTATCGCATCAAGATCGACCTGGACAATCCCGAAGGAATTCTCAAGCCGGGGATGCCGGCCGACGCCCGCATCGACATCGAACAGACGCCGTAATGGTCCCCCAGCCCTCAACAAGCGCCGCGCCGGCCATGGTCCGCACAGAGAAGCTCACCCGCCGCTTCGGAGAGCTCACCGCCGTGGACCGGCTCGATCTGGAGATCGCCCAGGGGGAGATCTTCGGTCTGGTGGGACCCGACGGCGCCGGCAAATCCACCACCCTGCGCATGCTGGCCACGGTGCTGGACCCCAGCGCCGGCGAGGCCCGGGTGGCCGGCTGCGACATCCGCACCCAGGCAGCCGAAATCAAGGAGCAGTTGGCCTACATGAGCCAGCGTTTCGGCCTCTACGGCGATCTGACGGTCCAGGAGAACATCGACTTTTACGCCGATCTGTACGGCGAGCCCCGCAGGGGGCGCAACCAGCGCATCGCCGAACTGCTGGACTTCAGCAACATGGGCCCCTTTAGACAGCGCCGGGCGGCGGCCCTCTCCGGGGGCATGAAGCAGAAGCTGCAGCTGGTCTGCGCCCTGGTTCACACCCCCCGGCTGCTGCTGCTGGACGAACCCACCAACGGGGTGGACCCGCTGAGCCGCCGGGATTTCTGGCGCATTCTCTACCGGCTCCTCGCCCAGGGGGTCACCATCGTGGTCACCACCGCCTATCTGGACGAGGCTGAACGCTGCCACCGGGTGGGGCTGCTGGACCAGGGGCGCCTGCTCAGGGTGGGCACCCCGGAGGAGGTCAGGGGCATGATGAAAGAACAGGTTCTGGTATTGCGCAGCGCCCAGGCGCGGCGCATCACCCCCCTGCTGCGAACCGGGCTGCCCGAGGCGCTGAGCGTCACCCCTTTTGGCGACCGGGTCCATGTGGTGACCGCTGATATCGGCCCCACCCGCAAGGCGGCAGAGAGCATTGTCGACAGCCATGATCTGGCTGTGGATGAATGGCGGGTGGCCGAACCTTCCCTTGAAGATCTCTTTGTCAGCCTGCTGGGCCGAGAGCGCCGGGGGGAAGGGTCATCCGGCGCGACGCTTTCTGAGGCCGGCTCGCCCCTTTCCGCCCGCCCGGCCCCGGAATACGCCCGGGCCGTAGCCGTTGAGGGGCTGACCCGCCGCTTTGGCGATTTTACCGCCGTGGACAATGTGACTTTCGAGGTGCCCCCGGGGGAGATTTTCGGATTTCTGGGCCCCAACGGCGCCGGCAAGAGCACCACCATCCGCATGCTCTGTGGCCTGCTGGCCCCCAGCGAAGGATCGGGCGAGGTGGCCGGCCGGGACATCGCCACCCAGCCCGAGGCGATCAAACAGCGCATCGGCTATATGAGCCAGAAGTTCTCCCTGTACGACGATCTCAGTGTGGAAGAAAATATCGATTTCTACGGCGGCATCTACGGCCTGGGGGGCAATGCGCTGAAGCAGCGCAAGGCCTGGGCCGTGGCCATGGCCGGCTTGGAGGATCGCCGCCGCAGCCTGACCCGGCTGCTCAGCGGCGGCTGGAAACAGCGCCTGGCCCTGGCCTGCGCCGTGCTGCACGCCCCGCCCATCGTCTTTCTGGACGAACCCACCAGCGGCGTGGACCCCTTGAGCCGGCGCCGCTTCTGGGATTTAATTTACGCCATGTCCGCCCAGGGCGTGACGGTCTTCGTCACCACCCACTACATGGAGGAGGCCGAGTACTGCGACCGGGTGGCCCTGATCTACCAGGGCCGCATGATCGCCCTGGGCACGCCCCGGGAATTGAAGACCGGCCAGATGCAAAATCAGCTGCTGGAGGTGCGCTGCCCCCGGCCCCAGGAGGCCGCGGAGGCCATCGAAGCCCTGCCCGGAGTAGCCGATGCGGCCCTGTTCGGCGCCGGGCTGCATGTGACCGTGGCCGATGCCGGGCGGGCCACCCCCGCCATTGCCGCGCTGCTGGAAAGGCAGGGCGCGCCGGCCGAAAGCATCGAGCCGATCATGCCCAGCATGGAGGATGTGTTCGTGGCCCTCATCGAGGCCGCCGACCGCCGGAAAGGGGAATCGCCCCCATGAAGCCCGTTGCCCTGAGCCCGCGCCGCTTTGCGGCCGTGGCCCGCAAGGAGTTTATCCACGTATTGCGGGATTGGCGCAGCCTCTACCTGGCCATCGCCATCCCCATCATCCTGATCTGGCTCTTCGGCTACGCCCTGAACATGGACCTGGACCAGGTGCCCACGGCAGTCTGGGACCAGTCCCGCACCCCCCAGAGCCGGGAGCTGCTCAGCCTGTTCCACGGCTCGCCCTACTTTGACCTGCGGGAAACCGCCGATAGCTACCGCGGGCTCACAGAGGGGCTGGACCGCGGCCGCATCATGGTGGCCCTGGTGATCCCTTCAGATTTCGCCTGGCGGATCAGCGCCGGACAGACCACCCAGATCCAGGTAATTCTGGAGGGCAGCGACGCCACCAATGCCAACCTGGCCCTGGGCTATGTCCAGGCCCTGGCCCAGATCTACAACCGCAACCTGCGGGTCCGGGGGCTGCACGCCGCGGGCCTCCAAGGCCCTCTGCCGGGGGTCAGCCTGGAACCCCGGGCCTGGTACAACCCCGATCTGGTAAGCAAAAACGTTATCATACCGGGCATCATCGCCGTTGTGATGGTGGTGATCGCGGCCATGCTGACCAGCGTCACCGTGGCCAAGGAGTGGGAGATGGGCACCATGGAACAGCTCATCAGCACCCCCCTGCGCGCGCCGGAGCTGGTGCTGGGCAAGGTGCTGCCCTACTTCACGATCGGCATGCTGGACGTGACTCTGGCCGTAATCATGGGCCGCCTGATTTTTCAGGTGCCCCTGCGGGGCAGCCCGGCCCTGGTCTTTGCCATGGCCGCCATCTTTCTGAGCGGGGCGCTCTTTTTCGGTCTGATGCTGAGCATCGCCTTAAAGAGCCAGGTCCTGGCCAACCAGATCGCCATTGTGGGCAGCTATCTGCCCACCCTGCTGCTGAGCGGTTTCGTGTTCGGCATCCACAACATGCCGGCGCCGATTCAGGCCATCACCACCATCGTGCCGGCGCGCTATTTCGTGGCCCTGCTGCGGGGGATCTATCTCAAGGGCATCGGGTTGGAGATTCTGTGGCTCAACGCCCTTTTGTTGATGGTGTACGCCCTGATCATGGCCGTCCTGGCCCACCGCAAGATGAAACTGAAACTGGCCTAGCGCCCGCGGGTAAAAAAATCAAAATGAGCACACCCAGCAACCCAATCCAGCGCATCAAACCGATGCTGGTCAAAGAGTTCCTGCAGATGTTCCGGGATGTGCGCATGCGCCTGGTGATCTTTGTGATGCCGGTGATCCAGATGACTGTCATGGCTTTTGCCCTGACCACCGATGTGCGCCACATCCGCACGGGAGTGGTCGATCCGGACAACACCCCCACCTCCCGGGAACTGGTGGCCCAATTCACCGCCGGGGGCTACTTCGAGGTGGTGCGCCGGGCCCGGGAGAGCACGGACATGGCCCGCTGGCTGGATGCCGGAATAGTTCGGGCGGTGATCCGCATTCCGGCCAACTTCGAAGGCGATCTCCAGGCCGGGCGCCCCACCCAGGTGCAGCTTCTGGCCGATGGTTCCCTGAACAACGACACGGCCATCGCCTTTAACTATGCCGGCCGGCTCATGGCCCGCTTCAACCAGCAGCTCGAATCCCGCCAACAGGCCGTCCCGGGCCCCGGAAGCGCACAACTGCTCCTGAAGTCCCGCAGTTGGTACAACCCCAACCTGGAGAGCAAGTACTACTACGTGCCTGCACTGCTGGTGGTGATGCTGCTGATCGTCACCATGCTGCTCACCAGTATCGCCATTGTGCGCGAAAAGGAGATCGGCACCATCGAACAGGTGCTGGTGACCCCCATCCGGCGCATCGAGTTCATTCTCGGCAAGACCCTGCCCTTTCTCATCACCGGCTATATCACCATGACCCTGATGCTGGTGGTGGCCATGGCGGTCTTCGGTATTCGCGTGCAGGGCAGCATCGTCCTGCTCTATCTGCTGGCGGGGATCTTCATCGTCAGCAACCTCGGTATCGCACTGTTGATCAGCGTCAGCGCCCACACCCAGCAGCAGGCGCTCTTGACGGCCTTTTTCATCCTGCTGCCGGCGGTGCTGCTGAGCGGCTTCATTTTTCCTGTCCGCAACATGCCCCAGGCCGTGCAGTGGCTGACCTATCTCAACCCCCTGCGCTGGTTTTTGCAGATCCTCCACGGCATCGTGGTGCGGGGGGTCGGGCTGGCCCAGCTCTGGCCGGCAGTGGCCGCCCAGCTCACCCTGGCGCTCTGTTTTACCAGCCTGGCCGTGCTGAAATTCAGAAAGACGTTAAGCTAGCCGGGTCATAACATAAAAACGGGGCGTGGTTGGAGCTGAAATAAGGCGGGTCGCGCTGCAAAATGGCGCGGATGGCCGGGGCGGACTTAAACTCCCGGGATAAAAAGCGGCGCACCTGCTCGCGGTGCCACCCCTGGGGATGGACAAAATCGCGGTAGAGGGAGAGATCGCCGGGATAGAACGCCCGGTTCTCCAGAGTCTGGGCCTCTTTGCAGTGGGCCGGCAGGTTGAACAGCGCCAAATTGAGAAAGTCGATGAATGGCGCGTGGGCGAGGGTAAATTCGAGGGTCAAGCGGGCATCGGCAGGCGTTTCAGGGGGCGTTCCAAAGAGCAGATAGACATAGGTGGCGATCCCCGCGGCCTTGAGCACTGTAAGCGCCCGGGAGGCCAGGGCCAAATCAATCCCCTTGTCCAGGGCGTCCAGGACCCTCTGGGAGCCGGATTCGATGCCCAGCTTGAGCATCACACAGCCCGCGGCTTTCAGACCGCGGACGAATTCAGGGTCCGCCAGCTGGGGGGTCAGGCGCACAAACCCATACCAGGGTGCCCCAGGCGGGTGTGTAATGAGATGGGCCAGCAGACGCGGCGCCAGGGCATTGTCCAGAAAGTGGATCAAAGCGGGCGGATGGGCCGCGGCCTGCTCCCCGGGCTGACCCCCAACCGGATTGAGGGCCGCCGAAACCACGGCCGAGACCGACGGCGGCGCCAGAGGTTCATAAGGACCGGCCTCCGCGGTTTCCGGACAAAAGGCGCAGCGCCGCCAGTAGCACCCCCGGGAGGCGGACACCGGCAGAATCGGCCCCGGCGCCAGATAGCGTGCCAGGGGAAAGCCCCGGTAGTCAAAATCGGATGGAAGCAGTTCTTCAGAAGGATCCCCTGTAGAAGCTCCCCCTGCCCTGCCGGCGAAACCGCATCCACCGCCTTGAGCAGCGCCGCCTCTCCCGGTCCCTCCACCAGCGCATCCAGCAGCCCGCCAAAGGGATTGGCGAATCCCGGAATCCGCATCCAGGAGGTGATCAGGCCGCCCCCCATGATCAGGCGCACCCCGGGCAGGGCGGCCCGGATGGCGCCGGCCAGGGCAAAGGCGCACAGGGCCTGGCTCATAAAATTAAGCGAGATCCCGATCAGGACCGGCGGGTCCTGGGCCGTGAGCTGAGCGAGGCGCCGCCGGTAAAAGGGATAGAAGAGATGCCGGGCGTGCTCATCGGCAGCGCGCAGCAGATCGGCGCTGCGTAGCGGGGAGAGACCGGGGTCGCGGTAATCGGCCAAAGAGAGGCTGACGGCCCCGGCCGCCGGGGGCGAAGCAGCCTGCCCGGCGAGCTGCAGCAGGCGGTTGAGATCGCGCACCGCGGTTTGATAGCGCTCGGGGTGGCGATACAGCTCAGGGGTGCGCAGGGCCGTCAGGTGGGTCGCGCCTTTGGCCGCCGCCCGCCGGGACCAGGTGTCCTGGGCCGCGCGGGGATGGGCCAGCACCTCCAGCAGCGCCTCCAGGTTGGCATCCCAGATGCAGCTATGGACGCCACGGGCCTCAAGGACCGCGGCCAGGCGGGCGATCCCCGCCGGCGGTTCACAAGGTTTGGCCACCGGCGGGTGAATCAACAGGACCTGGGGCCTGGGCCGCGGCGGCGGCGGCGTCACCACGCTGATCCCGGCCACGACTAAGAACGTTCCCCTTGGGCGATCTGCTCCAGCGCTTCCCAGCGTTCATAACCCGCCTTGATGAGGGCCTCGACCCGGGTCAGGCGTGCCTGCCGGCCCACAATTTCTTCCTTGGTCTGCTTGAAAAAGGCGGCGTCGGCCATGGCGGCATAAAGGGTCTGCTGCTCGGTTTCCAGCTCGTCGATCTTGCGCGGCAGCGCCTTGAGTTCGTACGTCTCGTTAAAGCTCAGCTTACGCCGGGCGGCGGGCGGTGCGACAGCGCGGGCCGGGGCCGCCTTTTGGGGAACCGGGGCCGGGTTATCCGGAGCGCGCTGCAGCAGCCAGTCGTCATAGCCGCCGGCGTATTCCTGAAATTTTCCCGGACCTTCAAACACAATGCTGCGGGTCACCACGCGGTTGAGAAACTCCCGGTCATGGCTCACCAGCAGCAGGGTGCCCGCAAAGTCGAAGAGCAGTTCTTCCAGCAGCTCCAAGGTTTCCAGGTCCAGGTCGTTGGTGGGCTCGTCCAGAACCAGCAGGTTGGCCGGACGCAAAAAGAGCTTGGCCAGCAGCAGGCGGTTCTGCTCCCCGCCGGAAAGCACATGCACTGGGGTGCGGCAGCGCTCGGGAGAAAAGAGGAACCCCTTGAGATAGCTGAACACATGCCGGCGCTCACCGTTGACCGTCAGATAGTCGTTGCCCTCACCGATGTTGGCCTTCACGGTTTCTGTCAAATCGAGCTGGTCCCGCAGCTGGTCGAAATAGACCGCCTCCAGGTGGGTCCCGTGACGCACACGCCCCTGGTCGGGGGCCTCCTGCTGGAGCAGAATCCGCAGCAGGGTCGATTTGCCCACCCCGTTGGGTCCCATGACACCCACCTTGTCCCCCCGCAGGATCACCGTGGAGAAATTGTCGATGAGGTTGCGGCCGCCGTAAGTCCGGGTGATCTCCTGGGCTTCGATCACCAGCTTTCCCGTGCGCTGGGCCTCTTGAATCTGGATGTTGGCCAGGCCCGTTTTCCGGCGTCGGCCGGCATAGGCTTCGCGCATCTGCTTGAGGGCCCGCAGGCGGCCCTGGTTGCGGGTGCGGCGCGCCTTGATGCCCTGGCGAATCCACTGCTCTTCCCGGGAGAGCTTGCGCGCAAAGCGCGCCTGCTGTTTCTCCTCCGCGGCCTGGAGGGCTTCCCGGCGTTGCAGAAAGGTGTCGTAATCGCAGGCATAGGATTGGATTTGCCCCTGCTCCAACTCCAGAATGCGGGTGGCGATCTTGCGCACAAAAGCACGGTCATGGGTGATGAAGATCAGGGTCGCAATGCGACGCTCGATATAGCTTTCCAGCCACTGGATGGTGTCGATGTCGAGATGGTTGGTGGGCTCATCCAGTAGCAGTACGTCAGGGGAGTGGACCAGGGCCCGGGCAAAGAGGGTGCGCCGCTTCATGCCCGCCGAAAGATGATCGAAATTGCTCTGGGCATCAAGCCCGGTATGGGCCAATACCTCCTCGATGCGGCTGACCTGCTCCCACTGCGCTTGGCCCCCGACACTATCCGGGAGGCCGGGATTCGGCCCGGTCATGATCTCCGCGATGGTCCCCTGAAACCCGGAAGGCACGCTCTGGGCCAGGGTTGCGACCCTGATTCCCTGGCGGCGCCACACCTCGCCGCTGTCGGGCTGCAGGTCGCCGTTGAGCAGTTTCAAAAGGGTGGATTTGCCGGCCCCGTTGCGGCCCATGAGGCAGATCCGTTCCCCTTTTTCGATTTGCAAGCTGATGGTTTCCAGCAGCGGCGGATCGTCAAACCCCCAACACACATCCCGCATACCCAAAAGCGCCATGTTCCCGTTCCTGTTTGGCGAAGAATCAGGCGCCGAAATAACGCATGAATTGAGCCCGCTCATAGGCGTCGGGCCGGCTGCTCTTGGCCTGGCTCATCTTGCCCTTAAAATCATCGATCCCGGCGTAGCCCTTCTTCACCATCCACGCTTCCAGAGTTTCCAGCATGGGGGTGATCTGCCCCTTGCCGTTGGCATAAAGAGTGGAGACGGCCTGCACCGCATCGGCCCCGGCCAGGAGCTGTTTGATCAGCGCCGTGCCGTCGTGGACCCCGGTGGAAGCCGCCAGATCGCACTCCACCCGCTGGGACATGATGGCGATCCAGCGCAAGGAGAGCGACAGGTCCGAGGGTTGGCTCAGTACGTTGGCGGAGATCACCTCCTCCTTGTCGATATCAAAATCGGGGCTGTAAAAGCGGTTGAACAGCACCAGCCCTTGGATGCCGGTGGTGGAAAGCTTTTGGATCATGGGGCCGAGATTGGTGAAGTAGTAGCTGATCTTCAAAGCCACGGGGATCTTCAGCGCTTTCTTCACCTCTTCGATGATCTTGAAGTAGGCCGCCTCTTTCTCTTCGGTGGTGCGCTCGAAGTCCGAGGGCAGAAAGAACATATTCAATTCCAGGGCATCGGCCCCGGCAGATTCCAACTGCTTGGCATAGTAGATCCATTCATGGGAGAAAACACAGTTGACGCTGGCGATCACCGGGATGGAGACGGCCGCTTTACTCTCCTCGATCAAACGGGTGTAAGCTTCGATTTTTTGACCCTTCAAGGCGTAATCGTAATAGTCGAACTGGGCCAGATCGATGCCTTTCTGGTCGGCCTCCTTCAGAAAATCGTCATACTCGAAGAGGATCTCCTCTTCGAAGATGGACTTGAGAACCACGGCCCCCGCGCCGGCGGTCTCCAACTCCTTGACGCCCTTGGCGCTGCGGCTCAACCCGCTGCTGCCGGCAATCAAGGGATTTTTCAGCTTCATACCGAGATACTGCGTTGCTAGATCCACCATTGTTCCATCCTTTCCTGCTGAAGGGTTTTCAACCGGTGATCAATCGGCACGTCCATCAATACCATTTTTAAGCCGATTCGGTCCACACGACCGGGTCGGATCTACCCCCCGGTTTGACGGTCGACTCAAATGGTCTAACAATGGCAATGAATAGCGGAATGGCAACCCAAATCGTGCTGGTGACCCATTACGTGACCATTGCCGCCGTCACCGGCCAGGCCGTCGCTTCCGGGGAGGGGGTGCTATTAAGGCTCAGCGACGATGGGGAGTTCCAAGTATTGGGCGAATTGGAGTTTGCTGAGTGAGTTAGCTTTCAACTTATCATCCCCTTGAATCTACACCGGATTACCGGTCACGCGTCACGGGTTGAAGAGCCTCTGTTTCTAGCCGTTGACCGGCAATCTCGAGCCATGGGGCGCTTGGGCCACCGAAGCGGGAATCCCCTGGTAAATAGTAGCGAAACGGGGTGCGATGCCCAGGTCCTGCCACACCAGTTCCGGCGCCACGGCCAAATTGAAATTGTAGCTGCGCACGGCCCCGGGGGTTTCCAGGCCCGGATTGGGGCGAATGCGTCGCACGGGGGTCAGCAACGCAGTCAGCAGCAGCGCGATCAATTGGGGTATCCGCAGCACCCGGGCCTTGGGGAAATAGGGCCGGGTCGTTTTGAGGAAGTCGTTCCAGGTGGCGGGAAGCTGATCGCCGATGGGCAGAATCGCACTGTAGGCCTGCTCGGCGCAGGCGATGAGGGCCGCGGCCGCATCGGCCACGTGGAGGTGGGTGTAGATATTGTGTCCCCGCCCGGGCAGCAGGAGCCGGCCGGCCTGTAACTGGCGAAAATAGAGATCCCGGATTCCATACACATGGGGCAGGCGCAGGGCGCTAAAGGCGACGCCGGCCGAGGCGGCCATGGTGGAAAGCCGCTTTTCCGTCTCCACCTTGATACGTCCGTAATCCAGCACCGGACTGACCGGGGTTTGGGCCGTAACCGCGGAGGGTGTGCCGCTGTAGACCAGCAGGCTCGAACTGTAGACAAAGCTGCGGATGCCGGCGGTGATGCCGGCCTCCATCAGGGCCAGGGAGCCATCCAGAATGGAGGGTTTCAAAGTGGCGTAGGATTCGAAGGTGGCCCGGGCGCCCAGATGAATGATGCCCTCCACACCTTTCACCACCTGCCTTAAGCTGGGAGGATCTCTCAGGTCGGCCTGGGCGATGTCGGCATCGAAAACGCAGATCTCACAATCATCCCCGGGCCGGCGAATCATCAGCCTGGGCCGATAGCCGCTTAAAGAAAGCTGGCGCGAAACCTCATGCCCGATGAAGCCAGAGGCTCCGGTGACCAGCAATTTCATTTTTCTATCGCGAGCCGCCACATCCATCCCCTTCTATCGCTTCCAATCCCTAATTTATCCTATTGGCATACTTTGGGAAGCCGGCTCTCCATTGACTTGGAGAAGTTCTTCCCGAAAAGAGGCCGGGAGCAAGGGCATGCAGAAATTATTTCTTCTTGCCGCTCCCCTTGGACTTGCTTTTGCCCGGGGTCGCCTGAGCTTTCGAATCAGAGGTTTGCTCAGAGGGCGGAGAAGCTGGTGGGGGCTCCTTTTTTGGGACAGGACTGGGTTTTTGGGCTCGCAGGATCCGAATCACTTCCGCCCGGTGCTGGGACAGATAGATGGTGAGTTCTTCCAGCACCCGCTCTTCTAGTTGGATCTGGGGGGCCAGCCCGATAAATTCGGAGAGCGCAAAGGCGATATCGAGCATTTTGTCATGCTCGTCGGCCTCTTTCTTGGTTAAATAGACGGCCACTTCTTCTCCATCCCGGATAACATGATAGCGAATCTCAACGGCCATTTTTCATTTTCTCCCCTTGTGGTAATTCGCATAGCTTTAGCCATGATCCATACAATCTGTTTTTACTTGCCGAGTTGATGCCACCCCCGCAAAGAGCCCTTGGCTTAGAGGCCGGGTTGCATCTGAATTGACCCGTAACCTATCCCATTGAAGCGCTTAATTCAAACCCTCTTCGGAGACCCGGATAGCCCGGCTCTTTGCCATTGACTTTACCAAAATGAAGTGCAAAAAGCGCCCATGACTCAATACGCCGCCCGCCCCAATTGGAAAATCCTCATCGCCCTGAGTCTAGTGCATTTCAGTGGTGACTTTTACAGCTCTTTCATGAGCCCGCTCTTTCCGGTGTTCATGGACAAAATGAGCTTGAGCCTGGCCCAGGTGGGATTTCTGGCCGGAATCTCCCGCTTCCTGATGTTCATCATCCAGCCCATGTCGGGCTACTGGGCCGACCGCCATCCGTCCCGCCGATTTATCCTGGGGGGACTTCTGCTGCCCATTTTGCTCATCCCCCTCACCGGCCTGACCACCGGATTTTGGACCCTGCTCGTGTGCATCACCCTGGGGTCCGCCGGTTCCTCGCTATTCCACCCCCCAGTGACCGGCATGGTGCCGCAGTACGGCGGCCGCAACCTGGGTCTGGCCATGTCCATCTTCAACACCGCCGGCACCCTGGCCTTCGGGGTGGGTCCGATCTTTATCACCTGGTACGTGGCGCGTTTCGGCCTTGAGCAGATGCCCTATACCATGGTGTTGGGATTGCTGATCTGGATTTACTTCTACCTGGTGATCCCCAAACCCGAGGGGGACGATCTGGCCCAATACGGCTTCATGGAAACCATGCGCCAGACCCTGGGCACGGTGTGGCGGCCCATTGCGCTGATCTGGATTGTGATGGTCTCCCGGGCCCTGGTGGGCCAATCGCTGCTGACCTTTATGCCGGTGCTTTGGGTCCGGGAGGGCTACTCCCTGGTTTCGGCGGGGCTGCTCTTCTCGATCTTCACCATTTCGGGCACCGCGGCGGGAATCCTCTGCGGCCATCTGTCGGACCGCATAGGCTACAAGCCGATTCTGTGGGTCACCCATGGATTGATGACCCCCATTCTGATCCTTTTTCTACTCGCCCCGGGAGGCTGGATCTATCCGGCCACCATCCTGGCGGGGGGGTTCAACATGGCCTCTTTGCCCTTGGGGGTGGTGATGGCCCAGAAAATCGCCCCCCGGGGACGCTCCATGGTGGCCAGCCTGATGATGGGGCTGGCCTTTGGCTCCGGAGGGATTCTGGCACCCATCGTCGGCAAACTGGGGGATATTTTCGGCATCCACAGTGTGCTGCTGGCACTGGTTTGCATCCCCCTGCTCTCCTTGATCCCCCTTTACTTCATCCCTGAAGTCGAGCGCCCCCGCTACACTTACGCCTGAGGAAGGTAACGGTTTGGCCGCCCGCTGAAAACCTCGCAGTCCAGCAACACCGTCACCAAAACACCGGGGGTGGCGGATGGGCCGGCTACTCGGGAATCTTGACTACGATCCGGCCGGTAACCCCCCCTTTGAGAATGCGCTCGATGTAGCCGTCCAGGTTCTCGAGCAGCACCTCGGTAGTCATGGCCGCCAGGTGGGGCGGGCGCCAGGTGCCGGCCAGCTTTTCCCAAACCGCCAGGCGGCGGGTGCGCTCACATTCCTGGGAGTCAATGCCGATGAGCATTACCCCTCGCAGGATAAAGGGAAAGACGTTGATCGGCAGATCGGGAGAGGCCACCAGACCGCAGCAGGTGACCACCCCGTTGAGTTGGGTGGACTTGATGGCGGTGGCCAGGATCTCCCCCCCACGGTATCCACCACCCCGGCCCAGCGGGCCTTGAGCATGGGCCGTCCGCTGCTGTCCTGGGCCGCTTCCCGGGAGAGGATCTCGCCTGCGCCCAATTGCCGCAGAAATGCTTCCTTTTCCGCTTTGCCGCTCACCGCGCTCACGGAAAATCCCAGATGGGCCAAGATGGCCAAGGCCAGACTGCCCACGCCGCCCGTGGCGCCGCTGACCAGAATAGGACCCTTCTCCGGGGTGATCCCGTGGCTAAGCAGCTGCTCCACGCAAAGTCCGGCGGTGAAGCCCGCTGTACCCAGAGTCATGCTCTCCTTGAGGCTCAGCGTCGCGGGAAGTTTGACCACCCATTGCGCCGGCACCCGGATATACTGGGCAAATCCGCCGGCCGTGTTCATTCCCAGGTCATACCCGGTGACCAGCACCGCCTCACCGGAGGTGAAAGCTTCATGGCTGCTCTCGGCCACCACCCCGGCGGCATCGATCCCCGGGGTATGGGGAAACTTGCGGGTCACGCCCCGGTTGCCGGTGGCCGAAAGGGCATCTTTGTAATTCAGGGAAGAAAAGGCGACCTTGATCAGAACTTCTCCATCCGGCAGTTCATCGAGCTGTTTGGTCTCGATGGCACGCTGAAAACGGCCCACTTCGTCCTCTTTGACGATCATGGCTGAAAATGAATCTGACGGTGACATGGCGCTCCTGGTGGGGTTAAATTTTTAAGTTTTCGGCCCGCCGGGCAATGCCCTGGCGGGCGGCGGACCCGTGATCGGTCTTGAATGATGATTTTTCGGGTCAAAGCGGCTTAGGCGATAAATTTGATGCCGATCTCCTGGTCGCTGATGCGCACGATTCTGGCCCGCACGGTATACTGCTTGCTGTACTGGCTGTCGGGGATAGTGACCAGCAGTTCCTGGCCGATTCTGAAATTACGCCGGTCCTCGCGGGTGTCGATGCTCAGCCCCCCGGCGCTGATGTCACGGGTGATATCCCGATATTCCTCGCCTTCGGTGCGATACTCGATATCCACGACGTAGACCTTGCGGGTATGCTCCCGGCGCTCACTGGCGAGTTTGGCCTCCAGGTGATGGAGTAAATCGCGCTGATCCTCAAACGATAACTGGTCAATGAGGCTATCGATCCGCTGGCGCACATCAGAATCGTCCACCGCTGGTCCTCCCAAAGTTTAGGCCCAAGTTTAGGATAGAATACCGATTTCAGGGTTGGGCCGGATCCCCGCCGGACCTTCATAAGGGCCGGGGCCAGGAATCAGGGTTTGCGGGCCTCCAGGCGCTCCAGGGTATCATGGATGGCGCTCAGGGTATCCCGAATCGCGCTTAAATGCCCCTGGGGCTCTTCCGGCTGCTCCGGCGGCGTCTGGGCTTCCGGCTGCTCAGGGGCGGGCTGCAGATGTTGCTGGACTTCCCGCAATTGCTGGGCGATTTCATCCAGACGGATTCCCAGCAGCACCAGAAAAAAAATTATCAACGCCACGCCGTAGTGGGTCTGTGCCCAGTTGAGGACATAGGTGCCGAAAACCAGGATGACCCCAAAAACGACAATGGTGGCGATATAGGCGAATGAAGGCTTGGACGTCGACATGAATCGGTGTCCTTGATCAATTGAAGATATTACGATGCGTGCCCCAGGGCCATAGCACACAATCTAAAGCGGGGCAATAAAGCGCCTCGGCAGCAGCAGGCACGGTTGCCGGCGGGCAAGGGGAGCGCTCAACCCTCCTGGCCGGACGGGGGTTGAACCCAGCTCCACTCTCCCTTGCGGTAGGCGCTGCTGATCTGCTTCAGTTCTTTTTTATAGGCCACGAAGCGCTGTTTCATTTCCTGCAGCCACTGCTCATGTTCCTGGGCATCCTGGATGGAGCGGAAAAATTCATGGTCGCTGGGTTGAATCTGGAAAGCAAGCCCCTGATCGTCATGGGTCACGGGTCCCGAGTTGCTGCACAGCATGCACTGGGCCTGGGCGGCATCCAGAAAGCGGAAGGTGGTTCCCCCGCACACCGGGCAACTGGGAGCTGTCGGCGCCCGATCGGCCGGGGCCATGAGGGCACGGCCCAGGCGCTTTGCCAGGACGCGGTTGCGCTCCAGGAAAAAGATCTCTCCGGGCAAAGCGCCGTATACTATTTCCAGGACCTTGATGCGGCAGAGGGTCAATTTCAGGAAATTTTCGATCCCCAGCAGCGTGGCCCCCTCTTTGCCTGGAATTCCGGCAATCCCGACCCCCAGGGCCGGTTTGCCCCAAAGATCCCGCCCCCTGCCGTAAAACGAGAGACCCCGATCCAGCAGCACTTTGAGCAGGCCGTTGGCGCCCAGAAAATAGGCCGGAACCAGCAACAGCAGGGCATCGGCATCGGCCATGGCATCCACAATGATCGCCAGGTCATCGTCGAGAATGCAGCGGCGGGTCTTGAACAGACAGCGATAGCAGCCGATGCAGGGCTTGATCTTGAAATCATGGAGCCGCAGATAGCGGGTGGTGTGGGCTTGGGGGATGCTCTGATCGATGGCCTTGGCCATGATCTCGCAGTTTCCCAGTTTGCGGGGCGAGGCCAGCAAAGCCAGAACCTTAAGCACGATTCGCCTCCCATTGGAGTTTTACAAAGCGCCGATGATCTGTCATATCCTATCCCCCACGGGGAGGGCAAGATTTCCTGCCCCGTCTGCCGCCCTTGCGGATCGCCAGATGAGGAGCCCGATCATCCATGTCCCGTTGGGAAGCGCTGCTCGAACAGCTGCGCATCAATGAAAAATTGGCTGCCAGATTCCAGGCCATCGAACACCAGATCCTGACCATTCTCAACTTCAAGGATCTGTTCAAGGTGCTGCTATCGGAGATCCATACCCAATTTGGAGTGCCCTTCGTCTGGCTGAGCCTCATGGATAACAGCGAAGTGTCAGATCTGATCGCCTCTCTGGAGAGCTGCCAAGAATTGAAAACCCGCCTCAATGTCCTTCCTCGGCAGGTCTTTTTGCAGCGGGTCACCTCGGACATTGAGCCGTTGCTGGTCAATACCCACCTGCGCCCCTACTTCCCCCTGCTGCCGATGGAAAGAAATTTTTTAATGGGTTCCCTGGCGATTTTGCCTTTGCGCCTGGATGGCGTGCTCATCGGCAGTTTAAATTTGGCCGATCCCGACCGGCTGCGGTTCGATCCCGGCCTGGATACTGAATTTCTGGCCCAGCTGGCCCTCAAGGTCTCGCTGTGCCTTTCCAATGTCACGGCCCATGAGAAATTGCGCATGCTGGCCTATAAGGATGCCCTTACCGGCCTGCTCAATCGACGGGCGATGAAATCAGTGTTGGCCCGGGAATTCAGCCGTGCCAAGCGTTACGGCACTCCCTTGAGCGTAGTCTTCATCGACATGGACGGCTTTAAGGAGATCAACGACACCCATGGCCACGATGTGGGGGATGAGATTCTGCGGCATGTGGCTTTGCAGTTGGCGCGCATGTGCCGGACTAGCGACGTGGCCGCGCGCTTCGGGGGCGATGAATTTGTCCTGATTCTGCCCCAGACCCCCCGGACCAGCGCCCATCAGCTGATGCAGCGGATGGTTCGGCACCTGGTGAACACCCCCTACCGACAAACCCAACAATGGATTTCCAGCCGGTTCAGCTACGGTCTGGCCGCCATGGACACCCCGGGCGTTGAAGATCCCCAGGGGTTGTTGAAAGCCGCCGACAGGGCACTTTATACCGCTAAGCAAACCCAAGGCGGCCGGAGATTGAACGGCTGAGCGGAGAAGGTCCGGGGCACCATCAAGCCCGGCACCCTCTGTACAGTCCCTTGATAAACGCCATGGCATTTCCTTCCAAAGCGACCCCCGCCGCCCTGCGCCAGACCGTCCTGGACTATATCCAGCGCCAGGGCACCCATCTGGCGGTGCACACCCTTACCGGCAGGCTGAGCCGCGACCTGGGCCTCTCCCGCCACGCCATTCAGCAGGCAATCAAGATGCTGCTGGATCAGGGGCGAATCGCATTTACCTCCCGCCTGGGAACCAGTTTTATCGAACCCTCCTACCAGGGCCCGGTGCGCCTCACCCCTCGCCTGTGGATCGCCCGGCCCGGCCAGCACCCCGTCCTGGGCCGGGATGAGGTTGCCATTTACATCGCTTCCGGCGACGCGTTTGGCGACGGCCGCCATCCCACCACCCGCCTGGCCCTCGATGGCCTGGCGCAGGTGATCACCCATTGGGGCGGCCCAAGGCCGGCGGCTGGGGCCCGCTGCCTGGATGTGGGGACCGGATCGGGGATTCTCGCTTTGGCGGCCTTGGCGTTGGGCATGGATCTCGCCTGGGGCGTGGATCGCGACCCCTGCGCCCGCAGCGAAGCCGCGGCCAATGCCCGTACCAACGGCATGGCCCTGCGCCTGCGAATCTCCGCAGATCTGCCCCAAAACAGCGCCTGCAAATTTCAGCTGATCACCGCCAACCTGCGCCTGCCCACCCTGTGCGGGCTAGCCCCCCAATGGAACCGCTACCGGCAGGAGAACGCCTGGCTGGTGATTTCAGGCATCCGGGAAACCGAGATCGACCCCTTGATCAGGACCTATACGCCGTTGAACTGGCAACCCATCCGCAAGGCCACAGAGGATGGATGGGCCGCGGTGGTGTTCAGGTACCCACCAAGAAATCGTTCAGACTCCAGGTTAATACCCCCGGGGGCGATCACTGATTCTCCGAAAGCGCTTGCCGCCGCTGAGGGCTAAACACCCCAATTTTTATATTTATTCAGATAGTTAGGTTCCAGAACATGGCGGCTGAATGGTCCCCTCAGATATTTGCACCTCTGCCTGAATCGTGTTAGGTAAGCGAGCCAAACCGACCCTCTGGGCAACTCTCACACACCACCGGTTTCAAATCGACTTCAGGGCCATGGAACTGCGTCTGCACGACATTGATTTTACCTATCCGGGAACCGAAAAAACCATCCTCAGTCAGATTGCCTTTACCTTCAAGGAACCCGGATTCAACGCGCTCTTTGGTCCCTCAGGAGTAGGCAAGACCTCCCTTGCGCGCATCATCACCGGCGCCATCGCCGGCTTTGACCGACAGGTCGAAATCTCCAGCGCCCTGCCCCTGCTCTACACCTACAATCTGGAACGTTTGCCCGGCTGGGCCGCGGTGGGCCAGCATTTGAAAAAAATCGCCCCCCCGGGCCGCCAAGAGCGCCTGGATGATCTGATCACGGCCTTCGGCCTGGAGGAGTTTATCCACTCCCGCTTTACCCGGCTCTCCTTGGGCCAGAAAAACCGCGTCAATCTGATTCGCTATCTTCTCCAAGACTTTCATATGCTGGTCATGGACGAGAGTCTGGCCAATGTGGATGAGAGCACCCGGGAACAGATCATTATGAAAATCAAGGCCATGTTCCCGAAGACCGTGTTTCTCTATATCTCCCACAACGTGGTGGAAGTGTCCAAGTTCTGCAAAGAGATCGTGGTGCTGCGCAACACTGAAAAATCGCCCCAGGCCTTCACGGTCCAGGGGCTGGATTACCGCGGCGACAGTCCCGCCGACCAAGAGGGACTGCAAACCACCATGCTCAAGGTGATGAATGCTTCCTAGACGGATCTACCAGTTCCTGATCATCTATCTTCTGGGCCTGCTCTTCCTGTTGGGGGTGAAATACCTGTTCGGCCTCTCGGATTACGTGATTCCGGGGCTGGATGAGATCCTGCACACCGGCGGTCAAGTCTATGGGCGCTATCTGGGGGATGTCTGGGACACCCTGCAGGTGGCCATCCTGGGCCAGATCATCTCCATCTGCATGGCGCTGTTGATCGGTATTTTGGGCCGCCAGACCAGCTGGTTCGGCAGCTTTATCAAGGTGGCCGCCTACAATGTGCAGGCCTATCCCATCGTGGCCCTGGCGCCCATCATTTTCATTCTGCTGGGAGATGGGTTCATCACCCGCCTGCTGATTGCGGCCATGATTTGCTACTTCCCCCTGCTCCTTTCAGTGCTGGGGATCATGTCCGAGCCCATCGACGACATCGAGCATTTCTACCGGGTGACCGGCCGCATGCGCTGGCAGTTGGAAGTCAAAATCCGCGCCTTTGAAAACCTGAGCAAATTGACCACCGTGGTAGCCGGCAGCGCCACCCTGGCCATGGCCGGCACCATCGTGGCCGAATTCATTGCCGCCAACGCGGGGATCGGCTATAGTATCCGCATCGCCCTGTACCAAAGCGATTTGGCCAAAATCCTCATCGCTTTGTTCCTCATCGGTATCTCCCTATCCGTCTATCAAGGTATGCTGGAATGGACCGGCCAATGGGTCCGGCGGACCTGGGAGGCCCACTAACCCCTTTGGCAACCGGCCCTGAACGAAATTGAAGGGCGTTTAAGGAGGACTTACCATGCAAGGCAACAGCTTGACCCCCAAGATCGCGGCGCTGGGCGTCTTCCTGGCGTTGCTCGTGATGGGCAATCTGAACCCTGAGGCCGCGGCCGCGGAAAAGCTCAACTACCGCCTCAAGTGGCTGTTGAACGCCAGCACGGTGGGGGACATCTACGCTGATGTGCACGGCTTTTTTGCCGCCGAGGAATTGGATGTGGCCGTCAAAGCCGGCGGACCGGAACGGGATGCCATCAAAGAGCTGGAACTGGGCCACGCCCAATTCGGAGTGGCCTCGGCCGATCAGGTGATCCGTGCCTTGGACAAGGGGTCGCCGGTGGTGGTGCTGGCGCAGTTGTTCCAGATCAATCCCCTGCACTGGATCTACCGTGCCGCCAAACCGCCCATCAACACCCTGGCCGATCTCAAAGGCCGCAGCGTGGGCATCACTTACGGCGGCAACGATGAGACCATCATGCGCACCATGCTGGCCAAAGCGGGAATCAAGGCGTCGGAAGTGACCCTGGTGAGCGTGCGCTACGACTACACGCCCTTTTACAAGGACCAGGTGGAAGTGTGGCCCTGCTACGTCAATAGCCAGGGGGTAATGCTGGAAGACAAGCTCAAGGCAGCCGGCGAAGCGGTGAACTTCATCAACCCCGCCGATTTCGGGATACGCTTTGTGGCCAATTCCATAGTGACCTCCCAGCAGATGGTTGATGAGCACCCGGAAACCGTGGCCAAGTTCACCCGCGCCCTGCTGGCGGGCTGGGAGGCGGCCTTTGACGATGCCAACCGACAGAAAGCCTTGGAGGCCCTGGCGCAATTCGACAAGGATACGCCCCCCGAGCTGATGAGCCGGCAGTTCGACACCACCCGGCGGCTCATCGTGCCCCCGGCCGGAATCCCCCTGGGCACCATCGACCGCGAGGCCTGGCAGCAGACCGAAACCATCATGCTGGAGAACCAACAGATTACCGCCCGGGTGGAGGTCACCCGCGTGCTTCAGCCCATGGTCCAAAACTGATCCGCCCTTGGGCTCCCAGCCTCCCCAATTGACGGTGATCATCCCGACCCTAAACGAGGCGGACCATCTCCCCGGCCTGCTGGTTGATCTTCACGCCCAGCAAAAGATCCGTCTGGAGATGGTGGTGGGGGACGGCGGTTCCAGGGATGCCACTGTTGCCCTGGCCCGAACCCTGGGCGCCCGAGTCCTTAAAGCCCCCCTGGGTCGCGGCAGGCAGATGAATCGCGCGGCGGCCCGCGCTCGGTCGCCCTACCTGTTGTTCCTCCACGCCGATTCCCGCCTGCCGGACCCTTTTCTTCTGGCCCCGGCCCTGGCCGCCCTAAAGGCCGCTTTAAACGATTCCCCGGATGGGGCCGTGGCCGGCCATTTTCCCCTCCGCTTTCAGCGCACCCGGCAAGATCATGCCTGGACTTACCGCTTCATGGAGGCCAAAACTCATCTCAACCGGGTCAATACCACCAACGGCGACCAGGGCCTTCTGCTCTCCCGGACCTTTTTTAATCAACTAGGCGGCTTTGCTGAATCACTGGCATTTTTGGAAGATCAAGAGCTGGCCGAAAAAATCCGTCGGCGGGGTCGCTGGATCACCCTTCCGGGCACCTTGGTCACCTCGGCGCGCCGCTTTGAAGCCCAGGGGGTTAGCGCCACATATCTGCTGATGAGCTTGATCATGGGCGCTTACAGTACCGGGCTTAGGCCTTTTTTCACCCGGCTGCCCGATGTCTACCGCGCTGTCCAAAGAAAGGGAAGCGAGGAGGGACGACTTTACCTCAGCCCTTATTTTAAGGCTCTCCGGGCCATGCACAGAAAAGATTTGCCCGGTTGGGCCAAGATTCGCGCCTGGCAGCGTATCGGGGGATACATTCGAAGCAACATCTGGCAGGTGTTCTTCTATCTGGATGTGCGCACCCATCCCGAAAGGGAGCAGAGCCAGCACCCCTGGCTCGATTTCTATGACCGCCATCTGGTCCGCTGTTTGGCCAACCCTATTGTTGATGCAGTTCTATGTTTAAGCTGCTTTTTATTGGTATTCGGTCTAATCGCACCCTACTATAGCATCATCGAGTCTCGTCAGCAGAAAGATGATGCAAGGTGGTTTGATGCTTGAACGAAAGGAGAATTGAGGAATTTGCCACGATCAGGGTTTTTATGTTAACAACCCGAACCGACTACAAAAAAATACTATTCTTGTACAAGGATCCTAACCAGGTCAAGCCAAAGGATGGAGAGGTCATTAAACCATGAATAAATACGCCCTCTTTGGTTTTCTGCTATGTGTGGCTGGGGCTTCAATCAGAGGTTTTCAAGCTATATCAAATTTAATGGAGCAAGAAGGCCGGCAAGAGTCAAGCTGGGGGACACTTTCCATAGATCAGATGCTATTGGAAGAGCATTTAAAGATAATCGAAAAGATGGATCCTGGGATGATTAAAACCGCCTTGGATTTTGTAATCACCTCACCCTTTTGGATTGAGTTGATGGCCGTGGGCGCCGTACTCTTGCTGATTTCCGGATTTATTAAGCGCTAACTCCCCTTGCTCGGTTTGGGAGGATAGAGGATCAACTGGTCCCCGGGGTGGATGGGCTGATCCGGACGCAGGCGGTTCCAGAGCAGGAGCGCCGGCAGGGGAACCTCGAAACGCTTGGCGATCAGGGAGAGGTTGTCACCTTCACGCACCACATAGACCTGCGCGCCTTGGGTCGCCTGCCAGGCGGCCCGGTTGATTTTCAGGCGCTGGTGGAACCCGGCGATGCCTTGGGGGGGCAGGCGCAGGGTATAGGCCCCGGCCTCCAGGGCGACGCCGCGAATTTCCGGATTGAGGTCCTTGAGGTACTTGAAATGAATCCCCGCCGATTGGGCGATCAACCTCAAGGGGGTGCGCTCCTTGACAGTGAGATTCAACGCTTCGGTTTTGACCGGGGCATAGCCGTCCGCGGGGCCAAAGGGGAACCCATAGCGCTGGGGTGCCGTCATGATCCGTTTGGCGGCAAGGATGCGGAACAGGTAGCGTTGGGTCTCCAGGGGCAGATAGAGCTGGTAGTAGTCGGAGGCTTCCTGAGTCAACAGGGCGGTTTTGAGCCCCGCTTCCCCCATATTGTAGGCCGCCACGGCCAGGCTCCAGCTGTCAAATTCGCTGTGCAGAAAGGTAAAGTAATCGGCCGCGGCCCGGGTGGCGGCGTAGATGTTGCACCGCTGGTCAATCTGGCGGTCAATGCGCAGCCCATATTTTTTCCCGGTGGCTTCCAGAAACTGCCAATATCCCAGGGCGCTTTTGGGTGATCGGATGTGTGGCCGCAGGGCGCTTTCCACCACCGCCACATACTTCAGGTCATCGGGCAATCCCCGCCGGGCCAACTCCGTTTCGATAATTGGAAAATAGCGCGCGGCCCGTTTCAACCACAGGATCACCTGGGGCCGATCCCACAGGATCAGCAGCATCTCCTTTTCCAGGCGCTCCCGCACATCCTCCTGGACCGCGGAATCTTCCGAAATTAAGGGGACCGGCTCCCCGCAAAAGTCCATGGGCTCCAGGGTGCGCACCGCAGCCAACAAAGAGGGGGTGGCCTCGGCGCCTAAATCAGAGGTTGACTGGCCCCAAGCCGCGGATGCGGCCAGCAGACCGGCAAGCATAGTAGCTAAAAATTTTGCTTTCACTCCCATGGGCACTCCCCGCCGAGTCAGCCAACTATCCGGTTGGCTCGCTTGCATGTTTCAGTTCTCTCCTGGCAATATCCTTGGTCGATTTGGGATCAAAAGGCAATGGGAAACTGGCGGCCCCGGCTTGCCCGGCAGCCGAGGGTGTGGTATTTAGTTCGCGATACCATCGAAATTATTGATAATCGACAGATTTGACTCCTTCGCCCACCGACGGAAGGCAGACCTCTTCCCGTTTCCCGGCGATCCCCGGCAACCCCGCCAACAAGGCCATGGGATGATGCCCTTGACTGAAGCCTCCCCAGGCGCTGATCCCTACGCTGCCGTGTGCCTTCCCGCGGATCAAAACACCTGTACGGTGTGCATCAACGATATTTCCGAAGGCCTCCAGGAGGGACTCTCGCTCTTTTCGCCCCCTAGCCGGGTGGCCCTGGTGTATGCCTGCAGCGCCGACGATGCGGTCCGTATCCACGACCCCCAGCACCTGCTGCGGGGCCATGAGCCGAAGCTGGCCAAATTCTATCTGCAATCCAGCGCCTGGCTCGAGTCCGCCCCATCGCCGGAGCTGCTCAAGGGGCCCACTACCATGCACCCCGAGCCAGGGTTGGACATGAGCGGCCTGATCTCTTTTGGGGGCCGTTCGCGCTCCATGTTTTATCAAATGTGGTTCAGCGAGCACCACCCGGACATGTGCGCCGTAGGCCCCACGGAGCGCTGGCTGGAGCACGCCGCCTGGCGTCTGGCCCATGACGTGGCCAACCCCAAGGAGTTTTACACCGGAATATCGGGATACTTCCTCAAAGAGTACGCCTCCCATGCAGTTCGGGACTATATCGTGGATGAAATGACCCTCAAAATCGGCATGGATACGGCCCTGCGGGTCTATCCCATTCTGGATGCCATACTGGGAATTTCCCGTACCCCCGAGGAGGGCAAATGGCCCCGGGGCGAGCTGATGTTTGTGGACCCCCGCTTTCTTAGGCCCCAGAATTTCATCGCCCGCTTCCCCCTCTCCGAAAGACCCAGCCTGGACAATTACAAACATGTGCGCAAAGTCTTGCTGGCCGTGGAAGATTCGCCCCGGCGGCTGATCTCCGACGGCCGCTGGATATTGGGGATCAGCAACGACGATTGGCCTGATTTCGCCTTGATCGCCGATTATCGAGGGGGCCATGGGTTCTTGCACATCAAGGGCGAAACCATCTGCAGTTTCGCGGACGGCAAATTTCACTCCACCACCCGCCGCGCCAAGCTGGTTCAGGTGGAGGAAGCACTTCTGGAATCGGACCTGGACCCCGAACGGAGCGGTGAATTGTTCCGAATCATTGCGGCCATCGTGCACTATGCCGAGGACGGCAAGTTCGGCTGTACCCTGGTGGTGGATCTCAACGATCCTCCCGTGGCCATTGCCGGACAAAAGCTGGAAGATGCCTTGGATT
This sequence comes from uncultured delta proteobacterium, assembly GCA_963713755.1. Classification (GTDB taxonomy): domain Bacteria; phylum Desulfobacterota; class Desulfobacteria; order Desulfobacterales; family CAVQMW01; genus CAVQMW01. Next base: position 1,716,470 of record CAVQMW010000005.1, on the reverse strand, counting down.
TAGGCAACCCCCAATTGCTGAACCTATCTCAATCTCTGGCCAAGGCGGACGGCGCCCTGCATATCGGGCGCGATCTCAAGCTTCACGGATTCGCCTGCCTGCTGGACGGCAGCGCCATTGCCGGCGAGGATCGCGCCCGGGGCGCGCGGTTCAATTCGGCTCTGCGCTTCAGTGCGGCCCACCCCAACCTGTGGGTGGTGGTGGTCTCCTCGGACCGGCCGGTTTCGATAATCCAGGAGGGCCTGGAAATCAGCGCCCAGTGCCGCTATCAGACCGTTTTACGCTCCACCCAGTGCCCCCCGCTGCTCGAAGATTGGGTCAGCACGGGATAGGCACGCAACCCCCGCCGAAAAACCGCCGTCCCTGCCAGGTGTTGCGCAGTTCCAAGCGTTCCGAAATTAAATTGCGGGTGGCGGATTTGCCCAGAGCCCACAAAGGGGCCACCAGCTCCGCGGGATGGGGATCGCCGGTGATGCGCTGGATCACCATGGCCGGGGGCAAGCGCTCCAGAAAGTCGCATACCAGGTCCACATACTGATTCTGGCTCAGGCAGCGGTAGCGATTGTCCCGATAGTGCCTTTCCAGGGCCGTGCCTTTGATGACATATAAAAAATGGAGTTTCACCCCGTGAATGCCTAAATCGGCGATAAAATCGGCGGTGGCCAGCATCTGCGCCCGGGTTTCGCCGGGCAAGCCCAGTATCACGTGGGCGCAAACCGGCAGGTTGAAGTGATGGGTACGGGCCACGGCCTGGGCAAAGGCTTGCACATCGTGACCACGGTTGATTCGGCGCAAGGTGACGTCATGGGCCGACTGCAAGCCATACTCCAGCCATATCAGATAGTGCCGGGCATGGTCCGCCAGAAGTTTCAGAACGCCCGAGCCCACGCAGTCCGGGCGGGTGCCGATGGCCAGTCCCACCACGCCGGGCACGGCCAGAGCCTCGGCATAGATACGCGCCAGGGTCGCAAGGGGCGCGTAGGTGTTGGAAAAAGATTGAAAATAGGCGATGAACTTTTTGGCTTTATAGCGCCGCCCCAGAAATTTACGCCCGGCCTCCAACTGCTGGGTAATGGAAATCCCCTGGTCATAGGCGCCGGTTCCGGCCCCCCGGGCGTTGCAGTAGATGCAACCCCCCCGGCCGGCCCCACCGTTCCGGTTGGGGCAGGTGAGCCCCGCGTCCACGGAAATTTTCTGCACCCGCTCCCTGAAATGGCCTCTCAGAAAACTGTTTAAATCAAGATAGCGCTTGGGCTCTAATGGGAGCATGGGGACAATGCCGGGGTTTCAGGTTTAGTCGGCGGAAGGTTAGCGGTGGCAGAAGCGCCAGGGTATGCCCCCCGCGCAGCTTGGGTCGCCCTTGACCTTAAGGCCTGGGGATACTAACTTGCGCCATTTTCATGATGCGGCACCCCCATAACATACTCCGAAACGGGGCACAATTGAACCCAGCGCGGGGTTAGGAGCCAGCCATGGCGACCTATCCGAAAACCTACGACATCATCGTAGTGGGCGCGGGCCACGCGGGCTGCGAGGCCGCGCTGGCGGCCGCGCGCATGGGCTGCCGGGTGCTGCTGTTGGCCATTGATCTGGATAAGGTGGCCGCCATGCCCTGCAGCCCCTCCATCGGCGGCATGGCCAAGGGCCAGTTGGTCAAGGAGATCGACGCCCTGGGGGGCGAAATGGCCAAGATCAGCGACCAGACCGCCATTCAATACAAAACCCTCAACACCAAGAAGGGCCCGGCGGTTCACTCCTCCCGCACCCAAAACGATAAAAACCGCTATCACCGCAAGATGAAGGCGACCATCGAGGCCCAGAAAGGCCTCGACCTGAAGCAGGCCCTAGTGGAGGAGATAGTCTTTGACGGGCAGCGGGTCCAAGGCGTGGTGGACCAAACCGGCTACGGCTTCCAGGCACCGGTGGTAATCTTGGCCACCGGCACCTTCCTGAGCGGCCTAGTGCACATCGGCCACCACGCCTTTGCCGCGGGCCGGGCCGGGGAGTTTGCCGCCTACGGCCTGGCCGAAAGCATCCGCCGCCTGGGATTGCAGCTGGGCCGCATGAAAACCGGCACGCCCCCGCGACTCAAGCGCGCCACCATCGACTTCAGCCAATTTGCGGTCCAGCCCGCGGAGGCCCCCGCCCAGCCCTTTTCCCTGTTCACCACCCGGATCCGCCTGCCCCAGCTGCCTAGCTACATCGGCCATACCAACCGGACCACCCACGCCATTGTCACCCGCAATCTGAGCCATTCGGCCCTCTACGGCGGCCGGATCAACGGCGTTTCAGCCCGCTACTGTCCCTCCTTTGAAGACAAGATCGTGCGCTTTCCGGATCGGGATCGCCATCAGGTGATACTGGAACCCGAGGGGCTGGATACCGAAGAGATCTACGCCAGCGGATTGGGCAACAGCCTGCCCATGGAGATTCAACTGGCGCTGGTGCGCTCCGTGGCCGGCTTGGAGGAGGCCGAAATCATGCGCCCGGCCTACGCCATTGAATACGATTATGTCAATCCGCTGCAGCTCAAGCCCACCCTGGAAACCAAGGCCGTCCAAGGACTTTACCTGGCCGGCCAGATCAACGGCACCTCCGGGTATGAAGAGGCGGCCGCCCAGGGCCTATGGGCGGGCATCAACGCCGCCTGCCGGCTCCAAAAGCGGCCTTCCTTTATCCTAGACCGTTCCCAGGCCTACATGGGTGTGCTCATGGACGATCTGGTGACCCGGGGTACCCGGGAGCCCTACCGCATGTTCACCTCCCGGGCCGAATACCGGCTCATGCTGCGGGAAGATAACGCCGACCTGCGCCTCATGGCCCTGGGCCATGAGCTGGGGCTCATCTCCGATCATGCAGCCAAGGCGCTGGGCGAGCGTAAAGCGCGAATCGAGGCCGAACTGGCCCGGGTGCGCCGGACCGTGATCAAACCCACACCCCAGGCGAACCAATACCTTGAGGCGCGGGGAACCCCTGCCATTCAAACGGGCACCGCTCTGGATCAACTTTTGAAACGGGCCGAGCTGGATTACGATGTGGTGCAAACCCTGGCGCCCAACCCCAGTGGTGTGGACCCCCGGCTGGCCCAGCAAGTCTATGTGGAGATCAAGTATGAAGGCTATATCCAACGTCAGCTCGGTGAAATCGCGAAATTTAAAAACCTGGAAAGGCAGGCCCTGCCCGAGGGCTTCGATTACAGCCGCGTCCACGGGCTTTCCAATGAATTGAAAGAGAAACTGAACCGCATCCGGCCCATCTCCCTGGGCCAGGCATCGCGCATTGACGGGATGACCCCCGCGGCGCTTTCGGTTCTCATGGTAGCCCTGAAGGCCGCCCAGCGCCGCGGCGTGGCCTGATCCTGGGGCTTACCACCCGGGAAAGGAGGTGCATCGCCATCTCCCAAAGGCCATAATTCCACCAAGAGAGGCGGCGCGATCCCCCCTAAATCTCCTTGAAAATCGAATTTCTCCTCTGGTATAAAAGTACAATAGCGGAAAGACGACAGAAACATTCACGGGGATGCGCCAAACAAGGAATCTATATGAATCATCGTGGACAGATCGGCAATCGGTTACCCAATTTGGGATAATTTTTCCTAAGAAGGGTTGCGAACAGCGATTCGCCCAATTCAGCTACGGCGGGAAAAACAGCAATCTGAAGCCAACAGGTACAAAACTTGCATTAAAGCTACTTTACGATAGTATCAACAGTGCCATTTTGTTAAATGCCAGCAACTTGGGGAACCTGCATTTATAAAGCGTGTCGCATCCCTTCCACCCCTGACCATGGGATGGATGAGGGGGGAGCGAGCCCGTCAGCAATTCAGGGGAGCAAAACCAATGTATGAAGCCTTTTTCGGTTTGAAGGCCAAACCCTTTCAGATCAGTACCGACCCTAAATTCATGTGGATGGGGGAAAAGCACCAGGAAGCCTTGGCTACCCTGAAATACGGCATACTGGACAGTAAGGGTTTCCTGCTGCTCACCGGTGACGTAGGTACGGGTAAAACCACCCTTTTGCAGAGCCTGCTCAACACCTTGGACGATAATGTTTTGTATGCGCTGGTTCCAAATCCCGGATTGGAACCGGTGGATTTCTTCAATTTCATCGCCCGCGCCTTTCACATGAAGAAAAACCATTTCAACAGTAAGGGCGCTTTTCTGGAGGCCTTCGACCAGTTCCTCAAGGTAGCCCACAATGCCCGAAAAAAGGTATTGCTGATTATCGACGAGGCCCAGGCCATCCAGCCCGCCATGCTGGAAGAGATCCGCCTGCTCTCCAACATCGAAAAGCAATACACCAAACTGCTCAACATATTTTTTGTGGGGCAAAATGAATTCAATGAATTGCTGGTCAAGCGGCAAATGCGGGCCCTGCGGCAACGCATCACTCTCAATTATCACGTGGATCCCTTGAACCGCAGCGAGACCGCCGCCTACATCCGCCACCGTCTCAACGTGGCCGGCACCACCACCGAGATCTTCGCACCCAGTGCCATGGATGAGGTGATAGATTTTGCCAAGGGCTATCCACGGCTGATCAATGTGATCTGCGATCACGCCTTGCTTACGGGATTCGTTCAGGAAATCAGGGTCATAGACGGGGCCATCATCCGGGAGTGTGCCAAAGAACTGGCAATTGCCGTGCCCACTGAGCATAAAGAGGCCCATAATGAGGCCCGCAAAGAGGCCCGGAAAATGGAAGCGGCCCAACAGGTCACCACCCAATCCGCTTCTGAGGACCTTCCCGAGCCCAAGGATAGGCCCCTGCCCGATAACCCCATGAAAACCCAAATCCCCAAAGGAACCGCGCCTCTGCCCCCGCCTCCCCAGCGCACCCCCCCTTCCAAGGCACCCGCGGGCGTCAGCCGATTGCACGATTTCAAACCACCCGTCTTGGAACGGATGAATTTCTGGGACGCCGACTCTGGCACGCCCCCCCCGGTCAACATCACCAACCGGAAATATGCTGAGGAGATCATGGCTGAATTCAAGCCAGTGGATGCAAAAACCTTCCGGGAAGGGGTCGATCAGCTCGATTTAGCCCGCTCCAGTACTGTACGCACCAGTTTGACCCGCATCTTTCGAGCATCGGTGAACATCCAGGAGCTGATGAAAACCATGGACCTGGAAGCCGAACGCATCCTGGGAAATGATGAGATGATTGCCCTCAAACAGGTGAAGGAGCGGACCAAACCGGCTTTTCTAACTGTGGTCATCGACCTGTTGTGGCAGGAGGTAGCTAGGAAATATATGACCCGCCGGGCGCAAAAAGCCCTGCGCATCTTGTCGCCCACTGAGAGCTTCCATATCACCGATTTTCCCCAAGTGCTGATCAGCCGCTAACTCCTCCGCCGCCCAGCCCCACGCTTTCAGGGGCGGCGGAATGGGTTTACTATCCACCGCCGTTAGCTTTACATCGGCCGCCCAAGGCCTATGTTATAGGCGCGCCTCACTACGCCCCTGGACAGTCCGCTACAAGTTCGGATCCCATGACCGGAAAGGATATTTCCTAGCATGAGCTACGATTTTAGTGCCGATGAAATCTTCGCGATGGCCGAGCAACTGGAGCGCAACGGCGCCCAATTTTATCGTCACGCGGCGCAGCAGGTCGCCGAGCCTGAGCGAAAGGCGTTTTTAGAGCAATTGGCGCTGATGGAAGACGATCATGAAAAAACCTTTGCGGCCATGCGAGCCGATCTGGGCGATAGTGAAAAGGGCGTCACGACCTTTGACCCCCAGGGCGAGGCGGTATTATACCTCAAGGCCTTGGCGGATACCCGGGTCTTTTTAGAGAAGGAGATCGATCTGAGCAGCATGGAGCTTATTCTAAAGGCTGCCATCGAGGCGGAGAAAGAATCCATTGTCTTCTACCTGGGCATGAAATCGGCGGTCCCCGGGGCCCAGGGCAAGCGCCGCATGGAGGCCATCATCAAGGAAGAGATGGGCCACATCCGCCTGCTGAGTCAAAAACTGGCCCGGCTGAAGTCCTAACTACGCCGCCTACCGTGATACACTTTAGTCCGGATGGAATTGAACGGGAAAATATCGGAGACAAAGTCAGCGAGCCTAATCCCCGCGGGTACCCGCATGGGCCAGGTCCGCCAGCCCCTCTGGGTCCAACAGGTGGATGACCCCCCCCTGAACTGAGATCAGCTCCTGCCCGCTCAGCCTGGCGAATATTCGCGACAGTGTTTCCGGGATGGTACCGATGATGCTGGCTAGCTGGCTTTTGGATATGGTCAGAGTGACACGCTCCGGGTTGCGCTGCTCCTGGGACAGTATGAGCAGATAGGAGGCCAGACGGGCCGGCACCTCCTTGAGGGAGAGGTTCTCGATCTGCCGGGTAAACTCCCGGAGCCGCCTGGAGAGCACGGCCAGCATCTGTAGGGCCAGGGCCGGGTTCTCCCCAATCAGGCCCAAAAAGGCCCGGCGCGGAAAAAAGAGCAGTTTTCCGGGGGCGATCATCTGGGCATGGGCCGGAAAGCGGTCCCCGGAAAAGACCGGCACCTCCCCAAAGGGCTTTCCAGGTCCGAAAATGTGCAATATCTTCTCTTTACCCTCGGCCGAAAGTTTGTAGACTTTAACCCGGCCTTCAAGGACCACATAGAAGCCGTCGCCCTCATCGCCGTCACTGAATATAGCCTGACGGCTTTTGTAGGTTTTGGAAACGGCAATCCGGCACACCTGATCCAGTTGCCGGGGGGCGAGTTCACTGAACAGGGAAATCTGGCGGATGATCTCGGTTATCGGTTTCATGGAATAGTCCAGAAAAAATTGAAAAAATGTTTGTCCCTTGACTTAGGTCAAGGCGGTACGTCGCTCCCTGGGGTATCAAACCCCCCCAGAAAGGTAAAGCTTTGGTCGCCGAGAAACCCGCGTCCGGTGCTATTAAAACAAGGCCAGGCCCCGACCCGAAGGGCCGGAGCCGCCGATTTGAACCCAAGATACGAGGAGAAACGCACATGTTCTGTTTTCAATGCGAGCAAACCAAAAAAGGCGAAGGATGCACCCAAATTGGGGTCTGCGGCAAACAGCCCGAGGTGGCCGCCCTGCAGGATCTGCTGATTCACGCCCTTAAAGGGCTATCCCAGGTTGCCGTTGAAGGCCGCCGGGTCAACATCAATGAGCTGGAAACCAGTCGCTTCATCAACGAGGGGGTCTTCAGCACCCTGACCAACGTGAACTTCGATCCAGCCCGTTTCGTGAAACTGATCAACAGCGCCGTGGCCAAACGCGAGGCCCTCAAGGCCAAGGTGGCCGCGGCCGGCGGCAAGACCGATTTCAGTGACGACGCCGCGACCTTCCAGCCGGCGGCCACCCAGGCCGAGATGGTGGCTCAGGGGGAACTGGTGGGCATCATGGCCGACCCCGAGCTGAACCCCGATCTGCGCGGCCTGCGCGAGCTGCTGATTTACGGCCTCAAGGGCACCGCGGCCTACGCCGATCACGCCCAAATTCTGGGCCAGGAAGATCCCGCGGTGTACGCCTTTATCGAGGAAGCCCTGGCGGCGACCCTGGATCCCGAAAAGAGCGTGGATGACTATGTGGGCCTGGCCCTGAAGTGCGGCGAAATCAACATTCGCACCATGGAGCTGTTGGATGCCGGCAATACCGGCACTTACGGTCATCCGGTGCCCACCTCGGTGCCCCTGGGCGCCAAGGCCGGCAAGGCGATCCTGGTGTCCGGCCATGACCTGAAAGACCTGGAGCTGATCCTCAAGCAGACCGAAGGAAAGGGAATCAACATCTACACCCATGGCGAAATGCTCCCCTGCCACGGTTACCCGGAACTGAAGAAATACAGCCACCTCTACGGGCACTACGGCACCGCCTGGCAGAATCAGGCCAAAGAGTTCGCGGCCTTTCCCGGGGCGATCGTCATGACCACCAACTGCATTCAGAAGCCCAGGGACAGCTATGCGGACAATATCTTCACCACCGGACTGGTGGGCTGGCCCGGCCTGACCCATCTGGCCGACAAGGACTTCACTCCCGCCATCAACAAGGCTCTTTCCATGCCCGGTTTCCCCGAGGATGTGGATGGAAAATCGGTGATGGTGGGCTTCGGCCACAATGCCGTGATGGGCGTGGCCGGCACCGTGATCGAGGCGGTCAAGAACAAGGCCATCCGCCATTTCTTCCTGGTGGGCGGCTGCGACGGCGCCAAACCGGGCCGGGACTATTACACGCGCTTTGTGGAGCAGGTTCCGAAAGATTGCGTGGTTTTGACCCTGGCCTGCGGCAAGTTCCGTTTTTTCGACCAAGACCTGGGCGACATCGGCGGCATTCCGCGGCTGCTGGATGTGGGACAGTGCAACGATGCCTACTCGGCGGTCAAAATCGCCACGGCCCTGGCCGAGGCCTTTGATTGCGGGGTCAACGACCTGCCCCTCTCCATGATTCTCTCCTGGTACGAGCAGAAGGCCTGTGCAATTCTGTTGAGCCTGCTGCACCTGGGTATCAAGGATATCCGCCTGGGGCCCAGCCTGCCGGCCTTTATCACCCCCAATGTGCTGGACGTACTGGTGAAGAATTTCAACATCATGCCCATCGACACCCCGGAAAATGACCTGCAAACAATTCTCGGGTAGAACCCATAAGCCGAGACCGAAAACCCAGGAACTACGGGATGACGGTGTCATCTCGTAGATCCTGTTCAAACCGGTCTCTCGGACCATCGACACGGGGAGGTAAGGCCCATGCGTTGCCCCGGGCAAGATACCCAATACTGGAAAGCGGACGCCATTTCTGAGGCCCAATGCCCGGAATGCGGCAGGGCGGTGGAGTTTTTCAAGGACGACACCACCCGCAAGTGCGGCCATTGCGGCCACCGGTTTGTCAATCCGCAGATGGATTTCGGCTGCGCAGCCTACTGCCAGTTCGCCGAGCAATGTCTGGGCACCCTGCCCGAAGAGCTTCTGGCCGAGCGGGAGGACCTGCTCAAGGACCGGGTGGCCATCGCCGTCAAACAGTATTTTAAAACCGATTTTAAACGGGTGGGTCGCACTCTGAGGGTGGCCCGTTATGCCGAACAAATCGGCAAACAAATCCAAGACAATAAAGTCAAAGGCAAACTGGCGGTGATTATCATGGCCGCCCTGCTCCAAGATGTGGGCAGCCCTGGTGATCGCCAGCCAGCCGGAGATATCCTGACCCGGCTCAACGCCCCAGACCCCCTGGTAGCAGAGGTAGCGCGGTTTTTGGAAGGCCTCGACACATCCCAAACCGAAGATCCCTCTCTGGGGGTCATTCGGGATGCCCGCCGTTTGGCGGACCTGGCTCAGCAAGCGACGGAAACCGCCCCTGCTGCTGACACGGTCCAGGCCATTCTTGAATCCGGCTGGTACACTGAAGCCGGGCGGCAAGCCGCCAAAACCTTGCTCAAGGCAGCTTAAACGGCAGGCGCTTTGCAGCCCGACGAAGATAGGCGTTGCCACTGGGACGCAATCCCCCACTGAAAATATTTCCAGAGGAACTGAAACATGAAAATAATACGTAAGATTATCGAAATCGACGAGGAACTGTGCGACGGCTGCGGGCAGTGCGTCCCCAACTGCGCGGAAGGTGCACTGAAAGTGGTGGACGGCAAGGTGAAGGTGATTGCCGACAACCTATGCGACGGATTGGGCGCCTGCCTGGGGGAGTGCCCCCAGGGCGCACTGAAAATCATCGAACGCGAGGCCGAGGATTTCGACGAAACCGCAGTGGCCGAGCACCTGACACGTCAGGGATCGGTGTCCACCACCGAAAAAGAGGCGGAAACCCTGCCCCGCGGTTGTCCATCGGCCCAAATCCAGACCTTCAGCGCCCCGCCGGCGGCGGCCCTGACCCAACCCCCATCAGGCGATAGCGCCGGGGAGCCATCGGCCCTGACTCACTGGCCCATCAAGATCCGGTTGGTGCCGCCCACGGCGCCCTACCTCAAAGGAGCTGACCTGTTGATTCTGGCGGACTGTGCCGCAACCGCCTACCGCAATCTGCACCAGGACCTTTTGGCGGGCAAAGTGGTGATGATGGGCTGCCCCAAGTTCGACGACGCCGCGCTTTACGTGGAGCGCTTGACCCAAGTGTTCCAGACCGCCGGGATCAAGCGTGTTACCTGCGTGCGCATGGAGGTACCCTGCTGTTCCGGCTTGACCACCATTATCCAGAAAGCGCTCAAGGCGGCCAACCAGGCCATTCCGGTGGAAGAACTGGTGATCAGTCCCCGGGGAAACGTTGTGGAAACCATCTCCCTGGCGGCTTAAGACAGGTTTTTTAAGAAGATAAATCTGAACCGCGGTCGCCCGAATCCGGAAGCACAAGCTGCGGCAGCAACTCGGCAAAAACCGCATCAGTCAATAGCTGTCCGAAACGCTTTCCGTTGCGGCTGCGCGCCTTGTAAAAGGCCAAACATTGTCCCACCACTTCCAGCACCTGGGCATGGCTGTAAATCCCCGGCAACTCCCGCGCCAGCCGGGGATGACGCCCCAATTTACCCCCCAGCTGAATGCGATAGCCCTGCCGCCCGACTGCCAAAGTCTCGGTGGGGCACTGGGCAATGCAGAGGCCACAGTTCTGACACAGCTTTCCATCAATACGCGGGGATGGATCATCGCCGGCCGACAGGGTCACGGCCCGGTCCGGACAGATCGTCACACACGCCTTGCACCCGCTGCAGGGCTCGGCGGTGATCGCAGGTCGCTGGGCACCGATGATGCCGATATCCTTGATCTGGGGCTGGGAACAGGCATTGGGACAGTCCGCCAGAGTGACCCGGAATTCGTGGTGAAACTTCAGATCCCCCTTGACCTGCTGCTTGAGAAAACCGAGCAGATCGGCCTCTTTTAACAGCGCCTCGACATCCTCATACAACCCTTCGGAAACCACCGCCCGCTTGGGACACCCGCTGGGGCCGAAGCAAGCCTCCAGCTGGTAGCCCCGGATCTCTTCGCCCATTTTAGTAAGATAGCGCTTCTGGGTCGCCTTGACCTCCGCCAGGGTGACTACCGGCTTTCCCTCTTGTCGCGCCTCTTTTTCCACCCGCGCCCGCACCCGTTTGCGCACGAAAAAAGGCACCTTCTTTAACGCATCTTCAGCTTCCGTATGCCAATGCATACCCGCTTCCCCGAAACCTTTACTGATGCCCCTCCTTGGGCACGATACAGATAAATCGGAACGGATCCGAACCGCTGTTCCTGAACTGGTGGGTTGCCTCCGCCGGCACATAGGCAAAAGAACCGACCCGCACCTCGTGAAGGGCGCCCTCGATTTCCAGCACCCCCTGGCCCTCGAGCATGTAGTTGATGTGGGGCCAGGCATGGCGGTGAAGGGGCGAATAGCCCCCGGGCCCCAGTTCCACAATGCGCATCACGTAATCAACCCATCCTTGGCCGGCGCCCACCAGTACCTTCATGGCCGCCTGCTCGACTTCGGGGCTATCGATTACAGTAGCCAGCTTGTTGGTTTCATGGTCAACGATCATAATGTCTCCTCTGGATTTCCTGTGTGGCGGAATTAAAAAAGATGGATGGATCATTTCGGCTCATATCTCAGGTTTACGGTAAATTTTAAAATAGAACCGGATCACTGGAAAGTCGAGACGCAACTGAAGCCATCCCCGAGAATTCAGCGCCCTCTTGTCAATTGGAGGATGAAGTCATAGAATTCATCATTGCTCACCCAGGGCACACAAGATAAAACCCCAGCATGGTTCCAGCGCCTTGGGTAGCGGAGGAGTCCCCCATGGAGTGCGACACTATCCTGTTGACGCCGGCTGAAACGGTGGAGGCGATCTGCAGGGACTTCCGGCAATACCCGCCCCAGCTGATGCTCTTTTCAGGATTGATCCGCATCATCACCCAGAACCGGGTGAAGTTCATCAAGGAGGGCCGCCGGCCCGGGTTCTGGGTCAGCCAGCCCCGACAACGAAACATGCATTGGGCTGAGGGCCGCGAGCTGGTGGCTTATATGTGCCGGGAAATATCCCGGTCCGACATGGACCTGGAAACCCTGGTTCAGGTGTGCCGCCGGGTCTTTCGGGCCCATGCCGAAGTCATCACAGAAGATGGATCTCGGTGCATTAAAATCGCCACCGGCATGGAAATCTTTGACTGCATCCAGTGTGGCCACTGCTGCCGATCCCTGGACTATCACACCGAAATCACCGAAGCAGATGTGCGCCGCTGGCAGGATCTGGGCCGCGATGACATTCTGAAATGGGTGGGGGGCAGGCGAAAGAACGGCGCAGCTTCCGGCTATCGCATCTGGATCACCCCCGGCACCAGCCAGGTCGCCGACATCTGTCCGTTTTTAACTTCCGTACCCGGAAAAAACCACTGGCAATGCGCCATCCAAAACGCCAAACCCCAAATCTGCCGCCAATATCCGGCCACCCGCAAACATGGCCTGATGACCGGCTGCCGGGGGTTTTCCGCCTGAATACCCAGCCCCACCACACGTGGAGACGGTGGCCAGCGAATCACTTATATTCAAACCCCGAGGGCGCTCGATAGGCCAAGTCAAATATTTGCCGGAATCCGATCAAATCCAAATACTCAAGGAAGCACTTTTCTCAGCGCCTTGCTTCCGAGATGGGCTCATGAAGGTGGTCCAGATAGGTTGCTTGAACGCCTGAAAGACTCACAGGAAAGAAACAAAATAAAAGCGTCCATTGAGGCCGATGATTATGATGGAGAAAACTGGCTGTCGGTCTGCGGTTTTGAGTCGGTCAGGGTCGGTTCCAAACGAAAGATCTGCTGAGCATGTAGGACGGGACCTTGATCAGATCGCCCGAGAACAGGATCGCGATCCGTATGACACACTTTTCGACTTACTGATCGACACCAAAGCAAATATCACTATGGTTTTTTCTATGCTTCGGCCGGAGGACATGCATACTGTCATCAAGCACCCGTTGGCCATGGTCGGTACGGACGCCATCCCCTGTCCCCCGGAACCGGCCGCCCGCATCCAAGGGGATACGGCGCATTTCCCAAGATCTTGGGGCGGTTGGTACGAGAACTGAAACTGGTGAATTTAGAGACAGCGGTGCGAAAAATGACATCGACCCCAGCCAAGAGATTCGGTCTTTAGGGCCGGGGACAGGTCGCTGAAGGGATGTGGGCGGACATGGTGGTGTTTGATCGAAACACGATTGCGGACCAGGCCACCTACCTTGAGCCTCGCCGCCACGCATCGGGAATCTGTTATGTATTCGTGAACGGCCGGATGGCCGTAGATCACAATCAGGTCGTTTCCACGGATAGTGGGCAATTTATTTAAGAGATTGGCTTTCTGAAAACGCAGCTATCGTTCCATTAACCCATCATGCGGAAGCGTCATGAGTGGAAGGATTTTTCCAATGGAAAATGACAGCGCACCTGATGGCCGGGGCCGACCTCCCGGGATAGCGGCAATTCCCGCTCGCAGCGGTCTTGCCGAAACGGGCAGCGGGTGTGAAACTCGCACCCATCGGGGCGCTGCAGCAGGCTGGGCACGTCACCCTTGAGTTCGACCCGGTCGATGTCGGCATCCGGGTCCGGCACGGGATTGGCGGAGAGCAGGGCGTGGGTGTAGGGGTGGCGCGGGTGCCGAAAAATCTCTTCGGTTTGACTCAGCTCCACGAAGCGACCCAGATACATGATGGCCATGCGGTCGCTGATGTGACGAATAACGGCCAGGTTGTGGGTGATAGCCAGGATGCTAACGTCTGTCTCGCGCTGCATGCGTGCCAGCAAGTTGAGAATGTCGCCCTGGATGGAGACGTCCAGGCCGGCGGTGGGTTCGTCGGCAATGATGAGCCGGGGCGCCAAGGCCAAGGCCCGAGCTAGCCCCACCCGGCGAGCCTGACCGCCGCTGAGCTGGTGCGGGTATCGGTGCAGAAACTCCGTGGGCAAGCCCACCATGGAGAGCAGCTCGGCGATGCGTTCGGCCGGAGCCGGCAGCCCGTGAATGCGAAGGGGTTGGGCCAGGATCGATCGGATCTTCAGACGTGGGCTAAGACATCCCACCGGATCCTGAAACATCATGGCCATGCGCCGCCGGATGGGTTTGTAGGCCCGGTCCCCCCGACCGGTAATGTCGATATTTTCAAAGTGGATAGCACCAGAGTAAGGTCGGGTCAGGCCGATAACCGCTTGGCCCAGGGTGGTTTTCCCGGAGCCCGATTCGCCTACTAGCCCGAAAGTCTCGCCCGGCTGGATCTGAAAACCCACCCCGGAAACCGCTTCGATAAACCTCGGCGCTGTGGGCTTGACCAGGCTTTTAAGCCAGCCGCAGACCGGAAAGCGGACCTTCAAATCCTCCACCTTGAGTAGTTCGTTCATCTTCCCGCCTTTGTTTTCAACAGATGACAGGCCGCTTGGTGGCCGTTGTGCAGGTTAACGCTGGGTGGTGCTTTGCGCCGGCAGATCTCCATGGCTTGCGGACATCGGTTTTCAAAGATGCAGCCCTTGGGCAGGTTGACCAGGTCGGGAATCTCACCGTCGATGGTGGGAAGGTGTCGGGTTGTTTCTTGGATGTTGGCCGGATCGCACGCCAGCAGCAGCCGCGTGTAAGGATGCCCGGGCCGATGAAAGATATCGCGCACATCTCCCTGCTCCACCACTTCCCCGGCGTACATCACCACCACCTGATCACAGAACTCGGCGATCATGCCCAGGTGATGGCTTACGCAAACGATGGAACAGCCCATGGTGCGTTGCAGCTCTTTTAGCAGATGGACGATCTGGGCCTCGAGGGTGACGTCCAGGGCGGTGGTGGGTTCGTCGGCCAGAATCAGGGCGGGCCTGGACAACAGCGCCATGGCGATGCAGATGCGCTGGCGCATGCCTCCGGAAAATTCATGGGGAAACTGATCGAGCCGGGACGCCGGATCGGCGATTCCCACCAGGGTCAGCATCTCGACGGCTTTATTGCGCTTTTGCGCGATGGACGTTTTTTCACGGTGCTGGATGTCCGTCATTTGTGTGCCAATGGAGATTACCGGGTTCAGGGCCGCCATGGGATCCTGAAAGATCATGGTGATGCGGCTTCCGCGAAGGGCGCGCATTTTTTCCGGTGAGAGGGCCAACAGGTTTTCCCCTTCGAAAAACACTCCGTCGCCCGACACCCGGGCGTTATCGGCCATGAGCCGGATCACCACCGAAGCCAGGGTGGATTTGCCGCAGCCCGATTCACCCACCAGTCCGACGATCTTGCCCCTGGGAACGGTGAACGACACATGTCGCAGGGCTTTTAACCGTCCGGATAAGGTGAGATAGTCAACGGAGATGTTTCGAATGTCCAGCACCGCCTCCGTCATGATGCTTAGCGCTCCTTGTTGAGTTTGGGATCGAATATGTCCCGCAGAGATTCTCCCAGAAACGTAAATCCCAGGGTGGTCAGAATCAGGGGCAGCCCGCCGGCGATGACCAACCACGGGGTGTTGCGGATGAAGCTGTACCCGTCATACAAAATACTGCCCCAGCTGGGTGTGGGCGGTTTGACCCCCAGGCCTAAAAAACTCAGGCCGGCCTCGATGGTGACCACCACCGGAATGTCCATGCTGGCGATAATCAGCAGTGGTCCGATGACATTGGGCAGCATGTGCACCAGCAGCACCCGGACCATGCCGGCTCCCTGAGACCGTTCGGCTAGGATGAACTCATTGTGCCGCAGCGCCTGGGTCTGGGTGCGCACCACGCGGCCGTAGGCGGGAATGGAGGTGGCGATGATCACGGCGATCACCGTCTGCAAACTCGGCCCCATAAGGGTCACCATGGCCAGGGCGAACATGATGGTAGGGAAAGATCGCACCGCGTCGAAGATTAGGATCAGGAGGTTGTCGAGCCAGCGCGGGCCGTATCCGGCCACCAGGCCCAGCACGAGTCCCATCGTCAATGAGACGGAGATGGAAACCAGGGCCACATACAGGGCGATGCGTCCGCCCATGATGACCCGGCTCAGCACGTCGCGGCCCAGGTGATCGGTCCCCAGCAGGTGGGCCAGGGAGGGGTCGGCCAGCCGGTTGCGCACATCCAGGGCCGTGGGGCTGTGGGGAATGATGGTGGTTGCGAACACGGCGCTCAAAATGATCAAGACGACCAGAACCAGGCCGGTTATTCCCAGGGGGTCGCGGCGAATGTGGTTCCAGAACCGGCGATAACTTTCCGATGCGTTCGATGCCATGGGGCTTTCCAGGGGTTAGAGGTTTTTTCGAATCCGGGGATCCAAAAATGCGGCGACTACATCCGACATCGTGGTGACGGCCACGAAAAAGACCGTGGAAACAAGCACAGAACCCATCACTACAGGATAGTTGCGCGATACCACCGCGTCGTAAATCAGCTTGCCGATGCCCGGTCGGGCGAACACGATTTCGGCGAACACGGCGTTGGAGAGCATGCGGCCGATGCCTACTCCCAGGATGGTGATGGTGGGCAAAATGGCCAAACGGAGAGCGTAGCGGTAGGTGATCATCCGTTCGGGAAGACCGAACGCCTTGACCGTGCGGATATGGTGCTCGCCCATCACCTCCAGCATCGAAGCCCGGACCATCCGGGCGATGTAGCCCACCCACCCCAGACCCACGGAAAAGGCCGGCAAGATCAGGTGCAGGAACTGATCCCACCAATCGCCGGGATCCCCGATGCCGATGGCCGGCAGCCACTGCAGGGTCACGGCAAAAAGCAGCAATGCGTACAGGGCCACAACAAAAGAGGGGATGGCGATGGTGCCCACGCTCACGAAGCCGGTGAATTTGTCCAGAAAGCTGTTGCGGCGGATGGCCGAAAAGCACCCCATGGGAATGCCCAGAACGATGGCCCAGGCAATACCGGCGAACACCAGTACCAGTGTCTGCGGCAGTTGCTCAAAGACCAGCTTAGAGACGGGTTGGTTGGAGAACACGTCCACGCCCATGTCGCCCATGGCCGCATTGCTGAAAAAGGTCCACAACTGGACGAGCACGGGTTTGTCCAATCCCATTCGCCGGTGCAGTTCCACTTTCATCTCCGGGGTTGCCCGGGGACCGAGAATCACGTTGGCTGGATCGCCGGGAACGGCGTGAATCATGCCGTAGAGCAGCGTCATCGCCACCATGACGATCACGATCGCCAGTCCGGTTCGCTTGAAAAAATAGAGCAGCATCGGAGAAATTTCCTGAGGGGATGAATGGCTCCGCCCGAAAGCGGAGCCCGTTGTGGATCAAGCCGATGCGAAATATCGCCAGATGGGAACGCCATCGGGCCGCAGGGCCGGCTTGATGGTGTCGCGATAGACCAGGGGAACCGCCTCGTGGGTCAAGAACAGGTAAGCACCGCTTTCCTCCATGATGTCCTGCATCTGGCGGTACACGGCATCGCGTTTTGCCAGGTCGGTTTCTATGGCCGCTTTCTGGTGCAGCGCATTGTATTCCGGGTCGTTGAACCGTTCCCAGTTCCACACCCCGATCTGTTCTTCGGTGAACCACTGGGTGGCGTAATACGGATCTGGGGCGCTGGAAAACCGGTTGACGATGAGCTGAACCTTTTTCCAGTCCTCTCCCTTGGATTCGTCCCCCAGGGACCAGAATGTGCCGGAATCGTGCACATTGACCGTCAGGTTAATGCCGACCTGCGCCAGTGAGGCCTGAATGACCTGGGCCACCGTCACCCAGGTGGTCTTGTTCAGAACATCAATGGTCAGATCCAGGCCCGATGCGTAGCCGGCCTCCTTTAACAGGGCTTTGGCTTTGTCCAGATCCGGCTCAGCGATGAGGTTTTCAGGGCGATGGCCGAGCAGCCCTGGCGGCAAGATACCGGTGGAGCGCTTGACGGCGCCGAAATAGGCGGCCTCCAGAACTGAATCCACATCCACAGCGTGCTGAATCGCCTTTCGCACTCGCTGGTCTTTGAGAATTTCATTCTCCACGTTCATGCCGAGCCAGACATAATAGAGGCTGGGCTTGATGACCAGGGTGCTGTTCGCCGGAGGTTTGTTCTGGTAGTTTTCCAGGCTCGACATGCTGATGCGGGTAAAATCGATGTCTCCGGCCTCGAAGCCCATCTCAGCGGACTTTTCGTCATCGATGAGCAGGATATGCAGCTCGTCGAAATCCGCGGGTTTTCCGGTCCACATTTCGTTTCGTTCGAGTATCGTGCCGCGCTTTTTATCCCACGATTTGAGCTTGTAGGGTCCCGAGCAGCAGGGGGGTTCCGTGTAGGTCCCGCCTTTTTCCATGGTGGCCTTTTGGGAAATGATGTTGCCGGCCATGTAGGCCAGAGCCGTCATCCAGATTGGTTGGAAGGGCTCTTTGAGCACGATGACACCGCTATGGCTTCCCGTGACCTCTACATGGCTGAAGGTGCCCAGATCACCCTTTAGCTGGGATTTTAGATCGGGATCCATGTGCCGTTCCAGGCTGAACTTGACATCATCGGCGGTCATTTCACCGTAGCCGTTGGTGAACTGAATCCCCTTTTTCAAATTGAACTTGATGTGGGTGGGGTCCACCTGATCCACAGATTCGGCCGCCTCGAGCTGCCACTTCCACTCGTCGCCGGGCGTATAGCACACCAGTTTGTTGTAGATGGCGTGATTGGCGCCCTCTTCCGGCAATCCGGAATGCACGGCAGGATCGAAGCTTTCGATATCCGAGTAGTCTCGCACCTTGAGGATTTTTTTCCCAGCGGACCACACCACCTTCGGCACGCCCAAGGCAGCCACACCCAGGGCCGTGGTGTGGATGAACTGTCGGCGGGACATCCCGACGCGAATCCAGGTAAGCTGTTTTTCAGACATATGCGATCTCCTTGTGGTTGGGGGTTGATGCCTAATGCCTTGCCGGCCGGTCATGGAAACCAGTGGTGATCAGCCGATCACACCAGCTGCCGATCGATGACGCTGTTCCAGCTCTTGTGGAACAGCGAGGTGTCCTGTTCAAACAATCTCACGTTCGCTGTCATGTAAAATCGCTGCGCATCGGCCCACATGGCGGTGTGCACCACGCCCGAGACCTGCCACACATCGCGGCTCCATTTCATCTCCCAGTCGACATCCACCCGCGCGCTCAGCGGATCCTGGGCAGAGATGCGGTAATGCTCCTCTCCCCTGAGATGAGTGCGCAGCCCATGGGGGGCGATGACGCGCTCCCCGTAATCGTGGACGTTGTGGGTGGTGACAGCGCCGTCGGCGGCGTTTTCCTCAATGCGCCAGACCTGGGCCGACGGCCGAAGCACTACCTGTTCCATGGGCGCTGCCATGTCAGGATCACCCCATGTGACGGCCGGTTCGTTGCGCGGCGGCCGCAGCGGCAGATCCAGCCGGCTGTGGGCCAAATCGAGTCTCAGCCGCGTGGGATGGGGGCTGGGCCAGACCATGGGCCAGTAAGTGTTGGAAAGGGAGAGGCGGATGCAATGGCCCGGCTGCAGACGCCAGCCGATCTCGTTGAGCTGGAGTCGGATCTGGTAAAACCTGCCGGGCTCCAAAGGCCTGGGCTCGGCGTGATTCAGGTGATGGGTCAGGTTGAGCACACCGTAGCTGATCCGCGATACCGAACCGTCGGGTCGCAGGTCGCACAAGCGGGCCGCCAGCAGTGCGCAGGGTTGGTCGGAAGCAATCTGCGCTAGGAGCACCGGCGCGCCGCAAATTTCCATGGGTGAAGTGATGGGCGCGGAATCGAACGCCACGCTGCGCTGATCCTCCACCCGCTGATCCAGGGGCAGTTCGGCGCCCATACCAAAGGCAAACCAACGTCCGGCATGGCGACCGACGGTTTGCGCGCTGGAGATCTGGACCGTGCCTTTGTCCGCTGTATCTGCAAGGCGATGTTCCGCATTCAAATGAAAGGTTTTGGATTCAATTTCCGGCGACGGCCACTGCGCTTCCGAGACCCACCGACCGGGAACATGGTCGAAACCGGGTTTTGGCGGCAGGCTCTCCTGGAGGTAGATCTTGACCAGGGGGTCTTCCATGACGCCGGTGTCCCTATCCTTGAGCCAATGGTCCCACCACCGCAAGCACTCCTGCAGAAAGCCGATGCGCGGTCCGGGGTTGGCGAAATGGGGGTATTTGTGCGCCCAGGGGCCGATGATGGCCCGCACGGGAGATCGCATGTGTTTGAGCATTCTGAAGATGGTATTGGAGTAGCCATCGGCCCAGCCGCCCACCAGCAGCACCGCGGCCTGCACGTCGTCGTAGTTTTCACAGATGGAGCCGTGTCGCCAGTAAGCGTCCCGGTGCTGGTGCTGCAGCCAGGTGTCGGCCAGAAACGGCAGGTTTTCCAGCCGCTGCCGCCACAGCTTTCGCCAGCCGTCGCCCACCAGCAGCGGGTCCGGCGGTCGAATGGAGTAAGCCAGCATGGTGGTGGCCCAGCTCAGGTTGTCGTTGAGCAGGCATCCGCCCATGTAATGAATGTCATCCGCATACCGGTCATCGGTCGAGCAGATGGAGATGACGGCCTTCAATGCCGGTGGTCGTCGGGCAGCCACCTGAAGACCGTTGAATCCCCCCCAGGAGATACCGATCATGCCCACCGTTCCGGAGCACCAGGACTGGGCCGTAAGCCAGTCGATCACCGCCAGGGCGTCGTCCTGCTCCTGCAAAACGTACTCGTCGAACATCAGGCCGTCGGACTCACCGTTTCCGCGCATGTCCACCCGGATGCATGCGTAGCCCCGGGCCGCAAAGTACGGATGGGTGGTGGCGTCGCGCTCGGCCGTGCCGTCGCGTTTTCGGTAGGGCAGGTATTCCAGGATGGCCGGCACCGGCTCGGTTTGGGCGTTTTCGGGCATCCAGATGCGGGCCGCCAGCCGGCAGCCGTCCGGCATCGGGATCCATGTGTTTTCAATTTCGATCACCTCATACAGTAATGGACCTTGATCCGTCATAACTGGCCTCGGGGTGAAGGGTTGGTGGGTTTAAAAAGCTATATACTTACATTACCGTCAGAAATACTCTGGAAGGGTATCGCTCTTATTCTTATCTTGGAAACCGCTAAACAAGGTCTCCCTAATTCCAGCCGGCCTGCATTTCGTCCAAGGTCTTGATTATTTCTGCATCCAACGGTTCGGGACGATGCTCCATCTTTTTCAAGGTCACTTCTTGAAGTCGCTGTTCGAAGGTCTTGCTGCCTGAATTAGCCCACACGTCGTGGACGCTACGGTCGAAAATTTCAGAGTAGCGGACCTTTCTGAAATGAGTGAAAGTATGGGAATCATTAAGAAAATTTCCTTTAGGCCCAACACGGTGAATCACCTCTAGAGCCAGATTCTCCTCATCCAAAGGTATCCCCTTCATGAAATGATCCACCGCATCGACAATGTCGTTGACCAGTACCATGAATTCGGGAGAGGCCAGCGAACCATGATCCATCCAACTGCCGCAGTCGTGTACCAGGCCAGAACCCGTTGCTGCGGCTGTGAGAATTTGGAAGGCGGCTTCGGCACCTGCCTGAGCATCGCAGAATTTGGCGTCCGTGGTACCGGCGGTGCCGAAAAACGGCACCCGATAGTGCTGAGCCATTTGCGCCAGTGCAGCGGTCATCAGGGACATCTCGCAGGCCCCGTAGGAAAAAATGGTCGTCTGCATGTCCATGATCGTGGTGAAGGCCCCGGCAATGAACGGAGCGCCGGGTTGGACCAACTGGTGCAATACGAGACCGCTGAGAGTTTCCGCATTCCCCTGCACAACCGTTCCGGCCAGGGTGGCCGGAGCGGTGCCGGCAGCCTGGGGAGCCGGTGAGTTGATCACAGGAATCATGTTCTCCGCACAGAAAATGATTTTGTCCACAGCCGGACCATAATAGGCCAAGGGAGAAATCGGCTCGGAGTAATGCATCAGAAAAGGAGCGGCTTCAAAATTTTCCCTGCCGCCGCAGAGCAACAATGCCATTTCAAAAATGTCCTTGGCGTTTGCCGTGTCCTTGCAGCAAAACGCCACAGGCTTTTCACAATACTCCATAGCATATCGTGCGATCACCCGGTCGGCGACATCTGGTGGTATGTCATCGGCCATTCCGATAAACATGCTCCAGTGAAGATGCGGCAACGCGTCGCACAATGCTGCCGTCACTTTCACGTTATCACTGACAAATCGGCTTCTTACATGGGTTTTTGGATCCATGTAGTCGATGCAGTCCAGGCTGGGACCAAAAAATGTTTTGTCCCGCTCTAGCGTGATGGTCCGTTTTCCGGTTCGGGTGCCTAGTACGATTCTGGGTGGTGCCTTGGTGATGGCATCTTCAATCACCCAGGACGGCATTCGTACCCGGTTGCCGGCCACCTTGGCGCCGTTGCCGGCGAGAATTTCCAAGGCGCGGGCATGGGGGATGTCCACCCCGGTGCTTTCAAGTACCTCCAACGTGGCACAGTGAATTTGGGCGATCTGATCCGGATTGATCACTTGTAGCCGAGGTTTGAAATTGAGTGTGTCGGTATTCATTCCCATAACCGCATCTCCTAAATAATATTGCCGCTTTGCGTGGGTAAAATTCCCTTTCCATTGACAGAAAAGCTTGAATCGATCTTGATCTCCCTCCTACGGATGTAACAACTGAAATTTTGGTCGCTTCGGGTATAGTTTGGAATCCGGCGACTAAAAAAAGGGGCGCAGACCTGGCGGTCCGCGCCCTTTGTGATGGGTGAAGTTGGTGCCGGGTTAAATCAGGTTAGAACTGGAACCGCACGCCAAACCCGTATCGACCGGTCTCCGCCATGGTGTCGAATTCATCGAAGGCCGAGCGGGCCTCGACGAAAAGCGAGGTGTTGAAGCCTTCGGGGTCGCCCCAAATCCTGGCGCCCATGTTGAGGATCAGGTCAAGGTCGGTGTCTTCATAGTCGCCCTCGATAGGATCATCGTCATCCCCATCGGTAATCCAGCCGCCCACCCCCAGGCCGGCAAAGAAGCCGACAGGGCATCGGAGGTTCAAAAAGGCGTCCACAACGGCGGCGCTGGCACCCTGGTTGCCGTCCAGTTTGGGGAAGGCACCCACCATGCCGATGAGGGACCAGCGCTCATCCAGCCGGTACTCGTAGCCGATGCGGCCGCCAATATAGTTGGCGGGATCGAATTGCCGGTAAAAAGCCACATCGGCCAGCCAGGCGCCCCGGCGTAAGGATTCGACGCTCTGCTCGCACTCCGGCGAGCTCATTTGGGTGCCTTTGTCATCGGTCACCACGGCCTTGACCGTATAGTTGCCCTTGCCGGGAATGGTCATCTGCTCCACAAAAGGCGCCTGGGTCACGGTGGATTCGGTCACGGCCTGGCCGCTGGAATCCATGAGGGTGAAAGTCACCGAAGAGATGGAGCCGTCGGGATCCGAGGAGCCGCCAGCGTCCAGGGTAACGGTCTGGCCGCTAAAGAGCCGGGTGGGCATAGCCTGCATAACACACGTGGGGTCCTGGTTTACGGGCGGAGGTGGGGGCGGCGGGGCAACGGCTTGTTCCATGGGCGGAGCCGGGGCCACATCCCGCAAGCCCAGGTTGCCGCAGGTTACCGGCACTACAAATTCGTAACGTTGGCCGTCCTGGTCGATGAAAAACTGGTAGGCCTCGAAGGGTTCCTGGCCTTTCCAGGTGACATCCTTGAGCACTCGCACCTTGTTGCTCTTTTTGAAAAGCATCCAGGGCAGAGTCTCGCCGGGCTGCACTTGGACCATGGTAATTTCGGCGTCCGGGAACTGGCTGTTAAAGGACTCAAAAAGATCCGCGGCGCCCGCTTTTTGAAACCCGGTCATCAGATCCGCCTGCTGGGCTGCAACCATCTCCCTGAGCTGCGCTTCCGAATCGATGGGGCCTCCCGCAAAAGGATTGCGTCCCAATTCATAGATAGTAGCTGCCGTACCGGCAGCCGGTATGCCGGCCATCAGCAGGCCAACTAGGCATATCCAAAGAATCGATTTTTTCATGATTTCCCCCTTACCTCCTGGTTATTGGGTTGGTTTACTACCACTAATTAAAAGTACAAGGCCATAAGATTGTCAAGAAAATTCAGGAACTATCGTCTTGTCCCTGGGTCTCTTGTGATTGATCTTCCCTGGGCTCGGGGCTGATCAGGGCCTTGAGCTTTTTTTCTAGCTCTTCACCTTTCCATTTTGCCAAAATAAAGGCGTCGGCATTTTGGGAAGATAGTCCCGGAAAGCCTTCGCCCTCCTCTCCGTCGGCGGCAAAAAGGGTCAGGATATGGATTTTTTCCCCGCTGATCTCAATCTTCATGTAGGGTGATCGGTTCGGGAGTTCGCCCGCTGCTTTATCGTCCAGGTAGCGGCTGCATTCCAATTGGGCCAGTTCCTGGATCAGATCGCCGATCTGATCTGCCGGTACAAGCTGCCGGGTGGCACGATCCACCCATTGGGGTTCCGCTGTCGGCGGGTTCTCGGTTTCCTGATTTTCGGCGTCTGATGCATTTTCGGCTATCGGTTTGGATTCGGCTCCGGATTCGGTTTGGGTTTCCGTTTGGGGTTCGGGTGCGGCCTGGCGCTCAAACCCGACACTCTCAGCGCCCATGGTGAGGGTCAATCCCTCAATCTGGTCCGCTTGCACAGAAAATACGGTTAGATCCCGCAAGCCCTCGGCATCGTAATCAAATTTGGGTCGCAGATGGCCGCTGGCATGGTAGACATTGGGGTTGCCGGGCAGCTTGACAAAGGTGTGTTGGAAGGTGGAAGCCGCCTTGCCCAACTCCAACTCGCGAACCTGCCGATCCCCCTGCCAGCCTTTAAGAACGATCCGATTGCCTTCGTCCAACTCATAACGGGCATAGCTGGCGGCTTCCGACACCAAGGCGGTCACCTTTAGGTCGGCCAGGGCCTCGGCCATGCCGGAAGCCTTGCTTTTATCGGCCAGTTTATCCCCAGGGACGATGAACCACTGGTCGTCCTTTTTGCTCAGGGTCAAGGTCTCTTGATCCCGGGATATTTCGATTTTTTCGATTTTCGCTGCCTCCACCGGTTGGATTTCAGGCAGGCTGTAGTGGGTGCGGTCGGTTTTGCGCTGGACCAGGTAGACGCCCAGCACGACAATGATGCCGATGAGGATCAGAATTTCTTTTTTGACTTTCATGGCTCGGTCCTTGGAATGACGATCAATAATCTTGAAAATCAGGAAGCTCGATTACCGGTTGAATTCAGCGGCCGGCAGTCCTTTGCTGCCGGGGGACCGTTCCGCCACACTGACCAGATCAGCAGGTTGTGTGCCAGATTACGCTTTTTCCCGAAGAAATACCTTTGCAGCGCGCTTTGGGCTCTGAATTGCGGCTTTTAGGCATGATCAGGCCGGGGTTTCATCAGGGCGGCACCTTCCGGGGTGGCCTGCGATCCTTATTTGGCGGTCGCGTATTGTAACTGGATACGTTTCTTGCGTGCCATGCGCCGCATCCAGACCCCTACGCCGAAGAGCGCCACGGCGATGGGCAGTCCCACGATGTTCAGGGCTTTGATGGCGGTTTTGGCGCCCGGCGAGGTCTCGGCCAAGGGGTTGAACTCCTGCACCTTGCTGCGCATTTGGGCAATGGCCTCACGATCATTGAGGGCATCCAGCACATTCATGATCAGCATATCATTGGGGCTGTTGCCCGCCGGGTCCAACACATGGTCGCCCAGCATCTCCGCCGAGGCCATGATGTAAATCTTGGCCGGAACGCTCTGGTCCTTGAAAGTGCCCCGGGTCTCAATTTGGGACAGATCCAGGGCGGGTTGGGTCTCATCTTTCAAGTCGCTTTCGGCGATTGGGTCTTCAGATGCACTTTCAGACGGCTCAGCCCCCGCCTCTTCCAGGGCGGCAGGGTCTTCCTCGGCATCCGCCTCGGCTGGTCTCTGGGGAATGGGCTTGCCCGCAAAATAGCTCTGGAAGTGCCCCTCCAGCAGAAACGCCAGAGGCTGGCTGCCGCGCTCCGCATCCTCCGGGGGCGGGGCTAGGAACATAGGGTTCAGGTTGATGTTGTCCCGCATCTCCCAGGCCTTTTCCGAGGCGGCAAAGACCTCATGGACCTCGATCTGCTGGGCTTCGATCCGATCCGTCACCCGTTCCAAAGGCGAGATGCGCAGGGCCACCAGGCCCTTGATGTTGGACATGAAGGGCAATTGGGAGTTGATGTGGCGGTTCTGGATGAGCGGTGCAAAATAGATGGGCTGCTCACCGCCGCCCATCTCGGCCGGCAATCGCTGACGATGGGAGATTTCATCCATGATATAGGCCTGTTTGATGCGCACGCCGTAGTGCGCCAGCAGCTTTTCCAGACCGCTGTCCACCGGGCTGAAATTTCCCCCGGGCGCGCCGGCCATGCCCATGGGATTGGGCTGCTCCTGAAACATGTCCGGGAAAAGGATCAGATTGGTACCCCGCATCAGGGCCTGATCGATCTGGTAGAGATCCCAGTCACTGAATTTCTCCGTGGGCCGGGTGATAATCAGCGAGGGTAGCCCTTCGGGCAGCCCTTCAATTGTTAAATCCACGTTTTGAATGGAGTAGGTCTGGGAGACCAACTGCTGAAAATTGCCCAATGAGATCTGGGGCGCCATGCCCTGGGGCGGGCCAGGGCTCAGGGGCGCGGTGCCGTGGCTGGTCAGATATCCGATCTGGGTGTTGATATCCACCAGGCTTTCCAGGGTGCGGTTGAGCACCTCCTCCATCTCCGCCAGGGGCAGCAGCTGGTACTGGGTGCCGATGATGGGAATCTGCAGCACCGAGAGAATGGGGAGATTCTTGACCTTCTCCTGATAGGAGACCACCAAGCCGATCTGGCCCTCTCCAGCGCGGATATCGGCTTCGGCAATGGCGGGCCATTTGAGCTGCATGAGATCCTCGGCGGGCAGGGGCAGGTCCGCCTGAGCATTTTCCGTGGGATCGATATGGGCGAATTCCAGCTTGTTGTAGCTTCTCTGATTGAGATTATTGACAATTTCGGCCAATTCCGCTGGATAATCGGGCAGTTCCTCCAGCCCCATGAAAGGCGCCACCTGCTTCAGGGAGGAGGAGAGCACCAGATTGACCTTGATCTTATCTTCCAGCCGCAGCAGGGCGCTGATCTTGTTATTGAGCTTCTGGATGGCGGTGGTAAGCGTGTACTCTAGGCCGTTGATGCTGGTGATGGTGGGAATCCGCTCCACCATGTCGCCGTGGATCAGAACCATGCCCATGTAGGCCCGCTTGAACTTTACCTCGTCGTCCTCGAAGGCCTGGATCTGCACCGGACGGATGCCGTAATTCTCGGCCAGCTGCTGATTTTCCCGGGCACCCAGAGTACCCTCGCTCTCCGGGCTGACATCGTAGAATCGGTAGTTGAAGTAGTCATTGGAGGCCAGGGCATACTCTTCCAGCAGATCGTGGAGATAGCGCTCGGTGTAGTTGTGGGGCGCCGGCAGGTTTTTGGTAAAAAAGACATTGATGGTCAGGGGCTCGGAGAGGGTGGCCACCACCGCTTTGCTGGCGGGTGAGATGGAGTAGATCTTGTTGGCCGTCAAATCGAAGCGAAAGAAAAGGGTCAACCCGGCGAGGTTGAGCAGGACGATCACCACCAGATAGAGCAGGGGTTTGATGATTTTGGCATATGAGTTGGATGCTGGGGCTGCCATGCGGATCTCCTTATTCATGGGCCGTGAGGGACAAATGGGTGGCGTAGAGCCCCACAAAGATAACACTTAAAAAATAGAGAATATCCCGGGTGTCGATGATCCCCTTGGCGACATTCTCGAAATGAACGCCCGTGGCCAGGTAGCCCACTAGGCCGAGCACGGCGGAAGGCATAAAAAAGAGAATTTTGTCCAGCAAGGTCAGAATGAAACAGACCAGAGCGCCGATAATGAAGGCGATGATCTGATTGCGGGTAGTGGCCGAGGCCCATAGCCCGATGGCGGTAAAGGCGCCTGCCAAGAGGATGGCGCCCAGATACCCGCCCAACACGCTCCCCCAGTCCAAGTTGCCCAGGGCGCTGACGCTCAGGGCGTACACCAGGGTGGGCACCAGAGCCGAGGCGATAAAGAGTACCCCGGCAAAAAATTTGCCCAGAATAATGTCGCTGTAATCCACGGGCAGGGTCAACAGCAGTTCATAGGAGCCCAGGTTGCGCTCCTCGGCGAACAGCCGCATGGTCACCGCCGGAATCACAAAGGCGAAGATGATGGGCAGCAAATTGAAAAAGCCCCGCAGATCGGCTTGATTGAACAGAAAAAAGGTGGCGAAGAAAAACCAGCCCGTCACCAGCAAAAAGATGGCGATCACAATATAGGCGATGGGCGAGATAAAATAGTCTTTGAGCTCTTTGGCCATGATGGTCTTGATTTGCCGCATATGCGCGTTCTCCGTGAGTTGGGCCGGTTCAGTTAGGGGAGGCGGTTCCCCAGGGGGCTGAAATTCAGGTCGGTTCGATCTAGATCAGCTCGATCCATCCGCTTGGGTCAGTTCTCGGAATATGGTTTCCAGGGTTCGGGTTTCCCGGATAAACTCCACCAGCACCCAATCGGTGGATTTGACCGCCTCGTAGATCCGCCCCCGCATCTGCTCTTCAAGCCGGCAGGTCAGCTTCACCTCCAGGGCATCCCCCTGGCCGGTGGGGCGGGTGCCGACCCGGGTCACGCCCGCAACGCCCTGGAGGAGTTGGATAACCTCCTCGGCCGCGGCCTGGTGCAATACTAAATGGATGGTCTGGGCTTCGCCCCGGGCTTCCTGAAGGTTGCGGGTGCGGTCGTCGGCTACGATTTTACCCCGGTCGATGATCACGATGCGGTCGCAGGTGGCCTCGGCCTCGCTGAGGATGTGGGTGGAAAGGATCACCGTCTTTTCTTCGCCGATGCGCCGGATGATGTCCCGAATCTCCACAATCTGGTTGGGATCCAGTCCGGAAGTGGGTTCGTCCAGCACCAGAATCTCCGGATCGATCATCATGGCGTGGGCCAGGCCCACCCGCTGGTTGAGCCCTTTGGAAAGCTCGCCCACGCTGCGGTGCATGATCTCCCGCAGCCCGCATAAATCGGCCAGTTCCTCGATGCGGGTCGCCTGGCGGTCGCCGTTGAGCCCCCGGATGCGGGCCACATAGGCCAGATAATCGAGCACCAGCATGTTGCGATAGAGCGGCGCCGACTCGGGCAGATATCCCATGAACTGCTTGATCTTGAGACGATCCTGGCGGATATCGAGATCCTTGACCCGGATGGTGCCGCTGGTGGGCAGAAAGTACCCGGTCAGCATGCGCAGGGTGGTGGTCTTGCCGGCGCCGTTGGGCCCTAGCAACCCGAGGATTTCACCGCTGTTGATGGTCAGATCGATGCCGTCCACGGCACAAAATTCATTGTAGTACTTGGTTAGATTCTCCACCTGGATCATCTTGGGCGTTCTCCTGACGGGTTAGGGTGAACCTGGATCTTTCAATCCACTCCCGGGGCACAGTGGGAGGGTTCCATACCATAGCCCCCCCCCAGGGTAAAGGGGTTGCGACAAACGGCGGGAGGTGGGGGCATAGGGTGCGCCGCGGGGAGCCGGGGAGCATTTTTCCGGTAAAACGGCCCAAGGGCCGGCAGCAATACGACCTGATGTAGGACTGTTGAGAAAATCGAGAGAGATGCATATGACAAGCCGGCCATCCATAAGGATTGTGGATCTCAAGCTTGAAATTGAATGAATTTAAATCTTTAATACCAGGGTGTTGCGTTTTTTCATTGGGATTTGGCCGAAAATTTAAACCACCTTTAAAGGCACGTCAAGACGGGGGCGCCGGGTCGCCGATCCTTGACCCCTGGGAAAGTCGATGTAAACTAAATGGAGGCGATTCGACTGAAAATAGCATAGATTCAGGGCTCTAATGCTCACAGCGGTGCGGTTCCCGGATGGAGGCAATTGCGCCCAGCAGATCGCTGCATGTCGATCAGAGGTATGCCATGAAAATTTGCCCGGGTTGTGATCTGATGGTCGCCGAAGATGTTCTCACCTGTCCGGCATGCGGCCGAGAAGTGGCGGAGGGCCGCAAATCCATCGACGGCTACACCATTGTGGAGGTTCTCCATGAGGGCTATGGGTCGATTCTCTGCCGGGCGGTCCCTCATGGCCAGGATCCCGCGACCCAATCGGTCATGCTGCGCATCTTTACCCCCGAGTCCGGAATCGATGGCGACATCGCCGCCCGTTTGAAACGGGAATTGACCCAGTTGCAGGCTTTGCCGCAAGACTATTTCGTGCAGCACCGTGAAATCCGGCAATCCCTGGACGGGGTGTGGTATCGGGTCAGCGAGTGGATCGCTAAAGAGCGCTGGGGCAGTCTGTTGGCCTCCGGGCGGTTGCAGGACTTAGGCGAACTCTTCGGGCTCTTTTACCGCATCGCCTCCATTCTGGATGGACTGCACCGCATCGGCCATTTCATCCCTCATCTGATTCTGGACGATATCATCGTCTACCGGGACGCCAAAGATACACTCCAGGTCAAAATCGATTACAAGCTCTCCCGTTTTCTGGATCCCGCCATCAACCGGCCCGGCCCCATGCTCAAGCGCCTGCTGGATTGTCATCCGGACATCGCCGGCCAGCGTCCTCTGGATTTGCGCAGTGATATCTGGTCCTTGGGCAAAATATTCATGGAGTTGCTCACCGCCGATCTGGCGGCCTGCGATTTGACGGCCAAAATCGATACCTTACCCATTCCCGAAGAGGCCCGGGTACTGCTGAAAATCATGCTGGCCACGGATCCCGATCTACGGCCGCGATCCATGGGGGAGGTGGCCCTGGCCCTGAAACGCATCATCGCCCAGCCCGCAAAATTGGCCGCTGCGGGTGAACTTCAGAGCAGCCTGCCGTCCAGGGCCCTGCGGGGCCTCAACCGGAAGGTCCAAATCATCGGGGCGTCGCTGGTACTGATCTTATGCACGGGAATCTTGGGTTTCTGGCTCTATCTTGGCCGGCAGCCCGACCTGGACCCCGACGCCCTGGAGCGCCTTGCCAACCGCTATGCCCCTTCGGTGGCTATGGTGCTTGTGGAGTATTGGATCACAGTGGACGACGCCACCGTCTATCTGAACCGCAGCGAGGGCACCGGTTTTTTGGTGGATGCGCAGGGCTATCTGCTCACCAATCGCCATGTGGCCTGCCCCTGGCTGGAAGACCCCCGGCTGATGGCCATTATCGCCCGCCTGCAGGAGTTGGAGCGCAAGGCGCGCTTCGGCTACCGCATGTATCTCTGGTTCGAGGGCACGGAAGCCTTTCGGCGCCTGCCCAAATTCGAGGGCAGCCGGGCCATTGAAGACACCTACAGCCTCGCCACGGCCTTCGGCGGGGAGGGGGACCGGCGGGTCACCATCGCCGGGGTGGCGCGCCCCCCCCTGAAAACCTGGGAGCGGATCAAATTCCCCCTGAGAAATGATTTTGCGGTGCTGAAAATCGATGTCGTACCGGCCGGGCTTCAACCCCTGCCCCTGGACACCCAATTGGACGCGGGGCGGGTTCCCAAACTATCCCCGGTGATCACCCTGGGGTTCCCCCTTGGCAGCCGTACCCAAGACACCACGGTGAACGTCAGCGTGACCCGAGGCAATGTGCGACGGGCCTTCGAAAACATGCTCCAGGTGGACACCTCCCTGTACCGGGGCAACAGCGGCGGGCCCATCATCGACCGTCGGGGCAAGGTGATCGGCATCGCTTCCAGCGTTTACACCGACATGGCCGCAAGCCCCATCCCGGTCGCCACCATGTTGTCGGATATCGGCTTGGTGCTGCCCATCAACCCGGCGGCCCAATTGCTGGCGGCCCTTAAAGAGGGCCAGCGCAAATGGAACGGTGTGCTCGATTTGGAAATTGACGACAAGGTCGACGCGCTGCTCAAGCTGGCCTTAGAGAACCGCTGGCAGGAGGCCAGCCGGCAAGTTTTGGCCGAGCTGGCGCGCAATGCCCATCCCGCCCTGGTGATGGCCGCAGGCATGATTCATTTCGGGCTGGACGACTTTGCCCCGGCCGCAAACTGGTTCGAGCAGGCGCTCTCCATGGGAGTGGACAGTGGGCGAATCCACTGGATGCTGTTTCTCATGGATTGGCTGGGGCCAATCGGTAGCGATAGCCCTCATAAAGATCCCCTGCACAATCTGGATTGGCGCTCGGCGGACGAATTTTACGGTTATCTGGTACAGGTTCTGGAAGGTGTTGTGGACCCAGATCAGGCCCTGGCAGGGGGTTACACCTCCGAAGAGCGCGGCTGGCTCAATTGGACCGTGGGCTTGCGGCGCATGGCGGAGGCGGATTGGGAGGGGGCCGGGAAGCTGTTTGAACGGGCTGCCCAGGAACTGGAAGCCACCACCTGGCTCTTGCCCCTGGCCTTAACCTATCTGCGCCAGACGCGCCAGAATAGCATAGCCGCCTCAGCCGGGGAGCGGCCCCAGCAAAACACCATCGAGGTCCAGCAGCGGGACATCGTTGAGAAGTGGCAGGCCTCACGCAAGGGCTGGCAGGAGCGGGAATTGTTACGGGCCAAGCTGCGCCAGACCGAGATAAGCGCCCAAGAGAAAGTCGAAATCCTGACCCGACTGGCCGCGGTGGGTCCCTTTCAGGGCGATGTGCTCGCCCAACTGGTGTTTCAGCATGCCATGGGCGGGGCCTGGGAGGAGGCCCTGATTCAGGGCGACCGATTTCTGGGCTTTCCGGGCCGGGAGACCGCCGAACGGCTGAGCGTGGGCCTGTTGTTGCCGGAGATTTTGCACAAGCAGGGCCACACCCCGGAGGCCCGGGCACGCTTGGCGCAGTTTCAGCAAGAGACCCAGAATCCCTGGTACCGCAACTTGAGCGGCGCCCTTAGGGGAGAAACCGACGCCCTGCAATCCCTCGGTTTAAGCGGCCGTCAGCCACTCGATCTGGTCACGGCCCACAGCGCCCTGGGGTTTTGGGCCGAAGGCGATCAGGATGCAGCCCGCGCCCTGGACCACTACCGCCAGGCCCTGGCCACCTTTATGGATGACCGCCTGGAATATGCCTTTGCCCTGGAACGCTTCACACTTCTGCGAAAAAGCGAACCCCAACCTTAACCTGGAAAATTAAGAAGCTAATCTATAGCCGAAAGAGGGTCGGCTTGTCATCGGCCCCGATTTCAATGCCCACCGTATCGCCGGTCATGAATCCCAAGCGGCGAAACTCCTTGACCATCGCCTCGTGCTTGTCCAGATGCCAATAGACCGACCAGAGGGGATTGCGCACCGTGTCGATTCCATAGGCATCGTGGCTGCCCAGATTGATGCGCAATTTGTCCTTGGCGATCATGGTGTCGGCTTCGGAAAGAAAAATATCGATCTGATACAGATTGTCGTGCAGGGCCTGGGACAACTGGGCCTGGAACTCCGGGGTTTCATCCAGATAGTGGCTGGCGATCTGGAACAGATCCTCGGCATCCTGGATGGAGAGTCCCAGGACCGCATAGCGCTGATGTTTGAGGGCAAAGGTTAAAAATTCCGCCTCGTAAGCCTTCACCGTGGCGATGAGATCTTCAATCTTTGGACGCGGGCCGGAGCAGCCCAAGAGCATATCCTCACATTGGCCGATGAGGTTGATATAAAAGGACTTGTTGTCCAAGACGAAGAGCGCCCGTTCGCGGTAGTTACGGCGCTTGCGGATCCGGCGCACGCCGTCCAGCTTGATAGCGCGTTCACTCTCTTTTTTCTCCAAGGTCTCAATGTGGGAGATATCCTTGGCCTGAACCACCCAGATTTCACCCCGAGGAGTGGCGATATATTCGATTTCACACGGAAATCCCAACGTATCCTGAATATCCTTGGAGAGCTGCACCAAGCGGCGGTCATGGGGAATTTGGGTGATAAATGGCTCTCGTTGAATTTTCCGGGAACGGTCCCGACAATAGCCGTACTCCCACTGGCGGCCCAACAATTTAGCCATAATTCCGGTGCCCTGGATAAAGGGCATCACAATCACTCCCATCTCCTCCAAGTCAATCTGGGGCGCACCGCTGAAGTACTGCTGGCGCTGAATGGAAAGCCGCTTGGTGGTTTTGGCCATGCGGATCATCTTTTTGCGGGCATACTGGATTCCGCCCACATCGGCGTAGGTGCCAAAGGAGTCGAAGGTTCCGCTCTTGAAGGACTTTTCCGCCAAATGGGCGCTGCGGGCGATGACCTTGTACCCGTCGCAATGTTCCTTCAAAAACCGGGTCAGGCAATCGAAGCGTTCTTTCTTGAAATCTTCGGGCGGCAAATAAATGAAGGGCGGTACATCGAAGCCCCTCGATTTGAGGTGTTCCAGCAGATGTGCTTTTTCCGGTACGGGCATACTCATGTTTCATCCAGTTTTGTTTCGAGATCCGGTGCGGCCCAGAAGGCCTGGAGATCGCTGGCATCGGGCTTGACAAGGCCGGTTTAAACTAATAAAAACTTGACTGATTGGTCAGTCAGGCACCTATACTATCCTTGAAAGCGAAATGTCAAAAAAAAACACCATTCGGCGCCAGGCCACGGCCCTTTTTGCCCGCCAGGGTTTCAGGGAGACCTCCACCGCGGAGATCTGCCGCTTGAGCGGGGTGGCCGGGGCAACGCTGTTTTACCATTTCAGCAGTAAGGAGGAACTGCTGCTGGCGATCCTCAAGGGCATCAAGGAGGCCATCCTCCAAAATTTCCAGCGCGATACCCTTGCCCGTCAGGGGAAAACCGGTTTGGAGCAGATCCAGGAGATCATCACCCATTACCTGCGACTGGCCGCGGAGATGGAAGACGAATTTCTGCTGTTGCAACGCCACTTTCCTTACCAGTTGGCGGAACACAATCCGGTCTGCCGCCGCCACCTGGCTGAAATTTACACCTGCCTGGTGGACATTTTTGAAGACGCCATCCTCCATGGCCAGAAAGACGGCTCCATCGGCCCGCTGTCTGCCCACAAGACCGCCCTGATCCTCTTTTCCGCCGTGGACGGCCTGATTCGGTTCAACACCTACAAGCTCTACGACGCCGGCGCCCTTTACCAGGAGTTGCTGACCTGCTGCAGCCGCATCCTGCAGCCGAACCCGGAGCCCCCCCCGGCCCATGACCCCTGAATCCGAAAAAATACCCTTGGTGCAGCGCCTGCTGCCATTCACAGAGTGGATCTTCACCCTGAAGTGGGCCACCCTCAAGGCCGACGCTCTGGCCGGCCTGACCGTGGCCCTGGTGCTGATCCCCCAATCCATGGCCTATGCCCAGCTGGCGGGACTACCCGCCTTCTACGGCCTCTATGCGGCTTTTCTGCCGCCTATGACGGCCGCCCTTTTCGGATCGAGCCGGCAATTGTCCACCGGACCGGTGGCGGTGGTTTCCCTGTTGACGGCGGTGGCCCTGGAGCCTCTGGCCCGCATCGGCACCCCCGGATACATCGCCTACGCCCTGCTCTTGGCCCTGATGGTGGGGCTGTTCCAATTGACCCTGGGCGTGTTGCGCCTGGGGGTCCTGGTAAACTTTCTTTCCCACCCGGTCATCAATGGATTCACCAACGCGGCCGCCATCATCATCGCCACCTCCCAGCTCTCCAAACTGTTCGGCGTGCAGGTGGATACGGAAGCCTACCATTTCGCCACCCTGGCCAAGGTATTCGCCGCGGCGGCGAACCACATACACTGGCCCACCCTGCTCATGGGCCTGGCCGCCTTTGCCATCATGTACGCCCTGCGGCTGATCGCCCCCCACAGCCCCACCGTACTGGTGGCCGTGCTGGCCACCACGCTCATCTCCTGGCTCACCGGGTTCGAGCGCAAACTGGAAGTGCCCTTAAGTGCGTTATCGGCGCCCGCCGCCCGCGCCTTGATCCAGAAATATAATTTGATCGCCGACGAAGAGCAGCGCCTGGCGGCCCAGCGCACCATCCAGCGCAGACAACAGGCCTCGGCGCAGGACAAAAACGCGCCTTTCGAGGCCCTGATGGCCGGACATCAGGATGAGTGGCTGGCCCTGCGGATGACCGAGCTGCAGCCCGAGGCGAGCCTTCTGCGCCGGGAGATCCGCAAGCTGCGCCTGGAAGGAGTCGCCTACGCCCCCAGCGGCTTCTCGGGGTTTTATCTCAAGGGCGCCCTGCCCACCAAAGCCCAGGGCGACGGCCGGATCTGGCGTATTGAAATGGGCCGGGGCCCCATCCCTCGGGATGGGGTGCCGCTCAGCGCGGGAGGCCAGGTGGTGGGGGCCGTACCCCGGGGATTGCCGGCCCCGGGCCTGCCCGTCTGGGACATGAGCGCCGTGGGCCACCTGCTCTCCTATGCGGCCATCATCTCCCTGCTGGGATTCATGGAGGCCATTTCCGTGGCCCGGGCCGCGGCCGCCAAAACCGGTCAGCGCATTGATCCCAACCAGGAACTGGTGGGTCAGGGTCTGGCCAACATCGTCGGGGCCTGCACCCAGGGCTATCCGGTTTCAGGCTCTTTCTCCCGCACCGCGGTGAACCTGAAGGCCGGGGCGCTCAGCGGATTCTCCAGCGTGATCACCACCCTGGTGGTGGCGGCGGCCCTGCTCTTTTTCACCCCCCTGCTCTACCATCTGCCCCAGTCGGTGCTGGCCGCGGTGATCATGATGGCCGTGGTGGGCCTGATCAACATCAAAGGATTTATCCACGCCTGGCGCGCCCAGTGGTACGACGGCGCCATTTCCATGATTACCTTTGGGTGTACCCTGACCGCGGCACCCCATCTGGACCGGGGGATTCTGGTGGGAGTGCTGCTCTCCCTGGGACTCTTTCTCTACAAGAGCATGCGCCCCACGGTGGTGGATCTCTCGCTGGGGCTGGACCGCAGCCTCCACGACGCCGTGAGCTACGGGCTCCAGGAGTGCCGCTATATCGATGTGGTGCGTTTTGACGGCCCGCTCTTCTTTGCCAATGCCGGTTATCTGGAAAGTCAAATCCGCCAGCGGCGGCTCGCCAAAAAGCGGCTCAAACACATCATCATCGTGGCCAACGGCATCAACGACATCGACGCCTCGGGCCAGGAGGCGCTCTCCTTTGTGGTGGACCGCATCCGCCGAGCCGGGATCGACATCTCCCTGAGCGGGGTCAACGAATCGGTGATGGCTGCTCTGACGAGAACTCATTTGGCGGCTAAAATCGGGATGGATCATTTTTACCCCGGTATCAACGTCGCCATCAACGCGATCCATGCCCGAACCCACAAAGGGGAGGAGGAGCTTAAGTGCCCTCTGAAGACCGTGGTCAGCGCTCCCCCGGGATTGTACTGATGTTTCGGCGGAATGCATAACCTGAAAATAAGGAGTCCTTCATGGCAGTTCTTGCAATGTTCCATGGTGTGTTTTGCCGAGGTGCCGAAGTCGCCGCCGAAGTTTGCGCCGCCACCGGGTTTACGCTCATCGATGATGATGCGATTTGCCAGGCCGCGGCCAGGATCTCGGGCATGGGCAAGGAGAAACTGCAACGCGCCTTTGCCGCCAAAACATCGGTTTTCAACAAGTTCACCCACGAAAAAGAGTGTTCGCTGGCGTATCTGAAGCTCGCCCTGGCCAAGCGGGTCGCCGAGGATAATCTGCTATTGCTGGGATTTGCCGGACAGCTCATCCCCACCTCGATCTCCCATCTGCTGCGCATCGCCCTGATTGCCGACTTGCCCTATCGCCTGAAGGTGGCCGCGGACCGGCATGGGCTGGCGGAAAAAGAGGCGCTGAAACTGATCCGCCGCCGGGATGAAGATTGCGCGGCCTGGATCGATTTTATCCGCCCCACGCCCCAGGAGTGCTGGGATCCGGCCAACTACGACCTCT
Organism: uncultured delta proteobacterium; assembly: GCA_963713755.1. Taxonomy (GTDB): domain Bacteria; phylum Desulfobacterota; class Desulfobacteria; order Desulfobacterales; family CAVQMW01; genus CAVQMW01. Next base: position 1,678,838 of record CAVQMW010000005.1, on the reverse strand, counting down.
TTCTGCCCATGCACAAAAGCGACCTGGCCCAGGCCAGCGCCCTGATCGAGGAAAATGCCCTGAAAACCGTCGTTCAAGCAACGGCCGATTCCCAACAGGCAGCCGAGGATTTCCGCCTGGCGGCCGAGGTTGAAGTTGCCTTGGCCCGGGAAGGCCACACCGTGGAGGTGGCGGCCCAGGCGGAAACCGTGACCCTTTCCATTCACAAGCACGTGCTGATGCTCAGCCGTCTGGAAGAGGAGCTCAAGTCCATTGCCGGCCGGGTGGCGGGAGTGGGGCAAGTGGTGGTTCAGGTCGGCGAACAGTTTCACCAGGCCAACATCTACCGCAAGCACGATTTCAGCCTGCCCTCCCGGGTGCTGCTGGTGGACGATGAGCGGGACCTGGCGCAAACCTTGTCCGAACGGCTTCAGCTGCGCGATATGGGTTCCGCCGTAGCCTATGACGGCGCCTCGGCCCTAAAATTTCTGGAGGACGATGAGCCCGAGGTGATGATCATCGACTTGAAGATGCCGGGTATCGACGGTCTGGAGGTGCTGCGCAAGGTCAAGGCCACCCGCCCGGAGATCGAGGTGATAATCCTCACCGGCCACGGTTCCGAGGCCGACCGGGACAAATGCATGGCCCTGGGCGCCTTTGGCTACCTGCAAAAACCGGTGGAAATCGACAAGCTGAGCGAAATGCTCCAGCAGGCGCACAACAAAATCCAACAAACCGCGAAAAAAGCGGAGTGAGTTCAGGGGCGCTCTGTCGCCCCATCCCTGGCCATGTCCATATTTCACAAATTAAAGCCCAAATTCTGGGATCACCATGATTTGACGGAGGAGAGCCCCCACAAGCTGTTCACCTTCCGCCGCAAATGGAAACTCCTGGTTCTGCTGACCACCCTGGTGGCGGTGATCCCCCTGGTGCTGATGACCGTGTTCAGTTTAGGGGAAGCCCACCAGGCGGTATTGAGAGAGATCATGCTCCAAACCCGGCAGCAGGTGGCCGCAGCGGCCCACACCGTGCCTCACATGGTAATTCAGCCCAACGGCGAGCTGAATTTCGCCGCGTTTCAGCGCTTGCGCGATGATCTGGAGCTGGGTCCCGGCGGGGATGCCTTTATCATCGACGCCTCGGGAACCCTTCAAACCCCTTCGCGCCATTATGGGAAGCTGCATCGCCTGGCCGAACTGCCCCCGGCCCTGGCGGATCGGACCGCTAATGCCGGCCACGTCCAGGTTCGCAGCTATGCCGGCTCCCAGGGCGCCACCCTGCTGCTGGGGTATGCCGCGATTCCCGATTCCCCCTTGACCTTGATGGTGATTAGGGACAAAAGGGCGCTCATGGAGCCCTGGCGCCGCATGCGCCTGAAAGTGATCGCCCTTGCCGGGGGCAGTATTGTTTTGATCTTAATTGGAATTTTGGGAATGGCCACCTATATGGTGCATCGCATCCACGACGCCCATGGCCGACGCACCGAAGTCCTGCGCCGCATGGCCTATGCCAATAAAATGGCCTCCATCGGGCGGCTCTCCGCCGGGGTGGCCCATGAGCTCAACAATCCGTTGGAGATCATCAACTCCAAGGCGGGCCTGATTCAGGATATGTTCCGACACTTGCCCCAATATACCGAAGACCCCAAACTGAACGGACTGCTGAACGACATTTTAGCCAATATCCAGCGCTGCGGAAAAATCACCCGGCGCCTGTTGAACCTGGCCAGCGGATCGGCAAACCGCGTGGAGCCTACTGATATCGGCAGCGTCACCAGCGAGATCCTGGCCTTTCTGGAGCAGGATGCCGCCTATCGCAACATCACCATCCGCCGGGAGATCGATCCACGGTTGCCTCCGGTGACCTGTGACCGTGGCAACCTGCAGCAAATTCTGCTCAACCTGTTCAACAACGCCTTTCAGGCACTACAAACCGGGGGCTGTTTGGATGTATCGGTGAAACCGATCAACGGCAATCAGATTCAGATCGCGGTTGCCAACGACGGTCCCGCCATGGCCGAAAAGGATATCGCCCATGTGTTCGACCCGTTTTACTTTGCTCAGACTGATGAAGGTGGCGCAGGCCTGGGGCTATCCGTGACCTATGGGCTGGTTCAGCAGATGAATGCCCGGATCCAGGCTGAAAGCGAGGTGGGCCAAGGCACCCGCTTTACCTTTACCCTGCCGGCAAGCCCTCTCGATTCCGAACCCCCAACAAGCCGAAAGACAGCCAGCCATGGACGATAGAGACCCCGTGTTGGAAACCGCGGGACTTTGCTTTTTTAGTAAAATGACGGCGGCCTACTGCCATGAAACCAAAAACGCCCTGGCGATTATCAATGAAAACGCGGGCCTGCTGGAAGACTTGGTGCTCATGGCCGCCAAAGGGCGCCCCCTGGACCCGGAGCGGCTCCAGCGCCTTTCGGCCAATATCCGCCGCCAGGTCGCTCGGGCCGATCAACTGGCCAAGGAGAGCCATCGTCTGGCCCACAGCCTGGATGCCCCCCAGGGGCCTAGCGATTTGGGGCAGGCCCTGGAATTGGCCACCGCCCTGGCATCACGCTTCGCCGCCATGGCGGAAGTGGCGATTGAGATTGATCCCGGACCGGCAGCCGTCTCTCTGCCGGTATCCACCTTCAAGCTGCTGCATCTGATCTGGCTGGCCATGGAGTTTGCCCTAACGGGGATGCATAAAGGCGGTTGCCTGGGTATCGCCATGGAAAAGAGCCCTCCCCGGGCGGTGCTGCGGCTGGCCCCTTTGGCCCTGTGCGATGAATCACAGGCAACGAGATTTATAACCATTCCCGAAGTACATAGTTTAGTAAAGGCTCTAAGGTGTAATATCGACTTTGAGCCCCAGGCAGCCCAATTGCTTCTGTATTTTGAGATCAACGGCCGGACGAAAGGAGCGACGCATGCCAGCGCGGAATAGCTTCAGACCCTTCAGGCCATTGATAACCCATGAATCGTGTAACCTGATGCAAAGGAGAGTCTAAAATGTCGGAAAAGGTTCTACTGGTGGATGATGAAGAGGATTTTTTGGAAGTGATGGCCGAGCGCATGCAGGCGCGCGGATTTGAAGTGGAGACCTGCACCTCGGCGGAAGAGGCCCTGGCCAAAATCAATTCCCAAGCCTTCGATGCGATTATAATGGATTTCATGATGCCGGGAATGGACGGCATGCATGCCCTTAAGGAAATCAAAACCCGGCGGCCCGAATCTCAGATTATTCTATTGACCGGCCACGCCACGGTGGAAAAAGGGGTGGAGGCCATGAAGCTAGGCGCCACGGATTTTCTTGAGAAGCCCGCGGATCTGGAAGCGCTGGAGGCCAAAATCAAAGCCGCCAGCGCCGAGCGTATGCTCATTGTTGAAGAGAACGCCCAGGAGAAGGTCAAAGATATCATCAAACGCCTGGGCTTTTAAGGTCCCTTGATGGGGTAAGGGAAGATTTTATTCAGCAAGACCCAATTCGGATTTCAGCCACGCCTTGGTGTCGTCATCCAAGGCGTAAACGCCCTTGAGTTCGCACACATCTTTTTCAAAGCGGGCGGGAAGCTCGAATTGGGCCAGTTCTTCGGCCTCGGCGCTGTTGCGGCGGATCAGGTAAATGGTGTAGGGCTTGCGCCAGCAATTGACCACAAAATAGATGGTAAAATCGTCGGGGGAGCGAATCACATAGCCGTCCCCCCGCGCCCAGTTGTTGCCCCATTCCAGGTAGAGCCGCACGGCCTCTTCGGGGCTCATCTCCCAGTTTATTTCGTCAATAATTTCAGTTTCTTTCTTGAGTTCCGCCAACGTCAGCATAAATAACCTCCTTGTCACCCGCCCTTGAAATCAAGTGCTTGGAACCGAGTCGATTCGAATTATTCCCGAGTGTAAAATTTGTTGAAGGTAGGCTTCTTCCAAAGCGCTGTCAAATTCGACGCCATACGCCCATCCCATCAATACTAAGGAGAACCGTCGGATCCGGTGCCGCAAAAACCGTGCAGCAAAGCGAAGATGCGCTGTGGGCTCACGAAATGAGCTATGGGGCTGATCTATCGCCTGGGGGGTTGCGGTGCTAAGTGGTCCTGTTCATAAAAACGGTGACCTAATGAGGATGTCAAGGCGCCGGGCTGGCAAGGCGCGAAAGATAAGGAATATTGGGAATATTCCGTTTTTTCGCAACGCCCTCAGCCTGGATGGATTGACGGCCGAATGTCATCGTATTTGCAAATAGGAGAATTAAGGGGCGACCCCCCCCTCCGTCGACGTCTCATCTTCCCCAGCTGCCCCATCCTGACCCAGAAAAGCACGGGTAAAATCGGCGGCCTTGCGCAATAGACGCGGGGGCGTTGTAAAAATACGCTCAAAATAGCCCACCAGCCCGCTTCCCAGGTTTTTGAAGGGCACGTGCTGCAGCTGCGGATTTTTAAAGGGGCCGGTGATGTGAAAGTAGTAGACCAGAAGGGCTTTTTCCGGACCGGTGAGAATGTGGCCCACAATGGGGATCCAGCTTAGCAGGTTGTCGACGCTGCCCAAGGGTTGGGCACCCAGGTCAAAATTGATGATCCGCCGGGCCAAATCCAGTTCTCCCCGGCCAGCGGCATTGAATACCGGGCTGCGCAGGATAAAATTTTCCGTTGCGGCCACCCCCTTGCGAATCTCAAAATCTGCGCTGGCCTTGTTGAAATAAAATGTGTCTTCTCCGATTTCCGGCATGCGCTGCAGGACCAGATTTTGTAGGCTCAGCAGGTCCAGAATTCGAAACAGCACCGTGGAACTGTTAGTGGTGCCCTCGTTCAACTCCATGCTGAAATTTCCGTCCAGCCCACCGATCAGGGCGTTCCGGTCGAGCCCCTGGGCGATGTAGGAGCCTTCCAGGCTCAACTGCGCGTCCAGCCGTTTCGGCTCAAGCTTGACCAGCGGCAGCAGCGCCGCGCTGGGAATCTTTTCCGTTCGCAGATATCCGCCGAAGCGCATGGTTTTTTGCGGCGCATTGGGAATACGGCCGGTGAGAATGAACGTTCCGGGACGAAAATCCAAAATCACTCGCTGGAGGGCCAGGACATCCCTGGATACACTGAGCCCGGCTTCCAGGGGGCCGCTGGTGAGCTGGTCCCCAAGCAAGGTGTCTATAGCGATTTCCATCCGCAGATCACCCCCGGCCAGCCACCCCGGCAGGCGCGGCCCCGGGGCGGGCCCGGCATCGATCTTTTCACTCCTGGCAACCGATGGCGGGGGCCGGTAAAGATCTGCGATCCGGACCGTGCGGCCGCGAACGGTCAAGGCACCCTTCAGGGGGGCCCAACCGGTGAAGCGGCCGGAAATGTTCAAGGGAGATTGGCCAACCTGGATGCGGCCCGAAGCAATCCGCAGTGCCTCCCGGCTCAAGCGTAGATCGAGGCTGCTGTCACGGATGGGCTGGGCAAGCTTGGGCCAGGAGAGACCCAAATCACGGAATCGGATGATGCCCTCCGGCCCCGCGGGAATCATGCCTACAGGCGTCAGGCGCCAGCTGGTATGCAGTTGCAGCAGGCCTTTCAGAGGATCTGCGGTAGAGGTCAGGCGCAGCTCAATATCATCGAGGTGAAAGGGATCGGCCGAGATTTCCAAAAACCCCCGGAAACCGGTCTGGCGGTGGGTCAGCCAGCCCTTGGCCTCGACCTGGGACCCGCCGCTTTCAAGGCTGATTCGGGGAATTTTAAGTTGCCCCTCCGGGGTGCGTTCAATCTGAAAATGACCCCGGCTTCGGGAGTCGCTCAATCGGGCGGAAAGCGGGTCGTGGTTAAGGGCGATCCCCCTGAGATCGACCTCTCCTTCCAAAAACAGACCCTGAGCGGAATGAGCCAGGTTCATGCGGGCCGGCAGGGGGGCGGGCGCCGCCAGTGTGAATGGGCTGCGGGGGAAAAAGGTGCGGACCAATCGCGGCAGATCCGCTTGTCCGCTGATGTCAAGCTCAAGGGCGCGCCGGGCGCTGTCCTGAAGATGGTGAATTTCCCCCTGCGCATGCCATGCATGGGGCCCCCAATCGCCCATGCCGCTGAGCTGGGCCGGCGCATCCGGCGCCAGGCTCAATTCGCCGGACGTCACGCCAAGAGTCCAGGGGCTGTCCCGCCAGGCCAGACAGCCCTCGTGCAAGGTGAAGCTGCCTTGGCGGATCTGTGGTGCACCGGCCTTGGCCGTCTGTACGATTTGAAAATCCGCGGCCAGCTCTCCCCGGATATCTTCCGCTCGTGCATGGAAATCCGGCCAGAGAGATTTAAGAACATCCCGGTTACCGCCGGCGAGCAGGCTTGGTAGATCGAAAACGCCCTGAACCCGAGCGTTCCAGCCCCCTTGGGGGTCGCCGAGGGGAGTGACCAATCCACCCGCGCTGCGTCCTTTGATATTAAACTCCGAATCCGCCAAGCTGCCCTGGGCTTCAAATTGGGCCTCGCCGGATTCAAGCAGCGTCAGACGGCCCGCCTCAAGGTCAATGGGCGTTTCCAGTGCTTTGAAACGGAGCTGTGCCGGACCCAGATCAAAGGTCCCCCAGAGGGTGGTGGTCAATGGCTCCCCGCAGCGAATGCGGAATGCGGTGTCGGCCCGCAAGGGGCCTTGAGCGGCGGCCAGGGGAGCGAACAGTTGGCGGGCGGGCGCGGAGAACCAGAACGCCGGAGTTTGGGCGTGGATATCTTTGAGATCAAACTGTCCCTGCAGATTGCCCGCCACCGTTAACGGGGTATGGTAGAGATCCCGGATTCCAAAATCGGCCCCCTCGATCCGGGAATCGCCAAACCCGCCCTTGAGATCCGATATGCTGAGCCGGCCCTGATCAATAAGCACCCGAGCCGACACGGCCTCCAGGGGCAACCCCGGTCGCTCTCTAAAAAGCGCGCTTTGCTCCAAATCGAGATCCAATTTCAGCCGCTCGCGATGATCCGGGTCCTTCAATTGCCTGAGCTGATCCAGCCGGCCATGGATCCGAAACTCCCGCAGGTCGACGGTGCCGCCTTCCAGGGCTGGAAAGAGTGCCTGATCCAGCCAGGGCGTGGTCACCGGTGCCGGGTAAAGCGCTTTAAACTTGCTCAGGGGCATGGGACCTCCGGTAACCTTGAGGTCCATGGCCGGACGCGGGCGGGTGGTGAAATCCCAAAGCCAATCCACCTTGAGGGGGAAGATCGCTTGGTTCGGGCTGGATGCGCCGATCCGCCAACGTCCGGCCTGCCAGCGGGTTTCGAGATATAGGGGAAGATGGGCAAGGTCATACAGGTGGCGACGCCCGTTGCGCTGAAGTCTCAGTTTCAATTGGTCCACATTGACACTGCCCCGGGCGGTCAGCGCTTGTCCGGGTTGCCCCTGAACGGTCAGGCGGCCGGCGGCCAGGCCCGAATCGCAAGGCAAAAACCCGGGCCAGGGAAACCAAGCTAGGGGAAGCTGCCGAAAGTCTACCTGCAAGGAGCTGAACACCGTCTCCGCCAAGGTGTGGCCCAACTCCAACGACCCCTCCAGAACGAAGGCGGCCGTCTGCATGCCGTCACTGAGTGCAAAGCTGGCCCGGCCCCGGGAAATCGTCTGAGTAATAGGATCGATGCGCAGATCTAATTCCAGATCCACCAGAGTATAGGACAACTCGCCGAACGCCAGGGTCCCCTGGTCGATCCGCACCTGCCGCAACGTGGCCGGTAGAAAATGCCATGGCGGGTGTAACGGCCGGTTTAGCCCGGCTCCAGGTTCCCCGCTACGAGGGCGCTCCGTAGATGGGGCGAACAGCGACGGTGTCACGGAGATGCGGGGGCGGTGGAGGACGATCCATTGGGGGGCCAGATCTCCTTTCAGCAGCGGCGCGATCTTCAGCCCCACACTCAGGGCCGCCGCGTTCAACTGGCCCCCATCGCCGGGCAGGTGGAATTGAATCTCCCGGGCCTGGATCGCGAGCCCCTGATTCAGATCGATGCCAATCTGCCGGGCGGTGATGTTCAAACCAAGCCAGCGGGTCAGATTTTGGGCCAAATAGTTCTGCACGGCCGGCTGGCGTAGCGCAAGGTATGCGCCAAACACACCGGCAAAACAGAGACCCAGAAGTGCGAGCGTGATGATTGCGAGGCGGGATTTGCGATGGGCTGGCATGATATCCTTCGATTGGCTTCAGCTGATATCATAGTGGGTTTGGACAAGATTGTCGATAAAATCCCGTCCCTGGTTTGTGATACAAAGTTGTCTCAAGCTGCTACCTGATACGCGTGAAATTGATAAAACTATATGATTACGGAATCTTAATCTCCTTCATCGGTGCTCAACCGATGGCTTTCCCTGGGATCTTGTATCGGATTAGGTCAGGATAGAAGCAGGGCTAAGGACCCACGCTTTTAACCAAATCGCCTGCGAAATAGGACCATTACCCACAATATGGTTGCGGCGTTGGATTTGGCACGAGAATTGAACTACAAATCCAGAAAGCCTCGAAAGCTGACCATCTTCAACTATCGCGGTTCCAATTCAGATGATCGTTTTCACTAGGCCCCCAACAAAAAGGGTAGATCTTGGTTCCAGGCAAGGCCGCGGCATGGGCCCAAAAGATGCAATTTTCGGACTGGCCCTATTCACCGCCCACAAATTTAGCCCAAACTCAATTCCTTTCCGCTCATGAATACCATAAAGCAATCCGACCCTTCCCAACCCGCGGGGCAAGATGCCCCGGCGGAGTCCAAGTTTGACGGAAAGCCGGATACTGTGGCAAAAGAATTTGAACGGCGTTGTGATCAGAATATCCACAAGACCCTACGGCTGGCCCGGGAGATGATGCGCCTGGCCGATGAGGGGGACAGCCACCGGGAGGATGTGGGCTGCGGCGTGCTCTACGGAATGTTGCGGGATTCGGCCTACAAGCTCCAGAAAGTGGCCGAACAGGAAAAAATGGCCCACATTCGCAAAGGCTGGTGGCAAATCTGCGATAAATAGATATGGGGTGTATTTCGTTTCGCGGTCTGATGGTGATCAGCACCGCGGCACGATGGGAATCGGTGTCGCACCAGGGATCTGGTGGGACTTTGACTTGTAGTTCTAAATAATGGAGGAGACCATGGCGGAGAGACTGGAAGTTTACAAATGTAAAATCTGCGGAAACATCGTTGAAGTGCTTCACGGCGGCAAAGGCGCCTTGGTGTGCTGTGGGCAGGACATGCAGCTGTTTACAGAGAACACGGTGGACGCGGCCAAAGAGAAGCATGTACCCGTGGTGGAAAAAGTCGATGGCGGTTTCAAGGTGAAAGTGGGTGATGTGCCCCATCCCATGGAATCCAAACACTGGATTGAGTGGGTGGAAGTGATTGCCGATGGAAAGATCTATCGCCAATTCCTCAATCCCGGTGACACCCCTGAAGCATTTTTTGCCATTGACGCCGATCAGGTCAGCGCCCGGGAATATTGCAACCTCCATGGACTGTGGAAAGCCGGCTGATCAAGTTTCGTTCGGATTCAACGGGCACCCATTGCCTCAATCGTCAATCCAAATTACGAACCCAACCGCCGTCCGCCGGACCGCCGGCAGATGGCGGGAAACCAGGAGAACGCATCATGGGTAAATGGAAATGCGGCAGTTGCGGATATGAGCTGGAGGCGGACAAGCCTCCGGACCAATGTCCCTCCTGCAAAGAAAAATGTGAGTTTCTGGACATCGCCTGCTACACGCCGGATTGCCAGTATGACGGGTCCGACAAGCGGATTGGATAAAGTACGCCAATTTATCCGCTCCCGCCGGAATTCAACCCTCAACCCCTAAAGGAGGTTTCCCCATGGCCAACACCCCCCAACACTGTCCCGGATTCGAGCAACATAAGCATCTTAAACTTCTCAAATGCAAATGCCCGGCCTGTTCCGCGGAGGTCGAAATCTTTTCCGATGAATTCGATAAAAACCACACCTGCAAAGCCTGCGGCGAAGAGATTGATTTCACCCAATGTACCATCGAAGGTGAGGTGTAATTCACGGCGCTTGTCGGACCGGCGCTAACCTGCGGAGGAACCCATGGATGCTGTTGTCATGCTGTCGCGCTGGCAGTTCGCCGCCACCAGCGTATTTCACTTTTTCTTTGTCCCCTTGACCCTCGGCCTATCGCTGCTCACCGCGGTGATGGAGACCCGCTATGTTCAAACCGGCGATGAAACCTACCTGCGGATGACCAAGTTCTGGGGCAAGCTGTTTCTGATCAATTTTGCGGTGGGGGTGGTAACGGGACTCACCCTGGAGTTCCAGTTCGGCACCAACTGGTCGCGCTATTCGGCCTATGTGGGCGACATCTTCGGTTCCCTGCTGGCCATTGAGGCCACCGCGGCCTTCTTTTTAGAGTCCACATTCATCGGCATCTGGGTCTTCGGCTGGAAGAAATTGTCCAAAAAGGCCCATGCGGCGGTGATGTGGTGCGTGGCCATCGGCACCAATCTTTCGGCCATGTGGATTCTGATTGCCAACAGCTGGATGCAGGAGCCGGTGGGCTACACCTTGCGCAACGGGCGCGCCGAACTGACCGATTTCGGCGCGGTCATCTTCAGCAAGTACGCACTGATCAAGATCGCCCACACGGTGGGCAGCGCCTGGATGCTGGCCGCATTCCTGATCATGGGAATCAGCGCGTACCACCTTCTGCGCAAACGCCAGGTTGAATTTTTCACCCGCTCATTCAACCTGGCGTTGGTTTTCGGTCTGATTTTCTCCTTTTTTACCGTTCTCAATGGCGACTGGCACGCGGTTCATATCACCCAGGTGCAGCCGGCCAAGCTGGCGGCCATGGAGTCCCACTGGGAGACCACCCGCCGGGCGCCCAGCTACCTGATCGCCATCCCCGATGAAGAAAATGAACGCAACCTGATTCAGATCGGCGCCATCCCGGGGCTGCTCAGTTTTTTAGGCCACCACGACATCAACGCCGAGGTGACCGGCCTCAAGGATATCCCCCGGGATGAACGGCCGCCGGTGCTGGTGACCTCCTTGGCTTTTCGCGGTATGGTGGTGTTGGGATCCCTTTTCCCCATTTTGATGATTATCGGCTGGTTCAAGCGCAAGAAACTGGTGGAGACCCCCTGGTACCTGAAAATCATGGTGCTGGCCATCCCCTTGCCTTACGTGGCCGCCTCACTAGGTTGGATCGTGGCCGAAGTGGGCCGGCAGCCCTGGATTGTCCAGGGGTTGATGCGCACCCGCGATGCCGCCTCACCCATTGCCGTTTCCCAAGTGGGGATCAGCCTGGTGGCGTTTGTTCTGGTCTACAGCCTGTTGGGCGCCCTGGGGTTCTATTTGTTGGCCAAACACGCTAAGCAAGGCCCGGAGCCCCTTGCCGAGGCATGATTCCGGCGTTTCCATTCCCGCTGAAGTGAATTGCTTAGGGTTTGCGTAGAAATAAATTCGCAGATTTGCAGGGTTCAGGCGCCCGCTCAGCAAGGCGCGAAAATTAAAGAATATCAAGCATATTGTGTGATTTCGCAACGCAGCTGAGCGGGATGCATGGGCGCTGAAAATGTGAAGTTATTTTTGTGCGAGCCCTTAGCGCGCTTAGTCTGTTATTTCAAAAGGGAGAAGTAAGATGGATCTGCAGTCAGTCTGGTTTTTCTTGTGGGGCCTGCTCTGGGCGCTCTTTTTTGTCACCGACGGATTCGATCTGGGAATCGGCACCCTTTATCCCTGGCTCGGCAAATCCGATGAAGATAAACGGGCCATGATCAATGCCCTGGGACCGCTCTGGGACGGCAATGAGGTTTGGCTGATCTCCGCGGGCGGGGTGACCTTTGCGGCCTTTCCCCTGCTCTACGCCGTGATGTTCTCATCCCTGTACACGGCATTGATGCTGATCCTCTTTGCCCTTATCCTGCGGGGGGTCTCCTTTGAATTTCGCGGCAAGGTCACCGATCCGCGCTGGCGCAAGCTGTGGGATGGCTGCATCTTCATCGGCAGTTTCCTGCCGGCCCTGCTCTTTGGCGTGGCCTTTGCCAATATTTTTCGTGGCCTGCCCATCGACCAGAGCGGCATTTACCAAGGGAGTCTGTTCACGCTGCTCAACCCCTATGGACTTTTGGGGGGGCTGCTCTTCCTGTTCTTCTTTCTGGTCCACGGCACCCTCTGGCTGGCCATCCGCACCGAGGGCGATCTCCAAGCCCGGGCCTCGGCCCTGACCGCCAAGCTGTGGCCGGTGCTCTTGGGTCTGGCCGTGCTCTTTTTGATCGCTTCGGCCATCGCTACCGACCTGTGGGCCAACTATCTGGCCCATCCCGCGCTCTTTCTGGTGGTGATTCTCACCGTCGCCGGGTTGCTGGGGATCAAATTTTTCCATGCCCAACAGGCCTATTTCAAGGCCTGGTTCGCGTCGGCCGCGGCCATTATCGGCGCCTGCTTCTTCGGTATCATCGGCCTTTATCCCAACGTTTTTCCCTCGAGCATCAATGAGCAGTTCAGCCTGACCATCCGCAATGCCTCCTCCAGCCCCCTCACCTTGCGCATCATGTTGGGGGTGGTGGTTGTTTTCGTCCCCATTGTGCTGGCGTATCAAATCTGGGCCTATAGCCTCTTCTCCGGTAAAGTGAAAAAAGAGGATATGGTGTACTAGCGGTATCCCCCCGGTGGCGATTGAAAAGCGGAGTAAGGAAGTTTTTGCCTTTTTTACCGGCACATCAATGACAGGGAGTGATAATTTGAAACAGTTAGGGTGGTTGATCGTCGCTGTAATCTTGACCTGCTGCGCCGCAATGGTGTGGGCCACTGATGCCCCGCAGCGGGGCCAGGCCCAAATCATACTGGAGGGTGGAAAGAGCGGCAAGGTTCCCTTTCCCCATCACCGCCACCAAGAAAACCAAGCCGACTGCATGGCCTGCCACGAGCTGTTCCCCCAGGAAACCGGGGCCGTGGAACGATTGAAAGCCGAAGGGCAACTCCAAACCAAGCAGGTGATGAACAAGCTGTGCGTCAAGTGCCACCGGGAACTGAAAAAAGCCAATCAGCCCAGCGGACCGGTCACTTGTAAAACCTGCCACATTAAGGATTAAGATGCTGGTTTTAGGTCTCAACGGCAGCCCGCGCCGCAGGGGTAACAGCGCCTATTTGATGAAGACTTTCCTGGCCGAGGCGGCTCGTTACGGCGTCCGCACCCACAACGTGGTGGTGGATCGCCAAAATGTGCTGCCCTGCAAGGAGTACACGGTCTGTGAAACTAAAGGCACCTGTCCCATTGACGATGATATGGCCCGCGAAATCTACGGCTTGATCCGCGAGGCGGAAGTGATTGTCACCGCCAGCCCCATCTTCTTTTACAATATGACCGCCCAGCTCAAAGCCCTGGTGGACCGCTGCCAACTGTTTTGGGCGCGCAAGTATCGGCTGAAACTGAGGGATCCCCTGGCAAAAACCCGAGTGGGGTTTCTGCTGGGCGTGGGTGCCACCAAGGGCAAACAGCTCTTCGAACCCATGGAGCTGAGCACCAAATACTTCTATGACGCCATCTGCGCCCGCTGGGCCGGCTCCCTGACCTACCGCGGTATGGAGGGCGCCAATGCCTTGCAGACGCATCCCGGGGTGGCGGAAGATGTGGCCCGGGAAGTCAAAAAACTGATTGGCCCCCTGGCCGGACGGCGGCGGGTGTTGTTCGTGGGTCGCGCGAACGCCGGCATCAGCCAGCTGGCGGCGGCCTGGGCTCAGAAACTGTTCGGGGATAAGCTGATGGTCGCCTCCGCCGGAACTGAGCCGGCGCCGACCCTGCATGCGTCCGTGGTAAATAGCATGGCTGAAAAGGGGGTGGACCTGATGTTCCTCCGCCCCCGGGATCTTGCCACGACAGTGGAAGGGTTCCAGCCGGACCTGGTGGTTGCCACGAGCGCCGGACTCCAGCTCCCCAAACTGTCCAACGCCCGGGCGGTCACCTGGGACAGCCCCCAGACCCTGCCGGATGATCCCGCCGGCATGGCGGAAGCCCGGGATGCAGTTGAGAAAAAGGTTGCCAAGCTGTTGGCTGATTTTTTAGGATAGCGCCGACCCGGCGCAGTTTGCGGTTAAATTTATAGGCGAGCCGGAGGGTTTTTCCGCCGGTTCTTAGCATCCAGAGGAGGAAAACATGGACCGTTACGTATGCGTGATTTGTGGGTATGTTTATGATCCCGAACAAGGCGATCCCGATAACAACGTCGCTCCCGGAACCGCGTTCGCGGATCTGCCTGATGATTGGGAATGCCCCATTTGCGGCGCCGGCAAAGAGGACTTCGAAAAAGAAGAGTAGTCCTTTCAGCCGCCTGTACCCACCTGATCCGGCGCAAGCCTAGCGCCGGGCGGCAGACCGATTTTGGATGCCCTTTTCATGTCAGGGATGTATTTTTCAGACATCAAAAGGGCATCACTTTTGGTTGTGGGCCGCGGCCTGGGGTTCACGCCTACTGTGAATGGTGTTCTTCGCCCGTGAACCACGCCATTGGGTGTAGATTGCTAAGCCCAACATATAACCGAAAATAAATAAGGAAACACAATGAAACCGATAGAAATTGCACCGGGTATTTACGATGTGGGTGTCAACGACTGGAATATCGAGGATTTCCACGGCTATTCCACCCCCCTGGGAACCTCCTATAATGCCTTTTTAATCGTGGATGAAAAAACGACCCTCATCGATACCGTCAAACACGGCTTCGAGGATCACCTGCTGGCCAATATCAGGGGGGTGACCGATCCCAAATCCATCGACCTGGTGGTCAGCAATCATACCGAGATGGACCACTCCGGCGGGTTGCCGCGAATTATGCACGCCATCGGTGAGGAAAAACCGATCTACTGCTCCAAAATGGGCTTAAAGAACCTGCCCCTGCACTACCCCCGCAAGCTCAATTACCAGGGGGTTTCCCAGGGCGAGACTCTTGAGCTGGGTAAACGCACCCTGCAGTTTTTGGAAACCCGCATGCTGCACTGGCCGGACAACATGTTCACCTTCGTTCAGGAGGACGGCATTTTGTTCTCCAGTGACGCCTTTGGCCAGCATTACGCCGGGTACGAGAAATTCGACGACGTGGTGGGGGACGCCATCTGGCCCCACGCAAAAAAATATTTCGCCAATATCTTGATGCTCTATGGCGCCAAAACCCTCAAGCTGCTTGAGTCCGTGGCCGCCATGGATCTCGATATCCGTATGATCTGCCCCGACCACGGGGTATGCTGGCGCAAGAATCCCGAGAGGATCATCGACGCCTATGGGCGCTGGAGCCGCCAGGAAACCAAAAACAAAGCCGTTTTGATCTACGACTCCATGTGGCACAGCACTGAGATGATGGCCTCGGCCATAGGCGACGGCCTGACCGACGAGGGGATCAATGTGCGGCCCATGAGCCTGAAAAAATGGCACCGCAGTGATATCATGACCGAAGTTCTGGATGCCCGGGGAGTGATTGTGGGCTCGCCCACTCTGAACAACACCCTCTTTCCCACGGTGGCCGACATTCTCACCTACATGAAGGGACTGCGGCCCGAGAACAAACTGTCGGCCGCCTTCGGCTCCTATGGCTGGAGCGGCGAGGCGGTCAAGCACATCAATGCGGAACTGGAGGCCATGAAACTGCCGCTGTTCGACGCCGGCCTGCGCATCCAGTATATTCCCGACGAGGAGCAGTTGGAGAGCTGCAGGGTCTATGGCCGAAAATTCGGCGCCGCCCTCAAGGCGTTCAAAGGGTAGCCATACCGCCGCGAATTTGTTCATTTTCAACAAGGACAACCATGAAAAAGCCTGTAGTCGATCTGGCGGAGTGCAACCGTTGCGGCGCCTGCGTCGAAGCCTACCCGGAGATCTTCAGGATGAACGAGGCCGGGTTCGTCGAGGTGATCGAGATGGATGCCTATCCCCAGGACCAGGTGGACGAGGCCATTAAATACTGCCCGGAGGATTGCATCTACTGGGAAGAGGAGTAAGACTGTGTCCCAAACCATGCTGGTGGTGTTCAACGGAGACCCCATGTGCTTTATCCATGTGTTGCTCAACTCCCTGGATATGGCGGAACGGGGGATGGGCGGCCGAATCATCATCGAGGGCGCCGCCGCCAAACTGATTCCGCAATTGGAGCAGGCGGAGCATCCCCTTCACGAGCTCTGGCTGAAGGTCAAGGCCCAATCGCTGATCGAGGGGGTGTGCCGGGCGTGCGCCAAAAAAACCGGGGCCTTGGATGAAGCCCGGCGGCTGGAGTTGCCCCTGCTGAGCGATATGGCCGGTCATCCTTCCCTGGCCCGCTACCGGCAGGCGGGTTACGACATCCTCACCTTCTGACCATCCTCCATGGGATCCCATCGTGCCATCAGCACCCGCCAGCTGAAACAGGAGATCGCCGTTCTCCTGAAGGAAGATCCCTTTGAATCCGGGCTGGAAGAGCTGCAGCGCGTTGCGCCCCGGCGGGCCGTGAACCCGCTCTTCAGTTTGCTGCTGGACCGGGACGAACTGCTGCGCTGGCGGGCCGTGACCGCCATGGGTGCAGTGGTGGCGCGGCTGGAGGAACAGAACACCGAATCCGCCCGGGTGATCATGCGCCGGATGCTGTGGATGCTCAACGACGAGTCCGGAGGCATCGGCTGGGGCGTACCCGAAGCCATGGGCGAAACCCTGGCCCGCAGCCCGGTCCTGGCCCGGGAATACGCCTGCATGCTGATTTCCTATTGTAAAGAAGATGGCAACTATCTCGAACACCCCATTCTCCAGCGGGGGGTGGTGTGGGGCCTGGGCCGGCTGGCCCATGCCCGGCCGGTTTGCGTGGCCGGCTGCGGCGAGCTGCTGCGGCCCTATCTGAATTCCGCCGATGCAGTGCTCAGAGGGACTGCCGCCTGGGCCGCAGGCACCTTTAGCGGTGATTCTCTGCGCGGCACCCTGGAGCGCTTAACCCGCGACCCTGCCCCCTTGCGCATCTACCTGGATCAACACCTGCAGGACTGCACCGTGGGCGATCTGGCCCGGGAGGCCCTGCACGCCCCGATACCCTCGACCTGACCTCCCTCATCCCGTTTGCCGAAAGCGCTTTTCCTCGATTCGCACCGCGGCCATGCGCCGGGCATCCAGAAAATGAACGTAAAGCGGGTCTTGGCGGTCAACCGGCCGCCCCACAAGCTTTTCCTCCAACAAAGCCAGCACCTCCACCGACTTATCGCTCACCGGATACCCCCGACCGTCCAAATAGATCCGCGCTGAAATTTCCAGCGGCGAGACATTGTTGATATCCACCAGTTTGAGATGGGCCCGGGGGGTCACAATCAGGTTGCCGACCCCCGCCAGATCGGGAATGCTGCCGGTTTCGGTGATCATCCGCCGAACTTTGGTGATCAAGCGCCGGGCACTCTGGCCGACCTTCTCGACAAACTGATCCTTGGCGGGTCTTTCCCGCCGGTAGTGCGCCGGCCAGGGCATCGCCTGGTAGAGCATTTCCCGATAATCGCCTTGGCACAAGCTCCAGGGATTCACCATGCAGCCCTCCACATACTGCTGCAGGCCGCACAGCATGATCATCTCGCCCCGGTCCCAGCGATAAGTGACGATAAACTCACTGGATTGGGCCAGATGTTCGCGGCCCAGGTAGGTTTTGAGCAGATCAAATTCCAGGGCTTCGCGAAACGCATCCCCAGGGGTTTCAAAGGGGGCGCGAAAGAGACGCAGCATTTTACGGGGCCGGGCCCGGGGATAGCGTCGAATTCCGTCCTCTACCACCCCCCGCGTTTCACGGTCCAGATCTTCCTGATAGAGCACTTCGATAATCTGGGAACGCAGCCCCTCGCGATAATGCTTGCGAAAGCGAATCTTGGGATTGACGCGGATGAAATTGAGTCCCGCCACATCGCCGTGAACCAAACGCTTGAGGGGCCGGATGTCGCGGGTCAGAGGCATGGATCTAAAGATTATTGCTCTTTGGGAGAAATGAAAAGGGCCGGGATGACGCCCCGGAAAGCGCCATCGCAAGCCCTTAGAAGGATTAGCGCGCGCGGAAATGCCTATCGCCGATCCAGGGGAAATGCCGCGCACAGCTCCTCCACCTGGCCACGGACATCCTCGATGCGCGTGTCATCGGCGGGATTTTTCAACACCTGGGCGATGAGATCGGCAATGCGCGCCATCTCCGTAACCGCCATGCCCCGGGAGGTGACGGCCGGGGTGCCCACCCGGACCCCGCTGGTGACCTTGGGGCCGCGGGAGTCAAAGGGAATGGCATTTTTATTGGCGGTGATGCCCGCGCGCCCCAAAAGGTCTTCGGCATCCCGGCCGGTAACGCCCAATTTGGTTAAATCCAACAGCAGCATATGGTTGTCCGTACCCCCGGAGACCAGATCGATATCCTGGGCCATAAGCCCCTCGGCCAGATGGGCGGCATTGCGCACCACCTGTTGTTGATAATCCCGAAATTCAGGGGCTAAAGCTTCCTTGAAGGCCAACGCCTTGGCGGCGATGACATGCATCAGAGGCCCTCCCTGGAGCCCGGGAAAGATGGCGCTGTTCAGGCGCTGTCCCAGGTCGCTGCCAGCTAGAATCAATCCGCCCCGGGGACCGCGCAGAGTTTTATGAGTGGTGGAAGTGACCACGTCCGCCAGGGGCAGGGGCGAGGGATGCACCTCGGCCGCCACCAGACCGGCAATGTGAGCCATGTCTACAAAGAGGTAGGCCCCCACCTCCCGGGCAATCTCGGCAAAACGGTTAAAATCGATGATCCGCGGATAGGCGCTGGCCCCGGCCACGATCATTTTGGGCCGGTGCTCCCGGGCCAGATCCGCCACCTGATCGTAATCGATGAGCCCCGACTCCGCCGCCACACCGTAATGGATGAAATTGTAAAATTTGCCCGAAAAACTGACCCGGCTGCCGTGGGTCAAATGGCCGCCGCAGGCCAGATCCATGCCCAGCACCGTATCCCCCAGCTCAAGAAAGGCAAAGTAGACCGCCATGTTGGCCTGGGAGCCTGAGTGGGGCTGGACATTGGCGTAGCCCGCCCGAAACAGCTCCCGGGCCCTCTGGATCGCCAGATCCTCGGCCACGTCCACATACTCACAGCCGCCGTAATAGCGCTTGGTGGGATAGCCCTCGGCGTATTTATTGGTCAGCACGCTGCCTTGAACAGCCATCACCGCCCGGCTGGCGATGTTCTCCGAAGCGATCAACTCCAGGGTCCGCGACTGGCGCTGCCACTCATCAGCAAGGGCCGCGGCAATCTCCGGGTCGGCCCGCCGGATCGGTTCCATATCCATTTATGAACTCCTTGCTACGGTTGTCATCCTGATGAAAAAATGTAACCGATTAGCTCAATGCTCCATCGGGTAGCCCTAACCTCCCGTGGGTTCCAAGGTTTCACCGATTTGATCCGCCAGGGACGGGCTGCTGACAATCAGGTGTTCGGGAATGCGGCCCTTGTCGAGATACTCGTTGAGATGAAACTCCGAACCGTCCGCCTTGGTGATCCGACCCCCGGCGGCCTCGATAATGACCCGGGCCGCGGCCAGATCATGATAGGATTCATTGAACAGCACGGCGCCTTCGGCCCGTCCCATAGCCACATAACAAAGATGGGCGGTGGTGCAGCCCAGATTGCGGATCTTGCCTGGAAAATTGGCGCGATAATTTTGATGAAAACGGGAATAGATCAGCAGCAGGCTCTCGTCGTTGAGGGTCTCCTGGGGCGAAACCCGGATTTCAACATCATCCTGGGTGGCCCTGCCACCTGCTCGGCCGAAAAACAGATCCCTAGTGACCGGCATATAAAACGCACCCAGCACCGGCCAAAAATTCTCCACCAGAGCCAGTGAGATTCCCCATATCGGAATCCCGGCCTGGGCATTGGCCACCCCGTCCAGAGGGTCGAAAATCCACAGATAGCGGGTGCTGTCGTGAGTGTAGGACTCGCTGATTTGGCGATTGGCCAGCACCTGATGCTCGGGATAGTGAGCGGCCAGTTGGCCCTGGAAAAACTCGTTGAGGCGAAGTTCGATTTCAGTGACTAGGCCTTCATCAAATTTCACCTGATGGCGACCTTTGCCGTAGTATTTCATGGCCATGTCGCCGGCCTGCCTGACCACATCCCGGGCGAATTGACTCAGCTCTTCCACCGTGTGCTGTTCTTCGGACACAGACGCGCCTCCTTTGCATTACGGTTATCGAACACCGGGAGAACGGCGGGGAATCCTACCGCCGCCGGTCCGGATCGGCACTGTTTCAGCTATCTTCTTCGTTTTATGACCAAAGAACCGCCCCAGGTCAATGGAATTTTTAAGGATTTTAGAACCGCCGGGGAGATATAGCGGCCGTCGTGGACAATGTCTTGAAAAGGTGTTAAGCGCCGGTTCCAAACGACTTACGTCAAACCCGGCATTCCTGTGGAACTTGCACCGGCTGGGTGTGAAAGGAACCTGAAATTGGGACAACGATCCGTATTGAAAGCCGATGTGCTGCTGCTGATCACCGCGCTGATCTGGGGCTTTGCCTTTGTGGCTCAGCGGGCGGGAATGGATCATCTCGGTCCTTATTATTTTAATGCCATCCGCTTTACCCTGGGCGCACTCTCCCTGGTCCCGCTGTGGATCGTCACGGGGCGACGCCCGGCAGCACCAACCCGCACCGGGACTTCCGGCCGCACCTATCTGATCGTGGGGGGATTGGCAGGCGCCATCTTGTTTCTGGGCGCCTCCCTGCAGCAGGTGGGATTGGTCTACACCACCGCCGGAAATGCGGGGTTTATCACCGGCCTCTACGTTGTCCTGGTTCCCATTCTGGGTTTATGGGTGGGCATGAAGACCGATGCCGGAACCTGGATCGGGGCGGTGCTGGCCGCCCTGGGTCTATACCTGCTATGCGTCAGCGCCCAGTTCAGCATCGCCTTCGGCGATCTGCTCAACCTGATTGGCGCTTTCTTCTGGGCCTCCCATGTGTTGGTGATCGCCCGCTTCGCCCCCCGCATGCAGGCGGTCAGACTGGCTTTTATTCAATATACGTTCTGTGCGCTGCTGAGTTTTACCGCGGGGGGAATTTTGGAAACGGTCACCTGGCAGGGGGTGGAAGGGGCGCTGATCCCGCTCTTGTTCGGAGGGGTTGCGTCGGTGGGAATCGCCTACACCCTGCAGGTGCAGGCTCAGAAAAACGCCCCGCCCTCCCATGCGGCGATCTTATTGAGCATGGAGGCGGTGTTCGCCGTGCTGGGGGGCTGGTGGCTGCTTGACGAACAGCTCTCGCTACGGTCAGCGCTGGGCTGCGGGCTGATGTTGACCGGCATGCTGCTCTCCCAAACCGGTTTGGGAGGGCTGTTTGTGAGGCCCAAAGGGCCGGTGCCCGGAAATTTACCCGAAGATGTGAGCCGGATTGGCCCTTAACGCATCAGCCTGCCATTAATTAGCTCTTCTTGGAGGCGTAGCCGTCCGCGTACCACCCCCCGCCTTTGAGCTCAAAACTGCACGGAGAGAGGATTTTATGAGCCCGGCAGCGACAGGTTTCGCATTCGATCTCCTGGGTATCCATCTTGACGATGGCCTCGGTGATATGCCCCTTTTCACATTCAAATTCATAAACCGGCATTTTTAACGTGCTCCTTGACCTATTTTCGCGGGATATGCCCGATCTGATATAACTTGAGAGTCCAGAGTTTTCCGTCATGCCGGTCCCGGATCAAGCCTGGGATGACGGATCCGGCATCCAGAGATTCCAATATATTGGAATCTAAATGGATTCCCGCCTGCGCGAGAATGACGAAGCTAACCAATCGAACCTAATAATTTCAGAGAGTTAGTAGGACTATGGATTGGCCAGTTCATAAGTGCATTATTTTATCAAGGTTATCAGCGATGTCAATGCTTTCGTTTTTTTCTCCGTGGCCGCCTGGGGAGCGAGGGGCGGCTGGAATGGGTGCTTAGCGTATCGATAATCTGGCCACCGAATTCACTGAGCTGCCAACTGCGCAGGCCTTCCACCCGGCTCAATTCATCCAGATTTCGGGGCTCTGCCGCGGCAATCCGGCCCATCAGCGCTTTATTGAGTAGCAGCGCGCCGTCCAGCTCTAAATCTGCCGCGAGTTTGTCCCGCCAGCGTTTCAGTACTTTCATGCGCTCGGTTACCGCCGGGTCCGGCCTGGGCGCCCGGTAGCGCGGATAAGCGGGCAGGTCCGCCTCATCCAGGGCCAGGGCCTCTTGTACGCAGGCCACCATGGCCTCGCCGTACATTTGAAACTGTCGCCGACTCAAGGCCCCGGATTTCTCCAGGGCGTTCAAACTTTGGGGCTGTTTCTGAACCACGGCCAGAAGGGGCGCGCTGCCGATGATTTTGAACCAGGGACGGTCTTTGCGGCGCGCCTCCCGGTCCCGAAAACGGAGAAGCTTCTCCAGAACCGCCAGTTGCCGGGGTTTCAGCCGGCCCGCCCCTTTAAACTTCAAATACAAAGGGTCGCCGTTGTCTTGGGCCGGCCGCACCGCGCTGAGCAGCTCGCACTCTTCCTGGACCCAGCGCCAGCGTCCTTTTTCCTTCAGGGCCGCTTCCAGCATCTCCGATAGGGGCAACAGGTAACACGCATCTCCCAGCGCGTAGGCCACCATGGCCCGGGGCAGCGGGCGCTGGGACCAATCCTTTTTCTGAAACCGTTTATCCAGATCGACATCCAGCAAGGCTTTTACCATCGCCTCCAGGCCGCTGTGGGAATACCCCAGAAAGCGCGACGCCAACTCGGTGTCGAAAAGCGGCCCCACCCTGATGGTAAAATCGCGATACAGGGAGCGAATGTCATAATCGGCACCGTGAAATATTTTCAGGATCGAGGCGTCCTGGAACATCGATTTCAGAGGGCTGAGATCCGGCAATACCAGCGGATCCACCAGATAGCCCTGCCCGGCTGCGGCTAACTGAATCAAGCAGACCCGTTCCTGGTAGTGATACATGGAGTCCGCCTCAAGATCCACGGCCAGGCGGGCATGGCGGCCTAAAAATTTCGCGGCCCTTTTCAAATCTTCCGGGCGTTCGATATAGGCGCCGGGAGCGTCGAGGCCGTCAACGGGCGAGGCCGCTTTGGTTTCAGGTTCGTTTTTGAGCATTTGGACTTTTTCCTTGACCGCGCCCATGGATTTCCTTAATTTTCAGTTTTTTACCGATTAGGAGTAAGGATTCAACGCCTCAGCCGCGATATGGGCGT
The DNA here is from genome assembly GCA_963713755.1 of uncultured delta proteobacterium. Taxonomy (GTDB): domain Bacteria; phylum Desulfobacterota; class Desulfobacteria; order Desulfobacterales; family CAVQMW01; genus CAVQMW01. The sequence goes on along the minus strand of CAVQMW010000005.1, from coordinate 1,655,758 downwards.
TGAAAGCGGAAGAACGATCAAAGGCCATGCATTAATATTAAAATATAATATTCACGGGAATTCGACCAAATGATCCAAATAACACTTCCGGACGGAAGCATAAAGAGTTTTGATGCCCCGCTGTCGGGCCTGGATGTGGCCCGAGACATTTCCGAAGGCTTGGCCCGCAGCTGCGTGGCCGCGGAACTCGACCACCAGGTGGTGGATCTGACCACGGCCATCGAGTCCGACGCCCAGCTGCGGCTGATCACCACCCAAGACCCGGAGGCCCTGGAAATCCTGCGCCACAGCGCGGCCCATGTCATGGCCCAGGCCATCCTGGAGGTCTACCCCGAGGCCCAATTGACCATCGGGCCGGCCGTGGAGGAGGGCTTTTACTACGACATCGACATGGCCCCGGTTTCGGAGGAGGATTTTCCCAAGATCGAGGCGGCCATGAAACGGATCATCAAGGCCAAGCTGCCCTTTACCCGCCGCATGGTGCCCAAAGCGGAAGCCTTGGATTTTTACCGCAACGAGCCCTACAAGCTTGAGATGATCCGCGATCTGCCCGACGGCGAGATCTCATTTTACAGCCAGGGGGATTTCACCGACCTGTGCCGGGGCCCCCACCTGCCCCATACCGGCCTGATCAAGGCCGTCAAGCTGACCAAGGTCTCCGGGGCTTACTGGCGGGCGGACCCCCGAAATCCCCAGCTGCAGCGTATCTACGGCACGGCCTACTTCGACAAGAAAGAGCTCAAGGCCTATCTGCACTTCATCGAAGAAGCCAAAAAGCGCAACCACCGCAAACTCGGCACGGCCATGGAGCTGTTCAGTTTTCACGATGAAGCCCCGGGCATGCCCTTTTTCCACCCCAAAGGCATGGCGCTCTGGAATACACTCTTGGATTACTGGCGCGAAGAGCACCGCCGGGACGGCTATGTGGAGACCAAGACCCCCATCATGCTGCACAAAACCCTCTGGGAGCGCAGCGGCCATTGGGAAAATTACCGGGAGAACATGTACACTTCGCTGGTGGACGAAGAACAGTACGCCATCAAGCCCATGAACTGCCCCGGAGGGATGCTGCTCTACAAGGCCACTCCCCATTCCTACCGGGATCTGCCCATCCGCGCGGGCGAAATCGGCCTGGTCCATCGCCATGAATTGAGCGGGGTGCTCTCGGGTCTCTTTCGAGTGAGGGCTTTTCACCAGGACGATGCCCATATTTTCATGACCCCCGACCAGATCGAAGCGGAGATCCTGGGGGTGCTGAAACTGGTGCAGCGCATGTACGCCACCTTTGGTCTGGGGTTTGTTCTGGAACTCTCCACCCGCCCGGAAAAATCCATCGGCACTGACGAACAGTGGCATACCGCCACCCAAGGCCTGGAAAAAGCCCTTAAGCGCTACGGCCAGCCCTATCAGATCAATGAGGGGGACGGCGCCTTTTACGGACCCAAGATCGATATCCACATCCGGGATGCCCTGAACCGCACCTGGCAGTGCGGCACGGTGCAGCTCGATATGTCCTTGCCGGAGCGTTTCGACCTGCACTATGTGGGGGCCGACAATGAAAGGCACCGCCCCATCATGATCCACCGGGTAATCTATGGCTCCATCGAACGCTTTTTCGGGATTCTCATCGAACACTTCGCCGGAAAATTCCCCTTATGGCTGGCGCCGCTGCAGGCCATCCTGCTGCCCATCAACGATGAGTTGGGCGCCTATGCCGACGAAGTCAAACACCAGCTGGAAAGCGCCGGCCTGCGGGCCATGGTGGATTCCCGCACCGAGAGCCTGAAGCGCAAGGTCCGTGACGCCCAACTGGGAAATATCCCCCTGATTCTAACCATCGGCGAAAAAGAGCGCGACGCCGGCAGCCTGGCCGTGCGCACCCTGGACGGCACGGTAAAATACGGGCTCCCCCAGGAGGCGTTTATCCGCCAGGCCCAGGCCCACATCAGGGCACGTAAATTAAAACCCTTGGCGTTTGAATAGCGACCGGAAGATTAAAGGAAATGAGCTGTAGCTTCAAAATTAATCAATCCTCATCCGCGCAGCGGATCGCTAAAAAATTTTGGCCTGTCGCCATTGAATATGGATGGTCTCCGCCAACAACCCTTAACCGTTGTCTATTCGTGAATCTCACCCATGCCAAAATTTTTTAGCTGCTGGCTGCCGCTGATCGCCTATTGCCTGCTTATTTTCGTTCAATCCTCCCTTCCGGTTTCCGAAGATCTGCCTACCTGGCCCCTGAGCGATAAGCTGTTGCACTTGGGCGGCTATGCTCTCCTGGGGATCCTGTTTTACCGCGCCCTGAGCACCCTCTCCTGGGCCGCCCAGGGCCGCCGGCAGATCTGGGCGGCCATCATCGCCACCGGGCTTTACGGAATTTCCGATGAACTCCACCAGGGGTTTGTCGCCAGCCGTACGGCCGACAGCCTGGATGCCCTCATGGATATCCTGGGTGGGGCCTTGGGGGTGATGATCCTGCACGCCGGGCAGGCCTGGCTGGCGCGCCGAACCCCCAAGGTCGCTGCATTGACAAGCCCACCGGGTTCCGATAATAAAATGTGACCATTTTTCCGGCGCTGGGCCTCCCAATCCCGGTCCAATTCACGCCGTTCCGCCCATCTTTTCCCATAAGGAGATCAACAGCCCATGGGTGCAGAGAACCTGATCGTCATCAACGGCAACGAATTTGGCTTCGAGCCCGGCGAGACCGTCCTGGACGTGGCCCGGCGCAAGGATATCGACATCCCCACCCTATGCCATTTGAAAGGCACCACCCCCACCGGGGCCTGCCGGATCTGCGTGGTGGAGATTAAAGGCGCCCGGGCCCTGATGCCGGCCTGCGCCACCCCCGCCGTAGCCAACATGGTGGTGCAGACCGAGTCCCCCAAGGTGGTCCAGGCGCGCAAGCTGATCTTGCAGCTCATGCTCTCTTCCGGCAACCACAACTGCGCGGTGCGGGGCACCGATGACCAGGGCTGGACCCAATTTCAGATGCAGGTGGAGGCCGACGACCGCAGTAGCGAGCTCTGCCCGGTATGGGGGGATTGCCACCTGCAGGATCTGGCCTATCGCTACCAGGTTTCCGGGGAAAGCTTTCCCGGCACCGGGGCGCGCTATCCCCTGGAAGATGTCAACCCCTTCATCGTGCGGGATTTTTCGCGCTGTATCCAGTGCGGGCGCTGCGTCCAGGCCTGCAATGAGGTCCAGGTCAACAACGCCATCAGTTTCGGCTACCGCGGCGCGGACAGCAAAATCATCGCCGCCGGAGACCGGCCCCTCAAGGATTCGGACTGCGTGTTCTGCGGAGAGTGCGTGCAGGTCTGCCCGGTGGGCGCCCTGGTGGAAAAGGACGTGCGCTATCGGGTCCGCCCCTGGGAAACTAAAAAAGTGCGCACCACCTGCACCTATTGCGGAGTGGGCTGCCAAATTGCGCTGCATGTCAAGGACAATCGCGTGGTGAAGGTGACCGGACTGGACGTCGCCCCCAACCATGGCAAGCTGTGCGTCAAGGGCCGCTTCGGCTACCACTTCATCAGCTCCCCGGAGCGACTCACCCACCCCCTGATCCGCAAGAACGGCGAACTGGAGCAGGCCACCTGGGATGAAGCCCTGGATCTGGTGGGAGACCAATTGAGCCAGATCCGCAACCGCCACGGCGCCGACAGCATCGGCTTTCTGAGCAGCGCGCGGGTCTCCAACGAGGAGAACTACCTGGTGCAGAAACTGGCCCGGGCGGTGGTCAAAACCAACAACGTAGACCATTGCGCCCGGCTCTGACACAGCTCCACCGTGGCCGGTCTGGCCGCAGCTTTCGGAAGTGGCGCGATGACCAATCCCATTTCCTGCATCGAAAAAGCCGATCTGCTCCTGGTGACCGGATCCAACACCACCGAAAACCACCCGGTGATCTCCGCCCATGTCAAGCGGGCTGCTGCCTATCTGGGCAAGAAATTGATCGTGGTGGATCCCCGGCGCATCAAACTGGCCAGTTTCGCCGATTATTACCTGCGCCCCAATCTGGGCACCGACGTGGCCTGGATCAACGGTCTGATCCATGTCATCATCAAGGAAGAGCTCTACGCCAAAGCGTATGTGGAAGAACGCACCGTAGGTTTCGACGAGGTGCGGCGCATCACGGCCACCTACACCCCCGAGTATGTAGAGGAGATCACCGGCATCCCGGCCCAGGATCTCATCGACAGCGCCCGGCTCTATGCCCAAGCGGAAAAGGCCAGCATCCTCTACTGCATGGGCATCACGCAACACACCTCGGGCGTAGACAACGTCAAATCCCTGGCCAACCTGGCCATGCTTTGCGGCAATCTGGGCATCGCGGGCGGCGGTGTGAATCCTTTGCGGGGCCAGAACAATGTCCAGGGCGCCTGTGACATGGGCGGCCTGCCTGATGTCTACAGCGGCTACCAAAAGGTGATCGACCCGGCGGCCCGGGAAAAGATGGCCAACGCCTGGAATGTCCCCAATCTGCCGGACAAACCGGGTATGAAGGCTACCCAGATGATTCCCGCGGCCCATGAGGGCAAGCTCAAGGCGCTCTATATCGTGGGGGAAAATCCCCTGGTCTCCGATCCCGATCTGAATCACGCGAAAGCCAGCATCGATAAGCTGGAGCTTTTGGTGGTTCAGGATATTTTTCTCAACGAAACCGCTCAGAAAGCGGATGTAGTCCTGCCCGCCTACTGTTTCGCCGAGAAAGAGGGCACCTTTTCCAACACCGAACGTAAAGTGCAGCGGGTGCGCAAGGCGGTGGAGCCCCCCGGCGAAGCCCGGGAAGATTGGCAGATCATCTGCGATGTGGCCGGCCGCATGGGCTACCCCATGTCCTACAACTCCGCCGAGGAGATCTTTGCCGAACTTTGCAAGGTAACGCCCTCTTACACCGGACTCAGCTATGATCGCATTGCCGCCGACGGTATCCCTTGGCCCTGCCCCACCCCGGAGCATCCCGGTACCCCCATCCTGCATGTGGAGCGCTTCGCTTCCGGCAAGGGCGTGTTTCACGGCATCGACTGGATCGCGCCGGATGAAACCGTGGACACCGAATACCCCCTGGCCCTCACCACCGGGCGCATCCTCTACCACTACCACACCGGCACCATGACCATGAAAAGCGACGATCTCAACGAGCGCGCGCCGGAGTGCTTCGTGGAGATCGCGCCCCAGGACGCCCAGCTGATGGAGCTGGCCCACGGCGAGCGGATCAAGGTCAGCTCCCGGCGGGGCGAAATCGAAGCCGTGGCCCAAATCTCACCCAAAGCGGTCAACGGCACCGTCTTCATCCCCTTCCACTTTGCCGCCGCCGCCGCCAACACCCTGACCAACGCCGCCCTGGACCCTATCTGCGGCATCCCGGAATTCAAAGTCTGCGCGGTGAAGGTGGCCAAAGTGGCCTGAGCCTCAGAACCCTCCTGAAATACAAAAAACCGGGCCGGGATTAGCTCCCCGGCCGGTTTTTCATTCGTCCCGGCAACACATTAAAAAATTTGACAAACTCAACTTACTCTGCCACCAGTAGGCAGGCTGATGAGAGAAATTAATATGAATTTAGATGGAAAAATTTCCATGCTATAAGGGTGATATACGGAAAGTTTTCCATCTATCAACACTGATAAACGGACCGTGAGCTATGCTTCGCTCCAACCGCGGCGTTAGACAGCCTCATACGACAGCCAATTTGCACTAGTCTTCGGATCGCTTTACCATGAGCGCGATACACATGCCTCCTCGGAAATACAAAATCGGTCCAAACGCCTCATGTCCTTGCGGCAGTGGGATGAAGTACAAGAAGTGCTGCCGGCTCTTCATCCATGCCGGGATTAGGGACCGCGCACACGAGTTGCACAAGACGGGCGACCACAAACAAGCAGTACTCGCGTATCGAGCTTGGGCGGCACAGTACAAGATTTGGCATGAAGAGCATACAGTCCCCTTCTTCCAGGCAAGGCCTCAGGCAGCCGACGACATGATGATAGTAGATATCCAAGCCGTCATATCCATCTACAACTCGCTCTCCGACTGCCTAGGCAGCAGATGGGCGTAATAGCGAAATCGACGACGTTCTCCAGTTGGTGATGACAAGTGTGCCATATGGATACATATGAGAACAACACTCAACATAGATGATAAAATATTGGAAAAGGCGTCGCGGTTGACCGGTATTAAGGAGAAAACCTCCTTAGTGCGATTGGGGTTAGAAGCTTTAATTGCCATGGAAAGCAGCAAGCGTCTGGCTAAACTCGGCGGAACCGAGGATGATCTGCGTTCCATTCCCAGACGAAGATCCGCCTGAAACCAACCATGGTTCTTGTTGATACTTCAATTTGGATTACCCACCTCCGTCAGGGCAGCCGGCAACTGCAAATGCTGCTAATGGATGCTGAAGTTATGTGCCATTCGTTTATCATTGGTGAACTTGCCTGTGAAAATCTGAAAAACCGGATTGAAATCATCTCTTTGCTTCAATCTCTTCCCATGGCTGCGACCATTGAATTTGAGGAATACCTATTTTTCATCGATAAACATCTGTTAATGGGAAAAGGCATTGGTTTTGTCGATGTCCAGCTTTTAGCGTCTGCTCAGCTGACAGGTATACGGCTGTGGACAGCAGATAAGAGGTTGAGGTCTGCGGCTGATCAACTTGAATTGAGCTTTAAGTGAAAAATAATCCCATTGTTTGAAGCAGGCGCAGCTTTTAATCCTGCAAATCCTGTGCATCCGGTCTCAAAGTTAATCCGCCCTTCTGAACCCTTCACGTCACTAGCCGCATGCCTTTTCAGGCGGCACATCCTCCTCATCCCGTCCTCTCAAGGGGTAAGAAACCTTCACCATTTGATCGACTGATAGCACGGTGCATTTTGTTGACTCTTGGATGTAACAGGGTGCAGAAACCGAAATGAAACCGCAGGCAATGACTCCCTCTTGCGATTGAAATCAAACCAGCCTTGGTCTATACCGTTCCGTGAGATTCGCACGTAAAAAAGGGCCTTCAACGAAAATGCCGATCCAACTCGACCTGATTGATTTCGTCAAGCGTTACCAGAAAACGGATCGATCCGACTCAACCCCGCCGGATCCGATACACGCTCCCCCGCCGGTGGGCCCTTCGGATCCCGGTTTCCAATCGGATGTGAATCGGGCAGTTTATTCCGCATTAATTATGCGGCCCATCTTCGATCTGGAGGCCCGCCGGTTTCCGCAGGGCGATAGCGACGACATCAGCAAAATCTGGGATGGGGTGGACCTATTGTGGATCGCCTTTGCAATTCTGGATGTCATTTCGGAGCTGAGCGAGTACCAGTCCGGCGCCACGCGGTCTGAAATCCTGGAAAAGATTTTTCCCCTGGTCCATAAGCAGGTAGCAGCCTGCGGAATCGAGGCCAGCCGTGAGGGGTTGCGCGACGTACTTAACAAAGTGTTCGATCATCTCGTCAACCGCTACAACCGCTATCTGCCGTTTCAATACACCTGGTTCGACGGCAGCGCCGGCCGATATCGGCAGCGCCGGTTCTGGCTGATCAAGACCATCTACACCGGAGAGGGGCGCGAGGCCCTGTTCACGCTCAGCGACGAAGGCTACAGCGCCTATTTCGGGCTCCACGAGACCGGTGCCCTGGACGCCACGGCCATCGGCAACCTTCGGATCAAGCTGCTGATCGACCGGGGCAACGTGGACGACGCCATCTCCGTGGCCGACGGCAACCGCAAACAGTGCGCCCGCAAGGCCCTGGAGGTTCGCAACACCCGCCGCCAGATCCGGCGCAACATCCACGCCGTGGCCTTCGAGCAGGTGGCGGCCCTGGCGGAAGAGGGCGTCAACCAGGCCACCACAATTCAGAAGGAGGGGCGGCGGCTGCACAACATGGTCGTCGAGAGTCTGACCGCTTCCGCCAACGGCCGGCACGAGGCCAAGCTACACCGCTTGGCTGAGATGCTCGAGCGCCTCAACAACCAGTTGATGAATCTCACCACCGAGCTGCAGCAGCTTCCCGATGACTACGACTACCACAGTTTCAAGCTCTTCCGGCGGCGCAGCCTGGGGGCCTTTCCCCCCATGGAGGAGGTGATGCGACGCCTGTGCCGTCTGGGTGAGGACGACGCGGCACGGGTGGGCAGGGAGTTCATCGCCCGCATCGACCCGCCGGCCCAACGCACCCTGTTCGATCCGGCGTCGCTGATCGAGGCCTGTGACCGGGCCCTGGAACGCCGGAATGTGCCCGGTGACAGACGCCAGCCGGTCTACGAGTTCGACGGCACCCCGATCCAGCGCTTCATCCCCGAACTGGACGAGCGGCAGATGCACGCCGCCTTTGAACTGTTGCACGATCAGGTAGGCTCCGAGGGCGGGATCCTGCTCAGCCGATTGCTTAAAGCGGCGGCGCAGCGCTCTGACGGCTCGGATGCCGGCGGGCTGCTGCCGGTGGCCGTGGCCATGGCCGTATTCCAGTGCACCGTGGAGCGGCGTCTGGCCATCAGGCATCGCATCCGGGTGGAGCTGCCCGATCCCGATCAGCGGGTGATGGTCGATCTTTGCACCGGCCGCCGCTACCGGGGCCACGAAATCCGGTTGATCCAGCAGGGCGCCTTGCAGACGCCGGAGGATTCTCCATGAACGTCGAGTCGATCTACGAAGCGGGCCGGCTCATCTACCTGAGCCTGGCCTACAGCAGCGCAAAAAAACGCATCGTCACCCAGAACAGCGCCGAGATGACCGAACTGCTGCAACGCTTCCAGGCCGAAGAGCCCTTCCGGATGACGGTGGATGCGGGATTGCGGGCCATGGAGCTGCGGCTGCTGGCCCTGGAGGAAGGGGGCCTGCGCCTGGCGGCCCGCAACGCCGACGGTTTTTTCGCCGCAACCCTGACCGACTACGGCCGGCTGCTGGCCCGCAGCGACCTCAAGGCCGCGGATATGTTGCCGGTGCACTGTGCCATCGCAACCGCCCTCTTCCCCAGCGAGGCGGACCTGGACATGCCGGTGGAGGACCTGGGCGCCATCGCCCTGGAAGACGTGATTGCCATCCTGCGCCGGTTTGCCCATGCCGAAGCCGCCATGCCCGAAGAAGAAGAAGACCGCTTGCACCCCCAGGTGCGCAGCGTGGCCCGGCGCCTGCGTGAACTGCCCGAGGACAATCCGGACCGCCTGCGGGCCGGCGCCGGCAACTCTTGGGTGGACTTAGTCGAACGGGTCCTGGAGCACCTCCTGGAGACCGGCTACCTGCTCCGTTTCGAGGAGACTCCCGGCGACCCGGAGTACCGTCCCACGCCGGCCTACCAGACCTCCCTGCGGGAGGGGATCGTTTACTCCTTCCATGCCTTCCGGGATATTCTGGCCGCCTATGAGGAAACCGAATCGACGGATGAACCGGGAGAGAGGGACGATGTATCGAATCTGTAGATTTTTCATCAGCGACATCACCGCCGGGGAGAACCTGCTGCGCAACGCCTATGTGCCGATCATGCGCGAGAGCGGCCACGCGGATCACGGCGTACTCTTCGCCGCCAACGGCACCTGCAAGACCACCGTGTTGTCGTTCATCCTCAACGTCTTCTCCCCGGACCAGCGGCGGTTCGTCCAGCACCTTCAATCCACCGGGGACAAGACCCTGGAGCAGTACCTGATCCCGGGCCGCCCCGCCGTGGTGCTCCTGGATCTGGCCAGCTTGGAGCAGCCCACCTTGTTTGAGGCCGCCCCCGAGGCACACCTGGTCCTCGGCCAGCTCCTTTACCGCCACCGCAGTGCGGCGGACAAGGTGGACCGCGTTTTCTTCATCGCCCACTCCCCGGATTTTTTCGACCAGCTGCGGGAGGGCTGGAACAGCCTCCTGGCCCAGGAACAGCCCTGGCGGGCCGTGCGGGATTTCACGACGCTCCATGTCCAGCATACCACCAGTCAGAAGGAGTGGAGCGACTCCCTTGACCGGCTGGGTCTGGATCCCTGGCTGATTGACCGCCAGATCGACTTCGCCCGCAGTGAAGGCGGGATCAAGGATGCATTCAGGTTCCGCTCCGAAGCGGAGTTCTTGAATTTCTTCCTGGGATGTGTGGCCGACATGGAGGCGGCCGTCACCCTGCGCGACACCATCGGCAAATCCTTGAGAAAAATGGAAGAACGCCCCCGAAAGATCGCCCAACTCGGTGTTGCGCGGGAGCTCAAGGAGCGGATCGTGGAGTTCGACGCCATGGCGCGTAAGTGGCGCGAGGCCCGGGTCGCGGTCGAGTCTTCCCAGGCCGTTATCGGGGAGGCCGCCCACCTGATGAAGCAGGCCGACGACGCGGCCGGACGGAAGCTGACGCTTCTCACCCCCGCCATGGAAAAGGCCGAGGGGCAGCGCCGCGATGCCTTTTCCAAACAGGAAGTCGCCCGGGCCAACGCCTCGGCTGTTCAGCGTTTCCTAGTTCGGCAGCAGATCGCCCAGGCCGAACAGGAGGCCGAAGAGGCTGAAAATGAGATCCAGGCGTTCAAGGGTGAAGAAAACGCCCTCAAAGCTGCCGATCTGATCGCCGAGATCCGCCGCAAGCGGGCCGCGGCGGAGATCAAGCGCGATGCCCTGCTCCAGGCGGACGAGACGCTTTCACCCTTGCTGCAGCGCATCGATAACCTGGCCCTTCAGTACCACGCCCGCCTCGACGAAGACCGAGGGCGCCTGCTGGATGAGATCGGGGAGCGGGACGCGCGTATAGCGGACCTGGAATCCGCCGCCAAGGCCGCCGAGCAGCGCGGGAAAGCCCTCGTCACGAAAAGCAAGGAACTCGAGGAGAAAATACTCGGTAGCAGCGCCCGCATCCGGGCGGCCGAGGAACGCCGTGATGCCCTGCCTTTGCAGCCGGGGGACCGGCCCGAGGATACTTTGGAGCGCCTGAAGGAAGCGATTCGTGCCATGGAGGAGCGCAGCACTGCCGCCCGGGGCCGCCGGGCGGCCCTTGACGAGGAGCTGCGCGCCGGCGACAGCCAGTGGCGCATGCTGCAGAATAAGCGGTCCGGGATGGAGCTGCACCGGGACCAGGCCGGCGAGCGCCAGGGCGACGAGGCCCAGCAACGGAAAAGGCTGCTGGCGTCTGCTCACCTGCAGCGCGTTGCCGGCGCCCCGACCTTCGCGCCCACCTCCGCCGAACTGGTGTCCCGCTTCGACGACACCATCGCCCGCAGCCGGAATCAACTGGAGAAAAAAGAGCGACGCCGCTTGGACCTGGTGATGGAGCTGGAACGGCTGACCGGCATTGAAACCCTGACCGCCGATGAGCAGACCCGCAGGCTGATCGCCCACTTCTGCACCCAGGGCATCTCGCCCGGCGAATTGAAAGCGTTTCCCGACTATCTGGCCGGCCTCTACCCATCGCCCGCGGAGATCGCCCGCTTCATCGAGAGCGATCCCGGGCGATTCACCGGAATCATGGCCGCCAGCGAGGCGGTGGTCGAGGCCGTGCAGGACCTGCCGGTGCCCAAGTGGCTCCAGCGGCCCGTGGTTGTCTCCACGCCCTGCCCGCCCGAGGCAGTGAATGCGATTGAACAGGCGGTGATCTGCCCCAATGACCCGCGGATCTATTCCAAACATCACCTGGAAAAAACCCGCGAGCGACTCCGCGACCGGCTCAACGCCATCGGGGAAGATCTCGACGCGCGGCGCGGAGAGCTGCGGGAGATGGAGGCCGACAGCCAAGCCCTGCACGCCTATCGCGAGAAATTCCCGGACGCGGCCACGGTGACCGCCCTGGCCCAACAGGTGCGGGAACTGGAGCGCACCTTGGCCACCCTGGCTGCGGAGATCATCGACACGGAGGCGCGCTCCGAGACCCTGCGGGAAGGCAGGGCCGAACAGGAGCAGTCCCTCCAGGCCCTGGCGGCCGACCTGGCCGTCCTGGCCGAGCGCCGCAACCAGGTGGAGACATGGCTGCGGCAGTACGCGCCACTCGAAACGTGGAAGCAGGACGCGGAGCAGATGATCGCCGGGAAGGAAGCCCTGGCGGTCCGGATAGCGTCCGGGAACGAAGACCTTCAGCGGATTCTCGAGGAAAAATCCGGCCTGCAGGGCGACATCCGGGAACGGCGCGTCCTGCTCAAAGGACTGGACGAACGCGCCGGCGATGTCCCCAAGCCCGAAGAGAGCGCCCTCTGCGACGAGGAACGCGACGCGGCCCTGACCATGGACTTGCGGACCTTGAAAACGTTGTACGAAGAGGCCCGCGAGCGCCAGCGCCGCAAGGCCGACGAGCTGGGCATCGATACCCTGCAAAAGGAGTTGGACACGCTTCAGGCCACCATCGGCCAGCGGGAAGCCCGGCTCGAAACCCTGCGCCGGGAGCATTTCCATGACGAAACCCTGGCCGGCCGCTGGGCCGCCCAGAGCGCGGTCGAGCGCGAGGAACGCCGGGTGGCGCTCAGCGACGCCATCGCGGCGCGCAGCGGCACGGTCGGCAGCCTGCGGTCGAGCATTGCGCACCGCAAGGGAGACATCAAACGGCTGAACGAGGCGCTCTCCGAACGGGCCGGCAAGGGCATCCGGCCGGATATCCTCGAGGATGACCTCGTGGGCCAGGACCTGGAGAGCATGATCCACCGCCTCCAGCGCGAGGCGGCACGCCACGAAAAGACCCACGAGCGCCTGAATCTGCGCTGCCGGGAACTGCAGGCTGAGCTCAAAGCCCACGAGCGGTGGCGTCGCGAGACCGAGCTCGGCCTGGCCGAGACACAGACCTACCCAGCGCTGTGGGACAAAGATTCCCCCCGTGCAAACTGGCCGGACATCTTCGACGTGTCCAGCGTGGAGGCGACCATCGCGGCGGTGCGCGCCTTGAAAACCCGGATGCGCGAACGGATGGCCGCCTGCGCCGAGCAGCGCAAGGTCGTAGAGGCGGCCCGGCGCCGGATGGGCAGCGGCTTCGAACGCTTCCAGGCCGACCTCCAGAACGAGCGTTTCCGCAGCCACCTGCCCGCGGTGATCGACCAGCTCAGACATCACGACACCGAGTCTCTCGGCGCCCAGGCCGAGGAGCTGATCCGGCGCTGTGAAGAGATCGCCCAAAATATCGAGAGTGACCTGGCGATTTCCCAGCAGATCATGGACAACCTGGTGGACATGCTGCTCTCGCGCGCCAAGGAGTACCATCAGAAGCTGCAGACCGCGGCCCAGCAGAGCCTGCCCGCGGAGGTTTACGTCTACGGCGGACAAAGCATCCTGCGTACGGGCACGCGGCTCGATTTCTCCCGCTACGGCGAAGATTTCCGGCGGTCCGTGGAGAATTGGCTCCACGAGCTGATCCAGCAGGACCGTCTACCCGAAGTCAACCCGCGCGCGGGAAACTGTCTGGGAGGAGAGCTGCTCTACCAGCTGCTGGGGGCCTCCACGGGAAAGAAGACCTTCGGCATCCGCCTGCTCAAGTGCGACGACACCGGCCGCAACTACGAACCGGTGGGCAAGGACCTGGGATCGGGCGGAGAGGCGCTGACCACGGCGGTGCTGCTCTACACCCTGCTGATCTCCATGCGCAAAAAGCGCCACAGCCATCCCGATGGCCGCATCCCCGCGTTTCTCGTGCTGGACAACCCCTTGGGAGTCTGCAACCGGTCGGATTTTCTCGACGCCCAGTTGAAGGTGGCCCGGGCCATGGGCATTCAGTGTGTCTACCTGACCGGTATCAATGATCGCGAGTCCCTGGACCTGTTCGAATTGCGGGTGGCCATCCGCAAAGGGGATAAAAAGGTCGAGATCGACCACACGGCCTACGACCTGCTGGAGATCGCCGAACTGCATGTGGAGAAAACCAATGCGCCCCTCCTGGCGTGAGGCCGTGCTGGCCGTGCTCGGCACCAGCCGGCGCCGGCAGGTGGCGGTGGAGAAGATCGCGGCGGCCCTCCGCCGCCTGACCGCCGGGCAGCTGTCCGACTTTGAATTCCAGGAGCGGCTGCTGGAAACCCTGAAGGCATTGGCGGCAGAGGGACGCCTGCGCCTGCCCAAGGCCCGCCACATCTGGAATCGCCGGACCGGCCTGCCCCGCTACGTCACGGCCCTTCGCGCCGACCAAGATGAACAGCAACAGGCCCATCGGCAGAGCCTGGCCGCGCTGCGCAACGAAACGGCCTGGGAGCCCACGCGCATGGTGGCCTTTGCCCATACCCTGCGCACGCGGGCGGAACTGGAACGGGCCATTCAGGTGAACCAGTACCTGCTCAACCGTCCGCCGCAGCCGCTGCGGCTGCCCCACCGGGAACGTGCGCTTGAAATATTCGGTGACGAAAAGGTCCTGGATCGCAACGTGCGCGCTGGGCTTTTCGGCGGCCGGATCACCCTGGATGACCTGGACTGTTTTTACTGTCCCGAGCCGCTTCCCTTTCGACCCTTCTCCCTGGATTCGAATCAAACCGCGGGAAAACCCCTGCTGGTCGTGGAAAATTCCAACACCTACTGGAGTTGCTGCCGGGCCAACGAAACCCTTCAGCAGTTCGCCGCCATCGTCTACGGCCAGGGGTTTGCGGCCTGCGCCGCCGAACGCGCCAGCGACGGCCTTTTCGAGATCGAACGCCAGGTGGCCGCCGCCGGCATCCGCTACTTCGGAGACCTGGACCCCACCGGCATCGCCATCCCCTGCCGTATCAACCGCTACCGAGGGCAAAAGCAGATGTCTCCTCTTGTCGCGGAGCAACCTCTCTACCGGGCCCTGCTGGAGAAAAACCGACCGGTTCCCTACGCCCGCTCCCAAAAAAACGATCACGACCCGGCATTGGCGCGGCGCTGGCTCGGCCAGGACCTGGCAAGAATATACCTGGAAACCGCCGACCGCCTGCGCTGGCCCCAGGAAGGGCTGACCGCCGGGGACATTGTGGCCGTATTGGGATAACCTCATACTCATGAATAAGCCCTTTCGACTCCGACCCTATCAAAAAAAGGCTGTGAGCGCGGTCGTTTCACGTTACCTAGAGAAGCACCAGCGGCGCATGCTGCTCTATCTTCCCACCGTGGCCGGAAAAACAGTGATCGCGTCTCATATCATCAAGGCGTTGAGAAACACGAAAGGATTCGGCAAGGTGCTCTTCGTGGCCCATCGCCGGGAGATTATCAACCAGACCGCCCGTACCATTCGGCGAATTCTGCCGGGGCTTAATGTACAGATCGAGCAGGGCGCGCGCACCGCCCGCGGAAGTGGCGCAATCGTCCTGGCATCGGTTCAAACGCTGGTGCGGCGCAAGGAGAAATACGATCCCAAGGCGTACGTCCTGATCATTTGCGATGAATGCCACCGGGCCCTGGCGCCGAGCTGGGGGGAGGTGATCGACTACTTTCACAGCCAAGCTGATCGAAACACCCTGCTGCTCGGGATGACGGCCACCCCTCAACGGACGGACGGCAAGTCCGCCCTGGAGGTTTTCGGCCGCACCGCATTCGAAATTTCCCGTCCGGACCTCGAGGACTTGGGCTATCTGGTGCCCATGCGCTATTTCACCATCCGGGGAAAACTGGACCTGGACAGGGTCAAGCTGTCGGCCGGCGATTTTCAGGTGGGCGCGCTTTCCCGGGTGATGAATTCACCGGCCACCCGGGCGTTGACCCTCAAAGCGTGGATGGGTGTGCATCTCGAAGGGATCCCGATGGTGAGCCGGTACCATGACCAAGATAAGCGCTGATCTCAACGAGCGCGCGCCGGAGTGTTTCGTGGAGATCGCGCCCCAGGAGGCCCAACTGATGGAATTGGCCCACGGCGAGCGGATCAAGGTCAGCTCCCGGCGGGGCGAAATCGAAGCCGTGGCCCAAATTTCATCCAAAGCGGTCAACGGCACTATCTTCATCCCCTTCCATTTTGCCGCCGCCGCCCACACCCTGACCAACGCCGCCCTGGACCCCATCCGCGGCATCCCCGAATTCAAGGTCTGCGCGGTGAAGGTGGCCAAAGTGGCCTAATCCGCCACCTGCGCCCGACCCAAAAAACCAAAAACCGGCCCGGGATTAGCTCCCCGGCCGGTTTTCTTATGGTTATGGCCCCGTCTGCTATGTCGCAGAGTCAGCGACTCACCTCGAAGCGACGCCTTGGGAACGACCCATGCTGAGGTCTAAATTGGATTGTATATCACCCGCCAACCCTGGGCAAACACAAAAAAAACCCGCCGAAACCGGAATCGGTATCGGCGGGTGAATATCCCTTGAGATGGGTTGTTTGAGACCTCTGGTTAAATGTGACGCGCGCCTAAATAGACGTCCACCGGCTGCTGGCGGGCGAAAGCCAATTTGGCCTGAAATCTGCCCAGCACGGGGATGGTCTGACCTTCGGGGATCTCCTGGGGCGCACGGGTCATGAGGGCCATCAGAGAACTGGCCATCAACAGAATCCCGCACAGGATGTAGGCCGTTTGGGGAGACCCGGTTTGGGCCACGATCATCTGGGAGACCCGGGGAAAGACAAACCCGCCCACACCCCAGGCCGAAAAGACCAGCCCGTAGTTCATGCCGAAGTTTTTCAACCCGAAGTAGTCCTTGGTGGCCGAGGGGAACAGGGAGAGGTTGGTCCCGTAATTAAAGCCGATCAGCGTGGCGGCGACCACCAGCAGCAAAGCCTGGGTCTCGCCGATGAAGAGCAGGGAGAAGATCACCAGGGCCTGGAAGCTCATCATGATCAGCAGCGTCACGGTACGTCCGATCTTGTCGGACACCACCCCGGCCACGATCCGCCCCCCGGCATTGCCCACGGCCATCAAGGCCACCACGATCCAGGCCAACTCGCCCATGCTCTTTTTGGCCATCCCGGCCACACCGCCGATGATGATCAGGGCCGCCCCGGCACCCACAAAATACATGAACCACAATTTCCAGAACGATCCGGTTCGCAGCATTTGCCCGGGAGAAAAGTCCCTGCTCTTGGGTGCCGCGGCCTTGCCCGGCGCCGGCTTGACGCTGGCGGGGCTGTAACCTTCCGGCGGGTTGACCAGGAATTTGGCCAGAAAGCAGACCACGCCCATAAAGGCCACACCGAAAATCAGCATGGCCTGGCTCAGCCCGAACTTGGCAATCAGAAAATTGGAGAGGGGCGCAATGTAGACCGAGGCCAGACCGAAGCCGGCCACCACGATTCCGGCGATCATGCCGGTCTTGGAAGACGGAAACCATTTGATGGCCGGGGGCGTGGCCGACGCATAACCGAATCCGAGACCCAGGCCGGTCAGAACACCGAATCCCAGAATCCAAACGGTCAGGGCGTTGGATTGAGAGATCACGATCAATCCGGCGCCGGTGAGGATACCGCCGATCACCGCGGTGATGCGCGGGCTGAGTTTGTCCTGAATCCGGCCGGCAAAGACCATGGCGATGGTGAACATCAGACAGCAGACGGCAAAGGGGTCGTTGAGCGAGGCGATATCCCAGGTGAAGCGGCCGTCCCCGGCGAGAATGGATTCTTTGATCGCCTGTTTGAAAATACTCCAGGTGTAAAGAATTCCCAGGGCCAGATTGATGCCCAGCCCGGCCATGGTGACGCTCCAGCCTCTGTTTTTGATCTCGTTCATGAACGATGCCCCTTTCTTTCGGGTGATTAGGTTGCCGGTTTGGGCCTCGCGCGCCGCTTTCGATTCGGATATCGAATCGGCGGGCGCTTCAGCGCGGGTGATGATGCCGGTCATTTTTTCGGTCTCCTGGAGGATGATATCCAGAAATTCCCGTCGTTTCTGTCCAGTGATATCGGGATAATCATGGAGAATCTCGGAGAGCGAGCGTACCGAGGTCAGGGGTGTTCGCAAATCGTTGATCACCTGGGTGAATCCATCCCCTGCCATGGTGCCTTGCTCCTTGTGCTTGGATATTCAGGTCTGCGTTCCGTTACCGGGGCTTTATGAATTTGATTCAGTTTATTGGATTGGGCCAATATCTTAGGAGTATAACGCAAGCGGTGTGCCAGAATCGAATAAATAAGATAAGATACTGAAATTAATTAATTATTTTATTATTAATTCACATTGAAGCAGACTGAAGGCCTACAACCGAAGTTGTGGAAGCACCCAAACCCGGCCTTCCAGGCTAAAAAAAGGGGAAATGGCGGGGCTACAACTTAGGTTGTAGCCACAATAAAGGTTGTAGGGGTTGCTGGAAACTTGAGAGTCCAAAGTTCTCCGTCATGCCGGTCCCGGATCGAGCCCGTGATGACGGATCCGGCATCCAGAGATTCTAATGTATTGGAATCTATCTGGATTACCGCCTTGTATGGTTAAAAAACAAATAATTAAAAAAAAGCGGGGGGTTTGGGGGGCAAGGCCCCCCAAAACGCAATTTAAATTTTTCAATTCGGTCAAGCCGTATAAAATGGTGGAAGAGAAGGATCCCGCCGTGGGCTTCGAGCCCGTCGCGTAGTGTCTTCCTTCCGCCAGGTAAAAGTCGGTGATTAACTTGGTGCATGACACCGGATGTTAACAAGGCTGATGATACCTGGCACTCTAAACCCCGAAAGGAGGTTTGTCATGCAACCGTTTTATTTGGGTCTTGACGTCAGTAAAGGCTATGCTGACTTCATGATTATCGATAGCCGAAAACAGCCGGTGGTTAAGGGCTTTCAATTGGATGATACCTTTGAGGGTCATAACAGCCTCTACGATGTGCTCAATGATTTTATGGCCGATCATCCGGATTCAACCCTGTTTGCAGCAATGGAAAGTACCGGTGGCTATGAAAACAACTGGTACAATGCATTACGACGGTTTCAGGGCTCTTTGGATATCCAAACCGCCCGGCTCAATCCGTTTGGCGTCGTGCACAACAGCAAAGCCGACTTGAAGAAGAATACCACCGACAAGATCAGCGCCCGAAACGTTGCCGAGTACCTGGTGGCCCATCCGGAGAAGGTGACCTATCAGCAAGACGATCAACTGGCCGGACTGAGAAGGCAGTGGGGCTTTATCAAAATGCTGACCAAACAGTGCACCCAGTTTCTTAACGAACTCAATGCCCTGCTATATTCCGCCAGTCCCGAATGGCTACACTACTGCCAGGATGGCGTACCGGATTGGGTCCTGAGACTTTCGGTGAAATATCCCGGTGCGGCCAAATTGAAGAAAGCCCGTGCCAAGAGTGTGGCCAGGATTCCCCGGGTGACGATTGAACGTGCCCGGAAGCTCATCGCCGGGGCCAAGCGCTCCGTGGCATCAGCCGCAGACCCGATAACCCAGCAATTGATCAAAGACACTGCCCGGCAGATCCTTCATTTGAAAAAAACCATCGCGACTCAAAAAGAACGCATGGCCAAACACTGTCAGATGCCCGAAGTTCAGTTGCTCAAAAGCTTCATTGGTATCAGTGATTGGTCTGCCATCGGACTTTTGATCGAAATTCAAACCGTCGAGCGTTTTGCCACTGCGAAAAAACTGGCTTCATTCTTTGGGCTGCATCCGGTCTATAAGATCAGTGGGGATGGCGTCGGCGCCGTGAAGATGAGTAAACAAGGCCGCCAGGCACCCCGACAGATTCTGTATATGGTCACCTTATCGGCGATAAAGAGCAACCCGCTGATCAAACAGGTTTATGAAAAGCATCAGCAACGGGGTAAACACAACATGGCGGCCATGGGTATCTGCATGCATAAGATTCTGCGGATCATCTACGGAATGTTGAAACATAGCAAACCGTTTGACCCAAACATCGATATCGCTAATCAGCAGAGAAACAAAAAGAGTGGAAACAAAGGCAAGGTGGGATTAACGACGCGGCGCTTTCAACAATATGATACCAAAGCGCCGGTTACCAAACGCCAGCGTAAAAAGAGGCTGGAACGGAAGCGGTCCCATAGCGTCGATGACACTAAGTCCGGGATCACAGCCCCCGTTCCATTAGGCGATATCTTAGCAGAGATTTTGCCAAAATTGTAGGCTTTACCGAATTTTCAAAGAACATGAATCATGAAAAAATTGTGTTGACTTTCCCCTGATTAACTACGCGGGAATGACGAGCCTAACCCACCGATCCTAATAATCTCAGTGCTTTAGAAGAACTATGGACTGACCAGCTGGGAACACAGGGAGGTGATTTGTGGGATGGGGAACCCGCGGGCTGCGGGCGCGATACGGCGCCTATTCCGCGGCCGCCTTTTTTAGCCGCTTGCTGAGGGCCTGCTGGGAGATTCCCAGCATTCCGGCGGCAATCGATTGATTGCCCTCGGCGCGCTGCAAAGCCTCGCGCACCAGCAGCTCCGTGGCCTGTTTAAGGGTGGGCAGTTCCGGCCCGGGGAAGTCCAGCCGGGGGGCATCCGGAACCCCGTCCGGCGGATGGACTGCCTGCGCGGCGTCCGCCGGCCGCCCGCGGCCGATGTGAACCCGGAAGGCCTCCAGGGAGAGCACCCCGGATTTGTGCCGGCTCAGAGCGTCGATGATCAGGGATTGCAGTTCCCGGATATTCCCGGGAAAGGCATAGGTCTTCAGCAACGTGTACAACTCTGCGGGGGGCGTCGGTTTGGGCTTGCCCAGGCTTTGGGCGGTTTCTTCCAAAAAATGGTCCACCAACAGGGGAATGTCGTCCAGACGCTCCCGCAGCGGCGGAATATAGATCCGGTGGGTGCGCAGCCGGTAGTTGAGGTCCTTGCGGAATTCACCGGTTTCCAGCAGCCGGGAGAGATTGCGGTTGGTGGCGGCCACCATGCGGGCGTCGGACTTTCGCGGTTCGTCCCGCCCCAGGGGAAAGTACTCCCCCTCCTGGAGCAGGCGCAGCAGCTTCACCTGGGAGGCGTGATTGAGGTCGCCGATCTCGTCCAGAAAGAGGGTCCCACCGGCGGCCTGCTCGATGAGTCCGCTGCGGGTGCGGTCCGCGCCGGTGTAGGCGCCCCGCACGTGCCCAAACAAGGTGTCGGAAAAGACATTGTCATCCAGACCGGCCGCATTCACGGCCACGAAATTGCCCGAAAGGCCGCTCAGGGTGTGTAGGGTACGCGCAATAAGTTCCTTACCCACGCCGGTTTCGCCCCGGATTAGCACCGGCTGGTTGGTCCGCGCGATGGACTCGATGTACTGAAAAATCAGCAGCATCTTCTGGTTGTTGGTGACGATCTCGCCGAAGGCCTCGGGCTGCTCCAGGGTGTCGGCCAGGATGTGCTGCTTGAGGGCCAGGTTCTCCCGCTTCAGCTCCTGAAAGGAGATGGCGCGGTTCACCGCGGTGATCAGCCGCTCCTCCTCAACCGGCTTGACCACGTAGTCAAAGGCCCCCACCTTGATGCAGCGCACCGCGGTCTCCACGTCCACGGCGCCGGTGACGATGATCACCGGTATATCGGGATGGTCCCGGCTGACCATGTCCAGCAGCCGCTCGCCGGTGACGTGGGGCATGTTCAGGTCGAGGAGCATCACCTCGATGGGCTGCTCGGCCAGCAAGGCCTCGACCTTGCGGCTGTCCGCGCAGGTGATGAGGTTGTTCATGCCGGCCATGCGCAGGGTGGTGTCAATGGCCAGCAGAATGGGCGCCTCGTCGTCCACGATCAGAATGGGCCGCCGCGGAATCCGGGGCTCTGGAGATCTGTCGCGCTCATGCATGGGGAACTCCCGCTCTGATTTCGCCCGCGCCCGATCTCGTTTGCGGATCGTCGGGCAGCGGGCAGGGGAAGGTGACCCGCACCGTGGTGCCCTTACCAGGCTCGGAAACGAAGGTCATCCGGCCCTCATGGTCGCGGACGATGCGGTCCGAGATGGCCAGACCCAGGCCGGTGCCGCCGCCATCCCTTTTGGTGGTGAAAAAAGGATCCTTGGCCCGCTGCAGCGCTTCGGCGCTCATCCCTTGGCCTTCATCCCGCACCTCCACAAACACTCCGCCGCCATCAGGCGCCGCCCCGGTGCGCACCCTTACCGCTCCCGCGCTGTCGGCCAGGGCCTGGCAGGCGTTCATCACCAGGTTGATCACCACCTGCTCGATGCGCTGGGCACTGCCTTTGAAGCGCGGCAGACCGGGGGCGTAGTCCACTGAAAAGGCCTGGGTGGACTTTTTGATCAGGTTGGAGACCAGTCCCAGAGCCTTGGGAACCACCTGGTTCAGGTCGATGTCGTCGGTGCGCTCGGCCGGGGTCTCCCGGGCGAAATCCTTGAGATCGGTGACGATATCGCGCACCCGCCGGGTCCCCTCCTCGATGTGGGCCAGCAGATCGGGCATCCGCTCCCGGATCTGATTGTAGGTCATGCCCCCCACCCTGAAGTCCCCCTGCTCCCGGGACTGGGCATCCAGAATGGGCAGCACCCCTTGCCACACCTTGCGCAGGGTCTGGGTGTTGAGCAGGGCCGAGGTGACCGGATTGTTGATCTCATGGGCCACCCCGGAGACCAGGGTTCCCAGGGAGACCATTTTGGCCGCCCTGAAGAGCTGCTCCTGGCGCATCCGGGCCTTGGCCTCGGCCCGGGACCGCTCCTGTTCGACAATCATTCCCCGGCGCACCACATAGACCGAGAGCAGCACGATCACGGCCAGGATTCCCAGGCAGGCCAGGGTCAGCTTGCGGGTGAGGGCGGCGATTTCGGTCCGCACATCCTCCACGTAAATGCCGGTGCCCACGATCCAGCCCCAGGGCGCGAACCCCTTCACATAGGAAATCTTGGGCACGATGCGCTGGGGGTCGTCCTTCCACTGCCATTCGTAATCCACGTAGCCCTCGCCCCGGGCCGCCACCACCTTGACGAACTCCACAAAGAGATGCTTGCCCTTGGGATCGGTATAATCGGAGATCTCCTGGCCCTCCAGATCGGGCCGGTAGGGATGCATGATGATCCGGGGCTGCATGTCGTTGACCCAAAAGTAGTCCTTGAGTTCCGGGCCGTAGCGCAGATGGCGCAGACTCTCCACGGCCGCCGCGCGGGCCGCAGGGCCGCTGAGCTCCCCGGCGTGGGCTTTCCGGTCATGGGCCGCGAGGATACTCCAGGCCGACTCGGTGAGCTCCCGGATCATCTCCCGCTTGGCGTCCATCAGCTTCTCCTCGATCAGGGGCAGCAGCAGCAGGAAGATCGTCAGGATGAAGAGGATCACCGTGAGCAGCACCGGCAGGATGAACCTCACCGGGATTGCGCTCCAGAGGCGGTTCCGGGGCTGAATGGCGCGTTGCTTGGACATATGGCCCCCGCCTTACCATATCCGCTTTGATTTCGCAAAAAGTCACCGCCTCGCCATCTAATGCCTGACCAAAAACTCCCCTCCCCGGGCGGAAGGGGGGATAGCACCAGGAAATCATTCACCCCCACCCCAGCCCTCCCCCATCAAGGGGGAGGGAGAAGAAGGTTTCCGTTCAACCACGATCGATCAGGTGCCGCATCGTCTCCGAGCGAAAACCCGACTCTCTCTTTCCCTGAGGCGAACCATGGCCCCCCGCTTCACAGCCGGGTATGGGCTGGCCCGAAAATGTTCATCGCCGCAGCTCGATTCTGGTTCCCCGTCTCCACGGAGATGACCCACGGTTGAGTAATCTGGAAACATTCAGAGCCTCAGGATTATTTGCCCCCTGCCTATTGGGCGCGGGTACAGGCCCTGCCCGCCTGCCTGCCGGGGCAATATCCCCTGCCCGGCTGTCGGCCGGGACAAACACCCCCCGTCATCCCCGCGAAGGCCGTCATCCTCGCGAAAGCGGGGATCCAGGGAGTTCATCATCGGTCTACTGACCCCGGGCGCTCTCAATCCCGGGCAGCATGCCCCCACTAGCAGAGGACCACAGGAGGATTCCACCCGCAATATTCCTCATTGCCAAAGCGGCAAGGCGTTTGAGATGAACGAGATTATCATCTCAAACCCAAAAATAATGATGGGAAAACCTGTTATCTGACCAGTATATAGTTCTTCTAACCCACTGAAATCATTAGGTTCGATTGTTAGTCCTGTCATCCTCGCGGAGCCTGCCCCGGCAGGCTGTAAGCCGGGGGCGGGAATTCAGATAAATTCCAGTACCTTGGGATTTATGGATGCCGGATCGAATCCGGCATGACGGAGAACTCTTGACTCTCAAGTTACATATAATTTCAACCCACACTCCCGGTGATTCCGGGAGTGTGGGTTGAAATTATTTGGGCTGGCGCAAATGAATGATTTTTGGCACAATAGGCGCCCAAATCCATACCTGGAGGAGTGGTACCATGGGAATTATCGGCAAAGTGATCGGCGGCACCCTGGGCTTCGCCCTGGGCGGTCCTTTAGGGGCCGTGGCCGGCGCCGTGTTTGGCCACGCCTTTGATGCACCGGATGGGGGCATGCGCCAGATCCCCCAGGGCAGTCCGGCTTCGGCCAGCGAAGAGGCCCAGTTCACCTTCTTTTTGGGCGCCTTTTCCATGCTGGCCAAACTGGCCCGGATGGACGGCCGCATCACCCAGGCCGAGGTGGACTCCATCGAAAACTTTATGCTCCACGATCTCAACCTGGACCCCCAGAGCCGCCGGGTGGCCATCAATATCTTTCACACCGCCGCCGACTCCAGGGAGAGTTTCGAGAGTTTCGCCCGCCAGTTCCACGCCCGCTTCCAGCACCAGCCCCAGCTCCTGGAGCTGATGGTGGATATCCTGCTGCGGGTGGCCTCCAGCGACGGCGGCATGGGCGCCAACGAGGAGCGGCTGATCCAAACCGCGGTGGGCATCTTCCAGATGGGGCCCCAGCGCTATGCAGCCCTGCGCTCGCGCTATGTCAACGACCTGGACCAGCACTACGCCGCCTTGAAGCTGACCCCCGAAGCCAGTGTGGAGGAGATCAAAAAGAGCTACCGCCAGCTGGTGCGCGAGTTTCACCCCGACACCATCGCCTCCAAGGGGCTGCCCGACGAATTTACCCGCTTTGCCTCGGAGAAGTTCCAGGAGATTCAAAGCGCCTACGAAACCATCATGGCCCAGCGCGGCGAAAAGTAAAATGCAGATCAAAATCTTCGCCACCGGCGGCACCATCGACAAGATCTACTTTGACGAGTTGAGCGATTTCAAGGTGGGCGAGCCCCAGGTGGGCGAGGTGCTCAAAGGGGCCCAGGTGAGCTTCGATTACGCGGTGCACTCCATCCTGCGCAAGGACAGCCTGGACCTCACTGACGACGACCGCCGGCTGATCTTCGAGACCGTGCGGGCCGATCCCTGCCGGCGGATCGTCATCACCCACGGCACCGATACCATGATCGAAACCGCCAAAGTGCTGCAGGCCATCCCGGACAAGGTGATGGTGCTCACCGGGGCCATGCAGCCGGCGCGCTTCAAGATCACCGATGCCATTTTCAACATCGGCTGCGCGCTGATGGCGGTTCAGCTCCAGCCCCCCGGGGTCTACATCGCCATGAACGGCAGGCTTTTCGATCCTCTCAAGACCCGCAAAAACCGGTCTCACAATCGTTTTGAGATGATACCTTAGAGACGATCTCGCCCCTCAGCCGGCCCTCGGCATCCAATTCCCGAACCTTGACTTCAAGAAACTGATTACGCAGCCGGCTATGCCCCGGGAAACGGATCTTGGCGTAATTGGCGCTGAGCCCTTCCAGGATCCCATTGCTGGGGCCGCTGGGGCCGGTGACCAGCACTTCCACGGTCCGGTCCAGAAAGGTCTTTAAAAAATCCCGCTGTTTGGCCCGGCCCAGGCGGCGCAGCCGGGCCGCGCGCGCTTTGCTCACCTGGGCCGGCACCTGATCTTTAAAGCCATGGGCCGGGGTGCCGGGGCGGGGCGAGAAGGGAAAGACGTGCAGGTAGGTGATGGGCAAAACCAGAATCAGGTCATAGCTCTGCTGAAAGGCGTGGTCGTCCTCCCCGGGAAAGCCCACCATCACATCCACGCCGATACCGGCCTCGGGCAGGGCGTGATGAACAGCTTCAATGCGCCGCGCA
This sequence comes from uncultured delta proteobacterium, assembly GCA_963713755.1. Taxonomy (GTDB): domain Bacteria; phylum Desulfobacterota; class Desulfobacteria; order Desulfobacterales; family CAVQMW01; genus CAVQMW01. The sequence goes on along the minus strand of CAVQMW010000005.1, from coordinate 1,629,979 downwards.
AACTGATCCCGGGTGTAGGGACGCCCCATGCGTCGGAGCACCCCGTCAGCGCCGCTTTGCAGCGGGATATGAAAATGGGGAGCAAATCCGGGCCAGGCCGCCACCCGACGGATCAGGCCGTCGCTCACTTCGTTGGGTTCCATGGAGCTCAGGCGCACCCGCGCCACAGGCCGGGCCTGCCGGACGGCGTCCAGCAGCGCCTCGATCTCCTGGGGCGGCGCCAAATCCCGGCCCCATTGCCCCAGATGAATCCCGGTGAGCACCACTTCCTTGAAACCCGCCTGACCATAGCGTTGCAACCCGACCATGACATCTTCAAGGCGCAGGCTGCGGCTGGGGCCCCGGGCGTGGGGGACGATGCAGTAGGTGCAGAAGGCATTGCAGCCGTCCTGAATTTTAAAAAAGGCCCGGGTGCGGCCAGGGGAACCCGTGCTCAAGGCAGCGGCGGGCCCGGCCAGGGGCTTGGGTGAGAAGCCCGGGAGCGCCCGGGGAAATTCCCCGATGGCCGCCGGCGGCTGGCTCCCCTCGAGGATCCGCGGCAGGGAGCCTTTGTCGGCATTGCCCGCGAGATGGGTCACCCCGGGAATCGTCCGGAACCGGTCGGGATCGGTCTGCACGCTGCAACCGGTCACCGCCACTTTGGCCCGGGGCTGCGCCCGCAGCAACCGCCGCACGGTCTGGCGGGACTGCATGGCCGCCCGGGAGGTCACCGTGCAGGTGTTGACGATCATGACCTCCGCCTGGCGCGGATCTGCGGTGGGCCGGTATCCGGCCTGAATCAGCTCCTGGGCCAAGGCCTGGGACTCGCACTGGTTGACCTTGCAGCCCAGGGTAGTGATGTAAAACAACGGCATCAATGGTTGTTCTTCCCGTTTTATGCTTTCATTGGCTTGGCGGGCGGGGAGCGTCAGCGCTGGTATCTCCGGCAATCCAGCCGCTTCCCCACACCTCGTCCCCCTGGTAGAGCACCCCGGCCTGGCCCGGAGTCACCGCGGCCTGAGGTTTTCGGAACACCACCCGCGCTTCGGTTTTTTCCTGGGGGAAAATTTGGGCCGGTACGGCCCGCTGGCGATAGCGAATGCGGATGTGGGCCGCAAATGAGGGCGCCGCCGGGGGCTGGATCCAGTTCATCTCCTCCAGCACACAATCCTCGCGCAGCAGATCCGTTTTTACCCCCACCACTAGTCGGTTCTCTTTCGGTTCCAGGCGCACCACGTAGTAGGGTTCCGCGGCCGGACAGTTGATTCCCCGCCGCTGGCCGATGGTAAAGCGGTGCAGTCCCGGATGCTCCCCGATCCGTCTGCCGGCCAGATCCACAATAGGGCCGGGGCGGGGCGTTAGGCCCAGCTGGTCCTGAAGAAACTCGCCGTAGCTGCGCTGGCGGATAAAGCAGATATCCTGACTCTCCTTGCGGGCCACCGGATGCAGGCCTTGCCGGGCGGCCAGCTGTTTGACCTCTGCCTTGGTCATACCGCCCAGAGGAAAGCTGGCCGCGGCCAGCTGAAGGGGCGTCAGCCGGGCCAGAAAGTAGGATTGGTCCTTGGCCCCATCACTCCCCTTGAGCAGATGAACTGCACCCTGGGCATCCTGCCGGGTCCTGGCGTAATGGCCGCTGGCCAGCCGTTGGGCACCCCGTTGGCGGGCCAGCTCCAGCAAAAAACCGAACTTGATCTTGGGATTGCAGACCACGCAAGGATTGGGGGTGCGCCCGGCCTGGTAGGCGGTGTTGAAGTAATCGATCACCTCGCGGCCGAAGGCGGCCCGGCAATCCACAATCTCCAGGGGAATCTCCAACGCTTGCGCCAGGGGTTCCAGGCGCCGGCGGGCCTGGGCCGTAAGCTGGGTCGCGGAATCGGCAGAGGGACGGACCGCCGCCGGAGCTGGAGCAGGCGGGGTTTCGTAGCCGGTCAAGAAATGGATCCCCAGCAGCCGCTCACCGGCCTGCTTCAGCACATAGGCTGCGGTCAGGGAGTCCACGCCGCCGCTCAGGGCGATGGCCGTGAGGGTCATGGTTCAAAGAAGTTCTGATTAAGAGGCCGAACGGCCATGGCCCGGGTGGGACAGGCCGGAACGCAAAGTTCGCAGACACTGCACTTTTTCTGATCAAACACCACCCACATCTCCGGCCGGCGGATGTGCAGGGCCGCCGTGGGGCAGACCGCGGTGCAAGCCCCGCAGTGGGTACAGCGCACTTCATCGCGTTCCACCTCCTGGGAGGCGTTCTGAACACTCACGCCGTGGGATTTGAGGTACTTGACGCCTTCCTTGAAATCTTTTTTACTGCCGGAAAGCTCCAGAACCATGAGCCCTTCCCGGCGCGGAAAAATCTTGGCGTGCAGGATATTGAAGGTGAGATCGTAATTTTTCACCAGATTGCAGGTGATGGGTTCTTGGGCCTGGGTTTGGGGAAAGCGCAGGATGAGAATCTTGGAATACACGCATGGCCTCCAGAAAAACCTTTATTTTTAGGGACAAAAGAATAATAATTTAGAGGGAATAGCAAACCCTGTCAACACAGAGCGCCGTTCAATCCATACTCTCCGGCCATACTCTCCGGGAAACGCTCCCTGACCCTGCGCCGCACTGCGCTGACGCCATGAATCGCTACGCATACCGGACCACCGGCCTGGCCATCAAGACCTTTTCGGCGCTGACCCGGACCAATATTCACATTGAAGGCCGGGCCAATATTCCCGCCCAGGGTTCCAAAATCTTCGTGGTCAACCACTTTACGCGCTTCGAAACCTTCCTGTTGCCCTACAAAATTTTTCAAATGGTCAAGGTTCCGGTTTGGTCCCTGGCCAGCCATGAGCTGTTCAAAGGCGGCCTGGGCGCCTTCCTGGAAAGCGTGGGGGGACTTTCCAACAAGAACCCCGACCGGGACCGGCTGATCGTCAAATCCCTGCTCACCGGTGAAGCGGCCTGGATCATTTTCCCTGAAGGCCGCATGGTCAAAAGCAAACAGATCTTTGAAAAGGGCCGCTTTGTGGTGGGCCATCCCGACGGCGTGGGCCGGCCCCACACCGGCGCCGCGGCCCTGGCTCTGCGCACGGAATTTTACCGCTTGCGCCTGCGCCACCTGCAATCGTCCGATCCCCGGGAGGCCGAGCACCTGTGTCAGAAGTTCGGCATTGGTGACACAGCCCCGGTCCTGGCGGGCAAAACAGTAATCATTCCCGTGAATCTCACCTATTTCCCTTTGAAAGCCCAGGCCAACATCGCCAGCCGTTTGGCCCAGCGCCTGAAGGAGGACATTTCCGAGCGGGCCATGGAAGAACTGCTCACCGAGGGCACCTATCTGTTTGCCGGGGCGGACGTCACCATGCGCATCGGCGCACCCATCGCAGTGGAGCCCTGTCTGGAGTGTATGGACATTCAGCGGGATATCACCGCTTCCCGGCGGATCACCTTCGGCGAGGACCTTCCCGCCCGGCCCCAAATGCGCAAGCGCGCCCAGGCCCTGACCCAGACCTACATGCAGGCGATCTACGACCTGACCACGGTCAACCCCGACCATCTGCTGGCCACGTTGCTCTATAAAAGGCCCTTTAAGCAGCTCACCGTCCAGGAATTGGGGGAGCGGGCCTTTGACCTGACCGTGCGGCTCAAGGAGGAGACCGCCATTCACCTCCATGACCGGCTGGCCGCGGAGGCCCTGGGGCTGATCGGCGATGACCGCCGGGAGTGGCTGTCCCAATTTGTGGAACTGGCCCGGGATACCGGTGTGCTGCAGGTGGATGGCGAGCGCCTGACCAAGCGCGGCTTGAGCCCGGAGAGCGAATGGGATTTCCACCGGGTGCGGATCGAGAACCCCGCCGCGGTCATGGTCAACGAGGTCAAACCCCTCAAGGCGCTCCAAAACCGCGCCTGGCGGGCGGCAATCGCTCCCCGCTGGTGGATCCGCCGGCGCATTGCCCATCATCTCATGGACCAGGCCGACCAGGACTTTGAGCGGGATTATCGAGCCTTTTACAGCCAGGCCGAGAGCAAACCGCGCAAGGTGGGCCGGCCCTTTCTGGTCAAGGGCCGGGGGCGCCAGCTGGGGGTGGTGCTGCTCCACGGCTACATGGCCGCCCCCCTGGAGGTGCTGGCCCTGGCCCAGTATTTGGGCCGTTTAGGCTACTGGGTCTACGCCCCCCGGCTCAAAGGCCATGGCACGGCCCCCGAGGATTTGGCCCAGCGCAGCTATCAGGAGTGGATCGCGTCGGCGGAAAACGGCTATGCCCTGATGCGCGCGGTCTGCCGCCAGGTCGTGGCCGGCGGATTTTCCACCGGCGCGGGCCTGGCCCTGGAGCTGGCCAGCCGCAAGGTGCCCCTGGCGGGCGTATTTGCCGTATCAACCCCCCTGCGGCTGCAATATTTGACCAGCAAGCTGGCCCCGGCGGTCAATGTCTGGAACCGGATCATGGACCGCATCCGTTTGACGGATGCCAAGAAAGAGTTCGTAGAGAACCGGCCCGAAAATGCCCATATCAACTACAGTCGCAACCCGGTGAGCGGGGTGCGGGAGTTGGAGCGTCTGATGGACGACCTGGAACCCCGGCTGTCGGCCATCACGGCCCCGGCCCTGATTCTGCAGTCCGCCCGGGACCCGGTGGTCAATGAAAAGGGCTCCCAGGAAATCTTCAACCTGGTGGGCGCCGAGGACAAACGCTACATGCTCTTTAACTTCGAGCGCCACGGGATCATCAACGGTCCCGGCTCGGAAAAGGTCTATCGGGTGATCGGCAACTTCATGGAAGATCGCCTGGCGGAGCTATAGAAACACGCGGCGATGGGGGGCTTGTATAGGCCTCCACCCCCCCGGGTGCACCCATAGGCATAGGAATAGAGGCAGCAATCGCTGGTGCCCGGGTCAAGACAGGTGTAGGGCACCCCTTGGGGGTGCCCGGGTCAGGGCAGGTGTAGGGGCACCCCTTGTGGGTGCCCGGGTCAGGGCAGGCACAGGGCCTGCCCCTACGGTTCCCCTGGCGGGAGGGGGGGTAACACCTTGGAATTCTTCACCCCCACCCCAGCCCTCCCCCATCAAGGGAGCGGAAGTAGGTTTCCGTTCGGCCACTATTTAGGGGCTGACCCGCAGGCGCTGCCCGGGTTGGATGTCGGTGCCGGAAATCTTGTTGAGGCGGGTCAGCGTCTCCACGGAAATTCCGTATTTGCGGCTGATGCGGTAGAGGGTCTCGCCGGCCTGCACGGTGTGGTATTGAATCTGGGTTTCGGTTGCAGGCGGCTTTTTCGGCTCTGGCGCGGCAGCAGCGGGTTGGGCGGCTTTCTTGGGCGGCGTCTGGGCCGCTTTTTTCTTGGGCGGCGGGCTCTGGGTAGCAGGAGGCGCGGCCTTGGGCGCCGGGGGTGTTTGGGCCAATTTTTCCACGGCGATCAGTTTTTCGCTGAGCTCCTCCATGCGCTGGGCCGTGGTGCTCTCCAATTGATCCATGCGCCCTAAAAGCTGCTCGGCCCGTTCGCCCTGGGTCTTGAACTGCACCAGTTCCGTATAGCCGGCCTCCAGTTGGATAAGGCGCTCCTGGAGTTGATCGATGCGCGCTTGCAGGGCCTCCAGGCGGGTGGTGTCCAGGGGCGGTTTTTTGGGAAAAGCCACCAGGAGCACCAACAGCACGCAGATTCCCAGGATCACCAGCCCGATGAGCAGGCCATAGCGCCTCAAAATTCCAGAAGCGGCAGCGCCCATGCCCTCAGCCCCCAGTCCGGTGTAATCCGGACCGTCATAATTATCATCCTCGATGGGCTGGGGATCTTCGATGCGAAAGGGGCTATGGGGATCCGGGTTGGCCATGGTCGATCTCCTGTAGATGGGGTATGATCATTGCTTGACTGCGGATTGCAGCGCTCCTGGAAAATGGGGGTGGAAAATGTCTACTCCTCTGGGCTAATAGTAAAAACAGAAATGAAGTTCAAGCAGAAACAGAGCGCGCCCTCGGGCCGAATAGCCCGCCTTGCCGGACGAATCATGAACCTTAAAGAGATCATGTCGAATCATTTTCCCATCTTCCAGGCCCTGCCCCCTGAAACCTATATCGTGGGCGGTGCCGTGCGGGATATGCTTTTGGGTCGCTCTCCTGCGGACTGGGATTTGGCCTCCTCCGGCGATCTGGATCTCCTGGCCCGGCAACTGGCCCGGAAACTCAATGCCCATCGGATTCCCCTGGGCAGGCCAGGGCATTCCCTGGTGCGGCTCATCGCCCCCCGGATCACCCTGGACCTGACCCCCCTGGAGGGCGCCAATTTGAACGAGGACCTGCGGCGGCGGGACTTTACCATCAATGCCATGGCCTGGGATCCGGCCCAAAACCAGCTCAGAGACCCCTTCAAAGGTCTGACCGATCTTGAGGCCGCGGTGGTCCGCCGGGTTACCCCCCAGGGGTTCCGCAAGGATCCCCTGCGCCTGCTTCGCGCCTACCGCCTGGCCGGTCAGCTCCAATTTTCTATTGCACCAACCACCCGGGACCAGATTCGCAACGAGGCCTTCAGAATCAGCGAGAGCGCCGGGGAGCGCCAGCAAGAGGAGATCTTCAAGCTGCTAGTCCTGCCTGTTAGCCGGCCCTGGGTCGCGGCCATGGCCGAAGACGGCCTGCTCTTTCAGGTTTTCCCGGAACTCGCGGCTACCCGGGGATGCAACCAGGGGAAACACCACGCCTGGAATGTGTGGGATCACACCCTGGCCGCCTTCAAGCATTTGGAGGCGTTACTGGGGGAATCCCCCTGGATTGAGACCACGAAAGACGCCCGGGAACTCCCTAGCCAGGACTGGAAGCCGGACCCGCCTCTGCTGAAGCTGGCCCTCTTGCTCCACGATGTAGGGAAACCGGGCAACCGGGCAGCGGGAGGCAACGGGGAGATTCACTTTTACGGCCATGCAGGGCGGGGCGCGCAAATGGCCCGCGACATCTGTTGTCGACTGCGGCTCTCCAAGGCCCGGACGGGCTTCATCCGCCATCTGATCAGCCGCCATTTAGATCCCCTGCACCTCTGTCAGGCCCGCCAACAGGGCACACTATCTCCGCGGGGCATCACCCGTTTTTTTACCCGCAACCATCCTTGGGTGCGGGAATTGCTGATGCACGCCCTGGCAGACCAGCAAGGCAAAACAGCAACGCAGCCCATGGACCCGCCGGATTTCGCGGAATTTGCCATGGGGCTGCGCCGCCGCTACGAGAATGACTTTCTGGTTAAGCGGGCGCACACTCCTTTGCTCAGCGGCCGGGACCTGATCGGCGCGCTGAACCTGACGCCCGGCCCTCAATTCAAGTGGATTCTAAGCCGCGTGGAAGAAGCGCGGCTCAGCGGGGAAATTCAAACTCGGCAGGAGGCCCTGCAATTGGCCGCCGGCCTGATCTCAAAACCAACGGACGAGTCGGATCCACGGTCGCCTCCCTAAAAATTAGCTTGCCTTTTCCCAAGCCCACGAGTATATTTGTTTGTTGCGATGCCCGGAGAGCATGAATCTGATTTTTTCGGTCATCCCAAAATATCCAAGTTGAGAGGGGGCGAGGAATTTGAAGCAGATCGAAGTGAAAGTGATCGACAACGATCTTGAAAAGGCAATGCGGGTTTTAAAGAAAAAAATCCAAAACGACGGCCTTTTCAAGCGGCTCAAGCTCAAAAAAAGCTATGAGAAGCCCAGCGAATACCGTCGGCGCAAGCAACGTGAAGCCCTGCGCCGGCAGCGGATCGCCGCGGCCAAGGCCCGCGCGCGGCGACGCTACTAAACGATCTTTCCGACAATCCAAGGAAAAAGATAGCCCGGCAGAAGCCCCATTTCCGCCGGGCTATTTCTATATGGACGCCATGAAACCCCTTTATCAAGAAATCCTCGACGAGATGTTCGGCCTGTGCCGCTTCGGCATCATCCTGGGCCTGGACACCACCCGCCGGATCCTGGCCGCCCTGGGCAACCCCCAGGATCGGTTCACCGCCCTCCATGTGGCCGGGACCAACGGCAAGGGCTCCATTGCCTCGGCCCTGGCCGCGATTCTGGAGCGGGCCGGCTATCGGGTGGGGCTGTATACCTCGCCCCACCTGGTGCGCTTCAACGAGCGGATTCAGATCAACGGCAGCCCCATCGAGGATAGCGCGGTGGTGGCCGCCTATCAGCGGGTCAAAAAGGTGGCCGAGGGTGAGCGGGAGCCCACCTTTTTTGAATACACCACCGCCATGGCCTTCAGCGAGTTCGCACGCCAAGAGGTGGATTGGGCTGTGGTGGAAACCGGTATGGGCGGGCGCATGGACGCCACCAATGTTCTCTCCCCGGCCGCCACCATCATCACAAACATCTCCCTGGAGCATCAGGCCTATTTGGGCCGCACCTTGAGCGCCATCGCCTATGAAAAGGCGGGCATCATCAAGTCCAATGTTCCCCTGATCACCGGTGTGGCCCAACCCCAGGCCCGCAAGGTGATCCATGAAACCGCCGCCCGGCAAAAGGCCCCCCTCTATCAGTACGGCAAAGATTTTCGGGTTCGCCGCCGAACCGACGGGAGCTTCAACTACTACGGAATCGCCCATCGCTGGCCCGGCCTTAGAACCGCCCTCGATGGTCCCCATCAGGTGCAAAATGCCGCCCTGGTAGCTGCCACCTGTGAGAGCCTGATGGGAAGCGGCTGCCGGTTGAAGCCCCAGGTGATCCGTGAGGGCCTGGCCCACCATGTCTGGCCGGGGCGCCTGGAAAAGGTGTGCGACACCCCTCTGGTCATCTTAGATGGCGCCCACAACCGGGCCGCCGCCCGGCAATTGGGCCAATACCTTAAAACGCAACTCAGCGGCCGCAAGATCACCTTGGTGGTGGGAATCCTGGACGACAAACCTTACCGCTACATGCTTTCCCAATGGCTGCCGCTCTGCGGCCGGGTTATCGTGACCCGGCCGGTAATCGACCGCGCCCTGCCCCCGGAAACCCTGGCCAGCGTAGCCGAGGAATATCCATCCCAGATCGAAATCATCCCCAGCGTGGCTGCCGCGGTGCGCCGCGCCTACCAAACCAGCGCGCCCCAGGATGCAATCTGCATTGCAGGCTCCCTCTACGTGGTGGGCGAAGCCCGGGATGAACTCTCCCGCTGGGACGGCATCAGCCTATCCGCATAGTTTCGCAAAGCAAAAAAGGCTCGGCGCGACACCCATGACCGCCTACGATGTCTGGAATCGTGGCAAATATTGATGCTCTCCGCTCCCCCATTTCCAATGCAAAGTCCCGCCTCCCGGCCCGCTTTTGAGCCTTGACTTCGCCTTGGGTTTCCCCTATCTAGACCCAACTTACGCGCCCGTAGCCCAGGGGATAGGGCGTCAGCCTCCGGAGCTGAAGATCGCAGGTTCGAATCCTGCCGGGCGTACCACAAAGAATTCTAGGGGTTAGCCGAAATTGGCAACCCCTTTTTTCGTGGGTTATTATTTAATTCCCCACCTTCAAAAGGGTTTTCAAAGACACTCAGGAATAAAAATGAAGGTTCACCAGAATTAAACCACCATCGCGCCCCGGTCAAACAAAAAGCCGCGCCGGGTGGTGCGTCCCGGCAGGGCTTCAGAAGGTGGAAGTCGGGCCAGGACTTCCAATATTATGATTTCATATAGCGGCCAGGCCATCAAATAGAAAGACCAGCCCCGTTTCCAGGACCCGCCCACGTCGATTCCGTTCAACTCAGATTGGTTGCGAGATACTACTCTTGATCAGCATCTATAGAGTTGATACCCGTGCCGGGTGCCAACTTGCAGGTGGCGGTCCAGTAAGAATAAGCATAATTTTGGTCATTCGTAAGAAGAAAAGCAACGTCATCAACCCCGGGGACTGTAATTGGTCGTGTCGCGGTAACAGTCACCGAATCATTTACACCAGTTAGGGCTCCCCCAGGCTCGTGGGTAGTATTATAATCAAATTCGCGGTAGATGCATACGACCTCAGCGCTGCTAGCAGACTGGGAACTAAAAAAGACATTGATATAGCCATGAAGGTGGTTGGTGGTCGAAACAACATCCTCTTCAACGCGCTGCACAGGACAGATGACCCATATGCTCTGGCCATTGGTTGGGGGGTTATAAATGCGCACATGGCTGCGTTCTAAGGCATTGGCCTGGTAATTATTATAGGCGGCACAGGCGGTGCCCGGTATGTTATGGTAGCCGCCCGCCCAGGCGGGATTACTGACAACTCCCACGAGCACCCCCAAGGCGATTGCCAGCAGATAGATAGAAACTATTCTTTGCCGATGCGTTAAAGTTAGATTAACCATAGTGTCTCCTTTTCCTGAGGTTTAATTATTCCAACTGTACTTGCCACCATTCTAATAGACTGCAATGGCCTAATTTAGTCAAACAAAAAAACCGAGCCCCGAAGGAACCGGCATTCACTCACCCTAAAATTGCGGCGAGCGGACTCCCCCAAAAATGGGGTGTCGTTTAACCACCCCATTTTTGGTGCGGTTGATCGGGCGGAGAAGGCCTTCGGTGAAAGTAACACTTGCAAACGGCGGATGGGTTGGGCGTTGCAGGTATGTAAACCCCTTCATAATGTGAAATCAATTACATAAATAGTTTAGATCCATGAAGTGGAATATTTTTCATGGGAAACCATAAACTTATGGAATGTATAGAGTTTGGGCCGCAATGGTTTTCTGGCATAATTATTGAATATTTGGGCGCAGTTATGGATTGATAATCCGTTTTCATTTGCATCAGCAAAACAAGACAGGGGATGGAGGATGACAAGGGGGAAACCGATCGATCAACGCGCAGACTACCGTTATCGTTATACAGCAGAGCTCAGCTATGGCAGTGATTATAATATCGGGAAGGGCTTGATTCAGAATATCAGCCGGGGAGGGGCCCTTGTCAGCGCTGAGCCCAACATCACCATCGGCACCGAACTTTTACTTACCCTACCCTTTCCAAACTCAAATCGCTACATTTCCTTGCATGGAACCGTAACCCGTCTTACCAGTGACGGGTTTGCCATCTCTTTTAAGCGTAGGAAAAAGTATAGCAATTTCCATGACGGGTATTGGGAATTGTAAGCCGGGATGGGCAACCAGGGGCCGCGCTGCCTTCTTTAATTGACCCCATCTTGCGGGAGTGGGTTTGGAGGTGAATTGGGTCCGAAGGCCACGCTCATCCTCAAGGCGTGAAAGGAAAAAGATGAAATAAGATCCCCAGCTTTTGGCTGCTGCAAAATTGTGTTCCGCACCTTCGACCCCGTCACTTGAGGACCGATCGGAGCAAATCCGGACGATTGCTGATGATCCCGTCCACACCCTGACCAATGAGTCGAATCATCTCATCTGGCGTATCCACGGTCCAGACGTAAACCTCCAGGCCGGCCCCATGGGCCGCTTGAATCTCATCTTCCGAAATTTCACTGTATTTGGCGCCCCAGATCCGCCCGCCGGCAGCCTGAATCATTTTAATTAAGGACCCCTGGTAGGTTTCGGGATCCAGACCGGCTGACCACAACATGGTCGTTTCCTTATCGAACGGTTTGATGGGCTTGTACTTCGAGGTCAAATAGACGGTGGGGATCTCGGGTGCAATTTGCTGAGCCCGGGCCAAGCAACGCCAGTCAAAAGAGAGGATTCGGCTTCGGCCCACAAACTGCTCCGATCTTAAAAGTTTCACCACCGCATCGGCCATCTCAGAAGGTGCAGCGGTGAGCTCAGGTGTTTCCGGGGAGGTCTTGATTTCGATCCACAAGCCCACCCGGGGAGCGGCGATCTCCTTGAGCAGGTCGATCACCTCGCCCAGGGTGGGAATCCGGGACCCGTCCGCGGGACGTTGATCCGGGTAGCGGCGCCCATAGGCCGTGTTGGGTCTGAGCCGTCCCACATCATAGGTTTTCAGCTGACCGAGGGTGAGGCGCTTGATAGGCGCTGAATCGCCGCCGGTGAGCCATTTGCCATCCGCTCCCCGGGTGGCTTCCGGCTTCAGGGCCGGGTCATGGTGAACCACCAGCTCTCCATCGGCCGATAGATGCACATCCAACTCAACCGCATCGACGTCCAATTCGATGGCCCGGCGAAACGCCGCCAGGGTGTTTTCCGGGGCCAACCCGGCGGCCCCGCGATGTCCGATCGCCAGTGGATTTTGTTTCGATTCCATGTCACCATCCTGACCCGATTGAACCTCGCTGATTCCCCAAAGCCATAGCATCCCCACCAGAACCAAAGAAAAGCCGAGCGTGTTTCGGAGACCGAAGCGGCGAATTTCAAAGCATCCCATATCCGTTGCTTTAGCATGGATGTCCGTGGGGTAAAACAGAAAAAGCCTCGGGCGTGACCCATGAAATATTCCCGCGCTGGCTTGACTCGTCTGGCAATAGCTTATAGATTCAAATTGCCGGTCCGCGCTTTGGCCGCGGTGGCGCACCCACCTTGTTCTAACCCAGCCCAACTTGCTTTCGGGGGGACCATGCATCCCAATGCTCATCCCCGATGGGTCATCCTGTCAATCATTGCACAGATATCAACGAAAGGAGGCCTGCGCATCATAACCGAGGAGAAATTCCGTAATCCAATCACCGATCGGAAAAGGAGGGAAAAGGGTATGAAATCGAGAGCCATTATCTATTTCACCGGCCTAATCACCATGATTCTTTTTCCATTGACCCTGCTGGCCGAACCTATCACCATCAACTGGTGGCACGCCCACGGGGGACGGCTGGGAGAAAAGGTCACCGCCATTGCCGAGGATTTCAACAAATCCCAAGGCGATTACCAGGTGGTGGCGACTTACAAAGGCAATTATGCCGACACCATGACCGCCGGGATCGCGGCCTTCCGCTCGAAGAATCCACCCCACATTCTTCAGGTATTTGAAGTGGGAACCGCCAGCATGATGGCGGCCGAAGGCGCCATCAAGCCGGTTTATGAGGTGATGGCCGAATCGGGCCTGCCCTTTGATGCCAAGGCCTATCTGCCCACGGTGACCGGATATTACACCACCACCGACGGCAAGATGCTCTCCATGCCCTTCAACAGCTCGACACCGGTGCTGTATTACAACAAGGATGCCTTTAAAAAAGCCGGGCTCGACCCCAATACACCGCCCAAAACCTGGCCCGAGGTGGCCGAATACGCCAAAAAGCTGGTGGCCGCGGGATATCCCGGAGGGTTCTCCACGGCGTGGATCTCCTGGATCCAGCTGGAAAACTTCAGTGCCTGGCACAATGTGCCCGCCGGAACCAAGGACAATGGGTTCGCCGGATTGGACACCGAATTTCTCTACAACAGCCCCTTGCATGTGAAACACATCCAGCAGCTGGCCGACTGGCAAAAAGAGAATATTTTTGTCTACGGCGGGCGGCGCAACCTGGGCAACGCCAAGTTCTCATCCGAGGAGGTGGCCATGTACACCGAATCCTCGGCGGGCTACGCCGGGTTTGCCGATACCTGTAAATTCGATTTCGGCACCAGCATGCTGCCCTATTGGCCGGATGTCGACGGCGCCCCCCAGAACACCATCATCGGCGGGGCCAGCCTGTGGGTCATGGAGGGCCACCAGGCCGAAGAGTACAAAGGAGTGGCCGCCTTCTTTAACTATATCTCTTCTCCGGAGGTTCAGGCCGACTGGCATCAGTTCACCGGGTACCTGCCCATCACCACGGCCGCCTACGAGCTGGCCAAATCCCAGGGCCTCTACAAAGAAAAACCTGACATGGAGACGGCACTCAAGCAGATGACCCTCAATGACCCCACGGAAAATTCCAAAGGCCTGCGCTTTGGCAATTACGTGCAGGTGCGGGACATCATTTACGGCGAACTAGAGGCGATTTTCGCGGGCCAGAAAACCGCCCAACAGGGGCTGGATGACGTAGTGAGCGCCGGCAACAAACTGCTGCGCAAATTCGAGGCCGCCAACAAGTAATTCAGAGCGGAAATAGCGGCGCAAATCCCGGCTTCCGGATCCCTGCCCTGACCCGGCGCTTCCGGAAGCCAAAACGGGTCTCAGTCCGGAGGGATAGCGGAGACTCAGCGCCGAAAATGCAGTACCGACCGCGGCTTCGGCCTTTGAGACTAAAGGACCGCAACCGCCTGGTCCTTAACTCCATTGTTGCAGGCATCATTGGGTTGGCCATGGAAAAACGCGTCGTCTTCAGCCACAAAATTCTGCCTTACGTCCTGGTTACCCCTCAGATCATCATCACCCTGGTCTTTTTCATCTGGCCGGCGTCCCAGGCCCTGTATCAATCGGTGCTGCAGGAGGATGCTTTCGGCCTATCCACCACCTTTGTAGGTCTGGACAATTTCATCTATATCTTCACCGACCGGTTTTACCTCAACTCCATCGGGGTGACCGCGGTGTTCAGTTTCTCGGTGGCCCTGATCGCCATGTCCGGCGCGCTTTTCCTGGCGGCCATGGCCGACCGGGCCATTAAAGCGGCCACCACCTACAAGACCCTGATCATCTGGCCCTATGCCGTAGCGCCGGCCGTGGCCGGGGTGCTGTGGTTCTTCCTGTTCAACCCCACCGTGGGCATCATCACCTTTTACATCGAGTTGGCGGGGGTGGATTGGAACCACACCCTCAACGGCAAACAGGCCATGCTGCTGGTGATCATCGCTGCGGCCTGGCGGCAAATTTCCTACAACTTCCTTTTTTTTCTGGCCGGGATGCAGGCCATCCCCAAATCTCTTATCGAGGCGGCGGCCATCGACGGAGCCCGGCCGGGCAAGCGCTTTTGGACCATTGTCTTTCCCCTGCTGTCGCCCACCGCCTTTTTTCTGATCGTGGTCAATATTGTCTACGCCTTTTTCGATACCTTCGGCGTGATTCACACCATCACCGACGGCGGTCCCAATCATGCCACCGACATCATGGTGTTCAAGGTGTATCATGACGGGTTCCTCAGCCTCGATTTGGGCAGTTCGGCCGCCCAGTCGGTGGTTTTGATGGCCGTGGTGATCTCCCTGACAGTGATCCAGTTTCGCTACATCGAACGAAAGGTGCACTACTAGTGGTCGAACACCGCCCTTGGTTGACCTTCGTAACCCATCTCAGCCTGATCCTGGGAGTAGTGGTGCTGGCGTTTCCCATCTATGTCACCTTTGTGGCCTCCACCCACAGCCTGGATGCGATCACCTCCTATTTTCCGCTCCTGCCGGGGGGCGATCTGCTGGAAAACTATACGCGAGCCCTGACTCTGGGACCCCGGGATGTGGGCGCCAGCGTTGGCACCATGATGCTCAACAGCTTCATCATGGCCCTGGGCATCACCGCGGGCAAGATTTTCATCTCCCTGCTGGCCGCCTATGCCATCGTCTACTTCCGGTTCCCCTTGCGGATGTTCTTTTTCTGGCTGATTTTCATCACCCTGATGCTACCGGTGGAGGTGCGGATTCTCCCCACCTACAAGGTTGTGGCCGATCTGCGCATGCTCAACTCCTACGCGGGGCTGATCTTTCCCCTCATCGCCTCGGCCACCGCCACCTTTTTATTCCGCCAATTTTTCATGACCGTCCCCGATGAGCTCTGCGAGGCGGCGCGCATCGACGGCGCAGGCCCCATCCGCTTTTTTATCGATATCCTGCTGCCCATGTCCCGCACCTCCATCGCCGCCCTGTTCGTTATCCTCTTTATTTACGGCTGGAATCAGTATCTTTGGCCCCTGCTGGTCACCACTGACGAGAGTTACTATACCCTGCTCATCGGCATTAAGCGCATGCTCGACGTCGGCGAGGGCCAGGCCGAATGGCAGATCATCATGGCCTCCACCATTCTGGCCATGATCCCCCCGGTGCTGGTGGTGATTTTCATGCAGAAGCAGTTTGTGCGCGGGATGACCGAGACCGAAAAATAGGACATGCTGAATATGGCCCAAGTAAGCCTGCAAAATGTCTGCAAATCATTTGGTAAGAGCGAGGTGATCCACGGCGTCAGCTGCGACATCGCCGATGGCGAATTCATCGTTCTGCTGGGTCCCTCGGGGTGTGGTAAATCAACCGTGCTGCGGATGATCGCCGGCCTGGAAACCGTAACTCGCGGAGAGATCTTTATTGGCCAAGAGCCGGTCAACAACCGGGAGCCCGCTGAACGGGATATCGCCATGGTATTTCAGAACTACGCCCTCTATCCCCATATGAGCGTTTACAAAAACATGGCCTATGGCTTGAAAATCCGCCGTATGCCCAAAGGGGAGATCCAAAAACGGGTGCAAAAGGCCGCCGAGATTCTGGAATTGACCGAATTTCTCAACCGCAAGCCGCGCCAGCTTTCCGGTGGCCAGCGACAGCGGGTGGCCATGGGGCGCTGTATCGTCCGGGAACCCAAGGTGTTCTTATTCGACGAGCCTCTGAGCAACCTCGATGCCAAGCTGCGGGTGCAGATGCGCCTGGAGCTTAGAAACCTCCATGAGACCCTCAAGGTCACCAGCATCTACGTCACCCACGACCAAGTGGAGGCCATGACCCTGGGGGACCGCCTGGTGGTGATCAACAACGGCTACACTGAACAGATCGGCTCCCCCCTGGAGGTATACGAAAAGCCCGCCACCATGTTTGTGGCCGGGTTCATCGGCTCGCCGGCCATGAATCTGCTGCCGGTGGCCTTGAGCGGCGACGGCCGACGCCTGGATCTGCCCAATGCCATGCACCTGCCCCTACCGGGTGAGGGGTGTCCGCGGTACAGCGGCAAAACCGTCATGCTGGGAATTCGCCCCGAACATTTTGCGCTGGCTTCGAAAAACGAGGCGATCATTCGAATCGAGGTGGACCATGTGGAAACCCTGGGCGCCGACACCCTGGTCCACGGCAGCTTGAACGGGGAGACCCCGCCCCTGACCTTGCGTTTGGCCGATATCCGCCATTTTGAAAAGCACCAAGCTCTCCATTTGAATGTTCCCTCGGAAAAAATCCACTTATTTGACATGGAGACCCGGCAACGCATCCCCACCATCTGACCCCATGCCAACATCCAAAGCCCTCAAGGAACTGATTGTAGCCATCAAAGGGGCCGGAGATCTGGCCAGCGGGGTGGCCTGGCGCCTCTATCAAGCCCGCATCCGGAAAATTTATATGCTGGAACTGGCCCACCCCCTGGCGGTGAGGCGGCTTGTCTCTTTTTGTGAAGCGGTTCACGCGGGCCGGCACACCGTGGAGGGGCTGTGCGCGGTGAAGATCGAGGATGCGGGTGAACTGCCGCGAGTCTGGGACCAGGGCTGCATTGCGGTGCGGGTGGACCCCACCTGGCGCACCCTGGGTGAGCAGCCGGCTGATGTGGTCATCGATGCCATCCTGGCCAAACGCAACCTGGGGACTCATCTGGAGGAAGCACCCCTGGTGATCGGGCTTGGGCCAGGGTTTAGCGCCGGCCAGGACGTCCAGCGAGTAATCGAAACCCAGAGGGGCCACGATTTTGGGCGGGTACTGCCTTATGGATCCGCGACGACGGACACGGGCGTTCCGGGCAATATCAACGGGTATACCAGCCAGCGGGTGCTACGCGCTCCGGCGGCCGGTCTCTTTAAAGCCCACTATTCATTGGGGGATAGCGTCGATATTGGGGCAACCATTGGAACGGTAAACAATGAGCCCATTTTGGCCCAGATCAGCGGGGTATTGCGGGGGCTGATCCGGGATGGCACTCCGCTGACCCCCAACATGAAAGTGGGCGATATCGATCCCCGGGGCCGCAGACGCTATTGCAACACCCTTTCCGACAAGGCTCGGGGTCTGGGCGGCGCCGTTTTGGAAGCGATTCTGGAAAGATACAACGCCTGAAATTTAGGGTTCGCGTAGAAATAAATTCGCAGATTGTCAGTGCTCAGGCGCCCGTTCAACAAGGCGCAAAAATTAAAGAATATCAAGCATATTGTGTATTTTTGCAACGTAGTTGAGCGGGATGCATGGGCGCTTACAATGGGAAGTTGTTTTTGCGCGAGCCCTTAGAACCCGCGACCCCCGGGATTCCGGCCGCGGCCACCACCCATACCGCGGCCGCCGCCCATACCGCGGCCGCCGCCCATACCGCGGCCGCCACCCATACCACGGCCGCCGCCCATACCACGGCTGCCGCCCATGCCGCGACCACCGCCGCCACCCATGCCGCGACCGCCGCCGACCATGCCGCGACCGCCCCCCTGGCCCATTCCACCTGAGGGGCCACTTCCCGGTATCGTACCGGCGGTACCGGCTTTGGCGGGAGAGGTGGGTTGCGCCCCCCCAGGGGACGACGCCTGAAGCTGCCCTTGGGAAAGCTGCGCGACAGCCTCTCCGGCCGTACCGGATACCCCCAGATACACCTTCAGATTGGATGAATTTAAGACCTGGGTGGCATTGGGGCCTAAGTTGCCGGTGATCACGGCATCCACACCGGTATTGATGATCATCTGGGCCGCCTGAATTCCGGCCCCGCCGCTGGCGGCCGCCGCTTCGTTTTGAATCACTTCAAATGCGCCACTTTCTGAATCCACAATCAAAAAATAGGCACAGCGCCCAAAACGGGGATCGATTTGAGACTCCAAGTTGGGTCCCGTGGATGATATTGCGATTTTCATGGTACCTCCTCTTTTACCGGACACAAGATTGGCCCGGCCTTATGAAGTAAGTAGGTATCCGGCGTTGGACCAGGCGAAAATTCCCCCGGCCAGGGATTTGACATGGCTGTAACCGGCCTGTTTCAGAATGCTGGCGGCAATATTGGAGCGATATCCACTGCCGCATTGCAGCACCAATTCTTCGTTTTTTTCCGCCTTGGGGATCTTATTTTCAAGAATATCGGAAAGGGGAAAATGCTCGGCCCATCTGATTCGGCCACTGTTCCATTCGGCCGGCGTGCGCACATCGATGATGCGAGGGTTGCCGTTTTCCAGGCGGGCGGCCAACTGCTGGGGCGAGGTTTGTTCCAACTGTTCCACCGCCCGGCCGCTCATCAGCCAGGCCATGATACCGCCGGAAAGGTATCCAAAAATGAGATCGTAGCCGATGCGGTGAAGCTCGGTGACCATGCGGTCGTAGTCCGCCTGATCATCCACCACCAGAACGATTTCAGCCGTCGGGTCCACCACCATGCCCACCCAGTTGGCCAATTGCTTTTCAAATCCGATGTTGATGCTGCCCGGGATATGAAAGCCGCCAAAGGCCGCCGAATCGCGGGCATCGATAATCACGGCGCCGTCGGCGACCATCTCCTCGAACTGCTGGGGGGTGAGATTCTTATCCATGGGACAGGCATCCAGGGTGGATGCCCCCTCGAGGTTGGTTTGTATGATGTGGGAAAAGCTTTTCGGGCGCACCGGAAATACCGACATCACCTCGGCCTTGAAGGCCTCAAAGGAAGGAAAGCGCAGCATGGGATTGGCCCGGCGTTCATAGCCCAGGGTGGAACTTTTTTTGGCACTCATGCCCCGGCCGCAGAGGGATCCTTCGCCATGGGCCGGAAATATCTCCAGGTGATCCGGGTAGTCCGCCAGTCTGATATAGAGGCTGTTATAGAGGTTCTCCACCTGGGCATCGAGAATCTCGGCACCCGGCAGGTCGGGTCGGCCGATATCGCCCACAAAAAGCAAGTCTCCGGTCAATAGCATCTCGGGTTCCGGGGAGCGCGCCTTGTCGGTGATCAGCAGCGAAATGGAGTTGGGTGTGTGGCCGGGGGTGTGCAGAACTTCAATCTTGGCGGCACCGAGTTCAAAGACGTCCCCTTCGGAAAGCTCCTTGTGCCGGTATTCCACCGGGGCGCTCTCGTGAATGTAGATGTCCGCACCTGTGGCCAGGCGCAGTTCCTGGTCGCCGCTGACATGGTCGGCATGCACATGGGTATTGAAAACATGGGTGATGCGCATCCCCTCTTCCCGGGCAATGAGCAGGTAGTCCTGGACATCGCGCTTGGGATCCACAACCGCCATGGCTTTGGCGCGGGGACAGCCAATCGCGTAGGAAAGACACCCCAGCCCGGGAACCGCGATTTGATTAAAGTACATAGTCCACTCCTTTTTTGCTCCTTTGGGTTTCGCCAGGATTTAGGTGAACCGTACCCCCACAGCGCGGGGAGTCGATAACCGCCCGGAAAAGAACTGACGCTGCCCGAATAACGAGCGTCACCATCATGAATGAGCATCACCCATGCCAAAAGCGAAAAGCGGGAAAAATATGTTTAACTCATTGATATCAAAAAGAATGCTATGACCGTTGCATGGTAGAAACTTTTAATTAGTCGCAATAAGGCTACTTTTTGGGGCAAAAAGGTCTTAATTATGCAACTCTTTTGGGGAGGGCTGGATTCTGTAAAGGGAAGAGATCAGGATCCGGTACCCGGGAGAAAGATCGCAAGTGGAGGATTCCCATGGCTGATTTGACACTGAAAAAAACGAGCAGAGCATATAGGACTGGAATACTTCCGGGCAAAAGACGGCAATCCGGTTTGATTCTTTATTTTTGGGGGATCTCGTGGAAGTACAACCTCCATTGCCGGTGCTCCGGCATGACGTGATGCTTAGGGCTTGCTCAAAAATAACTTAGGTTCTCTCCGCCAGCACCTGGGCCAGGAGCGCAACGGCTTTATCAATATGTTCGGGCTGAACGATGAGCGGGGGCAGCAAACGCACGGCATTACCCCCGGTCTTGCAGATCAGCAGCCCTTTGGCCGCGCAGGCCTCAATCACCGCCGCCGGGTCGCAGGTCAAGGCCACGCCGACCATGAGACCCAGCCCCCGCACCTCCTCGATCTGGGAAGAGTGATGTTTTAAGTTTTGCAACCGGTCTTTGAGATAGGCGCCCTGGCGCGCCACATGGGCCAGGAGGCCGGGGTCGAGCAGACGCTGCACCACATGATGGGCCACGGAAGCGATCAAAGGCCCCCCGCCGAAGGTGGTACCGTGGTTGCCGGGCTGAATGGCTTCCGCCACGGCGTCGGTCATCAATATGCTCCCCATGGGCAGCCCCCCGGCCAGAGGTTTGGCCAGGGCCATGAGATCCGGGGTGATCCCGTAATGCTGGTGGGCGCAGAATTTACCGGTACGGCCCAGACCGCACTGAATTTCATCCAAAATGAGCAGGCAGTTACGGGTATCGCACAATTCACGCAGTCCTTGTAAAAAGCCCGGTTCAGCCGGAAAAATACCGCCTTCGCCCTGAACCGGTTCCAGCAAAATGGCGCAGGTTTCCGGCTGAATAAGATCGCGCACCGACTGCAAATCGTTGAAACGTGCAAAATCGAACCCCGGCAGCATCGGCTCGAAGCCCTCCCTCAAGCTGGACTGGCCGGTGGCGGAAAGCGCGCCGTAGCTGCGTCCGTGGAAGGAGCCCTCCATGGCAATCACCCGGTGGCAGTCGGCCCCCTGAGTACCATGGCCCCACTTACGGGCGATTTTCAGGGCGCCCTCGATGGCCTCGGTGCCGGAATTGCAGAAAAAAACCTTGTCGGCAAAGGTATGTTCCACCAGCAGCCGGGCCAATTGCACCTGGGGTTCGGTGTAGTACAGGTTGGAAACGTGCCACAATCCATCCACATGGTCCCGGACGGCCTGGGCCAGTGCCGGATCGCCGTACCCCAGGGCATTGACGGCGATGCCGGCCACAAAATCGAGATAGGCCTTGCCCGCAGCGTCATACAAATGCACCCCCGCGCCATGGGTCAGGACAAATCCGGGCCGCTTGTAGGCGCCCAAATGGTATTGTTTTTCGGCTTGTTTGACTTCATCGGGGGTCATGCGCGGCTCCTGGTTTTTCGTCTCACCCTGGGGGTCCCCGGGCCGGCGGCCTGGGGCATCAAGCTCAATGTTAGATTGATGGGGCGCCAACAGCGCCTGTAAGATCATACGCCAAGGGGATGACGGGCATTAGCGTCCGGGAACGATGATCCGCGAGTCATCCTCTGTCTTTTGTTCCCGCTGCATCTTCTCCACCTGGGCGATGAGCTTGGCCAGCTCTTTTTCCATGGCCGCCGGATACATCTCAATGGCCTCGGCCAGGTTGTTGGCGGCCAATTGGCACTGCACCGGCAAGGGACCCTGGGGGGACATCAGTTGGGTAAACCCCACAAAGACCGTAGTCCGCGATTTATCCGGGGTGCCGTCCACATTGACGGGCAGCAACTGGCGGATAGAGGCGGCGGTGAGATCGGTGATACTCTCTTCCCGGTAAAGATTCTCTTTATTGACGGTAAAATTGATTTGGTCCGGGGTATTCGTCGGCATCGCATCGCTCCTTACTCTTGAACTCTTTGAACTCATTATAATAGTATTTTATTGGATCGATCCACCCGGTGAAAGCCCGGAGGGGATCATCAAGGAATTATCTCTTGTAAAAACAGCAACGGGACAGCACCAGTTGCGGTCCTGCCCCGTGTATTGTCGGTTAACATGGGAAAATCGTCAACGCGGCGGATTTCAAAGCACCTTCACATTAACTGCCTGCACTCCCCGGGGGGTTTCCTTGACCTCGAAAGAAACCTCGTCATTCTTGTGGATACCAAAATAGCCGAAATCCTTGATTCCCTTACGATGGAGAAAAACCTCGCCGTGGGTATCGGACTCAATGAATCCATACCCCTTTTTTTCATCATACCACTTGATACGGCCAATGGCCATGGTTCCATTCCTCCTTAATTTTAGGCTGATACCCGGGTTTTAAACGGATGTTTCCGGTGGTTACCCAAGCTGAAACTCAGTCCGAGACCCAACTGAAATCGGTTTGGTCAAACCAGAACGAAGCCTGGCAATCCGAAAAAAACACCCCTGGTAAAAACTCTTGATTGGCGTTTTTTTGTTTTGAGTACAATTTTAGAAGCGTATGCCAAGGGCCATAAATTGTCAAGGCAGATCCTGAGGCGACAGCGCCCCCAAGCGCATTGACACAGAGGGTCGGGGTATGAAAAACTGTCCCATATTTTAAACATTGGACTACTGGAAAGTCCGTCGCTCGAAAAAAGGAAATCGCCTTGAATCAAAAAAATTACATTCAAATCGAGGATCAACTGGGGGCCCACAACTACCACCCCCTGGACGTGATTCTCACCCGCGGTCAGGGCGTGTGGGTTTGGGATGTGGAGGGCCGTAAATATCTGGATTGCTTAGCGGCCTATTCGGCGGTCAATCAGGGCCATTGCCACCCGAAGATTCTGGAAGCCCTGGTGGAGCAGGCGGGCCGACTGACCCTCACCTCCCGGGCATTTCGCAATGATCAATTGGCTCTGCTGTATGAAGATGTTCGCGAACTGATCCGCTACCATAAGATCCTGCCCATGAACAGCGGCGCCGAAGCTGTGGAGTCGGCGGTCAAGGCCGTTCGCAAGTGGGGCTATGAAATCAAGGGCGTGCCCCAGGACAAAGCGGAAATCATTGTCTGTGAAAATAATTTTCACGGCCGAACGATTTCCATCGTCAGCTTCAGCACGGACCCCGCCGCCCGCGGCGGGTTCGGCCCCTTTACCCCGGGGTTCAAGGTAATCCCTTTTGGGGACAGCGATGCCCTGGAAGCGGCCATTACGCCCCACACCGTGGGATTTCTGGTTGAACCCATTCAAGGGGAAGCCGGGGTAATCATCCCTCCCCGGGGATATCTGCGGGCGGTGCGGGAGATCTGCAGCCACCATCAGGTGACTCTGATTTTCGATGAGATTCAAACCGGCCTGGGACGTACCGGTAAGCTGTTGGCCGACCAGCACGAAGCCGGTGCCGAACCCGACGTAACCCTGATCGGCAAGGCCCTCTCCGGCGGATTTTACCCCATCTCCGCGGTGCTCTCCAACTCCGAGGTTCTCGGCGTACTTCGGCCCGGGGAGCACGGCAGCACCTTCGGCGGCAATCCCCTGGCCTGCGCCGTGGCGCGACGGGCGCTGCGGGTGCTGGTGGAAGAGAAGATGCCCGAAAACTCCGTCGCCATGGGGGCCCTATTCATGGAGGGGCTCAAGGGTATCAGCAGCCCGCGGATCAAGGAGATCCGCGGCCGGGGCCTGATGATCGGTATTGAACTGACCCCCGAGGCCGGCCCGGCGCGCCCCTACTGCGAAAAGCTGATGGCCCTGGGCATGCTCTGCAAGGACACCCACGGTCACACGATCCGCATCGCACCCCCCCTGGTGATCGGCAAAAGAGAGGTGCAATGGGCCTTGGAGCGTCTGGAAACCGTCTTGAAGCGGCCCTAGTGCCGCCAGCCCATGGACCCCTTACCCCCGGCGGACCGCGACCCCGGCGCAACGCCAAATAGGTTGCATCCGCTGCCATTAATGTTTAAAAGTGCTTCAATATAGATCCTAACACGTTTACGGTGATTCCGGGCCGGCAGGCAGGGGACCAAAGCTAAGAGCCTCCCCCGCCATGGGCTTTGCCATTGGCCCGGCCACTATTTATGGAGGCAACAATGACCCCACGACTCAATTGGGCCGGCGCAATCCTGCTGGCCATCTTAATGATTCTATCCCCCACCGGGCTTTTGGCCCAAACCAGCGATTCATCCCCGGATCAACCGACACAAACGGCCCCAGCCGAGGAAAAGAGCCAGAACCCACAGACCACAGACAAAGCCCCTGAATCGGAACCCACGGAGACCCGCGCGGCGTTGGTGAATGACACCATCATCACCCGTGAGCAGCTGGAAA
Source organism: uncultured delta proteobacterium (assembly GCA_963713755.1). Classification (GTDB taxonomy): domain Bacteria; phylum Desulfobacterota; class Desulfobacteria; order Desulfobacterales; family CAVQMW01; genus CAVQMW01. Next base: position 1,605,460 of record CAVQMW010000005.1, on the reverse strand, counting down.
CCGAGGTCAATGCCGCAACCCAACGTATGGCCAAGGGGGGACAGCCGGTTCCCGGAGAACAGCTCGACGCCCTTCGCGAAAAGGCGCTGGACAGCATCATCGACCGCGAGCTTTTGTATCAGGAGTCGGTTAAACAGAAAATCAGCGCCGATCAGGCGCAAGTTGACAAACGCTACGCCGCCCTGAAGCAGCGCTTCGGCGATGAGGCGAAGTATGAGGAGTCCATTAAAGCCATGGGCCTCACGGACAGCGGAATCCAGGAGATGATCACACGCTCCCTGGTCATCGAAACGCTCATTGAAACCCAGGTGACCGCCAATATTGAGGTAAAGGAGGAGGAGAAGAAGGCCTTCTACGAAGAAAATCCCAGCTTTTTCAAACAGCCCGAACAAGTTCAGGCCCGTCATATCCTCATAAAAATGGACGAAAATGCCGACGAGCAGACCCAGCAAGAGGCCCGCAAGGCCATCGAGATGGTCCAGGAAAAGGTCAAGGCGGGCGAGGATTTTACTGAGCTGGCCAAAACCCATTCCCAAGGCCCCAGTAACACCAAAGGCGGAGATTTAGGATTTTTCGGCAAGGGGCAGATGGTCAAACCCTTTGAAGATGCCGCATTCGCCATGCAACCCGGCGAGGTGAGTGATATCGTGCAAACCCGCTTTGGCTACCATTTGATCAAAGTAACCGACCGCCGCGAAGCCTCTGTTCAGCCTTATGAAGAGGCTTCGGAAAAAATCGATCAATATCTGAACCAGCAAAAATCCAAGCAAGCCTTTGATACCTTTATGGAAGGCCTCAAAAAGGACGCAAAGATCGAGAAATTCATTTAGAAGTTGGTTCAACTTCTGCTACTATCTTTATTTTGATTCACCCCACCACTCGGCGGGCCGGCGGCAAGCGCACCCCGGCTCGGTCTGAGTGGTCCTGCATCCAGCCCAGCTCATATAAAACGTTGTGCACTCGCAACATTACTCTCTCCTAACACCTCGCTCTAACCTTCCGTAAATTTTTCATTGATCCCCTTAGTGCTCTATTTCGTAGGTTCGGTGACGTATTATTTCACGGCCCGCTTCGCTTGAGTCGCAAAGAATGCAGATTAAATAATCGCTCTTTTGCTCTTTAAGCGAGGAAAAAAACAAACTCTCTGCGTCTTTGCGGTGATTATGAAAAAAATAATACGATACCGCATTTAAGAGTACGGGCTGATCGAATTTTGCCATCATCTGGAAAGTGAGCTATGCTTGATCGGCTATACTGAAGAAATCGAATCTCAAGATCTCGCCAAGTCTTCATCTTTGGGAGATAAAAATGAAACATAAACTGATATATTCTTTTCTTTTGGTCGTTCTATGCTTGTGTCTCTATTTTTTCCACCTCATTTACAGCGGCGCAAAAAAACGGGCCATCGCCGAACTGAATCAACGGCAAATGATCCACGCCCGCCAGGCCCAGACCGGAATCGAATCCTATTTCAACACCATCACTCAATTCCTCACCCAGCTTTCACTGTCGAAACATATCGTGGATATGGACGAACAGGGCAAACAGGAATTGGATTTTGCCCTATTGATCCAGTCCGAGTCGATCAAGGCGATTACCCGAATGAACGCCCATGGCCGAATCGTCCATACCACGCCTTTAATTGATCCCCAATCCATTGGCAGGGATATCAGCGACCTAGCTCATGTCCAAAAAATATTGAAAACCCATTCGCCAGTCGCCAGCGAGGTATTTACCGCCGCTCAAGGTTTTCGTACCGTTGCACTGCACGTTCCGGTGTTTGAGAGCAATGAGTTTCGGGGAACCCTGGCAGTATTGATCGATTTCATGGCCATATCCAAACGGTTTCTGGAAGGAATCCGCTTGGGTGAAACCGGGTATGCCTGGATGATCAGCCAAGCGGGTATCGAACTCTATTGTCCCGTTCCGGGATATACGGGAAACTCTGTTTTCGTCAATCGCAAGGCGTTTCCCACCATCCTGGCCATGGCCGAAGAGATGGTAAAAGGAAAACAGGGCGAGACCACCTACACCTTCGATAGAATTGGGGATCAGCAGGTTGAGCCCACCAAAAAACATGCGGTCTATCGGCCCATCAAAGTGGTGGACAACTTCTGGACCATCGTGGTGGCCTCGAGTGAGACGGAAGTATTGGCCAGCCTGGTGGACTTTAAAAACAAGCTGATGGTCGTTGTCGGCTTGTTGGTCGTGGGCAGCGGCATCTTTAGCTTTTACAGTATGAGAGCTTGGGGCATTGTCCGGGAGGCCGCGGAGAAAAAAAAAATGGAGGAGACCCTCCGGCAAAGTGAGGAAAAGTATCGCTTGCTCGTGGAAAACCAATCCGACTTGATCGTGAAAATCGATCCCCAGGGCCGGCTGCTCTTTGTCAGCTCATCCTACTGCGACATGTTCGGTAAAAGCGAACGGGAACTCATCGGAAAAAAATTCATGCCCTTGGTACATGAAGAAGATCGGGAGGCCACGGCCAGAGAGATGGAAAAACTCTTCGCCCCGCCCCATTGCGCTTATGTAGAACAACGGGCAATGACCCCGGACGGCTTGCGCTGGCTGGGCTGGCAGGACACGGCGCTCTTGGATGAAAATCAGCAGGTGAAGGCCATCATCGGGGTGGGGCGGGATATCACGGCGCGCAAAAAATATGAGATAGAGCTGCAGAAAACCCGCGCCTTGCTGGAAACCGCGATCAATCAATCGCCCTCGGGGATCCTGATTGCCGATGCGCCCCATGTCAGGATTCGCTATGCCAACCCCGCCGCGTTTCACATTCGCGGCGGGCCAACGGAGCTGCTCACGGATATCGAAGTGGAGCAGCATTCCGCCCGCTGGCAGACCTTCTATCCCGACAGCACGCCCTATGACCCCAGGGACCTACCACTTTCCCGGGCGGTTCTGAAGGGCGAATTTTCCAAAGATGTGGAGGTCAAGATTCGCCACGACAGCGGCGAGGAGCGCTGGGTTTCGGCCAACGCAGCCCCCATCCGGGATGCTAAAGGCGTCCTCCAGGCCGGGATTGTCATATTTTATGATATCACCGATCGTATCCGCGCCGAGGCGGCCCTGCGGGAAAGTGAGGAGAGGTTCCGGACCTTGGTGGAAAAATCTCCCCTGGGCATATCTTTGATCCGTAACGATGGTCGCTATCAGTATATCAACCCCCAGTTCACCCAAATCTTCGGCTACACCCTTGACGATATCCCCACGGGTGCGATTTGGTTCAAAAAGTCCTTCCCAGACCGGGATTATCGGCAAAAGGTAGTCCGGAGTTGGATTGAGGATAAAAAGAAGACCGCCATCGGACGGACCCGGCCGCGAACCTTCACGGTGACCTGTAAGGATGGATCACGCAAAGAAATTTATTTTCTACCGGTGACCATGGAGAATATGGATCAGTTTGTGATCTACGAAGATATCACCGAGCAATCGAAAATGGAGCAGCAGCTCCAGCAGGCCCAAAAGTTTGAAGCCATTGGAACCCTGGCCGGCGGGATCGCCCATGATTTCAACAACCTGATGATGGGAATTCAAGGCCACGCCTCGCTGATGGCCCTGGAACTGGGCGTCTCGCACACCCAGCAGGAGCATCTCAAAGCCATTGAAGAATGTGTCCGCAGTGCAAGCGACCTTACCCGCCGGCTGCTCGGGTTCGCGCGCAGCGGAAAGTATGTGGTCAAGCCTCTTGATGTGAACGACCTATTGGTCAAAAGCGCGGCCATGTTCAGCCGCACCCGCAAAGAGATCCAGATCCGCACCACTACTCATCCAGACCCCCTGGTGGTGGAGGCGGACAACAGCCAAATCGAACAGGTGCTGCTCAACATGTTCATCAATGCCTGGCAGGCCATGCCCAGCGGCGGCGAGCTATATCTGAAAACCCGCGGCGTGGCTATGGAGGAGAGTTTCTGCAGCCTGCATCAGATCCAGCCCGGCCAATTCGCGCACATCACCATCACCGATACGGGCATCGGCATGGATGAGGCTACCCGTCAGAGAATATTCGATCCTTTCTTCACCACCAAGGAGAAAGGGCGCGGCACGGGACTGGGTCTGGCCTCGGCCTATGGCATCATCAAGAACCATGGAGGTGCCATTACGGTCTACAGCGAGCCCGGCTACGGGGCGACCTTCAACATCTATCTGCCCCTGTCGGCCAAAACGGTCCCGGAAGAGAAAGCCACGACAACAGAAGCGATTTGGAAAGGATCGGAAACCATTCTTCTGGTGGATGATGAGGCCATGATCATTGAGGTGGGCAAAGCCATGCTTGAAAAGATCGGCTACCGGGTCATTATCGCCCGTGACGGTAAGGCCGCCCTCGCTGAGCTCCGGGAGAGGGGAAGTCAAATTGATCTGGTGATCCTGGATATGATCATGCCGGAGATGGATGGCGAACACACCTTCACCCGAATTCGTGAAATGCTGCCCAGACTGCCGGTGATTCTCTCCAGCGGGTATTCCATCAACGGCCAGGCTTCCAAAATCATGGACCGAGGCTGCAACGGATTCATTCAAAAACCCTTCTCCCTCACCGTGCTTTCCCGCAAACTGCGGGAAGTGTTGGGCAACACACCTCAGGGTGGGTAACGCAGTCGCTTCAGGCCTTTCCCGGCCAGAGTTTGGGCTCGGGCTCGTCCGTGTCGAGCTTTTCGGCGATCCGATTACAGCGTTCTTTTAAAATAGGATGCAGAACATAAGGTGCGATGTCACACAGGGGGGTCAAGACAAACCGCCGCTGGTGGAGGCGCGGATGGGGGATGACCGCCGTTTCATGGTCGGAAATCAAATCGTCATAAAAGAGCAGATCCAGATCGATGGTGCGCGGTCCCAGATGGATCTTGCGCTCCCGTTTCAGGCGCTCCTCGATGTCGAGCAGCAAGCGGATCAAATCGGTAGGCGATAGTAGGGTCTTGATTTCAAAAGCGCAGTTTAAAAACCGTCCCTGATCCAGATACCCTTGGGGCTCGGTTTCGTAAATCTTGGAGATCGATTCAACTCGCGACAAGCCGCTCTGATTGATCAGTTCCGCCGCGGTCTGGATGTTCTCATGGCGATCTCCCAGGTTGGAGCCCACCCCCAAAAACGCCCGGTGCCAGCCGCGCTCCACCCTCACGCCCGCATAGTCCAAATAAATACCAGCAAGCCCCTCGCAGAGCTTCAGGGTTAAGGAAACATGGTCCACTCTGGCGTAAGCCAGAAGGATCCGATGGGTCAACTCCTCCAGGCAGGCCTCCATGGATTGCGCCCGCATTTGGCAAAAACCGTCGCGAATCTCACGGCAAAGGGGAGCAAAATCCATTGGGGCGGCGGATTGCTCCCCTTGAAGTTCGGGTTGCAGGTAAAACTCCGCGGTTAACCTGCACCTGCCGCCAGAATCGGTAGTGGCCGGCACCATGCCCGGCGGACAGGTCACGTCTAGATTTTTGATGATGATGGAATTCATCCAGACTCGGAACCGAGATCAGCGCTTGAGCAAAATTTGCAACATCCGGCGCAATGGTTCGGCGGCTCCCCAGAGAAGTTGATCCCCGGCGGTGAAGGCAGTCAGATAGTTGGGTCCTAAATTGAGTTTGCGGAGGCGACCCACGGGAACCTCCAAGGTTCCCGAAACCTTGGCCGGGGTCAGCTCCTTTAGGGTGACCTCTTTTTCATTGGGAATTACCCGAACCCATGGGTTATGCGCCGCCAGCAGGCTCTCAATTTCATCCAAGGGGATATCCCGGCGCATTCTGATGGTAAAGGCTTGACTGTGGCTGCGCATGGCGCCGATGCGCACACATTGACCGTCGATGGGAATGGGTCGATCCTGCCGGCCAAGAATCTTGTTGGTTTCCACCATCCCCTTCCACTCCTCCCGGGTCTGGCCGCCGGGCATGGGTCTGTCGATCCAGGGAATCAGACTTCCCGCCAGGGGAGCACCAAAATATTCGATGGGAAAGGCGCCATTCCGAAGGGTGGCGGCCACCTGCCGGTCTATATCCAAGATCGTCGTGGCGGGATCGGCCAACAGGGCCACGGCTCCTTCAGCGATGGTTTGCATCTGGGCCACTAACTCACGCATATTGTTGGCGCCAGCCCCGGAGGCGGCCTGATAGGTCATGGAGGTCATCCACTCGATGTGGTCTTCGGCAAAGAGTCCGCCAAGGGCCATCAGCATCAGGGAAACCGTGCAATTGCCCCCCACGAAGGTTTTGATCCCGCCTTCCAGAGCCTCATCGATCACCTGACGGTTGACCGGATCGAGGATGATCACGCTGTCGGGTTCCATGCGCAGGGTGGAGGCGGCATCGATCCAGTAGCCCCGCCAGCCGGCGGCGCGCAGCTTGGGGTAGCACGCTTCGGTATAGCTCCCGCCCTGGCAGGAGAGAATGATATCCATTCCGGCCAGCAGGGCGGTGTCGGCGGCGTCCTGCACCGGCGGTGCGTCCAGCCCCACATCCGGTCCGGGCTGGCCTTTTTGGGTAGTGGAGAAAAAGAGAGGTTCAAATCCCTGAAAATCATCCTCGGCCCGCATTCGATCCATCAGAACCGAACCGACCATCCCCCGCCAGCCTACTAAGCCTACCTTCGTCATGATGCCAACTCCCGTGTCTTTCTCCATGGTAGCACTTGCGTGCAATGGTATCCATTAAGCCGTTTCTCCGAAGGGAAATCATTAAGCCGTTTCTCCGAAGGGAAATATTGATAAAGGCCGCGCTCACTTTAGCATTAAACCCCCTTCAAATACACTACCCGATCCGCATTCGGCCAGCGGCTTGGTGGTCCTATTCACAAATACGATGACATTCGGCCGCCAATCCATCCGGGCTGAGGGCCTCATTACGTCACCGTTTTTACGAACGGGTCCCCTTAGAGACAGCCTCGGCACACCCGCCGGCCGTCCGCCAACTCCATTTTGGCGGGCATGGTGGGCTCACCGCACACGGGGCACGGCTCCGAGGGTTCCATGCGCGCCCTGGGCGGCAGTTCGGTCTCAACACCGGCAATGTTAAACAGCGTTTCCGTGGGGGCTTCCAAAAGATCCCGGGACCGTTGGGCGTGCAGCGCCTCGAACCGGTTCCGCTCTTCTTCCGTGGCCGCTCCGGCAATCACCTTTTGAATCAGGGCGGCATGCTCCGCGCTGGGCGCGAACGCCCCCACTTTCATGGCCACCCGCACCCCCTTGCCGGAGTTCCGGCTCAGCAGGGTCAGGGCCATCTTGCCGTGATCCTTGCAAATGAAATTGCCTTTGCCAAAGGTGCAACCGGTGAGTACCTGCACCGCATCGGCGGAACAGGCGTCGGTTTCCACGATGGCCACGATCTCCTCATCCGCGGACCGATTTTCCTTGAGATGCGCCATGGCGGTTTGGGCGGCCCGAAACCCGATGGAGAGACCCGGGCAGACGTGGCCGTGGAAAGTGGTGCAGCGTTTGAAATCCTCACTATTCATAATTTCCTGGGCGTTCATGGGCGCTTTGATCCTCCCTTCCCTATCCGGCAAGTTAAAACAGCCGGTTAGTGATCATGAGTGTGGGGCTTGTTTTCGTGGCCCTCATGGCCGTGGTCGTGGGGGCCGTGGTCGCCGCTGTGGTCATGGTTGTGGGTATCGGCCTTGCCATCATGGGTGGGGGGGTGGCTGTGAACATGGTCGTGCCCGTGGCTGTGCCGGTGTTCGTGGGGATGGGTGTGGGTAATATCCTCGTGGCTGTGGGCATGCTCATGCTGGTGGGTATGTTCGTGATGGTGTTGGTGTTTGTGGTCGTCTGCCATGGGGTTTTCTCCTGTCATGGGGTTGGATTGGGCATCGCCCGGATCGATCCCCAAATCTCTGTGGATCTGGAGCATCCAGGGTGGAACGGTAGGTTGGCCGTCAGCATGATAGACGCCGGAGTAACGTTTGATATCAATGACCGGACTGCCGTCCACCGCCTCCAGACTCTTTATCCTAAGCACATTCTCCCGGCGTTCAAGCAGCGCCACCTCGGAAACCAGAATGGGATTGGGCCGTGCGGGACTTCGGATGGCGAAAATCCCCTGCCGGGGTAAATCCTTGCGTCCCATGGGGTGCACCTTGCGGAGCGTGCGGCGTTTCGGATCGATGAGATGGGGCCAGTAGAGAACCACAATATGGGAAAAGCCCTCGATACCCTCGGCGCTGTGCCGTTAGTGAATTAATCGTCATTTTTGGCCACAAAAAAGGCCACGTTGTCTTTTCCCCGCCTGGGAAAACGGACCTTCGTGGCCTTTTAATCTGCGCGTTGTCTGAATACCGCTGATATGGCGCGGTAGGGGAAATGCTCTAGCGGCTTCTGCCGCTCATTTTGGATAAGTTCATACTATTGGATTTTGCGGTATGTCAAGTTTTTTAGGACCCCTGAGCCTATCCGCCCAGATAGGCCTTTTTCACTTCCGGATCGTTCAGCAGATCCGCGCTGTTGCCCTCTAAAACCAAACTGCCGCTCTCCAGCACATAGCCCCGCTGGGCGAACTTCAGGGCCAGGCGGGCATTCTGCTCCACCAGAAGAATGGTGGTGCCCTCTTTGTTGATCTCCTTTAAGGCGTCGAACACGCTCATCATCAGTAGCGGCGCCAGCCCCATGGAGGGTTCGTCCAGCAGCATCACTTTGCGGCCGCTCATGAAGGCCCGGCCGATGGCCAGCATCTGCTGTTCGCCGCCGCTCAGAGTGCCGGCCTTTTGGTTCTTGCGTTCCTTGAGCCGGGGAAAGATGGTAAAGACCCGCTCCCGGTCCCGGGGAATGCTGTCCCGGTCTTTGCGGGCAAAGCAGGCCAGCTGCAGGTTTTCCAGGACGGTCAGATTGCCGAACAGGCGCCGGCCCTCGGGTACATGGCTGATCCCCAGGACGCTCACCACCTTATCCGCCGGAAATTGGGTCAGATCCTTGCCCATGAAAGTCATGCGGGTTTCTTTATACACCGGTACCATGCGCGAAATGGCGCGCAGGGTCGTGCTTTTACCGGCCCCGTTGGCCCCGATGATGGTGACGATCTCCCCTTCATCCACCTTCAGGTCGACCCCGTGCAGGGCGCGAATTTTTCCGTAATTGACGCTCAAGTTTTCGATGGTCAGCATTAGGTTTCCACCGTATCCTTCCCCAGATAGGCCTCGATCACCTGGGGATTGTTCTGAATTTCCGCGGGAGTGCCCTCAGCGATCACCTCGCCGAAGACCAGGCATTGAATCTGCTCACACAGTTCCATGACGAATTTAAGCCGATGCTCGATGAGAAAGATGGTCAATCCCAGGTGGCTGTGAATATTGCGGATGATCTCCATGATCTGGGTCAGCTCCTCCGAGGTCATGCCCACGGTGGGCTCGTCCAGAAAGAGCAACTTGGGCTCCACGGCCAGGGCCCGGGCCATCTCCACCCGGCGCTGCATCCCATAGGGCAGGTTGACCACCAGTTGGTCGGCCAGGTGGTGCACATTCAACAGCTCAAGCAGTTCCAGGGCCTTTTTTTCACTGGCCGCCTCGGAACGTCTCCGGCGAGCCGTATCGAGAAACGCCCCCCACAGGCCGTAGTCGAGCTTGGCGTAGCGGGCCATTTTAATATGATCCAGCACGCTCATATGGCGCCAAAGCCGTAAATCCTGAAAGGTGCGGCCAATGCCCTGGGAGGCGATTTGATGGGGGGGAAGCCCCAGCAGGGATTGATCTTCGAACCGTATCTCGCCCTCGCTGGGCCGGTAGATGCCGGTGATCAGGTTGAAGATGGTGGTCTTGCCGGCCCCGTTGGGTCCGATCAGACCCCGAATCTGGCCCGGCTCCACGGCCAGATTGAAATCGTGCACGGCCCGCAACCCGCCGAAGAAGTGGGTCATCTGGCTGACTTCCAATAGCGCCATGCTACACCTCCTCCTCGTTGATGGGTTGGGGGTTCACGGTTCCGGTTCCACTTTTGGGTTGCAGAATTTTACGGATATTGAACTCCCGAAAGGCGATCAGCCCCGTAGGCCGGTAGATCATCACCAGAATCAGCAGCAGAGGAATGACGATCCACTTGAAAATCTCCAGAGGCCGCAAGGCTTCACCCAGCAGGCTGATGGAGACCGCCCCCACGATGGAGCCCACCACCGAGTTGAGGCCGCCAAAATAGACCATGGCCAGCACCTCGGCCAGCTTCTGGATGCCAAACATGGCCGGATTAACATAGCGCAGCACATGGGCCAGAAGCCCCCCGGCCATGCCGGCCCAAAAGGCCCCGAACATAAAGGCCACCATCTTGGTGCGGCGGGTGTTGACGGTCATGGCTTCGGCGGCGCCCTCGTCGTCCCGCACCGCATTCAAAGCCTTGCCCAGGGTGGAGGTGACAAAATTGTTGATGGCCCACACGCCCACCACCACCACAATGAAGATCACCGGCAGAGTGGCCCAATCGGGCTGCCCGGAGATTCCCCGGGCACCGCCCAATCCCTGCATGTTCTCAAAGAAGCTCTTGATGATAAAGAGGAAGGCCAGACTGATGATGGCCAGATAATCCCCCCGGGTCTTAAATGAGGGAATGGCCACGATGAGCGCCCCCAGGGCCGCCATGACCCCGCCGAAGATCAGCGCCAAGGGAAAGCTGAGGTAGGCCAGGTCAAAGGTGAATTTGGCCGCTCCCAGCACCTTGTCGTCCACAAAGAGGCCCACGGAAAAGACCGAGGACATATAGGCGCCGATGGCCATGAATCCGGGATGGGAGCAGGAAAACTCCCCCATGTAACCGTTGATGATATTCAGGCTGAGGGTGAACAGCACGGCTATGAGCATCAATTTCAGGGTGATCAGCCGGTAATCGCTCATCTCCCCCCAAATATGAAAGATGGCGTACAACAGCCCCAGATGGATTACCGCTGAGAGCAGCAATGAGGTGCGTTGCAACCCGTCGGCCAGCCGGTTGGCCAGCCCCGCGCTGGCGCGGATGGTAATCAGCAGCGGCAGCAGGTAGATCAAACTGAAATAGAACAGGGAGCTGGGAATATGAAACAGCGTGGCCGGCTCAAAATCGGCGCCCTTGAGCACCAGGTCGACCACCCCGGCAATCACTTTAAAAATGGTCAGAAGGCCGAAAAGTACCGGCATCTTGGGCAGCCCCAGCATATCCGCCAGAGGTTCCCCGGCCACGGTTTCCAGTAAGACGCAGACTAAAAAGCCCAACAGAAACCCCAAAAGGGGTATGGGCGCCACGAAGCGCGCCAGAAAGTTTCCTTGCGCGGCAGCAGTAGATGAAGAGGAAGCCATTGAGCAGAGTCCTGTTGTGATGGAGGTCGGATGAACGAGCGTGAACCGTAGTCTTTAGAAGCAACCCCGGTGTTGAACCTGGCTCAGAGCCGCAGTTTGGCGCTGTAGGCCTCGCCAAATAGCCCGTGGGGCCGGAATATCAATATTGCCAGGACAATGGAGTAAGCGATAAGGTCCCGCAGGTTAGAACCGATATTCAATGAAAACAGCCGGTTGATGATTTGAATGGCCGGCACGGTCATGATCTCGATGAAGCCAAGCATGAAGCCGGCAATACAGGCGCCCATGATGGAGCCCCGCCCCCCGAGGATGGCCGCCACAAAAGCCTTCCAGCCCAGGCTGACCCCCATGTAGGGATCGAGCACCGGATAGGCCAGGCCGAAGAGAATCCCGGCCGCCGCGGCCAGTGCCGAACCGATGGCAAAGGTCATGGAGGCGATGGTGTTCAGCGGCACCCCCACCAGGGGAACCACCGCATAGTCATAGGCCATGGCCCGCATGGCCATGCCCCATTTGGTGCGGGTCACGAATTGGTGCAGGGCGAACATCAGCCCCAGGGAGACCAGCACGATCATCACCTTGATATTGGTAATGAAAACCCCGCCGACATTGTAAGTCTCGGACTGGACCAGAGAGGGGAATTTCAGCCGTTGGCCGCCCAGGAAGATGATGTTGGAGGTTTCCAGAATGATGCCGATCATCAGGCCGGTAATGGCGGCCGAGGCCCTGGGTGCTTCCCGCAGGGGGCGGTAGCCCACCCGCTCCACGGTGACCCCCACCAAAGCGGTGAGGAACATAGCCGCCAGGATGGTCAGCACCAACACCATCCAGCCGGGTAAAATGGCCGCGGCTCCGGTGCCGAAGAGCGCCAGCAGGCCCGTGGCCACAAAAAGCCCAATATAGGCGCCCACCATGAAAATATCGCCGTGGGCGAAGTTAAATAGCATCAGGATGCTGTAGACCATGGAGTAGCCCAGGGCGATAAGTGCGTAGAAACTCCCCCACTGGAGCGCATTGACCAGATTCTGCATTAGAAATTGGAAGGACATTCAGCATACTCCTGATAAAAAAGATCCAAGGCCCATGATCATGATCAGGGGCCCTGGAGGGTAAGTCGATCTGGTGGCGAACCCGCTGCCCGGCTTGAAACGCAACGCGCCCATGGGCGCCAACCGCTTTTCGTGATTGGGGCAGGATCGATGCCCACCGCACCGGAGGCCGTCAATGGCCACTCTTCGTGCGACCTGACATTCGGCCGGCGAGGCGCGCCGAACTCCTGCAAATCGCAGCTGCTGGGATTGCTTTTTCCCGTTTGAGTAGGGGCGGTTTGAAACCCGCCCCTACCGGCCGGGAAGCATCACGGATCAGTGCGACGCCTATTTAGCACCTGACCGAAAAGAGCATCTTTCGGCCCCATGCTGCGTTCTCGCATTTTTCCAATCCTCAAAGTAGCTGCGCTACACCTGCGGTGGGAAAAATGCTGCGGCCTTGCCTGGAACCAAAATCTACCCTTTTCGTTCGGGCACTATTTAGGGCATACCGATTTGTGAAAGGTGAACTTGCCCTCGTCGCTAATCTTCACCACCACGGCGCACTTTTGCGGGTCGCCATCGGGGTTGAAGGTCATGGCGCCGGTGATTCCGGGATAGTCTTTCACCGCGGCCATGGCATCCTTGACCTTGACCCGGTCGGCCTTGATGTCACCGGAAAGCCCGCCTGTGTCCTGAATGGCCTGGATCATCAGCCCCAGGGAGTCCCAGGTCAGAGCGGCCACGTCATCGGGGGTTTTGCCGAACTCGGCGGCATATTCGTCGATAAAAGCCTTGGTCGCACCCGTGGCGCCTTCGGCGGCATAGTGAGAGGAGAAAAAGTAGCCCTTGCAGTCGTCCCCGCAAAGCGACATCAAATCCCCGCCGGCCCAGGCATCGGCTCCCAGGATTGCTTTCTGCCAGCCCATCTCCTTGGCGGCGCGGATAATCAGCGGCACTTCCGAGTAGTACTGGGGCACAAAAAGCACATCGGCCTCGGAGGCGACGACGTTGGTCATCTGGGCCGAAAAGTCCTTGTCACCGGTGGTAAAGGTTTCAAAAGCCACCACGGAACCCTCGCCGTGGATCTCTTCAAAAGCCTTCTTGAAAAATTCCGCCAGACCTTTGGGGTAGTCAGCGGCGATATCATAAATTACGGCGGCCTTTTTGGCCCCCAGTTCATCCGTGGCGAAATTGGCAGCCACCGGGCCTTGGAAGGGATCGAGGAAGCAGCCCCTGAAGACAAAGGGGCGGTCCAGGGTGGTGTTGGGGTTGGTGGACCAGGGGCTGATCATGGGGGTTTCGTAGTTGTTGGCCACCTCGCCCGCCGGCACGGCCTGGCTGGAGGACTGGGGGCCGACAATTCCCAGGACTTCTTCTTCGGTGATCAGCTTGGTGTTGACCTTGACCGCGGATTCGGCCTTGTATTCGTTATCCTCGTAAACGAACTTGAGGGCGTAGGTTTCGCCGCCCACCTCGATGGAGGGGGTTTTCTTCATATACATCTCGGCGGCGTTTTTGGACGATGCGCCCACATCGGGGTTGTCACCGGTCAGGGGGATATTGAATCCGATTCGGATCTCCTTATCCGCGGACCAAACACCCGGCGCAATCATCAGGGAAAAAACAAGGGCGGCAACCAGTACAAATAATCCTTTTCTCATTGTGCACTCCTCCTTTGATAGGAAACTAAATGGGTTGGGGGGCCTAAATTCACTTCCCGATAAACTTGATCTTCTACCATACCCCTGGCGGTTTTTCAATTCATCATCGCGAAACGGAATGAGGGGATCTTCCGGGGCCAAAGGCTCAGCGGCGGCGAATATCGGCAATCAGTTCTTTTAATATTTCCAGTAGGTTGCGTCCCCTGGCTTTGGCGATGGCGTGGGCCTGATCCACCACCACCGCGGCCTGCCGCTTCAGCTCACTCTCCACGGGAACCGGTAGCCCTTGATTCTGGTATTGGCGGGCCAACAGCCCGGCCGCCAGGCGAATTTCCTGGTTGCGAATGAAGCCCATGGTCGTTGCGTCTCTTTCATTCTCGGAAACCCGTCTTCTGGCTCCCGGACTTTTTATTTCAAGGTTTTCACCCTCAGCATCTTTGTGGTTCCCTGCTCCCACACCGGATGCCCCGCGGTGATCACCACCCGATCACCGGCGGCGGCCAGACCCAGAGCCACCACCTTTTGGGCGGCCTGGGCGATCATCTCGTCGGTATCCTGGGCGCGGTCGAATCGAAAGGGCAGCACACCCCAAAACAGGGTCAGCCGGCGCACCACGACCCCATTGGGAGAGAGGGCCACAATGGGCGCCCGGGGCCGAAAGTGGGCGATGAGTCGGGCGGTAAACCCCGAGTAAGTGGGGGCCACGATGGCCGCGGCCTCCAGGTGGTCGGCCAATAGGCAGGAGACATAGGCCACGGAATCGGGAACCTCCTTGCCGGGCCGGTCCTTCATGTGGCGGCCGTGGGGGTAGCTTTCTTCCGCAGCCCGGATGATGTCGGTCATGAACTTCACGGCTTCCACAGGAAAATTGCCGGAGGCGGTCTCTTCGGAAAGCATCAGGGCATCGGCGCCGTCCAGCACCGCATTGGCCACATCCGTGGCTTCCGCCCGGGTGGGGCGGGGCGCATCCACCATGCTGCGCAGCATCTGGGTTGCGATGATCACCGGCTTGCCCCGGCGGTTGGCCTGGCGGATGAGATCTTTCTGTATCCCGGTTATGGCGGCCAGGGGAATCTCCACCCCCAGATCGCCCCGGGCCACCATGATGCCGTCGGCGACCGCCAGAATCGATTCAATATTGCCCAGGGCCTCGTGCTTCTCGATTTTGGCGATCACCGGGGTGTCCGCTCCCTGGTCGGCGATCAAGGCCTTGATCCTCTCGATGTCCGCCGCGGCGCGCACAAAGGAGAGGGCCACATAGTCCACGCCCAGCTTCAGTCCGAAGGCAAGGTCCTCGATATCCTTGGGTGTCAGGGGCTCGGTGTTCAGGGTCCCGGTGGGCAGATTGATCCCTTTGTGGGAGGTGAGCAACCCCCCGATGATCACATTGCAGATGATATCGCTTTCACCGGTCGCCACCACCACCAGTTCCAGCATACCGTCGGCCAGCATCAATCGATCCCCGGGGGTCACCTCCCGGGGCAATTCCGGATAGTTGACGCTGATGGCCTCCGCCGAACCCAGCACCTCGCGGTTGGTTAGGACCAGGCGTTGACCGGCCTCCAGGCGCACCCCGGGCTCCTCAATCCGCCCCACTCGGATTTTGGGGCCGCACAAATCCTGGAGAATGGCCACCGGCTGATCAAGCTCCGCCGAGAGCTTGCGGATTCGCCGAAATAAGCGGCCATGGTCTTTATGGGTGCCGTGGGAGAAGTTAAGCCGGGCCACCCGCATTCCATTTTGGATCAGGCGCCGGAGGGTCGCTTCGCCGGCGCTGGCCGGGCCGATGGTGGCCACAATTTTGGTTCGCGGCATGGTTCCTCCTTCCGCCCCAGAGATCCTTGAATTCAACCATCAACCCGAAAGGGTGTTCAAGGGTTCAAGATTTCTGGGGTTCAAAGGTCATTGCAGGCAGATCTTCATCAGCAGGCGCTCCATGACCAAGCGGGGTTGCCGATTGCCGGTTTTCAACAGCAGGTCGGTTTCGCTCAGGGCGAGCATCCCGGCACACAGCTCGCCGGCCGTAAAGCGCGCCTGCTTTTTAAAGGTCAGATAGAGAGGATAGGCACTGGCCGGCCGGGCCGCCAGACGCAACTCAGCGGGCGGGGCCTTGGGTTTGGGCGCAGACCGTTTGCGCGGCTTTTGGGCATCATCCTCAGCCGGTTGCGCAAGCTCCTTGGCGAATTGGTCGCTGAGAGCCTGGTGGTGGTCGTCAAAGGCCGCCATGGCCGGCAGGGCGGCAGCTTTGAACTGGGCAAAGCTGAGTTGCGGAGAGACCCCCTGCCCCCATTGGCTCTGGGCAAAATCCTTCATCACCAGCAAGCGCCGCAATTGATTGGCCAGGGCCGCCAAAAGCTGCAGGGGGTGAAATTCCGACGCCAATAGGGAATCGAGAAAGAACATGGCTTGGCCAAGATCCTTTTCACTGACGGCGTTGGTAAATTCAAAAATGGGGTCTTTTTTGGTGCGGATCAGCACCTGCCGCACATCGGCGGGGGTGATGGAATCCCGGGACCCTGCATAGGCGATCAATTTTTCCAGGGCCTGGGTAAAGGTGCGCAGCTCAAAGCCGGTCATCTCCTGGAGCAGTTGAAAGGTGCCCGGCGTCAGGGTCTTGCCGCTTTTTCCCAGGGTCAGGCGCATCTGCTGGCGCATCACCGCCTGTTGGAGCTTGCGGTCGGCCATTCGCTCGCCGCTGGGCACGCTGCAATCCACAATGAGTCCGGCAGCGTCCAGGGATTTGTATAAGGTGCGCCGCTTGTCCACAACATCGGTGGTGATCAGCAGGCAATTGCCCGCCACAAACCCCTTGGCCAGGGCGGTTTCGATTAAGCCGGCGGCATCCGCCGACTCGGGGACGGAAAGCCCCTCCTCCCGGCAGTAGCCCAGCAGCAGATCGAGCCAGGCGGGCCGGTGCTCCGGGTCCGGGGCTAGGGCCTTGGGCAGTGTGGCCTCTTTGTCCCCCAGCTCCTCAAACCCGATCCCCAAAAGCCCCAGGAGGGTCACAAAATGTCGCGCCGCCTTGCGCGAATTATCCTCCCCCAGGGCGTTTTCAATTTTTTTGACCATTCCCCCGGCATCTTTGGCGGAATGAAAGAGTTTCGCATCTAACACCGCTACCAGTCGCGCATCCCCCAGCAGGGCATAGGTGTTGACCTCCGCCAGCACATCGCTCCACACGACGGCATCCCCATCCACGGGCTGGTAGCCCGCCGCCTGTTTGCCCCCTTGAATCAAGAGCGGCAGCAGGTCCTCCAGCACCTGCCGGCCCAGCAACTCTTCGCCGTGGATCAACACCACCGGGGGCGGCGGTGCTTTCTCCCTGGAGGATTGCAAGCGGGCCAGGTACTCCGGCCACTGGTCAAAGGCAACAACGGTCATAATTCATTGAGGGTTCGCGTAGAAAAATTCATAGGCAACCAGCGTTCGGGCACCCGCAACCCAAACTGAGCACCAGATCGGCAGCAGTAATTACAATGAGCTTATCTCTTACCGCCGCAATTATAGGGCCGAAAAATCCCCCCCAGCCCCCCTTTTCCAAAGGGGGGAGAGATCATTCCCCTGGCCTCCTCACCCATCCCCGTCACCCTCGCGTGTCAGAAGCGAAACGCCCCTTTCAGGCGGCCATCGCCACAAGTAGCGGCGAAACATTTTTCGGCCCCAATGCCAGGTACGGCCAGTCCCCCCTTTTTTAAAGGGGGTTAGGGGGATTTCTCACTCCAAGACAAGGGCATTGCCAATCGTCACCTCGAGTTTGGTATTCTGAACCGGTAGGGCGGGCTTTAAAGCTGTCCCTGCAAATCGGAACAACAATAAATTTCTCGGCCCAAACAGCACCACTCTAATATCTTCAGATTAGTCCCGTATTAGCCCCGGAACAGGTTCACTCCGGAAGCCGCCGAAAAATCAGATGGATCAGGAAGATAGCGATGCCCACACTGATGGCGCTGTCCGCCACATTGAATGTGGGCCAGTGGCCAATGCTCTCGATAAACAGGTCGAGAAAATCCACCACCTGGCCAAAGCGGAAGCGGTCGATGAGATTGCCCACGGCGCCCCCCAAGATCAACGCCAACCCAAAGGAGAGCCAGCGAAAGCGGCGAGGCACCTGGCGGTAAAAGTAGAAAATCAAACCCACCGCCAGGGTAGCCACCACCGAAAAGAGCAGTTTACGCACCCAGGGACTTTGGCCGGCCATGAAGCCAAAGGCGCCCCCGGGGTTCTGAACGTGGGTGAGATGGAAAAACCCGGGGATGATCTCCTTGGAGTGGTAAAGGGGCATGGCCGCCAGCACCAGCGCCTTGCTCCATTGGTCGGCGATGATCACGGCCCCGGCCACCAGCACCAGCAACAGGTAATTGCTGCCCTGGGGAGTTGCGGAATCTTGTGTCACGGCCGGCACTTAGGGCTGAAGGGAGTGGTGCCTGGGGCAGCCGAACCCGGCTGGGCGAATGACGCCAACTGACCGAAGTGGGTCGGAGCGGGCCTGACCCCCGTTCCGGAGCCGCAATCTGAGACAAAGTCCATCACGCGGGTAACCGCGCCAGCACCCCCTGGCAGCGTTCGCAGGTATCCGGCCAGGTCTCGCTGCCGCCCACGCTGGGGTCATGGATCCAGCAGCGCTGGCACTTCTCCCCCTCCGCGGGCTCCACGCTGATGGCCAGCCCTGGTATCGAATCGCTGGTGTAGCCCGCCTGGGGCCCTGGGCCTGGCGTGACCCGGACCTGGGAGACAATAAAAATACCGGCCAGCTCTCTGGCATAGGGCGATAGAAAGGCGGCCCAGGCCTTATCAGCGTGCAGCACCACCCGGGCGTCCAAAGGATGGCCGATGAGTTTGGCGCTGCGGGCATTTTCCAGGGCTTTGGTCACCTCGCCCCGCAGGGTCAGAATCTTTTCCCAGGTTTCGGCCAGAATCTCATCCCGCCAATTGTCGTCTACCTGGGGGAAGGCCGCCTGATGCACGCTGGCTTCCTTGTCGCCATCCTGGGGCAGATACCCCCAGATCTCCTCGGCGGTGAACACCAGCACCGGTGCCATGAGGCGCACCATGGCGTCCAGCACCCGATGAATGGCGGTCTGGGCGCTGCGCCGCTCCCCATCCTCGGGAGCCGAGGTGTAGAGCCGGTCCTTGAGGATATCGAGATAAAAGGCCGACAAATCAAGGGTGCAGAAGTTGAACAGCGCCCGGTAGATCACGTGCAGGTCGTATTTTTCGTAGGCCAGCCGGGTCTTGGTCACAAGGCCATGCAGCCGGTGGAGGATAAAGCGGTCCAGTTCCAGCATCTCGTCCTTGGCCACAGGGTGGCGGGCCGGGTCGAAATCGGAAAGGTTGCCCAGCATGAAGCGGCAGGTGTTGCGGATGCGCCGGTAGGCATCACTCAACTGCTTCAGGATGCCGTCGGAGATCCGGATGTCGTCCCGGTAATCCGACGCGCTCACCCAGAGCCGCAATATCTCGGCCCCATGCTGATTGATCACCTTTTTGGGGGCGACCACATTGCCCAGGGATTTGGACATCTTCTTGCCCTCGGCATCCACCACAAAACCGTGGGTCAAAACCGCCTTGTAAGGCGCCTGGTTGCGCAGGCCCACCGCGGTGAGCAGGGAGCTGTGGAACCAGCCCCGGTGCTGATCGCTGCCTTCCAGATAGAGATCCGCGGGCCAGCGCAGTTCGGGCCGTTTGTCCAGTACCGCGGCGTGGCTGACCCCGGAATCGAACCACACATCAAGGATATCGGTCTCTTTGACAAACTCCCTTGCGCCGCACTTGGCGCAGGCGGCCCCGGGAGGCATCAACTCCTCCACGCTTTTGTCAAACCAGATATCGGCGCCGTGCTGGGCGAAAAGCTGATAGATATGGTCCACAATTTCCGGAGTCATGTGAATGGTTTCACAGGCCGCGCAGTAGAAAATGGCGATGGGCACGCCCCAAGCCCGCTGGCGGGAGACGCACCAGTCGGGCCGGTTGGCGATCATGCCGTAGATCCGGTCCCGACCCCAATGGGGAATCCACTGCACCTGGTCGATCTGGGCCAGGGATTTTTGACGCAGGTCGTGAGAAGCCATGCCGATAAACCACTGGGGCGTGGCCCGGAAGATCACCGGCTGCTTGCAGCGCCAGCAGTGGGGATAGCTGTGGTCGATCCGCTGTTGGGCCAACAGAGCCCCGGCCGCCTCCAGGCGAACGATGACATCGCTGTTGGCCTTAAAGACAAATTGGCCCGCAAAGGGATCGGCCTCATCGGTGAACACCCCGCGATGGTCCACGGGCGAGTAAACCTCCAGTCCGTATTTGAGCCCCACCTCGTAGTCCTCGCGGCCATGGCCCGGGGCGGTGTGCACACAGCCCGTACCGGCCTCCAGGGTCACATGCTCCCCGAGGACGATCAGCGAATCGCGGTCATAGAGGGGGTGGCGGCAGCGCTTTTTTTCAAAGGCCGCGGCCGGCAGGATGGTCAGAATGGTGTAAGACTCGATGCCGAACTGGGCCATGCAGGGCTCCACCAGGTCCCGAGCCAAAATGTACACCCGATCCCGGCCCACTTCCACGGCGGCGTATTCAAAATCGGGGTGCAGGGCCACGGCCAAGTTGGCCGGAATGGTCCAGGGGGTGGTGGTCCAAATGATGAAATAGAGGGTTTTTCCGGCCAACCGCGGATCCACCGTCGCCGGATCGTCGATAAAGGCAAAACGCACGTAAATGGAGGGCGAGGTCTCGTCGGCATACTCGATCTCGGCCTCGGCCAGGGCCGTATCGCAGCTGCAGCACCAATGGATGGGTTTTTTGCTGCGGAACAGATCGCCGTTGAGGGCAAACCGGCCGCACTGGCTGGCGATCACCGCCTCGTATTCGTACTTCATGGTCAGGTAGGGGTTTTCCCAATCCCCCAGCACGCCCAGGCGCTTGAACTCCTCGCGCTGCACATCGATAAATTTTTCCGCATAGCTGCGGCACAATTTGCGGGTCTCGCTCTGAGACAGCTCCTTTTTCTTGTTCCCCAGTTCCTTATCCACATTGTGCTCGATGGGCAGTCCGTGGCAATCCCAGCCCGGGACGTAGACCGCATCGTATCCGGCCATCTGCCGGGAGCGCACGATGACATCTTTCAGGATTTTATTCAGGGCCGTGCCCATATGGATATGCCCGTTGGCGTAAGGCGGGCCGTCGTGAAGAATAAAGCGCGGCCGGCCGGTCGAAGCCCGGCGCAGCTCGGCGTACAACCCCTGTTGCTCCCAGGCGGCCAGCTGCTGTGGTTCTTTGTTGACCAGGCTGGCCTTCATGGGAAAGGAGGTCGCCGGCAGGTTGAGAGTTTGCTTATAGTTCATAGGCCCTCCGGTGGGGGGATTTCAGTGGCTTGCCCAGGACAAAAAAGGGTGAATTTAGCGGGTTGCCAAGCGACGTGTCAATAAGAGATTGGCGCTGTACGCATCAATGCTCGCGTACCGAAACGCGGGCGACCAGGCCAGGTAAAGTCCGAAGGTCAGGCCGAGGGTTCGGGCTCCTCCAGGGTCGGATTCGGCGGGCGGCGGAGGGTCGCGCCCAAGGTTAAGGCCGCAGCGGCAAAGGCCGCGGCGGCGCCCCCCAGATGCCCCTCCCAGGGCCGGGGCGGCAGATAGCGGGGCGGTGGGTTTTCGCTGATGGCGTCATAAAAGCGGCGATCCACATAGTAGGATTCCTGCCAAACCTTGTACTCCGGCGTCTCCCGGCGCAGCATGAAAATGGCGGCATGGTAGCCGGCCCAGTAGGCTGGTCCGGCCAGGGCAGCCGCCAATATTACGCAGAGTAACTTTGATTTGAGGCGCGGGGCCATCCAACTCAGCGTTCGATCACAAATTCAGCCCGTCGGTTTTTGGCCCAAGCGCTTTCATTTTCCATGGCATCCGCGGGCCGCTCTTCCCCGTAGCTGATGGTGGAGACCCGGGCGCCGTCGATACCCGCGCCGGTGAGAAAATTCCTGGCGCTGGCCGCCCGGCGGTCCCCCAGGGCGAGGTTGTATTCACCGGTTCCCCGGGAATCGGTATGGCCCTCGATAATCACTCTGGCATTGGGATTGTCCCGCATCCAGCCGGCCTTGTCGCGGAGGATCTCCTGGGCCGCCGGCGAGAGCACCGCGCTGTCGTAATCAAAGTACACCACTTCGTTGATGAAGCGGGCCATGGCCTCTTCTTCCGGCGTCATGGCACTGCCGCCGGCAGCCGCGCTTTGGTCCAGCAGGGCCTCTTCGTCAATCATCCCTTGGCGGCCGGCACCCAGCTCCTCTTCCGTGCCGTACCCCTGCTGGTCGGCACCCCCCGTCAGGCCCTCCTGCCCTTCCAGGCCGGAGGCGATCTTTTTCTTACCGCAGCCCAGGGTCAAGGCCAAAGCCAAACTCACCAGGAGAATCACCCACAGGCGACTCGGAATACCATTGGATTGATGGGAATGCTGCACGGCCGGACCTCCTCCTCTAAGTAGTGTTTGAATCTGCGCGATATGTCCACTGGATCTCTTGCAACGAATTTACCGCCATCCAAATCCCCGCCGGCGGGAAAACGAGGGTTTGCTCACTTCCCATAGCCCATCACCAGGGTGGTATGCACATCGTCCCGCCAGGGCCACAGCATGGCAATCAGCGTGTGCTCCTTATCCGCCTTGCTGAACAGCACCTGGTGGTCCACAATCTCGCCAAAGTCTTCGGTCAGGGCCACCATCTCCTCGGTGGCCTCCGCTCCGGCCTGCTTCACCGGCGAACCCAAGGCGGATTCAAGAATTTCGCGGCAGGCATCGATCTGCTCGTTGGCCAGCACAATTTCGCAGTAATCCCGGGTTTCCCGGCGAAGCTCTTTGATGGGCAGGGTTTTAATCTGCTGGATGATGGGTTCGAGTTCCATGGGCTCGGGCAATGGGTTGGAAAGGGCAAAAACCTGTAAAGATTTTGACTTGTTAGCAGAGAAGCCAATGGGTGTCAAGACAGGCCAACCGGTCCATTGAAGCAGATTTGCCAACCAGGTCCCAGCCTCTCCTGAACCCCTGGTCCGCGTTTCTCAGGGGCTTAATCCGGGATTCGAGTTAATGCCGGGAGATGGGTTGTTTTGAACATCTTTTTAGGCTGGATGCAACACCGCAATTAGACATAATGGTTGAACGCAACCTTTCTTCGCTGGCGCCCGGATCAGGTCAGGTGTAGGGGCACCCCTTGTGGGTGCCCGAATCAGGTGCCCGGCTCAGTGCAGGCCCAAGGCCGGCCCCTACGCTGGCCGCCTCGGCGGTTTGCGCCGCGGCAGGATGTGGGTGGCCGATTCCAGGAAGATCTCGGCCGCCTCGCCTTGGGTTTCCGATAAGGTGGGATGGGCATGCATGCTCAGGGCCACGTCCTCCACCAGGGCTCCCATCTCCACGGCCAGCACCCCCTCGGCAATCAGGTTTTCGGCATTACGGCCCACGATCCCCACCCCCAACACCCGTCCCGAGTCGGGATCGGCGATCATTTTGGTCAGCCCCGAAGGCGCGCCCATGGAGACCGCCCGTCCGGAAAAGCCCCAGGGGAAGCGCCGGATTTCAACCGGCTGCTGCTCGGCCCGCGCCTGGGATTCGGTGAGCCCGCACCAGGCCACCTGGGGATCGGTGAAAACCACCGCCGGGACCGCACGCACATCGTAGGCTGAAGGGCGGCCGGTGATCACCTCGGCCGCCACTTTGCCCTGACGCATCGCTTCATGGGCCAGCCCATAGCCCTCGGTCACGTCGCCCACGGCAAAGATCCCCTTCACCGCGGTGCGCATCTGGTCATCCACCGGAATCAACCCCTTTTCATCCGCGGCCAGGCCCGCTTTTTCCAATCCTATACCGCCGCTGTTGGGCCGCCGGCCCACGGCAACCAGCACCCTATCAAAGGTCTGATCCAACATATCTCCCCCATACTCCCGGGCCCTCACCCGCACCTCGCGTGGTCCAGGTTCTAGAGATTCGATATGGGTGTTGAAGTGAAAAGCGGCAAAGAGGCTTTTGAGCCCTTCCATCAGGGGCTGGGTCAGGTCCCGGTCCACCATGGGCAGGATGCCATCTACCCGCTCCATCAGCGACACCCGGCTGCCCAGGGCGGCATACACCGTTCCCAACTCCAGGCCCACGTAACCGCCCCCCACCACCAGCAGGCTTTCGGGAATGTCCGCCAGGGCTAAAGCCGAGGTGGAGTCCATGATCCGACCGCGGCCCTGCTCCTTGAAGCCTTGCAACTTCGCGGGCCGCGATCCCGTGGCGATGATGGCCTGCTCGAAATCGATGTGCAGGGCGGCATGGCCCTGGACCCGCACCCGCCGGGGGCTTTCAAACTCTGCGCGGCCTTGGATCAGGCGCACGCCCCGTTTTTCGCAGAGCGCCACCAGCCCCCGGGCCAGACGCCCGGTGACCTCATCCCGCCAGGCGCGGATGGCCGGCAAATCGATACGCGGCGGCTCATAACTGAGCCCCATGGCCGCAGCGCGGTGGGCGTCCAGAATCAGTTCGGCCAGGGACAAAAGAGTCTTGGAGGGAATGCAGCCCTTATGCAGGCACACACCGCCGGGCTGGGCCTGGCGATCCACCAGGGTCACCTCCAGGCCCAGATCCGCGGCGCGGAAGGCCGCGGCGTATCCGCCGGGCCCGCCGCCCATCACCAGCAGCTGGGTCTCTTCCGCCAGTTCGCCCATCACCATGGGATCACTCCTTAAAAGCTTGGAATTTATCTGGATTCCCGCCCCCGGCTTACAGCCTGCCGGGGCAGGCTCCGCGGGAATGACGCGGCTGTCTATTCGAACCTAATAATTTCAGTAGGTTAAAAGAACTATGGACTGGCCAGTGGTTAGATCAACAGCAGAAGCTTTTCCGGCTCCTGCAGCATCTCTTTTAGCAGATAGAGAAATCGGCCGGCATCGGCCCCATCCAACACCCGATGGTCGATGGTGAGGGTCAGGGGCAACAGCAGCCGGGGGACGGTTTTGAATTCACCCGAAGAAGTTTTCACCATCACCGGGCGGATCCGGGCGCCGCCCATGCCTAAAATCGCCACCTGGGGGGAGTTGATAATGGGGGTAAAAAAGGCGCCCCCCGTCCGACCCACGTTGGTGATGGTAAAGGTGCCGCCCTGGAGCTCCTGCAGGCTCACCTTGCGCGCCCGGGTGCGGGCCACCAGGTCGGAGAGGATTCGACTCAATTCGACGATATTGGGGCGATCCCCGTGGCGCACCACGGGAACGATCAGCCCGTCGGGCGTGTCCACGGCGATCCCGATGTGGTACTGCCGGTGGCGCAGGATGGCGCCGTCATCTTCCGGGCCGCCCTCCAGATCCAATTGGGCGTTGAAATTGGGATAGGTTTTCAGGGCGCGAATGGCGGCTTTCACCATCAGCACGGTCAGGGAGAGGTGGCCGCCCTGGGCTTTGACCCAGGGGGCCTGCCGCCGCCGCAGCAGTTCCAGGCGGGTGATGTCCACCTCGTCCTGGGTGGTGACATGGGGGATTTCGGCCCAGGCGCGGGCCATCTGTTTGCCGATGGCCCGACGCACCGATTTGTAGGCGATCCGTTCCGGGGAATCGCGGCTATCGTCGGCTTCTAAGGGGGCCGAGGCGGTGGTTTTGCGCGCTTTCCGCCGGGAGGGTTCCGGTTTCAGCCCTCGTGTAGAAGCATAATTGCCTACATCTTCCCCGGTGACCAACCCGGCCGGACCGCTGGCGGGCACCTGGGCCAACTCCACCCCCAGCTCCCGGGCCAGCCGCCGGGTGGCCGGGGAGGCTGGCACCGGTCCCCTCCTGGGGGAAGCCAGCCCGGGGGAAGGCGGCGCACCGGAAGCCGAGGTCACGGTCTTTTGAGAATCTTTCGGTTCGGCAGGCACCACCGGCGATGCGGAATCAGGTTGCAGGGGTTCCGCTTCAGACGCTTCCGCGGCAGAGGAGTCACCGTCCACCACCAGTAACACCTGGCCCACCCGCACCGTGTCGCCGGCCGTGACATTCACCGCTGAAACCACCCCGCTAAAGGGGCTGGGGATCTCCACGGTGGCCTTGTCGGTTTCCACCTCCAGAATCAGATCACCCTCGGCCACTCGGTCTCCCGGGGCGACATGCACGGCCATGATTTCTCCTTCGTGGATGCCTTCTCCCAGATCGGGAAGTTTAAACTCTTTGGGGGCCATGGTTGCTTCCTTGGGTTGCTTCAAGCATCCAGAACATTGCGGGTTTCAACCATGATGCGCCGTACATCAGGGAAATAATGGGCCTCACGGCTGAACAGGGGCACGGTGATGTCAAACCCGGTCACCCGGGCGATGGGCGCTTCCAGATAGAAAAAGGATTTCTCCATGATGCGGCTGACAATCTCGGCTCCGGGACCGTAACTCAGGGGCGCTTCATGGACCACTACGGCCCGGCCGGTTTTGCGCACCGATTGGGTAAACAGCTGGTCGTCCAGGGGCGCCAGGGTCAGCACGTCGATCACCTCGGCCTGGATCCCCTCCTCGTCGGCCAGTTGGCGGGCGGCCTTGAGCACCGGCCGCAGCATGGCGCCGTAGGCGATGAGGGTCACATCACGCCCTTCCCGGGCCACCCGGGATTGGCCCAGGGGAAAGGTTTCGACCGCCTGGGGAACCTCCTCGCGAAAGGCGCGGTAGAGTGCCTTGGGTTCATAGAAGATCACCGGGTCCGGGTCGCGGATGGCGCTCACCAGCAGGGCGCGGGCCAGACGCGGCCCCGAAGGAATCACCATCTTCAGACCGGGCATGTGGGCGTAAAACACCTCCCGGCTTTCCGAATGGTGCTCCAGAGCGCGCACCCCGCCGCCGTAGGGCGTGCGCAGCACCATGGGCACCTGAAAGCGGCCCCGGGAGCGCCAGCGCAGGCGCGAGGCGTGGCTTTCGATCTGGTGGAAGCCCTCGTAGGAAAACCCTGAAAACTGGATCTCGCACACCGGCCGCAGCCCATAGAGGGCCATGCCCACGGACATGCCTACGATTCCCGATTCGGCCAGGGGGGTGTCCACGACGCGCTGGGGACCGAATTTTTCGATGAGTCCCTCGGTGACCCGGAAGACCCCGCCGTCCAGGCCCACATCCTCTCCCAGAATGATCACCCGCTCATCTTCGGCCATCTCCTGGGCCATGGCCAGATTCAGTGCCTGCACCATGGTGAGCTTAGCCATGGGTCGCCTCCGGATTGGGGGCGGCGGCGCGGCTCGCCAGGTAGTGTTTCAAATAGTCCCGCTGCCGGGCGATTTCCGGCGGCAGCTCGGCCAGGCCGTGGTCGAACATCTCCAGGGGATCGCCCAGCTGGGCCATGGTGCGTTCGGCCTGGTCCACGGCAGTCTGAATCTGCTGGGCCAGTTCCGCTTCCAAAGTCTCCAGCGCGGCCTCATCCAGGATCCCCCTGGATTTGAGGTAGCCCTGGAACCGCGGCAGGGGGTCTTTGGCCTGCCACGCCGCCACCTCTTCATCCTTACGATAGCGCGTGGGGTCATCGGCCGTGGTATGCACCGCCATACGGTAGGTGACGCACTCGATGAGGGTGGCACCCTTGCCGAGCCGGGCCCGTGCCACGGCTTCCTGGGCCGCCAGATACACGGCCAGAATATCGTTGCCGTCCACCTGGATTCCGGGAATGCCATAGGCCAGGGCCTTTTGGGCGATGGTTTCCGAACGGGTCTGTCTGGAGCGCGGAACCGAAATGGCCCAGTGGTTGTTCTGGCACACGAAAATGACCGGAAGCTGGAACACCCCGGCAAAATTGAGTGCTTCGTGGAAATCGCCCTCGGAAGTAGCGCCGTCCCCGAAAAAGGTCATGGCCACATTGTTGCGGCCCCGGTAGTGGATGCCCCAGGCGATGCCCACGGCGTGCAGCAATTGAGACCCCACGGGCACCGCAATGGGCAGGTCGTTGCGCTCGGGGGGGATGTCGACCCCCTCGCTGAAACCGTTATAATAGAGAATAACGCTCTCCAGGGAACGCCCCCGCCACAGTTCGGCCGCGGCTTCGCGGAAAGCGGGAATGAACCAGTCCTCGGGCGTCAGCAGGGCCGCGGCCCCCAGATGGGCGGCCTCCTGGCCCTTGATGGGTGGAAAGGTGCCTACCCGCCCCTGGCGCTGGAGATTGAGCAATCGTTCGTCAAAGCGCCGGGCCAGCAGCATGGTGCGGTGCAGCTTCACCAGCAGATCATCGGCGATGTCGGGAACCAGGGCCTCATCCACCCGGCCCTCGGCGTCCAGGATGGAGAGGTGCTCGATTGGGTCAGAAATGGGGATCGGATTACGGGGCATAGGCACCTCTATATCCAGTCACAGTTGACGGGGCGCGTTCCAGCAACCGCAAGACCGGGCATTGGGCGGCCGGGGGAGTAGGTCGAGGTCGGAAGTCAAGCAGTTGAAAGGATATTCCACACTTTTTTCCCGGCATACAGGCGAGCGATCAGGGTCGGGATCTTGATTTTGTTGACAAGTCAGAAGGTTAAGTTAATCGAAATTGTAATCGTAAGTAAAATTATACGGAAAATGGGTATCGTCAAGGGTTTCCAGAGCGGCCGCCGCGGGACCGATCCCCGCAATCCGACCTATCCGTGCCCTCCACCCCTACGCGCTGGTTTTCAATGGAAAGAGATTCTCTTGATTCTGCCCCAGACCTATTTATTTTAATATGCTATTTGGACTTTTTAGCATGGACAGGGCCGCCGCGAAAAGGCGGCAACATCAAACAATTAGGAATAGATATGCCCCACATTACCATCAACAGCGCCGTGAAAGAGCTTCAGACGGGCCGCATGGTCATTTTGGCCGATGACCCGGAACCGGAGAGCAGCGGCGATCTGGTCATGGCCGCGGAACATATAACCGCCGAAAGCATTAATTTCATGGCCGCCCACGGCCGGGGGCTGATCTGCCTGCCCATGACCGGGGAGCGCATCGACACCCTGGAGCTCAATCCCATGGTGGATGCCAACACCTTGCCGGCCAAAACCGGGTTTACCGTCTCCATCGAAGCCCGCCAGGGGGTCACAACCGGCATCTCGGCGGCGGATCGTGCCCACACCATCCGCACCGCCGTAGCCCCGGATGCCCAGCCCCACGATCTGGTGCGCCCGGGCCACATTTTTCCCCTGCGCTCCCGGGATGGCGGGGTGATCGTGCGCGCCGGACACACCGAGGGTGCCGTGGATCTGGCCCGGGCCGCCGGACTGGCGCCGGCCGGCGCCATCTGCGCCATTCTGGACGAGGCCGGAAACACGGCCGGCATGGAATACCTGGAGCAATTCAGCCACACCCACGGAATCGGCATATGCACCATCACCGACCTGATCGAATTCCGCATGGCTCGGGAATCCTTTGTGCATCGCCTGGCCGAAACCCAGGTCCCCACGGTGTACGGCGGCGAGTTCAAATTCATCGTCTACGCCAACGATGTGGATAGCTTCCAACACATCGCCCTGGTCAAGGGAACCATCGACTCCTCCCAGCCCATCCTGACCCGGGTGCACTCCGAGTGCTTCACCGGCGACATCCTCGGATCCCTGCGCTGCGACTGCGGGGATCAGCTCCACACCGCCATGCAGATGATCGCCGCCCAAGGCATGGGCATCGTGCTCTATGTACGCCAGGAGGGCCGCGGCATCGGCCTGGTCAACAAGCTCAAAGCCTACAACCTCCAGGACGAGGGCTTTGACACAGTGGAGGCCAACCATGAACTGGGCTTCAAAAGCGATCTGCGCCACTACGGTATCGGCGCCCAGGTTCTGGTGGAACTGGGGGTGCGCAAAATCCGCCTGCTCACCAACAACCCTAAAAAATTGATCGGACTGGAAGGCTACGGGCTGGAGGTGGTGGAGCAAATCCCCATTGAAATCGCCCCCAATCCCCACAACCGCTGCTATCTAGAATGTAAAAAACTCAAGATGGGCCATAAATTGAATCTGGACTGCAATCCCTGAATGCCCTCCCCGGCAGCCGCTGAAACACAAACCCCTGGAGCCTTGCCATGCAATATGGGGCCATGAATTTCCCCATCAAGCCCATCCTGGCTGAGATCGACGAGCTGGCCGCTTTGGGGTTCGACTATCTCGAATTGACTCTGGATGCGCCCCAGGCCCACTATCTCGCCATCCGCCAACAGCAAACGGCCATCGGCCGGCGCCTGCGGGGGCACGATCTGGGGCTGGTGTGCCACATGCCCACCTTTGTCTACACCGCCGATCTGACCCCATCCATCCGCCAGGCCTCCCTCGAGGAAGTCCTGCACTCCCTGGAAACCGCCGCCCGCCTGGGCGCCCAAAAGATCGTGCTGCACCCCAGTGTGATCAGCGGGCTGGGATCCCTGGTCAAGGAAACCGCCGTGACCCTTGCCCTGGAGAGTTTGCATATCATCTTAAGGCGGGCCGCTGAATTGGCGCAGTGCGTCTGCCTGGAGAACATGTTCCCCCGCCTGGGCTACATGGTGGATCCCGCTGAATTCGCCCCGCTGTTTGAAACCTATGCCGAGCTGAAGCTCACCCTGGACCTTGGCCACGCCTTTATCGGCGCCAAAGGTCCCGCCCGCATCCTCGATTTTATCCAGCGCTTTCCGGACCGGCTGCACCACATCCACGTCAGCGACAACCGCGGTAAACAGGATGACCACAAGCCTCTGGGCCAGGGGACCCTCCCTTATTACGAGGTAATTCGAACCCTGGCGGCCATTGGATACGACGAAACCATGACCTTGGAGATTTTCAGCAGTGATCGCAAGCATCTGGCTGAGAGCCGACATAAAATCGAGGCGTTGCTACCAACGGTGGGGGGTGGCGAATAAAAAAAACGCCGGGAGAGTTTGATTTCAGATGCGGGGTTTACCGGTCTGGCTGATCCACGACAATTTTCAGTTCGAGAAGATCATTTGGCTGACAGGAGAGATTGCAGCGTTGCTTCACTCCGTTTTATCTAAGGCTTTTTCGCTCGGTGCCGGGCGCGCCCCTCGGCGGCGCAGGAAAAATTTTTCAAGTTCGATGAGCAGCAGCATGGTGGCCCCCATCCCCACGCAGAGCAGCAGGTCCCTCAGGACCAGGGGGGTGACCTGAAAAAAGGCATCCAGCGCCGGCACGTAGATCACCATCAGCTGCAATGCAGCCGTCACCCCCACCAAGCCCAGGAGCACCGGGTTGCTGCCCAACCCCAGGGAGCGC
This sequence comes from uncultured delta proteobacterium, assembly GCA_963713755.1. GTDB lineage: Bacteria > Desulfobacterota > Desulfobacteria > Desulfobacterales > CAVQMW01 > CAVQMW01. The sequence goes on along the minus strand of CAVQMW010000005.1, from coordinate 1,574,379 downwards.
AGCGAGGTGCGCGTGGAGCGCGAGGCCAGGGCCTGGCCCATCTGCATAAAGGCCAAAGAGGTGAAGATCATCGTCTGCCAGGTGGCGTCGGCCGGATCGGCGCTATTGCGAAAGAGTGCGCCCATCATCAGCGCCCCACCGCCTATGGCCACCCCCACCCAGAGCATGTGCCCCAAGAGCCCCCCGGCGAAGAGGCTCTCCCGGGGGTGGCGCGGCGGGCGGTTCATGGTGTGGGGTTCCGCCGGCTCCACGCCCAACCCCAGCCCCAAAAGTCCGTCGGTGAGCAAGTTCAGCCAGAGCAGCTGCAGGGGCAGCAGGGCCACGTTGATGCCCACCAGGGGGGCCAGCAACATCACCAGGACCTTGCCCAGGTTGCCGGCGATGGAGAACTTCACAAAACGGCGCAGATTGTCGTAGATGGAGCGCCCCTCCTTGACCGCCGAGACGATGGTGGCGAAGTTGTCGTCCAGCAGCACCATCTCCGAAGCCTCTTTGGAAACGTCGCTGCCGGTGATGCCCATGGCGATGCCGATGTCGCTCTTGCGCAGGGCCGGGGAGTCGTTAACCCCGTCACCCGTCATGGCCACCACCTGTCCCTGCTTCTGCAACGCCTCCACAATGCGCAGTTTGTGCTCGGGGGTCACCCGGGCATAGACCGAGACCTCCCGGATCGCGGCGGCCAGTTCCTCGGCCGACATGGCGCTCAAATCCTGGCCGGTCTTGACCCGGTTGTTGGTGCTGATGCCCAGATCGTGGGCGATGAAGCGGGCGGTCAGGGGGTGGTCGCCGGTGATCATCATGGGGCGGATGCCCGCTGATTTGCAGGTGGCCACAGCCTCTTTGACCTCCGGCCGGGGCGGGTCGATCATTCCGCTCAGGCCGATGAACACAAGGTCCTTCTCCACGGGCCCGGGTTCATCCTGGCAGCGCAGGGTAATTCCCAGCACGCGCATGCCGTTCTGGGCCATCTGGGTGTTGGCCAATTCGATGCGCTCGCGCCAGTGGTCGTCCAGGGGAACGGTGCTGCCGTTGAGCCAGATTTGGCTGCAAAGGGGCAGCAGGCTATCCGGCGCCCCTTTGGTGAAGGCCACATAGGCCGTGGGCGTCTCTTCCAAAGCGCGCAGGGCCATGGGTAGCGGAGTATCGCCGCCAGGCAGGCGGTGAACCGTGGTCATGCGCTTACGCTCGGCGTCGAAGGGCAGCTCGGCCACTCGCGGGGCGGCGCGCTCCAAGCGGCGCTTGCCCAGGCCGACCTGCTGGGCGGCCACCAGCAAGGCGCCCTCGGTGGGATCCCCCAAGGCCAGGTAACGGCCGGTTCGGGAATCGGGCTGCAAGGAGGCGTCGTTGCACAGAGCCCCGGCGGCCAGGGCCAGACCGACCTCCGGGGGCTGCCCGGCCAGAAAGTCCGGGCCGTCGTCAGGCGTCTCCAGAGCCAGGGGTGACCGATGTGCCGTACCCTGAAGCTCAAGCATGTGGCCGGCCACATCGACAATGGTCACCGTCATGCGATTCTCGGTTAGCGTGCCGGTCTTGTCGGAGCAGATGGTGGTGACGGCGCCGAGGGTTTCCACGGCGGGCAGTTTGCGAATCAGGGCCCGGCGGCGCAGCATGCGCTGGGCGCCCAGGGCCAGGGTCACGGTGACCACGGCGGGCAGCCCTTCGGGCACCACCGCCACCGCCACGGAAACGGCGGTCAGAAACATCTCTTGAACCGTCTCCCCCCGCAAAATGCCGATCAGCATCACGAGACCGGCCACGAGAACCCCGCCGGCGGCCAGTTGCTTGCCCACCTTGTCCAGGCGCTGCTGCAGGGGAGTCTGGCCCGACTCGACACTCTGCAGCAGGGTGGCGATTCTGCCCAGCTCACTCTCCATGCCGGTGCCGGTTACCAGGGCCACTCCGCGGCCATAGGTGACCACCGTGCCCATGTAAGCCATATTGCGCCGGTCGCCCAGCGGGGCATCCCGGTTTTGCAGGGGATCGGTGTGCTTTTCCACAGGCTCCGACTCGCCGGTGAGGGCTGCCTCCTGAATGCGCAGATTGGCGCATTCCGCCAGGCGCATATCAGCGGGTACGGCATTCCCCGCTTCCAACAGGACCACATCGCCGGGCACCAACTCCTTGGCCGACAGTTCCAGCACCTCGCCCCGCCGGCGTAGCCGCACCCGGGGCACGGCCAGCCGCTTGAGGGCCGCCATGGCCTGCTCGGCACGGTATTCCTGAACGAAACCCAGCAGGGTGAAGAGCAGCACGATGGCTGCGATGGCCGCCGTTTCCGTGGTTTTTCCCAGAAAACCCGAGACGATGGCGGCGGCCATCAGGATGAGCACCATGGTGTTGGTAAACTGCGCCCAGAGCAAGCCCCAGACCGAGGGCCCGCCGCGCTCCTGGAGCTCGTTAGGCCCATAGCGCTCCAAGCGCTGGGCGGCGTCGGCCGGGGTCAGCCCCTGGTCCGGATCTACCTTAAGGGTTCGGGAGACAGCGGATAACGGTAGGGTATGCCAGGTATCCTTACGCATCGATTTTGGGGTCCTTTGTTAAGGCCGACAGAATTTACGAAACGTTAACGGTAACGGGGCAACTCGCTGGAGAGCTGATCAGGTCACCCCCCAGCTGGCCGCAGGCGGCCATCACACCGCTGCCCCGGGGGGTTCGGCGGCGCACGGCGTGGCCGGCTTGGCGCAGGATATCGCTGAACGCCTGCAGGCGCGCCTCTTCAGGGGGCTGGTAGGCCTCCCGGGCGCCCCCGTTAAAGGGAATCACATTGAGCTTGACCCGCTGGGGATCGAGCAGTCCAACCAGCCGCTGGGCATCTTCAGGGCGATCGTTGATGCCCTGGAGGAGCACATACTCCACCAACAGCCGCCCGGCATTGGAGAGGGGGTAGGCGTTCAGCGCCGCCAGGAGTTTGGCCAGGGGGTATTTGGCATTGATGGGCATGAGCCGGGTGCGGCAGGCGTCGTCGGCCGCATTGAGGGAGATGGCCAGGGGTACGCTGGGCTGGAATTCTCGGGCCAGGGCTTCGATCCCAGGCACCAGGCCGCAGGTGGAAACCGTCATGTGGCGCCGGGCGATGTCCAGCCCCCGCTGTTCCTCCAAAACGGCGATGGCCGGGATGACATGAGCCAGGTTGTCCAGAGGCTCGCCCATACCCATGAACACCACGTTGCGCACCGCGGCCCCGTAAGTAAAGCGGGCCGCGTAGACCTGACCCACAATCTCTTCCACCGTCAAATTGCGGGTAAACCCCAGGCGCCCGGTGACACAGAAGCGGCAGCCCATGCGGCAGCCCACCTGGGAGGAAACGCACACCGTGTGGTAGCTCTCCATGGGGATGATCACCGACTCCACCTGGCCGCCGTCTTCGAGGCAGGTGACAAACTTCACCAACTCACCGTCGCGCTGGCTGTGGACCGCAACGCCGGGGGTCACTTGCAGATCTGCGGCGATGCGCGGGGCCAGACCCGGCGGGCGGGCAAACTCCGGGGCGCTGTAAAAGTTCGGATTTCCCCGGCGGTATATCTCCCGCAGGGCCGCCGCGGCATGAAAGGCCCCCTTGCCGTACCGGAACTGAAGGGCGCGGCTCAGGCCATGGTAGGTATATTCTAGGGGCCTTAAGGGTCCGACGGTCACGACGGTGGTGGGCGCCGGGGAGCTGAGATGGTCCGTGGGAAATGACACAACAGGTTCCAATCGATCCGGTTTGAACTGCGCTTATAGCCGCTCTGCCCTGGGAGTGTAAACGGATTTCACCGGATTGCCAGCGCTATGATAATGGATTACGTTTGTGCATTCAAACCACTTCAATCCCATGCCAAAGAAAAGAGCACCCCATGAACGATGATGAGTTGGGGGCATCGACCCATTTTAAAATTCTGCGTATTGAAAACGGCCGCAAACGGGAACTCACCCAGGCCGTGGCAACAGAGGTGCCTTGCACCATCCGGGTCAATGGGACCGAAGCCGCCACCCTGCTGGTCACCCCCACTCAGCTCAAGGTGTTTACCCTAGGCTATCTGTTTACCGCCGGCATGATCAACACCGCCGATGAGGTGCACGACTACTATTGCGATTCGGTTCGCTGGCGGGTGGATGTGCGCACCGCCAACAATGTGGACCTAAAGCTGTTGGGCAAGCGGCTCTACACCAGCGGCTGCGGCAAGGGGGTGCTCTACGCCAGCGCCATCAAACTGTCGGCCCGCCATCCATTAAAAGTAGAGCAGTCATTCTCAGTCGACGACTTGACCCGGGCCTTGACCTGGCTGCTGACCCATTCCCAGCTCTACAAGGATACCCGTGGGGTGCATTCCGTGGCCCTTAGCCCCAAGGGGGCGATCCCCGAGCTGACCATGGACGATATCGGCCGCCACAACGCCACGGACAAAATCATCGGCCATGGGTTGCTCCACCATCTCGATTTCAAAGAGTCGGCCCTGCTCTGCACAGGCCGCATCTCCTCCGAGATCCTGCACAAGGTCAAACGCGCCGAAATACCCCTGGTGATGTCCCGCAGCGTGCCCACCCACCAGACCATTCTGCTGGCCCGGGAGATGGGGGTCACCGTGGTGGGCGCGGCCGGCAGCGGCCGCTGCAGCGTCTATACCCATCCCGATCGGGTAACCCTTGATTAATATAGCGAAAAATCCTATCAGGTAAAGACGTTCGGCCGAGGGGTGCAATGCCTCAAAAGGCACTCTTCTGAAACCTACCTGTGACTTGGAGGAAGCACGATGAAACTGATTTCCGTAAACATGACCGAGGGAACCATTACCCAGGGACTCCTTCCCCCGGAATATGCAGTGTTGGGCGGCCGGGGACTTACTTCGTCAATGATCGCCAAACTGGTGCACCCCACCTGCGATCCGCTGGGGCCGGAGAACAAACTGATTTTTGCGCCCGGTTATTTAAGCGGCACCGTGCTGGTCAACTCCAGCCGGCTCTCCATCGGCGCCAAAAGCCCGCTCACCGGAGGAATCAAGGAGAGCAACGTGGGCGGCACCCTGGCTGCCGACCTGGCCCGCCTGGGGATCAGCGCCGTGGTGCTGGAGGGCTGTGCAGCCCCAGGAAGCAGCTATATTTTGAAAATCGATGCACAGGGTCAGGGCCGGCTGTTGGAGGCCGACGCCTACCAGGGGCTGCGGAGCTATGAAACGGTGGCCCGGCTGAAGGCGGAACACGGTGAAAAAAACAGCATCGCCGTCATCGGCCCGGCCGGCGAGTTTCAGCTCAAGGCGGCCTCCATCCAGGCCACCGATACGGACGGCCGCCCCTGCCGCGCCGCGGGCCGGGGAGGTCTCGGCGCGGTGATGGGCGCCAAAGGATTAAAGGCGCTGATGGTGGCCCGGGGGGCCAAGGCCGCCGATCCCCTGGCCGACCCCGAATCATTCAAAGCCGCCGCCAAAATCTACGCCCAGGCTATAAGGGATGACGAGTCCACCGAAGATTTGCGCCAGCTCGGGTCCGCGGTGCTTGTGGCGCCTATCAATGCCGCCGGCGCCTTCCCTACCCGCAATGCCCGCCAGGGCCAATTCGAGGGTGCCGACCGGATCAGCGGGGAAACCATGGCCGAAATCATCAAGAAACGGGGAGGCAAAAACGCCCACACCGGCTGCGCCCAGTGCATCATCCAGTGCTCCAACGAATATGTGGATGAAGCCGGCGAGTATGTCACCTCTTCCCTGGAGTATGAAACCATCTGGTCCGTGGGCGGGATGATCGGCAACGACGATCTGGACACCATCGCCAAAATGGATTTTCTCTGCGACGACATCGGCCTGGACACCATCAGCACCGGAGTGGCGATCGCCGTGGCCATGGACGCCGGCTACGCCTCATTCGGCGATGCAAAGGCCGCCATGGCCATGATCGAGGCCGTGGCCCAAGGCACGGAAATGGGCAAGCTGATCGGCAACGGCCCCGCGGCCGTGGGCAAGCATTTCAACCACGACCGGGTTCCGGTGATCAAAGGCCAAAGTATGGCCGCCTACGATCCCCGGGCGGTTCAGGGCATGGCCGTAACCTATGCCACCAGCCCCATGGGCGGGGATCACACCGCCGGCTGGGTGGTGGCGGACAACCTGGCGGAATTCGGCGGCACCCTGGACCGCTTCTCCGCCGAGGGCCAGGTGGAAAACTCCCGCAACAGCCAAATCAACATGGCGGCGGTGGATACCGTGGGAATCTGCGACTTTGCCCAGACCGGTTTCAACGCAGGCCTGGCCAATGTTTGCCGGATGATCGCCGCAAAATCGGGATTACCCTTTAGCGAGGCTGATTGGACCGCCTTGGGGACCCGGGTGCTTAAAGCCGAACTCGATTTCAACCGCCGAGCCGGCTTCACCCAGCAGGATGACCGGCTGCCGCGGATGTTCTACGAAGAGCCCCTGCCGCCCCACAACAAGGTGGTGATCATCAGCGACGTGGAGATGGACCAAACCTTTGATTTTTAGCAGGTCGGCAAGATGAAGGTCCATGTTCGACTGTTCGGCACCCTAGGCAACTCAGTGGTCGGCCACGATCCCCTTGAAGGGCTGACGGTGGAACTGCCCGACAACACCACCATCGCCGAGCTGATTGCCGACCTGGGAGTTCCCGCAGCCAAAGTGGGGATGGTCTCGGTGAACCGCCGCTTGGTCAAGCCCCGGCACGTTTTACAGTCGGCGGATGAGGTTCGCATCTTTCGGCCCATCTTTGGCGGTTAGGGGTCGCGTGGGACGATTGGTGTGGTAGGAATTGCCCAGAGGGTTCGCAAAAGTGGGTAATTCATTTCATATTCTTGGAGGTGTCCCTGTAAAATACTGAAATCTAAATAATAATTTTTTGGCATGCAATTTGCTTTTAGCATGATAAGCTGGGAAACCGTCAGCATGGAGTCATTCCCGGTAGGCGGAACTTAATATCATTCATCGATCATAGCTCCCCGCCGCGAAAAGGACTCCAAATAGCTTGGGCGCCGCGGGAGTAAATTAAAAACCCGGCCCCCCAGTGCCAAGCTTCAAAGCTCATTCTATCCCCATGGGTCCGCCCGACCCGGGAAAGAGAGGAGATCCAAATGAGCGCAGCTTTAACCGCGGATCAGGATAAGCCCGTGACCACCGTCTATGCGGACGAATCCGACCGCGTGGATGTCTGCTGCCATGAATGCGGATTTTTTAAGACCATCGATGTCAGCATGCTTAAAAAGAGCAGCCGGACCCTGAAAATCAAGTGTCGCTGCGGCCACACCTTTCGCAATCGCGTGGAATTTCGCAGGGCCTTCCGCAAGCGGGTCAAGCTGGATGGGACCTATCTGCACATCAGCTCCGGCATGCGCGCCAGCATGGTGGTGGAAGATATTTCCCGGGCCGGAATCGGCATTTCCGTGCAACCCAAACACGGATTCGTTCCCGGGGATACCATGTTGCTGACCTTCAATCTCGACAATGTGCGCCGCACCAAAATCAAGAAAAAAGTTAAAATCATGTCGGTGCGCAATACCTATATCGGTACCCAATCCTTGGACGCCTCCCAGTATGACAAGGATTTGGGCTTCTACCTCATGGGCTAGTACCAAAAATTGGAAGATAGTCTGACAATTTACGGCCCAGTCAGGAATCCCGCTCGCGAGCTCGGAAACATATAGTCCAGCAAAATACTGTTATTATTAGTAAAATTACTTTTTCACAGTTTTGGCACACAGTTTGCTAAAACCATAAAGTAGGGCGAACTTCATAACCTCCTCCTTTCTCCCAGGGTGGTTCTTCGGAACCACCCTTTCCTTTTGAAAAAATCCATCCCAGCCCGCTCCTGAACCCATTTTCTCAGACCGCGAATCAGGGCCAAACCGCTGTCCGGGCGAATCTATTTCCGCTGGATTTTTTCCATGATATGACCTACCGTGCCGTCGAATTCCAAGGGCCGCCGCACCCCATGGGGCAGCCTGGACCCTTGAAACCTAAACGAAGCCATTCCCAATTTAAAAAATGCGCTGCCGCGCAGATACAGCATCCTGCCGATAGGGCACAAAAGCGGCATTGCCATGCGTTTCACAGGGGGTATCCCATGGACTCAGGCGGCATCATTCAACAGGCTCTCGACGCCGGCCGGCGGACCCTGGATGAGCAGAGCGCACATCAGATCCTCAGCGCCTACGGCGTCCCCATGGTAGCTCAGCAATTCTATTCAGATCCTGATGGTGCTGTTACCGCGGCCCAGGCCATGAAATTTCCGGTGGTGCTCAAAGGGGTGGGTCCCAAGTTGCAGCACAAAACCGAACACGGCATGGTGCGCCTGAACCTGGGTTCCCCGGAGGAGGTCCGCCGGGCCGCCCAAGAGCTGCTGACCCGAGATAAAAGCCGCGTTGAAGGACTCCTGCTCCAGCCGCAAATCGAGGGCCAACGTGAATTTTCGGCCGGAGTGGTCCGGGACTCCCAATTCGGCCCCATGGTGATGTTTGGGCTCGGAGGGATTTTCACGGAGGTCATGGAGGATACCACCTTCGGCGCGGCGCCCCTCCCCCCGGGATATGCCCGGCAGATGCTGCGGCGGGTGCGCGCGCGTAAGCTCCTGGGAGCCTTTCGCGGGTCCCGGCCGGTGAATCAGGATCAACTGGTCCAGATATTGGAAGCCCTCTCGCGGCTGGCATTAGAAATCCCCGAAATCCAGGAGGTGGATCTCAATCCGCTGATTGCCGACCTTAGCGGGCAAATTTGGGCCGTGGATGTCCTCATCACCCTCAGTGCCGCCCCGGATCAACCCAACCAGGGGATGCCCCCGGCCACCATTCCGCCCCAGCGCATCGGCGAACTCTTCTATCCCCGTTCCATTGCCTTTGTGGGCGCTTCGGCAACCCTCGGCAAATGGGGCCACATGCTGGTCACCAATACCCTCAACGGCGGGTACGAGGGGCGCATTGCCCTGGTCAATCCCAAGGGGGGCACCATTATGGGCAATCCCGTCTACCACTCCCTGGCCGAGATCCCCCATGAAGTGGATCTGGCGGTGGTGACCCTGCCGGCGCGCCGGGTGCCGGATCTCGTTAAAGAGCTTAAGGAAAAGGAGATCCGCAACATGGTGCTGATCAGTTCCGGTTTCGGCGAAACCGATGCCGCGGGGAAAGCTCTGGAGCAGGACCTTGCGGCCACCGCCCGCCAGGCGGGAATTTTACTACTGGGCCCCAACACCATGGGCATTGCCAATCCTCACATCAAACTCAATTGCATCGGCTCACCGGTGTTTCCCCTGGCCGGTTCTACGGCGGTGGTGGCCCAGTCCGGCAACATGGGCACTCAACTGCTGGCATTTGCCGAAGCCCAGGGCATCGGAATCCGCGCCTTTATCGGCTCGGGAAACGAAGCCATGCTGACCATCGAGGATTATCTGGAAGCCTTCGGGGTGGACGAAAAGACCCGCACGGTGATGATGTACCTGGAGAGTGTCAAAAACGGTCCCCGCTTTCTGGAAGCCGCGGCCCGGGTGGGCCGCAGCAAACCCATTGTGATGCTCAAAGGCGGGCGCAGCAAGGCAGGCAATCGCGCCGCGGCCAGCCACACCGGCGCCCTGGCATCGGACCAGCGCCTCTTTGCCGCGGCCTGTCGCCAGGCCGGCATCGTGTCGGTGGACTACTCCATGGACATGCTCGATCTGGCGGCTGCTTTTTCCGCTTTGCCGCTGCCGCGGGGCAACCGGGTGGCCATCATGACCCTCGGCGGCGGCTGGGGCGTGGTGGCCGCCGATCTGTGCGCCCAGCATGGCCTGGAACTGCCCCCCCTGCCCCGAGAGCTGGTGGCGCGCATGGATCAAATCCTGCCGGCCTACTGGAGCCGCGCCAACCCCGTGGATATCGTGGGCGAGCAGGATTGGTCCATCCCCATGACCATCATGGAACTCCTGCTGGACTGGGAGGGCTGCGACGCAGTGCTCAACCTGGGAATCATGGGCCGCAAAGTGTTCGGCCAGCGACTGGTCCAGGGCGCAGCAAGATTCGATCCCCTGTTGACACCGAAGCAGATCGAAGCCGCGGTGAACCTGTTAAACGGCTACGAGGAGCGGTTTGTGGGCCATATTGTGGAATTGATGGAGCGGCATCGAAAACCGGTATTCGGAGTGACCTTGCTAGCCGAGGGCCAGGACCAAACCGTCTATCGGGTGGCGGAGAAACCCTTTGCCGGTATCTTCTACCCCACCCCGGAACGGGCCGCCAAAGCCATTGCCAAAATGGTTGAATATGCCCAGTTCAGGGCGCTGGATAGGGACGCCAATGCCGGATAGGATCCCAATCCGGCCGAGGGCCGCCGCCCGGGCTTCGGCAGATGCCATTGCCGCGGCCTGGGCGTCGCATACCCCATGATATTGTTGTCACCCCCGCCATTCCATGCTACATATGGGGCCGATCTTTATTTTAGAGATTCAACCGCCAGCATACCGCGCCAACCCATGGCGCGGTTTTCAGCGGGCAGTGCCGGACCCCTTGATCTGTTCCGCTAACCCGGGATTCCCGAGATCCCCCTAACCCCTCCGATCCTCAAGGAGAGCCCCCCATGCCCCTTGGAAACAATAAGCTTTTCGTCCTCGACACCAACGTCATTCTCCACGACAGCTCCTGTATCCACCATTTTGACGAACACGATATTGTGATTCCCATCACCGTTCTGGAGGAACTGGACCAGTTTAAAAAAGGCAAGGCGATCCTCAACGTCAATGCCCGGGATTTTGTGCGCACCCTGGACAATCTGGCGGGAGACCAGCTCTTTAACGGCGGTATTACCCTGGGAGAGGGCCGGGGAAAAATTTCGGTAGCCCTGGAAACGGTCCTCCATGATAAACTGCGGGCCAATTTTCCGGCAGACAAGCCGGACCACCGGATTCTCAACTGCGCCTTTGATTTAGCCCAAGATCATGGGCTGCGGCGGGTATTCCTGGTGACCAAGGATGTAAATCTGCGCATGAAAGCCAAGTCCATCGGTCTGGCGGCCCAGGACTACACCTCAGACCATGTCAAGAATATCAAGAGCCTCTACAAAGGCCGCAGCATCCACGAAGATATTCCCAGCGCCATCATCGACGATCTGCACCGCAGCCCCTATGAAGTCCCTCACCGCGCCTGCGTCTTGGCCCCCCCGCCCCAGGCCAACGAATACCTGATTTTGCGCAACGGGAGTAAATCCGCCCTGGCCCGCTCCAATCGGGATTCGGAAACCGTTGAAAAAGTCGAAGTCGAAGCCTGCTACGGTATCCGTCCGCGCAATGCCGAACAGACCTTCGCGGTCAATGCCCTGCTCAACCGGGACATTCCCCTGGTGACCATCAGCGGCAAGGCCGGAACCGGCAAGACCTTGTTAGCCTTAGCCGCGGCCCTGGAAAGCAAACGCTTCTACCGCCAGATCTACATCGCCCGGCCCAGCGTGCCCCTAAGCAACAAAGACATCGGCTATCTGCCCGGGGATATCCAATCCAAGCTGGATCCCTATATGCAGCCCCTCTACGACAACCTGGCGGTGATCCAAAACCAGTTCGCCCCCGAAAATCCGCGCAGCCAGCGCATCCGGGAGATGCTGGACCAGGGCAAGATCGTCATCACGCCGCTCTCCTATATCCGCGGCCGGAACATCGTCAAAGTCTTCTTCATCGTGGACGAGGCCCAGAACCTCACCCCCCATGAAGTGAAGACCATCATCACCCGGGCCGGAGAACGGACCAAAATCGTATTTACCGGCGACATTTTCCAAATCGACCACCCCTACCTCGACACTCACTCCAACGGACTGAGTTACCTCATCGAGAAGATGCAGGGCCAGAAGCTCTACGCCCATGTCAATCTGGAGAAAGGCGAACGCTCGGATCTTTCCGAACTGGCCATCCGGCTGCTCTGATTTTTCTAACCTTCTCCCCGGGAGGCGGCCATCTCGGCCAGGGTCTCCCGGGCTGCCGTGCGCACTTCTTTCCCATAGCCGCCGTCACGCACGGAAGCTAAAAAGGATTGGACGCTTGGGCCGCCGGCGGTTGCCAATACCTGCAGTACATCCCCCTGAACCGTCTCCGCCAGGCCGTCGAATCCGCCGCAGAGGGGCTCAATCACCCCTTGGGCCAGCGCCGGATCAGCTTCCGCGATGTATTCAAAGGCCACCATGGCGCCCAGGCGGGTGGGCCAGCGGGAATGGGTCAGCAGCTCCAGGTAGGCCGGAAATATCACGCCTTGCGCCAGCATGAGCGCCGCCAAACCGGAAGCCCGGCCGTCGCTCAGATAGTCTTCCAGGGCGGCGGGGCCCAGTCGGGCAGGGTCGCGATTGGCCATCACCTCCTCAAGCTCGGCCCAGCTTGGCATCGTGCGCCAACTGAAATCCCGCTCTAAAAACAGCATGGGCACCGATCGAACCTTGCGCGCCCGGGCCAGGTCGTCAAAGAGCATCCCATCCACAATGGTCAACTTCATCATCTCAAGAGAGCGGGTCCAATTGGCCAGCCGGGTCACTGCTTGCGGACAAAAGGGGCATTGAGGAGCAATAAACAGCTCAAAATGAGCCGGCAACAGCGACTTTGCCTCCCGGGTATCGGCTGCACCGCCCGCTTCCAGCTCCGGGGCCGACACGCCGGAAAGCAGATCAAGGAACGGTGCCAGCTCTTTTTCTTCCGGCACCGCCCGGTAACGGATTCCGAAGCCTAAATCGATGGAAGGCAAGGCATCGTTGAGGGGCTCATCCTTGACTACTCTGATTTGGGGCGCCAAGGCCTGCAGCGCATCACAGAACTGCTGCAAAGGCCGGGATCGAGAGTCCTCGGTGGTGTAGAATTGAATTGTACACGTGCGATCCAGGGTCGCGCACCACTGGATGATCCGCCGCTGATCTTGGGGATTCATGGGTTTCCTTTGGTGTGGAATGGATTTGGCGAAATTAAAATGGCGCATTATAATCGTTAGGTGAACACCTGCCAAGGGGAATGCACCCATGATCCAGACCATCCAAAGTTATCGTTTCGGCCGAATGAAGATTGACGGCACGCTCTACCGCCAGGATCTTAAAATCATCAGGGGCGTGGTAGCGGATCGTTGGTGGCGCAGCCGCGGCCACTATCTGAGCAAAGCGGATCTGGAAGATATTCTGGCCGCCGCGCCCCGGCGCCTGATTGTGGGGACCGGTGCCTATGGCGCCATGCAAATCAGCCCTACGTTGGCTCAAGAAGTAGCGGATCACGGGATCCAGCTCATCGCCAAACCCACGGCCGAGGCCATGACCGCTTTCAATGCCCACTACTCCCGGTACCCCGACACCGCCGGCGCCTTTCATTTAAGCTGTTAAAGGAGATTCCATGACGCCAAATTTTTTCGAAACCTCGCTCAACGCCAATGACATTCTCACCCAAGTGCACCGTTTCAACCTCATACGGGATGGGCGCCTGGTGTATGTGGATGTCCATGAAGCGTTAGCCGGCAGCCTGGCGGCCCCCTTCGTGGCCGTGCCCAATCTGGTGAACATTGTGGCCCGGCAGGAGTTTCAAGGCACGGGCGGGACCATTTGGGAAGCGCTGGGGGATTGTCTGAAGAAGATTAAAGACCACTCCGTCGAGGCTCTTTTTCCCCACAAAGAGTAAGTCCGCCTCCAGGTGATTTTGGCGGCGGTGGGCCATGAATTTAACATTCGAGTAATTTTAGCGAATCAACAGAGGAGCATATCGAATTGGGCTAAATCCCCTGCCAAAGTCGATTTTCCAGCCGTATTCCAATGCAAAATTGAATTCTAAGAACTTCTTTTAGATCCTCTTGCGCTTTAGTTAGAAACGTGTTACGGGTACAAAAATTCGGATGAGGTAGAAATAGAATCCATCGGAGTTCTTTTCAAGTGAAGGAAGGAGATTGCAATGGCGGAAATGGAACAGATTTTTAAAGCGATGTCCGAAGGTCTTAAATCCCTCTCCCAGGCCATTGCCGGCATTGCCGACAAAGTAGACCAAATGGCTGCCGGGGAAACCGATGCGGCGCCCGAATCTGCGGCGAAAGCAAAACCCAAGGCCAAAAAAGCTGCACCCAAGAAGAAAGCCGCTGGCAAGGTTAAGGCAAAAAAACCGAAAAAAGCCTCTAAAAAGCCTCGCAAACCGGCTGCTAAGAAATCCACGGCCCTGGCTGAATTAAATGCGTTGATCGCTACCTATCCGGACGGTGTCGATACCAACGAACTCAAGGCGAAAACCGGTTTCGATGACAAGAAAATCCACAACATTGTCTACAAGCTAAAAAAGCAAGGCCAAATCAAAACCCTTCGCAAGGGGATCTACGTCAGCACCTGATTGAAGCCACCAACGCTCGAGTGCCCGCACTGCCCAGCCCGCCGCCCCGGCGGGAACTGGGCAGTCCTGCGTTATGGGCCGGCATGAACTGGATTACCCGAAGCAAAGAAACGCCGGCGGGATTCCGGTCCGCCCCGCCGCAACGGCTCTCGGACTCAAAACGATCTTCCCGAAAGTAGACCCGGCCCGGCGGCCCTTCTCTTTTGTGGCCCAAGGGACTCACGCCTCAGCAGGGTAGTTGATCTCTTCGAGCAGTGATAGGATTTGATCCCGAGTGGCCGGTGCCTGCCAGTGAACCTCCGCGGTTTTACCCTCAATATTCCCTGTAACTTTTGTTACACCCTCAAGCTCACCCAGTTCCTGTTCTATGGCGCGGGTACAGTGCCCGCACGAAATATTGGGAATCGAAAAGATTTCTTGCGCCACGGTATTCCTCCTGTGCTCTTGTTGTAGCCGGCACCCTATTCCGGCGGGGTAGGGGCATCCGCTGGGGATTTCCTTTCAGCATACCACGCTTCAAGATCCTTAATCCGCTGGCTCATCTGATAGCGCCCTCCGGCGTAAACACCGTAATCGCCCCCGCCGGCCATGGCCGCGGCAAAACGGATGGTGTTGCCGTGCAAAAGCCAAGTATCCATCCAGGTTTTTTCGATGCCGTCGTCAAAGGGGTTGGCCGCGGGGGGTGGCCCCGCAACCAGGTTGGCGTCCCAAATGGCCGTCATGATATCGGTGGCCGCACCAACAGCGGCATTGGTCTCCGCAATGGTGTTCTCCAAACGCGCAAAGTGCTGATCCACCCAGCCTGTCCCGTGGCAACTGAGACAAACCGCCTGCATGGTGGCGTTGCGGTCGGCCATCTCCGCGGCGTCGATGAGATATTCGCTTGCAAATCCGCCTTTGAAATCGGTGGGCAGGGGCAGGCCGTCGGCATTGCGAATGGGGGTTGTATCCGGGCTTTTGGGCTGGGGGTGGGCGTAGATCAGGCCGAACAGCCGCCAGGAGAGGCGGTTGGTCATCTGGTGGGTCCGTTCGGCGACCAGGGTTTCATCGCCGTCTACGATCAGGCTGATATGGCAGGTTGCGCAGGTGGGGGCGCTGAAGTCCCGGCCCACGGTCCAGGGAATGGCATCAAAATCGAAATCCTGGAACATACTGGAGTAGATATTGCCATGCTTGCTGGCCGAATACACCTTGTAGGCCGGAACATCGGGACCTACGTGGCACTGCTTGCAGGTGTGGGGCTTGCGGGCCATTTCAACGGCAAAGGCGTGGCGCGTGTGGCAGGCCGCGCAGGAGCCCCGGGAGCCGTCCAGGTTGATGCGTCCCACCCCCTGGTTGGGCCAGCCCGATATGCGCGGAAATTCCATCTCCCCCAGATCGGTCTCCCGCAGTTCACTGCCCGCGACCTTGAGTTCCGTGCCGTGGCATGCGTAGCAGGTTTCGGCCCGGGTGTCATCGGTGGCCGGTTCGAGGCGGATTTGACCATGGGCAAAGCTGGGCTGGCCGATAATGCTGGCCTCCTGCTGCTGGTAGAGGCTGTTGGCCTTTAGGTTCTTATAGGCGTGGGCCATGAGGTTCCGATCGTACTGCTGGGCTTCCACAGGATGGCAGGTGGCGCAATCCTGGGGGCTCACCACCAGGTGGACCTCGTAGCCGTTGTGTTCGAAGGTGTCGGCATGGGCTTCGGGACGCAGGGTATGGCACTCGGCGCAGCCCACCACCACACCGGCCAACTCATCGGGCACCTTTGCAGCGGAAATTCGCCGGGCCAATTCCTCCACTTCAAGGCCCATGGCCGGCGTGGTTTTTCCATGACGGCTGCGCTGCCAATCCGCCACGATGCCAGGGGTGATGGACCCGTGGCAGTCGATGCACTCTTGGGTGGCCTCACTGACGGGCATCTCAGCCTGCACCATCCCCACCGGGCTGAGCACAAGTAGCGGCAACAGTAACGCGATTCGCGGGCAAAGCGCCATAAGATCCTCCCTTGGGTTGAAAAAATTCACGCCAGCGGCTGCCAGCAGAGCCTTTGCCGCTTTCTTATACCTTATTTTGAAGCGAAAAGAAAAAGCTTTCAAAATTTTTAGCATAGATCAGCGGGAATTAGAAATCTTGGAATTTTGACATCCTGGGGGCCCGGACCTAGCTTGATTTTGAAAAATTTGCCCTTATCGCCGACTTTATGGGGGCATGACCCATTCCTCTACCCGATCCCAACCTGTTGTAAAGGAGTTGTCCCATGAAAGCATTCAGCATTGCCGCAATTCTGGCCGCAGTTCTTTTGGGGCCGCTATCATTTACCTCCTTGGCGAGGGCCGAGATTCAGGCCACACCGGTAGTCTACAGCACCGGGGAGACCCAGATGCAGGGCTACCTGGCCTACGACGCCGCCAAAACAGGGAAACGCCCCGGGATTTTAGTGGTCCATGAGTGGTGGGGCCACAATGACTATGCCCGCGGCAGGGCGCGCATGCTGGCTGAAATGGGCTATGTAGCCCTGGCCGTGGATATGTACGGAGACGGCCGGCAGGCTCAACATCCCGAGGAGGCCGGCCAATTCGCCAAGGCGGTCATGGGCGCGGCGGATACGGCCCGGGAGCGCTTTCAAGCGGCCCTGGATGAGCTGAAAGCCCACCCCGCGACGGATCCCGAGCGCATCGCCGCCATCGGCTACTGTTTC
This sequence comes from uncultured delta proteobacterium, assembly GCA_963713755.1. GTDB lineage: Bacteria > Desulfobacterota > Desulfobacteria > Desulfobacterales > CAVQMW01 > CAVQMW01. Next base: position 1,557,440 of record CAVQMW010000005.1, on the reverse strand, counting down.
GGCGGCGGGGTCGTGCTGCACATGGCTCGGGCCGGTCTGGACCTCAAGGGGGTGGTCAGTTTCCACGGCAGCCTGGCTGCCGCCACCCCGGTCAGCTCCGGCACAATCAAGGGACGCATTCTAGTTTGCCACGGGGCCGATGATCCCATGGTCAGCCAGGAGGAACTGGATGCCTTCCGCAATGAGATGACCGAAGCCGACGTGGATTACACCCTCATCATCTATCCTGGGGCGACCCACAGCTTCACCAACCCCCAAGCCGATCAAATCGCCGAAAAATTCAAGTTGCCGGTCGCCTACAACGCCGAGGCCGATCAACGCTCCTGGGCCGCCATGACCCAGTTTTTCCAGGAGATATTCTAAAGTAAACCCCCAACTTCCCATGCCGCCCTCTTCCCGAAGCCTGGCCTTTTTGCCGGGTTTATCTCCGACTACATGAGTGAAAATCCGGACTTTGAAATCCTGGTTGAGGATTCCCCCCTCAAGCAGCAGGGCCGATCCGTGGCCGGCCCGAAGCCCAGAGGGGCCCAGGAAGCATTTACTTCACCTGAAGGGCCTCGTCGTGCAGCGCCTCCGGCACCCGGTTCATGGGGCAATCCACAAATAGGCAGCGGCTGCACTCGTTGCGCAGATGGGTGCTGACAAAGACCGCCAGGGCCAACAGGTAAATCACCAGTAGGGAGGGGGTCTCGATGAGCCAGAAGAGGGGCACCACTAGAATCAAGGCGGCCGCCAGAATAACCAGCACTTTTTCCTTCAGGTCCAGGGGCCCCTGGCGGTCGGCAAACAGTTTGGGGACCTTCCAGAAAAAGAGGCAGCTGAAACTGGATTGCTTGCGGGTGTAGTGGGGACAGTGGGGGCAGAAAAAACGCAGGAACAGCCCCAGCCCGAGCAAGACCAGAATCAGGTAGAAAATCAAGCCGCCTATGGTTTGCTTGCCGATCCCGATCAGGGCCACCATCAGGGGCAGCGCCAGCATCAGATTCCAGTAGATCCAATCCTTGAAGCTGTATTCCGCCTTGAGACGACATTCCTCGGATTCGGTGTTCATCGCTCCTCCCCCTGTTTTATTCCTTGGTTATCGCCGGTATCGTCCGGCTCACTTCACAGCTATAGGCAAACGCCGGGTTTGGCAACCGTCAAATTGTAGCACAGGCCATGGGTTTTATTCCTTTCGACTCATTTTAGAGACATTGCCCGCTTTACAACCTGATGGGGTTAGGGTAATTTAAAACATCGGCGACCAAAAGCTCTATTACTGCTACAGCATTCATCCCGAAACGGATCAGTTTCATATACAGAAGAATATGGTGATCCAATCCCAACTCCACGACTGGCTCTTGATTGTCTATGGCAAACGTTATGCCTACAGCAACTTCAAGGAGGACTACGATTCGGCAAAGGCCTATTTCGGTCAAAATCCAGGCCAGCTAAGCGCCTTTGACACTGCCTTTGAAAACGCCATCGTCAAAATCGAAAAATACACGCCGGACATGTAGTCCCCAAGGGCACCATCCAGTTGGACTCCAACCTGGGGAGAGTTGAAATCGAAATTATGCCATTCATATTGAGAAGGACACGTCGCGGCATCATGGGCGCGCTGCTCGGCGCCTTGGCCCTGTGGAGCTGCGCCCAGGCGCCCCAGTCGTTTACCATCAAACGCGCCCCTGAAAGTAAACCTGCCGCGGAATTCAAACAGAATGGCTATACCAACTACTGGACGGCCATCCGCCACCTGGCCATCCAAGAAGCCCGGGACGGCTGGGCCGAGGCGGAATATCAGCAGTTCACCCAGGCCGTTGAGATGCAGATGCAAGGCCGTACATTCAGCGCCGAACAGCTGCTGAGCAAACTGGCCTTGGATGCCAAGGATGAAGCGGTGCGCCGCTACGCGTTGGATCTCCTTGCCCGCACCTTTTATGATCAGGGGCGCTGGCAGGATATCCTGAACTTGCCCCCTGGATCCCCATACGAAATTGCTCAGGCGGCAACAATTTACAACGGGAGCCCGCTCACGGAGTACCACTTCGGGCGCCTTAGACCGTTTCTCAAAATAGCCCACTGGTCAGAAAGCACTACGCCCCATCTGCAGGTGAAGCTTAATGGGCGAAAAGTCTGTCTCATGCTGGATAGCGGTGCCAGCCGCACCATGATCTCCTCGCGGGTGGCGGACAAGTGCGGCATCACGCCCCTATCCGAAAAATCCTTCTGGGAGACCGGCGACTTGATTTCAAGAATATCCGCACCGTTCCCCTGTCGATGCATTTTGTTCGGCTGGATGGAGTTTTGGGAGCCGACCTATTGAAACAGGGCCAGGTGATCCTCGATCCCCTCAATGGTCGCTTCGAGTACTACCCCGCCTCATAATACTTGGCGGTACTGTTAGGGCTTGACCGAAAAGTGCATCTTTCGGCCCCAGGCTGCGTTCTCGCATTTTTCCGATCCTCAACGTAGCTGCGCTACGCCTGCGGTGGGAAGAACGCTGCGGCCTTGCCTGAAACCAAATTCTACTTTTTTCTGTTCGGCCGATAGTTAAACGATCAAACAGTCGGCCACCAGCTCCCACAGGTATTTGACTTCCAGATCTTCCATCTCGTAGTGGCTTTTGAGATTGTTGATCTGTCCGTGGCAGCTGTGGCAGGGCATCACCACCATCCCGGCGCCGGTAGCGCGGATCTGGGCCATCTTGCGGCGGCCGTAGTAGATCCGCTCCTCATTGTAGCCGTTGACCAGGGCCCCACCCCCGCCCCCGCAGCAGAATTGATTGAGGGCCGCCGGATAGAGATCCTCCCAATCGGCAACGCACTGGCTCAGGATCCAGCGCGGCTCTTCAAAAAAGCCGTGGCCGAAGCGTTTTTGAGCCCGGCGGCCGTAGTTGCAGGGATCATGGTAGGTGACCTTCTTACGGATCCGCTGGGTGTCCAGCTCAATGCGGCCCTCTTTGATATACTGGATCAACAGATCGAAGACCGTGACAAAGTTAAACTTGGCCAGCGCCTGGGGAAAGTGTGTTTCCAACCCGGACCGGGTTGCCAGATAGGCGTGGCCTCATTCGGGCCACAGCAGGGTGTCGATCTTGAGCCGCTCCATGTTCTCCAAAATGCGCCCGGCCATGACCTTCATGGCGTCGTCATCTCCCGTGAAGTAGCCCCAACTGGTGCCTTCCCAGTTGTCCGTGGCGATGGTCCAGTCCTCGCCCGCGGCGTGGAAGATCTTCCACCAGTGCTTGAGATCGTCGGTGTGGGTGTTGGCCAGCTTGTTGTGAACGGTGGTCAGAATGCGCGCGCCCGGTTTATCCAGTACAATCTTAAAATCTTCAAAGCCCGCCTCTTCGGCCAACTCTTCGGCCACGTCCTCCATGGTCCAGACAAAATCATCTTTAGGCATGCGCAGGTTATTGCCGGCTTCCAAGGCCGCGGAGAGGCCCTGCTGGAGGATGCCGGGCACATCTTCCCGGGGCCGCAAGCCCCTGATGCGGCGCATGGCGTCGGCAATGTCGATGCCGCTGGGGCAGAGAGTCTCGCATTTGCCGCACAGGGTGCAGATCCAGGGCCAGCGGGAGGCCACCAGGGACGCTTCACGGCCCAGGGTAAGCATGCGCACCACCTTGCGGGGGTCGAACCCGTCCACGCCGGAAACCGGACAAGTGCTGGCGCAGATCCCGCAGGTGAGACAGGTTTGTTGGGCGTAGGGCCAGTCCCGGAAGTGCTGAGGATCCCTAGGGGAGTGGATTTGGGATGTTTGAGCTTGATTGGACATGAAACACCTTGCTGAAAGGTTGGCAAACCATCGGGAGACACGCAAACGGTCACGGATTCGGGTCTCCTGAAGGCTCGTTAAAGGTTCAGGCGGCTTGCACAGGCTCCTTGAGGCCGGCCAGAGGGTTGATGGCATCGACAAATTGGTCCACCCAGGCGCTAAATTCGGCCCCCATGTTGGCCGCCAGGGTATGGACCGCCAGGCGCCGGGGATCGATGCCCAGCTCCGCCAGCACCGCTTGAAGCTGGTCGGTCCGCTGCCGGGCCAGGCGGGTGCCCTGCTCCGAATGGCAGTTGCCCGCGTGGCAGGCGAGCACCATGACCCCCTTGGCGCCCTGGGCGAAGGCGGTCCAGATATGCTCCCGGGAGAGCGCCCCGGCGCAGGGCACGGTCACCATTCTCACCGCCGCCGGCAGGGGCCGGCCCATACAGCGGGCCAATTCCGCCGCCGGCTGGGCCGAGCGGCTGCACCCGAAAAGATAGATCAGGGGCGGCCTTTGGGCCTCGCCCGCCTCAGCGGCTTGTTCCCCTGCCGGGGCCGCCAGGGCACGGGCCATCTCCCCGGGTTTCAGGCCAGCCAGGGTGATGGCGCCCCGGGGGCATTCGGCGGCGCAAATGCCGCATTTGCGACACTCCGCCGCGCGGACAAATAGACGCTCCTGGGCATTGAGGGCAATGGCCCGGTAGGGGCAGAGGCGGTAGCAGGTCAGACAGCGAATACAGCGGCCCTGGACGACTTCGGCCAGCCCCACCTGGGGGTACGGATCCCGGTCCTCCAGGCCGATTGCAGCGGCGGCGGCAATGCGGCCGTCGGCCATTTGAGCCTCAAGGGAGAGGATCCCCCGGGCCGGCCCTGCCACGCGGATGGCGGGCCGGTTGCTGCCGCAGGTCAAGCGGTGAACATTCTCTGCCTGAAGAAAGCCGTCGGGATCGGACTCCAGTTCCAAAACGGCGCCGAGTTCGGCCAGGTAAGGGGCCGGCTGAAGGGCTTCATCCACCACGGCGCCCCGCAGGGCCAAGGTATAACTTTCCCCGGTAATCTCATCCAGCAACGTGAGTTGCAGTCCGCCCTCGGCCGACTGGACCAGGGCCGGCATCTCAACACTGATTTTTATGATCAGCACCCCGGCTTGACGGGCCTGGTGCACCAGGCGCTCCAGGCCGGCGGCGGCCACCTTCAGGTTGCGGGTGAGCAGATAGGTCTGAATCCCGTGGTCACCCTGCAGTTTGAGGGCCGCCTCCAGAACCCGGCGGGTGATCAGGGGATGGCTCTCCCGGTTCACGCCGTTGAGCAGCAGCACACCGTCACCGTCACGCCAAGGCAGCCGGTTATCACTCTCAACCCCCAGGCGGTCCCACACTTCACCAATGGTCATGAGCCCCTCGCCGGGGGTCAGCGAATAGCGCTCAAAACAGGGCTTCGAAGCCGTTTCCTCGGCAATGATGATCTCCTGAACTTCCCTGCGGATTTTCTCTTTGGCCTGCAAAAACTCCAAGCTGAGGCACTCCGCCTTATCCCGCTGACAGGCGTTGAGCCGCACCCCGCCCAGCCACTCCAGTTCGCCCCCGCCGGCGGCAAAATCGGGCCTTTGGACGCGGAGTTCCGCTTCTCGGGTGGCCAGAATCACCGGGCGGCCCTGCTCCAGCAGGTATTGGGCCGCGGATTGAGCGCAGGGGCCATTGCCAAAGATCAGTGTGCTGTGGGTCACGAATTTTCCTCACCGCTTAAGGGTTTGCATCAAACTACCAATTGCTCCGGCACCCCGCCTATTGGTGATTACGGTTCAGATAGTCCCATATCCTGTCCGCGGTTTTAGCGGCATGGGCCACGCTGGCGGCAATCCCCATGGGCCCCAGGACCGTGCCGGTCATAAAGAGCCCGGGAGGCAATGGAGCGCTTGCCTCCTCCTGTTCCTGGGGAAATTGCGCCAGGTGATCGTCCAGTTGCAACGTGCGAATGATCTCCCGGGTTCCGGCGGCGGGCATCAGGCCCACGGCCAGAGCCACCAGATCAAACAGCTCCTCCTGGGGCTGTTTGGAGTTCGGGTCCTGATAACTGAGCCGCACCTGACCCTGCTGGGCCTCGAAGATGTCCGCCGGAATCATGCGCACAAAACGGACCTGCTGCTGGATGCCCGCGTAAAAGTCATCGAAGCGGCTGCCCATGGATTGCAGGTCAATGTAAAAACAGGTGATCTCGGTCTGGGGACAGCGATGCCGGATCCATTGCGCCGTGCGCATGCTGACCGCGCAGCAGATCTGGGAGCACCACAGATGGCCGCACTTGGCATCCCGGCTGCCGACGCACTGGATAAAGGCGATCCGGCGCACCGGAGCCCCGTCTCCGGGCCGGATCAGTTCCCCCCCAGATCTCAGCATGCGGTCCAGTTCCAGAGTGGTGATCACATTGGGAAAGCGCCCATACCCATAGGGTTTGTCCGTGGGATCATAGGGAGTGAACCCCGTGGCCAGGGCCAGGGCGTCGGCCCGCAACTCCAATTCTCCGCCGGGGGCATCCAGATCCACAGCTTCCTCGGGGCAGGCCTCCGCGCAGCGCCGGCAGGAACCGTCTTTGAAGTACAGACAGTGCTGAGGATCGATGGCGTAAAAGGAGTGATGATGAGCGGAAGTTCCCCGCAGCACGGCGCCTTGTTGGGGGCAGACCCGCAGGCACTCGCCGCAATTGGTGCATTTTCCAGGATCGATGCAAACCGGCTGCTGCGCCACCCGGGCCGTATAGCCCCCGTTGCAGGCTGCGTCCGTGATGCGGCTGGCGGTCAGCAGGCGAATCCCATCGCCGTTCAGGGCATGGGCCAGCCGCTCTTCCACCATGCAGGCACCGCAGTTCACGCAGCGCTCCGTGGCCTTGCAGGCCAACTGGGCGGCATGACCGCCGGCAAAGGGCCGCTGTTCCACAAGGTCCACGGCGATTCGGCGGCGGGTGAGGTCCTGGGCCAGGGCCAGTCCAGCTACCCCGGCACCGACGATGATGACACGCTGTTGGGTTTTTTCAGGTTGGGTCATCTCAGGTTGCGTCCCGATTCCATATTAAAGATTGATGGAGGCCCCTTCACAGCTCAAGTGAACCAGATCCGCCGCTACGGCCATCTGGGCTCCCTCGACCATATCCTCGGGCTTGAGCTGGCGGGCCGCGGCACAGGGGGTACAGACCAGGATGGGCACCCCGTGGGCCTGGAGGTAGGCCATGTGGTCGTCGGCGGAGTCCCCGGTGGCGGCCCGCAGATTTTCAACCACTCCCTCCCGGGCCAGATTCACCCCTTCGTCCAGTAAAAACACGGAAACCTTTTTGCCCTCTTTATGGGCCGCCATGGCCAGCATCAGGCCCCGGGTGGAGCGGTTGGGATCGTCGGTTCCGCAAGCGATGGTAATTACAATTTGATCGGTCATAGGTCCCTCCTTTAGGGATTGCAATCTTATCAAAATTTTACGCCATCCGGCCCGATGGCCCTCGGCGGCTGAGCCCGCCGCCGGGCCCTATGGTATCAGGCACGGTCGCGGTATGGCGATCCTGCTCCTATAACATAAATTGGCCCCTCCGAAAAACCCGTGCCGTGGCACTCACCGTCCTTCGCCTTTGATCGGCCAAAATCGGAAATCGAAACCATTGACAGAGCTGCAGGGCACCCCTAGGTTTTGGATTCGTAAATCAAAACACAGCCCCTGACTCAACCAATCAAATCCATGGGAGGTATCTGGATGGCCGCAACCTTAAGAGATGTGGACGACGCAAGTTTCGAGACCGAAGTATTGCAGGCCCAACAGCCGGTGATGGTGGATTTCTGGGCGCCCTGGTGCGGTCCCTGCAAAGCCATCGGCCCCGTGGTGGAGGCTCTGGCCCAAAGTTACGACGGTGAGGTGACATTCTTTAAATGCAACGTGGATGAAAACAGCGCCACCCCGGCCAAGTACGGCATCAAAGCTATTCCCACCTTGTTGCTGTTCAACAACGGCGAACTGGTGGACCAGATCACCGGCATGGTGGCCAAACCGCGCCTGGAAGAGAGCCTGCGCAAGGTGACGGCGGGCGAGGCAACGGCCAAACCGTTTCCTATTCGATAACGACATCCGGCCATGCCCACCTGCATCAACCACCCCCACCGGGAGACCCGCAACCGCTGCTTCAAAGACGAGGTCTATCTGTGCGAAGCGTGTCTCAAGTGCCGCAGCCCGGAGCTTTACTGCAAGCACCGCAGCGCCTGTCCCATCTGGTTTCAGGAACGCAAGGGATTTAAAGACGACCCCCAGCCAATTGCGGACGCCCAACCCGATCCGCTGGGCTTGAGAAATTGATGAGCGGGGAATTCAAAAGCGAAAAATAGACAAAGGGGCGTGCCGGGCACGCCCCTTTGTTTTTATGGAAACAGGCTTTGTTTCAGTTTTAAACCCTGCCGGCCTGGCAGCGGGTTTGTTCCTGATCCGGAAATCAGATGCCGATTTCAGCCGGAAACCAGTTTCCCTACTTTATCGGCAATATCGCCATAAATCTGGCTCACGTCGGAATCGGGGTAACTCTCCTGAAAGGATTTGCCGGCATCGGCACAGGCCACCATGCGCGGATCAAAGGGCACTCGCCCCAGGAAGGGCAGATTCATGGTCCGGGCGGTTTTCTCGCCGCCCCCCTTGCCGAACAGATCCCCGGGCTCGCCGCAATGGGGGCAGATGTAACCGCTCATATTTTCCACAATCCCGATAATCTCCATCTTCACGGTGCGACAGAAGCTGATGGACTTGCGAACATCCGCCAGGGAGATCTCCTGGGGGGTGGTGACGATGAGCGCCTTGGCTTCGGGGATGGTCTGGGCCACGGTGAGGGGCTCATCACCGGTGCCCGGGGGAGAATCGATGACCAGAAAATCCAAATCGCCCCACGCCACGTCGGCGATAAACTGCCGGATAGCCGAAAATTTCAAGGGCCCGCGCCAGATGATGGCGTCGTCCTTGCTGGGCGTCAGGGACTCGATGGAGACCGCGTGAAGGTTGTCGGAATAGGCCGCGGGCATTAATTTGCGGTCCTCGTTTAAATCGAGCATGCCTTGCAATCCCAGCATGCGGGGCACATCGGGACCATGAAGGTCCACATCCATCAAGCCCACCTTAAACCCTTTGCGGGCCAGGGCTAGGGCCAGATTGACCGACGTACTGGTCTTGCCCACGCCGCCTTTGCCGCTCATAACGATCAGCTTCTGTTTGATCTTGGACAAGGAGCTTTTCAGGGCTTGTTCTTGGGCGGCCTTGGGATCAGCCTCCACAGTGGAGCCGAAAATGGATACGTTTTTACTTTCCATGGTCGTGGGCACCTTTAAAAGTTAGGGGTTAATAGCCGGGGCAGGCATCGAGCCCGGAAGCCAGCGGAGTTTCGAACCTGGTTTCGAATCGCCCTGAAGTTAGATATCGGCCCCTTTGATGTCAAGAAATAAGCGCTCCCGGAGCGCCGCGGCCCGTTTCGATAATCTTCAGCGCTTACGGATAGTTAAACGAGATTCGCTGAACCGCCGGTCCGCTGGGCTTACCGTTGGTTCCAGGCCTTTGAAGGGAAATTCACTTGATCCGCTGGGGAATGCCGGCCACGCTGAAAAAGACCGCAATGGCCAGGGCGGCCAGTTGCTGGTTGAGCCAGCCCAGGTCGTCCCGAAAGCGGCGGCCGGCGGCATGGGCGGGAATGATCCCCAGCCCGGTTTCGTTGGTCACCGCAAGGAGGATTTTACCTGCCGCGGCCAAGGCTTGTCCCAAGTCCGGAAGCGCCGCCACCTGGCCACGGAGAAATCCCAGGGCCAGGGATTGCAGGTCGGCGCTCCCCGGACCATCGCCAAGGGAAAAGTAATTTTGGAGGTAGCGTACCAGCACCTTGAGACGAGCCTCGATCCCGTCGGCGGGGGGGTAATGGTAGAGGTTGCCCAGCCAGGTGGGAAAGCACTCCACCAGGGCGATGTCGTGGGTTTTGAAGGCCCTGTCCATGGCCGCTTCCAGCTCCAGGGGTTCTTCATGGGTAACAAACTGCGCGCCCCGCCGCCGGCGATGGGCCGCAATGCGCACCTCAAACTCGGGGTCCATGGCCTGGCCCGTGGCGATATAGGCCAGGGGCGCGGCAGTTCCGCGGGTCCGGCCAATGGTCTCGGCCAGGGCCTCGGCAAAAACACTCTTGCCGGAGCGCGCCCCGCCGCTGACCAGAACCAAGCAGTTCCCCGTGTTAGCGTGCATAGCTTCCATTTCACAACGTGCGGGGATTACTCCCCTATCCGCTCCAGGCGGGCCACGGCCTCGATGTGGAAGGTGTGGGGGAACATATCCACGGGCTGGACCTCGGCCACCCGGTAATCAGCCCGCATGAGCCCCAAATCCCGGGCCAAGGTCCCAGGATTGCAGGAAACATAGACCATGCGCGCCGGGGCCAAATCCAGAACCCGCCGGACCACATCCTTGTGCATCCCGGCCCGAGGCGGATCGATGATCAGCAGGTCGGGGGCCTCGATCTCGCCACGCTGAACCGCCCCGGCCAGGGTATCGCGTACATCCCCCAATATAAAGCGGCAATTGTCGATCCCGTTGCGCCGACAGTTTTGCTCGGCATCGGCCACGGCGCTGGCCGCCATCTCCAGCCCTACAACCTCCCCGGCCTCCGCCGCAAGGTAAAGGGCGATGGTGCCGGTGCCGCAATAGAGGTCCAGCACCGATTCGCCGCCGGTAAAGCGGGCGAAGGCCTTGACCGTATCGTAGAGCTGGCGGGCGCCCTGGCTGTTGGTCTGGAAAAAAGAGTTGGCCGAAATCTCAAAGGAAAAGGGACCGATCTCATCCACAATGGATCGGGCGCCCGCCAGACCCACTTCATACTCCCCCAGGGCAATGGCCGCCTTGCGGGCCGAAATGTTGTTCACCACCCCAACCACCTGGGGAAAGGCCGCCATGAGCTGGTCCGCCAGGGGCTGGACAAGTTCACGATCCTCCTTGGCGGTGATGATATTGACCAAGAATTGATCCCTGGACGCGGCGTGGCGGATCATCAAAAAGCGCCAAAAGCCCATATGCTGTTTGAGATCGTAAGCCGGCGCCCCGGAGCGGGCCATGTAGTTTTGGGCATGGTTTAATATTTGATTGCCCCCATCAGGCTGCAGCAGGCAGGCGTCGATATGCAATATCTTGTTGAAGCCCCCGGGCACATGCAGTCCCAGGGCAAAATCCTTTTTCACATCCTCGCGCTGCAGCTCCTCGGGCATCAGCCACCGCCGGGGGGTGCAGGAAAACTCCATCTTGTTGCGGTAGCCAAAGACCCTGGGCGAGGGAACCACCGGATGCACCGGAATGGAGTCGACATCCAGGCCGCCGATGTGGTCCAGGGCTTCCCGCACATGGCGGCCCTTGTATTCCAGTTGGCTCTCATAATCTAAAAACTGCCATTTACAGCCGCCGCAAATCCCGCTGTAGGGACAGGGAGGCTGGATGCGCCGGGATGACGGCGCCAGCAGGGAGACCACCCACGCCTCGGCCCAACTGCGCTTTTTGCGGCCAATGCAGATCTGGGCCCGGTCCCCGGGAACTGCGCCATCCACGAAGATCGCCAGGCCGTCGACCTTCACCAATCCCCGCCCCCCCAATGCCAGGTCCGTGATCTGCACCTCTAAAATTTGTCCCTTTTTAACCGCCATGGCCCCCTAATCCTGGAAAACCATTACGCCCGAGTTACTGGGTGTGCTACCCTGCCCCCCATCAACCCGAAACACCCGCAACCGCCAATGGATGCGGGAAATTTTGGAACGTTCCGCGTGTACCAGCTTATGCACCCGGGGGCAACCACCATGGCGCATCAAGAAGAAAATATCTGGATCCCCGTTCCCCAGGGCCGGCTACGGGCCACCCTACATTGGCCTGGACGCTGCCCGGCCCCTTATCCCATTGTCATCGGCGTCCACGGCCTGCTGAGCAACCGGCACTCCCGGAAGCAGATCGATCTGGCCCGCTGCTGCACAGCCCGGGGCATGGCCTACCTGCGCTTTGACCACCGGGGCCGTGGAGACAGCCCCGGAGACCTGGCCCGGGACACCTCCCTAACCCAGCGGGTGGCCGATCTCGCTACCGTTTTCAGCTATCTTGAAGACCAAAACAACCTCGACACCGCCCGAACAGGGCTTTTCGGCTCCAGTTTCGGGGGCACCGTCTGCCTGGCCTTTGCCGCGGACCATCCCGTCTCCGCCCTGGTGACCCTGGCGGCTCCCATTCGCAGCCGGCCCTTGATGGCACTATCCTCGGATCTCATCCCCCAGGCCGTTCCGGTTTCCTTTTTTGAAAAACAGCGGCAGTTCGATCTCCGCGACCGGGTTCCGGCGGTGCACCATCTTCTGTGCTGCCACGGGGAGGCCGATGCAATCGTCCCACCGGCCCACGCCCGGGAGATCGAAGCCCTCGCCGGTAAGCCCAAGGAACTGCTGATCTTTCCCGGCGCCGACCACCGCCTCAGCTCCCCCGCCCAGCGGGAAATCCTGATGCAGCGCGCCCGGGCCTGGTTCAGCCGCTATCTGATTTCGGAGTAGAAAAGGTAAGGCAGGGCGGGTTGGAGATGGTTCTGAGTGCGGAAACCCTCTGATTGACTTGAATTATACCCCAGAACGGTGATATCAGTAATATTAGTTGGCTGGGAACGTTCTCAATTTAATCTGTATGCATGGGTGATTTGTTTTCCAGGCTATAAGGGTGATATGCGGAAAGTTTTCCATCTATCATCACTGATAAGCGGACCGTGAGCTTCGCACACACGATCCGCTTATCGCCGCGGTTGAGCTTCGCTCCAACCGCGACGATAGGCTTGAGGGCGAATGACACATCAAAATATGGAACAGGTTGAAATCCGAAATGCATCTATACACGACGCAGCTTCCCTGGCTGACCTGTCGACGCAGCTTGGCTACCCCTCCTCATTTCGGCAGGCCGCAGACCGGTTGGGTGTTACCCTTCGATCAAGTGAACACCTTGTGCTGGTTGCGTGTTTTCCCGATGGCGTTGTAGTCGGATGGGTGCACGTGTTTCTCGCGCTTCGGGTTGAATCAGATTCGTTTGCAGAGGTCGGTGGGTTCGTTGTCAGTGAGCAGTATCGTGGCCGTGGTATTGGGCGGGCTCTTTTGGTGGCTGCCGAAGATTGGGTGAGGCGTCGCGGTATTGTAAAACTCCGGGTCCGCAGTCATTCGACACGCAGGGAGGCTCACGCATTCTATGAGCAATTGGGCTTTTCAATGACCAAAGAACAGCATGTCTTTGATAAATCATGGAAATCTTGGATGAATTGAAGGCGTTGATCAAAAAATTCGAGGAAGAAAACATCGAGTATGCCCTATGTGGCGGGTTAGCCATGGCCATATATGCGTTGCCCCGGGCTACTCTTGATATTGATATTTTGATAAAACCGAACTTGCTTGAAAAAATAGACAGCGTAACTGACGATTTGGGCTTTACGTTGAAGGCCGCCCCGATGGAGTTCCACGGTGGGAAGATTAAGATTCACCGCGTTAGCAAAATCGATCCCGCAACTGGAGAAACTCTTGTTTTGGATATGCTGATCGTAACACCTGAATTAAAGGAAGCATGGAACAACAGAATGAAAGTAGAGTGGGAACATGGCAATATCAGTGTTGTCTCACCGGAAGGTTTGATCCTTCTGAAGTCTTATCGTAAAAGCGGCCAAGATCAGGACGACATAAAATATTTAAGGAGTATTATTGATGAAGATTGATATGAATCGGGAAGCTGTGACTCTTCGATTGCTTCAAGTCGTTAAAATTAGAAAGGCATGTTTTTCACTTGCCAAAACTAGTACAAGTATCGAAATCCAGAAAGCCAGGCCAGCCAACAAGAAGGTTCAGCGGACTTTGCTTGCGCTCGGCCACCGACCTATCCGTTGATCCGCATATCTCCAGCCAACCCCAGGTTCTCAACAAGTTAAAATTATCCTGATATCCATCGCTGATCCAAGAGTTCGCGCTCTCCTGAGTACCGCAAAGCTCCTCGTTTTCGAAACTTCGCATTTTTCCATCCACAACCATCCGCCAGGTTAACCCCAAAGCGAAACGCTGACGACTTTTCTACACAAATATTATGTAGTTTACTTCATAGTGGCTTACTTGGTTTACATAGATTGTGAGGCAAATATACAATATATGGGGTACCACATTGTACTGCAACAATATATGCGGGGAATACTATTTGCGTGAATTTCGGACTAGGCAAAAACCACTGCGCTTGCGGACCTCTATTCAAGATTTGGGCTGAAACACTCATTAATAAAGCGCTTGTTAACCCAAAAAGTAGGGGGTAAGCCATGAAGGCCAAATGGATTCCGGCAGTGCTGTGTGTTTTATGTTCCCTTTTTTTACTTTCCACATCGGCCATCGCACTTAATGTGACCTATCTCGACCCCGATTATCAAGTTTCAGGTTCTTTTGCTTTACCTTTTGATACAATAGCGCTGGCGTTTGATTCGGTTGACAACTTGTACACTGTAAGGAGGGCCGATTTCAGTAGTGCCCCGGGAAATACCATAGAGATCATAAAGTTGGACGCCTTGACGAACTATTTAACATCGTCGGTCTATGCAACGTATTCTGGCTATGGCATCAGCGGTTTGGAGTTTGATTCTGCCGGTAATTTATTCGTTTCTGAAATTATGAGAAAGCCAAAAATTTCTGGAGCACGATCATTGAGCACTATCCTTTCAAAAAGGATCGATACTATACGCGCACGTTGAAGAAAATGGAAGGGAAGTATGTAGGAGAAAAAAATTAAACAAGGAGATTACCATGAAATTCCAACAGTCGTTATTGTTTTTTGTCGTTATCGGATTCGCACTGATCCTCTCTGCCCCCTGCTCGGCCCAGGAGGCCATCCAAACCCAGATAGGGGCCGACGGTGCTGAAGTCGATCTGGTGCAGGCCAAATTGAATGGAAAAGTATTATCCATTGCCTTTAAGGTTAGGGCGCCCGCTGATGACGACATCAGCCAATTTTTCTTTAAGCCCGAGGAAGTGTTTTATGTTGATGCGGAGCAGAACATAAAGTACCATATCCTGAAAGATGAAAAGGATAAATGGCTGGCCGGACCGCTTCAGTCACTGGTCGGCCCGGGAGACCAGTACTTGGTCGGATTGAAGTATATCGGCGAGGGAAAAAGCGGTATCATCTGGATGAAGTTCCCTGCTCCGGCGGGTGAGAACGTCAAAATCGAACTCAACCTTCCCGGAGTCGTGCCCTTTTCCGATGTTGAAATAGGACAATAACCCATTCTGATAGCGGAGAAGAGATACCGTGAAGCGACGACACGCCATACATGGATATATCCCTGTTCTTTTCGTGGTCTTGCCGATGATGCTGTCATTGCCCGTCAGGGCACAGGACGGTCCCGATGATCCGGCAATCCAGGCTGCGGCTGAAAAAGCGGTGGCGGAGTGGCTGGTCTCCAGGGCCGCCATCGAGCAGGCCTTGCTGAGCACCAAAGGTGCCGGGGAGAAAGAGCCCGTGGCGCCCAATACCAACAAGGATGGAACCGATTCACCCGAAGGCCGGGCAAAGAACCGCCGGGTGGAGATCACCATCAAGCACCAATAGGTCAAACCCGCTCCAGACCATTTTCTGCTGGAAAATATGTCGAGCAGCAACATCGGTGATGCCAAGACTGTTTCGATTTTCTCCAGCATATCTTCTTTGCAGGCGGTTTCTTTGTTCTCCCAGCCTCCTTCGATTTTGGTCACTCAATCATCAATCTCGAACGGTTTGGCCAGATAGTCGACGGCAGGGGCAATCATCCTTCATGGATTAAGGGTATAAAATTATCTACCAATGCCGGGTCGGCACCATCGGGCTGCCCCATCTGCCTGAACACACCCTGCCCCAATCAACTGCCGTGGAGAAGGACGATCTGAAAACCCTCAAAGATTATGAAAAACGGGCCATTGAAAGGGCACTCGCCAGAAACAGCGGCAGGCGGATGGCCACTGCAAGAGAACTGGGTATCGACAAAAACAGCCTGCGCCGTAAAATCTTGCGCTATGAACTCGATCCTGACGCATTGACCTGAGGGCACCGCTTATATTACTCCGGCGATTAAATACCTGAAACTATGCCATTCTGGCGAACGCCAAAATCCAGCACTCAAAATGGATCACTATCCCCCATTAGGTAAAGACCTATTCGATCTGGCCCGGGAGCGGCGGGCCAAACTGACAGCCGCCCTGGCGGCGCAGGGCCTTGAATTGCCCGCCGCTCCCCAATTGGAAACCGATCTTGAGCGGGTGCTGGCCTTGAGCGGATTTGTGGCCCAGGTGCTGACCCAAAACCCGGCGTTGTTGCCGCAGATGGCCGGTGCCGAGGATTGGGAGCGAACCTATTATCTGGATGGATTTCAGGCGAAGTTAAGCGAGTTTCTCGGGGATCTGCCCCGGCCCCGGGCGGATCTGGATCCGGCCATGCTCAACAGCCTGCTGGGACAAAAGTTGCGGGAGTTCCGGCAGCGGGAGATGGTGCGCATTGCGTGGCGGGATCTCACCGGCCGCGCCGATCTCAATGAAACCATGGGCGACCTGACCTGCCTGGCGGAGAGTTGCCTGGTCAGCGCCCTGGAACGGCTCTATGAAGGCTTATCCCTTGAATTCGGCACGCCCCGGGAAAAAGACGGTCGGGTGCAGCATCCCGTGCTGGTGGCCATGGGTAAACTGGGCGCCCGGGAGCTTAATTTCAGCTCTGATGTAGATCTGATTTTCACCTACCCCCGGGCTGGAAGCACCGCTGGGGGTACCCGAGGGCGCAGCGTGACCAATGAGGACTTTTTCACCCGCCTGTGCCGCCGGCTGATTCAGGTGATCAGTACCCCCACGGCGGTCGGGTTTGTCTTTCGCATCGACATGAACCTGCGCCCCTACGGGGACAGCGGTCCCATGGTGATGCATTTCGAGGCCCTGGAGGATTACTACCTGCGCCAGGGCCGCGAATGGGAGCGGTACGCCTGGATCAAGGGCCGCCCCCTCAGCGGTTCCCCGGAAGATCGCCGGGAGCTGATGGAGACCCTGCGGCCCTTTGTCTACCGCCGCTACCTGGATTACGGGGTCTTTGAATCCATCCGCGAGATGAAGGGCAAAATCAACCGGGAGATCCGCCGCAAGAAAATGGCCGACAACATCAAGCTGGGCAGCGGCGGAATCCGCGAGATCGAATTTTTCGGTCAGGTGTTTCAACTGATCCGGGGAGGCGTGGCGGCCCAGCTTCAGATTCGGCCCATTCAGCAGGTGCTACCCCTCCTGGCCCGGCTGGAGTATATCCCCGAGGCAGTGTGCGCCGAACTGCTGGAGGCCTATGGCGTGCTGCGCCGGGTGGAGCATTACCTGCAAATGGAGGCCGATCAGCAAACCCATGAGCTGCCCCGGGAATCCCTGGCCCGGGCGCGCCTGGCCGCGGCCGCCGGGTTTGAGGATTGGGTCCAGTTTTACCATCACTTGAACCGCCAGCGAACCCGGGTTCACCACCACTTTCAAACTCTTTTCAAGGAACCGGAACAACGCCAGGCGCGCCCCCGGGAATCCGCCGTCCGGGAACTGGCGGGCGTCTGGCTGAAGCAACTGCCGGAATCCGAAGCCCAGGCCGCCCTGGCCCACCAGGGCTACGCCGATTTCCGCCGACTGACAAAACTCTTGGAAAGCTTGCGCCAGGCCCCAGCCACCCGTGCCATGAGCCCGGCCGGTCGCAGTCGTCTGGATCGGCTGGTGCCCCAGCTCCTGGCCGTGGCCGCCAAGGAGGACGATCCCCTGGCGTCCCTGGAGCGGCTGGTGGAACTGGTGCGCGCGGTGGCCCGTCGCACCAGCTACCTGGCGCTGCTGCTGGAGCATCCTGCGGTGCTGCGGCGCCTGGTGGCGCTAATGGCCGGCACACCCCTGATTGCCGGCTACCTCACCCGCCACCCTCTGCTCTTGGATGAACTGCTGGACACCCGAACCCTCTATCGCCCCCCGGCCCGCAAAGAGTTGTCCGAAGATATCGCCGGCCGGCGGCTGGCCATTGCCCCCGGCGACCTGGAGGGCCAGATCGAGGCCCTGTGCGTGTTCAAGCAGATCAACACCTTCCGTGTGGCCGCGGCCGATGTGGCCGGGATCCTGCCCCTGATGCGCACCAGCGACTACCTGACGGAGATTGCCGAAGTGGTTCTGGGAAATGTGCTTGATTTGGCCTGGGCGCACCTCACCGCTAAACATGGCCGGCCATCGGCCAGCCTGGACGGCCGGCCTCTGGCCCGGGGCTTTGCGGTCATCGCCTTCGGCAAATTGGGCGGCCTTGAACTGGGCTATGGATCGGATCTGGACCTGGTGTTTCTCCACGCCGGGACCGATGGCCAGACCTCGGGCCCCCGCCCCATCGACAACCGCCTTTTTTACGCCCGGCTGGGAGAGCGCATCATCCACATCCTGACCACTCGCACCCAGGCCGGATTTTTGTATGAGGCCGACATGCGGCTGCGTCCTTCGGGGAGCGCCGGGGTTTTGGTTTCCCAGGTGGATGGCTATGAAACCTATCAACTGGAGCAGGCCTGGACCTGGGAGCACCAAGCCATTATCCGCGCCCGACCCGTCACCGGTGATCCGGCCCTCATGGCGCGCTTTGACCGCATCCGCCGCAATATCCTCCAACGTCCGCGCCGAAGCGCAGAATTGATGGAACAGGTGGCCACCATGCGCAATCGCCTGCGCCGGGAGCGCATCACCCGCGAACCCGGAAAATTTGACCTCAAAGAGGGACTGGGCGGTATCGTGGATATCGAATTTCTGGTTCAGTTTCTGATCCTGCAGCATAGCTCCCGGCACCCTGAGCTGGGGGATTGGAGCGATAATGTGCGCCAGATCCGCACACTTCTTTCCATCGGCGTGCTGGATCAAATCACCGCCCACCGCCTGAAAGGCACCTACCTGGCCTACCGCATTATGGCCCATCACCTCACCTTGCAGGAAAAACCGGCCCTGATCGCCAAGACCCAGCTGCGCACCGAACGCCGGCGAATCGCCGCCATCTGGAACCGCTTTCTGCCATCCCATCCCCTGAAAAGTTGAATCTTGAGACCACCCGGTTCGCCCCCCAGGAACCGGATAACCTGTATCAAGAGATTTTTTCCAAGGCTGTATAGGTCCGCAGGCGCAAATATGGTCAGTCGATGGGCAGCGGTCAAAGCTCCGGATAACCGACTCTGGCGAATAAAACGAGAAATGCTCTCGTTTTTTCCAGACAGCTTTCAAGGGAAGAAATCCCCCCCGCCCCCCCTTTTCCAAAGGGGGGTGAAACCACCTCCCCCCGCCCCCCCTTTTACGAAGCGGGGAGAAATTATCCCCTTTGGCTAATTTTACGAATAAGGAGCAGCGTAGCCGGCATATTTTCTTGCTTTTGGACAGCACTTCAGGGGTAATGCGATCAATAACGGCTTAAGTTTCGCAAAACTGGGCCGATAAACCCCACAAGGTGCTCTGCCAAAGGGCGGCATCTAAAAAACGCTCAAGATAGTCCGGGATGTCAGGTTTCCGTCTAAACCCGGATCTGAAGATGGCCCTGTGAAATACCCACGACACTTACAAAAATACCTTGGATCTGCACTGGATTCCGACGGATTTTTTTTCCAGGACAATGTGGATCAGCGCCGCAAGGCGCTTATGATCGCCATTGTTGCAGGGGTCGGCATTCTGACCCTGATCCCCATGGGCCTCAGCGCCCATCTTTCAGGCCAGCCGCTGGTGGGCTACATGGACCTTGGATTTGCCGCCGCCCTGGCTATACTGCTGATCTATTTCTACAAAACCCGCAATTATCTGCGAAGCACCCACATCGGAGTCGCCCTGGCGGCGATACTCTTCTTCTATCTGTTCATCAGCAAAGGGGTGAACGGCACCGGCCATCTGTGGAGCTATGTGTTTCCCCTTTTCTCTCTGTTCATCCTGGGCTCGCCAAGGGGGTTATGGGCCTCTCTGGGACTGTTGGGGTCGATTTTCGCCTATTTAGGTCTCAAATCCTATCTGCCGTTTCAGTTTGAGCCCTACGGTCCGGGGTTCATGGCGCGCTTTGTACCCTCCTTTCTGGTGGTGCTGGCCTATGCCTACACCTTTGAAGCGCTGCGGGTGAAAAGCTATCATCAACTCACCCAACAGAATCATGAGTTGGAACACCTGGTGGAACAGCTCAAAGCCAAAGATGAGGAACTCAAACGCGCCTATGACGATATGGAGGCGCGGGTCGAGCGGCGAACCGCCGAACTGAACGACGCCAACCGGATTCTGGAACGGGAGGTCGGTATCCGCCGGGGCGTGGAGCAAAAACTTCAGCAAAACAATCAGGAACTGGAAAAAAAGGTGGCCCAACGCACCCACAGCCTGGAGGCCGCCAAACGGGCGGCGGAAAGCGCCAACCAGGCCAAAAGCGCCTTTCTGGCCAATATGAGCCACGAACTGCGTACGCCCCTGAACCATATCATCGGTTTTACCGAACTGGTGACCCATAAGCACCTCGGGGAACTGAACCCCGAGCAGGAGGAGTACCTCAACGACGCGCTCACGGGCAGCCGGCACCTGCTCTCCCTGATCAACGATATCCTGGATCTGTCCAAGGTGGAGGCCGGCAAAATGGAGCTGGAACCCGCCGCTCTCGATATCACCACGCTTTTGGAGAACAGTCTGATCATGGTCAAAGAGGCCTCACTCAAACACCGCATCCGACTCTCCACCCAAATCCAAGAGGTTCCGCAATCCATCAGCGCCGACGGCCGCAAGCTCAAGCAGATTCTCTACAACCTGCTCTCCAACGCCGTGAAATTCACCCCGGATAAGGGCGCCATCACCCTTGCCGCGCAGTCGCGAACCAGCGCGAAGGGCGACATTCGCACCGCGGACGGCCGCCGGCTCACATTGCCCAGCCGCAATGGCGCGCTGCCCGCCACGCCCATTTCCGGCATCGAAATTTCGGTCAGCGACACCGGTATCGGGCTCAAAACGCAAAATTTGGAACAGATTTTCAGGCCCTTCGAGCAGGTGGAGCAATCCATGTCCCGCAAGTACCATGGCACCGGGCTGGGGCTCTCCTTGACCCGCAAATTTGTTGAAATGCATGGGGGGCGAATTTGGGCCGAAAGCGCCGGAGAGAATCAAGGCGCTCGGGTTGCGTTCTGGATACCCTGTGGTGAAAAAGCCTGATGATTCTTAGGGCTGGTTGGTCAATTCCGCTGGATCCAGGCCATGCTTGCGGAGAGTTTCAGGCAGGGGAACGCCCTGGGTATCCCAGCCCATGGTGCGGTAAAAATCGGCGATCATGGGCGCAAGATCGGCCCGGGCCCCTTGGGCCGGCCCCCTGGGCACCGCCTCCCGGGTGAACTTGTCCGGCAGGGTGTCCAGGGCCGCATCGGCCCCCTGGCGCAGGTTGAAGAGCTTTTCCATGGTGATGATCCCCTCGCCGATGTGCATCAGCTCC
Source organism: uncultured delta proteobacterium (assembly GCA_963713755.1). Lineage (GTDB taxonomy): Bacteria > Desulfobacterota > Desulfobacteria > Desulfobacterales > CAVQMW01 > CAVQMW01. The sequence goes on along the minus strand of CAVQMW010000005.1, from coordinate 1,536,201 downwards.
GCAGGGGTCAGGGCAATCCCGGTGAGCACCTCCAGCAGTTGGCTCTCCAACGTCAGATCGAAGTGGTTGGCCACGGAAAGGGCCGCCACCTTACACAATCCCAACGCGTCCATCACGCTGCTCACCCGCATGCAGAAGCCCACCAGGGCGCCCTTGCCCTCGGTGGCGGTGAACTCCACCGCCTTGGTGCTGCCGAACTCCCTCTCAGCCTGCTCCGGAGTGTAGCGGAACTCGGGAATGGGATAGACACTGGTAAAATCACCGCCCCGCAGGGAGACCGCATAGGCCAGGGCCGTGGCCGAAAGCCCCCGGGGATCGGCGCCGTACATCTCCACCCCCTTGACGTGGTAGGCGTAACCCTCGGCCCCCCGCCCGATAACCTGGGCCGCCTGTTTGACACCCTGGGCTAAAGTCCCGCCAAAGCCCTCCCGGTTGGCCATGGCCCGCATCAGAGTCTCCATCACCCGGGCGTCTCCCCAGTTGAGAACCAGGCCGTCGGTATCCTCAGGAGTGAGGATGCCCCGTTCAAAGAGATCCATGGCAAAGGCGATAATGGAGCCGGTGGAGATGGTGTCCATGCCGAGGATATTGCAGAGGTTGGAGAGATAGAGCAGCTCCTCGGGATCGGTCAACCCGCACAAGGGCCCCAGATCGAGGATGGTTTCATACTCGGGCCGCCCGCCCTTGAAGCCCTTGTGGCGCCCCCGGGGAATTTCGATCTCCGCCTTGCAGTGCACCGGGCACTTGTGGCAGGCCGTGCGCCGCTTGACATAGGCCCCCAGCCGGCGGCCGTCGATTCTGTCCGCATCCGCGATCTGGCCCGCCTGATAGTTGCGGGTCCCCAAAAGGCCCATCTGGTTGAGTTCCAGCACATCCCCGGCGCTGCCCCGCTGGGAGTAGTCCGCATAGCGGCTGGGAATGGTTTCCCGGATACTGCGCACATAGCGCTTGATGGTCTCCCGGGCCCGGGGGCTGATCCCATCTGTGACCTTGGCCTGGGCCGCGCTGATGGCCTTGAGATTTTTGGCCCCCATCACCGCCCCCAGGCCGTTGCGGCCGGCGGAATGGTCCGGTCCGGCCATAATGCAGGCCATAGGCAGGTGGTTTTCCCCGGCCCGGCCGATCACCAGGGTCTCCAGCTTGCCGTCGCCGTGATCCCGGCGCAACCGGGCCTGGGTCTCCCGGGTATCCAGGCCCCACAGGTGCCGGGCGTCCAGAATCCGGGGGCCGTTTACGCCCAGATGCAGCTCCACCGGACAGGGCGCCCGCCCCCGGAGGATCAGGCCGCGGACCTCCAGGGCCGCCAGGCGCGCACCCATAAAGCCGCCCACATTGGAGCTGCCCATGAGACCCGATTGGGGAGAGCGTGCGCAGAGATGCAGCCGGGCGGCGCAGGGCGCCGCACTGCCGGTAAGCAGCCCGGGGCCGATCACCAGCAGGTTTTCAGGTCCCAAGGGATCGGTCCCCGCCGGAACCTCCCGGTAGAGCGTGGCCACGGCAAAACCGAAGCCGCCCAAATATTCCCGCGCCATGGCCTCGGTAAATTCAAGGGCCTCAATCCCGCCCTGGGTCAGATCGATATCGTAAATCTTGCCGGTGAGGGTCATGACAGCCTAGCTGCTGTGGGTTTGAACGTAAGCGTCCAGCGCCTTGGCGATTTCCGGCGCCAATGGCGGTCGACGGTACTCGGCGATAATGGCGCGCGCTTTCGCATGGGCAACCTGGATGATGCCCTGGCTGCGGTGGTGGCTGCCGTCCCCGTAGCTTTGACGGTTAAAGATCCGTGAGACGGTAAATTCCGTGCGGCAGTGGGCCAAGGTATGGTCGTGGGTGATATACTCTCCTCCGGGGCCCACGGCCTGGATCACCTCCAGGGCTAGATGGTCTTCATCCACGGGGATGGGGGTCAGATAACGCCGGGCGTAGCCGATCAGTTCGGCATCCAGCACCACCTTGGCCAGGGAGGCGCCCAGGTAACTGCCCAGCAGCCCCATCCCGGGCAGAAAATTGAGGCTGCCCCCCAGTACGTTGAGGATGTGCAGCAAGGCCTCGGCCCCGGCCTGGAAGTCCTCGCCCAGGGAGTCGGTGAGCCCGGCGTTGCCGCGGCACAATAATCCGTAATGGCGGGCCAACTGCCCGCCGGCATACTCGAACTTGCGGGCTTCGGCAGAGCCGAACACCGGTCCCATGCCGACCATGTCGGCATGGCTGGCGATAGACCCGTAAAACACCGGAGTTCCGGGCCGCAGCAGCTGGGACAACACCAGCGGCGCCAGGTTCTCGCAGTTCTGCTGGACCAACAGCCCGGCAAAGGTGCAGGGCCCGGTGGTGCCGGCCAGGGGCATGGCGGCGATATGAAAGGCGATGCCGTGGGCCACGTAAGCAAACAGCTGCCTAAGATCATGGGCGCTGAGGGTCAGGGGCGAAAGGGTGGTGACGGTCCCCTGGCCGAAGGAGAGCCCGCCGCGGGCCTTTTCGGCCATCTCCCGGGGGGTCATTCCAAAGGCCAGGGCCACCAGTTCGATGTGGCGCGCCGAGTGGTAGTTATAGGGTTTGTCCAAATATTCCAGCATGGTTTTGGTGGCCCACAGTTCGGCGTTGGCCGGCGGAATATCCCCGGGATGGATCAGAGGCTCCCAGTGCTGGATGAGCGCCATCTGTTGGGCCAGTTTGGCCGTGTCGATAAAATCCGCGGCGCTTCCCCGGCGAAAGGAGCCGTCGGGGTCCACAAAGGTGACCGCACCGCGGCCCAGGCCAAAAGCGGCGGTCTCCGCGCTCAGCACCAGGTTGTAGTCCGGATTGCGGGCCACGATGGTGATCTCCCTGGGCACCGTGGCCAGGGCGTCCCAAACCTGGCGTTCGCTCAAAAACGCAATCTCCCCATCCACCCTGAAGCCATGGTGTTTGAAGGCTGCCAGGGCGGTTTCGGATTGAAAGCGGATCCCGGTACGGGCCAGCACCGCCATGGAGGCGGCATGGATGCGCTCGATCCCCTCCGGGTCCAGGGGGCTGATCAATGAGATGGGCATCGCGTCCTGAATTGCTAACTCTCTGAATTCGATCCCCTGGAATAATAGCCGGGGATAACGGTATGGGATGGCACAGAATATCGAATTTAATACACCTTTAAAACCCCAAAAATGGCCCCCTGAAAGACGTCGCCGGGAAGCGCCCTCAATCCATCCGGCCCTAAAGGAAACAGTTTGCCGGATGCCGATTCCACCAAACCCAGGCAAGCCGGATCCTGGACAAATGGATGGCAAGCCTGGAACAGAAGCGAAACCCTTAAACTTTCAAGGTGTTGACACCCAAACGTGCTTTGGCCATAACTGAACTGCTCAGTGACTCTCCAAAAGGTGCCGACCATGATTTCTTCACCGCCCCCCATGAAAACACCCAGCCTGATGGAATCTTCAACCCAGTGGACTGTAGCGGTCATGGACGACGAAGCCGACATCCGAGAACTGCTGACCCTCAGCCTGGAAGACGCCGGGTACCAGGTTCATTCGGCGCCCGATGGCCGGGCCGGGTTGGAGCTGGTAGCCGAGATTCGTCCGGCCCTGGTGATCACCGACATCCGCATGCCCCGTATGGACGGCGTGAAGCTGCTGGAGGCCATCAAGCAGGACTATCCCGATACCGAGGTGATCGTGGCCACGGCCTATGGCGAGATGGACCTGGCGGTTCGCGCTCTGCAGCTGGACGCCTCGGACTTTATCACCAAACCCATTGACGACACTGCCCTGCACTTGGCCCTGGACCGCGCCAAGGCGCGCTACCAGGCCCGCCGCACCCTGCGGGAGTACACCGCCCTGTTGGAGCGGGAAAACGCCGCCACCACCCAGGAACTAGCCAAAACCGTGGCATTCCGCAACAACCTCATTGAACATTCCATGGACGGTATTCTGGCCGTGGACAGCGACAACCGCGTGGTGATCTGCAACCGGGCCATGGCCCAGCTCCTGGAGCGCGGCAAAAGCGAGGTGTTGGGTGCGCGCGGCCTCACCTCCTTTTTAACCCCTGACGCCCACCAGGCCTTTCAAGAGGCCCTTGAAGGGCCGAAACACGGCGGCCCTGGGCGCCTGCTGCTCTACGAAACCACCCTGGCGGGTCTCCAGGGCAACCCCATTCCGGTGCAGGTCTCGGCGGCGGCGCTGGTTGACGGCAACCGGGCCGAGGGTCAGGTGGGCTTTTTTCGGGACCTACGGGAAATCCGCCGGCTGGAACGGGAGATGCAGGACCAAGCACGCATTCTGCACCAGGATAAAATGGTTTCCCTGGGGCGACTGGCCGCCAGCGTGGTCCATGAGATCAACAATCCCCTCTCCGGGATTCTCAACTACCTGCGCCTCATGCTGCGGCTCATGGATTCGGAACCTGGGAATCAGAACATAGCCGGTCAAAAACCACCTCCGGAAGAATCTCAGGGTGAAAAATTCCGCCGCTATCTCACCCTGGTGGAAGCGGAAACCAAACGCTGCGCCGATATTGTCTCCTCGCTGCTGACCTTTGCCCGAAAATCTTCGCCCACCACCCAAAGCGTACCCATGGATCAACTGATCCAGCGCTCGCTGCTTCTCAGTCAACACAAACTGAAATTGAAAAATATCGAAATCGAAACCCATCTGCCTCGCGATTTGCCCGAAATCCAAGGCGACTTCAACCAACTTCAGCAGTGTCTGATCAACCTCATTTTCAACGCCTTGGACGCCATGCCCCAGGGGGGCCGGGTGACTCTGGAGGCCCACGTGGAGCGGGAGCGCAACGCGGTTTTGCTGAGCGTGGCGGACACCGGCAGCGGCATCGCCCCAACAGATCTGCCCCACATTTTCGAGCCCTTTTACAGCACCAAGCCGGAAGGCTACGGGGTGGGTCTGGGCCTTTCCACGGTGTACGGCATCGTGGAACGCCACGGCGGCACGGTCGAGGTGGAGAGCGAACTTGGGCGGGGCACCTGCTTTGTGATACGATTACCGTTATGAAATCCGCCGCGCCAGCCCTGCCCTCCGGTCTGACCACCATCCATTGCGACCAATGGCTCGATATTCTGGATCAGCTCAACATCGGGGCTTTCACCGTGGACCTGAGCCACTGCATCACGGCCATGAATTTCAGCGCCCGGGCACTCATGGGCCTCAAAGGCGACAGCGCCGAAGGCTATGATTGCCGGGATGTGTTTTGCGATGTGCCCTGCCACAACGCCTGCCTCTTGAAAGACCCCCAGCGTCGCAGCACGGCCTCGGCCCAAGTGGAGCTGCCCACCGACGAAGACCCCCACCATCTCATCACTCGCCTGGCCAGCCCCATGTTCGACGCCCGGGGCGAGGTGGCGGGCTGCCTCACCGTGCTCCAGGATCACTCGCCCATCGCGGACCTGATCAACCGCGTGCACTACGAGGCACGCAGCCTGAAAATCATTCTGGACAATCTGGATATCGGGGTCTTCACCGTCAACCGCGGGGGACTGATAACTTTTTTCAACACCGCCGCCGAGAAGATTAGCGGCTACCCCCGTCAGGAGCAGCTGGGCCGCCCCTGCAAAGAATTGCTGGGGGACCCGGCCGGGACCGACCTGGAGTTGCTGAACTCGGCTATGGCCGACGGCCGCATGCGCACCCACCGGCAAGGCCGGCTCATCATCCGCGACGGCACCCCCCTTCCGGTACGGGTTCACTATCTGGCCCTGCGCAACGAAAAGGGGATGATTGTCGGCGGTTTGGCCACCTTCAGCGACCTGACCCTGATGCGCCGCCTGGACCAAGTGATCCGTGACCGCTACACATTCCAGGACATGGTGGGCAAGGATCCGGCCATGGAGAAGATCTTTGACAAAGTGCGGGTGGTGGCCCCCACCGAGGCCACGGTGCTGATCTCGGGCGCCACCGGCACGGGCAAGGACCTTTTGGCCAAGGTGATCCACGCCGCCGGCCGACGGGCGGACAAACCCTTTGTCAAGGTCAACTGCGCGGCCCTGCCCGACAACCTGCTGGAGTCGGAGATGTTCGGCTATGTCAAAGGCGCCTTTACCGGAGCCGTGGGCAACAAACCGGGCCGTTTCCAGGAGGCGGACGGCGGTGCCATTTTTCTGGACGAGATCGGAGACATGCCCCTGGCCCTGCAGGCCAAACTGCTGCGGGTGATCGAGGACCGGGAGTTCTACCCCCTGGGCAGCCGCCGCACCCAGCGGGTGAATGTGCGCATCATCGCCGCCAGCAACCAGGATCTGGACCGGCTGGTGGCCCGCAAACAGTTCCGGGAGGACCTGTTCTACCGCCTCAACGTCATGGGCATCCACCTGCCACCTCTCAAGGAGCGGCGGGGGGATCTGCCTCTGCTCATCCGCCACATCATCCGGCGCCTTTGCGCGGCCCAGGAGAGCGGCCCCCCGGATATTTCCGAGCGGGCTATGGAGGTGCTGCTCAACTACGCCTATCCAGGCAATGTGCGCGAAATGGAAAACATTTTGGAGCACGCCCTGATCCTGAGCCGCTGCACCCCCATCGACTTGGGCCACCTACCCGATTACCTTCAATCGGCTCCTGCCCCGGAGCCTGTTTCACCCCCGCCGGGTGCCGGCCCCAAACCGGACCCGGAGCAGCGCGCCGTCCTGGCGGCCCTGGAGGCCCACGGCTGGCATCGCGGCAACAGCGCGGCGGCCTTGGGCCTGGACCGCACCACTCTGTGGCGCAAAATGAAGAAGTGGGGCATGACCGCTCCGCCGCAACATAAAGGGTGATCGTGTTGCGCAACGTTTATGCAACACAAAATATAATAATTAATTCAATATATTATAGTCTCAATCTCTCAACTCTAGGCGCCAAAATGTTGCATTTTAATGCAACATGTCCTCTTTCGGATTCCAAGCCCAAGACGCCCATCTTTCCTCCAAGCTCCTGATATCAATAACCAAAACAATCAATTCCTCATCTTGGCACGCCTTGTGCTAACAATAAGGGCAAGTGTGGGGGTATTGCCCCCACGGACACTTCGCCCATTTGGGGCCTGACCCCCTGAGATGGATGCCCATGCCGGCCAAAAAGGAATCGCGAAAGATCCTGGTGGTGGATGACGATGCGGACATGCGTCTCTATCTCGCCTCGCTGCTAAGGTCCCACGGCTACGGCGTGGTGGAAGCCGATGACCCCCGGGAAGCGCGCCGCCTGGTTCATCAAATCAAACCGGCATTGATTATCATGGATGCCCTGATCTCCTTTGGCGCCTCCCTCAACCTCTACCGGGAACTCAAACAGGACCGACGGTTGAGAAAAATCGCCGTAATCATGCTGGCCGATGTTCCCCGAAAAACATTTTTCCACTACCGGGCCCTGAGGGGCGGTGCCCCCGACAACGCCAACCCGGAACCGGAGGCGTTTTTGGAAAAGCCCCCCGAGGCCGACGAGCTGCTCTACTGGGTCGATACCCTGGTGGCCCCGGAGTCTTGGGAGCCCGATACCCTGGATTTAGGAGATAAAAAGTGCCGTCCCTGTTCCGACTAAAAAGAGTCACTAAGCTATAATCTATCAGCGCCCTTGGAGTACCCAGCCATGCCCATTAAGATCGGGTTTTACATTTGCCATTGCGGGATCAACATCGCCCACAAAGTGCGGGTGGCCGAGGTGGCGGCCTTTGCCCGGCGCCTTGAGGGCGTGGTGGTGGCCCGGGACTACAAGTTCATGTGCTCGGATCCAGGTCAGGCCATGATCGAGACCGATATCCGCGAGCTGGGGCTTAACCGGGTGGTGGTGGCCTCCTGTTCCCCCAGACTCCACGGCAAGACCTTTATGGATGCCTGCGCCCGGGGCGGGCTGAACCCCTACTATTTCCAAATGGCCTCGGTCCGCGAACAGGTCTCCTGGGTCACCGAAGACGCCGATCAGGCCACGGAAAAGGCCAAGGGGCAGGTGGCCGCGGCGCTGAACCGGGTGCAGTTCCACGAGCATCTGGAGGCCCGCCGCGCCCCGGTCACCCCGGAAATGGTGGTGGTGGGCGGCGGGATCGCCGGCATGCAGGCGGCCCTGGACATCGCCGAGAGCGGCCACAAAGTCTATCTGGTGGAGCGCGGCACGACCATCGGCGGCCACATGCTGCAGTTCGACAAGACCTTTCCCACCCTGGACTGCGCAGCCTGCATCGGCACGCCCAAGATGGTGGCCGTGGCCCAGAACCCCAATATCGAACTGCTGACCCACAGCGAAGTGACCGACGTCTCCGGTTTCATCGGCAACTATACGGTTACCGTGCGTAAAAACCCCCGCTACATCAAGGAGGGGGTTTGTACCGGCTGCGGGGAGTGCGCCACGGTCTGCCCGGTGGAGATCCCCAATGCCTGGGATGCCGGGCTGGGTAACCGCAAGGCCATCGGCCGGGCCTTTCCCCAAGCCATTCCCATCACCTACGACATCGCCAAATACGATCGCGCCCCCTGCACGGTCACCTGCCCGGCGGGGATCAACGTCCAGGGCTATGTGCAGCTCATCGGCCAGGGCAAGTACCGCGAAGCGCTGCAGCTGATCATGGAACGCCTGCCCCTGCCCGGGGTGTTGGGCCGGGTCTGCCCCCATCCCTGTGAAACCCAGTGCCGCCGGGCCCAGGTGGATGCCCCCCTGGCCATCCGCGACTTGAAGCGCTTTGCCGCCGATCAGGTGAAACTGACCGATCTGCCCATCCCGCAAATCGAGGAGCGTCCCCAAAAGGTGGCCGTCATCGGCTCGGGCCCCGCGGGACTGACCGTGGCCTACTACCTGCGCCTGCAAGGCTACCCGGTGACCATCTTCGAGGCCCTGGAGGTGCTGGGGGGCATGCTGCGGGTGGGCATCCCCGACTACCGCCTGCCCCCGGATCAGCTGGAGCGCGAGATTCAACATCTCCTGGATCACGGTATCCAGGTGCAAACCGGCGTGCGCTTTGGTGAAGCGATCACCCTGGAAAGCCTCAAGGCGGAGGGGTTCGAGGCCGTGTTTCTGGGGATCGGGGCCCACGCCTCCTTGGGACTGGGGCTTAACGGCCAATCGGCGGCAGAGGGAATTCTGGACGCCGTGGCCTTTCTCAAGGCGGTCAACCTGGGCCGGCGCAGCGCTCCGGGCGACCGGGTGGTGATCGTGGGCGGCGGCAATACAGCCATTGACAGCGCCCGGGTGGCCAAGCGCCTGGGAGCCCGGCGGGTCACCGTGGTCTATCGGCGCACGGCGCGGGAGATGCCCGCCGAGCCCGAAGAGATCGAGGGCGCCAAACAGGAAGGCGTTCGCTTCACCTACCTCAGCGCCCCGGTAGCCATCAAGGCCCATGAAGGCCAGGTCAGCGGCCTAACCTGTATCCAGACCGAGCTGGGGCCGCCCGATGCCAGCGGACGCCGCCGGCCCGTACCCGTTGAAGGGTCAAAATTCACCCTGGCCTGCGACGCCATCATTCCGGCCATCGGCCAGCGGCCGGAGAGCGCCTGGGCTACGGCCCTGCCCGAGCTGCAATGGACCGCCCGGCAGACCCTGAAGGTTGATCCCCATACCCTGCAAACCAGCATTCCCCATGTGTTCGCCGGTGGCGACGGCGTCAGTGGACCGGCCACGGTGATCGAGGCCGTGGCCGCCGGTCACAAGGCGGTGGCGGCCATTGCCCGCTACCTGCGAGGTGAGGATTTGGCGGCCGACCCCCGTCAAGATCGGGATGAACCCCTGGGCGCCCGGCAGGATCAACCGCAACCCGGGCAAAACTGGGCGCCCATTGCCGATACCATCGCGCCCGCGGAGCGCCGGGAAGCGCCCCAACGGCCGGGCCCCGAGCGGGTGGGCGATTTCAGCGAAGTGCTCGCGGCCTACAGCGTTGAGGAGGCGCGCCGGGAGGCTGCCCGCTGCCTCAACTGCGGGGTGTGCTGCGAGTGCATGCAGTGCGTGCAGGCCTGCGAGGCCCAGGCCATCAACCACAGCATGGGCCCCGAAGAGCTCCAGCTCAAGGTGGGCAGCATCATCCTGGCCACGGGCTACGGCTTGCTGGACCCCAGCCCCATGAAACCCTATGGCTACGGCAAGTATCCCAATGTCTTTACCGCCCTGGAGTTCGAGCGGCTGAGCAACGCCACCGGCCCCACCGGCGGCCAGATCCTGATGCGCGACCGCCAGGGCCGCTTCGAGAGAGCACCCCGCAGCGTGGCCCTGTTGCACTGCATCGGCAGCCGCGACGTCAACCACCACGAATACTGCTCTCGGGTCTGCTGCATGTACGCCCTGAAGTACTCCCACCTGATCAAGGAGAAGGTGGGCCACGATGCCCAGGTCTACGACTTCTACATCGACATGCGCTGTTTCGGCGAGGGCTACGAGGAGTTCTACCGGCGCTGCCAGGAAGAGGGCACCATCTTCATTCGCGGCAAGGTGGCCGAAATCAGCGACCAGGCGCAAACCCCTGAAGAAGAGGATCACCTGATCTGCATCGCCGAGGACACCCTGCTGGGCGAGCGCCTGCGGGTGCCCGTGGATATGGTGGTGTTGTGCACGGCCATGGAGGCCCGGGAGGACGCCCTGAATGTGGGCCGCATTTTCGGCGTCAACCAGGGCGCGGACGGGTTTTTCCTGGAAGAGCATCCCAAGCTGGCGCCCATGAATACAGCAACCGACGGGGTGTTTCTGGCCGGCTGCTGCCAGAAACCCATGGACATTCCCGACACCGTGGCCCAGGCCTCCGGCGCGGCGGCCAAGGCCCTGGCCCTGGCAGTCAAGGGTGTGGTGGAGGTGGCCCCCACCATCTCCTTCATCGATCCCGACGTGTGCATCGGTTGCCAGGGCTGCATCGGGTTGTGTCCCTACGGCGCCATCGAGTTCAACCCCGCCCGGGGGGTGTCCGTGGTCAATCCGGCGGTCTGCAAAGGGTGCGGCAGCTGCGCGGCCTTCTGTCCCAGCGGCGCGGCCCGGGGCCGGCACTTCACCCCCCGGCAGATCTTCGCCGAGATCGACGGGATCATGGACGAGGTCATGGGCCTGGGGCGCTGAAGCGGGTGGGGGGATAGGAGCGTTTTGCTGAAAGTGAACAATTGGCCACGGACCCACACCGACCCACGGAGACAAAGCTATTACTTTTCTATCTTTTTGCGTCTGTGGACATCCGTGAAGAAAAAGAGGGCTAAAACTGGAGGGATACATGGAAACCTTTGAACCCACCATCCTCGCCTTTGTCTGCAACTGGTGCACCTATACCGCCGCGGACCTGGCGGGTACATCCCGGTTGAGCTACCCCATCAATGTGCGCCTGATCCGGGTGATGTGTACGGGCATGGTGGACCCCCAATACATTCTCAAGGCTTTTCTGGAGGGCGCCGACGGCGTGCTGGTGAGCGGCTGCCATCCCGGGGACTGCCACTACATCAACGGCAACTACAAGGCCCGGCGACGAATCAAGCTCCTCAAAGAGATTCTGCCCCAGTTCGGCTTTGCTCCCGAGCGGCTGCGGCTCACCTGGATCGGGGCCAGTGACGGCATCCAGTTCGCCGGAATCATGAAGGAGCTGACCGCCCAGGTCAAAGCCCTGGGGCCCACGGAAGCGCGGTTAAAAATGGTGGTGTGAATATTTTGGATTCTGGATTCGGGGTTCAAAGTGAAATCCATGCAAAAGGACTTAAACCAATGTCACTGACGGCCGAAATCACGGTTCAGGATGGAGACTTGCTGGCGACCCTCAGGGAATTTCTGCGCTCGATTCTGATCCAGGATGATATTGACGCGCTCCTGGTGCCCCAGCATCTGCCCGGGCAGGCCATGGTCATGCCGGTCCTGGTTTCCGATCCCGAACAGCTTGGGGCCTGCGATCCCCTGGCCCCGGCCTTCCCCCTGAACAGCGCCAAACTGGTGTCGCGCCTGACCCGCAAGCCCGCCGGCGCCAAAATCGCGGCCCTGCTGCGCCCCTGCGAGATGCGCGCCTTTATCGAACTGGTCAAACTGAAACAAGGCTCCCGGGCCGATTTGCTGCTCATCGGCATGGATTGCCTGGGCGCCGTGGAAAACCGGGCCTATACGAGCTTTGCCGGAGATGATCCCACTGCCGCCACTCTGCGCTTTGCGGCAGGGATGCTGGCGGGCGAGGAGAGCGGCGTGGATCTGGCAGCGGCCTGCAAGGTGTGCGAACACCCCTTCCCCGAGGCCGCCGACGTGGCCTTGGGCCTGTGGGGCGTGGATACGGCCCGGACGATCCTGGCCGAGGGCTGCACGGCGGCGGGCGAAACCTTGCTTAGAACCCTGGATTTGCCTGAAACCGAAGTGCCCGCTGCGAGGCAGACCGCCCGGGAGGCGTTGACCCGGCGGCGGACGGCGGCCCGGGACGAGATGTTCGCCGCCACCCAGGAGGCCACCCAGAGCCTGGAAAAACTCTCCGCTTATCTGGCGGGCTGCGTCAACTGCTACAACTGTCGGGTGGCCTGCCCGGTCTGCTACTGTCGGGAGTGCGTGTTCGTCACCGATGTCTTCGATCACGAGCCGATTCAATATCTGCACTGGGCCGCGCGCAAGGGACGCATCAAGATGCCCACGGATACGGTCTTCTACCACCTGACCCGTCTGGCCCATATGAGCACCGCCTGCGTGGGCTGCGGCCAGTGCTCCAACGCCTGCCCCAATGACATTCCGGTGATGGAGCTTTTTCGCACCGTGGCCCAGCGCACCCAAAAGGCCTTCGACTACCGGGCCGGGCGCAGCATCGACGAACCGCCGCCCCTCACGGAATTTAAAGAAAATGAGTTCCAGGATGTGGTGGGATTGTAAACAAAGGACCTCCCCATGAAGAAGAAAATCGGCCAGGCCCTGGTGGTAGGCGCCGGAATCAGCGGGATTCGTTCGGCTCTCGATCTGGCGGGGTTCGGCTACGGCGTGACCCTCATCGACCGCGCTCCGCACCTGGGGGGCATTTTGAGCAAGCTGGATCACCAGTTTCCCAGTAACCACTGCGGCATGTGCCGCATGCTGCCCATGGCCGAGCGGGAGGCCGCCTCTCAATTCTGCCTGCGCAAGGGGTTGTACCATGACAACATCGATATTCTGACCGGCACCGAACTGCGCTCCCTCAGCGGCGAAGCGGGCCGCTTTGAAGTCACCCTGCGCCAGGCGCCCCGGGGGGTGGACCCGGAGCTATGCACGGGGTGCGGGGCCTGCACTGCCGTCTGTCCCGTGGAGGTGCCCGACGAATTCAACGGCGGCCTCTCCCAGCGCAAGGCGATCTACCTGCCGGTGCCCCATAACATCCCCAACACCTACATCATCGATGCCGCGGCCTGCACCGGCTGCGGCGAGTGCGCCCGGATCTGCCCCACCCAGGCCATTCGTTTCGCCGACGACCAGCGCCGCGCCTTCCGGATCCTGGTGGTGGACGATGAACTGGTAGTGCGGGACTCTCTCAAGGAATGGCTGGAGGTAGAGGGCTTCAGTGTGGAAATGGCGGCTTCGGGAAGCGAAGCCCTGGAGCGGTTGGCCGGGAGCCCGGCCCAGCTCATGCTGGCGGACATCAAGATGCCGGGCATGGACGGGGTGCAGCTGCTGGAGAAAGCCAAAGCCGAGCACCCCGACCTGGCGGTGCTGATGATGACGGCCTACGCCACCGTGGAGACCGCGGTGGAGGCCATGAAGATCGGCGCCCTGGACTACCTGATCAAACCTTTCGATCTGGAGGTGATGCTGCCCAAGGTGGTGGAGGTCTACCAGGATTGGCAAGCCGGCCAGGACCGCCGGCTGGAGGTGGGTGCCGTGGTGCTGTGCGGCGGTACCGATTACTTCAATCCCGCGGACGATCCCCGCAATCCCTACGGCTACGGCGCCCATCCCGGAGTGGTGACCGGTCTGGAGTTCGAGCGCATCCTCAGCGGCAGCGGCCCCTGCCGGGGCCAACTGCGGCGACCCCAGGACGGCCGCCCCCTGCGCCGGATCGCCTGGCTGCAATGCGTGGGCTCCCGGGATCTGAAAACCGGGGCCAATTTCTGCTCCTCCATCTGCTGCATGGCCTCCATCAAAGAGGCGCTGTTGGCCAAAGAAGCCGGCGGAGAAGCTCTGCAGGCCACCATTTTCCATATGGATCTGCGTACTTTCGGCAAATCCTTTGAGCGCTACCGGGAGCAGGCCGCCAGCCAACAGGGCCTGCGCTTTGTCCGCGGCCGGGTGCACTCCGTGGTGGGCGACCGGCACAGTGGGGATTTGCTGATGCGTTACGCGGCCAGCGACGGCGCCATCCACGAAGAGAGCTTCGACCTGGTGGTGCTGGCCCAGGGCCAGCGCCCGGCCCCGGGCACGGCCAAGCTGGCCGCGGCCGCCGAACTGAGTCTCAACCCCTGGAATTTCGTCCAGGCCCAGGCCTTTGCCCCCGCTCGGACCGATCGTGCCGGGGTGCTGACCGGGGGCGCCTTCAGCGGGCTGCGGGATATCGGCGAGTCGGTGATCCAGGCCTCGGCCGCGGCCCTCAATGCCTCCCGCAGTCTCCACAGCGCCGGAGGCGGCCTGGCCCCGGAACCGGCCCAAAGCGCCTCGGCAGCCGGAGAGGCGCAGCCCGGATTTCGGGACGTCTCCCGGGAAATCCCCCGGGTGCTGGTGGGACTCTGCAACTGCGGGGAGCGCTTCAAAACGCGGGTCGATTTGGGCGCGCTCCAGAGGCAGCTGGAACACGACCCCCTGGTGGCGGCCGTGGAGCAGTGGGATCAGCTCTGCACGGTCCAAGGCTGGGAGGCCTTGGCCTCGGCCGTGGCGCGCCACGCCCCCAACCGCATCCTGATCGGCGCCTGTCATCCCTATCTCTTCACCCGCAAACTCAAGGCCCTGGGCCGGGAAGTTAAGCTCGACCCGGCCTGTATGGAGGTGGTCGATCTGGGATTGACGGACCTCACATTGGCTGCCATGCCGGATTCCGTGGAAACCGCGGGGGAAACTCTATCGCCCCAAACCAACCTGGAACAGGAGCTCAACGCCCGCCTGGGCATGGCCCTGGCCCGGCTGCGCTATGCCCTCTACGGGGAGCGGCCCGAAACGGCGGTCACGCCCCGGGCATTGGTGGTGGGCGGTGGCATCGCCGGGATGACCGCGGCCCTGGCCATTGCCGACCACGGCTATCCGGTGACCTTGGTGGAGCGGGCTGCTGAACTGGGGGGCAATTTGAGTTGGCTGGCCACCACCATAGAGGGCCACGACCCCCGAGAACTGCTGGCCGAAACCCTGCGCAAAGTCAAAGCCCAACCCAAGATCGAAGTTCATCGCGAGACCCAAGTGGTATCCAGCGGGGGCCAGGCCGGCAACTTTCACACCACCCTGGAACATCACGACCAAAGCGTGCACACCGTGACCCATGGCGTAACCCTGCTGGCCACGGGGGGCGGCGAAGCGCAAACCGATCTCTACGGCCACGGCAACCATCCGGCCATCGTCACCCAGAAGGCCCTGGAGCGGCAGCTCAACCAGGATCAGCTCGATCCCGGCACGCTCTCCTCGGTGGTGATGATTCAGTGCGTGGGCTCCCGGGAAGCGCCCCGCAACTACTGCAGCCGGGTCTGCTGCAGCTCGTCGCTGAAGCATGCCCGCCGCCTCAAGCAGGCCAATCCGGAGTTGGCGGTTTACATTCTCTACCGCGACATGATGACCTATGGCTTTAACGAGGTCTACTACACGGAAGCCCGCCGGGCCGGGGTGATCTTCATCCCCTATAAGCTGAGCGCCAAGCCGCAGGTGGCCATCGACCCCCAAGCCCCCCAGCCCCTGACCATTACCGTGTTCGACCCGGTGCTGGACCGGCCCCTGGAAATTCCCGCCGATCTGCTGGTGCTGGCCACCGGCATCAACCCGGCGCTGCCGCTGGAATTGGCCGCCGCCTTTGGCGCAGCCCTCGATCAGGACGGCTTTTTCAGCGAAGCCGAATCCAAATGGCGGCCGCTGGAGAACCTCTCTCAGGGGATTTGGGCCTGCGGCTTGGCCCAGGCCCCCCGCTCTCTGACGGAGACCATCGCCACGGCCGAGGCCGCCGCCATGGGCGCCCTGGCGATCATCGCCCAGGGGCGTCTGCCCGCGGCCCGGCCCACGGCCACGGTGCGCCCGGCGCTCTGCGCCTTGTGCCAGCGCTGTATTGAAACCTGTCCCTATGGCGCCCGCGGCCTCAATGCCGAGGGCAACCAGGTGAGGGTCAATTCACTGATCTGCCAGGGCTGCGGTGCCTGCGCCGCGGTGTGCCCCAACGGTGCATCCGTTCTGACGGGATTTACAGAGCAGCAAATGCTGGCGGTGATCGATGCCGCCCTGGGGTAATCAGTTGTGTTTCTTGGAAATCACAACATGTCACCCATCCCTTGATGGGCAAATCTTCGAAAACAGATGGATTGGATTCAATGAATCAACTTACGACAACCCTTGACCATCAATCTCCAGCGCGACCTATGGCGGAGCCCCTGGCCCCAATCCAGGAGATGGTCCGCGCCTGCATCCAGTGCGGCACCTGCAGCGCCTCGTGCCCCAATGCCTTTGCCATGGACCTGACGCCCCGCAAATTGTGGCGTCTGGTGCTCATGGGGCAAAGCGAAACCATTTTCCAGAGCCAGACCTTTTACCTCTGCTCCTCCTGCTACACCTGCACCCTGCGTTGCCCCCGGGGACTTCCCTTGACCGAGGCCATGGATAAGTTGAAGGCCATCGCCGGGCGGCAAAATCTGGCGCCCTACCGGCGCTCCGCCCGGTTTTACGGCCAATTTCTCAACAGTGTCCGGCGCCACGGGCGGGTTCGCGAAATGGAGTTTATGACCCTTTACTTTCTGGCCATGAAAGATCCGCGGCTGCCCTTCTCCTATGCCTCCTTGGGCCTGAAACTGATGGGTAAGGGCAAAACCACCCTGCAGCTGCCCTCCAAAGGCGAGGGCAAGCTTGAGAAACTGTTTGAGGCTGTTGCGATGCAGGAAAATCTACCCGGTAGGGACTAAAAAATCTTAAATCCCAACCGTCATTCCCGGGCAGACGGGAATCGAGTCATTCGGTATTCAAAAACGCCCCTTACTCAGGAGATGGCATGAAATACAGCTACTACCCCGGATGCTCTCTGGAAGGTTCAGCCCAGGAGTACGATCGCGCCACCCGCAGCCTAATGAAAGCCCTCAAGGTCGAACTGACGGACATTCCGGACTGGAGCTGCTGCGGCGCCACCGCGGCCCATGCCGTGGATTCCCTGCTGGCCCTGGCCCTGCCGGCCCGCAATTTGGCTCTGGCCCAGGAGATGGAAGGCAGCCGCGACATCCTGGTGCCCTGCAGCGCCTGCTATCTCAATTTAAAACAGGTCGCCGAAAAGATCCGGCTGGACGGCGACCTCAAGGCACAGCTCAACACGATCCTGGCTGAGGAAGAGCTTCAGCTCCAAAATCCGCCCCGGGTACGCCACCTGCTGGATGTTCTCGCCACGGACATCACTGCGGCGAAAATCGGCGCAGCGCGCCGGCAGAACCTGGCGGGCCTGACCATCGCCCCCTATTACGGCTGCCAGTGCCTGCGGCCCTATGCCGTATTCGACGACCCCGAGGCGCCCCACTCCATGGAACCCCTGATTGGCGCCACGGGCGCCCGAATCCACCCCTGGGAGATGGGCGGCAAGTGCTGCGGCGCGGGCCACATGAATACCAAACCGGAGGTGGGTATGACCCTGGTGGCGGCCATCCTGGAGGCGGCCCGCGGCGCGGATGCCATCGTCACCGTCTGCCCCATGTGCCAGCTCAACCTGGAGGCATTTCAAAAGCGCATCTCCCGGCGGATGAAACGCAATTATGAAATCACCATTCTCTACCTGCCCCAGCTGCTGGGCGTGGCCCTGGGCGTGGCCAAGGAAGAACTGGGGCTCAATTTGAACCTGGCCCTCACCCGGGAATTCAAGGCACGGATCGCGGCCTGATGAATAACTCTTCCACACCTTCCCTGCGCCATCGCCTGGGGGTCAAATTGATTCTGGCCGTGGGGCTGACCCTGCTGGTGAGCATCTCCACCTGGGCCTACTTCAACGTCCAGTCCCAGAAGCAAAAGGCCATGACCGACATCGTTTCCGGGGCCGACCGGCTGGCCGGCACCATCAAACTGGGCACTCACTATGCCATGATGCTCAACTCCCGGGACGATATCAACCAGATCATCACCAACATCGCCAAGCTCGAAGAGATTCAATCTATCCGCATCTTCAACAAGGCCGGTCAGATCAAATACTCCAATCTGCCGGGGGAGCTGGATCGCACCACGGATATCGAAGCCGAGGCGTGCTATGTGTGCCACCGCACGGAGCCGCCCCTCACCGAGGTCCCGTTGACGGCGCGCACCCGCATCCTGCCCGCCGCCAACGGCCCGCGACTGCTGGGTATCATCAGCCCCATCCGCAACGAAACCTCCTGCGCCACGGACGCCTGCCATGTCCACCCGGCGGACAAGAAGATCCTCGGGGCCCTGGATGTGGTGGTCTCCCTTAAGGGCACCGATTTCTCCATCGGCAAGGCGCGGCGGGACATGATTGGACTGGCCGGATTTACCTTTCTAGTTACGGCCACGATTATCTCGCTCTTTGTGTGGCGCTTTGTCAACCGACCCATATCGCGACTCATCGACGAAACCCAGCTCATCGCCAAGGGCCGCTATGACTCTGTAATCCGGATCAAAAGCAAGGATGAGATGGGCCAGCTGGCCTTGGCCATCAACCAGATGGGCGCGGAGATCGGCAACAACCAGGCCGATCTCAACAAGCAGCGTGACGAGTACCAGACACTGTTTCAACTGGTGCCCTGCTTGATCACGGTGCAGGACCGCGATTTCCGCCTGCTGCAGTACAACCGCGAGTTCAGCGAAAAATTCGCCCCCAAAACCGGAGATTTCTGCTACCAGGCCTACAAGGGCCGCCACACCAAGTGTGTCAACTGTCCGGTGGAGCAGACCTTCCGGGACGGCCGCTCCCACGTCAGTGAAGAGACCGGCCTGGACAAGGACAGCAACGTGATCCACTGGATGTTGCGCACCTCACCCATCCGGAACGACAAGGGCGAGGTAGTGGCGGCCATGGAGCTGAGTCTGGATATCAGCGATCGCAAGCAACTCGAGAGCCGGCTGGAACAATCGGAAAAGAAATACCATGCCATCTTCAACAATATCCCCAACCCGGTGTTCGTTTTGGACCTGAAATCATTGGATATCCTGGATTGCAATGAGAGCGTGCGGCAGGTTTATGGTTACGAGTGCGAGGAGGTTATCGGCCGCTCCTTCCTCGACCTGTTCGAGGCGGAGGAGCGCGAGCGCTACCAGGTGGAGCTGAAAACCCATGCGCTGCTCAATCAGGTCCGCCACATACGCAAATCGGGAAAGGGAATTTACGTCACCATTCGGATCTCCCCCTGCGAATATCCCGGGCAGGTGGTGTGGCTGGTGACCACCAGCGACATCACCAAACGCCTGGAGGCCGAGCAGCAGTTGATTCAGGCCAGTAAGATGGCCACCCTGGGGGAGATGGCCACCGGCGTGGCCCACGAGCTGAACCAACCCCTTTCGGTGATCAAAACCGCCAGCAGTTTCTGCATCAAAAAGATCAACAACGGCCAGCCCATTGCCGAGGATGTGCTCAACAACCTGCTCCTGAAGGTGGACGGTAACGTGGACCGCGCCACCCGGATCATCAACCATATGCGGGAATTCGCCCGCAAAGCGGATCGCAAGCTGGTCAGCACTCAGCTCAACGAGGTCCTGGAGCGCGCCTTTGAAATTTTCAGCCAGCAACTCAAGGTGCGCGGCATCGACGTGGTGTGGGAGACCGACCTCGATTTGCCGCGGGTTAAATGCGATCCGGATCGCATGGAACAGGTCTTCATCAATCTGTTGCTCAATGCCCGGGACGCCATTGAAGAGCATTGGGATCATCGCAGCTATGATCCCGGAGATAAACGCATCACCCTGAAATCCTATCTTCACGGCAAGCGCGTCTGCATCGAGGTCCAGGACACCGGACCCGGGATTCCCGACGACATTGTAGATAAGATTTTCGAACCCTTCTTCACCACCAAAGAAGTGGGCAAGGGAACCGGATTGGGACTCTCCATCAGTTACGGCATCGTCAAAGACTGCGGCGGCGATATCTTCGCCCGCCCGCGAGAAGATCAGGGCACCGCCTTTGTCGTCACCTTTCCCCTGGAGACCAAAGCCGATGCCGCCTAATGAAAATCAGCATCTACCCCCCTGGACGGTCCTGCTGGTGGATGATGAAGAGGATATCCGCGATGTGGTGGCCATCTCCTTGATGGATATGGACCTGGAGGTGATCACCGCGGAAAACGGACTGGCGGCCCTGGAACTATTCCGTCAAGAAAAACCCGCCATCGTCCTGACCGACATCAAGATGCCGGTGATGGACGGCATCACCCTGCTCAAGGCCATCAAGCGAGCTAACCCGGAGGCCGAAGTGATCATGATCACCGGCCACGGAGATATGGATCTGGCCATCAAAAGCTTGAAACACGACGCCGCCGATTTTATCACCAAGCCCATCAATGTCGATATTCTGGAAATCTCCCTGACCAAGGTGAAGGAGAAGATTGAGACCCGGCGGCGGCTCAAAGCATATACCGCCAATCTAGAAGCGCTCATCCAGGAAAAAACCCAGCTCAAGGACCACCTCTCCAACCTGGGGCTGATGATCGGCTCCATCGCCCATGACATCAAAGGTCAGCTCACCGGCCTTGATGGAGGGATTTATTTGGTGGATTCCGGATTTGAGCGCAAGGACGATCAGCGGGTTCAGCAGGGGTGGGAAACCGTAAAAGCCATGGTGGGCCGCATCCGCAAACGCATACTGGATATCCTCTACTATGCCAAGGATCGCGATCTGAACCTGGAGCAGGTCGACGCCGCGGCCTTGGCCCAGGAAGCCGTCGATATCATCCAGCACGGCGCGGACAAGGAAGGCATCACCGTAAAATGCGAATTTGATCCCTCGGCCGGAAACGGCACCATGGATGGCGGTGCGCTCCAGTCGGCCCTGGTCAACATCCTGGATAACGCCGTGGATGCCTGCAGCGCGGTTGAATCCCCTGCTTCCTGCGAAATCATCTTTACCGTGGAGGGAGATAACGATGAGATTCGGTTCACCATTGCCGATAACGGGATCGGCATGGACCGCGAGACCCGGGAGCGGCTCTTTACCCTCTTCTTTTCATCCAAAGGCTCCCAGGGTACCGGCATGGGGCTCTTCATCGCCCACCAGATCATCCGCCGCCACGGCGGAAAAATCTCCGTCAACTCCACCCCCGGCAAAGGCAGCCGCTTTACCATCCGCCTGCCGCGAAATGTCCGGAACTCAAAAGAGAGCTAAAGCCGGCTCTATGAGAATAATAATGTCGGCTTTCCTGGCACTCTGAAATCATATGGCCCGATTCAATTCTTCCTTAACGGCCAGTCCCAGTTTCTCCATGACATAGGGCTTTTTCACATAGGCGCCGGCACCGAGTGACTGGACGGCCTTCACCCGCTCCGACTCAGAAAAACCGCTCACGACAATGGCCTTTTGTCGCGGGTATATGTCAAGCACGCGCCTGTAGGTGTCCAGTCCATCCATGCCGGGATCCATGATCATATCCAGAACCAGCAGGTCAACCTTGTGATCCTTTAAAAATACCGCAGCCTCTTCGCCGCTTTTTACACTCGAGACATTGTAATTCAATTCTTGAAGTATCATCGTCGCAATATCCCGCTGCCCCTTGACATCATCGACGATAAGAATGGTTTCGCCTTTCCCCATGTATTCGGAAATTTCAACGGCCATATGTTCGGCGGATAATTCTTCCCTGGTTATAGGGAGATAAAGGGTAAACGTGCTTCCTGACCCCTCTTCGCTCTGGATGTTGATGTAGCCATCATGGTCTTTCACCGTACCCCAGACAACCGCCAGCCCTAATCCCGTTCCGCTTCTCCCCAAGATTTTTTTGGTATAAAAGGGCTCAAAGATCCGCTTCATATCGGTTTCAGGGATGCCTTCTCCTTCATCGGACACGGAAAGGACAGCGTAGTCTCCCTCGGAAATCTGGTCATAGCCCTGAATGGGCACGTCCAGATACCGATTCCTTGTCTTTATCGTAACAACGCCGCCTTTCAGCATTGCCTCACTTGCATTGGAAACCAGATTGTATATCGACTTGCCGAGATGTACGGATGAGCCGGAGATGTTCAGCAGGTCCGGCTCAAGATCTATTTCGATCTTCACCAAGGGATGGTGAAGGGAATCCCGCCAAGTCGCAATATCGCTGGTTGCAGGCGATAATCCTCGCATCTTTCAGACCCGTCTCGAAGAGGCCGACATGGGCGTACTGGTAAAGGCTGCGATACTTCCGCTCACTCTCCCGCAGCGCTTCTTCCGCCCGCTTGCGTTCGGTGATGTCGACGAACGTCACGATTACCTGAACGATGTCATCATTAGCAATAACCGGATTGGCATTGATTAAAACCCACACATCTTTTTCCGGCTCTTTGCTGGAACAGCGCACTCCAGCGATAAAGTTTTTTAATGGCCGCCGTGTCGCAATTACTCGGTTAACAGGATAGTCTTCAACCTTCATTACGGTGCCATCGGGGTTTAAAAAATGCCAGTCTTTATCAATCCCTGATTTCCCAAGCAGTTGAGCTTCCGTCAACCCCAGCAACTCTTGCGCCATGGGATTGCAGGCCAAAATCCGCGTATCCGCCCCATGAACAACTACAGCCGTCTGAATTTTATGAATCAAGGTTCGATACTTCTCTTCGCTTTCCCGCAGCGCCTCTTGCAACAGTTTGCGCTCAGCCCTTAATTCTTCCAGCCCTTGAATTTTCCTCTTTAAGCGGGCGTTTTCTTCGGCAAGCTCTTTATTCATACCGGCTGGATCTATCATTTGGAGCCACCTTCCTTGACGATACTGGCTGACGGGGGCAAGCCGGCACTCGCTTGGATCTCCAACCCCTCCAGCCAGAGTTGGTGAAACTTGTGCATCCGGTTGGGGGCAAGCAGATTCCCGAGTCTTGCAGCCCAGCCGTGCTGGGTCTCTTCGGTGAGCACACGGCATCCTTTGTATGGCAGGGCCAAGCAACCTAATGATGCGATGAGGGCACACATGCCCGCCCATCAACCGGCTTGAATCGTTATCTTAGGACCCAAAAATGACGGTAATCGGATCCTAATCCCTACCTATCATCCCCGCCACGGTCTGTCATCCGCAAACCGGCCAACAGGCGCAGCAGCCATGGGCAGCCGGGCTTTTAATCGCGATAATATACCATGCCCATTTCAGTCCGTTGTGGGGACCCATAGGTTGAGGAATGAGGGATCCCACATGGCCCCTGCCCATCGACACCCACTTATTCATATGATTTCTATCGGTTCTCAGGTAAGAGATATGATAGATAGGGGTTGAACGGAAACCTTCTGCTCCCTCCCCCTTGATGGGGGAGGGCCGGGGTGGGGGTGAATGATATCAGGCCTTTATATCCCCCTCCCCCAACCCCTCCCGCCAGGGGGAGGGGAGTTTTCGGTCAGACACTAGATAGGGGTTGAACAAAACCTTCCTTAGCGGGAGGGTGAATCACACCTTGAAATCATTCTTATGCATTCGATGGATTAAAATATGACCGGTCTAATCCTGCTCGGACTTCTCTCGGGCCTCTTTTTCAGTTCGACCTTCATCCTGAACCGGGCCATGAGCCTGGAGGGCGGGCACTGGGTGTGGTCGGCCACCCTGCGATATGCCTACATGATCATCCTTTTGATGCTGATCGCCGGGCTCTTTCAGGGATTCCGGACCCCCTGGCGAATTCTTCGGCGCTTTGCCGCGCATTGGAAATTTTGGATCCTGAGCGGAAGCATCGGATTCGGCGGCTTTTACTCCCTGATCTGTTTCAGCGCCGATCATGCGCCGGGATGGGTGGTGGCCACCACCTGGCAACTCACCATCATGGCCTCCCTGGTTGTCCTGGTCTGCTTCGGACGGTCCTTTAGCGGAAAAGTGTGGCTCTTTTCGGGCATTGTATTTTTAGGGGTTTTGGTGGTGAACCTGAGCCAAGTGAAGCTGTCCGGCCTTAAAGAACTGCTCATGGGCGGATTTCCGGTGCTGATTGCCGCGTTCTGCTATCCGACCGGCAACCAACTGGTATGGGAGGCCAAAACCGGCAACCGGCGTCTTCCCGATATCAACCACCCGCTTATCGAAAACCCCTTTAACAAAGTGCTGCTGCTCTCTTTGGGTTCCGTGCCCTTCTGGCTGATTCTCGTGGCCGTGAGCCGTCCTCCCCTCCCCTCCCAGGGTCAACTGCTTCAAACGGGGCTGGTGGCCCTCTTTTCGGGCATCATCGCCACGACTCTTTTTCTGCTGGCCCGTAACAACGCCAGCAGAGCGAGTGAACTGGCGGCGGTGGACGCCAGTCAATCCAGCGAAGTGATCTTCGCCGTGCTGGGCGAGGCGCTGTTTCTCAAGGCCGCCCTACCCGGCCCCGCAGCCTGGGGCGGCATTTTCCTGGTCTTCGCGGGGCTTGCGCTCTTCATTGGTTTCCAGGAAAGCGGGGATTAACAATGTTTGCGGGAATAGGCCGACGGCTGGGGCGGGCGCCAGCCCGCTAAAACAGATGGATCTCTACCCTCAGATCATGAGCAGCAGGACAATCACCAGGGGCGCGCCGATACCGAGCACCCTGTCGAGCCAACTGGGCGGCGCTACCACATGAAAACTCTGGGGCGGGCTGAACGCGCCCTCCACGCCTTGGGGGCTGACCGTGCTGACCCGGGTGTAATAGGTGCCGGCGGTTTCGGGACGCGGCAGGGTGAGCTGGGGGGCATCAATGGGTCTATCCAGGCGGATATCACTGAAATCTTCGTCCGCGGAAAGTTGGAAGTGATAGCTGAATTGATCCCCGGCATCGCTCCAGCGCAAGGTAATCTGGTCCTCTCCGATCTCGGGATCTGAGGTCAGTGGCGGATTGGGGGTGATGGCGAAAGTTGTGGGATCGGACCATACCCCTTGATACCCATCGGCGGCCAGGGACGCGACCCGAAAAAAGTAATTTCCTGATTCCAGGGGGGCTGTCAAGGAAAGGGCGTCGGCCTTTTGTTCCTGATCCAGGACGATGCCCTCGAATCCGGAATCGGCGGCGATCTGGAGACGATAGGCAACGGCATCGGAAACCTTGAGCCATTCAAATTGGGCGCGTTTTTCAAAAAACAGTTTGCCCTCCTTAGCTGAACTCAAAAACGGCGGCCGGGGGTTGGTGCGCACCTTGAGCACGATGGCTTCACTGGGACGGCCCTCCACTCCTTCGGCATCCAGGGCGGTCAGTCCGATGTAATATTGACCATCCTCAATATCCATGATCTGGAATGATTCCCCCGGACCGACCGTCAGATCCTTGACCAGATCTTTGATTGTCGGGTCTCGGGCCACCTGCAGGCGATAGGCCGCGGCCTTATCTACCTGGCCAACGGCAATCCGCAGGGGAAGCTGGCGGTAGAGCGGTTTCAGGTCCTGCGGCCGGGGGGCCAGAAGCAGCGGGCGGGGCTTCAAGGGCGCCTGATTAAGAGCGATCAGGGTGCCTTCGTATTGATCCAGGGCGACCCCTTTATCTTGGGCGGTGACCACCAACCGGCCTTCCAGAACCTCGCAGCGCGATGTTTTCAGCGCATCGCTGGCGATCCGAAAGTCCGTACCACGCACGGCCGCCACCGTGGAAGGGGTCTGAATCTCAAACCGCGATTCCTTGCCGGTGATTTTACGGATCTTGGTTATGATCCGGCCGGTTTCCAAGAATATCTCATAGAGCCGGTGGGTGAAACTTTTAGAGCGCAGAAGCGTCATCTCCGCAGTGCTTTGGGAGGGCAGAAACAGGGTGTCACCGTCGTCAAATTGAATCTCAAGAGCGCTGGCAGCCCCTGTACGGAGCCAGTCCCGCTGGCGCACCAGGTCCCCCAGCTTGAGGGGAACCCACGCCAGGTCGGCGCCGGCCCGGATATGTACCTCGCCCTTGGCGAAGGACACCTTGCCGATCAGGGGTGTTCCCTGGAGCAGGTGCACCGGGATTTTCAGTCGTTGGCCCGGTATGAGCCGGTGGGCATCCCCAAGGTTGTTGAACTTGGCGATTTCCGGCCACTGGCTGAATTTCTCCAAATAGATGTTGCAGATCCCATAGAGGCTGTCTCCCCGCTTCACCGTGACTTCCAGGAACTCTTCCTGGGCATGGGCAGCGGCGGCCCACAGCACTCCTACTAGAAGAACGGTCAAAGAAAAGGCCCGATTTCTAAAACGAAGAGAGAACATGCCCGCTCCTCCTTTAGGGTGCATCCGTTTCATCTGAAGGCAGAACCGCGTGCAGCGCTTCAGCCAGCACATCAATCTTAATCGGTTTCATGAGCAGGCGCCGGATGCCCAGGGCAACCGCTGTCTCCTGGTTGATCCCTTGATGGTAACCGGTGCATAAAATAATGGGCAGGTCGGGCCGAATGCTCAAAATCATCTGGGCCAGGCGATCTCCGGTCATTTCGGGCATGGTCATGTCGGTGATCAGGGCATCGTAGCGATCCGGATCGGCGCTGAAAATCTCGAACACTTCATTGCTGCTGGTGGAAAATGTGACCTGGTACCCCAGATGAGTCAGCATCTGTCCTCCGATTTGCACCAGTTCCGGGGAGTCGTCCACAAATAGAATGTGTCCGCTGCCGCTGCGCAGTTCGGCCTCTTGTTCCGTTTGGTCGACCTGGGGGGCATCCGAAACCCGCGGCAGGTACACACTGAAGGTGGTGCCTTGGCCCAGGCTGCTCTCCATGGTAATGGCGCCATCCAAGTCCTTGACAATGCCATGCACCACCGCCAAGCCCAATCCGGTTCCCTTGCCGATGGATTTGGTGGTGTAGTAGGGCTCGAAGATGCGCCGGGAGGTGTCCGGCGCAATGCCGCCGCCGGTGTCTTTCACGGTGATTAACACATACTCGCCCGGGGATAGGTTCGGCGGGCTGTGGGAAGCGTTGGGCTCCAGGGTGAAATGCACCAGCGAGACAGATAGTGTCCCCCCTTCGGGCTGCATGGCGTGATAAGCGTTGGTGCCCAGGTTCATGATGATTTGATGACACTGGGTTGCGTCGCCCTGGATCACCGAGGGCGATTTAATGTCCGAGGTCACGGCGATGGTGCTGGGCAAAATGGATTTCAGCAGCTTGAGGCCATCCTCCACCACCTGATCCAGCCGGAGCAGGGTATGCTCCGGGTCCGCCCGGCGGCTGAAGGTGAGAATCTGCTGCACAAGGTCCCGGGCGCGCTCGCCGGCCTTGAGAATTTCCCGCAAATTGTCCTGCAGTTTCCCGTCCCCCTTGAGATCCATGAGGGACAATTCGGTATAACCCATAATACCAGACAGTATGTTGTTAAAATCATGGGCGATCCCGCCCGCCAACGTACCGATGGCCTCCATCTTCTGAGCCTCGATCAGTTGGGTCTGCAGGACCCGCCGTTCCTCATCCGCCTGCCTGCGAGCGGTGATGTCCCGGGCAATCTGGACCATTCCCTGGTAGCGCCGATGGGCGTCAAATTGAGGCAGAGACTTCACTTCGACGATCTGACGTTGGGCACCCTGGCCAATCTCAAGATCATTTCCGAGATCATCCTCAAAGGCTTGGGGCCAGTCCCCAGAGCCGGGGTTCTGTTTCAAACCGCCCGATCGGCCCATGAGGACGCGACAGCGTTCCTCCAATCGGGATTTCAGCTCTGGATTGAATGCAGTGGTCAAAGCCTGATTGGCCCGGACGATCTTGCCGCTAAGGTCATGGATGAGCACTGCGTCGTCGATGGTGTTAAAAGAGCTTTCCCACTGATACTTGGCCACCTGCAGACGCCCGCTGAGCCGTTGCAGATTATAGATATAGGCCAGAACAAACGCCACCAGGATCACCATCACCGGGGCTGCCGGGGCGAGCCAACGGTTAAATCCGCTGAACAGGAAAAATGAGGCCGCCAGAACCAGCAACAAACCCACTAGCAGAACCAGGATCGCCCGCAAGCCATTGACTCTGGCAAAAACGACAAGGCCCAGCCCCCCCAACACCACCACCAACAGCGTGCCCAGTCCCGGGGCGATGGACCGCACCGGATTGGCCTGCAGCAGTGTATTGAGACTATTGGCGTGAATTTCGACCTCGGGGAAGCGGCTGCGTTTTCCTGAATAAGGCGTGGGCAGACCGCTCAGGATGCCGTCGGCCGTGACACCGATCAGAACGATTCTATCTTTGAAAATTTGCGGTTGAACGCGGCCGTCCAAAAGATCCGCCATGCTGACGGTCTCAAAGGTTCCCTGGGGGCCGCAGTAGTTGATCCCCATCCGGTCGGTTTGAAATATCCCCCGGGGTCGAAACCGTCCGGCGGAGAGATGTTCCGGCAAGCGATGTTCAAATTGGGTTCCCGGCAACATCACAAACAGCTGGGAGGCGAAGGAGGGCAGCAACTGGTCTTGATGGTAAATGGAGTGGTACATGGTGCGCACCACCCCATCGGCGTCCTGCTCCAAATGGGCATGCCCGATCCGAGCGGCACGAAAATCGCCCAGCGGGCGGGCCAGGCTGCTGCTCATATCGATGTAGGCCGGCAGCACCACGCGGCCGTGGGCGCTGATGGCCTGGCCCAGGCTTTCATCTTGGGAACTGGGTTCGGTGAAAATCAGATCGATGCCCACCGCCGCGGCCGATTCCAGCCGCGCCAATGCCCGGGCATAGATATCGCGGCCCAGCGGCCAGCGGCCATGACGCTCCAGGGTTTTTTCGTCAATGGCCACAATGGCCACGCGATCACTGGCCGCCCGCGGGCCGCGTAACCCGAACAACAGATCGTAACTGTATTGGTCGAACCCTAAAAAAAGACCGCTGTGCTCCAACAGCCAGATCAGTGCAATGCCCGCTGCCAGCACCAGCGTGTATACTAGATTGAGTTTTAAGGGCGATCCATTCACTGAAAATTAACTCTAAGGGTTCGCGTAGAAATAAAAATTTGCAGATTGTCAGAGTTCAGGCGCCCGCTCAGCAAGGCGCAAAAATTTAGAATATCATATTCCATGTGGTGAGTAATATCAATCATCCATAGATTCATCGGCATCCAGCGTCCAAACTTGAGCCAAAATTATAGCTAACCCAGAAGGCAAACCGCTAGAAATCAAATACAGCCCCTTATTTCCATTGAAGACTCAATCGCCCCGGGACAACCCCTGCTGCCGGCCCGGCTGAATGAAATGGCAGGCCGCCTGGTGGCTCTTGTGAATCTCAATCAGCGGCGGCGTTTTTTGGCTGCAAATATCTTGAGCAAAGGGGCAGCGGGTCCGGAAATGGCAACCCGAGGGAGGATGAATGGGGCTGGGGACGTCACCCTGCAAAACGATCCGCCTGCGCCGCAGGGTAGGATCCGGCACCGGCACCGCCGATAGCAGGGCCTCGGTATAAGGGTGCAGGGGGCGGCTGAAAAGCTGCGCTGTCTCCGCGGCCTCCACGATCCGCCCCAGGTACATCACCGCCACCCGGCTGGAGATGTGCTTGATGACGCTCAGGTCATGGGCGATGAAAAGGTAGGCAAAGCCGAACTGCGCCTGGAGGTCCTCCAGCAGGTTGATCACCTGGGCCTGGATAGAGACGTCCAGGGCCGAGACCGCCTCATCGCATACGATCAGCTTGGGATTCAGGGCCAAGGCGCGGGCAATGCCGATGCGCTGGCGTTGGCCCCCGCTGAACTCATGAGGATAGCGCTGCATATGATCGGCGCTGAGCCCCACGGTGGTGAGCAAATCGGCCACCCGCTCCCGCCGCCGGGCGCGGGCCAGCCCCAGGTGAATCTTCAAGGGTTCGGCGATGATGCTCGCCACGGTCATGCGCGGATTAAGGGAGGCGTAAGGATCCTGAAAAATAATCTGCATGTGCCGGCGTGTGAGGCGTAGCTGCTCCCGGCTCAGGCTGAAAATGTCCGTGCCCTCGAATTGAACCTCGCCTTGCGTCGGGGGCATCAGACCCAGCATCACCCGGCCGGCGGTGGTCTTGCCGCAGCCCGATTCGCCCACCAGCCCCAGGATTTCACCCGTTTTCAAGGAGAAGCTGATGCCATCCACGGCCTTGACCTGACCCACCACCTTGGAAAACACACCTCCCCGGATGGGAAAATATTTTTTCAGGTCGCGGACCTGGAGCAGATCGCCGCTGGTGTCGTTCATAACCCGGATCCTACTTTGAAAAGGGCGCTTTTTTCCGCATTGTATTTAAAGCAGCGCACCTGATGACCCGGGGCCACGGTCTCCAGTTGCGGGGCCTGGCCGCGGCACACCGCGCGGGCATCCTTGCAGCGGGGATGAAACCGGCATCCCGAAGGAAAATTCAAGGGGTTGGGCACGTTGCCCCGTATCACCTCCAGCCGGCGCTTGCGGGTGTCGCTGAGCCGCGGAATGGAGTCGTAGAGCGCCTGGGTGTAGGGATGCTTGGGGTGTTTGAAGATGGTCACCACATCGGTGTACTCCATGGCTTTTCCGCCATAGGCCACCACCACCTCATCGGCGACCTCGGCCACCACCCCCAGATCGTGGGTGATCATCATCACCGACATGCCGTATTCCGCCTTGATGCCCCGGATCAGCTCCAGAATCTGGGCCTGGATGGTGACGTCCAGGGCCGTGGTGGGCTCGTCGGCGATCAGCAGATCCGGCTCGCAGGCCAGGGCCATGGCGATCATGGCCCGCTGGCGCATGCCGCCGCTGAGCTGGTGGGGGTAGGCGTCGATGCGCTTTTCCGGCGAGGGAATCCCCACGTGCCGCAAACTTTCGATGGCCTTTTTGCGGGCCGCGGCTTTATCTAATTTTTGGTGCTGGATCAGGGGTTCGCTGATCTGATTGCCGATGGTGAACACCGGGTTGAGGGAGGTCATGGGCTCCTGGAAGATCATGGCGATCTCGTTGCCCCGGATGCGGCGCATTTCAGAAGGGGTTTTCTCTAAGAGATCCGAACCTTTAAAGATAATCTGCCCCTGCACGATCTTCCCCGGCGGCTGGGGGATCAGCCGCATCACGGAGAGCGCCGAAACGCTCTTGCCGCAGCCTGACTCGCCGATCACCCCCAGGGTTTTTCCCTTGCGGATGACCAGATCCATGCCGTCCACGGCCCGGGCCAGCCCCTCGTCGGTGTTGAAATAGGTTTTCAGGTTCCGGATCTCCAGCAGCGGGGCAGGGGAGTGGGTTGGGGTGGCGGCCATGGCGGATCACGCTCCTCTGAGTCGGGGATCGATCATGTCGCGGATGCCGTCCCCCAGAGTGTTGAAGGCCAAAATGGTGATCAGGATGCAGAGGCCGGAGTAAATGGAAATGCCCGGGGCGTTGATCAACACATCCACTCCCTCCCGGATCATGTTGCCCCAGGTGGGCGTGGGCGGCTGAACCCCCAGACCGATGAAGGCCAGATTGGCTTCCAGACGGATGGCGACCCCCACCCAGAGGGTTCCGGCCACGAGCAGCTCCCCGAAAATGTTGGGAAAAATGTGTCGGACGATGATCCGCGGTACCCGGGCACCGATGGCCTGGGCCGCCACCACATACTCGCTCTCCTTCATTTTGAGTAGCTGGCCGTGGGAGAGCCGGGCAAAACGGGGCGTCATGACGATGGCGATGGTGATAATCAGGTTCACCAGGTTGGCCCCCAGAACCGCGGTGACGGCAATGGCCAGGATCAGGTCGGGAAAGCACATCAGCACATCCACGGCGCGCATGATCAGGGTTTCCACCTTGCCGCCGTAATAGCCGGCCACCATGCCCATGGCGGTGCCCACCAGCAGCCCGGCCAATACCGAGCTGAGACCGATGATCAGGCTCACCCGGCTACCCCAGATGATCCGTGAAAAAACATCCCGGCCGAAATCGTCGCTCCCCAGCCAGTGGGCCGCGCTGCTGGGGCTGAGCCGCGCCAGGGCGTTCTGGGCCAGAGGATCGTAGGGCGCGAGCACGGGCGCGAAGATCGCCGTCAGCACGATGGCAATCGCCAGAATTCCACCGAACATGGCGGTCTTGTTGCGGCGAAAAGCCAGCCACATGCGGCGCCGCTGGGAGATCTCCACCAGCATCTCGCCATCGAAGGACGCGGCTGTATCGATGTCCGCCATAAAATTATCCTGAGCGTTAGTCATATTTAATCCGCGGATCGATAAGCCCGTAAATCAGATCCGTGGCCAGGTTGATCAGCACCACCAGCACCGCATAAATCACCATCACCGATTGCAGGGTGGTGTAATCCCGCTGTTTGATGGCCCCCACCATGAGTTTGCCCAGCCCGGGACGGGAGAAGACGATCTCCACCATTACCGACGAGCCGATGAGCACCACGGCATACAACCCGCCCAGGGCCACAATGGGAATCAGGGCGTTGCGCAGTACGTGCTTGTAGAGCACCAGGCGCTCCAGGACGCCCTTGGCATGGGCTGTGCGCACATAATCCTCCCGGAGCACATCCAGAATCGCCGAGCGGGTCATGCGGGTCACATAGGCCATCATCAGCAGCCCCAGGGAGAATCCGGGCAGGGCCAGGTGCCGCAGGTTGTCCTTCAGGTCCCAGAACTCGCCGCCCCCCACCACCGGAAAGATGGGAAAGATGATGGAAAAGAGCAGAATCAGAATGATCCCCAGATAGAAGGCCGGCACCGACAGGCCCAGCAGGGAGAAAATGCGA
This sequence comes from uncultured delta proteobacterium, assembly GCA_963713755.1. Lineage (GTDB taxonomy): Bacteria > Desulfobacterota > Desulfobacteria > Desulfobacterales > CAVQMW01 > CAVQMW01. The sequence continues at coordinate 1,503,531 of CAVQMW010000005.1, read as the reverse complement.
TTGAAGTAGTCGATGAAGCTGTTGCGGTGCACCGCCGCGGAGATCCCCAAAGGCACCCCCAGGAGATAGCCGAAAAGAATGGCGCAAAAGGTCAGCTCCAGGGTGTAAGGCAGCACCTGCAGCACCTGTTTGGCCACGGGATAGCCGGTAATGGCCGAAATTCCCAAGTCCCCCCGGGCCAGACGCCCCAGGAAGCGCAGATACTGGAGCCAGATGGGTTCGTTGAGTCCCAGCTTCATCCGCAGGGCTTGGACCGCCTCTTCACTGGCGTAGTCGCCCAGGGCCGCCACGGCCGGGTCCCCCGGCAGCACGCGTACCACCACAAAGACCAACGTCAAGACGATGATCAGAATGGGGATGCTCTGCAGAATGCGGCGAATGGCGTATTTAAACACGGCAGACCACTTTACGGGCTTGATTCAGGAGCAGGTTGCGGGAGCCTTGCAACTCCCCTCTCATCAAGGGATAGCCCTGCCTCACATTTGACTCCGCGAGTGTTAATTTAATAATGAATTCAATATATTGAGAATAGATAGCGCTAAAGCTCCACTGCGTGCCCCGCCTCCGCGGGAATGACGAACTCTATCGACCATACGCCATCTCCGCGGAGTTAATCAGGGGAATTGAATTGAAGGTTAGCATCCCGCCATGGATCAGTGGGCCAGAATCCGGGTCTGTTCCGTGATCTGGGGGGAGTAGGTTTGCCAGCTGAACTCCAGGGGATGTCCCAGATCCACGTAGGACTTCATGGGAAAGGCGTACTTGAGCCGGATGATGGGCACTAGGGCCGCATTTTTCAGCAGTTCGATCTGGGCCTCCTTCCAGAGGGCGGCCTGTTTGTCACCGTCCAATTCGAAGCGCGCCTGCTCGATGAGGGCATCGATGGTGTCGACCGTCCCGTCTCCGTCCGCGTCCACGGCCCCGTAATGGGAGAAGTTGGTGTCCGGCTTGGCGCCCTTCACCACTTCCGAAGCGCTGTGGTAGAAGCGGGTCAGGAAAACATCGGCATTGGGCCGCCAGCAGGCATAATAGACCAAGGGGCTGGCATCATTTCGGATCAGGCTGTGAAAGGAGGCGTGGTCCACCACCTTGAGCTGCATGTCGATACCGGCCTTCTTCACCTGGGCCTGGAGGCCTACCAGGGGCTTACGGTAGCTGGTGGCCAGTTCGCTGATCACCACCTCGAAGCTCAGATCGGATTTACCGGCCTCTTGGAGCAGGGCCTTGGCTTTCTCGATATCGCCCTCGTAGACCACCCCGGCCGCTTCGGCTTCCGCTTGGGTCAGGGCGCCGGGCGCCGGGGGCGCCATGGCCGCCGAATAGATGGGCTCGGCCAAGCTCTCGCCCATAAAAGCGGCCACCTCCCCGCGGCTGATGGCATAACTTAAGGCCTTGCGCACCCGGATATCCTGAAAGACTTCATTGGCCATGTTGATGTGCAGCATCTGGGTTTCACAAGGGCCGAAGGGGGTCACCGAAACCTCGGGGAAGGTGGCGATCTTCTCCACCCATTTGCTCTCGTTCAAGCCTTCGATTACGTGCAGCTCGCCGGTGCGCAGGCCGAATTCCCGGGAAGCCACATTGGGCATGTACTTGATCACCAGCTTTTCCAGGATCGGCGCGCCGCGGAAGTAGCCGGGATTGGCCGCCAAGGTGATCTCCTGGCGGGGTTCGTAGGACTGGAACATAAAGGGTCCCGTACCCACCGGATGGGTCTGGAACCACTCGTTGCCCATCTCCTCGATGGCCTTTTGGGACACGACAAAGCCCCCGGCATAGTTGGCAAACTTGGCCAGGAAGAGGGGCGCCGAAACGGGTTGCTGGATACCGATCTCCACTGTGTAGTCATCCACGGCCTTGAAGGTCAGCCCGGTATACTCCCCGGCATAGGAGGAAAAATCGGGATTGGCGGCCCGCTCCAGGGAATAGACCACATCCGCGGCGGTCAGCTCATAGCCCTGGGGCTGTTTTTCATAGGGATGGAACATCACCCCTTGGCGCAGCTTGAAGCTCCAGGTCTTGCCGTCGGGGGAGGTTTGCCAGCTTTCCGCCAGGTCCGGCTCCACATCCACCTGTTGTCCCGGAGGGTAGCGCACCAGCCCGTTGAAGATGGGGTCCACCGTGGAGCGATCCACGGTGCTGGCCGCCCGGTGGGGATCGAGATTCTTGGCATCCCCAGCATCGAATGCGATCATCAGCACCTGCTCTTTGGCCAGCTCCTGGGCCGAGGCCAAGGGGCATAACAGCAGGGCCACGACCGTTGCGAGGATGACTCGGGACAATACCTTAGGTACCTTCATACTCTCTCCTTTTCTCGGTGTGGGTGGCAGGCGGGGCGGGATACATCCCTTGCCCCGGATAACCCAGTCAGCAAAGCATTTGAAAACGATCAACCGATACTCGCCAATCTACGCTAGTCGCCGTCTGAGATCAAACGGAATGCATCCAGGCCCGGGGCTTGAATTAGAAACCACTGGATCATATGCCTGGAAAAAACAGACATACTCGGGCATAGTGTCCTGATTGGACAACTGGTTATCCATCCATCCATGGAGGTTAATAATGATGATCCACATTCCCCGACACCATGGGGCTCTGACCGCGCTCATGATGCTGGCTGGGTTGATCGCCGGGGTGCTGCCAGCCGGTTCCGGAACCCTATTTGAAGGTACCCTGCCCGCCAGGGTTGAAACCGGGCAGCAGCCGGATCACGTAAGTTGGCCGATGGCCGATCTTCGCCAATCCGCTGCGGGTAACCATCCCGCAACCCTGCTTTTCGCCCAAAAAAGCACCCCGGACGCTGAAAACGTCATTGTCCAACGGGTCACCCAATCGTTTACGGATGATCTCCCTGAAATGCGCAAACGGCGAGTAATTCGCGCTCTAGTTTCCTACAGCAAATCCAACTACTTTCTGGATAAAGGGGTGGCGCGGGGCTTTGAATACGAATTGCTGCGGGAGTATGAAAAACATCTCAACCAGGGTGTTAAAAACGCTCATGATCAAATCAAAATCGTTTTCATTCCGCTTCCCTTTGATCAGCTCTTGGATGCTTTGGCCGAAGGGCACGGCGATATCGCGGCGGCCGGGCTGACCATTACCCCTGAACGCGAAAAAAAGGTCAGCTTCAGCGAGCCCTACTTAACGGAAGTGTCAGAGGTGATCGTACGTAACAACGAGGTTCCGGATCTCAAGTCCCTACAGGATCTGGCGGGGCAGGAAGTCTATGTGCGGGCCAAAAGCAGTTATTCAGCCCATCTTAAGGCGCTGAACGACAGGTTGAAAGACCAAAATCTACCCCTCGTCAAGATCGTAAACGCGGAATCGATTCTCGCCACGGAAGATATCCTGGAGATGGTGCATGCCGGAGTGGTGAAGCTGACGGTGGCCGATGAGCACATTGCCGAGGTATGGGCCGAGGTCCTGCCCGACATCCGCGTTGAAACAGATATCCCCATCCACAGCGGCGGACGCATCGCCTGGGCCGTGCGCAAAGAGAGCCCGCAATTGCTGCAAAGCCTCAATGAGCACCTTAAAATCAATAAGAAGGGCTCTTTGCTGGGCAATATTCTCTTCAAACGCTACTACCAAGACTCCCGATGGATCAAGAATCCACTTACCGAAAAAGAGCGCAAAAAAGTTGAAACCTTGGTCGGCCTGTTTGAAAAGTATTCCGATCAGTACAGCTTCGACTGGCTGGCCATTGCCGCCCAGGCCTATCAGGAATCTGAGCTGGACCAGCAGAAAAAAAGCCCCAGCGGGGCGGTGGGCATCATGCAGCTATTGCCCAGCACGGCGGCGGGGGCGCCCGTCAGCATCCAGCAGATCGAAAAGATCGAAAACAACATTCACGCCGGAGTGAAATACCTCGATTTTCTCCGCAAACGCTATTTCAGCGATCCGGCTATCTCCCCGGCGGCCCAGGTGGACTTTGCCTGGGCAGCCTACAACGCCGGGCCGGCGAAAATCAAGCAACTGCGCAAGAGCGCCCAAGAAAGAGGGTTGGATCCCAATCGCTGGTTCGGCCATGTGGAACGCATCGCCGCCGAAAAAATCGGCCGTGAGACGGTGTCTTATGTTGCCAATATCAATAAGTACTACATCGCCTACAAACTTTACTTCAACAAAACCGCGGCCCGGGACAAGATCTTAAAAAACGTCGGCGCAACCTCCATCGATTGAGTGGGCAAGAAAATGAAATCCATGGACTTTGGTTTGCGGGAACTTGAGATTTTCTGTAAAGTCGTTGAATTGAGTAGTTTTTCAAAGGCCGCCGAAGCGGTTCACCTGGCCCAGGCCACCGTGAGCGAGCGCATTGCCACCCTGGAGCGTAAAATGACCGTGCAGCTGCTGGATCGCCTGGGCCGCAAGGTGGTTCCCACCGCCGCCGGCGAACTGCTGCATAAACATGCCACCCTACTGCTGGAAATGAAGGAAACCAGCCGGCTGGAAATGGAGCGTTTTTTGGGGCGGGAGCAGGGCGAGGTGTCCATGGGCGGCAGCACCATTCCTGGGGAGTACATTCTTCCCCGCTGCATCAGCCAGTTCCACGCCGAATATCCCCGCTTGAGCATCAAGCTGGCCGTTGCCGACAGCCGCAGCATTGAAAAGGGCGTTCTGAAGGGAACTTACGAGATCGGCGTGATCGGCTTCAAAGGCCGGCATCCCAACCTTTTGTGCCAGCCCCTGTGGCGGGACGAACTGGTACTGGCCGTTGCCGGGGACCACCTCTGGGCGCAGCGGGAAACCATAACCCTGGCGGAGTTGTGCGGCGCCCCCTGGATTTTAAGGGAGAGAGGGTCGGGAACCCTGAAGATGCTGGAATCCTACTTGCGCCAAAATGGCATCCCAGGTACCGATGGGTTTGAGGTGCGGGCCTGCCTGGGCTCTTCCACGGCAGTCAAAGAGGGGATCAAGGCCGGGCTGGGCATATCGGTTTTGTCAAAAAGAGCCATCGACACCGAGCTTGGGGCAGGTGTGCTGGCAGCCGTCGAAGTGGAAGGCCTGGCCATGTCCCGCAGTTTCTACCTGATTCGCAATAAACTTCGCGCAGCCTCTCCGGCCTGCCAAGCCATGCACCGGTTTCTGCTCGCCTCGGCCCGCAAGGAAATGTCATGATTTCCGAAGAAAAGGTACACTATAGCCGGCGGTACCAAACGGTCATGGTTTGGATTTTACCGCTGATTTGAGTGTTGTTAATGAGCCGCCCGCCCTGGTGGTATCCCCGCGACTGAAAGACCCGATTCATCCCCGCGGATGCCGACCGGGCAATGGTGTAAGCGGTTAAAAAACCCAGCCCGCGGCAGGTTCGCTCCATGTGGGTGAGCAGGGATTTGGCCAGACCCCGGCCCCGCCAGGAAGGCCGGGTGGCAAAGTCCGTCATCTCCACGTTGCGGTCCGTTGCATCCATCTCAGCGCCGGCGATGGCCGCCAGGCTCCCCTCCATTCGAACCCCGTAGTACAAAACATCGGCCCTCATCATCCCCTTCAGGTAGTGAGTGTTGTCGATGGGAAAGGGGTAGGAGCGGAATACCCGGCGATATATCGCGCGCATATCCTCGACATCGTCGGGTATCAGGGGAGAAACCGGATGGGAGGGCTGCGCTTTTGGGCGCAATTGTCTGGCGCGAATGGAATTCGGAGGTCGAGGAGAGGCTGAATCGAATGGGTCCCGGTACTCCCGCGCTCTCCGTGGGACCGGATATTTAGCCACGAACAGAGCCTCATGGCGGTTGCGGATCAATCCCGGCACCCGCGCTTCGATTCGATACCCGGCGCGTTCAAAAGGCTCCCAGGCCGAGGCCGGAATCTTGGCAATGATTTTCCCGTAACTCTTTTGCCGGGCCAAATCATCCAAGGCGGCCACAAGTCCCGGCGTATGCCGGGGGCCCAATTTCATCAGGTAGATGCGTTGGTTGTGAGGACCGTGCTGGACCCGAGAGCCCAGGATGTTTTCAACCGTGTCGGCCATGGCCTTGACTCCGGCAGGTGTCCCAGAAAAAAACCGTTGCTTAGGCCCTGACTGTTGGCCACACTTGACACTGTGGGCAGTATTTACGAAATAAATTCAATATATTGAGTATGGATAGCGCTAAAGCTTCACTGCGTGCCCCGCCTGCGCGGGAATGACGGATCCTACTGACTGCACGTCATCTCCGCGGGGCCTGCCCCCGCAGGCTTTAGGCGGGGGGCGGAGATCCAGTAGTCGCGCCTGTAGCCGATAAGCTCGAAGCATGACAACACACCCCCAGTGTCAAGTGTGTCCAACAGTCAGGCTTAGGCCAGGGGAATCAGGTGGCAGTGGTGGGGGGAGACCTGCACACTCACCGTCTCACCGATGTTGTAGAGCCGGGTGCGCATCATGCTGATGATATGAATTTCACGGCCGGCGCCCAAATCGATGAAATAGCTCACCTCTCCGCCCATGTAGCTGCGGTCCTTGATGCGCCCTTCAAAATGGTTCATGCCTTCCGCAGGTTTGAATTCATCTCTGGGAAAGGCGTCAAAGCGCTGGGCGCGGACGATGATCTCCACTGGATCCCCCGTCGAGAATCCGCCTTTGTTTTTCGCCAGGAGGAGATCGCCGGTTTCGATCCTGACCTTAAGATGATCGTTGCCGACCTCTACGACCTCGCCGTTGATGAAATTGGAGTGGCCCAGAAAATCGGCCACAAAATGGTTAACCGGTTCATTGTAAACCGTTTCGGGGTCGCCCTCCTGCTGCTTAAGGCCCTCCTTCATCACCAGGATCTTGTCCGACATGCTCAGGGCTTCGCGCTGGTCGTGGGTGACGAAAATGGTGGTGACGCCGAGCATCCGCTGAAGGTTGTCCACCTCCCGCCGCATCTCTTCCCGCAGATTTTCATCCAGGGCCGAGAGAGGCTCGTCCATGAGCAGTACGTCCGGCTCGATGACAATCGCCCGGGCCATGGCGATGCGCTGCTGCTGTCCGCCGGAGAGCTGGCTGGGCATGCGCTTTTCCACCCCCGGCAAGCGGACCATCTCCAGCGCCCGAGACACCTTATCCGGGATCTGCGCCTTAGGAACATTGCGGTACTTCAGGCCGAAGGCGACATTTTCATAAATGGTTTTGTGGGGAAACAGGGCGTAGTTCTGGAAGATCATTCCCAGGTTGCGCTGATGGATGGGGGTATCGTTGATCCGCACGCCATTGATGAAGATATCCCCCTCGGTGGGCTCCTCCAGCCCGGCCACCATACGCAGCAGGGTGGTCTTTCCGCACCCTGACGGCCCCAGCAGGGTCACCAGAGTCCCCTCTTCGATTTCAAAATCCATTTTCTCCACAGCGGTCACTTTGCCAAACCGCTTAAAAATGCCTTTGAACTGCACCATGGGCTGGGTCTTGCCGCTTGCCACTGTCTTGTACTCCCCCGGTTGGGATTGAATCGGGATGCCGCCACTGCCCTCCCGTTGACATAGGAGGGGCGGCGGCGGCCCAAGAGGCGAATCGTTTTCTGTTTAGCCTGCTAGCTGCCCGCCTTGATACGGTCCCACTTCTCTGTCCATTCCACCTGGTTGGCGTTCCAGTAGGCCGGATCGGCGAAGAGGTAGCCTTCCAGCTTACCGGTGGGATCAAAGGCCGGCATCTGCTTGATCTTCTCGGTGAGCTCCACCTTGGTGGGATCTAGGCTGGGCGGATAGTTCTGGCCCTCGGCCACGGCGATCGCCGCGGCGGGCTCCAACATGAAGTTGAGCAGTTGCTGGGCCACGTCCAAATCGGTCCCTTTGAGGACAAATAGATACTCCATCCAGGAGTAAGTGCCCTCGGGAGAGAGATAGCCGATGGGGTGCCCTTCCTGCTGCAGGGCCGCTACCCGACCGGACCAGGCCACCGTGGCGTAGATCTCCTGGTTGGCCAGCAGGCTCATCAATTCGGCCCCCGAGGCCCAATACTTTTTCATCAGATCCCTCTGCTCGCGCAACGCCGCCCAGATCGCCTCCAGATCGGTCATGTTGTTGGGGCTTTGGCCGGTGTGCAGCGCCGCGTACCACATGTTGGTCCTGAAATCGCCCTCCCAACTGCCCAGCTTGCCTTGGAGCTCCTTGTCCCACAGCAGGGAAGCCCCCAGTTTCTCGGCCTTCTCCTTGCTGATATGCTGGGTGTTGTAGGCAATGCCGGTTTGCCCCAGGTCGTAGGGCACCGCCGAAAGCGTGCCTTGGGTGATATCCCGCAAGGGTTTGATCATGGAGGACATCACATTTTTCAAATTGGGGATTTTGGTCTCATCCAGCACCGATGAGAATCCCAGGTCCACGTAGCGGGCATAGTCGAACACGGCGCTGAGATGGGCGATGTTGAACTCTCCACCCGGCGGGAAGGAGGCTTTGACCCGGGTGAGATAGGAGTTCATATCGCCGAATTCGCCGTCGATTACCTCAATGCCGGTCGCTTCGGTGAAGGGTTTGAAGGCGTGTTCCCGGAACGCTTCGGAAACCGAACCTCCCCAGCCGTCAAAACGGATGGACTTCGCCGCCCAGGCCTTTTGCGTTAAACCGCCCAAGGGCATGGCCGTAAGTCCCAGGCAAGCCCCGGCCATGGAAAGATATTTGATGAAGTGACGGCGGCTGAGGGTGCCCTGTTGATAAGCCTCCATAATCCGATCCAGTTTTTCTTGGGTAACGATAGCCATCAGAGTCTCCTTTCAGTTGAAGGTTGTTGGATTAGTCCTTGAATTTGGAAAACTTACGGGAGAGATATCCCGCCAGCAAGGGGGTGGCCACGGTGAGCACGATCATCACCGCGCCCAAGGCGTTGATCTCTGGGCTGATGGAATTTCGCAACATGCTGAAAATTTTCACCGGAACCGTCTGGTTTTGGGCCGTGGCCCAAAAGAGGGTCGCGGTGATATCATCAAAAGAGATGGTAAAAGCGAACAGAGCCCCGGCCAACACGGCCGGCAGCAGGAGTGGGAAGGTGATCTCCTTGAAGGTTTGAAAGCCATTGGCCCCCAGGGACTTGGCCGCCTCTTCGTACTCCTTCTTGATGCCCACCAGCCGCGCCTGAACAATGAGCAGCACATAGGGCAGGGTCAGCACCACATGGCCGATCAACAGCAGCACAAAACTCTTGGGCTGCTGCAGCCAGCGCAAAAAAAGCAGCAGAGCCACCCCCAGCACCACTTCGGGAATCATGATCGGCGAGAGCAGCAGGGTATTGATGGTGTTTTTGCCGGGAAACTCGAAACGGATAAAGGCCAGGGCCGCTAAAATGCCGACGCCCGTGGAAATCAGCGCTGTAAAAAAACCCAGCACCAGGGAGTTTTTAAAAGCATCGATGATGGATTCGTTTTGGGCCAGCTTGATGAACCAGCGCAGACTGACCCCCTCCATGGGAAAAATGCCGAACTGTTTGGGGTTGAAGGCCAGCACGATCACCACCACGATGGGGGCGAACATGAAGAGGTAGACCAGCAGGGTGTAAAGGCGAATCAGAGTCCAGCCCGGGGAGAAGTGTTTCATGGGTCAGCTGCCTTGAAAGCTCTTGAAAATCTGATTGATACCCAGGTAGCGGTTGTAAGTCCAGACGATCACAAACAACAGGCTGAGCAAAATGACGCTGATGGCCGAACCAAAGGGCCAGTCCAGAGTCCCGATGACCCGCTTGAAGATGAGGTTGGCGATCATGTCGTTGCCCGGACCCCCCAGGATCATGGGGGGCAGATAGGTGCCGGCGGTAAGGACGAACACCAGTAGACAGCCGGCGCTCACTCCGGGCAGGCTCAAGGGCAGCGTCACTTCACGGAAAGCCTGCCACTCGGTGCAACCCATGCAGCGGGCCGCCTCCAAGAGGCTTTTGTCGATCCCCTCCAGACTGACATAGATGTTGAGCACCATAAAGGGCAAAAGGTACATGATCAGCCCCATGAGAACGGTAAACTCATTGTAGAGCATGGAGAGGGGCGTTTCGATCAGCCCGGTCTTGAGCAGAAAATGGTTGATCAGCCCGGTATCCCCCATGATGTTGATCCAGCTCATGGTGCGGATGATAAAACTCACCCAGAAGGGTAGCATGATCAACAGCAGAAACACCTGTTTGTAGCGGCTCTCGCTGCGGTAGAAGTAGTAGGCCGGGATGTAGCCCAGCACCACACAAAGAAAAACGGTTTCAAAGGCGATCCGGATGGTGCGGATCAGTATTTTGGGGTAGAAGAAATCTTCGAAGAACTTGGCGTAGTTGCCCAGCTGGAATGCCGGAATGTCGGCGCCGCTGGGCGCCCGCAGCCAGAAACTGTAGACCACCACAAAACAGACCGGAATCACCAGCAGCAAAAAGACCGCGCTCATGGCCGGCGACAGCAGGGCCCAAGGTTTCCAGCTTTCGGATTTCATGGCAATCTTACCTTTTCACGATTCGGGTAGCAGAAAACCCGACAGGCCGATGGGTTCTAGGCGCTCAGAACTTCGGACAGCGATTGGGCGGTCTCGATGATCATTGTTCCGTATTTGGCCTCGATCTCCCCGGCACTGTGCTGCAGGATGGAAAAATCAAAGGAGACCGCACCGATCCCTTTGCCGCGGGTGGTGTCCATCAGGGGCGCGCCAATGGCCACCAATCCTTGCAGATACTCTTCTGCGCACATTGCGTATCCGCGTCGCTTGTAGGCTTGCAGCTGCTTGATCAGCAGCGCAGCATCCACAATGGTTTGGGACGTGCGCGCCGCCAACTTTAGGGCACCGATCTTCCCTGGGAGTTGGTCTCCAGGCAAGCTGAATAAATAGGCCTTGCCCAGGGCCGTATTGTGCAAGCAATGTTTGGCCTCGTCCGGCAGGCTGTAGGTCAGGGTCTCCTGGGCCACCCGATGGTACAGGCGCCGGAGGGTATCGTCCACGATCAATACCACGTCGATGCTGATGTTGTTTTCACGGTGGATCCGATCCACCACGGCCTTGACCAGCCGCAGCCGGTCCGTAGCCTGGGTCAGGTTGTTGCACAGCAACTGACATAGGATGCTGGGCCGGATCTCCTTGGTTTTGAGATCCTTTTCCAAATAGCCCAACTCTTGAAGGGTGTTGATGTAACGATAGGTGGAGGTCATATTCATCCCCAGGGTCCGGGCGATGCCGCTCTGGGTCAACACCGGCGTCTCGGCGTCGAAAAGTGTCAATATTTTCAGACCCTTTTCCAGTGATTTGGAAAAGTAGTATTTTCCTTTTGACATTGGCTTTGGGGATGCATTAGGATCATACTATAATGGAAAATGATTTACTATAATAGTTAATAGTGGCAGATTTAAATGAGAATGTCAAATGCCGGAAAAAAAGGGTTTCAAACCCGCCCCTGGCCGCCGGCCGGCGGCAATAGGATTGATGGGCCCTCACGGGGTTTAACATTCCGATTCCAGCGCGCAACAGGAGCAAAGACCATGTCGGCGAACGATACGGTATTGACCATCACCTACGCCCATTCAGGTGAAGAACACCAGGCGCCTCTTTCCGAGCTGGTGGCGGCCATGACCCATTTCTTGGAGCACTACGGCGTAAAATCATGGGTCGGCCCGGACTTTTACGGCATCATCCAGACCGGCGAGGGACCCGCCAAATTCTCCCGGCTGCTGGAAGCCTGCGGCTATGCGAACGATCCCCATGGATTCTTCCGCCGGTTGCTCGATCTGTTAGGCTCCGCCGTGGAGAGCACCGCGGACGGCATCCGCCGGCCGACCATCAACGGGGTCACCCTGCCCCATCTGCTGCTCATGGCGATCCTGGAAGTGGTGCTGCCCGGCAACCGCTTTATCTCCATTAAAACCGTTGACCAGTTGGAACAAGCGGTCAACATCAAGGTGCCCCAGGCGGACCGGGCGGACCTGCAAAAAGTGATCGAGACCTACCCGGTGCGGCTCTCCATGCACACCATCCGCCAGATGCAAGTCTCCCGCAATGTGGCCTACCAATATCTGCCCTTTACCCAAGAGCTGGACGATGCCGGCCACACCAACACCTGGATCGGCCAGTTTCACCAGGGACTACTGGAACAGATGTACCGCAATCGGGTGATTTTCCTGCTCAACATGAGCTGTCCGGTTTACTGCCGCTTCTGCTTCCGCAAGCACAAGGAGTCCCGCAACGAAACCAACCCCCGCATGGCCGATGTGAAGCGCGCCGTGGCCCACGTAGCCAATTCCCCCGCCATCAAGGAGATTGTGATCACCGGGGGCGACCCTTTTATGAATCGCAAAAACATGGAGGCCGCCATCGAAGGCCTCATGGCCATTGACCACGTGCAGACCCTGCGTTTGGCCACCCGCGCCATCGCTTATTATCCCCACCTGTTCCTCTCCCATGACGGGGAGATGCTCAACTATCTGAAGCAAAAAAACCTCGCGTTGCAGCAGCGCGGCAAGCGCATGGAAGTGGCCACGCACTTTATCCATCCTGACGAGATCTCCCCCCAAAGCCTGATGATTATCACCGATTTGGTGAAAAGCGGCATTGCGGTCTATGTGCAAACCCCTTTTCTGAAAAATTGCAACGACCAAGGTCTCGAATTGGTGCGGCTCTTCAGCCTGCTGCGGGGCGCCGGAGCGGAGTTGCACTATATTTACATCCCCTGCAGTCCCATCCACGGCAACAGTGTCTACTGGACGCCCATCGCCAAGGGCCTGGCAGCGGGCAATTACCTGCGCGCTCATCTTTCCGACCGGGTGATCCCCCGGATCTGCACCGCCACGCCCATCGGCAAGATGGATTGGCACACCAGCGGCTGGGCCGTGGAGCCGGTGGCCGAAAACCCCAACTTCATGTGGATCCGCAGCCCCTACACCCCGAACTACTTCAAACAGTTCGCGCCCATCGCCAACGAACTGACCAATATCCGGGTCAATGCGGAAGGCACCATCGACATTCAATACATGGCCCAAATCGGAGATGAAAATTTATATCTGGGATCCCGGCCCCTGCGTCTGGGCGGCGGCATCACCCCCCAGCCCGAGAGCAGCGATGCCGTAAGGCCGCTCATTGATGAGCTTGAAGGCATTACCCCCGGCATCGTCAATAGCGGCTCGGGAACCCTCTCGCGGGTCCACGAAACCCGAGTGGAACTGGATGTCAACGCCGTTCCGGAGGATCTGTACTACATTCGCGGCGATGAACGCATCAGTGACGTGCGCATCGTTTCCTCCGGCGACACCGTGGATGCCTTGTCCCAGATCCGCTGGATCGTCCGCGAACTTCAGGATACGCCCCATGTCAATGCCGTGCGTCTGCGCAGCCTGAAATTTAACACCGCCCCGCAAAGCTACACCGCGGCGGTGGTGGACGCCCTGGGCGCCTTGAACCAGTTGACCATCGTCAACCCTCTGCGCCTCGAAATCGAAACCCAGTTTCTGGCCGCCGAGGAAGTGAACCAAGACCATGCCCGCCTGGTGCGGCGGCTCAACAACAAGGGCATTACGGTGTACAACAACACCCCCTTGCTGGGCAAAATCAATGACACCCCCGAAGATATCCACCGACTGGCTTTTGCCTGCCGCCAGGCCGCCATCGAATTTCATCATCTCTATGTGGCCGGCCTGCCTGTCCAGGAAAAATGGAACCAAAACCACCCGGTGGCGCTTTACGATGTGGTGGACATCGCCACCCGGGTGCGGAGGGAAGGCAGCGGCCGGGAAATCCCCCGCTACATCATCCGCACGGCCCTGGGGGAAGTGGATTTCGGCCTCTCTTCCAGGTTCGAGGGTGGCGATAGCGACCTTTCCCTCAAATTGCTGCCCTACGACCTGGCCTACTTTAAAGCCCTGGATCCCAATTTCAGCTGGCCGGCGCAGGTCAGCGAGGATGCCGACGGCCATCCCGTGATCCCGGTCAAGGGGCTGGTGAAAACCACGGACTTCGCCCTATCCTGACCTCTATCCTTTCTAGTAGGGGTTCAAAATATTGAACCCCTACCCCCGCGTCCAATCAGCGCGCCCAATCTTCCGCGGCCCGCCATCCAAATTCCACACGGCAGCCTCAATAATGATTCCCCCTACAGCTAAAGCATTGACACCCCCCCAGCCTTTTGAGATAGTGCGCCAAATAATAAATTTCATTTATTAATTGAAATCAGGTTAAGACCCTATGCCGCAAACGGCCGCCATGGGCAACTCCGGGGACCCCCCCATCCTCAAATCAGAGGATGTGAGTCTGGCCTTTGGCGGTCTCGCCGTCCTCACCCGCATCAGTTTTGAGGTCGCCCCGGGTGAAATCTTTGCCATTATCGGCCCCAACGGCGCCGGTAAAACCTCCATCCTCAACATCATCGGCGGGTTTTATAAGCCGGACCAAGGCCGGATCTACTTCATGGAGCGCGAGATTACCCGGCTCTCCTGCGACCGCCGGGCCAAACTGGGAATGGCCCGCACCTTTCAGAATATTGCCCTCTACCGCGGAATGACCGTCCTGGACAACATCAAGCTGGGCGCACATTCCCACCTGAAAACCGGCCTATTGTCGGCCTTTGCCTACTGGGGTGCCGCCCATCGCGAGGAGATGGCCCTGAGGCGGGAAATCGAGGAGGAAATCATCGATTTTCTGGAAATTGAACATATCCGCAAACGCCCCGTGGCATCGCTGCCCTATGGACTGCGAAAACGGGTGGAACTGGCCCGGGCGTTGGCCATGCAGCCCAAAGTGCTGCTCATGGACGAGCCGGTGGCCGGGATGAACGCCGAGGAGACCGAAGACATGGCGCGTTTCATTCTCGATATCCAGCAGGAGCGGGATGTCACCATCGTGCTCATCGAACACGATATCCGCCTGATCATGGATATCAGCGACCGGGTCCTGGTGGTCAATTTCGGAGAGAAAATCGCCGAAGGCACCCCGCGGGATGTTCAGCGCCACCCGGAGGTGATCAAGGCCTATCTAGGAGAAAAGAAAGTCTGACATGGATATCCTGGCACAGCTCATCGTCAGCGGAATTGCCGTGGGTGGAGTATACGCCCTGATCGCATTGGGTTTTGTCTTGATCTACAAAGCCACCAGTATCATCAACTTCGCCACCGGCGAGTTCATGATGATTGGGGCCTACTTTTTCTACACTTTCATGGTTGGGGCCGAGATTCCGGCCATACCGGCCTTTGTGCTGGTGATGGGCTGCGCGGCACTGCTCGGGTTCTGGGTGGAACGCGCCATTCTTCGCCATATGCTGGGCCAGCCCGCGATCAGCGTCATCATGGTCACCATCGGTCTCTCCTCGATCCTGATGGGCGCGGCTGAAATCATCTGGTCCACGGATTTCAAGAGCTTCCCGCCCCTTTTTCCCCGGGCGCCCATTATCATGGGAGATATCATCATCCGCTCCAACCTGTTTTGGGGCTTTTTAATCGCCATGGCCGCGGTGATCCTCTTTGCGCTGCTGTTCAAGTACACCAAAGTGGGAGTGGCCATGCGGGCCACGGCCAACGATCAGATGGCGGCCTTCTCCATGGGAATCAATGTGCGCGCCATGTTCACCCTGGCCTGGTCCCTGGGCGCGGTGGCCGCCTCCCTGGGGGGAGTGATCATCGGCAATATGGGCGGCATCCAGCCCACTCTGGGCCATATCGGGCTTAAAATTTTTCCGGTGGTTATCCTGGGCGGCCTCGACTCCATTGCCGGGGCGGTGGTGGGCGGGTTTATTGTGGGCCTGGTGGAGAACATCGCCGGGGGCTATTTGGATCCCTATGTGGGCGGTGGCGTTAAAAACCTGGCGCCCTTTGTGGTGCTGGTGATCATCCTGCTGATCAAACCCTACGGCTTGTTCGGCAAAGAGGAGATCGAGCGGCTGTAATTATATGCGTATCGGAGATTTCAAAGAGAGCTATGCCGCCGACGAGGCGGTCTTTCCCAGCCCCACCTCCTGGGTGTGGATGGGAATCCTCTTTGCCGCGCTGCTGATCTTTCCCTTTTTAGCCGGTCCCTATTTACTCTACATGGCCAACCATACCGGAGTCGCCATCATCGCCGCCGTGGGGCTCAATATCCTGACCGGAGCGGCCGGCCAAATCTCCCTGGGGCATGCGGCCTTCGTCGGTGTAGGCGCCTACACCGCCGCCATCCTGACCACCCGTCTAGGATTGCCCTTTCTGGTCTGCCTGCCCTTGTCGGGGCTGGCCGCGGCCCTGGCGGGGGTGGTCGTGGGCGCGCCCTCCATGCGCATGAAAGGGCTCTATCTGTGTATCGCCACCCTTGCCGCGCAAATGATCTTTGAGTTTATCTTCATTCACTGGGAGCCGGTTACCGGTGGCATCCGGGGTATCAATGTGCCCACCGCTGAAATCTTCGGCGTCAAGTTGAACACGGAGTTCGGCTTCTATTTTGTCACCTTACCCATCGTAATCGTGGCCGTGACCGGCGCCCGGAACCTGTTTCGAACCCGTGTAGGGCGCGCCTTTATCGCTATCCGCGACCGGGACATCTCCGCCGAAATCATGGGGATCAATCTGTTTCACTACAAACTTTTGGCCTTTGCGGCCAGCTCCTTTTACGCCGGAGTGGCGGGGTGCCTCAATGTCTACCTGCTCAAGATCGTCACCCCGGAGCATTTCCCCCTCCACGAGAGCATCCGCTATTTGGCCATGATCATCGTGGGCGGCCTGGGGTCGGTGCTGGGGGCCATTTGCGGGGCTATTTTCATGACCCTGATTCCTGAAGTGCTGCAAAGCATCATGGGTTTTTTCCAGGGGCTCAGTCCCACGATTATGAGTTATCTGTACCCCCTGCAGACCGTGGTGTTCGGGCTGCTGATCGTTGTCTTTCTGGTATTCGAGCCCCACGGACTGGCTGAGATGTGGCGGCGGGTAAAGAACTACTTTCGGTTGTGGCCTTTTGAAAATTGATCCACAGCCGGCCGGCGGGCGGACCCTGGGGGTCGCCCCGCCGAAAGAGGATACTCGTAACGAAAGGAGCAGGAGATGAAGAGGCGACATTGCAGGGTTTGGCTGATGGCATTACTATGCGTTCTTCTCATGACCCCTCTGGCTATGGGGGCCGAAGCCATCAAGGTGACAGGCCAACAGCCCATCACCGGCCGTTTTGCCTTCGCCGGCAAGAACATCCACCAGGGCCTGGCGGACGCCTTGGCCTACGCCAATGAGCAGGGCGGCGTGGCCGGGATGATGTTCGAATACACCTACGAAGATACCGGCTACGACGTTAAACGCGCCGTGGCCTCTTTCAAAAAGCAGATGGCCAAGCACAGCCCGCCCATGAATTATGGTGAATCCACCGGTCAGGGCAAGGCTCTCGCCCCGGAGATCAACGACCGTTACCACGTACTCTACGGCTCTACCTCCTTTTCCGAAGAGCTGGCCGACCGCGGCAAGAACCCCTACATGTTCGTCTCCGGCCCTACTTATGCCCAGCAGTTCGGCATCCTGCTCAAATACATTGCCGCCCATCCCAAGAAAGAGGGCCAAAAACCCACGGTGGCCTTCTTCTACAGCGATACCGAGTTTGGGCGCGACCCCATCCCCTATGCCCGCGAGATGGCGGAAAAGCTGGGGGTGGAGGTCGTGGCCGAGGAGGTGACCGCCGTGGGGGCTGTGGATGTGACCAGCCAACTGCTGGACCTGAAACGCAATAATCCCGACTTCTGCATCTTCCAGGGCTATGTGGTGCCTCCCATTCCCGCGGTGATCCGGGGCGCCAAGGACTTCGGCCTCGAAACCACGTTTATGGGTTCCTTCTGGACCATGTCCAAAATGCTACTCGACAAACTGGGACCCGATGGGGAGGGTTTCATGGGGGTCAACCCCTATGCCTACTGGTACCATACGGATGTCCCCATGATTCAGGCCATCCATGAGTTTAACCAGCGCCATCACCCGGATGTCACCTACCGCCCAAACTCCTATATGCAGGGCTGGTTCACCGGCATGATCTTCACCCAGGCAGCCAAAAAATGCCATGAACTGGGGCTGCCCATTACCGGGGAAAATCTGAAAGACGCCCTGCCCCAGATCAAGGATTGGGATACCCAGGGATTTGCCGGCATCGTCACCTTTAAAAGCACCAACGCCACGGCCGTGGGCAAAGTCTATATCGCCAAGGAAGGCCGCTTTGACCCGGCGTCGGACTGGATCTATTTGGAAGAGTAGATGGAAGCGCAACCCCGCCGGCCCTCGATCCTGAAGGTGAACAATATCGAGGTGGTCTACAATCATGTGGTGCTGGTGCTCAAGGGGCTCTCCCTGCAGGTGCCCGAAGGGGAGATCATTGCCCTTTTGGGCAGCAACGGCGCCGGGAAAAGCACCACCCTGAAAGCCATCAGCGGTTTTCTGCCCCTGGAGGATGGGGAGATCAGCGACGGCTCCATCGAGTTTGACGGAGCCTCCCTGACCGGCCTGGCGCCCCACCAGATTGTGCGCCAGGGGATATTTCAGGTGATGGAGGGGCGCCGAATTTTCGAAGAGCTCACCGTAGATGAAAATCTCAGCTGCGGCGCCTATATCCGAAAAAATCGTTCGGCTGTAAAGCAGGATCTGGATAAATGTCTCACCTACTTCCCGATCCTCAAAACCCGGCTCAAACAGACCGCCGGCTACCTATCCGGAGGCGAACAGCAAATGCTGGCCATCAGCCGGGGGCTGCTGGCCAGCCCCCGGCTGTTGATGCTCGACGAGCCCTCTCTGGGGCTGGCACCCCTGCTGGTGGAAGAGATCTTCGCCATCATCCGCGAGATCAACCGCAAGGAGGGCACCACTATTCTGCTGGTGGAGCAAAACGCGCAGATGGCCCTTTCGGTGAGTTCATACGGTTACATCATGGAAACCGGTCGGGTGGTGCTGGACGGTCCCGTGGAGCGCCTGCTCCAGGACAAGGATGTCCAGGAGTTCTACCTCGGCCTGGGGGAACAAGGCGCAGCTAAGAGCTATCACGACGTCAAACACTATAAACGAAGGAAACGCTGGTTAAGTTAGCGGCTGAATAAATTTTACGCATGGAACCAACGGGCAAGACATTAGCTCAAATTTTTCTGGAGCGCGCGGGAGCCTGGGACTCCCGGGTGGCTCTGCGAGAAAAAGAGTTCGGCATCTGGCAGCGGGTGACCTGGGCCCAATACCTGGACCATGTGCACCATTTCGCCCTGGGGCTGATCTCCCTGGGATTCAAGCGCGGCGACCACCTGGCCATAGTCAGCGAAAACTGCTGCGAATGGCTCTACGCCGACATGGCGGCCATCTGTCTGGGCGGCGTATCGGTGGGCGTATACCCCACCAGTCCCTACCCCGAAGTGCACTATGTGGTGAAGCATGCAGACGCCAGGTTCGTGGTGGCGGAGGATCAGGAGCAAACCGATAAGATTTTGGAAGTTCGGGATCGCCTGCCCGCCCTTGAAAAAATCATCGTCAAGGATATGAAGGGGCTCAGGCGCTATCCCAAAGAGCATATCACATCGTTCGCCCAGGTGGAGCAGATGGGCCGTGGCCTCGCCAAAACCCAGCCCCGGCGCTTTGAAGATGAAGTGGCACTGGGAAGCCCCGAAGATCTCTGCATCATGGTCTATACCTCGGGCACCACCGGCAAGCCCAAGGGCGCCATGATCAACCACATCAACATCGAGGCCATGACTCAGGGCACCATTGCGGCCATCGGCGCCGGTCCCGGCGATTCGGTGGTCTCCTACCTGCCCCTCTGCCATGTGGCCGAAAAAATCTTCAGCCTGTTCCTGCCCATGTATGTGGGCTACACGGTCAACTTCGCGGAAAGCATCGCCACCATTCAGGCGGATCTGCGGGAGATCGGCCCCACGGTATTCCTGGGTGTGCCGCGCATTTGGGAAAAGCTGCAGTCCGCCATCATGATTAAAATCAAGGAATCCACTCCCATCAAGCGGTGGCTGTTTCGAAAAACCCTGGCAGCGGGACATCGCACCGCGAACCTGCGGCTCAACGGCGCGCCCCCCGGTCTATTACCCCGCCTCGCTCAGTGGCTGGCCTATGGTGTCATGCTGCGATCCTTGCAAAACTATGTGGGACTGCGCAAGACGCGCTTCTGCTTTTCCGCCGCCGCCAAGGTGAGCCCCGATGTGCTGCGCTTTTTCCACGATATCGGCATCCCGGTCAAGGAGGGTTACGGCATGACTGAATCCACCGGCCTCTCGTTCATCCACCGCGGAGAGGATATCCAACTGGGGACCGTGGGCAAACCGATTCCGGGCGTGGAGTACAAGATCGCCGAGGATGGCGAACTTCTAAAGCGGGGCAAATTGATCTTCGTGGGGTACTATAAGAACGAAGCGGCCACCCGGCAGACCGTGGTGGACGGCTGGCTGCACACCGGCGACATCGCGCGGGTCAACGCGGACGGCCATGTGTTGATCGTGGACCGCAAAAAGGACATCATCATCACCTCCGGCGGAAAGAATATCGCCCCTTCGGAGATCGAAAACGCCCTCAAGGTCAGCCCTTACATTAAAGAGGCCATCGTGGTGGGCGAGGGCCGCAACTACCTGGCCGCCCTGATCCAGATCGATTTCGACAATGTGGGCAAATGGGCCACGGATCGCAGAATTGCCTACACCAACTTTAAAAACCTTTCGGCCAATCCGGAAACTCTTGCGCTGATTCAACAAGAGGTGGAACAGGTCAACCGGCAATTCGCCAGAGTCGAGAACATCCGGCGCTTCAAACTACTGGAAAAAGAGCTGGACCACGACGACGACGAGCTCACCGCCACCATGAAGGTTCGCCGGGCCAACATCTACCAAAAATTCGCCCGGGAAATCGAGGCGGTCTACCGGTAACGCCCCCCTCCCAAAACCGGTTTCAGGCCAACCCCCATCACTCAGAGGTGCGGGGAAGCAGGACGCACACCCCCAGACAGAGGATCGCCACTCCGGTCACGATGGCAAAGACAATCCCCAGCCCACTGGCCAGGGCCTCCTGAAGAGGCGCCAAAAACTCCGCGGGAAGGCTGCCGCGCGCCTCGGGCGCAAACAGCTCACTGAGCTGAAGACGCAGTTGAACGCTGTCACTTCCGGAGGTCGTTTTCAGGACGGACAGCAGGTGGGCCATGAGGAAACTGCCGCAAATTCCCACGCCCACGGTGCCCCCCATGGTGCGGGCGAACTGGTTGGAGGCGGTCACAATCCCCAGGTCGCTCTCATGGACGCTGCCCTGCACAATGAGCAGGGTCGAGAGCGAGACAAAACCCATTCCCACGCCGGCCATCAGGAACACCCCAAAGCACCATGCCAGGCCGCTGGCCGAGTTGAAGGTCAGGCTCAAGGCGCAACTGGCGGAGAGAATCGCACCTCCCAGCAAAGCGGCCCGTTTGCGTCCCAGGCGGTGAATCACGCTCCCCAATCCCCAGGAGCCCAGGGACCAGCCCAAACTGACCGCCAGCAACACCCAACCCACCTCCACCGGGCTCATCCGCAACGTCCCCTGGATGTAAAGGGGACCATAGGCAAAGAAACCGAAAATGGCGAAACTGGCCAAAAAAGTGGCGCCATTGCCCGCGCTGAAGCCCCGCAAGCGGAAAAAGGCCGGGTTGAGGATCGGTTCCGGCGCCCCTCTTTCAGTCCGGTAAAACCCCACCCCCGCCAACAGGGTGAGCCCCAGCAGGCCCAGAACAGTGGGCGATTGCCAGGCGTGGCTGCTGCCGGCCAGTAGAAATGCGGTCAGCAGCGCCAGAATGGTCACGGTCAGGAAGCCCGCGCCCCACAGATCGATGTGGGCCTGGGCTTTTTTGGGACGCAATTCCACAAGGTAGCGATAGATCCCCCACAGGGCGCAGGCGCCTAAGGGGATGTTGATGAAAAAGATCCAGCGCCAATCGGCATAGGCCACCAGGAAACCGCCCAGGGTGGGACCGGAAATGCTGGCCAGGCCCCAGACAAAGCTGGCCAGGGCCAGGGTTTTGGCCCGCCTGCCGGGCGGGGCCACGTCGGTCAGAGTGGTATAGACCAGGGCGAAGATTCCCCCGGAACCGATCCCCTGAAACACCCGGGCGGCGATTAGAATACCCATGCCGGGGGCGAAGCCGGCCACCAGAGAGGCCGCCATGAACAGCGCAATACTTCCGGCCAACAGCGCGCGGCTGGGCCAGAGATCCCCCAGCTTGCCCACAATGGGCAAGGCCACGGCCCGGGCCAGCATATAGGCCGAATAGGCCCAGCTGAAGAGATGCATGCCCCCCAGATCGGCCACGATGGAGGGCATGGCCGCCGAAATGATCAAGGCGTCCAGGGCGCCTAAAAAGAGCGCCAGCAGCGCCGCTCCGATCACCCACTGCCGGGCCCGGGGTTCTAAAACGGCTCCCTGCCCGGTGAGGCTATTGCGGCCCTTTTTTCTGGAATAGGTCAGCGTGAGTTCCTGTGCGTTCGAATATGATGCAGTCCAAACCTGTTTTATAGATCAACAGCCAATCGGACTCTATGTGACATTCCCGTCGTCCCTTCCAGTTGCCGATCAACTTATGGTCCCGATGGAGAGGATCAGGAGGTTCTTCCGCAATCAGGGATCGGATGATAATTTTAAGCTTTTCAAGGTTCTTACCTCGCTTTTTCAGCCGCTTTATGTCTCTCTCAAATTGACGGGTATATTGAGGTGTGAGCATCAGATACCCAGCTTCTTGAACATATCGTCGACGTTTTCGCAAACGATCAAGTTCTCTCCAGCATCTGTATCGTCGAAAGTCTGACGTGTGATCTTGTTGGCAATGGCTAAATCGAAGGGCAGCCCTTTTCGCAATTCAACCTGCTTATAAAAAAGCGTTATGGCTTGAGTCGTAGTTAATCCAAGCTGGCGAAATATGTGCTCCGCCTTCTCTTTTAAATCAGGCTCAATCCGGGCTCGTATAGTTGCTATTTTTGCCATGGTGTGCCTCCATCTGTTTTTCACTAATGTAGCTCAAATGGGGTACAAAGTCAAAGACCTCAGAGGCCCCGGTGGGGTATAGACGCTATGGATCCAACACCTGCTCTAGGCGCCTGCAGCGTTCTAAAATGCAAACAGTCTCTGCAGGACTAAGATCACTTCGGACTGTGCTCTTGAATCCAGGGTACCAAGTTTTCGAATCAGCCGCGCCTTATCGATGGTTCGCACTTGATCCAACACGACTTGCCCTTGTGTATTGCGAAACGTGCAGGAAACACGGGTGGGATATTCTTTTGGGGCTGAGGTCAGGGGTGCGATAATCACGGTCCGAATATTACGATTCATCTCATCGGGCGAAATTACCAAACAAGGTCGAGTTTTCTGGATTTCTGAACCCATCGTGGGGTCGAGATTCACCAAATAGACGTCAAAACGTTTCACTACCATTGCCACTCCGCTTTATCCCATGAATGTGAAATGTTTTCATTAATGATTGGTGTGTCATCCTTTTGTTCGCCCATTTTTTTAAACGCGGCCTCCCAACCTTCGCGAACATTTTTCACCGGTCGAATGATGATTTGATTTTTCTCCACCTCAATTTCAACATCATCCAAGATCCCGGTCTGCTCAAGAATAGGTTTCGGAATCCGCAGCCCTTGGGAATTACCGATTTTTATCACTCGTGCCCTCATCAAAGCACCTCCTTTCAAGCTTAAGTGATCACATTGTAATTACGTTAATATGAGGCGTCAAGATTGTTATCCGGAATCGATCGGCTTTCCGTTAGAAGAGGTACCCGGAGTAGCGCCACATCTCCACACCGTCGATCATCACCACCCGGATCATTTCGCCGGCCCCCGCCAGAGGACCCAGCAGCAGGGCTTCCGTATCGGAAAGCGGCTCGACCACCAGTTCTGTGAACTCGCGGGTGTAGCTAAAGTCTCCCGGCACCCGTTCCAACGGTTTCCGGAGCGCGGCAGCGCAACCAGCGAGGATAACTGCTAACGCATAAACGAGACAGGCAATGGGTTTGCAGCGCATGATTTCCTCCCGGCAGCGCGAGTTGCATATCCGGCAGGGCAAAGCGCGCAACAGCACTGCTCGTCCACCTATCAGTGCTCTTCGCCCTATTTAACCGGTGCGAGTTTGGATCCAACGGAGATCATAACAGGGCATAGAGGTGCTTGGCCACCTGATACCCCAGGGGGATAAAGATGGCCGGCAGCATATTTCCGATTTTGACCTTTTTGATCTCCAGCAGGGAGATGCCGATGGCCACAATCAGCAGGCCTCCAATGGCCGACATTTGGGCCACCACCTCGGCGGAGAGAAAAGGTTTGATCCAAGCGGCGGTTAGGGTCAGAAACCCTTGATAGACAAACACTGATGCCGCCGAAAACAGGACCCCGATCCCCAAGGTGGAGGCAAAAAGCACCGACCCGATTCCGTCCAGGATCGACTTGGCGAACAGAGTCTGGTGATTCCCCGTCAAGCCGCTCTCCATGGCGCCGATGATCGCCATGGCCCCCACGCAATAGAGCAGGCTGGCGCTGACAAACCCCTTTGAGATCCCTGAACTGTCCTTGGAAATCCGCCGGCCGATCCAATTGCCCATCTGATCGAGTTTATCCTCGATGCCGAGCAATTCACCCAGCAGGCTGCCCACCGCCAGGCTGATGATCACCATCAAAATCGCATCGGTTTTAAGGGCGGATTTGATGCCGATCAGCACCACCGCAAGGCCGATGCCGTGCATGATGGTTTGGCTGTATTTCTGCGGTATCTTGCCCCTGAAAAGCAGACCCAGCAAGCTGCCGGCAATGATGCTCAAGGTATTGACCACGGTTCCCAGCAACGCCTGGTTCCTTTCCCAAAAAAGAGATAAACCCGCCCCTGAATGGGGCAGGCGTTTTCGATGTGGGTTCAGGTTAAGTTTGCGCCACCTATGCGGCGTGATAACGAAACGCTGCGGGCAGTATGGGTTTGGCCATCCCCATCCGCCACAGATTGGCCAAGCGGCATCGGATTACCCTAAATATCAGTTCTTCGCAAGGTCCCGGGGGCGGTCGGCGGCCCGCTTAACCATTCTATTCACCCTCTTAAATCCATGCTCAGCATTATATCTCCATGATTTGGTTTCTCGCCGAATTTTCTTTAATGCGTGCAACTGCGCTTCATAGGATTTTATTAGGAGCTGTATCATGTTTGTTCACGGAGAATCGCTTTAATCATCTCGTCCAGCTGATGAAGAAAACGTGACCGGTCACCCTTCTTTAGCGGTGCGGGACCTTTTGTTATCTCTCCAGCGTCACGAAGCCCTGACAACAGGTTACGCGCCGCAACAGCATCACCGATGTTATTTTCCCTGAACGGCTTTCCGGTTGGGCCAATTACGCTTGCGCCTTCCTTCAAGCAACGACTTGCAAGGGGGATATCCGCGGTGACAACGATGTCGTGAGGTTGCACGCGCTCGACAATCCAATCATCGGCCGCATCGAAACCGTCCGCAACAACTTCGAGAGATATCCATCGCTCCTTGGGAATCCGCATCCATGAGTTGGCCACCAGCGTGACATTAAGGTGGTGCCGGCTTGCAACGCGGTACACTTCCTGTTTGACCGGGCACGCATCCGCATCTACAAAGATGTTCAGCAAACGAAAATCCTCTCTTCTCCATGGGTCTTGCCGGACACACCGAACGCGTCGAGCGCTTCACGGAGCATCTCTTTGCTAAAAGAATATGGGGGTTGTTGGATAGATAGTGCCTTTAGAATAAGATATCTTTATAATGCATCGCGTCGGGTTAAGCGACGGCCAGCGCGCCGGGCCGACCACCAACCAATGCGAACAAATGTAAAGTACTTTGACTCGTTCTCCAACTCCCTTTTTTTCGGCCGATTTATCCAGCGCATATGCAACAAAAGTTACAACGCTCACAGTAAGATAGACCCACAAGATGATCATTGGAAGAAACGACAATAGCGAGACACCACCAACGATCAGCATAAAACAAATCGCAACGAGGTTGGTCACTTTCAAGAAAGAATGCCTATTTGATTTTGTCGATAACTATATCGTTGAGCTGCAGGTAATAGAGTTTCTTTTTAGCAGCTTGACTGATACTGTCCTCCCACAAACGGAACGAATCCACGTTCTTCAGTGTGTGATCGGCGTTTTTAGGGTTGCCCTTTTCGGCAATTTCTCGGATCCCAACAAGAGCCTGGTCGTCACCGGGAAAGTACATCGGTATCACGCCAGTATCCTTTGGAATCGATTCAAAAATAATCCTGGAACGCCTTTCTCGCTCGCAGTCTTCTAAAAATTTCTCCAGGCTGAAAAAGTTGAGACTGCCTAAAGCACCCATAGCGTGCCGTACAATATGCACCCCATACTTGCGTAGCGCATTGCGGCTCAATTCTGAATCCGTCAGCGCCTGAGGGGTCATATCAGGCAGGCTGGTACTGCCTCCGGTCTGGGCGGAAGGGAATCCTGTAATCCAGGTATTAACCCGAGCCAAGGCCGCGTTGATGAAGGTTTGATGGGGAGAGCTGTAAGAAAGATTGCCGCCTGCATCGATAACGCTGGGTATCCCACAGTGTATGCATGATATACCCGGCTTGACGGTCTGGGCGACAATCATCATGAAAATCACTTGGGCATGGTTCTGCGTCAGGAAAGATTCCGGGCTACCGGGGCCAGAGACGCCGGCAATGCTCTGGTCGATCAATAAAAGGTTGTTGCCTGTACGGGCGCTACGCAAAAAAGGATCAACCATGTTGTTCATTGGAGCTAAGGAGGTAATCAGGCTAGTTCCGTCGAGCCAATACTCCTTTTTTTTAAAAAATGTTACTTCGTCATCTCTCATCGTATTGGTGGTGATCATCTTGAGGCCTTGGTAGTTTTTTTCCATCAGCTGGGCGATCTCGAAGAGGGAAATGCTCTTGTCGCAGGCCACCGGCAGGCTGAAAATGCCTACAATATCTTGTTGGTCTCGCACCGTGAGGATAATTTCTTCGTATTCCTCGCGGTTAGCCGGACGCAGTTCTTCGTCGTCAGTCCGCTTCAGAAAGGGTGGTGTCGCTCCGGTGCCAAAGGTGTTCATTCCCGGATCCCCAGGCATTCTACGGGGCACCTGCTCTAAACATTGGTCGATGTAAGCCCGCTTTAAGGGAATGAAAAGCGCCGTTTCATTGTCGAAATCCACGGCATCTGCTTCCATAAGAAGATCCATAAGGGATTGGTTCTCAATGATATTTATACCGATTTCCGTAAGTACCCGTTTTGCGTTTTCGTCAATGCGCTGGTATATAGCCTTCTCTGCGATCAGATCGTCGATGTCCTCCATCCGACATCGAACTTTTCTCAGGACCGTTTCGTCGGTGACGTGACAAAAAAGATCTTCATAAATGGCCTTGGCCTTTTCGAATTGTACCTCTTTTTCAAAGAGAATTCCCTTGCCAAATGTCTCATCTGTTTGTTTCATCATTGTCGTCTTTACTATTCTAAAACCCAGCCTTTTTGGAGAAACTTTTTGTTCCTTACCCCTTCACTTTCTTTCAATTTCATGCCTTTTCTATATTTTTTGTGCATCCGATTTTATGATGACCAAAAACCGCATAACGTATAATTCATGGGCGAGCTTCAGCGATTCCGGTGGAATGGTTGGTTAACCTTTTATAGATATTGCTGTTTTATGGAGGAACATTTTTGGTCCTTCAGAACTTATAAATCCAACCTTCTTTGCTGTTTGTAAGGTTTTTTGAAATGATGACTCCGATACGTGAAAGGTTGGTTCTACGATTAGAGCTCGTCTGTTTGATTTTAGTAGTGAGAACAATTCGCTGAAAAATTCTGATTTGTCAGAAATTTCGTTAGCTGAATGCTACATGGATTGGAAGCAAAAGTTGGTCTTCACGCTTATGATCTATATAACGGGAAACTAATGGAAACAACCTCGGCTTTAAAAAAGACGAAATAATCTTCCGTACAAAACATGTTACCCGCCTCTACATTGAAGGGAAGGCGAAAGCCTTGAACTTCTCGAAAATCAGATAGTTTCCCACCAAATGGTTGAAGCCGATGTGTTTTTTCAGGATTTGAATCACTCCACCGCATGAAATACACCTCAACAGGTCGCCCATCACCGTCAACCTTCAGATCCACCGCCTGTGAAAGACCCATATGACTTACACTAACTCGAGCAGTGTTTTCGTCAACCTTTTCCCAAACAACCCCCGGGCCAGGAAGCAAGGCGGCAGGTGTCCAGAACAACGCCTCCGCGACATACCGACCATATGCAGCCCGCGAGTGATCCGGATTGCCCCCCATCCGGGCAACCGGAAACAGGCCGAAAATGCGGAAGCGTGTCCACCGGCCAGAATCAGAGCCGGAAACCGGTACGATTCCAGGCAGGCGAAGTTTCCAAACGAAGCCTGATGGCGCTGCAAGAATCTGCTTTGCGTTCATTTGCTGATAGTTTGGGGCTTGCCGAGTGCCTAGACTGAACTGTCCGATCATATCGATTTCAGCCACAGTGAGTAGAGGAGTGCCGGGCGTAATGGTAAAGTTAAAGAATCGCCGGGCGGGCTCAGGCAAATCGGCAACCATCACGGAGTTATATATACCTGGATTTTGAGGTTGCAAAGTTGCCAGTCGATTCCATTCCAATCGGTCGGCACGCCCGTCCCACAGGCGAATTGCAAACAGCGCAAACAGAATAAATCCCAGTATTGAAAGAATTAAATATAGGAAATACATAAGCAGTGCGTCCCTACTTCTATGGGATTAGTTCCTACAATCGTGCATGGCATTTTCAGCAGATATGGCGATTTGTGCCAGCCGCTCTTCCATTTCGCTTACCACCGCAGTCGTATCATCGACTATGCCGACGTCAGTATTGATTTGAAAAGCTATGGTGACCCCATGGTCTGGATAGTAGCGCAAACTGGAACTATAACCGGGTATCCACCCGCCATGTCCATAGACGGGCCCAAAGGGACCTGATCGATAAATGCCAACCCCTGCTCCATAGCAAACCTTGGTATCATCAGGACTGATTGGAACCGCTCGCAGAAGTTCCTTCAGATAGTCGCCGGGCATCGCATTGCCCCCGAACAATGATGCCCCCCACCTCGCAAGGTCGCGTGAATTGCTCACCAAACCACCGCCAGTCCATTCGAATCCGGGGTGCCATACCATCATTCCATTTGACTGGATTGTTTTTCGGGGAAACCCGAAAGCCTTCTCTGATTCCATATAGCCGGCAGCTAGCCCGGGTAGCAATCGCCTGTCAGACGGCGCCGTCAGCGTGAGATCAAGCGGTGCCAGAAAGCGATCCTGTATTTCTTCGTAATAGGTTCTGCCCGTAGCCGCTTCTATCACCAGCCCCAGCAAGACATACCCTGTGTCGGAGTATGACCACGCCTCACCAGCTTCGAAAAGGGGCGGCATATCAAGAACAAAACTAATCAAGACTTCAGGTGAAAAGGGATTGTTTTTCTCTGGCCATCGGTGAGAGACCTCGGTTGCAAAGCTTTCCAAATGGACATGGTCCGGCAATCCTGAACTGTGGTTCAGAAGGTGACGTACGGTCATTGTGGCGTGATTGGGTAAGCGGACAAACCACTGCCGGTCACCAAGCCATCGCGACACTGGTGCATCCAAATCCAGCACGCCCTCGCGAGCAAGCGCCAAAGCAGTCGCTCCAACAAAAGTCTTGCCAATACTGGCTGAAAGCATCCGAGATCGCACCGTCATCAGCGTCCCATCTTCAACATCGGCCAGTCCGGTTGCGGCAACGCCGGTTGTGCCGTCCCGCAACACATAAGCAGCCGTTGCTCCCGGAAAGCCATATCTCTCCTGAAATCCATCGAGTGCTGCTTGAAAATCTTTATTAGGATCAGAAGTCGCTACGGAATCGGCAATAGCCGGATAGGTGATCAAGAGTGAATAAAACCCTGTCGATATAAGCAGAAGTGGGAAGAAGACCAATATGACGACTCGAATACGAGCCCCCGTAAAATTGCTTAAAATCGTTTTGAATATCGTTGGCATTTAGATTTCCTTATCATTCATCGTAGCCGCACGTCACTTTCAGAATCAAGAAACATCACAGGGCTTTCGGTCGGGGAATTACTTCTGTGAAAGCCCCTTCTCTTGTAAACATATCCTTGTGTTTCCACCAAACGATAAGGGTTGCAACAACGATCAGCAGGTATGTATCATAGGGTTGCGCATCCGGGAAAATCGGATTCATGAGCGAAAAGTGGAAGAACGCCGATAGAAGGATGCTGCCTCGCGAGCTGTTGAACAGTGCAGTTGCGATGACGCTGATCGCCAGACATCCAGCAAAGAATGCCGCGAATGACCACTCGCTCTGCTGTGTTCCGCTCAACAGAAAGGCTGGCATATGCCACAGACCCCAGATGGCTCCAAGAATCAGCCCGGCCCAAAGCGGAGCGAACTTCCTTTGCAGAAGAGGAAGTCCGAGCCCCCGCCAACCGAACTCCTCGATCGGGCCTTTGATGGCGGCAAGGGTCAACGCCACGAACAGAGCCTGAAAGGATGAAAATGGAAAAGGTTCCGTTAAAAGGTTACCTCTAATCGCAGAACCACCAATGAAGATCAAAGGCATGCCAATGAAAAGAAAGGCATACCAGGCCGCACTGCAGCGCCATAGCAATGCCCGACCAAGGAAACGCCGCAGTCCGCCGAAGCCACTGTTGCGGGCGACAAGAATAAACGCTGCGATTGCAGGCGCATAAACGGCCAGAAAAAAAAGCGGATGGTTGCCGGTGAGTTGGCCGAACACCGTTACCATAAGATCCGAGAAAAGAATATACAGTCCAAGGATACCCCAAGCGATGCCGAACGAAATCAGCAAAAAGGGGGTAAATGAACGGAACTGCATTCGGCATTTTTCAGGTACTGAGGTTGTCGGATGCATGCTTTCTTCTTTCTTGGCTAACAAATTATTATACAGATCTGGATATCACCCCATCCGTAAGGATATCGATCTGTGAGATGCATCGGTCGGCAATGAAGATAGATCCAACCATCTGAATATTCCGGATTCATGGAAGGGATGCGGGAAAATCGCCCTCCGCACCATTGACTCTGGCTCTTCCAGCCTTAGCGGGGAGTGCCTGGGTCATCTGGCTTGGGTTTCCGTGGCGGCCTGGACACCCTCACATATCCATGGTGGCGCCTTTGTCCGCGGAGTTGACATGGGCCGCGTAGCGGGCCAACCAGCCCCGGCGCACTTTGGATTCAAAGGGCGGCAGGGCGGCCAGGCGGGCTTCGATCTCATCCTCCACCAGATCCACTTCCAATGTTCGCTGGCGGGCGTCGATGCGGATGCGGTCCCCGGGCCGCAGGGCGGCGATGGGGCCGCCGCCGGCGGCTTCCGGGGAGATGTGGCCGATGCAGAGTCCCCGGGTGCCCCCGGAGAAGCGGCCGTCGGTAATCAGGGCCGCCCGCAACCCGGCCCCCTGAAGGGCGGCGGTGGGGGCCAGCATCTCCTGCATGCCGGGTCCTCCCTGGGGGCCTTCATAACGGATCACCACCACATCGCCGTCCTTGACAGATCCCTCCAGAATTCCGTCCAGGGCCGCTTCCTGGGACTCGAAAATCACGGCCGGCCCTTCGAAAGTCATCATCTCGGGGGCCACCCCGGCGGTTTTCACCACCGAGCCCCGGGGCGCCAGATTGCCGAAGAGCACGGCCAGGCCGCCGTCCGGGCTGAAGGCGTTTTGGGCGCCGCGGATCACATCCCCGTCCGGGGCCGGGGCGCCGGCCACGGCATCGGCCAGGGTGCCGCTCACCGTGGTGGCGCCCAGGTCGAGGCCGGTTTTGCCATAATCCTCCAGGGCTTTGATAATGGTGGGAATGCCGCCCTGGGTGTGGACATCCTCGATATGGACCTCGGGCCGCGAGGGCGACACCTTGCAGATGCAGGGAGTGCGGGCGGAGATGGTGTTGAGGTGCGCCAGGTCGTAGTCGATGCCCGCCTCGGCGGCCAGGGCCAGGGTGTGCAGGACCGTGTTGGTGCTGCCGCCCATGGCCATATCCACGATAAAGGCATTATCAATGGCAGTGGGGGTGATGATGTCCCGGGGCCGAAGGTCGGCCTCCAGGCAGGTTTTGAGGGTGCGCGCCGCTTGGCGGCAGAGATCGAGGCGCGCGGGATTGATCCGGGTGCGGGTCTTGGTTTCGTCGGTCCAGGTTTCGGCGGTGATGGTGCCGTTGCCCGGCAGGGCCAGGCCGATCACCTCCCCCAGACAGTTCATGGAGTTGGCGGTGAACATGCCCGCGCAGGAGCCGCACCCCGGGCAGCTGTGTTCCGCCAGGGATTTCAGTTCCGCATCATCGATTTTCTTGGCAGCGTGTTTGCCCACGCCTTCGAACACCGTGATCAGGTCGCCCCCCCGGGCGCCGGCCAGCATGGGACCGCCGGAAACGTACACCGCGGGCAGGTTGACCCGCGCCATGGCGTTGAACATGGCCGGCACGATCTTGTCGCAGTTGCCGATGCCGATCCAGGCATCACAGGGGTGGGCCGCGATGATGGTCTCGATCTGATCGCTGATCAGCTCCCGGGAGGCCAGGGAGTATTTCATCCCGAAATGACCCATAGCGATTCCGTCGCACACCGCGCCGCCGATGTTGGTATACCAGACATTGAATCCAAGGGCCTTCAGCTCCGCAACCACCGCCTCGCCCAGGTGATTCAGATGGGCATGGCCGGGAATCTGGGTGGTGTAGGAATTGATGACGGTGATAAAGGGTTTTTCGAGGTCGTCCAGGGTGCGGATCACCCCGGCGGCTTTCATCAGCGAGGCCGCCGGCAGCATCCGGGTGCCCTGGGCCACAATCCGGCTGCCCTGGGTTTGCACCGCGGCAATGCCGGGGTTGATGGGCGTAGCTTTTTTTTGGGAAATATCAGACATGGGGTCCTCCCTAATCTAGATTGAGTTTTCTTTTGGCGCCTAAAGGACAACGGATGCCCGCGCTTGAATCCTGTTTAGCATATTATGGCGCGACTGTCCCCAGAGCGGGCGAAAAATAAATACTACGCATGATCAGAAACCAAGACCCGGCGGGTTGTTCTAAGGGCCAAAAAAAGGAGAGCGTCACGTCAAATCAGGGTGAAAAGAGATAATAGCAATGGAAATGGATCCCATGGAGGGAAGAATTTCGAACCGAATTCCTCCTTAATTCCGGTAATCAGTGTCCAGCGGCCAGTTTGTTTTATGACCAAAGCAACTGATTGCCCTAATTTTGAAAGCCTCAATGGCATCGTTTATGGGTGGGAATATGTAGGAGTTATGATTTGAGTTTTCACTCACCCCAAAACATTTTCTCCTCATCTATCTAATTTTTCTGATCTCCTCCTGTTCCAGTCATGATGACACCTAAGCTTCTTTCACCGGTGTTTTTCTTCTATCAAATATCACATTGCGGTAAAAGTTGAATGCACACCCCTGACATTTGGTCTGGGGATAAAAAAATTGCCCATAGATTCCACAAGCCCCAGACAAACGTCGCTGATGACCAGCCTGGCACTTGTCAGAAATAGCCTTTCCAGGTGTCACAAAAAGCCGCCCCAACCAACATAGTCTTCATTATCCTCTCCGGCACCTACCAGAACCTGGCGACAACGGTCTTCCGCCATACCAATGGAAACCAATATGGAAACATTGCGCACATCCCCCGCCCGGGTGCGTTTGAGCACGATACCATCCAAATGTAAATACGGGAATAACTTACCAAATTTCATTTTTTTGACAACCGAAAATTTCAGCAATAAAGTTTCACTGCTTGGGACTTGCCGAACACTAGGCATGGGTTCATTTAGGGGCAGTCTAAAACTTTGATTATCTGAATTGTTGTGTACCCTTTAAATAGAAGAACACACTTATCTAAAAAGCTCCAGTAGCCGAAAACTGTGACCGGATCTGTCACACCGCTATGATAAACTGGCCTCAAATCAAAAAAAAGGAGGCCATGATGGAAGTTTTCAACATTTCAGAGGATTTTCCAAAATCCGAGATCGAATTTGATTTGAGGTTTTCCGATCCGAAAGCATGTTACCAATATTTATTTGCAATGAAATGGCCTGGTGGTTTCACTTGCAAAAAGTGTGGAAACGGCAGTTACTGGCACAGCAATAGAGACCTGTACATCTGCACCAAGTGCAATCATCAGCACTCACTGACCGCCGGCACGATAATGGATAGCTCGAAAAAACCAATCACCTATTGGTTCAAGGCCATGTGGTGGTTCACCACCCGAAAATCCGGCGTCAATGCGGTCAATCTGAAAGAACTTTTAGGCCTTGGTAGCTACCAAACCGCCTGGAGTTGGTTACAAAAGTTAAGACGCTGTAACATTCGCACGGATAGGGAAAAACTATCTGGCCGGGTCGAAGTGGATGAATTTGTCATCGGAGGCCGAAGATCGGGCAAGCGCGGCCGTGGTGCTGAGCATAAAACCATTGTAGTCGCCGCCGTTGAACCCGATCCGGAACTGCCGGAAATTGGCCGGATCCGTCTGCACGTCATGTTGGACTATTCATCGTTTTCGTTGGAAACTTTTATCGATGAAAATGTCGAACCCGGCAGCACCATAGTTACCGACTCCTGGTCGAGCTATCCATCAATTATCAAAGACCAAGACCACGTCCGGATAAACCAATCAGTATCAGGTTTTCAAGACGATAGCCTCTATGGAGTCCATCTGGTGGCTTCCCTTGTTAAAAGGCTAATGAACAGTACCTTTCAGGGCCGATTTGAACCCAAATACCTTCAGAACTATCTGGATGAATATGTATTTCGATTCAATCGACGAAAATCGAAATACATTGGAAAGAAGTTCATGCGCATCGTCCAGCAGGTGGTTAACTCAGTGAAACTCAGATGTGAGGACATCTCGTGGGACATCGATCCAATCTCGGAATTTTTTGCACTGTTCGGAATCGTAGAGAAAAATCCCCGCACAGGTACCGAGCCTCCAAGGCCAAGTACTATATGGATTTTACCTGATAACTGCCAGTTTTTACGTATCCGGTTTTCATTCTGATGTTTTATTAATCGCCGCTGGACTGCCTTTGTGCGCTTTTGATTTGTCCTTGCACCAGCCGTCAATACCGGTTTTTAACGCTTCCCAGCCCCCGGTCACCTGACCTATAGGATAAGATGTAATTTTTTCGAACTCTACAGTATGCTAAACGATAAATTCGCCCGGTTGGATACCGAAGGTTGTGGGATTAAGGGTTTTTACCGCCTGCCGGAGATAAGTTCCAGAAGAGAGATCCTTCTCGGACAGATTAACCAGCTCACCCCGTTTTAGCTTATGATCCGTATCCTGTTGGAGGAGCACCACACGGGGCAAATTTTCTCCTGATTCCATGGGATAATCCACGACCAGGCCAATCTCGCCGGTGTCGAGTTGCAGGAGTGTACCGGGGGGATAGGTGCCCATCATCATGGCGAATACTTTTATAAGTAATGGATCGAAATCAGTGCCCGCATTTTTTAACATATGGGCCAGAGCCTGATCCGGGCTATATGCAGAAGGCCTATAGATCCGGGGCGAAGTGATCGCGTCGTATACATCGGTAATATGGATAATACGGCCGAAGAGACTGATTTTTTTCAGAAAGTGGGCTTTGGGGTACCCCGAGAGATCATACCGGATATGATGCTCGTAGGGAGCCAATAAAATCTCCGATTTCAGGGACTGGGAGGCATGCAGCTTCAAGATTTGCCGGACACTCGACAACGGGTGTTTTCTGATCACATTCCACTCCGTGTCATTTAGCTTCCCTGGTTTGTTAACGATCTCATGGGGAATGTCCACCTTGCCCAGATCATGAAAGAGCCCGCTAATACCGAGTCGTTCCAGGGAAATTCGGGATAGGCCGAGACGGTTTCCCAGGCACAAGGAGAGTACCGCTACACTGACGGAGTGGGCGTAGGTATAGTCGTCGTAGTCCTTTATGGTACTAAGGCCAATCATGATGCTTTCTTCTTCAAGGGCTAAATCGATCATGCTCTGTATCATGCGTTTGGCCTTGCGAACTCCGGCAGATCCTTGCTTGCTGATTTTTTGCGATACCTGCCTCAAGGATGTTACCGCACTATGATAGGTGTTCTTAGCTTTCTGTTTAATATCTGGATCGATCTCCTCTTGGGCGGTATCTTTCTTCCGGAGAATCTTAACCCATAATAATTGCCGATTAATCAATTGCTGTTCTAACCAGGTTGTCGGTTCTTCCTTTTGAACAGCAAAATTCAGTAATCTTACCAGATTAATGATTTCGCCATGGCCTGCAGCTTGAGTAGCAGAATGGAACCTGAGACCATAGAGGGAGCGTTCATTGAAATAGGCGACCATCGCATTGATCACACCGATAAATTTTTTCCTGTAATTTAATCGCTCCCCATCAATGTAGAGTCTTCCCTCGGACATCACCAGGGTGACATTGTCTATGATCTCAATCTGGGATAGTACCCTTTTAAAGTTGTGCAGATTCTCCTTTACCAGTTTGTTGTTGTCTTCATGTATCCGGGCCACCTGCAGCAGCCGGTAGAAGGTGACGGCAAAAAATTCTTGCCATTTAGAAGATGTATTATGGTTTTCGTGTTCACTCATATTTTGATTTCGTCATGCTATACTTTGAAGGGACCTAATTCAATTCCAGAACGGTATTGACAACTTTACGAATACCCGGAAATTTACTTTTTGAAGCCTCGGCTAAAATTTCATTCGCTTTTACCCCTCTCAGGCCCTTTAAGGCCAGGGCGGCCCCCTGGCGGCGAGGGGAATACACCAATTTGGAATAGAGCCCACCGTTTAATAGGGCATTTTCAAGATAGGGAAGCACACTTTCAGTGCCGCATTTGCCGAGCACATGATAGCAAGTCATCTGGTAACTCTGCTCTTTTTTCTTGAATTTTCTGTTATTCAGGTAGTTCCAGAGCAGCATTTCAGTTTTTTGGCTGCGGCGAGATCCCAGATACTCTAAGCATTTTTGCCGAATGGACGAACTCTTGTCATCAACAAGAGCGATGAGCCTGTCCGGCAGCCATAGATCCATGCGGATGATTGAGCTCAGTACCTTCATGCGGACACGTTCATCGGGGTGGCTCATAAAGTTTATGAGGATTCGGGCCGCAGCCTTCCCTTCAATTCCAGCGATTATAGGGAGTAAGAGGCATATCAGATCGGCTTTAGCACTGCCCAGTAGGGTTTCTAATGGATGGGGGTCCCGTTCAGACAATTGGGCAATTACCTCAACGATCATATTTTTTACGGTGGGGCTCAAATCTTCAGACAACAGGGAACCAAGGGCAATCGTCGCCGAGGGCGGCATGAACAAAAACATCTGTTTTGTTTTTTTCAATTCGGATTCATTAAGTTCAGGCCATGGTCCCTGAAGCGCTGACAGAAAATCCCGGCTTGCTATTTTTTGGAAGAATTCGTTGAGTCCGGGATGATTCAGCGGCGTTGATTCCTGGTGCAGCATGCGGACTTGATATAATTTCTTCAGAATTTGGTATCCGCAGCTAAAATCCTTGTCCGTTAAGGCCCTGTGTAGCCCTGTGGAGAGGTACTCCAGTACAACATTAAAAAACTCTCCACCTTCGGGCGCTTTTAAAATGTCAGCCAGCATATTCAGGATTTCTTCCGAAGCATCACGATGCTCCTCATGCTGGACCATCTCCTTGATCTGTTTAACCTCATTTGGCGTCATTTCGATCAGAGTCAATTGGGAAACCTGCCCTGGACTGGGGCGAGGGGAAGGCCCTGCTGGCGCCGTATCCATGGTGATAGAAGCCAAGGATTTGAAGGGGGTATGGCCTCTCCGGTGAGGAGCGTCACTCGCTGACTGGCTATCTTTTTGATCCGGACCACCTTCATCATCGGTATCTGTATCGATGCTATTGAGAGCCGCCTCATACCGGACATGGGGCAGTTGTGCCTCCCATAGGGCTGTAACGATATCACCTTCGGCTTCGGGGGGGATCGCCTTATAATCATGGAATATTTTAACGAATGCCATGGTCTCGTCAAAATCGATTCCCAGATGGAACAGAAGTTTCTGCATGCCATCGCGAAACAAAGCAAACGCAAAGTCCCCCTCTTTTGCTTCGCCTTGGTAGATAACTTGATCATCGGCCAGCAGACGATCTTTCATGACAAAAATGCAGAGTTCGTCTTCATATTTAAAATAGGCATCGAACTTTTCTTTCAACGCCATGACCGGTGTTTGGAATTTTGCGTGCCCCTCAGCATAGAGGGACATACTTTTTTCCGCCAACAATAGGGCATCAATGATCGACCGAGCTTCGGGGAACGGTACTTTCGGCTTTAGTATGCTGGAATTTAAAGACATCGTTCGCGCTTTGTTCGACCCAATTTGCATCCCAAGCTTCGTCATCAAGCCGGGTACCCCAGATGAATGAATGTGCCTAATATGTTATCGGCAAATCAGTGCAAAGGTTGAGTTCGATCGATCCGGTTTTTCATTTGGTGACTGAAAGCTGTCCGTGACGGTCTTAGTGTAGCGACCCGGAATCATAGATACCGACCACATTAAGTTCGGCTATGGGAGCACCCCTATTGAAAGGGCTTGGGGAAAGGTGAAAAAAGGTTCCATTTCATCAAAGTAGGTGGCAAGAAAAATCCGTTAACTTGTGATTACATTTCATCATTGTAAATATCATTTTAGCTATTTCGGTGGTGATCTGGAGAAATCAGTAATGGTCCGCCATCCATTTTCATCTGTGATTGTTTCCTGAAAACCAACAATCAATTTTGTATTTAACCTGGAGTCCGACGTTTATTAATTACACATTTCGAATTTTATTGTTAAGCCTTCAGAAACGCTGCCAGTTATGAATTGGATAAAGGGGGGTATCCACTTCTCTCTCGTTAGACTTTTGGAGTGCGGGGCTTGCCTCCAATCATATTCGCATAGGACGTTGGATCAGTTTGCACCGCCTGTTCCAGTAAACGATAAAAGAGCAATCCTCGTGATCTTGAGGTGCGCCGGTTAAACCTGAACGTATATTCGTCGAGGTAATAGTCCAGATGCCGCGCACTTGTCGCACCTTGGTGCGTCCCCAACAGCCATCGTTTCAACAGCGCTGCTATCCGGTGGACGCCTGGCATCACGACGTGGGCTGGCTCTGGACTGGACGATAAGATTGTCTTCTTGCGAGTTTAGCCCAACTTGGGGAGATCATTGTATCCTTTCCAGCCATCGGTGTGCACAACAGAACCGGGCTCAATGGCCCCGCGCACAAACGACACGAGGCTTTCAGCGCTAACATCGGGGACGCGTCCAAGCCGGACTCGGCCGAACCCCATCGGCACGTGGATCTCCACGGCGATTACTACGATGGCCTTCTTCTCGGTATGTCTGCCGTGTGCGCCTTCCTCCAGGCCGCCGACATAGGTCTCATCCACCTCCACGAGACCGCTAAGTTTCTCGCGACCCGGACGAATCATCGCACGTCTCATCTTGTGAAGCCACGCCCATGCCGTCTGATAGCTGCCAAACCCGAGGACCCTTTGAAGTCCCAACGCACTGGCCCCAAACTCCTGGTTGGTTATGTGCCACATCGCATGGAACCACAGATGAAGGGGCTTGGTGGTCCCCTGTAAAATCGTACCGGAAGTCGGCGAAGTCTGGCGTTGACATGCGGCACACCGAAGCTCGCCCCTGTTGGTGGGCCATGCTTTCTGCCTGCCGCACCCAGGGCATCGAAACCCATAACGCCATCGCAGACGACGAAGGTACTGGAGACAGGCCTCCTCGGAAGAAAACCACTCCTCAAACTCAATCAGTGTGCGTGGGTAATCGACGCCAGGTACCGGATGACGAATTTTCTCTTGCATACGGCCAGCATACCGTTACGAGAGACGTATGGATACCCACCTAGGATAATTATTGTTGAGTGTCGTCAAGCACCAAATTGGGCATCACAGTTTTCAGGTTTCCATGAAGTGCACGAAACCGCTGCTCGGTAGCTTACCCACCTGAGGCTATTCAGCCATTTGCCTACCGAATTACCCCCCGGCACATCCTATCGCTCTG
Source organism: uncultured delta proteobacterium (assembly GCA_963713755.1). Lineage (GTDB taxonomy): Bacteria > Desulfobacterota > Desulfobacteria > Desulfobacterales > CAVQMW01 > CAVQMW01. The sequence goes on along the minus strand of CAVQMW010000005.1, from coordinate 1,463,625 downwards.
ATCGTGTAAACTACCTCCATTGTTAACCCCAAACCAAGGAGGTAGGCCATGACAACCTTGCGTCAAAAGGTGATCAGAACCATGGATTTGAAAAACCTTTCCCGTCGCACCCAACGATCCTATCTTACCGCGGTCAGCGGATTGGCCAGGTATTACCGGCAGTCTCAGGTATGTATGGCGGAGTAAAAACGTAGCGGGGGGGAGGGCTGCGGATATAATGACTATGACAAAAGACGGGCATCCGGGATGTGGATTCACTCGAAAAGTATCTTCTATCTTTATGGAATCAAGGGTTTCTGTTAAACTTTAGTATATCGAAAAATCTTCAATAAGCAAATACATTGAAATAAGAAATGAAACACTTATGTTATCATATAACTAGATTTTCGGAGAAATTTTGAGAAAAACATCCACAATTTGAGGGTCCAACAGGACTTTCAGAGATAACCCTCGGCTTGCCGCCTAACCCGCTGCAATTACAGCGTATTTTGCTCCAAACCATGTAAGACCCTACTATATATGGTGCTTACATGTCGCACTTCCATGTCAAAAAGAAAAAAGGAAGACCCTACCTGTACGTCCGGGAAATTGCCCGCGTCGAGGGCAAACCCAAAGTGGTTTCCCAGATCTACGTCGGTTCCCCGGAGCGTGTTGCCGGCTATGCGACCGGCAAAGAACACGGGCCGGTGAACATAAAGGTCGAAGAGTTCGGGGCCTTGTGGCTGGCCAAGCAGATCAACTACGATATTGATCTTGCCGCTGTCGTTGACAGCGTAGTGCCGAGAGCCGACCGTGAAAAGGGTCCTACTGTCGGAGAATATTTTCTATATTGCGTATGGAACCGGATGGTTGAGGCGGTCAGCAAAAACCGATTGTCCCGGTGGTACAGCCGGACGGCGATTCAGCATATCCGGCCTGTGGATCTGGGCGAACTGACCAGCAAACGCTTCTGGGAAAAGTGGGATCGGGTCGGTGAAAAAGCCCTGAAAACGATAGCCCAAGGCTTTTTCGAGCAGATCTGGCAACGCGATTCTCCAAGTGCGGACTGCCTTTTGTTCGACACCACCAACTACTACATTTTGTCCAGCCATACCCAATCCGATCTTGCCAAGCGAGGGAAAAACAAGGAAGGCAGGCACTATTTGCGGCAAATCGGGCTCGGTCTTTTGGTGGCCCGAAAATCAAGGCTGCCGCTATATTACTGCGTGTATCCAGGCAACGTACATGACAGCAAGCAATTTGAATCGATCATGGATGAAATGTTCGGTGTCGTGTGTGGGCTGCACAAAACAAAAGAACGGTTAACCGTTGTCATTGACAAAGGAATGAACTCGGACGGCAATTATGCATGGATAGACGAGCATGCGCGGATTCATTTCGTAACCACCTATTCGACCTATTTTGCTCAGGATCTAGCCGCAACGTCACTTGACCGTTTTGAGCCGGTGGATACTGCAAAAAACAGACAGCTGGTTGAAGACGAAAGTGCTGAGGATCAACTGCTTGTTTATCGCAGCAAGGGCGAATACTGGGGTAAACAGCGAACCGTGGTGGTGACCTATAATCCGGCAACGGCACGCAAGCAGACCTATACATTCCGCGACAAGATGGATTCGATCCGCCAGCAGCTGCTTGCCATGCGCAACAAGGTGCGTGAAAAGGCCCCGCATTGGAAAAATCCGGAAACGATCCAGGAGCGCTATGTGCGGTTATGCGAAAGGATGAACGTTTCCTCGGATTTTTATATCCTCAGTTTCAATCAGGCCGAAGACGTCCTATCAATGAGCTTTCGTAAGGACGTATACAGGATTGGCAAAAAGGAGGCGTTGTTTGGAAAAAACATTATCATCACGGACAATACGGATTGGACCACCGGTGAAATCGTAGAGGCCAGTCTGGACAGATGGCAAGTGGAAGAGCGCTTTCGTCTCAGCAAGAACGACGATCTGGTCGCTACGTGTCCTATCAGGCACTGGACCGATAGCAAGATCCGCTGCCATTTGTTTACATGCGTTGTGGCAATGACCTACTTGCGCAGATTGGAACTCAAGCTGATGTCAGCGGGCATAAACCGAACGGCGGAAGATGTAATGGATGATATGAGGCATCTTCACTCGGTGCTGATGCTCAACAAAGGCTCGATAAAGCCTATCCGGCGCATGGAAACCCCCACGAAGACCCAAGCCGAAGTCCTATCGGCGTTTGGCCACTATATCGACGGAAGTGGGGTCTTACAACCTATAGTCACCTAAGCCCGCTATTGACGGGACCTCGCAGCCGCTGCGACCCTTTATCCCCGAAACTCCTGTGAGACAATCTGGCAGAGGTTTCCAAAAGCAGCGAAAGTTCTTTGTACGCATTTGAACCTTACTTTCCAACTGATTTTGATGCTTGTCCAAATGTAAGGTACGGATTTTATGTGCGTGATCACCTTGGTCCGACTGCTCGCTCTTTCGGGTCAAATGATCCAATGCGTGCTGGAGGGCTTTTATTGAGTTGGCGATTAATAGTTTGCTGGAAGCCGGAATACTAATATGGCGATTTAGCAGGCTGGATATTGATTTGGAAACAGTGGTAAGTTCATTCGCCATTTGGGCTGCGGAACAATCAAACTGACCAATCCCATTGGCATGGTATTGGCGCGCCTCCATCAACCCCATCTGATTAGCGTTGGGCAGATTGGTTATCAATCCTGTGGTCCGATCGATCCTGTTTCTCTCTTGATGGGCCACCAACTTATGTCTCCATACTAGTTGTATCGCTAGGGGTAAAAATCACTATTTCCCTTATTTTATATTGCCATATTATAAAAAAACTTTAGCTATCACCGGGTAGACAGGCTCGGTAAAATTTAAGGATTCCTTGTGGCATTCTTACCCTTCTACTGCATGGCTCGCCGAGAGTTCAATTTATCTTCCTGGTGACAAGATCTTGGCCTTCGGGATAATTGTTCTAAAGGCTGCGACTCTATTTTCGGCATGACCCGTGAACAAAGCGAACAATCCGATTAGCGTGGCGACAGCTGGGGCTCCTTGTATTCGGCTGGTGATATCTGGTGCAGGAAGGGTTTGGTTTTAATCTCATCAAACCGGATTACCTGATTTCGGCCGGCCTCTTTCGCTTTATACAGCGCCTGATCGGCCTGATCGATGAGGGCTTCTGGGTTGGCTGCATCCAGCTTGATGGAAGAAACCCCGAAACTGGCGGTGACGCGGATATCCTCTTTGCTGCGCAGACTGCGCCCGGCTTTGGATTCGATGGCCGCCCGGGCTCTCTCGGCGACCCTGACTCCTTGATCCAGCGTGGCACCAGCGATAATCAGGCAGAATTCTTCACCCCCATAGCGGGCTACAATATCGTTTTGTCTCAGGCCGATTCCTATGATCTTGGCCACGATCTGGAGTACTTTGTCGCCCACGGCATGACCGTAAGTATCATTGAAGGTTTTGAAATGATCGATGTCGGTCATGATGCAGCAGATCTCGCTGTGCTGCGCCCGCGCCCGGTCAAACATAGCATCAAATCGCTCAAACAGCGCCCTGCGGTTATAGCAGCCGGTGAGGGGGTCCCGGGTGGCCAAAAGTTTCAGCTTTTTATTTTGATGCTCGACCTGCTTGCGGGAATATTGAAGTTCCGTGGTCAGCTTCAGCAGTCGCTGGTTGGTTTTCTCCAGCAAGGTGATGTCATCCATGGAGATCAGGGCGCCTCGCAGCATCCCTTTGGGGTCCTTGATGGCCGAGGCGTTGACCACAAGTTTGTGAACCTTGCCGTCGGCGGTTTTAAGGTCGAGATATACCCGGCGGATGACTTGACCGGCCAACAGCTCCTTCAAATAGGGAAAGCCTTCATGGGGCCGGCCGCTTTTGGGATCCAGCCATTGAAAGCCCCCCACGTCCCGTCCCAGCAAAGACGCCATATCCGTGCCCATTTTTTTGGCAATTGCGGCGTTGGCCAAGACGATCAGCCCCTTTTCATCTAAAAACATCACGCCTTCGGTGAGGATATCCATGGCGGTTTTTACCCGTTCCGGGACCACGGCCGATGGATCTAAATGCTTCAGCACCCGTTTCATGAAAAGCAGGTAGGAAAATAGCCCAACAACGGCGATGAACAGGAGCAGTTTGAGCAAGGGATTGGCCAGGAAGAGGATTTCGCTAAACGGGCCGCGCCCGGTAAAGCTGACTTCGAGGGTGCCCCAGCGTTGCTCGTTCTGGAAAATGGGGACCTGGATATGGTCCAAGGTGGAGGTGCCTGCCGGCGGTGGGTCCCAATGGGTTTCGTGGTCACCGGCTTGCGCGAGGAGTTTGCCGTCTGCTGTTTTTAGGGCACATGAGGCGATCTGATCATCTTTGACGATGAGATCCTTCATTTTGGTGACCATGGCCCCGGATCTGCCCTCCAGGGCCAGTTGGGAGTACTCCAGAGCTAGAGATTCAATCAGTTTTTTACGTTCCTTGAAGAGATCGGCGCTGCGGCCGGCGGAGAGATCGAAGAGAAAGTCCCCCGACAACACCAGGGCCACACTCATAAAAGCCAGGCCGATGCTGATGCGCCATACCGGAGATAAGCGGATCATTTTTTCTCTCTCACCGGGTTCAGATCAGGATCGGCATCGATCTCTGGATCCAAAACCCGGGCCAAGCCCATTTCGGACTGCTCTTCGCTATGGGCCTGGCACATTCTTTGCCGATGCGCTTCGCGTTCCTTCTTGCTTAAATCCAGCACCGGCAGGGGATCGTAGCTGCGCCAGGCCGGCAAGCTCCCCAGGGCGCAGGCAATCAAACTGCTGAAGCGCAGGACCCAGAGAATCAGTCCCAGGGTGATGGATATACCGGCGCCCTGGGCCGCGCGGATCACAAGGCGTTGTCGCTTTTCGGTATCCTGCATCGCATCCTGGAAGGTATCGCTCATGGTCTGAATTGCATCTTGAAACTCGGGCGACATGCCGGCCAGTTGGGGCGGTACATAGCCGGTTTTCCCCCAGGGGGTCGCATCCTCGCCGGGATTCGGATTGGTGGTGGTGATTTCGGGATAGCGGGCGCCGCGGGTTTGTGCGTTTGGGGCCGCCGGGGGAAGTCCATGGGGGGCCTGTCCCCCTGCAGGACCCGTGTAGATACCCGGGGCGCGGTGGGGGGCGCTGTTCCGGGGAGCCATGGAATCCGGGGGTGAAGTGCTCTCGCTGGGGGGGGGCTCCGCAAGGGCAACGGTTTCGGGATCCGGTGTCGGTTCGAATACTGGTTCAAAATCTGGCTCTGGCTCAACTGGCGGCGTCAATTCCGGGTCCGGCTCAGGATCAATAGCGGGATCCGCACTATTCCCTGATTCCGGTTCCAGATCGGGTTCAGGATCGCGGTTTGGCTCCGGATCGGGGTTGGGCTCCAATTCCGGCTCGGGCTCGGGGTCGGGATCGGGGTCAGGGTCCGGTGTGGGGCCGGGGCCCGCCACACCGGAGCCGCCCGATAAATAATTGATTTCCACGGTTATGGTTTCCAAAGCAGAATCCTGAATGCCATCGGATACCCGGACCTGGAGGTTGTAACTGGAGCGGCCGGAATGAATGGGGCCGTTTTCCACCACCTGCAACAGGCCATTGACCGGATCAATGGCAAATATCCCGGCATCATTGCCGGTCATAATACGCCAGTTTTCAAGACCTCCCACCGTATCTGCGTCCGAAGCCACAACGGTTCCCATGGCATCACCGCTCTGGGGGCGTTGGTTAAATGTGAATACCTGATTGCTTTGAATAACAGGCGCGGTGTCGTTGGCATCGCCGACACGGATGGCCACCCTGGCCGTATGGCTGGATTGGGCGGCGGTAGCCTCGATGGTTAATGTATACCCTGAAAGGCTTTCATAGTCTAAAAGCGTTCCGTTGCCAACCGTAATACGGCCTTGGGCATCAATTCGAAAGACTGTGTTGGGATTACTACCCACAATGGCAAAGCCCGTGGGGGAATCACCCGTGGTTTGCACCGTTCCCACCCATGTACCGGCAGCAGCGGACTCGCTGACATTAAAGTTTTGCCCCGCCGTGATTACGATTTGGGGATCCGGGGGATTGATGACGATAGAAACAGTGGCGTCAATGGATGGCGCACCGCTCAGATCGGTAACCGTATAGGTGAAACTATCCCGGGTCGTATCAGAGCCATCATGATTATAGGTCACCGATCCATTGGTGTGCGCGGTCACAGTGCCATGGGCCGGTTGGGAGGTCACCGTGATCCCGGCCGGATCGATTCCGTCATCGACATCCAGATCGTTCGCAATCAAACTTGCTCTGGCCTGATCGCCGTGATCAACCACCATCACATCAGCAGCGGCCACTGGAGGATCATTGACCTCAGTCACCGCGATGGTGATGGACCGGCGGTCGGTTAGGGGGGGGGTGCCTGAATCGCGGACCACCACGGTAAAGGTATAATTCCCGGGACCGTGGGCCTCGCTCGGCGTCCATGAGAATGCTCCGCTTACCGGATCAATGGTTGATCCGGTGGGCGCGCCGGTCAGGCTGTAGGTAAGGGTATCGGCTGGATCGGGATCCGAGGCCGAGACGGTAAAGGCCACCTCTGTTTTTTCCGGTATCGTCTGGTTGGAGAGCGGATTGAGACTGGGAGGGGCATTGACGACATTCACCATACGGCTCAACTGCACGGCAGCATTGCCCTGGGAATCGGTGACATTGTAGGTGACCGTGTAGTTTCCCACCGCGGTGTGATCCACCGGGTTGACGGTGACGATGCTGCCGGTTAAATCCCCATCACCCACATCGGTGGCCGTAGCCCCGGCATCGGTATACGTAGAACCCACTTCGACAGTCACTGGATCGGCACCCAGCAAGGTGATCACCGGGACGGTGGTATCCACCACGTTCACGGTGCGGGTCACTTCAGCTGCCGCGTTGGTGTGGGAGTCGCTAACGTTGTAGGTGACGGTGTAGATCCCTACCACCGCCGTATCCACGCCGTTGACTGTGACAATGGAGGCCGTCAGGTCGCCATCGCCAATATCCGAAGCGGTTGCCCCGGCATCGGTATAAGCATCGCCGACTTCAACGGTGACCGGATCAGACCCCAGCAGCGTGATCACCGGCTCTGTAGTATCCACCACGTTCACCGTTCGGGTGACTTCAGTTGCGCTATGGCCGTGGGAGTCGTCCACATTGTAGGTGACGGTGTAGACTCCCACCACGGCGGCATCGACTGGATTGACTGTGACGATGGAGCCGGTGAGATCCCCATCACCGACGTCAGCAGCCGTAGCGCCAGCATCCGTGTAGGTATCGCCCACTTCCACAGTGACAGGATCGGCACCGAGCAGCGTAATCACCGGCGCGGTAGTATCCACCACATTGACCGTGCGGGTGACTTCAGCTGCCGCGTTGCTGCTCGAATCGGTCACGTTGTAGGTGACCGTGTAAGAACCCACCACCGCCGTATCCACGCCGTTGACTGTGACAATGGAGGCCGTCAGGTCGCCATCGCCAATATCCGAAGCGGTTGCCCCGGCATCGGTATAAGTATCGCCGACTTCAACGGTGACCGGACCTGAACCGTTGAGAGTAATCACCGGCGCGGTGGTATCCACTACATTGACCGTGCGGGTCACTTCAGCTGCCGCGTTGCTGCTCGAATCGGTCACGTTGTAGGTGACCGTGTAAGAACCGACCACCGCCGTATCCACGCCGTTGACTGTGACAATGGAGGCCGTCAGGTCGCCATCGCCAATATCCGAAGCGGTTGCACCGGCATCGGTATAAGCATCGCCCACTTCAACGGTGACCGGATTGACACCGGAGAGAGTGATCACCGGCGCGGTGGTATCCACTACATTCACCGTGCGGGTGACTTCATGGCCGCATTGCCGTTGGAATCGGTCGACATCGTAGGTGACGCGTGTAGGAACCCACTACGGCAGTATCTACCGCAGTGGCATCAATCACGATGGAGCCGGTGATATCACCGTCGCAGACATCAGCAGCCGTGGCGCCCAGTATCACGTGTAGGTACTGCCCACCTCGATGGTGACTGGGGATCGGAACTCCGGAAAGGGTAATCACCGGGGCGGTGGTATCCACCACGTTCACTGTGCGGGTGACCTGAAACTGCCGCATTGCCTTGGGAATCGCGTAACGTCGTAGGTGACTGTGTAGATCCCTACCGACAGTGTTCGGATCCACTGGATTGACGGTGACAATGGAGGCCGGTCAGATTACCGTCGCCGATATCGGTGGCTGTGGCGCCGGCATCGGTATAGGTAGTGCCCACTTCGACAGTTACCGGATCAGAACCCAGCAGCGTGATCACCGGAGCGGTGGTATCCACTACATCCACGGTCCGGATTACCTGGATGGCCGCATTGCTGTTGGCATCGGTCGACATCGTAGGTCACCGTGTAGGATCCCACAGTAAAGCGTATCCACACCCGACGAATTTATGACGATGCTGCCGGTGATATCACCGTAGAAAGCATCGGCAGCCGTGGCGCCCAGCTCGCTGTAGGCGTCTCCCACTTCGATGGTCTGGGGACTTGGCGCCCGTCAGGGTGATCACCGGAATGGTGGTGTCCACCACGTTGACCGTGCGGGTGACTTCAAAGGCAGCGTTACCGCTCAAATCAGTCACGTTGTAGGTGACGGTGTAGGTGCCGATCACAGCACTATTTACAGGGTTGACCGTGGTGATGGAGCTGGTCAGATCCCCATCGCCCACGTCTGTCGCCGTGGCCCCGGCATCGGTGTAGGGGGACCCGACCTCAATGGTCACCGGATTCGAACCCAGCAGGACAATCACCGGGGCGGTGGTATCCACTACGTTGACTGTTCGGGTCACCTGAAGTGCGGCGTTGCCGTTGGCATCGGTGACATCGTAAGTGACGCTGTAGGAACCCACCACGGCAGTATTGACCGAAGAGGCATCAACCACGATGCTGCCGGAGATGTCCCCATCGTAGTTGTCCGAGGCGGTGGCACCCAGCTCGCTGTAGACGCTGCCCACTTCGATGGTCTGGGGATTGGCCCCGGAAAGAGTGATAACCGGAGCGGTGGTGTCCACCACGTTCACTGTACGGGTGACTTGAACCGCGGCATTGCCTTGGGAATCGGTTACATCATAAGTGACTGTGTAGACGCCGACAGTGTTCGGATCCACTGGATTAACGGTTATAATGGATCCGGTCAGATCGCCATCACCGATGTCGGTGGCTGTGGCGCCAGCATCGGTATAGGCCGAACCCACTTCGATAGTTACCGGATCAGAACCCAGCCGGGTGATCACCGGCGCCGTGGTATCCACGACATTGACCGTGCGGTTGACTTCGGCTGCCGCGTTGCCGCTCGAATCGGTCACGTTGTAGATGACGGTGTAAACTCCAACGATGTTCGGATCTACCGGATTGACCGTGACAATGGATCCGGTGAGATCCCCGTCGCCGATATCGGTGGCTGTGGCACCGGCATCGATATAGGTGGAGCCAACTTCGATTGTAACCGGATCTGCGCCGAGCCGGGTGATCACCGGGGCAGTGGTATCCACCACGTTAAGGGTTCGGGTTACCTGAAGCGCATCATTACCCTCAGAGTCGGTGACATTATAGGTCACTGAGTAGGAACCGACCGCTGCCGTATTCACTGCAGCCGCATCGATTACGACGCTGCCGGTGATGTCGCCGTCGTAGTTGTCCGAGGCGGTGGCTCCCAGTTCACTGTAGGCGCTGCCCACTTCGATAATCTGGGGGTTGGCCCCGGAAAGGGTGATAACCGGAGCGGTGGTGTCCACCACGTTCACCGTACGGGTGACTTCAATAGCAGCATTGCCCTGGGAATCGGTCACATTGTAGGTGACGGTGTAAACGCCCACCACAGCGATATTGACCGGGTTGACCGTGATGATGGAGCTGGTCAGATTGCCATCGCCCGTATCAGTAGCTGTTGCACCGGTATCTATGTAGGGGGAGCCCACTTCAATGGTTACCGGATTAGAACCGACTAGGCTGATCACCGGAGCGGCGGTATCCACTATGTTCACGGTTCGGATGACCTGAACCGCGGCATTGCCGCTGGCATCAGTGACATCGTAGGTGACCGAGTAGGATCCTACAACTGAGGTGTTGACTGCAGCCGCATCGATCACGATGCTGCCGGTGATATCACCATCGTAGTTGTCCGATGCTGTCGCACCCAGTTCGGTGTAAGCTGTGCCTGCCTCGATGTTCTGGGGATGGGCGCCGGTCAGAGTGATCACCGGAGCGGTGGTATCCACCACATTTACTGTTCGGGTAACCTGCGCTGCTGGGTTCCCATGGGAATCGGTGACATCGTAGGTGACGGTGTAGACGCCGACAGTGTTCGGATCCACTAGATTAACGGTTACAATGGATCCGGTCAAATCGCCATCGCCGATGTCGGTGGCTGTGGCACCGGCATCGGTATAGGCCGAACCCACTTCCACGGTGACTGGATCAGACCCCAGCAGCGTGATCACCGGAGCGGTGGTATCTACAACCTCTACGGTCCGGATAACCTGGATGGCCGCATTGCCGTTGGTATCGGTGACGTTATAGGTGACGCTGTAGGAACCGACCACGGCAGTATTGACCGCAGAGGCATCAATCACGATGCTGCCCGAGATGTCCCCGTCGTAGTTGTCTGAGGCGGTGGCCCCCAGCTCGCTGTAGGCCATGCCCACCTCGATGCTCTGGGGATTGGCACCAGTTATAGTGATCACCGGAACAGTGGTGTCCACCACATTCACCGTACGGATGACTTGCACGGCCGCATTGCCGCTGGCATCGGTGACATCGTAGGTCACCGCGTAGGAGCCGACCGCTGCCGTGTTTACCCCAGAGGCATCAATGATGATACTCCCGGAGATATCCCCGTCGTAGTTATCGCTGGCAGTGGCGCCCAGTTCACTGTAAGCCGTGCCCACCTCGATGCTCTGGGGATTGGCTCCGGAAAGAGTGATCACCGGAATGGTGGTGTCCACTACGTTCACATTACGAACGGCCTGAATCGCATCATTGCCTTCTGAATCGGTGACATCGTAGGTCACCGTGTAGGATCCCACAGTAGAGGTATCCACTGCGGCAGCATTAATGATGATACTCCCGGAGATGTCTCCGTCGTAGTTGTCCAGGGCCGTGGCACCCAGTTCGCTATAAGCCGTGCCCACTTCGATGATTTGGGGATTGGCTCCGGAAAGGGTGACCACCGGCGGCGTTGTATCGACCACGCTGATGGTGCGGGTGACCTGAAACGCGGCATTGCCGCTCGCATCGCTGACATCGTAGGTCACCGAATAGGAGCCGACCACCGCCGTGTTGACCGCAGCGGCCTCGATGACAATATCGGCGGTAATATCACCGTCGGTGTTGTCACTGGCGGTGGCGCCCAGCTCAACATAGGAATCCCCTACCTCGATCACCTGGGGTTCGGCACCGGTGAGGGTGATCACCGGTAGGACCAGATCGTCTTCATTGACCGTGACCGTGATGGTCTCCGAATCGCTTAACAGGCCGGTGCTGTTGTCCGTCACCACCACGTCGAAGGTATAGCTGTTGGGACCCTGGGCCTCGCTGGGCGTCCAGGTAAAGACACCGGTGTCCGAAGCAATGGATGCGCCCGCAGGTTCACCAACCAGGGAGAAGGTCAGGGTGCCACCGGGCAGATCGACGTCGCTGGCCGTGGCCGTGAAGGTCAGTTCGGACAGTTCATCGATGTTTTGGTCGCCAATGGGATCCAGCACGGGAGGTTCATTTACATCCCCCACATTCACCGTCACCGTTCCGGTGACGGGAATGGTTCCACCGGGCCCATCGTTCACCTGTATGGTAAGGGCATACTGGGGTTGGGTTTCGTGATCCAGATTGGCATCGTCCTCCACATAGATATTGCCAGAGCCTTCAATGCGAAAATCTCCTGAATCCCCAGCGGTGATGCTGAAGCTGGTGGTTGGGTCGCCGGTGGTCAGAACGGTGCCCACCAAGGTGCCGGCGGGATCAGATTCATCGATGGTGAATTCCTGATCGGCGGTAATAACGGGCAACTCATTGGTAACGGTTACAGTAAGCGTCTGGGTGTCGGTCAGGTCGCCATCGCTCACCTGAACCGTGACCTCGTAATCGTTCTCGCCGCTATCGTCCGTGGGAATTTCATAATCGGGGGCACTCAGGAAGCTGAGCACCCCGCTGTCCGCATCGATGGCAAATCGGGCCTGATCGAGACCTCCGGAAAGACTATAGGTGAAAGTGGCTCCTGTATCGGGATCGTTGGCATCGACATCGGTCACGGCGATGGTATTTTCGGGAATGCTGATCCCCGCCGTATCCCCGCCGCCGTTGGAGGTGATGCCAGGAGGATCGTTGGTATTGGCCACGGTGAGGGTGAAGATCTGGGTTGCACTGAGTGTTCCATCGGACACATGAAGTTGGATACCGTGATCCCCCACCTCCCCGTTGGTCGGCGTCCCTTCCAAGCTGCCCGTGCCGTCGCCGTTGTCGGTCAACGTCAGCCAGGAGGGTACAACGGTTCCGCTGATGTTCAGACTGTCGCCGCTGTCCGGATCACTGGCGGTTATGCTGTAACTGTAAAGGGAATCCTCGGTCGCAACGGTGATCGGAACCGAGGTAAAGCTCGGTGCATCACTGGTCCCCGTGACCGTAATCTGTATCGACTGGGCAAGGCTGTCCGCGCCGCCGTTGGCGGTTCCGCCGTCGTCCTGGACATTGAACGCAAAGAATGAGGTTCCGCTTTCATCGGGATTGGGCACAAACTGCATGCCCTGGATGTCCGCCAATGAATAACTGCCGGTGGCGGCCTGGGTGGTGCCGTCCGATAGATAGATCTTGCCGAAACTAACGGGGTCGGGGATTACCGTGACCTGGTAGCCGAGTGCCTGGCCACTTTCATCTGTACCCCCGCCCGGGCCGTAGGTCACGCTCGCCAACCCAAGAGAGGTCAGTCCCGCATCTTCGTTCACCGTAAGATTACTGATACTGCCGCTGAGCAGCACCGGGGCGTCATTGACCGGGGAAACACTCACCGCCGCACCATTCGTTCCGAAGCTGAACGCCGTGGTGCCACCGGAGTCTGTGGCGTCAACATAAGTTCCCGCCACACCGGCAGTCTGATCCCAGGCTTTATAGTTGAGTATACCCGAACCGCCGCTGTAGTCGGCATTGGGGACGAAACGGAACCTGCTGGTGGCATCGCCAGCCAGCAGCAGCGCGTTGCTCACAGCGACACTGCCGACATCGGCCCAGGTTGTGCCATCCAGGGCGTATTGCCAATGGCCGTGGGTTTCATCGGTTGCAGTTACTGCGATTCCTGCCGAATCACCGATATCCGGATCGTTTGCCAGGCCGGCATAGGTTGACACCCGCATGCCGTTATTGGCGAAGTCATCTTCCACAATGCCAGGGAAAGGAGATGAAGTACTCAGGCTGGGGGCGTCATTTACAGCAGCGACCGTGATGGCGGCTGATTCAGTGGCTACGCTGAATGCCGCAGCACCGCCGTTGGCGCTGGCGTCGACCTTGTCGCCTGCAGAGCCTTCCGTTTGATCCCAGGCGCGGAACGTGACGCTGGCGGTATCGGCGTTTTGTGCGTCGGGGACGAAACGCAGGCTGTCGGTATTGCGCAGCAGCAGCGCGGAAGAATCCGAGACCGTGCCAACATCGAGCCAGGTGCCGCCGCCGTTGATTGAGTATTGCCAGGTACCGTTGCTGGAATTCATACCGGTAACGGCGATACCTTCGACCGCGCCGGCGTCGGGATCAGTAATACGGTCGCCGCCCGGCGATGCAATGATTTCGGCCACCGTGTCGCCGGTGTTGGCGGTTTCATCTTCGGTGATGCCAGTCAGGGTCATTGCGCCCGTGCTGTCCAGCACCGGGGCGTCGTTGATATCGTTCAGGTTGATCGTAATGGTCGCGGTTCCGTAGGCTCCCTCGGTGTCGATGGCGGCCACGGTCAACGTAAAGCTCGGTATGGTACCGTAATCCAACGCTTCACTGTTTGCTACGGTGATCTGGCCGGTGGTGGCGTCGATCGCGAAGGCTCCGCCGGTATTTTCGGCGGTAATCGAATAGTAAAGCGCGCTATTCTCAGGATCGGTGGCGCTCACCGAACCAACGGCCGTGCCGTTGGCGCTGTTTTCATCAATGTAAAACGTGGCGGATGACACCAAGGGAGCGGCGTTGCCCTGGTAGCCGACACCCCAGATCGTTTCGTTGTTGTTGTCAAGGCCTTCATCGAGGCCCTCGAAGAAGCGGTGTGCGGTGGCCGCTGAGGTCCCGCTTCCGATGGCTGTTACATCAAGAATGAAGATGTCCTGCCGCAACACGTCAATGGTGGGAGCGTCGCCGATGGTCGAATCGTTGCCCTGTACTGATACCAGCAACTGCCCGGCGGTCAGCGACACGCCGCCGATCACCGTATCGGCCTGTACCAGGTGAACACCGCCAATGTTCTGCCCGATGTCGATATCGGCCCCGGCGATCAATATCGATGCCGAGCCGGTGGTGGTGCCCCCAAGGTTGCCCGGAACATACCTTAAAATGTTCTTGCCGGACCCGTCGTGGGCGACCAGGAACTCGCCGGCGTTCAGGGTCACGGCCCCATTGACTGAAGTCGAAGCTTCAACCAGGCAGATACTGCTTATATTATTGAAATTCAGAGTAACGGCGTTGCCGTCGATCAGCAGGAAAAAGCCGCCCTGACTGTAGTCGCCGAAGGTGTCGGGACGGAACACGAAGACATCGTCATTGTGATACCTGACGCCATCGATATCTTCGTCTCCATCTGTGGAGAGCAAAAGATCGCCGGCTCGCAGCTGGACAGTGTTGGTTCCGACCTGGATATCGCGGGTGACATAGTGCACGGCGTTGACCTTGGTGTCGCCATCGCTGGCAGGGGTAACGCCGTCGGACAGCAGCACCGTATCCAGGTTGAAGCCGTAGGCCAGGGTGCCGGCGGTGGTGGCGGCCAGGGGATCCGTGTCGCTGGCCTCCAGTTGGGTGATGGTGCCGAAGGTGACCACATCGCCGCCCGTGATGGAGGGGATTTCGCCGCTGCCGGTCCCCCCCTCGTCGTTTTCAAAGGTGAGCCAGAGTTGCTGGTCGGGCGCCTGGATAGTTATCGTCACACTGTCGGTGTCGCTTTGGGGGCCGCCAGCGCCAGTGTGGCCTAAATCATCGGTGATGATTTGAACGCTTGCCGCACCGGTGAAATCGGCTGCGGCCGTAAAAGTCATGCCTTCCAGGGCCGCGTTAATGTCGGCGATACTTCCGGTGAAAATCATGGTGTCATCGGCGCTGCCGTCGCCCTCGCTGAAGAGCAGACCCTGGATACCTGAAAGGTTCAGCGTGCCGTTGGTGGCGGTCAATGTGACCTGGATCGCCGCGCTGCCGGCATCGGAATCACTGGTTGAAATCGCATTACCGTTGGCTGAAGAGAAAAGCAGCATACCGTTGCGATCGATGCCCTGGGCCACCGGTACAGTGTTCTCCGGGGCATCGTTGACACCCGCCTCGTCGAGGTTGTTCAGGTTGACCGTGATAGTTGCCGTATCATAGGCGCCATGGTTATCGATAGCCGCGATGGTCAACATAAAAACAGGTATCGTCTCGAAATCGAGGGCCTCACCATTGGCCACGGTGATATCACCCGAAGAGGAAGCGATGGCGAAGGCATCATCTGTGTTGCCGGCGGTAATCGAATAGTAAAGCGCGCTATTCTCAGGATCGGTGGCGCTCACCGAACCAACGGCCGTGCCGTTGGCGCTGTTTTCATCAATGTAAAACGTGGCGGATGACACCAAGGGAGCGGCGTTGCCCTGGTAGCCGACACCCCAGATCGTTTCGTTGTTGTTGTCAAGGCCTTCATCGAGGCCCTCGAAGAAGCGGTGTGCGGTGGCCGCTGAGGTCCCGCTTCCGATGGCTGTTACATCAAGAATGAAGATGTCCTGCCGCAACACGTCAATGGTGGGAGCGTCGCCGATGGTCGAATCGTTGCCCTGTACTGATACCAGCAACTGCCCGGCGGTCAGCGACACGCCGCCGATCACCGTATCGGCCTGTACCAGGTGAACACCGCCAATGTTCTGCCCGATGTCGATATCGGCCCCGGCGATCAATATCGATGCCGAGCCGGTGGTGGTGCCCCCAAGGTTGCCCGGAACATACCTTAAAATGTTCTTGCCGGACCCGTCGTGGGCGACCAGGAACTCGCCGGCGTTCAGGGTCACGGCCCCATTGACTGAAGTCGAAGCTTCAACCAGGCAGATACTGCTTATATTATTGAAATTCAGAGTAACGGCGTTGCCGTCGATCAGCAGGAAAAAGCCGCCCTGACTGTAGTCGCCGAAGGTGTCGGGACGGAACACGAAGACATCGTCATTGTGATACCTGACGCCATCGATATCTTCGTCTCCATCTGTGGAGAGCAAAAGATCGCCGGCTCGCAGCTGGACAGTGTTGGTTCCGACCTGGATATCGCGGGTGACATAGTGCACGGCGTTGACCTTGGTGTCGCCATCGCTGGCAGGGGTAACGCCGTCGGACAGCAGCACCGTATCCAGGTTGAAGCCGTAGGCCAGGGTGCCGGCGGTGGTGGCGGCCAGGGGATCCGTGTCGCTGGCCTCCAGTTGGGTGATGGTGCCGAAGGTGACCACATCGCCGCCCGTGATGGAGGGGATTTCGCCGCTGCCGGTCCCCCCCTCGTCGTTTTCAAAGGTGAGCCAGAGTTGCTGGTCGGGCGCCTGGATAGTTATCGTCACACTGTCGGTGTCGCTTTGGGGGCCGCCAGCGCCAGTGTGGCCTAAATCATCGGTGATGATTTGAACGCTTGCCGCACCGGTGAAATCGGCTGCGGCCGTAAAAGTCATGCCTTCCAGGGCCGCGTTAATGTCGGCGATACTTCCGGTGAAAATCATGGTGTCATCGGCGCTGCCGTCGCCCTCGCTGAAGAGCAGACCCTGGATACCTGAAAGGTTCAGCGTGCCGTTGGTGGCGGTCAATGTGACCTGGATCGCCGCGCTGCCGGCATCGGAATCACTGGTTGAAATCGCATTACCGTTGGCTGAAGAGAAAAGCAGCATACCGTTCATATCGATAAGCTGATCGGCGGGCACGCTATTCACCGGAGCTGAATTAACGGTTCCAACTTCAATACTGATCGAATCGGCGTCGGTCTTGGTGCCGCCCCCGCAAAAATCCGAGGTGAATATCTCAATGCCGGCAAAACCCTCGAATCCCGCCATAGGATCAAACTGCAGGCCGTCGAGGGCTGCATTGACATCGGCGACGGTGCCTGAGAACACCAGGTTGGTGCCGCTGCTGCCATCACCGAGGGTAAAGCTGAGTCCTGTCACCTGGCTCAGGGTCAGGCTGCCGTTGGTGGCCGTCAGGCTGATCTCGACACAGGGGCTGTCGGTGTCGGCCACGCTGATGGCGTTGCCATTGGCTGCATTGAAGATCAATGGCGTATCGACTGCCGTGGTTTGAGTTTCCGGAACCGTGTTGACCGGCGCTTGGTCGGGATCGACCAGCATACCGTCCTGGTCGTAGATGAACACGAACGGCTGATTCTTGACCTCACCGGTATTGGTGGACAACTCGTTGTCCGTACCCCACGCGCCGCCGTTCCAGTGCAGTAAGTGCAGGTCGTTGGCGTCATCCTGCACAGTCAACATGATGTGATCGCTGGTCGGACCGGGATCCAGGGTCATGCTGTTGGGCACACCGCCGATGTCCGGCCCGGTCTGTTCCTCGGACCAACCGGTTGCCGTATTCCAGGTGCGATACCTAAACGCCGTTTCGGTGCCCTCGCCATAGGTGATCAAGGCCTGTCCGGTTGTACCCTCAAAAGCCACGGCCAGATTGGGATAGATTGTTCCTGTTATGCCGGTTTCGGCCAGTTCGGATGTTTCCCATGCACTCCCATTCCACACCGAGAGCCATGCTTCACCGCTGTTGGTGGTTACCCCGAGCACGATGCGGTCGGAGGTGTAGTCGCTGGCAGAGGAGAGCCATGCCACCTCACCGGTGATGCCGGCGGCGGGTGTCACGTCGGCCTCTGCAGTCCAACTACTGCCGTCCCACATCCGGTAATAGACATTCGCGTCGCCGTTCTTGCCGTAGGTGACCATGGCCTCGCCGCTTTGCGCCTCGAACGCCACCGCGATGGCCGACTGGTCGGACTCGACCGTACCCGATTTATCCAGGGCGATGGCATTGCCCCAGGTGTCACCGTCCCAGACCAGGGCATAGTCATCAGCAACGACGTCAGAGACCACCAGCACCATGGCATCGGAGCCGGGATCGAAGGCCAGTCGCAGGTTTTGCGGTTCGGCGCCGACATAAGCTGCAATACTTTGCGGGGTGCTCCAATTGCTGCCGTCCCAGACCGCATAGCGCAGCATGTCCCCGGCCGCTTGGCTGTTGTCGTTCCAGACCACGACCGCGTCGCCACTCACCTGCTCATAGGCGACCTCGGCACCGTACCAGTAAGTTTCGCTGACAGTGCCTGTCAGAGCAATGCTAGACCAGCTGCTACCGTCCCACATGAGCATCGCGGTGTTGCCACCCGCATCGATCCCGACCACGATCTTCTCGTCCCGTGTCGGCGCTTCTGCTCCCTGCATGGTGCGATATCGATCCGCCAAAGAGGTTGTATTTCCAGTGGCGCCGAAGATGCTGCCGTCCCAATCGCTGGTTTGTGGTGTCGACGAGGTATCCGACCATACCGCGGCACCGATACCTGCAGTTCGGGTCATAATTAGGGATAGGTCTTGGCTGTCGATGCCATTGTGTTGGTCATCAGCACTAACTTGAAGTTCGTAGATGTTATCGGCATTGGCATCGGCGGGGGATTCAAAATTTGGAGCACTCAGGAAAGTGAGCACTCCGGTGTTGCCATCGATATCGAACATCGCTGCATCGGCACCGCCGGAGATGGTATACTCAATCTGATCGCCATCCTCATCTGTTGCAGTCACCGTGGTGACCAGGGTGGTATTTTCAGGGACATCGATGGCGGCACTTTCCCCGCCGCCGTCGGAGGTGATCACCGTCGCGTCATTGATATCGATCACCTGGATGGTGATATCTTCCTGGTAGTCCCCGTCTACAGTGTCGGTAATATGTACGGTGATCACATGACTGCTGTCGGTTTCAAAGTTTAATAGGGAGCCGTTGGCCACACTGATTTCGCCGGTCAGGGAGTTGACATCAAAACAGCCCCCGGCGCTGTCCAGCAAACTATAGGTAAGGATGTCCCCGTCGGCTTCCACACCCTCCACCATGCCCACAATCGTGCCGTTGGGGGCGTTTTCGGCAACCATCAGGGTCGCACCATCAGCGACCCAACTCGCCTCGCTCAACGCACCTTGAAATGTCCCGTTGTGACCATTACCGGTCAGATCGGTGATGGTGGTACCTGCATTCTGGAGAAAATCGTAGTAGATTTCCAGGTTGGCTTCACCGCCGCTCAGGGTGCTGTTTATATTATCCGCCAACTCCTGCTGGGTCCGGGCAATGGTCCAGAAGCGAAAATCGGTGATCGTGCCCGACAGGTTTTTTCCGATTTCCCAGTCGGCAGCGGCCGGGTTGAAGTTGGCATTGGTCGTGCTGGCCACGGGGTTGGCATCGAGATAGAGATTAAAATCGTCACCCTGTTTAACCAAGGCCACATGGTGGACGGTGTCATTGCTCAGGATGGCAGGAGCGCTGTCCAGATATTCGGGGGTGCCGTCGCCGTCCCCGATGATCAGTTCAAGCCCCTGACTGTAAGTCTTTAAAGTCAGGCCTTCATTGAGCCAATCCCCGGTCGTGGAAAAGAGGTATTCGTCGTCCTCGACAATGCCGAAATCGACCTGGATCTCTACTGAAAAATCACCGGAACCCTGGATTTCAGGGGCGTCGGGTATCAGAATCGAGCTGTTGATGTCCCCAGGAAAGTTAAGTCCGTCGGGGATGGTAATATCCGTGGGAGCTTGCTGGGCGCCGAGGGAGAAAGGGCTTATGACAGTGCCAAAAATAACCAGGCAAATGAAAAGTATGGTCCGAATGAAGCTCTTAAATATTAGACCCATGGCCTGTGGTATCCTGATGAGAACTAATTTCAATTCCGATTACGTGCCGCATGAGAAGTATTGTCGATGTTCAGTAGGTAACGTCAGCTTAATGTAATGTGCCGCAGTTGCATGGGTTTAATTCAAGCCGGCGGTCATTTTTTATGGGTTAAAAAGATTTCCTCCATCACCCATGGTGATGAACCTGGCGGTTGCCAGAGTTAGTAAAATATCTCTCATTCTTAGATAGTTATCGGTTTTCGCCATAATTTCTTGAGCTCAATTTCATTCGCCCATGGCGTGATGGGTCCTGGTAGTTATCGGTGTTGCTAATCTGGAGCCCAAAATTCCCAATGGTTGGAAGAGCAAAAATCAGGCCATGGATAATAATCACTCTTAAGATACTGATAATTATATAAATTTATGCTTTTTGCCGTCGTTTGTGGTTTTCATCTATCGTGCCATGAATGGCACGATTCAGAGGGCTGCAGAACTCGGGCGTCGGGGCGAAAGGGAATTTCCCGCCTATGTTGAATGTATCCGGGGTCTGAAAAGAAAAATTTAAGATATAAATAAAATTAGAGGTTTATGCCGATACAGATAGACAAAGACGAATCGCTGGGGTAGAGGTGAGAATGCGGTTTGGGATAGTATGTTGTCCCTTGTCCGAGATGGCACGAATAGTGCTGATATTGGCACTCACTGGAAATAGATCACGGACAAAAGAATGATAGATGGGCGCTGTCGGCCTCAATTAAAATGAAGAACCCTCATTAACGGAAGTGCGTAATTATGGATGTTATCGCCGATCGGTATCAGAGCTTTAAGTATATGTAGAGACCAGTACCGATCGGCACCATAAGAAATACGTTATTCAAGTTGACCCTATGAATGACCGATATACACTACGGAAATTGGTTCTAATTCAATAGACAGGATGAATTGCCCGCCTGATGGGGGGAATATACTCATGCAGAGAAATGCTCCTTTTTACCGGCCAACCTGCCCCATTTGACTGATGCAAACCAAACCTAAAGTTCTCCCCAAAATCCTAATCGTTGATGACGATCGTCTTAACGCCAAACTGCTGGCTGCAAACATTCGTTCATCCCGGTACGATATTGATCTGGCCTATGATGGCGACCACTGCCTGCAGCTGCTGGCAAACGAGCTGCCCGACCTGATCCTGCTGGACATCATGATGCCGGGGATGGACGGTTTTGCCCTGTGCGAAAAGATCAAGGCCGATCGCCGCACCGCCAAGATCCCGATCGTGTTCATGACCGCTTTGGATGATGAAAACGCCAAAACCAAAGGGTTTGCTTTAGGGGCGGTGGATTACATCACCAAGCCTTTTAACGAAGCTGAGGTCAAAGCGCGGGTTCAAACCCATCTGGAGCTCAAAAAAAGCCAGGATACCCTAAAGCGACACAATCGTTTCCTGGATGAGCAGGTCCAGGCGCGTAGCGCCGAATTATCGGCCGCCAATAAGCGGCTCAAAGCCATGATCGCGGCCAAAGATCGCGCCCACCATCAATTGCAGATCAGCGAGGCGGCAACCCGGGCCATTGTGGATGCGCTGCCTGACGAAGTGTTGCGCATTGACAGGGGCGCAAAGGTTGTTGAACGCAAAGGAACCGGACGTATTTTTCCTGTCGATCCCCGGAAGGCCAGGGGCACCAGCTTAGATCAGCTGTTGCCTGCTGAAGTTTGCCAGAACCTTAATGCCCGGATTGCCCGGGTGTTGGAAACAGAGCAGACGGCCGTTTTCGATTTTCCCCTGAATCATTTCGGCCAGAAACGGCATTGCGAAGCACGGCTGGTGAAAATCAAGGCCGATCAGGTGTTGCTGATTGCGCGGGATATCACGGAACAAAAAAACTTCCAGGATGCGCTCATCGAAAAAGAGCACGCACTGTCCCAGGAAAACCGGCGATTGAAGCGTTCCCTGAAGGAGCGCTATCGGCTGGGCAAGCTGATCGGTGCTTCTGAGGGCATGCAGCAGGTATACGATCTGATTTTAGAAGCCGCCGTCCATGACCTGAGTGTCATGATCCATGGCGAGTCCGGCACGGGTAAAGAGCTCGTGGCCCAGGCGATTCATGAGCTCAGCGACCGTCAACAGGAAGCATTTATTCCGGTCAACTGTGGCGCAATCCCGGAAAACCTCATTGAAAGCGAGTTTTTCGGCTATCAAAAAGGCGCTTTTACCGGTGCGGTCAATGACAATCCCGGGTATCTGTCCAGAGCCCACAAGGGGACGCTATTTTTAGACGAGATCGGCAATATCAGCCTCAATATGCAGGTTAAGCTCCTGCGGGTCATCGAGGGTAGCGACTTTATGCCCCTTGGCAGCCGTAAGACCCTTAAAAGCGATATTCGCTTTATCTGCGCCACCAACCAGGATCCCAAAAACCTTGTGGCCCAAGGCCAGATGCGCGAGGACTTTTTTTACCGGGTGCAGATCATCACCATCGAGTTGCCACCTTTAAGAGACCGGCACGGCGATCTGCCCCTGTTGATCGAACACTTCTATCACCAGTTCAGCCAGGGACATGACGATCCGCCGCCCTTGAGCGGCGAACTGTTCGATGCGCTCATCAACTATCCCTGGCCCGGGAACGTCCGCGAGCTGCAAAACACTCTGCAACGCTACATTTCGACCAAAAGACTCGATTTCATGTGTATCCCCACCGGCGGTAGCCAGGATAGCGATCCTGCGCCCAGTTTGCTGCCCGACACGACCCAGGATTACCGCTCCGCCATGCAGGAGTTTGAAAAACGACTCATTGTCCGTGCTTTAGAGCAAAACAACTGGCATCGGGAAAAAGCCGCCCAGAGTCTCAAAATCCCCCGCCGCACCTTCTATCGCAAGCTGAAAAATTTAGGGCTATTTTCGGCATGAATCGTGTCACTTGTGGCACGATGATCTTATCCGTATTGATTTAAGATAGTTAGATCATAATCTGCTGCAGTTCGTGCCAAACCAGGCACGGTTGAACCTTTTTGCCCGCACACCCCGAATGAAATAATTTTCATATGATTTCAATGAGATAATAAAATATTTCCCTCCTGGCACGCCCTTTGCCTTTATCTCTTCCAGATTGAAAACGCCAAACCTGTCGTGAGGCAGGGACGTAAAATCAGATACAACTTACCCAACCAGATGGAAACCGATTCCACCACCAGGGAGTTACATCATGAGTCCCTTTAATGTATTGGCAAGATCATGCATGGTTTTAGGCATAATACTGGCCTCTTTTCTGTTACCCATTACGCCTGCTCCGGCATTCGATGAACCGCTCCAGGCGATCATCATGTTTCATGACGAAGTGGCCTGGGATGAAATCAGGGCAACTGCAGAACAATGGGAGCTGTTGGGTGTATCCACAGTGATGGATCTGCCCATGATCAATGGTGGGGTTTTCATGATCCCCAACTCAGCGGCTCTGGAGGTGCTGGCCAGTGATCCACAGGTGCGCAAGATTGAATACGACCAAAAAGGGCAATGGAAAGGGGTGGCAAGCAGCGAGGCCCAGGGCAGCTTTATCCGCAAATTTGGGGAGCACCGGCCCGAGAACTCAAAATTACCCTGGGGGATCTTGAAACTTTACAACCAGCTATATTTTAATCCGGTGGACGAATGGGATGATAAATATCTGCCGGAAACCATCAAGATCGCCATCAAAGCCCTTGAGGATCGACCTATCCGCATTGCGGTTCTGGATACGGGGATTACCCCGAAACACCGTTCTTTTAAAGACCCGCTGGTCGGTGGACTGGATATCGTTAAACCGATTCTGGATGAAAAAGGCAAAAAAAAGGCGCGCAAAATGGTTACCACGGCCATCGACGACAACGGTCACGGGACCCACGTCGCGGCGACCATTGTGGGCCCATTGGACAAAGATTTCCACATGGGTGAGCACGCCAAAGTTGAGCTTTATGCGGTGAAGATTTTAGATAACAATGCCACCGGTGACATATCCAATATTGTCATGGCGCTGCAGTGGTGCATCGACAACGATATCGACATCGTGAACATGAGTGTCGGTTACCGCCAGGACAGCCCGGCATTGCGTTTGGCCATCCAGGAAGCCTACAAGGCCGGCCTGACCATGGTCGCCTCAGCCGGGAATCACTCCAATTATGATGATAGCATTGTTTTGAAAGGATTGGGCGACGGTGGCTCTGGTGACGGCGGTTCTGGCGACGGTGGCTCTGGCGACGGCGGTTCCGGTGATGGCGGTTCCGGCGATGGGGGCTCCGGTGATGGGGGCTCTGGCGACGGCGGTTCCGGTGATGGGGGCTCTGGTGACGGGGGCTCTGGCGACGGCGGTTCCGGTGATGGCGGTTCCGGTGATGGGGGTTCCGGTGACGGCGGTTCCGGTGATGGGGGTTCCGGTGACGGCGGTTCCGGTGATGGGGGTTCTGGCGACGGTGGTTCCGGTGATGGGGGTTCTGGCGACGGTGGTTCTGGTGACGGCGGTTCTGGCGACGGTGGTTCTGGTGACGGTGGTTCTGGTGACGGCGGCTCCGGTGTTCTTGCTGCGGGAACCGTCCTTCCTCTCTATTCCACCATGTACCCCGCGCGATATCCTGAAGTTATCGCTGTTGCTGCAAGTGATATGAGCGGTTTCCTGGCATCTTATTCCAACTATGACGAAGAAGTGGACCTCATGGCTCCCGGAAGCGATGTTGTCTCCGCTGATATCACCAATGGAAATTTCAGTGATGGGTTTGGATACTGCAATGGTTCGAGCATGGCGGCCCCCCACGTGACCGCCGCCGTGGCCCTGATGTTGGCAGTAGACCCAACGCTGACCAATGACGATATTCAACAGATTCTTGTCGACACAGCTGATTATTACATGGAAGGGTTTGTCGGCGAAGTGGATCTTTCAAAGGCCCTGGATAAAGTCTTCTCGCGACTGCTTGAGAATGACCCGTCTATGTATGACGCAAAAGAGTTAAAAAAATTGTATAAACAGCAAATTAAAGATAAATTAGCCAGCATTGATGATGTGCTCTGGGAATCTGGATCGGCGACCTTCGACGTGGGAATCGTGCTTGACAAGCTCGAAGACGACAAGATTAAATGGAAGGTCACCAACAATAGCGATATCGTGACTACCCTGGAGACCCTCACGGTCAACTTCCCGACGGAATATGGCGTGATCAAGGAGCTTAAGCTCGACGGCGCCATCTTCAAGGCGAGTGACAGTAGTGTTTACCCAGGGGGTGTGGCCTCGGGCGAGACGTTCGGTGCGAGCACCTGGACCAACTTGGATACAAGCAAGCGCCAGCTCGACCCTGGCGAGACCCGCACCCTGGAGGTGGTCTTCACCCAGAAGTATACGGGCGGGGGCTGGGTCGACGCCGGATCGGCAACTTTTGATGGGACTTGCGACCTATCGCTTGTAACGCCATAGACCTGAGAGATTGGCGAAACACGGACCTCCTGGTATTTGAGTACGCTGGTGAGGGCCGTGTGGACGGCAACGATCAGGACGACGATAAATGGAGTTTCAGCGGTGATCCTGAGGGAGTTCCATCCAAAGCCTTAGTGACACTGAAATGAGAGGTCATGTAAGTTCACATAACCGAAGGAAGACATTACCAAAGCGGGCGACTCGGCAGAGCC
Source organism: uncultured delta proteobacterium (assembly GCA_963713755.1). Lineage (GTDB taxonomy): Bacteria > Desulfobacterota > Desulfobacteria > Desulfobacterales > CAVQMW01 > CAVQMW01. The sequence goes on along the minus strand of CAVQMW010000005.1, from coordinate 1,437,909 downwards.
GCCTGCTTGTGTTTGGGGGCCTTGCGATATATGAATCATGGATCGAACCATTAGAATTGAGCTACCGCCATGAACAGAGCAGCAAGGGTATCTGTCCTTCTTTAGTCAATCATTTCTACCAAGAATTAGACCATACCCACGAAAACCCGCATTCCTTTAATAGTATCAAAAAATGGCCGCCCAGCGCCTCAAGATCCCCCGCCGCACCTTTTATCGCAAGCTGAAGAATTTAGGGCTATTTCCGACATGAATCGTGCCGTTTCTGGCACGGTGCTCTATCCTCTTTGATTTGAGATAGTTAGATTAAAATCTGCTGCGATTCGTGCCATAACTGGCATGGTTGACCATTTTGACCCCCACACTCCGTAAAACTAATATATACAAGGATTTCAGTAAGATAATTTAATATTCTTCTTTTGGCACGTCCTTTGCTTTTATCCCTTCCAGATTGAAAACGCCAAACCTGTCGTGAGGCAGGGACGGAAAGCCACGGGTCTGATTAAAGATTAGACAGCCGGGTTGCCAATTTAAGACCATCCGCATCAGCGATATTGGTGGCTCCTTAAAAACTTGGCAATGCGGTTTTTTATTTGAGTCGTTCCGCAAACAGTTCACATTTTAGAAAGGGAAAAGACATGTTGCAGAAACTCTTTAACACCAAAAGCGCGAGGATGCGGTGGGTTACCAGGCTTTTGGCTGTGGGCTTGATGGTGTGCATTGCCCAACTGGGGATGGTCCCTCCGGCTGAAGCGGGCAAGGGAAACAAGGCGGCCAAAATTGAACGCAAAAAACAGATCAAAGAGAACCGTTTTGAAAAGCGGCGCAAGGACCGCCGGATCGTTATGTTCGCCGAGGGCGTCACCCACGATGGGCGCATGGCTTATGTGGCCGACTGGTCCCATCATGGCGTCAAGCTGGTCCAAGAGCTGCCCCTAATCAACGGGGCGGTGCTGCGGGTCCCACGGGGCCTGGACAATGACTCCCTGGCCAATGATGAACGGGTCTCGAATGTTGTGAACAACCAAGGAACCCGTCTTAAAAACGGGCGGCAGGCTGATCGGCTGCGCATGCGGGACGCCGACAGCGGCAGCGAGCTGGTCTACATCAGCGGTGATGGCGGCTCTGGGGACGGAGGTTCCGGTGACGGTGGATCGGGTGACGGCGGTTCCGGTGATGGCGGCTCTACCCTTTCCCCCATGTTCAGGATTGTGAATCCTTTGGGAGAAGCGGAAAAGCCTTGGGGCATCCTCGATCTTTACGATCACCCCTACGATCCGGAATGGCTGACCTTGACAATGGATTCCAATCAGTTGCCGGAGATCATGCAAACAGTATTAGGTTTTATCGAGGAGCTTATAAATTACTTTGGTAATTACTTAACGCTCAAAATGGATTACAGCCCAAGCACACGAGTCGCTATCCTCGATACGGGTGTGAACTACATGCATCCCGATCTGGCGGGAGCCATTGCCGGCGGGGCCGACATGGTGGGCACCGACAGCGGCATCCCCATGGATAACCACGGTCACGGCACCCATGTGGCCGGCACCATCGTCTCCGAGCACGCCGGGGTAGCTCCCAACAAAGCTGAAATCTATGCTGTTCGCATATTAAATGATGATGGCTCAGGGGAAGTGGCCACCCTGCTGATGGGCCTGGAGTGGGCGATTCAAAACCAGATGGATATTATCAGCATGAGCGTCTCCTACCGCACGGACGACCCCGCCGTGTACCAGGCCGTGCAAACCGCCTACAACCATGGCATCATCATGGTGGCCGCAGCCGGCAACCACAGCAACTGGGAAGATGATGACACCAGCAGCGGCGACGGCGGGAGCGGCGACGGCGGGAGCGGCGACGGCGGGAGCGGCGACGGCGGGAGCGGCGACGGCGGCTCTTTAACCTATGATGCACTGGAGGGTATCTACCCGGTGATGTACCCGGCGGCCTATCCCGAAGTGATCGCCGTGGGCGCCATGGACAGCTGGGAACAGGTAGCCGCTTTCTCCAACACGGGTCCCGAGGTGGATGTGCTGGCCCCGGGCGTGGATGTGATTTCCACGGTGGGCGCCGACGGTTACGCCCTGTGCAACGGCACCAGCATGGCCGCCCCCCACGTTACCGCAGCCGTGGTGCTGATGAAGGCCGAGGCGATAAAAAATGGCCTTGAGATCACGCCGGATCAGGCCAAAGAGATTCTAAAAATGACCACCTACAACGGAACCATTAACTTAACCGGCGCCCTTGAGGTGGTCCAAAGCGGTATACTCCCTGTCAATGACTTTGATTTGGTTGTTACGGATCCGTTGCTTTTCTACTAGATTGTTTCATCTTGGATACTTTTAAGCAATCAACTTATCATTCAGTTCATTCAGCAAAACTTACGATAAGGAACAACCGATGTTAACACTTACTGCCATTGAAAAGCTGGTAAGAGCCCTCAAAGAATGGAGCTGCACAACACTCATATTGGCTGCCGTAATCGGGTTCGGCATACCCGCAGAGGGGATCACAGCCCCTGCGGCTGATGACAGCACCTACCGGGTTCCTCTGGCCAGCGAACCCATTACCCTGGATCCGGCCAAGTTTTCCGGGATCTACGCCATGACCGTGGCCAACAATCTGTTCGACGGTCTGGTGGAGTTTGATGCCAACATCAATGTCCGCCCGGCGATCGCGCGGATCTGGAAAATCTCCCGGGATCACCAAACCTACACCTTCCAGTTGCGCAAGGGCGTCAAGTTCCACAACGGCCGCGAGGTCACGGCCCAGGACTTTGTCGACTCCTTTCAGCGCATCCTGGATCCCAAACTGGAGTCCCCGGTGGCCTCCTTGTTCATGAAGATCCAAGGCGCCAAGGTCTTTGCCGAGGGCCAAAGCGACCAGGTGGCCGGTCTTGCGGCCCAGGGCGATCACACCCTGGTGATTCGCCTGGAAGAGCCCTTCGCGCCGTTCCTGTCCATTCTGGCCATGGCCAACGCCAAGGTGGTGCCCCGCGAGGCGCTCGGCGCCGACTTCGGCAGGGCCCCGGTGGGCACCGGCCCCTTTAAGTTCCAGGAATGGAAAGAGGGCCAGCAGATCGTGCTGAGCGCCCATGGCGACTACTTCGGCGAGGCGCCCAAACTCAAGGCGGTCCAGTTCAAAATCTACCAGAATGTGGATTGGGACATGATCTATGAAGATTTTCAGAAGGGCCTGTTGGATCAATCCCTGGTGGCCGGCGGTCATGAGTCCGACTTTAACCAGGGCGGGGGTCCCACGCTGATCAGCAAGCCGGGGCTCAATGTGGTTTACCTGGGCATGAACACCAGCCTGCCGGCCTTTCAGGACCGGCGGGTGCGCCAGGCCATTTACTACGCCGTGGACCGCGAAAAAATCGTTCGTGAAAACACCCGCTGGCGCAGTGTCCCTGCCAAGGGAGTCTTGCCTCCAGGTATTGCCGGATTCGACCCTTACTTTAAAGGTTACGCCTACGATCCTGACAAAGCCCGGCAGCTTTTGGCCGCCGCGGGCTTTCCCGAAGGCCGGGGCATTCCGGCCATCGAACTGTGGACGGTCTCCAAGGAAGAGCGGGTGCAAAGCCAGCTGGAAGCCTACCGCCAGTATCTGGGTGAAGTGGGCATCGAAGTCACCCTGAAGGTGGCGGACAACTGGAAAGAGTTTGTCCAGAAGATCAACGACAAGCAGGCGGCCATGTTCTATGCCGCCTGGTATGCCGACTTTCCCGATCCGGACAACTTTCTCTACACCCTGTGCCACTCGGCCAGCCCCACCAACCGCATGAACTATCAAAATTCCGAGGTCGACCGCCTGCTGGAGCAGGCCCGCAGCGAAACCGACTACGAAAAACGCGTTCAGCTCTACCGGCATATCGAAACCCTGGTCATCGAGGACGCCCCCCTGGTGGCCCAGCACTACAACTCCAACAACTACGTGTTTCAGCCCTGGGTCAAGGGCATCGAGATGAGCCATTTGGGCGCCACCTATCTGCCCCTGCGCAAGATCGAAATCGATAAATAAGCAATTAATGCACCCGAAGCCCGAGGGGATTGCAACCCCTCGGGGCTGTTCGGATGACCCTTAAAATGTTCAGTCTGCTTAACCTTTTGCTGAGCTTGACCTTAGATTGAAAACGCCAAACCCACTGTGAAGCGGGGGCGGAAAACCGCGGGTCTGACCTAAAGTCTAGATAGCCGGGTTGCCAATTCTAAGACCATATCCAATAAGAAAGACGGACGCCAAACCCACACTGGCAATAGGATATATGAATATGGAAACCTGCGCGAATAAACTGATCCTGCCCCAAAAGAAGACGAATTCTTTGTTATCTGTGTTGCTAAAGCGCCGGGCTCGTGGTCCTTCTTCGCAGCATCCAATTTCCAGCATCAAGTTTCCCCTGCATACCAAACTGATCGCGGCCATCAGTGTGGTGATGTGCCTGTTTATGGCCACGGTGATCTTTACGGTCAATCAGCACATGCGCCAGTCCATATTAGATGAGTTTTTAAAGCGCGGCTTGTCGGTAGCGCGCAACCTAGCGGCCCTGAACAATGGCTATGTGACCACCTACAACTATGTCAAAATCGAGCAGAATGTCGATTTCATGGTCCAGGAGAACGACCTGCTCTATGCCACGATTCTTTTTTTCGATGGCGAACCGGCGGCCTACAGCGGGCGCGATGAGTTCAAAAAAGAGATTCTTAGCGGCAAGCTCAGTCACACCAGCTTTGAAAGCCATAAAACCCTGGTGCAATACGACGAGTACCGGGGCATCTCGTTTTGCGAAATCGCGGTGCCAATCTTCATGGATAATGAAAAATGGGGCACCGCCCGGGTCGGTTTTGCTCTGGACACCATGCAAGAGGCCATCCACACGACCAAAAAGGTGCTGCTGCTGATCGGCTCGCTGGCACTGTTTGTCGGCTGTCTGGCGGCGCTGTTTTTGTCCCACCGCATCACCCGGCCGGTCAACGCCCTGGTGCGCAGCGTGGAGGATCTGTCCCAAGGCGATTACGACTCGGCGATTCGGGTCACCTCCCGGGATGAGATCGGTTATTTGGCCGAGCGCTTTGCCGCCATGCAGACCACGGTAAAAGAGAATATCAGCCTGCTGACCCAGACCAACGCCGATCTTTCCTTGTCCAATAAAAAGCTCAACCATGAGATCCTGGAGCGCTGCAAGGCCGAAGACGCCCTGCTGCGCCGGGACGCGGTGCTCACAGCGGTGAGCTTTGCCGCCGAAAAACTGCTCCAGGAGCATGACTGGAAAGCCAGTATGCCGGAAATTCTAGCTCATTTAGGTCAATCCGCCGGCATGCGCTATATCCATCTAGAGCGCTGCCAGGGGGTGGATGAGACTCAGGATAATCCGGTGCTTTTTTCCTGGCGCTTTGACACCCCCGATCCCCTGGGCAAATCCAAGTCCCCCCGGATCAAAGGAGCGGGTGAAAAGATCGCGCTTTTGGTGGGCGATCAGCTATGGGGCCATCTGGTTTACGAGCTGTCGCCCTTGCTGCAGGTTAAAGGCTCCGACAAGACTATTTCCGGTGCCATGCGCACGGTTGCCGGCAATCTGGGAGCCGCCATGGAGCGCAGGGAGACCCTGGTGCGCTTAAAGAGCGCCAACCGCGCCAAAGACGATTTTCTGGCCAACATGAGCCACGAGCTGCGCACACCCTTAAATCACATCATCGGTTTTACCGAACTGATCTTGACCCGGCAGTTCGGCGAGCTCAACGAGATTCAGGCCGAGTACCTGGGGGATGTGCGCGGCAGCAGCAAGCACCTGCTCTCGCTTATTAACGACATTCTGGATCTGTCTAAAATCGAAGCCGGCAAGGTCAAGTTCGAGCCGGATAAGGTGACGATCCGGCAGCTGCTGGAAAGCAGTTTGTTTATGGTCAAAGAGAAGGCTTTAAAACACCAGATCCAGCTCACCTTGGCCGCGGGCAACCTGCCCGAAGAGATCATTGCCGACGAGCGCCTGCTTAAACAGGTCATCTACAACCTTTTGGGCAATGCCGTAAAGTTTACGCCGGAAAAGGGCAAAATCACTTTAGAAGCCCGCCAGATGGATTGCTATATCCGAAGCGGCAAACGAAAAGGCGATCCCCATCGTTACTTTTTTGTGGACGACCATCCGCCCAGCCCCGATGAAGCGAATATTCAGAGGCAACCCTGCCTTGAAATCGCGGTTACCGACAGCGGAATCGGGATCCCCCCTGAGAAACTCTCCCACATCTTTAACCGATTTGACCAGGTGGACAGCGCCTTGAACCGGCAGTTTGAAGGCACCGGCCTTGGCTTGTCTCTGGCTAAAAGCTTTATCGAGCTGCACGGCGGACGGATCTGGGCCGAGAGTAAAGGCGAAAACCAGGGCAGTAAATTTCGCTTTGTCATCCCCATTTCTAAATCGGGTGAGACGACAGCCTGATCACAGCTCTTGCTCCATGTTGATGAACGGGCGATCGGGACCTCAGTGCAAACCTATCAATCACTGTATGCGATCTACAGCCCCATTTTATCCGCCGGCAAAAGCGGTGTTCTCAGCCTCACCCACGCCTATCTCGACGACTCTGCCAGGCTGGTGATCAACTGCGGTGAGATTGTCAATACCTGGACCAAAGGCAAGAAAGGATATGCTGCTCTAAAGGAGATACTCGGGTGGGTCAGTTTTCATTCCAGGTTTAGTTTGGGGGCGCCAGTATCATCGGTTCGAGGTGCACCCGTGGATACGTGTAGATTTCTGACCCTGGCCCTAAAAACCGAGAAAACAATTTTAAAGATATTGCCGTGTATCCCAGACAGTGATGTTCGGGTCCAGATCGACTCGGATGTTGATGTATATTACAGGCTGCTGGAATTACACGACGACTTTCGCGACCTTGCAGTCAAGTTAAGCGATCCCCTATCGATCAGAGAGATCGTCTGCAAGAGCGGTCTTAGCGAGTTGCATGTATTTTATCGGGTCCACCAATTAGTTACCGCAGGAATCGCAATATTGGTGCTATCATAAAGCCCACCGCTGGCCGTAAGATCGAGGCCTGAATCCTTATTTTCAAATTTGCTCCGCGTTTTAAGGTTTTCTCCTCACACTTACACTCTTCCACCCCGCCATGATCCTTCAGTAGTCGCCGGGATCCATCTCCATCCTAAAACGGCCTTTTTTATGCCAGGTTTGGCACGAATTTAAAATATTCAATTATATCAATTTTTTAGTCTTCCTGCGCACCTTGCTGCGTGCCATTTGTGGCACGGCGTCCCGTGTTCAAATTAAGGAATGATATCAATATACCATACAATAACAGCATGTTATATTTTTTATAGATGCCTGGCATCTAAATTGCTAAGTACTTATAGCTAATTGATTTAGAGTCCATATACGATTTGATTGAAAAATGAAAATAGAGCTTGTGGATCTTAGAATCTATAGCGACTTGGAATGATTTTTCCAATCCTAAAATCATACAAGTCATTCTTATCACCTTTTTTCAAAGAAGCATGTCAAGATGAAACCAGTAAAAAAAGCGATCGCCATTTCCATCATCGGATTATTCACCTTCTGCGGTTCGGCCCTCTGGGCTGCATCCACCCCGGATGTTGCTCCCCAGATCCTGGCCAAGAGTTTTAAACCCCGAGGCGACGGGGGATCCTGCGATGTTCCGGCACCGGCAACCTTGGCAAAGCGATTTAAGCCCCAGGGCGACGGGGGATCCCACAAGCTAGGGGTAGGTGGCATTGACTGCTGATCGACACGGCTTTGGCAGGGCAGAGAAGCCATCCACTCCTCTGCCTCGCAGATCTAATCCCCTATGCAAACGATGATTCAATCCGCAAAGTGAGACCTCGGAGGTAAATCGTGTCCAGCCTAGCGTTAGCAATCCAATCCGGTGACGATGGTGAAACTGTGCAGCAATCTATTCCACCGATTCCATCCATCGAGCCTGCTCCGCGGTCGGTGGCCACAGGTCGCCCCACGGTCATGATTGTGGATGATGAAACGCGCAATCTAAAGCTTCTAAAGGGTATACTGGCTGGCGAAAATTACCATATTCACACGTTTCGGGATGGCCGGGAGGCGTTGCAACGCGTCGAATCCCTCGCGCCGGATATCATCTTGCTGGATATCATGATGCCTGGGCTGGATGGCTTTGAAGTTTGTCGCCGCCTGAAACAGGATGAAAAAACCCAGGCCGTTCCGGTGGTGATGGTCACCGCGCTAACCGATGATAACTGTCAATCCGTGGCGGTGGAGGCTGGTGCCGATGATTTTTTGAATAAACCGGTGCGGCCCGATGAACTGCGCATTCGGGTCAAATCCTTGCTGCGCATCAAATCTTACCATGACAAACTGGCAGCCAAATACGATGAAATTCATCAAAAAAACCAACAGCTAACAGAACTTGAGCGAACCAAAGATGGTCTGATCCACATGATCATTCATGATCTGAACAACCCCCTCACGGCCATATCTTCCAGCCTTCAGCTATTATCCCTGCTTGAACATGATATCTCCGACAAAGGCTCTGCCACTGTCCAAACATGCCTGAACAACTGCAACCAGCTCGAGACCCTGATCCACGGACTGCTGGATATTCATCGTTTAGAAGATGGAAATATCTCCCTGGCCAATGAGGCCACGGATTTAACCCGTTTGATCCAATCGGTCATGGGGCAACTGCAGGGTCTATTTAATCAGAACAAAGTTGAGCTGAAATTGTCAGTGCCTTCGATCCTGCCGCTTTTCCACATGGACCCCCTGCTGATCCGGCGCGTGGTTGTCAATCTTGTCTCCAATGCCCTGCACCACACACCGCCCGGCGGCGAGGTGTGCATTGAGGTCGCATATGAGCCCGAGCAGAAAGAAGTGACGGTCAGCGTACGCGATACCGGTGAGGGCATCGCTAAATCAGACCAGCAGGCAATATTTGATAAGTTTATCCAGGTTGCCAATCAGAAAGGCAAAATGCGGCTAAACGGCCATGGCCTGGGATTAGCGTTTTGCAAATTGGCCATAGAGGCTCACCATGGCAGCATCGCGGTACATAGCGAAGGAAAAGGCAAGGGCTCTACGTTTCGAGTTACCCTGCCATCTGAAAATTAGTATTACCAGATTGTAGAATAGTTGATGTGAGTTATGCTATCGCCATTTTCCGCTTAAAAACTATGATTCGGCAACATGATGCAGCCACAGGCTTGCAGGCGAATTAACCGAACCGATATCGACCAAGGATTTAGTCTGTAAAACCGACTTTAATGATTTGCACGTATTTTACAGGGTTCACTAATCATTGAACACCGGAACATCGACATCTGTCCCGAAAAAAGAGAGCGACTCGAATGAGTCGCTCTCCGTACAACTTTGTTGATTAGGCAGGACCGCGGAAACTCACACGGTCCTTGGGTTAAGGGCCATTAGAGTTTCGGGTAAAACTGCCTCAGGATTAGGCTTCCGAACTGGTCGCCCAGACTTAGCGGCTGAGAACAAGAAGTATGCAGCGTTTGCGACTGTTTATCGCCGCTTGTACCCGTGATCTCGTACTTTATTTCCGAGGGAAATTCTTTGCCCACCGGGTCGCTGTAGAAAATCGTAACCAAGTCACCGGAAATCTCCGCTGTAATCTTATCGGAATCCTTGGTCATCACAACTCCCGCAAGGGCGCCTAGTGCTCCGGTTTGCTCACATTTGAACTTACCATCCTGAAGGTTTGTGGTCGCTGTGCAGTCTTCACCGGTGTACTGGAACACCAGCGCGGTGGGCTTTCCGATCTCGCAGCCGGAAGGTTTGATCAGCCACACCGCACAGGTTTCCGTGAAGGTCGCTGTTCCGGCAAGGTCAACGTCGACCCAGCCCTCACCATCTGATTTGTCGGTAAAGGCCACTTCGAGTGTGCGGGTTTCACCCGGATCGAGCTGGCGCTTGGAAACATCCACCTCCGTCCAGTCGTTTTCTCCGATCGTGCTGCCTGACGGCACGCCGTCCGGATAGAGGCTGCTGTCGCCCTTCTTGAAGATTCCGCCATCCAGTTTGACCTCCTTGATCAGGCCGTATTCCGGCGGGAAGTTGACGGTAAGGGTCTCCAAGGTGGCCACGATCTTACTCGTGTTGGTGATCTCCCATTTGATCTTGTCGTCTTCGAGCTTGTCCAACACGATCGCTGCCTCACAGGTCGGCTCCGTCACCGTTACGGTCACTTCATCCACTGCCTCACCGCACGGTAGGTCATCACCAGGAAATGCGGCTGTAGCGGTCACCTCATTGGTGGTGGTCTCGCTGATGAACGCGGTTTTTTCGAGTGTGAAAGAGTCGCCTGACACCAGTGAAACAGGTGGCATTTCCAGCAACTCACCCAGCTGATCGTCAAACACACTGGTGAGGGCGACATTACTATTGCCGATATTTGTCACCTCGTAAAAGTAGGTGACCTCGGCGCCGGATCCCTGACCGTTGAACTGCACGAGCTCCAGGCTGCCGAACACGTCATCCACTGCCAGCGGGGCTGAGCAGGAGGTGTGGATCTCAAGAAACTGCCCGCCGACATACAGTTCAATCACACTGCCCATGTCGCTTCCGATGGCCGAGACTGTGACCAGATCACCCTCTTCGATTCCGTTGTCCGGGCTTACCGTAATTTTACTCGTATCCTTCAGGATGGTGATGCTTATCGGTGCTGATCCGGGCTCACCGATGCAGTCCGACTTGTCGCCCTGGCTGTTATTGCTCACCGAGCAGTCGGCTCCCGTATACCTGAAGGTCAGGCTGGTGGGTTTTCCTAGGTTCTCGCAGTCCGGCGGTGGTAAGGTTTCAAATTCACACCGATCTGTGGGTTCAGCTGGTTGGGGTGTGCAGTCGAGCACAAAACCCTCGTCGGTGGCAAGGCCGTCGAGCAGCCAGATGTTGTCGTACTCATCTTCGTTGCTTTTACCGTTACCCTGCGGCATGCCACAATCCTCAGGACCGTCCATCTCGTCGTCCGAGCAGGAGAGGTGGAACTTGGATTCGCCTGAATCTTCAGTGGAAACCCACTGCCAGATCACATCGTTGGTGGAGGGCTGGTAGCCGGCCACGGTAACGACCTGCACCCCTGCCTCCTCGGTGATGGTCACCTCGGGAAACGATTCACTCCCGCCAGGCAGGGCATTGACGCTGGCCAATTCTCCCGGGCCGTTCCAGATCATCTTCAGTTGGTCGACCTTGCCGTCGCACTCAAAGGGGCCCAGCGCAGGCGGTGCAACCAGGCACTTCTTGTCGATGGTGATGTTGCACTCCTGGCAGACAATGCCGGCATCCACGGTAAGGTTGGTTTCGCCTTCGCCCAGAGCAATCGGCGAGGTAACACCGGTCGTCGGATCGGCGTCGCTGTCCAGTGCGTCGTCACCGTCTGCGTTCGGGGTGGTGAACTGCGGCGAACCGAAGTCGCAGGTACCGGGAGGCACCGTACCCAGATCGAACTTGACGCAGTACTCGCCGGGGATAAGGTTGTCGAAGAGGTAGAACCCGTCGGCATCGGTTGTAGTTGAAGCTAGGACAAGACCAGAATTATCGCAATCCACCAGCTCAACCGTCACATCGGGAATGCCGGCGGCCTGACACTCAGCGCCCGTATCATCCGCGTCGCCGATAATGCCGTTGTTGTTGGTGTCCTCGCAGTCCTGAATCCCATTGCCGTTAAGGTCTTCCCAGACCCGGTCGCCCAGGCTGGCTGGTCCGGGGCAGACGATGCCGGCATCTACTGTGAGATTGGTTTCGCCCTCGCCAAGGATCACACCCGGGGTGCGCCCGGTCGAATCGGCGTCGCTGTCCACGGCGTCGTCATCTTCAGCGTTCTGAGTCGTGAACTGCGGCGAACCGAAGTCGCACGTCCCGGTCGGCACTGTGTTCAGATTGAATTGTACACAGTATTCGCCTGGGATCAGATCCTCGAAGAGGTAGAACCCGTCGGCGTCGGTCAACGTGGTGTCCAGCACAGCACCGGTGTCGCAATTTACCAGCTCGACCGTCACACCGGGAATACCGGCGGCCTGACACTCAACCCCTTCATCCGCTATCCCATTTTCGTCAACATCGCCGAGGATGCCGTTACCGTTGGTGTCCGTGCAGTCCTGGATGCCGTTGCCGTTGAGGTCCTGCCACACCCGGTCGCCCAGGCTGGCCGGACCGGGGCAGACGATGCCGGCATCGACGGTACGGTTGGTTTCGCCCTCGCTAAGGGTCACCGGTTCGGTCACCCCGGTCGTTGGATCGGCATCGCTGTCCACAGCATCGTCACCGTCAGCGTTCTGCACGGTGAACTGTGGAGAACCAAAGTCGCATGTGCCGGCCGGCACGGTGCTCAGATTGAACTGGACACAGTATTGGCCTTCATCCAGGTCCTCGAAAAGATAAAACCCATCGGCATTGGTGAAAGTCGTATCCAGCAGCGCGCCGGTCTCGCAATTCACCAGATCAACGGTCACGCCGGAAACGCCGGCGTCTTGGCACTCAACCCCAATATCACCCGCATCGCCGATAATGCCGTTGTTGTTGGTGTCCTCGCAGTCCTGAATCCCGTTGCCGTTGATGTCTTTCCACATTCGGTCGCCCAGGCTGGCCGGCCCGGGGCAGACAATACCGGCATCTACTGTGAGATTGGTTTCGCCCTCGCCAAGAAAAATTCCTGGCGTGATCCCTGTAGCAGGATTGGCGTCGCTGTCCGCAGCTTCGTCATCGCCTGCGTTCGGGGTGGTGAACTGCGGAAAACCGAACTCGCACACATCGGCCGGTACTGTGTCCAGATCGAACTGGACACAGTATTCGCCCGGGGTCAGGTTATCAAAAAGGTAGAACCCTTCGGCATCGGTGAAAGTCGTATCCAGCAGTTCTCCGGTATCGCAATTCAACAGATCAACGGTCACACCTGAAATTCCGGCGTCCTGACACTCAGCCCCCGTATCACCCGCATCGCCGATGATGCCATTGCCATTGGTGTCCTCACAGTCTTGGGTTCCGTTACCGTTGAGATCCTGCCACACCCGGTCGCCCAGGCTGGCCGGACCGGGACAGACAATACCTGCATCCACGCTCAGATTGGTTTCGTCCTCGCCAAGAATCACAGCCTGGGAAAGTCCTGTCGAATCGACATCGCTGTCCACTGCATCGTCACCGCCAGCGTTCTGTGCGGTGAACTGTGGAGAACCAAAGTCGCATGTGCCGGCCGGCACCGTGTTCAGATTGAACTGGACACAGTATTGGCCTGCATCCAGGTCCTCGAAAAGATAAAACCCGTCGGCATTAGTTTCAGCTGTATCCAACACTTCTCCGGTGTCGCAATTCACCAGATCAACGGTTACATAGGCTATTCCCGGCTCGTTGGCATCTTGAATGCCGTTACCGTTCAGATCATGCCATACGCGGTCGCCCAGAGCGCTTTCTGGTTGCCAGTACCCAAAGTCGATGGTTTTATTAATCTCATTGTCCCCAAGGGTAATAGTGACCGGGCTGCAGTCATTATCCACTGAATCATTTGACCCAACATTGCAGGGAGAGGGCACAAAGTTGTTAGGCAGGGTGGTTTCATCTACTTCAATGGTATATTCTCCGGGGCAGTTGCCTTTGAATTCGTAATAGCCGTTTGCGCCTGTGATATCTTCATAGATTTGATTACCATACTCATTTTTTAAAATCACTGAAACGCCTTCTATTCCAGGCTCACCGTCGTCCTGAATACCATTGCCATTGACGTCGTTCCAGACAAAGTCGCCAATGGTTGTATTGCAAGGCGCCCAGCCGTCTGAGCTGGTTAGGGCGATTCCCGCGCCTGCAATTAGGATTGCGATGAAAAAGATTCCCATCCAACGCAGTATTGAAGCCGATAGTTTGGTGTTACTGATTTGAACTTTGCGCCTTTCCTCATTCATCCTCATTTCTCCTTTCTGACGATTTCAAATTGGATCGGAAATAAAAAAACAAAAAAGCCGAATCACCCCGTTCACAAGGCAACCCGGCTATCTCCCTTAGGTCTGTGGCAACCGCCCCTGAGAGACCCGTGATTTTCCGTACCTGCCTCACAGCAGGGTTGGCTTTTTCTTGGACACTATGGATACATTTAACCGAATTACTGCAATGCAATAATCGTGCACTTAGGACTGCAATTTTCTAACTGGAATAATATCTTAGGGTTACGCAATCATCAAGTAGCTTGGGAAATTTATCACAGTATTTATTGTGAAATAAATTACCAAGAAATTATGTAAAAAATTGGATAGTTATACCACATTGTGGCGGTTAAAGAGTAGAAAGAATATAGGCAACAGACTCCGCTCTTGGGTGCCAATTCTTGTCTTGTGATTTTTTGAGTAATTATATTGCCCCACTTTTATAAAAAGTATGCCCCAAAATAGATATTCGATCAAGGAAAAAATTTGCAGATATCCTCACCCCATGGAGAGGGCAGAGAGTGGTGATAGATGATATTATGTTGCGAGTAGCCCCATCCCCCTAAAGTCATTACCACCGGCAGTGCCGGTGGCTTGATTAGCCCTAAAAGGGCATTGTTACTGGCACCCCTTAAGGGGTACTATTAGCCCCAAAATAAGCGAGTAATGCATCGAAGAGAGAAACTTAAGGGTACACCATCAGGATTCCTATTTTATACTACAATGTGGTAGCACGACAACGCAATTGCAGACGCAGCTCTCCTTTGCTTTCGGATCGCTGAGTTTGAATTTTGGTTTCAGATTCGTGGATAGTCCTTTCATGGTTTGAGATGGGCTCACAACCGCCCCCATGGCGGTGCTGCCCGGTGATATGGATCACGTTATTCCAAAGGATTTTATCGTTTCAGAGAATTTGATGATGTGTTTGAGCTTGTCATTGTAGCCCACCAGGCGGTAGTGAATCCGCCGGCCGGTTTTGATGATCAGGCACGGTATATGGATAAAGGTGTTCAAAAAGCGTTTAAACTCCATGCGTACAATGCTCAGGCCCAGGGGGCGATAGGACAAAAGCAGGCCAAACCAGGCCTTCAAATCCCAGGCCAGAGAGGCGATGGCCATCAGCGCCCAGTTGGACAGCAGGCTGTCCGAGGCGGGTGTCAACGCGTTACATCCGTTTTTCAATTGGTCGATATCGTTTTCATGGTCGCTGCGGGCACGATAGAAATGGATCATCTCGGTGGCCGAACGTTTCCAGTCGTTGGCGATATAGAAAAAATAGCGCACATCATCAAACAGGGTCATGTTCCCTTTGACCACATCGAGGGTTTTGCGCAGGATGATCAGTCGATAGGTTTTTTGGCATTTACCGGGGCGGTATGCACATTCCGCGATATCTTCGGCCTGGGTTACGATCTTTTTGAATTTACGCTTCTTGACCACTTGCTGTTTGATGTTTTCAGGCTTTAAGCGAGGATCGGTCTTGACCGGGTATGCGGGCCGTCTTTCAAGGGGCTGCCAATCATACTCGCTGAGCTGGTCGGCAATCTTGATCAGGTTGGCCCTGGCATCCATGCCAAATATAAACGTGCAGCGTCGGTCCCACTTGTCAAAATGGCCGGTGAGGCTGAAGTCCGTGTCACCGCGCAGCTGAACCTTTTTAAACTGGGGACAAACAAGATCGAGGCTTTTATCGATCCAGGCCGCCGAGTTGAGATGCGACGGTGCATTGGCCGGTCGGTTGACAAGGTAAAGGGGTTCGCGGGTATTGGCCAGTGATATGACCAGGGGATGGTATCCCCACTGGCCATCGTAGGAAATATCCATGCCCTGTTTGCATTCACCTGCAGTCGGGCAGATGGTGCCATCTACATTGATGATGGCTTCACGGCGAAACGATTGGGGCTGTTTTTGCCAGACCTTACGGCGGACGGTGTTTTTGACCTCCATGAATTGCCTGATTTGGTCTTCATCGAAACGACGCAGAAAATCCCCCGCGGTGGTCGGGTCCGGGATAATCTCAGCACCCAGGGCATCGAGCCAGGCGGCATCGTTTCTTAAAAGCTCGATGTCCTGTAAACAGCTTCCCCCGGCCAGAAGGTTGTAGGCGATATTCAAAATATGATCCGACTCATGATACGGCAGATGGCGTTTGAGCAACTCGACACGGCTATCGATCTCGTTGATCAATCCGCTGTGCATGGCCAATTGGTGAAGAGTGCCGATGCCCCCATGGGCCGTGCCCTGGTGGCGTCCGTCAACATCGTAGCAAATGTTTCTGCCGGCCATCATCGGTTTTTCTTGATGAGACCAATTTCTTTTCTGCAGACGTTTAGCGATTTTTTTCTTGCGTTTTACCAGCTTTTTGGTGATATTTCTCTTCACTCGAAATCTCCCTTTTGTATCAGGTGTTTTTGTTTACCAAGCTTATAATACACTGATTTTAAGGGGATTTCGAGTTTTTTCTTGTAGTAATTGAAAATAGTTCACGCTTGATCTGGGTCTAATTGAATAAGCGGTCTCACCTTTGCTCCCTTGACTGACCCCTCGATTTTTATCTTTGCCTTCCTGAGATTTTCTCCACTGCGCTTCCCACTTTTCGCCTGACCTCAAGCGGCCGATTTCGTGCCGAACCTGGCACTGAGGTAAAATAAATAATAATATCAATGACTTTAATTAATTTCGCACTGAGTTGTGTGCCACTTGTGGCACGGAGTTCTTGGGGTAAAAATTGCGTAATTTAATTATATCTCACAATACCAGCAGGTTAGAAGATATTTACACGGCTGGCACTCGTTTTGCTATTACTTAGAACCAAGTCACCCTGAATCCTGTGCCGATTTCATTGTGAGATGAGACCCGGACCACCGGATTCCAGAGTCTACAAAAATTTGGAAGGATTGTTTAGCGATCCGAGACCCAGGCAAGTCATTTTTTACCCTACTGACCAAAGGAGCATGTCAAGATGAGACCCGTTCAAAAAGCAATCGCAATTTCCATCATTGGTTTATTCACTTTTACCGGTTCGGCCTTGATTGCCGCATCCCCCCAGGATGTTGCCCCCCAGATGCTGGCCAAGCGTTTTAAACCCCGGGGTGATGGAGGCTCCTATGAGGTCTCCGCGCCAGTGACCCTGGCCAAACGCTTCAAACCCCAAGGCGACGGGGGGTCCTACGATGTTCCGGCTCCGGCTAGCCTGGCAAAGCGATTTAAACCCCAGGGCGACGGGGGGTCCTGCGATGTTCCGGCACCGGCTACCCTGGCCAAGCGCTTTAAGCCCCAGGGCGACGAAGGATCTTGCGATATTCCGGCACCGGCAACCTTGGCAAAGCGATTTAAGCCCCAGGGCGACGGAGGATCCCACAAGATAGAGGCAGGTGGCATTGACTGCTGATCGACACGGCTTCGGCAAGGCAGAGAAGCCACCCACTTCTCTGCCTTGCAGGCTGGATCTCTTATTCAAACAATGAGTCAATTCGCAAAGTGAGACCTCGGAGGTAAATCGTGTCCAGCCTAGCGTTAGCAATCCAATCCGGTGACGATGGTGAAACTGTGCAGCAATCTATTCCACCGATTCCATCCATCGAGCCTGCTCCGCGGTCGGTGGCCACAGGTCGCCCCACGGTCATGATTGTGGATGATGAAACGCGCAATCTAAAGCTTCTAAAGGGTATACTGGCTGGCGAAAATTACCATATTCACACGTTTCGGGATGGCCGGGAGGCGTTGCAACGCGTCGAATCCCTCGCGCCGGATATCATCTTGCTGGATATCATGATGCCTGGGCTGGATGGCTTTGAAGTTTGTCGCCGCCTGAAACAGGATGAAAAAACCCAGGCCGTTCCGGTGGTGATGGTCACCGCGCTAACCGATGATAACTGTCAATCCGTGGCGGTGGAGGCTGGTGCCGATGATTTTTTGAATAAACCGGTGCGGCCCGATGAACTGCGCATTCGGGTCAAATCCTTGCTGCGCATCAAATCTTACCATGACAAACTGGCAGCCAAATACGATGAAATTCATCAAAAAAACCAACAGCTAACAGAACTTGAGCGAACCAAAGATGGTCTGATCCACATGATCATTCATGATCTGAACAACCCCCTCACGGCCATATCTTCCAGCCTTCAGCTATTATCCCTGCTTGAACATGATATCTCCGACAAAGGCTCTGCCACTGTCCAAACATGCCTGAACAACTGCAACCAGCTCGAGACCCTGATCCACGGACTGCTGGATATTCATCGTTTAGAAGATGGAAATATCTCCCTGGCCAATGAGGCCACGGATTTAACCCGTTTGATCCAATCGGTCATGGGGCAACTGCAGGGTCTATTTAATCAGAACAAAGTTGAGCTGAAATTGTCAGTGCCTTCGATCCTGCCGCTTTTCCACATGGACCCCCTGCTGATCCGGCGCGTGGTTGTCAATCTTGTCTCCAATGCCCTGCACCACACACCGCCCGGCGGCGAGGTGTGCATTGAGGTAGCATATGAGCCCGAGCAGAAAGAAGTGACGATCAGCGTACGCGATACCGGTGAGGGCATCGCTAAATCAGACCAGCAGGCAATATTTGATAAGTTTATCCAGGTTGCCAATCAGAAAGGCAAAATGCGGCTAAACGGCCATGGCCTGGGATTGGCGTTTTGCAAACTGGCCGTAGAGGCTCACCATGGCAGCATCGAGGTAAACAGCGCGGGGAGAGGTAAAGGCTCCACATTCAGTTTTATCCTGCCGTCTGAGAATTAGTATAACCGGATTGCAGAATAGTTGATGTGAGCCATGCTATTGCCATTTTCCGCTAAAAAACTATGATTTCGCAGCATGATGCAGCCCACGTGATAATCTTTGAATCGAAAAATGATGAATCACAACATCTGAGGGCGCTCAAGTTGAATATGCCAGCAGGCGCTACTGCCGCCTTTTAGATTGTCGGTTCATCCCGGTAGCTACCCAGGCCGTGGGGCATAGAGACCTCCCACTGAAGCCCTGAGGATCGGAGTTCCAATATGAATACAGCTGTGCCGACGACTGCTCTGGCCCTTAAACGATGCCCGGAATGTTCCGCTCCCAATCCTGTAGCCAATCGCCGCTGCGCGGCATGTCAACAAGTTCTTGGTCCACCGGATAAAAACGGAATTGCCCGCCGGCCTGTGGCCTGGGGCAGCTATTTTAAAGCGTTGTTTTGGACGGGTGCTTTAAGCTGGTATGCATGGTGGGCTTTTTTGAAGTAGGTTCTTTTTCCGCATTGATAGGCAGTATGGAATCCATCCAGCATTTTGTAAGCTGGACGATTATTACCAACGAAATAAGAAAAATCCGTAGGCTGTCCTGACCTATTCTTAAGTTGACAAACTATGCCGCCATAAGCCGGGGCACAATCGGGTTGGGCATACCATATTGTGCTCAACCTGAAAGCAGTTTCGTTGCAGATTATTCCAAATGATGGGGCGCGTAGAGCCTGGTTATAGATGATATTAATTTTGGTCTGGGGGCCGCCCTCGCCGCAGGCGAGATTCAGGATTTTATAGCGCCCCGAACCGCCAAGAGATGAAAATCGGCCTGTGGTTTGAATACCACGCCGATGGCGCCGTCCCGGGGATAGAGCACCCAAGCGTAGCGGGGATCGTAGACGATGGTGGTGGACGACCAGCAGCCTTCGCCGATTCTGCTCAAGGTGCTGCCGGGGGCTAGGGCCGGTAAATGCCGCGCGCTATCCACCAGGCTGCCGAGCTCCCGTATATAGAACAGCCGCATAAGCGGTTTAAAACTTCACCCAACGTGATCAGCAGATTTCCTCCGAATCGAGGTGCTGCGACAGAAGCTTTTTGAATCTTTTTTGAGTTTCGACCATCGGTAGGCGGTCGAAAAGATTGCGAAGGTATGGATGTGCCAAAGCATGCTTCATTACCCATCTAAAACCTGACGGATTGTTCTGGCGAACTCGCTGCGCACAATGGGTTTATCGACAAAAGCGCTGAAGCCTTGATTAAGTGCATTTTCCTTGTCTATTTTTGAACTAAAACCAGCACAGAGGATAACGTGGATATCAGGACGGATTTGCCAAATCGAACAGGCCAGGTCGTCACCGGTTAACGTGGGCATAGTCATATCGGTAATCACTAAGTCGAAGTGGTCAGGGGTTTCACAAAAAAGTTCTATGGCTTTATTGCCATCTGTTAGAACGGTGACTTGATAACCCAGACCTTTAAGCATCTGATTGCAGTATTGACCAATCGATGGCTCGTCATCAATGAACAAAATTCGCTCGATCCCGGTGGGTATGGTTTTTTCGGTATCTAACGGACTGTTTTGCGTGCTTTTGAATACGGGTAAATAGATTCGGAAGGTAGTTCCTTTGGAGGATGATGATTCAACCTCAATCCCTCCTCCATGATTCTGGACGATGCCGTGAACCACTGATAGACCCAAACCCGTTCCTTTACCATCCGTTTTCGTTGTAAAAAAAGGCTCAAAAATCCGTTTGACGATACTGGGAGACATTCCGGGCCCGCTGTCACTTACTTTCAATTCAAGATAATCGCCGGGATTCAAGTCGGGAACTACAGCGCGAGCTTGGGAAGATATTTGAGTTCTTCTCAAGGCAACTTCCAAAGTTCCACCGGTCTCTGCCATAGCTTGAAGCGAATTGGTGCAAAGATTCATTATTACTTGAAGCAATTGGGTAGGGTCGCCGAGCACTTGTTCCTGGAGGTGCAATGAACTCCGGATGGATATGGTTGCCGGGCATGAAGCGCGGAATAATCGAAGGGCTTCTTGAACGACAGCACCAAGTTGAATGGGGCGAATTTCCTGGTCATGCTGCTTGCTGAATGTTAAAATCTGTTTAACCAGGTCACGTGCCCGCTTACCTGCCTGGATTACATTCTTCAAGTTATCCGCCAATATTGATTCTGGCTCACTATCACATAGGGCCAACTCGGCGTAACCAATGATGGGAGCCAAGATATTGTTGAGATCGTGGGCAATACCTCCGGCCAAGGTTCCTAATGCTTCCATTTTTTGGGCATTTTGCAATTGGCGTTCTAAGTGCTTCCGCTGGGTGATATCATTGCCAATTGCCAAAATTTCAGTTAGAACGCCTTGATCATCGCAGATTGCGCGATTGGTCCAAGCAATCCATGCCCGCTCACCGTTACGACGTATATTTTCATTCTCAACGTTAATGTAATCAGTTGGAATCCGGGTGAGTTTGCTGATAAATTCGGTCAAATCCTTGCCGGAAGAGTCGGTTTCAGGAACAATAGTGCCAAGGACATTCTGACCAAGAATTTCGGATTCCTGATAGCCAAAAAAATTCTCCGCAAAATCATTGAAAAAGGTGACTCGACCTTCGACATCCATGCGCAAAATGATGCTGTTCGCATTCTGAACTAAATCCCTATATTTTGCTTCGCTGGCACGTAATGCTGTCTCCGCCTCATGCTGTTCGGTTATATCCAACCCGGTGCAAAGAATATTGGCCACAGAATCGTCTGGTTTACGAAGAATGGAATTTTTCCAGCTGATCAGGCGTTTATGGCCGTCTTTGGTCCGCCAATAGTTTTGAAACGGCAACAATTGAGGAATCACTTGCGCTTACCATGGTTTGATGTTGTTCCTTCGTTTTCTTGTTCGGGGCTTTACCGGAAATCATACGGATCATTTCAGTGGCAATATTTTTCATTTCTTTGGCCTGGGCGCTCATTTGTTCTGAGGCTGATGCCGACTCTTGCGCACTGGCCGCATTCTGTTGAACCACCTTATCCATCTCAGCTACGGCACTATTGAGTTGCCCGATCCCTTGGGCCTGCTCGTCCGAGGCGGCAGCGATTTCACCGAATAGCTCACCAACTTGGCTAGCGCTTTTCTGAACCTCTCGAACCGCTTCTTTGGTCATGCGGACTAGATTTGCTCCGGTGTTAATTTTCCCCACGGTATCATCGATAAGATTAGCTGTGTTTTTGGCGGCATCGGCCGCCCGCATAGCAAGGTTACGAACTTCATCGGCCACTACCGCAAAACCGGCGCCGGCCTCGCCAGCTCGGGCCGCTTCCACTGCTGCATTTAGTGCCAGCAGATTGGTTTGAAAGGCGATCTCATCGATGGTCTTGATTATTTTGGATGTCTCTTTGCTGGCCTTGGATATGGTCTCCATGGAGACGGAGAGTTCTCTCATAGAGTCGTTGGCATTGTTGACCACCTGGTTGGCTTCACTCATGAGCCTATTTGCCTGGCCGGCACTACCAGCATTTTGTTGGGTCATGGCAGCCATCTCTTCCAGTGAAGCGGAAGTTTCCTCAATGGAGGCGGCCTGTTCCGAAGCCCCTTCAGCCATTAACTGACTTGCCGATGAGACTTCGCCGGAAGCTGAGGCAATAAAATCAGCGGCTTTGGTCATACCTTTGATTACCCGTTGAATGGGTTTGTTGATACTACGCTGGATGTAGACCACACTCACCGCTATAATCATCAGCAGAATTCCAACGGTCAACCCTATAATCCAACCGATTATCCTGTTGGTATTACTCGCCATTTCCCGGCGGGTTTGTGCCACCTGCTGCTGCGCTTTGGCTTTCACGGCGTTGACCCGCCTTTCAATGGCCTGGGTTTTAAACGCCACGGCTGATTCGATATCATCGATGTAGATGCCGGTTCCCAATACCCAATTCCACTCTTTAAACAATTTAACAAAAGAGAGTTTTTGTTGGGGTTGATCCGCACCGTATTTGGGCCAGTGGTAATCGACGAACCCCTCGCCGCTTTCCTTACAGACCTTTACAAACTCTACAAAAAGCTTCTTTCCCTTTGGATCTTTCAGGCCCGAAAGATCCTTGCCATTCAACTCATGTTTGTAAGGGTGCATCACCATGGTTGGACCCAGGTCGTTGATCCAGAAATAGTCTTTGTTCTGGGGACCAAACCGAAGAGCACCAATTACGGCAGCTGAATCTTTCTTCAGCCGTGCTTCGGCCACTTCAATATACACCCCCGAGCCTATAATCCAGTTCCAGGGTTCAAATAATTTAACAAAGGAGAGTTTTGGCTGGGGTTGATCCGCACCATATTTGGGCCAATGGTAATCGACGAATCCCTGACCATTTTCCTTGCAGGCGTTGACAAACTCTACGAACAGCTTTTTACCGTTAGGATCTTTCGTATCAGAAAGATCCTTCCCATCTAGCTGCGGTTTATAAGGGTGCATTACCATGGTTGGACCCGTGTCGTTGATCCAAAAATAGTCCTTGTTATCCGGACCATAGCGAAGGGCCTTAATCAGGGATTTAGCCTTAGCCTGTTTTTCATTAGAGGTCAGGCCTGTCTCCTTTTCAACAGAGACGAGTATACCGTATGCGGTGTTTACCGCATTTTGAAGCTGAACTTGATAAACGTCTTTGAGTCGTTGGAAATCATGAGCATCCTCGTAACCCTTTTTTAACACCCCTATGGCAGTTTCAATCTGAGATTTTAGGTACTCCTTTTTACGAGACAAAAGATCGTCACTAAATGCTGCAATCTCTTTATCACCCTCAGTTCGGATTCGATTGATCTCTTCTGCGCCCATGGTTTCAATTTGGGCAATCGCCGCACCGCCGGTTCGATTTAACTGTGAAACGGCAACGGTACCGATGGCCATGGCTGTGATGACCAGGGAGACAATCGTTAATAAGATGAGCTTCATTTTAATCGTCATGGTACCCTGCTCCTAATGAAAATCAGAAAGGTTGCCCGGTGCCTATGTGGTATTCGGGTAGTTTTTGCCTGTTTCTGTTATCGGCTATAATTTGGATCTCATTAATCTGTGCCAAACCGATCCGGTATGGTGATACAAAATCGTTAAGTCACTCCCACACTTGCATTAAGCCCGGGTGACCCCCCTTTTGCACCTTACGAGCGCATTAGGGAGCCATGGTGATACGCCCAGGATATACTATGTATTTCCAATAATTAATGTAGGTTAATCGAATAGGACCACAGTTGCCGAAGGGCTATTTTGTGATAAACCTCGGAGGGAAGCTGATCCCATTGAGTGGACCAGCCTATAGGGGTAAATAAGCAACAAGCTGAACGCTGTTGAAAAAAATGAGGTTCATCAGGCAGCCTGAGAAACTGCCCAAGACCTCGATTGGATGGCCTCATACCAGCCAACCAATGTAAAATATAATCGTATCACATTTTCGTTGGAACATAATCCCGTTGAATGCCGAGCAGGATTGGAATGAAATCGCCTTATATCCAGAAAATTTTTGAAGCCTTGGCACAGAGTCTTTCCGAAGGTGTATTGCCTTTTTTTATACAGGTAAAAAATTTATCGAATCCGTGTCGCTCACTCATCGCTAACATGCAAAGCGCACCAAGCAGCAATGCAATTCCTTTTCCGCGCCGATCTTCGCGTGTAGCCAGCATACCCCAGAAAGCTTCATCACAGCGAGGGTGGTTTCTATGGAAATGTGAACCCGCAGCGGAGGTTCCGACTATATTACCATCACCGTCCAGTGCTGCGATACATACACTTCGCGTTCCAAGCTTCAGTAGAAACGATTCCATCGGAAGTGATGCACCATGGTGTTGTGTAAACGCGTCGATTTCCCGTAATACAGATTTCGACGTATTTTCATCAACATAATGGAGTTCAAGATCCTTTGGAAGATTACGTACGCTGACTGCCTAGCGTGCTGAAGTAATCGTATTATTATCACTACGGAAGATCTCCATTTTGGATCTCCCAAAAGATTGTTTTTATGGGAAGAAATCACTTGCTAAGCTTTAATGAAATTGCTTTTCCATCATTCCGCCAAATTCAGATTGAGACGATTCAAGCGTCCAAACCCATCGAATTTATTGCAGATACGAAATAACGGTCTTGAATTAAATTTGGCATTGGGCCATTGTCAAACCATTTAGCCAAGGGAGGTAACTAATGAAAGTTTCAAAAGCTGGAAAAATTTGGATCGACTATCACCTCATCCATTCCAAAAAAATACAGTCAGACCCCACACCTTCGTTAAGGATCGATTCTGCCGCCAATTTGGCGATTATGACCTTAACGACCTGTCCTCCGATCACATCCTGGAATTCATGAATCAAATTGCAGAGGGTCGCAAACCTCAGACCCAGCGCACCCGATTTGCCAGCCTGCTCACCTTTTTCAATTTTGTCAAAAACAATCTGGATTCTGAATTTCGCAACCCCTGCGATTCACCGATGTTGCGCAAAATGTTCCGGCCGAAGATTAAAAACCGGTTTGATATCCTTGAAAAAGAGACCGTGGACGAAACTATCTTTCGGACTGAACAGGTCAGGAATCGGCTGATACTGGAACTGATGGCCCGGGGGGCGATGCGGGTTGGAGAGGTATTGAAAATCACACCTAATGATATCTCCGAACGGAAAATCCTGTTAAGGAACCCGAAAAGCGGCCGCGAGTACGAAATCATATTCATACCCCAGAAGGTGGCGGACCCGCCATCTCGAAATCGATCCTGTTTACGTCGGTGAGACTCGCTCTCTCTGGCCCCCGAGTGTCCGGTGTGGTCTCGAAAGCCACAAGATGCCAGAACGCGCGGCCCGACAGTGAAGCGAAGATCAACGCAGTAAGGGCGTTCCAACGACGGTCAAGCCGAAGTGCAGGCGAACTACGGTCACCATTCGCTGATCGCACCTTTTCTCCATCGCCACGATCGTCGCTCCGACTACTACTCTTGCTATGGGGTGAACTCGACCAACATTCGCATCGTCTCGACCTTCAGGCCGTCTTCCCGCATCGCCTTCTGGCCCTCATCGGATTGCAGCAACTCTTGGAATCTCGCCATATCGGGGATCTCTGCCATGATGCCCGTCGCATTCGGGTTGTTGGGGTCACGGAAATTTCGGCACTTGACTCCGAGTCTCCCGAACATCTCATGTCGGCTTCCTGGTCCCTTCTTCCAAGCTTTGGCCCAGACGGAGCCATCCTGAACTTCGTGGAATATGATTGCCGTTGTCATTGTGAATTCCTTTTGATTTTGTGTAAGTGATTGGTTTGCTGAAAGCGGCGGCCTTTCCACGCCTAGCAATAATTAGATGTATCCGCATAATATGCGGAGGTGTTTGTTTCTGTCCGTATAAGACGCCTTTGTGAATCGTTCCATTATCTCGTTAAATCATATAATTTTAATAGGTTACCTCTGCATTAGAGTAATGCAATGTGTCAAGTCAGTCTACGTCCCCATCTCAATTTGGAATGATGTATTGGAAATAACAAGAGCTGAAGTGATAAGGTTACTGCCCCTTAGTTTTTTACGGTATTGAGGCAATGACTTTTCGATATTCCTCTTCCGTGAAGGCCTTAAGCGTTTCAGAGCGGATGGCCCCTGCTGCACCTATCGCCAGCATGGTTGCAGCATAAACTTCATCATTGGGAGCTTCAATCACAGCCACTATGTCATAGCGCCCCATCGTGAGGTAAAAGGCTTTAAATTCTCCTCCTACAGCCTTTACCGCCGCCTTGGCCTTCTCTAATCTTTCTGGGCTTTCCTTTACATTCGCGATTCCCTTTTCTGTATAATTAATTAGTGAAATGTAGGTTGGCATGATCAGGTCTCCTTGTTAGGTTTGTTAATTTTTATGGTTTGGGGGATTTGGAGCAACTTGTTCCCAGGACAAGAAATTGCCGGTTTTTGGTCCACATAACAGATACTGGGAATGCAATTGATACGATAGGAGATCTAAGATCAAGAATAATGCCAGGCTTGGAAATTATTAAAAGAATTTAGGTTTTTATGATCAGTTTAAGCAAAAATGGGGTTTAACCAGATGAAATAATTTTAGATTCAAATATATTACGAAATATATGATTCTGAAGAAAGGTTATACCATAATTGAGAAAGTCACCAGATTGTTACCATGACACATGTGGCAATGACACAGTGGGACACTGACCACAGCACCTCATATTTAATATATACGCGACTACGGGCGGGGTAAATGATACTGGCAAAATAGTATGCTTTGAAGGATAACCAATTGTGAATTATATTGGTATCCTCGATCAATCCAGAATCTAGCGATTTGGCTATCTTGAATAATCCTTGAAAGTCAAGATTGCATAGAATCCCTGTAAATATCAATTCAGGCTTGCCGTTGCTGATTTATTGAGTATCTGGAATTAGAAGTCGGGATATTTCCGGGCATGATAGTCAACTGAAATCAGCGTACCATAGCCGAACACTGCTTGTCATCTTCAGCTCAAAAAGCTCCTGATAAGGGTGCGCCGTCAAGATGCATGGATTAGGATCTTAAGTTTTGTAGTCCTCTTTGCGGATGGCGTGGCGCGCCATGAGCTTGTGGAGCTGGCGGGTGCTGACCCCGGCCTGGGCCGCCGAGCGGTTGATGCGTCCCTGATGCCGCAGGAGCAGTTCGTTGAGGTATTGCCGCTCGAAGCCCTCCACAGCCCGCTGGCGCGCCTGGGCCAGGGTAAGGTCGGCCAGGGCGGGGGACAACAGCGACCCGGAGCCGGCGGCCGCCAGTTCCGCGGGGAGGCTGGCCAGGGAGAGCAAGGGGCCGCTTTCCAGGATGTAGGCCCGCTCAATGAGATTCTCCAACTCCCGGATGTTGCCGGGCCAGGGGTATCCGCGGAGGGCCTGCATTGCGTCGGGCTCCACGCCCGCGATGCGCTTGCGGCGCTCCCCGTTGAGCCGTTCCAGAAAAAATTGGGTGAACAGAGGGATATCCTCGGGGCGCTCCCGCAAGGCCGGCAGATGGATGGGAAACACATTGAGCCGGTAATAGAGGTCCTGCCGGAAGTCTCCGGTTTGGCTCAGCCGGCTCAGGTCGGTATTGGCCGCGGCGATGACCCGCACATCCGCGGAGATTTCATGCTCGCCTCCCACCCGGGTGAAGGTACGCTCCTGGAGCACCTGCAGCAGTTTGATTTGGGCCGGAGGCGTGAGGGTGTCCACTTCGTCCAGAAATATGGTTCCCGTGCGGGCAATCTCGAACTTGCCCATCTTTCTGCGCACCGCGCCGGTAAAGGCCCCTTTTTCGTGTCCGAACAGCTCGCTTTCCAGCAAGGTGTCGGGAATGGCCCCGCAGTGCACGGCCATAAAAGGCGCCCCATTGCGCTCACTGGCGTTATGGATCACTCGAGCCAGCAGGCCTTTGCCGGTTCCGGTTTCCCCGCTGAGCAACACGTTGGTGCGGGTGGGCGCCACGGCTTCCAGCTTGGCCAACACGGTTTCCATTTGGGGATTGCGGGTCTTGAGGACCCCTGTCACGCCCGCCTGCTGAACCTGGCGGCGCAATTCGAGCAGTTCCTTGCGCCGCTTTAGGGTGCGGTCCAGGGTGGCGGCCACCAGCCGCACGTCATGGGCGAATATGGGCAGGGTCAGGTAGTCCCCGGCCCCGGCCTTGATACACTGAATCGTGTCGCGGATCAGCTCCTTGGGAGTGAGAACCACCATCTCGGGAACCGGATCCAGGGCCTGCCAGGGTTTCAGCCAACCTAGGCAACCGCCGGGGGGTGCCGCGGACCGGATCATCCGAATATCCACAAAGATCACGTCCGCATTGAGCGATTGGATGGCCGCTGCGGGCAGCGGCTGGTCAGGGCGGGCCACCACGGATCGCACCCGGAATTGGCTTCCCAGTCCCTTGCGGATGATTTCGGCATCCGTTTCGGACTGGGTGAAAAGCAACGCTGAAGGCATATCCTATCCCTCCAATGATATAGGGCCATCCCAACACCGGACTTGAGGAAAACCCAAATCCCGGTGCCTGCCTCGCCCCTACTGCAAAGTTTTTCAAATTGCAACCGGAACGGAACGGGCGATTCCGAATCTAATAAATTCGGAATCTACCGTTCCGATATAATTTATTCCATTAATTTCGAATAGTTAAAAATTACGAGGAAGCAGTTGGCCTTGGACGGGAAAAATTGGTCCTAAAATGGGGAACCGAAGGTTCTGATTACGCGGGGTAGATAAAAATAAGTATTATAATTTCAATATTTTAATAAGTTGGCACGCTTTTTGGTATAAATGCTCGGTTCGGCCTACCGCTCAAGGGCAGGTTCCCAATGGGCGGCCGCCTGATGAATGACAGGATATCGGTTACAATCCATCGACATCAATTTCAAATTCCAATGGAAGACGTCTCATGTTGACCCTCAGCTCTTCTCCTCTGGCACGTACCAAGCTGATTCCCCGGCGAATCTGGCCGCCGCTGATCAACTGCGGCCTGATCGCATTAGGCAGCCTGATCTGCATTGTGGCGATCAACGCCGTCATGCTGCCCCACCAGATCTACGGCGGCGGATTGACCGGTATCGTACTCTTGCTGAAGATGCACTTTCAGGCCCTGGATATCGGGCTGACCTATCTGCTGCTCAATATTCCCCTGGCGTTTTTGGGTTGGTACACCATCAGCCACCGCTTTATCTACTACACCCTGTTTGGGATCGCGTTTTTCTCCCTGGCCGCCACCAAGGTTCATGTGCCGGTACCGGAAATTAATGATCCCATGCTGGCGGCCCTCTTTGCGGGCCTGATCTGCGGTGTCGGCGGCGGGCTGATCCTGCGCTCTTTAGGATCGGTGGGCGGACTGGACGTCCTGGCCGTTTTTCTCAACAAACGCTTTGGATTTCGGCTGGGGACCATCAGCGTGGCGGTCAATGGGGGAATTATCATGGCCGGAGCCTATTTCATGGGCATTCAGACCGCCCTCTACTCCCTGGTCTATCTCTTTGCCTGCGGCCGCGCCCTGGATATGGTGGTGAGCGGCTTCAGCATCCGCAAGTCGGTGCTGGTGATCTCGTCGCGACCGGAAACCCTGGCCCATCTGATCATGACCCGCATCGGCTGCGGGGTAACCTTCCTCAACGGCGAAGGGGCCTATTCCGGCAATGGCAAGAAGGTGTTGCTCACCATTACCGCCCCAACAGAGCTCCCCCGGCTTAAAGAACTGGTGCTGGGCTACGATCCCGAAGCCTTTGTGGTGATCAACGACACCTCGGAGGTGCTTGGCCGCGGCCAGGGTGCCTTGCGGCAATATTGAATTCGAGTTTCGTCTCCTCTGCCCACTGGCACCGAAGGGATTGCCCAAAGAGGCGAAGTTGAGGACAAAATCCTCCTGACCCCCTTTGGTAAAGGGGGAACTGTCGGAGAAATCCCCCTACCCCCCTTTGAGAAAGGGGGAACCGGCCCTGCCCTCGTGAGAGTATAGGGCGAAAAGTTTTCCGCCCCTACCCCACAGAGTAACTACCCGTACCCCGAAGAGCACCCCAGACTGTCTTAGTGGGTTGCCATTGGAAAGATGGGTGCACCTATTTTGGAACGCAGGGCCGGGAGGGACAGCCTCTGCTCCCCCCTTTGGAAAAGGGGGGCCGGGGGGGATTTTCAGACTCTCAAATACCGGCGGCAACGAGTAGGTCCATCTGCCGCTTTCGTTTCCGGCTCCCATATCCGAAGCTTTGACGGCAGCCGATCTGCCGTCTTTTTTTAGGGTACCTTCGGTTTTGAGTTGCCACTACGGCCGCATTCTTTAGTAATGCGGCTGGTAATGTTCCATATTGAAAATAGAAATCCCCCTACCCCCCTTTGACAAAGGGGGAACTGAATGTCTCCCCGGACGCCTATTGGGACACCCATCCAGAGGAATGACCTCCCCCCGGGTCCTGAAATCGACGTAGGGATAGCTTTTTTTACCCCCTGCTTTTGAATAAGATAGAGATATCGGATATGGTGATATAGGCCCTGTCGAAAACGTCCCTTCTATGCCGGAAGCGGGTAAGTGTTTCGCCAGGGCCGCGATTCAAGAATGCTTGATTATGAGCCAAATCTGAGTCTTAAGAATCTGCTGGCCCGAACCCTGCTTCTCGATCTGGAGACCACCCGTTCGGGAAGGATTCGCCATATGGGGGCGGTCTTTCAAGGTTCGGTTTTTGAAACGCGGCAAGGCGCCGGCTCCAGAAGGGCTTTGCAGCAGCTGGATCGGTTTGCCCAGGCAGCTGATTACGTTTTGGGTCACAACCTGCTGGGCCACGATTTTCCCGTTCTGCACACCATCCGCCCGGGGTTGGAGATCTTGAGCAAAGCGGTGATCGACACCCTCTATCTTTCGCCCCTGGCTTTTCCTGAAAACCCCTACCACCGGCTGGTCAAGGACTATAAACTGGTCCGCGCCGCCCGCAGCGACCCCCTGACGGACGCCCGCCTGGCGGCATCCGTCTTTGGGGAGCAGTGGGCGAAGTTTACGGAACTGGCCGCGGCCCAGGCCGATCTGCTCGATTTTTACCGCTTTTGCTTTGCGGAGAGCCGTTTTGGCGCCTTTTCCGGTCAAGGGCTGGCGAGCGTATTTTCCCAGCTGACGGCCCGCGAGTTTGATGGCCGGAATGCCCTGCCCCGGCGGATCCAATCGCTGGAAGCGGCCCTGGCCTGCTTTCGGAAGCACAGCGCCGGGAAAGTTTGTGAACAGGCCATCCAAGATAGCGTTTCCAAAATATTGGCCCGCAACGGAACCCGGCCGGCCGCAGCCTATGGATTGGCCTGGCTCCAGGTGGCCGGCGGCAACTCCGTGCTGCCGCCCTGGGTGCGCCACCGCTTCCCACAAATTCCGGCTCTGCTCAAGGCGCTGTGCGACACGCCCTGCGGCAGCGCGGCTTGCCCCTATTGCCGGGAAGCCCACGATCCCCAGGGGCAGCTGAGGCGCTTTTTCGGCTATCCCGGTTTTCGGCCGGGCCCTGGAACCGCGGACGGCCTGAGCCTGCAACAGGCCATTGTGCAAGCCTGCCTGAAGGACCAGCCCGTGCTGGGCATTCTGCCCACGGGGGGCGGCAAGTCGCTCTGCTACCAATTGCCGGCCCTGGTGCGCTACCAGCGCCGGGGAACCTTGACCGTGGTCATATCTCCCCTGCAAGCCCTGATGAAGGATCAGGTGGACAACTTGGTGAAGCGCACCGGCACCCTCTTTGCCGAGGCGGTCTACGGGCTGCAGACCCCCCCGGAGCGGGGCGAGGTTCTGGAGCGGGTCCGTCTGGGGGACACGGCCATTTTGTACATCTCCCCGGAACAGCTGCGCAGCGTCAGCATCCGCAACGTACTCGCCCAACGCGAGATCGGCTGCTGGGTGTTTGACGAGGCCCACTGCCTATCCAAATGGGGCCACGATTTCCGGCCCGACTACCTGTACGCGGCACGCTTCATCGCTGAATTCAGCGAGGGGCACAAGCAACCCCTGGCACCGGTCTGCTGTTTTACGGCCACCGCCAAAGCCAGTGTGGTCCAGGAGATCCAGGCCCACTTCCGGGAGGTGCTGGGCCAAGAACTGCGCCTGTTCAGCGGCGGCGTGGAGCGGGACAATCTTATCTTCGATGTGATCGCGGTGCGCACGGCGGAGAAGCTGGAGAAAACCCATGACCTGATCCGCGAGGAGTTGGAAGGGAATCATGAACCGGCGGGCATTATCGTCTATGCCGCCACCCGCGCCGCCACGGAAGAGATCCGTGATTTTCTGCGCCACCAGGGCCTCAGTGCGGAAGCCTTCCACGGCGGCCTGGAACCCCAGGCCAAACGGGAGATCATCGAGGCCTTCACGGCGGGCGGTATTCCCGTGATCTGCGCCACCAACGCCTTTGGCATGGGCATCGACAAAGAGAACATCCGCCTGGTGCTGCACTATGAGATGCCCGGCTCCCTGGAGAATTATATCCAGGAGGCGGGCCGGGCCGGCCGTGACCTCAAACCGGCACGCTGCATTCTGCTCTACGATCCCGGGGATGCCGACCGGCAATTCCAGCTGGGATCTTTTTCCGAGGTACAGCAGCGGGAGATTGCCCGCATTCTGAGAACCCTGAGGCGTAAAACACGCAATGCCCAGGGCGACATTGTGGTCACCAGTGACGAACTGCTGCGGGAGGAGGATCTGGCCGAACTTCGCAGCCTCCATCCCGACCTGCGCGAAACCAAGGTCAAGGCGGCCCTGGCCTGGCTGGAGCGGGGGGGGTTTTTGCAGCGCAATCAGAACCTGACCGACGTCTTCCAGGGCAAGCCCCGGGTGGAGTCCCTGGAAGCGGCCCACAAGGTGATGTCGGGGCTCAACTTGAGCCCCGACACCCAAACCCTGTGGGGCCATATCCTGGCCTATCTCATCAACCGCGGCGATGGGCAAGGGGTGCGGGCCGACGCCATTGCCGAAGCGCTCTTTCCCCAAAAAGAACTCCTCGCGGCCATGGAACGCAAAAACGGCCTCAGCGCGGCCCAGATCGTGATGAAGAGCCTGCACCAGATGGCCGAAGGGGGATTGATTGATCAGGGGATGATGCTTTCGGCGGTGCTGCGGCCCCGGGGCAAGCACAACGCCCCCAAGGTGTTTGCGGAGATCTGTGAGATCGAAAACCGGATGGTGGCCCTGCTGCAGAGCGAAGAGCCCGATGCCGAACAGGGCGCCTGGGTGGGCCTCAACATCCGCCGTCTGAACCAGCGCCTCAGCAATGCGGGCTACGCCAGCAGCCCCGATCTGCTGCGCCGGCTGGTCAAAGGCATATCTTACGACGGCAAGGGTTTTGCCGCCTCCCAGGGCAGTTTCGAGCTGCGCTATATCGACCGCCAGCGCTACCAGGTGCGCTTGCAGCGCAGCTGGCGCACCATCCGCCAGACCATCTCCCTGCGCCAGCGCGTGGCCCATGTGATCCTGCAGACCCTGATGGCGAAGATCAGAACCGCGGAAACCGAAAAAGGCGAAAAGGCCGGCGGCATGGCGCGGATCGCCTTTACCACCAACGATCTGGCCGCGGCGATTGGCGCCGACCTCACCTTGAGCAGCGAAGTCAAGCGCATCCTGGCGGCCATGGACCGGGCGTTGATGTTCCTTCACGAGCAGCAGGTGATCGCCCTGCAAGGCGGCCTGGCCGTGCTGCGCCAGGCGATGACCCTGCACTTGAACCCTGACGCCAAAGGACGCGGTTACACCCGGGGCGATTTCAAACCCCTGGCGGTGCACTACCGGGAAAAGCGCCTCCAGGTTCATGTGATGATGCGCTACGCGGACCTGGCCCTGGAGAAGCTGGCCCAGGCCCTGGGCCTGGTGCTGGACTACTTCAGCCTGGGCCGGATCAAGTTCACCAACACCTACTTCAAGGATGACAAAGCGCTGCTCGATACGGCCACCACCGCCGAAACCTACCGCCGGATCGTGGAAGAGCTGCGCAACCCCGTGCAGATCGCCGCGGTGGGCAGCCCCGTGGAGCAGAACCTGCTGATTCTGGCCGGACCCGGGGCCGGCAAAACCACGCTGATCGTCCACCGGGTGGCCTACCTGCTGGCCGTGGAACGGGTGGCGGCGCGGCGCATTCTGGTGCTATGTTTCAACCACAGCTCGGCCGTGATGCTGAGAAAACGGCTCAACGCCCTGGCGGGTAAGGCCGCCCGGGGCGTCATGGTGGCCACCTATCATGGGGCGGCCATGGCCCTGGCCGGCATCTCCCTGAGCGACCTGACCGAGGCCGGCCCGACGGGACCCGTCGACTTCGATGGCATCATCCGCGAGGCCATCCAACTGGTCAAGGGCCAAAAGGAGATCCCCGGGCTGGCCGCCGATGAGGCCCGGGAAAGGCTGCTGGCGGGTTACAGCCACATTCTGGTGGATGAATATCAGGACATCGACGAGGCTCAGTATGAGCTGGTTTCGGTGATCGCCGGTCGGACTTTGGCCGAAGAAGAAGGCCGCCTGAGCCTCACCGCGGTGGGAGATGACGATCAGAACATCTACACCTTCCGAGGGGCCAACTTGCGCTTTATCCGCAAGTTCCAGGAAGAGTACCGGACCCAGGCGGTCTACCTGGTGGAAAACTACCGTTCCACTCAACATATCATCGCCGCGGCCAATGCCTTGATCGGCCACAACCGGGAACGGATGAAGGGCGACCATCCCATCCGCATCAACCGCCGGCGCCAGTCCGAACCTGCCGGGGGCCGCTTCACCCACCGGGACCCCCTCTGCCAGGGGCGGGTGCAGGTGGTGACGGTCCGCAGTCCGGGCCATCAGGCGGCATTTGTCAAAGGCGAAGTGGACCGGTTGCGAGACCTTGATCCCAAGGTCCGTTGGAAAGATTTTGCGGTGCTGGCGCGCACCAAAGCTCCCCTGGCAGCGGTCCGCGGCGTGCTGGAGGCCGCGGGCTATCCCTTCAAACGCACCCTGGAGCGGGGCCTGCCCCTGCACCGGGTTCGGGAGATCCGGTACACCTTGAATTGGCTGGGGAAAGACCAGCGGCGAACCTGCCGGGCCAGTGAACTGCAACGCGACCTAGATTTGCTGCGGGGAGCTAATCGCCCCACCATCTGGTGGCGGCTGATGGGAGACTTTTTCGCGGCCTACCAGGAGGAAAGTGTCGACAGTTTGCTGCCGGCGGGCTGGGCCAGAGAGCGTCTCTATGAATTCGTGGCCGAACAGCGCCGGGAAAAAGTGGTGGGCGAGGGAATTTTTCTGGGCACCATCCACGGCGCCAAAGGCATGGAGTTTCCCCACGTCTTCATTCTGGACGGCGACTGGCACCGGCCCCAGGAACAGAGCCGCTGGGAAGAAGATCGGCGGGTGATGTATGTGGGCATGACCCGCGCCGAAGAGACCCTCTGCTTGCTGAAGCTCCCGCCCCGGGCCAATCCGTTCCTTAAAGAGATATGTGGCGATTGTATGGTTCCCCTTACCGTGAGTCCGGTTGCGCAGCACCCCATTGCAACTGAACATACTTACAGTTTGCTGGGCCTGGAGGAGATCTATCTCGATTATGGCGGCTGTTTCGTGCCGAACCATCCCATCCACCAGCACCTGGCCCGCTTGGCCGCCGGCGACCGGGTCTGCTTCCGTCCCCGGGGAACCGGCATTGATGTTTGCGACAACCAAGGGAGTTGCATCGCCCGCTTGTCGGAAAAAGGCGTCCGGCGCTGGCGGGCAAACCTGGAGCGCATTGTCGAGGTGCGGGTGGTGGCCCTGCTGAGGCGCACCCGGGACGATTGCCATGAAGCATACATCCATCGCATCCGGACGGAAACCTGGGAACTGCCGGTGCTGGAAGTGATCCACCGGCCGGGGGCCGGGGTTGGAGAAATGATATGACCCGCTCGGCCCGTGAACTGCTTGCAAAGATCGAGAGCCGGCGGGTGATCAGCCTGGTGGGCGGGGGCGGTAAAACCACCCTGATGTTCCGGTTGGCCCGGGAGTTGACCCGACAGGGCAAACGGGTGATCACCACCACCACCACCAAGATCGCCCACGACGAGGCCCGGCAGGCCGGGGTGCTGATTGTGGCCGAATCCACCGGGGATCAGTTAGTGGGTCATCTCAACCAGGCACTCCATACCCACGGACAGGTGAGCCTGGCCCAGGAGCGATTGAGTGGCCAGGGCAAGTTGTTGGGTATCGACATGAAGATGGTTGAAACGGTTTTGGCGGCCCGCATTTGCGACCACCTCATTGTGGAGGCGGACGGCGCGGCCCGGCGCCCTTTGAAAGCGCCGGCGGCCCATGAACCGCTGCTGCCGGATTCCACGGATCTGCTCATCGCCGTGGTGGGCCTGGATGGTGTGGGAAAGTCCCTGACCCCCGAATGGGTCCATCGACCCGAGGAAGTCGGCCGGCTCAGCGGGCTGGCCCCCGGGGAGACCATCGGCGCCGAGGATGTGGCCCGGGTGATCGCCCATGACCAGGGACTCATGAAAAATTTACCACCGGGAGCCGAAAGCTGGGTTTTTCTCAATCAGGCCGATCTGCCTGGGGCAAAGATAACGGGAATAAAGATCGCCGAGATTCTGCTCGACGAGATGCCGCGCCACCCCCGACAGCTGATCATCGGGGCCGCGGCCCGAGAACATTGGATTTACAAAGCATACTTGCTTGGGGGCCGTGAAAAGGAAAAGAAAGCGGAAGAATACGAATGAACTCGATCCCCAAGGTCGCCGGGGTGATTCTGGCCGCCGGAGAAGCCAAACGCATGGGCCGCGGCAAGCTGCTGTTGCCCTTTGAGGGAGGTACGATTCTGGGCTCTGTGGTCAGCGCGGCCCGAAGGTCGCCTCTAAAGCCCCTGGTGCTGGTACTGGGCCATGGGGCCAAGGCGATTCAAGCACAGATGGATTTGGCGGGCGTGGTTCAGGTTCATAATCCCAATTTCCGGGCGGGTCAGAGCACCTCTCTAAAAGCCGGATTGGCCCAGCTCCCCGTGAGCTGCCAGGGCGCCCTGGTGTTGCTGGGGGATCAGCCCCGCATCACCCCGGCGCTTATCGAAACCCTGCTGGGCAGTTTCAACCCCCAAAAGGACCGGCTGGTGATCCCCACCTGCCAAGGCCGGAGAGGAAACCCGGTGCTTATCCATCAAGCCCTATTCCCCTTGATCGCGAAACTTGAGGGCGATGTCGGCGCCCGGGCGCTGTTTGCCAGATTCAGCGAGCAAACCAACTGGGTGGCCGTGGACGACTGCGGCATCTTTCAAGACGTGGATACCCCGGCGGACTATGCGCGCCTGACAGGCTGGCAACATCAGCGGGGAGCGCCGGCGGGAAGGGGAAAGCGGAAGCCGTTTACTAGCCCAGCTTGAAATGCTTTTTGACCGGCTGGGTGATCTCCCAGGTGCAGGACAGGCCGGCGGGAAAATGGACAAGGTCGCCGGCACCGAATTGCACGGCCCCGCCGTCAGGAGTAGCCACCTGCACCTCGCCTGTCAGCAGGTAACAGGTTTCCTCGGTATCGTAATGCCAATCAAAACGCGAGACCTCTTTTTCCCAGATGGGCCAGTCATATACTCCCTGCCGATCCAGATCTTCAGCCGCGGGCTGTTTCACATCAATCTTCATGGCACGTCTCCTGTAAATGGCGCTTGTCCAATCCGCTGCTCTACCTCTGAAGCTGCTTGACCAGTTCCGCCACCCGCCGGCCCAACTTGCGCCCATTTTCTTCGGCTGCACTGTCCGGCGCACCTACGCAGGCGGTGCCGTAATGGCCGGTGGCGGCCAAGGGATCGCCCACGATGACCATGCCGTAAATCAGCATAGCCTGGATGATGGAGAGCATGGTGGTTTCCTTGCCGCCGCTGGCGTCGGCCGAGGTGGCAAAGGCCGCCCCCACCTTGTTCTCCATGCTGCGGCGCAGGCCGACAAATTGGTCCAGCACCTGTTTCAGCTGGGCGGCCATGGTCCCAAAGTAAACCGGCGAGCCGATGATCAGCCCTTGGGCCGTCGTAAAGTCGTCTTGGGTCACGTCCTTGGCATGGCGCAGCACCACTTCGACCCCATCGACTTGGGCGGCGCCCTGGCCGATGGCATCGGCCAGCTTACGGGTGTTGCCGCCCTTGGAGTAGTATAGGATTAAAATTTTCATGGATGAGCCTTTCGATTAGAGCCATATCAGCAGCCACAGCCCGAATCACACCCCGAACTGCAGTCGCAGTCGGAGCCGCAGCCCTGGACCTGCTGGGAGCGGGTTTCGCTGATCCCCACAACCTCCACGGAAAATGTGAGGGCCTGCCCGGCCAGGGGGTGGTTGAGATCGAAAGTCAGATTAGTGTCGTCCATTTCGACCAGGCGCGCCGGAACCTGCTGGCCATCCGGTGTGCTGAAGGTGACGGTATCACCGATCTCCGGGTTCATCCCATTGGGCACGTTGACGCGGGGAAACTCCTGAAGCCCGTTTTCATCCCGCTGCCCATAGGCCTCTTCGGGCGCCAAGGTGAATTCTTTTTTTTCGTTCAGGGCCATGCCGATCACTGCATTTTCAAACCCTTTGATCATCTGACCGGCACCTGCCTGAAACTCCAGGGGGAATTTTTTTTCATTGGAATCGAACACTTCGCCGTTATCGAGCGTTCCGGTGTATGTCACGCTGACAAACAAGCCGTTGGCAACCTTCCTCATGGTCATCTCCTTGTTGAGTTGATGTTAAACCTATGAAGTTATGGACGAATAGGGCCAAGTCAAGAATTTATCCCCTCTGGCAATAAAAACGCCCATGAAAAGAGCTCTTTCATGGGCGGTAAGGGGTTGCTGGTCCGCTGGGTTGCCGGATGCAGCTCAAACAGCGATGGGGTTATTCAGAGTATCCGCTCCCCACAATCAAGCCGTTTGCGGTTTTGCGGACATAGGTGTATTTTTGTTTCTCTTGCCACATGTACTCCACCCAATTGCCTTCCGGGGTTGCGGCGAGCACGGCATCGTAGACCGGCCCCGCCTTCTCTTTCAGGCTTTCGCCCGTCAATGTCGGATGGACCAGCAGCTTGCCCGCTTCTTCCATGATAAAGACGTAATAGGGCTCATTTTGGGCCGCATCGCTGAAATCCTCGGCCATTTTACCGCCATCGATGGCGGCGACGATATCGTCAACCTGTTTCTGGATGGCATCCTTATCCGCCGCGGACACGCCGGCTACCAGACAAAACCCAAAAACCACCGCCAAAATCAAGACATAAAGTTTCTTCATGATCCTGTCCTCTCTTTCTGATTCTTACGTGCATGGATCGTTTAAACGCTGGCGTATCCGGAGCGCATTGCTCCCCCAACGCCGCCTCTTAAATGGGCAATTTAAAAAGGCCATCGACTCCGTAAGCGAACTGGACTCACCTCCTTCCCATTACCCGTAGATCATGAATCACCTAGCTGCGAACTCCACTACCGATTGCGCTCGGGTAAAATATTTTTTCTAGGCCCATGGTGTTTCAGGCAAAAATTATACCGATAAAAATAGCTGCCAACATAACCGTGGTTTGCGGGAATAGAAGCAACTGGGTTCTAGCCGGGGTTACGACAGGCGCAATCCGTGACCAATTCTTGCGCATATCGGTCCCATCATACAATTCTAACCGCACCCAAACAAAACGCTAACTGTTTCGCGATAAAAATTTACAGGTGAGACAGGCTCATGGTATTGAATTTACGAACAATCAAATCGCTCACAAATCAAACCCGCACCCGGTACCGAAGGGATGTAGATCCATAGCGAATCAGAACAGGTTGGAGCAACGGCTAACATCAATATAACAAAGTGGATCCCATGGCAAAAGAAAACATTCTGGTGGTGGATGATGAAGCGGACATCCTGGAACTGATTCAGTATAATTTATTGCGCGAAGGGTATCAGGTCACCGGGGCGCTCGACGGCGAGGCAGCCTTGAAACATGCCCGCGCCGCGGCATTCGATCTCATCGTATTGGACCTCATGCTGCCGGGTATCGACGGGCTGGACGTGGCCAAATCACTAAAACAGGATACCCAAACCCAGCACATTCCCATTGTGATGCTGACGGCCAAGGGAGAGGAATCCGATGTGGTCACCGGACTCGAACTGGGGGCCGACGATTACATCACCAAACCCTTCAGTCCCAAGATCTTGCTGGCTCGGATTCGGGCGGTCCTGCGGCGCCGGAGCCAACAGAACGAATCCCAAAGCGACGTGATTCAGACCCACGGGCTGACCATCCATCCCGGCCGGCGCAGTGTGGCCGCCGGTGACCGCCAAATCGACTTGACCTACACCGAATTCCAGGTTCTGCAGCTCCTGGCACGCCGGCCCGGGTGGGTGTTTACCCGCTCCCAAATCGTAGACCAGGTGCGGGGCAGCGATTATCCGGTCACCGACCGCAGCGTGGATGTGCAAATCGTGGGCCTGCGCAAAAAACTGGGCGCCCTGGGCAAGTTTATCGAAACGGTTCGGGGCGTGGGATACCGGTTCCGGGAGACGCCATGAAAAAGCGGAAAAGATTGATCTGGCGTCTTTTCCCTTCCTACCTGCTGATTACCCTGCTGGCCCTGATCTCAGTCAGCTGGTATGCCACGCGCTCTCTGGGCCATTACTATCTGGATCAAACCGCCACGGACCTGGAAGCCCGCGCCTACCTCCTGGAAGCCCAGATCCGGCAATTCATGTCGCCCCTCGATCCCCCAGGGGTGGATGCGTTTTGCAAGGCCGCCGGGAAGCGTTCAGCCACCCGCATCACCATTATCCTGCCCGATGGCAAGGTCATCGGCGATTCCCGGGAAACGCCCCGGCACATGGATAACCATGCCGAGCGGCCAGAAATCGCCCAGGCCCTCTCCGGGGAGAGGGGCAGCGCCATTCGCCGCAGCAGCACCCTGCTGCAGCGCATGATGTATGTTGCCATTCCCATCATTGAAAACGGGCAAACAGTCGCCATCGTGCGCACCGCACTGCCGGTGACCGCCATTGACGAGGAGCTCACCGCCATCCGCATTAGAATCGCCTTGGGCGGGTTGCTGATTGCCATCATCGCCGCGGCCATAAGTTTGATTATCTCGCGACAGTACAGCCGCCCGGTGGAGGAGCTGAAAGCCGGGGCGAACCGCTTTGCCCAGGGTGAGTTGGACCACCGCCTGCAGTTGCCCGAGGCCGAGGAGCTGGCCGCCCTGGCCCAGGCCATGAACCAGATGGCTGAACAGCTCAACGACCGGATCAACACCATTGAAAGCCAACGGCAGGAACTGGCCACGGTTCTATCCAGCATGCAGGAAGGGCTAGTCGCCGTGGACAATGATGAGAAGATTATCAGTCTGAATCCGGCCGCGGCCCGTTGGCTTGAGGTGGATCCGGCCCAGGTTCAGGGGCAAAGCATTCAGGAGGCCATCCGCTATTCCGCCCTGCAGCAATTTACCAGCCAGGCCCTGGATCACCCGGAACCCCTGGAAGACGATATCACGGTTTTTGATAAAAATGAGCGGGTACTGAATGTAAAGAGCTCCCCACTCCTGGGTGGCAATGGGACCCGGATCGGCACCCTGGTTGTCTTCAACGACGTGACTCAGCTGCGGCGCCTGGAAAACATGCGCCGGGATTTCGTGGCCAATGTATCCCATGAAATCAAAACACCGTTGACCGCCATCAAAGGATTTGTGGAGACCCTGCACCAGGGAGGTGTGGAAAGCCCGGAAGAGACCCAGCGCTTTTTGGGTATCGTAGTCAAGCATGTGGACCGGCTGAGCGCCATCATCGGCGATCTGCTGGCCCTGTCCCGCATCGAACAGGAAGATGAGCGCCCCACCATCCCCCTGGAAAAGCGCAATCTGTTGGATGTGTTCCGGGTGGCGATGCAGATTTGCCGCGCCAAAGCCGAAGAGAAAAAGATCGCGCTTAGCCTGAAATGCGCCGACGACCTGCGGGCCAAATTTGACCCCGCCCTTTTGGAGCAGGCCGTGGTGAACCTCCTGGACAACGCCATCAAATACAGCGATTCCGGGGGCAGCGTCGATATCGAAGCCCTGGCGGATCAGGGCCAGGTGGTCATCACGGTCCGCGACCAGGGGATCGGCATTGCCCAAAAGCACCTGCCGCGCATTTTCGAGCGCTTCTACCGCGTTGACAAAGCCCGCAGCCGAACTCTGGGAGGAACCGGCCTGGGGCTGGCCATCGTCAAACACATCGCCCAGTTCCATGGCGGCCAGGTGACCGTGGAGAGCCAGCTGGGGGAAGGCAGCCGGTTTTCGATCCATTTGCCGACCAAAGCGTGACCACTAACCCTCCATGGCACCCTCATCTCCACGGAGAAGGAATAACACCTTGAAATCACTCACTCGCAC
Organism: uncultured delta proteobacterium; assembly: GCA_963713755.1. Taxonomy (GTDB): domain Bacteria; phylum Desulfobacterota; class Desulfobacteria; order Desulfobacterales; family CAVQMW01; genus CAVQMW01. Next base: position 1,395,457 of record CAVQMW010000005.1, on the reverse strand, counting down.
CCCAGCCCTCCTCTATCAAAGGGGAGGGAGAAGAGGGCCTCCGTCCAACCACTGCCTAGCGTCATCCCCGCGGCCCCCTTCTTTCGTCATCCCCGCGGCCCGCTTCCAACGTCATCCCCGCGGCTGTAGGCGGGGATCCAGGCCGATGCGGACAAGTTCCAAATACAGGGGAGACCCTGCATCCAGGGTTGCGAAATGAATCTGCGCCGATTGGGCGCGAGGGAGAAGATCGTTAACCGAAGCGGCCGGTAATGTAATCTTCGGTCAATTGGTGGCGGGGGTTGGTGAAGATGCGTTCGGTAGGGCCGACCTCGATGAGGTCTCCCAGGTGAAAGTAGGCGGTTCGCTGGGAGACCCGCGCGGCCTGCTGCATGGAGTGGGTGACAATCACAATGGAATATTGGGTTTTCAGCTCGGCAATCAGATCCTCGATGACCGCGGTGGCAATGGGGTCCAGGGCCGAGCAAGGTTCGTCCATAAGTATCACTTCCGGACTCACGGCGATGGTGCGGGCGATGCACAGCCGTTGCTGCTGGCCTCCGGACAGCCCGGTACCCGGTTGATCCAGCCGGTCTTTGACCTCTTCCCACAGCCCGGCTCTGACCAGGGACGCCTCGACGATCTCATCCAGTTCGCTCTTGTTGCCGGACAATCCGTGAATTTTAGGACCGTAGGCAATGTTGTCGTATATCGACTTGGGAAAGGGGTTGGGCTTCTGGAACACCATGCCCACCTGGGCCCTTAAGGGGACCACATCGATGTTCTTGTCGTAGATGTTCTGGCCGTCCATGACAATCTCGCCGGTCACCCGGCAGATATCGATGGTGTCGTTCATGCGGTTCAAGCAGCGAATGAAGGTGGATTTGCCGCAGCCCGAAGGACCGATCATGGAGAGTACTTCGTTGTGGCCGATGTCGATGGAAACATCCTTGATGGCGTGCTTGTCCCCGTAGTAGACATTGATCTTGCGGCAGGTCATGCGCGGCGCTTCAACCGTCACATCCCCCACGGTCTTGCGGTTTTCGCGGCTGACCAGGGCGCGGCCCTGATCGTCAAACCCTTCAATCTTGATGCTCTTTTCCGGCATAGCGCTGACCAGATCCATTGCGTTGGATTTCACAAATTGAGGCATGGGATACATATCGCCTTGGTTACAAAATTAAAACCAAAAACCGGCGCCGCCCGCGGATTGCGCCGTTGCGTTAAACGGCCCTCGGAGGGTAAAGCAGCAGACCGGCATAGAAAGTCCGGTCTGCTGCCAAGGTTTTTTCGATTCGGCGCTCTCAATCCCGGGATTTGTTTAGTCGAGACCCGCCATGCTGTTCAACGCGGTGGCATTCTCGCTGAATTTCTGGCGCTCCGCATCGGGCATCGGAATCAGGCCTTTTTCACTGAGGTAGCCATCGGGGCCCCAGGCTTTTTCGCTGGTGAACTCCTGGACATATTCGGCCATCCCCGGAATCACCTCTACATGGGCTTTTTTCACATAGAAGAACAGGGGTCGGGACACCGGGTATTGCCCGTCGGCGATGGCCTCGAATGCTGGCTGGACGCCGTCAATGAAGGAGCCTTGAACCTTGTCGGTGTTTTGGTCCAAAAAGCTGAATCCGAAGATTCCCAAGGCATTGGGATTGGCTTCCAGCTTCTGTACGATGAGGTTGTCGTTCTCGCCGGCCTCCACATAGGCACCGTCTTCCCGGATGGTATGGCAGATAGCCTTGAACTGCTTACTATCGGACTTACTTAATTTCTTAACCCAATCGAATTCCGAGCAGCCCTCTTCCATGACCAGCTCCACGAAGGCATCCCGGGTTCCGGAGGTAGGCGGGGGGCCCAGCACTTCAATTTTAACATCCGGCAGGTCCGGGTTGACATCTTTCCAAGTGGCGTAGGGATTGGGGACCCTATTACCGGCAACTCCGCCCGGATCGGGAACATCCTTGGCCAGGGCCAAAAAGAGATCTTTGCGGGTCAGCTTCAGGGGCGCGGCCTGCTTGGAATTGGCTATCGCGATTCCGTCGTAGCCGACTTTGACCTCAATAATGTCGGTCACCCCATTGGCTTTGCAGGTATCGATTTCAGACTGTTTGATCCGCCGGGAGGCGTTGGTGATGTCCGGGTGCTCCACGCCCACCCCGGCGCAAAACAGTTTCAATCCGCCGCCGGAACCGGTGGACTCGATTTTCGGGGTTTTAAAGGAGGTGGTCTTTCCAAACTGCTCGGCCACCACGGTGGCAAAGGGGTACACCGTGGATGAGCCCACAATGCTGATGTAATCCCGGCCGGATGCCGCCTGGGCCGGGCCCGCGACAGTGAAAATCAATACTGCAACAATCAATCCAAGCCATACTTTTTTCATGGTTTCTCCTCCTAAATAAAATTAAAAAATAAATATCAACAGCTTACAATCCGAGCTTACAATCTGTAAGCTTTGCAGCGCATATTTAACCGCTTAGGGTTAGGTCCACGTTAGCGGACAGTTTGTATTTTGTTATGTCCGGCAAGGCCTACCAACGGCGCTCAAAGCGCTTGCGCAAAAATACCGCAATGCCGTTCATCGCGATCAAAAAGGCCAGCAGCACCAGAATTGCGGCCGACGTGCGTTCCACGAAGGCCCGCTCGGGGCTGTCCGCCCAAAGGTAGATCTGCACCGGCAAGGCCGTGGACGGATCGGTGAGACTGCCGGGGATGTCCACGATAAAGGCCACCATGCCGATCATCAGCAAGGGGGCAGTTTCCCCTAAAGCCCGGGCCATGCCGATAATGGTTCCGGTCAGCATCCCCGGCAAAGCCAGAGGAATGACATGATGGGCCACCATTTGCATCTTGGAGGCCCCCACTCCCAGGGCGGCTTCCCGGATGGAGGGCGGCACGGACTGCAGGGCGGACCGGCTGGCAATGATGATGGTGGGCAGGGTCATCAGGGTCAGCACCAAGCCCCCCACCAGCGGGGCCGAGCGGGGCATGCCGAAGAAATTGAGAAACACCGCCAATCCCAGCAGCCCGAACACAATGGAGGGTACGGCCGCCAGATTGTTGATGTTGATCTCGATGAGGTCGGTCCAGCGGTTTTTTGGTGCAAATTCCTCGAGGTAGACCGCCGCGGCCACGCCGATGGGAAAGGAGAGCAGCAGGGTGACCACCAGGGTGTAGAAAGACCCCATGACCGCTCCCCCAACCCCAGCCAGCTCAGGCTCCCGGGAATCTCCGCGGGTAAAAAAGATCACATTGAATTTTTTCTTCAGCTTGCCTTGGGCCATGAGTTGATCGATCCAGGCCAGTTGCCGGTCATTGAGCCGGCGTTCGTCCTCGGGCACGTCCCGCATGATATGGCCTTTGAGCAGCATATCCAGGTCGTCGTCCGCAGGAACCCAGATGGAGCGGGTTTGCCCGGTGAGGTTGGGATCATTCAACACCATTCTCCGCAACTGGAACGCCGCGCCGCTGCTCACCAGTCCATAGAGTTGCCGCTTTTCCCGCCTGCTTTCAACCCCGGGAAACATAGTGCGCAGGGACTGCTTGACCAAGCCCGGATAATCGGCCGTGGCCAGGGCGTCGGCCTGCAGGATTTGGGAATCAAAATGGACATCCAGTTCAAGGTAGGTCTGCCAAAAGGCACCGTAGCCCTTGGCGATGATGGAGGCAAACAGCAGCGCCAGAAAGAGCAGGCTGGCGGCAATGGCCAAAATGCCGTAGGTGCGGAAGCGGCGCTCCAGGCCATAGCGCCGTTTTAGGCTGCGATTGACAATCTCGATGGCGCGCGGCGGGGATTTAACGCTTGAGTTATTCATATTGTTCCCGGTATTTTCGAACTACCGTCAGGGCGATGACATTTAAAATCAAGGTCACCACAAACAGCAGCAGCCCCAAGGCAAAGGCCGCCAGGGTTTTGGGGCTGTCAAATTCCTGGTCCCCCACCAGGAGGGTGACGATCTGCACGGTCACCGTGGTGACGGTCTTGAGGGGGTTGGCGGTCAAATTGGCGGAGAGGCCCGCGGCCATCACCACAATCATGGTCTCCCCGATGGCCCGGGAGACGGCCAGCAGGATACCGCCGATGATTCCGGGCAGCGCCGCCGGCAGGATCACCTGCTTGATGGTCTCCGACTGGGTGGCCCCCAGGCTGTAAGCACCGTCCCGCAGGGATTGGGGCACGGCATTGATGAAATCGTCCGACAGGGAGGAGACAAAGGGGATGATCATGATCCCCATGACCAATCCGGCGGCCAGGGCCGATTCCGAAGAGACCCCCAACCCCAGCATGCTGCCGGTATCGCGGATGAAGGGCGCCACGGTCAGGGCGGCGAAAAAGCCGTAGACCACTGTGGGAATACCGGCCAATATCTCGATCAGCGGTTTGGCCACGACCCTGAATTTGCGATTGGCGTATTCCGACAGATAGATGGCCGACATCAGGCCGATGGGCACCGCCACCACCATGGCAATGGCGGAGATCAGGAGGGTGCCCATAAAGACGGGAACGGCGCCGAAGGCACCGGAAGAGCCCACCTGGTCCGCGCGGATGGCCATTTGCGGGCTCCATTTCAGCCCGAAGAGAAATTCCGTGAGGGGAATGATCTGAAAAAAGCGGATGGCCTCGTATAAGACCGAAAGCACAATCCCGATGGTGGTGAAAATGGCCAGGGAGGAGCAGGCGATGAGCATGTACTTGATGATCTGCTCCACCTGGTTGCGGGCGCGCAGGGAGATCTTGATCCGGCCGCGCACCCAGGTCAGGCCCAAAATAGCCACCGAAAGGGCCGAAGCCGCCAAAGCGGCGTTGCTGATGGTCTTCAGGTGCCGATAATGATCGGCCGCGGCCCGCAAGGTGGTATCCACATCCCCGGAGACGATATTGCCGCTCACCAGGTTGCGGACGTTGTTGAGCAGCAGATTCAGCTGATCCGCCGACAGGGCCTGCATCTCCTGGGGAAGCCGGGCCACCACCATCTGGGTGATGATCGTGTCTTCAAAGGCCAGCCACAGGGCTGAAAGAAGAAGCGCCGGAATTCCGCACCACAGGGCGGTCAGCGCGCCATAATAGGTGGGACGGGAGTGGAGTTCGCGAATTCTCCCCGGACCGCCGGCCACCGCGTAGGCCCGGCGGTAGCCAAGATAATAGCCGGCAAAGGAAAGCAGCAGCAGAGTGATTGCCAGGGTGGTAACGGACATGGGTCGTTGATTCTGAATAGTACCTGACCGAAAAGTGCATCTTTTGGCCCCATGGTGCGTTCTCGTATTTTTCCAATCCTCAACGTAGCTGCGCTACGCCTGTGGTCGGAAAAATGCTGCGGCCTTGCCTGGAACCAAAATCTACCCTTTTCGTTCGGGCACTATATATTGGGGTTAGCGAAAACAGCCAGCGCCCGTTGCCATCCATGGGGTCGGCTCGGGCAGCCACTAGCGAAGGGTGATATTAAATTCAATTTATTAGCGTCGTGTTAGAAACCCATTAACCTTTTGTTAATCGGCTGAGCTAGCCCATTGTTAACCCGGATCTAACGCAATCCTAACAATATATTTCTAAATAAAGGACTCAATGTGAAAAGCTTATGGGCGCCCCGGGCAACGGGATCGGCCCATGAACCGCCCTGGAATTAGATAGGAGATTCCATGACCAAGCACTTTAGACGAGAACTGGAAAACCTCAAAAAACAGATCCTGACCCTGGGCGCCATGGTGGAAGAACGGGTTCAGATTGCGATTAAGGCCGTAACGGAAAATGATTCCAAGCTGGCGGAGAAGATTATCCGCAGCGACCATGAAATTGATGCCAAGGAGGTTGAGATCGAGGAGGATTGTCTGAAGATCCTGGCACTGCACCAGCCGGTGGCCGTGGATCTCAGGTTCATCGTGGCGGTAATCAAAATCAACAACGATCTGGAACGAATCGGCGACCAGGCCGTGAACATCGCCGAGCGGGTGGGCGTGACCGCCAAACGCGAACAGTTGGATTTTTTCTTCGATTACTCGACCATGGGCGAAAAGGCGCAATCCATGCTGAAAATGAGCCTAGACGCCTTGATCAACCTGGATGTGGATATGGCCTATAAGGTGGTGACCCTGGATGATGAGGTGGATAATATCAAGATCGAAGCCTATGACCGCATCAAAACCGCCCTGGGCAAGCATCCCGATAAGGTCGGCTACCTGATCAACCTGCTCTTGATTTCCCGCCACCTGGAACGCCTGGCGGATCACACAACCAACATCGCCGAAGAGGTCATCTATCTCATCGAGGGAGAGATCATTCGCCATTGGAACCAGAGCTGAGACTGGGAGTTGCCCGCCGCCGCCATCCCCGCACAGAAACCTGCCGTCATCCTCGCGCGGCCACCTGCCGTCATCCCCACGCAGGCGGGAATCCAGGGCTGAGAATAGTCAGCACCATCCTGGAATCGTTCTTACCGTAGGGGTTCAAAATCCTGAACCCCTACTTCCATTCTAAACGTCGCGGGTCGGATCCTTGTTTTCGATGTGACGGAAGACGGCCACCATAATTCCGGTCAGGCACAGATAGATCAGCGCCAGCAACAGCATGGGCTCATAGATGATAAAAGTGTCCTGGCGCACCCGGGTTATGACCGCATAGGCATCGATGACCGTGATGGTGGCCACCAGCGGGGTCGATTTCAGCTGTAACACAACCTCGCCATTGAGGGTGGGCAGGGCCCGCGCCACGGCCCGCGGCAGCCAGATCCGGCGCAGTACGGTAAACCCGTTCATGCCGTAGGCCCGGGCCGCTTCCAGCTCCCCATGGGGCACCCCGGCAAAGGCGCCCCGCATCACTTCGCCTTCATAGCCGGCAAAGGAGAGCGTCAGGGCCAGCACTGCATAGGGCCAGGCCTGACGCAGATAGGGCCACAGGAAAGAGTCGCGGATTTCCGGTATTTGGGGAAAAAGCGAACCGACGCCATAGTAAATCAACCACAACTGGAGCAGCAGGGGAGTGCCGCGAATGATGGTGCAGAACCCCTTGCAGGGGAGTGCCAATAGTTTGGGGCCGGTCACCTGGAAAAGACCCAAGGGCACGGCGAGCAGAAATCCCAGGATGCAGGTAGAGGCCAACATGAGCAGGGTGACCCAGACGCCGGCCAGCAGGGCGCCATAGTAGTTGGGCAGCCACTCCCAGCGCATGGATGCCGCGATGACGGCGATCAATCCGGCGGCCAGCAGCAACAGGACGATCCGGTGGGGCTTTAACCAGCTGACCATGGTCTAGCCAACCTCCGGCATGCCGCGGTAGGCGCGTCGCTCGATGATACGAATGAAAACGTTCGATAGCAAGGTTACACAGAGGTAGAGCACGCCTGCTGCGCTGAAGAAGAGAAAATAGTGCTTGGTGGCGCCCCCCGCCTGGCGGGTGGCCAGGGTCAGCTCGGTGAAGCCGATGACGGCCAAAAGGGCGGTGTCCTTGGTAGCGATGAGCCAGAGGTTGGAAAGACCCGGGATGGCGTGAGGCAGCATCGCCGGCAGGGTGATGTGGCGCAGAAGAAGCCCGGGGCTCATACCGAAGGCGCGCGCTGCTTCGATCTGCCCCGGAGAAATGGCTTTGATGGCCCCGCGGATGACTTCCGTGGAATAGGCCCCCTGGACCACGCCGATCACCATGATGCCGGCCGCCAGGCCGCTGATGTCAATGGGCGGGTAGCCAAACAGCAGCAGCACCTGGTTGATGATATCCGAGCCGGCATAAAAGAGCAGCACGATGAGGACCAGCTCGGGGATGGCCCTCACGATAGTGGTGTAGCAGGCCAGCAAGTCACGTGTTACCGGCCCGCCGTAAAGTTTGCCGAAAGCTCCCCCGATCCCGATCAGCAGCCCTAGTAGATAGCCGCCGAAGGCGACGGTCATGGACATCGCCAGCCCCCGGAGCAGCACAGCGCCCCAACCCGGTGGCGAAAAGGCGAGCAGTTCCAGATAACTCATGGTTCAGATTGCTCATGAGCGCCAATAGTGAATCAAATCCCACGTCATAGGCAGAAGACTGATTATTATAGTGCCTGAACGGCAACCCTTTTCTCCCTCCCCCTTGACGGGGAGGGCCGGGGAGGGGGTGAATGATTTCAGCTGTTATATCCCCCTCCCCCAACCCCTCCCGCCAGGGGAGGGGAGTTCTCGGTCAAGCATTAGATTAGGGAGTCACCGGAGCGCAAACAGCCCCCGCTGCATAACCATTATTCGTCGCCGTAAACATCCATGCCAAAATATTTCATGGAAAGTTCCTGATACTTTCCGCTGGCGCGGGTGCCTTTAATAGCCGCGTTGATCTTTTCTCTCAGCGGATCATCGCCCTTGCGGACAGCCACGCCGACCCCCCGGCCCAGAATGGCTTGATCGTAGGCAACCTCGCCTTTGATCTCACAGCAGGCTTGGCCCTCCTTGGATTCCATAAACTCGGTCATCGCCGGGGCATCGGCCTGAGTGGCGTCGATGCGGCCGGAGACCAGGTCCTGGTTGATCTCGTCCTGGGTTTGGTATTGCTTGACCGTAGCGTCTTTGAAGTACTTCTCGGCATAGGCCGCATGGGTAGTGGCGGTCTGAACCCCGAGGAGTTTGCCTTTCAGGCCCTCGGGCGTCGGGTCGAATTTCTCCCGTTTGGTGCCGACCACCACGGCATCAGGCTTGAAGTAAGGGATGGAGAAATCGATCATCTCTTCGCGCGCTTCGGTGATGGACAGGGAGCCCATGATCATATCGACCTTCTTGGACATCAAAGCGGGGATGATGCCGTCCCAGGCGGTGGGGGCCAGCACGCACTCGAGCTTAGCCTCGGCGCAAACGGCTTCGATCATCTCGACTTCCCAACCGACCCAGTTGCCCGATGCATCCGGAGAGGTGAAGGGCGGGTAGGGTTCCGCGGCAAACGCCACGCGAACCGTTTCCGCGGAAGCCAGGTTGGCGCTGAAGGTGATGATCAGAGCGATGAGTAGCAGTTTCTTAACCAATGCAGTCATTTCAATCTCCTTTGCTTCGGGTGTTTTGGGTGAGCGTTGTGTTCGACTATGACAATGCGCCGATAAATCTTTTCAGATGCTCGGATTTCGGCACACTAAAGATCTCTTTCGGGTCCCCTTGTTCCTCGATAATTCCATTGTTGAGAAAGATAATCCGGTCGGCCACATCTTGGGCAAACTTCATCTCATGGGTCACCAGCAGCATGGTGCGGCCCTCCTTGGCGAGATCACCGATAACGGCCAGCACCTCGCCGATCAGCTCGGGATCAAGAGCCGATGTCGGCTCGTCAAAGAGCATGACCTCCGGCTGGATAGCCAGGGCCCGAGCGATGGCGGCCCGCTGTTGCTGGCCCCCGGAGAGAAAGACGGGATAGACTTCACGCTTATCATACAGCCCCACTCTGTGCAGCAGCGCATCGGCCAATTCGATGGCTTCGGCCTTGGAGCGGCCCAAAACGTGGATGGGAACTTCAATGACGTTTTCCAGCAAGGTCATGTGCTGCCAGAGATTGAAACTCTGGAATACCATGGCCAACCGGGTGCGAATGCGCCGGACTTGATCCCGGTTCGCCGGGCGTTGCCCGCCTTTTCCGTTACTTTTCATCTCGATGAGTTCGCCGTGCACTTTGATGGCACCGCTGGTGGGCGTTTCCAACATATTGATGCATCTCAACAGGGTGGATTTTCCGGATCCGCTGCCCCCGATGATGGCGATGACATCACCCTGGTGGGCATCGAGGGAGACCCCCTTGAGCACTTCAAGGGGGCCGAATGATTTGTGCAGATCGATGACTTCGATCACCTTGGCCGGATCCGTCTCCATTGAACTCGTCATAGTCTGTCGCTCTGGGCTGATCGCTTGGGCTGGATTACGCGCGCAAGGTCTTCTCCGGTTCCGATCGGGCATACGAAAAGTTGTATACAACTATTGGCTTCTTTTTTTGCATCCATATAGTACTATAGGCCGTATTTGTCAATAATAATCTGCCCGGAAGGTGGCCCCATCTCAACTTAGAGAGCGATATAATCCTCCGGCAAGACTTGGATTCCCAGCCCCTTAAAGGCACTGTTGAGATGGACCTCCATCTCCTTTTCGGCCGTGGCGGGATCTCGGGTTTTCAGCGAATCCACTACTTGCTGGTGCTCGTGAATAGTGGGATAGATGGGCATGGAGAAGAAGGGGTCGTAAAGGATGAGATAGATCTTGGTACGGTTGAGCAACTCTTCGATGTAGCGGGTCAGGACCGGGTTGCCTGAGGCCTGGGCGATGGTCAGGTGAATGGCGTCGTTGACGCGGTAGTATGCATCCATGTCCCGGCTTTTAAACGCCTGGACCTCTTCAGCGAGGTAGGAATCCAGTTGGTCCTGTCGGGCGGGCGAAATGTGTTCAGCCGCCAACCGGGCGGCGGCTTTCTCCAGCTGGATACGAACGAAAAAGGTCCCCTTTATCTCCTCGATGGTGGGTTCGATGACACAGGCGCCCTTATTGGGCGCATAGGTGGCGAAGCCTTCATAGGCCAGGCGGCGGATGGCGCCGCGCACCGGGGTTCGGCTGACGTTGAGCTGCTTGGCCAGGGCGGTTTCAACCAGTTTGGTGCCCTGCTTGATATAACGTTTGATGATGGCGTTCTTGAGCTTCTGGTAGACGAACTCTTCGTTGCTGGTTTCCATGACCAATACCAGCCCTCACCCTGGATAGTTCTAATTTTTTCTACTTCTGTTTACTTTAGCAACAAAATACAGAAAGCGGAAAACATCGCACTCGGGATTCCCGACTATAGGCGGCCATCACGCGTTCAAAAGCGCCTTTCCTGCCGCCGCCTCAATGCGATCCAATTCTTCTTGAAGGGATTCGTCCAGAGGCGGCACTTCGTGATTTGCGAGAATGTCGTTCACCCGCGCCTCAGCTTCCTGGGCCAGGCCCCGCGGGTTTTCGCTCCAGCTCTGGTAGGAGCGATAGGCAAAGAGGTTGGGAACAAACTGGCTTTCCCTACGCAGAAAGTCCATGGTGTGGTTATCGGTAAGGTAGTGGCCGCTGCCCACCGCCACCCGTTTGATGGCCGCCAGACCGAACGCGTCGGGTGCCTGGCAGAACCCTTCCAGCAGGCGGCGGGTGAGGCCCCAGATCTCGTCGCCGATGACCAGACCCGCCTTGCTGATCCCCAGGGACATATCCACACAGCCGCTGGAGGCGTTTTCAAAGGCCCCGGCCAGGGCGAAAAGGCTCACCGACCAACCGTTGCCGTAGAGGATATCCTCGAGCCGGGCGCCGGTGGTTTCAAAAGAGGAAGGCGCGGCCGGCAGCGCATAGTGGCGCGCCATCTGAATCAGGCCCAGGGAGCAGAGCACGATCTCGGGGCTCATGAAGAGGCTGTCCCCGGTGCGTTTCTCCATGGCCTGAATAAAAAAATAGTACCAGGTGGGCGTACCCGGGCAGAGCAGATCGATGAGCACCACGCTGGCCACGGCCTCGGTATTGGCCTGGACCATGGTGCCGGCGATGGTGGTGGGGGCGTTGGCGCCCATCATGGGTACGATGGGCACTTTCACCGGAATCTTGTAACGCCCATATATCAGCAGGCGCTCGATTTCATCCTCGGGAAAGTTGAACTGCTCGAGGACCGTGACGATACCATGGCAGATGGGCCGCAGGGCCAGGGCTTCGGCGGAACCGGTCACGGCCAGCATCATCTCGATCTGGTAGGCCAGGTTTTGGGAACCGCTCACCAGGGCCCAGATATGCTTGCGCCCGGAGGCCAGCAGCGCCTTGAGCACCTGAATGTCATATACCGGCAGCAACGCGTCGCAAGGGGTCTGACTGGCGACAAAAGCCGTGTTGCCCAAGCCGTCAATGAGCCGGGCGATGTCGCGGCAGTCCTGGAGGGTCACCCTCCGGCTCTCGTTGGTGGTAAAGTCATGCAAATTCACCGCGCCCCCGGTGCAGCGACAGATGGGCGACGCATCAGGGGCCACCTGAACGTCAAATTCCGGCTCCCGCCCGGCGCAGACAAAGGACTTGGGAATGGCCGCCAAGGATCGCGCCACCAGCTCGGGAGGAAAAAAGGCCCGCTGTCTGGCCCGATCAACCCTCGCCCCCTTTTCCGCCAGAAGGGCTAGGGCTTTTTCATGGTGCACCGCGATGCCCGTGGTTTCAAGGATATCCAAGGTGTGGGCATGGATGGTCTGCACCTGCGTATCACTGAGCACCTGATAGAGAGGAATAGTCAATGAGGTTCTTTCCGGAGAGGCCCGACAATTCGCCTGCCGCCCAAACAGCTGGCGCGGGAATGCCGATTATCATTGCATACATTTATTGTTTATATTTTTTGTATCTTTGTAGAGCCATCCTCATCGTTTTGTCAACACCACACTCTGTAGGTTAGGGGCTGAAAGAAAGCCCTGTTCACCCGATGCAATCCGGGCCTGGTTATGCTTTGGGTTAAAAATATGAGTTACGCCTCCGCTTTCGACAAGTTGATCGGCAAATTCGAATCGTCCAAAAATAGATATTGACAATATTGATTGAAATATGATTGAAATGCACTCAAATATTGTATACATTATTTTCCGTATTCAAATCATGAACGGGTCAGCCTAAAGTTCTTCTAACCCGCTGAAATTATAAGTATCGAATAGTTAGCCTCGTCATTCCCGCGCAGGCGGGAATCCAGATAGATTCCAATAATATATTGAAATCCCTGGATGCCGGATCAGGCCTGTCCTCAACTCGATTGGGGATCCGACATGACGGTGAACTTTGGACTCTCAAGTCATGAATTAAGGAGGGATAAATGGTTATCGAACAGGCCGCCACGGCTGCCGACCGCGGCCATATCCGCCTGGGGCCGCCCGGCTCCCTGCGGATCCACTCCCTGAGTCGGGAGGATTGCGGCAAGATTCATCAGGCCAGCCTGGAGCTGCTGGCCGGGACCGGGGTCGTGGTTCCCAGCAAGAAGGCCCAGGCTGTTTTTGCCGACCACGGGGCCACGGTGGAAAAAGCTCTCAATCGCGTCTCGCTGCCCGCCGCGCTGATCGAAAAGGCCTTGGCCACCCTTCCGCCCGAAATCACCATCCCCGGACGGGAGCCGGAGCGCGACTACGTCATGGGGGGCGACCGGTTGGGCTTTGTCAACTTCGGCAGCACCGTATGGCTCAACGACCTTTATACGGGAAAGCGCCGCAAGGCACTTAAAAAGGATGTGATCGAGGTCACCCGGGTGATGGACACCCTGGAGAGCCTAAAGATCCTCATCTCCATGCTCAATGCCACCGACCAATCCCCGGTGACCGAAACTCTGCACACCTGTGCCGCCATGCTGGCCAACACCACCAAGCCGGTGGAAGCGATCCCCCCCAGGGCCGATCTGATCCCCAAAATGGCGCTGATGGGGGAGGCCGCCGTGGGCAAGGAGACCTTCCGTCGACGGCCCTTTTTCTTCACCGGCGTTTGCGTGTTCAGCCCCCTGCAACTGGTGGACGACTGCAGCGAGGTTCTCATGGCGGCCGTGGAACAAGGGTTTACCACCAGTGTGCTATCCATGTGCCTGGCCGGCGGCACCTCACCCATCCATCTGGCCGGCAGCGTGGTGCAGCACAACGCGGAGGTGCTCAGCGGGTTGACCCTGGGGCAGTTGGTGCGACCCGGCGCCCCCATGTTCTACTCCAGCTCCACCACCGCCCTTGACATGCGCTATGGCATGGCGGCGGTGGGCGCACCGGAAGGGGCTGTGCTCAATGCGGCCCTGGCCCAGATGGGCCAGTACTACCACATCCCGGTGCGCGTCTCCGGCGGGTAGGTGGACAGCAAACTATGCGACGCCCAGGCCGGCTTCGAAGCGCTGCTCACCGCCCTTCCGGCAGCATTGGCAGGTGCCAATCTGATTTACGGCAGCGGCATGGTGGACAGCGGGATGGCCCTGGATTACGGTAAACTGCTCATGGACGATGAGATCAATCGCGCCATCACCCATGTGCGCAAAGGGTTCGCGGTGAATGAAGAGACCCTTTCCGTCAAGCTCATCGAGGAGGTGGGCCACAGCGGAAACTACCTCACTCACCCGAGCACCTTCACCCATTGCGGTGATCCCATGTCGCCCAGGCTGATGAACCGCGAAACCTACGAGCGTTGGAGGGCCAACGGCGAGACCAGCCTCCATGAACGGGCCCTCAAGAAGGCCAGGGAGATAGCGGCCAACCACCAGCCCACCCCCATCAGCGGTCATGCCCGGAAAGAGATCGATGAAATCATCCGGGAAACGGAAAAAGAGCTCGGCGTCCTTCAATAGTGCCTCAACAAAAACCCTGTTCTCCCTCCCCCTGGATGGGGGAGGGCCGGGGTGGGGGTGAATGATATCAAGCGGTTCGATCCCCCTCCCCAGCCCCTCCCGCCAGAGAAGGTGGGTTTTCCACCGGGCGCTAAATCAACTGCTGCCGGTAAACGCAAACTGAAACCACAGGAACGTGAAGTATGAAAGAGATCAGAACCAGCAGCGGAGACGGCCAAAGAATCACACTTTCCGAAGACGAGCTGCGCCGGGACATCTTCGCCGGCAGCGAAGAAGCGGCCAAAAAGGGAGATATCGACCCACTGTCCCAGGCTGAGATCAACCACCTGGCGGATATCTTCCGCCAGCCGGGCAAGACCGTCTCGGTGGAACCGGGCAAAGAGGTGGTGGTGAGCGACGACGGCGCCGGGATCATGGCCAGCTGGGGCCGGCCCAGCGCCGGACATGCCATTCCCATCAGTGATCATCAAAGTATTCTCATATACGAGCGGGTCTACTGCGGGGACACTTGCGGCCTGGGCTATCCCGACTACAGTTACAAACCGGTGAAGTCGGCCATCGGTTACGCCCGCTCCCACTACAAGACCATCTCCATGCTCACCACCATCCCCCTGATCTATGGATCCCAGCCCAATATGGCGATGTACTACCACCCCGGCGGTCCGGTGCAATCCCCATCGGAATACTTCTCGAAATACGACTTTGATAGGGCCTGGCAGGTCCAGGAAGAGGCCGCCGAGATGATGCGCAAAGATATTTTCTATGTGGCCGAACAGCTCTACGAGGTGGGTTGCGAAGCCCTCAATCTGGACACCGCGGCTTCGGCGGGCGATGCCGAATTCTGGGGCTGTCTGAATGTGGTGGAGGAGATCAAGACCAAAATGCCCGACCTGCCGCTGGAGATGGGCATGGCCGGCGAGATGGTAATGGGGCTGCATGGCGAGCTCACCCACGGGGGCGAGCGCCTGGCCGGGATGTTTCCCCATCAGCAAGCCGCAGCGGCGGCCGCGGCCGGCGTGGATATTTTCGGCGTGGCGGTCAATTCCAACACCGGTGAATCCACCCCCTACAACTTGGCCCGGGCGGTGACCTTCACCAAGGCCGCCGCCGAAAGCGTGCCCATCCCTGTCCACGCCAACAGCGGCATGGGCGTGGGCGGCATGCCCATGACCCTCCTGCCGCCGGTGGGCTGTTCCACGCGCTGTGCCAAGGCGTTGGTGGAGATCGGCAAAGCCGACGGATTGTAGGTGGGCACCGGTGACTCCCACGGGGTAGCCATCGCCCAGATTGTATCATCTTGTATGGGCGGTATTCGGACGGCCGGAGATCTGGTCGCCTGGATGCAGCTGACGCGCAGGATGAAGATTGATGCAGCCAAGGCGTACGTTGCCCAAAAGTTGGATCTGAATGTCCCGGATCTCACCGATGAAACGGTCATGGCCATGGTGAGACACCGGCGAGGGATTGGATCGGTGATTCCCGACCACAGCGAGTACACCGGCATCGCCGCGAAAACCAAAATCGCCAAGCTGCTGGACATCACCATCCATTCGGTGGAGCTGTATGAAAACCACCTGAAGGCTTAATGATTGCCAACGAATCTAAAGAAGGCTTTGAGGCGGAGGCCGACGGCAGCGCCTGATGAGCGCCTGCTTTTTGACATCGGGAAACAGATGGGGAATAATGCAATGGCAATCGCCGATATTTTCAAAGCAATATTGGCCTTTGACGCAGCTCAGGCAAAATCCCTGACCCAGACGGAAATCGATGCCGGCAGGGAGATCGAGACCCTCCTCAATGAGGGGCTGATCAACTTTCAAATCAACATGGGCGACTAATGGAGGTAAGGAGGCCAGCATGTACATTATCGGAGAACTGATCAACGCCAGCCGCAAAGCCATCGGCGCGGCCATAGAGGCCCAGGACGCCGCCGCCATCCAACGGGTGGCCAAGGACCAGGCCGAGGCCGGCGCCAGCTATATCGACGTCAACGCCGGCATCTTCGTCGGCAAGGAACCCCAATACCTCAAGTGGCTGGTGGAAACCGTCCAGAGCGTCAGCGACGTGCCCTGCGCCATCGACAGCCCCGATCCCAAGGCGATCCAAGCCGCCCTGGAGGTTCACACCGGCGCCACCCCTCTGATCAACAGCATCAGCCTGGAAGCCCAACGCTACGAGAACCTGATGCCCATCGTGGCCGGCAGCGACCTCAAGGTGATCGCTCTGTGCATGAGCGACGAGGGGATGCCCGAAAGCGTCAGTGACCGCATGAAAATCGCCGAAAAACTGGTGGGCGGCCTCCTGGAAAACGGCGTCCAGGTCGAGAACATCTTCGTCGACCCCCTGGTCCAACCCCTTTCGGTCAACAAGGAGTTCGGCGTGCAGTTCATCGAGGCGATCGGGGCGATCCACGCCACCTGGCCGGGGATCCACACAGCCTGCGGCCTCTCCAACATCAGCTTCGGCCTTCCCGGCCGCAAGTACATCAATAGCGCCTTTATGACCATGGCCATCAGCAGGGGCCTAGACGGCGCCATCGTCAACCCCCTGGATAAGGAGATGGTCAAAGCCATCACCATCGCCGAAGCCCTGGCGGGCCGCGACGACTACTGCATGAACTACCTTACGGCCTTTCGGGGTGGACTGCTGGAGGGCTGACTCCCGTGTCGCACTTGCGGTCCCGGGCGTCCCAAACGGGCGCCTACAGCGCCACCATCGAGGCCCTGCTGGCCGATGGCCGGTCGTCGCCCCGCTCCCGGGAAATCATGTTTCGCCGCCAACCGGCCCTGGAACCCGGGTTGAACCTTCCGGCCCCCTTCAAGGCGAAAATAGTCTGGGCCAATATTTCGGCCTGGATCAACCGCAATCTGCTATAAACCCTCGGTCTTATTTTCGTGCAGGCTGCGTTGCCAATTTGGCCCCTTGATTTTTTTCTTGCACTGGGTGATCCTCCGGCATTAAACTGAGTCTAAAGATTCGGCTCCTCTCCAATCCCAGTATCTCAACTTCGTAACACTTGGTCCGCCCATCCGCGTTCCCGCTTCCCTGAGCAGTTCCCGATTCTCTTGTTCACAACTCGTTTTTGGGTATCCTCCGCCGGATAAGGCGCCGCGTGAAGCGTACTCTTCGTTTTTCAATGTAGAGAGGTAGATCTAGGGTTTAAAACTGCCGGTAGCGGCAATCAGTTCACCCCCAGACCAATCGACTGGACGCACCCCAAAGATCCAGGGCGATGGGGCGGTTAGCAGGAGGCGCATTATGCTGAAAAAAGGAAATGACTCGGCGTGCAGGCTTGAAAAGGGACAGGCGACTCAACCTCTGGAACGCCGCGACTGTGAGCGGCGCAAACTGGAAAGCAAGGGCTATACCTATATCTCAATGGTCGGCTGGATGGACCGGCGGGAACATAAACGCCGGACCGACGACTGCTATAAGTGCTAAGTGCCGTTTCGTGCAGGGTCCAAGCAAGTTTGAAAAAACGGGTTTGAACGTCCTTCTTTTTGGGGCTTACGGCTCCCCATTGCCTTCCGAATCGCGATCATCCGGGTCGCGATTCTCTCCTCCTCCCCCAAAATAAGTTTGAAACGGACTCATGGATTTCATGCTCTGCTGGGCGGTTTCGGTGAGATTTTTCCCCAGATCGAGCCAGCGCCGGAACTGGGAGTCCATGGCCTGTTTGTATTCGACGTAGTTGCCGATCACCTGTTGGAGGTGGTTTTCAAAAAAGTCGATGAGCAGATTGTCGCCATAGCGGATGATCAGGTGTAACAGGGGAACCGGCAGCAGGGTGTTCTTGGTTTTGGCCTGCTCCAGGATAATCTGGGTGAGGATAAAGGCGGTTACATCCGCCTTGGTTTTGGCATCGATCACCTTGACCTCGCGTCCCCGCCGAATCAGTTCCGCCATCTCCCCCAGAGTTACATATTTGCTTTCCGACATGTTGTAGATGCGCCGGTTGGCATATTTTTTAAATAAAATTGCGTCACTCAATGGCCGCGTGCTCCCGGTAATGGATTCGATGCGAGGGTGTCATGCAAAATAAATTTCGAGTTTAGATCTTAACAGATTTAAAGTGCGCTGGCTAATTTATTGTGATCAAAGGATATACCCTATTTAGTGGAGTGTGTAAACAGGCTACCGATTTTTGTGCGTTGCAACATTTTTCATTGACAATTATATCTTGGCATCTATAATATAGGGACCGGCTGGTGACAGGCACGTGCTCTGTCAGCGGAATGACAACCCTAATTCATTTTACCTGGAGGATGACAGATGGACAACAAACAGATTGCCAAACAGATGATTAAATTCAACAAAACCGCCTTTGACAACAGCTTCAGCGCCATGACCATGGTCTATGAGCAGAACGAGAAAATGGCGGAGACCTTTCTGAACCAGGCCACCTGGATGCCGGAAGAGGGCAAGAAGGCCATTGGCGATTGGCTGTCGGCCTATCGCACCGGCTGCAGCGATTTCAAAAAACTGGTGGATGAAAACTACGCCAAAGTCGAAGCCTATTTCGATAAGGAGTAATTTCCGATCCTGTTTGGCGGTCGGCGGCGTTGCGCCGGCCGCTGCTATGGCCCATGAGGGGAGAAGCACATGCCGGACCCAAAACAACTGTTCAATGGACCCGCCGAGTTGGCCAACGCCTTTCGGGATGGGGTTTCCGTGATGGAAAGCCTGCATTCCGCCACCCAGAGCTATCTGGCCGGAATGACCCGCTATACCACCGACTTTTTCATTCCCTACCTGCTCTCCACCCATTACTTTCAGCGGGTTGAAGGCGAGCGGTTGCTGGAATCAGCGCCCATGGAGAACTACGAGGCCTACCTGGGTCTGCTGGACAACAACATCGAGCTGATGGATCGCAGCCTCAACGGCACCTCCCAGATGATGATCGCCTTTGCCAAACTGATGGCGGATGACTTCAACGAGGCGCTGCAGGAGAGCTGCTTTGATCTTAAGCACGACAAGCTGGCCCGCTACACCCGGCGCCAGGCCAAGCTGCTCAAACAGGTATGCCAGCGCTATCCCCAGGCCATCGACGATATCGAACCGGAGTTCGGGTTCCACTTCGAACGCGGCGAACACCTGCTGCTCGATCAGACTGACCGCTTTCTGCTCTACCGGGTGGCGCCCTCCCTTAAGGGCGTTGAAACCCGCATGGACGCCAAACCGCTGCTGATCCTGCCGCCCTTTGTGCTGGGGGCCAATATTTTGGGCTTTTTGCCCGCGGAACAGCGCAGCTATGCCCACTGCTTTGCCAACCAGGGCTTTCCCACCTACATCCGGGTCTTAAAGGAGATCGAGAGCTCCCCGGCCCTGCAGGTGATGACCGGCGACGACGATGCCCGGGACACCCGCCGCTTTTGCCAGGCGATCCTGAAAGCCCACGGCAAACCGGTGACCCTGAACGGCTACTGCCAGGGGGGCTTTAGTGGTCTGTGCGATTTGCTCAGCGGCGAGTTGGATGATCTGGTGGACGCCTTTATCACCTGCGTATCCCCCATGGACGGCACCCGCAGCACGGGACTGGCCCATTTTCTCAAGCGCCTGCCCCAACGCTTTAACGATCTGGCCTACGGCACCAAACAGCTGCCCAACGGCAACCTGGTGGCCGACGGCAAACTGATGGGTTGGGTCTACAAGCTCAAAAGCATCGAGGACGAGATCCCCGCGGCCGCTTTTATCCGGGACCTGATGATGTTCGCCCGCCAATCCAACGGCGACTACAAAATCAGCAAGACCGCCGCGGCCCTGAACTACTGGCTGCAGAACGAACGTTTCGATCTGCCCCTGGAAATCACCCGCATGAGCTTTGCCTCTTACAACGTACCCATCACCGAGGACGGTACCCTGCCGGTGCGCCTGTTCGGCCGCAAGCTCAACTTGAAACGGCTGAAAGAAAAGCAGATTCCCTGGCTGATCTGCTATGGTACCCACGACGATCTGGTGGAAAAAGAGACCGCTCTGGCGCCCCTGGACCATGTCGAGGCCGAGGTCACCCCCTTTCCCAAAGGGCACGTGGCCATTGCCACCTCCTGGTCTTCGCCGGATTCGGCCTGCGCCCTGCACACCCGCTTTGGAGAGGGCAATTACCGCGGGCCGGTGCGCTTTCACATGGATCTGGAAGAGGCCTTGAGTGAGGCCCGCAAGTTGGCCGCCCAGGCCCGTGGCTCCCAACCGGAAAGCCCTCAACCCGCAAAGAAAGCGGTCGAATCATCCCCGAGGCCTAAATCTGCTCCGGCCAAGGCCGCGACAACCAAAGCAAAACGAGCCAAACCAGCGACGAAGCACACTGCAGCCAAAGGCGCTGCCCGGAAAAAGGGAAAATCAGCCGCCGGCCGCACCCCGAAAAAGAAATGACCGAAACTTGATCGCGGTTTAAGGTGCAAAGCAAATGAACAGGCACTTCTACGAATTCTGGGGCCATGTCTTCACCCACATTGCACAGGGCCAAAAACAGCTCGAAGATATGAACGCCTGGATGCGGCAAGGATTCAGCGGGGCCCAGGAGCTCAACGAACTGTTTCGGCACTGTTACGGGCTTAAGCCGGGCAAGACCGACAGCACCCAGGATTCGAAGGTCTGGCAAGACGCAGTCAACGACTTCCAGCAGGCGTTAAGCCAACTGGCCGCGCAATGGGGCTGGGTATCCCAATCCGAGCACCAAAAAGCCCTGGACCACATCAAGGCCCTTGAAACCCAAGTGCGAGAGCAGCAAGCCAACATCAGGGAGCTGCGGGACCTGCTGGACCAGGAAGGGCTCGGCCATAGCGAGCTGTTTCAGCACTTGAAAGGCGCCCTCAAAGAGCAAAGCGACCAATTTCACGCCCTCATGGAGAGTATCCACGGCACCATCAAAGACAAAACGTAGCCCCATGAACTAGGTCGGCATCCGAGAATCGCGCCGAGGAATCATGGATCATTGATAAGGAAGAGGAGCAGTCATGCTGGAAATTAAAGATTCAGTGGCCGTGATCACCGGCGGGGCCAGCGGCATCGGCCTGACCCTGGCCAGATATTGGCTGGAAAAGGGCGGCAAGGTGGTCATCGGCGATGTGGTAGAATCGGCCCTGGCCCAGGCCAAAGAAGAACTTAAAGGCGATGTGGCCACCCTGTTGTGCAATGTAACCCAGGAAGCCGACTGTGCCCAACTGGCCGATACGGCCATCGAGAAATTCGGCCAAATCAATCTGGTGGCGCCCTTTGCCGGCATCATCAAGGACGGTTTGATGGTGGCTCCGGACCGGGAGACCGGCAAGGTCACCAAGAAAATGCTCCTTGACGACTTTAAAGCCGTCATCGACATCAACTTGACCGGCGTTTTTCTGACGGTGCGCGAGTGCGCCGAGCGCATGATCAACCACAACTGCAAGGGGTTGATCTGCCTGGTCTCCTCCACCGGATCCCTGGGTACGGCCGGCCAGATCAACTACTCCTCCACCAAGGCGGCCATGTCGGTGATGCCCAAGGTGATCACCGCCGAATTTTTCCGGCGCGGCCTGGCTGATAAGATCCGCTGCGTGGCCGTGGCCCCGGGCTACGTGGGCACCCCCATGGTCAAAAACATGAATCAGAAAGCCCTGGACTACATTATCGGCCAGGTCCCCATCGGCCGGTTGATCGAGCCCGAGGAAGTGGCCACCCTGGTGGGCGATATCTACCGCAACGAAGCCCTGGCCGGGGATGTGTTCTTTATCCATGGCGGACTGCGGTTAGGTTCCAAGGGATAGGCAAGCTCTCGCCCGTGGATGGTATCCTGCCATCCGCGGTTCTTTTTTCGTTTTCCCAGCGGCCAAGATTCGCTATAATTGAACAGTGGAACTTTTCTCGCCAGCCCAGCGGCCCGGGCCCCGGGAACCACAAATATCCCGACGGCATACGATCCCATCACGATCCGTTTTGCGCAACCATGAAAAGGCCTCCCATGAATGAGAGACGTGACGATCCCTTTGGCATGAATTCAGCGATGACCACCTGGATGAAATCCATGGGCCAGTTTTGGGGCCAAATGGTCAATCAGTTCGCGGACCAATGGTCCGCGGCCTCAGAGAACCCTGCAACCGGATCGCAGAGCGAAAACCGACGCGCCCCCAAAGGCCAAGCGGCCATGGCCGCGGCCCTGAAAAACTGGCAAGCCATGGCCAATGCTCTCACCACCCCGGAATCCATGGAGTCGGTGCTCAAAGGCGGTGGCGCCATGCCCGATCTGCTGATGAAATTGGCTCAGACCGCCTTGGGCAGCTTTTTGGGGTTGCAGCAGGAAATGATCCAGCGTTTGGGCCGTCTGGGCGAGTCTACCGAGGCCTATAAATTCGAGGATATTGACGAGAATATCTTCCGGCTGTGGAGCGAGCTCTACGAAAAAGAGTTCCGTCAATTTCTGCGGATCCCCCAGTTGGGGCTCATGCGCAGCTATCAGGAAAAAGCCGGTGCAGTGGCCGACAAGTACGCCTTGTTTCAGGCCAACCTCTCTGAATTCCTGCGCATGCTGGGCCTGCCCTTCAATCGCAGCATCGAGGTGATGCAGGGGAAACTGGGCGAGATGGCCGAGAGCGGTTCCCTGCCCAACGACACCAAAGCCTACTACAATCTGTGGGTCAAGGTGCTGGAGGGACATTTCATGACCCTCTACCAAACCCCGGAATATGTGCAAACCCTGGGCAAAACAGTCAACAGCCTGGCGGAGTTCGCGGCCGCCCGGGATGCCGCCGTGGAGGACTTGTTGAGCATGCTGCCGGTGGCCAAGAAAAGCGAGATGGACGACCTGGCCCGGGAGCTGTATGAGCTGAAACGGCGGCTGCGCAAACTCGAACAAACTTGCAACCGCTAGCCCTCCACGGCGGGGCAAGCTTGACCGGGATGCCGCGCATCCGCTGGACCCCGGCACCCAATTTGGTTTACGAAACCATACCCCAACCCACCTGCCCGATTAAAAGGACCTAGCGATGTCGCAAGTCAAAATTCCAGTAGATCTAATCCTCTCCAAATTGGCGGAAGATGCCGAAAAGGTCCAATCCCGGGCCCAAAAAGCATCGGAGGTGTTGCTGGGCGACCTTGAGACCGATCTGGCCCAGACCCCCTATGAGGTGGTGTACCGGCAAGACCGGGTCAAACTGAAACACTACCTGCCCCGTACCAAAACCCGCTATCAAACCCCCCTACTGGTCACCTACGCCCTGATCAACCGGGAAACCATGCTGGACTTGCAGCCCGGGCGCAGCGTGGTGGAGCGCTTTTTGGACAGCGGAATCGATCTGTACATGATCGACTGGGGCTATCCCAGCCGAAAGGATCGCTTTCTAGGCTTTGACGATCACATCAACGGCTACATGAACGATGTGGTGGATTTTATCCGCGACACCCATAAGGTTGAAAAGATCAACCTCATGGGGATCTGTATGGGGGGCACCTTCAGCGTAATCTATTCCGCCCTGCACCCGGAAAAAATCAAAAACCTGGTCACTACGGTGACCCCCACCAATTTCGACACCCGAAAAGGGCTGCTGCATGTCTGGATGGAGAGCATCGATGCCGACCGCGTGGTGGATACCTTCGGCAACCTGCCGGCCGATGTGATGAACCTGGGATTTCTGCTGCTCAACCCCGCCCGTTTGATGATCGATAAATACGTGGGTTTCATGGAGCACATGGACAACAAAATTTTCGTCGAGAATTTCGTGCGCATGGAAAAATGGATTTTCGACAGTCCCGATCTGCCCGGTGAGGTGTTTCGCCAGTTTATCAAGGACTGCTACCAGGGCAACAAACTGCTCAAAAGCGAATTGGAGGTCGGCGGCCAGCGGGTGGATTTAAAAAAACTGACCATGCCCCTGCTCAATATCTATGGAAAATTCGATCACCTGGTACCCCCCGAGGCCTGCGACCAGCTGGTGCACACGGTGGGCAGCGGGGACACCGAAGACATCTGTCTGAACACCGGCCACATCGGCATCTATGTCAGTTCCAAATACCAGGAGGCCTTTGCCCCCAAGATCGCCAACTGGCTCATGGAGCGCGATGCGATCCCGCCCAAACCCAAAGCGCGCAAAAAGGCCCCGGCCGCCAAATCCGCATCCAAAAAGAAAAAACCTTCGGCGGCCAAAACCAAAAAAATTAGCGCCAAGCCGGTGACCCGTTGAACCCAAAGCCAATGATTCCAACCCACCAGTTCTGGCCCGACTTCTCATTCGACGCTGCTTCTGAAGCTGCCCGCTGGAAATTGACACCGATTACATCACGAGGAGGTATCCCATGACCCGGGAGACGGATTATTTCAAAACCTTTTGCAAAATCAGCAGAGCTTTCGGCACCACCGCCAAGAAGGACGAACTGCTGAAACTGATTGTCGACAGCGCCATCGAGACAATGGAGGGCAAAGCCGCCTGTCTCTTTCTGGCCGATGAGGCTCAGGACACCTTTGTACCCACGGCCCAGGCAGGCCTGTCGGACAACTATCTGCACGCCAACCCCCTGAAAGCCCGCAAGATCGTGGCTGCTCTGGAAAAGGAGGGCCATCTCGCCTTTCCCGACGCCACCAGCGATCCGCGTCTGGAGAACCACGCGGCCAAAAAAGCCGAAGGCATCGCCTCCCTGCTCACCGTGCCGGTGCGGGTGAAGGACCGCACCATCGGAGTGCTCTCCCTCTATACCGCCAAACCCCGGGAGTTTGATCCCCAGGAGATCGAATTCTTGTGCGCCCTGGCCGAACAGGGCGGCATCGCCATTGAAAACAATCGCCTGCACCGGCGGATGCAAAAAAACGCCATGCTCTTTCTGGATCTGGCGGCCAACATCAATTCATCCATCGAAATCCATGAGATTCTCAACAAACTGACCGTGGAGATCTGCGACAAGCTGGGCCTGCGCGGGGCCGCCATCCGGCTTTTGGATGAGGAACTCAACGAATTGAAGCTGGTGGCCAGCCATGGGCTGAGTGAGGGTTTTTTGGACAAAACGCGCACCACCACCACCGAAACCGCCCAGCGCGCCCTAAAAGGCGAAACCATGATCATCAACGATGCGGCCACCGATAACCGCGTCACCCTCAAAAAGGCCATGGCGGAAGAGGGCATTGTCTCCATGATCGTCACCCCCATTCTGTCCCGGGAAAAAGTGATCGGGGTGCTGCGCCTCTACAGCGAAACCCAACGCGAATTCCCCGATGATGTCATGGTGATGGTCAAAGCCCTGGCCCACCAGGGGGGGCTGGCGATTCAGAACGCCTCCATGTTCCTGCAGCTCAAGGAAGACAAGAAATCATTGGAAGAGGATATCTGGAGTTACCGCTCCTGGTTCTAGCCAGGAGCAAAAGGAGCAGCCATGGTCGGCAAAACCATCGATGAGCTTAACATCGGCCAACAGGCCAGTTTCAGCAAAACCATATCCGAGAGCGATGTCTATCTCTACGCCGGGATCACCG
The DNA here is from genome assembly GCA_963713755.1 of uncultured delta proteobacterium. Lineage (GTDB taxonomy): Bacteria > Desulfobacterota > Desulfobacteria > Desulfobacterales > CAVQMW01 > CAVQMW01. The sequence goes on along the minus strand of CAVQMW010000005.1, from coordinate 1,369,787 downwards.
GGGATTTCAATCCGGCCCACGTCAATGAGGCCTACGCCCGGCAGACCGCCTTTAAAACCCGCATCGCCCACGGCATGCTCAGCGCCGGGTTCATCTCCACGCTCCTGGGCACCCAGCTGCCCGGGCCGGGCACCATCTACATCTCCCAGAACCTGACCTTTATGGCGCCGGTGGCCATCGGCGATACCATCACCGCCACGGTGGAGGTCATCGAGATCCTGGCCGAAAAAAAGCGGGTGCGCCTGAAAACCACCTGCGCCAACCAGGAAGGCAGCGTGGTGCTGGAGGGCGAGGCCATGATCAGCCCGCCGCGCAAGGGATAGCCCTGGCCGAACTGGGCATCGGGCTCCGCGGCTCAGGCCGACCACCTGATTGCGGTTTAATCAGAGAGAGTTTGCGCTGCAAATCGAGCAGTTCACGGCGCATCTGCACCCGCAGCTTGGCATCCAGATTGGAAAGGTGCTCGTCCAGCAGCAGCACTTGCGGCTCGATCACAATGGTCCGGTCCAGGGCCACCCGCTGCTGCCTAGCCCCCGGACAACTGGGAGGGCCGCCGCTCGGCCAGCTCCAATAGACCCACCAAATCCAGCGCCCGGGCTTCGCTGATCAGCGCGGCGGCCTCGGGGTTGGCGTTGCCGCCCAGGGCCGCCTCGGCCTCCTGGATGGCCTTGACGGCCCGGGCCAGATCCTCGCGCCGATAGGTAATCATCACGTCAAACAGCGAGTTGATGATATTGTAGCGTTTCTCGGAGAGATTCACATCGATGTGGATTCATGGGCCTCTCCTCCCTGTCAGATGATCGATTCGTTTATCCGTAAACAACTACCCCAGCCAAATGAAGGACCCAAATATCACCAGCCCCATCAACGCCAAATGGAGGCCATTGAGGATCCCCTGGTACCCCGCTTTCGATTTGGGCTCTGACTCCTTGAGAATCAAATTCTTGAACCGGCGATAATCGGTGAGCCAGCCGGTTAGCATATCCACGTCAAAGCCCTTGCCTTTCAAGGTGATTTTGATTTGCTGCAGGTAATAAAGGGTAAAGACTACCGATCCGAGAAATCCAATCTTTATCCAGCTCATGGCAAGGGTCTCCCTGGGGATGGGACGGTGATGGTCAGTGAATCATGGGACGGCTCAGGCGGCCCCACAGCCTCGCGGCGGAGACCGAATTCTGAATCGGCCCCCGCACCGAACGCCAGTACGCATTCAACCATGGGACGGCCTGCAGGAGTCAGCCCCAAGAGGCCGGGATAGGCCCTTCAGTGGCTGTCCGTGGCGGTCAGCTGGTCGAACCTCTCCACGCTGATCGCCGGCAACGTCTTAAAAGAGATCCCGGTAAGGCGGGTCAGGTTTACCGAAGCCTTGACCGCTTCATCCATACCCGGCAGTTGGATGCAGAGCAACAGGTCATCTTCGCCCAACAGCACGTGCATGGCATTGACTTTACCCCCCAAAACTTTGATTTCATTTACGATTTGTTCGGTACGCTTCAAGCTGATTTTCTGGATCGATTCCGGGGTATACTTGCCAAACAGAAAAAAGGTCATCATGGTGGGCCTCCCTTGGGTTATGGGCACCGCGGGGCAATGGCGCGTTTAAGGGCCTGATGGTTTGCCAGGCCGCTAAAGTACCATTTCAATGCGTGCATTGACAATCTAAAACCCGGTAGCGGGTCCCCGCGCAGCTCCCTGGGCGAGTCATTTGAGTCTCGATTTGACCTGCAAGAATCTATAAAAGCTCCGAATCATTTTGCCCGGCAAGCGAAAGGAAAACCGGTTGCACCGCCCCCCCCCATGCCATATAGTTGCGTCAATTTCCACAGGTGAAAAGCGATGCACGATTCCATTGTCCGGATCCGGAACCTAGTTTTTGCGTACAACGGCGAGCCCGTGCTTGAGGATATCAACTTCGACATCCGCCACGGGGATTTCATCGCCATGATCGGCCCCAACGGCGGGGGCAAAACCACCTTGCTGAAGTTGATTCTGGGGCTGCTCCAACCGGACCACGGCACCATCCAGGTCACGGGCAGTGTGCCCACGGCCATCGGCTATGTCCCCCAGGATGCCCACATCAACCAGAGTTTTCCCATTACGGCCCTGGATGTGGTCCTCATGGGCAAACTCAATCCCCACAAGCGCAGCTTCCGGAAGTCCGCGGCCCATCACAGAGAAGCCCTGGCGGCCCTTGAACGACTGGGCATGGCGGCCCAAGCCCAGCGACGCATCGGTCAGCTCTCCGGCGGCCAACGGCAGCGGGTCTTTATTGCCCGGGCGCTGGTGACCCAGCCCCAACTGCTTCTGCTGGATGAGCCCACCAGCGGCATCGACACCCGGGGCCAAGCCGAGTTTTTTACCTTGCTCAAGGAACTCAACACTCAAATCACCATTCTAGTGGTGAGCCATGACCTGTTGGTGATCTCGCGCTACATAAAATCGGTCGCCTGCGTCAACAAGACTCTGCATTACCACGATCAGGCGGAAATCACCGGCGAGATGCTGGAAACCATGTACCCCTGCGCGGATGAAGCGCTGTGTCCCGTGGAACTGGTGGCCCATGGCCTGCCCCACCGGGTGCTCAGGGAACACGACTGACCCCGGCCCCACCGGCTTCATCCCCACGAGCCCGCCGAACCCCATAACCCGATCCACGAGGTTTGCCCATGCTCGATGTTCTGCAATTTGATTTCATGCGCCATGCCCTGCTGGCCGGGCTGCTGGCCAGCCTGATCTGCGGGATCATGGGCACCCTGGTAGTGGTCAACCGGATTGTGTTTCTCTCGGGAGGGATCGCCCATGCGGCCTATGGCGGCATCGGCCTCTCCCTCTATCTGGGCTGGCCCCATTTGCTGGGCACCCTCGGGTTCTCCCTGGTATCGGCCATGGTCATGGCGGCCGTCAGCCTCAAAGCCCGCCATCGCGCCGACACCATCGTGGGGGTGATTTGGGCCGTGGGCATGGCCACCGGCATCATCCTGGTGGATCTGACTCCGGGCTACAATGTGGACCTGATGAGCTACCTTTTCGGCAGCATCCTCACCGTGGCCTCCTCGGATCTGTGGATCATGCTGGGTATCGGGCTGGTCCTGACCGTGATGGTGATCGTTTACTATCCCGACCTGCTGGCGCTCTCCTACGACGAAGAGTTCGCCCGCATCCGGGGGGTTCCGGTCACGGCACTCTATTTCACCCTCATCGGCCTGCTGGCGCTCTCCATTGTGATGATCATTCAGGTGGTGGGGCTGATTCTGGTGATCGCTCTACTGACCATTCCGCCTTACATGGTAGAAAAACGCGCCAAGTCCCTGGGGTGGATGATGGTGGGATCGGCGGTCCTGGGCGCGCTGTTTACCCTACTGGGCCTGGCAGTGGCCTATCGTTTCAATATAACCTCGGGCGCCGCCATCATCCTGGTGGCCGGGGTGGCCTTTATCCTCCTGACGGCCATTGAGCGTTGCCTGGCCTTGAGGGGCGTGAAACCTCGTACCCAAATGCGTTAATTCAGCTAAGACAGGACCATGGATCACCGGTGCAATTACCCGGAGAGGTTAGCTTTCGACACCGGCTCTTAAAACCTATGGACAAAGAAAACGCCCTTTGGGCTGTCCAAGGGAGCTGCGAGACATTCATGTTCAATCTCTTCTGTTTTTATACAATATTGTATTTTTACGGGTATTGACGCCCCGCCTCCCCCCCCATCCCTCCTCACCGGAATGCGCCACAACCTTGGGATTCCAAAGATTACCGAAGCCCAAGGGCCGTATTGATGATACCCGGCATAAGATTTGCTTTTTAACTTTAGGATCCGCCCTCCACCCCGCAAACCCAAACGGCGACCTGACCCGGACCCGATATGAAAGGCAACCCTCCCCCAACCCGCCCTGTTCCCAAACATGCCGGTCTCTATCGACCGGAATTGGAGCACGACGCCTGCGGCGTGGGCATGATCTGCGATCTGAAAAATCAACCCACTCATGGGCTGATTCAAGACGCCCTGCAAATTCTGACCAACCTCACCCACCGGGGGGCCTGCGGTTGCGACGAAACCACCGGCGACGGCGCCGGCATCCTCATTCAAAAACCCCACCGATTCTTAGACCAAGCCGCCCGGGAGGCGGGAATTGAACTTCCAGCCGAATCGGATTATGCCGCCGGCCTTGTTTTTCTGCCCTCGGATGGGGCGTGCCGCCGGATCGCCCGGCAAGCGGTGGAAGATTCGGCTCGGGACAGGGGTTTGGCCGTTTTAGGTTGGCGGCTGGTTCCGGTAAATCCCGAGGCGGCCGGAGATCTGGCGCGCCGCAAGATGCCCCAGATCCGAATGGTGTTTGTGGGCAAAGGCAATGGGGCTGAGCGCCGCCGGGACTTTGAGCGCCGGCTTTACCTGATGCGCCGCGTCGCGGAAAACCGGATTCGCGCCATGGGGGATCTCAAGGGCGGAATTTTCCATATCGCCAGCCTCTCCGCGCGCACCCTGGTCTACAAGGGGATGCTGTTGGCGGACCAGATGCGCGCCTTTTACCCCGATCTGGACCATCCGCAGCTGGCCAGCGCCCTGGCCCTGGTTCACCAGCGCTACAGCACCAACACCTTTCCCTCCTGGAATCTGGCCCAACCCTTCCGCTACCTGTGCCACAATGGTGAAATCAACACGGTCAAGGGCAATATCAACTGGATGCGTGCCCGGGAGCCGCTCTTTGAGGAGCCCGCCTTCGGGGATCAGATGGCGGCCCTGATTCCGGTGGCCACCCCCGGGGCCAGCGATTCAGCCACCCTGGACAATGCCCTGGAGCTGCTGCTCGCCACCGGCCGCCCCCTGGCCCAGTGCATGATGATGCTGATCCCCGAAGCGTGGCAGCACCACGACACCATGGAGCCGGCCAAAAAGGATTTTTACGCTTATCATGCCTGCCTCATGGAACCCTGGGACGGCCCCGCGGCCATTGCTTTTTCCGACGGGATTCAGGTGGGCGCAGTACTGGACCGCAACGGCCTGCGGCCCTGCCGCTACACGGTAACCCGGGACGGGCGGGTAATTATGGCCTCGGAAACCGGGGTGCTGCCGGTGGACCCGGCCAACGTGGCCCAAAAGGGCCGCCTGGAGCCGGGGCGCATGTTCCTGGTGGATCTGGACCAGGGGCGCATCATCCACGATGAGGAGATCAAGGCCGCCATGGCCACCCGGCAACCCTACGGGGCCTGGCTCAAGGAGAATCTGATCCTTCTGAAAAATCTGCCTCCGGCGGATCCCGGGGTGCTGCCGGCGGGCGAGGCGCTGTTTGAGGCCCAACAGCGCTTTGGCTACAGCGCTGAGGATCTTAAGCTGATTTTAGGGCCCATGGCTGAAAAGGCAGTCGAGCCCACCGGTTCCATGGGGGACGACATCCCCCCGGCCATTCTCTCCAAGCGGTCCCGCCTGCTCTACGACTACTTTCGCCAGCTCTTCGCCCAGGTGACCAACCCGCCCCTGGACGCCATTCGGGAAAAACTGGTCACAGCCTTGGCCACCCCGTTAGGCGCCGAGTCCAACCTCTTTGCCGAAACCCCCCAACACTGCCGGCAGCTCCATCTGCGGCAGCCGGTGCTGCTGCCCGAAGAGCTGGCCGCCATCCGCGCTGCTCCCCAGGGCGCTCTGAAATCCGCGGTGTTGACCTTGGGCTGGCCCCCGAGCCAAGGCGGAACCGGACTGACCCGCGCCCTTGAGGCCCTGTGCCGTGATGCGGCCCGCAAGGTGAAGACCGGGGTGCGCCTGCTGATTCTTTCCGACCGTCAGCTCCCGGCGGGCGAGGCCGCCATTCCGGCCCTGCTGGCCACGGCCGCCGTGCACCACCATCTGATTCGAAGCGGGGTGCGCGCCCGCTGCGGGTTGATCCTTGAGAGCGGCGAACCGCGGGAAGTCCACCACATCTGCTGCCTGCTGGGATACGGCGCCGGTGCCGTGCTGCCCTGGCTGGCCCTGGCTACCTTGGACGACTTGGCCCGGGATAACCGGATAGGCGCCATCGACGCCCCCACGGCCTGGACGAATTACCGGGCGGCCCTCAACAAGGGCATACTGAAAGTCCTTTCCAAAATGGGTATCTCCACCCTGCAGAGCTACCGCGGTGCCCAGATCTTCGAGTGCGTCGGTCTGGACCCCGCCCTCACCGAACTCTGGTTCGGCGGTACGGTCTCGCGCATCGGCGGGGCCGACATGGAGACCCTGGCCCGGGAAACCACCCTGCGCTGGAGTGCTGCCCAGATGCCGATTGGCGGCAGCCCGGAGGGGCTGTTGCCCTCTGGAGGCCGCTACAAGTGGCGACGGGACGGCGAGCACCACCAGTACACCCCCGAGCCCCTGGCCCGGCTCCAGCAGGCGGTGCGCCAAAACGACGAAAGTGCCTGGCAGGCCTACAGCCAAACCGTCCGGCAACTCAACCGGGAGGAGGGACTGATCCGCGGGCGGTTCAATTTCCGGGCCGCAGAGGAGCCCCAGCCCCTGTCCCAAGTGGAGCCCTGGGAGGCCATCGTCCAACACTTTAAGACCGGAGCTATGTCTTACGGCTCCATCAGCAAAGAGGCCCACGAGACTCAGGCCATCGCCATGAACCGCTTAGGGGGCAAGAGCAACAGCGGCGAAGGCGGGGAGGATGCCGACCGGTTTGCGCCCGACGCCAACGGCGATTGGCGCAACAGCGCCATCAAACAGATCGCCTCGGGCCGTTTCGGGGTCACCAGCGCCTATCTGGCCAGCGCCGTGGAGCTGCAGATCAAGATGGCCCAGGGCGCCAAGCCCGGGGAAGGGGGCCAGCTCCCCGCAGAGAAGGTCTATCCCTGGATCGCCAAAACCCGCCACAGCACGCCCTACGTGGGGCTCATCTCGCCCCCGCCCCACCACGACATCTACTCCATCGAGGATCTGGCCCAGCTGATCTACGATCTCAAATGCGCCAACCCCAGGGCCAGAATCAACGTCAAACTGGTGTCCGAAGTGGGGGTGGGCACCGTGGCCGCGGGCGTGGCCAAGGCCGGCGCCGATGTGATCCTGATCAGCGGCGAATCCGGGGGCACCGGGGCCTCGCCCCTCACCTCCATTCGCTACGGCGGCCTGCCCTGGGAACTGGGGCTGGCCGAAACCCAGCAGACCTTGATTCAAAACGGGCTCCGCGACCGGGTGGTGCTGGAGTGCGACGGCCAGCTCAAAACCGCCCATGACGTAGCCGTGGCCTGCCTGCTGGGCGCCCAGGAGTTCGGCTTCGGCACTCTCTCCCTGGTGGCCCTGGGTTGCGTGATGATGCGGGTCTGCCATCTCAACACCTGCCCGGTGGGCATCGCCACCCAGGACCCGGAGCTGAGAAAGCGGTTCACCGGCAAGCCCGAGCACCTGATGAACCTGATGCGCTTTATCGCCGAGGATCTGCGCCGGATCATGGCCCGCCTCGGTTTTCGCACCATAGAAGAGATGGCCGGGCGGGTGGAGCGGCTCAACGCCGCGCCGACCCTGGCGCACTGGAAGGCCCGGGGGCTCGATTTCAGCCCCATCCTTCATCGGCCCCAGCCCGCGGCCCACATTGAGCAGCTCTGTATCCCCAAGGGGCTGATGGCAGCCGCGGACGACCCGCCGGACCGTGAGCTGCTGCACCAGGCCCGGCCGGCCCTGGAACACCAAACCGCCGTGGAGATCCATCTGCCCATCACCAACGTCCAGCGCACCCTGGGCACCCGCCTGAGCTATGAAATCAGCCGGCGCTGGGGCGAAGCCGGTCTGCCGGCGGATACCATTCTGATCCACGCCCAGGGCAGCGCCGGCCAGAGCTTCTTTGCTTTCGGCGCCCCGGGGATCACGGTCCAGATTATGGGTGACGCCAACGATTATTTCGGCAAAGGGCTTTCCGGTGCCGTGCTGGCCATCCGGCCGCCCCGAAATGCGGCCTTCAGTGCCGAGGAAAACATCATTATCGGCAACGTGGCCCTCTACGGCGCCACCTCGGGCCAAGCCTTTATCCGCGGCCGGGCCGGCGAGCGCTTTGCCGTGCGCAACAGCGGCGCCCTGGCCGTGGTAGAGGGGGTCGGGGATCATGGCTGCGAATACATGACCGGCGGCCGGGTGGTGGTCCTGGGAGAAGCCGGCCGCAACTTCGCCGCCGGCATGAGCGGCGGCATCGCCTATGTATTGGAAGATGAGACGGGAAAATTCAAAAACAGCAACTGCAACCTGGAATCCGTGGATTTGGACCCGGTAACCGAAGGTGAGGCAGCGGAACTATTCAATCTCATCGAAAAGCACCTCGACTTCACAAAAAGCCCGGTCGCCGAGAAGATCCTGTCAGACCGATCCGCGGCCCGGGCACGCTTCATCAAGGTCATGCCCAAGGAGTACAAGCTGGCTCTGGCGCGAATCGCACGGGAAGAGCAACAGAAGGAATAGCGAACATGGGCAAACCCACTGGATTCATGGAACACGACCGGCAACTGCCCCAACGCCGTCCGGTAGAGGAGCGCGTGACGGATTTCCAGGAAATCTATGCGCCTTTCCCCAAGAAGAACCTGCGCGACCAGGCGGCGCGCTGCATGGACTGCGGGGTGCCCACCTGCCACGCCGGCTGCCCCCTGGGCAACCGCATTCCGGACTGGAACGACGCGGTCTACCAGGGCCGCTGGGAAGATGCCTACCGGCTGCTCATGGCCACCAACAATTTTCCCGAATTCACCGGCCGCCTCTGTCCGGCGCCCTGCGAGGAAGCCTGTGTGCTGGCTATCAACGCGCCGGCCGTGACCATCGAGGTGATCGAAAAAAGCATCATCGAACGCGCCTTTGAAAACGGGTGGGTAGGCCCCCGGCCGCCTTCGCGGCGCAGCGACAGGCAGGTGGCGGTGATCGGATCGGGCCCCGCGGGGTTGGCCTGCGCCCAGCAGCTCAACAGCGCCGGCCACCAAATCACCGTGTTCGAGCGCGATGCCCAACCGGGGGGGCTGCTGCGCTACGGCATTCCTGACTTCAAACTGGAGAAACATGTGCTGCAGCGGCGTCTCGATCTAATGACCGCCGAGGGCATCCGCTTTGAAACCGGCATCCAGGCCGGGGTGGATATCCGCGGAGAATCCCTTCGCGACAAGTTTGATGCCCTGGTGATCTGCTGCGGGGCCACCCGCCCCCGGGAGCTCTCCATTCCGGGCCGCAATCTCAAGGGCATCCACCAGGCCATGGAATTTCTCAGCGGCCAGAACCGGGTGCTCGCAGGTGAGACCCGAGCCTTGAACATCGACGCCCGGGGCAAACGGGTGATCGTCATCGGCGGCGGTGATACGGGCAGCGACTGCATCGGCACCAGCCACCGCCAGGGGGCTGCCTTGGTGGTCAATTTCGAGCTGCTGCCCCAGCCCTCGGATGACCGCCCGGAGTTCCAGCCCTGGCCCTACTGGCCCATGCGCCTGAGAACCAGCAGCAGCCACGAAGAAGGCGGCGCCCGCCACTGGAACATCCTCACCCAGCGCTTCCTGGGCGAAAACAATCGTATCTCGGCTCTGGAGACGGTGGACGTGCGCTGGATTGAGGCGGCCGGCCGGCCGGAGCGCTTCGAGGAGATTCCCGGTTCGCAAAAGATCTGGCCGGCGGACCTGGTACTGCTGGCCCTGGGGTTTTCCGGGCCGCAAGCGGACTCCCTCGCGGCGCAACTCCAACTGAAACCGGACGACAAGGGCACCCTCGCCACCGATGCCGGTTACATGACCGGCCAGGCCGGTATTTTTGCCGCGGGCGACGCCCGCCGGGGCCAATCCCTCATTGTCTGGGCCATCTCCGAAGGCCGGGAAGCGGCCCGCCAAGTGGACATTTTTCTCATGGGACACAGCGACCTGCCGGAGAAGGCGTGCTGTGATTTGTCCCGGGTCTAAGCGCACTTCACCCCGCCCAAAACTTGCAATAGATGGTTGATGTGATAGGCTCCTTGCGTACTCCCCGGCAAATTAAGCAATTACACAAGGAGTGATCCCCATGGCAAAAGATGGCTTGTACATCCAGATGTTCAGCATCCACGGGCTGCTGCGGGCGAAAAATATGGAGCTGGGCCGGGATGCCGATACCGGCGGCCAGATCACCTATGTGGTGGAGCTGGCCCGCAACCTGGCCCAAACTCCGGGGGTGGGCCAGGTGGACCTCTTCACGCGGCTGCTCAAGGATCGCAAGATTTCCGGGGACTACGCCGAACCTCTGGAAACCGTAGCGGACAATTGCCGCATCGTGCGCATTCAATGCGGGGGCCGCAAATACATGCGCAAGGAGCTGTTGTGGCCCCACCTGGATGAGTTCGTGGACCGCACCATCAAGTTCAACAAGCGCCAGGGCCGCCTGCCCGATGTGGTTCACGGCCACTATGCCGACGGCGGCTATGGGGCCATGCTGTTGTCCCGGATTTTCGGCATTCCTTTTATTTTTACCGGCCACTCTTTAGGGCGGGTAAAAAAGGAGAAACTGCTGGCCGAAGGAATGAAAGCCGCCGATATCAACAAAAAGTATAAAATCGAGCACCGCATCAAGGTCGAAGAGGAGATCTTAAAATACGCGGATCTGATCGTCACCAGCACCCGCCAGGAGGTCCGCCGGCAATACGGCCAGTATCGTTATGGCGACCGGCCCACTTTCCAGGTTGTGCCCCCGGGATTGCCTCTGGATAAATTCTATCCCTATTACCACAACATGTTTAATGAGGGCGAAAAAGACGAAGCGCAGATCTACACCAAGGCCTCTTTGTTCCAGGAGCTGAACCGTTTTTTCATTAATCCGGAAAAACCGCTGGTGCTGGCCCTCTGCCGGCCGGACAAACGTAAAAACATCTCCGGTCTGATTCAGGCCTTTGGTAAGGACAAGGATCTGCAGGCCATGGCCAATCTGGCGGTTTTCGCCGGAATCCGCAAAGATATCGAGACCATGGAGGAAAACGAGCGGGATGTGCTTACCAACATGCTGCTGATGATGGACAAGTACGATCTTTACGGTAAGATGGCCATCCCCAAAACCCACGATTTCGAACATGAGGTGCCGGAGCTTTACCGGATCGCGGCCGAAAAACAGGGGGTTTTCATCAATCCGGCCCTAACCGAACCCTTTGGCCTGACCCTTTTGGAGGCATCCGCGTCGGGCCTGCCCATTGTGGCGACCAAGGACGGCGGCCCCCAGGACATCATGGAGAACTGTCAAAACGGGATTTTGGTGGACCCCACGGATTCAAAGCAAATCAGCGAAGCCCTGAAAAGCATCATCGTCGACGAGGAGCTCTGGAAAAAATATTCCAAAAACGGCATTCTCAATGTCCGCCAACACTACACCTGGGAGCACCATGCCGAAACTTACGTCGCCCAGATCAAGCCCCTGGCTGGGGCCAACCGCCGCACTCCCCTGGGACCGGTCAGACCCAAAGACGCCATTGGACGTCGTCTCAACCGGATCAACTTTTTCATCGTATCGGATATTGACCATACCTTGATCGGGGCCGACAACAGCAGTCTCGAACCTCTCAAACAGCTTCTGGAGCGTCACCGGGAGCGCATCGGCTTTGCCGTGGCCACGGGCCGCACCGTGGACTCCACGGTTGAATTTCTTAAAAAACATGACGCGCCCACCCCCGATATTATCATCTCATCGGTGGGCACCGAAATCTATTACGGCGCCCGGCGGCAGTACGGCCAGGGATGGCACAGCCACATCGCCTATCGCTGGAATCGGGAAAAAGTGGACCGCCTGCTCCAGGAATTTCCCTTCCTCGAATACCAGGAAGAAGAGACCCAGCGGGTCCACAAGGTCAGCTACTACATGAAGCCCGGCAAGGATCGGCTGGCCAAGATCCATGATCGCTTACTGGCCGAAAAGTGCCGCTACACCCTGATCTACTCCCATGACCGCTATCTGGATATTCTCCCAGCACGGGCTTCCAAGGGCAAGGCGCTGCGCTATTTGAGCTACAAGTGGGAAATCCCCCTGACCAATTTTCTGGTCTGCGGGGACTCCGGCAATGACGAAGAGATGCTCAAAGGCGAACCCCTGGCCGTGATTGTCGGCAACTACAGCTCTGAATTGGAGCCCCTCAAAGGACGCCGCAATACCTATTTCGCCCGCCAATCCTACGCTGGGGGTATATTGGAAGGGATAGAACATTATCAATTCATCAAAAAAGCAAAAGGCTCTAAGTAATGACCCACCAGAATCTCATCCCCTCCCTGTTGACCCGAAATGACCGCAAGGATTTCATCGAGTACATCGCCCTGCTGCTGGACCAGAAAAAGAAATTCTTCCTGAGAAATGAGTTGCTGATCATATTTCGGCAGTACAGCGATACCCACCAAAAAAGCAAACGCTTCCGGGAAAAATCGTCGCTGTTTAATTTTATCAAACAGATCCAGGAGCTGTTTGTCTCCGATGGCCATATCGTGGCAGTGCACCGTTACGATATCGCCAAGTACGCCTTCTATCTGCTGCGCCAGGACGGCCAATATATGGAGACCATCGACAGCGAGCGCTATCTGGCCCTCAAGGACCTCTACATATCAGGCAACGGCCGCCGGGCGACTCCTCTGAAAATCGACTTCATGCCCTTTTACGACTACACCCCCTCCATCAAGGATCCCCGTAACATCGGCGACGGGATCCGCTACCTCAACCGCTACCTGTGCAGCCAGATCTTCACCGCCCCCGACACCTGGCACACCCGACTGTTCGAGTTTCTCAAGCTGCACAAGTATCGAGAAAAGCAGCTTCTGGTCAACGGCACCCAAATCAAGGATTTTGCGGCCCTTCTCAGCGCCCTGGAGAAGGCCCTCAAATGGCTGCGGGAGCAAAATCCGCAAACACCCTTCGCCAAAGTGGCCAGCCGCCTGAAACGCAGCGGGTTCGAGGCCGGCTGGGGCGACAGCACGGGCAGAATCGTTGAGACCATGCAGCTGTTGCTGGATCTGATCAACGAACCCGACGCCACCCTGCTGGGCCAGTTTATCTGCCGGGTGCCCATGCCGCTGATCTCCAAAATCGCCGTAATCTCGCCCCACGGCTGGTTCGGACAGTCCAACGTCCTGGGCAAACCGGATACCGGCGGCCAGGTCATCTACATCCTCGATCAGGTCCGGGCCCTGGAAAAACACCTCAAGGCGGAGATCAAACTCACCGGCCTGGAGGTGACTCCCAAAATCATCATCCTCACCCGCCTGATTCCCAATGCGGGGGACACCACCTGCAACCAGCGCATGGAGAAGGTGTATCAAACCGAAAATGCCTGGATTCTGCGGGTACCCTTTAAGGACCAACAGGGCAATGTTCTTCAGGATTGGGTCTCGCGCTTTAAAATCTGGCCCTATCTGGAGACCTTTGCCGATGAGGCCGCCCAGGAACTGGTCGCGGAATTTCAGGAACGGCCCGACCTGATCATCGGCAACTACTCCGACGGCAATCTGGTGGCGACCCTGCTGTCGGATAAACTGAACGTGGTCCAGTGCACCATCGCCCACGCCCTGGAAAAAACCAAATATCTTTTTTCCGATCTATACTGGCAGCGCATGGAGAAAGACTACAACTTCTCCTTGCAGTTTACAGCCGACCTGCTCTCCATGAACAAGGCCGACTTCATCATCACCAGTACCTACCAGGAAATCTTCGGCACCGAAGACACCATGGGGCAGTATGAATCCTATCAGTTCTTCACCCTGCCGGAACTCTACCAGGTGGTCAACGGCATCAACCTCTATGCCCCCAAGTTCAACGTGATTCGCCCGGGAGTGGATGAAAGCCTCTACTTTCCCTATGATCAAGAAGAGCGCCGCTCCGCCCAAAAGGCAAAAAAATGGAGTAAGAGGATCTTCAATGACCCGAGCGAGGAGATCTTCGGCGAGCTTCAGGATAGTGAAAAACGACCTATCTTTACCATGGCCCGCCTGGATCGGATCAAAAATATCACCGGACTGATCGAAGCCTTTGGACTGAGCAAAAAACTCCAGCAGCACTGCAACCTGATATTCGCTGCAGGCACCACCAAGGTCGAGGAGTCCAAGGACAAGGAGGAACAGGATGAGATCCGCAAAGCCCACGCACTCATTGAACGCTACAAACTGAAGGGCAAGGTACGCTGGCTGCCCAGCATCAACAAGCTGGATACCGGGGTGGTCTACCGGATCATGGCTGAAAAAAAAGGCATGTTCGTACAGCCGGCCCTGTTTGAAGCCTTTGGGCTAACCATCCTGGAAGCCATGGCCTCGGGTTTGCCCACCCTGGGGCCCAAGTTCGGCGGCCCCTTAGAGATCATCGAGTACGGTATCAGCGGTTTTCTGCTCAATACCAGCGAACCCAAACTGATCGCCGGAAGCCTCGAAGATTTCGTGGAGCGTTGCGACCAGGATCCCACCTACTGGACCACCATCTCCCAAAACGGTATCCGTCGGGTCCAAGAACACTTCACCTGGAAACGTTACAGCGACACCCTCATCTTCCTGACCCGCCTCTACGGCTTTTGGCGCTATTCCGTGGCCAGCGAGGGCCGCGTGAAGCTGGACCGCTACTGCGATTTTATCTACCACTTCCTCTTTCGCCAGCGCGCCGCCCGCCTGGAGTAGCCTCCCGAACCCAAGCAGCCCCGAAAGGGGCCTGTCTTGGCCGACGGCAGGCCGGGGTGGAAACCTTTTATCCCCTCCCCCTTTGATCTGATCTTGATATCACTTGACACAGGGGCTTCTATGCAATGCCGAATTTATCGGCGCCCGGCACTGCTAATGGATCTCCGTTTAGGCGGAGATGACGTGCAGTTGGTAGGATTTGTCATTCCCGCGGAACCTGTCCCCGCGGTTGGCAGGGGCGGGGCACACGGTGAAGCTTTAGCGTCATCCATATTTAATTATATGAAATTATTATAGAATGATCACATCCTGTGTCAAGCGGGGGTAAAGGCTTGGCCTTGAAGGGGGAGGGGATATTTGGTCAGGCACTGAATAGAACATTTATGGAAAAAATTTGGGCTTTTTATTACAATTTTGCATTTTAAAAATAATATTGACACAATTCAAATATGTAAATATGTATCAGATTTAATTGGTAATTTTTATTGATTCAGGGGCTTGGCACGGCTCTTGATATACCACTCTTGATAGGGCGATTGCCCATGCAACCCCAATCCAAAGGCCGAACCATGCCGAGTCTCTCGACATCCACCATCCGTCCCGCACTGAGCGCCGCCCAGCGTCTTGAAGCGGGCCGCAGGGCGCTCCTGGACCAGGGGCTGGAAAGGCCGGCCACCGATTTTATCCGTGCCAACGCCGGTCTTATCGATGAGTACCTGCGGGAGAGCTACGAAGAGAGTCTTACCGGCCCCACCATCGATTTTATCCGCAACCCCTACACCATGGTCGCCCTGGGGGGCTACGGCCGCCAGGAACAGTGCCTGCACTCTGACGTGGATCTGCTCATTCTGTTCCATAAGAAGGTTCCCGCGAGGGCCGAGGGGTTGATTCAAGAGATGGTCTATCCCCTCTGGGACCTAGGCCTGGAGGTGGGCTACGCCACGCGTGCCTTGCGCGAATGCCTGGCTCTGGCGCGTAAGGATTTCGAGGTGCTGACCTCCCTGCTGGATGCACGCTTTATTTGCGGCGCCTCGCCCCTGTTTTCCGATCTGAAGCTGGCCCTGCGCCAAAAAATCTTATCCCGGCAAGCCGCCAAAGTCGTCAACTGGCTGGTGGACCGCAATTTGGCCCGCCACCGGCAACACGGCGACAGTTCATATTTGCTGGAGCCCAACCTCAAAGAGGGCCAGGGCGGCCTGCGGGACTACCATACAATTTTGTGGATCGGAAAAATCAAATACAACTTCACCCAGCGGCGGGACCTGGAGTTTAACGGCCTGTTCTCCCATGAGGAGTATGGGGAGCTGTGCCGAGCCACGGAATTTATCTGGAATACACGCAATCATCTGCACCGTCTCACCGGCCGCAAGTGCGATCAGATCTATCTGGAGCACCAGATCAAACTCTCCGCGGAGATGGGCTATACCCCCAGCGAGGGCCTGCGCCCGGTGGAGAACTTCCTCAGTGAGCTGCATCGCAACATGGAGCTGATCAAGGAGAAACACTTGATGTTCCTCCACGAATTCGGTCCGCTGAAGCGCATCCTTCCCGGCCGGCGGCCGCCCATGAAGAGCCGCTATGGAGGCCTGGTGGCCGATCAGCGCACCCTGGCCTTTGCCGCCGCGGAACAGATTGTGGCCGATCCCGCGCTGCTGATGCTGATCTTCGAAGAGAGCGCCCGGCTCAAACTGCCCCTGGGCACCGAGGCCAAGCGGCTGATTCGCGAGTTCAGCCATCTGGTGGATGACAGATTTCGCGGCGACCCGCTGGTGGTGAAATCTTTCGAACGCATTCTCAGCGTCCCCTCCCCGGTGTTCGACGTGCTCAACGCCATGTTGCAAACCGGATTTCTGGCCGCGTTCATCCCGGAGTTCGCCGCCATTCTCAACCGCATCCAGTACAACGAGTACCACATCTTTCCGGTGGCACGGCACGCCATCCGAACGGTTCAGGCCATCCAGAAATTGGGACTGGCCAAGGATGACGACCCTCAATTTGATCCCCTCTATCAGGATCTCTACAAGGCGCTGCCCAGCCGCAAACGGCTGCTTTGGGCCGGGTTGCTCCACGACATCGGCAAGGGCGTTCCCGGGGATGATCACTCGGCCAGCGGCGCAAAACTGGCCTATACCATTCTGACGCGCATGGGTCTGGCGCTCAAGGATATCGAGATCATTTGCGCCATGGTGGCCCAGCACCTCGATTTGATCAAAACCGCCACCCGCCGGGACTTGAACGATGAAGAGACGGCCTTGGCCTGCGCCGGGCGGGTGGGAACCCTGGAGCGGCTGCAGATCCTCTATCTGCTCACCGTGGCCGACTCCATGGCCACGGGGCCGAAAGCCTGGAACCAGTGGAATGCCGCCATGCTCCGGGAGCTTTTCATCAAGGTGCACAACTTCCTCAAAACCGGGGAACTGACCCACCCCAAAACCGTCAGAAAGGTCCAAGGCAAAAAGGAGCAGGTGACGGCCGCTTTGGCTGGCTCGG
The DNA here is from genome assembly GCA_963713755.1 of uncultured delta proteobacterium. Taxonomy (GTDB): domain Bacteria; phylum Desulfobacterota; class Desulfobacteria; order Desulfobacterales; family CAVQMW01; genus CAVQMW01. The sequence goes on along the minus strand of CAVQMW010000005.1, from coordinate 1,352,726 downwards.
ACCTGGCGGCGACGGCCGCGGAGGTGATCCCGGCCATGGCGCCCCGCTATCTCATGGCGATGCCCGTGGCGCAAATGCAGCGCCACATCACACTCTTCAGCCGTATGGGCGAGACCGAGTTTGCCTGGGAGATCGAAACCGGAAAAGAGACCGACACCCGCACCGTCACCGTCTGTGCCAAAGACCGGCCGGGCTTGTTCGCCAAAATCGCCGGGGTGCTCACCTTAAACAGCGTGAACATTCTGGACGCCCAGGTGTTTACCTGGCGCAACCGGATCGCCCTGGACATCTTCCACGTGGCGCCGCCGCCAGACCCGATGTTCGAAGATGAACGCTGGCAGCGGGCCCAGAACCATCTCCACCTAGCGCTGAACGGCCAATTAGATCTCAAGGCCGCCGTGGCAGCCAAGCGCACGGGCAACGGCAGTCGGACCCGCCGCGCACCCGCCGCGCCCCATATGCCGCTTTCCGAGGTGCGCATCGACAACCAGAGCTCCAGCTTTTTCACCATCCTGGAGATTATCTCCGATGACTACCCCGGCCTGTTGTTCGATGTCACCACCACCATCTATGAAATGGGGCTCGACATCTGGGTTTCCAAAATCACCACCGTCGTCGATCAAGTCATGGATATCTTTTACGTCCGCGATTTCGACGGCCAGAAAATTACCGAGGAAGCGCATACCGCAAACATTCGCAATATTCTCTTGGAGATTTTGCCCAAAAGATAAATTCGAACCTTTTAGCAATTTGGAAGATCCACCCCACCGGCAACCATTTTCGAATACCGGAACGGGCACTTAGGGTTTGCGAATAAATAACTTCGCAGATTTGCAGAGTTCAGGCGCCCGCTCAGCAAGGCGTGAAAACTAAAGAATATCAGGCATATTGTGTGTTTTCACAACGCCGCTGAGTGGGATGCATGGGCGCTGAAAATGTGATGTTATTTTTGAGCGAGCCCTTAGCACAGGAGAAGGATAAGGAGAACCCCATGAAGAAGATCGATGCGATCATTAAGCCATTCAAACTGGACGATGTGAAGGAGGCGCTGAATGAAATCGGCATCCAGGGCATGACCATTTCAGAAGTCAAAGGCTACGGACGCCAAAAAGGCCACAAGGAGATCTACCGGGGCGCCGAGTATATCGTCGATTTTATTCCCAAGCTGAAGATAGAGATCGTGGTGGGCGATGACCGTGCCGCAGAGGTGATGGAGAAAATCCGCGAGGCGGCCAATACCGGCAAGATCGGCGACGGTAAAATCTTTGTTTCACCCGTGGAGGAAGTGGTGCGGGTGCGCACAGGAGAAACCGGTGAAGACGCAATTTAGAGGGCCTAAAACCCAATTCAACCAACCCACTCTGCCGCCCCCAACCAGGCCGGCGGGGTGAACATTATCATGCTTCTAAACCCCTTTTTTTCAATGTCAACAGGAGGAAAACCCAATGACCCCCAAAGATGTAATCAGCTTCGCCAAAGAGAACAAGACCAAAGTCGTGGATGTGCGCTTTATGGATTTTCCCGGCCTCTGGCAGCACTTCACCATTCCAGTTTCGGAACTCAACGAGGACCTTTTCGAGGACGGCCTGGGCTTTGACGGTTCCAGTATTCGCGGCTGGCAGCCCATCAACGCCAGTGACATGCTGGTAATTCCCGATGCGAGCACCGCCAAGATGGACCCCTTTTTCGCCGAGCCGACCCTGGTGCTGATCGGCGACATTGTCGATCCCATCACCCGCGAGCCCTACAGCCGTGACCCCCGCTACATCGCCAAGAAGGCCGAAAATTATCTCAAGATGTCCGGCCTGGGAGACACCGCCTTTATCGGCCCGGAAGCTGAATTCTTCATTTTTGACGACATCCGCTACGATTCGGACAAGAATGGCGCTTTCTATCAGATCGATTCCATCGAAGGTTCCTGGAATACCGGCCGCGAAGAGTGCCCCAACCTGGGCTACAAGCCCCGCCACAAAGAGGGCTATTTCCCAGTCCCACCCACGGATAAGTTCCAGGATCTGCGCACGGAAATGCTGCTGGTGCTGGAAAGCCTGGGAATCGACATCGAAGCCCAGCACCACGAGGTGGCTACTGCCGGCCAGGCGGAAATCGACATGCGCTTCAAACCGCTGCTGATCATGGCCGACCAGCTCATGTGGTTCAAGTATGTGCTGCGCAACGTGGCCTACAAACACGGCCACACGGTAACCTTCATGCCCAAGCCGATTTTCGAAGACAACGGCACCGGCATGCATACCCATGTCAGTATCTGGAAGGAAGGCCAGCCCCTGTTTGCAGGGGACAAATACGCCGGGGTCTCCCAGGAGGCGCTCTACGCCATCGGCGGCATCCTGAAGCACTGCAAGGCCCTGTGCGCCTTCACCAACCCCACCACCAACTCCTACAAGCGGCTGGTGCCCGGGTTTGAAGCGCCGGTGAACCTGGCCTACTCCAGCCGCAACCGCAGCGCGGCGATACGGATTCCCATGTACAGCGCCTCGCCCAAAGCCAAACGAATCGAGTTCCGCACCCCCGATCCCTCCTGCAACGGCTATCTGGCCTTCTCGGCCATTCTCATGGCGGTGATCGACGGCATCGAAAACAAAATCGATCCCGGCGACCCCCTGGACAAGAACATTTACGACCTGCCCCCGGAAGAGCTGGCCGAGGTGGAATCGGCCCCCGGCTCTCTGGAGGAAGCCCTGGCCGCTCTGGCCGCGGATCAGGAATTCCTCAAAAAGGGTGATGTCTTTACCCAGGACGCCATCGACATGTGGATCCAGTACAAGACCACAAACGAGGTCAACCCCGTTAAACTGCGGCCCCATCCCCACGAATTCTTCCTCTACTACGACATCTAAATCCCTACCGGCCGAAAGCGCTTGGGCTTTCGGCCGGCCCCATCTCCCGGACCGGGGCGGAGCCGCAACGGCGCAGTTCCGGAGCGTCAGCGGATCGCCATGCCGCAGGTTCGTTGGCGCTCACGCCCCACCCTTCCCGCCCGTCTCTCTCAGGATCCTCAGTTCAAAAAATCCAGGTCAACGCCTCCAGATCCGCCCCAAGCAAAGGCGCCCCAATCAATGACTGCGTCTCAATCGGAAGGATTGTGCCCGGGTAAGTTTTCGCTTGGCATCGCGACAGGAAGGTTCGGAATCAAAATGAAAAGCGCTTGCCTAATTCCAGCCGCTCAAGGTATGGCTCATTCAAACGCCGGCGCGCGCGGACACCCGGGTTGCGTTGGCATGAGACAAACTCCCCGAGGGAGGTCAGAATGGCTTTAAATTTCGATATGCTGGGCCGGGAGATGGACCCCGTGGCCACGCCCCACACCAAAGATCAGGTGATCCTCTATGCCCTGGGCATCGGCGCCGGCGAGGATGAGTTGGATTTCATCTACGAAAAAACGCTGAAGGTCTTTCCCACCTTTGCCACCATCCCTTTTTTCCCCATATTTTTCGAACAATTTGCGCCCCAGGTGAACCTCAACCTGCTGGGCGCCATCCATGGCGAGCAGCAGATCCGCATGCATGGCCCCATTCCGCCGGAGGCCACCCTTTACTGCGGCCTGCGTTGGGACGCGGTCTATGACAAAGGCGATAAAGGGGCCTTTTTGCAGATCACCTTGGAAACCCGGGATGGGGCGGGCAAGCTCATCTACGAAAATCGCGCATTGGTGATCGACCGCACCGCCGGTAATTTCGGAGGCGAGCGCGGGCCGCGGCCGGAGGTGATCAAACCGCCCGCCGAAACCGCCCCCGATTTTGAAGTCAGCTACCCCACCTCTCTCACCCAAGCCGCCCTGTACCGCCTTAGCGGTGACAAAAACCCACTGCACATCGACCCCGGTTTTGCCCGGGCCTGCGGCTTTGAAAGGCCCATTCTCCATGGCCTGTGCACCTACGGGTTTACCGGAAGGGCCATCCTGCACACCCTCTGCGCCAGTGATCCCGCGCGCTTCCTATCCTTCAGCGCCCGGTTCAAACGGGCGGTGTTTCCCGGGGATCGGCTCACCATCCAGGGCTGGCAGCGCGCACCGGGACGCTACACCATTCAAACTCTCAATCAACTGGGGCAGGTGGTGTTGAGCGGCGGCCAGGCGCAAGTGGCTGAGCAATAAGCGTGGCCATCCTCCCGGCCATGGATCACCGTAAAGGGCTTAGATCTCAACTTATTCGAGGAATTAGGAAATCAATATGAAAACAGTGTTGAAACTCATGGCGGGCCTGCTCATTTTAGTTGTGGTTCTGATTGTCGCGGCCATTGTGATCATCCCGCGCATGTTCGACCCCAATGACTACAAAGACCAACTGGCTGCCCGGATTAAGCAGCAGACGGGCCGGGAGTTCAGCCTTTCAGGCCCCATCGAACTCTCGCTGTTTCCCTGGGTGGGGGCAAGTATCGGCGGGGGTGTGCTGGGCAATGCCGAGGGGTTCGGACCCGAGCCCTTTGCCCGCATCGGCAGCGCTCAGGTGCGGATCAAGGTGATGCCCCTCTTATCGAAAACCGTTGAGGTTGACCGTATTCTGCTGGAGGGCCTGGTGCTCAATCTGGCCCGCAACGCCAAGGGCGTCACCAACTGGGACGACTTGGTCAAGTCCCGCCTGCCAGGCCCCAAACCTCAGTCCACATCCGGCCCGGCGCCCCCCGCCCCCCAGACCGAACAGGCTCCACCGCTCCCCATCAACGCGGTGACCATCGGGGGGCTGGAGGTCAAGGATGCCCGGATTACCTGGGATGACCAGCAAACCCAACGCAAATACGCCATCGAGGATCTCGACCTCACCACTGGAATTATCGAGCAGGGCCGGCCCATACCCCTGACCCTCGGGGTTCATGTATCCAGTTCCCAGCCCGCCCTTCAGGGTCAGGTTCAATTGGCGGGAAACCTCAATCACGACAGCCGCCGCGTGCGCTACAGCTTTCCCGATCTGAAGATCGATGTGCGGATGGAAGGACCGGCGCTGCCCCCTCCCGGCATCGAGGCCAGCCTCACGGCCGATGTGGCGCTCAACGGCCTGACCCAGTCCCTGGAGGTCAAAGCCCTGACCCTCCAATGGCCCCAGGTACTGACTGTGGAAGGGGAGCTTCAGGGCCGCGATATCGCCGCCCTGCCCAAATTTTCTGGCCGTTTGGCGGCCGCGCCCTTTGATCTCAAGCAGCTATCCCAAAAACTGGGCTTAAAACTGCCGCCCATGGCCGACAGCGCGGCTCTGACCTCGGCCGCGGCCAAACTCACCCTGGATTATGGCCCTGAGCAGCTGACGCTGGAGGAGTTCAACCTGGTCCTGGACGAGAGCACCCTGAGCGGCACCCTGCAGGTCAGTCAATTCAATGCCCCTCAAATCCGCTTCAGCGCCGATCTGGACCAGATCGACCTGGACCGTTACCTGCCCCCCAAATCCGAACCTGGATCCGAATCCGCCCCCGCGGATCAGCCTTCGGCCGGTAGCGGATCCACCGCACCGGCGCCGCCGGCCGGCCAGGAAGTGCAATTATCGCCGGCCGACCCAAGCGCCGAGCCGGAACTTCCCCTGGAATTGTTAAGATCCCTGACCCTGAACGGTGAACTGCGCATCGGCAGGCTGAAGGTCGTCCGGATCCCCATGGAACCCCTCGCCCTCACCGTGAGCGGTGCAAAGGGCCGCCTGGCGCTGGATCCCCTTGCGGCCAGCCTGTTTGAAGGCCAGCTCACCACCCGGGCGGCCTTGGATGTGAGCGGCCCCCAAGCCCGGATCGAGGTAAGCCCCGCGATTCAAGGCCTCCAGGCCGGCCCGCTCCTGACCGCCCTCACCGGCAAAGAGCGGCTCAGCGGGGTGACGGCCATCAGCGCGGAGCTCAAAGCCCAGGGCCTTACCCCCGCGGCCATCAAACAAAGCCTCAATGGCCAGGCTGCTTTCACCTTTGCCGACGGCGCAGTCAAAGGCATCAACCTGGCCCAGCTCATTCGCACAGCCCAGGCCGCGCTCTCCGGTCAAGCCGTCTCCGGGGGTGCCATGCCGCAAACCGACTTTTCAGAGCTCAAAGGGACCCTGCGGATCGTCAATGGGCTGATTGAGAACCAGGACCTCAGCGCCAAATCGCCCTTGCTGCGCATTGCCGGCCAGGGAACCGCCGATCTGGTCAGCGAAACCCTGGATTACCGGCTCAAAACCACTCTGGTGGGCAGCCTGGAAGGCCAGGGGGGAAAAGAGCTGGCGGAACTCAAGGGCATCCCCATCCCCATCTCGGTCACCGGATCATTTGACGACCCGCAATATAGCCTGGATCTCCGGGCGGTACTCACCGAACAGGCCAAGGCCAAAGCCGGTAAAAAAATCGAGGAGAAAATTGATCAAACACTGAAAGAGAAGGTGGACCCGCAGGTGGGGGATGCGCTGAAGAATACGTTGAAAAATCTATTTCAAAAATGATTATCCTGAAACGCCTTGTCTGGAAGGAATATTTTTAACAGCGAATGGTTCTGATATCTCTCCATCTCCGGGACTGTCATGTCCCGTGCTGAAATGATTCTAATTTTATCATTTCGAACAGTGAATACAGCAAATAGTAGACTGAGGAGCATGAACGATCCCAAGCATACCATCTATGGAAATATCTTCATCCAACAAAGGCCAATGTATTCCATAGCCTGAAGGAGAGATTTCAAAATTATTCCTTTCTTCCTTCGAAGCTTTCTCAAGTACAGGTGATATTTTCTTTAATTGAAATCTTTTCGGTTCCCCATCAATGTTGATGACCAGGAAGCCATCCTCAAATTTAAGATCGCTGATATCATGGTAGTTTTTCATTGCTGGCGTCTCCGTTGAAATTCATCCCATTGTTGCTCAATATATTCAAAATGTTCATAAATAATTTTTCGGATCTGCCTTTTATCCCTTGGTGACATATTATACGCAAAAGCCTCATCAAGATCAAAGTTTTCTTGATTTAACCAATATTTGCATTCCATATCACCTTTGCGACAATGCACATGAATTGGTTCATTGCCTTCATTTGCATAAAAAAACAGCCTCCAGCCTAAAATCACCAGTATAGTCGGCATTTTGTTCATCCTGTGTTATTTGGCGCATAACGAATAAGGAATTGATGTTTTGCGAAGCCAAAACATAATTCTCGTTGGACTAAGCCGTTTTTATCCTATTTGGATTTTAATGTGAAGCCAGCAGGTTCGTGTCCCTGCCGATGGGCGGTTTCGTGCGATACCCCGTACTGGCGGTTAAGGCGGCCGACGGAAGCAGGTTTTAAAGGAGCTTGAGCTCGGCCGGCCGGCCATTGGGTTTGCTGAAGGACCGGCAAAGGGGTTATTGCCGGTAGTGCCGGTAGTTGATCCCGTGATTTTTGGCTTTGTAGCCGAACTTGCGGACCGTGGTTTTCATCAGATCGGCGGCCTTGGTGATGTTGCCGCGGGTGTTTTTCAGGGCGTCGATGATCATCTCGCGCTCCAGGGCGGCCACGGCCTCCTCCAGGGACATGGAGGGCAGGGTTCCCGACTCGTTGCCGGTCTGCAGGGTGGGCGGCAGGTGATAGCTGTGAATCACCCCCTCTTCGCAGAGCAGCACGGCCCGCTCGATGCAGTTTTCCAGTTCCCGCACGTTGCCCGGCCAGTGGTAATCCATCATCATGTCGATGGCCGGGGTGGAAAAGCGCTTGATCTGCTTGGCGTTCTCCGCGGTGTATTTCTCCAAGAAGTAATCGGCCAGCAGCAAGATATCGGTTTTGCGCTCCCGCAGGGGCGGCAGATAGATGGGAAAGACATTGAGCCGGTAGTAGAGGTCCCCCCGGAAACTCTCTTCGGAAACCGCGTCCTCCAAGTTTTTGTTGGTGGCGGCGATGATCCGCACATCGGTGCTGATGGTCTTGTGGCCACCTACCCGCTCGAACTCTTTCTCCTGAAGCACCCGCAGCAGCCGCACCTGCACCTCGCCGTCGATGGAGCCGATCTCGTCCAAGAAAATGGTGCCGCCGTGGGCCAGCTCGAACTTTCCCAGGGTCTGTTTGTGGGCCCCGGTAAAGGCGCCCTTTTCGTGGCCGAATAGTTCGGACTCGATGAGGTTCACCGGCAGGGCCGCGCAATTGACCTTGACACAGGGCCCTTTGGCGCGGTGGCTGTTGTAGTGGATGGAGTTGGCCACCAGCTCCTTGCCGGTGCCGCTCTCGCCGCGAATCAGCACCGTGGCGTTGCTTTTGGAGACCTGGGAGACCATCTGAAAGACCTCCCGCATTTTGTTGCTGTTGCCGATGATATTGCTGACGCTGTATTTATTGCTCAACTGACGGCGCAGCCGCCGGTTCTCTTCCCGCAGCAGCTCTTTTTCACGGCGGATGATCTCCAGGTTGATGACGTGCTGGGCGATCATGGTGGCAATCACCAATAGCAGGCGCAGGCCGGTTTTAAGGGAGTAATCGGGTTCGTAGGGCCGGTCCACGCTCAGGGCGCCCACTACATTTTTGCCCTTTTTAATGGGCACGCAAAAAAATGAATTTTCCCGGTCCTGGGGATGTCGGCGGGATTCGGTGCGGTTCAAAAAGAGGGGCTCTTCGCTGATTTTGGGAAGAGCCACCGGCTTGCCGGACTCGATCACCCGCCCGGTAATGCCCTCGCCCACTTTGTAGCGCACCTGCTCCACGGCCCGGCGGGAAATTCCGTGGGCCACCTCGATGTGAATCTCATCGCGAAGCAGATCCAGGATGGTAATGGTGCCCCGCGCCATCTGCATGGAGGAAGAGAGAATCTCCAGTACTTTGTAGAGGGCTTTTTTAAGGTCCAGATGCTGGTGCAGGGCCTTGCTGATATCGTAAAGTAAGGTGACTTCTTCAATGGGTTTCATGGATAACGCGTGTTTCCCTTTCCGCTTATACGAGTATTCTAAGCTTTTTAAGCAAATCCCACCCCATCCGGTCCTGTCGGAACCCCATATGGCCCCGCCGGAGATAACAGCACCGCGCCCACGGCGAGGGTGACCGCCTCGGCGGAAAGGCCGTCGGTTTCAAGGGTTACATCGGCCCAGCGGCGGTACAAGGGGCTGCGCTGGTCCAAAAGATCGGCCAGGGTCTGGTTGGCCTCCCGGACCACGCCCCGGGCGTCAAGGTCCCCCAGGCGACGCTTTAGGGTGGCCATGCGGGCGCTGAGATAGATCACCGGCCCCAGGGCTTTGAGCCGCGCCATGGCCCTAGAGCCGTACACCACACTGCCCCCGGTGGCGATCACCGCCCGCGGAAAGGGGTGGCTGACGACAAAGTCCTCTTCCAGGGCGCGAAACTGCATCAATCCCCGCTGGGCGATCATATCGGCCAGGCTCAGCCCTTCACGGGCCTGAAGTTCGATGTCGCTATCCACGAAGGCCATCCGCAGCCGCTTGGCCAGCAGCACGCCCACGGTGCTTTTGCCGGCCCCGGGCATACCGATCAAACTAATGTGGCTGAGTTGCGGCATTGAAAATTCAAGGTTCGCGCTGAAGGTTTGGGGTCGCCCGGCTACAATCGTCCGCCCCGCAGGATGGCCAGCAGCAGCCAGATGCCCATGATCGCCGCGGCAAAAAAGCCGATGATCCCGATCAGGGAGATCCCGTGAAAGAGCGGCGGCGTCTCGGAAATCACGATCAGGGCCGAGCCGATGATCAGGGCGGCGATCACCACCGCAAAGGCCATGCGATTGCTGGTCTGGTCCTGGGTGGCCAGAATCCGGGGCAGTCCCTGGTGCTCCACCCGCAAATTGAGGCGCTGCTCTTTGAGCTGCCGGGTGATGGCCGCCAAATCCTTGGGAAACTGGTTGATGAAGCGCAGCAACTCGTCGGCGAACTGCATCAGATCCCCGGCCATGCGCTGGGGGGCATAGCGCGCCAGCTTGACCTGATTGATAAAGGGAGCCGCAAAGCTGATCATCTGGAACTCAGGATCGAGCATGCGCGCCACACCCTCGATGGTGCTCAAGGCTTTCATCATCAGAAAGATATCCGGGGGGATGCGCATGCGGTGCCGGGCGGCGAGCTCCAGCATCTCGTGCAGCACCCGGGCGATTTCGATCTCTCCTAAGGGCTTGTAAAGATGCCGGCCGGTAAAATCGGCCACGTCCCGCTCCAGCCGGCGCTTGTCGGGCTCATCCTCCCAGAGCGCCAATTCCAACAGCACCCGGGTGGTGCGGCCTGCGTCCCGCTGGACCACACTGTCCACCAGGTCCACAAAATCTTCCCGGGTGCGACGGTCCACCGAGCCGGTCATGCCGAAATCAAACAGGCAGATCACATCCCCGGGCAGGACGAAAATATTGCCGGGATGGGGATCGGCGTGGAAAAACCCATGCTCGAAAATCTGTTTGAGATAGATGGCCGCTCCCCGGCGGATGATGCGCCGACGATCCAGGCCGGCCGCCGAGAGCTGGTCCAGTTCCGATATTTTAATGCCTTCCACATACTCGCAGGTCAAAACCCGCCGGGAACAGGCCTCTTTAAACACCTTGGGAATGTAAAGGGTGGCATCATCCAGAAACTCGGCGGCCACACGCTCCATACTGGCCGCCTCGGTGGTATAGTCGATCTCCTTTTCCAGGCTGCGGGCGAACTCCTCCACGATTTTCACCGGCCGATGGAGGGCCATCTCGTCCACATGGTGCTCCATGAGGGTGGCCAAATGGAGCATGATTTCCAGGTCCACCTCGATGATCTTGCCGATGCCGGGCCGCTGGACCTTGACCGCCACGGCCTCGCCGTCCATCAGTTCCGCCCGATGAACCTGGCCGATGGAGGCCGAGGCCAGGGGCTTGGTCTCAAAGCGGGCGAAAACCTCATCCAGGGGGCACCCCAGTTCACTTTCCACGATGCGTTGGACATCCGAAAATTCGCAGGAGGGCACTTTATCCTGAAGCTTGGCCAGCTCAAGTACCCACTCCATGGGAATCAGGTCGGGGCGGGTGGAGAGGATCTGGCCCAGCTTGATAAAAGTGGGGCCCAACTCCTCCAGGGCCAGGCGCAGCCGCTCACCACGGGATAAGCGCTCGATGCGATCGCCCCGGGAGCGGGTGATGAGCTGCATGCCCACCTCGATATACTGGTCGATCTTGAGGTGCTCCACCAGATCGCCGAAGCCATACTTGAAGAGCACCGCCAGAATTCGCCGGTAGCGGTTCAAATGCCGGTAAGTGCGCCCGATAATCCCGATTTTGCGTATACTCGGCATATCCTGTTCCTCACCCCTCGGATTGCGCCCCGGGGGCCGATGGGCCGGTTTTTCTCCTGAATTTTAAAATCCGAAAAGTTGAGCCTGGGTCTTGAAATCGGCGGGATGCCTTGGGGCTGGGCCCCCATGGATTTATCCCTGATGCGTGTATGGATGATCCTCGATGGTTTAAAACATAGATGACCTACCATAGGCCCCCATCCCGCGCAAGGCGTTTGGCGGCGGGAAACCGAGCGCCGCGGGTCCCGGCAACCGGCCTGAGTGGGATAGGCCCGTAACCTGAAACAGTCGGCGGATCGGCGGCCGCCAATGCGACCCAGGAGGGGCTTTGGAAAGCCAGCCTAAACATGGATCTGTTCCTTGCAGCCGGCATTGAGAGGTTAAATCCCCCCCCGGCCCCCCTTTTCCAAAGGGGGCTAGGGGGATTTCTCCCTCCAAACGACCGCGCCCAATGCCGTTTTTGACCGGCCCTATCTTAAAAATGCTTGACCCGCCGCCGCCAATCCGGTGGGTGACAGTGGCAATTAAAATATGCTAATAATGGCTTTCGTCTATAATCGGGGATAATGCCCCTGCAATTTAGGGCCCGCGGGACAGTGCTCGCAAGAACCATCCGCAACGCCACGGGGGGTTGCCCCACATTGACTTAATTCGTTCATTCCTGATTGATGAACAGGATCTAACCCGAACAGGATTCAAACATGAGCCAAACACGATTCACCATCGCCCTGGCCGGCAAGGGCGGCTGCGGCAAAACCACCATGGCCGGCTTGCTGGTCAAATACCTGCTGAAAACCCAGAAAACCCCGGTGCTGGCCGTGGATGCGGACAGCAACGCCAACTTTAACGAGGTGCTGGGCCTGAAAGTCACCGATACCCTGGGTGACGCCCGGGAGGACATGAAGAAGGGTAAGGTGCCCAACGGCATGACCAAGGATATCTTTATGTCCATGCGTATGGAGCAGGCGGTCATCGAGGCCGACGGCTACGACCTGCTGGTGATGGGCCAACCCGAGGGGGCGGGCTGCTACTGCGCCGCCAATACCTTGCTGACCAATCTTCTGGAGCGGCTGGCAAAAAACTATCCCTATATCGTTATGGACAACGAGGCCGGCATGGAGCATATCAGCCGCTTGACCACCAGCAACGTGGACGTGCTGCTCATCGTGGCCGACACCTCCCGGCGCGGCTTGCAGGCCGCCACGCGCATCGACGCCCTGGCCAAGAGCCTCAATATCGGCGTGGAACGCACATTCCTGGTGGTTAACCAGGTCAAAGAGGATATGACGGCCATCATCAACGAGGTGATCGGGAAAAACGGCTTGCCCCTGGCCGGCACCGTTCCTGAAGATGCCGCCGTGTACGAGTATGATCTCAAGGGCCGGCCCACAATGGAGATTGACGAATCGAACCCGGCGGTCAAGGCCGCCTTTGATATTTTTGCGCAAATCATACCCTGACCGCCGCGCCGCGACCCAAAACCCCAAGAGGATGGTGGCGAATGAATCGCACGGGATATTTACATGACGACCGGTATCTGCTTCACGACACCGGCAAGTATCATCCGGAGATGCCGCAACGGTTAAACGCCATTCATCAGGGCATCTCGCAAAACGGGCTGTTGGAGAAATTGGCTCCTCTCAAGGGATGCCTGGCCGATTTCAAATATATTGAGGCGATCCACGAGCGCGAGTACATCACCCGCTTCGAAGGCGCCTGCGTCTCGGGCCGCACCACCTTCCTACATCCCGACAACCAGATGTGTTTCGATACCTTCAGTGCCGCCCAGCTGGCCGCGGGGGGTGTGATCGAGGCGGTGCGCCAGGTCATGGCCGGCGAACTGGACAACGCCTTTTGCGCGGTGCGGCCCCCGGGCCATCACGCCGAAAGAGCGGAGGCCATGGGCTTTTGCTACTTCAACAACATCGCCATTGCCGCCAACTATCTGCTCAGCGAATGGAACATCAAGCGGGTGGGAATCATCGATTTCGATGTGCACCACGGCAACGGCACCCAGCATATTTTTGAAGACGACCCCCGGGTGTTTTACTACTCCATCCACGAGCATCCCAGCTTTGCATTTCCCGGTACGGGGCGCCACTTTGAAGAGGGGCGCGGGGCGGGCCTGGGTTTTACCCGCAATATCCCCATCTTGCCGGGCCAGAGCGACGACGATTACCAGGCTCACATGGAGGAGGACTTTCTGCCCACCTTCGACAAGTTCAAGCCCGAGGTGATTCTGGCTTCAACGGGCTTTGATGCCCACGAAGACGACGACATGTCCGGGGTCAGCCTGACCACGGCGGGATACTCCATGGTCATGCGACACATTATGACCGCTGCCGAGGCCCTCGCCCGGGGACGAATTGTTTCGATTCTGGAGGGCGGTTACTGCCTGCCGCGCCTTCCGGAATTGGCCCACAACCATGTTTCCATCCTGTTAACCGGCTAACCAGGAGCATCTCATCATGTTCATTGAAAACACCATGACCCGCAAGGTTATCACCATCGGCAAAGATGCCCCCGTGGGCGAGGCCCAGGCGCTGCTGGCTCAGCACAACATCCGCCATATACCGGTGGTCGGAAGCGATGATCAGCTCATCGGCATGATCACCGACCGGGACATCCGCAGCGTCATGCCCTACCAACTGGTGGCCGATCCCACCCGCGCGCTGCACGACCCGGAGAGCGTCCGCCAGCGGGAAAAGGTGGCCCGCATGACCGTGGCGGAGATCATGTCCACCGATCTGATCAAAATATCCCCCATGGACACCATACAGGACGCCCTGCTGCTGATCCAGCGCAGCAAGGTGGGGGCGCTGCCGGTGGTGGACGACCACAACCACCTCAAGGGAATTGTCTCGGTGCGGGATCTGTTGCGCGCATTTATCAACGTGCTGGGCATCGGCGAGCCCGGCACGTTGATTTGCGTGCTGGTGGAGGAGAAGGTGGGCCAACTCAAACGGATTGTGGACGCCGTGACCGAGATGAACGTCTCTTTCGGTAGCGTGCTGGTGGCCCGCTACTGGGACCAAAACAAACGCGCGGTCTTTCTCTATCTGCTGACCGTGAATATCGGCCCGGTGAAAAAGAAGCTGGTGGAGCTGGGCTTCACCCTTTTGGACCCCATGCAGTGGTACATGGACCAGTTGCCTCAATAATGAATAGTCAAGCTTTAGTCCCCTCACCCCCCGCCCAAAGCCTTTTGCGGCCGATGGCGCAATCACCCTACCAGGATCTGCACATATACTACCTGGAAGGCGACATCGCTCCCCTGGGCTCCCCGGATCCGGCCTATCTGGGCACCTGGCGCGAAGGGGGGGACTCCTTCGTTTTTTTTAGCCAGGCCTCCGGCCCGGCCATGGCGCGGCTGCTACGAGACCATCCCCAAGCGACGTTGGTGGACTACTACGAGATGAGCTACGAACAATGGCAGGGCGCCCAGCCGGCATCCATGCGCTTAGGTTCGTTTCAGATCACCCCGCCCTGGATGATGCCCGCGGCCCCCGGATCTCAGGGCGCGCCGCGGCATGCACTGATACTCGATCCAGGCATGGTGTTCGGGACCGGAACCCACGCCACCACCCGGGATTGCCTGGGAGCCCTGGAGTTGGTCTGCACTCTTCGACCCCCGGCCACGGTGCTGGATTTGGGCACAGGCACCGGCCTGCTGGCCCTGGCGGCCGCCAAACTGGGTTGCCGGCGGGTGCTGGCAGTAGACAACAATTACCTGGCGGCCCAGACCACCTTAGCCAATATCCGCCGCAACCATCTGGAGCGCCAAGTCCTGGCGGTTCAGGGCAGCGCGGAAACCTTTGTACAGGGCCATTTCGAGTTGCTGGTGGCCAACATTCATTTTGCGGTCATGGAACGGATCCTTGCCGCCTGGAAGCGTGCCCCCGGGCAACGCTTCATCCTCTCGGGACTGATGCGAAGCGAGGCGCGCAAGATCCATGACCGGCTGTCCGAGCAGGGCGCCCGCATTCTGCGGCGCTGGGAGCAGGACGGCATTTGGCACACCTTTTACGGGGAGATCATCTAACGCCATGCGGATTACCTGCTGGGGCTCCCGGGGGTCCATTCCCGTATCCGGCCCTCAATTTCAAAAATACGGCGGCGATACCACCTGTCTGGAAATCCGCACCCGCAGCGGTGAGATCGTGATCGTGGACGCCGGCACCGGCATCCGCCAACTGGGCAACAAGCTGATTCACGAACAAGGCCATACCTACCATTTCATCATCACCCACGCCCACTGGGACCACCTCATGGGCTACCCCTTTTTCAAGCCCCTCTATCTGCGGGAATCGCGGTTCCATATGCACCGCTGCCCGTTTCCCAAAATGTTCATGGAGAACATGATCACCAAGGTGATGACGCCCCCAAATTTTCCGGTACGCTACACCGAACTGCGGGCCCAGCTGGTGTATGAAGCCGGCGACCCGGCGGCCTTTTCCATCGGATCCATGCGGGTGATTCCCATCCCTTTGAGCCATCCCAATCAGGGCAGCGGGTATAAGTTCATCGAAGACGGTAAGGTGTTTGTCTTTCTCACCGACAATGAACTGGGCTATGTCCATCCCGGGGGCCGGCCCTATGCGGACTATCTCGAATTCGCCACCGGCGCGGATCTGCTCTTTCATGACGCCGAGTACACCCCCGAAGAGTATGAACAGCAGATTCTCTGGGGCCACTCGGCTTATACCGATGCCCTCAACCTGGCCCTCGAGGCCCAGGTCAAAACCTTTGGGCTGTTTCATATGAACCAGGAACGCACCGACGACCAGGTGGACGAAATTCTCGCGCGCTGTAAACAGATCATCGCCTCCACCGGCAGCGCCATGGAGTGCTGTGTGGTGGGCGCGGGCATGGTGTTCGAATTGTAGACCCCGGCCCACAAGGCAACCTTTTCAAAATTCAGCTCCGCACAAACGCCCCATGAGTTCTTCAGTACCTCCCACAGACAACATTGAACGTGCGGTTCGCGACCTGACCCGCGCCCGCCACGCCGTGGCTCTCACCGGGGCGGGCATTTCCTCGGAAAGCGGCATTCCGCCCTTTCGCGGCAAAGGCGGCGTCTGGGAACGCATCGACCCCATGGAATACGCCACCATTCAGGCCTTTCAGCGGAACCCTAAGAAAGTATGGCAGGTTCTGTTTCTAGAAATGAAAACCGTTCTGGACCAGGCCCGCCCCAGCGCCGGCCATCTCGGGTTGGCGCGCCTGGAAGAACTGGGCCGGCTGAAAACCGTCATCACCCAGAATGTGGATGGCCTGCACCAGGCCGCCGGCAACACGGATGTGATCGAATTTCACGGCAACTTCGCCTGGCAGCGCTGTGATTCCTGCGGTCGGACCCTGCCCAGCCGGGAATTGGTCCTGGACGAGCTGCCCCCGCGCTGCCCCTGCGGAGGGTTATGGCGGCCGGACTGCGTGCTGTTCGGAGAGCTGATCCCCTTCACCCCTCTGGCACGCTGCCAAGAGATCGTGGCCACCTGCGACCTGATGCTGGTCATCGGCACTTCGGCCGTAGTGCAGCCCGCCGCCAGCCTGCCCGCCATGGCCCGGGCCGCGGGCGCCACAATCATTGAAATCAACCCCGAGGCCACCCCCCTGACCCAGGGCACCAGCCATTACCTGATCCAAGGCGGCGCCGGGGAGATATTGAGCCGGATAGCCGGGGCGTGCCCATGAGGCCTCACGGTTCTCCCTGGGTGATCGATTTAGAGCTCGCGCCGCCCTCCCTCGAAGACAACACCGCCGACGCGGAGCGTCTGAGGCAGGCCCTGGAGCGGGCCGGGGTTGGCGCGCCTCTGCGTATCGCTTATCCACTGTTAAAAACCTTGCCGGCGATCCTGCGCCAAAGTCAATGGCAGGTGCGCTGCATTGTAGCGCCCAGGTCCCGGGGAGCCAGCCTGTTGCAGGTCCTGCCGGCAAGGGACCCGCGCCCGGTGTGGGGCCTGGCCGTGGACTTGGGAACCACCCGGGTGGTGATCCGCCTGGTGGGCCTGGCGCAGTTGACGGTGGTGGGCGAGGCGGCCTTTGATAACCCCCAGAGCCGGGTGGCGCCCGACGTGCTGGCCCGCATCCACTTCACCGATCGGCCCGGGGGTCTGAGGGAGCTGCAGACCCTCATTATCGAAGGTTTCAACGCCAACATCCGCCGGCTTTGCAGCGAGTCCGGCGGTCGTCCCGAAGATGTCTGGGCCATGACCCTGGCCGGCAACACCGCCATGACCCACCTTTTTCTGGGTCTCCCTCCCCAAAGAATCATTCGCGAACCCTATATCCCCGTGGTGAACCGGCCGCCGGTGATTCGGGCCGCCGAGCTGAATCTGGCGATCCAGCCGGACGCCCCGCTGCGCGTCTTTCCCAATGTGGGCAGCTACTTTGGCGGGGATCTGATCGCCGGGGTCCTGTTTTCCGGAATGCACACCCGGGAGGAGACCGCCCTGCTGGTGGACGTGGGCACCAATGCCGAAGTGGTGCTGGGCAACCGCAACTGGCTCATCGCCTGCGCCGGAGCCGCCGGTCCGGCCCTGGAGGGCGGCGTGAGCAAGATCGGCATGCCTGCCGCCCCCGGCGTCATCGAGCGGGTGCGCATCGACCCCGACACCCGGGAGTTCCGCTTTCAAACCATCGGCGACCAACCTCCCCGGGGCATCTGCGGCTCGGGAGTGATCGAACTGGCCGCCGAGCTGTTCAAGGCGGGCATGCTGGACATCCGCGGCAAACTGGTGCCCGAGGCCTGCGGTACCCGGTTCCTCTCCCACAACGGGCTCCATGGGCTGCAAGTGGTGGCCGCCGAACAATCGGCAACCGGCCGGGAGTTGACCCTGTGTCAGCCCGACCTGGACAGCCTGATCCGCTCCAAGGCCGCCATGTACACCATTCTGGAAACCCTGGTGAGTTCCGTGGGCCTGCAACTCGGCGATATCGAGACCTTCTACGTGGCCGGCACCTTCGGATCCCTGATCGACCCCAGCGCCGCCATCACCATCGGCATGCTTCCCGACCTGCCCCTGGAGCGCTTTCAGGTGTTGGGCAACAGTTCCCTGGAAGGCGCCGCGCAACTCCTGCTCGACCCGCAACGGATTGACGATATCTACACCCTCCGGGATCAAATCACCTACCTGGAGCTCAACGTCAACCAAGAGTTCATGAACCGCTTTTCAGCGGCCAAATTTCTGCCCCACACCGACCCCGACCGATTTCCCAGTGTAAGCAAAGACGCCTGAAGCCGATAAACTCGGCATGTAACCGAACCCTCCATGTGTCAAGCGCGTGCGATGATCAGCCACCAGGGGTGCTTCCTATCTGCCTTTCTCGATCCGCGCCATCCCGCTTCGCCTATTGTCGCAAGATGTTCGTCGCCTCTGCTCCTCGCTTTCCAAGTCAACGCGGTAACTCCCAAAGCCCCCGGTCCCCAAGGTTATGAAATGATAACTTGTTGGTAATATTTCTGGGTGTTAAAGGGGTTGAATAGGGGATTGACCCCGGGAAAATCGGTCATGCTGAACCCATTCTCAAAAGAAAAAGCCCAGAGGCTCCGATGAAGATACTTTTTGTTGAGGATGACCTGAAAATTGCGTTTTTCGTGAAAAACGGTCTGCAGGAAGCCGGATTCGTGGTGGATCATCTGGCCGATGGTGAATCAGGCTTGTATATGGCCTTGAACTATAAATACGATGCCGCCATCGTGGATCTCATGTTGCCGAAATTGGATGGCTTGACCTTGATTAAAAGTATTCGCTCGCGGAAGGATCGAACCCCGGTACTCATCCTCAGTGCACGGCGATCGCTGAATGAGCGCATCGAAGGCCTGGAGATCGGTGCCGATGACTATTTGACCAAACCTTTTTCCTTTGCCGAGTTGCTGGCCCGCCTCAAAGCCTTGTTGCGCAGAGCCAATCCCGGGCTTGAATCCTCTGTCCTGACGGTTTCCAACCTGACAGTTGATTTATCGCGCCGCAAAGCTACCCGGGGAGAGAATGCCATTGAGCTGCAGCCCCTGGAATTCAAACTGCTAGTCTATTTGATGCGCAACGGCGGCCAGATTGTTTCCAAAACCATGATCATGGAAAATGTCTGGGAGTACGATTTCAATCCGGAAACCAATGTGGTTGAGTCCCGGATCTCCTATCTGCGGGATAAAATCGACAAAGACTATACTCCAAAATTGATCCATACCATCAGAGGTGTCGGATATGTTTTTGAAGATCGATCACAATATACTTAATTCCCTCCTGTTTCGCCTTAGCGTGGGATACGCCGCCATCGCGCTTCTTTTTTCGGTTATCGCCTTTGCGGCGTTCTACTTTAAGTTGTCATCCATCAGCCTTGATAACGTGGATGTCACCCTTCACGAAGAATTGAAAGAATTTGTTTATACCTTTGATGAAGATGGCGTGGCCGGTGTCGTAAACGAAATTAAGGAAGAAGGGTTCGGTGAAAATACAAAAGAAGTTTTTTATCGGCTGTATGACGCCCAGGGCCGCTTATTGGCATCCACGGATATGGGCGCTTGGGGACCGATCCCCTTTTCCATTGATCGCTACTTGGCAGGCGGAACTCCGGGCGGGCCGCCCCTTATCGAAAATTTGGATATCCCCGGACGCCCATACAGGGACCGCGTCATCGCGGCCCATCTCGGCCCCGGATTGATATTCCAGCATGGGCAAACCATGAAATCCGCCCAACACTATCTCGCAATTTTCCGGAAGTTGTTCTTGTGGGTCATCGGCGTTTCCATTGTGGCCGCCGGGGTCAGCGGATTGTTCATGGCGCGCCGGGCATTGTCCGGCATCTCCCGGGTCACCCATACCGCGCAAAAGATATCCCAGGGCAACCTCCAAGAAAGAGTGGCCACCGCAAACCAATGCCGCGAAATCCGGCACCTTGCCGACACCTTTAACCTGATGCTGGATCGAATCGAGGATCTCATCCACCGGATGCAGGAGGTGACGGAAAATATCGCCCACGACCTGCGCAGCCCCCTCTCCCGTATCCGCGGAATCGCCGAAATGAGTCTGATCAGCACCACCCAGGCGGTCACCCCTGCCCAGGCAGCCGAAAATACCATTGAAGAGTGCGACAGCTTGATCCGAATCATCAATACCATGCTCGATTTGACTGAAATCGAAGCCGGGGTGAATAAATTCGACTTGCAGCAAGTTGACCTCAATCAGATACTGCGGAGCGCCTGCGACCTATTTGAAACCCTGGCCCATGAACAGGGGATTGAAATCACCCTGCAGATGACGGAAGGCGTGGTGGTTCAATCCAACCGGCCGCAGCTCCAGCGGCTGGTGTACAATCTGATTGACAACGCCATCAAATACACCCCTTCAGGGGGCGCCGTTACCATACGCGCCGAGGCCGCGCCCCAGCACGTGCTGATAAGCGTGACCGATACCGGCTGCGGAATCCCCCCGGATGAATTACCCCACATTTTCGACCGCTTCTACCGGGTCGACCAGAGCCGCTCCAAACCGGGAAGCGGCTTGGGGCTGAGCCTGGCCCGTGCCATCGCCCATGCCTTGAAGGGCACCATCAACGTTACCAGCCAGATCGAAGAAGGAAGCTGTTTCACGGTCGCACTCCCCCAGCCTGCATGATTAACCCGGCAATTTTGTACGCCACATACGTCATGCCGGACTAGATCCGGCACCCAGTTTTAAATCCTGGATAGCGCTAAAGCTATACTGCGTGCCTGGCGTTGGCCAGAATGACGTAGGTTCAGGTATTTAATCGCCGGAGCAATATCATAGCCAGCGCCCCTCGCAGTATCATTAAAAGAAATATCCGCGGCGTCCTCCCACCGGCAGAGCCATGGATGCAATCCGCCCGCCTCAAAGCAATCGAAGCGTACCTGTTTGACGGATAGCGAATAGTCGATATCGCCGCTTCGGCGTCATCTTTCCTGACAAAGGGGGGCGGAGCCTGCCCCCGCAAATTGGTGGCGGTCGGTGACGATTTGCAAACCGGTCAGGACTGTTTCTTTCAAACATTATCAAATCATAATCTTTCGATAAGGTTGGGATAACCTTGATCTGATACGGTTTCCAATCAAAAGGCGACAATTGATGACTACGCCGCCTTCGGCGGCTATGTGGGCGTGGCCCTACACTTCTAGGAACTAAAAAATCTGCGACATCAGAGCATGAGAGAGGTGTTTCAGCAAATGACGGTGTCCAGATCGGAATCCTGGATTCAGCCGGGATCACCAGAGATTTTCGTCACTTTGAACCCCGGCCGTCAAAGCGCCTATCAGCAGGTGATGGCCCTGCTACAGAGCCGGGGATGGTTCCTGCTGTGGGGCCTGATGCTGATCGGCGCCATCCATTGCCGCCCGTTGATGCCCATCGACGAGACCCGCTATCTCTCCGTCGCCTGGGAGATGTGGCAGCAAGGGGATTTTCTGGTTCCCCACAGCAACGGGGTACCCTACAGCCATAAACCGCCCCTGCTGTTTTGGTCTATCCATCTATCTTGGCTGCTTTTCGGGGTTAATGAAGTCTCGGCCCGCATGGTCGCCCCGCTGTTCGGATTGGCCAACCTGGTTCTCAGTGCCCGGCTGGCGCGCCGGTTGTGGCCCCAAGCGCCCGGCGTATCGATGCTGGTCCCCTTTGTATTGCTTGCGCTGCCGTTCTGGACAGTGAGCAGCACTCTGACCATGTTCGACATGCCGCTGACCTTCTTTGTGCTTTGCGCAACCCTGGGCATGCTGTGGGTCAAAGATCGGCGCCTTTGGCGGGGATGGGGGCTCGCCGCACTCGCCCTGGGCTTGGGAATGCTGACCAAGGGGCCGGTGATCCTGGTCTATATAGTGCCGCTGGCGCTGAGTGCACCTTGGTGGCTGAACTCCACGACACCCGTCAGCTGGCCGAAGTGGTATGCCGGCCTTATTCTGGCCCTGTTGTGCGCTTCGGCCCTGGCCCTGGCCTGGGCCTTGCCCGCGGCCCGGGCTGGCGGAGAGGCCTACGGTGATGCCATTCTGTGGGGTCAAACCGCCGGGCGCATGGCCCGTTCTTTTGCCCACCGCCAGCCGGTCTGGTGGTATCTGCCGCTGCTGCCCCTTGTGTTGCTGCCCTGGATCGGCCAGTGGCCCCTATGGTGCAACCTGAAACGCTTCGCCGGTGATCCAGGCACCCGCTTTTGCTTGATCTGGGCCGGCCTCTCCCTGTTGGGGCTCTCACTGATCAGCGGCAAGCAGATCCACTATCTGATCCCCATTCTTCCGCCCCTGGCCCTGCTTGCCGCACGCAGGCTGGCCGCTATGGTCGCAGAGCCCCCCATCGGTCTGAGCCGTCTCAATGGGATGCTCTTTGGCTTGATGGGCGCCGCCATGCTGGGAATCAGGCTTGGGGGAGCCCACCATCCGGATATCGCCCCCTTTGCCTATTTTCCGACCTGGACCATCCTGGTTCCCTTGGGCATTGGCGGGTATTTTCTTCTGCGGCCGGCAAAGAGTTTTAAATCTTTAACCCTGCAGTACGCTTTGGCCATGACCCTTATGCTCACGGCTCTGCAATTTGCCCTGCATACGCCGCTGCATCAGGGATATGACGTTACCCAAAGTGCCCGGCTTGCCGCTGTCGCCCAAAAAAACGGATACCCGGTGGCCGTTTACCCCCAACGCTTTCAGCAGCAGTTCCACTTTTCAGGGCGCTTGGCGCAACCCCTCATCGCCCTGGCCGATGCGAAATCCATGATGGAGTGGATTCACGGCAACCCCAGCGGTTACCTTCTGCTCATCCATCGCCCTGAAGAGCCCTACTTTCCCCAAGAGCTCGCCTTGCACCATCAACCCTTTCGCGGGCGCCAAATCGGGTTTTGGAAGGCCGAAACCCTGAGCCAGTTCTTAGGTTCATGAGCTTGAATCCCTCCCCCAACGATTATCCCCGAGTTTGGCCGGCAATCCTTCTGTTGGCGCTGATTTGCTATCTGACCCTTTTCACCCAAAATGATCTGCTGTCGCCTTCCCTCATGGAGGCGCGCAACTTCATCAGCGCCCGGGAGGTTGTGGAGAGCGGCAACTGGTTGATTCCCACCTTGAACGGCGAACCACGGATTGCCAAACCCCCCTTGCCCACCTGGTTGACGGCCCTCTCCGCACGCATGGGGGGGCTGGACAATCTGAATGCCTTGCGGTTGCCGGCGGCCCTGGCGGCAACTTTGATGGTCCTTTTTTGTTACGGTCTGGGACGCACGCTGACAACCCCCCGTACGGCATTTTTGGCCGCCGCTGTCTTGGCCACCTGCCAACTCTTTATCCGCATGGGCCGCAGGGGCAGCTGGGACATCTTCTGCCACAGCTTCATGCTGGGCGGCATATGGGCGCTGACCCTGGCCGTCAGAAGTTCCGGCCGCGCCTGGGGTTACTTTATGCTGGCCGGCGTGGGGTTTGGATTGGCCTTTATGAGCAAAGGGCCGGTCCCCTTCTACAGCATGCTGCTGCCCTATCTGATCGCCGGCGGCCTGGTCTACGGCCTTCGACCCGCACGATGGCCGAAAAGGCCCAATGGGTGGGGAGTGCTGCTGATGGTCCTGACCGCAATCCTGGTGGCGGCCCCCTGGCCCCTTTACGTGCTGAGTCAGGCCGGCGATCTTTCCCTGACGGTCACCCAGCAGGAGACTTCAGCATGGCTGGGACGCCACATCGAGCCGGTTTGGCACTATCTTTCATTCCCTGTAAATACCGGCTTGTGGGCACCCTTTGCCGTGGCGGTTTTGATTGTCCCCTGGATGCGCCCGCGGATGGAGGGTGTTGGCAAATACCGATTTTTGCTCTTCTGGTGCCTTTCCGCGCTGGTACTGCTCTCGGTGGTGCCTGAAAAAAAAGAGCGCTACCTCCTGCCGCTCATGGTCCCCATGGCCTACCTGATCGGTTATCTGGAGGACTACCTTTTTCGTGCCGGGCGATTGGGTGCCACCCCCGGGGATTTGCGGCTGGTGAAGGGGACCAACCTGCTCTTGGGCCTGCTGGCCATGGTCATCGCTGGCGAGTGTTTTTGGATGGATTGGCAGAATCGTTTCGATTCCAATCAGAGCTGGCTTTCCATCGCGGTGCCGGGGCTGATCTTTCTGGCGGGAATCAGCTTCTACAACATCCGCTGCCGGAACTGGCGGCTGAGCGTGGTCATGCCGGGGCTGCTCTCCTGTTTTCTGGCCGTTTTCGCCTTGCCCTATTACGCGCGCTACGATCACGGCAATCCCCATTTTCGCAGCCTGGCGGCCAGTGGCAGCTTGCCCCAAATCAAAGACTTGCCCTTATATAGCCTGGGCCCCATGAACCCGAAGCAGATTTGGGAGGTCGGGCGGATCGTGCGTCCCTGGCAGCCCGAAGCGGACGGCGGCTGGCCGGAGCAGGGCAGCTTTGCCCTGTTTACCCAAACCCCGCCGGAAACGTCCCTTTTACCATTATTGGGCAACAGAGACGCCCTCATCGAGGTGGTGGATACCTTTCCCTATGATCCCAAGAAATCCGAACGAATCTGGTATCTCGCCGTGGTAAGGCCGCATATTCCCCAAACAGGCGCTTCGAAATGAAAAAACGGCGCCTTGACTATCGCGTCCGGGACGCAGGGGAACCGACGTCATGAGCACCTGGTGGTTGGAACTACAAGAAGTGATGCTCAATCCCTGGGCAACATTGGGATTTTTGGGACAAGCCCTCTTTTTTTCACGCTGGATCGTGCAATGGATCGCGTCGGAAAAAAGGAAGCTCAGTCATGTGCCGCTCTCCTTTTGGTTCATCAGCCTGACCGGCGGTTTAATGGTGTTGGTGTATGCCATCCAGCGCCACGATCCGGTTTTTATCATCGGCCAGCTGATCGGCATCGGCAACTACAGCCGTAATATCGTGTTGATTCACCGGCTGCAGCGCGGATGAGGTTCAGCCCCGCGCAGTCGACCCTATCACTCGCCAGCGGCGCCATTCTGGTTAAGACATGGTGCTGGATCGCAGCGGCGCGAACAATATCCGCACTGGCCCTCGTATTGACTCTCACTCCCCTCTACTTTTTTACCCGGACGGCTTACAGCCGCTCTGCGACCTTCCCACCCACCCAACGCCAGGATTCCCCGTACGGACATTACCCATAAATAATGTAGGGGTAATCCGCAGGTAATGTTCATCGTTTAGACTCCGAACTGAATCCGCCCCATCCCCATAACGCATCGAAAACCCAGAATGAAAGGAGCGTCCAATGCAACCCTTCAACATCTCAAGATCTACAGTTTCCATTTTTGGCTGGGTATTTTTTTTGTCGCTCTTCATCCTCAACCCCATGGCAGCCGCGGAAGAAGAGTGCAGCGTATTCGGTAATCCGGATCTTAATCTCTGTGAAAATAACTGCGAATTTACCACCGACTTTCGGCTGGAAGACTGCAAGTTTAAAGCCCGGGGCGCCAACCCGTTTTTTATCCTCAAACCGGGCTATCGGGTGGTGCTTGAATCCGACGAGGAAATGTCCGTGGAAACCGTTCTCTGTGAAACCAAAAAAATCAAGCTCGATGGGCGCAGGATCAGAACCCGGGTGGTGGAAGAACGCGCATTGGAAAGGGATGATGAGGGTGAATGGGTTACCATTGAAATCTCCCGGAACTACTTTGCGATCTGCAAAAAGACCAATGCGGTCTATTACTTTGGCGAATGGTCCCGGGATTGTCCGGATGGGTTCAATGAAAATGATAGTTGCGACGATGAAAGCAACGAAGGTTCATGGGAGGCCGGGGTAAATGGGGCCCTGCCGGGCCTGATCATGCCTGGAACCCCCCTGCTGGGCGCGAAATACTTCCAGGAGCTTGCGCCCTTGGATACGGCCGTGGATCGCGGAGAAGTCGTGGCAACGGGACAGGAGTGGGATCAATGGGCGGGCTGTATCGAGATCCATGACACCAATCCGACGGAAGAAGATGGTTGCGGGGATGAGGATGTGAAAATCTATTGCCCCGGCGTCGGCCTGGTTCAGGATCAGGAGCTTGAACTGGTCTGGCAGGGTTTCGTGGGTTGTGGCCCCCATGATGACGACGACGATGATGACGAAGACGAAGACGACGACAAGGACAAAGACCACAAGGGCCGCGATTGAGGTTTCAGCAACGGCACGGGGATGGAGTGGCGGATTTTAAGCCGGGAACAGTAAAATAGATATTTCGAATATGGAAGGCAGGTTACCGGCGAACTGAGTCGAGCCCGCCAAACTCAAAAAAAACTCGCACATAGGCGCCGATCCTTGGCAGCACCAGAGGATCGGCTTTTTTGTTCACTGCCCGAACCGCTTCCCAACAATCCTGTTCAATCGTTAGCCGCCCAAAGTTCAAACTTTCACAACCCGAAACCCGACTCGCGGGCTCCGGCGATCCGCTGAGCTTAAGCTCCGGCTGGCGCATCGGCAATACCAGTCCGCGGATCCCCAGTCACCGCCCCGCAAGGAGCGGGCCAGACCCCTGGCAGGTCCCTGGGGATCAACTTCCGGGGAACGAGCGTAGTAGTTCCGATCGAACCAGTCCAAACACCACTCGTGCACATTGCCGTGCATATCGTAAAGATTCCACCCATTGGGCAGCAATTGCCCCACCGGATGGGTACCGGCCTCACTGTTGTTACGGTACCAGGCGTATTGGCCGAGTTTCATTCGTTCCGGTCCGAAGCAGTAGGTGCTCCTAGAACCGGCACGGGCCGCATATTCCCACTGGGCTTCCGTGGGTAGGCGATAGGCCTGGGTGGACTCTTTTTGGTTCAAGCGTTCGATAAAGCGGAGGGCATCTGAGTGGGAAACCATCTCCACCGGCCGATCAGCATCTTGGAAATGGCTGGGATTAGACGCCATCAGCATTTGCCACTGCGCTTGGGTCACGGGATATTTGCCCATCGAAAAATTGGAGTGAAAGGTCACCAGATGCCGGGGCCGTTCATTTTCATCGGCCTGCTCCGCCACCGGATCCCCCCCCAGGGTAAAGGACCCCGCCGGCAGGGGAACCAGCTCAATTCCGATAGTGTTGGTTACAACTTCGGACATGATTCATTCATCCCTTTAAAACCGTCCTTGAATACCCTTGGGGCAGGCCAAGGATACTTTTGTGCGCTGCACAATTTTTTCATTGACATTTGGAAAATTTACATTAAAATAAGGCCTAAAGATGAAACTCGGAAATATCGCATTCCCAAATTTTTAAATTGGAGAGCCAAAAATGATGACCCATCCCAGACAAATCGCCCAGCAGATGATGGACTTTCAAAAATTGACCTTTGCAGGTTTTTATGATGCCCTCACCTTGGCCCAGAACCAAGCCGCGTCCACCGTGACCATGACTCTGGATCAGGCAGCCTGGCTTCCCCCTGAGGGCCGTAAGGCCATTTTAAGCTGGATGGATGCCTGCCAGGAGGGGCGCGAGCAATTCAAATCTCTTGTGCAGGAGAGTTATTCCAGCATGGAACGCTGCTTTGATCTTAACAAGAATGCGCCCGTGGCGAAACCGGCCGCAAAAAAGGCACCCGGCAGCCCCAAAAAGGCACCCGTGGGCGAACCCCAAAAAGAGATCAAAACCAAAAAACGCCAGTAAACGTAAATCTAAAATTCAAGGAGATCAAAATGGAACAGACTCAGATTCTGAAGCAAATGGTGGAATTCAACCAGACCCTGTTCAACAACACCTTCAATGCCGTGACCATGGTTCAAGATCAATCCGAGCAGATGGTCAAAAACATGCTGGATCAGGGCAAATGGGTGCCGGCGGAAGGCCGCAAGGCCGTGGAAGATTGGGTCGGCGCCTGTAAAACCGGTCGTGACGAATTTAAAAAATACGTGGATGACGGTTACAAGTACCTGGAGACCTTCCTGGCCCGCTAGCCCGCGGCAAGCCACGCCCGGTAAGCATCGATAAAAAAGCGGCAGCGGCGCTCTTTGAGGCTGCGGCCGCTTTTTTTATTCCAGCATTCCTCCTGCGGAAAATCCTATCCGCTGCCTTCGCTTCGCGGCACCTGTCCGGCATTCCTTTCAGTAAGCGAAGCTACCGATTTAATTCTTCGTACAGTTCGGCAAATTCCCGGGCCACCTTGTGCCGGGGCGCCAGGGTGACCAGGGGAACCGCCTTCTGGTGGGATTCACGAATTTTGACCGAATGGGAAAGGCGGGTGTTGAGCACCGGCAGCCCTTCGGCAATCAACTCGGAAACCAGGGTTTGGGGGAGCTTTGCGCGCTGTTGGAAGTGGTTGACCACGATGCCCTCCACGGCCAGCTCCCGGTTATGATCCTGCTGGATCTCCTGGACCCGCTCAATCAACCGGTAAAGCGCGCGGCGCGAAAACTCATCGCAATCAAAAGGGATCAGACAGCGGTCGGCGGCCACCAGGGCCGAAAGCGTGTAGAAATTAAAGGCCGGCGGCGTATCGATGTAAACCGCATCGTAACGGTCCATCTCGTTCAGGCCGTCCTTCAGCTTCCCGAATTTGTAACGAGAATCGAGCTGGTGCATGATTTCGTCGAGGGCCTCGTGGGACGGCAGCAGGTCCAGTTGGTCCAGGGGCGTGGCGTGCACACAGGCACTGAGCCCTTGGGGATAGAACTTAAAGGAGAGACACTCTTTGAAAAAATCCACCAGGGTGGGTTCAATATTTTCCGCCGCCGGGCCTAAAAGATAGCGGGTGGAATTGGCCTGGGGATCGAGATCGATGAGCAGAGTCCGGCTGCCGGAGCGGGCACTCATGGCCGCCAGGTTGCAGGCAATGGTCGATTTGCCAACTCCCCCTTTTTGATTGAAAATCACGCGGCGCATCGCCCCTCCCCATTCCGGCTAAGCATACATGGATATTCAGGTCTTTTTTGGTTTTGACGCCTTTTTAGCCAGGAGTCAAGTCGCGGAAACCGAGGCTGTGAAAAGATGCCGCGGCCAGGATATCCAAACGCCGCTTCGATCAGATTACTAGGAGATGGGATTAATAGTAGGAGATAGGACCGGGACTCCGGCAGATCTTCGTGGGGGATGGCAGGCGGGAGTCGCCGTCAAAAGTGCAGAGGACGGCGGCGGCGACGATTCATCCCGAATGGCGCCAACGGGGCAAACCCTTCGGGACAACCGCGGATAAGATCGATGCCGTTTCAGTTTAGAGCGGTGGAACCCGGGTAGTGACTCAGACGGGAAAACCCAGGATAGGCCAACGCGCTGTGGTGCCGGTTGCCCTCGAGCATCGCCTCGATCTTGTGGGAAAGCGTGTGCAGGGTAAAGCGCCCCTGGATGAATTCAACAGCCCCCCGGGAGGTCCAATCCTGATCGCCCCCCACATTTTGGCTGCTGGTGATGATCAACACCTTCATCTCCGGATTCATCTCCAAGATCTTGCGGGAGATCTTGTTTTTGTCTGGAGGCGTTGACATCATATCGAAGATCACCAGACAGATGGCGCCTTGATGGCTGGAGTAGGTGCCCAGCGCCTCTGCATCGAACCCGGCGGTCAGGGGGGTATATCCTAATAGTTCCAGGGCTCTCGCGCCGCAGTCAAGTATAAACGGATCATCGCCGACCCACAGAATGGATCGGTTGGTCCTGTCCAGTCTACCCATAATTCACCTCCCTTGTATTGTACTCACTGGATATGTGATGCCGGATCTCCCCTGGCGCTGCCTTCTCGTTTGCGGGGAGGTAACAATAGAGACAGCAAAAGACGTGCCAGGGGGACGGAAGATTGATATTAAATACCACAATATCGGATAGACATGAATGATTCTACTCCAGGTGGGGCGCTGATTGTTGGGTAGTTGGTTGACAGGTGTAGGATTTAATTTACACAGTGCCTGAAAAATAGTTCCGGATTTTGGAAATTTAGGGGATAGGATGATGGGCTCCGCCAACTATTAAAACCCCGAAAAGGCGGAGGCCATTTCAAATATCAGGTGGTTATGAACGGCCTATCCCAATACGTAAAAATCGTACAAAAATGTGATTCCATGAATTTGAAAATCGCAATAAAAGCGCCTTGACAAACAACGGCCATTGGGGCACGCAAATGGCGGGCAGTCAATCCCTGCCGCAGACAGGGCTTTTATGGATGTATTCGACGCGTTCAACAATTTGCGCATCCGCAGCAAACTGCTGATCATCTACTCGGCGATCTTTATCTTCACGGTGAGTCTGGGCGGAGTGGTGATGCACAGCTTTGTGCGCCGCACCCTGGAGGAAAACCTGAGCCGGGAGCTTCAAAACGCCACCCGGGCCATCCGCGACATGGTCCAAACCACTGCCGCAGTCTCAATCAAGAATCATCTGCGGGCGCTGGCTGAAAAAAACCACGAGGTCGTGGCCTATTTTGACGACCAATTACGCCAGGGTCGGTTAGATGGCCCCACCGCCCGCAGCCGGGCTCGCGAGGTGCTGCTGAACCAGACCATCGGTGAAACCGGATACATCTATTGCGTCAACTCCGCCGGGGTGATCGTGGTGCACCCCAAAACGGGCCTTTCCGGAGCCGATCTGTCCGAATACAACTTCATTCGCGAACAGATGACCCGCCGCACCGGTTATCTGGAGTATGACTGGAAAAATCCGGGAGAAATCCTGGAACGGCCCAAGGCGCTCTACATGACCTATTTCGAGCCTTGGGACTGGATCATCTCGGTCTCCTCCTACCGCAGCGAGTTTACCCAGCTGGTCAAAGTGGATGATTTTGAAGATCAAATCCTGAACCTGCGCTTCGGACCCCATGGCTATGCCTTTGTGCTGGACACCCAGGGCAGTCTGGTGGTCCATCCCACCTCCCAGGGGGCCAACCACTACGGGATGATGGATGCCCGGGGGGTTCCCTATATTGCGGAGATCTGCCGCAAAAAAAACGGCAAAGGCGTCTATGCCTGGGCCGAAGGCCAAGAAACCAGGCCAAGGGACAAGCTGGTGATTTACAACCACATTCCCGAACTGGAATGGATTGTAGCCTCCACCAGCGACTTGGGGGAGTTTCAGGCCCCCCTAGAGACCGTGAAAACGATTTTCCTGATCACCGGGTTGGGCACCCTGGTGCTTTTTTTACCCATCACCCTGCTGCTCAGCGCCTCCATCACCCGCCCGTTACGGCAGTTGATGAGCCATTTTGCGGAGGGTGCCCAAGGCCGGTTTTCCCAGCGCCTGAACTGGCCCGGAAAGGACGAAGTTGGCCAATTGGCGGGCTACTACAATGCCTTCATGGCGCAACTGGAGGAGTACCGCCGGAACCTGGAGCAGGAGATGGCCGACCGCGCCCGGGCCGAAGCCGCTATCCGTGCCAGCGAGGCCAAGTACCGGGAGCTGGTGGAAAACGCTAACAGTATCATTTTACGGGTGGATACCGAAGGGCTGATCACCTTTTTCAACGAGTTCGCCCAGGTCTTTTTCGGCTTCCAGGAGCATGAGGTGCTGGGCCGCGGCATGGCGGAAACCATCCTGCCGGCCAACAAGTGGGGCATGACGCCCCCCACGGGTATTCCGGATTTGATCGGCGGCTATGAAGAAGGCTACCGTTCCCAGGGCATCGAGTGCCGGCTGCGCAACGGGGATGCGGTCTGGATCTCCTGGACCCGCAGGGCGATTCATGACGACCACGGCGCCATCGTCGAATACCTGTGCATCGGTAACGATATCACCGATGCCCACGACTATCAGCAGGAGATGCACCGGCTGCGCAACTACCTGACGGCCATCATCGACTCCATGCCATCCGTGCTGGTGGGCGTGAACCGCGAGTTCGAGGTCACCCTCTGGAACCGTGAAGCGGAAATGGCCCGCCACATCCCTCGGCGGCTGGCCCTGGGCCGGCCCCTTGAGAAACTGTTTCCTCGCCTGGAGCGGCAGATGGCCGTTGTGCACCAGGCCGTGGCGCTGAAAGAGCTCAAGACCCTGGAAAAAGTACCGGTTCGCGCTGGCGGCGAGGTCCGCTATAATGATCTGATGGTTTATCCCATTCGCGGCCAGGGGTTAGGCGGGGCCGTGATCCGCATGGATGATGTCACCCAGCGGGTACGCATGGAAGAGATGATGGTGCAAAGCGAAAAGATGCTCTCCGTGGGAGGATTGGCCGCGGGCATGGCCCATGAAATCAACAATCCCCTGGGGGGGATGGTCCAGAGCGCCCAGAATATCCAGCGCCGCATTTCCCCGAATCTTCCGGCCAACCAACAGGCCGCCGCGGTCTGCGGCACGGATATGGCGGCCATCTCATGCTACATGGAAAACCGGGGCATTGTGCACTTCATCGAGGGCATCCGCGCCTCGGGGGAGCGCGCCTCGGGCACGGTTCGCGATATGCTAAACTTCAGCCGCAAAAGCGAATCCAAGCCGGTTCCCACGGATCTGGCGGAGCTTCTGGAGCGCACCGTCACCTTGGCGGCCCATGACTATGATCTCAAAAAGAAGTACGATTTTCGCCACATTGCCATCGAAAGGGACATTGCACCCAACCTGCCCCTGGTTCCCTGCAGCCCCCGGGAGATCGAGCAGGTGGTGCTCAACCTGATTCGGAATGCGGCCCAGGCCATGGCCGCCCAACCCGCGGCGCGCCCGCCGCGCATCACCCTTTCGCTAAAGGTGGAGGGCCAAAGCGCCTGTCTGGCGGTGAGCGACACCGGACCCGGCATGAATGCCGAGACCCGTAAGCGCATTTTCGAACCTTTTTTTACCACCAAGGATGTGGGCATCGGCACTGGCCTGGGCCTTTCGGTCTCCTATTTTATCATCACCCGCAACCATGGGGGAGAGATGGGCGTCACCTCGGAACCGGGCGCCGGGGCAAGATTTACCGTTCGTTTGCCCTTGAATCCCCAACATGACTCCCAGCCCCTCATGCCCGACAGGCAAGCATGATTGCAATTGATATGGATTCGGCAACGCAAACCATCCTGGTCATCGATGATGAAGCCATCATTCGGGAGAGCATGGCTGCCTATCTGGAGGACAGCGGCTTCACCGTGCTCCAGGCGGCCGATGGCCGGGAAGGGCTCGACCGCTTTCGCCGCCGGCACCCCGACCTGGTTCTGGTGGACCTGCGGATGCCGGAAGTGGACGGGCTGGAAGTGCTGGCCGCAATCCAGGCCGAGTCGCCGGAAACCCCTACCCTGGTGGTTTCGGGCACCGGCGTGCTCAGCGACGCCATTGAAGCTCTGCGCCACGGTGCCCAGGATTTTTTGACTAAGCCGATTCTGGATATGGCGGTACTGGAACATGCCGTGGCCAACGCCCTGGAGCAGGCCCGCCTGCGCCGGGAGAACCGGCGCTACCGCCAGCATCTGGAATCGGAAATCGAGAAACGCACCGCCGATCTAAGGGCGCGCAGCCTCGCCCTGCAAGCGGCCAACACCCGCCTCAGCGCGGAGATGGCCCAGCGTGAGCAAACCGCCCGCGAGCTGACCGCCAGCCAAGCCCGCCTCAAGGCCATCCTGGAGTTGTTTGAAGGGTTTATCTACACCTGCAGCGCCGACCAGCGCATCGAGTACATGAACCGCAAACTGCGGAAGCACATCGGCCGCAACGCCCTGGGGGAATCGTGCCACAAGGTTCTGGCCGGCAGCGACAGGCCCTGTGCCTGGTGCGTCCAGGATCAGGTGCTCAAAGGCGAGACCGCCCGCTGGGAAGCGCGCAATCCCCGGGACGGCCGCTGGTATTACGGCATCACCAGCCCCATCTACGACGGTCAGGGCCGGGTTTCCAAGCTGCAAACCATCGCCATCGACATCAGCGACCGCAAACGCGCCGAAGAGGCCCTCCAGGAACGGGAAACCCAGGTCCGGCAAGAGAACATGCGGCTGCGCTCCTCCCTCAAGGGCAAAGGCCATTTCGGCGCCCTGATCGGGAAAAGCGCACCCATGCAAAAGGTATACGATACCATCCTCAAAGCCGCCCAATCCCCGGCCGGGGTCATTGTGTATGGGGAATCGGGCACCGGCAAGGAGCTGGTGGCCCGCACCATCCACGACTTGAGCCGGCGCGCCCAGGGCCCCTTTGTGCCGGTCAACTGCGGCGCCATTCCCGAAAACCTCATCGAAAGCGAGTTTTTCGGCCATAAAAAAGGCGCCTTCAGCGGCGCCCAGAGCGACAAACCCGGGGTTCTCGATTTGGCCCGGGGCGGCACCCTGTTTTTGGATGAGGTGGGCGAGATCCCCCTGAGCCTGCAAGTCAAGCTGCTGCGGGCCATTGAAGGCGGCGGGTACACTCCGGTGGGAGGCAGCGCCCAGATCCCAACCGATTTCCGGATCATCGCCGCCACCCATCAGGATCTGGGCCAATTGGTTGCCCAGGGGGCCATGCGCTCGGATTTTTATTACCGCATCCAGGTGATCCCCATTCACCTACCGCCCCTCAAGGCACGCCCCGGAGACCTGCCCGATCTGATTCACCATTTTCTGGCCCAGCTCAGCCGGGGCGATACCTTAGAAACCCTGCCGGCCCAAGTGATGGCGGCCTTGGGGCGCTACCACTGGCCCGGAAACGTTCGGGAACTGGCCAACGTGATTCAGCGCTATGTCACCCTCAAAGAGATCGACCTGGACCTTCCCCCGGCGCCCACCCCACGGCCCGCAACCGTTGACGTTCCCCAAGCCGGCTGGCCCCAGGGAGATTTCCCGCCCCTGACCGCCTTTCTAAACCAGGCCGAAAAAACCTACCTGAAACGCTGCCTTGAATCCCACCAGTGGAAACGGGGCCGGGTGGCCGAAATCTTGGGGATCGACCGCCGGACCCTCTTTCGCAAAATGAAAGCCCACGGACTCTCCTGACCGGATTTGGGACAATATTGACCCAATATTTCCATCTTCCTAAATTTACAAAAGAATTCGTCTAAATATTTTCGAATGGGGCATGAGTGCCCCACTCTCTTCCCGCCGGCCATATTCTAGGAAACCCATCTTTCCATCACAATACCAGAAGATTATCTAAACTTTGGATCTTCGGTATGCTCCTTGCGATACCCCTTGGGATACCGTATCGGAATCGTGCCGGGGGATTGCTAACCCGATAGAGCGCCCTGCCCCGGGAAAGCCCTGTTTTAATTCACTGTTTTAATTTCAAGGATGGAGGATAGCCGATGGCTGCTAAGTATGACGAAATCTATTCCCAATCGCTCACCGATCCCGATGGCTTTTGGGGAACCGCCGCCGAAGAGTGCTTCTGGTATAAAAAATGGGACAAGGTGCTGGATGAAGGCAACAAACCATTTTACCGCTGGTTTGCAGGCGGCATCACCAACACTTGCTACAACGCCCTGGATCTCCACATTGATCGCGGTCGGGGCGATTGCGTGGCCATCATCTATGACAGCCCGGTCACCGACACCATCAAGAGATACACCTACCGCGAACTACGCGACGAGGTTGCCAAGCTGGCCGGTGTGCTCAAGGCCCAGGGGGTGGAAAAAGGCGATCGGGTTATCATCTATATGCCCATGATCCCGGAAGCGGCCATGGCCATGCTGGCCTGCGCCCGCATCGGCGCGGTGCACTCCGTGGTGTTCGGCGGATTCGCCGCCAATGAGCTGGCCACGCGCATCAACGATGCCAAACCCAAGGTGATCCTCTCGGCCTCCTGCGGCATTGAAACCAAAAAGGTCATTCCCTACAAGCCCCTGCTGGATAAGGCCATCGAGTTGTCGGTTTCCAAGCCGACCGCCTGCATCGTCTACCAGCGCCCCATGGAAACCGCCGCCATGACCGAAGGCCGGGATATCGATTGGGCCGCGGCCATGGCCGACGCCGAACCTTACGATTGCGTCCCCGTGGAAGCCACCGATCCGCTCTATATCCTCTACACCTCGGGAACCACGGGGGAACCCAAGGGCGTGGTGCGGGATAACGGCGGCCATCTGGTGGCTCTCAAGTGGACCATGAAAAACATCTACGACATTGATGAAGACGATGTGTGGTGGGCCGCCTCGGACGTAGGCTGGGTGGTGGGTCACTCCTACATCGTCTATGCACCGCTTTTCAAAGGCTGCACCACCATCCTCTTTGAAGGCAAACCCGTGGGCACCCCCGATGCCGGTGTCTTCTGGCGCATTATCAGCGAGCACAAGGTCAAGTGCATGTTCACGGCACCCACGGCCTACCGGGCCATCAAACGCGAAGATCCCCAAGGCAAACTGATCAAAGACTACGATATCTCCGGCTTTAAAATCCTTTTTCTGGCCGGGGAACGCTCCGATCCCGACACCATCCAATGGTCCGAGAACAATTTGAAGGTTCCCGTCATCGACCACTGGTGGCAAACCGAAACCGGGTGGGCCATCGCCGCCAACTGCATGGGCATCGAGCACTTTCCCGTGAAATACGGTTCGCCCACCAAAGCCGTTCCGGGCTGGGATGTTCAGGTGCTGGATATCGAAAACAATCCCGTGACGGCCGGGGAAATCGGCGCCCTTTCGGTGAAGCTGCCCCTGCCGCCGGGGACCCTGCCCACCCTCTGGAAGAACGACAAGCGCTTTGTGGAGTCCTATCTCGAGGAGTACCCCGGCTACTACAAAACCGCGGATGCCGGGTTCATCGACCAGGAGGGCTACGTCTATGTTATGGCCCGCACCGACGACATCATCAATGTGGCCGGCCACCGGCTCTCCACCGGCGCCATGGAAGAGGTCTTGGCGGACCATCCCGAGGTGGCCGAATGCGCCGTTTTAGGCGTCGAGGACAAGCTCAAAGGCCAGATTCCGGTGGGCTTTCTAGTGCTCAATGCAGGCGTGAGCCGCGGGGATGACGAGATCATCGCCGAGGTGATCAAAATGGTCCGCGAGCGCATCGGGCCAGTGGCGGCATTCAAACAGGCGGTGGTGGTCAAACGCCTGCCCAAAACCCGCTCCGGCAAGATTCTGCGGGGCACCATCCAGAAAATCGCCGACAATCAGACCTGGAAAATGCCGGCCACCATCGACGACCCGGCCATTCTGGGCGAGATGGAGACAGCCCTTAACACCATTGGTTACGCCAAGTCCCGTCCATAGGAGCAGTCGTCCCTGTCCCATCTTACTCATACCATGCGTTAACACTATAATTTGAGGAGGTTTTTTATGGCTAACGAGGCAACACCCCAAGGAAATCCAGCGGTTGTCGGGCTGGCCGGTTTCGGACTGACCACCATGATCCTTCAATTCCACAATGTGGGCTGGTGCGGGGTAGGCCCCATTGTGGCCCTGGCACTGGCATTTGGCGGCGGGGCTCAGCTTATCGCCGGTTTCCAGGAATTCAAATGCGGCAATAACTTCGGCTACAGCGCATTCGTCTCCTATGGCGCGTTCTGGATCGCCCTGGGGATCATCTTCCTGCTCAACCATTTTAAAATTTACCACTCCAGCACCACGGATGTGGGCTGGTTCCTGGTGGTCTGGACCCTCTACACCTTTATCATGTGGATTCCGGCTATGAGAATTCATGGGGCCATGGCACTGACCTTCACCCTGCTGCTGATCGGGTTTATCCTGCTGGATCTGGCCCACTTCGGGTTTCCCGGCATGACCAAGGTGGCGGGCTATGAACTGATGCTCTGCGCCCTTTCCGCCTGGTACATGATGGCCCACGTCATTTTTGCCCAGGTGTTCGGCCGGGATGTACTGCCGGTGGGCAAACCTTGGATCAGGGACAGGAGCCAGGATCAAAAGAGCGACAGAGGCGTGGCTTTGAAAGCCGCCTAACCGGCCCGCAAAACCGATAGCCGCCGACGTTGAATGGAACGCTTGATTCCCAGGAAATCAATCCTTAAAGGAGATCATATGAAAAAAGTGCTGATGGTTACCGCCCTGTCCGTTTTTCTTCTCGTTACGGCAAATGCCATTGCCGACCAGACCGCGACCAAGGACGAATGTATCGTGAAATGTCATGAGGCCGCGGCCCTGGTTAATACCAAGGGTGTCGAGGAGGCCATCAAGGTCATCGGCGATCCCACGGGCCCGTTTGTATGGAAAGATTCCTATGTCTTTCTGATGAATCTGGACGGCAAGATGCTGGCCCATCCCATCCAGCCCGAGCTCACCGCCCACGACCATGTGCTGCTCATGACCGATCCCTTGGACAACGCCCTGTTTGTCCATTTCGTCAACCTGGCCAGCAAGGTCGGCCACGGTTGGGTGGAATACATGTGGCCCAAACCAGGCAAAACCACACCCTCCAAGAAGATCACCTACATCTACCGGGTTCCCAATCAGGATCTCTTTGTGGGCGCCGGAGTTTACGTGGGGGGGATGATTTACTAAATAGTGCCTGAACGAAAACCCTCTTCTCCCTCTCCCTTGATGCTGACAGTTACCCACACTTAAGACTGTGGGTCATTCAGGGGCCATCACGGATGCCGTGGGTTTTCAGCGCAAGCCGGTAGCTCTGGTCGGGCTCCCGGCTTTCCAGCAGTTGGTTCAGGTTGTTGGTGTCGTAGGTGGTGAGCTGATCGGCAAAGCTGCGGGACAGCCCGTCGTCGCTGACGGTTTCGGTCTCGCGCTGGTCGTTGGCGCCGTAGGTGTAGCCATAGCTGCTGATCAGCTGGCCGGCGCCGGTGCGGTGGGCGATTTCTGTCAGGCGGCTGAGGCTGTCGTACTGATAATCGCTACGGCTGGCGTTGGGCCGGGTCAGGCGTTGCAAAGCCGGTCACATTACCGTTGGCGTCGATGAGGCCGATGGGGTTGCTGTTGGGATCGTAGGTATAGCGGGTCACGCCGGCGGCATCGGTGATGCTCTGGATCCGGCCCTGGGTGGTATAGTCGAAGGTTGCGCCAGAGAGGAGCGATTTACCTCTGAAACGCGAAGGCGGCCCGGAGTCGGCTTCTCTCCTCCCTTTGGAAAAGGGGGGAGCAGGCTGCGTCTCCGGGGGAACTCCCCTTTAAAATAAGGGAGAACTGACCATGCCTATTAGGTAGGGGTGAAAAATTTTCGCCCCTACATTGGGCGATTGCCGCCAGAGAGGGACGCTTTACCTCTGAAACGCGAGAGCGGTGTGGATTAGCTCTTCCCCCTCCGAAAAAGGGCGGCCCGGAACAGGGCTCTCCCCCTTTGATGGGGGAGGGCAGGGATGGGGATGGATGATATAAGGCTGTACGCCCCCAGCCCCTCCCGCCATAGAAGGGGGGTTTTCGTTCGGGCACTGAATATGGGATTAAACGCCGGCAGGGATTGCCGGCCGTGAGCCACGGTAGGTCCGGCGGGGGGCCGATCCAGGGAAGGTTGGATTGAACCGCGGCCGCTTGGACCGGGTGCCGCGGACCTTGGGGCCGTCAGCGGGTTTCCGCTGCCGCTGGGGACGGGAAAATTCCGTTTGCCGGGAGGGTGCCGGCGCTCGATAATCGAAATCATCCAGGTGCCTGCGCTCCAGGGCGTTCCCCAGAATCCGTTCGATGCTGAGCACCATCCCACGATCCTCATCCGTGGCCAAGGTAAAGGCGTCGCCGTTGCAGGCGGCCCGGCCGGTGCGGCCGATACGGTGGATATAGGCTTCGGGCGTATCGGGAATGTCATAATTGATCACATGGGAAATCCGAGTGACGTCGATCCCGCGGGCGGCGATATCGGTGGCTACCAGAATCTGGAAGGTACCGTCCCGGAAGCCATTTAAGGCGGCCCTGCGGCGGTTCTGGGAGAGGTTGCCCTGCAGGGAGGCCGATGCATAGCCCGCTTTGCCCAGCTTTTCGCCCAACCGTTTGGCGCGATGCTTGGTGCGGGTAAAAACCAGGACGGACCTGCTGTCCGTGTCCCCCAGAAGCTTCATCAGCATGGCGGTTTTAAGATGGTTGGCAACCGGATAGAGGGCGTGGCTGACCGTTGCCGGCGGCGCAGTACGGCCCACCTTGACGGTGACCGGCCGGGTGAGGGTTTCCTGGGCCAGGTGATGGATCTCGCGGGGCATGGTGGCTGAAAAGAGAAGGGTCTGGCGCTGCCGGGGCACCTGTTTGATGATCCGCCGGATATCGGGCAAAAAGCCCATGTCGAACATATGGTCGGCCTCGTCCAGAACCAGCACCTCCAAGTGGGACAGGTTGACGGTTCTCCGTCCGATATGATCCAGCAGGCGGCCGGGACAGGCCACCAGGATATCGATTCCCCGCCGTAGCTGGGTGATCTGCGGATTGATGTTGACCCCGCCGTAGACCGTGGCACTGCGTAGGCCGGTCTTGGTCCCCAAGATGCCGATGGCCTCGTGGATCTGCTCGGCCAGTTCGCGGGTGGGCGCCACAATCAGGGCACGCAAAATTCCCCGTTTGCCCTGGATCAAACGATTGAGGATAGGCAGGACAAAGGCCGCGGTCTTGCCGGTACCGGTCTGGGCCAGACCCATGACATCGCGCCCTTCAAGGACGGTTGGAATGGCCTGGGTCTGGATGGGGGTCGGGGTGCGGTAGCCGGCGGCGCTGATTCCCGCGGCGACTTTGGGGTGAAAATTAATAACGTCAAAATCTTTCAAAAAAGGAACTCCTTTATGGGTTGCGTTTCCTAAGGGTCGTGAAACCTAAAAACAAAAAGCCCCGGATGCATTCCGGGGCTTACGATTACTTCGTTGTTCTCCAGAAACAGCAGTTAATTTGTCTGTAACCTACACTCAAAAGGACGGCCTGTCAACACGGAAGCGCACGATTGGCAATAATAACAGCGGATTTCATGGGTAGGCAGAGCGTTGGCGGCAAGATTTTTATCTATTTTTCCGGCAGATCCACGATGAAAAGTTGGATGTAGCGTGGATCGAGATCGGCGGGGGCCATATGGCCCAAAACTTCGGCGATCTCTTCAAACAGAAGATTCGCGGTCTTGCCCAGCCGCTCGTCAAGCTCGACGGAAGACCACCCCGAGCGCTGCGCCAGCCAGGCCCAGAACTGATCTTTAGCTCCTGGGGAAACCCCCTGCCCGCTGCCGGGCCGCTCA
Organism: uncultured delta proteobacterium; assembly: GCA_963713755.1. GTDB lineage: Bacteria > Desulfobacterota > Desulfobacteria > Desulfobacterales > CAVQMW01 > CAVQMW01. Next base: position 1,311,714 of record CAVQMW010000005.1, on the reverse strand, counting down.
AACAGTCGCGGCAACAGATCGCAAAGCTGGTCGTGGGTAAGTGGCCCGGGCGAGCCAGCCGCGCCACCCAGCAGATGATGGACCCAGAAGGTCAGGATCAGATTCCTATAGGTCAGGGGAGCACCTTCCCTGGATGTTTGGATCAGGGGCAGTTCCAAGGCCTCCAGCAGATCGTCCCAAACGGCCAATTGGGTCAACTCCGACTCAGCCGCGGCCAATTCTCCCAGGGATTCGAACTCACGGTACGTCTCGCCGGATTGGCTCGGGTCGTAGCAGCGGGGCCGCTTGAGCAGCAACCCCCCCACAACCCCCATACCGGCTTCATCCCAAAACGTGATGGGCAGGCCCTGGCGGTTGAACCAGCTCCGGGCGACCCAGGTTTTGGCTTTTCCGTGAAGTTCCAGGATCACCCCCTGGCCAATGCGAAACAGATCCGGCAAAGCGACCCGTTTCAGCCAGCGGGCGGCCTGGGCGGCGGTGACAGCCTGGCCCGCAACCTCCTCCAGGCCCATGGCAATCCGGCTGACCACCTTCCCCATCACCGCTGCCAACTCCTCCCGACAGGTAAGCCGTTCCTGGTCGGCCACGATCACGGCATTGCCCAAAAACGCCAGTTCCCCCCGCAGACGGTCCAAGAACGAGCCGGCGGGAACCCGCGCCAACGCTTGGGCCAGGAGTTCATCGGGCGGCAACAGCTCCTCGGGCAGGATGGGGGCCAAGCTGCCGGCGGACACATCGGAATTGGCCCGCCGGCCCGTGCGGGAGATTTTATCAACGCGCTTTCGGCTCAAAGGCTGATAAATGCCGATGGCCTCGTGAAAGGGCGGCACACCCCGTTCCGCCAGGCGCACATTGCGCATACGATAGGCTTCCTCTTCCATCTCAGCGGGCAGCACCGTGACGGTTTCCAGCATAATCTTCTGGTATCCGGCGTAATCCCGATCGGCATAATCCTCCAGCAGCCAGCGGATGGCCTCCTGGCGGGCGCCGTCCACTTCGGGGTCGAGCTCCTCGATTTCAGGAATGCGAATATAAAATTGGCCCTCCAGAGTGAAGGTATCCGCCGGCATCTCGCTGGCCTCTTGGTCATGTTCACGGATGTAAACCTCGATGCTGCGGTAGAGATAAAGCGCGAGCAGCTCCGATTGGTTTTCAAACAGATATCCGCCCAACCGGCGCCCATCGGCCTCCTGGAGCCGCCCCAGCCAGCGCATCAGCTTCCCGCTCTCCAGCCGGTCCCGCTGCCAGGCCTCTATGTCCAGGATGAAATCCCACTGCCCGTTGGAGGCCAGATTGAGCAGCGCCAGGGCATCATCGGGACCGATATCGCGAATCAGCAGATGAAGATCCTGGGGCGCCATGGAATGCACCACGGGCAAAGGCTGCTCCAGATCCAAAATCGCCTTCAGGGCCGTTTCCGGAGGCAGCGCGAAAATCTTCCGGCGCTCGGTCAACAGTTTTTCCGAACGCGCCTTGGCAACGCTATCCACAGGTGCCTGTTGCATGATATTCAACCCGCTTTCCAAATCTATTTATCCATAAAATAAGATTCGAACCCCTTGGGGCCAACCCTGCCTATCTCCGCGGGCCGCGGCTCCCCCGCCTAGCCCGCCCTCCGAGAACCCCAGGGCGCAAATTTCAGCAGCATCAGCATTCCCGGAACGGCAATCAGGGCACAGACAATGAAAAATGCCTCCCAGCCCAAGTATTTGGCCAAAAAGCCGGTGGGCGCCGCGGCGATCACCCGGGGGATGCCCATGAGACTGGAGAGCAGGGCATACTGGGTGGCGGTAAATCTTTTGTTGGTGATGCTGGCCATAAAAGCGACAAAGGCCGCGGTGCCCATCCCGCTGCTGATATTTTCAAAGGCGATCACCCCGGCCAGGGCCGCAACCTGGGGACCGATTTGGGCCAGCAAGGCGAAGCCCGCCGTGGAAAGGGCCTGCAGGAATCCAAAAACCCACAGGCTGCGGTTGATCCCCAGCCGCATCATGGCCACCCCGCCCACCAGCCCGCCGGCCACCACGGCCCAGAGGCCAAAGATCTTGGTAATAGCCCCGATCTGGGTCTTGGTGAATCCCAGATCCAGGTATAAGGGCATGGTCATGGCACTGGCCATGGTATCGCCGATTTTATAAAACAGGATGAAGGCCAGCATCCACAATGCCCCCGGGCGCCGAAGATATTCCGCCAGGGGCTGGAATACGGCATCCATCAGAGTTTTGGGCGTACCTTCCGGGGTTTGCGGTTCGGGGGTCAGAAGGGTGGTGAGAATTCCCGGCAGTAAACAGGCGGCCATGATGGCATACACCATGCTGAAGGGCAAATAATCGGCGAAAATCAACCCGCCCCCGCCGGCCAGCAGCATGCCCATGCGGTAGCCGAACACATACAGGGAGGAGCCGAAGCCCAACTCCGCATCGGCCAGGTCTTCCCGCCGGTAGGCATCCACCACAATATCCTGGGAAGCGCTGGAAAGGGTCACCAGCAACGCCGCCAGGGCAACCAGCCAGGGGGTTTGCAGCGGATCGGTGCGACCCAGGGCCACAATGGAGATCAACAGTGCCCCCTGGGCCACCAGCAGCCAGCCCCGACGCCGGCCAAGGAAAGGCAGGGTGTAGCGATCCATGATGGGTGCCCAGAGAAACTTCAACGTGTAGGGCAGTCCCACCAGGGACATCAGCCCGATGAGCGTCAGATCCACCCCCGACTCCTTCATCCAGGCCTGAAGCACACCCAGGGTCAGATGCAGGGGCAATCCGCAGGCGTAACCCATCAGAAGCGAGACCAGCATGCGCCGGCTGGCGATGGTTCGAATCAGCGAAGGGTGGGCGCTTGGCGTGTCCATGGCAGTGGGGCTTAGACTCCTATTCGCAAAACAAATGGGCAACGGTGCGAGAAAAACGCCGTTGCCCATTCGCTGCCGAAGCGGCGCGCTTGACTGGAGTGCTATGATTCAGGGGCGTCCAGCACGCCTGGAGGGATAACGGGACCGTACTGGGCCTTGAGACCCTCCAGGGCCGCTTTCTGGGCTTTCAAGATGGAGAACAACCTGGCCGGTGTAGCCGGATTTTCGCCGTAGGCCTCAAGCTGCAGGTCAATGCGGGTGACAATGTTGTCGATATAAAGGGAAAACTGCTTATCATACAGCTCCCGGGGGTAAGCTTTGTCGATAATTTCGGTAAACAGCCCCTTGAGGTCTTCATACTTGGGCAGGTAGCCGATGGGCGTGTCGATGGCCGCCACCTCCTGGTGGGCGCGGCGCTCCAACCAACCCAGCCACACCTTGACATCCCTCTTTTCCCCCAGCAGCTTGGGGCTGGACCCGCCCCGGGCCGCGTCGGTGAGAAAGTAGTTCAAGCCGGCGATGATGGGCCGCTTGGCGTCGTCGATCTGGCTGCTGCCGAAGAAGTTGAACTGGGCCGCCATGTAGTCGGCCAGGGAGCCGGGAATGAAGGGCGCGTTGGCCCAGGGCTGGCGGCGAACCCCGCTGGCGCCCACCTCCGTGGCCGTGGCCGCCGAAACGATGGTGGCCCCGATCACCACGCCTTCATCCGAGTTTTTCGCCACCCTAAGCGGCGGCATGGTGTCGCTGTCCCGCCCGCTGTAAGTGATGATCCGGGTTTCCACGCCCTTGGGGGATTCACACTGCTCGGAATAGTTGCCCAGGGCTCTGGCCATCAGGGTACAGCGGGCGTTGGGATGGGAGATGGGTACCGCTTTGCCGCTCTCGTCGGTCATGCCTTTTTCCCAGGGCCCCTGAAAATTGAACCCTTTATCGGGAACCGGCTCCCCGTTGCCGGCCCAGTGGGGCACGTCGTTGCCGTCGATGAGCACATTGGACCAGATCACCTCGGTCCCCGGCCGCCGCAGCAGCTCCATGAGCCGCGGATCGCCTCCCCAGTTCACATCCTCCACGATCCCGAAAATACCGCACTCGGGATTGACCGAGCGCACGCTGCCGTCCTGGGCGATCCACATTTGGGCCAGGTCATCGCCGATAAAGCGGCCGCCGGCCATGGCCGTGGTGGTTTTTCCGCAACCGCTGGGCGCTGCGCCGGCACACCAGGTGACCCGCTCAGTTGGGCCGATGATGCCGGTGATGAACATGTGCTCGGCCAACTCCATACCCGGCTTTTCATAAATGGAACGGTCCACGGAGAAACGATGATTGCCCTTTTTCAACAGCAGGGTGTTGCCGGCATAGGTGCAGTTGAAACTGAAGGTGGTGCGATAGCTGCGATCCATGAAAACCCGCGCCGCGGGCAGGTCTTCGGGCCGATTGAGCCCCTGGCTGTGAATGTTGGTGTAAAAATGGCCCGAGCGGGCCACCTCGCTGTCGAACATCTCGAAGGCATGACGGTAGAGCAGGTCGGCGCTGTGGGTCACATAGGCCGAACTGGTGATTTCCAGGGCGGGGTTGCTGACCTGGGCGCCGATGGGTCCCCGCACGAAAAAACCCACCATCATCACCATGCCCTTCATGATGCCGTCCATGTTGTCCCGCACCTCGGCCAGGGCGTCGGCCCGCAAGATCTTGCGCCCTAAAGGACTGACCGTCTCGCCTTTGTTATAGAGGTAGTAGGTCCGGTCGATGATGCGCCCCTGCTCCTCTTTCAGATCGTAATGGATGGTGTGGCCCGTCATGGCCAGCGGCCGCTCTTCGCCCCGCTCGATGGCCAGGGAACGGATAAAGGCGCGATCGTCGTCGGACCCCGTGTGGATAAACACCCGCGACGGTTTGCAGATGGCAATGGCATTGGCGATTTTGATGAGTACATCAGGGGTTTCGATGGTTTGGATGCGGGCCAGGTGGGCATCATCCAATTGATCGCCGAACAGCGCTTGGGCTTGGGCCAATGTTCGAATTCCGCCCAATTCAACAACGATGTCCAGCCCCTGATTCAAAAGCTCCATGTTTACCCCCTGTGCTTGGTGGTCCTATTCGCGAATACGATGACATTCGGCTGCCAATCCATCCGGTCGGCCGGCGTTGCGAGAAAACGCAATATTCCCGATATTCCTTATCTTTCGCGCCTTGTCCGCCCGGCGCCTTGACGTCCTCATTATGCCACTGTTTTTATGAACAGGAGCACTTAGGTTCGCGGTTACCCGTTGTATAGGTGATTATGTCTATATTTGCAAAAATCATTTTCCACTCAAGCCCCCAGCCGACCGGGACGCGGATAGCGGAAACTACTCCCCGCCGCCCTTCAGAGCATTCCATTGGGCCAGCGGCATCTGCAGCTCGATCCACTTGAGCACTTTGTCAAACTCATCGCGAAGCTCCTCCAGGGCCTGGCCGCGGTGGCTGACGCTGCTTTTGGTTTCCCGATCCAGCTGGGCAAATGTCTTTTTCAAGGGCGGATAGTAAAAGATGGGATCGTAGCCGAACCCGTTTTCCCCGGCCGGGGCCGCGGCGATCTCGCCTTGGCAGCATCCTTCATAGGTGAGGGCCGGCCCGTCGGGAACGGCCACGGAGATGACGCACTCAAAGGCCGCCCGCCGGTCGGTTTGACCTTTCATCTCGGCCAGTAGTTGCGCGGCGCGCTGGGCATCGCTCCAGTCGGGCTCACCGTAGCGCGCCGAAAGCACCCCCGGACGGCCATCCAAAGCCGCCACCACCAGCCCCGAATCATCGGCCAGAGCGGGCATCCCCAGCACCCGCGCCGTAAAGCTGGCCTTTTTGTAGGCATTGGCCTCAAAGGTCTCCCCATCCTCGGTGATGGGCGGCAGGGGGCCGAAGTCCCCTAAAAACTTGATCGCCACCGGGAAACCGGCCAGCAGCTCTCGGATTTCGGCCGCCTTGCCCGCATTGCCGGTGGCGATGACCAGCGGAATGTGTCCCATGGATTCTCCTTGGATCTGAGCGCAATATTGATTCGGGCGGGTATCCGCCTATTTTGGCGCCCCGCTGCCCGCCCATGTGCTGATTTACAAATTCAAGCCACGTAAAGGGTCGATATTTTAAAGATAAATTGCCGAACTTGTAAAGATATTTTAAACGCAGTACATCCAGCCTAATGTGAATGGGTGGCACGGATAACTCTCCTTTCCCCCAGCCTGGATCATCCGGAACCAAAATAGTGGTTGAACGGAGCCCTCCAAGGAATCCCAATGAAAGAGCTGATCCTGGCCATCGATAACGGCACCCAGAGCCTGAAGGCCATGCTGTTCGATCCCCAGGGCGAGCTGCGGGCCAAAGTTCAAATCCCCTTTAAGCCCTACGTCAGCCCCCGCCCCGGCTGGGCCGAGCAGGATCCGGACCTCTTCTGGGAAGCCCTGTCGAGCGCCTGCCGCAAGCTGTGGATCGAAGCCCCGGATGCCCGCCCGCGTCTGGCCGGGGTCGCCTTGACCACCCAGCGCGCCACGGTGATCAATGTGGACCGCCAGGGGCGGCCTCTGCGGCCGGCCATTTTGTGGCTGGACCAGCGTAAGACCTACGATGCCAAACCCCTGGGGGGGCTGTGGGGCCTGCTGTTCAAAGCGGGCGGCCTCTCGGGAACCATCGCCTACCTGCAGGCCGAGGCCGAGGCCAACTGGGTGCGCACCTACCAGCCGGAGGTGTGGAAAAAAACCCATAAATTTCTGCTGCTCTCCGGCTACCTCACCTACCGGCTCACCGGACGCTATGCGGACTCCGTAGGCTGCCAGGTGGGCTACATTCCCTTCAACTATCGCCGGCTGCGCTGGGCCTCGCCCCGGGACTGGAGGTGGCGGCTGCTGCCCCTGACACCCGAGCAGCTGCCCCATCTGGTCGCCCCGGGCCGGCCCCTGGGAACCATCACCCGGAAGGCCGCGACGGATACCGGCATACCCGCCGGGCTGCCCCTGGTGGCCGCGGCCGCGGACCGGGCCGCCGAGGTGCTGGGCTGCGGCTGTTTCCGCCCCGAGACGGCCTGCCTGGGTTACGGCACCACGGCCACCATCAACGTCACCCACCCCAAGTACATCGAACCGACCCCCCTGCTGCCGGCCTATCCGGCAGCCATTGCCCACCATCACACCATGGAGGTGCTGGTCTACCGGGGCTATTGGATGGTGAACTGGTTCAAGGAGGAGTTCGGCCACCTGGAGCAGCTCCGGGCGGCCAAGGAGAACGGATCCACCGAGGCGCTCTTTGAAGAATTCCTGACCACCACGCCCCCGGGCAGCATGGGGCTGATTCTCCAGCCCTATTGGACCCCAGGGCTGAAAAATCCGGGGCCGGAAGCCAAGGGCGCGGTGATCGGTTTTGGTGACGTGCATACCCGGGCGCACCTCTACCGGGCCATTCTGGAAGGGGTGGCCTATGCCCTGCGGGAGGGGCTGGAGCGGATCCAGCAGCGCAGCGGCACCCCGGTCACCACCCTGCGGGTGTGCGGCGGGGGCTCCCAGAGCGACGGCGCCATGCAGCTCACCGCCGACCTGTTCGGCAAACCGGCGGCCCGTCCCCATGTCTACGAAACCTCGGGGCTGGGAGCCGCGGTGGTAGCGGCCGCGGGGTTAAAGCTGCACGCCGACATCCCCAGCGCCGTGGCGGCCATGACCCATGTCCAGCGCGTGTTCGAACCCCACCACCCCACTCATCAGCTTTACGACGCCATCTATCGGGATGTCTATCTCAAGATGTACAAACGCTTGAAACCCCTCTACCAACGGTTGCGGGAGATCACCGGCTACCCACGCTAGGGAAGATTATAGAGCGGATTCAGATCGTCATTCCCGCGGTGGCGGGAATCGATTTGTCCGGTCGCTTATGGGCTCCAGCCAGCGCGGGAGTGACCCCGTCAAGGATTTTTTGTGAAATTTTCGAAGATAGATTTAAAATCAATGGCGGAAGGGCTAAATCAGTCCCCGGGCTTGTCCAACGAAGCCCCATAGTGGCGCCTGAATTTGGTGGCCTGATATTTGGCCAGCTTCCAGTCCGGCACCTGGCAGAGGGGGCAGACCCCCTGGTACCACTTGTTGCGCAGCCAGCGGGCCGCGCGGCTGTTGCGGGAGTTGTTGACCAAGAAGGTTTTGTTGCAGTGGGTGGTAATCCGCGCCTGTTCGCCCAGGGTCTCGATCTGCTTGATGCCGTGGAGCAGGCCCCGGCGGGAAGGCCAGAGCTTGATCTTGTCGATGAGCAGCAGCAGCGCCACCCGCTTACGGTAGAAGCGCTGGCGCTGGGGCTTGGGAGTGGTATCAGCCATGGTCTACTTGCCGGAAATCAGGGCCATGGCCACCATGGTGGCGGCGCCCAGGGGCAGGGGGTCATGGAGCAGGTGATCCTCGAGACGCGCCCGAGCTTCGGAAGTCACCCCCAGGGGCATGCCCGGCGCGGCGATAAAGGTGGAGGCGGTGATGGCCATGGCCGGAATCAGGGCGCCCATGTTGGTGGCATCCACCAGCAAATCATGGCCCGCCACCACCTCGCTGAAATCCGTGGCGATCTGGACCTGCTCTTGCCCAAGGACCGCGGCGGCGGCGGCGGCCTGCCGGCGGCGGATGTCGTGCAGTGTCACCTGGGCCTTGAACTCCATCAGCATGCGCGCCGCATTCAACCCCACGGGACCGCAGCCGATCACCGCCACCGGCTTTCCGGCCACCCCCCCGGCCATCAAGTCGAGTCCCGCGGCAAACCCGCGCCCCGTGGCGACACTGTTGTCCACCACCCGGCGGCGCATCAGATCCACCAGCACGAACCGGTCATCATCGGACATCCAAAGCCAGTTGGCCTTGCGCTCCACCGCCTCGGCAACCCCGGCGGCGTCTTTGGCCCCAGCCAGAAAGGCGTTGAGCCCCAGATGCGAACCAATGGCGACCAGCGACTCGCTGAAACCAGGGATGGTGCCTTTTCCTGCGCTGATGGGAATCACCGCCAAGCGGATTTTCCCCAGCCGCCGGGCGATGGTTTTGGCGGGAATGCTGGCGGCATGGCAGGCCACGCCCAGCAAGGTGCGCCCGGTTTTGGCTCGCAGCTCGCGGTCGTAATCTTTCAAGCCGGCCGCGATGGTGCCGATATCTTCAACAGTAAGACGGGTCATAGGCGCTATCGATGGGCTAAAGGCTGAATTTTTTTTGCTTACTATAGATTTAAGCGAAACCCATCCAAATAGGCCAGGCTGCGTCCGGCCATGGCCAGGTGGGAATAGCCCTCTGTCGCAAGAATCAGACGTTCCAGACCGAACCCGATTCCAATCCAGGTCTCGCGGATCCGCCAGGGCCGATCCAGGGGATGGGGGCCCATGGCCGCCGAGCCCACCTCCAGATGCCGGACGCCGGCTTCGATGTCCAGGGTATCGCCGTACACCGCCGAGTTTTCCGTAACCACCCGGTAATCTTTAAGCCCCGCGGCATGGGCGATCCGGTCGGCCAGCTCTGAAATGCGCGAATGGCGCTGGTCCTCGGGCAAGCCGAACTCGGTAAGGTTGAGCATGGTGAATTCTTCGGCATGCTGGGAACCGGCGCTCTCCTTGCGAAAGCAGGGACCCACCTCAAAAATCTTCACCGGCTTGGGCCATAGGCGCAGCAAATCCTTGAGGATATAGTACAAATGCGGGGCCAGCATGGGCCGCAGGCAGCGTTTGGCATCCACCCAAAACACCTGCTCGTAAAGCGGGTGGGCCTCATCGATGGTCATTTTGGCCAACAGCCCCCGGGACATTAAAATCGGTGTGGCCACCTGGACGAAACCCAGATCCGTCAGCAGGCGGCTCAGGTGCCCCTCAAGACGCACCAGACGGGGCCGCATCCCCTGGGTGCGCAAGGCCTCCAGGCCCTGGCGGGCTTGCTTCACCAGCGCCGTTTCCAGTTCCTGAAAAGCCTGCTCCCGCTGAGGGCCATGGATGAATTTCCTTTTCAAAACCTGGGGCTCGGCATTCAACTCCCGGAGACGGCGCAATTGAACCTGGGACCAGGACATCGATTCCGGGTTGCTGGCGGCTTGAGTGGGCATAGGGCGATCCAGCTTGCTGTTGAAAACCAAAAAGATGGCGGGGAGTCCCGGTGTTGCACCGAGCTATGTGGGTTTAGAGCCCACACGATCCCATTGCGATCCACCCCCCGCACTGTGTTTCTGGGTACAAGGTCGCAGGACCCCTGTCAACAATGATACCCGGGATGGTTTGATATGAGATCGCTTCGTGATTTTGGCCCTCATGGGGCTCACGTTTTCAGCCAGGATTTGACCTCTTCCTTGCTGGGGATCTTACCCACCGATTTGACTTCACCATCAATAACAACCGCCGGTGTGCCGAACACCCCGTAGCCGGCGATCTGCATCACGTCAGTGACCTTTTCCACATCCGCGGCCACGCCCGACTCTGCAACCGCTTCTTTGACCACTCGTTCCGCCTTTTGGCATTTGGTGCAGCCAGGACCCAATACTTTGATTTCCATGGCGAATCTCCTTAGATCTGTTTTTTTATGAGTCGATGGGCCGCCGCCCGGATCCGGGCAGGTGTAGGGGCACCCCTTGTGGGTGCCCGGATCCGGGCAGGCACAAGGCCCGCCCCTACGGTTTCTTTAGGCTCTCAATATACGAACAGCGCACCGTAAAGCATTCCGGCCAGGGTCGACAGAACCACGATGATCCCACAAAAGGTGGCTGTTTTTTTCACGCCCATGACGCTGCCGATCACCAGCATATTGGGCAGCGAGAGCGCCGGGCCGGCCAGCAGCAACGCCAGGGCCGGCCCCTGTCCCATACCGGCCCCCAGCAGCCCCTGGAGGATGGGTACTTCGGTCAGGGTGGCGAAATACATCAAGGCCCCGGCCAGGGCGGCGATCAGGTTGGCCCCCAGGGAGTTGCCCCCCAGAAGGGACTCAATCCACTGCTCGGGAATCAGGGCCGCATGACCGGGGCGGCCCAGCATAAATCCAGCCACCAGCACCCCCCCGGCCAGCAAGGGAAAGATCTGTTTCATGAATCCCCAGGTGGATTCCACCCAGTTTTTACATTCATCCTTGGTGAACCAGGCCTTGAGCATCAACCCCAGGATGATCAGCAAGGCGATGGTGACGTACCATTTGACAAAAAAAATGAATGGCCACACGCCGGTGGCGCCAGGGCCCGGCTTGGCAAAGGCGGCGAACACCAGGATCAACACCATGGTGAGCAGGTACAACACATCCTGCAGAAGGGTACGCTCTTTGGCTTCGGCCTCCGGCACGTAGATCTGCCCGGCGGTGCGCGCTGCATCATCCTTGCGGAAGATCAGGGCCATCAGCAGGCCGGTGATCACGGCAAAAATGACCGCGCCCAGGGCCCGCGCCAAACCCAGTTGCCAGCCCAGGATTTTAGCGGTCAGGGTGATAGCCAGCACGTTGATGGCTGGACCGGAGTAGAGAAAGGCCGTGGCCGGCCCGATACCCGCGCCCCGGGTATAAATGCCGGCAAACAGCGGCAGCACCGTGCAGGAGCAGACCGCCAGAATGGTTCCGGAAACCGAGGCCACCGAATAGGATAATAGTTTACTGGCTTGCGCCCCGAAATATTTGAGCACCGATGCCTGGGACACGAACACGGCAATCGCCCCGGCAATGAAAAATGCGGGTATCAAACAGGTGAGAACATGCTCCCGGGCGTACTCCTGAAGCATCATGAACGCTTCCAGCCCGGATTGGCGGATCCGAGGATGGCCCCAGGGAACATAGTAGGCAGCCACAAAAACAGCCACAATCCACAACAGCTTGCTGCGCTCTTTCATCATTTGTGCTCCGCGGGTCGGCGGCCGAGGGCGAAAGACCCGCGAGACGCCAACTTATTCTTATATCGCAATATAACGATATGGTTAATCCAAAAAAATTAGCCGCCGCGGATGGTTTCGCGATGGATCTGCGGCAGTTTGGCCGCCAGGGCCGCCACATCCGCATCATCCTCCAGCCAATGCCGCAAACTGCCCAGCAGATTGGCCACATAGGGATTTCTTTCCCCGCCGGCTAACCGGTAATTGACCCAGGGCCCCTCCTTGAGAAAGGTGATCAAACCAGCCTCCTCCAGGATCTTCAGGTGCTTGCTGACGGTGGACTGGGCCAGCCCCAGGGCTTCCTGGATCTCGCACACGCACAGCACCCGCCGCTGAAGCAGCTTGAGCATCTTGACCCGGTTGGGGTCGGAGAGGGCTTTCATGACCTTGATGAAATCTCGCATGGCGCCTCCATATCGTTAAATTCGAATATATGAAATTAATAACTGCCTGTCAAACCGGCCTCATTTACAAATCCCTAAGGACCACTGTTCGGCGCCATTGCCCCTTCCCTGAGAATCGCTGCCGGTGAAGGGTAAAATTGACATCACGCTTCGAAACATCCTATGTAAGTCCGGCAGTGAATGCACGGGCAAGCCTTTTCAGTAGAGCACATGGTTACAGTTTCCATTGCGTCGTAAGCCCCTGTTCCTTATAAAAGGCAAGTGGTTCCTCCTTCAAATCGCTACACCGTCTCCCCGTGGAACCCGGCCGGCCTTGAAACCTGCGCTACCCATTACTCAACTTGAGAAATTCCATGAAAATCAAACTAATCTGTCTCATGTGGATGATGGCCGGGGCAGCCGCCGGCTGCCGCCCAGAGGATCCCGCGGCCCCAGCCCCCCCGCCGCCACAGGTAAAAGTGGTTCAAACTGCGGCCCAAAAGGTCCCCCTTCATCTGGAGTTTGTGGGACAGGTCTTAGGGGCCAAGGATATCGCCATTCGGGCGCGGGTTGAAGGATTTTTGGAAGAGACCCATTTCCAGGAGGGCTCGGAAGTGATCCAGGGAGACCTGCTCTATGTGCTGGAAAGTCAGCCCTACGAGGCGGAAGTGGCGGCCATGATGAGCCGCGTGGCCGAAGCCAAAACCATGCTGGTCAAAGCCCAGAACGATTTGAACCGCATCCGCCCCCTGGCCCAGCGCCGGGCGGTCAGCCAGAGCGATCTGGATGCCGCCATTGCCAGCCAGGAGGCGGCGGTCGCCTCGGTGGAGGCCGCCCAGGCCAATCTGCGGGCCGCAAAAATTCAGCTGGGCTACACCAAAATCTACTCCCCCATCACCGGAATCATCGGCCAAACCGAATCCCAGGTGGGAGATTTCGTGGGCCGCAGTCTGGGAACCGTGGTTCTCAATACTGTCTCCCAGATTGACAGCATCCGGGTCCAGTTTTTCTTGACCGAGGAGCAGTATCTGCAGCTGGCCCGACGCTACGCCACAGAGACTGAGGCCAAACCCCAGGAGGATATCACCCTGATCCTCGCCGACGGCAGCCGCTTTGCCCACACGGGCCGGTTTGATTTTATTGATCGGCAGGTGGATCCCGCTACCGGGGCCATCCGAGTGCAAACCTCCTTTCCCAACCCGGAAAGACTCCTGCGGCCAGGCCAGTTCGCCAAAATCCGCGCCGTGGCCGAAGTGGTCGAAAACGGCATACTGATCCCCCAGCGCTGCCTGACCGAGCTTCAGGGAGAATACAGCGTCTATGTGGTGACCCCGGACGGCGGCGTGGAAGAGCGTCCGGTCCGGGTGGGGCCTGCCATTGAGAATTTCCGGCTGATCCGGGAGGGACTCAAACCCGGTGAACAGGTGGTCTACGAAGGGCTGCAAAAGATTCGCGCCGACGGCAAGGTCACCCCGGTCAGCGAAGCGATTCAACTGCCTGCCTTTAGCGAGATTTAGTCCAGCATGGGAAATTTCTTTGTTCATCGGCCCGTTGTCGCCATGGTGATCGCCATATTTATGGTCATCGTCGGTGTGGTGTTCTTAAGCGGCCTGCCCACGGAGCAGTACCCCGATATCACACCGCCCATTGTGCAGGTGCGGGCAGTTTATACCGGCGCCAATGCGGTGAGTGTGGAGCAGTCGGTGGCCACCCCTCTGGAGCAGCAGATCAACGGGGTGGACAACATGATCTATATGAAATCCACCAACGCCAATGACGGCACCATGGCCATCCAGGTCTCCTTCGAGGTGGGCACCGACCCCGACATGAACACCGTCTTCACCCAGAACCGGGTAGCCGCGGCCACGGCCAAACTACCCGAGGAGGTCAAGCGCCTGGGGGTGACCACCGAAAAATCCCTACCCAACATTTTGATGCTGATCTCTTTGACGGCGGACGAAGAGCGCTTCGATCAGCAGTTTCTGGGCAACTACGCCCTGATCAATATCAAAGATATTCTGGCGCGCATCAAGGGCATCGGCAGCGTGAACGTCATCGGGGCCAGCGACTACTCCATGCGCATCTGGATCAAGCCCGACCGCCTGGCCCATCTGGGCATCAGCGTGCCGGAGATCGTGGAGGCCATCCGGGCCCAGAGCGTGGTGGTGCCGGGGGGTAAATTCGGTGCGGAACCGGCCCCGCCCGGCACGGAGTTCACCTACACCGTACGCCTGCCCGACCGGCTGCAGAACGAACAAGAGTTCGGCGAAATCGTCATTCGCACCACCGATCAAGGCGCCCAGGTCAAAATCAAACACGTGGCCCGGGTGGAGTTGGGCGTGGAAACCTACAACGCCTTTACCCGTCTCAACGGCAAGCCCTGCGCCATGATCGCCCTCTACCAGGCCCCCGGCTCCAACGCCGTCACCTTGGCCGAGGAGGTGCACCGCACCATGGCGGACCTTTCCAGCTCGTTTCCCAACAGCATGCGCTACGATGTCTCCCTGGACACCACCACGGCCATTACCGCGGGCATTGACGAAATCGTCGAAACCCTGATCATCGCCCTGGCCTTGGTGATTCTGGTGGTCTACATCTTTATCCAGGATTGGCGCGCGGCGCTGATCCCCACCATCGCCATCCCGGTCTCCCTCATCGGGGCCTTCATCGTCTTTCCCCTGATTGGCTTTACGGTCAACGTGCTCTCCCTGCTGGGCTTGGTGCTGGCCATCGGCATCGTGGTGGACGACGCCATCGTGGTGGTGGAAGCGGTGCAGGTCAACATCGAAAAAGGAATGGCGCCCAAAGCGGCCACCGAGGCAGCCATGCAGGAGGTGACCGCACCGATCGTCGCCACGACCCTGGTGATGGTGGCGGTCTTCATCCCGGTAGCCGTCATGGGAGGCATCACCGGCCGGCTCTACCAGCAGTTTGCCATCACCGTGGCGGTCTCGGTGCTGTTTTCTTCCATCAACGCCCTGACCCTCAGTCCGGCCCTCTGCGGCCTTTTGCTGCGCAAGCGCAAACCACTGCGCGGCCCCCTGGGGCTCTTTTTCCGGGGCTTCAACGCGCTGTTCGACACCATCACCGCGGGCTACGCCGGATCGGTCCGTTTCATAACCCGCAAGATTGCCGTGGGCCTGGTCTTTATCGTCGTGCTGACCGCGGGCCTGGGGGGGTTGGGCAAGCTGCTGCCCGGCGGCTTCATGCCCAGCGAGGATATGGGCTATCTGATGGTCAACGTCCAACTGCCCGACGCCGCCTCCTTGCAGCGCTCCGATGCGGTGGTCAAGACCGTGGAGGAGCTGATCACGGCCCATGAGGAGGTCGATTTCGTTACCGCCGCCACTGGATTCAGCCTGATTTCCGGCAGCATGTCCCCCAACGCCGGTTTCGTTTTCGTCTCCCTCAAAGAGTGGGATCAGCGGGAAAAGACCGCTAACGACCTGGTGGCCGCCCTGAACCGCGATTTTTATGGGAGGATCAGCGAAGCCCAGGTCTTTGCCTTTGGGCCGCCGCCCATCCCCGGACTGGGCAGCGGTTCGGGTTTTACCCTGATGATTCAGGACCAGGCCGGCAACACACCCCAGTATTTGGCGGACCAGACCGCCGCATTCATCCAGGCCGCTCTGGAGCAACCGGAAATCGGTTCCATCTTCACCACCTTCCGGGCCAGCGTGCCCCAGCGCTACATGGAAATCAACCGCGACAAGGTGCTCAAGGCGGGCGTGGCCTTAAATGATATCTACGCCACCGTGGGCGCCTTTCTCGGCGGTTCCTACATCAATGATTTCAACCGTTTCGGGCGACTCTACAAAGCCTACATCCAGGCCGAGCCGGAGTACCGGATCAACGAAGAGAAGATCAACCTCTTTTCGGTGAAGAACGATGAAGGGCAAAAGGTCCCCTTGAGCGCCTTTGTCACGGTCAAGGAGATCGCCGGCCCGGACTTCACCACCCGCTTCAATCTTTACCGGGCCATCGAGCTCACCGGGGGGCCGGCGCCCGGCTACACCTCGGTTCAGGCCCTGGACGCCCTGGAAGCGGTGGCTGCGACCGTGCTGCCCCAGGGGATGGGCTACGCCTGGAGCAACATGTCCTTTCAGGAGAAGAAAACCTCGGGCAGTGGGGCTATCGTGTTTGTCTTCTCCCTGGTGTTCGTTTTTCTGATTCTGGCGGCCCAGTATGAGAGCTGGTCCCTGCCCTTCAGTATTCTGCTGGGCACGCCCTTTGCCATTTTCGGTGCCTTTCTGGCCCTCTACCTGGCGCGTCTGACCAGCCCCAGCTATGAGCTCAACGTCTTTGCCCAGATCGCCCTAGTGATGCTCATCGCCATGGCCGCCAAAAACGCCATCCTGATTGTCGAGTTCGCCAACATCGAATTCAAAAACGGGCTTTCCCTCTTCGATGCGGCCGTCAAGGCGGCCCAACTGCGCTTTCGGCCCATCCTGATGACCGCCTTTTCCTTCATCCTGGGAGTGATGCCCCTGGTGGTGGCCAGCGGCGCCGGTGCGGAAGCCCGGGTGGTCATGGGCGTGGCCCTTTTGGGGGGCATGACCCTGGCCACCGGCCTGGGGGTTTTCTTCTACCCCATGCTTTTTGTGTTGGTCGGCATAATCGCCGGTTATGAAAAGAAACGCGATCTTTCAAACAACCCGACCTGAGCCAACGGGAGAGCATCTGATGAAATCCAACCGAATGGGGAAATGGCTGCCGCTGTTAACCGCGCTATTGATGCTCCTGGTTTCCGGATGTGCGACTCTGGGGCCTGATTTTAGGCCGCCAGAGGTAGAGACCCCCGCGGCCTACCGGTCGGCATTGCCAGGGGAAGGGGTCGAGTTCAATCTGAAATGGTGGAACCTGTTTCAGGACCCCGATCTGTATCAAATCGTAACCCAGGCCCTTGCCAACAACCGCGACCTGGGGGTCGCCGCCAGCCGGATAGTGGAAGCCCGGGCAGCGCTGGGCTTCACCGAAGCGGACCGCTTGCCGCGCATCGATCTCGATGTCGGAGCGATGACGGGTAACTATTCCGGAGGCTCCCGGTCCCCCGACACCAATTCCACAGCATTTATCGCGCCGACGATCAATTGGGAGATTGACTTCTGGGGCAAATTCAGCCGGGCCAATGAAGCGGCCAGGGCGGACTTAATGGCTTCCCAATACGCCCTGGATACCGTCCAGCTGACCCTGATCTCCGAGGTGGTCAGCGCTTACTACCAACTCCTTGACTTTCAGCAGCGCGAGGTCATCGCCCGGGAGACCCTCGACTCCCGGCTGGAAAGCCTCGATATCATCCAACAGCGCTTCGACCAGGGCACGGTGCCCGAAATCGATCTCAATCAGGCCCAAATCCAAAAGGAGATCGCCGCCGGTGCGATCCCCCTTTACCAACGGTCCATCGCCAAGGTGGAAAACGCCCTGAGCATTCTCATGGGCCGACTGCCCGGCGGGATCCGAACCGGCAGCGCTCTAACGCAGCAACCCATCCCGCCGGACATTCCCATGGGGCTGCCCGCCGATCTGCTCACCCGCCGCCCGGACATCGCCCAGGCTTTCTACCAGCTCAAAGCGCAAACCGCCCGCATCGGTGTGGCCGAGGCCCTACGATTTCCTTCCATATCTCTGACCGGTGTGCTGGGCCTGGCCAGCAGTGAGCTCTCCTCCATTACCTCCGAAGGCGAGGTGTGGTCCCTGGGCGGGGGCCTGGTGGCGCCGCTGCTGGATTTTGGAAAGAACCGCCGGCGAGTGGAGATCGAGGAAGAACGCGCGCGCCAGGCCCTGCTCCAGTATGAAAACATCGTGCTGACCGCTTTCAGGGAAGTCGAAGACGGATTAACGGAGATTGAGACCTACCGCAGCCAGCTCACCGCGGTTAAAAACAAGCTCAAGGCGGCTCAAAGTGCCAATCAACTCTCTTCGGAGCGCTACGACCAAGGCGTGACCAGCTATCTAGAAGTCCTCGACAGTCAGCGCGCCTACTTTTCCGTTGCGCTGGAGGCCTCGGAGCTCAAGCAGCAGTACCTCAACGCCTATGTGCGCCTCTACAAAGCCCTGGGCGGCGGCTGGATCACCCGGGCAGCCAAGGCCCAAAATGGCAGCGGCAACCCTGCCCAGGATTGAGACTGGCTGAAAAATCATCATCGCTCAATCAAGGGATTCGCCCACCTTCGCCATACCCAACGGAAGCTACAGCACCCCATGGCCCTCAGCCAATTGCTGTATCCCCACAACGGAAAGATCTTCTACACTAGGCCCACAAAATACAGTCGCCAGGAGATTTTATGCCAGGAAAACCGACCTATGAAGAGTTGCTGCGGAAAAATAAGGAGATCCAAGAAGAACTTGAAACAATGCGGCACCGGGAACGGACACTTCGGCAGTCGGAAAGGCAGCTGGCGGAAATCATCAATTTTCTGCCCGATGCCATGTTCGCCATCGACATCCATGGAAAGGTGACCGCCTGGAACCAGGCCATGGAAGCCCTATCCGGCGTAAAGGCCGAAGCGATACTGGGTCAGGGAAATTACGCCTATGCCCTTCCCTTTTATGGTATCCGGCGCCCGGTACTCATCGATCTGGCCCTGAACTGGAATGAGAAAACCGAAAAAGAGTATGTCTATGTTCGGCGCAAGGGGGATGTGCTGGTGTCGGAGACCCGCAATCCCCCCTTCCGTGATGTCCCCTCTGATTTCTGGAACAGCGCCCGCCCCCTGTATGATGAAGCGGGAAATGCGGTGGGCGCCATCGAGGTCATTCGCGACATCACCGAAATCAAGCAGGCACACCTGAAAGTAAAAGAACGGGAGCGGCTGCTGCAAACTTATATCGCCCACACCCCGGCACCCACCGCCATGTTCGACCTGGAGATGCGCTATATCGCCTGCAGCCGCCAATGGTACACCGATTATCGGCTGCCGAATAAAGAGTTGGCCGGTCAGAGCCACTATGAGATCTTTCCAGATCTTCCCGAGCACTGGAAAGCGGAGCACCAGCGGGTGTTGTCCGGCGAGACCATCCGTGTGGAAGCCGAGCTTTTGAAATTTTCCGATGGACGTGAGGAGTGGGTCAAGCGACAACTGGTCCCCTGGCGCAGTTCTGAAGGGAAAATCGGCGGGATCATTATTTTCAATGAGCTGATCACCCAGCGCAAACAGATGGAGGCTGATTTATCGGCTGAAAAGGAGCGTCTCTTGGTGACTCTGCGCAGTATCGGCGACGCAGTGATCACCACGGACCGCAAGGGCCGCATCACCCTGATGAACCCCATCGCCGAAACGCTCACCGGCTGGAGCGAATTCGAGGCCCGGGGGCTTTCCCTGATGGAGGTGTTCAACATTATCGATGAGCATACCCGCCAGCCTTGCAACAACCCGGTTGAAAACGTCCTGAGCAGCGGTCAAATCGTCGGTTTGGGGAACCACACCCTATTGATCGCCAAAGAGGGGCGGGAACATGCCATCGCCGACAGCGGAGCGCCCATTGTGGACCGTCAAGGGCGGATCAGCGGGGTGGTACTGGTCTTTCGGGATACCACCGCCCAGCAGCGCACCGAAAAAGAGCTGCTGAAAATGGAAAAGCTCAAATCCCTGGGCGTCCTGGCCGGGGGCATCGCCCATGATTTCAACAACTTTTTGACCGGAATCATGGGCAATTTGTCCATAGCCCGATTGCAAATCAATCCCGAAAATCCGGTTTACCGGGTGATGGGCGAGATGGAAAAAGCCGCCTTGCGGGCCAAGAGCCTGACCCAGCAGCTGCTGACCTTCTCCAAGGGCGGCAAGCCGGTGAAGCAGGCCACCAGCATTATCGATCTGGTGCATGAATCGGCAAGTTTTGCCTTGCATGGATCCAATGTCCGCTGCGAATTCAACATCGACAAGGATTTGCAGCCGGCCGATGTCGATGAAGCCCAGATCGCCCAAGTGGTTCAGAACCTGATTATTAACGCCGATCAAGCCATGCCCGAAGGCGGGATCATCACCATCCAGGGCAGGAACGTTTCCTTGAGCGCGGACAATCCCTACCTGCTGGCAGCGGGCGACTACATCATGCTGACGCTGGGGGATCAGGGCCTGGGAATCCGCCCGGAACATCTGAAAAAGGTATTCGACCCCTACTTCACAACCAAACAAAAGGGCAGTGGCTTGGGGCTGACGGTGGCCTACAATATTATCGCCAAACACGACGGCCAACTGACCGTGGATTCCAGATTGGGCCGGGGTACCACCTTTACCCTTCTGCTACCGGCCGCCGGCAAGACCTATGCGCCGGCCTCGAAGAAATTCGAGGGTCTGATCCGCGGTCAGGGCCGCATCCTGGTGATGGACGATGAGGATTTTATCCAAGAAGTCGCCTCGGCTATGCTCAAGACGCTGGGCTATGAGGTAGCCCTGGCGGCCGACGGCCAGACGGCCGTGGCCCTGTATCAAAAGGCCCAAGAAAACGGGACGGCTTTTGATGCCGTAATCCTCGATTTGACCGTCCCCGGCGGCATGGGGGGCAAGCAGACCCTGAGCAAGCTCAGGGATCTCGATCCTAAGGTGAAAGCCATTGTCTCCAGCGGGTACTCCAACGATCCCGTGATGGCCAACTATGCCGGTTACGGATTTCGGGGGGTGGTTAAAAAACCTTACCTGATCGAGGAGATGAGCCAGGTGCTCCATGGGGTGCTCAAAGGGCGGACGCCGTAAAGGGCGCCACACCCGGACGTCATTCAGCGGATTAAATGAGTCGGAAAGTGCTTCCTTTTAGAAAGGGGTCTGCATGGTCGAAGAGCAGGCAACAGAACATCAAATCGCTGAAGCTTCCTTGCCGGCGGCCATAAGTGCCGAACACGTCAGCAAAGTTTTTGGCGAGGGCAAAAACAGGGCTGTGGCACTTGATGATGTTTCTCTCACCATTCAGGAGAATGAGTTTTTTACCTTGTTAGGACCTTCGGGCTGCGGCAAGACGACCCTCCTGCGTCTGATTGCCGGGTTTGAGCACCCCACCTCGGGTGCCATCATGCTCCGGGGCCAGGATATCTCACATCTGCCGCCCAATCAGCGTTCCGTCAACACCGTGTTTCAGAATTATGCCCTGTTCCCGCACATGACGGTCGAGAAGAACATCTCCTTCGGGCTCGAGATGATGGGTAAACCAATCGAACTTATCGAAAAATCGGTCGGCGACATGTTGGCGCTGGTTAAAATGCAGGCACTTCGCGACCGTCGCCCGGACCAACTTTCCGGCGGGCAGCAACAGCGCGTTGCCCTGGCCCGGGCCCTGGCCCCGCGCCCCCAGGTATTGCTGCTCGATGAACCCCTTTCGGCCCTCGATTATAAACTCCGCAAGGAGATGCAGATCGAGTTGAAACAACTGCAGCACGACACCGGTATCACCTTTGTTTTCGTGACCCATGATCAGGAAGAAGCGTTGACCATGTCCGACCGTATTGCAGTGATGCACGCCGGCCGGATTCTGCAAGTCGGCGCCCCGCGCCAAATATACAATCAACCGAACGAACGATTTGTGGCTGATTTTATCGGCAAAACCAACTTTCTTTCAGCCAAAGTTCTCTCCATAAAAGGTCGGCGCGCCAGGCTAAAGCTCACTTGTGGGCGGGAAGTCAGCGCTTCGATTCCCGACGGGATGACTCCTGACGGCAGTGTGACGGTCGTAGTAAGACCTGAATACACGCAAATTATTTCAAGATCGAACGACCGCGGCGATCTGCAGGGCGTACTCGAAAACATCGTTTATTTAGGCACGGATACCCATTATCATATCCGATTGCCGGACGAGACAATGTTCGTGACGCGAAGTCAGAACCAATGTCAAGAAACAGAGGCCTTTAAGGCCGGACAGCCGGTCAGCGTCGTTTTCAAGCCTGAGTCCGTTCAAGTGCTGAGGTCCTGACGTGAAAACCAATAAGGCCGCATCCAGTCAAGTCAGGGACATGCAAAGCGACAGAATCAAAAGGAACTGGCTTTTAAGCGCGCCCGCGCTGGTGGTTCTGGCTTCAGCAGCTTCAGGACCACTTTTCATTGTACTGATCTATTCGTTTCTAAGCGCTGGCGAATATGGCGGTGTGGTTTGGAAGTTTTCAACCGATGCATGGTTCAATGTAGTTTTCTTTCGCGACATTTTCGATGGAACAACCACTTTAGCCGACGCGCATATCAAGATCCTCTGGCGATCGGTGCGCTTGTCGTTTATCACAACCTTGATCACGCTGCTTATCGGCTTTCCAACCGCCTATGTCATTGCTACCCGACCCCGCAAAACCCGCAGCTTCTGGCTCTTTCTGATTACCGTTCCGTTCTGGACAAACCTGCTGATCCGAACATTCGCCATTCTTGAAGTCATTCGCAACGAGGGCCTGATCAATATCGGCTTGCAAATGCTTGGAGTTATCGATAAACCGATCCAGATGCTCTATACCGATTTCGCAATAATGGTCGGTATGACTTATGTTTACCTGCCGCTGATGGTGTTGCCGCTGTACGCCTCCATGGAGCGTTTGGACTTCAACCTGGTTGAGGCGGCTTATGACCTTTATGCCACACGCCACAAAGTGCTGCGCCGGATTATCATTCCGCTGGTCAAACCGGGGATCATTGCCGGATCTATTCTGGTTTTTATCCCTTCGCTGGGCGCATTTGTCACCCCGCGAGTGCTGGGCGGGGGCAAAAAGATGATGCTTGGCAATCTGATCGAGTTGCAGTTTGGTGCCGGGCGCAATTGGCCGCTGGGTGCCGCGCTTTCCGTCACCTTGCTGACCCTGGTCATGGCCGCCCTGTTGCTGTATGTCCGGTCGACGCAGCATCCATCAGGGAGCGTAGGATGATCTTTCTTTCCAGGACACGCCCGCCCTTTTCCCTGAAAATCCAACCCGGGTTCGGCTTGATCGCCGGCCTCTGTTTCGTGATGCTCTACGCCCCCATCATTACCTTGGTTGTCTACTCATTTAATTCGGGCAAATACATCTCAATGTGGCAAGGATTTTCCTTCCAGTGGTATGTGGCGGCCTGGGAAAATGAAGCCGTGCAGGACGCGACGATTCGTTCACTTATTCTGGCGGTACAAGCTTCGGCCTATTCGACTGTATTGGCGACGATGGCGGCGCTGGGCACAACCCGAACCCGCCCATTTCGAGGATTGACGGCCATCTACGCGATGATCAACCAGCCGCTGATGGTGCCGGAGATCGTCAGCGCCGTGGCACTGCTGATCCTCTTTGCAATGATTAAATCGCTGACCGGCATTCAGGGCATGTTTTACCTCGTCATTGCCCATACCGCCTTTTGCATTCCGTTTGCCTACCTGCCTATCCGGGCGCGCTTGGAAGGAATGGATTTGACCCTGGAGACGGCGGCGGCCGACCTATACGCCACACCGTATAAAACCTTCTGGCGCATAACCCTGCCCCTGCTCTGGCCGGGAATCATTGCCGGGGCCATGCTAGCCTTCGTCATCTCTTTGGATGACGTGGTAATCACCGAATTTGTCAAGTCATCCGGCCAGGAGACCTTGCCGACCTACATGCTGGGCCAACTGCGCCGGGTGGTGACACCGGAAATCAACGCCATCTCTACCCTGTTACTCGGACTATCCATACTGGTGGTGTGTTTGTTGTTTTTCCTTGAGAGAAAGTTCGGGAAATAGATGCGTGGTGGATCAGATATAATCAGCAACACTCCAATATAATCAGCAACATTCCAACCCAAACAAGGGAGGTTTCACAATGAAAAAGCATGTGATTTTTACCGCAGTTGCAGTAATCGGGTTCTTCTTCGCGGGCATTGGGCATTCAAATGAATTGAATCTATACAACTGGGGAAACTATACCAGCCCCGATCTGATTAAGAAATTCGAAGAGAAATACAATGTCAAGGTAACCATCACCGACTACGACTCGAACACGACCGCCCTGGCCAAGGTTAAGGCCGGCGGACACGGCTTCGATATCGTTGTGCCTTCAGCCAACTACGTGGAGGTATTTATCGAAGAGGGCCTGGCGCTCGAGGCTCGCCCGGATCAGATGGAGAACTTCAAGCATATCGCCCCCGAGTGGCGCAACCCCTCGTTTGACCCGGGCCGCCGCTACAGCGTTCCATGGTTGTGGGGAACGGTTGGCATCGCGGTGGACACCGATGTGTATCAAGGCGACATCAATACTTCTTCCATCGTTTTCGACCCACCCGAAGAACTGGCGGGCAAGATCAATATGGCACCTGAAATGGGTGACGTTCTGGGAATGGCATTGAAGTATGTCGGCAGTGAGCCCTGCACCACCGATAAGGTAGCCCTGGAAAAAGCCCGTGATCTTTTGATGGCCGCAAAACCGAAGTGGATTTCAATGGACTATGGCCTGACGGAAAAAATGCCCCGCGGCGACTTTTCCGCGGCCCTTTACTGGAACGGTGCGGTCTACCGGGCCGGGCTGGCAAAACCGTCAATCAAATTCGGTTACCCACGTGAAGGTTACGAAATCTGGATGGATAATGCGCTTGTGCTCAAAGAGGCTAAAAACGTCGAAACCGCCAAGCAGTTCCTGAACTTTATCATGGAGCCGGAAAATGCGGCGCTGATTTCCATCTTTGCGCGGTATGCCAACGGTATCAGCGGTTCGGAAGCGTTCATGCCGGCGGAGATGCTAACCGCGTCAGCGATCAATATTCCCGACGAGTTCAAGAGTGCCGGCATGTTTTTTCCCGCTTGTTCAAAAGAGGCCACGGAGTATTACACCGCGATATGGACGGAGTTGACCAAGTAGCCTCCCGGCGGGATAATATTGATCAGTTGCCTGAGGATCCCATGGAATCGAATGTCACGCTTGCCAACTGGCGAACTGCACCCTATAGCACGCAGGCCTTTCATCATGTGGATAGAATCATTCCGGTTTCCCTGATCAACGCCGCGGGGCGTGCCTGCGCGATTCCATCCGGCCCGCAATCCTTGGATAAGATCGTTTTCGAAGATCAACACCGGCAGGAGCGGCATTTGGCGGAAGTGCTCGATTCAACTGCCACCCGGGGGCTGGTCGTATTGCGGAGGGGGCGAATTATCGCTGAGCGGTATCTGAACGGTTATGACGGCACACGCCCGCACATCCTGTTCTCGGTCAGCAAATCCCTTACCGGGGCGTTGGCCGGGATCTTGGTCGATCAGGGCCGACTCGACCCGAACCGTCCCGTTATCCAATATATCCCGGAAGTGTCCAATTCGGCCTATGGGGACTGCACGGTGCGCCATGTGCTGGACATGACGGTCAGCTCCTCATTTTCAGAAGTATACCTTGATAAACGCGGCGAATTCGCCCGCTATCGACGGGCCATGCTCTGGAACCCGCCTGAACCGGGAGAACCCGCCGGCACCCTGCACGGCTTTCTGGCATCCCTCTCACCGGCGCCGGATCCGCATGGAACGGTTTTTCGCTATCTTTCACCCAATTCGGATCTTCTGGGCTGGTTGGTGGAGCGTGCCTCAGGCCAGGATTTTGCCAGTCTGTTGTCCAGCCTGATCTGGAAGCCCATGGGAGCGGAAGCCAGGGCTTATGTAACCGTCGATACCAGCGGGTCGCCGCGCTCGGCCGGTGGGATTTGCGCCCTTCCCCGGGATCTGGCCCGCTTTGGCGAGATGATGCGATTGGGGGGAAAACAAGTGGTTCCAGATTGGTGGGTGAAGGATATTCGCAGCGGCGGCGACAGCGAACCCTGGAAAAAAGGAGATTTTTACACCTTGTTTCCCAACGGTCGCTATCGCAGCCAATGGTATCAAACAGGCAACCCATCGGGCGCCTTCTGCGCCATTGGCATTCACGGCCAATGGCTTTGGATCGACCCCCGCAAAGAGGTGGTCATCGCCAAGGTGTCCGCCCAGGCAGAACCGGTGGATGATGACCTCGACTTTACGGTGATGGGTTTATTCGAGGCTATCGCCGAAGCCGTTCAATAAATGGCAAGCTCCAAAAAGCCTGCTATATGCTTTGGCATCACACCGGCACGGCGAACCGGAAGGGCGCAAACCGCCTGCCTGTTTCAATCGGTTTTTCGGCTGAAGTAGAGGTTGCCCATGGCCAGCAGCGACGTACCCACAATCAGCAGAAAAGAGATGGCGTTGATCACCGGGGTGCTGCCGTCGCGCACCTGTAAATAGAGGTTGACGGGCAAGGTGGCTTCGGAGCCCACCAGAAACAGGGTGGTGTTGAAGTTTTCAAAGGACATCAGAAAGGCCACGGCGGCCGAGCCGATGATGGCCGGCCTGAGGAATTTAAGGGTGATGAACCAGATGACCTGGAAGCGGTTGGCGCCCAGGTTCAGCGCCGCCTCTTCCAGGGCGGGATCGAATTTTTTCAGCCGCGCCGACACCACCAGGGTCACCAGGGTGGCGATAAAGGAAAACTGGCCCAGCACCACCAGCCAGAAACCGGGACGCAGCAGGGCCAGATCTAGTCCCAGGCGCTCTTCGAAAAAGATCCCCAGGGAAGTGCTGAAGAGCAGAATCGAGATCCCCAGAATCACTCCCGGAATCACCAAAGGCGAGATCATCAAAAAATAGAGTGCCTGTTTGAAGCGAAACTCCTCCTGCTCGAACAGAAACGCCCCGCAGGTCCCCACGGTTGTGGCCAGAAGAGTCACGAAAAAAGCCACCTGAACGCTGACCCAGATGCTGTCCAGATTGATCCGGTCCTGAAAGATGCCTACCCGCTGAGGCAGATCGGCGAAAAACCAGTCCAGGGTAAAGCCTTTCCAGGGCAGGGAGGGAAACTGGGAGTCGTTGAAGGCCAGGACGCAGGTCACGAACAAGGGCGCGAACAAAAAAGAGAAGTAGCCGATCACATACAGCTTAAAGGCGATGGTGTAGCTTCGCGGATTGGGCAGGCTGCGGATCATCGCACCACCTGGGTCAGCTTCTGGCCGGAGAGTTTCAGGCCCGCCCAAATCACCAATGAGGAGAGAACCAGCAGCAGGAAGCCGAAGGCCGAACCCTGGTTCCAGTTGAAGCTGGCGATAAACTGATTGTAGATCTGCTCGGTAAACCAGAGAGAGTTTTTGCCGCCCATCAAATTGGGGGTCAGATAGTTTCCCAAGGTCAACATGAAAACCACAATGGACCCGGAAATGATGCCCGGTGTGGCGTGGGGAATGATGATTTTGATCAGAATCGACCAGATCCCCCCGCCTAAATCGTAAGCCGCCTCAATGAGGCTGTCATCCAGGCTCTCCAGTACGGAAATCAGGGGCACCACCATGAAGAGCATGGAGGTGTAGACCAGCCCCATGATCATGGCGGCATCGTTGTAAAGCATCTCCACCGGCTGGCTTAAGATGCCCAGTTTGATGAGGAAATGGTTGATCACCCCGCTTTCGCGCAGCAGGATCATCCAGCCGTAAACGCGAACCATCTCGCTGACCCAGAAGGGCAGCAGCAGAAGCATGGTCAAAAACCCGTTAAAGCGCGGCCTGGCCACCTTGGTGATGAAAAAGGCCACTGGGAGCGCTACCACAAAGGTGAGGAAGGTCACCAGAATGGAATAGATTGCCGTTCGCACAAAGGTGAACCAGTAAATCGGCTCCGTGAAGAAGGTTCGGTAATTGCTGAGGCTCCAGGCCATCTCTCCGGTGTCGGTTTCAATTCGAAAGGATTTGATCAACAGATCGATGTGGGGCAACACGATGAGCAGGAACAGCCAGAGCAGAACCGGCGCCAGAAAGCAGACCAATGTCCAGCGCAATCGGTTCATCCGGGGGTCTCTCCCGCGGCGGGAAAGCAGATCCCCGAATGGGGGTTCCACCCGATTTCAACCCGGTCATCGGGCTTGATGTGGTCAAACTGGCGGTTTTGGGGCAGGGCCACCAGCATTTCACGCTCCGAATCAAGGGGCGTGACCAGCAGGCGGCTATTGGCCCCGTCAAAGAGGATGGATTTGACGCTCACCTCAAAGCGGTTTAAATCGGCCAAGCCGGCATCCGGGGCGATCAGCATGGCTTCGGGGCGCAAAAAGAGATCCACCGGGGCGCCGGAGGCCAGGTCCTTGCGGGCCTTGACCCGAAACCGGTGGCCTTCGCTGGTTTGGATCTTTGCAAGGCGATCGTCCCGGGAGGCAATCCGGCCGGTCCAGGAATTGTTGTCGCCCACAAAACGGGCCACAAAAGGGGTGTGGGGATTGGCATACAAATTCTGGGGCGTATCGATCTGTTCAAAACGCCCCTGGTTCATCACCGCCACGTGATCGGACATCACCAGGGCTTCGGACTGGTCGTGAGTGATGTAGACAAAGGTGGTTCCCACCTGGGTTTGCAACTTTTTCAACTCCACCTTCATCTGTTCGCGGAGCTTGAGATCCAGGGCTCCCAGGGGCTCGTCCAGAAGCAGCACCGCCGGCTCCAGCACCAGGCAGCGGGCGATGGCCACCCGCTGTTTCTGGCCTCCGGAAAGCTGGCCGATTTGTTTACCCTCGAAGCCGGGAAGATCGACCCGCGCCAGGATGTTGGCCACTTTCTGTCGAATGCGCTCCTTTTTCTCTCCCCGCCGCCGGAGCCCGAAGGCAACATTCTCCCCCACGTCCATCATGGGAAAAAGGGCCAGGTGCTGGAAGATCAGGTTGACCGGGCGTTTGTTGGGGGGCATGCCCGCCATGGCCTGGCCGCGGATCTCGATCCGTCCGGCGCTGGGCTCCAGAAACCCGGCGACCATGCGCAGCAGGGTGGTTTTGCCGCACCCCGAAGGGCCAAGGATGGAGAAAAAACGGCCGTCTTCGACGCTGAAGGAAACATCGTCGACGGCCGTGAATTCCCCGAAAATGCGGGTCACCTTTTGAACCGACAGGTCAATCTGCATGGTCGCCTGGGAGTTGGGCCGGCCTATTGGGCCGCCTTGACTTTGTCCAAAATCATGCCCTCGATGGCTTCCAGCTTGGCTGGAACCGGCGGATACCACTTGATGTTATCGATGGCTTCCTGGGGAAAGGTTCGCTCGAAGTTAGCCCGCACCGCCTCGTCCAGCAATGGGGTGGCGCCGGCAGAGGCGGTGCCATATTTTTCCGCATTGGTGAACACCGCGGCGTTCTCCGGGTTCAACATAAAATTGATCCACTGGTAGGCGCCCTCAACATTTTCGGACTTGGCCGGCAGGGCAAAGGTATCGATCCAGCCCAAGGCCCCGCTTTTGGGGGCCACAAAGTCGATGTCGGGGTTTTCGGCGTTCAGTTTCCACCCGCCTCCGTCCCAGGCCATGGCCACATTGACTTCGCCGGAGCGCATGGATTGCAGCAAGGCGTCCCCATTGGTCCAGTAGGACTTGACCAGGGGTTTGGCTGCGATCATCTTCTCACCCACGCTTTCCATCAGCGCTTTGTAGGCCTCCTCATCGTTATACTTGGCAAAAGGGTCGTCCCCCAGGGCAAAGGCCAGGGCGATCAGGGTGGGCCGTTTGAGACGGTAGCTGACCCGGCCCGCATATTTTTCGTTGAGCAGATCGGTATAGTCCATGGCCTCAGGGGCATTTTTGCGATTGACCACCAATCCCGAGGTCCCCCAGCAAAAGGGGACCGCGTGGGGCTTGCCGCCCACCATGGTATTGTTCTTGACCGCCTCCAGCATGGAGGGAATCACCTGTTCGGTCTTGATTTTGGAAAAATCCATGGGCTGGTAAATCTCGTATTTGGCCTGCACCGAGGAGATCCGATCCTGGCTGGGCTGCGCGAGGTCGAACCCGGCCCCCCGGGTGGCGCGCAGCTTGGCGATCATCTCCTCGTTGTTGGTATAGGTGACCTTGACCTCGATGCCGGTCTCGGCCTGGAATTTATCGACAAGCACCTTGGGCGCGTACCCCTTCCAAGTCAATAGGCGCAGGGTCTCGGCCGCGGCTCCCGCCACGGTAAAGGTCATCAAAAGAGCGGTAATTAAACCCACAATCGCGGCTTTGGTCTTCATGGCACTCCTCCTTTTCAGGGTTGCAACGGTTACCGACAGATTCATCTAATGTTTATCCCGATTTCGGGATATAAGTCAAAGGCCCCCGACGCCAACAATTTGCGTGGCGAATGGCAAGCTTCCTTAAACTTTTACTTCGCAGGACTCCAAGTCAAAGAGAGAAAACAGGGTAGTAAATCAGAACCGGCAGCGGCCTTCCAACGTTGACAGCACGTCCATAAATTCATTCGCAATAGCGTCATAACCGAACTCGTTGGGATGAATGTTCTCGAAATCACACATCCAGGTCCAGGCTCAAAGAAGATCTATGCTGTCTGGCACGGAATTTCCATTGTTGTCGGTAACAAGATCGCCGGATAAGAAAGTCCCGGCAACATCCGCCACGGGAGCATCAAACCCGGCGTAGACCCCTTCCAGGGCGGAATTTATTACGCCCTGCAAAAAATTGGTTTGCTGGGCCAATGCGGAATCCTGGAACCAGACTTGAAGAATTGAAAGCTCGGGTTTGCAGGGATGATTTTTGTACATCTGCAGCCCTTGGATCCCTATATATCCGCATCGTTGTTGGATGAATGGGCAACATAGGCAGGCTCAAAAGGAAATAATCTTATCGCTTTCTTTGATTAGATCGTAAAGTGTCTTCTGAGTAGCTCTTTTGTGGTAACCTTCCTTCACGCCGTGAAGGTCCATTAGCTTGCCTCAGGCAAATAATTTCCCTTCAGAAAGAGTAAAAATCTTGGCCAATTCTTTTATCGGAAATTGTACCGAATCTAATGCTTCTAATTTTACCGCAGGGCCATTTAGAAAAATACTGACATCTTCCATCCCCTCGAGCATCATATTGCCGAGCCTGAAGGCATTCCACAATACCTCCGGAGTATCCTGACAAATAACCATTGTAACTTTCATGGGTTACTCCCTTCATTCAGCCGTCTATTAAATACTCATTGTCGGTCACATTTCCTGCTGAACAAACTCCGTATTGTGATACCCATAGAAATTGAATGCAATTTGAAAGAGCCTAACGATTCCTAAAATTTATCCACATACTCTTGGTATTTATTTGACTTTCTGAAATTTTTCATATCAGGATCATTCTTCAAAAACGATAATTCATTAAAACCCGCATTCTTTGCCTTTTTGAGATAGAACAAGGTTGTTTCGATATCATTTTTTCTCGAGTATAAACATGCTAAATTGTAGAAAGCCTTAAAATTATTTGGATCTATATCGGTCGCTCTAAGATAGTCTTGTTCCCCATGATCACCCACCGATCTATTCGTGTAGATAACTCCTCTGTTGTAGTAAGTAACGGAATCCTCAAATCCTAGCTCTATCGCCTTATTGTAATCCTTAAGCGCTTCATCCTGTTTTCCTATATTTGAATACATGAATCCGCGATGAGCATATGCTCTTGAATAGTTCGGATCAAGTTTGTTAGCTTCGTTATAATCTGATATGGCAGCCCTAAATCTTTTCTTAGCTGCTCGCACACTTCCACGATTAAAGTATGCCCTCGGAAAGTTCCCATCAATATTAATAGGTTTGTTCTGGTCTTCAAGAGCCTCTGATAATCTTTCTTTCTTCAAATATGCTCCCCCCCTGCTGGAATACGCTGCTGCAAAGTTGGAATCAATCTCTAAAGATTTTGTATATAATTTGATTGCTTCATTAAAATTTCTAAGTTTCACTTCCTTTTGAGCTTTTTCATAATAATCAATGGCATCAGCATTGCTACTCATACCATTTGATGCTGCTGGCGAAAGACTATGGATATTAGTTTTGTTAGAAGCAACACAGCTAAAACAAATGATGCCCAATAGAATTCCGAAGAGAGTCAAAATGATTGGGTAAATTTTTTCCATGTAAATTCCTTAAATAAGTTAATTTTTATGGTTGAACCAATGCGCGTTAGTTTAGGCATCCAACGACAAGACGAAGTGCCGATTTAAGATTGAGACAATTACCAAGCTCATAAATTCCGGTCATCATAAAAGGGCGCCAGTTCAAGGCCATTATTGGGCCTACTGTCCGCATCCGCCACGCCATTTTGCATGTTTTACATTCGGCCCTGTCATTGCGACCATTTCAAGGTTTATCACCAGCTTTTTTAAGGCTGGGCCAGAGGGATTGCTGCCGGTTTGAGCCACCACTCTGGCGGTCAACATTAGGGGGTCACGGTGCTTAGCACCAGATCCTAATTCCTTTTAAAATTAGCCCTTTAAGGCATCGTAAATCCGGCGACCAACTCAGGCCCCAAAAAAATCACTAAAGTTCGTGGGGAATCCGCCGATGATTGGGTTACAACCCCTTCAACCCCAAAGTTTGAAGGGTCTTCATATCTCCTCCTCCCAATGGGGCCGCTGTCGGGCAACCGCGGCCCCTATGTTTCACACCCAAAAATTGATTGCCCATAACAGCAATCCCGCGATGATCCGATTCAATCCTGATTTTGTCATGGATGCCAAATCGAGGCCCGCCCTTTGAGTGGACGGCTGATTGCTCAGGGATCTGCTGAGTTGGTACGAGGCGTCGCCCCTGACGGAAAAATTACCGAATAGGCCAACGGAAAAAACCGCTATGGGAACTGCGCCGACCCAGAAAAGGATCTCTTTTAAAGAGGTCTGAGAATCCCGAATAAAGGCCCAAATTAACAATCCAACCGACAATAGTGCGCTAAATGATAAGGATACAGCAGCTATTCGTTTGAATATGTGACCCATCATGGATATGCCGAGCACAGTATGGGGGAAGGCTTGAAATTCATGCCCGTTCGGGTTCCTTGAGATATTCCCAATTCCCCAGCATTAAAGATATCCTCTATTGACCGTCACAAGGCAAGCCAATTCTCATGGGGGCGGCTCGTTCTAAACATGTCTTTAGCGGCAGGTCAGGCCTGTCCGTAAGCCTTTAGCTTGCGCCGCAAGGTATTGAGCCCGATGCCTAGAATCCGCGCGGCTTGGGATTTATTCTCTCCGGTGTGGCCATAGATTTTTAGGATGTGGACTCGCTCCACCTCGGCCAGGGGGCGCGAATGTTCAGCTTCATCGAGATTGAGGCATTCCGCGGGCAGCGGGTTTTGGCGCAGGTGGGCGGGCAGCGCGGCCACGCTCAGGGGGCCGCCGCGGGCCAGGTTGAAGGCCGAGTGCAGAATGGAGCGCAATTCACGCACATTGCCGGGATAGGCGTAGTTCATCAGCAGGCAGGCGGCGTCCGGATCCAGCGAGCCGGGCTTTCCGGCGTTTCCGGAAATTTCCTGGAGGAATTTTTCCGCCAGCAGGGGGATGTCCTCGCTGCGCTCTTTCAGGGACGGAAGATGAAGCCAACTGCCGCTGATGCGGTAGTAAAGGTCGGGCCGGAACTGTTTGCGGGCCATGAGTTGGCCCAGGTCTTCGTTGGTGGCGGCGATGACGCGCACATCCACCTTGCGGGCGCGGCTCTCTCCGACCGGGCGATACTCCCCGTCCTGGAGCACCCGCAACAGCTTGCCCTGAAGTTCCGGGGGCAGGTTGCCGATTTCGTCCAGAAACAGGGTGCCCTGGTGGGCGGCCTGCAGATAGCCGGCGCGGGCCTGGCCGGCACCGGTAAAGGCGCCCTTGGCGTGGCCGAAAAACTCCGCTTCAAAGAGACCGCCGGACACAGCGGCCATATTGACCGGAATAAAGGGAGCCTCTGCCCGGGGGCTGGCGTCGTGGATGGCCCGGGCCAGCAACTCCTTGCCGGTGCCGCTTTGGCCGGTGATCAAGACCGGGACGGGGCTGCCGGCGTGCAGTTCGGCCTCCTTGAGCACCTTGCGCATCCTGGGCGAACGGGTGAGGATGGGCTTGAAGGGTGCGGGGTTGTCGAGTTCCGGCCGGGCCTGCCCTTTTTCCAGGGCCAGGATGTCCAGCAGCCGCTTGCGCTCCAGGGTGCGGGTAAGGGCCAGGACTAGATCGTCCTGGGTGACCGGTTTTACCAGGTAGTCGTACGCGCCTTTGCGCAGGCACTCCACGGCCACCCGCGCCTCGTTCACCGCCGTGACCATGATGCACTCGGTGCGCGGGCAGGCGGCCTTGATGCGCTGGAGCAGCTCAAAGCCGTCCATCTCGGGCATATGAATGTCGATGAGGACCAGATCATAGGACGCGCCACTCTCCAGCCGCCGGGCGGCGCGGACGGGATCCGCCTCGCGATCCGCATCGGGGTATCCGGAGCGCCGCAGCTTTTCCTTCAAAACATCCAGATAATCGGGATCGTCATCCACCAGCAAAATGGAAGTGGCCATCCTGCACCGCCGTATCGATCCATGCCAAAATGGCACAAATGGGTTAACCCTCTGAAAATTATAATAAGTTGCATAGCACATATGCCAAAATGGCACAACGCCCCATCCGGAAGCAGGACCCATCACTCCCAAATTAAATTCGCCATTTTTATATCGGATACAATTTGGATCCACTGGCAAGCCCTTCAAATCTCTTGCCCTGCGTCATTCCCGGGAGGCGGGATTCCAGTATTCCCATAAAGTTATAGACGCCC
This sequence comes from uncultured delta proteobacterium, assembly GCA_963713755.1. Classification (GTDB taxonomy): domain Bacteria; phylum Desulfobacterota; class Desulfobacteria; order Desulfobacterales; family CAVQMW01; genus CAVQMW01. The sequence goes on along the minus strand of CAVQMW010000005.1, from coordinate 1,277,181 downwards.
GCCTTGGCGGGAGTGACGCGCAGGACCTCTTTAGCTGGAATCGCAAAATTGATCGCGGCCATGCGCCTTTATCCCCTTGGTACAAAGATTGCTTTTTAAAAAACAAGAAGGAAAAGGGTGAAATGGAGGGCCATCAGGCCAAGCCCCCAACGGGATATCCGCAGCGCCCTGAATCCCGTTGACCATCATCATCCGCCTCCATCTCCCCATTCTCGAACCCGAAGCGCTATAAAATATTAAGGAGAACCCATGGGTCTGCGCGAGAAACTAGACAAAGGCGAGTTTACCATTCTGGCGGAGATGGAGCCGCCCAAAGGCGTGGATGTCTCCCCCATGGTGACCTGTGCCCAACGCGTCAAGGGCCGGGTGGACGCCTTCATGGTGCCCGAGATGAGCAATGCGGTGATGCGCATGAGCGCCTTGGGGGGCGCTATGGTACTGCAAAATCAAGGGCTGGAAGCGGTGATGCAGGTCAACTGCCGGGACCGTAACCGTTTGGCCCTGCAGGCGGACCTGCTGGCAGGCTGGGCTTGCGGCATCCCATCGGTGATGGCCGTGGCCGGGGAAGATCCCAGCTACGGCGATCACCACCAGGCGCGACCGGTCCACGACATCGACTTGCTCACCCTGCTGGCCACCATCCGCAAACTCTGCCAGGGCCGCGACATGGCCGGTATCGAACTCAAGGGCGCCCCCGATTTCACGGTGGGCGCCTTTGTCTATGTGGGCGCCAAGGGCCGCTCGCCGGACATTGAAATCGAAGAGCTAAACAAGAAGGCCGAGGCCGGCGCCGAGTTTTTCATCACCCCGCCGATCTTCGATATGGGGGTGATGGATCTGTTCCTCAACCGCATCGATTCCCCCCAGGTCAAGCTGATCCCCACGGTGATGCTGCTCAAATCCCTGGGCATGGCCCGCTATATGGCCCGCAATGTGGATACCGCCTACATTCCAGATGAATTGATTGCGCGCATCGCGGAAGCGCCGGACAAAGTCCGGGAGTGCATCCATATCGCCGCTGAGATGGTCACGGCCATCCGCGAGGCGGGCTTCGCCGGGGTGATGCTGGCCACCCTGGGCTGGGAAAAGAAACTCCCCGACATTCTCTCCAAAATACAATGATCCGCAATATAGGCTCCCAAGACCCGCATCGCATAGACCCAGTATAGGAAGGTGAATTCCATGACCGCAAGATCCCCAAACCCCATCGATTCCACCACTCCCACGGGCGCCGTAATGGTGTTGGGCGCCGGTATCGCCGGGATGCAGGCCGCCCTAGATCTGGCCAACTCCGGCTACTACGTCTATCTGCTGGAGAAGTCCTCGGCCATCGGGGGGCTCATGTCCCAGTTGGACAAGACCTTTCCCACCAATGATTGCGCCATGTGAATCATCTCCCCCAAACTGGTCGAGGTCGGCCGGCACCTGAACATCGAGTTGCTCACCAATACCGAACTGCTGGAACTCAGCGGAGATCCGGGGCGCTTTACGGCCCGGGTGCGGGAAAAGCCCCGCTATATCGATCTGGAAAAATGTACCGCCTGCGGGGAGTGCGTCAAGGTGTGTCCGGTGGAACTGCCCAACGAATACGACGAAGGGCTCTCCGCAAAGAAGGCCGCCTACAAGCGCTATGCCCAGGCCATTCCCGGAGCCTTTGCCATTGACAAGGCCGACACCGCACCCTGCCGGCTCACCTGTCCGGCCGGGCTGAATGTCCAGGGCTATGTGCAGATGGTCAAGGCGGGCAAGTATAAAGAAGCCCTGGAGATCATCATGGAGAAGCTGCCCCTGCCGGGGGTGCTGGGCCGCATCTGCCCCCACGGGTGCGAGGATGTCTGCCGCCGCTGTGAGGTAGACACCCCCGTGGCGATCCGCGACCTGAAGCGCCTGGCCGCGGATCAGTTCGATCCCCGCAAGATTACCATCAACTGCGCGCCACCCCGCCCGGAAAAAGTGGCCATCATCGGCTCCGGACCGGCGGGATTGTCAACAGCCTACCACCTGGCCCGCCAGGGCGTTCGCTCCACCATCTATGAAGGCCAGCCCCAGGCCGGAGGCATGCTGCGGGTGGGGATTCCGGCCCATCGGCTGCCCCGGGAAATTCTGGACCAGGAGATCGAAATCATCACCAACCTGGGGGTGGAGATCAAAACCAGCACCCCCTTAGGCCCTAATCTGACCGTGGATGACCTTTTGAATGGCGGCTACCAGGCGGTCTATCTGGCCCTGGGCGCCCATAAAGGGATCGACCTGAGCATTCCCGGCGAAAAATCCCAAGGCGTGGTGCAGGGGGTCGATTTCCTGAGGGAAGTCAACCTCAGCGGCACTACCCAAGTGGGCCGCAAGGTCGCCATCATCGGCGGCGGCAATGTGGCCATCGATGTCTCCCGGGCGGCGGTCCGCTTGGGTGCAAAAAAGGTTCATATTGTTTATCGCCGCACCCACCATGAGATGCCGGCTTGGGAAGAGGAAATCCAGGCCGCCGAGGCGGAAGGGGTCCGGATTTCCTATCTGGCCGCGCCCCAGGAAATCCTCACCCAGGACGGCGCGGTCAGCGGGTTGCGCTGCATCAAAATGAAACTCACCGAGCCCGACGCCTCGGGCCGCAAGCGGCCGGTGCCCATTCCGGGCAGTGAGTACGATATCGAGATCGATCAACTGATTCCGGCCATTGGCCAGCGGCCCGATCTTTCGCCCCTCCAACAGGTGACCGGGCTGGAGTTCTCCCGCTGGGGCACCACGGAGGCCGACCCCATCACCTACGCCACGGGCCGGGAAGGGGTGTTCGCCGGCGGTGATCTGCAAAGTGGCCCGGCGACTGCCATCGAGGCCATTGCCGCCGGGCGGGAAGCCGCCCAATCCATAGTGCGCTTTTTCGACGGCCAGAACCTGGCCCAAGACCGCGTCCAGAAAAAAATAGAACACCCTGAGTACCGTCCGGTGTCCAAGCAAGAGCCCCGGAAAGAACGGCATCCCATGCCCGAATTGGCCGTGGCGGCCCGGGCCGGGAACTTTAAAGAGGTGGAACTGGGCTACGATGCGGAAGCCGGTCAACAGGAGGCGGAGCGCTGCCTCAACTGCGGCTATTGCTCGGAGTGCATGCAGTGTGTCAGCGCCTGTCTGGCCGAGGCCGTGGTCCACGACCAGCGGCCCGCGGAACGGGAGATTTCCGTGGGCTCCTTGATTCTGTGCCCCGGCTCGGAGCCTTTTGATCCCACGGATTTGGAGCAGTTTTACCACTATCAGAGCCACCCCAACGTGCTCACCAGTCTGGAGTTCGAGCGGATTCTGAGCGCCTCGGGACCCACCATGGGCCACCTGCAGCGCCCCTCGGACCAGCAGACCCCCAAGAAGATCGCCTGGCTGCAGTGCATCGGCTCCCGGGACACCAACAAATGCGGCAATGGTTACTGCTCTTCGGTGTGCTGCATGTACGCGGTCAAGGACGCCATGATCGCCAAGGAGCACGCCAAGGGCGATCTGGATTGCGCCATCTTCAACATGGACCTGCGCACCTTCGGCAAGGAGTACGAGAAGTACTACATCCGGGCCAAGGAGCAGGCCGGGGTGCGCTTTGAAAAAGCCCGGGTCCACACCATCGACCCCCTGGAAGACGATCAATTGCGGCTGCGCTATATGAACGCTGCCGGCGACCTGGCCGAAGAGCTGTTCGACATGGTGGTGCTCTCGGTGGGGCTGCAGATCTCCAAGTCCACCCAGGAGCTGGCCCGGCGCCTGGATGTGGACTTAAATTCCTATCACTTCGCCGTTTCGGAACCCTTCACCCCGGTGGAGACCTCCCGCCCCGGCGTTTACGCCTGCGGGGTCTTTCAGGAGCCCAAGGATATTCCCAGCTCGGTTACCGAAGCCAGCGCCGCGGCCTGTCTGGCCGGGGGCTGTTTGGCCGCGGCCCGCGACACCCTCACCCGCAGCGTGGAGCTTCCCGAGCCCATGGACGTCACCGCGGAAGAGCCCCGGGTGGGGGTCTTTGTCTGCAACTGCGGAGTCAATATCGCCGGGGTGGTGGATGTAGCGGATGTGGAGGAGTATGCCCGGACCCTGCCCCAGGTGGTCTACGCCGGGCAAAATCTCTTCACCTGCTCCCAGGACTCCCAGGAACTGATGAAAGAGATCATCCGCGAGCACCGCATCAACCGGGTGGTGGTGGCCGCCTGCACGCCCAAAACCCACGAACCGATCTTCATGGACACCCTGGAGGCCGTGGGGCTCAACAAGTATCTCTTTGAGATGGCCAATATCCGCAACCAGGACTCCTGGGTCCATGCCGACGATCCTGCGGCCGCCACGGATAAGGCCCACAACCTGGTGCGCATGGCCGTGGCCCGGGCAGCGACCCTGAATCCCCTGACCGAGAAGAAGATTCCGGTGATCCAGCGCGCCCTGGTGGTGGGCGGCGGCGTGGCCGGCATGAACGCCGCCCTGGGTCTTGCCGATCAAGGCTTCGAGGTGGTGGTGGTCGAAAAGGAAAAGCGTCTGGGCGGGCTGGCCAACCGCCTGGGAAGCACCATCGAAGGCGCTGACATTCAGGAATACCTGGCCGGGCTGATCCAGCGGGTTAATGATCACGATCTGATTCAAGTGCTGACCCACTGCCTGATTGTGGACTTCGGCGGTTTCCAGGGCAACTTCACCACTGAAGTTCTGGTGGGACCCGGCATGTACGAGCGCAAAATCGATCACGGCGTGGCCATCCTGGCCACCGGCGCCCAGGAGTACCGCCCCACTGAGTACCACTACCCGGAAAGCGACCGGATCACGACTCAACTGGAATTTGCGGACCAGCTCAATGCCACGCCTACTGAGCAACTCCAGCGGGTGGTGATGATCCAGTGCATCGGTTCACGCAATGCGGAAAATCCCAATTGCTCCCGGGTCTGCTGCCAGACCGCGGTGAAAAACGCCCTGCATGTCAAGAAGATCAACCCCCAGGCCCAGGTGTTCGTGCTCTACCGGGATATCCGCACCTACGGCCTGCTGGAGGACTACTACCGCGAAGCCCGGGAGCAAGGGGTCATCTTTTCGCGTTTCACCCCCGACAACCCGCCGGCAGTCGCCCTGGAGAACGAAGAGATCCTGGTCACCTTCCGGGACCATGTGCTGGACCGCCCCATCCGGGTCAGCGCCGACCGCCTGGTGCTGAGTGCCGGCATGCAGGCCGAGGATACCGAAGAGCTGGCCTCCATCATGAAACTGGCCCGCACCCCCGAGGGCTACCTCATGGAGGCCCACGTCAAACTGCGTCCGGTGGAGATGGCCACGGACGGCATTTTCGTCTGCGGCACGGCCCACAGCCCCAAGCTGGTTGCGGAGACCATTGCCCAGGCCCAGGCTGCGGCATCCCGGGCCACCACCTTCCTGGCCCGCTCTGAGCTGACCCTGTCGGCGGTCACGGCCCAGGTGGCCGGCGACCGCTGCGCGGCCTGCCTGGTCTGCGTGCGAGAATGCCCCTACGGCGTGCCGCGCATCAATGCCGAGGGGGTCAGCGAAATCGACGAGGCCCTCTGCCAGGGCTGCGGCGTGTGCGCCGCTGAATGCCCGGCCAAGGCCATTGAATTGCGCTGGTACGAAGATGACCAGATCCTGTGCAAGGTGGAGGCGCTATTGGAAGGCGTTATGTAAGAATCCTTCCCTCGGGATGGTTTTGGCAAGCGAATGGGATCGATGATTCTCGATCTAGCGAGTGGATCCCCGCCTCCGCGGGGATGACGGATGCATTTCACTCCCCGTCATTCCCGCGAAGCCTGCCCCCGCAGGCTGTTGGCGGGGGGCGGGAATCCATAAGCAATAAAATGGAATTTGGCAATTGTAACCCTATCTCTCAAATGGAGTTCAGGGCCTGTCAGACAAGGATAACATCGAAGGGGAGTAAACTATAGAAGTGAATAAGGAGAACACCATGCCCGACGAATTCAAGCCCATCATCATCGCCTTCTGCTGCAACTTCTGAGGGTACACCGCCGCGGACCTGGCAGGTTCCATGCGTTTGTCCTACCCGCCGAGCATTAAAATCATTCGGGTGCCCTGCACCGGCAAGGTGGATGTGATCCACATCCTGCGAGCCATGGAAAAGGGCGCCGACGGGGTGTGCGCCGTGGGCTGTATGGAGGGCGATTGCCACTACAACAACGGCAACTTCCGCGCCCGGGCGCGCATGGCCCAGGCGCAGCAGATTCTGGACACCATCGGCGTGGGCGGCGAGCGGGTCAAAATGTACAATCTGAGTTCTTCGGAAGCCCCCACCTTCGTGGCTTACGCCCAGGAAATGCACGCCAAGATTTTAGAACTAGGCCCCAATCCCATTAAAGCCGCCAAACCCAAGGCTGCCTGAGGAGATTAGCAATATGATTGTCGCCGACCGCAAACCCATGGAAGAGGTCATCGAAGAGATCAAAGGCTTTCAGAACATCCTGGTCTTGGGATGCAACGAGTGCGTCACCGTCTGTGAAGCGGGGGGCAAAAAAGAGGTGGGCGTGCTGGCCTCGGCCCTGCGAATGTACTTCCTCAAGGCGGAGCAGGAGGGCGCCTCCAAGGTCTCGATCGAGGAGCACACCCTGGAGCGCCAGTGCGATCATGAATACCTGGAAGAGATCCGCAGTGACATGGACAAGTACGATGCGGTGATCTCCCTGGCCTGCGGCGTGGGGGTCCAGTTCATGGCCGAGAAGTACCACGACAAGCCCATCTTTCCGGGAGTCAACACCTGCTTTATGGGGGCCACCGAGGAGCGGGGGGTCTGGACCGAACGCTGCCAGGGCTGCGGTCAGTGCATCCTGGCCCGCACCGGCAGCATTTGCCCCATCGCGCGCTGCGCCAAGCGCCTGCTGAACGGTCCCTGCGGCGGCTCCACTTCGGGAAGTTGCGAGATCAACAAGGAGGTCGCTTGCGCCTGGCAGTTGATTATCGACCGCCTGGAATCCCTGGGGCGCATGGATGAATATGAAACGCTGAGTCCCCTCAAGGACTGGTCCAGGGACCGGGCCGGGGGTCCGCGCAAGGTGGTGAGGGAGGATTTGAAGTCATGAGTGTGAAAACGCCGAGCCGACTGGAAAAAATCCTGGCCGCCGGGGAACTGGCCGTTACCTCCGAATGCGGACCGCCCCGGGGCAGCGATCCGGAAGTGATCACCCGTAAGGCCGAGCTGATCAAGGATCACGTGGATGCCGTCAACATCACCGACAATCAAACCTCGGTGACCCGCATGTGCAGCCTGGCGGCCTGTATCCGCCTGAAACTGATGGGCCTGGAGCCGATCCTGCAGATGGTCACCCGGGACCGCAACCGCATCGCCCTGCAGAGCGATATCCTGGGAGCGGCCTCCTTTGACATCAGCAACATTCTGTGCCTCTCCGGGGACCACCAGAGTTTCGGCGACTGCGCCACGGGCCAGAATGTCCATGACATCGACTCCATGCAGCTGATTCAAACCGTGCGCTGCATGCGGGACGAAGGCAAGTTTCTGGGGGGAGACGAGATCAAGCGGCCGCCCCGCATGTTCGTGGGCGCGGCGGCCAATCCATTCGCCGATCCCTTTGCGATCCGGGTCCCGAGACTGGCCAAAAAGGTGGCCGCCGGGGTGGAGTTCGTACAGACCCAGTGTATCTACAACCTGGAGAAATTCGAGGAGTGGATGAAACAGGTTGTGGATCGCGGACTTCACGAAAAGGTTTACATTCTGGCCGGATTGACGCCCTTTAAATCCGCCGGCATGGCCCGCTACATGAAGAACCGCGTTCCCGGCATGGATGTCCCCGAGGCGGTGGTCAAACGCATGGCCGGCACGCCCAAAGCGCAGCAGTCCCAGGAGGGCATTGATATCTGCGTGGAGTCCCTGGAGCGGCTAAAAGGGGTCGCGGGTGTGGCCGGATTCCACATCATGGCCATCGAGTGGGAAGAAAAAGTTCCCGAAATTGTGGAACGCGCCGGGCTCTATCCCCGTCCGGCAGCCGTTTAGTACTTAATCTGAAATATGGGATCGTATTTTATGTCTAATTTATATTCATCGCAAAGACGCAGAGATCTCGAAGAGCTTGTTTCTTTTGCCATCTCTTCGATACTGTGAAAGTAATATTTTTTCTATCAATGGTTAAGAAAAAGTTGCTGAATCCCATAAACCAAAGGAGAACGCCATGAGTGAAAAAAAACGAATCCTGGTGGTAGACGACGAGCCTGATTTCGCTTCCATCGTGCAGGCCGACCTGGAACGAGAAGGCTATCAAGTGGAGGTAGCCTACAACGGCGCTGAAGGATTGGAGAAAGTCAAGGCCAGCCCTCCGGACGCTATCGTGCTGGATGTGATGATGCCGGAGATGGACGGTTATGAACTGTGCAAGGCTCTCAAGGATGATGACGACTTCTGCGCCATTCCGGTGATCCTGCTGACGGCGGTGGCCTCCCATGTCACCTCCACGCGCTACTCCCATGCGGACGGCATGAGCATGGAGGCCGATGACTACATCGCCAAACCGGCCTCATCGGAAGATATCAGCCGCAGCCTGAAAAACCTTTTGGCTTAAAGCTTAGGAGAAACGGATGCCTGATGAAGTAATTGAAATAAAGGGACCCCCGAAAGGCTCCTTCAAGGATGAAGTCATGGCCCTCCTGCCTGAAGGGGGGCACCTCAACGCCTGCCTGACCTGCGGCTTGTGCTCTTCGGGGTGCCCGGCCAGCGGAATCGACGGCATGGATGCCCGAAAATTCCTGCGCATGGCGGCCTTGGGGCTGGACGAAGAAGTTCTCAATTCCAACTGGGCCTGGTTCTGCACCATGTGCCAGCGCTGCCTCTACGCTTGCCCCATGAAGATCGACATCCCCCAGCTGGTGTTCAATGTGCGCAGCCGCTGGCCCAAGGCGGACCAGCCCAAGGGCATCCGCGGATCGTGCGACATGGCGTTCAAGAACGACACCTTGAGCGCCATGGGCGCCTCGGTGGAAGATTGGAAATTCGTGGTCCAGGATGTGCTGGAGGAGGTTCGCGAGACCCAGCCCGGTTTCGAAGACCTCAACGCGCCCATGGATAAGCAAAAGGCCCATTTTTTTCTCAACCAAAACTCCCGGGAGCCGGTCACGGAACCCGATGAGATGGTGCCCTTGTGGAAGATCCTTCACCTGGTGGGCGCCGACTGGACCTACGGCTCCAAGGGCTGGGCCGCGGAAAACTACTGCCTGTTTTTAGCCGATCTGGTGACCTGGAAAGAGAACGTGCGTCTCAAGGCCGAGGCCGTGGACGCCCTGGGCTGCAAGGTGTGGCTCAACACCGAATGAGGACACGAATTTTTTTCGGTCCGGGTCGGACTGAACAAATTCAACATCCCCCATCAATTCGAGCCCCGCAGCATCATCGAATACTACGCCCATTGGATTCGGGAGGGCAAACTCAAGGTTAATTCCCATTGGAACCGGGAGCTGAAGGTGAAATTCACCGTCCAGGACCCTTGCCAGCTGGTTCGCAAATCCCTGGGTGATCCGGTTGCCGAGGATCTGCGCTTTGTAGTCAAAACCGTGGTGGGGGAGGAGAACTACATCGATATGCAGCCCAACCGCTCCAACAACTACTGCTGCGGCGGGGGCGGAGGGTTTTTACAATCGGGATTTCCTGAGGCCCGCCGCAACTACGGCCAGCGCAAGTTCGAACAGATCTTACAGACCGGCGCCCACTACTGCATCACTCCCTGCCACAACTGCCACTCCCAGATCCACGACCTGAAAGAGCACTATCAGGGAGAATACCACACCGTCCATCTTTGGACCATCATCTGTCTGGCCCTGGGAATACTGGGGGAAAACGAGCGGGATTATCTAGGGCCGGACCTGGCGGAAGTGGGGCTGTAAGCCGATACCCATGAAAGTCTTCTGCATCCTCAGCGACGAGCGCGCCCACCGCTCCCGGTCACCGGCCATGTTTAGCGCCGTGCTGCAGCGCTGCGGCATCAAGGGCGCCTATGTGCCCTTTGTCGTCCGGCCTGACCAGCTGGGTCAGGCCGTGCAGAGTCTGCGGGTGCTCCATATGGCCGGGGCCAATATCACCGTTCCCTACAAGGAGCGGGTGATCCCCTTTCTCGACATTCTTTCCGAGGGAGCCAATATTATCGGTGCGGTCAATACCATCGTGATCAGCGGGGATCAGCTCAAAGGTTACAACACCAATGCCATCGGGTTCATGGACGCCATGAGCGGAGCTGGATTTGACGCAGAGGGCAAATCGGCCCTGGTGTTCGGTACCGGCGGTGCGGCCAAGGCGGTGGTCTTTATCCTCAACTGGCTGCGCACCGAGAAGATCTTCGTCACCGGCCGCAACGAACCGAAAACCGGGGCCATGGTGGAACGCCTGGGGGGCGAAGCACTCTCCCTGGCGGCTCTGGCCAACGCCTCCCTCAAGGTGGACCTGGTGGTCAACGCCACCGCAGTATCCGATCCCGACGAATCTCCGGAATTAGCCCGCTTGACCGCCAACCTGACCCTACCCCAATGTGAACTGCTGGTCGATCTCAACTACGGCCGGGTGAATAATTTCTGGCAAGCCCTGGCCCAGCGCCAGGAGATCCGCTTTATGGACGGCCTCGATTCCCTGGCCTTCCAGGCGCGCCGCACCTTTGCCCTCTGGACCGGCGCCCAGGTTCCCCCGGCTGATTTCATCCGTGCCCTGACCATGCCTGCCGACAGCGGCCCCTGAAACACAGCTCGGCTATTGTCCCTCAAAGAGCCGGACATACTCGCCAAATCCCTCAGCCTCCATTTTTCCCTTAGGAATGAACCGCAGGGAGGCTGAATTGATGCAGTAGCGCAGTCCGGTGGGGGGCGGGCCGTCATTGAAAAGATGGCCCAGGTGGGAATCGCCGTGCTTGCTGCGCACTTCGGTGCGCACCATCAACAGGGAGCGATCCTGATGTTCGACGATATTTTCCGGCACCAGGGGCTCATAAAAACTAGGCCAGCCCGTGCCCGATTTAAATTTGGACCGGGAACTGAAGAGCGGCTCGCCGGAAACGATATCCACGTATATGCCCTCTTGTTTATTGTCCCAATACTCGTTGTTAAATGGCGGCTCGGTACCCTCCTGCTGGGTCACCTTGTACTGCATGGGGCTCAGATCCCGGCGCAGTTCTTCGTCCGTGGGCTTGGCGTACTTGGCCTGCTCACTGCCGGCCGCGGTTGCAGCGGTCGGCTCATCGCCCCAAGTCTGGCTGATGAACTGATCGCGGCCCGAAGCGTGGCGGTAATACGTGTAACGCAGCTTATGGGTTTTGTAGTAGTCCTGATGATACTCCTCGGCCGTGTAGAACTCCGCCAGGGGAAGTATTTCGGTAACGATGGGTTTGCTGAAACGGTCAGACTGGTTGAGGGCTTCCCGGGATTGCTCGGCGATCTTTTTCTGTTCCTCGTCGTGATAAAATATGGCGGTGCGATACTGATCGCCACGGTCGACAAACTGCCCCCCCGGATCGGTGGGGTCCACGGAGCGCCAGAACAGATCCAGCAGTTGGGCATAGGTGATCTGGTTCGGATCGTACTCGATCTGCACGGCCTCCACATGCCCGCTTCCTCCTGAGGAAACCTCCTGGTATGTGGGATTGGGTTTCTGGCCGCCGGTATATCCGGATACTGCGGAAATCACCCCGGAACGCTTTTCAAAATCGGCTTCCACACACCAGAAGCAGCCGCCGGCAAAAGTGGCGAGCTTGGATCCCGGATTGCCCCCGGGCTCAGTTTTGTCCTTGGGGTTGAGGTTGCTCTGATTGCCGCCGAACAGATGCACGGCGGAAAAGAGGATCGCTATCATCAATACAGTGCCGTATAGGTAGTTCCAGTTCATGGTCTTGACCTCCTGAACTATTTTCAGATTGTTTTACGGACTGAACATAATCACGGTCGGCATAAAAGGTATCACGAAAGATTCACATTTCCCTCACACCGGCATCAAATCACGGGGTCTGTCCGGAAAGCATGACGACAAACCTTAAAAAAATCAGTATCTTGCTGAAATCAGCCTGAAATTCAGGGATTTCCCACCGGCTTGCATTCAATTCGAAACATGGACATACTTTCGCAATGTAGAGGTGTTCAAAATCCTGAAGCCCGACAATGCCATGCACCTGGTCGGAGATAAACCAAGGCAAGAACTTTCCCCATGCCCCGCAAGATTCTCATCGTCGAGGACAACCCGGATCTGGCCCGCTTGCTGGAGCTGCACCTCAAGGATCTCGACTTTGAGGTTTCTCTGGCCCTTGACGGCAATCGCGGCTGGGCCATGGCCCGGGGGCAGCGCTACGATCTGGTCATCCTGGACCTGATGCTTCCGGGAATGGACGGGCTTGAAATTTGTCGGCGCATCCGCGGCCGGACCCTCTACACTCCCATTGTGATGCTGACCGCCAAGGAGTTCGACCTTTTACTCTACTTCGCCCGGCATCCCGGACGGGTGTTCACCCGCGCCCAGCTGCTGGACGCCGTATGGGGCTACGGCCATGACGGCTACGAACACACGGTCAACTCCCACATCAACCGCCTGCGGGGTAAGATTGAAGCGGACCCGGCCCGACCCCGTTATGTGCTCACCGTATTGGGGGTGGGCTACAAATTCAGCGAGAACCCGGAATCCCATGGAGATCTCCCTCAAGATGGTTGACTCTCTGTACTCCAAATTGGCCCTGGTGCTCACCGGATTGTTCTGCCTGGTGGGCATGACCGTCAGCGGGGTGGCCCTCTTCTCCACGGAAATGTATCACCAGGAGCTGACCCAGCGGCTCAACCGGAACCTGGCCGGCCATATTGTGGGCCAGGAGCAGCTGATATCGGGGAATGAGGTCAACCGGGAGGCGCTGGCGGAGATCTTCCACATGCTCATGGTGATCAACCCCAGCATCGAAATCTATCTCTTGGACACTCGGGGCGATATCCTCACCTATTCGGCGGCTCCCGGAAAGGTAAAACGCCAAACCGTCGACCTGGCACCGGTGGGCCAATGGCTGGCGGGGGATGGCAACAAGGCGATTTTGGGAGACGATCCGCGAAGCCTGGAAGCCGTGAAAGTGTTCTCCGCGGCGCGGATCCCGGCCCAGGGGGAGCTGCAGGGTTATCTATACGTGATTTTAGGCGGTGAGATCTACGACACTCTGGTCCAGAAACTCAAGGGCAGCTATATCCTGAAGCTGAGCCTCTGGATCATTCTGGCCAGCCTGCTGTTCGCCCTGGTTGCCGGCCTGGTGCTCTTTGCCACCCTCACCCGGCGGCTCAAGGTCCTGACTCGCCGCATGGCCGCTTTTGGCCGCGAAAAAGCCATGCTGCACTGCGACCGTCTGAATAAATTTGGTCAAAGACCTCTTTGAGCTGGCCAAGCTCGATTCAGACGATATGCGCGTGGCACGGGAACCATTTCACTTGGGTGAGCTGGTCCACGACGTGGTTCAGAAATTTCAGTTGCGGGCCCAGGAGAAGCAGATCCGGCTCTCCACCGCCCTCGAGGGTGAGTTGCCCTTTGCAGAGGCCGATATCGGCTTGATCGAGCGGGTCCTGGAAAACCTCCTGGAAAACGCCCTTCACTACACCCCCCAAGGCGGCAAGGTGGAGCTGGCCCTGTCTCCCCGGCCCGCCGGGGTCCGGGTGGAAGTTCGCGACAGCGGCCAGGGTATCCCGCAAGGTCGGCAGGCACAGGTTTTCGACCGCTTTTACCGGCTGGGCCGCAGCAGCGCAGCGGGCCATTCCGGTTTAGGACTGGCCATCAGCAAGCGGATTCTGGAGCTGCACGACCGCTCCATCCAGGTAGCCAGCGCCCTCAACCAGGGTACAGTGTTCTCCTTCACCCTCCCTGCCCACACTCCAGCTTAGGGCTCGCGCAAAAATTTGATAAAAAAGTGATGTTTATATCCATGCCGGTATCCATGGCAGTGGGGATCTGGATCCGACCCGGCACGACTGGCGCAATCCCGTGGCCGCTATAGTGGTAAAAATTAAATGATTTTGATTACTTATAATCAGACGCCGGGCTTAGCCGCATGCGGTACAGAAGGCCCCCCGATCCAATGATCGGCGGGGCCTTCACGGTTTTACTCCCGAAAGCTAAAAAAGTTCCAGCCATAGGTTTGCCTGGCCGGTCAATCATGGTTAAAATTGAACTGTATATTTGATGATTTGCGTATAATCTCATTCCGGGCCTTGAAAGCCAGGTTCGCCCGGAAAAACCATCCAGCAATAAATGCATTCATGGTGCCGGGATGTTTCCAGGGAGGAGAGAAAATGGTTCCCACTCATATTGACCGCAATTGCCTATCGCCAATGATTCTGCCCGTTCTGGCGGGCACCTGGATTCTCTTGTTGGCCATGGGTTGCACCATCAAACCCCGGCATCAGCTGCCCTTGCCGCCCGATGAATCCACTTCGGGGACCTATCAGACGGTTTACCTGCGGGTGGACTATGACTATACCTATCGTCCCGGAGGGTCCGGCGAGCCGGGAACCCTCGATTTCAGGGGCCGCCTGAGCGCCACCCGCCCGCTTGAGGAAATGGCGGTGCGCCTGCGGTTTGTCGACAGCGGCGGCGAAATCCTGCATACCGAAGTGCTCTACAGCTCCCAGCACGGACATAAACGCGGCAGTTCCACCATCACCAAGCAGTTTCCCGTGGTCCCCGGCACCGCGGCCCTGGCCATCACCTCCACCAGCAAAGAAAAGGTGTTCAACAACAACTGACCCCTTGCCAACCTCGCATCGTGTCTCACCGTCAACGCCCCTCTACGTCAAGAGTTGATCCTGGCACGTCCCTGACACTGTGGGTCTGCTGTCAAACTTCGAGTTTATCGGCTGCAGGCGCCACCTATGGATTTCCGCTTCCGCGGATATGACGTCAATTTAGGGCTCCGTCAGTCCCGCGGAGCCTGCCCTCAACTCGCTTGGGGGTCCAACATGATGTATGTTGTGTAATCTGTCGCCGGGTTAATAAAATCCCCCGGGATTGGGGGTTGACACCCGGCCTCTCCGGGCGGATACTCGCGCCGCTTCATCTCACGCATTCCACCCCAAAGGCGCCTTTATGCCCCGGCCCGCCCCCAGCGCGATTTCAACCCCCGCCTCCAGCGGTCTTGTCGCCGGCCTCGCCGCCTATCTGGCTTGGGGCCTGCTGCCCATGTACTGGAAGGAGGTGCAGATCGTCCCGGCCCTTGAAATCCTGTGCCATCGCATCATCTGGTCGGGGCTGTTTTGCGGCCTTTGCCTGCATGCCATCAAGGGCTGGCGCGAGGTGGGAGAGGCCTTTCGTTCCCGGAAAAACATGGCCTTTCTGGCGGCCTCCAGCCTGCTGGTGGCCACCAACTGGGGGGTTTATATTTACGCGGTCAATGCCGGCTACGTGCTCCAGTGCAGCCTCGGCTACTACATCAATCCCCTGGTGAATGTGGTCCTGGGGTTTCTCTTTTTTCAGGACCGCCCGCGGCCCCTGCAGTGGCTGGCCATCGGCCTGGCCGCGGCCGGGGTGACCAACGAGGTTCTGAGATTCGGCCATCTGCCCTGGATCGCCCTGGTGTTGGCCTTCAGTTTCGGCATGTACGGTTTGGTGCGCAAGAAGATGGGCAGCGGCCCTCTGGTGGGGATTTTCATTGAAACCTGTTTTCTCTCGATTCCCGCCCTGATCTGGCTGATCCTGCTTGAGCTCCAGGGTCGGGGCGCCCTGGGCGCCAGGGGGCTGAAAATCGACCTCCTGCTGTTGGGCGCCGGGGCGGTGACCACCCTGCCCCTGCTGGGATTCACCTACGGCGCCCGGCGGCTGAGCCTGGTCACCATGGGAATTTTGCAGTATGTGGCCCCCACCTGCATGTTCCTGCTGGGGGTGCTGGTCTATGATGAAGCCTTCTCCCCGGCCCAATTGGCAACCTTTGTGCTGATCTGGTGCGGAGTGCTGCTCTACACCGGGGAGAGCAGCCTGCGGCTCAGGCGGCAGCGGCATTGACCCCGCCCGGAAAGCAGGTGCGGGAAATTGGTCCCTCCCCTGAAGCCGCCGGCGAGAATTCAGGCATCATGCATGCAACTTAATCCCTTGACAACACGGCCCCATTCCGGTCTAAAGATAGTTGACGATTTTGTAAAAAGTGAGATCTATTGTTTGCGTCGTCCATACGAATGCGGAGATCTATTGTTATAGGTTCCCGCCTCCGCGGAAACAACGTGATTGAAAACTTTTTGCAAGCCATTGATCAATCGTACATACACCGTGATGTGCCCATCGGGAGCTCGGAGCAACCGGGCTGAGAGGGACTCTGCCGCATAGCGATGAGTCCGACCGTTGAACCTGATCCGGATAATGCCGGTGGAGGAAAGCCAGGCCGCCCTGCTTACGCCCTCTGCTGGAGGGCGTTTTTATTTTGCCGCCCGCCGTACCCTTCCGTAGCCATTTTCCGGTTCCTGAATCTCAAAGGAGTAATCCATGACGCAACGTGGAAAACATCTATTCACCGCGCTGGCCATCTTGATGGCTTTCGGCATTAGCGGAGCGGGCCGGACCGCGGAGTCGCCTCCGGTGCTGACCCTGATGAGCCATGATAGTTTTGCCGTGGCCGAGTCGACCCTGGCGGCCTTTGAACAGGCTCACGGGGTGACCCTCAAGGTGCTGAAAAGCGGCGACGCCGGGGCGGCTCTCAACCAGGCCATCCTCTCGAAAAAAAATCCCCTGGCGGACGTCTTTTTCGGAGTGGACAACACCTTTATGAGCCGGGCCCTCAACGCCGATATTTTCGAACCCTACGCTTCGCCCCGCCTGGCCGAGATCCCCGACGCACTCAAGCTCGATCCCAGCCGGCGCCTGCTGCCGGTGGATTTCGGGGATGTCTGCATCAATTACGACCGGGCCTGGTTTGCCAAAAGCGAACTGACCCCGCCCCAAACCCTCGACGATCTGATCGACCCGGCCTACAAAGGCCTGACCGTGGTGCAGAACCCGGCCACCTCCTCCCCGGGGCTGGCATTTCTGATGGCCACCGTGGGCGCCTTGGGCAAGCCGGGCTTTGAAACATTCTGGCGCCAACTTCGGGCCAACGAGGTCTATATCAGCCCCGGCTGGTCCGATGCCTACTACGGCCAGTTCTCCCGGGCCAAGGGCGGCACACGCCCCATTATCGTCAGCTACGCCACCAGCCCCCCGGCCGAGGTGCACTACAGCGAAACCCCCCTGGATCAAGCCCCCACGGCCGCCCTGCTGGCCCCGGGCAGCGCCTTTCGGCAGATCGAGTTCGTGGGTATTCTCAAGGGCACCCGGCAGCCGGACCTGGCCCGGGAACTGGTGGACTTCATGCTCGGCCCCCTCTTCCAGGCGGACATCCCCCTGCACATGTGGGTCTTTCCGGCCGTCAAGGAGACCCCCCTGCCGGAGGTGTTTGTCAAACACGGCCGCCAGGCCGCGGACCCGGTGCTCCTGAGCCCCGAGGCCATTGAAGGCGGCCGGGAGCGCTGGATCGAGACCTGGACCGACATCGTGCTGCGGTGAAACTCAAGACGCACCACCTGCTGATCGCCCCCCCCGCTGCTCTTTTTGGGGATATTCTACTTTTATCCCCTGATCAGCATCTTTGCCCTGAGCTTTGCCCCCGAAGGGGTTTTGGACCTGGGCAAGCTCTATCAACTGGTGCGCACCGGCTACTATGCGCGGGTGCTGTGGTTCACCACCTGGCAGGCGGCCCTCTCCACGCTGCTGACTCTGATTCTGGCCCTGCCGGGGGCCTATTTTTTCGCCCGCTACGACTTCAAGGGCAAGGCGCTGGTGCAGTCCCTGACCACCGTGCCCTTTGTGCTGCCCACCGTGGTCACGGCCGCGGCCTTCCGCGCCCTTTTGGGCAGCGGGGGCCTGGTCAACCGGGCCCTCATGGCCCTGGGGGGCTTTAGCGAACCGGTCATCCGCCTGGACCAGACCGTGACTTTCTTTCTGCTGGCCCACGTCTTCTACAACTACACCGTGATTCTGCGCATCGTGGGCGGATTCTGGTCCCGGCTGCCCCGGAATATGGCCGAGGCGGCCCAGATGCTGGGAGCCTCCCAGGGCCAGGTGTTTCTGAAAATCACCCTGCCCCTGCTGGCGCCGGCCATCCTGGCGGCCAGCCTGCTGGTGTTCATCTTCTGCTTCACCAGTTTCGGGGTGATCCTGATCCTGGGCGGCCCGCGCCTGGCCACCCTGGAGGTGGAGATCTACCGCCAGGCCGTGCATCTCTTCAACCTGCCCCTGGCCGCGGCCCTCTCCCTGATCCAGATCCTCTTCACCTTCGGCCTGATGACCCTCTATACACGCCTGGAAAGCCGCAGCGCTGTCTCCCTGATGCCGCAGGCCGCCCGCGCCGGCCGGCGCCCGGCCCGCACCAAGGCCCAAAAAACCGTGGCCGCCGCCAGCGTGCTCTTTCTGCTGCTGCTGCTGGGCGCCCCCATCGCCGCATTATTCCTGAGCTCCATTGTGACCGAAAACGGCCCGGCCCTCACCTACTACCGCGCCCTGCTGGACGATTCCGCCCACTCCATTCTCTATGTGGCCCCCCTGGTCGCAGTACGCAACTCCCTGGGCTTTGCCCTGGGGGCCACCCTCATCGCCCTGACCGCCGGAGGGCTGGCCGCGGCTTTTCTGGCCCGCCCCAAAAGCCGCGCAAGAGCTGGCTGGACCCCATCTTCATGCTGCCGCTTTCCACCTCGGCGGTCACCCTGGGCTTCGGCTTTGTGATCGCCCTGGACGAACCGCCCCTGAACCTGCGCACCTCCCTGGTGCTGCCGGCCCTGGCCCACGCCCTGGTGGCCTTCCCCTTTGTGATCCGCAGCCTGCTGCCGGCCTGGCGCAGCATTCCCCAAAGCCTCAGGGAAGCGGCCGCGGTGCTGGGAGCCTCCCCTGGCACGGTCTGGCGCCAGCGTGGACTGGCCCATTTTGAGCCGCGCCCTCAGGGTGGCCGCGGTGTTCGCCTTTGCCATCAGCATGGGGGAGTTCGGTGCCACGGTATTTGTGGCCCGCCCCCAGACCCCCACCCTGCCCCTGGCCATCTACCGCTTTCTGAGCCAGCCCGGGGCCATGAACTACGGCCAGGCCATGGCCATGAGCTGCATTCTGATGCTGACCACCGCTCTGGGCTTCATTTTTCTGGAAAAGGCCAAACCCGCCTCAGGAGAGTTTTAAGATGGCCCTGCTGCAGCTCAACCAGCTTTGCAAAGCCTACGACGGGCAGCCGGCCGTGGCGGAGATCAGCCTGGAGCTGGACCAGGGCCAGATCCTGTGCCTGCTGGGGCCCTCGGGCTGCGGCAAGACCACCCTGCTGCGCCTGACGGCCGGACTGGAATCCCCCGACCAGGGCCGGGTCTTATTCAACGGCCGCGATCTCACCCGCACCCCGGCCCACCAGCGGCGCTTCGGGCTGATGTTTCAGGAGTTTGCCCTTTTTCCCCACAAGAGCGTGTTCGACAATGTGGCCTTCGGCCTGAGCCTGCAATCCCTCGCCCCGGAGGCGCTCAACGCGCGCACCGAAGCGATGCTGAAGCTGGTAGGCATGGCCGATTTCGCCCGGCGCAGCGTGGCCGACCTTTCCGGCGGCGAGCGCCAGCGGGTGGCCCTGGCCCGCAGCCTGGCCCCCCGGCCGCGCCTGCTGATGCTGGACGAACCCCTGGGGGCCCTGGACCGCGCCCTGCGGGAGCGGCTGTTAAGGGAGATCCGGCAGATCCTGAAGGATTTGGCCATGACCGCCATTTTCGTCACCCACGACCAATCCGAAGCCCTGGCCGTGGCCGACCGGATTGCGGTGATGAACGCCGGCCGCCTGGAGCAGATGGCCGACCCCGAAGACCTCTATCTTCGACCGCAAAGCCGTTTTGCGGCCAGTTTTCTGGGATTTCGCAACCTTATTGAGGGAAAAATCGGACCTGCCGGGGAAGTGCTCACCGCCCTGGGCGCCTTTGGACCCCTTGCCACTGCAAAGCGTCCCGGGGAACGGGTCACTCTGATTCTGCGCCCCGAAGGCGCCCGTCTGGCCTTCGGCCAACCGGACACCGCCGCTGAAATAGATCCCAAAGGACCCACCATCCGCGGCCGGGTCATCTCGCGGCTCTTTACCGGACAGACCTATCGCGTTAAAGTCCAGACTGCGGCGAACATTCCCCTCACTTTTGATCTGCCCAACCGCAGGCCGCCGCCTGCAGCGGGCCGATCCATTGCGCTGATCCTCGATCCGGCCAGCTGGATCGTCATTCCAGAGGAGCCCTGATCCCATGCGAGCCGTCATCTTTGCCAACGGCGTGTTGAAATTGTGGCCCCGGCACTTCAGCCTGGAGCTCCGGAAGGATCTGATCATCGCCGCCGACGGCGGCTCCCGCCTCTGCCGCCAGTGGAAAGTCACGCCCCAGGTAGTGATCGGCGATCTGGACTCCATCGATCCTTCAGAGCTGGAACACCTGGAGCGGCGGGGCGTGGAGATCCTGCGCCACCCGGCCCGCAAGGACCACACCGACCTGGAGCTGGCCCTGCGTCTGGCCTGCCGGCGAAAGGCCCGAGAGATCGTCATCCTGGGAGCTCTGGGTGAGCGCTGGGACATGACATTGGCCAATGTGCTGCTGCTCAGCGCCGATTTCCTGGCGGAAGTTCCGGTCAAGCTGCTGGATGGCGGGGATACCCTGGAGCTGCTCAAGGGGGGCCAAACCCTGGACATTATCGGCGAGCCGGGGGACGGCCTCTCCCTGATTCCCCTCACCGCCGCCGCAAGCGGCGTCACCCTCCAGGGGCTGGACTACCCCTTGACCCGCGCCACGCTGGAGCTGGGCGCCACCCAGGGCATCAGCAACCGATTCAAGCGTTCCCCGGCCCGGATCTCCCTGGCCTCGGGCCTGCTGCTGGTTATTCACGCCCGGCGGTAGAATGGCAAACGGGCGCAAACCGCTCTGGGTCAACTCTCGGTGGAGGGTCCGGGATCGCCGATGCTAAAATCCCGGGTTTAGGTTTGGCGGTTTCCTGAAAAACCGGAATCACCCTTAGACCGTCATCCCCGCGTCGGTGGGGATCCATTCAGCGTTCATAAGAGCGCGTCAAACAGATAGCCGCCATCCCCGCGCAGTTAATCAGGGGAAAAGCAACCCATTTTTTCAGCACATCGAACACCAATATCCATGCACGGTGTGCTCGGTGACCTCTACGTTGACCGGCGGGATGTCCATGGTATAGCGCTGATGGTGCTTTATTGGTTTTCCCAAAGCCGACCGGCATTCGGGGCAGTTTTCCAGCGTGTGCTGTTTATAATGATCGACCTTGTCAGGTCGCCTTCGGGCAACCCCGGGGTGGCCCTTTTTGCGACCGGGTTTTTTCCTGCGCTTTTTTCCGGGCGCTTTCAGATAGGGCGGCTTCATCCCCGACGGGCAGGTGGGGCTGACCGTTGCGCACAGGCGGTCAGATTTCTCCGCCTTGTCGGAAAGCGCCAAAATGGCATCAAGGGCCTGTTGCCGGGGCAAATCCAAAATGGCGGCAGCTTCATCCCGGGTCATCGGCAAGCACCCGTTTAAAGTGTCGATCCAGGGGATAAAGATAAACGGCCTTGGGCTGGCCGTGGAATCGGTACGCATTGCCTTTTTTGGCGCTGCCGCGGGTTTGCCCGACACATTGCCAGTTGGCCGCCTTGTAGCAGGTGCCTTTAAAGCGCGAGAGATCCACGAAGGTTTCCGCCAGGTGGACCCGGTGATGGTAGGCTGCCTGCCAGTCATCGGCCAATCGCCTCAGATTGAGCGCCAATACCTTGGAGGCCAGGTGCTTGACGCGAACCCAGGGCGGGATCAGAAAGCGCGCATTGTTGGCGATCAGGTGCAGTTGCCGCCGCTTTACGGCAGCCGGCCAGCCGATAAAATCATCGCGGCTTTTAACTTTAAAGGCCGCGCTGGCCCATGCCACACAGGCGACGACCTGGCCGTCGAGCAAGGCCAGATACTTGATGTGTTCGCCCACAAGTCTGGGAGCGCCCAGGTAGTGATAATGGTGCAGCAGGTATCCCCACAGATAGTCTTCGCCGGTTTTTATAACTTGAAGTTCAAGGTCGGCATAATCTTTGACCGCACCTTGCAGGGGGGTATCCTGGAAAATAGGTCTCTGGCTGAAAGATCGCCGCTTGGCGTTGTTTTTCGGCCGCAGTCGCGCAGGTAACGCAACCAGGCCTTTTTCTTCCAGGCGCAACAGAAGATCACGGGTGGCATATTCCTTAAGTTTGCCATTGGGCTGAACCCAATGCCAATCGCGACACAATGCGCGGGAGATATAGCTTCTGCCCCGCGTGTAATGCCGCCGAACGGTGGCGCGGATATCGGCGATATCTTCCTGGGTGGATTCGCGGGTTTGTCCCACCACCTTGGCCGCCTCGGCATTGGTCCAGTGCTTGTGGCCCTGGAGAGTCTTGAAGTGAAACTTGACCCAGAAGCGCTGATTCTGGGCATTGATGAAACTGTAGGTATGGCTGCCGTAGCCATTGATGTGGCGGACCCCGATGGGCAGCCCGCGATCCGACATCAGGATGGTCACCTGGTGCAGGGATTCCGGGGAGAGCGACCAAAAATCCCAGGCCGCGGTGGCCGACCGCAGATTGGTTTTGGGGTGACCGTAAAGGTGCCGTGGGCACCCCATCCTTTGGCATGCACCACGCGTTCGGGAATGCGCTCGCGGTTTTGATGGGCCAGTTTCTCCAACAGCGCATAATCCTGGAGCAACAGCGGGCCCCGGGGTCCAGCCGTCAGAGAGTTCTGATTGTCGGCGATGGGCGCGCCGGCACTGGTGGTCAATCGTTTTGAATCGCTCATAGTATCCTCCTTGGGTTGAAAGGGGTTAATGCGGACCATGGATCCGGCTAATTTCAGAAATCCAGTCCATTTTGGGACGGATCCGACAGGGTCGGCTCGACCCGGGCTACAACTACTATTTTAAAACATTTGATTTCTATTAATAATAATTCTCCTTTAAAGTGCAAAAAAATTTGAAAATTGGGATTTACTTTTCGGGAGGCTTGCCTTTTTGGCACGCTGGGCAAATGCCGAAAAAATCAACCCGATGGGTTTGAATCTGATAGCCGGTTTGCCGAATCACCTCTTGGGTCAGGTCCTTGAATTTATCCAGATCGGGATCGATGATGGTGTTGCAGCGGGTGCAGATCAAATGGGGGTGGGGATAGGGCTTGTTGCCGTCATAGCGGTTGCTGCCGCCGGGAAAGCCAAGCTCCAGTACCTCATCGACCTCCTTGAGCAGGTTGACGGTTTTGTAAATGGTGGCCAGGCTCGTGGTGGGAAACTCTCCCCGTACGGCGTCGTGGATTCGTTCCACGCTGGGGTGTCCCTCGCTCTGCGCCAATACCTTCAGCACCGCCAGCCGCTGGGGCGTGATCCTAAACTCGTGCTCCCGCAGCTTGGCAAGCATTTGGTCCAGTCGGTGCCTGGTTTTGGGAGTCACAATAGATTCTAACATGGCGCGCGCATTCCCCGTTGCAATAAATATTTTTTGTTAAAAGATAATAATTATCAGAAAACATACCGCGCAGATTCTGCAATGTCAAACAGAAAAAACCCACGCGGCATGCGCCCCGGGAAGGCCGTGGACGGAACCGGATCAGCGGATATTCGCCGAAAAACCCGCTAAAATGGCCTCTCCCAAATAGCGCCTTGTGGTATCTTTGGGATTTGGTCTATAAGCGGCTAATAATGGGCCAAATCAGTAAATAGGGCATCTCCTGTCACCGAAATGTGGGCATCCGTCTAAATCTGCGGTTCGAGGACAATGGGATCGGGATCCCGGAAGTGGTAACCTACTCCAAGGAGATCATCGGGTTCGTGTTGATTTTGGTCGTGGTGGTGGTATTGATGTGCTTGATTCCGCAGTTGGTGGTCTATCTGCCCAACCTGGTTTTCGGAGAGTAAGGAGGATTTGCTGATGAAATGGTTTCTGTTGCTGTTCAGTCTTTTGATGATCGCCGCGGGATGCGGCTACATTCTCTACACTAAGATGCTGCGGGAAGCCCTGAGCAACCTGTTCAAGGCATCCAATGAGAAAATCATCGCCGTCTTGGTGGCGGTGCTGGGCCTGGTCCTGATCCTCTCGGCCGGGGCGGCCCGCCAGAGCGGCTTCATTGTGCTGCTGGGAATTACCGCCATGGGCAAGGGCCTGTTCATTTTCCTCAACCCCAAAGGGTACTACAAACAAGCCAAACAGTGGTTTCTGGAACAGGCCTCGGATCAAACCTACCGCCTGTTCGGGATTATCGCCCTGATCCTGGGGACGGCGGTTTTCTCCTGGATTTTTTAAATTTTTCCTGACCGCGAATTCTCTTTCCCAGAGGGGAGGGGCGGGGAGATGAAGCCAAGGCCTTAGGCTCAGCCGCTGTTTGCTTCAGGCGGATACCATCGTTCTGGATATCGATCCTGCCGGCCTTGTAGAGTCCGCCGATGGCCCGCTTGAACTCCTTTTTACTCAGGCCGAAGGTGGACCGTATCTTTTCCGGCGAGCTTTTGTCGTGGCAGGCAATGAACCCGCCACCCTTTTCTAGGGCCTGCATGATTCGGCTTCCAGAACGATTCACCGATCCATAGCCGGGCTTTTTTAGGGAGAGATCCAGTTTCCCGTCATCCCGCAGCCGGGTGACATAACCCTCTCGCCGATCCCCCACTTCCAGGGGCTCGAACACCTGATCCTTATAGAGCAGTCCGGCATAGGTGTGGGTCACCACGGCGAAATAGCCCACCTTGAATATCCGGTAGACCAAGATATCCACCTTGGCGCCCGCAGCCAGGGATGGGGGAGCGGGCTGGCAGGCGGCCGCAATGTGGGTGGTCCCGTAAACCCGATTCGTGCGGGCATCCAGGCACACCTTGACCACATATTTCTTGCCCACTTTCATTCCCGGCGGCTGCTCTTTTTTGGGCACCAGCAGATCCTTCTCCAGCCCCCAATCCATGAACATGCCAAAGGGTGCCCGGTCCCTGGCCGCAAGACAGGCGCACTCCCCTACCACCGCTTTGGGTTTCAGGGTGGTGGCCACCGGCCGATCCTCGGAATCGGTGTAGACAAACACCCGCAGGGTATCACCCACTTTAAGGCCTTTCGGGGCATATTTCAGCGGCAGCAACACCTCATCCGGCTTGGGATTCAAATAGAACCCGAAGGCCACCTTCCGCTGGACTACCAATTCATTGTACTGACCAATGTTTAGCATAGGGGTAGCAAAAACTCCTAATTTCCCAGCAAGCTGGCCAGGGCCGCCATGCAGGCCTGCCGGGTTCGGCCGTCGCTGTCCAGTTCAGGATTCCAAGTGCTCATGGAGACGGCGACCACCCGGCCGGTGGCGTGGAGGGCCGCGCAGGCATCCCGGACTTCCTCCTGGGAGGGGCCGCCAGGGGCGACGTAATTTTGGGCCGGAGCCTGGTCGGGGTTGATGATGTCCATATCCATGTGCACATAGAGGGCGTTGTCAGGGATATGGTGTCGAAGTTGAGATATCTCCGGGATGTGCGTTAAGGCCGAAGATTGGATGGCCCGGGCCTCTTCCGGGTCCAAGTCCCGGCCGTCACAGAGTAAAATGCTTTTTTCAGCCAAGGGCTGGAACTGAAGATTGTCGACCAGGGTTTGTTCACCGCGCCCAGCCAGCATGGCCAGGGGCATGCCCCCCAAAAACCCGCTGGGGGAGGTCTCCCAGGTATTGAAATCCCCATGGGCATCCAGCCAGACCAGGCTGAATTGAGCTCCTGCCCGCTGAAGCCCGGCGGCCACGCCCAGGCTGCTGCAACAATCTCCGGCAATGCTCACCGGCCGGTTCCCTTCCCTTAAAATCCGGGCCACGGCCCCGGCCAGGGCCCCATAGAGCAGGGCCATTCGCTGCTGGGCTTCTCCGGGGGGGAGTTGTTCTTCAATTATCGTCCAAGGGGCCTGGGCCAGGTTGATGAGTTGGGGAAGGGATTGGTCTAAAAAATAGGGGGTCAGAATATAGCGATCGACCATCACAGTTCCTTTACAGGTGGGTATCAATTTCTGGATAAAAATACCCATAGCCTGGATGGCGGACGGCGGCAAACAAATTCAGCCTAAAGCTTAGGTTAAAATCACGTGGTGGAGATATCCGGGAGTGCTCGCTGAAACCCAACGAATCGCTTTGCGGACCTGTAGGATTTAATTTTAATTCTAGACCCCAGGCAGACGGTCTATTTCTCCAGCTCAGGGCAAAGGCAGACAGGATATCCAGCACCTGGGTTCGATTGCCGACCTGCCGGACAAAGATCGGAAGGAGACCCACCGAGATGTTGGGTACACTGGGCGGAATCGTCGATGGCCTGAATGATTCTGACAATTTCGGGGCAAAGGGTCGTGGTGTCCAATGGGAACGGATCGGAGAACATGGGGGCCTTTCTCTTGGAGGTGATCATGCAACACGAACGCGTGTACCCATGGTATCGGCACGTTGAGCAAAAAACTTGAGGGCTGAAAAACAGGGCGGCGCTGCGCACACCAAATCCGATTGCCACCAAGCCCCGCCCCTAGATTGCCAACCCCCTGCCGATCCGCTAAACTGCCGCAAATTTTATATCGTAAACGGAAAAGCTGTGAAGATGTTGGGTTTAAAATCAGCCGCTCAGCGCTGGGGGTTGGGGCTGGCTTTGTGCCTGTTGCTGGCGGGATTGGCCTTCTTTGGCCCCCCTGCCATCGCGACCCAGGTG
Source organism: uncultured delta proteobacterium (assembly GCA_963713755.1). Lineage (GTDB taxonomy): Bacteria > Desulfobacterota > Desulfobacteria > Desulfobacterales > CAVQMW01 > CAVQMW01. Next base: position 1,250,502 of record CAVQMW010000005.1, on the reverse strand, counting down.
CTCGCCCCCCGGGCCGACGCCCAGCGCAGCGGGTGGCGGGTTCGCTTCAGCCAGCCCCGCGGTCCCGAAGCGGCGGCGCATTACCGGGATGTGATCCCGGCTTATGTCCAGAACCACCTGCCCCCGGCCTATGGCGCGCTGAGCGCTTTTGCCGCCTGGGAGGCTCCCAAGAGCGGCTATTACCGGCTGGTGCTGGCCTTGGAGGGCCGGGGCACCCTGGCCGTGGACGGCCGCCCGGTTGTGGTTCTTTCAAAACCGGATCTGCCGGAGCAACAGGGAGAGGGCTGGGTGCATCTGACTGCCGGCCGCCATGTTCTGCGGGTGACCCTGACCCGCGAGGGCAGCGGGGGCAGTTTTTCCATGGCGCTTCAGGAACCGCCCTTGATGCGCCAGCGCCTGCTTCACGGCGGCGAGGTGCTGCATCTCGATATGGGCAGCCTGGAGATCTGGTGGGCGCTGATGGCCGCGGGGCATCGCCTGGCGCCCCTGGCCCTGGCCGGCGCCGGGGTCTGCGCCCTGGCCCTGCTGCTGCCCCTGACCCTCTTGAAACGGCGCCGTTCAGTGGCGGTGTTGGCCTCGATCGTCCTGCTGCCGGCACTGGCCTTGGCCCCGCTGGAGTCCGAGGTTCCCTATATCGCCCCCATGGTGCACCGGGAACTTAGGGCCAAATCACCGGAATTTGTGTTTATCGGCAACTCCATGCTTTGGAGCCGCATCGACGATGCCCATCTGACGGCCCTGCTGGGCGGCCGGCCCGCCCATTCCATCGTCAATTTCGGCGCCCTGTCGGGCATCCACTACCTGGCGCTGAAGTATCTGCTGATCCCTTCGGGGGTGAAACCCAAACGCACCTTTGTTTTCTTTCGCTCCACCACCCTGGTCAATCCCCAGGCCCGAACCCGCGGTCCCTATTTCGACGAACTGATTCGGCGGATTTCTCCGGGCCCCGATCCGGTATTCCAGCAGATTGCCTACGGCCGGACCCTTTCCCCCAAATTGCGCATCGGGGACTGGCTCGCCCAGCGCTTTCCGGTGATACGCTCCCAGGCAGTGGTGCGGGAAACCCTCAGCCGGGGAGCGGCTTTCCTGGCGTTGGCCCGTGGTGAGGCGGCGGATGGGGCCGGAATAGATGCCCTGCGCCAAGCGGTGAATCAGCGGCTGGGATTCGGCAACCTCAATTCAGCGCAGGGCAACGGGCTGGACGTGGAGGCCCAGGGGCTCGACGACAATGCCCGGTTTTTGGATTTCGACACCCGGGTCGCGGACTCTTTCCTGCCGGCCATGCTGCAACTGAGTAGCGACCACGGCCTGCCCCTGGCCTTTATCCGGGTCCAGCAGCGGCCCACAGAGACCGGCATACCTCCCGATTCCCCGGCCATGACCCGCTTTGTCCGCGCCCTGAAAGCCTATCTGGCCCGGCATGGCGCCGAGTTTTACGATTTTAGCGGAGATCCGGCCCTCACCCTTGAGATGTACGCCCTGGGGGACCATATCGAGGATCCCAAGGCCTACACTGAAATTTTCCATCAACGTCTGGGACATCTGCTGCAGTGAGTTTTAACAGCATCGAATATCTGATTTTTCTGCCGGCGGTCCTGCTGGTCTACTGGCTGCTGCCCCACCGCGACCAGAACATCCTGCTGCTGGGGGCCAGCTACCTTTTCCTGGGCTATATCCATCCCTGGTTTCTGGGGTTGATCTTCACCATCACCCTGACCAACTACCTCTGTGCCCTACATATGGCCCGGCGGCCGGCGCTGCACAAGCCGCTGATGGTTTCGGCGGCCGTCATCAGTCTGGGCGTGCTGGGAGTCTTTAAATACGCCGATTTCTTTTTATCCAATGTGGCCGCCCTGCTCTCGGCCCTGGGGCTTGAATCTTTCACCTATACCCTGGATATTTTGCTGCCGGTGGGCATCTCTTTTTACACCTTCCAGGCCCTGGCCTACACCATCGATGTCTATCGGGGCGATTTGGCCCCCCGTTCCAATCTGTTGCATGTGGCCCTCTTTATCAGTTTCTTTCCCCAACTGGTGGCGGGACCCATTGAGCGCGCCGGGCATCTTTTACCCCAGGTAGAAACCCGCCGCCAAGTGACGCCCCAGGGGATCAATCAGGGCCTGATGCTGCTGGTGTGGGGGTTTTTCAAGAAACTGGTGATCGCCGACAACGCCGGATTGATCGCCTACAAGGTGTTTGCCCTGCCGGAACCCAGTTTCCCGGTTCTGTGGGCCGGTGTGTGGGCTTTTGCCATCCAGATTTTAGCCGACTTCTGGTCTTACACGGACATTGCCCGAGGCTCGGCCCGGCTGCTGGGGTTCACCCTGAGCCGCAATTTCGACCACCCCTACCTGGCGCGTTCCCCGGCCGATTTCTGGCGGCGCTGGCACATGTCCCTCTCCTACTGGCTGCGGGACTATGTCTATATCCCCCTGGGGGGCTCCAAATGCTCGGCGGGCCGCTCAGCCCTCAACATCATGGCCACCTTTTTGCTCTCGGGGCTGTGGCACGGCGCCAGTTGGAATTTCGTGTTGTGGGGCGGCTATCATGGGGCACTCATATTAGCGGAACGCATGCTGCGCAATGTTGCGGGGTGGATAGGGATCAATGGGGGCGGGCGGGCCGCAGGGCTGTTAAGGATGATTAAAATTGTAGGAACCTTTGGCCTGGTCTGCGTGGGCTGGCTGATGTTTCGGGAGACCGATTTTCCCCGTCTGCTCAGCCTGGCGACCCTGGACCCGGGGGCCGCTTCAACGGAAGATTGGCAGGTGGCCGCCTATCTGGCCATTCTGGTGCTCTTTTACTCCCTGCCGATATGGATTCACGGCGCCATCTATACCTGGGACAAACGCCGGCGAGGTCCCCAGCCTGAGTACGGCCGCAATTTACTCCTGGCGCGGCCCGTAGCGGCCTCTTTGCTCTTTCTGGGAATCCTGGTCCTTAAAAGCCCGGAGCCGGCCACCTTCATCTACTTTCAGTTCTGAGCACGATTTGACCAGCATGGGCCCCAGGGGCCGGCCGCTGCCAATTCCAGCAGCCAGCGCACTGGACGCGAAATCGAAACATGGACCGATACCTTCCAGTCGAGATTTAGCGGAATTAAAATCCCCCCCGGCCCCCCTTTTCCAAAGGGGGGAGAAATCATCCCCCGGCCCCCCTTTTCCAAAGGGGGAGAAATCATCCCCCGGCCCCCCTTTTCCAAAGGGGGTTAGGGGGATTTCTTATTTCCACGGAAAATTATGGACAATACCCTATTTTACCAGCATGGGCCCCAGGGGCCGGCCGCCGAAGAGGTGCATGTGCAGGTGAAACACCTCCTGGTTGGCGTCGGCATTGCAGTTGAGCAGCAGCCGATAGCCGCTCTGCGCCACCCCCTCCTGGCGGGCGATCTGCTTGGCCACCGTAAACATATAGCCCACCAGGGCCTCGTCGTCCGGCTCGATATCGTTGACCGTGGGGATCTCCGTGTTGGGGATGATCAGGATATGCACCGGGGATTTGGGCTCGATATCCCGGAAGGCGGTGACGCGCTCGTCCTGAAAGACAATATCCGCGGGGATTTCCCCGGCCACGATCTTGGAAAAAATGGATGCCATGGACCCTCCTTTGGGTTGGATGGTTGTCAAAACAACCTTGTTGTTTCATTTCCTTAAGCGGGGAACCCTTAGGCGATGGGCTTCCCATCACGGGTTTCAAAGCGCAGACTGTCGCCTACCCGCACGGTGCCGCCCTCGAGCACCCGGGCGAACACCCCTTCCCGGGGAAAGATACAGTCCCCAGCCTGATAATAAATAGCGCAAGGTTTGTGGCACTGCTTGCCGATTTGGGTCACCTCCACCAGGGCGGAGTCGCCGATGCGGACCTGGGTGCCGATGGGCAGGGATTTCCAATCAATACCGGTGGTGGCGATGTTTTCGGCAAAATCGCCAAAGGTGACATCCAGGCCCTGCACCTGGGCTTTGGCGATGCTCTCCTGGGCCAAAAAGCTCACCTGGCGATGCCACTGGCCGGCATGGCCGTCACCGGCCAGGCCGTGATTGGGCACCAGTTCGGCACGTTCGACTTGGGATTTGCGGGTGCCTTTTTTCTTGCTGAGGGCGATGGAGACGATCTTCATGGTTCAATATCCAGTGGGTCGTTAAATCAGCCTTGAAAGTATATCATTCGCCGGAGCTTGTCGATTCCCAGGCATAGCTGTCCTGGGTTGAAAAGGCCCGCCCTATCGGGTGAACCTGAAGCGAGTTGCGCTGTCAAGCCCCGATCATGAAGATGCCGTAGGTGGCCCTGAGGTTGGGGAAAAAACGGATCATGCGGCCCCGGCGATCCTGGGCGTGGGTGTTGATGGCGGCCTCGGCCAGGATCCGCAGATCCACCTCGGCCACGAATTTGCGGAAATCCTTGAGAGTGATGACCCGGATGTTGGGAGTATCGTACCACTGGTAGGGCAACTGCTTAGAGACCGGGGCATGGCCCGTAGTCAATAGTTGCCAGCGAATGTGCCAATGGCTGAAATTGGGAAAGCTGACGATCCCCCTGCGGCCGATGCGCAGCATCTGGCGGATCAGCCGGGCCGGTTCGTACACCTGCTGCAGGGTCTGGCTCAGGATCACGCAGTCGAAGCTGTTGTTCGGGTAATCGTCGATCTCGGTGCTGATATCCCCCTGCAAGATGCTGAGCCCTTTGGCGATGGCCCCGGCGGCCTTTTCCGTGTTGAGCTCGATGCCCGCGCCCCGCACCGCTTTATGTTCCCGCAGGTGATGCAGCAGGCTGCCGCTGCCGCAGCCCAGATCCAGCACCTTGGCCCCGGGAACAATCCAATCGGCAATGATGGACAGATCGTAACGCAGCGGGGGTGGTTCACTCAGGCTCGTCATGGACACGGGCTAAAAATCCTTTGATCAGTGCGGTTAAGTCAGGGTTTGCGATCAGGAAGGCATCGTGGCCCCATTCGGCTTCGATCTCACAGAAACTGACGTCCAGACCGTTTTTTTTCATGGCCTTGACCATATCGCGGCTCTGGTAGGTGGGATAGAGCCAGTCGGAGCTGAAGGAGACCACCAGGAATTTGGCTTGAGCCTTGGCCAGGGCCCGGACCACCGATCCCTGGCCATGGAGCCGGGCCGGATCATAGTAGTCGGCGGCCTTGGTGATATAGAGAAAGGAGTTGGCATCAAAGCGCTCCACGAATTTGCGCCCCTGGTGGCGCAGATAGCTCTCCACCTGAAAATCGGCATCGAAATTGAAAGAAAAATCGCTTTTATCCTGAAGCCGCCGGCCGAATTTCTTGCGCATGGATTGGTCGGAAAGATAGGTCACATGGCCGATCATGCGGGCCACGGCCAACCCGTGGTCCGGCGGGCTCCCGCCATAGTAGTCGCCGTCTCGCCAGTTGGGGTCGGCCATGATGGCCTGGCGGGCCACCTCATTGAAGGCGATGGCCAGAGCCGAATGGCGCATGCTGGTGGCCAGCGGGATGGCCGCCCGGACTTGCTGCGGAAAGCGCAGGCACCACTCCAGCACCTGCATGCCGCCCACGGAGCCGCCCACCACGGCCAATAGCCGGGGAATGCCCAAGTGGTCCAGGAGCTGCTTCTGGGCCATGACCATATCCCCAATGGTCACCACCGGAAAAGAGATCCCGTAGGGCTCGCCGCTGCGAGGGTTGAGGGAGCCCGGACCGGTGGAACCCATGCAACTTCCCAGCACATTGCTGCAAATGACAAAGTAGCGCTCCGTGTCGATGCCCTTGCCGGGCCCGATCATGTTATCCCACCAGCCCGGCTTGGGATCGGCCTCATCGTGGTAGCCCGCGGCGTGGGCATCCCCGGTGAGGGCATGGGCCACCAGAATGGCATTGCCCTTGTCCGCATCCAGGGTGCCGTAAGTTTCATAGACCAGGGTCACCGGCCCCAGGCGCGAGCCGCAATCCAGGCGCATCTCCTGGGGCGGAGCGCCGAAGGTGAAGTTTTTTTTCTCTACCCGGCCCACCGTGACACTCTCGCGGTCGTGTTCGATGTATTCGCTCATGGGCAATGATTCGTGTGCCAGGGTCCAGGGCGACAAGGATTCAAGGGATGGGACTCGCCACGGTTGCCCCGAGCCTTTGGCAGGTTATCAGAATGTTGCTCAAATCTGCCGTTTCTTATATTTTCGATAGTAGATTTTGGATAACGCCTCAACTCAGGGCCTGCTCCAGATCGGCCCAGATATCGTCCATGTGTTCCAGACCGATGGAGAGGCGAATCAAAGCCGGGGTGATGCCCCCTTCCCGCTGCTGGGTTTCACTGAGCTGGGAGTGGGTGGTGCTGGCCGGGTGGATCACCAGGCTCTTGGCGTCGCCCACGTTGGCCAGGTGTGAAAAAAGCTGCAGGCGCTCCACGAATTTTTTCCCGGCCTCCAGGCCGCCCTTGATGCCGAATACCACCATGCCCCCAAACCCCAGGGTCAGATAGCGTCGGGCCACCGCGTGGCTGGGGTCGTCGGGCAGTCCGGGATAGCGCACCCATTCAACCTGAGGGTGATTCCGGAGGCGCTGGGCCACCTCCAGGGCATTGACGCTGTGGCGCTCCATGCGCAAAGGCAGCGTTTCCAGCCCCTGGAGAAAGAGCCAGGCATTGTCCGGGGTGATGCAGGCGCCTAAATTGCGCAGGGGCACCAGGCGCATGCGCAGGATAAAGGCCAGGGGGTTGAGATCGCCCAGGTCGTGGGCGTAGCGCAACCCATGGTAGCTGGGATCCGGCTCATTGTAGAGCTTGAATTTGACGTCAGTCCAGTCAAAACGGCCGGCATCCACCACCACGCCGCCGATGCCCGTGCCGTGGCCGCCGATCCACTTGGTCACCGAGTTGACCACGATGTCGGCGCCATAATCAATAGCCCGCAGCAAATAGGGAGTGGTAAAGGTCCCGTCCACAATCAGAGGCAGGTGATGGTCGTGGGCGATTTGGGCCACGGCGGCGATGTCGGTGACATCCAGGACCGGATTGCCGATGGTCTCCACGAACACGGCCCGGGTCCGGGGAGTGATGGCCTGATGGATGGTATCGGGATCGGTGGCATCGGCAAAGCGCGTGCGGATACCAAATTGGGGTAAAATGGCATCGAACATGGTGTAGGTGCCGCCGTAGAGATTACCGGCCGAGACGATTTCATCCCCCGCGGCACACAGATTGATCACCGAATAAAAGATCGCACTGGTGCCTGACGCCAGGGCCAGGGCGCCCTGCCCGCCCTCCAGGGCGGCCATGCGCTCTTCCAGGACCGCCTGGGTGGGGTTGCCGATGCGGGTGTAAATATTGCCCAACTCTTTAAGGGCAAACAGATTGGCGGCCTGCTCGGTGCTGTCGAATTGATAGGCGGCTGTGCGGTGAATGGGCACCGCCTTGGCATGGGTGACTGGATCCGCGCTTTGACCAGCGTGCAAACAGAGGGTTTCAAAGCGGAGAGGGGTCGGCATGGTTATCCTCCTCAGGGAATTTAAATTTAAAAAGGAATCGAATCGATGGTGGGTGAATCGGTCCAACCTCCATCGCGGGATGGCCGGGAACGCAGCCGGGCTGCTCAGGACGTGGTCGGGAAAAACTGCAAACACCAATCAATAAGCACCTTGATATGAATTGCAACCGCTGGGGAAATAAAGCCTTGAGGCACGAGGCTTCTTTTGCCGGCGAGGCGCATTGACACAATTTTCGTAGAGACCTATCTTGGTTGGGAAAAATTGGAAACCTCAACAAGCCTAGGAGGAAGAGATGACCCAAAAGCAATCGAAACAACCCAGAAAACTGGTACGGGTTACGGATCAGGAAGGCAACGAATTTATCTGCCCCCTTCATGCCTTACGGGACCCGGACGAGTTGAGCGACGAGGAAAAAGCGCGCTGTATCGAAGCCCACGGGCCCCGGGGCCTGGTTTCACCCCTGTAACCCAGGCCGCCCCGCTGGATCCTTTCGTTGCATTCTGGCTGGAGAAAGAGAAAAATCACATCTCTTGGGAGGAACACCCATGATTCAACGCATCAAAACCATCCTGTTCACGTCCAATCTTTCGGAGAACAGCCGCCATGCCTTCAACTATGCCGCCATGCTGACCACGGAGTTCAACGCCAAGATCGTGCTGCTGCATGTGGTGGAAAAGATGCCGGACACCGTGGAAAGCCGGATGCGCGGCCTGTTTGGCGACGTACGCTGGCAGGGGATACTGGAATCCCACATGAAGGACGCCCATCAAATGCTGGTGGGAAAAGTCACCTCCAAGCAGATGATTCGGGCCGCCTTGAGCCAATTCTGCGACGAGGCGGGCATCGATGCCGGCGAATGCGGATACGTGGAACGGGAGATCGTGATCAAAAGCGGCGAGGTGGTGGAAGAGATACTCGAGCAGAGTAAGCTCCAGAACTGCGACATGGTGGTGATGGGGGCCAGCAAGGGATTTCTTTCCGGCACCTCCATCGGACCCATCATCAAATCGGTGATGAAACGTTCCAAGATTCCGGTGATGGTTATTCCGCCCCCCGAAGTCAGCAAGTAAGACCACCCTCTGAATTATAGCGCCTAAAAAAAACCTGATGCCGACTTGTCCGGCCCGGGCACTTCTGGTGCAGCGCCTTCCTAAGGACCATCCATGACGGACCATACTCCCCCGGTGATTTCCATTGTCAGCAAGAAGGGGGCCGGAAAAACCACCCTGATTGAAAAGCTGATTCCTGAACTGCGAGGGCGCGGTTATCGTCTGGGAACCGTGAAGCACGACACCCACGGATTCGATATCGACCATGAAGGCAAGGACACCTGGCGCCACAAGCAGAGCGGCGCCGAGATCGTGGCCATCTCATCGCCCTGGAAGCTCTCGCTGATCAAGGATGTGGCCCTGGAAATGACCCTGGATCAGCTTGTGACCCAGTACTTTTCCGAGCTGGACCTGGTACTCACCGAAGGATACCTGCGGGCCGGCAAACCGCAAATCGAAGTCTTTCGCAGGGTAGCCCATGCCGCCCCGCTCCACGCCAAGGGCGATACCGGCAGTTTACTGGCAGTGATGGCCGATACGGATATCGATCTGGGCCTGCCCCGCTTTCATCTCGATGATATCCCGGGCTTGGCCGACTTCATCGAGCAGCGATTTCTGGCCTGAACCGGGTCCAAAGCCTTCTGAAAAGAGAGCCCCAACCCTTCAGGCAGCCTGTAGGGGCGAACCTTGTGTTCGCCCTTTACTGGCATCTCTAAATTCCGGCAATTTGATTGCAGCGGATGAGCTGCCCGATTTGATGGCTCTCAAAGTTGAGATAGACCTTAAGGTCCTGGCTGCTGAAATTGATCAGCCGCTTGACCCCCATCAGGGTTTGCAGTGGAATCTCATGGAACTTGCCCGCAATTTCAAGGGCCGCATGCTCCAGATCTTCCGGGGGGACCACCCGATCCACGATGCCATGGCTGAGCGCAACCTCCGCGCTGATGCTCGATTTTAGCAAGAGCAGTTCCAGGGCCCGGCCCCGGCCGAGCATGCGCGATAGAAAGAAGGGACTGCCGCCCTTGGGCAGCATGCCTCGCCGGGAAAAGGCGTGCTGAAACAGCGTGTCGTCAGCAACGATCCGGTAATCACAGGCCAGGCCGATCCCCATGAATATGGAGAGCAGATCGCCCCGGCAGGTGTGGACCACCAGCTTGTCGAGCTCCATCAAGCCGACAATGATTTGATCTAGCGCATTGTAGAATCGATGCAGCATATCCCCCTGCCGCCATTTGCATTCGCCGAAGAATTTCAGATATTCCTCCACCCCGGCATTGGTGAAAAAAGAGTGAATCACCAGGGTTTTTAGATCGGGATTTTTAGAAATCCGGCTGAAAAATTTGTTGATGGATTCCAGTTGGCCCAGGTCCGTTAAGACCCGAAAGAAATCGCCTTGAAATTTGAGGATCACCACGGAATCACGCAGTTCGGTGGTGAGATAATCGTGTTGGGTTTGCTGCAGAATTCCGGGCATGGCAACTCCCTGAAAGATGTTAATCTGTTAATGTGAGGATTCGGGCTGGGGTCGATTCACCAGATAAATGCCCAGAGCCACCAAAACGAGAGCCGCGACTAGCATGGGAGTTAACGGTTCATCCAGTATCAGAGCGCCGGCCAGCACGCCGAACAACGGGGTGAGAAAGAGAAATGCGGATAAGCGCGAGGCCGGGTATTGAATAATCAACCAGAACCACATCAGGTAGGTAATCCCCGCGACCCACACCGTCTGATAAACGAGGCTGACCCAAATCAACGGGGTCAGTTCGACTATCCCCGGCTCCCCCATGCCCAGGGAGATGGCAAACAAAACCACGGTGGATACCGATAATAGATAGAGCAGGGTTTTACTCGCTTTGGTGGCGGTCAGCGGACCCAATTTAACCACCAGAGTCATGGCCGCCCACATCAAGGCGCCTCCCAGGCAGAGCAGGTCGCCCAGCAGTGTCGGGGCGGCGAGGCCATCCTTGGTACCTCCAGCCAGAGATTCTCCAAAGGCCGCCAAAATACCGCCAAACGCACAGGATAGTCCGAGAACTTGTAAGGGCCGCAGACGCTCGCCGGGGATAAAAAGAGTGGCCCCCAGAGCAACCCAAAACGGCATGGTATAGAGAAAGACAACCGCCCGGGAAGCCGTGGTGTAGTTGAGTCCCCAGTAGAGGAGGATAAATTCAAAAGCGAAAAGCAGGCCGACCCCGATCCCCCACCACAGGGTGCCATCACGGTTGAACATCGATTCCCGGCGGCTGATCATCCAGAACGCAATCAGTATTCCGGCCCCCAGGGAGCGAATTCCTGCTTGAAACCCGGGAGATATCCCGGCATTTGTGACCTTGATGGCCACCTGGTTCAATCCCCAGCTGGCGCAAAGCAACGTCAATATCGCCATGGCGCTGAGGCTGAGAGTTTTTTGGGTTGGCGCGGAATTCAAATTGAGATCCCCTTTCCGAAACCTGGATTCCATATCGCGATCTGAAGGCAGTAGATCACTAGGGTGCGGTTTTTTCAAGGGGTGTGCCGTACCTGAAATGGGCCTGGGCCCGCTGATAGGCCTCAGGCGTGTTGACATTGAAAAAGGAGATCAGGTCCGGATCGGCCACTCGAATCCGTTCCGCAGGGATCGGCTTGAAACGGATATGATCATACAGGTGATATATGGTGAAATCGCCCTTGGCCAAAAGTGCCTCAATGGGGGCAATACAGCGGCGGCCATAGACGGCGCAGAGCGGTTCGTAGAGACGGTCATGGAACGGCACGATCACATCACTGTCGCCGTCAATTTCACTAAGCAGCAAGCGGACTAGAGCGGCCCGCAGAAAGGGGACATCGCAGGGGACAACAAAAATAAACTCTTCCCGAGCACTGCACAGGCCGGTATGGACGCCGGTAAGAGACGAGCGCACGCGGAGCCGATCCTCCACCACCCGCCAGGGCAGATCCCGATAAAGCTCGGGCTCCCGGGTCACGATGAGAACCTCGTTGAACAGCGGCTTGAGGACCGTAGAGATTCGCGCCAACAGGGTTTCCCTACCCAACTTCATAAAGGCTTTGTTGCGGCCGCCCATGCGGGAATTCAACCCGCCGGCCAGAATCACGGCGCTGCAGGGAGAGTATAATTTTTTCATTAAATAGATATACTTCGGACAGCCACAAATAGATTATTTTTGCGCCTTTCGCGTGTTTCGTAGTTTAACCTCCCCATCGCTTCTTTTAACTACGAAATACGCGAAATACACGAAAAGCTTGGAAATTTGAGCTGATCGCAAAGTTCAAGTCGCTAACGTTGAAATTATGAATTGCTGCGGAACTGACTGATCAAAATTCCTCCAGCACCTGAGCCCGGAGACGGGTGCCGGCCGGATAGAAGGTTTGGCCTTCGGGTATGGCGACAATGCCCTGGGCCTCGGCCATGGACTGCAAGCGGCTTTTGCGGCCCAGACTGTGGAACAGCAGTTCTTCGCCGTGGTTGGAAAGGGTGCCGTAAATGAACTGAGTCCAGTCCGCGGCCCGGCCCCTGAGATCCTCGGCCAAACGCACCGAGCGGGTGGGCAAACCCGGTCGCTGGCATCCGGCCAGTCTCAACAGCCCGGGCAAGGCGATCTGCAGAAATCCCATCAGATTGGAGGGCGGCCCTCCGGGAAGAATGAAGGCCGGCTTGGTGTGGCGCAGCCCAAAGCCCACGGCTTTGCCGGGCCCGATGCGAATGCGGTGGAAAATCTGATGCCAGCCCAGTTGGGTCAATATCCGCGCCACCATGTCCCGGTCACCGGTCCAGGCACCGCCGCTGGTGATCACCACATCGGTTTCGTCAAAGAGCGCCTCAAGGGTGCCGCGGATCTCCTCGGCATCGTCCCGCGCCAGGGCCAGCCGGGTCTCCATGCCGTAGCGACGGCACCAGGCATCCAGGGTGGTCATGTTGCTGGCGTAGAGTTTGCCGTCCGGCAGGGGATGACCCGGGGCGATCACTTCGTCGCCCGTGGCCACAATGGCCACCCGCGGGTTGCGCACCACCTTGACCCGGCTGTGACCCGCGGCGGCCAGCAATCCTACGGCCCCGGGGGTGAGCCGGCGTCCTTGGCGCGCAATAGAGGCCCCCACGGCCACATCACTGCCCCGGGCCATGATATTGCGCCCAGGTTCGGCAAAATTGCGGATCGCCACCCGATCCGCCGCCAGGGCGGCAAACTCTTCGGCCACCACCGCGTCGGCCCCTTGGGGAATCTGGGCACCGGTGAGCACCCGTACCGCATACCCCGGCCGCACCCGCAGGTGGTCCCGGGCGCCGGCGGCCCGGCAGCCGGCCAGCTTCAAGGTGACCGGTTCGTCGGGTGTGGCCCGGGCCACATCCGCAGAAACCACGGCAAAGCCATCTTTCAGAGAGGCATTGACCGAGGGGGAATCCACGATGCCGTAAAGGTCCTGGGCCGGAATGCGATCCACGGCGCGGGTCAGCTCCACGGGCTCAGAATCCAGGGGAACCAGATGGTCCAGAGTGAGCGTTAGGGCTTCTTCCCAGCCGAGGGCCAGCTTAGCGCTCATGCCTGTTTTCCAAAAGCGCACTTGGGGTAGGTACAGGTGGCGCAATCATGGCACAACCCGCCGTGACCCAGTTCGGCCACGTCGCGGCGCTCGATCTTTTCACCGGCCAATACCCGGGGATAAATGAGGTCGAAAATCGTGGTGGCGGCGAAGATTCCGCAGGCGGGAATCCCCAGCACCGGCACCTCGCCGAGATAGGCGATCATGAACATGGCCCCCGGCAGCACGGCCGACCCGTAGACCATGTTCCGGGCGCCCGCTTTTTTAAGGGCAAAGCGGGTCCGGTCGTCAGGATCCACGGACATGCCGCCGGTAGTGATGAGCAGATCCGCGCCCAAGTCGATCAACTCATGGGCCGCCGCGGCGATACGGGCGTCATCGTCAGGCAGAAATTTCAGATCCACGATCCGGCCGTTCAGTTGGGCGACCTTTTGGCGGATCACCGCCTCAAACTTATCTTCGATGCGGCCGTGGTAGACCTCATCGCCGGTGATCATTACCCCCACTCTGGCTTTTTTAAGGGGCAGCACCCGCAATACACCCTCCGGAACATGTCGCGCGATGGCAACCGCCTGTTCTACCCGCGCTCTGGCAATCACCAGGGGAATGGCCCGAGTGCCCGCCACCTGTTCATCCTTTTTGACCAGCGTATGGGTGTGCTTGGTGGCGCACATCACATCGCCCAGCATGTTAAACCGCCTCAGGGCATCCACGTCGATTTTGAGCAATCCGTCGCGGGTGGCCTTTAAAGCGACCTTGCCCTCCCGGGGCGCACCTTGCCAGCCCACCCCCGAGCCGCACAGCGCATCGGCAATCGCCGCCGCCGCGTCATCTTCATGCACCTCATCGTTTCCCGGCTTCAGAATGTAGAGATGGTTTTTGCCCAGCCGCCGCAGATGGTCCAAATCCCCGTCCCTGAGCACATAGCCCCGCTGGAACGCTGGGCCCTTGAACTCTCCGGGCCGAATCTCGGTAATATCGTGGGCCAGGGGAAAGCCCACCGCATCTTCAATGGGAACGACCTGAATCATGAGACTTGCTCCTTGAGTTCGTCTGTCCGCGGGAGGCCCGCATTTTGATCCTGCATCGGATCATTTAATGGATAAAAATAGCCCTCTCCGGCACAGGGACGGCAGAGGGTTTCTTCGGCCTGCGTCACTTCCCGGCCGTCGCGAACCATCTGCCCGCAGCGATCACACAGCGCATGGCGCCGGGGGGGACCGGGCATTTCCCATTCTGGAATCTTGACCTCCACCGGATAGACCTCAAACAAGAGATCATCGGGCATGCGTTTGTAGCCTTCCAGCTGCTGCTGATATTTGGCGGAAATTTCCGGTGCATAATCCCGCGCCAGATCCCGGGAGCGCTCAGTGGAGACAATCCGGTAGGCAGCCTGGGTGTCAAGGTTGACAAAGGTGGCCGCGTTGATCCCGAAATCCTTTAATTTGAGGGTGCGTTTGCCCACCCGGCAGCCGGTGACACTCTCGATGGCATCGGTGGCGCAGCGGTCGATCTCTACGAAGGTGATCAGTTTTTTGCGAAACTCCGGGGCCTGGGGGTCATCGATCCCCACCAGGCGGCAACCAAGCATGGCCATGCGCACGCCGATCACCTGGCCGGCGCAGAGGTGCCCGTGGCGCGCCACGGACAATTCCAAGAGCTCTTCAAAGGATTGCATGCAATTTTACCTCTTTTTTCTAACCGAACGGCAAATTTTGCCAATCGCTAAGCAAAAAAATAATCAGCCGATGATTTCAGTAAAGCGCGTATGAATTTCCTTTTGAAACCGTTCGCTGATCTGGTTGTAGGAGGCCATCAACTCATGGGCCGTTGCGGTCAGGCGCGCACCGCCGCCCTCCCCGCCGCCGCGAAAGGCTTTGACCAGGGGCCGGCCCAGGGCCTTCTCCATATCCTGAATGGCGCCCCGCATCCGCCGGTAGGGAATTCCGATTTCCAGGGAGGCATGGAAGATGGATCCATTGCGCTCGATGGATTGCAGCATGGCCATGCGACCTTCGCCGATGACCGGCTGGCCTTCCACCTCAAGCCAGATCTTGGAGCGAAACCCCCACTGCCCTGATTTGGATTTGGTCTCGGCGTTCAGTTTAAGTTTGGATTCCGATTTTTCCATGAATTACTCGCCTCAGCCGGGATGATCCCAATCAGGCCCGGGCAGCACTATCCGCTCTTGACGTTCCGGGATATTATGCGTTATTTCATGCAATATGCACTGTGTCAATATTATTAGACCCCACTCCGCCGGTCCGATCGCTCATCCAAATTGATCATGGGGGGCAATTTTGATACTCATCCCGGGATACCGGCCAGCTTCAAGCGACCCCTTCCGACGCCCCGGCTTCACCTGCGGTTTATTTTTACGAACAAAAAAGGAGTAGCGGACATCTTGAAAGATCAAAAAAATCTTACTCTGGCCGCCTATGACCGCATCAAGGAGATGATGCTGAGCTACGATATTGTTCCCGGGCAGCGGTTGGTTTTTATGGATCTGGCAAACCAGCTGGGGGTCAGCCGAACGCCGGTGAACAACGCTTTGAGTATCCTGGCCAAGGAGGGCTACCTCGACTTTATTCCCCACCAGGGCTACTCGGTGCACAAATTGACCCGCAATGAAGCGGAAGAGCTGTTCGAGATTCGGGAGATTCTGGAGCTGGGCACCATCGGCAAGGCCATCCGCATGATGACCCCGGACAAATTGCACATCGTGGAGACTCGCAAGGCAAACTACGAACACGCCATTTCTGATCACGTGCAGCGCAAACTATTTGTCCTGGACATGGAATTTCATGCCGGTATTATCGAAATGATTGAAAATGATATTCTGGCCGAGCGCTACCGGGATATCTGCCAACGCATTTTCCTGCGCTTTCGCATTGAGGATTTGCGCATCCAGCGCATCAACGAGATTGTCGCCGAACACGAGCAGTTGCTGGAGACCTTGCGCATACGGGATGTGGCCGGCGCCACGGAATTCCTCAAGCGTCACCACCGCAACTCACGCGAAAATCTTTTCGCGGTCATCTTTAACAATGACCGCGCCATTGAAAAAATCAAACTTCCCAGCGCCCAATCCGCCTAATACGGCGGGTGAACCCCACTTCCCCTTTTCTCAGCCTGGGGGTGTGTTTTCAGGGCGTGGTATCCAATAACCATACATCTTGATTGTATTTTTCCAACGCCTCCGTTAGGAAAACCCAGTACTTTCGTCTGTAAAGAGTGTTCCTGGGAAAAGATACCAGGACTCTAATGGTACCATTTCTTTGTTAACCCCCATCATGCAAGGAGGAGATTTCATGGGAAGTAATCGTCGTTTGTTCGCGGTATCGGTTGGCATGGTCTCGATTTTGGTGTTCGCTGTTGTCGGCGCTATGCAGGCGGATGCCCAGGCCGCCGACAAAGTGATTAAAATGAAGATCCAGTCGCTCTTTCCCCGAGGCGACATGTCCATGGAGTTGCTGGAAAAATTTGCGGCGGCGGCGGAAAAACACAGCAATGGGCAGTTGAAGATCAAGGTCTTTGCCGAACCGGAAATTATCCCCGGAGATCAGCTGTTCGGGGCCACCAAGCAGGGAGTTGTCGACATGCTCCAGGGCATGGGCGGCATGTGGGGCGGCATGGTCCCCCTGGGCTACGTGGAATTCAATCTGCCCCTGGCCTTTCGCATCGATGAAGCCGATACTTTTGAAGCCAAGGCCCAGGCCATTCGCGACTTTCACTTCGACAGCGGTTATATGGATCTGCTGCGCAAGGAATACGCCAAGCAGGGACTTTATTTCTTGGATATTCACACCTACGGCCCGGTGCCCTTTGTGCTCTCCACCAAACCGGTGAAAACCTGCGAGGATCTCAAAGGCATGAAGATCAAAGCCGATGGGGGCAACATCGCCTACCATAGCGGCATCGGCATGCAGGGAACCCAGGTTTCCCCCACCGAAGCTTACATGGCGCTGAAATTGGGAACCGTGGATGCGGCCGAATGGGATGTCAGCGCGGTTACCGGCCTTAAATGGCACGAAGTGGCGCCCTATTGGGTCAAGGGCATGGAATGCGACCATGCCACCGGCCATATTCTGGTGAGTATGAAAAAGTGGGATAAGTTGACCGAGGATCAAAAAGCAGCCCTGCACAAAGCCGCCGAGGATTACTGGCATGCCACCGTTCGGGAATATAAAAAAGAGCTGGCAGCAGTAGAAAAGCTGGTGGACGAAGGCAAAATAACCATCAACGTGCTGGATGAAGCGTGCCAGCAGGCTTACGCCGAAGTGGCCCATAAAATTTGGGACGAACTGGCCGCTCAAGACGAAGCCAGCGCCCAGGCGGTCAAGCTGATCAGAGAATGGCGCGAAGCTAATTAATCGGAAGTTTTTCCAAAACAAGCGGGTTTGGGAGGCGTTTTCCCAAGCGCCCCCGAACCCAGGGATGATCCGCCCATGAATTCACTCCTGGATGGAATAATCACCATCATAAAAAAAGCGGGGGATATGGCCAGCCTTTTGATTCTGCTGATCATGGCCGTGATCACCTATGAAGTGGTCTCCCGCTACGCCTTTGACGCCCCCACCTCATGGGCCTGGTTGATCAACAAGCAGCTGTTCGGCGTGTTTGTCTTGGTCGCCGGCGGATATACCCTGATCCACAAGAGCCACATTCAGATCGAAATGCTCTACGACCGGTTCCCACCGCTGCTCAGGGGGTTGGTACGCTGGCTGACCCTTTTGGCCGCACTCTGCTTTCTGGGCGGCCTGCTCTGGAAAAGCACAGTCATGGGGCTGGAGGCCTGGGAAACCAAAGAGGTGGCCATGGGAATTTTCAAACTCCCCCTCTATCCTCTCAAACTGTTCATGCCGGTTGGAACCGCCCTGTTCATTCTGGGGTGCATCGCCACGACTATCAAAACTAAATAGGTGTAGATGAGTATTGAGCTGATCACGATCTTGCTCTTCGGCGGCCTCTTGGCTCTCCTGGCCTTGGGGATCCCGGTTTCCTTCGCCCTGGGCAGTATCACCGTGGTGATGACCCTGGTGTTCGACGGCCCCGACGCCCTCTACACCGTGGCTACCACCACCTACCAGCAGATTACCAGCGCCACCTTGATGACCATCCCCTTGTTTCTGATGATGGGTAATTTCCTGGTTCAATCGGGGATCTCGGAGCGTATGTACAGCGGCTTGAACTACTGGCTTTCTGGGATGCGCGGGGGGCTGGCCATCGTCTCCATCGCCGTGTGCGTCTCTCTGGCCATGTGCGGCGGGTTCGGCCCCGGGATTCTCACCATGGGCCTGGTGGCGGTGCCGGCGATGCTGAAACACAACTACAGCAAATCCATCGCTTTAGGCTCGGTCATGGCCGGCGGAGTCCTGGGGGAGATCATCCCCCCGGCCATCATCATGATTATCTTCGCCTTCATTGCGCGGATCTCCATCGGCAAACTGTTCTTCGGGGGATTTGTCCCCGGGGTGATTTTGGCCCTGCTTTACTGCTGCTACGTGATTGCGGTGGGCATTCTGAGTCCAAAGTCCCTGCCCAAAACAGCTGAAACCGTGACCTGGGCCATGCGCGCAAAAGCTCTGCGGGAGATCTTCCTGCCCGTGATGCTGGTGGTACTGGTGCTGGGCAGCATCTTTATGGGCATCGCCACCCCCACCGAAGCGGCTGCCGTGGGCGCCTTGGGCGCCATTATCATCTGTGCCCTGCACCGCCGGCTCACCTGGAAAGTGGTCAAGAACTCCTGCGCCGAGACCCTCAAAATCACAGGCATGGCCCTCTGGATTTTGATCCCGGCTACGTTATTCGGCGTATTTTACGCTAGTGCAGGAGCCCAGGACATGATCATGGCGTTCATCGAATCTTTAGAGGTGAACCGCTACGTGGTCCTGATCTGCATGCAGTTTGTCCTACTGCTCTTTGGGATGTTCATGGACGACTATGCCGTGGTCACCATCTGCGCGCCCATCATGCTGCCCATCGCCCGGCTCCTGGGATTCGATCCCATCTGGTTCTCCATTCTCTTTATTCTCAACATGCAGGTGGCCTATCTCACCCCACCCTTTGGCTGGGCCCTGATCATGATGAAGGGGGTCGCTCCCCCGGAAGTCACTACCCGCGATATCTGGCGCGCGGTGCCGCCCTTTGTCCTGATCCAATTGGCGGTGTTAATCCTGGTGATGCTCTTTCCCCAGATCGCGACTTGGCTGCCAAACAAGGTGTTCTAACGATTTTCATCAATTGGCCAATGCAGCAGTAGGTGCCCATGCCACACTGCTCAATGTTACCCCATACGATTCGCAATAAAGGAAATTACCATGAATTTAATGCGCGTAGACATGACCCATGCGACCATCAGCACGCAAGCGTCTCCAGAATCATTAAAAGAATTGGGGGGCCGGGGGCTGATCGCCGAGATTCTCACCAAGGAAGTGCCCCCCGATTGCGAAGCGCTAGGACCGGAGAACAAACTTATCCTGGGCCTGGGCTTATTGTGCGGAACCACTTTTATCAATACCAGCCGGATTTCAGTGGGCGCCAAAAGTCCCCTGACCGGCGGCATCAAGGAGAGCAACGCCGGCGGAACCGTGGGCACTGCCCTGGCCAAAACCGGACTCAAAGCGGTGATTATCGAAGGTCAGCCGGCTGATGATCAACAATATCTTCTAAAGATCGATCAACAGGGCCAAGGAGAGTTGATCTCCACCAAGGCCTATAAGGGGCTGCGCACCTATGCCCTGATGGAACAGCTTACCGCCGCCTACGGGGACAACATTGCCGTCCTGTGCATCGGCCCGGCCGGTGAATACCAGCTGGCCTCGGCCTCGGTGCAATCCTCCGATGTGGACAACCGGACCTGCCGGGCCGCGGGCCGGGGCGGCATGGGAGCGGTGATGGGCGCCAAGGGGTTGAAAGCCGTGGTCGTCGAAATGGGCGGCAAGTACACTCCCCCCATCGCCGATAAGGATGCATTTAAAACTGCTACAAGGGAGTTTGTCCAGGCCGTCAAGCAAGATCCCAGCGCCGGCCAGATGATGCCCCTATTGGGCACCGCCGGCCTGGTGGCGCCGGTCAACTCCGTGGGCGCCTTTCCCTCCTACAACGCCACGAAGGGTACTCTTGATGGCTGGGAAGCCATCAGCGGCGAGGCCATGGCCGAAATCATTAAAAAACGCGGCGGGGACACCACCCATCGCGGCTGCACCCAGTGCATCGTCAATTGCTCCAATATCTATGCTGCTGAAGATGGTAAGTTCGTCACCGGCTCCCTGGAATATGAGACCATCTGGGCCATGGGCGGCATGACCGGCATCGCCGACCTGGATACCATCGCCAAACTCGACTATCTTTGCGATGACATCGGACTGGACACCATGAACGCCGGTGTGGCCATAGCCGTAGCCATGGATGCCGGCTACAAAGCCTTTGGCGACGGCCAAGCCGCCGTAGAAATGCTGGAAGAAGTGGCCAAGGGTTCGAAAATAGGCCGCCTCATCGGCAACGGCCCCGCTGCTGTTGGAAAACATTTCAACCATCTTCGGGTTCCGGTGATCAAAAACCAAAGCATTGCCGCTTATGATCCCCGGGTGATGCAGGCCAACGGCGTGACCTATGCCACCTCGCCCATGGGCGGGGATCACACCGCCGGCAACTTCGTGGGCCAATACTTGACCGGCGCCCTGAAACTGGGCAAACCCGATGAGGGGGCGCAAGCCTCCAAAAACACCCAACCGGTCATGGCCTTTGTGGATTGCACCGGCGTCTGCCTATTTGCCACTTTTCCCATGGCCAGCCCCGAAGGCGGAACCGCCTTTTTCAAGGCCATGGGGGCCTTCCTGGGCCGCCAGTTCGGCCCCGGGGATATGATGGCCATGGGCACCCGCTGCCTGCAATTGGAACGTGCTTTTAACCTCAAGGCGGGCCTCACCACCCAGGATGACCGGCTGCCTGAGTTTTTCAAGACCGAACCGTTGGCGCCCACCAATGCGGTGTTCCAAATCTCTGATGACGAACTGGATTCGGTTTTCGGCGATTAACTGGTCAGTCCATAGTTCTTCTAAAGAATTAAAATTATTAGGATCGGTTGTTAGTCTCGTCATTCCCGCGGAGCCTGCCCCGGCAGGCTGTAAGCCGGGGGCGGGAATCCAGATAGATTCCAATACATTGGAATCTCTGGATGCCGGATCAAGTCCGGCATGACGGTAAACCTTGGACTCTCAAGGTGACTAAGAACTTATCCGTAAATAACCCCCCAAGGAGGTTAAACATGATCAGCGAAAAAGAGTTGGCCCAACTGTCCTATGCCGAAGCCCCTTTACGGGTCACCGAGACTCTACCCGGCCCCAAGGGTCTGGAGTATCTGCAGGGCTCCTTTGACCATGAATCCATGGCGCGCGGCGGCGGCAAATTTCCTCTGGTATTTGCCGAAGGCAAGGGCGCCACCATCAAGGACCCCGACGGCAATGTCTATATCGACATCACCGCAGGCGTCGCGGTGAACTCCGTGGGGCGCTGTCATCCCCGGGTGATCGCCGCCATGCAGAGCCAGATGTGCACCCTGATGCACGCCAGC
Source organism: uncultured delta proteobacterium (assembly GCA_963713755.1). Classification (GTDB taxonomy): domain Bacteria; phylum Desulfobacterota; class Desulfobacteria; order Desulfobacterales; family CAVQMW01; genus CAVQMW01. The sequence goes on along the minus strand of CAVQMW010000005.1, from coordinate 1,228,886 downwards.
GACATCTCTAATGTGCGCCGCACCGACCTGGCCCGCAAAGTGGCCCAAGTGATGCCCGGCAGTCTGAAAAACAACTGCATCACCTACTTTGCCCAGGGCGGCTCGGGTGCCGTGGAGACGGCCATCAAGTTTGTGCGCAAGATCACCGGCCGCACCCAGATCGCCGCCTTTCACGGCGCCTATCACGGCGTGTGGTTCGGGTGCAACTCCCTCACCACCGGTGATCAGTACCGCAAGGGCTTCGGGCCTTTTCTCCCCGGGGTGATCCACCTGCCCTACCCCTACTGCTACCGCTGCTGTTTCGGCCTGGAGTATCCTAGCTGCAAGTTGCAGTGCGCCAAGTATGTGGACTATGTACTCAACACACCCTACACCGGCGCCGATGATGTGGGCGCACTGATTATCGAAGCCCAGCAGGGAGAGGGCGGGTATGTGCCGACCCCTCCGGGATATCTGGAGATCGTCAAGAAGGCCTGTGAAAAACATGGCGCGCTCTATATTTCCGACGAAGTCCAGGCCGGAGCCGGGCGCACGGGGAAGATGTGGGCCGTGGAGCACAGCAGCGTGGAGCCCGACATGGTCACCTGGGGCAAGGGTATGGGCGGGGATATGCCCATGGCCGGACTTTCCATCCGCAAGGATCTGGCCCAAAAGATTGACGACCACTCCCAGCCCAACACCTTTGCCGGCAATGCCGTGGCCAGTGCCGCCTGCATGGCCAATATCGATATCCTCACCGAGAACGACTATGCCCTGGTGAAACGGGCCGGAGAATTGGGCACGGAGATTCAACACCAAATCCGCGAAGGCGCCAAAGATATCCGGGTCATCGGCGAAGTCAGAGGCCACGGCTTGATGATCGGTATCGAGATGGTGGAAGATAAAGAGAGCCGTGAACCCCTCGGCCAAGCCGGCGTGGGCCAAATTGTCATGGGCATGCTGGAGCGGGGGCTGATCATGGTGCCTTGCGGGCGCTACGGCAATGTTTTTCGCTTTATGCCGCCCCTGATTCTGACCCGCGAGCATGCTGGGAAAGCCGCCGAAATTCTTCTGGAGACCGTCAAAGCGCTCTAACCCTAAGAAGGTTGTTGACGCCGATGACCAACGGCTGATTCATATTGTGAATCGGGCCAAAAACTGGGAACTTACAGTTTTCGGTTTAAAATCGAAGCAAGCTTTGCGGTCTTGAAAAATCCGATGGAGCGCGTTTTTCTATGGTTTCTGGACCTGTGCCTGGAGGCACATCGGCAAACGCACAGTCAGCAATCCATCCGAGATTACCGATTCGCGTCGCAAGCGGTTAATCCAGCAAGCCGCAGATGCCATTGAGGCGTTTGCGAACTTTGGCTGTATCGCCACCGGTATTTTACAACTTATAGCCTTGAACTTTCATGAAACGATCTGGAATATGTATTCAGACTGGCTGCGAACCGTGATTTCGACGATTCCTTCTGAAACGGAGATTGGGTAGGAATGACCTTAATCTGGATGCCGCTTCTATTGATCCTGGGGACGGCCGGTTCACTGTTCTCCGAGCGCTGGGGACGAGGTGCTTGTGCAGCAATCACGGCGCTTTTCCCAGCGGTCGTTCTGGCAACCGTGGCTTTTCGAATCCCGTTCGTTTTCGATGGCCATATCCTTCGCTACGACGCCCCTTGGATCCCTGCCCTCGGGTTAAACATCGCCTTCCGACTGGACGGCCTCTCCCTCTTGTTTGCGATCCTGATCCTGGGCATTGGTCTGCTGGTCATTCTTTATGCCCGTTACTACTTGTCCGACACGGATCGAGCCGGCCGATTCTATGCCTACCTACTGTTTTTCATGGCATCGATGATTGGTGTTGTGCTGGCCAACAATCTGCTTGTGCTCTGGTTTTTTTGGGAACTCACCAGCATCAGCTCTTTTATGCTCATCGCCTACTGGCACCATCGCAGCGATGCCCGCAAGGGGGCGCGCATGGCCTTGGCCATTACTGGTGCCGGGGGCCTTGCCCTGCTGGGCGGATTTATCCTCATCGGACAGGCTGTCGGTTCCTATGGCATCGACCAGGTGCTTTCAAGCGGCGACCTGATTCGCGATTCCGGCCGTTACCACCTCATTCTTCTGTTGGTTTTGCTGGGGGCGTTCACCAAATCGGCACAATTTCCGTTCCATTATTGGCTGCCCCATGCAATGGCCGCCCCGACACCGGTCAGTGCTTATCTCCATTCGGCGACCATGGTGAAAGCGGGCCTCTTTCTACTGGCCCGATTGTACCCCGTGCTTTCCGGTACCTCGAGCTGGTTCTTGATCGTCAGCATTACCGGCATGGTGACCATGCTGCTCGGTGCTTACCTGGCACTGCTAAAGCACGACCTGAAAGGACTGCTCGCCTACTCAACGATCAGCCACCTGGGGTTGATCACCTTGCTGTTCGGCATGGGCACCGCGCTTGCTGCGGTGGCGGCCGTTTTTCACATCATCAACCACGCCATCTTCAAGGCATCCTTGTTCATGGCGGCCGGCATCATTGACCACGAAACCGGCACCCGGGACATGCGCAAACTAAACGGCCTTTGGTCGTGCATGCCAATTACGGCGACCCTGGCAATGGTCGCTGCGGCGGCAATGGCCGGAGTGCCGCTGCTCAACGGGTTCCTGTCCAAAGAGATGTTCTTTGCCGAAACGTTGGATCAGAGCACGCTCGGATCCATATCCTGGATTATCCCGGCATTTGCCACGATAGGAGCCGCTTTCTCCGTCGCCTATTCGCTGCGGTTCATCCACGATGTGTTCTTTAACGGCGAGCCGGGGGATCTACCCAAAAGACCCCACGAACCGCCGCGTTACATGCGGGTGCCGGTTGAGATCCTGGTGGGCCTGTGTCTCATCGTCGGCATTTTTCCGGAATACACGGTCGGGGGGATACTCACCCATGCCTCGACCGCGGTACTCGGTGGGCCTTTACCCGACTACCATCTGCAAATCTGGCACGGCCTGAATCTTCCCCTGCTGATGAGCCTGTTTGCCCTGCTCGGCGGTGGGGCGATTTATTACAATCGTCGACGCCTCTTCAATCTTCAACTCTATTTCAGGGGACGCGATGAGAGCCGACTGTTCGACGACTGCCTCCAACGACTTCACCATCAACTGCATGGCTTTTTATCCTGGTTTGACCATGACTCATTGCAGCGCGCCGTGTTTTGGCTTTTCTTCGTGGCCTTGGTTTTTTCCATGGTGCCGTTAATGGAACTCGACATTTACCTGGGCGTAAGACCGCAAATCCCAATCGATTTCGTCATGATCGCCGGTGCGACCTTGCTTTGTGTCAGTTCCGTGGCCACGGTCATCTGGCACCACCGGCGACTGCTGGCGATCCTGCTGCTATCCGTCGTCGGCATGGTGGTTTCCATCGCCTTCGCGCTGTTCTCCGCCCCCGATTTGGCATTGACCCAGCTGTCGGTGGAAGTTGTCACCATTGTCCTTCTTTTGCTGGCCCTGCATTTCTTGCCTCAGGATATCCGCAATGTTTCCTCGCCCAACAGAGTCGTCAGAGATTCATCGCTGGCGGTGTTGATCGGCGGTGTGGTCGGCACCATCGCCTTTGCGCTCATCACCCGGCCGCTGGAGTCCATCTCTGGCTATTACATCGACAACGCCAAGGTGTTGGGCGGCGGTGCAAACGTTGTGAACGTCATTCTGGTCGATTTTCGCGGATTTGACACCTTCGGCGAAATCAGCGTTCTGGCCATTGCAGCCCTGGGAATCAGCCTGCTGCTTGAACGAATGCGTCCGTTTCAATCCGAAGCCGATCCCGATGGACGTCCATGGGCGGCTGACAAGCACCCCATGATGCTGTCGGTAGTCTCCCAGGCGATTTTACCGCTGGCCGTCATGGTATCCGTCTATATTTTCCTGCGCGGACACAATTTGCCCGGCGGTGGTTTCATTGCCGGGCTGATCACTGCGATCGCCCTGATTCAACAATACATCGCGCTGGGCTATGGGTGGCTGAACGAGCGCTTGCCCATCAACTATCTTTACCTGATCGGCAGCGGTTTGCTGATCGCTGTCGCTACCGGCGCCGGCAGCTTTTTATGGCAGCAGCCGTTTTTGAAAAGCTGGCACGGCCATTCCCACATTCCCATTTTGGGGAATATCGAATTGGCGAGTGCCATGGCATTCGATTTGGGCGTCTATTTGACCGTTGTGGGGGCGTGCATGATGATTCTATCTCAACTCGGACGATTGAAAAACCCATCCGGGTGATGTTGAAAGGATACCAGTCATGGAGCTTGTTTTCGCTCTTTGCGTCGGCGTGATGACCAGTTGCGGTGTCTATCTTTGTCTGCGCGCAACCACGTTTACGGTGGTCATCGGAATCACCTTGCTCTCTTATGCCGTCAATTTGTTCCTTTTCGCCAGCGGCCGTCTTCACCTCAATGCCGCACCCATACTGGGCGTATCCCAACGTATCGCCGATCCCCTGCCCCAGGCCCTCGTGCTGACGGCGATCGTTATCGGCTTCGGCATGACGGCTTTCCTCGTGGTACTCGCCATGCGCACCTGCGCCGATTGGGGCAGCGACCACGTCGATGGAAAACCCAACGCCATCGAGGATGTCATTCAACAGGAGCACCGGCGGCCATGACCCATCTGCCCATTCTTCCGATACTGCTGCCATCGTTGACGGGCACACTGCTGCTGCTGCCGCCTTTGTCAAAACGGCCCAACACCCAACGCCGGATCACCTGGGCTGTTCTGATCGTGCTGATGGTTATCGTTGCCCTGTTGCTTCTTTCCGCACAGCGGCAGACGGTGACCTATGCCCTCGGGGGCTGGCAGCCGCCCTTCGGTATCGTGCTTGTCGTGGACCGCTTTGCCGCTTTGTTACTCGCGGTGACCGCAATCCTCGCCTTTTGCGCAGGGATCTACAGTGCCGACAAGGAAGAGCGGCAAAGCGCGCTCTTCTATCCCCTGTTTCTGTTTCAGGTCACGGGTATCAACGGGGCCTTCCTGACAGGGGATCTTTTCAACCTTTTCGTGTTTTTCGAAATACTGCTAATTGCGTCCTATGCGCTGCTCATTCACGGCGGCGGAAGCGCGCAGACAAAGGCCGGTTTTCACTACGTCACCGTGAATCTTATCGGATCGGCGCTCTTTCTTGTCGCACTGGGCACCCTTTACGGAACAATGGGCTCGCTCAACATGGCGGACCTGTCGGCCAAAGTCGGCCTGCTGTTGCCGGAAGACCAGATCCTGGTCAAAACCGGCGGTCTGCTCTTACTGTTGGTCTTCAGCTTGAAATCGGCCTTGCTGCCGCTGCATTTTTGGCTGCCGAAAACCTATACCGCCGCTTCCGCATCGGTGGTTGCCCTGTTTGCCGTGATGACCAAAGTCGGCGTCTATTCGATCTTTCGGGTTTTCGGCGGCATTTTCGGCGGCAACGCCGGTGCACTGGCCAATTTCGCCATCCCGTGGATCTGGCCCCTGGCCATCGCCACCATTGCCTTGGGGAGTGTCGGCGTCTATGCCGCAACGTCGCTGCGGTTGGTAGCGGCCAACATGGTTATCGTTTCTGTGGGCACGCTGCTGATCACCTTCGTGATGGAAGGCGGGCTATTCCTGCGCGTCGGACTCTATTATCTGCTGCATTCCACCGCCGTCACCGCTGCCTTGTTTCTCATCGCCGACCAAGTCGGCACACAGCGGGGCGTCGCCAGGGATCGGTTTGTCAAGGCGAGGCCGGTAACCCACGCAACGCTCCTGAGTGGACTGTTTCTCATCGCTGCAATTGCCGCCGTCGGCTTGCCGCCGCTTTCCGGCTTTATCGGTAAAGTTTTGATTTTGCATTCGTCAAGCCGGTTTGCCGAGCAGGTGTGGGTGTGGCCGGCGCTGTTGACCAGCAGCCTGATGGCCATGATCGCATTTTCAAGGGCAGGCAGCACATTCTTCTGGAATGTTTCCGTACAAGACGCCGTTGCCGGTCTGAACGTGCGCTGCACACAAATCGCCGCCATATTCATTTTGCTGTCGGCGTCCGCGCTGATGACCGTGTTTGCCGATGGTATCCTGGCCTACAGCCAAGATGCCGCCGGAGACCTCAGGCGGCATCCGACCGTTGTCGAACGCCGTCATGAAACCAGTAGGAGCCCAATCCATGAGGTGCAAAACCCCTAAGCCGTACCTTCCCAATCCATTGAGCTTTGCGTTGCTGATGGCTTTTTGGCTGTTGTTGTCCTACCGGTTTACGGTGGGCAATTTTATTCTCGCTGCGATTTTAGCCTGGCTCGTTCCACTGGGTGTCAGCAGCCTTCGAACTGCAACGACTCCCGTACAAAAACCGCTCAAATTCGTTTCTTTTATGGGGTTGCTGGTGGGAGATATCATCGTTTCCAATATTATCGTGGCCAAACAGGTGCTGGGACCGCCGGAGCGGCTGCAGCCCGGGTTTGTGGTAATACCGCTGGATCTGACCGGAGCTCTGCCGATCACGATGCTTGCAAGCACAATCTCCCTCACCCCCGGGACCGTCAGCATCGAGATCTCGAAAGACCAAAAAGCCCTGCACGTGCATGCGCTGCATGTAACGGACGAAACGACCCTGATCGAGCGCATCAAGCATCGCTATGAACGACCGCTCAAGGAGATTTTCCAATGTTAGACACGATCATTCTGGCGGCCGCCACCATCATTGGCCTGTCACTCCTGCTGAATCTGTGGCGTTTCATGATCGGCCCCCACATGCTGGACCGGCTGATTGCACTCGATACCATGTACATCAACGCCATCGCATTGATCGTCATTCTGGGTATATTCATGCGGTCACCGCTATACTACGAAGGGGCCCTGATCATCGCCATGCTGGGATTCGTGAGCACCACGGCGGTATGCAAGTTTATCCTGCGCGGAGACATCATCGACTAGAAGGGGCAGCATGCAGATCGCAACGTTTTTTACCGGCTTCTTTCTTATCGTGGGCGCCCTGTTCCTCATGGTGGGGTCCATCGGGTTGTTTCGACTACCCGATTTTTACATGCGGCTGCATGGGCCGACCAAGGCCTCGACATTGGGAATCGGCGCCATCCTGATGGCATCGATTATCTTCTTTTCATTCTTGGAAGGCAGCATCAGCATCAAAGAGTTTCTGATCATAGTGTTTCTTTTTTTGACGGCGCCGATCACTGCCAACATGCTGGCCAAAGCCGCCCTGCACGTCAGACGCGAAGCGCGCGGCGATACCCTGAACCATGATCGGTTGGACGCTATCCGGAAACGTGAATCTTGACCCATCGGAAGACCGCTTTTCAGGCCAGCCCCTGTTGAACGCGTGTCCCACTCGAGCCTGGTAAGGCGGGATTCCACCGGCTGGATATCTATCCTTTGCATTGCACGTCTTCCAGCGCTCAATAACGGCTTTATTCCCTAAATCAGTTCATCAACTGAGCCACGGCCTGCTCCAGGCCGTCCAGGGTCAATTTGAACATGGGAAAAATCTCGCTGATAGCGCGAATGGTGGGGGTATAGTGCCACATGGGGGCGCTACGGCAACGTCTTTCGCTTTATGCCGCCCCTGATTCTGACCCGCGAGCACGCGGCAAAAGCCGCCGAAACCCTTTTGGAGACCGCCAAAGCGGTCTAACTCCAGGGATCCAAAAATTTGCCCATTACAAGCGGTGTCTCAGAGTCTGACTGTAAGAATCTTATATGCGCACGTATGAGAAGATAAGGTTTTTTCCTTAAAAAAGGGGCTCTGTTGGGGGACCGTCTCAGAACCGGTAGGTCACCGCTATTGATCCGAAGCGTTGGGCTCTTTCCTGCTCGCTAAATTCTTTGGAGCGGAACGTGTGGATATAACCGAATTCCATGCGGCGGTAACGGATACCGAAGCCGACATACAGCTCACCCACAAAAGGTTCGCCAGTCACGCCAGTGTCGTGGTCCCGGAATACCGGGCCGTCCAGGGTAATGTTGTGGGCCATTGCAGCACCGAGTGCGCCAGCAATTGCGTAGAGTGACCACGATCGTTGCTGCCGCGGTCGGGTTGCGAACGGCTGAAGCGTGTATGCGGTAACCGATAAACGGGGATCGGAAAAATCCACGGGCAGATTCCACCCGAAACGCAAAAGAGCGCCCATCTGAGCGGCCACAAGGAAGTTGCCCAGCGCCACCTGCCACTCCCCGAATCCGTCCACGGCAAAATTACCGTGGCCTGTTTCCAGAAAAGTCAGCCTTCGCTTCTGTTTGTAATACAGATTGGCGGTAAGCTCATTTGGGACTTGGCTATCCCATCCCTGAAATTTGTCGATGCCGCGAATATCGTGTACAAAGTCCTGGGTCTGTTTTGCAAGGGCGTTGGGTCCCGTGGTCCCTATGGCAAGTACCACCGAGTTGATGGCATGGACATCTTTGGTATGAAGGGAAAAGTCGATTCCCAGCCAGCCTGCATAGGGTCGCTGCCCCGGCGGTGCCACTGGGGCGCGCGGGTCTTCTGGGGTGAACATGAGCTGAGTTAAGGAAAAACCGTAATTATACTCGACCTCTCCAGGATCCTCAAAACCCGAAAGGCGCTGGAAAATGGCGCGGCTATCGGCGTCACCGCTGAGTTTTCGCAACTGGTGCTGCACCGCACCGAAAGCCTCAGGATCACGGGTTCCGGAGACCCAGGACAATCGTACGCCGTTGGTATAGTTACTGTCTGTTCCGGCAAAGAGGTCGTTGTCCAGATAAAAGGTCAGGTATGCGTCGTCACGATCAGGTAGAAAGGAAAGGCCACCGGCCGCCGCTGGCTGGATGGCGACAAGCAGACCTGTCATCAACCAAACAAAGTATTTTGCAACGGCATGATGCATCGGCCTCTCTATGATCTCCCATGACTGCTGCTGCCGGTGTATTTTGCAGCCGTCGGCAAGCGCAATTTGGGTAATTCGATTTGCTGAAACCTTTGGTGCATTCGTTCTTGATAGGGCTAATTAAAACATAGCTGTGTTTTCACCCAATATAAACTCTCTAAATAGGGAATGGCACCAGAACAAAATCTAAGTACAGATGGCCCAGGCATGAAGGTGGTGTGATATCTTATTTCTATGCGATTCTATGCGGCCTCACGCGGTTTGATATTTTCGAGGTCTTCAGTCAGTTGAAGTTTCGCAAGATCAAGATCGTACGCCTGTTGAAGGTTTAGCCAAATTTTCGGTCCCGTACCGAACCATTTACCAAGTCGTAAAGCTGTGTCGGCGGTAATTGATCTTTTACCGGAAATTATTTGGGAGATTCTATTTGCCGGGACATTGATTTGTCTGGCCAGTTCCGCAGATGATATATCGAGTTCGGTTAATTCATCCGCCAATATTTCTCCAGGGTGTAAGGGTTCTCGTGCCATTTATAATTCTCCCTTAATGGTAATCAACAATTTCGACATTCTTAGGCCCGGCATCGTCCCATTCGAAACATATACGCCATTGATTGTTAATGCGGATGCTGTATTGGCCCTGTCGTTTTCCACTCAAGGCTTTGAGGTTATTGCTCGGCAACATCATTAAAGCTTCGAGTGTGTCCGCGGCATCCAACACCCGGAGACGCTTTTCGGCTTGCCTGGCAAGGGGTTGAAATTCAGCTACCCGATTCCCTTCAAAAAGCCGCCGTGTTTTCTTTCCCTTGAAGCTTTGTATCATCTATAATACATCTTCTGTACGCGGTACGTCAAGCATATATAAAGGCTTAGATTTTTCAGCAAGGATAAAATTAACAGATATCCTTCAGTCGTGGAGATCGCGTTGGCTGGTGATTGATGAAACCGATCTTGGTTTTTGTCATATCTGTGACGTGCTCCCAAATAAAAGTACTAGAAGCTGAAATTGGGGGCTTCCGCTGGATTGCCGGGTTATTTATTCATCTTGAACCGTCACAGCATTTTAAACCCTACACGGGATATACCGATACAGTATTTGAATTGTAACAGCGGAACTAAATCAATTGTGCATGATCTGGGTTAGTAAAGGTCCGTGATCTTTTTTTCAGAGTCGCTGGTTCCGATTAAGACCAATTCAAAATGTTTCTCAAGAAGAACCGACGGATCTGGATTGATATTCAGTGCATTGTCTTTACTAATAGCGATGACGCTGCATCCGGTTAGCCTGCGGATTTGGCTTTCAGCAAGAGATTTACCGACAAAGGACGCATGAACGGGCATACGAAAAATGTTCAGCCCTTCTGCAATCATTACGATTTTATTAGGTTTTAAAAGGTTGATGATGGTGCTAGCTCCCATGGAAGCATGTGACATGACCAAATCAGCTCCGGCACTGTGTAGCTTTGATATGTTCCCGTCCAAATTCGCCCTGCTGACAATTTGCATATCGGATCTGAGCTTTCGGCAATAGATTGTAAGATAGATGTTCACGGAATCGTCATGGGTGGTAATGATTACAGATGGAGCCTTTTGGATTCCCGCCTGGTTCAGTGTGTCCAGGTCTGCGGCATTTCCAAGGATATAGTTGTCATTTTTAATTTTTTTTGAACTCTTTTCAACTATCTTATAATTAATCTGCCTCTCTTCCAGTACCCTGGCTGCTGCGAGTCCGACACGGCCGCCGCCGAGAATAATAACCGGGATATTGGCGTCTCGATATGCCCGATAAGTTGAGAAGGATTCATCATACTGATTCAATTGTTCAACTGTACCGGCAAGCACGAGTACCGTGGTGGAACTGATTCGGGTCTCCGGTTGCGGCAATTGAAATTGTCCTCTTTCCCACAGCCCCACAATTGTAACCCCGGTTTTTTCTCTCAGTTTGCTCTGAAGAATCGTTTTCCCCTCAAGGGGTGTTCGCATTGCTGGAGCCTCGGCAATGAGAAGCCTATCAAATCGGCCAATAACATTCGCCCCCATGCTAATTCCCATTGTTCTGCGTGCCAGGGATTCGCCCAGCATCTTCATGAACTGGAAAACATGGGTGCTGCCGGCAAGCTGCAGGATATCGATGGAATTATCCGTATCAGCATTGGTTATGACGGGTACTGTTTTAGCCGCCTCCCTTACCGTGAAGGAGATGTTCGTGTTGGTCATATCATCATTGGTGGCCACCAGCATGGCTGCACTTTGGATGCGCAACCGTTTATAGGTTTCCGGATCACCCAAATCCCCCCGGACCACATTATAGTTCATATCATAGAGTTCAAGGGCTCGCTGCAGGTCAGGGGCGATAATCGCATAGTTAATATTGTAGATACTGAATTTTTCAATAAGATTTATGGTCAGGGCATCAAAATTGGTCAGGATTACGTGACCTTGGGTTTTTACCGGCAGCTCCCTGGGTGTTTTAGCCCTTGATTGGGCTTCAAGCCACGGACCGTAAAAAAACTGAATAAAAGTAAAAGGCAGCATGACAAGGAGAAATAGAATACCAGATAAAAGAACAACCATTGAAAAGGCCTTGCCTAGGTCACTTGCAAAGGTAATATCACCGAACCCGAGGGTAGACATCACCGTGAGCGTCCAATAAAATCCTGTTATCCAGCTGTACTCTTTACCTTCCATTTGCATGATGTAGTGAAACAACACGCTGAATGTTACGACCATCAGGGTCAAAACAAGCATGAAGTTCAACAGTAGTTTAAGATTTCTCTGGGTTGTTCGCTTTCGTGTGAAATAGATAATCTGGGAGGGGATAAATTTCATATGCAACCTCTATCCTCATCACTACAACCAACATGGATTGAGATGACCAGCCGCACAGAAATAAAGTCTCCGAAAAAACAGGTCAGGCTCAATCAATGTTAGCTGTCATAATATCCGAACAATCCACATACACATCCAAATATTTACACCATATTGAACCATATATATGAAGAAAATGTATTTGTATATTGATATTAGTATAAAAAAGTGAAGCCTGGTGATTGAAAAATGACACCTATTATGCAGTTAGGCAATCTTGATATTTAGAGATCGTCCCTGTTTCCCGTCCCTGTTTCCCCAAAAGTAGAATTTTCTACAACTGCTGCCTCATTTGGTTCTGCATCAGAAGGTTGAGTATTAAATTCTCCATCAACACGACGGATACCAAATGAAACAGTTGGTGATATACCCATTTCCAATTCTATATCACTAACCCGGTAGTTAGATCCTTTTTCTTTTAAAAGGATGTTCACTTTTTCTTGTTTTTCAACAGCTTTAATAATCGTGTTAGCTATTACTTCATCACTACTGAATTCAGCTACTGATCCTGAGACTTTACCGGATATTTCTTTTGCTTTATCAAGAATACCCATTTTTGATCTCCTAATTAATTGTGCACTCTCATATACTGATAGTTAGATGAATCCACATAAAAATCGTGGTGTTTGTTTCTGTCCGTATAAGACACCTTTGTAAAACGTTCCATTATCTCGTTTATCCAAGGAATTTTTAGTAGGTTAACTCTGCATTATCCTATTCTTACGCCTTAATGATAGTCTAAATAGTCTACATGGGTGGCGTTACCGTTTTCAAAACGGAAGATAACGCGCCAATTACCGGTTACCGACACCGCCCAAAAATCTTTCAAAGAACCTTTCAGTGATTGTAAGTTGAGGCCTGGTGGGTTCATATCCTCGGTAGTGGTACTGGCATCAAATCGTGCCAATATTAGGCGAAGCCGGGCGGCATTTTCAGGTCCAATACCTTGCTTGCTTCCCGTTAACAAGGTCGATGGCGACCATCAATCAAGCCTTTGAATTGATGAATTGAAACAACGTGTATCAATTCATCAACTGGGCCACGGCCTGCTCCAGGCCGTCCAGGGTCAATTCGAACATGGGAAAAATCTCGCTGATAGCGCGAATGGTGGGAGTGTAGTGCCACATGCGAGCCGGCAGGGGATTGAGCCAGGCGCTGTGGCTGAAAGTTTGGGCCAGCAGCTTAAGGCACTCGATACTAGGCAGGCCGCTGCGCTCGGCAACATGGATGGAGCCGTCGCGGGCCATCAGTTCGTAGGGCGCCATGCTGGCGTCGCCCACCAGAATCAGGCGGGTGGCCGGTTCCCAGGTTGTGAGCCGCTCCAAGGAGATCGGTTGCCGGTAGCGCGCCGCATCGGCCCACAGGGTGCCGTAAATGGTGTTGTGGAAAAAGTAGGTTTTGAGGTCCTTGAATTGATTGCGGGCGTAGTCAAACAGGGTCTGCACCACGGGGATGTGGGGATCCATGGAGTAGCCCCCGTTATCGATGGCCAGCAGCACCTTGAGCCGGTCGCGCAGGCTGCGATCGAAAACAATCTCGATTTCCCCGCCGTTTTTCATGGTCTGGTAGATGGATTCTTCGATGTTGACCTGGTCCTTGGGGCCTTCGGGCACCAGGTTGCGCAGGCGCTTCAAGGCTTCGCCCACTTGGGACTGGGTCAGGGGGCCGTTGAGGGAATAGTCCTTGTAGCGGCGCTCCAGAGCCACTTTCACCGCCGACTGGTTGCGGGAGACCCCGCCCACCCGCAGCCCCCCGGGATGGGTCCCGGAGTGGCCCACCGGCGAGGTGCCGCCGGTGCCGATCCAGCGGTTGCCGCCATGGTGCTCGCCATCCTGATCCGCCAGACGATCCTTGAAGTACTGGATCAGCTCGTCCGGCGAGAGCGCGCTCAATTCGCTTTGATCCACCCCGAACGCAGCCGCGATCTCCTGGGGCCGCTGGAGCCACTGCTCCAGCAGCATGCGGGCCACCTCATCCAATTCCAACCCTTTGGGATCGGGCAGGTCGGCGCCCTCGAAATGGTGGGCAAACACCTGGTCATAGCGGTCAAAGTGGCGTTCGCTTTTCACCAGAATGGCCCGGGCGGCGCTGTAGAAATCATCCAGGGAGCGGATCAGCCCCTGGTGCAGGGCGCGCTGAAGGGTCAGAAAGGCGGTGGGGCTCACCGGAATTCCGACATCCTTGAGCTGGTAAAAGAATTGGCTGAACATTAAAACAAGCCCCGGCGCCGGGTCTGATCCGTGGCGCGCAGCAGATCGCGGCTCTTTTTGAACAAAACCCCCAAATAGGGGACTTCACCCTTTTCCAGCTGTTTGGGCCGGAAATCGGGATCGGCTTTCAGGGCGCGGATCCAGTTGAGCAGTTCCCGGGTGGCGGGCCGTTTCTCAATGGCCTCGATCTCCCGCAGCCGATAAAAGGCGCTCACGGCACCTTCCAGCAGTTCCGAGGCCAGATCCGGGAAATGAACGTTGACGATCCGCCGCATCATCTTGGGGTCGGGAAAAGCGATGTGGTGAAAATTGCAGCGCCCCAGAAACGGGTCCGAAAGGTCTTTTTTGGCGTTGGAGGTGATGATGATCACCGGCCGCTGCACGGTCCGCACGGTTTGATCCACCTCCATGATATCGAACTCCATCTGATCCAACACATCCAGCATGTCGTCCTGAAAGTCGCTGTCGGCCTTGTCGATCTCGTCGATGAGCAGGACCGTGCGCTCATGGGCGGTGAAGGCGCGGCCGATTTTGCCCATGCGGATATAATCTTCGATTCGGCTCACATCGCGGGCGGAGTCTCCGAAGCGGCTGTCATTGAGGCGGGTCAGGGTGTCGTATTGATAGAGCGCCTCAACCAGTTTCATGCTCGATTTGACGTTGAGCACGATGAGGGGCATCTGCAGGTTTTCGGCAATGGCATGGGCCAGCATGGTCTTGCCGGTGCCGGGTTCGCCCTTGAGCAAGAGCGGCATCTCCAGGGCCATGGAGATGTTGACGATTTTGGCCAGTTCCGCATCCAGAACGTAATGCTTGGCCCCCTCAAAGTTAGGGGCCGTTTCGGGTGGGGTCATGAAATTACTCCTTTGGAATTGATATGCTGTGGAGGGGCGACTGTAGCAAATCCCGCAGCGCGCCTCAACTCTCCGGAAACGATGGGGGAACCACGGCCGGCAGGGGGGTGCGGCAAAAGCGCCAGACCCAGCGCCAATATGCAGTCTTTAATCCATATCTTACTGATTTAAATTGTTTTTCCATATTAAGGGAAGATTGACACTATACTGAACCAGGTGCTATAGCATGCCGGTGGGTTGAAACTGGGGGTCAGACCAACCCGATTCAGCCCCGCCTTGAATCATGCATTTTAGATCGCGCCCGGAAGGGGGAGTCAGCAGCACCCCAGGACCGGCGCACTGGAGGAGGGTACTATGTTCGGAATTGGCATGCCGGAACTGATCATCATCCTGGTGATTATTTTGATCATTTTCGGCGCCGGCAAATTGCCGGAAATCGGCGGCGGCATGGGCAAGGCGATTCGCAATTTCAAGAAGGCCACCCACGAGGTGGAGAAAGACAAGCTCCAGCCCGATCCTGAAAAAATTCCCGACTCCGAGAAAAAAGCGGCGTCCGAAGCTGACCAAGAAAAGAAAGAGGCCTAACAGCCGACGGAGCGCCTATCCGCCAGTGTCCTTGGTCCGAACCGCGAACCGCCGGCGAATGTAATCGGCCAAATCATCCAACAGCTTGAGTTCGGCCGGATCGGCGGCTTCTCCTTTGGTTTTCAGTTGGTCGATGCGCGCCAGGGCCGCGCCCGGGGTGGTTCGAAACTCACCCCGGTAATCTTTTAATCCCCCCTCTCCCTCTCCGTCCGCCACACGCCGCAGATACGCCTCATAGGCCGCGGCCAAATGCCCCGGCATCTGGTCCGGGAAATTGCGGCCGAAAATCCTGCCGGCCAATTGCCGCAGCTCCTTGCGCTCAAAGCGCGCCACCATCTCGGCCCTCCCCTGGAGATCGGCCTGCCTGAACTCCCGGCAAAGGGCCTCTTCGTGGGATTGAAGAAAACCCACCTCGAACAGCGCCGCATCCAGGTCCACATCCGGAATTTCCGGATAGCGATATTGGCGATGGTATTGGGTGATGGCCGCGAGCAGGTCAAGTTGCCGGGCCAGCAAGTCCAAATTGGCTTTGGCCTGGGCCTGGGCCGGCTGGGTCAGTTTTTCCCAGTAGCGCGCCAGAGGCGGCAGGATGATGGCCGGCTCCCCATATTTTTTACGAATCACCCAGGTGCTTTGATCAAAATTTCCGGCAGCCGCGTCCCCGAGGGTCTCGCTGTCCAGCCGCAGCCAGAGGGTTTGATTGCGGTAGGCGCTGGAGTCGCCCAGGGCCAGCACCGGCGCCTGAAACATCCGCTGGAACCCCAGCTGGCTCTCCACGGCAATCCCCAGGCGGTAATCCCCGCCGGCGTCCGGGATCGCGCGGGGCAGCGCTTGGCAGCGGCGCGCATCCTCGGCCTTATCGAAATAGCCCAGGACATAGTCCCACATCTCCCGCGCCTGCTGAAACCGGCGGGCCAGGGCCGCTGTGGCGCTGACATCCACCAGGGCGTCGTGGGCCGGCCCGGCGGCCAGGGCATTGGCCCGGCTGAGGTGCTCCAGCTTCAGCGTCGGCTTGCCCGCCTCGTTGGGCCAGTGGAGTAGATCGGAGGGCCCGTACAGCCAGTACAAGATGGCAATGGGCAACAGATCCATGCGCCGGCAGCCCCGGGCATACTGGTGGGTGTAGGGGGTCAGCAGGTTGCGGTAGAAGCCGAACCGCAGAAAATCGTCATCAAACCCGAGGCTGTTGTACCCCAGACTGACAGTGCCGGGGGTGTTGACCCGGCGATGGATCTCTCCAAGCCCGTCGAATTCGCAGCAATCCCCGGATATGGCCTGCTGGATGCCGATCGCGTGGGTCAGCAGGGCATCCGGCGAGGGAATCACATCCGGCCGCAGAGCGATGCGGAGGTTGACACGCTCGATTTCCTTTAAACCGGCATCGCTGCGCAGGGCCGCAAATTGCAGGATCTGGTCAAAGGCGGGATTGAGGCCGGTGGTCTCCAGATCGTAGAACAGATAGGTGGGAGTAAGCCCGCTAGGTGCCATAGCGGGCTTGTGTAGCGTATGGACGGGCGTTTGGCAAAATATATCTCACTCCCCACTGGGTTTAAAGAGATCGGTACTGATGTAGCGCTCCCCGGTGCTGGGCAGAATCACCACAAAGCGTTTGCCGCTCAGCCTCGGGTCCCGGGCCAGCTTCAGGGCGGCGCATACCGCGGCGCCCGAGGAGATGCCGCATAAAATGCCCTCGCTGCGGGCCAGCTCCCGGCCGGTCTGCAGAGCCTCATCATTGCTCACCTGGACCACCTGGTCCACCAGCGCCAGATCCATCACCTCGGGGATGAACCCCGCGCCGATCCCCTGGATCTTGTGCTTGCCGGGTTCGCCGCCGGAGAGTACCGGGGAGTTTTCGGGTTCCACGGCCACCACCTTGAGCTTGGGTAACCTGGGCTTCAGCGCCCGGGCCACGCCGGTGAGGGTACCGCCGGTGCCCACCCCGGCCACGAAAAAGTCCAAGGTTCCTTCGGTATCCCGCCAGACCTCCTCGGCGGTGGTGCGCTCGTGAATGGCGGGGTTGGCCGGATTGCCGAACTGGTTGGGCATGAAGCTGTCGGCTTCGCGCTCCAGAAGTTCGCCGGCCCTGGCGATGGCGCCCTTCATGCCCTCGGCCCCGGGGGTCAACACCAGTTCAGCCCCCAGATGGGTCAGGAGCTTGCGCCGCTCCACGCTCATGGTGTCGGGCATGGTGAGACAGAGGCGGTAGCCCCGGGCCGCGCAGATAAAGGCCAGGGCGATCCCGGTGTTGCCGCTGGTGGGCTCCACGATCAAGGTCTGGGGCGTGATCTTGCCGGCCAGCTCGGCGGCATCCAGCATGGCCGCGGCAATGCGGTCCTTGACGCTGCCCAGGGGGTTGAAAAACTCCAGCTTGGCCCAGATTTCACAGCCGCTTCCGGCTGCCATGCGGTTCAACTGCACCAGGGGTGTCCCGCCGATGGTATGGTCCACGGTTGAATAGATATGCATCGCCCCTCCTCGGGTTGGGTTTGGCGCTAGTACCTTATTAAAAGTTTCCGCCGAAATTAAACAAGAAATCCAATCCGTCGCATCCAGTTGCAGGGGCGGGTTTGAAACCCGCCCCTACTGGGTTTATAGACCGCCCGTAAGGAAAAAAGTGTTTCCGGCGATTGCGGCACGCTTTAGTATAAATGGTGGCTTAGCGGTAGATCAGCTCGGGGGCCTTCATCATCACCTGGGTATCCGGGGGCACCGAGCTGGTGAGCCACACATTGCCCCCGATCACCGAGCGCGCGCCGATCACGGTCTCACCCCCCAAAATGGTAGCCCCCGAGTAGATGATCACATCGTCCTCGATGGTGGGGTGCCGCTTGCGGCCCCGCAGGTTCTCCACCGCCTCTCGGGAAAGGGAGAGCGCCCCCAGGGTTACTCCCTGGTAAATCCTGACATTGTCGCCGATCCGGGTGGTCTCCCCCACCACCACCCCGGTGCCGTGGTCGATGACAAAGCGCTCCCCGATTTGCGCCCCGGGGTGGATGTCGATTCCGGTCAGCCCGTGGGCGTATTCGGTCATCATGCGCGGCAGCAGCGGGATCTGCAATCGATACAGCTCGTGGGCCATGCGGTAGACCATGATGGCGCGCAGCCCCGGATAGCTGAAGATGATCTCATCGGTACTTTTGGCAGCCGGATCGCCGTCGTAGGCCGCGGCCACATCGGTGGCCAGCACCGCGCGCAGTTTGGGAATGGCGGCCAGAAAGTCGATGGCCGTGCTGTAGCCCCGATCGGTGCACTCCTGACAGCTCAGATCATAACGAAAACAGTCGTGGCGAATGCCGCGGGTGGTCTGTTCCGCCAGCAGGTCAAAAGTCTCGGAGATGGTGTGGCCCATGGTGGGGGCCAGGTTGTGGGCATCGATGCGCCGGGGGTCGAAATAGCCGGGAAAAAGGATGCACTGGATGCGTTCCATCAGGGTGATGATCTCTTCCTGGGAGGGGATGAATTCATCGTCCACGTGGGAGAAGGTCCGGGGATCGCCATAGGATTCGAGGATTCCTTGGGTGAGCGCGGGCAATTTGCGCCGGTAGCTGCTGCGGTCACTGCGCTCCAGGCGGCATTGGCGATCCGAATCCTGCACGATGGTGGAAGTTTCCATAATTTGGCCGACCTGCTTGAAGTTACGGGTTGTCCGTTCGGGGAAGCAGTTTATCTAAAAAATATAGAGCCGCCAGTCCAGCCTGGCAAGCAACCGCCCGAAATCACAGGGAGGGAACCGGCCCACCGGCGGTGGGCATCATGTAGCCCACTCCGGACACGGTGCGGATGTACTGAGGATCCTCGGGATTGTCCCCCAACTTGCTGCGCAGATTTTTGATGTGCACGTCAATGGTCCGGCTCCAGCGGTAAAGCTGGGCCTCGGGCCACAGGACCTCGCGGATCGATTCCCGGGAAAGAACCTGGCCGGCGCGGGACGCCAGCAGGTGCAGAATATCGAACTCCTTGGGGGTCAGGGCCACTGGATGGGCATCCACGGTCACCTGGCGCGCGGCAACATCGATCTGAATCCCCCCCAGGCGCAGCACTTCGGCAGCCGAAACCAGGGAGTTGCGCCGCCGCAGGCGGGCCTTGATCCGGGCGGCCAGCTCCAGGTAATCAAAGGGCTTGACCAGGTAGTCGTCGGCCCCGCTCTCCAGGCCCAGCACCTTGTCGGAAACCCCATCCTTGGCGGTGAGCATGATGATGGGCACATGGGAATGCTGCCGAATGGCCCGGCAGACTTGAATGCCATCCATATCCGGAAGCATTAAATCGAGCACCACCAGATCCACGGGATTTCGTTGAAACTGCTCCAACGCCAGGCGACCGTTGGATGCCGTCAGCACGCCGTAGCCGTCCAGCTTCAGATTGTCACGGATGATGGTGAGGATATCGGGGTCGTCATCTACCACCAGAATGGAGATCTCAAGATTCATGGATCAATTCAGCTTTCACTCCCATCCTCGCGTCCAAGGGGTAAGCTAAAGTAGAAACGGCTGCCCTGCCCCACCCGGCTCGACACCCCGATTTGGCCGCCATGGGCCTCCACCACGCCCTTGCAGATGGCCAGCCCGATGCCTGAAGAACCCCGGGAGCCGCCCCCGCTTTCCGGAATCTGATAGAATTTGGTGAAAATATGCGCCTGGAGCTCCGGGGCGATTCCCGGGCCTTGATCCGCCACGACCACCCGCACGGCAGTCTCGGAGTGCTCCAGCTCCAGGTCAATGCGCCCGTTTTGGGGGGAGTAGCGCAAGGCGTTGGCCAGCAGATTGGCCAGGACCTGATAGATACGATGGGCGTCCATAAAGACCAGGAGTGCCGGGACATCCGGCGGGCGGATTTCGATATTGCGCTGGCGGGCCACGGCCTGCTGGGCGGCGATCACTTCCCGGATCACCTCGCTCAGGGAGGACGATTGGCGGTTGAGCTCCAGACGACCGGCTTCGATCCGTGAAAAATCGATGAAATCAATGATGGTGCGGGTCAGATGGGTGGTGTTTTTACGGATGATCTCCAGATAGGCGCCATCCGAGCAGGCATTTTTGCGCGCCAGGATGTCCACGGCGCCCTTGATGGCGGTCAGGGGCGTGCGCAGCTCATGGGAAATTTCGGTAAAAAATTCGCTTTTGGCCTGATTGAGCTTGGCCAGTTCGCGGTTGGCGGATTCCAGCTGCCGGTTGGTCTGGGCAAATTTGCGGGTGGCGGCATCGATCTTGGCCTCCAGCTCCCCGTGCCGGCGCTTTAAGAGATTATCCACCAGGTAACAAAACCCGGCCACCTCCTTGAGTTCGTCGCCCCGCACCGGTTCCAACGATGGTGAAGGCGGGGCCGCGGCAACGCCATTCTCCTCCAGCACCCCCTCCTGTTGCAGGCGGCGGGTTAGTTGGCGAATCTCCCCCACCGGCCGGAAGATCAACTTGTGGCTCAATAAAAAGAGGGCCGTGAGCATGGAAACCGTCAATCCGCCCATGGTTCCCAGCAAAGCCAGGTTGTTCTTGCGAATGGCCTGCCGCGCCTCTTCAAAGGGAATATAGACGCTGATGCAGCCCCCCACATCCCCCACGCTGAGGTTTTGATCGGCATGGCAGGTGAGACAGCTGGCCTTGATGATCAACGGCGCGGCGTAGCGGTAGACCGCTTGGGAGTTCTTTTGTTCGATGCGGCTGATGCCGTTCAAGGCGCCCTGGCAGAAGCGCTGGAGGGCCCGGGTTTCGAAGTTATCGGGATGATTGTCGGGATTTAATCCCGCGATGTTGGTCAAATTGAAGGTGTAAAGCTCATCCCGCTGGGCATAGTTGGAAAGTTGGCGGGTGATTCCCGCGGGGGTGACGCGGGTATAGGCCCGGCCCTGGAAATCGGGACCCGGCGCCAAATTTTCGGCGGCCGCAGCAGGCGGTTCATCGCCGCCGGCCACCAAAACATAATTGTGGTCGGAGACCCATTGCCGGGTGAGCACAATCTGCTTGTGGAGAATGACCGCCTGTTTGCGGACCTGCTCCACGATCAAGTTGCGCTGCTGACGGGACATCCAGATAAACAGCGCCAAGAAGACCAGCGCCACGGGAATGGTGGTGATCAGCAGATACTTGAGTGAAATTCGCCGTCGAATGTAGCTCAGCATGGTTCAGCGCTGGTCATATGAACACATAACCTATCAGGATATAGTGCCCGCCCGAAAACTCCCCTCCCCTGACGCTGATCATCGCACACGCTTGACACAGGGGGGTTCGGTTATATGCCGAGTTTATCGGCTCCAGGCACTTCGTCTGGATCTCCGCCTACGCGGAGATGACGTGCAGTTGGTAGGATTCGTCATTCCCGCGCAGGCGGAAATCCATATTCAATATATTGAAATTATTATAAAATAACTACCCCCTGTGTCAAGCGTGGGTAAAGGCTAGCATCGAGGGGCAAGGAGAGGAAGGTTTCCATTCAACCCCTATATATTAGTCCGGCGGTAAACTACACAACATCCGTCAGGCCGGATCCACAATCGAGTTGAGGACAGGCCTGATCCGGCCCCCAGGGCGGGGAGGCCCGCAAAGCCCGCTCTTTACAATTTCTTTACATCCTTTAACCGCCAATTTACCTCTCCTTTTGGTATATGGCAATAGTATCCGTAGCCGCTGCCTCACCCTCACGCCAAACCATTGGGATCCTGCCCTATGAGCCCCTACCTCAAAGCCGCCCTATTGGTTGTCGTTGGCGCTATCCTGGCCTTTCCCCTCTTCAGCATGGCCTATTACACCATGGTGCGCACCTCAACCCCCGAATTCTGTGCCTCTTGCCACGAGATCAAACCCGCGGTGGTGGCCTGGCGCTCTTCCAGCCACACCAACAACGCCGCCGGGGTGGTGGTGGACTGCATGGATTGTCACCTGCCCGCCCCCCAGAACACCTTCGATTTTTTCTTCGCCAAAAGCTACCACGGAATCAAGGATGTGGTGATCCATTTTCTGCAAGATGAATACGACCGCGACAAAGCCCGGGAGGCGGCCTACGCCGCCTTTGAGAACAGTGAGTGCCAAAAATGCCACCGCAACCTGCTGCATATGCCCACCCGGCGCGGCGCCATGCTGGCCCACCGCTCGGTGGTCTACCCCCGCCCCGGCTATGAAAAAAAGTGTGTCGATTGCCACTATGACCTGGTCCATTCCGAAAGAGGCCTGGTAATGTTTCGCCAGACCCGCAACATCCCCTACCAGGCCAAGGGTTTGCGGCAATTATAAAAGTTTCGATTGAGCATTTGTATCGATAACCGAAAGGAGTCGGATCCATGAGGCGAACATTGCTGTTTCTGTCTATCGGCCTATTGACGGTGGGCCTGTCCCTGTCCGGCGCGCTGGCCCAGCAGCCCAACTTCCCCATCGTCAAGGAGTACCGCATCGAGCGCAGCGTGCCGCCGGAAGCCCAGGCTTGCATCGAGTGCCACCGGGTCACCACCCCCGGGGTCTTTGCCGATTGGGCCAAAAGCCGCCACGCCAACGCCAACATCACCTGCCTGGACTGCCACCTGGTCCAGCCCGGGGACCAGGATATCGCCCAGGATCACGAGAAGTACTACAGCCGCTCCGACATGCCCTGGGGCGAGGCCAAGTACAAAATGCCCATCGCCTCCATTGTGACCCCCAAGGACTGCTCCCGCTGCCATCCGGACGAGGCCATGCAGTACAGCAAGTCCAAGCATGCCAACACCATCGAAATCATGTGGAAGATTGACCCCTGGCTCAACAAGGGCATGAACTCGGACAACGAGCGCAAAACCGGCTGCTACAGCTGCCACGGCACAGTGATCGCCATCGACGACAAGGGCAAGATCGATCCGGCCACCTGGCCCAACGCCGGCGTGGGACGGCTCAACCTGGACGGCAGCAAGGGCGCCTGCACCTCCTGCCACACCCGCCACCGCTTCTCCGTGGCCGAAGCTCGCCGCCCCGAAGCCTGCGACCAGTGCCATCTGGGCCCCGACCATCCCCAGATCGAAATCTACGAAGAGTCCAAGCACGGCACGATCTACCACGCCTATCAGGATGAATTCAATTTTGACGCCGCCGGCGGCACCTGGACTCCCGGGGTGGACTACCGGGCCCCCACCTGTGCGGCCTGCCACATGAGCGGCAGCGGCAAAGAACCCACCAGCCACGATGTCACCCAGCGGCTCTCCTGGGAAACCCAGGCACCCCTGACGGTGCGCCCCCAGGACTTCAAGCCCTTCCCTTCGGGCACTGACTGGGAAGTGGAGCGCCAGAAGATGAAGAACATCTGCAGCGCCTGCCACGGGGACTCCTGGATCAACGACTTTTACGACGGCTTTGACAAGGCCGTGGAGGAGTACAACGAGGTCTACTTCAAGCCCGCCAAAGCCAAATTGGACGAACTCTACGAAAAGGGGCTTCTGGATAACACCAAGTTTTTCGACGAGCGCCTGGAAGTCGACTACTACGAGCTCTGGCACCACGAGGGCCGCCGGGCGCGGATGGGCGCCATGATGATGGCCCCCGACTATGCCTGGTGGCATGGATTCTACGAGTGTAAATTGCGCTTTGCCAACTACATGGAAGAGGCCAACCACCTCATCGAAACCGGCGAAAAGGCCTATATTGCCGAGGATTTCCCCAACGCCACCGGGGACACCACCCGGCCCCCGGCGATATTTCCGGCCGAGTAGACCGGCAATCCGTTTCAGCCGACCCAAGCAAAACCCCCTGCACCATAAGTGGAGCAGGGGGTTTTTTTATCGGAATTTGTTGGCTGTAAACTTTATTTTACAATATACTCTACCCCTTCAATGGCCCGAAAGTCTGAATCCTGGGTCCAAAGAACACATCCGTACGCCTGGGCTGTAGCCAAAATGATACTATCGGCCATGGGAAGTTTGTGTTGCAGACTCAGTTTGGCAGCGCTCATTGCAATATTAGCAGTGAGTTCGACGACTTTTCCCTTTTGCATCGCAGCAACGGCTTGAAGCGCTCCATTTTCGGTAGATTCTCGGAGCACAACCTTGAAAACCTCGTAGATGGTAATGGCAGGCACAATTAAAATGGTTGGATCGTTCAGGGCAAGTAAATAGCGATCTGCATTCGGTCCGTCTGAGAAATATTCCAGCCACCCTGAAGAATCAATGATGTTCATACCCGATCGTCCTCACGCTCGAAATGGGTATCGATCCCCTTGAGAAACCCCCTGAGTTCAGAAATATCGCGATCCGGTATCAGCTCAATGCGCCCATCATATTCGATCACTATCAGTTTCTGCCCCGGTCGCAACCGCAAGGCATCTCTGATTGCTTTCGGTATAACCACCTGATATTTTGGCGATACTGTAACGCTTTGCATGCTGCACCCCTATCGATTGTATTTTTGTATTACAATAGATATATCGATAACTATTGTCAACCATCAGGCGGTCCCCAGCCCCTGGCGATCTTCTCGGCCGAGTAGACCAGCGTATCATTACAGCAGCCCAAAGCAACCCCCCCTGTTTCATGGTCGAAACAGGGGGGTTTTATAGAGAAACATTGCCCCCACCCTTTAGTCACGGCTGAGCCACTGCGCGATTCCGATAGGGGTATCAAAATAACTCAGTGGGAAAACAGCCAAAAACCGGCATGACGGAGAACTTTGGGATCCTAAGATCAACTAATTCCGCACTACAAAGTAGGATGCTTAGAAATCATCGGCAGTTTAGGGCTTCATGGCCCCCATGATCCCCCGCACGGCCGCGGGCAGGTCCGCGGGCAGCAGCACCAGTTTGGCATTCTCGGAATTGGACATATTGCGTACGGCATCCACATACTTTTCGCCCAGCAGAAACATGGCCGGCAACTCCTTGTCCTCGATGGCCTGGGTCACCTTTTGAATGGCCATCTGGCTCGCCTCGGCCAGCACCACCTTGGCCTTGGCATCCCGTTTGGAGGCCTCCAGGCGGCCGTCGGCCTCCAGCACGGCGGCGGTTTTTTCGCCGTCGGCGCGGGTCACGGTGGCGCGCCGCTGCCGCTCGGCCGCGGCCTGCTCCTCCATGGCGCGCTGCATGGTTTCGCTGGGGTTGATATCCTGGATCTCCACGGTCTTGAGGGTGATGCCCCAGTCGGAGATATCGTCGGAAATGGCGGATTTCAGCTTAGATTTGATCTGGTCCCGGGAAGAGAGCGCATCGTCCAGGTCCATCTCACCCACGATGGAGCGCAGGGAGGTCTGGACCAGGTTCTGGATGGCGAAAGAGTAGTCCTCCACCCCGTAAACCGCTTTTTCCGGAGAGACGATGTTGATATAGGCCACGGCATTGGCGATGATCACCGCATTGTCCCGGGTGATCACCTCCTGGGAGGGGATATCCAGAACAATATCCTTGGTGGTCACCTTGTGGGCCACGCTGTCGATGTAGGGAATCACGATATTGAGGCCGGGGGGCAGGGTTTTATGAAATTTCCCCAGGCGCTGGACCACATGCTTGCTGCCCTGGGGCACAATGCGCACCCCCAGGGCGATGGTGATGACCACTAAAACCAGAAATACCACGACCACGATCAAACTTTCCATGCGCACCTCCCAAAACGGTTTAGACCTTAATTAAATAGTGTATATATCTTCCATAAAAATTCAGCGCTTTTCCACGATCAGGGTGTTGCCCGATATCTCCTTGACGAACACCCGGTCGCCCAGGGCCGTTTCCTGATCACAGATAAAGGCCCACTCATCGGACCCCAAAAGCGGCGTGGCAAAGCGCACCTGGCCCCGGGTGTCGGCCTGCGGCGTCTTGATCACCTGCCCGCTTTCCCCCAGGGCCGCCTCCCGGGCGATCCCCGCTTTGGTGCGGTCGGGCATCATATTTTTGAGGTATTTAAACCAAAGCAACGTGAACCCGCAGGAGGCCAGTGCCCAAATGAACAGCTGAATGCTGAGCCCCATTTCGGGAAAGAGCCAGAGCAGCACGGCCGGCACGAACGCACCCAACCCAAACCAGAAAATGGTAAAACTGGCCAGAAAGAGCTCCGTCCCCATCAACACCATGCCCAACACCAGCCAGTGCCAGGCCATCACTTGAAATTCCATACAAAGCCCCCTTGGAATAGTGTCATGTCAGCCGCCGGTTTGCCCGGCAGCCCATCCCCAGCTTCCCGGTCCCGTCCGAACCCCCAGGAAACGGCGCAATCCGCACGGGTGGGTTGTGGCTTGGGGATAACCATACTAATATATCGCCCAAAAAGGAAATGACGTGAGTGGGTTAGATGGTGAACCAGGCTTTGTCCACCGCGAAATTTAACACCCGGAGAAACCGTGATGTCCACGGCCCCTGCCCTTGAAAAATTGCTGATCACCGGCGCCAGCGGGTTTTTGGGTGGGCACCTGTGCCGGGAGGCCCGCAAAGGCTGGCGGGTGGTGGGGCTGGGTCGACGTAACACCCTCCCACTCAGCGGGGTAACGGCCCTTCAAGGGGATCTCACCGATTACGCCACGATAAAGCACATTCTGGCCCGCTCAAAACCCGCGGCGCTGATCCATGCTGCGGCCGAGGCACAATCAGAGCGCTGCCAAGATGAGCCCGCGCGGACCCATGCAATTAATGTGACCGCAGCGGCCGACCTGGCCGGGCTTTGCGCCGATGCGGGGTGCCGATTGGTGCTGGTTTCCACGGATATGGTGTTTGACGGGCGGCGTCCGCCCTACGCCGAAAGCGACCCGCCCAGCCCCATTTGCCGCTATGGGGAACAAAAAGCCGCGGCAGAGCACGCCGTCCAGACCCGCCATCCCCGGGCCGTGGTGGGCCGCCTGCCCCTTTTAATCGGCAGCGGACGGGAACCGGACCCCACCTTTCTGGCCCAGGTGATCCGCAGGCTGGCCGCAGCCGAACCGGTCACCCTCTTTACCGATGAATGGCGCACCCCGGTGGATGCGCGCAGCGCCGCCCGGGGTCTGCTCCAGGCTCTGGGATCTCCAGAGCGGATTCTCCATCTGGGGGGCCGAACCCGCATCTCCCGCTTCGACCTGGGCCTTAAGGTTGCCCGAAAGCTGGGTACCCCGACCGATCTGCTGATCCCCGCCCGCCTGGCGCAGTTCAAAGGATCCGCTCCCCGGCCGCCCGACGTTTCCCTGGACAGCACCAACGCCTACTGCCAGGGCTATGCCCCCATGGATTTGGACGTGGCCCTGGCCCGCTGCCTGGCCGTGCCTCTCCGACGGCTAAGCCGCTGGGGAATTGGGTGAGTAAGAAATGATCCTGCTGGCCGGCACCCGATACCCTGGTAGGAGCGGGGTTGTAACCCGCCCCTACATAGTGCCCGAACGGAAACCCGGTTCTCCCTCCCCCTTGACGCTAGCCTTTACCCACGCTTGACACAGGGGGTAGTTATTTTATAATAATTTCAATATATTGAATATGGATTTCCGCCTGCGCGGGAATGACGAATCCTACCAACTGCACGTCATCTCCGCGTAGGCGGAGATCCAGACGAAGTGCCTGGAGCCGATAAACTCGGCATATAACCGAACCCCCCTGTGTCAAGCGTGTGCGATGATCAGCCCTTGACGGGGGGTGGGCTGGGGTGGGGGTGAATGATTTCAGTAGTTTATATCCCCCTCCCCCAACCCCTCCCACCAGGGGAGGGGAGTTTTCAGCCGAGCTACCTAGCAGATAGCCGGATGGCCAGGGCCAGGTCTTGCGCGGGGATCTGTTCCGGCCTTAAAGAATAAATCCCCCCAGCCCCCTTTCAAAAGGGGGAGTTGAGCGTGCACCCGGGGAAGCCCCTCCCCAGGGCTCCCGGGCTCCGGTTCCGATATAGAGTTGGCCGTTCACCCGGGGAAGCCCCGTGGGTCTCCATATTTTTCGCGCCATTTCAACTGAGGCCCTCAGTGGGTCACCGTTCTTACAAACAGGACCACTGCGCGTCTAATTCACACCGGCCATATTTGACATCCCCGCCCGCTTTCCCTATAACCGCCCCACCTTTGAGATGAGCACTGCTTTCCTTCGGAATCCAGATCATTATGATCAGCGTTGAAAATCTTGAAAAAAGTTTTGGTGCGCGCCTGCTGCTGGACGGCATCAGCTTTCGGATCAACAGCCGCGAGCGGGTGGGGCTGGTGGGCCGCAACGGCCACGGCAAAACCACCCTGCTGCGCCTGATCATTGGCGAGGAACGCCCCGATGAGGGCCAAATCGTGATTCCCAAGAATTACCGCCTCGGCTATGTGCGCCAGCATATTGAGTTCAGCCAGCCCACGGTGTTGGCCGAAGGCGTGCAGGCCCTGCCGCCCCATGAAAAGGATCACCACTGGAAAGTGGCCAAGATTCTGGCGGGCCTGGGCTTTAGCGACGCAGACCTGGAACGGCCGCCGGAGGAGTTTTCCGGGGGCTTTCAGGTACGGCTCAACCTGGCCAAAGCCCTGGTGGCCGAACCCGATCTGCTGCTGCTGGACGAACCCACCAATTATCTGGATATCGCCTCCATCCGCTGGGTTCAGGGCTATCTGGTCAACTGGCCCCACGAACTGATGGTGATCACCCACGACCGCAGCTTCATGGACGGCGTGGTCACCCACATTTTAGGTCTCCACCGCCGCAAGGTGCGTAAAATCGAGGGCGACACCCAAAAGTACTACGACCAGATCGCCCAGGATGAAGAGATCTACGAAAAGACGCGCCTCAACGACGAACGCCGCCGCAAGGAGGTGCAGCAGTTCATCACCCGCTTCCGGGCCAAGGCCCGGCTGGCCGGCCTGGTGCAGTCGCGGCTCAAAACCCTGGCCAAAATGGATTCCAAGACCAAGCTGGACCAGGTCAGGAATCTGGAGTTCGTCTTCCGCAGCGTGCCCTTCAACGCCAAACAGGTGGCCACCCTGGAGGGGGTGCAGTTCGGCTACCCCGGGGGCCGGCCGCTGATCCGCAACCTCAATCTCTCCATCGGCGCCGGTGAGCGGGTGGCGGTGATCGGCAAGAACGGCCGGGGCAAAACCACCCTGTTAAAACTGATGGCCGGGGTGCTGAAACCCCGCAAGGGGAGCATCAGCTACCATCCCAACGTGGTGCAGGGCTTTTATGAGCAAACCCATGTGGAAAGCCTGGTTCCCAGCCGTACCGTGGAAGAGGAGATCCTCTACTCCGCCGAGGGGCTGGAGCGCCAGAAGGCCCGTAACATCTGCGGAGCCATGCTCTTTTCGGGGGATGACGCCCTGAAACCGATCTCCATCCTCTCCGGCGGCGAAAAGGCGCGGGTGATGCTGGGCAAGCTGATCGCCACCCCGAGCAACCTGCTGCTGCTGGACGAACCCACCAACCATCTGGATATGGACGCCTGTGATGCCCTCATCGAGGCCTTGGACAGCTTTGAGGGCACCCTCGTCCTGGTCACCCATAACGAACTGTTTCTCCACGCCCTGGCCGACCGCCTGGTCATCTTCCGGGATCAGGGCGTTGAAATTTTCGAGGGCGGCTACGGCCATTTTCTGCAACAGGGCGGCTGGGATGCGGAAGAGACCCAGGTTTCGGCCAGAAAAGCAGCACTCTCCAGCCCGGCGCTCAGCAAGCAGGCTAAAAAAGAGCTGCGCCGAAAAAAATCGAACCTCACCGCCAAACGGGCCAAAACCATCAAGCCGCTCAAGATCAAAATCGACGCCCTGGAAGGAGAGATCGAGTTTCAGGAAAAGCACCTGACCGAACTTAGCCGGGAGATGGAACGCGCCTCCCAGCAAAACCGGGGGGAGCGCATCAGCAAGATTTCCATTCAGATCAACCAGTGCCAGGAGAAGATCGAGCAGCTCTTTGACGAACTTGAGGCCGCCACCCAGGCCTACGACAGCGGCAAGGCCGATTTCGACCGGCGTTTGGCAGACCTGGAAGAGAACTTCCTATCCGCCCAGGAGGCCTAACCTCCCGCCGCGATTGCCTCCCGGCTGCCCATGATCCCCAGGGAAAACTGGCCCGCGGCCTATCTGCCTCATTCTTGACATCGCTGCAATCGGCGTTATTTCCGTAGGTGTCTTGGCGCCCCATCGGCTCAAGTTGCCCATCATACGCTGAATGCGGTCAAAGGAGTTCACCATCGCCACCGCCCTTCCCCAGTCTGCACCTCCGGCCTCGGTTTTCGGCATTCGCAATGTGCGCCTGTTCATCCTCCTGCGCATTTTCTTCAACGCCCGTTTCTACTATCCGGTCTTCACCATTCTCTTTCTGGATTTCGGACTGACCATGGCCCAGTTCGCCCTGCTCAACGCTGTTTGGGCGGCGACCATTGTTATTATGGAGGTGCCCTCGGGGGCCTTGGCCGACGTAATCGGGCGGCGCAAGCTGCTGGTGGCCTCAGGAGCCTTGATGGTACTGGAAATGGCCCTGCTGGCCTTTGCCCCCCGCAATCAACCCCACCTGACCTACGGACTTTTTCTGCTCAACCGGGTGTTGAGCGGCACCGCCGAGGCTATGGCCAGCGGTGCGGATGAAGCCATTGCCTATGACGCCCTGAAAGAGGCAGGCCGCCAGGGTGAATGGCCCCGGGTGCTGGAGCTTCAGATGCGCTGCCAGGCCATCGCCTTTGTGGTGGCCATGAGCCTGGGGGCCGCGATTTATGACCCGCGCTTGATGCAGGCGGCGGCCGATTTTATCGGCCTCGACTATCAGTTTACCCAGGAGGTCACCCTGAGGATTCCCCTGCTGCTCACCTTTTTGATGGGCCTGGTGACCTTGGGAATCGTGCTGCGCTTCGAGGAGGTCAACAAGAGGAAGCGCCAGGAAGCGCAAGATTCCACCTTGAACTTTCAGGACCTGAAAGAGGCCCTGGGCCTGACCCTGCGGGCCGGAGGCTGGACCTGGGGCCACGGATTCGCCCGGGCTATTATTCTAGCCGGCCTGCTGTTCGACAGCTTTGCGCGCATGGTGATCACCCTCTCCAGCCAGTACTACCGGATGATTCAGATCCCCGAGGCGATCTTCGGCCTGATCGGCTCGGCCCTGGCCCTATCGGGGATCTTCATACCCAAGCTCGCCCGCTGGATGGCCGACCAGTTCATCCCCCGCACCAATGTGCTCATCACCGGAAGCCTGATCTTAATCGGGCTGGCTGGCATGACCGCGTTTTTCCCCTACTGGGGCCTGGCGCCGGCCCTGCTGGTGTTCAGTTCCATGTATCTCAATGGGTTTTTTGTCAGCCACTACCTCAACCAGGTGACCGATTCATCCCAGCGGGCCACAGTCCTTAGCTTCAAGGGCCTATTTTACAATCTGGCGTACGGCCTGGCCGGCCTGGGCTATTCGGTGCTGCTCTCGCTCTCCCGCGGGGCCCTGGAGATGGGAGAGACGCTTCCCGATGGCGGTACCGTAGAGGATTACCTGTTCATCAAAACCTTTGGGGTCTTTCCCGCTGTGTTTCTGCTGGGGCTGATTCTGCTGGCGATGTGGATTCGCCGGGTACTGAAAACCCGGCAGGTGTAAATCTCAAAATCAATGGGGAGTTCCGCCATGCTGAAATTCATGGGTTGGACAGCCGCCTGCTGGGGGCTGGTATTGGGCTTGCCGCTGGTCGTGTCGGCTCAAGGCGACCTTCCTGCGGGACGCATCACCGTCACCGGAGAAGCGCGGATCGACATGGTGCCCGACCGGGTCATGCTTTCCCTGGGAATCGAAAATCAGGCGACGGAACTCACCGCCGCCCGGGAGCTCAACGCCCAGCACAGCGGCGTGGTGCTGGCAATGATCCGGGAGTTCGGCATTCCCGATCACCAGGTCCAAACCACCCATCTGCGGATCGAACCCCGCTATGATCCCCGGCAGCAGGAACTGCAGGGGTATGGGGTTCAGCGCATCATGGCGGTGGCCCTGGAAGATTTGACACGTTTCGAGGAATTTCTGGCGGCTATTCTGGAGGCCGGGGTGGTGCGGGTCCAGGGCCTGATTTTCGATCATTCCCAGATGGAAGCGCAACAGGCCGAAGCCAGGCTCGTGGCGCTGCGCAATGCCCGCGGCAAGGCCGAAGCCTTGGCCGCGGAATTTGACCAGATCCTGGGCACAGCCGTTGAGATTGTGGAAGGGCTGCGGCCCACCTCGCGGGCAGGCGATCCCTTCAATTCTGGAGCGGCGGTTCTTTCATCTGAATCCCGGGAGACCCTGGCCCCTGGGCTGATTTCCGTGAAGGCCGCGGTGACGGTCACCTTCCAACTGCTGGAAATGGAGTAATCTCCCAATACAGGCACATCATGACCATCCCGGGGCAAGAAAGGGAAAGGGCGGCCTGGCGGCGTTTCGAGGAAATGCTGCGCTATACCCTGGTGGGCTTTATCGGGGGGCTAACGGCGGGGGCCCTGCTGGATTTTTTCCAATACCCGCTTATACCGCTGGGGCAATGGCTGGTGCGGGCAGGGTCCGGCCAGGGGCCGGGACTTGTGGCGGTCCATGGCGCGGTGACTCAAGAACGTCGGCGGGGTGCCTTTGCCATGGCCCGCACCTATGGACGCCGGAGGCTTGTGATTCTGGTGCTGCCCTGGCTCATCGATGGCCTCAGCCGGCGCTGGGGGGTGGACACCAGCGGTGTCGCTGGATTCTACATTCCCTGTTTCTACGGGTTGACCGCCCAACTTGAGATCAACCTGAGAGCGGCCGGGCAATTGCGTCGGTCTGCCGGGAGCTGGGGGGCGGCCCTGAGCGTTTACCGGCGTGATCCGGCATGGGTCACCGGTGCGCTGGTTCTGGTAGGTGCGCCCCTGGCGCTGCTGCTGCTACGCCTCAGCGGATTCCAGCCCCTGACCTACACCCGAACCGCCGTGGAAACCATTCTCGTCAGCCTGTGCTGGCTGCCGCCTCTGGTGGCCTGGCTCAAGGTCCGCAGCTCCCGGTCCACGAAACAGTAGTATCCTGGGGGTTCAACATGTTGAACCCCTACCCGCTTGGGGATCCGGCATGACCTATGGCAGCCTATTTTGTTGCCGGGCAAGCATAGGCTGAAGGCTGCGCATTTGATCAGCGTTCGCAGAGCTCCACCAACACCCCGTTGGTCGCCTTGGGATGCAGAAAGGCGATCTTGGCACCGCCGGCCCCCTGGCGCGGTTTCTCATCGATGAGTTTGACGCCCTTAGCCTTGAGCTCTTCCAGGGCCTCCTCGATATTGGCCACCCGGAAGGCCACATGCTGAATGCCCTGGCCGCGCTTGTCGATATACTTGGCCACCGGGCCGTCCGGAGCGGTGGATTCCAGCAGTTCCACCTCGCTCTCGCCCACCGGAAAAAAGGCCGTGGTCACCTTTTGGGCCTCTACGGTCTCGGTGCCCTCGAAATCCAATCCGAGAATATCGCTCCAAAAATTTCGGCCCTCATCGATGCTGTTCACGGCAATTCCCAAGTGGTCGATTTTCAGTAGTTTCATTCCGCCTTCCTTTCCTGGCTGAAAAACTAAATGAGATGAATGTTGGACCCATACGGCCAGGTCCCACGGTAGTTTGTGGGGTGTTGAAACCTTACGGCCGGACATGAGACCCGGCTATACCGATTCCACCGCCTTGATCTCAGGGATTTCACGCATGAGCACCCGCTCGATACCGTTTTTCAGGGTCATCTGGGACATGGGGCAGCCTGCGCAGGCCCCTTGCAGGCGAACCTTGACAATTCCTTTGTCATTCACTTCCACCAACTCCACATCCCCACCGTCGGCTTGCAGCATGGGGCGAATTTTATCAATTGCTTTCTGAACTTTGGCTTCCATCATACGCTCCTTGGAAAAAGGTGGGCTTGAAAAGAGCTTACCTAAGGGAAAATAGTTTACCCGACGGCGATTGTAAAGCGGATTGGCCCCCGGGCCCCCGGATGCGCGGCTCCCCGGCGGCCAGGGGAAGGGGCTGCCCGCGAGATCGGAGCCAAACTTGCCGCAAATTATGGTATGCTCCCCCCATGACCCGCTTCCAATCCTTTCACTTGAAAAATGAAATGCTGGCCGCCAATTTTATGGCCAACTTTGCGAGCGTTTTCTTTGTCAATAAGATCATGTTTCAGGCCGAGGGCCACAGTCAGCTGGTGCTCTGGCAGGCCATTTTGGAACACCCCGTGGCCCATTGGATCGACACCTTTTTTTCACCCCTGACCTTTGTGCTGGTGGCCGCGGCCACCATAATCTACGAATGGCCCATCCGTAAATCCATCGACCGCATCGCCGCGGGAGAGCCCCTGGGGGATTCCGATCTGGCGCACACCGCCCGCAGACGGTTGCTCAACGAACCGTTTGTCCTGATCGGGTTCGCCATGAGCATGTGGATTTTGGCTGCGATTATTTTTCCGACCCTGATCTGGCGCCTGGGCGGCTCCGCCCAGGTCGTCCAGCGTGCTGTGTATATCTCCCTGACCAACGGCCTGGTGGCCGTTACCGTGGCCTTTTTCCTCATGGAACACATCCTCCAAAAACGCCTGGCACCCCTCTTTTTTCCCGAGGGCGGTTTGAGCGCCGTTCCAGGGACCCTGCGCATCCGAATCCGCATGCGGCTGATCGCCCTGTTGTGCGCCGGGAACCTGATCCCCCTGTTCGGTATGATCAAAATCATTCGCTACATGCCGGTCAACGCCCCGGATCCCGCAGAGGCCCTCGTCCGCATCGAAAGGGCCATCTACTTTTACGGTTTTCTGTTCATCGCCATCGGGCTCTTTTTGACCATGCTGGTAAGCCGCAACTTGAGCGCACCCTTCCGGGAGATCATTGCGACCTTGCGCCGGGTGCGCCGCGGAAACTTCGATACCCGGGTGCGCGTGACCTCCAACGACGAGATCGGCTACACAGGTGACGCCATCAACGCCATGACGGCGGGCCTTCGGGAACGGGAACGGATGCAGCAGCACCTGGAATGGGCCAAAGAGGTGCAGCAGTTGCTGCTACCCCAGCACGCACCCCAAGTAGCCGGCCTGGATATTACCGGCCGCTCTATCTATTGCGAAGAGACCGGCGGGGATTACTACGACTACCTGCCCCTGGGAAACCCGGCCGAGGCGCGCCTGGGGGTGGTTGTGGGGGATGTTTCCGGCCACGGGATTCCGGCGGCCCTGCTCATGGCCACGGCCCGCGCCTTTATTCGGCAATGCCTGACTGATCGCGGTGGACCGAATCTGGCAGTCCAAGCGGTCAACCGGCAATTATGCCGGGATGTGGAGGATTCCGGGCAGTTCATGACCCTCTTTTACTGTGAAATCGATCATCCCCGGAACCAATTGCGCTGGGTCGTAGCGGGCCACGACCCGGCGCTGCTTTTCGATTCGCAGGCAAACCGCTTTGAAACCCTGGACGGTAAGGGGCTGGCTTTGGGTCTTTTGGATACCGCCACCTACCAGACCTTTCAGCGCGATTTTGCCCCAGGCCAAGTATTGATTCTGGGTACCGACGGAATCTGGGAGACCCAGAACGCCAGGGGTCAACGCTTCGGCAAAACGCGGCTGAAGGCCGCGGTGCGAGATAATTCCGGGAAAAGCGCCCGCCACATCGCCCGTGCAGTGGTGACGGCCGTGGATCAGTTTCGCGGCGGCCTGCCCCGGGAAGACGACCTCACCCTGGTGGTGGTCAAGATGGTTTGAAAGGGCCTCTCCATTGCCGCGGCCCGGGAAATGTGTTTAGCTAATCCCATTCTTAAAATGGACAATGGAGAAGATCGTTTTGCTGATTGCCTGCCACGAGTGCGATTTGGTTCACCGCTTGGGCGCCCTGACCGAGAATACCGCCGCACGCTGTACCCGCTGCGGCGCCACCCTCGTGCAACGCAAGCCCGACACCCTGCGACGCTGCCTGGCCCTCGCCATCGCCGGTTTAATCTTGTTTCTGATTGCCAATATTTTTCCCTTCCTGGCATTTAAAGTTGAATTTCAGATGCGCCAAACCACCCTGATCACCGGCATCCTGGAGCTCTACCGCCAAGGCTACCCACAGGTAGCAGCGGTTGTACTGGCGACCACGATCGTAGCCCCTGCCGTGCAGCTGATCAGCGTGTTGTTTCTGGTGGTACCGTTAATGCTGGGGTACATACCGCGCTGGGTGCCCCACACCCTGCGCCTGGTGAAAATGGCCCAACCCTGGAGCATGATGGAGATCTTCATGATCGGCATTTTGGTCGCTTTGGTGAAACTGGCCAAAATGGCCCGCATCGAGCCGGGGATCGCCATATTCTCTTTTTTCGGACTGATTTGCGTCATGGCGGCCTTGACCGCCGCCTTGGATACCCATTGGATTTGGGAAAAATGGAGTTCCCAGCGCCTGAAAACCAGTTAAGCGCACGCCGGGCGGGGTTGATCTCCTGCCATGCCTGCGACCTGCTCTGCCGGCGGCCCTCGGCCGAATACGGTGCGGGTAAATGCCCCCGTTGCGGGGCACGACTGCATGGGCGCAAACCCCACAGCATCGCCCGGACCTGGGCCCTGATCCTAACCGCTTACATATGCTACATCCCGGCAAATTTACTGCCCATCACCTATGTCACCTCTCTGGGCAAGGTTCAGTCAGATACGATCCTGAGCGGGGTCATCTACTTTATTTACAGCGGAATGTGGCCCATCGCCCTGGTTATTTTTGTGGCCAGCGTCTTCGTGCCCCTGCTAAAATTGATTCTTTTGACCTACCTGCTGTTTTCCGTTCAGCGCCGGTCCGTCTGGAGACCCAGGGAGCGAACCCGGCTCTACCGCATCACCGAGGCTGTGGGGCGCTGGTCCATGGTCGATATTTTCGTCATCACGGTGCTGGTGGCCCTGGTCCAGATGGGCAACTTGGCCGAAATAAAATCCGGGCCCGCCGCACCTTTTTTCGGAGCGGTGGTTATTGTCACCATGATCGCCGCCATGACATTTGACCCCCGGTTAATCTGGGATGGTTGGGAGTCCGCACGCCATGAGCGCAACACCCGCGTTTGATCCGCGGTCCACGGATATCCCGGAAGCCGAAATCCAGACGGCCCGGCGTCGCCGGCTATCGCTGGTCTGGCTGATCCCCCTGGTTGCGGCCCTCATCGGCGGCTGGTTGGCATACAAAGCCCTCTCCGAAAAAGGTCCCCGAATCACCATCACCTTTCCGTCGGCCGAAGGTATCGAAGCCGGCAAGACCAAGGTCAGGTTCAAAAATGTCGAGCTGGGCGTAGTCACGGGCATCGACCTGAGTGAGGATGTCACCCATGTGGTGGTCACCGCCGATCTGGCCAAACAAGCGGTTCCTTTTCTCACTGAAAGCGCTCGCTTCTGGGTGGTGCGGGCCCGGGTGGCCTCCACCCAGGTTACCGGTTTGGGCACCCTGTTTTCAGGTGCCTATATCACCTTCGATCCCGGAGAGCCGGGCAAGTCGTCTCGTGAATTTGAGGGCTTGAAATACCCTCCCATCGTGACCACGGGTCTGCCGGGGCGCCACTTTAAGCTGTCGGCCATGCGGCGCGGCTCTTTGGATATCGGCTCACCGGTCTTTTACC
Source organism: uncultured delta proteobacterium (assembly GCA_963713755.1). Taxonomy (GTDB): domain Bacteria; phylum Desulfobacterota; class Desulfobacteria; order Desulfobacterales; family CAVQMW01; genus CAVQMW01. Next base: position 1,191,152 of record CAVQMW010000005.1, on the reverse strand, counting down.
GGCAGATCAATGCCGGCCAGGTCGTGGCGTACCATTTGGACCCCGAGGGACACGCCCTGGAGTTCACCATTTTCATCCATGCCCCCTATGATCGCTTTGTGCGCCGCAACAGCCGGTTTTGGAACGCCAGCGGCGTGGACTTAAAATTGGATACCAAGGGAATTCGAATCAACACCGAATCCCTGGGAACCATTCTCCAGGGAGGGGTCGCCTTTGACTTGCCGGGGGATGTGGAGCCCGCCGAACAAGCCCCCCCGGAAACGGTATTCACGCTCTATGAGAAATACGACGATATTCTTGAGCAGCACTACACCGAGAAGAAACATTGGTTGCTCTTCTTTGACAGTTCGGTGCGGGGACTCAGTCCCGGCGCGCCGGTTGAATTCAGAGGAATCCACATCGGCCAGGTCAAGGACATCCGCTTGGAAATCGACTTTGCTGCCCAGGAAGCGCGGGTTCCGGTTTTGATCGAAACCGAGCCGGAGCGAATTCTGACCTTTGGCGATCCTCCCCCGGGGTTTGACCGAGAGAAACTCATGAATTACCTGGTGGCCCAAGGGTTGCGGGCCCAGCTCAAAACCGGCAACCTGCTCACAGGGCAGCTCTTTGTCGATCTGGATTACCATACCCTGGCCGAACCCGCGGAGATCAGCTACCAGGGTGAGTATCCGGTGCTGCCCACGGTAAAGGCCCCCTTGGATGCCATCGCCGAGCGGCTGGTGAAGATCCTGACACAATTTGAACAAATCCCTTTTAGCCAAATTGGTTCCGATCTGGGTGAAACGGCGTCCAATGCCAAGCAACTCACTGCGCCCGCGGAAGCCCTGGCGGCAATCCGGAATCTTCGCGAGGCATCCGCCGACCTGCGCCTCTTGATGGGGGAATTGAGAACCGGAATTGCGCCGGAAATTCTGGCCACCCTGTCAGAAGCCCAAAATGCCGCCCGGTCCGTGGATGCCATACTCACCTCGGATTCGCCGCTGCAAATCAAATTAAAGCGCGCCATGGACGAACTGAGCGCCGCGGCCCGCTCCTTCCGGTTTTTGACCGAATATCTGGAACGGCATCCGGAGGCTTTAATTCAAGGAAAAGGAGATCGGGAGTGAGGCTATCGAAACAGATCCAGCGACTTGCCTTGACCATTGCACTGACCGGGCTATGGACAGCCGCGGCATGTATGGGACCTTCACCCCAGGTGCAGTACTACACCCTAGCGCCCTTGGCAGCGGAAGAGAGAGGCGCGGCCTGGGATGGGGCTGCCCTGTTGGCGGTGGGGCCGGTCTCCCTGCCGAAAGTTCTGGATCGGCCCCATATGGCCACGCAATCCGGAGACAACCGTGTGGTGTTTGCCGAGACCCACCGCTGGGCCGGTTCACTGCAGGAGGAAATCGCCCGGGTCGTGGCCGACAACCTCTCCATTCTGCTCAACAGCGACCAGATTATTGCCACCAGCGATGAGGGGCTCAGCGTACCTGGCCATCGAATCATAATCAACATTCAGCGCTTTATCGCCCAACCCAACGGAGAGGTGGTTTTGGAGCTTCTCTGGACCCTCAAGCAGAGCGGGCGCGAGCAGTCATCGGTACTTCAAAAATCCACGATCCGCCGTTCCCTGGAAAGTCCGGGCTACGATGGCATCGCCGCTGCCCAGAGTGCCGCACTTGGCGATCTGAGCCGTGAAATGGCAGCTTATATCCGCCGAAATTCTCCCCTGTAACCCAACATGTCTCATAAAATTTCCCATGCACCATGGAACCTTCCGGGCACTGCCATGGAATTTTGGGCCGCAACGAAGATAGCTCTCGGCAAATAAACCCCAAGCCTCGCAGCCGGATAGCGGATAAGGTATCGAATTGATCCGCAACTAAAATTGATTGCTGATTTGACCTAGCAGGTAGAAAGTGGTAGTTTGCGGCCTAAAGTTGCGGTGCATTGCATTTTTGACCTCCACTGATCAACTGAAACTCATCCTGTAGACATGCCCGACAACCGTAAAATCAAGATTTTCCTTACCTTCGGCTGCCTGCTGCTCGCCATGGGACTGGGGCTGGCGTTTCCCCCGGCCGGCAGCGCCAAAGTCACCGGCTATAGTCAGAAAGCCCGCTCTCAATTCCAACAACAGATCATCGATTACCGCCGGCACCTGCACCCCCGCTATCCCAAAAAGAAGCGCCCGCAAACCCGCCACATTATCGTCCACACCTCGGAGTGCAATCTGACGAGCACCCTGCGCACGGTATCCAAGGGCAAACGCATGCACAATGGCCGGCGCACTTACGGCGGTCACGCCCATTACGTCATCGCCCGCAACGGCAAAACCTATCGGACCCTGGACAAAGCCTACCGCGCGGACCATGCCGGGCGCAGCATGTGGAACGGCACCGTGGATATCAGTGACCATTCCATCGGCATCGAACTGGTAGGGTATCACTACGCCCCCCTCAGCGAGGCCCAGTACCATTCCGTGGGCATCTTGATTAAGATCCTGCAGCGGGTCTACCAGCTCAAGGACCGCGATGTACTGACCCACAGCCAAATCGCCTACGGCCGGCCCAACCGCTGGATCAAGCACGACCACCGCGGCCGCAAACGCTGCGCCAAGAACTTTATCCGGGCCAATGCCGGACTGGGGCCCTCCTGGAGCTATGATCCCGATGTCAAGGCCCGGCGGCTGGTGGCCGACCGGCAGCTTGCCCAGGTCTATTACGGCCACGCCGCATCTCCCGCCCGACTCCAGGCCACCAATGTGGTTTCCAAGACCAACAGCCCCTGGGCCATCGCCGGGGAGGATTACAACCTTTCCACCACGGTCTATCAGTTTCCCAATGGAAAGATTTTAAGGGGCGATCAGATCGATCAGCAGGTCGGCTGGCAGCGCATCCCCCCCAAAACCGTCATTCTGCTCAACCAGGAAAGCACCCAAGCCCTGGCCAAGCAGAGCGGACCGGTGAAAACCATCACCAACGGACTCTCGGCCTGGGTCTTGGCCGGCAAACGCTACAACCAACCCTCCACCATCTACTTTCTGCCCCGGGGCCAGATCAAAAAGGGCAACACCATCGCCGACTGGGACGACCTGCCCGAAGATACCCAGCTGATCATCGGCTATCGCGGCCCCTTTGAGATCAGCGCAAGCCAGTATGCCGCCAAAATTGCCGGTTCCAAATTTAAAAACCGCCAGACACTTTACTATTTTCCGGAGAAACGCTTCATCCCCGGCAATAAAATTGAGGATTTCTCCCGCCTGCCGGTCGGTACCTTGTTGTTTGTGCCCCTGAGCTGATCCGATCTATCCCCGCGCCTGGTTTCAACCCGCGCCGCAACTTCCGACCCGCCATTTGACCCAATTTGGGGACCAAAAACGCCTGGCGAACCTCTCCAAATCCAGAGAAATGGTGGTCTTTTCTGGACCTCCACAACAGAAAGGAGTTGACATGAAAACCGCCCTCACCGCAGTCCTCTTGCTGGCCATCCTGGCCGGCCCCGCCCATGGGCAGGAGCTAATAAAACTGAGCCTGGATGACCTGGATGCCGTTACACCGCGAATTGAAGCCGATGCCTCGATGAAGACTGAAGGCCGCCAGGCGCTGAAGATCACGACCCATTGGCCGGCCACCATCCATCTGGGCGAAGTTACCGGTATCGAGGCGGAAAACGCAAAACTGATTTACCGCGCCAAGGTGAGAAGCGATCTAAAAGGAACGGTGTTTCTGGAGATGTGGGCCCATCTGGACGGCGGCCAGTACTTCTCCAAGGGGATTAATGATGCCCTCGAGGGAACTTCAGACTGGAAGACCTTGGCCACGCCCTTCATGTTTCAAAAGGGGCAAAACCCGGACAAGATCACCCTTAATTTGGTCATAAATGGGACCGGCACGGTGTGGGTGGATGAGATTGTTTTGGTCAAAGAACCCCTGGGCTGAGGCAATCCGTTTTGGATCCATTCGGCATTTAATCCATTGGTGCTCTGGACAGGAGGCGAAAAGCGCATCCATTTCGGCTACGCCTCCGTCCGATTGCATCGGCGTCTCAAGGAAGAATCAACTATAAATACAGGGAAAGCTTTCGATATCAACAGCTGCAGCACGGTAAGCAGTATCATGAAAGATTTAAAGTTCGAATGGGTTCAGATCGAAAATTATCGCACAAGGTTCGTCGGCTGAAGGAATCTCTAATACGTCAAGAGCAGACTTGCCCCCCCTTAATTTTCTTATATGCCGACCAAAAGCCTAAAATCGCTAATATTGATGCAACAGCAATTTTTAGTATCAGAATCATAACGCATTTCTCACCTGAGGTACGCAGCGCAGCGAAGTACCAGTCAGGTGTAGAAAAAGGTTAAATTCATTTTTTATTTGAAAATATAAGCTTAATCATAATTTGGTTTTCCTTCACTTGCAAAGGAAAAGAAGGAAAGGGTTCTGAGTCCTCTATAGCTTTTTTAACCGACCTATCGAAATGTTCTTTTTTTGATTTTTCAACTATCGCCTGGCTTATAATTTTGCCGTACCTTGAAACGGTTAGATCAACTATAGTTGACAAGCGAGTTGCACTGCCTTTGAATTCATCAGCAACATTCCAATTGTGAAGGATTTTTTGAGCCACATCATTTTTTTGCAATCCTGTCATTTCTGTTGCTGGTGATTCGAACTCCTTTTCTGTCATTAGGACAGACAGATAAATTGGAGGGCTATTCAATGGCTTGGAAAGTTCAAATTTCGAAATTGGTCCATATTGCTGTGATACACAGTTTTGAGCACATAGTGATAGTGTCGCAATTAACAACCAATAGTACAATTTCACCATCAAATTACCTCCAGAATTTAACGTTGAATAAAGGGGCCGGGAAACGATAACCGGAAATATTCTGTAATGCCAAAATAGCTTGAAAAAAATATCTTTGAAAAGTGGCACAGCTTTTCCCGGTCCCACCTAAATGAAGCGCGGAAAGAAGGGACGTTGTTGACAAATTGTACAAAAATCGGAAAGGGAGGGGATATTGAGTATAAGGCTTCTTGAAATGTTCATCCTCTGGGGTACCATATCCATTGCATGATCCCGTTCCTGGATCCTGTCAAGGCCGGCCTGGCCCGCGCAGCAGCGGTCGGCCAGGATCTCTAAATCCCCCCCGACCCCCTTTTGCAAAGGGGGGAGAGAAGCCGACTTCGGGCCGCTCTCGCGCTTCAGAGGTAAAGCGTTCCTCTCTGGCACATCGTTTCAAATAGAGCGGAACCTTTGACTACACCACCCAGGGCCGGACCCAAAGTATCACCGATGCCGCAGGAATTACCCACTACCACTATGATGCCGGCCAGCAAGTGCAGCAGATCATCCGCAGGGACACAGCCGATCAAACCGTCCACACTCTTCAGGAGCTGACCTACGATGCCCTGTCCAGGGTACGCTCCCGTACCGACGCCACAAGCCAAACCTTGACCTTTAACTACAACGATCTCAACAAGGTCACCACCGTGACCCATGCCGAAGGTAAAACCGACAGCCGCACCTATTCCGATTTCTGTCCGGGGTTGGTCACCGTTATAACCGATCGCAGCGGGGCAACCACCAGCTACGATTACAACCCGGCCAAACGGCTCATTACCGTGACCAACCCCGAAGGGGGCGCACCCGCTACACCAGCGACCCTAACGGCACCACTATCGGGCTCACCGACGCCAACCGTAGGTGGCCGGTTTTGCCTATAATCTTAACAACCGCCGGATCCAGCGCACCTATGCCGACGGCCCCTATGCTAACGATACCCTCACCTAAGTAAAGGGGTCGCCCATTAAAGGGCCAGTCAAATCTGCCCTTGACTCTTTCTCGATGATTTCAGGCGGCTGAAATTTTGATTTTTTCGTATCGGTTAGGGAAGATTTGCCCCCTATTCGCTTTCAAACGCGCCGAAACGGGCCCAGGTTTCCGCGGGCCAGTAAATGAAGTCCACCCGGCCCAGCACATCGGCCAGGGGTATGGGTCCGATCTGGCGGCTGTCCACGGAATCGGCGCGATTGTCGCCGAGCACAAAGCAATGGCCGTTGGGCACCTTGACCCGGGAAAAATCCCCACCTTTGGGAGAATCCGGGTCCACCCTGACCCGGTAAGGTCGATCCCCGCTGATCTCGGTCAAGATCACTCCATCCTCTTGCCCCAGCCCTGATGGGAGGGCCGTCTCTGGGTTTTCCTCGTAGGCCAGGGGCTGATCGTTGATCCATACCCGGTTGGCCTTGATGGCAATGGTATCCCCGGGCAGGGCGACAATTCGTTTGATGTAGTGCTGGTGACGCTGATTGGGGTTGATAAAGATCACCACATCCCCGCGCCGGGGCGCCTGCTGCTGGTAGATCGCTTTGTTGAGCAGCAGATAGTCACCCTTCAGGATGCTGGGGGCCATGCTGTGGCTGGGAATCTTGAAGGCCTCGAGCAAATGGGTACGAATGCTTTGGCTCAGGATCGTCGGGTAGGTCAGGGAGACCACGATTCGGCTTCAAAGTCCATCCCGCCACTCAATTCTGGATTGCGCCCATTCTATTTCGATTCCCTTATCGCTCATCACCTTACTCCCCTACTCTACAATACAAATGAATCCCCCAAAGGTTCCCTCTGAAGGAAAAATGGATTACCGAAAACCTCGGATTGCCCCCGGATTGCCATTGATAAGTATTTTGTTTACGGTTAACAGATAAGCGGCCAGCCCCAAATTAATCAAGCCATGTAACGGCATCGAGACCCAAGGGCCAAACCGAGTGAAGCTTGACAGTCGACCATCCGATCACACCCAGGCAGGTAACGGGGACCCGGAGCACTTTGAGCATACCATCTGGATTGTGGCCGACGATCGTGAACCGGCCGATGACGTGATCGCTGTCCTGCACACCATGCCGGAGGTGCGGCTTGAGATCACTCGCCTGGCGCTGGGGGATTATCAGGTTGACCGGAGGGTGCTGGTGGAACGCAAGCGGCTGCCGGATTTTGCCCGTTCCGTTGTCGATGGGCGTCTGTTTCGGCAAACGATTGCCCTGGCCCAATCCAGCTGCAGGGGCGTGCTGATCTTGGAAGGCACGGGACGGGATCTACAGGCTGAGAATGTGCGGCGGGAAGCCCTTCAGGGGGCTTTGGTTTTCGTCAGCCTGATCCTGGGGATTCCAGTTCTGCGCTCCCAGGCCCCGGAAGAGACCGCACGGCTGATGGTATATTGTGCGCGTCAACTGGCCGCTACGGCCCAGGCAACCGGTCGGCGGTCCGGCTATCGTCCCAAGCGCAAACGCCGCCGCCAGCTTTACATCCTCCAGGGCCTTCCCGGAATCGGCCCCGAGTTGGCCAAACGTCTTCTGGAGGTTTTCGGCAGTGTATCCGCCGTAGCCACGGCTTCGGAGGCCGACCTGCGGCAAGTGGCGGGCATCGGATCCCGGACCGCGGAAAAGATCAAATGGGCCGTTTCGGAGAATCCGGTTTTTTATGGCCATAGCGATCTATTTCCACTTTAGGCCGATAGCCGAACCGTGAAGCGCCCCTATAGGTCCCTTACGGCCGATTGAGCTGCCCGCCCCTGGATCAGGCTCGGGTTAGCACTCCTCCCAGACTGGGTTGCGCCGTTCGAAGAACGCCTGAACCCCCTCCTTGGCATCCCGGGTGGTGCAAAGCCGGGCAAAGGCCTCATTCATCAACTCAAACTGCCGGGCGTAATCCATATCTTCCGAGGAATAATAAGCCTGCTTGGCGATTTGAAGGGCAATGGGACTTTTTTCCGCCAAGGCCGCGGCCCATGCGGCGGCCTCTGCAGCCAGGGATTCTTTGGGCACGATGCGGTTTAACAGCCCCAGAGAGTGAGCTTCAGGGGCCATAATCAAATCTCCGTAAAAGAGGAGTTCCAGGGCCTTTTTTCTTCCCACGCAACGCGCAACCGGAAGAACCGGCCCCACACAATTCAACCCGACATTGATGGCGGTCAATCCCATCTTGGTGTTCTCAGCGGCGATGGCCAGATCCGCCGCGGCCACCAGTCCCATCCCGTTGGCCGCTGCCACGCCCTGTACCTGGGCAATGACCGGCTTCTTCATTTTTGAGATGGTCATCAGCGGCCGTTCCATGTGTTCGATCCAGGCCCGGTATTCCATGGCGCTCTTGCCCTCAAGCTCGTTGACATCGATGCCGGCGCAAAATGCCCTGCCCGCGCCCTTGAGCAGCAGAACGCGAACTTTGGGATCGTCGTCCATCTCCTGGAGCGCCTGGGTGAGTTCCCCGGCCATGGGGCTGTTGAAGGTGTTGAGCTGATCGGGCCGGTTCAGCGTAATCATACCGACGAAGCCATCGTTCACTTCGGTAATGAGATTCGGATAGGACATGACTTCCTCCTAAGAAGTAAAAGATTTGCGCCTTAGACGATAAGGTTGCCGGAAATCGGTTTGTTCTCCACAATGCGCTGAGTTCCGAAAACAGACAGATCCATACTCGGTTCGCTTGCGGTGATCAACTCCGAGATATGGCGCCCCACCGCGGCGGCCTGTTGGAATCCATGGCCGGAAAACCCGTTGGCCAGATAGAAGCCCTTGAGTTCCGGCCACTCACCTATAATCGCATTGGCGTCCAGAGTGTTGACCGCGTAGAGCCCTGCCCAGCCCCGGATCAATTTCAGGGTTTCCAGCTGAGGAATAAACGCCGCCAGCTCGGGCCAGACAATCTCCATAAAGCGTTCTTCTTCCCAGTTGAAATCGAACCCGATGGCGTCTTCCGCCATGGTTTTGCTGACAAAGAGCATCCCTCCGGTCTCGCGGGCAATGTACAACCCCGAAGGCAGAACGGTCAACCGGGGAAGCGAGTCCTGTTTGTACTGAGGATCCACTGCAAATACTTGCCGCTTGATCGGCACCACCGGAATGTCCACGCCGGCGGTTTTGGCGATTTCAGCGGCCCAGGGACCGGCGCAATTGACAACGATTTTGGCCTCCAGCGTCTTTCCGGATGCGAGCCGAACACCACTGACTGCACCTTTGGCCGTGGTGATCCCGGTAACCTCGTCGGTAATATAGGCCGCGCCCAGGGATCGTGCCTTGGCTTTGAAGCCCATCAATACGCCGTAGGGGTCCATAGTTCCCTCGTCGGGACCAAAGGTGGCGCCCACAAAGCTATCCAGCTTACATTGGGGGAAGCGTTGTTCCAGTTCAGGCTTGGACCACCACTGGACATTGCATCCCAGGCGCTTCTGCATGGCCATCTCCTGTTCCGCCCGTTGCCGATCTTGCGCTTCCACCAGAAAAAGATTGCCTTCCCGATGCCAGGCGATGTGCGGCCGAAGATCTTTGACCGTCATGGTTTCTTCGAACTTTTCCATGAACTCGTAAGCATAGAGAGAAATTTGGACGTTTTCTTTGAGATTGAATTGGGTGCGGACATTGCCGATACTCAGCGGCGTTGACGCTTGGGCATAGGTCGGATCTCTTTCGATGACCGCGACCTTTAATTTGTCGTCCGCCATCAAGTGGTACGCCGTTGAACTGCCCATAAGCCCGCCCCCGATAATGATAATGTCATATACACCATCCTTCATGGTGATCCCCTTCTACCCCTTCAAGATGAATTGAACGAGATAATCAATTTAGCTGGCAATCTCCAAATTATGAGCAAACCGGTTTATCCTCGGGAATTCAGGTTGACACTGCCCATGGCCAAGCGTACTACCTAAACGACAGCGAATGCTGAAGGAATCTTGAAAGCGAGATTAGATATATGCCCAAGGTCAACCCGGCTTACGTCACAAAATTGTTTGAATTAGTAAACACCAGCCCCTTTCCCAACCATCTCTGCATGCGCATCACCGACATGGATCTGGACCGGGCCACCATCACCATGGATCTCCAACCGGAGCATCTTCAACTTTATGGCATTGTCCATGGCGGCGCCCTGGCCACGCTGATCGATACGGCCACCTTCTGGGCGGTGTTCATGCGTCTGCCCGATGGTGCCGGCCTGGTGAACATCGATCTGAAGCTCAACTACCTCAAATCGGTCCGCGGCGGCCTGCTCACCACCCAAGGCCGCTGCCTGCGGGCGGGCCGCTCCATCAGCTACGCCGAAGCCGACGTCAGGGATGCCGACGGCAACCTGCTGGCCCACGGCACCTCCACCCTGAAAGCCCTGCCGGGCAAAGGCCTGGACCTGGAGCTGCCCAAGTTTATCTGATTGGGGCGTGTTGCATAACATCCCGCTGTTGCATAACTCCCCGCTAATGTTAAACCACCGAAACGGTTGTTCAGAATGATGAAAGGCCGCCTCTGCTTTCTCATCAACTCAGGGACGGCCCTCTGATTCTTTTAGAGCGCCGGGGGCACCTTCTGGCTCAGCCTTTGATCACCCGGGGCAACAGCATCTGGTGCTGGGGGCAGATCGATCTGGGATTCTGGTAGGCGGCGCCGGCAAAGGCGGCCATGTACTTGCGCAGGTTGCGGAAAGGCACCACTTCATCCACGAACCCGTGCTGGGCGCAGTAGATGGGCCGGGAGTAGTCATGGTACTCCTGGGCCATCTGGTTCATTTTGTCGATCACCGGTTGCAGATCCCGGCCGGCGTCCTTCTCCTTGACCAGACGGCGGGAGTAAGAGGCGGCCGCGGCGGTTTCGCCGTGCATGACGTAAATTTCAGAAGTGGCGCACCCCAGGGTAAAGGCGTTCTGGCGGTTAGCCGTGGGGCCGCCCATGACATAATGGGCCGCGGCCGACCCCTTGCGCAGAACAACGAGCAGCTGGGGCAGGTCGGTGTTCTGGATGGAGTAGATCAGGCTCTGCCCCAGGCCGAGGAGTTCGGCTTGTTCGGCGATATCGCCCACATCGATCCCCGAGGTATCCTGGAACCAGACCACAGGTACCCGATCCCGGCCGCAGAGGGTGACGAACTCGTTCATCTTGATCAGCCCCTGGCGGTAGAGTTTGCCGCCGATACCGGGATAGTCTGCATACTCCGGGTAGTTTTCACCGAGAAATCCCTGGCGGTTGCCGATCACCCCCAGCAGGTAGCCATCCACTTTGACCAGCGCGGTGTAGATCTCCGGACCGTAGCCGGGCTTGAATTCCAGATGCTCGCTGCCGTCCACCAGGCGCGCCACAATCTGGTCAAAGTCGTACATCTGCTTCTGATTGAAGGGCACCAGGTGGTATAGATCTTCGGCCTTGAAGCGCGGCTCCGCGGGTTGGGCCACCCGAAACATCTTGGGGTTGTAAGCAGGCATATCCTGCATATAGCCCTTGATTCCGTCCAGCACTTCTTGCTCGGTATCAAAGACGTAGCGGAAAAAACCGGTGGCGTCATGGTGAATGGCGGTGGATCCCGGGGGTTTGACCTTGAACTGCTTGGCGGCTTTGATCAGGGCCTCGGCGCCCTCCAGATCGAAAAAGCCTTTGGGGGACATGCCGCTTAAGATCCCGCCGCCACCCACGGCCATATTGGCATCTTTATGGGCAAACAGCACTGTCGGGCTGATGCTTTGATATCCACCGCCGGCCGGGTTGGTGCCGTAAATGGCAGCCAGGATGGGCACCCCGCACTGGTTGAGTTCCGCGTGGCGGAAAAAGGGAGTGCCGCCCCCCCGCCGGTCGGCATAAAATTTCTCCTGCTCCGGCAACTTAACCCCACTGCAGTTGACCAGCCAGACCAGTGGTACGTTGAGGCGCTTGGCCAGATCGGTCACCCTGAGGATATTTTCCGACTGGCCCGGCAGCCAGGCGCCGGCCATAGTCTTATTGTCGAACCCTATGATGACGGCCCACTTGCCGGCGATCCTTCCCAACCCATCAAACACATTGGTATGGCCCTCGGGGTTGTCCGCCGGGTTGTAGAGGGTGTGCAGGGGGCACCAACTGCCGGGATCCAGCAGATACTGCAGGCGCTGCCAGATGGTCAGCATTCCCCGGGCATTGATTTTCTCCTCGGGGAAGCCCACGGATTTGATCTTCTCCACAGCGTCCTGGATATCTTTTTCCACAGCCTCGATCTGTTCCACGTTTTCGGCGGCACTCTTCATTTGCCCTGCGGAGAGGGCCGAGCCAAATTGCGGCATCGGGTCAAAATAGGGTTTCATAGGCTTTCCTCGCAATCGGTTTGGAAAAAACAGGTTGCTGGCAGGTGTTGGTGCACAGACAGGATCAAGATCCTCTAAAGGTCCATCATTACCCGTCCCGGGTCGGATTTTACCCGGCCTACCATGTTACTTAAGGGGCCACAAGTCCTTTTCCCGCAACACTTCCCGCAACACCTTCAGAGCGCTGTTGACGGTAGGGATGCCGGCATAGGTAAAAGTTTGAAAAATGACTTCGCTGATCTGCCGGGGCTTGCAGCCCACATTCAGGGCGGCCTGGATGTGCAGCTTCAGCTCCTCCAGCCGATTGAGCACCGTCAGCACAGCAACGGTCACCAGTTGCCGGGTGGGGTGGTCGATCTTCTCCCGGGCATACATTTGTCCGGTAATAAAAATGGAGAGGTCCCGCCCCAACTCCTTGTCGAAGGCCCGCCACAATTCAAAGGGTTTCTCGCCTTCTACCCCTTTAAAATAGAGTGCCCCGGTCTTTTGAATTTTTTCTTTTAATTTTTGATCCACGCCGCGCCTCCCATGCATCCCAGTGGCAGATCTAGTAAATATTTCCCCGTCGCGCAAGGAAAAATCCTACCCTCCTTCAAATTCAGAATAGACCAAGATTCCTTATTGAATTGATACAAATTATATTTAATTTTTGGATCGAACCCATCTCCCCCAGGCATATAGGGGGTCTTGATATCCGAGTCTCTCCATGCATGACTGGGGCATCCAAAAATTAACGGTTGGCTTTGCGGTACCCCAGTTGGTCCAGGGCGATGATCCACTTGCAGATGTTGGAGGAGCCCTCCACCATGGTGTAGGTGGGCGCGTCGCGGTAGAAGCGCGCCACGGGGTACTCCGTGGAGTAGCCGTAGGCCCCCAGAATGCGCATGGCGTAATTGGCGCATTTCACGGCGGTCTCCCCGGCGAACAGTTTGGCCATGGCCACATCCCGGCCGTTGTTGAGCTTGCCCTGGTCCTTGACCCAGGCCGCGCGGTAAACCAGCAAACGGGCCGCCTCGATCTCCGTGGCCATCTGGGCCACCATGTCCTGATTCATCTGGAATTGGCCGATGGGCTTGCCGAACTGCTTGCGCTCATTGGCATACTGGGTGACGGTATCGAGGCAGGCCTGGGCCAGCCCCACGGCCCCGGCCGCGGCCGAAAGCCGGGTCTGGTTTAGGGAGCCGAACACGATGCGCGCGCCGTCCCCGGGCTTGCCGATGATGTTCTCCTTGGGCACCTTTGTATCGCTGAGAAAAATTTCCCCCGTGGGCGAAGAATAGGAACCCATCTTCTCCAGAGCGGTGGTCTTGACGCCGTTGAAGTTCTTCAGCTCCACCACGAAGGCCGAGAGCCCCTTGGACCCCTGGGATTTATCGGTGTAGGCGTAGTAGATGATGGCATCGGCGGCATTGGCGTTGGAGATCCAGGTTTTGGAGCCGTTGAGCAGCCAGTGATCGCCCTTGTCCTCTGCCGTGGAGGCCATGGCCATCACATCGGATCCCGCGTCGGGCTCGGTGATCCCAAAGCCCCCCACATACTCCGCACTGACCAGCTTGGGCACATACCTGGCAGCCAGCTCCGGGGTACCGTAGTGGTAGATGGTGTAGGCGCAGCCCAGGGTCTGCATGTTGATCTGCACTCGCAGGGAAGAAGAGACCCGGGCGATCTCCTCGGTGACGATCATAGCCGCCAGCCAGCCCATATCCTCGCCATCGTATTTTTCGGGAATCACCGTGCCGAAGAAACCGAGCTCCCCCATGGGCTGCATGGCTTCCTTGTAGGGAAAGTAGTGATTGGCATCCCACTCATCCACGTTGGGGGCCAGTTTCTTTTTGGCAAACTCCTGCACGGCCTTGCGCAGCATCTCTAATTCTCTGGAAAGCTTGAAATCCATACCCGATCCTTTTTCTGGTTTGAAATTAAGGAGCGCTTCGCCGCCCCGCTCTTTTCGCAATGTGATGGGTTTACGCTGTTTTGCTGAAAGCCGTCACTTGCCCTCCCGGAAGTCAGGGAATCTCCCGGGCCACGCGCTCCACCAGTTCCAGGGCCGGATCCCGCACCTTGGCGCCAAAGCGCAAGGAGATGGCCCCCTTGAGCATCTCCAGACTGATGGCGCGCCGGGTGCGGGCCATGAGGGCCAGGGCTGCCAGGGCCCAATCCGGAGACTTGACCTTGTGGGCCTTGAAATCGACTTCCTGAACTTCAGCCCGGGTGGATGGGATCTCCACCCCTTTGGCCTTGATCACCAGGGTCTGCGCCCCCAGCCGGGCCAGCTGGGAGTGCCTGCGGGCCACCCCTTCGGCCGCCAGGGCGAGCACCACCGCAGGCTCTTTGGAGCCGGTGTAACCGATGGGTTCGGGGTTGAGGATGATTTCGCTCACCGAATGGCCCCGCAGAACGGTGATGGGATAGTCGTTTTTCTGGGTGGCGTGGAGCCCGGCCGTGGCGCCCGCCAGGCAGAGCAGCTCACCGGCGGTCACGATGCGCTGCCCGGCGCTGCCCAAAAGGGCGATCTCACGACGCCCGGCGGCGGGCGCTGTGAACTGGGCTTCGATGGCCAAAGGTTGCGCCACGGCTGCCGAACGCGCCAACTTCTGGGCTTCCTCCCGGTAGCGGCGGCCATACTCCGGGCGGGCATTGGCCCGGTTGAAGGCGGCTAGATCGGGGAGTTGGGCCAGTTGGGCCTCGATGGCGTTGGGCGTCAGCGGGTTGCGTTTGGTGTAACGGCCCGGACAGATCCCCCAGATATCGAGCAGGGCGAAGCCCTCAAACTGGATGGCCGCGGCCAGGCGCTCGGATAAATCGGCCTGGTAGGTGGAGGCCCGCTCCACATGGCCGGCCCCGGCGGCGCCGGCCACCTGGCAGATGTCCAGCGGTTTTTCAAGACGGTTGAGAAATCCCGATCCCACCTGGGCCGCCTCAGGGGTAGTGGCCGAACATTGGCCCCCGGTCATCCCGTAGTTGAAGTTGTTGAGCACCAGCAGCGTGAGATCGTTGTTGCGCCGGCAGGTGCTCAGTACGTGGGCACCGCCGATTCCCAATCCGCCGTCGCCCATGGTGACCACCACTTTTAAATCCGGACGGGCCATTTTGATGCCCGTGGCATAAGTCAACGCCCGGCCGTGAAGGCCGTGGAAGGCGTGGCTGTTGAAAAAGGTATCGAAGAGCCCGGAACAGCCGATATCGGAGACGATCACCACCTGTTCGCCGGACAAGCCCAAATTCACGAAGGCGTCGTCCAAGGCTTTGAGCACGCGGTCGTGGGCGCAGCCCGGGCAAAACACCGGCGGTCGCTGGGGATTGAGAAGGCTACTCACCGCTCAGCACCTCCTTGATCTGCCGGGGCGTGATCAATTCACCGTCCATGCGGCCCAGAAACTCAACGGATTTGCCCGGCAGCAGCCGTTGGATCTCCCGGACATACTGGCCCAGGTTCATCTCCAGCACCACGATACGCCTGAATCTCCCGGCCCGGGCCTGAATCAGGGCCTCGGGAACCGGCCACAGGGTTTTCAGCACCAGCAGCCCGATTGCTTCAGCGCCGGAATCCATTTCGGCCAGGGCGCTCCGGGCGGCGCGGGCGCTGACCCCGTAAGTGATGATCAGGCAATCGCCCTGGGCCGCGCCGTGGAAATCGAAAAACGTGAAGCGATCCACCGCCGACTCCACTTTTTTGAACAGCCGCGCCTGAGTTTGGGCGATGACCGCCGGATCGGTGGTGATATAGCCGTCGGGGCCATGGGTGGAGGAGGTCTGCCGCACCAACCGCGGGCCGCCAATGGGCAGAAAATCGGGCACCCCATCCTCTCCCCGGGCGGCAAAGGGCAGGAAATCATCGGCTGCCGCGGCTTGCTTGCGCGCTTGAATGGCTGGGAGCTCAAGGGTCGTCAGATCCAGCGTCTCCCGGGTCATGGCGATCTCCTTGTTGGAGGCGATGAACACCGGGCAGCGGTAGGTCTCCGCCAGGTTGAAGGCCTGGACAGTCAAGGTGTAGCAGTCCCGGCCGTCCACCGGCGCCAGAACGATCACCGGCTGGCCCGAGCTGCTGCCCCAGCGCATGAACTGGATATCCCCGTCGGCGCCCTTGGTGGCCGACCCCGTGGAGGGCCCCAGACGCTGGACATTGACGATCACTAGGGGGATTTCGCTGCCCACGGCAAAAGAGATCTGCTCGCTGTACAGGCTGATGCCGGGGCCTGAGGTGGCCGTGAGCACCTTCAGGCCGGTCATGGCCGCCCCCAGGCAAAACCCCATGGAAGCGATTTCATCCTCAGCCTGCATGCAGATTCCGCCGGCCGGCGGGAGCAGCTTGAGCATGGTGTTGTAGACCGTGGTGGCCGGGGTGATGGGGTAGCCGGCAAAAAAACGGCATCCGGCGGCCAGGGCGCCCCAGCCGATGGCTTCATTACCTTCCAGCAAACTCAGGGCCATGGATCGTCCTTTTATATTATTTTAAATTTGATCAAATTCAGGATCAAATAGTGTACCCGCCTCAACCTGTCAACTTTTATCCGTCATGGCCTAAACATCCATCTGCCGGGCGGCGACCATTTGCTTCAGCCCGGTCAGCACATGCCGCTTGACCCGGCGGATATGATCCCGCAGCACCCGCCGGGCTCCCGTGGAATCCCTGGCGCTGATTTTGCTGAACAGTGCCTGATGGTCGGCATCGGCCCGCTCCATGGACGTGGAAAAGAGCAAGGTGCCGCCGTATTTCAGATAGAGCAGGTCGAAAAGGTTGCGCAGGGTTTGATGTTGAACCTTGCAATCCGCCAATCTTGCCAAGGATAGGTGAAATTCCATGTCCTTGAGCAGCCGGTCATAGAGGTAGATCTCCCGGGCAGCCGCCAAGTGCCCTTCCAAGGCCGCCTTGAGGGACTTTATTTCCGTTGAACCCAAACTTCGAATGGTCTTGGCAAGCAAGTCCAGCTCGATCAATTCCCGCAGGTCGTAAATCTCCTCCACTTCTTTGATGCTGATGGGCGCGGTGTAATATCCGCGATGAGGCTCGTGGCGCACCAACTGCTGGAATTCGAGCCACTTGAGGGCCTGGATCACAGGGGTCTGGCTCATCTTCAGGCGCTCGGCCAGATCCCGGTAGGAGATCTTCTGCCCCGGGGCCAGCTCGTTGTGAAACAGCATCCGGCGAATCCCCTGATACGCTTTTTGGGTATGTCCCAGGGGGTGGCGGAATAAATTTGTTTTATTTCGGGCAGCGGCCATGACCATCCTCATGGATGTCAATAATTTAGATTTTTGATCAAATATATGATCAAAAACTATTCAATATTTGTCAACCCATTTTTCCGAAACGAGGGACGTCAGGCACGCCGGCGGGAATGGATCCTGATTTGTTGGTCGGATCCCAACGCGGTTTTTCGGTTGTCACAAGTCAAAATCATCCGTGACACCCGGGGTTGAATATCATCCTGGATAATTCGGGGTTTAATTCGGGGTTTAATTCGGGGGACACCTTACTTATCTTTAAATTTAGGTCCGGGCTTTTTGGGTTTCAGTTCACGATCCAACAGGTGTTCCATTTTCTCTATAAATGAATCCGTGCCCAACGGTCGCCCAGTTCGCTCATGCTTTTGTAACAGCTCAATTTCTCCTGGCTGAACATTAGTTGACAGAAAGTTTTTCCAGGGTTTTGTTACCATCTTCAGCAACGGCCCGGATTTTACAAGAATATCGCTCTGACCCTTCAGGTGGGGACCGGCGCTGCTCCAATGCCACTGCTGAGGCTTTTTAACCAGCCCGGCACGAACTGGATTGAGCTCCAAATAACGCGCACAGGCTAACAAATACCTCTCATCCATGATGAATGAAGCAAACCGTCCCTGCCATAAATGGCCTCGCCATTCTTCACGAAAATTAATCCGCCGAGTGTAACGTCTGTGGGCTTCGCCAATGGCAAGTTGTAAACTTTCTTTTTTTCCTGGGACCGCGACTAAATGAACGTGATTGGGCATCAGACAGTAAGCCCAAATTTCTACTTGAAGCTTACGGCACCATTCGGCCATCAGCTCCAAGTAAGCTTGATAATCTTCATCGCTAAAAAATGTCTCCTGGCGACGGTTACCCCGCTGGATTACATGATGCGGCATCCCCGGCGCCACCGCTCTTGCCATACGCACCTTGGTTATATCAAACCAAACCGATCTACCTCTGTCAATAATTTGGTAAGGTGTCCCCATCATAAGTAATGCCAGGACAATATTGCGAAACACCTCTAAGGTAGGTTGTGCGGCCCCTGCCTCATATCTTTTGATCTGGGTGACATGAATACCGATCTTGTCGGCCAGGGCTTGCTGAGTATACCCGCGCTTTTTTCTAATCACCGCCAATTGCTTTGGAAACAGCATAATCATCGCTTTGTTCAAAGTATAGCCCTTTTCGGCAAACAGGCCACTGATGAACAGATTGGTGTCGATAACCGCCCTAACCGGCGGTTTTTTCTTCAAATCGCACCACCTCAACCACGTGCCGAATTCCGGGAACGGACACAAGGAAATGCATGGGGTGTTGCTTTCCAGGGGGCGGGGCTCCAATCAGACACCCGGTGAATTTCGCATAACCCAGAACTGGATCGGCGGCACCCGGCCCGGCAATGCGGCCTTTGTTCCACCGCCGGCTGAGCAGGTGCTGGATTGTATGGGCAAATTGGAGTTGTTTCTGCATGACCAGCCGGAACCCACCCCTGTCTTGCTCAAAGCCGCATTGGCCCATGTGCAGTTTGAAACCATCCATCCGTTTTTAGACGGTAACGGTCGCCTAGGCCGCCTGCTCATCACGCTGCTATTGTGCGAACAAAAAATGCTTCGGGAGCCGATGCTTTACTTAAGCCTCTATTTCAAAACGCACCGTCAATATTATTACGAGCTGCTGAATGAAATTCGATTAAACGGGAACTGGGAAGCCTGGCTCGATTTCTTCGCCGAGGCGGTCATCGTTACCACCACTCAGACGGTGGACACGGCTCGCCAACTTGTTGATCTTACCCATGCAGACCGAGACAGAATCAGTGGCCTTGGGCGGGCGGCGGCGTCCGCATTGCGGGTACACCGGGCTCTGATGGGCCATCCGATCACGGCTTCCGGCGGGTTGGTGAAAGAAACCGGTATCACTCCGGCCACGGTCAACAAATCTTTGGAGCATCTGGAGCGGTTAGGGATTGTCCGCGAACTGACCTCCCGCAAGCGCAACTGGGTTTTCAGCTATGCAGGATATCTGGAAATCATGAACCAGGGAACGGAATTGCCAGACTGACTGAGCCCGGACTTTTATGGTAAACAGATCAAGAGGTATGCAAACGGGGATGACGATTAAGTGGATTTAAAAAAGGTCAACAAGGCGTGCAGATTGGTCAGCGGATGGGGCGGGCAGCCGGGGACAAAGAGATCCACGGGCAGGAGTTGATCCAGGCCTTGGGTAATCTCGGAGCTGCCGCGGAAGGGGCCGCCGCTCAGGGTGCAGCTGCCCACGGCGATGACAACCTTGGGATCGGGAACGGCCTCGTAGGTTTGCAGGAGGGCCGTGCGCATGTTGCGGGAGATGGGTCCGGTAACCACAATGCCGTCGGCGTGGCGCGGCGAGGCCACAAAATTGATGCCGAAACGGGCCAGGTCGAAGAAGGGGGTGGCCAGCACGTTCAGATCGGCCTCGCAGGCGTTGCAGCCAGC
Source organism: uncultured delta proteobacterium (assembly GCA_963713755.1). Classification (GTDB taxonomy): domain Bacteria; phylum Desulfobacterota; class Desulfobacteria; order Desulfobacterales; family CAVQMW01; genus CAVQMW01. The sequence goes on along the minus strand of CAVQMW010000005.1, from coordinate 1,171,400 downwards.
AGCCGACACTTGGCGCAGCTGCAAGGAACGGCCGAAGAGCTTCTTGAAATGGGTTTTGGCATGGGCGGCCAATTCCGGAAGAGATCCCTGGGTGACCAGATCCGCTTTGGCGGCCACGGATAACTCGAAATTCCGGCTGAACGTGATGAAGCGGCCCTCCGAGACCCGTTCGCAGGTACCGCAAAACACACAGCGTCCCAAATCGATTAAACATTGCTCGGCATCGATGGCATCCTGGGGACAGGCGGCGGCGCATTGGGCAGCCAACTCCGCCGGCGCATCCGAATGAACCACAGGCCGACCCCGGTAGCGCGCCGGCAGTTCGATGGGCTGGTCGGGATAGGCGCTGGTGCGATATCCCTGTTCGAATCTATTTTTCAGCGTCTTGAGCATCTGGATTCCACTTCCATGGGTTCAATTTTGGAGATCACGTCATTCTGCAGTTCGAAAAAATGTGAATCACAGATCAAACCCGCAATACGAGAGATTAAAGCTCTTGTTGTTGAGGGGAAAGTCGGAAATTCCCGTATCCCGCAGGGACATGGCCAGCCCGTTCCAATTGTGGAACGAGGGGTCTTTGACCTTGTAGTGCTCAATCTCTCCGGACGCGTCCGTGAGAACGCAGTGAGAGGCTTCGCCGCGCCAGGCTTCGTTCAGTGTGACCACGCAGGCATCCGCGGCCAGGGGCCCTTCAAGGGTATCCACGCAGGAGGTCGACAGCGGCGCGGCCAACAAGGATTGGACAATCTCCATGGATTGCAGCACTTCGTCGGCCCGCACCCGGGCCCGGGCGTACACATCACCGCTGGTTTCGGCATGCTCCGGAATCTCCAGCCGGCTGTAATGCTCCGTGGGGAAATCCCTCCGCACATCATAGGGAATCCCGCAGGCGCGGCCGGCGGGGCCCACCAGCCCTAAATGGTGGGCATCGGCCGTGGAGACCGCGCCGCAGCCCTCAAACCGGGCCCGCACGCTGGAGGTGGCAAAGAGCAGGTCGATGGTGTGGCTCACCTGGGGCTTGAGTTCGGCCAGACGGTCGCTCAACACCTTAAAATCCTCGTCGGTCAGGGGAAAGCGAACCCCACCGGGACGCACCAGCCCCTTGCCGAATCGATTGCCGCATATCCAGAGGGTGAAATTCAGAAAATCGCCCCGCATGCGGCCGCAATAATTGGCGGGGGGCAGAAAGGCCACATCACCGCTCAGGGCCCCCAGATCACCGACATGATTGGCGATCCGCTCCAGCTCCAAGGCCATGCTGCGGATTATTCGGGCCCCTGGGTCGGGGGCCTTGCCGGTCAGCGCCTCCACAGCCTGGGCCATGCAAAGGGAGTGGCCGATGGCCGTATCCCCGGCGATGCCTTCGATGATCACGGGCAGTCGCCGGCGGTCCACCTTGCGCAGCAGCGGCTCCACCCCCCGGTGCTGATATCCCAACTGGATTTCCAGGTGCAGCACGCGCTCGCCGATGCAATTGAATCGGAAATGGCCCGGCTCGATTACCCCGGCGTGCACCGGCCCCACGGCCACCTCGTGGATCTCGTCGCCTTGCACGGCGTAATAAGGATAGTTGCCGGGAATATCCACTTTGTAATCGTTGCCGAACAGATCGGGAGCGCCGCGAAAATTGGGATGGTAGCGCACCATCTTGAACCAGGGGTGGCCTTCGGGTTTCAGCCCGTATTGTTCGGCGATTTCCCGTTCGAACATATGAAACGGTTCACATTCCGGGGTAAGGGCCGCGAAAGTGTGCGGGGCATCGCACCCGGCAACCAGCAATTGGTCGTTGCGCAGCACAGCCATCAGTTTTAATCGCCGCTCCTGAGGATAGGCGAAAAAGTGCACCACCTTGCCGCCGTCGGCCACGATGGCCAGGGCCCGGGAGCGCAACTCGTCGAATGCCAAATGGGGAATACCCGCACGGGCCACCGCCTCGCCATTGCCGATGGTCAGAAAACCGCTCTCCATTAAAAGCCCCCGCCCACGGTTGTGACCGCGTTCAAGATGGTTTGTGACATGGTCTTGGGCATCCAGAAGAACAGCACCACGGAGGTCAGCAGCAGCACATAGGGCGGCCAGACCATGGCGCGGCTCTCTTGGATCGGGCCGCCGGCGCCGATATCACCAAAGGATATGTGCATGGCATGCTTGGCGAAGCCCGCGAAGATGACGCAGATACTCAGGGCAAACAGCCCCACCCCCAGATAATGGCCGGCGCGCAGGGCGCCGATGACGATGAGAAGTTCTCCCAGGAATAGCCCGAAGGGCGGAAAACCGGAGATACCGGCAAACCCGCCGAAAAAGGCCACAAAGGTTTTGGGCATCCGTTGAATCAGTTTCCCGGTCTCGGCGATCAGGCGGCTGCCGAACCCCAGCAGGATGTTGCCCGAAGTGAGAAACAGAGCCGATTTGATCAGGCTGTGGTGAATCAAGCAGAGCATGGCACCGTAGGCCCCCAGGCCGCCCACACCGGTCCCAAAGGCGATAATGCCCATGTTCTCGATGCTGGAATAGGCCAGCAAACGTTTATATTCGGTCTGTTTGAGAATGAAGGTGGCCGCGGCCAGGATGGACGCCAGGCCGAAAATCATCAGCACCATACCGGAAAAATCCCCCAAACCGGCGGCATACATGATCTTGTGGGTCTTGAAAATTCCGAGATAGGCGCAGTTGAGCAGCACCCCGGACAACAGGGCCGAGGCCGGACTGGGCGCTTCGCTGTGGGCATCCGGAAGCCAGGTATGCATGGGGGCCAACCCCATTTTAGTGCCGTAGCCCACCAGAATAAAGACAAATCCGGTTTTGAGCCACAAGGGGTCCAGATTGCGGGCTTCCTTTACCAGAGCGGAAAAGGCCACCGGCACATCCGCCCCCACGCCGCCCACATCCATGGCCAGGGCAATGAACACCGAGCCCAATAGGGCCAGGGCGATCCCCACCGAGCAGATCAGCACGTATTTCCATGTCGCTTCCAGGGAGGCTGCGGAGCGGTGGGAATAGATCAGGGGCGCACTGGCGAGGGTGGTGGCCTCGATGGCGATCCACATCACCATGATATGGTCGGAAAGGGTCACCATGGTCATGGTGGCCAGAAAGAGCAGCAGTGAGCCGTTGAAAATGTGTTCGGCGTGAATGGTGCCGGCTTTGAGATAGGCCAGGCTATAAATGGCGATCAGGAAAAAGAGCAGGGAGATCACCAGAAGGGATAAAAGCCCTTCGGGAGTAACGGCGAAATAGGTCGCCATCAGCGCCGCCGGGCGGAAAATCCAAACCGCCAGAGACATCAACAGATGGATGGCGCCAGTGATTACAAGCAGAGGCCGCCCTGCTGCGGGGGGGAGCAAGAACGCCGCGACACCGGTTAAAAAGGGCACGATAAAGACGATTTCAACCATTAAAACAACCCCTATTCCTTTAAGGTGCGCAGCAGGGCCGTATCCACATCGTCAAAGGCCTGTTTAATATTTTGCAGAATAATCGCCATGATCATGACCCCCGCCAGCACATCCAACAGAATGCCGAATTCCACAATATGGTGGGAACGCACGGAAAAGGTGGTGCCCACCAGGTAAATCCCGTTTTCCAGCATGATGTAGCCCAGCACCATGGCGATGGCGTTGCGCCGGGCCATGAGCAGAAACATGCCGCCCACCAAAAGGGTGATGGCGGCGGGCAGCAACAGCACCGGCCCCCCGGCAGGGGACCAATCGAACTTGGGCGCTACAAAGATCGCCATCACAATCAACACCAGACCGGCCAGCAATGAGGCGTGGTAGCCCACCAGGGCCTCGATTTCCCGCTGAATGGCCACTTTTTTGACCGCCAAGTAGATACACAGGGGAATGACGATACCCCGAATCAGCAGGGTCACCAGTGTGAAGAGTACGCCGCCGCCGGTCAGATCGTGGCCGCCGATCAGGGGTACCAGCGAGACCGCCACTCCCTGGAAGGCAATCACTTTAATCAGTGCCGGCAAGCGGCTGGAGCCGAAGGAGAACAGAACCGAGAGCAGCACCAGGGCCAGGATTGTGTCGACCAATTGAATCATTTGACGAACTCCAGGGTGATGACGGTGGCAAAAACCGCCAGGGCAAAGGAGGTCAGGACAAATTGGGGCACCTTGTCCATACGGAAACGGGCCATCACGGATTCGGTAATCCCCACCAGGCCGTAGACTACGGCCAGTACGCCGAGAAACGCCAGCCCATCGATCAGCGGATGGCCCAGGCTGAAGGGCCAGATCAGGCGGGTGACCAGGGTGGCATGGAAAAACAGCTTGAACCAGGCGCCCAACTCGATCAGGGCCAGGTCCGGGCCGCTGTGATCCAAAACCATGACTTCGTGGATCATGGTCAACTCCAAATGGGTGGCGGGGTCATCCACCGGCACCCGGGAGTTTTCCGTAAGCAGCACAATAAAAAGGGCGATCACCACAAACAGCAAAGAGGGTCCCGCCGATTGCCAGAGCCCCAGGGGTTGTCCGCCGCTGAAGTAGGCTGCCAGATGCAAATCACCGGTCAGGAAGTAAAAGAGAATCAGCACCATGAATAGCGTGGCTTCACAGATGATAGGAAAATAGGCCTCCCGGGCGGCCCCCATGCCCTCAAAGGGCGAGGCCGTATCCATGGCCGCCGCAATGGTAAAAAACCGCCCCAGACCAAACAGATAGAGCAGTACGATCACATCCCCATTAAACGCGAAGAGCGACGGCTGGCCGGCAATGGGCAGGAACATCAGTGCGATCACGGCGGCGCTTAAAGCGACCATGGGGCCCAGCTTAAAGATCAGCGTGGTGCTGGTGCTGTAAACCGATCCTTTTTTGAGTAGTTTGATCAGCGTAAAGTAGTTGATCAGCAGCGGCGACCCTTTTCTCCCGCCGAAGAACGCTTTGACTTTCAGAATCAAAGCCGCGTAGAGGGGCGCCAAAAGCATCGCGAGGACCAGGAGGGCTATGGCTCGGATCATATGATTATTCCCGATATTCCCATGAACAGTTGTTCTCCGTGCTTGCCGGTCAGACGTAGAACAGCAGCAAAACAATCGCCAGTAAAATATAGCCGATGTAAAGGTGAATATCCCCGTGTTGCAGCCAGCGCAGCTTGTCGAACAGCCACACCAGCGGACGGACAATCAACGGCGCCAAGGAGCGTTCGGCAATATCATCGATATGGCTGTGATAGTGGGTGGCGGCCGGGAAACGGCCCTGAATCGGAGGATGATCTTCCTGCAACGGCGCCGCCGGCCGGAAAAACTCGAGAATGGAAGCGGCGTAAGAGGTGCCCGTGTACTGCATCCTGGCCGTGGGTTGGGTAAAACCGCAGCCCCAGGTGCCGGACCGGGCATTTAGTTTACCCCGGTAAAACCAACTGCGCAGTCCCAGAATCACGACAAACACTGCCAGGATCAGGGCTGCAGCCCGGGTCAGATTGCCGGCCAGTTGCCGGAACGGCTCCAGGGGCAAAGGGCCGTAGCCCAGTCCTGCCGCGGACGCGGCTTTGATGGCCATGGATATGAACATAGAGGGCAAGAGGCCGATCACGATGCAGGCCGCTGCGAGTACCAGCATGGACCCCAGCATCAGCGGGTGGCGCTCGTTCACCTCAACTGCGGCCGCACTGCGCGCTTCGCCCTGAAAAACCACGCCTACCACCTTGGTAAAACAGGCCAGGGCCAGGCCGCCGATCAAGGCCAGGCTGATAATGGCCGCCAGACTGAGTACAAAATCGGTGCGCGCCAGACCCACACCGTTGAATCCGCCGATATAGATCAAAAATTCGCTGACAAAGCCGTTAAAGGGCGGCAGCCCGGCAATGGCCAGGGAGCCGATCAGAAAGGTTGTGCCGGTGATCTTCATTCTTTTAATCAGTCCGCCCAGCATGTCCATGGTCCGGGTGCCGGTTTGATGCAGCACCATCCCGGCGCCCAGGAACAGCAAGGATTTGAAGATGGCGTGGTTGAGCACATGCAGAAGTCCGCCGGCAAACCCCAGCACCGCCATGACCGGGCGGTCCGCGGCCGCCCCCAGCATGCCAATGCCCAGACCGATGAGAATGATGCCGATATTCTCCACGCTATGATAGGCCAGCAGGCGTTTGAGATCATGTTGGCCCAGGGCATAGACCACCCCCAGCACGCCGGAAATCATGCCGCTGATCAAAACGATGCTGCCGAACAGCGGTGTCGGCCAGTCGAGCATCCCATAGATGCGGATAATGCCGTAAATGCCGCATTTGATCATCACCCCGGACATCACGGCGGAGATATGGCTGGGCGCCGCCGGATGGGCATGGGGCAGCCAGACATGCAGGGGAAATACCCCGGCCTTGGACCCAAAGCCAACAAAAGCCAGGATAAAGACCAGAATTTTGACTCCATCGGGTAAGGTGGCCGCAGCCTGGAACCCCAAGCCGCCGCCATAGGCGTAGATCAGGCCGAAAGCGCCTAAAATGAACATGGCCCCGGCCTGGGAGAAGACAAGATAGAGATAGCCCGCCCTGCGGTTGGCGGAGGTTTCGAAGTCGTAAATAACCAGAAAGAACGACGAGAGGGACATGATCTCCCAGGCCAGCATGAAGGTCAGCAGGTTGTGGGCCGCGACCACCAGGGCCATGGCGCCCACCAGCAGTCCGAACCAAAGATAATGGGCCGCCGTGCGCCATGCCTTTTGCGGATTGTCCATGTAGTTATAGCTATAGAGGCTCGCCAGCAGGGAGATAAAAAAAATGGCGATCAGGAAAAAGGCCGCCAAGGCATCAATTTGGACGGCAAATTCAAAAACACCCTGGTAAGCGCGGGAAGCGGCCAGCCCCTCCCCCTGGGTCAATTGAAGCACGGCACTTATCAATCCCAGAAGGCATCCGCTGCCGATGGTTAGAACCGCCAGGACCTTCATCATGATGAAATGACGCCAAATAAAAAGGGGCAAAATGCCCCCGACCACAATCAACCCTACAGATAGGAAAAAAAGGTTCATCGCTTCCCTTCGAGTTTACCCGGCATTGCAACTGAAAGCTTATTTTTTAAGGGCTCACGCAAAAATAGCTTCAAATTTGAGTCTGGCAGAGCGTCGGCTTCCAGGCCAAACATACGAAATGAGCAGGAAACCTACTTTATAGCCTAGGCGAAAGTCAACCAGGCGACCCGGCCAAATGTGCAATTTATGGTTGTACCGCCAGAAATTTATCTATAATATGGGCACTTTGATAGGTAAACGTTTTTCATGGAGATAGGGCGATGAGATCAATTCTTCCGGGAGGTGCCTTGATGGCGTTAGAAAAGTTGATGGATCATATCATTAGGCGCGTCAATATCAATTTGCGTCATCTGAAAATCGATGTGGGACCCTATTTACGCGGTATTGCACCGTTGGAGAGCCTGCTGAAGTTCTATACTTTTTACGGGGTCTCCTCCAACCATGCGATCCATTTTCATTTCAGCCATTCCAATCTCGCGGGCAGTTATTTCCTGGGACGCTGCAAGGTGGACAACTCCATACTTTACAAGTGCGACGTACGGGGCGACGAGTTGAAAGAAAAGGGCCAATCCGTTGATGTGGAGGGCACGACCCTAACCGTGGAAGACGATGAGGTGATCTGGATTAAAAACAGCCTCCTGCTCAAAACCTTGGTTCACAGTTACTCCCACAATCCGGAAAAGCTGGAGCTGTTCTTAATCAAGAACACGGCTTCGGCACCCTATGTCAATATTCATGGTTCACCAGTGGAAGGCTGCTTCCTGGAGCCGTTTTGCACGGTGGATATTACCAGTCTGCACGACTGCCGGGTGGGCACCTACACCTATGTTCAGGTGGGTGAGCTCTCCCATGAAGAGGTGGAGTCCGGACGGGTCTGGGTCAAGCATAAAGATATCTTCGATTTCAACTACCAGTTCCCCAAGGATGTCCTTAACACCCGTTACATCGCCTTTGAACCGGGAAAAGGGGCCATGGGGATGTTCATGGATTTTGCCGAGGACCGAAAAACCGAATTTCAAAAACTGTATGATGTGGTCCACCGGGAATCTCCCGTTGATATTGTGCCCCGGGGCGCCTCCATCAACCGCTATAGCGCGATCACCGGCGATTGCCGGATCGGTGAGAACGTCCTGGTATCCCAACGCGCTTTTCTGGAGGATGCCTGGCTGGGCACTGGCGCCAATGCCCAGGAGAACTGCTACATCAGCAACTCCCGGCTGGAAGGCTACAATGTCACGGCCCACGGCGCCACCATCATCTATGCCACTTTAGGTCTGAAGGTCTTTGTGGGCTTCAACAGCTTCTTGCAGGGCAAGGCCGATTGTCCCCTGATCATCGGCGAGGAAAGTATCGTCATGCCCCACACCATCATCGATCTGAAGGAACCGGTGAACATCCCCGGCAACCATCTGATCTGGGGCCATATCCGCAATCAGAATGATTTGGCCACCAACAGTATCCGGCTTGAGCAACTGGCCAGGGTCACGGATCGCATGGAGGTGGGCAATATGTGTTTCCGGGGTTCCGGTGAAGCGTTTGTCTCTTCTTTCCGCCACCGCATCAACGGCATTCTGGAGGAAAACGGGGCATTTTATGACGGTGACTACGGTCGCGGACACGCCCAAAAAGGACAGAACATCTCCTTCAACATTATCCAACCCTATCCCCGCGGACCGCTAAAAGGTCTCTATCCCACCATTGATATCGAACCCTAAGGTCCCGAGTCCCGAAGGTTCGCGTAGAAGTAAATTGACGGATTCTTGATTTTCAGGCCCTCAACGGATGAATACAAAACGCCCCGCCGCATCCTGCGGCGGGGCGTTTTGGTCGGGCCGACGTTGAAGATGGTGGATCGGGATTAACCGCCCACCGGCAGCGTGATGGGCATGCCCATGATGGGCCAGAGCACTTTTACGGCAAAGGCGGTGACCAGCATCAGGATGATGGAGGCGGGAATGCCCCATAGAAAAAATTCACCGGTGGTGAACTGCTTGGAGTCATAGGCGATGGCATTGGGCGCGGCGCCCACCAGCAGGAGGAAGGGCATGCCGGCAACCACCAGGGAGGCAAACAGGATGACTTCACCGGCCACGCCCAGATAGGGGGCAATGACCAGGGCCACCGGCAGGGAAATGGCGATGGCGGCCACGTTCATGATGAAGTTGGTCATCATCATGACAAAAAAGGCGATGCTCATGATGAAGATGAAACCGGTGGATTCCTTGAACATGGTCAGCCAGTTGACGGCCATCCACTCCGCGGCACCAGTCTGCCACAAGCAGAAGCCGATGCTCATGGCGCCGGCAAAGAGCAGGATGATGTTCCAGGGGATCTCCTCCAGATCGTTGATGTCCAGCAGTCCGGTGGCAAAAAAGAGAATGGTGGAGGTCAGCAGCACGGCGGTCTTATGAGGTGGCGTGAAATCAGGGATGGCGGATTTTAATACGGCCGATGCACCCAGCACCAGAATGGCGGTGCCCACGATGACCGCGGCAATGACTTCACTCTTGGTAATGCCCCCCATCTCTTTGCTCAGCCTCTTGGCCTTTTCCCGCAGGCCAGGGATGGTGGCTTTCTCCGGTTTCATCACCACCATAAAAAAGCCCCACAACAGAAAAGTCATCAGCCAGCCAATGGGCGCCATATAGTAGGAGAGTTCAAAGAAACCTACGCTTTTTCCGGCGACTTCACTGAAAAACCCCAGGGCTACGGCCCCCCGGGCGGCACCCAGCAGGGTGACAATGGAGCCCGCGCCGGCGATATAGGCCATCCCGATGAAAAGGCCCTTGCCGAATTTGGTGGGTTGATCGCCTTCGCCGTACATGGCGTAGATCGCCACCAGCAGAGGGTAGATGGTGGCCGCCACCGCGGTATGGGCCATGATGTGGGTCAGGGCGGAGGTAAGCACAAAGCAGCCCAGATAGATCATACTGGTCTTTTCGCCCACGATCGCTAGCATTTTATAGGCAATCCGGCGGGTTAGTCCGGTCTTGGTGAACACCAGGCCCACCACGATGGATCCGAAGATGAAGAGCACGCTGGGATCCATGAAGTCTTTAAAGGCGTCCTTGGCTGGACGGATAAAGAACAGCACCTGGAGCACACCAATGGTCAGACTGGTGATCCCGATGGGCACCACTTCAAACACCCACCAGGTGGCTGCCAGCAAAAATACAGCCAGAGCGCCCTTGCCTTCAGGCGAAAGGGCAAAGGCCTTGCCCTCGGGATCAATGGCGTCCGGCCAGGGCGACGAATAGTACACGACGGTAAATAGAAGGATCCCGATGGCCATAAATATATAATTTTTCCAGGGAAGCCCCACTGGCGAGACTGCTGCATCACTACTCATTTATATATCCCTCCCATGATAAAAATTGTGGTTGCTGAGCGTGAATCCGTTTCCAATCTGACTCAGATTACAACTCACAGGCGGCAATGGCGTTGCTGATTTCGTCGAACAGATCGGTCAAGCGTAAAATGCCGATAATTTTATCCCCTTGGGTGACCAGCAGGGATTGATGGCAACCCAGTACCAGCAGGTGGATGGCTTCATCCAGGGTGGCCTCGGCTTCGATGATCTCCCCTTCCGAGTGGGGCCGCATAAACGATTTGACCCTGACTTGGCCCGCTTTGCGGCAGATATTGTCCAGTGGCTCTTCCCACAGCCTCAACTTTTCGATCATGGAGCGCTGAAACTGGCGGGTGAATCCAACGTGAATGGGCCCTTTGTCGGTGAGCATACTGTCGTACTTAGGCTCCAGCGCGCGCAGAATGTCGGTCAATCCGATTTTGCCCACAATGTGACCCGGTGTATCGTAGACCAAAATGGCGCGATGCTTGTAGCGCGAGGGGTCAAACTCCTCCTGGGCATGCTTCAGCTCGGTCACCGCCTCGCTGAGGGTGGCCTCCTGGGAGACCAGAGCATATTCCTCGAGGGGCACCATTAAATCTTTCACCAATTTTGTTTTCAACCTTGACCTCCTGTGTGGGGTGAATCGGTTAAAATTTTCTACCCATATCGATTACATATTTCGGTCATCAACGGGACCGTTTAAGGCTTCAGAATGCAATACAAACTATAGGGATCCCCATGGGCAGCACCAGCAGCGCCCCTGGGGGGAAGGGTGCAAGATTTCAAATCAATTGACGGAATGCAAGTATAAATCACGCATCCCGGGAGCCGGCGCGGTCCCTCACCTGAGGCCGCTTTCCGGGAATAGAGCAACCCCGTCCATCGACTCCATTTATCCTGCAGAAAACTTATAATCCAATTTATTCAGATACTTGAACTTCAGGTGCATCGGGAACCCCTTCATCGGCAGGCGCAGTCCCGCCGGACTCTTGTTCACCCTCATCGGCCTGGGCGTCGGTCTCTTGGTCGCTATCGCCCCCTTCATCCGCGGCATCCTCCAGCCTCTCCTCGGTTTCTTCCTCTATCTCCGCCGCCTCTGCCTCCTCAATAGCCTCGATCTCTTCGTCGGACGCTTCATCCTCCTGGCCCGGCTCCTCGATATCCTCATCGATTTCATCCTCAAGGAGTTGTTCCTCCTCCAAAGGAACCGAGGGCCGGGGCACACGGGCCGAGGCTCGCGGATAGGGCGGCTGGGGCAGCGGCCCGCCGCGAACCACGGTTTGTTCACCAAAAATATTCAGGGCGATCTGCTCATCTCCCTCAAACACGATGGCATAGTTAAAGCGCACCAACAGACGCTGGAGGCACTCCCGCAAACTGATATCCCGAACCTTGAGCGTAACCCGTTGATCCGCCCATTGGGGATCCAAATCGAATGCATAGCCGGTCTGACTGGACAACTTCTCCAAGGCCTCGCCCAAGGTGCTTTCGGCCACATCCAGGGAAACCTGGGGGTTGGCACTCGCGGCCCTTAGACCATCGCCCAGGAGCAACAGGGCCAGCAGCCCGGCCAAAGCCCAGGGAAGCCCAACCCGAAACTTAACGCTTGCGGCACCCATGACAATCCTCCCCGGTCGGTCGTTTCACAACCGAATATTTATTATTTTCAGTATTTAAGGAACTGTGCACAGCACCCATCCACCCCTGGTTTCCATTTTTTTTTGAATAATCCCAAAGCAGTGGTGTCTAAGCCAGTAAACCGCGAGTATTCCGAACATAAACCCATAAGGAGGTTGACATGAGAACGAAGCCCTTTGCAATTGCCGCAGTGACTCTGGTCGGAATTATCTTTCTGAGTGTTTCATCCAGTTACGCCGGCGCCAAACAGCGCCATCGCTGGGAAGGGTTCGCCATGGGCCTGGGAGCGGCTGTCATCGGCCAGCACATCCTCTCCCACGGGAACTACGGGCCGGTAACCCAGGCATATGCCTACCCGGCACCGCTTCCAACCGTCCAGTACTACGAAACCCACGTTTATAACCATGAACTCAGATACTGTCCGCAACCCCGCCACCATCATCGCCCCACGAAAATCGTGCACAACCACTACCACGGCAAACGGCACCATGGCTATGCAAAGCATAACCGGCGCCAGCGTCCCGTAAAGGAGATTCACAACCACTACTACGGTCGGGGCTCCAAACATCACCGCGCTAAATATCATTATGACGATTAATTAGGCAATCGCCTTCTCCGGAACGCCGCTATCGGGATTTCAGCCAAACGGCCGCCGGATGTATAAATGTCCAGCGGCCGGCACCCATCGCGCATGGGCGAATAGCGCAACCAAACCCGATCCGCGTTGGTCTCTAAGCCTTACCGGAAGCCGCCCAGTCATCCCAAGCCGCCACGATCTTTTGGGCCGTGAGTGCCCGGCGGCAGATATCTTCCGCGCAATTGGCCGTCTCGGTTTCAAAACAGGGACGGCATTCCAGGGGTGCCCGCAGCACCTTGACCCGCGCCCCCCAGGGTTGCCAGCGGCGGGGATCGGACGGCCCGAAAACGGCCAGTACCGGCAACCCCAAAAAGGCCGCCAGGTGACTGAGCCCGGAATCGTGTCCCATAAAGCCCCTGGCGCCTTTCAGGTTCGCGGACAGCGCGACCAGATCGCCAATGAGCCAGAACTGCTGACCCTTAGGACCCCGAGCAGCCAGTTCTTCTTGGAGTTGGCTTTCGGCCGGCCCCAAGACCCACACCGGGGTATCGCCCCGAGCCATGAGCAAAGCGGCGACTTCGATCCAGTGCGAAAGGGGCAGATTCTTACGGGGAGAGCCCGACCCGGGATGCAGGGCCAGCAAGTTTATCATATTTTTGGGAAGCGACGCGCCCTTTTGCCCCGGATCTTCCGCGATCCCGACGCCAGGAACGCCCTCCAGCTTGGATGCCAAGGGTGGCAAATCCAGGCCCTGATGCCGCAACTCGTTCCAGAGATAACGGGTGACATGAATCCGCTGCCCTACCGGGGGCCGCGGGGGCAGACAGATCACCTGCACAGCGCGCAGGACGAGTTTCAGCCGCGCCAATTCCGGTGCCCGGGAAAAGATCAGCAGGGTGGCGTAACCCCGCAGCCATCGAGAAATCTCCGGAGCCGGGGGTCGGGCAAACAGGGCGGCGCTCCAGGAGACTTCCAGATCATAGGAGTGATGAATGAGGGCCAGAGAAGCAGCTAATGCGCCGATTTTGCCCTGGCAGAGCAGATCGACGGTATGGCCCTGGGCCCTGAGTTGGGCCAAAATGGGAAAGGTGAGCACCACATCCCCCAAAGCCCCGGTATGGACCACCAGGGTGGTGGCCGCCGATGAGGTTGCTGGGACAGAAGTGGTGGATGGATCATTATGGTTCGTCGGCATAAATTCTGTGATGCCTTATCACCCCGCTTGGGGAAATTCTGGAAAATTCCAGGGTAAACCCATTTTGGGTTAATCGGTTTTACTCTGCAAGGCAAGATGCCATTGAGATCAAAGAGGTGTATGATGCGAAAAAAGCCCGCCCATGGCGTGGGTGTCCGGAGGTATCCTGAAACCCATATCAGCCTGATGGCCCTCCTGACGGCAGCCCTGGTATTGATCTGGGGATTAGCCGCGGCCCAAGCCCGGCAGGTGCCGCAAAGCTTTACCGCATTGGCCAAGGCGGCCCGGCCGGGGGTGGTCAACATCCGCACCGTCAAACGGGTTACGGGCCAGGGCCCCTTGCAGCGCTATTTCCCCAAGGGGCCCTGGGGTCAGCGCAACCCCTTTGAGGAATTTTTCGGACCCTTTTTCGACGACCGGCCCGGTCGCGAGTTCAAACAGCGCAGTCTCGGATCGGGGTTCATCATCAACCGCAAGGGCTACATCGTCACCAACCATCATGTGATCGAGGGGGCCGATCAAATCCAGGTCAAGCTGGCCGATGGCCGCGAATTTGACGCCGAAATCAAAGGCCGCGACACCAATACCGACCTGGCCCTGATCAAAATCGATGCGCCGGCGGACCTAAAGCCCCTGAAATTGGGTGATTCGGATAGATTGGAGGTGGGCACCTGGGTGGTGGCCGTCGGCAGCCCCTTCGGCCTGGAACAGACCGTCACCGCGGGCATTGTGAGCGCCAAGGGCCGCATCATCGGCTCGGGACCCTACGACGATTTCATTCAGACCGACGCCTCCATCAACCCGGGCAACAGCGGCGGCCCCCTGCTCAACATGGCCGGCGAGGTGGTGGGCATCAACACCGCCGTCGTAGCCCGGGGTCAGGGGATCGGCTTCGCCATCCCGGCCAATTTGGCCAAGGGGATTATTGCCCAACTCCAGGATAACGGGGAGGTGACCCGGGGTTGGCTGGGGGTGGCTATCCAGAACCTAACCCCGGACTTGGCGGAATATTACGGCCTGGAACGGGGCCGGGGGGTGCTCATCACCCAGGTGTATGAAGGCGACCCCGCGGACCGCGCCGGGCTGCGGCCCAATGATGTGATTCTCAGCGTGGACGGCAACCCCGTGGCCGGTGCCCAGGATCTTACGGCCCTGATCGCTGCCAAACCGGTGGGTAGAACCGTGGAAATCAAGATCCTGCGCAAGGAGCGCGAAAAAACCTTCCGGGTCAAGCTGAGCCGGCGGGAAGAGAACCTGAGCGCCAAGGCGCCCGCCGCAACTCCCGGGCAACCCTTGCCCGGCGGCATCGAGGTGCAAGATCTCAGCGCCGAGCTGGCGGACCAACTGGGGATATCCGAAAGCGAATCCGGAGTGCTGGTGACCCGCGTCAAACCGGGCAGTGCCGCCCGGCGGGCCGGTCTGCAAAAGGGGGACCTGATCAAGGAGGTCAACCACCAGCCCGTGGAAAGCGCCCGGGAATTTGAGCGGCTGATGGAACGCCGTGACAGCCGGGAGACTACCCGCCTGCTGGTCCTGCGCCCCGAAAGCGGCTATTGGGTCATTACCTTGGATCCGTAAGTAGTGCCTGACCAAAAAGTGCATCTTTCGGCCCCATGCTGCGTTCTCGCATTTTTCCAATCCTCAATGTAGCTGCGCTACACCTGCGGTGGGAAAAATGCTGCGGCCTTGCCTGGAACCAAAATCTACACTTTCCGTTCGGGCACTAAGTAACTCAGACGTTTTAGACAGCCCCGGTGGGTTCCAATTTTTCGGAAAATAATCTATGGGAGTGGAGAGCACGCGACCCATGCAACCCGCGCCGTCAGCGCGCCCACGGTGCGCTGTACCACCAACTTCAACCCACCCAATCCCCATGCCAATTTCAACAGAGGTCTCAGCCCCCCCATCGATATCGGCCCTGGTGCTGCTGTACAATCGCCAAACCGGCCGGATCGAAGCGGAAACCATCGTCGGCCGGCGCTTCATGGATCTCTCCGTGGGAACCCGCGCGGGCCGTCGGCTCACCCAGGGGATGCTGACCCGGCCAATCATTTCACGGCTCTACGGCTGGTGGCAGAAACATCCCGCCAGCCGCGGACAGATTCCGGGCTTTATCCGCCAATTCGGCATCGATATGGATGAAGTTGAAATTCCCCCGGGCGGGTTCCGGTCGTTTAACGATTTTTTCATTCGGCGCCTCAAACCGCAGGCGCGGCCCCTGGGCAAAGATCCCGGGGTGCTCATCTCCCCGGCCGACGGCCGGATCCAATGCTTTCCACTTGAGAAAGATACCCGTCTGGACATCAAAGGCAGCACTCTGCGGTTGAAGGAAATCATCGGCGACGAGGCAACATGTGCGGCGTATATCGGCGGGATCGGACTACAGGTGCGGCTGGCGCCGGTGGACTACCATCGTTTCGCGTATATCGACGACGGGACCCAGGAACCGGTCCACAAGCTGGATGGGCCACTATACTCCGTCAACCCCGTGGCCCTACGGGTCTGGCCCCGGGTGTGGGCCCAAAACTACCGCCACTGGTGCCGCCTGATCACCACCGCCTTCGGCCCGGTGCTCCAGGTGGAGGTGGGTGCCATGCTGGTGGGTAGCATTGTTCAGCACCGGCCCCAGGGCGGCCCCTGCCGCCGGGGCGAGGAAAAGGGCTACTTTGCCCTGGGCGGTTCCACGGTGCTGCTCTTTTTTGCCCCCAACACCGTCGAAATGGATGCCGATATCCGCAAATACTCCCGCCAGGGCATCGAAACCCTCGTCCAATATGGCGGGGCCATCGGGCGGACCCGGAAAACCGCTTAAACCCGCCGGGCCCAGCGCCCCCTTGCAACCCTACTCCAGGGGTTGGGCCTGGGGCAGGCGCAATATGGGCCGGTCGAGGGTAACGGGCTGGAATATCCACAAATCCACGGCGCTGCCGGGGGCCAAACCGGTTCCTGCGCCCGGGTTCTGGCGGAATACGACCCCGATTTGAGCCCTTGAGGGTGGGGGCTCGGTGTGGATCCGGCCCGCTCTAAGTCCGGCGCGCTCCAGCATCGCCCGGGCTTTGTCGATGTGGATTCCCACCACCCGCGGCACATTGGCTAGGGGCGCGGGCCGGCGCTCATAGCGGTACACGCCCAGGACCACCCGGGTATCGGCTCCCAGCCGGGCGCCGGGCCGGGGCGATTGCCGCACCACCCGCCCTTGCAGATCCGGATTGTCGGTCTTCAACTCGTTGACCTGATCCAGACGAATCCCGGCCTCTTTCAGCACCCTTTGGGCTTCTTCAAGGGGGCGCTTCAAGAGCATGGGCATTTCCAGGTACACCTGCCGGTAGCGCCACAGGCTAAGATTCACATGGGTTCCCGCCGGCACCCGCTTGCCGGGTCCGGGAGCCTGATCCGCCACCCGGCCCTCAGCGGAGCGCCGATCCGTGGGCCGCTCGTCCACCCGGCCCAGGCGCAGGCCGTAGCGCTCCAGGATGCCCCGCGCCTCATCCAGGGACCGGCCCATAAGGTCGGGAACCATCACCTGCCGCGGCCGCGATTCGCCGCCTCGGCAAAGGCGCCGGTCCAATGCGCAGCCCCAGGCGGTCACCGGCAAGGTATCCACCGGCAATGGGTCGGGAGCGGGCCGGCCGCGGACCACCCGGCACTGGTATCCCGCCGGCACCACCACGCTGCCGCCCACATCGCCGCGAATGATCATTTCACCGCGGATCACCGTGAGTTCCGTCCATCCGTGTCTCACAGCCAGGTGAAAGGTGGTGTGCAAAGATGTCACCACCGCACCGGACCCTGTTTCGGCCACGGTCTCGCAGGGGGTATCCACCAGGATACTGCCCACGTTGATCAGGATGCGCAGTCTGCAGGTGGCCGATTTGACCCACTCCATGAAGGGGTCGGTATTGGCATCGAACAGCACTTTGCCGCCCCGGGCCAGCTCCAGGGTCGCCTGGGCATCCGCAAAGGTCTGGATGTAATCCCCGGAATACATCGATGCCCCTTCATAAACCCGGCGCTGGTTGATCTGTACCTCGCCGGAGCCGACGATGCGGCTGATGGTTCCCAGCTTGGCGGCTGGGGACGGATAGGTGCCGGGGCCTGGCGGAATCTGGCAGGCGCTTAGGCCCACCATCACCATGAGCGGCAGCAGCCATGGGGGAAGCAAGCGAGATGCGGATTTCATGGCGAATCTCCTTGTTTGGGGGATTGGGCGGAAGCGAGCGGATCGGCAAAGAGCGAGGCGCGGTCAATGACCTCCAGGGTCGTCACGGCGGCGGAGGGAATCACATAGGATGCGCCCCTGGCGGCATGCCAGAGAATCAGGAATTTATCGCCCTGGTGGATCAGGAAAAAGGGACCTTCGGGGATGTCAACCTCCGCGCTCTGTTGGGTCTGGAGGTTGACCTGGGGAAAGGCGTTGGGCATCACCAGGGCCCCGTAGTTCAAGGGCAGCACCAGGAGGTAAATCGCAAACAAGATCACCAGGGGGATATAGACGATGCGGGTTGCGCCTCGCCCCAGAAAGCGGCGCCGAAAGGGCACCACCACCAGAAAAAGCCCGAACATCAGGCTCAACAGGCCGCTGTAGTAACCGTGGGTGGCCCCAGCTTCACCTCCCCGGATTTTGCAGGTCAACCGAGAGACCAGCAACTCGGCAGGGCTCCCTCCAGGGGCATCCTGGCAACCGCCATGAAGCACCCCCGACACACGGACCGGCGTGAACACCGCCTGGTACTGGCTGCCGGCCCAGAGCAGCACCAGAACCAGCAGGCCGCTCAGCATCACCTGCCCCGGCCGGGAATCCGGCCTCCATTGCCGCAGCCGGGCATAGCCCCGGCGCATGGTATTCCGAAAGCTGTCGCGCCGAACCCGGGCCAGCAGCGCCCCGGCCAGGGCAATCAGCAACACGACCGGAACCAAACCCATGGCCAGCACCGGCAGCACGCCGCGGCCCAGATCCACCAGGCCTTCGAAGAGCATGATCAGTGTGATGTAGAAAAACTTGGCCCCGATTTCCACATAGGCGCCGGCCGCCAACCCGGAGTAAAGTTCGATGCCCAGCATATTGAGATGGGATTTGGCGCACAAAAAGCCCACCGCATACATCAGGGCTACCACCCCGGACATAACGCCCGCCAGCCACCCAACGGCGCCCGCCACCTGCTTGAGGTCGGCGCTCAAGCCGGCAAGGCTAGAAGTGCGCGGGGGGTCGGGAGTTTCGGGCATGGAATCACGTCCAGGGGTTAGGATGCGCCATGGGAGGCGGCATCAATATCGATGATCTTTTTTCCTTCCACGTAATCCTTGGTGGCGTATTGGGTGATGCTTTGAAACTTCAGGATCGATTGGCGCATCTTCTCGATGTTGCTGTTGAGCAGTCGCAGCAGATTGGCATTGCGTTTACCGGCCATGACGCTGGGCGCCAGCTTTTCGGTGCAGGTCAGGACCACCTGAAGAGGATTGTTGAGTTCGTGGCCCACGGCACCGGCCATCTCCAGAACCGAGAGCAGTTTCTCCTTGGCGATACGCTCTTTTTCCACCTGTTTGCTCTCGGAGATATCCATGAAATAGCCCAGGGCGGCGCGGGAGCCTTTGTACTCGATGGAGGCCGCGGTTTCTAGAATCCATTTGCTGTTCCCGGCCTTGTCGCGGATACAAAATTGGTAGGGCGCCTGGCGCTCGGATTTCAGCATGGCGATGAAATTCTCTCTCACCTGCTGGCGATAGGCCTCCTGAACGATAAGGAGGGGATAAGTTCCCAGCAGTTCCGCCTCGCTGTAGCCGGTGA
Organism: uncultured delta proteobacterium; assembly: GCA_963713755.1. Lineage (GTDB taxonomy): Bacteria > Desulfobacterota > Desulfobacteria > Desulfobacterales > CAVQMW01 > CAVQMW01. The sequence continues at coordinate 1,151,880 of CAVQMW010000005.1, read as the reverse complement.
TGCGGCTGAATTCCGGATTGACATATCTGAATTTGGCCTTTTGCACGATGTAGCAACCGATCAGGGAGTTGTGAATGCTCAGTTCAAATTCCCGTTCGGCCTGTCTGCGCCGGGTGTTATCCCGGATAAAGCCTTCAATGGCAATGGGCCGGCCCACGGTATCTCGCACCACGGTCCAGCGGTCATGCATCACCCGGGTGGAGCCGTCTGAGTGCAGAAAGCGGTACTCGGTATCTCCCACGGTGTTGGGGGGCTGAAAGGATTTTTCCCGGGCGGCCCGCACCCGGGCGCGGTCATCGGGATGGATATGGACCAGAACGCTTTTGGGGGACAACACCCTCCTCCCGCCCGCTTCAATGGCATACAAGGCGAGAAATTTCTGATTAAAGAAGGGAAAGGTTCGCGATTCGAGATCGAACTGGTAAATGCAGTCCTGGGAGCGGTCCGCCAGACGCTTGAAGTCGTCGGAAAGCAGGCGCACCAGGTGGGGGTCCTGTTTGCGGGCCACCGCCAATTCAAGCTGCAACGCCTGAACTCTGGCCTTCAATTCCGCGTAGCTGGGCTGGGTGGGCATGGGGGCTAACCGTTGATGCAAGGGTATTCAGAGTACATCTGGCCCGCAATCAAACACCCAATAGAGAAAAGTTTCTCACCTTAACCGCAATTGGTCGACGACGGTTAGGAGTTTACGGTCCGCCGAAAAGACAATTGCGCCATGAGTTTCGGCCAGGGACAAATATAGGGCGTCATATACGGTCAGGTCATGATCCCAGGCGATCTCAAATGCTTGCTCGATGAACACCCAATGCGGAAAAAGGCGAATGGGCACCCCCAGAAGGTCTGTCAGCAGCCGACCGCTTTCATCAGAGTTAAGTTCTCCCGACTTGCGCTTTTTATGTATCACATTCGCGGCCTCGGCCGCCAACAACTCCGGTGCGATGGCCGTGTTGGATCCCCGCTCCACCCCCCGTAAAAATTCGTCAAACCCATCCGGAAGGGGCCATCGGGAATAAATAACCGGATCAGCGCCGATGTGTCCACCACACCGATCATCGTTCACGATCCCTGCGTACCGCTTCGACAGCATCGCTCAGATCGCGTCCCCGAAGCCGTTTGCGCCACTGGGCCGCCCCAGCCAAAAAGGATCGGTTGGCCAGCTTGACCTCCTGTTCGAGGATCAATTTGATTTGCTCTTGAAGGCTTCGCCGATTTTTCTTGGCCATAACCTGCAACCCTGCATAGACATCGTCGGGTACGTTACGGATGCTGATTGCCCTCATATCGCTTCCTATAATCAGAAATCATTTTAGTATCATATCATTATAGGTCAATATACTTCTTGCACCTACACTGTCAAACAACTGGGCAAGGAGCCGCTTCACAAGATTCATCCACCTGAAGATCACCGCCGAGCGGCGCTACGACATCGAGACCGGCGCCACGGCCGGCCAAGCGCGCAACTACCTGATCGGCTTTGAAGGCTCGGGCCTCACCTCGGACAAGATCGTGGCCCTCACCACCCGCTGGAGCGACTGGGACGGCAGCCCCTTGCCCCCGGACCTGCCCGGCTACACCGGCCGGCTGGCCAAGGTGGTGGCTACCAACACCCTGGGCCAGGCCGCGGGCCAGATCGCCAATTTCGAGATCAAACCGGGCCTGACCACCCAGCTGGTGCAGCTGCCCCAGGCCGAGCTGGACCGGGCCCACTTTTCATCCACGTCAGCGGCGAATCCATCGACGGCAACCCCGACTTTTCGGAAACCGGGGCCGGTACAGGGGGCTTGACCTACCGTCCCAAACACTACGTGCCCATTCAAGTGCCGGTTTTCAACGAAATCGAGACCCAAAAGGTCCGCAGCATCGATCCCGGGGCCCCGGCCCAATACGCCTATGTCTACCGGCCCGAGATGCAGTTTTCGCTGTATGATCTTCCCCAGTTAGGCTACGTGGAGAGTGAAGAGACCCACTATAACCTGATTGACCCGTCCGCGACCCAAGATACCGATATTTTCTTCGATAACTTCAATTTTATCTATACCTTGCTGGCCGACGAGCAGCCCCCTTTGGAACAATTGGGTCCTGGACGCGAGCTGGTCTTTGCCCTGGGAGCCCAGGAGATTACGGCGCAGATAGGTGCGGACAACACCCTGGAGTTTAATCCAGCCCAGTTGGTTCTGCTTGAATCCGAGGATTATCTCGCCATTCGCCTCTATCAAAACGGCAATGACGAAAACATCCTGTGGGAGTATGCCTATGGATTTCTACCCCAGGGCGGCCCGGACGACCACCAAGTGTCGGCCGATGATCATGTCGTCGATCTCTATTTCTATTTGCCCTACAAGGTGAATGAATCCACACCGAACCCCAAAAAGGTCACCATCAAATGGCAAGTCGAGGGGCCGGGCGGAGTGGTTGAAGAAGAGACCCAGAGCAGTACGGACGGTCTTTATAACAACCGTCTGTTTGTCTCCACCAATCCGGGGGATGAATATTGGGTCACCGCCGAGATCACCGACTCTGAAGACCCCCGCTTTATGGTGGGCCAAACCACCACCATCGGTCCCATCACCGTCATTCCCGGCGAGCCCCAAACCCTTCTCCTGACCCCGTCTCAAACCACCTTTGCTGCCGATATGACTTCAGAGATAACCGTTGACCTTTTTGCCGTTGACGCCTTTGGCAATCCCGTGGCCGACAACTCCAAGGTCGACTGGAATATCGTCGGCGATGTTACCGAGACCTCCCCCGTCACCAACGGCCAGGCCACTGTTACCTATCATGCCCAAAGCCTAACCGGAACCGCCAAGATCACCGCCAATATCGGTAACTCCTATGGTCAGACCCAAGTGGTGATCGATCCCCCCGGCGGTCTGAATCTGGCCATCGACCCCCGCCTGGTGATCGGGGATCAAAGCAGCGACGGCATCCATGTCGATGAAACCTTAACGGGCACCATGGCCCTGGCTTACAACACAACCACCGACCTGGAAGGCCGAAATAAGTGGGGTAGGTTTCAGCCCGTTTTTATGGGCATGGCTATCGAATTCCGCTCAATGGCTATCCAATGCATCGATACCCCGGATAAATCGCTCCATGGTCCCGTGAGCAAAATATCGCAACTGGGCGTCCTCCAGATCAGGGAAAGCATCTGCCGGCCTTTGCTCCACGATCCGAAACGGCCCTTCGGCTTCGGGGCTTTCGAACCGGGTACTGAGATTCTTTTTGAATTGTTTGAACCAGGCCGGATGTTTGACGGATAGTTCCCCAAAATCACGGCCGATCATGGATACCTCCTCAGGGAGCCCGGCCAGGATGTCGAAGATGTAATACAGGTCCTTGGAGGCCTTCTCTCTATCGCGCCGGGAAGGGAACGACAGGCCTTTTTGAAAAATGTACGCTGCCGGTTTCGGGACTTGAACAAGCAGCGGGCCTTCCCCTTGATCCGATTTCGCATCATCGATTTCCAGCAACAGGGTGTTCTCGACGACAATCGAAACGTATCGTAAGGCCTCGGCGTGGAGACCCTTTTGAACCTGAAGAACCTGTTGCTGTTGTGACCCGGTTTGGTCGGTCAGAAACTCAATTTCAACGCCAACTCCACCAATGGCTCCCTCGTAATGAATCACCGCTGGAGTATCGCGGCTTTTGTAGACCGCTTGCAGCCCTGCTTCCGCCGTTAGGATCTGATCAATGGTTTTGGTGCCGACAATCAGTACCTGGTGCCCGACCATAAAATCAATGTCGCGAGTCAGAACGGGTGTTCGCTCGTGGTTCTTCGCCAGATAGCGGTAATAGAGAAAAGGCGCCCACCCGCCGCCGACTACGATTTGCTGGTGATACGGTCTCAGGACCGCCAGCGTATTGAAAAGTCCTCGGGTGAAATCCTCAACCATTGCCTTCATTTCCTGCAAAAAGCATTTTCAGCCGCTTGTCGTACAGATGCTCCGCCTGCTCCCTGCCTCTAACCGGGTATCCATAAAGGTCCAGATACAACTGGATATCCGACACCACCCGCAGCCCTTCAACCTCTCGGCAGTCATAAAACACCGAGTGCTTATAGAAAGGTAGCATCACCACCAGGTTGGCACCCTGATCTGCCGCTTTCAGTTCCAATTCCCCCTTGAGAAAGTCGATGGCATTCGAATCGTTCAGATACAAGTGAACCTCTTTGTACACGGCATGTGGCGCAACGAGGCCGGCGCCGGCCTGAACGCTCAGCGCGTATCCCACTTTTTGGGGTGCATTGATTTCTCGAAGGCGCTGAAGTATCGATTTCACATCGGGAGCGAACGTGAAAAAGCGATAATGTTTGTTTCTTTTTAAATCATAGGACCTGACCCAATCATCCAGGATCTCTTTGGGTGATCGGAGGCTGATCTTACCTTTGGCACGTACCGAATATCTGTACTCGTCAAGGGATTTGGCTATTCGAGACACATAGCCCGGATTGAGTCCGATTCTTTCAGCGAGTTCCCGGATGCCCCACCGTTGCTTCGGGTTCTTCAGCATTTCCCTCAGTATCAAAGAGGCCTTGTCTGAAAATGGGTATCTTCGCTGTCGTTTTTCTGGGTATTTGCTGGGGAATCCGATCCTTTCAAGGTAGAAGCTTCGGTGGGCAATAAAGACATTGCCGGACAGATCCATAAAATTGATACCGGCAGCCCGGCAAAGTGCTTGCCTTTTGGGGCTCATGTACGGTGCCGCCAGAACGGGAACGGCGTTTTGGTCCTGCACCGATGCTTTGAGCCAATTGATCTTGTTTTTAAATGCGGCAAGGCTGTTGGCCGACACCAATTCGATAATGAGGTCGAATTGCAATTCTTGGTATTTTGCCCGAATCAATAGGTCCCACCGCCTCGAATGCCCACGCTCGACCTCAACCTCAAGACCAGGCACCGGGAGCAGGCGTTCAATAGATCCCTTGAGCTCTTTGGTGATATTTTTTTCTTCCATGGTGTTGCCAGATAAATAGGTGTTGTCCAATTGGGCAACAGTCTAATTTCTGGCAACACTAAAGTCAAGCAGGATTTTGACGTGCCGGTTTTCGCAACAATATTAGGCAGATTGATGGTCTTGTAGGTCAGTCATTGGCTGAACCGAACCCACCCCGGATCTTTCAAGGGGACGAATCAGGGGACGCCCTTAACTTATTAACTTGACACAACAGAGAAGTAGGACCCCCTTAACTTATTTTGGTATTTTGGAGACACCTTACTCAAACTATAAAGATAAGTAAGGTGTCCCCAGAACGTAGAACATATTTGGGAATGGTACTGTGGGAATGGTGGGAATGGTACCGGGCCTTGATTTGTGATTTTGAGGAAGGGGATCGGATCAACGATTGAGCAGAGGGTTGCGAAAGTAGACATACGGATTATGTAATTTATTGTTATAATTTACAATTTTAATATTATGACCCTTCAAGAATATTATGTAAATTTATTGTGTCTACATCTCCCCGATCGCATGTCAGCGAGGGTTGCTCCTATTCCGATTTTTTACCTCGTTGCTACCAACACTCCAATCGCTATAACTATCTAAAAAGCCGATCATCCCACCAGACGGGTTCGGGAAGAGTGTATTCAATCTTATCGAATTCTGGATGGAAAGGATTGATAACGATGTTTCGTTCAATCCTAGCCACATAACTGGGTACTATCAGTATAAGGGCGCGCTTCTCTCGGAGCCATGCCTTTCCAAAATCCCGTGATTCATTTGGTTCCCTTGCATCCCAGCCAGGTAGACTATCTCGAGTTACCATCTCGTAACTCATTCCTGTAGGTATGCTTATCGTGATAAAGTGTTGGTTGGGAGGAAGGTGCCCATTCCCATGAACCAATTTTTCAAGCATTGCTGTTGAGTAGTGCTCACTAGCGTAAATACAGGGAGCATTTGAGGTGTTCCAGCGCCCGGGGCTTATTGTAGATCCTGTGGCATCGTAAATCGGGTAACTGCCTTCAGGGTCGCCAATTCTGTAGCAAGTTACGATTCGGTCTATACGCTGAACTGTCATGCGACAGAACCATATTCGAGCCTGCCAAGAATTCCCTCGACCATTCTTGCACCGACAGCTGTGCGAAGGGTCATGTCAATTGGGCGCTTCCCACTAAGCAATTGATGAGGCTCGAAAAGGAATCGACGGGTGGCTTCCTCGCTTTTCCAAACAGAGTTGGCAAGCGCCCAGATCCTCGCCAGCCGCGCCACACTATCGCTTTGCTCTAATGATAATCGACGTTGATCACGTTTATGACGAGCTAAGGTGGCACGGGGGATTATGTTGAATGCGAAGCTAGGATCTTTTGGAACAATCCGCTTGATCACACGCTCAACGGTGCTGATCGGAAAACCCCGCTCAATGGCCATCGCCAAATCCAGATCAGTAACGATTTTTTGTTTAAGTCCGAGCACGGCAGCAGTGTGTTGAGTACTTATTTCCATTGTTTTGCCCCTTTTCGTCTCATTTGATACTCAATATAGGGTCAAACGAGACGAATGACAACACTATTTTACGGAGGCCTCATTGGTAATCTCTGTTTCGCGGCGAGTTCGTGAGAAAAAATTGGGGTCACCCATTAAAGGGTCTGCCTTTGACCCCTTTTAAACCTCCCGCCTATATTCCCATCCAAAATGATGGTCAGGCCTACCCTTGGCCTTTATCGATCTACCCACCCGCCGCCCCAAAGCGGTACTCGCCGGCCTTCCCTCAATACCTCCCTGTCACGCCCCCTGCCGTCATCTGACATAATCTTGGACCCATTATCGGACACAGCCGTAAATCAAAAACCCACGGCGGCTGTATCCGATAAGGCATTTGTGTCGAGCAGCGCGCCCATCACATATATCCCTTAAAATCGTCCAGGGATTGGTCAAAATCCTCGGTTATTTTAATCAGTCCCTTAGCTGTCCATACCCCGTTTCTGGACCATAACCGGCTCCTCTATCCCTCCCTGGCCGGCATCGTGCCCAATTGCGCCTTCAACCTACAGCCCATGGGCATCGAAGTCAGTGGGAGCCTCTCTGTTGCCATCAAAATGCCGGTCCTCTACGGCAGCTACGAATATGTCCCGCTGGTGGGCGAACGGGTGGTGCTGGTGGCCCTCGATCCCGCTTCCCTGACCATCGTTCCCGTGGGCGTAGGCCGGGTGGATGTCCAACAGAACCGGGTCGTCAGCGAAAAGGCCCTCACCGTGGAGCGGCTCGATATCCTGGGCTACGCCCGGGTGAATCCTACAAAGCAGGAGACACTCAAACAATTCGCAGAAGGGGAGATCACCCTGGCTCGCCTGACCGCGGCCTTGGCGCAGTAGGGTGGAAAGTGGAAAGTGGAAATGTAATTACTCCAAATTAAGCGACCGTTCCCTGCTAAAGCGCGAGGGCCGCGCCGTAGTTCTTCTGGTAGCGGTCCTGAAATTGTTCCAGGGAACAGTCGTGCTCCTGGGTGCCCTTGCACTCCACGTTGAAGCTGGCCATCACGGCGCCCATGCGGGCGGCGGTTTCCAGGTCGCGATTGAGAATCAAGCCTTTGATCAACCCGGCCCGGTAGGCATCCCCACACCCCGTCGGATCCACCACCTCCCGCGCCTTGGCCGCGGGTATGCAGGTTTCATGACCGTTGTTCAGAACCCGGGAGCCTTCATCCCCCAGGGTGACAATCACGGAGCCGGTCCGGGCTTGAATCTCTTCCTGACTGAGAGCGGTGGCTTTCTGGATCATCTGCAGCTCGTAGTCATTGCTGATGAGCAGTTGCGAGCCGGTAAGAATCTCCACCATGTCCTCGGCCGACAGCGCGATAATTTGTTGCCCGGGATCAAAAATATAGGGAATGTTATGTTCTTTATAGGCCCGGCTATAGGCCAGCATATCCTCCAGGTTGCCGGGGGCGATGATGGCCAAAGATTCTTCGTCCTTCGTGGGGGCAAAGCCGTTAAAGGCCGGGTAATTCATGGCCCCGGGATTGAACCCGGTGATCTGGTTGTTAGCCAGGTCGGTGGTGATGTAGGCGCCGGCCGTCAACACCTCGGAGATCTGCCGAATTCCAGCCAGGGGCAACCTGTACTGGCGCAGCCGGGTCTCATAGGCGTCGAAATCCTTGCCCACGGCCGCCAGGATAGTGGCCTTTTCCCCGAGCAGGTATAAACTATGGGCGATATTGCCGGCGGTACCGCCCAATCGTTCGATAAGGCCGTTGACCACAAAGCTGACATTGATCATATGAATCTTTTCCGGCAGAATGTGCTCCTCAAATTTACCTGGAAAGCCCATGATCCGGTCATAGGCCAGGGAGCCTGATACGTAAATTTTCATTTTAAAATCTCCTCAAAAACCCGCATGAAATTGCCCCCCAAAATCAACTCGATCTCCCCATCACAATAACCCCGCGCCAGCAGGGCGGCGGTTAAACGCCCCGACTCATGGTGGCCCGCGAGCACATCGTGGGTATCCAAGGCACGGGCCACATTGAGATGGTTTTGAAAACTGTCGCACAGATCAAAGCCGATGCCCACATGACGGATCCCGGCGATCTTTACGATGTGGTCCACATGGTCGACCAATTGATCCACGCCGGCATCGGGATCCTCGTCGCGGATAAAGGCGTTGAGGGCATTCATACCCATCACCCCGCCGGTTTCGGCCAGGGCCTGGATCTGGGAATCGCTGAGGTTGCGCATGGACCCGGCCAGGGCGCGGCAGTTGGAATGCGACGCGATCACCGGCTGTTGGGCCAGCGCCATGACATCCCAAAACCCCTCGTCATTCATATGGCTGACGTCGATGACCATCCCCAACGCTTCGGCCTTTTGGACCAGGGCGACGCCAAAGGCGGTCAGTCCCCCCTTGCGCCCTTCCTGGATGCTGTGGAAGCTGCAGCCGTCGGCTGCGTAATTACGCCGGCTCCAGACCAACCCCAAGGCCCGCACGCCCAGTTCGTAAAAGATGCGCAGCAGGCCCAAATCGTTTTGCAAGGGATCGGCGCCTTCCAGGGAGAGCAGCAGGCCCAACTCCCCCGCCTCCCGGGCGGCCCGCGCTTCCGCTGCATTGCGGCAGATTCGAAACTGCCCGGGAGTTTCATCCAACTCCTCCAAAAGACAGCTGATCTGATCCAGGGCCTTGCGCAAGCCCATCTCAGGCAGAAATAGATTGTGGATAAAAATGGCCGAAACAATCAGGTCCAAGCCGCCGGCCTTAAATCCGGGCAGATAATCTTCAGCAATCACCTTCCTGGCGCCCCGCTCCCGCCGGTTGGCCACCTCAGAGGGCAAATCAAAATGGGCGTCCACGGTAAACGCACGTCTATGAAGCGCGCTGATCTTTTCTCTCAACTCTTCTTTTGTACCCAATGGTCAAATTTCCTGAAATGTCATTATTCGGCGGCAAAATCTTGAAATTTATCAATCGCTTCCCGGTCATACCCGCTGCTGGCGGTGAGAAGCTGCCGGGTATAGGGGTGTTGGGGGTCGCGCTCCTTGAGGGCGGCCACATCCAAGGCTTCAACAATCACGCCATGGTTCATCACCGCCAGGCGGCCGCAAAGGTGGCCCACCACGGCCAGGTTATGGCTGACGAGTATATAGGTCAACTGCTTCTCTCTGCGCAAGCGGGAGAGCAGGTTAAGCACCTCGGCCTGTACGGAAACATCCAGGGCCGAGGTGGGTTCGTCCAGCAACAGAATGCGAGGCTCCAAAATCAAGGCCCGGGCCACGGCCACCCGCTGGCGCTGGCCCCCGGAGAGCTGGTGGGGATAGCGGAAACGGAATTCCGGCCCCAGGCCCACCTCGCAAAGGGCCTTTTCAATACGCTCGTCGGCCTCGCCCAATCTGTGGATGGCCACCGGCTCGGCCAGGATGCGGTCTACGGTGTGACGGGGATGGAGGGAGCTGTAAGGGTCCTGAAAGACCATCTGAACCTTTTTGAAGAAGGCCTTGTCCCGTTTGGGGCCCTGGGAAATCCCGTCAATTCTGATCCGGCCTTGCCAGTTGCGGATCAAGCCGCACAGGGCCCGCAGGACCGTGGATTTGCCGGAACCCGATTCCCCTACCAGGCCGAACACCTCCCCGGGGCCAACCTCAAAGGCGATCTCCCGCAGGGCATGAACCGTCTGGGCACCGCGGCCAAAGGTGACCCGCAGGTTTTCAACGGCGATGGCCGGGGCATTCATGAGCCGGCCTCCAGCCAGGCCGGATCCCGGGTCAGAACCGTTAGATCGCCCCCCGGTCCGTTGATCCGCGGCAGGCAGTCGAGCAGGCCCCGGGTGTAGGGGTGGCGGGCCGCCTGAAGATTTTGGGCCTCCACGATCTCCATCACCCGCCCGGCATACATGATCATGATCCGGTCGCAAAAGGAGGCCACCAGGTTGAGATCGTGGCTGATGAAGATCAGGCCCATGCCTCGCTGGGAGACCAGATCGTCCACAATGGCCAAAAGCTGAAGCTGGACGGTGACGTCCAGGGCCGAGGTGGGTTCGTCGGCGATCAGTAGATCCGGGCCGGGAATGAGCATCATGGCGATCATGATGCGCTGGCCCATGCCCCCCGAGAGCTGGTGGGGATAGGCGTCAAAGACCCGCTGGGGGTCCCGGATGCGCACGGCGGCCAGCATCTCCAGGGCCTGTTGGCGGGCGCGCCGTTTGGACACCCGGGCACTTAGGCGGTAAGCTTCGGCGATCTGGCGACCCACCTTCATCACCGGATTGAGGGAGAATTTGGGATCCTGCATCACCATGGAGATGCGTTGGCCGCGGATGGCCCGCCACTGGCGGCGGTCGGCAGCCGTGAGATCGATACCGTCAAAGGCCAACCGGCGGGCGCGCACCTCTCCCGGGGGGCGTACCAGGCCCAAAATGGCGCGCCCGGTGACAGTCTTGCCGGAGCCGGACTCCCCTACAATGCCCAGCTTCTCGCGACCCATGGAAAAGCTGACCCCGCTCACCGCGGCAATCGGTGCCTTGCGAGTGGCAAAGGTGACGTTGAGTTTCTGTACCTCAAGCAGCGGGGAGGAATCCAAAATTTTATCTCTCCGCTTTGGGGTCGAGGACGTCCCGCAGGCCGTCGCCCAGCAGGTTGAACCCCAGGCTGACCCCGAAAATGGCCACCCCCGGCACGGCCGCCACCCACCATTGATCCAGCATGAATTTTCGCCCGCTGGAGATCATGGCTCCCCACTCGGGAAGGGGCGGCTGGGCGCCCAGGCCCAAAAACCCCAGGCCGGCCGCGGTGAGAATGATTCCGGCCATATCCAGGGTGACCCGCACCACCAGGGAAGAGGTGCACAGGGGCATTACATGGCCCCATACCAAGCGCAAGGCGCCGGCCCCCTGGAGCCTGGCCGCGGCGATGAAATCGGCCCTGCGCACGGTGAGGGTCTCGGCCCGAGCGATGCGCGCGTAGGGCGGCCAGGAAGTGATCGCAATGGCGATGATGGCGTTTTCGATCCCTGGCCCCAGGGCGGAGACAAAGGCCAGAGCCAAAATCAGCTTGGGAAAGGCCAGAAAAATATCGGTAATGCGCATGAGCACCGTATCCACGATCCCGCCCCCAAACCCGGCCACCGTCCCCACAAGCAGGCCCAGGGGTGCGGCAATGATGGCCACCAGGCCCACCACGTAGAGGGTCAGGCGCGCACCGTAAATTATGCGGCTGAGAATATCCCGGCCCAGTTCGTCGGTGCCCAGCCAGTGATCGGCTCCGGGCGCTTGCAGGCGGCTGACCAGATCGGTGGCATTGGGTTCAAAAGGCGCCAGCCAGGGCGCAAGGGCTGCCACCAGCACCAGCCCGGCGATGATCAGCAGCCCGATCATGGCCAGCCGGTTTTCCGAAAAGTTGAGCCAGCCCAGGTAGGCCCGACCCAGGCGCGCCTGGCGCCGGGATTGGGGCGTCGAGGAGAGCAGCCAGGCCTTGGGGCCGGCAGGGGTAAGTAGGGGCATAGGGGCCATTTTATTGAATGGAGCTTTGTATCTTAAGAGTTCAAAGTTCTCCGTCATACCGGATCCCCAATCGAGTTGAGGACAGGCCCGATCCGGCATCCAGAGGTTCTAATATATTGGACTCTATCTGGATTCCCGCCTTCGCGAGAATGACGATGCTATCCAATCGAACCTAATAATTTAAGTGAGTTAAAAGAACTATGGACTGGTAAATTTGTATGTTTGAATAATAAAATAGTATTCCGGCGCCAGTAGTCAGGAGATTATGGCGTGACCCGATGTCATTCTGACTTCCGAATCCCGGTTTCTGGATTCTTAAACTAAAGCTTATCGCGCCCTTGGATCGAGCAGGCGGTAGAGCACATCGGAGAGCAGATTGATACCGATAAACACCGTCCCCACCACCAGGGTGCTGCCCAGCACGGCGTTCATGTCGGCGCTCAACAGCGACTGGGTTAGGTAAAACCCCAGCCCGGGCCAGGCAAACACGGTTTCCGTGAGCACCGAGCCCTCCAACAGGCCCCCGTAACTCAGGGCGATCACCGTCACCAGCGGCACCCACACGTTGCCCAGGGCGTGGACCCAGACCACCTTCCACTCCGCCACGCCCTTGACCCGGGCCGTGGTGATGTACTCCTGGTTGAGCTGCTCCAGCATGAAGCTGCGCGTCATGCGGCTGATGTAGGCCAGGCTGTAGTAGCCTAAGATGGCGGCCGGCAGAACCAGATGGCCGGCGGCATTGCGAAATATGCCCCACTCCCCGGCCAGGGCGCTGTCGATGAGAATCACGCCAGTCAGCGGTTCGAGAATGCCGTCGTAAAACACGTCCAGCCGGCCGGGCCCGGGAACCCAGTCCAGCTTGCCGTAAAAGAGCAGCAGCCCCATCAAGCCCAGCCAGAAGACCGGCACCGAGTAGCCGAAAAGCCCCACCACCCGCAGCACCTGATCGGGCCAGCGCCCCTTGTTCACCGCCGCGGCCACCCCCATGGGCACTCCCAGGAGCACCCCGAAAAAGGTGGCTACCGTGGCCAGTTCCAGGGTGGCCGGAAAGACCCGCAGGATATCCTTAACAACTGGGTTGGCCGTGAGCACGGAGGTGCCCAGGTCGCCCCGGAACACTTGCAGCAGGTAGATGCCGAACTGCTGGTAGAGGGGCAGGTGCAGACCCAGCTCCATGCGCACCCGTTCGTACACATCGGCCGGGGCGCGGTCTCCCACGGCAGCCAGCACCGGGTCGATGGGCACCACCCGGCCAATGATGAAGGTGACCAAGAGCAGCCCCAGAAAGGTGAGGGCCACCGAAACCAGGATTCCCAACAGCTTGATCCCGGCCCGGGAGATTCGGCGCTCCGGGAGGGCTGCCTGAGCTGGAGTTGCCGCCATGGCCTACTTTTTGGTCACATAGCGGTAGAAGTTGCTGTCGAAACTGGGACCGAGAATGAAGTTCTCCACATCGGCCCGCTCGGCCGCCACTTCGATGTCCTGGAACATGATGATGAAGGGCGAGGTCTGCTGGTGCTCCCGCTGAAGCTCCAGATACATCTCGGCCCGCTTGGCCGGATCGCGCTCCTTGACCGCGGCATCGGCTTTTTTCGTCATTTCGGGGATGTCCCAGGCATTGCGCCAAGCCAGGGGCTTGGACTTGGCATCGTCGGCATTGTCCGGGTTGCGGGCAAAGGTGTCGGCGTTGGTGTGGGGATCCTGGTAATCCGGTCCCCAGCGCCCGATGTAGACCTCGTGGTTGCGGGCGCGGTACTTGGTGAGGGCCTGCTTGCCGTCCATGGGCAGAATTTCCAGGGTCACCCCGCCCTGGGCCATGGTGGCCTGGATGGCCTGAGCCATATCCAGGGTGGGAAAGTTGTTGCGGGTGTCCATGGTCACCGTCAACCCGTCGCCATGGCCGGCTTCGGCCAAGAGGGCCTTGGCTTTTTCAGGATCGAAGGTAAAGGGTGTCTCTTCCAGGGCGCCTAAAAACCCTTTGGGCAAAAAGGCCTGGTGGACCTCCATGGTGCCCTTGAGGATGGTGTCGGCGATGCCCTGGTAATCCACCAGGTATTTGAAAGCCTGACGCACCTGGGGCTTGCTCAGCACCGGATGTTTCTGGTTCAGGCTCATGTAGAAAAGGCCCCCTTTGGGGGAGGTGTGAATGCGCACCTCGCTGTTGCCCTCCAACCCCTTGATCTGATCCGGCCCCAGGCTGCGGGCGATGTCGATGTCGCCCTTTTCCAGCAGCAGCCGCTGGGTGGCCGGTTCGGGGATGTGACGGATGATCACCCGCTTCATGGCGGGCGCGCCGTCCCAGTAGTCGGCATTGGCATTCAGACTCAGCAGTTCGCTGGCCTTCCAAGCGTCGAGGGTAAAAGGCCCGGAGCCGGCATGGTGAGTTTTCAGCCAGGCATAGCCCAGATCACCCTCTTGTTCATGGGCCATGACCTCTTGTTTGTCCACTACCGAACCGATGGTGGCCGTCAGGCAGTAGAGCAGAAAGGTGGGCGCATAGGCCTCGTCGGTGACCAAAACCACGGTGGCGTCGTCCACGGCCTTGATCTTTTCGGCCACATTGTCGGCGTTGAACCCGAACTGGGTGAGGATAAAGGCCGGGGATTTATCCAGAATCACCGTGCGCTGCAGGGAGAAGGCCACATCCTCGGCGGTGAGGGGATTTCCCGAAGCGAATTTCACCCCCTGGCGGATCTTGAAGGTGTAGGTCTTGCCGTCCTCCCCCACCTCCCAGCTTTCAGCAATCACCCCATAAATCTTGCTGACATCGTCCACCTCGAAAGCGATCAGGCGGTCATAGGTGTTCCCGGCATACTCCGCCCCGGAAAACTCGAAGATCTCGGCCGGATCCAAGGTGATGATGTCGTCAAACTGCCAGGCCATCACCAGGGTGTCACCCGGGGTTTCGGCCCACCCCGGAGCAACGCTGAACAGCACCCCGGCCCCAAGCAAAACAAGCAGAAACTTTTTCATGGGCATCCTCCTCTGTTTGGATGTAAGCTCAACCAATCTTGCCGGATCCCTCCCGCAGTCTTTTCAATCCGGGAGACCGGCGCCACCCTCCCCTTACACACGATTGCCCGATCCCTGTCAAGGAACAGCCTGAGCAGAAGTCGAGGTTTACAACGCCTTTCAAAGCGGCTATTTCCTTTATACCACAATGTGGTCCAAATGGAGGGCCGTCCAGGCAGCCGCCCAGCTTGAACGACCCTGACTGTTAACTGGTCAGTCCATGGTTCTTCTAACCCACTGAAATTATAAGTATCGATTGTTATTCTCGTCATTCCCGCGAAGGCGGGAATCCATATAAATTCCAATATGTTGGAATTCCTGGATGCTGGATCAAGTCCGGCATAACGGTGAATTTTGGACTCTCAAGCTACTAACGAAAGGAACTGATATGAGCTATTTTTTTCCCACCGTCCAACCGCAGGCCGCCCAAGGCCGCCTGAAAACCGCATACACCACGCTACAAGAGATGTTCGGGATGGTCCCCAAGGTGTTCGTGGCCCAGAGCCTGCGGCCCGATCTCCTGGAACCCATGGTCACCTACGTCAAGCGTCTGATGGTGGAAGATCACGGCCTGCCCCGTTCCACCAAAGAGCTGATCGCGGCCCATGTTTCCCAACTCAACGCCTGCGCCTATTGAGTAGACGCCCATAGCGCCATGGCCATGGCGCAAGGATTCACCCAGGAGGAAGTGGCCGCTATTCTGGCCAACATCGATGCCTCGGACCTCATCGACGACAAAACCAAGCAGATCCTGCACTTTGCCGGACAGGTCAACCGCCAGCCCTACAAAGTCCAGCCGGAAACCATTGCAGAACTCAAGACTGCGGGATTCAACGAGGCGGAAATATTCGAAGCCGTGGCGGTCACGGCCCTGTTCAACTTCATGGACCGCATGGCTGACGCTTTAGGGGCGCCGGTGGAAGGACTCCAGGAGATGATGGCGCAGATGATGGCGAAGCGCTGATTGCGGGGTTGCGCCAACCAGGGCGATGATCGGCGCGGGGGAAGCGATTGACATGGAACGATGGTTTAAATTAGGTTCCTAGTTTCGATGGATGGACCGCCATTACGCAACCCACGCAAACCCTGAATTCCACCGAAATGCAGATCAAAGGCAAAAGAGCCCTGGTATTGGGCGCTTCCCGGGGCATCGGCCGTAAGGTCGCCCTGGATCTGGCCCGGCGCGGCGCGCAGATCATCGCCACCTACTATGACTGGCCCGAAGCCAGTGAGCAGATGAAGCTGCGCCTGGCCGCCGCCGGCGGGGAGCACCTGGCCGTCAAGCTGGATCTGCGGCAGCCCCCGGAGGTCCGACGCCTCATGGATAAGGTCGAACACCACTGCGGCGGGTTGGATATTCTGATCAACAACATCGAACGGGGCGGAATGCCGGTGGTTCACGGCCCCTACACCCCCCGCCAGTGGGACCTGGAACAGGAGACCACCCTCAAAGCCAAGTGGTGGGCAGTCCATTATGCCATGCCCCTGCTGAAACAAGCAACTGAAGGGGTGATTGTCACCCTCTCTTCCATTGCCGCCCTGGTGGGCCGCAGCGGCCCGGCGGGGCTGATCTTCAATGACGGCTACGCCGCCGCCAACCGGGCGCTCTCCGCGTTTACCGAAACCTGGGCCCGCCAGGGCGCCCCCACGGTGCGGGTCAACGAACTGATGATTGGCTTTTTTGAAACCCGCCACGCCCAGGGCACCCGGGGCTGGGGCCTGTTAGCAGATGAAGAAAAACGGGCCATTGAAGCCCACTGCCTGCTGGCCCGCACCGGCCGGCTCTCCGAAGCGGTCAACGCCGTGCGCTTTCTGATTACCCAAGCCACCTATATGACCGGGGCCGTACTGCGCCTAGACGGCGGCTATGTGCTGGGCGGCGCGGATATCCCGCCCATGCCCCCCGGCGTGCTGGAAGAGTCGGAGGGATAGACGCCCCCATGCCGCCCGCCAACCAACCCTTAATCCAAGCGCCTGACCACAGGCACTTCATGGAACTGGCCTTGACCCAAGCCCGCCAGGCGCTGTCGGCCGGTGAATTTCCGGTGGGTTGTGTGTTGGTGGGGGGGGGCCGCGAGGTGGCCCGCGGGGGTCGGAAATTCAGCTTCGGTGCCTCGTTGATCGAAATCGACCATGCCGAGATGGTGGCCCTGCGTAACCTCCAGGCCAGCCAGTGGCGGGCCGACGGCAGCGCCCTGACCCTCTATAGCACCATGGAGCCCTGTCTGATGTGCCTGGCGGCCTTGATGCTCAATGGAGTCGGCACCATCGTCTACGCCTTTGAAGATGTCATGGGCGGCGCCACGGCCCTTGCTCCGGAGAGCCTGCCGACCCTCTACCGGGAGCGCTGGCCGCGGATCATCCCACACATCCGGCGCGGGGAGAGCCTGGCGCTGTTTCAGCAATTTTTCCGCAACCCCGATAATGGCTACTGGCGGGACAGCCCCCTGGCGCGCTACACCCTGGACCAGCCATGCCCGTGACCCCTCCCCCGCCCCAAAGGAAAACCGCGCGGCCGGAAACCGTTCGTTTTTCCAGGCATGAACGTAACATCTTTCTGCATCTGCTGACCGCCTGCAATCTGAAGTGCCGCCACTGCTACATCAATCCCCGGCAGCACGGCAGGAAGCGTCTTTCAGAGGATCAGATCGGGGCCTGGCTGAAGCTCTTCTTTAAGCCGGAAAAACAAAACAACTTGGTGTTGCTGGGGGGCGAGCCCACCCTGCACCCTCACCTGGCGGCGGCTGTCAAAACGGCCCGGACCCTGGGCTACCACTCAGTGACCGTGGACACCAACGGCACCCGCCTGGCCCCCTGGCTGGAAAAAATCACGCCGGAGCAGGCGGTGCTCAGTTTCAGCCTGGATGGCCCCACGCCCCGCATCAACGATTCCATTCGCGGCCCGGGGGTCTATGCCGCCTGCCTCAAATCCCTTGAACAAGCCGTGTCCAAGGGGTTTCAGGTGAGTCTGATCTACACTGTCCGCCGGGACAACCTTCACCATCTGGCAGCCATGCCAACCCTGCTTGAGCAGCGGGGTGTGGCGCGCTTTTTTATCCAGGTCATCGGGTTGCGGGGCAAATCGGCCCGCGGCCCGCAGCCCCTGCAGCCCACGGCCGAGGAGTGGATAGAAATTGTCCCCCAGGTGGCCGCGGATGCCGCCGCCCGGGGCATCGAGGTGATCTACCCCAAAGTGTTTTTGGATCCCGGGGAGACCTTTGAATGCGCCGGGCAGGTCGCCGAAAACTTCTTCATCTTTCCCAACGGGCGGGTCTACCGCTGCCCGCTGTGTGAGGACCTGCCCATTCACGCCCACAGTATACAGGGTGATCGCCTGCTACAGCGCAGAGGGCTCACCGAAGCGCAGCTCTTCACCCTTAAGATCCCCGAGGGCTGCGTCATGAACAAGCTGCTGCAGCCCGGCAACATCGACTACGATGAACAGGGCCGTCCCCGCTGCGCCATCGCCTGCTGCCTGTTGAAACAGCACCTCACGCCCTGAGGGGCGGCCGCGATGTTCCGATCCGGCCTCAGCGTTTGACCACCAGGGCCACCGCTTCGCCCCCGCCCAGACAGAGGGAGGCAAGACCGGTTTTCTTCTCCTGACGGATCATCTCATAGAGCAGGGTCACCAGCACCCGGCAGCCGCTGGCCCCGATGGGGTGGCCCAGGGCCACACTGCCGCCGTTGACATTGACCTTGTCGGCATCCAGATCCAGCTCTTTTAAAACCGCCACGGTGGAGCCACTGAAGGCTTCGTTGATCTCGAAAAGATCCACCTCAGCCAGCTTGAGGCCTTCCTTGCCCAAACACTTGGGGATCGCCCAAATAGGGGCCACCAGCACGTATTTCATGTCAGTCCCGTAAGACGCCTGGGCGCCGATGGTGGCCAGGATGGAGCAGCCCAGGGCCTCGGCCCGCTCCCGGGCCATCACCACCACCGCGGCCGCGCCGTCGCTGATGATGGAGGCGTTGCCCGCCGTGCCCAGCCCATCTCGGGCAAAGGCCGGTTTCATGGCCGCCAGAGCTTCATAAGTGGTTTCCCGGGGGCATTCATCCTGATCCACCACCTGGGGCGCCCTTTTGCGCCGGGGCACCGTCACGGGAACGATCTGTTCCTTAAAACGTCCCTCGGCCATGGCGGAAAGGGCGCGCTGGTAAGAGCGCGCCGCGTAGCGATCCTGATCCTCGCGGGTCACCTGGTACTTTTCCGAGCACAATTCATTGGACATGCCCATGTGGAAATCGTTGACAATGTCCCACAGCCCGTCGTGGATCATGTGGTCCTGAAGGGTGCCGGGCCCCATGCGGTAGCCGAAGCGCGCCTTTTCCAGGTAGTAAGGCGCCAGGCTCATATTTTCCATGCCCCCGGCCACCACCACGTCGGCATCCCCCAGTTGGATCGCCTGGGCCGCCAGCATCACGGCCTTCAGGGCGCTGCCGCACACCTTGTTGATGGTCAGGCACTCGGCCTCCCAGGGCAGGCCCGACTTGACCGCAGCCTGTTTGGCCGGGTTCTGCCCATAACCCAAAGGCAGCACCTGGCCCATGATCACCTCATCCACGTGTTCTTTTTCAATGGCCGCCCGTTTGACGGCCTCTTCGATGACCAAGGCCCCCAGCTGGGTGGCGCCCAGGGAAGCCAGGGCGCCGTTGAAATTTCCCAGGGGCGTGCGCACCGCGCTGACAATCACTGCGTCTCGTTTCATGGGATCTCCTCTATGGGTGAAATGGGAATAAGGATTGGCCTGTTTAAAGCGCAGGATGCGATGCTCCCCACGGGATAAGAGGGGGTCTAACCCCGCTCAACCACCGCCGAAGCCACCGCGCCCGGCGAGCTGCGGCGGCCGGCGGCCAGCCGGCCCACCAGATAGCCGTCCATGAGCAGATGGATCAGATGGTGGATGACGCAGGCCACCAGGGCCGACTCATATTGGGGAAAGAGGCTCATCTGCAAAATTACCGAAAGGGGCAGGGTCTTCTGGCCGCCCATAAAGATGACACTCTCCCGCCGGCCGGGGGGCAGGCCGAAAAATTTGACGAAACCGGCCGCCACCAACCACAAGGCGCCGTGGAACAGGATCACCCACAACGCCACCTGGCCGATCATCAGCGCATTGGCCAAAATTTTCCCCCGCACCGGGGAGATGGCCATCCAGACAATGATCAGAATCATCACCTGGTTGATGATGCTGAAACGCGGGGTGTGGGGCTCAACCCAGCGGGCGGCCGCCATTTTGACCCCCAGCCCCAACGAAAGCGGCAAAAGCACCAGCAGGCCCAGTTTGATCATGATCGCCCGCTGATCGATGGCCACCTCGACGCTTTGCCCCACCAGGGCCAGCAGCAAAGTCAGGGTGAGGGGGATGGTCACAATGGCCAGGGCATTGGCCACAATGGTAATAAACAGCGCGTGGGCCATGTTGCCCCCCGCGGCGCCGCTCATCACCACGCCGCTGCTCATGGTGGTGGGCATCACCGCCACCAGGAAAATCCCCATCAAAAAACCGGTTTCCAGGGGGGCCAGGGAGCAGAGGGCCGCCAACAAGGGCGCGGCGATGAAAATAAGGACCAGCGCCAGCAGGGTGCCCTTGATATCCCGCAGACCGCTGCGGATCAGGCGAGCGTTGAGCATCAGGCCGGAAAGAAAAAATATCGTGAACACCGACAGATTGGGGCCTATAGAGTTTTTCAGCCGCGAGCCCGCTGGGGCGACCAGGGAGAAGGGATCCCCCAGGGTAAGGGCGAACACCCCCACCAGGCCCAACATGAACCAGTATTTTTTGATCCAATTTTGAAACGGAGACGCGATGGCCGCACCTCGCTGGGGATCAAGGTTGAATTCTGAGCCGCTGCATTCCGCCGCCCGAACATGATAGCTCTTCACATAACTGGTGTGACCTTTAACCGGCGGGCAAATCTTTTTTCAAGGGAATTTTAGATTCGCAGGGCACCTTGGTTTGGCACAAGCCGCAGCCCCGCCCGTCAAACCCGTATGCACGCTGGATATGGGGCATGGCGGTTTGGCGGATGTAAGCTTTGCAGGCCACCTTGTCATGTCCTTCCGGTCGGATGGCGCCTGCCGGGCAGCGATCCATGCAGCGGCCGCAAATCCCCTGGGTGTAATAGAGGCAATAGGCGTGATGGTCGCGGTAGGGCCGCTGCGTGGAGTTGATCTCCAGGCGGGCCACCACCGAGCCCACCCGCATGGCCTTGCCCAGGGGAGTGATCAGCCCGTCGCTCAAGCCGAAGGTCCCCAATCCGCAGGCATAGGCTGCGTGGCGTTCGGACCAGGTGGAGGCATAGCCATAGCGCTCGGATGTGCGGCGCTCCCATTGGGGGAGCAGCATGGGGGCCACCGCTTCGATCCCCTGGCCCCCAAGGGCCAGTTCCACATGCCGGCGCAGTTTGGCGTTCACCACCTCGCCGAAGGTCCGCGCCCGGGCCCAGCGCTCAGCCGGAAATCGGGATGAGCGGCGGTTATCGGCCTTGGTGGCCCGGGTGTGGGGCAGTATCCAGCTGATGACGGTCAGCTCCCGGGCGTCAACCTCTATCCGCTGAAAGACCAGGCGGAACAGCTCCCGGGGCGTCCAGTGAAAGGGTCCCACATGATCCTTGTAGGCCTCAAACAGGGGGTCGGCACCGTTGGCAAACCCCACTAGAGGGGCATCAAATGCCCGCTCCCGGCCGGAGTCCTGGAGATGGTTTTCAGGGGAGTGACTGACAAAATCTTCAATAACGGCTTGAATCCAAACGCCTTGGGTCTCCCCTTGGGGTTTCCTCATGAGATGGTCCTTTTTATTGCAGGTATAATCAGAGGGGCGGGGTATCTCATTTCAGCGCTATGACACCCCGCCGGCCCAACTCGCGGATGAACTGGGTCACGGCCAGCTCCGCTTCGCGCTGAAGCAGTTGGTGCTCCTTGGCAAAGGCCTTGATGATTTGGCCGACGCTGCGCCGGCCGTCCATCAGGCCCCATACAGCGCTGCCCAAGCAGTCCAATTCGGTTTTTTTAAGCTGATGGGTGCCGGCGGGCCGCCCCAACATCCGGGCAACCCGCAGCACCCAGGGCGATACCGGCATAGGATACGCCAGACACACCAGCCCATGGGCGCCTCGGGTCTCATCCACCTCGGGCCGCTTCATCGGAATGCAGGCCAGGGCCTCGCTGCGCTCGAGGGCTCCCGCGGAATCCCTTTTAGAACGCCGCCAGACCATAGTTTGCCGCCAGATCGTTAAATTGGGCCGCATCAAGGGGAGGCTTGCCCGCTAAGACCAGCCCCAGGATCCGGTTCGCCTCTTCCAGATGCCAAATCCGACCCTGCCGGTGCTCGGGCTGGCGACGCCAGAAAGCCAAGCGCGAACAGGCCTCAGGCCGATCCGTCCATGAAAGACGCCGGCCCTGGGATTCAACTTGAGGCTGGCTCCCTGACCCGGCCAGGAGCCCTTGCCCCAGGGCAAATCCTTTTAGATCCGTGTCACCGAGCAAGACCGCCGCCGGGCACCAGCGGTGAAGCGTAAGATGGTTCCCGGTCTCAGTGAATTCCAGTCGAAAATGACCGGGCTGAAACTGAAACGCTTTCAAATCGAAGGGTTCCGGTAGGCGGGCTTGGAGATCGTAGATCCGCCACAAGCGCTGCTCGTCTCGATTTTCATGGTCTTGGAAACCGGCCAGGAGCGATTCCCAGAGCTGGTGGTCGGGGACTGGGCTTCCGGCAAACCCGTCAAACACCTGGATCAGGGTTGCCGTGGCGCAGCGCCGGCAGTGGAGCAGCAAGCCATGGGCTTTTATCTGGGGGGTCTGCCACCCAAATCCCTGCATCCGGTGATGGGCCAGAATCCGGGTCCAGGCCTCGGGCAACAGCCAGGGGATAAACCCCCCCGAACCCCGGCGAAAGCGACCCCGCCAGAGCCCTTTAAGGGTGCGTTCAAAGGAGAATGGGCCCCGAATTCGATTCCAGCGCAGCTCCATGGCCGGCTGACCCTGGGATTCCCAAGCCAGGTAGCGCTGGGCGATGGCGCTCAGCTCCCAGGCGCCGGGAACCTCGACGCGAATGCCGTTCCAGGCGACGGTTCGTGCCCTCACCGGCTGCCGCCCTCCAGGAGTGAAGGATCATCGAAATTTACCCTGGCCGGCGCAAAAAGCCGTTTCGCTCGGGTAACCTTGTGGGGTTGAGGCAGGATCATTGGGGGATCAGCAGATCCCAGTCCGGGTTCCGGGAGTTACTTTTGGGGAGCGCGTTGTTTTGGGTTTCCCGGGAGCGGGCGAGCTTGGCCTGGAGGCACGCTCTTTCTTCCTCGATACCGTTGTTCAGATTCAGCTTAATGGCATTGCCCATCTTTTGGTCCCGATCCTGGGTGTTGTGCTGCAGGGTCAGGCTGATGCGGTTGCCCTTTTCGTCCACAAAGGACCATTTCCAGGCGATCATCACATGGAAGGGATCCCCCCGCCACTCCATGGGGTTACCGAACCGTTCTTTGCATTGACTCAGTAGGCGGTCAAAAAAACGTCTGCTGGAATCGGCATACTTGATTTTGATGCGCACGATCCGTCCGGGATTGGCGCAGGTGCCGTAGGCCGCCAGGGCGGTCTTGATGCCGGCCAGGGGCTTGAACTCAACCTCGGCCAAATACTCCTGGAACCTCACCACCAGGGCGCTATCCATATCCAGCAGATCCTGAAACTCCGTTACCAGATGGTCCAGTTCAACCCCGGCGATGCCGTGGGGGATGCCGCGCTCCGCGGCCCAGCCCCCTCCGACCCCGATGAGGGTCAGTAGTAAGATCATGCCCAAGGTGATCCGTCCCATGGCCCGTTGCTCCTATGTGTAGTGATTTGAATCTACTCCTGAATATAGGCGGGTGCGGCATGAGCGTCAAGGAATCCGCCGGCCTCAATTGCCCAGGTTCACGCTGTTATCTCTATCCGATTTCCCAACCCACCGGGCCAGCGATAGTGCTATCAGCCCTGGTAGACCTGATCCACCAAATCGGTCATCTCGTATGTCAGGCCGTGGCGCTCCAAGAGTCTCAGAAGAGATTTTAAATGGGCGGCGCCTTCGATTTTCAGTTGCGCCCAGCCGCCCGCCCGGGGACGCAGGACGGCATGGGCGCCCAGAAGCTCCAGGGCCGGGGCAAAAGGGTCCACCACAAGCCCCATTCGCGAGTGGTCTTCCATGTAAAAGGTGGGGAGATGGATCTCAGGCCGGCCTTGGGTGATCGATCCCGGAGGTTGGCACGCTTTGGGGACGAGGGGCAGATATCTCATGGCAACGATGATTTTATTGTAGTGGATGATGGCCTGCTAAACGTCAGCGGCTGGCCTGCTCCAGGTCGATCAATTGCTGTTTGACGGTAAGGCCACCGCCGAAACCGGTCAACGAGCCGTTGCTGCCGATCACCCGGTGGCAGGGGATCACCAAAGGCAGCGGATTGCGGGCATTGGCCCCGCCCACGGCGCGCACCGCTTTGGGATTGCCGGCTTGCCGGGCAACCCAGCCGTAGCTGGTGACCTTTCCAAAGGGGATCGTTTTGAGGACATCCCAAACCCGCAGCTGAAAGGGGGTGCCCCGGGGCGCCAGGGGCAGATCGAAGGTTTTGCGTTCACCCGCGAAATAGGCCGCCAACTGGGCTTTGGCAGTGGCAAAGCAGGCAGGCTCCCGCCGCCAGTCCGGTTGGATGGCCAGGGGCCGTTTCTCGGTCTCGAAATTGATATGGCGCAAGCCTTGATCATCGCCCACCAGGGTCAGTGTGCCGATGAGACCGGTATCGAAAAAGTCATAGAACATATCGTCTCCTTGTGAATCCTTAGTTTTTAGGCATTCCAGAGATAGGTCGCCCCATAGGCCCGCCAGGGACGCCAGTTTTCTGCCCGCGCCCGCACCTGAGCCCGGGTCGGGCGCCGGCCGTTTTGGGTCATGGCCCGCGCAAGGCCCAAATCCGAAGCCGGGAAGGCATCGGGCTCGCCCAGGGCCCGCAGGGCCGTGTAGTGTGCGGTCCAGGGGCCGATGCCCGCAATGTCGGTCATACGTCGGATGAAATCAGGCAGATCCCGAGTGATGGCCAATTCAATCCGGCCGGCGGCCACGCCGCGGGCCAACTCCTTTAAGGTGCGGATACGCGATGCGGTCAATCCCACCCCGCTCAGATCAGTCCCGGCCAGCTCCGAGGCATTGGGAAAGAGGTGCAGCGCGCCGTCGGGAGAATGACCGTAATCCGCCAGAGGACCGGCGCACCGGACGATACGGCCTAGAATGGTTCGGGCTCCCTGTATGGAGATCTGCTGTCCCACAACAGCCCGAACCGCGGCTTCAAAGGGATCCCAAACAACCGGCAGGCGCAATCCGGGTAGCTTTTTAATCAACGGCCTGAGCAGGGGATCCCTGGACAGGGCACGGGTGATGGCTTCCAGATTGGCATCCAAATCGAACATCCGCCGCGCCCGCTCAACCACTCCCATCAGGTTGCGCATGTCACTCAAGCGGACCTCAAGAACCAGCCCATGGACTTTGGGAGCCGGGCTGACTCGAAAAAAGCCGCTGTGGCCGTTGCAGCGAAAGGTGCGCTGGTAAGAATGTTCATCTACTGCTTCAATGCCACTTAGGGCGCGTTCGCGGAAAAATGCCAGCATGGGCGGCCACAGAAAGGGAGGGCGATAGGGTAAGGTGAGCCGGCAGGTGAACCGGGCATCACCCTCTACACCCTTTGGGAGTCCCGCCGAAGCTAGGCGAGATTCCGTGGGTGATCGGCCGCACACGGTCCGGAACGCGGCATTGAAGCGCCGAATGCTGCCGAAACCGCAGGCATAGGCGATTTCGGTCACCGGCAGTAGGGTCTCCCTGAGCAGTTGCTTGGCGAAGAAGACCCGTTGCAGGCTGGCCATGGCCATGGGGGTGGTGCCCAACTGTCGCTTGAAAAGGCGCCGCAAATGACGAGACCCGATTCCCAGCCGGTGGGCCAGCGCCTCCACGCCCCCTTCATTCAGCGCTCCTCTGCGGATCAGGTGCATGGCCCGGGCCACGGTGGCGGAGGTGCCATTCCAGGCCGGGGTTCCCGGCGCGGCTTCCGGGCGGCAGCGCAAACAGGGGCGCAGTCCGGCTTTGACCGCGGCGGCGGCCGAGGGAAAATAGGTGATATTTTCCGGTTTGGGCGGCGGTGCAGGGCAGATGGGCCGGCAAAAGATACCGGTGCTCAGCACGCCGGTAAAAAAGAGGCCGTCGAACCTGGCGTCCCGGGCCAAGCGGGCACGTTGACAAATTTTGGGGTCCAGCATCCCGATCTCCTGATCTTTGTCTGGGGTGAGGGACTGCAGCATGCACCGAAGGGAACTGGACCGCAAGACGTTTTCGGACCTGGTTGCTTGTCAGATCTAATATCCGACCGAAAACTCCCCTCCCCTGGCGGGAGGGGTTGGGGGAGGGGGATATACATGCCTGATTTCATTCACCCCCACCCCAACCCTCCCCCATCAAGGGGGAAGGAGAACAAGGTTTCCGTTCAGACACAAACTGAGGCTACAAGGGCCAGACCCAGGGCAGAACCAGCAGCACAACCACCAGAACAACCAACGTCAAAGGCACTCCCACCTTGAGGTAATCTCCGAAGCGATAGCCGCCAGGACCCATCACCAGAATATTGGCCGGGTGGGAGATGGGGGTCATGAAGCTGGCCGAGGCGGCCACCGCCACCGCCATCAACAGGGCATGGGGGGCGATACTCAGATCCCCGGCGGTGTTGAGCACGATGGGGCCCAGCAGCACCACCAGGGCCGCGGTGGGGATGATGCAGGTGGCCGCAAAGGTGAGCAGCATCAGTCCCGTTAGAACCGCGTAGGGCCCCCAAGGACCCACCCAATTGACCACGCCGTCGGCCAGTAGCCGGGCGGCGCCGCTGCTATCCAGGGCGGTGCCCAGGGGCAGCATCCCGGCGATCAGGATAATCCCCTTCCACTCCACGGCCCGGTGGGCCTCTTCCATGGTGAGGCATCCGGTAATGACCATCAGCGCCGCGCCCAAAAGGGTGGCGATGTAAATGGGCATGAGGCCCAGCAGCACGGGCACAATGATCCCCACCAACACGGCCAGGGCGATTTTGGCTTTGGCATAGTTGGGAACCTCCTGGTGGGATTGGGTCAGCACGATGAAATCCGGCTCTTGGCCCAGGATGCTGAACTTGGCCCGGGGGCCGTAGAGCAGCATGGCGTCCCCGAAACGCAAGGCCATGTCCCGCAGAAAGCCGCTGCGGTGGATGTGACCCTCCCGCCAAACGCCGAGCACATTAAGGCCATATTTTTCCCGAAAATGGAGCTCCGCCAATGTTTTGCCGGCAATTTTGGCGTGGGGTGAAAGAATCGCCTCCATCAGGCCCACCCCGGCGCCTTGCAGATGATCCAGGGTGGACGGAGCCTGGCTGGAAAAGTCCAGATCCGCCAGGCTGCGCAGCAGGGCCAGGGTCGCGGCACTGCCCTCCACCACCAGGGTGTCGCCCCCGGCGATCCGCTCCTCAGGGGCGGGCAGGCGCTGGGTGTTCCCCTGGCGTTGAATGGCCAAAACCCGAACCCCAAGGGCGGCCCCCAGGCGGCTGCCTTTCAGGGTGCGCCCGTTGAGCATCGATTGCTCAGGCACAGCAACCACCAGCAGGCGCTCCCGCAGCCGGTAAACCTCCCGCAGGCGCGCCAGGGAGACCGGAGCGACATCGGCCACTCCGGCGGTGGCCTTCAACGACTCCAAGGCTGCCGGCGGCGCCTGGGCCAGAAGGATGTCACCGGCCTTGAGGGGCAGATCCTGAAGCGCCGTGCGGTGAATCCGCTCCCCGCGACGCACCGCCAGAATAGTGGCCCCCACCAGGGCCGGCAAGCCGATTTCCCGCAAGCTGCGGCCCACAAAAGAGGCATCCTCGGAAAGCACCAGTTCCAGGGCGGGCATCTCATCGGCAAACAGCCGGTGACACAAATCGTCGTCCCCACCCACCGTCAGGGTGCGCCAATACCCCAGTTCCTGTTTCAATGCTTGAATCCGGTTCAGATCGCCTTCCACCGCGAGCAGGTCTTCGGCCTGAAGCACCTCGTGAGGCCCCGGGGCTAAAATCGTGCGGTCCTGGCGGGTGATGCCCAGCACATTGACCCCCAAAATCGCCCCTATCCGGCTCTCTTTGAGGGTTTGTCCCACCAGATGGACCGAAGCGGGAATTTTGATGGTAAACATCCGCTCCGGCAGGTGGTATTGGGCCGAAAGATCCATGCCGCCGCCCAGGGCCGCCCCCTCGCTGATATTGGTGCGGGGCAGCAGGTGCCGGCCCACCAGGACCATAAAAGCGATGCCCACTCCCATCACCACCACCCCCACCGGTGCAAAATCAAACAGCCGGAAGGCGGTCAGCCCATTTTCCCGCAAAATGTCGCTCACCAGCAGGTTGGGCGGAGTGCCGATCTGGGTGGTCAGCCCCCCCAGCAGGGACCCGTAGGCCAGGGGCATCATCAGACGCGAGGCCGGGTGCCCGGTCTGGCGGGCGATATCCATGACCACCGGCAGCATCAGGGCCGCCACGGCCACATTGTTCATGACGGCCGACATCACCCCGGCGCTGAGCATCACCACGGCAATGATGGCCCCCTCGCCGCGCCCGGCCACCTTCAGCACCCATTGGCCGATGATGTTGGCCACCCCGGTTCGGGTCAGCCCGCCGCTGAGAATAAATACCGCCCAAACGGTGATCACCGCCGGATTGCTGAAACCCGCCAGGGCCTCCCGGGGGTTGATCAATCCGGTCAGGGTGACGCTGACCAGCACCAGCAGCGCGGTCACCTCCATGGCGACCCATTCGGTCACCAGGAGCAGTACCGCCACCGCCAGAATGATGAAGACCAGAAGGATTTCAGTGCTCATGGGAATGCCCATTTATTGGAATCCAGAAGCCAGTATCAGAATCCAGAATGGGTTGAATCACCTCTCGCCTGGCTCCTGACTCCTGAACTATGGATTGTATCTCTTAATAGGCCAGCCGCCCCAAGGACTTCAGAATCAGGGCGAAGCCCATGGCCAGCATCCCGGTGAGGCCCATGCCGCAGGAGAATCCGGCCAGCAGCACCGGGGCGTACTGGCGCCACATCTTACCGTAGCGTTTGAGGAAGAAGTAGCGCCCCAGAAATGCGCCCAGAACCTCCAGGATCAGGCCGTGGGGGGTGGATTGGCCCAGCCCCCGGACCACCCCGTAAACCAGCAGCACCGGCAGCCCCAGCAGGGAGAGCACCCCATAGGTGACCACTCCGAAGACCAGGCCGGCCCCCACGTAGATGCCGTTGAGGGCCTGGAAGAACAGGGCGTTGCCTTCCAGGGTGGAGGTTTGCATCAACAGGGAGTTCAAGGCCTGCAGATGCCACAGCTCCTGGGCATAGGGGTAGGCCGAGGAAGGGATGGGTGCCAGGCGCCAGATGAACTGGGAAAAGAGCAGACTGGCGATCATCACCACCGGAAAGACCACGATCTCCGACTTGATGATGCCGCGGATGCTGGTGCCGGTCAGCTCGATCTCCCGGAAATTGACCGTGGCGCTGCCGTAGTTGTGGATGGGAATGGGCGCATACCAGATCTCGATCCCCTGGTAGCCGAAAAAGCGCGCCCCGGCGATAAAACTGGCCTCCCGCACCAGGGGCAGGCTGACGAACTGGCCGGCAATGCCCTCCATGCGGGCGCTGATGTAGGAGACCAGGGGGGTGTAGACAAAGCCGTAGCCCAGAAAAAAGACCCAGGGAAAGTTGGGCACCAGCCAGACGCAGAGCGCCACATAGGCCAGGGTGGAAAAAACGTAGATGCCGATGGAGATCCAAAAATTGAAATCCCCCCTCCCCGGGGGCGGATGGAACAGATCCTTCAGCGTGCCCCGCTGGCCGGGGCCGCTCTGGCCGAAAGAGCGCACCACGGACCAGATCCCCACCGCCGCAATGGCCAGCCCCAGGCCGATGCCGAAGCTCATGTAAAAATCGAAGTTGTTGGCGAACACCGTGTCCACGGTCTCCATGCCCGGATGCCAGCGCCGCAGGATGCCCTGGGCGTGCAGTATCGGGTTGGCGATGACTGTGATCAGCAACCCCAAAAACCCGCCGATCACCGCCCAGAAGGGCAGCACCATGCCGATGAAGATCAGCCCCAGATCGAGCTGCAGGCCGGTGGCCACCGCCGGCAGAATCTCTTCGGTTTCGCGGGTCAGCTCGATCCAGGGGATGGGAATCAGGCGAATGGGTTCGGCCAGCAGCAACCCCGAGACCGTGGGCAGCATGACGTAGAGCCCCCCGAAAACCAGACCGATCACCCCGCCGATGGAAAAGACCCGCCACTTCCAGCTCTTCTGCTTCTCTTCGGTGGACTCGGCCAAGGCCATGGTACCCAGGGCGCCCACCGGGGCCATGGGAAAGGGCAGTTTTTCCACATCGGAGGTGATGCGGTACAGGGCGTAACCCAGGCCGAACTGATCCACCCGCTGAATAATCTGGGCGCCCACCAGCAGCAGAATGGGGATTAGCCAGTCGCGGTGCAAAAAGGTTCGTTCCACCAGGGAGGCCGATTCCGGCCCCGGGGCCACCCAGTTGGGGATGAATTCCACCAGCCCCAGCATCTTGGCGGCATCGGACTGCACCAGGTACTGGTTCCACAACAACCCCTGAAAGGGCGAGGCCAGGGCCGCTCCGGCCATGTAGTATAGAAGGAAGATCTCTTGCTGCTTGAGCTCGGTATAGGAGCGCTTGGCAATCTCGGCAAAGAGGATGATGGTCACCCAGCGCGCCGCCGGGCCGATCCCCGTGCCGATCACCAGCTGCAGGTACATGCTCCCGGGCATCATCAGAAACCCGATGAAGATCGCCCCCACCACGGTCTTCCAGTCGAAGCCCTCTTCGAAGTGGTCTGGGGTCTTGAGCAGATCCCGGTACTCTTTGAGTTCTTTGTCTTCGTACATAAAATTTACTTCGTAAATTTTATTTTGACTGTTATTGGCTTAACTGATCATCAACCTGATATTATAGACCGCCAGTAGCAATCAGACCTCTGATTTTTCTTGTTGTCACCTTGATTAAAAGAATTACTTCTTGAGGATCTATAATAGGTTCCAATATTCGATCAGTATCTACTGTAACCTGTGAAATAAGACCGTCATCTTCTACAACACAATAGAAAGGATCTTGTCCCCTATCAGGTTGGCTATCTTTGGGAAGATTATTATCCCCTGGAGGCATACTGAGTGCATCAAAGAGAGTTTTTAATCTGTTATCTATATCTCCTCCCGCAGAGATGATATTACCTTTACGCGATGGCCTTAACATCAAAATATTCATCTCAGCTAAGAGATAGATACTCTTGCTTACAAGTGGCGCAAAATTAAAACTACCAACCTTTTTGATGATTGAGCCATCTCCCGATAAAAGATGCCCATGGTCTTTCAGCGGAGGATATTTCCACAACTCGTTAAGTTGCTTATGAAAGTGTGCTCTGATCTTGTGTTTATTCTCAAGTTGTGCATTATTCCTACTAGCTGACTTTAACTCTCCACGGTAATGTAAAGTAAATTCCATTTTACACACCAACAAATTCCAGGTTAATAGGTGCTTTTACCAAAATCTGTTAACTGGGCAATACCTGATAACTGGCATCGCTGAACAAGCCCACCAGAGCCCAGGCGCCGCCCATGAGAAAATCCCCGATGATCAGGCCGATGAAGAACATGCGGATCCGCTTGAAGAGCACCACCCCGCCGTAGCGCAGGCAGAGCGTGTTGCAGAGCCAGCCGATGAAGAAGCTGAACCACAATATGCGCATGGCCGAGCTGTAGGCGGTCAGGTAACCGATAGGGTGAATGGGCCACCAGTAGACGCGGTGGTAGCAAATCACCAGGGCCAACATCACTACGGCCCCCACGGTGGTGAAGATCATGACCCAGCGTCCCGGCCGCACCGGTGCCTCCACCAGGGTTTTCACGTTTTCGTACACCGCCACGGTGGTGCGGGTGGCCCAGTCCAGCTCCAGCTCCCGCACACCGTACTTGTAGCAAAGCACCAGCATGGCCACAAACGAAACCGCCACGGCCCCCAGCAGGGTGGCCCCCAAGGCCGGCAGCATCAGCTTGCGAGCCACGCTGCGGTGGGTGATCTTGCGGGCGTGAAGTATAGAAGGCATCAGCGATTCCCGCAGATCCAAAAAGAGCACCTTCTGGGTCACCGCGGCCATGAGCAGTCCGGCCTTGGTGAAAAAGCCCGGCCCCAGAAAGGTCAGTATGCCGTCCATGGGGGCCGCGGTAAGGGTAAAGTAGGCAATGCCCCCCTGGCAGATCACCCGGGCCGCCACCAGGGTCACCATGAAAAAGGCGAAGAGTACCACCAGGGCCACCCCCAGGGGCATTCCGAACCAGCGAAACCACAAGGTCAGGAGCAGTCCGCCCAGAACCACCCCCCAAAAGGCGACCCGCGTCGGCAGCCAGCCCTGGGCCTGGGCATCCTCCGGCGCCAGGCCCAGCCCCTGTTTGATCAGATCGAAGAGATGGTAGCGGGCCAGCCAGAGCAGAAAGAGGAAAAAGACGATATAGGCCCCGATCATCTGGGTCTCTTCGGGATGGGAGAGGGTGGGCCCGAAGGTGACCCCCAGGGCGGCCACGGGAATATTGTAGCCCAGCACGCTCAGCACGCCAAAGAGCAGGGCGCCCAGAATGTAGATCAGCCAAAAGGAGAGCGAGATCTGCTTGGAGGTGAGAAAGGCAAAACCGATGAAGGCGGGGTAGATGTAAATCTTAAGCTTGTAGAAGCCGGCAAACAGGCCGGTCTTCTGGAAGTACTTACCGGCCAGCACCAGGGTGGGAATGGCCGGCACCGAGGGAAAGTAAAAGTTCAAGCCGTTGAGCAGATGCAGAAAAAGGGGCAGGCTCAGTCCCATCAGCAGATAGCGGTCGCTGAAAAAACGCCCCAGGGCCCGGCTGTCCAGAGCTTCGGCCATCAGCTCCGGCACCCGCAGCAGCGGAAAGTTCATGCGTTCGTTGTAGAGCGCCTGACGCCCCAACAAATCGATGGTGCAGATCATGACCCAGTAACAGAGCAGGATGAAGAGCCCCCAGGCCGCCAGGGCCCCGGACCAGGCGCCCCAGGGAATCTGCCCCAGAATCTCACTCCAGCCCATGGCCCGCCCCCCCACCAGGCCATTATAAAGGCCGCTCAGCGCCTCGGGGTCCGTGGGATACCAGGCGCGGGGCAGCAGGGGGTGCAGAATCTCCTCCCAGCGGTTCTCCACCGAGGCGAATTGCAAAGGCGCGCTGAGGTTGATGAAAAAGGTCCGCACCAGGCCGGTGTAGGCGATCCCCGAAACCAGCACCATCATGATCCAGGTCACCAGCAATTCCCTACCGTTGAGCAGGGGCCGCCCCTTGAAAAGCCACCCGGAAATCCCGGCCAGTACCGCCAGCCAGACCAGGATGAAAAAAGGCGCCAGGGGAAAGTGCCCCCCGCCCAAGGGGGTCGCCGCCCGGTAGGCGTTGTTAAAAGGCGTCAGGGCGCAGATCGCCATGGCCAGGAGAAACCCGAGCAGCAGCGCCCGGGGGCGGACGATATCGGTACGATCAGATGGCGTGTGGGTGTTCTCAGATCCGCTGGGCACGAAGATACCGCCTCAATTGCGTTTTACTTATGGCGTTTAACTTTTATAATATAGCAAGAATAACATGACGATGAGGAATATCAACCATATGCCAATCCAGCCGGCGACAACGTAATGCCAAGCATACGGTTTGCTACCAGGATTGAGTTCCGTTTCAACCATGTTCAAATGCAAATTCAAATGCAAATCAATCAGGTTGTTTGCTCCAAGCCCAACTGCAGCGCGTAGCCGTTCTGTGTTTCCGCATTCATAGAGCGCCAGATCAAGAGCTGTTTGCGCAGGGCGTGCAGGAAGGTGCGGTTCACCCGGCGCCAGGTGTTGGCCTCACCCGCCTCGCGGGTCAGGATGATTTTGATCTCCAAGAATCCCGGCTCTTTGACCGCCGGGCAAAACTCCAGGGTAGCGTGCTGCATGATGCCGAAATCAAAGGGTGCCAGCCAGATTTTAGCATCGATGCGCAGGCATCCCTCCAGCGTGCACAAGCCATCCGGGCAGCCCTGCCCGCTATTGCCGGGTCCGCAACCCGCACTGGCGCAGACGCCCTGCATGCGGATCTGCCCGGCGGAAAACTTGCCGTGGGTGATGTCCTGGTGGCCCTTGAGATAATCCAGTAAAAAACCAGCCACACTCTGGATCTCGCTGTATTTCATGAGAAAAGGCAGGGTCAGGGCCATCGTGCTGTCCACCACCTCGGGCAGCTTCCAAGAGCGATTCACGTCGGGAATGGCGATATTGGCCGCCACCCGGGAGGGATAGAGCACCGAGATCAGTACCACCAGAATCACCAGCAGCATGGCCGCCACCCCGGCCAAAGAGGAGTAGTTGACGGTGATCCCCGACCAGAGGGCTGTGCCGGCAAGGATTCCGGCGGCAATTTGGGCCGCAAGATAGCCCAGCACCACGCTCAGCACCGCAAAGGCCAAGGCCTCGGCAACAAAGAGAAAGGAGACGTGGGAGGGGGCCAGGCCCACGGAGGTGTAGATGGCGATCTCCCGTTTGCGCTCATAGACGCTGCCGATCATGGTGTTCAAGACGATAAAAATGGAAATCAGCAGGGGGATGATGATGTTGGGCATACCGCTGTACTTGATGGCATCGCTGGCCGTGTAGAGAAAGGTGCCTTCAGGCTCCCCGGCTGAAAAGGGTCAGCCCGAAGCGGTCCACCAGACGCTGGGCCTCGGCCTGATTGGCACTGCCCTCTTGCGGCTTTAGGGCTACGGCCTTGAGCCGCCCGCCGGCCGCCATGAGGGTGCGGTAGGGAATGATGACAGTCAGCTCGGCGGGGAGATGCTGGTAGCGGCTCTGAAATACCCGCACATCATCCCCCGATTCCAGGGCTTCCACTTCCACCTCGGTCATCTCCAGGGAAACTTCGTGGGGAAAGGTCACCGGGGTCAAGGGCTCGCCGTCCAGATCGATGGAATTGCTGCAGGCGCGGGCCGGAAAACACCCCCGTCACCGTAAAGGGCATGCCCCAGATGGTCACCCGGGCGCCAGCCGGGTTTTCAGGATCGATCCCCAGCTGGAGGGCCATGCGCTCGGGGCAGCAGCACCGACGGGGATTCATCCTGGCTGAACCATTGGCCCCCGATCAAAATTTTGTCCAGGCCCGTGGCGCTCCCTTCGGCTGCGGAGAGGCCCAGCATGCCCTGGGCCTCGTACACGCTCTCCCCGGCCCTGACCACCACCCGGGAGGGCCGGGTGCGGTCCTGGTCCTCCAGCCAGACCCGGGGCAGGGCCACGGCGCGGCCGTGAAAGGCGTTGGCCATAACCGCCAGGGATTCGGGGGGCAGATCGATCCAGTTGAACTTGTTCAGCAGATAGCCGCTGTAGGGCGGGTCGGGCTGAAAGGGCAGCCGGGTGTGCAGACGGGTCGATTTCACCGAGGTAAAGCTCATGATGGTGAAGGTCAAAATCACCAGGGTGGTGCAGGTCAGGGCCGTGCGCAGCCGCCGCCGCCGCAAGTTGCTGACCCCCAGGAAAAAGGCCGCGCTGAAGGTCTTTAAACGGCTGATCTCGCCGGCCAGAAGAGGCCGCGCCCGGCTCTGCAGGCGGATCATTTCGTCCTCGAAACGGAAGAAGATGATCAGGCTGACCATCACCGAAAGCCCGATGATGAAAAAGGCCAGAATCACCACCGTGGGGCTGTAGGCCAGCTTGAAGGCCGGGTGCACGCTGTAGATCACGACAATCAGGAGCAGCAGGATAGCGATAAAGGCGATCAGCCGCTTGTAGATGTCGGCGAATCCGAAGAGCAGCCGTTCGGCGCAAAAGGCAAAGGGCACGAACAGCGCGATGTAGAAGAGCACCCCGAAGAGCACATCCTTCTGAGTTTTCTCCACGTGGTCATAGACCCGGCCGGCCAGCGCCCAGGCAGTCAAGGCGGACTCAAAAAAGCGGTCATAGGCCTGGTCGGCCAACGCTTGATCGGCCACGGCCAGAGCCGCTTCGCCGTCATCTTTCAAGGCACGGATGCGGGCGTTGAAAATCCCGTGATCCTCCAGGTTTTGCACCCGGGGGCTGAGCAGGGTCCACATATCCCGGGCCACCTGGTATTCGGTGCGCACCAACCGCGGCCAGTCATCCACCCGGTAGCCCTTGCCCTGGGGATCTTGGGTCGTGCCGTTGGTGAGAATCAACTTCTTCTGCACCACGCTGTCCGAGAGAATCAGCTTCATCCGCGCCCCGGGATCGAGGTAGATGGAGGCCAGGGTTGAGGCGCGGGTGTCGATGCGGCTCCACCAGTAGCGCAGGGGCGGCGCTTCCCGGCGGCCGTCCAGAAGCTGGATTTTGGTTAAGTAGCGGAAATTGCGGGGTTCCAGCAGGTTGAAGAGGGTGGTCTGCCGGCAGGCGAACATGATCAGATCCGTCTCCATATTTTTACGGATCATTTTGAGCCGGTAAGCTTCCTTGCCGGTTTGTTTTTTGTCAATGGCCCAGCGCACCTGGCCGTTCTCCGGGTCGAATCGGTAGCCCTCGAAGATCATCTTGTCCAGGACATGTTTTTTGTCCGCCACCCCGTGGAATTGAAATTCCCCCAGGTGATCCACCATGGCGTAGTAGCGGCGCAGCCCCTGAAAGGCCAAAATCATGGCTCCCGGGGCCGGCTGATCGGCGAACAGCTCGCCGTGGCGCAGGAAATTGGCTCGCCCGTTGATCTGGGCGAATCCGTCCCGGGGGCTCTCTTCGTTAACCAGGGTCGGTGCGGCCAGCAATTCATGGAGCATCCGGCAGACAAAGCGGCCCTGGCGCCGGGCGTAATCGAGATTGAGGTTGGCCAAGGTATCCCCGGGGGTGCCCCAGTGATTGCGGGCATCCTGGGTCGTGGCCAGGGTGATCCCCAGGTAGCCGGCCAGGGAGCTCACTTCGCCCCCCAGGGCCGGGCGGTCCACAAAATAAGTGTCCCAGGCGCGCAGCCGGCTGGGCCGCAGGGAGTCTTTGAAAAAACCGTCGAGGCCCATTTGATCGGAGACCCGGACGGCGCTGCGTTTGAGGGCGCCGTCTATGGGAGTGTAAGCCGCCACCCGGTCGATCTGATCTTTTAAGTTATGCAGCCAGCCCCGGTTAAAGGCCCCCACCCCGTTGCCGTGGCTGGAGAGATGCAAGGAGATCACGGCACTCAGGTCGCGCTCTTTGACCAGAGCCCGAAAGTCCCGGGTGCTGTCGAGAAATTCCAGGCGCAGTTTAGCATCCCCCGCAACGGCCTGCTGCTGGGCTCGGGCCGCGGGAAGCAGATCGTCGAGAATGACTCCTTCACTGGGAGTCGGGTCGCTGAAGTTGGTGCGCCAGCCCAGCCGCCGCAGTTCAAGCCGCTGGGCCGCCAAAGCTTTGATCCGGGCCTGGTATTCGTCACCCTTTTGATCCAGCCGCAGGCGCATGAGCTCCCTGGCGATGTGGTCCACCCGGGTTTTGATCTGGTCAGCGAGAGCCGCAACGCCCCGCCGGTCCAGCTCTGGATCATCCGTGGCGGGTAGGCCCTGGCCGGAATTATCCCAGCGCGCCAACCAGGCGTCGGTTTCCCGGGCCTCCTGGACGATCCGCCGCAACGCTTTGCGGTCGTCGCGCAGATCCCGGGAGCGGGCACGGATGCTGTGCATCATCTCACGCATGCCGGCCAGGGCCTGGTCATGGCCGGCCGTGGCCACTAGGATCACGGCCCGCGCCGGAGGGTGTGCCATGAGATGTTCCGCCAGCATCAAGAGGGTGGCCGCGCCCAGGGCCTGATCGGCTCCGGGATTGCGCCCGGCTACATAGGCCGCGGCGTCGTAAAAGGCCTCCACGATCACCACCTCTCCGTCCAGCTTGGGGTCCCGGCCGGGGATCAGCCCATAAACATTGTGAACCCGGGCCGGTTCCCAGCGGATCGCGGAGCTTATGACCCCCTGGGGCGACAGGGGATTGGCCGAAGCGCTGTCAAGGTCGCCCCACATCTTGCGGGCCTCTTCAAGGGGCATCCAGAAACGTGGAAAGTCGAGGGGGGTCAACTCAAGCTTCTCTTCAAACAGGGCCCGGGAGGTTTGCCCCCGGTCCAAATAGATCAGGGCCTTGGCCCCCAGGGAAGCCGCATACTGCCAGGCTTTGCCTGAATCCATCTCCATCAGGATGATAGCGCCATCGATGGGCTGGCCGTTGAAGCGGTTCAGCTGGCCGTCGCCCACATAAATCAGTGGGCCCGCCACTCCCGAGGGGGGGACGGTGCCCGGGGAAATCATATTTCCCATAAAGGGTTGGATGGCAAGGCTGGCCCCCGATCCGGGCAGGGTCAGGGTGCTGCCCTGATGGCGGCGCACCGGCAGGCTGAAGGATTGGCGGTCCACCTCCGAAAGCCCCAGGGATTCAAAGGTGGCGGTGATAAACTGCGCTGCCTTTTCAGCGCCCGGGGAGCCGCAGCGGCGATCCTCCACCGCCGTCAGGGCGGCCAGGGCCGTGCCCAGCATGTCATCCGCTGACGGGGGAAGGTTGGTTTGGGCGCAAAGCAATCCAGGAAGCGCCAGGATATTCAGCAGCAGGCCCGTCAGCCACAGCTTGGCCGCTGCTTTTCTCATAATCCCTGAACCCGGCGTTAGGTTCACCATGTCCCCGCTTCATCCTTTACCTTTAACGGTTGGGAGATTGGTCCCAGGCGTTTGGTTAATCTGCCGAAAGCGCTTGATGGAGCGCATCACCATCAATACCGCCCGTCATCCCCGCGAAAGCGGGAATCCATCCTAAACTGAAACCCATCCTTCCAATCGGCCTAACCCACCGACCCCACGGAAATGGACAATTCATTACGGTCCTCGACCTTCTCCACGCGCCCGTCGCGAATCCACACCACCTGGTCGGAAACATTGAGCATTTTGATGTCATGGGTGGCGGAAATAATGGTCACGTTGCGATCCGCGCTGAGCTGTTTTAACAACGCGATGATCTCCTCACCGGTGGTCAGGTCGAGATTTCCCGTGGGCTCGTCCGCCAGAATAATGGCCGGATCGTTGGCCAGGGCGCGGGCCACGGCCACCCGTTGCTGCTGCCCGCCGGAGAGCTCAAAGGGTTTGTGGTTGTAGCGGTCCCCCAGCCCAACCAGCTGCAAAAGATGCATGCCTTTTTCGGTGGCCGCATCGCTGCCCACACCCCCGAAAATCATGGGCAGGGTAACATTTTCCAAGGCTGTCATCACCTGGATGATGTTGAAGGTTTGAAAAATATAGCCGATTTTGCGGCAGCGCAGCCAGGCCAGCTCGTAGGCGTCGAGCTGGGATATGTCCACATCATCAATGAAAACCTTGCCGCTGGAGGGCTTGTCCAGGCCGCCGATCATGTTGAACAGAGTGCTCTTGCCCGATCCCGAGGGCCCCATGATGGAGATGTAATTGCCCTCGGCAATGGCCAGATCCACCCCTTTCAGGGCCTCAACCGTCATCTTGCCCATCTTAAAGGTTTTTTTGACGCCGGAGACCCGGACGATGTTTCTGGCGCTTTCGGTCATAGTGCTGGTTCCTGTGTCATTCTGGCGAACCATAGAATCCCGGAGAGTTGGTGAATACCATGTTTTTTCGGAGAAGCGGTTTTTCTTTTGGATAGCGGCCCGTGCTACACCTCGCGGCCGGCATGTCGGGATTCAAAATCTTGACCCCCTACTCCATATAGAAAAACGGCCTGACGAAAACCTTTGGGCGCTCAAGATCTCTGGTCCGCGATGAAAATTGGAATCCGGATCTACTGCTCCACCCGCATGGCCTCCACCGGCTGCATGCGCGCTGCCACAAAGGCCGGATAGAGCACCCCCAGCAGGCTCAATAGACACCCTACCCCGCTGGCCAGCCCAATGGAGGTCAGGGTTTCCCCCAAGGGCAGATGGGCCAGCGCCTGAAGCCCGAAGCGCAGCAGCCCGTTGAGCAGGGCGGCCAGCGCGCCCAGCAGCGCGCCCAGGGTGGCGCCGGCCAACCCCTGGAACCCGGCCTCCAGCAGAAACAGACGCAGGATGAAACGGTCCAGGGCTCCCAGGCACTTCATGGTGCCGATTTCGCGAAAGCGCTCGGTCACCGCCATGAGCTGGGCGTTGACGATCCCCACCACGCAGACCAGCAGGGAGAGGATGATGATCCAGCGCTGTTTGGGGCTGGCGTCGGCTCGGGTCTCCTCGGGGGCCAAATCCAAGCCCCCCTGGACCAGGGCCTGGCGCAAATCGGCATCCCCCGTGGCCAGCAGACCGTTGGCCAGGTCCGTGCCGACACTGACAAAACTGAGAAAGGAGACCGCCAGCACCAAACTCAAGGTGGTGATCAGGGAGCGAAAAAATCGCACTTTGAGGCTTTTCAGGGCGATCTCCACGGATTTTCTCAAGGGCAGCACCACCTGGCGCTGGACAGATGCGTCCAGGTCCGGGACATCAGAAGCGACGACAGGTTTCATAGGCATGATTCACCGGGCTCGGTATCTTCGATCTCCCCATGACGGCGCACCCGGTTAAAGCGGATGGGCAGCTGTCGCACCGGAATGCCCGCTTCCCGCAGATGACCGGCCGTGAACATCTCGGCGCTCACCGGCAGGGCATGGGGGTTCCTGGCCATCCAGCGCGCCACGTAGCCATGGAGCGCGTCATACTTGTCGAGATAAACCGCCATCTGCGCCGACCCGCCCATGGCAAAGCGGTCGTTGACCCCGTCAAACTGATGAAAATCAGGCACATAGAGATAGTCCCCATCCA
Organism: uncultured delta proteobacterium; assembly: GCA_963713755.1. Lineage (GTDB taxonomy): Bacteria > Desulfobacterota > Desulfobacteria > Desulfobacterales > CAVQMW01 > CAVQMW01. The sequence continues at coordinate 1,111,133 of CAVQMW010000005.1, read as the reverse complement.
GCCGCCGGGGGTCGGGGATGGGGCTCAGAAAATTAAGATCGGGCCGGCAGCGGATGACGCAATCATAATAGATGTTATTTTCGCGCTGAAATTTACGCATTAAATTATGACACATTTTCAGGCCGTACAACTGTTGCAGATAGCCTTGTACCCCGCTCTTCAGCCGGCAGGTGGCGCCGTTACGCAGCCCGGTTTCCGGCAGCTTCCGGTCCGCCGCCACCTTGAGAAGGGTGGCCGGCAGACGCTCGGCCAAAGGGCTGAACGCGTCCCGGGGCGCATAAACAAATAGATCATAGTGCTCCAGGACATCAAACACAAATTTTTCCAGGTTGGGGAGGGTGACATCGAGCATCCGGCAGCTTCCGGATATACAAACCGCCGTGCGCAGACCGCTCTTCCGCCTGGGGGACGAATAGCGATAAGGCGCCCTGGAAGTGAGCCGGCGATCCCTGAAAAAGGGATGATCCGGGTCGAAATGGCGCTGGAACTCCCGGGGCTCGATTTTGTACCCACGCGCTTTTTTCCGGGGCTCGGCATCCTTAGGGGGGCGGGGATCATTGGGTCGGCGGGTGTTCATCTTGCGCGTCAGGTCGGACCGCACGGCATTGGCCATAAAGGTGGTGGGAATGGACCAAAATTTCTTGCGCGCGGTATAGCCTTTCAGGCGGCGGTTGACCGTGCGGATCACGTTAAACTGAATCCGGTGAGGATGGTAGACCATGGCCGCCAGATGATTGATGAGCATCTGGGAGTAGAGCCACGATTCGTTGTCGAAACCGGTGTAGTACGGCAGGAGGAAGTCAAGGGTCTCCCGGTGAAAGGCGTTGAAAATGGCGTCGAAATTATATCCCAGATTGACTTCTCGGCCTTCCTCACAATGCTGCCAGTCGTAGCGCGTATAGCCCACCGCTGGTTCCCACTCCAGTAGACAGCGCTCAAAGGTGCGAAAAGGGTTGCCGGTCAGCTCAATGCCCAGGCGCCGGGCCAACTCCCGGTCCTCGGACACCTCGCAGTCATCGTCCATGAAGATGTAATAGAGATAGTCTTCCCCCCTCTCCCGGCCGTGATCCAGGGCAGCCTTTAGCAAGCGGTTGCGGCCCTCGTTCCAGGAACTTCCCGGGTAAAAGAGGCACCGTTTCCCCTCAGCCGGCGTTTTCCAGGTGAGCAGGAAGATGTCGTTGTCCCCATGGGGGATCTGGGGATAGGGCATGCCCTCGGCGGCTTGGATCAGATAGCAGAATTTTTTCATGGCTATTGGGAGCGGGGTAAGCGTGAGGGAGAGCGCCCAGGGGCCGGTCACGGCAAACCGGATGTTGGGGTCCCCTTCCCTAAATCAGGATCCGCAGCCCAGCTTCTGGCAATCGACGAGCCAGGCGTCCAGCAGGCGCAGTTCGTCATCGCTCACAATTTCAACCCGGGCCAGCGCCCCATAAACCCGGGCCAGATTGTCGCTCACCGATACATCGCTGCCCACGGCCTCTTGGGCGATCTCCATGACCCGCTGGGCGTTGAGGTAACCGGGAATCTCCGATTCAAAATCCTGTAGGTCATCGTGGGGATTGCGCTCCTGAAAAACCGTGGCCCGGGTGAACCCCAACTGAAACCCGGCCCGCCACATGATGGGTTGGGCCACCCAGCCCCGTAGGATATCGGTAAAGCGAAACGTAACCAAGGCCGGCAGATAGAGCAAGGGGAACAGCGCCTTGCGGAAAAGGGTATTCTGGGAGTTGAACGGTGAGTGGGTCCCGGGAGGCAACACCACGGGCTCGGCCGGCTTAAAGCGGCAGGCCGTGCCCACCGTCAGCCGGTAGATCGCATCCACATCGGGATCGCCGTCGGCCAACCCCTGCCACACCCCCACCCGTACGGTCTCTAATTTAAGCTGATCCTCGGCCGTAACGGCTCCAGGGTCATGGATTCGATCCAGGGGAAATCCCCGGGGCCAGATCCGTTGATCCGTGAAATAAGCGTAAACATTGGCCCAAGGCGCCCCGTCGGGAATACAGCGATAAATCCCCTGCCAGGGCGGAAAGCCCCAATCCTCATAGGGCCGATTGTCATCATCGGTATCGGCAATGCAAACCGCCCCATCCTCCATGGCCCGCAAATAGCCCATCATCTTGCGGGCATAATGGTTCCAGGGCAACCGGGCGGCAATCCCGTACGCTGAGTGTTGCTGGTCGGCAACGGAGATCAATTCGGCGCCGGGACAGCACCAGGAAGCGGGAGTCTTTTGATCGGCCACCACAATCAAGTGCCAACCCGCCAGCCGGGCAAAGGCCCTTACCGCCGGGGTGGGCTCGGAAATGGTGGTGATGATGACGGCCTGTTTCATGGGCGCTCAGGATCTCCAGCCTTTAAAAGCGCGGCTGACGGTTGAATAGTGCAGCCCCAATTGATTGGCGATCTCGGTCAAGGTGTAGCCGTATTTCACATGGGCCGAGGCAATCTGCTGGTTGCGCTCGGCAATGCTTTGGATCGCCTGGTCCGCAAACAGCGCCTTGAGCGACGGTCGCCCGGCAAAGCGCTGTTGGCGCGGGATTTCGCCGTCCTCTTTGGCGCCTTCGATTCGGCCCTTGAGATCCGCCACGAATTCAGACCCGCCGAAGATAATCTGCCCCACCACCTTTTTCCAGGGACTTTCAACGAAGGCCGCCATTCCGCCGGCCACAAACTTGCGGTATCCCTTGCGAGCCTCGGTTTTTTGAGGGGCGAATTGGGAGAGTATCCACGCTACGCTTAACAGCTCCGGTGCCCTGCCCGCATAGGCGGTGGCGCTGTAGCTGCTCCAGTTCCATTGCTTGGGATGACTCACCATGCCGGCGCGCAGCGGGTTGAGCACCACATAGCGGCAAAGTTCCAGCAAGTGGGCATCCTTTTCCACCAGAATTGCTTTGAAGCGCCCCTGAAAGAGATGGCCGACCCGCTCATGCCGGCGGTTAAATCTCTGGGTATAGACCCCATTGAGCTGCCGCATCCCCAAAGAAAGGTTGGCATCCGGGGTTTCCACCAGTAGATGGTAGTGGTTGTCCATGAGGCAGTATGCATGGCATCTCCAATGGTAGCGGGCCACCACGCGTTCCAGAACCCCCATGAAAGCATGTCGGTCGGTGTCCGACAAGACTATCGGCTCCCTTGCATTGCCCCGGGAGGTGACGTGGTACACCGCGCCTGGAAATTCGATGCGTAACGGCCGTGCCATGGTCTTCCCTTTAGCCCAACTCGATTCAAATTTCAAGACCTGACCCCGTTTTTTCAACTCGATTCAAATTTCAAGACCTGACCCCGTTTTTTCAATTGCGGTGCCGGCAGTTTCGCGCCATATAATGGGGACCCAAGGGAAGAATCCGGAAAAGTGATCGCGTGCGGGTCCGAACTTCAAACCGCAAAAAGGAGGAGCTATGGATTTTGTCGTCATCGGCGGCGACGCCGCCGGCATGAGCGCGGCCAGCCGGGCCAAACGAACCCTGCCCGACATGCATGTCACGGTGTTGGAAAAAACCCATGACGTCTCCTTCAGCGCCTGCGGCATGCCCTATAACATTGCGGTTCCCGAAAAACCCATTGAAGAGCTGGTGGTGCGGCAGGCCGAAGTCTTCCGCCAAAAACAGGGCATCGACCTGCGCACCGGCCACGAGGTCCGGCGCATCGATCCCCAGGCAAAGCAGGTATTTGGGGTTACAGACCAGGCCAGGGAATTTACGTTGCCCTACGATAAACTGCTCATCGCCACCGGCGGAAGCCCGATTGTGCCGGACGACCCGGGATACGAGCTGCCCGGGGTCATGCCATTGAAGGTTCTGGACAACGGCCGGAAAATAAAGGAATGGCTCAACACTCGGCCGGTAAGGCGGGTGGTGATCATCGGCATGGGCTACATCGGCCTTGAAATGTGCGAATCCCTGCGGGCGCGGGGGCTGGAAGTGGACATGGTCAAGCCGGGCCCGCAGTTTCTGCCCTGGGCCGCATCGGAACTTGCGGAGGTGATGCAGGCCGAAGTGACCTCCAACGGCGCCAGACTCCATCTTGGACAAAGGGTACAAAAAATTGAATCCGCTGGAAACGCCCTTTCCGTGGTGAGCGACGACATGACCCTTGCAGCGGACATGGTGCTGCCGGCCATGGGCATTACCCCCAACAGTGAACTCGCCGCCGCCGCCGGTCTTGAAACCGGCGCTCAAAACGCCATCCGCGTCGACCGCTTTTTGTGCACATCGGATGCGAATATTTATGCAGCCGGCGACTGCGCGGACGCCTATCATGTGGTGACTGGTGAAAAAGTGTGGATTCCCCTGGCCCTTCTGGCCAATCGGGCCGGCTGGGCCGTGGCGAACAACGTTTGCGGCGGCCGGACCCGGCTTGAGGGGGTGGCGGGGACCGCCGTTTTCAAGGTGTTCGATCTGGAGTCGGCCCGCACCGGGCTGACGATGCAAGAAGCCGAAACCGCCGGGTTCGACCCTGTGGGTGTGGTCATCAAAACCCGCTCCCGGGCCCATGGGCATCCCGGATCGGTCCCCATCCATGTTCACATGATCGGCGACAGAAAAACCGGACGGCTGCTCGGCGCGCAGATGCTGGGCAAGGAGGGAGCCGCCCATCGCATCAATGCCGCGGCCGTCGCCCTGCACAACCAGATGACAGTGGAACGCTTCAGCCAGACCGATCTCTCCTACGCCCCGCCCTTCGGCCCGGTGTGGGATCCATTGCTCACAGCGGCCAACCAACTTCTAAAAAAGCTGTAAATTGGATGTTCGGCCAGGTTTATTCCAGCAACTGATGCTGGGTTGGGTATCTGGTCTGGGTTGTTGAATGAAGGTTGGTGTCCAGGATCGCGTCAAACCTGGTTCTTTAATACGATACAAATTTGAAGACCTGACCCCGAACCTTGCGTGACCCCGAACCTTGACCCCGAACCTTTGTGCAAGACCTGACCCCGAACCTGGATAAAAACTTGACTAGGGGTCAACCGTGGATGTTTAATGGTTTTTGTCCAAATCTAACATAATAAGCAACTTTCATAATGGCCGTAGCAATAGGGGGGATTGAAATGGGGATTGGAAATTTATTTAAACAATTTGTAAGTGACGAGGCGCTCGGTGATCAAACAGTCGAGACAACTGAATCCGTCTTTTTAAAAGCACCTCTTTTCCAAAGATTAAGACCACATGAAGAGCCTCACGCTTGGCTCGCCAGCGCTTGGTTGAATAGAATATAAGCAAATGGTCACAATATCGAGGACCCTGATATCCAACGGATGGCGTTTGGCGAAACTTTTCTCCATGCATGCGTAAAGCCACCTTTATGTGCAAGGAGTCTTGGATTATATTTTCTCTATAAAGAGCACCCTGAAATTATAGAAAAATATCCAAAATTTGGAGAGGAATACACTGAATTGATTGGACCTATATTCGAAGCTCAAGAGGATGGAACAATCGAAGAACTATATAGAAGATATAATCCGACTATGGCTGATGATACCTTTGAGGAAGAATAATAGTATTTAAAAATAAATTTTCTTTAATAAGGAACTATCGACGATGGGTTCATCTCGATTAAAGATGGAATGCAGTTGCGGATAAAAATTCTATCAAGATTTAGTTAAGCCCCAAAACCCATGTCCAAAGTGTGGTAACGATGCTGGCTTTCTGATGGTTTGCCCAGAATGCAACGGAAATTTTGTTACTAACGAAAGAGGGTTAGGGGTATTTGATATGTGCCCCCACTGTGAACAGCAAATTGTATAGAACCTTATTGAAACAGAAGACGGATCCCCGATAGTATATTCTGCTACTGGCAGACTTGAAATGCACGACATTATGTCGGCGGTGTCATCCGCACAAAACAAAATCGATCAGACCACACCTAAAAGCAAAGGGTGTTTAGTGCTAATTCTGTTTCCCACTGCGATCACTTTATATTTGGCATTAAAAAACTTGATAAGTTGAGATATTAAACAGAAACAGTAGTTTCCTGTTAGAATCAAATATATTCAATTGCGGGTTTGGGGTCACACGGTTTGGGGTCACACGGTTTGGGGTCAGGTCTTGATTTTTGCAATTTTACAAATCGCCAAATCGGATCTCGTTTTTTGACCTTACCCCCGCTTCTGTAACCCCAGCTTCACCAGCTCCCGATTTTGGCTTCGAAGATCTTAAGAACAAAGTTGCAGAACGGTGCCCTTCTGAACATACCAACTCAACGGTCACATCGTAAGCTCGGGCAGATCGGCTGACTGGCGGGCAAGGCAATTTTAATCTTGGGCGTACGCTCCATAACCTGGATTGCCTTTGAAAGCTCTATTCGGTCGGGGTTTTCGTCGCTCTGAGCATTCAAAGCCTCCACGATCTCTTTTTGTTCCAGTGTGAATTGCCGGTTATCCCGGGTCTGAATGTAGGCCGCCCAAGGGACAAACTTGGTCAATGGGAACAACTGCCCCTTTTGAGGAGAGATATCAATATTGATTCCGGCGATGAACGCCAGGTTTTTGCCCTGGTATTCGGGTTCTTTGAGCAGGGTGCGATAAGTCCTGTCAAACTCTACGCGGGTATTGGCCATGGCCGCGGTAAGCGCTGGAAATCTAGCCGTGACAATCTGGGGCATGTATAGGACAAGGTTCTGTTCCAGTTGATCACGACCCTCAATGGCGGTCGAGACATTGCGCCGAAAATAAAATAGGTCGGCCGTCAGTAGTTCATTGATCGCCTGACGATCATTGGATTCCCAGACCTGTTGGGGCAGACTGGATCTAAAAGCGGGATCGATCCGAAAAACCTTGGAAGTACTTAAAACATGGAGGGGTTGCGGCAAAGTGCCTTTTTCCATGTCAATCATCCGCTCAAACACAAGAAACAGTCCCGCGTCACGCTCAGTGTCCAGGAACTCATTGTCGATTATTACAGCCGCCTGACCGTCCATGAGGGTAAATGAGATATTTTGTCTAGCAAAGTCGTATTCCTGCTGGTACCTATGGAGAACAGCACCGATTTTTCCGCATGATGCGGTGTGGGCCAGGGTGTCCACCTGCAGGCGCCGATAGACGCCAAAATCGCCTGTTTCAGGATCGTACCCCACATGGCTGGCTTGGATGATCACCAAATCCTTGCCATGGTGAGCGTGGGGCCCATGGCGGTCAGTAGCCACAATTCCCCCCACCAATCCGTGGTTGAAGGGGAAAGCACCGAAATGCTTTGCAATGAGAATAATTGGAAACCCCTGGTTTTCGTCCGAGCAGAAGGCCCGCGAAGGCATGATTCGCCCCGCTTCAAATCCGTATGATTTGCACAAGTTATAGAATCTGGGCACAAATTTACTGTAGCGCATCATGCGGCCTTCGAATTGAAAATCCACCATCACATTCCCCATGGCAGTTCCTTATCTCCTTCGTGAATTATGCAGATTGGGGGTCACAGATTGGGAATCAAGTCTTGAATGGTGCGACGTGTCTGGTGGTAGGAGGTGTTGTCACACCAGAAAATCGTATTGGCGCGTTCACGCCATATCGAAAAAGAGATAGATGGCGTGTCCCTGTATCCCCTTGCGCAATCATCGCCGATGACCCTTCATGGCACTCCCCCGGTCGCAAGTCAATTCAGGACCAAAGCAAAAGGATAGGAAAGTTGATCAGGCGTCCAGCTTGAACAGCTTGCGGGCGGTATCGAGGTAGACCGATTTATCTCCCCGGCAACCGTTGCTTTTGAGAAAGAGGGTGGGATCGTGGAGGATTTTGTTGACCAGGGCGTGTTTCATGCGCTGGATGGCGTCGCGCTCGGGATCGCTGAGATGCTGCAGGGAAGTAGCCAGGGTGCGCTGGATTTCGGCCTCGGCAATGGTCTCGATTTTGCTGCGCAGGTCCACGATGGTGGGCACCACATCCAGACTGGCGAACCACTCCCGGAAGTTCTCCACGGCTTCCTGGACGATCTGCTCGCCCTTGCTGGCCTCCTGCCGGCGGCCGGCGAGATTGTCTTCGATGACGCCTTGCAGGTCGTCGATATCGTAGAGATAGACGTTGGCCAGCCGATTGAGCTCGGGATCGATGTCCCGGGGCACGGCGATGTCGATGAAGAACAGGGGCCGGTTGCGGCGCTGGCGCATGATGCCCTTGACATGGACGGGCGCGATCACGTAGCCCGGTGCGCCGGTGGAGGAGATGATGATGTCGGCGAACTGCAGGCTGTGGGGAATTTTTTCAAAGCGCACGGCGCTGCCTTTGAATTTTTCAGCCAGTTTGACGGCGCGTTCGAAGGTGCGGTTGGCCACCCAGATCTCGCCGCAGCGGCGCCGGATCAGGTGCTCCACGGCCAGTTCGGCCATCTCTCCGGCGCCCACCAGGAGCACCTTTTTATCCTCCAGGGTATCGAAAATCCGGCGCCCCAGTTCGATGGCGGCATAGCTGATGGAGACCGCCCGGTCCCCGATGCCGGTTTCCGAGCGCACCCGCTTGGCCACGAAAAAGGAGCGGTGCAGCAGCCGGTTGAGGATCACCCCGGTGGTCTTCTCCCGGGTGGCCTGCAAATAGGCCTCCTTGATCTGCCCCAGAACCTGGGGTTCCCCCACCATCATGGAATCGAGGCTGGCCGCCACCCGGAAGAGATGGCGGATGGCGTCATCGCCGGTGTATTGGTAGAGGTTTTTTTCAAACCGGCTCAATTGAATCTGTTTGGAATCGGCCAGGTAGGCCTTGGCCATGGATATGGCCGCCGGCGGGTCCGGCGAGGTCATGAGGATCTCAACCCGGTTGCAGGTGGAAAAGAGCACCACCTCACGGATGGCCGGATGGCCTTTGAAGCTGTCCAGGGCCAGATGGCTTTCATCGCTATTCAGGGCGATGCATTCCCGCAGCTCCACAGGGGCGGTTTTATGGTTCAATCCGATGAGTACAATATCCAGCATAGGGTGTAACATAGGTCCGCCGGCGCTGGGCCACACAAACCGGCGGGCGCGTCCGGCGCTAAATACATGTTTTCTTAAATACTGGTCAGTCCATAGTTCTTCTAAAGCATTGAAATTATTAGGATCGATTAGTTCGACTCGTCATTCCCGCGCAGGCGGGAATCCATTTAGATTCCAATACATTGGAATCTCTGGATGCCGGATCAAGTCCGGCATGACGGAGAACTTTGGACTCTCAAGTTAAATACGGAATCGTATTATTCTCTCATAATCACCGCAAAGACGCTGAGAACGCAGAGAGTTTATTTCTTTTTCCCTCGCACATAGAGCAAAAGAGTTATTATTTGCTCTGCGTTCTTTGCGACTCAAGCGAAGCGGGCGGTGAAATAATACGTCACCGAACCTACGAAATAGAGCACTAAATCGCTAAAATTGGGTAAACTGGCCGTGATGCCCTTTGAGTAAAAAGTTGACGCCAAACAGGGTAAACAGCACCAGCACAAAGCCCACAATGGCCATCAGCGCGGACTTGCGCCCCCGCCAGCCGGTGGTCAGCCGCTGGTGGAGCAAGGCCGCATAGAGGATCCAGGTGATCCCTGACCAGATCTCTTTGGGATCCCAGCTCAGAAAATGGCCCCAGACCGCCTTGGCATAAATGAACCCGGTGATCAAGCCCACGGTCAGCAGGGAAAAGCCGGTCACCAGGCAGGTGTAACCGGCCGAGTCCAGCAGTTCCAAGGAGGGCAAACGTTTGAAAAAATAACCGTGGTTCTTGGATTTGATGGCGTTTTCCTGGAGCAGGTAGAGAATGCCGATGCCGCAGGCCAGGGCAAAGGCGGCCTCCCCGGCAAAGACCGCGACAATGTGGAATACCACCCAGAAGCTGTTGAATATCGGCTGGGCCACCACGGGCTGGCGGGGAATCTGGGTGGCCACGGCCACAATCAGGGCCACCAGGGGGGCGGCCCAGGCCCCCAGGAATTTGATCTTGAACTTGACTTGGATCACCAGAAAGGTACCCGCCAAGGCCCAGGCGGCAAAGGAGAGGGTTTCGTAAAGGTTGCGCACCGGCATGTGCCGCGCCTGGGCAAAGCCCAACCCCAGGGCCAGGGTGTGCACCGCGAATCCGGCCACCAGCAGCCGGGTGCCCCAGAGTTGGTACAGGCCGCGGGCCCTGAACAAATAGATCATGAAACTGACGGCGCTCACCAGGTAGAGCACGCAGGCAACGATGACCAGAATCTCCATAACGGGCATCCCAGATCTTACTTGGATTTCGGACGATTATTCCGGGGTTGGCTCTGAGCCTGGCTCTCCAGAGGGCGGCATAAAGGCATCCCAGGTAAACCCGGGTCCCAGCACATCGGCCAGAAGGGCGTCGATGGCGGCGATATCCCCCTGAGCCACCAACGCCGCCAGTCCCCTTTTCAATAGGGCTTCAAAGAGCGGTTTGTGCTCTTCGGGGGCGTGCTCGCGGGCCAGCAATTTGCGCCGCACCGCGCCCATGAGGTCCAGCAGGGGGCCATATTCGGGTCCGATCTGGTCCGCCAGCTCTCGGCGCAGCTTTTTGGCCAGAGCCGGGCTTTTGCCGGCCGTGGAGATGGCCAGCACCAAATCCCCCCGGGAGACAATGGCGGGCAGGATAAAGTTGCACACCTTGGGACGGTCGGCGATGTTGCACAACTGCCCCCGGGCCTCGGCATCCCGGTGGATGCGCCGGTTGAGGGCTTCATCGTTGGTGGCCCCGATGACCAGAAACATCTCCGCCAGATCCTCGGATCGATAGCCCCGGCGCAGGAGCACCAGTTCGCCCCCTTTGGCGCGCTCCTCGAGGGTCGGCGTGAATTCAGGACTCACCACGCTGACCCGGGCGCCGCACTGCAGCAGCCGCAGCACTTTGCGGGTGGCCACGGCACCGCCCCCCACCACCAGGCAGGCGCGCCCCGATATATCCAAATTTACAGGGTAATAGCGCATAACAGATACGAATGGTTCGGATTAACTGGATTTAGGCTTCCCGGCCGGCGACATTTGGCGAATGATCCAGCGCTGAACTCTCTGGTCATCCTTGGGATCGAGGGCTTCGGGTAAATTGGCCACGTCGATTTCGGCCCGGGCCGCGCTTTTATGGCCGCCGGCGGACCCCAAAGCCCCGAAGCTGTTGGATGCGGTCAGGCCGGCGTTTTTACGCAAGCCGTCATTGCGCAGGATAATCACCAGCTTGCCGCCGTGAATCCCGGAAACGATACTCCAGTCCACAGAGCTGATTTTAAGGCAAAAATCGGCGATCTGGACCAGAACATCCGGGCTGACCACCCAGCCCAAGTGGGCAAACGCGCGCCCTTTGGGGCGGCGCATCACATCGATGGCGGTTTTGTAATACTTGAGAAAATCGGGGCGAATCTCCGCCTGCTCAATCTTGCGGACTAAGTGGATGTTGGCGTGGCGGTATAAAAACTGGAAGGCGCGCACATCCTCCAGGAGGGTTTCACGCTCAAAATTATTGGTATCGGTCTTAATGGCGTAAAAGAGCCCGGTGGCCAACTTGGCCGAGGGTTTGATTTTGGCGGCGCGCAGGTACTCGGTCAGGATGGTGGCCGTGGCGCCGTATTTGGGCCGGATATCCCGAAAGGCCGCATCCTGGCAAGTCAGGGGGTGGTGATCGATCACCACCTGGAAGTCAAAGGGTTTAAATGCTTCGCTGTGGCTGGGCTGGGAATCCACCATCACAAATTTGCTGTAGGCGGCCTGCTCAATGGCGCCCACCGGTTCCAGGGCAATCCCCAGACGCTGAATCATGGTCAGATTGTCGGGCCGTTTGATGGTGTTGATATTGGAGATCGCTACCCCGGCGGTTTTGCGCCATAGCAGCCGTTTGACGGCTAGGGCGCTGGCCAGGGCGTCGGGGTCGGCATTGATCACAATCAATACCTGGTCGTCGCCGGCGAACTGTTCATAAAAGCGCCGTAATTTTTCCACTGCCGAAAGGGCCATTGCTTGCCTCGATGAAATGCACCCAAAATGCAAATTTAATGGTTTCGAGAACGCCGGAATGTTCTTTGGTAACCCATCCCCTCTTAGATGAGGATCCAACATTATCAGGTAGTTAGGGAACCCCGCCTTTGGGCGAATGACCTTTAGAGTCATGTTTCATGAGCTACTGATTTTACGCGGAGTCCGCAAGGATTACAACCTTATTTCAATCCAGGGGGGGCCGGGCCTATACCCAAGCCCCGGCTGCCGGCCGCCCGGAAAGGCGCCCGCCCGGGGCTTAGGGCTCGCTCAAAAATAACTTCACACCCCGGCTAAACAGCATACCGGGGCAGGCTTTCAGCGCCCATGCATCCCACTCAGCGGCGTTGTGAAAACACACAATATGCTTGATATTCTTTAGTTTTCACGCCTTGCTGAGCGGGCGTCTGAACGCTGCAAATCTGCGAATTTATTTATTCGCAAACCCTCATCTTGGATAGAAGCGAAACCCGGGCGGACTGCGGGACCTAACCTATCCGTCACCTCCAGCGCTCGAAGGGTCGCGATGGGTGAAGGTGAGGGCGCCCGCGCTTACCTCGACCCGCAGGCGGGCGCCGTCGGCCACGCGGCCGGCCAGAATCTCCACCGAAAGCGGGTTTTCGATGAGGCGCTGAATGGCGCGCTTCAAGGGTCGCGCGCCGAAGACCGGATCGTAGCCCTGCTGCGCCAAAAAGCGCCGCGCCTCCTCGGAGAGCGCCAGCTGAATATTGCGGGAGGCCAATCGGGCGGAGAGGCGCTGCATCTGAATATCCACAATATCTCCCATCTGATGGGCGGAAAGGCTGTGGAAGATGATGGTTTCGTCGATGCGGTTCAGAAACTCCGGCTTGAAACCGGCCCGCAGCGCCTCGGTGACCCGTCGTTCCAGCTCCGCCCGGTTCTCGCTGCCCAACTCCTGGATAAATTGGCTACCCACGTTGGAGGTCATGATGATCAGCGAGTTGGTAAAATCCACAGTCCGGCCCTGGCCGTCGGTCATGCGGCCGTCGTCCAGAATCTGCAGCAGCACGTTGAACACCTCGGGATGGGCCTTTTCGATTTCGTCGAAAAGCACCACGCAGTAGGGCCGCCGGCGCACGGCCTCCGTGAGGTAACCCCCCTCCTCGTAGCCCACGTACCCCGGAGGGGCGCCGATGAGCCGCGCCACGGCGTGCTTCTCCATGTACTCGGACATATCCACCCGCACCATGGCTTGCTCGTCATCGAAGATAAAGGCCGCCAGGGCCTTGGCCAATTCGGTCTTGCCCACCCCCGTAGGACCCATGAAAATAAAGGAACCGATGGGCCGTTGGGGATCCTGTAGGCCGGAGCGGGAGCGCCGCACGGCATTGGAGACCGCCTCGATGGCCTCTTTCTGGCCGATCACCCGCCGGGCCAGACGATCTTCCATGGTGATCAGCTTTTCGCGCTCGCTCTCCATCATCTTACTTACCGGAATTCCGGTCCAGCGGGAAACCACCTCGGCGATGTCCTCTTCATCCACCTCTTCTTTGAGCATCTGCTGATCGTTTTGCAATTCGGCGAGCCGGGTATTGGCCTCTTTTAAGCGGCCCTCCAGCTCCCGCAGCTTGCCGTAGCGCAATTCAGCCACCCGGGCCAGATTGCCTTCGCGCTCAGCGCGCTGGGCGTCCACCCCGAGCTGCTCGATTTGTTCCTTGGTGCCGCGGATGGTCTGAATCAGGTTCTTTTCATTCTGCCAGTGGGCCTTCATCTCATCAATCTGTTCCCGCCAGCCGGCCAAACGGCGCTCCAGCTTTTCCAGCCGCGCCAGGGAAGCCTCATCCTTCTCTTTTTTAAGCGCTTCGCGTTCGATTTCGGCCTGCAGGATTTTGCGCTGCACCTCGTCGATTTCGGCGGGCATGCTGTCGATCTCGATGCGCAGCTTGGAGGCGCACTCGTCCATCAGGTCGATGGCCTTGTCCGGAAGGAACCGGTCGGCAATGTAGCGTTCGGAAAGGGTCGCCGCGGCCACCAGGGCGCCGTCTTTGATGCGCACCCCGTGGTGCACCTCGTATTTCTCCTTGAGCCCCCGCAGGATGGAAATGGTGTCCTCCACCGAAGGTTCGCTGACCAGCACCGGCTGAAAGCGGCGCTCCAGGGCGGCATCCTTTTCGATGTACTTGCGGTACTCTTTGAGGGTCGTGGCGCCCACACAGCGCAGGGTGCCCCGGGCCAGGGCCGGCTTGAGCATGTTGGAGGCGTCCAGGGCGCCCTCGCTGGCGCCGGCTCCCACCAGGGTGTGCAGCTCATCGATGAAGAGGATGATCTCCCCCTCGGCGTTCTCCACCTCTTTGAGCACCGCCTTGAGGCGATCCTCGAACTCCCCCCGGTACTTGGCTCCGGCGATCAAAGCGCCCATGTCCAGCACCACCAAGCGCCGGTTTTTAAGGGTTTCCGAGACATCGCCGGCGGCAATCCGCTGGGCCAGACCCTCCACAATGGCGGTTTTGCCCACCCCCGGTTCGCCGATCAGCACCGGGTTGTTCTTGGTGCGGCGGGAAAGCACCTGCACGATGCGCCGAATCTCCTCGTCCCGGCCAATAACCGGGTCGAGCTTGCCCAGTTGGGCCAGATCGGTGAGATCCCGGCCGAATTTCTCCAAAGCCTGGTATTTCTCCTCGGGGTTGGGGTCGGTGATCTGCTGGGAACCCCGCACCTCCAGCAAGGCCTTGAGAATAGCGTCCCGGGTGACTCCATTGCGTTTTAAAATCTCGGCTGCCGCGTCGCCCTTGGTATCAGCCAACGCCAAGAGCAGATGCTCCACGCTGACGTATTGGTCCTTCATCTGGGTGGCTTGGCTAAAGGCCTTGTCCAGCACCGCTCTCAAATCCGGGCTGGCGTAGGCTTCGGCGGCGGCGCTCACCTGGGGCAGTTTGCCCAGAGCCAGGGTGGTCTCCTGGGCCACACTCCCCGGGGAGGCCCCCATTTTGCGCAGTAGCGCCCGGGGCAGCCCCTCACTGTCGGCCAGCATGGCCGCCAGGATATGCAAGAGCTCGATCTGCGGGTTCCTGTGCTCCGCGGCCACATTCTGGGCGTTTTGCAGCAACTCCTGGGATTTGATGGTCAATTTGTCCAAACGCATACATTCCTCCCTGAATGACATTACTTTTTATATAATAAAGCTAAAGGTAATTTAAATTCAAGGTAATAACAAGCGCCCCAATGTCAACGGCTGCTTTCACGAATATTGCCCTGACCCCGGGGCCGATCTCAACCATCCAACTTTAGCTTGACCTCCTGCTGCCAAACCCCGCTCCTCGACCGATGTCATCCTTAAAGATAATACCACATCGCCCGTCTCTTTTCCCAGCCGCAGCCGCCACCATTAGTTTGACATGCCCGCAAACGACCTTAACTAGTTTGGATTAGCTCACAGCGTTGGACTTGACGTCAACCCGGACGGAATGTTAGCCTGACGCCCTGTTTTTATTCATAATTTTCCCTCTAGCGCCCATGCCCAAACCATCTACCCATGCCATCTACCCATGCCATCTAATAGATTAAGCCTCACCCGCCGGCCAGAGAGATCCCTATTGAAGAAGCCAACCATCACGCCCATCCCAGGGAATCATCCATTGGAGATCCCGCGCGGGGGGGTTCGCGGCATCCGACCCAGGTGTAGGGGATCCGCCACGAGATTCATTCTCATGGGCCTGCTGCTAGTGCTGGCGATACCCGGCTGGGGATACTCCGCGGAGAATATCCCCCAACTGCGCCAGGGGGTGGTGCGCATTCATGCCGTGGCCCAAATTCCCGATTACCGCACCCCCTGGAACCCTGGGCGCATCGTCCAAGGCAGCGGTTCGGGCTTTCTGATTGCCGACAATCTAATCCTGACCAACGCCCATGTGGCCAGCAATGCCCGCCTGCTCACCGTGGAAAAGGAAGGCGACGCCCGGCGTTACGAGGCCAAGGTCAAATTTATCGCCCATGATTGCGACCTGGCCCTGCTATCGGTTTCTCAGGCCGGCTTTTCCGAGGGCATGCGGCCCCTCGCCCTGGGGGCGGTTCCGGCCCTGGACTCCACGGTGCGGGTGATGGGCTACCCCATCGGCGGCAACCGGCTCTCCATCACCCGCGGCGTGGTCTCCCGCATCGATTATCAAACCTACTCTCACTCGGCGGCCGACAGCCATCTAGCCATTCAAATCGACGCGGCCATCAACCCCGGCAACAGCGGCGGTCCCGTGGTGCAGAACGGCGCCGTGGTGGGGGTCGCCTTTCAGGGATATGGCGGCAGTGTAGCCCAGAACGTGGGCTATATGATTCCCACCCCGGTAATCCGGCGCTTCCTCAGCGACATCGAGGACGGCCGCTATGACCACTATGTGGATTTGGGTATTTTTCAGTTTCCCTTGATCAACGCCACCCACCGGCGGGCCCTGGGGCTCAGCGGAGAAGATACCGGCGTGGTGGTCAGCGGGGTTTTAGCGGCCGGCGCGGCCGGGGGCGTGCTTGAAGTTGGCGATATCCTGCTGGCCATTGATGACCTGCCCATCTTCAGCGACGGCCGGGTGCAGATGGACGGCGAGCGGGTGCTGCTAAACGAAGTGGTGGAGCGCAAATTCGCCGGAGATTCGGTGGAGCTGAAAATCCAGCGCGGCAACGCGATCCAGGATCTGACCCTTGAACTCAATCGGCCCTGGCCCTATCTGATGCATGCCCGCCGCCACGACAGCCTGCCGCGCTACGTGATCTTCGCGGGGCTGGTGTTTCAGCCCCTCTCCAGCGATTTCATGAAGGTGGCCAATACCCAAAATCCGGATATCTGGTTCCATTACCGCCATTTTCTGGATGCCGGCATCTACCTGGAACGCCCGGAAGTTGTGGTGCTGAGCCAGATTCTTCAGGACCCCATCAACACCGATTTGCAGGATTTTCGGTTCTCCATTGTCAAAGCGGTCAACGGCGTTGAGATTCGAACCCTGGAGGATCTGTATGGGGCCTTGAGCGACCCTGCGCTCCACTGGGAGATCCAATTCATCGACACCGGGCGGCCCATCATCCTTCAGCGCGCAGATGTGGAAACGGCCCACCTCCGAATTTTGGAATCCAATAAAATAACCCAGGCGGCTTACCTGGAAGATTCCATTGTCCCTGAGGCGTGGCTTGAGGGGCGCTTCCCTGAGCGTGCCAAACGGAAACCTTAAATGCTGACCCAAGACGCTAGTCCAAGACCATGACCCAATTCACGAAAAAGAATATATTCCTTCCGGGGCCGGCGGCAACCCGACGGCTTTTCGCCTTACTGGCCGGCGCTCTGCTGCTTGCCACCCTAGCCAGCTGCGGACAACCCTATCGCCACCTGGGCGCCCAGCCCTTGGACCTGGTCCGGGAAATGCCCCGATCCTTCGTTCAGGTTGAAGCCACCAATTGGCGCTACTCGCCCCAGCGCCCCTGGCACCTGCAGCCGGGGCCGGCCCGCCAAACCATCGGCGCGATCCTACCCGGCGGGCTTATTCTGATTACCGCGCAACCCGTGGCCAATCACCGCACCATCGAACTGACTCGCATGGACAGCGATGTCCAAAGTCAAGCGCAGCTGGTGGTGGTCGATTATGAAGCCAACTTGGCGTTGCTCAAACCGTTGGATCCCGATTTTTTGGCGGACACCCAGCCCTTGCGGCTGGCGCCGGGCGCCGCCCCTGGGGATCAGCTGACCGTGCTGCAGCCCCGGACCAAGGGCGAAGCCATCCCCAGCGCCCATCCCGTGATCAGTGTAGAAGTGGCCGAATTCCCGTATCGTAGCCAGTTTCTCATCTATCGCCTCCATGGTACATTGACCCATCGCGAAGGCCATTTCAGCTTACCGGTATTAAACGGCCCTCGGCTGGCGGGACTGCTCCACAAATACGACAGCGATACCCAAATCATGGAGGTGATCGCGGTACCGGTCATCGAACACTTCCTGGCCGACGCCCAAACCGGGGAGTACCAGGGGTTTCCCACCGCGGGAATTCGCTACGCCGCACTGAAGGATAGCGAACTGCGACACCACTTGGGACTTGGGGAGGGGGATGGCGGGGTATTCATCGAGGCGGTGCGGCCCCGCAGCCCGGGGCAAGCGGCCGGGGTACGCAAAGGCGATGTTCTGGTGAAGGTGGAACAATATGAGATCGACACCCAGGGGCAATACCGCGATCCCCAATACGGCAACCTGGACATGGTTCACCTGCTGCGCTGCCGCTTTCGTGCCGGCGAAACCGTCAACCTGGAGGTGGTTCGCCAAGGTCAGCACGTCACCCTGGCGCTGCTCCTGGAGCACACCCCGGCCGACGACTACCTGGTGCCGCCCTATGTGGTGGACCGCGCGCCCCGCTATTTCATCCTCGGCGGGCTGGTGTTCCAGGAACTCAGCGCCCCCTATCTGGAGCCCTACCTGAAAAACGGCAGCCGGCGCCCCTGGCATCTGTTCCGATATTTGCACCGCCAGGATTATATGGCCGATGAAACGCGCCGTAAAATCGTGATTCTGGCCGGCGTGATTCCCACCACCTATACCCTGGGCTACGAGGAGCTAAGCAACATGGTCGTGCGCCAGATCAACGGGCGAACCGTTTCCCGTCTGGAAGATCTCCCCCTGGCCTTGGAAAGCCCCATCAGCGGCTTCCATAAAATCGAGTTGGAGCAGCGCCCTCACGCCCTCTATCTCGACCCTGCCGACATTGAGGCCATCCATCGCCAAATCCAGCAGCGCTATCGCATTCCGGCGCTCAGCAATTTGAATTGATACGCGGGAGGGCAAAAATCCAGGGCTGACGATTGTCTCTTGGCATGTCACGCAGCTCAAGAGCTGTTCCGGGTCCGGCAGCCCACCGGGCTTTTAAAACCAACCGTTCCCCCCTTGCCGCAACGCGAGCCCCGGGCGACATCCCGGCAAATCCGGCAGCGGTCCTCGCTGCACATCTGGCAGGCAAAGCAGTCCCGGCAGGGGTGCTTGGTACCGATCTTTGCGCTGGGTTCGGGCACATAAATTTTTCCGCAAATACCAGACTGGCGGATAAAGGGCATGGGATAGGGTCCTATGCGTGTCGGATCCGGGCCGGGGAACACCGCCCGGCATTAGGCTTAACAATTAGGCTTAATAATCAAAGTAGCACCAATCCACCACAGCGCAAGGCCTCCCCTGAAGAATACAACCCGTCGTTCCAATGCCTCCCGCCCTAGTTGAGGATCCTGCCCAACCGGGGACTCGCTTCAGGTTTCAAATTCGTTGACAATAAAGTTTGTCAAGGGATAGTGTGTTGGGTTTGAATTCGCCGGGCGGTCCATGGAGATCGTGACTGCTCAGGCATCAATTTTTAGCTATTCGGCAACCAGTTTCAAAAGGACCTCAGCGCCCCATGTGCGGAATTTGCGGCTTTACCTGGCAGGATGAACCGCTGGTGCAGCGGATGACCGGGGTGTTGGCCCACCGCGGACCCGACCAGCAGGGGAGTTACAGCGACAGCGGGGTCTCTCTCGGCCATCGCCGGCTGAGCATCATCGATCTGAGCGAAAACGGCCGCCAACCCATGTTCAACGAGGATCGCAGCCTGGCCCTGGTGTTCAACGGCGAAATCTACAATTTCATGGAGCTGCGGCCCCTGCTGGAGGCCAAAGGACACCGCTTTACCAGCAACAGCGATTCGGAAGTGATCCTCCACGGATATGAAGAGTTCGGCATCGAGGTGGTTCAGCGCCTGCGGGGGATGTTCGCCTTCGCCATCTGGGACACCCGCAGCCAGGAGCTCTTTCTGGTGCGCGACCGCATCGGCATCAAACCTCTCTACTACTACCAGCGGGGCGAGCGACTGGTGTTTGCCTCTGAAATCAAGGCCATTCTGGAATACGACGGCGTCGCCCGGCGTCTTAACCGACAAGCGCTGTATGACTACCTCGGCTTTGAGTTCGTGCCGGCGCCCGACACCATGTTTCAGGATATCTACAAAATACCGGCCGGGCACTGGGTTCGCTGGCAGGGGGGTCGGGCCGAGCTGAAACCCTACTGGGATCTTAAATTCAACGGCCGCCAGCTGCCCAGCTATGAAGCTGCCGTGGAGCGGCAACGCGTCCTTTTGGACGAGGCGGTGAAAAGCCATCTGGTGAGTGATGTACCGCTGGGCGTGTTTCTCTCCGGCGGTCTCGACTCCAGCACCATCGTGGCCATGATGCGCCGCCACATCAGCGGCCCTCTGCGAACCTTCACCATCGGCTACGAAGACAAGACCTTCAGCGAGCTGGAATACGCCCAGATCGTGGCCGACCATTTCGAGACCGAGCACCATGTACTGATGATCGACGATATCAGGCCGCAGTATGTGGAGAAGGCCCTCTGGCACCTGGACGAACCCATGACCGACCTCTCCACGGTGCCGCTCTTCCTGGTCTGCCAAAAGGCCGCGAGCATGTCACCGTCTGCCTCAGCGGCGAAGGGGCGACGAGAGCTTTGCCGGCTATGACCGCTTCAAGGCCAGCAAACTGTGGCGCTACTATCGCGCCCTGCCCCGGGTGCTACGCAGCGAGGTGGTCTCCAGACTGGTACGCCGGCTGCCGGATCAGCCCCAGAAAAAGGGGCCGGTCAACATGCTCAAGCGCTTCGTCGAGGGCGCCGATCTGCCGGCGGAAGGGGGTCATCTGCGCTGGCAGTATTTCTCCACGCCAGCCATGGCCCAGCGCTTGTTCAACCCTGAGTTCAAGGCCGCCACCCGGCTGGACCCCTTTCGCCAGGTGCGTCAATACAACGCCCGCTGCGATGCCGAGGATCTCATCAACCGCGAAATCTACCTCGACATGCGCTTCATGATGACCGACAGCGTGCTGATGAAGGTCGACAAGATGAGCATGGCCAGCTCCCTGGAAATCCGGGTACCGCTGCTGGACCACCCCCTGGTGGAGTACATGGCGGCCCTGCCCGGCGACTGGAAGCTCAAAGGGCTCGAAACCAAACATGTCTTCCGCTCGGCCCTGGAAGGCATCCTGCCGCAAAACATCGTCCAGCGCGGCAAACAGGGCTACAGCCTGCCGGTGAAGCACCTGCTGCGGGGACGCCTGAAACCCTACATGGTGGAGCTGCTCAACGATTCGCCCATCATCGCCGAGAACATGGAGCGCGCCTATGTCAATCAGCTCATGGACGAGCATAGCCGCAGAGTCCAGAACCACAACCACGTACTGTGGGGGCTGATCAACATTGCGATCTGGAACAACCGTTTTTTCAACTAACTGGACAAGGAACGGGTAGATGAAGGTACTGGTCACCGGTGGGACAGGGTTTAGCGGCAAGGCACTGGTCAAGCGGCTTCTGGAGGAGGGGCATCAGGTGGTGGCCCTGGATTACCAGGAGGGCCATAAAACCGATGAAATCCGCCAATGGGGCGCCGAAGTGGTGATCGGCAGTGTCACCGACCCGGAAACCGCGCGGCGCTGCGTGCAAGGCGCGGAGGTGGTGCAGCACCTGGCCGCCGCCTTTCGGGAGCTGAATGTCTCCGATGACTACTACCACGAGGTCAATGTGGGCGGCACTCGCACCATGCTGGAAGCCGCCCAGGCGGCCGACGTGAAGAAGTTCATCTACTGCAGCACCTGCGGGGTCCACGGCAACATCGACCATCCTCCCGGGGACGAGACCGCCCCCATCCATGCCGCCGACTACTACCAGCAAACCAAATACGAAGCTGAACCGGTGGTGGCGGAGTTCTTCCAAAAGGGACTCAAAACCGTCATTATCCGGCCGGCAGCCATTTACGGCCCCGGGGACCCGGAGCGTTTCCAGATGATCTTCAAGCGGGTCAATCAGGGGGTCTTTCCCATGTTCGGCAGCGGGGAGACTCTCTACCACCCCCTGTATATCGACAATCTGGTGGATGCCTTCATGCTGGCCATGGAACCCGGCAAGGGCGAGGGCCAGGCCTACCTCATCGCCGACAAAGAATATCTATCCATCAAACGCTTGGTGCAGCTCACCGCCGAGGCCCTGGAGGTCAAGGTCAACATCCCCCACCTGCCGCTGATGCCCCTGCGGGCCGCCGGGTATCTATGCGAGAAGATCTGCCGGCCCCTGAAAATCAACCCGCCCATCTTCCCCCGGCGGGTGGACTGGTACCGCCAGAACCGCGCCTTCAACATCGGCAAGGCACAACGCGACCTGGGCTACGCCCCCAAGGTAGGGATTGAAGAGGGCCTGCGCCGCACCGCCCAGTGGTACCGGGCAGAAGGCTACCTCAATTGAGCCCCAGGAAGATCCATTCCCAGATCTTTCAACCCGGGGGCGGCGGGTTCGTCTCCAAATACAAATCCCTGAGCGTGGGCGACCAGAACTGGGCCCGGTTCATCTACTTTGAAATTGTCACCACCCTGTTTCGCAATATTCCCGGCGCCCTGGGCCTGGCCTTGCGCGCCTTGGCCTACCGGCCGCTGTTCCGGAGCCTGGGCAAGGGGGTGCTCTTTGGCAGCGGGATCTCCATTCGCAATCCCGGCAATATTTCCATCGGGAATCAGGTGGTGATCGATGACAACTGTGTGCTGGACGCCAAGGGGGACCCGCCGGGAGGCATCGAGATCGGCGATCGGGTCTTTGTCTCCCGCAATGTGCTGATGGGCTGTAAAAACGGCGCCATCCGATTGGGCCACGACATCTCCATCGGTCCCAACACCATCATTCACGCCGTGGAGGAAAGCCAGGTCACGGTCGGCCCCCACAGTGTCATCGCCGCCAACTGCTACCTGATCGGCGGACCCGATTACCGGCATGAACAAAGGGATCTGCCCATGATGGCCCAGGGCTTCCAGCCGGGACGGGGCATCCGCATTGCCGGCGACGTCTGGCTGGGGGCCGCGGTGCTGGTGGCCGATGGTGCGGAAATTGAAACCGGCGCCATTATCGGCGCCAATTCCCTGGTCAAAGGCGCGATCCCGCCCTACGCCATTGCCATGGGGTCGCCGGCAACCGTTAAAAAATTCCGTGAAGGAGAGACGCCTTAAATGACGCGAACCAAGAGTAAATACGACCAAGCTGAAATTGACCGGATCCGGGAAACCGTGGTGGGCATGTACTCCAAGATCCCCTGGCCCTCCACCCGGGAGGCGGATCAGGAGATGGGCTGGCGGCTGCGCATGCTGGGGGTCCGCAAGGAGGACTTTGCCGGAAAGCGGGTGCTCGAACTGGGTTGCGGCACCGGGGAGTACGCCCTGTGGTACGCGGCCAACGGGGCCAAAGAGGTGCTGGGCGTGGACCTTTCCGAGGGCTCCCTACAGCTGGCCAATCAAAAAAAGGAGCAGGCCGGCCTGACCAACATCTCCTTCCGCAAGGCCGACATTCTCAACCTGGATCGCGATCTGTTTCCCGACGAAGCCTTTGACTACGCCTACTCCGTGGGGGTCCTGCACCACACCGGAGATCCGGAAAGCGGCTTTGCCGAGCTGTGCCGCATGACCCGCCCGGGCGGGGTGGTCATCGTCAGCCTCTACAACGCCTACAGCCGCTGCCTGCTGCGCATCAAGCAGAACATCTGCAAGCTGCTGGGGGGGGCTGACATCGACAAGCGGGCGCGCATCGGCCAGACCCTCTTTCCCTTTTTCATGGCCTCCATGAACAAGCGTTACGGCAAGACCAACCGCGAGGCCATCGCCTACGATGTCTTCGGATTTCCCCACGAGAGCATCCACACCGCCGAGGAGGTGCTGCAGTGGTTCGACCGCAACCAGCTGAGCTACATCGGCGCCTTCGGCCCCTTACGCATCCGCGATTACTTCTATGCCTACTCCCTGCCGGAGTACCACCAGTTCAAACGCACCTTCTCCGGCTTTCCCCTGGTGCAGGCCATCAGCTGGGCCATGAATCGGCTCTCGGGGGTTTACCGCAAGAACTTTCAACCCGAAGATCTCAAGCATTTCCCGCGACCCACCCGGACCTCAACGTTGATGACCCAGCTGATCTGGTTTATCATCGGCAACCGGATCAACTGCTTCACCATGGCGGCCACTAAAAAATAATCACTATCAAGGCCCGGCGGCCGGCAGGCCCAACAGGATCCCGGTCCGGGGATTAAGGCCCTCTCCGTTTACTCCCGCGAATCTAAAGGGCAAAGAGACCACCTCCATGCCGCGGTTGACCAGCACGCTGAAGTGGAGATGGGGGCCGCTGGAGTAGCCGGTATTGCCGCTCAGGGCGATAATCTCCCCGGCGGCCACCCTCCGGCCCGGTTCGAAAGCCACCGACCCCCGCCGCAGATGGGCATAGAGGGCCATGCTGCCGTCGTCGTGGAGGATACGCACCAGGTTGCTGCGGGGACCGTAATAGGCCGAATCCTTTCCGGACCAGAAATAGTCGTTCATGGCCTCCATCACCACCCCTGAACGGGCGCAAGCCACCGGGGTTCCCACGGGCATGGCAATATCCACGGCATAGCGGTTATGGGGGTCCTGATGACTCGCCTTGCCATGAAAGGCCTGAGTCACGGGAAAGGGACCGCCCTCAAAGGGAAGCCGGTAAAGAACGTCGGAATCGGGCACGGCCCGGGGATCGCCGGGCACGTAGCGGTATTGGTATTTATAGCGCCAGCTTTTTCGCAGGTTCTGGGGCCGAATGGTGAAGAGCGGCCCCGAATATCCCGGCGGGAGGATGTAGCGCCGAAGCTTTCCGACCTTGCGGACCGCAACGCCCCGGGCATCCTCAAGAGCCACATTTTTAGCCGCCATAACCTCCACGCCGACCTCAACCGGTCCGGCATAGTCGTTGGCCCCCAGCACCCGATCCCCTTGTCCCTGGCCCATGGGCTCCCGCTGGAGACGCACCTTTTGCCGGGGCGCCGAGGCCAGCGCCTCTTCACTCTCCAGCGCGTGATCGGTCTGGGGCAGCGTGTCGCTGAAATGCCACACGCCCTGGGGATCCTGGTATTTATGGATGTAGACCGATTCTGCCCGGCCAACCGCCAAATTTGCAAGCAGGGTGAAGCTGATCAGGCCGCCCATCAAAAAAAATTTTAGCCTCCACAAGATTAATTTTCCCATGGTTATATAGATCGGCATTTTGCCCAGGCGGTTTAGCCAACTCAAGGAACCACCCCGGTTTAGCTGGGCATGGGGAAATTAGTTGATCAGGCTGTGGATGGGCGCCGGGATCAGACCGCCCCGGCGGACAAAGGGATTGTCCCCTGGGCCGTTGTTCACCGACATAATGGTGGCCTCCCCCAGCAAGCCCCCGAAGCGGGCGTGGTCGCCGGCCTGTTTGCCGGGTACGGGAATCAGGCGGGTGGCGGTGGTTTTCTTGTTGATCACCCCGATGGCCATTTCGTCGGCCATGATGGCCGCGAGGGTCTCGGCGCTGGTATCCCCGGGCAAGGCCACCATGTCCAGACCCACGGAGCAGACGCTGGTCATGGCCTCCAGTTTTTCCAGATTCAAATATCCCCGGGCCGCGGCATCGGCGATGTTCAGATCCTCGCTCACCGGAATGAAGGCCCCGGAAAGGCCGCCCACCCGGGAACTAGCAAAAGCGCCCCCTTTTTTAATGGCATCGTTGAGCATGGCCAGGGCCGCGGTGGTGCCGGGCACCCCGATGCTGAGCAGGCCCAGACTCTGGAAAATCTCCCCTACGCTGTCACCCACATGGGGCGTAGGTGCCAGGGAGAGATCCACCACCCCAAAGCCGATGCCCAGGGCGGCGGCCACCTCCTGGCCGATCAATTCCCCCACCCGGGTCACCTTGTAGGCAGTGCGCTTGATGATCTCCGACAGGTGCCCCAGGTTTAGATCGCCCTGGGCCGACAGGGCGCGGTCAATGGCCTTTTTGACCACCCCCGGTCCGCTGACCCCCACGTTGATCACCGCATCGGGCTCGCCAATCCCCAGATAGGCCCCGGCCATAAAGGGAATGTCCTGGGGAATATTGGCAAAGACACACAATTTGGCGCAGGCCAAGCCGTCCCGGTCGGCGGTGAGCCGGGCGGCTTCCTTGATGATGCGGCCCATCTGCAGCACCGCGTCAATGTTGATACCGGCCTTGCTGGAGGCCACATTGACCGAGGCGCACACCCGCCCGGTTTCCGCCAGAGCCTGGGGGATGGCGCGGATCAGGGCCTGATCGCCCTGGGCCATCCCCTTTTCGGTCAGGGCCGAAAAACCGCCGATGAAATCGACACCCACATCCGCCGCGGCCCGGTCCAGGGCCTGGGCCACGCGCACCATCTGGTCGCGGTTGAAGGCCGCCCCGGCCACGGCCATGGGGCTCACCGCAATCCGCTTGTTGACCACCGGGATGCCGTAGTCGCCGCCAATGCGATCGCACACCGCTACCAATTCTCCCGCCACCTGGGTGATGCGCGTCCTGATCTTGTCCGTGAAGCGCCCAAGGTCATCACTGGCGCAGGCCAGCAGGTTGAGCCCCAGGGTGATGGTGCGCACATCCAGATTCTCATTGCGCACCATCTCCAAGGTGGTCAGGATCTCGCTCTGGGTCAGCATAAAGGTTGTCCTTCAAAATAATTATGATTTCAGACTGATAGCTGCCGTTTGCAGCACTAGATGCGGTTGATCGCCTCGAAAATCCGGCGATGCTGGATGTTGATTTGCAGGTCGAGCTGGAGGGCCTTTTCCCGCAGCGCCTCGGTGAAAATCCGACGATCGACGCCGCGAGGCAGATCCACCTCATATATCATGATATTGTCGTCGGGATCGTCCCCGCCCTTGAATGCCGCCTGAAGATCGGTCACGTTCACCTCATAGGCCGCCAGGATCGCCGTAATGCGGGCCACCAGGCCCTTCTGGTCCGGTCCCCGGGTAGTGATGACATAGGGATCACTGGCCGGTTCGCCGGCCCCCCCTTCAGGGACCGTAAACTCATCCACGTAGGCCTTCAAATGGAGGGGCGCCGCAATCTTATGCAGCTCTTGGGAGAGCTCGGCCAAGGTGATTTTCCCGGGCAGGCTGACGATAAAGGTCCCTGTAAAGACCGACTGCAGAATGGTTTGGCTGACATTCTCCAGATTGCCTTCCAGACGGTACAGCAGCCCCGATACCGCGGCAATGATGCCAGGCCGGTCCGGACCCACCACGATCACGATAACTTTTTCCATCTCCGTGCGCCCCCCACCTGAGAGTTGAGCCTTGAACGAAACAAATAGCCTATGCTAACTAGGCCGACGGAATCAAGCATTTGACGCTTCGGCCGGGAAAACCGCTCAACTTTCGGTCATCCCGCCCCATAGAGGATCGCTCCCTGAATGCCCCAGCCTCCCACCATTGCCGCACTGATTCGTGAGCATAAAACCCTGTTTTTGATTTTGGCGGTGATCACCCTGCTCATCGAGGCCGAAATCTTCGCCGTGGCGGCCATGAAATCGGGCCGCAGCGCCGTCCTGCAGATCCAGGATTCCAGCGGGAATGTGCTCCATGAAACCGACGGCAACAATCTCAGCACCTTTGACAAATACTACTTCGAGCAGGCATTCGGCCCCCTGGAAAACTATGAGGTCAAACTGATCACCCGCACCCGGCCGTTTCCCTTCCGGGCCTGGCTGGCGGCGGCCGTGGGCCTGCCCGTGGGCGCAATTCTACTCTTTGCCTTCATCGTGCGGGCCTATATGTCGATTTTTTATGGGGACCATAAATCCGATCCCGCTGAGGACCACGGAAGGCACCCGTCGGAGGCCTCACCGACTTCCCAATCCGAATTGGGCGGCCGCTGGAGCCGAATTTTAGCCCGCATCAGCCGCTTCAACATCTTTATTCTCGGATTTTTGGTGGTGCTGGGCGCCTTTCTCTACTGGGTGATCCCCAATATGCTCACCTATATAGGCCGGGTGGGGTTGGACACCCTGGTGCGCTATAAATGGCTCTTCGCGGCATTGGGCGGGGTATTCACCGCCCTGGTGGCCTGGGTGATCTACCTGCGCTATAAACTGGCCAGCCAAAGCATCGCCGCCCGGGCGGAGTTGGATCGCTTTCGGCTGCAGCTGGAATTGTCTCCGGAGGCCAGCCCCCCCTTGCAACTGGCCCATAGGGCCTGCCCGCCGGACAATGCCACCCCTTCGCAGGTGGGCCCCGACAGCGAAACGACGTCTGGTAATTGATTGATATTCATGTGCAAACCCGAGAAACTCGACCAGATGACGGCGGTTGACACTCCTGGGAATTCCAAACTATAGAGCCCCAAGGATTTTAAAATGGAGAACATCGCCTCCCGACCACACCCAATGGGGTTACCTTAACCCCCAAGGAGCTTGTTATGTTTTTCAATCACCGCCGCAAGCACGCGATTGCCTTGCTGATGACCGTGATCATGGTGCTGCTCAATGTCCCCCTTCACGGCGCTTGGGCCGGAATGATCTCCACGGAAGATGCCATGGCCCTCACCCCGGACGGGACTCCCCGGACGCGACTGGCCGGCCTCATGGATCGCCAGGATGTTCAGACGGCCCTTCGCGCCTATGGGATCGATCCCCAGGAGGCAAGCGCACGGATTCAGAGCCTGTCGGATGCCGAAGTGGCCCGGCTGGTGCACCAGTTCGATCATTTGCCGGCGGGCGGGGATGCCCTGGGTACGGTGGTGGGCGCCCTGCTGATTCTTTTTCTGGTGCTGCTGTTCACTGACATCATCGGATGGACCAACGTCTATCCCTTTGTGCGTCACTAATCCGGGGTTGCCGCTGCGTGGCTCCAGGCTCAGGCAAAACCATCCTTTATGTGCTGGGCCTGCTGTGGGTCGGCTTGACCGGGGGCTGCGCCTTCCGTGCCTTTGAGATCCCCGCCGGCCCCCCCCGCCATGAACTGGCAGTCCCCTTCTTTCCCCAGGAAATCCACCACTGCGGACCGGCCGCCCTGGCATCGGCCCTGGTGTGGAGCGGCGTGGAGACCACCCCCCAGGCCCTGGCGCCCGCGGTGTTCACCCCCGGCCGCCAGGGCAGCTTTCAGAGCGAACTTTTAGGAACTGCCCGCCGTCACGGCCGAATCGCCTATCCCTTGGCCCGCCCGACGGATCTATTTCGTGAAATCAGCGGAGGAACCCCCGTGGTGGTGCTCCTCAATCTTGGACTCTCCTGGGCGCCCCGCTGGCACTACGCGGTGGTGATCGGCTATGATCCGGCCGCCGAGGAAATCATCCTGCATTCCGGAACTACGCCCCGCATGCCCATGGACCTGACGCTTTTCCGGCGCACCTGGGCCCGCGGCGATTACTGGGGAATCACTGTGCTCAAACCCGGAGAGATGCCGGTGGTGGTTCAGCAACAGCGCTATCTGGAAAGTGTCTTAGGGCTGGAGCGGGCCGGGCACTACTCAGCGGCCGCCGTGGGCTACCAGCAGGCCTTGCGGTACTGGTCGGACAGCCTGATTGCCTGGATGGGATTGGGCAACAGCCGCTACCAGCTGCGCCAGTTCGCTAGGGCTGAGGCGGCCTTTCGGGGAGCCCTGAAACGCCATCCGAAATCGGCCAACGCCTACAACAACCTGGCCATGACTCTGCTGGCTAAGGGCGAGATAGAGGCCGCCCGCCGGGCCGCCCGGCAGGCGGTGGCCCTGGGCGGCCCCTTGGTTGCGGAATACCAGCGGACTCTGGCGGAAATCGAGGCCGCCCAAGCCCCCTGAATTTTCCTCCCATTATCCGCGTTTTTCAGCAGATTGGGCCTTCAACCAGCGCCCCAGTTCCGACAATCCTTCTGGGATGCTCATTTGGGGCTGGTAGCCCAGATCCCGTTTGGCGGCGGAGATGTCGAACCAGTGGGAGGTGGATAGCTCTTGGGCCACAAAGCGGGTCATGGGCGGCTCGCCGGAGAGAGGCAGCACCCGGTAGACCAGCTCCAGCAAGCCGCCGATGGCGTAGGCCGCGGAATGCGAAATGGAGCGCGCCACCGGCTTTTGGCCGCCGGCGGCCAAAATCTGGTCTACCATCCACCACAGGGGCACCGGGTCGTCCTGGCTGATGAAATAGACCCGCCCGGAGAACCCGGGGTTGCGGGCCAATGTTTCCGCGGCCAACAGGTGGGCCGCAGCGGCGTTGTCGATATAGAGGGTATCCACCCGGTTGCGCCCCGAACCGACCCGCGCCAACCGCTTGCCCCGCGCCAGAATGCGGGGAACCAGGTGGTTGTCCCGGGGGCCCCAGATCAGATGGGGGCGCAAGGCCGTTACGGCCAGGCGCTCATCGGCCGCGGCCAGCACCGCCTGCTCGGCTAGGGCCTTGGTTTGGGGATAGGCACAGGGGTAGATGGCCGGATAGGGCACCGATTCATCCACGCCTTCCATATCGCGGCCGTCAAAAACCACACTGGGCGAGCTGGTGTAGATCAGCCGCGGCACCCCGGATGCGCGGCAGGCATTCAGCACATTGAGGGTCCCGGTCACATTGATCTGGTGATACGCCTCGGCGGCCCCCCAGACGCCTGCCTTGGCCGCCACATGAAACACCGTGGCCATGCCCGCACAGGCCAGGGCCACGGCACTGCCCTGGCGCAAATCCCCCTGGATCTGCGCCACCCCCAGGGCGTCCAACTCCGGATAGAAGCGGCGCGAAAAGCTGCGCACCCGGCAGCCCCGGGCCACCAGTTGACCTACAATGGCGCCGCCTAAAAACCCGCCCCCGCCGGTGACCAAGCACGGTCCCAGCAACTGATCTAAATCTTCCGTCAATTGAGCACTCCTCTCCAAAGGGCTAAGGGTCGTGAAACTACGAAACACGCGAAAGGCGCAAAAACGGTTGGTTGACGAAGCGTTCGTGCTCTACTTTAGGATAATGGCCGAAATTAACCAGCAGTCCGAGTTGCTTGCCTGTGGCTTTCAAGTAGTTGATCACCTGGGCACGATGTTCATCCGTCAGCTTCTTGACTGCCTTGATCTCAAGGAGGATCTCTGCAAAGCATAGGAAGTCCGGCTCATAGTGCTGGTTAAGCGGTTGCCCCTTGTATTCAAGTTTGACCCGCGGTTTCTGCTCGAAAGGAATGCCTTGCGCTCCAAACTCGATGGCAAGGGACTCTTGGTACACGGCTTCCAAAAACCCATTGCCTTTCACCTTGTACACCTCAAAACATGCGCCTACGACTCGGTAGCTTTCCGACTTGAAAACGATTTCTCTGTCTCTCATTTTCGCGCCTTTCGCGTATTTCGTAGTTGCTTTCACTTAAAACAACCGTTGAGATTCAGAAACGATATCCGCGGTTCCCTTGACAGTGATTTATCCGCCTGCCATAGTCCGCCCGTTTCCATACCCTTTACCTTCAATTTCCCGGCGGAAAACCTGCCGATGACTATCAAAGGATCCCCATGAAAAAAATTCTTGGATTGCTGCTTGTGCTCGTGATTGCCGGCGGAGCCGCTTTCTACTTTTTGTATTACAAACAAGCCGGCCCCCAGGCAACCCCCGCCCAGATCCTGCCTAAGGATACCCTGGCCGTCTTGGAAGCCCGGGAGCTGAAAAAGAGCATCGACGGGTTTCGCAACGGCCCCCTGGGCCAGGCCCTCAAGGGGATCGACATCCAGGAGGCGGGCCGCCAACTGGGAGCCGATGCAGTGCAAGTCGGGGAACTGATTCAAATGCGGGATCAGATCGTCCAGGGCCTGGAAAGCCCCTGGTTTGGGGAGTTCTTCGGCCAGGAAGTGATGCTGGGCGTTCTCCCCCTCACCGTGGATAGGGGCGAAAAACCGACCCCGGAACTGTTTCAGCGCGCCCTGGTGCTCATTACCCGGCCCCAACAGCCGGCGGATCTGCTGGACACCCTGGGCAAAATGCTGGTCAAGGATCTCAAGATCACCACGGAAACCATTGACGGCCACACCATCAACCGCGCCGTTTCCGGGGGCAGTCCGCCTTTTTTCTATGCCGTGGCCCATGGACTGGCCATCATTGGGCTCGACCCGGACCCCATCCTGCGCTGCCTAGCCCAGAACCCAGAGGAGCAATCCGGCCTGGCCCAAGCGACGGCCTACCAGGCCCTGGAGCCCGCCGGGGCGGATGATCCAAATTTGCGGTTCAGATTCTTCATGGATCTCCAACAAAGCGCAACCTGGCTCAGCGAAAGCGCCCCGCGCCTGGGGGCCGATGTCCAGGATCTGGCGGAGCTGCGCCGGGGGCTTGACTATGTGGGCGGGCTCAAGGCCCTGGATATCAGCGGATCGGCCGGTGAGGGAAACCTGCTGCGCACGCACCTGCGCCTGCGCCACGATCCCCAGGCGACCCACCCATTGGTGGCCGATGCCCTAAAGGCCTCTCCGGCCGCCAACCCGACCCTGACCATGGTACCGGCGGACCCCATCTACTACGGCTGGCAGAACACCCACGACCTGACCCGCATCTGGGAGGCCCTGAAAAGCTCCGAGGATTTCAGCCCCCAGGATCGAGCCCGGGCGGAACAGGCCTTCAATAATTTCATGGGCCTGGAGGTGGAACAAGCCCTGGCGGCGTTGGGCTCCCAAATCGCCTGGCTGCTCAACGATCTGATCAGCGGCGGATTTTTCCCCATCCCCGAAGCGGCCCTGATCCTTGAGGCCCGCGATCCTGAGGTGGTAGCCCGGATGCTGGAACGCCTGACCGCCAATTTCAACCTGCCCATGGCCAGCGAGGCTCATGGCGATTTAACCCTGTTTTATGCCCAAACCCCTTTAGGCGCAGATCTCGAACCGGCCTACCTGTGTGACTCCCAATTTTGTATTGTGGCCACCAACCGCCGCCTGCTCAAGGCTATGGTGCCCCCCAACGAATCCGCCGGGCTGCGGGGCAACCCCAAATTCACGGCCGTGGATCAAGGCCTTAGCGGTAATGCCAATCAGGTGCTGTTTTTGGATATGGAATCCGCGGTGGAAAACGCCAAGGATCTGATTCAGTGGGGCGCCTCCATGGCGGCCATGACCCACAAGGCCGAAGCACCCAAGATCACCTACGCCATGAATCATATTATCACACCCCTGCTGGATGGCCTGGCCCAATATCCGGCCCTGGGCATGAAAACCGTCATGGCGGAGCAGCTTCTGACCACTGATCTCTACCTTCAAGCGCCCCCAGCCCCTGAGTGATGCCCATGGACCCCCGAGCCACCAGATCAGCCCCCGCCCCACCCCCCTTTGCCGGCGACCAAAAAACCGGCCGTTCCATCCTGGGCAGGGCCGAAAAGCGCCTGGTGCAGGCCTATGTCAGCCGCATCCCGTCAAGGCTGGAAACCTACCACCTGACCCTGATGACTCTGGGCTGGTCCTTGGGGGTTCTGCTCTTCGGCTATCTTTCCGCCCGCTGGATCGGCTGGATCTGGGGAATCAGCCTCATGCTGGCGCTCCAGTATCTGAGCGACCTGTTCGACGGCGCCGTGGGCCGCCAGCGGGGCACCGGACTGGTGAAATGGGGCTTTTACATGGACCACCTGCTCGATTTTATCTTCTCGGGCTGCCTGGTGATCGCCTATGCCCTCATGGCCCCCGCGGGGTTGACGGTCTACTTTTTCGGGCTGCTGCTCTGTTCCGGCGGGTTCATGGTCAACTCCTTTCTCAGTTTCGCCTGCACCAACCGCTTTGAAATTTACCACTACGGGCTGGGTCCCACGGAAATTCGCCTAGGTTATATCCTGATCAATACCATCATCTTCATTTGGGGCGCGGAGATTTTTCGATTCTGGCTGCCCCTGGTGCTCGCCGCCAATCTCCTGGTGCTAGCGATCTTGGCCTTCAAGACCCAGAAACAGCTCTGGCGGATGGATATGGACCATAAAGCGTCAACCGGCCCCCGAGATCCTTGATATCATAAAATTCGCAACTCCCCTCCCCCGGCATTTTCGGGCATCCCTTGCTATTTCAGGCCCTGTATGGTGTAGTATCGCGTAATACGCGCACCGGACGCGCCACCATCTCTGTGCATCGCCAGCTGACTTCCGCAACGCGTTAAGCGCCATTTTCGCCAGCTGCACTTCTCCCCCGGACCGCGTGAACCTCCGGCCGCCTGTCTGCTTTTCAGCGGAGTTGCTCTGATGAGCCTGCCCCTGACGCGCATCATCACCGCCGTGGATTTTTCGCCCCCCTCCCTTCACGCCCTGGGCTACGGGATCGCGCTAGCCCTGCGCTTCGAGGCTGAATTCTACCTGTTTCACAGCCTCTTCGGCCCCCAGGACAGCCTGCACGATATCGATATCCAACACCGCCCCCAGAGCATCGCCCGGCAAGAAGCGCTGACCCGGGCGCGGATGCAGCGTGCGATGGACTCGGCCCCGGTGGCCTGGCAGCCGCTGATCTGTACCGGCCCCCCGGTGGAGACCATTGCCCAGGAAACCGCCCGCCTCAAGGCCGACCTGGTTGTGGCCGCGGGTCAGGGGCTCTCGGTGCTGCAAAAGCTGTTTCTGGGCCGGGTGGTGGACCCCATGGCGCGTACCCTCGCCTGCCCGCTGCTGATCATCCGGGATGGGGCGCATCCTCCCCTGGACCTGACCCGGCCGGCAGGATTCAAAAAAATCGTCATCGCCTGCGAACTTAAATCCCCGGATGATCCCGTGGTCGCCATGGGGGCCTATCTGGCCCGGGCTTATGGCGCGGAAACCCATTTATTCCATGCCTTGGCGGCACCCTTGGACGAGGACGCCGTCAATCCCACCACGGCACCCTACGGCGAGGTTCAGGAGGCCCTATTCCGCCAGCGCCTTAAGGCCCTGGAGGCGCTCATGCCGCCCGAGATCCGGGAGACCTGCGCCATTCAGCCCAGCGTGCGCCCGGGTCCGCCGGCGGAAACCCTGGGCGCCTATTGCCGGGAAGTCCGCCCCGACTTGACTGTGGTGGGGGTGCGCCGCCGGGGAGTGGTAAAAAAACTGATGGTCGGTTCCACCACCCAGGCGGTCCTGCATCAGCGAATCGCCCATCTGCTCACCGTGCCCTTGAAGGCTCAGAGCGAGGCCTCCGCCAGGAAAGGGCGGCGCCGCCCGTAACAATTAGGATTACCGCCATGCCCACCACCGGCATTGTCCACGACCCCATCTATCTGACGCACCAGACAGAAGAAGGACATCCGGAAAGCCCCCGCCGGCTGGCCCCCCTCTATGCCATGATCCACGAGATCATCCAGGACCCCCCCTACACTGCCATCGCCCCGCGTCCGGCCCGTCGCGAAGAACTGCTCTGGGCCCACGCCCCGGCCCAAGTGGAAACCATCGCCGCCAGCGCCCAGCGGGGCTGGACCCGCCTCACCGCCGACACCCATGCCTCGGAGGCATCCTTTGAAGCCGCCCGCTGCGCAGTGGGAGGTCTGCTGGCGGCCATCGACGGCGTGATTTCCGGCGAGGTGCAAAATGCCCTGGTAGCGGCCCGGCCCCCGGGGCACCACGCCGAGCGCAGCCGGGCCATGGGCTACTGCCTGTTCAACAGTATCGCCATTGGGGCCTATTATGCCCGGCGGGTGCTGGGCTTAAAAAGGGTGCTGATTGTGGATTGGGATGTCCATCACGGCAACGGCACCCAGCATATTTTCGAAGATGACCCCCAGGTTCTGTTCTTCTCGTTGCACCAATACCCGCTATTTCCAGGCACCGGCGCCTTCACGGAAACCGGGCTGGGGCCCGGGAACGGCTACACTGTCAACATCCCCCTCTCCCGGGGGTATGGGGACGGCGAATATATCCTTCTCATGGAACGACTGCTATCCCCCCTGGCGCGGGCCTTTATGCCGGATCTGATTCTGGTGTCGGCCGGGTTCGACAGCCATCGCCAGGATCCCCTGGGGGGCATGAAGATGAGCGCCGCCGGTTTTGCGGGACTCACCCGCATTCTCATGAACAGCGCGGCGGAATGCTGTGCCCAGCGGCTGGTCCTGACCCTGGAGGGGGGCTACCACCCCCAGGCCCTGGCCCGGTCCGTGTGGGAGGTCCTCAATGAGCTGGGCGAAACGCGCTCCAACGATTCCACGCGGATGGGATCCGCTGCCGACCCGCGCCTCACAGATCCGGTGATCCAGCGCTGTGCCCATGTTCAGGCCCCCTATTGGCCGGGCCTGGCCGCCGGCTGAAGGGGAAGAATTTTCGTTTTCCTAAACGCCTCTTTCATCAGCGGCGTTTTTAAGGGTTCAAGGAGGTACCCATGAACAAGATTCGGATCATGGAGGCTTCGGTGAAAAAATGGCAACGCATCATTGATGGGAAGGGGAGCGACGGTGGCGTGCTCGATTGCCCGCCCTGCCGGATCTTCTACATACTGGTCTGCATCGGTTGCCCCATTGCCGCCTACAGCGGCAAGAAGTTTTGCAAGGAAACCCCCTATATCCCTTGGTACCGGCATCAGATGCAGGAGCACGGCTATATTCGCAAGAAGATCTACTGCCCGGAGTGTCGCCGCCTGGCCATCGATATGCGCGATTTCATGAGCGAGATCGTGGCCCACCTCAAGGCCGAAAAAGCGGCCGGCGGCAAGAACCGCTCGAACCTGAGCCAGGGCGAATCCCATCCGGAAACCGTCGACAGTTGAAGCGATGAATGGAGTGGATGGTATCTGACATAGGCGCCGGGTTATGGAGATTGGTGGAGATCGGGGTGCCGGCCCTGGCCCTCTATGCCCATTTTCGACAACGGGGCCAAACCCTGGCCGAGGCCGCGGCCTATGGGTTGTTCATCCCCTTGATGCTGCTTTCGGGGCTGTCCCAATTGGCGCTGATGGCCCGAGTGCCGGGCTGGATTTGGGGGCTGGAGATTGTCATGGTACTGGGCGCCGGGGCCATGCTCCGGCACCAGGACTTCCGTTTACGCCGATTGGGACAGGAACTGCTCGGCTTCGGCCGAACCCACCCCCTGGCAACCTTGAGTCTGGGGGCAGCCGGCCTCTGGCTGGGGGGCCAGGCCATCCTCGGTGCCCAAGTCCTCCCTGAGCCCGCGCTTTCGACGCAACTCCTGGATAATCTGATTCAGGGCCGCTCTCTGGATTCCCTGGCGGCGGCCGGGTTGCGTCCCGACAATGCCCAGTGGCTCACTTTCCTGAATCTGCGCCTAGATACGCCGGCGGGGGCCGGGTTGCACAGCTTCTGGGCCTATCTGGCAACCGGCCTGGCTACCTATGCCCTGGCGCGGCGCTATGCCTGGCCCCCCACGGCCATTACCGTCACCCTGGTGGTGATGAGCATGCCCCGCCTGGTGGCCCTGGCGCCTTCGGGCCGCCCCGAAGTGATCCAGGCCGCCGCCGCCGCTGTCAGTCTGCTGGCGCTGTACCGCGTAGTGGAGCGCCCCAGCCCCCTGGACGTGGTGGTGCTGACCTCCGCCACAACCTTCAGCCTGGGAGGCCCTGGAGTGGCCCCGGCCCTGCCGGTGGTTCTGGGCGGCCTCTGCCTGGTTCTAATCCTGCGCCGCCACGACTACCGGACCCTCTGGCCGGCCCTCAAAGCCCAGCCCTATCTTCTGGCGGTGGCCGTGGCCGTGATGATTCTGTTTTCCCAGCTTCCCGCCGCCCGATACGCCGTGCCTTGGGTGAGCGCGCAACGCAATGCCGACGGCCTGGTGGGCAGCCTGGCCAACCTGGGACGCTATGGCTTGGAGTCTCTGGACTTCACCCGGCCGGTGGAACAGCTTGGGTTGGCCTTGGGCGGCGAGTCCCCGCGAGCAGTGCTGGAACAGCTCCATGGGCGCATTTTAGCCGGCCCCCTCGGCATGAAAGGCGCGAAAAGCAAATTTGAAATCAATTGGTCGGCCTCCCTGCCGGCCGCCTGGTTCGGTCCCTTGAGCGTCCTGTTCATCCTGCCCGCGATCGGCTACGCCCTGGTGAAGGGTCCTCGACGGCTGAAAGCCGTGTGTGTGGCCCTGCTGGCCTACCTCTATCTGATTACCTTGATCCCCGCCTGGCAGCCCGGCAATGCCTATCTGTTCACCCCTTTTTTCACCCTGGGGGGCTGCTGCAGCGCTTTTTTCCTGCCGCCCTGGCGCTTTAGCCGCCGCCGTCTCCGGGGGCTGCAGCTGCTCTGCGCCGGGCTGCTGCTCTATGGCTGCCTGCTGAATTCTATCCCCCCGGAGAGCGCCTTGGGAAATCTGTTTCAATAGGCCAATTGGAATCATGACTTGACGCCCATCAAAAAGCCCAATAATCTTAGGCGTTAACAAGGCGACCAGCGGACAATCCAGCAAAGACGAGGGGAGCGAATCATGGCCAAAGCGGAGCAGAACCCAAGCGAGGCGAAAACCCAAGGTGATGGCAGTCCGAGCAGATCCGCATCTGCCGTGGAGCCTTCCAATTTGTTTCCGGGACTGGATCCCAAACTGATCGAAATACTTTATCGCGAAGCGCCCATCCAGACCCTCAGCGCCGACCAGCCTCTGTTTGCCCAAAACAGCGCCGACAGCGCCCTGCACATTGTCTTAAAAGGCGGCTTGCGACTCTATCGCTCCCTTCAGGATAAAACCGTCAGTGCCGGTTCGGCCCAGGCCGGAGAGTGGCTGCTTCCCCAGGACTACGCCTGGGAGGGCCGCCGCACGGCCCATTGTGTGGCTCAGGCGTCGGCAACGGTGATGACCTTGAGCGAAGGCGCCCTGGCGACCCTCGATCCACTGCTGACCGCCGGCATCTATAAAATCATGGTTGCCAAGGCCATGGCCCGGGCCACCCAGCGGGGCGTTATTTCCCAGCAAATCGAAAAACAGAACCGCCAACTGCGCCAAGCGTTGTTCCTGGCCCGCGGGCAGCGCGATCCGGAAGTTATCGAGTCCGAAATCGTCCAGAACATCATCACCAAAATACCCCGGCTGCCGGCCGCGGCCTCCACCCTGGCCACCAAACTGATGGATGAGAACCTGCCCGCCTCGGAGGCCGCCGAACTGGTTAAAAGCGACCCCTCCCTCACCGGCATGATTCTCAAAACCATCAACTCTTCGTTCTACAGTTTTCAGCAAAAAATCTCCGATGTGAATCACGCCTTGGTGCTGCTGGGCTTTACCGAGGTTTACCAGATGATCATGGGCGAAAGCCTGCGCAAGACCATGCCCGATACCCCCGAGTTCCGGCGGCTGTACGTGGAGTCCCTGATCGTCTCCCAGCTGGCCTTTACCATTGCCCAGCGGGCTAAGGCGGCCAAACCGTCGGAAACCGCCACCATTGGCCTGCTCAGTAATATCGGCCGGGTGGTGCTGGGACTCCTCCGGCAGCAGAACCCCAAGCTGGCGGTGCTGGTGGACCAGATGGATCCGGCGCAAATGGGCGCGCTGTTGCTGAAAACCTGGA
Organism: uncultured delta proteobacterium; assembly: GCA_963713755.1. Lineage (GTDB taxonomy): Bacteria > Desulfobacterota > Desulfobacteria > Desulfobacterales > CAVQMW01 > CAVQMW01. Next base: position 1,072,085 of record CAVQMW010000005.1, on the reverse strand, counting down.
ATCTGCCCGAAATGGTCTGGCGCAGCATCGATTACCTGGACTACCCCCAGTTCGCCCCCCCGGCCAAAGTCCCCGATGCAGTGCTGGACCAGGTGGCCCTGGTAGCCTTGGCCCGCCATTGCTACCGCCGCATGCTGCACGCCGATGGGGCGGCCCCCCCGACCCTCTACCTCAGTGAATACGCGGGGGTGATCGGTTGGGGACAGATGCCCCTTCCAGAAATGATCGACCAGCAGGTCGTTCCCGGCCTGCAGCAGCGGCGTAAACAACTGCCGGTGCCGGTGAGTGATCTTTTGGACCGTTATCTCAAACAGAAACAGGACAACGAGGAACCGAAATGAAAATTATAATCATCGGCGGCAGCGGTACCATCGGAAAGAAGGTCAGCGCCCATTTAGCCCAGAAGCATGAGCTCGTCATCGGCGGCAGAAATTCCGGCGATGTGCGCGTGGACATCGCCGACAGCGCTTCCATCCAAGCCATGTTCGAAACTGTGGGCAAGGTCGATGGAGTGGTCTGCATCGCTGGAGAAGCCAAGTGGGCCGCCTTTGATGCCATGAGTGAGGAGGATTTTTATATCGGGTTGAAGAGCAAGTTGATGGGGCAGGTCAATCTGGTCCGGATCGGACAAGATTATGTGAACCCCGGCGGATCGTTTACCTTGAGCACGGGAATCCTGGCCGATGATCCGGTGATGCTGACCACCAGCCCGGCCATGGTCAACGGCGGTATTCACAGCTTTGTCAAGGCGGCCGCTTTCGAACTGAAAAACGGCCTTCGGATCAATGTGGTATCCTCGGGGTTGGTGGCGGATGCCGTGGATAAGTATGAGGCCTATTTTCCAGGCCACAACCCCATCCCCATGCACAAGGTGGTCAACGGCTACGTCAAAAGTGTCGAGGGCAAGGCCACCGGCACCATCATCCGCATGTATGACAACTGCTGAACCTGAACGCAAAAAGGCCCCGATGGATGGGTCGGGGCCTTTTACTTGGGTTTGCGTTGAAGGCTGCGCTAAATACGCCTCTTTTTACTAAGTTTTATCCCTCCAACAGACAATCGATTTTACACAAAATCTGATCATCCTCGTAATTGCTCAGACCGATGGTCTGGCGCGGGCAGACCGCAGTGCAGACCCCGCAGCCCTGGCACAGGGCGTCGTCGATGACCACCTCCAGGGTCTCCGGATCAAATACCGGCACCTCAAAAGGACATGAGCGCACACAGGTGAGGCATTTGACACAGTGGTCCGGGTCCAGCTTGGCGGTGATGGCCGACAGCTTGATCTCCGGTTTGCACAGGAAGGTCACCGCCCGGGAGGCCGCGGCCTGGGCCTGGGAGATGGTCTCGCTGATCAGCTTGGGCCCGTGGGCCGTACCGCCCAGGAAGATGCCGTCCGAAGGCATGTCCACGGGCCGCAGCTTGACGTGGGCCTCGATGAAAAAGCCTTCGGGATTGCGGTTGAGTTTCATGATTTTGGCCACACTGGCCGTATCCGCGGCCGCCACCCCGGCGCTGAGCACCAGCAGGTCGGCTTCGATCTGGATGTCCCGTTTCAGGACATGGTCCTGCACCTCGATCTGCAGGCCACTCGCGGCGGCGCTGACCCGGGGCGGCTGCTGCTTGTCGAAGCGGACGAAAATGACCCCCTGCTCCCGGGCCTGGGTGTAATACTTCTCCATGAGGCCGTAGGTGCGCATGTCGCGGTAGAGGACAAAGACCTGGGTCTCGGGGTTCTCTTTCTTGAGCGCCAGGGCGTTTTTCACCGCATTCTGGCAGCAGATCCGGGAACAGTTGGGATTTTCGTCGTTGCGCGAGCCCACGCACTGGATCATCACCACCGTGGAGAGGTCTTTCGCCCCCTGGGAGACCAGGCGGTCGGAAAGTTCCACCTGGGTCAGAACCCGCGGGTCCTCGCCGTAGAGGTACTCCTTGGGCTTGTATTCGTTGGCCCCGGTGGTCACCACGATGGCGCCGTGCTTGACGGTCTCCGCTTTGCCGTCGGGCCCCACCCGCAACTCGGTGCTGAAATTGCCCTGATACCCGGAAAACCCGTCCACCAGGGCGTGGGTCAGCACATCGATCTTGGGTTCGGCGTTCACCTTGGCGATGAGCTCATCCATGTAAGCGCGGATATCGCCGCCTTCGATGGTGTGGTGCAGTCGCCGGGCCATGCCGCCCAGCAGGGCCTCTTTTTCCACCAGGGTGACCGGAAAACCCTGGGCGGCAATGGTCAGGGCGGCATTCATCCCGGCAATGCCCCCGCCCAACACCAGGGCCCGGTGGTTGACCGGAATGGTGCGTTCGCTCAGGGGACGCAGGGAGGTGGCCCGGGCCACGGCCATGCGCACCAGCTCTTTGGCTTTTGCGGTGGCCGCATCGGGATCGTTGGCGTGGACCCAGGAGTCCTGGTTGCGGATGTTGGCCATCTCAAAGAGATACTTGTTGAGCCCCACCCCCACCAGGGTGTCCATGAAGATCGCCTCGTGGGTTTTGGGGCTGCAAGAGGCCACTACCACCCGGTTGAGGTTGTTCTCCTGGATCACCTCTTTCATCTTGTCCTGGGCATCCTGGCTGCAGGTGAAGAGGTTTTCATCGGCCATCACCACGTGGGGCAGACCGGCGGCATACTCCCGCACCGCGGGCACATCCACGACGCCGCCGATGTTGATCCCGCAGTTGCAGACAAAAACCCCCACCCGCAGATCTTCATTCATCACATCCCGCTCGGCGGGCAGTTCCACGCTGCGGGTGTCCGTGTTGCGGGCCTCGGCCAACACCGCGCCGGCCACTCCGGCGGCGGCACTGGCTTGGGTCACCGACTCGGGAATATCCTTGGGGCCCTGGAAGACGCCGCAGGCGTAAACCCCCGGCCGGGAGGTCTGCACGGGATGGAAGATATCCGATTGGGTGAAGCGGTACTGATCCAGTTCGATGCCCAGCCGTTCGGCCAGTTCTCCGGCGCTTTGGGGCACCTGAAGTCCCACGGACATCACCACCATGTTGAAGATCTCTTCCTGGATCACTCCGTCGTCATCGGCGTACTTGACGATCAGGTCATCATTCTCCGGCGCCTGGGTGATGGTGTGCACCCGGGCTTTGACAAAGCGCACCCCCTCTTTGTCCTTGGCGCGCAGGTAATATTTCTCGTAATCCTTGCCGAAGGTGCGGATGTCCATGTAAAAGATGGCCGCATCCAGATCACTCTTGGCATGCTCCTTGGCGATCATGGCGTCCTTGATGGCGTACATGCAGCACACCGAGGAGCAATAGCCGTTGCCGCATTTGTTGGTGTCCCGGGAGCCCACGCACTGCAGCCAGGCGATTTTTTCGGGCTCCTTTTCATCCGTGGGTCGCACCAGGTGGCCCATGGTGGGCCCCGAGGCGCTCAGAATACGCTCGAACTCCAGGCTGGTGAGTACATTGGGATTTGCCCGGTACTGGTAAAATTCCGCCAGGGCCGTGGGGTCGTAGGGCTGGCTGCCGGTGGAGAGAATCACCGAGCCCACCCGCAGTTCCAGCTCTTCGGCCACCTGGGTGTGGTCCACAGCTTTGGCCAGACAGGCGTCCACGCACTGGTAGCACTCGGAACAGATTCCGCACTTGAGGCAGCGCTCGGCCTCGGTCTTGGCCTCTTGCTCGTTGTAGCCGTAGGAGACTTCCAGGAAGTTGCACTCCCGGGCCTCAGGATCGAGGCAACGCACCGTGACCCGCTCTTTTTTGACCTCATTGGAGATGTCCGGTTTCTCGGGCTCGTAAACCTTTTTGCGGTCCTCGGCCAGATCCTGGCCGTTGAGATAGCGGCGGATGCTCTCGGCGGCTTCCTTGCCGCAGGCCGTGGCTTCCACCACCGATTTGGGGCCGTAATAGGCATCGCCACCCGCAAAGACCCCCTCCAGGTTGGTTTGCAGGGTGACCGGATCGGCCTTAAGGCCGCCCGGCGGGGACAACTCGATACCCTCCTTAGCGGCAAAATCGGCAAGAGTACTTTGTCCGATGGCCACGATCACGGTATCGCCGAACATGGCCTCGCACTGGGCCTCGTCGTAGGCGGGATTGAAACGGCCGTCGTCGTCAAAGACCGCCGTGCAGGTCTTGAACTCCAGACCGCTAACTTTCTTGCTCTTGTCGATAAAAAAAGATTTGGGACCGAAACTGTTGACGATTCGGATGTCGCCTTCCAGGGCCTCTTCGATCTCGTGTTCCCAAGCGGGCATCTCCTCGCGGCGCTCCAGGCAGACCAGAGTCACCTCCTTGGCGCCCTTGCGCTTGGCGGTGAGGGCCACATCGATGGCCACATTGCCGCCGCCGATGACGATCACCTCCTCGCCGATGGGCACATCCTTACCCAGGGCCGTATCCCGCAGAAAATCCACCCCCTGCAGCACGCCCTCGGCATCTTCGTTATCCACGCCCAAGGGACGGCCGCCGTGCAGGCCGATACCCAGAAAAACAGCCTGAAATCCATCGGCCTTGAGGCTCTCCAGGGTAATATCCTCACCAAAAGTGACCCCGGTCTTAATGGTCACGCCCATCTTTTCGATCAGACTGATCTCCAGGTTCAGGATGTCCCTGGGCAGCCGGTATTCGGGAATCCCCACGGCCATCATGCCGCCGGTCACGGGCAGTTTTTCAAATACCGTTACTTGGTAGCCGTCCCGGGCCAGAAAATAGGCCGTGGACAAGCCGGCGGGACCGGAGCCGATGATGGCGACTTTCTCATCCCGGGCCTCGGCCACTTGAGGAATCACCGGCTCGCCCTGCTGCCGCTCATAATCGGCCAGGAAGCGGTGCAGTTCCCGAATGGCCATGGGCTCGTCCAGATCACCCCGAGTGCAATTTTCTTCACAGGGATGGTGGCAGACCCGTCCGCAGACCGCCGGAAAGGGGTGGTCTTCGCGGAACAGCTTCAGGGCTTCGGCGTATTTGCCGGTATTGATCAGGGCGATGTAGCCCTGGATGCTGACATGGGCCGGGCAGGTGGCCCGGCAGGGGGCTACGCTGCGTTTGGAGATGCCGTAGCCGCCGGGTATAGCCTGCTGATAACGCTTGAAGATGGCCGTGCGCGTATTGAGGCGCTCGTTGTATTCGTCGGGCAGTTCAATGGGGCATACTTTGGCGCAATCCCCACAGCTGGTGCACTTGTCTAGATCGACATAACGCGGGTTCTTGCGAATCTTGGCGCTGAAATTTCCCGGATCTCCCTCCAGGGCTAAAAGGTCCGTATTGGTAAGAAGCTCGATGTTCAGGTGCCGGCCGACCTCGACCAGTTTGGGTGAGATCACTCACATGGCACAGTCGTTGGTAGGAAACGTTTTGTCCAGCTGGGACATGAGCCCGCCGATGGCCGGCTCCTTTTCCACCAAATAGACGTAGTAACCCGATTCGGCGAGATCCAATGCGCTCTGCATCCCGGCGATGCCGGCGCCGACCACCATTACGGAACCGCTTGTGTTGTTACTCATGCTCTCTCCTGGAAGTTAGATGGGTTAATGAATTTTAAACTGGGAATTCAAAATTCGCGGAATATTTCAACGCGACAGGGAATCGCGTGCTTGGGCCTGGGGTCAGTGTCAATGGGCTGCGGGGTTTAGGTTCCTGCCAATGGGTACGAAATCCGAAGAATAAGCTTTAAGCGAAGAGCCTACTTACCAGATTCAGCCAGAAAGTGTCAATTGCCAGGATGCCACTGTGTGGCAGGTTGCAAGTTGAACGCCGTTATTTGGGCTGGGTGGCGGATTGGGGGTCGGGTGCCGCGGATTGGGATTTCAACCGCGCCTCGATCTCGGCCAGGGCCTGGCGAAACCCTTCGCGCTGTTGGGCGGCATAGGGATTGTAGCGGTTCATATCCTCGAAGAGCTGCCAGGTATCGTTTTCCACTACTCCCAGAATGTGCAGCAGGCGTTGATAGCCCTCGGTGTCGATATCCAGGGGCTGGGCCCCAAAGGCCTTCAAACTGCGCCCGATGAAGTGGGTCAGGGCCAGGCTGACCGCAATTTGGCGGTCGTGCTCTTCCGGGGTGGTTTCATAGACCGTAAGACCCCGAGACGCCAGGTAAGCGGTGATGCATTGATAGCGCGCTGCAGGCAGCCGCACCGGACAGAGCACAATCTTGTGACCCTGGAGAGTATGCGCCGCGCTGTCCGGGCCGAACATGGGATGGGTGGCCAATAGGGCGGTTTCGGCCGGGAGCAGGGCCTGCATCCACTGCACCGGGTAGTGTTTGACGGAACAGACATCGGCCACCAGGGTATCGGGCCCCAGCAGGGGGCTCATCTGGGTCAGAACCGCCTGCAGCCGGGAAATGGGCACACAGGGCACCACCATGTCGCAACGGCACACCTCGGCCAGGGTTGCGTTCCGGGCCCCCAAGCGGGCCACCGCCTCGGGACCGGCGCTGCGGCTGGCCACCCGAACCTCAAAATCGGATGCCAGATAGCGGACCGTCAACTGGCCGAAACGGCCGAAACCGATCACCCCGATGGATGGAGAATCCGTTGCCAAGTGAGCTCCTTGGTGGTCTTTTTTAGCTTTTTAGGTGAGCTATTCAGGCCAATCCGTGAAGGGATTCAAATATGTTGCAACGCCGGTTGCGTTTCAGCCGCTTGGTAAATCCCCCCCGGCCCCCCTTTAAAAAAGGGGGGAGAAACCATGCCCCGGCCTCCCTTTTGCAAAGGGGGGAGCACCCATCCCCCGGCGTCCCTTTAGAGCACTCATCCCCCGCGGACCACAATAGTTCCCCCCCCTTTTGCAAAGGGGGGAGCACCCATCCCCCGGCGTCCCCTTAGAGCACTCATCCCCCGCGGACCACAATAGTTCCCCCCCTTTTGCAAAGGGGGGAGCACCCATCCCCCGGCGTCCCCTTAGAGCACTCATCCCCCGCGGACCACAATAGTTCCCCCCCTTTTGCAAAGGGGGGAGCACCCATCCCCCGGCGTCTCTTTAGAGCACTCATCCCCCGCGGACCACAATAGTTCCCCCCCTTTTGCAAAGGGGGGAGCACCCATCCCCCCGCGTCCCCTTAGAGCACTCATCCCCGGCGGACCACGATAGTTCCCCCCCTTTTGCAAAGGGGGGAGCACCCATCCCCCCGCGTCCCCTTAGAGCACTCATCCCCGGCGGACCACGATAGTTCCCCCCCCTTTTTTAAAGGGGGGCCGGGGGGGATTTTTTGAACGATCCAGTTGAGTTAACCTCGCATCTTCTGCCTCAGGGCAGCATCCATCAACACCAGGGCGGCCATGGCCTCCACGATGGGCACGGCTCGGGGCACTACGCAGGGATCGTGGCGCCCGGCGGCCTGCAAGGTGACCGGGCGGCCATCAAAATCCACGGTTTCCTGGGGTAACCCGATGGTGGCCGGCGGTTTGAAGGCCACCCGGAACAAAATCGGCTCGCCATTGGTGATCCCGCCCTGGATCCCGCCGCTGCGGTTGCTGGCGGTGCCCAACCCCTCGCCCTTGGGGATAAAGGGGTCGTTGTGGACCGATCCCCGCAGGCGGGTACCCGCAAACCCGGACCCGATTTCAAAGCCCTTGGTAGCCGGGATGGAGAGCATGGCCTGGGCCAGTTTGGCCTCCATTTTATCGAACACCGGCTCCCCCCAGCCCGCGGGCAGCCCCCGGCAGACGCAGGCCACCACGCCCCCCAAGGAGTCCTGGGCCTCCTTGGCTTCCTGAATGGCGGCGGTCATGCGCTCCGCCGTATCGCGGTGGGGACAGCGCACCCGGTTTTGATCCACGACTTGCCGGGTGAGGGTTTCCGGGTCCGCTTCGGGAGCGGTCAAACTCCCCACGCTGCTGACCCAGGCGACAATCTGCACCCCGTAGGTTTCCCGCAGAAATTTCTCGGCTACGGCGCCCGCCGCCACCCGGCCGATGGTCTCCCGGGCGCTGGAGCGCCCGCCCCCGCTGCTGGCTTTGATGCCGTATTTCATCTGGTAGGTGTAGTCGGCGTGGGAGGGGCGGGGAATGGCAGCCATGGATTGGTAATCCCCGGGCCGCTGGTCTTTGTTGGCCACAAACAGGGCGATGGGGGTTCCCAGGGTGCGCCCGTTTTCGACGCCGGAGAGCAGGGTCACCTGGTCCGCCTCCTGACGGTCCGTGGTCAGCCGGCTCTGCCCTGGGCGGCGGCGGTCCAGTTGGGGTTGAATATCCGCTTCTCCAAGGGCCATGCGCGCCGGGCAGCCGTCGATCACCGCGCCCACCCCCTTGCAGTGGGATTCACCGAAGGTGGTGACGCGGAACAAAGTTCCAAAGGTGCTGGACATAGGATTTTCCCGTGGTGCTGAGTGTTGGCGGTGAACGTTCTACTCCACCTGGGGCAAGTGCGTCAAAAGGCTTTCAGCTTTGGGCAGCTCCAGCAGGCAGACCCGGATCAAATCCACCACTTCCCGAATGGGGACGGTATCGGTAATCACCGAAAAATCGGCGATTCGAGCGTAATAGGGCCCCCGGGCCATGAGCGTGGCGCGGATTTCATCGGCCAGGGCCCGCTCCGAAAGGGGGGGACGGCTGACCGGAGTCTGGACATCGGCCTCCATGCGGCCATGGATGGTTTCCCAGGTGGCCTGGAGCCACACCACAACCCCGGTAGATTGCAGCAGGGCCCGGTTTTCGGCATCCAGAATCACCCCGCCGCCGGTGGCCACTACCTGGCGGTCCAACCTGGCGATGCCCCGCAGGACTTCTTGTTCCGCATTTCGAAACGCAGCCCAGCCCAGGTCGGCAACCATGGCCGCAATGGAGCTCCCCGCATCGCGGACGATCTGTTCATCCAGGTCCACGAAGGGCAGGTTCAACTCAGCAGCCAGGCTGCGCCCCAGGGTACTCTTGCCGGTGGCCCGGTAGCCGATCAGATAGAGGTTCACGCAATCCCGCCCCAAACCTTCATAGCCGTTGGAATAGATCCCAGAAGTTGGGAAACGATTTGGCCACACACCCTGGATTTTCTATGCTTAGCCCGGGAACCCGGAGGCCCGCCACGGCAAAGGCCATGGCCATGCGGTGGTCATCATAGGTGCGGATATGCGCGCCCCGCGGAATGCCGCCGGTAATGCTGAGGCTGTCAGGAGTGGTTGCCACGGTCACCCCCAGGCGGGCCAGTTCCGCGGCCACGGCCCCCAGGCGGTCGCTCTCCTTGGCCTTCAGATGGGCCACATTGCCGATCCGGGTGGTTCCCCGGGCAAAAGCCGCCACCACCGCCAGGGTGGGCACCATGTCGGGCATATCCCCCATGTCGCACTCAATAGCCCTCAGGTCGCCACCAGTGACGGTCACCCCCTGCGCTCCGAATTGCACCCGGCAGCCCATCTGTTCCAGCAGCGTCACCAGGCCCATATCGCCCTGCCGCGTTCCGGGGGAAATATCCCGGACCGTCACGCTGCCGCCGGTCACCGCCGCCGCGGCCCAGAAATAGCCGGCCCCGGAACAGTCAGGCTCCACCCGGTAATCACCGGCCGCGTAAGCCTGCCCGCCGGGAACAGCGAATCGCCGATACCCCTGCCGCTCGACCCGGATGCCCAGTTGGGCCATGATCTCCAGGGTTAAATCGAGATAGGGCTTGGAAACCGGCCCCCGGGCCACACGGATCTCCAGTCCCAGGGAGAGACAGGGGGCCATGAGCAGCATGCCCGATAAAAATTGGCTGCTCAGGCTGCAATCGAGGATTGCCGCACCGCCCCGGGCATGGGTCCCATCCACAACCACCGGCGGGCAGTCGTCTCCGTTGACGGCCCAGGCGGCGACCCCGATCTGGGCCAAGCCCTCCAGCAGCGCCCCGATAGGCCGCTGGTGCATGCGGGGCGTACCCTCCAGCCGGTAGGGGCCGCGGCCCAGACCGGCAATGGCCGTCAAAAGCCGCATGGAGGTGCCGGAGTTGCCTAGATAAATGGGATCCGCCGCGGACCGCAAGCGACCCCCGCTGCCTTGCACCCGGGCCCCGCCCTCCTGGAGCTCGATTTGAGCCCCCATCTGTTCCAGGGCCCGGGCCGTAAAGCGCGTGTCCTCGCTGATCAGGGGATTGGCCAAAGTGCTCGTGCCTGACGCCAAGGCGCAGCCGATCAGCAGCCGGTGGGTGTAGCTCTTGGATCCGGGCACCCGGACCGTGGCATGATCGATTTTGCGGGGGTCGATGGTGAGCATTGGATTTCCAATTCTAACGAAGCCAGAAACACGAGATTACTTGTTATGGCCGGCTAAAATGGGTCTAAAATCCCCCCCGGCCCCCCTTTTCCAAAGGGGGGAGCAGGCACGGTTAACCCGGCCCCTTTCAAAGGGGGGAGGCCGGTTACCCGGCCCCCTTTTTCAAAGGAAGGAACAGGCGCTATTCCCCGGCGACTTCTATCCCAACACGAAGGACCGATTCCTCAGGCGGCAATCGCTCAAACACCCCGTGGAAGATTCCCGGGGACACAACCGGCTCCCCCTTTTTCAAAGGGAGCTAGGGGGATTTTACCTTTAATTTCCCCTTTGCCAAAGGGGGCTAGGGGGATTTTACCTCCAATTCCCCCTTTGCCAAAGGGGGCTAGGGGGATTTCTCCTTTCCCTACAAGGCCATAGAGGATCGTCGCATGGGGTCCGGCATCCCCAACGGCGGATCAATTGGAGCGGATCATGGTCAAGACCATTTTAAATGGCACTTCGGCTTTCAGGGCGTGGGGTTGGCCGGCGGGCATGATGATGCTCTCGCCCCCGGCCAGTTGATAGGCCGTTCCCTCGATGGTGATGGCCGCCTGGCCTTCCAGCACCTGAACCAGGGCATCATAGGGCGCGGTGTGCTCGCTCAGGCCTTCGCCTGCGTCAAACGCAAACAGGGTGATATTGCCGGCGGTTTTTTTCAGCAGTTGACGGCTGACCACCGAGCCCTGCTGGTACTCGATGAGATCGGCCAGTTGAAATACCTGAGGTTTGGGCTTGATGGGATTCAAGGTTTCAGCCATGGAAAAACTCCTGTGATCTGTTTATTGGTTGAACGCTTCTCCCTTCCCCTCGACGGAGGAGGGCTGGGGTGGGGGTGAATGATTTAAGGTGTTATCCCCCCTCCCCCGGCCCCTCCCGCCAGGGGAGGGGAGTTTTCGGTTGGGCACTACTCAAGAATTATATTGTCGGACCTCATCCGGCAAGGGAACCCCGGCCCTGTAGAGCCGCGCCTTTCCGCGTATGCGGTATCCGGGACAAGCCGCCGGAATAAATACCGATTCGCCTTGGGGTAAAGTCACCTTTTCCCCAATTTGCGGGATCTGGATATCAGCCCGGCCAGCAACGCAGAGCAGGATCACGGGCCCCTGGGGCGGCGGGCTGCGGTAGTCGTGACCCCCATTCAGATCGATACAACCGAGCTGGAACTCCGCGGCCCAGGTAGGGTAGCGGGATTCTCCGGTACTCAAGGGCCGGGGAATTAAAATATGAGGGTCGCGGGGCGCAAAGGCAAGCACCCGCAAAAGTTCAGGCGGGTCTACATGTTTGGGGGTCAGGCCCCCCCGCAGGACGTTGTCGGAGTTGGCCATGATCTCGATGGCCGTGCCTTCCAGATAGGCGTGCAGCTCACCGGCCGGCAAAAAGAGGGCCTGCCCAGGCTCAAGGCACAGGCAATTGAGAAAGGCCGGCGCCAGGATGCCGATATCCCCGGGGTATTTTTCCGCCAGGCGGACAATCCAGCGAAAATGGGCACCCTCCCGGACCAGGTTTCGGGCGTGGGCCAGAGCTTCTTTGAGCAATGCCCGGCGTCCAGACGGGGTTAAGCCCAGCAAGGCGGCGAAAAACTCCCGCAGCCCAGGGTGGGGGTCTGCCAGGGCCGGAAGGTGCATACCAAGAGTGTTGGGGCAGAGCCGCTCGAACAGCGCCTGGATCTCGGCCGGCTGGCGAAATCCGCACATGGCCCAAAAGGGGCCCAGGGCGCAGATCAACTCCGGTTTAGGGTGGGGATCGCGATAATTGCGCTGGGGCGCACCCAGGGCAATCCCCAGTCGGTTTTCCCGGGCATAGCCCTCTTGCGCCTGGGCCTGGCTGGGGTGGGCCTGGATGGAGAGTGGTTCCCGGGCGGCCAGAATCTTGAACAGATAGGGCAGTTCCTTTCCATGGCCCGCCGCAACTCTGGCGCCGAGAAATCCTTGGGGATCCTGGGCAATGGCCTCGGGCAACCGCCTCCAGCCTGAATCGGTCTCGATTTCAGAGGGTGCCTTGGGATGGGCCCCCATCCACATTTCCGCCTGGGGTTCGGCACTCGGGCCTGAGCAGCCCCTGAGCTCGGCAATGGCCTGGTAGGAGCCCCAGGCATAGGGTTGGATGGGGTTTTTCATGGGAAACAGGTGTTGGCGCAATGGGGCTCCTCCTGATTGTAACTGGCCAGTCTATAGTCCTTCTAGCTCTCTGAATTTATAAGGTTCAATTGGCTAGTCTCGTCATTCTCGCGCAGGCGGGAATCAATTTAGATTCCAATACATTCATTGGAATCTCTGGATGCCGGATCCGTCATTCCGGGCTCGATCCGGAACCGGCATGACGGAGAACTTTGAACTCTCAAGATTGTAATGAAACAATCTAATCTCCCGGTCAAGGTGGAGGCGGGTTTGAAACCCGCCCCTACAGGGATGGAGTTTGAAACTCACAGGGGGAGGTGGAAACCCGCTTCGACCTGGCAGGATATCCGTAGATCCATTTACCCTAACCGGCGCGGATATTTCAATTTCAAAGGCGCTATGGTAACACGAACCGGGTAAACGCTGAAGGCCAAAGCGTGAAGCTTCATACAGACCATCATGCTGAAAAACCTGTTTCGTTCAACATTACTGCTGGGGATGCTGGCCGGCGTGGCCGGGGTGGCGGCCTATGGCGCCATTTCCTATCTGATCACCCGCGAGGACCCGGTCATCATGCCTAATCTTAGCGGTGAGGATATCATTCCCGCGCTGCAGACCTTGGCCGGACTGGGCTTGTACCCCAAAATCGAGGCCCTGAACTACAGCGCCACCGTGGAGAAAAACCGGGTGATCCACCAGGAACCGGCTCCTGGGTTGCAGATTAAAAAAGGGCGTGAAGTGCGCATCACCCTCTCCAAGGGACCTATGACCGCGACCCTTCCGGACCTCATCGGCCTGTCCCTGCACGAGGCGCGGGCGATCCTGATATCCCAAGGCTTTTGTCAGGGCCAAACTGCCCATACCCGGGAGGCCGAACGGAGTGCCGATGAAGTACTGGCCCAAACCCCCGGCTCGGGAACGGTCATCTCCCGGGAAGATTGCGTGGATCTGCTGGTCAACCAAGGTGTCGAAGCCGAAGCCTATTTGATGCCTGATTTCACCGGCGAGAGTGTGGCCGGCGCCTTGGCGCAAATCGCGGAGTTGGGCTTAAACCCGGGCCCCATCCGCGACACCCGCGATCCCGGCAAGCCAGCCGAAATTGTGGTGTCCCAGAACCCGGCCCAAGGTTCCCCCATCTACTTTGGCCAACCGGTGGAGCTGGTGGTGAATGCCAGCCGCCATGGGGAGAATCTCACGCCTCCCGATTCCCCGCCTGCGACCCGCCTATTCAGACACCGGCTGGCCCCAGGATTCTTAAAGCAGCGCGTGCGCATCCAATGGCAAACCGGCGCCGTCAGCGAGGATCTCTTCGACGACTTTGTACCCCCCGGCGAGGAGGTCTGGGTGCTGCTTCCCGGCTACCAGAATGCCGCGGTGGAAATTTTTGAATCGGAAACTCTGGTTAGGTCAGGAAAATTTGAAATTCAAAGCGCAAATTAGCCTCATCTCAACCCGAATTGCTAAGGAAGCCCCATGAAACCTCAGATCGCCCCCTCCATCCTGTCCGCCGATTTCACCCGCCTGGGCCAGGAGCTCCGGGATGTTGAGGCCGCCGGCGCCGACCTGATCCACGTAGATGTCATGGACGGCCACTTCGTGCCCAACATCAGCTACGGCCCGATTATCGTGGAAGCCGTCAAGCGTGTCAGCCAACTGCCCATCGACGTCCATCTGATGATCGAAAAACCGGAACGCTACATCGAAGATTTCGCCCAGGCCGGGGCCCATATGATTTCCGTGCATGTCGAAACCTGCCCCCACCTCAACCGCACCCTGCACCAGATCCAGGAAGCCGGCTGCCGGGCCGGGGCGGTCCTCAATCCGGCCACCCCGCTGACAACGCTGGAATGGGTGCTGGAGATCGTGAATTTTGTCCTGATCATGAGCGTCAATCCCGGATTCGGGGGGCAATCTTTCATTCCCAACTCTCTCGAACGCATTCAGGAGCTGCGGGAAACCCTGAAGGCCAGAAAATTGGATGTGCAAATCCAAATTGACGGCGGGGTCAATTCCCAAACCGCCCCCGGCATCATCGCTGCCGGCGCCGACATCCTGGTGGCCGGCTCGGCCATTTTCGGCCGGAAAGATTATGCGGAGGCCATCCGGGCCATACTCGGAGAGTGAACGCCATCCAGAAGCAACGAGCGGCTGACCGGAAACCTTCATCTCCCTCGATCACTCCCGCCAGGGGGTGGGCGTTTCCGGTCGGGCATTAGATAATGATTGCTGGAGCCTTTGATAAACTATAGAATTTGTATGGTTAAACCAAAGACCAAGACCTTAACGTGTAGTGCACACGCCTCAACATATTCTAACTGGTCAGTCCATAGTTCTTCTAAAGCATTGAAATTATTAGGATCGATTAGTTCGACTCGTCATTCCCGCGCAGGCGGGAATCCATTTAGATTTCAATACATTGGAATCTCTGGATGCCGGATCCGTCATCCCGGGCTCGATCCGGGACCGGCATGACGGAGAACTTTGGACTCTCAAGATTCTAAGAACAAGGTGAACTGCGATGAACCCGACGATTGACATCCCACTCCGCAAACTGCGATCCATCTTTGGTGAGTACCCCCAAATCGCCTTTGCCTATCTCTTCGGCTCCCAGGCCACCGGCGAACAGACGCTGTTGAGTGATGTCGACCAGGCAATCAATTAGATTTAGCGTGCCTATAGAGTCGGCACATCATATTGATGAATCTCGCTATCATGGGTTATCAGGGTGAATCCTTCCAGTATGGCCTGGGCGATCAACATCCGGTCGAAAGGATCTCGGTGATAGGACGGCAATTGAGCCACACTATGGGCATGCTCCAGGGTAATGGCTAATGGTTCAAAATCTTCTTTGCTTAATACTGCCTGAAAGTTTGCTGGGATGATCAACTTGCCCAAAGCCGCCTTGATATGAATTTCCCAAATCGACACCGCACTTACAAATATCAGATTTCTACCGGCCGCAATGGCCTGCCGGTGTGTTGTTTTCAGCACCGGGTCATCGTTAAGCCACCAGAGTAGAATATGGGTATCCAGCAATAAATTCATTTAATTTCCATTCCAAAAGCGGCTGAAATATCAGCGGGCAGTTCGTCGAAATCATCCATGATCTGAATTTGACCTTTTAATGCCCCAGGCCGACGCGTCCGATCAGCCCGTTTGTACTTCACCAGTTTGGCGACCGGTTTGCCCGCCTTACCGATGATAACCTCCTGACCGGCGATTACCTTTTGAATAAGTGCAGATAGCTGGGCTTTGGCGTCTGAGATATTGGTTATATGCATATCATCACCTCCTCTCTCATATAGTCTGGTCAGACTAGACCACCTTGTCAAGAAAAAGTTGGATCAAGCAAACCTCCCGGAAACTATAAAAAATTTTAATACCTTGAAACCTTTCTTATAGTTCCGGAATGAATGGGATCTTTATAGCGGTCTGCCCCATGATCTGGGAACGTTTAACCCAAATACATTGCCGATTTTTTTTGGGGGAGGGTATGCTGAAATCTTTAGAACTACGTCATCCCCACGAAGGCGGGAATCCCGTATTTTTAAACAGTTATGGATTCCCGTTTCCGCCGGATGGACCTGATTCGCGACATGCATCGGAGTGGAAATCCTGCAGTTCAGGGAAAATATTCGACGACGCTTCTACTATTTACCCGCCGTGTTGAATGAATGGCATAATAAATGCTTGTAAAATTCTAGCAACTTCCTACACCCAACCCAAACCGGCGGAGTCACAGGGCGATGAAGAGCAACCAGGGCTTTACTCTGATTGAATTGATGATCACCACGGCTATCTTTGCGATTCTGGCCTCAATCGCCGTGGTCAACTTCATGGGCTCGCGGCCCCAGCGCCAGCTGCAGAGCGCCGCCCGGGAGTTGTACGCCAACACCCAAAAGTGCAAAATCGCCGCCGTCAAGGAGCATATGCGCTGCGCCCTGAGTTTTGGTGAAACCGCCGGTGCCGACACCTGGGACTATCTCTTTTACCTGGATGCCGACAACTCCAGCACCTTTACCGGCGGCGAGCGGATACTTGCGTCCGGGATGTGGTCCGAATATCCCTATGTTTCCCTGAACGGTGCACCCCTGTTCACCGCCAACGGTAATGGCAATCCGACCATTGCCTTTCGCTCCACGGGCATTCCGACCCAACCGGTGGCGGGTTTGGCGTAGGAAGTGTCGCTTTACAGAACACCAATAGTGATATCCGCAGGCTGGTGATCTCCCAGGCCGGGAACGTCAGAATCGTCGACAACTAACTCCAGTGCAAAATGAGGGCAACGATGACGCACCACCATGAAGCCGGCTTCACATTGGTCGAGTTGTAATCTCCATCGCGATTGCTTCTATCCTGGGCGGCTTGATCGGTACCAGCTTCTGGCAGCAGCAGCGCAGCCACACCACCCAGCTTGAAACCAGCGCCGTGCAGCAAAACCTGCGGGCCGCCACGTTTGTGGCCGGCCGGGAGATCCGGCTGGCCGGGTATCAGCCCCATGCCCTGCAAACCGCGGGTGCCGTCATTTCCACTGCGCAAGCTGGCAATCTGACCTTCAGCTATGTTGCCGACAATGACAACACGGACAATGATGGGGATGGCACGGCCGACAATCCCGATGAGTTGGAAACCGTTACCTATAGCCTCTACGATGCCTTTAGCGATGGCGACACCGACTTAGGGCGGGATACCGGTACCCAAAGACCCCTCGCCGAAAACATCGACGGCCTGGAGTTTCTCTACACCCTGGCCGACGGCACCCAGACCACCACCCCCGCGGCCGACCAGCTGGACGATATCCGCGCCATCCGCATGACCCTCCTGGCGCGCACGGAAAACCCCTTGCGGGTTGCCGCGCACAACCAATCCTTCACCACCCCCTCCGGCGCTGTGTGGGCATTTAACGACAGTTTCCGGCGCATCATCCTATCGACCAACATTATTTGCCGAAACGCGGGGGTTTGACGTTTAAGGGAAAAATTTCCTGCTATTTCCGGGAGTATGAATCCATGCCAAGAACTTCTTCGCATCAACATCGCGGCCAGCTGGAATGTGACCACGGCTTTACCCTGATCGAGGTGCTGATCGCCATGGCCATTTTCGCCATTGGTTTCCTGGCGGTCTGGCAGATGCAGATCCGGGCCGTCAACAGCAATGCCCTGGGGCGGGATGTCACCGAGGCGGCCACCCTGGCGGCCAGCAAAACCGAGGAGCTGTTCGGGTTGAACTATTCAAATGCCGATCTGGACGCCGGAAACCATAGCGACCCGGATCAGCCGCCCTACGGCATTGCCTGGAGCGTGGCCGAAGACGGAAACATCGCCGGCCTAAAGCAGGTCGATGTCACCGTGGATTGGGGCAATCGCGATGTTCCCCTGAGCTCTTACCTTGTGGATCACCCCTGAAACGAGGCTGCTATGACCATCAACCATCTGATCCATGACGAACAGGGCAGCATGATCGTCTATGCCCTGATGATTCTGGCCCTGCTCACCATCATCGGCCTTTCGGCTTCAAATAACAGCGTGATCGAGGTCCAGACCGCCACCAACGACATGATGCACAAAATCGCCTTTTACGAGGCCGAGGGCGGCGCCCAGATCGGCAGCCTCATGCTGGAGGAGAACATTGCCTGCGCCCAGGGCTTTGTGGCCGCCAGTCACCAGGCGGGAGGCGCGATCGCCGGTACGCAGCTCTCCCTGGGGGTGGAAGATCCAGCCCTCTGGATGATCCAGAAAGGCACCGGGTATGATCCCTACACCTTTGACCCCGCGGCCAACCGGGTGCTGCGCTACCCCCAGGACGACACCGTGCCCCACACCAACATCGCCATGGTGGGTGTGGGCGGCCTCAATCCCGGGTCGGCCCTTCAGATCCTGGCCGGCTACGAAGGCAAGGGCAAGGGGCTGGCCGGAGGGGGCGGCTTTCTGCTCCACGACATCCACTCCCAGCATATCGGCAGCCGCAACAGCGAGTCGATCATCAAAATCCAGTGGCTGCACCTGGTGGGACAGGAAGGCACCTGCCGGTATTAGCCCTTTGGGAATGCCGGCTTGCCAGATTATCCAAAACCGGATGAACCTTAATTCTGTAGATGAGGAAAAGTAACATGAGATATTTAGGATTGAAATCCATAAAAAATCTGGCCCCGATCTTTGCGGCAGCCGTCATTCTCCTGAGTGCAGGCTGGGGCTCCACCGTGCAGGCCCAGCGAGTATGGCAGGCCGGCAGGGTGACCCAGGACGCCTGGTTCGAGCGCTACAACCGGATTGAGATCGACGGAATTAAATTCGTCTTCGTTCCCGAGGTGACCATCACCCTTCCCGAAAAGCAGTATCGCAAGGTAAGCGGTGAAGAGCAGACCCTTCTCTTGAGCGCGTTTTATGCCGGCCGCAAGGTGACTTATTCCGCCCACGGGCATCGAATTTTTGAAATTATGCTGGACGAATAGAGGTGATTGCCATGTTCAACAGACTGCTTATAACGCTCCTGACCGGTACATTCCTCTTCGCTTCGGGCTCGCTACTCTCCGCCCCCGCGGCCCGCGCCGCCACCGCCGATGCCTATCAGGCGCTGCCGCCCTTTGTCACCGCCGGGGTTCCGCCCCTGGTGATGCTGGTCATGGGCCGCAACCACAAGCTCTACTACGAAGCTTACAACGACGCCTCGGACCTGGACGGCGACGGCGAGCTGGATGTGGGCTATAAGGGCTATTTGACCCACAGCGACGGCAGCAGCAATGCGGATGACGCCATTGAATATTACGGCTACTTCGACTCCTACAAATGCTACACCTACAGCGGCAGCCGCTTCGAGCCCTCCAGCACCACGTCCGATAAAACCTGCGGCGGCGCGTCAGAGTGGAGCGGCGACTGGCTCAACTATATGACCATGTCCCGCATGGACACCCTGCGCAAGGTGCTCTATGGGGGCTACCGCTCCACGGACACCGCCACGCAAACCGTGCTGGAGCGCTCGTTTATTCCCCAGGACGCCCACTCCTGGGGCAAGGAATACCAAAGCATCGCCAATGACGGCTATGACATAAGGGATTATACGCCTCTGGCTCTGCCTTTTGACGGCGGCAGCACAACCTATCGTCACTTGTTTGCCAACACCAGCCGCACCAGCACCGGAGATCCGCTCTTTATCGTACTGCCCGACAGTGCCCACCGCATCTGGGAGTGGGTGGCCAAAGAACGACCGGTGGCGGATCAGTCCCTGGAATCCACCGGGGGCAGCTACACGGGATATCCCGCCGGTCCTGCTGAATACGAAGATGTCGTGATGGAGTTCGCCACGGACGGGCATCGCCAGGGGAGCCACACCCGGGACACTTCGACAACTGGTTGGGATGGCACCATCAACGGCAGCGGCAACCCCTTTGGCCCCGATGAAGATTACCTGACCATTTTCAGCGGCTTTCTCAATATCAGCGAGGCCGGAGACTACAATTTTTTTGTGGACGGCGATGACGCCATCGAACTGATCATCGACGGGGTGGTGGTGGCTGACTTTTACGGCGCCCATGGCCGCTGCAACTGCTTTGACCACAACGGAACCATCAACCTGGCCGCGGGCCAGCACAGCATCGAGTTTCGCCATCAGGAGCAGAGCGGGAGCGACAACTACTACCTCTACTGGCAGACCCCTTCCATGATCCTGGCCGGCGACCTCCCGGAGATCGTGCCCCACACCGCCTTTGACCTTGACGGCGACGGCAGCGGCGACCTTGTCCAAACTACCTATGATTTTGACCGCCCGGTGAGCCAGGAAACCGCCTACACGGTACGGGTCCAGGTGGCGGTGACCGGCATGGAGGAACCCAACTGCAAGGCCTATCCCGATGGTAACCAAAAACCGATCGGGATTCTGCAGCGCCACGGCGAATCCGAGGTGATGTTTTTCGGCCTGATCACCGGCACCTACGCCAACAACACCGACGGCGGCGTGGTGCGCAAGAACATCGACTCGATCCGCAACGAAGTAAACTGGGATACCAACGGCACCTTCACGGCCTATACGGGCATCATCAGCACCTTGGACGCGCTGCAGATCGTGGACTTTAACTACGGCAATCACGCCTACAACCCCGGATGGCCCGGGGCCTGGGTGGTGAACCGCCCCATGAACGACGGCGAGTTTGCCGACTGGGGCAACCCGGTGGCCGAAATGATGTATGAGTCCCTGCGCTATTTCGCCGGCCTCAGCAGCCCCACCGGCGCCTTTTCCTACAGCGGCGGGTTCGACGACACCCTGGGCCTGCCCCAGCCCGCCTGGATCGACCCCTTCGACCCCGACAACGGCGGGTTTCAGTATTGCGCCTCGCCCTTCATGCTGGTGCTCAGCGACATCAACCCGACCTACGACTCGGACTCCCTGCCGGGAAGCGCCTTCGCTTCGTTTTCCGGGGACACCCTTGGGGGGATGAACGTGGCCAGCCTGGCCGACACCATTTTCGCCAACGAGTTCGCCAGCGGCAACTACTTCATCGGCCAAAGCGGCACGGGAACCGGCAGCTACGACGGGGCCTGCACCGAAAAGAGCGTCAGCGGGTTCGGCGATGTGCGGGGCCTCTGCCCGGAAGAGCCCACCAAGGAGGGCAGCTACTACGCCGCCTCGGTGGCCTATCACGGCCTGATCGACCCCGGCCGGGGCGATGATCCCAACACCGACGAAGACGAAACCAACAAGCGCGACATCCACGGCACGGCCCAAAACTCCCAACAGGTCCTCACCTACGCCGTGGGCCTGGCCTCGCCCCTGCCGCGCATTGAAGTTGACCTGCCCGGCGGGCTGGTCACCCTGGTGCCGTTCGGTAAATCCGTGGGCGACAACTGCGGCGGTTTTGACGTGCCGACCGCCGAGGGCCAGTTTCAGCCCACCAACACCATCGTGGACTTTTTCGTCCAAGAGATTGTCCGGGATGCCGGCGGAAACCTGATCTCCGCACGCTTCCGCATCAACTACGAGGACGTGGAGCAGGCCGCGGACCACGACATGGATGCCATTGTACTCTACGACATTCAAATGGTGGACAGCAACGGGGCCCCGGTGAGCGACCGCAGCCAGGCCGCGGCCGTGGAGGTCACGCTGACCTCGGAATATGCCGCGGGCTGCATCCATCAGCACTTAGGCTACGTCATCTCCGGCTCGACGGCCGACGGCACCTATCTGGAGGTTCGGGATGGAGATGAGAGCGGCAACAACGACTACTTCCTGGACACCCCCGACGCGGTGGGGGCCAGCGGAGATCCCGGCTATAATGACGGGGCGCCCCTGCCCCTGCAGCACACCCGTACCTTCACCCCCAGCGGCACCGGCACCGCGGCCCAACTGCTGCCCAACCCCCTGTACTACGCGGCCAAATGGGGCGGCTTCGAGGATACCAACAAAGACGGCATCCCCAACTCAGGCCCCAATCCGGGCGATAACCTGGAGTGGGACAAGGACAGCGACGGATTGCCCGACACCTACTTCTACGTCACCAACCCCTTGAAACTGGAAGAGCAGCTCAACGCCTCCTTTGCCGCCATCCTGCGGCGCACTTCCTCCGGGACCGCCGCCTCGGTGATCTCCGGAACCCGTTCCGGGGAGGGGGCCATCTATCAATCGATATTCTATCCCCAGTACACCGGACAGCAGGGCAACGCCGTCAAATGGATCGGCCAGATTCACGGCCTGCTGGTGGACGCCTGGGGCAATATGCGGGAAGACACCAACGGCAATGAGCAGCTGGACATGGTTGCCGACTACATCATCCGCTTTGACGGTTCCAACGTCAACAAGCATGCCGACAGCAATGGCGACGGCCTGGTGGCCGGCAGCGAGCTGACGCCGGTGGAATCCGGCTCGGTGCTGGATATCGATTATCTGTGGTCTTCCAGCGAATACCTCAACACCATTTCCGATACCTGGGTGGTGAGCCAGCGCACCTACGGCAACGCCACCCAGCCCGGCCGCCATATTATCACCTTCGTGGACGAAGACGGCGACATGATCGTCGATCCCAATGAGCTGGTTGATTTTGCCGCCCCCAGCCTGCCCACCCCATCGCAGCTGAGCGATGCCGGAACCCTGTTTCCCTATATCCCGGTGAGCGCCGATTCCTCGGCACTCCCCTCCTTTGTGGACGGATCCAACCGGGACGAGTTCCTGCAGATTCAGACCCAGCGGGTCATCAATTTTATTCGCGGGGCGGATCAGGGCGAACATCTGCTCACCTCCGGAACAGCCGCCACCATTCCGGCCTTCCGCTCCCGAAGGCTGGATGCCGACGGGGACGGCACCCTGGAAACCTGGCGCATGGGCGATATCGTCTACTCCAGCCCCACAGCGGTGGGGCGCCCGGCGGAAGCCCTGCACCTGCTCTATCAAGATCCCAGCTACGGCGCATTTATCGCCCAGTATGACCAGCGGCGCAATGTCATTTACGTGGGCGGCAATGACGGCATGCTGCACGCCTTCAACGGCGGGTTCTTCGAGGACCGGCACGACCTGAACGGCGACAGTGAAGATGATGTGGCCTACCTGCGGCAGCCCATGGATCAGGACGGCAACGTGGATTCCTCATATGCGGCCTTTGACCTGGGGGCCGAATTGTGGGCCTACGTGCCCCACAATCTGCTGCCCCACCTCTACTGGCTGACCGAAGAGAGCTACCCTCATGTCTACTACATGGACCTCAAGCCCAAGGTGTTTGACGCCAAAATATTCCCGGCCGACAGCGACCATCCGCACGGCTGGGGAACCCTGCTGGTGGCGGGCATGCGTTTTGGCGGGGGAATCATCGATGTCGACATGGACCGCACGGACGGGACCGTGGACAGCCCCGACCGCACCATGGGCTCGGCCTACGTGATCATGGACATCACCAATCCGGAAGTGGCGCCCAAGGTTCTGGCCGAGGTGCGCTTTCCGCGCCTGGGCTACACCACCAGCTACCCCACGGGCCTGTTCATGAAAAATCGGGATGCCACCCTGGACAACAACGAATGGTATCTGGCGTTTGGATCCGGCCCGGCCGATTTTAGCGGCCAGCCGGGAACCAATGCCGGAAACGCCCTGCCCAATGCCATCAGCGAACAGAGCGCCTATCTCTACGTGATTAACCTGAACAGCCTGGTGAGCGGAAGCGGTGCGGTGGTTCCGGTGACCTCCGGAGCGTCGGCGGGATTTGGAGACGTCAACGCCTTTGCCGAGTTAGACAGCAACGCGTTCATCTCCGATCCGGTGGCCGTGGACTTTGATTTCGACTATGCCACCGATGTGGTCTACTTCGGTACGGTGAGCGGCGACGAGGCCAACGGCTGGGGCGGCAAAATGCGCCGGCTGGTGGTGGATGACGACCCCAACCCCGCCAATTGGGTTGGCGACAGTGTCCTGCTGGATGTGACCCCGCTGCAGCAGCCCCTCACCGCGGCGGCCACGCCGGCCATCGACAACCTCTCCCGGCGCTGGGTGTTCTTCGGCAGCGGACGCTATCTCACCCGCAACGATACCCAGAATGTCGATCAGCAGAGTTACTACGGGGTGCGTGAACCCGTTGACGGCAGCCAGAATGCCACCTGGGCCCAGGTGGATGTGGCAGACCTGCTGGATCACAGCAATGTCGAGGTCGATGTGGACGGCACCATCAGCGGCGCATCCTACGCGACCTGGGGGGCCTTTGAATCAAATCTGCTCAACGACCCTGATTATGACGGCTGGTTCGTCGATTTTGATGAAATCGGGGAGCGGAACCTCGGCCAGGCGGCCCTGCTCGGCGGCCTGTTGACCTTCACCACCTTTGTCCCGGATGACGACATCTGCGCCTTTGAAGGCACCAGTTCCCTCTATGCGCTGTACTACAAAAGCGGCACGGCATACAAAAAACCGGCCATCGGCTCTGAAGGCCAAACCGATGGCGTAGACAATGA
This sequence comes from uncultured delta proteobacterium, assembly GCA_963713755.1. Classification (GTDB taxonomy): domain Bacteria; phylum Desulfobacterota; class Desulfobacteria; order Desulfobacterales; family CAVQMW01; genus CAVQMW01. The sequence continues at coordinate 1,047,869 of CAVQMW010000005.1, read as the reverse complement.
TGGCGACGGAAGCACCGATGAAGCCGGTGAGGAAGGGGGCCGTATCTTCACCAAAACCAGCCTGGGCCGCGGCCTGGCCCTTACTCCCAACCTGCATGTTGGCCGCGAGGAGGGCTCCAAGGCTTTCATTCAGACCAGCACCGGGGCCATCGAGGTGATCGAGCAGATCAACCCCTATGCAACCAAATCGGGCCGGGTCTCCTGGGAGGATCGGGAATAAGCGGAGATTAAGAAACTTCACCCCGTAGATTAAACATTAGACGGGGGCGAAACCCCAGCGCCCCCGACCCAGTGACTTTAGCTCAAAGTTCAAGAAAGGGGCGGGCTTTAAACCCGCCCCTTTCTTGCGTCTCACCCTTCAGCCGTGCTATTTATCATATCGTGTTTAATCCCCTCCCAAATTAGCCCCACAAATGGATACTGTTGAGCACATAAAAAAAGCGCGAGAGCGCCTTGAAAAGCGCTATTTCCTGAGGCAGGCTGCGCATAGGGAGCTTCATGGGGAGGCGCTGAAGGATTTCAAGGCCATTTTAGCCATGATCATCGAGCGCTTTCAACCTCGCAGGCTATATCAATGGGGCTCGCTTTTGGAACCGGTCAAATTTCGCGAATATTCGGATATTGATCTGGCCGTGGAGGGAATCAGCTCACCCCAAGCCTATTTCGATATGGTAGATGCCGCCCAGAGCCTGACCCGATTTCCCGTGGATATCGTTCAGATGGAAAAAATTGAGCCTGAATTCGCAGATGACATTCGGCAACATGGGAGGCTGGTTTATGAACGTGAAGGATGAGATCGCACTCCTGATGGGCAGGGTAGAAAAATCCGAACAGGTTTTGACAAAAATTGTCCAGCAGTACGATCAATTTCTTGAAACGGATTACAAACTCCTCGGACGGAAAAACACCTCCGCCATTGTGATTGCCGAGTTTCTTGTCGATTATTATACCTGCCTGGAGACCCTTTTCCTAAGGATCTCTCAATTTTTTGAAAACAACCTTCAAACGGAAAGGTGGCACGCCGATTTGCTGGAAAAAATGACCTTGAGAGTCGAAGGAATGCGGGTGCCCGTTATATCAGACGAAACATACGGGTCCCTCAAGGAACTCATGCGGTTTCGTCATTTCAGGCGCTACTATTTTGAACTCGAGTATGATTGGGATAAACTCGATTTTCTGGTCAAAAAATTTAATCAACTGCGTGACACCATGGAGGGAGAGCTTTCACAGTTCAAAGCCTTTTTAAACCGGCTCAGAGAAGGTTAAAGAGCATAATAATGCAAACCGATTCCAAAAACACAAGGACAATATCTGTGGATAATATCTTTGATCCGCCTGGGACGATTACCACTGGTGCGGGCCGGTGGCAGCACGATGAGTTGTCTCTGCTCGAGTTTGCGAAGCATCGAACGGCAGGCCATGTCTTTGAGCAGGCCCTTGTCTGTGTGCCAATCCCAGATCCGGCACAATTCCTTGGACAACCGGGTGCGGTGCCAATCAGGGTTTTCAGCTAATAGACGACGAATCAAAACGATGTCCTCGTCTGTCAGCTCTCGTCCCTGGATGGTCATGCATCTGCTCATGGCATGAACATACTGGCAAAAGGGTCAAGAGTCCAGCACTATTTGTCAAAGATCGGAATAAAATTATACGTAGTTAAGTTGCGCTATTGTGCCACAATATGGGTTTGCACCCGTTCCCAACCCTTATATTTTCTTGCGATATCTGATTTCTAACCTCCATCTTGTTGAGTCACTATCAGGATTGCCCCGCTTATTCCCATGCCGTGTATTTCAACCCGCACGGCATCTGAACCGCAGATATGTTACCTCTGAATCTCTGTAATTTTAGACTTGACTTTTTTCAGGAAAATTCTTATCATATAATATTAATTATCGATATTAAGCTCGGGTTATTATCTTGTGATGAAGACGCAATCTAATTCATTTAACATAGAACAACGACTAAATCAGATGCTGTCAAAGCTGAAGGAACACGATTTCCGTGCTACCCCCCAACGGCTGGCCGTGTTGAGGGTGTTGGCCGTCAGTGAGGGGCATCCCAGTGTTGAGCAGGTGTATGAAACAGTCAGGGCTAAATTTCCAACAACCAGTCTCGCCACCATCTATAAGACGGTCAATCTTCTCAAACAATTGAACGAGGTATTGGAACTTGGATTTCCCGATGGAAGTAACCGCTATGATGGCAATAAGCCCTATCCTCACCCCCACTTAATCTGCACCAAATGTAAAAAAATTATTGATCCTGATTTAGGCAGCCTTGAAGAACTCAAACGGGAGGTTGTCAAAGAAACCGGTTTTCGGGTCCTAACGCATCGGGTCGATTTCTTTGGCATATGCCGTTATTGCCAGTAACGCACGGCCTTTTTTTAATTTAGCAACGATAATAATTCTTATTAGATATTGTTTTGATTAAGGATGTTATATCCCTGAACTATGCGCAGATAGGTTCGGTTTGGGAAGCAATAGGCTATGGTGATCAATTCGGGGATTAGTTCGTGTGCTGAACGATAAAACAACTACCAATCAACAAATGAAAGGAGACTGAAAATGAATGAAAATGAGTCAAGCCATGGTGGCAAGTGCCCTGTGATGCACGGCGGTGCAACATCGAGCAGCATATCAAACATGGAATGGTGGCCCAAGGCACTTAATTTTGACATTCTCCATCAACACGATTGCAAGACCAACCCGATGGGGGCGGACTTCAACTATCGGGAGGCGCTCAAGAAACTCGACTTCGAAGCCCTCAAAAAAGACATGCACGCCCTGATGACCGACAGTCAGGAGTGGTGGCCGGCGGACTGGGGCCACTACGGCGGCCTCATGATTCGCTTGTCGTGGCATGCGGCAGGCACTTATCGAATCTCTGACGGCCGGGGCGGGGCCGCCACAGGCAATCAGCGTTTTGCGCCGATCAACTCGTGGCCGGACAACGTGAACCTGGACAAGGCGCGCCGTCTTCTTTGGCCTATCAAGAAAAAGTACGGCAACAAGCTCAGCTGGGCCGACCTATTGGCTTACGCCGGCACCGTCGCCTATGAATCCATGGGGCTGAAAACCTATGGTTTCGGTTTTGGCCGCGAAGATATCTGGCATCCCGAAAAAGACATCTACTGGGGATCGGAGAAGGAATGGCTGGCGCCCAGTGGCAGCGAAGGCAGCCGTTATTCCGGTGAGCGTGATCTGGAAAACCCGCTGGCCGCAGTGATGATGGGCCTGATCTACGTCAACCCCGAAGGGGTGGACGGCAAGCCGGACCCGCTCAAGACGGCCCATGACGTACGCGTAACCTTTGCCCGCATGGCCATGAACGACGAGGAGACTGTTGCCCTCACCGCCGGTGGCCACACGGTGGGTAAATGCCACGGCGCCGGCGACGCCGCGCTGCTCGGCCCTGAACCCGAAGCCGCCGATATTGAAGAACAGGGACTGGGCTGGATCAACAAAACCAAGCGCGGCATTGGCCGCGACACCGTCTCCAGTGGTATTGAAGGCGCGTGGACGACGAATCCGACCAAATGGGACAACGGCTATTTCCACCTGCTGCTCAACTATGAGTGGGAACTGAAGAAGAGTCCGGCCGGCGCCTGGCAGTGGGAGCCCATCGACATCAAGGAAGAAGACAAGCCCGCCGATGTCGAAGACCCTTCGATCCGCTACAACCCCATCATGACCGATGCCGACATGGCCATGAAGATGGATCCCGAGTATCGCAAGATCTCCGAGCGGTTCTACAAGGACCCCGAAGCCTTCTCCGATGCATTCGCCCGCGCCTGGTTCAAACTGACTCACCGTGATATGGGGCCGAAGGTGCGTTACATCGGCCCCGATGTGCCGGAGGAAGACCTGATCTGGCAAGACCCGGTACCCGCCGGGAACGCCAGCTACGATGTTGAAGCCGTAAAGGCCAAAATCGCGGCCGCCGGTCTGAGCATCAGCGATATGGTCGCCACCGCCTGGGACAGCGCCAGAACCTTCCGTGGTTCAGACAATCGCGGCGGTGCCAACGGGGCGCGTATCCGCCTGTCTCCCCAAAAGGACTGGGAAGGCAACGAACCTGAGCGTCTTGCCAGAGTGCTCGCTAAACTTGAACCGATTGCCGCCGAGACCGGAGCAAGCGTGGCGGATGTCATCGTTCTGGCAGGCAATGTGGGTGTCGAGCAGGCCGCCAAAGCGGCCGGCTTCGATGTTACCGTCCCCTTTTCGCCGGGCCGGGGTGATGCAACGGACGAGATGACCGATGTCGAATCCTTCGAGGTGCTGGAACCCCTCCATGATGGCTACCGCAACTGGCTGAAGAAGGACTATGTTGTCAGTGCGGAAGAGATGATGCTCGACCGCACGCAACTGATGGGGCTGACCGCCCATGAGATGACGGCGCTGGTTGGCGGCATGCGTGTTATCGGCACCAATCACGGCGGCACCAAGCACGGTGTGTTCACCGGGAACGAAGGCGCACTGACCAACGACTTTTTCGTGAACCTAACGGACATGCGCTATACGTGGAAGCCGTCCAGAAACAACATTTACGAGATCCGCGACCGGAAAACGGACGACGTTAAATGGACAGCGACGCGAATTGATCTGATCTTCGGGTCCAACTCGATCCTTCGCGCCTATGCCGAAGTTTATGCGCAGGATGACAATAAGGAAAAGTTTGTTAAGGACTTTGTAGCGGTGTGGGACAAGGTCATGAATCTTGACCGCTTCGACCTCGCCTGATCGGTTAGATTTCAAGATAATGTTTTTGGGCTTCGTTATCTATCATGGCGGCGTTTCAACACAAATTGAAACGCCGCCTTAACATTAGAAAGGAGGAGAAAGTGGCAGAGAAGAGATTCAAACACGTATGCGAATGCACCAACTGTGGAAATGAGGCTGAAATGGTTGTCACTTGCACTATGGCCGACGAAAGCGCCGAGGAGGTTGTGCCAAAAGTCGTGCCTAAAAAGGAAGGCAAAACCAAAGGTCATGCAGTTTGTGCTCACTGTGGCGGTGAAGCCGACATCTGGCTCGATGTATAGTCTATCGAAGGCCGTCATGTAAATTTTTTGAACAAAGAGAAAATTGGGTCCATTTTAGTGAAACCAAACCAGTACCCGGACGATCAGGAGGGCTTCGGTAGGCCTGCTCTCAATGACTTTGAGGCGCATGAAACGAGACGCTAAGTCGTGTTGAGAGTAGAATTTCCATCATTTACCAGTAAGGTCACGCAGCGCGGCAATATCTTAACAATTTAGGAAAGGAACAATACCGATGAACGTAAGAATGCTTGGTCAGACAGAAACGAGCCTTCCAGCAATTGGGCTTGGCTGCATGGGACTATCAGAATTCTATGGTCCGCCGACGGATCGGGAAACTGCGATCGAGCTTCTCCATGAGGCCATTGAGATCGGTGTGCAGCATTTTGATACGGCCGAGCTCTATGGCCTGGGGGCCAATGAGACCTTGTTGGGCCAAGCATTCCATGATCGTCGTGACAAAGTCTTCATTGCGACCAAGTTTGGGCCGATCCGTGATCCGGAGACCGGGAACGCCGTTGGGATCGATGGCTCACGCGCAAATTGCCGACGCGCGGTGGAGGGCTCGCTAAAGCGACTACAGACCGACGTGATTGACCTCTATTATCTCCATCGCGTGGACCCGGCGACCCCGATCGAGGAAACGGTTGCGGCAATGGCCGAACTGGTTACTGAGGGAAAGGTTCGGACAATTGGCTTATCCGAGGCAGCCGCTGCCACGATACGTCGAGCTGCCGAGATTCACCCGATTTCGGCTGTGCAATCCGAGTACTCCATTTTCAGTCGCGATATTGAGGCTTCGGTGATTCCGGCCTGTCTTGAGGTCGGTGCGACGCTCGTGGCGTATTCACCGTTGGGGCGCGGCATGTTATCGGGAAGATTTAAGCATGACGTTCGCCCTGGAGAAGGCGATTTTCGGACGCTGACTCCGCGGTTCCAGGGAGAAGCCTACGAAGCGAATGTTGCGCTTGTTACAGAACTCGAAGTGTTAGCATCCGCAAAATCCTGCAAGCCTGCACAAGTCGCTCTTGCTTGGGTCCTCAGCCAAGGCAACCATGTCATGACAATTCCTGGAACGTCCAAGCTCGACAATTTGAAGGTCAACCTTGGTGCATACGATATTGCTCTGGCAGATGACGAATTGAAAAGGCTGGATCGTCTTGCTGACCAAGTTAAGGGAGATCGCTACGACGAGCGCGGCATGAGTATCATTAACGGCTGATTGAGAAATCAAAGACCTTAATTGGCCGAAAGGAACCATTTGAGGGGCTTCGAACCCCGTATAAAAATCGCATGGAGCGGTCGCGGCATAGAGAATGCTTCCGAAGCGCACCGTGATCAGCGCGCCGACCAATGCGGGCAGGTATGTGAAAATAGGGATTATATAGATGACTGGATGGAAGCTGTCTGATAGTTACGTTTTCGATGGGCGTACGGTGCGATATAGGGTGTGTGGTGATGGCCCTCCGTTGGTCATGGTTCACGGTACACCCTGGTCTTCGTTTAACTTGCGACATCTTATTAGAGAGTTATCTCAAGGCTTCACAGTGTACTATTATGATCTTATCGGTTACGGGCAGTCAGATAAAAGGCCTGGTGATGTCTCATTAGGCATTCAGAATCAAGTGTTGGATCAGCTTCTGGACCACTGGGGGCTGGAGAATCCCGCCATCATTGGCCATGACTTCGGAGGTACGACGGTTCTTCGAACGCACCTTATCAATGAACGCGATTTCGACAAGATCGTACTTATTGATCCGGTGGCAGTTTCCCCCTGGGGTTCGCCTTTCTTCATGCACGTCAATGCGCATGAGGCTGCTTTTGCAGGTGTCCCGGACTACATTCATGAGGCAATTGTTCGTGCTTACGTCAAAACGGCTGCCTTCAAACCCATTGAGGACACAATACTCGATATGATTGTCCTTCCGTGGACACAGCCAGACGGAAAGGCGGCTTTTTACCGGCAAATTGCACAGGCGGATTCAGATTACACGGATGAGGTGCAACCATTGTATGCTAAAATTTCCAGACCTGTTTTGATCCTTTGGGGGCGCGAAGATACCTGGATTCCGTTGGAACGTGGTGAGGTCTTGAAAGATATTATCCCGGGCTCATTGTTGGATGTAATTCCAGATGCCGGGCATTTAGTGATCGAAGAGCAACCTGACCAGCTTATTGGAAAGATTCTTCCTTTTCTTCAGAGTGAAGATATCACATAACTTCCCGATCAATAGATCAATTCCATGAAAATTGTGATTACCAATGACGACGGATTTGGCGAACCCGGGCTAGATGCGCTTCAAAAGATCCTGCAGACCTTTGGGGAGGTGGTTGTGGTGGCTCCAAAGCTGCCGCATTCGTTTGCCGGTCACCGGGTCACCTTGAAGGAAGACATTCCGGTGGAACAGGTGGATTCGCGGAAGTTTGTCGTGGACGGCGCGCCGGCGGACTGCACGCGGCTTGCGTTGAAGGCGCTGGCGCCCGATGCAGACTGGGTGGTAGCGGGGATCAATCCTGGGGCCAATCTGGGAACCGATATCTATCAGTCTGGGACGGTTGCGGCGGCACGGGAGGCGGCGATTTTGAGGGTGCGAGCCATTTCCATATCCCAGTATGTATCGCGTGGGGGAGCTATCGAGTGGGAGCATACGCGCGAGCGTGCCTCGGGGATGATTTCGAGGTTGTTTAGGAAGGAGCTGAGGCCCGGAGAGTATTGGAATGTGAATTTGCCGCATCCGTTGAAAGTGTCGGAACCAGTGGATTATGCAGTTTGTCCGTTGGATCGTAATGCGCATGACTATTTTTATGTGAGAGATGGTGATGCGTATCGGTATCAAGGAATTATGCACGAGCGGCCTCGGGATGTCGGGGGGGATGTGGATGTATGTTTTGGGGGGAGGATTGCGGTTACAAAGCTATCAATATAAATCATGGACCGGGCCGACTCAAGTCGATCCGGTGACATTTCATGGATATTTTATTTTTTGAAATTTGATCTCCGATTCGAATATTGGCTACAATCATATCGTCGTAAGCTCTTTATATTTGAAAATAGTACATCTAACCATTTCGCTCCTTAAACGTTGGCTACTTGGGACTTACCAAGGTGCAGTGAGATCTACCCATCTTAGCTACTATCTTGATGAGTTCACTTTTCGTTTTAACAGGAGAACTTCTGGTTCACGTGGCAAACTTTTTTACCGTTTGGTCCAGCAGTCTCTTCTTTTAGATCCGGTTTCTTGCCATGAAATCGTTGGCGGGAAAGCAACATATGAACCGGTATTTGTCGAAGATATTGCCGAACTGCACGGTATACCATTTTAGCGCGGCCACAATATATTGGGGTTCCAGGAGCTAAGTGCATACCCCCTTTATTAAAATACCAAAAATATATGCAAAATGAAACTGACCGCGAATACTTTCGATCATGCAAGTATCCTTAACTAAAGGGTAGGATGTATTTTTTGGTTTTTTTATCAATCCGACACATCAATCCATTTCGGTAATAAAATGTAAGGAGGAATAGGTTAATATTGTTGGCATCTTGACAACCCACTGTATGTTGCTAGTGTCATTTTATAGCATGCAGTTGAAAATATAAACGCATCTTGCCCTGAACATCGCATTCCGCTAGGTAATCCCTGAACGTTATATCGCACTGATCAGATTCATCTCATTGGCAGTTCGATCTCACATTCTGACCTCCCACAATCTGTAACAAATAGCCGCAAAATTGAATTGCCAGATGGATAATAATGCCAGTGGTGCCCGATCCCATTAACCGCCTAACAGAAAGGGAGATCGCCATGTATTTTAAGATTATCATTTTGAAACGCACCAGTCTTTGTTTCGCAGGTGGGGTTTTAGCCAACGATTAAGAGATTGGTTGCATGTGGTCAACACGGCCCACAACACTGCGTATGCCTAATAAAAACCTGTCATCAATTATGACGGTTGATTTCAGGGTTACGCCACCCAAACAGCCATCGAACCCATATGTAACCGGAATCTATGAAATTCTATTTCAATTAATAAGGAGGAATCATGGTCCTTTATGTAATGAAATGGGAAATCGGCCAGGATGTTGATGCGTATAAAGCTTGGACTAGTTCTGCCATCGAGCGACTTTTAAAGGCCCCGGGTGTGGTGGAATATAGAGCCTTTCGGCCAATCGCAGGTAGTGGACAGGTCGTTGCCACATATGAATTTAAGGATATGCACGCGTGTGGAGCATGGCTTGATGAGGCTTCTGTCAGACAGGTTAGAGAGGAGCTTGAAGCGCTGGCATCCAATGTAACTTCTGAAATATGGGGGCCTTCGCCTATCGTACCTGAGCCGATTCGCCCTGGAAACTAATATCGAACTTTCCACATATAAAAAATTCCGATTTACTCTAAGATCTTCGGTATAAATTCAGGTATTTTCCCATCATCCCAAAAGAGGGGGGCATTGTGATTGTAAAAATCTTGCTTGAAAGAAAATTCAAAGAAGATCCCAGTTTGGAAGAAATAAAAACGATTAACAAACTGAGAATTGGTGCAATGCAGCAGAAAGGATATATTGGCGGTGAGACTTTAGTCGACCTAAATGACCACTGCAGAATCGTTGTCATATCAACCTGGACACACAAGGCGGGATGGGAGGCCTGGTTGAATTCCGATGAGAGGCGAAGGCTCGATACCAGTCTTGAAAAAAACCTGAAACAACCCCCGATAATCCGATCCTTTATGTTAGGAGCCGATTATTTGGGAGGGGTTTTTGAAGAGGTTGTCCACAACTCGGAAATACAATAGAAGCCAATCAGGGGGAATGAACAGCCATCAGCGCTGATCCAGGCGAGATATTTATCGGTGTGGCCGCGATCATGAATGACACCTCCCAGTCACTTTTCATCTCATTTCAGTTAGGCCCCTGCGTGCTTAAAAACCGAATTGTAGCGCTGCCGGTGTTTAGCGGATACGCCGGTAAAGATGGGCATGTCACAGAACTTTTTTTGGAACACTATGCTGGTTTGGCAGCATCGGGAGCAGCCCTGGTGGTGGTCGCCAATGCCGCAGTGGCGGCGGATGGCAAAACTTCGATTCACAGCCTGAGGGCTGATCACGATAAATATATTCCAGGACTTGCCCGTCTATCGCGAGCTATCCAGAAAAATGGAACCCGGGCCTGCCTGCAGCTCAACCATGCCGGACAGTATGCCCAAACCGAGCAGCCGCGTTTGTGTGCGCTCTCCCAGGCCCGCCATCTGCGCTTTAAAGCTGCCGCCTTTAAAGAGTTGATGGAGTTCTTCCCTTATGAAGAGCGTTACGCTCTGACCCGGCGGTTTTTAAGCCAAGCCAACAGCTGGCGGCGGGAAATGACGGCGACCGAGCAGGAGCGGGTTATAACCAAGTTCTGCCGATTGGCTATTTCCCACCAAGGCTCAACATAGCTCTCTGCTATAAGCATACCCGGACTTTTCCAGTTCATCGCCGCAATCAGTAAATAACAAATTTCTACAAACCGTCAATATAAGAAGTGACCTATGACGAATAAAAAAGAAGTTTACAAGTGTGAGCAATGCGGCCCCACGATAGCCGTTCTTATCGGCGGCAAAGCTGACTTAAGCTGTTGCGAATCGAAAATGGTGGAAGTAACGCCAACCGAAGCCAAAAAATTTATTTATGACCTCTCACGCCCGGGGGCACCGTAACCTTAAGGCGCCATTGCAATGCAGAGTGCCAAATATTCGAAATCCTTGGCGGATTCACCAGAATATGTGCTGCATCAAATCAAACCGGGCATGCGTATTTTCCTGAGCACCGGCGTTGCCGAGCCGCGTACCTTCGTCAAGCATCTCATGGCGTCCAAAGCCGGAAACCTGCAAGATCTGGAACTGATCCAGCTGATCAGCTTCAATGACGCCCTATCCCTGAAAAGGCTTAAGGGGCAAAAATACAGACTTAAAACCTTTTTTGCCGGTTGGGTGGTCGAGGAAGCCATCGCCGATGGACAGGTGGATCTCATCCCCAGCCGGTTTAACCGCCTTCCCGGCCATTTTGCATCGGGCCGGATTTCCGTTGACATGGCGGTGCTCCAAATCTCACCACCGGATACCTCCGGTCAGTGCAGCTTGGGTGTAGCCGTCGATGTGGGGCGAATCGCCATTGATCAGGCCGATCTGGTTGTGGGAGAGATCAATCCCCACATTCCCAGCACCTATGGCGAGACCGTTGTTCACATCAACGACTTCGATTATTTCATTTATTCTGATGAACCGCCCTATTATTTCAACCCCTGGCCGCCAAATACAGTTTTTGATAAAATCGCCAACCATATCGCCGGAGTCATCGAGGATCGAAGCTGCCTGGCATTCTCCCTGGGACCTCTATTTGACGCCTTAAGCAGGGAGCTAAAAAGCAAACGCAATTTGGGTATCCATTCCCCATTTTTTACCGACGCCTTGATGGACCTCGTTGTCGGCGGTAGCGTTACCAATCGCTACAAACCCCATTTCAAAGGCAAATGCCTCACATCCTATGCAATCGGCACGCCCCGCCTGATGAAATGGCTCAACCGCAATCCCCAAGTGGAATTCCAAAGCGTTGACAAAGTCTTTGATCCCCGGGAGGTAGGTGGCAACCCCCGTTTTGTCTTTGCCCATTCAGCCCGCAAAGTCGATCTTACCGGACGTATCGTTCTCAATGTTGGTAAGGGTAATATTGGTGCAGGACCGGCTGAAATCATCGATTTTATTACCGGCACGGAACTCTCTGAAGGGGGTTATACTATTTTTGGAATACCGAGCCGCAACCTTAATAAAGAACCAAACATCCGGGTCAGTGTTGAACGCTTTGCCAACTTGTTCAACCAGAGAGAAGCGGTGGACATGGTGGCCACAGAATACGGTGTAGCCAGCCTCAGGGGCCGAAGCCTGCGGGAGCGTGCCCAAGCCTTGATCGAAATCGCCCACCCGGAAGACCGGCAGGAACTTGTTCGGAAAGCCAAACAAAAAAAAATCCTTTATGAAGATCAAATTTTCCTGGTGGAAAGCACAAAACTCTATCCTCAAGACATATCTTTTACCCATACCTTTAAGGACAATCTTAAAGTGCACTTCAGGCCAATCAAACCCTCCGACGAGGAGCAGATGCGACGACTTTTCTACCGCTTTTCCGATGAAGCTGTATATGCCCGTTATTTCTCTTCCATACGCACCATGCCCCATACTCGCATGCAGGAATACGTCAACGTGGATTGGACCCAAGAAATGTCTATTGTGGGCCTGACTGACGAATCCAATTCCGGTAAGATTGTTGCCGAAGGACGCTATATTCGTGAACTCTCTCGACCATGGGCCGAAGTTGCCTTTGTCGTGGATCAAACTTATCAGCGCAAAGGCATTTCCACATTTCTCTATCAAGTGTTGGTTGAAATTGCGCGAAAACGTGGCATCAAGGGTTTTAAGGCAGATGTTCTTTTCGGTAACCTCGGCATGATGAAGGTTTTCCATAAAGGCGGATTACCAGTCCATGCGCACTTGGCCGATGGAATTTACTCAGTGAGTATTCCATTTAACCATGACACTATAGCTGAGGACCGCACAATGTCTTGACGTCGTGGATAAGCATAGCGTCGGAAAAGGAGGGAATCATGTTTGACTTGATCGTTGTTGCCGTAGACGGTTCGGAGCATAGTTTGAAGGCCCTCAATTATGCGCGCGAACTGGCGGAAAAACACGGCTCAAAACTCATTTTATTGCATGCCTATCGATCTACCTCCGATCTGCGAGGATCGGAGGGATTTAACCAAATGGTTGCCAAGCGGAAACAAGTCGGTGAAGGGATACTCAATGATGCATGCAGGCACTTAGGGAAAACTTCCTTCGAGGTGGAAGAGGATTTGCTCGAAGGACCAGCGGCTGATGCCATTATCTCGGTTGTCGAAGCGCGCAATGCGGATTTGGTTGTGATGGGCACGCGGGGCTTGGGCTCTTTAAAAGGTCTGCTTTTCGGAAATGTCAGCACAAAGGTGACTCATTACGCCACCTGTCCTGTGCTGGTAGTGCGGTGAATGGGAGCCAAAATGGACGCAATCAAGCTCAATAATGAAAATTATGCACAGAAGGCATAATCAGGAACGATACGGCTTCGGTACCCATAATGCAACAGTAAAGCTGTCGGAGCGCGAATGGGTACGATTTTAGATAATACCTTGGGTAGGGCTATATTTTTCCCAATAAGCTCCCAAGGCCGTTTAATGCCGCCTGGAGGTTTGAGAAATTGGACACCTTGCGGTATCGGATTATCCAAAGAGCGGGTCGGCTCACCCGCCCCCAGGGGAAATTGACTCTGATGATGAGTGTGAATCAAAGAACTCGACGAGATCTTCTGCATTTTCTTGATATGTTGCAGAAGGCAGCATGAATCAATGAAGGAAAAGCATTCGATTTTTATGCAACGTTGGGGTTGATTAAGACGCCTTGCAGGCGTCCCCGGGTTTTAAGCCACCGCCTTTAGGCGGTTGAGAATTCACTAATCTGTATGGGGCGTCACTATCTTGAAGCCAGTGACGCCCCGCATGCTGTACCCGCCATTGTTTCACGTTAATATAAAAATATCTTTTTGTTGTATGCTAGTGCGTTATGCCCGGTGCTATTTGTAACGCTTGATCTCCCCGGAGGCGATACGGGCCTGGTAGTCCTTCAAGTCCGCCCGCAACGATCCCATCAGTATATAGAGCCCAAGTACGTTGAAGATTGACATGGCAAAGATTGCCGCATCAGAGAAGTCGATGACCGGTCCTAGACTCATACTGCATCCAATGACGATGAACGCACAGAAAATGATCTTAAAGATCAACTCTGAGGTCTTGCCTTCGCCAAACAGATAGGTCCAGCTTTTCAGGCCATAGTAGGACCAGGAAATCATGGTGGAAAAGGCGAACAGCAATACGGCAATAGCCAGAACGACGCCGAACCAGGGGAATACAGACTGAAAGGCCGACGAGGTTAATGCGACGCCGGTCAAACCGGGAGTGCCATAAGCGCCGGTGATAACAATGACCAGGGCGGTCATGGTACAGATCACCACTGTATCGATAAACGGCTCCAGCAGGGCCACATATCCTTCCGTAAGGGGCTCGTTGGTTTTCACGGCGGAGTGTGCAATTGCCGCGGAACCAACCCCGGCCTCGTTGGAAAAAGCGGCCCGCTTCAGGCCCTGAATCATAACGCCGACAATGCCTCCGGCAATGGCTGTGGGCGCGAACGCCCCTTTGATGACAAGACCAAATGCCCAAGGTATTTTACCAAAGTTGGCCACCAGGATGACCAGCGCTGTTCCCACATATAAAATGGCCATCAACGGGACGATCTTCTCGGTCACCTTGGCGATGGATTTGATCCCGCCAATGATCACAGCCCCAACAATGACGGCTAATATGAGTCCGAATAACCACCCGGTTTCGGTAAAGATCCCAAAGGTATTGGCGATCATTTGATGGGCCTGATTTCCCTGGAACATGTTTCCGCCACCCAGACAACCGAAAATACACATGACTGCAAACAGGGCTGCGATCACTTTGCCGAATCCGGCTTTGCCCTTTTCCGCTAAACCTTTACTCAGGTAATACATGGGTCCACCGGAAACAGTGCCGTCAGGAAATTCTTCACGATATTTTACACCCAGGCTGCATTCGGTAAACTTGGCGGCCATGCCGCACAGCCCGGCGGCGATCATCCAGAAGGTAGCTCCCGGCCCGCCCATGCTAACCGCAACCGCAACTCCGGCAATATTACCCAATCCCACCGTTCCGGACAGTGCCGTGGCCAGCGCTTGAAAGTGTGATACTTCCCCGGCGTCCTCGGGGTTGGAATAGACTCCGCGGATCAGATCGATGGAGTGTTTCACCCCCGTGAATTGGATAAAGCCCATGTACACGGTCAAAAATATCGAGGCGATAATCAGCCAGGCCACGATTAGCGGGAAACTGACGTCGTTGATGGTTACTGAGTAAAAGATGAAAGATACAAAGGGCCCGAAAACTTTGCCAAAGAAATTATTTACAGCTTGATCAATACCGCCCCCGGGTTGCTGAGCAAGAGCTGACAGGGGCATTGACAGGGCAAACGCGAACCCTAAAGCGGCAATAAATTTAAGTTTAATTTTCATATTTCCCCTTCTTTCATTGGTGGATTTCTATGCGATAGATGCCGCTACGGGACGATGGTTACCGGAACGTGGCTGAGTTGTATCAACTTGGCCACCACGCTGCCGAAGATCATAGTTTTGACGCTTTTCTCACCGATTCTTCCCACCACGATATGTGTCGCACCATGCTTTTTGGCTATATAAATCAACGAGTCGGCCACCTGTCCATGGTGCACAACGCCGGTAATCTCGATGCCTTCGGATGCAAGTGATTCCAGCATCGGGTTCAGCACCCGCTCGTGTACGATCTTGATCTCCTCTTCGCGGCGCTTGTGACGCTGTTCGTTCTCTTCAGGGGTGTTGAAGGTGTAAGGCGACCATTGGATTACATAGGTAAAAATCAACTTTGCCTTGCTTCTTTTGGCGCAGTTGACTGCATAATCTACGGCGCGACGATTTTCTTTAGTGCCGTCAATACCGACTAATATTGTTTCACTCATTATCGTTTTCTCCTTTTTCAAGCAGCTCTATGATTTCCTGTATCTGGTGATTTACTGTATCTGGCCAAATTCTATGAAAGAGCCGAACCTGACATATACGCCCAATTCGATGATCACACCGGATACATCTCCGGCCTTGTCAAATTCGAGACTGCCGGTGGCGCCCTCGTAGTTGATCTCTTTGCCTGCCTTGATCAAAGCCTTGGCTTTCTGCCATTCACCCGGTAGGATAATCTCGCCCGGGGCAGTTGCCACGGCCCGGAGGGCTTCGGCCAGTCTTTCGCGCTGGGAACTTCCATTCTTCTCTATTGCCAGCGCCAACAGGAAAGCAGCGTCATAGGACTGAGCGGCAAAGGTTGCGGTGGGGTTCAGATCATCTCCCCAGGCAAGCTTTTTAAAGACTCGTGCGCTGGTGGTATCCGGCACCCCTGGCTTGGTGGCAATCATGCCTCGCAGTTTATCAGCGCCGATAGCGCCAATTAGAGAATCGTTAACCATCCCGTCACCTCCTACGAATTGACGAAAATCACCACTCGCTACGGCCTGGCGAATAAGGGTCTGGCCCGAGCCGTTGGCATAGGCAAGGACGACCAGTGTTTCAACCCCTGAAGCGGCCAAATTACGTATCTCGGCACGATAATCAGCCTTACCCTCCTCATGGGGTTCGTTGGCCTCGATCTTGCCGCCGGCCGCTGAGAAGGTAGCGGCAAGCGCATCGGCAAAGCCTTTGCCGTAGTCATTGTTTACATAGGTAACGGCAATTCTTTTGATCCCTTTTGACAACAGCAGGCGGGCCATCACGCTGCCCTGGTACAAATCAGAAGGCGTTGTACGGAAAACAAGATCCGTGTCATTTAAAGATGTGATCACAGGAGACGTCGAGGCTGGGGAAACCATGGTGACTCCGGCGGGTATGGCTACATTTTCAGCCACTGAAATAGTGGCACTCGAACATAGCGGGCCCACAAGGGCCACGACCTTTTCGGCGTTCACCAGAGTGTCGGCCGCTTGGGCCGCTGCAGCGGTATCCGCACAGGTCGTATCGGCGTTAGGCATGATGATTTCTTGCCCGTCAAGGACACCGCCCTGATCATTGACGTGCTTGACGGCGAGTTTAGCTGCTTTATAAATTGCTGGTGTCAGGCTTTCCAGCGGCCCGGTGAATCCCCCCAGAAAGCCGATTTTCACTTCGGCCATGGCCGATCCGGCACCAAGGAGCATAACGACTACTATCGTCGCAAAACATAAACGTTTATGGTTGCTTGGCATGGACCCATCCTCCTATTGGTTAAGGTTTCTGGCTTCAACGTACCCGATATCAGGCCTTATGGACGGTTTCAAAGGCTATCGCAATCACGTTGCGGCCATCAGTGCCACAAAATTTTCGTCGCATTTGATCGCTTTTAAAACTTCTCCAATCATGGCAATCTTCCTTCTATGGCGGATGCGTGGTTTCAAACGGAGAGGTTTAAAGGCTTTAACTTAGCGACAGCTTCCCATACTGATGGGATAGATGCCGGATAATCCGGCATCCTTGGGCCTCTATGCACGCCTACAGAAGCGTATCGATGGAAACGCACTCAAGATCGAAGGCTTCAGCGACGGCCTTATAGGTAATCTTGCCATCCATCACATTGGCGCCCAGCTTGATTTCGCCATTCTCCTGCATGGCCTTTATCCAACCTTTATTGGCAATTTCCACCGCATAAGGCAGAGTGGCATTGGTCAGGGCCACGGATGACGTCCGCGGCAGCGCACCGGGCATGTTGCTCACCGCGTAGTGAACGATCCCGTCAACCATGTAAGTCGGGTTGGAATGGGTTGTCTCTTTGGAAGTCTCAAAACACCCCCCCTGATCGATGGCGACATCGATGATTACAGCGCCCCGTTTCATAGTACCGAGCATATTGCGCGTGACCAGGGTGGGCGTCAGACCGCCGGGAACCAGTACCGCCCCCACCACCATGTCGGCCTTTGGCAGCAAGTCACGAATAGTGGTTGGATTGGACATGGACGTAAAGCAGTTGCTGGGCATCACATCACTCAGATACCGCAATCGCTCCAAATCCGTCTCCAACACGCAGACGTGGGCCCCCAAACCGCAGGCAATCTTGGCAGCGGAAAGTCCCACCACCCCGCCGCCGATGATGAGCACATTACCGGGATCGACCCCGGGCACACCGCCTAAAAGCACCCCGTGTCCGCCCTGGGCCATTTCCAGGTACTTGGCGCCCTCCTGGACCGCCATGGGGCCGGAGACTTCGCTGCTGGGGATTAGCAGCGGCAATGCTCCACCGGCCTTTTGAACGGTTTCATAGGCGATGGCAATTGCACCACTTTTCATCAGGGCGCGGGTCACCTGTTCGGATGTGGCCAGGTGCAGATAGGCAAAATAGATCTGCCCCTCCCGGAGCAGCTCATATTGGGACGGTTGAGGCTCTTTAACGCACAGGAGCATTTCAGCGCGATTATAGATTTCGCGGGGATCGTCTATGACTTGGGCACCGAACTTTGCGTAATCGGCGTCTGCAAAGCCGCTGGCAATCCCGGCTTCTCTTTGAAGCACGACTTTATGGCCGTGCTGGCGCATAACCTCCACGCCTGCCGGGGTTATGGCAACGCGATTCTCGTCGCTCTTGATCTCTTTTAGAACACCTACAATCATGGCGACCTTCTTTCTCCATAGGATACGTGGTTTAGTGTAGGAGGGAAAAACTTCAACTTGGCGTAGAACCTAAAACGATGGGGCGGATGCCGGACGACCCGGCATCCTTGGGCCTCTTGGTACGCCTACAGAAGCGTATCGATGGAAACGTACTCAAGATCGAAGGCTTCGGCCACGGCTTTATAGGTAATCTTTCCGTCGACCACATTGGCACCCAGCTTGATTTCGTTGCTCTCCTGCATGGCCTGTTTCCAGCCCTTGTTGGCAATTTCCACCGCATAAGGCAGGGTGGCATTGGTCAGGGCCATGGTGGAGGTGCGGGGTACGGCCCCAGGCATGTTGGCTACGCAGTAATGAACCACACCATCGACCACGTAAATCGGATCGCCGTGGGTGGTGGCTTTTGAGGTCTCGAAGCAGCCGCCTTGGTCGATGGCCACATCCACTAAAACAGAACCTGGCTTCATGGTTTTGAGCATTTCGCGGGTCACTAAACGCGGGGCTTTGGCACCGGGGATCAGCACGGCTCCCACCACCACGTCGGCCTCCATCACCAGCTTGCGGATGGTCGCCGGGCTGGACATCAGTGTGAAGCAGTTGGCCGGCATCACATCGCTCAAGTAGCGCAGCCGATCCAGGTTCATGTCGAGAATGTACACTTTGGCACCCAGACCGCAAGCCATCTTGGCTGCGTTGATCCCCACGATACCCCCACCAATCACCACGACATTGCCCGGATCCACGCCGGGCACGCCGCCCAGCAATACCCCGTGGCCACCCTGGGCCATTTCCAGGTATTTGGCACCCTGCTGGATGGCCATACGTCCGGCTACTTCGCTCATGGGGGTAAGCAAAGGCAGTGAGCGGTCGGGCTTTTGAATGGTCTCATAGGCGATGCAGACCGCCCTGCTTTTAATCAGCCCCTGGGTCTGCTGTTCGTCTGCGGCCAGATGAAGATAGGTGAACACGATCTGGTCTTTGCGAATCAGGTCATACTCGGATGGCTGAGGTTCTTTGACGTGCATGACCATGTCCGAACGCTCGAAAATTTCTATGGGTGTGGCCACAATCTCGGCGCCGGCTTTGGTATAGGCCGCGTCAACAAAGCCGCTGCCATTGCCCGCATTTTGTTCCACCAGAACTGTGTGATTGTTGGCTTTCATAACTTCGGCACCGGCCGGGGTCATACAAACCCGATTTTCCTCTGACTTGATCTCCTTTAGAATCCCAATGATCATGATGCTCCTCCTTTGGTTTTAGGTTTAAAATTATGTTGCCTTTGATGACAACAGCTGTGGTTTCCATCCTTTAGATGAGCAAGTTCTTTGCCACATGACCTGAAACGAACCGAAAATAAGGGAGAGTGGGGAGCTGAGCTTAATTCAGAGGGGAGCGGTAATTCAGAATAATTCTACATTATCAAATCAGATAAATTCTTTAAAGTGAACCGAACCATTTGTTGTAAAGTTTATCATATATGCCGGTTTTTCTTAATCTCAAAAGGGTTCGATTTACCGGCTCTCGTAGGTCACTTCCTTGCGGGAACAAGAAACCGTAATATTGAATGTCAAAAAGCGGGCCGACAACCGAAACTTTCCCAGCTCCTTTGTTGCGGGCATAGTAAAGGACCGTTGGAGAGTCAAAAACCAACGCATTAACCTCATCTTTCAAAAGCTTCTCGTAAGCCTGATCAATCGATTTTGATGGAACGACAATCGCCCCAAGTTTTTCCAACGTGCCAACACTTGTTGTTCCTTCAACCGTCGCAACCAATCTATTTCGAAGATCTCGGTGGTCGGTTATATCGGAGTGGAGTTTTTGTAACGTGATTGCCGAAGACAGTTGTGCAATAGCCCATCCAAAACCCCCGATTCCGATTATCATTACAAGAAAGGCCATCAGTCGGCCAACCCAATTGCGAGGTACAATGTCGCCATAGCCGACAGTCGTCATGGTCACCAGAACATACCAATAAGCTTGGAATATTCCCGGGAAGTATTTGGTACTGATGTATTTATGTCCCTTTTCAACCCACCAAAAGATATGTCCGCAAACGATGATAAACAGTCCAATGTAGGTTAAAGATTTCAATACGATTGGTGAGAAAATCAATTTCAGGGATCCCAACAGGTTGAATTTTGTTTTGTTCAAGACCATGATACGCAGGCCGGAATCCAAATAGTGGTGGGAAAAGTCGACAATCTTTTCCCGCTCTTCCGTCACGGTAATGCATGATAGGGCGACATCTGCATTCCCCTCAACTAAATCCTTAAAAATACCCTTTAGATCAGTCTCGTTATAAGTAAACTCTAATTCTAATTCTTTAGCTATTTCTTCCCAAAGTTCAATGTCAAAGCCAATATAAGTTTTCTTGTAATGCATGACACATGGTGCTGTTATCTCAATGTCCACTGTCAAAATATTATCTTTTGATCTGACCTCATTTGTCGAACCAAAAAAAATTAAGCCAAAAAGAAAAAATAGAAATGTGTATTTTCCCAATTTCATTTTTTTTCATGCCTGATGATCAGAGCAACCCTGAAAGAATGGTACTACCGTGTAGCTTTACATAAGCAGAACCGATCCAACAGGATAAATTGCCTGCCCTAAAAGCGGTTAAAATTTGGCGGACCTGTTAATACTCCGCTGCTTGCAGCCGGGGGTTATGCCACCATTTCATTGACAAAGTGTTGGGTAAGCCAGCAATTCGGTAAATGTCCACTGATGATTGACCACACTTGCTTTCATAGCTGGGGTCGTGGCACGGAAAACCCGATCCTCGCCACGACTGAGCGTTTCATGGGGCCGGATTAAATTATAACAAGCCACGCAGATTGCAAACTTGGCCTTGAGCCAGCGCATCGAACGAGCGGCCGTTGGCGCTTTGCGCGCAAGATGTGCATCCCACAGTCGCCAATCCAGATTGGAACGCTCGACGTAGGCGGTGTTAATCGTCCGGCTGGGCGACTCGGCTAATCGCTCGAGAATGTGCTGCTCGCTGCCGTAAACCACCTGGCGTTCAACCTTGATAACCCGTGCACCCTGGCGCGTCTTATGAACCGTAGCGTAATCCAAATCCGCATCAATGACCCGCTGAGGATTGGGCGGTCGCCCGGGTTTGCCTGTGGGAACCGTCGGTACCCGTTTGTGAAACAGCTCGCCAAGGACCGTGCCGTAATGGGGCAGTTCATCGGAGACAAACAAAGGCTTTCGCGGAGCGCGGTCAGTCAAATCGCGCAGCATCCGCCGGGCATCGTCCAATTCGCGACCGCCAATCCAGAATGTGATCAGCAGGCGCGTGGAGGCATCGATGGCCGTCCAGATCCATGTTTGCCCGTACTGTTTGTCAAGGTCTCCGGGGTCGTCAGAACTTTTCTTTTTTTTACAAAGGTCCACAGCTCGTCGAGCTGTGCCTCAGTCAAATGCAGTGACGTCAGCAGGCCGGAAAGCACGCGGGCGCAATGTTCACCGGCACGCAGGATAACGCGGTTGACGGTGTCTTTGTCGAGTCCCAGCAGGCGCGCTGTGGCGCGCACGCCGACACCCTCGGCCGCGTGATGGATAATCTGTCGGATCGTTTCGGCCGGCAGGTGTAACCCGAACAGTGCACTGGCCCGGGAGGCCGCAAAACGCTTGCCGCAGGTACGGCAGTATAGCAAATCGCGGTTTTTGTCCTTGCCGTATTTGGCGCGAATGCCGATGTTGCCATGCCCTCTCAGGCCGTAGTCCTTACATTGGTCGTTGGGGCAGAAGTATTGTTCGAACTCGCTCATGGATTGCCTCCGGTGCTAAAGTTGATTTGACCAGAGCAACCCTACTATAAGCTTGAACCTCTTGTCAACTATATGGTGACACTACCAACATCGCAAAATAGCGATTATTTGATGAAAATGTAGTAAAACCAAGAGAAGATATCGGAGATTCTTGGTAGCTTAAATTTTATCAAGATCGGTCTTGACAGGGCGTCCACTTAAGTCAGCCGGGCTCCCTGCGTTACCTGCCATGCCGGAACTACCGTATCAGGATGCTTCTTGAAGTTCTTCAATCTTTTCGGGGTCGGCGTTTTGAAGCTGGAAACCCATTCCGCAAAGCGAACAGCTCAAATTTTTATCTAGTTTCTCCCCACATTGACACACCCATCCGGTCTGCTTGGCCGGATTTCCTAAAACCAGTGCATAATCGGGCACGTCTTTAGTGACCACCGCCCCTGCGCCGATAAAGGCATATCGGCCGATGGTGATCCCGCATACGATGGTGGCGTTGGCACCGATGGTAGTGCCTCTGCGTACGAGGGTCGGCCTGACCTGGTCCATCTTGCGGATTTCGGCCCGGGGGTTGAATACATTGGTAAACACCATGGAAGGGCCGCAAAATACGCCCTCTTCCAGGGTCACCCCCTTGTACACACTGACATTGTTCTGGATTTTGCAATTGGGGCCGATAGTTACATCCGGACCGATGACCACATTCTGCCCGATGTTGCAGTTATCGCCGATTTCCGAGCCTGACAGCACATGACTGAAATGCCATATCTTTGTACCACTCCCGATATGAATCCTCTCATCTACAACAGCCGTGGGGTGCTGGAAGAAATTCCGTCCATCCTTCTGCTTACGACCGCCGGCTGAATCGGTTTCCCTTCTGCCGGGAATTTTGCGCTCCGGCTTTTCTATTGGCCTAAGGAATACCTTTTTCACCTCGGTATCCAAGGCGCGCTGGCTGGCCTTGAGAATCCGCAGCACTCGCAACCCCTCCCGTCCATCGGTGATGGGCTGTTTCCCGGTACGAATGCAATCTAAAAAATGCTCGCATTCCAGCCGCAGGGGTTCCGCCTGGGCACCATCGATCTTTTCCGCTTCCGCTTTGCTGGGGACAGGCAGGTCGTCTTTCCAACTGATCTGATGAGGATATAGCAACAGCTTCTCATCCCAAGGACGGGTATCGTCAAAGACCGCCATCTTGCGGTCCCCCACCACCACCAGCTTTTGCTCTTTATAGGGGTGCAGCCAGGAAACAAAAATATGCGCTTTGCGGCCCGAAGGAAACTCCAGATGGGTGGTGGTCACGTCGGCGATCTTCTGATGCAGGTAATATCCGCCGGTTGCGGTCACACTCTCCGGCTCTTCACCTGACAAAGCCAAAATCATGGAAATGTCGTGGGGCGCAAAGGACCACAGAATGTTCTCCTCGCGCCGGATTTTCCCAAGATTGAGCCGATTGGAATAGATGTAGTTCATCCGGCCGAGCTCGCCGCTGTGGGCCAGATCCTTGAGTTTTTGAAAGATTGGATGGTACTGGAGCAGGTGGCCCACCATCAGAATCGCGCGCTTCCTATTCGGCCAGCTCGATCGAGTTCCTCCGCCTGCTCGACTCTCCAAGACCAGAGGCTTTTCCACATAGACGTGCTTGCCCGCCAGCAAAGCCTGCCTGGCCAATTCAAAGTGGGTTTCGGCCGGAGTCGCGATGACGATTCCCGCAATCTTATCGTCCCCCATCAGGCCTTGATAATCATCGACCAATTCGATTTCCGGGTATTCTTTACCGAAACTGGCCAACCTTCGCGGATTGGTGTCACACAATGCACTCAGGGCGCCAATCGAATGATAGTTTCGAACCAGATTCTTCCCCCAATAGCCCGTTCCCACAACCGCAATTCTCGGCGACCCATCTTCCACAGTATCCTCCAGATAGAGTTTAGATTTATGTCTTAGGCTTGTCGCCACAAATTTTTGTTAGATTGGTAGTTTCTTGTCTATTGCTGATTAAGCCTAATATTGCAAAAGGTCCCAGCGCAATGACATAACCCATAAGGAGCGCATGGGATGTGATGGCAAATTTGAGGCTATCACTATACGAAATACCGAACAAGGCCAAGGCAATTACCCACCCCACCTCATGATTTCCCGCGTTGGCAAAGCCTTGCAAAGGTATCAGCTGCAAGGGCAGTTGAATTGAAACTAACACCCATACTTCACCAATGCTTAAACCAAGCCCCACGGCCTTTACCGTACAATAAAAACATGCGCCGACCGCAAACCAAATCGCCAGGCTCTGAATTATCGCCAACCAATCGCACCCATCGAACGCAATAAGTCCAGTAACACGCAAGAAAAGCCTGTTGCTATAGCGATTTCGGGTTTTTGCTATTTTTGCCAGGATAAATGGAAAAGCAAGCATCCCGGTACCAAGGATATATCCCCAAAATATAATTGCGTAAGGCAGCGACTTGGAGGCAAATCCCAAGGCTAATAGAAGCCAGAATCCAAGCATTGAAAGATCCAATAATCGCGCTTTAATTAATAAATTTCCTCCGTCAATCAACGGCATATTCGAAAACCGCCTGAGTATCAAAGGTAGTGTCAGATCACCTGACCGGATCGGCAGCATGTAAGAGGCAAAGCCATGCAAACAAGCCGCTTGAACCGCATGGGGCCAGAAAGCAATTCGAATTTTGGACAATGTTTTTATCCGGCAGGCCCTTAGAAGATAATTGGCAAAATAAAAGCACAATCCGAGCACTGCCCAGTCCAATTTGAACCCTCATAAAGTGAGCCTTCAACTCAGAGGCTTTATATGCAACCAAGAATAGCACGCACAAGGCAAGTGAATATGAGATGATTCTTTTAATATTATGGGTATCAATTGAACCAATTATCCCTGACCAGTCTCTGGATGTGTTTCACCTTCAAGCGAATAGTCTTTCCCTTCATAAGGTTCTTTCTTTCGCAATACCTCGCATGGATTTCCAGCAGCAACCACATTACAAGGAAGGTCTTTAGTTACAACCGAGTTTGCTCCTACCGCAACATTGTCGCCGATTTTTAGGCCTGGCATGACAACAACATTCATACCCAGCCAAACATTATCCCCGATCCGGATAGGGTCATTCATGGTATGCAAATCATAGTTATCCAACTGGTGATTAGAACTGATCAAACCTGAACCAGGACCCATTCTCAGGTTGTTGCCAATTATTATCCCATTTCGAGCCTGGATGTAACATCCGGCATTCATTCCTGGGGCACTTCGTTGACCAACTGAAATCTTTTTGTAAAACAGAACCCTGGATGTAAAGTGAACCGGCCAGGGTACGCGGCCGTTTATTCTCAGAATCTTCTGAAAGAAAAAAAAGTACAATAGGTATAGCAAAGGGATTCCCGATGATTTGGGGTAAAACCACCGAATCCATTTTAACAGAAGGCCGTATTTCTCAATGGTTTTAACACTGGTTATTAAGGCTTCGGGATTCATTTGATCTTTTCATCAATTCGTGAACGGGGATCGCTATTTTGAACCCAAAAAAGTTCCAGATCAAGCCTTCAATCCGCCCCGGCTCAAATAAATGATTCATTTCGATGCGAGTGTAGTTTGGATTATCCCCGTAAATTTGCTTAAAATAATGATTTTTCAATTGATTCACTTGCCTATATTTTTCCATAATGGAATTTCTGGCTAAATTATCCAACGGTGAAATCCCCGGCTGCCAAAAGGGAATCAGGTTGTGGGCAATCCAGCTTTTAGTTCTGCTACGGGATAGTGCATACATCGACTTGGCAAAACCCTCATCATCTCTGGAAATATGAACAATACAGACCCTTGATGAGCTAACAAACTTCCTGGGGATCAGCATTGATGTGAGTGGATCGGTTGAAATGAAATACGTTTTTTGATCATACGAGCGCGTAATGGTCACGTATATTAGGTAACGAATTCTATCAGAAAAAGGCAGTTTAAGGCTTAAATGCGCGATGACATTTGCAGCTCGAGAATACCTCATCTGGTGGACAATGCTGAAATCTATTGATAAATATGAACATAATATTTCATATAGTCTCAATGTGCCACATCTTCCCGTGGATACAAAGAGCATTTTTTTATTTTCAAGGAAATTCATATTAAACACATGTTGAGAATTCCAGATGGAACCCAAAATCTAAATCGCCCACATTGGCACAGGCGATTTGGAAATTAGGCGGTTTAATCCCCAATCAAGCGAATTCCAGATGGCTGATTTTACCCAAACGAAATATAGGCTGATTTGCCAATCATTAATTGATGCATCTATACCTTCTATTAGAATATGCGACTACCTAAAAAGCAGTAGGCCGCCCTGCCGATTTGCAATTTTACGGCATGATATTGATAGAAAACCCATAAATGCATTGAAATTTGCGCAAATAGAACACAGCCTTGGCCTCAGGGCAAC
Source organism: uncultured delta proteobacterium (assembly GCA_963713755.1). Taxonomy (GTDB): domain Bacteria; phylum Desulfobacterota; class Desulfobacteria; order Desulfobacterales; family CAVQMW01; genus CAVQMW01. The sequence continues at coordinate 1,021,324 of CAVQMW010000005.1, read as the reverse complement.
CTATTATTTTCGGTATACACCCTTTGTCTTTGTGCCCCATATTATAAGAGAAATTGGAATGCTCGGTCATGAAATCGGCTATCACTATGAGACCCTTTCTGAAGCCTGCGGAGATTTTGATCAGGCCGTGGAATTATTCAGGCATCATTTAGCTGCATTTCGAAAATTTTGTACAATTAGTACCATCAGTATGCATGGCCGGCCGGCTTCCAAATGGGACAATCGCGCTCTATGGAAACATGTGCCTTTCACTCAATTTGGCATTCTCGGAGAAGCGTATCTCAGCTTGAACTATGATGAAATTGCCTATTACTCTGACACAGGTCGCAATTGGGACCCCCAGGCCCCAAATTTGAGGGATCACGTTTCAGGATTGTGTCCTCCCAGGGCCGTAACCAGCGATGATTTAATTAAAATCCTTAATAGATCACCGAATCAATCAATATTGCCTCTTGACCCATCCCAACCGCTGGTCAGCCAGTTCTCTGGAGTAGTGGGATCTTTCTGCAGCGATCTATTGATTAATAGCGCCAAGCAAATGATTCGAAGATTCAGGAAGAAAAAACCAGGTGAATTGAGTGGGTTAAACACTCAGGCCTTTCAGGTTTTTGTTGTAGTCCATATCAAACCACATGCCAAAAAATGCAGTTTGAAGGCCTGTGATTAGGGTAAACACCAGGGCCATGGCATTGATATCGGGAATGTCAGCCCTAAGTATCCAGATGAAAATATAACCTCATAGCAAGGGGAATGCTCATCAATAGCAGAACAAAGGAGAGCCCATAAAAAAAAACCAGCGGATGAAAATCCTTGATCACATATTTGAAAAAAAGCCGTTTCCAGAAGCCCTTAAACAACACCCAAGTGATGCGGGGGATCACATGGAGCAGTCGGATGCCTGACTTTTCGCCGACATTATACACTGGCCGGATGTGGACATCAGCTACCCGAAAATCATATTGGTTAAGCTTGATCAGCAGGTCATTGGGCATTCCGTAGTCGCGGTAAATTGAATCGGGATCAATGCGCTTCAAGGCCAAAAGCGATATGGCCGTGTATCCGCTCTGGGAGTCGGCGATATGCCAGTAGCCGGAGGCAATTTTGGTCATCAAAGACAGAAAGGAATTGCCGATATAGCGGTAATGGGGAATCATATCCCAGGCGTCTCCAAAAAAAAGACGATTGCCCTTGGTGTAGTCGGCCCGGCCTTCTACCACGGGCTTGATAATGCTTTCAAGATCCGCAGGATCCATCTGGCCGTCACCGGCCATCACTGCTGTCACATCCATTTTATGGTCCCGGGCCCATTTGTAACCGCTGGCGATGGCGCCGCCCACACCGCGATTTTTTTCGTGCTGGATCAAGAGATCTTTCTGGATTGGACTGAATCAAAGTGTTGACGACTTCCACGGTTCGGTCTGTGCTGGCATCGTCGACGATCACCATATGATCCACATATTCGGGCATGGTGTCGACAACCTGCCGATCTGGGTCTCTTCATTGTGGGCGGGGATGACGACACAGATTGTTTTTCCGTCGATCATTGTAAATTCCATTCTCTGCTTGGACACTACAGTCAATTAATCATTCTGCAATATTCGTCATTTCTCCATTGCCAGTAGTTTAAACCCATTGATTTGATTAGATCTCGCGCGTGTTTTGGTGCAATACCTTTAAGGAACATATCCCGGTTTTCCGGATTGGGCAACCCATTAAGCCATGCGAGAAACCCTGGATACCCTATGATGATGTGGGTCGTACCGTAACGATTCATCTTTATTAAGATATCTTCAGCCGTATAGTCGCCATCGATATTTGGCATTACAAAATCAGGAGCCAGATGGGCATCGCGGTCAAGGTAATAACTTCGATTACCGACAAACATCAACAGTACCTGTGCTTCCGGGTTCAGATGGGCATTGGCCCAAACCATTAAGGGATATTCGGGGTTAAACCGGTTAATATATTCATCCCGGCTGACTTTGCCGGACAAATAAGGCAGAGGGTCGACATACTTAAAGTGTTCATACGCATAGGCGGCATTTAAATAAAGGGGGATGATCAACAAGGCGCCAATAAGGGTCTTGACCATGTTCCGCTTCAGTGATGATTTGCTCTGGGTTGCAATCTTGACCAAATTATACACGCCGAAAACAGATAGAATAATCAAGGGTGGAATAACCGGGGCCACATAGCGTGCCCGGTATACAAATGCAAATAGCAGCAAAAACCAAGAACAATACCGAGAAAAAAAGAAAAAATAGCTTCTCGGTACGAATGATCAGATCGTCCTCCTTGCGGCGAATGAAAGCCAACAGTGGCAATACCAGATAAAAAGGATTCATTTTGCCGTCAAAATAACGGGGATTGTTATCCTCTCCTTCATAGAATACCCGCAGCGGCTGAGCCAATATCTGCGACCAGGTTTCACCGTAAATCGCCCGGCGAATAAATAAGGGATTCATGTCCGGTCCGGAGGGGCGCAGTTCCTTTTCGGCAATGCTCGGTGAAGATGGGTTAAATATCCCATCGTAAAGAGGATATACCGGATTGCCGGTCCAGTTGTAATTTCGAATCATCCAGGGAGAAAACAGCACTAGCGCAATGCAGATATACAAAAATTGGCTGGCCATTAACCGCCGTAAATTGCCGCCGGCTTCAGAATCCTGGTTGTTTTCAATTCCTCTAAGAAATAACCAGGGCATGAGAACCATCATAATCAACATGAACATGAGCCCGTTGTACTTGGTTCCCAAGGCCAGCCCGCAAAACCCCGCGGAGAGCAATAGATATTTTGTCTTGAACCCCCTTTTCTTCCAGAGCAATAGTGCCAAGATGCTGGCGAAAGAAAAAAAGACCAGACGCCAAGTCGACATAGGCGATGGTGGAAAGTTTGAAAATAACGGGCGTTGTTAAAAATAAAAGCGCCCCAATAAGTCCCCAAACATCACCGCATCGCCGCCTTAGATATCTCCAGATTAAAATGGCCGTTAAAATTCCAAAGGCAAGATGAATATATTTGGGTATAATGTCATTGCCCAAAGCCAAAGGCAGCATGTAGAGCAGATCCACATTCATGGGATAATAGGAATAATTCATGGAGGGCATTTCAAATATTCCCCATGACGGAGATATGCCTTTGGCAGGGCCAGATGATGAATCAGGGCGTCGCGGCTGACCGGCGGAACGGTTGCGATGATGGCAATGGATAGAACAGCGACGGCTAAAGATACAATGAGAAGGCAGATCAATACTGCCGATGCTCCTTTTAATGAAAAGTTAATTTTCTCTATTTTCATGGCTCATTGCAATGCATATACTGGTACGGCAATTATATACCGGAATTTACGTCATTCTGGCGAACGCCCGAATCCAAGGCATAAAACTGAATGCCGGATCAAAGCCTGTCCTCAACTCGATTGGGCATCCGGCATGACGGATGTGGTTTATTTTATTGCCGAGTTAAGATTGTTGACATTATAGAAATTCAGTATTTTCTATGTTCTGATTCACGGCTGTTGATCGAGAGTACTTTAAAATTCAACTTCGGATTTCAGAAATGCTGCAATAGATTCATTAACGACGTTAAAATCAATTGGAGGTGAATCATATTTTGTTTCCAATTCCTCCAGGGTGCCTGTAATAGTTGTCAGCGGATATGCATCAATAATCAAATTAGCATAGTAATATTCCCCTTCAAAGTCATCCATGTCAGCGCTATTTTCAATCGACGAGAAGAGAATTAGTAAATTTCCCTTGCTTTTTGGCTGAGTTTGCATTCTAGCCGTATCTAAATATACTTGCGATCGCACATAGTATCCCAGACGGTTCATGGCCACCCCAATATTGTGATAGATAAATGCATCCCGATGCCCTTGTTTTAGATCCTGCTGAAACAACTCAAGGGCTTTTTTGGAATTGTCCTGCCAAAGGTTTATCAGTCCGAGATAGGTTAATTCTCCTGCTTCATACCCACTGTTTTTAATCAGCCACTCCATTTGTTCGGAGGCATTGGCCCAGTCGCCAATGTCAATATATATTCTTCCAAGCTCATGGCGGTAGTTATGATTTTGGGGCATTATCTCGATGGCTTTTTGAAAATTTTTTATGGCGTTCGTCGAATTTCCGATGGAGTGATAAATTTGTCCTAAGGCCGCATAGGTATCCGCAGAAAGGTCGGTTCGCGCATATATACGTGTAAGGGCCTTGTTGAGTAATTCAATAGACAATCGGTGATTTCCCGTTGAGCTATAAATTTCAACGCCTAGTGTATGTAGAGGCCTCGCTTGCTTAGGAGCCTTTAAATGAGCATCATGCCACAATGCAAGTTCGCTTTTCCACATACGATTTCTAGTGTGACTACTATAGCCAATAAAAATAATAAGTAAACATAAAAGGAACAATGCTAATCCATGAATGATCGGGTATCTTTGAACAGGATAACCCAATATCCTGAAGGCGCAAAGCACCAAAGGGAGGCCTAAGAACATAGTCGGCAGATAATTCCGATGCTCAAAACTAGTTCTAAAGGTAAAAAGCTTGATTCTACCAGGTGATTTAGAAAGAAGAAGATCAAGGCAAACGCCAAAAAGGGAAGCTTTCTCCGGAACCAATATGGAATCAGGATTAATCCTAATACGAATAGCAGTGCAGGCAAGGTTGTCCAAGGGCTGAACAATGAAGTGGATAAGGAAAAATCATGGGCAATGGAAAGCCTCCAGGGCATGGGGTAACAGAACAGGCTCAGATAGAAAATAACAATGCGTGGTTGAGTCAGGATTCGTTGGGTAAGCGAAAATGGGCGATTCTCATAAGAGTTCAGTCAGTTCTGGAATACCGCTGGCCAAGATAAACCATGACCACAACCCAATCACCAGGCCGAACTGGCCACATACCGACCCTCCGCCTCTGGATAACTTTGGACGGCGATTCTTGGTTTCCATGAAAAAAAAATATTTCTAAAAGTAATACCGAAAATGGGAACATCACTGCATTTTGCTTGGAACCCAGAGCCATCATACAACTTAAACCAACACCGAGGAAATAAAACGCCTTCATGCGCCCTTGCGATAGGCGGCCTTTCAGATATAAGTAAATCCCCAGGATCGAAAATAGAGCTGCTAATATTGCCATGCGCTGCACGACATATGTCACAGTTTGGGTCTGCAAGGGGTTTATCGCCCAGACTGTGGCCGCCAAGTAGCAACATCGTGGCTGTTACGCGTCGATAATTTAGTCATAAGCGGTTGGGCCTGTAATAGCAAAAATGAAGCTGAATATAGGAAGAAGGCGGTTAGACCATGCAGTACGATATTGGTCAGGTGATATCCAAAAAGATTGCTTCCCATAAACCAATTTAGGGCAAAGGAGAGATATGCGACAGGACGGTAATTTGACCTGGATGGATGGCGAGGCAAAAAACGTTTTTTTACTTCAAACCGAGGTCAGTTTGATCAAGGTGGATTTTGGAGTTCTCCAAAATATTGGCCGGTCATCGAGTTGCCAGGGGACATCAAGGGTATTTGAATAACAGATTCCAATCAAACCCATCAGTAGGAGCAGAGCGATGCAGCTGGCGTCTAGATGACATGATTCTCCTGACATATAATGATATACTGCTTTGCGTGTTGTGGATATTTATCGCCAGGACCCCATTCAGGGTTGAAGAAATACTTTTAACAGGTCAGGCGGTAAAGTTCCCGTGTACACATGTTCTCAATTACAAATCCTGGCCTGCCCTTAAGCTAAGCGCAAGCCATTAGCGATATCATGTTTGAGTTTGGATCGAAAATATGTGTGATCAATTGCTTGGGGATATTTCACCGAACCGGCAGGCCTGTTTCCACCGCTATCTGCCTTATAGTTGAAGTTTTCTTCAGCGGCAATTTTAAATAAAAGATCATTTATTTCCCAGAACTTATCCTTTTGATGGGCGTATAGGCGTATTAATGCCATTTTACCTGATCCACCATGGAAAGGTTCCTTTACCAAGGGGTTAAACTCGTGGTCCATCGGAAAATGACGATGGATCAATCGAATCCGATCTGGATAATGATCCACCAGCAGGCGCAGAGCAGTGTGCATTTTTCTGCATTGAAAGCAGAGATAGTCTGAAAATTCAGTTATGATGATCTTGGGTGTTTCGGAACCGAAATCAAGGATAGCCTTCTTCAGTTTCACCGGTAAGATCCATCGTGAACGGTAAGGAGTTTGATTCCCAATAGTTTGTAAGCCAAATATCCGGCAATCACCACGACCATCAATGCGCATAAACCAAAGATGGTAATTTTGACGGCTTATTACAAAGGCTGTATCATGCACAACTACCCCGGTATTACCCTCAGCGTCACATACCGTCGGCAATTAACCAGGCCTGTAAGCCAGCAGCATGTTTACCAGGTATGTAAGAATACAGACGACACAATAGCTACCGACTAAATTTAGCCATACCAGCAATAGAATAATACTGATCAGACTATAACCAAGCGAGAGGAACAACATCAGGGTCCACAAGCCGTTGTCGGGAACTCGGTTCAGCCATCCCTGAAAAAGAAGCAACGCCAATCCAAGATAACCGATCCCCCCCAAAGGGGATGGTACATCCCGAAACACCTCATAGGGGCTCTGGGAAACCGAATCGCAGTTGATGGCGCCGGTAATTGAACAGAAGCTGGCGTAGCCGAGATCTGTATGAACTTTGTAATGGGAAATTGAGAGATATACAGAGGCCGCCAATCCAATGAGGATCAAAACCGCAACCATTCCGACAAACCGCGGATAGGGAAGTTTCCTGTTGACGATTCGAAGTCCCATCTACATTCCTGTCAATGCATTAGAAACTATTGTGCTCTTAGTGCCTTTTGGTTGATAGTGTTATTTTGATATAATAGCATCATTACATATCAAATTGCCTTTCAGTACATATCAAATTTTTATCTAAACGGGGACAGGCCTTGTCCATTAGAAATTGAAGGCATCATTACCGGAATGAAACCAGGCGGTGGGTGTTGAATTATGAAAGTGTAATTAATTGGTGGGAATGAGCAAAGCAAAAAGATACAGACTGAAAAGGGCTAAGGAATATTAAGGCTGTATAGGTCGCAACCGAAGATTGAATCTTAGAAATGGTTTCCTGATGAGGATGTGATCAATCGACAACTAAAGTGTAGGTTCCACCCGCCCAACCAGTAGAGTTATTTTGGTAGTCGGCAGGGCAGCGCCCAGATAGGTCGGCCACGCTAATCGTGATGGTGCCTCCATTGTATGCAAGAATCGGTGAGTTAACCGCATTAATACCGAGATCCATAAAAGCAGGGGTTCCATTGTTCAAGGGAAGTGCATAGTAATCGGAAAGAGCCGAAACTACGTTATTGGCGTCTGCTTCAGCTGCGAAACAAACGCTTTATCCCGGTAAGAAATGTAGTTGGGAATGGCGACGGCAGCCAAGACCCCCATTATGGCGATGACAATCATCAACTCAATCAGGGTAAACCCGTTCTGCATGATATGAATTTGATGTTGTTTTTTAGAGGCTTCCACAGGCTGTCCCATCCGCGAATTTTTACTCACTATCAGGAATAAATTGGTGTACTGAAAAACTGCGAGGGGTAAACCCCTCGCAGATGGATAGGCTACCTCAGCGCATAATTTTGGTATAGGTCCCGGCGGCCCATTCGGTATTCGAGGCCTGGTAATCGGCTGGACAGCGCGTGGATGCGTCGGCAACAGTGATGGTGATTGTACGGCCAGCATAGGCAATAACCGGGGCGTTGACCGCGTAATGCCAAGTTGCGCAAAGGTCGGTGTCCCCGTATTCGTCGGGATAGCATAGTAATCAGACAATAGCGGCGGCAATATTGTTGGCATCCGACTTCGGCGGCGGAGCAGAAGGATTTGTCGCGATAGGCGATGAAGTTGGGGATGGCGATGGCGGCCAGGATGCCGATGATGGCGATGACGATCATCAGCTCGATGAGGGTGAAACCTTTTTGATTGTTCATTCTAAATTTGCTCAACATTTTTAGTTCTCCTTTGAAATGGTGTGTTATTTTTCCAGCCTAATAATTGAATTTTAAATTAACATTGGGTTTAAACATCTTGAAGCTTACTTTTACTGCTCCGTTTCGCTTTTCCTGCTCACCCCCTTTTGTTGAAGTTGAAATTGGTTAAATTTTTGTTTGTTGCAAGGGGAATATGCAATCAAGATGCCAAAGGTTATAGTCCAGGATCGAAATATAATTAATGGTACTGATATTATTATTGAATAAAAATTTAACCTTCGATGTTGCCCGCATAACGGATCGCGCTTTGAAATAAAACCCAACCAAAGTTTGTCGCAGGCTGCAAATTTTTGGAATTGGCGTCGACCCGTTGGATGGAGCGCCCTGGACCGGATAATTGATGCTGCTATAGGGTATCTAATGTAGGGGCGGGTTTCAAACCCGCGCATACACCATACCTGAATGAAACACGCATCGTTGTGAACATAATATTTGAACCCACCGCAATTCCGGTTACAGGTGTGGATGAAGCGTGAATGTCGCGGCGGTTGAGGCGGTTGGGGAACAAGTGGAAAATCCCCCCGGCCCCCTTTAGCAAAGGGGGAGTTCACTGGACCCCCCGGCCCCCTTTAGCAAAGGGGGAGTTCACTGGACCCCCCGGCCCCCTTTTCCAAAGGGGGGGACTACTGTATGAGCCCCCGGCCCCCCTTTCCAAAAAAATGGGGGGCTGTAGGGTTCACCTGCCCCTATTCCATAGGGAGAGATTGCCGTGATTCCCGTCCGCCACCTTTCATGGAAAGGGGCACTTGCCGCAGCCCCTTGAAATCACTTTACAGCAGGGGAAGTTGCTGGGGATTCCCCGATACTCGACCTATTGAGTGCCCGACCGAAAACTCCCCTCTCCGGGTTGCACGGGAGGGGGATAGAACCGCTTGAGATCGTTCACCCCCACCCGGGCCCTCCCCCATCCAGGGGGAGGGAGAACAGGGTTCTTGTTCAGACACTATTTATCCACGGCCAGCTTTTCCAGGCGATAGCGCAGGGAGCGCAGATTGATGCCCAGCAGTTCGGCGGCCTTGCTTTTGTTGTCATTGGTGGTTTCCAGGGCTTTTTGCAGGTAGGCGCGTTCGATTTCGGATAGGATGTCCTCCAGGGAGACCCCTTTAGAAACCTCGTCCAGGTCGAAGCGGCGGCCCTTGACGCCTTCGATCCAGCGCTTTTTGTGGATGGAGAGGGCCAGGTTGTCGGGCAGCAGGATGTTGGTGGCGGAGATGATGCGGATATCCACGGGGATATCTTCCATTCCGCCCACGGGCTTGATGATCCGCTCCTGGACGGCCCGCAGCAGCTTGACCTGGATGGGGGTGCTCAGCTCGCCGATCTCGTCCAGGAAGAGGGTTCCGGTGTGGCCGGCCTCGAACAGACCCTTTTTATCGGTGGTGGCGCCGGTAAACGAACCTTTTTTGTGGCCGAAAAGTTCGCTCTCCATGAGGGTTTCCGGGAATGCCCCCGCAGTTGACGGCCACAAAGGGCTTGTCTGCGCGGTCGCATTGCGAAAATCTAAACGCCAGCAGTATTCTCCAATTTTTTCTGCGTGGTTTTGATTGGTATAATTCTTTCCTCAATTTCAGACCATACTTTACGTTTCATCGTTCTCAAATCGTATTCGGTCTGTAAGTTCAGCCAAAATTGAGCTTCTATTCCAAAATAGCGCTGGAGTCTCAATGCGGTGTCAACAGTTATGGATCTTTTCCCGTTTACAATTTCGCTGATCCGGTTGGGAGGAACGGAAAGATCCCGTGAAAGCCGGTTAATACTGATCCCCAGGGGCATCATGAAATCTTCACGCAAAATTTCACCGGGCAAAATTGGATCGAGCTGCTTTTCAGTGCTCATCTTGATATCTCAATGGTAGTCAATAATTTCAACATTCAATGCATCCCCACCTTGCCACTCAAAGCATAAACGCCATTGCTTGTTGATGCGGATGGCGAATTGCCCTTTCCTGTTTCCCTTCAACGCATGGAACTTGTTGCCTGGATTGAGCATTAGAGACTCTAAACTCGGAGCAGCATGGAGAACCATAAGCCGCCTTCTGGCCTGCCTTTCAAAGGATTGGAAACGCCGGACTCGCTGATCGTTGAATAGCTTTTCGGTATCTCGGCAGGCAAATGATTTGATCATATAATAAATATTATATCGTTCTGCGTAATATGTCGAGCGGAAATTTTGACACGTGGAGGCAGCAGCCGTTTTTTGTGGATCGAGAGGGCCAGGTTGTCGGGCAGTAGGATGTGGAAAAATCCCCCCAGCCCCCTTTTCCATAGGGGGAGACCACTGCTGGGACCCTTTGGCCCTTTCTTCCAAAGGGGAGCGAGTACTGTGCTCCCCGGCGCCATTTTTAAAAAGGGTCATTGCTGTGTCTACTTGGCCCCTCCACATTATAAGAGGTGAGGTTAACGGCGATCTCCTGGTGCTCCACCTATTTACCAGCAGAACGGTTTAATACCTTGATATTTAAAGACCATTCGGAATATGTTGCGCCACGTTGTCGCTTTCGGTACTATATACGGGAATAAAATATAGGAACAGATCGAGGTCTATCTTTTACTGAGAAGGCCCGGCGGAAAAATTGATCAGTTTTCCGCCGAAGCGATTGACGGGCCTTTAGGCGTGGAAATAATATTGGCGATCCTGAGTTAACAGGAAAAAGGCGATGCCCACAGTCAAAAATATCTCAGGTGCCTACCGCCTGTTCTTTTACAGTTTTGATTGCAATGAACCAAGGCATGTACATGTTCAAAGAGAAAAGGAGGTTTGCAAATTCTGGCTTGAACCGGTGGCATTGAGTAAAAATCACGGCTTTTCGCCAAGGGAGCTCAACAAAATCCGGCAAACAATTATTCTTTATAAAAACAGACTCATGGGGGCCTGGGATGAGCATTGCGGTTAATAAAATAGAACCTCGCATCAAATCGATTCATGTAAGTGATGATGAAATCACAGCGTATTTAGTTGACGGCCGAACCATCAGTGTGCCGCTGGCCTGGTCATGGCGGCTTTCGGATGCAACGGCTGAGCAACGCGCCAATTACCAAATCATTGGGGACGGTCAGGGGATTCACTGGCCAGATCTGGATGAGGACATCAGCGTAGAAGGCATGTTTTTAGGAACCCCCGCAAAAAGACCAAAATCGCAGCCGTCTGCCGTCTCGACCCACTAGCACAGGTCGTTGGGCCCGGGGCTTGAAAAATCGTTGATGGGCGAGGCCGAAACCCGTCCCCACATTAAATGCCCTAATGAAACAAGCATCATTGAGAACATATTTTTTCCACCCACCGCGATCCCGGTCTCGGGTGTGGGCAAAGCGTGAATGTCGCGGCGGTTGAGGCGGTTGGGGAACAAGTGGAAAATCCCCCCGGCCCCCTTTAGCAAAGGGGGAGTTCACTGGACCCCCCGGCCCCCTTTAGCAAAGGGGGAGTTCACTGGACCCCCCGGCCCCCTTTTCCAAAGGGGGGGACTACTGTATGAGCCCCCGGCCCCCCTTTCCAAAAAAATGGGGGGCTGTAGGGTTCACCTGCCCCTATTCCATAGGGAGAGATTGCCGTGATTCCCGTCCGCCACCTTTCATGGAAAGGGGCACTTGCCGCAGCCCCTTGAAATCACTTTACAGCAGGGGAAGTTGCTGGGGATTCCCCGATACTCGACCTATTGAGTGCCCGACCGTAAACTCCCCTCCCCTGGCGGGAGGGGCTGGGGGAGGGGGATAGAACCGCTTGAGATCGTTCACCCCCACCCGGGCCCTCCCCCATCCAGGGGGAGGGAGAACAGGGTTCTTGTTCAGACACTATTTATCCACGGCCAGCTTTTCCAAGCGATAGCGCAGGGAGCGCAGGTTGATGCCCAGCAGTTCGGCGGCTTTGCTTTTGTTGTCGTTGGTGGTTTCCAGGGCTTTTTGCAGGTAGGCGCGTTCGATTTCGGATAGGATGTCCTCCAGGGAGACCCCTTTAGAAACCTCGTCCAGGTCGAAGCGGCGGCCCTTGACGCCTTCGATCCAGCGCTTTTTGTGGATCGAGAGGGCCAGGTTGTCGGGCAGCAGGATGTTGGTGGTGGAGAGCGCCACGGAGCGCTCCATCATGTTTTCCAGTTCGCGCACGTTGCCGGGAAAGTTGTAGCGGTTGAGCAGATCAATGGCGTAGCTGGAGATCTTGGAGACCTCCTTGCCCATGAGGCGGGCGTATTTTTCCAGAAAGTGCTGGGCCAGCAGGGTCAGGTCGCCTTTGCGTTCCCGCAGGGGGGGAACTTTGATTTCGATGACGTTGAGGCGGTAAAAGAGATCTTCCCGGAAACGCCCCTCGATCACCTCCTCTTCCAGCTGCTTGTTGGTGGCGGAGATGATGCGGATATCCACGGGGATATCCTCCATGCCGCCCACCGGCTTGATGATCCGCTCCTGGACGGCCCGCAGCAGCTTGACCTGGATGGGGGTGCTCAGCTCGCCGATCTCGTCCAGAAAGAGGGTGCCGGTGTGGCCGGCCTCGAAGAGGCCCTTTTTATCGGCGGTGGCGCCGGTGAAAGAGCCTTTTTTGTGGCCGAAAAGCTCGCTCTCCATGAGGGTTTCGGGAATGCCCCCACAGTTGACGGCCACAAAGGGCTTGTCCGCGCGGTCGCTCTCATCGTGCAGCGCCCGGGCGATGAGCTCTTTACCGGTGCCCGACTCGCCGGTGATCAGAATGTTGGTTTTGGTTTTGGCCACCTGGCGGATCATATCGTAGATGTGCAGCATGCGGGGGGAGTTGCCCACGATCTTGCCGAAATGGCGGGTTTTTTCGAGATTGTTGTCTAGGGCCTTTTTTTCCCGCGCGATGGTTTTGAGCTCCAGAGCCTTGACGATGGTGGCTTTGAGTTCATCATTATTAAAGGGCTTGGGCAGGTAGTCGTAGGCCCCGAAATTCATGGCCTCCACGGCGGTTTCGGTGGTGGCATAGGCGGAAATCATGATCACGATGGTGTCGGGATTGCGCTCCTTGCAAACCTTGAGAACCTCGATACCGGTCATGTCCCCCAGGCGGATGTCGCACAGCACCAGGTCATAGCGGCTTTTTTTGAGGATGCCCACCGCCGCTTTCCCGGTTTCGGCGCAATCCACGTGGTAGCCCTCACGCTGCAGCATGAACTGCAGCACTTCGCGCATGCTCTGTTCGTCGTCCACAATCAGGAGTCTAGGGTTGTTGTCTCTATTCATGCTACCATTATCTTAATGCCCGGTCGCACCTCCCCGGGCGGCTAGCGACGGAGGTAAAGGTCTGATATCATTCACCCCCACCCCGACCCTCCCCCGTCAATTGGGAGGGGGACAGGGTATCCTCCCGTTTAAACACTACTCCAACAAATCCCCGATGCGACTCCAGCGAACGCCGAAATCCTCTTTGTTCCAGGACCAATAGATCATGAAGGCTTTGCCGCGCAGCGCCTTGAGGTCCACAAAGCCCCAAAAGCGGCTGTCAAAGCTGTGGTCCCGGTTATCGCCCATCACAAAGAGGGCGTCCTCCGGCACGCTGACCGGTCCGAAATTATCCCGGGGCTGAAAGTGTTTGGGGAAAATATGAGGGTCCTTGAATACGGCCTGGGAGAGTTTTTGGGGCTCGCTGTTCACGAATACCTGCTTGTTGCGGATCTCCACGGTATCACCGGCAACCCCCACCACCCGTTTGATGTAATCCAACTTGGGGTCTTGGGGGTATTTGAAAACCACGATGTCTCCCCGTTTGGGATCTTTGATGGGTATCAGGGTGGTATTGGTGAAGGGCAGCTTCACGCCGTAGATGAATTTATTGACCAGGATGTGGTCGCCGATCAGCAGGGTATCCTTCATGGAGCCCGAAGGAATTTTAAAGGCTTGGACCACAAAGGCGCGGATAAAGAGAGCCAAAATAACGGCAACCACAATGGCCTCGATATTTTCCCGCAGTTTGCTCTTGACGGGCCGCACGCTCTCTTTTGAATGGGGTTTTGCCGATACTTTGGCCACGTTCACAGTTCTTTCCAAATCGTTATGGGTTCGGTAGTGCTGAACTCGTAAAAAGTCATCATTAACATACGACAAAAAGGCCGAGACGCAGGATCAAATTGGCCATCAGCCCGGCCGCAAGATCGTCCGCGGTGATGCCCAAGCCACCTGGCAGACGGCGGTCCAGCCAGCCGATGGGCGGCGGTTTGGCGATATCCAATATCCGAAACAGGACAAAACCCGCCGGCACGGTCCAGCCGGTAAAAGGGAGGGCCGCCAAAGCCGCCATCTGGCCGGCCACCTCGTCGATCACAATGCATCCGGGATCCTTTCTGGCATAGAACTTTTCCGCCAAGTGGCATATTCCCACAGTCAGAACGCTGAAAATCGCCACAACCGACCAGGCGGCTGCGCCCTGCAGCAAAGATAGCAGATAGCAAAGTGGCAAGGCCGCCAAGGACCCCAGGGTTCCCGGGGCTCGGGAAATGTTGCCCACACCGCCCCAGGTTGCCAAAAACTTTACTAGACGCTCAATTTCCGGCATCCTCCGTGTTTATTATCGGCACTTGAGTTTGTCAAGGTATAGATTTTAGGCCTGATTTTGCGATTTCAGGCCGCAAAATAAGGATTGACAATTTGCCGGTGGGCACTAAGATATTGCTTTAATTATTCGGAAGTGCGCAGCTCACTGGTGGGGCTCCCGGACTTCAAATCCGGTGTGGGGCGCTAAAACCGTCCCGGGTGGGTTCGATTCCCATGCACTTCCGCCAGTTTTTTACTTTGCCGATTTCCACACCTGCCCCCGCTAAGAACCGATCATGAAGATCCAGACCTCCCATTTCCAGCGCCAAAAAGAGGTCCCTTTTCCCGTGGCAATCTCGCGATTGGTCCCTCCTGACTTTCGCGGCACCCTGTATCGCAAGCTGGCCCCCACCCGGGAACTGGAAGAAGGTCTCTACAAGGGTCGAATCGACTCGGAATTGTACGTCCGCGAATACCTCAAACTGCTGGAGAGCCGGAACCTATCCCCTGATATCGTGGTCCGGGAACTGCCCTTCAACTGCACCCTACTCTGCTGGGAGCGTCCCTACGAGTTCTGTCACCGCCACGTGGTGGCGCGCTGGATTTTAAACGCCACCGGCATCGAGGTCAAGGAGTACGGGTCGCGTTTCATCAAACCGGGGCTGGGAATTTCCTGATCGATATTGCCGTGGTGTTTGTCCAGACTGCTCACCGTCATTTCCGCGGAGGCGGAAATCCAGATTCAGACTGGAAACCGACTCAAGCACGGCATAACGAATATCAAGTTTGATCTCCGGGTTAATCGCAGTCAGGGCGCGGCCAATAGCAGGGCCCGGGACTTGGCCCGCCACTTTCGATTAAAATCAGTTAAGGTCAGAATGATGACCCCCACCTGGGGATCCACCATATAGACACGGCCTCGCATCCGATCCAGCCCCACGACAATCACGTAGTGATCGTAGGCGGGCATTAGGGGAAGTTCGGAGTCGATTTGCAGGGGAACGATCAGCGGCCTGCCGGCTGCCAAGTGGGTCTCAAGGGCATTCAGGTCGGCTTGAAAGGCAAAGGCCTGGAGCTGATAGTGGCGGGCGATCTGTTTCAGTTCCCCCAGGGTGTAGCCTTGGGTGGGAGCTGTGGGGGGAAACCGGTTCAGAATGAACCGTGGCGCAACAGCCTGGCCCCAATAGGTGAGCACCCCGGCCATGGCCGACGCGCCGCAACCGGTGAGGCTCTTCTGGCGGTAGAACGGGACTTCAAGGAGTTGCGTGTCCCCGGCGGCATCCTGAATGCGGGGGTCGCGAATGGTGGTGATGGGCGCGGCGCAGCTGATCAAAAGCAAAAGGGCCGGCAGCTTTAAAAACCACCAGCCCAGGCCCCAAATTTTCGGCCGCCGGATGGACGGCTCGGAATGGGCGGCTAAATTTATAGCTATCTCCTTTTAGGGCTAAAACCCGCCTTCATAGGCAAAATAGACCGCAATGGCGCCCATCACGATGAGCACGATCCAGGGCACATTCCCTGAAGCACGAATTGAATCCATCTGCCCCTCATCGAGCTGCTGCAAACCGGAAATCTCATCGGCACTGAGCTGTACTTTGGCGACCCCATCCGCAGCCGCGCAAACCATGGCTTGGGGCGTAAACACCATCAGGCATAGTAAAATTACGAATACTTTACGCATGGCTCTTTTCCTCCCCGGACAGCGGTTGAACTGCGAAATACGATATCTTGAACCCTTTCGACCAGTTATCACGGCGGGTTACTCCCTGTCAAGAAACGGGCTGGGCGCGACAGGGTGATGGAACCGGTCGCGGGGCTCGTGATGGAAAAATCCCCCCCGACCCCCCTTTTCCAAAGGGGGGAGTGGTCAACCCATAGCATCCTCATTGAAACGGTCAGCCCCCAACATCTCTGTTCAATAAAATAAGGGAAAATCATCTCCTAAGGCTGGGGTTACAAAAGGAACTCGAAGGTTTTTCCCAGGGGCACCGTCCACCCTCCCATTTTTTGGGCGGGGATGGGGGGCTGTTTCCTTCAGCCCCCCCTTAAACGAAGGGGGATAGGGGGATTTTCAGGTTCAGGGCAATCATGATCGTCATCTGGGATGGGGTATTCCCACCGTTTCGGGCGGGTTTAAAACCAAGCTCTATCAAATATTCAACAGCGGCAACATGACCTACACTTGGCGTTTACCCAACAATGGGCGGAGAACGAGCGCTTTTCGGGCTGCCGCCTATTGATTTGAATGAACCAAAGCGATACAAGCAGTCTCAAAAAAAGCATTTCTAATGAACCCCTGCCTATGGGAATGGTATGCAAAATCTTCTGGTTACCGGTGGGGCCGGCTTTATCGGCAGCAATTTTATCCGCTATCTGATGAAAGAGGCCCGCTTTGCGGGCCGCATCATCAACCTGGACAAGTTGACCTATGCCGGCAATCCCGAAAATCTGGCCGATCTGGCCCAACAGATGAAACCGCGCTATGTATTACAGACCGTGGATCTGTGCGATGCCGCGGCTGTTGACCGCATTTTCACGGAATTCGAGATCGACACCATCTGCCACTTTGCTGCCGAATCCCATGTGGACCGCTCCATTGTGGACCCCGACGCCTTTATCCAGACCAACATCGTGGGCACCTTCAATCTCCTGGAAGCTGCCCGCAAATACATGACGCAGATTGAACTTTTCCACCATGTGAGCACCGATGAGGTCTACGGCAGCTTGGGGCCGGAGGGCTATTTCAGCGAAACGACCCCCTACCGCCCCAACAGCCCCTATTCGGCCTCCAAGGCCGCTTCGGACCATTTGGTGCGGGCCTATCATAAAACCTACGGGCTGCCGGTAACCATTTCCAACTGTTCCAACAACTACGGCCCCTACCAGTTTCCGGAAAAACTGATCCCCCTGATGATCCTCAACGCCCTTGCGGGCAAATCCCTGCCGGTCTACGGCGACGGCCGCCAGCGGCGGGACTGGCTCTATGTGCAGGACCACTGCCGGGCCATCTGGACCATCATGGGGCACGGCCGGCGGGGGGCGGTCTACAATGTGGGCGGCGATTGCGAGGTGGAAAATCTCGCGGTGGTGGAAACCTTATGCGATTTGCTGGACGACATCGCCCCGGACCGGGAACTCGCACCCCGGCGAGGACTGATCCAGTTTGTCAGCGACCGCCCGGGCCATGATCGCCGCTACGCCATCGATTTCAGCCGCTTGAAGAGCGAATTGGGCTGGACCCCGGCGGAGTCCTTTGCCAGCGGCCTGAAGAAAACCATTCAGTGGTATCGCTTCCATCCCGAGTGGGTGGCCCGGGTGCAGTCCGGCGAATACCAGCGCTGGGTGCAGTCCCACTATCAGGGTAAGGCCTAGCTCATTTTAACAAGGAACCATCAAATCATGACTGAAACTGACACTCCCGCCATGCGCGGCATCATTCTGGCCGGCGGCTCCGGCACCCGGCTCTACCCCCTGACCCGGGTGGTGAGCAAACAGCTGATGCCGGTCTACGACAAGCCCATGATCTATTACCCGCTATCGGCCTTGCTGATGGCGGGAATCCGCGAAATTCTGATCATCTCCACGCCCCAGGACCTGCCCCACTTCGAGCACCTTCTGGGAGACGGCAGCCAACTGGGGATCTCGATTGAATACGCCCCCCAGCCCGAACCCGAAGGCCTGGCCCAGGCCTTTGTCATCGGCAAGCCGTTCATCGCCGAACGCTCGGTGGCGCTGGTCCTGGGGGACAATATTTTTTACGGCCATGGGCTTCCCGAGATCATGCAGCGCTGCACCCAATTGGACCGGGGCGGCATCATTTTCGGTTACCCGGTGAAAGATCCCCAACGCTACGGGGTGGTGGAGTTCAACGACCAGGGTCAAGTCCTGAGCATCGTGGAGAAACCGGCCCGGCCCAAGTCTCGCTTTGCGGTCCCGGGCCTCTACTTCTATGACAACCGGGTGGTGGAGATCGCCGAAAACCTGAAGCCTTCGGATCGCGGCGAGCTGGAAATCACGGATGTGAACAAAACCTATCTGGAACAGGGCCAGCTCAAGGTGGAGTTATTGGGTCGCGGATTTGCCTGGCTGGATACCGGCACCCACGAATCTTTGCAGCAGGCCAACAGCTTTGTGCGCGCCATCCAGGAACGCCAGGGCCTGAAAATCGCCTGCATCGAAGAGATCGCCTATCGCCTGGGATACATCGACGGCGCCCAACTGGAGCGCCTGGCCGCGGATCTGATGAAAAATGAGTATGGGGCCTATTTGATGGATATTCTCAACGAAGATCCCCGGGGCAATCACGACCATGAAATCTTTTAAGACCCCTCTGGCCGGGGTGCGGGTGGTGGAACCGGCTGTGTTTAATGATGATCGCGGATTTTTCATGGAAACCTACCACCGGGAGAAATATGAGGCGGTGGGCATCGATGTTAGCTTTGTGCAGGATAACCACTCCCACTCCCAGCAGAATGTGCTGCGGGGGCTGCACTACCAGTTGGGCCACGCCCAAGACAAACTGGTCTGCGCCCTGAGCGGCGCGATTTTCGATGTGGCCGTGGATATACGCCGGGGCTCGCCCACCTTCGGCCAGTGGTACGGCACCCAGCTCTCGGCGGCCAACCACCGCCAGCTATTTATTCCCAAGGGATTTGCCCACGGGTTTTGCGTGCTCAGCGAAACCGCTGACATCCTTTATAAATGTTCCGATTTTTATTCCCCCGAAGACGAACAGGGCCTGTTGTGGTCCGACCCGGAGCTGAAAATTCAGTGGCCCGTCAAGGCACCGATCCTCTCCGCCAAGGATGCCGCCTACCCGCCCCTGGCTCGATTGCCCCGGGAGCGCCTGCCGCGCTATACGGGGTGATGGAAATTCCCCAAACCCCCGCCAGTACAGACCCTGCCGCCGGCCGCCGTGACATTCTCTCCCCTGGTGCTTAGAATTTTTTGGCCTTAGCTGTAAACTGGTGTTGAAATAAATGAAATTTTTCGACTGTGACGCCGACGCTTGCTGTTGCTGCTGAGCCTTCGGCGGGGACGGGCTTTAAACCCGCATCTAGCCGCCGAGCCGCTGAATTGTAAGGGCCCTTCCTTGGTGAGGGGCTGATGGTGATCCGCCGACCTTAAAATGAAAAATCCCCCTAACCCCCTTTGGCAAAGGGGGGATCAAAGGAGAAATCCCGCTGACCCCCCTTTGGCGAAGGGGGAATGAAAGGAGAAATCCCGCTGACCCCCTTTAAAAAAGGGGGGGACTGGCCGTATTGCCGGGAAAACCCGGCCGGCCCCATTTGGGAACCGAGCCGGGGGGGATGGGTTCTCCCCCCTTTGGAAAAGGGGGGCCGGGGGGGATGGGTTCTCCCCCCTTTGGAAAAGGGGGGCCGGGGGGGATGGGTTCTCCCCCCTTTGGAAAAGGGGGGCCGGGGGGGATGGGTTCTCCCCCCTTTGGAAAAGGGGGGCCGGGGGGGATGGGTTCTCCCCCCTTTGGAAAAGGGGGGCCGGGGGGGATGGGTTCTCCCCCCTTTGGAAAAGGGGGGCCGGGGGGGATTTTATCACCTGGGCAAGATGTCAAACAGATCGACACAGCTCCGCCGAAGACAAAATCAGGGAATCACGGGCTGCAAGAATGAACGCACCACCTCTGAAACTCAAGGCCACTTGGCACTCCGCCCTGGCGGAGATCGACCGCCGCGCCTGGAATGCCCTGGCCACTCCCCTGCCGACCCCCTTCCTGGAGTGGGAGTGGTTGCGGCGCATGGAAATTTCCGGCAGCATCACCCCCCAAACCGGCTGGGAGCCCTCCCACCTGACCCTTTGGCACCAAGGGCGCCTGGTGGCCGCCGCCGCCCTGTATATCAAGCACCACAGCGAAGGGGAGTTCATCTATAGTCACCTCTGGGGCGAGGTGGCCCGCAAGCTGGAGCTGCCCTACTACCCCTATCTGTTGGGCATGAGCCCGGTCACTCCGGTGGCGGGATACCAGTTCCTCCTCGCTTCGGACTATCCCCGGGACGAGCTGACCCGACAGCTGCTGACCGCCATTTACCAACGCTGCCGGGATGCGCAGTTGTCCGGGGTCAGTTTTCTGTTTGTGGATGATACCTGGGGTGAACAGATGGCCGGTTGCGGCTTTACGCCCTGGCTGCACCAGAGCTACCGCTGGCAAAATCCCGGATTCAGTGATTTCGACGACTATCTGGCGCAATTCAAGACCAACCAGCGCCGCAATATCAAGCGTGAACGAAAACGCTTGGCCGTCCAGCGGATCCGCCTTGAACCCCTGACCCGCAGCCAGGTGACGCCGCAGCTTCTGGAGCTGATGTATCAATACTACGCCGATACCAACGCCCGCTACGGCCCCTGGGGTTGCAAGTACCTCAACCGCACATTTTTCCGGGGCTTACCCGAGGACTTCAGCAACAGGCTGGTCCTCATGGCCGCGCTACCAGAGGGAAAACCAGCGCCTCCAGTGGGGCTGGCCATGCTGGTCCGCAAAGGCGAGCGGCTTTACGGCCGCTATTGGGGATGCGCCGAGCCCCTGGACAGCCTCCATTTCAACACCTGTTTCTACCGCCCCATCGAGTGGGCCATTGCCCAGGGGATTCAAATCTTCGATCCTGGTATGGGCGCCCACCACAAACTGCGCCGGGGCATTCCTTCCGTGGGAGTGTACAGCCTGCATCGCTTTACCAGCCCCATTCTGCAGGGAGTCATGGATCACCACATGGCCAAAATCAACCGCGACACCCAGCATCAAATCAACGCCCTGAACCGCCACCTGCCCTTTGCCCAAAATATAGAAATATCTTAATTTGCCGGCGACCGCGCCAGCTTTAAAAAGATTGCCATGGGTTGTTTATGACGAAATGTCAGAATCACCCGTATGTGTTTGTCCGTGTGTGTCTGTGGGCAAAATGGAAATGGCGCGGGATCGCGCCGCAGCTTGACACGCGTTATTCACCCTTGTTAGAACCGCGTCCATGCCCGAGCTGCCCGAAGTCCAAACCGTGGTGAATGACCTGCTGGCCGCCGGAGTAAAGGGCAGAACCATCAGCCGTGCCCGGATCTACTGGCCCCGCACCATCCACACCCCCAGCCCCCGGCAATTTGAAACCCAAATCCGGAACCAGACCATCACCGGAATCCGCCGCCGGGCGAAATATATCGTTTTAGATCTCACGTCCCCTCTGCATTTGATGATTCATCTGCGAATGACCGGCCGCATCGAGATCGTCTCTCCCGGCGCGCCTCGGGACAAGCATCAGCATGTCTTGCTGGATCTGGATGACGGCCGCCAGCTTCGCTTTCACGACACCCGCAAATTCGGACGTTTTTATCTCTCGGCCAACCCCATCACCGTTCTGGGCCATCTGGGCCCCGAGCCCCTGGACCCTCGATTCACAGCCCGCCGCCTGCACGAGCGCCTCTCGCGCCACCGGCGGCAGCTCAAACCCCTGCTGTTGGACCAAACCTTTATCGCCGGGCTGGGCAACATCTATGTGGACGAGGCATTGTGGCTGGCCCGGCTGCACCCCCTGCGCACCTCTGACTCCCTGATGGAAACCGAAACCCATCACCTGCATCGCGCCATCCGCAAGGTCCTGCGCCAAGGGCTACAGAATCTGGGCACCACTCTAGGTCGCGGGCAGGCCAACTTTTACTCCGTGGCCCGCCGCCGGGGCCGTAATCGAGACGCCCTCAATGTGTTCCGCCGCGCGGGCCTGCCCTGTCCGCGCTGCCAAACCGCCCTGACCCACTTGCGAGTCGCCCAACGCGCCACACACATCTGCCCGGCATGCCAAAAGTGACACTAAGCGACAAAAAAAGACAATTTCGCTTTGACAGCGCCCGCAATCCTATGTTTAATTAGGAAATATAGAAAGATTTCCATGGTTTAATATTCTGGGGGCGGAGATGCGCCATGTGGGCCGGATGATTTTCTGGGGTGTGCTCACCGGATGGGTCGGTTTGATGGCCTTTGCGCCCACCAGCGTCCAAAGACTGGAAGAAGCTCTCGATCTGGCGGTGTTATTCAAGCTACGCGGCCCCCGACCGGCTCCCCCGGAAGTAGTAATTGTCAATATCGATCCGGCATCCGCCCGCCAACTCAACCTGTCGGTCAACCCCAGCCAATGGCCACGGGATCTTCACGCCCGCCTCATCGAAACCCTGACCCAAAAAGGGGCGCGCACCATCACCTTTGATGTGGTGTTTCGCCACCCCCGGGACGCGGTGGGCGACGACAAGCTGGCGCGGGCTGTGGCCAAAGCCCGCAACGTGGTGCTGTGCGGCTATCTGGAGGAAGAGATTCACACCGCCGCCGGCTCCCGCCTCCTAAGGGAATCTGAGATCTACATCGAGCGGCTCATCCCGCCCATCGCCCCGCTGTCACAAACCGCCGCCGGTGTGGCGCCATTTCCCTTGCCCAAACAGCCCGTGCGGCTCAACCAGTTCTGGGCCTTTAAAACCAGCGCCGGCGAGATGCCCTCCCTGCCGGTGATCACCTTTCAGATCTATGCCGCCGAAGCATATGGGGATCTTTACCGCATCATGGGCCGCGCAGCCCCGGAACTGGCCCATCACCTATCACCCTCATCCCTCACCAACAAGGACCCGCCAAACCCCCACATCCAGGATCTGATGCGCAAGGTGCGCCAGGCTTTCAAGTCCCGGCCCGATCTGGTTCCGGTGCTGAAAAACGCCCTCGAAGCGGACCCGCGTCTCCAGGAGAATCCCCGTACCCGCCGCCTGGTGAGCGCCCTGATTGACCTCTACGGCGGCGCTGACAGCCGCTACATCAACTATTACGGTCCGCCGGAAACCATTCCCACCATCCCCTACGCCAAGGCATTGGGACCGGGGTCCCCGGACGATCCACTCCAGATCGACTTTCAGGACAAGGCGGTCTTTGTGGGCTTATCCGAGCGCATCCGCAACGATCAGGCGGACGGGTTTTACACCATTTTCAGTCAGCGCAGCGGTCTGGACATCAGCGGGGTAGAGGTTGCCGCCAGCGTATTTGCCAACCTTATGGAAGAAAAACCGGTCAAACCCCTAAAGGTCAGCAATCAGATCGGGCTGTTGGGGGGCTGGGGACTCTTATCCGGCGCCATCTGCCTGCTGGCACCCCTCTATGCGGCCCTGATGCTTGTGGGGGCGGGCGCCTTCTATTTTTTCGGCGCACTGCAGCTCTTTTCCCACACCGGCGTCTGGCTGCCGCTCACCATTCCCCTGCTGATCCAAACCCCCTTTGCCTTTCTGGGCACCCAGTTTCAGCGACATTTTGAGGTCGCCCGGGAACGTCGCAACATTCGCCAGGCTTTTGGCTACCACCTGCCCGCCACGGTGGTGGATCGCCTGGCGCAAAATTTCAACCACATCCGGGAAGAGGCCCAGGATGTGTACGGAATCTGTCTCTTTACCGACGCCCGCCGTTACACCACCCTTTCGGAAACCATGCCGCCGGAACAGCTGAGCAATTTTCTCAACCACTACTACCAGCGGATTTTCAAGCCGGTCCAGGACAATGAGGGAATCGTCTCGGATGTCAAAGGGGACTCCATGCTGGCCCTGTGGAGCGCCTCCGCACAGGATCCGTATCAGATCCAGCAAGCTTGCCGTGCCGCCCTGGCCATATCCCAGGCTGTCAACCTTCCGACGACCCGGGTGGGGCCTATTTTAAAGACCCGCATCGGCATTCACGCCGGAAACATCCGTCTCGGCCATATCGGCGCAGCCGGACACTATGAGTATCGCCCCGTGGGGGACATTGTGAACACCGCCTCCCGCATCGAAGGGCTCAACAAGCATCTGGGCACCGATATTCTCATCTCCGATGAGATCGCCCTGACCGCCCACGGCTTTTTTACCCGATTGCTGGGCGCCTTTCTGGTGGCCGGCAAAACCCACCCCGTCACCATCTACGAGTTGGTGGGGGAAACCGCCACCGTCTCAGCGGACCTGCAGGAGCTGTCATACGAATTTTCAGCTGGAATCGCAGCATTTCGACAGCGCAATTGGCCCCAGGCTCGCCGGCATTTCCAGAAAGCCCAGACAGTGGCCCCGGAGGATCGAGCCACCCAACTCTACCTCAAGCTGTGCCATCAATACCAAGTGCTGCCCCCGGATAATGCCTTTACCGGGGTGATCGTGGTGGGATCGAAATAGGAGATTTAACACGTTTAAGGGAGTTTCAATCAACTGCCAATGGACAAAGGGGCAGAGCAAGCGGTCCGGCTGCCCCGCAGTCGCGAAAGGAGCGTCGATCATGACCCTGTTGCGGAACTTAGTGCCGGGCTTTAGGGGATGCTGTATATGGCTGTGGGCATCTTTGTTCGGGATGCTCTGTCTGCCGGCACCGCCAGTGCTAAACGCCCAGGATCAGCAGAGCTCCTCCCTCATCTGCCTGGGCCGGGTCGAATCGGTCCAAGGGACCGTGATCCTGCAGACTGTTCAACAGCCCAAATGGGTTGCCCTCAAACAGGGAGATTGCCTGCCCCCCGGCGCTGTGATTCGAGTGGAGGCTCTCAGCCGGGCGGCACTCTATCTTCGGGACCACACCCTGCTGCGCCTGGACCAGAACAGCACCCTGCGGATGCCGGCTGAAAAAGAGCCCAAGCCTCTCTGGCTGGAGCTTCTGGAGGGCGCGGCCCACTTCTTTTCCCGCACCCCCCGGCAGCTGAAAGTTGTAACACCCTTCCTGAATGCCTCTATTGAAGGCACCGAGTTTTTCGTCCGCGTGGGCAGCTCCGAGACCTTTCTAACCATCTTCGAAGGCCAGGTGCTGGCCACCAATGCAGTCGGCGAGCAGATACTCACCCAGGGCCAGTCGGCGGTTGCCGAAGCGGACAAGGCCCCGGTTTTAAAAGTGGTGGCCGATGCCCGGGAAAGCGTACACTGGACCCTGCACTACCCGCCGATCTTCAAGCCCAAAGCTCCGGGAGCCTATCAGCAAGCCTGGCGGCGCCTGGCCCAAAATGATCTTCAGGGCGCCCTGGAACAACTGGAGAGTCTGCCGGCTGCGGACCGGCAAGGCGAGTTTTACCTGGCCCGGGCCAGCCTGCTGCTTGCCGGCGGGCGGGCAGCGCAGGCCGGGGATGATTTGGATGAACTGTTGGCTCAAAATCCCCGGGATGCCGACGCCCTGGGGTTAAAGGCGATGCTGGCCGTGGTCCAGGGCCGCAAGGCTCAAGCCCTGGAGCTGGCCCAACAGGCGGTTGCCGCCGGGCCCGACTCGGCCGCGGCTCATTTGGCGCTCTCCTATGCCCGCCAGGCAAGGTTTGATATTCCCGGCGCCTTGGCCGCGGTGGCGCAGGCCGCAAGCGCGGCGCCGCAAAACGCCCTGGTCAAGGCCCGGTTGGCCGAGCTCTACCTCTCCACCGGCGAGCTGGGCAAAGCCCTTAACGCCGCGGAGCAGGCCGTAGCTCTGGATCCGGATATCGCCCGCACCCAGAGCGTGCTGGGCTTTGCCCGGCTGACCCAGATCAAAACCAAGCCCGCCCGGCAGGCCTTTGAGCGCGCCATGGCGCTGGATCCGACCGATCCCTTGCCCCGGCTGGGATTGGGCCTGGCCATGATCCGCGAAGGGGAACTGGCTGCGGGCCGGGAACAGATCGAAGTGGCCGCGGCCCTGGATCCGGGCAGAGCCCTGATCCGCAGCTACCTGGGCAAGGCCTATTTCGAGGAAAAGCGCGACAAACACGCCGCCAGCCAGCTCACCCTGGCCAAACAGCTCGATCCCAACGATCCCACCCCCTGGTTTTACGACGCCATCCGCAAGCAGTCCATCAACCGGCCCGTAGAGGCGCTGCACGATCTGCAGCGATCCATCGATCTCAACGACAACCGCGCGGTCTACCGCTCCCGGCTGCTATTGGATGAAGATCTGGCCGCCCGCAGCGCCTCTTTGGGGCGCATCTACCGCGACCTGGGATTTGAACAGCTGGCCCTGGTGGAAGGCTGGAAATCGGTTAACACCGATCCGGCCAACTATTCGGCCCACCGCTTTCTGGCCGACTCCTACTCGGCCCTGCCCCGCCACGAGATCGCAAGGGTCAGCGAACTGCTCCAGTCCCAGCTGCTCCAGCCCCTGAACACCACTCCCATCCAGCCCAGCCTGGCGGAGAGCAACCGCTTCACCCTGGAAGGGGCCGGGCCGGCGGAAGCGGCGTTTAATGAATTTAACCCGCTGTTTATGCGTAACCGGCTGGCATTGCTGGCCAATGGCCTGGCGGCCGGTAACGGGACCTGGGGGGACGACCTGGTCTTTTCCGGTGTATGGGGACGAAACTCCTGGAGTGTGGGCCAATCCCACTATGAGACCGATGGATTCCGAGCCAACAATGATTTCAGCGAAGACATTTACAATGTCTATGCCGAGACCCGCCTATACCATAAGACCAAGGTTCTGGCTGAATTCCGGTATTCGGACCGTGAGGAGGGGGATCTGCCCCTGCGCTTCGCCCAGGATGGCCAAGAAAATTTCTCGGTGAACCGCCGCAAGCAGATCGAGGCCCAATCCTTTCGTTTGGGCTTTCACCATGCCTTCTCGCCGCGATCCGATTTCATCACCCATGTGACCTATTTAGACTCCCAGGATGAGGTGGAGGATATTTTTGAAATTTTCTCCTTGGATGCCGATGTAGAAGATGAGGGCTACATGGCCGAAGCCCAATACCTGTGGCGCTCGGTACGTATGGATCTGCTAAGCGGCGCTGGCTATCTGGACAGCGATCAGAAAGAGGCCATTGACGCCGTCCTGCTTGCCGCCCCGGTGCCTCTGTTCCAAAGTTTTGAGGAGCCTAACACCTTGCACACCAATCTCTATGCCTATGCCCATATCCGCTATCCGCACAACTTCACCTGGGTGCTGGGAGCCAGTGGGGATTTCTTTGATGACGATGTTGTGGAGCGGGAGCAATTCAACCCCAAGCTGGGAATGATCTGGACCCCGCGCCCCGGTACGACCCTGCGGGCCGCCGGTTTCCGAACCCTGAAACGCAGCCTGAAAGCCAACCAAACCATCGAACCCACCCAGGTGGCGGGCTTCAACCAGTTCTATGATGACACCAACGGTACGGAAGCCTGGCGCTACGGTGTGGGCATCGACCAGGCCCTCTCCCCAACCCTTTACTGCGGGGCGGAATATTCTCAGCGGGATCTGGATGTCCCTTATGTAGACGTAGTGGCTGGCGGCGAAATCGATGAGGCCCAATGGGATGAGGAGCTGGGTCGGGTATACTTGAACTGGACGGCTGCCCCCTGGCTGGCATTGAGCGCCAATTACCTGTTTGAGCAATTTGAACGGGAACCAAAACATTCAGGTGAAGCGCAGATCCTAACATTGGACACCCACCGAATCCCCCTGGAAGCTGGATTTTTTCATAAATCGGGATTGCGCTGCCGAATTCGGGCCACTTATGTGTACCAGGAAGGAGAAACCGGCAATGAAACCGACGGATTTTTTCCCGAAGAGGACAATTTCTGGGTGGTGGATGCCTCCCTGGGCTACCTCCTGCCCAAACGCTACGGCCGCATTACCGTGGGGGTTAACAACCTATTCGACGAAGAGTTCAGTTTTCAGGATAGCCAGCAGGGCAGCCGTGAAATCTATCCGGAGCAGAATTTCTTTGCCAAAATCACTTTGGCCTTCTGATCCATTCCGCCTTGAAAAAAATAGGGAGAGGGGGTGATCCACTGCATCCTATTATAGTTTAAGGTGCAAACGCTTTTTGTGCGGGGATTTATCTTACACCTACTTAAGGAGGAGCCATGGCCGACATCAAAATCGTTTATGACCAGAAAACCGGTGCATTCAAAGGTGTTGAATTAGAAGAAGATGGAAACAAAAATCCTGAATTTCCAAAAGCCATGTCGGGACCTGGTAATAGAGATCTCAGCAAGGAAGATTACGAGGATTTCATGGTGCATATCGAAAAATTTGCCTGGCGCCAGCACGAGCACATCGTCCTGTGCCACAAGCCCGGCAACAGCGTCTGCACCATCATCATCAACGGGAGACCCTATAAGTGCTGTTAGTGCCCCACATCCGCCATGATCTCCCCCCTTGAAAAAGGGGGGCCGGGGGGGATTTTAGACCTTGCAATGTTGTTGAAGAAAACCAATGCGTTTTCAAACGGTGTTGCCGACAGCGGATAACGCAATTGACGCGTTATCCGTTTTTTTTGTTTTGACAATTCTTATTGAAGGGCAGTGTAGCAGGCAAACGAGAGGTTTGGGAATGGAAGGATATCAGAGCGATGGAAGGCGCAGGAGTTTGTAGGTTTCTATCGGAGGTGACGCCCGACGGCGGATAGCCTGTTTCTGAGAGGCTCTAATTGCAGGGACTCAATTTTTTCAGTATCAGCCGATGAAGCTCAATGAGTTCCGATTTCACCAATGAAGTCTCGTTGACCAGCAGTTCATAAATATCGGTGAATCTGAGATCGCAGTTCGTCAAGGTGCCCGGATTCAACCCTTGCGGCTCCCTGAGATTGAGTTTGATGGGTGCCGGCATGCCTTCTCTCCTTTCAGAATACAATCTATTTGGGCGGGCCAGTTGCCTGGGCCATTCGGGCATTGAATTTGAAGGGGAATCGGCCACAACCATTCACATCATACAAGGAGGGTTTAATGCTCAAGTTTACGGCCGGAGGTGCCATCCGTCCGTCGGGCCGACCCCCTTCAAAATTAGTATCCCCGCTGAAATCAATCCGCCTGCGCAATGTCCTGGCGATCTCTCTTAGTTCATCAACGAGTGAAAGCGATTATTGAGAAAGAATTGTACAGTGACCGGTGTAGGACGCACACTTTTGTCCAACATCTCCTCTACCAGCGCTTCACGGTAGGTCTGGAGGAAAGCGCCTTTCATAACCGAAAGGGCCACGGCTTTGCGTACATTTTCACTCCCGGTTTCATGGAAAACCTTTTTGGCATCGCAATGCATGATGACATCATCAATCATTTCTCGATACATCTCACGCAATTCGGCCGGTGAATCCCCTTCAGCGGAGGTTGTCACGGGCAACAGGATGACGGCAAAAAACAGACTGGCAATAATCAATATGGCTCTCTTTTTCATGGTTCCCTCCCCCTAAGCTCTTTACTTCATTCAAACGATCCAAATCCCATCGGAAATCTATCGAAAGCCAGCTTCTACCCCCTGGTCAACAGCGACTATGTGATTCGATTTCCATCCGGCTCTTTATCATCAACCCCCCGCTGGTGTTGATTTCAATTTGGGTTTCAACTTTACAAAATGCAGATCCCATGCCAGGACTTAGCCTACAGGAAATATTGCAACATATTTCACATATTATATAGTATTTACAGTTGCTTAGTTAGCTCGCAACTCGGACCACCTGTCTAAGGGCTCGATGAAAACCGGCCCACCGATCGTAAATCCTGTTTACAATTTCAAGGTAAACGTAAAGCTAATTGACAACTCGTTGGATTCGGCATAGAGTCTATGCAGCAGGGATGCGAAGTAGGGATGGATTAAACGCTTAGGAGCCGCCATTTACTCCGGGATTCGCTTCAACGCGCTCTTCGGCCATCCTGAAGACTGTTCCCGAAGAAAGGACCGACAAGGAAAATCTCCATGACTCCCGCTAAACCCGATATCGATTTAGCACCCGACGAGCTGAAACTGCTGTGTAAAATCACAACCTCCATCCAGGCCATTCGGGACCCGGATGCCATGCTGCACCACATTTTAAATGAAATTCAAAAAAGCCTTCAAATCGAAGGCGCCTCCATCGCCCTCCATGACCCGCAGCAGCACCAGTTCTTTTTTATCCGCACGGTAGAGTCCCAGTTGAATGGCGATCCAGACCAGGGGGGGATCGAGACGGTGGCTTTTCCGGATGATCGGGGAGCGGCGGCTTGGGTCTTGCGGGAAAAGCAACCGTTAATCATTGCCGATGCGCAAAATGATGACCGGGTGCACACACCGGACAATTTCGACGACGCTTTCACCCCCCGCTCCATGGTGTGCGTACCGCTGTGCACCCGCCAGCAAGTCATCGGTGTGCTGTATGCCATGAACAAACGGGATGGCGAATTTTCATCCCGCGATGCCGGCTTCCTGGAGATTCTCGCCGGGCCCGTGGCTATCGCCATTGAAAATGCCCGCCTGTATGGCGATCTCAAAGATTACGCCGGCCGTTTGGAGGTGGAAAACCGCAATCTGCGCACAGAGGCCCAGGAGCGCT
Organism: uncultured delta proteobacterium; assembly: GCA_963713755.1. GTDB lineage: Bacteria > Desulfobacterota > Desulfobacteria > Desulfobacterales > CAVQMW01 > CAVQMW01. The sequence goes on along the minus strand of CAVQMW010000005.1, from coordinate 990,583 downwards.
ACAATCGTCAAGGCATGATCGGGCACAGCCCCCCCATCCGACGCATCTTCAATCTGGTGGACAAGCTGATTGAGACACCGACATCGGTGCTGATTCAGGGCGAGACGGGTACGGGCAAGGAGTTGGTGGCCCGGGTGATCCACTTTAACGGGCCCCTGAAGGATAAGCCCTTCGTGGTGGAAAACTGTGGGGCTCTATCCGAAAATCTGCTGGAAAGTGAGTTGTTCGGCCATGTCAGAGGCGCCTTCACCGGCGCCGTGGCGGACAAAAAGGGGCTCTTTGAATGCGGTCATGGGGGTACGGTGTTTCTGGACGAAATTGGCGAGATGTCAACGGCCATGCAGGTCAAACTGCTGCGAGTCCTCCAGGAGGGACAGCTGCGTCCGGTGGGCGGCAATCAGACCATCGAGGTCGATTTTCGCTTTATCGCCTCAACCAACCGGGATCTGGCCCAAGAGGTCAAATCGGGCACATTTCGCGAGGATCTCTACTACCGGATCAATGTGTTCCCCATCCGGATGCCGCCGCTTCGGGAACGCCGGGAGGATGTTCCGTTGCTTGCGGATCACTTCCTGCAGAAGATGGCCGACAAGCTAAATCGCCCCAAGGCCCACATCACCCCCAGGGCCATGGCTCTGATGACCAGCTATGATTGGCCGGGAAATGTACGGGAACTGGAAAATGAGATTCAGCGCGCCCTCACCCTGGCCTGGGGCGCGGGAAAGATCGATGAGAGTTCCTTGTCGGCCAAGCTGCAATCCCCCGCGGAGAGCTATTACCCGGTGGGCAGTACCGGCCTGACCCTCAAAGAGGCCACCCAGCAAATGGAGCAGCACATGATCAGGCATGCCTTGAAGAATACCCACGGAAACCGTACCCGTGCGGCGAAGCTCCTGGGCCTCACCCGCCAAGGGCTGCTCAATAAGATCAACCGCTATCAGATCAAGTAGCTAGTCATCGAAATCTCCCTGGGGCCCCTTGTCACTGTCCAGGGCGGCGGCCCGGGCAACGATATTCTCTTCAGTCCACGCCCCAGGATCTTCGATACGCTCGGCCTTGGCCCCGGGGTCGTAGCCTCCCGCATCCAAAATTTTCTCATGGACCAAATCGGCCGTATCCTGGGCATTGAACACATTGACCAGCAGGTTGTAAGCAAAATTCTCAACCCGCCGGGTCATGCGTTCCCGCACGTCGGCAGGCTGGGCTAGCAAATGATTCTCGAAGGGAAGATTCAATTTTTTAAAATTTCCCCCTTTGAGGCCGGCCTCTTTGGCATAGGCCAGCATGGCCTGCCAGATCTCGTCCGTGACCCCTTCTTCGGGCACTTTATTGAAATTGCCATCCTCGTCTAAAATAGCGTTTCCGTAATCGTTGACCTCCACACCCCAGGAGATCATCTGCAGGGCCGTGGCAACATTGGCTTTGGTGGTGCGGGTTCGGGCGGCAATATCCCGCAACCGCTCGGAACTGTTACCCGACGTGCCGTGCTGGGCCCCGGAGACCTGATAAGGGGCAAGGGCGTCGTGGATTTGGGCGGTCAGGTCCACTTGAATTCCCTGGCTGCTGGCCTCGATGCCATGGGAGGTGCCGTTGTTGAGGGCAATCCATTCCGGAAAGATCCCGTGGGCATTTAACCCTTGGATGAGAAAGAGCGCCTCTTCCTTGGTGGAGAGCCCCAGTTTGCCTTTAATCTCCCCCACCTCGGTTTCCAACCCGGCCCAATCCGGTACAAAGGGTTTTAGTTTGAGGCAGGCCATTAGATTCTGGTCATCGGGAAGATGGGAGGCATCGATGGCAATGGAGGTGATCCCGGCATCGAACATGGTAGGAATTTCCACCTTGGCGCTTTCCAAATCGGCTTGGTTTTTAATCCCGTAGTGATCCGCATGGATGGCCACCGGGATGGTGATGCCCAGTTCGTTGCAGACGGCATCCACCTGCCGGGCAATATTCCAGTAATTCACGGCACAATAGGCATTGACCCCACCTTCTGATTTGGCAATCTCGATGATCAATGCCGCATTGGCGCGCTGGGCGGCGCGCAGTGCACCGCGAATGACAAAATGACTGCGGCCGTTTGCCGCCAGGGCAATGGCACTGCCCTTGGCCAACATGGCCCGATCGATATATTTCCCGCTCACCAGGAGCGCTTTGGAGTTTGGGAATAAGCGGGTAACATTGGGCGGCCGTCCGATTTTAAGAACCTTTTCAAAATCAGCTGCCGAGATTGAACCATGTGTGGTCATGAGGGCCTCCTTATGGTGTTTTGTTAGGTAATCCCCAAGTAGACGGTTGAATTGAACTGAGCAAATCAAACTATAGACAAGCACCGATACGCCGTCAACCAGATAGCCCAGGCAGACTATTTAAATGGACTCCATGCAGCCGCAAGCAAAGTATCAGGCCCCATCACACCTTTCTATGGATTTCCGTTTCCCAAGACACCGTCAGCTATTAATCATTTACTATATGAAGCTTCACCCTTAACAAATGATCTGGTAATATTGAAGGCCATGAGACCCATCCCCACCAGTGCTGCCCATCAACAACGATCCAAAACCGCCGCCTCCGTCTGCCAGGCCTGCGGCATCCCCTTGAAGGGCAGGCAGCGGCGGTGGTGTTCCCCGGGCTGCCGGCAGACCCTTCACGCTTGCCTGGAGCGGCGAACCGGGCTGCTTAAAGCCCTGAACACCCGCTACGGTGTTTTTTACTTCACCGACTCCGTGCTGATTCTAGATTTACTCACCCGCCATACGGATGCGATCTATTCCTACATGTATTCCCGACGCCTCCAAACAACGCCTGCAAAGGATTTCAGCCGCATGTCCAATCAGCTTGGCAACCGCTGGTGGGCCGAAAAAAGACGAACCCAAAAATTCTACCGTGCCTCCGAACACATCCTGGACCTTGCCCATCAGCACAGTGACACCGCCAAAGTCCGGCCGCTGGTAACCCGCAAACCGAAGCAGATCAGCGGTGCCCTCCGACAGCTCAAGCTCTCACCGGCGGATCTGGGCAAGGCCGATGTGCAGGCTGTGATTCGGCGCGCCTACCGGCGCCAGGCCATGGTGCATCATCCTGACAAAGGCGGTACCGCACACCTATTCCGGGAGATTCACGCCGCTTACCGACACCTGAACACCTGGGCTAAAAATCCGATCTACCAGTATTCACAGGGGATACCGGGCAAATGGTTATATGATGGCCGCCGTAACTACTGGGTTCAGCCCAAGTAGGGGTAAAAGTCAGTTCCCTCTTTTTTAAAGGGGGTTAGGGGGATTTGCCCTACAAACTCCCGGCGATGTTTCCTTAGGGGAATCGTAGGGGCCTTGTGCCTGCCCTTTTTCGGGCACCCACAAGGGGTGCCCCTACACCTGTGCCTATCGGGGCATTGAGGAGGCGGAAACCTTCACGAATCCCGCCGCCGGCCGCCAATCCATTGGGGCTGACGGCCGCCTCATTACGTTGCCGTTTTTACGAACAGGACCATTTGGGAAGGGTCGCGCACGGGACCGCAAGATGATAAAAAACCCGGTCCAGGGAACCGGGTTTTGCATGGCAGGTTTTCATCGTCCCCACCCCGAGGTGAGGATGGCGGTTAGGTGGCCGGTTTGTCGCTCTCCACGGCCGGGTCGGCGGCATCACCCGGAGCATCCGGCGGTGGGCTCTCAGTTTCATCCACGGCTGGTATAGGACTTTCTTCAGCTTGGCTCCCCTGAGAAGTTTCAGACGTCGTGGCCGCCGCTGTCTGTTGCGGGGTTTCATCCGGAGTTTTACCGGAATCCTCACTGGGGCTGGGGGTCTCCAGCGGTGCGGCCGGTGCTTCCTTTTTGGTTGGTTTGGGCGTCACTTTGCCGGAAACCAATTCCACCATGGAGATAGGTGCCGCATCCCCTGCCCGGCGGCCCAGCTTGACCACCCGGGTGTAACCGCCGGAAATTGTGCCAAATCGCTCCAAGGCCTCGTTAAACAGCTTGTAAACCACATCTTTTTCGCGAATCACCGCCAATACCTGGCGCCGGGCGTGCAGATCACCCCGTTTCGCCAGGGTGATCATTTTGTCGGCCCAGCGGCGCAGCTCTTTGGCTTTGACATCAGTGGTGCGAATGCGATCATGCTTGAACAGCGATGTAACCATGTTGCGGAACATGGCCTGCCGATGACTGGACGTGCGACTTAATTTGATACCTGCTTTACGATGTCTCATGAATCCGCTTACTCCTCTTCAACGCTATCCGATTCGGGAGGTATAAACCCCTCAAGTTTCATCCCGAGGGACAAGTCCATGTCGTCCAGAACCTCTTTTATCTCATTGAGAGATTTTCGCCCAAAGTTCTTCGTTTTCAACATTTCGCTCTCAGTTTTAGTCACCAGTTCGAAAATCTTATGGATTTCCGCATTTTTCAGGCAATTTGCGCTGCGTACGGATAGCTCCAATTCATCCACGCTGCGGTAGAGATTCTCATTGAAATCGGGCTGATCTTCGTCCCGTAACTTGCGCCGCGGCTCAGGGATGGCATTCTCATCGAAATTGATAAAAATGGTCATCTGTTCCTTGAGAATTTTGGCGGCATAGGCCACGGCATCATCGGGCAGGATACTGCCATCGGTCCACACCTCCAGGGTGAGCTTGTCATAGTCGGTGCGTTGGCCGACACGGGCTTGGCCCACCACATACACCACGCGTTCAATGGGAGAGAAAACCGCATCGATGGGGATGGTTCCTTTTGGGGCATCGTCGTCTTTGTTGGCCTCGGAGAGGGAGTACCCTTTGCCGAGCTTGACGGTCATCTCCATATTCAACCGGCCCTGGGCCGATAGCGTCGCAATGTGCTGATCGGGGTTGAGGATTTCGCAACGACCGTCCGTGGACTGGATATCCTTGGCCGTAACCTCGCCTTCCTGGTCACAATCGATGGTTACCACGTGGGGATCGTTATCCCGCAGTTTGAATCGTACTTCCTTTAAATTTAAAATGAGCTCGGAAACATCTTCCAGCACTCCGGGAATGGCCGAAAACTCGTGCATCACCTCGTTAAACTTAACCGAGACGATTGCCGCGCCATACAGCGAAGAGAGAATAATGCGGCGCAGGCCGTTCCCGATGGTATTCCCAAATCCGCGTTCCAGAGGCTCACACACAAATTTGCCGTAGGTTGACGTAACATCAACCATCTGCACCTTTTCAGGCTTCATCATCTCTTGCCAATTCATGCGCATTAGCTCTTTGGACGACATAACTTAAATCTCCGCCATGGGGTGTCGTTCTCCTGGGACCCAGCAGCAGTAGTTCGGCGCCGGAAATCCGCAAAACGGCGGGAAGAGACGCCGGATGAGCATGGCCGCTAAATCCCAGAAAGAACGAGGTAGAATCTTATTTGGTGTATAGCTCGACGATGAGGGATTCTTGAATCGGTGTCGTCAAATCCTCACGCACCGGAAATCCTTTGACAAGCCCCTTGAAGCCCTCTTTTTCAAGGTCGATCCACTGGGGAATGCCCCGTCGCACCACCGCATCAAGGGCGTCGCCGATGGCCTGCATCTTGCGGCTTTTATCTTTGACTTCCACGACATCACCGACCTTGACCAGGTAGGAAGGAATGTTCACCTTGCGGCCATTCACGGTAAAATGGTTATGGCGGACAAAATGGCGCCCTTGATTCCGTGAATTGACGAACCCCATGCGGTACACCACATTGTCAAGGCGTCTCTCCAGGGAGACCAGCATGTTGGTACCGGTAATCCCTTTCTGCCCCGCGGCGCGCTGAAAAGAGATGCGGAACTGCTTTTCCGTCAGGCCATAGAGCCGCTTGACTTTTTGCTTTTCCCGCAGCTGGATACCGTAGTCGGAGGCTTTGCGACCCCGCCGCTGGGCACGATCCCCCGGGGGATAGCCCCGTCGATCAAAGGCGCATTTGTCGGAATAGCAGCGGTCGCCTTTCAAGAACAATTTTAAATTTTCACGTCGGCACAACCGGCAGACTGACCCTGTATATCTAGCCAAGTCTTCCTCCTTAAAAACCGTTGAATTTTAATCTCAAGCTACATAATCGGGCGGTCCACACGCAATCCGGCCAGCCCGACTACACACGCCGTCTCTTGGGGGGGCGACAGCCATTGTGGGGCACGGGCGTCACATCCTTGATGGCCTGGATACTGCAGCCGGCGGATTGCACGGCCCGCAGGGCGGATTCACGCCCGGCACCAGGCCCCTTGACATAGACATGCACGCTTCGCAGCCCATGCTCCATGGCCTTGCGTACCGCGTCAGTGGCCGCAAGCTGGGCCGCAAAAGGCGTGCTCTTGCGGGAGCCCTTGAACCCTTGCAGCCCCGAACTGGACCAGGAGATTACATTCCCGGCGGTATCGGTCACCGTTACGATGGTATTGTTGAAGGTGGAGTGAATATGCACCACCCCATTGGCGATATTCTTCTTTTCTTTCTTCTTCGTACGTACCCGTTTAGCCATTTATATATCCTTCATTCATCCCTGAATTACTTTTTCGGTCCGCCCTTTTTCTTGACCGCCGCGCGTTTGGGTCCTTTTCGGGTGCGGGCATTGGTGCTGGTGCGCTGCCCGTGCACCGGAAGTCCCCGCCGATGGCGCAGACCACGGTAACAGCCCAGATCCATCAACCGTTTGATGTTCATGGCCACTTCACTGCGCAGTTCACCTTCAACCTTAAAGCTGCTGTCCAGCACCTTACGGATATCGTTCACCTGGCCTTCGGAGAGATCATCCGTACGGACGCCGGGCTCGATGTTCAATTCAGCGAGTATGCGCTGGGATGAAGAACGGCCGATGCCGTAGATATAGGTTAACGCAATTTCAATGGGTTTGTTTTTGGGTAAATCCACCCCTGCAAGTCTTGCCAAAGCCGTCCTCCTGTGTGCTCCGCCCGTTACCCTTGGCGCTGCTTATGACGTTTGTTAACGCAGATGACTCGAATAACGCGCTTGCGTCGGACAATTTTACATTTGGGACAAATTTTCTTTACCGATGCCCTTACTTTCATGGGTTGTGCTCCTTGCCCCGGGTGAGGGCCAAATTATTTCTTCCGGTATGTAATCCGACCCCGTGTCAGGTCGTAGGGTGACAACTCCACCGTTACCATATCTCCAGGCAGGATTTTGATAAAATGCATCCGCATCTTCCCAGATATATGGGCCAAGACCTGATGCTTATTTTCAAGTTCAACCTTGAACATGGCATTGGGCAACGTTTCAAGCACGGTCCCCTCAACCTTGATGGCCTCTTCTTTGGGCATAGATGCCTCCTAAAATGGACCTTTTTAACACGCGGCTAGTGCCGTCCCCGGATCCGGGTGCTCCCTTTTTTCAGAAATCCTTCGTAATGACGCATCATCATGTGGGATTCCATTTGGGAGATGGTATCAATGGCGACACCGACAACAATCAACAGCGCCGTGCCTCCGAAATAGATATTGAATCGATTGTACAACAGACTCGGCAGGACACACACCGCGGAAACATATATGGCACCGCCCAGGGTAATCCGGGTCAGAACCCGATCAATGTAGTCGGAGGTCGATTTTCCCGGCCGGATTCCAGGGATATAGCCGCCATTTTTCTTCATATTGTCGGCGACGTCCACGGGATTGAACTGCACTGCGGTGTAAAAGTAACAAAAAAAGATGATCAGGGCCACAAAAAGCAGGTTATACAAGATCCCCTGGGAAAGCGCCGTGGCAATGCTCTGCATCCAGGGCACGTCGATAAACCCAGCCATGGTGGCCGGGAACATGATCAGGGACGATGCGAAAATTGGCGGGATGACGCCGGAGACATTGATTTTCAAAGGCAAATGGGTGCTTTGTCCGCCCATCATCCGGCGGCCCACCACCCGTTTGGCATACTGCACCGGGATGCGCCGCTGACCCTGTTCGACAAAGATGATGAAGGCCACCACGGCGATCATGAAGATCACCAGGATAATCACCGAAAAGATGCCCATTTGATCCGCCGCCACCAATCGGAAGGTGTTGGCAATGGCCGAGGGGATCCCCACCACAATTCCGGCAAAGATAATCAGCGAGATGCCATTGCCGATGCCGCGCTCGGTGATTTGCTCCCCCAGCCACATGATGAAAGCGGTGCCGGCGGTAAGGGTGATCACCGTCATTAACCGGAAATCCCATCCCGGATCGAGCACCGCACCCATCTTTTCAAGGCCCACACTAATCATGAAGCCCTGGATGATACTCAGGACCACGGTGCCGTAGCGGGTGTATTGGGTGATTTTCTTACGCCCCTGTTCGCCCTCTTTTTTCAACTGCTCCAAGTGGGGAACCACGACGGTGAGCAGCTGCAAAATGATGGAGGCGGAGATGTAGGGCATGATGCCCAGCGCAAACACGGAAAACTGCTCCAAGGCACCCCCTGAAAACATGTTGAATACGCCGAAGATGGGTAAGCGACTCAGGATCTCGGCCAAGGTTTCGCGATCAATCCCCGGAGTCGGCACGTGCACCCCTATGCGGTAAACGCTGAGCAGCGACATGGTAATGAAAATGCGCTTTTTGAGCTCCGGAATTTTGAAGAGGTTTTGAAACCCGCCGCCTAGCATTAGATCACCTCAACGGTTCCGCCGGCCGCCTCGATTTTTTTCTGGGCGGATTTGGAAACGGCATTAAGTTTGACGGATAGGGCATGCTGAATCTCGCCCTGGCCCAGAAGTTTAACCCCATCTCGGGGACCCTTGACCAAGCCGGCCTGCACAAGCCCGGTCTCATCCACGGTAGTGCCGGCCTCAAAGCGAGTTAAATCGCGAATATTGATCACGGCAAATTGCTTACGGAAGATATTGCTAAAGCCCCGTTTGGGCAATCGCCGGTGGATCGGCATCTGTCCGCCCTCAAACCCCGGGCGCACACTGCCGCCGGAACGGGATTTAAACCCTTTGGTGCCCCGGCCCGCGGTTTTTCCCCAGCCGGACCCCACCCCGCGGCCCAAACGTTTGCGATTTTTTTTGGCTCCGGGGGCCGGTCCAAGTTCATTAAGTTTCATTGAACTTTCTCCTCAAACTTAACCAGGTGGGAGACTTTATCGATCATGCCGCGAATGGCCGCCGTATCCTCCAACTCAACGGTCCGGTTGAGCTTGGTCAGGCCCATGCCCTTGAGCACCCGGCGGTGTTTTTCCGGCCTTCCGATCATGCTTTTAACTAGTTTTACCTGTAGTTTGCTCGCCATGGTTTGCACCTTGAGTTACCCAATTTCAGCCACGGTTTTTCCGCGCTTGGCAGCCACGTGCTCACGGCTCTGAAGCTGCCCCAAGCCTTCAATGGTCGCTTTGACCACATTATGGGGATTATTGGACCCCATGCATTTGGTAAGAATATTGTGGACCCCCACCGCTTCCAGCACCGCACGCACGGCCCCGCCGGCGATCAGCCCGGTCCCTTCCGCGGCCGGCTTCAGCAAGACCCGGCCCGCCCCGTATTTACCAATCACTTCGTAGGGGATGGTGCCGTCAATAACAGCGTATTTGGTCATATTTTTCTTGGCTTTTTCAACGCCCTTTCGAATCGCTTCAGGAACTTCGCCGGCCTTTCCGAGACCGAACCCCACGCTCCCCTCCCCGTCACCGACAACGACAATCGCGCTAAAGCTGAATCTGCGGCCGCCTTTTACAACCTTGGCAACTCGGTTGATATAAACCACTTTATCAATGAGTTGGTTTTCTTCCGTGTCTGGTTTAAACAAGGATTTTCCTCCTTAACCCTGTCGCAGGCGCGACGTCTAAAAAATCAATCCGCCCTCACGGGCTCCCTCGGACACCGCTTTGACCCGGCCGTGGTAAAGGTACCCTCCACGATCGAAGACCACGCTTTCGATGCCTTTGGCTTTGGCCCGCTCAGCGACTAATTTTCCGATAAATACAGCTTTGGCGACTTTATTTTCAAACGCCTGATTCTTGAGCGTCTCGGCTTCCAGGGTCGACGCAGTTGCCAGAGTTTGCCCGGTCGCATCATCGATCACCTGGGCATAAATATGCTTGGCGCTGCGAAAGACACACAGTCGCGGTCTTTGCGTGGTTCCTGAAACCTTACTTCGAATTCTGTTTTTCCTTTTCAGGCGTCCCAGCCTGCGAACATTGGTCACACCCATTTTGCTTCCCTTAACATCAAAATAACAAGATTAAGGTTCAAACGCCGGGGCTCACGCGGGCCTCTGCGGTTATTTGGTTCCGGTTTTGCCAGCTTTACGCTGGATCTGTTCCTCGGCATACTTTACCCCTTTGCCCTTGTAGGGTTCAGGAGGCCGAAGCCCACGGATGGAGGCCGCGGTGAATCCCAGCATCTCCTTATCGATGCCGGAGAGTTTGATGGCGTTCTTTTTATCCACGCTGGCCGATATGCCTTTGGGTAGTTCGTAGTTGATGGGGTGAGAGTAGCCCAAATTCAGCACCAACGTATCTCCCTCAAGGGTGGCCCGGTAACCGATTCCGTTAATCTCCAACGTCCGCTCAAAGCCCGTAGAAACTCCGGTCACCATGTTGGCCACCAGGCTGCGGGTCAGGCCTTGAAGGGCCCGGGATTCTTTGTCTTCCTTAACCGGCGACACTGAAATCACATCGCTCTCGATGGAAAGCTCAACAGCAGGATGAATCGATCGGGAAAGGGTACCCAACTTGCCCTTCACCGTTATTTCGCGATCCCGGTAGGAAATCTTTAAGCCTTCCGGAATAGTGATCGGTTTTTTACCAACTCGCGACATGGGTCTTTCTCCTATTACCAGATGTGGCAGATGATTTCGCCGCCCACATTCTCCAGTTTGGCGCGACCGCCAGACATAATCCCTTTGGAGGTGGAAAGAATGCTGACCCCCATGCCGTTGAGCACGGGCTTGATCTCTTTACTCTTCACATAGACCCGGCGGCTTGGCTTGCTGATTCGCTGAAGCCCGGCAATAACGGCTTCCCGCCCGGTTCCATACTTTAGGTAAACCCGCAATACCCCTTGTTTATCATCCCGGATAAACTTGTAATTTTTTATATACCCTTCTTGCTTCAAAACCCTGGCAATCTCCGTTTTTACTTTGGATCCGGGAATGTCCACACTGGTGAATTTGGCACTGGAAGCATTGCGAATACGGGTAAACATGTCCGCAATTGGGTCACTTAAGGTCATCGCTAACTCCGTTGTGACGAGGTTGCATCACGTATCAATCAATAGCCGAAGACTTACGCTGGACGGTAATCCGCGGCGGGTTTACCAACTCGATTTGGTCACCCCGGGAAGGCGTCCTTGACTGGCAAGATTCCGAAAGCAAATCCGGCAGATGCCAAATTTCCTCAAGAACCCTCGGGGACGGCCGCAAATCGGGCACCGGTTATAATTACGCACGTTGAACTTTGATTTTCTAACAGCCTTTGTGCGAAGTGATTTCTTGGCCAAATCAGCTTCCTCCTTCGATCGGTGAATTTCCCAATGGACTCCCCGAAAATTTGTACCGGGCGGATCTTGTGGACCCCGCGGACCGCCTTTAGTTGCGGAACGGCATGCCCATCAGTTTCAGAAGGGCTCTGCCCTCATCATCACTTTCAGCGCTGGTAACGATGGTGATGTTGAGTCCTTTGATTTTATCGATTTTATCGTAGTCGACTTCGGGGAAAATAATATGTTCTTTGATCCCCAAGGTGAAGTTGCCTCTTCCGTCAAAGGCCTTGCTCGAGACGCCCCGGAAATCACGGACCCGGGGCAGCGCCACGTTGACCAGTTTATAGAAAAAATCATACATGCGCTGGTGCCGCAGGGTCACCCGGCAGCCAATGGGCATCCCCTCCCGAAGTTTGAAGGCCGCGATGGAGCGTTTGGCCCGGGTAATAACGGGGCGCTGGCCGGCAATCACCTTCAATTCTTCAACGGCGGAGTCCAAGACCTTGATGTTTTGAATCGCTTCACCCAACCCCATGTTCAGGCTGATCTTTTCAAGCCGCGGGGCTTGCATGATGTTTTTATAGTTGAAGGTGGTCATCAGCTCGGGGACCACTTCTTCCTGGTATCGGTGTTTCAATTCGGACATTTTTTTCCTCCGCATCTCCGCTGGGTGTAAGGTCTTAAGGGGCGCTGCGCCTTAAGCGTCGATCAGTTCGTCACACTTACGGCAGACACGTTTTTTCTTCCCGTCATCCAAGGTTTTTACTTTGACCCTTACCGGCTCCAGGCACTTGTTGCACATCAGCATCACGTTGGACCAGTGCACGGGCGCCTCGCTTTCCACAATACCCCCCTGCCGATTTTGGGCATTGGGCCGGGTGTGGCGTTTGACGATATTGATATTTTCAACCAGCACTCGGGCTTTCTTGCGGTCGACCTGCAGCACTTTGCCGATCTTGCCTTTATCCTTGCCGGTGATGATTTTGACTTTGTCGTCTTTTTTAAGATGAATTTTTTGTCGAAGCATAGCGTAACACTCCACACCACGAGGGATGGATTAGAGTACCTCTGGCGCCAGGGAGATAATTTTCATAAATCGTTTGGCCCGCAGCTCACGCGCCACGGGACCGAAAATACGCGTCCCAATGGGTTCTTGTTGATTGTTGATCAGCACCGCGGAATTGTCATCGAAGCGGATGAAGGAGCCGTCAGGGCGGTGGATCTCTTTTTTGGTTCTGACGATCACAGCCTTGAGGACATCCCCTTTTTTGACCTTGGCGTTGGGAATGGCCTCTTTGACCGACACGACCACAACATCACCGATGTGCGCATAGCGGCGGCGGGACCCGCCAAGAACTTTGATGCAGTAAAGCTGCTTGGCTCCCGAATTATCCGCAACTGTCAAACGAGTCTCTGCCTGAATCATTTGCTAAATCCTTTTGATTATCAAACCGCTCTTTCAACAATCTTGCTGACCCGCCACCGTTTGGTCTTGCTGATGGGTTTTGATTCCGTGATCAGCACGCGGTCCCCGATCCGGCAGGTATTGGCCTCGTCATGGGCCGCGAACCGGCTGCGGCGCCGTACAATTTTTTTGTAAAGGCGATCCTTTACCAGGCGCTCGACCTGCACAACGACCGATTTTTCCATCTTGTCACTGACCACGGTGCCAGTGAGCTGTCTACGCATTCCTCTTTTTTCCATGGCACTCACGACTCAACTAGGGGTTAATTGTCCTGGGACAACTCTTCCTCGCGGATGATGGTCCGCAGCCGGGCAATATCGCGTTTGGTCTGTTTAACCTTGGCCAGGTTTTCCAGTTGACCGATCTCGCGCTGAAACCGCAGGTTGAACAACTCCTGCTTCAGGTCGGCCGCCTTTTGCCGCCGCTCGTCCTGGCTGAGGGATCGAATTTCGCTGGCTTTCATCAGACCTCACTCCTCTCGACAAATTTGGTTTTCAGCGGCAGTTTGTGGGAAGCCAACCGGAGGGCTTCCCTGGCCAGATCTCGGGGCACACCTTCCATTTCGTACAGTACCCGTCCGGGTCGAATCACCGCCACCCAACCTTCAAGAGCTCCCTTACCTTTGCCCATGCGTACCTCGGCGGGTTTGCCGGTGATGGGTTTGTCAGGGAAAATCCGGATCCACAGTTTTCCACCGCGTTTCACATGGCGGGTCATAGCGATCCGCGCGGCTTCGATCTGTTTGGAAGAGATGTAGCCGCATTCAGTGGCCTGCAGGCCGAACTCGCCGAAATTCAGGGTAGAGCCCCGGCGCGAAACGCCTCGCATACGTCCCCTTTGTTGTTTGCGGAATTTTACCTTTTTCGGGCTTAGCATTTTATCCGACTCCTGGTGCCCGTTGGGCGTTTTTCATGCTTTTCCGCCCCAGGCGGCAAAGCGCTGTATCGATATGTGGTCAATCAAAAGGATCGTTTCAGTCGATCAAACCGATCGGAGGAAATCTCAACTAGGTAGAGGCCGCCGTCATCAAGGACTCTTTCTTGAGAATTTCTCCTTTGAAGATGAAGACCTTTATCCCGATGATGCCGTAGGCGGTTTTGGCTTCCGCAAACCCGTAGTCGATGTCGGCTCTGAGGGTATGCAGCGGAACCCGCCCTTCGCGGTAGACTTCCCGGCGGGCCATTTCAGCGCCACCCAAACGGCCGGCACTGATAATTTTTACTCCTTCGGCGCCGAATCGCATGGCCGAGGTGATCCCCCGCTTCATCGCCCGCCGAAAGGCTACCCGCCGTTCGATCTGCATGGCCACGTTCTCGGCAACCAGTTGGGCGTCGGTTTCAGGCTTGCGCACCTCCTGAATATCGATGGAAACTTCCTGGGAGACGAGTTGCTCCAGCTCTTTTTTCAACTGCGCGATCTCCGAACCTTTTTTCCCGATCACGATGCCCGGCCGGGAGGTGAATATCCGCAGTCGGACGCGGCGCGTGGAGCGCTCAATCTCGATTCGTGAAACCCCAGCGTGGTAGATTTTCTTTTTCAAGAACTTACGGATTTTGTAATCCTCGTAGATATAATCCGCATATTTTTTCCCCGCATACCAGCGGGATTCCCAGGTCTTGACGATACCTAACCGCAAACCGATTGGATTGACTTTCTGGCCCAAACTTGAGTCTCCTTTTTTCAACCACGCTCTTGGGATAAAGTTACCGTGATGTGCGAGCTACGCTTGAGTATTCGGGTTCCCCGGCCGCGTGCCCGTGCCTTGAATCGCTTCAGGGTGGGACCGGGATCGGCGGTGATATTGCGAATGGTTAAATCATCAATATCCAGGCCTAGATTGTGGTCGGCGTTGGCGACTGCCGAACGCACAATCTTTTCTAAGATTCGCGCACCCTTCTGGGGCATAAAATGAAGGGTATTCAATCCTTGTTCCACCGGTTTACCTTTAACTGCACCAATCAATTGATGGATTTTTTGGGAGGATATTCGCGCATGCCGATGGACGGCTTTCACATCTTGTCCAGCCATAACAAAACTCCTGATTACCGTTTCATCTTCGATTTTTTATCGCCGGCATGTCCGTAAAACGTCCGCGTCGGTGAGAACTCTCCCAACTTGTGGCCCACCATGTCTTCGGTCACAAATACGGGAATAAATTTTCGGCCGTTGTGAACGGCGAGGGTCAGTCCAACCATTTCCGGAATGATGGTGGATCGCCGCGACCAAGTTCGAATCACCTGGTTACTGCGGGCCTCTTGGGCCATTGAAACGCGCTTCATCAATTTGTCGTCGATGAATGGTCCTTTTTTCAACGATCTTGGCATTGTGCTCCTCGCTGCTTAGCGCCTGTCGGTTCAGCGATAATCCCAACACAGGCGCCGCGTGTTTTCTGGTCCTTCAAACGGGTTAGCAGGTACGGTCAGCCATTGGCCGTTTAGCGCTTCCGCCGCCGCTTAACAATAAGGCGGCTGGAAGGCTTGTTCTTGTCGCGGGTGCGGAACCCTTTTGAGGGCACACCCCATGGTGAGCAGGGATGCCGGCCACCGGAGGAGCGCCCTTCTCCGCCGCCCATGGGATGATCCACCGGATTCATGGCCACACCGCGCACCTTGGGTCGTCGTCCCAACCAGCGGGTCCGCCCGGCTTTGCCGAGGGCCAGGTTCTCATGCATCAGGTTACCCAACTGGCCGATGGTCGCCTTACAATCCATGAGCACCATGCGAACTTCGCTGGAAGGCAGTTTGATCAGCGCATAGCGGTCTTCCTTGGCCATCAACTGGGCAAAGGTGCCTGCGCTACGGACAATTTGTCCGCCCTTACCCAAACGCAACTCAATGTTGTGGATATGGGTCCCCAACGGGATATTACGCAGGGGCAGGCAGTTACCGGGCTGGATATCGGCTTCCGGACCGGACATCACCCGGTCGCCGACCTGTAGCTTTAAGGGGGCCAAAATGTAACGCTTCTCGCCGTCGGTATAGTGTAATAGTGCGATCCGCGCACTGCGATTGGGATCATATTCGATGCTCGCCACTTGGGCGGGGATCCCAACTTTATCACGTTTGAAGTCGATCACCCGGTATTTGCGTTTGTGTCCGCCGCCCCGGTGGCGCGCCGTGACCCGTCCGTAAGAGTTTCGCCCACCAGATTTGTTAATGGACCTGAGAAGGCTTTTTTCCGGGGTGGTCGAGGTAATCTCATCAAATTGGGAGTATTCCTGGAACCGGCGCCCCGGGGAGGTCGGTTTTACTTTCCTAACTGCCATGACATCTCCTTACAATTATACACCCTCGAAAAACTCGATCCGCTCACCCGGCATCAGGGTAACAATGGCCTTTTTCCAACTGCGTCGCTGACCCAGGATTCGTCCCCGGCGCTTGACCTTGCCTTTAATTTGTATAGTTCGCACCGCTGCGACGCGGACATTGAAGGCATTTTCCACGGCATCCCGAATCTGTAAGCGATTGGCCGTACGGTTGACTTCAAAGGAATATTGGTTGAAGGACTCCTTTTGGAGACTGGATTTCTCCGTTACCAATGGCCGCCGGATAATATCATGACTAAGCATCAGCGCAGCCTCCCCTCTATTTTTTCCACCGCGGGTGCCAGCAGAACCAGGTTGTCGTATTTGAGCAGATCGTAGACGTTGAGGCCTTCAGGGGGCAACACCTTGACGCCAGGCAGATTCCGGGAAGAGCGTATCAGCTTATCATCCATCTTGGGAGTAATCAGGAGCACCTTTTTGATCTTCAACGCGTCCAGCACTTCCACCACGGCTTTGGTTTTGATGACATCCAAATTCAGGGAATCCAAAATCCGCAGCTTGTCGGTTTGCAGTTTATCGCTCAAGGCCATTTTCAGCCCCAGCTTGCGCACTTTTTTGGGCACGTTGTAGGCATAGCTACGCTGCTGGGGGCCAAAAATTACCCCGCCCCCGCGAAGCAAGGGATCCTTGATGCTCCCCCGCCGGGCACGACCGGTCCCTTTTTGGCGAAACAACTTGCGGGTACTTCCCCGCACATCGGAACGGTTCTTTACGGTAGCCGTCCCTTTGCGGCGCTTGGCCAACTGCATGGAGACAATTTCGTGCAGGACACTTTTCTTAACCGGCACGTTGAATATGGTATCGTCAAGTTCAACTTCCGAAACCTTCACGGCCTTGGTATCGATGACATCCACAACAGCCATAATGCACTCGTATCTATTTGCTGAACTTCAGTTTATTGATGGTAACCCATCCGTATCGGCTACCGGGAACGGCACCCTGGATCAGGATGAGGTTTTCTTCCGGCCGAATTTCAACGATTTCAAGATTTCGAACGGTTTTTCGTGAATTTCCGTATTGTCCGGGCAATTTCTTACCCTTGAATACCTTGGCCGGCCAGGCGCTACAGCCAATGGAACCGGGTTCACGGATGCTGTGGCTGCCGTGGGTCATCCGACCCCTGGAAAACCCATGGCGTTTGATGACACCGGCAAAACCCCGGCCCTTGGTAGTACCGGTGAGGTCAATGCGCTCCCCGACTTTAAACAGGCCGGCACCCAAGGACTGGCCCAACTCGTAGGCGCTCGGATCATCCACGGGGAACTCTTTCAGGGTCGCAAAAAGCTTACCACCGCTTTTGGCCAAGTGTCCCTGGATAGGTTTGGTCACCTGCTTGGCCTTTTTCTCGCCAAACCCGAGTTGCAGGGCATCGTAGCCGTCCACAGCCTGGGTTTTGATCTGGGTCACCACACAGGGACCCACTTCAAGGACGGTGACCGGGATGAACTTGCCCTCAGCGCTGAACACGCTCGACATACCCAATTTTTTGCCAATCAATCCTTTGCTCATGGCCCAAACCGCTTCCTAAGTATTTGTACGATTCTAAAGTTTGATCTCAACATCGACGCCCGGGGATAAGTCCAATTTCATTAGGGAATCCACCGTCTGCTGGGTGGGCTCCAGAATATCGAGCAGGCGCTTGTGGGTGCGCATTTCAAACTGCTCGCGGGACTTCTTATCGATATGGGGAGAACGCAATACGCAATATTTGTTGATCTGGGTCGGTAAAGGGATGGGACCCACCACTTTGGCCCCGGTTTTGCGGGCGGTATCCACAATATCCGTGGCTGATTGGTCCAATAATTTATGGTCGTACGCCTTTAACCGTATCCTGATTTTGGTATTCATGATCATGGTTGCAGTCTCTTATCCCTATTCAATAATTTCACTAACCACGCCGGCGCCGACTGTCCGCCCGCCTTCCCGTACCGCAAACCGCAGCTCTTTCTCCATGGCAATGGGCGTGATCAACGCCGCGGTGATCGTAATGTTGTCACCGGGCATTACCATCTCCACGCCTTCGGGCAGATCCAGAGTCCCGGTCACGTCGGTGGTCCGAAAATAAAACTGCGGCCGATAGCCGGTGAAAAACGGCGTGTGCCGCCCGCCTTCTTCCTTGCTCAAAATATAGACTTCGGCCTTGAACTTGGTGTGCGGCGTAATGGAGCCCGGGGCCGCGACCACCTGACCACGCTCAACTTCATCGCGCTTGGTGCCTCGCAATAAAACCCCGATGTTGTCGCCGGCCTGGCCTTGGTCCAATAGCTTGCGGAACATCTCCACGCCGGTGCACACGGTCTTGGCGGTGGGGCGAATCCCCACGATCTCCACGTTGTCGTTGACGTTGATCACCCCGCGCTCGACCCGGCCGGTGACCACCGTGCCCCGGCCCGAGATGCTGAACACATCCTCGATGGGCATCAAAAAGGGCTTGTCCACCTCCCGCTGCGGCTCGGGGATAAAGCTGTCGATGGCATCCATCAACTCGAAGATGCACTTGACTTCTTCGCCATCGTTGTCGTCGCTTTCAAGGGCTTTCAGCGCGCTGCCCCGGATGATGGGGGTGTCGTCCCCGGGAAATTCGTATTTGTCCAGAAGTTCGCGCAGCTCCAACTCCACCAACTCGATGAGCTCTTCGTCGTCCACCATGTCGCATTTGTTTAAAAACACCACGATCCGCGGCACTCCCACCTGACGGGCCAAAAGAATGTGCTCCCGGGTCTGGGGCATGGGGCCGTCATCGGCGCCCACCACCAGAATGGCACCGTCCATCTGGGCCGCGCCGGTGATCATGTTCTTGATATAGTCGGCGTGTCCCGGGCAGTCCACGTGGGCGTAATGGCGATTTTCGGTCTGATACTCCACGTGGGCCGTGGCGATGGTGATCCCACGCTCACGCTCTTCCGGCGCTTTGTCAATCTGATCAAAAGGCACAAAGTCCGCCATGCCCCGCATCCCCATGTGCTTGGTGATCGCGGCGGTTAACGTCGTCTTGCCATGGTCAATATGACCAATCGTGCCTACGTTGACATGCGGCTTGGTACGCTCAAATTTCTGCTTGGCCATTTAACTATCCTCCGCTCCAGAAAAGGTTTGGGTCAATCTCGGCCGGTTACCAGCGATAATGAGCGAACGCCTTGTTGGCCTCCGCCATACGATGCGTGTCTTCTTTCTTCTTGAACGAGGCGCCCCGCCCATTAGCTGCGTCCAGCAACTCCCCTGCCAGTTTGGCGGCCATCCCCTTTTCGGCTCGCTTGCGGGACAGGGAAATGATCCAGCGAATCGCCAGGGCAGTCCGACGGGCCGGCCGGATTTCGGTGGGCACCTGATAGGTGGACCCACCTACCCTTCTCGATTTCACTTCGATCATGGGGCGAACATTGTCCAGCGCTTTTTCAAACACCTTCGCCGGAGGCTGCTTGGCCTTGGATTCAATCACATCGAAGGCTTGGTAAATCACCGCCTCGGCTGTGCTTTTTTTACCATCCTTCATCATGCAGTTGATGAACTTGGCAAGCAGTTTGTTGTCGTACACGGAATCCGGCTGAATCGGTCGCTCCGGGACTTCTCTTCTTCTGGGCATCGCTTACCCCACATTTTTCCATTAAACGTATAAAACTTTGGTTGGATCAGACTACCGTAAGAATGCCGGCAGACATTTTCCGCTCCGTCGTCTATTTGGGTCTCTTCGCACCATATTTCGACCGCCCCTGACGACGGTCTTCCACGCCGAGGGTATCCAAGGTGCCTCGCACAATATGGTAGCGCACACCGGGAAGGTCCTTCACCCGACCGCCCCGGACCAACACAACGGAGTGTTCCTGGAGATTGTGACCGATTCCGGGAATATACGCCGTTACCTCAATCCCCGTGGTGAGCCGCACACGGGCCACCTTGCGCAGCGCGGAGTTGGGCTTTTTGGGGGTGGAGGTGTAAACCCGGGTACACACTCCGCGCTTCTGAGGCGCGCCCTTCAGGGCAGGCGTATTGGTTTTCTTCTTGATTCGTTTTCGACCTTGACGAACAAGTTGATTGATGGTCGGCATCCGTTCTCCTTGGCAATTCTTCTTTTCGGCTATTTTTCCAGCTATCAAAGTAAAAGGGACAAAAAAGCCCCTTTGCTTCCGCCCCTTTTCTTGGAACTTAAAAGACGCTTTTGGGTTAAAGCGCCTTATGTCCAGAACCCGATCAAAGGAACCAAGCCCGAGGGCAATAAAAAGCCTTTATGTATAGTTATAAAATCAGAATGTCAACGAATAATTTTTCGAAAAGCCTATATATGACGCTTCAAACTTAACCCGGGCCAAAAGTCTCCGGATGGGCGGCCGGGGAGAAATATCCGCGGCCACGATAAATCAACTTTCAGGGCCTATTCGGCCAAATCTACCACCAGGTTTCGATATTCTCGCAATCCGGTGCCGGCGGGAATGATGCGGCCCATAATGACGTTTTCTTTGAGTCCTTTCAAATAGTCCACCTTGCCGGCAATCGCCGCATCGGCCAGGACTTTGGTGGTCTCCTGGAAAGAGGCGGCGGAGATGAAGCTCTCGGTACTCAGGGAGGCTTTGGTGATCCCCAGGATCAAGGGTTCGGCGGTGGCTGGTTTGCCCTCTTTTTCGATGACTTCGCGGTTGGCATCATCGAACAGCATCCGGTCGACCTGCTCTTCGGCCACGAAATCGGTATCCCCCGGGTCGATAATCTTTACGCGCCGCATCATTTGGCGCACGATGACCTCAATGTGCTTATCGTTGATCCGCACACCCTGCAGGCGATAAACCTCCTGAACTTCATCCACCAGATAGCGGGCCAAGGCCACCTCTCCCTTAATGGACAAGATATCCTGGGGAATTGCCGAGCCGCCAATGAGCGGCTCACCGGCCCGAATGTAATCCCCCTCATACACATTGATATGTTTGCCACGGGGGATCAAATATTCCTTCTTATCCCCGACATCCACGGGAGTGATGGTAACTTTTTGCTTGCCCTTGCGGGTTCCCTTGGAAATGCTCACATAACCGTCAATTTCGCTAAGCACCGCGATTTCCTTGGGTTTGCGCACTTCAAACAACTCGGCGACCCGCGGCAGACCACCGGTAATATCCTTGGTTTTGGTGGTGGCGCGAGGCAGTTTGGCGATGACTGCGCCGGCCCGCACCTGATCGCCCTCTTCCACCATAATGATGGCCTCCAAAGGCAACAGGTAGCGGGCCATTCCCGACATACCACTGGTTCCGGGCAGCTTTGCCGTCTTACCGCTGGCATCCTTGATGGAAATCCGGGGCCGCAATTCGGCGTTCTTGCTTTCGATCACCGTGCGACTGGATTTACCGGTCACCGGATCGACCTTTTCCTTGAGGGTCACCCCAAGGGTCAGATCGCCGAACTTTATCGTTCCCTCCACCTCAGTAATAATCGGGGTGGTAAAGGGATCCCAGGTTGCTAAAAGATCACCAGGTTTTACTTTTTGGCCATCCGGGGCCATGAGGTGGGCCCCGTAAATTACCGGAAAACGCTCCAGTTCACGACCCGATTCCCCCATAATGGCGAACTCGCCCCCCCGGCGGTTCATCACCACCAGTTCGTGGTCGGCATTTTCCACCACATTCAGGCCGGCAATCTGAACGGTTCCCTCTACCCGGGCCCGAATATCGGCCTGCTCCACCCGCCGGCTGGCGGTACCGCCGATGTGAAAGGTCCGCATAGTGAGCTGAGTTCCCGGTTCGCCGATGGATTGGGCCGCTAGAATACCTACAGCCTGGCCCATCTCAACCTGTTGGCCATGGGCCAGATCGCGGCCGTAGCAGGCGGCGCACACGCCGCGGCGCGCCTTGCAGGTCAGGGCCGAGCGGATACGGACCTTAGTAATTCCGGCATCCTCGATTCGCTGCACCGCGTCTTCATCGAGCATGGCCCCGGTACGGACTAAAACCTTGTCCGTGAAGGGGTCCAGAATATCCTCTTGAGTCACCCGCCCCAATACACGCTCACCCAACCGCTGGATGATCTCCCCGCCCTCCATGAGGGGCTCAACCTCCACCCCCAGCATGGTCCCGCAATCGGCTTCGCTGATCCGGCAATCTTGGGCCACATCGGCCAGCCGGCGGGTCAGATAACCCGAGTTGGCGGTTTTCAGTGCCGTATCGGCCAGACCTTTGCGGGCCCCATGGGTGGAGATAAAGTACTGCAGCACCGAGAGGCCTTCACGGAAATTGGCCTGAATAGGGGTTTCGATGATCTCCCCGGAAGGCTTAGCCATCAACCCGCGCATACCCGCCAACTGACGCATCTGATCTTTACTGCCCCGGGCACCGGAATCGGCCATCATATAAATGGGGTTCAGGCTCTCTTGGGTCACGGGCTTTTTATTATCATCCAGGACCACCGCTCCGGTTTCATCCCGAACCGGTTCCATTTTCATCACCCGCATCATTTCGTTGGCCACGTCATCCGTGGCCCGGGCCCAGATATCCACAACCTTGTTGTATTTCTCCCCCGGGGTGATCAACCCCTCGTTATACTGCCGCTCGATTTCCCCGACCCGGTTTTCGGCTCCTTTGAGTATGGTGCCTTTGGACTCGGGAATTATCATCGCGTCGATGGAGATGGAGAGCCCCCCCTCGGTGGAGTAACGGTAGCCAATGTCTTTCAGGCGGTCCGATAGGATAACCGTGGCCTTGGGCCCAAGATGGCGATAGGCATAGTCCACAAGATTCCGTAGAGATTTTTTGTCCATGACCTGATTGATCACCGGAAAGGGAATCTCGTGATGGCGATCCAGAACTTGGAATAGATGATACCCGTCGGTATCTTTCAACAGGCCGCTATGATCACCGGGTTTTAAGCCGTACAGCGCCGCGGTTTCTTCTTCACTGAAGGAAAAAATTCGCTGAAACTCTTCTTGTACCAAGTGTCCGACGAACCCGTCATTGTCCCGATCGGGGCTCTGGGAGTAAGTTTCCACAAGCTCGATGAATTCTTGGCCCTTTTCCAGGGCCTTTACCGCTTTTTTAGCCTTGGCCTCATCCGCGGTCATCAGGTGGCGCAGCACCAGGACTTTGTCGCGGGGCATGATCTCCCAAAGCAAAATTCGTCCCACTGTGGTGTCCACCCGTTTACCGAAAACCCGGGTGGTGATTCTGGCATGCAGGTTGACAACCCCGGCGTCATAGGCCACGCGAACCTCCCGGGCGTTGGAAAAGAGCATCCCCTCGCCTTTGGAACCCACAATGGCGCGCGTCATGTAGTAGATGCCCAGAACGATATCCTGACTCGGCACGATGATGGGACTGCCGTTGGCCGGGGAGAGGATATTGTTGCTGGAGAGCATCAGTACTCGGGCTTCGGCCTGGGACTCGATGGAGAGCGGAACGTGCACGGCCATCTGGTCCCCGTCAAAGTCGGCGTTGAAGGCCGTGCAGACCAGGGGGTGGAGCTGAATGGCTTTGCCCTCGATGAGCAGCGGCTCAAACGCCTGGACACCCAATCGGTGCAGGGTCGGCGCCCGGTTTAGCATCACGGGGTACTCTTTAACCACTTCATCCAAGGTATCCCACACCTCCGGAGTCTCCCGTTCCACCAGTTTCTTGGCGCTTTTCACCGTGGAAACCAGCCCCTTTTGCTCCAGGCGATAATAAACAAAGGGTTTGAACAGCTCCAGGGCCATCTTTTTGGGCAGGCCGCATTGATGCAACCGCAGATCAGGCCCCACGGTGATCACCGTGCGGCCGGAATAGTCCACCCGCTTCCCCAGCAGATTCTGTCGAAAGCGGCCCTGCTTGCCCTTGAGGGTGTCACTGAGGGATTTAAGGGGGCGTTTGTTGGTGCCGGTAATCACCCGGCCGTGACGACCGTTGTCAAAAAGCACGTCCACTGCTTCCTGAAGCATCCGTTTTTCATTGCGGATAATGATATCCGGGGCTTTCAGGTCGATGAGCCGCTTGAGCCGGTTATTACGGTTGATCACCCGGCGATAGAGATCGTTGAGGTCGGAGGTGGCAAAGCGGCCACCTTCCAGGGGCACTAGCGGCCGCAGGTCCGGGGGCAGCACCGGAATGACATCCATGATCATCCACGATGGATCAAGCCCGGATTTGCGGAAAGCATCGATGATTTTAACCCGCTTGGCCATCTTTTGACGCTTGGCCACCGAACCGCTGGTCCGCAGATCTTCTCTGAGTTGGGCATATTCCGCCTCCAGATCCATCTCCTCCAACATCACCTTGACCGCCTCGGCGCCAATGCCCGCCTCGAAATCGGAACCGTACATCTCTTGGGCTTCAAAATATTTCTCATCGGAAAGCAACTGCCCCTTGGCCAGGGGGGTCTCTTTGGGATCGACGACGATATAGCTGTCAAAGTAAAGCACCTTCTCGATGCTTTTGAGGGTCAGATCGAGAAGGTTTCCGATTTTACTGGGCAGGCTTTTGAGAAACCAGATATGGGCCACGGGCGTGGCCAGCTCGATATGGGCCATGCGTTCCCGACGCACCTTGGACTGAATCACTTCCACGCCGCATTTTTCGCAAATCACACCGCGATGCTTCATGCGCTTATACTTACCGCAATTGCACTCATAATCCTTGGTGGGGCCGAAAATTTTGGCGCAGAACAGCCCGTCCCGTTCCGGTTTGAACGTCCGGTAATTGATGGTCTCCGGCTTTTTGATCTCCCCGTGGGACCATTTGTAAATCTGCTCCGGTGCGGCCAGGGCGATCTTCACCCCGCTGTAGCGTTTCGGATCCGTGGGCTTAGCAAAAAAATCGTACAGTGTTTCCATGCTTTTATCCTACCTATGGGTGGGTTTGGCGGCGAGCTGGATCGGGGGTACCGCCTAATCCTGTTCTTCCAGCAGCGTAACGTCCAGGCCTAAGGCCATGAGTTCTTTAGTCAACACTTTAAAAGACTCGGGCAGACCGGGTTCCAACACATTCTGCCCTTTGACGATCTTTTCATACATCCTTGTCCGCCCGGCCATATCGTCGGATTTCACCGTTAGGAATTCCTGCAGGGCGTGGGCCGCGCCGTAGGCTTCCATGGCCCAGACTTCCATTTCTCCCAGACGCTGGCCGCCGAATTGCGCCTTACCGCCCAGGGGCTGCTGGGTCACCAGAGAATAGGGGCCGATGGAGCGAGCATGGATTTTGTCATCCACCAGATGGTGGAGTTTCATCATGTACATGGTGCCCACGGTGATTTTCTCTTTGAATGCCTCGCCGGTCCTGCCGTCAAAAAGGGTGGTTTGGCCGCTGGGAGAAACCCCCGCCTCCTGGAGCAACTCCTTGATCTCACTCTCTTTAGCACCGTCAAAAACCGGTGTGGCCATATGGACGCCGTTGCGCATGCCCGATGCCAGCACCCTGAATTGGCCATCATCCGATTCATCGATTCTCGCCCGCAGGTATGAATCCTGATCTGAACCACCACTGAATATTTTTCGAAATTTATCCCGTAGATCATCTATCTTTTGCTCGTTGAGCATTTGATTGATCTGCTGACCCAGGGCATGGGCCGCCCGGCCCAAGTGGATCTCCAGCACCTGGCCGACATTCATACGGGAGGGCACGCCTAGGGGGTTCAACACCATATCCACAGGGGTTCCATCCGCAAAATAGGGCAGATCCTCTTGGGGCAATATCCTCGACACCACACCTTTATTGCCGTGCCGGCCTGCCATTTTATCGCCCACGGATAGTTTGCGCTTCATGGCCACATATACCTTGACCATTTTGATCACTCCCGGAGGCAAATCATCGCCTTTTCCGAGGCTATCGATCTGCTCTTGAAACCGCTCCCGGCACAGCGCCACTTGGTCCCGAAAGCGGGCCAAGAGATCATGAATCTGCTCGGTGCATTCGGCATCTTTGAGCACCAATCCTTCCAGTTGGCTCAAGGGGATATCCGCAAGCTTGGCAGCGGTCAGTTTGGCCCCCTTGGCGACCAATGTTTTCTTTCCCTTTTTCAGAGCCGCGGCGGTCTCTTTATTCTTCACCAATTGCAGCAACTGAGCCTGGACCACTTCTTCGGTGATCCGGATTTGATCGTCGCGATCCCGCTCCAGGGCGCCAATCTCGGAATCCTCAATTTGAACGGCGCGTTCATCCTTTTCGATGCCGCGACGGGAAAACACCTTGGCGTCGATCACAATGCCCTGCACTCCGGGGGGTACCCGCAGAGACGTATCTTTGACATCCCCGGCTTTTTCTCCAAATATGGCCCGCAGCAATTTCTCTTCCGGTGAGAGCTGGGTCTCCCCCTTGGGGGTGATTTTACCCACCAGAATATCTCCCGGCCCCACTTCGGCACCCAGACAGATAATTCCGCTCTCGTCCAGGTTTCTCAGGGCCTCTTCCCCCACATTGGGAATGTCCCGGGTGATGTCCTCTTTGCCCAGCTTGGTGTCTCGGGCTACCACCTCAAACTCTTCGATGTGCACGGAGGTGTAGATCCCATCCCGCACCAACCGCTCGCCCACCAGAATGGAATCTTCGAAATTAAACCCGCCCCAGGGCATAAAGGCCACGGTGACGTTCTTGCCCAGGGCCAGTTCACCCTGCTCGGTGGCCGGGCCGTCGGCAATAATCTGGCCTTGAACCACCGTCTGCTCCTTATTGACGATGGGCCGCTGGTTAAAGCAGGTGTTCTGGTTGGAGCGTACAAATTTGGCCAAGTTGTAAATGGTCACCGGCGATGCATTCTCACCGCTATCCTCTGATGAGGTTTTCTTCGAATCATGGCGCACCACGATGCGGGATGCATCCACATCCACCACCACGCCGTCTCTTTTGGCCACCACCGTAACACCGGAATCCTTGGCCACCACGCTTTCGATGCCGGTCCCCACCAGGGGCGCATCGGTGACAAGCAGCGGTACGGCCTGGCGCTGCATGTTGGAGCCCATCAAGGCCCGGTTGGCGTCGTCATTTTCCAAAAAGGGTATCAGGGAGGCCGCCACACTCACCAGCTGGTTGGGGGAGATATCCATCAGTTGGATATCGTCGCGCTTGACCATCATAAATTCGCCGGCCACCCGGGAGGTCACCAGGGGATTGACATACGCGCCCTTTTCATTCACCGGGGCATTGGCCTGGGCGATGGGGTGATCCTTCTCATCAAAGGCGCTTAAAAACTTGACCTCATCTTGCAGGGTTGCCTCCGACACTACGCGGTAGGGCGTTTCAATAAAGCCATACTCGTTGACCCGGGCATAGGTGCTCAAGGAGACGATCAGGCCGATATTGGGACCTTCCGGGGTTTCAATGGGGCAGATTCGTCCGTAGTGGGAGGGATGCACGTCACGGACTTCAAAACCGGCCCGTTCCCGGGTCAGGCCGCCAGGCCCCAAGGCGCTCAAGCGCCGTTTGTGGGTGGTTTCCGAAAGCGGATTGGTCTGATCCATGAACTGGCTCAACTGGCTGGTGCCAAAAAATTCCTTGATCACAGCCGAAACCGGCTTGGGATTGATCAGGTCGTGGGGCATCATGGCATCCACCTCTTGGAGGCTCATGCGCTCTTTGATGGCCCGCTCCATGCGCACCAGCCCAATGCGGTATTGATTCTCCAGCAATTCCCCCACAGCCCGTACCCGCCGGTTGCCCAAATGGTCGATATCGTCCACCACACCCTGGCTGTCCCGCAGCTGAATGAGCGTTTTGGTGGTCAACAAGATATCTTCTTTGCGCAAGGTGCGCAGATCCAACGCCGTATTGATGCCCAGGCTCTGATTGATCTTCATGCGCCCAACGGCGCTGAGATCGTAGTAAGCGGACTTAAAGAAAAGGTGATCGACAAATTCCTGGGCCACTTCCGGCGTAGCGGGGTTTCCCGGCCGCAACCGGCGATATATCTCAATGAGAGCCTCTTCTTTGGAGTCCACTTTGTCCAGCAATATGGTCTTGCGAAAGGAATCACTGGAAATTTGCCCGTCGATGAGCAGCACATCGATCTGCTGGATGCCGGCCGCGGCCAGAGCCGCGAGGTTTTCCTCATCTAGCTCCTCATTGCACTTGATCACCGGCTCGGCGCTATCTTCCACATAGACACTACGCGCAGCGACCTTTCCCAGCAGTTCATCGACACTGATGGGAATCCGGGTCACCCCATCGGCCTTCAAGCGACGAATGGCCCTCAAGGTGAACAGACGCCCTTTTTTGACAATAATCTCACCGTTGGCCGGATCACTGACATCTTCGCTGGCACGCTGGCCTTTGAGAAAATCGGGCTGAAATTCCTTTAAAAAGTTCTCACCGTCAATGGTAACACGTTCGATGTTGTAGAAATATCCCAGCAAATCCTCTTCACTGTAACCAAAGGCTTTAAACAGTATGCTCACCGGGAACTTACGCCGACGATCGATGCGAATGTGGACGATATCCTTAGGGTCCACCTCCAGATCGATCCAGGATCCCCGGACGGGGATCACCCGGGAACTGTAGATCACTTTGCCGCTGGAATGGGATTTTCCCTTGTCGTGATCGAAAAAGACGCCCGAGGAGCGGTGCAGCTGGCTGACCACCACACGCTCAGTGCCGTTGATGATAAAGGTGCCTTTGTCGGTCATCAGCGGAAGGGTGCCGAAATAAATCTCCTGCTCTTTAATATCGCGGATATTGGAGATTCCAGAATCTTTGTCCACATCGTAAACCACCAGGCGCACCGTGATGCGCATGGGAATTTCATAGGTCATTCCCCGGTGCATGCACTCTTCAACCCCGTGCTTAACCTCTCCGAAGCGGTAGGATACAAATTCTAGAGAGGCACTGCCGGTAAAATCTTTGATGGGGAAAACGGAGTTGAAAACCGCCTGAAGTCCGCTGTCTTTACGCTTTTCAGGCGGAACATCCATTTGAAGAAAGCGGCTGTAAGATTCGCGTTGGACCCCGATCAGGTCGGGTATTTCGACAATTTTTTTAATCTTGCCGAAATTTTTACGCACACGATTATTCGCCAAAGGCCGTTCTGTCATGGTGACTCCCAGATCGTATCGAGGGGGTAATGGATCGTCCGTTTAATTCGCGCTCAAGAGAGTTCGGAAGCATTGAGGTTTGCCAACCCTTAAGGGCCATAGTTGAACCGCGGGATAAGGCAACGGACGGCTAAGCTTATATGGAGGATAGGTAACCTGCTTTCCAGGTCAATGCCCAAGGCAGATACCGGAAAGCAGGTCTTCATGCGGGTATGCCGATCCATTGGATCGCGTCCTACTTAATATCGACTTGACCGCCAACACCTTCAATTTGTTCTTTGATTTTTTCAGCTTCTTCTTTGCTGACCGCCTCTTTAAGGGCTTTCGGTGCGCCTTCCACCAACTCCTTGGCATCCTTCAGGCCCAGACCGGTCACGGCACGAACCTCTTTGATGACCTGGATCTTTTTGTCGCCGAATGAGGTCAGAATTACATCAAATTCAGTCTTTTCTTCCGCGGCGGCTTCCGCGCCCGCACCCGGCACGCCCGCCATCATCGCCACCGGTGCGGCAGCGGAAACGCCGAACTTATCTTCCATCTCCTTAACAAGTTCGGAGAGTTCCAGAACCGACATATTCGAAATAAATTCAATCACATCATCTTTTGTGATATCTGCCATTTTAACATATCCTTTCCAGTGCAACGCTAACGTCGGCAAACCTTTTCTTGAGAATCTTCCGCTCCGGCTTACAAAAAGCGCATCAACGAAAAACGCTCCTTAGCTGGTCCCGACCATTAAGATATAAGATCAAATTTTATCAGAATGCTCCGGCCACGCGGGCCGAAATAAACTTGCATGAAGTTAGGCCGCCTCTTTCTGGTCTTTGATGGCCGTAAGCACATTCAGCAGGCGTTCGGGGATATTCGCCAGCGCGCGTACAAACGAGGTCGGCACGCCATTAATGACCATCAGGACTTGCGAGAGCAGCTCTTCACGGGAAGGCAGACTGGAGAGCGCCTTAATGGCCTCAATGTCCAATACCTTGCCACCCATGACGCCCGCTTTGATTTCAAGCTCATTATGCTCTTTGGCAAAATCGGTTAAAACCTTGGCAGGGGCCACCGGATCGTCATAGCTCAAGGCCACGGCACTGGGTCCTTTGAACACATCCTTGATCAAGGCGACATCATTCTCTTCAGAGGCCCGAATCAGAAGCGTGTTTTTGGCAACTTGAAACTGGACGTCGGCTTCCGACAATTTGCGTCGCAAGGCCGTTATGGCCGCGACATCCAGCCCCTTGTAGTCTGCAACGAGAACGACCCTGGCTTTTTCGAAATCGGCCTTGAGCTCGGCAACGATTTGCTGTTTTTCGTTTAGTTTCACGGTATTCCTACACCTCCTTTCCAACTCTGCACTTTAAACCGGAGGTCATCGCAATCTTTCCCTCGTCTCGGTAGGCCGACAATCGCCGATTAAACCCACACTCCGGTGGAGCACCTACGGTCTTAGACAGATTATTTTAGGGGTTTTGATCCCGCCCCAAGGGCGGAGTGTTTCCCAAACTGGTAATTTTTTAGACTGGGTTTATAGAAAATCTTTCATGTAGGCCGGATCGATCTTGATTCCCGGACCCATGGTTGTTGAGACGGCGATTCCTTTCACATAAGACCCCTTGGCGGATGCCGGCTTGATCCGCAGGATGGTATCCAGGAAGGCCGCTAGATTTTGAGCGAGCTTCTCGACGCCAAAGGAAACCTTACCCATGGGAACATGGACAATCCCCGCTTTTTCGACCCTGAAATCGATCTTGCCGGCCTTCAGCTCATTCACCGCCTTGGTGATTTCAAAGGTGACCGTCCCGGTCTTGGCATTGGGCATCAAGCCCCGGGGACCCAGCAAGCGGCCGATCTTTCCGACAGTTCCCATCATGTCGGGTGTAGCCACGGCCTTATCAAAACCAAACCAGCCTTCCTTGATTTTTTCCACCAATTCATCGCTGCCCACAAAATCGGCACCGGCCTCCTGAGCTTCTTTCTCTTTCTCGCCCTTGGCAAACACCAGCACCTTGACGTCCTTTCCCAACCCATTGGGCAGCACCACCGTGCCTCGCACCATTTGATCGGCATGTCGGGGATCCACCCCAAGCCGAACGGCGACATCCACGGTTTCATCAAATTTGGCATAGGATGCATCGAGAGCCTTTTGAATGGCTTCGTTAAAATCGTGCCTGGCGGCGTTATCCACCTTCTGGCGGGCTTCTAAATATTTTTTCCCACGTTTCGGCATTTTCTTTTACCACTCCTTATCTCGTTGCGATCCTATTGAGCGACCTCGATCCCCATACTCCGAGCCGTACCGGCGATAATTCGGCAGGCGGCATCCAAATCGTTGGCGTTGAGATCCACCATTTTAAGTTTGGCAATCTCCTCCACTTGCTCCCGGGTCACGCGTCCCACTCGGTCACGTTTTGGATCTCCAGCGCCTTTGGCGACCTTGGCAGCTTTTTTGAGCAGGACACTGGCGGGCGGCGTTTTGGTAATAAACGTGAAGGATCGGTCCTGATATACGGTAATCACGGCGGGAATAATCATTCCCTCATCATTGGCGGTGCGCGCATTGAATGCTTTGCAGAACTCCATGATGTTGACGCCATGCTGCCCCAGCGCTGGGCCAATGGGCGGGGAAGGGTTGGCCTTGCCCGCGGGAACCTGCAATTTAATCTGAGTGATGACTTTCTTTGCCATTTGCTAATTCCTGCTCCAGTAAATTGATTACAGCTTACTCACTTGTACGAACTCGAGTTCAACCGGTGTCGAGCGACCGAAGATGCTGACCAGAACTTTGATCTTCCCCTTTTCCGGATTGACCTCTTCCACGGTGCCGTTGAAGTTGGTGAAGGGACCATCGATAACGCGGATTTCATCCCCGGTCTCAAAATAATATTTGGGTTGCGGCTGGTGTTTTCCGGCTTCCATGCGATTGAGAATCTGTTCTGCTTCGGCATCGGAAATGGGCGTCGGTTTTTCGCGGCCCCCCAGAAATCCGGTGACCTTTGCGGTGTTGGCCACCAAATGCCAAGTCTCATCGCTAAGCTCCATCTGAACCAAAATGTAGCCCGGATAAAATTTTCGCGTTGACTCCTTGCGCTTGCCTTTGACCAGTTCCACCACTTGTTCCGTGGGCACCACCACTTCACCAAAACGCTCCTTGGCCGGCGACGCGCCAATCCGCTCTTCTAAAGCGTGTTTCACGCGTTTTTCATATCCGGAATAGACATGTACGACATACCAGCGCAAGGCCACGATCCCAATCTCCTAACTATTATTGCATCACCAAACGCACCAGGCTGGAAAGCAGCGTATCCACAATCCCCAGAAACGCCGCAATGAGCAAAACCAAGATAATAACCACAACTGTCGAACCCAACGTCTGCTGGCGGGTGGGCCAGGTGACCTTTTTAAGCTCTACTTTGACCTCCCGCAGAAACTGCTTGGCGCGGTCAAAGATATTGGGTTCTTTTTTGGCCAGGGTCCCGCGGGCTGACATGACCTGCTTCTTGGTCCCGGCAAGCGCCGGCTTCTTGGCGGGCTTATTCAGGGCAGGTTTGACGGCTGCCGCCGTTGGGTTTTCGCCGGCACTCCCCGAAGATTCAACCGAACTTTTTGTTTTTTGTTTGGCGCCTGCAGGTTTTTTCCTTTGTAGCCTGGCCATGGTTCTCCTAAAACGGTGAAAGCTCAAAGGACAACGGTGACTGGCATGAGGTTTTCCGTTGGCCTTGAGCTTTACACGAATATTTTTTGGCAGGCCAGGAGGGATTCGAACCCCCAACCACCGGATTTGGAGTCCGGCGCTCTACCAGTTAGAGCTACTGGCCTATGGATTCCTGACTGGGCCCGGGCGAGCCTGATTGCAAATTCTCGGAGGCAGCCAAGCTCAAACCCAACGCCTTATTTGGTTTCCCGATGGGCAGTATGTTTGCGGCAAAAGCGGCAATACTTACTGAACTCCAACTTATCGGGGGTCGTGCGCTTGTTTTTGGTGGTGGTGTAATTGCGCTGCTTACACTCAGTACAGGCTAAGGTAACATTGACTCGCAATGCAAAACTCCTTTGAGCTTATTCAATAATTTCACTAACCACGCCGGCGCCGACTGTCCGCCCGCCTTCCCGTACCGCAAACCGCAGCTCTTTCTCCATGGCAATGGGCGTGATCAACGCCGCGGTGATCGTAATGTTGTCACCGGGCATTACCATCTCCACGCCTTCGGGCAGATCCAGAGTCCCGGTCACGTCGGTGGTCCGAAAATAAAACTGCGGCCGATAGCCGGTGAAAAACGGCGTGTGCCGCCCGCCTTCTTCCTTGCTCAAAATATAGACTTCGGCCTTGAACTTGGTGTGCGGCGTAATGGAGCCCGGGGCCGCGACCACCTGACCACGCTCAACTTCATCGCGCTTGGTGCCTCGCAATAAAACCCCGATGTTGTCGCCGGCCTGGCCTTGGTCCAATAGCTTGCGGAACATCTCCACGCCGGTGCACACGGTCTTGGCGGTGGGGCGAATCCCCACGATCTCCACGTTGTCGTTGACGTTGATCACCCCGCGCTCGACCCGGCCGGTGACCACCGTGCCCCGGCCCGAGATGCTGAACACATCCTCGATGGGCATCAAAAAGGGCTTGTCCACCTCCCGCTGCGGCTCGGGGATAAAGCTGTCGATGGCATCCATCAACTCGAAGATGCACTTGACTTCTTCGCCATCGTTGTCGTCGCTTTCAAGGGCTTTCAGCGCGCTGCCCCGGATGATGGGGGTGTCGTCCCCGGGAAATTCGTATTTGTCCAGAAGTTCGCGCAGCTCCAACTCCACCAACTCGATGAGCTCTTCGTCGTCCACCATGTCGCATTTGTTTAAAAACACCACGATCCGCGGCACTCCCACCTGACGGGCCAAAAGAATGTGCTCCCGGGTCTGGGGCATGGGGCCGTCATCGGCGCCCACCACCAGAATGGCACCGTCCATCTGGGCCGCGCCGGTGATCATGTTCTTGATATAGTCGGCGTGTCCCGGGCAGTCCACGTGGGCGTAATGGCGATTTTCGGTCTGATACTCCACGTGGGCCGTGGCGATGGTGATCCCACGCTCACGCTCTTCCGGCGCTTTGTCAATCTGATCAAAAGGCACAAAGTCCGCCATGCCCCGCATCCCCATGTGCTTGGTGATCGCGGCGGTTAACGTCGTCTTGCCATGGTCAATATGACCAATCGTGCCTACGTTGACATGCGGCTTGGTACGCTCAAATTTCTGCTTGGCCATTTAACTATCCCTCCCTATGCTTGCCGGGGTTTTCATCAGTTCAATTGAGTTGACCAGAGTCTCAGCGATAACCTTTCAAGAAACTACCACGCCATCGCCATGCTGAAATGTGCTCCAAACGCGATTGGAGCCCACGACCGGAATTGAACCGGTGAACCTCTTCCTTACCAAGGAAGCGCTCTACCTGCTGAGCTACGTGGGCTCAAAATCCACTGCGAATTGTCTTTCGAGCGCCACCAGCCGGACGATCGGAGAAACGCAAGCCCAACTCATTCGAATTTGGGCTCAATGGAACTTGGAGCGGGAGACGAGGCTCGAACTCGCGACATTCAGCTTGGAAGGCTGAAGCTCTACCAACTGAGCTACTCCCGCTGAACCGAACATCAAGGGTGAATGAAGGAAGGGACGGGAATGCGGATGAACCGCAATATGCACCACGCCATGTCTGTGATGGCTGCCACCAAACCTGTTCATTTATACGGCATGTAGTGGTGTACGATCCAGACCCGTGCCCGAAATCTCCTACAATCAGCCCCGAAAAATGGTGGTGGGGGGAGGATTTGAACCTCCGAAGGCGTCGCCGACAGATTTACAGTCTGTTCCCTTTGACCACTCGGGAACCCCACCTAAAAATCGAAAGCCACCCCGTATTTGGAGCCAGAGACAGGAGTCGAACCCGCGACATCCTCATTACAAGTGAGGCGCTCTACCAACTGAGCTACTCTGGCTCTATCAATATTGTCATTGAGCATATGGAGCGCTAATCCGCCCCGCCAGATAAAGAACTCCCTTATTTAGATATCAGAAACTTCGTTGTCAATAAAATTCTTTAATTTTCATTAAATATATTTTACAGCCCGGTTCGGATTTTGAGGACGATTGTCAAAGACGATTGTCAAAGATGCAAACAAAAGCGCAGGGATCGGGTAAAGAAAATTTCCCAAAATCTCCGCCCGCGAGGCCCTGGGAATACTTTCCCCGCTTCAGGGCATGCGGCCTCGCAAATCGTACCCTTAGCTTGACACCTCATCCGTTCTTGTGTAACTCAAACGGAAAGAAATAGGCCCCGTTGGACAGCGGTATATCTTCAGCTCAAATTAAGGAACCTAATTTGCGTCGTCTCCCGCTTTTTCCCATTCTGATCCTTCTGTTTTCCCTCAATGGCTGCATGCCCAAAGCCCATACACCGCAGACTCATGGGGCCCTGGCCCGATCCAATGTCCCCACCCCGGTAAAGGCCGGCCCGCTGGCATCCAAGCCCGAGTTAAAGCCATCCGGTTCGAGCTCCCCGACCCCCTCCCCGGGTAGAAACGACACCACCGAATCCTTAGCATCGCCCGGGGTGTCGATTGCGACGGCACCCACCTCCGATGATCTGACGGTCTCCGATCCCTTGACCGCCAAAGAACCTCTTGCCGGGGAGTTGGAGTTCAGCGAGACGCCCTCCCAAGGGATCTCTGTTAAGGAAGCCAAGCCCCCAGAAGCGCTATTGGATGAAGCCCTTGGATTTGTCCAGCTTTCCCAGGAATTCTGGCAGAAAGGGGAATTGGAAAATGCCCTGGAAGCCCTGGACCTAGCTTATTCCTTGGTGTTGAAAATCGACGAAGAAGACCGTCCTAAACTGATTCAGCAAAAAGAAGACCTGCGATTTCTGATCTCCAAGCGAATCCTGGAAATCTACGCTTCGCGGCATATCGTGGTCAACGGCCACCACAACGCCATTCCCATCGACATTAACTCCCATGTCACAGCGGAAATCAACTCCTTCACCCGCGGCGCGGAACGTAAGTTCTTTGAAAGCGCCTATCGCCGGTCCGGTCGTTACCGGCCCATGATTGAAGCCAAACTCAAGGAAGCCGGGCTGCCCTTGGAGCTGGCCTGGCTGCCGCTGATTGAAAGCGGCTATAAGGTGAATGCCCTTTCCAAGGCTCGCGCTTTAGGGCTGTGGCAGTTCATCCCTTCCACGGGCTATAAATTCGGCCTGAAGCGCAACCGCTACATTGACGAACGGCTGGATCCCATCAAGGCCACGGATGCGGCCATCGCCTATCTCAAAGAGCTGCACCAGATGTTTGGCGATTGGACCACGGTGCTGGCGGCCTACAACTGCGGCGAAGGCCGTGTGCTACGGGTGATCCGCTCACAAAATGTCAATTATCTGGATAATTTCTGGGACCTCTACCAGCGCCTGCCCAGGGAAACCGCCCGCTACGTACCCCGCTTTTTGGCAACCTTGCACATCATGAACAACCGCAGCCAATACGGCCTGGAAAACCTGGCGCTGGACCCGTCCATGGAATTTGCCTCGGCGAACGTTACCCGCCAACTCCATTTAAAACATGTCGCCCAGGCGTTGGGTGAAAGTGAGCAAACCCTGCGTGCACTAAATCCGGAGCTGCGCTATCGCGTTACCCCCGGCGATCCCTATCCTTTGCGTATCCCCAAGCTCAAAGAGCGCGTGTTTGCCGCCAAAGCCAGTCAAATCCCCACCTATCGCCCGCCCCAGCAAACCTACGCCTACCATCACATCCGCAAAGGGCAGAGCATCTCCACCATCGCCCGGCGCTACGGGGTGAGCGTGCAAAGTATCGCTCGGGCCAATGGGCTGCGCAAACCCTATCGCATTATCGCCGGCAAGCGATTAAAGATTCCCCAAAAAGGGCAGGTTGTCTACGCGTCCCAGCAAATCAGCACCGACGGCGATGGAAAGATCATCACCCATGTGGTCAAACGGGGGGATTCGCTCTGGAACCTGGCGCGCAGATACGGCACCACCACCCGGGAAATCCAGCAGCGCAATGGACTCAGAAATTCCAATTTGAGCATCGGACAGCAACTAAGTATTCCGGATAAAAAGACGGCCAGCACCAAGCCCCAACTGCAAAAGTATCGCGTGCGTAAAGGCGATACGGCTTACAAAATCGCCCTTTCCCACAACATGTCCTTGAAGCGCTTTCTGCGGATCAACCAGATCAGCTCCCGCACCAAGATCTATCCCGGCCAAAAACTTTACGTGGAGTAGTCCGGGCTGACCGGTTCGCGTAGAATCAAGGCCAGTGCGCGGCCGGCCTGGTGGGCGCCTTGGGGAAAATCGTTGGCCAGCCCCCGTATGTGACGTAGATTGTCGGCCGTTCTCAAAATCAGCATTGCCAGATCCCCCTCCGCCATTTGCGCACCGTCCACGATGTCCGTCCAATCCGCCCCTTGGGCCCAGCGATGCAGCACCCCGCAAGGCCGCAGGTAGAGCGGCGGGCCGGCAAAACCGGCCCGGGCCATGGCGCGCATCAGCGGCCGCACGGCCCGCCAGACCTTCATAAAGGCCCGGCCCAGGGGCTGGGTTTCATCCAACTCATCATCCTGCTCATACTCCCGTTCGCTAACAAAGGCCGCCACCACCGCGGCCAACAATGCAGGATCTTCCTCGGGCATGGCGCCTTGGCGAAACGCTTCAGCAATCAGCAGAGGCTGGTCCACTCGCAAGCGGGCCGCCCATACTCCGTCCGCCGTGGGGT
The DNA here is from genome assembly GCA_963713755.1 of uncultured delta proteobacterium. GTDB lineage: Bacteria > Desulfobacterota > Desulfobacteria > Desulfobacterales > CAVQMW01 > CAVQMW01. The sequence goes on along the minus strand of CAVQMW010000005.1, from coordinate 952,665 downwards.
GACCCTCGCTGTCCAAATAGCCGTGGGCACGGAGAAACCTGACATGGCGGCGGAATGAGTCAGTCAGAGCCTGGGTCCCGGACAACGGAGACGGGCGCGGGGATACGTTTTGTGGTGTCTCACCCTTGAGCTGATAGGCAGCAAAAGAGCGGGCCAGCAAATCTTCCACCTGGGCAGGGGGGTGGGAGAGCAGTAAATTGAGCACCATGGAAAAGCTGACCTGGATCTGGCTGACGATCTCCCCGGCCGGGCTGCGCACCAGCCGCCCATAGGCCGATAGATCCATAAACCGCCCTGGGATTCCCACCACAAACCCCACCCGATCCATGCCCCGCCGGCCGGCACGGCCGGTCATTTGGTGAAATTCAGTGGCAGTAAGAGGCGCAAATTCATGACCGTTGAAGCGGTCAGTATTGAAAAAGACCACCGCCCGGGCCGGGACGTTGATCCCCGCCGCCACAGTGGATGTGGCAAATATGGCATTGAGCAGCCCCTCGCCCATCAAGGTTTCCAGGATCAACTTCCAGGCCGGCAGATGGCCGCTGTGATGGGCACCGATACCGTAATGTTCCAAAAACCGGCGGTGGCGGTGGTATTTCAAAAACGGGTGGTCGTCCAGAAGCTCGGTCACCCGCTGGGTGCGCCGGGGGTTGGGATCTAGTGCCCCGGCCAGCTCCCGGGCACATATTTTCAGCGCCATATCACAGTCTTTACGGGATTTTAGGAAGAATATGGCTGGTGACAGCTTCATTTTGCGCAGCCCATCTAGAATATGCCCAAAGGGGGGCCGCCCCCAGGAGCCTTTCAGTGACCAGGGTTTGGCCGCGCTCCCCAATTGGCGCACCTTGGGGTGCAGTTTGCTTTTCCTTCCCCGGGCAGGTTTGGGCGCCTCCAGGGGCAACAGGGTTCCCCCGGGATGCAGCACCAGGGGCTCCAGGGGCACCGGACGCACCGTGGCCCGAACCCATTGGCAAGAGCGGTTGCGCACCGAAGAGAGCCAGCCCGCCAACTGGCTGGCATTGCCGATGGTGGCCGAGAGCAAAAGCAAGGTGATGCGGGCGGGCAGATAGATGATGATCTCTTCCCACACCACGCCCCGCTGGGGATCGCCCAGGTAGTGGGCTTCGTCCAGGACCACCAGGTCCGCGGCGAGAGTTTGCCCGTCGGACATGGCATCGTAAAGCTGATTGCGCAGAATTTCGGTGGTGCCCACGATGAGGGATGCCCCGCTGTTTTCCCGCCGGTCTCCGGTGAGGATTCCCACCTGTTGAAAACCGAAAAATTCGGAAAATTCGAGATATTTTGCGTTGCTCAGGGCTTTGAGGGGAGATGCGTACCAACAGCGCCCGCCGCTCTTTATAACACGGGCCATGGCCTGCCGGGCGATCCAGGTTTTACCGGCGCCCGTGGGCGCCGTCACCAGACAGTCGGCCTGGGCAACGGTCTTAAGGGCTTCGCGCTGGAACGGGTCCGGAACGAACGGACCATCTTCCGGGGCGCCGATGTCGGCAAACACCGATTGGAGGCTGGGGTCGATCCGGGGCTTAAGACGCGGGGGAGTGCGGGAAGAACCGTTAGATCTGATCCTGGACCGGGCTTTGGGTCCGGCAGGGCGCCGCCATTTGAAGGAATGACTGCCGGCGTGCGGCCGTCCCCGTTTAGGGCTGGTCATAACGACCCGCTGGAATCGAGGCGTGCAAGGCGTTAAAGCTTGGCCACGATTTGGGCCAGTTGCGATTTGGCCGCCGAATCTGAATCATAGGGGGAGACCCCGGCCAAATCTGCTTCGATCAGGGCACTATCGTAGGGTAAAAAGCCCAGAAACTCAAAATCGATAAGCTGTTTTTGCAAAAAGTCCTGATCCGAGGCCCCACGGATCTTGTTGCCGACCATGAATATCCGGGTCAAACCGATCTGTCCGGCCAGCTCTTTGATGTGTCCGGCGGTGTCGATGCTGCGTCGGCCAGGCTCCACCACCACGATCAGTTTGTCCACCGCTTGGGCCGTGGCCCGGCCCAGGTGCTCGATGCCGGCCTCCATGTCCATCACCACCACTTCGTTGCGGGCCAGCACAATGTGCATCACCAGAGCCCGCAGCAGGGCGCTCTCCGGGCAGATACAACCAGCGCCGCCCTTTTTAATCCCCCCCAGGCGCATCAGTTTGATATTTTCCAGGCGCGCCGACAATGCCTCGGGTAGGTCATCCACCTTGGGATTGAGTTTGAAAAACCCGCCCACAGTGCCCGGCTGGGCTCCGGTGCGTTCGTGAATCAGATCCTTCATCTCGGAAATGGGAGTGATCTCCTCGTCTCCGCCGATCCCCACGGCGGCCGCCAAATTGGCATCCGGATCGGCATCGATGGCCAAGACATGTTTCCCCTGGGCATTCAGGGCCCGAATCAATAAGGCGGCGAAGGTGGTCTTGCCTACGCCGCCCTTGCCGCTGACTGCGATCTTCATGGAAATGGATGCTCCTTTTTGTCAGATATTTACCGGGACCGCCTCACAGCAAACCAACCGCCCCGGGATTTAGTATTGGTTCAAATACCAATCATAAGTATGTTCGATGCCCTGCGCCAGTTGAATTTTAGGACGCCAGTTTAGGCTGAACATGGCTTGGGGGTCCAAACGCTTGCGGGGCGTGCCGTCGGGTTTGGAAGGATCCCAGACAATGGCGCCGTCATACCCCACCACCCGGCAGATCAGGGCGGTGAGTTCCCGGATTTTCAGATCCTTGCCGCTGCCCACATTATAAAAAGGCAGGATGGCGGCCGGCGCTTCGCCGTTGCTGTCAGGAGGCTCAGGATTATTCTTCGGCCTATGATCCGCCAGGGGACGACCTTGGCTGACCTCCATCAGATGGATGCAGGCATCGGCCATGTCATCCACATGCAAAAACTCGCGATACGCGGCCCCCGTGCCCCACAGCTCCACACTTGGGTTCTCCCGGGCCGCCGCCGATACCCAGCGGGAAGCCTTGCGCGTCAACCCCAGGCCTCTGCCAAAGGTTTCCGGCAAGGGGCCAAAGCGGGCCACATCCCGGGTGATCGCGTCGAGGTCACCGGCCCGGGCGAGCTTGGCCAGATGAAACTTACGGATCAGGGCCGGCAGCACATGGGAGGTGGTCAAATCAAAATTGTCATGAGGGCCGTAAAGATTGGTGGGCATCACCGCCAAAAAGCGCGTGCCGTACTGGCGATTGTAGGCCCTGCACATTTCAATCCCGGCGATTTTGGCAACGGCATAGGGCCGATTGGTGGGTTCCAGAGGACCGCTCAGCAGGTAACGCTCCGCCATGGGCTGGGGGCACTCCCGGGGATAGATGCAGGAGGAGCCCAAAAAGAGCAGCTGTTTGACGCCAAAGCGATGCGCACTGTGCAGCAGATGGGTTTGGATGGCCAGATTGCTGTAAATGAATTCCGCGGGATAGCTTTGATTGGCCCAGATTCCCCCCACTTTGGCGGCCGCCAGGATCACATATTCCGGTTGGGTTGAGCGGAAAAACTCCTCCACCGCCCCTTGTCGTTCCAGATCCAACTCCCCATGGCGGCGGGTGATGATCTGGGTGAAACCGGCTTGGGTCAATCGGCGCACAACGGCCGAGCCCACCATCCCCTGGTGACCGGCAACATAGATGGGTGCGCGTTTATCCATGGCTCATCCCCCCAGTCAAAGGCCCTCATTCAAAATGCTGAAAGGTCCGAAATCCTTGGGCCTGACACATCTGATCCCGTTTGGCCTCCGCCAAATCGGCCTGCACCATTTTAACCACCAGTTCCTCAAAGGAGGTGCGCGGCTGCCAGCCCAATTGCTCCCGGGCCTTGGTGGGATCACCCAGCAGAAAATCAACTTCGGTGGGCCTGAAATAGCGCGGATCGATGCGCACCCGTATCTGACCCGTTCCATCCATGCCCACCTCGTCGAGCCCCTGGCCCTGCCAGGAGATGGGAATTTCAACCGCGGCAAATGCCATTTCCACAAACTCCCGCACCGAATGGGCCTCGCCGCTGGCGATCACATAGTCTTCGGGGTCCTGCTGCTGGAGCATCAGCCACATGGCCGCCACATAGTCCTTGGCATGGCCCCAGTCGCGCTTGGCCTCTAAATTGCCGAGGTACAGCTCCTCCTGAAGGCCCAGGTGGATGCGGGCTACGGCCCGGGTGATCTTACGAGTCACAAAGGTCTCCCCGCGGATGGGCGACTCGTGATTGAATAGAATTCCGTTACAGGCGTAAATACCATAAGCTTCCCGATAGTTGACGGTGATCCAGTAGCCATAGACCTTTGCGGCGCCGTAGGGGCTGCGGGGATAAAAAGGCGTGGTTTCGGTCTGGGGGATTTCCCGCACCTTGCCGAACATTTCGCTGGTGGAAGCTTGATAGAGGCGGGTCTTTTTTTCCAGCCCCAGGACCCGAATCGCCTCCAGCAGCCGCAAGGTGCCCAGGGCATCGGAATTGGCGGTATATTCCGGTGTTTCAAAGGAGACCTGAACATGGCTTTGGGCCGCTAGATTGTATATCTCCAGGGGCTGGACTTCCTGGATGATACGGATCAAATTGGTGGCATCGGTCAAATCCCCGTAGTGCATCAGAAAGTGCACCTGGGATTCATGGGGGTCACGGTATAAATGATCCACTCGCCCGGTGTTAAACGAAGAGGAGCGGCGCTTGATGCCGTGGACTTCGTATCCCTTGCTCAGCAAGAATTCAGCCAGGTAGGCGCCATCCTGGCCCGTGATTCCGGTGATTAGCGCTCTTTTCATGCAGTCATCGTCCTTTGCGGTAATTCATATGGAAGGATAATCGTTTGATATCATTTTCTAAATACTTGGGATCGACCTTCAACGGCGCGCTATGGTACGTTAATCTGCGGCTTTCCGTCAACCGCATATAGACAATGCTTGGAGCGCCGGCCAAAAAGGGGTCGTAAAGGCGCTCCCCCCGGTGGTCCTTGGCCATGGCGGGCTTACGGAAACAACACGCATTTAGAGAAGCAGTCTATTGCCAGGCAGCAACCGGCGGATTATGGTGAACCCAACGATTCGCCCTTAAACCTGGACCATGGCGTTACCTTATGGCAGACACCCCATTCCCAAACCATCCGCGCCCCAAAATTCTGGCCCCGGCCGGGAATCCAGACAGCTTTCTGGCCGCCGTGGCCGCGGGGGCGGATGCCATTTATTGCGGCTTGAAGCAGTACTCGGCACGCATGGAGGCTGCCAATTTCACCCTGGAAGAGCTGGCGGCCCTGTCGCGTATGGCCCGGGAGCGGGGCATCGAAGTTCACCTGGCCTTCAACACCACCTTGAAACCTGATGAGATTCCCTTGGCCCGCAAACTGCTGGGCCTGGTTCGATCCCACATCCGGCCCGAGGGCCTCATTATCCAGGATTTAGGACTGATCCCCCTGGCGCGCCAGGCAGGGCTGGGCGAGCGCATCCACCTCTCCACCCTGGCCAATGTCTCCTTTCCCCAGGCGTTGGCCCAACTGAACAATCCGTGGGGGATTCGCCGGGTGGTATTGCCCCGGGAACTCAATATCGATGAGATCCGCGCCATGGCCCAGGCCTGCCCGCCAGGCATGGATCTGGAAGTCTTCATCCACGGCGCCCTATGTTACGCCGTATCGGGCCGTTGCTATTGGAGCAGCTACATGGGCGGCAAAAGCGGATTGCGCGGCCGCTGTGTGCAGCCCTGCCGCCGGAAGTACACGGCTGGAAAGGTAAAGGGGCGCTTTTTTGCCTGTCTGGACCTTAGCCTGGACGTTCTGGTGAAGGTCTTGGGAACCATTCCCCAGATCGGGGTCTGGAAGATCGAGGGTCGCAAAAAAGGCCCCCACTACGTTTACCATGTGGTGAGGGCCTATCGGACCCTCCGGGACCACGGTAGTGATCCCCAGGCCAAAAAAGAGGCTTTGAACCTGCTGGAGTACGCCCTGGGACGGCCCGGCAGCCACTACGCCTTCCTGCCCCAACGGCCCTACGTTCCTCTGGATGGCGCCCAGCCCAGCGGCAGCGGCCTGCTGGTGGGTCGCACCAAAGGATCGCCAAAAACACCCTACATTCAGCCCCGCCTGGCCCTCTACCCCAAGGACAAACTGCGCATCGGTTATGAGGATCACCCCTGGCACAGCATACGCCGGATAACCCGCGGCGTGCCGGCCAAGGGCCGGCTGCACCTCAATCTGTCGGCCGGAAAAGCACCTCCCAAGGGGACGCCGGTATTCCTCATTGATCGGCGAGACCCTGCCCTGGATGCCGATATCAAAAGCCTGGCCGGCCAGCTCAAGGATATAAAACCGATTCCGCTTCCCCGCCTGAAGCCCGCTGTTAAACCTTTGCCCCAGCCACCCAAGCACCGGGGACCCGTGGAAATCGCGGTCCTTCGGCAACTGCCCACCACTCCCTCCCAGCGCCCCCTGGGGCTCTGGCTCATGGATCTGGACCTAGAAGGCATCCCGCGAAAGCTAATCCCCCGCACCTGGTGGTGGCTGCCGCCGGTGGTGTGGCCTGAAGAGGCGGACCGTGTGGAAAGTACAATCGCCGGGATCATCGCCCAAGGTGGCCGCCAATTCGTTCTCAACGCCCCCTGGCAGACGGCGTGGTTTCAACCGGTCAAAGGATTGGTGCGCTGGGCCGGGCCTTTTTGCAACGTCAGCAACCCGGCGGCCATTGGCGTGCTGAAACAGATGGGCTTCAACGGCGTGATTCTAAGCCCGGAACTGGGCGAATCCGATTACCGGCGTCTGCCGGGAGAAAGCCCCCTGCCCTTGGGGATTGTGCTTAAAGGAAATTGGCCTTTGGGCCTTTCGCGAATCTCCGCGGACACGCCCCGGCCCGAGCAGCCCTTTATCAGCCCCCAAAAAGAGACCGGCTGGATCCGCAATTATGGGTCCCTGCAGTGGGTATTTCCCAACTGGCCGGTGGATCTGCACCCGGAGCAAAAACGTCTGGCCCGCTGGGGCTATCAACAGCTTGTTGAGCTGGTGGAGCCCATCCCCCCGAAAGTTCGCATGAAAGCCCGCCCGGGGTTGTGGAATTGGTCCATCGGCCTCAAATAGCTCGCTTGCTATCCTGATTTCGGTTCTAAATCGGCTTTCAACTTGGCGTTCAACTCCGCGAAAAGGTCCTTTTTTTTGCGCTCCTGGTCGGAGCGGAACGCGGCCACCTTACCCGATATCTTATTCCGCGCGGCCTTGAACTGGGCCACCTCGGCCGACAGGGGGGGCAACTTGGCTTCCGCCTGGGGCAGTTCCTCCAGCAGCCGGTGATCGGCCAGGGTGCAATGCACTTCGTCCCCCTTGGCCACCGCCTGGATAATTCCGCGCTGATCCAATTTGCGAACCAAACGGTGCCCCTGCTCGGTTGAAACGCCGAGAAAATCGCAAATGGCCTCGACACTGGGCGAAAGCCGATTCCGATATTCCAGAAGTCGGATAGCAGCCACCCATAGGTGGGCTTGCTGATAGAGATCCGATATGGTCATACCTTCCTCCCTAAAGGTAAAGGAATTGTTTATCTTGAATCGACCCCGCCGGGGGCCTCAAAGGTGGGGACATTATAGCATAGGCTTGCTTGACATCAAGTAGGATCGAGAGTACCCTTTTCACCGTAATTTCCTGCAATTCTGCTCACCTAAAATGGACGACCACCGGGAGGTGCCATGACCGCCATCGTTGATATTAAAGCCAGAGAAATCTTGGATTCACGGGGCAATCCCACCGTTGAAGTCGACGTACATTTGGCCTGCGGGGCCATCGGGCGGGCCGCCGTGCCTTCGGGTGCATCCACCGGCAAGCGGGAAGCATTGGAATTGCGCAACAAACGTGCCAAACGCTACGGCGGCAAGGGCGTGACCTCTGCGGTCAAGAACGTCATGGAAACGATTGCGCCGGCCCTGGAAGGCATGGATGCCGCCCATCAGTTTCAATTGGACCAGGCCCTCATTGAGCTCGACGGGACCCCCAATAAATCCAATCTGGGGGCCAACGCCATTTTAGGCGTATCCATGGCCGCGGCCCGGGCCGCGGCAACCGCTTACGAACAGCCCCTCTACCGCTACATCGGCGGAATCAGCGCCCGCTGCCTTCCGTTACCCATGATGAACGTGGTCAATGGCGGCGCCCATGCCGCCAACACCCTGGACATCCAGGAGTTCATGATTGTCCCGGTGGGCGCCCAATCCATCGCCCAGGCGGTTCAGATTGGCTCCGAGATTTTTCACGCCCTAAAGAAGATCCTGCAGGCCAAATCCCTGAGCACGGCCGTGGGCGACGAAGGCGGCTTCGCTCCCAATCTGGATTCCAACGAAGCCGCCCTGGGCTTTATTCTGGAGGCTATCAACGCCGCCGGCTATGAGCCCGGTAAAGAGGTGGGAATCGCCCTGGATGCGGCGGCCAGCGAATTTTATCACAAGGGCAAATATGTGCTCAAGTCGGAGGATAAGACCTTCTCGGCCGAAGAGATGATCGACTACTACGAGAGCCTGATCCACAAATACCCCATCCTCTCCATCGAAGACGGCCTCGCCGAACAGGATTGGGACGGATGGGAAACCATGACTGATCGGCTGGAAAGTTCCATCCAAATTGTGGGCGACGATATATTTGTGACCAATCCAAAAATTTTCGCTAAAGGCGTTGAACGGGGGATCGGCAACTCCATTCTGATCAAGCTCAACCAGATCGGGACACTCACCGAAACCCTGGAGACCATCCGCATGGCGGATCAGGCCGGCTACACCACCATTATTTCCCATCGTTCCGGCGAGACCGCCGACACCTTCATTGCCGATTTGGCGGTGGGTGTTAATAGCGGCCAGATCAAAACCGGTTCGCTTTCCCGGACCGATCGCGTGGCCAAATATAACCAGCTGATCCGTATCGAGGAAGAACTCGGCACGGCCGCGACCTTTTCCCAGGATATTCTATAGCTTGCCACCCACGGCATGAACTCCATTAAAATGAAACCGCATGGGTAACATTTTCGCCATAGGCGATATCCATGGCTGCTACGGCAAGCTAACGGCACTCCTGGCCCAGTTGGACATTCATTTCCATGAAGATACCGTCGTCTTTCTGGGGGATTACATCGACCGTGGTCCGGATTCCTACCGGGTCATTGAATATCTGCTGCACTTTAGGGATAAACACCCCGGCACCGTCTTTCTCAAAGGCAATCACGAAGCCATGCTGCTTAACTATCTGGCAGGCGGAGATCCCCAGATCTATATGCTGAACGGCGGCCGTCAGACCATAGAGAGCTACCGCCGGCACACCTCCCTGCCGGAAGGCGCGCCGCTGCCCGAAACGCATCTTGAGTTTCTGCGCGGCCTGGATCTTTACTATGCCACCGACGCCTACATCTTCGTGCATGCCGGCATCCGTCCCAACATCCCCCTGGAAGCTCAAGCTGAAGAGGATCTGCTTTGGATTCGCAACGAGTTCATCCATACTTCCTGGACACCGGAAAAGTGCGTCGTATATGGCCACACCCCTACACGATCCCCTAAATTCCATGTTAACCGCATCGGCATCGATACCGGGGCGGTCTACGGGGGCCAACTCACCTGCATCAAGCTTCCCCAGCAGATCTTTTTCCATGCCTAACCCCAACGCCACCTGCCGTAGCCCGTATTCCGGCCGCAGCGCCTCCCTCGGGGTGCGGCCATCCGGGAGGGGAAACCCCGCCAAGTTCCAACAAGCGGGCATTTGCAGTTGGGGCCTGCTTCTGGCGGGGCTCATATTCCTATCCACGCCCCTTTACGCTTTTGTTCCCCACCCCTTGCATATGCTCGATTTGATGCTGGCCAATTCCGGCAAGACCAAGACCGCGATCCTGGAGCAGCGCATCACCCTGCACGGCCTTGAAGCTGACGCCCCACGGCGGATTCTGAAGGGCACGCTCTATTTTCAATGGCCTGGAGGGTATCGCCTGGAGAGCGTGGGCGAGGCCGGACATCGCGTTCAGGTGGTCCGCGGCAGCGACAGCCTGATCATCCGGGATGGGTTCATCGATCCAGGCCCGGCAAGCGCCATCGACCTGTACCCGGATCTGTTTTTTCATCGCACCCGCGCCGGCATGGCCCGGCGCTTAACCCAGTTGGGCATTGATATGGCCCTGGCCAGCCCGGGACTGTGGCAGGGTCACCCCCATTGGGTGCTGGGCGCCCACTATCCCGACCCGGATAAATCCCAAGTCTGGATCCACAAGGACAATTTTCGGCCCCTGGGTTGGCGGATCAATTCCACCGAAAGCCAAAGTTATCCCATCTGGGAAATTGAGTATGTGAACTGGCAGCAAAAACACGGCTTCCGCTATCCGCGGCGAATCAATTTCTACCAGGATACGGTCCTGTTGCGGGAAATTGAGATCACCGAGGTCACGATCAATTCCAAATTAGCCCCGGATCTGCTTGACCTCGAAAAATTGCGCGCCCAATATCCCCTGCGGCCGGCCGGCGGTGCCGACAGTCCTGCAATGGGCGAAGTGGAACAGGTGCTGGAGGATTTCAGCAGGATGTATCGTCCCTGAGGCATTGACGCTCCGCAGGCTATCAGGGAAGGTGCGCCAGGGGGGATAAAGCTCTTTTCAATCGGCGCCCGTTATGCTACCAGTCTGTCCGTCAGGGCGGACACCTCCAGCCCCTATTCCAGCGAATTCGATTGACGATCTTTCATATCCAAGGGGCCGTTTCCGCGGCCCCCTTGGCTTTTCTGGATGGAACTATTCTTCAACCTCCATCCGCTCCGCCACCCGATCCAGCGGGTGCGGCGGTGCTTCCAGACGAACTTTAATCGGGCAGGATAATTAGGGATATGGCCTCCAATACCAAATTTATTTTTGTAACCGGCGGGGTACTCTCCTCTTTGGGCAAAGGCTTGGCATCGGCGGCCATTGGTGCGCTGTTGGAAAGCCGCGGATTGAAAGTGACCCTGCAAAAGCTGGATCCTTACATCAACGTCGATCCCGGAACCATGAACCCCTTTCAGCACGGTGAAGTCTTTGTCACCGATGATGGTGCGGAAACCGATTTAGACCTGGGCCATTACGAACGCTTCACTCACGCTCAGCTTGGACGGGATAACAACTGTACCACCGGGAAGATCTACGATTCAGTGATCACCAAGGAGCGGCGGGGGGATTATCTAGGCGGCACGGTTCAGGTCATTCCCCACATTACCGACGAGATCAAAGCCCATGTCCACTTGGCGGCCAAGGATGTGGACGTGGCCATTGTGGAAATCGGCGGGACCATCGGCGATATCGAGAGCCTGCCCTTTCTGGAAGCTATCCGCCAATTCAGGGCAGATGTGGGCAAGGAAAATGTGCTCTACATTCACCTCACCCTGGTGCCTTATATCGGCACCGCCGGAGAGCTGAAAACCAAACCCACCCAGCATAGCGTCAAGGAGTTGCGCAGCATCGGAATTCAGCCCGACATCCTCTTGTGCCGCACTGATCGCTATCTGAGCGACAGCATCAAACAGAAGATCGCCTTGTTTTGTAACGTGGGCCAGGACGCGGTAATTACCGCCAAGGACGTGGATTGGATTTACGAAGTGCCGCTGGTCTTTCACAAGGAGGGTTTGGATCACAAAATTGTCGAACTGCTGCACATCTGGACCCGCTCTCCCCAATTAAATGACTGGAAAGATCTGGTGGCACGCTACCAAAACCTTACCCATGAGGTCTCCATCGCCATCGTGGGCAAATATGTCGATCTTACCGAATCCTACAAGAGCCTTAACGAGGCCCTCTACCATGGGGGAGTGGCCAACAATGCCAAGGTGACCCTGAAATTTGTAGACTCCGAGACCCTGGCTCCGGACACCTGTTCCGAGGTTTTCACCTCCTGCGACGGGATTCTGGTGCCCGGCGGGTTCGGCTCCCGGGGGGTTGAGGGAAAGATTTGCGCGGCCCGCTTTGCCCGGGAAAATCAGGTGCCCTATTTCGGCATCTGTCTCGGCATGCAGGTGGCGGTCATCGAATTTGCCCGCAGCGTGGCGGGAATCGCCAAGGCCAACAGTTCCGAGTTCGATCTGACCACTCCGGATCCCGTCATTTATTTGATGACCGAGTGGTACGACGAAAAATCCAAAACCATTCAACAACGGAACGAACATTCCGATCTAGGCGGCACCATGCGCTTAGGAGCCTATCCCTGCCGCATCCAGCCCGACACCCAAGCCTACACAGCCTATCAGCAGGTGAACATTTCCGAGCGCCACCGCCACCGCTACGAATTCAACAACGCCTACTTGGATGTCCTGCACCAGCATGGGCTGATATTCAGCGGCACCTCCCCAGACGGCGAACTGGTTGAGATTGTCGAGCTGGAAAAACACCCCTGGTTTTTAGGCTGCCAATTCCATCCGGAATTCAAATCCCGCCCCATGACCTCCCATCCTCTTTTTAAAGCCTTCATCGGTGCAGCCCTGGCCCATCGGCGGCAAAAAGATTCAGAAGACCGCTAACAAGAGAGCCCCGCTTACCAAAGATTAGCGCATCCTGAATATAGGGCTAACCATTGACAGTGTATCAAAGCGTATCCATGTTTGCGCTCAGCCTAATGGAGGAAATTACCATGAATTACTTGATGATATGCAAAAATGAATCGTGCAGTTATGAAGGCCAGCAACCTTACGCGGTGTGTATTCCCGGTGAAGCGGTGTTGGATGATAAAAACGTGGCGGCAGCCTATTGCCCTTATTGCAACGGCTCCCTGGATTTCAAATACCAAGAGGGAACCCAAACTCGGGTCACTTGCGCGATTGAGTAGCGACGAATCAACCCCCGAACAACAACTCCTACAAGTCTCACCCCTTATTGACTTGAGCCTGGTCGGGTTCCCCAATTCAGCGACTCTAGGGTGAGAGACCTTTTGCAGCCTCAGGATAACCCCACGCACTCGCCTGGCGATTCGCCCAGACCTCCCTTTAAATTTTTTGATCGTCAAGGTTGAACCGACCCCGGCAAGCCCAACCCCAGGGGTTTCCCATACCGGCGAACCGGGGGAAGGGATCGGCAGGGGCCGGTATTTCGGGTCAGGATTTGGAATGAAAGGGAAAAGAATTTTCAGCGGGGGCCGGGGTCCGCACCATTGCTCAAAGGCAGGTCCACGATGAAGGTACTCCCGGCACCTGGCCGGCTCTCAACGCGGATGCGCCCATGGTGGGCGTCCACGATCTTCTTGACCAGGGAGAGCCCCAGGCCAGTGCCCTGGATATGACGCGTGCCCCGCGCTTTGATCCGATAAAACCGTTGAAAAATACGCTTTTGGTCCTCGGGCGCAATGCCCAAGCCACTGTCCTGGACCGCGATGCAGAGATTATCGCCCTTGGCTCGGGCTGAAATTAAGATCGTGCCCCCCGGGAGGGTATACTTGATGGCATTAGTGATCAGATTGGAGAGAATCTCCTCCATATTGCGGCGGTGAGCCAATAAGGGTGGCAGGTTATCCGGCAGATCCAATTTCAGCTGATGTCCGGCGCTATCGGCCCGCGGACCATGAAAAGCGACCTGCTCCCGGATCAGTTCGGCCATGTCCACCTGTTCCCTCTCCTGGGAGATCAACCCTGACTCGATGCGCGACAGATCCAGTAATTCGGTGGTCATTTGACCTAAATTTACAATTTTGGCCACGGCTCGCTCCAGGATGTCGCGCTGTTTTTCGGTAAGTTCACCGGCCAGGCCCTCCAGCACCACCTGCAACTGCATTTGCACTGAATTCATGGGCCCCCGGATCTCATGGCTCACCATGGAGACAAACTCTGATTTCATGCGGTCCATGCGCTTTAAGGCCGTGATGTCGTGGAGTACCGTGATGACTCCCAGGCTTCGTCCCCGGCGGTCCCGGAAGGGAACCGAGCGGGCGCTGATCACCAGATCCTCGGCCTCATCATGACCCACGCCTGAAGTAAACTCGGCGGTTTGCTCGCCGAGGATGTCCGGGGCCATGGTTTGGGCGGTTGCGATCATCTCCCTGAGCTGCTCGAAATTGACAATCTCTTCCACCAACACACCCTCCACGCTTTCCGCCGGGCGGCCCACCATCCGTAAAAAGGCCGGATTGGCCAGTACCACCCGGCCTTCATGATTGGTACACAACACCCCGTCGGCCAGACGGTTGACCATGGTTCGAATTCGAGAGTGAGTTTCGGCAATATCATTGAGCGCCTGAATGTGGGTCAGGGCTTTGGCCACGACGACCCGCAGATGCTCGGGCGTAAAGGGCTTGGGAATGAAATCGAAGGCCCCCTGTTTCATTGCCTCCACCGAATGCTCCAAGGTGGCATAGCCGGTGATCACAATGACGACGGTGTCCGGATGGATCGATTTCACCTCGGCCAGAACCTCGAACCCGGACAAAGTGGGCATCATCAAGTCCAGCAGAATGATATCGAAGTGCTCCGCACCCAACTGGGCCAGCCCCTTTTCCCCGTCCGCCGCCAGGGATACCGCGTAGCCGCTTTCCTCCAGCACCAGCTGACAGGCGCTGCGAATCCGTGCCTCATCGTCCACCACCAGTACTCGGGGTGCATCTTCGGATGGATACTCTGCGTTTTTAGTCATGATGGGTAGCAAACCGTCTCTCCGCCTTGTCACCGGCCGGAGTGCCGTTGAACCGCGGAATAAAAGTTATCCGATAGATTCAGGGGTTCCCGCAAGGGCCTCCTCGGCCAAGGGCAGGGTCAACACAAAGGTTGTTCCCTGGGATCCGGTCTCTTGGACCGAAATATCGCCGCCGTTGTCTTTCACAATTCCGTAGGCCGTGCTCAGACCGAGACCCGTGCCTTTGCCTGGCCCCTTGGTGGTAAAAAAGGGATCGAAAATCCGCGAGCGGTCCGCCTCCTTGATGCCGCAACCGGTGTCCGTCACGCTCAGACAAGCCATTTTACCGTGCGCGTCCGCATAGGTTTTCAGGGTCAGAGTGCCGACCTTGTTCATGGCATCGATGGCGTTGATCACCAGGTTAATCACCACCTGGCGCAATTGATTGCGGTCGGCAAATATCTGCAGCGGCCTGTCGGAAAGCTGTTTCTCCACGGCCACACTCAAGAATAGCCGCTGATCCCGTATCAGGCGCAGACTCTCCTCCACCAAATCGTTGAGGGGCATGCACTCCCGGGAGCTGCTGGACAAACGGCTGTAGGCCAACAGATTTTTAACGATATCCCGGCAGCGTTCGGCGTCTTCCAGGATGAATTGCAGATGCTGCTTTAAGGTCTCGTCGCTTTGAATCTTATCTTGGAGCAGATTGCCGTACATCAGAATACCGGTCAGGGGATTGTTGATCTCGTGGGCCACCCCCGCCGCCAGCCGGCCTAAAGAGGCCATTTTTTCGGATTGCACCACCTGAGCCTCCGCCTGACGCAGCTTTTTTTCGACGGCCAGGCGATCCCGCAAGTCATTGTAAATGCCCATGGTGGCCGCCTCATGGTCCCCCTCGTAAATGATCGCGCCGGTCATTTCCACCGGGATCTCCTCACCCGTAAAGGTTCGGATGGTCACCTGGGTCACGGGGAGCTTTCCGGCACCGCCATAGTTCTTATTCCGCAGCATGCGCATTAAATTACGCGCCCCACCCTCGGGGTAGAGATCTCTGGCATTTAATTTCTCGGCCCGGTTGAAGGCCCCGCCAAACAGCTCTTCCGCAGCCTGATTCATGATCAGGATCCGGCCTTCCCGATCCGCGGCTACAATGGCACTGGCCGAACTCTGAATAGCGCGGTCCAAGAATTCGCGCATGCCGTAAAACATTTTTTCAAGGGTCTTGGTGCGGGTCACGTCCCGCACGGACTCGATGACGTAAATCACCTCTCCGGCATCGTCCAGAATCGGAGAAAAGACCCGGTCCTCCCAGCGCCGCTGACCGGTTTTGTTGACCACCTGACGCAACATGGAGTGGCCCTGGCCCTCTTTGAGGGTCTTGTCCAGGGGACAGGTGGTTTGGGCGCAGGGCAATTCATTGTCGTAAAAAAATTCATAAAACACTTCCCGGCAAGTTCGCCCCACCACCTCCGCCTCCTCGGCCCCGATTTTTTGCAGGAATTTTCGGTTCACCGATATGATGGTGCGATCCGGGCGCAGAACCAGGGTCGGAAAGGAGAGCGAGTCAAACACCCGCATGCGCCAATCAATTTCCTGGGAATTTTTTAAATTCATGATCCCGGTCCGCTTTCCACTGAAGTAGGGACGACAAAGGCCTGGGACAATATCTGGCCAGCCTTCCGGGCACCGCCCGGGGCCATCACCAGGTAGACCGAAGCGCCCGCGCAGACCATGGCCTTTAAGGAAAGTCCGTGGTCGGCCAGCGCGCCCAGGGCCGTGTCGGCAATCCCGTAACGATCGCCGAAATGTGGCCCCTGGAAGTAGACCAATTCCACGGGCGCCTCAATGTAGAGCCCGGGGGGCGGCTCATTGTCACCGAGGGGTTGCGGCGGTGGGCCATCCACAAGGATCTTTAGACTCAGGCCGCCCGGGGAGTTGGAGGATGCAAACACGATTTTGACGTTGTCCCAAGTACTGGCGGCTTCCAGATACCCCGTAGCTCGGGAATCGGGTGCTGCGCTGGAAATCGGAAGGGTGACCAGGCTCAAGCCGCTGCGTTCCAGGATCCCGTAGGTTTTAATTACGGGTTCCCAGTAAATGGCGATGGTCTCCATGTCACACCTGCCGAACGCGGAATTGAGGCCGGAAGGGCGCGTGGTTATCGGGCAGTTGGGCCACGGCGCAGATCGCCTCTGCCGCGACGTCCAGTTGCCGGTAAGGAAGAATGAAGATCAGGGCGGACAGGGACGAGGCGATACCCAGCACGGAAATTTCTTTGCGCGCCAGCGACCTTAGTGCGGTGGCCAACAAATCAAGGCGGTAACGGTGGGGAAACACGGTCAGGGTGCCCACGGCGGATGTCAGTTCCCAAGCGCCGGTCACACCGGCCAAGAGCTCTTTCACCTGGCGCTGATCTTCGCTGTCCAGGCAGCAGGAGCCGGCAAGACCATTGCCCGCGTCGTCCAGAACCACGCAACTCAGGTTGATCTTGGCCGCGGCCAGACGCTTGAAAATCTCCCGGGACGAGGAATCGACGCCAGCCGGCATTTGCAGCAGAATCTGTTCCGTACTCAGCTTGAGACCATGAATGGGCAGTTTGGCGGCCATGGCAATTTCCTGGAAGCGGTGACAATTCCGGCCAAAGGCCGAAATTGTCCCCAATACAATGCTACTCCAGGTTATCCTTGACGATCTCCATGAGCTTGTCCAGCTCGATGGGTTTGGGAATGTAATCGTCGGCCAGAGTATTCTTCCCATCCAGGTGGGTGTAGCTGGTGGAGGTGACCGCATCAGCCACCGCCGTGAGCAACACTACTGGGATATCTTTGTAGGCTTCGTCTTTTTTAATTTCGTCGCAGACCGTGTAGCCATCCTTGCGGGGCATCATGACATCCAGAATCACCAGCGCCGGCCGCTGCGCCTTGATACGGTCCCAGGCCTCCTCACCATCATAGGCTTTGGCGACTTGGAAATTTTCGCTTTCCAGTTTCATGGACACCGCCTCCACCAAATCAGGGTCGTCGTCCACAACCAATATTAATTGCTTGTCACTCATCGGGAACCTCCTTTGGGTAATCGTGTCAATATTAGATAGTTCTACAGGTATTTGGGTTTGCGTCGAGGGCTCAATCCACCTGGGGACGGGGATAGAGACCGGCACGCTCCACGATCTCGGGCACCTTCTGTTCCCATTCGATGGCCATGATGTGGAACCCGGCCACCCCTTCCACTTCCTTGAGCCGCTCGATGGACTCCACGCAGATCTGGATCCCTTCGGCGGCCTGCTTATCCTTGGGCACGCCGCCCATGCGGTCCACCATTTCCTGGGGAACATCCATGCCCGGAACCTTATTCTTCATATAGCGGGCCATGCCCACCGATTTCATGGGCGTAATGCCGGCCAGAATAGCGCATTTCTTGTGCAACCCGCGTTCCCGCACCCCCTTCATCCACGCCTCGAACTTGTCCAGGTTGTAGATGCATTGGGTCTGCACGAAGTCGGCCCCGGCAGCCACTTTCTTGGCCAGCCGCGCCACCCGCAGTTCAAAGGGATCGGCAAAGGGGTTTGCCGCCGCACCCACAAACATCTTGGGCGGGTTTTCGATCTCGGCGCCGCCCTGGAAAGTCCCCTTTTCACGCATCTGGTGCACCATGTTGACAAACTGTATGGAATCGATGTCATGCACGTTGTCGGCCATGGGGTGATCCCCGAATTGGGGATGATCCCCGGAGAGGCAGAGCATGGTGTTGATGTCGTGGGAATAGGCACCGATGATGTCAGCCTGCATGGCCAAGCGATTGCGGTCGCGGGTCACCATCTGCAGCATGGGGTGCAAGCCCATCTGCCGCAGAATGATGCTGGCCGCCAAGCTCGACATGCGCACCATGGCGGTCTGGTTGTCGGTCACGTTGACCACATCCACATAGCCTTTGAGCAGTTCGGCTTTCTTGCGGACTTTGTCCGGGGCTGCGCCCCGGGGCGGTCCGCACTCGGAGGTCACGGCCAGGTTCCCACTGTCCAGAACTTTCTCCAGTATACTGTCGGTTTTCATTCTGCCAAATCCTCTCTGATAATTTTGCGGGGTCCGCCGCCCCGGCCGGCGCGCCAGTCTTTGGCCGGCATGATCTGCTCATAGCGATCTTCCAATCCCAAGGCCTTGAGGCGATCCCAGATGAGCTGCCAGGCGCACTCCATTTCCGGACTTACTTCACACTTGCCTGAAGTGGATCCGCCGCAGGGGCCGTTGAGCAGCCGCTTCGAACAGCGCGCCACCGGGCAGATGCCGCCGGTGATGCCCAGCAGGCAGTCGCCGCAGCCCTGGCAGCGCTCCACCCATACGCCCTGGCGCTCGGAGGCCCCCATGAACTTGGTATTGACCGCCGGGTAAACCGGAACATCCTTGAACCGGCGGGCCACCTCCTGAACCCCGCAGCCGCAGGCCATGGAAAGCACGGCGTCCTCGCCGTCGATCATGGGAACCAGTTCCTCCACATACTCCGGGTCGCACTGACGCTCCAGGGTGTGCTCCTTAATTTGGAGGGTCTTGCCCTGTTTGAGAAAAGCCATCTGAAGGGCTGAGGAGAGTATGCCGACCTCTTTTCTGCCGCCCGCCGCGCAGACGGTGACGCATTCATTACATCCCACCAGCAGGATTTTGCCATGGGGCTTGACCTGGCTGATGATCTCTTCCAAAGGTTTGCGTTCCGCGGTGATCATTATCCTATATTCTCCTTTAGGTTCGACCTCGGGGCTTAGGCCGCCGGCCGGGTCGCGTTGTAAATCGGGTTGGGGCCCAGCTGGCGAATTTTCTCCGTCATTCGCTCGGCTTCCTCGGCAAAACGGTCGCCCATGCCAGCGGACATTTTTACCATCTCCAGCCGCTCACCGCCGACACCGATCTCGTCCAGCAGCTTGCGGGTGCTTTCCACACGCCGCTCAGCCCGTAAATTGCCGTTTTTAAAGTGGCAGTCGCCGTCCAGGCAGCCCGCCACATAGACGCCATCAGCTCCCTTTTCAAAGGCTTTCAGAATATGGATGGTGTCCACCTTTCCCGAACAAGGAACTCTCACGATCTTGACATTGGGCGGGTAGCACAGCCGCTGGCTGCCGGCCATGTCCGCCGCCGTATAGGCGCAATAGTGGCAGCAGAAGGCCACGATAACAGGTTCAAAGGGCTCCATTAGGCCACCATCCTTTCCAGTAGTCCGTTGAGCTTGGCCAGAATCTGATCATCTTCAAAGCTCTGGATCTGTATCGCCTTGGCCGGGCATTCCGATGCGCAAATACCGCAACCGTGACACTTGGCCGGATCGATCTCCGAATATCCATCGGCGTTTATAAAGGGTACATCAAAGGGACAAGCCCGCACGCAGACCAGGCAAGCCGCGCACTTGCGCGAATCCACCCGGGCCACGGCCGCACCCAGATTGATGGTTTTTCGCGCCAGCAGGGTCCGCGCCCGGGCCACGACCGCTTCGGCCTGGGCCACGGATTCACGGATATTTTTCGGCGCATGGGCCGTGCCGGCCACAAAGAATCCCGGCACCGAGAGATCCACGGGCCGCAGCTTGATGTGATCTTCCAGAAAATAGCCGTCCGAGGTTCGGTTGGTCTTGAAAATGGCCGCCAGATCCTCGGTGGATTCATCGTCACTGACAAAACCGGTGCTCAGTAGCAGCGCATCGGTCTCCACAGTCACCGGGCGACCCAGAATGGGATCGCTGTAGGTGACCTCCACGATATCTCCGGCCTCGGCCACCTGGGGCGGGGCATCGGGTTCGTAGCGGGCAAAGATGACGCCCTTTTCCCGGGCTTTACGGTAGTAATCTTCCTGGAAGGCGTAGGTGCGCATATCCCGGTAGAGCACGATCACTCGCGCCTGGGGGTTGAGTTCTAAAATATGCAGGGCATTTTTCACCGCCGCCTGGCAGCAGACCCGTGAGCAGTTGGGGTTGTCCGGGCAGCGGGAGCCCACGCATTGGATCATCACCACGCTGCCCCAGTTTTCAATCTGCTCGGGGTTTTCCGCCATGAGCGCGTCGGCGTCCAGTTGGGTCATGACCGCAGCGTGGTGGTCCAGCAGATATTCGGCAGGCCGATTGGGCAAGGCCCCGGTGGCCAGAATAGTGACTCCGTGGGAGATTTGCCGGTAAAACATCTGGGGCCCCACTTGCATACCGGTTTTGAACATCCCCGGCATGCCGGAGTGGTCGACGATAAAGGCGTTTTTGATCACCTGAATGTTGTCGTGGCTTTCGGTGCGCCGGATCAGATCCTGGACAAAGGCCTGAACATCCTCGCCTTCCAGGGTGCGCCGGAGCAGGGTCGCCACACCGCCCAGCATGCCCATGCGCTCGGCCAGGAAAACCTTAATGCCCTGGTCCGCCAGACGCAGGGCCGCGGTCATGCCGGCCACGCCGCCGCCCACCACCAATGCGTCCTGGTTGATGGGCAGGGTGTGGTCCGTCAGCGGGCGTTTGGTTTTCGCCGCCTCCACGGCGGCTCTGATCAGCTGCCGGGCCTTCAAGGCCGCATCCTGGGGTCGATCATTGTGGACCCAGGTGGCCTGATCCCGGAGGTTGGCGATCTCTACCAGATATTTGTTCAAGCCACCCCGGCGCAGGGTATCTTGAAAACGGATTTCATGGGTGCGGGGGGAACAACCGCCGATCACCACCCGGTTGATTTCACCGCCGGCCACGGCCGCCTCGATGCGCGCCATGGATTCCCGGCTGCAGCCGTGGCCTACCGCCTCGGACAGAACCACGTCGGGCAGGTCCGCGGCCCATTGGGCCAGTAGATTGACGTCCACCACACCGCCGATGTTCTCCCCGCAATCACAGATGAAAAAGCCCACCCGGGGATCTTCGCCGACGACGTCCCGCTCGGGGGGGAACTCCTCGGGCGCTTCCTCGGACTCCTCCACGGTTACATGGGCGGCCGCGCGACAGGCCGCGGCACTGGCTTGGACCATGGTCTCCGGAATGTCCTTGGGGCTCTCCAGCATGCCGCAGACGTAAACGCCGGGTCGGCTAGTGGCCACCGGGTCAAAACTTGAGGTTTGCACGAAGCCGTGGGGATTGAGTTCCACCCCCAGCTGCCGGGCCGTCTCTTGAACACGGTCGTCAATCTTAAAGCCCGTGGAGAGCACCACCAGATCAAAATCCTCTTCCTTGAAAACGCTCTCTTCATAGGGTGAAAAGGTAACCGTGAGCTGATCGCCCCCTGGCTTGCGCATGACGCTGTGGGGCCGGCTGCGCACAAACCGGATACCGTATTCGTTACGGCTCCTTTCATAGTACTGCTCATAATCCTTGCCGAAGGTGCGCATGTCCATGAAAAAAACCGTGGTCTCGATGTCATCCTGGAAGCGCTCCTTGGTGACAATCGCCTCCTTGAGGGAAAACATGCAGCAGGCCGAAGAGCAATACGGTGCCGCGCCTTTCTGCATGCCCCGGGAGCCCACGCACTGAATCCAGGCGATCTTCTTGGGAGTCTCTCCATTGGAGGGTCGCTGCAGTTGACCGAAGGTGGGGCCCGAGGCCGACATGATGCGCTCGTACTCCAGGCTGGTCACCACATCGGGTTCCGTCCCATAGCTGAAATAGTCCAGTTTGCCGGGATCGAAAATGGCCGCTCCCGTGGCCAGCACCACGGCGCCGAAATGCTTTTGCACCTGCCGCTGCTGATCGTCCAGGAAAATGGCCCCGGCCGGGCAGCAGGCCGCCAAAGCGGCCTTGTCCGTGCACTTGGCCATGTCAATGGAATAGGCTTGAGGCGTAGCCTGGGGGTAACGCATACAGGTGGGGGCGCGGTGGTCCAGTCCCGGATTAAAATCCACACACTCTGGGAACTGTTTATGGCACTCGCCGCAGGCTGTGCATAGATCGACATCGATGTAGCGGGGCGCCGTGGTGAGGGTGGCCGTAAAGTCCCCGGCCTCGCCCGCCAGGGCCGTCACCTGGGTCAGCGTCATCAGGTCGATGCGCAGGTTGCGGTTCTCCTCGGACATATTGGGCGACAGGGTGCAGAGGTCGCAGTTATTGGTCGGGAAGGTCCGGTCCAGTTGGGTCATCAGACCGCCGATGGCATTGGCCGCATCGGCCAGGACCACGTTTTTACCGGCTTCGGCAAGATCCAGGGCGGTTCGGATGCCCCCCATCCCGCCGCCGACCACCAGCACTTGTTCGCTGGAAGGGAATCGGGTGTTGGTCTCCATGATGTCCTTTTTTTTATTATGGGGAAAGGTTACGGACGATCCCTTGATCGCCGCTTCTTCCGTGATTTAATTTAGATGCCCGCCGTTTCCAGAACGGCGGCCAGACGGTGCTCCCAACCCATGGTTTGGATCAGCACCCCCTGGGCGATTCCCTTGAGGGCGGCCACGGTCTCACCGGCAATTTTGACGCCTTCCATCTCGCGGTCCTTGGATTTACGGATCCGCTTGATTAAATCCTCGGAGAGATGCGCCCCGGGTTCGTTGGTGGCGATGTAGCGCGCCACGGCCACGGACTTAATCAGAAACACCGTGGGGATCACCGGGACCCCTAAAGAGGCGGCCTTGGCGTAAAAATCGGCAAAGCGCTCGGCGTCAAACACCGGTGGGGTAACGACAAAGCGCGCCCCGGCGTCGATTTTCAGTTTGGCCTGCTCCAGGGCCTTGGCCAGGGCGCCGTCATGGTTCCAGGCCGGCAGGGTGCAGCCGGCATGAAACTGGGGGGTACCCTCCAGGTCAAAACCGGCCAGGTCCTGCCCGCCCTGCAGGGTGGCCAGGGTGCGCAGCAGATCCAGCTCGTCCAGGTCATTGACCGGCATGGCGTCCCGCTGGTCGCTTTGGGACATGTCTTCTCCGGGCACCACGATCAGGTTCTGAACGCCCAGAACATGGGCCGCCAGCAGATCGCCCTGCAAGGCCATGCGGTTGCGGTCGCGGCCGTAGATGTGCAGAATCGCTTCCAGGCCTTGCTGCTGGATCAGCACGGCGCCCGCCAGGGCACTCATGCGCATCACGCCGTTGTCCATATCGGGAACCACCACGGCATCCACGCGTCCCTTGATCCGTCGCGCTTCAGTGACAAAGCGGGAGATGTCCACGCCCTTGGGCGTGTTCATTTCAGCGAGAACGACGAATTCTCCGGATTCCAATCGTTTCTGAAAACTCATGGGCTTTCCTCATTCTGTAAAGATAATCGGTTTCTTCGTAACCCTGGGCCATGCGAAACGGAACTACATCGCCGTTTCGGGATGAAAAACGTTGACCTCCTTGAGGTCGTCGCCCAAATATTCGCGCTCGTTAGGTCCCAGGATCCCCAGGGAGAGGCAGATCAGGGTCCACAGATGCACCACCTGGTAGCCCGCGCCGTAATGCTCGCTGAGCTCATGGATCTGTGCGTGGCAGTTGTGGCAGGCCGCCACGCAGTAGGTGGCGCCGGTGTCCTGGATCTGGGCATCTTTGAGCCGCCCGTACTCCAGCCGGGCCTCTTTATAGCCGGACTGCAGAAAGCCGCCGCCGCCGCCGCAGCAGTAGTTGTTGGAGCGGTTGGGCACCATGTCGATGAAGTTCTCCTCGCCCACTACCGACTTAACAATGAAGCGCAGATCCTCGGCGATGGGATCACCGTAAGATTTGCGGACAATCTGGCAGGGATCCTGGGCGGTGAATTTGATCTTCAGCTCTTTGTTCCAGTCGGAATTGACCTTCAATTTGCCCTCGCGAATCCAGCGGGCATAGTATTCGTAGATGTTTTTGACTTCGAATTTGTGGGGAATGTCAAATTTTTTCAGTCCTGCCAGGACTGAGAAGGTGACGTGCCCTCATTCGGTGTTGAGAAAGATGGGACACCCCAACTCGTCGGCCTGCTTGGCTGACGTCGAGGTAATGTGCTTCCAGGCCTCGTCGTCGGAGAGGAACATGCAATAGTTTTCTCCGCCCCAGCCCTTGGAGCCATAGGTCCAATCCGCCCCTACGATGTGCAATATCTTCCATAAAGGCACCAGTTCGTCGGGCTCGGTGACCGGCTCCCGGGAGTTTTGGTTCAGAAAAAAGTGGGCGCCCTTTTTGTCGATGGGCGCCTGCATCTCGGCAAATTCCGGCTGGGCTTCCTGGTACTCTTCCAGCACATCCTCCACCACGAACTGAAAATCTTCCGGCGCGGTGCCCATGGCGCTGCAGCTTTCATTGCGCAGGGCCATGTCGCAGGAACCGAGAATCCCCTTGGGACGCTCTTCCCGGGGCCAGGCGGCCCGGGCGTTGTAGACCAGTTGGGGGATGTTGATCTCCATGGGACAGACATAGACGCAGCGCTGGCACATGGAACACATCCAGACCCAGGGGGTGGAGGTGACCTCCTCGTCCAGGCCGAGGGCGGCCATGCGCAGAAATTTGCGCGGGTCCATCCCTTCAAGGCCGGTGGCCGGGCACCCCGAAGCGCAGGCTCCGCAGGTCAGGCAAAGGTTCAGGTTGCCCCCCTCGGGGAGCAGTTCCTTGACCTTGTCCATGAAGGTGCTCTTTTTCTTCCCTGATAATCGAAGAGCGGTTTGAGTCATGGGTTTTTCCTTTGGGTTGAGTCTGTTGGTTTGAGTTTAAGGGGTTACCTAACAATCGGGTTGCCGCCGGGCTTCCTTGCGCAGCCGCACCCGGGCGATGGGCAGTTCCTTACCATTGGCGCAATCGGGCAGGGTCTCGCAGGCCGCATCCGGAAGCAGCCGCAACAGATCCTGGTGCATCTCCGGTTCACAGCCGAGAATCTCCACCACCTCTTGAGGCTTCATGCGCTGAAAGAGCAGGGAGACCTTTAAGAGCGAAAAAGGGGAGATGGTCCCGCGCACATCCAGCGTATAGTCGGCCTTTTCCTTCACCGTGACACACTCCAGGCTACCATTGAATATGACGTGAACACAGCAAATCCCGGGCCAACTGCTGAAAAAATCGAGACGCGTATTATATTAAATATGATTTCAATATATTACGATTGCATCTGCGATTGAAAAAACGAATACCTTGCCAGGAAAGTGTTAAGCTGTTAAATCAACTTCCTTTGACACCTGTTAAAGATTAACCTGGAATTTGACACCATGCTGGACTCCGAGCAGGACCGATACTGGAAAACGGTGGTCAACACCATCCGCGACGGCATCTTGATCGTCAACACGCGGGGCGCCATCGTTTCCGTGAATCGGGCCTTTGAAACCATCACCGGCTACCCCCGGGAGGAGCTGATCGGCCAAACCTGCCGGCTGCTGGACTGCAATGTCTGCGCCCCCACGCCCGGCGGCGCCGACGAACACTGGTGCGAACTTTTCCGTCAGGGAGAGATCGGCACCCGCCAGTGTGTAATCCGCAGCAAAAGCGGACGCCCGGTTCATGTGGTCCGAAACGGCTCTCTGCTCAAGGACAGCAGCGGCAATGTCATCGGCGCCGTGGGAACTCTCACCGACGTTTCCGACCTCATCGAAAAAGACAACCAGCTGGAAGCTTTCCGCCGGGAGCTGCGCATGAAGGACGGCTTTCACGGCATTGTGGGCACCAGCCCGGCCATGCTGCGGGTCTTTGACCTCGTGGAAAACGCCGCCTACTCCGACGCGCCGGTGATCATCTACGGCGAAAGCGGCACCGGCAAGGAGCTGGTCAGCCGCGCCATCCATGAGATCGGCGAACGCAGCGGCGGCCCCTTTGTGAAGATCAATTGCGCCAGCCTCAGCGATTCACTCTTGGAAAGCGAATTGTTCGGCCATGTGCGGGGTGCTTACACCGGGGCGGTGCGGGATCGGGTGGGCCGCTTTGAAAAAGCGTCGGGCGGGGATATTTTTCTGGATGAAATCGGCGACCTGCCCATCACCACCCAGGTCAAACTGCTGCGGGTGCTGGAAGAAAAGGTGGTGGAGCGGGTGGGGGCATCAACGCCCATCCCGGTGGACGTGCGCATCATATCGGCCACCAACCGCAATCTGCCCCAACTGGTGGAGGAAAACCGCTTTCGCGAAGATTTTTACTTCCGGATCAACGTGATTCCCATCCACCTGCCGCCCTTGCGGGAGCGGGTCGAGGATATCCCCTTGCTGGCGGAAACCTTTTTCCGCACCATCCGGCTGAAGAGCGGCAAGGATGTGGCGGGGATTGACGATGCCGCCATGGAAGCCCTTATAAGCTACCACTGGCCCGGCAATGTGCGCGAACTGAAAAGCGCCTTCGAATATGCGTTGGTGGCCTGCAACAACGCCCTCATCCGGCCGGAGCACCTGCCCCATGCGGTCACCGGCAGCAAACCGAATGCGGGTCCTGCGGGCCAAAGGACCTTCAATCACCAAGAGATCGAAAAACAGGAACTGCTGGAGGCCCTTGAAAACACCGGTGGCAACCAGTCCCGGGCCGCCGAACTATTAGGGGTCACCCGGGTCACGGTCTACAACCGCATGAAGCGCCATGGAATCAGCGCCCAGCGCCGGGTGCAGGCGCTAAGTTAGCGCTATTCTCTCCCGCCCCCCAGACGGTTACCGATCCACTTTAAAGGAAAAAACATCGAGACCCGCTCCTGATACAGTCGATATTCACGTCCAAATTGTCGAACCAGCTTACGCTCTTCCAGATAAGCGCCGATTACAAAATAGCCGCTGACCACCAAATTCATCAAGATAGCGCTCAAATCGAGGCTGCGGGCCCACACGATGAGGATTCCCCCGCTGTACCAGGGGTGCCGGACCATCCCCAGGGCGCCCGCGGTATCCAGTTGGCAGTCATCGGTCAGCACGCTGCAAGCCTTCTCTTCCTTAACCTGGCGCAGGCCCAAAAACTGTAAAAAATCGTAGCGCCGGCTGCCGCCGAAAAAGAGCAGCAGCGCCGATAAGATCAGCAGGAACTGAACCAGCCGCCAGGGCCCCTGCCAGGCAAACCAGGGCGTTCCTCGAATTGAATCCGTATAGACCAGCACCGGAATGAGGGTGAGCAGCGCCACGGCATTGTAAAAAATACGGTAATAGGGAAAGGCGTTGGGAAACCAACGCCGAAGGGATTCCGTCAAGGCCATACTGATCAGCGCGCTGTGCAACCCACACCAGGCGCTCCAGATTAAAACCAACAGGATATAGTTCACAGCGTATCGTCCAAACTTGGAAAATCCGGATACTGAGAAGGATAGTCCGCTCCAGATCCACAGGGACTAACACAAACAAAATGGGCAAAAACCAAGGCGATCTCTATTTATCACCGCAAAGCCGCAAGGATCGCAGAGAAAAAATTATAGATAAAAAAACTTCGCGGCCTCTGCGTCTCTGGGGTTAAATTTTAAAAAGTTTGTGTGCGTCCGTGTGGGTCCGTGGCGAATAAACCTTGATCGATCAGATATAAACCCGTCGCGACTTACAACATCTTCCCCAGCTTCGCTTTCAACTCCTCAAGGCGCATCCCGATATTCCCCACCAGATCCTCCACCACCGCTGTTGCCGATTGAATTTCCCCAATCAGGCCGGCCACCTGTCCGCAACATACTTCCGCGTCCCGGGCATGGCCCAGATGCTGGGATTGATACTGGGAATGGGCTTCAAGATAATCATCCAACTCTTCAGCGCTGGCCCCGGCCTGGCGCTTCTGCAGATACGCCGCCGTAAAGTCATTGATCAGGTCCCGGGCCAACATGTGCCGCTTGGGCAGGGACACGGTGCAGACATCCTCTCCTTGGACAATGGCCTGCTTGACATGGCGGTGGCTTTCGGCTTCCGGGGTCGCCATAAAGCGGGTGCCTAAATAGACCCCATCAGCCCCCAAAGCCAGAACCGCCAATACTCCCCGGGCATCCCCGACCCCGCCGCCGCTGATCACCGGAATCCGCACCGCATCGGCCACCATGGGGGTCAGGGTCAGGGTGGTCAGTTCGGTGAAGCCTTTGTGGCCCCCGGCCTCGAACCCTTCGCAAATCACCGCGTCCACCCCGGCGGCTTCCGCCTTGCGCCCGTGGCGGGCGGTGGATATGGCATGCAGCACCTTGACCCCGGCCTTTTTAAGGGCTCCTGTGTAGATATCAGGGCGCCCCACGGAAACAATAGCCACGGGTACAGCCTCTTGAATCAGCACCTCGACGATTTTCCGGGAATAGGCCAGCTCCTCGCCGAACCCCACCACCACATTCACCCCAAAAGGCGCCGAAGTCAGCCGCCGCGCCTTCTGGATCTGCGTCCGCATGCGTTCCCCGGTGAGCTCCACATCCGCGGTGATCTGGTCGGCACCGCAGTTGGGCCCCAAGGTGCCCAGCCCCCCGGCATTGGAGACCGCCGCCGCCAAATCGGCCCCGCTGACCCAGTTCATGGGGGCCTGAATGATGGGGTAACGAATGCTCAATAGATCACAGATACGATTTCGATACATCTTGTTTTCCCACTTGTCGATAACCGGCACCATCACCAACACCGCGGCCCCTGCGCCCGTCCCCGAACCTGCTACCATGCTGCTGTTGGGAACCGGTCTGGTGGGACTTGCCGGCGTATCCCGGAGAAAAGTGCGGAAAACAAGTTAGGTTAAAATTTCCCCGCCATTTCGGCTCACTATACTGCCCGGCGAAAAGCCGGGCAGTTTCTTTATTAATGCGATCAATAAAGCACCCAAACGAAGGTTGCCCCTAAGCCTACTCCTGCACTTTCAAGTTGCCGCCCGTGCCCAGGCCGCCTTTGATCACCTGCTGCTGATAGTTGCGGGTGGCCCGCACCAGATTGTTGAAGGAATCGGTAAAGGCCGCCACAATCACCTTGCCTTGGGCCGTGCTGGCGTAGCCGCTCCCGCCAAGCCCCACCCCACTGTAGAGCAGCCCGCCCAGGGCACCCATATCGACGTTGCGGGCGCTGCCTTCGGCGGCGGCCAACTGCACCCCGGAGCGGTTGTCCACCAGGGTCAGCAGAGTGCTGGCCTCTTTATACTTGAGGCTGCCCCCTAGCACCGAGCCCACGGTGCCGAAAAGCCCCCCCACGGCCGCGCCGATACCGCCGGCATTCTGATCGCTGAAGGTGATGGAGGGGCTCAAAGCGTAGTCCGCGGCCACCATCTGGCCCTTCTGAAAGTTGGACCCCTGGCGCAATTCTCCCGAATCCTGCAGGCCGCGCTCCTGCATCATGTTATCCATAGCCCGGCCCCGCTCCACGACCACAAAACAGTTGGACTGCTGGGCCAGCAGTTTGAGCACCGGCGTGGTGGAGCCAAGCTGGTATTGGCGGCTCAGAATATAGTACCAGGGGGCGGTGGTGTCTTCCACCAAGGCCATGGTTCCCAAAGGACTATTGCAGCGCTCGAGATTGGGATTGACATTTTCGGCCGTGGCGCCGCCGGCGGCGCCCGTGGCCGTGGTTTTGGCCTTGGGAGAGCCCATCTGCATCTGAGCGCATCCCGCCAAGGGAAGGATGATAACCAGGAACAGAACCAGCGTCATGGGGAGATTTCCAATTCTGAATCTGAGCATACGATTCTCCTTGTTGGCCCGGGAAACAGGCCGGTTAAAAGGTTTCAAAATCTAATCAGAGCTAATACAAGTCAATGCAAAATTCAATATGGCACCGGCAATTCCAGAGCCCCAAGCGCACCGTGGCAGCGACAGGCGGTGGCCACCAGCCAGCGCCCGCCACTCTTGACGATGCGCTCCCTGAGGGCCAATAGATCGGCAACCCGGCAGCCCCCCACCCCCGGCGCCAGTTGATGGCTGCGGATAACCCCCACGGACCATCCTGGAAGCTCAATCCCGGCCAACCGCGCAAAGAGCGGTTTTCCCCGGGGCCGCCCGGTGACCGTGCAGTTTTCAGCCGGTTCCGGACAATTGTCGGGACATAGAAAATCGGCCAGAATCAACAGCATCTATCAACCTATTTTTAACTCCCCTGCCTTGACCCCTTATCCCCTATTTTGAAATCATATAGGCTGATAAGGCGACACCAAGGGTATCTCTGGTTCTGACGTTTCAGCCGCGACATGGAACCCAAAGATTATTTTTTCTTTGAGGCGTCGCTTTTTTCGTGGGCGATAATTGTTTCCAAACCGGCCGCCGCGCCGGCCTTGAGCAATTGGTCGTGTGGGTCAGAGGCTTGGGAAGCAGGTGCCTGGCCTTCAGGCAGTTCCACGATCACTTTGCGGTAGGCCAGAAAGATCCCCTTGGCTTCCAGGGCCTCTTTGATGCGCCGGAACGCCTCCCGTTTGATCACAAATTGCTTTCCCGGCTTGGCCGTGAATTTATACCGAAAGGTCATCACCGAATCGCCCACCTTTTTGACCCCCTGGGATTTGACGGGTTGGATAAAATTTTCGGCCATTTCGGGATCGGCCATCATTTTTTTACCCACTTTCTTGATTATTTTGCGAACTTTTTCGATGTCCGTGTCATAGGGCAGATCCAAATTGGATTTGACCACCATGCCGCCCCGCATGTGGTTGGTGATGGTGCCCAGATCACTGAAGGGCACGATCTGCAGGGCGCCCCGGTGGTGGCGCATCATCACGTTGCGCAAGGTGATGGCCTCCACGGTCCCGGAGACGCTGCCGGCCTGGATATACTCCCCCACGCGAAAGGCGTCATCCATAAGAAAGAAAAAACCCGAAAGCACATCGGACACCAGTTTCTGGGCCCCAAAGCCCACGGCCAGACCGATCACCCCGGCACCGGCCAGCAGGGGGCCGATATTGATGCCGATGGAAGAAAGAACAATCAGCACCACCATTACCAGCAGGACGGTGCCGATAAATTTTCGCAGCATGGGCAGCAGGGTGTGGCTGCGGTCCAGTATCACCCCGCTGCCGAACTCGTCGTCATCGGATTTTTCTTCTGTAGGTTTCGGGGTTGTTTCCAGCAGCTTTTGGGTGACATAGCTGTTGAGCCCGCGCCAGGCCGCCAGGGCCAGCACCAGGGTAACTAGGATGTCAAATCCCCCGCCGGCGACCTTGGCAATATACGGGAGACGAATGTTATAGGCCTCCAGCAGCCAGACCAGGAGGACCAGGGCAATGGTTGTCCGGGCCAGGCCCCGCACCAGGGGCATTTTGGACCGCAGGGTGCGCACCGGATCCCGAGGTTTGTCTTCATCCTGCCCGCTGGCGGTTTCATTGGCAGGGCTTTCATTCCCTTGGGAAACGGTTGTTTGCACTTCAGCGCTTGGAGTTCCGAGGAGCGCCGGCAGCAGCCACTCCAGGATGCGGTCGAACAACAGAAACAGGGGAATCACCAATAGACTGCGGATAAAGGCTTGACCGAAATTGGGGCCGTACACAATCATGCGGCTAACCATGGCGTACCAGATCCAGAACAGGTAGGCCAGGGCCAGGAGGTGCCAAACCGAGGCGAATTGGGGGGCCAGGCGGCTGGGCGGTTCTTTTTCGATGTCGGCTTCGCCGGTGATATGATGAGCCACGCGGGTTCGGTTGACCCACACAAATCCACCCAACATGAGAAGCATGGACGACCCTAATGTTAGGGTTACCAGAAGGAAGTGGTCGGCCGGGATGCCTACCCGCACGAACCATTGGGTCGTGATTCGAACAACCATATATCCCCAGACAAATAGATTGAGCAGGCGGTTCAAGTGAGCCGCACTGGCGTCATCCATTCTAAGCAACCGCAATTCCCTGTCCTGAGGGGCGCAGAGAACCTTGGCTCCCAGCATCAGCAGCCGGATACCCACAATGGCCTTGAGGATAGGGATGTAAAGGTGCCGCATGGGCAATCCCGTACCCAAAATAATGATACACAGCAGCCCGGCGGCAACGGCGAACAACAGAATTCCAATTAATGCGGGCAGGGCGGCCATGAGTGCGCCGCCAAACCGGGCGAAATCACCCGTAAAAGTGGCATCTGTTAGCGTATTGCCCCGTTTCAGGATCGGGCCCATAAGCAGACGCTCCAGTCCCAAACCGGCGCCCATGATGGCAGCCACACCCAAAAGCAGTAGAAAAAAGCGCCCCCCTCCTTTTCCTCCCGTTACCTCGTCGATATATTTACCAATATCGTCAGGCAGTTTGCCAAGGCCCGCCAGCAGAGTTTTGATTCGCTGGGGAGCAGTACCGATAACTTTTTCATGATAGGCGATAATTCCGGCGATGCCCGTCTGGGATCTCTCCTGATCTTCAGGACGGGCGGCCTCGGCTTCCCGCATCAGTTCGGCCAGCAGGGCCTCGCGGACCTCTTTGTCGCTCAGGGTCGCCAGAGCGGCGTTGAGCTGTTCGGGCGTATAGGTTTTGAGTTCACTTAACTCTTCGCTCCCTGGAAGGCCATCACCGCTTGCCGCTGCTACGCCGCCAGGCGACCCGATGAGCAAAAACCATAGCGTCACCAGGATTCCGGTTGCCTTGAGGGTCTGCATCGCGCACCTCGCTTTCTGCTGAGTCAAATTTTAGGTCAAATGAATCGGTCTTATACCCTATCCTCCTGGCGGGCAACCCGCCAGCATGGGCCGGAGGCTCAAGTTCAGACGGTTTGTTTTCGGATTGTTAGATCGATAGCTTCTCCCAGCGCAGGAGCCGGGCCAGGATCATCCCGATGATGAACCCGGCCGCCAGGTTGGAGGCCAGGGTGATGCCCAGGATCATGGTGGCGATGAAGTAGTCCCGGCGGCTTTCGAGATCCATGAGGGTCAAGGTGAGCTGAGCGCCGGAAAAAATCAGCAGAATTCCCAAAATGGACAGGGGAATTAAATTGAAATATCCGATCATGGAATCCCCGAGCAACAGCGCCATGACCAGGAAAATAAGGCCGATCATCAGATTGCTCCCGGCAGTCCGGGCGCCGAAGCGATAATGCGCCGCCAGCCCGCCGGCGCCGTGGCAAAGGGGCATGCCCCCCAGGCTGAAACTCAGTAGATTGGCCAGGCCCATACTGATGCAGGCCTTGCGGTTGGTCACCTTGGATGAGTCTTCGCCGAAATACTGGCCGGACAAATCGGTATAGGCCAGCACCGCATTGCCTAAGGTCATAGGAATCTGGGGCAGCACCAGAACCAGCAGCGCAAAGCTAAAATCCGCCTTTCCCGGAAAGGTGAAGGGTAGGATTTCAGGCAGATGAAGTCCGAGATCAACCGTCGCCGGATCGACCCGGGCGCCCAGGACCACTCCGCTGATCAGCCCCCCCGCCACCACGATCACGCCGGCGGGAAATCTGCGGTTGTCCAACAGCAACAGGGTCACGATGCCGCCAATGGCGCCGATGATGATGCCGATGCCCACGGGACCCACAGCCTGAACAGCCAGGTAGGGCTCCGCCGCCTGCCGCAGGATCTGGAGCTTGGAGGTGCCGACGATAAACTTCACCCCGCCTGCGATCAGCAAGGCGCCGGTGCTGAGCTGTACGCCCCGGATCACGGACTTGGCGGTCAGCTTTCTGATGGCCTCAATGGCCCCGGTCGCTCCCACCAGCAGCAGCAATCCCCCCATCAGCAGTGACGACGCCAGGATTTGTCCGGGTTCCATGGCCGTGGCAATGGCGTAGGCGCCAATCACCTTCATGGGCTGCACCGGAACGGTCACACCGAAGTAGATTCCCGAGGCGATGTAAAAGAGCGCCACGCTAACAAACAGTCCCATGGGATCCAGGCCGTTGATCAAAACCATGGCAATGGCAATGGGCAGCAGCGTGCCGAGATCACCCATGGCCCCTGCCAGCTCCATCCGGTTGAACTTGAAAGACCCCAACATCGATCGCTCTCCTATTGCTCTAAATCATTGCAAAACCGCGGCAAAGGGTGTAGCGTGGTGTTTACTCCATCCGTATTAGATCAGAATTAGACCTCCCCTTGCGAAACCGGATTTCTCCTCTGTCGCCAAGCTGCATTCACCGACACCCTGCTGGATCTGCGAAGTCCTTCCCGCTGCTTCAGACCTGCTTCTGACCCGGGCCGGAAACCAGATTGATCACACCCGACGCTTCTTTCGTTTTGAACGCTGACTCACCCCATGGCAAACCGCCTTTTTTTAATCTCTAAGCCAGAAGGAGGCCGCGATGAAGAAGGAGTTGCTCAACTACGAAACCATTCTCAAAATCACCTCCGCCATATCCTCAACCCGGGACCCCGAGGAGGTGGTTCTGGTCACGGTGGAAAGTGTGAAGAGCGCCATGCAGGTCAAAGGGTGCGCCCTATTTTTGACCGATCGCAAGGCGAACGAGTTGAAGTTGGGGGCCGCTTTTGGGTTGAGCGATGAGTACCTCGACAAGGGGCCGGTGAGCGCTTTGAAATCCATTGCCGCCTCATTGAAGGACGGCCCAGTGGCCATCTATGATGTGACCGACGACCCCCGTCTGCAGTACCCCCAGGCCGCGGTCAAAGAGGGCATTGCCTCCATCCTCTCGGTGCCCATCCTCAGTCAGGGCAACGCCATTGGCGCGCTGCGGCTCTACACCGCGGAACCCTGGAAATTTACCCTGGAAGATGTCAATTTTGTCCAGGCCGTGGCGCAAATCGCCGGCATGGCCATCGAAATGTGCCGGCTGAACAAAGGGCTGAAGAACAGCATCGAGATTTTAAAGGGGATGCGGGATCCCCGGGAGCTTAAATCTAGCCGCCGCACCCCCTATGAGGGCGTACCGGTGAGCGTGGCCCAGGCCTAAGGGGTCCCATCCCCATGCCGCACCAGGTTTTTTTCGCGTATTCAGGGATGATCTTAAACCCCTGAACAACCCGTCCCTCCAAGACCGGCAGGATACCATGGGGCGAAGCCAAGATTCGCTTCATGGTATGACCCTTGGGCCTAGTCCCAGGGGCGCAGGCAACGCCTCGCTTCAGCCCAGGGCTGCGTGACGATAAGCTTCATCCAGGCGCGCTTCCAGGTAGGCCAGCGTTTCCGGCTCATAGCTCTCCAGATCGAAACAGAGAGCATCATCGCCTAAAAGGCCCTCGGGCACGAAATCTCCGCTTTCATCAGGATCTTGAATCATCTCGCCGTAGAAACAGACCGACAGCCAGCGGGGGTCGTCTTCAATCACATCCACCATGGCGAACAGCGGTTTAACCTGCTGATTTTCATGGGCGGCCCGCAGGGAGTAAGTTACCCCGGGACGGGGGATAAACTCCAGTTTAGTGCCGCTTTTGCCTTCTAAAAATGCCTTGAGGCGCAAGAAAGCATCTTTGTTCCGATCTTCGCTGTCCGCCCATCCGTCAATAAAATCCTGCAATTCTTGGCTGGTTTGGCCCATGGATTTCCCCCTTTTGAGAGACATGTTGAGATAAGCCCTTCAGCGATCCTGATGGTCGCCCGGTCTCTGGTTGACGCATTCGCCGTTGGCGACCGCAAAGACGGAAGGCAGTCCGGCATCAACCTTCAACGACAACGGTTTTGATTAGCAGGCCAATCCTTCCTTTGGCAAGCATGCCGGATAGGATTCCCACGGCCGTTAAAGGCCAGATTGACTCTGCCAGAACCCGGGCAAGGCCAGCAGCGGGCCGGCGACATAGCCCTTTTGACGCGCCTGCGCTTTCAAATCTAAGATGCGGCGGGCATTGGCCGGGTGGGTGGTAAAGTAGTGTCCCCATTTGCCCGGATCCCGGGCCTCGGGAATTTTGGCGAAAAAATCCGTGGATCCGCCCACATGGCCGTAAAGGCAATTCAAAGCCTTCAGGCCGAATTGGTCGGCCGCGCCCTCCTGCTGGCGGGAGAAACTGAGTTCCGCCAGCCCCAGGGTATTCACCAGAAAGTCGGCGGCACTGCTGTCGGGGCCCAACAAAATGGCGGCCAGGGCCATGAACACCACGGCCCGGCCCAGCCCCCGCAGATGGTCCCGATGGGCGTAGTGTCCCATTTCATGGGCCAGCACGAAGGCCAGCTCGTTTTCCGAGACCACCGCATCCAGAAGGCCCTGGTAAACCACAATGTGCCCGCCGGGGAAGGCCAGGGCATTGACATCCGAGCCAGGACGGATATGGATCCTGAAGAGATAGGGCAGCCTAGCGCAGCGGGCCTGAATGCGATCCGTCAAATCCTGAACCCAGCGCTGGTGCCGGCTTTCGTCTGCCGGTGCTTCCAGGGAGCGGGTGACCATGGCCCCCAGCTTGGTTTCAAGACCCGTAGAGAGGCGGGGAACAATAACATCCACGGCCAGGCCGAGAAGAAAGTAAAGGCCCACGAGAATCGCCGCCAATCCAACCGTCAACACCAGCAGCTCCCTGAGCGGCGAGGTTGGGGTGACATTGACGTTGGTTTTGGGCTGACGGGGGGTGTACTTCATGGCGTGAAGGCAGAAGGCGGTTGGTTTTTTAATTCAATACGGCCTATTTTTTCGCCAAAGGGTTAAGGGTCACGGCGGTCCCGTAGGCCAGCGCTTCAAGACAGCCCACGCCCTTGCGGTGGGCATTGCGGCCGATGGCCGCGGTCTCGATGCGCACGTTGAGAATGATATCCGCATTTAGGGCCTCCTGCTTCATGCGCAAGACGGCCTCCCGGCGCGCCCGGTCCAGCAGGCTCTCGTAGGACTTGACCGTGCCGCCGAAGATGTTGCGTAAACCGGCCAAAAAGAGCTTGAAGTAGTCGATGGATATGACCGCGCTGCCGGTCACCAGGCGGCTCTCCGCAATGGATTCCGGCGGGTAATCCACCTCCCGGAAGGTCACCCCCGGCAGGGAGAGCAGATCCGTTTCCCGTTGCACGATGGATCGGTAGTGGCGCTTTTCCACCCAGGTGCCGGCCACATAGCCCAGGGCAATCAGACCGATGATGAAAGCGAGATCGTACATGCCGCCTCCTGGCCTATTCGACCCGCACCGCTGTGCCGTAGGCGTAAAGTTCGGCTGCGCCCTGGGCCACAGAGGATGTGGAAAAGCGGACGTTGACAACGGCATTGGCCCCCAGCTGCCGGGCCTGTTCCAGCATGCGCGCCACCGCTTCCTGGCGGGATTCGTTGAGCAATTGGGTGTACCCCTTGAGCTCTCCGCCCACCAGGTTCTTGAGACTGGCCATGAGATCCCGGCCGATGTGCTTGGCGCGGATGGTATTGCCGGAAACCAGGCCGAAGTGCTCCACGATGGTTTTACCGGGAATCGTTTCAATATTGGTAATGATCATGCGGCCTCCTGGGGGGTCGATCGAGTAGCGGTCCTTGTGCAGCAAATCTTTGAGCAGCGTAGCGTAATTCTAACTTGCAGCCCATAAGTTCAGTTCGTTGCCCGCCCGGAGTTCCGGACCGCTTCCGCAAAGGCCGCCAAGTTCGCTTTGGGCGTAAAATCAATGTCATAGGCCGGCGTCAGCAGCAGCCCGCTGGGACCTAAATCTGCAATTCGGCGCCGGACTTCCGCCGCGATCTGCCGGGGCGTGCCCTGGTCCCAGGTGAGTGCCCGGCCCACGGTGCCCCAAAAGGCGAGCCGGGGACCGAACCGGCGGCGAATGGCCGCGGCATCCATGCAGTCGGGGGCCAGGGGATTGATGACGTTCACCCCGATCTCCAGCAAGTCGGGGATGATTTGGGTAAAATTACCGTCACTGTGGTAGAAAACCAGGAGCTCGGGGGCCTGTTCGCGGGCGGCATCAATGGCCGCCTTCAAGGGCGTCTTGAAAAAGCTGCGCCAGGTGCCGGGGCTGATCAGCAGCCCCGTGGGCATGGCCACATCATCATCCAGCAGAAGAATATCCACGCCGGCCTTGGCTAATATGGCCACATTCTGGCGCAGCACGGCGGCCAGTTGCCCTACAAGATAGTGGATCAGCTCCGGTCGCCGGAGCAGGTCCTCCATGAAGGTCTCAAAGCCCCGCAGGCGCCAGGCGGTCTCAAAGAGCTGTCCTCCCAGATGGGGCGGGGAACCGGCCACGGCCAGACCTTTTTCATGCCAACGGCGCACCTGACGGGCAAGTCCGGCATGACGCTGGGGGTGGCTCAGATCGGGCAGTAGCGCCGCGTCCAGCTCGGCAACGGAGGAAATGTGGCCCAGAGGCCGCTGTCGCCCCTGTTCCGGATGATACTGCCATTCGTGATAGGTTCTGAGCTGGCGGGGATTGCCGAGATAGAGATCCGCCGGCAGGCGCTCCAGATAGTCCAGAAACCCGGCTTGTTCCCGGGGCGGGTCAAACTCGGCAAAGCGCACATCGCTGCCGAAACGGGAATCCGGGTCGCCGATGCCGGGCAGGGATTGGCCGAAAAAGCCAAAGGCGAAGGGTACCCGATCGGGAGTCTCGCCGCTCAATGCCGCCCGCACCCGCTGGCGTGAATTCATACCGATCTCTTCATGGGAATCAGCGGTTTCAAATCGTTTTTTTCATTGGCGCCGGCTGGCCAATCGCCCGTTTTTAGATAGCCCCAACCTGGTGCTATCTTTTTTGAGCCTGGAGAAAACCGTTGGGCAAACTCCACTCCCCGGCCGCCGGCGATCTACACGATCCGGCGCTTGGCGCGGCTATGCGGATAGATCCCCCAGCACCTTTTCGGCAGCCGCGATGGTCTGGTCGAGGGCCGGCTCATCATGGGCCGCGGAGACAAACAGGGCCTCGAACTGGGAGGGCGCCAGATAGATCCCATTATCCAGCATGCCCCGGTAGTAGGCGGCAAAGCGATCGAGATCGCAGGCCTTGGCCTCCTTGAAATTGGTCACCGGTGATTCGCTGAAGAACATCCCCAGCATGGAGCCGGCCCGTTCCATGGCCACCGGCACCCCGGCCTTTTCCGCGGCCTCCTGCAGGCCGAAAGCCAAGCGGGCGGCCTTGCTCTCCAAATCGGTGTAGAAATTAGGCTTGGCCAGCTCCATCAGGGTAGCGATCCCGGCCGCCATGGCAACGGGATTGCCGGAAAGGGTACCGGCCTGATAGATGGATCCCGCCGGCGCCACCTGCTCCATGAGTGCTTTTTTGCCCCCGTAAGCTCCCACGGGCATGCCTCCGCCAATGATCTTACCCAAAGTGGTCAGATCCGGATCTATCTTGAAAACCTCCTGGGCGCCGCCCCGGGCCACCCGGAAGCCGGTCATCACCTCATCGAAAATCAGGATGCTGCCATGGCGCGAAGTCTCCTCCCGCAGGGCCT
Source organism: uncultured delta proteobacterium (assembly GCA_963713755.1). GTDB lineage: Bacteria > Desulfobacterota > Desulfobacteria > Desulfobacterales > CAVQMW01 > CAVQMW01. Next base: position 913,166 of record CAVQMW010000005.1, on the reverse strand, counting down.
CCAAAAAGCCCGCCACGGGCTGCACCAGGCCCATGTTGCCGGCCACCGGCTCCACGATCACCCCGGCCACCTGATCGCCCTTTTCGGCCATCACCTGGACAAATCCATCGGTGTCGTTGTAGGGCAGGCTGAGGGTCAGTCCGGCAAAGGCGGCGGGCACCCCCGGACTGCCGGGAATGGCCAGGGTGGCCACCCCGGAACCGGCCTCCACCAGCAGGGAATCGCCGTGACCATGGTAACAGCCTTCGAATTTGATGATCAGATCCCGGCCCGTGGCGCCCCGGGCCAGGCGGATGGCGGCCATGGTGGCCTCGGTGCCGGAATTGACCATGCGTACCATCTCCACCGAAGGCACGGCATCGATGATCATTTCGGCAATCACCACCTCCAGATCCGTGGGCGCGCCGAAACTCATACCGCGGTTGAGGGTTTCCGCCACGGAACGGATCACCGACGAATGGCGATGGCCCAGAATCATGGGCCCCCAGGAACCGATGTAGTCGATAAAGCCATTGCCGTCGGCGTCATAGAGCCGGCAGCCGTCGGCACGATCAATAAACAGCGGTTCGGCGCCCACGGATTTACAGGCCCGCACGGGACTGTTGACCCCACCCGGAATGACGTTGGCCGCACGTTGAAACAACATATGGGATTTGTCGCGATTCATGATCTCGGCTCTCCTCTCTGGCTCATAAATTTACTTAGATTTCAAAATATTACGCTGTAATGATTACCAGAAAGCCATAGACCGGTCAAGTTGGGCGCTTGCCGCAACCCAACCGCTGCGATAGAATGATAGCAATTGAATGAATCCCCGGATGGAGCCGTTTGTGATCGCTTTTTTAACTTACAACGCCGGCCGACGGCCATGAGCCCCCGCCGCAGCCCCCACCAGTTGGCCAAATATGTGGCCTACATGCTGGAGCGCCGGCCCGATGAATTCGGCCTGGTGCCCGACCCCCAGGGATTTGTCAAAACCAAGGAGTTCCTCAAAGCCCTGCATGAAGAGCCGGGCTTTAAAGCGGTGCGCCAGGGGGATCTGGAAGAGATCCGCATCAGCGTCCCCGCGCCGCCCCTGGAGCTCGATGGAGACCGCATTCGGGGCCGGGACCGACAGCGGCTCCCGGCGCGCAGACCGCCCCAGACCTTGCCCAGGCTACTCTACACCTGTGTTCGCCGGCGCGCCTATCCCCATGTCCATGAAAAGGGAATCCGGCCCATGGGCCGGGAGCACATAGTCCTCGCCGCGGACCCGGAGATGGCCCTGCGCCTGGGCCGCCGCCTGGACCCCCAGCCCGTGCTGCTGACCGTGATGAGCGATTTGGCCCGACAAAAATCCATCACCTTTTTTGAGGGCGGCGAAAACCTTTTCCTGGCCCCCTCCATCCCCGTGGACTGCTTTTCCGGCCCGCCGCTACCCAAGGAGAGCGAGCCCCGCAAGCCCAAACCCAAGGCTCCTCCTTCGGCGCCAGTAGCAGCCGGATCCTTTGCCATGGACCCGGATCATTTTGCCGCCGCGGTCAGTGGCCGCCGCAACAGCGCGCCCAACCTACCGGGCGTCACCGGCGCCCCGGGCCGCAAAGGCAAGAAACGCGACCGCAAGCGCAAGCGGGAGCGCCCCCCCTGGCGGCAATAAAAATAATTTTTGACAAAGCCGCCGGAGATTGGTAGGTCTGCTGCCCATCTCAAGGGACCCGGGAAATCCATCCCGGACCTGCTCGGGGCCGTTAGCTCAACTAGGCAGAGCACCTGACTCTTAATCAGTAGGTTGAAGGTTCGATTCCTTCACGGCCCACCAACTAAAAAAGGGTTCACGCGAATTTAGCGTGAACCCTTTTTTAGTTGCGGAAGCGTAACGGAAGCACGAGGATTCATTCCAGGAGAGGCCTTTCGCAGGCTCTCGAAAGTTGGTTCCAAAATTTCCTGTGAATGTCCGGTTGAATGGAGCGTTTACCGGTGCTCTCCTTCAGCAGTTAAAGAGACTTGGCCGGGGCCGAGATAACCGGCAGGCGCTGAGCTACGCACTGCGGAAAGGGTATGAATTTGGAACGCGGTGGGTGTTGTGAGTTTCAAAGGGGGCGCCATCAGATCGGTATCGTCCACGGTTACTTATCCCGCTTTGCACCGCCTCGAGCCTTCTCGGCGTCCTGCTTCGCTTGCGTCTCCCCTGACTTCCGGTAATCGCCAATCACGCTTTTCAGTGGACAGAACGTGACTGCCGGACACTTTTTGCAGCCTGCTATTAAGGCGACCGGGCATAGAGTCATCTCAATTCCCCCTTTTTCAGTGTTTGGCGTGCAAATCTGCCCTATGCGTTCTAACCAGTAAGTATATGAACATGCGCATCATCACATTCGGCGTATTATACAGCAAGAGCATTGATCGAATCAGAATACAGTTAAATTGAGTTATTCGGAACAAACTGAATTAAAACCTTTATAATTTTAAGGGGATGGGTATGCTCTCAACATAATTGGAGATATCCAAAATAAATAGGCAGAGCGTTTTCAGTTCTAAAAAATGACTATTGCATTGTTTTAAGGTATCAATTTAATTACTCAGATAAAAGTAGGGGTGCTAAAATCGGAATAAGATTCGCGTCTTTTAATGGGATAGGCGTTGCCCGAAATAGTAGAGTCCAGCTGTAGTCACCAGTACCTTGTGGAAACGGGTGTATTACCATGGCCTCATGAGCATATTCTATCATCACATCATGTTCCAATCTGGTTGCAGGATAGGTTTGAGTAAAAGGGCCATATACGTTACCAATGCCGTCCACACAATGGTAAGCGACGGATGTCTCCTCAGCCTCTTCGATTATTTTCAAAAACAACATGCCATCTCTATCATCGCAGGTATCTGAATTAGAGCTAATTCGGACATGTACCTTTGCTTGCGCGGTCTCATAGGTGCAGTTCCAAAAAAGGGAATCCTGTTTGGCATCGACTGTTTTAGTAATGATGTAATTGCCACGATTCTGAACATAAAAGTTTTTTTTATAATAAAACTGTATGCTCACTGTCCCTTCATACTCTGTTGTTTGAGTGTAAATGCCTGCAGTGCTTTCCAAGTAGTGCCAGATTTTAATGCCAGCAAACGCTCCGTTAGCTGGACAGGAGGCAGCGTGTGCATTGTTTATTCCCGTTATCCACAGACCACAAGAAAAAAATATTATGTAAATTACATAACTTCTAAATTCTCTCATAAGTTCATCCTCCTTTCTGTGGGCGGTTAGGGACAGTGCACAATAGTTAAAGCACTGAAATCAGCTATTAGGAGGTTGCAAAGCCGCTCAACACCGGGGGGGTTACAATGCAGCTGGGCTTGAGCAATAAGGAGAGTTCAACAAGTAATTATTAGCTGAAAGACTAAAGTTTGTCAAGGTCAATCAAGAAAAATTATTCTGTGGTGACATAAATTGAGTATAGCCACCACCCCCACCTAACTACAAATATCCCCCTTCAAGGATTCCAGATCGAGTAAATCTTGATTCCCTGAATATGTCCCAGCTTAACTTGAAAACGGGAGTCTCTAAATTCGGTGGTTCATTTGAACCGGCTTGAATTCGTCTCTGCGTGACACTCCCCGTTCCCAGCTCAAGTTTTTGGGTTTAATGCCGATTAACCTATTGAAAGCTCAAAGCCAGATTGTCGGAGGAAACCATGATAAATATTATTGTTGCAATAATGGTCCTAAGCTTTGCCGGGGTGTGTTTTTCGACCTATCAGATGCTGAGAATTTATGGGCTGATAAAGTAGGTAGGGACAAACTCGAATCATGATCCACCGCTGGTCGCAGATTGGCCACCCTTGGTGCTGCCGTATTTCCAAAAAGTTCCGGCCAACAATATGCCCCGGCTGGGCGTCCAATAAAGAGGCCGGCCTTGCTCACAGGAGCAGCCGTCCTCCTGTAAAGGCCCTCATGGGCCGTTGGCGTCAGGAATGTAGCCGTTCATCTATCCGGGTCAGAGTTTCAGAGGCATCACCGCTAGCCAAATAAAAAAGGCAGAGCCTCGGATGAGGCCCTGCCGTTTTTGCCTGCACCTTTGGTGAGGCTCACTCAGTAAAGTTTCGCCTAGTATCCAAAGCTCTGCCTTAGATCTTGCAAGCTGCACCTTGGGCGGTGAACGTCGAGCAGCGGTTCAACCAGTACGCCAGGGTAATAAGGGTGATTGCTGTACCGATCATATTGCACCTCCTTTTCTTCTAACCCATCACATCGATTCCCAGGTCGCAGCCCAGATTCTCATCTTTAGTATCGCAATCGAAATTGGCCTCGCGGGTATCAATGTGTCCTTCGCTATTGTCGTCCCAATAATCTTGCGTTCTATTTTCGGCCATGATGCACCTCTAGTTGGTGTTAAGTGATCGTGTTCTGAGAAATAATTTAATCCAGTGAATTCCCAGACGCAACCAGGGTTAATTCATGGTATTACAGTGGGTATAAACTACTATATTGGCACAAACATAACGTAAATCCTATTGATCTATTTACATCCTGAATCGGGACCGGCTCCAATCCTCGTATTCAAGATTATCCCGGTATGTCACAGGCAGTGGTTGGGGTGGGTGGTCCTGGATCATCAGGGTCCCGCTGATACAGAACAAAACCCCCAACACTACGGATACTATGCAAAACATCTGTTCCCTGACAATCAGCCCTCTGTAATCGGTGGTGTCCAAATTTCCAAGTCCAAACCTTGCAGCTATTCTGAAAGTCGTTTCAGTCACCGATAGGATTTCATTACCTGCAACTGTGGTTTGATAGTAGCTGCCGATTCCACCAATGACGGCAACCACCCCCAGTACAATAAAAATGATGCCCCAGACACTTTTGGGATTCATCGCATAAATCCTTTGGTTTTGATGAATATATCAACCCCCGGCCAGCTTTACCTGGAACCCCTGCTTCGTCAATTCAGCCTTTAAAGTTTCCCGGTGATCGCCCTGGATCATAATCACACCATCCTTGACAGAGCCTCCTGTGCCGCAACGGTTCTTCAATTGAGAGGCAATTTTTTTAAGTTCCGCACCGGTTTCCTGGAAGCCGGAGATGGTGGTTACTGTTTTTCCCTTGCGACCTTTGACTTCCCGTTTGATACGGATGATACCGTCACCGGCCTCTTTGGTGAAATTTCTCGGCTTCCGCTTTTTACAGGTGCATTTTTTCTGGGGTCTGCCGCACTCAGGACACATCCGGCCAGTTTCGGTGGAATAAACCAAGGTTGAATCATTCATAGATCCTGACCCTTCATTGCCGCAGCGGTTGAATGGTTTCATTGGTCGGGCTGATCATCTTAACGAAGATATCGGCACATTATAAATTTTCGTGAGCACAGTCACTATTTGGTCTGACCATTTCTATTTTTTAAAGAATCGCTGCCTGGATGGAAGGGGTCAGGGGCGGTGACTGCGTGGGATTTCGGGTTTAAAATGTGCCCTTGGCAAACGGCGATGATGGGCCTCAATCCAAGAGCAGGTGCAGGATGGCGGGCAGAAGGGCCCCTGAGCCGCTGCGGGGGGGTGGTAAGCTGGGAGGTGGCGGGGTGCTGGGCGGGAACACGTTTTCGGCGAACTGACCGATGTAGTTGCCGGGGGGATTGTACTGGCACACCCAAATATTGCTCCAGTAACCGCCACACCCGCCACGGTAGCCGCATCCGATTTCGGCCGTTGACTTCCAGACGACTTGGGTGAAATGGCCGGTCTTGGAACTGAATCCCGGATTATCATAATCGTAAAGCGTCTCTTCGCTGTACCACCAGGCCACCACATCGGCAGGTGGCAGTACATAGTTGGCAAAGAGGATGTTTTCGCCATAGGGGCTGCTGGAATGCCCGCTGGGACAGGTGTTGACATAGGCCTGGGCGCTGGCGGCCACTGTGGCCGACCAGGCCACCGGCGGCACCCCGTGGAGCGCCCGATACTGGTTGTGGGCATTCAACCACGCCTGAATATCGGCCGCTGTCTGGGCATGGGCAGAACCCGCGCCAGCCATTATGTTGAGCAAAAAAAGTGTTGTCAGGAAGAATAAATTTCCAGGCAGCAGCCTTACGGGCATGATGATGACGCTCCTCTGGGGCGGTGTCAGGAAGTTCAGGACGGCCCCACCATCTGCGGGACTTCCTTCGGAATCAGGGGCGGAACCGAACGGGCAAGTCGAATACCATGACCCACCCTGCCATCCATGGCGGGTCGTCGGGTCCACCCGGCCCTTGTTGTTGTGTAGCGGAGGGCTTAGCGCCCTTTGATCTCCCCAAAGGGCTTGCCTTCGTCGGTTCCCACCCATTTGACCACGCCGGTGGCGGTGTCGATCACAAACAGGTCGGGGAAATTGTTGCGGTTGATGACGGTCAGGCGGTAGCGGCCCACCTGGGAGGCGCCGTCATCGTAGGCGGCGCCGGTGAGAAACAGCGTGACCATGAATAGACAGATGCCGGCGAGAAAAATTAATACCGTCTGGCGGGTAGGTTTCTTTTTCATGGGGCCTCCTTTCAATTGAGGGGTGTCGGCGGCGGTCAATCGATCAGCCCTCTTTTTTTCATATCCTCCACCACCAGGCTGACCAATTCTTTGACGATCATATCGGCCGAGGCACTGTTCACGCTCTCGGAATTTCCCATCCAGACCAGCTTTTCATCCACCACGCGATAAACCTGGGTCTCCAGTTTAACGATGGAATTGACGATGGTGTAGCCGGGCCGGTAGACGCGGTGGTAGACCGGTGCGTAGTAGCGATAGTAACCGAATCCCATGGCGGGCTGGTAATCGACCCGGGGCGGCACGCGCTGCTCCTCTTGACTCACGCCCTTGAAATGGGTGATCAACACCGCGTCGGCACCGGCTTTTTGCACCGCCGCGGCCACGGCCGCTTTGCTTTCGATCTGCGCGGCTGCGGGCACCAGACGGTAGCCGGGAACCGCTTCTCTGCCGGCGGCGTCAAACTGGTCGGCAAATGTCTGTTCGAATGCCCGGCGCTGGACCTCATCTTTGAATACCCCCAGCACCAGGATGGTGTTGAGCTTGGGACCGCTGAACTCCGGATCGTGCCAGCGCTGCACCAGTTGGGTGGACGAACAGCCGTAAAGTGCCCCTAAAAACAAGAGTCCCATGACCCAGGGGGATTTCAGTTTTCCCATGGTGTGCCTCCGATGTTGCCGGATCCCCCCACAGCATGTTTGCAGCGGGTTCAGAATAGTGAATTAAATTCAAGATTATACGACTACCGGCCATGGCGGTCAAAACCGGTTTGCGGCTCAGGAATGCTTTAATCGGCGGCCGCTCCCGCGGAGAGGGGTGGGTTGCGTGCCGAGGTCGTGCGGATCAGGGCCGCCAGCATGCCGGTGAGAAACTTGGCCACGATCTCGCCGAAAATGATGGCCGCCAGCTTGCCCGGGGCGAACACGCCGGCAAAGGCAATGACGTTGAACAGCAGGCTGTCCAAGGGAATGCTGATGAGGTTGGAACGGGCCACCCGCTGAAACCAGCCCAGGTGCAGCAGCCGCTGATAGACCTCGGTATCCGCGGTTTCACTGAGCACGATGGCGATAAAGGAGGCACCGATGATGCGCCAGGGAACATCCAGCAGCAGCGATTCGAGAACCATTCCCACAGCCGCCAGGAAGATCATGAAATAGACCGCTTTGCGGCCGAAGCGGTGCACCCGGTCCCGCTGGGTGAAGGTGATGCCGAAAATCAAGGTTCCCACGGAAACCAGTCCGAAAACCGGCATGGGGATAAACCAGGTAGCGGTGTAGTTGGCCAGCAGCACCGCCCCGATATAAATGGCCATGGGTAGAACCACGCCGCTACTCCCTATCGTCAACCGGCAACCCTCGCCGCCGGCATGAAAAGTCCAAATTGAAATTGGCGCGCACCGCCGACCGGGAGTATAGCACACTCCCGGGCCGCCACAAACAGGCTCCGGAGAGTTTACAGCCCGCATCCCCTGGGCTATATTCGCGGAAACACCCCATGCCCATCCAGCTGGAGGGCGCCCCAAGGAATCCACCCCATGGCCGTTGAACACGATCTTGTCTTGATCCATTACGAAGACCAACCCCTCTCCTACGCGAGGATTGAATCCATCGCGGCCGATCACAAACGGGACTGGTACCATGTAAAGCTGTTGATGCTGCAAATCCCGCTGCAGGTGGTGACCTGGATTCTCAGGGATGTCTATATCAACGGCGAGGAGTTCACCATGGGGGGCAAACGGATTCGTCTCGAGCCGGTGGTATCCCCGCCGGATCCTGAACTAGGGCAGCCCCGGCCGGAAAATGATTCAGTTTTCCAGACCAAGAGCGCACCTTTGAAAGACGCCCAGCTAGAGCGTGCCAAAGACGTCAAATCCGGCAGTCCTGCATCATCCTCGAAGGCGAAGTCATCCCAGACACCCGGCAAGGTGATTGCATTCCCGCCCAAGAGCGACGGTTAAATCTGGAAATCCCCGGAAATTTGAATATTCCCATCCATGCTGATATGTCCAGGTTGCCCCTGGTTTTGGCACGCCCGGGTTTCCTGGGGTAAAATCTCAATTCAACTGCAATTTTTCTGAATAATAAAATTCAAGAATTATTAGCTAAAAATTATCACTTTTTGCTTGAGTGGGACCGGGCCAGCGGGCGGCTCCGGGAACAGAATTTCTAAGCCAAACTTTTGAGGCTTCGGGTGAAATTCCCGGCAGGTATGGCCCGACCCCTCATCTCTGCGTTCACAGAAAATTAGATTGACAGAATCAGGCAAAGGTGGTATTTTAGTGGTATGAAAATCAAGACATCTATAACACTATCAAACGAGGTACTTAAAGCTATCGATTTGTACATCGGTGAGTACAGGAGCCGATCAGAATTTATTGAAACTGCGGCACGTAAATTTATAGCCCAGTTGGCACGGAAAGAGGCTGAACAGAGGGATCTTGAACTCATAAACAGGCATTCTGATTCTCTTAACGCCGAAGCAGAAGATGTACTCACTTATCAGGTCCCGCTATGAGACGGGGTGAGCTTTATAGAGTTAAAAGACCATCGTCGCGTGATCCGAAAAAATTTCGAGTCTTTGTCATTGTCAGCCGCCAAATCCTAATTGATTCCCGATTCTCGACGGTTATTTGTGCCCCCGTTTACACAACCTACAAAGGCCTTTCAACCCAAATTGCTGTAGGAATCGATGAAGGTCTGAAACATGACAGTAGCATTCACTGTGATGAACTCATTAGCCTGCCGAAATACATGTTGACAGATTACATCGGCAATCTTTCCTCCGAGAAGTTGTACCGCATAGAAAGAGCACTGAAAATTGCCCTTGAATTGAACCATGAATAGAAAGGCGGAGCAACCGCGTTCAATCTGACCAGCGGTATTGCGGGGCTTTAACACGTTTTCGCCGGGCAAAATTCTTCATCTAAAACAGACTTCAGGTTCTACTCCCGTCGCCAGGTGAAGCGGAGCGCTCCTATTCATCAACTGGTGAGCGAATTACCCGGTCACAGCTCGCTATCCCCCACACCGCAGGCCCAAGGACAAGCAGGTTGGGCCGTAACCAATCGAAAACCCTGCTTCCGTTTGCGATCGGCATTGACCTGACAAACAGCCCACCCCGCCGAAATCGGCCCTCCCCTTCGAATACCGACAGTTCCCGCTCCCGGATGGCTGTTAATCATCCAGGGCCGTGCCCCAGTCGTAGCGGCGTTTGACATATTTTAGAAAGATGTTGGTTTCCGTACCCTGGATGCCGTTGATCTTGTTGATTTGATTGAAAATCAACTCGTTGAGATCGTCCAGCGATTTGGCGATGAACTCGGTGACGATGTCCGCGCCGCCGGTGGTGTTGACGATGAACCAGAGGGGCTTGAGCTTTTCCAACTCCCGGGTGACATGCTCCATTTTGCTGATGTCGACCTTGATCCGCAAGGTGCCCACGATACCGAAGCCGAGCTTGATGGGATTGCTCACCGCCACGATCTGGACAAATTCTTCTTGAATCAGGCGGTTGACCCGGGTGCGCACCGTGGCCTCGGAAACTCCCACCTGCTTGGCGATTTCCGTGTTGGCGATGCGTCCGTCTTGCTGCAGCAGGGCGATAATCCGCCGGTCAATGCGGTCCAAGGGCTTGGTCCTGGTTTTATGGTTGGTGCTGGCTTTAGCGTTCATGGGGCCTCGGGGGGTTATCAGGTGTCTGGGAGCATGTTCGGGCCGCCCTCTCCGGCGCTGAACAGCCCGCATAAACGGCGGGCAAGGCGCGGCAGTGGGATTTTTGGTTTTTCTTTTGAGCCATAGCACAAATCGAAGTACAATTTCTACGATATTCGTATTATTTTAAATATATTTATATTTTATTCGTAATATTCATTGACAGCCGGCCCATTATTTCGTAAAAGCATCTTACTTATAGAATACGAATCCATACGCCTTAGACCCAAAACACCCCAACCTTTTCTTTAGAAAGGAGAAATCCATGAATCTGCCCCTGATGCAAAACTATATCAACGGCGAGTGGACCGGTTCCGATTCCACGGTCACCGGTGATGTCTGGTGCCCGGCCAAGGGCGAAAAAATCGCAACGGTGCCCTACGGCAACGCCGCAGACGTGGACCGCGCCGTGACCGCCGCCAAAGCGGCCTTCGAGGAGTGGCGGGAGACGCCGCCCCTGTCCCGGGCCCGCTATCTGTTCCGCTTGAAGGATGCCTTTGAGGAAAACTTCGAGGATATCGCCCGGGTGCTCACCACCGAGCAGGGCAAGGCCATTGACGAAGCCCGGGGCGAGGTGCGGCGCATGATCGAAAATGTGGAGCACGCCACGGGCGTCACCACCCTGATGTGCGGCTACACCCTGGAGGATATCGCCAAGGGGATCGACTGCTACGGCCACCGCCAGCCTCTGGGCGTCTTTTCGGCCATCGTACCCTACAACTTTCCGGGCATGGTGGCCTGGTGGTTCCTGCCCTACGCCCTGGTCAGCGGCAACACCTTCGTGCTCAAGCCCTCGGAGCAGGTGCCCATGACCCAGACCAAGATCTTTGAGATCGTGGATGAGATCGGGCTGCCCGAAGGGGTGGTCAACATGGTTCACGGCTCCCGGGATGTGGTCAACGCCATTCTGGATCACCCCGACATCGAAGGGGTCTCCTTTGTGGGGTCCACGCCCACCGCCAAATACATCTACCAGCGCTGCGGGGAGACCGGCAAACGGGTCCAGGCCCTGGGGGGCGCCAAAAACGTGGTCACCATCATGCCCGACACCGATCTGGACGCGGCCATGCCCTCCCTGATCACCTCCTTTTTCGGCTGTTCCGGCCAGCGCTGCCTGTCGGGCTCCATCCTGGCGCCGGTGGGCGATGCCGCCGGGGCCCTGCTGGATAAGTTCATGGCAGCGGCCAAAGCCATGAAAATCGGTGACGGCCTGGACGAGCAAACCGCCATGGGTCCGGTAGTGAGCGCGGCCCACAAAGAGCGGGTCTTGGGCTATATTGAAAAGGGGATCGCCGAAGGTGCCGAGCTGATCCTGGATGGGCGGGATTGCGTGGTTCCCGAGCTGCCCAACGGCTTTTTTGTGGGTCCCACCATCTTTGACCGGGTCAAGCCCGAGATGACCATCGCCAGCGAGGAGATCTTCGGCCCGGTGGTGAGTGTGGTGCGCTGCAATGACCTGGAAGACGCCATCGAACTGGTCAACAGCCGCAATTTCGCCAACGCCGCCTGCCTCTACACCCAGAGCGGCGCGGTGGCCCGGGAGTTCAAATACCGGGTGAAACCGAGCATGGTGGGCGTCAATATCGGCATCGCCGCGCCCATGTCCTTTTTCCCCTTTGGGGGCGCCGGCAACTCGATGTTCGGCGACACCAAGGGCCATGGCCAGGAAATTTTCAACTTTTTCACCGACACCAAGGTGGTCATCGAACGCTGGTTTTAACCCGGCCCGGGCGATTCCAAGCGCCCATGATCCCAACTTCCCGTTGCCCTCGGCCCGTGCCATGGTCCGGCGGACAACGGGGCCCAGGAGGACCCTATGCCCTTAGTTAATTTCGGCAGCATCCTCAACTTCGCCGAGGAACTGGAAACCCAGGATGCGGAATATTATACCTATGCCGCCTCCAATCCGTCGGCCGCCGGCCATGAAGCGCTCTTTACCCAATTTGCCGCGGATGCGAAAAAAAATGTAAAAACCATTCAGCGAACCCGCCGGGAAAATGTTACCGAGATGATTCTGGAACCGATCCAGGACTTCACCCGCACGCCCTTTCAGTGCGAGCTGGCCGACGCGGCCGGCGATGATGGCGACAGTCTGCTGAACTGCGCCCGGACCATGGAGACCCGCGCCCTGGATTACTATCAGCAGGCGGCGCTTAAGCTCAAAGCCCTGCCCGAAGTCGCCCGGGAGCTAAAGCGTTTGGCCAAGAAACGGCAAGCCCATCTCACGCTGCTGGAAGCGCTGTAATCGGGCGTCCATTCATCAAAAGCGAGCCATGCCCAGATAACATGCCTATATTAAGGAGAGCCTGACATGAACGATTCAGCCCACGACGTGCGCAATTTGGCCAAACACACCTTCGGCACCTGGAATTGGCAAAAAGCCTGGCAGGCCCCCATGCTGATCAGCGACGCTGAGGGGGTCTACTTTTATGACGCCCAGGGCAAGCCCTACCTGGACTTCTCCTCGATGCTGGTCTGTTCCAACCTGGGGCACAAAAACCCGGCCATTGTCGAGGCCATCCAGAAGCAGGCCGGAAAGCTGGCCTATGTGGCCCCCGGGTTCACCACTGAAATCGCCCTGGAGGCGGTGGAAGCGATCCGCTCCATGATGCCCAAGGGACTGACCAAGTTTTTCTTCTCCACCAGCGGAACCGAGGCCAATGACGGCGCCCTGGCCATGACCCGGCTCTCCAAGGCCCCAGCCTACAAGATCGTCTCCCGCTACCACTCCTTTCATGGCGCCACCCCGGCGGGCATGGCCTTTACCGGCGACCCCCGGCGCATTCCCATGGAGCGCGCCCGCTACACCGTGGAAGGGGTGATGTTCGCCCCAGACTGCTACTGCTACCGCTGTCCCTTCAATATGACCTATCCGGAGTGCGATACCCAGTGCGCCCGCTATCTGGACTATATGTTCGCCGAGGACGGCAATATCGCCGCCATCATCACCGAACCGGTGGTGGGCACCAACGGCCGCATCGTGCCGGTGCCGGAATATTTCCCCCTGGTGCGCGAAATCTGCGACCGCCACAATGTCCTGCTCATCGCCGACGAGGTGATGACCGGCTGGTATCGCACAGGCACTCCCTTTGCCATGGACCAGTGGGATGTGCTGCCCGACATCATGACCACGGCCAAGGGCTGCACCAGCGCCTACACGCCCCTGGGGGTCACCGCCGCCACCCAGCCGGTGGCGGACTACTTTGAAGAGAACCTCTTTTGCCACGGCCACACCTACGCCTTCCACGCCTTGGCCCTCTCGGCGGTGCCGGCGGCCATTGGCGAGTATAAGCGGCTGGCGGCCTCGGGCCTGCTGGAGACTGTGGCGGCCCACTTGAAAACCCGATTGTATGAACTGGCCGACAACCACGACTGTGTCGGCGACGTGCGCGGGCTGGGCCACTTCTGGGGCCTGGAGATCGTCAAAGACCGGGCCACCAAGGAACCCTTCAACACCAAGCATGACAAAATCAGCGGCAAACCCCTGATGACCGCCAAGATTGCCGCGGCGGCCATGCAGGCCGGACTGTACATCATGCCTTGGTATGACAACCTGATGGTCGCGCCACCCCTGATAATCACCACTGAAGAGGTGGACCGCGCCATGGAGATCCTGGATGAGGCCCTCAAGGTGGGTGATGCCGAAGCTGTTGCCGCGGATGTCCCGGCCACCCGCAGCTCGGAGTTCGAATAATCCCGAACCAGCGAAACCGCTCAATAAACTGCGACACTCCCCGGGGGGCACACGGTTCGCCGCGCCCCCCGCTTGACTTCTAAATGACCTCCACACCCCCCATTGTGCTCTCGGCCTCCCGCCGCACCGACATTCCCGCCTTTTACATGCCCTGGTTCATGGAAAACATCGACCGGGGCTATTTTGAGGTAGAAAACCCATTCAACCGCCGCCCCTACCGGGTGGCTGCGCACCCTGAACAGGTCCACAGCATCGTGTTCTGGTCCAAGGATTACAGCCCCTTTCTGGCCGCCGAGTTTGACCGCCGGCTGGAACAACGCGGCTACCACCTCTTTTTTCACTTTACCCTCAATTCCCAGCAACCCCTGCTGGAGCCGGGAGTGCCGCCCCTGGAGGCGCGCTTGAATCAACTGCGCCGCCTGTGCCACCGCCACGATCCGCGGGCCGTCACCTGGCGCTTCGACCCCATCTGCCACCTGCTTGATGCCGTCGATCCAGCGGGGCATATCGAAACCAACCTGGCAGACTTCACGACCATCGCCAGGGAGGCCGCGGCCCTGGGGATCGAGCGCTGTGTGACCTCCTTTTTCGATGATTACGCCAAGGTCCGCCGGCGGACCCGCCGCCAGGGCAGCATACGCTTTTGGCAGCCGCCCCTCAAAGAGAAAATCGCCATCCTGGAGCACCTGCAAGGGGTGCTCCAGCCCCTGGGCATGACCCTTTCCACCTGTAGCGAAAAAGAGCTCCTGGCCGCCCTGCCGGCCACCAGCCCCATCCAAAAAAGCGCGTGCATCCCCCATGACATTTTGGTAGATCTTTTCGGTGGAGCGCTGCCGGGAACACCGGATCTTGGTCAGCGGCGGCAGCGGGGCTGCGGCTGCCACACATCCCGGGATATCGGCGCCTACCGCCAGCAGCCTTGCCGTCACAACTGTCTCTATTGCTACGCTTCACCGGCCGGCGAGCCTGACAACGCCCAATAGAATGAAGGTCTCCGCGCAACATGCCGCTGCGGTTTATATGCCCATGCAAATCGGCAACATTCAACTTTCCAATCCGGTGATCCTGGCGCCCCTGGCGGGCATCACCAATCTGCCCTTCCGGCGGATTGCCAAGGCGGCGGGCTGCGGACTGGTTTGTTCGGAGATGATCAGCGCCAACGGCCTGTACCACGGATCGCAAAAGACCCGGGCCATGCTGGCCAGCCATCCTGCGGAAGCCCCCTTGGCGGTGCAACTCTTCGGAGCCGATCCGGACATCACGGCCGCGGCCGCGGAAATGGTGGCCGAGGCCGGCGCCCACATCCTTGATATCAACTTCGGCTGCGCCGTTAAAAAAATCGTCAAAACCGGTTCCGGGGTGGCCCTGATGAAAGAGCCCCGGCGGGCCCAACGGCTTTTAAAAGCCGTGCGCCGGGCCGTTGCCATCCCCCTGACCATTAAAATCCGCAGCGGCTGGGACGCCTCGGGAGACCAGGCCCTGGAGATCGCCCGCATTGCCCAGGATTGCGGCGTGGATGCGATCAGCGTGCATCCGCGCACCGCGAGCCAGGGCTTTCGGGGAGAGGCCGACTGGACCCTCATCGGCAGGGTCAAGGCAGCCCTGACCCTGCCGGTGATCGGCAACGGGGACATCCAGACCCCCGGGGACGCCCTGGCCATGCGCCGGCAAACCGCCTGCGACGGCATCATGATCGGCCGGGCGGCCATCGGCAATCCTTTGCTGTTGGGCCAGGCAGCCAGCGCCCTGGCCGGCACCCCCCCCCCGCTCGTGACTTTGGATGAGCGCTTTGCCATCATGGCGCAGTATCTGAAAGCCTCGGTGGACTACATGGGCGAAGCCATCGCCTGCCGGCTCATGCGCAGCCGTCTGGGGTGGTTTGTCAAAGGCTTACCCCACAACCGGGAGTTTCGTGAATCCATAACCCACCTGCGCACCCAGGCCGAAGCCCTGGCCCGAATCGAGAGCTATCGCGCCCGCATTCAGGGGGCTCTTTCCGCTGATCTGCACCATTGGCACGAAGCACCCCCACTCCAAGCCGCAGCCGGCGCCCTGCGCTAGGCACTCCAGGAGGTATCCATGGCATCCCTTGATGAGCAGATCCTACGCGCCGCAAAGGAGATCGTCGTCAAATTCATCGAAACCGGGCGAATCTCCCCCATGGCCTTTCCGGAGACCTTCGATAAGATCTACCGGGCCATCCATGAAACCGTGAATACCGCGGAGAGCGCTCCGCCCGAAGAAGGCCAATAAAACGAACCACGGAAGATCGCGGACAATGGCTTGGAGAATGCCGTTCCAGGGCCGATGAACCGGGTTTCGGAAATTGAGGATCAGGTTTGGGGGCGGGTGCGGGGAAGGTCGTGGACATCCAGCTTGTAGCGCAGCTGGCGAAAGGTGAGCCCGAGCAGCTCGGCGGCCCGGGTTTTGTTGAAGTTGGTATGCTCCAGGGCTCTTAATATGGCGTTTTTTTCCAGATCATTGAGATAGTCCCCCAGGGGGCGGGTTTTAAGCAGCTCGAAATCGGAGGGTGGGTCCATATCGGTATGATCCGGCACGGCAGGGGAGACGGGGTCGCTGGATTCGACCAACTCCGCAAGAACGATACACAGGGCCTGAATGGTTTCCGGGTTGTTCTCGGGTCGATTGCGGGAGTAGGTGGCATCGCTATAGGGATCGACGCCCTGGGCAATCATGCGAATAATTTCAAACGCTTCGGACCTATCCATGAATTGGGCTCATCGAGTTCGATTTCAAGTTGCCCTATGAGCCGGGCAGGCCGGGAGGGTTGGGTTGCTGCGCGCTCCCTTAAAGCCATTCATTCAAATTTCATGCCATGAAAAAATACAATTTATGTTATTTAATTCCTGGATAGTCCATAGCCCTTTTAACCCACTGAAATTACTATGTTCGATTAGACAGCCTCGTCATTCCCGCGAAGGCGGGAATCCATAAAGATTCCAACATCTTGGAATCTAATATGCCGGATCGGGCCTGTCCACAACTCGATTGGGGATCCGGCATGACGGAGAACTTTGAACTCTTAAGTTAACTCCAAAGAGTTAAGAATATTTTCATTTGGCCGATAACCCCCTTGAAACCGTTTTGTGGAAACCTTTTTGCCAATAATCGGTAATTGTTCGCCTAAATCGGGCCTGATTCGTCCATGGGCTTGACTAACCCCGCAAAACCCGTATGTTGAACCGATGTGTATCGACTGAACTCACCACCTAGCTGGAGCCCCAAAAATACAAACATGAATCAACACCATCGCATCCAATTCACCAAACCTGACCTTCCGCAGTTGAACCGCAGCGCTACCGTTGTGGATATGCATTTTCACAGCCACTACTCCGACGGCGCCAACTCCATCCCCAAGATCGCCCAAAAAGCTCGCGAACTGGGCATCGGGGTAGCCATCACCGATCATAATGAGATCCGCGGCGCCGTGGAGATGAGCCGCATCAAGAGCGTATTGAGCATCCCCGGAATCGAGGTGACCAGCCGCGAGGGCACCCATCTGCTGGTCTATTTTTACCTGATCCGCGACCTCAAGCGATTTTTCAACACCCACATCGCCCCTCATCGCGGCCCGGATGTGATGAGTTCCACGGACCTGGAGATGGAAGAGCTCATCGAACGCGCCCGCCGCTACGAGAGCCTGGTGATTCTGCCCCATCCCTACTGCGCCGCCTACACCGGCATCTTCAACTCCTATTTTCCCGAAAAACGCCTGGATACCGTCCTCGAGATGGTGGACGGCGTGGAGGGGTTCAACGGCTCCAACCTCAATCGCTGGAATATGCGCTGTGCCCTGCTGGGCTTCAACCTCAGCAAGGTGATTACCGGCGGCAGCGACGGTCATAGTCTGCGCCACATGGGCGTGGCGGTCACTTACGCGGAGTGCAAGCGACGCCGGCGACACTTTCTGGACGCTGTCAAACACCAGCAGGTCAAAATTGTGGGCAAGGAGTTGGCCCTATTGAGAAAAGTCACCTCAAACGGTCGCAAATTGAAAAGCAACCTGAAAAACTATCCCGATCTGGTGGAAAAAAATATCCGCTACTCCTATGTGGTCATCAACAATAAGTCCAAACAGATCCGGGAAAACATGTTCAAGGGCATTAACGGCAAGCGGCGCAGCCATATCTAATTCCGGTATGCCACCCTGTTAAGCCTGCCGGTGCTCACCGTGGGCCGGCAGGCCCGATCCCTCAGATCCGCCCAAGCGGGCTTTTCGGATATTTCCAGTCCGAAAGGATTCTCGCATCCGCCCAAGGCTTATCGGCTGCGGCGTTCCAAGATCCCCAGGCTTTTGATCATCTTCAGCGGCTTGAATTGTCGGGAGGAAATAGCCGACCGGTAGATCTGGTAGGGCGCCTGGCCGCCCTGGGCGGGGTCCGGGAAGATATCGTGGATCAGAAGATAGCCTCCGGGCAGGATATGGGGGGCCCAGGCAAGGTAGTCGCTTTGAGCGGTTTCAAGGGCGTGGCCGCCGTCGATGAACACAAAAGCCAGGGGCGTGGCCCATTGCCGGGCCGCCACCGTGGAGGGGCACACCAGGGGAACCACCCACTGCTCCAGGCCGGAGCGGGCCAGATTGGCCCGAAATTCCGGGAAGGTATCCACCCGGCCGCATTCCCGATCAAACAGCGCCCCATCGAAGTATTCCTCTCCCGGCTGGTGCTCCTCGGAGCCGCGGTGATGATCGACACTGAACAGCACCCGGCCCTGCTCCCGGCAGCCGGCCCCCAGATAGAGGGCTGACTTGCCGCAGTAGCTGCCCACCTCCAGGCCCGGCCCGCCAATTGGAACCTCCCGGGCCGCGGCATAAAGCGCCCGCCCCTCCTCGGGATCGATAAACCCTTTGATTTGACGCGCTAAATTGAAAATGGATTGGATGTCAGGGTAGGTTTCCATGCACGCCAGGGGATGAACCCGGTTATGGGCTAACCATTATTGATCGTCACGCTGCTCATCCGCCACGCGGACTCGTTGCATCGGCTGAATTTTGTTGTTCGGCATTCCTATGCGGTCTGACGAGACATTTCTTGATATGAAAATTCCCAGAGTCCGGCACTATCTTTTGCATGTTCAATGGTCATGCTGACAAGGTTGCCTTTGTCATCAACGTCAATATAGATATTTTCACTTATTTCCTTGGTCTCATGGACGGCCTTGTCTGTGAATTCTATGTGAGCGGTATCCGTGTCTGAAAAATATTTAATTCTCATATTCTATTCCTCCTCGTATGACCTATCGAAGAACGCATTATGCACCGTTTCGTCATCTTCGAGCAAGATAACCCTCAAGTATTTTCCAATTTCGGATATTTTGGCCCACTTTCTGATCCGTCCATCGGATTGTATCTCAACCTTTTCAGGTTTCTCGATGACCGTCTTTATCCAATCCTCTTTGATCTGAGCACGGTCTGGACGTTTCCGGGTATAATCAAAATACCGTGTCGTCTTCATTTTTCAAAATCCAATCCCATTACTGGTGGCGAACGACAAGCTCACCTGACCCGAGGGCCGGTCGTTGTCAACAAAGATGTCGCTTTTTTGGAAAGTTTCTTACAAAGCGTCTTTTTCCTACTTGATCTAAATCCGGAGCCCGGTAGCTTCCACCGATCGGGCTGTCATGGGTCAAGATGAACGCTGGCGCGCCCTTGACAGCCCGACCGGTTCCAGCTTTGGGGTGGCTAAGAGATGATAGCCATCATCTCTATTTTCCAAATAGCTCTTTTCGAATTGACCGGACGGCGATTGAATCGAGGGCACAATGGCCGGAGTTGGCCGGGCACTGGTCACCCAGGACGTTGATCAGGCTCTGCTACGTTCCGCCTGATCAACGGCGCTCTTCAGCGGGCGCGGTTTTCTGCGCTCCGCTGCAAGAGCATGGTTCGGCAACCTATTCACATTTACCAATTTTCTTTGCATGTTCTATATTGCCGCAATCTCCCAAAACACAAACTTTGCTAAAATCCATGCATGCTTTTTGATTTTGGCCTGTTTTCATGTATGCCATCGCCCTATTGTTCAGCGCCAGCTTGTAATCACCTTTAATATGAATGGCCTTTGTATAGTCCTTAATTGCCTTTTCATAGTCCCCAATCGTGTAATACACCCAACCTCTACCATTATAGGTTTCATGAATCCGTGGATCGTACTTTAAAGCCTCAGTAAAGCTATCTATGGATTCTTGATATCTTTTTAAATCGTTATAAATAAAACCTCTTGTATAAAAAGCACGCCCATAATTAGGATCCTTTTCTATAGCCTCATTCGCGTATTTAAGTGCCAAGTTTGGATCTGTATATTTTCCATTATTCCACAGAGCGACGGCTTTATCATTTAACTGCTGAGGGGATAGATCGGTTGGCTTGTTAATCGTTTGTGTTGTTGTGCAGTTCAATAAAGCGAGAGATAAAAGCAGACAGAGGGCAACTTTGATCTTCATATCAATCCTTTCAGCCGAAACATTTATTATGAAGCAAATTTGCCTGATATTGGATATTGCGGGCATATTCAGGCCAGTTCACCTGTATGAAATATCCAATAGGTCCTGCCGGAATTAGGCCTGCCCGGGCTTCTGAAAAGAAAGATCCTGCCAGCGATCAGGGCTCGTCGTAATGGCGCACCAGCACTTCCCGGGGCTTGACCCCGTCGGCGGGGCCCACCACGCCTTCGGCTTCCATCACCTCGATGATGCGCGCCGCACGGTTGTAACCGACGCGCAGGTGGCGCTGAACCATGGAGATGGAGGCCTGGCCGGTTTTGGTCACCAGGGCCACGGCTTCATCATAGCGCTCGTCATACTCGGTCTCCTCGTCCGTACCGGCCTCCTGGACGGGGGGCGCGGTGACCTCCTCCACATATTCGGGCTCTTTCTGGCCCTTGAGAAAATCGGCGATGGCGGTGACCTCCTCCTCGGAGATATAGGCGCCATGAATCCGTTTGAGCCGCCCCACCCCCGGGGGCATAAAGAGCATATCCCCGTTGCCTAGAAGATTTTCAGCCCCGTTGCCGTCGATGATGGTCCGCGAATCGGTCTTGGAGGAGACCTGAAAGGTGAGGCGGGTGGGAAAGTTGGCCTTGATAATGCCGGTGAGCACGTCCACGGAAGGCCGCTGGGTCGCCAGGATCAGATGGATGCCGGCGGCGCGGGCCATTTGGGCCAGGCGGGTCAGGGCGGTCTCCACATCCCGGGAGGCCACCATCATCAGATCGGCCAGCTCGTCGATGATGATCACGATGAAGGGCAGGATCTCCGCCTCCTTGGCGGCCTCTCCGCTGAGCTTGGCCATTTTGCGATTGTACTGGGCGATGTTGCGGGCTTTGTGCTCGGAGAGCAGCTCGTAGCGCCGCTCCATCTCGCGGACCGCCCAGAACAGGGCATTGGTGGCCTTCTTGACGTCGGTCACCACCGGGGATACCAGGTGCGGGATGCCGTTGAACAAGGAGAGTTCGATGCGCTTGGGATCCACCATGATCAGTTTGACCTCCTCGGGGGAGGCCTTGTAGAGCAGGCTGCAGATCATGGTGTTGAGCCCCACGCTCTTGCCGGCGCCGGTGGCCCCGGCGATAAGCAAATGGGGCATTTTCTCCAGGGTCGCCACCACGGGCTCGCCCACCTTGTCCTTGCCCAGGCAGATGGTCAGGGGCGACTTGGACTGCTCGAAGGTTTGGGAGATGACAATATCCCGGAAGCGCACCAGTTCGCGGGTTTCATTGGGGATTTCGATGCCGATCACCGATTTGCCGGGGATGGGCGCTTCGATGCGGATGCTGATGGCCCGCAGGGCCAGGGCCAGATCGTCGGTGAGGTTGACGATCTTGTTGATCTTCACCCCCGGGGCGGGTTCGTATTCAAAGGTGGTGATCACCGGCCCCGGGGTGACCGTGAGCACCTTGCCCAGGACCCCGAAATCTTCCAGCTTCTTTTCCAGCAGCCGGGACTGCATCATCAGGTTGGCCTTGCTGACGGTTTCCGGCCGGGCCGCGGCTTCGGTGAGAAATTTGACGGAGGGAAAGTGGTAGCCGCCCTCGGGCTGCATAAAGTCGAACTGTTCCTGACGCGGGGTAGGCAGCTTTTTGATGGGTTTGGGCGGGGGCTGCTGAATTTCGATCTTGCGCTTCTGGCTGACCTCGCGGGTCTCCTTGATTTTCAGGCGGTGCTGGGCTTTGCGCCGGCGCTCCTTGATTCTGGCAATGCCGGCTTTGATCTTGGCCATCAAAAAAGCGACCGCGTGCCAGCCGCCCTTTGAGGAGCGGCCCAGGGAAAATCCGGTGGCCAAAATCAACCCCGCCAGCCAGAGCAGGGCCAAGATCACAAAGGCCCCGCTGACGTTGGCGTAGCGCACCAGAAAGTCATGGATGGGGATTCCCAGAATCCCACCGGTGGAAAACTGGGCACCGAAGATGGAAAGCTGGTTGCCCTTGAAGGCCAGCAGGCCGCCGGTGGTCAGAATCAGCATCAGGCCGCCGCCGGCCACCAGGGGCAGATCCTTGGCCTGGCCCTGGTTGATGAGTTGCAGGGCGCTGAGCAGCAGAATCACCGGCAGCCAGAAGGTGCCCAGCCCGAACAGCCCGATGAGCAGTCCGGCAAAATGGGCCCCGAAACGGCCGAACAGGTTGTGCACCCCTTCGGTGGCGCGGGCGTTATGCACCGAGGGATCCAGGGGACTGTAAGAGATCAGGCTGCCCAGGGTGAACACCACCAGGAAGAAAAAGGCCAAGCCGAAAATCTCTTTGCGCAACTCTTTACGGGGCATGAGGAACACTTTCGGAAAATTATACGCACCGACGCGGTTTCGTCATGGGTGTTTCAAACTTCGAGCACAAAGGGCAGAATCACCGGCCGGCGACCGATGGCCAGAAAGAGGTACTGCCGCAGCGCGGTTTTCAGCCGGGAGCGGATTTTTTCCAGCCGGCGGGGCACGTCCGGGCCCACCTCCTCCACCACTTCCAGGACCACACACACCGCATCTTCCAACAGATACCCCGAATGATGCTCGAAAATAAAGCCCCTGGAGACGATTTCCGGCCCGTAAACCACCACGCCGGTTTCCTCGTCAAAGGCCAAGGTCACCGCGACCATCCCGTCCTCACCCAGATCGCGCCGCTCCTGGAGTACGCTGCGGCCCACATCCCCGATGCCTTTGCCGTCGATGAGCACCCGGCCGGTGGCCACCTCGCCGCGGATGCGACCGCCCTGGTCGTCAAACTCGATGATCTGGCCGTCTTCGGCTAAAAGTACGCGCTCATTGGGGATGTTCATCTGGCGGGCCAGGCGCGAGTGCAGCACCAAATGGCGGTACTCGCCGTGGATGGGGATGAAATAGCGCGGCCGCACCAGGTTGATCATGAACTTGAGCTCTTCCTGAAAGGCGTGGCCCGAGACATGGATGTCGGAGATCTTTTCATACACCACATCCGCGCCCAGCTTGTAGAGATTGTTGATGATCTTGGTGATGGCCCGCTCGTTGCCGGGGATGAACTTGGAAGAAAGAATCACCGTGTCGCCGGCCTTGATGCGGACCTGCTTGTGGTGGCCGGCCGCCATGCGGGCCAGGGCGCTCATGGGTTCGCCCTGGGTGCCGGTGGTAAGGATCATCAGGTTGCGGTCGGGTACCGAGTTGACCTGCGCGAGGGCGATTTCGATCCCCGCGGGAATTTTCAGCAAGCCCAGCTGAGTGGCAACTTTGACGCTGTTTTCAATGCTGCGCCCGCTGATCACCAGGCGGCTGCCCCGGGCCGCGGCGATATCGACGATCTGCTGGATGCGCACAATTGAAGATGCAAACAGCGCCACGATAATCCGGCCCTGGCTCTCCTCGCAAATCTTGGCAAGGGTCGTGCCGATTTGATGGTCGGAAATGGTATAGCCCTCGCGCTCCACATTGGTGGAATCCGAGAGCAGGGCCAGCACGCCCTCGTCTCCTAGCTGGGCAAAGCGGCCCACGTCGGTCACCATGCCGTTGAAGTGATTTTGGCTGATCTTGAAATCCCCGGTGTGCAGCACGGTGCCCACCGGGGTCCGAATGGCCAGGGCGATGCCGTCCACCACGCTGTGGTTGACCCGGATGCATTCGATGTCGAAGCGGCCCAGTTTGACCCTGTCCCGGGGGTTGATCTCGTGAAAGGTGCTAGCGGCCAACAGACCATGATCTTCCAGCTTGTGGCGCACCATGCCCAAAGTGAAAGCGGTGCCGAACACCGGGATATCCATCTCTTTGAGCAGGAACGGCAGGGCCCCGATGTGGTCCTCGTGGGCGTGGGTCAGAATGATGCCGCACACCCGTTGACGGTTGTCCTGGAGATAGTCAAAGCGGGGGATCACATAATCGACACCCAGCATATAATCCTCGGGAAACATGAGACCGGCGTCGACAATGAAGGCGGCCTCGCCGTATTCGAAGACCATCATATTGAGCCCGATTTCACCGAGCCCGCCCAGGGGTATGATCCGCAATTTGGCCATAGAAAGCTTTACCCGCAATTGGTCCCGGCTTAAGGGGTCTGATAGAAGCCTTGGGAGATAATGGTGTGAATATGGGCGAGCAGTTCATCTTTGGTCGCCCGGGAATAGGGTCGCGTATCCACGGGCGGTTTGATTTCCAGGGTCACCGGACCTGGCCGAACCCGCAAACTCGATCTCGGCATAATGGGGTATGTCCCGCGGATCACAATCGGCACAATGGGCACGCCGGATTCCACGGCCAATACAAATCCGCCTTTTTTAAATCCGCGGATACCGCCGTCGTAGCTGCGGGTGCCCTCGGGATAAATCAGCACCGAAACCCCCTCCCGGATGGCGGCCGCGGCCCTCTTGAGGCTCAGAAAGGCCGCCTTGCGATCGGAGCGATCGATGCTGATGTAACCGCAACGCTGCATGCCGGGCCCGAAAATGGGGATCTTGAACAGCTCGGCTTTGGCCAGCCAGCGAAACTGCACCGGCAGCCGGCCAAGGAACACGGGAATATCGAAATTGCTCTGATGGTTGGCCATGTAAATGACCGCCCGATGGAGGTCGAGATGCTCCAGACCTCTCACCGACACTTCGACGCCGCTGAACCATAAAATCGACCGCCCCCAGGCTTGGGCGATCTTGTGGGGCCAATACCCGTCTTTGGTAAATCTGGCCACCACCAACACGGCACTGCCGAAAAAGATTGCCGCGACAATGATCCAGGCGATAATCAGAACCGATTTAAAATCTTGCAGAGCGGCTTTCATGACCTCCCGACTTCAATTCAGGAATAAAAATTTAAAACAAATCAGAACTCAAGGCTACAGGAGCAACTTCAGCTTTTCGAGGATGGCATCGGCACAGGCGATGATCCATTCGCGCTGCTCGCGGGTGGCCATGGCGATACAATCGCAGCGCATCCGGGTACGGGTGCGCACTAATAGTTCACAGGAGAGTCGGGTCGACTCCAATTCCCAGGCAAAATATAGCGGATGGCAAGCATTGTGGGATTGTTGCTGATCTGTGTAGAGAGAGGTTTCAAGGGCTACCCAATAGAGCCCATCCACCTCGGGCTCGCCGAATGCCTGGTCTAAATAGGCCTTGAGCGACTGGTAATCCTCGGGCCGCAATTCGTCGATCACATACTGTCTCATGGTGATTGGCAATTAACAAAATTTAAGACCCCAGGCAAGGGCGCCCACGGGAGCTGGATCAGGCGCGGGAGTAACGCGCAACGGCGGGTCGGACGGAATTTTCAGGAAGGGGGGTCAGAGGGGCTCGGCGCATTGCGCCGAATTCATCAACAGGCGGGTTGGACAAGGCATTGATGTTCTCCCGGAAGATCGCAACCCAACTCTCGGGAGAACACCTGCCGCCAAATGGGTTAGGTCTCCTCCACGGTAATGGCGTCCTCTTCGCAAACCTCAATGCAGCTTTCGCAGCCCAGGCACTCTTCCGCATTGACCGGGCTGGACTTGCCGTCCACCATCTCGAAAACTTCTGTAGGGCAGACATCGACACACTCTTCGCAGCCGACACATTTCTCTTCATCAACGATGGGGTTAAAAGCCATTTAAAGCCTCCTTTAATAAATATATTTACGGTGCTGTTGAGCCCTCAGCGCAAACACCGAGCATGCCTTATACCAATTGGTTTGGGGAGTCAAGCGCTGGCAGCGGATTTTTCAAGCCTCGATTAAATACCTCGTGTTTGGCCAGGTTTTTCAGCCTATCCGCTGTAAACAGATGCATCAGGCTGTCGTGCTGACCCGCACCACGATGCCATGACGCACAGCGGTTTGGCGGCCACCCGGAGCCGCGGACGCGGCGTCAGGTTCGGCAAAAGGCGCAAACCCGGACCACAGCTGATGGGGAGCGGCGTAAACCTCCAACTTGACGGGTAGCCCGCCCGGGCCGCTATTCAATTCCGATGGCGGAGATGCCCAAGACGGTGGGTCTCCAACGGCGCCGGCCAACTGGGCCATCCAGCTTAATAGCAACGCTTGCCGGGCCGGGCCGGGAAGATGGGCCGGCAGGGATTCCAGAGTCACAATCCAGGTGAGATCAGGCAGCATCGCTTCCAGCCCCTCCACACTCTGCAAATGGCTGGTAATCAACATTTCCGAAGCTTCTCCACGATTTTTGTCCGCCAGCCAAAGCCGCAGCCAGGCCCGCAAACGCGGCCCGGCCTGATACAGGTCCGCAGAAACGGCGCCGGGCAGTGCCGCGGCGGCAGCGGAATCCACGGGGTCCGGCGCTACGCCCTGAAGGTCCTTCAGCATCGCTTGCTCCCGCTGCCCGCAGTTGGCGAGCTCCTGGGAAAGGAGCCATTGCTGACGGTCATAGGCCTGGGCCATGGCTAAAAAGAGGCGCGCCTGAAAGAGCCGATCTTCGGCACTTGCGCCCCTTGGCCCGACGGCCTTGCCATCCGCGGCAGCGCCCCCACGAATCGCCGATTTCAAGCGAGTGACGGCGCTCTCCTCGAAGAATGGCACCTTGCGCTCCAAGTGTTGGATAAACTCGCTATCCAGACCGTGGCGCCCTTGGCGCTGGGCCGCCCAGGCGCTGTACTCCGCCATGCAGCGAGCCAGCTCGCTTTCACGCCCCTTAACTGGGATTCGCAGGGTGAGTCCCCCCTGGTCAGCCCAGCGGCGCAACGCTTCGGGAACCTGATCTTCCGCGGGCTGATAGAGGGTCAGCGGGCCAAAAAGGGAGCCCAAGAGACGGTATTGGTAGGCATCCAAATAGGTATAGGGAAATATAATCGGCGTCATAGGTCACCTAATATGGGGATCATCAATCCATCCAAGTCGGTCTATAAAGCTGCTCGGGTCCGGGGTGAAAAAAGCTGGAGCGGCATTGATCAGTCCGAAAGCTTGTCGTCTCTCACCGCCACCCCCAGGGCGAGGAGCTTCTCCCGCAGAGCGTCGGCCCGGGCCCACTCTTGGTTGTTCCGGGCCTCGTGTCGCTCGGCCACCAAGGCGGCTACCATATCCTCATCGCGGGCAACCGGATCGAATTCCATCACCCCCAAGACCCCATCAATGGCCCGGAACAGTTCAAGCAGGCGCTCGGCATCGGCACGATCCAGGGCACTTTGCAGAACCAATCGATTGATCCGGCGCACCAACTTGAAGAGGTTGGCCAGCGCCGCGGCAATATTGAAATCGTCATCCATGGCCGCGGTGAAGCCATGCTTCAAATCGTAGCCGAGCTGATCGATTTCCGGATAGGCACTGCCACCGGCCATAGCCTGGAGCCCCCAAATGCATGTGTCCAGCCGCTGGAGGGCCTTGCGCGCCAACTCCAGCCGGTCAAGGGAATAGGCCAGGGGCTTGCGGTAATGGCCGGCCAGCAGCCAATAGCGGATTTCCCGGGGTGAATAGCCCGCGGCCTTAAGGGCTGCCAATCCCAGATCGTCGCCATCGCTCATCTTTTTACCCTCGGCCAGCACCCGTTCGCAGTGCAGCCAGTAGCGGGCCAGGGGCTCGCCGTGGAGCACCTGGGCAATGGCATTCTGGTTCTCATGGTGGGGAAAGAGCAGCTCCCGGCCCCCGGTAAAGATGTCAAAATGGGGCCCTAAATGTTCCATGGCAATGGCGGCGCACTGGATGTGCCAGGAAGGCCGCAAATTGCCCCAGGGCGTTTTGGCGAAGATCCCCCGTTTCAGGTCTGAAAGCCGGATGCGCTTGAATAGGGTAAAGTCCCGGGGATTGTCCTTTTCATATTCATCCAGGTCCACGGTGGCGCCCAGCTTGATTTTTTTGATATCCACTCCGCTGAGCCGTCCGTAGTCGGGGAATTTGCCGATATTGAAATAGAGCGAGCGCAGTTTTTCATAGGCAAAGCCCTTGGCGAGCAGGGCTTCCGCCAGGCGCACCATCTCCGGAATGTGCTTCGTGGCCAGGGGGTAGGCGTCGGCGGGCCGGATGCCCAAGGCCTCCAAATCGCGGTGAAAGGCGGTGATATTTTGTTCCGTAAATTCCGACAGATCCATACCCGCGCGGGCCGAGCCGTCGATGGTTTTATCATCCAGATCGGTGATGTTCATGACATGGGAGACGCGCAGGCCCCGGAAAGTGAAATAGCGGACCAAAAGATCGGAAAAGACCATGCGCCGGCATTCGCCCACATGCATGGCGCGATGGGCCGTGGGGCCGCAGGAGTAAATGTTCACCTGCCCCGGGATCAGCGGCTCAAAGGTCACCTTGGCGCGCCGGGGGGTGTCGTAGAGCTTGAGGGCGGGCAGGGGTTTGGGCAGGTCGAATACCGGCGTGCTCAAGTAACGTTCGCCGCCGTCGGGGAGAATCACCACCAGGGTTCCGCTCTCCATCTCCTGGGCCAGATCCGCGGCCACGGCCATGGCGGCTCCGCTGCTCATGCCGCAAAAGAGGCCCTCTTCGCGAACCAGACGGCGCATCATGGTAAAGGCTTTCTCATCCTCGATGTTGATCTTGCGGTCCAGCTGCCGCTTGTCGAAAATCTCCGGCGAGTAAGCCTCTTTCATATTTTTCAAGCCCTGGAGCTTGTGTCCCAAATAGGGCTCCACGCCGACCACACGGATCCTGGGATTGTACTCCTTGAATCGGCGGTACATCCCCATGAGGGTGCCGGTGGTGCCCATGGTGGCCACCAGCATATCCAGGTTGCCCCCGGTCTGCTCAATGATCTCGGCGGCGGTGCCGTAATAGTGGGCGTGCCAGTTGGCCGGGTTGTTGAACTGGTCCGGTAAAAAATAGAGTTCCGGATTCTCCCGGGCCAGGCGATACACCTCCTCGATGGCGCCGTCGGTACCCAAGTGGCCGGGGGTGAGCAGAATCTCGGCCCCCCGCGCCTGGAGAATCTTGCGCCGCTCCACGCTCACCGCCTCGGACATGGCTAGAACCAGACGGTAGCTTTTGACGGCGCAGACCAGGGCCAAGCCGATGCCTGTGTTGCCGCTGGTGGCCTCCAGTACGGTCTTTTCCGGCGTGAGCTCACCGGAACGCTCCCCAGCCTCGATCATGGAGAGCGCCACGCGGTCTTTGATGGAGCCTCCGGGATTGAAATATTCCAACTTGGCCAGCAACCGCACCCGGGGGTTGGGGTTGAGCTTGCGGATGGCCACCAGGGGCGTATGGCCGATGACGTCAAGAATGGTATCTTTCATGGAATATTCCATTTAAATAAGGGAGCGTAAACGCCTAATATGCACTGGCCGGCAAACTGAATTCAGGGTGCTTCCTCGAGCCCCAGAGCGGTTTCCAAAACCGCCCGGATCTGATGCCAAACCTGGGTCTGGTCCAGCATGGCGTTCACGATTCGAAAGCGCTGGGGCTGCCGGCTTGCCAGTTCGAGGTAACCCTCTCTGATCCGCTGATGAAAGGCCAGGGTTTCCTGCTCGAAACGCGTCTCGTCATCCACGCGGCCGCCGCCGCGAATCTGGCACCAGGCCCGCGCCAGGCCCACCTCGGGCTCCAGATCCAACAAAAAGGTCAGATCGGGATTTCGGTTTGCGCAAATCAGACGGTGCAGGGATTCGATGAGGCTGCGGTCCAGCCCACGGCCATGGCCCTGATAGACCAGGGTGGCATCGAAATAGCGGTCACACACCACCACCCGCCCGGCCTCAAGCTGGGGCAGGATGGTTTGCCCCAGATGCTGGACCCGGTCGGCCACATATAAAAGCAATTCGGCATGGGCATCCAGGGCGCCATTCCGGGGGTCCAGCAGGATCGCCCGAATCTGTCGGCCGATAGCCGTGCCCCCGGGTTCGCGGGTGGCCATACAGGGTCTGCCCCGGGATTCCAGGTAGTCCACCATGCGCTTGATCTGGGTGGTCTTTCCCGAGCCCTCGATGCCTTCCAGGGAAATGAACATGGCTCAGGCTTTCTCCGAGGCGGCCAGCCATGCATCCAGGGTTTTCAAAAGCCCATAGTCCGTGGTGTCGCACTTGATGGGCGTCACACAGATATACTTTTGGGCCAGGGCTGCGCAGTCATCGCCACCGGCACCCTCCGCCAGGGGGCCGCCGTTAAAGCCCCGATGCCAGTAGTAGACCCTATTGCGAGGGTCGGTGCGCTTTTCAAAGGCATCGCGGTCTGGTTCGGTTTTGTGCGGCCGTACCCGCACCCCGGCGGTTTCGGCCAGGGCGCAATGGGGCAGGTTGATATTCAAAAAGGTGCCCCGGGGCATACCCCCGGTTGCGATTTGCGGCAGCAGGTCGGATATGAAGCGTGCCGCATCGGAAAAGTAGGGAGCGCCGGGATGCACCATGGAGACGGCCAGGGCCGGAATCCCCAGAAACGCGGCCTCCCGGGCCGCGGCCACGGTACCGGAATAGTTGATGTCAATGCCCAGATTTGCGCCGGGATTGATCCCCGAGATGACCAGTTCGGGAAGCCGGGGCAGCAGTTCAGCCAGCGCCAGCTTGACGCAGTCCGCCGGGGTGCCGCTTACCGCGTAGCCGGGATTGCCGCCGTTAAAGGGGGCCGCGGCCATGCGCAGGGGGTCATGCAGGGTAATCGCATGCCCGGCGGCGCTGCGCTCCCGGTCCGGTGCCACCACGGTCACGTCGTGGGCTTTGGCCAAAGCGTTGTAGAGTGCCGCCAATCCCGGGGCAAGGATGCCGTCATCATTGGTCAATAAGATATTCATATGCCTTTATCCCCTCAGGGATGATCCAAGCCAATCCACTTGAAGCTCAAAATAAAAAAGCCCGGCGCCAACCGCCGGGTGCACAGCAGCCCGGACCCGCGCCAGACAGCTCGATGTTTCCACAACCATCCCGGAAGGGTTGCTGAAACTTTCTAACCTACTTAAAATGATACCAAAAAACGTTTCATTCAACGCCTTTACCCCTATAACAAAATCTTGACTTTTTCAATCGTCTTAGCTTTAAAGGGCTCATTTCTGGCGTTTCCTCCTCGGCCCCCGGGCGGTGGAATGGGCCCCGCTCCAGAAAAATCCCGTCAGACCACCAATTGAGACAACAACCGGCATTGACCCCTTGCCACTCACCCACAAGGACCGGATAGATCCATGGGAAAAGTTCACAGCGCGCTGAAAAACGAACCTACTTTGCGGTTAGCCGCGACATCTCCGCCGTTTAGAGCATCTTCTGCTTGGCGAGAAAGTGTCAAGCGGGGCTTCATCCTGGCAATGATGATCCTGTTGTGGGTCGCGGCACCCGGCCAGGCCCAAAATTTTATCGGCGGCACCCTCAGCGATCCGGATCAGCCCTGGCATCTGACGGCCGATGAGATCAGCTACGATGACCAGCAGCAGGTCTATATCGCCAACGGCAACGTAAGCATTTCCAAACAGGACCGCGCCCTGACAGCCGATTTTGTTCGCTTCAACCATAAGGCGCTCACCGCCATGGCCAGGGGCAATGTGATGCTGATGGCCGGGGAAGGCGACGTGCTCACCGGCGAGCGCTTGGAGATCGATCTCAACAATGAGACCGGCACCCTATACGGCGGCCGGGTCTTTTTGAAGGAGAATCACTTTTACATCACTGGGGAAGAGATCCGCAAACTGGGACCGGAAACCTATCAAGCCCGCCGTGCCCAGATCACCACCTGCGACGGACCGCGGCCCTCCTGGAAAATCACTTGCCGGGATATCAAGGTGACCATCGAGGGTTACGGCAGCGCCAAACACGCCGCCTTTCACATCGGCCCGGTACCGGTGCTCTATACGCCGTATCTGCTTTACCCCGCCAAGCGCAAACGCCAATCCGGATTTCTTTTGCCCTTTGCGGGCTACTCGGACCGCAATGGCTTTGAATATAACCAGCCCTATTTCTGGGCCATCAGCCCCAGCCAGGACGCCACCTTCTACGCCAACTATATTCAGGAACGGGGGGTTCAAGGCGGCGGCGAGTACCGCT
Source organism: uncultured delta proteobacterium (assembly GCA_963713755.1). Lineage (GTDB taxonomy): Bacteria > Desulfobacterota > Desulfobacteria > Desulfobacterales > CAVQMW01 > CAVQMW01. The sequence continues at coordinate 880,941 of CAVQMW010000005.1, read as the reverse complement.
ATTTTCTGAGCGATATCACCATGGGTGCGGCAATGTTCGATTACCTAGACGATCAAGAAGTGGATGACGGCTCCGAAGGCTCCAGCGCCCAATGGGGGTTTAGCGACGACACCTTTTTGCGCCCCAACTCCGAGCGCTACTGGTTCCGGATGAAACACGACCAGGAGCTGCCCTGGGGCTTCATGGGACGACTGGATCTGGATGTAGTCAGCGATCAGGACTATTTGACCGAGTTTAGATTCGGCCCCAACGGCTTTGAAGCCACGGACAGCTATTTTTTTGAACAGTTCGGCCGCGACCTGGACGACTACAACGAAGATGTTCGCACCAACAATCTGCAATTCTCCCACATCGGCTCTGGCTATAGTTTCTATCTGGGCGGGCGTTGGAATGACAATGTGATCGCCCGGCGCCTCCTCGACGAGGATGACACCCTGCAACGGCTGCCTTTTGCCACCTGGGATGTTTCCAAACAGAAGATCAGCAGCACCCCGCTCTTTTACGATCTAAACTCCCAGTATACCTACTTTTACCGTGAGGACGGCACCCGCGGGCACCGTACCGACATTCGCCCCCGGCTCTTCTGGCCCCTGCAATTCCGCAACTATTTTACCTTAGAGCCTTATGCCGGATTTCGCGAGACGCTCTATTCCACCGATTGGGAGCCGGTGGTCCCCGAAGCGCTGGAAGAAGAGAGCGGCGCCCTGGACGAAGAGGGTACTGAAGCCACGGGTGAAGAGGGCTTCGATAGTGATGCTGAAGCGCCTCTGCCCATCCAACAGGACGACAACGCCTCCCGGGAGCTGATCGAGGCCGGCGCCGATTTTTCCACGGAATTTTATCGCATCTTCAATAAAGATGCGACCCAGCGCAACGCCCTGAAGCACCTCATCCGGCCCCAGGTGGGGTATGCTTACATCCAGGATGAGGATCAGGAAGATCTGCCCTTTTTTACCTCCCTGGATCGCATCGAGGGCACCAACCTGATTACCTATTCCCTGACCAACACCCTAATTTCCAAACGCCGGAAACCCGGTGCCAAGCCGGTGGCCAAGGGCGTGGACGACTCCGCCAATTACACCTACCACCGCTGGATGCGGCTGCTGGTGGAACAAAGCTATGATCTGGATGAGGAGGAAGAAGATGAAGGCCCCTTCTCCGGGGTCGCGGCCGACCTGCACGTTTCGCCCTCACAATACGCGGCTCTCCAGGCCGACGGCCTCGTCGGCGTATACGGCGAAGGCCTGCTCAAGGGCAACATCGCCGGCCGGCTCTCGGACCGGCGGGGGGATCGGCTTTTCGTGGAGTATCGCTTCAACAAGGATATCAATGAATCCGTCTATTCCGATCTGCTGCTCAACTTGACCCCCAACTGGTGGATTTTCGGGGAGTATGAGTACAATTTGGAAGACAAGGAACAGATTTTGGCCGGCGTCGGCATCGAATATATCGCCGCCTGTTGGGCCATTGATCTAAGCTACATCGATGAAGAGGAAGACCAGAAATTCATGTTCCGGGTCAATCTTCGCGGACTCGGTGGTTTCGGCAAACGCTATGTGGGCCGCAGAATCGATGAGAGCTGGGAGGATTGATCCCGTCCCATGCCCGACAAACCCCAGATAACGGCCTTGACCCCCGCCTGGTACGTTCTTCACACCCGCAGCCGCTTTGAGACGGTGGTCTACGACGCATTACGCAAAAAGGCGGTGGAGGTCTTGCTACCCAAGATCCAGGTGCCCAGCAAACGCCGGGATCGCAAGGTCATTCTTCACGTTCCGCTTTTTCCGGGCTATGTGTTCGTGCGCACCGATTTACATCCGGAACATCACTTGACGATCCTCAAGACCGTGGGGGCGGTGCGCCTCATCGGCACCCACGACACCCCCGTGCCGGTCCCGGAGCGGTCCATAGAATCCCTCAATATCATGGCCGGCAGCGAGCAGCCCATTGTGACCGGGAATAACCTCCGGCGGGGGGATCCGGTGATGGTGGTCAGTGGTCCCTTTACCGGCGTCAGCGGCATCTTCGTGCGCTATGGCAAACAGGGCAGGGTATTGGTTCAGATCGAGGCCTTGGGTCAGTATGCCGCGGCCGAGGTGGACGAAGCCGACGTGGAGATCCAAGGCCGCCTCTACGGATGAACGGTTTCAGATCACCCCTTGACTTGCCATGAGGTATTGATTTAAAAGGGTAATCTGATGATTGATCTGATCATTTCCGCTGATCTGCTCTTGTATCCGCCCGGTGGGTGGACCTGGCCCAATTGTTGGCGTTAGAAGGAGGCCCCATGAACAAGCTGGAGCTAATCTCCGCTTTGAAGAACGAAACCAATCTCTCCAAGGCGGAAGCCTCGCGGGTGGTGCAAATATTTTTTGATGATATGGCCGAAGCCATGGCCCAGGGCGACCGGGTTGAAATTCGCGGACTCTGCTCTTTCTTTGTCAAGGAATATAAAAGCTATACCGGACGAAACCCCAAAACCGGCGCCAAGGTAGCCATCCGGCCCAAAAAGCTGCCCTTTTTTAAATCCGGCAAAGAGTTAAAGGAACGCGTCGATTACTGAAGGGTCGGCCCGATATGAAACCATGGCTGACCTTGATCTGGCTTACTGCCATAACGCCTATGGGCGACTGAAAAGGCTTCACCAAAGCGGCAGACTACCCCATGCGATACTGCTTAGCGGCCTGAGCGGTGTCGGTAAAAAGGCCACGGCAATTCAGCTTGCCATGGCCTTTAATTGTCGGCGCGGAGCGCAAGGAAATAAAGCCCCGGGCGCAAAGAGCCGAACCGCCGGGTCGGCTGAAGGCGGAGGGCTTAGCGAGGCATGCGGCGTCTGCCTCCCCTGCCGGCAGATCCAGGCCGGCCAGTATCCCGATGTCATCCGCATCGATCCCACGGGCACACAGATCAAAATCGGCCAAATTCGCGAACTGCTCAGCACCTTGGCCATGAAACCCTACGGCGAAGGCCTGCGCCTGGTCATGGTGACCGACGCAGCGGCCATGAACCCGTCGGCGGCCAATGCCCTGCTCAAGATTTTGGAAGAACCCCCGGAGCGCACCGTGCTGATTCTCATGACGGTGCAAGCCGATGGCCTCCTGCCCACCATCCGGTCGCGCTGCCAGGAGATCCGCCTGGCGCCCCTACCGGAAGACTACATCCGCAAGCTTCTGCAGGCGGATCATCCCTTGGCGGACTCCGCGGCCCAGGCCGTAGCTGCCCTAGCCCAGGGCAGCCAGGCCCGCGCCCTTGAAATGGCCCGGCCCCAGTGGCAACAACGGCGGGCCGGCCTGCTCCAGCGTATCGCCGGGCTGTCTGCGCTATCGTTAAGCGCAAAATTGATTTGGGCCGAAAAACTGACCCGGGAGCCCGGCGACCTGAATGATTTTTTGGATATTGCCCAGTCCTGGCTTCGTGATCTGAGTGTAAGCAGCGCCCAGGCCGGCGGACTACTGAATTGCGATTATGCCGATTTGATCCACCGGGAATCGGTCCAAACCGGTTCCGCGGCCCGGGTTCAGAGCCTGAAATCCCTGGCCGCGGTCCGGCAAGCCATACGGCGGACAAACCCCAACCTGCGTCTTCTGGTGGAGGCGCTGGTGTTGGATTGGAACGCCTAACCCTATGAATTGTAATCTGTTTAGAAAATTTCGAGTTTCCCCAGAAGCATCAATTGCACCGATTTTCACTTGGGCCGCTTTTTCAATCCAAAAAGGCGCTGGGGGAACCGCAAGTTTTCCAAACTGTAATCTATGGATAGCTCATGCGTAGTGTCGGTGTGCGGTTTAAAACCGCCGGTAAAATATACGATTTCGATCCCGGGGCCCTGGTGCTGCAAAAAGGAGATCAGGTGATCGTGGAAACCCAGCAGGGCTTGGGGCTTGGCACGGTGATCGTTCCGCCCCGGCCCCTGGAGGACGATCAGGCCAAGGCCGGACTCAAAAAAGTGTTCCGCATGGCCCGGGAAGATGATCTGACCCAACTTGTGAAAAATCAGCAGCGAGAAACAGAAGCCCAGCAATACTGCCAATCGTGCATTCGCCAGCTGAAGCTGAAAATGAATCTGTTTGCCGTAGAAAGCACCTTTGACGGCCACAAACTGACCTTTTTCTTCACCGCCGACGGCCGGGTGGATTTCCGGCAACTGGTCAAAATGCTGGTCCGGCAACTGGGGGTGCGCATCGAAATGCGCCAGGTGGGCATTCGCAACCAGGCCAAAATTTGCGGCGGCATGGGGCGTTGCGGCCGGATGACCTGCTGCTCGACCTTCATCGAAAAGTTCGATCCGGTTTCTATCCGCATGGCCAAGGAGCAAGGGCTATCCCTGAACCCCACCAAAATCTCGGGGCAATGCGGCCGCTTGATGTGCTGTCTGAATTTCGAGTTCAGCACCTATCGCGATCTAAAAAAAACATTTCCCAAAATCGGAAAAACCGTCAAAACCTCCGACGGCCCCGGGAAGGTCATTCGGCACAATGTATTGGGTGAACGGCTGACGGTAAAGATCGATAGCGCCACGGAACGGGAGTTTGAGCTATCCGAAATCAATCCGCCGGACCCCTCGGAACCGCCGCCGCAGAATCCCAACCCCCCACCCCAGGCCTCGGCAAAAAGCCCCAACCCAAGATCCAAGGGCCGGCGCCCCCCCAGATCCGCGCGCAAAAAAAAGAGCCGCAAACCCAAAAACAGCTAACCCCGATGTAAGGCCAACCAACCACAGGAACCCTTTCCCATGAAAAAGCCGTTCTACATCACCACCCCCATCTATTACGTGAACGCCAAGCCCCACCTGGGACATGCCTACACTACCCTGGTGGCCGATGTTCAGACCCGCTTTAACGCCATGTGCGGCCGGGAAACGTTCTTCCTCACCGGTACCGATGAGCATGGAGACAAAATCGTCCGCGCGGCCCTGGAGCAAAATATTTCCCCTCGGATCTATGCCGACCAGATCAGCGGCCTGTTCCAGGCCCTCTGGCCCAAACTCAACTACCAGTTCAGTGATTTTATCCGCACCACCCAGGCCCGGCATATTCACGTGGTCCAGGAAATCCTGCAGAAGATCCATGATAGCGGTGATATCTATTTCAGCGAGTACGAGGGGTTGTATTGTTTCGGCTGCGAGCGGTTTTACACTGAACGGGAACTGGTGGAGGGAAAGTGCCCGGATCACGAAACCGCCCCGGAGGTGATTAAGGAGTCCAACTACTTTTTTAAAATGAGCCATTATCAGGAGTGGCTCAAAGATCACATTCGGCAAAATCCTGATTTCATTCGGCCCGAAGGTTATCGCAACGAAGTTCTGGCCTTCCTGCGGGAGCCTTTGGAAGACCTCTGTATTTCCAGGCCCAAAACCCGATTGCAGTGGGGCATCAGCCTGCCCTTTGACGACCGCTACGTCACCTATGTCTGGTTCGACGCCCTGCTCAACTACATCTCCGCCCTGGACTATCCCCATGGTGAGGACTACGCCAAATTCTGGCCGGTGGCCCAGCACATCGTGGCCAAGGACATTTTAAAGCCCCACGGGATCTACTGGCCCATCATGCTCAAGGCCGCCGGCATCCCCTGCTACCAGCACCTCAATGTCCATGGCTATTGGAATGCCGATGAAAGCAAAATGAGCAAGAGCCTTGGCAATGTAGTGGAGCCTCTGGCCCTTTCCCAAAAATACGGCTTGGACGCCTTCCGCTTTTTCCTGATGCGCGATATGGCCTTCGGCCTCGACTCCAGTTTCAGTGAAATGGGATTGGTTCAGCGCTACAACGCCGATCTAGCCAACGATCTAGGGAACCTGGCCTCCCGGGTGGCGGCCATGGCGCGCAAGTTTTGCGAGGCTGCCGTGCCCCAGCCCCCAGCGGCCGGCAGCGCCACGGCAGAGGGGATGGCCGCCCAGGCTCAAACCGCCATTGAACAGTTCACCCGCCACATGGCGGATTTCGCGTTTCACCGCGCCTTGGAAGCGGTATGGCTGTTTATCAACCAGATGAATAAGCATATCGACACCCAGGCACCCTGGGCAATGGCCAAAGATCCCGGGAAAAAGGAACGGCTGAGCCAGGTCATCTACGACCTGCTGGAGGGATTGCGGATCGTGGCGGGGCTGATCTATCCGGTGATGCCCGAGACTTCGCGCAAGATTCAGGTCCAACTGGGTCTTGAACCCGGCCCGGACCACAACTCCCTGGCGCAGCTGCGCCAATGGGGCCTGTTAGCGCCCGGCACTCGGCTGACCAAAACCAAGGCCCTCTTTCCGCGCATCGAGGTGAAACCGGCACCTGATGATTCGCAACCCGAAAGCCCCTCGGCCTCCCCGGCCACACCGCCTCTCAGGCCGCAGATCAGCCTGGATGAATTCAGCCAGGTGGATTTACGGGTGGCCACGGTGCTGCGGGCCGAGCCCATCCCCAAGGCCAAAAAACTGCTGAAACTGGAGATCGACTGCGGCGAACGGCGCACCTTGGTGGCGGGCCTGGCCCAAACCTATCGCCCCGAAGATCTGGTGGGTAAATCGGTGATCATTATCGCCAACCTGCAGCCGGCCAAATTGATGGGGGTTACCTCCCAGGGTATGCTGTTGGCGGCGGTGAGCGATGATGGCAGCGCGGTTTTGACCCTGGACCGCCCCGCCGCCCCGGGCACGCCTATCCGCTAGGCCCATCCGAACGTTAACTTTCCTGGAAAGCGTTTGTGCGATAAGCTAATTTCAATGCTGTTTCCCCGCAAAAAAGAGTTGCTCATGGGCAACCCGCCGGCAAACTGGCGAAGCTACCAAACCCACCTCCAGCGCCGGGAGCGCCTGCGAAACACCCGCAAACGGATGGCGATCTGGCTACTGCTGCTGATGTTGCTGTTCACCGCGGGCTATCTTCTGCATCGCGGCATAAATGTGTTGGCCCACTTGACGCCGGAGCCCTCCCCGGCGCCCCCCCCCAGCCCCCCTCAGGAAGAGATGTGGGACCGGGGCGAGTTAAAGGCCTTGCTGCAGGGGGAGTCCTTTCTCAATCGTACCCGCAGCCAGTTTGAGATCCAACACGGCCCTGACCGCTTTCGCGGCGCCACCACTTTGGATCCTCAGTTGCAGCAGGATCTGGTAGACGAGCTAAATACCTGGATGGCCAAAGATCGCTACCAGTCACGCTATGTGGGCATCGTAGCGCTTGACCCTGGAACCGGCAAAATATTGGGTTTCGCCGGGCATGATAAATTGGCCGGGGAGGCCAACCCCTGCTTGAACAGCCAATTTCCAGCGGCCAGTATTTTCAAGATCGTCACCGCGGCGGCGGCCATTGAAGCGGGCCGCATGACCCAGAACACGCAATTGGCTTACAACGGCCGCCCCCATACCTTGTACAAATCGCAGATCAAGGAGACCCGCAACAAATATACCCGCCACCTAACCCTCAAAGAGGCCTTCGCCAAATCCATCAATCCGGTATTCGGCAAACTCGGCGCCAACCAGCTAGGCAAAGATAACCTGGCCAAATATGCCCAAACCTTCGCCTTCAACCAGTCCATCCCCTGGGAATTGGCACTGCCCCCCAGCCAATTCAGCATCGATGATGAACCCTACCACTGGGCCGAAATCGCCAGCGGATTCAACAAAGAGACCACGCTCTCTCCCCTGCACGGGGCATTGATCAGCGCGGCCCTGGTCAACGAGGGCGCGCTCATGGTGCCCAACCTGGTGGAAACCCTGGTTGACCCGGAGGGCAAGGTGATCTACCGCGCTCGCCCCAGCGCCTTTCAGCAGGCCATTGCGCCGGCCACCGCTCACATGCTGGCCTCGATGATGGAAGCCACCATCACTTCGGGAACCGGCCGCAAAGCCTTCCGCGGTCACCGCAAGGATGAGGTGCTCAGCCGGCTGCGCCTGGGTGGCAAAACCGGAACCATCAACAACGACCCGCGCTATGACTGGTATGTGGGATTTGCCCGGGACAAACAAGGCAGCGAACAGCTGGCGGTGTCGGTGGTTGTGGCCCACGAAAAATATATCGGCCAACGGGCGGCGGAATATGCCAAGCTGGCCATCAAATCCCACTTTTCACGCTATTTCAGAAGGCAGGCCAACCCAGCCAGCCCGGGTTCGGCGCCAAGGGCCGCCAACTGAGGGCTCTCGCCAAAATATCTCCACATTTCAAATAGTTCCGGTTCTCTTGACAGCTTACCCCAAATTGTTTACGGTCCCCTGATTATCTATCAGCCGCCTGGATGTTGGTTGTGTCCCGAAGCTGAAAGCCCTTGAACTGAAACGGCGAGGAAGCGGAAAAATATATATGGGTGCTGAAACCAAGCGCAGCGATGTTCTAGCCAAACGCCTGGCTAAAATTGAGGCCCTCGAAAACGAGCGCACCAACCTATTCCCCAACGACTTTACCCCCACCCACAGCGTGGCCCAGATTCAGCAAATGATCGCCGGCCTGCCGGAAGATTGCAGTGAAGATGCCACAGTCTATCAGGTGGCCGGCCGCATGATGGCCATCAACAGCTTCGGCAAGTCGGCTTTCATCCGCTTTCGGGACCGTTCCGGCCTGCTCCAGGCCTATTTGCAGAAGAAACGAATTGGAGAGGAGGGCTATGCCCTTTTTCAGCAATTGGACGTGGGGGATATTGTCGGCCTGCAGGGCACCTTGTTTAAAACCCGCACCGGGGAATGGACCCTGCTGGCGGAGCGCTTCAAGCTCCTGGCCAAGGCCTTTCGGCCCTTGCCGGAGAAGTTCCATGGCCTGAAAGATCCGGAAAAGCGCTATCGCCAGCGCTATGTGGATCTAATCATGAACGAAGATGTGCGCACCCTGTTTAAGCGTCGCAGCGCCACGGTGCAGGCGGTGCGCCAATTCTTCCTGGATCACGATTTTCTGGAAGTCGAAACCCCCATGATGCACCCCATTGCCGGAGGCGCCGAGGCGACCCCCTTTGTGACCCACCACAAGGCCCTGGGGATGGAGCTCTTTTTGCGCATCGCCCCGGAACTGTACCTTAAACGGCTGGTGGTGGGCGGTTTGGAGCGGGTGTTTGAAATCAATCGCAATTTCCGCAATGAGGGGATCTCCACCCGCCACAATCCTGAATTCACAATGCTTGAATTTTATCAGGCCTACGCCACCTATGAAGATCTGATGCGGCTCACCACGGATCTGTTTCAGGCAACCGCCCAAGCGGTGTTGGGTGGCACCACCCTCGCCTACCAGGGCCAGACCATCGAATTGGGAGGGACCTGGCAGCGCTTGACCCTCTACCAGGCCCTGGAGCGGATCGGCGGAATGGATCTCAAACTAATCCAGGAGAAGCAGGCGCTGCTGGACTTTGCCCGGGGAAAAGGGGTCCAGGTCACCAAAACCGGCCGCCTGGGCAAGGTGATCACCAAGCTGTTCGATGCCCTGGTGGAACCCAAATTGATCCAACCGACTTTTATCACCGGCTATCCCGTGGAAGTATCACCCCTGTCGCGGCGCAGCAACCACCATCCCGAACTCACCGATCGCTTCGAGCTCTTTATTGCCGGGCATGAAATCGCCAACGGTTTTTCGGAGCTCAACGACCCCCGGGATCAGACGTCGCGCTTCCAGCAGCAGGTGGCTGATCGCCAAGCCGGAGACGAAGAGGCCCATCAGATGGACCGCGACTACATCCGCGCCCTGGAGTACGGACTGCCCCCCACCGCCGGAGAAGGGGTGGGCATCGACCGCCTGGTGATGCTGCTCACCGACGCCGCCTCCATCCGGGAAGTGATCCTGTTCCCCCATATGAAACCTGAAGAGGCCCGCGAATAGGCGCCGCGTCAGTTACGATCCCGGAGGGCTAAACAGACCAACCCATGTCCTTTGAACTGTTCATCGGCGGCCGCTACCTGCGGGCCAAACAACGCCAAGCCTTTATCTCCCTGATCAATATTCTGGCGGTAGCCGGGGTTACCCTGGGCGTCATGGCCTTGATCGTGGTCATCGCGGTGATGAGCGGGGCCACAGCCGACATGAAATCCCGCATTCTCGGCGTTGAAGCCCACATTGTCCTGATGCGCCACGGCAGAGGGTTCAGCGACTATGAGCGGGTGATGGCCCAGGCCCAGGCCACCCCCGGCGTCACCGCGGCGGCGCCCTTTGTCTATTCCCAGATCATGCTGCGTTCGGCCTCGGGGGTTTCCGGGGCGGTGGTGCGCGGAATCGATCCCCAGCGGGCCGTCCAGCAGATCAAGGATTTCGACAATACCCAGTTCCAGCGCGCCCTGCCCCACGATCCCCAGGCCCCCGGCCATGAGCGCCCCGGGATTGTGCTGGGTAAGGAGCTGGCCCGCAATCTGGGGGTGGTGGCCGGCGATCCCCTCTATCTGATTTCGCCCCAGGGCATGCTCTCGCCCATGGGGCATATGCCGGCCATGCGCCGCTTTCAGGTCAGCGGGGTATTCGACACCGGCATGTATGATTATGACGGCAGCGTGGCCTATGTACATTTGGCAGACGCCCAACGCCTGATGCGCATGGAGGATGAGGTCAGCGGCGTGGAGATCCGGGTGGCTGATATCTACAAAGCCGGCGAGATCCGCGCCCGGCTGATCGGCGAGCTGGGCCACCCCTACTGGGCCAGGGACTGGATGCAACTCAACCGCAATCTCTTTTCGGCCCTCAAACTGGAGAAAACCGCGCTCTTCATTATCCTGACCCTGATCGTGCTGGTAGCGGCCTTCAACATCGCCAGTTCCCTGATCATGATGGTCATGGAGAAGACCCGCGACATCGCCATTTTAAAGGCCATGGGCGCCACGGATCGCAGCATCCGGCGGATCTTCGTCATCAAGGGCATGACCATCGGTGCCCTGGGGACATTTCTGGGGGTGGGCCTGGGCCTGATTCTGTGCGCGCTGCTCAAGCGCTACAAGTTTATCGAGCTGCCCGATGTCTATTACTTCAGCACCCTGCCGGTGCGCCTGGAATTGGTGGATGTGCTGATCATCGCCGCGGCGGCCATGGGCATCTGTTTTTTGGCCACCCTCTATCCGGCCCGCCAGGCGTCGCGCTTGAATCCCGTTGAGGCGATCCGCTATGGCTGATGGGCGCCCGGCAACCCCCCTGCTGGAAGCCCGCCGGCTCTGCAAGGGGTACAACAACAGCGACAGGCGCATTGAGATTCTCAAGGATGTCCACTTTCAGATGGCGACCGGAGAGACCGTGGCCGTGGTGGGCGCCTCGGGAATCGGAAAATCGACCCTGCTGCACGTTTTCGGCACCCTGGACCGCCCGGACAGCGGCACCCTTGCTTACGGCGGCCAGGATGTGTTTAAACTGAGCCACGGTGAGCTTTCCCGGTTCCGCAACCGGACCATCGGGTTTGTGTTCCAGTTTCACCATCTGCTGCCGGAATTCAGCGCCTTGGAAAATGTGGCCATTCCGGGGTTGATCCGCGGTGACAAAAAAAGCCACGCCAAGGCCACCGCCCGGGAAATCCTGGTGCGGGTAGGCCTGGAAAACCGGCTAGACCACCGGGTGGTCAAGCTCTCGGGCGGAGAGCAGCAGCGGGTGGCCCTGGCCCGCGCCCTGGTGCTGAAGCCCGCGCTGCTGCTGGCCGACGAACCCACGGGCAATCTGGACAAGCGCAACAGCGAACAGATCCATGAACTGCTCCTGGGATTGAACCGCGAGCTGGGCATGGCCCTGGTGGTGGTGACCCACAACCTGGAACTGGCCGCCATCATGACCCGGCGCATCACCATTCGCGAGGGGCGGCTGGCCGAAGAACCCTGAACTGCTCTTGCGGCGCATGGATCATGAACAGCGCCTGAACCCGACGCCGCGCATTTTCAGGATAAATGATTTATCAAGCAGGCAATAGACCACAGGCAGAGACATTCAAGGACGGGCAACTATGAAACGAATCGCTGCGGCAGTCGTGCTCCTTCTGGGCATCTGGACACCCCCCGGGCTGGCCTTGGACAAAGTGGGGGTGATCGTGCTCCCCTTTGCGGTGTACGCACCCCCGGAGCAGGCCTACCTGGCCAGCGAAATTCCCACAGTCATCTCTACCCAGCTCGAGGCTGACGGGGCCAATGTAATTCGGCCCGACACCCTGCCGGAGACCTTGAGCCAAACCGACCAGCGCCAGACCGGCACCATCCGCGATTTTGCCCTTCAACAGACCGGCGACTTCGTGCTGTGGGGCAGTTTGACCTGGATCGGCGATAACTACAGCCTGGATGCCCGCCTGCTGGAGACCTTCGGCGAGACGACCCCCCAGGTGATCTTCCTTGAAGGCCAAGGTGTGGCCGGACTGCCTGCCACGGTCAAGGCCCTCAGCGGCGAGGTAGGCAACCGCATCTTCAAACGCGCCACCGTGTCCGAGGTAAAAATCACCGGCAACCAGCGCATCGAAAGCGATGCCATCCGCTCCAAGATCACCACCGCGCCCGGGGACGTCTATCTGGCCAAGAGCCTTTCCCAGGATTTAAAACAAATCTATGCCATGGGCTACTTTGAGGATATTCGCATCGAAGCCGAGGATACTCCCCGGGGAAAGGTGATCATTTTTCAGCTCAAAGAGAAACCCACGGTTCGCAACATCACCATCCGCGGCAACAATGTATACGATGACGAGGAGATAAAGGCCGCCCTGGATATCAAAACCGGCTCCATTTTGAATGTCTACCAGATCCAAACCAACATGCAGCGCATCGAGGCGCTATACAAAGAGAAAAATTACCACAATGTTGAGGTCAGCTACGACATCGCGCCCCTGGACAACAACCAGGGAGACTTGGAATTCAGCATCAAGGAGGGTGACAAGATTCAGATTGTCGCCGTCAATTTCGAAGGCAACAGCGCCTATGAAACCAAAGAGCTTAAGAAACTGATCAAAACCCGGGAAAAAGGGTTTTTTTCCTGGCTGACCTCTTCCGGGGAGCTCAATACCGACGATCTCACCCAGGATGCCGCCCAGCTGACCGCCTTTTACCACAACAATGGCTACATCCAGGCCCGGGTGGGCGAACCGCTCATCGACTATCGCGAAGACGGCATCTACATCACCATCAAAATCGATGAGGGCACCCGTTTTGCGGTGGGTGAGGTGAAGGTGGAAGGCGATCTGGTGCTGCCGGAAGAGGAATTGACCGGCCGCTTGAAAATCGGCGCCGAAGAGTATTTCAACCGCGAAATCGTGCGCAACGACGTGCTGCTGCTCACTGATCTCTACTCCGACGAAGGCTATGCCTACGCCCGCATCACCCCCCGGGTGGCCCAGGATCCCGAGGCCCGGAAAGTCAACATCACCTACAGCATCACCAAGGGCGAGCCGGTCTACTTTGAGCAAATTATCATCACCGGCAACACCAAAACCCGGGACAAGGTCATCCGCCGCGAACTGGAAATCTACGAGCAGGAGCTTTACAGCGGCAAACGGCTCAAAGAGGGCATCCGCAAGCTCAACCGCCTGGACTATTTCGAAGATGTGAAGGTGGATACCATCAAGGGCAGCGCCGAAGATCAGATGGTGGTGAAAATCGATGTTACCGAAAAGCCCACCGGCACCTTCAGCTTCGGCGGCGGCTACAGCAGCGTGGAAAATCTGTTTTTCATGGCCTCCATTCAGCAGCGCAACCTCTTCGGCCGCGGGCAGATTCTCAATCTCAAGGCCGAAATCGGCGCGGTCACCAACCGTTACACGCTGAGCTTTACCGAGCCCTGGCTCTTTGACATCCCCCTCTCCTTTGGTGTGGATATCTACAAGTGGGACCGCGAGTACACCACCTATGACAAAGACAGCACCGGGGGCGGCCTGCGCTTTGGATACCCCTTGTGGAACGATCTCCGGGGCTATTTAAGCTATAACTACGAAAACGCCACGGTCACCAACATCGACGAGGATGCCGCCGAATCCATCAAGGAACTCTCCGGAACCAATGTGACCAGCAGCGTGACCGCTGCCCTGCGCTACGACACCCGGGATCAGATCTTCAATCCCACCCGGGGACAGAACCATCGGATCTCGGTGGAGTACGCCGGATTCGGCGGTGACATCGCCTTTACCAAGTACCTGGCCGAACTGGGGATCTATTTCCCCATCCTGTGGAAACTGGTGGGATTTCTTCACGGGGAGACCGGCTATGTGGAGGAAAATTCAGGGGGCTTTCTCCCGGATTACGAGAAGTTCTATTTGGGCGGCATCAACTCCATGCGCGGCTTTGATTACGAAGACATTTTCGCCCTGGATGACGAAGGCAAAACCGTGGGTGGTGAAAAATATGTCCTGTTCAACGCCGAACTGACCATGCCCCTGATCAGCGAGGCGGGGTTGATGGGGGTCGCCTTTTACGATACCGGCAATGTCTACCGTCAGGACGAGGACATCGATTTCGGCGAACTGCGCGAAAGCGCCGGGCTGGGGATTCGCTGGTACTCCCCCATGGGACCCTTGCGCCTGGAGTACGGCTGGGTCCTGGATCGCGAGGAGGGCGAAGATGCGGGCCAGTGGGAATTCAGTGTGGGGGCGCCCTGGTAATTTTTCGCTAAACGGCCAGCACGCCATCTGTTAAAAGTAAACCGAAACCACTGCAACCCCAAACGGAATCAAATTTAGCTCGCGAAAAATTAATGCCGACTGGGGCGATTTTTCAAACATAATTTAAAAAATTCAGGAGATTGAAATGTACACGGTTAAAGCGGTGCGTTGGGCATTCATCACATCCTTGATTACCCTACTGGCAGCGGCTTCCGGGTATGGGGCCGATGTAGCTAAAATCGGCATCATCGATTCCCAGAAAGTATTGATGGATTCGGATGCCGGAAAAGAGGTTCAGGCGCAAATCAATACTTCGGGCAAAGAGATGGAAGGCAAGCTCAAGGAGTTGGGGGCTGAAATTGAGGAGCTGAAACAGAAGCTGGAACGCGAATCCATGGTGATGACCAAGGAACTGCGGGACGAGAAAGAGCGGGAGATTCGCATTAAAATCAATGACTTCAAAGTTCAGCAGAATAAATACCGCCAGGAGCTGCAAGGCCTGGAGAAAGAGCACCTGGGCCGGATCCGCAAAGAGATTCTGGAAATCGCCCAGGAGATCGGTAAAAAGGGAAATTACCTGATGATCATGGAGAATGTGGGCGTGCTCTACTCGCCCAGTTCCATTGATATCACCGACGAACTGATCAAGAAGTACAACGCGGCCTATAAAGGCAAGGCCAAAAAGAACTAAATCCATGGCCGCAGAACTGACCCTGGCACAAATCGCCCGCCTGGTAGACGGCGAGCTTAAAGGCGACGCCGAGCGGCGCATCCGCGGGCCGGCGGGCTTCGCCGAGGCGAAGGAAGATCAAATCACCTTTGCCGCGGGAGCCAAGTACCTCAACAACCTCTCTGCCACCCGGGCCGGGGCGGTGTTACTCCCCCGCGACAGCCCGCCAAGCGAGCGAACCCGCATTGAGGTGGATCATCCCCAACTGGCCTTCATAACCCTGATCCACCATTGGTATCCGGTGCCCAAACCCGTCGCGGGGATTCACTCCAGCGCCGTGGTGGCGGAAACCGCGCTGGTGGGACAAGAGACCTGCATCGGTCCCCAAACGGTCATCGCCGAAAACGTTCGCCTGGGCGACCGGGTCCAAATCCAGGGCCAGGTTCATATCGGCGAAGGAGTCACCGTCGGCGATGATACAATCATCCATCCCCAGGTCACCCTATACCCGGGGTGCCGCATCGGCTCCCGGGTGATCATCCACGCCGGCACGGTGATCGGCAGCGATGGATTCGGGTTTGTGCCCCACGAGGGCCGCTATCACAAGATCCCCCACTTGGGGGTTGTGCAGATCGATGACGATGTGGAGATCGGCGCCAACAACACCATCGACCGCGCCACCTTGGGGCGCACCTGGATCCAGGAGGGGGTCAAGACCGACAATCTGGTGCACATCGCCCATAACGTCACCGTGGGCGCCCATACGGTGCTGGTGGCCCAAGTGGGTGTTTCCGGCAGCACCCGCATCGGCAAACACGCCGTCTTGGCGGGCCAGGCGGGAGTCTCGGGCCATGTGACCATCGGCGACCGGGTCACCATCGGCCCTCAGGCGGGCATCGCCAGATCCGTTGCCGAGGGCCAGACCGTTTCCGGCTCCCCGGAGATGCCCCACGCCACCTGGCTGCGGGTGCAGCGGCTCTTGCCCCAGCTTCCCGAACTCAACAAACGCGTCCGAAAATTGGAAAAGCGCCTGGCGCAATTGAATCCATCCCATTCAGACCCTTAAGCCTGGAAACTATATATGGACATTCAACAGATCATGGAGCGACTGCCCCATCGCTACCCCTTTTTACTCATTGATCGCGTGCTCTCCTTCAAGCCCGGCCAATCGATTCAAGCCCTGAAAAACGTGACCCTCAATGAACCATTTTTCCAGGGCCATTTTCCCAGCACCCCCATCATGCCCGGCGTGCTGATCGTCGAGGCCATGGGACAAGCCGGCGGAGTACTGGCCAGCGGGTCCCTCCCCGAACAGGACCACGGTGCCCTGATCTATTTCATGGGTATCGACAAGGTACGCTTCCGCAAACCGGTCGTCCCCGGAGACCAGCTGATCCTGGAAGTGGAATTTGTCAAGCAACGCACCAAAACTTTCAAAATGAGCGCGGTGGCCAAGGTTGAGAATACCATCGTCGCCGAAGCACAGCTGATGGCCGGCGTAGGAGGGGGCCAATGATCCACCCCACCGCCATTATCCATCCCAAAGCTGAAATCGGCGATGACGTTCACATCGGGCCCTACAGCGTGATCCATGAACATGTCTCTGTCGCCAGCGGCACCCGCATCGGGCCCCATGTGGTCATCGACCCCTTTGTCTCCATCGGGACCAATTGCCGAATCTTCCAGTTCGCCTCCATCGGCGCCGAGCCCCAGGCCCTTAAATTCAAAGGCGAAGAGACCTACGTCAAGATCGGACGGAACACCATCATCCGCGAATTTGTCACCATCAACCGGGGAACGGCCTTTGGCGGGGGCATCACCCGCGTGGGCGAAAACAACCTGCTCATGGCCAATACCCACATCGCTCATGACTGTACCACCGGTCGCGGCGTAATTTTTGCCAATGGGGCCACCCTGGCCGGCCATATCGAGATCGGCGACCATGCCACCGTGGGCGGCCTGGTTGCGGTGCATCAATTTGTGAGGGTCGGAAAACTGGCCTTTCTGGGAGGCAAAGCCGCGGTGGTCAAGGATATTCCCCCCTTCTGCATCGCTTCCGGTGACCGGGCCCGGCTTCATGGGTTGAACCGGGTGGGGCTGAAACGGGCCGGCATGACCGAATCCACCCTGCAGCAGCTCAAAAAGGCCTACCGCATCGTGTTCCGCATCGGCTTGACCCTCAACGAAGCCCTGGAAAGGGTCAAGGCCGAGGTGGAGCCCATTCCCGAAGTACTTGAATGGATTGAATTTATTCAATCCTCCAATCGCGGTATCACCCGCTAATGGAGAAACGCATTGGATTGATTGCCGGCAGCGGGCAGTTTCCCCTGCTCTTTGCCCGGGCGGCCCGCCAAAAAGGGCTGCAGGTCTATGCCGCGGCCTATCTGAACGAGGCCCTGGCCGAGCTGGAATTCCAGGTTGCCGAGATTCAATGGCTGCACCTGGGCCAGCTGCGGC
This sequence comes from uncultured delta proteobacterium, assembly GCA_963713755.1. GTDB lineage: Bacteria > Desulfobacterota > Desulfobacteria > Desulfobacterales > CAVQMW01 > CAVQMW01. Next base: position 863,324 of record CAVQMW010000005.1, on the reverse strand, counting down.
GTCTGATCAAGTTTTTCAAATCCCATCGGGTGAACGAGGCAGTGATCATCGGTGCCATTCGCAAAACCCGTATGTTCAGCGATGTTCGTCCGGATACCAAGGCCCTGATGCTGTTGGCGCGCATGAAGCAGACCGGCGATGACGGCATCCTGAGAAGCTTTGCAGGGCTATTGGAAAAGGAGGGTATCACCATCCAGCCCTCCACTTTTCTGCTCCCCGAGTTGCTGGCCCCTGCCGGGTGCTGGACCCGGCGCAAACCCAAAAGTGCCCAGCAGGGGGATATTGCCCTGGGCTGGCGCACGGCCAAGGCCATCGGCGCCCTGGACATCGGCCAGTGCGTGGTCACCGGGGGCGGGTCGGTGCTGGCCGTGGAAGCCATGGACGGCACCGACGCCACCCTCAAACGGGGGGGGAAGCTGGGCCGCGGCCGGGGGGTAGCGGTCAAGGTGTGCAAACCCCATCAGGATTTTCGATTCGACGTGCCCGCCGTGGGCGCCGAAACCGTGCAAAGCATGGTCGCGGGAAACATTCCGGTTCTCATTGTGGAGGCCCAAAAGGCCGTGGTGTTCGATCGCCAGGAGATGGTTCGCTTGGCCGACGCGGCGGGGAAATGCATTGTCGGTATGACCGATGCCGATTTCAGCGCGCCGGCGGAGGCCCCCAGAGAATCCATTAAGGAACAACCATGAGCAAGGTTCGTGCGGGGGTGATCGGGGCCGGCTATCTGGGCCGCTATCACGCCCAGAAATATGCCGCCATGCCCGGAGTGGACCTTGTGGGCATTGTCGACATCGATGAAGACAAGGCGCGGACCGTCGCCTTGGAGTGCAGCACCCAACCCCTGACCGATTATCAGGAGCTCTTTGGCCGGGTGGATGCGGTGAGCGTGGCCACCACCACCACGGCCCACTATGCCGTGGGCCGCGATTTCTTAATGCGCGGCATCGACGTGCTTATGGAAAAACCCATGACCACCACCCTGGTCCAGGCCGACGAGCTCATCGCCCTGGCCCGCGCCAACCAGCGCATTCTTCAGGTGGGCCATCTCGAGCGCTTCAATCCGGCGGTAAAAGCCCTGGACGGCAAGGTTGAAAACCCCATGTTCATCGAGGCCCATCGCCTCAGCCTCTACAAGGCGCGCTGCACCGATGTGAGTGTGGTCCTGGACCTGATGATTCACGACATCGATATTATTCTGACCCTGGTGGGCATGGGCCCCCGGGACATACACGCCACGGGGGTTCCGGTGATTTCAGGCGAAGTGGACATCGCCAATGCGCGCCTGGAGTTTCCCACGGGATGCGTGGCCAATATCACCTGCAGCCGAATTTCGGCCAAAAACCAGCGCAAGATCCGCTTTTTCCAGAAGGATGCCTACATTGCCGTGGATTTTGCTCAGCGGGAGATCGTTCATATCCGCCGCTGTCCCGGGAAAACCGATTGTCTGATTCCGGAGATGGATATCCAGCAGCGGCAATTTGAAGATGACGACGCCCTGCGCTCGGAGATCGAGGCCTTTGTGGCCGCGGTGATCAGTCGCCGCCCATCGCCAATTTCCGGCGAGGCGGGCCGGGAAGCTCTGGAGGTAGCCTTGAAAATCATGGATCAGATCAATGCCGGCAGCCGAAAATACTGGGATCAATAGATCCCCCGGCGCAACGATTGGACAAAGCCGGCGAATTTTGCTGGTCGCCGGAGAAGCCTCCGGGGACCAGCACGGCGCCCAGTTGGTTGAGGCCCTCAAAACCGAGGCACCGAATCTCGAATTTCGCGGCATTGGCGGCGCGCTTATGGCCGCCGCCGGGGTGCGGCGCTGCATGGATGCCCACGAGCTGGCGGTGGTGGGCCTCACCGAGGTGATTGCCAAGCTGCCCCTGGTCCTGCGGGGCCTGCGCCGTCTGAAGCAGATCATGGATGACTGGCGTCCGCAATTGGTGATCCTCATCGACTACCCGGATTTTAATTTCCGAGTGGCGGCCCTGGCCAAACAGCGCACCCTTCCCGTTCTCTACTATATCAGCCCCCAGGTTTGGGCCTGGCGCACCGGGCGGGTGAAAAAGATCAAACGGATGGTGGATCACATGGCGGTGATCCTGCCCTTTGAGCCCCCCTTTTACCAGCGCCATGGTGTCCCGGTCACCTACGTGGGCCATCCCCTGTTGGACCATGCGGCGGAAAAAAGCGATGCCGAACCCCATCATCCCGGGAGAAGCGATGAAATCCATGTGGGCCTGCTGCCCGGTTCCCGGAACGGTGAAATTTCCCGCCACCTGCCGGTGATGCTGGCGGCTGCGCGCTTGATCGCCCGCAAGACGCCCAAGGTGCGCTTCATCCTGCCCCTGGCGCCCAGTGCGGACGAGGGGCTGACCCAGGACCTGATTGCTCCCTACCGTTCACAGATCCCCATCGAGGTGAGCAGCGCCGGCATGGGGCCGGTTTTGGCGCGCTGCCGAGCGGCGGTGGTGGCTTCGGGGACCGCCACCCTGGAAACCGCTCTGGCCGGGGTTCCCATGGTGATTGTCTATAAGCTCTCGCCCCTCAGCTACCACTTGGGGCGCCGGATGATTGCCGTGGAGCACATCGGCCTGGTCAACCTCATCGCCCGGGAGCGGATCGCCGTGGAACTGATCCAGGAGGCCGCCAATCCGGCGGCCATCGCCCGGGAAGTGGGCCTTCTATTGTCCGAATCCCGCCGCCGGCGGGCCATTCAGGCCAAGCTGAGCCGGGTCCGGGAGCGACTGGGCACGGCCGGCGCAGCCCGGCGGGTGGCCCGCATCGCCCTTGACCTGCTGGCCCTTCCCAGCGGCTCGGCGCCCCAAATGGACAAGTCATGAAATCCCAGGCAACCCGCCAAATTCTGAAACAACGCCACAAGCAAATTCTGGGGCTGATCAAGGATCAACGCCCACGGCTGGCCATTGCCATGGTCTGCTCTTTGTTGGTGGCGGCCGCGGATTCTCTCCTGGCCTACCTGGTCAAGCCCATACTGAATGGCATTTTTATCGCCAACGACAGTCACATTCTCATCGTTTACCCCATCTACATCATTCTCATTTTTTTTGTGCGCGGCGGCGGCCAGTATTGTGTCGATTATTTCATGAATTATGTGGGGCAAGGCATCATCCGCAAGCTGCGCGACCAACTCTATGCTCACATCCAGACCCTTCCCCTGGCCTATTTCCAGCGCGAAAAAACCGGGGTGTTGATGTCCCGGATCACCAATGATGTCAATTTGATCAAGACCATGGTCTCTTCAGCGGTGACCAGCTCCATCCGCGATCTGTTCAAGATCATCGGGCTGACCTGTGTAATATTTTACATGGACTGGCAACTGGCGCTCATCGCCATGGCGATTTTGCCCATTGCCTTTTTCCCCATTGTCATTTTCGGCCGCCGCCTGCGCCGCACCGCCACGGGCTGCCAGCAGAGCATGGCCGAATTGAACGCCTTTCTCCACGAGACCCTGGCCGGAAACAAAATCGTCAAGGCCTTCAGCCGGGAAACTTACGAAACCGGCCGTTTTTATGAAAAGACCCGCCGCCTGTTCCGCTTTGAGATGAAATCGGTGCGTAACCGCAGCCTGCCATCGTCGCTGATGGAGATCCTGGCCGGGTTGGGCATTGCCGCGATCCTCTGGTATAAAGGCTATCAGATCCTGGCGGGCAACAGCACCCTCGGGGATTTCGGGGCCTTTATCACCGCGGTGCTGATGCTCTACGAACCGGTGAAAAAATTGAGCCGGCTCAACAACGCCCTCCAGGAGGGCCTGGCCGCCACGGACCGGGTCTTTGAAGTGCTGGAAACCCCCTCGGACATCATTGAGGCTCCGGATGCCCAAACCCTGGACTGCGGCGCCCACCAGGTCAATTTTAAGGATGTCCATTTCAGCTACGGCAGCCGGCCGGTGCTGCAGGGCATCAATCTGGATGTGCAGGCCGGTGAAATCATCGCCTTGGTAGGCATGAGCGGGGGCGGGAAAACCACCCTGGTCAACTTGATTCCCCGCTTTTTTGATGTAACCGCGGGCAGGATCACCATCGACGGCCTCGATATCCGCAAGGCCAGCCTGGCCTCCCTGCGCGCCCAGATCGCCATTGTCACTCAGGAACCGATTCTCTTTGACGATTCCATCCGCAACAACATCGCCTACGGCAATCCCCAAGCCGGGGAGCCGCAGATCATCGAAGCGGCCCGTTCGGCCTATGCCGACGACTTCATCCGGCGCACCCCCCGGGGGCTGGATACGACCATCGGCGAATTGGGCAGCCGCCTCTCAGGGGGCGAAAAACAGCGGCTCTGCGTGGCTCGCGCCTTGTTGAAGGACGCCCCCATTCTGATTCTGGACGAGGCCACATCTTCCCTGGATTCAGAGTCGGAAAAATGGGTCCAGAAAGCCCTGGAGAACCTGATGCGGGGTCGCACCACCTTTGTCATCGCCCACCGGCTGGCCACCATCGGCCATGCCCACCGCATCGTGGTGATCGCCGACGGTAAGCTCGTGGAAGAAGGTTGCCATGGGGATCTGATCCGCAGACGGGGCGAATACTTTAAACTCTACCAGATGCAGTTTGATGCCAATGCCATTTAGATCGACGGTTCAGCGCCATATGCTGTGGGAAATGCTGCCTGCGTTCGGGGTCAGCGTGGCCGGGCTGATGTTTATTTTCCTCATGGCGCAGATTCTTAAAATCACCAAATGGATCGTCAACTACCGCATCGGCTTGGACCAGGTATTCCAGGCGTTGGCCTACTCTTCGCCCTATTTTCTCTCCTTTGTGATCCCCATGTCGGTGATGATGGCCGTGCTGCTCACCTTTCTGCGCATGTCCGGGGACAATGAAATCACCGCCCTGAAGGCCGCCGGCATCAGCTTCGTGCGCCTGCTGCCGCCGGTGCTGCTCTTTTGCCTGGCGGGATGGATCCTGACCGGAAGCACCCTGATCTGGGGGGTGCCCTGGGGCAAAAGCTCCCTGGAGAACATGAAAGATCAGTTGGACCTGGCCCATGCCGACGGCTTGATTCAGGAGCGGACCTTCATCACCGATTTCTTCGGTTTCGTGCTCTATTTTAACGCTCTGGATTTGAGTCAAAGGACCATGGAGGATGTCTTTATCGAGGATCGCTCCCACAAAGGATTCGTCAATCACATCATCGCCCCCCGGGGCCGACTGATTGCCCACCGGGAGTCGGGTACCTACCGCATGCAGCTCTATGACGGAATTATCAACCAGGTGAATCTGGGGGAAAAAAGCTCCCTCTCGATCTCCTTCAAGACCTATAACGTCAATCTGGATCCGGTTGAGTTGATCAAGCAGCGCCTGGGCATGGACAACCAAAAGGACGAACAAGCCATGGGCATGGGCGAGCTGCGCCAGGCCATCGCCACGGCCACGGAAAAGGACAAGTACTACTGGCGGCGACTCATCGAGTACCACCGCCGTATCGCCCTGCCCTGGGCCTGCATCGCCCTGGGCTTGCTGGCCGTGCCTCTGGGAATTCAATCCAAATCCGCCAAACGATCCTACGGTTTTTTTATCGCCCTGGGCATGTTCTTTACCTACTTTGTGCTGATGTCCGCCGGCATGGTGTTTGGCGAAAGCGGAGTCTACCCGCCCTTGGTGGGGATGTGGATGCCCAATATCCTCATGGGCGGCGCGGCCTTCTGGTTTGCCCGGCGAACCCTAAAGGAGCGCCCCTTGTGGTCGGGGTCCCTGGCGGAAATGCTGGAGCGCTTTCGGCCCCGGCGCCCGCCCAAAGTCTCCGCGCTCCCCGCGGACCCCACGGACGACCGAGAGCACGATTCCAGTTAACTTGGGAAGCCAACAATACCCCCATGACCATCATCGAACGCTATCTGGCCCGGGAAATAACCCGCATTTTCGGTGCCGTACTGTTGGGAATCATCGGAATTTACATCATCGTCGAATTTTTCGAACGTCTGGAAAAATTCATGAAGGCCGGTGTGCCCCTGGATCGCATCGCCCAATATTTCCTCTTCCGCATTCCCTTCATGGTCTCCGAGGTGGTGCCCATCGCCGTGCTGCTGGCGGTGATCATCACCCTGGGCTTGATGCAGCGCAACAATGAAATCCTGGCCCTGCGCGCCACGGGGGTCAGCATCTATTATCTGGTTCGGCCCATTTTGACCATGGGCGTACTCTTCACCCTCTTTCACCTGATCCTTCTGGAACTGATCGTACCGGCCACCATGGACAAAGCCAACCGCATGTGGATTGTGGAGGTTCGAAAAAAATATTCCGTCAAAGCCGCCGAAAGCGATGTCTGGATTCGGGGCGACCGCCACATCAGCAACATCAACCACTATGACCCCTTGACCCAAACCGTCGAAGGGGTGACCCACAATGTCTTTGACGACGACTTCAGGCTGATCAAGCGCATCGATGCCGAGTCGGGCGTCTTTCAGCGGGAGCAATGGCATCTGCAGGGGGTGCTGGTCCAAACCTATGATCCCCAGACCCAGGGCTATCACACCCGATTCGAACCTGAATTGGCCATGGAACTGGACTTTCTGCCCGACGACCTCAAACGCCTGGTGCGCAAAACCAATGAAATGGGATTCCGCCAATTGCGGCATTACATCAAGCAGTTGGCCAGCGAAGGATACGCCACCACCCAGTACCGGGTGGACATGTTTGCCAAAACCGCCCGGCCCTTTGCCTGCATCATTACCTGTCTGCTGGGAATGGGGATCGCGGTCAACCGGCGTCTGAAAGAGGGGCTGGCCTCGGGGGTGGCCGTGGGCTTCGCCATGGTGTTTGTCTATTGGATCCTCTACGGGTTTTGTCTCTCCCTGGGTTATGGAGGGATCCTGCCGCCTCTGGTGGCGGCCTGGTTTGCCAACCTGTTATTCCTGGGACTGGCGGCCTTGATCATGCTGCAAACCGATTAGCCCGGCCTAACCTCAACCGCATCCCGCCATGAGCCCTGACAGCGCCGCATATCACCACCGTATATTGAACCGCTGCCGCAAGCGGTTGCTGGCCGCCTGGCTGGATGGCCCCCCATTGCGCCCTCCCCTCAACTGGCTGCTGGCCGGCGCCGCGGCGGCCTATGGCGGGGGAGTGCGGCTGCGCACCCGCTGCAGCCAGCCCCGGGCGGCGGCCCCCTGCCGCATCATCTCCGTCGGCAACCTGAGCGTGGGCGGTACCGGCAAAACCCCCCTGACCCTCTACCTGGCGCGGCGCATTCAGGCCCGGGGCCGGCGGGTGGCCATCGTCAGCCGCGGCTATAAGGGCCGGCTGGAAAAATCAGGGGGCGTGGTGAGCGATGGCGGCCAGATCCTGGGGGACGCCAAGGCCGCCGGTGATGAGCCGTTGATGCTGGCCGCCTGCCTGCCGGGAGTCCCGGTACTGGTGGGTCGCAATCGGTTGGCATCCATCCAGCGGGCCGTGGAAGCGTTTAAAACCGAGGTGGTGATTCTCGATGACGGCTTTCAGCATATTCGGGTGCAGAGGAATCTGGATCTGGTGCTCATGGACCGCCGTGCGCCCTTGGGCAACGGACGCCTGCTGCCGGCTGGCCCCCTGCGGGAACCGCCTCGCGCCCTGAAACGGGCTCAGGCTTTAATTTTGATGGAAAAACAGGTAGAGCCGCCCCCCAAGCCGCCGCCCCTTGCCCTTGACGACCTCGACTTACCCATCATTGCGGCCACCATCCGTCCGCTGGTGCGTGGCCTGGTCCCAGCCGGTGAACCCCCCACCCTTGAAGTGCTTCAACAATCCGCCCCCCGGGCAGCGGCCCAGTTCCGCGGCCTGCGCATCTTCGGCTTTTCGGGGATCGCCAACAACGCCCATTTCAAACGCACGCTGACCGATTTCGGATGGACCCTGGCCGGGTTTTCCGGATTCGATGATCACCATGATTATTCCCAAGCCGAGCGGGTCTCAATCCGCGATGCGGCCCGGCGCAGCGGAACAGAATTGATGGCCACCACGGAGAAAGATTATGTCCGCCTTCTATCCCACGGCCCCTGGCCTCTGGGCCTGATCGTGGTTGGGATAGAGATCGATATCCAGGCCCCGGAGGCGCTGGAGGCTCTGATCGAGAGTTGTCTGTGAGAAAAGGAGAATGATTTAAAGGAAAGCGCGTTGCTAAAGGCGGTCCAACCCGCATTGAAATTGGGTCCACAACTCCCGGGGCAGACGGTGTTTATGCACGGCGCGCTGCCAGCGCCGCAGGTAGCGCGCCTTGAGGTAGTCGGGGGATTTGGCCGAGAGGCAGGCCTTGTCGAAGTCCAGCAGAAAGACTCGCTGGCGATGGTCCACCAGGACGTTACCCGGATGCAGATCGATATGCAGGATGCCGTTGGCGATCAAGGTCACCACCTGGGGAACTAGCAGCGCCAGCACCTTTTGGGCCTGGTGGGGCGATTTCGCGCTCAATTCGGCCAGATTGCGTTGTTTTTTGATCTCGCGGGTCACCAGCCAGCCTCGGTAAAACAGGCTGCCTTGGTGGGCGTAGGCCACCGGTTCGGGCGCCATGATGTTGAGATTGCGAACCCGGGTCAGCATATCAAATTCGATTTTGCAGCGGGTGCAGGGTCGCCAGCGCAGATAGCGATGCTTGACAAACAGGCGGTTCAGGCCGCCGCGGGTGTAATATTTAATGGCCACCGAGCCGATCCCCTCCAGCTCGGCAATGGTCACGGAGTTTCGGCCTCCCAGGCGAAATCGTGCGGCATCCGGCGGCGTGTTGAACAGATCCACCAAGGCCTGCATTTGGTCCTTGCTGAGATCACGGTGGGATCCGAACTGGTAGGAGTGATAGGAGTGGGTTTGTTCAGTGACCATTAGCGCGCCAGCAGCGTTTGGACCGCACGGATAACCATTTGGGAGTCAACTTCACGGCATAACGCTTTAGATGACGTGGGGCATTGGTGCCCGCCGTGGCGTCCGCAGGGTCGGCAGCCCAAGGTTTCGTCCTGAACCACTACCGCCCGGTTGCGCCAGGGCCCAAACCCCTTGCTGGGCGAAGTTGCGCAAAAAATGGCCACACAGGGAACTTTCAATGCCGAGGCCAGGTGCAGGGCCATGCTGTCATTACAGATGACCAGAGCCGCATGGCCGATCAAATACATGGCATCGGCGACCCCGCTGCGGCCCGCCAGATTGGTCAGCGCCAGCCCGCAACCCACACGGGCATTGAGGTCACGATCCCCCGGAGCGCCATCCAGAACCACCGGAATCTCTCGATGGACCAGAAAGCGAGCCACATCGCGGTACCCCTGCCAATGCCAACGCTTGGTAGGCCAGCTGCTGCCGGGAACCATTACGGCGTAAGTTCCCGCACGAGGTATCACCCTGCTGAGCGCCTTGTCAAGGTCATTGCACGCCGGCGGGACCAGCTTCAATGCAGGCTCCAGGTCGTGTTGGGCAATGTCCCCGGCAAGAAGTTCCAGGTTCCGTTGGACCTCATGCTTCCCTGGGGAAAATGAATGGGCACGGGTGTATAGAAAGGACAAGGGCGCGTTGGCGAACCCGATGCGCTGCGGGATCCGGCTGAGAAACAAAAGTGCGGCGGTGCGGGGTGAGCGCTGCAGAGCATAGACCCGGTCAAACCCCAGGGGTCCCAGGCGACGAGCCATGCGCAGCAGCCCGCCCAGGCCGCGATCCCGCCCATGGCGGTCGTAGGTGACGATACCTGTCAGCAAATCTTCCCGAACCAGCAGCTGGGCCGCATGGGCATTGGTTAAAACCCAAATTTCGGCCTGGGGATAGCGGCGGACCAAATTGACAATCAGGGGAGTGGCCAGGATGGTATCCCCCAGGTAGTTTTTGGGTACGATGAGAATCTTCATGGGTTGCCGGAAATTGATTGTAAGGCCACGCCCCGGGGCTGGAATTGGGGCGGCTCAGGAGCGCCGTTGAAAGGATCCGGCGCAGCCATTTGGCTGGGTATGCCGGTAATATCCGGGGCGTTGGGAGGGTTGGGAGAGCTCAATGAGGCTTGGATCCGGCGGGGCTCAAATGCCGGCTGGGGTGTATCGGGTTAAGGCCAGCTCGATTTTATCGATCACCTCTCCCGGACGAATCTGCTCCATGCGATGCTTGCGGGTCCGGCGGTCGACATGGCCATTGTCCCGGGGATCGCTGTACTTATCGATGAGCAGATCGTGGAAGCGGCGGTAGGGCCCGCAGCGCCGGGGATTGGAATAGCCATAAAGCCCCACCGTAGGGACATTGAGGGCCACGGCCGAATGCAGCGGGCCGGTATCCGGGGAGACCACCACCTGGGCCCCGGAAAGCTGCAGCAAGGTTCGCCGCACCGGCCCCTCCAAAGCAACCCGGGGGGTGCAGCGGCAGGCTTGGACAATGGACGCGGCCACCCGCCGTTCCCGGCGGCTGGTTCCTCCCACGATTAGGGGGCACATTCCCAGCGTGCCATCCACATAATCCATGACCCGGGCATACCCCCGGGGCGACCAGTCCTTGTGAGGGTTGGAACTGGCCACCACGAAGGCCACCGCCGGCCGGCCCAATCCGGTAAGAAACCGCTCCCGCCAACGATGTTCGTCAGGGGTAAAGGTCAGATTCCACTGGGCCGGCCCGTGATCCACCCCCAAATAGTCCAGAAACTCAAAAAACTGGTCCTGGACATGCTGAGGTTTGCGGGACGGCAGGCGATGATTAATCATCAGGCCATGCAGTTCCCGGGAGCGGGCCAGATCAAAACCCAGCTTGATGGGTGCTTTGACCCACAACCCGATAAGCCCCACCTTGGCGCTCACCTGGGGAAAGAGCGCCAGGTCAAAAGGGTTGGCCCGCAACCAGCGGGTCAGATGCCACCAGGCCCCCAATCCCCCCCGGGGATCGAAGACCTTGAATTCATCCACATCCGGTTGGTGCTTGACGATCTCATAGGGCAGCGGCTGCAAAATCCAGGTGATGTGGGCGTTGGGAAAGCCCCGGCGGAGTCCATTGACCAGGGCCAGCGCATGGATGGTATCCCCAAGGGCGGAAAGGCGCACAACACAGATTCGGCGAGCCGCGAATTTAGGCATAGAAGAAACCGGAAAAACAGGAGATCTGCTAGGTTACTTACTGATTTGTATAGATTTTATGTATTCGTGTCAAGGTGTCATTCCAGGCCCGTAAGGGAGATCTTGACTTCGATTCGCTCCCTTCTCTATAGTGCCGAATTAACCGTTCCCGAGGAGCATCATGATCCAGATTGCCGTCAGCATCGGCGAATTGGTGGACAAGGTAACCATTCTGGCCATCAAGATCGACAAGATTCGCAACCCAGCCAAATTGGTCCATATCAGAAAAGAGCAAGACCTGCTCGCCCGTGCCCTGGCGCGCACCGGGATCACGCCCCAGGACCCTCAATTCCAGGCACTGAAAACCGTCAACCTGGAACTCTGGGAAATTGAAGACCGCATCCGGATCAAAGAGGCCCGCCAGGAGTTTGATGACGAGTTCATTCAATTGGCCCGCGGTGTCTATTTTGCCAATGATCGTCGGTCAGCCATCAAACGGGCCATCAATCTGGCCCATGGGTCCGACCTCATGGAAGAAAAGGAGTATGTGGATTACGGCGGCGCGCCCTCTAAAGGATAGCACCCCAGGGTTACCCAAAACATCTCGTGCCGGTTGAGTTTAAGGGAAGCCTTTCAAATCCCCAGCGCCCCCGCTCCCCCAAGCGAGCTCCCGCCATGCATATCGCCCTGATCACCCGCGTATTCTCCCCTGCCCATGGGGGATTGGAACGTTACCAAGCCAACCTGGCCCGCCAACTAGCGGATCGCGGCTGCCGGGTGACGGTATATGCCCGGCAGGGGGTGCCGGATCCTTTGGCGGGCGGAGAGCTGATTTTGGTGACCCCGCGATTTGAAGCCCCCCGCCATCGCCATGTTCACTTTGCCCATGCCGTGGCCAAGAAACTGCGGGAGAGACGCTACGACTGCATCCTGGCCAATACACCTTTTTATCCCTGCCAGGTCCATCGGGCCGGCGGCGGGCTCAATGCATTCTGGTACCGCCTCAAGGTCCGGGAACTGGGCTGGCGCTACTGGGTCACCCGGCAACTTCCCAAGTACCGTTCGGCCTTGACGCTGGAACGTCGAATTTACGACCCCGCGCAGGTGGGCCACCAGATCGCCAACAGCCAGATGGTCAAAGATCAGATCATCGCGCACTACCATTTCCCTTCCCAGCGGGTTCATCGGATCGCCAATGGGATCGATTTTAATTATTTTGACGGCGATTGGTGCCGGCGCGAGCGAAAGAACCAGCGTCAAGCCATGGGTGTTTCAGACCAGGACCTGTTCATCCTGTGTGTGACCAACAATTTCCGGCGTAAGGGTGTTGGCACCATTATAGACGCCCTATCCCGCGCCCGCACTCGCGCACACGTGAAGCTGATGGTGGTGGGGCGCGGCAAACCCCTGGAACGCCATCCCCAGGTTCGGTTTCACGGCCACCAGCAGAATATCCGGCCCTATTACGCGGCGGCCGATTGCCTGGTTCTGCCCACCCTCTACGAGCCCTGTTCAAACAGCGTGCTGGAGGCCATGGCCTGCGGGGTGGTACCGGTAACCACCCCCACCAACGGAGCCAGTGAATTCATCCGCCAGGGGCGCAACGGATATATTCTTGAAAGCTGGCGGGATGCCCAGGGGCTGGCAGAAATTTTGGATCAGCTCCAGGCCCATCCCCAGCAACGAAACGAAATAGCCGCCGAAGCCCGGGCCAGCGTGGGTCACCTGACCCTGGCAGGCAATGCCGCCCAGGTGCTGGATGTGTGCCGGACCGCCGCCCGCGGCAAAGCGGCCCCCGCGGAGGATCATTCCTAGGAGCAAGGTTATGAAGCAACGCCAAGCCGCCTTCGGCACCCGGGAAGCGCGCATGGAGTATCTGGCGGCCGTCTATCGGCCCTACCTGCAAGGCCGGGTTTTGGATGTGGGCTGCGATCGGGCCGTGCTGAAAGAGCGGGTTGTCGGCATCGATTATTTGGGCATCGATATCGGTGGCACCCCCGACCTGAAGATCAATCTCGAACAGACCCCCAGCCTGCCCTTTGGGGACAATCACTTTGACTGTGTGGTCTGTATCGATGTGTTGGAGCACCTGGACAATCTTCATCAGATTTTTTTAGAGCTGGTGCGGGTCAGCCGCCGCTATCTGGTGTTATCCCTGCCCAATTGCTGGAATGTGGCCCGCCGGCCCATTTCCCGGGGCTATGGACAATTTTTGCATTACGGCCTGCCCTACGACCCGCCCCCAGACCGCCACAAGTGGTTCTTCAACATCAGTGAGGCCGAGGCCTTTCTGCGCCATCACTGCCGCCGACAGGGCCTGAACTTAAAGGAAATTCACACCACCGAAAAACCCCGCGGCAGCTTCATCCGCGGGACGCGCCGGCTCATTTACCGCGACCCCGCCCGCTATCTCAACCGCTATGCCCACACCCTGTGGGCCTTAATCGCCAAGCCATCCGCCAAACCATCTCCTGCCAGCCCGTCGCCGGCCATGGAATAAAGCCGCCCGTGGAACCTGAAACATCGCGCCTGACCGCCCGGCGGCAAGCGAATAAGCAGAACGGCGAATTGGAGACGGTAATGTGTATGTAAGAAAACGTTCAGGAGGGGAGTCTATTCGTTTCACGTTCCAGGAGTTGGACCACTTTGGGGATGTCTTCGGGCCGGTCTACCCCCTGGCAGATATGCACGGTGGGCACCACCTGAATGGAAATACCGTTTTCCAGGAATCGCAGCTGCTCCAATTTCTCGCACTGTTCCAGCAGGCCGGGCCCCAGTGCCACAAAGCGCTGGAGGGCCGCCATGCGAAAGGCGTATAGACCAATGTGGCCCCAATAGGCCGGATCGCAGCCGGTCCGGCCATGGGGAATGGGCGCCCGGGAGAAGTAGAGCGCCCGGCCGCGGCGGTCCAGCACCACCTTGACCAGATCCGGGTTTTGGGCTGCGGCGGCCGAAACCCGACGGGCCAGGGTGGCCACCGCAACGTCTGAATCCCCTCGAGGATTTGCCAGAGGTGAGATCAGTTCACTCAGCATGGCCGGTTGCAGGGCCGGTTCGTCTCCCTGAATATTGACAATCAGGTCTTCAGGGGCTGCGCCCAGGATTTGGGCGGCCTCCAGCACCCGATCGGTTCCGCTAGCATGATCGCCGCGGGTCATCACCACCGGTACCGCCAAGTTGCGGGCCGCGCGGGCGATCCGCTCGTCGTCGGTGGCCAAAAAGGCCTCTTTGAGAAAAGGGCAGCGCCGCGCACTCCGCCAGACGTGCCAAAACATGGGCCGGCCTAAAATCAGCGCCAAGGGCTTGCCGGGAAAGCGCCGGGAGCCGTAGCGCGCGGGAATGATGCCCAAGCAGGTCCCTTGAAACGCTTGTCGCCCTGAACCATCAGCATCACCGGGTGGGGTCAGCATGGAGATACTCCTCGATCAAGCGGCAGGCGCGGTCAGTGCCGCCGCGATGCCGGTACACAAACGCCAGGGCAGCCTCGGTCACACGGTCGCGCGGGAGGGATGACTCAAGGTCCCGCAAAAGCAGATCGGCGGCTGCCGGGCCATGGGCCGCCTGCCGCACCAGGCCCTGAAGAAACAGCTCCGGGCCCACCCACCTGAAATTGTCCCAGTGGGGCCCGATCACCGGGGCCATGCCGTGGATGAGCGGCTCTAAAAAATTCTGGCCGCCCAGGGGGGCCAGGCTGCCCCCCACGAACACCGCCCGGGCACGGCGATAGACCGCAGTTAACTCGCCAAAGGTATCCCAGAGCATCACGGTTCCCGGATCGCTGGGGGCTGCCAATTGGGAGCGTCGCACCCAGGCTAGACCCTGGGCGGAGAGCCGCCGTACCCAAGCGTCCAGGCGATGCATGTGGCGGGGGAAAAGGGCGATCCGCACATCTGGGCGAACGGTTAAGATTTTTCCCAGCATCTCGATGACTTGGGCCTCCTCCGGCTCGCGGATGGAACCGAACACCACCAGGGGTGCGGCTTCAGGAAGAATCCGCGCCAAGGGGTCCCGAGCGGGGACTTTCCCGTTGGATAGGGGGATCCGGTCAAATTTCATATTGGGCATGACCCGGATGGTGGCTTCTGGAAATATCCGCCGGAAGCGCCGGGCATCCTGGGGGCTGATCGCCTCAATGCGATCCGGGGCGAGACAGGTCCAGTTACGGGAAAACGCCAGGTAGTGACGGCTGCTTTTGGCCGTTAACCGCCCGTTGATCAGCAACACCGGACAGCCCGACCGCTTGAGATGGTAGAGCATGGCGGGCCATAGTTCGGTTTCCATGAGGACCGCTAGCCGGGGACGGGCCTGAGCCACCGCGCGGGCCATGATCCGCGGTTGATCAAAGGGCAGATAGCGGATAAAGGGGATAATCTGCGGGGGATCTACCGATAACGATTCACTCAGGCTTTTTTCCAGGATCTCATGACCCTGGCGGGTATTGGTGGTAAACAGTACCCGCAAAGGCTCGGGAAACCTTAAGTTCGCAGCCAGCAATCCCGCCAGATAGGCTTCGCCGGCGGAAGCGGCCTGCACCCAAAGATCCACAACGGGCAGGGAGCCTTGGCCCAGGGTTCGCTGAGCAAAGGCGGTGCCGACCCGGGAATGGCGGCGGATAATCGGCAGGGCCGCGGCCCAGAGCAGATTGTAGGCCGATAAGAGGAGCTGAACCCCAAAAGGTTCCATGGCGTCATCGTGTTGGGGTAAATGAGGGCAGTTGGGCTGGCATGTTAAAAAATCCCCCCTGCCAAGTCAATTTGATTACCCGTCCAGCAGATATCCCCGGAAGGTGGTCGATCCGAATCACGATCCGTCGGTTATTTCCAACCTACCGATATCAGGTTCAATCCGCACTGTATGGAAGGCACCCATTCGTCAACACGATAATTGACACCCGGATCGGTTTTCCGTTAGCTAGGCTCAGTTTCGTGATATCCGGTTCGCCATTTACTCAAGGATCATTCCATGCGGCTCAGTGTGGTCATTCCCATCTTTAACGAAGTTGCCAATATTCTGCCCCTGGCCCGGCGGGTGGTGGGCATGCTGGGTCAGCTGGCGCCTGAATTCGCCGAGGTGATCTGGATCGACGACGGCTCCTCCGACGGCAGCGCGAAGCGGTTGGATGCCCTGGCCCGCCTGGGCGCGCCCATGCGCGTGCTGCATCTGGATGGCAACCACGGCCAGTCCGCGGCCCTGGCCGCGGGATTTCGGGCAGCGCGGGGTGACTGGGTAGTGACGATGGACGGTGACTTGCAAAACGCCCCCGAGGATGTCCCCAAACTTGTGGCCGCCGTGACCCCCGAGTTGGGCTGTGTGGCCGGGTACCGCCTCCGGCGCAACGATCCCTGGATCCGGCGCATCTCGTCCAAAATCGCCAATGGCGTCCGTAACCGCCTCTCCCATGAAACCATCCGGGATACGGGCTGCAGCCTGAAACTGTTCCGCAAAGAGGTTCTGGACCAAATTAAATTCTATGACGGCCTGCACCGCTTTCTGCCGACTTTGGTCAAAATGGAGGGCTGGCCGGTGCGGGAGGTGCCGGTGGATCATTTTCCGCGCCAGGCGGGCAGCTCCAAATACGGCATCCGCAACCGCCTGTTTAAATCCCTGGGTGACCTGATGGCTGTGCGCTGGATGCAAAAACGGCATCTGAATTTTACAGTCCGGGAAGTCAAGGAGCCGGTTTCATGAGCAGCTGGTGGGCCGAATTTCATAAAGTGATGCTCAACCCCTGGGCCGTGGTGGGCTTTCTAGGTCAGGCGCTTTTTTTCTCCCGCTGGATCGTCCAGTGGATCGCTTCGGAAAAGCGCAAGGTAAGCTATGTGCCCCTTTCATTCTGGTTCATCAGTCTGGCCGGGGGCTTGCTGGTGCTGGTCTACGCCATCCAGCGCCACGACCCGGTGTTCATCCTGGGCCAGCTGGTGGGGGTGAGCAATTATGCCCGCAATATCGTGCTGATTCATCGCCAGGGGCGCGGATGAAGCTATTTCCCGGAGGGCAAATCCCCGCCTGGGTCTACGGGGTGCCTTTGCTCCTGATCTTTTTTTTCCTCAGCCTGGGGGGATACGATCTCTCCGCGCCGGATGAACCCCGCTTCGCCCTGGTGGCCAAAGAGATGCTCGAGGCGGGGCACTGGATCCTGCCCCACCGCAACGACCAGCCCTATCCCGATAAACCGCCCCTCTTGTTCTGGCTCATCGCCGGCTTCAGCGCCCTGATCAACAGCGGTGAGGTGAGCGCCCTGACGGCGCGGCTGCCCTCGGCCCTGAGTGCCGCCTGGGCGGTGGGGCTGCTCTGGAATTGGGTCCGCCGGACCGGGGGCGGTCAGCTCACGGCCCATCTGACGGCCGGAGTGCTGATGAGCAGCTTTCTCTTTTTCTATGAGGCGCGCATGGCCCAAATCGACATGCTGCTCTGCGCGCTGACCACCACTGCCGTGGTGTTGGGTTACCACAGCCTCACCGGCCGCCCGCGCCCGCTTGCTCTGGGATGTTGCCTGGGACTGGGCATTTTAGCCAAGGGCCCCGTGGGTTATCTGGTTCCCGCCGGGGCGCTGGGGCTTTTTGCGCTGTTCAGGGGCCAGGGAACCTGGCGCAAGTACCCCTGGCAGGCCCTGCTCTGGGGGCTGCTGCCGCCCCTGCTCTGGCTGGGGACCTTGCTGAGCGTGGTGGCGGCCCAGGGTCAGTGGGACTATTTTGTCAATCTGGTCATCAAGCAGACCGTGACCCGCGCCATCAATCCCTGGCACCATCTGCAACCGTTCTACTATTTCGGCGTCACCCTGCTCCACGATTTTCTTCCCTGGACGCCATTTCTGCTGCTGGCCCTGCCCTGGCGCAAGACCCAGCGCCGGGCCTTGAAAGATCCTGAAAAACTGGCCTGGGCCGTTGTGCTCTTCACCCTCGTTTTTTTCAGCCTCTCCAAAGGCAAGCGCAACATCTACATTCTGCCGGCCTTTCCCTTTGCCGCCTATCTGGCCGCGGGCCGGCTTACAATGCTTTTTAATCGCGGAAACTGGTCCAGGGCGGAAAAATGCGCCGCCTGCCTACCGGCCATTGCCTTTCTCCTGGCGGGGATAGGCCTGCTGGCCGCGGCCAGGGGCCTGCTGCCGGCCGCCATCGCCCGCAATATCGACACCCTCATCCATGGCATTCCCGACCCGCCGCCCCTGAGCGCCCTGGGTCTGGGGGGCGCGGCACTCCTGATTTGCGGTCTGGTGGCGCTTTCAGGGGTGTGGCGCAGCCATGGGGGCCGCTTTGTGGGCGGCAGCCTGGTGGGGATGGCCGCCGGAGTGCTGCTGGTGTACGGCGCGCTGCTGCCCTGGATCGGACCCTATCGCAGCGGGCGCCACTTCATGGAGCAGGCCTCGGCCATTATCGCCGCGGAATCCCGGCAGCCGGTGGTGGGAATGATTCAATACCGGTCCGCCTTTAGGCTCTACGGAGCTTACCCCATTGTGGAGCTGGCCTCGGAATTCGGCACGCCCCGGCCAGATCTACCCAAAGTGATGGATTTCTGGCACGACCATCCCCAGGGATGGGTCATCGCCACCGAGGAGTACTGGCTGCCCACCAAGACCCTGCATGATATTCCCCATGCAATTCGCCTCGAGGAACAGATCGGCCCGCGCCAGCCGCTCCTGCTGATCCAGCTCTTCCCGCCGCCACAAAAGGGAATTTCCAGTAGACAACCCTCGGTCGAAGGCTTGCCAGCCCCCCCGCTGCTGG
Source organism: uncultured delta proteobacterium (assembly GCA_963713755.1). Classification (GTDB taxonomy): domain Bacteria; phylum Desulfobacterota; class Desulfobacteria; order Desulfobacterales; family CAVQMW01; genus CAVQMW01. The sequence goes on along the minus strand of CAVQMW010000005.1, from coordinate 844,601 downwards.
GCTAAGATCCGGCCCGAACTTCAACCCCCGGGCAAAAGAGGGTCTTACCCGGCATTCCAATCCTCCAATTCGTCATCCAAGCCCAATTGCTGATCTTCGTTCGAAATTTGGCGCAATCCCGCCACGGCCTGACCGCAGTGCTACTCTTTTCCCTGCTGGTGAAAGGCTGGAGCTGGATCGCCCACTATCCCCGGGTCATCAACCATGACGGCGCGCTCTACATCACCGCGGCCCAGCTCATGGCCCAGGGCCAATGGCCGGAGGCCCTGGCCCAGCACCCGCTGCCCCTCTACCCGGCGCTGATTGCCCTGTGCCAGGTATTCATTTCCGACTGGGTGGCGGCGGCCCGCACGGTCAGCGCCCTGGCCCTGGTGCTGACCCTGATTCCACTCTATCGTCTGACCCAGGCTTTGCAGAACCGTACGGCGGCCTTTTGGGCCTGTTTCGCCTGGAGCGGCGTGCCCATGATCAACCTTTCGGCCGGGCTGGTCATCCGGGGGCCCCTGTTTGTGCTGTTTCTGGCCTGGGCGCTCTATTTCACCCAACAGGCCCTGCAGGATAGACGAAAATCGGACTATCTGCTCGCCTCCCTCTGTTCTCTGGTCTCGATCCTGCTGCGCCTGGAAGGTGTGGTGCTGTTGGCGATCGGCGGGTCGGCCCTCGCCCTGAGCGCTTGGCGCAGCAGGGGGGCAAGCGGCCGTCTGCGCGGCCTGATGATCTGGCTGTTGCCGCCCCTGATTTGCGCCGCCGGCTTATTTGCCTCCGCTGGATTGAACATCGGCCCGGCGGCCGGCCTCCGCGGTTTGGTATCCGCCCCACGGCCGGAAAGCGCCGGCCCGGCCAGCGAGTTCCTATCCGGATACTACTACATTTATCACCAGCTCCGGGAGTTGGAGACGCGCTCCCCCTATCCCAAGGGAGATCAAAATTTCGCCGAAATCGCCCGCCACTTCATGCCCCTGATCTACCTGCTGGGGGTCCTGGAGACCGCCCTGCGGGTTCTTTTCCCGGTCTGGCTGGTACCCCTGTGGTTCGGACTACGCCAGGGCCTGGCCCGCTCGGGCCGTTTAGTGGGTTGGGTCGCAGGGGCCTTTACCTTGGTGGTTTACGCCACCTTGATCCACCGCGATTTCATTCAATCCCGCTTTCTGTATGCCCCGGTTTTCTGTTTGTTTCCCTGGATCGGGGCGGGACTGGAGCGGCTCTGCAAAGCGCTGGAAACCCCCTTGAGGGGCCATCCCGCGGGCTTCCCCTGGAGGACCGGCTCATTTTTCCTGGCCTTTGGCCTGCTGCCGCTGATCTATCTGGGCCTGCTGCTCTCCGGTCCCGAGGACCGGGTGGCGGCCGACGCCGGTCAGTGGCTGAAGGCGCAGCCGGCCACCCGGCCCTTAAAGCTGGTGACCAACGATCTGCGGATCCCCTTTTACGCCCAGCGCGGAACGGATTTCATCAAATTCAACAATATCTGGAACGACTACAGCAAGCTGGAGGAGTACGCCCAGGGCTTTGACCTGGATTTAATCGCATTGCGCCTACCCCGGGATAAAAAGCATTTGATCCCGGCATTCAAATATTATAAGGAAATCAGCACCTTTAGCGGCTTTCGCGAATACGCCGCGATCTACGCCAAGCCGGAGACGGCCTCCCGATTGCGATCCACAGGCCAAACATCGATCCCCAAACCCGGGACCTGACGGACGCTCAAGCATGCCCCCCCGCAAAAAGATTAAATATCGTCTGGAATACCTGGGCCTATGGGCGCTTTATGGCCTGTTGCGCCGGGTTCCCTTGGATAGCGGACTGCGCTGGTGCGGCTGCTTGGGGCGGCTGCTCTACGCCATGGATCAAAAGCATCGCCGGCGGGCCCTGATCAACCTGCGCCATGCCTTTCCGGAGCACTCCGAATCCCACCACCACCGGACCTTGAAAGCGGTTTTTGCCAATCTGTGCCGGGTAGCCCTGGAATTTGCCCATTTGGATCGGTGCGACGGGGAGTTTGTTCGTCGGCGGGTCACCGTGAAAGGCCGGGAGCATCTGGAGAGCGCCCTGGCCAGGGGCAAGGGCATGATCGGCGTGCTGGGCCACCTCGGCAACTGGGAACTGGCCGGGGCGATCCTGGTCCAATTGGGCTACCCCTTGGATGCGGTCTACCACTCCATGCGCAATCCCTACAGCGACCGCTACATCAACGCCATCCGCCGACGCGCTGGCATAGGGCTGATCAACATGCGCCGGGCCCTGTGGCTCAGCGCCAAGGCCCTGAAGAAAAACCACGCTCTGGGACTGATTGCCGATCAGGATGCTGGCCACGGCGGGGTTTTCATCGATTTTTTCGGCCGAGCGGCCTCGACCGCTCCGGGACCGGCCCTGTTTGCCATGAAAATGGGCGCACCCCTTGTCTTCTGCGCCCTAATCCGCAATCCCGGGGGCCGCTACACCCTCCATTTCCGGCCCCCTTTTAAAATTCGCCGCAGCGACGATTTCGACGCCGACCTGGCCCACAACACCAAGCTCTGGTCCGATGAACTGGAACGCTGGGTGCGGGCCTACCCGGAGCAGTGGTTTTGGGTCCACCGCCGCTGGCACCGGCGGCCGCTCGAAGAGCAGCCCACCCCTTTGCCCGCGCTGCTCTCTCCGGCCTGCCCGGGAAAGGGCCGGGTGCTGGTGGTGCGCTTCAGCTCCCTGGGCGACGTGACCCTGGTCCTTCCGGTTGTGGAGCGTCTCCACCGGGAGGGGTATCAGGTGGAGGTGCTGACCAAGGCCGCCTATCGGGAACTGTTCAGCCCCAATCCCCATATTGCGGATCTTCTCTTGTTGGAAAATTTCAGCGGCCTGCCCCATTTGATCCGCGAATTGCAGCGGCGCCAATATTACCGCATTGTCGATTTGCACAAAAATATCCGTTCCCTGGTGATTCGCTGCGCCCTGCCCCGGCAGACCTTGAGTTACAAAAACTACCGCCTCAAACGCTTCCTGCTGGTGAAAGCCAGGATCAATCTGCTCAAACACAATTCGGTCATCCGAAACTATTTCAATACCCTGAAACCCTTGGGGATTCACCCCGAACCCCAGGACTTGACCTACACCCTCGATTACCGCCGGGATCCTGATGAGGTCCCCCCGGCCCAGCGCCCCCCCATCGTCATCTCCCCCTTTGCCCGCTATTTCACCAAGGAGTGGGTCTATTACGATCAGCTGATCGAAACCTTGAGCCGTTCCTACCCCATCGTCATCCTGGGCGAGGCCCAGGATGCCCCCAAGGCCCAGGCTTGGGTCAACAACGGCGTGACCAATCTCTGCGGTAAGCTGGGGCTCGCGGCCATCGTCGATCTCATCGCCCGCAGCGCGTTGCTGATCACCAACGATTCGGGCATCATGCATTTGGGCGCGGGCACAGACACGCCCCTGATCTCTTTTTTCGGCAGCACGGTTCCCGAGTTCGGATTCGTGCCCCGGCGCTCGGCGGTGAGCATTGTCCAGGATCCGACCCTGAAGTGCCGCCCCTGCCACTACCACGGCCGCCATGCCTGTCCCCTGGGGCACTTTGCCTGTATGCACAATCTCACCATGGAGCGTGCCTTGGATCATGTGCGCCGCTACATCACCCTGTAAGATCCTGATCCTGATCAGCGTGCGCTGGTGGAATGCCAATGCCTTTTACGCATTGAACCTGGCCCGGGTCCTTAAGCGCAATGGTCATCCGGTGTGGGTGGGGGGTGGCCGGCATTCCCCGGCTCTGGTCGTGGCCCGCAAATGGGGCCTGCCCTGGGTCGATCTCGACTTCAGCGCCCGCAAGCCCCTGCACCTGCTGCGCAATTTCTGGCGCCTGCTGGGATTTATCCGCCGGGAAGGCATCCAAGTCATCAACTCCCATCGGCCCGAGGACAGCACCTTCGGCTGGCTGGCCCAGATGCTCGGCGGCGTGGGTCATGTGGTGACCCGCGGAGATCAGCGGCCCATCGGCCGGGGAGGGATCGGTCGGCAGCGCTATGAGCGGGCCGCCGCCGTGGTTCTGACCTGCCGGGCCCTGCTGGACCAAAACCATCGGGTGCTGGGCCCCATCCGCCCCAAAATCAGCGTAATTTACGGCAGTGTGGATGAACGCCGTTTCAACCCGCGCCGATCCCCGCCCCACCGTTCCTCCGGCTTGCGGGTGGGCTGGGTGGGCCGCCTCGATCCGGTCAAGGATCCGGACACCTTTTTACGGGCCGCGGCCCGGGTGGCACACCAGCTACCGGAAATTGAATTTATCATGGCCGCGGCCCCGGCCAATCTGAATCACGATCAGATCCGGCGGCGGGTAAAGGCCTTGGGACTGGAAAACCGCCTGACTCTGCTCCCCCGGGTATCCGACATTGAAACCCACATGGCGGCCATGGACCTGGGAGTGATCACCTCCACCGGTTCCGAAGTGATCAGCCGGGTGCTGCTGGAGTTTTTGGCCCTGGGCAAGCCGGTACTGGGGACGCCGGTCAATGCCATCGGCGAGATCATCGAGCCGGGGGTCAACGGCGAACTGTTCCCTCCCGGTGACGACCGGGCCCTGGCCCGCTTGATGACCGCCTGGGCCCAGGATCCCGGTCAAAGAATCGCCTATGCGGCCGGGGCCCGGCAAACGTATGCCCATCTCTACGGGGAAGATCCAATGTACCGCCAATATCGTGAAGTGTTGGCCGCCGCCGCTGGGTGTTCGCCGGATGCGCCACCCGCGGCCAGGCCCCGTTGAATCTGCCCCCAGGTCTGAAACCATGCCCCAGGTCACATCCCCAATCCCCGGGTACCGCGTTCAAGGCCGCTGGCCCGAGAGCGCGAACCTTTTCAATGGCGCGCTGTCGCTCTTGGCCGATCCCGACCCCGCCGATTTCTCGGGCAGCCTGGTGCGGGAGGGTCCTCAACGGGTGATCGCCCGAATTGGCGCGCAAGGGACGGACTACTACTTAAAACGTTACCAGCCCCGGGGGCCGATTCGCCGCCTCAAAGCCTGCCTGCGCCCCCCGGCGGCCCGGCGCGCCTGGCGCTGTCTGCACCAACTGCGCAGAGAACAAATCGCCACCATCGATCCCGTGGGAACCCTTACGGCCAGAGGCAACCTTCGGGCGAATCGTGGGGCCCGCCCCAGCCTGCTGATCACCAGGGCCTGGGATGGCATCCCTCTGGATCAATTTTTAAGGGGCAACCCGCCAGCCCTCAACCGTCACGCTGTGTGGCAAAATTTCGCCGCACTATACGCCCGGTTGCTCTCCCGGGGATTCTACCATGGGGATCCGATCCTGGATAACTTTCTGGTGAACCCCAGCGCAAAGCTGGTACTGGTGGATGTGGACAGCATTAAACCCTGGCCTTTTCTGACGCGGCGGATGATGGTAAAGAATCTGATTCGGCTTCATCGCAGCCTACTGGTCCAGCGACGGCGCTATGAAAATTTGGGCTTGACCTGTAGCGAGTGCCGCGGCGTCACCCAATCCATTGTGGCCCAGCCGGCGCTGAAAGAAAGCGGCTTATCCCGGGAATTATCCGCCATTTTCACTAAGGCGGAGAACGACTGACCGGCAACTCACCTCCAGTCCCCAAAATTCCAGACTTAGAAAGGAGCCTTTCACCCCCTGCCATGGCTGATCCGACGCCGATTCCGCTGGCTCAAATCCGAAAGGTGCTGATCATCCAGGGGCGCCCCTTCGGGGATGTGCTGCTCAATACATGCTACCTGCCCCGGTTGCGAAAAGTGCTGCCCCGGGCACGGATCGATTTTCTAGTCCAAGCGCCCTACCGCACCGTGTTAGCGGACAATCCCTTTCTGGACAACCTGGTCAGCTACCCCCAGGCCAGGGGCGGACGCTATTTGTTCCATAAACTGGCCCTTTTCCGATGGGTGCGCTGGGCCCGCTACGATCTGATTATCGATCAATTGGGGGGAACCGGTTCGGCCCAAACGGTGATGTTCAGCGGCGCTGCTTTCCGCATCGGCTACGCCGGCAAGCGCCACAGCCGGGTCTATAGCCACCGGGTCGCCCCGCCGCAGCTTGAAAACGACGACCATTTTCTGTATGCCGCCACCCAAAAATTTTTCCTGCTCAAACCCCTGGGCATCACCCCAGAACCCTATCGGCTCTGGTATCCCATACAATCGGCTTCCTTCGATTATGTGGATGGCTGGCTGGCCGCCCAGAATCTGGGGTCCCAACCCCCGCTCATCGTTTCCCCTGGAGGACCGGCGGCCAAACGGCGTTGGGACAGTGCCTGCTACGCGGAACTGGCCGATCTGATCCAAACCCGCCTGGCCCGCAAGGTGCTGCTGCTCTGGGCGCCCCGGGAACGCCCCACCGCGGAAGAGGTCAAGGCCCGGATGGCCAGCGACGTCCGGCTGGCGCCCGCCACTACGTTTAACCAGGCTGCGGCCCTGATGTCCCGCGGGGCGCTGGTGATCTGCCACAACGGCGGGATCAATCACCTGGCGGCGGCAGTGGGAGCCCCCTGCCTGGCTGTGTTCGGTAAGGTCGATCCGCGGATCTGGGCCCCAACCCTGTTTCCCCGGCAGTGGTATCTGCATAATCCCCAGGCCGATCATGAAAGGGATCCCGATTTCGGGATCACGCCCCGGATGATGTTTCATGGTGTGCAACGCATTCTGGCACAGCCCTTGCCGCCCCAAATGGCTGACCGTTCAGGAGAACTCCCCCTGGCCGACCCCCGGGGACCCTTTGAGCCGCGGAATCTCTGGCACCCGGACACCCTGCAGGAGGCCTGCCCATGATTCCCCTCTCGGCCGTTATCATCACCAAGAATGAAGCCGACGTCATCGCCAACTGTCTCGATTCCCTGGCCTGGGCCGCGGAAATCGTGGTGCTGGATTCCGGCTCCCGGGATGCCACCGTAGAGATCTGCCGGGGCCGGGGCTGCCGGGTGATCTCAAGCCCCTGGCTCGGATTCGGCCCCACCAAACAGCTGGCCGTGACTCGCGCGCGGCATGATTGGGTGCTTTCCGTGGACGCCGACGAAATGGTAAGCGCCCCTCTAAGGATCCAGATCCAAGAGACCCTGGCCGCAGCGCCGCTCTACAGCGGCTATCGCCTGCGGCGGGTTTCCAGCTACCTTGGGCGCCCCATTCGCTACAGCGGCTGGCAGCGGGATTTTCCCCTGCGGCTGTTCGATCGCCGCCGAGGTCGCTTTGACGAGGCCCAGGTCCATGAAACCGTGCAGCTCCGGGGAGCGCCGGGCACCCTTTGCGGCGCCCTGCTGCACCACCCCTACCCCACCTTGGAGAGCCATTTGACCAAAATCCCCACCTATGCCCGCCTGGGGGCTGAAAAACGGATCGCCGCCGGCAAATCCGTCGGCCCCTTGGATCTGGCCTGTCGAGGGCCGCTCAAGTTTATCAAAATGTACCTGCTGGGGCAGGGATTCCGGGATGGGATTCCCGGGCTGATCCTGGCGGGCCTCTCAGGCTACGCCGTGGCCCTGAAGTACTACCTGGCCTGGGAAATGGAAAACGCCCAGGCCCAGCCGCCCAAGCCCCCCGGTGCTTAGGGCTTGCTTGAAAAATAACTTCACATTTTCAGCGGTAAGCTAAAGCGTCCAGCGCCCTGAATTTCATTTGGCACTCCCCACGGGATTTGGTATGCCATTGAACGATTACCCGCCACGGAATGTTTTCCAACCCAGACCCAATGAAAGGACGCCCCATGGCCATCGACAAGGAGTTGTTGGAAATTCTGGCCTGCCCCCAATGCAAGGGTGAGGTGCAGTTGACCCCCGAACAAGACGGACTGGTGTGCCAGGCGTGCCGGCTGGTGTATGAAATTCGGGATGACATTCCCATCATGCTCATTGATGAGGCCAAACCCCTGACCTCCTAAAAAAGCCGCCCTCTGGCCGCAATAGACCTGTTTTCATCCATGGATAGCGCGTCATGAGTTGCCCCCTTCCCCCAACGCCGGGCAAGCTGATCATCAGTGTGCTGACTGCCGAGCGCGATCTGCTGCCACCCGTGGCCGAGGCGCTGACGGATCGCTTCGGTCCCTTGGATATTGTCGGCCCCTGGTGGCCGTTTCAGTTTACCAGCTACTATGAAAAGGAGCTGGGCGCGCCCCTCATGCGACGCATGCTGAGTTTCAAACCCCTCTGGGCCCAAGGGGCATTGCCGGATATCAAACTGGAAACCAATGCCCTGGAAACCCGCTTTGCGCAGGCAAGCCGGCGGCGGGTCAATCTGGATCCGGGTCTCTTAATGGCCGAGCGCTTAGTGCTGGCCACGGGAAAAAACTTCAGCCATCGCATCTACCTGGGAAAGAAGATTTACGCTGATTTGACCCTGATATTCCAGCGGGGTCGCTTCCAAACTCTGCCCTGGACCTACCCCGACTACGGCGAGGAGAAAATGCTTGCATACCTCCAAGGGGTGCGCAATAAATATGGTCGCGATCTGAGCCCGCGACCGATACCGGCAACCTGACGCCAACATCCCAACCCGCTTTCCATAAAGCAGACCCTAAACCCTTATGATTCGAAGCATGACCGCCTTTGCCGCGGCCGAGCATACCGCAGACGGAATCTCCAGCGCTGTGGAAATCCGCAGCTATAACCACCGCTACCTGGATACCGCCCTTAGAATTTCCCGCAGATATTGGGCACTGGAAGAGAAGATCAAAGCCCGGGTCAACCAGCGACTTAACCGAGGCCGCATCGAGATCAACGCACAGATCATCCACCAGACTGACGAGACCCCCCAATGGGAAGTGGATGAGGTGCGGGCCGACGCCTACCACGACGTGCTTGCCAAACTGCAGCAGCGCTATGGGCTGACCCGGGAGGTGCCCCTGGAACTGATGGCCAAGGCCGAGGGCGTGGTAAAACCCGCGGAACCAATACTGGCCGAACCTCAGCTCTGGGAGGCGTTGCAGCCCAGCCTGGATGCCGCGCTGAATCAGCTCTGCCGAATGCGGGAGGACGAAGGGGCCGCTCTGGCCGAAGATCTGTGCAACCATTTGGACCAAGTACAGGCCCATATGCAGGGCATTGAGCGCCAGGCCGGGGAGATGGTGCCCTATTACCAGGCGCGCCTCACCCGGCGCATCGATCAGATCACCCGGGGCAAAATCGAAGTCGATCCCCTGCGCATTGCCCAGGAAGTGGCGTTTCAAGCCGACCGCAGCGACATTTCCGAAGAGCTGGTGCGCTGCGCCAGCCATCTCGATCAGTTTCGGGCGATCATGGCGGCACCGGAAGCGGCGGGGCGCAAACTGAACTTTCTGCTCCAGGAACTCAATCGGGAACTCAATACCATCGGCGCCAAGGCTGAAAAAGCACGCATCGCCCATCGGGTGGTGGACGCCAAAGCGGAACTGGAAAAAATTCGCGAACAAGTCCAAAACGTGGAATAACCCTTCGGAACGCTTCGGGAATATTGCGGGAATGAACGACAACCCTAATCAGAAAAGCAGTCAACAGGAACAGCTTTGCGTCAATTGCCGCTACACCCCCGAACGCCGACATGCAGAACAGCGCCTGCTCAATGTGGGGTTCGGCAGCACCGTGGTGGCCGACCGGGTGGTCTCCATATTGACCCCCAACTCAGCCCCCATTCGCCGGCTGAAAGATGAGGCCCGGGAAGAACGTCGTCTCCTGGACGCCACCTATGGTCGCAAAACCCGTTCGGTGATAATTTTAGACAGCAATCACATCATTCTTTCGGCAATTCAGGCGGAAACCATCTCCCAGCGCTTTACGGTTTTGGGAGACGCCGAATAACCCATGCCTGCCCCCCTGCCCGGCCATGGTTCCCCGGGCGCAGACCGCTCCCGGCCAGCGCCCCGCAGCGGCCTGCTGTTCATCCTTTCCGCCCCGTCGGGGGCCGGTAAATCGACCCTGGGGCGAATGTTGCGCGCCCGAATCCCCGATTTGGGCTACTCGGTTTCCTACACCACCCGCCTTCCCCGGAAGGGCGAAAGCGACGGGCAAGACTACCATTTTATCTCCCCAGCCCAGTTCGAGGCAGGGATCACCCGAGGGGCCTGGGCCGAATGGGCGCGGGTACACGACAACTACTATGGCACCCGGGCAAAGGATCTGGCATCCCTGTTGGACCAGGGACGGGACGTGCTACTCGATATCGATGTTCAAGGCACGCGCCAGATCGTGGAACGCATTCCCGATGCCGTGACCATTTTTATCAAGCCCCCCTCCCTGGAGACCCTGGAAGCCCGGTTGCGTCAGCGGGGTACCGATTCGGAGCCTGTCATCGCCAAGCGCCTGAGCAATGCCCGTAGGGAAATGAAAGCCTGCCGGCATTACCGCCATGTGGTGGTCAACGATGACCTGCAGCAGGCGGCCGATACCCTGGTCGGCCTGGTTTCGGACTACCGTAGCCGGGGTGCAGCGGCAGAATCCGCGGGACCATCCGCGTCGCACCAAGTTCGGTGACTGCCGAGGATAAGGCCGCAAACTTCTAAGGCGCGCCACAACCGCCGGAAACACTTTCTCCCTAAGAGCGGCCTTCAAACCTGATAGGGGCGGGTTTCAAACCCGCCCCAACAGCTGCAAGCTACGCATTGGATTTTTTGTTATTTTCGAACGTAGTTTTTCAATAAGGCCCGAATGCCCCGCAAGCAGACCGATAAATCGGAAATCTTGTATGGAATCCATCCGGTGACGGAAGCCCTCAGGGCCGGTCGCCGCCGGGTGACGCGCCTCTACCTGACCCCCGCGCTCTTGGCCTCCCGCCTGGCCGCCAGCCTCGAAGACCTGACAGCCCCTCAGACAGCGGTGGAAACCGTGGCCCCTGGGGTGTTGACCCAACTATGCGAAAATCCCCGCCATCAAGGGGTCTGCGCCCGGGTAAGCACCTTTCCCTGGACACCTCTGAAAAACGTTCTCGGCAGGCAGCCAGGAATGGGCCGTCATCTGGTTCTACTGGCCCTGGATTGTCTCACCGATCCTCACAATGTGGGCGCCCTGCTGCGAACCGCCCTGGTAAGCGGAGTCGATGCGGTACTGTTGCCCCGCCGGAACAGCTGTGGCCCCACCCCGACAGTTTCCAAGATCAGTGCCGGCGCCCTGGAACACAGCGCCGTGGTGCCGGTAACCAACCTGGTGCGCACCCTGGACCAGCTCAAAGCAAATAATTTTTGGGTATTCGGATTGGATCGCGAGGGACGCCAACCGCTCTACGCAGCGGATTTTGATGTTCCTTTGGTCCTGGTGATCGGCGGGGAGGGTAAAGGTCTGCGCCCCTTGGTCAAAACCCATTGCGATTATCTCACCTGCATCCCCCAGATGGGGCCTTTGGACTCCCTGAACGCCTCCGTGGCCGGGGCCGTGGCCCTGTATGAAATCCTGCGTCAACGACGCGCCAAGGGGTCTCCATGAGGAGCGCTGGCCAGCGCCATACCCAATCAGGGGGATCTGTTTTCAACGGATTGGGCCGCACCCTGCTCAACGCGCTGTTTCCCGTACGTTGCGCCGGATGCGAACAGTTCCGATCACCACCCCGGACGATGGCGGAAGTTTTGGAGCGGGCAGCGGCCCTGCTGAACGGTGTCCCTCCAAGCGAGGCCATTGGGCCGACCGCCGACGGGGGCGTCCAGGCCCAGGTGCCTAACGCCGCCCGTAGCGTGCTGGCCAACTGGTTTTGCCCGGCCTGCCGGGAGAGTTTCACCTGGATCAGCTCCCCCCACTGTACGCTATGCGGCCGGATGTTTCCCAGCCGCACAGGGCGCGATCATCCCTGCGCCGCCTGCACCCGCACCCCGCCCCCCTATGATCGAGCCCGTGCCTGCGGGGTGTATGGGGGCAGCCTGAAGGCCGCCATTCAAAAACTGAAGTATCGGGGCCAGATTCAGTGGGCCGACCCCCTGGGCTTGCTGCTCTACCTTAGCGCCTGGGACTACGGTTTTCTGAAAAATTGCAGTGTCATCCTACCAGTGCCCCTGCACCCCTCGCGATTGCGCCGGCGAGGGTTTAATCAGGTTTATCTGATGCTGAGGCAATGGCCCGCCTATGCCCGCTGGTTGGACCCAACATCCCGCCTGCCCGCAGTGGATCCCTGGCTGTTGCGCCGCCGGCAACCCACGATTCCGCAAACCGGCCTTGCCCCCCAAGAGCGCAGGGCCAATGTTAGCGGCGCATTTCAGATTGAAGACCCTCAAGGGATAATCAAGGGCCGACAGATACTGCTGGTGGATGATGTGTTCACCACCGGCGCCACGGCCGGGGCCTGCGTTCAGGCCCTCAAGTCAAAGGGCCGGGCAGGGGGAGTTGATGTGCTGACCCTGGCCGGCAGCAGCTGATCAGTCCATGGCGTTTTCGGCGAATATACCCCTGACCCAAGATCCTCATCCGCAGCACCACGAGGATCCGCCTTATTTTCAATTCCCCAGGCTAAGCGAGCTGAAAGGGGTGGTCCATGGGGTGTTCACCCGCCAGGGTGGGGTCAGCGCACCCCCCTTTGAGAGCCTGAACACCAGTTTGGGAGTCGGGGATGATCCCCAGGCGGTGGCCGTCAACCGTGCCCGCATTCAGCGCTGCCTAAAGGCGCCCGCGATGATCTTTCCCCGGCAGGAGCATGGCTGCCGGGTGGTGGCCATTTCCGCCAGCGCAGCGGAAGGGAGCCCACCCCAGGCGGCCCCCCGGGCCGATGCCCTGATCACCCGCTGCCCGGGACGCTTTCTGGCCATTCAGGTAGCCGATTGCCAGGCGGTGCTCATCGCCGATCCGGTGGCGGGCGTGATCGCCAATATCCACGCGGGGTGGCGGGGCACGACGGCCAACATCGTCAGCCGCGCCATCCGCACCATGGAAAAAACCTACGGCTGTCAGCCCCGAAACCTTAGGGCCGGGATCAGCCCATCCCTGGGACCTTGCTGCGCCGAATTTATCAATTACAAGAATGAAATCCCCCAGGCTTTGTGGCGCTACAAAGATTCTCGCCACCATTTTGACTTCTGGGCCATCACCCGCGATCAGATGGCCGCCGAGGGTGTGCGGCCTGAAAATATCAACGCCAGCGAACTCTGCACCCGCTGCCATTCAGAGCTGTTCTTCTCCTACCGCGCTGCCCAAGTGACCGGCCGCTTCAGCGCCGTTATCGGGCTACGGCCTAACTAGTGCTTGACCGAAAACTCCCCTCCCCTGGCGGGGCACATTACCCTGAACAACGAACCCAAAACTGTAACCCATGTCTCCGGTCCAAAGTGTAACCCATGTCCGGGTTGCACGGGAGGGGGATATAACCGCTTGGAATCATTCACCCCCACCCCAGCCCTCCCCCGTCAAGGGGGAGGGAGAACCGGGTTTCCGTTCGGGCACTAACTATTTGCAGTGAAAGGATGCACCCTGCGTCTTACGAGAAAGGGGCCGGGGGATGATGGGAACTCCCCCCTTTGGAAAAGGGGGGACCGGTTGTGCCCCCGGGGATCTTCCGGGCGAAAAATTTTTCGCCTCCAACGCACAGAGGAACGATCCGTGCCTCCAGGAATGTTTCCTTGGCTTATTTACTTGAGAGCCCAAAGTTCTCCGTCATACCGGACCCCCAATCGAGTTGGGGACAGGTCCGATCCGGTATCCAGAGATTCCAATGTATTGGAATCTATCTGGATTCCCGCCCCCGGCTTACTGCCTGCCGGGGCAGGCTCCGCGAGAATGACGATACCATCCAATCGAACCATATAATTTCAGTGAGTTAAAAGATCTATGGACGGGTAAGTTAACTAGCGCCCGGAAAGACTTTCATAGCAGCCCATGTTCAGATAGGATATAAAAATGGATTAGGCTTTTTTTGGATCTTCAGGCTTATTTAACGTCATCCATTGAAACCAGTGCCCATGAAGCAGCAGATGCAGTCCCAAATCCTGTGGAATGAACCCTTGGGCGCCGGCTATTATCGCCTTGGTTTGCGCTGTCAGGGCGATCTGAGCTCGGCCCGCCCGGGACAATTCATCATGCTCCAAGTGGCTGAGGGTAAAGACCCCCTCCTCAAGCGCCCCTTTTCCATCCACCGCCTGAGTCAATCCTATAGGCCCGCGGAAATGGAAATTTTGTATAAAACCGTGGGACGCGGTACGCACTTGATGCGCCGGCTGGCGCCCGGCATGGGCACCGAGATTCTGGCTCCGTTGGGTCGTGGGTTTAAGGTGCCTTTGGGATTGAAGCGAATCTATATTGCCGCCGGAGGAATCGGCGTGGCCCCCATGGGATTCCTGGTGGATTCCCTGATCTCCCGGGGATATAGCCCCCGGCAGTTACATATCTTTCTGGGAGCACGCTCCCGGGAGGATTTGATCGGGGCCGAAGATTTTCGCCGGCAGGGATTGCGGGTCCATTTGACCACCGATGACGGCAGCGCCGGGGATCAATGCCTGATCACCGACCCCCTGGCCGGGGCGGTTCGCAGCGAGCGTCCCGATCTACTCCTGGCCTGCGGCCCCAATCCCATGCTGGCCTGTATCCTGGGCATTGCCGAGACCCATCAGCTTTCCTGCCAGGTATCCGTTGAGGCTCACATGGCTTGCGGGGTGGGCGCCTGTCTCGGCTGCGCCATCCCTTCCAGAGGCCTGGATCGCGCCTATCTCCATGTTTGTCTCAACGGTCCAGTGTTTCCCGCCGAACAGATCAAAATTCCATAACCCGCTTGAATACGGTTAGGCTGCAGGCAGGGACCTGCTATCACGGGCGGCGGATGCCCAACTTTTCGTTGACTTGATTGGAAGCGCCATGATAGGGACTCCTATCTTAAACGCCCGGTTTTGCAATCAAACAGCCGGCGTTTCAATGGCCAGCAGAGGCGTTCTTTTTCATGCCCAAGGGACGGTGGCACGCGTATCGGGAGTTGGCCTTTTACAGCAGTATCGGGCTGACGGTAGCATTATCCATTTTTATCGGCTTGGGGGTTGGGGTGTGGCTGGATCGCCGTCTGGCAACCCAACCCTGGCTGACATTTCTTTTTTTGGGATTGGGCATTGCCGCCGGATACCGCAATATCGGCTTGGCGATCCGTAAAATCCGCAACCAAAGCGGCAATCAGGATTAAAACCGGACTGTGCATATCCAGCAGCGAATCCTAAATTTTGTAACCCGCAGCAATTGGGTACTGCTGGGTCTCGGGTCACTGCTGGGTCTCCTTTTCACGCCGCCGGCATTTGCCTTGGGAATCGTCTGTGGAGGGGTTATCGTAACCGTCAATTTTATGATGCTGGCGCGAACCCTGCGCAACGCCCTGACCCCCCCCTACGTCGCCTCGCAAAACGCAGTCCTGGCAAAATATTATCTCCGCTTTCTTACCAGCGGCGTAATTATTTTTGTGTTGCTGGCCGGACGACTGGTTAATCCCGTGGGTTTGGTCCTTGGCTTGTCGGTGGTTGTGGCCAGCATCATTTTGGCGACCATGAAGGAACTGACCATATTAATCCGCAAGGAGGCACATTAGGCATGGAACACCCCTATCTGTTTCTGGTGAAGTTGTTTGAACTGTTCGGTGCAAGCGCGGCCCATTTCGCCCACAAATGGCCCCATGTGATTTACACTTGGCTGGTGATGCTATTCCTCCTTCTACTGGGTGCCGCGGCAGCCAAGAGTGTGAAACTGATCCCCGGCAAAGCCCAGAATTTTTTCGAGGTCCTGATTGCGGGCATGGAAGACTTCATGGTGGAATTTACCGGTGAGCAGGGACGCTGGCTCTTTCCCCTGGTGGGCACCATCTTCATTTTTATCTTCGTCGCCAATCTAAGCGGTTTGGCTCCGGGGTTCTACCCGCCCACCGCCAGCATCAACACCACCTTGGCCATGGCTATCGTGGTGGTGGTCTTCACCCATGTCATCGGCGTTAAATATCATGGCGCCGGCTACATCAAGCACTTCCTCGGGCCGGTGTGGTGGATGATTCCCATTATCCTGCCCATTGAAATCATCGCCCATCTGGCACGGTTGCTCTCCCTTTCCATTCGTCTTTTCGGCAACATGGCGGGCCATGAACTGGTGCTGGGCATTCTTTTTGGTCTGGCGGGTCTCTTTTTCGCCCCGCTGCCCATCATGGCCATGGGTATTTTGGTGGCCCTGGTCCAGGCCTTTGTCTTTTTCCTTCTGACCATTATCTACTTTAACAGCGCCATGGAGCATGCCCACTAGGCAGCTCAGAAGTCGACGCGCAAAGTTATTCAGGGATTCAACGCTGGGTTAGCGTTCGTTAGGGGAACATGGAAGAAGCCCCATAATCACTATCCAAAAGGAGGTATAAACAGGTATGGAAGCTCAAGCATTACAGTTCTTCACTTGGTGTGCCATCGCCGCTGGTTTCGGGATCGCCATTGCCGCTTTCGGCTGCGGTATCGGACAAGGCATCGGATTGAAATCCGCTGTGGAAGGGATTGCCCGCAATCCGGAGTCCTCGGGTAAAGTGACCGTGACCATGCTAATCGGCCTGGCCATGATCGAATCTCTCTGTATTTATGCGCTGGTTATCGCATTGATTCTGATCTTTGCGCATCCCCAGGCCGCGGGTATTGCTGGGCTATTCGGCTAACTGCTTGTGGTTTAAAAAAAGCGGGACCTTCCTTGAGGGAGGGTCCCGCTTTTTTTCTTAGTGCCCGACCGAAAACGAATATTTTCGTTCAGACACTACTTATGTTTGCGCCACCGAGGATGAGTAATCCCAAACTTCTTAATCTTGTAGATCAGCGCCCGGGGACTGATCCCCAACTGTTGGGCGGCATCTTTTTGGATCCAGAGCTTGGCTTCTAAGGCTTGCAAAATGGCCGCTTTCTCAATTTCTTCAAGGGTTCGCGGCATCCCATCCCCTGGCCCGAGAAAATTGACCCTTGAACTGGTTTCCTGGCATTCCGGCAACGGAAGCGCTCCCGCGCCCACCAGGGCAATACTCTCCGCCTGAATCAATTCGCCATCTTCCAAGATTGCCGCCCGTTCGATGGTGTTGGCCAATTGACGGATATTTCCGGGCCAATTGTAGGACTGAAAGGCCTTTAGGATGGCCGGCTGAAACCCCTGGGGCGGCTTTTTCAGGGATCGGCAGATCTTCTCTAACAAATACTGTGCCAAGGGTGCGATGCACGCCAGGCGCTCACGCAGGGGAGGCAGCGCCACCGTGAGCACATTGAGCCGGTAGTAGAGGTCGGTGCGAAATTGGCCGTTGGCCGTGAGTTGATCCAAGTTGCGATTGGTGGCGGCGATCACGCGCACGTCCACAGAGATGGTTTTATTGCCCCCCACTCGCTCAAACTGCTTCTCCTCCAGCACTCGCAGCATTTTCGCCTGCAAGGCCAGACTCATCTCACCGATTTCATCCAGAAAAATGGTGCCGCCGTGGGCCTGTTCAAAGCGGCCCACGCGGGTTTTGTCCGCACCGGTAAAGGCCCCCCGCTCATGGCCGAAAAGCTCGCTCTCCAGCAAGGTCTCGGGGATATTGGCACAGTTGATTTTGATAAAGGGGCGTTTGCGGCGGATGCTGTTGAAATGGACGGTGCCAGAGAGAAAACTTTTGCCGGTTCCGGTTTCACCGGTGACCAGCAGGTTGGCGTCTTTGGAGGCAAACTTCTTGAGCGCCTTGATAACCCGCTTCATGGATCCGCTGCGGGCAATCACGTCATCGAAATCGTAAATCACATCCTGTTCGCGGCGCAGGTAAGCCAACTCATTTTTAAGGCTGCACTCCTCTAAAACCTGATCCAGGACCAGACGAATCTGTTCGATGGGCAGGTGCTTGGGAAAAAAATCGGCGGCTCCCAGCTTAACGGCCTGGACGATGGCTGTACTGTCGCTTTGATTGCCAGTGGCGATCAGCGGCACGTCGGGGAGGATCTGGGTGAGATGCTGGAGCAGATCCAGGGGGGCATGGGAATCCAGCGATAAGTCCAGCAGGATGGCAGCAAAATGGCTGGCCGCCACTAGCGCGTCCGGTTTTTGGCCAGCTTTCAGGACGACGATTTCATACCCGGGAGCAAGGACCTCCCTGACCGCCCGCTGCCACCGTATGTCGGAATCTATGACCAGGAGCTTAGACATGACGTACCATAGCACGGAAGCTTGCCTCAGACGCAGAGGTGAGGCAAGCTCGAGGATTGATCCGGGTGCGGCCCAATTGGAATGTGGTGGCGGAGTAAAGTCTCAGGGTTGGATCATGGATCTTGTCCCAAGGGCCGGGAGAAGGTCATCTGGGCTGGCTTCACAATCAAGGCATCGTAGCTTTCGCCGATGTTGCCACCTGTGGCGGTAAAAGGCAGCGCCACCACGAACAGCGCGGATCCCGCAACCAGAGAGACAAATCCCAGGGGCCGAAACAGTAGATCGGCCAGCATGGCGCCGCCACTGGGCGATTCCTTCTGCAAAGAATCCTGAGACCAAGCCGCGCTAGCCAAAGGGACTGCCAGTAGGGCGGCGGCAAGTAAAACTGATAGTACAAGTCTACTGATTCGGCTCATGTATACCTCCTTTGTGGATTTGCCGGAATTGAGCGGGCAAATTTGCCGAGCCCGCGGATGCCATACATATAAACCCTCTATAATCATTACGTAAATTAAGCAATCCCCCCTGTCAAGGGAAAAGCCGTGCCGGATCTTTAATCCGTGCCGCTGATGAGAACCGTTCAATGGTCTTCGCTTACCGGAAGGTGGAGATGGCCGCCCCAGGCCAGGGTAAGTGAAAGGGCCGGTAGCAGGGCCGAGCTACCCGGATGCCCGCCGATGTGCTAATGTGGGCTTAAACGCGATGGGTGAGCCGGATGGGCCTGTTGTTGAGAGGTATCCCAAGCGATCGCGCCCGGCCCGAAATGGGGTTTCAAGAGGAAGCCTATCTTCGGCCTGAAGCCACGCTTCTAACATGGATTCAATCTTAGCTGAAAGGACAGCATTTATGGCAGGAAAAGTATCTTGGCGAAAAGTATTTCCAATTGGCTGCCTGGCAGCTTTTCTCATTTTCGTGAACCCCACCTGGGGGCAGACGCCCCCCATGAATGAGGCTCAACTGAAGGCCCTGATACTCGAGGTGATTCGGGAAAACCCCCAGGTCATTTACGAATCTTTGGATACCTATTTGAAAGGTCAGCGCCAGGCTCAAGCGGAACAGGAGTTGGAAAACAGCTTCAACAACCTTGTGGAGTATAAAATTCCGCCCTATGCGCCCTGGAAAGGCAGCGCCGAGGCTCCCATCACGATCATTGAATTTACCGATTTTGAGTGCAGTTTCTGCGCCAAAGGCGCGGGCATTCTCAACCAGTTGGTTCTGAAATATCCTGACAAGATCAAAATTGTCTTTCGCCACAACCCCCTGGAAATGCACGCCCAGGCTCTTCCCGCGGCCATGGCCGCCATGGCCGCGCATCAGCAGGGTAAATTTTGGGAATATCACGATTTGCTTTTTCAAAACATGCGGCAGCTTGGTGAGGAAACCTTTGTGGCCTTGGCCGAACAGCTTGAATTGGACCTGGATCGGTTCAACCTGGACCGCACGTCGGAGGCCATTTCCCAGCAGATTTCCGCCGACAGCCAGCGGGCCAAGGAACTGAAGTTTACCGGGACTCCCATGTTCATGATCAACGGGGTGGTGGTCCAAGGCGCCAAGCCCATTAGCTATTTTTCCCAGGTGATCGACCGGTTGCTGAAAGAACAGGCTGCCGGATCCTGATTCGCGTCCGGCACCATCAGGCCGGGGATGAACACCCCCGCGCCAGCACTTGGGCCAGATAACAGCCGGTATGGGAGCCGGCATCCGCGGCCACCTGCTCTGGTGTGCCGCGGGCCACGACACGACCGCCGGCATCTCCGCCTTCGGGACCCAAGTCGATGAGATAATCCGCGGTTTTGATCACATCCAGATTGTGCTCGATGATGATGACCGTATGGCCCGCCGCCACCAGCCGATTGAGCACCTCCAGCAGTTGGCGGACATCGTCCATGTGCAGACCGGTGGTGGGTTCGTCCAGAATGTATACGGTATGCCCGAAACTGCGCTTGCTCAGCTCCCGAGAGAGCTTCAGACGTTGGGCCTCGCCGCCGGAAAGGGTGGTGGCCGGCTGGCCCAGGTGAATATAGCCCAAGCCCACATCCACCAGGGTTTTCAAGGTGTTGCGAATGGCGCCGATGTTGCGGAATAAAACAAGCGCCTGATTAACCGTCAGATCGAGGACTTCGGCAATGTTCAGGCCCTTGTACCGAATCTCCAGGGTTTCCCGATTGTAGCGCCGCCCCCGGCAGACATCGCAGGTCACGAAAACATCGGGCAGAAAGTGCATCTCGATCTTCAGGACCCCATCCCCGCCACACGCCTCGCAGCGCCCCCCTTTGACATTGAAGCTGAAGCGGCCCGCTTTAAACCCCCGCGCCCGGGCCTCGGGAGTTTTGGCGAAGAGCTCTCGGATGGGTGTGAACAGTCCGCTGTAGGTGGCCGGGTTGGAGCGGGGGGTCCGCCCGATGGGGCTCTGGTCGATGTTGAGCACCTTGTCCACAAACTCCAACCCGCCAATGGAGCTATAAGCCCCCGCGGTGATCCGCGCATGATTCAGGTGCTGGGATAGGGCGCGGTACAAAGTTTCGATGACCAGGGTCGATTTACCGGACCCCGACACGCCGGTCACGCAGATCAAACACCCCAAGGGAAAGGCCACGTCGATGCCGTTCAAATTGTTGGCCGCGGCGCCCTTGAGCACGATCTGCTTACCCTCCGACGAGCGCCGCCGGGCCGGGGTTGGGATCTGTTTGCGGCCGGTCAAATACTGGCTGGTGATGGAGCGGGGTGCGGAAAGGAGTTCCCGCGGCGTTCCGGCAAACACCACGCTACCCCCCTTGATGCCGGCGCCAGGCCCCATATCCACCACGTAATCGGCCGCCTGAATGGTTTCGGTATCGTGTTCCACCACCAGCACGGTGTTGCCGAGATCGCGCATCCGCAAAAGGGTCGCCAGCAAGCGTTGGTTGTCCCGCGGGTGCAGCCCTACGCTGGGCTCATCCAAGACGTAGAGAACCCCGGTCAGCTTGGACCCGATCTGGGTGGCCAGGCGAATGCGCTGGCTCTCTCCTCCCGAGAGTGTCGCCGCACTGCGCCCCAGGGTCAGATAGCCCAGGCCCACATCCGCCATGAATTTGAGCCGAACACCGATCTCCTGAACAATTTTCTGGGCCACAGGTCTGGTTTTGTCGTCCCAGGTCAATGTTTCCAGGGTGGCGATGAGTTGGTTCACGGGCAGCCGGCAAAGGGCCTGAAGGTTGTAGCCCGCCACACGCACGCTTCGCGCGGCCACATTCAGCCGGACCCCGTCACATTCGGGGCAGGGGCGAAAGGCCAAGTAGCGCTGGACCTCCTCGTCTCGCCCGGCGCCCTTCTTATCTTTGCGGCGCCGGGACAGCTGGGCGACCACCCCTTCAAAGGCCTTGGCGTAAGATCCCCGCCGGCCATCCCCCTCAAAAAAGAAGCGGATCTTTTCGGATTCCGATCCATAGAGCAGCACCTGCTGAAACTCCGGGGAGAGGGCCTTGTATGGGGTGAAAATATCTTCGCCATAGTGTCGGCACAGGGAATCGAGAAACTCGGTAAATTGAACGGTATTTTTATGGGCCCAGGGGGCCACGGCCCCTTCCCGCAAAGAGAGTTCGGGATTGGGAACAATCAATTCGGGGGCGAACTCGGCAATGGTCCCCAGCCCGTCGCAGGTGGGGCAGGCCCCCTGGGGAGAATTGAAGGAGAAGCTGGCCGGCATCAGCTCAGGGTAGCGAATCCCGCAGGTGTGACATCCGGGAGCCTCACTGAAGGTCAAGTCCCGGCCTGAGGAGCTGTCCGAGGCCAGCATATGCACCGCGGCCGTGCCCTGGCCCAGAGAGAGGGCCAACTCCAGGGAATCGCTCAGGCGATTGGATACCCCTCCACGCAAGACCAGACGGTCCACCACCACCTCCAGATCGTGGTGATGAACGGAATCCAGCGCAGCCAGGGACTCCAGTTCGCGGACCTGCCCGTCAACCCGCACCCGGGCAAAGCCATCTTTTCTGAGCCGTTGGAGTAGTCTTTTTTGAGGGCCAGAGGATTGGCGCAGCACGGGCGCCAGAATCAGCAGTCGGGATTCCAGGGGCAATCGGCGGACTGCATCCACAATCTGGTCAATGGAGAGCGCCCTTAGGGGGCGGCCGCAACGATGGCAATGGGCCTGGCCCGCCCGGGCAAAGAGCAAACGCAGGAAGTCGTATATCTCGGTGACGGTGCCCACTGTGGAGCGGGGATTGTGTCCGGCACTCTTTTGCTCAATGGCGATGGCCGGCGACAGGCCTTCGATGAGATCCACATCGGGCTTTTCGAATCGCTCCAGGAATTGGCGGGCATAGGTGGATAGAGATTCCACATAGCGCCGTTGACCTTCGGCGTAGAGGGTATCAAAGGCCAAACTCGATTTGCCGGACCCCGATAGGCCCGTCACCACGATCAACCGATTTCGCGGCAAGGTCAGATCGATATTCTTGAGGTTGTGCTGGCGGGCGCCTTGAATCACGATGGCGGCGGTCATGAAATCTCCATAATTGAAATTCAACGAAAAATGACGAAATAAGTCGTAATATGGAGCTCACTAAATTATTGACAGCTTGTTCATAACTATGGATCCTATTAAAATGCTTAGCAATAGTTTCCAATTTGAAATGTTAAATATTTATGAGGAGTTGTCGGTCTATAATATTTTTATCATTTAAATTCAATAATATATAACAATTCAGAATTTCATTTGGCAAGTGCTCTTAACTCCTATTCATTCTGTTTGACGTCCCCTCCGATTTTGATTAGAACCCACCTCATTCTTACCAAGCTTTCCGGCTAGTTGAATACAACTCTCCCAAACAGTACAAAATTGTTGTAACCCGATCAATTGACGCCTGATACCGGCATTCCAAAACAAGGCTCGATCATGCATGGGGGCAAGTGAGTATCGCTTATGGACGTGAATTGGGACCACATCAAAAAGACCATCCGGGATCGAATCCCCCGGCATGCATACCACATGTGGATCGACCCTCTCCGGTACCAGGGAGTTGAAGATCGCAACTGGGTGCTTCATTGCCCCAACACCTTTTCCAAACGACGGATTGAAACCCACTATCTCAACCTGCTGCAAGCCGAACTGCGGGAAGCCACCGGTCGTCAGGATTGGACCGTGACGCTGGGTATCTCCGCAGCCGCAGCCCAGAAAACAGCGGCCCCGCTGCAGCAGCAATTGCCGTTGCCCGACATCAATTTTCGCCCCCATGAGGGCCGCTTGCTGCAGCGCAATTTCACCTTCGACCAATTCGTGGTGGGCCGCAACAACGATTTCGCCTACAGCGCCAGTCTCTCGGTGGCCGCCAAATCCAAAACCGCCCAGGGTGTGCTGTACCTTTTATCCAATACCGGTATGGGGAAAAGCCACCTCACCCAGGCCATCGGGCATTACATTCTCTCCCAGTTTCCCGATGAACGGGTTTATTACATGACCGCCGAGGATTTCGCCAGCGAGATGGTGGCCGCGTTTCGGTTCGACCAGCTCGACAAATTCAAAACCAAGTATCGCAATGGCTGCGATGTGTTGCTCCTTGAGGATATTCACCATTTAAGCGGTAAGGAGCGCACTCAGATCGAACTGGCCCATACCCTGGACAGCCTTCATGCCGCCGATAAAAAAATAATCTTCTCCAGCTGTTACGGGCCTTGCGCAATTCCCAAAATCAACGACAAACTGCGCTCGCGGCTCAATAGCGGCCTGATCTCCAGCATCGAGCCCCCGGACCATCAGATGCGGGTGCGAATCTTAAAGCGAAAAGCTCAGCGCCAGGGGATCCAAATCGGCCGGGAAGTGATCGATTACCTGGCCAGCGAATTGACCGATGATGTCCGCCAATTGGAAAGTGGACTGATTGGCGTGAGCGCCAAATCGTCACTCATGGGCATTCCCGCCAATCTTGCCCTGGCCGAGAGCATCGTGACCAACATTGCCCGGCAGCGAAAGCAGATCACCCTCGAGTCCATTAAAACCCTGGTGTGTGATCATTTTCGCCTCAGCCAAAAAGAGATTGTCTCCCGCTCCCGCAAGCAGGTCATTGTGCGGCCGCGCCAGATCGCCATGTTTCTGGCCCGCCGCTATACCGACGCCCCCCTGCAGGCCATCGGAAAAAGCTTCAATCGCTACCACGCCACCGCCCTGCACGCCATCAATACCATCGAAAACGAGGTGCGCAAAAAAACGGCGATTCAGCGGCAAGTCCAAATTCTGGCCGTCAAGCTGGAAACCGGCCAGTACTAATCTCGCCCAGCAGCCGGATCTGAGATCGAGGGGACCCGCACCTGCCGCCACCACTCGACAAACAGATCGTCATACTTTGGGAAATTCGCGTTACCGGAACTCGGCAATGAAGGGTAGGTGTCGAGGATAGGGAAGGCCGGTATGGGGGATTTGAAGCGACAGGCCAAAGGGCGGGAACCTGCAATCGCCAGCCTGGCCGTTAACGAGGCAAATGGGTATCACAATGTCTAGGTATTCGGCAACCGTCACTGCCCCACAGGAAGAGGACCGCCAAGCGTCTCTTTCCAGGTGAATTGCCCTCCAATTGGGCAACCCGAATCCGCGGCGGCAATCTACTGCACTTTGGTGTTCATTCCATCGGTCAGCACCATCTCTTCCAGGATCTCCATGCGCATATTGTGGGCACTCTCAATGGCGCATCGCAGACGCAGGGCGCAGTGTCGGCGGCAAATGAGTTCCTCGCGCTGAAACTCACCGAAACAGCCTAAATGGTGATCCAGTACGGGCTTGGAATGGGTACGATCAATCATAAGTAGTCCTCGATGAAAATATCCTCAGACGCAGGGTATGGATGAAGAACACCAGGGGTCTTGGGCGACCCTTGCACCCGGATGCCTCCTGGGCGGCAACCGGACCGCGAATCCCGGCCAAGGCTTAATCCACAAGATTAAACACCTACCGACAAACGCCCCCCGAAGTCAACCCATTTCCCATCCCGGTCAAAACCCGGCAACCCCTATTGCCCAAACGGGCTTCACCTGAGGTCCGGAAGGCTCTCTACCACGGCACTCAGCAATCCATTCAAGGAAGCCCGCTGGCGGGCGCAGATGGGGATCCCCCCCATTCGCCGGCCCAGGATCGCCAGCCGCTCCGGATCAACACGATCCTCTTTGTTGAGCACCTGTAAGCAGGGAATATGGGTCAGGGCCAGTTCCCCCAGGAGGTTCTCCACGGCATGCATCTGCTCCTCAAAGCGCGGATTGCTGATGTCCACTACATGCAGCAGTAAGCTGGCACTGGCCAACTCTTCCAGGGTGGCCCGAAAAGCCACCTTCAGATCCTCGGGCAGGTTGCGGATAAACCCCACGGTATCGGTTAGCAAAACCCGGCGGCCGTCGGGCAGGCGCAGGCGCCGGCTGGTGGGGTCCAGGGTGGCGAAGAGGCGTTTTTCGGCCACCACCTGGCTGCGGGTCAGGGTGTTGAGCAGGGTTGATTTTCCGGCATTGGTGTACCCCACCAAGGAGACCACCGGCAGTTCCTGCTTGCGGCGTTTGGCCCGCTGCCAGCCGCGCCGCTGCCGCACCTGGCTCAAGGCATCCTCCAGCTGACCGATGCGCTGGCGCGCCCGGCGGCGATTGAGCTCCAGTTTGGTTTCCCCCGGTCCCCGGCCGCCGATTCCGCCGGTGAGCCGGGACATGGCCCTATTTTTGGTCACCAGGCGGGGCAGCAGGTATTTGAGCTGGGCTAGTTCGACCTGGAGCCGACCCTCCCGGGTCTGGGCCCGCTGGGCAAAAATATCGAGAATCAACTGGGTGCGGTCGATCACCTTCAGCTCGGTCATATCCGCGATGGATCGGATCTGGGTAGGGCTCAATTCCTGATCGAAGATGAAAAGGTTTACCCCCTGCTGCAAGGCCGTGATGGTCAATTGGGTCAGTTTGCCACGCCCCATCACCAACCGGGGATCCAGACGCCGCCGCTGCTGAAGCTCCCTGGCCACCACCTCCAGGCCCGCGGATTGGGCCAAATCTTTCAGTTCGGCCAAAGAATCCCGGGCCACCGCTTTGGGGGCTGTGGTGACACTGATCAAAATGACCCGCTCCTCGGGGGTGTCGGCCTCTTGGCGGGTGACTCCCTGGGAAAGCTCGCTCTCCAGGGCTTGGATCAGCTCCCGGCAGTTGAGATCGGCGTGGTGGGGGTCCAAGGGCTCCAGCACCCGGTAGAGAACCTGATCCGGGGCGGGCGGCAGGAGGTGGCCCACGAAAAGGTGCCGAGGCCGCTGGTCCGGTCCCACGGCAATGGCGGCCATGAGGTCCAGGCGCAACAGGGCCAAATCGGTCAGGTCATCCTCATTGAGGGGTTCGGCTTTGAGGTGGGTATGCACGCAGCGCAGCCCCCGCAGCCGTCCGGGCGATAGGCGGAACTCCCGCAGATCGGGAATGACGATCTGGTGGTCATTGCCCACAACGACGAACTGGGTCTTGCCCCGCCGATCAATGAGCACCCCGATCTGGCGATGGATCTCCACGGAAAGCAGGCTCAGGTCCCGGGCCAGCTCGGGGCTGATCACCCGCTCGGGGGGCGTGCGCCGGCGATACAAATTTTCCAGTCGCCGAATTTGCCCGGCCTTCAACCCGCTGATGTTACCGCGCAGAGAACTCATTTTCCCAGGGGACTCCGGCGGTTGCGGCGCAGGCTACAATTCCGGCTCATGGTTGCACCCGCCCGTCGGCCGCCAGGGTTTCAAAGCGGGTATAGGCATTGAGAAAGGCCAGGTTGACCACCCCGATGGGGCCGTTGCGCTGTTTGGAAATGATGATTTCAGCCTTCCCGCGGTTGGGATTGTTCTCGTCTTTGTTGTAGACCTCGTCCCGATAGATAAAGGCCACCACATCGGCGTCCTGTTCCAGGGAACCCGATTCCCGCAGATCGGAGAGCACCGGTCGTTTATCAGCGCGCTGCTCCAACATGCGGTTCAACTGGGAAAGCGCCAATACCGGCAGGCTCAGCTCCTTGGCTAAGCCCTTGAGGGAGCGGGAGATCTCAGAGATTTCCAGCTCTCGGCGCTCCAGGCGCCCCCGGCTTTTCATGAGCTGCAGATAATCGATGACCACCAAACCGATGTCGTGATTCATTTTCAAGCGCCGCGCCTTGGAACGGATCTCCACCACCGACAGATTGGCCGTGTCGTCGATATAGACGGGGGCCTCGGAGAGCCGTCCGGCTCCATCGGTGATCCGGTTCCACTCTTCCGGGGTGATGAACCCGCTGCGCATGCGGCTGGAATCGATCCGCGCCTCGGAGCTGAGCATCCGCAAAGAGAGCTGCTCCTTGGACATTTCCAGGGAAAAGACCGCCACGGCGACGCCGCTATCCACAGCCGCGTTTCGGGCGATGTTCATGGCAAAGGCGGTTTTGCCCATACTGGGCCGGGCCGCCAGAATGATCAGGTCCGAGGGCTGCAATCCGCTGGTTTTATGATCCAGTTCAGAATATCCCGTGCTGACCCCGGTGATCAACGCCTTGTTACCCTGGCGCTCTTCCAGGGCATCGATATTGGTTTCGATGATCCGGCCGATGTGACTGAAGGCCGGTTTGATTTTTCGCTCGGACACCTCGAAGATAGCGCTCTCGGCAAAATCGATCACCTCATCCACATCCCCCCGATCTTCAAAACAGAGCTGAGCGATGGCGTTGGACTTCTCGATAAGCCGGCGCAAACAGGCTTTGCCGTAAACGATCCGCGAGTAGTGTTCGGCATTGACCGCCATGGGCACCGTTTCCAACAATTCCGCCAGGTAGGCGGCCCCGCCGATCTTCTCGATATCGCCCCGTTCCTTCAGGCGATTGGAAAGACTGATCAGGTCGATGGGCTCATTGGCATTGAACAGATCGATAATCGCCTCAAAGATCTGCTGGTGGGCGGTCTTGTAAAAATCTTCGGGGTTCAGGATATCGATGATATCTAGCAGCGTAGAGCTATCCAGCAGAACCGCACTAATCAGGGCGGCCTCAGCCTCCACACTCTGCGGGGGCATATGATAGAGGGAAGGATCCTTATCGGGAGCGTTGGGGGAAGGATTCATGGATACCTTTTTTGCTGGGAAACCCGGGACTGCGAGAAAATGCTCCTGAAATCGATCCGGTACAAGGGCCCGGAGGGAGCGTCCATTCACACGGGTGACCGAAAAATTAGAATAAAATAGGGAGGGATCAAAAGGCAAGCCCCCGGAAATCCGTCCAGGTTCAGGATTCACCAGGGGCTGAATGGTCCATCAGTTCGCCGCTTACGGGGCTTTTCTCAACAGGAGTGCCCTCCCGTCTGGATTTGGATTACTCGGGGATGATCTCCACGGTTATTTCCGGCTCGACTTCGGTGTAGACGCGGATCGGCACCTTGTATTCCCCCAGCGCCTTGATGGGCGCGCTGAGCAGGATCATCCGCTTCTCCACCTTGATATCCTGTTTCTCCAGGGCCGCAATAATATCCCGAACGGTCACCGAGCCGTAGAGCCGATCTCCATCGGCCACCCGCGCCGTCACCTGGCAGCTGACGCCTCCCAGCCGCTGGGCCATTTCCTCAGCCAGCTTCTTTTCTTTGGCGATCTGCAGATCCACGTGGGCGCGCTGCTGTTCCATGACCCGACGATTTTGAGGCGTCGCCGCAATGGCCTTATTTTGGGGCAGCAGGTAATTGCGGGCGTAACCGTTGGCAACGGTGACCTCGCTACCGATAATCCCCAGGGATTCAATGGTCTCTTTCAAAATCACTTTCATGCTGTTCCTCCATTCACCCGTGGTCCCATGAGGTTAGAGATCCGCCGACCCCACATAGGGCAACAGGGCGATGGTGCGGGCGCGTTTGATGGCGTGGGTCAGCGCCCGCTGGTGCTTGGCGCAGGACCCTGAAATCCTCCGGGGAATGATCTTGCCGCGCTCGGTAATAAAATATTTCAGTACCTTGGGCTCTTTGTAATCGATAACCAGACTGGAATCGGCGCAAAACCGGCAGACTTTCCGCCGATGGTAAATGCGGCGTTTGCGGGCGCCAAATTTCTTTCGCGGTGCTCTTGGGGCCATGGGATTACTCCTCCTTCAGGGTATCGGCATCCGGCTGGGGGTCGCTTTCAGGGGTCGCGGTCTCCGCCGCCGCCTCTGGGGCGCTTTGGGCATCGGCCACGGCCGGTTGGGGTTCGGGATCTCCGGGTTCAGCTTGGGGAGCCTTCTCCTCTGAATCTTCCGCGGGAGCAGCTTCCGCTGGGGGAACGTCATCGGCGACAGGCTTTTCAGCTTCGGCTTGGGCCGCGGCCTTCTCAACGGCTTCGGCTTCGGCCGCAGCTTGCTTTTCAGCCAGCTGCGCTTTGAGCCCTTCCAGATCCACAGCCTGCTCTAAAAGCACCGTCATGAACTTGAGGTATTGATCGTTGATCCGGAAAAGCCGTTCCATCTCCTCCACCAGCGGACCCATACCGCAAAAATCAAACCGCACATATTCGCCCCGCGGTTTTTTGCGGATGTCGTAAGCCAGTTTGCGAACCCCCCATTCATCGATCTCCACTAAAAACCCATCCATTTTCTGGATGACATCGGTGACCAGATCGATGGAGGATTCGCGAACATCGCTTCCGATGTCCGTATCCAAAATCACAATGGTCTCATAGCGACGCATGGTAATCCTCCTCTCGGCTATTAAGCCCCGGCGCAATGCCGTGCCTGGCCGAAACGTCTCTCTTTTCGGTCAGCCACTTTTCCGGAGCGAGGCAAAAAGTAAATGGCAAGGCGAGCACGCGATCCGCACGCTCGCCGTAAAACCCGATTCTATTAGCACTCCCAACAAATTAATGTCAAGAGATGAATTGGACTCGAGTTTTCGCCGCCGCGCCCTGGGCGCTGGGAGAGTTGGTCTAAACACCGATAGTGCGGGATTGAGTTGACAGTTTAAAAATTTGCGAGTATTATGAATGAACATTCATTCAGTTCGTTAACCCCTCATCCCCTTTACCCAAAAGGAGGCGTTTCATGACCATGAAAATTCGTCAAGCTGCCGTGATCGGCTCGGGCATTATGGGCGGTGGAATTGCCGCTCTGCTGGCCGGCGCCGGAATCGAAACCTGGCTGCTGGACATTGTTCCTCCGGATTTGAAACCAGAGGAGCAAGACGATCCCGCAGCCCGCAACCGAATTGTGGAGGCTGGCTGGAAAGCCGCGGCCAACGCCCGGCCCGCCCTGCTGATGCACCCCAAAGAGAGCGCCCGGGTCCACCTGGGCAACCTGAGCGACGACATCGAGGTTCTCGCCCAGTGCGACTGGATTGTCGAAGCAGTGGTGGAAAATCTGAAAATCAAGCAGGACCTTTTCCACCGCGTGGATGCCCTGCGCCACCCGCAAGCCATTATTTCCACCAACACCTCGGGTCTGCCGCTGAACAAAATCAGCGAGGGATTCGACGAATCTTTTCGCCAGCACTTCCTGGGCACCCACTTTTTCAACCCGGTGCGCTACATGAAGTTGCTGGAGATCATTCCCGGAGCGGATACCCTGCCGGAAATTCTGGACTTCATGGCAGACTTCGGAGAGCGCCGGCTCGGCAAGGGAATTGTATGGGCCAAAGACACCCCTAACTTCGTGGGCAACCGCATCGGGGTGCACGGCATGGTCAAGGCCCTGCAGCTCATGGCGCAATCCGATCTGACCATCCCGGAAGTGGACGCCATTTTCGGCCCGGCCATGGGCCGACCCAAAACCGCCATGTTCAAGACCGCGGATCTGGTAGGCCTCGATATTCTGGCCCATGTGGCCCAAAACACCTATGATCTGGTACCCGAGGACGAGGATCGGGAGGCATTCCTGGTGCCGGACTTTGTGCGCGCCATGCTCGACAAAAAGCTGTTAGGCAAGAAAACCAAAGCCGGCTTTTACAAGACCGACCTGACACCGGAGTGGAAAAAAGTATACAAGGTTTTGGATCTCGAAACCTTTGAGTATGGCGAGTTCCAGCGGGGCGCCGACTTTCCCTGCCTGAAGGCGGCCAAAAAGGCCAAAAGCGCGGGGGAGCGGATCAAAACCATCGTCTACGGCGACGACCGCGGCGCCCGCTTTGCCTGGCAGGCCTTGGCCCACAATTTGGTATACGCCGCACGCCGTATTCCGGAGATCGCCGACACCATCGTGGAGATCGACAACTCCCTGAAATGGGGCTTCAACTTTGAACTGGGTCCCTTTGAGGCCTGGGACGCCATCGGGGTTGCCGAATCGGTCGCCAAGATGGAAGCCGAGGGAATCAGCGTTCCCGAAAATGTCAAAGCCATGCTGGCGGCCGGCAACACCGCGTTCTATCAACTCCGCGACGGGCAGCCCTGCTTCTACGATTTCAACTCGGGCCAGTACCAGCCCGTGAAACGCAGTGCCGGGATCATTTCTCTGTCGGCGCTCAAAACGGCGGGCAAGGCCGTTAAGAGCTGTCCGTCGGCCAGCCTGGTGGATCTGGATGATGGTGTCTTCTGTCTGGAATTCCACAGTAAGATGAATGCCATCAATGGCGAAATTGTCGATTTCATGACCGAGAGCCTGGACTTTATCCAGCACAACGGCGCCGGGCTGGTGATCGGCAATCAAGCCGGGGGCATGCCCGGAGCTTTTTCCGCGGGAGGCGACCTGGCCTACATGGGCCAACTGGCCCAGGCCGGCAAGTTCGCTGAAATGGATCAATTTCTGCAAACCGCCCAGTCGGGGATGCAGGCCATCCGTTATGCTCCCCTGCCGGTGGTGGCGGCGCCCTTTGGCCTGGCCCTGGGGGGCGGCTGCGAAATTTGCCTGGGTGCGGCCGACCGGGTCGTGGCCCACGCCGAGCTCTATATGGGCCTGGTGGAAATCGGGGTCGGCCTGCTGCCGGCCGGCGGCGGCTGCCTCAATTTGTGGAAAAAATTCATCGCCACGCTACCCGAAGCGGTGAGCGATATCGATCTGGGCAAGTTTTTCGTGCCGGTCTTCATGAATATCGCCATGGCCAAGGTTTCCAGCTCGGCGGCCGATGCGCGTGCCTTGGGATTCTTAAACCCCCAGGATCGAATCGTGGCCAACCGCGAGCACCTCATCGGCGAGGCTAAAAAAGAGGTACTCAGACTGTTGGCGGACGGCTATGCGCCACCCCTGCGCGGCCCTGTTCGGGTGATGGGCGAAGCCGCGCAGGGCATGGCCGAAGCCGAACTGTTCAATTTTGAAAAGGGCGGGTTTGTCAGTGAATACGACGCCTTTCTGGCGCGTCGCGTCGCCTACGTGGTGAGCGGCGGCAACGTTCGCAGCGGCGCCTCGGTGCCGGAAGAGACCATCCTTAAACTGGAACGCGAGGCCTTTCTCGATTTCTGGCACCAGGAAAAAACTCTCGCCCGGATCACGCACATGCAGAAAACCGGAAAACCCCTGCGCAACTAGCACCCGGGAGCCATATATGGAATACCCCAACTCTACAAACTTCGGAAATTCGCATAGGAGGATATGACCATGCGAGATGCTTATATCGTCACGGCCGTCCGCACCCCAGGATGCAAACGCCTCAAGGGCGCTTTTAAGGACACCCGGCCGGAAGACTTGCTGACATTTATACTACAGAGCGCGGTAGCCAAAACCCCCAACCTCAAAAAAGAGCAGGTGGATGACCTGATGATCGGCTGCTCGTTTCCCGAGGCCGAACAGGGGCTCAACATCGGCCGCATCGCCGGTCAAATGGCCGGCTTTCCGGAACAGGTTTCCGGGGCCACGGTGAACCGCTTTTGTGCTTCGGGTTTAGAGGCCATTGCCCAGGCGGCCCTGCGGGTCATGGCCGGCTGGTCCGAGGTGGTCATCGGCGGCGGCGTGGAATCCATGACTTACGTGCCCATGGGGGGCAACTTGCCCCGGCCTCACCCGGAGTATTCCCGAAAGCACGCCGAAATGTATGTCTCCATGGGCATCACCGCCGAGAATGTGGCCCGCCGCTATAAGATCAGCCGCCAGGATCAGGATGAATTCGCCTGTCAATCCCAGCAGCGGGCGGCCCGGGCTCAGGAAAGCGGCGGATTTACCGAGATTGTGCCCACGCCGGCCGTTCAATTCACCCCCCAGGCCGACGGCACCTTCAAAAAAGAGACCTTTCTCCAGGAGCGGGACGACGGCGTCCGGGCCAATACTTCCGTGGAGGGGCTGGCCAAATTGCCGGCGGTATTTGCCGCGGGCGGTTCGGTAACGGCCGGCAACTCGTCGCAAACCACGGACGGCGCGGCGGCCACGGTGATCATGAGCGAGGCCGTGGTAAAAGCCCTGGGGGTGACCCCCGTGGCCAAACTCAAAGGCTACACCACCGTGGGTTGCAACCCCGATGAGATGGGCGTGGGACCCAAATACGCCATCCCCAAGCTGATGCAACAGACCGGGATGAACCTGGACGATATCGGGCTGTTCGAAATCAACGAAGCCTTTGCCTCCCAGGCGCTGCACTGCATTCGCGAGCTGGGCTTGGACATGGCCAAGATCAACATCCACGGAGGCGCCATCGCCCTGGGGCATCCCCTGGGTTGCACCGGCGCCAAATTGTGCGCCACCCTGCTGGCCAACATGCGGGCCAAAGGGGTTAAATACGGCGTGGAATCCATGTGCGTGGGCGGCGGCATGGGCGCAGCCGCGCTATTTGAGTTGTGTGACTAGAAATTGAAAGCATTGGCCGCCGGGTCCGGGCAGCAGACCGGATCCGGCGCCATCCCCGGCACCCCGCCCCGCATCTGAGCGCGCCCCCGCTGAAATCCATTGCCAGCCTTAAGATTTAACCTTATCCCACCTTTACAAGAGCTCCAATTTACGATAGTTTTACTATTTCGGTTTCGTTCCGAAGGCACGGAAGCTAACCGCGGTTAAAATTTGCGGCGTAACGGGTCTGGCAATCCCATCTAAACCAAATACCGAGAGCAGTTAACCAGAACTGCAGATGATAAGAATATCCGCTTACGCCGTGAGCGGATCCGTCCATTTTTACCCCAACCCAATTGATGAAGGAGAGTCGTATGGGCAAACAGATGCAAACCATTGACGGGAACACCGCTGCCGCCCATGTGGCCTACGCTATGAGCGACGTGGCCACCATTTATCCCATCACACCGTCTTCGCCCATCGGCGAAATCGCCGACGAATGGGCCGCTGCCGGCCGCAAAAACATTTTCGACCAGACCATGACCGTGCGCCAGCTGCAGTCCGAAGCGGGGGCCGCCGCTTCGGTCCACGGCTCTCTGGCCGCCGGGGCACTAACCAGCACCTTCACCGCCTCCCAGGGCCTGCTGTTGATGATTCCCAATATGTACAAAATCGCCGGCGAGCTTTTGCCCGGGGTTTTCCACGTCACGGCCCGGGCCGTGGCCGCCCATGCCCTCTCCATTTTCGGCGACCACCAGGATGTGATGGCCGTGCGCCAAACCGGCTGGGCCATGCTCGCCTCGGCCTCGGTGCAGGAGACCATGGATCTCGGACTGGTGGCCCACTTGGCTTCCATCGAATCTTCGATCCCCTTTGTCCATTTTTTCGATGGCTTCCGAACCTCCCATGAAATCCAGAAAATCGAACTGATCGACTACGCGGATATGGCCAAGCTGGTCAACCAGGAGGCCGTGGCCTGTTTCAGGGCGCGGGGCGCCAACCCTGAACGCCCCGAACTGCGCGGTACCGCGCAAAATCCCGACATCTATTTCCAGGGCCGGGAAGCCACCAACCTCTTTTACGAAAAAGTGCCCACCATCGTCAGCAACTATATGCGCAAGGTGAGCCAACTGACGGGCCGCCACTACCGTCCCTTCGATTATGTGGGCGACCCCGAAGCCGACCGGGTAATTATCGCCATGGGCTCCTCCTGCGAGACCATCGAGGAGGTGGTCAACTTCCTGGTGGACAAAGGCGAGGCTGTAGGGCTGGTCAAGGTCCGCCTCTACCGGCCCTTTTCCACCGAACATCTGCTGCGGGTGCTGCCGGCCACGGCCACCTGTCTTTCGGTTCTGGATCGCACCAAAGAGCCCGGCGCTTTGGGCGAACCGCTCTACCAGGATGTTTGCACGGCCCTAATGGAGAAAGGGCAGATGCCAACGATCCTGGGCGGCCGCTACGGACTGGGCTCCAAGGAGTTCAACCCCGGCATGGTCAAGGCGGTGTTCGACAACATGAAATCCGCAGGGCCCAAAAACCATTTCACCGTGGGCATCACCGACGATGTCAGCCACACCTCCCTGGAGGTGCAAGAGAGCTTTTCCGTGGCCCCGGCCGGCACCGTGGCCTGCAAATTTTGGGGACTCGGCGCCGACGGCACCGTGGGCGCCAACAAGAGCGCCATCAAAATCATCGGCGACAACACGGACATGTACGCCCAGGCCTACTTTGCCTACGACTCCAAAAAGTCGGGGGGCATCACCATGTCTCACCTGCGCTTCGGCCAAACCCCCATCCAGTCTACCTACCTCATCGACAGTGCCGACTACATCGCCTGCCACAAGGCGAGCTATGTCGACGAGTACGACCTGCTCGAGGGGATCAAGGAGAGCGGCACCTTCGTGCTCAACTCGCCCTGGGGCTTGGAAGATATGGAAGAGAAGCTGCCGGCGGCCATGCGGCGCACCATCGCCCGTAAAAGGCTCAACTTCTACAACATCGACGCCGTGAAGATCGCCGGTGAGATCGGGCTGGGCGGCCGGATCAACATGATTATGCAAACCGCCTTTTTTAAGCTGGCCAACGTGATCCCCGTGGACGACGCCATCGGCTACCTCAAAGACCAGATCAAAAAGATGTTCGGACTCAAGGGGGACAAGATCGTGAAGATGAACTGGGATGCCGTGGACGGCACCCTGGCCAACCTGGTGCGCATCGAGTACCCTGAATCGTGGGCCCAGGCTACGGGGGCTCCGGTTACTCCCAAAGCAGAGCCGGCTTTTGTCACTAACGTGATGCGGCCCATGATCGCCCAGCAGGGCGACAAACTGCCGGTGAGCGCTTTTGCTCCCGACGGCATTTTTCCGGTGGCCACCACCCAGTTTGAAAAGCGCGGCGTGGCCATTATGGTTCCGGAATGGGTTCAGGAAAACTGTATCCAGTGCAACCAGTGCGCCATGGTCTGCCCCCATGCCGCCATCCGGCCGGTGCTGGCCACCGAAGAAGAGCTGAAGGATGCCCCCGAGGGCTTCAGCGGCATAAAGGCCCTGGGCAAGGAGTTCAAGGGCTATCAGTTTCGCGTACAGGTCAGTCCCTTGGATTGCTATGGCTGCGGCAATTGTGCCGATATCTGCCCGGCCAAGAAACCGGCCTTGGTGATGAAGCCCCTGGACACGCAAACCGCGGCGGAAGTGCCCAACTTCGAATTTGCCGTCAGCCTGCCCTCCAGAGAGAAACTGGCCAAACGCCAGACCGTCAAGGGCAGCCAGTTCTACCAACCGCTTTTAGAGTTCTCCGGCGCCTGTGCCGGTTGCGGCGAGACGCCCTACGCCAAACTGCTCACCCAGCTCTTTGGAGAACGCATGATCATCGGCAATGCCACGGGCTGCAGCTCCATCTGGGGCGGCTCCGCGCCGGCGGTACCCTACTGCGTCAACGAGGACGGGTTCGGTCCCACTTGGGGCAACTCCTTGTTCGAAGATCCCGCGGAATTCACCTACGGGATGTTGCTGGGGGCCTTCCAGCAGCGGCGCAAATTGGCCGATCTGATTACCCAAGCCCTTGAAACCGACATCGGCGACGAATTGACGGCTGCCCTGGAAGGGTGGCTGGCCAACCAAGCCGATGCCGGGAAATCGCGGGAATATGGCGACCAAATCAAATCCCTTCTGGCCCAGGAGTGCTGTTGCGGCGGCGATTGCGGCTGCGGCTGCAGTGAGGGAGTCCTGGCGGAGATCGCCGCCCGCGCCAAACTGCTGACCAAAAAATCCTACTGGGTGTTTGCCGGGGACGGTGCAGCCTACGACATCGGGTTCGGCGGCATCGACCATGTGCTGGCCAGCGGCGAGGATGTCAACGTGATGGTCTATGACACCGAGGTCTACTCCAACACCGGCGGGCAATCCTCCAAAGCGACTCCCACGGGCTCCATCGCCAAGTTCGCCGCCGCCGGCAAGCGGACCCCCAAAAAGGATATGGCCGGCATGTTCATGACCTACGGCTATGTCTATGTGGCCCAGGTCTCCATGGGCGCCAACAAGCAGCAGCTCATGAAAGCCATGACCGAAGCCGAAAGCTATCCCGGCCCCTCGTTGATTCTGGCCTATGCGCCCTGCATCAACCAAGGTATTAAAAAGGGCATGGGCAAAAGCCAGGAAGAGTCCAAGCTGGCGGTGCAGTCCGGCTACTGGCCCCTGTTCCGCTATAACCCGCGGTTGGCCGAGGAAGGGAAAAATCCTCTGATCCTGGATTCCAAAGCCCCCGACGGGACCCTTCAGGAGTTCCTCTCCGGTGAAATCCGCTACGCTGCCCTGGAAGGCCTCTTCCCCGAGGATTCCAAACGGTTGCGGGCGGAATTGGAGCAGCAGTTCAATGCGCGCTACGCGCACCTGGCCCGGTTGGCGGCTATGGACTACGCCCCGGCACCCACCACGGATCCGGCAGATATCCCCTCGGGGGATGCCGACAGCGATGCCTGCGTGCTCTCAGACACCGCCGAACATGGCCACGATGCGGGCGAGGCCTGCGACGACGGTCGCGGGGGTAAAATCTAAATCAGCCGGGGCGGGAGTTCCCGCCCCAATCACTATATCGGCACCGATCCTTCGGCGGCGTTGCCCTGGGGGGTGGGTGCTGGCCCCAGCGCGGCCATCCCCGGGGTGGCCGCTTTTGGTTTATCCCGGCCCAGCCAATACAAAGGAGCCCACCCCTCGTGACCCAAAAATCCGCCGGCGCATCCGCCCGGCAGACCTGCCGGCAATGCGGAACGTGCTGCCGCAAGGGAGGACCGGCCCTTCATCAAACGGATCGGGATTTGGTGGAGAGCGGCCGACTCCCCTTAGCCACCCTGGAAACCCTGCGCCAGGGGCAAAAGGTACGGGACAATGTCCGTAACGAACTGATCCGCCTGACTTCGGATATCATCAAAATAAAAAGTGTGGCGGGCAACTCGGCCTGCATCTATTTAACGCCGGCCCACACCTGTGAAATCTATGACCAGCGCCCCCAGGAGTGCCGCCTGCTTAAATGCTGGGATACCGAGGCCCTGGTCCATTCCTACCGGCGAAACCGCCTCACCCGCCGGGATCTGATCGGCAACATCCCGAAACTGTGGGATCTGGTTCAGACCCATCAGACCCGTTGTGACTACGCGCGGATTTACCCACTCATTCAAACCCTGCGCGACCACGCGGCACCGTCTAAAGTACCGCCGGAACTGGGAGAAATCATCGCCTACGACGCCCACTTCCGCACCCTCATTGCGGAGAAAGCCCCCCAATTCAAAAATCAGATCCTCTTTTTACTGGGCCAGCCCCTGGTAACCAGTCTAGCCCCGTTGGGATTATCCCTGAAGCTTACTCAAACAGGTTGGCATATTCGTGATACCGGCGAATTCCTATGAACCTCGTTTGAGCGTTTAAACCTGCCCCTGGAACGATACCGGGGGAATCCATCCCAGCCGTCAATGCGATAGGGTTGTGGAAACCTCCGCCAGGCTAGAATTGAACCGCGGATTGGATCCAATTCACGGTGGGCCGAAAAGGTCTTCGCGGCGATGGGAAAGGAAATAGGCCATGGGGTGGCGGCGGAGATTCTCCATGACCCTGCGCCTCAGATCGACCACCACCATCTGTTCGGATTGGGCCGTGGCTTGGGCAATCGGTTTCCCACTGGGGTCAAAGGCCAGAATGACCCCGGGAAACGTCAATCCCTGGCCATTATCCCCCACCTGATTGCAAGCCACCACAAACAGGCCGTTGTCAAAGGCGCGGGCCGGCAGGTGACGCTCCCAGGAAATCCGTTTATCCTCCGGAAGCCCCCGGGGGGAGGCGTGGGGGATGAATATAATGTCGGCACCGGCCAACGCCTGGGCAGTGCTCAATTCCGGGAAATGAGCGTCATAGCAAAGCTGTACTCCGAGCCGGATGCCCGCCAGATCAAACAGCGGCACTCCCTCACCGGCCGTCAACAGCTCCTTTTCCGGCGGGGCCAGATGAAGTTTGCGATACACCCCCAGGGTGCCCTGGGGAGAAATTACCACATGGCTGGCAAAAATCCGACCCTGGGCATCGGTTTCCGCCATGCCAGCTAAAATGACGACATCGAATTTCCGGGAAAATTTTTCCAAATGCTGGGTCAGCGGACCGGGAATCGGCTGGGCGATGGGTTCGATGAGCTCCCGCCGGGTGCTATACCCTGTCAGATTCAATTCGGGAAAACAGACCAAGGCCGCACCCTGCCCGGCGGCCCTTTCAACCCAGCGGGCTGTATTGGCCAGATTCGCCGCCACGGCCCCCACCGGCGAGAGGGTCATGACTAGCGCAACGCGCAAATCCCGATTCATCATGGGGCTACCCAGGAGAGTTAAAGGTCGAAATGGGCTTTAATTTTAAAGACGTGGGTGGCCGGCAGGTTGACAATCTGGTCAACACCGGTTTCGGATTTGATTTCGGCGAGGTTGGCCTGGATCTCTTCCATGGAGGGCGCGATGAAGGTGAACCAGATGTTAAAGGCATTGTCCCGCTGGTAATTGTGGGTGACGCCCGGGTAGCGGTTGACCACCGCGGCAAATGCGTCGATCTTTTCCGCCGGCACCTGGGCCGCGCAAAGGGTACTGACAAAGCCCAGTTTTTCCGGGGAGAAGTTCCCCCCGATGCGGCGGATAATCTTAATCTCTTTGAGCCGCTGGAGTCTCTGGAGAACATCCGCTTCGCTGGTTCCCAGGCGCTGGGCGATGGCTTCAAAGGGACGGGCGGTTAAGGGAAAGTCGGACTGGATGATGTTGAGCAGGGCTCGATCGTTGGCCGTTAGCGTCGTCATCGCATTGAAATTTAGGATTGAATTGGGAAAGCTCGGAAAACCTGGATCCCGCCGGCCGAGTACTCAGGTGCCTAGTGCGCCATTACCCGAAGCTGGAGCTTACGCGTCCGGGGACCGTCAAATTCACAGAAAAAAAGCCCTGCAGTTTAGCAGGGCTTTTCGTACAAACCTGAATTCAGTGAGTCTGATTTGATTGGGTCAGATCGCCTCAGGCCAACGGATTAGACGCAGCCCGTAGGTTTGGGCAGACCCGCCATCTTGCAGGCTCCCTTACCCGGTCCCGAGGGGAACAACTCATAGATGTGTTTCAGCTTGAAGCCGGTGACCTTAGACAGAACGCGGACCATGGGCGCAATACCATTCTTTTCATAGTACTCGCGAAGGGTGGTGATGACCAGACGGTGCTCATCGTTGAGTTCATCGATACCTTCCTCTTTTTTCACGAACTGAACCCACTCTTCGGCCCAGTTGGTGTAATCATCGATGAAACCATCTTCGTCCACGGTGAAGGTTTTCCCGGAAAATTCGACTGTCGGCATTATGTCATCCTCCTTAAAATATTAATAAAATGTATCCCCCATGGCTCACAGCCATTACAGTCTTTAGTAAAGCATGTTCAATATCTAATCCGTTTCTGGATGTCAATATGAAATTTGAAGGCGGGCGATGATTTGCCCATTCCAGCACCGGTCCTCACGCGCCATCAGTACTCCCGGGGAGTTGAATTGAGCTGCTCCAGGGTAAAGACCGGGCCGTCCTTGCAGACCAGTTCCTTGCCGATGTTGCAGCGGCCACACATGCCGATCCCGCATTTCATGCGATTTTCCAATGACATGATAATGTGATCGTGGGTGTAGCCCAGCTTATCCAGGACCGGCTGGGTGAACTTGATCATGATGGGCGGCCCGCAAATAATGGCGTAGGTGTCATCGTCGGCTTGGGGCGCTTTTTTTTCGGTGATGGTGGGCACGAAGCCAACGTTGTACTTCCAGTCGGGATCGTCGGTGCCGTCCACGGTGATATGCATGTGGATATCGTCCCGGGCCTCCCAGGCCATCAATTCGTCCCGGTAGAGCAGCAGCCCCGGCCGCCGCGCCCCGTAGATGACGTGGATATCCTTGAATTTTTCGCGGTTTTCCGGCTCCAGCATGTAGACAATGGAGGCCCGCAGGGTGGTAAAGGCGAATCCGCCGCCGATGATCACGACATTTTTGCCTTCCAGCAGATCCCAGGGAAACCAGTTGCCCAGGGGGCCTCGAATGCCCATGATATCTCCGGCCTGCATGCTGTGCAGTTGGGCGCTCACCTTGCCGGTGCGAAACACCGTGAACATTACAAACCCTTTTTCCGTGGGCGAGGAGGCAATCCCGATGGGAATTTCGCCAAAACCGGGAATGGAAAGTTCGGCAAACTGCCCGGCCTGGTGGGCAAAGCGCGCTTCGTCTTCGGGGTTGAGAAACACAAATTTAAAGGTTTTCAAACTCTTATCATCGACGGCATCGATCACTTGGTCAATACGCACCGGATAAGGCAGATAGGGATTGGACACGGGAAAACCTCCCTTGGGATCAAATTGAATCTTAAACCGGACAGGCGCAGGCCTCAGGATCGTAGCTGTTCATGGTGGCGCACACCTTGCGGATATCGATGTTCACCGGGCAGGCGCGCACGCAGCGGCCGCAGCCCACACACATCAGGCCGCTGTCGTATTTGTCCAGAAAGTATTTAAGTTTGTGCATAAAGCGCTGGCGCACCCGCATGATCTTGGCCCCCCGGGGATTGTGCCCGGAGGCGTGCAGGGTAAATTGGTTCTCCATGCAGGAGTCCCAATTTTTAAAGCGTTTGCCTTGCTTGCCATGGACTTCATCTTGAATGTCAAAGCACCAGCAGGTGGGACAGACGTAAGTGCAGGTTCCGCAATTGATGCAGGAAAAACCCACATCCTCCCAAAAGGGTGCGCTGTAGAGATCGAGAATGGAGAGCGACTGGATGCGGTCGAACTGCACCTCGGACTGGACAGCCTCCTCCGCCGCGTGCTTCAAGGACTCGATGGTGGCCTCGGCAGTATCATCTCCGAGAGTCTGCCAGCCCGCGGCTTCTAAAAACGCCGCACCTTTGTCCGAGAGCACCTTCGCCAGATAGGCATCCCCTGTATCCACCAGCAGCACGTCCAGACCCTTTTCCGAAAAGGGACCCGAGCCGGTGCTGAGGCTGAAATCGGTGGCATCCGGCTGATTCACCGCCAGCCCCACAAAGGTGCAGGCCTCATAGGCGTCACACCAGTAGGGGTCGCGATAATCGGGGGTATCGAAGTTTTTGCGCAGCAAGGTGAATGCGGCGGCATCATAGGGCCGGATCCCCACCACGGCACACGGATCATAGGATTTGTCGGGACGCTGGAGCAGATTGCAGGCCTCGCTCTTGGGATCCGTGGTGTACTCGAACATCACTTCGGATTGGGGGTAAACCACGGCTTTGGGGGAGAGTACGGTATCGGCGGCTGCCAGATCGGGCAGTTGGCCCGCGTTGAGGGGCTTAAATTCCGCCGGTCCACCGTTCTCGCCTGTAACGGGCCCCACCAGCCGGTAGCTTTCCCGGGCGCGATCGAGCCCCGGCGCCCATTGCGCTTTGTCGATTTGAATGATTTTCATGGCCGTTGCCTTTGCTCGCATGACGCTACTTGATGAATGCATCCGGATCCTGGGGCCGGTAGGTATCGAGGGGCGGTCGCACCTCGGGATCCAACCCCGTTTCCCAACCGAAAGCCTCAAAGCAGTCTTTTTCCAGTTTCTTGGTAAAGACCCGCATGTTGATCCCCACGGGGCAAACCCGTTCGCAGGCGCCGCAATCGGTGCAGCGCCCGGCGCAATGGTAGGCGCGCAGGAAATGGAAAGTGCGCACGTCCACGGGATCCATGCTTTTGCCCACCCACTGGGGCTTGGATTCATCCACGAAACAGGTGGGACAATAGCACAGCGGGCAGGCGTTGCGGCAGGCGTAACAGCGGATACAGGGCGCCAGCAGGTTTTCAAAAAATTCCCACTTCTCTTTTTCAGGCAGGGCCTCGATCTCCCGGACATCGGCATAGCGATCAATCCCCTCCTGTTCGGCCACCAGCTCGCCGGCCAATTCGTCGTAGATCACCGGATTGCGGTGGGTACAGAGCGCACAGTTTTGCTGCAGCAGATCGGCTTTGGCCAGGGTCTCTTCAAAACCGGCTCCTTTGACCACCACCGAACCATCCGCTTCGCTCACCT
This sequence comes from uncultured delta proteobacterium, assembly GCA_963713755.1. GTDB lineage: Bacteria > Desulfobacterota > Desulfobacteria > Desulfobacterales > CAVQMW01 > CAVQMW01. Next base: position 801,401 of record CAVQMW010000005.1, on the reverse strand, counting down.
GAAGAATCTCCCCGGGCATCATCTCGATAATCCGACGCCGGTCGATCATTCCTTGACAGGGAACGCCGATGATTTTCAGCTGCTCCCGCTTGATCTTGTTTTCGACGATATGGTTAACGATATTGCGCGAATCGCAGCCCTTGGCCACAATTGCGATCTTTTCGCTGCGTCCGGTGATGTAATTGGCCAAATTGATCCCGCAATTGCTGTCCCAGACCAGTTGGGCCGTGCCGGCCGGGGTGCGGATCAGGCAGGGCTCATTCATCATGGGCAGGCTGCCGGGACGAAACCCGATCACCATTTCCACATCCCCGTTGGTCAGCCACTTTTCGGCGATGGATCTGATATTTTCAATATAGCTCGACATGCTAAGCCACCTTGGCCACTGACTGTATGGATTCGGATTTGATGAACCGGGTGTTGGGCCCCAGCTCCTTGACGGCCGCGGTCACTTGCTTGACCACATCCACGAACTTGGTGGATTCCGCCGAAGAGATCCAGGAGAAATGGATCCGGCCTGACTCCACCCCCATGTGTTCCATCAGATTGGCAAACAGATTGAATTTGCGACGGGCGTAGTAATTACCTTCCAGGTAATGGCATTCGCCGGGATGTCACCCCGAAACCCATACGCCGTCGGCCCCCTCCCGCAGTGCCGCCAGAGCGAATTTGGGGCTCATGCGCCCGGTGCAGGGGATTCGCACCACCCGCACGTTGGGCGGGTACTCCATGCGGCTCACGCCGGCCAGGTCGGCCGCGCCGTAACTGCACCAGTTGCACAGAAAGGCGACAATGGTTGGTTCCCACTCGGACATAGTTCACTCTCCTTCTAACGGGGATTCTCTCTTCCCCGGATAAGGGTCAGACACTAGCATAAAATAGCGCCTCAGACCGTCTCACTTCTCAGACCGCTTCGTGAAGGTTGAAGATCTGGGCGAATATCTGATCGTTGTCAAAGCCCTTCAAATGGATCGCGCCTGAGCGGCAGGAGGCCACGCACAGTCCGCAGCCTTTGCACAGCACAGGGTTGATCTCCGCTTTACCGGCAAAAGGTCCCTCCTGGGTGAAGATCGGTGCGGAGTAGGGGCAAATGGCCACACACACCCCGCAGCTGCTGCAAATCCGCTGATCGGTTTGGGCCACATTGCCGCTGGTGCGGATGGTTTTGCGCGCCAGCAGCGTCAGCGCCCGGGAGGCGGCGGCCCGTCCCTGGGCCACGGCTTCGTCCAGGGGTTTGGGATAGTGGGCCAGCCCGCAGAGAAACACCCCGTCGGTGGAAAACTCGCTGGGTCCCAGCTTGGCGTGTTTTTCCACGAAAAAGCCATCTTCGTTAAGGGGCACTTTGAAAAACTGGCTGAACTGATCCCCGGGCATGGGCAGCACCGCCGAAGCCAACGAGAGCAGGTCGGTTTCGATAGTGACCGGCTGGCCCAGCACATGATCGGTGACCGTGATCTCCAGCTTGCCCTCGGCCAAGGCCACCCGGGGCTTGTTCTCCAGGGTGTAACGGATGAAAATCACCCCGGCCTCCCGGGCCTCTTTGTAGAGCCGTTCGCGCTCTCCGTAAGTGCGCATATCGCGATAGAGGATAAATACCGACATCTGCGGGTTGCGGCGCTTGAGCTCAAGGGCATTATCCACGGAGTGGGTGCAACAGACCCGCGAGCAGTAGGGCCGCTGCGGTTCCCGGGAGCCCACGCACTGGATGAAGACTGCCGAGGCAAGGTTATTGACCAGAGGATCGTCGGCCATCAGCTTTTCGTCCAGTTCCAGGCTAGTGACGATCCGCGGATCATTGCCGTATTCATATTCCGTGGGCGTCAGGGGTTGGCCGCCGGTGGCCAGGATGGCCACCCCGTGCTCCAGCTGTTGGCTAGCGTCGCCGGTGGCCAGGGTCGATGTGAAACTGCCCACAAATCCCTCCACCTGGTTCAGGGTGGTGTTCAAATGGACCTTGATATTGCTTTCGGCCTCCACGGACGCCATCAGCTCCTCCAGCCGGGGCTGGACCAGCTCGCCGCTGGCCGTTCGATAAATACGCCGGGCCTGCCCCCCCAGCTGGGCCTCTTTTTCTACAATGTGGGTTTCATATCCCTGACGAGCCAGGGCCTGGGCTGCGGTTATGCCGGCTACTCCGCCCCCCACCACCAGGGCCACCGGAGAGACGGTCAGCTCGGCCTCTTTGAGGGGCTCCATGAGGGCTACTTTGGAGACCGCCATGCGCACCAGGTCTTTGGCCTTTTGAGTGGCCAGCTTGGGGTTGTTCTTGTGGACCCAGGAATCCTGGTTGCGGATATTGGCCATCTCGAACAGGTATTTGTTCAACCCGGCACTAAGCAAGGTTTCCTGGAACAGGGGTTCATGGGTCTTGGGGGTGCAGGCGGCCACCACCACCCGATTGAGCTTCTTCTGTTTGATGATCTGGCTCATGGACTCCTGGGTGTCCTGGGAGCAGGAGTACATGTTGTCGTTTACATATTCGACGTAGGGCAGGCTGGCGGCGTAGTCCCTCACCGCCGGCACATTGACCACCCCGCCGATATTGATCCCGCAGTGACAGACAAAGACCCCGATCCGCGGCCGGTCGCCCACCACGTCGGTTTCAGGAACCACCTCGGGCTGTTTAGTCTGGGAATTGCGGGCTTCGGCCAGAATTTCTCCGGCCGCCGAGGCCGCCGCACTGGCGTCCACCACGGATTGGGGAATGTCCCGGGGGCCCTGAAAGGCGCCGCAGACGTAGATCCCCGGCTTGGAGGTCTCCACTGGGCTGAAGGTGTCGGTCTTGCAGAAATTTCCGGGGGTCAGCTCGATGCCCAGGCGGTTGGCCAGCTCCACGGTCTGAGGATCGGTCTGCAGCCCGACCGAAAGCACGATCTGATCGAAGGTTTCGGTGACCATCTCCCCCGACTCGGTGACGTAGCGGATACTTAGATCGTCGGAGCCGTGGATGGGATCCACGGTGTGTACCCGGCTGCGAATGAAGCGGATGCCCTGGTCCTGGGCATTGTTGTAGAAGCGTTCGAAATCCTTGCCGTGGGTGCGCATATCCATAAAGAAGATGGCGCAATCCAGGTCGTAGGGGGCGTGCTCCTTGGCGATCACCGCCTCTTTAATGGCGTACATGCAGCACACCGAGGAACAGTGGGCATTGTCGCAGCGGTTGAGATCCCGGGAGCCCACGCATTGGAACCAGGCGATTTTTTGGGGCTCTTTGTGATCCGAAGGCCGCACCAGATGCCCGCTGGTGGGACCCGAGGCCGATAGGATGCGCTCCATCTCCATGGAGGTGATGACGTTGGGATGGTTAGCGTAGTTGTAGGCATCAAAACCGGAGGGATCAAAGGGCTCGAACCCCGGGGCCAGGATGATGGAGCCTACGTCGAGCTCCACGATCTCATCTTCCATGGTGTGGTCGATGGCGTCCACGCCGCAAAATGAGGTGCAGACCTGACAGCCGCCGGTTTTAAAATGAACACACACATCGCGGTCGATGGCCGGGGTGTTGGGCACGGCCTGGGCGTAGGGCACATAGACCGGCTTGCGGCCCTTGAGCCCCATGTCGTATTCCGAGGGAATCAGCCGGGCATCCCGCTTGGAAACGCTCTCGCGGATCTTTTCCAGGGTAATGTGCCCGGTGGGGCAAACCGAGGCGCAGGCGCCGCAGGCCAGACAGACGTCGGTCTGCAGGTGAAAGGGCGTATCCACTTTCATCTCCACCCCGCGCCCGGTGAGGCTGATGGCGTTGCTGCCCATTTTGGCGCACATCCGCGTGCAGAGCCCGCAGAGGATGCAGGTGTCGTCCCCCAGCTGGAAGCGCGGCTGCTCGATGCCATAGCTTTTGGCCATATCCTGCAGCAAGGGGACTTCGGGACAGCGGGCCAGGAGCATTTCCACAATCAGCTTGCGGCCCTCATGAACCGCTTCACTGTCGGTGGTCACCTCCATACCTTCCCAGACGGGGTAGTTGCAGGCGGTCACAAAGCGGGTCCGGCGGCCGTCGAAAAGCTCCACCGTGCAGATCCGGCACATTCCGGCCGGTTCCAGAGCTTTGTGGTGACACAGGGTAGGAATATCCACCCCGTATTTTTCAGCGACTTGGAGAATATACTGACCCTCTTCTCCCTGGACTGTCTTTCCGTTGAGCTTAAACGTAACCATCGGTGATTTCCTTGAATTTATCGAATGGCAACGGCATCGAACTTACAGGCTTCGTAGCAGATACCGCATTTGATGCACTTTTCCTGATCCAGCTCGTGGGGCTCTTTCTTCTTGCCGCTGATGGCATCCTGGGGGCATTTTTTCGCGCACACCCCGCAGCCGGTGCAGGCCTCGGGATCGATCTCATAATGAAACAGCGCCTTGCAGACCCCGGCCGGACACTTCTTATCCTGGATGTGGGCCTCGTATTCATCCCGGAAGTATAAAATGGTGGTGAGCACCGGATTGGGCGCCGCCGTACCCAGGCCGCACAGGGAAAAGCGCTGCACCATCGAACCCAGCTCCTCGAGCAGCTCGATATCCCCCTCCCTGCCCTTGCCGGCGCATATATTGGTCAGGATATTGAGCATCTGGGTGATGCCTTCCCGGCAGGGATTGCACTGCCCGCAGGACTCCTCCTTGAGAAAGTCCAGAAAATAGCGGGCCACATCCACCATGCAGGTGTCCTGATCCATGACGATCATGCCTCCGGAACCCATGATGGAGCCCACTTCGGCCAGTCGCTGATAATCAACCGGCAGGTCGATGAAGCGTTCGGGAATGCAGCCTCCGGAAGGCCCGCCGGTTTGGACCGCCTTGAATTTTTTCTTCTTGGGCACCCCGCCGCCCAGATCGAAGACGATCTCCCGCAGGCTCACGCCCATGGGCACTTCCACCAGCCCGGTGTTCTTGATTTTGCCGCAGAGGCTGAACACCTTGGTGCCCTTGCTGTGTTGGGTACCCATGCCGGCATACCACTTGCCACCCTTCATGATGATGGGCGGCACATTGGCATAGGTCTCCACGTTGTTGAGATTGGTGGGATTGTCCCGGAATCCTTTTTCCACGGTGTGCACATATTTGGCCCGGGGGCGTCCCACCTTGCCCTCCAGGGAGGCCATCAAGGCCGTGGATTCGCCGCACACAAAGGCACCCGCGCCGGTGGAAATTTTGATATTGAAGCAGAAATCGGTGCCGGCGATCCCATCACCCAGCAAACCGTAGCTTTGGGCCTGCTTGATGGCGGTGACCAAACGCTTGACCGCCAGGGGGTATTCGTTACGCACGTAGATGTAACCGTGGCTGGAGCCGATGGCCACCCCGGCGATGAGCATGCCCTCGATGACGCTGTGGGGATCGCCCTCCAGAATGCTGCGGTCCATGTAGGCCCCCGGATCGCCCTCGTCGGCATTGCAGATGATGCTGCGCTCCCCATCGTGCTTGGCGCAGGTGGCCCATTTGATGCCCGTGGGAAAACCGCCGCCGCCCCGGCCCCGCAATCCGGAAGTTTTCACCTCATCGATGATCTGCTTGGCCTTCATCTCCTTGAGGGCCTTGAGCAGGGCCTGGTAACCGCCCCGGGCAATGTACTCCTCGATGGAATCGGGGTCGATGTAGCCGCAATTTCGCAGGGCGATCTTCACTTGTTTGCTGTAGAAGGGAATCTCTTCCAGAAAGGCGATACCTTCGTGGGGGGTCACTTTGGCCTGAGGATCGTCGCCGCCCGTCTCCAAAACCCCCAAGGGTTTACGCATCTGGCCCAGAATCCATTTTTTCTTTTCAAAGCGCTCCTGGCGGTAATCTTCGATGGCATCGACGATTTTGTTGGCGGTGATGTTCTTGTAGATCACCCGGGGTTTGCCGTCGGCCACCATTTCCACCAAGGGTTCCTGCTCGCAAAACCCGATGCAGCCGGTCTGGCGGATGGAGATGCCCTTGTCACCGGCCAAGGCTTCCCGGGCTTTCTCCAGAGCGGCCTGGGCGCCGGCGGCGATGCCGCAGGAAGCCATGCCGATGTTCACTTTGATCTGGCTGGGGTGATAGATGTCGGCGCGGGTGTTATGGCCGATAATGTTCAAGTCTTCTACAGACTGGATTTTCATGGTGTTGGCCTTGCTCTCAGTTATTCGTATTGATCCAGAACTTTTTCGACCTGGTCGGTGGCGATCCGGCCATGCATGTCCTCGTTGATCTTCACCACCGGACCGAGGCTGCAGCAACCGATGCAGCGCACCGATTCCAGGGTGAACCGGCCGTCGTCGGTGGTCTGGCCGTCGGCGATGTGCAGGGATTCGTGGAGCCGCTCGCGAATCCGCTCGGCCCCCCGCACATGGCAGGCGGTGCCCAGGCACAGGGAGATGATGTTCCTGCCCCGTGGTTCCAGGCTGAAGGTGCTGTAAAAGGTGGCCACCTCGTAAATCTTGCTGTAGGGAACCCCGATCTTGGCGGCAAGGTAGGTCAATGCGGGTTGGGGAAGGTAGTTGTAGCGGCGCTGAATGGCCTGAAGGATCATGATCAGGTTTTCCTTGTCCTTGGAAAACTCATCGTCGATGATGGTATCCAGCTCGACGAAATCCACCTCTTCTTCGAGAGCCGCGGGGGATTCCGCGGGTATCGCGTGTGCCTCGCTCATGAACCGATGTCTCCCAAAAAAATACACCCCATGGGCCCCATGGAGTGCCGCTGATATTAAACGCTCTGCTGGACCACGGGACAATTTTCGACGCAGGCGCCACAGCCGGTGCAAAGATCCATTTTGATGCTGCGGGCGCGTTTTCTGACTTTCACCTTGAAATTGCCGGGCTTGCCGGAGACACTTTCAAGATCCGCATAGGTAATCAGTTCGATGTTCAGATGCCGGCCGACCTCGACCAGTACAGGGGAAATGATTCACATTGCGCAGTCATTGGTGGGAAAGGTCTTGTCCAGTTGGGACATCACCCCGCCGATGGAGGGCGATTTTTCCAGCAGGTAGACGTAGTAGCCTGAGTTGGCCAGATCCAAGGCGCTCTGCATGCCGGCGATTCCGCCGCCGACAACCAGAACCGATCCGCGGACTTGGGTTGCCATGAGTCTTATCTCCCTGAAATAATTCAATTCACCAACCGGGCCTGCTTCCCTATGGTTTGAAAACCAGGCCGGTTGAATTTTCACCAAGCGATCAGTTTAAAGAGCTGCTTAGATCTTGTCAATAGATTTCGGGAGAGGTAAAGTGGCCGCCATGAAGGCGCCGAAATCCCCCGCCATCCGGCTCATCATCGTGGTCGGACCCACCGCCGTGGGCAAGACGTCGGCCGGCATTCAGCTGGCCCAAAGGTTTGGCGGCGAAATTATCAGCGCCGACTCCATGCAGATCTACCGCTACATGGATATCGGAACGGCCAAGCCCACGCCCGCCGAGCAGCGTCAGGTGCGCCACCACCTCATCGATGTGGTGGATCCCGACGCCCCCTTTGACGCCGGCCGTTTCGGCGAATTGGCCCGCCAGGCCATCGCTGACATCCACGCCCGGGGCAAACTCCCCGTGATCGTGGGCGGCACGGGGTTCTACGTCAAAGCCCTGCTTTACGGGCTGTTTCCAGCGCCCTCTCCGGACCCCGAGCTGCGCCAGACGTTGCGCGGCGAGCTGGAAGCGTTCGACGCCGACGCCCTGCACGCCCGCTTAGCCCGCCGGGACCCTCAGGCCGCGGCCCGCATTCATCCCCATGACCGCTACCGCCTGCTGCGGGCACTGGAAACGGTGATCGGCACGGGCCGCCCCTTGTCGGATTGGCACCGGAGCCATGGATTTCCGGAGAGCCCCTATCGCTTTTTGCGCATCGGCTTGGAACTGGCACGCCCGGCGATATACGCCCGCATCAATACCCGGGCCGAACAGATGGCCCGGGAGGGCTTGCTGCACGAGGTGCGCCGGCTCCTGGACCAGGGCTACGGGCCGGACCTCAAATCCATGCAGTCTCTGGGCTACCGCCACATGTCGGCCCATCTTCTGGAGGATCTGCCCTGGGACGAAGCCCTCCGCACCCTGCAGCGCGACACCCGGCGCTACGCCAAGCGCCAGCTAACCTGGTTCAAACGCGACCCCGGCACCCGCTGGATCGAGCCCCAGGGACTGGCCGCCCTGATGCCTGAGATTTCCGCATTTTTGAGCAAAGGGTTCGCGAGTAAATAACTTCGCAATTTGGCAGAGTTCAGGCGCCCGCTCAGCAAGGCGAGAAAACTAAAGAATATCAAGCCATATTGTGTGTTTTCACAACGCCGCTGAGTGGGATGCATGGGCGCTGATAATGTGAAGTTAGTTTAGAGCGAGCCCTGAGCCGCGACGGTTGACAAACCCTTTTAAAATAAAGGATAGCAAGGGCGGGCATCCGTCTCTGACCATCCATCCCTTTCACCCGCGGGAGGTCCCTCAATGAGAATCGCCGTAGTGGGCGGCGGTAAGCGCTGCAAAGAGCTCATGGATGTGATTCAACGTCACACCTTTCAGGAAATCCATCCCGAGATTGTAGCCGTGGCCGACATCCGCACCGATGCCCCCGGGCTGGTAGCGGCCGTGGAAAAAGGCCTCTTTGTGACCAGCAGTTACGACGATTTTTTTCCTCGCGACGACATCGAACTGATCGTCGAGCTCACCGGGTCCATGGATATCTACAACGAGATCCTGGCCAAGAAAAAAAAGAGCGTACGCGCCATCTCCAACCGCACGGCCCAGCTTTTCTGGGAGATCGCCCGCATCTCCACCCTGCACAAAAAAACCAGCCAGGAACTCCAGGAGGCCCGCGCCCTGTATCATGTGGCCCTCAACGATCTGATCCAGGAAGAGGTACTGGTCATTGACCACCGCTTTCGGATCATCGACACCAACGACGCTTTTTTAAAAAAATTCGGTTTGGCCCGGGAGCAGGTCCTGGGCCAGTTCTGCTATCAGATCACCCACCACCGGGAAAACCCCTGTTCCGGCGACAACCACCCCTGCCCACTGATTCAGACCCTGGAAACCGAAAAGCCCTCCCAGACCACCCATATCCATTTAGATAAAAAGGGACGTGAAATCTACTACTCCATCTCCACCTATCCCCTCATCGAACAGGGGGATGTGATCGGCGCAGTGGAAATCTCCCGGGATATCACCAAGGACATCAACGTTCAAAAGGTGATGATGCACCAGGAAAAACTGGCTTCCGTGGGACGGCTTTCCGCCGGGGTGGCCCATGAGATCAACAACCCGCTCACCACGATTCTGACCACGGCCATGTTGATTCAGGAAGATCTGGACCGCGAGGACCCCACCTACGGGGAATTGGAAATTATTGCCAAAGAGGCCCTGCGCTGCCGCAAGATTGTCACCAACCTGCTAGATTTCGCCCGCCAGAATGAACCCGACATCAAACGGCACTCCATCAACGAGATCGTGGCCGCCTGCATCGCTTTGACCCAAAAGCAGGCCGCATTCAAAGATGTGGCCGTGTCCCAGGATTTTCGCGACCCCCTGCCCGATACTCTGGTGGACGAAGGCCAGATCAAGCAGGCCTTGATCAATCTGATGATCAACGCCGTGGAAGCCACCGAACAGGGGGGCAGCATTCATCTTTCCACGGGATTTTCCAATCGTGAAGGCTTCATCGAGATCCGTGTGCAGGATACCGGTGAGGGGATCGCCAAGGAGCGGCTGAATACCATTTTCGATCCCTTTTTTACCACCAAGGAACACGGCACCGGACTCGGTCTGGCCATCACCCACGGCATCATCGAGAAGCATGGTGGCACCATCACGGTCAGCAGCAGCATGGGCGAGGGCACCACCTTTACCATCACCCTTCCTGCCGAGGGACCGGCCGACCATGCCCTCTGACCCCCCCCAAGTGCTGATTGTCGACGACGAACCCAACATCTGCCACAGCTGTGTCAAAATTCTCTCCAAATCGGGCTACGACACCCAATTCGCCCTGGACGGCTATGAAGCCCTGGCGCTTTTGGGGGAGCACGCCTTCGACGTGGTGGTGACCGATCTGAAAATGAGTGCCTTGGGGGGCATGCAGGTCCTGGCCCGGGTCAAGGAGGCCTACCCCGATACCCTGGTGATCGTGATTACCGGCTACTCCACGGTATCCTCGGCCGTGGAGGTGATGAAGATGGGCGCCTTTGACTACCTGCCCAAACCCTTCACGCCCCACGAACTGCGCGCCGTGGTCGCCCAGGCCCTGGAAGCGCGGGAACGGCGCCTTTATAATCGGAAGCTGCAAAGCGACGCACCCCCCCGGCGACGGATCTCCCACCAGCTGGTGGGATCAAGCCCCAAAATCAAAAAAGTGATCGCCATGGTGGAAAAGGTGGCCTCCACCGATGCCACGGTTCTGGTGTGCGGTGAGAGCGGCACCGGAAAAGAGCTGGTGGCACGGGCCGTGCACGCCAACAGCAACCGCAACCAGCAGGTTTTTTTCGCCGTGGATTGCGGCACGCTTTCCGGCAATCTATTGGAATCGGAGCTTTTCGGCCATGTGAAAGGCGCCTTTACCGGAGCCCACCAGGACAAGGCCGGTATTTTCCAGCAGGCCCACGGCGGCACCGTCTTTCTGGATGAAATCAGCAATATCGGTCTGGAAGTGCAGGGCAAGCTGCTGCGCTTTTTGGAAACCCGGGAGCTTTTGTCCTTGGGCAGCACCACCCACCGTAAGGTGGATGTGCGGCTGATCTTCGCCACCAACCAAAATTTGGAAGAGATGGTGCAAGGGGGCCGCTTCCGCCAGGATTTTTACTACCGCATCTACGTCTACCCCATTTTGCTGCCGCCCCTAAAAGAGCGCCGGGAGGATATCCTGCCCATCGCCTACCATTTCCTCAACCAATTCTCCCGGCAGATGGACAAGGCACTGAAGGGATTCGCCGATGATGCCGCGGCACGCCTTACGGAATATAGCTGGCCCGGCAATGTGCGCCAGCTGCGCAACGTTGTGGAGCGGGCGGTGATTCTGAGCGAAAAAGAGCGCATCGAACTCAAGGATCTGCCGCTGCTGGGGGAAATCAACGATATCGAAACCCTGTTTGACACCACCCCCACCACCAACGCCGAGCTAAAAGCGGTCAAAGCTCAGATCCGGCAAAAGGCCGTGGCCCGGGTGGAGTGCAACTTTCTGACCCACGCCCTGGCCGCCCACGACTGGAACGTGACCCGGGCCGCCAAGGCCGTGGGCATGCTGCGCCCCAACTTTCAAAACATGATGAAAAAACACGGTATTACTCTTCCGAAACGGAGTTAATGCGCTTTTATACACTGTATATTTTATAAATACAGTATGCCTGCACGCCCCTTTTTGCCCCGCTCTGCCTGGCTGCACCCCAAACCTGCCCTGCAAACTTGCCCCGGCTCAGTGTATTTATTTTTAATACACTCGTCCTTTCAAGCTTCGGGAAATTATCTATATTTATCAATATATTTAATTAGTTAAAATATTTTTAACCCGTTGGCACAGCCTGTGCTTAGATTATCTTGCAAAACGAAACAAACGGTTAATCAACAGGATAAATCAATAAAAATATTTTAGGGGGACCCCATGAACGCAATGCCCAAAGTGATGGTGGTAGATGACGAAGCCGGAATCTGCAAGAACGTGGAAAAGATTTTAAAAAAGAGCAACTACGCGGTGTCCCATGCCTCCAGCGCCCAACAAGCCCTGGAGATCATGGCCCAGGACTCGTTCTCGCTGCTCATTTCGGACATTGTCATGCCGGAGATGAACGGGCTAGAGCTTTTGAAAAGGGTGAAAAGCGAGTGGCCGGACACCAAAGCGGTCATGATGACCGCCTATGCCTCCACGGACACCGCGGTCAAGGCCATCCGCATGGGCGCCCTGGACTATATCCCCAAGCCCTTTACCCCTGACGAGCTGCGCAGCACAGTGGAGAAAGCCCTTTCCGGGGAACTGCGGGAAGTAAAAATCAGTGACCGGGAGCGCCAGTTTATCGAGACCATTGACGTGGACATTCCCTTTGATCCCGAGGAAGTGGAAAAGGTCACCGGCAAAGCCTATGCCGACGCGCTGGGTCCTTCGGATATGCCGGTGGTCGAGGTCAGGATGCCCGAAAACCTGGAAGGTTATTGCGAAATGGGCAACATGGTGTGTGACATCTTCAAGAAGCTGGGCGCCACCTGCAAGGCCGGCACCAAAACCAGCGCCTGCCCGCAATTGGCCAAAAAGAAACGGGCCGCCAAACCCGCCGTGGACACCAAGAAGCTCATCGGTATCGACCAGCCCTTCGACTATGAAGAGGTCGCCGCCGTTTCTGGCCCCGAGTACATTCACAACCTGCGCAGCGACGGGGTTTCCATTCCTTTTTATGATGACCTCAAGGCCAATGTGGCCAAACTGGAGGCCCGCAACAAGATTGACGTGGACGTTCCCTTTGACGTCGATGAAGTGGCCCAGGTCACGGGCAAAGCCTATGCCGAGCATGCCACCCGCACCGACGTGCCGGTGGTGGAAATCACGGCCCGTGAGCAGATGGAAGGCTTCTGCGAGGTGGGGGCCATGGTGTGCGATATCTTCAAAAAACTGGGTGCCACTTGCAAAGCCGGCGTCAAGACCGCCGCCTGTCCCCAATTGGCCAAAAAGAAACGGGCCGCCAAAAAAGCCAAAGCCGTGGCCGATACCGCCACCCTCATCGCGCCGGACATGCCCTTTGACTACCGGGAAGTGGCCCAGGCCGCGGGCCAGGATTACGTGGATCACCTGGTTTACGACGGAACCTTGCAGGTGCCCTATGCCGAATTGAAGGCCAATATGGAAAAAATCCTGGCCGCCGAGGCCCGAGAAGCCCAATCCGGGGCCGCTAAACAGACACTCGCCCAACCCCGCATTCTGGTGGTGGACGACGAGGTGGCCGTCAACAACAATGTACGCAAAATACTGGGCAAAAGCGGCTACCCGGTGGATCAGGCCGTCACCAAGCAGGAAGCCTTGGATAAGATCAACGGTTCCGATTATGATCTAGTGCTGCTGGATCTGCGCATCCCCGGGGTCAAGGGCCTGGAGCTGCTGCAAGCCGTGGTGGACAAAAACCCGCAGACCAAAGTGATCATGATCACCGGATACGCCAGCATCGAAACCGCGGTGGAAGCGGCCCGCATGGGCGCCGTGGACTATCTGCCCAAACCCTTCACCCCCGGCGAAATCCGCGAAGCCACGTCGCGGGCCTTTCAGTTGGCCGCCTAAAAACTCGTTTTGCCCGTCCAACGGGCCGGCCCGCTGCGCACCCGCACCGGGCCGGTTTCGTTTTCCGCTCCCTACCCTTTCCATGCGAAATAGAAACCGCCCTCAATTTTAAACGCCCATGGCGGTCACCCTTTCGTCGCTCGCTCACTATCTGGTCCGCAACGTATCCCGCGCTTGCCGCCAGCCTCCCACATCTTGCGATAACCGTTCTCCCCTTTGGCAACCTCGTTGACCATACAAGGTCGAACCGGCTACCGCCTTGCCAGCCTTGAGTCGCGCCCCCGGAACCGGCTCCTCCAGAAAATTCTGAATAAACAATGTTTTCAGACAGTTAATCCCAATCTTAAAATCCTCCCCAAATCCAAAATTTGGCACAGTTTTTGGTATACATAGAGGCAAGCCATGGATGTCTTACGCCCCAAGGGGCTCCCCCACCCAAGGGCAGCCCTGTGAAACGCCGAAGCGAAATCTGGTTTGAAGGGAGGCGATCACCGTGTTGAACCGTATTTTAGTGGCGTTGAAGTTTACCCCGGCCGGCGCGCAAGCCCTGCGCAAAGCGATTGAACTGGCCCAACGCCATGACTCCGAACTGTTTGTATTTCATGCCCTGGATTATACCCTCCAGCAGCTTCATCCGAGGGATCCTAAAATCACCGAATCGATCCAACAGGCCAAGGAAAACGCGGCCCGGCTCATCGGCCCCTTGGAGACTGAAGCGCCCAAGATCGCCTTTACCTGCCACCCGGCGGATCCAGCCATGGGAACCTGCAAAGAAGCCGCCGCCATCGGCGCCCATATGATTGTCCTGGGCGCCCATGAGGATTCCCAAAAATTGAGTTTGGGACGGGTGGATTATATCGGTCAAACCATCATGGAGAAAGCCCCCTGTCCGGTGATGCTGGTCCCCCACCCGGCAAGATAGACATAAGGTGCATCCATTGGAAACCATCGCCAACATTCCAGAACCGGGGTTTAGCCTGCTCCCGGAATACCTGTTCGGACTCAACCCGGGGCCGCCCCAAAGCCCCCCCAGGACAGCCCATACCATGTTCCCCAGCGCCTCATCCCATCCAGCCGCCGCGACGCCCCACCGGGTTCAGGTCGATCATGTCCGGCTGGAAAAAGAGATCGCCCTGGCAGCTCGGGTACAATCGCGGTTTCAGCCCCCCAACACCGCCTTGGAACACGGCAGCCACATCTGGGGCATCAGCCGCCCCGCCGCCCAGGTGGGCGGAGATATTTACGACTGGATTGCCCTGCCCGACGGAAGCTGGATCGTCTATGTTGCCGATATCTCGGATAAAGGGGTCCCGGCGGCGCTCTTCATGAGTGCCTTGTGGTTTCGGATTCGTTCGGAAGTTCAGCGTTCTACGGATATCACCGCGGTTCTGAAGGCGTTGAATACGGTCTTTTTCCCGGTGATGGCCCCGGAAGGCTTTTTTGCCACCATCATTATCAGCCGATACCAGCCCCGTTCCGGATGTTTGACGCTGGTTAGCGGCGGCCATCCGCCAGCCCTGCATTTCTCCGGCACAGATGGGACAATCCGCCCCATGCCCCAGTCCAAAAACGTCGCCCTGGGGCTGCAGCCTGACTCCAGTTACACGGCAACCGAGTTCACCTTGCCCGCCGGAGATTCGATCCTGCTCTACACCGATGGCGTCACCGAGGCGATGAATCCATCCCGCTGCTTCTTCGGCACCCAGGGGGTCGCAATCAACTCCCAAACCCGGGTCGGCCCCCCCTGGAGCCGCGGGCTTATGGACGCCATCGGCAAATGGTGTGCCCCAAACGCACCCCAAGACGATCTCACCTTGGTGGAACTGTGGCGTGACCCCCGAAACGGTCATCGCCCCCCAGGCCCACAAGACCTCCACGAGAGCTAATCGTCGGGAGTTTCATTCCTTACCGCTGCCGGACCTCTCGGCTGGGCGGGAGTTGAATACACCTCCCGCTTGACTGCCGCCACAGCCCGGTTGGCAATGTCCTGGGCCTTCTCGTAGGCCTGCTCGTATCTTCGCGAGAGCTCGCTGATCGGGTTGGCCGGGGATTCCACCAGCCGCTCCAGCGCCTTGATCTGGCCCTCAAGCACGTTCTTCTCACCCTCAAATTTGGACGCCATGAGGGCCTGCTCCTTTTCAAAATCTGCCGTCAGTCCGGCGCGGGTCTCTGCCACCGCGTTCTGAACCGCTGTTTGGAGCCGATCGGTAAAAGTGTCCACCTCTGCTTGCAAATTTGCGATCTCCTTTTCCCGATTTGTCAGAAATTCCTCGCGGCCATCAAGCTCAGCCCGCCGCTGCAGTCTCTCTTGTTCAAAGCTCTCCTGTTTTTGCTGGATCTCTTTTCCCAGGGTCTGCAAGGCGCCCTTCAGGGTGTTCTCGCGCTGGGCTTTCTCGCGGGCAAAAGCGTATTCGTACTCTTCCCCAGTGATGTCGAAATGGATGCCTTCCAGCGGTTGCAATTCGCTTAGATTTACATTTAAGATACGGGGCTTTAGGAGAGCTGAAGAGATTTTCAGCGGGAGCCCATCGCAATCCCGTCCAACATCGAACCCCAAACTCAGAACCGACGGGCAATCGAATATGGATCTTATGGTCCATCAGGCCCAAAGGAAAATCCACTATGATACCCAACGAAGTTTTAAGTGCTCTTGGAATTGAAACCCAAAACCCGGGTTGCGCCACCGGAATCCACTGGCGCGACACCCGCGACCAGGGAGAAATCCCCAGCACGTCGCCCATCACCGGCGAGGCCATCGCCACCGTGTTCAAGGCCGCGGATAAAGATTATGAGACGGTCATGGACGCCGCCCAGACCGCCTTTGCCCAATGGCGGCGGGTCCCGGCCCCCCGGCGAGGTGAAATCGTCCGGCAAATCGGCTTGAAACTACGCGAGCACAAAGCGGCCCTGGGCCGATTGGTAACCCTCGAGATGGGAAAATCCCTGCAGGAAGGGATAGGGGAAGTTCAGGAGATGATCGATATCGCCGATTTTGCCGTGGGCCTCTCCCGCCAGCTCTACGGGTTCAGCATGCACTCGGAACGCCCCGAACACCGCATGTACGATCAGTACCACCCCCTGGGCGCGGTCGGGGTGATCACCGCATTCAACTTTCCCGTGGCGGTGTGGTCCTGGAATGCATTGATCGCAGCGGTCTGCGGAAATGTGGTGGTGTGGAAACCGGCCTCCAAAGTGCCCCTGAGCGCCATTGCCGTGCAGCGCATTGTGGGCCAGGTTATCCGGGAAAACGATCTGCCCGAAGGCCTCTTCAACCTGATCATCGGCAGCGGTTCGGCCATCGGTGAACGCATGCTCAATGATCCACGGATCCCCCTGCTCTCCCTGACCGGATCGACCCAGGTGGGCAAACGGGCCGCCTCACTGGTGGCCGGCCGGCTGGGCAAGTATATTATGGAACTGGGAGGCAACAACGCCATCATTGTCACGGAAAACGCCAACCTGGAGTTGGCTGTTCCCGCCATCGTCTTCGGCGCCGTGGGCACCGCCGGCCAGCGCTGCACCACTACCCGGCGCGTGATCATTCACGACGCCATCTATGGGCGGGTCATCCAGGCCCTGAAGAAAGCCTACAGCGGATTGAAAATCGGAAACCCCCTGGGCGAAGGCAACCACGTGGGCCCTCTGATCGATCCCCAGGCGGTGGCAGATTTCAGTGCAGCCCTGGACCAGGCGCGGCAGCAAGGCGGCAAGATCATCAAGGGCGGCGACCTATTGACCGGTGAAGGCTACGAAAGCGGATGCTTTGTCACCCCCGCGCTGGTGGAGGTCAACAACGACTATCCCATTGTCCAGCAGGAGACCTTTGCGCCGATTCTCTATTTGATCCGCTATTCCGGGGACGTGCACCAAGCCATCGCCCTGCAAAATGACGTTCCCCAGGGTCTCTCTTCGTCAATTTTCACCCAGGATCTGCGCGAGGCCGAAATATTTTTATCCGCACGGGGGTCCGATTGCGGCCTGGCCAACGTCAACATTGGAACCTCCGGCGCGGAAATCGGCGGTGCCTTTGGCGGGGAAAAAGAGACCGGCGGGGGCCGGGAGTCGGGGTCCGACGCCTGGAAAGCCTACATGCGGCGCCAAACCAACACTATCAACTACAGCCGCGAGCTACCCCTGGCCCAGGGAATTAAGTTTGAGATCTGAACGCCGCGGAACGGCTCGGGAGGGGAGCGGGGCGTCCGTGCGGGCTTTACGTGGCATGTTTTGTACCTATCATCATGGGGAAATCTATGTAAATTATTTTAAGGTCCCCTTTTCCACGTCCCCTTTTCCGTCCCCAAGGCCCCGAGGACCTTTCGACCCCCTGGGACGCATAAGAAGTGCGCTCTCCCTATATAGGAAACATCAATGTAAAAACAAGCCGCCCTCCCCACCCTTCAGGACCAATTTCCGGGCTTTCTGCCCAGTAGCGCACACCACCGCCAAAACTTACCGTTTGACTGCCGATTCTTGCGACCTTACTCGCCACCAGGAGAATAGGAACCGACCACTGCTCCGCTTCCCAATCGTATGTGGACTCAGACAGGGCCGAGAGGGATATGGCACTCTTGGTGGTGTAGCTGACAAAGGGCTGCAGAAATGTCTGATTAATATCAGCGCGATCATCCTGCCCCGCATAAGACCAGAGATGATTGGTCATTCCACCAAAGGTCCAGGGCCAATCTGCCAGAGAGCTACGGCAGTAGGCCCCGCACCCCATTTATCCGTGGTGAGCAACTCATCCGTACCACTGGGGAACAGCAAGACCGGTCCTGCTCCCCAGGTCCAGCCGTTCCCCGTAGTCTCCTTGGGAGAGAAAAATAAGCTTTGCAAAATATCGCCTATTCCCGATTGACTTCCGGCGTTTAGGAAAACATCATCCTGTGCAACCAGGGGAACAATCGTCCGCGAGATGACATTCCAGTCAGCATTGAGTGAGATGGGTACCACCGGTTGGACATTGAGAACCCAGCGGTCACCCTCATCAAGAGGACCGATATCCGTGTCATAGTTGAGCTGCAGGGGAACACTGATGAGTGCAGCGATGGGATTGGCAAGTTTCTTGGCGAGCTCTTCGGCGCTATGCTGCTTTTCCACCTGTTCGGCCGCAGAGGAAGGCAGGCAAGAGAGAATGCCAATGATCGCTGCAACTACAACTTTTCTCATTCCAGGTATCCTGTTCACGTGGGTCTCATTTTACGAATTGTTGATATTTCTCAAGGTTTAAAGAGCACTGCCAACGATGGCGGCGGCAAGGTCAGTCACGAACCGACACCCGCGGGAAGGGGCGTGCGACTAGGAATGCGGGCTTGGCTGTGGCCCGGTCCCACTCTAGCGACAGGTTCTGCCCCCGGGTCTCTTGGTGTCGAGAAAGGTCAGGCTACCTTTTTTGCAAGTAACTCACGAACATCAGGAACCAGTTCATTTTGAAAGGCACTGAAGGTCAATTACCCCCATGCTTCAAACAATGCACGGCTATTCCCGGTCTCCCTCATTGTCTTGTTCGGCAAACCGCTCCCTGGATTCTCTAACCGCCTCAAGGATATCTTTTGTTGTTGCTTTGGTTTTTATTCCTGGAATATCAAATGGTGATTTTTTACTTTTTCTAAAAATAATAGAAAAGGTTTCGCCACCCCTTCTTTTAATCACGACCTCTTCAGTTCTTGCAATATTAAGGACATCCGAGAGACGCTGTCTTGCTTCAGAATATGTGTAGACTTTCATAATAATTTACTCCAAAATCATGATTCCAATCTTCCGTGCGACACTCCGCATTCCAAGGTCAAGAGTAAGCAATGGGCTATTGAGGTTTTCAGCGCAATTTAAGAAATACGAATCGTATGCATAGAGGTTAAATTTAATCGCAATATTCAAGGCCGATTTTATATCGGTATGTCTCAGATCAACTGGTATTTGTTGAACAATCTCCCAAGCTGTTCCAACTTCCTCTTTTCTTAAAGTGTTTTTTTTCATCATTGCCGTCAAGGCATTTCCAATTTCAAACGGCAAGACATCAGGAGCAATCAATTCATGACCTTCGGTAAGTTGAATTATTTTGTCCTTTTCCGGCTCGTTTAATGCAACGGCAATAAATGTATTTGTGTCGGCAATTATTTTCATGGGTACAATTGTACGTTTAAGGATTCAAAATGTCAAGTCGAACGCCGGGCATCACCTGGAACAAAAGCCGGCAGGCTTTTGGGATCAGAGTGATTGCCCTTGTTGGGTGGATTCTTTTAATGCCTTAGATATTGCGTCTTTTACCCATATATTTAAACTCTTTCCTTTTTTACGTGCTTCTACTGTAATATTCTTATGCAACTCAGGTTCCACACGTACGACGAACTTCCCCGAATATGGCTTTTCAGGTTCTTCGCCGCGTTCGGCACAAAAAGTCAGATAATCGTCAACTGAATCGTGAAAAGCCCCCTTGAGCTCATTCACTGTTTCGCCTTCAAAAGTAATCACATCCCTCAAATTGATAACTTCGCCATGGAAAATATTGGCATCGTCGTCAAATTTAACTTTTGCAAAATATCCTTTGTATTCCATTATGATGTCACCCCCGATTCAATCAAGAATCTTTGTACAGATCTGACAGACGCTTTGTTTGTCACTCGCTGAGGATGAGGCCTGTGAAAAACAGCCCGGACATCATTAAGCGCCACCCTTACACGAGATCCCTTGCCTTCAGTTACTTCAGCTCCAAGAGCAAAAAATAAGCTCTCGATATCATTCCATGAAATATCAGAACGCGTTGGTTTTTCATATATTCTCTGTAGCCTCTGTCGCTGCTTTTTATTCATAAATATATAGTATCACTATTTAGTATCGTGTCAATAGGATCTATAGGTAGGGGGTGTCTTGCGATTTTTACCCAACGCCGCGGTTGAGCCGCGAGAATCGCGGACATGAGAAGGAAATGGCTGTTTATTTCCTTCTCATGTTGAGAATCGCAGTCGGCACTAATGGCCTTGATAGGCGAAGCGGGAGCGGAGTCTATCAAGGCCATTGGAGCCAAGCTCACGGCCCGCTTATCAGTGTGGATAGATGGAAATATTTCCATCTATCACCCTTATAGCGTGGATAAATTTTCATCTAAATTCATATTAATTTATAAATATGGAAAGTAAGCCGTTGAATTTTCCACTAATGGTAAATATGGCTTCCAAACATGGAAACCCAGCCTAAATTCCGACCCAATCCCAACCTGCGGCTCATGGATCAGGTGCGCGGAGTGCTGCGCGACGAGAACGATGCCGACCGCACCGAGCGAACCTTTCGCGATTGAGTCGTCCGATAGGTCCACTTCCACGATTCCCAACAACACCCCCAAAGACATGAGGAAAATGACAGAGCAAGTCAAGATTGTCAAACAATTGCACAGGGAGGAGATAGCAAAAAGGTTTGGAGGGAGTCTACCTGCTCCAAGCCCTTACCCGCAAAGACCGGCATGCCGCCCCGAACTTGAGTGGCAGTATCTCTATTTGGCCAAGAAACTGAGCATCGCTGCCCGTCCGGGAATTATCCGCAGGCAGCCCGTGATGGAATCCGGCAAGCGATGGTGTTCAGGAGTGTCGGTTCGGCGATGCGGAGAAAAACGCGTTGAGCTCGGCGAGGGGCAACGGCCGCACCACGGCCCGGCCGATGGCCTCCAGGAGCACGAAATGGATCTGGTCGCCCTCTTTTTTCTTGTCTTTGGCCAGGGCTTCCAGCACCTGCCGGGAATCGGCGGCAGCCGGAGCAAGGGGCAGGCCGTAGGCGCGGAGCAGGGCGGTTAAGCGCTGGCGATCGGCTTCAGGAAGCAGACCTTGGGCCACCGAAAGCCGCGCGGCACTGGCCATGCCGGCACTGACCGCCTCGCCGTGGTTGAAGGGGGTGGTTTTCTCGTAGGCGTGGCCCAGGGTGTGGCCGAAGTTGAGGTGGCGGCGCAGGCCCTGCTCGGTCTCGTCGGCCCGCACCACCGCAGCCTTGATCTCAACCGAGCGGGTGACCACATGGGTCATGACAGGCGGGTCGAGGGTCAAGGCCAGATCGGTATGGCGTTCCAGAAAAGTGAAGTAGTCGGCATCGGCAATGGCCCCGTGCTTGACGATCTCGGCAAAGCCGCAGGAAAGCTCCCGGGGCGGCAGGCTGGCCAGAGTGGTCAGGTCGCAGATCACGAACTCCGGCTGGCGGAAGATCCCCACCATGTTTTTGAATCCGTCGCAGTTGACCCCGGTTTTGCCCCCCACACTGGCGTCCACCTGGGCCAGCAGGGTGGTGGCCAGGGAGCCGAAGCGCACCCCCCGCAGATAGGTGGCGGCCACATATCCGGCCACATCGCAGACAATCCCCCCGCCGATCCCCACGATCATGCCGGAGCGGTCCAGCCCTAGCCCCAGCAGCTTGCGGTAGAGCCCCTGCACTGTCTCCAGGGTTTTGTGTTCTTCCCCCTGGCCTATTAAGATCACCGGGCAGTCGGGAAAGTGATTCCCGTAAAGGCGCTGAACGTTCTCATCGCTGATGATCACCGTCCGGCCCGGAACGATTCGAGCCGACAGCGCCTCCCAGGACTCTCCCACCAGGATGGTCGATTGACCGGTGATGCCCTCAATATTAATTTCCGTCACCTGACCCCCTTGAGCTCCAATTCACCCCTGATATTAACCCGGCAATAGAATACACTACCTATGTCATGCCGGTCCCGGATCAAGCCCGGGATGACAGATCCGGCATCCAGTATCGACGCTGGATAGCGATAGAGCTTCGCTTTGTGCCCGCCCTCCGCCGGAATGACGAACGTGAGGCATTGAATCGCTGGGTTAAAAAACCTGCCGGAGAGTTACACTTCAGCGGCAACGGCCGCAACAGGTTCCCGAAAGCTGTTGTAGACCGCCCGCACCTGGGCCGTCAAATGGGCGAACTGGTCGGGATAGAGGGACTGGCTGCCGTCACTCAAGGCGTGGTCGGGCTGGTGGTGCACCTCCACCATCAAGCCGTGGGCCTGGGCGGCCACGGCGGCCCGGCTCAAGGGCAGCACCTGATCGCGCACCCCGGCGGCATGGCTGGGGTCGATGATGATGGGCAGGTGGCTCTCTTTTTGCACCACGGGAATGGCCGAAATATCCAGGGTGTTGCGGCTGTGGTTGACAAAGGTGCGCACCCCCCGCTCGCAGAGAATGACCTGGCTGTTGCCGCCCTCCAAAATATACTCCGCGGCCATGAGCCATTCATCGATGGTGGCAGCCAGCCCTCGCTTTAAGACCACCGGTTTGCGGGCTTTGCCGGCTCGTTTGAGCAGACTGAAGTTCTGCATGTTGCGGGTGCCGATCTGGATGGCGTCGGCATAGGCCTCCACCAGGTCGAAGGTTTCGCCATCCATCACCTCGGTGACCACCGGCATCCCCGTCACCTCGCGCACCTCTTTAAGGACCTTGAGGCCTTCCAGCCCCATCCCCTGGAAGGTGTAGGGCGAGGTGCGGGGTTTGTAGGCGCCCCCCCGAAAGACCTGGGCCCCGGCCGCCTGGACCTGCTTGGCGATGGTCAGGGCCTGCTCCCGGCTCTCCACGGCGCAAGGCCCGGCGATCATCATAAAATGACCGTTGCCCACGGCCACATCACCGATGCGCACCACGGAATCCTCGGGGTGAAACTCGCGGCTTACCTGCTTGTAGGGCCGGGTCACGGGGATCACCTCCTTGACCCCCGCCAGACCGGCAAAAGCCGAGCGTTCCACGGCCCCCTGGTTGTTGAGCACGCCGATGGAGACCCGTTGGCCCCCGGGGATGGGCTTGGCGGTGTAGCCCCGGGACTCCACGTGGCTCACGACGTTTTGGATCTGTTCATCGCTGGCGGTTTGTTCCATGACGATCAGCATGGGTCACTCCTTGATCTGGATTTGGGTGGATGGGTTAGGCTCGTCATTCCCGCGGAGCCTGCCCTCAACTCGATTGGGGGTCCGGCATGACGGAGAACTTTGGACTCTCAGGCTATGATCAGGTTTCGGAAAATATAGGTACCACCGGTTGCGTCCCGCGACACCCCCGGACAGCCGCGATAAAAGCCTTTACTTTGTAAACATCCTTTTCCCCCGGGACCTGCTCCACCCCGGAGCTGACGTCCACGGCCGCGGGCCGCGCCGCGCGAATGGCCCGGGCGACATTCTCCGGATCCAGGCCGCCGGCCAGCACCACGGGCGACCGGGCTGCCAATTGCCGGGCGGCGCCCCAATCCCAGACTTGGGCATTGCCCCCGGGGAGCTTACCAGCCCCGCATTCAACTAAATAGGCGTCGGCCGGGTAGCGGTCCGCATCGCTGATGGGCGGGGTGCCGTTGAGGTACAAGCCCCGGATCACCCGCACCTGCTGCTCGGCCAACTGCGCCCCCAGCTCCGGCGGTTCCTGGCCGTGGAGCTGCACGGCAGAGAGGCGGCAGGCGTGGACCTTTTCCAGAATGGCCGCCAGGGAGGCGTTGACAAACACCCCCACGGCAGCGGTTTCCGGAGGCAGGGCCTCCCGAATTCGGCGCGCCAGATCAGCGGACACGAAGCGCGGGCTGGGGGGGTAGAAGACCAGGCCGATGGCATCCGCACCAGCCACGGCGCAGGCCGCCGCCGTTTCAGGCCGGGTTAGCCCGCAGATTTTGATTTGCGGGTGTTGGGTGGGTGTTGGATTGCTCATGATCATTTATCTTTTGGCATTGTTGGGGTTCCCCCTCCCCCAGCCCCTCCTGCCAGGTTTTGATCCTGGAACACACTTGACACAGGGGGGTTCTGTTTGATGCTGAGTTTATCGGCTCCAGACACTGCTTCTGGATCTCCGCCTCCGCGGAGATGACGTGGAGTCAGTAAGGTTCGTCATTCCCGTGGAGCCTGCCCCCGCAGGCTGTTAGCGGGGGGCGGGAATCTATGCTCAATACACTGAATTTATTGTTAAATTGTTGCCCACAGCCTCAAGGGTGTCCACCAGTCAGCCCCGGGACGGCGAGGTGGCCCTGCAGGGGCACGGCGTGCCGTGCCCGGTAATTTTACCTCGCTCTGCCCAACAGTGCTCCCAAATGCCCCGCCGGATCATCGGCCCGCACCAGGCTTTCACCGATCAAAAAATTGCGGATACCGGCGCTGTGCAGGCGCTGAATGTCGGCGGGGGTCTTGATGCCGCTTTCCGCCATGGGGGTGCAGTGGGCCGGCAGCCGTCCGGCCAGTTCAATGGTCAGCCCCAGGTCGGTCTTAAAGGTTGTCAAATCGCGGTTATTGATGCCGATCACCTGAGCGCCGGCCGCAAGAGCGATGTCGATCTCCTGGGCCGTATGGGCCTCCACCAGGGCATCTAGCCCCAGTTCCCCGCAAATGGTGAGATAGTGCCCCAACTGATCCGGAGTTAAAATCCGCACGATGAGCAGGATCGCATCGGCACCCAAGGCCGCCGATTCGTAAATCTGATAGGCGGAGACCGTGAAGTCCTTGCGCAGCACCGGCAGATCCACCGCCTTACGGGCGGCGATAAGATCGGCTGCCGAACCACTGAAAAATTTTGCGTCGGTGAGCACCGAAAGGGCCGCGGCGCCGCCGGCGGCATAGGCCCGAGCCTGGGCTGCGGGGTCCAAGTCGGGACGAATGACCCCTTTGGAAGGGGACGCGCGCTTGATCTCGGCGATAATATGCAGCCCGTCCTTGGCGGCCAGCCGCCCTTGAAATGATCGCGACTTCCGGGATGCGGCGGCCCGGGCCTGAATCTGCGCCAGCGGAATGCGGGCCTGGGCCGCGGCCACCTCCTTTTTTTTATGGGCCACGATTTTGGTCAGGATGTCCATGATTGTTTCCTTGGTGAAATGGAAAGTGCCTCTTTCTTCTCACGGATAGGGAGACCGTTTCGGGTGGCAGGCCTAGCCGTTTTCGGTGGTATATTGGATCAGCAGTTCCAGCTTATCCTGGGCTTTGCCGCTGTCGATGGCCTGGGCCGCCTGGTCGATGCCTTCCTTGAGGTCCAGGGCCCGGCCGGCGGCCATGAGGGCGGCGCCGGCATTGAGCAGCACCACGTTGCGCCGGGGGCCAGGTTCGCCGGCCAGGATCTTATGGGTGATGGCCGCATTTTCCGTCGGATCACCGCCAGCCAGATCGCCGTGCTCGGCCAGACCGCCAAAGTAGATCTCCGGATTGATGTCATAGGTTTTGACCCGGCCCTCCGCCAATTCGCTCACCCGGGTTTCGGCGCACACCGAAATCTCGTCCAGCCCGTCGTGGCCGTGGACCACCAGCGCCCGCCGGGTTCCCAGCAATTTTAGCGCTTCGGCAAACATTTCAGTCAGTTCCGGGGCAAAGACCCCCAGCAGCTGGCAATTGGCCCCGGCCGGGTTGGTCAGCGGCCCCAGCATATTGAAGATGCTGCGGATACCCACCTCCTGGCGCGGCTTGGCGGCATGACGCAGGGCCGAGTGGTAAAGCGGAGCAAAGAGGAACCCGATGCCGATGGTCTCCACGGCCTCCTCCACCAGCTCGGGGTCCACGTTGAGGTTGACCCCCAGAGATTCCAGAACATCGGCGCTGCCGCATTTGCTGGAGACCGAGCGGTTGCCGTGTTTGGCCACGGTCACTCCGGCCCCAGCCACCACAAAGGCGGTGGTGGTGGAGATGTTGAAGGTTGAGAGCCCATCGCCGCCGGTGCCGCAGGTATCCACCACCACCGGGGCGGTCACCTGCAGCCGGTGGGCCTTACGGCGCATGGCCCGGGCCGCGCCGGCCACCTCGCTGAAGGTCTCGCCCTTGGTAGCCAGGGCCCCCATCAGGGCACCGATCTGGGATTCACTGGCCTCGCCGGCCAGCACCGTCTCCATGACGGCGCTCATCTCTTCTTCGCTTAAATCCTGACGGGAAATGATTTTGGAAAGGGATTCACGGAACATGGCGGAAATTCTCCTTTGCTTTAAGCAGATGCATTAGTTGACCATTTTCAGAAAATTGCGCAGCAGACGCTTGCCCACCGGGGTCATGATGGATTCGGGGTGAAACTGGATCCCCTCGGTGGGGTGCGACTGATGGCGCAGACCCATGATCTCACCGTCCTCGGCTTCAGCGGTCACCGTCAGAGTGTCGGGCAAGGTGTCGCGCCTCACGGCCAGGGAGTGGTAGCGCATGGCCTTAAAGGGGCTGGCGATGCCTTTAAAAATCGATTTGCCGTCGCTATTGATCTGGGAGGTTTTACCATGCATCAGGCGCTGGGCCGCCACGATTTCGGCGCCGAAATGCTGGGCGATGGACTGATGCCCCAAACAGACTCCCAAAAGCGGAATGCGCCCCGAAAAGCGGGCGATGAGCGACAAGCTGATGCCGGCGCTTTCGGGCCGCCCCGGTCCCGGAGAGATTACCAGCGCCGACGGGGCCATCGTTTCCAGGGTCTCTAAGTCCACGGTGTCATTGCGAAAGACCGTCACCGCGGCCCCCAGTCCCTCCAGGTATTGAACCAGATTGTAGGTAAAGGAATCGTAATTATCGATCATGACCAGCATGGCCGCCTCCCAATAGAACGGTGTGCGCAAAAGTGATGCTTCCAACGGAACCCGTCTGAGCTTTTCAAGCCATATCGAACTTTAGTGTGTTTTGCATATTTTGTAGTTGACCGGCCAGTCCATAGTTCTTCTAAATAACTGAAATTATTAGGATCGATTGGTTCGTCTCGTCATTCCCGCGAAGCCTGCCCCGGCAGGCTGTAAGCCGGGAGCGGGAATCCAGATAGATTCCTATACATTGGAATCTCTGGATGAGGGTACATTTTCTAAATTTAATCCCGTTTCTCCCGCGATAAGGCCTCATCCTCCATGTGCGCCGACCAGCGCCAAAGCCCGCTCGATGGCCCGGGCCTTGTTGAGGGTTTCCAGGCGTTCACTTTCCGGATCGGAATCGGCCACGATCCCGGCCCCGGCCCGCAGGGTGAGCCGACCGCCGGCGATCTGGGCCGTGCGGATCACAATGGCCAGATCCATATTGCCGCTAAAGGAGATATAGCCCACGGCGCCCCCATAGGCCCCCCGGGGGAATTGTTCCAACTCGGCGATGATCTCCATGGCCCGCACCTTGGGCGCCCCCGAGAGCGTCCCGGCGGGGAAGGCAGCTTTGAACAGGTCCCAGGCGTCGCACTCCGGCTTCAGATCGGCACAGATGTTGGACACCAGATGCATCACATGGGAATAGCGCTCCACCACCAAGAGGTCGGTGACCTGCACCGTTCCGGTACGGGCCACCCGCCCCAAATCGTTGCGCCCCAGATCCACCAGCATCAGGTGCTCGGCGCGCTCCTTGTCATCCTTGAGCAGCTCGTCGGCCAGGGCGCGGTCGGCCTGCTCGGTCGCGCCCCGGGGCCGGGTTCCGGCGATGGGCCGCAGGGTCGCCACCTGGTTCTCCAAACGCACCATGGTTTCCGGGGAAGAGCCCACCAGCACCTGCTCGTCCAGATGCAGGAAATAGAGGTAGGGCGAGGGATTGATGTAGCGCTGGGCCCGGTAAAGGGTGAGGGGATCGACCGGGGCCGGGCAGCAAAAGGGCTGAGAGATCACCGCCTGAATGATGTCCCCGGCCCGAATGTATTCCTTGGCGCGGACCACCCGCCGGCGGTATTCATCGGGGTCGCGCAGCGCCGACAGCAGCGCCGGAGCATCCCCCGGTCCAGCGCCCCTCTTCCAGGAATCCAGCGTCACCGCGGGCTTTCCCTCGGTATGACAGGGCCGGCCCACCATGCGGACCATCTCCGCCACCCGGCTGTGGGCCTGATCGTAAACCGCATCCGGGTTTTCACCCTCGGATAAAAATGCGATGGCCAGCACGCTGAGGGTGTGGCGCACGTTATCGAAAATCAGCAGCGCATCGGGCACGCAAAAGCTCGCCAGGGGCTCCTCCGGGGGCAGGCGGTTGGCGATCTTTTCGATAAACGACACAGATTCATAGCTCAAATAGCCCACCAGTCCGCCCCAGAAGCGAGGCAGCTCCGGAAGGTTGGCGGGCCTGAACTTGCCCATGAAATCCCGCAACACCCCAAAGGGATCGCCCCCATGGCGGATTTTCCGGGGCTGGCCCTCGTTTTCGATCACCACGTGCTCATTGAAGACCTTAATCCGATAGCGGGCCGAAATCCCCATAAAACTGTAACGCCCCCAGCGCTCGCCGCCCTCCACGCTTTCAAAGAGAAACAGGGGCCCCTGCCCCTGATAAATTTTGTACATCAGGGAGAGGGGGGTGTCCAAATCGGCCAGGGTCTCCGCGCACACCGGAATGACATTGCAGTCGGCGGCCAGCTCACGGAAGCGCGCCTTTTCGGGAAACTGGGCTAAGAGCATGGGTTACCTTTCGAAAATTTAAAAGGAAATGGAACGAAAAAGGGCCGGGGAAATCTCCCCCGGCCCTTTTCCAAATAAAAAGACCGCGGGCAGGGTGTGCCCACGGTCTGGGTTGCATTCGTCAGGGATCGATCAGATCCATGGCCCTCCGTTGGCGCACCTGGGGAGATTGTGCCACCACCACCAACCACCGCTTAACAGGGACTCTATGTTACGCGCGTCTGCCATTATCCATACTCCGAATCAATATTATTGGCAAAAATCTTTACGCAAGACCAGGCGGATTGTCAAGGGATTTGAAATCGACCGCGAATCAGGGTTGAGCCCCGTTTAGGCCATCAACACCGCCAGGGATTGCTGGCCATCGACTTTCAGGGTCGCCGGAATCAGCAAATGGGCATGTTTGACATGTTCGCTCTGCTGGACCACCGGAAACGCCTTGAGCCAGGACCAATCCAGGCGGCCGTTGCGGGCGGCGCCCAGGGTGAGATAGTTGATTCCCAGGGAGGTGATGTTGTGAAAAAAGTGGGAGCCTTGGGAAGGGTCAGCCCTGAAGTTGGCAAAAGCGGTCTCCACAATGGTACTGACCGCCGAGATGTCGTCCCAAATCACCGGAATCCCGAGCCAGCGGTCGGCCGATCCCCAGCGCCCCGGACCGATGAGCAGGTATTTGCGCTGGGCCGCTGCCAAGGTTTGGTTGATCCCGCGAATTTCACCGGCGATGGCTTGGGTGCGGGCGGGATCAAAGGTCTCGGGATCCACGTAGACAATGTCGGTGACCGGCGCCATGGAGCTTCCGCCCATGGCCATGTCCGAGTAAAGTTTTGCCGTGGCGATCTCCTCGGGGCTGACGGTCACCTGCAGATTGGCCTGGCACAGGGCCATGGGCCGGATCTGCAGCAAGGCGAAGGTGGCGCGCTGGCCCTCCCTCAGGGCGGGATTGACGGCAAATTCCACCTCCACCGGACCGGCCATGCCCCGCCGGCCCAGGGCCAGAATCCGGGTCAGAATGGCGGCCAGGGGAAAGAGTTCATATTTCAGGATCCGCGCCATGGTCACCACCGGGTAACCCCGGGATCCGGCCCCTTCGCGGATACGATGATCCACGGGATCGTAGCTGCTGGAAAGAAACTTCACCGGCGGATGGTGGGCCGCATCGTCCACGGAAAGACGTACTATCGATTCCGTGGCCATCACCGACGGCGGGGGATCGGGGGCCTCCATGCGCAGGGCGTAAAAATGGCGCTGGGCGTTGTTCAGGATATCCTCCACCGTGGAGAAGTGGGGCATGAGCTGGGGATAGGGCGGCGCAAAGCGTAGGGCGTGGCCCCCCTCCACCACCATGCGACCCAGCCCCAAGGCCACATGGACCACCCCATCCTCGGGCCGCATCCGGCCGATGGGATAAAAATTGTGGGATTGGGCCACCCCGCCGATGGCCGGGTAGAAGTAGCCGTCGTGGGCCTGGCCGGTGAGCTTCTGGATGATCACGGCCATCTTCTCTGCCTCGGTGCGATGGAGGGAGGATTGGGCGAAGGCGCGCGCCGGCGCCTGAAAGGTGGAGGCATAGACCAGCTGAATGGCTTGAATCAGCTGGGAGAGGCGCACTTCTGGATCGGGGTGATTGTTGGGCAGCATGTAGGTGTTGTAAAGCCCGGCGCAGGGCCGGAACTGGGCGTCTTCCAGCAAGCTCGAGGAGCGCACGGCCAGGGGATGGGTCACATGGCTCAGCAGCAGCCCCAGGTTCTGGCGCAACTCTTGGGGAAATTCGGCGGCTAAAAATTCCCGGGCGATATCCCCGTCGGAAAGCGCGCTGTAATCCTTGGCGCCCAACGCGCTGCGCTCCATGAAGAGATCGAACCATTCGGTGCCCAACACCACGGTTTGGGGGATGATGATGTCCACCTCGGGAAACTGGTCCGCCAGTTCATCGTTTTCCCGGCAGAGGGTACTTAAAAAGGCCAACCCTCGGGCCTTGCCGCCCAATGAGCCCTTGCCCAGCTTGAGAAACTCCATGTCGGGATCGTAGGTGCGGGGGGAAAATTCGGTGATGATCCCCCGCTGCCGGCGCCGGCGGCGGTCCTGGATACAGGCAATGAGATAGGCCTTCAGGGAGTGGGCCGACTCAAAATCCCCGGCTTGCAACGGCCGCAGGTAGGAGGCCAGACGGATTTCACAGCGCGCCATGAGCCAGGTGGAAAAATCGTTGCGCCGGGCGTGATAGAGCACCGATTCCTCGGAGACCTGGGGCAGCACCCGTTCCATTTCCCGAAGGTTGGCGGCCCGGGCCACCTCCCGGCCGTCGGGCCGTCGGAAGACAAAATCGCCAAACCCCAGATGATTGACGAAAAACTCGCGGATCTCGCGGCCCATGCTGGGGGCGTTCTTATCCAAAAACACCGCCGGCAGGTCCAGTGCGCGCTCGCGATGCTTGGCTTCGGTGCTCAGCATCATCAGGGGCACTTCCGGCGAGTCGGCGCGGATCATCTTGAGCAGGGCGAACCCGGCTTCAGCATCCATCTGACCGTCTCGGGGAAAGCGCACATCGGAAAAGACCGTCAGCAGATAGGGCTTCACCTGCTGGTAGAGCTCAACTGCCTCTTGGTAATTCTGGGCCAACAAGATCTTGGGCCGGGCGCGCATGCGCAAAATGCGGTGGTCTTCATTGAGCGAACTGCTGATGATGGACTGGGTCTGGGAAACAATCTCCTTGTAGAGCAAGGGCAGCAGGAGGGAACGGTAGATGGGCGAGTCCTCCACCAGCAGGACCACCCGCACTTGAGCGCGGGCCGTATCGTGGGCCACATTCAGGCGGTCTTCCACATTTTTGATCAGGGCCAGAAAAAGATCGGAATTCCCATTCCAGACAAACACCCGGTCAATGGCCTCCTGGTCGGCGCAGCGCGCATTGAGCTGATTGACGATCACGCTGTTGGTGTTGTGGGTCAGCAAAAAAACCGGCAGTGCGGGGTGGGTTTGTTTCACGCTGTGCCCGAAGTCAAAAGCGTCCATGTCATCCACCCGGGGCATGGTGATGACGATGTCAAAGGGGGTCCGCGCAAGGGCCGCCAGGGCCTCCTGAGCCGTGGAAACCCAGGTCACCCGGGGCGGGCGGGATAGATTCAAGCCCTGATACTCCTGAATGATCCGTTGGGCCAGGCGGCCGTCCTCTTCCATGATAAAAGCGTCGTAGGGGCTGGACACCAGCAGAATCTCGTTGACCTTGACGGCCATCAACTCGAAAAAGGTTTTAAAGGAGAGGGGCTCCTTGGGCGGCCGGATGGAACGTAACGAGGTCATTTACTCCTCTGCAAACCAGGGGGATCGAAGGGGCATTGAAGTTCTATCCTACCAGATTTTTTAAACATTTGCATCCACGGCATTGCATTGACAATCCCAAAGGGGCTGTGTATGGATCTGTTTCTCAGGAGTTCCTGGCAACGGGACCCATGGTTATGCTTAAATTATTGCTCATCGGCAGCGGTGGATTTGTGGGGGCGGTTTCCCGTTATTTGATCAGCGGCTGGGTGCAGAACTGGTCCGGGGGGGTCGCCTTTCCCTATGGCACCCTGGCCGTTAACATCATCGGCTGTTTTTTCATCGGCAGCGTCTACCAGCTGGTGGAGCTACAGGCCGGAATTTCCGCCGAACTGCGCCTGCTGGTGCTGGTGGGCGTCTTGGGCGCCTTTACCACCTACTCCACCTTCAGCAACGAAACCTTCAACCTGTTCCAGGATCGTCGTCTAGCCCTGGGCCTGCTCAATATGGGTGCCCATCTGATTTTGGGCCTGCTGGCCGTTCTGCTGGGCCGCTGGGCCGTGTCGCTAATCAAGCTGATAGACCAATGAAACTGCCTTCCGAAGGTCAACTCTTGCGCATCTTCATCGGCGAAGGGGATCGCTACCAGGGCAAACCCCTTTACGAATGGATCGTCCTCAAGGCTCGGGAAGAGGGTTTGGCCGGGGCCACGGCCATGCGGGGCATGATGGGCTTCGGCGCCAACAGCCGCATCCATACGGCCAAGATATTACGCCTCTCGGAAGGCGTGCCCGTGGTGGTTGAAATCGTGGATGAGGGTGAAAAGCTGGAAAACTTTCTCAAGCTCATCGACCCTGCCATCCGCGAGGGGCTGGCCACCCTGGAAAAGGCCCGCATCCAATTTTACCGCAGCGCCGGGTCGAAAGATTGACTCTCCGCCCCAGGGGGCCTAAACCGGCGATCCCCTGGGCCGCTGAGCGGGGCAACCTAAAGAATCGAATCCATGAAACTGAGCATCGCCCAAATCAACCCCATCATCGGCGATTTCAGCTACAACGCCAATAAAATCGTTCATCTGGCCCATGAAGCCCGGGAGCGAGGCAGTGACCTGGTGGTGTTTTCGGAACTGTGCCTTTCAGGCTACCCGCCCAAGGATTTTCTGGAAAAGCCCGATTTCGTGGCGGCCTACCAGGAGAGTCTGGATTCTTTGGCCAACCGCATCCAGGGCATCGGCGCGGTGGTGGGCTATGCGGCCCCCAATCCCAAACAGGGCGGCAATCCGCTGTTCAACGCCGCGGCCCTGCTGGCGGGGGGCAAGATCCGCCACACGGTCTGCAAACAACTGCTGCCCACCTACGACGTATTCGACGAACTGCGCTATTTTCAGGCCGGAACGCCCACGGCACCCCTGGATTACCAGGGGGTTAAAATCGCCCTTACCATTTGCGAAGACCTGTGGAATGACGCGGAACTCGTTCCCAACCCCCGCTACGGCCACGATCCGGTGGCCCATCTCATGGGCCAGGGCGCCCAGATGCTGATCAACATCTCGGCCTCCATCTACCACGAGGGCAAGCAGGTCCAGCGCGAAGCGATCCTCAAAACCCTGGCCCGCAAGTACCGGGTACCGGTGATCTACGCCAACCAGGTGGGGGGCAATGACGGCGCCCTCACCGACGGCCACAGCACCATGTGGGACGCCAAGGGGCGGATGGTGTCCCGGGCCCGGGATTTCGAAGAGGATCTGATCACCTATGATTTCGGCGCCCGGGGCGGCGGACCAGCGGATATCCACCCGGTGGCCGACAGCCCGGCGGCCTCCATCTACAAAGCGTTGATCATGGGCACCCGGGATTATGTCACCAAGTGCGGGTTCCGCCGAGCCCTCATCGGGTTGAGCGGCGGCATCGACTCGGCATTGACGGCCTGCGTAGCCGTGGAAGCCCTGGGTGCGGAAAACGTCACCACCGTGTTCATGCCCTCCCCCTACACTGCCGGGGATAATTTCGAGGACACCGCGGCCCTGGCCCGCAATCTGGGGGTGGGCTATGAAACTATTCCCATCGATCCCAGCTATCAGCGCCTGCGGGCGGCGGTCTGTCCGGGAACGGACAACGCGGAAGTGGGGATTACCGAACAGAATCTGCAGGCCCGCATCCGGGGCACCATTCTCATGGGGCTCTCCAATAAACGCGGCGCCCTGGTGCTTTCCACGGGCAACAAATCGGAACTGGCCGTGGGCTACTGCACCCTCTACGGCGATATGAACGGAGGGCTGGCGGTGATCTCCGATGTTCCCAAAACCATGGTCTACACCATCTGCCGAATGATCAACGAGAACCGGGAGATCATCCCCACCCGAATCATCACCAAAGCACCTTCGGCCGAGCTCAAGCCGGACCAGACCGACCAGGACGAACTGCCCCCCTACGAGGTGCTGGACCAGATCCTCAAGGGCTATGTGGAGGAGTTCAAGAGCAAGTCCGAGCTGGTGGCCC
This sequence comes from uncultured delta proteobacterium, assembly GCA_963713755.1. GTDB lineage: Bacteria > Desulfobacterota > Desulfobacteria > Desulfobacterales > CAVQMW01 > CAVQMW01. The sequence goes on along the minus strand of CAVQMW010000005.1, from coordinate 767,152 downwards.
AGGGGTTTGCGCGGGAGGTGGTGGAAGATGTGATTCACCGCATCCACCGCAATGAGTACAAACGGCAGCAGGCGGCACCGGGCCTGAAGGTGACCTCCAAGGCCTTTGGCTACGGCCGGCGCTATCCGGTGGCCCAAGGGTACGCTTAATTTAAATTTGCTTGATGTTGGGTTTGATACAGGGCGGGTCGCAATATAGGGAAGGACCCAAAATCGTCGGAAAGACCATTTCATTGGAACGCAAATTGAAATTAATCCTGTCAATAAATTTGGAGAGCAAATGTCAGCAGAAGAGATAGATCCGGTAGAGGAAACCGAACAGGAACCGGACGCTTGGGAAGAACGCGTCCCCTGCCCCGATGAGAGCTGCATCGGCACCCTCGGCAGTGATGGGCGCTGCCGGGTGTGCGGCCAACAGGGCGAAATCCTCGCGGCATCCTTAAGCCGTTCTGAAGCGAAGCCCGCGTCAGGGGATGACGGCGCCATATCTGAGCCGCCAGAAGAAAACGCCGAAGACCTGGCGACTGAATATCCGGATGAGGCGCATGACGAAGCTGATAGCAGCGAAACCGATGGGTGGGAGCAGCGCCGGCTGTGCCCCGACGAAAGCTGCATCGGCACCTTGGGGGCCGATGGGCGCTGCCGGGTGTGCGGGAAGCCGGGAAGCACGAACTAACAGGTTTCCCGGATGCGGGAAATATCGCGGGTAGGGGCTTGTTTTCAAACCCGCCCTAACCATCGAACGCCAAAAAAACCTGTTCCCGGCTCGATCTTATTGATTTCCCAACCCGTTTTGCCCCCCGCAGTCCGGGCACTGCCAGGTGATTCCGTTGCAGGACATGCCCCACAGATTTTCCTCCAAACATGCCTGACAGATTGCGAACCCGCAGCGACAACTCCAGCAGAAGGGAAATGATTTCCGGCAGCAGTGGCACTGCCTGGGTTCACCGCGCCGGCGACGACGGCGATAGCGGGATGGGGAATGTGGCATAACGCCGTCCGGTAATCCAACCCGCGGTTTTAGTCAAGTGCATGTCCGACGCCAGCGATGAAACTTGAATCGCGGTTTTTCACATCATAACCCAGCGCATAAATAATAAATTTTTACGAAACCATGAAGCGGCAAACAAAACCCATCGGGTCACCGAAGCCCAATAATTCTGGTCCCCACCCGACCGTAAAAATTTAAAGGAACCGACCCATGGCCCCTCCCGCACCGCTCTACCTCATCGACGGCAGCGCCTACATTTTTCGCGCCTACCACGCCATCCGCGGCCTGAGCAACTCCTCGGGCCTGCCCACCAATGCGGTGTTCGGATTTACCCGCATGGTCATCAAGCTGCTGGAGGAGCGCCAGCCGCAATACGTGGGCATGTTTTTTGACGCCAAGGGTCCCACCTTTCGCCACACCCAGTACCCGGACTACAAGGCCAACCGCCCGCCCATGGCCGAGGATCTGGTGCTGCAGCTGCCCTTGATCAAGAGGGTGACCGAGGCCTTTCGCCTGCCGCTGTTTGAAACGGCGGGCTGGGAGGCCGACGATCTCATCGCCACCTTGGCCCACGCCGCGGATGCCGAGGGCCATGAGGTGATCATGGTGACCGGCGACAAGGATTTCATGCAGTTGGTCACCCCCCGGGTCACCATCTGGGACCCCATGAAGGATCTGGTGATTGACGAAGCCTATGTGCGGGAGCAGTTCGGGGTGGCTCCGGCCCAGATGGTCGATGTCCAGGGCCTGGCCGGAGATTCGGCGGACAATGTGCCCGGGGTGCCGGGGATCGGCATGAAGACCGCGGCCAAATTGATGGCCCAGTTCGGTTCCATGATCGGCTTGTACGAGCAGGTGGAGGGTATCCGCGCTAAAAAACAAAAGGAAAACCTGATCAATTTCAAGGATCAGGCCTGGCTCAGCCGGGATCTGGTCACCATTCGCAGCGATGCGCCCATCGAGCTGGATATGGCGCAGTTGAAGGTTCGGCCGCCGGACCGTCCGGCCCTGGCGCAACTCTTCCAGGAGCTGGAATTTCGTCAACTACAGCAGGAATACACTGGCGAACGCCAAACGGTTGCCAAGGATTACCAGGCGATCCGTGATGTAGAAGCCCTGGAGCGGCTCATCGCCGAACTGAACCAGGCCGAACTGATCGCCCTGGACACGGAGACCACCTCTCAGGATCCCCACCGGGCGCGGCTGGTGGGCTTCTCCTTTGCCGTGCGCCCCCACCAGGCGTGGTACATCCCCTGCGGGCACGACTACTTCGGCGCACCCCAGCAGCTCGATCTGCGGCTGCTCATCGAGAAACTCAATCCCCTGCTGGGAAACCCTCAAATTAAGAAGGTGGGCCAGAATATCAAGTACGACTGGATCGTGCTGGAGCGCCACGGGGCGAAGCTCAAAGGGGTGGCCTTCGACACCATGGTGGCCTCCTACCTGCTCAACCCCTCCAAACGGGCACACAACCTGGACCAGATCGCTCTCGATTTTCTGGGCCACAAAACCATCCACTACAAGGATCTGGTGCCCAAGGGCCGCAAGCCCCCCGGTTTCAACGCCATCCCCCTGGAAAAGGCCGTGCCCTATGCCGCCGAGGACGCCGACATCACCTTGCTGGCCCACGGAAAATTGGCTCCTGAGCTCACCCGGTTGGGATTGGAGAAGCTGTTCGACGAGGTGGAAATCCCCCTGATCGCCGTTCTCAAACGCATGGAAAGCGCCGGGATCGGCGTGGACCCCCAGCGCCTGAAAGATCTCTCGGGCACCTTTGCCGTGGAAATCGAGGCCCTGGAAGGGGAGATCTACGACTTGGCCGGTGAGACCTTCAACATCAAATCGAGCCAGCAACTGGGCAACATTCTCTTTGAAAAGCTCGATCTGCCGGTCCAAAAAAAGACCCGCAAAACCAAAGGTTACTCCACGGATGTGGAGGTGCTCAGCACCTTGGCAAGGCTGCATCCCCTGCCGGACCGGATTCTGCGTCACCGCACCCTGGCCAAACTCAAATCCACCTACGCCGACGCCCTCTACGAGCTGATCAACCCCGAAACCGGCCGCATTCACTCCTCCTTCAACCAGACCGTGGCCGCCACCGGGCGCCTGAGCAGCTCCGATCCCAACCTGCAAAACATTCCCATCCGCACCGAAGAAGGCCGCCGGATCCGGGAGGCTTTCATTCCCCGGCCGGGCTGGCAGATGCTGGCCGCTGACTATTCCCAGATCGAGCTGCGCATTCTGGCCCATTACTCCCAGGACCCGGTGCTGATCCGCGCTTTCACGCAGGGGGAGGATATCCATGCCCGCACCGCCGCCGAGGTATTCCAGGCCCCGGAGGACACCGACGCCGCGGAATTGCGCCGCCAGGCCAAGGTGATCAACTTCGGGATCATCTACGGCATGGGCGCTTTCAGCCTCTCCCGGGAGCTAGGCATCAGCCAGCCCATGGCCCAAACCTACATCGACAACTATTTCGCCCGTTATGAAGGTGTGAAAACCTTTATCGACACCACTATTGAAACGGCCCGCCAAAGCGGCCAGACCAGCACGCTGTTAGGCCGCATCCGCCTGCTCCCCGACATCACAGCCCGCAACTACAACCAGCGCCAATTCGCCGAGCGCATCGCCGTCAACACCCCCATCCAGGGCACCGCCGCGGACCTGATCAAACTGGCCATGATCAGGGCCGACGAGGAAATCCGCAAGCAGAAGATGAAATCCACCATGCTGCTGACGGTTCACGACGAACTGGTCTTCGAGGCGCCCCCTGAAGAGACCCAGGACCTGAAAGGGGTGATCCAATCGGTGATGGAGGGGATTTGGGATCTGGCGGTGCCCTTGAAGGTCAACCTGCAGCAGGGCCGGAGCTGGGCCGAGGTGCATTGAGCTGCCATCCGGGGATCGGGCAAGGCGCCGGGCGGCCTCCTAACGGGCCACGATTTTGGGCTTGAAACCCTTTTCCAGCAATGCCTTGGCGGTGGGCAGCGCCTCCGGCTCGGTGCCATAAGCTCCCATCAACAAACGGGTCATCTGCGGCTGATCCGGATCGGGCAGCCGATAGAGCAGATAGCCCAGCCGCCCCAGTTGCGTTTCCAGATGATCCAGCTCCAGGGGCGAATCGGAACGGCCCAGCTGCAGGGCATAGGGCTTGACCACGATATCGGCACGCCGGAAGTTGCGCGCTTTCAACTGCTCCGCTTCGGCCCGGGCCTGGTTGATCTGGTTGAAATGGCCAATAAAGACCCGATGCAAGAGACCTTTGCCCGGGACCTGGGTGGGGGCGGTAAAGGCGGGATCGCCCTTGTCCCGCAAATCCAGGGCGATGCCGTGGCTGCGCAAATGCTCAGGGTAGGAGCTGACCTGAATGGTGTAGGGTAAGGGCCGGGGTTCCGGCAGGGGCACTGGGGCCGGGGGTGGAACCGCCTCTGGGGGTTCGGCTTTCGGGAGGGGCGGGACTGATGCCTCAGGCGGCTGGGCTTGAGCCGGGGTCGCTGCCGCGGGTTGGGGTTTTGGCGCCGGTTCAGGAGCCGCCGCGGTTGGGACGGGCGCTTCAGGGGCCGGAGCCGGCGGGGGGGGCTCGGCCGGCTTGGGGGGCACAGCTGGGGTTTTGACCGGCACCTCGGGCTTGGCGACCGTTTGGGGGGGCACCGCCGGCGGTTTGGCCGGCGAAGGTTGCAGGGCGGGTTCCGATTTTACCGCATCCGCCGAGGTGGCGGCCAGCGCCGTGGGTTTCTCTGTTTTTTCCGGAGTTTTCTCTATAGTTTCCAAGCGCCAGGGCTTGCCGCTCTCATAGTGCTTGAGGCGCGCCGAGAAGGCTTCCAGCTCAGCGGTCTGATCTTCCTGGATCGCCCGGCGCAGGACCTCCTTTTGAACCACCGCGGCCTGGGTGAATTTCTCCGAAGCGGCCAAGGCCGCGGCCAAGGTGTCCTGGTGATGGATGCTGGGATCCATATCCACGGCTTTGCGGGCCATCTCCAGGGCGCGCTCCGGGTTGCGCAGCTTGGCATCGGGGACCACGGCCAACGCCCAGCCCAGCTGATTGTAGGCCGGCGCAAAGGTTTGATCCACGGCCAGGGCCCGGGTATAGTCCTCGATGGCCGCACTGTATCGCCCCAATTTGAAGCGCGCCGTGCCTCGGGCGGTAAAGGCCGTGGGGCTTTGGGGTGCCATCTCGATCACCCGGGTCAAATCTTCATCGGCAATCTCCAGCTTTCCCTCGTAGAGCCGCGCCAATCCCCGTCCCAAAAGGATTTCGGGTCGTAGCCCCTCCACCTCGATGGCCTGGCTGAACATGCGCGCGGCCTCTTCATAGCGCCCCATGCCCAACAGGATCTCCCCCTGCCGGGTCCAATTTTCGTCGGCGGCCCATCCCCCTGGCACCGCCCCCAGCAGAACCCCCAGCACCAGCAGGGTCAAGGAACCCCGCAGCAAGGTGGCACGCAATGGGGGATGGCCAGGGTTCGATGGGTTGGAATGCCCCCTAGTGCGCGTGGGTTGAATTCCGGTCAGCGGGTTGATGCTCTTAAACGGCTTCCGTGGGCTGTAACGCAATTTGGCTCCTGTCCCTCCGCCGGGCAGCGTTGTGGTTTCCCCGCGGCAATTGCAAAATCATCGGGGAATGCTATAGTAATCGCCATGGATATCAAACACATCGTTACCATCGGCGGCGGTACCGGTCAATATGTCCTGCTGAGCGCCCTGAAGCGCATCGAGGGGATTGAGATCAGCGCCGTGGTCTCCATGGTGGACAGCGGCGGCAGCACCGGAAGGCTGCGGGACGAGTTGGGCATTCTGCCGCCAGGTGACGTGCTCAAGTGCATCCTGGCGCTCTCGCCCCACCAGGAGATGGCCCGGACCATATTCTTAAAGCGCTTCCGCAAGGATCGCCGGCTTGAGGGGCATAACGCCGGCAACATGCTGCTGACCATGCTTTCCCGCTTTACCGGCAGTTTCCCCACGGGAATTCAAGCCTTGGCGGAAATCCTGGACGTCCGGGGCACCATTTTGCCGGTGACCATCGATCCCGCCACCCTGGTGGCCGAGCTGACCGACGGCAGCCGCATTTACGGAGAGCACGCCATTGACGTGCCTAGGGGAACCCAGCGGGAAAAAATCCGCGATGTCTATCTGGTGCCCCACCACAGCGATACGATTTCAGTCTATCCACCGGTCACCGAAGCCATCGCCCGGGCGGACACTATCCTGATCGGCCCCGGGGATCTGTTCACCAGCATCGTGCCCAATTTGATCGTGCCGGGCATGGCTCAGGCCCTGGCCGCGGCCCCCGGCCCCATCTTTTATCTGCTCAATATCATGACCAAATTCGGTGAAACCCACCAGTTCAAGGGCCGCACCTTTGTCACCCAACTGGAGGCCAAACTCAAGCGGCCGGTGGATGGAGTGATCTACAACACCCGACAGCCCCCCGACGACATGCTGGCGGCCTATGGACGACAAAAATCGGATATGGTTCAGATCGACCCCCAAAACCCCGGATGGGCCGGGCGGCAACTGGTGGGGAGGGATTTGCTGGACGCCTCGGGTAATATTTTGCGGCACCATCCAGTCAAATTGGCCGTGCTCCTGGGGCATCTCCTCGAGCGTCCCTTGAAGAACGCCGCCCAGCAGGCCGCCCCGCAACCCATGCAACCATCGCTCTCAGGCTAAGGAAACTACCGTGTATACCCGGTTTTTCGGATTCCACGAAAAACCCTTTCAGCTGGTGCCCAACCCAGCCTACCTCTATCTGAGCCGCAGCCACGAGGAAGCCCTGGCCCACCTGGCCTATGCCGTGGACCACGGCGACGGCTTCGTGGCCGTCACCGGCGAGGTGGGCACGGGCAAAACCACCCTCTGCCGGGCGTTTCTGGAAAACCTGGATGCCGGGGTGACGGCGGCCTATATCTTCAACCCCAAGCTCAACGGGGTCCAGCTGCTGCAATCCATCAATGCCGAATTCAATCTGCCCGCGGCGGCGAGCCAGATCAAAGAACTCATCGACACCCTCAACACATTCCTGATGGCCCAAAAAAAGAGCGGCCGGCGGGTGGTGATCGTCATCGACGAAGCCCAGAACCTCACCCAGGATGTACTGGAGCAATTGCGTCTGATTTCCAACCTGGAGACCACCCAGAGCAAGCTGCTGCAGATCATTCTGGTGGGCCAGCCGGAGTTGGACGCGCTGCTCAAAAGCGGAGAGATGCGCCAATTGAGCCAGCGCATCAACCTACGGGCCCAGATCCGCCCGCTCGCGGGCCAGGAGATCCCCGCCTATATCCAACACCGCCTGGAGGTTGCCTCCGGCGGCGACCCTTTGGCCCGCTTCCAGCCCGGGGCCCTGGGTCTGATCGCCCGGGTAACCGGCGGCACCCCCCGCCTGATCAACATCCTTTGCGACCGCACCTTGCTGGCGGCTTACGGCCACAATCAATTCATCATTACCGGCGCCATGGTGCGCAACTCCTATCGGGAACTGGTTCAGCAGGGCTACCACGGATTTTCCCGGCCGCGGCCGGCCTGGGTTCCCGCGACCGTGGTGGGCGTGGTGCTTTTGGGGCTGATTCTGGCTGGCATGGAGCCCGGCCGCCGGCTCCTGGCCCACTGGCGGGATTCAGGCGGCGAGACACCGCTTCCGGCCCAAAACGGCCCGTTACCGGTGCCAACCGCGCCGACAACCGAGGATGCCATGGCGGATTCCCAGCCCGAGCCCCTGTCGCCATCGGCACCCCCCAAGGCCCAGGTCATGGCAGCCGTTGAAACACCGCTTCCAGCCAAGGCTGCCGCCTCCCCGGGAATTGAGCCGAAGGCAGCGCAACCGCCGGCCCTGCCCCGGCAGGCCTGGGAAACCTATTGGGCCCAGTCGCCAGATCTGCTTTCCCGGGACGATGCCCTGGCGCTGGTGCTCTCCCGCTGGCGGACGGCCCCGCGCTACCCCCCGGACCTGGGAAAAATCGATTCCACCTATACCTATTTCCGGGTGGCCAGCCACCAAAACGGGCTCAATCTGACCCACTTCAGCGCCCAGGGCAATCTGCTGGCGACCCTCGATTTACCGGCAATCTTATCGCTCAACACCCGACCGGACAGCGTTCCAAAATTTTTAGTGCTCAGTGCTATGGAAGAAGGGCAACCGATTTTGAGCGACGGCCGAACCCTAGTCCAAGCCACCTGGGAACACCTGGCACCCTATTGGCGCGGTACGGTCTATGTCCCCTGGGAAAACTATTTGGGTTACGGAGACGTAATTTCCGAAGAGAGCGCGCCGGAGACGATCCTGAACCTCAAACTGCACCTGCGGGAAATCGGGTTGCGCACCATCGACCTGGAACCGGTCTACGACTCCGATACCCGGGCTCAGGTGGAGGCGCTGCAGGCCGCCCACAATCTGCCGGTGGACGGCATTGTAGGCCCCCTGACCAAAATGGTGCTCTACAACCTTGACCCTAAGTGGCCCGTCCCCCGACTCAGCCAAGGCCCAAACGCGGAGGAAATCCAGTGAGTTCCATTCTCAAAGCACTCAAACAACTGGAATCGGAATCCGACGCCCAGCGCCCGGCAGCCGGGCTGCCCGGGGCCTGGCGGGATCGGCCTACAACCGGGGGCGCGCCACCGCCTTCCCGCTTCCGGAAGATCAACCGGCGCCTAATCTTGGGTGCCGGTATCGGGATCGGGATTGTTGTTTTGGCAGTTGTTTTCCTGTTTGGCAATCCGGTCCCGGAATCACCGGATTCGGCACCAGTGGCCTATCGGGTCTCGGCGCCCGTGCCGCCGCAACCACCGCCGCCGGCCGAATCCTCCCAAACCATTCAACGCACCTTGCCCGGGACAAATTCCTTGCCCCAAAGCGTTGGCAAAGTACCGGCTCCGCCTGGAGCCGAGCCCCCCCCAGCCCCTCAAACCCTTCCTCAGCAGGGATCCGATTTGTCAGAACGGGCGGCAGCGCCAAAACCGCCCGAAGCCCGGCGAACCATCGCCGTGGCCAACACCCCTCAGCGCCGGCCCTTACCCCAGGCCAGAGCCCCGGAAACGGCGCCCCAACCCACCGCACCCCGCGCCCCGGAACGCAGCGATCCCCGGATCAGCGTTCAAGCGATTGCCTGGTCCCAGGAACCGGCCCAGCGCATGGCGGTGATCAATGGCAACATTATGCTGGAGGGTGAATCTGTGGAGGGAATTCAGGTCAAAACCATCGAAAAGGACGGTATCGTTTTCACCGAAGCCGGCCGCTGGTGGAAACAGGGGCCCTGATCCGGCAACAGCTATCGGTTGCGAGCTTGAATTTTGAATTTCCAGACGGCACGGATGCGGGAAGGCGCCCGGGGCATTCAGCAACCCATTGGGCAATCTGATTCCCTGAGCGCCACCGGAGTTGCTCGCGGGCTACAGCCTTGACGGAGCCTTGAATTATCTCAGAGTCTTCAGGTAAATCGCTTTGCCATCCCCGGGAGCGTAAAAATCCTCCAGCGTAGCTTCGAGCCGGTAGCCGCATTCTTCATAGAATATGCGTGTACTGGTGTATTCGGCCCGCTGGGAAGTGTCCACATAGATGCGGCGGCCGCCGGCCTTTCGGATGCGCCGTTCTGTCTCTTTGATCAAGCGGCGGCCCAGACCCCGACGCTGAAATTCGGGATGCACCGCGATCCAGTACAAATCAAAGCTGTTGGCGCTCCCGGCGATAGGCCCAAAGCAGGTATAACCCACCAGCTGGCCGTAATGTTCTGCCATGACGAAAAAGTAACCGCTGACCGAACCCTTGGCCAGACGTTCGCTCACCAACTCCACGGCCACGCCGATCTCTTCGGGATTGAAAAATCCAGTGACAGTCACCAGGCGGCGGATACGTTCCGAATCTTGCGGTTCGAGAGTGTCGCGCCAGCGAAGGCCGTGCATGCTCTCTTCGGCCGCCGGCAGCTTCTCGGCCGCTTTGACGCAGGCCATCACCATCCCTTTGAAAAAGTTGATCGCATTGCTCCCCAGGGTGCGGGTTCGATAGCCTCCCTCCTGCACCACCACGGTGGGCAGATTGAGGCTGCCAATCATGCGGCCATTCTGCTCGAAATCCTTGGCCTTCAATTGCCAGGTCCCCGTGGGGTCGCCCTTGGCGGTATCCAATCCCAGGGCCACCACGAGAAACAGGGGCTTGAAGGCCACGATGCGTTCAATGGCCTTGGCCAGCGCCTTGCGATACAGTTCCCCATCCACCGCTTCGGGCAGCGGCAGATTCAGGTTGAATCCTTCGCCCTGCCCTTCGCCACGCTCGTCCTGAAACCCGGTAAAGTAGGGATAAGCAAACTTGGGATGGCCGTGGATGGAGATCGTGAGCACATCGGCCCGGCGGTAGAATATCTCCTGTTGGCCATTGCCGTGATGATAATCGATGTCCAAAATGGCCACCTTCCCATGCGGACTGAGAAATTGGGCTGCGATGGCGTTGTTGTTGAAGTAGCAAAAACCCCCGAAGGCGTGCCGCTCGGCGTGATGACCAGGAGGCCGCACCAGGGCATAGGCAATCCGGCGTCCGGATAGAATTTCGGCAGCCGCCGTCAAGGTGCAGTCCACCCCCCTGCGGGCGGCCGGATAGGCATTGCGGTTAATGGGCGTGAAGGTGTCGATACAGTAATAGCCAGCGAGCACCGAGGGTTCCTTGGGTGGCCGCGTCTTGTTGCGGATGGGAAAGATATAGGGATAAAGCGACTTGCCTTCGGGCATCTCGGCGCAGGCCCGACGCAGATAATTGACCAGATCGGCGGCGTGCACCGCCGTGATGTGCTTCTGGCTGAAGGCGCGCGGAGGGCTCAGAGCGAAAAGCCCACTGGGATCGAGAGCCTTGCGAATGGTGCCGACCCGCGCCGGGGTCTCGACATACCCGCGCTCGTGCACATGGTGGATGTCGTGCTTGTCGTTGACCACTAAAGCGATCTGCTCGGCAGAGCGCCCTTCGACCGCACTGCGCACCGCCTCGGGCTTCACATATCGAAAAGTCCGCAACTGAACCGGGTCTTGCCGGAAGGAGGCCACAACCCCGGTCACATATTCGGGTGGGCAGTAATCGGCGTATTTGCGCTCCAGAATAGCCCGCACCACTTTTTGAACGTAGTGTCGCCGCAGGTGGCGTTCGCGATCTAGCCCATCGTAGACCAAGTGGGGCATGCAGGTGTCTTCAGGCCTGACCGGTATTTCGTAGCCGGAGTTAATGATGGGGCGGGCACCGTAGCGCTCGTAGAACCGGAGGCGCGCCCGATTCTGCTTAATTAGGGTATCATCAGGGCAGTGCTCACGCTCGTCGGGAAGGGATTCGAAAAAGAGCCCTTTGGCGTCCAGATCGGCAGCCTCTCTGCGCACGCGGTCATAAAGCGCACTGCCGAGCCCGCCGCCGGTCTTCCCGTCGGCCATGGCAATCCAGTCCAGGTAGCAAAAGCCAATCTCCGGCTCATGCAGCAGCATGGCAAAGCCGAGGACCCGCCGGCGCAGGTTCTCCGCCACAAGTAAAATGGTGCGAAAGCGCTGCTTGAATGGATTTCGCAGTTTCTCTCCGATCTGCTCAATCTCCGCTTCCGGCACTTCGCTGAATTGGGACCGCAAAATCTGCTGCACCTGTTTGAGAATATCCCGATTAACCGGCAGTAAATCATCGTAGATTCTTCTGATCTTGAGCATCGTTCAAACCCCGCAAGTTACGACAATACGTGCCAGCGCATCTTCAAATTGCAGTCCGGCCCGCTCTAGAGCGGCGGCAAAGCCGGCGTCGGGCGACAGGCACGGATTTGCGTTGATCTCCAGCACCCAGGGAGACCGGTCGGCATCCACGCGGAAGTCCACCCGGGCGTAGCCCCTCAAATCGAAAAGCTCCCAGCAGCGCAGGGCCATGGATTCGAGCCGTTCCAGCAGCGGGCCGTCTTGGCTGTCGAAATCGAACCTGCGGGGTGTGTGATGGTAAGCAAAACTATCACTGTTCCATTTGGCTTGATACCCCACGATGCGCGGCTGGTTATCGCCGAACCCCTCGAAGATGATCTCAGCCGGCGGCAGCACCACCGGCCCCCGCGGGCCGTCAAGCACCGAGAGGTTGAACTCACGGCCCTCGATGAATGCTTCGGCAAAACAGCCACCTCCTAAGTGGGCAGCGCGCTCGGCGAGCAATGCGTTGAGTCGGGGGGTCTCGACACCATCCAGCAGCGCCTGTTCATCGATGCCGATAGAGGCATGTTCCCACACCGATTTAATGATCCAGTGCCGGGGCCACTGACCGCTGACCGGCGACACCTGGGGACGACGGCCCTTTAAAGGCCCGACCCAATCTGGTGTATTGAGATCGGCGGCCCGCATCTGAACCTTGGCCAAGGTCTTGTTGGAGGTCAAAAAAAGCGTCTCCGCCGACGCACCGGTAAAAGGTACAGCCAAGGCCTCTAGTAGGGAGGGGAACAGATGGATCAATCGCCCTGTCCCGGCCAGGGACTCCACCAGGTTGAACACCAACTGCGGTGCAACCTCTCCGATTCTCCTCTTGATCGCACTCAAATCTAGATCGCAATCCAGCCTCACGGTCTCATGCCCCAATCGCTTCAGGGAAGCAATCACCGCATCGGCCTGGACCAGCACATCCCGTTCGTCCGGCGAACTGTCGTCATACACGGCGTTATGCACTACGGCGATGCGCATGTTGCCTCTTTCTTACGACTGGCGGACGCACCCGTTTCAGGGCCGAGCGAACAATCCGTTGAATCAACTCCTCATAGGGCAGGCCTATGGCTGTGCACAGAATGGGCAGGTCCGAATGCTGGGGGTGCAGCCCGGCCAGAGGGTTGACTTCCATGAACAGGGGCGCTTGCCGCTCATCACAGCGCAAATCCACCCGACCACCATCACGGCAGCCGAGTATCCGCCAGGCATCCAAGGCCACGGCCTCGACCCGGGCCACCCACTCATCGTCCTGGGGATGAACCAGCTGATAGGAAACCAGCTCCTCGCTGCGCTCTTTATTTACATAGGAGTATACATTCGGTTCGGCGTGCTTGAGCAGATGCACCTCCAGGGTTCCCAGTGCCCGGGCATCGTTACCGGTTCCCACCAAACCAACCGTAAATTCGCGGCCAGGCAAGAAGGATTCGACCAGTACGGGCTGGTTGAAAGCGGTCAGCAAATTACGGCAGGCCTCTTCCAGATCGTCCCGCTGGTGTACGATGGACTCGGGAGTCACCCCCTTGCCGGTGCCTTCGGCCACTGGTTTGATGAAGTAGGGCGGGGCAAACGCCACCCGGCACACATCCTCAACACCTTGGACCACGGTGAAATCCGCGGTGGGCACCCCGGCATCGCGCAGCACGTGTTTGGTCATACCTTTGTGCAAGGTCAGGGCCATGACCATTGGGTCGGAAAAAGTATACGGAATCTCGTAAAGATCCAACAAGGCCGGCACTTGGGCTTCTCGGCCAATGCCGTGCAGCCCCTCGGCGATATTGAAGACCAGATCCCAGCGCTCCCCGGCAGTCAGACGAACCATCAGTTGCCGGGCGTGCCCAATGCGCTCTGGCGCGTAGCCCAATGACACCAATGCATTTTCTAATGCGTTGATGGTATCGGGCCTGTCAAACTCGGCCGTTTGCTCTTGTGAATAGCCGGCCGCCAGGTAGTCGGCCCGCAGGTCATAGGTCAGTCCAATTCTCATCGACCAGCTCCTCCGCCCATAATTTCGTTGTAATGCAGATCCGCAACCAGCAAAAACGCTTCTGCGCTTACCATCACTGGCTTCCCGGATAGGTTCCACGCTGGGGCATCCTTCCGTAAGGCCAGGCAATCGGAATCCAATTGATCGGAAACCCTCAGCAGTAGTCTGGATACTTAAAAATTTTATCTTCGTAATTCTTTAAAATAATGTTGTTTTCATCACGCCCCAGACAATAATCGGGCATCAAGGGAATCTTGCCCCCGCCGCCCGGTGCGTCGATCACATAGGTCGGCAGTGCATAACCTGAGGTGTGGCCTCTTAGACCGCGAATGATCTCCAGTCCCTTTTCCACCGGTGTGCGAAAATGGGCCGATCCCAAGATCGGGTCGCACTGATAGAGGTAGTAAGGGCGAACGCGCATCCGCAGCAGATGACACATCAGATCACTCATGATCTGAACTGAGTCGTTGACCCCTTTGAGCAGCACGGTCTGCGATCCCAAGGGAATACCCGCATCGGCTAGGCGCTGGCAGGCGCGGTTAGCCTCGGGAGTGCACTCGTCGGGATGGGTGAAATGCAAACTCATCCACAGGGGATGGTGGCGGCGCAGCATCTTGACCAGTTGCGGCGTGACGCGCTGAGGCAAAACAGCGGGAATTTTGGTGCCGATACGGATAATCTCCACGTGCTTGATCCGGCGCAGCTGGGTCAGGAGCCAATCCAGACGCGTATCCCCCAATGTGAGCGGATCGCCGCCGGAGATCAACACATCACGCACCGCCGGCGTGCGGCGGATATAGTCCAGAGCAAGCTCCAACCGCCGACGGTTGAAAAGGAGGCGTCCATGGCCCACCACCCGGGAACGGGTGCAATAGCGGCAATAGGTCGAGCAGAAATCCAGAACCAAAAAAAGCACACGGTCAGGATAGCGATGCACCAAGCCCGGAACGGGGCTTTGTTGCTCTTCGCCAAGGGGATCGTCATCTTCGCCCGGCATTTTGAAAAACTCGTCAATTACTGGAACGACCGTTCTGCGCAGGGCGTAGTCACAGCCGCGGCCCACCAACAAACTCATGTAATAGGGGGTGATGGACAGGGGCAGCTTGGTTTGCGACCCGGCTACCGCGGTGCGCTCCCGATCCGTAAGATCGAGAAATCTTTCCAGTTGGGCCTGGGTGTGAACCCGGTTGGCGATTTGCCAGCGCCAATCGTTCCATTGGCGCTCGGTGACGTGGGGATAATAAAGTTGCTTGAAACGGCGGCGCTGGGAAGCGGTATCACGGGGAAGGAGTTGAATGGAAAGCTTGCGTTGAAGCTCCTTGTGAGTCAAAGAGCCAATAATTGTCTCATCCTGGTGACTTGGAGGCTCCTCTTCCAGCTCCGCCCCCAGCCCATTGGTAGAGCTCGGCTTGGCTTCGGTTTTGAACTTGATTGGACGCAGTGGTTCTATACGCATCGCTTGAGATTCTCCTATTCGGCTTGACCCTGAGTTTAAAAATAACGCTATCGTGAATGTGCCGTTACAGGCTGGGGCTTAACAAGTCTCATGCCAAATAAAATTTTATCTATATATTCCTATTAGTTAGAATATTATGCCCCTCATCGAATAAGAAGCGATCGTTCCGGTTTTTGCAATCCATCTTCGGCAGGCCTACTATTCCGCCCGCTCAAGCCCGTAATATATTGAAATTGATAGTTTTATTTTTACAAAGGTGGAGATTCAGCGCCGGAGGAAAAAGGACATTTGAGTTCCTCTTCCAGATCATGACGGTAATGATGGGTCCGCTTCTGGGCAGATGGCTGGGTCGGGTGACCGTACTGTTCCGCGAGCCCCTATCGTGCTCACCCATTGTCAACGGGGAAAAACGTCTATATAATTTCAGAATAATTCGAAGCGAAATATCTGCTTTTCGGTATTGATGACGATAACATTCGGAATGAAGGAGGACGGGCATGAAACTTTATTTTGCAGCCGCACTGTCGTTGGTAACCCTGTTTTCGGGATGCGCCGGAATGAACAAAGCCCAAAGCGGTGCCCTGGGCGGCGCGGCGGGCGGGGCGGCTATCGGCCAAATGATCGGCCACAACACCGAGGCGACCCTGATCGGGGCCGCCGTGGGCACCATGCTCGGCTATATCGTCGGCAATGAAATGGATAAATACGACAAGCAACAGCTCAACCATGTCTACGAGACCGGCGTTTCCAATCAGGGTTCGGCCTGGATCAACCCGGATAGCGGCAACCAGTACACGGTCACCCCGCAACCTGCGTACCAAAATTCTGCCAACCAGGTGTGCCGCGAGGCCGAGATCGAAGCGATCATCGACGGTCAGCCGCAAATAACCAAATCCACCGCCTGCCGGGATGCGAACGGCCATTGGCGGCTGCGCTAGGGACGTGCTGAAAAATAGCTTCACAGGGTGAGTGCCAGGTCACGCGGCGTTGGTTTACTTCTGCAATGCATCAATGGTTCTTCTCATATGCATGAGCCGTTCAGCCAGCAGTTGAATCACGACCTGATGGAGCAGATTGGCGGTTTGCGGATTTCTTCTTTCAAGTCGTTTCAAATCGGTAGCGGACAAGCGGTAAATCACGCTGGGTTCATCCGTGATCACGGTAGCCGTGCCTCTTTTTCCCAGATAGAAACCGATTTCCCCCACGGTGTGGCCATTGCGCATGGTTTCCAAGCGCGTGGGCGTACCATCCGGCTGATCGAGCTGAGTCGTGATCCGCCCGGACTCTATGAAGTAAAGATCGTCCGGTTTCTCTCCCTGCCGGATGATGGAAATCCCGGGAGAAATCTCATGGCGTTCCAGATAATCGAAGAGCTCTGAAAGCCGGTTCGATGCGGGCAGGATCGCTTTAAGTTGTTCCTCCAGGGATGGGGGCTTTTCATCCAGCACCAGCCCCGCACTCTCCAGCATCCTATCCTCACACCACTCAAGGCCGGCATCCAGGCTGGGAAAATAGTGCGTAAATCCTTCAGAAGCGGGCAGGCCCCCGTGTTCCAATTGCCGTTTTATTTTCCGGGTGGGTGCGGTGATGACGATATGCGTTCGGGAAGTAGTCGTGAGATCCTTGAGCTTCCGAAAACTGAGCATCCCCGTGGAATCCAGATTGGCGACCCGCTGGAAATCGAGGACGACAAATTGCGGACGAAGTTTACGCCTGTCATTCAGGTGGGTTTTGATTTTATTGAACAAGCGGTCCACGGTACCAAAGAAGATAAACCCCTGGAGCTGAAGTATATAGAGTTTGTCCCCTTGCTGATCCAGCACCTGGCGCTGCTCCAGCAAGCGGGTAACCTGGCTGTGGTATGCCTTGCCGCTCATTTCGTGGCGCACAACATCCGTTCGGCTGCAGCTGATGGCAAACATGATCACCGCCGCGATAAACCCTAAGGCAACGCCTTGCAAAAACCCAAATACCGCGATGACCCCCAAGATCATCCAAATGATAACGATATCGATCTTGGGCAACTTGAACCGACTTTCGTAAGTCCATTCGACTAAAAAAGTTAGGCCTAAATACATGAGTACCGCACCCATGATCACTTTGGGAAAATAGGTGACGATGGACGGACCAAAGGCGCCGGTGATCAACCCGCCGGCGGCAACTTGAAGCAGCGACGCAGACCCCATGGCGCCTTTTATCCTGGCGCGCAGGGATGGACCGCTTTGACTGGCTGAAATATCGACCACTGTGTTTCCCCAAATAAAAACGGCGGGTAAAGCGTAGTATCCTTTCCCGCCACTGCATTGCCGAATTCAATCGGATTTTCGATTTTCAAGGGTGCTGGTGCTACCATTGGCAATGATTTTGCAATGAGCATGCCTATTTTCGCGTATGAGTACATGATTTAATAACCTCCCGAAAATTAGAGCTTATTCATCGAATCGGCACCAACCTCGTTGGGTTGACCGGAAAGTATCTTTACGATTCAGCACCCAACGATGGTCAATCTTCTTGGCAATGGCGATACCAACCGGCAAAGGTGACACGCGCAATAAAAAAGCGCCAGGGATCTTAACCCAGATCCCTGGCGCTTGTGTTTGTGTTTGAGCTAAAAAATATGACTTACAGGGCTTTCAGTGCGCTGTAGATGTTGTCGCGGATTTCGTTTACTTTGCCCACGCCCTCGATGCGGATGTACTTGGGTGCCGCGGCCCCGCCCTTGGTTTCCCAAGCTTTGTAGTAGCCGATCAAGGGCTCGGTCTGGTCGTGGTATACCTGCAGGCGCTGCTTGACGGTTTCCTCGGAATCGTCATCGCGCTGGATCAGGGGCTCGCCGGTGACATCATCCTTGCCCTCTTCCTTGGGGGGATTGAACACCACGTGATAGGTCCGTCCGCTGGCCAGGTGCACCCGCCGGCCGCTCATGCGCTTGATGATCTCACCATCGGGTACATCGATATCCACCACCGCATCGATGGCCACACCGGCATCTTTCATGGCATCGGCTTGGGGAATGGTTCGGGGAAAGCCGTCGAAGAGGAATCCCTTGGCGCAGTCCGGCTCCTGAATGCGCTCTTTGACCAGACCGATGATGATGTCATCCGAAACCAGTCCACCGGCATCCATGACCTTTTTGGCGGCCTTGCCCAACTCCGTACCCGCCTTGACCGCGGCCCGCAACATGTCGCCTGTGGAAATCTGGGGGATCTGATACTTCTCCTTGATGTTGTTGGCCTGGGTGCCCTTTCCGGCCCCCGGCCCGCCCAACAGGATCAAACGCATAGCGACCTCCTTTGTTTGGTGTTTCCCAAGGTTAACTCCCGTGTGGTTCCCAATTCGTCCGGCGCGGCGTCTCACCAGCTTGCATTGCATCCCATCCGCCCAATAGGGCGACATTTCGGGAGATTCATGCGCCGCAGCAGTTTAAGCGGTTGAAATAGATTTCTATGGCCCACAACCTCTTGAATGTCAAGGAGATCTTAAAAAATGAACGGCAGAGCCCTGGGCCGCCGCAATCCCCATTAGACCCGGTCTCAGCTCCTTCGGGCGGTTCCCGCTGCGGCGTTCTTTTCCCCCAGACGACGGAAAAAGACCAGACCCGCACCGCCGGCGATCATCATCAGGGCGCACAGAATCTGCCCCATGGTGAGGGGGCCCCAGATAAACCCGAGCTGGTCATCGGGCTGCCGGAAATATTCGATGACGAAACGTACCGCGCCGTACCCCAACAGGTATAGCGCCAGCATGGCCCCCGGAGTCTGAATTTTGCGGCGCAGGCTCCAGAGGAGAACAAAGAGCACGAACCCTTCGAAAAACGCTTCGTATAGCTGAGACGGGTGCCGGGGAAGACCATCTCCGGCCTGGGGAAAGATCATTCCCACGGGATGGCTCGTGGGCCGGCCGTACAATTCCCCGTTGATGAAATTTCCCAGACGCCCAAAGGTGTAGCCCAGGGGGATGGCGGGCACCACCAGATCGGCCATGGTCAACAGGGAGAGGCGGGTGCGGCGCAGATAGAGCCAGGCCCCCCCCAGGGTCCCCATGAGGCCGCCATGGTAGGACATCCCGGAAATGCCCGTAAAGACAAACCCATTGGCCCAGGTGAAGGGCAGGAAAATCTGCCAGGGATGGATCAGGTAGTAGTTCAAATTGTAGAACAGAACATAGCCCAGGCGGGCGCCCAGCACCAACCCGATGATCAAGTAGGTAAAGAGTTGCTGAAGCTGTTGGCCGGACACCTGAAAGCGAGGTTCGGTCTTGAGCCGGTAACTCACCAGCCCATAGGTCAGACCGAAGGCCACCAGGTACATCAGGCCGTAATATTGAATGCGCACCGGACCGAGCTGAAAAACCACCGGGTCCAACAGCGCGGGGATTTGCCGCCACCAGTGCTGAAAATCACTCATAATCACCGGAATCGTCTGAGTTTAACCTTTAAGATGCCCAGGTGCCGGAGAGAACCTGCCGGGCAGTTCCCTGAACGCCTTGCCCCTCTCCGGCAGGGCCACGTCTGAAGGGCCCCTGACCAAGCCGCCCGAAAATGCTTACGATTTTCCTTCCGGCGGGTCAAGAACGATGATCGGCGGATGCTTTGGCTCAGTCGCCGTCTTACGGTGCTGTTCGTCAATTCCCTGACCTGCTGCGGATGGCCGTCGGCCTGGCGCGAAAAACAGGGGCGATTGGGGACGCGATTGGCGATTGGATTGGCGATTGGGGACGCTCCTTAAATGGGCGATTGGTGGGCGATTGGGGACGCGGGCGATTGGGGACGCTCCTTAAATAATAGGTTGCCTATATCTCTCCATATTGATAGCCAGAAACCATGCCCCGTAAAGCCAGAATAGATGCCCCTGGTGCCCTGCACCATGTAATCGCAAGGGGCATTGCGCGCAGAAAAATATTCAACGATGATACGGATCGGCAATTTTTCCTAGATCGCCTGGGTCTGATTATTGGGGAAAGCCAAACCCAGTGTTTGGCCTGGGCACTGATTCCCAACCATTTTCATCTGCTGCTCAGGACCGGTACGGTTCCCGTGGCCACGGTGATGAAAAGGCTGTTAACCGGCTATGCCATGTACTATAACCGGCGGCACAAGCGCTCCGGCCATCTGTTTCAGAACCGGTATAAGTCCATCCTTTGCCAGCAGGATACCTATCTTACGGAACTGGTGCGCTATATTCACTTAAACCCGCTGCGGGCCAGATTGACCCCCGATATGCGAGCTTTGGACCGCTACCGGTTTTGTGGTCATGGAGCCCTTTTGGATAGATTCCAGGCCGATTGGCAGGATACGGCCTATGTGCTGGCATTATTCGACGATCAATTAACTACGGCCAGGAGCAGGTACAGGGCCTTTGTGCAAAAGGGCATCGCTCAGGGCCGGCGCGATGATCTGTTGGGGGGCGGACTGATTCGTAGCGCGGGCGGTTGGGCGGCAGTCAAGGCGTTGCGTAATGCTAAAATCTTTCAGAAAGGCGACGAGCGGATATTGGGTGACGGTGAGTTCGTACAGTCGGTAATCCAACAGGCCCAGGAGACCCTGGATCGAAAATACCGGTTAAAAACGGAAGGGATAGATTTGGCTTATATCGCCAACAGAGCTGCTCAGGTCATGGGCATCGATCCCGATTTGATCTGGGCCAAGGGCAAACAACCCACCACGGTGAAAGCCCGCAGCCTGTTCTGTTTTTGGGCGACCCATGAACTTGGCGTTTCCCAGAGCGCTTTGAGCCAAAAGCTGGAAATATCCGGACCGGCGGTGAGCGTCTCCGTGGCGCGGGGACGCAAGCTGGCGGCGGAAGGCAAGTTTCGGCTATGAATATTATTATTTAAGGAGCGTCCCCAACACCCCTACACCCAACCCCAACACCCCAACACCAACACGTCCCCAACACCAACACCTGCTAGGCGAAATATTACTCGCTTATTTTGGGTATAATTTCCCATTGGTATCTTCTACTAAATTAACCGTTTCCACTTCAATATTCAGGCTATGAGATAGTTGTTCTACGAATTTTACCCATCTGTAAAAGAAGATTGTATACTTCTCTTCATATAGCTCAATATACTTTTCATCAATAGTCATAGCCCCGAAATGCATCTCTGCATGGCCAGGGAAAGGGTAAAGCACTCTTCTTAGCTGAAATCGAGCTATTTCTGATATATTAATTTGCTTAATAATATTCCTATATCTTAACAACAGGGAATTATCTTTAATTTTGAAATTTACTTTTAAGCGCCTCGAAAATAGATAGCCAGCGACGCAAAAACATAGAAGAAATGAAAAAATTAAAAAATCAGCAGTCGATTTCGAAGTTATATTATAAAGAAGCGCGACTATATACATAGAACATAGAAAAACCGAAAATAATTTTATAATTAGTTCAATAGATGTAGCAGGGAATAAAAGTTTCATGTAAAGCCCCTACCCCGGCCTAGCCGGAAATGATAAACCCCCTTGTACTGCGATTAATAGGTCTGAAAAAGCTACCGGATATTTCCACCATTTCAAGGGCCTTATCCAAGATGGAAACCGATGGGGTTAAAAATGCCGGAAGTGTAATATTTTTTTCGAGCATTTTCAATTTCACACAAAAAAGATTACACTACCTAAATTGCCTCAGGGCACCTTATTTACCACCGTATATATCATGGTAAAAACGATTCATATTATCACCCTTGTAAGTTGCAGTTAGGTATAAGAGTGTTCGCTTCCCTCTGATAATTTTATAGGATCGGCCAACTATAAAGGAAGCTTTTGGAGGAGGATTTTTCAGAAAAAGCACATTCCTGACCAAGTACCTCATCATATCGATACCTACACCGATAGTAGTAACCCCCACACCAATTTGCGTTAAGCCAACACCCACTGTATGTATTCCTACTACAAACCCTGCTCCAGCGGCCGGCGTCGGAGCAGTTACTCCCATTTCGGCAATACCTCCTTTTACGACAGCGACCCCCATCGCAACTTTTAAACCGCCGAAAGCTACTAAGAGAGCCCCTACAGCTTTCTTTGTAAGACGATTTCCATTCTTAAGATAATTCCAATAACTACCATATCCTTTGTCACCATCAGCAGGATCATCATCATCAATTCCATCATAATCTTGGTCATATTCGTTCTCTAATCCTGTTCCAACAGGGCCAGTGGGTAGCGTATCGTTATCAAGATGGGCTTCATCGGTTGATAGATTACCTCCAGCCCCATCGCTAACTCCAGAATCATCACTACTGGAACTATCAGCAGGATTGCCTTCGGGATCAGCGTCATAGTGACCCGTGGGATCGACATACATTAATGGATTATTTAGGACATAACTGTAGCGGTTCAACGACTGCGGATTGGCAAAATCGGGCACCACCGTATCCGCCGACACAAACCGCCCGATCACCGGATCATAGAGCCGGGCGTCGTAGTTGTACAGCCCGGTGGAGGCATCCTGCTCCTGGTCGGTGAACTTGTAGTCGCTGGTGACGGGGCCGGTCTGCACGCGAATCTGGCCGAAAGGCATGTACTCCACTTTTTCCACAGCAACACCGCTGTTGTCGGTGATCACCCCCGAAGAGTTGAGGTGGTCCTTGTGGAAATAGTGCACCGCGCCGTTTTTCACCTGGGCGATGCGCAGGTTACCGGCAAAGATATAGCGGGTCGCTTGACTCCGAATGACCTCGAAGTTTTCGTCGATGTAAAAGGTCGCTCCCTGGCCGGAGACACTCTTGCGCACCCGGGTGTTGTCACCGTCGTAACCCAAGGTGGTGGTCACCGTGGCGCCGCCCTGGATGTAGTCGATCTGGGTGGGCATGTTGGCGGCGTTGTAGCTGAGGGTGCGCTGGGCCACGCTGCCGGAAGGCTCAAAGGCCGGGCCTGCAGTCAGGTTGCCGTTGGCATCGTAGCTGTAGGCGTGGTTTGTGCCGTTGCGGTTGATGTTGCTGACCCCGTGGACATGGTTGGGATCGTAGGCGTAGGCCATGGTGGTGCTGCCCACTGTTTTGGTGGTGATATTACCCGTTTCATCGTAGGTCAATGTTATGGGATCGTGGGAGCCGCTGTTGGTCTCAGTCAGCAGTCGGTGCAGGTCGTCGTAGGTGTAGCTGTAGGTCACCTGGTTGAGATCGTCCTGGATCTCTTTGATATCCCCGGCTTTGGTGTATCTGTAAAAGCGCCGCTGCAGGTCGTTGGCCGGCTGGCCGGTAGGATCCTCGCTGATGATGGTGGTCAGCTTGGTGGACCAAGGATCGTAGGTGTAGGCCGTGGTGGTGTTGTTGCCGAAAAAGACCTGGCCGATCTTGCCCGTGGGCGCATAGTCGGTGAGCATGGCGTAGACCAGGCTGTTGCCGTCCGAGGCCGCGGCCAAAAGCCGGGTGCCGGGATGGTAGGTGTAGCTTAAAACGGCGCTGTCGGGATAGGTGACCTGGCTGGGACGGCCGGCCACATCATAGCTGGTCTGGGTGGTGTAGGAAGGGTCCGGGGCATTTTGGATGGACTTGGTGACACTCGTCACCCGGCCCAGGGCGTCATAGCCATTGTAGGTGGTGACGGCCGTGGTGTTGTTCATGGCGTAGAGCCTGCCGATGCCGTTGGGGATGGTCAGGTTGTCATAGGTGTAAACCACCGAGGGATCGGCCGTGGAAAAGACCTTGGCGGTCTTGCGGTTCAATTTGTCGTAGCTCAGGGTCACGGTCTGCTGCTTGGCATCGGTCTGGGTTTTCAGATTGCCGTTGCGATCATAGGTATAGCTCCACAAGCCCATATCGGGATCGTCGATGCGGATCTTGCGGCCCAGGGTGTCAAATGCGAGGGTGGTGATATTGCCCAGGGCATCGGTAACTTCGGTCAGGTCTCCGGCCGCATTGTAGCTGTAAAAGGTGTCCTGATCCCCAGTGCCGGTGTGTTCGGTGACCTGGATGATGCGGCCCAGGTGGTCCCGGGTTTCGGTCTTCTGTTTGCCGTCAGGATCGGTGGCGGTCACCGCAAAGCCGCGGTAGCTGAACAGCGCCTGGATGGTGCCGTACTCGCCATGGGGGCTTTTAATCCGGGTGGGCCGTCCCCGCTTATCATATTGGGTCTCTTTCCAGGGGTATTGACTGGGCGGGGTTTGGGGATAGCCGCGGTTGGCAGCGAAAAAGGGGCCTTTGGCCATCGATTCCCGGCCCATTTCATCATATTCCCATTGGGTGATGATAAATTTGTTGTTCTCGCCGGGTTCGGCCCCCTGGATTTTACGGCCCAGGCCGTCGAAGTAGAGATAGCCGTCAATAAACTCGGTGTCGCCGGCCTTGATCCGGGTCCAAATATAGCGCGGAAAGGCCGCGTCAGCATAGATAATGTTCTTTCGACCGCCGTCTGGATAGCCCACCCAGGTCAGCCGGCCAAAATCGTCGTAAGCATAAAGGGTGGCATTTTGGTTTTCGTCCACCGTTCGGGTGGCCCGGCCGAAGCGATGGTCCCAGGTGGGAGCCTGCTCGACATGGGCCACGCCGGCAGTGGTGGGATAGGTGGTTTTCACCGGATAGGTGTGGGTTGCTGTATCGTACTCATAGGTGGTGGTGTTGCCCCGGGCGTCGGTTTTGGACACCCGGTTTCCATAATTGTCGTAAGCATAGGTGACCACGGGATTGGTCCCGCTCTCCAGCCAGAACTCCTCGCGGTTCAGATTGCCGTATAGATTGTAGTCATAGAAGGCCTCCCTCACCAATCCACTGGCGTCGCCCGTGACGCTCTTTTGGGTTTTGCGCCAGAGCCAGCCGGTAGGATCGAAATTATCCCACGTATAATCGGTGGTCACGGACTCACCGTCGGTGCCGGAGGTCACCCGGGTCAGCAGGTTGCCGTTGGTCTCGTCCCAGGTGAAATCGGTCTGGCGAAAGACTGTGGCGGCGTCGTAATACTCCGTTCGTTCTCGATTGAGTTTGGGAAACTTGCTGGTATTGGCCGGTGGATCGATGTAGGCCATCTCCCAGGTATTGGTGGTCAGGGCAAAGGGATCTTGGGCTCCCGGGGCGAATTGCTCCACCTGATAGGGCAAGCCCTTGGAATACTGACCCTGGTGGTACCAGGTTTCCCGAATGGTTTGGTCCGGATGGATCTGCCTGGCGTAGCCAAAGCCCCGAAAAGAGCGGTCGCTGTGGGCATACAGGCCGTCGGCATAACTGTAACGGGTTACCGAATGATTCCCCAGGCTGTCGTCCGTGGTAATTTGAGCCACGGTCTGGACCACAAAGGGCATCAGACCGTTGCTGTACGTTGTAGAGGGGCTGTAGGCGATGCTAACCGAACCCCCCAGAGGATTGTCCACCCGGGCCAACAGATCGGAAAAGGGCTGGCCGCTGCTGGCGTGGAACAGGCAGTTGTTGTTGCCGCTGGCCTTGGCCTGCAAAAAGATATCGCTGCGCCCGTCTCCGTTGAAATCCGCAGTGTGGGCGACATGGTTGTGGGTATCCCAGGCTACCCCCAGATAAGACTGGGGCCAGGCTTGGTGAAGGGACTCGAATTTTCCGGCGGCGCTGGCCAGAACCAGAACATTGTTGTTGCCGCTGCTGACCCCTTGTAAAAACAGGTCAGTCCTGCCGTCGCCATTGAAATCTCCGGATGCGATCTTGTGCGACGAAGTGTTCCAATTGGCTCCTAAATGGTATTGGTCTCCCCACGATTGATGCACTTGGGAGAATCCACCGCCGCCGTTGGCCAGAAACAAGTAGTTCCAGCTGGAGGCCGGTTCGGCTTGCAAAAACAGATCGGTGCGCCCGTCGCCGTTATAGTCGCCGGGGATCAGCTTGTGGTAATCGGTGGACCAATAGCCGCCCAAATCCCAGCTGCCCTGCTCGGGAAAGCGGTAGCGGAACTGCTGGGCCAGGGTGGTGAACTTGCCGTTGGCGTCGGCATGAAACAGGGCATTGTACCAATCCTTGGTGTGGGCCTGCAGAAAAATGTCGCTCTTGCCGTCGCCGTTGAAATCCCCGGCGGTGATCTTGCGGTGCTGGGCGTTCCAGCCCATGCCCGAGGCGTGGGTGCCGTTCCAGGATTGGTGGACACTGGTAAATTTCCCGTCGCTGCCCGCTAAAAACAGATAGTAGTAATTGGAGTTGACCGTGGCCTGCAGGAACAGGTCGGTCCGGCCGTCGCCGTTATAATCGCCGGTAACCAGGACATGGTAATAGGCGTCCCAGTAGCCGCCGTTCAGCCAAGTGCCGACATTGGGATACTTGCCGCTCCACTCCTGAAGGGGATTGGAGCGCGAAAAGGTGCCGTCGGCCCTGGCCAGATAGACCAGGTTCGACCAGGCATGATCCAGAGCCTGCAGAAACAGATCCGTACGCCCGTCGCCGTTGAAATCGCCGGTAACGATATGGCGGTAGGGGGTCGACCACCACTTGTTGGTGTAGCTGCTGTCACTCCATGACTGGGTTTTTTGGGTGAATCTGCCATCTGCCTGAGCCAGATAGAGATAGTGGGCAGCGTTTTTATTTTTGGCTTGCAAGAAGATATCGTCGCGCCCGTCACCGTTGAAATCACCGCTGATCACCTTGTGGCTGTCGCTGTCCCAGTTGCCCCCGGCAGGATGGGGATTGCCCCAGGCCTGATCCCGGACCGTCACCACATCACCGCCCTCGGTCCAGACCATGTCGGTGGCCGGCAGGCAGGTGCCGGCCTGGCCGCACTCGGTCACGCTGCTCAGCCGGGAACGGGCGGTGCTGTCGCCGGTCTCGTAATCCAAGCGATACTCCCGGGCCAGTTCGTCTCCAGCGTAGATCGCGATGGCGGCCAGGCGCTTGGCGCTTGTCATGGCGAAGCCGCCGGCATAAGAGCGTTCTACATCGGGACGGGCTTCCAAATTAAACTGGACATAATTGCTGGGGGCCAGGCCGGCATGGCCGGTATAGTCGATGCGCGCCGGATAGATCTGGGCCTGACTCTTGGTGTACGTGACTTCCAGATAGTTGCCGCTGGGGTCCTCGATGCGGTCCAGACACCATTGGTAGATGCCTCTATGGGAGGTCTGCCGGGAAGCAGTGCTGCTACCATAGTAGGCGATGGTGCCGTCTTTGGCATACACCTCCCAACCCTGGGTGGCGGAGTTGAAGTAATATTGACTGAAGTCGCCTTCGATCTTGGCGCCGTAGTGGTTGGCGCCCCAGTCGCCCCGGGCAACCAGTTCCTTGCTGGCCCCGGGCAGTTCGGCCACATAGTCACTCTTGTTGTAGTCGATGCCGAATTTGGTGGAACGGCGGATGGCGCCCAAATTCAGATCCCAGCCCATGCCGACCCAGCCGTTGCCCTGGTAGCTGTTGTAGGCAAGGGTGAGCTCGGGGGCAAGGCCGTTGCGCCCCGGGGGCACGTCGATGGGAATGCGGTAGCTGGCGGCCCCGGTAAAGATCAGGTTTTCGGGAGTGAGGGGTGTGGGAAAGATTCCATCCTCCTCACCGGTTCACCCGGCAGCCGCGGCACCCATGGCCAGGGTGCCGGTGATGGCCCCAAGAGCTTGATCGGCGCCTTCGACTATCGGCTGGGGTTTTAAGGTCTCCTGAGAGTCCTCCTTGGATTGATCGTCATTCGCGCCGGGATCTTCAGGCAGATCCTCTCTTTCATCCTCGGGGATATAGGTTTCGTCCTCGGCATCGCCGTAGGGCTCGGCTTTTACAACCGGCTGCTCGACCAAATTGCCAGCTTCGTCGGCATCCTGGCCGTAACTGAAGCTGACCATCAGAGAAAATAGACCAATCAGAACGAATACGAAAAGCCTGCTCGCTCGCGCTGCCAAACTCATGCTCATCCCCCTTACCCCTCTGAATTCACCACCTCTGGCCAAAATTCCAAAAAAAATACCGAAACACCCTGCAGGTAGAGCGATTCGGCATGACAATGGGATTTTAGGCACCTTAAGAACACCACACGTTACGCTTTCATAGATAGTGGAAATATTTAGATCGAAATTTCAAGGTTTGTGCCACGGGATGGAGAAAGCAGGCAGATGATGTCTATACCGTTGATTCTATTTGAAAAACTATTATATTTTTATCTGGAAGAAATATTTTCTAATGCTTCGGAATGTGAAGTTTAGTCAAGTTGCTTTACGCAAAGTGCCTCTGAACCCACGGTTACTGGATTTGTGGATGGATACGAATTAGACGGAATCGTCCATGGCGTTGACATTAAACTAAGGAAACGATTAAATGGGACCGGAAGATATCAAGGCCGCGCCCTTTCTGGAACCCCTGCCGGGCCTGAAAACGGTAGACCGGAAACTGGCGAGCCAACTGGCCGCCCAAAGGGAAACCCGGGGCGCCGCCTACCGGCCCCGCACCCGGCATTTGCGCCCGGACGGCTGGGCGCGCTTCACCAACAGGCTATTTCTCCAGTCCAGCCCCTATCTGTTGCAGCACGCCCATAACCCCATCAACTGGTATCCCTGGGGGGATGAGGCTTTTGCCGCGGCCGAGGCCCGCAACATTCCGGTGTTGCTCTCCATCGGCTATTCCACCTGCCACTGGTGCCATGTCATGGAGGAGGAGTCCTTCGAAGATCTGGAGATCGCCCGCTATCTGAATCAACATTTCATCGCCATCAAAGTGGACCGCGAAGCCCGGCCGGATATCGACGCCATCTACATGAGCGCGGTGCAATCCCTCACCGGACGGGGCGGCTGGCCCCTGAATGTCTGGCTGACCCCCCACCGGAACCCTTTTTTCGGCGGCACCTACTATCCCCCCCGGGATGGCGATCGAGCCCACACCATCGGCTTGCTCTCCCTGCTCAAACGCATCAAGAGCGTCTATGACATGGAGCCCCAGCGCGTGAGCGAGGCCACGGCTCTGATCCACCAGGCCGTCCGGGAAGCGGCCCTTCCGGAACCCGGTTCCAAGCTGCCCACGACGGAAATTCTGCATCAGGCCGCCGCGGCCTACAAAGAACGCTATGACCCCCAATTTGGCGGCCTGCGCGGGGCCCCCAAATTTCCAAGCAGCCTGCCGATCCCTTTTCTGCTGCGCTATGGGTGGCGAAGCCAGGACCCCGCTTTTCTCCAGATGGCCACCCAGAGCCTTGAAAAAATGGCCCGGGGCGGGCTCTATGACCAGATCGGCGGCGGGTTTCATCGCTATGCCACGGACCAGGCCTGGCAGGTGCCCCACTTTGAAAAGATGCTCTACGACAACGCCCTGCTGGTGCCGGCTTACCTGGAAGCCTTTCAAATTACGGACAATCCGTTGTTCCGCGACATCGCCACGCAAACCCTCCACTATGTGATCCGGGAGATGACCGCCCCCCAAGGGGCCTTTTACACGGCCAGCGATGCCGACAGCCTCACCCCCGGCGGAGAGCGGGAAGAGGGCTACTATTTCACCTGGACCCCATCTGAACTGAAAGAAGTCTTAGGTCCCGAGAGCGCTGTATTGGCAGCCCGCTACTTTGGGATCACCCCCCAAGGCAATTTTGAAGGCCGCACCATTCCCCATGTTCCCCGCTCGCTGGAAACGGTGGCCCGGGAGTTTAATCTAACCCCCGAAACGCTGGCTCAACGGATCCGCGAGATCAAAGAGCGGCTCTACCCGGCGCGTCTGGAGCGACCGGCACCTTTGCAGGACGAGAAGATCCTCACCGGCTGGAACGGCCTGATGATATCGGCTTTTGCTCAGGCCGGATTGATACTGAATGACCGGGACTATCTACGGCGGGCCGCCGCCGCCGCCCGGTTTATCCTGGCCGAACTCCATGACCCGTCCGGGCTGAAACGCAGCTATACCGACGGCCGCGCCGGCGCGCCGGGCTACATCCAGGACTATGCCTTTTTAATCGCCGGGCTGCTGGATCTCCATGAAGCGTCCCAGGATCCGCGGTGGCTCTCCCGGGCCATGGATTTGGAACGCGAAGTGGCCGACCGGTTTGAAGATCAGGCGGCCGGCGGTTTTTTTATGACCGGCAAAGGCCACGAACGGTTGCTGGCCCGGCAAAAACCCCATTGGGATGGGGCCGTGCCCTCGGGAAACTCGGTGATGGTGCTTAATCTGCTGCGCCTGGGGCAAACCACCGCCCAAGAAGGCTATCGCCGCCGGGCGGCCCGGACCTTGACCTACTTTGGCCACATCCTGGAAGCCCAGCCCACGGGCCTCTCCCGCATGCTACTGGCCCTGGACTTTTATCTGGACGCCCCCAAAGAGATCGTCATCGTCACGCCCGGAACCGCCACGCCGCCGAGCGGCCCCCTGGTGGATGTGGTGCGAAATACCTTTCTGCCCAACCGCATGCTGAGCGTTGTGAACAGCGGTGATTCACAGGAAGCCCTGGGCCGCTGGGTCCCCATGGCCACCGGGAAAACCGCCCTGGCGAAAACGCCCACGGCCTATGTATGCACCCAGGGCAGCTGCCAACGGCCCACCCAAGATCCCGCGCAGCTGGCCCATCAGCTCGAAGCGATCGAACCCTATCCATCCCCCTGAATTCCAAGGGGAGCGAAATGTCAGACGTCACTAGGCGCGCTGGAACCGGCTAATCCGATCGCAGCGGCCACGCTTTGCATCCCGGCGATGGTTTCGGTGATCAGCGCTGAAAGTTCCATGCCGAGCATTTCAGCCCCTTTTTGAATGATGGCGCGGTCCACGCCGGCGGCAAAACGCTTGTCCTTCCATTTCTTTTTCACCGATTTAGCCTTCAGGTCCAGCACGCTTTTGGAGGGCCGCACCAAAGCGGTAGTGGCCACCAGCCCGGTCAGTTCATCGGTGGCGTAAAGTATTTTTTCCAGATCGCTTTCCGGTTTCACGTCGCTGCAAATCCCGTAGCCGTGGCTCACCACCGCCCGGATGTAATCCGCGGGCCAGCCCTCAGACTTCAGGATTTCTTCGGTTTTTTTGCAGTGCTGATCGGGGAATTGCTCGTAGTCCAGATCGTGGATCAAGCCGATGACGCCCCACCGCTCCTCATCTTCGCCCCGCAAACGGGCAAAATGGCGCATCACGCCCTCTACGGCCAGGGCGTGTTTGATCAGGCTATCGCTTTGGTTGTACTTTTTCAGCAGCGCAAAAGCTGCCTCCCGAGTCGGTATTGTCTCACCCATCAGCCACACCTCCTGAGTTTGGTTTGCCCCGCCGGTTTTGGTCTGAAGCGCGCTCCGGCAAAGCGTCTTGGCGGGTACTATGAAGAACATCGTCCGGTTTTGTCAAAGTCCTTTTTCACCGATCCGGCTACCGCCCCAGCGGGTGAGCAGCCTGGCGGCATCCCCCGGCGGCCAGCGGGGACGAATTGACAGTCTCCAGAGAATTCGCTATGGATTTTGCTGTCAACCCTTTGAAATCGCGATAAAAATAAATCATGGCCCTATGGCACACCCTCAATCCCCCCAGCGGCCTCGTAGATGGATACCCCCAAAGGGCCATTCAGTAAGTTAGCCAAGAAAGGACCCCCATGAATTCCCCCACACCCTTTAAATTCGCCCGGCGCATGGACCAATTGCCCCCCTATCTGTTCGGGATGATCAACAAACTGAAGATGGAAAAACGCCACCAGGGCGATGATGTCATCGATCTGGGCATGGGCAATCCCCTGGACCCGGCACCCCAGGTGGTGGCCGACAAACTGAGCGAGGTGGCTCAGGACCCCAAAACCCATCGCTACCCGGAGGCCGACGGGCTGCGCAACCTGCGCCGCGAAGTGGGGCAGGTGTACCAGCGGGATTATGGGGTGGATCTGGACACGGACCAGGAAATCATCATGACCATCGGCTCCAAGGAGGGCATCTCTCATTTGAGCCTGGCTCTGGTAGGCCCCGGGGATACGGTGTTGGTCCCGGCGCCGGCCTTTCCCATTCATATTTACGCCACCATCATCGCCGGGGGCAGCGTCATTCGCATCGCTCTGGATGAGGATGAGATTTTCGTCAAGCGGATCGCCGACATGTGCCAAAATGTCTTTCCGCGCCCCAAGGTGCTGATTCTCAATTACCCCCACAATCCCACGGCCAGCCTCGGTTCCCTGGATCTGTTCGCGGCCATCGTAAATTTGGCTAAAAAGTACGGCTTCATGGTGGTCCATGATTTTGCCTACGCCAAAATCGCCTTTGACGGCTACACCCCGCCCAGCTTTTTGCAGGCTCCGGGCGCCCGCGAGGTGGGGGTGGAGTTCGGCAGCTTCTCCAAAACCTACAACATGGCAGGCTGGCGCCTCGGCTATTGTGTGGGCAACCCAGAGATCATCCAGGGGCTGGCCAAAATCAAAGGCTACTATGACTACGGGATTTTCGCCGCCATTCAGGTGGCCGGGATCGTGGCTTTGCGGGATTGCGCCCGGGAAGTGGCCGAACAGGTGGCCAGATACGAAGCCCGCCGGGACACCCTCTGCGATGGCCTGGAACGCATGGGCTGGCCGGTGGTCAAGCCCAAGGCGGGCATGTTCGTCTGGGCCGGGCTGCCGGAGCCCTTCAACCGCATGGGCTCCATGGATTTTGCCATGGAGCTGATGCAGCGGGCCAATGTGGCCGCGG
Source organism: uncultured delta proteobacterium (assembly GCA_963713755.1). Lineage (GTDB taxonomy): Bacteria > Desulfobacterota > Desulfobacteria > Desulfobacterales > CAVQMW01 > CAVQMW01. The sequence continues at coordinate 734,565 of CAVQMW010000005.1, read as the reverse complement.
CCCCCGGCATCGGTTTCGGCGAGGAGGGGGAAGGCTTTCTGCGCCTGGCCCTGGTGGAGAACGAACACCGCCTGCGTCAGGCCCTGCGCCAGATGCGCCGCGCCTTGCCGGAAATCGCCGAGAAACTATAGCTTTTGGGCGACAGGTTTCCTGGAGGTGGTGCTGCCCAGGTAGATGGCACCCAGGGTCAGCGCCACCCCGGCCAGATTGATCCCCGTGGTGGGCCGTTGAAAGAACAGCATATCCCACACAAAGGCCAGGGCCGGCTGCATCATCAGCGACAATCCCACCAGAGAGGCCCGAATCCGGGGCAGTGCCCGGGTGATCAACACCCAGCCCACGGATTGGCTGCCCAGTCCCAGACCCGCCAGGGCCCCCAGGCTGCGCAGGTTGGGAATGGCAAAGGATCCCCCCTCGAGGGCCACCTGGAGTCCCAATAGGAGCGCGGAGACCAGGGAGATCAGGGTCAGTCCCGCCAGGGGATCCAACCGCGCCGCCAGAGACTGGGTCTTGCGCAGGGTCAGCAGATAGGCGGCGTAGCACAGGGCCGTGACCAGGGCGAAAACAAGTCCCAGTCTATAGCTCGCGGCCAGCTGCGCCCAGCCGATGCCCACAATCATCACCAGGCCGGACAGGGCCAGGGGTACCGCCAGCATCAGGCGGCGCCCCAGGGGCTCACCCAACAGCGCCACCCCCACAAAGCCCAAAAAAAATACCTGAAAATTGGAAATAATGGTGGCCAGCCCCGGACCGATGGAGAGGATGCTGATGTGCCAAAAATAAAGATCCAGGGCAAAGAACAGGCCGCAGAGGGCCAACAACCCGTACACCCGCCCTGTGGTCCGCCAGGAGAGGCGCCTTACCCCTGCCGCAAGCCCCAAAAACAGGGCCCCGAACATGACCCGGTAAAAGCCCGACAGCGTGGGCGCCACCTCGGCCAGCCGGACGAAGACCGATGAAAAACTGATCAGCACGGCCCCGGCCAGCAGCGGCACCAGGGCCCGGCGTTCGCCGATAGGGTCATAGGCATTGGCCAAGCAGGTGTTCCTTTCGGTGCGTTGGTCTTGCATGAGCGGTCATCGCGATAATGGATCCCCCATCCTTGAGTAAAAGGGGACCATAAAGAAAATCCCCCTGACCCCCTTTGATAAAGGGGGGACGGGTCGCGACCCCGGGGAGGTTCCCAGACGGCCTTGGCCGATTGCTGCTGGAGCGATGGGCGCTTCGTCTTTGGAACGCAGGGCCGGGTAAATGGTTTCCCCCCCCTTTGAAAAGGGACGGGGGGATTTTTCTGTTCCTGAATGCCGGCGGTAAGGTATAAGCCCATTTTCCGGTTTCGTTTGCGGCGCCCGCTGCCGAGCGGTCCTAACTCTCTATGGTCCAGGCCTAAATTCTTTGTCCATGCCCACCCCCGTCCCTCACCCCGCGAATAGCGCCAAGCCGCCGCCCCTGCGCCTGGCCTACACTATCTGGAGCCTGGGGGCGATATTTTACCTGATCGGCTTCTACCACCGGGTGGCCCCGGCGGTGATCACCGCGGAACTGATGCGCGGGTTTCAAATCAATGCCGCGGCTCTGGGAAATCTGTCGGCCTTCTACTACTACAGTTATGTGGCCATGCAAATCCCCACCGGAGTGCTGGCGGACCGCTGGGGGCCCCGGCGCCTGCTGACCCTGGGTTGCCTGGTGGCCTCGGCAGGCACCCTGCTGTTTGCCTGGGCCGACCAGGTTCTGTGGGCGGCCTTGGGGCGGCTGCTCATCGGCGGCTCGGTGGCGGTGGCCTTTATCAGCATCCTGAAGCTGGCCGGACACTGGTTTGCCCCCGCCCGCTTTGCCATGCTCACCGGGCTGACCCTTTTGGCCGGGGTGTTGGGCGCCGTGGGGGCCGGGGTGCCCCTGCGCCAACTGACCGAATGGTTTGGCTGGCGGCCGGTAATGGCCGCTTCGGCCCTGTTCACCTTTCTGATTGGCACGGTCATCTGGTGGCGGGTGCGGGATGACCCCCGGGAGCTGGGCTACCGCTCTTATATCCCTCAGAGCGACACCGCAGCCGCGGCCTCATTTAAGGAAATATTGACCGGCTTTAAGGAGATCATCCGCTATCGCAACACCTGGCTGCTGTTCGTGGTCCCCGGGGGCATTGTGGGCTGCGTGCTCACCTTTACCGGTTTATGGGGCGTCCCCTTTCTCACCCGCCACTATCATCTGAGCGTCACCCAGGCTTCGACCCTCACCTCCACGGCGCTGGTGGCCTGGGCCGTGGCCGGGCCCCTGTTCGGCGCCGGGTCCGACCGGCTGGGACGGCGCAAACCTCTCTATGTGGCCGGAGCCCTGGGGGTGGTGCTGGGCTGGGGCGTGGTGCTGTTCGTTCCCGGCCTGCCCCTGGCGCTGTTGGCACTCACCTTGGTCCTGGCCAGCTTTGCCGCGGGCTGCATGGTGCTCACCTTTGCCATGGCCAAAGAGTCGGTGCCGCCCCATCTGGCGGGCACCGTCTCGGGGCTGGTGAACATGGGCATCATGCTGGGCCCCATGCTGCTGCAGCCCGCGGTGGGCTGGATGATGGACCGCCACTGGCAGGGGGAGATGATCGACGGCGTGCGCGCCTATTCCCTTGGGGCCTATCAGGCCGGGTTCGGCCCCTTGCTGGCCTGGCTGGTGATCTCCCTGGCATTGGTTCTGTTTACCCGGGAGACCCACTGTCGCCAGCGCCCAGCCTGAACCAGAATCGAATTCATGGCAGGTCCCGGTGCTCACCCTGGGGAGGATTGGATGTTACTTCCAAGGCTGAAACAGAGCGGCAAAGGGGGGGTAGCGACACTTCAGGCGGGCCGGTGTGTCATCGGCGGCCAATCGCCCCTGCTCAAGCCAGAGCACCCGCTGCATACCTATCAGGCCCACCGGCCGGTGGGTAATCAGGATCAAGGTTTTATGGAGGGTGAGCCGCTGCACGGTCTCCAGCGCGGCGGATTCGGTGGCGGGATCCAGCCCTTCGGTGGGCTCATCCAGAATCCAGAGCGGCGCATCCCGCAGCACGGCCCGGGCCAGGGCCAGCCGACGGGCCTGGCCCCCGGAAATCAGCTGTCCACCCTCGCCGATCCAAGTCTCCAGTCCCCGGGGTAGGCTCTCCACGAATTCCGCCAAATGGACCCGGCCCAGGGCCCTCCACAACGCCCTATCACCGGCTTCCGGTTGGGCCAGGATCAGGTTTTTCCTTAGGGTGGCATTAAACAGGTGGGGTTGCTGGGGAACTACGGTCATCATGCGGCGCAAATCGGTTTCACTGTATCGGCGCAGATCCCGGCCGCCGAGTTCGATGACGCCTCGGGTGGGATCCCAAAACCGGGCCAATAGATGGCGCAGGGTCGATTTGCCGGCCCCGGTGGTGCCGAAAAGGGCCAGATGGGTTCCCTGGGCAATGGTCAGGTTGATATCCGACAAGGCCCAGGGCTCCTGGGGGCCGTAACGAAAGGCCACATCCACGAAGCGCAGGTCAGCGCGCTTGGGGGGCGTCAAGGGTCGCTCCGGAAAAGTGACCGTGGGCGGTAGGCGCTTAAATTCCAGCAGCCGCCGGGCCGCGGCCCGGGTTTGCCCTAAATTCAAGAACGCCCCGGGCAGGGGCATCAGCGCCTCAAACAGAGCCAGTGTGCCCAGCACCACCAGCCCCAACAGTGCCCCGCTCAACATTCCCGCCGCCACCAGCCGCAGCCCCAGATAGAGCACCGCGCTGACCGTCAGACCGCCGGCCAGGGTAGCCAGGGCCGTGGCCAGGCCATTGAACCGGCTGAGCCGGGCCTGGGCCGCCAGCAAACGCTCCTGGCGGCGCGCCATGGCAGCCTGAAAGTTCCCAGGGCCCTGAAAGATGAGCACCTCAGCCAATCCCTGCAGGCGCTCCACAAGATCCGTGCGTAGTTCCGTAAGGGCTTCGTTGAGGGAGCGGCCCAGGGATTCACCTCCCCGGCCGGCGGCCATCCCCAGGCCCACAGCCGAAACGAGCAGCCCCGCCGCCGCCAGCAGTCCCAGGCCCGGGTGCAGCCAGCCCAAGCCTCCCCCCGCCAGGAGAGATAGCAGCAGCAGAACCAGGCTCGGGGAGATGATCCGCAGGTAAAGATTATCCAGAAGATCGATGTCGGCGACCAGCCGGCTCAGCAGATCCCCGCGGCGGTATTCCTGGAAACAGGCCGGCGCCAGAGGTTCCAGGCCGCGGTAAACCCAGAGCCGCAGGTGCGCCAAAACCCGGAACACGGCGTCATGGGCGAAAAGGCGCTCGCCGTAGCGCGCCGCGGTGCGAATCATGGCCAGCAGGCGCACCCCGATGCTGGGCAGAAAAAAGTTGAACAGGTGAGCGGTTTCCTGGGTTTGACCGGCCACGGCCGCGGCGATGATGAACCAGCCCGCCAGGGCCAGAAGCCCGCTGGCGGCGGCCACCGCCAGAAATCCCAACAGCGTCCCCAGAGCCAGCCATTTCCAATGGGCGGCCATCAGCCTCAGAAAGGGCGATAGTTCGGCCCACAGTCCTCTCATGGCGCCTCCTTCGGCCCATCCATGAAATCGGCCGTGGAATAGCGGCTGGGATCTGATACAAGGGCGTCACCCGAGGTCAGGAGGCGATAAAAAACCCCCTGGTGGGCCATCAACTCGCCATAACTTCCCAACTCCACCAGACGGCCCTGGTCGAGCACGGCGATCCGATCCACCCCCTGGAGCCGGTCCAGGCGGTGGGTGGCCATCACCACGGTCCGCTGGCGGGCCAGCCGCGCCATACCTTCCAGCACATAGCGCTCATTGACCCGGTCCAGGCCCGCCGTGGGCTCGTCCATGATGACCAGGGGGGCGTCCTTGAGCAGCGCCCGGGCCAGGGCCACCCGCTGGGCCTGGCCCCGGGACAAACGGCTGCCCTGATCTCCCACCAGCGTCTCCAGACCCCGGGGCAGGCGGGAGACAAACTGATCCACCCGGGCATCCCTCAGGGCGGCTTCCAGGCGGGGCGTGTCAATTTCCCGGGCATCGAGCCCCAGACAGATATTGGCTTTCAGAGTCCCGCTGAAGAGCGCCGGACGCTGACCAATCCAGGCAATCCGGCGCCACCAAGCCTCGGAATCCAGCTTCTCCAAGAGTTTGCCATCGACCCGGATCTCCCCCGTATCCGAACGCAGAAAACCCATGAGCAGGTTCAGGAGGGTGCTTTTGCCGGCCCCGGACGGCCCCACCAGGGCCAAGGTTTCTCCAGGGTCGATGGTCAAAGAGATGTCCGCAAGGGCACACTGGCGGCGGTGGGAGTAGGTGAGCCCCACCCCATGGAGGCTCAGGCGGGGCGCATCCGAACCTGGAATCATCCCTTCAGGAGCTGTGGGGTCCAGGGGCTGAAGCGTCCGATCATCCAGCACCCTGCGGATCTCCTCGGCGGCCCCCAAAGCCGTGGCCCGTGAATGATAGCGGGTGCCCAGCTCCCTGAGGGGCGCATAGAATTCCGGCGCCAAAAAGAGGATAAAGAGCCCGCTATTTAAACTAAGGGGCTGACCATAGGAACCGAAGGCGATGTAGCCCAGGTAGTGGGTGCCCAGATAGACCGCCACCATGGCAATGGCCAGGGCGCTGAAAAATTCCAGCACCGCCGAGGAGAGAAAGGCGATCCGCAGCACGGCCAGGGTGCGCCGCCGAAAGGATGCCGAGACCTGGGCGATCTCCCCTTCCCGGTCCCGGCCGCGGCCCAGGAGCTTAAGGGTGCTGAACCCCTGCAGCAGGTCCAAAAAATAGTTGCTCATGCGGGCCAGGGCCGTGAAGTGGCGCTGGCTGACGGCATCGGCCCCCATGCCCACCAGCACCATAAAAGCCGGGATCAGCGGTGCGGTAACTAAAAGCACGAGGCCTGCAGCCCAGGTCAGGGGAAACACGCAAACCAGAATGGCGGCCGGAATCGCCAAGGCCAGGGCCATCTGGGGCATGAACAGGGCAAAAAAGTCGTGGAGCCCTTCCACCTGCTCTACCAGGGCGGTGGTCAGGGCGGCGCTCGATTCCCGGGACACCCCCGCCGGCCCCCGGGCCACGATCTTATCCAAAAGGGCGGTTCTCACCCGGCGCCGCACCCCGGCACCGGCCTTGAAACCGGCCTGTTCCTTGATCCAAACCAGTAAACTGCGCCCCCCATAGATCGCCAGCAGCAACGCCAAAAAGGAGCCCACCGCCGGGAATCCCGTTCCCTCCCCCGCCGCGCCGGAAATCAGGCGGGCCAGCACCCAGGACTGGCCGATGATGAGGAGACCGGCGCCAAACCCGGCGGCGGCGGCGGCCCAGATCCAGATCCGGCAGGACGCGGCCTGGGCGCTAAGCCAGCGTCGGGTGTCCTGGGAGGTTTGGGAGCCTGCGGGCGCCATGGCGGAACCATCCGGCTTTTGGGGGGATCGTCAAGATTCAGCGAGGAAAAACGGCTTGACGTTCTTAGCATGCAGCCATTAGAAAGTTCAAATATCCGCCGATCGCCGGAACTGTGTGCCGTCCCTTTTTACCCGAGACAGTGGATGACACGCCTGCCGGCAACCCAAACCAACATCCTCGAGGAGGCCCTTCATGTTTCCCATGGAAAACCTGGTGGAACTGTCCCGCTGGCAGTTCGCCCTCACCTCCATGTACCACTTCATCTTTGTCCCCTTGACTTTAGGGCTGGCCTGGATCCTGTTTATCATGGAGTCGGTTTATGTGATGACCGGCAAGGAGATCTACAGGGACATGACCAAGTTCTGGGGCAAACTGTTCGGCATCAATTTCGCCCTGGGGGTCACCACGGGCCTGACCCAGGAGTTTCAATTCGGCACCAACTGGGCCTATTACTCTCACTATGTGGGCGACATTTTTGGGGCACCCCTGGCCATCGAAGGCTTGATGGCCTTTTTTCTGGAATCGACCTTTGTGGGCCTCTTTTTCTTCGGTTGGGAGCGGCTCAGCAAACGGGCCCACCTGCTGGTGACCTTTCTGGTGGCGCTAGGCTCCAATCTGTCGGCGCTCTGGATTCTGGTGGCCAATGCCTGGATGAGCTTTCCCATCGGCGCTGGGTTCAACATCGACACCATGCGCATGGAGCTTACCAGCTTTGCGGAGCTCTTTTTCAACCCCGTGGCCCAGGTCAAGTTCGTCCACACCGTGGGCGCCGGCTATGTCACCGCCACCATGTTCGTGCTGGCCATCAGCAGCTGGTACATTCTGAAAGGCCGCGACCTGCCCTTTGCGCGGCGCTCTTTTGCCGTGGCCACGGGGTTTGGCCTGGCCTCCATCCTGTCGGTGATCGTCCTGGGAGATGAGAGCGGCTTTGTCACCGGCCAGGTGAGCAAGGTCAAGCTGGCCACCATGGAGGCCGCCTGGGAGACCGAGCCGGCCCCCAGTTCCCTGACGCTTTTCGGTTTTCCCGACCAGGAGGAGATGAAAACCCGGGGGGCGATCCACTTGCCCTGGGTGGGGGGCCTGCTGATCACCCGTTCTCTGGACACACCCATTCCGGGCATCCGGGAGCTGATGGAAGAAAACGAGGGGAAGATCCGCAACGGCATGCGCGCCTACGGACTCATGGAGCAGATCCGCGGCGGAGATAAAAGCGAAGCCCGCCTGGCGGAATTTCGCCAAGTTCAGGAGGATCTGGGCTATGGCCTGCTCCTCAAGCGCTATAGCGACAAAGTTGTCGACGCCGACGAGGAGATGATTCAGCAGGCGGCCCGGGACACCATTCCCAATGTGGCCCTCATGTTCTGGTCTTTCCGGATCATGGTGGGTCTGGGTTTCTGGATGCTCTTTTTGATCGGCCTCAGTTTCTATTTCTGTGCCCGGCGCACCTACCACCGCCAGCGCTGGCTGCTGCGGCTGCTGCTGATCAGCTTGCCGGCCCCCTGGCTCGCCTGCTGGATGGGCTGGTTCGTGGTGGAATACGGCCGGCAGCCCTGGACCATCGGCGGGGTGCTGCCCACCTTTTTTTCGGTCTCCAGCCTGACCCCCGGCAACGTGATGGGCAGTATGGCGGCCCTGCTCTTTTTCTACACCCTGCTGCTGGTGCCCTGGTTTTACCTGATGCAGAAATTTGCTCGGCGGGGTCCCAGCTCCCTGCACACCGGCCGCTACCATTTCGAACACTCCCCTACCGCCGATTCGGCCGTATCCGAGAGCGCGGCCTAGCCAACAAGGAGCAACGCCATGGAACTCTTCGACTATTTGACCTTGAAACTGATCTGGTGGCTCTTCGTGGTGGTCCTTTTGGTGGGCTTCGCCCTGCTGGACGGCTTCGACCTGGGGGTGGGGACCCTGCTGCCCTTCGTGGCCCGCAGCGATACCCAGCGGCGGGTGCTGTTCAACGCCATCGGCCCCACCTGGGAGGGCAACCAGGTCTGGTTTATCACCGCCGGCGGGGCCCTATTCGCGGCCTGGCCCCTGGTTTATGCCGCGGCCTTCTCCGGATTCTACTGGGCCTTGCTGCTGGTGCTGTTCGCCCTGTTTTTCCGGCCGGTGGCCTTCGACTACCGCAGCAAAATCAGCGACCCCAGATGGCGCACGGCCTGGGATTGGGGGATGTTCGTGGGCGGGGCGGTGCCGGCTCTGGTGTTCGGCGTCGCCTTCGGCAACCTGCTCCAGGGAGTACCCTTCGAGTATGACGATCTGCTGCGCTCCCGGTACACGGGAACTTTTTTCCAGCTGCTCAACCCCTATGCCTTGCTGGTGGGGGTGGTGAGTCTGACCATGCTGGCCATGCACGGCGCGGTCTACCTGCAAATGCGAACCGAGGGAGAAATTCAGCAGCGGGCCCAGAAGGCGGGTCTGATTTTAGGGATTGTGTTTATGGCCGCCTTTGCTCTGGCCGGCGTGTGGCAAGCCTACGGGCTCGAGGGCTACCGGGTGGTCACCATGGCCGATCCCAACGGGGTGGTCACGGTGTGGGATAAAGCCGTGGAGACCGTCAGCGGGGGCTGGCTGCACAATTTTACCGATCAGCCCGGATTGATTGCCGCCCCGGGGCTGGCCTTCGTGGGCGCCATGCTGGCCCTGATTCTCTGCAACAGCGGCCGGCCCGGACTGGGATTTGTCTGCAGCGCACTCTCCGTCAGCGGGGTGATTCTCACCGCGACCCTGGGGCTGTTTCCCTTTATCATGCCCTCCAGCACTTCACCCAACACCAGCTTGACCATCTACGATGCGGTCAGCAGCCACCATACCCTGAACATCATGTTCATTGCGGTGGTGGTGTTTCTGCCCATTGTGCTGCTCTACACCGCCTGGGTCTACCGGGTGATGCGGGGCAAGATCACCGAAGCGGCGATCGAAGAACAGACCCATTCCATGTATTGAGATGGAGGGTCTATTGAGTTGGAACCGAATTTCACCCAAACAGCGACCGGAGTAATTTTATATGTGGTACTTTTCGTGGATTTTAGGCGTCCTGCTGGCTTGCGCGTTCGGGATCATCAACGTGATGTGGATGGAAACGGAAGAGATGCTGGGAAATGACGAGGAAAGCCGAAGTCAGGATTGATGGACACCCCGGAAAGCCTGGCCAGACTATTCAGTGCCCCACCGCCTGCTCGCTCCCGGTGATGCGGTCAAAGGCGGCAAAGGTCAGGCGGCCCCCGGCGATTCCCCCCCCCGCTTGAATCAAATTGGGAACCAACTCCGCCAGCGCCCCTTGCAGACCGATGTTGGGCATCAGCGTTTCGGCCACGAAATAGACCGCTACCATGGCGCTCCCACCGAGAATCAGATATCCCCAATGCAGCAGCGTGACCTTTCCTGAGGCCCAGGCCGCCAAGGCGCCCTCGGCGCCCTTGGCCAGCAGGGTAATGGGCGCAAACAACCCGAATCCGCCGATGATATCCGCCAGGGCCGAACCGACTCCTCCGGCCGCGGCTCCCCAAACAAACCCCTTGCGCCCTCCCAGGGAGCCCAGAACCAAGCCGGAGAAAATCACCGCCACATCGCCGAAGTTGAAATAGCCCCGGCTGGGCAACGGTACCCGGATGAACAAGGTGGTCAAGGTCACCACCGCCGTGAGCGCCAGAAAAGCGATTTTTACGTTGCGCATCGAAACCCTCCTCCTTAAGGTCTCCCGTACTCTGAAAAAACGGTCATCAGATCCGTTTCCCGGGCGGGGATAGAAAGCGAATCCGATTTTCCATCACCTGGCGGGAATTTTCAATCTCTTCATACAGATAGAGATAGAGAGACATGATCAGGCAGGCATATTTGCGCAGCAAGCGGCCCGCTTTGCGCCTCCCCTCGGGCGGGGGATAGCATTCCAGATACCACTTGAAGCGGCCCATGATCCGCCCTCCCTTGGAAAGCGCCGCCTTAAAGGTGATCAGATCCACCCGCCGGGCCATGGAGATAGGCAGCCGCAGCAGATCGAGATAGGTGACAAAGGTCAGGACCAGTTTCAGGAAGATCAGTGAGCTGGGAAAGATCAACGCCTTGATGGCCGAATCCCGAAGCCAGTCTTCCCGGCCTAGAAATCCGCTGAAATGAAACAGTACGCCGAAGGCCAGCAGGGTCAAGACAAAGGGAATGCAAAATTTGATCAAGCTCCAGGTGCCGCCAAGGCCGGAGCGCCAAAGATTTGCCGCCGTCACCAGCGCAAGCACCCCGGCTTGCACGGGAATCCGGTCATAGAAGGGACCGAACACGAAAAGCCCGAAAAAAAGCGCCAGTCCCAGGGCCAATGCGGCCAGTTTGCTCAGGACCATGGCGAAGCCTCCTCCAGCTTTACCCGCAGCAGGGCGCCCTCGGCCGGGAATGGTTGAAATTGGAGGATGCGCTGCGCAAAGGCGTTCCCTGGCCCTAGGGGCGGATCGCCGTGGGAAACCGTCACATAGCTGCGGATAAATTCGCGGCTGAGCCTGTATAAATGCTGGGTATGGGCCGGATACTTGTCAAACTCGTCCAGGATCAGAACCCTGGCCTGGCGGTGATGCCCGATCCAGAAGGTCAGCAGTTGGGTCATATCGTGGGGCACCCGGGTGTTGAAGGAAACCGCCAGGGCGGTTTTCAGGGTGTAAAGCTGAGTGCGAAAATCCTGGCCAAAGTAGAGGAACGGAATCTGCTGGCGGGTCAAGGCGGGAATCAGCACCATTTCGATAAAGCTGGTTTTTCCCAGGCCGTTGTCTCCAGTCAGCCGCAGCCAGGCGGGCCCCGGGCCCAATTCAAGATTTTGGGTCAGGGTCAAGTTCAGCCGGCGCGCTTTGAGGGGGTAGTCGCCTTTCAGAAGTCGCATGGGTCCAGGGCCACGGCATGGATCTGGTTTTCGCGAAGGCAATGAACCTCGATGCCATGAGTTCGGGCCGCCGTCTGAAAACGGCGTTTCAAACGTTGCAGATTCTCCTCGCTCAAGGACTCCAGCACCCCGCAGAGCAGCAGTTTCCGGGATTTCAAACCGTGGGCCTGAATCAAAAACAGCACCATGAGACAGGCCAGGATCGCCTGCTCTCCCCCGGAATAGGTGACCAGTTCCCGATCCGGGTCCGCCCCGCGGATCCCGAACTCGGCGGCTTCCCCGCAAACCCGGGCCAAGAGCCGGGCATTTTCCTGCCCGCTGAAAAGCCAGATCTCTTCCCTTAAACTGGCGGCAACAAAGAGACAATTGACATCCAGCAGCAGATAAGATCGCCCCAACGCCTGGGGGATGTGCGTTAAGCTGGGCAGCATTATGGGCATCCGGTTTCCAATTTCGGCCCCTGGGTAGAGATTCGCGTGGAAAAAATAGACAGATTGCCAGCGTTCAGGCACCCCCGCGGCAAAACATTCAAGCTCTGGGAGCAGCAAAAGCGCTCCCTTCCTACCACAGGCCCCTGGGAATGAAAACCGGCAGCGGGTCGCCCAGTTTGGAATTGTTCGCTGTCAGGTCTCAATGGGCGGATTCGGCTAACTGGGCCAGGGCGATGGCGCCCAACACCCCGGCCCGGTTGCCCAGTTTGGGGGGGACGATGTAGGCGTCGATACCCTCCAGAATTTCCGCTGCGCGCACATAGCCGTTCAGGTAGCGCTGTACCCGCTGCCGCACCATGGGAAACAGCTGTTTCTGGGCCATCACCCCGCCCCCCAGAATGATCCGCCGGGGCGATAGGGTGCAGATGAAACTGGCCAGGCCCAGGGCCAGATAGTGGGCTTCCAGATCCCAGGCCGGGTGGTCTGGAGACAGATCCTCGGCCTTGCAATTCCATTTGGCGGCCAAAGCCGGGCCCGTGGCCAATCCTTCCAGGCAATCCCCGTGAAAGGGACAGATCCCCTGGGAGGGATCCTTGTCAGGGTCCCGGGGCAAGGGGATATGGCCCATTTCAGGATGCACCAGCCCGTGCATCAGCTTGCCCTCCAGCATCCCGCCACCGCCGATGCCGGTACCGACGGTCAGGTAGATGAAGGTGTCCACATCCTGGGCCGCGCCCCAGCGATGCTCGGCCAGGGCCGCGCCGTTGACATCCGTATCAAACCCCACCGGCAGCCCCAAGGCCGATTGAATGGTTCCAGCCAGATCGGTATGGGACCAACCGGGCTTGGGGGTCTGGGTGATCTGTCCATAAGTTCCCGATCGGGGATTGAGATCCACCGGGCCGAAGGAGGCGATTCCCAATGCGCCCAGGGAATAGTCGCGGACCTTGGCTTTGAAAAACTCAATGGCCCGGCATAGGGTCTCCCGGGGCGTAGTGGTGGGAAAACGGACCACCTCTTCCAGGTCGTCGGGTCCTGAACCCACCCCGCATACAAACTTGGTGCCCCCAGCCTCGATGCCACCGTAAACTTTCTCCATGGAAAGACCCCCTGGGTTAAGCCAGTGTCATGTCATGTGTCAAATGGTGATGCATGACAGGACCCTATCACCATCCAACAGAAAACCCGGCCCCAAATTTCAAGCCGGGTTCCCGGTTACCTGTCCGAATTCAGGATGCTTTGAATTAAGCGGGATCTTAAACTTCCCGGGCATCCAGACCCAAAGCCTTGCGCTTGCCTTCGATATGCCGCCGGATAATCAGGGCGGCCTGTTCCAGGTCCGGCTCCACGGTATAGGGGGCGCCCAGCACCGCTTCCAGTTCCTGGGTCAGCAGACTGACCATATTCATACTTCCGGTGATGGGCGGCATGGGCCCCTTGCTTAAACTTGTTCCTACCCCCCCGATGTCTGGGTAAAGGCGGTATTGGCGTAAAGGTACTCCATCTTCTCTTTGTGCTTGAGCTCTTCGTTGGCCATCTTGAGCAGAATATCTTTTACCTCACCACCGGGGTGCAGCTCGGCCAACTCGGAATAGAAGTGATGGGACTTGAGCTCCCGATGGGCGGCCACCAGAAAGACATCCTGGGGAGACATTTGCTCGCTGATAGGGGGTTCTTTCTGGTACTCGGCAATGCGGTAATAGGTCACATCCGACATGCCCATGGCATTGCGGGCCAGATCGCCGTCCCGATATTTGACCAGAAAGTTCCTATGCTTGAGCTCTTCGTTGGCCATCCACTGCAGCGCCTCCTGGGCCTCGTCATCGGCGACCTTATCCCGCAGCTCCATGTAAAAATCGTAGGCTTCCTCTTCCCGGCCGATGGCCGTGGCAATCATATCCATCAAACGATCGGTCATGACAGCTCCTTTGTTGAAGTGAAAACATCCACCTAAACGCGTGTTTTAAGATTGGCCCTTTCCGGTCTGCTGTCCAGGGGGCAGGCGCCCCAGGGATTAAGGGGACAAAAAAATGGGGCCCCGTTCTTGACACGCAATCCCCTGATCTTAAATTACAGTCATGCGTCACTGACGCGAACAGAGTAACCAGCTGGTTAACCTCCAAACCTCCCCTGACACTGGGCAACCCTTCCCCCAAGGGTTGCCCTTTTAGGTTGATTCCCCCGCTACAAACAAACTGTTCTTACGATCCGTAGATGGAACACTCGGCGATTCCGCTGGCCGCTTCCTGCAGGGCTTCGGCAAAGGTGGGATGGCCGTGGACGGTACGGGCGATATCCTCGGCGGCGGCGCCGAACTCCAGGGCCAAGCCGCATTCGGCGATCATATCCGCGGCCCGGGCGCCGATAATGTGGACCCCCAGGACCCGGTCGCTCTCCTGATGGGCTAGGACTTTGACGAATCCTTCGGTGGCGCCCATACAGCGCGCCCGCCCGGCCCCGGAAAAGGGATAGGTGCCGATGCAGTAGGGCACTTCCCGGGCCTTGAGCTGCTCTTCGGTGAGCCCTACGCTGGCCACTTCGGGCCAGGTATAGATCACCGCCGGCAGGGCGTCATAGTTGACTTCGCCGGGTCTACCGGCGATCACCTCCGCCGCGGCAAGACCTTCGGCCGAGGCTTTGTGGGCCAGGGCCGGCCCGGCAATCAGATCCCCAATGGCGTACACCGAGGGAACGGAGGTGCGATAGGCGGCATCCACCTGCACCAGACCGCTCTTGCCGTCCAGTTCCACCCCCACATCCTCAAGACCCAGCCCCCGGGTCAGGGGACGGCGGCCCACGGCCACCAGCAGCCGGTCAAAGGTGGCCGTTCGCTTTTTGCCCTCGGCATCCATGGTGACGCGAACTTTATCTTTGGGGGTGATCTCCGCCCGGGTCACCCGGGTCTTGAGCTGCATCTCCATGCCTTGCTTGCGTAAAATCCGGTCCAGGGTGCGGCCCACCTGGCCATCGAGCCCCGCCGCGATCCGGGGCAGCATTTCGATCACCGTCACTTTGGCCCCCAGACGCCCCCAGACCGACCCCAGTTCTAGGCCGATATAACCGCCACCCACGATTCCCAGCTTGCGGGGAACCGTCTCAAAGGCCAGGGCCTCGGTGGAACTGACGATATGGCTGCCGTCGAATTCGAGCCCCGGAACCGTGACCGGTTCCGACCCGGTGGCCAGAATCACCGCCTGGGCCTTGAGGCTGCGGGGCGCCTCACCTTCTTTGGCCGGGGCCACGGCCACTTCATCCGGGGCCGTTAACTGCCCGCTGCCGTGGATAATGGTGATGCGGTGGCCCTCTAAGAGTTTGCGCACATTGGCCGTCAGATCGGCCACCACCTGTTCCTTGCGGGCCATCATGGCGCCCAGATCCAGCCGCACCCGGCCGGTTTTGACCCCATGCTCCGCCAATTGATGTTTGGCCAGGTGATAGTATTCACTGGAATCGAGCAGGGCCTTGCTGGGAATACAGCCCACGTTGAGACAGACGCCGCCCAGGCGCTCGTTCTTTTCCACACAGGCCACCTTCAACCCCAGCTGGGCCGCCCGCACCGCGGCCACGTATCCGCCGGGCCCGCTGCCGATCACCACCACATCGTAAGCTTCACTATCATTCATGAGTATTCTCCTTGAATATCGTACCCTTACCCGTCCATCCTCTATGCCCGCCCTGACGATACCCCCAACCGGTCGGCGTCCTAAACCGAGAGCAAGAGGCGTTCAGGATCTTCCACATAGGATTTGATCCGCTTGAGAAAGGTGACCGCTTCGCGACCGTCCACGATGCGGTGATCGTAGCTGAGGGCCACATACATCATGGGTCGGATGACGATTTGGTCGTCCACCACCACCGGCCGCTTTTCGATTTTATGCATGCCCAGAATACCGCTTTGGGGCATGTTGAGAATGGGGGTGCTGAGCAGGGAGCCGAACACCCCGCCGTTGGTAATGGTGAAGGTGCCCCCTTCCAGATCCTTGAGATCGAGTTGGTTGGATCGGATGCGGCCTACAAAATCGACGATGGTCTGTTCCAGATCGGCAAAGGAGCACTGATCGGCATTGCGGATCACCGGCACCACCAAGCCCCGCTTGCCGCTCACGGCGATGCCGATATGGTAGTAGTCGTGGTACAGGATATCATCGCCGTCGATGGCGGCGTTGATCTGGGGAATTTCCTGGAGCGCACTAACCGTGGCCTTGATGAAAAAGGACATGAACCCCAGGTTGACCTCGTTTTTGGCTTTGAATTCCTCTTTGTACTGGGCCCGCAAGGCCATGACACGGGTCATGTCGATTTCGTTGAAGGTGGTCAGCATGGCCGTGTTCTGCTTGGCAGTAAGCAATCGTTGGGCAATGCGTTTGCGGATGGGGCTCATGGGTTCCCGACGAATGGCGTCCGCCTCTGCCGGGGCAGGTTCCTGGGGCTGGGGGGCCGATTCAGCGGCTTGCGGCGTGGAAGGGGTTTGAGGCTCCGGTTGAACGCTCTGGGAGCTGGCCGCGGACTGCGAGGCGGCGGCGCTTTCCAGATGGAGCAGCAGGTCGCCCTTGGTGACCCGCCCCCCCGGTCCGCTGCCTTGTAGGCGATGGGTATCCACCCCCCACTGGGCGGCCAGGCGGCGCACCGAGGGCGGCACCCCCGGCACCACCGAAGGGGTGGAAGGAGGCTCCGGGGGAGTGTCGGCCGGCGCCGCTTTCTTGTCCGCCAGGCCGTTTAAGGGAATCTGCTCCTTGGGCACAGCCTCCCGCTCCCCGGACCGGGACTCTGCTTTCCCTGCGCCTTCTTGGACGTCGGTCTCGATCTGCCCCACCACAGCCCCGATGGCTACGGTTTCACCGGTGGGCACCAAAATCTTTAACACCCCTTGGGCCTCGGCGGTAACCTCTAGGGTCACCTTATCGGTCTCCAGTACAAACAGAGGTTCATCTACGGCCACGCTGTCGCCGTCGGCCTTGAACCATTCGGCCAGCACGGCCTCGGTGATGGATTCGCCTACACTGGGAATCTTGATTTCAATCGCCATGTTCGCTCCTTTTGTCCGCTTAAGTCGTTCCCCGGCTAAATGCACATTTGAATGGGGCGCCAAAGGAAACTTGCCGCGCCATGCGCCGCATATGAAGTATCAACCCGCCTGAACGTGGCTTTTTTCAGGCAACGCGCCAATGGCCGCGGTGAGGATTGTCTCCCGTTGGCGGGAATAGATCGCCGGAAAGCCCGTGGCCGGCGTGGCCGCGGCGGGCCGGCCGATGTACTCCGGGGCGGCAGGCAGCAGGCGGTTCAAATCGGGCCGCAGGTGGTTCCAGGCCCCCATGTTGGCCGGCTCCTCCTGAACCCAGTACCATTTTTTGGCTTGCGGGTACTGGCCAACCAAATCAGCCAAAGCACTTTCAGCCAGGGGATAGAGCTGCTCCACCCGGATCAGGGCCGTATCGGTGCGTTTCACCTCCCGGCGGCGCTGCAATAGATCGTAGTAGACTTTGCCGCTGCACAGCAGCACCCGTCCGGCCTGGAGATTTTCCTCGGGATCCGCCAGCAGCGGGCTGAAGGTCCCGGAGGTAAACTCGTCGATGGTCGAAACCGCCAGGGGGTGGCGCAACAGGCTTTTGGGGGTGAGCACAATCAGGGGCTTGCGAAAGGGGGCCAGCACCTGGCGGCGCAGCAGATGGAAATATTGGGCCGGGGTGCTGGGGTTGACCACCTGGAGGTTCTCTTCGGCGCACAGCTGCAGAAACCGTTCGGGCCGGGCGCTGGAGTGTTCGGGCCCCAGGCCTTCCAGCCCGTGGGGCAGCAGCATCACCAGCCCGTTGAGGCGCTGCCATTTGGCCTCGCCGCTGGCGATGTAAAGGTCGATCACCGCCTGGGCGTTATTGACGAAATCACCGAACTGGGCCTCCCAGAGGGTTAAGGTCCCGGGCTGGGCCAGGGCATAGCCGTACTCAAAGCCCACCACCCCGGCTTCGGCCAGGAGGCTGTTGTAAGCCTGGTAAGGTGCCTGGTCCGGGGCCAGATGATTCAGGGGGGTATAAGTCTCACCGGTTTCGGTATCGCTCCAGACACTATGGCGCTGGCTGAAGGTCCCCCGCTGGACGTCCTGTCCGCTGAGGCGCACGGGCACGCCCTCCAGCAGCAGACTGCCCCAGGCTAGGGCTTCGGCGTTGGCCCAGTCAATGCCCGTGCCCCCGGCCAGGGCCTCGCGGCGCCGTTTGAGCAGGATGTTCAGTTTTTTGTTGAGGTTGAAGTTTTCGGGCACCGAATTGAGGGCTTGCGACAATTGGTCCAGCCGGGAGCGCGCCACCGCGGTCTCAATGGGGTCGTGGCTGAAGCGGCCGCTGTAACGCTCCCAGTTGTCGTAAAAGCGATCCTGGGGAAAGGCGCACACCTCCTGATGCACCGCCTGATAGGCGGCTTCCAGGTCGTCGCGAATGGTCTGTTCCTGATTCTTTTGGGCCTCGGGGGCGAGCAGGCCCGCCTCCTGAAGCTGGTCGCGGTAGAGGGTGTGGAGGGTGGGCCGGGCACGGATGCGCTCGTACATCCGGGGCTGGGTGAAGTAGGGCTCATCGCCCTCGTTGTGGCCGTAGCGGCGGTAGCAGACCATGTCGATGACCACGTCCTTGGCAAATGCGGCCCGGTAATCGGCCGCCAGCCGGGCCACATGGACCAAGGCTTCGGGATCTTCGCCGTGAACGTGGAAAACGGGCACCATGAGCATCTTGGCCACATCCGTGGCATAGCGAGTGGAGCGGGCATCCTCGGGCAGGGTGGTATAGCCGATCTGGTTGTTGATGATCAGATGGAGGGTCCCCCCGTTGCGATAACCCGCCAATTGGGACATATTCAGGGTTTCGGCCACCAGCCCCTGGCCGGCAAAGGCCGCGTCGCCGTGAATCAAAATCGGCACCACCCCGGCATCGCCCGCCTCGGCGGCGGCCAGTTCCTGACGCCCCCGGGCAAAGCCAGCGACCACGGGATTGACCGATTCCAAATGGCTGGGATTGTTCATCAGCAGCACTTGCAGGGGATGGCCCCCGGCGGTGGTGATATCCCCCAAATAGCCGCTGTGGTACTTCACGTCGCCGTCCCCCAGCAGAGCCTCGGGGTCGTAGCAGTGCTCAAATTCGCTGAAGATGTCCTCCAGGGGCCGCTGAAGTACATTGGCCAGCACGTTGAGACGGCCGCGATGGGCCATGCCCAAGATGATCTCTTTACCGCCCAACTCCGCCAAATGATCGGCCAGGGCAGTCATCAAGGGAATCAGGCCTTCAGCGCCTTCCAGGGAAAAACGGGTTTGGGCCAGATACTTGCTGTTGAGCACCTGTTCAAAGAGGGTTGCGCGGGTCAGATCGGCCATGATCCGGGTGCGCGCCTCGGCGCTCAACTGGGGCCGGTTGCGGATGGGCTCCATGCGCTCCTGGAGCCAGGCGCGCTCCCCCGGGTCCTGGAGATGCATGTACTCCACCCCGATCTTGCGGCAGTAGGTCTCCTTGAGTGCCTTGAGGATCTCCCCCAGGGCCAGCGCCCCTTGCTCATGGATAAAGGCCGGCGCATGAAAGGTCTGCACCATCTCTTGGGCCCCCAGATCGAAGGCCCCCGGGTTGAGCAGAGGGTGGTCCGTGGGGCACGCTTCCAGGGGATCCAGACAGGCCAGCAGATGCCCCAGGTTGCGGTAGGCAAAAATCAGGGCATCCACCCGCGCCTGTTTGGCGGCCAGGGGTGCGGCTTGCGTCTCAGCGGCGGGCACGGCTTGGGTCTCAGCGGCGGGCGCCGGCTGGACATCTCCGGCGGACGCCGGCTGAGAGCGGGCCAGCTCGAAGCCCTGAAAGAAAAACCGCCAGTCCTGGGGCAGCGCCTCAGGCTCGGCTTGCCAGCGCCGGTACTGCTCGTCAATGAAGTTGAAATTCAAGGCTTCGGGGAAATCCATGGCACCCCTCTTTGGTCTTGGGCCGTGGGCAAACGCCGGGCTGTGAAGTTAAACTTGCGTATAGACGCTCTGCCCTGAGGCGGAGTGGGAACTGGAGCTAGCGCAATGGAGCCGGGACAACGCTGGTTGCGGTCACCCGTCCAACTGTTTCTGAAACCAGGCGCTCACCTTGGCGACAATGGCGCTGCGATCGGTTTTGCGGCTGAACATATGATCCGCTCCGGGAATGACCGCCAAGGTCACCCGGCGTGGATTCAACGCCTGGCCCTGCTCGGCTTCCGACAGGGGGATGATCTCGTCATGGTCCCCGTGGACCACCAGCAGCGGACAGGCGAGACCGGCAATCGCTTCCGGCAAATCATGCCGCCGGGCATCATCAAAAAAGGCCCGACTCAATTCCAGCTTTCGACCCCGGCTGCGAAAGGAGACCCGTCCCTGGGTGGCCAGCTGATCCTGCTGGGTCACATCCAGAAACTGGGTGGGCGCCAATCCGCCCAAGCGACCGGCCAGGGTGCACACCCCCTTGAGACCCGGGAAATCCGCGGTGGCCAGCAGCACCAGGGCCGCCCCCATGCTGTGGCCGGCCAATCCCTCTATGGAGATGCCCCGGCCGGCCATGTACTCCGCGGCGGTCAGCAGTTCAGCGCGGTGTTTGCTATAACTCATCTGGTCAAAGCGGCCCTCGCTTTGACCATTTCCTGAAAAGTCGAAGCGCAGGGCCGCTAGGCCGTCCATGGCCAGAGCCTGGCCTAATTGACGCAGGATTGTAGTGTGGCGAGAACAGGTGAAACAGTGAGCCAAGAGCACACCGGCGCGGGGCGCATCATCGGGCAGGTGCAGGGTGCCCGCAAGGGTTTCACCGTCACTGTTTTTAAATTGGACTGATTCTTCAGGCATGCCGTGTCAGAATTGCGAGGTTGGGCGTCGGTATCTTGGGGCAATATCTAGTTCCTGAGCGCCGGAATGTCAACCGGTGATCCCGGGTCGACCCGCTATACTCCGGGAAAATGGCCGGCCCTATATTTTCCTTGACTTTTATTTTCTCTCCGCTAATATTTGATGCTTTTCAAAACTTAAAGCCCAAATCAACCTATCGGCAAGATGGATTTTGAGCCCTAAAAGCGAAACGCGGGGCCGAACAAATCCGTTCCGGAACAACCGGCCCCGTAAGGGAGATTGCATACGATAGCTGACTTCAAGGAGGCAACCATCCCATGTACGCTGTACTCGCATCAGGCGGAAAACAATACAAGGTCCGGGAAGGGGACATCGTAAAAGTTGAAAAACTCCCCGGCGAGATCGGTAGCGAGATAACCTTTGACCGAGTGCTGATGGTTACCGATGGCGATGAGGTCACCCTGGGCGACCCCCATGTGGCGGATGCCGCGGTCAAGGGCCATATCGTGGCCCAGAATAAAGCCAAAAAAATTCTCGTTTTCAAATACAAGCGCCGCAAACGGTTTCGCCGAAAACAGGGCCACCGCCAGCAGTACACCGCGGTGCAGATCGACCAAATCGCCGGATAAGGGCCACATTTCCCTCCGCATCCGGTGAGCCGCGGGCAGCGGTAATTCGTGCGTTCCAGCTTAGTTTTCAGCTATAATTTTGGCGATAAAAAAGTGATGAGGAGCATATACAATGGCACACAAGAAAGCAGGCGGAAGCTCCCGCAACGGCCGGGACAGCAAGGGCCAGCGCCGGGGCATCAAATGCTACGGCGGCCAGGATGTCCGCGCCGGAAACATCCTGGTGCGGCAGCTGGGGACCCCGATTCATCCCGGGGAAAACGTAGGGCTGGGAAAAGACTACACCCTCTTTGCCAAAATCGACGGCGTGGTGACCTATGAGCGCCTGGGCCGTGACCGCAAAAAGGTCAGTGTATACCCTGCGTGAGAAGCCGAGTGTTAGGTGAGATTCATTGATGAAGCCACGATTACGGTCTCTTCGGGTAACGGCGGACATGGATGCCTCAGCTTCCGCCGTGAAAAATTCATCCCCAAAGGTGGACCGGACGGCGGCGACGGCGGCAAGGGGGGGGATGTAATCTTTCAGGCCTCCGCCCACAAGCGCACCCTCTATCGATTCCGACACCAGACCCAGTTCAAAGCCCCCAACGGCGCCCCCGGCCAAGGCAGACAAAAAACCGGCCGCGGCGGCGCCGATCTCATCATCCCGGTTCCCCCGGGAACCCTGATCAAAGATTCCCTCACCCAAACCCTCCTGGCCGATCTGGTTCAGCCCGGGCAACAGTTCATCGCCGCCCGGGGTGGACGGGGCGGGCGGGGCAATACCCGCTTTAAAACCTCCACCAATCGCGCGCCCCGCCATACCCAGCCCGGTGAGAAAGGGGAAACCGGAGTCCTCCAACTGGAACTGAAGCTCCTGGCGGATGTGGGCCTCATCGGTCTGCCCAATGCCGGCAAATCCACCCTGATCACGGCCCTTTCGGCGGCCCGCCCCAAAATTGCGGATTATCCCTTCACCACCCTGGTGCCGAGCCTGGGAGTGGTGGACCCCGGGGAGGGCGAACCCTATGTTATCGCCGATATTCCCGGGCTCATTTCAGGGGCGCACCAGGGGGCCGGTCTGGGAATCCGTTTTTTGCGCCATGTGGAACGCACCCGCATCCTCTTGCACCTCATCGATGCCGCGGCCATCGATCCCGAGGCGCCCTTGGCGTCCTATGACACCATCAATGACGAATTGACACGCTACGATACCGCGCTGGCCCGAAAACCCCAACTTGTGGTGCTCAACAAACTGGACCTGCCCGCCGGCCGTGAGGGGGCAGAAGCCTTCCGCGCGGCCTGGAAAAAAAATGAGCCCTTGATCCGCATTTCCGCTGTGACCCGCAAAGGCCTGGAGCGCTTGGGCAAAAAGCTGGCCCAACGCGTTTACCACCGCGATGATACCCAATCGTAACGCTTACCTGTCCGAGGCCCGCCGGATCGTGGTCAAAGTGGGCAGCAATGTGCTCACCGCCGAGAGCGGCCTCAACCTCTACGCCGTGCGAAATATCAGCCGGCAGATCTGCCGGCTCATCGACCAGGGCAAAGAGCTGCTGCTGGTCACCTCCGGAGCCATGGCCGCGGGGATCAGCAAAGTGGGCCTCAGCCGGCGCCCCGACCGGGTCCCCCAGCGCCAGGCCGTATCGGCCGTGGGCCAGGCCGGATTGATCATGGAGTATGAGCATGCCTTTGACCGCTACGGAATCAAGGTGGCCCAGGTTCTCATGACCAGCGACGGCATCAACAACCGCCGGCGCTACCTCAATGCCCGCAATACCTTGAATACCCTCCTGGGCTGGGGGATCGTGCCCATTATTAATGAAAACGACACCGTGGCCGTGGAGTCCATCCAGTTCGGGGATAACGATACCCTGGCAGCCACCATCTCCCTGCTCATGGATGCCGACCTGTTGATCAACCTCACCGATATCGACGGACTTTTCGACAAAGACCCCCGGATCCATGCCGATGCGCGGCTGATCCCTCAAGTGGATTCCATCACCGCCAAGATCAAGACCTTGGCCGGGGGGCTGCCCGGCGCCCTGGGCACCGGCGGCATGTCCACCAAAATCAAGGCCGCCCGGCGGGTGATGTCCGCGGGGATTCCCATGATCATCGCCAACGGCGCCAAAGGCGACACCTTGATTCGAATTTTCCAGGGCGCTGAGCTGGGCACCTTTTTCCTGCCCAAGGCCCACAAACTGGCCAGCCGCAAAAGCTGGATCGGTTTTTCGGTAAAGCCCGAAGGCCTCCTTAAGATCGATAGCGGGGCGGCCCGCGCCATCCGCGACGGCGGCAAGAGCCTGCTGCCCAGCGGGATCACCGCCGTGGAAGGAGACTTTCCGGCGGGCGTGCCGGTGGCCCTTTGCACCATTGAGGGCCGGCAGCTGGCTACCGGGCTGGTGAACTATCGGGCCGGCGATATCCGAAAAATCATGGGCCGGCACTCCCGGGCCATCGCCCAGACCCTGGGGGACAATCCCTATGACGAAGTGGTTCATCGGGACAATTTGGTGATTACCGAGGAGGATGCCGAGTCGGCCCCTAACCCAGGAGAAGCTTCGCCATGACCCCCACTGTCAACCCCATCGCCGAGGAAATTGTGGCCATGGCCCAAGCCGCCAAGGCCGCCGCCGCGGCCATGGCCCGCTGCGGCTTGGACCCAAAAAACCGGGCCCTGGAGCGCCTGGCCGAGCTGCTTTTGGCCGAGCAGGAGACCATCCAGGCCGCCAATGCCCGGGATTTGGCCTATGGCCGGGAAAAAGGCCTATCGGCGGCCATGCTGGACCGCCTGACCTTGACCCCCGATAGCATCACAGCCATGGCCCGAGGCCTCAACGAGGTAGCCCAGCTTCCCGATCCCATCGGCGCTCTGGATCAGGGCCAGGTTCGCCCCAACGGGCTCTCGGTGGCCCGGATGCGCATTCCCCTGGGCGTCATCGGGATTATCTACGAATCCCGACCCAATGTGACCATCGATGCCGCCGGCCTCTGCCTGAAGGCCGGCAACAGCGTCATTTTGCGGGGAGGCTCCGAAGCGCTGCACTCCAACCAGGCCCTGGCGGCGCTGATTGCCCAGGCCCTGGAAACCGCCGGCCTGCCGGCCCAGGCCGCCCAGGTGGTGGCCACTCGGGATCGTGAAGCCGTGTTGGCCCTGTTGCAGCAGGAGACGTGGGTCGACCTGATCATTCCGCGAGGCGGCGAGGGGCTGATTCGCTTTGTGGTGGCCAATTCCCGGATTCCGGTGTTGAAGCACTACAAAGGGGTTTGCCACGTCTATGTGGATGAAGATGCCGATTTGGCGATGGCCCAGGAGGTGGCCTTTAACGCCAAGGTACAGCGGCCCGGGGTGTGCAACGCCATGGAAAGCCTGCTGGTGCACGAGACTGTGTCCGAAACCTTTCTGCCGCCCATGGCTCAACGCTTTGAGTCCGCCGGCGTGGAACTGCGGGGTTGTCCCCTGACCCTCAAGTGGGTGCCGGAGGCCAAGCCCGCCAGCCCGGAGGACTGGTCCACGGAATACAGCGACCTGATTCTCTCCATCAAGGTGGTGGCCGACATGGACGAGGCCCTGGACCATATTCGGTGCTACGGTTCCAACCATACCGAGGCCATCGTCACCTCCCACTACGGCCGGGCCCAGCGTTTTCTGCGGGAGGTGGACGCCTCGGTGGTGCTGGCCAACGCTTCCACTCGTTTTAACGACGGCGGCCAGCTCGGCCTGGGGGCCGAAATCGGCATCAGCACCTCCAAACTGCACGCCTTCGGCCCCATGGGCGTCAGGGAACTGACCACCACTAAATTCGTGGTCCAAGGCAACGGGCAAATCCGCGAGTGATCCGGAGACAATCCGATTCACCCCGGGGTGACCGCAGACCCGCCCCGGGTATCTTTGGGTGAGGCGTCATGCGCATCGGACTTTTCGGCGGGACATTCAATCCCATCCACTACGGCCACCTCAACTGCGTAGCCGAAACCGCCGAGGCCTTTGATCTGGACCAGGTCCAGCTGATCCCGGCAGCCGTTCCGCCCCACAAGGCACCGGGGGAGATCATCGCCGCCCACCACCGCCTGGCCATGGTGCGCCTCGCCATCCGCGATCGACCCCATCTGGTGGTGAGCGATCTTGAGCTAACCCGCGAGGGCCCCTCCTACACCGTGGACACCATCGGTCACTATCGGGATCGGGCCGGGGACGCGGCGCACCATTTTTTGATCATCGGTCTGGACTCTTTGCTGGAGATCCATACCTGGAAATCGTTTCACCGGATTTTCACCTTGATCCCGTTGATTGTGATGAACCGCCCGGACACCTTGAACCCCAACCAGGGCGACCCCCTGGCGGCGATCCAGCGCTATTTGACCTCCCGCATCGATCCCGGCTATGGCACCCCGGCCCGCACATACACCTTTGAACACCCCCGGTTGAACCCGGTTTTTTATATCCCGGTCGCGCCCCAACCCATCTCGGCCACCGCCATTCGCCGGCACATTCGCCGGGGACTCTCCCTCAAAGGTCTGGTGCCCCCGGCCGTGGATGACTACATTGAGCAGCAAGGACTTTACCGATGACCGCAACCCCCCATCACCTGAGCGACACCCTGAGTTCGACCTTGGATATTTTCCTCGAGGCCCTGCTTGCCCGAAAGGCCCAAAACCCGGTGGTTTTGGATGTCCGCAAGCAAACCACCATCGCCGACCTTTTCATCATCGCCTCCGGCCGCTCCCACCGCCAGGTCACGGCCATGGCCGAACATCTGCAGCGCAGCCTCAAAAAGCAAAAAATCAAGCCCCTGCACATCGAGGGGCGCAAGGATGGGCAATGGACCTTGATGGACTACGGCGATGTGGTAATCCACCTGTTCTACGCACCGGTCCGGCAACTCTATGACCTGGAGAGCCTCTGGATCGACGCCCAGCGCATTGAAACCCCGCGCCTGGCCGCCTACCGGAGCAGTATCAAGGATGACGATCCCTTTGATGAAATGGAAGACGACCATGACAACCTCGATTAAACGGCCCTGGGTTCTGATCATCCTGGATGGCTGGGGGCAGCGCCAGGAGAGCGTGGCCAACGCCGTGGCTCTTGCCCACACTCCCTGTCTGGATGAGTTGAGCGCCCGCTATCCCCAAACCCGGTTGCAATGTTTCGGGGAAGCCGTGGGGCTGCCCCCGGGGGTGATGGGCAATTCCGAAGTTGGCCACATGAACATCGGCGCCGGGCGGGTGGTCTATCAGGATCTGGTGCGGATCAACCGGGCCATCGCGGACGGCAGTTTTTTCACCAATGAATCCTTGGTGACGGCCATGGCGGATGTGGCGCGCAATGAGCGCAACCTGCACCTCATGGGGCTGCTCTCCGACGGCGGCGTACACAGCGAGTTTGGGCACCTGCTGGCCTTGCTGGAAATGGCCGCCCGGCAGGGGCTGAAACCGGAGCGGGTATTCATCCATGCCATCCTGGACGGACGGGACACCCCCCCAAACAGCGGGATCAGTTATCTGGGCCAGCTTCAGGATTACCTGGAAAACCACCCCCAGGGCCGCGTGGCCTCCATCTGTGGCCGCTACTACGCCATGGACCGCGACACCCGCTGGGAGCGCACGGCCCGGGCCTACGATCTCTACACCCAGGGCAAGGGCACGGCGGCCCAAGAGCCGCTGGCCGCCGTGAAGCAAGCCTATGGGCGAGAGGAGTGGGACGAATTCTTGCAACCCATTGTAATCAGCAACCCCCAGGACGAACCGCTGACCCGGGTGGCCTCCGGGGACGGAATTATCTTTTTTAACTTCCGCGCGGATCGCGCCCGTCAGATTACCCGCGCCTTTACCGAGCCCGGTTTTGACGCCTTTGATAGCGGCCCCCGTCCGCAGTTGGGAGCCTTTGTCTGCATGACCCTTTATGATGAACACTTCGACCTGCCCATGGCCTTCGCGCCCATCCACCTGGATCAGGTGCTGGGCGAGGTGCTCAGCCGCAACCACCGCCGCCAGCTGCGCATTGCGGAGACCGAAAAGTACGCCCATGTCACCTACTTTTTCAACGGCGGTGAGGAAACCCCCTTCCCCGGCGAAGAGCGCTGCCTGATTCCCTCGCCCCGAGAGGTGGCCACCTATGACCTGAAACCGGAGATGAGCGCTGCCGAGGTGGCGGAAGAGCTCCTCAAGCGGCTCAAGACCGGGCAATATGATCTGATGGTGGTCAATTTTGCCAATATGGATATGGTGGGCCACACCGGCGTGCTGGAGGCGGCCATCAAGGCCTGCGAAACCGTGGATCGCTGTCTGAAATTGATTGTGGATGAAATTCAGCGGCAAGGCGGCGCGGCCCTGATTACCGCCGACCACGGAAATGCTGAAATCATGGCCCAGGCCGACGGCAGCCCCCACACGGCCCACTCCCTCAATCCGGTGAAACTGCTGCTCATGGATGACCGCGATCCCGGGTTGGTGCTCAAAAAGGGCAAACTGGCCGACATCGCCCCCACCATTTTGGAACTCATGGGCCTCGCCCAACCCCGGGAGATGACCGGGAAATCCCTAATCAAGAAAAATTAAGCTGCATGAAAAACCTCTAAAGGAAGGCAGACATGGTTTCAGCCAGCGCCCCGGATACTTTGGTGGATTATCTCAGCGGCCGGCCGATCCCCGATGTGGGCGCGGAGAAAAATCGCCAAGCGGTGATCCGCTATTTGATTGACACCGCCGGCTACGAGCGCGGGGATATCTCCGCCGGGGTCCCCATCACCCTCACCATCGGCCCGGCGCAATATCGCTCTACGGTGGACCTGGTGGTCACCCTGGATGAGGCCCCGCTGATGGTGGTCAAGTGCGCGGCCGGCTCTTTGGGATCCAGGGAGCGAGAAGCCCTGGCCGCGGCCCGGCTGCTCTATAAGCGGCCGGTGCCCCTGAGCGCGGTGACCGACGGCGAAAGCGCCACCCTGCTGGCCAGCGCTTCGGGCCGCAAGATCATCTCCGCCGATCTATCGGTCCTGCCCACCCGGCCCAGGTTGCGGGCCATGGCGGAGACGTATCCCACCCAGCCCCTGAGCGAGACCCAGCGGCATCGCGAGAGCCTGATTTTCCGTTCTTATGACAGCATGAATATCAATGTGGCCCGAGGCCACGCATAAAAGAAGGAAGCAGCTGAAAATTCAAGGGGGGCCAGGGACACGGTGCGCCGTGCCCCTGAAATTTTGAAGCTACGGAAGGGTCTGGAATGGAAGGAGGGGGTTACTTGCCGGCCACATCCTGGCCGCAATGCTTGCAGATTTTGGCCCGCTTTTTAATGATTTCGGCGCAGAAGGGGCACTCCCGGGTGAAAAAGCGCTCGTGAATTTGTTTCACCGCCGCATCCACCGCTTTCTGGAGTTTTTGATTGCCGAACTTGGCGTTACGAATGGGCTCCAGGGCCTCCAGCTCCGCAAGATCTCCCACCATCTCGGCCGCTTTGAGGCGAACCCGCACCGGCTCGGCCGGATCGAGCAAGATCCCGGTGACCGTCACCATATCTTTGGACGTGTAGCAATCGGCCAATATGGAAAACCCCTTTTTGATATTCTCCTTTAAAACCTCTTCCTGAAGCAAAACCTGATCATCGATAATCTGGCCTTTGGCGCCCTGGGGGCTGAAAACCGGGATCACCTCATAATTTCCGCCTTGGGGATAGCACATGCAGCGATAGGAGGACTTGTGGCCGTAGGTTTCCTGGATGTGCTCCCAGCCCGACGTGTAGCAGGGGCATTCATCATTGAAGCAGACGAAGAGATAGGGCGTTCCCCAGCCCAAGCCATCACCAATGGAAATGGGTGGCACTTCCCAGATGCTCATTTCCTGCTTGCAGTGGGGACAGCGAGGCTTGTCCTGCTCGATAATTTTTTCTAAAATTTCTTCCTTGGTCTCAAAAGCCATCAAAAAACCTCCTAATGGGTGACGGCCCTCACTGGCCCCTATGCGGCACCACTGAAACCCGTACGTAAAAGCAAGCAATAACCTAATCCAGCCTGTGGCATTGTCAACTCAAGCGCTTCGCCCTGGGACGAACCCTAAACAGAGGTCTTATTGGCGCTTCGGGGAATCTCGAAAAGCGGTTAAAGTATCCGGTTAAAGCGCCGATAGCATGAACAGCGCGGGCCCATGGCAGCCCCGGCAACAGGGCAATTCCGGGTCCAAGGGAAATCGATATGAAAATTATAGCGGTCATGTTGACGTTTCTGATGGGCGTTTTGATTGCCCTGGCCACGGCACTGGCCCTGAGCATGATCCGCAAACGCAAGCGAAAAGCGGTATTTACGGCGGATAGCGATGAAAGCGACCCAGGGGACGCGCCACACACCCTGGGCAACCAACGACGGCATTTGCGGGTGACCTATCCCGACGACCGCCAACCCCTGATCCGGATTCGCAAACACCGCCTGCCGGTGGCCGACATTTCGGAAAAAGGACTCTGCTTTTTGAACACTGGCAAGATTAAATTGGGCAAGTGGGTCAGAGGTGAAGTCACCTTGCACATGGGCAGCACCCTGGTGGTGGAGGGCCAAGTGGTTCGGAAGCAAAACGGCGCCATCGGGCTCAGCCTGATCACGCCCATTCCCTATAAAACCATTGTTGCCGAGGGCCGGTTGACGGCGGAACAGACAAACAGCGGGCCGGCGCAATGATCACAACCGAAACCCGAATATAAACGGAATTCCAACTAGGTATCGAACAGATGGATATCGCAACCTTAATCGGCATCGTGGGGGGCACCGGGCTCATCATCAGCTCCATTATCTTGGGCGGCAGCGCGGTGATCTTTTTCAATGTACCGGGACTGCTGGTGGTGGTGGGAGGCACGGCCGCCACGGCATTCATCAAATTCACCTTAACGGATGTGCTGGGCTCGATTTCCGTGGCCCTGAAAGCCTTTTTGGTGAAGATCGAGTCCCCGGAAGAGATCATCAAAGAGATGGTCAACTACGCCAATATCGCCAAAAAGGACGGTATGATCGCCCTGGAAAACGAAAAACCCTCCAACAGCTTTGCCAGCAAAACCCTGCGCTATCTGGCCGACGGATATGAGGAACGCATGATCGCCGAAATGCTGGCCAAGGATATCCGGCTCACCCGCCAGCGGCACATTACCGGTCAGGGCTTTTTCAAGGGTGCGGGGGACTCGGCCCCGGCTTTCGGCATGATCGGCACCTTGATCGGCTTGGTCCAGATGCTGGCCAATATGTCCGATCCCAGCAAAATCGGCCCCGCCATGGCGGTGGCCCTGCTGACCACCCTCTACGGGGCCATTATGGCCAATCTGGTGTGCCTGCCCATCGCCGATAAACTGGCCCTGCGCAGCCAGCAGGAGCAGGAGATCAAGTCCATCATCATGGAAGCGGCCCTGGCCATCACCCAGGGAATTTCCCCCCGGGTGTTGGAAGAGTCCCTGAAAATCAACCTATCACCCAAGGTTCGGGAAAACGCGGAAGCCGCCGAGGCCTAAGATGATAGACTCCGCTTTCCTCTATATAGGGTTCATCCCACTGACCCGAGTTCTCATGGGCAAGACCCAAAAGAGGCGATCATGGCCGGCAGCGAAATAGACGTTCAAGCACCCGTGAACAGCGGGGCACCCAGATGGGTGGTGACTTTCGGCGACCTGATGAGTCTGCTTCTCTGCTTCTTTGTGTTGCTGCTCTCCTTTTCGGAAGTGGATAAGGCCAAGTATAAGGAGATCGCCGGCGCCCTGAAACAGGCCTTCGGCGTCCAGCGCAAAGTAAAAGTGCTGGACACCCCCGCGGCCCATAATATTATCGCCCGGGCCTTTGACCGGGAACTGCAAATCGCCACCCGCTTTAAGGAAGAGATCGGAAAGGCGATTAAAAATGAGGTGAAGTACCGCTTTCAGGACCTGAAAGACAAGATCGACGTGGAGGTCCGGGAAAACAGCGTGATCATCCGCCTCATGGGCGAAATCACCTTTGATTCGGGCGAGGCCTTCATTCGTGAAGAGATCCGGCCCCTGCTGGTGCGCATCGGCACCGCCCTGCGGGCCAGCCAGGGTGACATTGTCGTCTCCGGCCATACCGACAACATCCCCATTGCCGGCGGGTACCGCTACCACTCCAACCTCGATCTCTCAGCGGCGCGGGCCGTGCGGGTGGTAGAACTCTTTATGGAAGAGTGCCATGTGGATCCCAAGCGGGTCTCCGCCATGGGGTTTGGGGAAAATAGGCCCATCGCCTCCAACGATACCGCCGAAGGCCGCCAGCGCAACCGGCGCGTAGAAATCATGATGACCACCCTCCCCCGCCGATGATAGTCATCCAACCCCCATCCCCAATGGCCCCTTGACGCCGCGGGCGTTCTTTTCTATCACTGGGCCTCATTCTGCTCAGCCGTGATTTAAAAAACACCTTACACCCAACAGGAGCAACATCCATGGAGACGACCGTCCGCTTCCCCGGGGGGCTGCGCATCGACGCCCAAATAGGGGATTTCAGGGTCCCCACGGACCAGCTCATCGAAGATGGCGGCACGGAAACGGCCCCCAGCCCCTTCGATCTGTTTCTGGCCTCCCTGGCAACCTGCGCTGGAATTTACGTGCTCTCATTCTGTCGGCAGCGCCAGCTGTCCAGCGAGGGACTGACCCTCAGCATGCAGGGGGATTGGAATGAACAGCGCCACCTCCTGGAGCGCCTGCGGATCACCATTGGGCTGCCGGATGATTTTCCTGAAAAATACCGTTCAGCGGTGATCCGGGCGGCGGGAATGTGCACGGTGAAGCGTCAAATGCAATCTCCGCCGCAGTTTGACATCACCACAGTGAAAGCCGCAGATACCCAAACCGAACGGGCGGCCTAAACTCGCTGCGGAACATTGTCCCGCATCTCCCAGCCGCCCCCGCACCCAACCAACCGATTCCTTCTGTTCCGGTAATGACCCAGCATATTCAAATCTCCCGCGTCCAAGACCCCCTGGATATTGAGTCCACGGCCGAGGCCATTGCCGCAACCCAAAGCCCCGACGGGCAAATCCCCTGGTTTTTAGGGGGCAAAAGCGACCCCTGGGACATGGTGGAGGCTGCCATGGGCCTCACCGTCGGCGGATATCTGGCCCACGCCCGGCGGGCCTACCGTTGGCTGGCCCGGCAGCAACTGCCCGACGGCAGCTGGTATGCGGCCTACGATCCATCCAATCGCCCCCTGGATCGCACCCGGGAGACACATTTGGCCTGCTACATCGCCGTGGGGCTCGATCACTACCACCGGGTCAGCGCGGACCGCGAGTTTATCCAGGAGCTATGGCCCACGGTTCGCCGGGCCGTGGCCTTCGCCCTTGCCCATCAAACCGCCAGCGGCGAAATATATTGGGCGGTCAGCCCCCAGGGCGAGGTGGACCCCATGGCGCTGCTGACCGGCTGTAGCTCCATCCACAAGAGCCTGCAGTGCGCCGAAAACCTGGCCCAAATTATGGGCCGGCGCTGCCCGGAGTGGGCCCGGGCGCGCCGCAGACTGGCCCGGACCATCGCAACAGCGCCCCAGCGTTTCAACATGACCAAGGCACGCTTTTCCATGGACTGGTTCTACCCCATCCTGGGGGGCGCCCTCAGCGGCCCGGCAGCGGTGCAGCGTCTCGAGCGGGGCTGGAAAAAATTTGTCATCGAGGGCCAAGGCGTGCGCTGTGTATCCGATCAGCCCTGGGTCACCATCGCCGAAACCTGCGAACTGGTCCTGAGCCTGGCCGCCATGGGAAATCAGGCCCAAGCGCGCATCGTATTCAGCTGGATTTCCGGCCGCCGGGATGAACGCGGCTTTTATTGGTGCGGCTATACCTTTCCGGATATAACCATCTGGCCCACCCAACCCACCACCTGGACCAATGCCGCGGTGCTGCTGGCCGCCGATGCGCTCTATGGGCTGACCCCCGCCGCGGGGCTGTTCCGCCATCCGCGAAAGAGCGCCTGACCGTGCGCCGCGACCATCGCCCCTACTATCTCAAACGCGCCTATCTGCGCCTGCAGCGCCTCTACGCCGTCCGGTTTCTCACCCCCCAGCTGGAATCCCAGGGCCGGGGCTGCCACTTCATCAAGCCTTGGCATGTGGAAATATTCGGCGGGCCGGTCCATCTGGCCGATTTCGTTCAAATTATCGCCGCCGGCGATCAAAAGGTGCGCCTGACGGTGTGGCCCAAAGCGCCCGGGGAGGGCGCCATTTACATTGGACGCGCCGCCCTGCTCTGTCCCGGGGTGCGGATCAGCGCCGCCTCCCGGGTGACCATCGGCCCCAACTGCATGCTGGCCAGCCGCGCCTATGTCACGGACGCCGACTGGCACGGCCTCTACAACCGCATCCAGCCCGTGGGCCGCACGGCCCCCGTGGAACTGGCCGAGAACGTCTGGATCGGCGACAGCGCCATTGTCTGCAAAGGGGTCACCATCGGCGGCAACAGCGTCATCGGGGCCGGTTCGGTGGTGCGCGGCGACATCCCCGCCAATTGCATTGCCGCGGGAAACCCGGCCCGGGTCCTGCGCACCTTGGATCCCGACAGCGCCATGACCACCCGCGGCGACTGGTTTAGCGACCCCCGCCGGCTAAGTCGCGATTGGCAGGCCCTGGACCGCGCCCAATTGGCTGGAAACAGCCTCTTGAAATGGCTGCGCACCATAGTCCGGCCCCAACGGGGCGATTAAGCCTGGTCCCCGCCCCCGGCCCTGCCCGGCCCGCTCCCTAAATTCCGCACCTGAAAAGTTTGTCCCCAAGCCACCCACCTTGAGACACTAGAGAGACCCAGTTGCCTTCAGGGTCACTTGGGGCTAAACTTGAGCCTATCCAACTCACCCAACATCCGGAGGGATGGCCATGGAGAGGCTCGATCGCGACTTTTTTCTGCCCTTCCGCGTCGTGATGGGAACTCAAGGCGTTGGGGCCCTGTCCGATCTGCTGGACCGATATGCCCCGGGCAGCGCCGTGATCATCGGCGATGAGCCGGTATTTGACAATGGGGGTGTTGCGGCCCTGGCGCAGGATCTGAAATCCAAAACGCTTTCCCCGAAGCTTACCCTTAAAGCGCCCCGCCCGCCCCTGACCCCGGAGGCGGCGGCCCAGGGGGCCGCGCAACTCCGCAGCCTGAAGCCGGGGATAACCATCGCTCTAGGGGGCGCCGGCGCCATGGAATACGCCGCCCTGGCATCCCTAGCATATCCGGAGCGCGAAACGGCCGATGGCTCTGGCCGCTGCCCCACGGTCCTGATCCCCACCACCCCCCTGGCCGCCCTGACCGCGACACTGCCCGTTTGCGGGACCTGGGATCCGCTCCAGGACGAGATCCGCCTGGCGGCCCCGGAGGCAAACTACCCCAACGTGGTGCTGCTCGATGCCCGGCAGTGTCTGGAGACGGTTCGCAGCCACCCCACGGACCCGGGCTTGGCGCCCCTGGGATTGGCGGTCGAGGCGCTGCTCAACGGCCATGGAGACCCCTTTGCCGACGCCCTGGCCACGGAAGCCGTCCGGCGCCTGGTACCGGGGATCATCCCGGCGGCCGGCGGAGCGGAGGATGGCTTGTGTTGGGAAAATTTGCTGATCGGCGGGTTGTTGGCGGGGATGGCCTACGGCCGCTGCGGCACGGCCTGGGGATGGTCCCTGGCCTGCGCCTTGCGCAATGTGTACCGCTTGGATCTGGGAACCGTGGCGGGGATGCTGCTCCCGGAAATCATCCGGGCGGGGGAGGATTCCGCGGCTCGACGCGCCGTGCCCTTGGCCCGCTTATGGGGCGCCTGGCGGCCCAATCCCCTGGCCGCCGGCCGCAAGGTGTTGGATTACGCCTTGAAGTACACCCGCTCGCCCCTTTCGCCCCCCCTGGAACTGGCGGTCGATCTACTGCGCCAGAGGGCCCCGGAGGGGTTGCGCAGCTTGGGGCGTTACGCGCGCCAGAAAGCCGATCAAACGTTGGATAATCTGGTTCTGGACAACCTGGACTTTATCGATCGCTGGAGCGGGCAGCAATCCCTGATAGCCCTGGCGGCTGAAATCCGCACCCTCAACCGCCAGACGGCATTTTTGATGGACCGCCCCCTGAATCTAAAGCGGGCCGGGGTCGACGACGGACTGGCCAAGCTGGGGCGGGTGGCGGCCGTGGCCCAGACCATCAATGAGCGGATGGCCCCCCAGGCGCCTCTGGATCAGCGCAGCCTTGAAGATTGGGTCTACGCCGCCTATCGCACCCGTCAGACCCCTTTGGAGGTCGATCCCCGGGATCTGGCGCCGCGTTCCCCATAGTAACGGTTGAGCAGGCGCTCTAAACCCATGACCATGCGGAAGGGCCACTCCACCAGGAATTCGAAACAGTAGCCGCTGACACTGATCACGATCACCAGCAGAGATTTGACCCATGGAGTGATGAACCGGCGAATGGCGTTAATTTTCAAGGGATCAGGCTCCGGGGTTACTCTTTTTCAAGCCTATCGACCTTGCGGGTCAACGCATCGATTTTGCGGTTGAGTTCATCCACCTGATCGCGATTGGGCAGATTGACCGCATCCAGCAAATCGTCCAACCGCTGTTCGATCATGCCCCCCACCCAGTTTTTCATCTGGGTCGCCGAGGTTTTCAAGTCATCGCTGAGTTGGCGCCCCTGGCGGGCGGTGAGCTCCCGATTGCGGATCAGCTTGTTGACCCGGCGTTCGATCTCGCTTTCAGCCAAGGTGAGGGCGCTGTGGCCGAAGGCGGCATATTTGCGGGCATAGTCCCCCAGGGCATCACCCCCTTTTTGCAGCAGCTTGAACAGCAAGCGCGTGGGCAGCTCGTCGCCCCGGGCCGTATCCTCCCGGGCCAGCAGCTGGGTCAGCACAGCGGCCGTAATATCCTCCTTGGTACGGTTGTCGATGATCACCACCTCCTCGCCGGAACGAATCAGCTCCGCCAAGCCTTCCATGGTGATGTAGGATTTCTCTAGCGTGTCATACAGTTTACGGTTGACGTACTTTTTGATAGTTCGCATAGCCCCCCCGAAAGATTGATACCCAATTTAATATTGGCCTGTATTATGTCGCATTGCGTCATTTTGTCAAGTCCGACCCATGGATGTAACGGGCTTGGTTTGGGTGAGTCCGAAAATAAGGGCCGCCAGCAGGGCGGTACCCGCACTGGCCCAAAACATCACCCGGGGGCCGGCCTGCTGGTACAGAACACCGGAGCCGAAGAAGCCCACCATGAGTCCCAGGCCGTAAGTCAAGGCGTTGTTGAGGGCCTGGCCCATGGTTTTGTTGTTTGCGCTGGAGGCCTCCTCAATATAGAGAATGGAGGCCATGTGGAAGGTGCCGTAGGTGATGGTATGGAGCAGTTGCGACCCCAGCAGCGCCGCCGGATGGGTCATTTCGGCCAATATGATCCAGCGCAGGGCGGCTACTCCGAAGGAGGCCAAGAGAACCCGCTTGAGATGGACGCGTCCAAAGAGGCTCGCGGAGAGAAACATCACCACCATTTCGCCCGCGGATGCCAGGGCCCAGGATAGGCCGATGATGGTTCCGGAATAGCCCAACTCGGCCAAATGGATGGAGAAGAAGTTGTAGTAGGCGCCGTGGCTGACCAGCATGAGAAACGCCGCCGCGAGGAATCCCACCACGGGAAGCTTGGCGTAGCTCTTGAGGGTCGCGCCCCAAACCGTTCCCGGGGCACGAATCACCGGCGGCAGGGCCAGGGCCGATAGGGCCTGAAGCGCCGAGCCGGCCAGAATCAGCACCACAATCATTTTCATGGCGGCCGGGCCGATGAGCGGCCCCAGCCCCAGGGATATCAGGATAAAGCCCAAGGTGCCCCAGGCGCGCAAGGCCCCGTAGCGGCGCTTTTCCTTGCCCAGAGATTCCATGGCAAAGGCCTCCAGAAAGGAGATCAGCGGGGCATAGAAGAGCCCGTAGAGACCCATGAGCAGCGCCATGGGGCCAAAGCGGTCGGTAACTACAAACGCGGCCCAGACCACAGTGGCCCCCAGGGTGCAGGCGATGTAGAGCGGGCGGCGGATGTTAAAACGGTCGGCCAAATGCCCCCAGATAAGGGGAAATATAACGGTGGCGGCAGTTCGCACTCCGCCCAGGATACCGATCTGGCTGCCGCTGAGGCCTAGCTGGTGGCAGTAAAGGTTAAAGTACGGCAAATAGATCCCCATCACCGCAAAATGCAGAAAATATTGCAGCCCCACCACATAGCGCCGGTGAGCAGGGGTATGGGGGCTCATGAATACCACCCATCCTTGGGGGAAAACGAAAACAGGCCGATTTAGGGCTGGAAGTAAGGCAGCCTACAAGGCGACCCTGAAAAAATCAAACCGCGGCGGGGCGATGCTTTGCCCATTGGGAAGGGCCGTGGTATAGAGCCGGTTGATATCGAACAAATTTGGGAGGATGAGAAATTCAATCCCTTTGACCTTAAGGAGGCAGCATGTATCTACCGCAACCCTATCAAACCTTCACCAAGAATTTCCCCGAAGTTTTCGAAAGTTATCAAGCCCTGGGACAAGCCTGCCGCAAAGCCGGCCCGCTTGCGGGCAAGACCCAGGAGTTGGTCAAGCTGGGCATCGCCATGGGCGCCGGCTCCCGGGGCGGGGTGATGTCGGCGGTACGCAAGGCCCTGGACGCCGGGGCCAGCCAGGAAGAGATCCAGCATGCCATTTTGCTGGCTATCACCACCCACGGCTTTCCCAAAATGATAGTCGCCATGGGCTGGGCCGAAGAAGTTTTGAGCGCCAAGGAGTAGCATCGGGGAATCTGCCGCTGAGATCAAATTTCGGCCTCATATAACGGATTTGGTGAAACAGTGACCCCGGGGGGAGAGGCGGGAAGGGGTTGAATAGGTCCTAACGTCCCATATGAAACCCATTGCGCCAAAAAGGGGGCTCTCAAGCGCCCGGGCCCTCAGCTTAGGACCGGGAGGACAACCTGAAGTGGGCGCTGATGAAGTCGGCGAGAGCGGTAATATCCTCCAGTTCAAACCGGGGCACGCCCCATTCCTGGGGGATGTCACTG
The DNA here is from genome assembly GCA_963713755.1 of uncultured delta proteobacterium. GTDB lineage: Bacteria > Desulfobacterota > Desulfobacteria > Desulfobacterales > CAVQMW01 > CAVQMW01. The sequence goes on along the minus strand of CAVQMW010000005.1, from coordinate 696,479 downwards.
ACCACGGCCAGCAGGTGGGGGTCCCCTTGACAGGCCGGCGGTTTGTGGGCGGCACTTCTGAAAATCTCAATTTTCGGCTGACTGCCGCCTTTGAATCCTTCCACCAGGACCAGGTCCATACCGTTTAACAGCGGTAGCAGCTCCTGGGGCTGATGGTCGTAATCCACATCCCGCACCATCCCAATCTGCCGGGGCGACGAGATAATGGTGACCGCGGCCCCGGCCTGTTTATGGCGCCAGGTATCCTTTCCCGGGCGATCCATCTCAAAGCTGTGCACATCGTGTTTCAGGGTTCCCACCTGCAGACCCCGGCGGCAAAACTCCTCGATGAGCCGGACCAGCAGGGTGGTCTTTCCGGACCCCGAGTAACCCACTACGGCGAGCATGGCCGGCGGTGCCGAAGGGGGTGAGCTGAACTGAAGGGCTCGGCGGTCGCGCTGGGCGGGATCGTCCATGGGCACTATCCCAGATCGATGGTGATGTGGCGGGGGGTGTCGGCTTGCGGACGGGGCAGCGAGATTTCCAGCACCCCGTTTTTGATGGTCGCCTTTATCTGCTCCGGGGCCACGGGGCTGGGCAGCGTAAAGGCGCGCTGGAACGGGCCGAAACAGCGTTCCCGACGAAGATAGCTCTCCTCGGGGAATTCTCCCTCTGCTTTGCGTTCCCCGCGCAGGGTCAACACGTTGTCCCGCACCTCCACCACCAAATCCGCTTTGTCCACCCCGGGGATTTCGGCACGCAGCAAAAACCCGGAGGCGGTTTCCACGATATCCACCACCGGCTGCCAGACGCATATTTCGCACGCCTCGTCGGCCGGGGAACATCCGAAAGACTCCTCAAACAGCGTGTTGATCCGATCCTGCAGGGTACCCAGGTTGCAGAACGGATCCCATTTGGCCTTAGTCATGGTATATAGCTCCCGGCCCGAATGGTACCCGACCGAAACGCTTTTCATTCGGGCACTGCAATTAAGAGCCATGTAAGGGGATGACAATCGAGGAAAAATTTTAATCCCATCTCCCTGGAAAGTCAATTACTTGCCCGTTCTGCACGTTCCCCTCAGCGGCGGCGGGCCACTTTACAAACACTAGAGCAAATGTTAGATTTCGCCGATGTTTCATAGGTTTAGCCGCCTTTAGCTAAGGAGCCCCTGATGGAATACATTAAGATAAGATTCGGCAACGAACTGGATCGTTTGAGCTCCGATTTCGAACGGGCCTTCGACGATCTATTCAGCCCCGCCAACCCCATGTTCACCCTCTCGGAGCGCAAGTGGCACCCCCAGATGGACATTTACGAAACCCCTCAGGAGGTGATCATTATCGCCGCCATCGCCGGTGTGGCTAAGGAAGATCTGGATGTGGAGATCAATCGCAAAGCGGTCAAAATCGCCGGTCAGCGCCAGGAGATCCCTAAAGGCAGCGATGCTACCTACCGGCTGGCGGAGATTCAATACGGCAGCTTCGAGCGGGTCCTGTTTTTGCCGGCGGCCATTGACCCGGATGTGGTCTCGGCATCGTTTACCAACGGCATATTGCAGATTCGCCTGGCCAAGGTCGCCCAGAATCAAATCCACAAAATCCCCGTTTCCGGCGATTAGCCTTGCGACTTAAAATCGAACTCTTGCAGCGCTCTCACTGCGATGTCCAGCTTCGGCAATCACCCTTTCGGAGGTTATAATGACGGAACCCAAAGATACCAAGGAAGTCGGTCCCGATAAAATTCCGGGCACCCTGCCCATTTTACCCCTCTTTGATACCGCTCTGTTTCCAAAAATGGTCCTGCCCCTGATTATCATGGAAGGTCAATCGGTCCGTCTCGTGGACGATGCCATGGGCAAAGACCGAATTATCGGCATCCTGGTCTCTCAGACCCAAAGCAAATCCAGCATCTATCCCCATGACGATCTCTACAAGGTCGGCACCAGCGCCCGCATCCTCAAGATGGCCAAATCAGAAGATAAAAAGACCCAGCTCCTGGTGCAGGGATTGGGCCGTTTTGAGGTAAAATCCTTCATCCCCAACCGCCCGTACCCCGTGGCCAACGTGGAACCTCTGACCGACGAGGGCCAATCCAACAATGAAACCCAGGCCCTCACCCATACCATTCTGAGCCAGTTCAAGCGGATCGTCGAGCTGACCCCGGGGCTTCCGGGCGAGGTGGCCCAGATGGCCGAATCCCTCAAAGATCCAAGCATGCTGGCGGACATGGTCACCTCCACCATCAACACCACCGTGGAGGAAAAACAGCAGGTGTTAGAGACGCTCAATATCAACGAACGCCTCAAACTAGTGGTCAAACAGGTCAACCGCAACCTTGAGATTCTGGAACTGGGCCACAAAATCCAGTCCCAGGTCAAGGACGATATGGATAAAACCCAGCGGGAATACTACCTGCGCCAGCAGCTCAAAGCCATCAGGGAAGAACTGGGTGAAAAAGACGAATCCTCCGGAGAAGTCGAAGAGTACCGCAAGAAGGTGGAAGCCAAGAAGTTGCCCGAAGAGGCATCGAAAGAGGCCGAGCGGGAATTGAACCGCCTCTCCCGGATGCACCCCTCGTCCGCCGAGTACTCCGTGGCCACCACCTATCTGGATTGGCTCACCGGGCTGCCCTGGCACGATAAAACCAAAGACAATCTGGACATCAAGCGCGCCCGCAAGGTCTTGGATAACGATCACTACGGCCTGGACAAAGCCAAAAAACGGATCATCGAATATCTGGCGGTACGCAAACTGAAACCCGACTCCAAAGGCCCCATTCTCTGTTTTGCCGGCCCCCCGGGCACCGGTAAAACCTCGTTGGGCGCCTCCATCGGCCGCGCCCTGAACCGCAAGTTCCATCGCATCTCCCTGGGCGGAGTGCGGGACGAAGCCGAAATCCGCGGCCATCGGCGCACCTACGTGGGCGCTCTGCCGGGCCGTATCATCCAGGGCTTGCGGCGCGCCGGTTCGCGAAACCCCATCTTCATGCTGGACGAAATCGACAAGCTGGGCAGCGATTTTCGCGGGGACCCCTCGTCGGCCCTGTTGGAGGTATTGGACCCTGAACAAAACTTCTCCTTCACCGACCACTACCTGGATGTGCCCTTTGATCTTTCCGAAGTGATGTTCATCACCACCGCCAACGTGCTGGACACCATTCCCCCGGCCCTGAGGGACCGCATGGAGGTGCTGCAGCTTCTGGGCTACACTCTGGAAGAGAAGGTAAAAATCGCCAAGCGCTTTCTCATTCCCCGCCAGCGGGAGGCCCACGGGCTTGATTCCAGCCGAATCAAAATCACCACCGGCGCCATCAAGCAGATTATCTCCGGCTACACCCGGGAAGCAGGCCTGCGCAACCTGGAACGGGAATTGGCCGGCATCTGCCGCGGGGTGGCGGCCAAAATCGCCCAGAAGGACGCGGAATCGGTTTCCGTGGGCATCAAGGATCTGGCCGAATACATCGGACCGCTGCGCCTGACTCCCGAGGCCCGGGTCCGCACGGCCACCCCCGGGGTGGTCATGGGCTTGGCCTGGACCCCCACCGGGGGGGAGCTACTTTTCATCGAGGCCACGGCCATGCCGGGCAAGAGCCACCTGACCTTGACCGGCCAGTTGGGCGATGTGATGAAAGAGTCGGCCACCGCGGCCCTCAGCTACATCCGTGCCAACCACAAAAAGCTCAAGATCGACCCTGAATTTTTCGAAAACCACGATATCCACATCCACGTGCCCGCGGGGGCCATTCCCAAAGACGGCCCCTCGGCGGGGGTCACCATGCTCACGGCGCTGACCTCCCTGCTGACCGACAAACCCATCAAAAAAGATCTGGCCATGACCGGCGAAATCACCCTGCGGGGCCAGGTGCTGCCCGTGGGCGGCATCAAGGAGAAGGTTTTGGCCGCCTATCGCGCCGGCATCAAAACCTTGATCCTGCCGGAATGGAACGAAAAGGATCTGCAGGATATCACCAACAAGGTCAAAGATGAGATCGAGTTTCATTTCGTGGGCAAGATGGGCGATGTGCTGAAAATTGCCTTGGACAACGCCGGATGAACTCCAACCGGACCGGCTGCCGCGTCCCGTCCCGGTTTTCACCCGGAACAGGGCGCGAATTGAGACCCCAACCTGCCACCACTAAAAAATTTCCGGCATGAAAAAGGATCAACACCAGTCATTCCGAGCTGAACGCTGGAGAGTTCGCGGCCTGGCAGGCCCTGCCGGGGCCGCGGCCATGATACTAGCTGCATTGGTACTGGGGGTCGTCGGCTGCCAAAGCAGCCGCTATCCGGAACCCAAAAGCAAGGCCCATACCCGGCCCTACAAAGTATTTGGCCGCTGGTATCACCCCCTGGCCGAGGCGCACAATTTCCGCCAAACAGGGTATGCTTCGTGGTACGGAAAAGACTTCCATGGCAAAAAAACATCCAGCGGTGAGCGATACAACATGCATGCCATGACCGCGGCCCATAAAACCCTGCCCCTGGGAACCCAGGTGCGGGTACGCAACCTGAGCAACGGCAAGAGCGTGGAGCTGCGCATCAACGACCGAGGGCCTTTTGTACGCGGCCGGGTTATCGATCTCTCCTACAAGGCCGCCCAAAAACTGGCCGTGGTGGGCCCGGGAACCGCCAAGGTCGAGGTGGTCGCCCTGACCCGCGCTCAGCGGCCATCCGATCCCCAGGCCGCCGCCCCAAAACCGGTGGATTTTTACTCCGGCCTGTTCACCTTTCAGGTGGGCGCTTTTGAGGATCGGGCCAATGCCCAACGCCTGGTGACCGAACTGGACCAAAAGTACAAACACGCCCACATCGCCCCCTACGATGACGGCAGCCGCACCCTCTACCGGGTGCGGGTGGGCCGCATCACCGATCTGAACATAGCGGTGCGCTACGAACAGATTCTCATGGAAGACGGCTATCCTCACGTGTTTACGGTTGCCGAATAACCGGTCATGGCCAGCCGCGCCTCCCTGTGTCGAACTATTTTTATCGATCGTGACGGTGTCATCAACCGCGACTCGGCTGACTACATCCAAACCCCCGCCCAATTCCAATTCATTCCCGGTAGTCTAGAGGCTCTGGTGGACCTGCACCAGGCCGGCTGCCCGATCATCGTAATCACCAATCAATCCGGTGTGGGCCGGGGCCTTATTCAACCGGACGATCTGAACGCCATCCACGAAAAAATGCGGCAAGCCGTGCACGCCGCCGGGGGCCGGTTCATGGATATCCTGCACTGCCCCCATCACCCCGATGATCACTGTTCATGCCGCAAACCGCGCCCGGGGATGGTGCAAACAGCGGCCCGCCGCCATGGGGTGGATCTGGCGCGCGCGGTTATGGTAGGGGACAGCGCCCGGGATATTGAATGCGGCCAGCGCGCCGGCTGCGCGGAAACCATTCTGGTGCGCACCGGAAACGGCCGCGAAAGCGAGGCGGCCCTGCACGGCACCCCTGAGGCCCCCACCCAGGTGGTGGACAATCTGCGGGCCGCCGTTCGTTGGCTTCGGGACACCGCGCGCATTGCCCCCTGGAAGGATTCCTTCTGATTTGATCACCCTGGACGGCCAACTGGAGCACATCACCTTTGCCAACCCGGTGAACCACTACACCGTGGCCCGCCTGCGCGCCGCCGGTCAAAAAGGGCTGATCACCGTGGTGGGCTTCATGCCCGGCGCGGCCGCCGGAGAGCAGGTGCGATTAAAAGGCCGCTGGGAGTCCCACCCCCGATTCGGTGAGCAGCTTGCGGTTCACGGCTTTGAAATCACCCTCCCGGACAGCGTGGCCGGCATCCGCCGCTACTTGGCCTCGGGGGTGATCAAGGGAGTCGGCGCCAAAACCGTGGGGCGCCTGGTGGACCATTTCGGCACCCAAACCTTTGAGGTGCTCACCGAGCACTCCGAGCGCCTTACGGAAGCGAGCGGGATCGGCGCCAAAACCGCCCAGCGGATCCACGAGGCCTGGCGGCGGCACCACGGCCTGCACAGCGTCATGCAGCTGCTGCAGACTCACGGCCTGCCCACCACCCATGCCGCCCATCTTTTCGAACTTTATGGCGAAACCGCCGCGGATATTTTAACCGAAACCCCCTACCAGTTGGCGGCCGATTGGCCCGCGGCCGGGTTTCCCATTGCCGATCAGATCGCTTTAGGCCGGGGCGGGGACCCCGAAGACAACCGGCGCATCCAGGCCTGCCTGCGTCACCTTTTGGAGCGCCGGGCCCGGCAGGGCCACACCTTTGCCCCCGCCGGGCAGTTGATCCAGGAATGCCACCAGCGCCACGCCATCTCCCCCCCCCGGGCCGCGGCGGGATTAGAGACCCTGGTGGCCGAGGGAGATCTGGTACAGGAGTCGCCCTCGGTTGAACCGGAGGTTGAATTTTATGCGGATTTGGGGCGCGAACCGCAAACCGGACAGAAGCTGACCCGGATCTATACCCAGGCGCTGTACCGCGCCGAAGCCGCCATCGCCCGCCGGTTGTTTCTGCTGGAATCGATGCCGCCCGATCCCCAGCGTCTCGATTCGGAAGCCATCGCCCAGGCGGTGATGGCCAAACTGGTGATTCAACTCGCCCCGGAACAGCAGGCGGTGCTGGAAAGCCTCTGGGACCACCGGGTGATCCTGGTTACCGGGGGGCCGGGCACCGGCAAAACCACCCTAGTCCGGGCCATCACCGCGCTCTTTGAATCCCTAAACCAGCAGGTGGCGCTGGCGGCACCCACAGGTAGGGCCGCCAAACGGTTGGCCGAGGTGAGCCGGCGCAAAGCCCAGACCCTGCATCGCCTGCTGGGATTTCGCCCGGATGAGGAGCAGTTTGCCCAAAACCGGGACAACCCCATCCAGGCCGAGGCGGTAATTGTGGATGAGGCCTCCATGCTGGACACCCTGCTGACCCGCCATCTGGTGGAGGCCGTGCCCATGGGCGCCCGGCTGATTCTAGTGGGCGACGTGGACCAACTACCGGCCATCGGGCCGGGCAATGTGCTGGCCGACCTCATCGCCTCGGCCAGCCTGCCCACCTTTCCCCTGCGCCAGGTCTTCCGCCAGGCCCAGGAGAGCCCCCTGATCCGCGCGGCCCACCAGGTACGGGCCGGCGAACTGCCGGATCTCAACAGCCCCGAAACCGTCGCGGATAGAGGCGGCCTGCTCTTTTTTAAGGAAGCCGATCCCGAGAATATGGCCGCCATGATCAGCGGCCTCTGCGCCCGCCAGCTGCCCCGGCAGTTCCACCTGGATGCCCGGCGGGAGATTCAGGTGCTCTGCCCCATGCACAAAGGGCCGGTGGGCACCCTGAACCTCAACAGCGTGCTCCAAGGGGCCCTCAACGCCGATGGGTCGCCCCAGACCGCGATCCAGGGCCGTTTTCGCACCGGCGACAAGGTGATGCAGCTGCGCAACAACTATCCCAAAGATGTCTACAATGGAGAGATCGGTACGATCCTGCCGCCCCAAAACGAAGATGAGGAAAGTGCGGCGGATCTGCTGGTGGACTTTGACGGCCGCCGGGTAGGCTACGAAATCGCGGAACTGGAGCAGCTCACCCTGGCCTATGCCATTTCAGTTCATAAATCCCAGGGGTCCGAATATCCCGCCGTGGTGATCCCCCTCACCACCCAGCACTATCCCCTGCTCCAACGCAACCTGATCTACACCGCCATCACCCGCGCCCAGCGCCTGGTGGTACTGGTGGGCAGCCCCAAGGCCCTCAAAATCGCCCTGGCCAACGACCGACCGGGAAAACGCATGACCGGCCTGGCCCAGCGGTTGAAAGAATTGGGATAGACCCCTCAAAGGCTCATGCGCTTATTGCTCTGACAGCGCACCAAAAAGATATCTAACTTGGGTCGGGAGGTCATTCTACACTTCAGTGTGGGAGATAACAGCAACCGCGAAAAAAGATCTGCCATTCATGGGTCATTACAGCACAGAAATATCAATCTTGCCTATTCAAGACCTGACCTCATATCGTGTGTGACCCCATTTCGTGTGCGACCTGCTCTATGAGTGAGTCGGGTTTTGTGTGTTGTGGGGTTGGAGTCAATTATTTTAGTTGGTTGATGCATTTTTCGAACATAAAGCCTCTGTTTCCCATAGACTCCCTGCAATACCATCTAAATCAGGATATACAGCTCTTCTAGTGATGCCTAATCCACTAAGTTGCTTTATAATATCCATCTTGCATTCGGCTGGTATGATCCAGTTGTACAATCGTTCAATGTCAAGATTAAAACTTGCAAATGGTTTCCCTGCCAATGATTCGAGAGGATATTGAGGATCAAGGTGCAAAGTAAAAGCACCATCCTGGGCAAGAATCCTTTGTGAATTGTAAAACGGATGGATTATTTTGATAGCGTATTTATCGGATAAATGTTCAGGATGTTCAGTCCTCGATTGTTCATTCATTTTCTGTCCACGGTATTTTAGTAGTGTTTCCTCATTCTCAATATAGAGGAAGTAGGAGGAAGTAGGGTCAAACCTTGATTTGTGACTATTATTTGACAAACATGACCTATTCCAATATCTAAGGTGGTTATGGCGAGACAGTGGCGGATAGAATATCCTGGGGCGCTTTATCATGTACTGTCCAGGGGTAACAACGGTCAGGATATTTTTGTTTCAGATGAAGACCGCAAATTGTTCTTGGCCATACTAAAGGAATTCTCCGGTCGTTTTAATATCGAGGTGTATGCATATGTGCTGATGGGCAACCATTACCATTTGCTGTTAAAAACAATTGATGCCAATTTATCCCGGGCCATGCAATGGTTCGGAACCAGCTATACGCGTAAATTCAATATCAATACCGGGCGCGGGGGGCACCTTTTTCAGGGGCGTTTCAAAAGCATCATAGTTGAGAATGATACCTATCTTTTGCGCTTATCTTATTACATACATCGCAACCCTCTGCGGGCTGGGATCGTTTCCCGGCTTGCCGATTACCATTGGAGCAGCTACCGCTTTTATGCCTATCAGAAAAAGCCACCCGCCTGGGTAAAGACCAAGGCTCTTTTGGATCAGTTCTCCAATGATGAGCGCCACAAGGCATATCGTACCAAGGCCCAGCAATATTCGGACGAAAAAGGTAAGATTTGGGAAGATGTAAAGCACGGGTTCATCTATGGCAGTCAAGATTTTGTTTCAGCCTTGAAGACTCGATTTTTAGAAGACCAAAAAAATAAAGAACTGCCTCAGCACAACAGTCTGTTTAGAGAATTTGATTTTACGGATCTGTTAAATCAAGCTTCTAAGATATTGAATTTTGATCTAAAGGCTGCTCGCCATGCCAAAAAGATTGGACCGCGAGAAAAAGATAAACGCGACCTTCTGGTGTATTTGCTTTGGGAAACCGGGCGGCTTTCCAATAGAGAGATTGGAAATTATTTTGGTCTGACCTACTCGGCGATAAGCCGACGGGTGAATGCCATGAACAACAGAATTTCATCTGATAAAAAGCTTAAAGGTGAATTCCTATCACTTAAATCACAAATCAAGGTGTAAAATATTGTTAACCCAAAGCCGAGACTCAAGTAGGCGCCGCAAGGGCACAGCTGAACACGGTCAACATGAAATAAAACCCGATAATGAATGAGGTAAACCAGATGATCAACCTGCATGATAAGAACACTCAAGAATTGATTGGCGAAATCAGTGAAGAACAGCTTCAATTCTTAATCGATGAACTCGTGGAAGAAGATAACGTAGATCAAGACTACTACATCAATCGAGATCAACTGGATCAATTCGAGAAAAAAGACGCCGACGAGTCCCTCATCCGTATGTTGAGGGATGCCCTGGGCGACAAAGATGACATGGACATCATCTGGTCCAGATCTTGACCCAATGATGGGTTTGACGCAGGCCACTTTGCCATATCGAGGGCGGAACAAAAAAGTGGGGTCAAGTCTTGAGATATAAGTTCTACACGGATCTGGGCTGGTCTTGATGGTCACCACACCCGGTTTGGCCTTGAAAACCGGTTCCCGCTAATATTCAGGCTGATACAACCTATCAGCGGTCGATGGCGTGTTGGTTTGCGGGCCGCGCCCGTTGAGCGAATGCGGCGCAAACATGCCCTCCGCTTCCGGTTCTCGTCAATCCAGGTAGAAACCCGACACACCTTTTGCCGCAAAGTCGGAATGCAGCGCCCGCGAGTTGATGTTCGACGGCCCGCCGTGAAGAAAGATCGGCACGCCGCTGCGAAGCAGCCCCTTCAGGGTTGCGGCATCGAAAGCCCAGTTCATCGGGACCGTTACGCCATACAGCCTCTCTTTGCGCGCGGCGAGTTCTTTATACAGGCCTGCCGGTCTTCCGAGTCGGTACAGCGTCAGGATAATGCGCGCGCTGGGATCCTGTTTTTTGATCGAATCAATCTGCCGCATACTATAGGCTTGAAAAATAAACTGCGCTTTGCTCGGGCTGGCGAGGATAGCGTCAACAAACCTCTGAAAGTTATCGAGTTCCTTCAAGTCGGTGACGATGGAGACGTCGGGGCGAGCTTCGAGAAATGCTTCCAGCCAGGGGAAGGTCACCGAGTTGTACTCGCTGGGGATTGACCAAATCTCACCCTTATGGACTCGCCGGGTGCTCTTGAAGGTCTCCAGATCGGGCGGCAGTGACCCCCCGTATCCCGTTCTTTTTTTCCAGTTCGGCCAATGATGCACCGCAACCCAGTGACCGTCGGAGGTCTGATCAAAGTCTACTTCGAAAATTCGGGTACCCAACTGGTAGTTACGCTCAATAGCCTCGATGCTGTTTGTGTAGGCGTTGCCGTCGATGGCGCCGCCGGCGTGAGCGATGATCGTGCAGCATCGGCCCGGAACCGGTTCGGCGTAGTAGGTGGGGTCTGAGAGGGATCTTGGCGCTTCCGATTCCGAGGGGTTTGGGTTTTCTGGGGTACAACCGGCCAGTATGGCGGCTGCCAGAAACGCGCAGGCTATACGTGCGTGGGTAGAAAATCGTCCACTCATGGGTGGCGCTATCCTGGCGGAGGATTGTGGAATTCGCGAGCCATTCAATCCTTTCTGACCCTCAAAAACGAAGCGAATCGCGGAATCCCGGTTTGGGTAAAACCTTGGTGTTTAAATGTAACAGTGGAACCGATGGGAGGCGGGTGCTTGCGCTGCATCATGGTGAAACCGGTGCCCAGATTGAACACAAGACCATTGTCGAGCTGCAAGGTCAAACTGCCCAGCATGCCCTTGAATTTTCCTTTGCCCGGATGATGGGCGATCACCCTGCCTTCCATATCGCTGAAATTTTTCACTTTCAGGACATGGGGGCTGCGGCCGGAATGAAACTCGAGGTCTGGGTTTTTAACAATCAGGCCTTCTCCTCCCAAGGATTCTATTTTTTCAAGAAAGGCCGTCAGGTGCTCCGGCCCATCACACACAATTTGCTCAATGATGTCGACATGGGGCGCGGGATGGAATTTGAACCATTCCCTGGCCTTATCGAGCCGGGCCGCAAAATTTCCAGGGGCCTCCGGCACTTCGAAAATGTTATAGGTGATGTGTGCCCAGCCTTCGCCGGGCACGTCATCCAGCACCGTATTTTGCACAAAGGCAAAATCGCCGCGCGCGCGCCATAGCTCGCCATCCAATGCGAATGGAGGGAAGTTGTCAATGAACCATTGGGGCGCATGAATCTCCCAACCTTTGCGGGTGAGCAACAGGCGACCGTTCCAGTATCCGCGAATGCCGTCTAGTTTCTCACTCATCACCCAGCCGGCGACGGCCTCCTCTCCCCGGTATGGACTTGCCTGTTGGAGTGACGGCGGTGCCGCCGTTGCGATGATTGCCGCCAACGGGGCCATTGCCAACAAATAAACCAAAATGCGGCGGGAAAATGCCAGCATGAACGATTCCCTTTCTTTGTCCCCATTACAACTTCTGAAGCAATTCATTTAGCTGATTAAAAACCCGGTTGCGCACATGTTCCACATGCAGCGCCTCCCCATAGTCGAGTACCACCCGGTCTTGGTCCTTGAACCGCAGCGGTTCCACCTGCAGGGCATAAGAATTGACCTGCAGGGCCCAAAACCATCCAGGAGAACCGAACTGGATGTGGTTCGGGTCCCTGGCGGCGATTTGGCTCATGTGACCCAGCAGCCTCTCGCCGGGCGCCCCCCATTCGACGCAGAAGGCCAGGTAGGCGATGCGGTACTCCACGGTCGCCATGGAACGGGTGTGCGGCAGGGGGTCAAGGTTATGGGCCTCCTTCTGGCCGGGGTAGAGAAAATGACCGTAACAGCTCTGCAGGGTAAAGCAGTAGGAAAGGGCGTTGAGGGCGTTGATCATCTCCACCAGGGGCGCATCCAGCATCCCGGAAATCAGCCCGGCCAAAGATTCCCGCTTCTGCACTGGGAACAGCGGATTTGCAACCGGCACCCTGGCAGGTGCAAAGGTCTCCATGTTCGCATTCCCCTTAAAAGCGAGTTGCCGGCAAAGGACTACTTGATATAATAGCCCGAAACCCGCCAGGTTCCGTTCGCCTCCCGCATGGGGGTGACCGTCTCCAGCGCTGCTTTCTTGTTTTCAAATGCAGTTTTGAACTGGATGACCACATACTCCCCATCCGGGGCGCCGGGCAAAGCGGTTTGATAGCTTTTGGCCCCTACGGCCCGCGAAACCAGTTTGCCTAACGGGGCTCGCCCAGCCTTGAGCGATTCCACCCACTGATCCTTGTTGACTGCGGTTTTGAAGTACTCGGCCGCCGCCTGCCAGCTCTCAGCGTAGCTTCCCTGATCCACCCGATCTAACCAGGCCAGGGCCGCCGATAGGGCCGCAGCTTCTTTTTCGGTTTCAGATGACATCACATGCGGAGCAACCCATAGCAGCAACGAAATCGCAATCAGACCCGCAATTTTACTTGCCATAACATCATCTCCTTTCTTGGTCTCACCACAAAATCAACATTCATCGCCATAGATCTCATCCACGATTTCCTTAAACCATGGCGGCTTCTGGAACATTACAACCAGCAGTATTATTACCATGATCGGAATCGGGATGACGGTATCAAAAAGCGCCAGGCCGATGAGGGATAGTATGATTTTGTGCCTTGTTTTCATGAGCTTCATTCTCGCAGCTATTGCTTAAAAATACCTCTGGTTTATTCGCGCAACGATTCCGCCAATCCTATCATCCGGTCCACCTGTTCGCTGACGGGATTGGATTGCAGCGCCTGGAGCGATTCCACCTGGGACTGCAGGGCGGCAAAGGCCCTCCGGGAGATGCGCGCCGTGCCGGCCATCAGCCGCACCAGCAGTTGGAAAGCGAAAAAGGAGAAGCACAGCACCACGGCCACGGTAAAGAGCCCGTGGAGGAAAAAATCTCCGCTGAGATATTGGCCCCGTAGATAGGTGTTGACGGTAATCCAGCCCATGTGGCCCAAAATCGCCAGGACCGGAACATTGAACATGAGCTGCAGCAGCCCATGGCTGAGGGTTTTGGCCGCGCGGTCGATCTCCCGCTCCAAGGTCTCCCGCCAAACCTCGGCCAGCGCTTCGTCCAAGCTCTGGGCTTCGGGAATCAGCTCTTGGAGATCGCGCACGGCAGGGCTGAATCCGGCCCGCACCAGGGTTTCGGCGATGTCGGGCCAGGTGCCGAGCAGGGCCGATTTGAAACGGCCCATGGCCCGCCGCACCCGCTGCCGGTCCCCGGTGGCGCTCACCTGGTCCCGGGAGGCGCTCAAATGGCGGATGGATTGCACCAGCCCCAGCGCCTGGCTCAGGGGCCGCCCGAAGCGCAGCAGCGACAGCATACCGAGGCCGAACACCATCAGCCGCGCCCAGAGGGCCAGCATGGCGCCCAGGGGTCCCAGCCAGCGCTGGGCCAAGCGCTGGTAGAGCTGGAGGTTGATCCCTGGCAGGGTCTCGAAATCGTCTCCGCGGAGCCCCTCAAGGGCCGCGGCCACGGCCCGCACTTTGGCGCTCGCCATGGCCTTGCGGGCGCTTTCCAGCTGAGGCCGGACTGCGCCCAAGCGGGTTTGGGTAATTGAAAAGAGATACTTTCGCAGCTCCCGGGCGTTGGCCACCCGGCGCTCCAATACCTGTCCGGGAGCGCCCGCGGCCGCGGCCAGCAGCTCCAGCAACTGCTCGAACTGATTAAAACCATGGCGCGGTTCGGCATCCGCCACCCAATCCGGCTGGGCCAGGTGATTGCGCGCCGAAAGGCAAAGCAGCCGGACCGGTGGCTTGTCCCAGGCTTGCTGAAGGTATTGGGAAAATTCCGGCAGAATCTCGCCTTTGAGTTCAGCCTCATCCAACCGGTCGCATTTGTTGAGCACCACCACCAGGGAATCCCCGGCAAAGAGCGCGGTCAAGGGCGTTATCAGGTCCAGGTGATCGCGGGTCTTGGGGTTTTCGGCATTGAAAACGCACAGCAGCACATCGGAAATGGCCACGGCCCGCCGAATCAGCGGCAGATGGCGCGCCTGGGCCGTGCTGTCGGTGTCCGGGGTGTCGATGAGCACCAAATCCCCCAGGGCTTCGGCTGAGGGATAGGTGCGGATCTGCACCGTTTCACCCAATACCTGACGAATCTGACTGGCATCCCGGGCATCCCGGCAGACGGCCATCACCTCCCGGGTGGTGGGACGGGTGGTGCCGGCGGGGGCCACTTCCTCCCCCCCAACAGGGCGTTGAGCAGGGTCGATTTGCCGGCTCCGCAGGGGCCGATGAGGGTCACCACCAGTTTGCGGTCCAGACGTGCTTCCAGGCGGCCCAGGCGGGCTTTGAGGTTGCGGCCCAGTTTGCGCAGGATCTTGCCGGAGTCCCAGAGGGGGACCGCGGCCAGGTGCGCATCCAGGGCGTCAATCTCCCGCGCCACTTGGGATATGGCCTCCAGGGCCTCCAGGGTTTGAAATTCACGGGCAGCAGGGTTCATCTTGGATTATCCAGACCGGTCGTTGGGGTTGCGGGGCGGATCTGCTGGAGGGTCCCAAGGGCCCTCTCGATGCGGTCGAGCTCAAGGGCGGCACGCTCTAAAAGCGCCTCACCCTGTTGCAGCAGTTCGCCGGTGAGATGGGTCTCGAAAAGGTCTTTCAGGACTGTGGTCTTGGTGTCGAACCAGGTTTGGGCAATGGGCGCCAGGAGCGTCTCCAGCTGTCTGCGATCGGCTTTTTTCAGTCCCGAGGTGGCCGGCAGGGCCACCAGGGCGTAAAGATCGTGGAGCCCGAACAGGCCGCTGAGCTTAACCTTGATTCCCGCGGCACCCACGGGATCTCCGGTGTGCAGGATATAGGTTACGGCCACGGTGGCCGGCAGCACGTTGAGCAGAGCGGCAAAGGTCTGGGTCACCTTCTCCCGCAGGCCCATGCGGACGCGAAACTGGTCGGCCAGGGCTTGCAGTTCACTCTCGGTCAGCGCCGACAAGCGGGTCAAGGCCGATTCCTCTTTTAAGAGGAGTTCCAGGGAGCCCTGCCAGGAGCGCCGGCCCAGGGCGCTGAGCAACGGAGCCAGGGCCGGCGGCACGGGAATGTTGCGGCCGCCCGGGTCAAGCTGTGGGGCGGGATCATGGCCCAAGGCGGTTCCGGAGGACGATGGCAGGCCGGAGACCGTCAATTCGGCCTCCATCAAATGGCCCCGCAGGCGGGTGATGGCCTCCAGAAGATTTTCACGCAGTTGCGCCTGGACCTCCTCGGCCGCGGCCTTTTCGGCCCGGGCCGAAGGCCGGCCCGCGGCGCGCCGCACCACCCCGGAGAGCATTTTCACCGGCCAGGCCAGCACCGTCCCGGTTTGGCGCATGAAACGGATGTGGGCCGGGTCGCTCTCCATCCAGATCTGGGCAAAGCGGCCCATGACCTGATCCATGGGAAAGGTGCGCAGGGCATGCCCCACGCAGTGGCTTTGGACCGTGCGCACTCCGTCCAGGTAGGCCTTCAGGTTGGCGTGGGCCCCCAGCCCGGCGGCTTGTACGGCATGCGCTTGGTGAATGACGTCCGCCAGCAAGGCTTCCAAAAACCCAGCCCGCAAGCCATGGCGGTCCAGGCGGCCCAACGCGGATTTCAGCTCCGGCCGGCCCTCATCCGCCGGACGCAGAGTCAGAAGACGTTCGCCGGCGGCCACGGCGTTATCTTCATCGGCGCGGTAGATCCCCAAAATGCCGTTGCGGACCTGGTCGCCGTAGATATTTTGGGCCACGGCAGCGGCGTGTTCCCGCACCTCCTGATCGCTGAAACTGGGATAGACCCGATAGACCAAAAAGCATTTGCGCAACCCGATACCCGTGAGCAGGTCGGCGATAAAATCGGTATTGTCGCGGTTGTTGTAGTTGGAGTTGGTAAAGATGTAGATAAACAGATCACAGGCCGCAAGCGCCTGCCGGGCCAGAGGTCGATTGGTGTAAACCCCTTTGGCGCCGGTGTCGAAATCGGGGGTGTCCAGAAGAACCAGCTCCGGGGGTACGCCGTCATGTTCCAGGTAGAGGGGCGGGCCGGGCTCGGTAAGAGCCTCCTTGTGGGTCAGAGGCTGGGGGGCGGCGTCAAAGGGCGCGAACAACTCTCTGCAAAATTCGGGGTGCTGGAACAGGCGCGAATGGGCCGCCAGCAGCGCCCGCCGGTTCATTCCGGCCCGGCCGCCGGCGGGCGAGAGCGGCGCGCCAACCAGGGAATTAAACAGGCTGGACTTGCCGGCCGAACCGCCTCCGCAAATGGCCGCCAGAAGCGGAAAATCCGGAGAAAGCCGGGTGAGCAGGCGCCGGCGGATCATCCCCACCAGACGCGCAACAGGTATCGGCGGCGCCAATTTTAACGCCTCAACCACCGCCGGCAGGGCAACGGTCAATTCCTCCAGGGGGCTTTGCAGGGCAGGATCAACCGCCGTGATCTTGGAATTGGAAGCATTCATTCCGCTGAGCTCTGAGTGAAGTGGAATTGGCAGCATCGCGGCCAATGCTCATCTTAATAAAGCCGCCGGGGCCGATTGTCTATGGCAAACTGGGCCCCGATCCCCGCCAATTCGATGAATTGCTACCGGCGTGAAAGGCGAGTCAGGTAGCTTTGTCCACCGCCCTCACCGCCCCCGGAGGCCGCCGGCGAGAGTCAATTTAACTAGTAATTAAACTCTTCGGATCCGCGTACCGCCCAGGTATATTTTTCACTCCAAATCGGCTACCCGCTTGCACTCAGGGCCATTGACAACCCATTAACTTCCCTGTATGAAAGCTGAATTACTTATTTACCTTGCACATTTGGAGTAAAAACAAAATTATGCACTATGGAACGCGCATTATCGGCACCGGGTCGGCATTCCCGGAACAAGTGGTCACCAATGGCGACCTGGTGAAAAAACTGGCGGCACTCGGTGTGGAAACCAGTGATCAATGGATTCGGGAACGCACCGGAATTCACCAGCGCCATTACGTCAACCCCGATAATCCCGAGGAGTACAACTCGGCCCTGGGAGAGCGGGCGGCCCGCCAAGCCCTGGAGATGGCCGGAAAGAGCCCCGAGGATATCGACCAAATCATCTTCGCTACCTGTTCGGCGGAAACGCAACTGCCCGCCACGGCCTGCTGGATGCAGGAAAAGCTTGGTGCCCGCCGGGCCTGGGCCATGGACATCAATGCCGCCTGCTCGGGATTTATCTATGGCTTGGCGGTGGTGGATCAGTTTATCCGCAGCGGACACACCCACACCGCCCTGGTCGTGGGCGGTGAGGTGCTCAGCCCCTACATGAACTGGGAAGACCGAAGCTCCTGCATCCTGTTCGGCGACGGTGCCGGGGCCGCCGTGGTGGAGCGGGTGCCCGGAGATCATCCCAGCCGTATCCTTTCAGCCCATATGGGCTCCAACGGCGAATATGCGGAGCTGCTCCATGCGCCGGCCAGCGGCTCGCGCATCGAGCTGACCCCGGAGCGCTACGCCCAAAAACTGCATAAAGCCTATATGAACGGCAAGGAGATCTTCAAGGTGGCGGTGAGGACCCTGACCGAATACGCCCAACAGGCTCTTGAGGCCAATGGACTGACCCTGGCGGATATCGACTGGTTCGCCCCCCATCAAGCCAACCGGCGCATCTTGGATGCAGTGGCCAATCGGCTGCAGATCCCGACTGAAAAGGTGCTGATCAACGTGGACCGCTACGGTAATACCAGTTCCGCCACTATTCCCACCCTGCTGGACGGCGCGGTTCGCGACGGCCGTATCCGCGAGGGACAGACCATCCTCATGGACGCCTTTGGCGCCGGCCTGACCTTTGCGTCCATGGTGCTGCGCTGGTAATTCCCAATGGATAACCTCAATTTTTCATCCTCCCATCCGTAAAGCCCATGAAACCGGCACTGACGTCCAAATCGAAGCTGCCCCAGGTGGGGGTCACCATCTTCAGCCAGATGAGCGCCCTGGCCGCCGAGCAGGATGCCCTCAATCTCTCCCAGGGATTCCCTGATTTTGAGCCCCATCCGGAGCTGGTGGAACGGGTGGCCCATCACATGCGAAGCGGGAAAAACCAGTACGCGCCCATGCAGGGAGTGCTGGCCCTGCGCGAGGCCATCAGCGCGAAGGTCACCCAGCTGTATGGCGCCATCTATGACCCGGTCAGCGAAATTACCATCACCGCCGGCGCCACCGAAGCAGTCTTTGCCGCCATTTCAGCGGTGGTGCATCCCGGGGATGAGGTCATTCTGGTGGAGCCCTGCTACGACGCCTACCGGCCCATTATCCAGCTCAACGGCGGCCGCCCGGTGGCGGTGAAGCTGACCTTTCCCGACTACCGCATGGATTGGGATGAGGTTCGGCGCGCCATCTCCCCGGCCACGCGCCTGATGATCTTAAACTCGCCCCATAATCCCACGGGGGCAGTGCTCAGCGAGGCGGACGTCCGCGCCCTGAGGGAGATCGTAGAATCCTCGGATATCTTTCTGTTAAGCGACGAGGTTTACGAACATATTATTTTCGACGGCCTCAGCCACCAGAGCCTTACCCGCTTTGCGGATCTGGCCGCGCGCAGTTTCGTGGTCAGCTCTTTTGGCAAAACCTACCACAACACGGGCTGGAAGGTGGGCTACTGTTTGGCGCCGGAGCCCTTGAGCCGGGAATTTCAGAAGATCCACCAATACCTCATTTTCGCCGTGAACACCCCCGTACAACACGCATTTGCGGATATCTTCCACAAGCCGGCGCTCTACTTAGAGCTGGGCGATTTTTATCAGGCCAAGCGGGATCTGTTTCAAACTTTGATGGCCGGCTCCCGCTTTGAATTGCTGGCGTGCCGGGGAACCTATTTTCAAATGGCAGCCTATTCGGCCATCAGCGACGAACCCGATACGCAGTTCGCCCGCCGCCTGACGACGGAGCACAAAGTGGCGGCCATTCCGCCCTCGGTGTTCTATCACGGCGGAGACGACCACCGCGTGCTGCGCTTTTGCTTTGCCAAAACCGATGAGACCCTGAAAGCGGCTGCGGAGCGTTTGCGCCGACTCTAAGGGCTCGCGTATATCCTGAGCACGATCTTGACAGATTTCAGGGGATTATCTATATCTGAGGGAACCCGTCAACCGGAGTAACCATTCTAATCTACAGCGTCTGAAGGGAAGAGGCCAGCATGCCCATGGAATCAAGCGAAAGCAACGATAAATTCCGCAAAATCACGGTGCGCACCACCGATGGCTCCAACTTGACCGGAAGCGTCCACCTGGGGGAGAAAAAGCGGGTTTCCGACCTCTTCACCCAAACCGAAACCCCCTTTATTGTGATGGTGGATTATGAGCACCGGGCCGGATCGGGGGAGGTCATCTTCATCAATAAAAGTCAGATTGTGTGGGCCGTACCCGAGGAATAAAAGACCCACGCTTGACCGCCAGCCCCTGAGTCGCAACCCTGCGCGTTTCCGAAACTGAATGCGCGTGGGGGCTTTTTAAGGCAGTTGCTGTTAGACCCCCCTGTTATAGCCCGCCAAGTCACTCCCCGGGGTTACAACTCCCCTTCTACGCCCAAGACATAAAACCAGGGATTCAATAAATCTTGGCGGTTATAGCGCAGCGGCTGACGGGAATCCGCGTCAATCAGCCGGCCTCCGGCGGCTTCCACCACGCCCTGCCCGGCCGCTGTATCCCACTCCATGGTGGGTCCCAGGCGGGGATAGATATCCGCGGCCCCCTCGGCCACCAGACAGATTTTCAGGGAACTACCGGCGGAGATGAACTCAACCCGCGGATATTCCGCCCGCTTGGCCGCGATGAAGGCCGCCAGTTCGGGGGTGGCATGGGAGCGGCTGCCCACGATGGTGTAAATCTCAGGCTTTAGGTCCGGCAGGGGCAGCTTGCGGCTCACCCCCATCAGCCCTTCCCAGAGATGCCCCTTCGAAAAATCCCCGCCCCCTTGGAAAAGGCACCCCACATCGGCGGTGGACGCCCGCCAGGCGCCCAATTCCCGAGCGCCAAAGTAAAGGCGGTCCATCTCCGGCGCCAGGACCACCCCCAACAGCGGTGATCCAGCTGCCACCAGGGCGATGTTGACCGTGAACTCGCCGTTGCGTTTGATGAACTCCTTGGTGCCGTCCAGGGGATCCACGATCCACAACTGGACCCAGCCGGCCCGTTCACCATAAGGGATATCGCGCCCCTCCTCACTCAAAACGGGAATCCCGGTGGGGCTGAGATGCCTCAGGATGATCTCGTGGGAGTCGCAATCCGCTTGGGTCAGGGGCGATTGATCTTGTTTGCTGGCGACCGTAAAGTCCCGCCGGTACACCTGGCCAATCGCATCTCCCGCCTCCAGGGCCGCGTTAATGGCCGTCAACACTAAATCTTTCATGGATAATCTCGCAAATGGGATGGCGTCTATATGTAGCCGCGCTGGCCGATGAACAGTAAAATCTCCTGCACCGCCTCGGTGGGCGTTAAGTTCGTGGTATCGATGGAAACCTCACAATTTTCCGGCATTTCATAAGGATCGTCCACACCGGTGAAGCCCTTGATCAAACCGGCCCGGGCCTTGGCATACATGCCCTTGCGGTCCCGCTGTTCGCACACCTCGATGGGGGTGGCCACATGGATCTCGACAAACCCGCCATGGGGCTCGATGATCCCGCGGATCTGCCGGCGGGTTTGGGCATAGGGCGCAATGGGCGCGCAGATGGCGACTCCCCGGTTTTTGGTGATTTCGCTGGCCACAAAGCCGATGCGGCGCACATTGATGTCCCGGTGCTCCTTGCTGAAGCTCAATTCACTGGAGAGGTTATGGCGCACAATATCCCCATCCAACAGGGTGACCGGCCGGTCCCCCAGCTCCAGGAATTTGGCGTATAAGATCTGGGCGATGGTGGATTTGCCGGCCCCGGAAAGGCCCGTTAAAAACAGGGTCAGTCCCTGGCGCCGGGGCGGAGGGTAGGCCTTCTCGATTTCCGTCAGCACCTCGGGAAAGGTGGCCCAATCGGGAATCCGACGGCCGCGGCGGATCCGGCTGCGGATATCCGATCCGGACAGGGCAATGGCCTGGGCCCCGGCCGGCACCTGATCGGCGGGGACAAATTCATCCTCCAGGGGCAGATAGACCGTCTCCTCGAACTTGACGATCTCCACCCCCAACTCTTCGGCGTGAGCCGCGGCCAGTTCCCGGGCCGCATGGGCGTCGTAAAAGGGCTCTCCGTTGGGTTTCTTTCCCGGACCGGCATGATCCCGGCCGATGATAAAATGGGTGCAGCCGTAATTCTTGGCGATAATAGTGTGCAGCAGGGCGTCCCGACCACCGGCCATGCGCATGGAGAGGGGCAAAAGGTTGATCAGGTAGGAATCGGGGGGATAGTAGGCGTTTACCGCGCGATAGCAGCGCACCCGGGTGTAATGGTCGAAATCCCCAGGCTTGGTGATGCCCACCACCGGCAGCAACAGCAGATTGGCCTTGGCCTGATCCATGGCCTTGAGGGTCATCTCGAAGGTGGGCCGGTGGATGGGATTTTCGGTCTGAAAGCCCACGACGCGGGTCCAGTCCAACTTTCGATATAGGCGCCGAATCTCAAGGGGGGTCATCCGCAACTGCTTGAAATCAAAATGGAGGGGCAGGTTGACCACCTCCAAGGCCCCGCCCAGGTACCAGCCTCCGGTGGCATTCATTAAATAGGCTGCGCCGGGGTGCTCCCGATCCGCACAGCCGAAAATGCGCTCGCACTCCTGCCGCCGGTCTACCGGCCAGAGGTCTTCGATATGTAAAATCGCCAATAAAAACCCCTCAGGGTCCCTCAAGGCCACGGACTGCCCCACCTCCAGGGTTTGGGCCAAAGTCTCCCCCACATCCAGGCAAATGGGAATGGGCCACAGGGTGCCATCCTGCAGACGCATGCGATCCAATACCGATTCATAGTCGGCCCGGGTCATAAAGCCCGGCAGGGGGGTGAACACGCCCGTGGCCAACAGCTCCAGATCACACAGCTGGCGCTCGTTGAGCACGATATCGGTTAAGTTCAGGGCGACATTTTTCAATAAAACCTGGCGTTCATTTGAGACGACCAGATTGACCAGCGCTTCTTCCAGGAGCGGGGCTGTTGGAGATGCATCCATGATGAGTTTCCTGAATGTTTGCTATATGGGTAAGCCGGTGAATGTAAATTTCGGTGGAAAGTTAATAGCCGATAATCGTCCAAATTCCAAATCCTCTCTCCATCAACCCGATTTGATCTCCCGGATTGATGGGAGCTTGAAGAACTCATGGGATTAAGACTGGACAAGAGCGTCTCCTAACTTGCATGATAGGAAGGAGTAAGCTATGCCAACACTCCACGGATAAACACCGTGGATAGTCAGCCAGCGATCCGATAAGACGCTGTAAAATCCATAAGCCCCCTGACCCATAAAGGATGTCCATCCATGCAACCCACCGAAAACATACGCATCAAAGGCTTCCAGCCAATTATCACCCCGGAAACTCTGAAAGCGGAACTGCCCCGCACCCCCCAGGCCACGGAAACGGTTTTGGCCGGTCGAAACGCCATCGAGAACATCATCTCCCAAAAAGATCCCCGACTGCTGGTGATCAGCGGCCCATGCTCCATTCACGAAGAAACCGCGGCTCTGGAATACGCCGAGCGCCTGAAGGCCCTCAGCGCCCAAGTGGCCGACAATATTTATGTGGTGATGCGGGTCTATTTTGAAAAGCCCCGCACCACCGTGGGTTGGAAGGGGCTCATTAACGATCCCTACATGAATGGCACCTACGACATTGACGAAGGGCTGCACCGGGCTCGGCGAATTTTACTGAAGATCACCGAAATGGGTCTGCCCACGGCTACGGAACTGCTGGATCCCATTACGCCCCAATATTTTGCCGGCCTGGTGTGCTGGGCGGCCATCGGCGCCCGGACCACGGAATCCCAGACCCACCGCGAGATGGCCAGCGGGCTCTCCATGCCGGTGGGCTTTAAAAACGGCACCGACGGCAACCTCTCGGTGGCAGTGAACGCCATGCTGGCGGCCCGGGCGCCGCAAACCTTTCTGGGGATCGAAAACGATGGGTCCACCAGCATCGTGCATACCACGGGGAATCCTTTTGGGCATATCGTCCTCAGGGGGGGCCGGCGCCCTAACTACGACCCCGTCAGCCTGGAGGACACCTCCCTACGCCTGACTGAAAACAACCTGCCCAACGCCATCATGGTGGATTGCTCCCATGCCAATTCCGGGAAACGATTCGCGGCCCAAGGATTTGTCTGGAAAAGCGTCATCGAGCAACGCCTGGAAGGCAACACGGCCATCATGGGGCTGATGCTGGAGAGCCACCTCAATCAAGGCAACCAGAAGATCGGCAAAAATACCGGAGGGTTAAAATACGGCGTTTCCATTACCGATGCGTGCGTCAATTGGGAAACCACCGAGCAGTTGCTACACTATGCCAATGATCGCTTGGGGACGCACTGACCCGGCCAGCGGCATCGTCCACCCGGAAAAACCAATAAAATAAGGATCGGCGCGTCACCCGCACCGATCCTTTTTATTTTGCTTTTGCGCCGATTAGGCGTTCAGCACACGCTTACAGCAGGAAAGGCACCATGAGCAAGGCCACCACGTTGAGGATCTTGATCATGGGGTTGATCGCCGGTCCGGCCGTATCTTTGTAGGGGTCGCCGACGGTGTCGCCGGTTACCGCGGCTTTGTGGGCATCGCTGCCCTTGCCGCCCAGGTGGCCGTCTTCGATGTACTTTTTGGCATTATCCCAGGCCGCACCACCGGTGGTCATGGAGATCGCCACGAACACGCCGGTGACGATGGAGCCGATCAGCAGACCGCCCAAAGCCACTTTGCCCAGCAGGAAGCCCACCAAAAGCGGGGCTGCTACCGGCAGCAGGGCCGGAATCAGCATTTCCTTCAGGGCGAACTTGGTGACGATGTCCACGCAGGCACCGTAATCGGGCTTGGCCGTCCCTTCCATGATGCCCGGGATTTCGCGGAACTGGCGACGGACTTCGTCCACCACTGCGCCGCCGGCATTACCCACGGCTTTCATGGCGATGGAGGCGAACAGATAGGGCAGCAGGCCGCCGATGAATAGACCGATGATGACGTTGACGTCAGAGAGGTCGAACTTGATCGCCTTCTCCGCCCCCTGCATCTGGAACTCCATGACGTAAGCGGCAAACAGCACCAGGGCCGCAAGGCCCGCGGAGCCGATGGCGTAACCCTTGGTCACCGCCTTGGTGGTGTTACCCACGGCGTCCAGGGGATCGGTCACGGCGCGTACGCTGTCATCCATGCCGGCCATTTCGGCGATGCCGCCGGCATTGTCGGTAATGGGACCGTAAGCGTCAATGGCAATGACCATACCGGTCATGGAGAGCATGGACATGGCCGCCATGGCGATGCCGTAGAGTCCGCCGAATTTATAGGCCAGGAGAATGGAAAGACAGATGGCCAGGACCGGTGCGGCGGTGGCTTGCATGGAGACGGCCAGACCGGCGATGATGTTGGTGCCGTGGCCCGTGGTGGAGGCTTCGGCAATGGCTTTCACCGGGCCGTAGATCCCGGTGTAGTACTCGGTGATGATCACGATCACCACGGTGAGCACCAGGCCGATCAGGGTGCAATAGAAGATATTCATGGCGGAGATATCGGGGATATCGGCCATGAATTTGGCGCAAGCATAGTAGAATGCCCCGGCGGCGATGATGGCGGCGCCGAACATGCCCTTGTAGAGGGCGCCCATAATATAGCCGCTGCTGCCCAGGCGCACGAAAAAGCTGGCGATGATGGAGGCGATAATAGAGATGGCGCCCAACACCAGCGGAAACTCAGTGGCCATGACAATATTGGGGAAGAGCAGATGCCCGATCAGCATGGCGGCCACGGCCGTAACCGCGTAGGTTTCAAACAGGTCGGCGGCCATCCCGGCGCAGTCGCCCACGTTGTCGCCCACGTTGTCGGCGATGGTGGCGGGGTTGCGGGGATCGTCCTCGGGAATTCCGGCTTCGACCTTACCCACCAGGTCGGCGCCCACATCGGCGCCCTTGGTGAAGATACCACCGCCCAACCGGGCGAAGATGGAGATCAAGCTGCCGCCGAAACCCAGGGCGACCAGTGCGATCACATCATGGGTTGCGGTGTAGTAACCGGCCACGGAGGTCAGGGCCAGTCCGGCCACGATCATCCCGGTCACCGAGCCACCTTTGAAGGCCATGGCCAAACCGGCGGCCATCCCCTTTTTGGCGGCTTCAGCGGTTCGAACATTGGCCAGCACGGAGACCCGCATGCCGATGTAGCCGGCACAGAAAGAGGCCAAAGCGCCAACCAGGAAACCGATGGCGGTTTTGGCCCCCATGGTGACGAAAATGACGATAAAAATGATGGCACCGGTGATGCCCATACTCTTCATCTGGCGGTTGAGATAGGCCACCGCACCCTCTTTGATGGCGTTGGCGATGGACTGCATTTTTTCGTTACCCGCCGGGGCGCCCTTGACGACTCCGGCGATAATAATAGAGTACAGCACCCCAATCACCCCGACCAGTGTGCAAACCAGCGGGATATTCTCCAACAACATTTCCATGTTCATTGACTCCTCCCAAATTAAGGTTAGGTAGAACAATCAAACGTTTTGCCATTGAAGCGGTTCATTCCCGCCGCGATACCGTCAGTCAGGATCGTCAGGATCGCATCCTGCACCGCCGAGAGGATGGCCGTCAAATTCTGTCGTTCAAACACCTTGAACTCACCCAGAACATGACCGGTTACCGCCTCGCGCTGCGGGGGTCGACCGACGCCGATGCGCAGCCGTGGAAAATCGCCACTGCCAAAAGCTTCCATCAACGACCGAATTCCATTATGACCTCCACTCCCCCCTTTCGTCTTAATTTTTAATCTGCCAAAGGCTAGATCGATATCATCGTGAACCACCAGGATTTCCCGGGGCTCAATTTTATAAAATTGACTCAACCTGAGGACCGGGGGCCCGCTGCGATTCATAAAGCGCGTGGGCTTGGCAAGCAAAATCGGTAATGTACCGATATGACCGCGGCCCTGGATTGTATCGAACTTACCCAGCTTCAGGGTGAAACCGAATGCTTCGGCCACTCTGTCGATGGCCATGAAACCGATGTTATGCCGAGTGTCCTGATACTTACCACCCGGATTGCCAAGCCCCACGACCATTTGCAGCCGACCATCCGGTCTATTTTCCGGCACCTTACACGCCCCGCCAAAATTTTGGCATCCGCCCAACTTTGAACCACCGAAAGATTAGGAGGCTTCGTCTCCCTCGGCATCTTCGGATTCCGCCGCCTCTTCTTCCAGCCCTTCTTCCAGCCCTTCATCTTCTTCCTCAACTTCTTCTACTTTCGGGCTCAGGACGGTAATGACCGTAAAATTGGCTTCGGAAGAAATCTCCACGCCTTCAGGGAGCGGTATCTCCTCGATATGGATGGAACCCCCAACTTCGAGTTCGCTGATGTCGATTATAAATGATTCGGGAATCTTGTCCGGCAGACAGTAAACCTCGATCTCCCGGCGGACCACCTGGAGCAGGCCGCCCATCTCCACACCAACGGATTTCCCCACGGGAACCACGGGAACCTTGACATTGATCTTGCGGTCCATGGCGATTTCGTAAAAATCCACATGCAGGGGGGTCTGGGAAACCGGGTGGGCCTGAAGTTCCTTGATCATGACCCGCCGTTGCGGTTTGCTATCGCCTGCCAAAATAAGATTGAACAGGGCATTGACTGAACCGGCTTTTAGGGCCAGTTGGAAGTCATGGGCATCGATGGCGATCAACGCCGGTTCGGTATCCGGACCGTATAAAATCCCGGGCAACTTACCGTCCCGCCGGAGTTTGCGGGCCGGGCTGTTGCCGACGGTTTGTCTTGCTTCAGCGTTAAGTTCAATAAATTCCAAAGGTAAAGTTCCTTTCTAACCCAATAATCTTATACAAACAGTGATGTTACCGAATCTCCATGGTGGCTGCGGATAATCGCCTCACCCACCAGTTCGGAAATGGAGATCACGACGAATTTATCGCTGGTGAGGGCGGCGCCCCTCAAGGGAATGGTATCAGTAACCCCCAACGTGATGATGGGCGAAGCTTCAATTCGGTCCAATGCCGGACCGGACAGCACCGGGTGGGTGACATTGGCATGAACCTCCTTGGCGCCTTTGATCATCAGAGCTTCCGCGGCTTCGGTCAGGGTTCCCGCCGTATCCACCATGTCGTCTAGGATAATGGCCGTTTTGTCTTTGACATCCCCAATCACCGCCATGGCTTTGGCCTTGTTGGGCGCATCTCTGCGCTTGTCGATGATGGCCAGGTCACAGTCCAGGCGCTTGGCATAGGCGCGAGCCCGCTCAACGCCCCCGGCATCAGGAGATACCAAAATTAAATTGCCGTCAAAATTGTTGCGAATATGCTCCAGTAGGACCGGCGCGGCAAAGAGGTTATCCACCGGCACGTTGAAGAACCCTTGAATCTGGCCGGCGTGCAAATCCATGGTGATGATCCGGTCCGCTCCCGCTGTGATCAACAGGTCCGCCACGAGGCGAGCGCTGATGGGAACCCGGGGGGCCACCTTCTTGTCCTGGCGGGCATAGCCATAGTAGGGCAGCACCGCGGTGATGCGGCGGGCCGAAGATCGTTTAAAGGCATCGATCATCAGCAACAACTCCACCAGGGATTTATTCACTGGATGGCAGGTGGATTGAATCACGAAAATGTCTTTCATGCGCACATTTTCTTTGATTTCAATCTGAATTTCACCATCACTGAAGGTTTTGACTTCGGCATCGCCCAGGGGAACTTCGAGGTAGCCACAGATGCGCTGGGTCAGTTCAGGATTGGAATTCCCCGTAAACAATGCAAGTCCGTTCATATGCCTTTTCTTATTTGAGCTTAAATCACATCGGAACTTAGAATGGATTGGCTGACGTTGGTTGGGGAGGCCATCGGACAGGTTGAAGCAAATAAATTGGCTGGGGCGGGAGGATTCGAACCTCCGAATGCAGGAACCAAAATCCTGTGTCTTACCGCTTGACGACGCCCCAGCAATCAAAATTTCGCATTTTAAAAAGCCGATCCGGATAAGCTCTGCTTAGGACACACGCAGGTAAGGACCCTCCGTGAGTAGCTTTACCGCAAATGTGCGCCACGTTCGGTTTGCCGCCAGGGCCTTTTCGGCCTCCATAACCTCCCAGGGTCCAGCGAAGATCCCAAACACCGCCGAACCACTCCCAGACATCAAAACACCCCGGGCCCCCAAGGCCGAAAGCGTATTTTTGACCTCCTTGACGGCAGGATAGCGCCTCAAGGTAACGCCTTCAAGATCATTGACCAGATCCCGGGAAATAGAAAATTGATTTGCTTTAAAGGGAGAATTTCTATGTTGTTTGGGGCGTTTTGTCAATCCCAAATTGAGACCCTGGTAAATGGTCCGGGTGGAGATGGAAACCCCCGGGTAGACCACTAACAAGCTGAGTCCCGGGAGCTGGGGTGCGGCTGTGAGCGTCTCCCCGATGCCGGTGGCCCAGGCCGGCCGGCCGAACAAAAAGAAAGGAACATCGGCCCCCAATTCCAGACCCAAGGCGGAAAGCTGCTCGGAGGGTAAAGGCTGGTGATGAATGTGATTCAGGGCGTACAGAACGCCCGCGGCATTACTGCTGCCGCCCCCCAAACCGGCGCCCACGGGTATGCGTTTAGTGATGTGGATCGCCAGCCCCATACCTTCTACGGCCGGCACGTCACGGTAGAAACGATGGGCCGCGGCCAAGGCCAGGTTTCGCGAATCGTGGGGAATCGAGCTGTCCGAGCAAGAAACCGATAGCCGCTTTCCGCCCAACCTCAATTCGAGGCTATCGTAGAGGTCGATCCCGCAAAAAAGGGACTCCAGGGTATGGTAACCGTCAGCCCGTATTCCGGTTATTTTTAAAGAGAGATTGACCTTGGCGGGGGTGTCAATGAAAAACCGGCAACCCTCCCGAAGGTGGGTCGCCGGTTTCAAGGGAGGGGACATCCAGCTTGCCTATTTGGTCAGCTTGATGACCAGGAATCCGGTATTGGGACGCCAGATGAACAGCTGCAGGTCGTCTCCACTGTCGAGTTCCTCGATGACCTGCTGATAGTGTTCCACCGTGGTAATGGGCTTGTGATTGATCTCGCGAATCACATCCCCCACCAATATGCCGGCCTCCTGGGCTTTGCTTTCGGACTCCACGCCCTCAACAATCACCCCCGCCGATTCCGGCAGATTGAAGCGGCGCGCCATCTCTTCGGTAAGTTCGGTGACCGTCAAGCCCAGTGCGTCTTCGGCTTGAGGGCTGAATTTACGGGCCGCCGCCTGGGGATCGCTGGGGCGCTTGCCGATTGTGACCTTCACGCCGCGGGGCTTTCCATTGCGGATAATTTCCACATCCACCGTGTCGCCGACTTGAATTCCGGCCACGATCCTGGTCAGGTCACGGCTGGATGCAACCGGCTGGCCGTCGATCCCGACAATCACATCCTTGGGCTCGATTCCAGCCTCATCGGCGGGATCCCCTTTGACCACATTGACCACTAGAGCGCCCTCGCCTCCCGGAACCTCTAAATATTCGGCCATGTCTTCGGGCAGATCGTTGATGGTCACCCCCAGCCAGCCCCGGGTGACCGATCCGCTGTCTTTAAGTTGCGCGATGATATCCTTGGCCAGATTGATGGGAATGGCGAAACCGATGCCCTGTCCCCGAGCCACGATAGCCGTGTTGATCCCCACCACTTCACCCGCCAGATTGATCAAAGGCCCCCCGCTGTTTCCAGGGTTGATGGAGGCATCGGTTTGAATGAAATCGTCATAGGGCCCCGATCCGATGACTCGCCCTTTAGCGCTGACAATCCCGGCAGTGACGGTGTGCTCCAGTCCAAAGGGGCTGCCAATGGCCATCACCCATGCACCGATCTTGAGGGTTTCGGAATCTCCCAGCACGGCCACCGGCAAATCGTCGGGGGTCTTGATCTTGATCAGCGCCAGATCGGTATTAGCGTCCCGGCCCACGACTTCGGCATCGTACTCCTTCTCGTTTTTCAAAATCACCCGAATCTCATCGGCATCTTCCACCACATGATTGTTGGTCACAATGTAACCTGCTTTGTCGAAGATGAATCCGGATCCTAAACTGCGCTGTTTGAAATCCCGCTGCTGGTCCTCACCGAAGAAACGTTTGAAAAACTCGTCCATGGAATCGTTATCGCCAAAGGGGCCTTGAAAATGGCGAAACACCCGCCCTCCGCCCTTGATGGTCTTAACCGTGCGGATATTGACCACCGCCGGACTAACTTCTTCCGCTAGGTCGCTGAAATTGGGCAGGTTTTGAGCGCCGTGGGCTGCCCGGAGACCCCATTGCAGATCGCCGACAGCGCCGGGAAGCATGCAGAAGAAAAAGAGCATGAGCGCCAGGGCGGCGAGTTTAAAACCGGCCAAAGGCCGACAACTTCCAATTCCATGTCCAATCTGGGTCTGGCTTTTTAGTATCATCATATAATATCCTTCCAAAACAGCGACCACGGCGCCCTACTCCTTAGGGCTACCAGATGGCGGCATGATTTCAAATGTTCCAAATTTGACCGACTCATAGCGGCCCATGATCCCAAGACCGGGCCAATCAATGTCCCGGACCTACTAAACCCCATTAAATTTCGAGCCCTTCCCCTCAGCATCGTAAATATTTAGGCTTTTTCGCGAACATAGATAATCCGAAGATCATAGAGGATATTCTTGAGCATGCCGGATTCCTCAGCCGTGAGGTTGCCTCTGGTTTTCTCTTCCAACATACCCAAAAGATCAATGGTCTGTTTGGCCAGCACGAGCTGTTTGTTTTTCTGGCCGCTGGCCGGATCATCCACAATCCCCAAATGGACAAAGGCCGATTGGTTCAGCGAGAGGATAAAGGTGCTGAAATCCATGGCCGGCAGGGGTGGCCCCTCATGGGGGGGACGCTTCTCTTGGATATCCGGACCGGCTGCTGCACGTTGCTCTCCCCCAGCCTTGGTTTCGGCGGAAGATGATCGATCTTGCTTCGGGGAATCCTTCTTTTCTTCAGCCATGCGCTTCTCCCAGGGTTATCAGAAATTTATATTCCATTGGTAACGGGCCGAATATCCTTAAAATTCCAAGGGCGTCACCGTTTTCACCAGCGAAAGCTCCCGCAGTTCACTCACCACCTCGGGAGGAATGGGGGTATCGGTGGAGAGAAAAATGATGTTGCGATCCCCCTCTTCTTCCTGGCCCACCTGCATCCGGCCGATATTGATTTTGTAGCGGCCCAAGGTGCTGCCGATCTGACCGATGGACCCGGGACGGTCGATGTTGTGAATCAGCGCCAAATGGCCCTCGGGAACCATTTCCAGGCGGAAACTGTTGACCTTGACAATCCGGGGATCGCTCTTGCCGAAAATCGTGCCGGCCACGGTGTTGGTCATTTCAGTGGTCACCACGCGCATGGTAATCAGGTTCAAGTAGTCCTCGGGTTCGGTGACCGTGGTTTCCGAAACCTTGATTCCCCGATCCTTGGCCATCACCCGGGCATTCACGAAGTTGACCATATCCTTTACCATGGGGGCCAACAGTCCCTTAATGGCCGCGGTGGATACTGGTGAGAGATCCAATCCTCTGAAATCACCGGCAAACTCGATGGAGATTTCGGTCACCGGCCCGTGGATCAACTGGGCCTGCAACGTGCCGAGCTGGTCGGCCAGCTTCAAAAACGGCCCCAGCTGTAGCAAAAGGTCACCAGTCACCGAGGGCACATTCACCGCGTTGATAATGGTGCCCTCTTTAAGCAGGGCGATCATCTGCTTGGCCACGGCCACCGCCACATTAGTCTGGGCTTCGGCAGTGGAGGCTCCCAAATGGGGCGTGCAGATCACCCGTTCCAGTTTCAGTAAAGGATGGTCTCCCGGAGGTTCAGCGGCGAATACATCCAGGGCCGCGCCCCCTACTCGTCCGGAAACAATGGCCTGGTAAAGGTCATCTTCGTCAATGATTCCGCCCCGGGCGCAGTTGATCACCATCACGCCTTCCTTCATTTGGTCGAAGGCGCCGCGGTTGATCAATCCCAAGGTGTCTTTCATTTTGGGCACATGCACCGAGATATAGTCGGCCCGGGCATAAAGCTCGGGCAAGGTCGCGCTGGTAAATCCCGCTTTTTCAATCTGCTCGGGAGCGACAAAGGGATCATGGATCACCACTTTCATTTTGAGACCCCGGGCCCGGTCGGCCACGATGGAACCGATTTTCCCGAACCCGATCACTCCCAATACCTTGTTGTACAATTCCCGGCCCTGGAGCCGTTTTTTCTCCCAGCGGCCATCTTTGAGGGTCATGGTGCCCTGGGGAATGTTGCGGGTCAGGGCCAGCATCATGGCAATGGCGTGCTCAGCCGTGGTGACCACGTTGCCGCCGGGGGTATTCATGACCACGATGCCCCGCTTGGTGGCCGCCGGAATATCCACATTGTCCAGCCCGATGCCGGCCCGGCCCACCACCTTCAAATTATCCGCCGCGGAGAGCAGATCCTCGGTCACTTGGGTGGCACTGCGGATCACCAGGCCATGGTAAGCCCCGATAATCTCTTTGAGCTGTTCGGGCGCGAGTCCCGTTTGAACGTCCACTTCAATTCCATCCTGCTGTCGGAACAGTTCAATTCCCGCCTCCCCCAGATTGTCACTTACCAATACCTTCATTCCTCCCCCCACAGGCCGCAATGGCTCGACAGTCAACTTAAAACCGGTTAATGTGGCGGCGCATTTATTGTTAACGCGCCATCGATTTATACCCGCGGTAGGTCCAGTTCAAATGGATACCTCTGGCAGCCGCGGTTGGCTAAGAACATACTATTTTAGCCTTGCTTGTCAAGATTAAAGCCTAGCAGAAAACGGATTCGATCCTGAACAATTTTAGGCAGATGCCAAAACCGCCCGCGGCGCCAAGCATCTTATGGCATTGCAGCGTATCGTCGCCAAGGGCATGCGCGGGGCCATGGTCTATCTGATTCAGCGCATGGATGCCTCTGCCTTCGAACCTGCCGATGGGATCGATCCCCCCTATGGCGAAGTTTTGCGTCAGACCGTGGACCGGGGCGTTGAATTGTTTGCCGATGATGTGTGCCTGGACCTTGAAAAAATCGCATTGGGTCGCCCGCTTCCCATCCGTTTGTAACCCGGGAGCGGGAGCCATTCCAGCCCCAGATGAAGCCGGTTTAGGTCACCTCTCAGAACAGCCCAGGGAGTCGCTGAAAATTTGACTTTTCAGGGCGCCTTGGCTAATGTTGCCAGCGGCTCGCGTTCAGCGCAACCCACACCCTGCATCTCCAACAGCGGACCGGATGCGAAGACCGAAAGCCGATGGTTGACACCCCTATGCATTCTCGGAAATAGTTCATGAACGGCATATCTCTAGAGAAAATTATATCCTACAAAGATAATCTGGAGAGAATCCTCGATAATCTGAAGGAGGGAATCATTGCCCACGATCTCTCCCGCAAGGTGCTCTTTTTTAACCGCGCCGCGGAAGAGATCACCGGGTATCGGCGGGAAGATATCATCGGCGGGGATTGCCACCAGGTGTTAAATGGCCCCTTTTGCGGAACCCAATGTCATTTCTGCCAGGATCCGCCCAGCCTGGCGGATACCGACGAGTATACCGTCAACTTCACGACCCCCAGCGGGGAGAGCCGCCGGCTGGAGCTGTCGGTGAGCCTTATGCGGGACGACCAGGACAACGTACTGGGAGTCTTGGCGGCCTTTCGGGACATCACCGATTGGCTCAAGCTGAAAATCCAGGCCAAACGGCTCACCAGCTTTTCCAAAATCATCGGCCAGGACGCCAAAATGCTGCAGGTCTTTCAACAAATCAGTGACGTGGCCGGTTACGATTATCCGGTGCATATTGCGGGAGATACCGGAACCGGCAAAGAGTTGGTGGCCAACGCCATTCACAACGAAAGCCCCCGCTCCGGCCTGCCGTTCGTGCCCATCAACTGCGGCGCCTTACCCGAAGGCCTTATCGAAAGCGAGTTGTTCGGCCATGTCAAAGGCGCCTTCTCCGGTGCCATTCGGGATAAAAAAGGCCGTTTTGAACTGGCTGACGGAGGGACGGTATTTCTGGACGAAGTGGCCGAACTTTCCAAACCGGTGCAGGTCAAACTGCTCCGTTTTCTGCAAGAGGGCACATTTGAACGGGTGGGGGGAGAACAGACGCTAAAGGTCAACGTGCGCGTCACCAGCGCCACCAACAAAGATCTCAAGGCGGAGGTGCAGCGCAACCAATTCAGGCAGGACCTCTACTACCGCCTTAATGTGATCCCCATTCGCCTGCCCCCCCTAAGGGAACGTAAAACCGATATCCCGCTGCTGGTCAGCCACTTTCTCCACGAAGCTGAAGAGCGTTATGGACAGCGGCCCCTGAAAGTCTCCCGGGAGGCTCTCTCCACCATGATGGATTACCAGTGGCCCGGCAATATCCGCGAATTGCAGAACGCCATCCAGTTCGCCATTGTGCACTGCAACGGTAAATTGATTACCCCGGGAGATCTGCCCCTGGAGCTACGGGATTTAGCCGATGTCTGCGCCCCCAGCCGAGGCCCAACCCGAAAACTGGAACTGCGCAGCGTCCAGAGCGCGCTCACCAAAACCGCGGGAAATAAAACCCGCGCCGCCAAACTGCTGGGAGTGGGCCGGGCGACCCTCTACCGCTTCCTGGATGATTTCCCTGAAACCCTGGAACTATCCGACAACTAAATAATCCTATCCAGAAATGGTCTTTTTATTCACAGGCGACGTTGGACGCCATGATTTAAATCCTCAAAATAGCCAACTATTCCTTCGGTTTAAATCTGCCCCCCGCCTTACCCACACGGAAAAACCCTCATTACTGGACGCACATTGTAGCTGAAAAAAGAGAGGGTGAGTTCAAAGGACCCACCCTCTACATTTCATTTAGACTATAATTTTTGAGGCTCCCAACGCCAGTTGGGCGCCTCAAAATTTAGGCTGCGTCAATCTGGCGACGATCGGCCATATCCATCAGGACCCGCTCACGGGCTTTGTCGATACCCAGTTGGGCGCGTTTCTTGTCGATATGGGCAATCATCTTCTTGGCCATGTCATAGGGATCGATGGCAAAATCCCATTTGCCCAGACCCATCTCCTCCAGATCCTCAAACAGATGTTTGTGGAACCTGGTGCCTTCGATGGTGGGGAAGGTGACGCCAAAGATGGTATAGACTCCGGAGGCCACAAAATAGTGGCCGATGGAGATCGCCTTTTCACTCATGTACTCCGGCGCGGCGCCGGCCACGGGCAGATCGGCGATGCTGTCGCCCAGCCCGCCGGTCTTGACCATTTCGGCACAGGCGATGAGGATTCGGCTGTTGTCCACGCAGGAGCCGCATCCCAGAACCGGCGGCATTCCCACGGTTTCGCACACCTCGCTCAATCCAGGCCCGGCCAGATGAGCCGCTTCAGGCGTCAAAAGGCCCGCCTTAGCCAGAGCAATTTGGGAGCAGCCCGTCTGCACCACCAGCACGTCGTTGCGAATCAGCTCCTTGACCAGCTCCACGTGGACCCAATCCTTTTTCACCCGCGGATTGGTGCAACCCACCACACCGGCCACACCCCGGATGCGGCCATTGATGATGTTGTCGTTCAACGGCGTGTAGGAGGCGCGGAAAGTGCCGCCCAGCATGTAGTTGATGTACTCGTGGGAGAAGCCGTGGATCCCGGCATTGGTAATCTGGGGGATTTCGATCTTGGCGGTACGGTTTTTAAACCGAGTGATGGCCTTGATCACCACCTCGTCGGTGCACTCGCGAGGCTTGTCTTCATCGAACTGGATATGGGTGGCGCCTTCGATATGGGCGCGGGTGTTGGTGGTGATCAGCTGGCTGCCATAGCAGTCGGCCACATCGACCAAGCCTTGCTTGATGCACTGCATATCGACGCACATGGCATCCACGGCGCCGGTAATCAAAATCGCCTCGGTGGACATGAAGTTGCCGGCATGGGGCACGCCGTGGCGGGACATCATCTCGGCACCGGAGCAGCACATCCCAGTCAGATTGATGCCGTCGGCACCGGCTTCCTTAGCGGCTTTGATCAGTTCCGGATCATTGACCGAAACCAGCATGGTCTCAAACATGTTGGGCTCATGGCCGTGGACGATGACGTTGACCATATTCTCTTTAAGAACGCCCATGTTGACATCCACCGCCTTGGGGGTGGGGGTGCCGTAAATGATGTCACTGATCTCGGTGGCCACCATGGAGCCGCCCCAGCCGTCCGCCAAAGCCGTTCGGCTGGACTGTTGGGTGATGTTTTCATAGTGCTGATCCACGCCGATGTGGGTACGGTGCATGATCTCCATGATTTCGCGCATGGCACCCCGGGGCACGATCCCGAGCTTGCGCCAGGTTTCCAGAGTCTTGGCCGGAACCCGGCTGACAAAGGGAATTTCACCCTCGACCTGGGTGTAGGTGCGCTCCAGCTCGGCATAGAGCTCCAGGGCGATATCCTTGACACTCTTGCCCTCGGTCTCGATGCCCACATAGCCGGCCACCTCTTCCAGTTTCTCCACATCCTTGATCTGGTAGTCCAGGATCTTGCCATGGACCACTTCCCGGAACAGATCGAGCATGCCCATGCCGTGGTCCGTATGGGCCGCGCAGCCCGAGGCCACGTTGCGGGCAAAGTTCCGGGCTTGGATGGTATCGATGGTGGCCCCGCAAACGCCCACCTTGGAATAGGGGTCTTTGGCATTGAGGCGGCAGGGTCCCATGAAACAGTGTTTGCAGCAGGCCGATTCAGCGCCGATGGGGCAGGCTTTCATATTTGCGGCGCGGTCAAAGGCGGTTTCCACCCCGTCCCTTTTGCCCTTTTCCAGCATCTGGATGGTGGCGTCACAAATGCTTAAGTCCCGGAAATTGAGTTCTTTTTCCTTCTTTTTGATCACTTTCTTCTCGGCCATGTCTGCTCCCTTCGTGGATAATTTGTTGGGTTGTACCCTTATCAGGAATGATTACTAATAATAATTATCGAAACCCAAACCCCCTGTCAAGAGAAAGATTCCATAATTGATCGTTCCAGCTGGATGCCAGGCGCCATTGCAACCCACGCGCTTTTTATGCTAATGACTCCGGCAAATGGTTAGATGCAAACCCGAGTAAGGATCGGCAACGTCTACCCGCGGCGTTGTCTGGAAAATAGACTATGAATTCCGGTGCGTTAGAGCCCTGATTCAAGGGCTCGGGTCAAATTCCGGAACCGCAACCGGCTCGATGAAAGGAACCCAATAGATGAGCTCCGATGAAACTCCGAAAGAGGCTCAACCGGTAAAGTTGTTTACCTTAAGCACCTGCAGCCACTGTAAATCAACCAAAAAGCTGCTTGCCGAATGCACCGTCCAATATGACGTGGTGGATGTGGACCTGCTGGAGGGAGAAGAACGCAAAGCGATTCTCGCGGATGTTAAAAAATTCAATCCCAAATGCTCGTTTCCCACCATCATTATCGGCAATACCGTAATTGTGGGCCACAAAGAAGACAAAATACGGGAGGCATTGGGACTCTGATGGATGCCAGCCAACTCTATGAAATGTTGAAAAAAAGCCAGGAAGCCAAAGGGTATTAC
The DNA here is from genome assembly GCA_963713755.1 of uncultured delta proteobacterium. Lineage (GTDB taxonomy): Bacteria > Desulfobacterota > Desulfobacteria > Desulfobacterales > CAVQMW01 > CAVQMW01. Next base: position 658,434 of record CAVQMW010000005.1, on the reverse strand, counting down.
TTCAGCACGGACAAAGCGCGGGTGATGGAGCTTTTAGAGGCACTGCTGGTCAACAAGGAGCGCTACGGCTATATGGCTTGCCCCTGCCGTCTGGCCGCGGCCGATAAAGAGGCCGACCGGGACATTATCTGCCCATGTGAATATCGGGAGGCGGATGTAGCCGAATTCGGCAGCTGCTATTGCAATCTGTATGTCTCCGCCGAGTGGAACGCCGGCACCATCCCCCACGATTACGTACCTGAACGGCGGCCCCCGGAAAAGATGGGGTTCTAACCGAAATCATCGAAGGCGATCATCTCCGGCTCCACCCCCAAGCTGTCCAGCATGGTTTTCACCGCCGAAATCATCATGGGCGGTCCGCACAGATAGTATTCGATCTCCGTGGGGTCCGGATGGTGGTTGAGGTACGCATCGAAGGCCACCTGGTGGATAAACCCCACCGGACCCTCCCACTTATCTTCGGGCTGGGGTTCCGACAACGCCACATGATAGGAAAAGTTGTCGAATTTCCGCTCCAGTTCCTTGAATTCATCGTCATAAAACATCTCCTGGCAGGAGCGGGCGCCATACCAGAAGGTGATCCGGCGGGAGGTATTCTCGGTCAACAGCTGGTTGAATATATGGGAGCGCATGGGCGCCATGCCGGCCCCGCCGCCGATAAAACAGATCTCACGATTGCCCTCCTTGACAAAAAAATCACCATAGGGCCCGCTCAGCACCACCCGGTCCCCGGGCTTCAGGTTGAACACATAGGAGGAGCCCACGCCGGGGGGTAAATCCTTACGCCCCGGCGGTGGGGTGGCAATGCGGATGGTAAAGCGCAGCAGATTGCCCTCGGCCGGGTGATTGGCCATGGAGTAGGCCCGGTTGACCGGCTCATCGGAGCGGGCCACCAGGTCCATGAGGCTGAACTGCTCCCAAACGGCCCGGTAGGTGTGCTGCACCACAAAATCCTTGAAAGAGGCCCGGTATCCGGGAATATCGAACTGGATATAGGCGCCGGCCTTGAAATCGAGATGTTGACCGGGGTCGAGCTGGATGATCAACTCCTTGATGAAGGTGGCCACATTTTCATTGGATACCACCGTGGCCTCATACTTTTGGATATTGAAAATATCTTCGGGAATGCGAATCTGAAGATCCTGCTTTACCTTCACCTGGCAGCTCAGGCGCACCTGGCGCAGGCGTTCGGTGCGGCTCACCAGGGAGAGTTCCGTGGGCAGGATCTCGCCGCCGCCCTTCTCCACCACGCATTTGCAGGTCCCGCAAGTGCCCTTGCCCCCGCAGGCGCAGGGAATCAGAATATCGTTCTCCAGCAGGGCCGCCAGCAAGGTTTTACCGCTGGTGGTGGCGACCGGCTGATTCTGATCGTCGTTGATCACAATCGCGCACTCGCCCTTTACCACCACTTTGGACTCTACGAAGAGCAGGACGCTGACCAGCACGAAAATGACGCCGGAAAAGACCATCAAGCTGATAAGATAGATAGACATTGGATCTGTGATTTTACAGCGTAATTCCCGAGAAAAGCATGAAGGCCATGGCCATCAGGCCGGTCACGATCATCCGAAAACCGAAGCCCTCCAAACCCGGGGGCGTGTTGGCATAGCGCAGCTTGTGCATCACCGTGGCCATGGCCACGATGGCCAGCATCCAGCCCAGACCCGAACCGAAACCAAAGACCAAGGTTTCGCGAAGGGTGTACTCCCGCTCCACCATAAAGAGCGAGGTCCCCAAAATGGCGCAGTTGACGGTAATCAGCGGCAAAAAGACCCCCAGGGCATTGTAGAGGGCCGGCGAAAAGCGGTCGATCACCATCTCCACCACCTGAACCATGCCGGCAATGACCGCGATGAAGAGCACCAGTTTCAGAAAACTTAAATCGAGCTCCGGCAAACCGGCCCAACCCAAGGCTCCCGGCGCCAGCAGGTAAGTGTACACCAGCCAGTTGGCCGGCGCGGTGATGGAATTGACAAATACCACCGCCACGCCCAATCCGGTGGCCGTGCGAATATTCTGGGACACCGCCAGGTAGGAGCACATGCCCAGGAAATAGGCCAGCAGGATATTGCTCACAAACACCGAATTGACGAACAGCCCGATGAGATTTTCCATGGTGCTAATCCCGGGTCCCCAACAATTGGTGTTCCAGCCATACAAAGAGCCCGATGACGATAAACGCGCCGGGTGCCAAAAGCATCAGCCCCATGTCCTCATAGCCGGCCCGGTATACGAAATCGGGGACCACCGGATAGCCGAACAGCTTACCGGAGCCCAGTAGCTCGCGAATCACGGCCACCCCGCAGAGAATCGAGCCGTAGCCGATGCCGTTGGCCAACCCGTCCACAAAAGAGCGGCCCGGGGGATTGGCCATGGCGTAGGTCTCCGCCCGTCCCATGACGATGCAGTTGGTGATGATCAAGCCCACAAAAACCGAGAGCTGTTTGCTGATATCGTACAAAAAGGCTTTGAGGAACTCGTCGGCCAGGATCACCAGGGTGGCGATCACGGCCACCTCCACGATAATCCGGATATTTCTCGGAATGGCATGGCGTAAGAGCGAGATGGACAGATTGGAAAAGGCCACCACAAAGGTGAGGGCCAAACTCATCACCAGGGCGGTATTGAGCTGCACGGTCACCGCCAGAGCGGAACAGATGCCCAGGATCTGTTTGGAGATTGGGTTGGATTGCCACAAAGCCTGGGAGACGGCCTTGTAGGTAAAGGAGCGCTTCACGCGCACCCAGGGCGGATGGAGAGTTTTTTCCATGATGATACTCAGTCCTGGCGTTTGGGATACGTTAATGCTGCAACGGGACATTCTGGCGCAGTTTGACGGCCACCGGTTCATAATCCCGCAAAATATCCTGCAGCCCGGCGCTTAAATATTTTCCGGTCAAGGTGGCGCCGCTGATCCCATCCACATAGTGGGGACGCTGTTCCTTGGGAATCCCGTCGGCCACCTTGCCTTTGGCAATACCCACGGCCACAAATTCTCCTGCAGCGTTGACGATCTGTTTGCCTTCAAAATTTTTGCGGAACCACGCCTGCTCGATTTCACCCCCCAGTCCGGGGGTTTCCTGATGCTTGTAGACGGTAAACCCGCGAACCGTGGAGCCGTCCTGGTCAATGGCCAAATAGCCGTGAATCTTTCCCCACAATCCCGTGGTATCGATAGGGATCACATAGGCGTCCAGTTGGCTCTCGGGCACATAAAGATAGATGGGCAGGTCTTGCTCCTGGCGCTGGGCTTCATCCACCACCTGGCCCTGAGAGTTCACCCAGATGTTCTTGACCTTCTCGTTAAACAGCGTCTCGATTTCCGCGGCGCCGGCAGTCGGGGTTTCCGCCAGCAGGCCCACTGCCATGAGGATATTGCGCTGCCGATCCACGGCCACATTTTTCATCTGCCGCTGCTTGAGACCCGTGGCCGCGGCGGTCAGCAGCAGGCTGCAGACCAGGCACAGCACAATAGCGAACATATAGGTTTTCAAGATCTTAGGCATTGGAAATGCGCCTTTTCAATCGTGCCCGCACCACCGTGTAATCGATGAGCGGCGCGAATACGTTCATAAACAAAATCGCCAGCATGATGCCTTCCATAAAGGCCGGGTTGAATACGCGGATCAATACGGTGAGCACGCCGATCAGAAAGCCGTATATCCAGCGCGAAAGATGAAGATCCGGGGCGGAGACCGGATCGGTACACATGAAGACCGCCCCAAAGGCCGCCCCGCCCATGAGCAGGTGATAGAGCGGGTTGAGACTCAGATAAGCCGCGCTGTCGGGTCCGGCCGCCAGGTTGAGCACCAGCCCCATAACCAGGGTCCCCAGGAGGGTGCCGACGATGATCCGGTAGCTGGCCACGCCCACGACAATCAAGAAAACGCCCGCCAGCAGGCATAAAAAAGTGGAAGATGCGCCGATGCTGTCCGGATAGAGCCCGAAAAAAAGGGTGGTCCAATCGTAGCCCGCGGCGGACAGGGTTTCGGCTACGGCGGGGTCGCTGGGTGCAACCGCGGCCACCGCCAGGGGCGTGGCGGAGCTGACGGCATCCACGGTCGCGCCACCCGTATCCACCACTGCCCGCCACACGGCATCCCCCGACTGTTGCACCGGATAGGCAAAATAGAGAAAGGCCCGCCCCGTCAAGGCGGGGTTTAGGAAATTGCGTCCGGTGCCGCCGAAAATCTCCTTGCCGATCACCACGCCAAAGGAGATTCCCAGGGCCGCCTGCCACCAGGGGGTGGTGGGCGGCAGAGTGAGGGGAAAGAGCATGGCGGTCACGAACAAGCCTTCGCTGATCTCGTGTTTGCGCACCGCGGCAAACAGAATCTCCCAGGCAAACCCCACCGCATAGGAGATGACCACCAACGGCATGACGGTTTTAAACCCGAACCAAAAGAGCGGCCCGAACCCCGGCACCTCCCCAGCGGCCTTGTAAGCCTGGAAGCCCACATTGTAGATACCGAAAAAGAGCAGCGGCAGCAGGGAAAAGACCACCGTGGCCATGTAGCGCTTGACATCCAGGCTGTCCCGGGGGTGGGGCGCCTGATCCGTAACCCGGGCCGGTGCGAAAAAGACGGTCTCCATGGATTCAAAGAAAGGATACCAGCGGGCCAGACGACCGTCGGCGCTGAAATGCCTGCGCTGGGCATCAAAAAAGCGCTTCACCAGATTGCGATGGGGCGTGTTCACGGGTTTTTCAGTCCGATTTCCAGTCATAATCCGCCAGATAGTCCGCTTTGGCCGATTTTATCACAGCGGTCAATTCGATTTTCGAAGGGCAGACGTAGGAACAGAGCCCGCATTCGACACAATCGAGCAGGCCGTGGGCCAGATACTCCTCCACCTCCTCGACCAGAATGGCCTTGTAGGCCAGCTGGGGCAGGATATCCACCGGACATACATCGGCACAGTGCATACAGGCGATGCAGGCCCGCTCTCCGCCGTGCATGTTACAATCCACGGCAAGCGGCCGCGAGGTGAGCCGGGAGACAAACAGGCGCGAAAAGGTGAGTTTTTGAGGACCGGGATTAAACAGGGCCAGAAACTCCTCATGATGGCCGTCATCCACCATCGTCAAAGAACTCTCCAAGAGCCCCAGGTGGCTGTCGGGTTCGGCGCGGTAACCACGGAAGATCCCCCCCACCACATAGCGCTGGTCCCGGGGAACCTCGCTTTGCCCCATCAGGTGGGCCAGCGGCACGCCCAGCCGGGTGCGGTAGTGCCGGCGGCCCTGGGCGATATTGCCCCCCAGGGTCACCACCCGCCTTATGGCAAAGCGCCCGCTCCGCAAAAACTCCGCCCACAGCAGCAGATCCTGACCGCTGATATACCAGGCGCGGTTGTCCGCGGGGGAGTTCCGGGTTCGATAGAGAGTCACACCCGGGTCCCCGGCCGGATACTTTCCCGGGCAATGGTAGCTGATATGTCCGCGGATCGATTCATCCAGGCGTTGGGGGTCTCCACTGAGGGAGACCTCGATGCGTTGGGCGCCCAACTGCCCCAGCAGCTGCATGCCGTAATCAAACAGCTCTTGGCGGCCGTCAAGATACACCTGGGGAGAGGGTTGAAAGGGTTCCCGGGAATCGAGGACGACCACGATGATTCGGGGGGCTTGATCGGGACGCGCATAGTCACGGAAAGGAAGCTGGCGCATCAGGGGCCAGAGCCCCCCCACCATCAGCCGCGCCGTCAAGTCTTGAAAATTCAAAGCTCCCAATTTTTCCGCTGGGACGGGTTCGATTTCGACAAATTTCTCACTGGAGTCCCGCTCGATGACGATCTCACGAATCACCCGCCGGGGTCCCAACCGAATGGCCGCGATCCGCCCGCCGGCCGGCGAGGCCAGCGTGACTTCGGGATTGCGCTTGTCGGCAATTAAAGGAGTGCCGCAGCGCACGGTATCCTCTTCCGCCACCAACAGTCGCGGCTTGAAAAACGGAATCCGTTCCGGCAGCAGCGCGAGGGTGGCCGGCTCCGGCAAATCCACACAATCGTGGTCCGGAGCACCCTTAAGGTTGAGATCCAAACCATTGGGGGATGCAGAAGAGATCATTTCCATACAAGCCCCGTTGATGGAATTACGGGTTGTGATTGATCAAAATACCCCGGCAATGTTTCCCAGGGAAACCGTAGGGGCAGGCCTTGTGCCTGCCCTCAAAGGCCTTGTGCCTGCCCTCGATCCGGGCACCCACAAGGGGTGCCCCTACACCTGCCCTCGATCCGGGCACCCACAAGGGGTGTCCCTACACCTGCCCTGATCCGGGCACCGGCGCAGGTTGGATATGGCAGAGAGCCAGCTCAGCGGGGCAAACAGGGCACCATTACCATTTAACCGCGCTGCAATGCAACCAGAGCCTAGCGGGGCTTAGTCTCCGCCGCGCACCCAATCCTGGCATCCGCTAAACCATTGATACCCTGCCCTAAACCGCTTCGAGGAGACTTGACTTTTTTGGCCCGGAGCCTCAAAGTTTAAATGTAAAACAGCGCGTTTAAGCGACAGGTTGACGTCCGCTGGGATTGCGACCGGAAGGATGGCAACCCGTCACACCGATGGCTTTTGCCGGCCTTAAAACTCCAGATTTCATCACCACAAGGGGGAATGCCATGGAGGAATGTACACCCGCCCTCAACACAGGTCTAAGGGGTATCAAAGTTGCGAGCACGAAGATCAGCCATGTAGACGGACAGGCCGGAAAGCTGATTTACCGGGGCTATTTGGTAAAGGATTTGGCGGAAAAGGCCAGTTTTGAAGAAACCGTGTTCCTTTTGTTGTATGAAAAGCTGCCTGACGAATCCGAACTGGAAGCATTTCGCCAAGAGCTTTCGGAATTAAGGCCCCTGCCCCAAGGCGTGATCGACGCCCTCAAGACCCAGCCGGTAACGGCCCAGCCCATGGATATCCTCCAGGCCGGCGCTGCGCTGCTGGCCAACTATGAACCCGACATCGGCGAAGACTCCCGGGAGGCGTTTTTGCGCATGGGCCAACGGCTGATTGCCCAGTTACCCACCCTGCTGGCAACCTGGGAACGCATTCGCCATGACCTGCCGCCTGTGGCCCCCAAGCCTGAACTCAACCACGCCGAAAATTTCCTCTACACGCTGACCGGGGAACCGCCCGATTCGGAGGTGGCCCACTTTTTTGACGTTTGCTTGGTGCTGCATGCCGAACATTCCTTCAACGCCTCTACATTTTCCGCGCGCCAAGTGGCCTCCACCCGGGCCCACATGTATGCCGCCATCGCCGCCGCCATCGGTTCGCTCTCCGGAGAACTCCATGGCGGCGCCAATGTCCGGGTTATGGAGATGCTTCAGAAGATCGACGCCCCCGAGGGCGTGACAGATTACATCAATCATATTCTGGATACGGGTCAAAAAATCTTCGGCCTCGGCCATGCCGTGTATCAGGTCGACGACCCCCGGGCCCACATCCTGGCGCCCATGTCCAAGATCATGGGGGAACGCACCAGCGAAACCAAGTGGTACGACATCTCCAAATTATTGGAGAAGGAGGGCAAAAAAGCCTTTAAGGAGCGCAAGGGCAGTGACATCTTTGTCAATGTGGACTTCTACAGTGCCTCGCTGTACTATTCCATGGGGATTCCCATCGACTTTTTCACCCCTGTTTTTGCCATCTCCCGGGTTGCCGGCTGGGCGGCCCATGTTCTGGAAGAACGCTTTGCCGAAGCCGCCCCCAAACCCGCCCTATACCGTCCCAAATCGGAGTACATCGGCGACTACTGCGGCCCGGATGAATGCGTTTTTGTTCCCCGGGATGAGCGCTAGCCTCATGGCTGAATCCTCAGCTAATTTGCGCATGACCCGGCAGCGAAAAATAATCCTTGAAGAGCTGCATCGGCTCGACTGCCATCCCACAGCCGACGAGCTCTACGATCAAGTGCGCAAGGTGTTGCCGCGAATCAGCCTGGGAACGGTCTACCGCAATTTGGAAGTGCTGTCGGAAGCCGGCCAAATCCTCAAGCTGGAACTGGCTGGAAGTCAAAAACGCTTTGACTGGGACGCCCGCAACCACTACCACATCCGCTGTATTCGCTGCGATCGCATCGACAATGCCCCCTTGAGCCTGCTGGGAAACCTGGAAAACGAAATGAAAAGCGAAACCGGGTATCAGGTGGTGGGTCACCGCCTGGAATTTTTCGGTCTTTGCAAAAATTGTCAAAGCAAAATTGCTTTGGGTAAAGACAAGAAAGCCTTGCTCCTATAATCCCCCAGGGGATGAAACCGCGGCGTCGAAATTGATCTCCGGAAATTAAAGGCCGCGCATTGACATTAACAAAGCAAGAATTAGGTTCTTTCCAGGAATGGATGCAACATTCTCATTCATTTCCTCCTTTCCTCAGCGGGTGTGCCCTTTGGGCGCACCCGTTTTCATTTGGCTGCAACCCATAGCTTCTATCCTCGGCATCCGGGCATCGTTATCTTGACCCGCCATCTAGCCTTGGGATATGACATGGGCGGGATGCTGGCGTTGCCGTCAGCGACATCTGGGAATGTCCCCTAACAGCGCTGCCCGTTTCCCGAATTCAATCCATGGAAATCAACCCCATCCATTCTCAAGCATAGGACACACCATGAAGCTACAGATCATTCGCTGGATGATGGTGATCACTTTAGCTGGACAACTCGCCCTGCCTTGGGCCTGGGGCAGTCAAATCGTGACCCAGCAGGATCGTCAGTGGGCGGCTGAGGTGTTGGCCCGTTTGGATCAGGAAAAGATGTTTCCGCCCCAGGATTCTCCCGGCACACTTGGCCTGCTATATTTTTCCAACCATACGGGCCGGCCAGAGCTTGATCCCCTGGAAAAAGGACTGTCCGCCATGCTGGCCGCCGACCTGAGCAAAATCAAAGCCATCCAGCTGGTTCCCCGGGGCCGTATAGAGGCACTCATGGAGGCCCTGAAGCTTGATGTGGCGGACCTTAATGATCCTGTTCGTATGCCGCGCATGGGACGGCTGCTGGGCGCCACCTATGTGCTAGGCGGCACTCTGGAAGAAGGCCAGCTGGCGGAACTCAGTATCATCCCCCAGCTCCTGGAAGTACCCAACGATATCATTTTGGAACAGCCCCTGGTCAGCGGTGAGGTGACCCAACTTGCGAAGATGCAAAAAGCGCTACTGGCCGGTGTGATTGAAAAAATGAACCTTCAACTGTCCCCTGAAGAGGCCACCGCGATCCAGCAGCCCCACACCGTCAACACCATTGCACTTAATAGCTTTTTCCGGGGCCTGGAGCAGGGGGATCAGGGAAATTATACAGCCGCCTTCAACCTCTACGAGATGGCCCTGGCCGAAGATCCCAATCTCGAACTCGCCCAAACCGCCAAAATTGAACTGGTGGACTTGGGGTTGGTCACGTCGCAGGGGGCCTTGGTCAAGGGTGGCCAGAAAGCGGCCGCGGTGAGTGCGCAACCTGAAACAGCCGCGGCTGAAGTAGAGTCATCGCCAGCCGAAACCCAAGGGAACCAGAGACAGGCGGAGACCCGCAGCGGAGGCTTAAACCGGCCCTTGTTGATCGGCGCCGGCGTGGCGGCGGTGGCGATCGGGATCGGCGTGGCGGCTGGAGGAGGCGGCGGCGGTTCCACGGATGAGCCGGAGCCTGGAGAACCCCAGCCCGAAGACCCTGAAACCCCGCGGATAATTAGCACCGAGCCGGACAATCTCGCCACGGGCGTGCCCCGCAGCCTGACCGTCATCACCTTTCAGTTCAGCACTGCCATGGATGTAACCCAAGGAAGCATTAGTTCGGATACCCCGACCTGGCGGGTCAACACCAATGCCGTTTTGGAGTGGTCCGAGGATGCGGTGACGCTGACCTTGCGCCGCTTGGATGAGGAAGACCTTCCTTCAGGAAGCGAAATCAATCTGACATTGACGGGATTTTCCAGCCAGGCCGGTGCAAGCTTGCCCAATTTCAACTACACCGCCACGGTTGAAATTTACTGAGAAGGATCAAGACTTGAAAAGGCCCCACAGCTTTTTTTTGCCTATGGATCCCTGGGGAGGGCTCAGGCGGGGAATAATCATATCGCAGTGCAACCGCACCATGGCGATGGGTACGCCCCGGGCCATCACCACCAGCAGTTGGCCGGCCTGGGTTTGGCGCAGATAGAGCCTCAAGTGGGTAAACACAACGTCGGCTTCTTGGATTTGCTTTAGCGCATCCAACGCCGGCTGGAGCTGATCCAGATCATAGGCGGCCCCCTCACAAAAAGTCTGGTATTGGATCCGGCCGTCCGAACTCCGCAACACAACGCCGATAACCTCTCGGATTTCCATCAGATCTTTGAATATTTCTTCCATATCTGATCCAGGTCCGCACTAGCTATGGTTCAGCTCCACATTGACCGAAGTGATGAATTATTCACGCTCGCGTATCAGCAGTTGCATAATCCGATCACGGGGGCATTTGGGGTCCACCGCCACTACAATGGAATCCGATTCCGTGATGAGAATATAATCCTGACCCATTCCATTGTTGATGTACCCTAACTGCATATCCCCAGCCTTGAAAACCGTGCCGAGGCGCGCGAGCTGTGAGAGCGTGCCCCCCCAGGCGGGATCTTCATAGATTCCGCGGACACCGCTTCGCCGACCCAAACCCGCTTCAAGCAGGATTTTCAGCTCAGATATCCGGTCCGGAGGCTCCGGTTCAGGTTCCTCGGCCAGGCCCACAAAAAGATCTTCTTCGGATTCAGGTGCACCCACCTCATCCCGCAGATCTTCATCCTTGCGGCGCAGACTTTCCATTAAAATGCCCTGCACTGAATCATCAATACGTCTTTCCGTGATGGGGCAGTGGGTTTGAATGGCCAAACTGACCTGATCCCAGGCTAGCAATTCCAGGGCCGCATCCCGTCCCCGGGCTTGCTGTAGCCGGGCATCCATCAGTTCACCGTTTTTGAAAAATAGCACGCCCTGGCGGCGGTCCTCGGCAGCGGCATGGTTGAGCCGTACCGTACAGGTCTTCTGCTCGACCTCGATGAGCTGCAGGAACATGGTGGGCGACACATCATGCAAGGTTCCGCCATCGGAAATATTTTTGAGTATCTGGCATACCTTATGGGCCAGTTTGGCCACCATGAAGGGTTTTTCCAGGAAATCCTCGGCTCCCCCGGCGCGGGCCATGCGCTCGGTCTCCGGCGTGCCGTAGCCGGTAATGATGATCACCGGAATATCGGGGTAGGACTCGCTCAAATGACCCAACAGCGTCAATCCGTCCATGCGGGGCATTTTCAGATCCGCCACCACCAGATTCACCGGTTCGGTTTTAACCATCTCCAGAGCCTTGAGGCCGTTTCCGGCTAGAAGCACCTTTAGATCAGGCTCGTACTGTTCCAACCCATCCTTTAAGGAGAGCAACATCTCCTGGTTATCATCAACAATAAGAATCGTAGAGTGCATGGGTTATCCAAGCCTGGGCTCGCGCAGTGCCAGGCGGACTGTTTGGCAAAAATGAACAGACCGAATACTTGAGGTTGGGCAGGGGCACAACCATCAATTTTTCTTTAAAGCGGATTGATCGATATCGACGATTTTGATCCCTCCCACATAATCCATAGGGGCATAGGTTTTGATATCCGCCACTTTACGGGCAATTTCGTTTATCTCGGTCAAAATCTCCTGGATCTTAGTCAGTTTTCCCCGAAGCTGGTCTTGAGAACCGGCCAGGCTCAACACCTCGCCAACTCGATTGTTCAACACCATGAGGGGCTGGTTGAGACGGTGAGCGATGCCGCCCGCCATTTCCCGTACACCGTCGAATTTGGCCTGATTGATATCACAGGCACGCTCAGCAACCCAAGGGTCCCGGACGACGCATTCAATCCGTGGAGATTTTCCACGGGGCTGGATGAGTCGGGCTGAAAAGTTAATCTGCCGCTGGCGGCCACTTTTATCCACCAAGGAAATAACCCCCTTGGCGCGTTTGTTATCCAGGACGCCGGCCAAAAAGAGATCCAACAAGTGGGGATTCTCCATGCGCACCAGGTCAGACACCAGGCGGCCCCGCAACACCTCGGAATTGAAATCAATCTGCTCTAAGGTGCCGCCTTTCAGGTCAATGAGCCGGCCCTGGGGATCAAGGGTGAGCACCAGGGATGATTCTGGCTTGGAAACCCTCTTTTTCGAACCCGGTCGGCGGCAGCGCCACACTTCGTCCGAGCCCGTAAGCACACCGTGATCATCATAGACGCCACGCGCATCCAATTGACAGGAAATCACTTCACCACCGGCGGCAACGATATCCGCGGTAAAACCCTCCACATACCCTGAGGACCGAATCCCTTGCAGCAGATCCTGCCGGATAACCGGACGCCGATACCACAGATGAACATCCCGCTCCCGCAGATCGGCATCGGCCCGATATCCCAACAGCCGCTTAAACGAAGTGTTGCCGAAAATCAGTTTGCCGGTCAGCGAGGTCCGGCACAGGGCCACCGGCAGATTCTCCAAAAAAGCATGCAACTGGGTCGCTGATATTTTCATAGATCGATGGGCTGACCTAAACTCCAATCCAGTTATGAACCGATTCAGAGCTTCAACAGATCTTAAGGTCTAGGGATTATTATATAGGGTTAATCCGAATTGTTCGATTTCCGCACGATAACGTTCGCGCCAGGGTTTGAGTTCATGGGCCAAAACAGCATCCAGCTTCAATTCAGCGGCCAATTCATGGGCCGCCTCGGTGACCCCGCGGGCCACTTCGGCCGGATTGGCGTCACCGGCATAACGCAACCGGCGATCGGCGTATTCCAGCTCCCCGGCAAATGGATCCAAAAAGGCGTATTGGTGAACTTTAGCGACGAATTTTCGTTTAAGTAGTGTTGAAAATTCCATTCGGATATTGCGCTGGGCGTTCACCACTTTCTCAAAACGCTGCAAAACCGTCTCCGCGGCTCCCAGGGGATCTAGGGCTCCGGTTGCGGCGGGTTCAGCAGCCGTAAAATCAGTCTCCGTTGAGGGGTCTGGGGTTGAGCCCTCCGTGCAGGTCGCGGTCGCCTCTTGGAGATTGGGAATTTTACTTACATTGAAAAGCGCGCTTTGGTTTTGGGTACTTTCCAGCAGGCGTCTCAAATCCTCCTGGGACCCCGGTGCCGTACCATTGCGCCAGGAATAGGAGCCGCCCACCAATTGCCCGTTGCTGAAAAAGAGCATTCCTCCTTCGCGGCTTTCCGGAAAGACCACATCCACCGCGCCAGTGAGACTTTCGCTGCGCAGCTTTTTGATCAGCGCGGCCAGATTGGTAAATTCCGTGCTGAGATTGCTGTACACCGGTTCAGCATGAGGCATGTTAGCCCAAAAATAGACGCCCTCGGGATCGATACGATAGACCCGTAAGGCGAAGTTGAAATTCCGGACATCGGCCAGCAGCGCCTTCCGGGCCGCTTGGCCCACCAAGGTTGAGCCCTGCCGATGGTAAACTCCGTTCAGCCACTCACAGGCATCGAAATAGAGAACGGCTTCGCGCGCCTTGGATTGGAAGTAAATCCCGCCGGCGCCGATCTCCCCCTGGCAGTGCTCCAAAAGCCGGACAATGTCCACAAAATAGCTGTTCAGATTGTCAATAACCGGTTGCTCTTTGGGAAATATGACCATGGCAATTCAAACTCTACGCTTAAATGTCAATCCTGGATGCCGGATTCAGCCGCCTGGAGCGGATCGGGTCCCGCAGCGCAGGTATAATCAAAACAGGGTACACCTTGGAACTAACGCCGCCGGCGAAGGCGCTCGATGGAGAGCCGGATGCTATCCTGCATCCGGGCAATTGCGTCTCCCAGAGCGGCGATCTCATCTTTGCTGCGAATGTCGATCTCCACATCCAATTCGCCCACGCTGATACGATCCGCCGCTGTGGTCAGCTCCCGAATAGGGGTAACAATCCGGCGTCCCACATAGAGCGCAAACAAAATCACCAGCAATACCGTTGCCGCCAGGAGAATGATCGCGGAGCGGCGTTCTTGGCGAAGAACATTGTAGGCCTCAGCTTCGGCCTGTTGGATGGCCACGGTCCAGCCGTACTGGGTGGCCTTAGCCTGCCCGATCTGCGCTTTTCCGCTCTCATCGGTAAAGGCCTGCAATCCCTCGGCTCCGTTTTTAAAGCCCTGAATCAAGGGATGGGCGCCGAGGTCTTTTTGCTCCTGCACGAAAGCCTCCAGTTGATGGGCTACAACCCTGCCGGATTCATCCACTAAAAAAGCATGCCCTGTTTCCCCCTTATTCCAGGTCGCGATTCGCTTGGAGATGGCGTCGATCTGCATGGCGATGGCCAGCACCCCTACAACGATTTCACCGTTTTTGATGGGCGTCGCCATAACCAGAGCCGGTTTTTTGGATGTCCTGCCGATGAGGTTCTGCCAGGCCAGACCCTTACGGGCGATTGCCTCTTTGTAATAGCTGCGATCGGAATAATCCGTAAGTGGCTTGCCATCGGAACGGGCGATATTCATGCCGCGGGTATCGGTGGTAAAGGCCAAATAGACCCAGGGATACTCCTGACTGATGGTTTCAAGCAAAATTTCCTGTTGGGCGCGATCCATGGTGACCATGGCCGGCAGTCGAGCAAAGGCGTTCAAGGCCCGGACGTTTTTATCAATCCACTCATCCACCTGGGTGGTTAATCCTCCTGTAATCTCCTCGGCCAGGATTCTAAAATCCTGATCCACCCGCTGACTGGTGCGTTGAAAGGTGAGTCCCCAGAAAACCAGCAAGGGCAGTAAGCTCACCGCCAGCATTTGAATAATAACTTTACCGGTCAGGCCCATTCCGCCCCCGCGCTGACTCCCCGATGCCAGGGAAGCGGCAGCCACGGACTTGGCCGCCGCTTGGCGGTCTGTTTGGGGCGTAGGCTGAAGCCCGGCCTCAGAGGATAGCGTATCCCCGGCATCGATAGCGGGTGTATCCATGGCGGCCGGCTTGGCCACTTCAATAATGTGATCGCACACTTTACAGGCAAAGCGGGCTTCGGCGCCTTGGATAATCGCCGGATCCAAGCTGTACTTTTTGCCGCACTCCTGGCAGTTGATAATCATCGCTTCGCTCCTAGGGCCGATGACTACGACCCAGTCGTACTTTGGGCTTTCATGGAATAGTGTGATTCAGCATCTTGCGTATCGGATCAGGTGTAATAGCTCTTGGCTTTGAGCTGACCCACCATTTGAGTCTGAAAACGATTGCGTTTTTCGGGACGAGTGATCTCCTTGGCCAGCAAATCTACCAGTTCCGCGGCGCGTCCTTGGGGAAAAGGACCTTGGGGATGTCCTAAATCGTGCATGGCATCCTCCATCACCACCTGGGCCAAGGGACCGATGGCCAACGAGAGTTCACGGAGTAAAACAGTCATAAATTCATCATCCACGGCCGGAGGCGCACTTTGAACCACTTCTACCAGTTTCAGCTTCAGCAGCTGTGCCAATACAGCTTTGACGATCCCCAAATCATAGCCTGTTTTCCGGGAGACGACGCCCACATTCCGCCGGCCGTTCAAGGCGGTCAGAATGTCGATCATCTGATTGTTCATGGTGAACTGGGCTTCCCCGGCCTGAGGAATGCGACGAAACACCAGGGCTTCGATTTGAGCAGCGCTAAGTGCCATAACCCGACTTCCTCATGCTAGGTGCGATTTAACTCTGCCAACAGCTCACGCTTCAGCTTTGCCAACTCTTGGCGCACCACCTCGGCCACCATGGATCGCATCGTCTCAAGCTGGCTGGCAGTGAGTCCCTGGGCCATTGGGACACCTTCATCCGACCCGGCAGTGGAACTCCCCGCCGGCACAGCGGCCCCGGCAGGTATCTTTTCTATTTGGGCCTTCAAGGCTTTAAAATTTTTAATTCCGGCGATAACAGTCCGTTTTCGTTCCGCTTCATCCAGGGTTGAATTCTGGGCCAGCCGTTCAATGCCGCTGTAGGTTGATTTGATGACATTGATGGCATTGGGGTGGGAGCGGCCTTTATTGATTTTGATGTAGTTTCCCACCGAGCCAAGCACTTTCAGCAACAAATAAATGCTGCGTTCCTGGCCCATCTCCGACTTTACCTGGTGAATTTGTTCGATGAGTCGCGCCATGACCTCATCGGTAATTTCCCAATCCATGGAGAGAATCGTCGCTTTTAATTCCCGCAATGTGTGCTGCTCACCCATAACTCCCCCTTGGTCCGTCATGGGATCCAGGCCCTCAGCGGAGGGCTGATCAACGGACGGTTTCTGGCTAAAATGTCCTGGATTCTCGGTTCCCGAATTGCCCCCATGGGGCGACGCCTTGGAAAATCCGCTGTCCGGCGAATCCTCCCCGCTCTCGGTGAAAAGGTCCTCCAAGCGTTTCGCCATCTCTTCTTCTAATTTATCTTCTCTATTTCCCGCCATGCATTTACCTCCTATCGCAATTGTTTCTGGATGGCCGGCATGGTCAGCATGATGATCTGCTTCATGGTTTTAACGACGTTCATTCCAGTGATGGCGCTGGCCGGCAAAGCCGGTGCCTTGAGCTGCGAGTTGAGATCCTTTTGCAGGGTATCAAAGGAGAGCAGCGGTATCCCCTGTTCATGCAGATCGACCTTGTTGTATTGGAGCACCAGGGGAATCTTGAAGATACTCATATTGTAATTGGCCAGATTGGTTTGCAGGTTTTTAAGGGCCACGATATTCTTCTTGCGCAACACTTTCATGGAATCGGCGACAAAGACCACCCCATCCACGCCCCGCAACACCAGCCGGCGGGTGGAATCATACTTCACTTGACCCGGGACCGTGTAGAGTTGGATTTTAATGTCATAGCCCATGATTTTGCCCACTTCGAAGGGCAAAAAATCAAAAAACAGGGTTCGGTCTCCGTGGGTCTTGAGTGACACCATCTCTGTTTTAATGCGCGCATTGTACTTGTTGTAAATGTACTCCAAATTGGTGGTTTTACCCCCCCGTCCAGGGCCGTAATACACGATCTTGATCTGAATTTCTTTTCGCTTGGGATTGATAAATGCCATTACGATCGCCCTATGCAGCTGTTCTATATTCCAGTCAGCGCGGTGAAACTTCCGGTGGTCTTCAGCAGCAGCCCGGGTTACACTCGGCGCAGAAACTGGATTAACTTTTGGGATCGAGGATCTTGTTTAGCTTTTCGATAGCCTCGGCGACTTTTAAGCGCAGAAATCCCAAGGAAACTTCGTTTCTGAAAATCGTGATCATCAGGAAATCATTGAGTATCTTACTGAAATGAATGTTCTCGTTTTTACCTTTGTGGAATAAAAGCGAAAACTCATCCTCGCCGATAATCTTGGCCATGGCGCTCACGGCGCCGAAGTTCCCCGCCGCCAAAGCGGCCAGGGAATAGATATCGTGCTTCATTTGGCCATTATCCAAATTGGCGATGATATTGCCCGCCATATCGATAATGAAAACGCAATTCACACCAAGCTCGACAATATCGTCTTTCAGAACCTGCTCGATATCATCCAGTTGCTTTTCTCCGAGAGTGTAAGACACCGCCCGTCCTCCCATGTAAGGGTTAGAAATATATTTCGTTAGCTTTTTGCTGAGTCATGCTTGATTTTCGGCAACCATATCCGCACCCGGGTCCCCTCTGCCGGCGTGCTGTCGATCTCCATTTCCCCTCCCATCTCCCCCAACAGCTTGGCGGCAATGGGCAGTCCCATGCCCATTTTACCGGGCTTGGTGGTAAATAGCGGGATCGCCGCCTTAGAGAGTTTATCGGCATCCATGCCGATTCCATTATCGATTATGGTCAAAACCAGGCCGTCAGCCCTTGAATTGGCAATCAGTTGAATGCGCGCCGTATCACCCTGAGAAACCGCTTCCAACGCATTTTCCAGAACAAAATTAAGTGTTTTCCGCAAGGCCAAGGAATCCCCCATGATATCCATGGGATCAAGTTGGGTCTCTACACTAAGTTCCACCTGATGCTGGGCAGCCAGAGCGCGCGCCTCTTTGACAAACCGTTCCCACAGAGGAAGCACCGCGATCCGGGTAGCGGCCAATGCATTGAATTTTGAATAGGATTTTAGCGCATTCACCAAAGCATTTTGACGTTCCAACAGCGCACTGCCCCGCTCCAGGTAGACCCGTTTTTTTTGATCATCAAACTGGTCAAAATTCTCCTGGAGGATGTCCAGCGTGATCTTCACGGCATTGACCGAATTTCCCAGCTCATGCCGTAAAACCGATAGTATCACTTCCAGTTGGTCATCGTGTTTCATAGTGTCCTGTGCCGTCTTATAGGGCGCCTCCACCCGGGGTTTCGTTACCTGAAGCCAAATGTGCAACTCTACCCTGTAGAATTCAAAGTGGTTTATTCAAAAAGAATGCCAAGCTGGAAAAAGCGGCTAAAAATACCCAAAAGATGGATATGCTTACGGTCCCGGGGAAAGATACCGCGAAGAGAGAGGGCGGGATTGGAACCATACAGCGCCCCAATAGTCCAAAATGAGCAGCCACGGTCCAATCTGACCCAGCTTGCGCCGGGAAGTAAAATGAGAAGTTTCTCTTCGAGGGTTGGTCTGGGGATTGACGGAAGGGACGGGATAAAAAGATAGATCTAAGAGATATCCAGGGTTTTAAGCTTGCGTTTCAACGTGGATAGCGACAGCCCCAAGCGGCGGGCGGTTTCACTTTTATTGTTCTCACACAGGGCCATGGCGTTGCGGATATGGTCCCGCACCACCCCCTCCAGGGGTTCGATACCCGTGGGCCTGCTGCCCAGGGGAGGCGCGGCGGGAATAACTCCAGGGTTGGGTTTGGGGTTTTCACCCAACAGTTGGGCGGCTGGAAGGGATTCTCCTGGAAAAATGATGGTGGCGCGCTCGATCACATTGCGTAATTCCCGGACATTGCCGGGCCAAGCGTAAGCCTTCAGGCGCTCCAGGTCGGCTTGGGCAATGTGGGTGGGGGTTTTACGCAACTGGCCCAAAAAATGGGCCGCCAGCGCGGGAATATCTTCGACGTGCTCCCTGAGGGGCGGCACATGGATGGTAAATACAGCCAAGCGGTAAAAGAGGTCCCGCCGGAAGCGATTGCTTTCAATGGCGGTTTCCAAATCCTGGTTGGTGGCGGCGATGATCCGTACATCCACGGGAATCGTGCGGCTACCACCGATCCGGCGGATCTGTTTTTCCTCCAGCACGGAGAGCAGTTTGCTTTGCAGATGGATGGGAATATCTCCCACCTCATCCAAAACCAAGGTCCCGCCATGGGCCAATTCAAATATTCCCTCCCGGCGGTGGTCGGCCCCCGTGAAAATCCCCTTTTCATGGCCAAAATATTCGGCCTCCATGAGATTCTCGGGGATTGCGGAACAATTAATGGAGAGCAAGGTCTCGCGCTGATTTTGGGCATCGTGAATCGCCTGGGCCACCACATTTTTACCCACACCGGTCTCCCCGGTGATCAGCACATTGGCTTGGCTGGCGGCGGCCAGACTGATCTGTTCTCTCAACTGGCCCATCAGGGGCGAGTCGCCAATCAGGCGCACCGCGCCGCGAGCCTGGGCTTGTTGGTAGTCCCGTACCCGCAGCTTGTCCTCCATACTAATATTTTTACAGGCAAACTCGATGGCAATGAGCAGTTCTTCCAGCTCAAAGGGTTTGGAGAGATAGTGAAAGGCGCCGGCCCGCATGGCATCCACCGCATACTGCACGGTAGCATACCCGGTGATGAATATGATTTTGGATTTTGGACTGGTTTGTAGGATTTGGCGGCACAGATTCAAGCCGCTGCCATCAGGAAGATTTTGGTCCAAGAGTACGATGGGGGGCTGCCGGCGCTCAAATTGGGCGATGCCCTCCCGGGCCGTGGCCGCGGTGGATACGCGGAAATCTTTGGTGGTCAGATAATCCGATAAGGAGGCCAGAACCAGATCGTCATCATCGATGATTAAAATTTCAACGGCTTTCCCCATGTAAGCCGAACTCCCCAATTTTACTAGTAGGCATATGGCCCAGGGTTCATTTCAAGACCTAATTCACCGAATATTTGAATATTTTCGATTTAGCCGCCCGCGACGCCCAACCGGGATGCCGGGAGTGGTTCGGAATTGAAAAAAGATTTGGAATGGATCCGCCAGGCTAAAAACCTATAGAAAAATCATAGCCTTGTGTCAAGGCTATATCCATTCAGAGTCCGGCCGGAAGCGCCTGCCAAGGCTGCAACGGAATTTCCCTAATAGTAAAACCGGCCCCGGGGTCAGTACCCCAATTGAGCGGCCTGGCGGCTGAGTTTGGTGGCCCACCCGCCGCGGCCCTCCAGGTAGGTGCGGGCCTGGTTATGAAATTGGCGCGCCTGGTCGCGATTGCCCTGGGCAATCCACGCTTCGGCAAGGTAGTAGTAGGTTTCCCCATTGCGGGCATCCAATATCAGGGACTGTTCTAACGCGTCGATGGCGGCGGCGGCCTCTCCGCGGCTTAACAATCCGACCCCTTCACGGGTCATGTTGCGGGCCGCCACTTGACGCGGTGCCGGCGAAGGCGGTGGGGCTGGTGGCGGTTTTAAGACCGAAGGGCGGGGCGGGGGCAGATCGGCCGTTCCCGGTTTCGGTTCCGGCTTGCTTGGCGGAATGGAGACGGGAATAATCTGTTTGGCACAACCGGCGGCGACCAGCAGCAGGGTCAACAGGGTCAGCAAACAGAATTTAGGGAGCAATCGATTTAATAAAATTATGCACCTCCTTGGTAAGTTGCCGAAACGGATTTTGGAATTGATGCAGGGGGCACAATTGGGTGGGTTCCGTATCGGCCAGAAACAATTCCTGACGGGTCTCGGGACAGCGGCCGGGGCGCGCCAAGGCACCGCTGGCCGTGCAGATCTCCCGCGGTATAACCCCAGCCGGTTGGGAAAACCAGCTCTCTGAGTGATATTGGGGCAGAGATTTTATCAACTCGGCCCAAATGGGCATGGCCGCTTGACCGCCGCTGGCCTCAAGGGAGGCACCATGATCGAACCCCACCCACACCAGGGCTAAAATATCCGGAGTATAACCAACGAACCAGGCGTCCCGAAAATCGTTGGTAGTGCCGGTCTTACCGGCCACGGGAAAGGTAATTCCCTGGGCGTAAAGGCCCCGGGCCGTGCCTTGGGTCACCACCGAGCGCAGCAGTGAGGTCATCAGGTAGGCCTGCTCAGGCGTCAACACCTGTTCCAGGATGACATGCCGCCGCTGCAGCACCTGACCTTCCGAGGTCGCCACGGACTTAAAAGGCAATATCCGCGGCGCCACCCCCTTGGCGGCAAATACGCAGTACGCCCGGGCCAGTTCCAGGGGGATGGTTTCAAAGGCCCCCAAGGCCACGGCGGGATAGGGCTTGAGGGAGGTGGTCAACCCGAATTTACGGCCCGCTTCCACCACCCGGGGTAGCCCGATGCGCATGGCCAAATCCACGGTAGCCAGGTTGTAGGAGTGGGCCAGGGCCTCTCGCAAGGAGACGGTTGCGGGACCGTCGGCGCGATAGTTCTTGGGTGTCCAGGCGCGTCCGTCCAAGGTATAGGTCCGCACCTGGTTGCTGAGGAGGGTGGCCGGAGTAAGGGGCGGCATGGCCATGGCGTAGATCAGAGGTTTGAAGGTGCTGCCCGGCTGGCGCCGGGCCTGGGTGATGCGGTTGAACTGGCTTTCGGTGTAATCCCGCCCCCCCACCATGGCCAGCACCACGCCGGTTTGGGGCTGAACCACCAACAGCGCCCCCTGCAACGGCCCCTGGGATTGATGGCGCTGGTAACCGGGATGACCCGCCTCAAGCCGCGTGAGCCCGGCGGCCAAGGCCTCCTCGGCCGCCAACTGGATTTCCAGATCGAGGGTGGTGTAAATATTGAGCCCCAACCGGTTAAGATCCTCCCGGGAGTAGTGCTGCTGCAGCTGTTCGGATACATAATCCAGAAAATAGGGCGCCCGGCGATAGGCCATGGCATACCCTGCCAGAGTCAGCGGAGCGTCTTGGGCTTTTTGAGTCTCGACCGCGCTGATCCAGCCCCGGTGCAGCATGGCCTCCAGAACATGGTTGCGCCGGGTGCGAGCGCGCGCCGGATGGCGATAGGGGGCGTAGTGATTGGGGCCGCGGATCAACCCGGCCAGAGTGGCGGCCTGGGCCAGAGAGAGATCCCTCACCCGGCAGCCGAAATAGAGACGGGCGCCTTCGCCCATGCCGTGGATGGCCACGGAGCCACGCTGGCCTAAATAGATTTCGTTGAGGTACATTTCCAGGATCGCATCCTTGGAATGGCGATGATCCACCCAGAGGGCCATGAGAATCTCTTTGACTTTGCGGCCCAGGGTGCGCTCGGGGGTTAAAAAGAAATTCTTCATGAGCTGCTGGGTGATGGTGGAACCGCCCTGGACCACGGCGCCTCGTTTGAGGTTGGTTCCCAATGCCCGTAAAATTCCGGCCGGATCCACGCCCCGATGACTGTAAAAGCGGCCATCTTCGGCAGCCAGCACGGCCTGGCGCACATGCTCGGGCACCTCGCCGAGGGTCACCAAATCCCGCTGCTGGCGTTCAGGTCCGAAAAAGCGGGCCAGCTCTTCGGGGTCCAACTCTACCAGGGGCAGGGTTTGATTCCGCGCCGGAACGGTCAGCTTCAGAATTTGTGCACCATCCCAGCTGATTTGCACCACAAAGCCGGCCCGCTGCTTCCAAGGGGTATTGAGATCGTTGAGATGCAGGTCCAGCACCTTACCTGCGGACGTGGCCCGCCAGCGGTATTGGCCCCCCAGGCTGGGTGCGGCTTCAGTTTCACGGTAACCCAGACGGTCCAGTTTGGCTTGCAAGTGCTGGGGGGCGAAAACCTGCCCGGGATAGAGCAATCGGGAGTCGGAATAGACGATGGAGGGCAGGTGCCAACTGCGTGCGGCCCAAAGCCGGTCCACCTCCTGGGTCAGGCGGTAGAGGTAGATTCCGCCCAGGAGTGCGGCCAGCCCCAAAGCCACCGCCCCGATCGCCAACACGCGCCGGATCCATCTCCGGCGGCGGGGTTGCGTTTTGCGAAAAATTACCATGATTTTTCCCAGCTGAAAGGGAGGTAAACCCCAGGCCCGGGGGGAGAAACGCAGGGATCGCCGCTGCTCCCGGCACCTGGCATTACCTACGCGTCTTGCTGCCTGTCGTCAACTTGGGGCAAGGCTATGGTTGTGGACGATCACCAGCCGCTTGGCGGGCATGGACTTGGCTGCCGGGCGATGGTACAAGGCCCGGGCGAATGAACCCGAAATGCGGCCTGCGGCGCTTCCTGGGCGCGCTCCAAACCGGTGAGGATCTGAACTCATGGCGGTCTATATCAAGCTCTTCCTGGCGGCTGTAATTTGGGGCGGCACCTTTGTGGCCGGCCGCGTGGTGGCCGCCGAGGCCGATCCTTACGCTGCCTCTTTTTTGCGTTACCTCATCGCCTCGGCGGTCCTGCTGGCGATCACCGCCCGCTATCACCGGGGGCTGCCGGGGCTCAGCGGCCGCCAGTGGCGGATTGTGCTGCTGCTGGCGGCAAGCGGGGTGGTGGCATACAATGTCTGTTTTTTCAGCGGCTTAAAATTCATCTCCGCGGGCCGCGCCTCGCTGATCATCGCCACCAACCCCATGTTCATCGCCCTCATGGCCCACCTGATCTTCAGGGAGCAGTTGAACCGGCTCCAAAAATGCGGAGTGCTGCTCTCCATTGGCGGGGCCATGATCGTCATCTCCCGGGGCTCTCCGGCGACGCTGCTGACCGATGCCGTGGGCTTGGGGGAACTGTTCATTATCGGGGCCGTGGTGAGCTGGGTCAGCTTTTCCCTGCTGGGAAAGTGGATCCTCTCGGACCTTTCGCCCCTGGTTTCGGTAAGCTATGCCTCGGCGGCCGGAACTCTGGGCCTGTTCATTCCCGCTTATTTAAGGGGGGTCGTCCCCGCCATGGGCACCTATGGGGTCCAAACCTGGCTGGGTCTGGTCTACCTGGGACTGCTGGGTACGGCGCTGGCCTTTGTCTGGTATTATCAGGGGATCCAAAAAATAGGTCCCACCCGCAGCGGCCTGTTCATAAATTTTGTTCCGGTGAGCGCAGTGACTCTGGCGGTTCTGATCCTCAATGAGCCCTTGAGCCCTTCGCTGGTGATCGGCGCCCTCACCGTTACCGGCGGGGTCTACCTGACCCGCACGCCCCAGCGGATCAAGGGCAAATCCGGGGTTTCCAGGTCGGCGCCTTGAACTAAACCGATTAAACCATTATACATGGCCCCAGGTACCCCGGCCCGTTTTGAGCCGATACTTGGCCGTTTCAGCAAGTCAAGCGCGGCACAAGCCGAAAATCAATGGCAGTTAGCGTGTATGAAACTTAAACCCCAAAAAGCTCGAATCGGTCGCAACGATCCCTGCCCCTGCGGCAGCGGGTTGAAATATAAAAAATGCTGTGTCGGGAAAAAAGAACCACCCACCGCGGATCTATCCGCGCACTATATGCGCAAGTATAATATCCGCCTGAAAACCCCGCCCCAGATCGAAGGCATCCGGCGCGCTGGAGAACTGACCATCGCCACCTTGGATGTGGTGGAGGCCGCCCTGCGCCCGGGCATGCGCACCGATGAGATCAACACCCTAGTCCACCAATTCACCCTCGACCACGGGGCGGTTCCCGCGCCCTTGAACTATCGCGGCTTTCCCAAAAGCGTCTGCGTCTCGGTCAACGAGGTGATCTGCCACGGAATTCCCGGCGAACGGGTTCTCGTGGACGGCGACATTGTCAATGTGGATGTGACCCCCATACTGGACGGCTATTACGCTGATGCCAACAAAACCTTCTTCATCGGCAAACCCAGTGGCGAGGCCAGTAAAATTGTCAGCGTGACCCGGGAGTGTCTGCGACGCGGCCTATCCATGATCCGCCCGGGAAATCGGGTGGGGGACATCGGCTGGGCCATCCAGGATCACGCCGAACGCCAGGGCTGTTCGGTAGTTCAGGAGTTTGTGGGCCACGGTGTGGGGTTGGAATTTCACGAACCGCCCCAGATTTTCCACTATGGCCGCCGGGGGCAGGGAATTGAATTGATACCCGGAATGGTCTTTACCGTGGAGCCGATGATCAATTTGGGCGAGCGCCATCTGGAAATTTTGGCCGACAACTGGACCGCCGTAACCCGGGACGGTTCGCTGTCAGCCCAATTCGAGCAAACCGTATTGGTGACCGATAGCGGCTACGAAAGCCTGACCCCCTTCGACCTTCAAGAATCCCCGGGGCCTCTGGAAGTATAAGGCTCTAAAATTTCACAAGCTTTACTCTGACCCCGGCAGCGGCCAAATCATCCACCACAGCCCGGGCCTCGGCTTTGCGGCCATAGGCTCCGATGAGCCAGCGGTCCTGGGCGCCGCGATAGGGATAGAATCCCTGAGTCAGAAGCAGGTTGCGGGTTTCCAGGGGCAGGTTGCGCGTAGTGCTGAAATCCGCCAAGGTCAACCCGTAGCGGGTGGGCACCTCAAAGGCCCCGGGAAAGTCCTCACGCTGCAGGGCCAAGGCCGCGGCCCGAGCCTCGGCCGCTGTGGGATAGTGGCCCACCAGCACCCGGTACCAGGTGCGGTCGCCGTTTAAGATCACCTTAAAGGCATGGGTCTGCTGGCCCTTGTTTTCCAGTGCGGCCACAATCTCCAGGGCGTTGGCGATTCGGGCGTAACTGCCCACCTGCACACTAAAACGGCTCTGATGGGGCACCCCGGCGGCGGCCGCTGATAGGGGCGTTTTTTCTGCCGCCGGGATGGGTTGCGGCGGCGACACGGCTGCCAAGGGCGCTTTTAATTGCACCTCAGGCCCTTGATCGGGCTGGGGCACCAATTCGGCGATCCATTTTCGGGCAGTGGCGGCCTCAGCATCGTTATCGGAAACCAAATAGTGGTCCCGCCGGGGGAGTCCCTTTTCATAGCGCCCCAACCAGTATTGCTCTTCCGACAGAATGCGCACCGAGTCGCGCCCTTTGATTTGCACCAGATGTTGGGCCTGGAGCTGGACAGCTTTGCTGAAATCGCCGATTTCCGCCCAGGCCGCGGCCCAGTTATCGGCCATGGGCTCTGGGGGGGTGTAGCGTTGGGCCTTTTGCAACAGGGAGAGTGCCCGGAGGCCATCCCGAAAGCGCCCATCAGGGCAGGTCGCCAGAATCCAGGATAGATTCTGGTAGGCCTTGACATAGTCGGGACTGACCTGGATCAAGGTGCGGTAATCCTCAATGGCCGCGGCGACGCGCCCCTTGCGGCGATGGCTGATGCCCCGATTCAACCTGGCGGCCGCATAATCGGGTTTGAGGGTCAGGGCGCGATTGAAGTCGGCAATAGCCAAGTCGAATTGATTCAATTGGGAGTAGGCCACCCCCCGGTTGTTGTAGGCCTCGAAATCATCGGTAAGGGTTTCGACCACCCGCGAGAAGGCCTGAATGGCCGATTCGAACTCCCGCGCCTTCAGCTGCCCCACGCCGATTTCAAACCAGTTCTCGCTCCCCAAGGCCGGCCCGGGAGTTCCGGCAGACCACAGCCCCGCCACAAAGAACAGCGTCCACACGCATCTGGCCATGGTCACAGGCCCCGCGGAAAATTCGGGCCGTCCAGGCTCGATTTGCCGTGCATGGTGTCGCCCTCCATCATGCCGCGATTCCCCCCATATCGAATTCCTTGCCCCAGTAACGAGAGAACCTATAGTATAGCCCCTGCACACCCCATACCGCAAGCCATTTCAGCCCAAGATCACCTGGCGACCGCACGGCAGGCAAAGATTCATGGATCGCATGCCGCCCCAAGCATACCGCCGGCGACTGGGCAGCCTCGGACCGGATCTTGACAGGCTGAATCTTGACAGATTGAGCAATTACTCCTATCAAAGCCTATCCCGCTACCCCGCCTCTTTTTATAGGAGATGAGTCATGATCCAGGTAACGATCCCCGGGTACCCGGAACTCAAACTGCACCATCTGGTGCTCGATTACAACGGCACCCTGGCCGTGGACGGCGTTTTGCTGCCGGGGGTGGCCGAAGCCCTCAGCCGCTTGGCGGCCGATCTGGAGATCCACGTGGTGACCGCCGACACCTTCGGCAAGGTCCAGGCCGCCCTGGCCCAGGTTCCCTGCACAGTCACGATCCTGCCCCCGGGCAGTCAGGATATCGCCAAATTGAACTACATCCGCAAGCTGGGATGCCAGGCCACCGTATGCATGGGCAACGGCCGCAACGACCGCATGATGCTCAAGGCCGCCGCCCTGGGCGTGGCGGTGATCCTGGCGGAAGGCGCGGCCGTGGCCTCAATCCTGGCCGCCGATATCGTCTGCAGCGGAATCCGCGAGGCCCTGGAATTGATAGCCAACCCCCTGCGCCTCACCGCGACCTTGCGGGCCTGATCCGGACGGCGGGAATGCCCCGCTGGGGTTTGGCCGACGCATTGCAAATCGCCGCCGGGGATACTATGGTGGGCAAAAAGGCGTCCCAAAATCAAAAGGTTGTGTCGATTTGGCAAGGAGGTTCCCATGACTGTTGAACACTTTCTGACCCAAGCGGCCAAACTGGAGATCCAGGAATATCGGCGGCCGCAAAACCTGAATTCGCTCCGCCAGAGCCACGTGCCCTTCAGCGGCGCCCCCCGCCGGCACCCCCAAGATCCCGATAAGATTGTCCTGATTCCTGATCCTTACAGCACCCATCTGACCTATTTCGAATTTTTCGCCGATGATGTGACCTTTGCCGAGGAGTTGCCCAATATCGTCACCATGGAAGGGGAAACCGTGCCCATGGCCCGCATCTGGATCAAAAAATCGAGTATGGGTCTGCGCTGTGAGCCATTTCTGGTATCTGACACCCTGCGCCCCAAACGCGCCTGAGCAGTGACCGGCAGCCTCTTTAGCCCTGGGTGGCAAGGGCCGACGCCCCAACCAAATTCGAACCCCAAGGGAGAATGCGCATGCGTGCAGGTATTTTTTTCACCGGTACCGGACCGATATTGATCCTCACCAGCTTCGACTCTCTGGCAGACACTAAAATCGCCGACAAACTGGCCGCCAAGGGCATTAAGAAATTCATTGCCTACGAAGTTCCCCTCAAGCGGGTCAAGGCGTGCTACAAAACCTATTACGACCAGATCGCCGGGGACCTGGCCTTCAGCGATGACCTGCGGGTACTGGACTACGACGGCCACAATGTGTTCTACAACTTCGCCTTCGAAGATATGAGCATGCCCCTCTATCACGAACCTGACCCCCCATCCGACCTTTAAACTTTAGAGATAGGTGCCCCATGGACTTCAGGGCCAATCTGCTTCAGAAAATCGCCATCGACAATCTGGCCGCCGATGTCATCAACTCTCTCAAAGGCCCTGACAGCGGTCTGAAATTTGACAAGCAGAGCATGCGCCGCTTGCTGGAGCTGGGCCCCTATCGCCACCAGCGGGAACGGGATCTGGACCTCTATATTCAGGAACAGGGTCCCCGCAGCGGCCTGATTCTGGTTTTGGACAACGGGCTGGCCATGTACGAGACCACCCTGGACGATGTGATCATGCGCAAAAGCCCGACCGTCAAAGAGATGGTCAGCATCCGCAATGCCATCAAAATCCTCAATGACAAAGATGTGGTGCGGACCCGCAAGGCCGACACGGTCAACTTAGTCCGCCAGGTGCTCATAGGCCGGCTGGACCTGACCTATCAACCGGCGGACATTGAAGCCCTGACCCTTTCCGGCCGCGGCGCCCTGGAGAGTCAATACGGCCCGGGTGTCGAGGAAAACCTGGGCCTGTTCGCCGAAATACTCGATTTAAGGCCCCTGCCCAAGCCTTTTCGCGCCCCCCACCACGATATCCTGGGCCGCAGCAAGCTGCCCCCGCCCCCGGGGGGGTTCGCCGCCGCGCCGTTGGTGGTCTACAACCGGATCGAGAACAGCTTGAAACTGCTGGAAGGCCCTTTGGATACCCGGGATCAGGGGCATATGGAACGCTACCAGCAGATGCTGGAGGGCGAGGTCGAACCGGACCTGGCCGGCGCTGAAGTTTTCGATTGGCTCAAAGGGCGCGTCCTGCTTGAAAAACCGGTCCTTGCTGAAGCCCACCCCCCGGAATCGGTTCCTGAAGGCTAACCACCGGGTCAACCCCAACTGCGGGCCGCAATCTCCCCTGCCATGACGATTTCCCCAGAGATCATCCACGCCTCCCACGCCGCCGAAAAATCCCATGTGGCCCGCATGGAGGATACCCGCGGCTTGCAGGTCAAGCCGTGGCTGGACGGGGCCAGCCTCAACGTGGACCGGGCCAAGGTGGAAATCGCCGTATTTTATGGAATTCTCGATTGCCTGCCCCTGGGACCCGGTGCCCTGATCCTGGACGTGGGGGCCGGCCCTTGCTGGATCAGCGAGTGGCTGCAAAAGCTCCACTACCGCACCATCTCCGTGGACATCGCCCAGGAAATGCTGGCCATCGGCAAAACCCGCCTAGCGCCGGGAAGCTGGCTCTGCAGCGGGGATATGGCCGCCCTGCCCCTGGCGGACCGCAGCGTGGACGCCGTGGTCTGTTACGGCGCCCTGCACCATGTGCCCAATTGGCAGCAGGCCCTGGCTGAGCTCTACCGGGTGTTGCGGCCCAACGGGGTGCTGGTGCTCCAGGAACCGGGCAAGGGCCACAGCGAGCAGGCCGAATCCATGGCCCAGATGGCGCAGTTCGGCGTGCTGGAGCAGTCGCTTCCCCCCGCACCCTGATCAAGGCCTGCCGCGGGGCGGGGTTTGCCAAAGCCGTGGTGCGGCCCATCGCCGAGGTCGGGTTCGGACCGGCGCGCATCCTGCCCGCCTATCCCTTTTTTCGCAATGCACCCTTTATCTATCTCCATCAGCGCTGGCGCCGCTTTGCGGCCGAAGTGGTGGAGCGCTGCCTCAACCTGGTCACCCAAATTCATCTAGTGGTGGCGGTCAAGGGCGCGGCCTATTTCGATTCCCGGCGGCCCAACATCATGGTGGCGCGCTTTTATGACCTCACCTGCCCCGCCCGGGGGGTGACCGGCGCGCCCCTCGCCTTTTCAGCCGAGATCATGAATATCGGCCTGACGCGCTGGCTGGCAACCACCTCCGCCAATACCGCCGGCCGGGTGCGGCTGGGGATCTCCCTGCTCGATTCCCAGGGCAGGATCAACCAGCTGGACTACGGCCGGGTGGATCTGCCCCGGGACGTTCCCCCCGGCGACACCATCCGGATCGAGAGTGAACTGCCGGCCCCGGCGCAAGCGGGCCATTGGCGCCTGCGCTTTGACCTGGTGGCTGAAGGGGTGTGCTGGTTCAACGACGTGGGAACCGTGCCGGTGGAGGCGCCGCTGGAGGTGGTGCCGGGCTAAGAGCTGGGGATTCTTGACAACCTACTGGATTCATTCTATTATATCTGCAAATTGGATGAAGACAGCTCCACTGGCTCCCCGAAAAAGGACGCCAAGCTTGCAGCCGAGAGGGTGGGTCATGGCCAAAAAAGTCACGGGAAACGGTGCTCAGGAGCATCGCTCCGAACCCCGCACGTTGCTGGAAAAATATCACACCGTCCAATTCACCCTCAACCGGGCCGGACCGGCCTACATGTTCAAGCTGTGGGATCTCTCCGCCCAGGGATTGTGCATTCTGGTGCGCCGGGATTCGGCGGTGCTCAAGGTTCTGAAAGTGGGCGATATCATGGATATGCAGTTTCTGCCCCCTGGCGCCCGGGTGCCGGCGGAGCAGTTGCGCACCGAAATTCGTCACATCACCGCCAAGGATGAAGAGAGCCCGGCCAGCGGCCATTCCATGGTGGGGCTTCTGATATTGGAGCGGCAACCGGCGGACGCATAATTCAGACGCCCATACCCAGGCGTTCACAACTGGCGGACTTTCACAGGGGGGCAACCGGCCCCTTTTTTGGTGCAGCATGGGCTTTAAAACGATTCTATTCGATCTGGATGGCACCCTGACCGATCCCAAAACCGGTATTTTCAACTGCATCGCCTATGCTCTGGGTAAAATGGGCCGACCGGTCAAGGGAACCGATAACTGGGAGCGCTATATCGGCCCGCCCCTGCTGCAAAGCTTTGCCGAGCTGCTGGAAAGCGATGACCTGGAGCTGGCCCGGCAGGCTCTGGCCCACTACCGGGAACGCTTTTCCCAGCAGGGGCTTTTTGAAAACCGCGTCTATGGGGGCATTGAAGCGCTGCTCGGGCAATTAAAGGATCGAGGATCGGTACTCTATGTGGCCACCTCCAAACCCCAGGTGTTTGCCCGCCGGATTATCGCGCACTTTATGCTGGACGTCTATTTCAAGGCGGTTTACGGCAGTGAGTTGGACGGGACCCGTGCGGAAAAAAGCGCGCTGCTGGCGCATCTGATGCACGCTGAAGCGCTTGTGCCGCAAGAGAGCCTGATGATCGGCGACCGGAAATATGATGTGTGGGGCGCCAAATCCGCCGGGCTGGCCGCCGCGGGTGTGCTGTGGGGCTATGGGTCGCGACAGGAATTGGAAACCGCGGGCGCGGATTGGATCTGCGACCAGCCCCAAGAGCTGAACGCCATTTGCCACCCTGAACAATGAGAATCCAAGGCAATATCCCCAAACCCGCAGCGGGAAAGGAGATCGAGATTGTCACAGATCATTGATTTACGCAGCGATACCGTGACCCGCCCCAGCAAAGCCATGCGCCGGGCAATGGCCGCCGCCGAGGTGGGCGACGATGTGTTTGGTGAAGATCCCACCATCAACCAGTTGGAAGAGCGTGCGGCGGGAAGGTTGGGCAAGCAAGCCGCGCTATTCGCCACCAGCGGCACCCAGAGCAACCTGCTGGCCCTGCTGAGCCATTGTGAGCGGGGGGAGGAGTATATCGTGGGCCAACTGGCCCATACCTATAAATACGAAGCCGGGGGCGCCGCGGTGCTGGGCAGTATCCAGCCCCAACCCCTCGATTTTGAACCCGACGGCACCTTGGACCTGGCCAAAGTCCGGGCGGCCATCAAGCCCGATGATTACCATTTCGCCCGCACCCGGCTGCTGTGCCTGGAAAACACCAACTCCGGCCGGGTGCTTCCCATGGATTATCTTCAGGACGCCGGCCGGCTTGCCCGGAAGCACGGCCTCAGCCTCCATCTGGACGGGGCGCGCATCTTCAACGCGGCGGTGAAGCTGGGAGTCTCGGTGACCACCCTGGCGGAACCCTTTGACAGCGTATCGGTCTGTCTCAGCAAAGGCCTGGGCGCACCGGTGGGCTCGGTGCTGTGCGGCAGCCGGGAGCTGATCGCCCGCGCCCGGCGCTGGCGCAAAATGGTGGGCGGCGGCATGCGCCAGGCCGGCATTCTGGCGGCTGCGGGACTCATCGCCCTGGAGGAAAACGTCAGCCGTCTGGCCGAAGACCACGCCAATGCCCAGCTTCTGGCCCGGGGCTTGATGGAGATCGAAGGGGTCACCCTCGACCCCGATCGGGTGCAGACCAATATGGTGTTCATCGCCATCAACGAGGATCGGGCGACGGCCTTCAACGGCTATCTAAAGGAGCGCGGAATCCTGGTTTTGGGCCAAGGCAGCTATCGGCTGGTCACCCATCTAAATGTGAGCCGAGACGATATCCAGCGCGTCGTGGCCGCGGTCAACGATTTTTTCAGAAACGGACGCCGCGCCTGATCCGCCACGAATTTCAGCCTACAGCAGCAGATTGAGCAGGGTGAGCCGGTAATGGGACCGACGCCCGACCACCAAACTCAGCCCGGCCGGGTCCTGGGCCAGGCGAAAGAGATTGGCCAGGGGCAGGCCCAACAGATGGCACAGCAGCACCCGGTTCACCCCGGCATGGCCCACCAGCAGAACCGGGCTGGGGCCGTGGGTCAAAATCCCCTCTAACGCCCCCACCACCCGCTGTTGCAGATCCCCAAAGCTCTCGCCCCCCGGGGGCCTGAAATTTGCGAGATCCGCCCCACGGGCCGCAAAGGCTCTGGGATGGCACAGTTTGAGCGCCTCAAAGCTAAGCCCCTCCCACTCCCCCAGATCGATCTCCCGCAGACTCGTTTCAACAATGGGATTCAATTTACAGTGGCGGCCGATGATGGCGGCCGTCTCGGCGGAACGTTTCAAATTGCTGCACAGGATGACATCGAGTGGGATATCGGAAAAACATTCGGCCCAGGCTTCCGCCTGGGCCGCGCCAAGTTCATTGAGGGAAAAATCCGTCCGGCCGATGTAGCGTTTAGGTCCCTCCAGGGCGCAGGTGGCGCCGTGACGTAGGATGAATAACAACCTCCCCCAGCGGCTCCACGATTTCACTCCGGGAATCATGCCGCGCCACGCTCAGGCGCAGGACTCTCCTTGTATGGGAGAAGGGCCGTGAGCTTCTTGCCAGTCTTGCGTTCCAGGACGCGGACGATGGCCTTGGCCTTATCTAGCCGTTGGAGAATCTTCGCCCTCACCCGAGCTTGGTGGCCAAAGCGCTCCATGGCCACCTTGAAACGATCTTCCAGAGGGACGCGTTTATCACCCCAAACCAGTTTGTCGGCCAGATAGAGGATCGCGCATTCATCCAGCGTATCTGCCGCTGGGGTAAGCAGATCGTGATGGGCGGCGACCACGGTCCCAACCCGCCCGAAGCCCAGGTCATTGAGCCATGCCCCGCCGACCTCAGCGTGGCCGAGGCGGCCCTTGGCGACATCGTGGAGCAGAGCCGCCGCGGATAGAAGGTGCAAATCAAGCTGCTCGCCGGTATCTAGCAGCGCCCGGCCCAGGGATTCCGCCACCTCCGCCACCCGGCGGCTATGGTCAGCAATACCCTTTTGAACCCTGAAGACTTCACTAAGCATCAGATCACACTCGGCCCGGTTGGGGATTTCCCAGTGCTGGCGCGCCCGCCGCAGCCGCCGGTAATCCTCCGGTGAGTCCATATCTTCCAGGATGAATGCGTCGGGAACTTCGACCTGGACGGCGGCCGATTCGTGCTG
Organism: uncultured delta proteobacterium; assembly: GCA_963713755.1. Classification (GTDB taxonomy): domain Bacteria; phylum Desulfobacterota; class Desulfobacteria; order Desulfobacterales; family CAVQMW01; genus CAVQMW01. The sequence goes on along the minus strand of CAVQMW010000005.1, from coordinate 624,521 downwards.
CGCTAAAAATCCGCGCAGGCCGCCGGTGCCAGGCCAAGCCAAAACTGCAGTGGCCAGGTCCGCGGGGATCAGCGGCGGATGGCCGCGTTTGCCATAGAAAGAGGGGTGGATGATGGATTTGGGATTGTCCTCAAAGGCCTGGATCAGGCGCCCGACGGTCGCCGGACGTACTAAAGGAATATCCACCGGTAAAATAAAAATTCCCCGGGAGTGCAGGTCCAGGCACTTCACGCCGGTGCGCACCGAAGAGAACATATCCTGGCGGTAGTCGGGATTGTGGGCGGCCACTACCGGCTCACCCTGCAATGCGTCAGCAATCTGCCCGGATCGGTGGCCGGTGACCACAATAATCTGCCGGACATGATTTTGCCGGAACAGGGCGATCCCCTGCTCCAGGGCAGTGTGTCCGTTCAAGGGCAGCAGGGCTTTCAGGCGGCCCATGCGCGATGAAAATCCGGCCGCCAGGATCACAGCCGAAAGATGGAGATTCCTCCCCTCCATAAGCTCAGCACCTCGCCGCCCGATGCTGAACCAACTCGGCCACAACGCTCAGGGCGATCTCCTCAGGGGATTCGGCGCCGATGGCCAATCCGATGGGTGCCGACACGCGTTTCAGGTCCTCCTCCCGAAAGCCCTCTTGCAGCAGGGCCTGGTAGATGGCGTCGCGTTTGTGGCGGCTGCCGATCATGCCGATATAGCCGGCCCGGGTTTTCAAGGCTTGCTTAAGGACGGTTTTGTCATGCAGGTGGCCCCGGGTCAGGATAACCACGCAGCTCTCTTCATCCAAGGAAACACCATTCAAAGCCGAATCAAAATCGGTCAACACATGGATCTGGTCCGCTTCCGGAAAGCGCTGGGCATTGGCGAATGTATCTCGATCATCAAAGACCTCCACCCGAAATCCCATCATGGCCGCGATCCGGGCGGTGGGCTGGGCCACATGCCCGGCGCCGAAAATACAGACGGTTTGGGGGTTCACCAGGGGTTCGATGATGATCCAGGTGTCCCCCAGTTTGACGGCCGTCAGCTCTATACGCCCCGATTGGGCCGCGTCCATGCGCCTGACCTCGTCCAGGGTCTGCTTAGTGAACAGCATGTCGCCTGTGATCAGCCCCCCTTTGTCCAGCAGACCATGGGCGATTGCTTCGATCCCGGAGCCGTCCTCGCGGACGATGGTGACAGCCCAGCCCCCCCGGCGCTGTCCGGCCATCTGCCGCCAGGCCCGGAAAAAGTCCCGGTTTTCCGCCGTAGGCTGAATGCAATCCAGCAACACATCCACCGCACCGCCGCAGATCATATCCATTTCGGCCACATTGTCATTGTTGAGATCAAAGCGCAGGAATCGACCGGGCTTTGATCTGCAAAGCTCGCGGCCGGCCTCGATGGCCCTGGCCTCCAACTGGCCGCCGCCGATGGTGCCGTGGATCGTGCCGTCCAGCGCCACCAGCATCCGGGCCCCGGCTGTTCGTGGCGCCGAACCCGAGCGGTTGATGACCTTTGCCAGCACAAACCCTTCTCCATCGGCCAGCATGGTGCAGGCCGCATCCAATAATTCTTTCATCCCATCAAACCCTTAAATCCATAAGTTGACGTTTAGCCGGGAGCAGAGAACCGTCGGCCTCCGGCCGCCACTGAATGGGGACAAGCCGCAGATCTCCAGACGACCGGGCACGCCGCAGCGCTGGGATGCCGTCCAGGGCCTCAGCCACCGATGAGGTTTGTCGTCCAGAAACGCAACCATTCGTGTAGACCACCAGCTCGAGATGATCCATGTGATCGTAGCGTTTCAGCTGGACATGAAAATTGACTATGCCGGGCAACGCAAACATTGCTTCATCTACGGCAGCCATCTCAAGCTCGGCCCCTGTGCCCAGGAGCGCGCGATTGGTCAGGCGACCCCGGACATGGCCCATGGTTTTAATCCTAGATCCACAGGCGCAGGTGCCTGGCAAAAGCGCGGCCAGATCCCCAGTGCGGTAACCCACCAGGGGCATCCCCCGGCGGGTCAACGTGGTAAAGACGATCTCCCCCACCTCACTTCAGGCAAAGGCCGGCCCGTATCGGGATCCACAACCTCAAAGAACAGGTCGGCCTCCCGCAGGTGGTAGGCGTTGCCTAAGGCGCAGTCCACGGCCCCGCCGTAGCCCATCTCGGTCATGCCGTAATGTTGAAAAACCCGGCTTCCCCATGCCTCGCGTACGGCGCTTACGATTGCCCGGGGCACATAATCGGTCGTGAGCAGAATACTGCGGATCTGCCCCCGAGGCAACCGCGGTTCCCCCCAGCTGCGCACCAGGCCTATAATCTGCGAGGGCGTTCCCACAATGCTGCCGATCCGCTCCGCCCGCAGGATTTCCAGCACCTGCTTCAGCCCACATTGGAGGTCCGGCAGCACGCTCTGGACATTCATTCGCCCCAGCGCCCGGCAGAGCAAATCCCCCACGCTGTCGGGCAGCCTGCCGGGCAACAAAATCAGTACCCGTTGACCCGGCGATACCAGCGTGGCCATGCCGTGGTGGAAAAAATCGATGGTCATTTCCAGGTCCGCCGGGGTGAAAAAAATCCGTTTGGGTGACCCCGTGGTGCCGGATGTTTCCAGGGAGACCGCCCGGGCGATGCGGCCCTGGGATACGCACAACAAAGCCAGGGGATCCTGGCGGATTTCGGCGGCGCTGGTAAAGGGCAAATCGGCCAGAGCCTCCAAGGTCTCCAAGGGCTCCGGCGGAAGGCTGCGCAGTTTTTCCCGGTAGAACGGGCTGTGCCCTCGCACACCAGCCAAGGTCTGGTTGAGTCTGCGCAGCTGATAGGCTTTAAGACCCTCGCGATTCGGCAAACGATCAACGGCCAGACCGATCTTTCGACAACTCCAGGCCTCCAGGGGGGTGATTGGCGGCGCCTTCATGGTCGGTAGAGCCTTTGGCCGGAGCTGCTGGTCAGATTGTAGAGGCAGAAGGGGACCAGGCGCGTGTCCGGCGCCATGACGTGGATGCAGCAGTCGCGCACCCGCTCCAGGTCCAGGTTCCAGACATCCTGAAAGGCCATGGCCGACACGGCCAGCATGTGGGTTTTGGCCCGCTCGAGGAAGACCTCCAGGCTGAGTGCCCCGTCGGCTTCCGGCGTTTCCTCCTGCAGCGGGTTTTTCGGGGTACTGCAACCGCAGGCCGGCGGTGCGGACCACTGTCGGGCCACGCAGCCGATGGTTTGGGCGGCCCCGATCTCGGCCGTCACGGGCTCGGGGCAGCAGATCCCTGGCCAGGAAGCACTCATTGGACGGACGGACTGCTCGGGCATCACCAAGAAATTGGCGCTGAAGCTGCACAGGGCGTTTTCGCATCCCGGCGGCGAAAAATGGGCGGTCTTGAACTTGCCGTCCGACTGTTCTTCGATGGCGCGCATGAGCTGAAGCAGGGTGATTCGGCCGCTGTCGGTGGGGGCTTGGGGAAGGCGGCCGAAATAGCTGACCGGCTGGAAGTGGACCGATCGGACCCCCGGCGAATGGTCTACGGCCATGGCCAGGATGCGGCCGATGTCGTGGTCGTTGACGCCGGGCACCAGAGTGGGCACCAGGACGACCCCGATCCGATTCTCGCCGCAGGCCGCGATGGCGGCCTGTTTGGCGGCCAGGAGATCGCGGCCCCGCAGCCGGCGGTAGATGGCATCGCCCGGGCCGTCGAACTGGAGAAAGACCGAGGAGAGACCGGCAGTCTGAAGATCCCGCACGAAGGCCGGATCCTCGGCCAGGCGCAGCCCGTTGGTGTTGACCTGGATGAAGCCGAAGCCGGCCTCGCGGCCCATGGCCACGATGCGCGGCAGGTCGTCGCGCATCGTGGGCTCGCCGCCGGAAAGCTGGATGTTGCTGCCCGGCCCGGCCTTGCGGGCGGCCGCATACCAGCCGGCGATGGTCTCCAGGGATGGGTCGGCCGTTCGCTTCCCGCCTGAATCCGCATAGCACAACGGGCAGGCCAGGTTGCAGCGTTCGGTGACTTCCAGGATGATGGTGCAGGAGCGTTGACGGTGGTCCGGACAGAGGCCGCAGTCGAAGGGGCACCCCTTGGCCGCCGGCTGACCGCAGTGGGGCGGCCGGGTCGGGATCTTGGGTCGCTGCCAGCCGGTAAACGCCGGCGCGCCGTCCCAGATGCGCACCTTAAAAAGCCCGTGCTCCGGGCAGGTTTTCTCCAGGAAAACCGCCGTCCCGTGGACAACCCGCCGGGCGTCAAGGCGCGCCAGACAGACTGGGCAAAGGCTTTCGGTAGGCTGGGCAGGCATCACGGTTCCGGTTCAAGGAGCATCATAGGGATCGAAGCCGTTGGCCATCAGGATTTCCATGGACTTGGCGAAGGTGTCGGCCACGATTCCGCCGCAGCGCTGGCGGGCGGCGGCCGGGCCCTCCTCGCCCGTGATGGTTTCGCAGAGCGTGCCGCCGTAGCGGCCGCCCACCTGCTGGTCGAACCAGTCGGCGAGTTCGCCCAGCATGAGAAACAACCGGTCCGATTCAGTTTCCGTATCGCCGCCCTTGGCGGCATAGAGGGAGATCAGGCAGCAGCCCCCGGTCAAAGCGCCGCAGGTGGCCCGCCCGGCGCCGCACCCATAGGCCAAGCCGGCCATGGTGCGCACCAGGGTCGGGTTCTCTTCTCCCCGGGCCTTCAGGGCCAGCTGGAGGAGGATCTGGCTGCAATAATAGCCCTGGGCAGCCAGTTGCAGCATGCGGATCTGGGTTTCATCCATGGGGTGTCCTCCTTTTGCGCCCCACCAGCAGGCCGTAACCGATTCTTTCCCGGCGGCTGCCGTCCGGGCAAGCATCCAGGCCCCCATAGCTCCCGGACGGCGATGCCGTCCCAGACCAATTGGGCCGCCAGGGTTTTCAACCGGTCCGAATGGTCCTCCCAAAGGCGAATTTCAAAGCCGGCCCTCTTGACGCACTGCTCCAGAACACCGCGCTGGAGCATACCCTTCAGGCAACCCCGGGCCGTGGCCAGCGGTGCCGGATTTGCCGTGTCGCTGGGCCGCCGGTAAAGGTCGGCGATGACGAGGTGCGCCCCGGGTCCCAAGATCCGGTTGAACTCCTCGAGGGCGCCTTGGGGATCCCCCAGCAGGGAGAGTACGCACTCGCAAAACAGCGCGGCAAACCGTCCCGCCGCAAAGGGCAGACGCACGGCGTCGCCCCGCACCAGGGGCAGTTCCGGCCGATTACCTCTTGCGTCGGCCAGTAAAACGGCCGAACGGTCAACGCCGATCGCCGTGACCTGAAAGCGGTCCTGCAAGAAAGCGGCTGTTGCCCCAATCCCGCAGCCCGCGTCCAGGACGCGCTCCCCGGCGGCGAGGTTGCAGCAGCAGGCCGCCCGCTCGGTCAGATCCAGCCCTCCGGGCCGCAGAAGGCCTTCGGTGGCATCCCGTAGGGCCGGGGATTCGTATGGCTGGAAGAGCGGCATGTTCAGATATCCAGATGCTCCTTTATTTGTCTTCCAGAATCTGCTCCACTTCGGCCATCTTCCCGCTGGCCACCGCGTCGCTGATCAGGACGGTCTTGCAAGTGGGGCAATAGGGCAGGTCCGTGGTAAAACCGTTGTTCATGTAGCTCACCGACACCTGCCCCACCACCAGGTGACACTGGCAGCGCTCACAGCGCCAGCGCAGGTCTTCCGGCCGGACGCTGTCTGGTTTCATGGCCCCAGGACCTTCATGCGATGGGCGTAAGCGTTGTGCACCTGAAAGCCATCATCCGCTGGTGAATATTCCACCCAGAAGGCGGCCTGGTAGGGCCGGTGGCAGGCCAGCCAGTGGCCCGTATCCTGGTGGCGAAAGCGGTGGCCGCCTGCTTCGGCCTGCCGGATCACCTTTTCGATATCCTCCTTCAGGATCCGGCGGGACTCCAGCAGGGCTGCTACCTCCGGGGCCATGTGAAGCTCAATGGGCCGCTCAGCGGTACCCTCGGCCGGCGGGTGGCCCCACAGATCCCGGCCCAGATCGCTCCTGAGCCGCAGGCGGTTTTCCCGTCGCCGGGACCAGCCCTGGCGCGGTCGCCCGGCCGGATCGACCTGATCCGGATCCGGGAAAAGCAGGTCCAGCAGATGCAGCGTCCGTTTACCCACCAGGGCCAGATTGTCCCGGCACATGGCGCAGTAAGCCAGATAATCCCGTTCACTGCGCTTCCCGCGCCGCTCGGCCACTTCCCTGGCCAAGGTCGGGTTGGCATTCTGCATCAGGCCTCCGAAGCCGCAGCATTCGGTGTGCTCCCGGCCCAGGGCCAGTTCTTCGTAAGGGATGCCCAGACGCTCTAAAAGAGCTCGGACGGCCTTCTGCACCGCCGTTTCCCCTCGGGTGGTACAGGGGTCGTGCACGGCCAAAGGGATTTCAGCGGAGTGCAAACCATCCTCGGGAAGGTCCATGCCTTCCAGAATTTCCCACAGGGAGACGGCCCCGGCATCGGGCACGTGGTCCTTGAAGATGCGCAGGCAGGTGGCACAAGCCAGAATCGGCCGGGGCCGCCCAAGGTCCTCCCATGTCTCTTGCCAGCGGGTCAGTTCGGCCGCAAAGCGTTCCTGCTGTCCGGCCCAGTAAGCCGGCGCCCCGCAGCAGCCCAGCATCAGGGCTACTCCGTCGGAGAGGTGGTTGCGCAGGTGGTCGTATATTCGAGGCACCTGCCGGGGCGAGGTGGCGCAGAGCTGGCAGCCTGGGAAAAAGAGCCAGCGGCTGGTGGTGCGGCCGGGCTCGTGACGGGCCAACCGAAATCGGTCGCTCTGAGAGAAATCCAGGTCCTGGAGGGCGAAGTCGTGGGCCGAAGGGGGCATCTTGCCCCGGGCGACCATGCTCTGGCGGGCCGCCAGGCAGAGATCCTGCATGGCGAAATCGTGAGGGCAGACCGCCTCGCACAATCCGCACAGGCTGCAAGAATTGATCAGACGATTGGCCTTGCGCTCGCCCAGGACCAGGGATTCGTTGTTGTAGATCTCCCGGGCGTAGCGTTTAGGATAGGCGCCGAAATGCGCCAGGTAGGCGCAGACCTTGACGCACTCCAGGCACTGACACTGGAGGCAGCGCCCGGCTTCCTCCAGGGCTTCCGCTTCGCTGTAACCTGCCTCAGGGTCCGCCATGGCCACCGTTGCCAGGGGGGTGATGCCCTGGAGGTTGGTATACAGGCGGGTGGGCTGAGGGCCTTCCTTTTCCCGGCCGGCGGTTAGGGAGACCTTTTGCAGCCAGCGGTCCAGGGAGGTGGCGGCCCAGCGCCCCTGGGCCGCCTGCCAGACCGGGGAAGCATGATCACCGCCAGCAAGCAGGCCGCCATGGTCGGTGGAGCCGGTGACGTTTCCCGGTTCGGCGGCGCCGGGGGCAATCCCCCACGGATCGGGGGGGACCGCTTCGAGTCCGACATAGACGGCATCATGATCGTTAAGACAGTTTTGGCAGGCTTCGGGAGCGTCAAAGGAGGCGTTCGTTTCGAAGCGCACCTTCAGGGAGGCCAACAGGTCGATTTCCCGGTCGATGACGGCCGGGGAAAGCCGCTGCGGGTATTGATCCAGCAGCACCTGCGCGACGTCATCTTGGGGTGTGAAGAGCGTGACGCCGTAGCCTTTGCGCGCCAGGTCCCAGGCCACGGTCAGACTGCTCAGGCCGCCCCCCACGACCGCCACGACGATCTCCTTTCGCGGCATGGGCATCACCCGCCGCATCCCCTCGCTGCGTTGGACACAGGCGCGTTCCAGATCCCCGATTTGAATGGCCTCGCCGACCTCCTTGCGGTTGCAGGCCAGTCGGCAGGGGGCGTCGCAGATGCGGCCCAAAATACCCGCCAAAGGCATGGTTTTATGAAGTATTTTGAGCGCTTCCGGCCATCGCTCGCGACGCAGGTGGTCCAGAAACGCCCGGGCATCCACGTGCAGGGGGCAGGCGGCGCTGCAGGGGGGCAGTTCTTCCTGGATACAGCGCTGCTCCCACTGCCTGAGTTCCGTCTGGTCCACGTCTCCATTCTCCTTGCCGGGATGCGCCCCGGCGGCGGACACCGGGAGAGCACCGATACGCGTCATGCCTGTTTCATGGGGTCGTCGTCAAGCGCGCCAGCTCTTTCTGCGGTTGGGCCGGGAGCTGCTTTCGGAAGCGCTGTGCGCTCTGCCGCCTCCCCAGGACCGACTGAAGGCGGCCGGCGGCTGTCTTCGCTGCGGGTCGCCTTCAGGTTTGATGAAAAGGGGCGGCAGAGACACCGCACCGTGGGATTCGATGGCCGATGTTATCGCGCTTTGAGGCCTGCCAGGACTTTTTCGGGCCGGGCCGGCAAGTGGCGAATGCGCACGCCGGTGGCATCGGCGATGGCATTGATCACGGCCACATGGGACGACGTCAGGGGCAGTTCGCCCACCCCGGCCGCGCCAAAGGGACCGTCCGGCCGGGGACTTTCGACGTAGTGAATGTCAAACTTGTCCGGGATGTCCTTGGCGTAGGGGATGCCGCAGGCTTTCAGCGACGTGTGCTTTTTCAAGTCCTCGAAATCCTCGGACAGGGCCAGGCCGATGCCCTGGGCCACACCGCCGTAGATCTGCCCGTCCACCACCAAGCGGTTGTTGATCTTGCCCACGTCGGCCATGACCGTAAACCCTTCCACGGCGGTTTTGCCGCTTTGGGTCTCTACCGCCACCTCGGCCATGAACATGCCGTACATGTAGACGGAAAAGGGCGACCCCTGGGATGTCTCCAGGTCGCAGTTGGTGCACATGGAGGCCGTCCAGTTGCCCGAATAGCTCAAGGCCATGTTCTCAGCCTTCATCTGGTCGTAGGTGCGGTAGGTGCCGTCCGGTTTCTTCATGGCGCTCAAGAGCATTTCGCAACCGTTCTTGATGGCGTTGCCGGTGACCACCTGCTGGCGGCTGCCGCCGGAGGGGCCGCTGTTGGGGGTGATGGCCGTATCGTTCATCACCAGCTTGATTTGCTCCGGTTTGAGGCCCAGCGGTCGCAAGGCCTTGTGGGCCGTTCCCAGGCTGCCCATGTCGGCGCCCTGGCCGTGATCCTCCCAGGAGTTGTACAGGGTTACCGTGTTGTCCGGGTTGAGTTCCACCCGCACTTCCGAGGCATCGGCGCCGTCCAGCCCGCAGCCGTAAATGCCCAGGGAGATCCCCACCCCTTTCTTGATGTCGGGGGTGGATTCGGCCTGGGCTTTTTCCTTGGCCGTCTTGTACAAGGGCCGCAGTTTTTCGATCATCTCGGGGAAGCTGTAAACTTCCGGCGCCTGGCCGGTGGGGGTGGTGTCGCCCCGGCGATAGACGTTGCGCGCCCTCAGCTCCAGGGGATCCATGCCCATCTTCTGCGCCAGTTCGTCCACAAGGCTTTCACTGGCCAAAAAGCTTTGAGGGGAGCCGTAGGCGCGGAAGGCCGATCCCCAGGCGTGGTTGGTGCAGACCGTGCGGCCGGTGCCGCGGATGTTGGGGATGCCGTAGCCGGCGCCGATAAACTGGGCGCCGCGCAGGGTCAGCAGGTCGCCGAATTCCGAATAGGGGCCGTGGTCCACACTCCAGTCGGACTCCATGGCCTGGATTTTGCCGTCGGCGTCGGCGCCGAATTTGAGCTTCATCCAGAAGGGCGAGCGCTTGCCCGTATAGGTGATGTGCTGGAAGTAATTGTAGCGCAGGAAGACCGGCCGGCCGGTGGCCAGGCAGGCCGCGCCCACCAGGGCTTCCATGGTGGGACTGAACTTGTAGCCGAAGGTGCCGCCGGTGGGATTTTGCACCAGCCGCAGTTTTTCCGGTTCCACGCCCAGGCCCGGGGCGATCATGGCGTGGTGCAGGTGGATGGCGATACTCTTGGAATGAATGGTCAGCCGTCCCTCGTCGTCGGTATAAGCAAACCCCACGTCCGGTTCCATGGTCAGGTGGGGCTGGCGCTGCAGGTAGTATTCGCCCTCCACCGCATGGGTCGCCGATTGCATCAGGGGTGCCGTTTCCGCGCCTTTGACGATGGGGAGTTCGAAATAGGTATTGGGCGTACCGGGATGGATTTCCATGGCATCATCCGCCATAGCGGCCGGCGCGCTCATGTAGGCGGGCAGTTCTTCCAAATCCACCGTGACCTTTTCGGCGGCCGCCTGGGCCAGGGCCGGTGTTTCGGCGCAGACAATTGCGATGGCGTCACCGAACTGATAGATTTTTTCATCGCACAGGATGGGCCGATCCCAGCCGTCACCCTTGTTGGTGGGGAAAGTGATCAGGCCGGTAATGCGGTTCTTGCCCTTGACGTCCTTGTGCGTGACCACTTTGAAAACACCCGGCATTTTCTCGGCTTCGCTGGTGTCGATGGCCCGTATATTGGCGTGGGAGACATTGGCTTGTACCAGGGCCAGGTAGAGCGTATCCTCGGGCATCTTCAGCCCCAGATCATGCCCGAAATCCAGGGTCCCGGTCACCTTGGCCACCGCCGTGGGCCGGGGGTAGCGGCTGCCCCAGATGTCGCCGTCGGCTGGCATCTTGAAGAGCAGTTCCTCGGCCTTCATCTTGCCGTTCAGTACCTTGGCGGCATCCGTAACCGCGTCCACCAGCTGTTTGTAGCCGGTGCAGCGGCAGGCGTTGCGGTACTTGTTAAACCACTCGCGGATGTCGTCGCGGGTGGGGTCGGGGTTTTCCGCCAGCAGGGCCTTGGCCGACACGATGAACCCCGGGGTGCAGAAACCGCACTGGGCGCCGCCGTGGGCGATCCAGGCCAGTTGCAGAGGGTGCATGTGGTCCGGGGTGCCGACCCCCTCGATGGTGGTGATCGCGGCCCCTTCGGCGACCTTGGCCATCTTGGTGACGCAGGAGCGCACCAGCTTGTTGTCGAGAATGACGTTGCAGCAGCCGCACTGAGCCTCGCCGCAGCCGATTTTGGTGCCGGTGAGACCCAGTTGACCTCGCAGTACATTGGCCAGGCTCTCCTCAGCTGAGGTAATCACAGTTCGGTCGACACCATTGACCTTCAAAGTGTGTTTAATCATATTCCCTCCCTTGGTTGGCAGTTTATTTCCCATGGTCCATTCAACAGCCGCGCCCGGCGCGATAGCGCGCCAGGCCGCTTCTCTTTAAATTTCGTTCCCCGCCGCGGTCGTTCGCCAGAAGCGCGGGATCCCAAACGGCCGATCAGGATCCCCAACTCCCGAAAGCGTCTTCCCTGAAATCGGCAGCACTGAGACAAAACGAACCGGCGGGTTTGAGGGGAGGCCTGGTTCAGACGCCGCCGCAGTTGTCGGCCGTCCTCCACACCCCAGGCCGCCAGGAAACCGATGGTGGCCGCCACCCGGGACATCCGCGCTTCCACACTTCGCAGATAGGCCGGTGGCAGACACCCCGATTTGCCCAAGGCGGCCAGGGTTTGAAAACGCAGGCGCCGGTTGCGGTCCGCAAGGGGCAGCTCAGCCCATCCCAGGGTTTCCGATACGCCGGCATGGCGCGGTTTGATCAAGGGAAGTCGTTCTCTTTTTTGGTATATGTTCACCCGCCGGGGATTGACGAGCAAATCTCCGGCCGCGGAGAACTCCCCATGGTCAGCATAGTGACCGGCGCACAACAGGGCCGCTTCGGCAAGCCGGGCGGCCAAGAGCCAGAAATCCTGGCGCCGGACGTCGGCCCCGGCAGACAACCGCTCCCAGCTCTGGACCAGCAGCGCTTCGTTGAGCAAGCTTGGAATCCGCCCCTCATCGAGCTGGCGGTTTATCGTGGCGATCAGGTTCCGGGGAGCTTCCGGAGAATCCATAAATTCGGCATTCTGGGGGCCAGATCCGTTACGAATGGGCAGGGCATTGGCAGGCTGCATGGCCGGGTCAGCTTCTCATGATTGAAATTGCGATGCGGATCTAGTTTAAGGCCTAAGCCGGGTGGCAACATTAATACGAAGCTCCCGGAGGGCCGTGACAAATTTTTCGGTAAAGGCATCGTAGAGCCGATTGTGGATGTAAAAACGACTGGCGACCACGCAAACCTGACCCGAGTCGAAAAAGGATTGAATGTGACAACTATAGCGGAAAATGATATCCCAAACGCACTTTAACTGACGACAAGCGTGGGCGTTTCCTAAAGAGGACCCCATCCATGGACACCCCGGGGAGGCCGGGGAACACCCCCGGGATCCAATGGACAGAGATGTTGTCGCATCCTGGAATCAAAACCCATGAGTGCCGATAAACCGCAATTTTTGGTTCGCAATAAAATCTGGATTGAAGATGGCCGGGGCCATGTGGTGTTCGGGCTGGGGCGTTACCGCATGCTGGAGGCCATCCAGCAGACCGGTTCTTTACAGGCAGCGGCGGCTCAGATGAAGATGAGCTATAAGGCGCTCTGGCTGAGGGTCCGGGCCTCGGAAGAGCGAATGGGCCGATCCCTGGTGGTGCGCCGGGGGCGGGGCTCGGGGCTCACTCCCTTTGCCGAAAACCTGATGAAGCAGTTCCGGCGGCTGCAGTTGATTGTCCATCAGGAGTCCGATGAACTCTACGAAAACCTCATGTCGGACCACATGCCGGGATGACAGCCGGCCGGGTTTCATGTAAGGATGGCGTTGCGAAATATTTGCACTCCGTTCCCAATGATTCCCGTGGCAATTGTCCATGCCCCGCACCCATAAAAAAATAATCAGCACGCCCTGGATGGGCCGGCTGGCCTATCAGTTGGTGATCACCTACCGCCGACTGCTGCGGATCACCATCGTCAATGAGGAGCCCTGGCAGGCTTGGCAGCGGAGCGGGGGGCGGGTGCTGCTCTGCACCTGGCACCAGCAGCTTTACGGAGTGTTCGCCTACTTCGATGCCTACCGCCATCTGCATCCGGCGGTAATGATCAGCCGCTCGGCGGACGGGGAGCTGGTCTCCTGGGTGGCCCGCTGGGGGGGCTGGCGGCCGGTGCGCGGCTCCTCTTCCCGAGGCGGCATGGCCGCGCTAAAGACCATGATCCGCCATATGCGCTCCCACCGCATGGGCATGCACATCCTGGACGGCCCCAAAGGCCCGCGGGGCGTGGTCAAGCCCGGGGTGATTCAGCTGGCCCGCGCCGCGGATGCGGTTCTGGTGCCGTTCTATTTGACCACCGACCGCGCATGGGTATTTAATTCCTGGGACCGCTTTTTTCTGCCCAAACCCGGCGCCCGGGTCACGGTGCGCTTCGGCGACCCCCTCCAGCTCAAGCCCGTAAAGGACAAGGCCGATCTGGAGACCGAGCGCCGGCGGCTGCAAACCCTGATGGCCCCCGGACTGGTCTATTGATAACCCGTAACCTTCAGCTTTAGAATAGTGGTTGGTCCGGCCTGTTGGCCGGCCCTCTCGATCCGAAAAGAGACCTGATTGGCATGGAACCCGACTCCAATCCCATCTCCCGCCTGATCCATTTTCTGAAGAGCGGCATTTGGCGCCTGCGGCTGGCCGACATGCCGGGATTCAAAGCCTTCGGCCTGAAGCAGCTGCGCATCCTGCTCCTGGCGCTGCGCTGCTTTCGCGAGGATCAGTGCCAATTCAAGGCCGCGGCCCTGACCCTCTACACCCTGCTCTCCATCGTCCCGGTGGTGGCCATGGCCTTTGGTATCGCCAAAGGCTTCGGCATGGAGCGCTTGCTGGTAACTTGGCTCACGGAGATGTTCCAGGGCCAGGAGGAGATCCTCACCCGGGTGCTGGACTTTGCCCGCTCGCTGCTGGAGACTACCAAGGGCGGCACCGTGGCCGGCATCGGTCTGGCCGTGCTCTTCTGGAGCGTGATGAAGGTGCTGGGCAATATCGAAACCGCCCTCAACCAGATCTGGGGTATCGAAACCCCGCGCACCCTGGGCCGCAAGTTCAGCGACTACCTCTCGCTGATGCTCATCGGCCCGGTGCTGATGATCACCTCCAGCAGCACCGCGGTGTTCATCGCCACCCGCATCACCGAGATTACCGAGCGCTTTGAGATTCTGGGCTGGATGACCTCCCTGATCCTGTTCGGACTGAAGTTTCTGCCCTTTGCCCTGATCTGGATTCTGTTCACAGTGACCTATCTCTTGATGCCCAATATCCGGGTCAAATTCAGCGCCGGCCTGGTGGCCGGAATCCTGGCGGGAACCCTGTTCAGTCTGGTCCAAGGGCTCTATATCGGCTTCCAGGTGGGAGTGGCCAAGTACAACGCCGTTTACGGCAGTTTTGCAGCCCTGCCCCTCTTTCTGATCTGGCTGCAGATCAGCTGGATGATTGTGCTGTTCGGGGCCGAGATCTCCTTTGCCCACCAAAACGTGGATACCTATGAGTTGGAGCCCGATTTCAGCGCCATCAGCCCCGATTTCCGGCAGCTGCTCAGCCTTCAGCTCACCCACCGCCTGGTGGCCGGCTTCAAGTCCGGAGACCCGCCCCTGACCTCCCGGGAACTCTCCGAGTCACTGAAACTTCCCGTGCGCCTGGTCAGGGGGATTTTGGATGACCTGGTGGAGGCTGGGGTTTTAAACCGGGTCCTGCGCAACGATACCCCCCAGAAGGCCTATCAGCCCGCCCGGGACATCGAGAGCCTGACCATCCAGGCGGTTCTGGAGGCCCTGGGCCAGCGGGGCACGGGACGCCTGGAGGTGTCCCAAACCCGGGAGCTTGCCATTCTGGCCGAGGCCCTGGGCACCTTCAAGGAAATCATGGAAGCTTCACCGGCAAATCAGACGCTCAAGGACATTTGAGGACCGTTATGACCAATCCGCGTCACTACCTGCTGTTAATGGGAATCTATCTGGCCGTGGTGGTCGGGGTGTGCGCCCTGTTATGGCGGCCCCTGAGCACCGCCTTTATGGCCAATTGGGGCTTCAATCTGCTGATCATGGGCGCCCTGGCCGCGGGCATTGTAATCAATCTGCACCAGGTGCTGCGCCTGGAGCCGGAACTCAACTGGATCAGCATCTTCCGCACCGGCGAGATCGGCATCTCCGTGACCGAAAGCCCGCGCCTGATGAAACCCTTGGCCAAGCACCTGGAGGGTCTGCACCGGGACCGCTTCCGCCTCTCGGCCTACTCCCTGAACACCGTGCTGGAGGGCATCCGCGGCCGCATGGACGAATCGCGGGAGATCTCGCGCTACATGATCGGCCTGCTGGTGTTTCTGGGGCTTTTGGGCACCTTCTGGGGCCTGCTGCAGACCATCGCCGCCGTGGGCCAGGTGGTGAGCGGCCTGGAGGTGGGCAGCCAAGATTTCACGGCCATGTTTCAAACCTTCAAGGCGGGGCTGGAAAAACCCCTGGGGGGCATGGGCACCGCCTTTAGCTCCTCGCTGTTCGGCTTAGGGGGCTCCCTGGTGCTGGGCTTTCTCGATATCCAAGCCGGCCATGCCCAGAACCGATTTTTCAACGATCTGGAGGAGTGGCTTTCGGGGGTCACCCAACTCATCGACAAAACGGAAAAACCGGAGATGGCGGCGCTTCTGGAAAGCGGCAGCCTGAGAGCCGATGAACGCCTCAATTTGTTGATCCAGGAACTCCATGAAAGCAACCGCCATCTGAGGCGCCTCATCAAAACCAGCGGCCCGGCGGCCGAAGCGGGTCCCGCAAGCCCGCCCACAAACCCGGAAGATTCCGAGAGATAACCATGTTTGCCGGCTCCCGGCGCAACCCGCGCGCCCTGAATATCTGGCCCGGATACGTAGACGCCCTATCGGCCCTGCTCATGGTGGTGATTTTCGTCTTGCTGGTGTTTGCCTTCGCCCATTTTCTGCTGAGCGAAATCCTCACCGGCCAGGAGAGCGAACTGAGCCGCCTGCATCGCCAAATCGCCGCCCTGGCGGAACAGTTGGGCCTGGAACAGGAGAAAAACCAACAGCTCGACGGCCAGGTGCTGGAACTCACCCGCCTGCTCACCACTCTCACCGATGAGCGCGACGCCCTCAACCGGCAGGTGGTCACGCTCCTGGACCGGCAAAACGCCGATCAAGCCGAGATCAAAACGCAATTGCTGACCCTGGCCAGCCTCCAGGAGGATATCGATGCCCTGCGCAAGGTACGCACCGATCTGGAGAACCAGGTGGGGCAGCTGGCCGCGGCCCTGGAACTGAACCGCCAAGAAGCCGGCATGCTGCGGGACCGCTCCCGGGCCCTGGCGGCCCGTTTGGCGGACGAAGAGGAGCGCACGCTGCTGGCTCAAACCGAACTTGAGGCCCGGGAGATCCGCATCCAGGCCCTCTCGGCCGTGGTAGGCCAGCAAGCCACGGCCCTTAAAGCCGAGCAGCAGCTCAGCGCCGACGCCCGGGCCGAGGTGGCCCTGCTCAATCAGCAGCTACAGGCATTGCGCGCCCAGCTGGGCGAGATCAGCCGGGCCCTGGCTACCGCCGAACAGACCAAAGCGAACCAGGCTGAAGAAATCGAAGATCTGGGGCGCCGCCTGAACATCGCCCTGGCCCGCCAGGTCAATCAACTGGCCCGCTACCGCTCCGAATTTTTCGGTCGCCTGCGCCAGGTGCTGGGCGACAATCCCTCCATCCGGGTGGAGGGCGACCGCTTCGTGCTCCAGGCCGAGCTGCTCTTTGACTCCGGATCGGCCCAACTGGGGGAGCAGGGCCGGACCCATCTGGCCAAACTGGCCGCCACCCTCAGCACCATCGCCGCCAAGATCCCGGCGGACATCGATTGGATCCTGCGCATCGACGGCCACACCGACCGGGTGCCCATCAACAACGAACGGTTCGCCTCCAACTGGGAACTCTCCACGGCCCGGGCCCTCTCCGTGGTGCGCTTTCTGGCCAGTAGCGGCATTCCCGAACAGCGCATGGCCGGGGCCGGCTTCAGCAAATACCACCCCCTGGACCCGGCCGACACCCCCGAGGCCTACCGCAAGAACCGGCGCATCGAAATCAAGCTGACCGCCCGTTAGAAACCGCGGGCCGGGATCACCCGCGCCTGCTCTCCAGGGAGCGCCGATTAGGTTCCCGGTTTGCCTCAAATCTGAAATTGTATTATTTTATAAGTGGTAAACACACCGATCTCCATCCGCACCGGCGCGAATATGCCCCCGATTGACCGCCAACAGGAGGCAATCATGAAAAAGTCGCTCATGACCCTGGGTCTCATCACCCTGATGATCTTCGCCCCGTCTCTGGCCCTGGCCGGCGGCTATTACAATCGTGGATATTACCCCCCCCACTACCGCGGCGATCACTACCGGCCCCATTCCCGCGCCGGCTATGCCGCCCACTATAATCGCAGAAATTACCACCCTCACCGCCATTACCGCCCCCACGGCGACTACTGGGCCGCCTGGGGCATCGGCCTGTTCACCGGTGCCGTGGTGTCCCATCTGTTCTACCGCCCGCCGGCCTATGGCGTGGTCTATGAACGCCCGGCCCCGGTGGTGGTGGAACGCCAGTATGTTACCCCCGCGCCCCAAGCCCTTTCCCCTGCCCCTCTCACCAGCGGCAAAGTATCGGTGAGTGTCGGCGCCCTCAACGTGCGCAGCGGCCCCGGCCTGACCCACGCCATCACCTCCTTCGTGCGCCTGGGCGAGGTGCTGGAGGTGAGCGACTCCGCTCCCGGCTGGCTCTACGTGCGCACCCCCACCGGCCATACCGGCTGGGTCATGACCCAGTACACCCGCGCCTATTCCCCCGCCGCCGGATAATTACAGACCGGCCACCATCGACACCCAGCTCTACAGTACGCCATCCTGCGCAGCAGAGGGAGAAGATCCGGGGGAAGGTTCGGCCGACCTCAGTTGGGTCGGATCTCAGGCTTCCGGCTTAAAGGTGCTGAACAGGGCGATATACCCGAAGTAGGTGGCCGCGGTCTTGGGGCGCGGAAATCCGGCGCTTTCAATGACATCGGGAAGCACGCCGCGGATGTTCTCGCCAATCTGAGGCTGCATGAAAAACCAGCGCGACACATGGGAAACCAGAGCGCCCATCCATGTCGTCGGAATGTGCATGTCCGCAATGACCAGCCGCCCCCCCGGTTTCAGCACCCGGAACGCTTCAGCCAGGGCATTTTCTTTTAGTTCTAACTGAACGTGATGGAAAAAAAGACTCGAAACCACGGCATCGAAGGTGGCGTCTGCGAACTCCAGGTTCTCGGCCGCCATGACCTCGAATCGGCAGGTCTCGGAGGAACGTTTTTTTCGGGCTACGAGGATCATCTTGGCTGCCGCATCGATCCCCACGCTCTGCCCGCCTGCCGCGGCATCGAGGCAATCGCCGATCCTGCGGGTCAGCACACCGGTCCCGCAGCCCAGATCGAGAACCCGATCCGAGGGGACAAGATTGAGCAGAGAAAGCAGGTGCCGGTCATATTCAGCCTGCTTTCCCAACAGCAGTAGGGGTTCGAGGGTATCGTACACAAAGGCGGCATGATCCAGGGTTCGTCCCCGGGTGGGTACGGATTTAAGGGGCATGATCCCCCGTGGCCATCGAGTAGGCGGTACGTTGAATGTGGTGGTTGGAAAAGAGAGAGATCCCTAAAAGAATCTTGAGTCCGTTGGCTAAGCCAGCCAGGACCGCTGTTCGCTGAGCTGCTGTTCATAGGCGCTGATCTTTTCTTCGAACTGCAAGGTCCAGCCGATCTGGTCCAGGCCCTGGAGCAGGCAGTGCTTGGCGAATTCGCCGATTTCAAAGGCGTAGATTCGGCCCTGGGGATCGGTCAAACGCTGCTGTTCCAGGTCCGCGGTCAGCTCAAGCCCGGGGCGGGCCGCGACCTGGGCAAAGAGCGCCTCCACCTCCCGTTCCGAGAGGACCACCGGCAGCATGCCGTTTTTGATGCAGTTGTTGTAGAAGATATCGGCGATGCTGGGGGCCACCACCACCTTGAAGCCGAAGTCATCCAGGGCCCAGGGGGCGTGCTCGCGGCTGGAGCCGCAGCCGAAATTATCCCGGGCCAGCAGGATGGAGGCATGGCGGTAGGGTTCCTGATTAAGAATGAAATCGGGATTTTCCCGGGTGCCCTCGTAATCGAGAAAGCGCCACTCGTGGAACAGATGCCGGCCGAACCCGGTGCGCTCGATCTTGCGCAGAAACTGCTTGGGAATAATGGCATCGGTATCCACATTGGCCCGGTCCAGGGGGGCGGCAATGCCGGTATGGGTTATAAAGGGCTTCATGGGGCTATCTCCTATTGGGGCGTCTGGCGCTTGAATTCTATCCGCTGCGCCGATTTATGGACTCAGCGCGGTCTGAGGTTCTTTCCTGGCAACAGCTCTTGCCGGCTAAATAAACTCCCGCACATCGGCCAGGCGGCCGGCCACGGCGGCGGCGGCGGCCATGGCCGGACTCACCAGATGGGTGCGTCCGCCCGGGCCCTGGCGGCCTTCAAAATTGCGGTTGCTGGAGGAGGCGCAGCGCTGCCGGGGTTCCAGGCGGTCGTCATTCATGGCCAGGCACATGGAGCAGCCGGCAAAGCGCCACTGGCAGCCCGCGGCCTTGAACACCTGGTCCAACCCCTCCGCTTCGGCCTGCCGGCGCACCGCTTCCGAACCGGGCACGATGAGCGCTTCCACCCCAGGGGCCACCTGGCGTCCTTTTAGCACCCCGGCGGCGGCCCGCAGATCCTCGATGCGACCGTTGGTGCAGGAGCCGATGAAGATCTTATCGATGGCGATGTCGGTCATGGCGGTGCCGGGGGCAAGACCCATATATTTCAGGGCCTGGGCCGCGGCCTCCCGCTGGACGGCATCCTCAAAATCCGCGGGATCGGGCACCTTGCCATCAATGACGGTCACTTGGCCGGGGCTGGTGCCCCAGGTCACTTGGGGCTCAATCTCCTCGGCCTTGAGGGCAACCTCCTGATCAAAAGATGCCTCGGCATCGCTGGCCAAGGTGTGCCAATAGGCCACGGCGTGCTCCCATTGATCGCCCTGGGGCGCAAAGGGACGGCCCTTGAGATAGGCAATGGTGGTGTCGTCCGGAGCGATCATCCCGGCCCGGGCGCCGGCTTCGATGCTCATGTTGCAGACCGTCATGCGACCCTCCATGGTGAGAGCGCGGATGGTGCTGCCCCGGTACTCGATGACATAGCCGGTGGCCCCGGCCGCACCGATGCGCCCGATAATGGCCAGAACCACATCTTTGGCAAAAACCCCCGGATTCAACTTGCCCTCCACGGTGATGGCCATGGTGCGGGACTTGTTTTGCTGCAAGGTCTGGGTGGCCAGCACATGCTCCACTTCGGAGGTGCCGATACCGAAGGCCAGGGCCCCGAAGGCGCCGTGGGTGGCGGTGTGTGAATCGCCGCAGACGATCACCATTCCCGGCTGGGTGATGCCCAGCTCCGGGCCGATGACGTGGACGATCCCCTGGCGGGGGTCCCCCAAATCATAGAGGGTAATGCCGAAATCCCGGCAATTTTGGGCCAGGGTCTCCATCTGAATCCGCGAGGTTTCCCCCGCGCCGTCCCAGTCGCGGGTGCGGGTGGAGACATTGTGGTCCATCACGGCGATGGCCTTTTGCGGCCGGCGTACCTTGCGGCCGGCCAGACGCAAGCCTTCAAAGGCTTGGGGGCTGGTGACCTCATGGACCAGATGGCGGTCCACGTAAAGGATTGCGGTCTCCTCTGGCTTGGCATGCACCAGGTGGGCGTCCCATAGCTTGTCATACAGGGTACGAGGTGGGGCGGCTAGGCTCATCGCTATCTCCTTAAAGCATGTCGACCGGGAACCGGCGCCGGTGCTCGGGTTGGATCTGGGATTACCCCTCAGGGTTCGATGGAGGTCTCGATTCCAGGTGCGGAATCCACGGATAGTAATCGCACCCCGCGGCCCGGGGTGCGCGGGAATCATACTGGGATTGGAAATATTTGCAAGGACTGCCTATGCATCACGAAAGGGGTCGGCAGCCGGTGAATTGCCTGGGCTATCTTTTTCCAAGCTTCAGGGGTCGGTTTGAAACCCGCCCCTAGCGGTGGGGTTACCGGGCTCCAAGCGACGATCATCCTTGCCCTGAGCTAAGTCAAAATCCCCCTAACCCCCTTTGGCAAAGGGGGAACCGGCCGTGCCCCCGAAGATCTCCCGAGTTAAAAATTTTTCGCCTCTACCCCGCAGACGAACTGTCCGCGACACCAGGGAGGTTCCCAGGCGGTCTTAGGCGATTCCTGCCGGAGAGATGGGCGCTTCGTCGTTGGAACGCGGGGGCCGGGAAAATGGTTTCTCCCCCCTTTGAAAAGGGGGGCCGGGGGGGCTCTGTTCCGGAATGCCGACTGTACGGTATAAGCCCATTTCTCGATTTCGTTTCCGGCCCACGCTGCCGAGATTGCAGCGGGGGCGGGTTTTGGCCCCCCTTGTACAGTCCCGGAACAGCACTATGAGCGCACCCATTCAAAGCAGGCGGCTGCCCAGGGAGAGCCACAGCAAATAGCTCAACGCGCTCAGGGCGTGGGTCACGGAGATGGCCGTAGAGGCGAGGCGTGCGTCGCCCCCCATTTCATTGGCCATGACCACACACAAGGTGGCGCTGGGCGAGGAGAGCAGCACCAGCAAAACAATTCCCGGGAGCCCGGTGATGCCGGCCATGAGCATCAGCAGCAACCCCAGGGAGGGCAAGGCCAGCAGCTTGATTCCCGAGAGCAGGCCCATCTCTATCAGCTGGATCTGGCCCCGACGGGTGTCGGCCAGCACCGCGCCGGTCATCATCAGCGCCAGGGGCAGACCCATACCACCCACGATCTGCAGGGTGCGGTCTATAAAACCGGCCATGCGCAAGGGGCTCAGGGCAAACAGCAGGCCGGCCACGGTGGAGATGATGATGGGGTTACTCAGGGTTTTTTTCAGCAGCGATCCCTTGGGTTGACGCCCGACGCCCCAACGGTTGAAGGTAAACACCGAAAGGGTGTTCTGGCCAACGATGATCACCGCCGTAAGCAGGCCGGCCACGCCGGTAGCCGCCGGCCCTAAACCATAAACCACCACCGCCAGCCCCAAAATCCCCTGATTCCCGTGTGTAGCCCCCTGGATCCAGGAGGCCCGGGATGATCCCCGGCGTCCCGAAAACAACCGTGCGGAGATCACGCTGGTGGCCAGCCAGCCGCTACCCAAGGCGGCTAGGCAGATCGCAATTAACCCGGTGGAAATGGCATCTTCTAGGGGGTCAGGGCGATGGCCCGAAAGAGCATCGCCGGGATGGCGATGTAAAAGGCCAGCCGGTTGCCGGGGCCCAGAAACTCCGAAGGAAGAAAGCCGGTTTTTTGCGCCCCGATCCCGATGGCGATCACCAGAAAGATCGGCAGAATATTCAGGGCGATGGTCATCGGCAGACGACCCGGTTGCGGCCCTCGGCCTTGGCTTGATAGTGCGCCTGATCCGCTCGTTTCAGAACGGCGGCCATGGAGGGGTCCTTGGGGATGGCACTGGTCACACCAATGCTGACGGTGAATCCCAGATTGCAACCTTCTACCGGCAGCCGAACCTCAGCAAATTCCCGGCGCAGGCGCTCGGCCACCCTGTGGGCATCATCGGGATTGGTTCCAACCAGCAACACGCCAAACTCCTCACCGCCGGAGAGAAAAATCAGAAAACAGAGCAGGTAGTTGGCCTTAAGAAGGTTGACCATGCCGTATACCAGCATGGTGGGCAGGCCTAGAGCGAGGAAGATTAAATAGTTGAACAGACGTGTCTTTTCCTCGGCGTTGATGGGGGCCCCATCGACAAACCCCTGGAGGCGGTTGCCGATGCGGTTCAAAAATGCCTCAATGGCCTGTAGCATGCTCTGCAAGTTCCCTGAAACGTTGGGCTTCGGCCCGATTGCCCAAATGGTCGTAAAGGGCGCTCACCTGGCGGTAGTAGTAGGGCTCGTTCGCCGAGTCCTCTTGGGCCAGAGCCAGATAGAGTTCCAGAATCGATGGGGTGCGCTGGCCCGTGGCCACGCTCAGGTCGGCGAACTTGCGCCGGACGGGAAGAGGGCTGCGGGACCCGCAGCCTTGGCATTGGGTCATGACATCCCCGTAAAGGGCACGGGCCGAGGCCAAGTCTCCCTGGGCCTCTAAGGCCCCGGCCAAAGCGAGGCTGATCTCCTGGTTTGCGCCATAGGTGGCAAGAAAACCGCGGTAGTGGGCTTCGGCTTGGTCATAGTCGCCGGCGCGCATGTAATTTTCTCCCTGGAGCTGGTAATACACCAGGGAGTGCCGCAGATCTTCGGGCAGGGTCCGGAGCAGATCCTCGACCTGCGGGTACTCGCCGGCGTCCCAGTAAATCTCACACAACAGGCGATAGGCCGGTAGATTTTGTGGATGGTTGACCAAAAAGGCCTCCAGCAGTTCCCGGGCGGGATCTCCCTGGCCCAAGTTGACCTGGGCCGTGGCCAGTTCCAGGGGGATAAAGCTCTCCGGGGCGGGGTTCAGCTCCAGCGCGGCACTCAGTTCTTCGGCCGCGGTGGCAAAGTCGCCCTGGTTCAAGGCGACGTATCCGGCTTTAAAATTGGAACCATAGGACCGGTAGGCTTCGCCCACCTCGTCGGGCAGGGTACTGATCAGCGCTTCGAAGTACTGATCGGGGTCCTCCAGGGCGTCGGGGCTGAGGGCCGGAGGGGCTTGAGGCGCGTAGGTTTCAATCTCCGGCATTTCAAAGGGCTGGGGCTCCCCGGCGGTTAATTGCGTTTCAATCTCCTGGGTCAGTTCTGGATCGCCGGACAACTCCCGGGCCAGGATAAAGTATTCCCGGGCCTCCTGGGCATAGCCTGCGTCGTTAAGCTCGCGGCCTTGCTGGAAGTGCTCGCGGGCCAAATTTTCCATGCACTGGCTGCGCTTGCGCTTGAGCCGCGTTTCATTGGCCGGGTCTCCCTCCGGGGAAGGCGCCTGCCGCTTCAGTTGGGCCAGGGCATCTTCAAAGGCAAGCTTGGCCTGCCCCCAATCCCCCTGGTCCATATATCGATCCCCCGCCGCTTCGTGTCCGGCGGCATCCTTGCGCTTAAAGAGCTTGAAAAGCCCCACAGGTCAACTCCTTACTCACCATCCAGCCGGCTTCTCTGACCGCCACTGGGCAACAGGCTAAAATGATTGGATTGGCAGCCGCGTATCCGGCAACCCCCTGAAGTTAATATTCATTTGATAGCAGGTCCGCGGGGAAGGGCCAAGTATATTTTGGGCGCCCCTCTGGCCGCAATGGCCAAGAGGCGGGGTGCGGGCAACGCCCCCACCTTTTCCATAGGGCAATTTCCCTGGGGGCCGGCAATGGGTAACGGCCGGCGCCGGGTGGGAGTTTCATCTCGACAAATGCGGCACTGATAGGCATTATTTAGACCTGTGCTCTAATGGAGTGTTTCTGTTCACCAAATTCTCCCCGGGAACAATCCGACCCTGACAACCCCGGCAACCTGCCGGACCTGTAAGGGCAAATATTGGGTTCGTCCTGAGCTCTATATTCGTCCCGATAACTGTGAGGAAAGGCAAAGGAGCAGCGCCATGCAAAAACCGAAACTCGGCGAGCAGTTGGTGGCCCAGGGCCTGATTTCCGATTCCCAGCTTCAGGAGGCGGTGGCCAAACAGGCCCAAGGCGAGGGCCATATCGGTTCCATCCTCATTGAGCTGGGCCACATCTCCATCGAGGATCTGCTGCAATACCTGCGCAAAATACACGGGGTCCCCGGGGTCAACCTCTTTGATTGCAACGTGGACGAAGAGGTGCTCAAGCTGGTGGCCTTCGAAGAGGTACAGGCCAAGAAAATTCTGCCCATCGCCGCCGACCAGGAGACCATCACCCTGGCCATGGTGGATCCCACGGATCATGCCACCATCAGCGAAATTCAGTTTATCCTGGGCAAGAAAGTCAAACCCATGGTGGTGCCCTCCTTTATGCTGGAAGCGGCTATGAAAAACTTCACCATTTCCGGCCTGACCCACCTCCGGGGGCTCGACCTGATGGGCCTGGTGGAGATGCAGGACCGGGAAAAATCGCCCCGCCTCAAGGCCCTGCTGCAGTACGTGATCAAAATGGGCGCCAGCGACCTGCTGCTCACCGCCGGTGCGCCGCCCTCCATAAAGATCGCCAACAACCTCCAACGGCTGGCGGTGCCGCGCCTGACCCCCGTGGATTGCCGCCACTACGCCCGGGAGCTGTTGTCCGACGAGGCCTGGGACGAATTTCGCGCCAAGGACGACTACGGCTTTAGCGCCACTTACAGCGATATCGGCCGCTTCCGCATGAATGTCTACCGCCAGCGGGGCTCCATCGCCCTGGCGATCCGCCCCATCAGCGACTATATTCCCACCTTCGAAGAACTCAACCTGCCGGCCTGGCTGACCCAGTTCTGCCTGCGCACCCACGGCTTGATCCTGATCAGCGGACCTTCGGGTCACGGCAAAACCACCACCATGGCGGCCATGGTGGATGTGATCAATAAAAACCGCGCCTGCAATATCGTCACCCTGGAAGACCCCATCGAATTTCTCCACCGTCATCAGAAGAGCAATGTCAACCAGCGGGAAATCGGCCGCGACACGGGCACCTTTGCCGAAGGCATCCGTCATGTGTTTCGCCAGGCGCCGGATGTGGTGGTGGTGGGCGAGCTGCGGGACCCGGAAACCTTCGAAATCTGCCTGCGGGCCGCCAACACCGGCCACCTGGTGCTCACCACGGTACACTCCGACAACGCCACCAACATCATCGACCGTGCCGTCAACATGTTCGACACCCACCAGCAGAATCTGATCCGCATGCTGCTGGCCGAAACCCTGCTGCTCTCCATCGCCCAGCGCCTGGTGCCCAAAAAGGACGGCACGGGACGCATTTTGGCCCTGGAAAAATTCATCAGCAGCAGCCGCACCCGCAACTTCGTGCGCGAGGGCAAGGTGCATCAAATCCGGGGCCAGATGCAGGGCGGCAGCGAAGAGTTCCACTCCCTGGATGTCTCCCTGGCCAAACTGGTGCAGCAGGGCCTCGTGGCGCAGCAAGACGCCTTGATTCATGTGGACGACGAACGGTTCTTCACCGATTTACTCAGAAATATGGGCCTGTAAGCAATCCCTAAGGGGAACGACTAAGGGGCCAGTTTTGACTTGACAAGGACATTCCGGGGTTTTTCATCCAGTACGCCGCCCCGGATCTGGCCCTGCGCATCAAAGACCGCTTGGGGCGGCTGAAAGTGATCCACCTCGATTTTTATTGGTCCCTCAACGACGCTTAGCGCATCCTGCGTCCAGACCCCATTCGCGAACGAGCCTTCGCCTGCCGCACCTGGCGGATCACTCAATAGCAAGGAGTCGTATGATGGCAACTTACGATTTTGATATTGGAATTCTCGGCGGCGGCGCCGCCGGCCTGACCGTGGCCGCCGGGGCGGCCCAATTGGGCGCCAAAACGCTCCTGGTGGAGAAAGAGCAGGAGTTGGGCGGCGACTGCCTGCACTTCGGCTGCGTGCCTTCCAAGACCCTGATCAAAAGCGCCTATGTCTACCATTTGATGCACCATGGCCCCCAATTCGGTCTGCCCGCCGCAACGGTGGGTCCTGTCGACTTTTCCCAAATTGCCCAGCGCATTGCGGGGGTCATCGCCAAAATCCAGGCCCACGACTCCCAGGAACGGTTCTGCAAGCTGGGCGCCCGGGTGGAGGTGGGCAACCCCCACTTCAGCGACGAACACACTATCGAGCTGGGGGGACGGCGCTTTTCCGCCCGCAACTGGGTCCTGGCTACGGGATCATCGGCCATGGTACCCCCCATCCCCGGTTTGCGGGAGAGCGCGCCCATCACCAACCGGGAGATCTTCTCCCTTGCACGGCTCCCGGCCTCCATGATTTTTTTGGGGGGCGGCCCCATCGGCATTGAAATGGCCCAGGCCTTCGCCCGCCTGGGCAGCCGCGTGGCCGTGGTCGACCGGGCGGATCAGATTCTGCTCAAGGAAGATCAAGACATGGCCGCGGCCGTGCGCCAAAGGCTGGAGACCGAGGGGGTCGCCTTCCACTTGAACAGCGCCATCAAAGCCGTGGCGGCCCGGAATGGACAAAAAACGGTGACCCTGCGCGATGCCCAGGGCAAAACCCGGGAGTTGAGCGCCGAGGCCCTAGTGGTCGCCATGGGCCGCGCCCCCAATACCCAGGGGCTCAATCTGGAAGGCATCGGCGTGGAACTGGAACGGGGCGCCGTTACGGTGGACGCCCGGCTGCGCACCGCTCAGAAGCATATTTACGGGGCCGGGGATGTGATCGGGGGCTATCAGTTTACCCACGCCGCCGGCTACGAGGGCGGGATTGTGGTCAGCAACGCCATTTTCCATCTGCCCCGCAAGGCGGACTATGCCCATATGCCCTGGTGCACCTATTGCGATCCCGAACTGGCCAGTATCGGTCTCAACGAAAAGGGCGCCCGGCAGCAAGGCCTGGAATACCGGGTGCTGAGCGAAGAGTTCCAGAACAACGACCGCGGCCTGGCGGAGGAAGCCGGCGCAGGCAAGATCAAACTGCTCCTGGATGCAAGGGAAAAGCCCCTGGGGGTTCAGATCCTGGGGCTCCACGCCGGGGAGCTCATGGGCCACTGGGTGGCGGCCTTGAACGGCAAGGTCAAACTCTCCACCCTGGCTGGCGCCATCCAGCCCTACCCCACCCTGGGAGAGATCAACAAGCGGGTGGCGGGAAATCTCTTTTCACCCAAAATTTTTTCCGAAAAGGTCCGCAAGGGACTGAAATTTTTCTTCAACCTCAAAGGGCGCGCCTGTGAACTGGATCCCACCGACGGCAGCTGCGTGGCCGTGGATGATTAGCGGCGCTACTGAACCCCTCTAGCGGGCAGAGAGACCCATGAAAAACAAAATGATCCAGCGCATCGCCATTGTGGCCGCCATCGGGCTCCTCATTGCGCTGTTCAAAATATTTGAGTTGGAGCGCTATCTCTCCCTGAGCTATCTGAAAAGCTCCCGGGAGGCCTTTGCCGCCCTTTACGTCGACCATCGCCTGAGCGTGATCGCGGTTTACATGGCCATCTACATCGGGGTCACCGCGCTCTCCCTGCCTGGAGCCGTGGTGATGACCCTGGCCGGCGGGGCGCTCTTCGGCCTGGTCCTGGGAACTGTGCTGATCAGTTTCGCCAGTACCCTCGGCGCCACCCTGGCCTGCTTTTTCGCCCGATTTTTACTGCGGGATTGGGTGCAGCGCAAATTCGGTGACAAACTCAAGGCCATCAACGGGGGAATCGCCCGGGAGGGGGCCTTTTACCTCTTTACCCTGCGCCTGATTCCGGTCTTCCCCTTTTTTGTAATTAATCTGGCCATGGGCTTGACCCCCATGAGTTTAGGCACCTTTTACTGGGTCTCCCAGCTGGGGATGCTGCCCGGCACCCTGGTCTATGTCAACGCCGGCAAGGAGCTGGCCAAAATCGATAACCTTAGCGGGATCCTCTCCCCCAGCCTGCTGATCTCTTTTGCCATCCTGGGGGTTTTTCCCCTGACCATGAAAAAGGCCCTAAACTGGTACCGCGCCCGGCAGGGTCGCGACCCCGCGCCCCGGGAGAGTCCTGGGGAATAAGAGGCTCGCGCCTTGGGTTCTTTTCCCGCTTTGAGACTTGCCTTTTGATTCATTTTGTAGAACATTAGCGGCGTTTCAAATGCCCCTTTCGTCCCCAAGCTTCCCTTGCGGCAAGGGGCAGGGGTCCAGCATCATCTCGATACCTAAATTTAGCTGAGGAGTCGCCCATGACCAAGCTCCACCAACTGGCCGACCTGGGACAGTCGGTCTGGTACGATTTTATCCGCCGCTCGTTGATCACCTCCGGCGAGCTGCAGCAGCTCATCGACCAGGGCGTGCGGGGAATCACCTCCAACCCGGCCATTTTCGAAAAAGCCATCGCCGGTAGTAAGGACTACGACGAAGCCCTGGAAAATCTGGCCGGCGACAATCTGGAGGTCAAGGAAATCTATGAAACCCTGGCCCTGGCGGACATCGCCCAGGCCGCCGACCTGCTGCGGCCGGTGTACGACGCCAGCCAGGGGCGGGACGGATTTGTGAGCCTGGAGGTGAGCCCGGAGCTGGCCTACGACACCGCTTCCACGGTGGCCGAGGCCCGGCGGCTCTTTGAAACCCTGGCCCGTCCCAATGTGATGATCAAGGTACCGGCCACGGCCCAGGGCTTGCCAGCGGTGAGCGAACTGACCGGCCTGGGGGTCAATGTCAACGTGACCCTGATTTTCAGTGTGTCCAACTACCAGGATGTGGCGGCCGCCTACCTGGCGGGGCTGGAAGGCCTGGCCCGGCAAGGTCCCCGGGTCACCGGCGGGGTGGTCCTGGATCGCATCGGCTCGGTGGCCTCCTTTTTTGTCAGCCGTCTGGACAGCGCGGTGGACAAACTCCTGGAGAGCAAGGGGCAAAAGAGCCTGGCGGGCAAGGTCGCGGTGGCCAACGCCAAGGTGGCCTATGATCGTTTTCAGCAGATTTTCAGCGGTCCCCGCTGGGACGCCCTGGCAGCCCAAGGCGCCCGGGTCCAGCGGGTGCTGTGGGCCAGCACCAGCACCAAGAATCCTGATTACCGCCCCACCCTATACGTGGATGAACTGATCGGCCCCCAGACCGTCAACACGGTGCCACCGGCCACCCTGGACCGGTTCATGACCGACGGCAAGGTGGCTGAAACCTTAACCCAGGGGCTGGATGAGGCCCGAGGACACCTTTCGGCTCTCAGCGAGCAAGGCATCGACCTGGAGGCCGTCACTAGGCAATTGCAAACCGACGGCGTGACGGCGTTTGCCACGCCTTTCGAATCCCTCATGGCGACCATTGCCGCCAAACGAAAGGCCCTGGGCAGTTCAAAAAAAAAAGCTTCCGGCTTGGGATAGGCCTTCAAAAAGCGGCCTTTGAGCAGACCCTGGCGCGGTTGGAAAAAGACCGGATCCTGGCGCGGATCCTGGCCCGGGACCATACGGTCTGGGATGAGCTGCCCGATGACATCAGCGACCGCCTGGACTGGCTCGATGGTCACCAACGGATGGGTGACCAGATTCCCGAACTGACCGCCTTTGCCGGACGGATACAGAAGGCCGGCTTCAAACGGGTCTTGCTGCTGGGCATGGGAGCGGCCGGGCTGCCCGGAGAGCTGTTTAACAAGATCTTCAGGACGGCGCCGGGCGCTCTTGACTTGACTCTTCTGGATACCACCGATCCCGACGCCATAGCCGCCTGCGCCCGCCGCCACCCGCCCCAGGAGACCCTCTACCTGGTTGCCGACGCCGCCGGGAGAACCCTGGAAACCCTCTCCCTGATGGGCTACTTTTTCAATGCAGCGGCCCACGCTTTGGGCCGGGAGGCCGCCGGGGAACACTTTTGCGCCATCAGCAACCCGGGCAGCCGCCTGGAATCCACGGCCCTGGAGCTGGAATTCGGAAAAATTTTCCTCAACACTCAGAAGATTGACGGGGCCTATGGCGTGCTCTCTTTGTATGGCCTTGTCCCGGCCGCCCTGCTGGGGGTCGATATTACGCGCCTGTTGGCAAGGGCCGCGGCGGTTGAGATGAAACCGGCCGCGGCCGCGGCCAGGGAAAGCCTCGACCTAGGGGCGACCATGGGCGCGCTATGGCGTCAGGGATGCGACAAGCTGACTCTCATTCTGGATCCGCAGCTGGCGGGCCTGGGTCCCTGGATCGAACAGTTGGTGGCCCAGAGCACCGGCAAACTGGGCCGCGGCATTCTGCCGGTGATCGAGCCCCTGCCGGAAAACCCCCGAATGTTTGGCGAGGACCGCTGGCTGGTCCATGTGGGTTTAACCCAGGGAACCGTCCCCGAGCCTGCCCTTGAGGCCCTGGCCGCTGCCGGGAATCCCCTGGTCCGGATCACCCTCGACGATCCTTACGACTTAGGCGGCGTGTTTTTGAAGTGGGAGCTGGCCGCGGCCATTGCCGGGCATCTGCTCTCGGTCAACCCCTTTGTCCAGCCCGATGCCCAACGCAGCGAAATTAAAACCCAGGAGGTGCTGGGGGTCTATCGCAAAACCGGCCAGCTTCCCCGGCCTACCCCGGCCTACCAGGACGCCCAGGTGGCCATGTTGTCGGATAGCGCCATCGCCAAACCGGATGCGGTGTGGGCCGAATTTCTCCAGCCTGCAAATGAGGCGCCGGACGCCCCGCGGCCCTATATCGCCATCCAGGCCTATGTCTCGCCCTCGGCGGCCATGGACGAGGCGCTGGAGGCGCTGCGCCGCAAAATTGCCCAGCGCTGCCGCCATGCCGTCACCCTGGAATATGGGCCGCGTTGTCTGCACACCACGGGCCAATTGCACAAAGGGGACGCCGGCCGGGGCCGCTTTGTGCAGATCATCGGCCCCACCCGCCACGATCTGGCCATTCCCGATTCGGCGGGGCAGGTCGCGGGAAAGCTCACCTTCGGCATCCTCAAGCAGGCCCAAGCCCTGGGCGACCGGGAGGCCCTGCGCGGCACCGGCCGCAGGGTGATCTCCTTTCTATTCGCCAAGGATGTCATTTCGGGATTGGAAAAGCTGGCAGATCGAATTCAAGCTTGAGCCGGCCAGGGGCAGCGCGATAGTCCCCTGTAAGCATTTGCATGGGAAGTCGACGGTTAAAACCAGGCCACGACCCTTCTCATCCCAACCTGTCACCTTAACCCAAGCGAGGCACGCCCATGGTTGGCTATTTCAAAAGGGTTTTCGCGACATTTATCGTTTTCATGACGCTCGTTGGGGGGGCGGCCCCCTCAGGCAGGGCCGCGGATCCGGCAGATCTCCTCGATTTGAGCTGGGAGCAGATCCAAATCACGGCCCGGGGCCAAACCGTGGACTGGTTCATGTGGGGGGGCTCACCGGCGGCCAATTCCTATGTCAACGGCTACCTTGCCCCCCGCTTAGAGGCGCTCTACGACATCACCCTGCGGCAAGTCCCCGTGAAGGACATTGCCGAGATCGTGGGCAAGCTGGTGGTGGAAAAACAGGTGGGCAAAACCGAGGGCGGCCAGGTGGATTTGATGTGGATCAACGGCGAAAATTTCCGCACGGCCAAACGCAACGGACTGCTCTACGGCCCCTATGCCCACAAACTGCCCAACCTGAAGTGGGTGGACCTGGCGCGCCCCTCGGTGGCCAACGATTTCGGCGAGCCCGTAGAAGGCCTGGAATCACCCTGGGGCAGCGCCCAGGTGGTTTTTCACTACGACACCCGGCGCATCGCCGCCCCGCCCCGCAGCCTGGGGGATCTGATCGAGTGGATCAAGGCCCATCCCGGACGCTTCAGCTACCCGGCGCCCCCGGATTTCACCGGCTCGGCCTTTGTGCGCCAGGTCTTCTACCATGTGGCCGGCGAGCCGGCGGCCTGGCAGCCGCCCTTCGACGACACGCGCTTTGATAAAGCCGCCCAGGCGACTTATACGCTATTAAGATCCCTGGCCCCCAGCCTCTGGCGGGAGGGCCAGACCTATCCCGAATCCCCCATTCGCCTGGCCCATCTGTTTGCCGACGGGCAAATCGACTTTGCCTTCAGTTACCATCCGGCCGAGGCTTCCCGGCAGATCAAGGACGGCCTCTATCCGGAAAGCGTGCGCTCCTTTGTCTTTGACGAAGGCACCATCGCCAACACCCATTTCGTGGCCATCCCCTTTAATGCCGCCCAGCAGGCCGGAGCCATGGTGGTGGCCGATTTTCTACTCTCTCCCGAAGCCCAGCTCAAAAAGGCCGATCTCAATCTATGGGGGGATTTTCCGGCCATCGACGTGACCCGCCTGGATGCCGAGTGGCAGGTGAAGTTCGCTCAACTGCCCCGGGGGGCGGCCACCCTCTCCGATGAAACCCTGCAGAGCCACCAACTGCCGGAACTGCCCTCGGAGCTGTTGATTCGTTTAGAGCAGGGCTGGCAGCAGCAGGTGCTCAAGGGACATTAACGACCTCATGTTGAATCTGCCCGACACCCCCCGGCACGTTCGCACCCGGCCCATCCAAGGCACCGGCCGGATGATGCTCCTTTTGGGTCCGGCGGTGCTGGGGGTCGCCCTGCTCTTTGGCGGCGGGGTGCTCATGGCCCTGCTGCAGGGTTTGGGCTACCTGCCCGGGGCGGGCATGGCCGAGCTCTCCTGGATTCACTTTCAGCGCATCTTTGCGGACCCCGATTTCAGCCGCAGCCTGGGGCTGACCTTCTACATCGCCGGGGTCTCCACGCTCGTGGCCGGCTGCGGCGGGGTGGCTACGGCCCTGGCACTCAACTCCCTGGCGGCCCGCAGCCGCTGGCTGCATTTCGTGTTTCAGATCCCTCTCACCGTGCCCCATCTGGTGATCGCCGTGGCCGTGCTCTTCATGCTCTCCCCGGCCGGTCTGTTCTCCCGGGCCGCCCAAACCCTGGGGCTGATCCACGGGCCTGGTCAGTTTCCCCTGCTGGTCAACGACCCTTACGGCATCGGCATCATGGTGACCTATGTCTGGAAAGAGATCCCCTTTATCACCCTGATGGTGTTTGCCGTCCTGGGCAACACCGGCCGGGAGCTGCTGGAGGTGGGCCGCACCCTCAAGGCCGGTCCCTGGCAGCGCTTTCGCTACATTACCCTGCCCACCATTTTCCCCAGCCTGGCCGCGGCCAGCCTGATCGTCTTCGCCTACACCTTCGGGGCCTTTGAGGTGCCCTATCTGCTGGGCCGCACCCACCCTTTGCTCTTGCCGGTCCAGGCCTATAAACAGTACAGCGATGTGGACCTGATGGCCCGACCTGAGGGGATCGCCACCGGGTTGATCATCGCCCTGGTGGTGGTGGGCTGCATCCTGCTGGCCCAGGCGCTAACCTGGACCGCCCGGAGCAGGGGGGTGAGCCCATGACCTCTAGGTTTTCCCGGGGTGCGCTGGCCGCTGCCGTAGGTCTGGCCGTGGCCCTGCCCTTTGTCCCCCTGGGATTGTGGGCCTTCAGCGGGCGCTGGTTCTATCCCGATCTTTGGCCCCAGGCCTGGGGGTTGCGGGCCTGGGAATATATTTTCAACACCGCCGGCCCCCAGATTTCCCAGGCCTTGATCCACAGTTTTCTGGTTTCCGGGCTGAGCGCCCTGTTGGCGGTGGCGGTGGGCCTGCCGGCCGGACGGGCCCTGGGTCTCTACCATTTTCGCGGCAAACAGGGGCTGATGGTGCTGCTGTCCCTGCCGCTGGTGGTGCCGCCACTATGCGTGGCCATGGGGCTGCACCTGTGGTTCATCCGCCTGGGGCTTGCCGAATCCCTGGCCGGGGTGGTGCTGATTCATTTTGTTTTTTGCCTGCCCTACGCGGTGTTCGTGCTGTGGGGGGTGTTCGCCAATTACGATCCTGATTTCGAGGACCAGGCGCGCTCCTTGGGAGCCGGACGCTGGCGGGTCTGGGGCCGGGTCACCCTGCCCCTGGTGCTGCCGGGGGTGGCGGTGGCGGGATTGTTTGCCTTTCTGCTCTCCTGGAGCCAGTACTTGAGCACCCTGATTATCGGCGGCGGCCGGGTGGTGACCCTGCCGATCCTGCTGTTTGCCCTCATGGGCAGCGGCGACCGGCCGGTGGCGGCCGCCGTGAGTCTGGTGTTCGTGCTGCCTGCGCTGCTGATCCTGTTGGTCAGCGCCCGCTATCTGGGCCTGCGCACGGCAGCGGGAGTGCACTGATGGGCGTCCTGGAACTCAAAAAGCTTACGATCCACTACGGGTCGGCCCCGGTGGTCCGGGATCTCGACCTCAGTGTGGCGGACGGCGAGCTGTTTGCCCTTTTAGGCCCCAGCGGGGCGGGCAAAACCACCCTGCTCAAAGCGGTGGCCGGCCTGCAGCCCCCGGCGGCCGGAGAGGTGTGGCTGGACGGCCGCCCCCTGAACGCCCTGCCGCCGGAAAAGCGCAACGTGGTGATGGTTTTCCAGAAACCGCTGCTCTTTCCCTTTCTCAACGTGGCCCAGAACATCGCCTTTGGGTTGCGCATGCGCAACATGAACCGCCGGGAGCAGCAGCGCCGCATAGAGAAAATCCTGGAGTTGACCCAGTTGGAAGGCTTGGGCCGGCGCCGGGTGAGCGCTCTGTCCGGCGGCCAGCAGCAGCGGGTGAGCCTGGCCCGGGCCCTGGTGCTGGAGCCGGCGCTGCTGCTCATGGACGAACCCCTCAGCAATCTGGATGCCAACTTGCGCCAGCAAATGCGGGAACTGCTCCAGGAGATTCAGGCCGCCACCGGCATCACCACTCTCTTTGTGACCCATGACCAGGCCGAGGCCCTGATGATTGCCCAGCGCATGGGGCTGCTGCTGGATGGACGCCTGCGCCAGGTGGGAACACCCCGAGAGCTCTTTTTCGAACCGCTGGATGTGGAGGTGGCACGCTTTTTCGGCGGACGCAACTTCTTTAGCGGCCGCCTGGAAAAAGGCGCCCTGGTGACCCCCGCGGGCCGCTTTCCCCTGCCGGCGGGCCTTCTATTCGGCGGGCCCCTGACCGCCACCATCCGTCCCGAGGATGTCCAGGTGCAGGTTGCGTCCAACGGCGGAATACCCGGCACCATCCGGCGCACCAGCTTCGAGGGCAGCTTGACTCGCCTGTGGGTGGCCTGCGAAGGTCTGGAGATCGTGGCCCTTACCTCCCGCAGTAGCTATCGGCCAGGTCAAACCGTGGAGGTCATTCTGCCGCCGGAGAAACTGCGTCTTTTCGAGGCAGACGAGTAGCCATGGAGCTGATCAGGGCCACCCTGCCCCAGGTGGAACACTACCTGGAGAACACCGACTTCAGCTCAATTCCCCGGCTGGCCGGCCGTAGCTTCCAGGTACTCCCCCTGGCCCAGGGCGAGTACAATCTCAACTACCTGATCCGGCACAACGGCGAACGATTTGTCTTCCGGGTCAACATCGGCACCCAGATCGATCGTCCGGATCAAATTGTATACGAATATCAGTCTCTAAAATTGGTCTCCTCCAGCGGCCACACGCCCCGGCCCCTCTGGGTGGACGACAGCCGCCGAGAGATGGCGCGCGGCATCCTGATCATGGAATACCTGCCCGGCGAGCCCTTGGACTACCGCCGGGATCTGACCGCCGCGGCCCGGCTTTTCGCCGCCATCCATCAGGTCCCGGTGCCGGCCAGCCACCACCTGATTGCGGAGACCGCACCGCTCTCGCTGATTTATGAAGAATGCCAGGGGCTCCTGGAACGCTATTTCAACTCCGAGCTAGCCGATCCCCAGATCAGCGCCTACCTCCAGGAGGTGCGGCAATGGGCCGACAGCTTCCGGCAGCGGGAATCGTTTTACCAGGCCGATCCCTGGCCTTGCATCGTCAACACCGAAGTCAATTCCGGCAATTTCATCGCTAACCGGGAGGCCGAAACCCTGCACCTGGTGGATTGGGAGATGCCCCGCTACGGCGACCCTTCCCAGGATCTGGCCCACTTCTGCTCCCCCCTGACCACCCTCTGGAAAACCGATTACCGCATGGATGAGGCTGCCAAAGCGGACTTTATCCGCGATTATCAAGAACAAATTGACGATCCCCATCTGCGGGACACCTTGGTGGAGCGGCTACGACTGCGGGAGCCTTTGGTGCTGCTGCGGGGCATCAGTTGGACGGCCATGGGCTGGGTGAGCTATCAGACCGGGTTCAGCGGCATCAAAAACCGGGACACCTGGGCCACCCTGGAGCGCTACCTACGCCTGGGGTTTATCCGCGAACTCTTTGATCCACACCTCAGTGCCGGTTGACCCCATGGCGCCCCCCCATGATCGGGAACCGCGGGAGCGGCTGATCCTGTTCACCCGCTATCCCCGGGCCGGCACCACCAAAACCCGGCTGATACCGGTTCTGGGCGCCCAGGGCGCCGCGGATCTGCAGCGCCGGATGACCCAACGGATCCTTGAGGCCGCCCGCAGGGTCGCGGAGCAGCGGTCGCTGGTCATTGAAGTGGACTACTCCGGCGGGGATATGGCCGCCATGGCCCAGTGGCTGGGCTCCGACCTGGAATACCGGCCCCAGTCCAGCGGCGATATCGGCCGGCGCATGGCCGCCGCCCTGACCTGGGCCTTAACCCCCCCCCGGCAAACCGCCGTACTGATGGGCACGGACATCCCCGACATCACCCCCGAGATCATCACCTGCGCCTTTGACCGGCTGCGGCAAACCGACCTGGTCCTGGGGCCCACCCGGGACGGCGGGTACTATCTTATCGGGATGACAAGCCAAAGTGCTTCCCGACTGCTGCCCCGGATCTTTGAAGGCATTGCCTGGAGCACCCCAACAGTGGTTGCGGCCACCCGAGAAATCGCCCGGCGCCTGGGGGCGACGATGACGGAACTGCCCCTGCTCAGGGACGTGGATCGCCCGGAAGATTTGGCGGAGTGGGACCGCTGCTGTGTGAGGAACGGTTTCAGAAATGGAGGGTGATGGCGCGCCATTCAAGAACGGCGGCGGAGTGCCGATAATCGTGTTGAATGGACCGGTTAGTATACGCCAGCGTGCCAGTACGAGCAAGGGCGGGGTTTAAACTCGTCCCTAGCGGTGGAGATACCGGATCCCAGGCGACGATTTTCCTTGGCCTGAGTTAAGGTAAAATCCCCCAAACCCCCTTTGGCAAAGGGGGGATTGAAGGAGAAATCCCCCTAACCCCCTTTGAAAAAGGGGGAACCGGCCGTGCCCCCGGAGAGGTTCCCAGACGGCCTTGGGCGATTGCTATCGAAGAGATGGGCACTTCGTCTTTGGAACGCGGGGCCGGGAAAATGGTCTCTCCCCCCTTTGAAAAGGGGGGCCGGGGGGGATTTTTTTGTTCTTGAATGCCGGCTGTGAGGCAGAAGCCCACTTTGGGTTTCGCTTTCGGCGCACGCTGCCGAGATTGCCACGGAGGCGGGCTTTACCCCCCCTCTGCATTGGATACCGGAGGGTAAGTGATGAAAAACTGCCGTGAATGTTCCCATCAGGTAAGTGAACAGGCCGTCAGCTGCCCGGGGTGCGGGGCGCCCTGCCCGGCCCGCGCTGCGTGGGATGGCTGGGGCTATGAGTACAAGAGCAACGCCAGCTTTCTGGGGCTACCCCTGCTGCACATCTCCTTTAAATACCGGCCCAACCGCATGCCGTTAGTGGCCAAGGGGGTGATCGCCATCGGCCAGTTCGGTGTCGGCATCATCAACATCTCACAATTCGGCATCGGGGTGATCAGCATCAGCCAATTCACCATCGCCGCGTTCGCCCTGGCCCAGTTTGCCCTGGCCTACGCCTGCATCGCCCAGGTCGGACTCTATGTCGATCAGGGGGTCGGCCAGGTGGTGCGCAGTTTCAGCGATTTCTGGGCCGGCTTTCAGTAAAGGGCGGGTTAGGGACTTACGGTTCGACTCACCGCGTGCCGCGGAATCTCCCCGGAGCGGTGGCGGCGGGCATTTTCGATGTAGTGGCGCCAGGCCAGATCAATGCCGGCCTTCAAGCGCGCGTTCACCGGGCGCACCACCCGGGCCGGCACCCCCAGCACCAGGGAGTCCGGCGGGACCTGCAGGCCTTCGGTCAGCACGGCGCCGGCACCCACCACCGATCCGCTGCCCAGATGCACCTGGTTCAACACAACGGCACCCATGCCGATGAGGCATTCGTCCTCCAGGGTGCAGCCGTGGAGAATCACGCGATGCCCCACGGTGACCCGCCGGCCGATGGTGCAGGGAATCCCTTCATCCACATGAATCATGGTCAGGTCCTGAATATTGGTCTGCGCGCCGATGCGAATGGGGGCCATGTCGCCCCGCACCACGCAGTTGTACCAGATACTGGCCTCGGCACCTAAATCGACGTCGCCCAGGACCACCGCTCCGGGTGCAATGTACGCGGTGGGATCAATCATGGTTTTTTGAGCTCGTTTTGCCAATGGCGGTGCTCCTTTTCAATGTGCCCACACCCCCACACCCGGTGCCGCCCCCGTTGTTCGGTGATGAATAGAGGCGCCTGAGGTGGAAGTAAACTATTCCCCCAAATAGGCTTTGCGGATGTCGGGATTGTTAAGCAGCTGCCGGGCACCGTCTTCCATGGTGATGGTGCCGGTCTCCAGGACGTAGCCCCGGGAGGCGGCCTGGAGGGCCAGGTTGGCGTTCTGCTCCACCAGCACGATGGTGGTGCCTTCGCTCTTGTTGATGTCGGTGATGATATCGAAGATCTGCTGCACGATCAACGGTGCCAGCCCTAAGGAAGGTTCATCCAGCAGCAGCACTTTGGGCCGTCCCATCAGGGCTCGAGCGATGGCCAGCATCTGCTGTTCGCCCCCCGAGAGAGTGCCGCCCTGCTGCCGGTGGCGCTCGCCGAGGATGGGAAATAGGTCATACGCATGCCGACGGTCTTTTTCCACCGCCTCTTTGTCCCTGCGGTAGAACGCCCCTAGGGTCAGGTTTTCATCCACGGTGAGGCGGGGAAAAATGCGCCGGCCCTCGGGCACTTGGCAAAGGCCAGCTTTAGGTAAAATCTCCGCGGCTTTGCCGTGAATGGGGTTGCCGTTGTACCAGATTTCGCCGGTGTCGATGGGAATCACGCAGC
Source organism: uncultured delta proteobacterium (assembly GCA_963713755.1). GTDB lineage: Bacteria > Desulfobacterota > Desulfobacteria > Desulfobacterales > CAVQMW01 > CAVQMW01. Next base: position 585,253 of record CAVQMW010000005.1, on the reverse strand, counting down.
AGGTGGTCATCAGGGTGGTGGATTTTCCGGCCCCGTTGGCGCCGATAATGGCCACGATCTCCCCGGGGTAAACCGTAAGCGAGATCCCTTTGAGGGCCTTGATGCTGCCGTAGCTGGAATAGACGTTTTTCAGCTCGAGAATCGGTTGCTCTGCCATCTATCCCTCCTCATCTTCGCCCCGTTTGCCCATGCGTTTGGCCGGTATCAGGCCGGCGGGCCTGAATACCATCATGATCACCATGGACATACCGAAGACCAACATGCGATAGGTTTCGAATTCCCGGAAGACTTCGGGCAGCACGATCAGGGCCGCGGCGCCCAGGATGATCCCGGGAATGGAGCCCATACCTCCCAGCACCACCATGCTCAGCACCATGGCCGACTCCAGGAAGGTAAAGCTTTCCGGGCTGACAAAGCGCATACGGGCGCAAAAAAAGGCCCCGGCCAGACCGGCGAAGAGTGCCCCCATGGCATAGGCCAGCAACTTGAGCAAAAAGGTATTGACCCCCATCAGTTCGGCGGCGGTCTCGTCTTCGCGGATGGACTCCCAGGCCCGGCCGATGCGCGAGTAGTTCAAATTACGCACGGCGATGATGGTGACGATTGCCAATAACAGGGCCACATAATAGAGGTAGTGCAGCTTCTTGAGGTAGAAAGTTTCAAAACTGAAGCCGCCCTCAAAGCTGGGAATCAGGATGCTGGGGGGATTGATCCCGAGCAGTCCGTTGGGGCCGTTGGTCAGCGCCATCCAGTTGTTGAGCAGGATGCGCACGATCTCGCCGAAACCGAGGGTTACGATGGCCAGGTAATCGCCGCGCATACGCAGGGTGGGATAGCCGATGATACACCCAGCAAACAGGGCCAAGGCCGCGGCAAACGGCAGACAGATCCAGAAAGACATGCCGTAGTGCAGGTTGAGCAACGCGTAGGTGTAGGCCCCGACCCCGTAAAAGGCGATGTACCCCAGGTCCAACATGCCGGCCAACCCGATGACGATGTTCAACCCCAATCCGAGGCAGATGTAAATCAATACGTTGGTGGCCACATCCTGGGCGTAGCGGTTGGTAAATTGCGGGTAAGCCAGAGCGAAGAGCAGCAGTACCCCGAGCCACACCCAGACGGGCACTTTCTGCGAGGCCTGGGTGAAAACGGATTTACGAAGTTTGCCCAACGGAAGGCTGACAATTTCCAGGCTGCCGCTCTGGTTCATGAGGTAGAGCAACAGGCAGATAAAGGTGCCGGCGGCGATGTAGAGCCAGACCGTGAAGGTGGTGCCGAAGCTGAGGGTCCCGTCGGGATGAATTCCCAGCAGCGGCCAGAGCAGGCCCAGGAGCCACAACAGGCCGATGGCGTAAGGTTTTATGACTTTTTTAAACTCGCGTATCATCGATATTCTCGCCCATGATGCCGGTGGGTTTGAAGTAAAGCACGGAAATCAGAATGATAAAGGCGAACACATCCTTGTACTGGCCGGAGATGTATCCGGCGCCGAAGATTTCCACCATGCCGATGATCAGTCCGCCCAGCATGGCCCCGGTGATATTACCGATGCCGCCCAGAACCGCCGCGGCAAAGGCCTTGATCCCGGGCAGAAATCCCATGTCATAGCGCACCGACCCATAGTAGAGGCCCACCATGATTCCGGCGGCCGCGGCCAGCCCGGCACCGATGGCAAAGGTCAAAGAGATGATCCGGTTGCTGGAGATGGAGACCAGGGAGCTCATCACCTTGTCCTGGGCCGTGGCCCGCATGGCCATGCCGATTTTGGTTTTAAAGACCAGGATGTTGAGCCCGAAGAGCAGGCCGATGGTCAGGCCCACGATCATCATCTGCAGATAGCTGATGGTGATCATCCCGAAGTTGAGCCCGCCTTGAAACAGCTCGCTGGGATAGGCTTTGTCGTACACGCCCTGGGTCAGCATCAGGCCGTTGGAGAGGAAAATGGACATCCCCAGGGCCGAGAGCAGGGCCGCCAGGCGTGACTGGCGGCGCAGGGGCTTGTAGGCCACCTTTTCAACCCCCATGGCCAGAAAGGCGCAGTAGCCCATGGTGAGGGCGAAGGAGGCCACCAGGCATAGGATCGGGTGACTCTCCATATAGCCCAGTCCGGCAAAAAAGCTGAGCAGAATCACCCCCACATAGCCACCCGCGGCGAAAAACTCGCCATGGGCGAAGTTGATCAGCTGAATCACGCCGTAGACCATGGTGTAGCCCAAGGCGATCAGGGCGTATAAGCCCCCCAGGGTGATACCGTTAATCAATTGCTGAATGAAATATTCCATAGAAAGTTTTTAATCTGCGGCCAAGGGGGAACACCAAGATGGAGCGGCCCGGGCCCTGGGGCTCAGGCCGCCGGTTCGCTGAAACGCTATTTCAGAAGTCCTTTTTCAGGGTGCCAGTAAGGCACAAACGCGCCGTTTTCAACCTTATAGGCAATGTAGGCCGAACCGGAGTCGCCGTTCTCTTTGAATTTGATGGGCTTGGCCACGCCGTTGAACTCCATTTTCATGATCTCGGCCTTGATTTTGGCCGGCTCGGTGGAGCCGGCGGCCTTGATGGCGTTCAGCAGCACGGTGGCCGCATCATAGGCGTAGGTGGCGTAGGCGGCAATGGCGCCATACTTGGGTACATAGCGATCTTCAAAGGCTTTGTACTCGGGGGTACTGGTATCGGTGTAGCCATAAGTGATGTAGACCCCTTCCGCGGCATCCTTGGCCACTTCCATGAATTTGGGCTGGAAGGTGGCGTCCTGGGAGACGATCTGGGACTCCAGGCCGAGGCGTTTGGCCTGCAGCGTCATCAGAGCAGCCGGCGAATAGCCCTGCAGGGACATGTAGAACACATCGGCATTGGCGGCCTTGGCTTTGGTCAACACGGCGGCAAAATCCTTGTCACCCTGGTTGACGTGATCGTGCTCCACCACCTCCATGCCCAGTTCTTTGGCAGCCTTGGCCACGCCGTCAGCCAGGCCTTGGGAATAGGTGGTTTTATCGTCGACGATGAAGATGGTTTTAGCCTGAAGCTGATCTTTTAGAAATTTGGCGGCGGCCGGCGCCTGGTCATCATCCCGGCCGCAGAGCCGGAACATGTATTCCAGGCCGCGATCGGTCACCTGTTCGTTGGTGGAGGCCGGGGTCAGCATGGGAATGTCTTCTTCCGCCAACACCTCCGAGGAAGGAATTGTGGACGAGGAGCAGTAGGCGCCGATCACACCGACCACTTCCAGGTTGATCAGCTTGTTGGCCGCGGCCACAGCCTGTTTGGGGTCACAGGCGGTATCCTGGGGAAAGAGCTCGATCTTGTCATAGCCGGGAATCCCACCGGCTTCTGTGAATACTTCAATGGCGGTGAGCACTCCGTTTTTGATGTCCGTACCGTCCGAAGCATAGGGACCGGTCAGGGGGCTCATGGAGCCGATCTTCAATGTCTCGGCTGTTACCGTTCCCAACATAAAGGGAACCACCATCAGGCCGATGACCAACGCAGCAAACAGTTTCTTTCTCATGGAACCTTCCTCCTAACTAGATGTTTTGGGGTTACTGGGCTTGACTTGCCGGCTGACCCAAATAGGCTTCGATCACCTGGGGGTTGGATTGGATCTCTTGCGGAGTCCCTTCGGCGATCTTCTCCCCGTGGTCAACACAAACAATTCGGTTACACACACCCATGACAACTTTCATATCGTGCTCCACCAAAAGCACGTCGATGCCAAGTTTTGAAATCCCGGAGATATCCTTCATCAGGGCCGTACTCTCAGCGGGATTCATCCCGGCGGCCGGCTCATCCAGCAGCAGCACCTTGGGCTGGGAGGCCAGCGCCCGGGCAATTTCCAGTCGCCGCTGAAGGCCATAGGGCAGGTTGGAGGCCACGGTGTCGGCGTATTTATCCACTCCCATGATTTTAAGGGCCTCAATGGCCCTGGCCCGGATCTGACGTTCCTCTTTACGCTGGGAGGGCAAACGGAAAATTGCCCCCACCACCCCTTTGCGGGAACGGCAATGCCGGGCCACCATGGCATTTTCCGCCGCCGTCATGGCGGAAAAGAGCCTGATATTTTGAAAGGTGCGCGCCACGCCTTTGGCGAAAATCTCATGGGGTCGTTTGCCCAGGATGCTTTTACCCTCGAAACGCACATCGCCACGGGTGGCGCGGTACACCCCGGTGAGCACATTGAAAACCGTAGTTTTCCCGGCACCATTGGGACCGATGAGCCCCACAATCTCACCGGCTTGAATCTCGAAACTGACATCATCCAGGGCCTTGAGCCCGCCGAATTGAACGGTAATGTTTTGCAGCTCTAAATGGGCCATAAGTTCAAATCTACTCTGCGCGTTCTTCTTGGAAACTGTAGCGTCCTTGGCGGCAAAGGGCAATCCTGCTTAGGTTCTTATCTCTTTTTTCTAAATACCGCCAATTTAACCTGGTTTTAAACATGATACTCTTGCAATCCCGTTCTGGTTATGGATCCTTTCCACCCGGAATGGAGATCGACCTGCGTTTAGGGACCGGATTTTTGAGTTTCGGGCGCCTCCGGGCCAAGGCGCTCCTGAAAGGCTTCCATATAGCCATTGAAGCGCCGCACATGGGCCTGGGCTAAATCCCGCGCCGCTTCGGCGCGACCACCCTGGATCAGGGCCGCCAGCTCCGCCAGGTCGGTAAGATTCTCCTTCATCTCCCGATCGGTCATGGTTAAATAGCGTTTGAAGTACTGCCGGATGTTGTCGTGAACGGTTTTAAGAATGGTGATGTAGATGGGATTCGCGGTCATGCGGCCTAAAAAGAGATGGATCTGTTTATCCGCCTCCAGAAATTGATCCAGGCAGGCTTGCCCCCCCTCGGCACAGCGCCGCGCTTCGCTCACCAGATCGTCCAGATCGGAAAAATCGGCAGCCGCCGCCTTGCTGGCCGCCAGGGCGGCGATGTCGCCTTCAAAGCGTTCCCTAAATTCAGCCAGTTGACCGAGAGTTACCTGCTGGGAGCGAATCAGAAGCCCTAAACTCTGGGAGATCGAATCCGAGGAGATCGCCTTGACCAGGGCACCGCCGCCCTTGCCCAGGCGGATCTCAATGAGACCTTTTTCTTCCAAAACCCGCAGGGCTTCGCGCAGGGTACTGCGGCTGGTCTTGAGGGTCTCTTTGAGTTCCCGTTCCGGGGGCAGCCGGTCGCCAATCTGGAGACGGCCGCTGATGATGGCCTCTTCGATCTGCTCGACGACATCCTGAAATATTCGACTCTGTCGCGCTTCACGAAAAAGAGCGCTCATTGCTCATCCTTCATGCTCAGCAGCAGCCATTGGCGATCAACATCATGGGAGACAGCGGGGTCCAGGCAAAATGGTCGGACCATTTATACGCAATAAACCTCACCTGTCAAGAAAATTCAGAACGCAACCTTGAGGGCATTTGAATTAAGACGTTTAGAGGGGGCGCACCAATTGCGAGACCGGGACAATTTGGACATCAGCCTTGAGTTGGGGCAACATCGCTCGCAGGACTTGATGGGTGACCGGATAGGGGTGGCCGATCCCGATGGCATGGCCATCCCGCTGGGCCACCCGGATCAGTTGCCGCACTTGCCTGCGCACGAAATCCGCATTGGGCTCGTGATCCAGGAAGATATCCCGTTGGGCAAAGGGAACCTGAAACAGGCGGGCCGCGGCCGGCGCCTGGGTTGCGGTGGTGGTGCGGCTGTCCACAAAAAAAAGCCCCCGTTTCTTCAGGATGACGAATATTTGATTCATGCGCTCGGAACGCGCCGTCAGGCTGGAGCCCATGTGGTTGTTGATCCCCACCACCTGGGGCAGAGTGTCGAGATTGCGAACCATCTGGGCCACCAGTTCATCGGCCGACATGGCGTTGAGCAGCGCCCCGGGACCGGGATCCACCCGTGGGTACTCCAGGGGCTCCATGGGCATGTGCAGCATCAGCTCCAGATCTCGTGTCCGGGCCAGGTCGGCGATTTCCCGCTGATGGGGACTAAAAGGAAACAGCGCCAGGGTCAGGGGCAAATCCAGGTTGATCAGTTTGCGAGCCTGTTTCAGGTCATAGCCCAGGTCATCGATGATCAAGGCGACCTTGGGGCCCTTGGCCGCCCGTTCGATCAGCGGTTTATGCTCGGGTTCCGGGGGCGGGGTGGTGTCGGGAGTGTAGATCTCGTAGGTGGGCGTAGCAACCGGCTTGGGAGTTGCGGGGCGCTTTTTCTCAGGTACGGTTTTATGGGCTACCGGTGGCGCTGGGGGTACCGGCTGCTTGATGATCCCTGGCTGGGGAGCAGGGCCGGGCGGTTTCCAATAGAGATACGCCCCGATACCGGCCAGGGAAACCAAGCTTACCAATATCCCCAAGCTGAGAAAAATCTTGGACAGATTGGCGCTCCTGGCCGGCGCCTTTTTGCGCTTGGCAGCGCTTTTTCGCCGGGGCTTTTTGGCCGGCGTTTTGCGCGGCGAAGATTTCCGCTGAGCCGGTTTGCGCGATTTGGGGGCCATGGAGCTTATCGGTTAAAGGCCTTGAGGATGTCATAGCCCATGAGGATCTCCAGCCCCCGCAACACCTGCTGATCCGATTTGAGCCGCTCGGGTGTCAAGGGCCCCAGCCGCAAACTGGTTTCATCCTGGGCATCCTTTTCGTTGTCAGCCTCGGGATCACCGGCGTTGGGTTTATCCGTTTTTGGCGATGAACCCTTCGGGAAGTCGTCCGGTTGCGGCTCCGCTTTTCCATCCCCCGCAGGTTTTGCTGGGTCCGGGTTGGCGCTGAGGTGGTTGGATAGATCCTTCTCTTTGATCCGGCGCACTGCCGCCAGCTCCTCGGGGGGGATGCGGCGGGCCACCACCGGCACATCGGGAACAATACCCTTGGCCTGGATGGAGCGCCCGCTGGGGGTGTAATAGCGGGCCACGGTAAGTTTCAGGCCGTACCCGTCCCGCAGGGGTTCCACGTTTTGCACGGAGCCCTTACCGAAAGAAGAGGTGCCCACGATCAAGGCCCGTTTTTGGTCCTGGAGCGCGCCGGCCACGATCTCCGAGGCGCTGGCGCTGCCGCCATTGATCAACACCACCATGGGATAGGTGCGCGGGGGATCATCGGAATTGGCATTAAAAACCTTGCTGTTGCGGGACTGACGGCCCTCGATGGTTAATATCTTCCCCTCCTGCAGAAAAAGGTCGGCCACCTTCACCGACTGGTCCAACAATCCGCCGGGGTTGTCCCGCAGATCGAGAATCAGCCCCTTCAAGGGCAGATCGCCGTTTTCCAATTCGGTCAAGGCTGCCCGCAGATCATCGGTGGTGTGTTCGTTGAAATTGGTGATCCACACATAGCCGTAACCGGGCTGGAGCACCAGAGAGCGCACGCTCTCGATGGGAATCACGTCCCGTTCAAGGGTGAATTCCAAGGGTTCAGGCTGGCCTTCGCGGATGATGGTCAGCACCACTTCACTGCCCTTGGGCCCCCGGATCCAGCTCACCGCTTCCCGCAGATCCCGGGTCGGCTTGCCGTCCACCTGAACAATCCGGTCGCCGGCCTGAATCCCTGACTGATAAGCGGGGGTGCCTTCGATGGGTGAAATCACGGTGACAAACTCATCGCGCATGGTGATGCTCACACCGATTCCGGTGAATTCACCATGGGTGTCCACTTGCAACTCTTTAAAGTCTTTGGGCGTCATCAGGGAGGAGTGGGGATCCAGGCCGGTAACCAGACCTTGGATGGCGTCTTCGATCAACTGTTTGGACTCCACGCTGTCTACATAATTCTTTTCCACCAGCTCCAGAACATCGGTGAACAGCTTCAGTCCTTCGTAGGTTTCATCACTGGTTGCTGACAGATCTTTGAGGAATCCCGATCCGGCAATCCAGACCGTGACCCCCACCATCATGGCGATCCAAAGCCGCATCCGGCTGAACAATTTTTTCTGCATTGACCTACTCCCGGGCTGCCCTTCGGCGACACATGGGGTGCACGGCCTGAGGGGCAGCAAGTTCAGGTTGGGGTGAGTATGACGGATGGTTCTAAAAATTGAGAATTGTAACGGTTTACTCAATATTAAGCAAGCCTTAGAGTTCCGATAATCACCGGAAATTGTTGACCCGCCATGGGTTTTTGGCTATGTCTGTTGGCGGCGGGGAGTGCTGTTTCCAGTTTTCCTTGCGGAAAGCCTCCACTGAATACCCTAACCCGGCTTCTTCCATGTCGGTGGAGGCTTTTTTACCTCTCCTCCTCACTCCTAATCCAATGCACCTTGCGGAATCAACCGCAACTCGAAAGCTGGTTCGCACTCCGCGGCGCCTTGCCGGCGCTTGGTTTGTCCCCGGGGAGACATGGCGTTGATGAAGACGGAATTGATTGATCTATTACTGGCCAAATCCTTTAAATACAGCGAGGAGCCGATTTTCCGCCTGGTTTCGGGACGGACCAGCCGATTCTATGTCAACTGCAAGCCCACCACCCTGAGCCCCCGGGGCATGTACCTGACGGGCCACTTGGTCTTTGAGGCCATTCGAGCCGCACAGGTCACGGGTGTCGGCGGGTTGACCTTCGGCGCCGACCCCCTGGCCGTGGCCACCGCCTTTGCCTCGGAACTCAAGGGAGAGCCCATCAAGGCCTTTTCCATCCGTAAAAACCAAAAAGACCATGGGATCATCAAATGGCTGGAGGGCGACATGGCTCCCGGAGAGCGAGTGGCGATCATCGACGATGTGGCCACCACCGGAGGCTCCACGGTGAAGGCCATTGAGCGCGCCCGCCAGGAAGGGCTCGACGTAGTCAAGGCCGTAATCCTGGTGGACCGCCAGGAGGGCGGCCTGGAAACCATTCGCCAGCATGTGGCCGACACCGTGGCCATCATCACCCGGCAAGAGCTCATGGCCCAGAGGTCGGCTTCTGAGCGATCTTAACACGCCAAGTGAATCAAATACGAATCGCCCGGGGGCGCCCATGGTTCCGGACACCTTCGGGCGGTCTGGGATATAAGCCGGTCAACATCTTAGGCGGTGGGATGTGAGGGCGGTTTAAGGTAGTAGGTGGCGCAGGCATTGTCGGATTCCCAGGCCGCTACGCTATGCACCCAGACCCCCGGGACATCCATTTCCTGGGATAGGGTCCGGGCAATGTAGAGGGCGATGTGCTCCGAAGAGGGCTGGTGAAGCCGACCATCAAAGCATTCAAGTTCATTGAGAAATTTATGGTCCAGGGTTTTCATAATCGCCCGCACTTGCTGCTTGAGAATACCAAAATCCACCAAAACCCCGGCATCATCCAACTTGAGTCCCCGGACCTTGACCTCCACATGCCAATTGTGGCCATGGAGGTTTTCGCACTTCTCCCCCACCATCTGTAGCTGATGGGCGGCGGCAAAATGGGTCAACACCTTGCACTCAAACATGGTTAGACCCGCCATTCCCGGGGACATTCCCCCAAATCAGTGAAACGCACGCGCCGAGTCCCCTTTGAGAATGTTTTTGAGCTTTTTGGAGAATTTCTTTTCCTCGATTTTGGCGAACTCCCGCAGCAGGGATTCCTGTTTCTTGTTGATTCCCGTGGGGGTTTGGACATTGACTTGAAAGATGATATCGCCGCGGCCCTTGCGGCGCAGCGAGGGGATGCCCTGACCCCGCAATCGGAAAAGCTCCCCCGGCTGGGTGCCTTTGGGAATTTTCAGGGTGGAATCCCCATCCAATGTGGGCACCTTGATTTCATCACCCAGCGCAGCCTGAACAAAAGAGATCGGTATACTGGCAATCACGTCGCTATCCCGGCGTTGAAAAAAATCGTGCTCTTCCACGCGGATGTAGACATATAGATCACCGGGAGGCCCGCCGTAGACCCCCGGTTCGCCCTCATGCGAGAGCCGCAGCCGTGACCCGCTGTCCACACCGGCGGGAATTTTCAAGGTGACCTTCTTCTTTTTAAGAATCTGCCCGTTGCCCCGGCATTCCGGACAGGGTTCGGCGATATGCTGGCCGCTGCCCCGGCAGGCCGGGCAGGTGGTGCGTACGGTGAAAAACCCCTGGGCTCGTGAAACCTGGCCCGTGCCCTGGCACTGTCCACAGGCTTCAGGCTGGCTGCCAGGCGCGCAACGCTGCCCATTACAGCTGGGGCAGACCACCGCTTTGTCTAATTCCAGTTCGGTTTCCTTGCCGAAAGCGGCCTCCATGAAGCTCAGGGACAGATCGTAGCGCAGATCGGACCCCCGCTGGGTGCGGCCCTGCCCGCCCCGTCGGCCGCCGCCGAAGCCGAAGAGATCCTCGAATATGCTGCCGAAACTTGAAAAGATGTCGTCGAAGCCGCCAAATCCGGAAAAGCCCGCCCCTTCCAACCCCTCGTGGCCGAACTGGTCGTAAATCTGGCGCTTTTGCGGATCCCGCAGCACCTCGTAGGCTTCGGCCGCCGCCTTGAATTTGTCTTCCGCGGATTTGTCGCCCGGATTGCGATCCGGGTGGAATTTCAGAGCTTGTTTTCGATAGGCCGCTTTAAGATCACCATTGCCGGCGTTGCGGCCCACCCCAAGTACATCGTAATAATCCCGTTTTGCTCCCATTGACCTTCCTAGGACCCTGTCTTGCTGGGCATCCGGCCGAAAGGGCTCATGGACCCGGGTGAAGATAACCCAAGGCCGGAACACTTAACCAAGGCAAAGGATTTGGCTGCGTAATCGTTTCTTTAAAACCGAACCGGAAAGCGTATACTGCCAGGTTTCATTTCGGCATTAACAGCGTATTTAGCATTGATATCAAAGGTTTTGAGTAACTTGTAAATTTAACACCAATCCCCGCATTGTCAACGAATTGGGCACAAATCATAAAAGGAAAAATAAAGGCCTCAGGCCTGCCGGCCGCTTCACCGTAAAAATAAGGATCTGCCTGTCGCCAGGCAGATCCCGCTGTTGACGTTTTGCCCTGAGGTTCGGCCTTGGGTCAAGAAGGACTAATAGAGGGAGGAGCGGCGTTTGTTCCGGCGGGCGCTGAAACCGATGACAATACCGAGCAGAATCATCCCCCCGCCAGCCAAAAACCACTTGATGCTTTGATTCAGTTTCAAGCCATCTAGCTCTTTTTGGACCTTGGCCGACTTGCTGGTATGTTCGGCTAATTCTTGGCTGACCTGGGTGTACTTTCCTTTGATTTCCAAAAATTCGGCGGACTCGGATTTCAGGTTTTCAAACTCGCTGTTGAGGTTCTCCAGGTCCTGGCGGGTTTGGGCCAAGGTGGCCGATAATTCCTGGTTTTCACTCTTCAATTGGGTGTTTTCCTGGGAAACCTGGTCCAGTTGTTCCGTCAGCGCCCGGTGTTTTTCCTGCAATTTCAGCAGCCGGGTTTGGCTGGGCGGATCGGTAGTCAGATAACGGGACATAACCCAGCCCTCATCACCGTCCGGCAGGCGCACCTTGGACCACTCTTCCCCGGCTTCAAGTACGGTTACGGTTTGATTGGATTTGAGCATGGTTAAAATTTTTCGATTCATGCCGGGACCGCTGCGGAAGGTGATCTCCACCATCTCGGTATTGACATAATGGGTCTGGGCGGCATGGCCCGGCAGGGCGATGCACAGAACCAACAGCACACTCCACACACATCCTTTCATCGGCTGCACTCCATGTTTTCTTTGCGGGAATCGCGTTATCCCCACCAGGCTGGCTTGGCGGTTAACCCTTCTGTATTATTCGGTTTCAAATTAATTTGACGATTTTTTCATTTCCAGATAGGATACTAATTTGATTGGAAAACAGTCCATCTGTCAATCTTTTCTTTGGAAATCCTCCAATACCCGGTGAGGACCGAAGGATATCGGGAAGGCTGCAACATAGGCCCAACCCCCCAAGCGGTTAGAGCAAATGATTGCATTTGATCTGCAATGTTCCCGGGGTCATACATTTGAAGGCTGGTTCGAGGACAATAGCGCCTATGAGGCCCAGCGTAACCAGAATTTGATTGCCTGTCCCTTTTGCGAGGATACTGGGATCAGCAAGCTACCTTCGGTATTCGCCATCAAGTCCGCCCCGACCCCGGCCCCTAAAACTTCGAAAAGGCCGGAAACCGAGGTGCAAATGGCCGCTCTGGGTGAACAAATCGTCAAATATGTGCAACAAAATTTTGATGATGTGGGCTCTGATTTTACCAAGGAAGCCTTGAAAATCCATTACGGTGCCGAAAAACCCCGCAACATCCGGGGGGTCAGTACCCAGGAAGAGGAAAAAACGCTTAAGAAAGAAGGTATCAAATTTTTCAAATTTCCCCTTCCAACCCCCGCGAAATCCGAAAATTAGACAAAATCAAGAATTCAGAAAAAATATTACACTATTTGGTACTCTGCGGTGTCTAATGCTATACAGAGAGAGGGCTTTGATGAAGCCGAACTGGTAGCGGGCCTTAAACAGGGAAGTGAAGATGCTTATCGAACCCTAGTGCGGCACTTTCAGGATCGCCTCTTTAAAGTGGCCTATGGAATCCTGCTGGACCGCGAAGAGGCCTGGGATATTGTTCAGGATGTTTTTTTCAAAGTATTCCAGAGCATTGACTCATTCAAATCCCAGGCGCGCCTCTCCACCTGGCTGCACCGCATCACCGTGAACCACTGCTTGAACTGGAAACGGCGCTGGAAACGGCGCTTACGCGGATATCATCGGCCCCTGGATGCGGATTCCGGTGATCCCGAAGGACGCTATCCGCCCATCGGCACGGAACAATATCAACCGGAGCGGCAGGTCCGCGAAAAGCAGATGGCCCGGAATCTCTGGGCGTCGGTGGCGGAATTGCCTGAAGAGGCCCGCGCCGTATTTATGCTCAAAGAGGTGGAGGGCTTATCCTACGATGAAATTGCCGACATTTTAAAGGTTAAGCGCGGTACGGTGAGTTCCCGATTGTTTTATGCCCGCAAGCGCATTAAAAAGAGCCTGGCCCCCTATCTCGAAGCGGAGGGCGACGAATGAACTCAATACCAAAGAGATGTGATACCGAGCAACTATTGCAATACCACGACGGGGAACTGTCAACCGGCAAAGCCCGGGCCATCACTCAGCATCTGGCGCAATGTGAGCGTTGCCGGCAGGTTTTAGGCCAGCAAGCGGAAATACGCCGAGCGGCACGGCAGGCCGCTGAGAGAGCGGCCGCCCAAACGCCGCGCCCGGATGTGGCGGGGCGGCTGATGGCCAATATCAAGGCCAATGGCCGTCAAGGCAGCCTACGGCCAGCATTCTGGGCGCCCCGGCGCTGGATCCCGGTGGGTGTGCTGGCTATGGTCCTGCTGGTGGGGATGGTGATCGTCAACCCATGGCAGCAGACCGATACCACCGCCCAGCCGAGTGCAATTGTGGAGTCATTTCAAGGAAATGTGTCCACCGTGATGATTCTGGAGACGCAAACAACCGGGCAGACCATTGTCTGGTTTAAGGAAATCAGTGAACCCGATGGGGAAAATGATGGGGATCAAGATGCGCCACCTGCCGTGGATCGCAACGATCAGCCTGCTGCTGGCCGTCAATGGCGCGTGGGCAGCCGGGCCTAAGGTCAAAATCGATGTCAAAACCGTGCTGGCCTCCCAGTCCAACAAAGGCGTGGATGGACGATTGAAGGCCATGACCCGGGAACTCAACTCGGTGTTCAGGTATTCATCCTACCAGTTGCTGAGCCAAAGCCGCATGGTCCTGAACCTCAATGAGACCGGTCGCGCCCAGCTTCCCGGCAACCGCGCCCTGACCATTACCCCGACCCGTATTCTCGGCAATCGGGTAGAACTGAAAATGGCAATATTCCGAAAAAAACAGCAGCAATTTGCCACAGTGTTTCAACTCCTCAACCACGGCAGCATGATCGTGGGCGGTCCTCGCCATGATAAGGGCCATCTGTTGTTCAACATCTCCGGCAGCTATTGAGGAAAAATTAGGAGGGATTAGTCTCTGGACTCAGGATTAAGCTCGTCCAGGGAAGGCAGCTGGTCGCGCAGTACCTTGCACTGCCGGCAGCTTTTCATTTTCTCACGCCAGTTGTCCTGAACCGCCCCGCCGCATACGGTCCCGCTAATAAACCAGCACAGATTGGGGGTGTGAAACTCCCAGGCCGGGCACGCCTCGCGCATTTTATCCGGACAATTCAGATCATCCCAACAGACGGGAAGCTCGCTGAATGCCGTATGTTTCTGAACCATGAGAAAAAGAATTTGACGTTCCACGTGAACCGGGATTTTGCGCCAGCCCTGCTCAAAGCTCTGGATGGCTTTCAAGGAGATGCCCAGCAACTGGGCCATCTCTTTTTGGGTCTTGCCCAAAAAACGCCGAATTTGTATAAATTCTTCTCTTTCCATAGGAATTAGCGACTTTTTCCTCGTAAGCATACCACAGCCATGTCCGAAGTCAAATCGTTGTTAAGCGCCCCCGCCCCGCTGCTCACCCTGAAGGGAGTCTCCATTCGCTTACGGGAGCGGCGGGTGGTGAGAGATCTGGACTGGATCTTACGCCAGGGAGAGCACTGGGCGGTGCTGGGGCCTAACGGGGCCGGTAAATCCTCCTTTGCCCGCGGATTGACCGGGGAACTGGCCGTGGTGGCGGGGCGCATTGAGCGCCATGGCGGGCGATCGGCCCCTTCCCGCATGGGATACGTCTCTTTTGAGCGCCATCAACGCCTGCTGGTTCGCGAGGCCCAGGCCGATCCGGCCCGTGAGTTCAGCGGAAACCACCAGGGATACACCCGCACCGCGGACATATTGGATGCACCTGATGAGGCAACCGCGGTCCTTGGGGAAGAGATCGCGGCCTTGATCGACACGCTGGCGCTCGAAAGAATCGGCGCCCGGGGGATTCAACAACTCTCCACCGGGGAGCTGCGCAAGGTGATGATCACCCGTTGCCTGACAACCCGCCCCGAAATCCTGATTCTGGATGAGCCCTTTGACGGCCTGGATCAACCGTCACGGGCCATGATCCGTCAAATGCTGAGCCGGATCATGGGCCGGGGGATCGCCATTGTGCTGATCACCCAGCGCCGGGAAGAGCTGCTTCCGGGACTCACCCACGCCCTGGTGTTGAATGCCGGAAGGGCGCAATTCCAAGGCCCCCTTAAAGATTTACCCCCCGAAACCCTGGCGGGAACCGAAAGCAATCAATCCACACAGCCCGCCCCCAGGCCACCAGAGCCCCTTGTCCACCCGCTGCGATCCGCCGCCCAAGACTCACCCATCATCCGAATGGACCGGGTCACGGTTCGCTATGGCTCGGCAGTGATTTTCAACAACCTGACCTGGATCGTCCGCCGCCATGAACATTGGGCCGTGGTGGGACCCAACGGCGCCGGTAAAAGCACCTTGATGGCTTTGATCGCAGCGGATCATCCCCAGGCCTATGCCAACCGCATCGAGCTTTTCGGTCGCCAGCGGGGCAGCGGGGAGTCCATCTGGGAAATCAAGCAGCGAATCGGCATGGTCTCCTTTGAGCAGCAGGTCCGCTACCAGACGTCCATCACTGCTTTCCAGGTGATCCTTTCCGGGTTTTTCGACTCTGTGGGCCTCTATCGCCGGGCCTCCAGCGATCAGATGCAACAGGCCCGGGCATCGGTCCGGCGCTTGAACCTAGGCGCCTTGGCGAGCCGCCCTTTTAACCAGCTTTCCCATGGCGAACGGCGGCTGGTTCTTTTGGCCCGGGCCGTGGTGAAAACTCCCCAAGTGCTGATTTTAGACGAACCGTGCCAGGGACTGGATCCCCTCAATCGGCAACGGGTGCTGGCCCAGGTGGAGCGGATCGCCAAGGCGGGCAGCCAGCTGATATTCGTCACCCACCATCTCCGGGAGCTGCCCTCGGTCATCACCCATCAATTGCGGCTGCCAGGACCCCGCGACAGCACCCCCATACAGATCAGGGCCCTTAAATCCGTTTGACAGCCTCCCCGCGTGCAGGATAGTCAAAGGTGACGCCCCCCAAAGACGCTATAAAACATCCCATTCGAAGGAACTGACTAAGCGGCAAGAAGAACTGATGTCCCAGACGAACTCAACCGCCCCCCTCTCCGCCGCCCAGGGCAAGCTGCTGGTGGCCCTGGCCCGCCAGACCATCGCCCGCAAACTCGATCTGCCCCTTTCCGAAAAGGCATCCCGGACATTGGGCAAGGCCCTGAAAGAGCCCATTTTTGATGACCTCCGAGCCACCTTTGTGACCCTGACCCAGGCCGGCCGCCTGCGGGGCTGCATCGGTTCCCTGCGAGCCACCCGCGCCCTGAGGGAGGATGTCCAGCGCAACGCGCTTAGCGCCGCGTTCCAGGACCCGCGCTTTGCGCCCCTGAACGCCTCCGATTTGGCCCAAACCGAAATTGAAGTCAGCATCCTGGGGGTTCCCCAGCCCCTGGACTACACCGCTGGCGAGGATCTGCGCCAACGGCTGCGACCCCACAGGGATGGCGTCATTATCCGCCAGGGTACGGCCGGCGCCACCTTCCTGCCCCAAGTGTGGGAGCAATTGCCCCGGCCCGAGGATTTTTTGGACCACCTGTGCCGCAAAGCAGGCTTGCCGGCCAAGGCTTGGCTGACCGGAAAGCTGGAAGTTGAAACCTATCATGTTCAATATTTTAAAGAAGAGGCCCAATCATGACGGGCCGCGATAAGCCATACGATCTGTGTATCCTGGGCTGCGGTCCGGCCGGGTTTGCCGGCGCCATGGCGGCCCTGGATCTGGGCCGTAGGGTCTGCCTGATAGAACCCGGGCAGATCGGCGGGGCCGGGGTCATGTGGGGCGCCTTGGCCTCCAAGACCATGTGGGAGCTGGCCAAGGACTACTTTGTGGCCACCCGCCCGAATCGGGGTTACCATATCAGTGAGGCCCGGGTGGACTACACCGAAGTGCGCCAATCGGTATTCGCGGCGGTGCGGGAAAAACAGAGCCAGATGCGCGCCCAGATCGAAGCGTACAGCGCCGGGCAGTGGAACGGCCCCGGTTGCTTGTGCCTGAAATCGGGCCGGGGTTCCTTCCGAGGCCCCCATGAAATCCAAATCGACTACGCCGACGGCCGCCGGGAACTCATCGGCGCCCGCAAGGTGCTGATCACCGTGGGCTCCCAGCCCCGGCAGCTGCCCAACATCCCCGCGATTGCCGGAAAGGTGTTTGACTCCGACACGATCCTCAAGCTCAAGCAGTTCCCCCGCCGCCTGATGATCGTGGGCGCGGGGATCATCGGCTGCGAATACGCCACCATCTTCGCCAACTACGGCCAGACCCAGGTGGATCTCATTGACCACAAAGAGCATGTGATCCCCTATGAGGATGAGGATCTGAGTATTTTTGTGGGCAATGCCCTGCGCCGCAGGGGGGTGACTATCCACCATTCGGCCAAGGTGCGGGCGGTCACCGCGGGCGACCAGGGGCTGGAAGGTATTTTGGAGCTTGAAAATCAACAGCCGCTGACCTTGAGGCCCGACGCCGTATTGGTGGCGGTGGGCCGGGTGCCCGACTTGGCCCCCCTGGCGCCTGAGCGCGCCGGCCTTGAGGTGGATCTCAACGGATATCTCCCGGCGGACGCCAACTGCCGGGTCAAAGACCAGATCTATGCCGCGGGTGATGTCACCCGCCACCCGGCCCTGGTGAATATCGCCGAAGCCCAGGCGCGCCATGCCGTGAATCACATGTTCGGCAAAACACCGGCACCCCTGCAGCTGCAAAACATGTCCACGGTGATGTTCTTCCACCCGCCGGTGGCCGCTGTAGGGTTCAATGAAAAAATCTGCCGGGAACGCAAAATTCCCCACCGGGTGGCGGTCTACGCCAATGCCCTGCTGAGCCGGGCCATCGCCATGCGCTCAACCCGCGGATTTGTGAAAATTATCATCGGCGAGGATGCCGACCAGCGCATCTTGGGCATGCGCGCCGCCGGCCCCCAGGCCTCCTCCACCATCATGGCCATCGCGCTGTTGATGGACCAGAACAAAGGGCTGGGGGATATCATCCACTCCCTCTATCCCCACCCCACCATGTCGGAGGGCATCCAGGAGTGCCTGCGGGTGCTTTCAGGGCAATCGATTTACAAGCCCCATGCCTTTCCCGGGCTGATCCAGATCCGCACCTGGCATCCGGGCGACCCACCCCCGGATACCTGCTACCTCACCGGATAGGCTCCCCATTTAAAATTCCGGGCAGCGGCGGAAGCGAATGGCCAGCAGGGCCGTGACCAGAATCACACTGCCGCCGGCCAGGGTGCGCAAGTCCGGCACCTCGCCCAGCAGGAGATAGGCGAATCCTGCTCCATAAACCGCCTCCAGGCAGGCCACCATGCTGGCCAGCTGCGCTGAAACGTCGCGCATGCTGAAGACAAACAGAAAGTGGGCCAGGGCCGTGCAGATCACCCCCAGCACCAGAAGCAGCGCGATCTCATCCAACCCGGGAACCCGGGGATTTCCCGCGATCAGCGGAACCAGTACCAGCGCGGCCACCAAGGTTTGAAACAGGGTGACCATGAGCGCCGGCCGGCGCTGGATCCCCCGGCGATTGAGCACCGAAAGCAGGGCAAAGCTGAGGCCCGACAGGGTTCCCCAGACGACGCCTTGGGTCATATGGTTGCCCCAGGTAAAATCGGGGACCACCAGAATCAGTCCCGCCAGCATAACCAGCGCCCCCAGCAGATCCCCCGGGCGCAAGGCTTCCTTGAAAAAAAGCGGCTCCAAAATCGTGGTGAACAGGGGAAAGGTGGAATAGGTGATCAGCCCCAAGGCCACGCTGGAGACCTGGATGGCCTGAAAAAAGGTGATCCAGTGCAGGGCTAAAATCAGGCCCAGCAGCAGAAAAAAGAACAGCTCCCGCCAGGTGAGCCGCCAGAACAGATTGCCCCGCAGCAGGGCAACCGCCCCTAAAGCCAAGGCGGCGAATCCACAGCGGCCAAACACGATCCACAGCGGCGGCAAGCTGAGCAGTTTGCCGAACAGCCCGGCGGTTCCGAAAAGCAGCACCGCCCCATGCAGGGCCCAAACCCCTTGAGATGAGGAAGATTGAATAAGGTCCGCCTTTCTGAGGGCGATGATCTGCAGAAGAGAGAAAGCCTCTCTGGGGCCTACCGGGCCGCTTGCCGACTATCTTAAAGGTCCGTCCAGCCCCGGCTTGACTTGCCGGTCGCTATCCTATAGCGTAAAACCACTACGGGTAAAACATAGGAAACGTATCCGCTGGCGGCGCATTGCCGTCATCGGTGCCACCGGCCCAGCGGCCGGTTGGGTCACCTCTAATGAAAGGAGACGACTATGGCCAGTAGCATTTACAAGGTTATCGAACTGGTGGGCAGCAGCCCCACATCATGGGAAGAGGCAGCGCGCGCGGCTGTGGAAACCGCCGGCCAAAGCTTGTCCAATCTGCGCATTGCGGAAGTGGTCAAGCTGGATATGAAGATCGAAAATGGGAAGGTGGCAGCCTATCGCACCCGGGTCAATCTCTCTTTTAAGTACGAGGCGGGCATGGATTAAACCGTTACGTGTTCCGCGGCTAGCGCCATCGCCTAACACACCCGCTGAACCAACGGCGCTTCAATAACAGAAAATCACTTACCCGCCGACGGCGCTTGGGGGCAGCCCAAGCAGCCGCGGCGGGTATTTTTATGCCTTAAGTTTTCCTTAAGGCAGCACCATTTCGGAAGTATTGAGAGCCGCCGAGCGGGTCACTTCACCATTCAACTCCGCGGAACGCATCCAGAGCAACCCCAACTGGTTGAGGGGATCAAACTCCAGCATCCGATCCGTAGCGCCGCCATACCAGATGTAAACCTGCCGGGTCTCATCGGTTTGCAGGCCAGGACCAAAGCGCTGAAAGGCTTCGACTTTCAGGGTATCAAACCGTTCCCTGCCATCCACCAAGAGGCTGAGGGTATAAAAACGGCCCTGCCAAAACCCATATACTGCGTCGGCAAGGGGCACCGGCCCGAAGCTAAGCTCGGCGGTTGGCCGCCGATAGCACTGAATCCCACCAAAAGAGGGATCCTCATCAAATAGCTCCAATCCCGGGAGCTCCGCCAGAGGCGTGTCCCAACTAAGCTCCTGAAAGCCGATGCCTTGGGCCCCGTCCTTATCCGCCGGCGCCTTGTTCGGTGGGGCCGAAGGTGCGGCCGCCGGACGGGGGGGCTGGGATTTGACAGGTTTAGGTGCGGGATTGATCGTATCCGGCCGCTGGGGTTTGGGGTTTGGGCTGTTTTTGACCAGGGCCAGAGTCACCGAGGCGGGCACATCAATGAGTTTGGCAATATCGTTGGGGGCGATCACCGCCGGCAGGCCATCGAGCATGAAATGGACCTGAGCGTTGTCCACCCACAATTTCGGGGTTTTCAGCTGGGTTCCGTTTTTTAAGACGATGGTGGCCCCCTGGGCGGTCAAAGGCACAAGCACTAGAGCGGCCCAAAACCCCAGAAAAGATAGAAACATAAGCCCCGAAACGATGAAATCCGGCACTCCGATCTTCTGAACCTTCAGGGCCGCCGGTTTTAGCCCGGGATGTAGCAATTCACGCTGTTCACCGGAACACCTGCACTCAGGCCCCCGACTGCCATGCATCCTGTTTTGATGCTTCATCTCTTTCCCTTGCACGTTCAGAAGAGGATCACTTTTTCCCTGAGGAAACCTTGGCCCTTTGAGTCCGCAACTCCCGCCGCTGGCACAGGGTGCCGATATGGAGCAGGAAAAAGAACCCGGCAAAAAAGAGCTGCAGTGGATCGCCGCTTTGGGTGCCCAGCCAAAAATAGATGCTCCATCCTAAAAACAGCAGTTTCGATTTCATCTATCCGGTACCCTCCCTATGTGTCATCCGTGCCATAGCCGTGTCAGTTTTAATATCGGCCGGCGGCGGGCAAAGCTTTAGCGCAAATAAATTAGGCCTAAAGATTTGCCCATCAATCCCGATAATTCCCATAGGCTAATCCCACCGCTCCCGGTTGGTCCGCCCCCTCGTTCCGGGGGCAGCCATTCCGCAGCAAGGCCGGATTGCCCGCGCCCGCCCTGGGCGGAATGAGGTTAGCTTTTTCAGCGGAGATAATCATGCGGACGAAATATGTTTCCACGGGGAGTTACTGGGTCGGAACCACCAGCCGCCTGGCCCTTGAGGCCATGCTGGGGAGCTGTGTGGGGGTGGCCTTGTATGACCCACATAATAAGGTGGGCGGCCTGCACCATATCCTTTTGCCGGCTCCGGTACATTTGGATGAAACCCCTGAGCGCTATGCCACCACAGGATTACCCCTGTTTTTGGAGGCCGTGAAAACTCAGGGCGCCGATCCGGCCCATCTGAGGGCTGAGATTGCCGGCGGCGCGCTGGTGGGCCAATTGAGTTCCCAGGATTTGGGTCTGGATATCGGAGGCCGCACCAGCGAAGCAGTTCTGCAATTTTTAGGGCAAAAACGGATTCCGATAGAACAATCGGTGACCGGCGGGGTGTGGGGCTGTCGACTGCGATTGGAGATGGACCAGTTTCAGGTCCAGATTCGGCCGGGAGACTGGCTGGCCCCGGACCGTTCCAAAGCCTGCGTGGCCCTGGCCTGTGGCCAGTTGGGCGAAACCATGGCGCAATTGACGCCCATTCCCCAAGTGGCCCTGCGGATTCTGAGGAGCTACCAGGATGAAGATTTTTCCCTGGCCGCCATGGCCAAGGAGCTCAAAGAGGACCAGGTTCTGAGCGCCCGCACCTTAAAGCTGGCCAACTCGGCGCTTTTCAAGCGGCAACGCAAAATCGGCACCATCGAAGAGGCCGTTTTTTTGCTGGGACAGGATACCATCATCAAGTGGGTCGTATCCGAGGCGGTAGAGCGGCTGTTCCACCAAGCCGGGGGCGGCTACTCACTCTGCCAGGGCGGCCTGTTTCACCATGCCCGTAAAACCGCCCTGCTATGTGAACAAATTGCAGAGCTTACGGGATTGGCCAAGCCGGCCAGCGCCTATCTGGCCGGCTTGCTGCATGACATCGGAAAAGTGGTCCTGGATCAATACATTCACAACGCCATGCCGGCCTTTTATCGCGGATTGTGCGAAGGCAAGGTCGATTTTTTAGGTGCCGAACGAGAGGTATTGGGCCTGGATCACACCGAGGCCGGGGAATTGCTGGCCAAAACGTGGAATTTCGCGCCGGCCTTTGTGGAGGCCATCGGCGGCCATCACCGCCCCGAGGACCCCCATCTACGCCACCCGGCCCTGGCCGGCATCGTCTATGTGGCGGACATCCTGTTGTCCCGTTTCCAGCCGGGAGTCACCATCGGATTTCCTGACGCCGGTCACCTGGCAACCCAGTTGGGCGCCCTCAACCTGACCCCCCAGCAGCTGGACCCCATCATCAACACCATTGCCGATGGAGAATTCCATTTGGCGGCTTAGCTCAAACGTTTGTTCAAAAGGAAGGAAAGGGGCGGGCGTGCAGGGGGGCCGGCGTTGGCTTTGGGGCCGGATGCGAAATCCAGCTACCGTTCAGCGGCATAGGGGTACCAGTCGCCTTTGCGCAGGTGGGTGACTTTGATCACCATCAGCTCGCCCGTATCGGTGCGGAACACCACCTTGCGGCCCCGCCGGCCTCCGGTATCCTCGGAGATAATGGGAATCCCCGCTTTGACGAGGAGGGTGCGGGCCACCCGGCAATTTTCCCGGCCCACATCCGATTTTCCGGTGTGAGGCGCCTGAGCGCCGCCCACAATTTGCGCCTCCAGATGCTTGTCCCGGGAGCCGTGGCCCCGCAGCATCCGCAGCAGGGTCAACACAGCCACATTGCCATAACAGGCCGTGGCTCGCTGGCGATCTTGGGTGAAGGGGAGTTGGAAGAGGTTCATGCCCCCCTGCTTCAACTGAATGATCTCTTCCACAGTGAGCGCTTGGGTGGGAATGACCTTCTCCTTGACGATAAGCGCCAGCACCTCGTCGCCCACCCCGGCCTTGCGCAGCCGCACCAGATCCCCGGCCTCCTGGGCGGGTGCCGAATTCAGCATCACCCCGCCCCAGCACAACAGGCTCAAAAGTATGGTTCGGTATCCCATGGCATTAGCGCAAAAAGTCCAGCAAGGATTGTTGGAAAATCTTGGAGGCTGCGACGAGGGCGGCCTCATAGGCGGTTTGTTCCATCTGTAGTTCCAAAACCGCGGTCGTCATATCGGCCTTCTGGATATCCGCCAGATTGGATTCCACGTTCGCCTTGACCTTGGCGTGGTGTCTTTCGGTCATCTCCAAATGCTTATACTGGACGTTGTTCACCGCCTGCACCGTCTGGAGCTGATATTCAGAGTGCGAAGCTCATTCATAGACAACTCAAGGGTTGCCTCCACCAGTTGATACCCATCTTTGCTGAAATGAAGAACCATCGTTCCCGGTGAAAGAGAAGGGAGTTCAAAGCGGCCGTCGGCATCGGTACTCACACTGAATGCTTGATTGGCATCCGTGGCCTGAATATGGACCCCTCCTAAAGGTTCTCCGGTGGCGGAATCGTTCACATGACCCACAATGGCGCCAAGATCATTATAAGAGACTGCGACTGAAGTTTGGGCTTGAGTGGTACCACCGGGGCCAGTGGCGCTGATGGTGTAGGCGGTGGTCTTGGTGGGCGATACCTGGATGGCTCCGCTGGCGGCCACACTGCCCGTAGCGGGCTGGATAGTCACTATATCGGCCAGGCGCGTCTGCCAGGTCACAGTGGCGATCTCTCCGGGTTGAAGGGTCGGCGGATCGACAGTGACCTGGATGGAGCAGGTTTCGTAGATATAGGCCGCCCCGGAGTCGCTCCCCAGATCATCGTCCTTCGGGGCGGAGACCAATACCTGGCCGTTTGCCATGGCCACGGTTTGGCCGAACCTATCCCCGGCCGCGGCATCCGAGGCGGTGATTTTGCCCTGTTCGATCCAACTGCCGCTCCCGCGTCTAACCCGGGTTTGATCTGTGCCTTGGGGTGTCTCCAATAACCGCTCATGACAGGGCGAGGAATAGGGGCGGTGGGTGGGATAGTAAGGACCAAGAGCAGCCTCTCAATTCGCGCTGTTTTTAATCAAGGCCCGGTGACTGTGACGGTGACACTGGAGTTGGCGCTGCCGCCCGGTGCCTCAACATAGATTGTATAAGTGGTGGTTACCGTGGGGTTGACCGTGAGGGTTCCATTAGGATCAACACTGCCGATGCCGTTGTCCAGGGAAGCGGTGGTGGCGGAGTCAGTGCGGTTGGTATGCCACGATAGTTCGACCGTTTCTCCTGGTGTTATCCATTGGGGCGTGGCGGTAAGGGTTACTTCAGTGGGAAGATAGATGAGCGGCGAAACTTCGATATCGGATGTCAGATAGCCTGTTTCGGCGATCACGTTGTGCTGGCCTGTTTCCAATTCCAGGCGATAGATATGGGTGCCTTGGTTGAAGGTCAGGGATTTTCCGTCTGGCGTGAATGAGGGGGTGTAACAATCACTGGAACAATCCAATAACCTGTTTTTGTTGGACCCGTCACGATTCATGGTCCAGATATCCAAAGTGCCATCCGGAGATTCTAAATCGGAAACAAACGCGATTTGCGTCCCATCCGGGGACCATGCCGGATGAATATTGGTAAATTGGTCGTTGGTCAGAGGTGTCTCGCCGCTGCCGTCGGGATTGATCAGGTAGATATCGCCCTCGTATTCCCATTGTTGAGTATCCGTATCAAATGATCGCCCGAG
Source organism: uncultured delta proteobacterium (assembly GCA_963713755.1). GTDB lineage: Bacteria > Desulfobacterota > Desulfobacteria > Desulfobacterales > CAVQMW01 > CAVQMW01. The sequence continues at coordinate 560,653 of CAVQMW010000005.1, read as the reverse complement.
GCCATAAGCAATCTTGTCTCCTTGGGGCGACCAGGCGGGTACAACACCACCGATGTCTTTCATTTCCCAAAAATCAGTATCGTTGATCAACTGTCCAATTCCAGTGTCAATATCATAAATCGCCAATCCCCAATGCTGGCCAAGATGGTCAGTGACGAGAGCCACAAGCCGGTTTCCGTTTGGAGCGAACGCCGGCGCGCCCACGACATCCAAAGCTGCCGTATCGATGACAGAGCTTATTTCTGCACAAATATTCTCAGGATAGGGATCCTCGGACGCGCGATCGATCACGACTATTTGGCGGCTATAGTCATCCAGCGGGCATCCGTTTTCAAATGGAACCGCGCATTCCTCCTTTTCAAATGCAAACCACCGACCATCCGGGCTCCAAGCGGGATCGAAATACCAGGGATTCGGTCCGGAGGCATCGGTAACCGGATGAAGATCCATGCCATCGGGCAGGATGGTGAAAATGTTGCTTTGGTTGGGAACCCCACCGGGTTGTTGATAGTAGGCAATGCGGTATTTAAAGGGCAATACCATTCCCGCCACCGCGCCCTGCTCCATGCCCAGTTGGCCGTTGAACACCAGGGTAAAGGAAAGTTCCTGCGGGCCTAACGGGATGGCGGTATCTTCGGGAAAGTCCACATCAATGGAAACATACTCACTGTTAATCAGATCGTTCGGGCTCTGAATTTGATAGACGTCCTGTACCAAACCGAAAACAGGCTCATCACCATCTGCTGGGGTGTATTGGTAAGCCATATCGATCACCCCTAAATCAAATGGCTCTATACCCTGGCCATCGTCACTAGGCGTGGTATTTTTTAAGGAAAGTTCTATGCCGGTGATAGTCCCGTGGCTGTCTTTTTTTAGAAACGCGTATTCTACATCCATGCGACCCCGGAAAAAGTAGTCCAGTAGGGCCGCGGAATAGCCTACGGCACGGGGGATTATTTTTTCCGCGTAGTCTGCAAAGCACTCTCTATCCACGCCAAGGGCATACTCTACCTCGGGTAAACCCCACACATGAAGTGTATGATACCAGTACTCAGCGACCATAAAACGCTCGATAGGGTCACCGGTATTCTTTCGAAAATAGATACGCTGATCCTGTTGGCCGTCTTCGGCGTCAACTGTTTCCGGATCAAGCCAAACGGCAGGATCATAATTGGTGTCCGCTATAGCGGGATGTGGATAAGTCCACATGCTGTCATTGGTGAGAAAGTTGGCGTTGGAATATTCGGCCAGACCGATGGGCGCATCAGCAGCCGGAATAGGGTCGCCCCAATTGTACTGGTTGCGGTCAAACAAGCCCGTGACCGGTGCTAAATGGGAGAATGCCGAATCGGGCTGGGGATCAGTCAGTAGAATTGGATCGGGACGGTTGCCGGTTTCATCGGGTACAAAATCCAAATTGTCTATATTTTCTTTGGTGTAGGTTTCATAGGTCCAACGGCCAACTGTAACTTTGAGAAGGCCAAGATCTTTTATAAATGGAAACACATGCACATCGTTGCGGGTATGCAACGGCACCGAGGCATCCTCCAACAGGTGCATCACCTGGCCCACGGCGCGCAAGCAGCCGGCAAAATAAGCTTCCCGTGCAGCCTGAGTGATGGCCACAATATCACCAGCAAAATCGCGACCGGTGAGAAAGAAATAGTATAGCTCTCTGGCCTTGCCCCAGGACCAGTCGCCAGTGAAATTCATTGTAAAGTCTTGCTGTCCGGGGTTTAGGCCCCATAAAAGCGGTGAAACCGGCTCCCTGAAGTAATTTGCCGTATACATCAGGCTATAATAATCGTCTAAACCGGCTTCATCCCAGGCCTTTAACGGATCATGAAAGTGGTTGAAGGCACGGGTTCGGGGATAATCTTTTTTCCCTAACCAGCCATAATCTTCGGCTTCGCCGCCATAGGCGATCCACTCTTGAGCTGTTTTTCTCTCTCCATAATTACTGATTACCGCGTCGATTCCTAGTGGATAACCAAAACCGTTTAATAACGATTCTAAGTTTTGTGAGAATTCAACCGCTTCTTCATTAAGCTTTGAATGAACACTGCCATCATATCCCCAAGCCCAGTTAGGCGTTACGCTTATAGAAAGAAAGAACAGAAGTGTTATGATTTGCCTATTCATTATTCTTTATCGCTCCTATTTTGGCTCATTAAAGAAAGTCTTAGCCCCTAAGGCTTTTCGTTCTTTATTAATTAGTTCCATATATTTTCGTTTATTGTTAAATGGAATTTCACTGTAGGACCTTGGTAAATTTCTTCTTCTTTCTTTTTTAGTTTTCAGCCTCGGCAACTCATAAACCACATACTTCCCCGAAGGGGGCCATGATTTGTTCACCCCGACTGCTTCGGAACGTTTATGATCGGGAAACAGGCCGTATCCCGGCTTGAAGATCTCCAGCTTTCCTCTGGGATATCCGCGATTTAGCACCAACCACCTGCGCGTCCGGGGCAACTTGAATTCGCCGTTGACATCGGTTAGGGTCTCCTGGCCGTCTTCCACATAGGAATTTGACCCGGCAATGGTGTAAGCCGTAAAATAATACACGCCCAGGACCACGGCCCCTTCAATGGGTTGTTTGGTGTCCGCATCGATTACCTTGCCCTCAAAGGGGGCCAGGGAGCGATAGGGCAACGGAAAAAATATGCCGCCGCAACCGGAGATAAATAGGACCGATGTGAGTAGCATCGTCAGAAAGACCCATGGATGTAACAAGTTTTTTCTTTTCATCGTGAATTCCTGAAAGGGTTAATAACGCTCGATCTTCCAGATCCCGCTTTCATCTTTGCTGAAGTAGATGTAATAGGTGATGGTGACGGTTTCACCTTCAACCTCATGGTCCTGACGAATCCGGTACTTGGCCCGGGCTTCATCATAAAATACCGGGGATATGTTCTGCATCTGCTGGGCAAGGTTAGGCAAGTCGCTGCCCAGCGCACTGTATACAGCCGCATACTTATCCTGGGAATATTCCAGATGATAATCCAACGCGCCCTCTACATCCCCGGCTGTTAAGGCGGCTTTCATCCCGGCCCATTTATCCTGGAGCAGGGCATCCAGTTCAATAGAATCCTCGACCAGCACTGCCGCGGTGTCCGATAAAGTCCGCTGATTCTCCAGAGTGGCCTCGAAGGTAAAAACATAGAGACCCGGCGCATTGATGCGTGCCCGGTAGTGTTCCACAGTGGTCTCTATAAACTCAACCTCCGTCGTTGTACCGCTATAGGAGCCGCTGATATCGGTGATGGTACCGGGCGCGTCAAATGCCAGGACAGTTTCCAGGGTGGATATGCCGGACTGAGGATCGGCAGTGACGGTCAGACAGTCGGCACTGGTATCGGCATTAACCGTAATCTCGCGGCTGTAGTGGTGGCCGGCGCTATCCGTGGCCGTGACCGTGATGGTATTAGCCCCCTCTTCCAGCGGCACTTGGTTGACGGCGAATTGGCCTCCATAGACCAAGCCCAAAACGCTATTGACCGTAATCCCGGTTTCGTTGCCGGTATTGTTCAGGATCGTCCCCCGTACCAGGACATGATCGCCCTGGATGAGAGCGCCATCCTCCGGAGAGGTGATCGCCAGGGTAAAGGGATTTTCCACGGTTACATTGACCGTGGCCGTGGTGCTGCCCCCTGGGCCGGCAGCGGTGAGGCTGTAGGTGGTGGTCTCCGTGGGCGATACGGTCAACGAACTATTGGTATCCACGATGCCGATGCCCGGCTCGATGGTCACCGAATCGGCATGGGTCGAACTCCAGGTCAAGGTGGCGGAACTCCCGGATGCAATGGTTCCGGGATCGGCAGTGACGCTTAGGGTCGGAACCGGCGGAGGCTCGGTGACCGTGACGGTGACCAGGGCGCTGACGGTTCCGCCGGCGCCCGTGGCCGTGAGGGTATAGGCGGTGGTGTCGGTAGGCGATACCAAAAGGGAACCGTTTAGAGCCACAGCACCGATCCCGTTATCCAGGCTGACCGTATCGGCATGGCGGGTGCTCCAGGAGAGGGTGGCGCTCTCCCCGGTCAGGATACTGGTCGGCGCGGCATCCAGGGTCACCGTGGGCGCGGGGATAGTAACGGTAATTGTAACCCCGGCCGTTATGCTCCCCTCGGGTCCGGTGGCGGTGATCGTGTAGGTGGTGCTCGCTGGCGGCGATACGGTGATCGAACCCGTTGGATCCACGCTGCCGATATCCGGGGCAATGGTCACGGTATCGGCATGGACCGATTCCCAGGTGAGGGTGCTGGACTCGCCGCTGACGATAAGTTCCGGCGTGGCGTTGAGCGTAACCGTGGGCGGTCCAGTACCCACATAGAGCGTGACGGTTTTCTCCGCCCTGCCAAAGGGTCCCGCGGCGGTGATAACATAGGTGGTGGTCTCGGCCGGAGAAACCTGGATGGAGCCGCTGGTCTCTATACTGCCCGTAGCGGGCTGGATAGTCACTGTATCGGCCAGGCGCGTCTGCCAGGTCAGGGTGGCGCTCTCCCCAGGTTGAAGGGTCGGCGGATCGACGCTGACCTGGAGGGTGCAGGTATCATAAGTATAGACCGCCCCGGAATCGGTTCCCAGATCATCGTCCCTTGGGGCGGCGACCAACACCTGACCGTTTCCCAGGGCAACGGTTTTACCAAACGAATCCCCGGCCGCGGCATCCGAGGCGGTGATTTTGCCCTGTTCGATCCAGCTGCCGCCCTCCCGTTTGAAGATATAGGCCGCGCCTGAATTGGTGCCGTTTTCATCATCCCCGCCGGCACCGATCAGGGCGTAATCGCCCTTGAGTGAAACCGAAGCACCGAATCTATCATTGGTGGTAGTATCCCCGGCCACCAGTTGAGCCTCCAGGTGCCACTGGTCACCGGTCCGGGTGTAGACATGGGCCACATTGGACAAGGTCCCCACAAGGGCGGTATCGCCATCAATGTCCACGGAAATTCCAAAATCGGAGCCATTACTTTGGGGCCTCAGTTTGACCTGTTCGCTCCAGGTGTCGCCTTCCCGTTTGAAGATGTAAGCGGCCGGTTGGTATATACCGCCATATACAGAGCTGTTGGCGCCCACGATCAGGTAATCCCCGTCCAGGGCCACGGCGTTTCCGAAATAGCTTCCTGGCCGGGCATCGCCGGCGGTCAATTGGGCTACTTCGGTCCAGGTCGATCCATCGCGTTTGAAGATGTGGGCCGAGCCCGGATACCTCATTCCCTGATAATCACCACCGTTAGTGCCGGCCACGGCGAAATCACCGTCGATATCCACCGAGGCGCCTAAAAAGGTCACCTCCGGATCGGCTGCTGTCAACAGGGCTTGTTGAGTCCAGTACGAATCCTCCCGTTTGTAGATATAGGCCGAGCCGGGGTTGGTCCAATCCCCGCCCATGTCATCTTCATTGGCGCCGACGATCAGGTAATCGCCGCTGAGGGCCACGGATTTTCCGAAGCCATCGTTGACCGTTTCCCCATCGGCAGGTAGTTTGGCCATCTGGGACCAGCCCCCGTCGTTATGGGTGAACACGTATACCGATCCATAAGAGGTAGCAGCGACCAAATCTGCGCCGGCGGCAATGGCACGGCCCAACTGGTCATATGTACCGCCGTCAGCGGCGGTCAGTTTGGACTCCTCCAGGGGCAGCCGGGAGTGGTCCACGGTCATGGGGCCATCACTGTAAGCGATCATCGGATCGTGGGTACCGTCATCGATGACGGCGTACAGATAGTAGTCCCCTTCAGGGATCTGCAGGGTGTTCCAGATGTACTTGTCTCCAGTAGAATAATCCCCCCAGATACCGTCAGGATCCTCCTCCAGACCTTGAGCGATTAAAGTTCCGTCAGCGCCGGTGTTGTCGGTGTCGTAATACAAGGCGATGGTGGCATTGTCATCGCAATCGGCATCGTCCCATTGGATGGCAAAGCTGCTGTTGGCCACATCCCCGCTTCCGTCGGGTGTAAGGAGTGTGATTGCCGGTGGACAGATGACATTCACCGTGGCCTGTTCGATGGCCGTTCCGCCCCGGCCGCCTGCCGTCAGGGTGTAGGTGGTGGTTTCTGTGGGCGATACCGCCATGGAATTATTGGAAGCGACATTGCCGATGTGCGGTGTAATGTTGGCGAAGGCGGCATGGTCCACATTCCAGGTGAGCATGGCGCTCTCGCCGAGTAGGATATTTTGCGGATCGGCGGAAAGGGCGGCCGTGGGCGCCAGACAGGTTACGGTGACACTGTCCGTGTCGCTGCCCCCGGGTCCCGTGGCGGTGATGGTGTAGGTGGTGGTCTGATCGGGATTGATCTCCAGACTGCCGCCCAATTGAACATCACCGATCCCCTGATCGATGGTGCAGGTATCGGCATTGCTGAATACCCAGGTCAGAGTGGCGGATTGGCCCTCATCGAGAAATTCGGGATCGGCCTGGATCTCCACAATGGGCTGAACATAGGTGACGGTTACTGTTTTGCGGGTAGTGCCCCCGGGACCCTCAGCGGTCAAGGTATAGGTTGTGTTGTGAGTGGGCTGAACCACGATTTCGCCGTTCAGGGGCACAACGCCGATATCCGGCGCGATGGAGCAGGCCGTGGCTTGATTCGTGGTCCAGCTCAGGGTGGCGCTATCGCCGGGTTTGATTTGAGCGGGACTCGCGGCGAACACGGCCGCGGGTAGATTGCGAAACACGGTAACGGACCCGGTGACGGCGTGCGCTTCATTGGTGGCGGTCAGCTGATAGGTGGCGGGAATTTCAGCGGGCGTGACTACCTGGCTGCCGCTGGCGGCCACATCGCCGATGCCCTGATCAAAATTGCAGCTATCCGCACACTGCGTGGCCCAGTTCAGGGTCGTGCTTTCACCGGGATTTATATAATCGGGAGTTGCAACCATGTAGATTACGGGTTCTTTGGGGATAGAAACCGTGTCCCTGAACTCACCAAATGGTCCCTGGGCAATAAGGGTGTATTCGGTCGGCTCGCTGGGGGTGATCACCATTGAGCCGCTGCAGAGCACGGTGCCGATGCCTGGATCGATCTCACAGGATTCAACTCCCCTGGCGGACCATCGGAGTGTAACCGGATCCCCAGGGGACCAGTCACAATTGTCGATTGCCGTGATTTCGACTGTCGGGGTATTCCCCCCGCAGTTGGTGGACACGTATGCCGGCCTTATGGTGGATCCCCCATGGTTGGTGCAAATAAGGCTATAGGCGGTGTCGATTTCAGGGGTTACGTCCAAGGAGCCGCTGAGGGCCACGCTGCCGATGCCCGGATCGATGCTGCAGTCTGTTGCGCATTGGCTGTTCCATGACAAGAAGATGGTATCGCCGGCTGAGATGCACTCTTGCTCGGCGGCGAAGGACACCATGGGAGATTGGGGAACCTTACGCTGGACCTGGCCGGATCCATTGCTGGCGGTGAGGGTGAAGGCGGTGGGTTCGGCGGGAGATTCAAGGGTCAGGCTGCCGCTGGCGGTCACTTCTCCGATACCTTGATCGATGATCACGGTATCGGCGCGGGTGGTCTGCCAGGTCAAGGTGATGTCTCCCCCGGGATTGACACCGGTGCAGGGGTCAACACTGAATTGAACCACAGGTAGGTAGGTTACATCGATGGAAAAAGTCTGGGTATCCTCGCCGCAGCGGCCGTCGTTGACCCGGATTTCGATATCATGCCGCCCACCCTGCTCTCCGTTAGGGGTCCACAGGATCAACCCGCTGAAGGGATCCAGGACCATGCCTTCGGGAGCTTTGATCAGGCGGTAAGTGAGGTTTTCCAGGTCAGGATCCACGGCGGTGACTTGATAACTATACGTTTCGCCATAGGTCACCTGGGTTGGGGGTTCGGATGTGAAGACCGGAAAATCGATTCGTCCCGGATGATCCTGATGGGTCATGGTTCCCACGGGGGAAATGGCTCCGGTGTCGCTTTCCATGTCGAACACATGCCAAACCGTGCCGGCCTTGGCCGGGGGCGTGAATACCATGGAATCCTGATCTGAACCGAAATAGACGGTTACCCGGGCTTCGGATTGGGCCAGGGCATGGGAAGGCAAATTGAAACGGTTGCTGAAATTGTGGACATAGAAGCGATAGGTGCCGGTAGTTTGAGGAGTTAGGGTAATGGTTTCCGGACCGTAGCCGTCCCGGTCGTCCCGATCCAAGTGGGCGTCGGCTATAGTCTTGTTCCAGTAGTAGAGGTGATCCCGGCAGCCGTCGGGATTGGGCGCGGTCAGATGGGCTTCCAGGTCCGCCGGCTGTTCGCCCCAGGTGAGGACGATGCGCATCTCATCAGCGTTGAGTTGGGGGGAGAGCGCCAGGTTCTGATGGGTCAAAGGCTCGCCGGAAACCAGCATGGCCTGCCGTTGAGCTGGAAGGTAGCCCGGGAGTTCCGCGGTCAGGATATATTCGCCGGCGGCAAGCTCTGAAAAAAGGTAGTTCCCATTATCATCGGAAACGGCCTGGTCTACTAGCGTACCTGGGGCACTATTCTCGGCAGTATGCAGCGATACCGTGGCGTCAGCAAGATAGGCGCCGGTCACCGCATCGATCACCGATCCGGAAATTCCGTCGCCCGTCGGTGTCATTGGGCAGGGACCTACCTCTGTATTGACGAGGTTATTGGCGGTATTGGACTCTTGCAGCGTACCGATGCCGGAGCCGTCATCATCCACCCGGGCAAACAGGACATGCTGTCCCGGGGGAGGATTTTCCCACGAATAATTTAGATCTTCATAATTGCCCGGTTCGAGGGCTTGGGCGCTGGTTACGGTTCCGATGAGCTGACCATCAATATGGGGGTCACCATCGTAAAAACTGACCGGAACGCCGGAAGCTATAGGGGCGGTGCCGGCATTGCCCATGCGGACGGTAAGCGTGACGCTTTCCGGGCAGTCGGTATCATCCAGCCATAGAAGGGATGCGCTTACATCGATATCAGGCGCTTGGGTGGCGATCACATTGTTCTCTTCATTGGCTTCGGCGAGTTCACCGGCGCTGTCCACCATCAGATGGATCCGGTTGTCCCGGAAAAGCAGCTCGCCGATAAAATCCATGGTGGCGTTGATGGTCTGGCCCGCGCCGTGGCCTTCGGGGATTCTGGCTCCTCCCAGAAGGTTGTCTTCCGATTCTTCGTAATTGCCGTTAAAGTTGGTATCTTCGAACAGGGTGATGGTGTAGGGGGTGACCACATCACTGGCGCCGTGGTTGGATAGGGTAAGGGTGGCCTGGCCGGAGATTTTTAAGGATCCATCGTCGGGAGCGTTGGCGCTGATTTCTATCTGAATGGGTTCCAGATCCATGTCCGCCAGGCGGATAACAGTAACGCCGGCCACTGCGGTTTGGGCACCGTGCTCTGCTAGAACGCTGAGGGTATTGGCCCCCGGCACCAGGGGCACGTTTTCGGCGGTATAGGTGCTGCCGTCGATGGTGGCGGGAATGCCGTTAACCAAAACCGTTGCTCCGCTCGGGCCCGCGGTTCCGGAGACCGTGATCGCGTCGGTGGTGAATTGTTCTCCTTCCACCGGGCTGGTGATGGCAACGGCAAGGGAACCGGGAGTCACCTGGATATGCACCATGGCTGTAGCGGTGCCGCCGTTTCCGTCATTGACCGTATAAGTGAAACTGTCGGTGCCGCTGAATCCGCTGTGGGGAGTATAGGTGAAGGTACCATCACCGTGATTGACCAGCGAACCGTTCGTCGGCGGGGTGAATCCGGAGACAGAAAGGGTGTCACCATCGGCATCGGTGTCATTGGTCAGAACATTGCCGGTGGTGACGGGTTGGCCTTGTTCGGTGGAAAATGCATCATCCGTCGCCACCGGGGGATCGTTGACCGGTGAGACCGATAGGGCGACGGTGGCTGCCGCCGATTCGGTTTGGCCGTCATTGGCCGTGAAGGCGAAGCTGTCCGTTCCGTTAAAATCGGGATTCGGGGTGTAGCTGAGGTCGGGAGGTGTTCCCGTAAGCGTACCGGAACCCGGCACCACGGTAACTTGAAATGTGAGAGTGTCACCGTCGATATCCGTTCCTGAAAGGGTGACATTGACGGGTGTGTCCTCGTCAATGGTAAGGGCTTGATTGTCTGCCTCCGGAGGATCGTTCACCGGGTTAATCGTGATTTGAATCGTGGCCGAAGGCGAATCCTCGCTGCCGTCATGGGCAGTGAAGGTAAAGGCATCGGGGCCATTGTAATTCGGATTGGGGGTATAGGTAAGATCAGGAGCAATTCCCTCCAATGTGCCATGATCCGGGTTGGAAACGATTTGATAGCTGAGGGGATCGCCATCGATGTCGGAACCCGAGAGCGTTACGGACACCGACGAATCCTCCTGAGTCTCGATGTTTTGGGATATCGCTGTCGGAGGCGTATTTAGAAAGGTTACACTTGCATCGGCTGTAACCGTACCGCCCAGATTGGTTGCCGTTATCGTGTATGTCGTGGTTTGGGAGGGAGACATCGAAATCGAACCATTTGGGTCAACCGAACCGATACCTTGATCGATGGCAATGGAATCGGCGTCGGTGGAGGTCCAGGTCAGCAGGGAGGTTTCGCCGATATGAATGGCCGAGGGATCGGCGTTGAAGGTGACTGTGGGCGGGTCGATATACTGGGTGATCTCAATGGATAAATAACTGCCAGGTTTGCTGGCCAATCTCACTTTAATTGAATTGACCTCTAATAAGTTTACCGAGCGTTCAAGGAGATGAACATGCTGGTTGAAATCGCTCGGTCCGAATATTTGCTCGCCATTGATATAAATCTTAGCACTACTCAAGGCGTCAATGATTCTATCCTCACCATCCAAGGCGCCATTTTTAACAACGATTTTTGCTTCTCCCGGAACAGCACTAAACGTATCCGTAAAAGTATTCGGCGCGCCTGTGGTCCGAACATATTGGTTCGGTCCAAACATCGTAACCCAACCGGCAAGAGATGTAGCGGGAATCATCCATAGCAAAGCAACCATTGTGAGGAATAATATCCTTTTCATTGCATCTCCGTTTAGATTGCAGACACTGGGAGAAAAATCCGCTCCTGTAATTTAGGCAAAAAAATACCGGGTTCCTCTGACAATAGAGCAATCCGGTAAGACAATGGGATCTCAGGCACCTTAAGAACTCCATTCTTTAAACTTTATAGAAGCCAAAAATAGTTAAATTGCAGTCAAAAATTATGCCAAGTGGTGCCTGAGATAGATCACTAATTTATATCTGCCCGCAATTTTCTATATATTCTTACAGATGGCATGATTGTAAGGGAGCATATGGATCGGTGAGGAATCGCAATCCACAGTCAAGTTGATTTACGAAAAGTCGAAAATCGTCAAGATAGTTGTTATCTGAACCATAGGCAACAAGACTCCTCCAAACTTTCAGATAGTAGCTATTTGCCATATTTTGGTTCATCCGGTTAATGAATACCTTTGGTCGTGAAGGTGGTAACGGTTGGTTCTAAGCCAGGTGGCTGGCCTCTGAGGCGCAGGCAATCGCCCGGCTACCGTTGAGCCCCATAGGGGTACCAGTCGCCTTTGCGCAGGTGGGTGACTTTGATCACCATCAGCTCGCCCGTATCGGTGCGGAACACCACCTTGCGGCCCCGCCGGCCCCCGGTATCCTCGGAGATAATGGGAATCCCCGCTTTGACGAGGAGGGTGCGGGCCACCCGGCAATTTTCCCGGCCCACATCCGATTTTTTGGCGTAAGGCGCCTGAGCGCCGCCCACAATTTGCGCCTCCAGATGCTTGTCCCGGGAGCCGTGGCCCCGCAGCATCCGCAGCAGGGTCAACACAGCCACATTGCCATAACAGGCCGTGGCTCGCTGGCGATCTTGGGTGAAGGGGAGTTGGAAGAGGTTCATGCCCCCGGTTTTTCGCTTGCGGTCAAACAGGCATACGGAAACCGCGGAGCCGAGAACCCCGGAGATGGTGGTGGGTGTTGGCGGGACATAGATATGCCCCGGCTCAAGAAAATAGTCGACCGGCTCCCCGGCCCCTGCTGCGCGTTGCAACTGTCCACCTTGATTCTAGAGTTGGCTCGTCCAACATCGGGTTGGGTTGGCTGGCATTCTACTTAGTGCTTGACCGAATACCCCCCTCCCCTGGCGGGAGGGGCCGGGGGAGGGGGAATAACACCCTGAAATCATTCACCCCCACCCCAACCCTCCCCCGCAAAGGGGGAGGGAGAATTCCGGTTTCCGTTCGGGCACTATTTGAGCAGCAGCTTGAGATCCATGTTTTTGAGCATGTCCCAGGCCTGGGCTTTATCCGCGGCGCGGCTCTCCGGAGAACGATAGATCACCACCGCCCGAATCAGCTCGTCGGAAAGCCCCGCCTCCTTGAGGCGGATCAGGTCATCCACCGTCAGCGATTCAAGACTGCGGGTGATCCCCCCATAGACCCGTTTTTCATTCCGGGTCATGAACGAGGCGTTGCGAATCAGCTTGCCGAGGGTCTCATCGTCCATGCCCCCCTGCTTCAACTGAATGATCTCTTCCACAGTGAGCGCTTGGGTGGGAATGACCTTCTCCTTGACGATAAGCGCCAGCACCTCGTCGCCCACCCCGGCCTTGCGCAGCCGCACCAGATCCCCGGCCTCCTGGGCGGGTGCCGAATTCAGCATCACCCCGCCCAGGATCAACAGGCTCAAAAGTATGGTTCGGTATCCCATGGCATTAGCGCAAAAAGTCCAGCAAGGATTGTTGGAAGATCTTGGACGCTGCGACGAGGGCGGCCTCATAGGCGGTTTGTTCCATCTGTAGTTCCAAAACCGCGGTCGTCATATCGGCCTTCTGGATATCCGCCAATTTAGATTCCACGTTCGCCTTGACCTTGGCGTGGTGTCTTTCGGTCATCTCCAAATGCTTATATTGAGCGTTGTTCACCGCCCGAACGGTCTGGAGTTGATATTGGGCGTCTGCTAGATGATCGATCTGGGTTCGGATCCCGGCCTGGTCGTCATTTTGCAGCGCGCTTCGCAGGTCTCGCAGCATGTCAAACATACTGATGGGCGGCCCCCCGCCGGGATCATCAATCTGGAAGATTTGCTCTCCGTCTGCATTGAGGTTCACGATATTCTGCTCACTGATGCGCAGGCCCACCTTACCGTCATCCGCCAGCGAGGTGATATTGTAATCGTCGTCCCGGGCGAAGGGCTTCGTTCGGCTGTTGTGCCCGGCAAAGATAAAGTTCTCGCCCAATCGGGTATTGGCCATGTCCATCATCTGATCATACAACTCTTCTACGAGTCTAATTGCGGCGTCCCGGGTTCCTTGGTCAAAATGCTGGGAGTTTTGACTGAATGCCACTTTCCGGGCCTCGGACAAAGCCTCATCACAAAGGGCCAGACTATCCTCGGCCGTTTTGATACGGGACATTCCGTAGCTGATATTACGCTCATACATTTCGATACAAGCCAGAGAGTGTTCGCAGGCCATAATATTGCGCATGCCCATGGGATCTTCCGAGGGCGCATTGATGTTCCGGCCGCTGGCGACGGTTCTCTGTTTCTGGTAGAATCGGTCGCGGGCGTTCAGAACATCGTACTGGGTGCTGCTGAATATTTGTTGATCGGTAACTCGCATGGGGTTTTCCTTTGGGTGGATCTGGCGCGGATAAGAATGGTTGAGTTTAGCTCATTCGCATCAGATCATGTTTATCAGGGTCTCAAACATCTTATCGGCGGTGGTGATGATCCGCGAGGCAGCCTGATAGGCTTGCTCGTATTTTAACAGATTGATGGTCTCTTCGTCGATGGAAACGCCTGAAATGGATTGGCGCAGGTTGAACAGATGCGTTTCCAGGGCGGTTTCGTTCCCCAGTTGGGCCGTCGCCTGGCTGGCATCGTTGCCCACCCTCACCACCAGAGTCTGGTAAAAGGCGTCCAGGGTCTGGCTCCCTCCATTTAAAATCTGGGTAAATTGCAGGTCGGCAATGGCCAGGGCGTTCTGATTATCCCCGGGCAAGCCCCCCGGATCCCCGGCCGCGGCAATCAGATTGGGATCGGCGCTGATGGCCGGATCCACGGCAATATCACCGGCATTGGTGCCGCTGAAAAATATCTGCCCCCCGGTGGCGTCGCCCAATCCGTAACCGGCGCTGTGCTGGATATTGAGAGCGGTAATGAGTCCGGCGGCCAACGCGTCCAGATCGCTTTGATACTGAGGAATGACCGCATCCCGGGCCGCCAGCCAACCGGCCACCTCTCCTCCGCTGATATCGGCGGCCGGGACGCTGACTGGACCGCCGGGGGCGTCGATTTCAAAATCAGGATCGCTAAAGCTAAGTTCATAAGCCTGATCATACTCTACCAGGGGCTGGCCCCCCAGGCTGACCTGGGCGTAACTGCCGTTTTCGGTCACTTCGGCGCCGATGGTCCTGGACAGCACGTTCAGCACCTGCTGGCGCTCATCACGCAAATCGTTGGCATTTTGCCCGCTGATCTCCACCCGGAAGATCTTATCATTGAGATCGGCCACCTGTTGGGTAAGGCCGTTAATCCCATCCATGGCTAACGCGATTTGGGTGGTGAGATCCGCCTGAATTTGATCCAGAGCATCAGCCGCCTGATTGAAATTGGCGGTAAGGAGCTCGCTTTGGGATAGCAATGCCTGACGCTCAGCAGGCCCCCCGGGATTGTTAGCCAGATCCTGCCAGGCCCCCCAGAAGCTGTCTAAGGCGCTTCCGATGCCGTCGCTGTTAATCTCATTGAAGATCACATCCACCTGGGCCAGGGTTTGATCCAGGGCCTCCCACTGACCCACAGGGCCGTTTTGACCCACAATCTGGGCATCCACAAAGCGGTCGTAGATGCGCTCGGTGGAAACCACCTCCACCCCGGTCCCCGACATTCCCGCCGCGGTGAGTATGGGGGAGGCTGCCGAAAGGTTGACCCGTTGGCGGGTGTAGCCGGGGGTATTGGCGTTGGCGATATTGTGGCTGGTGGTCTGAATGGCCCGTTGCTGGGCCAGCAGCGAACTTTTGCCGATACTGAGAATTTGATTAAGATCGGTCATGATGGATTTCCCTAAAGCTGTTTCCTAACTTGATCCCTGATTCAAGGCGTTGATGATTCTTCGCGGTACCTGTTCCAGGGGCGCCACCTCCAGGGCGGCACCGGCCTCGATGGCCTCCTTGGGCATGCCGAACACCACGCTGCTGGCTTCATCCTGGGCGATGGTATGGGCACCCTCCTTGCGCATGGCCAGAAGGCCCTGGGCTCCGTCGTTACCCATACCCGTGAGGATCGCCCCCACGGCGTTGCCCCGGGCATGAGCCGCCACAGATTGAAACAAAACATCTACACTGGGCCGCTGATAACATACCCGCGGCCCCCCTTTGACCCGCACCCGATAGTTGCCGCCCTGCCGCTGGAGCAGCATGTGTTGGTTTCCGGGAGCGATCAGCACTCGGCCGGGGGAGACATGATCGCCGTCCTTGGCTTCCCGCACCTCCATCTGGCAGATGCTGTTCAGGCGCTGGGCAAAGGAGGTGGTGAATTTTTCAGGCATATGCTGGCAGATCACGGTTCCGGGAAAACCTGCCGGAAACTGACGCAGGAGGGATTCGATGGCTTTGGTGCCCCCGGTGGAAGCCCCAATAGCCACAATCTTTTGGGTAGTGGTCTTCAAGAGCCGTGAGGTGTCCAAAGGCGGTCCTGGCGCTTCCGACGGGGAGCGCGGTGGGGGTTGGCGGACGTTGGCTTTGGCCGCCAAGCGAATCGCCCGGGCCAGCTTACGGGAGATATCCCGGGTGGAATAGGCCGATCCGGGCTTGCAGAGCACCTCCACGGCCCCCAGATCCAAGGCTTTCAGGGCTGTTTCGCTATTTTTAGGGGTCAATGAACTTAGCACCACCACCGGCATGGGAAAATAGTGCATCAATTTGGCCAGAAACGACAGGCCGTCCATACGCGGCATTTCCAAATCCAATGTCAATACATCGGGTTTCAGCTTCACCACCTTGTCTCGGGCCATGTAGGGATCCACTGCGGTCCCCACGATTTCAAAATCATCGTACTGGGAAAGCTCATTGCTGAGCACTTTGCGCACCACGGCAGAGTCATCCACAATGAGCACTTTAGTTTTTTGCCTGACATTCAGCATGCGTTCTTAGGGTTTCGCTAACGCCGACTCACATCCGACCGACATGGGCCAGCCATGATTCCGCCATGATCCAACTTGATAAGCAATTATTCTGCCAGATTTTGCCCTTCTCTGGTCGATACCTTCCCGAGCCTGGGCTGGGTCTCCGGGCTATCCTTTCGGGTTTCCTCTACAAGGCCTCGGCAACTTCGGGATCATCAATGAAAAGGAATAGATAGCCGGGTTCACCCTCCAGGTCCAATTTGATCTTGGCCACCGGCGGCGCGGGCCGGCCGAAGTCGGCATCCGTTCCGGGATCCAAGATTTGCGGCGCGGAGAGATTGAAAACCGCTTCGCTCCCGGCCAGGATCGGCAAAATATTCCCACAGATAATATTGAGGACCTCCTTGAGGGCATCGTTGATTTGCGGCTCGGCCAGGGCCTCGTCATCCTCCAGCCCCAACATGTTGGCGGTCATCTCGCGAGCGGCTGAGGCGGGACAGACCCACACCAGATCGCCCGTAAAATGGCCGCCAAAGGCCACGCCCACCCCCAGCTCATCCCCAGTAAATATAGCGGGTTCCCAGGCTTCGGGCGCGGCAAGCAAAAAGGTCAAATCTTCAAGGGTCTTGGCCATGGCCTGGGAGAGCTGTTCGGTCAATGCGCTATCCATCGAAGGCTCCTGTTCCGATGGTCTCCGCCACAATGTCCCGCAGCTTTTCGGGGGTAAAGGGCTTGTGAATAAATTTGACCCCCCGCTGGGCCAGGGCCTCGATGCGGGTCTGGCTGCCTTCGGTGGAAATCACGATAATGGGAATGTCCGCCGTGGCGTCTTGGGCTTTCATGCGCTCGATCATCTCTTCGCCGTTCATCACCGGCATGTTGATGTCCACGAAAACCAGATCGATCCAGTTGCCCGCCAATTGCGCAAGCCCCTCCTGGCCATTGGCCGCCTGGTAAACCTCGCCCAGTTTCATGCCGCACATGCCCATGGATTTGATGATCATAGACCGCATGACCCCGCTGTCATCGGTAACGAGGACGTTGATCGCCATAGAAATTACCTCGTCTCAGGTCTTTCGTATTGCGTTTAAATTAGGCTTCGCCGGCAATATCGCTCAGTTCATTGACCCACTGCAGGGTCCGGCTGGCTACCTGCTCCATTTGCAGGGTGGTCAGCCCCAAACGCCGAATGGCCCCGGAGGATGCCCGATACTGTAACCCCTCGCGGCCCACGCCCAGGCCGATGGAGAGGCAGAGCACATTGGCCAGATGCACCACGTCGATGAGCACATCCCTGGGGTCCGCGCCATCCGGATCATGGTGAAAGCGCACCGCGGCGACAATGCGCTCGGGCAGCGACCAGCCCCGCAAGATCCGGGCGCCCACTTCGGCATGGTCCGCGCCGAGCACCGCCTGTTCCAGATCGTTGAAGGGCTTGATCGGTCCCGGCACACTTTCCAGTTCATGGATTTCTTCGGCCACAAATCGTCCCAGCACCGTTTTGCCCACATCGTGGAGCAGGGCGGCGGTAAAGACTTCGTCGATATTTTTGAGTTTGAGAATCTTGGCCAGCCCTTCGGCCGCGACCGAAACAGCCAGGGCGTGTCGCCACATGTCCCCGTTTTCCAATTCATAGCCGGCTACCGGTTTGTTCAATACGGCATTCATGCAACTGGTCAGCACCAGGGAGCTGACCCGTTTCCAGCCCAGGAGCACCACTGCCTGGCGGATGGACCCCACCTGATTGGACAAACCAAAATAGGCGGAGTTGGTGAGCCGCAGGATATTGGCCGTCAGCCCCGGATCGAGCCTGAGGAGCGCTTCGGCCTGGGCCGCGGTGCTTTCAGGGTCCCCTAACAGCTTGAGCAGATTGCCGGCTGCCGCGGGTATGGATGGAAAGGCGTGCACCTGATCGAGTATTTCCCCTCGCCGCTCCATGTTATAATTCCCTTTTTAGGCCGTTGCTGCTGATCAGTGTGCGACCGCCGTCCATTTCAAAGTGAACCGTGCGGCTGGCGGTTCCCCCCACATCCTGGGCCTTGAGGAGCACATTGTTTTTCCAGAGCAGTTTCTTTAACACCGTAAAATTGCGTTCACCGATTTTGAACATCTCATTTTTGCCTAAGGGATTGCCGCAGCCGGCGGCCTTGACAATCAGGCGCTTTTTCTCCCCACCCAAGGCATAGACCTGCTGAAACAGCGCCGGGACTCCGGTATCCACGAACATGAAGGGGTTCTGGCGGGCCTTTTCGGGATTGATCTTGGACAAGGGCAGCATGGCGTGAAGCAACCCGCCCACCTCGGCAACCGGATCGAAAATCATCAAGCCGAGGCAGCTGCCCAAGGCATGGGTGATCAGTAGATCTCCCCTGCGGCCCGTTTTCATGTCCCCCACGACGATTACTTGTCTCATCGGCTAGATCCGCGGTTGGTAAAGACCTTCATTTGATGTAAACGGCCGGCTGCACGTAGCGAAATTTGTGCTCAATGGCCGAAAGGCCCTCGGCATGGCCCACGAAGAGATAGCCGTCGGGAGAAAGCAATTCCCAAAAGCGGTTGACCAAGCGCTGCTGGGTGGCCTTGTCGAAATAGATCATCACGTTACGGCAAAAGATGACATCAAAGGGTCCTTTCATGGGCCAGGCCGCCATCAGGTTGATCCAGCCGAAGGTGACCAGCCGGCGCAGCTCGGCTTTGACGGTAAACTGCCCGCCGGCGGCGCCCGCGCCGCGGATAAAATATCGACACAGCAGATCGGGAGGGATATCGGCAACCTCCGGGTGGGGGTACACCCCTGTTTTGGCTTTGGCCAGCATCTGCGCGGAGATGTCCGTGGCCAGGATCTTCACATCCTGGCCATCGATGGCCGGTAAGTTTTCCCGCAAGGCAATGGCCAGGGTATAGGGCTCTTGCCCCGAAGAGCAGGCGGCGCTCCAGAAGCGCATCTTGCCTCCCAGTTGAGGCAGCACCTGGGTCGAGAGGTAATCGAAGTGGGCCTTTTCCCGAAAAAATCCGGTTTTGTTGGTGGTGATGGCGTCGATCATGCTACCTAGTTCCGCCGGGCCTTTTTCACCGCTCAGCAGCGCCATGTAATCATCGAAACTGGTCAGCCCCAGGGAGCGCAGCCGTTTCATCAGCCGCGACCGCACCAGGGCCTTCTTGTTTTCCTTCAGATGGATGCCCGCCAGGCGGTGGACCAGATGGCTTACGTCCTGAAATTGGGCATCGCTCAAGTCAGTTGCGAAGAGACTCATCACACCCCCCTGGGGATAGTTGGCGCTCGTCAGGGCTGGAATTGGCCATGCGCACCAGCTGGCCCACATCCAGAATCAGGCCCACCCGACCATTGGGCATGATGGCGCCACCGGAAATCCCCGGGACATTGCGCATGGTTTCTCCCAGGGATTTGATCACCACCTGCTGGCGGCCGATAAGTTCGTCGATCACCAGGCCGGCGCGGGTGCTGCTCTCCTCTTCCACCACCATCACCAGCTTGCGGCCGTTTGTGGCCGTCTGGCCCGGAATTTCAAACAGATCCCCGAGGCGAAACAGGGGAATCAGGCCTTCGGGCAGGGAAAGCAGCTCGCCGCGGTTGAATACGGTGCTGATATCCTTGGGATCCGCCTCGATGGAGCGCACAATGGAGACCGTGGGAATGATGAAGCGCTCCTGGCCCATGCGAATGATCATCCCGTCGATGATGGCCAGGGTCAGGGGCAGGCTCATCTTAAACAGCGTGCCGTGTCCCGCTTCGGACTGAATATCCACCTGGCCCCGCAGGGATTCGATATTGCGGCGCACCACGTCCATGCCCACCCCGCGCCCGGAGACATCGGTCACCTCGGCGGCGGTGGAAAAACCCGCCTCGAAAATCAGGTTGTAGATCTCACGATCACTGAGGGTGCGGTCATCCGGCACCAGGCCCCGCTCCTGGGCTTTGGCCAGGATCGCATCCCGGTTCAACCCCTGGCCGTCATCCTCGATTTCCACCACCACCGCACCGGCGGAGTGATAGGCCGAAAGACGCACTGTGCCGGCTTCGGGCTTGCCCGCGGCCCGGCGCGCGTCAGGGGTTTCCACACCATGATCTACGGAATTGCGGATCATGTGCACCAGGGGATCGTTAATCACGTCCACCAGATTGCGGTCGATTTCCGTGTCTTCGCCTTCGGTGACCAGATTGACGGTTTTGCCCACTTTGCGGGAGAGGTCCCGAACCAGCCGGGTCATTTTCTTGAAGGTGGATTTCAGGGGGATCATGCGCATGGACATGCTCAGATCCTGAAGTTCCCGGACAATCTTGCCGGTTTGGCTCACCTTTTTGAGAAGTTCGTGGTTTTCGGCGCGGGTGACCACCTGGTCCTGGGCAATCATGGAATAGGCGATTACCATCTCGCCCACGCTGTCGATGAGCCGATCCAACCGGCCGGTGCTGACCCGCACCGAGGCCTCCATTTTGCGCCGGGATCCTTTGAGGGTTTTCTGGGTGCGCAGGGCCTGGCTCACATCGCTGAGCTGGGCCTTGTCGGCTTTCACCAGCGCCATCCCCACCGGGGTGCCCGGTGCGGCGGCCAGGGTCGCTTCAAGTTCCTTCCGGGGCACCTTGCCTTGGGCCACCAGAAGATCTCCGATGCGCGGCGCCGCCTGATCGTTCAACGCTTCCTCTTCATCCACACCTGCGGCCTCGGGATCCTCGAGAATCACCATCAAATCATCGTAACCCGCGGGCTTGCACAGGGCTTCGCCCTCCAGGGCCCCCTGCACGGCCTTGACCAGATCCTTAATCATGTCCAGGGCGCGCAGGGCCAGGTCCGCATAGCCGCCGCTGTAACGAATCTCCTGGTCCCGCACCCTGCTGAGCAGCGATTCGGCGTGATGGCCCATTTGGGAGACCAGATCGAGCTCCAGGAAGGCCGCGGTCCCCTTGACGGTGTGAAAGGCGCGGAACACCTTGCCGATGGCTTCGGTATCCTCGGGATCGGTCTCTAGGGTCAGCAGCGCCTCTTCGGCGTCGGCAATGAGCTCCAGGCTTTCGGTGACAAATTCCATCAGCAGCTCTTCATCGGCATCCACGGGCATGTAATCATGGGAATCGGTCAGCGCAGCAACTCCCGGCCCAGCCGGGAATTCCGGGGAAAGAGGCCCTTGCCCGCTGTCACCGGCGTCTGGCGACGGCAGAGCACCCGTTAGAGTTGCGGGCTCTGGTTGGGGGTTCGCCTCGGCTCGGCTTAAAGGCGCCGGAGCGTTGGGATCGACCGGGAGGCTGAAAGTCAAGGGACCGCCCACCAGCAGATCCAGGGCATCTTCCACTAGCTCGCCCAGGGTTTCGACGATATCCGTCCCCGGTGTGCCCTCGGCAGTTAGTCCTTCCCCAATCCGCGAGCCGCTATCCCCGATCTCCCGCCGCACTAGTTCCGGTAAATGTTGGCAATCGGCAATGCGCGCACACAGCCCTTGGATTCGTTCAAGGCCTTGGCGATCATCGGGTTCGACCTGCACCAACAGGGCCGCTAAGTCATTTAGCAGGCGCTCTTCCCCCGCCTCCTGGGCGGACCCATTATCCTGGAGCCCGGCTAGGCACGGCGGCGCTTGCGATGATGGGGAATCGTCATCCTCAGGCGCCAAAACCCCTAAAAGCTGCAAGGCCGCATCCAGTTCCGAAGGGCCCCGCCGGGGCTCCTGGACCAGCTTGGCACCCGCTTCCAGGGCTTTGGCGGCGGTGTCGATGAGCTGCAGGCTGTTGCCGGATTCGCCCTGGGCCAAACTGCCCAGTACCCGGCGGCCCAGCGCGACCATCTGCTCCAAGAGATCCGAATGCTCCCCAAAGAGGCCGGAGAGCGCTTCCAATTTGGATTCGGCGGCGTCCCACCCCGGCCGATCCTGGGGGCTGAGATCTTCAATGGTATCGATAATATCTTGAATATGCTGGAAAATTTCCTTGCTCATGATCTCTCTATTGCCTTAGGTGCAAAACACCCTTTAATATCAATAGGTTGATTGATTGTCATCGCAATTTAGCGCACTTGAGCGGCCGGGGGGAGGAAGGTGGATGGGCCACGCGTTTGGCGCCGGATCGGTTCCAGGCCGGTGATCGCCTGAAAAGGCCCTGGGCTCTGCCGCGCCCCGGGGGCGTGCAGCGGGCTAAACCGCGCCCTTGAGCAGCCGTCCGGCCTGGGATGGATGGGTAACCTTGCCGCCGGCGCCGTAGGTCCCCTTGTTTGGAGAAATCTCGCCCAACATTTGCAGCGATCCCTGAACCAGACTGAGAGATTGGGCTACCAGTACTTGGTTGGCCTCGTTCGCTTGCCGAACGCGCCCCAGTTGGCGCTGCAGTTCATCCCGGCAAGTGCGCAGGCGCTGGGACCAGGCCGGCGGCGCCAAATCAGCCAATTGTTCCAAGGTCAGCGTGGAGTCTGAAATATCCAAACTTGCGCAAACCGCTTCGACTTGCCGGCGGCGGCGGGTTTCCGCCTCCTGAATCTGCTGAACTAGGCGCTCTTTGCGAGCCACCTGACGCTCCAGTTGTTCGCGCTCCCCGCCAATGACCGCCTCACGCTCCGCGGCTAGGCAGCCGGCCATGTCGGCCATCAGCCCCATCTGCAAGCTCAGGACATCCATTAAGTGTTGCAGATCGGTTTCCATGATCCAGATCTTCTTTGAGTCGCTGGCTCCCTTTCCGGCGGCGGAGTGGCCCGCCCCGAAAAGGGTGGGTTCAGCGACGGTAGACTTATTCGGACTTATTCGGAATCAATTTGATTCATCAGCAGATCGTTTAACAGGGCGCTGGCAATGCGCCCGGGATCCATTTGATAGGTTCCGTTTTCAACTTGGTTTTTCAATTCGTTGACCCGCTCCTGATTGACATCCGGGACCTCGTTCAGGGCTTGCTGGGCCCGGGAAATCTCCTTGGCGTGGGCCGAGAGGGTTACCGCGTCCTTTTTCACCTGCGCCGGGGGGGGAGTCGTTTGCGGGGTATCCGCTTTATCGGGTTGTTTGTTGGTTTGATGCACATAGGGATTCAAACCGCCCGTAGATCCATTGGTTTTGATGTCCATGTCAGTTACCTCCTGGGTATGGGAATATTCCCTTGGGCTTCAACCTCCCTCACCGGGGACCCGCTATTTGAAACCCGCTTGCGGGGCGAATTCTCCGCCGCGGCTAAGCCGGCTGGTCTGCCAACCGGCGCCGCTCTGGCGCTCTTAACTGATTATATCGGCGCTAAATGAAAAAACTTTACCTGTAAATCCTAAAAACCGCAAATTTCTTCAAATTTTCTCTTTATCCCCCTCCAAGGGGCGCGCTGAAACCAATATCGGCAGATTCATGGGCGATGATGAGCTTTTTTTCATCCCCCGCCCACCGGGGATGCGTGCGCCCGGACAAAAGGTCGCTGGCTGGGGGGCGGCTCAGGGACGGTAGCCCTTGATCACCTGGCTGGCCGGGGGGGCGGGTGGCTCAGCGGCCACGGGGGCCAGGTGCCCGGTGAGTTGGGCTTCCAGCATGCGGGCCAGGCCGACCCCTCGCTGGATGGCCATGGCGCGGGCCATCTCGCCATCCATCAGGGAGGTGAAAATTTCTTCGCCCGGGCCGCCGTGGAGCAGTCCCTCTTGGGGCACGGTGGCGCGCATCTCTTTAAGCAGGTGGAAAATGAAAAGGGATTCCAGTTCGGCGCAAGCGTTGCGCAGAGCCTGCTGCTCGCGGTCGCCCTCCGCTGCTGAACCCTGCTGTTGAACCGTATCGGCAACCGAGGTGGCCGGGGAGGTTACACCTCCACCCGGAAAGGCCGGAATTTGCATTAGATAACCTCCAATTCAGCCTGCAGGGCCCCGGCGGCCTTGATGGCCTGAAAAATAGCGATCAGATCCCGGGGCGAGACCCCCAGAGCGTTGAGCGCCCGCACCAACTCGCCGATGCTGGTGCCGCCCTTAACCATGAAAATGGGCGAAGATTCTTCCTGGATTTCGATGGCGGTGTCGGGGCCGGCCACGGTTTGCCCTTGGGAAAAGGGCAGCGGCTGGGAGACATCGGTGCGCTCGCGGATTTGAATGCTCAGGTTGCCATGGGCCACGGCGATGGTCATGATCTTGACCTCGGCCCCCATGACCACGGTGCCGGTGCGTTCATTGACCACCACCCGGGCCTTGGCGTCGGGCACCAGCTCCAGGCGCTCAATGGCGGTGACGAATTCCACCATGGCGCCCTGGTAGGCGCTGGGGATCCGCACATGGATGGTGCCGGCGTCTTCGCTGCGGGCCGGGTTTTCGGGAAAGCGCTGGTTGATGGCTTCCACCACGCGGCTGGCGTTGGTGAAATCGGGCTGGTGCAGGGCCAGGGTGATCTGGTTCTGACGGGCCACATCGGTGGGCACCTCTTTTTCGATCAATCCGCCCCCCACCACCCGTCCCACCGTGGGAAAATTCTTGGCCACGGTGGCGCCGGCGCCGCTGGCGGAAAATCCGCCGGTGCTGACCGGTCCCTGGGCCACCGCGTAGACCCGGCCATCAGCCCCTTTCAAGGGGGTCAGCACCAGGGTACCCCCTTCCAGGCTCTCGGCATCGCCGATGGAGCTGACCAGCACATCCAGGCGGCTTCCCCGCCGGGCAAAGGGCGGCAGGTCGGTGGTAACCATCACCGCGGCCACATTTTCCACATCCTCGATATCCTGGGGATTGACGGTCATGCCCATTTTTTCCAGCATGCTGGCCAGGGATTGGAAGGTGAATTTGGTTTTATCCCCATCCCCGGTGCCACTGAGGCCCACCACCAGGCCGTAACCGACCAGCTGATTGTCGCGGACCCCCTTGATATCGGTGATGTCCTTGATCCGGGCCGCCGGCAAGGGCGCGGCCAATCCCAGCAGTACTAGCCCCGCAATGAAGCGGATGACCCAAGGTTGCTGCCTGGCGAACACCTTCATGATGGTATCCTTATCTGTCACTTGCGTTGTTAAATAGCGGGGCATCTAGAAAGGCCAAACCGCATTGAGAAAGTTGGCCATCCATCCCGGCTTCTGGCGCTGGTGAACCACCCCCGCACCGGTGTAAGAGATGCGCGCGTCGGCGATATAGGTCGATTCCACCACGTTTTCCGGCGAGATGTCCCGGGGCCGGATGATGCCCGAGATCAGAATGATCTGGACCTCATTGTTGATCTTCACCTCCCGAAACCCGGCAATCCGCAAGTTTTCGTTGGGTAGCACCTCGGTCACCCGGGCCGTGATAAAGGCCGTCAGATCGCCGCTGCGCTTGGTGCTGCCGGTGCCCTGGAAATCGCTGGTGGCGGCACCGGCGATTTTACCGAAGGGGTTGATCTTGGGATAGGCCACATATTTGGGGTGGGTGCTGTCGGTGTAGATATTTTCCAGTCCCAAAAAGTTGGTAATCCCCGCCTCCAAAGACGAGCTGCGGCCGGCATCGGTGGCGGCCTCATTGGTGGCCTCGGCCGACTCCACAATCTTGATGGTGACAATGTCCCCCACGGTGTTGGCCTTGGGATTGACGAATAGCTCGCTGTAGGAGCTGTGGGCCACCCACAGGGAGCCCTCCGGATCATGTGCTTCGGCCGCGGCGGGCAGTGCGGCGGGCGGCGGATGGAGTCGATCCACAATGGCCTGGTCCACCGCCTGAACCCGGCCCAGCTGTTTTTCCACGCATCCGCTAAAGATCAATGTCCCCAGACACAGGACGAGCCAGCCCTGCCGTCTCCATTGAATGGCGTTGATTTGAAATTCCATGAGTCCGGTACACTCCTGCTGGGTCTGAGGGCGGCGCGGCCGCTTCCGGTCAGACGCGGTTTAGAAATCCACCCGCACGGTGGTGGCATCCACCACCCGGGCAAAGATTCGTTTACGGGAATCGAGATTGGTAACCCGAATCCGCTCGTTGAGGCGGCCGCTCTCCTGGGCCTCCCCCAGGGCGGTGATGGAAAGCCCTGGAGCCTCAGCCACGATCACCACCACATCCCGGCGCTTAATCAAGGGCGGCAACTCCACCAGATCGGCCCGCAACACCGTGTTGGGATCGATCTTGCGCTGGGTGCGGCGCCCCACCGCCTCCTGGGAATCGGTCAGCACCCCCGAGGGGAGCTGGGCCAGATCCATGGCCACCAGTTTGATATCGTCAGGAGCGATCAACTGGTACCGCCGCAGGGGCTTGCGGGCCAGCACCACTTCGGCCCGAACCACGATCTTGGCCATGGCCCAGACCCGCTTGACCTCCCGGCCCTCAACGTAACAGTGGATGGCCAGGGGCACTTTTCCGGCCAGCGCCTGGTTCGGGGGGGGGATGATCTTGTGGCGCAGCTCCCCGGCGGGCAAAATCAAATCCTGGTCCACGGTAATCTCCGCGATCTCAACCTCCCCGGGGGCGTTCGCCAGCCGGCCGCTCAAGTACACTCGGACCCAGCCGCTCATCTCCCGGCGGGTAACCTTCTGGCTGCTGCGGGTCACGGGAATCGGCGCGCCATGGGCCAGGCGGACCCCTCGGGGATCAAACCCGGCCTGACGCACCCGGCCGCGGATATAGTCACCATCCAACACCCGCCGACTGCCGGGCAGGGGCGCCGGCCCCAAATCGAGCTGGGCCAGTGCCGGCGGCAAGGCCGACCGCCGTTCGGCCGCCACCAGGTCCGCCAGCAGGATCACCGCCCCCCGAACCTGCGCCGGCCCGGCCAGCAGGATCTCAGGGGCTGCGTGCCCCTTCTGAGATGGCGAGCCCCAAATTAAGCTGGTCAGTAGTAAGAGCGCGCCCCATCTCGGGGGGCGGCGCCGGAGGCATTTAAACACGCTTATGTGTCCCATGGGGCCTACCTCTTGACGTTGTTGGCGATCTCCATCATCTGGTCCACGGTCTGAATGGTCTTGCTGTTGGCTTCGTAGGCGCGCTGGGCCGTGATCATGTTGACCATCTCATCCACCACCTGTACATTGGCCATTTCCAGGTAACCCTGGCCGATGGTGCCCAGCCCGTCCTGGCCCGGGGTGCCGGTAATGGCATCGCCCGAGGCGTCAGTAACGCGGTAGAGGTTGCGGCCCACGGCGCGCAAACCTCCGGGATTGACAAAGCGGGCCAGCTCAATGGATCCCACTTCGGTAAATTCGGTCTCCTGGGACTGTCGTACGGAAACCGTGCCGTCCAGGGCGACCACCACCTCGGCGGTGTCCGTGGGCAGACTGGTTTCCGGCAGCAGGGAAAACCCATCCTGGGTGACGATGGTGCCGTCGCTGTTGAGGGTAAAAGAGCCGGCCCGGGTGTAGACCTCTTCCCCGTTTTGATCCTCCACCAGGAAAAAGCCATCCCCCTCGATGGCCATGTCCAGATTGTTGCCCGTGGCGGTCAGGTCCCCCTGGGTAAAGAGCCGCTGGGTAGACATGGGCCGCACTCCGGACCCCATCTGGATGCCCGTGGGCACCTGGGCGCCGTCTCCGGTGGTGGCCCCGGCCGGGCGCAGGGTCTGGTAGAACAGATCCTGGAAATCAGCCCGGGCGCGCTTAAAGCCGGTGGTGCTCACATTGGCCAGGTTGTTGGAAATCACATCAATATGGATATCCTGGGCCACCATTCCCGTGGCGGCATTGGCGAGGGCTTTAATCATCTTGGCTCCTTTAATGGTCTAATTTATGAATTTTGGATGACGGCTTGATCAACCTTGTCCGCCGACATCGTTGATGGCCAGGCTGTCGGCATCATCCTGGGCCTGAATCGCTTTCTGATAGGATTGATAGCCCCGCAGGGCCTCGATCATCTCCGCCATCATTTCCACCACGGTCACATTGGAGCCCTCCAGCATACCCTGGGCCACCTGGGTGGTTTCGGCCGCCGGCCGCTCCCCGGCCCCCACGCTTTGAAACAAGCCGTCCCCGGCCTTTTTCAAACCTTGCAGGTTTTCAAACTCCACAATCCGCAGGGTGCCGATCTGGTCGGCGCCCACGGAGAGGTTTCCCAACCCGTCCACAAAAAGATTGTGGCGCCCATTGTCGCCATCCTGGGTGAAGGCGTCGTCATCCAGGGTGATTTCCCCTCCCTGGCCCATCACCGGATGGCCACTCTGGGTGATTAGCACGCCTTGTTCATTGAGGGAAAAATCGCCCTGGCGGGTGTAGCGCGGGCCCTGGGGAGTTTGAACCACGAAAAACCCCGGCCCTTCAATGGCCATATCCAGGGGGTTGCCGGTGGCCGTCAAGGCCCCCTGGTCAAAGTGCGTGTAACTAGCCACCGGTGACACCGCCAAGGTGCGCTCAAAGCCCCCCGGCGACGGACCCTTGACCAGGTCGGGAACCGCGAACAGCTGGTGCAGGCGATCCTCCTTGAAGCCGATGGTGTCCACGTTGGCCAGGTTGTGGCTCACCTTGTCCATGCGCAGCTGCTGAATCAATCCGCCGTGCATCAGAGTGTAGATAGCGCCGCCCATAGGCTGCTCTCCATTGGGGTTAAGGACCATTGCGGCCGCCAAACGGCACGCCGCCCCGGCCCATTTCCCATCGTGTGCGGTTAAAATATGGATAGGACTGATAAAATAAGCTGCAATTCATATGCCAACGGCCCTAAGCTAAAACGCTGCTTTATCTTGGCCGCAAATTAGACATTGAACCCGGGGGTGGGGCAATATCTGCGCCCCGGAAAGGGGCAAATATTTCCGACCTGAAGGAGTGGCGAGGCAGGAAACGGTTAGGTCTGGGATGGGAATTTTTGGATCAGGGCCACCTCGCTCTTTGCCAGACCGGTGCGGCGGGCGATCTCAGTGACATTCAGTCCCAGGCGGGTCAGGCGCAGCACCTCGGCCTTCAAGGCCCCAGGGGAGGAGAGCGGTTCGGCGGGAGTCAAGTCGGAGGAGCGGGGTCCATTCGGGGGGGCGCCGATGCCGGATCGTCCCTGCCCGGCGGGACGACTTGCGCTGGGGGCCGCAGGGCTCCGGGAAGGGCCGGGTTGACGCCGAATCCGAATGATCAGCACCACGCAGCACAGCACAATGGCGCCATCCAGGATGAAGCGGATTAAGTCAAGGTTGAGGGTGAACATGCCGCGGATCCAGGCCGGTTAAACCGTAACATCGATTTCAGTTCCCTTGTCATCTTCGGGGGGGCGGCGGGGAGGCGGCTTGGGCTTCTTTTCCGGTTTGGATTCATCGGATTTGGAATCCCCGGGAAGCGGCTGTTCCTCCTGCTCTTCCTCCTCCGCGTCGCCGCGGTAGCGCTTAGGCTCCTTGGCGGGGTTGATTTGATGCACCTGATTGTCCGGGGGAATGATGGGAATACGCATCTTCTTTTCCCTTTGATGGCGGCGGAACCCTCGAGACAAGACGACGGGTCAAGCCAGCTGATCAATCAGGGCAGCCCGGTTCGGGTGAGCCGCTCCTCGGAACGAGGTGTCAGGATCTTGACCCTCCCGGGCATATTTGACACGACCGATCCCCCTTGCGCGGGGTTAATGGCCCACCAAACCAGCATGGGTCAGGGCGCGACGCAGGCGCCGGATCGCTTTGGAGTGGATTTGAGATACCCGGGATTCAGTGACATTCAACACCTGACCGGTCTCCTTCATGGTCAGGTCATCCTGATAGTACAGGGAAATGACCAGCTTCTCTTTTTCGGGAAGTTTGGTAATAGCCTCCACCAGCGCGGCCTTGATCTCTTTGAGCCGGGTCAGGCTCAGCGCGTCGGATTGGCGGCCGTCCACCAGATAGTGAAGCAGCTCGCGGCGCTCATCGGAAGAGTTGGCCCCCACATCCTCCAGGCTGATGAAGGAGAGGGCCGACATTTTTTTTATGCCGAAGTAATCGTCATATTCCAGACCCATGGCCTGGGTCACCTCTTCGTCGTCCGCCTCGCGGCCCAGCTTCTGTTCCAGATCCTGGGTGACGCGCTCCATTTCCCTAACCTTTTGGCGGGTCGTGCGGGACAGGAGGTCCCGGGAGCGAAGCTCGCTTAAGACGGCGCCTCGAATGCGGATGGAGGCATAGGTGGAGAGCTTGATGTTAAGGGTGGGGTCAAAATTATCCACGGCCTGGACCAGGCCGATCACACCGGCGTTCATCAGATCGTCGATCTCCACATGGGGCGGCAGATGGGCCGCGATGCGGTAGACGATGCGCTTGACCATGGGGAGATTCTCGGTAATCAGATTCTCCCGGGCCGCTGCCTGGTAAGCTAGAGGAATTGTCTCGGGATTCGTGGCGTAGACCATGGTAGCGTCTAAATTAACGTGAATGAATCAGCTTGGCAATATTTTTCACTAAATTTTCGGGATGTAAAAGCCAAGGAAAACCATCTGATTTTATGGAAGATAAAATCGCCGGGCAGCCTCTGCCGCTCCGCCGCTCACTCTCCGACACCCCCGTTGAGGCTGTTGCGGAAAAGCCCCCGGCCCTCGCCACTGTGGGCCGACACCGCGCGGCGAGCCACGATTTTGGCTATCCGGGAAAAACTTTTGCTGGCCGGACTGTGGGGAAAGAGGTCCCGAACGGCTTGCTGATACTTCACCCCCCGCACCACATTGGGGTCCCGGGGGATAAACCCCAAATAGTCGATTTCAATGTTTAAAAACCGATT
Source organism: uncultured delta proteobacterium (assembly GCA_963713755.1). Classification (GTDB taxonomy): domain Bacteria; phylum Desulfobacterota; class Desulfobacteria; order Desulfobacterales; family CAVQMW01; genus CAVQMW01. The sequence goes on along the minus strand of CAVQMW010000005.1, from coordinate 530,038 downwards.
GGCCACCATGGTCAGCTGCCGGTGCACATCTTCTGCCTCGCCCGGGTCGGTGGCCATGTTGACCAGCAGCCGGAAGCGGCGCGTGTCATGTTTCAGGGAGAGCACCTTCATCAAGGCATAGGCATCGGTAATGGCCGTGGGTTCCGGGGCCACCACCACCAGGATCTCCTGGGCGGCGGTGTTAAAGTAGATCACGTTGGAGGAGATCCCCGCCGCGGTGTCAATGAGCAGGATATCAAAGGGTTCCACCACCTGGTCCAGCTGATTGAATATACCGATTTTTTCGTCCCGGGTAAGCTGGGTCATTTCTAAAATACCCGAGGAGGCCGGCAAAATTTTAATGCCCTGGGGGCCTTCCACCAGAACCTCGGTCACACTCTTTTCACCTTTTATCACGTGGGAAAAATTGTATTTCGGCGCCAGGCCCAGGAGGATATCGAGATTGCCCAGCCCCAGGTCGGCATCCAGAACCAGCACCTTGTGCCCCAACTGGCTCAGGGCAATCCCCAGGTTGGCCACGATATTGGTTTTCCCCACCCCACCCTTGCCGCTGGTGATGGCCATCACCCGGGGCCGGCGCAGGGCCGCGGCGCCGGAGACCCCGCCACCTTTCTGGCCGCCGGTGCGAACGGCTTTTTCCCGGGAGAGATTGATCACCTTGTTGCCGGTTTTTCCAGGGTTCATGAATTCGATTCCTTTTTCAGCACCGCCGGTGGAAACTTGCGGCAGAAAATCACACGATCTGAAGGCTAAAGGGCCAGCCCGGCGCGATGGGCCGGGGGCGGCCTGTTTTTCAAGGCGTCAGGGTTCCATTTGCAAGCGGCCTGGGCTAAACGCGCTTCAAAATCCGCCAGTTGGGCGGCATCCTGCTCGCCGCCGCGCTTGCCGGCCGGGCTTGATTCCCAGGCAGGGGCCAGCAGTTGGGCCAGGTGCGCCAAGGTCGCCGGCTGGAAATCCTCCGGCACCTGCCGGCCGTGGGTAAAATAGGTTACCGGCAGCCGGGCGTGAAGCATGGCGTCGAGGATGCCGCCGTGGGTGGCGGTTTCGTCCAGCTTGGTAAACATCAGCCCCTCCGGACGCAGAGGCCGCAAATGGTAAATCGTATCCCGCAAATCTTCAGGTTTGGCCGCCGCGCTGAGCACGATCTGAACATTGGGCCGGAAGGGCTCCAGCAACTCGGCCAGGGGGTCCAGCTGATCTTCTTGGGAGGGCACAATCCCAGGGGTGTCCAGTAAAATTAAACTGTGCTGGGCAAACCTTTCCAGGGCCGCTTCCAGACTTTCGCCATCCATGGCCGTGGCCATGGGAATGCCGATGATCTCCGCATAGCTGCGCAACTGTTCAAAGGCACCAATCCGCTGATGGTCCACACTGATCAGGGCCACCCCCCCGGAGTTACCCTGGGTCAGGGCCCCGGCGGCCAACTTGGCGATGGTGGTAGTCTTGCCCGTGCCCGTGGGGCCCACCAGGGCCACCAGGTTGGGATGCCCCGGGGTGATTTTCAGCCGCTGGCAGGCGGCGCCCAGCTCGCCCATGGCCGTGGCCAATTCCTGGGCGATGGCGTCAGGGGAAAGTGGTGTTTCAGTAACTATATTACGGGAAATCCGCGCCACCAGATCCCAGGCCAGCGCCTGATCCAGTCCCTGGCGTTTCAGGTGCCCGTGTAGGGCGAACAGAGACCGGGAATCGGGAACTCCGGCCGGGTGGCGTTGGTCGCTGTGCGCTTTGGCCGGAGGCGGCGGATGCTGCGACCGGGAAGGCTGGGAAAACTTCAGAGACCGGCTGCGCCGGAGGGGTCCGCCCCCTGGTTTGGCTGGTGCGCCGGTTTGAGGAAATCGTCGGTAAATCCCCCCCGTAGTGTGCAGCTTGGCCTGGTAGGGACCCTCGGCGCCGGGCTGGTCAATGGCCGCGGTGACCTCCACCCGGGGGCGGCTGCGCAACCCCCCGAACATGCCCCGGGCAGATTTGATGGTGCGGGCCGACAGGATCACCGCGTCGGGTCCGAACTCGGCTTTCACCAGTTTGAGGGCCTCGCTCATGTTGAGTGCCTGAAAGCGCTTAATCTGCATCGCCCATGCCCACCGTGCCTATAGATTGCACTTTCACCTGGTTGAGAATCTCGTTGTAGGAGAGGACCACCAGATTGGGAATGAAGCGGTCGGCCAACTTTTTGAAGTGGACCCGGATGGACCCGGCGCACAGCACCACCGGCTGCAACCCCATGGCGGAGACCTTTTCCAGCTGGGCGGCAAGGGCCTGCATCACCCGCTGAGCCTTGTCCGGGGCCAGGGCCAGAAAGCTGCCCTGATCGGTTTGCTGCAAGGCGCCGCTGATCATCTCCTCCACGCTCTGTTCCAGTGTGATCACCGGCAGGGTGCCGTCCTCGGCCCGGTAGAGCCCGGTAATGGTTCGCGCCAGGCCCTGGCGCACATATTCGGTGAGCACATCCACATCCTTGGTGAAAGAGGCCCAGTCCGCCAGGGTCTCCATGATGGTCAACAGATCCCGCACCGGCACCTGCTCCTGAAGCAGATTCTGCAGCACCTTACCCACGCCCCCTAAAGAGATCAGGTTGGGCACCAACTCTTCCACCACCTTGGGATGGGAGCTCTTGAGGTTGTCCAGCATCTGCTGAACCTCCTGTCGGCCCAGATATTCGTGGGCGTGGCGCTTGACCACCTCGGTGAGGTGGGTGGTGAGCACCGTGGCGGTGTCCACCACGGTATATCCCTGGGCCAGGGCCTCGTCCTTGGCGCTCTCTTTGATCCAGTAAGCCGGCAGGCCGAAGGTGGGCTCCTTGGTCAGTTCTCCGTCCAGGGGCGGCGCCGAGGGCGCGGGATTGATGGCCAGCAGGCTGTTGAGCACCAATTCGCCCCGGGCCACTACATTGCCCTTGAGCATGATCACATACTCCCCGGGCTTAAAGCGCATGTTGTCCTGAATGTGGATGGGCGGCACGATGATGCCCACCTCCTTGGCCACCTGCTGGCGCATGGTTTTAATGCGGCCCAACAGCTCTCCGTTCTGATCGGCGTCCACCAAATGGATCAGGCCGTAGCCAATCTCCAGGGCCAACAGATCCAGGGGCGGCAAGAGGTGAATCTCATCGGCGGGCGGCTCTTCGTCCGCCATAGGCCGTAGCTCTTCGGCGGCCAAACGCGCCAGTTCCTGTCTCTGGGCGCGAAACAAAACAAAGGCCAAGCCGCCGGTGAGGGCCGCCAGGGTGAAAAACGGCAGGGTGGGCAGCCCGGGAATAAGCCCGAAGCCGAACAGCACTCCGGCAGCAATACCGATGGCCCGCGGTTGCTGCATTAGCTGGCCGCTGATTTCGTTGCCCATGCTGTCTTCGGCGCCGGCCCGGCTGACGATGATACCGGCGGAGGTGGAGATGATCAGAGCCGGAATCTGGCTGACCAGCCCGTCCCCCACGGTGAGCAGGGTGTAGTTTTGGGCCGCATCGGCAAAACTCATTCCGTTTTGCAGCACCCCAATGGCCAACCCGGCCACGATATTGACCAAGGTGATGATGATGCCGGCCACGGCATCCCCGCGCACGAACTTGTTGGCGCCGTCCATGGCGCCGTAGTACTCCGCCTCCTGGGAGATCTGCTTGCGGCGCTCCTTGGCCTCCGACTCGCTGATCAGTCCGGCGTTGAGATCGGCGTCAATGCTCATCTGCTTGCCCGGCATGGCATCCAGAGTGAAGCGCGCCGCCACCTCGGCAATCCGCCCGGCGCCTTTGGTGATGACCATGAAGTTGATCACCACCAGGATGATGAAGACAATCAGCCCCACCAGGTAATTGCCCCCCACCACGAAACTGCCGAAGGCCTCGATGACCCGCCCGGCGGCCTGGGTGCCATCCTGGCCGTGGAGCAGAATCAGCCGGGTGGAGGCTACGTTCAGGGAGAGCCGAAAAAGGGTGGCCACCAGCAGAATGGAGGGGAAGCTGGAGAGTTCTAGGGGCTTCATGATGTACATGCCCACCAGCAGAATGGTCAGGGCAAAGGTGATGGAAAAAGAGAGCAGCAGATCGAGCAGCATGGGCGGCAGGGGCACGACCATAACCAACAGAATCACCACCACGGCCATGGCCATGGTGAGTTCGCTGTTACGGGCGATGAGCCCCAGGGGGCCTTTGATTGCTGGGGGTGCTTTTTGGGTTCCAGCTGCCGCTAATGCCATGGATGGTCCTTATCTGAATCGCCGTGGGGAATCGTTGTCATTGAGCTTAAACCGGCCGGCGGGGATTCGCGGAACCCCCGGGCCAAGTGCCAAAAATTTGGCGCCGCCCGGGGTTGAATTTGGCACGTGCCGCCCCGGGAGCCGGCCGGGGGCGGGCGCATTCTCGGAAAACGCCGATGCCGGATAGAGGATGCAGGGAGCGTGCCAAATTCCGGAGGCTGGGTCCTGGATCGAAGCAGGAATGCGACCTATCCATGCCCCTGCCCCCGGAGGCGATAGACATAGGCCAAAATTTCGGCCACCGCCTGATAGAGTTCAACGGGAATGAAGTGGTTGAGATCCACGGATGCGTAAAGGGAACGCGCCAGGGGTTTATCCTCCACCACCGGCACCTGATGGTCCTGGGCGGTCTCCTTGATGCGCTGGGCCACGAATCCGGCCCCTTTAGCCACCACCCGCGGCGCGTCCATTTCCCCGGAAACAAATTTGAGGGCCACTGCATAATGGGTGGGGTTGGTAATGACCACCGTGGCTTCAGGCACCGCCTCCATCATCCGCCGGCGGGCGGTTTCCATCTGGATGGCGCGGATGCGGGCCTTGATTTTGGGATCCCCCTCCATCTGCTTGTGCTCTTCTTTGACCTCCTCCTTGGTCATCATCATGTTTTTTTCAAACTGCCAGCGCTGGTAGCCGTAATCCAGGGCCGCCAGCACAAGCAAGGCCAGGGCCACATTGATACCGATCTTGAAGGAGAGCCCGGCGATGTAAGAGAACAGGACCGGCACCTCCACATTCATCATCCCCGGGAACTGATCCAGTTCCCGGGCCACGGCTAAATAGGCGATTCCGCCCACCAGCCCCATTTTCAGCAGGGATTTGGTCAGTTCCACAAAGGAACGCAACGAGAAGAGCCGCTTGAAGCCCTGCAGAGGGTTGAGCTTGGAAAATTTGGGGGTCAGGGCCTCCCCGGAGACGAAAAACCCCACCTGGGCGATGTTGGCCGCCAGGCCCGCCATGAGTACAGCGGCCATCAAGGGCGCCACGATGAGCGCAAACTGGCCCAAGATCTCCCCCAGCATGCTGTGCAGCCCCTCGGGATGCAGGGTTGCGGCGTGGGCCGCTCGCCGGAAAAACCCGGCCGTCAAGCGACGCAGCCCCAAATAGCAATGGGGACCGGCCAGATAGAGCGCTCCCATCCCGCAAATCAGAATCAAGGCCGAGGGGATTTCCCGGCTCTGGGCCACCTGCCCTTTTTTGCGCGCCTCCTGCCTGCGCTTAGGGGTTGCTTTTTCGGTGCGTTCCTGGTCGCTGCCTTGGGCCATGGCGCTGCCTTGTTAAGACCGGATCAAGGACCGGTTTAGGGGATCAGATTACTGCATTAGCCGCAGCAGCAAAAAGAGCTGCTGATGCAGGTGCCCGAAGGCCTGCTTGAGGTAGGCCACCAGGTAGGGCACGGAGAGTGCCATGACCACAAAGCCCACCAAAATCTTGGCCGGCATGGCCACCAAAAAGACATTCATCTGGGGCACGGTGCGGGCCATCAAGCCCAGGGCCACGCTGGCGATGAGCATGGTGACGATCAAAGGCGCCCCCACCTGGAAGGCAGCCACGAAAATCCCCCCCGCCAGTTGCAGCATATGTTGACCCAGGCTTCGGTTGAGGCTCATGGCCAGGGGCGGCAACCGCTCAAAGCTCTCCATGAGAGCCAAGATCAGCATGTGGTGGGCGTTGATGGCCAGAAATACCAGCATGGTCAGCAGGTTGTTGATCTCCGCGATGATGGAGATCTGGCTGTTGGATACCGGATCCAGCACATTGGCCACGGTGAGGCTCATCTGAAACCCCGCCAACTGACCCGCCAATTGGATCCCGGCGAAAAATAGACGGACCGCCAGCCCCAGGGTGATCCCGATCAGCAGCTCTCCGGCCACCCCGATCCCGAAGGCCAGGGGCGTGTGGGCCTGGGTGGTGAACTCCGGACTGAGCTGGGGAAAGAGCAGAAAGCTCAAGGCCACGGCCAAACCGGCCTTGAACCCCAGGGGTACCTGCCGATTTTCAAACAGCGGCAGGTACATCAGCAGGGCCATGATCCGCAGGAAAATGAGCATCAAGCCCTGGACCTGGCCCAAAGAGACGTTTAGGGTGACCATGGCTCAAAACATCTTAAAATCAAGGTGTGGTATGGATCAGTGGGCAAAATTGGGAATCCCTAAAAGCATGTTTTGGGTAAACTCCACCATGATCTCCACCATCCAGGGGAAAAAGAAGAGCAGGGCCAGACCCACGGCCAGCATTTTCGGAATGAACACCAACGTCATCTCATTGATCTGGGTGGCCGCCTGAAACATGCTCACCAGCACCCCCACGGCCAATCCGGCCACCAGAATGGGGGCCGCCAGCAGGGCCGCCATTTTCAAAGCTTCAAAGAAAAATCCGGTCACAAAATCCGCGCTCATCGTCTCTCTCCGTGTTCAGGGACCCCCTGGGGGTTGCCGTTCATGGCGTGGGAATTTTGCAAGTCCCATACCATGGAGATTCACGGGCTAAGACAAGGCGGATAGCTACAAAAGGTCCCGAAAGAGGCGCCGGCGCGTGTCAATTTGGTGGCTGGCCGCGGGTGGGGCGGCAACTTTTTGGCGTTGTCCAGCGAGGATGCCATGGGCCTTCGGCGCCGGTGGATTTCAGCGGGAAACCCTGGGGCCTGTCGGACTATCCGGCACAAAATTTGCTTAATTTTTTGGATTGACCAGTGAGGATAGAAATACGCCAATCCGGCCGACTCAGTGGGTTGCGGCATCCCGAAGCAGGGCGCGGGCAAGGCGTAGGATTCACATGTCGGGCAGTATGCCAGATTCAAGGAGTATCTATGAAGATCCACACCAAGTTTTTCGGGGAGATCGACATCGAAGTTGATAAGATCATTGAATTCCACCGCAGCCTATCGGGGTTCGAGGGCTGCACCCGATTTTACCTCCTGCCCGAGGATGCCGAAGTTCCGGTCTTTTATTTCATGCAGTGCGTCACTAACCCGGAGATCGCCTTTACCGTGGGCTTTGCCCAGCAATTCGGCATCAACTACGACGATACGCTCCTCACCCCTGACGATGCGCGGGAGCTGGGGGTCCAGCGGGTCGCCCAGGCGCTGGTGATTTTACATTTCTCCAAGAATCCCAAGGAACCGTCGCCCAGCTCTCTGGCGCCCAAGTTCATCCCCCACATCACGGCGCCCATGGTGATCAACCCGGTGACCCGCAGGGGCATTCAAAAGGAATTGAAAAACATCTGCTGGAGCGCCACGGTGACGGCGGTTCCGGACAAGCTGCCCCAGCCCGAGGCCGATGCCAACTGCCAGCGGTTTCTGGCCATGCTGGCGGCCGGCCTCAAGGTGGATCAGGCCTGATGGACCGGTCGCGAAAATCCCGCCGCTATTCAAGGGATTAAAATCCCCCCCGGCCCCCCTTTTCCAAAAGGGGGGGAGAAAGCATCTCCCGGACCCCTCTTTTCCCAAAGGGGCTGTAAACCATTCCCGCCGCCGCCTTTTCCAACGGCGAAGCGCGCATCTTTCCGGTGGCCATCGCCCAAGATCGCCTGGGACGCTGTGGGAAATGGATAGTTCGCTGGAGGTAGGGGGCGAAACCTTTCTCGCCCGCAAGATCCCCGGGGCACGCCATGTTCCCCCTTTTTCAAAGGGGGCTAAGGGGATTTCTCCTTCAGCTCCCCCCTTTTGCAAAGGGGGTTAGGGGGATTTTACCTTCAGTTCCCCTTTTTCAAAGGGGGCTAGGGGGATTTCTCCTTCAGCTCCCCCCTTTTGCAAAGGGGGTTAGGGGGATTTTACCTTAGCTCAGGGAATCGAAGTCCGCCCCTGGGGTGGGCACCCCGGCCTGTAGGGGCGGGTTTCAAGCTCACCCCTTATTGCAGTCTCGGCAGCCAGCCCTGCAATCGAAAATGGAATAGAAAACTGTTTTTTCGACAGGATTTCAGAGGTAGGGAACTATAGGTCAGGCGTGGGTGAGCGCATGCCAGACCCGCAGCAGACCGGCAATGGCGATGGCGTCCTCGATCTGGCGGCCGTGAACCATTTCAAGGGTAAAATCAAAGCTGCGGCCCCGGTGCAGCGTGGTGCGGCGAGCCGGCTTCAGCCCCCGGGGCGGCGGATCGGCGGTCATGATTCACCGCCCTCCTTTTTCATCTGCTCCACCATCTCCTTGACCGATGTACCCCCCGGCCCCTTTGCCGCCGGATTGATCGCCAAAAGCCCCTCCCAGGCCGTGAGGGCCCCCGAGGTATCTTCCAAATCGTGCAGCAGCACCACCCCCATGTTGTAGCGCGCGATTTCGTGTTCGGGCGAAAGGTCGATGGCCTCCTTGAAGGCATCGATAGCCTTCTGGGGCTGTTTGGAGCGGCGGTACATCACCCCTAAATCGGTCCAGATATCGGGGTTCTGTTTGTCCTGCTCAAGAACCCGGGTGTAGGCATCGATGGCCTGCTCCACCTGCCCGGTGTCAAAATAGAGATGGGCCAAATGGGTTAGGGCCTCAAAATTTTGGGGCTCTTTTTCCAGCTTGGCCTTAAGTTCAGTGATCATCCGGCGGGAGTCGGCATCGCTGGGTCCGCCCCCCGGGGCGCCCGGCGGCATGCCGCCCTCTGCTTCGGGGTGGGCCACGGCCTGCACACTCCCCGATTTATAAACGCCGAATACGACCCCGCCCACAAAGCCCGCCACCAGGCAGACCACGGCAATCAGCCACACGGTCTCGCGTTTCACCTGCTCGCTTTTCCCCGCAGGCTTAGCCGGGGCGGTTGGGGCAGGTTTAATGTTTTTCTTGGTTTTCGCCATTGATATCCTCCCGGCGGAACCGATGGGAATGATCCTGGCCGGCGCGGCCGATGATTAAGGGCCATTGCCCCAGCGGCGGTTGGCGGCGGCCACAATCCGCGGATCATCGTAGTTCAAAAAATCGCCGCTCCACTCCCGGGGCGCCTCCAGGGCCAGCCAAGCGATGGCCCTGCCCGGAACGTCCGGCGGTTCCAGTCGTTGGTCGTCTTTAAGCTGTTGATAATAGGCCACTTGCGCTTCGGGCAGCTTTCCGGACCCCGGGGTACGCAGCACCTGCTGCATTCGGGTATCCACCACCCCCGGCCGCACGGCCAGGCAGGTCACACGGGGTTCCTCCACGGCCAGCACCCGGGTAAAGTGATTGAGCGCGGCCTTGGTGGCGCAATAGGCGCTGGCCCCGGGCAGGGCGGTTTGCGCCGCCCCGCTGCTCACGTTCACCACCCGTCCGCCATATTTACGCAGCAGCGGCAGGGCCGCCTGGGTCAGGTAAAAGGGCCCTGCCAGGCCCACCGCTAGGTTGTGCACCCAGGCAGCCGGATCAGCCTCCTGGACGGTTGCCAGGGGCTCCACCAGGGCCGCATTGTTAACCAGGGCATCCAGGCGACCAAAATGGGCTTCGCTCTTTTGGACCAGGCGGCGACAAAATTCGAGGTCGGCCATATCCCCGGAAAGCACAAAAACTTCGCCGCCCTGGGGGCGGATTTCAGCCGCCGTCCGTTCCAGGTCCGCTGGGGTGCGTGCGGTCAGCACAACATGGGCGCCCGCCGTGCCCAGCCAGCGGGCAATGGCCGCGCCCAATCCCCGGGAGGCCCCGGTGACCACGATCACGGGTTTTACTTCCATGGCAGCCTCCTGCTCCGAAATAACCGAAGATAAGGTGAAAAGGGAGGGTTGGCAAAAATATTCCGCTATCCCCCCAGGGGGGGTTTTAATACCCGCCCGGCCGTCAAACCATGAGGTAGCCCGGTCCGTCGCCGCCTTCGGGGCAGGTCCAGGTGATATTGCCGTAAGGGTCCTTGATGTCGCAGGTTTTGCAGTGGAAACAGTTGGCCGGGTTGAGCTTCAAGCTGCGCTGGCCAGTGGCCTCGTCCGCTTCGATCTCATACACATTACCGGGGCAAAAGCGGGTGCAGGGGTTGCGATAGGTGTGGTAGCAATCCGTGATGCAGCGCTGGGTGTCATGGACGATGAGATGACAGGGCTGATCTTCGCGGTGCTGGGTTTTGGAGAGATAGACCCCGGTGAGTTTGTCCACATAGAGCTTGCCGTCTATATTTTCAGGGGCAATGCCGCTGAACACGCCCCGCGCCGCGGCGCCGGCCGGCTTCAGAGTCGTGGAATCGTCGGCCAATTCCATGGGGTCGCTGATGCCCCGGCCCTGGGTGACATACTGGGCGCCCAGGTGAATGAATTTGGCCGCTCCTTTTTTAGCCAGAGCCTGGGCAAAATTTCGGCTGTCATGCATTTCTCCGTAAGCCCAGCTTTGGCGGAACAATTGCCCATAGTGGGAAAGGCTTGCGCGGTCAAAGCGACCGGCGCCAAAGGCCTGATCAATGGCTTCGGCGGCCAGCATCCCCGATTTCATGGATAGATGGATCCCCTTCAAGGCCTGCATGTTCTGCATGGCGGCCGCACCGCCGACAACCAGCGCCCCATCCAGGGCCAGCCGGGGGATGGTGTAAAGCCCCCCGGAACAGACCGTACGGGCGCCTTGTTCAAGCACCTTGCCCCCGGCGATCATGGCGGCCACAAAGGGATGCCGCTTGAATTTCAGAAAGGCTTCATAAGGGTCCAGCCAGGGATTTTCGTAGGCCAATCCGGTTAGATAGCCGATGGCCAGGCGATTTTTTTGCATCTCGTAAATAAACCCGCCCCCCGGGGTGTTGAGCCCCAAGGGATAGCCCAAAAAATGAAGGTCGTTGGGCCCCTCGGCAGGAAAGGGGTTCTCTTCGGGTAGCTGGATCACCTCCTTAATGCCGGTTTCAAACACCTGGGGCTGGCGTCCCTTGAAAATCCCCAATTTGCGCCCCAGCTCCAGGGTGCAATTACCTCGGGCGCCCTCGCCAAAAACCGTCACCTTGGCTAAAAGGTCGATGCCCGGCTCAAAATTGTTCAGCAGGGCGCCATCCTTAGCGATGCCCTTGTCCCCGGTGCGCACCCCGGCAACCGTGGTCCCATCCGCTTCGTAAAGCACCTCCACTCCGGCAAATTCAGGAAAGATGTTGACGCCCAGCTCTTCGGCAATCCCGCCCAGCCACTGGCTGAAGCGCGACAGGCTGACGATGTGATTGCCGGAGTTGCGCATCTCCCGGGGAACCCAGGGCACCTCAATGGCCTTGGCGGCAGTCAGAAAGTAAAAGGCATCCTCCCGCACGTCGGCCTCCAGAGGGCAACCCTGGCCGCGGTAGAGGGGGAGCAATTCCGCCAGCGCCCGGGGGTTGAGCACAGCACCGCTCACCCCATGGGCACCAATGGCGTTTCCCTTTTCAATGAGGGCCACCTCCAGGGTGCGGTTATGGGCCTGGGCCAGTTGCATCAAACGGATGGCGCCGGCCAGACTGGCCGGGCCGCCGCCCACAAACAGAACATCAAATTCAATGGATTCGCGGGGAGTGCTCATATCATTTTACCACGCTGGGGTTCATTATAGAGCGAATCTCGACTCCGGCTGGGTTTCGGTGAAATTCACTCCAGTTTAGAGAGCGAGTTTATGGTAATGGCCGAAAACGATCTCTGTGGCTCTCATTTTCGTGCCTTTCGCGTGTTTCGTAGTTGAAATTATTATTCTTGAAACTACGAAAGGCGCGAAAGCGGTTGGTTGACGAAGCGTTCATGCTCAACCTTAGTACCTTATTGAAAAACTTCTGTCGAAAAACAATCAATTCAATTCGTCGCTTCCCGCTGCAGGGGCGGATTTCAAATCGGAATTACATAGCAATTTGGATCAGTTATGGCAAGATGCCGGGAAGCGGCATGTTGGGCTTGGGAGACCGGCCGATTCGCGACCGCCGGGGGCGAATCGCCTGCCCCTTGATCGGATAAAACGCATTCAGGCTGGGATTCCAGGTTGGGATTCAGCGGCTTCGATGAAATTTTGAATGAGGGTGGCCAGCGGCTCCTCCAGGGGCCGCCAGGAGGGGGTCATGGCCTTGCCCGCCACCCAGTTCAGCTCCACCAGATCCAATCGTGCCGGCACGCTGCGGGGGGTTGGCCGGCGGTAGGTTCGGGCCGGAAGGTACTCCAGCCAGAGCAGCCTTCGGGGATCGATGTTGAACTTGCGGGTCACCTGGGTGGCGATGTGGCTGGTGACACTGCGCAGGGAGATGGGGTTGTCGGGATCGATCTCCTTGACCACCCCCACCACAGGCCGCATGAAGATCATTCCTTGCGGACGCTGGGGCACCTTGCGCAGATCGAACAACCACAGGTGACATTTGCCGGCCGCCAAACGAATGGCGCCCCCCCAGCCGTCCCAGCTAAACGTGTTGTTGTAGATGAACATAGCGCTGCCAGCAGGATTCAAGAAAAAAGCTCTTAAAGTTATGGAAATGGGCACCTCTGATAGAGGTAACGCGGAGTGCCTGAATCAACGACTTTGATTATAGGAAGGCGGGACGCCCTTAACTTATTAACTTGACATGATATGAACGTACCGCTATCGCCTCCAATCATGCCCAGACGACATCGACGCGCAGCAGCACATTATCGCCCGAGGCATTGAACGCCGAAAGTTGTTCGATGACGATCAGGACCGTTATAACTTTATCCAGCGTTTAGGATCCATTCTCGAGGCGACCGGGAAAGAATGCTCTGCTTGGGCGCGGATTGCCAACCATTTCCAGCTGCTGATATGTACCGGCACGGTTCCCGTGGCCACGGTGATGGGATCCGGAATGACATATGTAGCGTATTTTATTGCCGGGTTATAAAATTACGTAAACCCACATCTCCGGCCTAAATTTTCTTGCCCGACCGCAACCGTTGGTTGAGTTTGCCACAGCGTTCCAAGGAAAAATCAAGTATTTATCGCCAAAATTAGTCAAGCTTTGCCGGACCGTGTCCGCAAAGAGACGCATGATTCAGCGGGTCAAGGCGCCGTAAATCCGCAAAAGTTTATCGGGCAGTTCCCGCACATCGGAGATGGTGTTGTGGTGGGTCCGGCCGTACAGCGCATCCAGCTGGGGGTCGCCGCTGGTGTTGACGGTCACGGCGTGGGAGTGCACGTGCCGGGCGCGGGCTTCGGCAATGGCCCGCCGGGTGTCGGCGATGGCGTAGCCCTGTTTGTACTCCAGATCATTGGGAAAGCCGTCCCCGATGATGATCAGCAGGCGCACCTTGGCCGGAACCTGGGCCAGACAGTGGGTGGCGTGGCGGATGGCCGCGCCCATGCGGGTGTTGCGCTGGGGCTGCAACCCGGCAATGCGCGCCTGGACCGAACCATCAAGGGCCGTGGCAAAGGTTTTGAGCCACCAGAAATCCACCCCCAGCCGCCCGCTGCCGGAAAAGGCGGCCACGGCGAATTGATCTCCCAATACCTGAAGCGCCTCGCCGAACAGCACCAGCGCCTCTTTCTCCACATCCAACACCGCGGCGCGGCCGCCATCCGCGGTATGGGCCGTGGAGCGCGAGGCATCCACCAACACCAGTACGGCCACATCCCGCAGAGCCTTGACCCGCTTGATGTAGAGCCGCTCCGAGGGGCTGCGGCCCGCCCGGCGGTCCAGGGCAAAATCAATCATGGCGCGGTAGTCGAATTCGTCCCCCTCCGGCCACTGGCGCAGCAGGCTCAATCCCTGGGGTTTGAGCATTTCAAAGGCCCGGCGCATCCCGAGGATCAGTCCCCGGCGGCGCACCAGCACCTCGCCGTAAAATGCCCCTTCTCCCAGGGGCCCCTGGTCCACCCGCACCCGCACATGATCGTGGAGGTAGTCGTTGAGCTGGCAGTCCCACTCCCGGTAGGAAAAGATCTCCTCATAGGGAGATTTTTCCTTCGGCGCCCTGTCGGTCAGGGCGTGCCGCCGGGAATCGAACCCCAATGCCCGCCAATCGGGCCGCTTGACAGACGGGTCGGTCCGGCATTTTCCGGGCCGGGCCGAAGTCCAGAGATGGTCTAAATCCTCATCGCTGAGACGCCCTTGGCTCTGTTTCAGTCGGCGGCGCAGCACTGAACCGGGAACCTGGCGCCCCAGAGTTTGGAACAGGGATTGGATGCGGCGCAGCTCCCTTTCCAGGGATCCGAACGCCCGAAGGTAAAGCCCGGGCAGGATGCGGCGGCCCAGGGCCGTTACCGCCGGCCGTTGAACGGATGCCCCTTGCGCCCCGTAGAGCACCTCCGGGGGCCGGCCCTCCAGCAGGGCATAGCTTTGGGCCACAAAGGGGGTCAGCGCTTCCACGGAGGCCAACCCGACCGGATCGCTCTGAAAGCGGCCGACCAGGGGCTCCAGAGGATCGGGCAGGCGGATTGCATCGCCGATCATCCCCGCCAGAGCCACCCGCCGGTACAGATCTCCCACCAGGCAATCGTCCGGCAGCAGCCCGGGGGGCGGGTCCGAAATGGTGAGCAATTCTCGGAGCTGGCGCCCCAGTCCCGGGTAGCGGGCAAAGAGCCGCTGGTTGAGGCGCGCGTGTTCAAAGAGGGTGAACAGGTCCAGGGCCAGCCGGGAATCGGCAAAGTGCGCCACAAAGCGCGTCAGGTCCCCCTGGTCCTGCACCGGCGGGGGGGCGCATTGATCTTCGGATTCGGGCATTGGCCATCCCAGCCGCGCCGCGGCACGCTCATAATCGAAATCGAAGGTGCCCCCCTCCAACGTCCCGGCCTCCAGTTTGGCCAGCAGTTTGTATAGATCGCGATTTTTTCCGGCATCCCCGAAAATATCCAATTTGGCGGGCAGATAGAGGGTCTTCCCGTCACAACAGGCCCAGAAAGGAGCGCCTTCCCCGGGCTGGAGCTTGCCGGGCAGCGCCTCCAGGGAGTGGAGCCCCACCGCTGCGCCCAGGCGCGCCCGGAGATAGCGACCCAGGACCGGGCACATGGCATCCAGGGTGACCGTGACCCGCCGCGCGGCGAAGGCGGCCCGGCCCTGGTCCGACTCCAGGGCCAAAAAATGGCGCCCCCCTCCAGGGCTGCGGACGGCGCGCCGCAACCCCTGGGCGACAAACCCGGCCAGGGGGCGGTCATCCAACTGCAGCACCCCCTGGGCCAGCCCCTCTAAAAATCCCGCGGCCAGGCCCGGGTCGCGCGCCATGAGCTTTTGGGTTTGGGCGCATAAAAAGACCCGCCGCCCGGCGGGAAAGGCGCGCACTTCCCGGGGCAGACGGTGAATCCAGTGCAGACAACGCTCGTAGGGCAGTTGGGCCTCAAAGGTGGCCTGGACCAAATTGAGGAAAGCCAGGGCTTCGGCAGGACGGCGGCACAGAAGGGGCAGCACCGCCAGGGGCGCCGCCAGGGTATGGGATCCCTGGCGCTGGAGGATATCCAGGACAAGCTGGAACTGTCGGGTCAAGGCAGGATCACCGGCGAGCAGCACCGGCACCCAGTGCCGGGCCGCCTCCCGCCCCAGGGTCGCTCCCTGGGCACCGGCCCGCCGGATCGCCGCTCCATAGGCCGGAATCAGCGCCTCCTGGTGCTCGTGAAGTAAGCGCGCATACCCCGTGGCAAATGTGCGCCCGAACGCGCGCTCCTGGGAAAGGGCCCACAGCGCATCCCGGGCCAGGAGATCCAACCAGCGCGCCGGCAGGGTCTCGATGCCGGGACAGATGGCATCCAGATCGCAGACCAGCACCGGGTCCGCCAGGGAAAGCTGTTCCAAAGGATGGCTGCTCATGTTCGTCAAAAGAGATCGGCCACCAGATCCTCCAGGGTCTCCAGCAGCCGCCGGTCATCGGTGAGGGGCTGGCAGACGGCCGCCCGGCAGGCGTCGGCCGGGGCGATGCCCCGGCCCATGAGTTGCGCCGCGTAGATCAGCAGCCGGGTGCTGGCGCCCTCGGTGAGGCCTTGTTCGCGGATATTGCGGATTTTGCCGGCCAGGGTCACCAGACCGGCCGCGGTTTGGAGGTCCAGCCCCCCCTCATGGGCCACAATGCGGGTCTCCAGTTCCGGGTCTGGATAACGGAACTCCAAGGCCACAAAGCGTTGGCGGGTGCTGGGCTTCAGATCCTTGAGCACCGATTGATAGCCGGGGTTGTAGGAGACCACCATCATGAATTGGGGATGGGCCGCCAGGGACTCGCCGGTCTTATCGATGTTCAGCACCCGCCGGTCGTCGGTCAGGGGATGGATCACCACCGTGGTGTCCTTGCGTGCCTCCACAATTTCATCCAGGTAGCAGATCGCCCCATTGCGCACGGCCCGGGTCAAGGGGCCGTCCACCCACACGGTCTGATCGGCCTTGAGCAGGTAGCGCCCGATGAGATCCGACGCGAACAGATCTTCATGGCAGGCCACGCTGATCAGGGGACGGCTCAGGCGATGGGCCATGTATTGGACAAAGCGGGTTTTGCCGCAGCCCGTGGGGCCCTTGAGCAACACCGGCAGGCGGGCCCCATGGGCGGCCTGAAACAGGGCGACTTCGTTCCCGGCGGGCAGATAGAAGGGCGAATCTAACTTAGGGTTGGGAGATTGATCCATGACAGGTTGCGCTTGGGTTCCAATCCGGTGTGATATCCACGGCCGATCTGAAATTCAGGGGTTGGCGGCAAACAGCGTTCGGCACGCCCCGGCAGTGAGGGTCAGAGTCACCGGCCCTCCCTGAAGATTCATCGCCTGCTGCGCTTGGCCGGGATCTGCACCGCGACGGCCCGCAAAGGCCAGGGAAGCGGAATCTGGAATGTCCTCAGGAAGGCTCAACCCAAACTCGGTCAGCAATTGCCGCAGCTCGTTATCCAGGCACCCCACGGTGCGCCCCCGGGTGGCCAGCAGCAGGGCCTGGTCGGGGACCAAACCTTCAAGCAGACGGCTAAAATCCCCGCCTGCCCGATCCTGGGCACAAAGCTCAAAAAAGCGCCGTTCCTGAACCGTGCCCTCCGCACCCACCACCAGCACCAGCATACCCTGGCGATCAGCGAAATCGAGGGGAGCGCCCCCCTGGGCAAAACGCCGCAGTTCGTCGCCGGCACTTAAAACAATGGCTGTATCCAAGGTGGCACCGGCCGCGCTGATTTCACCGCCGGCGAGCATAGCGCAGACCGTGGTGGCCTGGCAACGGTGGAACTGGGCGGCATAGGCATCCATCACCGCCAGGGCCTGCATCCACTCACAGGCCGAAGGCGGAAAGGTTCCGGTCAATTGGGCCTCCTGGGAGCCGCAGGCGTCATCGACAGAGTTGCGCCCTACCCGGCCCTGGTGAACGAAAAAATCCCGGGCGATAAAATTCTGCTCCTGGTTGCGCTGCCCAAGCAAGGAGCGCCCCTGGATAAAGTCGCCATTGTGGTCAATTCCCAAAAGTTCCAGCAGCGTGGGCGCCAAGTCAAAGGACGCCGTGGCATGGGAAATCCGCCGGGGCAGACGATTGGCGGGGTCCATCAGGATACCTACAATCCGCGGATCGCTGATACGCGAATCGAGCAGCGTACGGGTTTGGGGATTATTGAACAGGGGATGGTCGGCGACAATGGCCACCACAGTCCGCGCCAAATGCCCCCCCTGGCCCAGTTTCTCCAGGAAGCGGCCCAGGGCGCGGTCCGTGCAATAAAGCCCATTGAGAAAGGGATCGTTTCCCGGAGGCGGTAGACACTGGTCACTGTGATACCCGGGTAGGTGAGTGTTGAGGGTCAACATTGTCAGGTGATAGGGGGCCTTGGCTTCAAGACGCAGCACGGCTTGGTAGGCTTCCTCGAACAGGTCGTGATCGTGGATTCCCCAGGGGCTGTGGGTCTCCCGATAACGGGGATCTCGGATCCACTCCTCCCACCCAAAGATTTCGTCATAACCATGGAATTGAAGAAAGTCGGCTTTGCCGGCAAAGGTCTTTCCGGCACCGCCCACAAACACCTGATGGTATCCGGCACGACGGAGAATATCGGTCAAACAGGGCAGTTCGGCGTAACGGCCGTTTTCGGCGATCAAGCTGTTATTGCCTTTGTTGAGCAAGGGGCTGACTCCGCACATGCTGCTCATCAACCCGGCAATGGTGAAACCCTCGGTTCCCAGATGATTTTCCAGGGCGGTATGCTGGGCCATGAGACGGTCCAAATTGGGGGTAATGCCGGGATCGGTCGCTCCGCCCCGGCGGGTGAAGGCCAGGTTGACCGATTCCAGATAGATGGTAATCAGGTTGGGAGGGTCGGGAGCGGCGGCCGCCTCGATCTCATTGCTGCGCTGGGCGATGAATTGAATACCGTAGTGGGCCAACAGCGCCGGATCCGCAGCCCGATAGGATGTAGGGGAAGGGGTTAGGTGGTAGGCCATCAACTGCCGGGCAAAGCCTTGCAAGGGAAAATGGCCCAGGGGGACGGCGGCCAACGCCGTCAGGACCATCAAGCCCGATCCCAAGGCCGCCAGCATCCCGGCCCGGGAAAGGGGCGGGCCGGCTTTCGTCCGGCTAAAATGGATCCAACCCCAGGTAAACAGAGCCATGAACAGCAACGTGCATCCCGCCACCCGGGAGTATTCCTGAAGGGCAATCCGCAGGGCGCTCCACTGAAAATGGTAGAAAAACTCGCGGCTGAATCCCTGGCCGTGAAAATCCCGCAATCCCAGGTCCGCCACCCGCGCCAAGAAAGCGGCATGGAACGCCATCAGGCCGATCAGATTGACGATACGGGAACCCAGCGCATGAAGGCCCATGGCCAACAGCAGCAGGCCCGCCGCCAGTAGCCAGGCCGCCGAGAGATTGGAGATCAGGCCTCCGGGGTAGTAGGCGCCCAGACCAACATGGCCGATGACTACGGGGATTCCCAAATAAACCCCAGGCAGCAGCGAAATTGCAAACCAGCGCAGGGGCCAAGGGGCTGCATCAGCGCCGCGAAAGAGACTCATGGGCAAAAATTTCCAGCATTTCAACTGGCGACATTGGGATTATCTTTGTCCTAAAGGATTCAAATCTGATGCCGATAATGACGCCATCGACCAACAAAATCAACTGGTGGGCATCAAGGCGTTAACCTCTCCTGAAACTTCAAGGATTACCGGCCCGTCCCGGGCCGGTTTCAGTGCTCCTGGGCGCTGCGCGGCAGCGTGCTATTCAGCTTGAATAAATCAGACGTTAGGACTATACCCCAATCTCATGAATGAACCCAATTCCATGATTCATCGCCTCTGCGCGGGCGACAAAGAGATAATCCTGCTCGGCACGGCCCACGTTTCCAGAGCCAGCGCCGAGCTGGTGACCGAAGTGATTGAAGGCGAGACCCCGGACACCGTCTGCGTGGAGTTATGCCCCTCCCGCTACCAGTCCCTGCGCCAGAAAAAAAGCTGGCAAGAGACGGACATCGTCAAAGTGATCAAGGAGGGCAAGGCCTTCCTGCTGCTGGCCAACCTGATGCTGGCCTCCTTTCAGAAGCGCATTGCCGCCAAGCTGGACATCAAACCCGGCGAGGAGATGCTGCGGGCCATCGAAGCGGCCGAGGGCATCCATGCCCAGGTGCATCTGGCCGACCGGGATATCCGCGTGACCCTGGCCCGCACCTGGCGCTCCCTGCGCCTGCGGGACAAATTCAAGCTGCTGCTGCAGCTGATCATGTCCTTGGGGGAGGTGGACGACATCAGCGAAGCCGACGTGGAGAAGATGAAGGAGCAGGATGTGCTGGAATCCTTGCTGGCCGAAGTGGGCCAGGCCCTGCCCCAGGTCAAAAGGATCATCATTGACGAGCGGGACCTCTACCTGGCCCAAAAGATCAAAAGCGCCCCGGGCGCCAAAATCGTGGCCGTGGTGGGCGCGGGCCATGTCCCGGGCATCAAGGCCCACTGGGAAGAGACTCTGGATCTCGCGCCCCTGGAGGCCCTGCCCCCCAAAGGCAAGGGGCTGAGCCTGATCCAATGGGGCCTGCCCCTGGCGATTGTGGCCCTGGTGCTGGGGGGATTTATCTATGGGGGCGCCAAGGCGGGAACCGACATGCTCAAATGGTGGATTGTGGCCAACGGCACCCTGGCCGGATTGGGGGCACTGCTGGCCCTGGCCCACCCCTTCACCATCGTCTCGTCCATCCTGGCCGCGCCCCTGACCTCCATCAACCCCATGATCGCCGCCGGGTGGGTCTCCGGGTTGGTGGAAGCCGTCACCCGCAAGCCCAAAGTCCTCGACTTCGAAAACCTGCCCCGGGATATCCTTTCGGTGAAAGGCTTCTGGCGCAACAAGGTGACGCGCATCCTGCTGGTGGTGGTATTCACCAATCTGGGCAGCGCCGTGGGCACCTTCGTGGCCTTTCCCCTCATGGCCCGGGCACTCAAGGCCGCCATCTGAATTGGGTTCGCCGGGCCTTTGACCGGCCGTTTCCCGGAAAAATCCGATCCTATCCCGCCCGCCGGCCCAGCTTCCAAACTCCCCGGCCCAGCCAGCGCGGAATCCTCAGCAGGCCCTGGAGCAGCAGGGAGGATGAAATCCCCCCCAACAGGCCGCACACCAGCGCCGCGGAGGTCAGGGGCAGCCCCGGCGTGAAGCTGCGCAGGCTGTCCCGGGCGATCTGGGGTTCCAGATACGCCGCCAGGTAGATCAATTTGCGCGCCAAAGCGCGGGCCTCCAAGACCCGCAGGCCCTCCTGAAGCTGGATAGCGCGGCTGCGGGTCTGGGCCACCTGCCGCCCGGTCTGGGCAATGGCGGGAGTGGGGCTGTTCTCGAACTCCCGGATCAAGGCCTCCAGATCGCCGTTGAAGCTGGCTTGCGCGATGGCTTGATATTGGGCCAGCTGCTCTTGGGCGGCCCGGGTATACCCGCCCAGGCGATGGGTGTACTGGTCCACGAAATGGGGCAGCTGCATGAACACCAGCACCCCTAAAGTGAAGACGACGCGATCCAGGAATCCAAAAAAAAGTCTCATGAGATTAATGGGCTGGACCCGGATCAAGGACCACCCTGGCCCGCGCGCCGCGGTCCGCAGGTGACGGGGCCACGACCCGCAGGCGCCCCTGGGCAAAGCGCTGGATGCAGCGGGGATAGAGCGCCCACTCCTCTCTCAACCCCTTTTGGCGCACGGTTTCCAAGGTGTCCCGGGCCTCGATCGGAAAGGCGCGCTGGGCGATGATGGGGCCGGTATCTTCCCCGTAGTCGATAAAATGAACCGTGCAGCCGGCCACCTTGCAGCCGTAGCGGAAGGTATCGCCGTAGCCGTCCACCCCGGGAAAAGCGGGCAGCAGCGCCGGATGGATGTTCATGATCCGCGGCCGCTCCGGATCAACATTGAACCGGTCGATAAAGTAGGGGCTCAGGGTGCGCATAAACCCCGCCAGAACCAAAAGATCCAGGGCGTGAGGCGCCAGGGCCGCCAGCAGCCGGGCTTCGGCCATGGCCCGCGTTTTGAGGAAATCGGCACTTTTGGGGTCCCCCCGGAGCACCAGGTTCTGTTTGAGGGCAATCCTGAGACAGATCGAAATCATGGGGCAGCGCAGATCGTTGGGGATCTTGCCGGTGGTCCCGGATAATTTCTGCGTAGTCCACCACGACGGTGGGGATCTTGAAATCTCCGGCCCGCGCCAGTCCGGCCGCCCGGGGAGTGTCGCTGCCCACCACCCTCACCCGGCCTTGGATGCGGCCTGCAGTGCAGGCCTCCAGGATGGCCGCCAGATTGGTTCCGCTGCCGGATATCAGCACTCCGATGGCAATGTTTCGCTGCATGATCTACCCTGCTGATTTATTGCGTTTTCTTCGCGCTCCTGGTGTCCTTTGTGCTCAGGCCACGACACTCATGAAAGCATATCAGAGCGCGGCTAGCGGGCCAGAATGCGGGCCAGCTGTTTGGAAAGCTGCGCCCGCCGATAGGGTTTTTGCATAAATCCTCGAACCCCTTCATCCAGCAACTGGCGGATGTCAACCTCCCGGACAAACCCCGAGGCCACCAACACCTTGATGTCTGGATTGATCTTTTTTAGGGCCCGAAAACACTCCTCCCCGTTCATGCGGGGCATAATCAGATCCAGGACCACGGCGTCGATGCGGTTGCGGTGCCGCTGGTAGGCTACCAGCCCCTCAACCCCGTCGGCCGCCAGGATCACTTCGTAGCCCAGGGCCTCCAACTGCGCCTGGGCCGTATCGCGAATCACCGCCTCGTCCTCGATGACCAAAATACAGCCGCTCCCGGGCACCGATTGGTCAACTCGGGCGTCCGATTTCGGCGAGGGTGGGGAGGCCGCGCTGGCCGGTAAGTAGATGTGGAACACCGTTCCGCGGCCCGGCTCGCTATAGACATAGATCGATCCGTGGTGATCCTGAACCGCGCTGTAGACCGCGGCCAGCCCTAGCCCGGTGCCCTTGCCGCTCTCTTTGGTGGTAAAAAAAGGCTCGAAGAGGTGGGCCAGGACCTCCTGATCCATTCCGCTGCCGGTATCCCGCACGGTGAATTGGAGGTAAGTGCCAGGTTTGAGCTTGAAGGGGCTGGCGCGGCAGTAGGCCGGCCCCAGGTTGACATTCTGGGTGCTGAAGGTGATGCGGCCGCCGTGGGGCATTGCATCCCGGGCATTGACGCCCAAATTAATAAACAGGTTCTGCAACTGAGTCATATCGCCGCGCAGCGTGGTTTGAGCGGCATCGAGTTTAAGGTGGATGGTGATCCGCCGGTCGATGCTGCGCTTGAGCAGTTCGGTCGCTCCCCGCAAGGCCTCATGTCCATCCAACAGCTGGGTGGCCCGTGGGCCGCGACGGCCGATGGCCAGCAGTTTACCCGTTAGATTGGAAGCTTTTTGAGCGGCGTCCTGGATCAGGGCCACATAGCGGCCCGCCCGGGGGTCATTCTCCGTGGTGAGCTGCAGCATCTCCGCGGCCCCCAAAATCCCGGCCAGCATGTTGTTGAAATCATGGGCCACCCCGCCGGCCAACTGACCGATGGCATCCAGCTTGTGGACCCGCATTAATTGGTCCTCCAGGGTGGCCTGCTCGGTGATATCCCGAAAGACCAGCACCACGCCCACCACCTGGCCGCTATCGCCCCGTATGGGTGCGGCGCTGTCGGCAATCAGGCACTCCTTGCCATCCTTGGCGATGAGCAGCGACCCCTTGACGATCTCCATGGCGGCGCCCGAGGCCATGACCACCTTGACCGGATCCCGGATGGGGGTGCGGCCGGCCCGGTCCACCACGTTGAACACATGCTTCAGTTCAACACCCCGGGCATCCGCCATTCGCCAGCCGGTCAGTTTCTCGGCCACCGGATTCATCCGCACGATCGTTCCCTCCGGGTCCGTGGCGATCACTGCATCACCGATGGAGTCCAGGGTGATTCGCAGGTCTTCCTCCTTTGCGGCCAGCTCCTGCCGCTGCTGGTCCAGGGCATCCAGCATGCGCTGCAAGTCCGAGGCCATATCCAGGATTTCTTTAAAGGCCGGGGTTAAACGCTCAGGCTTCAATCGTTCCACCGGAGGCATCCGGCGCGCTGGGGAAGAGTTGGATTGGGCTTGATCTTGGGGGGTGATGGAGGAGGATCCGGTCAGCGCCTGGGCGGATTTCCCACGGGGCTGCCGGGGAGAGATGACCTGCCGGATGGATTCCAGGGGCCGCACCACATATCGCCCGGATACATACGCCAAAATCAGGACCAACAGGGCTACCAGGACGGCTTGCTGGGCCAAATTGCGCAAAAGGTTCCGGTGGAGACGCTGGAGCACAGGGGCTTTGGAGACGAAAACTTCCACATTGCCCAGGAGTTCTTTTCGGCCGGGGCCCATTTCACGGCTGAGGGATAGCTCCCGCATGGCGGATATCAAATGGGGTTCTTCGCGGGCGCGGGAGACCTCTCGAAGGAGCCCTTGGGCGCTACGGCCCAGCCCCTTAAGCAAGCGCGCGTGGGTCTGATCCCAAATCAGGATGGTGTGAATCTCCGGGCTGGCGAATTCCGAACGGATGGTTTCGGTCAAGGTGCCGATGTCTACCTCATCCAGGGACAGAGGCAGGCTAACCGAGAGGCGATCGAGTACAATCTTGAGGGTTTGTTGGACTTCGCGCTCGGCGGCTTGGGTACTGACATGGTATTGCATGGCACCGATCCCCGCCAACACCAACAGCGCCGCCAGACACAACACCGCAACCAGTTTCGCAGCTAACCCCATGAATCAATCCAAATCAACCCGATGGCAGGATGGGCATCCCCGGGGGCGGAAATTCGCCGGCGCGCCCATCACTCGGCACCGCCCCCAATGGCCTCGCAAGGGCTCGCCGGCAGACCGAATAGGCAGCCGGGCCAGGAGAAAATTATTCATAGGTAGTCGAAATCACCAACAATACAGATCACTCATAGAAGATTCGGGATAGCTTTACAAATGAAAAAGAAGCTGAAAACCCTTTTTTGAGTATCGCCCGCGGGCCGTTTAGATTCCAAGATATCAGGCCCAGGGCCCGGTTGGTCATGATGGCTTTCGCATACAATCGTTGGCTGGTTGGGCTATCGGGAGCGGGTGACGCCGATCCGCGGACACATCGCCGCCACCGGACAGCGGCTGCAGAACGGCGAGATCGGGCGGCAGAGGGTCTGGCCAAAGGCTACCAGCAGGGGATTGTAGCGCAGCCAGAGCGCTTGGGGCAGTTTATCCCGCAAGACCAGTTCGGTTTTGTCCGGCGTGGCCGTGGTCACATAACCGATGCGATTGCTGATGCGGTGGACATGGGTATCCACGCAAATCGCAGGCCGGCCGAAGCCCTCGCCCAGCACCAGATTGGCCGTTTTGCGGCCCACCCCGGGCAAGGCCAGGAGGGTTTCCAACTGATCCGGCACCCGGCCCTGGTGCTGGTCCAGCAATAGACGGCAGATTTCTTTTAGCCGTCTGGCCTTGGTGGGATAAAACCCCACGGGGTAGATCAGGTCCGCGATCTCTTCGGTGGCCAGCGCCACCATCTGCTGCGGGGTTCGTGCCCGCGCCAGCAGCCGGGAGGTGGCGTCCACGGTGACCTCGTCCTTGGTGCGCAGCGAAAGCAGGGTGGAGACCAGGATTTCGAAAGGGCTGGCCCCCCGCTGGGCTTCCAAAGTGACCACGGGCGCATTCCAGGATGGATAATGAGTCTCCAAGGTGGCCACAAAACGCCGAATGTCGAAAGCTCGCCCGGTTGCGACCCGATTCATGGCAATAATCTCCTGTCAAGCAGGGAGAGCGCAGCGTCCCGGCAGGGCAAGGGGCTCGTCCCGTGTTGCGTTCGTTGGTTGAATTGAATATCTTGGACGGCGGATCCTTACCACCAAACCCGATTCAAAGTAAATTTGAAGCATAAAAACCCAGCCCCAGGAGCGCCCCATGGAGATCGTGACCGCCTGCACCATGGATTGTCCGGATGCCTGTTCGATCGTCCTCTCCCAGGACGGCGCCCGGAGCGTGCGGTTGCGGGGTAACCCGGCCCATCCCATCACCGCGGGCCTGATTTGCGCCAAGATCAAAAAGCACGTGCGGCGCATCGAGAGCTCCGACCGAATCACGACCCCCCTGCTGCGCAAAAACGGTGATTTTCAGCCGATCCCCTGGGAGGAGGCGCTGGGTCGCTGCGCGGCGGCCTTTGACCGCCATCGTCAGGAGCCGCTCTCCATCCTGCATATCCAGGGATCGGGGGCCAAAGGGGTGCTTAAAGAGTCGGTCAAGCTCTTTTTCAACCAACTGGGCAGCAGCCATATGCGGGGCTCGTTGTGCGATGCCGCCGGGCTGATCGCCTATGCCAAGGATTTCGGCTCCCGGGAAAACCATGGCGTGGAGGATATTCTCAACGCCGCGCGAATCGTAAACTGGGGCCAAGATCTGCGGCGAAGTTCCATCCATCTGGCGGCCCTGGTGCAGAGGGCCCGCAAACAGGGCGCCCGGTTGTTGACCATCGCCCCGGACCGCCGGGACCATATGCCCCCAGCGGACCATCTGATCCGGCTGCGGCCGGGCACGGATCGCTTTCTGGCCGCCGCGGCCATCAGGCGCCTGATGGCGGCCCAAGCCGTGCCGCCCCAGGTTCAGGCGCGCATCCGCAAGTGGCCGGCGTTTGCCCAACATATCCGCGGATTGTCGGAATCCGACCTGTTGGCGCAATGCGATGCGGCCCCCGAGGATCTGGAGCGGCTGCTGGGCTGGTACCGGCGCGAGCCGGCCACCGCCACCCTGGTTGGCTCGGGCCTGCAGCGCTATGACCAGGGGGGCGAAAACGCCCGCTACATCAACGCCCTGGCCCTGTGCGCCGGTCATATCGGCCGCCGGGGCGGCGGCAGCTACTACCACCTCAACTCCCTGCAAAATCTCAATCTGGGGTGGATCAAGGCGGCCCGCCCCCGAGGGAGCCGCTCCCTGCTGGAACCCTTGGTGGGCCGTGAAACCCTGGCGGCCCGGCAGCCGGAGATCGAGATGATTTGGGTCAATGGGATCAATATCGTCAACCAGGCGCCCAACAGCCATCAGGTGGCCCGGGCCCTGAAAGCGGCCCCTTTCACCGTGGTGGTGGATGCCTTCATGACCGACACCGCGGCCTGCGCCGATTTGATTCTGCCCGCCGCGCTGATGCTGGAGCAGGAAGATATCATCGGCTCCTTTCTGCACGAATATGTACACTTCGTCCCCGCCGCCCTGGCCCCGCCGGCCGGGGTGCGGGACGACTACGCCCTGATCCGCGAGGTGGCCCGGCGGCTCGACCCACCCCTGGAGCTGCCCGATGCGGATACCTGCTTAGCCCGCAGCCTGGAGAGCCCCTACCTCGACATCTCCCTTGAGCAGCTGCGCCGGCAACATTTTGTACGCTCCAAGCGTCCCCGGATCGCTTACCGCAATCTGCAGTTCGACCACGCCGACGGCCGCGCCCGCTGTCCGTTGAACCTGACCCCCGAAGCCCCGCCGCCGCCGGACTACCCCTTGCGCCTGCTCAGCCTGATCCGCGGCAACGCCATCCACTCCCAGATGCTGCCCCAGGATCAAACGTCACTCCCCGCGGCCTGGGTGGCTCCGGAATGCGCCGCCCTGGGGCAGATTGATCGCTCCCGCTCCGTCTATCTGGTTTCGCCCCTGGGTCGCCTGCGGGTCGATCTCAAGCTGCGCCCTGGCCTCCATCCCCAATGCGTGCTCTATCGGCGGGGGGACTGGATGGGTCTGGGGGGCGGCGTCAACCAGCTGATCCGCGAAGAGACCACCGACATGGGATCCGGGACCCCCTACTACCGCCAGTATATCCGCCTCGAAAATTAGTTAAAGTTCCCCGCTATAGGGTCCGATAAGGGTAATAGTACCCCCAATGCGCCGGCATCCCGGGAAATCGATTTTCCGCGAACGACCGCTGCCGAGAGAGCCCATGGAACAATTTGCCAAGATCGAAACTGTAATCGGCGATCTGGATAAGCTGCCCACGCTGCCGGGTATCGCCATTGAAATCCTGCGCACGGTGCGCGATGCCGACGCCGGAGTCAAAGAGATCGGCGACATCATCGCCAAGGACCTTTCCCTGAGCACCGAGATCCTCAAAACGGTCAACTCGTCCTATTATGGGCTGCAGGGCAAGGTGGCCTCCATCCCCCACGCCGTGGGATTGCTGGGGGCCACCACGGTAAAAAACCTGGCCCTGGGATTCAGTCTGCTGAGGGCCAACCGCTACCAAAATGCCGAACACTTCGACTGTGCGCTGTTCTGGAAAGGGTCCCTTATCGGCGCCGTGGCGGCCCAGGAGCTGGCTCGGGACCTTTTGCCGGAACTGGCTGAGGAAGCCTTTATCATCGGTTTGCTGCAGGATATCGGGACCCTGGCCCTGCTCAAGTGCATGCCCGACCAATTCCGGCTGGTACTTAAAGAGGTTCAGACCACTGAATGCCCCTTCCATGAAGCCGAAGTCCAGATTTTGGGCTTCACCCACATGGAGTTCGGCGCCTATCTCATCAAAACCTGGGGCCTGCCGGAACTGGTGTACGAGCCCATCGGCTACCATCACCATGCCGACCGCCTGCCTTCGGGCATACCGGAACTCAAAACCATGACGCGGATTCTGGATCTGTCAGCCGCCTTCATCGATCTGTTTCTCAAGCCCTCCAAGACCATCGCCGTGGGTATTATCGAGTATCAGGCGCGGATCTTCAATTTTCAGGATCGCATCGCCCTGGACCGGGTAGCCGAGAAGATTCAGCACCAAACCCAGGCCATCTTCCCCATGTTTGAAATCGAATTCGACCGGGAAGACTCCTACACCGACATCATCGACCAGGCCCGTTCGGAACTGATCAAACTCTCCCAACAGTTTGTCACCACCCTGGCCCGCCAGAAACAAGAGATTGAAAATTTGCGGGAGCAGGTGACCCGCGACAGCATGACCGGGTTGATCAATTACCGGCGCTTCATGGAGCTCTTGGAGCAGGAAATTTACCGGGTCCGGCGCTATCACATTTCGGCAACGGTGGTTCTGGCCGATATCGACCATTTCAAGGTGGTCAACGACACCTACGGTCATCAGGCCGGCGACATGGTGCTGACCCACATTGCCCAGAAGCTGGGAGGGTGCGTGCGCGCCTCGGATGTGGTGGCCCGCTACGGGGGCGAGGAGTTCGGCTTGATTCTGCCCGAGACCGATATCGCGGGAAGCCAGGTGATCGCCGAACGGCTGCGCCAGGCCGTGGAACAGATGGCGTTGCAGTATGAAGGCGCTAGCCTCCAGGTGACCATGAGTTTCGGGATTGCCAACATCGACGCCTTTCCGAATCACTCACCCCGGGGAATGATCCGGGAAGCCGATCGTGCCCTTTATCGCGCCAAATCCGCCGGCCGTAACCAATGCTGTTTGGCGGTGGAGGAAAATGCGCCTCGTAAAGTGGCGCTCTGATCCCGCAACCTAATCAAATGTTAAGGAACACCCGATAATGGACCATTCACTCGCTTTGGAGTACCAAAAAGAGGATTACCAAAAGCAAACCGGCTCCCCCTATGAAGACAGCCTCACCGGGCTCTTCAACCATGGCTTTTTTCAGCTCGCTTTAGAGCGTGAAATCCAGCGTGCCCGACGCTACGGCACTAAATTTACCCTGGCCTTGATGGATGTGGACAACTTCTCCTTGTTCAATGAACGCCACGGAGCCCTCACCGGGGATCTGGTCCTGCGGGGCATTGCCGCCACCATCCGGGGTAATATCCGCCAAACCGACCTGGCGGCCCGCTTTGAGGGAGACGGCTTTGCGATTGTGATGGCCGATACCGATCCCGCCGGCGCAAGTCAGGCCCTGGAGCGGATTCAGCACAAGATCACCGCCCTTCAGGACCATGAGATCAGCGTCAGCATCGGCATGGCCGTCTGCCCCCAGAATGCCGAAAATAAAAATGCCTTGCTGGAAACCACCCGCGCCGCCTTGGATCAGGCCCGGACCATGGGCGCCAACAGCATCTTTTATTTCGACAGCGTCAAGGCGAAAGAAGTTCAAAGCGAGCACCCGCGGGTGCTGCTGGTGGATGACGAACCCCTCAACCTCAAGCTGCTGGAAGCCCTCATGGTGCCCCTGAAATATGATCTGCTCAAGGCAATCAACGGGATAGAGGCTTTGGAAACCGTGGCCAACCGTGAGGTGGATCTGGTGCTCCTGGATGTGATGATGCCGGAGATGGACGGATTTGAAGTGTGCCGGCGCATCAAAACCAATGAGGCCACCCGCATGATCCCGGTGGTGCTGATTACGGCCCTGGATGACATGGATTCTAAAATCAAGGGCATTGAAGCCGGGGCCGACGATTTCATCTCCAAACCACCCAACCGGGCCGAACTGCTGGCGCGCACCAAATCCCTCATTAAACTAAAAAAACTCAACAACAATCTGGCCAGCATCGAAACCGTGCTCTTTTCCCTGGCCAACGCAGTGGAGGCCAAGGACGCCTACACCCAGGGGCATATCACCCGGGTATCCACCGTGGGCGTTCAGCTAGGCCGCAAAATGGGCCTCAGCCCCTCGGAACTGGAAGCGCTGCGCTTCGGCGGCGCCCTGCATGACATCGGCAAGATCGGCATCAGCGAAACGATTCTCAATAAACCGGGCCCTCTGGATCCCGATGAGTGGACGATTATGCAGACCCACACCGAGATCGGCTATCATATCTGCCTGCCCCTGAAAAAAAATCTGGGCGCGGCCCTGGAGGTGGTGCGCCACCACCATGAAAAGATGGATGGGTCGGGCTATCCCGACGGAATCGCCGGGGATAAAATCTCCATGGTGGCCCGTATCATGGCGGTGGCCGATATCTACGATGCCCTGATAACCGACCGCCCCTACCGAAAAGGACTCTCCCGCAAAAAGGCCATCTCGATTCTCAGCGCGGACGCCGAGGCCGGCAAACTGGACGCCGGTGTAGTTCAGGAATTGATCGGCATGGTGACGGAGTAGTCATCCCCAAAATCCTGCTAATGAATATTGGCGGGGAGTAAAGCAAGTTAAGCTTTTGATTTGACAGGCGAACCGGCTTACTGATAACGTAAGCGGCCTCTATTCGGAACGGCCTGGGCCGGATTTTTTGCGTAATTTTTTTATAGGACTGCTGGCGGTCCCGCGTTTCCGGCGGATGAGGGGCGAAATCCCCAGGCCGCCTTTCGGATCGATATTCATCTTAGGTTGCATCTCGGATACCCATCGCCATGAGTATGGACAGCGCGGCCCAGGACGACCCCATTCAGGAGGCTCAAGACCTCCAGACGCCAAACCAGGCGGATGCATCGGCAGCGGATGCCGTCCCTGAGGCCCCGGCCCCCAAAACCTCCAGCCCAGCTGACCCAGACCCAGACGACTCAGCCCAGGCGTATGGCGAGATTGTCCATATCCTCATCAAGGATGGCCTGCTCACCGAACAGCAGGTGACCTACGCCCGGCGGGTTCACGCCAAGCTGGAATTTGCCAAGCCCCTCCTGGAGGTGATCAAAACCCTCGATTTTGTGAGCGACGAACAGATCCGCCAGGCCATCCGCAACAATCGCCTCTCCATGCGCATCGGTAACCTGCTGGTGGAGCTGGGCTATCTAACCCAGGACGATCTGGAGCTGGCCTTCAGCATCCAGAAAGAACAAAAAACCAGCCGAAAACTGGGCCAAATCCTCATCGAGCAGCACCTCATCGAAGAACGCACCCTGGTGGAAGCCCTCAGCCTGCAAATGGGCTTTCCCTTTGTGGAGCCGGAATTTACCGGGGTGGATCGCCAGCTGTTTTTCCGGGCACCCCTAAAGTGGTATGAACGCCACGATATCATCCCCATCCGCTCGGAGAACAAGCAGGTGCTGGTGGCCTTTGCCGATCCCTTGGACCCTAAAGAGATCGACGCCGCCCAACAGCTTTTCGGGGCTGATCTGCTCCCAGGAATCGCCCTGCGCAAGGAGATCCGCAAGGCGATCGCCAAAGCCATCAGCAGCCCCCATGAATCGGAACCCGTCACCATGGACGACGATTCAGTGGTGGGGATCGCCAACCAGATCATCTACGAAGCCATCAAGGACGGCGCCAGCGATATTCACATCGAGCCCCTGGCCGACCGCCTGCGGGTGCGTTACCGCATGGACGGTGTGCTGGTCCACTATAAAGATTTTTCCATCGAGCTGATGCCGCCCATTCTCAGCCGCCTCAAGGTGCTCTGCAACGCGGACATCTCCGAACGGCGGCGCCACCAGGGGGGCCGCATGCAATTTGTATTTGATGGGGAGGAACTCGATCTGCGGGTCTCCATCTATGCCACCATCAGCGGGGAAAAAATCGTCATGCGGGTCCTCAACCGCCAGACCTCGCTGCTGCCCTTAAAAAAGCTTGGCATGCCTCCGCGCATGCTCGAGCGCTATGTGCGCGAGGCCCTGGAAGCGCCCAGCGGGGTGGTGCTGATCACCGGTCCCACGGGATCGGGCAAGACCACCACGGTCTATAGCTGCATCAACTATCTCAACAGCCCCGAAATCAGTATCATCACCGCCGAGGAGCCCGTGGAGTATGTCATCGACGGCATCGGCCAGTGCTCCATCAATCCGCGCATCAATCTGACCTTCGAAGAGACCCTGCGACACATCGTACGCCAGGACCCGGATATCATCGTGATCGGGGAGATCCGGGACAACTACTCCGCGGAAATCGCCGTGCAATCGGCCCTCACCGGCCACAAAGTGCTCACCACCTTTCACACCGAAGACAGTATCGGCGGGCTGGTGCGGCTGCTCAACATGGATATCGAAGCCTTTCTGATCTCCTCCACGGTAATCAGCGTGGTGGCCCAGCGCCTGGTGCGCCGGATCTGTCCGGCCTGCGCCCAGCCCTACAAGCCGACCCCCGGGGATCTGCAGCGCATCGGCTACGGGCCCAATGACATTTTGGGGGGCAATTTCCAAAAGGGGCGCGGCTGCACCCAGTGCCGCCACTCAGGCTATGCCGGCCGGGTGGGAATCTACGAACTGCTGATTCTGGACGAAACCGTTCGCGACGCCTTGCTGCTGCGCAAAACCAGCCATGAAATCCGCACCCTGAGCATCGAATCCTCGGGGCTGGTGACCCTCATGGAAGAGGGCATCGTCAAGGCCGCCAGCGGGCTGACCACCATCGACGAAGTGCTGCGTTGTCTACCACGCTCCCAGCGGCCGCGGCCCCTGGGCGAACTGCGGCGTTTATTGGGAGATTGATCCGATGAGCGGGCAAAAATCATTGCTGGACCATATCAAAGAGAGCCTGAGCAACGGCGAAACCAAACTTCCGGCCTTCAGCCCCACGGCCTTTAAAATTCAGACCGAACTGAGCAAAGCGGAACCCGACACCAAGGTAATCGAAAAGCTGGTGGTCCAGGACCAGGCCCTCACCAGCCAGATCCTGAAACTGGCCAACTCCGCATTTTACCAGGGGTTGCAAAAGGTGGAGTCCATTCAACAAGCCCTGGTGCGCCTGGGCTTGAACGAAGTGAGCAACCTGGTGACCCTGGTCACCCAAAAAGCCAACTACCAGGCCAAAGACCCCCAGCTGCAGGAGTTGATGCGCGGCTTGTGGCGCCACTCGGTGGCCTGCGCCTTCGGTGCCAAATGGCTGGCCAAAAAATGCGGTTTTGCGGATATTGTCCAGGACGCATTTTTAGCGGGCCTGCTCCACGACATCGGCAGCCTGTTCATTTCCACGGTCATCGACGATATTCGCCGCAAAGGCAAAATCGAAAATCAGATCGCCCCCGCCCTGATCCAGGAAGTGATCCGCACCCTCCATCCGCGCTTGGGCCATTCGGTGATGAAAGCCTGGAATCTTCCCGAAAAATTCTGTCTCGTAGCCCGGGATCACCACACCGACCCGTTTGACACCAAAAATTACCTGCTCACGGTGGTTCGCCTGGCCAACAAGACCTGCAACAAAATGGGCATCGGTCTAGACCCGCAGCCCGATCTGATGCTCACCGCCACCCAGGAAGCCATGCTGCTGGGGCTTTCGGAGGTGGACATCGCCGAATTGGAAGTGCGCCTGGAGGACGCCGCCAATTTAATCCTCAGCGTCTAAATTCCGCCAAACGCCCCGCAAGCTGATACTTCCAACATTTCGGCCCTTTTACCCTTGAACCCGCCGCCCGGAGGGTGTATGGCCTAGCAGGCCCCAGGGGCAACCCTAAGCACGCAATTTTTCGTGCCCACACGCGGCCGATTTTCCCAAGTCCATTGCCTTTAACACACCCCGCATATCTTCACCTTGTGAAATCAAGCGCTTGTGGGTTCCAACCCGCAACCCGCGGATTCAGATTTCGCCATAACATCACATACCGGCCACCGGCGCACACTCCGCGTGCCCCCCGGAGACCTTGGATCATCCCTGCAATCGGAGAGAAATGCCATGGATTTTGAATGTCTGCTGTATGCCCAAGAGGATCAGACCGCCGTGATCACCCTCAATCGCCCCAAGGTGCTCAACGCCATGAACCATCAGTTGTGGCGCGATCTTGAGCAGGCCCTGGACCGGGCCGAGGCCGATGAAACAGTCAAGGTGGTGGTTGTCACCGGCACGGGCCGGGCCTTTTCCACGGGGGCCGACCTCAAGGAGTCCCAAACCCGCGGCCCCGAGGAATATCGCGCCTATCTGCAACGCCTCCAGGAGGTCTCCCGGCGCATCATCCGCTTTCCCAAACCCACCATCGCCGCCGTCAACGGCTACGCCCTGGGCTCGGGGTATGAATTGGCCCTGGCCTGCGACATGCGCATTGCCGCCCAGGACGCCAAAATCGGATCTCCCGAGGCGCGGGTGACCTCTTCGGTGACCGGCGGCGCCTTCCGGCTGCTCCAGGATTTGGTGGGCCCGGGCAAGGCCGCCGAACTGCTCTTTTCTGCTGAAAACATCGATGGCCTGGAGGCGGCGCGCATTGGTTTAGTCAACCGCGCGGTGCCCCCGGATCAGCTCATGGCGAACGCCCTGGAGCTGGCAGCCAAGATTTCCGCCAATTCGAGTTTTTCAATCCGCATGATGAAAAAGGGTCTCTTCATGGCCCGGGGCGGCGCCGGCCTGGACGAGCTGATGGACTTCGAGGTGGAGGGCTGCCTGGCCTGCGTGAACACCCAGGAGCGCCAAACATCCCTGGATGCCTTTCACGGCCGCAAAACAAAATCGGAGTAACCCTTATTCCTATCCAACCCTGGAGGTGATCGCATGTCCCTGGCCCCCCTTCTGGACGCCGACTCCATCGCCGTCATCGGCGCTTCCAAAAACGAAACCAAACGCGGGTTCCAATCCATCCGCACCCTGTTGGAGGCCCAATACGAGGGCGCCATCTACCCGGTCAATCCCAAAGAAAAATCGATCTTGGGCCTGCGCTGCTACCCCGATATCAGCGCCATCGAGGGCAGCGTGGATCTGGGCTTGATCTGCACGCCGGCCCGCACCCTGCCCGGGATCCTCAAAGCCTGCGGCCAAAAGCGGGTCAAGGGCGTGGTGGTGCTGGCCGGCGGATTCGGGGAACTGGGTCCGGAGGGTCGCTACCTGGAAGGCGAGATGGTGCGGGTGGCCCGGGAGCACCAGATCCGCATCATCGGCCCCAATACCTCGGGGATGATGAACCTGAAAAAAAACATGAATCTGGTGGGGCTCAAGGAGGCCCCCCGGGGGGATATCGCCCTGTTGACCCAAAGCGGCAATATGGCCCTGACCCTGATCACCGAGGCCAAGGTGAAATCCCGCAAGGGCTTTTCCTACTATGTGGGCGTGGGCAACGAGGCCGACGTGGCCTTCCACGAATATCTGAACTTTTTCGGCAATGATCCCGACACCCGGGCCATCCTGATGTACGTGGAGGGCATGCGCAAGGGACGCGCCTTTCTGCAGGAGGCCTACATGACCACCCAGAAAAAGCCGGTGGTCTTGCTCAAAAGCGGCCGCTCCTCCACCGGCAAGCGCTCGGCCGGCTCCCACACCGGCGCCCTGGCGGGCATGTCCCGGGTGGCCCGTTCCGCCTTTGAACGCGCCGGAATCATCGTCATCGAAAACTCCGACGAACTCTTTCCCGCGGCCGAGGCCCTCTCCAGCCTGCCCCCCATCCGCAACGGCAAAGTGGCCATCCTGGCCGACGGCGGGGGCCACGCCACCATCGCCGCCGACCTGCTGACCGATCTCGGGATTCAGATTCCCATCCTGAGCGACAAAACCCAGGCCAAGCTGCGCAATATCCTGCCGGCCGCCGCCTCGCTGCCCAACCCGGTGGACGTGGCCGGGGGGACCGACAGCGACCCCACGGTCTTTGCCGCCTGCGCCGACATCATTCTTCAGGATCCGGAAGTCGGCGGCCTGCTCATCGTGGGCCTTTTCGGGGGCTACGGCATTCGTTTCGCCGAAAGCCTGGCCTTCATGGAGGAGGATGCCGCCCACCAAATGGGCAAGATGGTCCAGGCCCGCGAGAAACCCATCGTGCTGCACAGCCTCTACGCCTCAGTCAAGCCCCACGCCCTGGATCTGCTGCGCTATTACGGAATCCCGGTCTACGACTCCCTGGACATCGGCTGCACCTGCATAGGGGTCCTGGCCCAGTACGGCGACTACCTGGCCTCCTTTCACGAAAAGGCCGACTTCGTGTTCAACTGGCGCCAAAAAGCCAAATCGGCCGGCGCCGACATCATCGCCGCGGCCCTGGCCGCGGGCCGCAAGGCGCTGCTGGAGTCCGAAGCCAAAGCGCTGTTGGCCCTGCACGGCATTCCCGTTCCCCAGGAGTATCTGGTTCAGTCTGCGGAAGAGGCCGCGGATACCGCCAAGAAGATCCCCGAACCAGTGGCCATGAAAATCGTTTCACCGGACATTCTGCACAAAAGCGATGCCAAGGGGGTAAAGCTCAATGTGCGCACCAAGGAGGAGGCTCGCCGGGCCTATCGGGAAATCATCCGCAGCGCCCGCGACTATAACCCAAAGGCCGATATCAAGGGCGTCCTGGTGACCCCCATGGCCGCCAAGGGCGTGGAGGTGATCATCGGCACCAAGGAGGACGACCAGTTCGGACCGGTGATCATGTTCGGACTGGGGGGCGTGCTGGTGGAAATCCTTCAGGATGTCGCTTTCCGGGTGCTGCCCATCTCGCCCCTGTCGGCCAAAAACATGATCACGGAGATCAAATCGGCCCGGCTCCTAAACAGGTTTCGCGGGGGAGCGGCCAGTGATAAAAAAGCCCTGCAAAAACTGCTGCTCAAATGTTCCGAACTGGTGGAGGCCTATCCGGAAATCAAGGAGATGGACCTCAATCCGGTGATTGCCCATGAACGCGGCTGCTCCGTGGTGGACGCCCGCATCATTCTCAACGACACGCCCAGGCAGCCTTTCAGCACCGACCCCACATCCGAAACAGCCGGCCCTTGAAAAACAAGTCACTGGACCCCGCCCGGGGCGGGGTCGAGTAGCTCTCTGCCGCCTGCGACGGCTTGCCAAGGCAGTAATCCAGACTAATTTAACGGGATATCTCTACCAACTTGAGAGTCCAAAGTTCTCCGTCATGCCGGTCCCGGATCGAGCCCGGGATGACGGATCCGGCATCCAGAGATTCCAATGTATTGGAATCTAAATAGATTCGCGCCTGTGCAAGAATGACGAAGCTAACCCATCAAACCTAATAATTTCATAGAGTTAGAAAGACTATGGACTGGCCAGCTACCAACAAGGGAGAACGCAACCCGATGGATAAGAGAGGGAGATAACCATGACCGACAACGCCCAAGCCGCAGTGTGGGGCTCCTTGGCCGCCGATTCCTTGGCCCTGGGAGTACACTGGATCTACAACACCAACGTCATCGACCGCAAAGTGGGCGAGGTGCACGACCTGCTCAAACCCATCGTCCAATCCTGGCACCCCACCAAGCAGAAAGGGGAGTTCACCCATTACGGCGATCAAACCTTAGTGCTCCTCAAATCCCTGGCCGCTGAGGGCCGCTTTTCCGAGGCGGCCTTCGGCCGGGCCTGGCAAGCACTGTTCGACACCTACGACGGTTATCTGGACAAGGCCACCCAGGCTGTTCGGGCCAACCTGGCGGACGGTAAATCCTGGGCCGAGGCGGGCTCCGACTCCAGCGACCTGGGGGGCGCGGCGCGCATCGCGCCCCTGATCTTCCGCTACCGCGACGACCCCCGGCAACTCCTGACCGCGGTCCGCACCCAAACCCAAATGACCCACAACCACAATGATGTGGTGCAGAGCGCGCAATTTTTCGCTCAGGTCACCCTGGCCGTGCTCAAGGGCCAGGCCCCGCCAGCGGCCATGGAAGCGGTGGGTAAAGCGGATTTCGACCAAACGCCCATCCAGGATTGGCTGGCCGAGGGGCTGGAGAGTGCCGGCAGGGACACCCGGGAGACCATCAACGCCTTTGGCCAGCAGTGCGAGGTAGAAGCCGCCTTTCCGGCCACCGTCCATCTGCTGGCCAGCTACCCAGATAACTATACGCGCGCCATGGTCGCCAATGTCATGGCCGGCGGCGACAGCGCCTCCCGGGGCCTGATGGCGGGCATGGTTTTGGGCGCCCACCTGGGCCCGGGGGCCATTCCCCAGGCCTGGATCGGCCAATTGAAAGCCCGGCAGGCAATTGCGGAGGCCCTGAAAACACTCTCCGCGGCACCTGCCGCCTGAGTATGGCGCCCACCATCACCCAGCTGCGTTTCCGGCGCCGGGGCACCGAGGTGGAAGTTCACCTCGACGGGCAGCCCGCCTTCAGCCTGGACGCCCTGAGGGCCGCCCGGCTGCGGGTCGGGCAGGTTTTGACCCCTGACCAGAGCGAGGCCCTGAAGGCCGAGAGCGACACCCAGCGCGCCTGGTCCCAGGCCCTGGCCTACCTGGGGCGCCGGGCTTACAGTCGCAAGGAGATGGAACGCTATTTACAGCGCAAGGGCCACCCCGTCCCGCTGTGCCGCCGGGTGCTGCAGCGTCTGGCGGCGGAGAACTACCTGGATGACCGGGCCTTTGCCCAAATGTGGGTGCAACAGCGCCTGCGGACCAGCCCCCGGGGGAAATTGGCACTGCGCTATGAATTGCAACAAAAGGGAATCGAGCGAAATCTGATCAGCGAAATCCTGGCGGAGCTGGATGAGTCCGAGGCCGCCTCGGCCGCGGCCCAGAGCCGCCTGCCCCGCTTCAAGGCTTTGGATGAGCGCACCCTGACCCTCAAACTGAGCCGTTTTCTGGCAGGCCGGGGGTTCCGCGGTGAAACCATCGCCGCCACCTGCCGGCGGGCGCTGGCCGCCCGTTCCGCCGATCCGGATGACAGCGGCCTCCCGGACCCGCCCCCCAAGGCGCTCTAACCCTGAGCGCTTTCAAACGCCTAAAGCTGCCTCCCTTGACCCAATAGTCCACACCATGACCCAGATCTTGCTCATCCAGCCACCCATCGAGGATTTCTATTTGACCCGCAAGCGGACCCTGCCCTATGGGTTGGCCTGCATCGCCGCCGCCTTGGCGCAGGCCGGCTACAGCGTGGAGATCCTCGACGCCCTGGCCAGCGGCAAAGCCCGCCCACGGCCCTGGCCGGCGGAGATGGCGTACCTGCACCCCTATTACGGCCGGCCC
This sequence comes from uncultured delta proteobacterium, assembly GCA_963713755.1. GTDB lineage: Bacteria > Desulfobacterota > Desulfobacteria > Desulfobacterales > CAVQMW01 > CAVQMW01. The sequence goes on along the minus strand of CAVQMW010000005.1, from coordinate 490,958 downwards.
GACCTGTCGCCTTTTGCCCTGTTTCACCGCTATCGCCACTTCGGCTACAGTTATGCCTATCTGGAAGAGGTCATCCTTAAATCCGGGGCGGATCTGGTGGGGATCGCCTCGCTGTTTTCGGCCTACAGCGCCCAGGCCCTTGAGATGGCCGCCATCGCCCGGCGGGCGCGGCCCAAGGCGGTCATTGTCCTGGGGGGCCATCACCCCACGGCCCTGCCCGAGTCGGTCATGGCCCATCCGGCTGTGGATTATATACTGCGCGGCGAAGGGGAGATCGCCCTGCCCCGGCTGGTTCAGGCCCTGGAGGGCAAGGGCCGCCTGGACCGCGTGCCGGGCCTGGTGCGGCGGCGTTCCGGCGGCGGGCTTGAGATCGGCGATCCGGCCTGGATTGCCGATCTGGATACCCTGCCGCCTCCGGCCGAAGGGTTGATCCAACACAAATTTTACCGCCGGACCGGCGGTGCCGCCAAGGTCATGGTTACCAGCCGGGGATGCCCCCTGACCTGCAGCTACTGCTGCCTGGGCAAAGGGGCCTCGCTCCCCTACCGCCGCCGGGGAGTGGCCTCCATCGCCCAAGAGCTGGATGGTGCCCTGGCTTTGGAGCCTCCCGGGTTCATCGATTTCGAGGATGAAAACCTGACCCTCAACAAACCCTGGTTCCTGGACCTGATGGCCATGTTGGCCCGGCGCTTGCCCGGCGGGCAAACCGAGCTGCGGGCCATGAACGGCCTCTTTCCCCCCTCCCTGGACCACGAGATGCTGACGGCCATGGCCCGGGGTGGGTTTCAAACCCTCAACTTGGCCCTGGCCAGCACCGATCCCCATCAGCTCAACCGCTTTTCCCGACCCGATGTCCGGCCCCACCTGGAGAAGGTTCTGGATTGGTCCCGGGAGCTGGGCCTGGGCGCTGTGACCTATCTGATCGCCGGAGCCCCCGGCCAGAGCGCCACCGGCAGCCTGGCCGACCTGCTCTATCTGGTGTCCCAGCCCACCCTGGCGGGCCTTTCGCTCTTTTATCCGGCGCCCGGCAGCCCAGATTATCAACGCTGCGGCAGCCTGGGGCTGTTGCCCCCAAACCCGGCCCTGCTGCGATCCACGGCCCTGCCGGTGGAGCACAGCACCACCCGGTTGGAAGCCGCCACCCTGCTGCGTCTCTCCCGGATCCTCAATTTCATGAAACGTTTGAGGGCCCGGCAGGAAAAGATCCCCCGCGCCACGCGCCCCGCGGCAAAACTCGACCCCGGCACCCTGGGGCGGGACGCCCTGGGCCGCCGGCTGCTGAGCTGGTTTTTTTATGACGGCCTCATCCGCGGCATCACCCCGGAAGGGAAGGTCTACGTCCACCCCGCGGCCCAAAGCCTCAGCCAGGGGTTTTTAAGAGGGATGCCGGCAGCTATCCGCTGATAGGCCCATAAGCTCTCAAGCCGGTGAAGCTTATAATAGCGAGTCTTTCAAAATCCCCCTAGCCCCCTTTGGAAAAGGGGGAATTGAAGGAAGCCGGGATCCTGGTTGATGAGGAGCACTTTGATTTTGCCCTCGGTTCGTTTTTTCCAAATGATATATTTTGCGGGCTTTGCGCCTCGAGCAATGCGGGCGGTGATATCAATCATAGGTCATCGAACTTACGAAAAAGAGCACTACGGGTTCGCGCAGAAATCGATGGGCAGGCTGTCAGCGATCAGGCGCACGCTCAGCGGACCCGTTTTTTAATATAGTCGATCCAGTAGGGCATGAACAGATCCGCAAAGCGGTAGCGGCCGCTCAAGGTCTTGTATAAAATCCCCTTTTTGAGCAGCGAATCCAAAGAGGCCTTGATGGAGGAAGAGGGACCGATTCCATGAGTAAACTGAAAGGCTTTTGAAAACGGTTTTGCGGCCGGATCCCGGCTCAGCGCAATCAACAGGAGCTTTTGCGCTTGGGAGGCCGAACGCCATAGGGTTTCGTAGTGGGGTGAGTCCTGTTGGGCGATGATCCGGGGCAGTTTTTCGATCAGGGCCGGCGAGATCCGGCGCGATTCGGCCGCGGCATCCCACATCACATTGCACAGCCGCTGGATATTGTAGGGGACATCCTCGCCGATCTCAAAGATACGGGTCAGTTCATCCCCGCCCGCGTGATAGCCCCCCTGGTTGAGCCAGTCCAAAATAAATGCGCGGTAGGCCTCCCGGTCGATGGGACCCAGCTCCATGATGCGGCCCAGTTTGTAGAAGGCCCGCTTGGGGTCGCGGATCATGGCGAGTATCAGCGACTGCTCGGAACCGGAAAAGATATAGCCGATATGCTGCTGGGTTTGGATCTGGGAACGCAGGGCTTTTTCGATGGTGCCACCGTTGTATTTTTCAAGATCGGAAAATTCATCGATGATGATCACCAGCCGTTTGTTCTTCTTGGCGGCCAGCGCTTCAGCCTGGGCCAATCCCTCCAGCAGCGCCGCCAGGGCCTCTTGTTCATCCAGGGCCAGCTCCACCCCGGCGCTGAGGGTACCGTCCGGATTGACGGACACCTTGGGCCGCAGCCGCTTAAAACCGGAGAATATCTTGATCAGTTTGTCGGTATTGCTCTCCAGGGCCTGGGTTGCCATTCCGGTCAGGGCGCCGGCCAGGCCGCGGATATCCGGAAATGCATTCAGATCGATATACGCACAGGTCAGGCCGCTGCCTTGCAGGGCATCCATCAGATTGAGCAGCAGACAGGTTTTCCCGAACCGGCGCGGCGATACCAAAAAAACGCGGTTCAGGTTTTCCATCTCCCGCTGGAGCTCACCCATTTCGCGTTCACGATCGGCGAAGTGGCGGCCCCGCACCACGGCGCCGTATTTAAAGGGGTTTTCCACATCAGTCACCTTGAATCAGTTTTTAACGAATCGTTGTTTACGTTTCGTAGATACCGTACTGAGAAAAGCGCAGGATGTCAACCGACCGGGAATTGTCGGCACGACCTCGTGGAATCGGGGCGTTAGGTAGATCAGATCTGGGAGGTACGGGAAGGTCAGGATCGCTGCCCGGGATGTCGGTGAGGCGGCCTGAAGACACAGAAGTCTGGCGACCGGCATCGTCGCCCTGCCCGGCTGACCGGGAACATTGACAATTTTGCCCTGGGATCGAACCAGCCCCCGGAATGCGCCGCGTTTCAATAAAATCAATGAATATGCAATACTTGGTTGCAATGCGTTCCGGTCGATTTACTGGCCCAACTGGTAGGTGCGCACCGCCTTGAGATGATCCTTGTAGCGGATTGAAAATTGATGAGAGCCATCGTTTTTGGCCACAAAATAGAGATAATCGCTCTCGGCGGGATAAAGGGCGGCCTGCAGGGCCTCCCGGCCGGGGTTGGCGATGGGGCCGGGGGGCAGACCGGGCTGGGTGTAGGTGTTGTAGGGGGTGGCGGTACGCAGGTGTCGGCGGGTGAGGTTGCCGTCGAAATCGGGAATCCCGTATATTACCGTGGGATCGCTCATCAGGCGCATCTTGGCGTTCAGGCGGTTGTGGAACACGGAGGCGATCAGGGGCCGTTCCCGGGGCTGGCCGGTCTCTTTTTCGATGATGGAGGCCAGGGTGACGATCTCGTGAACGCTGAACCCCAACGCCTCGGCCCGCGTGCGCCAAGTCTGGTTGAAGACCGCCCCGAATCGGCTGAGCAGGGCACGGACCATTTCCGGGGCTAAAGCCTGGCGGGGAAAGAGATAGGTATCCGGAAAGAGATAGCCTTCCAGGCTCGTTCCGGGAATCCCCAACTGTTCGATATATTGGGGCTTTTTCAGTTCTCCCGCGAAATTGGCCGCTCCGGCCAGCCCGCTGGCGACCATCAGCTGGACAATCTGGGTCTGGGTGTAGCCCTCGGGAATGGTCACTTTGTGCAGCCGCACGCGGCCATCGCTCAGGGCCGCCAGAATTTGGCGCGGCGATTGATCGGCCGCCAGCAGGTACTCTCCGGCCTGGAGCCGGCGCTCCACCTTTTCCAGGCGCGCCAGAATTTGAAATTTGATCGGCTGCCGGATCAATCCGGCCTGGGCCAATTGGCGGGCGATGGTTTTCAGGCCCACCCCGGATCGGACCTGGAACACCTGGGGTTCTGCTTCCGAGGCCGCCGGCTGCTGGGCATAGCCCATCAGATCGGCCCAACCCCACCCGATGGCGCCCGCGGCCAGGGCCAGCAAGACGGCAAGGACCACCAGGATCGGCTTCAGCTTGAACCCCTTGGCGTCCTTTGCGGTCACGGATCTCCTCCCTTTGCGATTGCCCGACAAATCAATTCGAGATAGATTAGGGGGCTGCCATCCGGGTGTCAACCTGCCGCGGGGAACAAAACGCCGGCGGGCGGGCGTTGAAATTAGGCTGCATCGCCGCTGCCCGATTGGAGGAGATTAATACCCGACAGCCAACCCTATAGCCAATAAGGTGAGGTCAGCATGACAACTGTTCACTCCCTGGAACTGAAATTCGGCACCGCGCGGCTGCCCGTCAGCCTGCCCGAAAGCGCCGAATCGCTGGAGATTCAAAATCCGCCCAGCCAGACCGACGGAGAGCGCTTTGGCGCCGATCTCAGGCGGTTTCTAAGGGAAAACCCCCTGGATCTGAGCCGGCCGGCCATTGTGCTGGCGGACAAAACCCGGCTTTGCGGCTACCCCCTTTATCTGCCGATTCTGCTCAAGGTGCTGCAGGATCAGGGCGCCGATCCTTCCCGGATCACCCTCTATATCGCCTACGGCACCCACCCCCGCCAGAGCGAGGCCGAATCTTTGCAAACCTACGGCGAGGTCTACCGCCATTACCGTTTTGTGCACCACGATTGCAGGGAGCAGCAGCAGTTTGAAACATTGGGGATGACCCCCTCAAAGACCCCGGTCCATCGCCGGAAGGATCTGGCCCGGGCCTCCTGCGTGATCACCTTCGGCGCCATCTCCCATCACTACTTCGCCGGCTACGGCGGCGGGCGCAAGCTGTTGTTCCCCGGCCTGGGTTACCGCCCGGCCATCTATCACAACCACGGCCTGTTCCTGGACCGCGCCGCCGGGCGGTTGGCCGCCGGGTGCCGGGCGGGCCGCTTGGCCGGCAATCCCCTGGCCGAGGATCTAGCCGCCGTGGAAGCCTTTGCCCCGGCGGATCTGGCCATCCATGGCCTATTGGATGCAACGGGCCAGGTGTGCGATCTGCGGCTGGGCCGGGGACAGGCCCATTTCGAAGACGCCTGCCGGCGCCATGGGCGATATTTCGAACAGCCCCTGACCCAGCGCTACGACATGGTACTGGCCTCCTGCGGCGGCTTTCCCAAGGACATCAACTTCATTCAAAGCCACAAGGCCCTGCACAACGCCGCGGCATTTGTTAAAGAGGGCGGCACTCTGGCACTGCTGGCCGAGTGCCGGGAGGGCATCGGCTCGGAAACCTTTTTGCCCTGGTTCCAGCAGGGCGGTTGGCGGGCGGCCTTCGATGCGCTGAAAGAGAACTATGTGGGCAATGGAGGCACGGCCCTGGCCATGATGACCAAGACCCGCCGCATCCGTATCCACCTGGTGACCCGGCTGGGGGCGGAACAGCTCGAGACCATCGGCTGCACGGCCCTCGGCCTCCCGGAACTGCAGCACCGCCTGGACCGGCAGGGGGGCTCCCTGGCGGTGATCCCCAATGCCAGCATGCTGGTGGGAGTTCTCCCAGAAAAGGCAAATTGAGATGGGAAATCCGAACTTCCGCGCCCTCGGGGTCCAGCTACAGGGGGAAGTGATCAGCGACCGCATCGGCCGTTTCTTGCTGGCCACCGACGGCAGTATCTTCCAAAAAATGCCCGCGGCCGTGATTTATCCCCGCACCACCGCCGACGTGGCGGCCGCGGTGAGGTTTGCCGGGGAACAAGGGCTGGCCGTCCACTGCCGGGGCGCGGGCAGCGGGTTGTGCGGATCGGCTTTGGGATCGGGCATGGTCATCGATTTTACGCGCCACATGCACCGCTTGCTGGACTTGGATCCGGCCGGCAAAACCTTTAGCTGCCAGCCGGGCTACCGCTTTGGCGAACTGGCCCGGGACCTTGAAGGCAGCGGGCTCTTTTTTCCCCCCGACCCCTCCAGCGGCGAATACGCCACCTTCGGGGGCATGGTCGGCACCAACGCCAGCGGGGCCTATTCCGTAAAATACGGCAATGTCGTCGACTACATCGTGGATGCCGAGATCGTGCTGGCTGACGGCAGCCGAACCACCCTGAGCCGCGTGGGCCGAACCCCTGCGGAGCGGCTTGCCCTCCCCTGGCGCGCCCTCTTCGATCTGTACCGGCAGCATGTCGCCGCCATTGAAGCCGCCTATCCGCCGGTGGCCTGCAATGTGGCCGGATACAACCTGCGGGGGCTGGTTCAGGACAACCGGCTGCAAATCCAGCGCCTGCTGGCCGGATCCGAGGGCACCCTGGCGGTGGTGACCCGACTCACCTTCCGCCTGGCGCCCCGCCCGGCCCATGACAGCCTGGTGGTGGCCTATTTTGACGATATCGTGGCTTCGGCCCGGGCCGTGCAGCAGATTCTGCCCCTGGGACCGGCGGGCATCGAGGTGATGGACAAATCCCTGCTGGAATTGGCCAAAGCCCATGCCCCGGCCCTGAAGGCTAAACTGCCCCAGGAGATCGACAACTTGCTGCTGGTTGAGTTTCACGGCGGCACGGCCCAGGCCTGCCGGGATCAGGCCCGGGAGGTGCAGGCCCTGCTGAAGCGGCAAAATCTGAGCCGGCGTGCCTACCTGGCGTTGGCCGCGGAGGAGAAACAGCAATTCTGGGCCGTGCGCAAGGCGGCCGTACCCATTTTGTACAAGCTCAAAGGCACCCGTAAGATTGTGGCCCTGGTGGAGGACGCCGCCGTGCCCACCGACAACCTGGTCCCCTTTTTCGAGGGGTTGTATGCCATTTTAGAGCGGCACCAGGTACCTTTTGTGCTCTACGGGCACATCGCCAAGGGGCTGCTGCACACCCGCCCCTTGCTCAACCTGAAAGATCCCGGGGACCTGAACCTGCTTCGGGTGCTGGCCGACGCGGTGTACGATCTGGTGGCCGGACTTAACGGCACGGTCTCCGGAGAGCACGGCGACGGGCGCCTGCGCAGCGCCTACATCCAGCGCCGCTATCCGGACATCTATCCCCTCTTCGGCCAGGTCAAGCAGATCCTTGATCCCCAGAGGACCCTGAACCCCGAGATCAAAACCAGCGCCGACCCTTCCCAGATGACCCACGATCTGCGCTACGGCCGCGACTACCGCCTGGCCTACCAGCCCCGTCTGGAGCTGCAGTGGCCCGAAAATTTCGTGGATGCCCTGGAGCTGTGCCACGGCTGCGCCAAGTGCACCACCATCACCACCGCCACCCGCATGTGTCCGGTCTACAAGTTCACCCGCCGGGAGATCGCCTCGCCCAAAGCCAAGGCCAATCTTCTGCGGGGACTGATCAGCGGGGTGCTGCCCAACCGCACCCTCTACGAGCACGCCTTTCAGGAGGTGATGGACCAATGCGTGGGCTGCGGGGCCTGCTATGAAGAGTGCCCCTCCCATGTCAACATCCCCAAACTGGCCCTGGAAGCCCGGGGCCACTATGTGCGGCGCTACGGCACGACCCTGGGCGACAATCTGGTGGCCCGGGTGGAAAGCGCGGCGCGGGCCACCCGCAAGTTCTCCTGGGCCCTGGCACCGTTGATGGCGGTTCCCCTGGTGCGGCGCATGGGGGAGGTGCTTACGGGGGTCGCCGCGGAGCGGGATTTCATCGCCTTTGCTCCCAACTCCCTGTATGAGCGCAGCGCACCGCTCAGGGGTAGGGGTAAGCTCCAGGTTCTTTATTTCAGCGGCTGCTACGCCGGCTACATCAGACCGGAGATCGGCCAGGCCGCCCTGCGGGTACTCAGCGCCCTAAACTTCCAGGTTCATCTGCCCCCCCAGTCCTGCTGCGGACTGCCCCTCTTGTCCAAGGGTCTGATCGGGGCGGCCCGGGCCAAGGTGCGCGAAAATCTCGAACAGTGGCAAACCCTGCTCCATGCGGTGGACCATGTGACCGTCACCTGCTCCTCCTGCGGCCACTGCCTGCAGACGGAATGGCCGGACCTGCTCCCCGCGCCGATATTTCGCATGTTGGGCGAAAAAACCGTGCACATCAGCCATCTGATCAATGAACGGAGCCGGAAACGGGGCCGGAAGTTGACCTTGCGCCCCCTGGAGGCCACCGTGGCCTACCACATGCCCTGCCACCTTAAGGTGCAGCCCCAGGCCCAAAGCTCCCTTACCTTGCTGGATCGAATTCCGGGGCTGCGGGTCATCGATCTGGCCGGCCATTGCTGCGGCATCGCCGGCAGCTGGGGGCTCTTGGCCCGCCATGCCGATTTGAGCCGGCGCATCGGCACCCCCATGATCACCAAGCTGGCGGCGGCCCGGCCCCGCTGGGGGGTGACCGATTGCCCCACCTGCCGGATCCAAATGGAGCACTATTCCCAGATCCCCATTCGGCATCCGGTGGAGCTTCTGGACCGCGTGTTGCAATGACCGCTTCGGGCGCCCGAGGGCATCCCGTCTTCTAAATACAGGGAGGTTTGCCTTGACATCCCCGGCATATCCATCTATCGGGAGCCTAGTCTCAGGCACCCCGAGTAGAGGAAAGCGATCATGAGCGAACCGAAAAAGAAACCCAAACTGAAACGACATCTCATCAACCGCGACTGGTGCAAGGGCTGCGGCATCTGTGTCGCCTTTTGCCCCAAAAGCGTGCTGGAACTGGACGCCGAAGAGAAAGCCGTGGCCGCGCGCCCCGAAGATTGCATCTGCTGCCTGATGTGCGAGCTGCGCTGTCCCGACCTGGCCATTGAAGTGGAAACCGAATAAGGGTCGTGGAAATAAATAATGCCGATAGATTGCGCCGGATTTTGGTTCGCCTACAAGGCACAGTAAGCGGTGCATATCGGGAATATGTGTCACTTACTGGAACGCCGTAGACGGGCCAAAGGACAAGCAAGATGAGGGACTATTTATTTCCACGACCCTAAGGCCCACCAACCGTAAGGATGATTGTATGGGGACCATTAAATTTGTCCAGGGCAATGAAGCCTGCGTGGAAGCCGCCCTTTACGCCGGGCTCAATTTTTTTGCCGGCTATCCCATCACCCCCAGCTCGGAGATCGCCGAACATCTCTCGGCGCGGCTGCCCCAAAGGGGCGGCAAATTCATCCAGATGGAAGATGAGATCGCCTCCATGTGCGCCATTATCGGGGCCTCTTTGACCGGCCACAAGGTGATGACCGCCACCAGCGGTCCGGGTTTTTCCCTGATGCAGGAGGCCCTGGGCTACGCCATCATGGCCGAGATTCCCTGTGTGCTGGTCAACGTCATGCGCGGCGGGCCTTCTACCGGCCTGCCTACTCAGGTGGGCCAGGGGGACATCTACCAGGCGCGCTGGGGCACCCACGGGGACCACGAAATTGTGGCCATGACCGCCAGCACCCACCAGGATCTGTTCGAGGTGACCGTGGCGGCCTTCAACGTGGCCGAAACCTACCGCACCCCGGTGGTGCTGCTGTTTGACGAGGTGGTGGGCCACATGCGCGAACGGCTGGAAATCCCCGAACCCGGGGGGTTGCCCGTGGTGGAGCGTCTGCGCACCTCGGTGAAAAGCGGGATCAATTACCATCCCTACCTGCCCCGGGAGGACGGCCGCCTGCCCATGAGCGATTTCGGGGGGGTGCACCGTTACAATGTTACCGGTTTGTTTCATGATATGTGGGGCTTTCCCACCAGCGAACCGGAGATGGTCCACGGCCTGATCCGCCACCTGACCGACAAGATCCGCAACAACGTCAACGAAATCGCGCGCCTCAAGGAATTCCACATCGCGGATGCCGAAACCATACTGATCTCCTACGGCTCCGCGGCTCGCTCGGCCCTGCATGTGGTGGAGAGCCTGCGCCAGCGGGGCGATCGCATCGGGCTGCTGGAGCTTCAGACCATCTGGCCCTTCCCCTACCAGCTGGTCAACGAAAAGACCCGGCATGCCAAGCGGCTGGTGGTGGTGGAGATGAACATGGGCCAGGTGATGCTGGCGGTGCAACGGTCCGTGGAACGCCCCGAGCGCGTGGTGCTGGCCAACCGCATCGACGGCATCTTTATCAATGACCGGGATATTAAAAATCTGCTGCGAATTATGCAGGGCAAGGGGGTTTAACCATGGCGGTCAAAGATTACATCCGCGAGCGCTTCTTTCCCCACATGTGGTGTCCGGGCTGCGGCCACGGCACGGTCCTAAACGGCTTGCTGCGGGCCGTGGAGAGCTTGGGCATGAGCAAAAACGAGATCGTCATGGTTTCGGGCATCGGCTGCTCATCGCGCATCTCGGGCTATGTGGACTTTCATACCCTGCACACTATCCACGGCCGGGCCCTGGCCTTTGCCACCGGGGTGAAGATGAGCATGCCCGAGTTGAACCTGATCGTGCCCATGGGGGACGGCGACGCGCTCTCCATCGGCGGCAACCACTTTATCCATGCCGCTCGGCGCAACATCGACATCACCGCCATTGTGATGAACAACCGCATCTACGGCATGACCGGCGGCCAGTACTCACCCCTGACCGGTTATGGTCAACTGGCCACCACGGCCCCCTACCAGAACATCGACCACGACTTTGACATTGTGGAGCTGGCCACGGCCGCCGGCGCCACCTTTGTGGCCCGCACCACCAGCTACCATGTGCAGCAGATCACCAAGATCCTGAAAAAAGCCATTCTCCACGAGGGCTTTTCCGTGGTGGAGGTGATGAGCCAATGCCCCACCTACTTCGGGCGTAAAAACCGCCTGGGCTCCGCCGTGGACATGATGGAACGCTTCAAGACCATCACCACTCCCATCGGCTCCAAAGCGAAACAGGAAAACCCGGAGCTCATCGAGCGCGGCATATTCGTGGAAAAAGAGCTGCCCGAGTACTGCAGCGAGTATGAGAAGGTCATTGAACGGGCAAGGGGGAGAAAATAAATGGAACGCTGCCGAATCGTCTTTTCCGGTTCCGGGGGCCAGGGGGTGATTACCGCGGCTATCATTCTGGCCGAGGCCGCCGTACTCCACGAGGGTTTAAACGCCGTACAGTCCCAATCCTACGGTCCCGAGGCCCGGGGCGGGGCCACCCGCTCGGATATCATCATCAACGATGCGCCCATCCGCTTTCCCAAGGTGATCCAGCCCAACGTGCTGGTCTGCCTGACCCAGAAAGCCTACGACAAGTATGCGGCCATCATCCGTCCCGGGGGGCTGATGCTCACCGACTCGCGCTTTGTGACCACCGGGCGCAAAGTGGACGCCCGCCAGTGCGAACTGCCGCTCTATGAAACCGTGTTGGAAAGGATCGGCAAGCCCATCGTCTTTAACATCTGCATGCTGGGGGCCGTGCTGCAGCTCACCCGCCTGGTGACCCCCCAATCGATCCTGGCCGTGCTCAAGGCCCGCATTCCCTCGGGGTTTATTGAAATGAATGAAAAGGCGCTGCAGTTGGGCATGGTGCTGGCCGAGGGCCATGAAGGGCTGCGCAGCTGATCCCTGCCCTGCCCTGCCCGGCCGGCCCGGCCTGAAAGCGCGATCCTACCGGCAGGGAAAATGATCGACCGAAAATGGAAGTAAGCCTTGCAATCGGCATTCAAGGGGCTTAAATCCCCCCCGGCCCCCCTTTTTCAAAGGGGGGAGCAACCCTTCCCCGCGGCCCCCCTCTACCAAAGGGGGGAGCAGCGACCCTACCCCCTTGGCCCCGCTTTCACTGGGGCTGAAGACGCATCCCCCCCTCCCCTTTTGACATAGCCAAAGCGCGCAGCTTTCCGGCGACAATCGTCTAAGGTCGCCAGGGAAAATCCCCGGAAGCACGGCCGGTTCCCCCTTTGCCAAAGGGGGTTAGGGGGATTTTCCTTTTGCACAGGACGGTGAGGATCGTCACCTGGGGTCCGCTATCCCCATCCCCCATCGGTAGAAGCGGGTTTCAAACCGGCCCCTTGCCGCAGTCTCGGCAGCAGGCACTGGAACCGGAGCCGCAGTATTTTATCGTTTTCTCGACAAACGATTTTGGATTTGGATAAGGCCCAGGCAGGCGGAGTTAAGGCGCGATCTCGATCTCCACCCGGCGGCTTAAAATCCGGTTCTTCACAGCATCCCCAGTCTCCAGCATGTCCTGGGGCCCCAACCCCTGGGCGCTGATGCGCTGGGAGTCAATCCCTTTGCCCACCAAATAGCTTTTGACCATATTGGCCCGAAATTCAGAGAGCTTTAAGTTGTAGGCGTAAACCCCCGATGCATCAGTATAGCCGCGAACCTCAATGTTAAGCTGGGGCCGGGACTGTAGCCCCGCTGCCAGACGATCCAGGGCGGCAAAGGTATCCGCCGCCAAAGCATTGGAATCGCGGAAAAAGGGAATGATGATCTTTTGACCATTAAAAGGGGGTTGATCGTCCACCTGCCCCACCACACGGGGTTGATCGTCCACCTGCCCCTCAGCAGGGGCAGGCTCCAGAGCGTCAGCGGTCGTTGGTGAGGAGGAGTCATCCTTGGCGGCGGACTGATTCGGCTCCCCAGGAGGTTCGTCGGTTGGGGGGGGCTGCTCTGCCGCTGGCGGAGTATCCGCAGGCGCTGCTGAGGGATCCGGACCGGAAACCGGCGCCTCATCCCCTGCGGGACCGGAACTCTCCGTTCCCTGGCTGGGGTTCAGCTCCCGGGTAATGGATTGGGGATACTGCCACAACACCACCAACAGGCCCGCCAGGCCGGCCAATACCAGCCCCCAAATCAGTTTGCCGGAGACGGAACGTTTCGGCGCCGGACCTTGCGGGCCGGCCGCGATCCCCATCGCGGAGGCCTTCTTGGAAGCGGGCTTAGGCGCAGCGGCGGGGGCCGGTTCATCCAAAGATGACGATGGCTCTTGGGGCCGGGGCGGGGTTTCAGATTCCGGTTCGAGCTCAACATCGCTGGCCCCACCGGGTTCGGCCGGCAAGGCGGGTTGGGCCAGCATAGTAAGGTCCAGCGGCTCGACAAAGTCCGGGGGCTGGTCTGCCGGTCCCGCAGGTTGGGTCGGCCGCGGGGGCTCATTCCGGCGCGGGGGAGAAGGCGCCATAGGCGGTTCGATATAGTCGGGAATGGCCAGTTCCCCGGCACACTCCTGGACAATTTCGCTGTTCACGGACGCCACGCCGCGCACAAACGCCGTGACCAGGCAATGGTCGCACAGGACATTGATCCGTCGCGGATAGCCCCCTGAGTGCTTACTAACCATTTCAATGGCCGCGGGCTCAAAAATGGGCTCCGTAGTGCCGGCCACCTTGAGCCGATGGCGGACATAGGCATCCACTTCGGCCCTTTGGAGATGGTTAAGATTGTAGTTGAGGGCGATCCGCTGCCGGAGGGCCCGGTTTTCAAGCCTCAGCAGAATGGGATTCAATTCATTCTGCCCCACAAAGAAAATATTGATCAGCTTAGTATCCTGGCGCTCCAGGTTGGAAAGCATCCGAATTTCTTCCAGCAGCTCCTGGGGCGCGCGCTGGGCTTCGTCGATGACCAGCAACACCCGTTTGCGGTTGGCATGGGCCCGTATCAGGAACTTCTCGAATTGAAGCAGAAATTCACCTTTGCGGGTGAAACCGGAGTCCAGGCCAAAGGCCTCGGCAATAAATTTGAAAAGATCCAGGGCCTCCAGTCCGGGATCGGAAATGATGGCCGTAATGGTCTCGTCCCCAAGGGTATCCACCAGGGCATTGATCAGGGTGGTCTTGCCGGTGCCCACATCCCCGGTGAGCAGCAGAAAGCCTTTGTTGTCCATGATTCCGTATTTGAGGATCGCCAGGGCTTCCTGATACTTCTCCCCCAGCCATAGAAATTTGGGATCCGTAGTGATCTGAAACGGTTTGCGGGATAGCTTGAAGTGGGCTTGATACATGATAATCTAACCTGGAGCGATAACTACAGCTCGCTTAACAGTTGGCGGGCATGTTCGGCCCCCTCAAATTCCTCATTCAGCTCCAGGGCGGCCGTAAGTTCGGTTTTGGCATTGGCCGCCTCTCCGGCCTTATGGTAGGCCAGCCCCAGATGATAGCGGACCGTGGCATTTTCGGGCAGTTTGGCGCGACTGTCTTTGAGCTCGCTGATGGCGCTGTCCAGCAGCCCTTTTTTCAGGTACACCAACCCCAGGGTGTCCATGACATTGGGATCCTCGGGCAGGCGCTCCTTGGCTTGCTTGGCCAGGGTCAATGCTTCGTCCAGGGCCTCATCCCGCCCCACCAGAAGGTAGGCCAGATTGTTGGCCGCCGGGGCAAAATCGGGGCGCGCCGCCAGTGCGGCCCGGTAGTATTTTTCCGCCAGATCGGGCTGTTTCTGGATGTCGTGCAGAGCGCCCAACAGCATGTTGGGGGTGGCCTGGCCCGGATTTTTGGCCAGTAGCGCTTCATACTGGCCGATGGCCTTATCCACCTGCTGGTTGCGGATGTAAAGCTGGGCCAGGGCGTAATAGGGCGCCATGTAGTTTTCGTTGGCCGCCATGGCCGCCTGATAGCTCGCTTCGGCCTGAGTATAGTCCTCTAAAGCCACGTAGAGACGGCCCTTGAGGGCGTGGGTAATGGCCGTGGCGGCGGAGTTGTCCGCTACGGCCTGCAGCTGGGCGTCACATTTGGCCAGGGCGGTCTCAAACTCCTGATTGGCGGCGTACAGGGAGACCACTTGGGAAAAGACATCCATGAGTTGGGGATTGATCTTAAGGGCCTGGTCGAAGCGCGATAAAGCGGCATCCCGGTTGCCTTCCAGGCGCTCCACCAGCCCCAGGCGGTAAAAGGCGCTGGGGTTGTCGGGAACCTTGGCGATCAGGCCCTCGAAGATGGCGCGGGCCTGGGCCAGCTCTTTTTCCTGCAGGTAGGCATTGCCCATGATCAACTGAGCGCGATAATTTCCGGGGTTGATCTCCAGCACCTGTTCACACTCCTTGCGGGCCAGAGTATAATCGCGGTTTTGGTAGTGAATATCGGCCAGCACCAGGCGGGGACGGTAATAGCCGGCATTGAGCTCCGCCGCCTTTTGCAGATCGTTCTTGGCCAATTGGGTCGCGCCCTGACTCAGATGGGCCATTCCCCGGAAATAGTGAGCCTGGGGGGATTTGGGCGCGTCCCGCACCACCTGGTCAAAATGGCTCAGCGCTCCGGCAAAATCGCGCTGAGAAAGCGCCATCTCGCCCTGCAGCATGATGGTGGGGGTGAAACTGGGGCGTTTCTCCAGGATTTGGGCGATCAATTCCGCCGCCTGATCCGCTTTGCCGTCGGCAAAGTGGTGGCGGGCGATTTGATTCATGATGCCGAGGTTCTCCGAATCGTGCTCCAAGGCCTGCTGATAGGTGGCCAGAACCTCCTCCGGACGATCCTGACCCTTATACAGTTCGGCCAGGGCCATGTAAGCGGCGCTCTTTTTGGGGTCCTCGGCAATCACCTGCTGATAAGTGGTTTCCGCCAGTTCAGGTTTGCCGCGGACCAAATAAAATTGTCCTAGAATCAAGTAGAGATCGGTCTGGTCGGGGTGGTCGGCGATGAGCGCCTTGAGCTCGGCTTCCGCCAGTTCGTCTTGCTTCTGGGCGCGGTAAAAATCGAACAGCGCCATGCGCGGCTGAATAGACTGGGGGTCTACGGCTACTGCCTGTTTGATTTGGGCTTCCGCCTGGTCCATGTTTCCGGCCCCGTGATACTGTTTGGCCAACCCCAGATAGGCCCGGGTTTGGGCCGGATCCAGGGTGATGATCTGTTCAAACAGCGCCTGGGATTCGGCACCCTGCTCCGTGGCGGCGTGAATCCCGGCCATGAGGTAAAGGGCTTCTATATTTTCCGGTTCCTTGGCCAGCACCTGCTCCACCTTGACCCGCGCCTCGTCGAATTGTTTGCCCAAAAATTGGAAGGAGGCCATTTTCAAGATGACTTCGCTGTCCTCGGGCAACAGCTCGAGGGCCGTGGAATAGGCCTGGAAAGCCCCCCGGGCATCACTCAGCTTGAGATAGGTCTCCCCCAATTTTTTGTGGGCCGCGGCATAACGCGGATCGATCTGGATGGCATTGCGAAATTCCAGTTCAGCGCTCTTGTATTCCCCGGAGGCAAAATAGGCCTGACCCTTTTCAAAATGGGCCGCCTTTTTTTCTTCATCGGATCCACACCCAACACTCCAGACCAGGGTGGTCAGAACGAACGTGAGGGAAAGCCATCGAAGCACATGCATATCGGTACCTCTGCTTGAAATTAACCGATTCATTCAATGGGGAGAAGCAGCTTGCCTGGAATAGGCATCCCCGACCCGGTTCTTAACTAGAATCGTCCAGCGCGTATAAAACTTAAGCTGTCCGGATCTTAGCCAAACATAAGCCATAACTCAAGGCTTCTAGCCCACCCAAACCCGGCAAGGTCAAATTCCCATGATAACGGTTTCAGCTTGCTGCTCAAAACGGGTGAGCATGAGGGCGGATCGGGGAATCCTAGGCCGGAATATCCATTCTGGGCCTTGGCTCGCTCTCCTGTCCTTGTGGGCTCGACTCAAATTCGGCCTGTCAACAATTTCAGCGCAAGGCCCCCGTGGGACAGGGGGTGGATCTTGCCCGGAATGGGCAAATGTTGCACCTCAATTTGGGGTGCAAGCAGCAAGGCGAATCGCCAGCCCTCAAAGTGCCGGATCAAGTGGCGGCCGATGGCCTCCACCAGGGAGACGGCGGACTGGGGGTCCGCCAAGCGCCGGCCAAAAGGCGGATTGAGGGAGATCAAACCGGGCGCCGAGATACCGGTGGCCTGGGTTACCTGCCGGGGGGTGAGTTGGAAAAAATCTCCTGGCGCAACTTTGGCCCAGTCTGCCAGGCGGGTTTCCCGCAGCCGGGCCTCCAAGGCCCGGCAGGCGCCGGGATCCAGATCTACCGATAGAATCGAGGGTCTGCCGGGCGGGGTTGCAAAGGCCGCTTCGGCCTGACGCCGCCAATGGCGCCAGCGGCCCGGCTGAAAAGCGGGCCAGGCCTGGAAGGCAAACTCCCGCTGCCATCCCGGCGGAATACCCGCGGCGACCATGGCCGCCTCCAGTGTGAAGGTGCCGCTGCCGGCCATGGGGTCCAACAGGAGCATGCCCGGAGCGTAGCCGGCACGCTTAAGAATGGCCGCAGCCAAGGTTTCCCGCAAAGGGGCCGGTCCGCCCTGAGTTTTCAGCCCCCGCAGATAGAGAGGGTGGCCGCTTGAATCAAGGGAGAACGTAAAGCGGTCCCCCACCCCCCGCACAAAAAGGGTTTGGGACTTGGACTCCCGGGGCTCCCCTCCCGCGACATCCCGCCAGCGGGACCCAATGGCGCGCGTCACCCGCTGGCAAATTGCACCGGAGTGGTAGAGCCGGCATTTGTGCAAAGTGGCTTGGACTTGGGGCACGCCCTGCCAGGGAAGGTAGAGTTCCCATGGAATTTTGGCGACCTGTCCCTCGAGCTCGCCAAATGCGCGGGCAGGCAGGCGGGCCACCCGCAACAGCACGCGGGTGGCGGTGCGCAGATGCAAATTGGCCCCGTAAAGCTGATGCAGCCGTCCCCGAAGGGCGACGCCCCCCGGCACCTGCATGGCATCCGTCAAGGAGAGCGGCGGCGCCTTGAGTTCCTGGAGACACAAATCTTCCAACCCCGGTCCAGTGACCGCAAAAAAATTGTGGATGGGTCCCGTCAGGTGTTTTTTAATTCGTCGTTCCAAATTCAAGTTTTCAGACATAGGGATACCGGGTTTCGGCTCTCAGAGCGGGTTTACCTTCCCATGCGCAGCCATGAGTTATGGACGCGGTTTGACACTCTCCAAGCTTTTGTGTAAGCATCCGGGACGTCAATTCCGCACCCATTCATTCGAGCCATTTTCAAGGAGACCACCACCATGCGAGGAGTCAACAAAGCGATTATTGTGGGCAATTTGGGCCGTGATCCGGAAATTCGCTACACCCAGGATGGCCGCGCCATCGCTAATTTTACTGTCGCCACCAATCGTGAGTGGATGGACAAAAATACCAACGAGAAACAGACCCATACTGAATGGCACCGGATTGTTGCCTTTGGGCGTATGGCTGAAATTATAGGTCAGTATTTGTCCAAGGGTAGCCAAGTTTATATCGAAGGCCGTTTGCAAACCCGCGAGTGGGAAGATAAGGAGGGCAACCGACGCTGGACCACCGAGATTGTGGCCAACGAGATGCAGATGCTCGGCGGTCGCGGGTCCGGAGGCGAAGGCGGCGGCGGCGGCGGTTACGGACAGGGGCCCCAGGGTGGCGGCGGTTACGGACAGGGCACGCCCCGGCGCCAGGGCGGCCAAGGCCCGGATAGCGGCGACGGTATGCCCCCCTTTGGCGGCGGTCCCCAAGGCCCGCCCGACGACGACATTCCCTTCTAATAAATTCTCCCTCTATCCATCCGGGGCCGCTAGGGCGGCCCCCCACGCCGGGGCTACACGCCCTTCACCTTACCCATCGCTATTAGGCCCCTCCTGTTAGCCTGCTGCGCGATAGATGCAATTTTCCATGCTACAACGCCGGCATTTGTAGGCCGGTGACTTCAGGGCCTTGGGGTTGGCGGTGAGCCGCAGCCAGAAAGCCACGGATTTCAGGGGCCGCATCATCGTTTCCGCCCGAAGATCCACGCCCAGGGCCTCACCGTCCAAATGGTCAAATATCTCCCCCAGGCTTCCCATGGGCGTGGTGCCGTAGCCCGGTCCAAAGGGGCAGCCGCAAAAGAGCTTCAGGGGCTTGAGAACGGTTAGAATGTGCGCCCGGCAGGCCGCACCCAGAGCTTCCAAGAGCGCCACTCCGGCGGCATCCACAAAGAGGCTCTGCGCCAGATCCCCGTCGGCGCCTAAGGCACTGATCTTTTGATCCAGGCCGTGGCCCAAGGTGCAGGCCACCGCGGCCACGCCTTGGATCCCGGGATCACGCTCCTCAGCAGGCAAGGCCAAACGATGCCCCGAGGGTAGCCCAACGGCTGATCCTGACGCCTCCGGAACCGCCGCAAACAGGGCGTAGCCAAATATGGGTCGGGCCAGCTTCCGGGCCCACGCCAGGGCATCCCGGGCCATGGCCTGGCTTCTTTCGCCCATTTCATAGCGGCTGCCCCCGGCATAGCGGCCGATTTGGGCCAGCGGAATGGAAAAATCCGCGGTATCCAGCCTCACCCGCGTGGTACCGGAGGGCAAATTGAGTTGATTTCGGATTTCAGAACTATGGGGCGGCAGGGGCACGGCGAACACGCTTTTGGCTTCCTGAGGCCTTCAGGCATTTAAGCGACACGGCTTTGAACCACCGGTTCCAGGCGCTCTAACACCGCTAAGGGCAAATGACACAAGATCCGATGCTCTTTGTCCAGCTGGATCCAGGGCGGCGGCCTTTCGGCGCATAGGCTGGGATCATCCATCATCTCCCGGCGGGGACAGCGCGTGTGAAAGCGGCAGCCGGAGGGGGGATTGAGGGCCGAGGGGACATTGCCCGAAAGCCGAATATGGGTCTGCTCGATTTCAGGATCGGGGATGGGCACCGCTGAGAGCAGCGCCTCGGTATAAGGGTGATAGGGCGGGGCATAGATCTGCTCGGCCGGCCCGATTTCCACGATACGACCCAGGTACATCACCGCCACGAAATCGGAAAAGTAGCGCACCACCGACAAGTCATGGGCGATAAAAATCATGGTGGTTCCCAGGACCCGCTGGATCTCAAGGAGCAGATTGATCACCGCGGCCTGCACGGATACGTCCAGGGCCGATACCGGCTCATCGCAAATCACGAGATCAGGCTGGGCGGCTAACGCGCGGGCGATGCCCACCCGCTGTTTTTCGCCTCCGGAGAGCTGGCGGGGCAGCCGGTCGTAGTAGTAGGCCCCCAGCCGCACCGCCTGAAGAATGCGGACCACTTCATCCTTGACTTTGTTGCGAGGCACGGTCTTGAAGCGCCGGATGGGCCGGGCGATCTGCTTGCCAACCGGAAACGATGGATTGAGGGTTGAATCGGGATTCTGAAACACCATTTGCATCTCCCGAATCCAGCTCATATCCCGCTCTTTCACCGGCTTGGTGACATCGAGCCCCAAAAACTCCACCTGACCTTCAGTGACCTCCTCCAGGCCGATCAAGCCTTTGACCAAAGTGGATTTTCCGCAGCCCGATTCACCCACGATCCCCAGGGTTTTGCCCCGGATCAGCTGAAAGGAAATGTCGTCCACCGCCTTGACGTATCTCTTTTCCCCCAGGCCGAACACCCCGGCCAGAGAATCCGACTCCTGCTCGTAGTAAACCTTGAGCTGCCCCAGGTCGAGAAGCACTTCCTGCTGGTCGTGAGCGGTGGCCGCTTCTCCGGCAAACAGAGACTTGGCGCGCTTGCGCTTCTTCTGCTCCCGCGCTTGGATCTGCTTGGCAAAAAAGCAGCGCGCCCGATGATCCGGGGACATTTGCACATAGTCGGGCCGGCTCTGCTTGCAGCGCTCATCCGCATAGCCGCAGCGGGGATGGAAAATACAGGCATCCAGATTACGCTCCGCCGGGGGAGGCACCTGGCCGTGGATGGGCCTCAGCACGGCGTCGGCCTTGGATTGACCCAGCCGGGGGACACAGCCCAGCAGCCCCTTGGTGTAGGGATGGCTGGGGTTGGCGAAAATATTGCGGATGGGGCCTTTTTCCACCATCTCACCCGCATACATCACGCACAGGTTGTCCGACACCCGGGCCACCACCCCCAGGTTGTGGGTGATAAAAATAATGCCGGTGTCGTACTCCTGCTTCAGATCCATGATCAGGTCCAGCACAGCCGCTTCCACGGTCACGTCCAGGGCCGTGGTGGGCTCGTCCATGATCAGCAGGGAGGGATGGTTGAGCATGGCCATGGCGATCACCACTCGCTGCTGCTGGCCGCCGGAGAGCTGGTGGGGAAAGCGCTGCATCATATTTTCAGCGTCGGGCATATAGACCCGCTTGAGCATCTGGACCGATTTCTCCCAAGCCTTTTCCAGAGTCATATTCCGATGGGCGGTCAACACTTCGGCCAGTTGATGGCCCAGTTTCATGGAGGGATTGAGGGCCTGCATGGGATCCTGGTAGACCATGGAGATACGGTCGCCCCGCAGCCGGTTCAGGTCGGCCTGGGAGCGGCCCACCAAATCCTGGCCCTCAAAGCGGATGGCGCCGTTGACCACCTTGCCGTTGGTCCCCAAATAGCCGACAATCCCAAATGCTATCGTGGACTTGCCACAGCCCGACTCCCCCACGATGCCGACGGTTTCCCCCTTGTTGACCGTCAGGGAGACCCCCCGCACCGCCGCCACATCCCCCTTGCGGGTTTCGTAGCTGATGGCCAGATCCTCAACCTCGAGAACGGCTTCCTTGGCGGCTGCGGGTGGATTCGTCATGGATTCCTGCTTTTGAATGACGTGTCTAATAAAACTTTTGAATGACGTGTCTAATAAAAAGTTTCAAGGGAAGGCGGGGCGGGTTCGGTCACGTGAGCCCTCCCCCTTGATCCCGCGTCAGCATTTACTGATAGCGGGTCGCTTCTTCCCTTAACCCGTCCGCCAGCAGATTGAGCCCCACCACCAGGGAGGCGATGGCGATACTGGGCCACAGCGCCGCCCAGGGGCTGCCCTGGAGGATGAACTCCCGGCCCTTGGCCACGATGGAGCCCCAGTCGGGAGAGGGAGGCGGCAAACCCAACCCCAGAAACCCCAAGGTACCCATGGCAAATATAGCGTAACCCACCCGCAGCATGGCGTCGATGATAATGGGCCCCCGGGCGTTGGGCAGAATTTCCATGAATAGGATCCACCATAGCGTTTCACCCCGGGTTTCGGCCGCGCGGATAAAATCCCGGGTAGCGATGTCCAGGGTCAGCCCGCGCACCAAACGGGCAATGCCGGGCGCGCCCACAATAGCGATGGCCAGCACTACGTTCACCGCCGAGGGTCCGATGGCGGCGACAATGATGAGGTAGAGCAGGATGATGGGTACCGACATCATGGCGTCTAACAGGCGCATGGTGATCTCATCCACCCAGCCGCCCTTATACCCGCTGATCAAGCCCAGAACCGATCCCACCACCAAGGCCACCAGCACCCCCCAGAGGGCGGTCCCCCCGGGAATGAATCCGTCCCCGCTCAAGGGCAAAATGACCAGAACAATCCGGGCGCCGAAGATCAGCCGGGACCACAAATCCCGCCCCAATTCATCGGTGCCCAAAGGGTGTTTCCAGCTGGGTCCCTGATTGGGGGCCTGCCAATCCTGGTCCAGGGGGCCGTAGGGGGTCAGCAAGGGCGCGAAAATCGCCACCAGCACCCAGAAGAGCACGATCACCAGCCCCACCATGGCGGTCCTGGAGGACCACAGGATGGCCAGCATATCCATCATTCTGATTTTCAGGGTTCGCCGGGGATACTGGATTTCATCCGCCGGGGCGGCGTGAGCGTTGCCCATGGAATCCCTCTTAATTGTATCGAATCCGAGGATTCAGAAAGGTGTAGATAATATCGGCCACCAGCTGGGTCCCCACGGCCACCACTACCAATATCATGGCCCCGGCCTCCAGGGCGTTGATATCTTTGAACAGCGCCGAGTCGAGGAGATACTTGCCCAGCCCCGGATAGCCGAACACCACCTCGACAATCACAATGCCGCCCAGAAGCCAGTTGACGTGGAGCATGATCACCGTGATGGGGGCCAGCAGCGCATTGCGCACGGCATGCCGGAACACCACCCGCTTGTAGGAGAGCCCCTTGAGAAACGCCGTACGGATATAGGGCGACTTCATCACCTCCACCATGGAGGCCCGGGTGATGCGTAGAATGTAACCCAGTTCCACGAGCGTCAACGTCAACACCGGCAAAATGAGCATATCGGGCCGCTGCCAGGGGGCCAATTCACCGTAGACCGCTGCCGCGGGGACCCAATCGAGCCAGATCCCCAAGATCAGGATCAGAAAGATGCCGGTGGCGAATTCAGGCATCACCGAAAACATCATCCCGCCGATGGAGAGCACCCGGTCCCGGGTGGAGCCCTCCTTGAGCCCGGCGACCAGACCCAGCAGCAGGGCCAGGGGCATGACGATCACAAACGCGATTCCGGCCAGGACCAGGGAGTTGCGCAGCCGGACAAAGATCGCGTTGGCCACGGGGCGTCCGGTGCGGAAAGAAATTCCCGGATCCCCCCTTAAAAAGCCCTTCATCAGAGGAATATACCGCGCCGGCCCGCCGGTGGTTTCTTTCCAGCCGCTTCCGACGATAAACACCCACGAGGTGCGGCCCGCTCCCTTTTCCCACATCACGGCATGGTTCTGTTCATCCAGGCCCCAAAAGGTCGCCGCCCCATCAGCGCTTTGCCGCCAACGGCCATTGTCCACTTGCTCCAGCAGCGTGCCGTCCGGCTTCCTGATCAAGGCGATCAGGTCGTCGCCTTCGATTTTCCAGCGGATCAGATTCCCATCTTCCGCCACGGCCCACCACTCCACGAATCCCCGCTCGGTCAGGAGGCGTCGCAGCTCCAGGCCAATCTTGGATTCGGCCTGCCAGTCCGTACCGAAAAGCCAGGAGATATAGCGGCGATGCACCGGCTGATCCAGCCCGTTTTGGGCCAGAAAAGAGGCCTCCTGCTCTGGGGTAACGAAAGCGCCCAAGACATTGCGGGCCACATTGCCGGGGGAGGCCTCGGTGATCAGGAAAATGGCCATGGAGACCAGCAGCATGGTCAGCAGCAGCAGGAAAAACCGCCGGATGATAAATTTGGCCATCCGCTATTCCCTAACCTGGGAGGGGGGCGGGAATTCCATACCCCCCATTTAAGTTGCCTTGTAGGAGCATTTAGGCCAGCCAGGCCTCGTTGAAGAGCATGTACAGATTGGGATGGGCTTGCACATTGTTGAGGCTCTTGCGGGGGCACATCCAGGTGTTCATCCAGTAGGCAATGCCGATGGAGCCCCGTTCCTGCTGGATATTTTCCAGTTTGCACATGATGGCCCGCCGCTTTTCCACATCCAGGGTGCCGTTGGCCTGAGTGAGCAGTTCGGAAAACTCCGCATCCACCCAGCGGGTCTCGTTCCAGGCCACCGGCTTGCCCTCAGCGTCAGCCACATAGGCCAGGTTGAGGATCATCGTCCCCAGGGGCCGGTGGGTCCAGGGCGTAATTCCAAACGCGACCTCGGTCCATCTTTCCCAGTATTGGCTGGTGGGCATGGTCTGGAGATTGATTTTGATGCCGGCCTGGGCCGCGTCCTGCTGCAGCACCTCGGCATAGCGCACCACATCGGTCCATTCGCTGCCCACCGCCAGGTCCACGGTGATCCCGTCGGGATAGCCTGCTTCGGCCAGCAGCTGTTTGGCTTTGGCCGGATCAAAGGCCGGCGTCTCCACTTCGCAATATTCGGGGTGCTTGGGGTAGACATGGGTATCCTGGCCCTGGAGCCCCTCGCCTTGGTAAGCCAGCCCCAAAATTTTCTCTCGATGCTGGCACAGTTTAATGGCCAGCCGCACCTTGGGATCGTCAAAGGGCTTGGTGTCGGCCCGCATGCGCAACACCCGGGTGGTGCCGGTGGGCACCGGCAGTACCTGGATGTTGCCGTCGCCCGTGACCGCTTTCATGACCGTGGGCCCTGGAGAGTCACTGTTGTCGATCAAGTCCACTTCGCCCGATTTGAGGGCCGCGATCTGGGGCGCCAGCTCGCCGCCCAGATCGATGAACTTCATCCCCTCGAGATAGGGCAGCGGCTTCCCATCGACGCCCATCTGCCAATAATCCGTTCGCGCTTTGAGTACGGCCACGCTGCCCTCATCATAGGTTTCGATGGTATAGGGGCCGGTCCCGTGGGGGGCTTTGAGGAAGTCGCCCTGGAAGGTCTTATGGTTGAGGATAGGCGCCGGGTAGTGGAAAAAGTGCTCGGGCACCGCGATTTCGGGCTTTTTGAGGTTCAGTATGAATTGGTGATCGTTGGCTTTCTCCACGCCGGCGGGATCCAGATAGGCCCCCATGAGGCCCAGAATGGAGGATTTGACATCCGCGTTGAGCCACTGCTGGATGGTAAAGATGACGTCATCGGCGCTAAAATCGTCGCCGTTGTTGAACTTGATCCCCTTGCGCAGATCAAAGGTCCAGGTTTTCAAATCATCGCTGACGGTCCATTTTTCGGCCAGGTAGGGGCGGGTCACATTGTCCGGACCGGTGACGGTCAGGTATTCGGCCACCTGACGGATGATGTTGGAAGGCATGATCCAGGAGAATTGTGCCGGATGGGTCACTTTCTGGATCTGGGCCGATATTTTCAGGACACCGCCCCGTTTCGGCTCCGCGGCCCAAACCCCCTTGGGCAGGGGCAATCCCACGGCGGCCGATGCCGCGGTCAGCGATACGCCCAACAAGGCCGAAAAGCGCAAAAATTGACGGCGCGACATCTTGCCCTGGGAATACTGGTCAACCAGTTCGGGAAAACGGGAGTGAAGTTTGTCAGCGTTCATGGAGCCTCCTTTCAATGTGCGTAGCAAATCGACCTGAAAACCAGCCTGAGAACCGGATTTGGCGTGGACGGTTACGGGCTGGAGGGACACGAGTTTGAATAATTTAGGGCCGGGTTGGAAAATTGGAAATGGAGTGACCAATGCGCTTCTATCCATAAAAAATCCGGGCGCGGATGTCAATCGAATTGGTAATTCGATCATAAATATAATAGAATAATATTAAATTGTTACAGTTTCAGCCGTATCCTCGGATACCCTCTCTGATTTTTCCTTGACTTTAAAAATGGGAGCTATATAAGCAAAAAAATCACGCAGAATACACGATGGTAATCTCCGTGGCGCTAAGGGTTCGCGTAGAAATGAATTCGCAGATTGTCAGAGTTCGAGCGCCCGCTCAGCAAGGCGCAAAACTTAAAGAATATCAAGTACATTGCGTGTTTTTGCAACGCAGCCGAGCGGGATGCATGGACGCTTACAACTTACAATGTGAAGTTATTTTTGCCTGGGGTTTAGGCTCAGCACGAATCTTGAGAGGAGTGAGATGACAATCAGCACATCCACCACGGAAAAGGCAACCTACCGGTTTCGCATGCTATCCGATGATCAGATCGAAGAAATCAAGTGGGCCGCCTTTGATGTTCTGCGCACCGTGGGAGTCAAAGTCCGGCACGCCGAAGCCCGCAAAATGCTGAAGCGTTCCGGCGCCGTGGTCAAGGAAGAGTCGGTCAAGGTGCCGGAGTATATCGTACGGGAATGCCTGCGCAGCACGCCCAAGGGGTTCACCATTTTCGACCGTCAAGGCAAGCGGGCCATGGAGGTTCAAGGCCGCAAATCCCACTTCGGCACCTCCACGGCCAGTCCCACCACCCAGGACGCCCGCACAGGTGAGATCCATCCCACGCTTCTGGAAGATATCGCTCTTGGCGCCCGGGTCGCGGACGGCTGTGAGCACATCGACTTTGTGATGCCTTTCGGCTCCTCCCAGGACGCGCCCGCGAGGGCCATCGATCTGCATGAATTTCCCCAGGTAGTGGCCAACACCACCAAACCCATCGTTTTCATCGGCTATTCCGGCCGGGGCGTGGCGCGGGTCTACGAGATGGCCGCCGCGGTGGCCGGCGGCCTCGACCAACTTCAGGAACGCCCCTTTGTCATGGCCTACCCCGAACCCATTGCACCCCTGGTCTACCCGGTCGAGGTGTGTGATCGGATATTTACCGCCGCCGACCTTGATATGCCCCAGATTCCCGGGGCCACCATCCAACTTGGCGCCACCGGCCCCATGACTGTGGCGGGGGCCGTGGCCCATGGACTGGTGGAAGGATTGATGGCCATCGTGCTGGGCCAGCTACGCCGTCCGGGCTGTCCCATGTGCCTCTCCACCAACGCCGGTATTCTGGACATGTCCACAGGCCTGATGACCTTCGGCGCCCCCACCAATTCGACCCTGCTCATTGCCCATGCCGAGGTGGCTCAGTCCCTGGGTCTGCCCACCTGGGGTCTGGCCGGAGCCACCGACGCCAAGGTGATGGATGCCCAGGCCGGCGCGGAAACCATGTTCCATATTCTGGCCCAGGCCCTGGGGGGACTGAACCTCATCCACGACGTGGGGTATATCGATTCCGCCATGGCCTGCTCGCCCCAGCAGCTGGTCTTCGGCAACGAAGCGATTGGCATGGTCAAACACTTCCTGAAAGGATTCCCGGTCAACCGGGCAAGCCTGGCCCGGGAGGTGATGGAAGCCGTGGGACCCGGTGGCCATTTCCTGACCCAGGACCATACCTTTCAAAATTTTCGTGAGGTGCTGTGGCGGCCCAAGCTGATGAACCGGCAGCCCCGCCAGGTCTGGGAAGAGGCGGGCTCCCAGGATATGGGCCAGGTCGTCCAGCAAGAGACCCTCCGTATCCTGGATACCCACAAGGTCCCCGAACTGGACGGCAAAATCCTCGACGAACTGGAAAGAATCAAGCAGGAAGGGACCCAGGAGCTCGCCGCCGATTAAGAAGGGAATCTCCCCTATGGCCATGGACGATTTCTCATTGGATTTCTTTTCTTTAAAAGGCCGGACCGCCATCGTGACGGGCGGCAACAGCGGACTGGGGTTGGCATTCAGCACCGCCCTGGCCAAAGCCGGCGCCAACCTGTTCATTCCTAGTGTGATTGCGGAGCATGAGGAAGCGGATACCCTGATTAAAAACCTGGGTGTCGAGGTTCGATTCATGGCGGTGGACATCACCGCCGAGGGGGCCGCGGGAAAAATCATCGACGGGTGCCGGGCGGCCTTTGGGGGGGTCGATATTCTGGTCAACAACGCCGGAATCTGCCGGCTCAATCCGCTGCTGGCGTTCGGCCGCCCGGACTGGGACCCCATGATCGCCGTGAACCTCACGGCGGCCTTTGAATTGAGTCATACCGCCGCCCATGTCATGATCCCCCAGCAGCATGGCAAAATCATCAATATCTGTTCCCTGTTTTCATTTCTAGGCGGCCGGCAAAGCCCGGCCTACGCCGCCAGCAAGCACGCCCTGGCCGGCCTGACCAAAGCCTATTGCGATGAACTGGGCGCCCACAATATCCAGGTCAATGGGATCGCCCCCGGGTATTATGCCACGCAGATCACTGCCGTCACGCGCAGCGATCCGGCTTTAAACCGGCGCGTTTTGGAGCATATCCCCGCCGGCCGCTGGGGAAAGCGAGAGGATCTCATGGGTGCGGTGGTCTTCCTGGCCAGCCGGGCATCGGATTATGTCAACGGTCATATTTTAGTGGTGGATGGCGGATACCGGGTGCGCTGAAGGCGACAAGGGAACCCATCGCCACACGCCGCATCCCGTTTGCCGCGTAACCTCTTCATTGTGTTTGACAGTTCAGGAGCGCAATTGCCATGTCGCTGTCCAGGGAAGCTATTGTATCGAAATTGCGGGAAATCGTCGGAGACAAACGGGTAGTCACCGACCCCCAGGTTCTCAAAGAGAGCAGCATGGACCGCTTCCGCAAGCTGCAGAGCATTTTCGGAGTTTACCCTTTGCCGCCTCCCGCGGCCGTGGTGAAACCCGTCGACACGGAACAGGTCGCGGCACTACTCAAATTTATGAACACCCACCGGATCAACTGCGTTCCCCGTACGGGGGGGTCGGCCACGGAGGGCGGGCTGGAAACCATTGTTGAAAATTCAGTGGTTCTCGATGGGTCCGACATGAACCGGATCATCGAGATCGACCCCGTCAACATGCTGGCCAGCGCCCAGTGCGGGGTGAATTTGGAATTCCTGGAAAATCAGCTTCGAGCACGGGGTTACACCACCGGCCACTCGCCTCAATCCAAGCCCCTGGCCCAAATGGGCGGGCTGGTGGCCACACGCTCCATCGGCCAGTTTTCGACCCTCTACGGTGCCATTGAAGATATGGTGGTGGGGCTGGAAGCGGTCTTTCCCAACGGCAACATCACCCGCATCAAAAATGTGCCCCGCAGGGCCTGCGGCCCGGATATCCGGCACGTCATCATCGGCAACGAAGGGGCCTTGTGCTTTATCACCGAGGTGACGGTTAAATTTTTTCGCTACCGGCCCGAGAACAACCGCTTTTACGGCTACGCCCTCGCTTCCATGGCTCAGGGATTCGAAATTCAGCGGGAGGTGATGACAGAGGGCTTTCGCCCCTCGGTGGCCCGACTTTATGACGCGGAGGACGGGACGCAACACGGGTTTAATCAATTTGCCGAGGGCCAGTGCGTGCTGATGTTCATGGCCGAAGGGCCCGCGGGCATCGCCCGGGCCACGGGCCAGGGCATTGAGGAGATCGTGGCCCGCCAAAAGGCGTGCAGCAAAATTGACTCGCGAATCATCGCCAACTGGTTCAACAACCTGAACTGGGGCCCTGAACAGGTCCAGGCCGAGCGGGATTTCATCCGCAAGACTCTCAACATGGGCTTTACCACCGAAGTTTCCGGCAACTGGTCCTGCATCCATACCATCTACGAAAATGCATTACGGCGCATCCGCGACGATTTTCCCCACCTGGACGACCTGACCCTGTTGGGCGGCCACTCCTCCCACAGCTATCTGACCGGGACCAATATGTATTTTGTGTACGACTACAATGTGGTGGACTGCCCGCCGGAAGAAGAACTGGAAAAGTATCATCGGCCCATCAATGCCATGATCGTGGAAGAGACCCTCAAGGCCGGCGGCTCCATGGTTCATCACCACGGAATCGGCAAATACCGCACCCCTTGGACCCGGGAGGAACACGGCTCGGCCTACTATATCCTCCAGTCTCTCAAGGCGGCCTTCGACCCCAACGGCATCATGAACAGGGGAACCATCTTTCCGGTGGAGTGATGAACATCGCGGTTTGCTTCAAGACCATTGCAGATTACGGCCCGCTAGGGGAGCAGGATTGGGCCACGGACGACCGCTTGCGGATTGATCTCTCCTTGGCGCGCCGGGAGTTCAACTGCTATGACGAAAGCGCCCTGGAGCTAGCCCTGCAATTGGCGGAAGCGCAACGCCGCGGCGGAGCAGGGTGTGAACTTACCGCCCTCACCGTGGATGGCCCTCGCGCCGATATTTTCCTGGGGCGCCTCCTGGCGGCGCAGTATGACCGCGGGGTGCGCATCGATGCCGATGAGGAGATGGACCTGCGATTCAACCCATCGGCAGTCTCGCTCCTCATCTCGGCTTTTGTTCAGCGCATCGGCGGCCAGCAGTTGCTTCTGCTGGGCACCCAGGGCGGAAGCGGAGAAAACGGACAGACCGGATTTTTAGTGGCCGAAAGACTGGGCTGGCCCTGCATCCGGAAGGTGAGCGATGTGCGCCCGGGTCGTCGATCGGGCACCATCCAGGTCATAAGCCGGCGGGAGGAGGCGATGTTAGAGCAAACCGTCGCCCTACCGGCCGTGCTGACCATCGGCAACGCCGAGAGTGCCCCCTATCTGCGCGTTCCCACTCTGAAGCAACGCATCGCCGTCCGCGGTACCCCCATCAAGGTGCTCTCTTTAGCGCAATTGGGCCTGCCAGCGGCCCAAATTTCAGCCGCGAATCCATCGTTGCAAAGGCTTTTCCGGCCCCCGCCCCGAGGCGGGTGCATGTTTATTGATACCCCTCATCCCCGGGATTCGGCCCGGCGGCTCTATCAGCGCTATCTTGCCGGGAGAATGGTAAAATGAAAGCAGCGGTTGTGCTCCCCATGGAGGCCGGCGCCAACGCCTCCCGAGCCGCCGAGCTCAACGAACTGCTGGAAGCCAACGTAAAATATCTCAACTCCCTGGAATTGTGGCTGGTGGGCCCCGAGAGGCTCCCGAACAAGATTCCCACGCTTACCCCGGCACCCTCCCGAATGAAACTGCTGGCCACGGATCGGCCCCATCAGCCCGAAGCAGTGCTTCATCTCCTTCAGCAAGTGCAGCAGCGCTCTCCCGCGGATCTGCTCCTGTTTCCCGGCGGCGGCTGGGGGGCCGAACTCTGCACGCGCCTGGCATTCCGCTTGGAGGGCAGCGCGGCGCTGGATGTCAAAAAGCTCACCATCCAGTCCCGGAAGGTTAACATCCAACGGCCGGCCTACGGCAACAATCTGATGGCAGAGATCGTCCTGGAGCAGCCCCCGTATTGTCTGTCGGTTGCGCGCCGATCCCTGCCGCCCGCCCCCTGGGTCAACCCAAACCTTCGGTCACTAACAATCCCCCCTCTGGAAGCGCTCCCTTTGGATTGGGTGCTGGAGAGCGAGTACCGACCCATTCCGGCCGATGGGGGGCTAAAGGACGCGGAGGTGGTCCTGGCAGTGGGCCAAGGAGTCGGCAGCCGCTCCAATTTGGCCCGGCTAAAGAGCGTGGCCGAGGCTTTGGGCGCGGAAATCGGCATCACCCGGCAGGTGGCGATGAATGGCTGGGGAGATTTGCAGCGCTTGATCGGAATCTCGGGGCATATCCTGGCCCCGCGGATCTGCCTTGTCGCCGGGGCTTCGGGCGCCGGGGGGTTTCGTATCGGAGTTCAGAACAGCCGGTTCCTCGTGGCCATCAACAGGGACTTGCGGGCGCCCATTTTCCAGATCGCCGACGTGGGCATTGTGGGCGACCTGATGCCCGTTCTGCTGGAGCTGGCCAAAATACTCAAGGCGGTTGGGGAGGGACACAAAGAATCATGACGGGCCAATATCTCATAGGAGTCGATGTGGGGACCCAGAGCGCCAAGGTGGCGATCTTTAACCTTAGGGGCAATCTGGTCTGCCAAGGCCGACAAGACCTGCGCGGAATGGTGATACCCGCCCCCAACTTGGCCGAACACCCCGACGATGACCTGTGGGACGCCTTAAAAGGCGCCTTTCAGCAAGCCATGGCCAATTTCACCGCGGCCGGGAGGGAGCCCAAAGATATCTTGGCCATGGGCATCTGTATCATCCGCTGCTGCCGGGCCTTGCTCAAGGCCGACGGCAGGCTGGCCTATCCGGTGATCAACTGGATGGATAAACGGCTCAACTCACCCTATGCCTACGATCCCCAGTTTGGCGCGGTACGTTATGTGACCACGGCCTCGGGCTACATCACCCATCGGCTCACCGCGGAATTCAAAGACACCTGCGCCAACTACATCGGCTGGTGGCCCATGGACAACCGATCTTGGGACTGGAGCCGTGATCGAGAAGCGTACCGCGCATGCAATCTCCCCAGGGAAATGCTGCTGGAGGTGGTATCGCCGGGTACCATTCTCGGGCGGGTCACCTCCCGAGCGGCCCAACAGACCGGGGTACCGGCCGGCTTGCCGGTGGTGGCCACGGCCCATGACAAGGCCGTGGAGGCCCTGGGGTCGGGAATACTGGAACCAGGCACCGTGCTGATCTCTCTGGGCACCTACATCGCGGCCATGGTTCAGGGGGGAGATGAGTTCACGGAAGGACGCAACTTTTGGGCGTTTCCGGCCGCAATCCCCAAGCGCTACCTCTACGAATGCATGGGCGTGCGGCGAGGCATGTGGACCGTGAGCTGGTTTCGGGATCAATTGGGCGAGCGCATCCGCGCCGAGGGCCGGGCCAAGGGCGTTGCCGCGGAAGAGCTGCTGAACCGGGAAGCGGAACAGATCCCGGCGGGCTGCGAAGGGTTACTGACCATCCAGGACTGGGCCGCACCCGCCGAGGCCACCTTTCGCAAGGGGGTGATGCTCGGGTTCGACGGCCGCCACACCCGGGCCCACATCTACCGTTCCATTGTGGAAGGCATCGCTCTGCGCATGAAATACCATGTGGACCAGATGATGAGCGAACTCGGCACCCCCCTAAGAGAACTGGTCCTTTCCGGAGGCGGGGCCCACAGCGATTTGTTTATGCAGATTTTTGCGGACCTGTTCGGCGTGCCCGCCCGTCGCAATCAGCTAACAGCCGCCGTTGCCGCGGGCTGCGTCATCAATGCCGGCATGGGCGTGGGCGCCTTCGGCTCCCCGGACGTGGCAGTTGCCCGCCTGGTTCGAATGGGTGATCAATTTCCGCCCGACCCGGCCAACACCGCGCTCTATCATCGCATCTATAGCGAAGTTTACCAGGACATCCATCCCTATCTGGACCCCCTACTTCAACGCTTGAGCCGGATCGTGGATTAAAGCGATCCATCCTCAGCGAGGGGGTTTTGGGGATCGGCGCCCGCATCCCAGAGACTCAATCCAGACCACATTGACAGGCAAAGCCGGGATTCTCATCTTTGGGTCGTTAAATTAGAGACAGTGGCCTTAAACCCGAACAAAAAAAAGCAGAGGAGGCATACCATGATCGGTGACCGTTTAGCCCAAGCCATGAATGAGCAGATCCGCGTGGAGCTGGAGTCTTATTATATCTATCTCTCCATGGCCGCCTGGCTCCATGACCGCGATCTGGACGGCATGGCCCAATGGATGCGCTCCCAGGCCCATGAAGAGATGGTTCACGCCATGAAATTTTTCGATCATATCCTCGACCGCGGCAGCAAGGTGGTTCTCCAGGATGTGAAGCAGATCAAGACCGATTGGTCCTCGGTGCAGGAGATCTGGGGCGACACCTACGAGCATGAGCAGTTCGTCACTTCCAAGGTGAACGACCTGCTGACCATCGCGCGGGAGGAACGGGACTATCAAGCCGAACCGCTGTTGAACTGGTTCATCGAGGAGCAGATCGAAGAAGAAGCCACGGCCAGCAAGATCGCCGGCGAAATCGAGATGGTGGGCAATGATACCTCTTCCTTGCTGATGTTGGACCGGGAGTTGGGGCAGCGGAGCTTCCCCACGGGATCGCCCCTGGATCCAGCTGCGGGAAAAGAAACGTAAATTCTGAAGGTTACCTGGAGTTCAGCGGCCCCGTCCCAAGGGCAGAAAGTTGGGCAATTTGGCCCGGCTGAACCTGCTCCCAGGAAACCATCCGGGTGATGCGCTCAACCCCGGAGAGTTGCCGATTCCAAATCAACATAGATCGGCAGCATGGCGCGCTCTCCAGGAAGGTTGAAATTGTAGGGCATATCCACGGAATTCCTTTAATTTTTATCCCTGGGGGGCGTACCCAACCCCGCCAGGTAATCAAAATATTTCTGCACAAAGCGGCCGGAAACAGTTTCGGCCACGCTAAAGCACAGCAGCCGGGGATCGAAATTCTCGTCGGAAAAGGCACTAAACAGATGCCGCGAGAGAGTGTTCAGGGTCTCCCGGATGCCTTCTGGAGAGACGTCCGGTTTCAAGTTGCTCTCCAATCGGCAGCGCAAGGGACGATGGGGGAACAGCAGACACTCTCCGCCTTCGTTGAGGGGGCAGACACTTCCCGGCGGATGGATATCCCCAACGCTTTCGGCAGGGATTGCCGGCGCCGATTCCGTCAGCCGGCAGGCGCTCTGCTTGATGGCCGCCACGGCGCGGTAGATCACCGCGTCCCGGGCTTCACGGCTCAAGGTGCGATTGAATCTATCAAACAGATAGACCGCCTCCATGAGGCTGAGCTGGAAATGTTCGAAGCAGCAGTCATCCTGCTCCCGGCCGCAAGCCTCACCCCGCCCCCCGGCGGCCCCCTCCGGATCCACCTGCTGAACGAGACGATCATAGGCCTCAAAAAAGGCATTGAGATCCGCTATCCGGCGGTTTTCCAGGGAGGGCTCCCGGACCTGCAAGGTTCCCGACTGTTTGCTGTATTTCTTTAGCATGCGCCACTGATGCCAGCTGCTGGGCTTGGCGCGCACCGCTTTGAGTTGCCGGGAGGCCCTTTTGAGCCCCAGGCCCCGCCGGATGAGGTAAGAGGTCAAAAAGGTGCCGGTGCGGCCGATACCGAACCGGCAGTGGATCAGCACTTTCTTGCCCAGATAGACCGCTTCGTCCAGCCAGGCCAGCCCCTTTTCCATTTCGGCCATGTCCGGCGCACATTCGTCGGCAATGGGCAGATAATAGACCTCAAAACCCCGTCCGGCTTCCAGCTCGTGGAGATCGCAAAACTCGCCGCACAAGTTGACGATCGCGTCAATGCCCTCAGCGCGGATGGCGTCCAAATCGTCGTAGGACATGGGCGCGTGGCCCACGGCCAGATTGTCGGTGATCCAGGTGAGTTGGTAGCTGGACATAAACCGCCTTGGCTTGTTCGCCGCCCGGGGTTCAAACCCACTTCCCCGGGGAAAAATCTCGATATTGCAATTGGGTCCAGATCAAAGGAGAGTTTCGACCGTCCGCGGAACTATATGCAATCCGGGTGTCAATGGCAATTCTTGGGTAAGTCCGGAACGATTTGTTTTTCGGTTTTCCGGTCTCCCGCCGATGTGCCAATTTTTTTCTTGACAACTCCCCATGGGCCATTTAAGCTGCACTATCTGTAACATTGTTACAGAAATCCTACCAATCATATAGAACTCAAGTTGATTATATAGTATTTTCAAATATTAATTTAATAAAACCGTTTTATTGAATATAATAAAATAAACTTATTAAATTCAAAATTATGGATGAATAACCCCGAATTCTTTGCCGATCAAGACTCGAATCCCTAATTATAGGTGCAGTAACAATGTTTAACGGGCTGAAACCCGAAGTGCAAGCCCGGCTGGAAGCCGCCGTGCTGGAAATTTTTTCCAACTCGGACTTTCACAAAGCCACCATGCGGGATGTGGCCCAGAAGGCAGGGATCAGCTTCAGCACCATCTACACCTGTTTCGGCAGCAAGGAAAAGTTGGTTTTCGCCTTTGTCGATATCTATATGGGCAAGCTCACCGAGCGCATCATCGATCATCTCCAGGGCATCGAGGATCTCAAGGAAAAACTGCGCAAAGTCCTATGGCTGCAGCTCGATTATTACGAACGCCATGATAAATTTGGACGTATCGTTTTCATGACCCTGCCCATGAAGACCTGGATCGCCGATGAAACCTTTGAGCAAAAAAAAATGTTTGACCTGTTCATGGATGTTCTCAGTCAAGGACAGCAAGAAGGTATACTCAATGCCGAAGTGCCCACCAGCGTCTTGCTCGATTTCATGATGGGCTTTGTGCAACGCTCATTTTTCATGTGGGTCGCCCGAGGGGCAAAATACAGCTTGAGTGCCGATGCCAACACGCTTTTTGATATTATCTGGCGGGGCATCTCCCAAAACGAACCCGCCGGCTGATGGCTAGGTTATAAGAATTTACTACTTTTTAAATCGCCGCCGGTCAGGATGAGGCGGCGGCCGAATGTCATCGAATTCGCCACCTGAAAAATTATTGCAGATGGAGGAGAAAAAATGGCTGAAAAAGCGGATATCCAAAAATGGAGTGAATTGGCGGCCAAACAGCTTCGCGGCCGCGCTCTGGATGAGTTGAATTGGGTGACTCCCGAAGGAATCACCGTCAAACCGCTCTACACGGCAGCGGATATCGAAGGCCTAGACAGCGCCGACACCCTGCCCGGCTTCGGCCCCTATGTGCGGGGTCCCATGGCCACCATGTACGCCGGTCGCCCCTGGACCATCCGCCAGTACGCCGGTTTTTCCACGGCCAAGGAATCCAACGCCTTTTACCGCCGCAACCTGGCCGCCGGCCAGAAAGGTTTGTCGGTAGCCTTTGATCTGGCCACTCACCGGGGCTACGACTCCGACCACCCGCGGGTCCACGGCGATATCGGCAAGGCGGGGGTGGCCATAGACTCCATCGAAGATATGAAGATGCTCTTCGACCAGATCCCCCTGGATCAGATGTCCGTATCCATGACCATGAACGGCGCCGTACTGCCCATCATTGCCATGTACATCGTGGCGGCCGAGGAACAGGGCGTCAAACATGAGCAGCTCATGGGCACCATCCAGAACGATATTCTCAAAGAGTACCTGACCCGCAACACCTATATCTATCCCCCCGAGCCCTCCATGCGCATCGTTTCGGACATCATCGGCTTCTGTTCGGAACAGATGCCCAAGTACAACACCATCAGCATCAGCGGCTACCACATGATGGAAGCCGGCGCCGATTCGGTGCTGCAGACCGCCTTTACCCTGGCCGACGGGGTGGAGTATGTGCGCGCGGCCATCAAGGCCGGGCTGGACGTGGATAAATTCGCCCCGCGCCTGTCGTTTTTCTTCGGCATCGGGATGAATTTCTTCATGGAAATTGCCATGCTGCGCGCCGCCCGGCTGCTGTGGCACCGTTTGATGAGCCAATTCAACCCCACCAATCCCAAATCCTCCATGCTGCGCACCCACTGCCAGACCTCGGGTTGGAGCCTCACCGAGCAGGATCCCTACAACAACATCATCCGCACTACCTTGGAGTGCATGTCCGCGGTGCTAGGCGGCACCCAGTCCCTGCACACCAATTCCTTTGACGAAGCCATCGGGCTACCCACCGATTTTTCGGCGCGCATCGCCCGCAACACCCAGATTATCGTCCAGGAAGAGTCCAAGGTCACCAAAGTGGTCGATCCCCTGGGCGGTTCATACTACGTGGAATCCCTCACCGACCAGATCGCCGCCGAAGCCATGAAAATCATCCAAGAAGTGGAAGAGCTGGGCGGCATGGCTAAAGCCATCGAATCGGGCATGCCTAAACTGCGCATCGAAGAGTCCGCGGCCCGGCGCCAGGCCCGCATCGACCAGGGCAAAGAGGTCATCGTGGGCGTCAACAAATACCAGATCAAGGAGAATCTCGATTTCGACATTCTGGAAGTCTCCGAAGCCATCCGCGATGAACAGGTGGCGCGCATCAAGGAGATGAAAGCAAAGCGCAACGAAGCCGAGGTTCAATCCGCCCTGGCCGCTATCACGGCTGCGGCCGAAAAAGGGGACAACCTGCTGGCCGCCTGTCTGCCGGCGGTGCGCGCCCGGGCCACCGGGGGCGAAATCTCCGATGCCATGGAAAAGGTGTTCGGCCGTTTTGTGGCCACCACGCGCTGCATCTCCGGAGTGTACGCCGCCGAATATGCCGGCAACGAACTCTTTGAGCAGATCAAAAAACGCACCGACCAATTCAACGAGCGCGAAGGCCGCCGCCCGCGCATTTTGATGACCAAAATGGGCCAGGACGGCCACGACCGGGGTATCAAGGTGGTGTCAACGGCGTTTGCCGATTTGGGCTTTGACGTGGACATCAGCCCCATGTTCCAGACCCCCGCGGAAGCCGCCAAAATGGCCATTGAAAACGATGTGCACGTGGTGGGGGCCTCCAGCCTGGCCGCCGGCCACCGCGCCCTGGTGCCCAGCTTGATCCAAGAGTTGAAAAAACAGGGCGGGGGGGACATCAAGGTGGTGGTGGGCGGCGTGATCCCGCCCGCCGATTATGCGGCGCTCTACGAAGCCGGTGCCGTGGGGATTTTCGGTCCCGGCACGCCCATTACCGAATCGGCCAACAAAGTCCTCAACGCCCTTGAAGATTAGCCCGTGACCCCCACCCCCATCACCACGACCCCCTATGTGGAGGGTGTGCTGGCCGGAAACCGGCGACTTTTGGCCAAAACCATTACCTTGGTGGAAAGTCGCCGGTCCGATCACCAGGCCCTAGCCCGGGAAATTCTCGACCCCCTGCTGCCCCACACTGGAAAGGCCGCGCGCATCGGCATTACCGGGGTTCCCGGGGTGGGAAAAAGCACCTTTATCGAGAGTTTCGGCGGCATGCTCATTGAAAACGGACACCAGGTGGCGGTGCTGGCCGTGGACCCCTCCAGCAGCCGCAGCGGCGGCTCGGTGCTGGCCGATAAAACGAGGATGGAGCAGCTGGCCGTCAACCCCGGGGCCTATATCCGGCCCTCGCCCGCCGGGCATACCCTGGGCGGCGTCGCCGCGCGAACCCGCGAAACCATGCTGGTTTGCGAAGCGGCCGGCTTTGATGTGGTCATTGTGGAAACCGTGGGGGTGGGCCAATCGGAAACCGCCGTGGCCAACATGGTCGATTTTTTCCTGGTGCTGATGCTGGCCGGCGCCGGAGACGAACTCCAAGGCATCAAAAAAGGGGTGCTGGAACTGGCCGACGCCGTGGCCGTTAACAAAGCCGATGGCGATAATATCGAAAAGGCCAAACGCGCCCGCCAGGCCTATGAAACCGCCCTGCATTTCATGCAACCGGCGACGCCCACCTGGACGCCGCCGGTGCTGACCTGCAGCGCCATTCAGCGAACCGGCATTGACGACATATGGACCTGCATTCAGGAATATCGGAAAAAAATGACGGCCAGTGGCGAGCTCGACCAAAAACGCCGCAATCAGGCCCTCTCCTGGATGTGGACGCTGGTTGAGCAGGGACTGACCGAACGGCTCAAAGCCCATCCGGCCGTCAAATCCGCCATCGCCCCTTTGAGCCGGGCAGTGGCAAAGGGTGAAACCAGCCCCATGGCCGCGGCCGGAAAGCTGCTTTTTTTGCTTGACAATCCATGACCAGGGAATAAAAACGAATTTTTTCCAGTAATTACCGGCGGAGAAATCAAATTATCGCTAATTAGTCCGCTTAGATATCTTGTGTTTCTTGCTTTCAAACGGTCTGACGAAAGGAAAGTCTAATGGGAATTGTGGAAGACAAAATCAAGGATCTTGCGGTCCGCGAGGCTAAGATCCGCGCCATGGGCGGCGAGAAAGCGGTTGCCGCGCAACATGAAAAAGGCAAGCTGACCGCCCGGGAACGGCTCGATTTGCTCTTTGACCGGGGCACCTTCCGGGAGATCGACATGTTCGTGACCCACCGCTGCGGCAACTTCGGCATGGAAAAGGTCGAGGTTCCCTCGGACGGCGTGGTCACCGGCCACGGCCTGGTGGAGGGCCGCCCGCTGTTCGCCTACTCCCAGGATTTCACAGCCCGCGCCGGCAGCCTGGGGGAGATGCACGCCAAGAAGATCTGCAAAGTGATGGACATGGCCCTTAAATCCGGGGTGCCCTTCGTGGGCCTCAACGACTCCGGCGGGGCGCGCATCCAGGAGGGCGTGGACGCCCTTTCCGGGTTCGGCCAGATCTTCTACCGCAACTCCTGCGCGTCCGGGGTGATCCCCCAGATTTCAGCCATCATGGGGCCTTGCGCCGGGGGCGCTGTTTACTCGCCGGCCATGACCGATTTCGTCTTTATGGTCAAAAACAGCTCCTACATGTTCATCACCGGCCCCGAAGTGATCAAATCGGTCACCGGCGAGAAGATCAGCTTCGAGGATCTGGGCGGCGCCATGGCCCACAACGAGAAGAGCGGCGTGGCCCACTTTGCCTGCGAAAGCGATGCCGACGCCATCACCCAGATCAAAAAGCTGCTGGCCTACCTGCCGGCCAACAATATGGAAGAGCCCCCCTTGACCCCCTTGGGGGACGATCCCCAGCGCCGGGCGCCGGAGTTGGATGCCATCATCCCCGACAGCCCCAACCAATCCTACGACATGAAGGACGTGATCCGGACCATCGTGGACAACGGGGAGTTCTTCGAGCCCCATCAATACTTCGCCGCCAATATCCTGGTGGGCCTGGCCCGGCTCAACGGCCGCAGCGTGGGCATCATCGCCAACCAGCCCAAGGTCAAGGCCGGCTGCCTGGACATCGACGCCTCGGACAAGGCCACCCGCTTCATCCGCTTCTGCGACGCCTTCAACATCCCCCTGCTGACCATCGCCGATGTGCCCGGTTACCTGCCCGGCAGCGACCAAGAGTGGGGCGGCATCATCCGCCACGGCGCCAAACTGCTATGGTGCTACTCGGAAGCCACGGTGCCTAAACTACTCCTGGTCACCCGCAAAGACTACGGCGGTTCCTACCTGGCCATGTGCTCCAAAGATCTGGGGGCCGACTACGCCCTGGCCTGGCCCACGGCCGAAATCGCCGTGATGGGCGCCGGCGGCGCCGCCAATATCATCCACCGCAAGGAGATCAAGGGCGCCGAGGATCCGGCCGCCAAACGCACCGAGAAGATCGCCGAGTACGAAGAACTCTTCTCCAACCCCTACTGTGCGGCGGCCCGGGGCTATATCGACGCAGTGATCCAGCCCCGAGAAACCCGCGGCCGGCTCATCGACGCCTTGGAAATCCTCTGCACCAAACGGGAACTGCGTCCGCCCAAAAAGCACGGCAACATCCCCCTTTAATTCAGGGTCGGGCCCAACATGCAATTGATCCCATACTTTTTCAAGACGAGGGAGTTCCCATGAAAAACGATAAAAAGCTCGCTGCCGTGCTGGCTGCGGTCAGTACCTACATCAAATCCGAAGAAGAGGCGGCCCTGCAGGCATCGCCGGGGATGGCCCCCGGCATGCCGGGAACCCTTAAGGGTTTTAACCCCTGGGGCATGAGCGGCCGCCAGTCCATGATGCAAATGCGCAATCTCATGCAGCTGAAATCCTTTTCCGGATTCAAACTGCGCTGATCTTCCGGTTGATGATGCCCTCGCCCCCGGCGGGGATAATTTTGTAACGCTTTCATACAGTCACCCACGTTGTCACAAGGAGAGTTTAGACCATGAGCCAACATGACCAAGTTAAAATGAGTGCAATGAATTACGAACCGGACCGCCCCGCTGCCGAAAATCCGGTGAAGATCATGGATCTGAGCCTGCGGGACGGCCAC
Organism: uncultured delta proteobacterium; assembly: GCA_963713755.1. Taxonomy (GTDB): domain Bacteria; phylum Desulfobacterota; class Desulfobacteria; order Desulfobacterales; family CAVQMW01; genus CAVQMW01. Next base: position 449,529 of record CAVQMW010000005.1, on the reverse strand, counting down.
CAGAGCCTGTTCGCCACCCGCGGGCGCACCGAAGACATGATCCCCGTGGCGGAACTGATGGATCAGGTGGGCTTCTGGGCCGTGGAGACCTGGGGCGGGGCCACCTTCGACACCATGCACCGCTTTCTCAACGAAGATCCCTGGGAACGCATCCGCACCCTGAAGCGCTATTTCAAAAAGACCCCCTTCTCCATGCTGCTGCGCGCCCAGAACCTGGTAGGCTACCGCAACTATGCCGACGACGTGGCCAACGCCTTCATGGACCGCGCCTGCGAAAACGGTATGGACATCTTCCGCACCTTCGACGCCCTCAACGACTACCGCAACTTTCAGACCGTGGTGCCCAAGATCAAGGAGTACGGCAAGCACTTCCAGGGCTGCATCTGCTACACCATGACCGAACCGCGCCTGGGCGGCGAGGTCTACAACCTCGATTACTATGTTCAGAAGGGCAAGGATCTGGAAGCCATGGGCGCCGACTCCATCTGCGTCAAGGACATGGCCGGGCTCATCGCCCCCTATGACGCCTACGAAATCGTCAAGGCCCTCAAGGAGAACTGCAAGGCGCCCGTGCACCTGCACAGTCATTTCACCTCCGGCATGTCCCCCATGAGCCATCTCAAAGCCATCGAGGCGGGCGTGGACATCATCGACACCTGCATGTCGCCCTATGCCTACCGCACCTCCCATGCGGCCGTCGAACCGCTGGTCATGGCGCTTTTGGGCACCACCCGCGACACCGGCTTCGACATCAAGTTGCTGGCCCGGATCAACGAAATTTTCGAGAAAGAGGTCATGCCCAAGTACAAACACCTGCTGGACGACTCCAAGATGTCCATCATCGACATCAACGTGCTGCTCCATCAGACTCCGGGAGGCATGCTCTCCAACCTGGTCAACCAGCTGCGCGACATGGATGCCCTGGACAAAATCGGCGAGGTCTACAAAGAGCTGCCGCGAGTCAGAAAAGAGTTGGGCCAGATTCCCCTGGTCACCCCCACCAGCCAGATCGTGGGGATTCAGACCGTCAACAACGTGCTCTTCGACACCCCGGAAGAACGCTACAAGATGATCACCGGCCAGGTGAAAGACCTCTGCTACGGCCTCTACGGCAAGACTGCCGTACCCATCGACCCCGAAGTGCAGAAAAAGGCCCTCAAGGGCTATGAGCGCGGCGAAGAGCCCATCACCTGCCGGCCGGCGGAGGTTCTCGAGCCCGAGCTGGAAAAGGCCAAGGCAGAGATCGGCGATCTGGCCGTGGACACTGACGACCTGGTGCTCTACGCCATCTATCCGGTGACCGGGAAGAAGTTTCTGAAGTGGAAGTACGGCAAGGAAGAGCCGCCCAAGGCAGTCCAGCCCACCACCATGGAAGATGTCAAACGCCGGGATGAGTTGATCAAAAAGGCCCTGGCCGGCGAGCTGGTGGAGAAACCCGCCAAGACCCCGCCCCCCAAGACTGACAACCTGCGCACTTTCAATGTCTATGTGGAAGGGGATTATTTTGAAGTGGGCGTGGACGAAATCGGCGGTGCCCCGCGCATCGCCTATGCGGCGCCCATGGCGGCACCGGCGCCTGCAGCGGCCCCCACACCGGCGGCAGCGGCTGCGCCGGCCCCGGCCGCCCCGGCGGAAGCGTCCAAAGAAGCTGCGCCCGCGGCAGCGGCGCCTGCGGCGGCCGCCGACGGCACCCCCCTGCCCGCCCCCATGCCCGGCATGATCGTGCGCTACGCAAAAAAGGTGGGCGACGCTGTGGAAGAGGGCGAAACCGTGGTGGTGCTGGAAGCCATGAAGATGGAAAACGCCCTGCCGGCACCCTGCAGCGGCAAGGTTCAGGCCATCAATTTCTCCAGCGGTGATTCAGTGGGCAAAGGCGACGTGCTGATTGTGATCGGTTAAAATTTTTCATACAGCATAAGAAAACTCCTCTATCCCGCGGGCGATCCAGTCATAGGGATAGGGGCGTGATCGAAAAATTTTAAACACAACGAATTAACTTGCCGAGCACTGAACCTTGTATAGTGTCCGACCGAAAACTACCCTCCCCTGGCGGGAGGGGTCGGGGGAGGGGGAATATCGCCTTGAAATCGTTCACCCCCACCCCAGCCCTCCCCCGTCGAGGGGGAGGGAGAAGAAAGTTTCCGTTCAACCACTATATAGCAATTTAGGTTCAGTGCTCTTTTTTTAGCAAATGATTTGCCCACGCAAATCATGGAGGAAAAAGCATGAAAATTCACGAATATCAGGCCAAGGAACTGTTCCGCAAGAACGGCGTGGCCGTTCCCGAGGGCCAGGTCGCCTTTAGCGTGGACGAGGCCAAGGCGGCGGCCGGGAAACTGGGATCCTACCCGGTGGTGGTGAAGGCTCAGATCCATGCCGGTGGCCGCGGCCTGGGCGGCGGGGTGAAAGTGGCCAAAACCGCCGAAGAATTAGACCAATTCGCCAACAGCATCCTGGGAATGAACCTGGTCACCAAGCAAACCGGGCCCGGCGGCAAGATAGTCAAGAAGCTGCTCGTCGAACAGGGGCTCAACATCGCCAAGGAACTCTACCTGAGCATCCTGCCGGACCGCGCCACGGCCAAAATGATCATCATGGCCTCCGAAGCGGGCGGCATGGACATCGAAGATGTGGCCGAGAAGACCCCGGAAAAGATCATCAAGGTCTATGTGGACCCCAATTTGGGGATCCAGGGCTACCACCTGCGGACAGCGGCCTTCGGGCTCAACATGTCCAAAGCGTGCATAAAGCCGTTCACGGTTCTGTTGAAGAACCTGTACAACCTGGCCGTCAGCTACGACTGCTCCCTGGTGGAGATCAATCCCCTGATCATCACCGCCCAAGACGATGTCATCGCCCTGGACGGCAAGATGGATTTCGACGACAACGCCCTCTACCGCCACCCCGACGTCCAGGAGTACCGCGATCTGGATGAAGAAGACCCCACCGAGGTGGAGGCCGGCAGTCACGGCCTGAACTACATTCACCTGGGCGAAGGCGGCAATGTGGGCAATATGGTCAACGGCGCCGGGCTGGCCATGGCCACCATGGACTGCATCAAGTACGCCGGGGGCAATCCGATCAACTTCCTCGACGTGGGGGGCGGAGCCAGCGCCGATCAGATCGAAAATGGCTTTCGCATCCTGCAGAGCGACGAGAATGTCAAGGCGATCCTCATCAATATCTTCGGCGGAATTCTGCGTTGCGACCGCTTGGCCAACGGCGTGGTCCAGGCCGCGGAGAAGGTGGGCCTGCGCGTACCGGTGATCATCCGCATGGAAGGCACCAACCTGCGGGAGGGCCGCAAGATTCTGGCGGAATCGGGCCTCGATCTGATCAACGCCAAGGACCTCAAGGACGCCGCCGCCAAGCTGAAGGAAGCCATCCAGTAACCGACAAACATGAGGATTGAATCGTGAGCATACTAGTCAACAAAGAGACCAAATTGCTGGTGCAGGGTATTACCGGCAAAGAAGGCCAGTTCCATACCCGCGCATGTGTGGATTACGGCACTCGGGTGGTGGCCGGCGTAACCCCCGGTAAGGGCGGCCAGAAGATGGACGAGATCCCCGTGTTCAACACGGTGGCCGGTGCGATCAAGACCACCGGCGCCAACGCCAGCATGATTTTCGTGCCCCCGCCCTTTGCCGCCGACGCCATCATGGAAGCGGCCGATGCCGCAGTTCCTCTGATTGTCTGTATCACCGAGGGGATACCGGTCATGGACATGATGCGGGTCAAAAATTATCTCAAGGACAAACCGGTCCGTCTCATCGGTCCCAACTGTCCGGGCATCATCACCCCCGGGGAGTGCAAGATCGGCATCATGCCCGCACCCATCCACAAGCCCGGCAAGATCGGCGTGGTTTCCCGCTCCGGAACCCTGACCTATGAAGCGGTCCACGCCCTGACCACCACCGGCCTGGGCCAGACCACCTGCATCGGCATCGGCGGCGACCCGGTCAACGGGACCAACTTCATCGACTGCCTGGAGCGTTTCCAGGCCGACGACACCACCGAGGGCATCGTCATGATCGGCGAGATCGGCGGCGACGCGGAAGAGAAGGCAGCCGAATACATTCAGGCCCACGTCACCAAACCGGTGGTGGGCTTCATCGCCGGCCTGACGGCCCCTCCGGGACGGCGCATGGGCCATGCCGGGGCCATTATCAGCGGCAGCAGCGGCACCGGCCAGAGCAAGGTGGCGGCCATGAAAGCCAACGGGATCCATGTCTGCGAGAATCTGGCCTACCTGAGCGATGTCTGCGCGGAGACCTTCAAGTGAAATGCGGATGAAGCCCGGAAAAAAAGGGCCGCCGGCCTACCGGGTAAAGGTTTGGGACCTGCCCACGCGGCTCTTTCACTGGGCCCTGGTGGCGCTGGTGATCCTCTCCTTTGTCACCGGGAAGCTGGGCGGGACCGCCATGGGGCGCCACGAGTGGAGCGGGGTCGCCATCCTGGTGCTGGTGCTGTTTCGCCTGGTCTGGGGCTTTGCGGGCGGGGAGCTGTCGCGCTTCAGGTCCTTTGTGCGGGGACCTTCAACAGTGTGCCGCTATGGGGCGACCCTGTTGAAGAGAGAGTCCCGCCGCCATCTGGGCCACAACCCCCTGGGCGGCTGGTCCGTGGTCCTGCTGCTCACCGCCCTGCTGGTTCAGGCCGGAACGGGTCTGTTCGCCAATGACGACATCCTCACCGAGGGGCCCCTGTTTAGGCTGGTGAGCAAATCGGTCAGCGACCAGCTCACCGGCATTCACCATCTCTCCCAGTCCATTCTCATCGGACTGATCGCCATTCATGTGGCGGCGATTCTGTTTTACCTCACAGTCAAAAAAGAGAATCTGATCACGCCCATGGTGACCGGGGTCAAGGTTTGGCCCCAGGCAGCTCGTCCAGCCCTGGGCAAGGTGTGGCTGGCCGGGGTCATCGTGATCCTCCTGGCCCTGGCCGCCTACAGTCTGCTTTTATAATCTCGTCAGCGCTTGCTGACTTAGGGGTGGCTGGCACCCGTTCTGGCCATGCCTTTTCCGGGCCGCAGGTCCAGCCGCCTAAGCGGCCCATTTTTTCCCGCCATTCAAAGAAAATCCCCCTAACCCCCTTTGAAAAGGGGGGACCGGCCGTGCCCCCCGAAAAATTCCTCAGGCGCTTTCGGACCATCCCCGCCGGAGGGATAGGCGCTTCGCTTTTGGAAAAGGAGGGCGCCGGGGGATGTTTTCTTCACCCTTTCAAATAGGAGTCGGGGGGGCTGACATCTCCCCCTTTGAAAAAAGAGGGTCGGGGAGGCTGACATCTCCCCCCTTTGGAAAAGGGGGGCCGGGGGGGATTTTATCTTCTGAAACGCCGTTTCTAAATGTCCGGCAACTTTTGCCGGCTTGGTCGTCAGCGCCTGCTAAGCCAGGGGGGGCTGGCTGTCGATCAGGCCATGCCTTTTCCGGGCCGCAGGTCCTGGCCAGCCTCAGAGGCGCCATTCCCGCCATGAGGAAAATCCCTCTAACCCCCTTTGGAAAAGGGGGGCCGGGGGGCTGACATCTCCCCCCTTTGAAAAAGGGGGGCCGGGGGGGATTTTATCTTCTGAAACGCTGTTTCTAAACGGCAGTGAGCCGAGCCCTGGTCAGCCCCCGGCCAGTTTGATTCAGCTATTTGGTTCTGAACTGATCGTGACAGCTTTTGCAGCTTGCAGCCACCGTGCCAAACTGATTCTTGCTGCCCTCCAGCCCCTCCGGCGCCAGCTGGGCAAGGGTGGCGGTCTCCTCTTCAAAGGCCTGGGCGATCTTCATAAACTCATCCTGTTTTTCGAACACCGCGGAATTGAGGGTGGTATCGCCTTTGTCTGTTCCGGGTTCCAGGGCAGCCAGCCAGGGGAGGGTTGCCAGCATTTTCAACACGTCTGCATTTTGGGTAAAAACTGTCTGATCGTAAGGCACCTCGCCTTTCACCATGGCACCCATGGGTTTGAAGTGCTGGCCGATCATGAACATCACCGCTTTACGGTATTTCACGGCATCGCCGGGTTCGGCAAACTGCCCATGAGCCGAACTGAAGGTAAACCCCAGAATAGCCAAACACACAATCGACTTGGTGAGTGCTTTCATTGCACCTCCTTTCAGTTAAGGGCCTCGGCAACACAATCGTCAACCCCAGGCGTGAGCCGATCGTATCACTTTCGCGGCGATTAAACCAAGGATATCTCCAGATCCACTGCGTTTTTGAGGGTGTTGGCCACAATACAGCCGCGCTCGGCAATGGTCACCAGTTTCTGCAGCGCTTCCCGATCGCCGCCGGCCTCGATCTCCATCCTGACCGCCGTGTATCTGGGCGGTGTCATGTCCAGGGTGCCGGTGATCTGAAAACGGACATCGGAAAGATCGAACTCCCGGCCTTGGGCCGCGGCCAGAAGGTTGCTCATGAAGCAGCCGCCCAGGGCCATCAGCAGATGCTCTCCGCCCATGGCCCCGCGGTTTTCCCCGCCTTTGGCCTCGGGGCGGTCCATGACCACCGTGTGCTCCCTGGCGGTTCCCTGGGAGGCCGTGGGACCGATCTGCTTGACGCTGACTTGAACTTCCATAATACCCTCCTTAATCGCTTGTCTCAACAGTTCACATCGCTTGTACCACACTGAAATTGGGCGGGCCAATGGCATTTGCCGCCGGAGCCTGCCCCCGCAGGTTTTGAGCGGGGGCGGGAATCCTTTCCCTGCCAACCCAGCGGCAATGACACAGCCTCAGGCAAGTGATATGTTTTGCCCCAGATGAAAGATCTTTTCAGACCTGGTTTAGGGATTCAAGGTTTCCCCCAGAAATTCCGTGAAGCGTTTCCACGATTTCCGGTCCGCAGCCTCCTGGTAGCGGTCTTCGCCGAACACCGTAAAGGCATGCTGGGCGCCGCCGTAGGTGATCATTTCGTGGGCCACGCCCGCGGATTCCAGCTGCTCGGTCAAGGCGGCGAACTGATCCATGGTAATGGCGCTGTCCGCCGAGCCGTGCAGGATCAGCACACGCCCCCGGGTCTGGGAGTAGTCCTGCCCCTCGGGGGTTTCAAGTCCGCCGTGAAAGGTGACAAAGCCCTTCAGATCCGCACCCGAACGGGCCAACTCCAGCACCGCCGCACCGCCGAAACAGTAGCCCGCCGCGACCCCGTTCTGGATGTTGGCGCCCTGCTTTTTGGCCTCTTCCAGGGCCCCGCTCATCAAGGCGCGCATCTTCTGGCGGTCCTTGTAAAGCTCGCCGGTGTGCTGGCGCTTGTCCTTCATTTCCGTGGGCCGCACCCCGGCGCCGAACAGGTCAGCCGCGAAAACCGCATAGCCCAGATCGGCCAGCATGCCGGCGCGCTTGACCTCATACTCCGTGAGCCCATCCCAGTCGTGGATCAGCAGCACAAAGGGCGCTGACTCTCCCGGGCTGATGTAGTAGCCCTCATAATCCTGGCCGTCGACGGTGTAGGTCACCGCGCTTCCGGCGGCGCCCAGGGCGGTCGCCGGCAGCGCCAACAACAAAATCAAAAAAAGCGTGTATCGTTTCATGGTATCCTCCATGGCTTAAGCGATATTTCCCAATGATTCTGCCAAACGGTTGCAGAATCGGCTCCTTGGGCCTTATCCGGCGGCCAGCTTGGCGGCGATGCCCGCCACGTGCCGGCCCTGGAAACGGGCCGCCTCCAGCTCGTTTTCGCTGGGCATCCGCTCACCCGCGCCCCCGGCGATGGTGGAGGCGCCGTAGGGCGATCCCCCGGTAATCTCGTCGATGCGCATCTGGCCCTGAAAGGCGTAGGGCAGGCCCACAATCACCAGCCCGTGGTGCAGCAGCGTGATGTGAAAGGAGAGAATCGTGGATTCCTGGCCCCCGTGCTGGGTGGCGCTGCTGGTAAACACGCTGCCCACCTTGCCCACCAGGGAACCCTGGGCCCAGAGCTGACCCGTGGCATCCAGAAACTGGCGCATCTGGCCGCACATGTTGCCAAAGCGCGTGGGGGTGCCGAAAATGATGGCGTCCGCCGCAGCCAGCTCCTCCACCGTGCAGACCGGAACCTGGGAGAAGGCCTTCTGGGCCTCCGTGGCGCCCATTTTTTCCAGCACCTCCGGGGGAAGGGTTTCCGGCACCCGGCGCATCAGCGCTTCGGCGCCGCCGATTTCGGCAACCCCCTGGGCCACCGCTTCGGCCATCTTGTGAACATGTCCGTAGGTCGAATAGTATGGAATCAGTACCTTCATTTCAGTCTCCTCATTTCAATCTTGGGTTAGCGGACGCCGGCGACTAAGCTGAAAAATCCCCCCCGGCCCCCCTTTTCCAAAGGGGGGAGAACTCATCCCCCGGCCCCCTATTTTCAAAAGAGGCTGGGGGGATTGCCCCGGGGGCACGGTCAGCTTCCCCCTGTGTAAAAGGGGGCTAGGGGGATTTCCAAATCAAACACCTTAGAAACATCCGTTTCAATAAAGAACGGATCAATGATCTTTGATAAACGTGCCCTGGCGGTACTCGCGAAATGCGGTTTCCAGCTCCTGATCCGTGTTCATGACAATGGGGCCCTGCCAGGCCACCGGCTCATGCAGGGGTTTTCCGGTGAGCAGCAAAAACCGCAAGGCCCGATCCCCGGCACGCAACTTGAGATGATCCCCCGGGCCGAACTGCACCAGGGTGCCGTTTTCGATGGTTGTCGAATCCGTGGTGCCCTGGCCCTGGATGACATAGGCCAGGGCCGTGTAGCTCGGCTCGGTTTCGTGGCTGTAGGACTGCCCGGCAGGCAGATAACAGTCCAGGTACTGAGGGTCGATGGCGATGTCGTCCGCGGGCCCCTTGACCCCGCCCAGAGCGCCGGCAATCACCTTGATGCGGATGCCCCCTTCCAGGCCCACCTCCGGGATCTGCCCGGCGACGATGCCCCGGTAGCGGGGCGGCATCATTTTCCGGGCCGCCGGCAGGTTGGCCCACAACTGAAAGCCGTGCATGGCGCCCTGGTCATCCCCCTGGGGCATCTCCTGATGAACAATCCCGCTGCCGGCGGTCATCCACTGCACATCCCCGGCGGAGATGGTCCCGCAGTTGCCCAAGCTGTCCTGGTGCGCCACATCCCCTTTGAGCACATAGGTGATGGTCTCGATCCCGCGGTGGGGGTGAAAGGGAAAGCCCTTCAGGTAATCCGCCGGGGTATCGGAGCGAAAATCGTCCAGCATCAAAAAAGGATCCAGCCTGGGCACTTCGCGGTGCCCGAAGACCCGAAACAGCCGCACCCCCGCCCCTTCCAGGGTGGGCTGGCGTTGGAGAATCATCTTGATCGGCCTCTGCGTTTGCATGGGTTAGCCTTTCCGGGGTGTGTTGCCGTGTTTTGGTCAATAAAATTGGAAATAGCTATTTTGGTCTAAGTTTGAGGGTTTCCGCGTACCGTCCCAGTTTTCGCAACAGCCGCACCAGCTCCTGCCGCTCACGGGAGGACAAAACCGCGGCGATTTTTTCCAGATTTTGGGCATGGCGGCCAAATGCGCCAGAAATGAGCCGCTGGCCCGACTTAGTAAGATGCAGGCTGAAAATGCGCCCGTCAGACGAATCCTGAACGCGTTTGACCAGCCCTTTTTCCACCAGCCGGTTGGCCGCGGCGGTCATGGATCCGCTGGTCAATAGCACCTTTTTGCCCAGGGTGTTGATGGGCAACGGCCCTTTGTGCAGCAGCGCCTCGAGAATGGCGAAATCGCTGATATTCAGGCCGCTCAGGGCGATGCTGGCACGATCGACCTTCTCCACTGATTTGGCGGCGCGCCCCAGGACGAGGCGTATGTGTGACCCTGTTGCCATAGGGCCAAGTTAAGGGCAATTATCTTGACGTCAAGATACCTGGCCGGTTGAGCGGGGGGATTGGTTGGTATGTTGATCCGGCAGTTGGCCGGCTGAATCAGGAACTTGGGTCACCCTGGACGAGCCTGAAAGTTTCTTTGTAGATGGTTTTCCGAGGTCCAAGGGCGACGATTTCAAGGTGCCTCCTCGCGGGGAAAATTCGATAAATAATTCAGGTTGACCTTGATCAGGGTCAATTTTAGGGGCCTTGCGGGGCAACGTCAAGGCGAGTTTCATTGGGAAATGGGTTTGCTCAAAGGTGAATTTATCAAAAACTAACTGGGAACGAAATCCGGGAGAATCGAGGCCTGATTGACAGCCATCAACGCCCGGGTCAGCGGACGCCGGAGACGAAGCTGGGAAAAATCCCCCCCAGCCCCCCCTTTTCCAAAGGGGGGAGAACTTATCCCTCCGGTTGGATCTCCCCAAAGGGGTTGGCGGGGTTTCCTCGGGGGCATGATCAGCCCCCCCCTTTTCCAAAGGGGAGAGAACTCATCCTTCCGGCTGGGTTTCCCCAAAGAGGTTGGCGGGGTTTCCTCGGGAGCATAATCTGTCCCCCCTTTTTAAAGGGGGCTAGGGGGATTTTTATTTTCCTCGATCCTCCAGTTTCGATTCCCGGGCCTCTCCCAGCGGGAGCCAGGCGTGCCACCCCGGCAGTGGCGCAAACTTTCGTAGAGGGCGATGCCCACGGCGGTGGAGAGGTTGAGGCTGCGGGTGGCCCGGCGCATGGGAATGTGGAACACGGTGCCGGGGTAGGCGTCCAGGAGGGACCGGGGCAGCCCTTGGGTCTCGGAGCCGAACACCAGAAAGAGGCGCCGGGGCGCGGGCAGATCCCTGAAGGAGCGCCGGCCCCGCTTGGCAAACAGGGCCACCTCGGCGGGTTGGATCTGCAGTTTCGCGCTCAGCGCCGGGAAACTGTCCCACACCTGCAATTTCACCTGCCGCCAGTAATCGAGACCGGCCCGTTTCACCTGGCGCTCCTCCAGGGAAAAGCCCAGGGGCTCGATCAGGTGCAGGCGGCTGCCGGCGGCCAGGCAGGTGCGACCGATATTGCCGGTGTTCCAGTGAATTTCCGGGGCCACCAGGACCACATGCCGTTCCTGAGGGGCGCTCACCGCAAGTAGCCCCATTTTTTAAGCTGCCCATAGGCGTATTGGGCCTGGTCCCCCTGCTGGGTGACCGAAAGGTAGCGGCGATATTGCTCGGCGGCCTGGGGGCGGCGGCCCATGCCTTCATAGGCCCGACCCTTCATGAAGGCAACGCCCGGGTTGCCGGGCAGCAGCCGGTCGTAGGCGTTCAGATCGGCCAGGGCCCGGTCGTATTTGCGCTGGTAGAGCTTGCTAAGACTGCTCAGATGGTAGCCCTGGGCTTCGGCGGGGTAGATCTGTTTGGCCTTTTCCGCATAGCGCTCGGCCTCGCCGGGACGCTTTTGAACGATCAGACACTTGGCCATCATCACGTTGGCGGCGTAGTCGTCGGGAGCCTGCGCCAGGGCCTGTTTGAAGTGGGTTTCGGCCGCCGCCAAGTTCTTCTTGGCCAGGGCCTCCTGGCCCTTCTGCATGGCCTCGATGGCCGGGGCCAGGGCCCGCACCCGGGCGGTATGGTCCATGTAGCGCTCACGGTAAAGGGGCAGGCTGCGCGCGACGCCATACTGGCCGCGGGCCCGACTTAGCGCTGTATGGTAGCGCTCGGAACTCATGGGGTGGGTGGAGAAGAGCACCGCCGCGGAGCTGCTGTGGCCCTTGTTCAGATTGTTGAGAATATCCATGAGCCCCACCATGCCCTCGGAGCTGTAGCCCGATTGGACGGCATACTGCATGCCCAAGGCGTCGGCCTCACGCTCGTTGTCCCGGCTGTAGGAGGCCAGAAACATGGTAGCCCCCAACCCCCCCAGATTGGCGGCCAGGTCCCCCCAAGCGGCCCCCTGGGTTCCGGCGGCGATGCTGCCCACCTGCAGAAGCAATTGGGCCAGGGTGCCCTTGGTCATCTGCTGGGCGGTGTGGCGGGCGTTGACATGGCCCAGTTCATGGCCCAGAAGGGCCGCCAGTTCGGCCTCGTTCTCCATTTTGACCAGGATGCCCCGGCTGACGGCGATGCTGCCCCCGGGAAAGGCGTAAGCATTGACATAGGGCGCGTTGACCCCCCGGAAATTGTAGGGCATGTTGGGCCGGTGGCTGCGGGCGGCCAGGGTCTTGCCGGTGCGGTCGATGTAGGCGTTGAGCGCGTTGTCCTGCACCGTGCCGTAATCCGCGGAAAATTGAAAAGGCGACTGGTTTTTGTCGACCTGGATTTCGTCGTTCTGGGACATCATCATGAGCTGGGATTGTCCGGTGACCGGATTGACGGCGCATCCGGCCAGTAACCCGGCCCCGGAGAGACCCGCCAGGTAGAGAAAGCGGCGGCGGGTGATGGGGTCAATCGGTTGGACGGGTTGGGTTGGTTGCGCTGGTTCGATGAGTTTCATGGGCTTCATAGGCTTCATGGCCTTGATGGGTTCAGTTGGGTTGGTGGTCTTTGCGTCTGTCGGTGAAATCCCCCCTGACCCCCCTTTGCTAAAGGGGGGAACCGGCCGCGCCCCAGGGGGTGGGTTCATCCCCCGGCTGAAACGCGGCGCCGGGGCGCTTGGGCGCCTGCAGGGTAAATCCCCTTGACCCCATTTTAACAAAGGGGGGAACCGGAATAAAGGGGGAACCGGCCGCGCCCCAGGGGATGGGTTCTCCCCCCTTTGGAAAAGGGGGGCCGGGGGGGATTTTTGGTCATTACATGCTGTCATTTGGGTTTCACGCTCTTAAGTGGGATTCCGCGGGTTGCCGCAACCGGGGCAGTAACGAAAATCCTCCTGAAGGCCGCGGCCACACCTGGCGCAGGCAGCAGCCGGCAGATCCCGGGCAAAGTCCCGGGCCTGGACCATCTCCCCCACCTCCTGCTGGCATCGGCCGCAGGAGAGAAATGGTTCACCTTTCTTTACTCTTAACACCGGAATAAAGAAAAAACTCAGATAGTGATCCACCCGGCGGTAATGGGCCTGATTCAGGCCGCACAGGGGACAGCGGCGCGGCTTTGGATCGATGATTCGGGTTTTGGGGGTAAGGCCGCCGATGAAAATCACACTGGGTTCCGGGTCGCGCGGGTTGAGGTTGCGGGATGAGTGAAACACACTCCAATGCGCCATGGAAACATTGTAGCGGATTCCAGCGGGCAGTCAACCCGGCGCAACTAGAGTGAAAACCCGGCTCGCCTTCCCCCCGCCGCCAGGCCAGTGATCGCACACCCTTGACACATGGGTATTAATACCATAATAATTTCAGGGTATTGAGTCGCCATATGGATAAGGAGTCCCGGTAATGATCATTGATGCCCACACCCACATTTTCCCGCCGGCCATCCGCAACCAGCGGGAGCGGTTCTTCCCGGGGGAAGGGGCCTTTGAGCTGCTCTACAGATCCCCCAAGTCGCGGCTGGTGGGGGCTGCCGAACTGGTGGAAACAATGGACCAGGCCCGGGTGCAGATGTCCGTGGTGTTCGGCTTTCCCTGGGCCAGCCTGGAAACCAGCCGCCGGAACAACGATTACGTGATCGAGGCGGTGCAGCGCTATCCCCACCGCCTGGCGGGGCTGTGCTGCCTGGACACCTGCGGGGATGGCGCGGTGGCGGAGGTGGCGCGCTGTCTGGACAGCGGTTTGGCCGGGGTGGGGGAGCTGGCCTTTTACCAGTGCGGCATCGAGGCCTGCCACCTCTGTGACCTGGGCCCCATCATGGAACTCTGCCGGATCCGCCAGGTACCGGTGATGATCCACACCAACGAACCCGTGGGCCACAGCTATCCGGGAAAATCCCCCAACACCCTCAAGCAGATTTACGACCTCATCCGCAGTTTTCCCGACAACACCCTCATCCTGGCCCATTGGGGGGGTGGCATTCTGTTTTATAACCTGCTGAAAAAAGAAACCAAAGACGCCTTCAAAAATGTCTATTTCGACACCGCCGCCTCCCCCTACCTCTACGACCCCGCCATCTATGCCGTTGCCGCCCAGTCCGTAGGCAGTGACAAAATTCTGTTCGGCAGCGATTACCCCCTGCTGCCCCCCCAGCGCTACTTCAAGGAGATCAAGGCCTCCGGTCTGAGCCCCGAGGATCGGGCCGCCATTTGCGGGAATAATGCCGCCCGGGTCTTCAGCCTGCTCTAACTATTTGTCTTAGCGAAAACTCCGTTCTCCCTCCCCCTTGATGGGGGAGGGCCGGGGTGGGGGTGAATGCTATCAAGCGTTTCTATCCCCCTCCCCCAGCCTCTCTAAGCCAGGGGAGGGGAGTTTTCGGTCGGGCATTGACCAGTGCCCGACCGAAACGTGTCTTTTTGCCCGATTGCCTCTTTTCTACGGATGTCCGCCCCCGGCCTGCTGCCGGTTCGGCCTGAAGCGGGGCTCCAATAAAACCCTTGAATTTCAGGCTCTGAACCAATAACATTTATGGGTTAAATAACCTCTCCAGCGGGCCCACAAGACCCGCTTGGACCGGAATGGCCGCAATAGATGGTTTTTAGTTCCCTGACCTTTATTTTTGTTTTTCTTCCCTTTTTTTTGGCCTGCTATTACGGGGTTCCCCGCCGGTTTAAAAATCCGGTGGCTCTCATGGGCAGCTATTTTTTCTATGCCTGGGGCGAACCCCGTTTTGTGCTGATCCTGCTGGGCTCCTCCCTGATCGATTATTTCCTGGGCCGCCGCCTGACGGAATCCGGGAGTAACCATCGCCGGCGGCGGGGTATCCTGGCCCTATCTTTGATCCTCAATGTGGGCTGTCTGGCGTTTTTCAAATACGCCAACTTCGCCGTGGAGCAGATCAACGGCCTGCTCTCCCTGGACGGCGGGGCGGCCTGGGAGTGGCAGGCGGTGGCCCTGCCCATCGGCATCTCCTTTTTCACTTTCCAGAAGATCAGCTACATGGTGGATCTCTACCGGGGCACGGTGGGGCCGGCGCGATCCTTCGTCGACTACGCCCTTTACGTAGCCCTCTTTCCCCAGCTCATCGCCGGTCCCATCATCCGCTATCATGATGTGGCCCAACAGATTGAATCCCGGGATCACACCCTGGGCACCTTTTCCGAGGGAATCTGGCGCTTCAGCCTGGGATTGGGCAAAAAAGTGCTCATCGCCAATCCCATGGGCCAATTGGCCGATCTGGCCTTCGGCGGGCAGGGGGCGCTTCCCCTGCCCCTGGCCTGGCTGGGGATCGCAGCCTACAGTTTTCAGATCTATTTCGATTTTGCCGGCTACTCGGACATGGCTATCGGACTGGGCCGCATGATGGGTTTTCGCTTCCTGGAGAACTTCAACCGGCCCTACATTTCCCGCTCCATCACCGAATTCTGGCGCCGCTGGCACATCTCCCTCTCCAACTGGATGCGGGAATATCTATACATCCCCCTGGGGGGTAATCGAATCGGCCCGGGCCGCACCTATTTCAATCTGTGGATCGTGTTTCTGATTTCCGGGCTGTGGCACGGCGCGGCCTGGAATTTCGTATTCTGGGGCGCCTACCACGGGTTTTTCCTCAGCCTGGAGCGAACCCCCCTCATGGCCTGGCGCAAGCGGCTGCCGGCCCTGCCGGCCACGCTGCTGACCTTTCTGATCGTGGCCGTGGGCTGGGTTTTTTTCCGGGCCGAGAGTTTTTCCCAGGCCCTGGCCTATTTAGGCGCCATGCTCCCTGGAGCGTCCCTGGAGATGGGGCAGCTGCCCCTGGCCTGGCAGGAGCTGCTGACGCCCCGCACCGTCCTGGTGCTGGGGATCGCCGGTCTGGTCAGTTTTTTTCCGGAATCGTATTGGCACCGCCTGAAACGATCCGGCTCTTGGCAGGCCAGGGGATTCCAGCTGGGGCTGCGCTTCACCACCGTCGGCCTGTTATTGATCCTGTCGGTGGCCTCCCTGGCCACCCTGAGTTTCAACCCCTTTATCTACTTTCGGTTCTGATGAATTCACGAGCAATTCAGATGGGCGGCGTGGTGCTTTTCGCCCTGATTATCGGAATCACCACCCTGCAAACCTTCACCCAGCTGCTGCCCGAGGGGCAGCTGCACGGCGTAACCCTAGCCCCCCGCGCCCCTCGCTGACCTGGCGGACCTGGTGGAAAGGGCAGTTCCAGGATCAATACGAATCCTGGATCGCCCAGCGCATTGGATTCAAGCCCTTTTGGGTGCGAACCGAAAACCAGATCAACTTCAGTCTCAATGGCCGCATCACCGCCAATGAAACCCAGGGCGGCACCCAGGTGGTGTTGGGCCGGGAAAACTGGCTCTTTGAAAAGAGCTATGTGGAGTCCTATGTGGGCCGGCGCCAGCTGGTGGATGTGGACAAGATCGAGCCGGTGGTGTGGGGGATCCAGCAGTTGCAGCAGGAATTGGCCCGGCGGGGAATCGCCTTTTTGCTGGTGATCAGCCCCAGCAAGGCGGTCATTTATCCCGAATATCTGCCGGAGCGGTTCCTCCGCGCTGCAGCGCCACCCGCCGGAGAGACCAATTACAGCCGCACGGCAGCAGTGCTGGAAGCCTACGGCATTGCCCGGGTGGATGGCCGGTTGCTCTTCAACCGGCTCAAGCGTCACAGCGACTATCCCCTGTTCGCCAAGGGCGGCACCCACTGGAACCATTACAGCGCCTTTCGGATGCTGGAGGCCATGATCCAGGAGCTCAACCCCCGCATGGCCAGAGCGATCATACCCCAGCCTACTCTTGAGGCCGTTGAACTCAAGCGGCCCCAGGGCGCCGACAGCGACCTGGGGGGCTTGATCAACATCTGGACCGCCCAGGCCACCGAGGCCCCCACCCCCTATCCCCAGTTCGCCCCCGCTGTCGCCCAGGATACCCGGCGCCCCAACATTCTTTTGGTGGGCAGCAGTTTTGTCTGGACCCTCATCGAACAGATGACCCAGGCCGAGGTGTACGAAAAGCTGGACTTTCTCTACTACTACCGGCGGCAGGTGACCTATCCCGGGAAGAGCGAAGCCCCCTTCGATCCGCTTAAGGCCGACTGGCAGGCGCTGCTGTTGGAAAAAGACGCGGTGATTCTGGAGATCAACGACGCCGCCCTGCCCCACTTCAACACCCGCTTTATCAAGGACGCCCTGGGGGCGCTGGTGAAAAGGGATTGAGGGATTGAGGGATTGAGGGATTGAGGGATTGAGGGATGGGGGGATTTAGGGATTGGGGGATTTAGGGATTGGGGGATTTAGGGATTGAGGGATGGGGGGATTTAGGGATTGGGGGATTTAGGGATTGAGGGATTGAGGGATTGGGGGATTGAGGGATTGAGGGATTGGGGGATTGGGGGATTGGGGTGAAACCGATGGTGCCGGGCGAGGGTGTGGATCAGCGTTCCCCGCGTTTGTAGGGCTCGCCCAGCATGGCCGGGGCGTTGAGTTTGCGCTGGTCGCGCAGCCCGCCGATGAGCAGCACCAGCAGGGTGGCCAGATAGGGCAGCATGGCCAGGAAATTGGGCGAGATGCCCAGGGGCTGCAGCAGGTACTGCAGCACGAAGATCCCCCCGAAGAGAAAGGCGCCCAGCATGGCGCGCAGGGGGTTCCAGAGGGCGAAGATGGTCAGGGCGATGACGATCCAGCCGCGGCCGGCGGTCATGCCCTCGATCCAGGACTTGCTGTAGTTGATGGAGAGGTTGGCCCCGGCCAGGGCCGAAAACCCGCCGCCCACGATCACGCAGCCATAGCGGATCAGGTTGACATGGATGCCCTGGGTTTCCGTGGCCCGGGGATTTTCCCCGGTGGAGCGGATCTTGATTCCCAGGCGGGTGTGGGTCAGGACAAACCAGGCCGCCACAGCCAAGACAATGGCCAGATAAAAAAAGGGCCCCTGGTCGAAGAGCACCGGACCGATGAAAGGAATATCCGAGAGCAGGGGAATGGGCATGTCGTTGAATTTCACGGTCAGGGGGCGGCCCACGTAGGATTTGCCCATAATCCCGGAAATGCCCAGGCCCAGCATGGTCAGGGCCAGCCCGGAAACCACCTGATTGGATTGCAGGGTCACCGAAGCAAAGGCGTGGGTCAGGGAGATCAGCATGCCGGCCAGCAGGGCCGCGCAGAGCCCCAGCCAGGGATTGCCGGTGGTGAAGGTGACGATGAATGCGCTGACGGCGCCCACGGCCATGACCCCTTCGACCCCCAGGTTGAGAATGCCCGAGCGCTCGCAGATCACCTCGCCGATGGTGCCCAGCAACAGCGGCGTGCCGGCCACCAGGGTGCGCTTGCCCACCGAAATCAGTATATCTTCCATAGATTTAGACTCTCTTGGGTTGGCTGCCGGCGGGCTTGAACCTCAGGCGTACTTTGTGTTTCAGGAAAAAATCGCCCATGATCAGAAAGAAGAGCAACATCCCGTTGAACACCTGCACCGTGGCCGCGGGCAGGCCCAAATCGATTTGAATGGCGTCTCCGCCCACCAGAATCCCGGCGAAAAAGAGGGCCGAGGCCAGTACAAATAGCGGGTTGAGCCGCGCCAGCCAGGCCACGATAATCCCGGTGAAACCATAGCCCGCGGAAATGTTTCCCGGATAGCTGAGATGGCGGTGGATCCCGGCGGCCTCCCCCACCCCGGCCATTCCGGCCAGGCCCCCGCTGATGGCCATGATGATCAGGCTGGTTTTGAAAAAATCGATGCCGGCGTAACGGCCGGCTTCGGGGTTTTCGCCGATGACCCGCACCTCGTAGCCCAGGCGGGTTTTGTAGATCAGGCCCGCCAGAACCAGCAGGGCGGCTACCGCGATGATCAGGGTGACATAGTGGATCCGGGAGCCGGGAATCTGCCCCAGGGTGGCCGACAGGGGCAGATTATCGGTATAGGGAAAGCCGAATTTGGTTTCGCCCTTCCAGGGGCCCACGATGAGCATGGTAAAAAATTCGGCGCAGACATAGTTCAACATCAAGGTGGAGATCACCTCGTTGATGGCGAACTTGATCTTGAGGATCGCCGGAATCAGCCCCCACAGGGCCCCGCCCAGAAAGCCGGCCAAAAACATCAGGGGGATAATCACCGGGGCCGGCAGATGGGGGCCCCAATTGAGCCCCACCCAGGTGGCGAAGACCGCCCCCATGAGGAGCTGGCCCTCGGCGCCGATGTTCCAGAACTTGGCCCGGAAGGCCACCGCCAGGCCACCGCCGATGAGCATCAGGGGAATCGCCTTGGTGATGGTCTCCTTGATGCCGTAGAAACTGCCGAAGGAGCCGCCGAATATTTTTCCGATGGCGAACAGGGGATTGTTGCCGTTGATCAGAAACACGAGGCTGATGGCGCACAAGCCGGCCGCCAGAGAGCCCAGCAGATTGAGCAGGGTCCCCTGGGGGGTGACCACGTCCCGATCGCTGACATCGAACTTGATCATGCCGGCAGCCTTTCCGATCCGGCCATCATCAGGCCGATGTCCGCGGTGCGGGGATCATCGGCGTTGAGAATGCCCATCAATTCTCCCTTGAAGATCACCGCAATCCGGTCACACACCTCGAAAATCTCTTCCAGATCTTCGGAGACCAGCAGGACCGCGCCCCCTTCCCGCCGCCGGCGCAGCAGCTGCTCCCGCAGATATTCCGTGGCCCCCACATCCAGCCCGTAGGTGGGGTGGGACGCCACCAGCAGGGAGGGATTCTCGCTGATTTCGCGGCCCAGGATCAGTTTCTGGATGTTGCCCCCGGAGAGGTTCTTGGTAGGGATGTGGATGGATGGGGTCAGCACCTTGAAATCGGTAACCAACTGCTGAGCGTGGGCCTTGATCTTGGTATAGGCCAGCAGGGCGCCGCCGGCATACTTGTCGCGATGGTGCTGCTTGAGGATGGCGTTTTCATAGATGCAGAGCCCCGGGGCGATGCCGAATTTAATACGCTCTTCAGGCACATGGGCGATCCCGCGATCATAAATACAGCGTACGCTCTGGTTGGTGATATCGGCCCCTTCGATGGAGACCCGGCCGCTTTCCACCTTTCGCAGGCCGGTGATGGCCTCCACTAATTCCCGCTGGCCGTTGCCCGACACCCCGGCGATCCCGAAAATCTCATTGCGCTGGATGGCGAAGCTGACCCCGTTGACCACGGGCAGCCCCTTGTCGCCATTGACATGCAGCGCCTCCACCCGCAGCACCTCATTTCCCGGGGGCATGGGCTCCTTGGCGATATTGAAGATCACCTCCCGGCCGATCATCATCCGCGCCAGGCCGCGTTTGTCAACCTGGCGGGTGGCCGTGCGCCCCACAAGCTGCCCTTTTTGCAAAACCACCACTGAATCGCACAGCTCGAGGATTTCATCCAACTTGTGGCTGATCAGAATAATCAGGTGCCCCTGGGCCTGCATATCCCGCAACACGCGGAACAGCTCCCGGGTCTCCTGGGGGGTGAGTACGGAGGTGGGTTCATCGAGGATCAGCAGATCGGCCCCGTTCATCAGGGCCTTGAGGATTTCCACACGCTGCTGTTCTCCGGCGGAGAGCTGCCAGATCTTTTTATGGGGATCGACATGCAGATTGAACTGCTCGGCATAGGAGCGGATCTGATCGCTGATCTTCTTTTGAGGAAAGAACATGGGGGCCCGCTTGTAGCCCAAAGCGACATTCTCGGCCACGGTGTGATTCTGCACCAGCTGAAAATGCTGGTGCACCATGCCGATGCCGAGCTGGATGGAATCCAGGGGCGAATGGATGGTCACGCTGCGGCCGTTGATCCGGATCTCCCCGGAATCGGGCTGGTAGAGCCCGTAGAGGATGTTCATCAGGGTGGTCTTGCCGGCGCCGTTTTCCCCCAGCAGTCCCAGGATTTCCCCCGAGGCGATGGTCAGATTGATATCGCGGTTGGCTGCCACCCCGTGAAAGGATTTGTTGATATCAATCATTTCCAGCTTTTGGATCTTGTCCATGGCCCTTCCGAACCTGCAGGCTATCGGTGGCCGTCACCGGCGGCGTTCAGAGGTATTAAATCCCCCCCGGCCCCCCTTTTTCAAAGGGGGGGAGCGCATTCCTGCCCGGGCCCCCTTTCAGAGGCGAGAGAGGGCATCTGTTCCCCCCTGTTTTAAAGGGGGGTCAGGGGGGATTTGCCTGTTGATTCAGGAATAAGGCCTGCCTCAAGGTTCGGCCAGGCCGGCAGCCGATGAAAAAAATCCGCCTGGCTGAGATCTTTTCCCAAGGCGGAGCGATGCCAAAAGCCCGGTTTTGAAGCCCTATGGGGTACCTGAAGGAGAACCCGGTTCCCGCTCGCCCAGCCCCTCCCGCCAGGGGAGGGGCGTTTTCGGCCGGGCATTATTTGGGGATTTCCCCCACGATGTTGTCGACGTAGTACATGATGCTCAGCAGGTGTTCCTTGGTGGCCTTGACCCCCTCCGCGACCTGCAGCTTGCCGCTGTTGTCGGTGATGGGTCCCACAAAACAGTCAAACACATCGGTGCCCTGCTGCATCTGCTCGTAGCGTTTGAGCACCAGGTCGTACACCGAAAGGCTGCCCAGGTCGGGGGTCTCCACCTGGATGCCCTTGAGTTCATCCACAAACTTGGGGTTGATGATGTTTTCAAAGGAGCCGCCCAGAATCACGGCTTTCTCCTTCATCAGCCACCACAGATCGTCACTGGTCCAGGTGCCGTCATAAAGATCCTTGAGGATTTTTTCGTACATCACCCCCCAATCCACCAACTGGCCGGAAACAACCGAATCCTTACCGTAGGCTTCCATGGGGCTGTAATGGGCGAAGGTGTATATCAGCTTGCCCTTCTCGGTGTGCTCCTGGCCCACCTCGATCACCGCCGGGGTATCTTCGGTAAAGGCCAGACTGTCGCAGCCTTCGGCAATCAGCGCCTCGGCGGCCTCTTTGGCCTTGTCCGGGCCGTACCAGGCATAGATCCACTTCACGTGGACCTTGGCCTCGGGATTGGCGGCTTTGACCCCCAAGGCCCAGGCATCGATGTGGCGCACCACTTCCGAAGTGGGAAAAGCGCCCACATAGCCCAGTTTGTTGGTTTTGGTCAGGGCGCCGGCCATCAGCCCGTTGAGATAGTAGGCCTGGTAAAGATCGGCAAAGTAGGTACCCACATTGGGGGTTTGCTTGAACCCGGAACAGTGCATGAACTTGGTGTCCGGATATTTGGCCCCGGCGGCAAGGGTATCGTCCATAAAGCCGAAGCTGGTGGTAAAGACCACATCGCACTTCTGCTCCTGGACCAGCCGGTCGATAACCCGGGCCGCATCCCCTTCGGCCACCGATTCGATGAATACCGACTCCAGCCAGGGAAACTTCTCCTCGGCGTATTTGCGGCCTAGATCGTGGGCATGGCTCCAGCCGTAATCCCCCACAGGCCCCACATAGACAAACCCGGCCTTGAGTTTTTTATCCTCGGCCATCCCGACACCCGCTGCCAAGATCAAACAGAGCGCCACCCAAACCAATCGTTTCACCATTTGCATTGTGTTTCCCTCCTCAACGTTAATAATGAACCACAATCATGAAAAACCCATCCAACCTATGTTATCGACGAATTTATTGTCAACAACTTGCCGTAACATGCTGTTTACGGCTCAAAAGGTAAACATCATCCTTTGGGCCATTTCTATAATTCTGTCGCCCTTCTATCTCTTAAGCACCTCGGGGGGAGACTAAACGCCGGAGATGATTTTTATTCCGATTCCAGGGCATTTTGCAGAATCCCCAGCCCGATATAGACGTAGTGCAGTCCGGAAACCACGGTGGTGACCGCCGTCACCCAGTAGACCCAGGAACGGAAGGTGAAGGCCTGCACCGGATGGGGGTCCAGCAGGGTCAAAAAGACCGCGCCCAGCTGGGCCGCGGTGGTAAATTTGCTGATCAGGCTAGGGTTGATCTCCACCTTGACCCGGGTAAAGGTGAGAATCGCCATACCGATGATAATCAGCAGATCGCGGCTGATGGCGATCACCGTGAGCCAGCTGGGCAGGATGCCTTTGAGGGCCAGCAATATATAGGCGCTCATCAGCAGGATCTTATCGGCGATGGGGTCCAGGGTGGCGCCCAGTCGGGTGCGCTGGTTGAGGTAGCGCGCCAGAAAGCCGTCCAGGCCGTCACTGATCCCCGCAAAACTGAACACCAGGAGCGCCGCCAGGTAGGCATCGCGCTGCACCAGAATAATGAACAGGGGGGTGACCAGGATCCGCAGGACAGTGATGACATTGGGAATGTTGACGGGAATATTGAGCTTCAAGGCAGCTCCAGCACCGGCGCATCAGTTGCCCAGGGGGTTTTCCTCCAGCGGGGCGCTGCCCGGGCGGGAGGGCGGCAGCACAATCTGCAGGCGGGCAAACCCCAGGGGCTCGATGCTGAGATTCATTTCGACGGCCAGACGCTGCTGGAGCAGTGCCACCAGCCGGTCGCGGCTGCCGCTGAAGGCTACCTGCAGCAGCGCTTCGTTGCCCTGGAGTTCCAGGGGTGTCAGATCGCCGACACCGGGCAGGGAGGCGATGCCGCGGCGCAGACGCACAAAGCGCTCCAGGTCAGCGGTGCCGGTCACCACAAGCTCCAAGTCGCGGGTCATGCCCGCCGGGCCTTGGACTAGCTCCGCCAGGGGCGCGCGCAATTGTTCGGCCACGGCAGCCGCGGCCCGCTGTAGCGCCTTGGTTCCATCCCGGTCGGTTCCGCTGCCCACGGTCACCGCGGTTTCCGTGATTTCCTTGAGCCGGCGGCCGCTGCCCACATGCAGCAACCGGGCCTGAAGGGTCCCCCGGCAGGTGGTGATGTTGGTCCCCAGGGAAGCTGGTCCCGGCATGGCCCGCGCCTCACCGTGGATCACCAGGTCAGCCCCCAGGCGGGCGCCCAAATCCAGGGCCTGGGCATCACTGAGTTGGGGATGGGGGTAGCGGGCGGTAAAGCGGCTGTCTCGGGCCGCGGTGCGGTGGTCCACCAGGGGGTAGTTCTGGCCGGTCAGGATCCCCTCCAGCGCCTGGGCCGCGGCGGAAGCTTTCCCGTCAGCGCTTCCGGCCCACCAGTAGCGGGGACTGTATTCATCGATATCCTGCTCGGCAATGGCCAGCAAAATGGCGGGCCGCGCCGCTGCCGGCGGCGGTTGCCGCTCTTGCCCGGGCCTCTCCTCCAGGGCCGCTTGCAATGCGTCCAAGGCCACATCGGCTTCCACGGCGGCGCTGTAAGCGGTCCCGTCTTCGCTGGCCTCTTCGTGAGTGACCCGATAGGTGCGGATAAATCCCGCCGGCTGGTTCTCAATCCGGACGGCTAAGGCACCTGAAATCTGCCCCGCCGCAGCGCCCTGCCCCCCATCTAGCTCCTGAGCCACCTGGCTGGCGGCATCCACCAGTGCGGCCTGAATCGCTTTTTCCCGGGCTTGGGCAATATCACCGCCCTCGATGGGCGCAATTCCCAGGGCCCCCACCGTGCGCACCTCTCCGGCGGGTTCGGGGGGTGTCACGGGTTGTGCCCAGAGCGGAGCAACGCTGCTCAGCACCCCACCCAATCCCCATAACCAGATGAAAACAACCATTCGGTAGGCCATGGCTACTGCTCCCGGACCAGGGCGTAATCGACCATTTGTCCCAGGATCTCCCGGCTTGCCGAGCCCGGAAACATTTCCAGGGCGCCCTGGGCCGAAGCCCCATGCTCGGCGGCCTTTTGGCGGCTGTATTGCAATCCGCCGTAGCGCACCAGGAGGTCGCACAACGTCTGGAATTGCTCTGGGCTGAACTCCCGGTTTTCGATGACCGCCACCATCTTCCGGCGGTCCGCCGCCGAGGCCCGGGCCAGGGTGTAAATCACCGGCAGGGTCAGCTTGCCCTCCCGCAGGTCGGCCCCCACCTGTTTACCCAAGGTTTGGGTTCGGCCGGTGTAATCCAGAAGATCATCCACAATCTGAAAGGCCATGCCCAGATGGAATCCATAATCGGCCAGGGCCTTCACCCGGGGCGGTGGGCTACCGGAGAAAATTGCGGCAGCCCGGCAGGCACCCTGGAAGAGCACGGCGGTCTTGCGCCGGATCACCTCGTAATAGGCCGCCTCGCTCAATTCGATCTGCCCCTTGCGGGCCAGCTGGTCGATCTCGCCCTGGGACATATTTTCGGTAATCTCGGCAATGGTGGCAATCACCTCGCAGTTGCCCGTGGCCGCAGCCAAGGAGAGGCTGCGTGCCAGCAGAAAGTCACCGGTCAGCACCACAATGGGGCTCTCCCACCTCTTGTGGGCCACGGGGCGCCCCCGGCGCAGTCTGGCGCCATCCACCACATCGTCATGGAGCAGGGTGGCGGCGTGCAGATACTCGAAAATCACGGAGAAGCGCGGGGCGTCCGGGCCGCTGTAGCCGCAAAGCCGCGTGCTCAACAACGCCAGCAGCGGCCGAAAACGCTTGCCGCCGCTGAAGAGCAGATGCCCGGCCACGTCGCCCACCAGATCGAGATGGGGTTTGAGGTTGGCTTTGAGGGCCGTTTCAATGGCCGCCAGATCTTCCTGAACCGCGGCCAAAATCCGAGCTTTCAGATCCGTCACCGCATCTCTCCGTACAAATCGTAGTCTCCCACCCGGGTTATACGGATGCTCAGCACCTGACCGGGTGAGGGAGGCTGGACAGCTTGTCCCATCGCGACCCGGGTCACCCCATCCACCTCCGGAGCTTGGCCCATGGTTCGGCCCAAAGCCTCGTCAACCTCCGGTACCGACTCAATGAGCACCGCCAGCCGGCGGTCCAGCCAGCGGGCCAGGCGGCGGCGGGAGATGGTCTGCTGCAAGGCCATCAACCGATTACGCCGATCCTCGGCCAAGGCTTGATCCACGGGGCCGGACAAGCGATGGGAAGGCAGATCATCCCCATCGGAATAGGCAAAAACACCCAGGTGATCAAATCCTATTTCCTGGATAAAATCCAGCAAAATGTTGAAATCCGCCCCGGTTTCACCTGGGAATCCGGTGATCACCGTGGTGCGCAACACCGCCTCGGGAATGATGCGCCGAATCCGTTCAAAAAGCCGCCGTAAATCGGCCTGCCCATAACCCCGGGCCATGCGTTTGAGAACGGCGTCGCTGGCGTGCTGAATGGGCAGATCGAAATAGGGGCAGACATTGGGGTAGCGGGCCATGGTGCGTATCATGGTTGCACTTAAACTGGCCGGATGGCCGTAGAGCACCCGCAGCCATAAATCTGGGATTCGCGGCGCCAGGGATTCAAGCAGTTGGGCTAAATCGGCGGTCGGGGTGAGATCTTGGCCGTAATCGCTGCTCTCCTGGGCGACCAGCACCAGCTCCCGGGCACCCCGGGCCGCCAACAGATCCGCCTCCGTCAAAAGATCGTCCAGGGGCCGGCTGCGCTGGGGGCCTCTTAAGCGGGGAATGATACAATAACTGCAGCGGCGATCGCAGCCCTCGGCAATCTTCAGATAGACGCTGGGAAAGGTGCTCAGCAGGCGGGGATCTTGGGCCGATCCCAGGCTCCCTAAGGCCGGGTCGGGTAACACGGTTACACGCTCTCCAAAGCCGGGGTGGACGGCCTCGCCGATCTGGGCAAACGCCCCGGGGCCCAAAAAGAGATCCACTTCCGGCAGGGCATCGGCAAGTTCCTCCCGGTAGCGTTCAGGCAAGCAGCCGGCCACAACCAGCCGCCGGCAGAGCCCCTCGGTTTTATGGTGGGCCAGTTCCAGAATGGTGTCGATGGATTCCTGCACCGCCGACTCGATGAAGCCGCAGGTGTTGACCACGATCAGCTCGGCCTCTGCCGGGTCCAGGGTCAGCGCATGTTGCCCGGCGGCCAATTGGCCCAGCATGCGCTCACTATCCACGCGGTTTTTGGCACAGCCCAGACTTTCCAGATAGACCTTCATAGCGGGATAATCGAGTTCGTATGATAAAGATGGTTAATTGGCGTGGGCCTGATCCAGATAGGCCCCAAAGCCGGCGGAGGGATGATTGATCAACTCGCCGTTATCCTCCCGCACGATGATGAGGCACTCCACGCCGGGCAGGGCGTGCACCAGAGGCAAACCGGAATCGGGGCCCATCACCATCAGGGCCGTGGCCAATCCGTCGGCCCAGGTGCAGTCACCGGCCAGCACGGTGGCGCTCACCACACCGTTTTTCAGCGGATAGCCGCTGCGGGGATCGATGATATGGGAATAGCGCACCCCGTTGATTTCAAAAAAGTTGCGGTAATCTCCGGAGGTGGCCAGGGCCATATTTTCCAGAGCCACCACCTGGTGCAGATCCGTGGGAGCAGCCTCGGGCAAGGGCAGGTTGATGCCCACCCGCCAGGGCGTACCGTCGGGCCGTTTGCCGGCGGCATAAACTTCCCCGCCGATCTCCACCAGATAATCCCGCCACCCGGCCCGGGCGATGATCCGGGCCACGGCGTCCACGCCGTATCCTTTGGCGATGGAGGCCAGATCCAGGTAAAGTTTGGGCTTGCCCTTGGCAATGCAGCGTTCCCCGCGGAATTGAATTCCCCCAAAACCCACCGCGTTACGTGCACGCTGAATTGCTTGGGGCTCGGGCACTTGGGGTTTCCGGCTGGGGGCACCGAAGCCCCAGAGGTTCACCAGGGGTCCCACGGTGCCGTCCCAGGCGCCCTCAGTGATGCGAAAAAGGCGCCTGGCGGTTTCCAGGACCTCATAAAAATTTGCTGATATTTCAATGGATTGACCCTCTTTCGCCAGGTGGTTGAAGCGCGAGATTTCGCTCTCCGGCAGATAGGTGGACATACTGGCATTGATGCCCTCCAGGCTGGCCTCGATCTCCTGCTGCAACTCCGCCAGGCGCTCCCCGGCTCCGACCACCACCTTGATCTGGTAGGTGGTGCCCATGGTGCTGCCCCTCAGCTGCACCACCTCGGCCTGGGCCGGACTGTGAGCTAAAAGACTGAAGGCCACTATCATGGCGATCAGGGCTTGGTTTGGGGTGATGATATTGTTCCGGCAATTATGTACATCACAGGATGCCATTCTGGCGAACGCCAGAATCCAGGTATTGACTGGATGCCGGATCAAGTCCGGCATGACGGAATTAGAGTATTTTGTTGCCAGGTTAATAATGTGGCTGACCACAGCTGTTCTCTCCTAACAAATCCGGGGCAGCTGCTCCCCGGTCAGCATGTCCACAATGCGCTCGCCGCCGATGAGGGTCTCCAGGATGACCCGGCCGGGGGTCTCCGCGGTCACTTCGCCCAGAACATAAGCTTGCCGGCCCGCCGGATCCTGGGCCATCACCGCGAGCACCTGGTCCGCATCCTCGGAGGCCACCAGGGCAATCAGTTTGCCTTCATTGGCCAGATAGAGGGGGTCGAACCCCAGCAGCTCGCACACCCCGGCCACTTCCGGATTGATCCGCAGCCGCCCTTCGCGGATGCGCAAGCCCACCTGGGACTGCTGGGCGATTTCGTTGAGGGTCGTGCCCAGCCCCCCCCGGGTGGGATCTCGCAGCACATGGATCTTGCCGCTGGCGGCCAGCATGGCGGCCACCAGGTGGTTGAGGGGCCTCGTATCGCTGGCCAAGGCCTCGGAAGCGGCCATCTTTTCACGCTGAGTCAGCACCGTAATGCCGTGATCGGCGATGGTGCCGCTGACCAGGATCTGATCTCCGGGCCGGGCCAAATGACCGCCCACTTCCACCCCGGGGGGCACGATGCCGATGCCGGCGGTGTTGATGAAGATGCCGTCCGCGGCGCCCTTGGGCACCACCTTGGTGTCGCCGGTGACCACCTGGACGGCGGCGGTTTGGGCGGCTTGGGCTACACTGGCCACAATGCGCTTCAGGTCGGCCAGGGGAAAGCCCTCTTCAATGATCAGGGCCAGGCTCAAATAGCGGGGCCGTGCCCCGCACATGGCCAGATCGTTCACGGTCCCGTTGACCGCCAGCTCCCCGATATCGCCCCCGGGGAAAAAAAGCGGATCCACGGTGTAGGAATCGGTGGAAAAGGCCAGCCGCCCGCCTTGAAGGTCGAATAGCGCCCCATCGTCCAGGCGATCCAGCATTGGATTGGAGAGGGCCGGCAGTATCAGTTCCCGGGTGAGGGCGTGGGAAAGCTTTCCGCCGCTGCCGTGATCCAGCAAAATGTGATCATAGGTCGATTTACTCAATTCATTCCCCATGATAGCGGTAATAAGCGGCGCAGGTGCCCTCACTGGAGACCATGCAGGGGCCCACGGGGTTCAGGGGCGTGCACACCTTGCGGTAGAGGGGGCATTCCGGGGGGCGCAGCAGTCCGGTAAGCACAGCCCCGCAGGCACACCCCGGGGGCTCTTGGGCCTCCGGGAGATCCAAGTCAAAGCCCTGGGCGGCATCCCAGGGGACGAACGCCTCTTTCAGGATCAGCCCGCTGGCCGGCATGGATCCCAGCCCCCGCCACAGGGCATCCCCAGTTTCAAATACCTGGGCCATGATCTGTCGGGCCTTGGGATTTCCCTGATCGGTCACGGCCCGGGGATAGGCGTTGGCCAGGGCGGGGCGTCGCGCCTCCTTCTGGGTGACAAGTTCCAGGATGCCTTGGAGAATGTCCACCGGCTCGAAGCCGGTGACCACGGCCGGCAGCCGGTAGGTTTCGAACCAGGGCCGATAGGCCTCCAGCCCGATGATCACCGACACGTGCCCGGGCAACAGAAAGCCGTCGATCCGCATACCGGGAGTCTTCATCAGGGCCGAAAGGGCCGGGGGCACGGTCTTCTGGGCCGCATACACCCAAAAATTGGTTAGCCTCATTTGGCGCGCGCTGAGCAGGGCCGCGGCCGCCGTGGGCGCCGTGGTTTCAAAGCCCACCCCCAGAAAGACCACCTTGTGCTGCGGATTTTCCTGGGCGATGGCCAGGGCGTCCAGGGTGGAGTATACCACCCGGATGTCGCGGCCCTGAGCGCGTTCTTTCTCCAGGGAGCTGCCCGACCCTGGAACTCGCAGCAGATCGCCGTAGGTGGTGATGATCATATCCGGCTGGCGGGCCAGGGCGACAAAGGCATCGATCTCTTGCTGGGCCGTGACGCAGACCGGACATCCCGGGCCGGAAAGCAGGGTGATGGTCTCGGGCAGCAGGGAACGGATGCCGTGGCGAAAAATCGAAACCGTATGGGTGCCGCACACCTCCATGATTCGAAGGGGGGTTTGGCTGCGGCGCCGAATCTCGCGGGTCAATTGCCGGGCGATCTGCGGGTCGCGGTATTCCTGGGTAAATGGAATTGCCAATTCAGCATCCTGAGTTCACAAATTGAAGGAACATCCTAATGTCACACCACTGAAAAGCGGCGCCGGGGGCTTGGGCGCCTGCAAGTGAAATCCCCCCTGACCCCCCTTTAATCAAGGGGGGAACCGGCCGCGCCCCAGGGAGCGGGTTCTTGCCCCCACTGAAAAGCGGCGCCGGGGGCTTGGGCGCCTGCAAGTGAAATCCCCCCTGACCCCCCTTTGATCAAGGGGGGAACCGGCCGCGCCCCAGGGGGCGGGTTCTTGCCCCCGTTGGAAAGGGGATGGGCTTTCTCCCCCCTTTGGAAAAGGGGGGCCGGGGGGGATTTAATGTCCTGAAACGCTGCCAGCCAGGAACGACAAAACTTTCCCCCGGGGTTCGCGTTCGATTCGGGTGCGGTCCAGGGGCGGGTTTCCACCCTCTCCCTGCCGTGATTCCGGCCAGGGCTCAGCGGAATCCGGCCGCGGCCACAACGGCTTGGCCCAAACTGATCCCGCCGTCGTTGGCCGGAACCTGCTGGTGGGTGTAAACCGTAAAGCCTTCGGTTTGCAAGTTATCCATCAACCCGCAAAGGAAGCGGTCATTCTGAAATACCCCGCCGCTGAGGGCCACGCGCGCAAGACCGGTTTCCCGGCGCAGCAGGCGGCAAAGTTCCGTGAACAGCCGCACCAGGGTGGCGTGGAAGCGGGCACTGATCTGGGCCGGGGTGCCGCCTTCCAGCAAGTCCGCCACTACCCCCCGAATGATGGGCGCCGGATCGATCTGATAGCAGGCCGACCCTCCCCGCCAGGCAAAGGGGTAAGGTTCACCGTCCAGATCCTCGGCCGCCATCTCCAGCAACATGGCGGCTTGGCCTTCGAAGGCCACTTCGCTTTTCAGTCCCACCAGGGCCGCAACCCCATCAAAGAGCCGGCCCAGACTGGAGGTGAGCGGGGAATTGAGCCGCCGCTGAATCATCTGCCGGATGGTGCCCACCTGCTGGAGATCCAACTGCCCCAGCAGGGGTAGCTCCAGATCCAAAAAGGCCTCCCCATAGGCGTGCTCCAGGTAGCTGAGTGCCATGCGCCAGGGCGCTTTGATGGCCGCGGCCCCGCCCGGCATAGGCAGGTAGGCCAGATGGGCCCGCCGCTCAAAACTTTGGGCATCGGCCAATAACACTTCACCGCCCCAGATGTGGCCGTCGCTGCCGTAGCCGGTGCCGTCCAGGGCTAAGCCGATCACCGGCCCATCCACCCGGTTTTCCGCCAGACAGCTGGCAAGGTGGGCGTGGTGGTGCTGAACCTCGACCCGCGGCCATTGGTTCTGCTCCCGGGCAAAGCGGGTGCTGAGGTAATCGGGGTGCAGATCGCAGGCCAGCACCTGGGGGTCGACACCCAAAATCCGCCGCAAATGGTCAATGGTCAGCTGGAAAAAGTCGTAGGTGGCCAGATTTTCCAGATCGCCGATGTGCTGGCTGACAAAGGCCTGGCGCCCTTTGACCAGACAAATGGTATTTTTCAGCTCGGCGCCCACCGCCAAGACGGGGGGCAGTTCGGCTTTCAGCAGGAGCGGCAGGGGCACATATCCCCGGGAGCGCCGGATCATCCGCGTGGCGCCCGCGCTGCGCCGCAGCAGAGTGTCGTCGCTGCGTAGGTAGATCCCCCGGTTGTGGACCAGAAAGGCGTCGGCGATGGAGCCCAGCCGCTGCAGGGCATCGTCATTATCGATGGCGATGGGCTCGTCGCTCAGATTGGCGCTGGTCATCACCAGGGCCTTGAAATCGTGTTCCAGCAGCAGATGGTGCAGGGGCGTGTAAGGCAGCATCACCCCGAAGCAGCGGTTTCCAGGGGCCACCTGGGGGGCCAGTGAATTGGGTTCCCGCTTTTTGAGCAGCACAATGGGCCGCTGGATCGATTGCAGCAGCTCGGTCTCGGCCGGGGTGATGTGGGCATAGCCGGCAATGGCGGTCAGGTGCCGGGACATGAGGGCCAGGGGTTTTTCCTCCCGCACCTTGCGGGCGCGCAGACACGCCACGGCTGCCTCGTTCTCGGCGTCCACCGCCAGGTGAAAGCCCCCCAGCCCCTTGATGGCCACGATATGGCCTTTTTTCAGCAGCTCCGTGGTCCGGGCGATGGGCGTGTCCGTGGGAACCGGCGCCCCCTCGGCGTTCAACAACTGAACATGGGGACCGCAGCGCGGACAGGCATTGGGTTGGGCGTGAAAGCGGCGGTCCTGGGGGTCATCGTATTCCGCCCGGCATTGGGCGCACATGGTAAAGCGCCCCATGGAGGTCTGGGGCCGGTCGTAGGGGATATCGGCAATGATGGTGTAGCGCGGGCCGCAGTTGGTGCAGTTGATAAAGGGGTAGTGGTAGCGGCGGTCCCGGGGGTCGAACATTTCCCGCAGACAATCCTCGCAGACGCACACATCCGGAGAGATGAGGGTGTCCCGGGCATCACCGGCGTCGCTTTGGATGATGGTGAACTGGCAAAGCCCGCTGACGGTTTGCGGGGTGGATTCCACGGCGCTGATAAGGGCCAGGGGCGGGTGCCGATGGGTCAACTCATGGGCAAACCGGTCCAGGGATGGTTCAGGCCCCTCAAGGAGAATAGAGACCCCGCCGGCTGTGTTGGCTACATGGCCGCTCAACTGGTGCTGGCGCGCCAGCTGGTAGACAAAGGGCCGGAAGCCGACCCCTTGGACCACCCCGCTGACCGCCAAGCGGCGAGCGATAATCGGGGCGGCCATCAGCGGACCGGCCGGGTTGGGGTGGGGATGGGCAGGGTCATGGGATTCAATGCCGTTGGGAAAGTGGCGTTGCGCCCATCACCCGTTGAGATCGCTGGACTCGCGGCCTTCCACAAAGGCGAGGGTCTCTTTAAGAATCTGCAGGGATTCGCGGGCCGTTTCCGGGGAGATTTTCTGGATGGCGAACCCGGCATGCACAATGACCCAGTCCCCCACCTGGGGATCTTCCAGGAGCAGCAGGCTGGCCTGACGGGTTACCCCATCAACATCGATGGTGCCCAGGCCGGAGGGGTCAATGGCGGTAATTTGTGAGGGAATGGCCAAACACATGTCAACACGCTTTCTTCGGTGAATAACTCACATCCAGGGCCTTCAGTTCCTTGAGTACCATGGCGATGACATCCGCTTTGCGGGCCTCAAGGGTAGGGGTTAGTTCGATGCTGCAGGTATCGATATCTTCGGGCTCCACACCTACAATAACCGTTTTCGGAACTTTGTCGATGGCCTGGCACAAGGTCAGGGCTTCCAGAAAGTCTACCTGGTGCACCGAATTTTTGGCCCGAATACGCTGGGGCACCTCATCGCCGGTGAGGCGGTAAAGATCCCCGGGAGCGCCCCGCTGGCGGATGGCATCCACCACGATCAGGTGGTCGCTGTTGGCGATATATCCCAACAGGTTGACTCCCAGCACGCCGCCATCCATGAGGGTGACATGGGCCGGAAACTGGTACTGGCGGTCCAACTCGTGGACCACCTGAACCCCGAAACCTTCGTCCCGCAGCAGGGTGCAGCCGATGCCCAGGACCATAATTTTCGGGTTCTTTTGGGGATTATTCATGGCGATGGGGTCAATCTTCTAACAGTCAGGCGATATTCGTTTTGGGTAGGGACCCAAAAATTATTTTTTCGTGTCTTTCGCGCATTTCGTGGTTGAGAGAGGGGCTAGAAGTTTAAACTACCAAACTCGCTGAAAATTCAATTTTGAGCCGTCCCAAGGATAAAAACGGCCCCCTGGTTTGGGCAGGGGGCCGGGTATTGATGAATTTGGATTAATTTAAACTGCCCGAATCTTGTAAACTTCATTGGAATCGGGGTCGATGACATGCACCCCACAGGCCACACAGGGATCGAAAGAGTGCACCGTGCGCAGCACTTCCAGGGGTTTCTTGGGATCGGCCACCGGGGTGCCGATGAGGGCCTCTTCCAGAGGACCCAGTTTGCCTTTTTCGTCCCGGGGACCCAGGTTCCAGGTGGAGGGCACCACGTACTGGTAGTTTTTGATCTTGCCGCCTTCGATCTCGATCCAGTGCCCCAGGGATCCCCGGGGCACGTCATTGAGGCCGTAGCCCATGCCGGTATCGGGCATTTCCCAGGCCTGATAGGTCTGGGCCGTGCCGCTCTTGACGCTCTCGATGAGTTCGTTGATCCAGGTCTCCATGCGCTGGCCGATCACCAAGGCATCGATACCCCGGGCCGCCGTGCGGCCAAGGGTCGAAAAGAGCGCCGTGGCGGGGACATCCAGCTTGGTAAGCACGCCGTCCACGGCGGCCTTCACCTCCGGTTTGCCCTGGGCATAGGCCACCAGCACCCGGGCCAGGGGACCCACCTCGGCGGGTTCGCCTTCATAGCGCGGGGCTTTGAACCAGGAATATTTGCCGTTGCCGGGACGGTACTCGGGGTTTTCCTGCAGGGGCTTGGTTTCGCCCTGGGCGGGGTGTTTGGGCTCCCCGGCCTCGTACCAGGCCCGGGAGACATTTTCCAGGACCTGTTCCTGCTCGGCCATTTTGACCCCGGCCAGATCCCGCTTCATCATGGCGCCCCGGGGCATGAACAAGCTGCCCGGCTCGTCGCTGCTTTCGGGGAATTCACCCCAGGCCAGGAAGTTGGTGGTGCCGCCGATGGCGCCCCAATCCTTGTAAAAAGAGGCAACGGCCAGCAGGTCGGGAATGTAGACATTCTCGATGAAGGCCTGGGTTTCTTTCCAAAGGAACATGAATTCGGCAATGCGGTCCGGGGTGAGATCCCTGACACAGGTCACCCCGCCGATGGCCAGGGACTGCAGATGGGGGTTCTTGGCCCCAAAAATGGCGTGCATACGGGCCGTACGGGCCTGCAGTCGCAGGGCCTCAATGTAGTGGGCGGCCGCCATCAGGTTGGCTTCCGGCGGCAGCTTGTAGGCCGCATGACCCCAGTAGGCATTGCTGAAGGGTCCCAGTTGGCCGCTGTCCACAAAAGTCTGCAACCGCTGCTGAACCTGTTTGTAGTAAACCGTGCCGCCCATTGCCGAGTTGCTGACATTGTCGGCCAGGGCCGCGGTCTTGGCCGGGTCGGCGGACAGGGCGCTGACGATGTCCACCCAATCCAGGGCGTGCAGGTGATAAAAGTGAACGATGTGGTCGTGCTGAAACTGAGCGCCGTGGAGCAAGTTGCGGATGATGCGGGCGGCGTCGGGAATCTGAACGCCGACGGCCATTTCGACTGCCCTCGCCGAGGACAGATAGTGGGTGTAGGTTCAGACCCCGCAGGATCGTTGGACAAAGAGCGGCGCGTCCCGGGGATCGCGGCCCTGCAAAATCAACTCGATCCCCCGGAACATCTGTCCGGAACTCCAGGCATTGACAACCTTGCCCCCCTCCACTTCGACCTCGACCCGTAGATGGCCTTCGATTCGGGTAATCGGATCAACGGTTATGCGCGTACCCATAGTGGCTCCTTTTCAACAGTATCAGATAGTTATAAGCATTTTGAATCCATACATCCGGACTGCCGCAAATACGGTTAGGCCTCTTCGAAGAAAGGCGTCATGGTATCCCAGAAGTCAGGCTCGCTGCAGCCGATGCAGGGATGTCCGGCCTCCACCGGCCAACTGGTGCCGTCGTTGAACTTGGCCACCGGGCAGTTGTTGTAGGTGTCGGGGCCTTTGCAGCCCACCTTGTAGAGACAGTAGCCCAGGGCGGCCTCTTCGGAGCCGAACTCTTCCACAAACTCGTCGTTTTCAAAGTGCGCCCGGCGGGGGCACTGGTCGTGGATGGTCTTGCCATAGGCGAACAGGGGCCGGCCCAGACTGTCCAGATCGGGCAGTTTGCCCAACAGGAGATAGTTGACCACCGTGCCCACAAAATTGACCGGATTGGGGGGACAGCCAGCGATATTGACGGTCTTGATGCCCAGGGCGTCGCCCACCCCCTTGTAGCCGCCGGGGTTGGGTTCCGCGGCGGGAATGCCGCCATAGGTGGCGCAGGCCCCGATAGCGATCACGCCGGCCGCTTTGGGGGTCACTTCCTGGGCAATCTCCAGGAATGTGCGCCCGCCGATCTTGCCGTAGCCGCCGTCGAACTTGGTGGCGATGGAGCCCTCCACCACGCAGATAAACTTGCCGGCATACTTTTCGACCGCTTGCTGCAGCTGCGCTTCGGCCTGGTGGCCGGCCGCCGCCATCACCGTTTCGTGATACTCCATGGAAATCACATCCAGGAGCAGCTGGTCGATCCAGGGGTACATGCTGCGCAGCACCGCTTCCGAACACCCCGTACACTCCCCGAAGTGCAGCCAGACCACCGGCGGCCGTTGAACCGGGGCTGCGAACACCTCCGCGACCTTGGGCACGAACGCCGAAGAGAGCCCCATGGTGGCGGTCAGCGTGGTGCAGTAGCGCATGAAATCTCTTCGCGAGACACCTTTCTGCTTAAGTCGTTGGAAAAACTTTTGATCCTGTTCCATTCACGCCTCCTTGCTGTCGCAGCTCAGTTGATACAGCCATCCAGCCATTTTCCGCAGGTGAGCATCCCACCCTGTGGTATAGATTGCGCATTAAAACCTACATGAATAGAAAGTGTCAAGGGATGGGGAAATTCAAGATCGATTCGGGTATCTGGCTAGCAGGAAGGTGATGGAAAGCCTGGGCAGAAGATGCTGGTATAATAGATAAAATTCCCCCCCGCGGGAGCTTCCCAGGGGAGGGGCGAGGGCCTGGATCCGCCTAAGCGGCGTTCATTCTATGAATTGGTCATTAGCGTAGCGCCGCTAGGGCCGTCTCATAGTCCGGTTCCTGGGTGATTTCCGGCACCTGCTCCCGGTGCAGCACCCGGCCGTCTCCATCAACGACCACCACGGCCCGGGAGAGCAGGCCGGCCAGAGGGCCGTCGCTAATCCGAACACCGTAATCATCGCCGAAGGCACGACCCCTTACTGCGGAGAGAGAAACCAGATCTTCGATTCCTTCGGCTTTGTTGAAGCGGTCATGGGCAAAGGGCAGATCCGCCGATACGCCCAGCACCACGGCATTGTCGAGTTTTTGAACAGCTTCGTTGAATTTGCGAACCGAGATGGCGCAGACCGAGGTATCCACACTGGGAAAAATGTTGAGCACCACCCGTTTCCCGGCAAAATCCTTTAAAGTGACGTCGGAGAGATCGGTTTTGGTGAGCACGAAATCCGGGGCGGCGCTGCCCACCTCCGGCAGTTCGCCGACCGTATGAATAGCGTTACCCTGTAAGGTGATTTCAGCCATGGTTCCTCCTTTCATGTTTCAGGTCATGTTTCAGGTTTTGGGTTGATGGAATGCAAGCGATGGTGGAAATTTAAACTGTACCATTGGGCTGGTTTGGCCGGGTGTCAACCGATTGTGCCCATGGCTGATAAACACTGAAATATCAAGGTTCAAATTAATGCCGCTGATCTGAATCCGGGCCGGGAGTCTGACCTGAAGCGTTGCTTATGGCGGGACACCGGCTTATCTTGGACACGAGATCAACCCGTACCCGGTATAATTCAACCGATGAACGTCTCAATTTTGAAAACCCTGGTTAGCCTCCTGCTCATAGGCGCTTTAATGGCCACCCCGGTCCCGGCCACGGAGTTCAAGGTCAGCTTTGCCGAGAACCGGTTGACCCTTCAGGCCGTTGATGTGCCCCTGCGGAGCATCCTAGCGCAGTTTACCGAAGCAGCCATTGAGGTGCGGATCTCCCCGGAAATCAATCCTCGAGTCACGGCATCCTTCTCCGATGAACCCTTGGCCGCCGGCTTGAACCGAATCTTGGGGCCCTTGAACCATGCCCTGATCTGGCGGCAGATCGAAAGTCCACTTGGCCCGATTCAGCGCCTGGCGGAAATTCAGATTTTCGAGGCCGGTCGGCGGCAGGCCATGGAACCTCTACCCCAGCCCACCCACTTCGAACTGGCCCGGGACCCTTTTAGCGGCGCGGCCTATGTTCGCCGGGAGGTTCTGCTGGGTCTGAAGCCCGGCATGGACCGCGCCCGATTCCGGAAGCTCCTGGCCGAAATCGGCGCTACCGTTGTGGACAGTCATGGGGCCACCGGCATCTACCGGCTGCGCCTGGATCAGGACCAGGACATTCCCGGTTTGGCCAGGGCGCTCAATGACATGCCGGGAGTTGCCCGGGCCGAACCCAACTGGGCCCATCGGCTGCCGCCCTCCGCCAACCGCTTGGCCCAAAGCGAGGCTCCAGTCAGCAGTATCGCACCTTACGCCGGGGAGAATGCGGTGCCCATTGCCGTACTCGATTCGGGACTTGCCACTGGTGCGGACCTCCAAACGCTGACTCTCGCCACTCTGGACGCCCTGGATCCCCAGGCACCGATCTCCGACACTCTGGGCCACGGGACACAAATGGCCCTGATTGCCTCGGGCGCCGTAACCCCAATGAATGCGGTGCCTTATGACCGTGAGGATGGCCCCTCCATTATCGCGGTGCGCGCCTTTGACGACCAGGGCGTCACCTCCAATTTTGTCCTGATGGAGAGCATGGATTTTTCCATCGCCCAAGGCGCCCGGGTGATGAGCCTGAGCTGGGGCACGGAAACTCCCAGCCAGTTTCTGGAAGCCACCATGAACTACGGCCGTTCCCAGGGGCTGATCATCGTGGCCGCGGCCGGCAATGAACCCACGGGCCGGCCCTACTACCCGGCGGCCTATCCCGCCGTCATTGGAGTGGGCGCCCTGAATCAAGATGGTGAACCCTGGGAAAATTCCAACTACGGGGATTTTGTGACCCTGAGCGCCCCCGGAGTCGCGGCCCTGCCCATCGGTTACCAGGGCAAACCCGGCATCTATGCCGGGACCTCCATTGCCACGGCCTATGTGGCCAATCGTATCGCCGGGGCACTGGCGGATAACCCCGATAAAGAGCTGACCGCGATCCTGGCCGATCTCTCCTCAGCCCCCTGAAGGCGGGCTTTGCTCCACTTTCACACGCGCAAACTGATATTGTAGGGGCGAAAAATTTTTCGCCCCTACTTCGATCCCCGCCCCCCGCTTAACGCATAGGGAAGCAGGCCCCGGGTCTACGTTCCATGCTTACGGCCCGCGGGTGCAAACCACGCGGAAATGGGAAACGCTGCCTTCCATCCGCAATCTCCGCGCAGGCGGAGATCCAGTCTCCGCGGGGATGGCGATCCCAGCAGGCCGGGGCAGGCCGCCTGGGCTTATGGGGCGGGGTATGTTGCGGCCATGAGCCCGTCCATCTCGTGCTTGCGGTGGCAGGCGATCTGGTGCCCGAATTCGATGCGCTCCAGAAGCGGTTCTTCCTCGCGACAGTGATCCACGGCAAAGGGGCAACGGGTATGGAAGCGGCATCCAACCGGAGGGTTCAGGGGGCTCGGTACGTCTCCGCTGAGAATGATGCGTCGGCTGCGGCGCTGAATTTCCGGCACGGGAATGCCCGACAACAGGGCGTGGGTATAGGGATGCCCGGGGTGGTCGAAGAGCCGCGCCGTGGGGGCGAGTTCCACGATTTTTCCCAGGTACATCACCGCCAGGCGCTGGCTGATGTATTTAACCACCAGAAGGTGGTGGGTCACGAAGAGGTAGGTCAATCCCAGCCGCTCCTGGAGCCCCTTGAGCAGGTTGAGGATCTGGGCTTGCACCGAAACATCCAAGGCCGAGGTGGGCTCGTCCAGGACGATGAATTCAGGCTCCGTGGCGATGGCCCGGGCCACGGCGATGCGCTGGCGCTGGCCCCCGGAGAACTCGTGGGGGTAGCGCAGCAAATGGTCCCGGGTCAGGCCCACCAGCTCCAGGAGCTCAATCACCCGTCGCTCCAGCTTCCGCCCCCCCAAGCGCTCCTTGACCCGGATGGGCTCGGCGATGATGTTTTTGATCAGCATGCGCGGGTTGAGGGAGGTGGTGGGATCCTGGAACACCATCTGCAGCTTGGCCCGCACGCCGGAATTAAGCAGCGCCCTTTTGGGCAAACTGCCGATATCCACGCTATCCCGCCCATTGGGTTTTCCGGCCGGGTGGTAGAGGATTTGGCCCTGGGTGGGGGGGTGCATGCCCAGGATGGTTTTACCGGCAGTGGTTTTGCCGCAGCCCGACTCTCCCACCAGTCCCAGGCACTCCCCGCGCTCGATGGCCAGGTCCACCCCATCCAGGGCGCGCACCGCCGTCAGCTGCCGCCGCAGCACCCCGCCCCGCACGGGATAGTGTTTTTTCAAGCCGCTGAGTTCTAGAATGGGGTCCATAGTTCAGGATTCCGGGATCGGCTGACGGAATTCAAGGCTTGAGCGGCTCTGGTCGGTGCACAGATAGCAGGCCACCTGGTGGCCGGAGCCAACATTC
The DNA here is from genome assembly GCA_963713755.1 of uncultured delta proteobacterium. Lineage (GTDB taxonomy): Bacteria > Desulfobacterota > Desulfobacteria > Desulfobacterales > CAVQMW01 > CAVQMW01. Next base: position 409,259 of record CAVQMW010000005.1, on the reverse strand, counting down.
ACCATGGCCGGAAAGGATCGGCGGCAGCGATCCATCACCTGGGGACAGCGGGGGTGAAAGCGGCAGCCCTGGGGAGGCGTGACCAGGTTGGGCACATTGCCCTGGATGCTGGTCAGCGGGCCTTCCTGGTGCAGCCGAGGAACGGCGCTCAACAGGGCCCGGGTGTAGGGATGCTGGGGCGCATTGAAAAGCTGCTCCACATCGGCCACTTCGCAGAGCTGGCCGGCATACATCACTCCCACCCGATCGCAGGTTTCGGCCACCACCCCCAGGTCATGGGTGATGAGCAGGATGGAGGCGATGGTACTCGCCTTGAGCCGGCGCAGCAGGTCGAGAATTTGGGCCTGGATGGTGACGTCCAGGTTGCTGGTGGCCTCGTCGGCAATGAGCAGCATGGGGTGGCAGGCCAAGGCGATGGCAATCACGATGCGCTGCTTCATGCCCCCGGAGAGGTTGTGGGGAAAGCGCCGGACGATCTCTTCGGGGTTGGCAATGCCCAGTTGGCCGATCATTTCCACGGCCCGCTGGCGGGCCTCTTTTTTAAGGCGGGTTTCCCAGCGGCGTAACAGAGGCATCCGGCGCAGGGCTTTCAAGGCCCAATGGTCGGGATTCAAACTCCCCAGTCGGTAAAGGGGCTTGAGCAGCCACCCGCCCAGGTATCCATTGGCCTCAAGCTGCGCCAGAACCCGCTGACTCATCTCCCGGTAACGGTGGAACAGGAAGCTTTCCGCCACCTGATCGCCGATGCTCATGATGGGGTTGAGGGCGGCGTTGGGTTCCTGAAAAATCATGGAGATCTGCTCCCCCCGCAGCCGCTGCATGAAGGCTTCGGACTGGCGCAGCAGGTCGATCCCCTGGTGTTGGGCCTCATCCGTCGGAAAAAATACGATTCTGCCGCCGTCGATCTGTCCCGGGGATTGGATGATGCGCATCATGGAGCGCACGGTGACGCTCTTGCCGCAGCCCGATTCCCCCACCAGTCCAAAAGTACTTCCGCGTGCCACGGTGAGGGCGATGCGGTCCAAGGCTCGCACCACCCCTTCATAGGTGTAAAAATTGGTGGCCAGGTCCTCGGTTTTGATGAGTGTCGGCATCATTTGATTAGCGCTGCTGATCAGCGCCGTCGGAGTTTGGGGTCAAAGGCATCCCGCAGGGCATCGCCGATCAGGTTCCAGGCCAGGACGAACAAAATGATACAACCCCCGGGAATGACGATGGTGTACCAGAAGCGCAGGGGATCGTCCGCCGGGCCGACAATGTAGTTTCGGGCCAGGGCCACCATCTGGCCCCAGTCGGCAAAGCCCTTGGGCGCACCCAGCCCCACGAAGCTCATAAAAGAAGCCGTGATCACCATTGAGCCCATATCCATGGAGGCCATGATCAGGACCGGGTAGATGGCGTTGGGCAGGATGTGGCGCAAAATGATCTTGAAGTCAGAGACGCCCATAAGCTTGGCGGCCTGGACGAAATCCTGATCCCGGAGGGTCAAAATCTCCGAACGGATGACCCGCACGTACCAGCGCCAGCCCACCAGGGCCAGGGCGATCATCACCTTGTCCAGCCCCCGGCCGAAGGCCACCACAATGGCCATGGCCAGCACCAGGGTGGGTATGGCCCACATGATATCGGTGACGCGCATTAAAATTTCGTCGATGATCCCCCCGTAATAACCGGCGATGGCCCCCAGCGTGATCCCCAACAGCCCGGCCACCGTCACCACAAAGAGCCCGATCTTAAAGGCCGTGCGGGTGCCCCAGACCACCCCGTAGAATATATCGTACTGTCCCGAGGTGGTGCCGAAAATGTGACTCTCACTGGGGGGTTTGGGGGTGGGGGAAAAACCCTTGTGGGGCATCATGTAGGGGTTGTGGGCATACTTGGGGGGCGCGATGGCCGGAGCAAAGAGGGCCACGGCCAGAAAGACCCCCAGTAGGCCGAAACCGATGACGGCCGAGGGATTGCGGAAAATCCGGAACAGGGTGTAGCGCAGTTCCCGCAGCCGGGGATGGGTCTCCTTCATGGGGCCGGCACGCTAAGTGAGCCGTATCCGCGGATCGATGTAGGCATATAAAATATCCAGGGTGAGATTGGTGGCGACAAACACCAGGCCCATGAAAAGGCAGATGCACATCAGCACCGGCATATCGAGCTGGGTGGCCGATTCCGCCAACCACCAGCCGATCCCCTGGCGATTGAACACCACCTCCACGGCGATACTGCCCTCCATGGACATCGCCACCAGCTGCCCGGCCACGGTGACCACCGGCAGCAGGGCGTTGCGCCGGGCATGTTTGTAGTGGATGGTGCGCTTATCGGCCCCCTTGGCCCTAGCGGTCATCACATAATCCTTGGACAGTTCTTCGATGATACCCGAGCGCATCACCCGCATGTTCAGGGCCACCACCACGATCACGTAGGTCAAGACGGGCAGGACCAGGTGTCGTCAGGGCGTCCAGGGCCACGTCCAGGCGGCCGTTGAGAATCCCGTCAATGGTGTACATACCGGTGTAGCGGGTGAAACTGTCCGGATTGTCGAGGATGAACATGGTCATCTGGTCGCTGAGCACTCCGGGGGAGAACACTGGAAATAGCCGTAAAAGACCATCAGCAGCACCAGGGCAAAGAGAAAGGTGGGCAGGGACCAGCCGATGATGGCAAAGATGCGCGTTCCGTGGTCGATCCAGGTGTCGCGGTGAATGCCGGATACCGTGCCCAGCCAGATTCCCAAAATGATCACAATGGGCGCAGCGAAGAGGTTCATCTCGAGGGTGACGGGGAAATAGCGCCAGAAGGCCTCCCCCACCGGCCGGGCCGCCACCAGGGACCAGCCCATATTTCCCCGGGCCAGCTCCTTGATCCAGCGCACATACTGGATGTAAAACGGGTCATCCAGGCCGAACTGCTTGACAATCTTGGGGATGTCCTTGGCCTGCTGGGGCGTGGTGACGTAGGCCGCGGCCCGCCGTTCGGGGCTGAAGGTCATCAGGATCCCGAAGATCAGGACCGAAACCCCGAAAAGCACGAAGATGAGGAAGAAAAATCGCCGCAGGATGTAGGTTTGCATGGGTCGCTATTGGCCCCTTGCAAGGAAGTGGTTCCCGCCGGGAGCGCCCTTGAGGCCCCGGCGGGTTTGGGTACGGATTACTGTTTGGATATTTCCATGAGCATCTCATTTTCGGAGGTGAGCATGGGATTGGGAATGTAGCCCTTGACCCAATCGCGGTAGGCCCGCACATCGATCTGCTGGTAGAGGGGAATGGCGATGGCTTCTTCGTACCAGAGATCCTGGAGGCGATGGTAGATCTTCTCCCGCTCGGCCGGCGTCGATGGTGGCGATGCCAGCATCGCACAGCTGATCCACCTCAGCGTTTTGGTACGCCATGTAGCGCCCGTAAACCCCCTGGGAGTGCATGAAGGTGTACATGAAATTGTGGGGATCGGCGTAGTCCGCGCCCCAGCCGATGAGAAAGATGGGATACATGAAGTTGCGGTACTTGACCAGATAATCCTTCCACTCCACATTGCGCACTTCGATCTGGAATTTGGGGTTCAGGGACATGATGTTCTCGGCCAGCATCAGGGCCGCGGCCTCCCGCGATCTCGTTGCCGGTGTTGTGGGTGATGATCATTTTGAAACCCTTTTCCCACACCTGGCCGCCCCAGGCCTTTTTCAGGTATTCGGCCGACTTGGCCAGGTCGAAGGCGTAGACCGGGGCCTCCTTGTGATAAGGCAAGCCCTTTGATGTTGGGGCTGGTGGGCATCACCACCAGATCGTTGAAGACGTCACTGGCGTAAGTCTCCCGGTCAAAGGCATGCAAAAAGGCCTTGCGCACGTCGATATCGCTGAAAAAGTCCGGGGGGATCCCCTCCCCGTCCAGCTTGCCGCTGCCGATATTGGGGTTGCCGTCGGGATTGATTCGCTGGCAGAAAAAGGCGGCGCTCACCGAAAGCTGGGGAACCTCGTAGAGTTGCAGGCCCTCCATCTCCTTGACTTCCGGCACGTAGGGGTTGTCCACCAAGACCCGGTCGGCATCCCCGTTCTGCAGCATCAACTTGCGGGTGCTCCACTCCTTGACATATTTGAAGATGGCGGTCTTGATGGTGGGTTGCGCCCCCCCAATAGCCGTCAAAAGCCTCGAACACGAACTCCTTGTTGGGCTCCCAGGATTTCATCCTGTAGGCGTTGGTGCCGTTGGTGATCTTCTGCAGGGGCTCGTGGCCGGGGGCCGGATTGTTGTACTGGGCGGCATTGACGATATCTCCGTCCCAGCAGCCGTTGGCCATGCACCAGGCCTTGTTCAGGATCACCGAGGACGAGTAGGCCAGAATGCCCATAAAGGGGGGATAGGGGTTGGGCAGATGGAAAATGACCTTGTTCCCTTGGGCCTCGACGCACTGATCGATCTTTTCAAAAATACCGGGAATCAGCTTGCCCTCCTTGTCCCGGGTGGAGCCCTCCCCGGTGAGGGCCTCCAGCAGCATCCACATGGGGCCGCCGTCGGGATCGGCGATCATGTTGCGCTTGAAGCTGTAAACCACATCCTCGGCGGTCAGGGTTTGGCCTTCGTGGAATTGGACCCCCTGGCGGATGGTGAAGGTGTAGGTTTTGCCGTCTGCCGCGATCCCCCCGTTTTCCAGGGTCGGCACCTCGGTGGTGAGCAGCGGCTTGAACGTGTCGGTATGCTCGCCGTCAAAAAAAACCAGCGGCTCGTAGATGTTCCAGAGGCGCTGGGACGATACGGTGTCGTAAGCCACGCAGGGATCGAGGGTTCGCAAGGTCCCGTAGCTGGCAAAGATAAAGGTGTCCGGGTTTTTGACTTCCGCGGTTGCGCTGAATGCGGTGAATCCTAAAATCAATCCGAAGTAAACCAATATTCTCAAACGTCCCATTGCCGCCTCCTTTTTCTGATTTCCCTTGAAACCGTGAAAAACGATACGTCCCAGGGTTTGAACCATCCGCGGAATCCTCCCGGAGGGCCAACCCATACAAACATTGTTGAAAATATGATGGCCCCCGTCAAGCCATTTCAGGCCGGGGGCAAGGGCATCGCTCAGGAGGATGTGGTGACCAATTCCTCTTCAATTTTGCGGCTGATGCGGCGGGTGTATAGGGGGGAAAGCAAAAAAGCAGCGCCGAAGATCAGGGTGTAATAGGGAAACCAGGGCGTAAAGAGAAAAATGAGCGCCGCGGCGGTATTGAGCCGGGAAGCCCAGGGGTTGTGGTCCAGAAAGCGGCCGAAATGGACATAGCGCACCGGGTAAAGATTCATCAGGAGGGCCGTCAGCAGGATGAAAAAGACCCAGATTACCCCCCAGAAGCCCGCCAGAGCGGAACCCGCTTCCAAAGCCGGCCCATAAAGCATCATGGGTATCGAGACCCAAAGGGCCGCGGCCGGGGTGGGCAGCCCTTTGAAAAATCCCGGCACGGGATTACGGTCCAGCGTAAAATAGACCAGCCGGCCGATCCCCGCCAGGGCGTAAATCCCGGCCAAAATTCCCAGGGGCAAATTGGCCAGCCCCGGCGTTGGGGCGGCGCTAAGAGTATAGTAAAAGAGTAGCGCGGGGACAATGCAAAAGCTGATGGCATCAGCGATATCGTCCATGATTCCACCCAATTGAACCCGCTTGGTCGTCTCGTGACCGGGCAGCGGCGTCGTCAATCCCAGCCGGCGCGCAACAGCACCGTCCAGCTTGTCAAACAGGGTCGCACCCATGAGAAACATATAAGCCTCCCGCACCCGGCCCTGCTGGGCAAAAAAGAGTGACATGAGACCCATCAAAGCGTTGAGCACGGTGAGGGCGTTGGGGAACAGCGAGAGGATGCGCCGCCGCAACAATTCATCCTCATCACACAACTCATCCAGCCAATCGGAGCCGTATTTTCGGCACAGCCCGGCAATGGAGCCGAAATTGATGATCAGCAAAATGATCTCGATGAAAAAAAGCGTACGCAGCTGAAGATTGCCCACCCAGCCCAATAGCGCGGAGAGGCTGGAACCCGATTCCGTGGGAATGTAAAAGGCGTAGGCATAGAGCAGCGCGCCCACGGGGGCGGCCACAATGGTGCGCAGGCGGGCGTAGTCCTTGGGTTCGGGGTCCGTGGGGCCGTCCCCCACCGAAATGCGGAAAAAGGTGGCCAATTGGTCCCGCACCATCACCGTGATGCACAGCACCAGGATAAAAATGGCGTGAAGCAACTGTACATGGCTGGGAGTTTCGGTCACATAGTGCAGCCGCCACATGAGCCCTACGGCCACCAGGGGAAAGACAATAGAGTAGACCACCTTGTCCATCACGCGGTCCGCGAGCTGCGCCAGGCTGGAATGAATTTTAAAGCGCTCGGCAAACCAACCGTCCACCAAATCGAAACACATGGAAACAAATAAAAAAACCACCCCAAGGCTGTAAATATAGGGGTTGCGGGTCCACATCACCGCCAGGGCGCACAGCAATCCGCCAAATACCAGGGGCGGCCGCCCGTAGACCAGCAGCGCGGTGAGTTGTCGCGGGAATAATGGTGAAGCGGTCATGGGTTCCTTTACGAAGCCAAATTAAATGAAAAAGCGCTCCCTCCATCGAGAACCTGGAGGATGAACCGCAGGAAAATCACCACCCCATTGCCATTGGCCAAGAGGTGAATGGGATACCTCACCTTCACAATAACCAATATCGGCCAAGATTTAAACGGGTAAACCCGAATTACAGTTTCGGGAGGATCTGAAGGCCAGGTGAAATATCCCCAAAAAACAGAAAAAGCCCGGCTTGACCAAGCGGGCACTTGAAAGTGGCGGAGAGAGAGGGATTCGAACCCTCGAACCAGGTTTCCCCGGTTACTCGCTTAGCAGGCGAGCGCCTTCAGCCGGCTCGGCCATCTCTCCGTGTTTGATCCATCTTCGGGGGCGGTGGATAGGTCGCGCCCCAGGGGTGGGGGATTGCACCATGGCGGAGGGAGTAGGATTCGAACCCACGGAGCTTTCGCTCAACGGTTTTCAAGACCGCCGCCTTCAACCACTCGGCCATCCCTCCCAAGGGATCAAAATCTCTAACACCATGCCCATTGCAGGGTCAACCCTTTTTTACTCAGGACAGGCGTAAATTTGGATTTTGAGGTGGCATTGATTCGTCGCTTGTGATATAAATATAAGTTTTAAAACATATAGAAATTTTCCCCCAAGAAATTAAAGGATAAGGCGGGGGGTCAACGCGGGCGATCGCGACCCGGGAAGATCGACAATTTAGGAGAATCTTCATGAAACACAAGTACACCATTGAAGTGAACGAAGAAAAAAATGAACTGGTGATCAAAGAATACGGCGAGTTGGATAAGGAGATCCTCTCTTTACTCTGCGAAGAGCGGTATATCTGGGATGAACTGGCCGCCAAGGGGTCGCACAAAACCGCACTCATTGACCAGTTGCGCACCCCCAACCTCTATCCGCCCGAAAATTATATCCACCGCATTGCCGATACGATCATGGTCATTATCGCCGACAAAACCCTGCAAGCCGAGCCCCAGGAACTGCACTTTGACGATCTCGAACAGCTCAGTCGCGATGAAGCCGCCATGTTGGTGGGCGATATCGATGAGGAGGCGGAAGATCTGGACGACCTCCTGGAAGACGATGTGGATGATGTGGATGATGGATTGGGTGATAAGCTAAAGATAAAGTCCATTAAAATTGCCGAGGATGATGATGGCGAGGGTGGCGACGACAGTTAGCGGAGGATGTAGAGGAGATGGATCGGATCGGTCCTCATGTCCAGAGCGGCGGCAGTTCAGATCGCGCTTTGGTCTTGACAAAAAAAGGCAGCACGCATAGATATGACCCTCTTATATCGCCGATTTTAAGATGCTTATGGGGAGTCGCCCCACAACATGAATACCTTTTTTAATTCAAGGGAAAGGAGACATTCGAAAATGGCAAACTTGATCGAACCCCATGGTGGCAAGGGTCTCACCGCTTGCCTGCTGGAAGGCGCCGAGCTTCAGGCCGAAAAAGGAAAGGCCGCTGGGTTAAAGAAGGTCAATATTTCACCCCTGGTAAAGGGTGACTTGATCATGATCGGGATCGGCGGCTTCAGCCCCCTGACCGGTTTCATGACCCGGGCCGATTGGAAAGGGGTATGTGAAAATTTTCTGCTGGCCGACGGTACATTTTGGCCGGTGCCGGTGAACCTGGATGTGAGCCAGCAAGAGGGTGATGCCATCAATGAAGGGGACGAGATCGCGCTGTTCGATCCGGAACGCGACGAGATCATGGCCACCATGAAGGTTACCGAGAAATGGGTTAAAAACGACGAGGACAAAAAGTTCGAATGTGAAAAAGTTTACATGGGCGAAGGCACTCCCACTCCCGAAGAGTTCTGGAAGATCGCCAAAGACGACCATCCCGGCGTGCAAGTGGTGATGAACCAAGGCCCGGTCAACCTGGCCGGTTCGGTCAAGGTCCTCAGCGAGGCCGAATATCCCACAGAGTTTGCCGGTGTCTACCATCGCCCGGCCCAATCCCGCAAAATCTTTGAGGAGCATGGCTGGAGCGAAGTGGCCGCCCTTCAGCTACGCAATCCCATGCACCGCTCCCATGAATATCTCTGCAAGATCGCCGTGGAAGTGTGTGACGGCGTCTATATCCACTCCCTGGTGGGCAACCTGAAACCGGGGGACATTCCGGCGGATGTGCGGGTCAAATGCATTGACGCATTGGTAAAGAACTACTTTGTAGAAAAAAACGTGGTGCAGGGCGGATACCCCCTGGATATGCGCTATGCCGGTCCTCGGGAAGGCCTGCTGCATGCGGTGTTCCGCCAGAACTACGGCTGTTCCAAGATGATCATCGGCCGCGACCATGCCGGCGTGGGTGATTTTTATGGGATGTTCGAAGCCCAGACCATCTTCGACAAGATCCCATACACCACTGAGGCCTGCCCCGAGCCTGGAAAAGCCCTTCTGTGCACCCCGCTGAAGATCGACTGGACCTTCTACTGCTACAAATGTGACGGCATGGCCTCCCTGCGCACCTGCCCCCACGCCAAAGAGGACCGGGTCCTGCTTTCCGGCACCATGCTGCGTAAAATGCTCAGTGAAGGCGGCGTACTTCCCGACCACTTCGGACGGGACGAGGTGGTGGCCATTCTGCGCGACTACTATGAGAATTTAACCGACAAGGTGGAAATCAAAACCCACAAGGCGGCTACCGGTAACTAAGAATTCGCCTATAAATTCGCCCGAGGCGAATTTATATCGTGCGGCTGCGCCGCAAAAAAAAGATAAAGAGGGGTGACGTTTTGTCACCCCTTTTTTGTTTGGGAGCGTGGCTTATAGCTAAATATCAATCATCTGACAAATGCTCTAAGACGGGCACGGCACGCCGTGCCCCACTCCAGAAAAGAAAAGGGGTTGATGCCTGGTTAAAGGCGCCAACCCCTTTTTAGTTTTTCGTATTCCTAAATCTATCAAGGTCTGGGCTGAGTGTGTAGATTTTGGTTCCAGGCAAGGCCGCAGCATTTTTTAAACCGCAGGCGTAGCGAAGCTACGTTGAGGATTTAAAAAATACGAGAACGCAGCCTGGGGCCAAAAGATGCACGTTCAGCTATTTTCGACCGATGTACTCATTATAGGTCATGGCCGTGGTTCGGTAAACCAAATGGGCCAGTTTGGAAAAAGGCGTATAGGCAAACAGGCTCCAGATGAATATCAAGTGCAGAAAATAGATCAGATTGGAGAGGGTCATGAACCCCGCCAGCCGAGCCATTTGGGTCAAAAGCCCGGTGACGCCCAGCGCCAGAACCAGCCCCAGCAGATACCAATCCATGTAGCTGTGCAGCTCCTCTTTTTTGGAGAGTCGGCTCTTGAGCAGCAGGGTGGCTCCGATTACCAATGAGATACCGGCCAGGTTGCCCAGCCACTTGATGGGGTTGATCTGCCGGTAGGGGCCTTCGATGTGAAAGACCCACTCGGCAATGAAAAAGCAGGTGGTAACGATAAACAGCCCGATAAAAGCGTAAAGCACCATCATGTGGGAGGTGGAGCGTTCCCGGTTTTCCGTACACTCGGTGAATTTTCGGTGGGAGAGAATGGTGGTGACGGTGGGAATAATAGAGCGCACAAATCCAGCCGGGTCGATTTTTTCCTGGTCGGTATACCCGGCGGATAGGGCATGGGCATGAATGTCGGCCACAAAGCGTTTCAGTCCCAGGGCAAACACAGCAATGGCACCGAAAAAGGTGGGGATCATGATGATATCCACCAGATAGTTACTGATAAAATCAGCCTGCCACACCTGATCCGGTCCCGGGAAGGGATGGAACCAGCTCAAGCCCACAATGTTGGAAAGGATCCCCATGACGATGAAAATCACCGCCGGGATGGCCAGCAGGATGGGCAGCTTTTTGGGGTCATTGACCATCTGGGCAATCTTTTTAGGGGTGGCGTACTCCTGGATGGTGTACATCCGCAGGGCCGCCAGCACGTCGCCGGGCTTGGCTCCCCGGGGACAGCGGGTGGTGCAGTCGCCGCAGTTGTGGCACAGCCAAATATCGCCGTTACCGATGAGGCGATCCTTGAGGCCCCAGGAGGCGGCGATCATCTCCTTGCGGGGAAAAGGACCGCTGTCCGGGGAGATGGGACAGGCCACCGAGCAGGTGGCGCACTGGAAACACTTCTTGAGGTCCTGGCCGCCCAGGGGGGCCAACTCCTTGATAAAACCAACATCAGGCTCTAGGGTTAAAGCATCCGCCATAATCGATCCTCCTCAGAATCTTGGACATCCAAATGATGGATATTACGGGAGAACAAGTTGATTAGGCGCCGGAAACAACAGGGAAATGCCTCCCGCGAAGATCCCGGCGCCGATGATTAAAAGCCCTTGAAGGGGTTGGGCCCTAACTCCTCAATGGATTCCACAAACTCGTTAATGATTTGCGGAATCTTGTGGTATTCATCAATGGCGACTTGGAATTGGGTCACCCGTTCTTCCTCCAGGGCCAGGCTGGCTAGGGCATCGCCGATCTTCTTCATGCGGATATCGGCCAGTTCGCTGCCCTTGACAAAGTGGCACTGGTAGTCGTCTCCATGCTTGCAGCCCATGAGGAACACCCCGTCCATACCTTGGGAGAGCGCATCCTTGATCCAGATGACATTCACCGAACCCAGGCAACGCACCGGAATCAGACGCACATCAGCCGAATAACTCAGCCCGTTGAGACCAATAATATCCAGAGCCGGATAGGCGTCATTCTCGCAAACCAATCCGAGAATCCGCATGGGCGGTTCGCTGTAATCGTCTTCTGAAGGAACCCCGATGGCTTTCACCTGGGAGCCGATGCTATCGATGTTGTAGTCGGCAAACCCGATGATACGTTCCGGACAGGCCCCCATACAGGTGCCGCAGCGCCGGCAGCGGGCGGGATTGGGTTTGGGCGTGCCCTTTTCATCGTCATCCAGGGCGCCGAAAGGACACTCTTCCGTGCAACGCTTGCACTGGGTACAGCGTTGGAAGAAGAAATCGGGGAAGGTCATGTCCCCGGAACGGGGATGGACCGAAACGCCGCGATTCGCCGATTCGAGACACTGGATCGCCTTGAGGGCCGCGCCCGCGGCATCTTCCATGGACTCTTCCACGGTGAGCGCCCGGCGAATGCCGCCGGCCGCATAAATGCCGGTCCGCTGGGTTTCATAAGGGAAACAGATGAAGTTGGAGTCGGCGTAATCTTCGTATAGGGCGTTATCCCGGAACCCGGGACCCTGGCGGTAGGCCAGATTGATCACCGGGCCATCCTTGGTGACCGGAACCATCCCGGTCCCCAGCACCACCAGATCAGCCCTGACCTTGATCTTTTCACCCAGCAGGGTGTTATCGGCTTCCACCACCAAACCGCTGCCGTTTTTCCCCACCGACACCACTTCACCCTTGGTCAGGAAAATCCCCGGATCCTGCTGAATGCTCTTGTAGAAGTTCTCACTGAGACCGGGGGTACGCATGTGCTGGTAGAAGATAAAGGCTTTGCCATCTTCGTAATCTTCGCGCACATACTTGGCCTGCTTCAGGGCGACCAGGCTGGTGACCGATCCGGCATAAGCAAAATCACGATCATCCCCCTGGCCGGGACTCTGAACGAATACCACGGCTTGAGCTTGCTTGCCGTCCGAAGGCCGGGTGATCTTCCCTGCTTTGGCGATTTGCTCGAACTGGTCGTTGGTGATCACGTCGGGCAGCTCGCCGTAACCCAGATGGGCGAATTCCCCTTGTTTGGGTTCATAGGCGCGCCAGCCGGCAGCAAGAACCACAGCGCCAAACGCCTCGCCATTGGGATCGAACTTAAGAATATCTTTGCGGCCTTCGTTGTATTCCAGGTATTTCTCATGCTGCTTTTCAACATCCAATTCCTTGCCGCTTTCATCCAATTTCATCTCTTCGGGCAGGGGATAGGGTACGTCGAATTCGATCTTTTCACCCGGTTTTTTAAAGGTCACGGTAAAGTTTCCGGGTTCACCGGCGACCCGCGCCACCATCGTTCCGGTCTTGATGGAGATTTTGGCATGGCTCTCGGCCGCCTTGATCTTATCGGCCACCAGCGGGGGCGAGAGATCCTCATAGGGTTCGCCCACCGGCAGTTGTTTGCGCCAGGTCGCCGCATGACCCCCCAAGGCATCGGTTTTTTCCACGATGGTGACATCATAGCCGGCATCCGCGGCATCCAAAGCCGCTGAAATTCCCGTGATCCCGCCACCGATGACAAGAATCTTTTTGGTGAAGCTTTCCATTTTGTAGGGCTCGGGGAGATCGACCTTCTCCACGCGGGCCATCCCCATTTTGAGGTAATCCTCGGCCATCAGCTGGACCCGGTCGTATTTATCCTCATCCTCTTTTTCTTCTTGGGTCAACGCCGGAAAGTCACCGCGCGGGTGGGACCAGACCACCCCTTCGCGAAGGTTGACGCGCTCCACGATGCAGCCTTCAAAACGGAAGGCATCGTGATTGACCCGCCGCGAACAGGCCCCCAGCACCAGGGTGTTGGTTCCCGCCGCGATCTCTTCCTGCAAAAAGTCCACACCTGCCCGGCTGCACAGAAAATCGTGGGTTTTGGCCGGCAGCCCCTCCTCATCAGGGATGTCGCAGAGCGCCTTGATATCCAGCGCCTCGCCGATCCCACAGCCTTTGCAGATATAGACACCATACTTTTTATCCATGGGTGACCTCCTACCTTTTCACCAGCGTTTGAATGGCTTTCAGGGCCATACCGGTTGCATTTTGGTTGGATGATACGACATCCGCGGGCTTGTTGGCACAACCGGCCGCAAACATCCCCCCCCGGGCAAAATCGTTGATGATAAAGCCGTCGGGATTCATGTTCAGATCGGCCGGCAGCTTGGCATTGGCGGCCGTGGGCTGCATTCCGGTAGCCAGCACCGCCATGTCAACCGCCTGGTGAACCTTTTCACCGGTAACGGCATTTTCAGCCACCACGGTGATTTTACCTGAACCGGACTCTTCGCTGACTTCGGCCACCTTGCCTTTGATGAAAAAGACCTTTTCGTCCTTCTTGATCTGTTCGTAAAAGCGCTCGTAGCGATAGCCGGGCGCCCGCAGGTCAATATAGAAAATGTATATTTTGGCGTCAGGGTAGCGTTCCCGTACATAGGTGGCTTGTTTCAGGGATGCCATGCAGCAAATATAGGAGCAGTAAGGCAGGTAATTCTCATCCCGAGAGCCAGCGCATTGCACAAAGGCCACGCTCTCCGGCGGCTGGTCATCGGAGGGCCGCAGTATCTTTCCTTGGGTCGGTCCGTTGGGGGCGGCCATGCGCTCCATCATCATGTTGGTGATGATGTTGGGATATTGACCGTAACCCAAATTGTCGATGCGGGCCGCATCGTAGGGCTCCCAACCGGTGGCCCAGACAATGGCGCCCACGTTGAGGTCCATGGATTTTTCCTGCATGTCCAGATCCACCGCATCGTACTGGCAAGCCTCTTTGCAGCGCGTGGCATCATCGGTTCCGATTATTTGCGGTGAAATCACATAGCGGGCCGGAAATGCCATTTCAAAGGGCAAATAGGCCGCCTTGGTGGTATTCATGCCGAAATTAAAGTCGCTGGAGATTTCCGTCTGGCATGCTTCAGCGCAGGCGCCGCAACAGGTGCAATTTTCATTGACATAGCGGGGCTCCATTTTAACCGTGACATTGTAGCTGCCGGGGCCGCCGCTCACCTTGGACACTTCCGCCATGGTGAACACTTTCACCCGGGGATTGTCCTTAATCCGTTTAAAATTGATTTCAAGGCCGCACGCGGGGGGGCATAATTTTGGGAAATACTGATTCAACTGTGAAACACGCCCGCCCAGGTAGGGATTCTTTTCAACCAAAAAGACCTCATAGCCCACCTCGGCGGCTTCCAGGGCGGTGGTCAATCCGCTGATCCCGCCGCCGACGACCATGATGGTACCACTCGCAGGGGCTACTTTCGCGTCTGCCATGCTTCTCCCTCCGTAGGTTGAAGTTATCTAAACCGTCCAACGATTTTGGGGTATTCCAGTTCGTCCGGCGCCCATCGCTTCAGACGATATCCTTTGAATTCGTGTCCGCATGATTGAGGGCTTTAAAAAAGATCCCGCAAAACTCGCAGTCATTCGGGCACGCCGCTAAAGACCGAAAGGCTATCGTCCGAAGGCTTAAATCAGTGGGCATACCTTACTTAATAAAAACCTCCAGGTGCCAGGGGGCACCTGGAGGTATGGTGTTACCTGTCGACTAACTCACCGTCGACCCTCAATTAGTCCGGAATGATTTGGATGTAATCTTTCTTAAACACATCCCACGCACCGGATTTGGGATCATACTTGGAGTTGACGAAACAGAACCAGTTCTCGTCGTCCTGGCCCGGGTAATCGGATTGATAGTAGAATCCGGGGTAGCGAGTCTCTTTACGGAACTGGATGTGACGCAGGTGAGATTCCACCGTCCAGATGCGGTGGGTGATCTCCCAGGCGCGCATCAGTTCGTGCAGGTCGCCGGCGGCCAGCTTTTCGCAGTCTTCGCGCATGGTGGCCAGCATGTCCATGATGATCTCCAGGTTCTTGGAGGTGGTCATGTAATAGGTGGCCGTACCGGCGCCATACTCATGGGTGGCCTTCATCAGCCGGTACATCATCCCTTCGGGCTTGAGGTAGTTGGGATTGATGTCGATGGCGGTGGTGTAGGCGCAGTTATCCAGGAAGGTACGGACCGGTTTGTAGATCAAGTCCACCAGCTCTTCATTGGACTGGGCCAGGGCCGGCGAATAGTCGGCATGATCCTTGGCATAGCGCACCATCTCCTTGGCAACCATACGGCCTTCCGCGTGGGAACCGGAGGAGAACTTATGACCGGAGCAGCCCACGCCGTCGCCGGCGGTGAACAGCCCATTGACTGTGGTCATGCGGTTATAAATCTTGCCGTTGCCGGCCTTGATTTTGTAAGCATCCGGGACCCAGTCGTAATCGGGGCCGGAGACCCACAGACCGCAGCAGCCGGAGTGGGAACCCAGCAGGTAGGGCTCGGTGGGCATAACTTCGGAATTTTTCTTTTCCGGCTCGGTATTCGTGGCACACCACAGGTTGGCCTGGCCGCAGGTCATATCCAGGAAGTCTTCCCAGGCTTCGGACTCAAGATGCTTGAGTTCTTTTTTGTCCATGGTTTTACCCAGATCGGCCAGGGCGGTCACGGTATCCATCAGGATCGGTCCGCGGCCTTCTTTCATCTCAAACAGCATCAGATGGTTTCGCAGGCAGGTCGGAGTGATGGCGGCCGTGCCGTAGGGCGCATAGCGTTCCAGCTCGGCTTTGGCGGCGTCGCTGGCGGCGAAGTTTTCACCCAATCCGTTGAGGGTTTTGGCCTTGAACAGCAGGAACCAGGCCCCCACAGGACCGTAGCCGTCTTTAAAACGAGCCGGGGTGAAACGGTTTTCCATCATGGAGAGCTCGGCCCCCACGCGCATCAGCATGGTGTAGGTGGAACCGGAGTTCCATACCGGATACCAGGCGCGCCCCTTGCCTTCACCCACGGAGCGGGGCTGATAGATATTAACGGCGCCGCCGCAGGCCACCATCATGGTTTTGCACTTGATGATGTAGACCTTGTTTTCACGGACCGAGAAACCCACCGCACCGGCGATCTGATTCTCTTTGTTGGCGTCCAGCAGCAACTCGACGATGAAGCAGCGCTCGAGAACGTTGTCGTCGCCGATGGCCAATTTGGCGGCTTCGGCAACTATGCGCTTGTAGGACTCACCATTGATCATGATCTGCCATTTACCGGTTCGTACGGGGGTGGCACCGGCTTTCAGAGTGCCCATTTTCTGACCTTTTTTTCCGTCCAGGTTTTTCCCGTCTTCGGTTTTTTTCCAGACCGGCAGACCCCACTCTTCAAACAGATGGACGGAATCGTCCACGTGGCAGCCGAGGTCAAAAATCAGGTCCTCACGAACGATGCCCATGAGGTCGTTGCGCACCATGCGCACATAGTCGTCCGGCGTGTTGTCGCCGATGTAGGTGTTAATGGCGGAGAGCCCCTGAGCCACAGCGCCGGAACGCTCCATGGCGGCTTTGTCGCACAGGAGGACCGACTGGCCCTCGTCCATCCATTTTTTGGCCTCGAAAGCCGCACCGCAAGCAGCCATTCCGCCGCCCACGATCAAAATGTCAACTTCGCGCTCCTCGACTTCCGGGTCCCTAACAGCCTTCAGCTCGCCCATTGCTTTGTTCGGTAATGCCATATTCTATCCTCCTTGGTATTCCCAAATAGAGATTTTTTACAACGGATTAATATTAAAATCGTGATTCGGCGATCCTGATGGGTTAGACAGTCGCCTGGGGTCTCGGAATCGAATAGCCGTCCGCCTCTTCGGTGGAGAGCAGGCCGCTTTCGAGGTCCTTGCCTTTGAGATCGGCATAGGCGTTGGCCGTGCCTTCCGCGGTGGTCCGGATGGGGAACTTGAAGCGTTTGATGGTTCCGTTGCGGAACTTGCAGGTCCACATCACGTCCTCGGTGCCCAGCATGGGCATAATGCTGCTTCCCAAAGGTACGAAGTCGGCATAGCCGCGAACTTCAACGGCTTGGGTGGGGCAAATTTTGACGCAGGAAAAACATTCCCAGCACTGATCCGGCTCTTGATTGTAGGCCTTCATGGCGTTGGGATCGAGAACCATCAAGTCGTTGGGGCAAATGTACATGCAAGCGGTTTTATCGCCGCCCTTGCAGCCGTCACATTTTTCATCAATTACGAAACTTGGCATTTAAGAAACCTCCTAAGAAATTACTTGGTGAGACGTTGGGGTTAACTACCCAGCATAAGATGCTGTACTGCCCTATCAAACTGCCTTCACACCTCCCTTCTGATGAGTTCCGGAGAAAAAATTTCCGGATCATATTTTCTTAAACACGTTTTCTTAAACTCTGGGAAACCGCAGTCTCCATTGTTCTTGAAACTGGTGTGCTTTGATTTGGCATTCCGGACCCCGCGCATAGTGATCCGTGGACAAGGCGCATTGCGTGTGTCGGGGAGAGCGCCGGGAGCATGAAAAATATCGAGGATGATTCACAATCTTCATAAATATCAGAAAGATATAGCGATGGATTGAACAAGGAGACTTAAATATCATCCAAAATTTCGCTTGTCAAGCATTTTGGAAACGACGGATCATGGACCCTGACCGGCATTTGCGGGAATTGCCTATACTTCGAATATATAGTGAAAGCATACCCTCTCAATACTACATATGGTGGACATAGAGATCGGGCAATCTCGAAAAAGGAGACAATGTCCCCCAACTTGACGGGAAATTCAGAAGTCAGGTTCAATTCAGCGCCCGGCGGTTGACAGCCAAGAGCGAGTTGATAAAGTGCCAAGCTGGGTAGATTGGCCATGCAGCCTATCCTTCGAATCAAAAGAGAGGTTTTTCTTGGAACCGGAAATCACACCCTTTAAGCCAAAGGACTGCTTCCAATTCGACTGTCACCCGGGTGTGCCCTGTTTTAATGCCTGCTGCCGCGACTTGAACCAGTTTCTAACGCCCTACGAAATTCTGAGACTCAAACGCCACCTGAATATGGATTCGGGAAGCTTTTTAGTGCGCTATACCCAGTCGCACATGGGTCCTACCACCGGGTTGCCCATCATCACCTTGAAACCCGGTCCGGGGAATGATCATCCTTGCCCATTTGTCTCTCCCCAGGGGTGCCGCGTGTATGAGGCCCGTCCGGCATCCTGCCGGATCTATCCTCTCATGCGGGGCGTCCAGCAGGATCCCCGCAGCGGCAAACTGAAGGTTCACTATGCCCTGCTGAAAGAACCCCACTGCCGGGGATTCGCTCAGCAGAAGACCCAAAGTGTGGCGCAATGGATACGGAATCAAGAACTTGAAACCTACACCGCCCTGAATGATCCCCTGGCCGCCCTTATCGCCAAGAAGCGCCGCCGGTTTCCCGGCCCCCTGGATTTACGCCGCAGCCATCTCTTCCGCCTGGCACTCTACGACCTGGATACTTTTCGCGACCACATTTATACCAAGGGCCTGCTGGACCACGCCGCCATGGATTCTCAGATCATGGAAACTGCCCGCCGGGATGAGCTGGCGCTATTGAAGCTCGGATACGACTATGTCGCCCGAGCCCTGTTGGGACCCGTGACCCCTGAAGTTCCCGTTGCCAAAACGGGGTCTTAAATCCCCCCCGCCCCCCTTTGCCAAAGGGGGGAGAAACCATCCCCCCGGCCCCCCTTTTTCAAGGGGGGGCTAGGGGGAATTTTGTTTAGGGGCGGGACAGAGCATTTCCTCAAGGCTTGGACCGACCGCCGTCAAAGCCTCGGTCAGCAGTCGCATGCACCGCGGCCTGACGGAATAGATATGCTTGGGTTCTCTAGCAGCAACATTTCAGGCACCCGGCGCTAACCCAGGGGCCGAATGGCCTGGGTGGACATCCCAAAAACAAAGAGCTTGACCCATTTGAATCCGAACTTGAGCAGTTCGGTTTCGTCGCGCTGAATCTTTTTGAGAGTGGCGGCAGGGATTTGATAGCGTTTGCGAAAGCTGCTTTGAAATACGAATTCCCGAAAGCGGTCTAAATTGTAGGTGGCCATGAATGCCATTTTGCCCGGGGGAGAGTCGGGCCCCTGCCCCTTCCAGGGATCTTTACAGCCGGAATCATAGTGAAAAAGGCCTTTCAAGGCCGCCCATTGGGCGGTGAGATGATTGTAGATCTCGGCCTCCTGATCCCGAAACCAGGTGGTTTGGGTCCATTGCCGGGATTCCCGGTGCCCCAAGCAAAAATCCGGGGGGCGAAAAAAATAGAGCATCCGGCCCGGCCGGCCGCTATCATCGAACAGTTGGCCCTGTTCCACGGGAAATGTGCGGCAGGTCCCGGGCCGATCCGGATAAACGCGGCAACCCTCCGCCGTCAGAAAAGGGCAGGTACGCGCCTCATTGTCCGCCATGCGCAGCAGCACATCCGGAAAGTGGTTTCCGGGACGCAGAATCACATCCACGTGACGTTCCAAAAATTGATCGCTGTCCAATTGCAGCTTATTTTTCAGGCGCAGCACATCATAGGGATAGAGGTAAAGGTTGAGATTCCGACAGCATTGATTGAAGCACTGAATATCCGGATGGCAGCGAAATCGGAAGGTTTTGTCTTGGGTCAAGCGCACACCGGGGAGGCGCTCAATATCGGTTGGATCAATGGCTTTCATGGTTTATTCCCAAACTGTTTGGCTGCAAGCCGGGAGCAGAGCGTATTAAACAGGTCATCGGCGGTCAGCATTTGGGCCACCGTCATTTTCAGCCGCTGGGTGAAATCCAGCTCCCGGCGCAGGCCCTGTTCCAGGGCAGCCATACGCCGGTAAAAGGGCGTTCGGTCAAAGGTTCGATAGGATACCTTCAGCCCCGCCAGCTGGGAAAAGGTTTCGCAGCCGGGATGGTACTGCACACCGCCGGCCGGCGAGTGCAGTTCATGGGGAATGCCGTGCAGACGACAGATCATGGGCCGGTAGTGGTAAAGCAGGCAGCGACCCTGGGCATTTAAGGGGCACCACACCCTTACCTGATCCCCAGTATCAGCCTGGGCTCGGTAAATGTCAAAAATCCTTCGGCAGCTTGCCGAAATCTGGCGTTGCCGGTCCGGGGGAAGGGTTTGCAACCCCTGGCGAAGATAAATGAATTCCATCACGGTGTGGTGGTGAAACCGGGTTTGGCAGCAATTGTCCCGGCAACCGTCACAGCTAAAGCCATAGGCCTGGGCATGGTCCTGATAGGCCGCGTCCATGTCGCCGAACAATGCGGTCACACCGTCAAGATGCGACGCCATCGCTGGATGGTTGAGGATGCGTTGCAATGGATCCATGGGGTATAGGGGTGTTCGCAATAAGATTATAAATGTATCGGCTTTGGGATGTCTGGCCGTCCAAATATTATGGTTCCATTTTTCATTGCCCAGATGGAGTCCTGTTCGCACAATCGTTGCAACACGGCTTTACAGATCCCCAGGGAGGCGCTAATTTAGCGTGTAAACTTCAAGATTGTAAAGGGGCGTCCTTGGAAGGCCATCATTTAATACTGGGCAAGGTCCGTGATTATCTGACCGGTGAAGAGTTGACGGAGACCCACGATGAGCAGTATCGTCAGGGGCTCGCCCGGCTTTTGGTGAGCGCCAAAGGGTTTGCCAAAAGTCAGGTCACACCCCGCTACCAGCTTGAAATCCAAGTCGGAGAGCAGCGCGCGATCATTCCCGTGGACTTCTTGGTGCGCGTCGATGCGCGCATTTCGATGCTGATTAAATACGGTCCCGGCAGTTTGGTAACCCGAGAACGATCGGCGTTGGCCGCCAGCCGTCTGGTGGCCCCCTATCAGATTCCTTGGGTGGTGGTGACCAATGGCGAAGATGCCCATATCCTGGAAGGCGCCAACGGCAAGCTGATGGCCACCGGCATCAACGGGATTCCCGATATAAAGCAACTACGGCATTCGGCCCTATCCAACCCGAGTTCCAGTATCGACCCCCGCCGGGCGGTTATGGAAAGCCGGATTCTCTACGCCTACGAGGTGGATGACGCGTGCCCCTGCGATACCACCGTTTGCCGCATCACCCGCCGATAAACAAACCATCTTCGCCCAGTCCGATGGGATGGTTCCCCATCAGGACAAAACGCTCCAACTCAATGAATCCGTTGCATTTTTCTGTTGATTTTTTTGTTGATCTTCCTAATAATGAATTTTAGTATGTATCCAGATCTGTTTCCCATATCGGCCCTGCCTTGGCGGGGCCGTGGTGCTGTTTCCGGATACGAACCCGATCCGAAATACTTTTTTCAGCCGGCCGGGATTCCCCGGATCCCGCCGGATAGCGGGCTGCACTGTTGACCCAATAACCAGGAGGTGTGAGCATAGCGTTACCACGGCGATCCAATCAATTCAGTCAGGAGGATAAAACCAATATCAACGACCGGATACGCGCCCGGGAAGTTCGGGTCATCGATCCGGAAGGCAACCAGATCGGCATTCTGCCCACCCATCAGGCGCTGGCGACTGCCAAAGACTTGGGCCTAGATTTGGTTGAAATTTCACCCAACGCCAAACCACCGGTCTGTAAGATTATGGATTACGGGCGCTTTAAGTACGAGCAAACCAAAAAGCGCCAGGAAGCCAAAAAAAAGCAAGCTCGGTTTCAAGTTAAGGAGATCAAGGTCCGCCCCAAAACCGGAGATCACGACCTGCAAACCAAAATCGGCCACATCCGCAAGTTTATTGACAAACGGGATAAGGTGAAAGTGACCGTCATCTTTCGAGGTCGCGAGATCACCTTGTCGCAACTGGGCCGGGAATTGCTGAACCGCATTGCCGAAGAGACCGAAGAGATCGCCACCGTGGAACAGGCTCCCAAATTCGAGGGCCGCACCATGGTTATGCTCTTAGCCCCCAAATCGTAAGGTTTACGCTCCCGCCCCCCACCTGGGGCAAGAGGGGAGATTTGAATTGGCACGGTGCCCAACACCGTGCACTGGTGCCAACGCAGGATTTCGGATGGCGTGGGTAGCCCTTGGCAACGGCCCACGCCATCTATTTTTATGTGCTGAAAGGAACGATTCCCATGCCAAAAATCAAAACCAATCGCGCCGCGGCCAAACGTTTCCGGAAAACAGGCAGTGGCAAATATGTGTTTTCCAAATCCCACAGCAGCCACATTTTGACCAAAAAAACCACCAAACGGAAGCGCCGGCTGCGCAAAACCCATTTGATCGACAAGAGCAATGTACGCGAACTCAAGATGTTGATGCCCAACGGCTAAATCTTTTCGCGGGTATCATCCCCTGGGCAGGGACCCTGGGCATCGATTTTGCCACGCGGTAAATTATCACGCGTCGAGAGCGGGAGGCTTGTGTACTTCCCGCAACGCCCGAACTTCCTCGTCCAACGCACGGACTCAATGATTTTGGGAGAAATCCCCCCTCATCAGACCGGCGTCCGGGTCGGGCCGATAGCCTTCTCGACGAAATCAACAGAGGAAATTTAAGGAGAAAACAGCATGCGTGTGAAAGGCGGTTACAAAACCAGACAGCGACGTAAAAAAGTACTTAAATTGGCCAAAGGCTACCGGGGCGGGCGGGGAAAGCTGTTCCGTACCGCCGCGGACTCCGTGGACAAGGCACTGATGTACGCCTATCGCGACCGCAAGGTGCGCAAGCGTCAATTTCGGCGGCTGTGGATCGCCCGCATCAACGCGGCAGCCCGGCTCAACGACCTCAACTACAGCCAGTTGATGCATGGGTTGAAGTTGGCCAACGTCAACCTGGACCGTAAAGTGTTGGCCGAAATGGCCGCCAGCGATCCAGCTGGGTTCAGCAAAGTCGCCCAATTGGCCGCCCAGCAATTGTAGCCTATCCCGGGATCTCTCCACTTGCTGGCCAACCCGCCGATTGAGCGCCGTTGGTGGCAGGTGGAATCACCGAAAAGGTTCCTGTTAAAATCACTTTACTGTGAAATCCTGAATCCACACCCATGAACAGCATTGATGAAATTCGATCCGCCGCTCTAAAAGCCATTGACAGCGTCGACTCCCAGGACAAACTCACGGTCGTATCCACCCGCTTTTTGGGCCGCAAGGGGCAGGTGACGCAATTTTTGCGCAACATTGCCCAGTTACCGCCCCAGGAGCGCCCGGAAGCGGGCAAGTCGGCCAATGCCCTGAAAAAAGAGCTTGAGGCCGCTGTTTTAACCAAACAACAGCGTCTGGAAGATCAAACGGCCCTGGCCGATGAGAGCGGTATCGATGTTTCCCTACCCGGCCGCCCGGCGCCCCAGGGGACCTTGCATCCCATCACCCAGGTCAATCGGGAAATCTGCGACATATTTGCCCGCCTGGGATTCGATATTGCCGAAGGCCCTGAAATTGAGACCGATTACTACAACTTTGAAGCCCTCAATTTTCCCAAGGATCATCCGGCCCGCGACATGCAGGACACTTTTTTTGTCTCCGACGACGTGGTCCTGCGAACCCACACTTCCCCCCTGCAGGTGCGGGTCATGGAAACGCAGGCGCCGCCGGTGCGGGTGATTGCGCCGGGAAAGGTTTATCGCTGCGACTCCGATCTGACCCACACCCCCATGTTCCACCAGGTGGAGGGGTTATTGGTGGACGAAAGGGTTTCCTTCGGCGATTTGAAGGGCATCCTGACCACCTTTGTACATCAATTTTTCGACACCAGCATCAGCTTGCGATTTCGGCCCAGCTTTTTCCCCTTCACGGAACCGAGCGCCGAGGTGGATATTCTCTGCGTTATGTGCCGCGGCAAGGGTTGCCGGGTCTGTTCCCACACCGGATGGCTGGAGGTGCTGGGCTCCGGCATGGTCCATCCGGCGGTCTTCGAGCATGTCAACTACGACACGACTCACTTCAGCGGCTTTGCTTTCGGCATGGGGGTCGAACGCCTAGCGATGCTGAAATTCGGGATCGATGACATCCGCAAATTCTTCGACAATGACCTACGTTTCATCAACCAATTTTAACCCGATCGCGAAGAGTCCCTTTGCTCGCCAAATCTCTGATTTCTTCAGTTGAGGTTCCCGAATGAAAGTCAGCACCAGTTGGCTGAAAGCGTATACGGCCATTGAATTGGAACCCCAGGCCCTGGCCGAGAGGTTGACCATGGCCGGGCTGGAGGTGGATTCGGTAACCCCTCGTTTCGACTACCTGCAGTCGGTCAAAGTGGGGCGCATCACAGCCGTCGAGCCCCACCCCAATGCCGATCGGCTCACGGTCTGCCAGGTGGAGATCGGCGATGCCCGCCACACCATCGTGTGCGGCGCCCCCAATGTTCGCGCAGACATGCGGGCCCCCGTGGCCCTGCCGGGGACCTGCTTTCCCGACGGCCGCCAGCTTCAGGCCAGCACCATCCGCGGCGTAGACTCCCAGGGCATGCTCTGCAGCGCCGCCGAACTGGAGCTGGGCAGCGATGCCGATGGAATCTGGGATCTGGGTGACACGGTGACTCCGGGCAGCGGGTTGACCGCAGCCCTCCATCTGGAGGACCATGTTTTAGACATTGATTTGACCCCCAACCGGCCCGATTGCCTCTGTATCCAGGGCGTGGCCCGGGAAGTGGCCGCACTGCAAAATTCCAAAATCGCCCTGCCCACGGTGAACATCGCCGAAGAGACCCGGGAGATTGATGAATGGACGTCGGTAAGCATTGAAGCGCCGGACCACTGCCCGCGCTACACGGCCCGGGTCATCGCCGACGTCACGGTGGGCCCCTCGCCGGACTGGCTCCAGGACCGGCTGCGTTCCGTGGGCCAACGCCCCATCAACAACATGGTGGACATCACCAACTTTGTCATGCTGGAGACCGGCCAGCCCCTCCACGCCTTTGATTATGAGCTTTTGGCGGGCCACCGCATCGAGGTGCGCCTGGCCGAAGCGGGCCAGCAATTTATCACCCTGGATGACAAACCGCGCGCGCTCAACGACCAAACCCTGATGATCTGTGACGGCCAAAAAGCAGTGGGCATCGCCGGAGTTATGGGTGGACAGAACACGGAAATCCGCGCCACCACCCGCCACATTTTATTGGAAAGCGCCTATTTCAGCCCGCTGAGCATCCGCCGCACAGCCAAAAATTTGGGCCTCAACACCGATGCTTCCCATCGGTTCGAACGAGGCGTGGATCCCCAAAACACCCCCCGGGCCTTGGACCGGGCCGCGCAGTTGATGGCCGAATTGGGTGACGGGCGGATTATTGCCGGCCGCATTGATGTCCACCCCCAACCCCAGCCGCAAGTCAGCGTCGAACTGGATGTCCAGGCCGCCAATCGACTGCTAGGCACCCGCTACAGCATGGCCGAGATCCAACACTTGCTGGAATTGATTGAATTCAGGACCACACCCCTGGCGGGGGAAAACCCCGGGAATAGCGAACGGCTGGCGATTGAAGTACCCAGCTACCGTGTCGATGTCCAGCGTCCGGAAGATATCATGGAAGAGATTGCCCGCCTGGGCGGCTATAACCAAATCCCCACAACTTTCCCCTTGATTCCGGCCACCCTGCGCCGATCCATGGAGCGGCGCGATCTGAGGGATCACCTGCGAAACCTCATGACCGGCTTGGGCTTCAGCGAAGCCATCACCTACAGTTTTACCCGCGGCCAAGCGCCAGATCAGCTAAATCTGGCGCCTGAAGACCGCCGACGGCGTACCGTGAGCCTGCTCAACCCCCTTTCCGAAGAACAGTCCGTCATGCGCACCAGCCTGCTCCCCGGACTTCTGGAGGCCACGGCCCTAAACATTTCACGGCAGAGCCGTAATCTGAAATTGTTTGAAATCGGCAACACCTTTATCGCCCGTAAGAGAGAAACCCTGCCCGAGGAGACCGAATGGCTGGCTGGAATCTGGACCGGAAGCCGCGGTCTCCCCAGTTGGCAGGCCAAAGAGCTGTCCTGCGACTTTTTCGACCTGAAAGGCGCCTTGGAAGCCCTTTTAACAGCGCTAAAATTGAACAGCGTTCGCTTCACCTGCGCCGAGGAGCAAGATTGCCCCTATTTGCGGCCTGGGCACCGCGCCCAGTTGATCGCAGGCCAAACCCCAGCGGGCTATATCGGCGAACTGCACCCCGCGACGGCCAGCCGGTTCAACCTCAAACAGCCCCTTTACCTGTTCGAGTTGAATATAGAGAACCTATCCCGTGAGATTCCCCGCCAGATCCAAGCCCAAGCGCTGCCTAAATTTCCCTCGGTGGCGCGGGATCTGACCATTATCGTGGATCAATCCCTGGAGGCCCGCCATTTGGTGGAAGAGATCCATAAGATCAATGAGAGCCTGGTGGAATCCATCCACCTATTTGATCTTTTTCAAGGAGAACCCATTCCCCAGGGGCGCAAGAGCATTTCCCTGCGCATGACCTACCGCTCCGAGCACGAAACCTTGGAGGATGAACACGTATCAACCATTCATAAACGGATCACCGACCGCCTGATGGAAACCTTCAAGGCGACGCTGCCGGCCTGACAGGAGCGTCCTGCCGGCCGGATCTGCGGTTCGATCTGGGATCGGACATTCCGTGGGTGGTCACGAGCCGCTGGCCCCGGCAATGGAGGTTGTCATGAAAACCGTTCCAGCCCCCCTCAAATCAACGCCGGACGCCATGCCGGACAAGCTCTACTTTAAAATTGGGGAGGTCAGCAAGTTAGTCGGCATCCCCACCTATGTGCTACGCTTCTGGGAAACCGAATTCGGCCGAATCCGCCCCAAACGCACCCCCGCCGGCCAGCGCCTCTATCGCAAAAAAGATGTGGAGCTCATTTTCCAGATCAAAACATTGCTCTATGAACGGCGCTTTACCATTGAAGGGGCTAAAAAGCATCTCAGCACAAGCCCTCAAGCCGCCACCGCCAAGCCTTCCCCCAGCATGGCGGAAATTCGCCGCGAATTAGAAAACATTCGGGATATTTTAAATTAAACCGCCGCTTGCAACCCCGCGCACTTTTTGTTGACAAAAAGAACAGCATCTCTTATGAGTACGATTTGGTTGAGCGGGCATAGCTCAGTTGGTAGAGTACAAGCTTCCCAAGCTTGGTGTCGCGAGTTCGAATCTCGTTGCCCGCTCCACCTCGTGTCCTTCCTCTTCGTTTATGGGAAGAGCCGCGGATGGAAAGCGTTGTCCCATTCGCGGAGGTGGCGTGAACCTATACCGCGGATGGTACGGATGTAACCTGAAATTCTCGGTCCACAACACACAATAAATGATGGGGAAACGGGCGTTGCGCCCGTTTTTTTGTTGTTCAACCCGTTTTTGTTCGATTTGAACAGGAATACGATCGCATCGGAATACGATCGAAAACACCAACCCATGGCAAAGCTCAAATCATCCAAAACAAAAGGTCGTCCCAGCAAGCGGGGGGTCAAAGCGCAGCCCCGGATGAACTGGAAGGCCGTGCCCCACCAGGTGCGGGAATTGGCGGAACCGCTGTGCCATTCCGAAGGCTTGGAGCTGGTTCATGTGGAGTGTGTCCCGGGCCATAGAGGGCGCATTTTGAGAATCTTTCTGGATAAACCCGGAGGCATTCGGTTGGACGACTGTGTCGCCATGAGCCGGGTGCTGAGCGACCTATTGGACGTCGAACTGAACATCCAGGCGCAATATCAGCTGGAAGTCTCATCCCCCGGCCCCGAGCGGCCTTTGAGTCAACCGGCCGATTTTGATCGCTTTGCCGGGGAGCTGGTTAAAATTCAGACCATAAATCCGCTGGACGGTCGAAAAACCTTCACCGGAATACTCCAGGGACGGAGTGCCGGCAGCATCCGTCTGGTGGTGGACGACAGGGAGCTTGAAATTCCCTATGACGGCATCCTACGGGCGCGATTAGCGCCGCAGTAATGGAGAAGACGATGTTTATCGCAGATATCAAGAAGGTTGTTGAGCAGATCAGTCGGGAAAAGGGCATCCACCGCGAAGTCCTGATCCGAGCCCTTGAAGAAGCGCTAAAGTCAGCAGCCCGCAAAAAATTCGGCAACAATATTGATGTCGAGACCCATTACAATGAAGAGAGCGGCGAGATCGAAGTGTTCCAGTTCAAGGATGTGACCGAAGAGGTCACCGATGGAGAGCTGCAAATGTCCCTGGACGAAGGCCGGGAACTTGATCCGGAATGCGAAATCGGAGACAGCCTGGGCAGCAAACTGGATACCAGCACCTTCGGCCGGATTGCCGCGCAGTCGGCTAAGCAGGTGATCATCCAGAAGATGAAAGACGCCGAACGCGAAGCGGTTTACAAAAATTATGTGGACCGCAAGGGCGAGATCATCAACGGGATCGTCCAGCGGATCGATCGCGGCAATATCATCGTCAATCTGGGCCACACCGAAGGGGTGTTGAGCGGCCGGGACCAAGTGCCCCGGGAAATCTACCGGCGGGGTGACCGGATCCGCGCCCTGATCATCGAGGTCCTGCGGGAAAGCCGCGGGCCGCAGATCATCCTGTCCCGGACCCATCCCGATTTTCTGGTGGCCTTGTTTAAAACCGAAGTGCCCGAAATCAGCGAAGGCATTGTCACCATCATGGCCGCCAACCGCGAACCGGGGGTGCGGGCCAAGATCGCCGTGGCCTCCAACGATTCCGATATCGATCCGGTGGGCGCCTGCGTGGGGATGAAGGGCTCGCGAGTTCAGACCGTAGTTCAGGAATTGCGCGGCGAAAAAATCGACATTATCCCCTGGCATGTAGACGCCGCCAAATATGTCTGCAACGCCTTGGCGCCGGCGGAAATCTCCCGGGTGATCATCGATGAGGACAATCGCGCCATGGAGGTGATCGTCCCCGACGAATTTCTCTCCATCGCCATCGGCAAGCGCGGCCAGAACGTCCGCCTGGCCTCCAAGCTCACCAACTGGCATCTGGATGTCAAGAGTGAGACCAGCTACAGCGAGGCCATGCAGATGGCCTATGACACCCTGATGGCCCTGCCCGGGGTGAGCATCGGTCTGGCCGACGCACTATACGAAAGCGGGTTTTATTCCGTGGAAGAGCTGGCCAAGGCCACGGTGGAGGATCTGGAAATCATCCGTGAACTGGACGAAACCAGCGCAGCCGAATTGATTGCCGCCGCCGAACAGGCATTGGAGGATGCCATCGCCGCCGAGGCCCTCGAAGCCGAGCAAGCCGCCCTGGCAGAGGACGAATTCGACGAGATGGAAGACTCGGATCAGGAAATGGAAATCGAAGCGCCTGGGGGGGAGCCGGCTGAATTTGATGATGAAGCCGCCGCCGATGCTGAGGAGGCAACTCCCGACACCGAAGAAACAGCCCCCAACGCCGAAGAGACAACAGCAGGTGACGGGGAGACAGAAACAGACGCCGGGGAGAGAGAAACAAACTCCGGGGAGACGGAACCCGATGCCGAGGTAAGCGGTTGGGCCGGCGAAGGGGAAGCGCTAGACCCAGTCCCAGAGACCGCCAGAGAACCGCAAGCGGATGAAACCGAAGATGCCGATGCGCCGACAACGGATGATGAAGATAGCCAGCCGCCGGACGGGGATAAATAAGTTGCCCCGGGACCAACGCTGGGCGACTCTCTTGCAATTGAGGGGGAATTGATGGCCAAGATCAGGATTTTTGA
The DNA here is from genome assembly GCA_963713755.1 of uncultured delta proteobacterium. GTDB lineage: Bacteria > Desulfobacterota > Desulfobacteria > Desulfobacterales > CAVQMW01 > CAVQMW01. The sequence goes on along the minus strand of CAVQMW010000005.1, from coordinate 379,625 downwards.
ACTTGCCAGGGAAGTTAATCTGACCAGCAAAGAGCTGTTGGCGAGAATCGACGAGTTGTCGATTCCCGTGAAAAACCACATGAGCACCCTCGATGAAGAGCAGGTTCAACAGGTTAAAGCTCTCATCCGCGGTACCCATGAAGAAAAGATCGTGGAAACCCGGGTGAAACCGACCATCATCCGACGCCGGCGTAAAATCGTAAGAACCGAAACGCCGGCCGAGACCGTTGTGGAAGCCGAATCCACCGAAACCGCGGCCCCGGAAACCCTGGAGAATGAGGCACCCCCTACCCCGGAAGAGGCCCCAGTACTTGCGCAGACGCCCTCCGCCGAAGCCGAGGCGGAACCACCCGCGGCGAAACTGAAACCTAAGTCCAAAAAACGCCCCGCGGAGCCAGCGGCCAAAATTATCAGACGACCCGCGGCGCAAGAACCCGAAACGGCCCAAGCGCCCCCTGCCGCAGAAAAAGAGAGCGAGACGGCGATCCTCACTGAAGCCGTTGAAGATGCTGAAAGCCAAGCGCTGCCCGTTGAGGGGACCGAGGCGGAAACCGCAGCGCCAACAGAGGACGCGCAAGCCGAGGCTCCCGAGGAACCTTTGCCCGAAGTCGAAGCGCTGCCGCCGGAAGAGGTTAAAACGGCGCCCATCGCCAAAAAGCCCGCTCCACCCAAGGAACCGGCGGCCAAAATCATCAGCCGGCCTAAAATTTCCATTCCGCCCCGTGAACCCGCAGCCCCCGGGGCCAGCCGGCCGGAAGCCTCCGGCACCGAAGCAACTGCTGCAGGAACCGCGGTAGGCAAAGCTCGGAAGAAAAAGAAGGGCCGCGGCACAGGGGATGAAGAAACCCAAGACCGCAAATTCTTCAAGAAAAAGATCGCCTTTAAACGCAAAGAAGTGATCGAGGGCGCCGCGCTCTATTCCGGCGGCAAGCGACGCAAGATGCGCAAGACCAAACGCAAGGGCGCCGAACCCCAGCGCCCCCATTTGACCGAAGCCAAAGCCATCAAGCGCCGGATTAAAATCGACGACACCATCAACCTGGCGGAACTGGCCAAACGCATGGGCATCAAGGCCAATGAGATTATTCTGAAACTCATGAGCCAGGGGGTCATGGCCACCGTCAATCAAACCCTGGACTTTGACACCGCCACTTTAATGGCCGCTGAATTCAACTTTGAGGTTGAACGGGCGGCATTCGAGGAAGAGACCATATTGCGCAGCGAACAAACGGATGATCCCGAAAAGATGACCCTGCGACCCCCGGTGGTGACCATCATGGGCCATGTGGACCACGGAAAGACCTCCCTGCTGGATGTGATTCGCGAATCCCGGGTAACCGACAGCGAGGCCGGTGGTATCACCCAACACATCGGCGCTTATCACGTAAAGACTGCCAAGGGCCGAATCGTCTTTCTCGATACGCCTGGACACGAAGCCTTTACCGCCATGCGCTCCCGGGGTGCCCGCGTCACCGACCTGGTGATCCTCGTGGTGGCGGCCGACGACGGCGTCATGCCCCAAACCATTGAAGCCATCAACCACTCCAAAGCAGCGCAAGTGCCCATTATTGTGGCCATCAACAAAATGGACAAAGCCGATGCCAACCCCGACCGGGTCATGCGTCAGTTGGCTGAGCATGGGCTAAACCCCGAAGACTGGGGCGGAGACACTGTCTTTATCCCGGTTTCGGCCAAAACTCACACCGGCATTGACGATCTGCTGGAGATGGTGGTGCTGCAATCGGAAATGCTGGAACTCAAGGCCAACCCCGACAAACTGGCCCTGGGCCGGGTAGTGGAAGCCCGGCTGGATGCCGGGCGAGGAGCGGTAGCCACGGTCTTGATCCAAGAGGGCACATTGAAACATGGCGATCCCGTGGTGTGCGGCGTGCATTATGGAAAGGTGCGCTCCCTGGTGAATGACCAGGGCCAAACCGTTCCCTCGGCAGGGCCCTCCATGCCGGTGGAGATCCTGGGACTCTCCGGCGTACCGGAAGCCGGGGATGAGCTGGTGGCCCTGGCCGACGAAAAGGACGCCAAACAGGTGAGCCAGCACCGCGCCGAAAAGCAGCGCTCCCAAGATTTGACCCGGGCCAATCCGGTGAGTTTGGACAACCTCTTCGAGCGCATGCAGGAGGGCGAGCTCAAGGAGCTCAGCGTCATCCTCAAGGCCGATGTGCACGGCTCCATCGAGGCCTTGCGGGACTCCCTTATCAAGCTCTCCAATGAAGAGGTCAAGATCAACATCATCCACGCCGCCACGGGAACCATTACCGAATCGGATATTTTCCTGGCCTCGGGATCCGATGCCATTATCATCGGATTCAATGTTCGGCCCAGCACCAAAGTCCAGGCCATGGCCCAGGAAGAGCAGGTGGACATCCGCTATCACAACATCATCTACAACGTGATCAAAGAGATCAAGGGCGCCATCGTGGGCCTGATGGAATCCACGTTTGAAGAGCGGGTGCTGGGACGCGCCGAAGTCCGCCAGGTATTCCATGTTCCCAAGGTGGGAGCCGTGGCCGGTTCCTATGTCACCGACGGAAAATTCGAGCGCAGCCAATTGGTGCGCCTGCTGCGGGACGGTGTGGTCACCTTTGAGGGCAAAATCAGCTCTCTGCGACGCTTCAAAGATGATGTCAAAGAGGTTCAGAGCGGCTACGAGTGCGGGATCGGCATTGAAAACTACAATGATGTCAAGGTCGGCGACGAACTGGAATGCTACTATCTAGAAGAGGTCAGGCCGGAAATCCAATGACCTCAGACCTTGCTGGGAACTCCCCATGGTTGTCGGAATCGGGTCGCTGACCCTTTACATTCAAGAGTGCCACTCTTTGAAAGCCAAACGCAAGGTGGTCAAAGCGCTGATTGCCCGGCTGCGAAACAACTTTAACGCCTCGGTGGCCGAGGTGGGGGCCAACGATATGCACCAAAAGGCACTCATCGGATTTGCCGTCATGGGCAACGACACCCAGGTGATCAATTCCAAACTGGATAAAATGTTCAATTTTGTCGAAACCCTCGGCCTGGCCGAGGTGCTGGACAGCGAACTGGAGATTATCCATCTATGAGACCTTTTAAACGAGCCGAACGGGTCCGAGGGCAGATCCAAAAGGTTCTTTCCGAGGTGCTGCGCAAAAAGGTCAAAGATCCGCGTCTGACCCACACCACCATCACCGGAGTGGATCTTTCCCAGGACCTGCGCAGTGCCCGAATCTACTACGTAACCCTCCCCGGGGATGCACACATCCGGGAGGCGGAAGCCGGCTTCGCCAGTGCCCGGGGATTTGTCAAAGGCGTACTGGCCCGCCACCTGGGGCTACGCTACATGCCTGAAATTCGCTTCATCCACGACCCTTCCATCGACTACGGCGCCCATATGGAGGCGTTGATCAATCGAGTTGCCCAAGACCATGAATCAGATCGTACAGCAACTGAAAGCGAGTGACGATTTTCTCGTCGCCACCCACGCCAACCCCGACGGGGATGCCCTGGGCTCCCTGGTGGCCATGGGGTCGGCCCTGACGGCGCTGGGAAAACGCACCCTTTGGTATAATGCCGACCCTATTCCCGCGGTCTATCGCTTCATTCCAGGCATTGAGCGGGTAACCGACCGAATCGAGGCCGGCCGAACCTTTCAAGGCGCCGTGGTTCTGGATTGCGGCAATATCGCTCGCATCGGCCCCATCGCGGAGATGGTGCAGCAGCTGCCCCTGGTGATCAACATTGATCATCATACGACCAATTCCTATTTCGGGCACCTGAACTACGTGGACACCGAGGTGTGCGCCTGCACCGAAATTGTCTATCACCTGCTCCATCAGCTGGGGGTGACCCTTGACAAGGCCATGGCCACGGCCATTTATACCGGCATCCTCACCGATACGGGCTCATTTCGCTTTTCCAACACCAACCAGCCGGCCTTTGCCATTTGCCACGAAATGGTCAACCTGGGAGTGAATCCATCCCAGGTGGCCCAGCATGTCTACGGCCGCTTTTCCATGGGCCGCATCAAATTGTTGAACCTGGCCCTGGACACCATTGAAATCACTCCCGATGGGCGGGTTTCCCTGATGGCCTTGACTCAGGAAATGCTGCGGGAAACCGGAACCCAGCTGGAGGATGCCGACGGATTGATCAACTACGCCCGCCGCATCGAAGATGTGCGGGTGGCGGTGCTGATTCAGGAGACCGCCAACGGCGGCAATGGCCATGAGCCCCGGGAAACCTACCATGTGAGCCTGCGCTCCGACGGCAGTGTGGATGTTTCGGCCATCGCCGCGGCCTTTGGCGGCGGCGGCCACGTCTCGGCGGCGGGCTTCAACGCCCAGGGTTCGCTGACCGCCATCAAGAATCGACTGCTGGCTTTGACCGCGGAAATCTAAGCTGCCATGACACTCTTGGACGGCATTGTTCTTTTAAATAAACCGGCGGGAATGACCTCCGCCCGGCTAGTGGCCAAAGTCAAATCAATAACCCAGGCCAACAAGGCCGGCCATACCGGCACCCTGGATCCGGCCGCCACGGGATTGATGATCCTGTGCCTCAATCGCGGCACGCGCCTGGCGCAATTTTTTCTGAAAGGGGCCAAAGCCTACCAGGGCACCCTGCAGTTGGGGGTGGAAACCGACACCCAGGATGCCCAGGGCCAGGTGACCGCCACCGCTCCGGTGCCTCCGTTGGATGCCACACGCATCCGGGAGCTGTTCAAAGCCCGGCAGGGCAAAATGGAGCAGCTGCCGCCGGTCCATTCGGCCCTCAAGCACCAGGGCATCCCGCTCTACAAGCTGGCCCGCCGGGGCACACCGGTGCAAAAACCGGCACGGCAGGTTGAAATCCACGCTTTGACGCTGTTGGGCTTCGATTCCCCCGAGATCCGCTTTGAGGTCCGCTGCTCGGCGGGAACCTATGTGCGAACCCTGTGTGCCGATATCGGCCGCGAATTGGGCTGCGGGGCCCACCTGAAAATCCTGACGCGCATGGAGAGCTCGGGCTTTCACTTGGACCAGGCTCTGAGCCTGGAAAAGCTGGCCCAGGAAACCCAAGCCGGCCACTTGGCCCGGATGGTAGTGCCCCTGTCCCGGGCATTGCCCCATTTACCGGCGTTAATCGCCGATAAAGTTTTGACGGAGAAAATAAAATATGGCAGGATGATCCGGCTTTTGGACCTGCATCCATCCCAGATTGGAGGCGAAAAAAGCCCCCTGAAAATCGTTGACGCCAACGACCGGCTGCTGGCCGTTGTGGAGTGGGATCCGGCAAAGTCGCAATTCCCCTATCGCGGCGTTTTCGTCAATTGAGGGGTGAAAGCATCCGCCGCCTGACGGCGCTTGCCATATGGACCTTGAACCACTGGAAAATTTGAACCTGACAAGCCCCCCAAAAGGCCCAGGAAATTTAGAACTCAACACAGTATAATTCTTAAAGGAGGCATACAGATCGTGGTTTTTTCATCGGAGGACAAAAAAAGGCTCATCGAAAAATTTAAGCTGCACGAGACCGACACCGGTTCTCCGGAAGTTCAGGTCGGGTTGCTGACTCACCGGATTACCTATCTGACCGAACATCTCAAAGTGCACAAAAAAGACCATCACTCCCGGCGGGGCCTGCTGATGCTGGTGGGACAGCGACGGCGGCTGCTGCAGTACGTGAAAAACAAGGATGTCCAGCGCTATCGGAACATCATCGAAACCCTCGGCTTGCGCAGATAACCCGGTGCTGACCCATCCAGGGGGGTTTGGTTTGGGTCGGCGCTGCATGGAAACCCAGGGTCCAGTGAGCCATGATGGGCAGCGGCAATCCATCTGCATAACCGCGGCGAAAATTTTTTCTCCGCGTACCTTCCGGCAACCTGCTGAAAAAGGGATCGATGCGCTTTACGGATTCAAATCGACGTAAATTTTTGGGCACCCGCGTAAGACGGATGCCTCAAAATTTGCGCCGATTGAATCCACCCCCAAGTATCACCGCGCATATATTTAAGATCCCACCTCTGACGCTCCTATTTTCAGCTTGCCCCGCGGCAGCGCCACCTACCGCCTTTACAACGGGTCAATTACCGTCCCGACTTGGCGGCCGGGCCTTTTCAGCAGCGAATCAAAGCGGGCCGGCAACTCATCTTTCAACTTATATATCAAAATGTTAGGATAATATTATGCAAACCGGAACTGTTCTAAAAACTGAAATAAACGCCAAATCGTTGAGCATCGAAACCGGAAAGGTGGCCAAACAAGCCTCCGGCTCGGTGGTGGTGCAGTACGGCGAAACCATTGTGCTGGTGACGGCGGTTTCCAGCCGGGATGAAAGACCCATCGATTTTTTGCCCCTCACCGTTGAATATCAAGAAAAAATTTACGCCGCCGGCCGCATTCCCGGAAACTATTTCCGGCGCGAGATAGGGCGCCCCACGGAAAAAGAGACCTTGACCGCGCGCCTCATCGACCGGCCCATCCGGCCCCTGTTCCCCAAAGGCTACCGCTTTGAAACCCAGGTCATCGCCACGGTGCTCTCCATGGACCGGGAGAACGACCCCGACGTGCTGGCCATGAACGGCGCCTCGGCCGCCCTCTCCATCTCGGACATCCCCTTTGCCGGGCCCATCGCCTGTGTGCGGGTGGGCCGCATTGACGGTCAATTCGTAGCCAACCCCAGCATCGAGCAAGCGGCGGCCAGCGACATAAACCTCATTGTCGCCGGCTCCAAAACCGGGGTGGTGATGGTGGAAGGTGGCGGCGATATCGTCCCTGAAGCCGATATGCTGGAAGCGATTTTTTTCGGCCATCAGGCCATGCAGCCCCTGATTGCCATGCAAGAAGAGCTGATGAAGACCCACGGCAAGGCCAAGCGCGACTTCAACCCTCCGGAAACCGACGCCATACTGGCCGAGGCCGTGGCCCAGGCCGCCGCCGAACCCATGCGCAGGGCCATTATCGTGGCCGACAAAATGGAGCGCCAGGCCGCGGTTCGCCAGGTCAAAACCGATGCCCTGGACCAGCTTGCTTCAAGTCACGAAGGACGCGAGGATGAGATCAAGGCCCTTTTGGGCGAGCTGCAAAAGTCCACCTGCCGCAAACTGATCCTGGATGAAAACCAGCGTATGGATGGCCGGAAATTCGACGAGGTTCGCTCCATCACCTGCGAAACCGGGGTCCTACCGCGACCCCACGGCAGCGCGCTTTTTACCCGGGGCGAAACCCAGGTGCTGGGCGTACTCACCCTGGGCTCGGGACAGGATGAACAACGGGTGGAAACCTTGAGCGGCGACGAATTCCGGCCCTTTATGCTGCACTACAACTTCCCCCCCTTCTCGGTGGGAGAAGTCAAACGGATCGGCGGCCCCAGCCGGCGGGATATAGGCCACGGCGGCCTCTCCACCCGGGCCATTGAAAAGGTTCTGCCGGACAAAGAGGATTTTGACTACACCATCCGGCTGGTTTCCGAAGTTCTGGAATCCAACGGCTCTTCCTCCATGGGCACGGTCTGCTCGGGCATCCTGGCCCTGATGGACGGCGGGGTGCCCATCAAAGCCCCGGTGGCGGGCATTGCCATGGGACTGGTCAAGGAGGACGAGCGGGTGGCGATTCTCACCGATATCCTGGGGGACGAAGACCACACCGGCGATATGGACTTTAAAGTGGCCGGTACGGAAACGGGCATCACCGCCCTGCAGATGGATATCAAAATCAAGGAACTGCCCCGGGATATTCTGGGAAAGGCTCTGGAGCAGGCCCGGAGGGGGCGGCTGCACATTCTGGAACGTATGCTGGCGGTGATCAAGACGCCTCGCAAGGAGATCTCCCCCTATGCGCCGAGCATCATGACCGTGCAGATCCATCCCGACAAGATCCGCGACATCATCGGCCCCGGCGGCAAGGTGATCCGCGCCATCCAAAATGAAACCGATACTCGTATCGAAATCGACGATTCCGGATTGGTGAAGGTGGCTGCGGTAACCCAGGAAAGCGGCCAGGCGGCCCTGGACATGATCAAAGAGATCACCCAGGAGCCGGAGATCGGTAAGGTGTATGACGGCAAAGTGGTCAAGATCACCGATTTCGGTGCCTTTGTGCAGATCCTGCCTGGGTGCGACGGCCTGGTGCACATCTCCCAGCTGGCCACGCGCCGCATCCGCAGCGTCAAAGATGTGGTCCGGGAGGGCGACGAACTGAAGGTCAAGGTTCTGGAAATCAACCGGGACGGAAAAATTCGCCTCAGCCACAAAGCCGTGCTGGAAGAGGCGGCCAAAAGCTGAAATAGCGCCCAGTGCACCTCTAAATGTTACAACAAGCGGATCGACCATGACCGAACCCCCCTACGCAGTTGAAAAAACCACCCTGACCAACGGGGTGCGCATTGTCACCCAGCGCATGCCCCAGGCCCACTCGGTCAGCATGGGGGTTTGGGTGGCGGCCGGGGCCCGGGACGAAAGCCCCGCCGAAGGCGGCATCTCCCACTTCATCGAGCACATGCTGTTCAAGGGCACCGAGCGGCGCGATGCCTATCAGATCGCCAAGCAATTCGATGCCATCGGGGGAATCTCCAACGCCTTTACCGGCATGGAAACCACCTGCTATCACGCCAAGGTGCTCAAGAGCCATCTGGCCACCATGGTGGACATCCTGGTAGATATCGTTCTCAATTCGGTGTTCGACGCCACTGAAGTGGAACGCGAACGGCCGGTGATCTGCCAGGAAATCGGCATGGTGGAGGACGCGCCGGATGAGTATATCCACCATGTGGCGGCCCGGGCCCACTGGGGTGAAAATCCCTTGGGGCGCCCCATTTTGGGCTCCCGGGAGAATGTGCTCGGATTTGAGCCCCCCCATCTGAAACGGTTCTTCCGGCGGCTTTACACCCCCCGCCGGATCGTCATTTCCGCGGCCGGCAATCTGACCCATCGGCAATTGGTGGATTTGACGGCTCCGGCCTTTGAAGCCCTCCCGGCGGGTGATGATTTTCCCTCCCGGGAAGCTCCCGCCGGCGCCCGAGGCGTCACCTGGATCAACCGGGATATCGAGCAGCAGCACCTCTGCCTGTGCACCCAGGGCATTGGTGTCACCGATCCCCGGCGCTTCGCCTTTTCCCTGCTTAACAGCCTCCTGGGGGGCAACATGAGCTCCCGGCTTTTCCAGAAGATCCGCGAGCGGAGCGGTCTGGCCTATGCGGTATACTCCTTTGCCTCCGCCTTCAGCGATACGGGCATGTTCGGGGCTTATGCTGGGATTCATCCCGACAACACTCCGGCATGTCTGGATTTGATTCTCGATGAATTCAAACTGTTGAAGCAGAATTCGATCAGTGCCGATGAGCTTCAGGACGCTAAGGAATACACCAAGGGCAATCTGCTCCTGGCCGCCGAGAGCAATGACAACCAGATGGTGCGCTTGGCCCAGAACGAAATCAACTTCAGCCGCCATGTCCGCCTGGATGAGGTGGTGGCGCGCATCGAGGCGGTAACCATCGACGAGATTCAATCCCTGGCCCAAGCGCTGTTTATCGACCACCCCTTGACCTTGACCCTGCTCGGCCCCCTGAACAAGGTCCCGGACCTGGAAGCGAAGCTGGCCCTGTAACCCTATGGCCCCGCGCCCCACCATCGAATTTCAGCGGCTTTTTCCCCAGCGGGACGGAGACATTCCCCTCCCCCGCTACATGACTCCCCAGGCGGCCGGCATGGACATCCATGCGGCCCTAGAAAACCCCCTGACCCTGGACCCCGGACGGATTGCCATGGTCCCCACGGGATTCGCCATGGCACTGCCGCGGGGATTTGAAGCCCAAATCCGCCCCCGCAGCGGCCTAGCGGTCGCCCACGGCATCGGGCTGATCAACTCCCCGGGTACTATTGACGCCGATTACCGGGGCGAAGTGAAAATCGCCGTGATCAATTTCGGCACGGCCGCCTACACCATCCAGCGCGGAGAGCGTATCGCCCAGATGATCCTGGCCCGGGTGTATCAGGCCCAAATTGAGGTAGTCCCCCAACTTCAGCCGACCCTGCGCAACGATGGGGGGTTCGGCCACACGGGCCGATGAACCCCTATCGGCCAAAGGAGCTCCCCATGCCCCCTTTGGCGATATCCCCTGAAACAACGTCCACTGCCCCAGGGAGTGCCGAGGGATTCAGTGTCTGTCTGCTGGCCAGCGGTAGTAAGGGCAACGCCATTTTCATTTCAGACGGCCACACCTCAATTCTGCTGGACGCCGGGCTTTCGGGAAAAGCCATCGAGGCCCGCCTAGCCCAGCGCGGCTTGCAAGCCGCCAACCTGGACGCCATTGTGGTCTCCCATGAGCACAGCGACCATATCCGGGGCGTGGGCGTGCTTTCCCGGCGCCACGGGTTACCGGTCTACATCTCCCCGGCTACCCGGCAGGCGGCCCCCCAGCTGGGCCGACTGCACCAACACCACCTGTTTGAGGTAGGCACTCCCTTCGAGATCCAAACCCTGTGCATCCACCCCTTTGCCACCTCCCATGACGCCGCGGATCCCGCGGGATTTACCATTGCCCACAACGGACTCAAGGTGGGCATCGCCACCGATCTGGGCATCGCCACGGCCATGGTTAAAGAGCGGCTCAAGGCCGTGGATCTGTTGATTCTGGAGGCCAACCACGATCTGCGAATGCTCCACGACGGCCCTTACCCCTGGCCATTGAAACAGCGCATCAAGGGCCGCAACGGCCACCTCTCCAATGAGGATTCCCGAGACCTTCTGGCCGACCTGATCCACGCCAAGCTGCGCCATGTAGTGCTGGCGCACTTGAGCGAAACCAACAATCATCCCCATCTGGCCCGCAAAATCGTGGGACCGCTGCTGGAGAGAGGTAAGATTCCCCTGACGGTCTCGGTCCAGGCGTGCTGCAGCGCCATGATACGAATCGAAAATCCCGCCAGGGGAGATTCAAGGGATAACCCGGAATAAGCCAAATCCTATCTCAAGAGGAGAATACCATGGAAAACAAATGGGTCTACCGCTTCGAAGAGTTGTCGGAATGTGAACGCAAGGCGCAGGGATCGTGGGATAAGGTGCGGGGTCTGCTGGGCGGCAAAGGGGCCAACATGGCGGAAATGGTCCGCCTGGGCATTCCGGTGCCCCCCGGCTTTACCGTCAGCACCGAGGCCTGCAACGCCTATCTGGCGGCCGGCGGCGTCCTGCCCCAAGGGTTGTGGGATCAGGTGTTGGCCGCCCTGGCGCAAATTGAGGCCCAGACCGGCAAAACCTTCGGCGATCCTGAACACCCGCTGCTGGTCTCCTGCCGCTCCGGGGCCAAGTTTTCCATGCCCGGCATGATGGATACGGTACTCAACATCGGGCTCAACGACACCACGGCGGAAGGCATGCTGGCCCTCACCGAGGATGCCCGCTTTGTCTACGATGCCTACCGGCGCTTGGTCCAGATGTTCGGCAGCGTGGTCAAGGGGATTCCCGATGAGACCTTTGAAGCGGTGCTGACCCGCGCCCGGGACAAGGCCGGCGTGACGAGCGACACCGAACTCGCCGCCGAAGATTGGCAGGCGGTGGTAACGCAATTCAAGACCATCTTCCGGCACCACGCCCACCAGGAGTTTTACCAGGACCCCTTGGAACAGCTACGCCAGGGCATCGAGGCGGTGTTCAAAAGCTGGAACGGCAAGCGCGCCGTGGATTATCGCAACGCCGCCGGCATCGCCCACGATCTGGGCACTGCGGTGAGCATTGTCACCATGGTGTTTGGCAACATGGGGTCCGACTGCGCCACGGGGGTCGCCATGACCCGTAACGGCTCTACCGGCGAACCCCTCATCGAAGGCGACTACCTGATCAATGCCCAGGGCGAAGATGTGGTGGCGGGCATCCGCAAAACCGAGGATCTCAAGCAGCTGGAACACGCCATGCCAGATGCCTATGGCGAACTGGAAAAGATCGCCGCCACCCTGGAAAGCCACTACCGGGAGATGCAGGATGTGGAGTTCACCATCGAAAAGGGCAAACTGTGGATGCTGCAGACCCGGGACGGCAAACGCACGGCCCAGGCCGCCGTGCGCATCGCGGTGGATATGGCCAAGGAGGAGCGGATCTCCCGCCGGGAAGCGGTGTTACGGGTTTCCCCGGAACAGGTGGACTTCTTTCTGCATCCTCAGTTGGATCCCCGGGCCGCCGGGGCGGCCCAGGCCGAAGGCCGCCAGGTGGCCCGGGGCCTGAATGTCTCGCCCGGCGCGGCCGTGGGCGTGGTGGCCCTGGACGCCGACCTGGCCGAAACCTGGTCTAAAAAAGAGGGCAAACAGGTGATCATGGTGCGCCCGGAAACCAAACCCGACGATGTGCACGGCATGCTGGCGGCCCAGGGCATCCTCACCAGCCGGGGCGGTCGCACCAGCCACGCCGCCCTGGTGGCCCGCCAATTCGGCAAGCCGGCCGTGGTGGGGGTGGAGGCCATGAAAATCGACATGCAGGAGCGCGAAATCGAAATCGGGAATCAGGTGATCCGCGAAGGCGAGTGGGTCTCCATCGATGGCACCCTGGGCAAGCTCTACGTGGGCCAGCTGCCCACCATCGTTCCCGATATCAAGGATCCCTGGCTCATGGAACTGCTCAGCTGGGCCGACGAGTTCCGCAAGCTGGGGGTCTGGGCCAATGCCGACTATCCCCAGGACGCCCGCCGCGCCCGGGAATACGGGGCCGAAGGCATCGGCCTGTGCCGCACCGAGCATATGTTCATGGAGACCGACCGGCTGCCCCTGGTACACCAGATGATCATGGCCGACTTTCCCAGCCAGCGCCGGGAGGCGATCGAGGCGCTGCTGCCCTTCCAACGTGAGGATTTCAGCGGTCTGTTCCGGGTCATGGACGGCCTGCCGGTGATCGTGCGGCTCATCGATCCGCCTCTGCACGAATTCCTGCCGGGCCACGAAGAGCTGATGTATGAGCTGGCGGACCTGAAAATCCAGCTGCGCAGCGCCGCCACCCTCTCGGCCATGGATAAACTGATCGAGCAGATCGCCGCCAAAGAGCGCATATTCAAGCAGGTCAATGTGCTGCGGGAGGCCAACCCCATGCTGGGCCTGCGGGGGGTTCGCCTGGGAATCCTGATTCCCGAGCTGACCTCCATGCAGGTGCGGGCCATCTTCGAGGCGGCCTGTGAGGTGGCCAAAGAGGGGATCGACGTGCATCCGGAGATCATGATTCCCCTCACCTGCCACGTCAACGAGCTGAAGGTCCAGCGCCGGGTGCTGGAAGCCGTGGCTCAAAAGGTGATGGAGGAGGCCGGCCGGCAGATCAACTACAAGTTCGGCACCATGATCGAAATTCCCCGGGCGGCCCTGACCAGCCATCAAATCGCCGAATACGCCCAGTTCGTCTCCTTTGGCACCAACGACCTGACCCAAACCACCTTCGGCATCTCCCGGGACGACGCCGAAGCCGACTTTCTGATCAAGTATATGGAAGACGGAATTCTGCCCGACAACCCTTTTGCCACCATCGACGAGGACGGGGTAGGACGGCTCATGGAAATGGCGGTAAGGGAAGGCCGCAAGGTACGGCCCGACATGGAATGCGGCATCTGCGGCGAGCACGGCGGCGATCCGCGCTCCATCGCCCTGTGCCACGCAATGGGGCTCAACTATGTCTCCTGCTCCCCTTTCCGGGTGCCCATCGCCCGGCTGGCCGCGGCCCATGCCAACCTGAAAGAGCTCAAGGAGTAACCGATCTGATGGAAATCACGGCTTTGGACTCGAACGAAGCTGAAGCCATATAAAATTGCTCTGGCTAACCTGCCGAGGCGGCTTTAATCCCCGTCCCGGCCCCCTTCACAGGGTTAACACTGCTGTGCGATCTTCAAAGGTTCAGACCGATGGGGATCGAGAACCAGACTATGGGCGCCCTGGGGGCAGATGGACTCACACACACCGCAGCCCAGACAGCACGTTTGCTCCACCACCGCCACCCCGGATTCCAGGCCGAGCGCCTCGAAGGGGCAGGCATTGACACAAATACCGCATCCGCTACAACTCTCTGGGCTAACTTGGCTGACATACCCCGAGGAGGCCAGCATGGGCACCCCGTTGCGCCAGGCCTGCATGGCGCCGCAACAGCAGGCGCAACAGTTGCAGATTGCGTAAAATCGACCCAGCACAGCATCCTTGAAAAAGGCGTGGTGCACATGGCCCCGGCGATGCTCCGCCTCCAGAATGGCCAGTGCCTCGTCCGAGGAGACAGGCCGCGCCCGCCGGGGATGGTGCTCTAAAATGAAACCGGCAAAGGGTTCGCCCACGATGAGGCAGACGTCCAGGGGCAGGCAGGGCGATTTCCGGGAGGCCCGGCAGGGGCAATCGAGCACTGCAAGATGATCCGGCCGGTTCAAGATGATGTCCCGCGCCTGGGCGTAAGGAATGATAGTTTCCAGATTTTTAAGGCTCACCGGTCGGTTGACGGAGACCAAACGCCGGGCCTCGTCATGGAGGATCACTTTGCCGTGGTAGCCGTCGGCAAAACGTTTCAGGTTGTCAACCGATGAATCCCCGACGCGGCCCTTGAACAAGGCGCTGACCAGAGACCAGAGTGGCGCCAGCAACCGGGTCAGGGGGTGTCCGCCGGTGCCCACCCCAATGTATAGATAGGGCCAGCGGCCGTAAACGTAACCGTGCAGCCAGTCGAAGAGGGAATAACCCGGCATGTGCCGGCCCTCCCGCCACATGGCCTGGGTTGAGGGTTTAATCCAGGATGATCGCTTTGCGCCGGCCATCAATTCAGACCTTCCTTTCGCGGATGACGAAATCGTAGAGTTCCCGCCACTCCTGGGCCAAACTGTAATCCGGCACCGCTTTATCCACCTGCCGATACCAGTAGTGGGCATTCCACATGACGCCCTCTTTGCGATGCAGGTAAGCATGAATCCAGTTGGCGTCCATGGCGTCCAGACGCTGAACAATATTGTGGGCGCCATCCCAATCCCCATCGCGATCCAGTTCCAGGGCGGTGATCAGTTGCGAAGTATGGGCCGACATGTCAAGTGTCCTTCCGTAATTAAGTGACCTTTTTGTTCCAGGGCTTAAAACCAGGGAAAAAATATCTATACTTTGCTTGGTCCCCTACTTCCCGCCACCACGAGTGACATCCGTTTTCAATAAAATACATCAGCAACGCCACGGCCCCGCCGATCCCGCAAGTCCCGGCCGGCAGGTCAAATCCCATTCCTAACCGCCCGTGATGACCGTTCCAGCGGCTCCTTTCGGCTTATACCGCGAATTCCATATCCCATAGGCCCGCCCCTCAGGGGTGGACGATTTCACCCAGGGCCGCCACCAGAGCCCGGCACTCTCCGTCAGTTCCAACGGTAATTCTCAGAAACTGGTCGATGCGCGGCTGGGCAAAATGGCGCACCAGGATGGCCCGTTGGCGCAGCCGGCGGGTCAGATCGGCGCCATCTCCGGCGGGATGGCGCGCAAAGACAAAATTGGCCGCTGAGGGCAGCACCTCAAACCCCAAATGGGTCAAGTCCCGGGTCAGCGCTTCGCGGGTGGCCATGATGGCGGCCCGGGTCTTTTCGAAATATGCCGCGTCGGCCATGGCTACCACGGCCCCCGCCAGGGCGAAACGGTCCAGGGGGTAGGAATTGAAACTGTTCTTGACCCGTTCCAGGGCTTCCACGAGGGGTTCCTGGCCCACGGCGAAGCCCACCCGCAGCCCGGCCAATCCGCGGGATTTGGATAGGGTTTGAATGACCAGCAGGTTGGGAAAGCGGTTCACCAGGGCAATGGCGCTCTCTCCCCCGAAGTCGATATAAGCCTCATCCAGCACCATCAGCGATTGGGGATGCTGCTGCAAATAGTCCTCAATGGCCGCCAGAGAGAGCAGCCGACCGGTGGGGGCATTGGGATTGGCCAGCAGCACCCCGCCGTTGGGCCGCCCATAATCGTCCAGCCGGATATCGAAACGGTCCGTCAGGGGCACGCTCTCATGGGCCACCTCGAACAACCTGCAGTAGACCGGGTAAAAACTGTAGGTGATGTCCGGAAAGAGCAGGGGGCGGTCATGCTGGAGCAACCCCCGAAAGGTGTGGGCCAGCACCTCGTCGGAGCCGTTGCCCACAAACACCTGGCGGAGAGAAATACCGTAGTAGTCGCCGATGGCCTGCTTGAGCTCGTCCCCGGTGGGATCGGGATAACGGCGCAGATCGTCGCTTACGGTCTGGGCGAGGGCCTCCAGCACCCGGGGAGACGGGCCGTAGGGGTTTTCGTTGGTGTTGAGCTTGATCAGATCGGCGATCTTGGGCTGCTCCCCCGGGGTGTAAGGGGTCAGGCGCTGAACAATATCACTCCAGTAGCGGCTCACAGTCGGTCATCTTTCAGTCAAGGGTTGCGGAGACACTAACATCAACAATTCAAGCCAGCCGTTCCAGGGCCTCGGCCATCAGGCGCCCGATGGGGATCTTGCGGGGGCAGACAGCCTCGGCGGGAGCATAGTCCATGCGGGCCATGGTTTGCCGAACGGTCCGGGGGATGCGCTGGAATTCGGCCCGCGCCCGTTGCGGATCGCCGTAGCAGCGGCGGTACATCAGGTAGCGCAGCACATCGGCCACCGGCAGGGCCTCCTCGCCCAGGGCGTTTTCACAAATATCGGCACAGCCCGCACAGTATAGGGATTCGGTTTGCCGGGCGTAGCGCTGCAGGGACTCAAGCTCCCGGGCCTGCAGTTCGGTGCGGTCCATGGCCGCGGCGCTGTTGGCCGACAGGATGGTCATGTTGGGCATTTGGGAGCAAATGGCGGCAATCTGGGGGTTGTGCCACACCGCCTTGAGTTTGGCCTGGTATTCGGAAAACCCCTGGGTCAAAAAGCGGCCCGCCAGATCTTCGGCCAGTCCGCCGCTGCCGGCCACAGACCCGCCGCCCTGGGTTTTCATGGCCGTCAGGCCGATACCCGCCTGTGTGCAGGCCTCCACGGCCCGGCGCATGGCGTCGCTCTGCATCAAGCGATAGTTGTAGGTCATCATAATGCCGTCCACCCAGCCCAGCTGGGCCGCATCGCTGAGGCAGCGTTCCATGTTGGAATGGGTGCTGAAGCCGAACAGCTTGATTTTCCCCGCCGACTTGGCCTGCTCTGCCCAAACCCGAATTTCGTCATCCAGATCCCGGGCGCTGCGGATCCCGTGCAGCAGATAGAGATCGATGGTGTCGGTCTGCATGCGCTCCAAGGATCGCTCGAGCAGCCGGCTCATCCCCTTGGGGTCGCGGCTGTCGGATTTGGTCACCAGAAAGACCTTGGCGCGGTCCTGGGGAAAGCGTTGAAAATACTTTCCGATCCCCGATTCGCTGCGCCCCCCGCCGTAGCAATCAGCCGTGTCCCAATAGGTGACGCCCCATTTCAAGGCTTGGCGCAACATCAGCTGATTGTTGCCGATATCGAACATCCCCCCCAGGGAGAGAATGGAAACCTGGATCCCGGAAGCCCCGAAGGGTCGCGTGGGTACCTGGCGGTTTTCAGCAAGGGTCGCTGGTGACAGGCTTTGGGCCGCGGTAGCCGTTCCAGCGACGGCCATAGCGCCGGCGCCGGCGGTCAGGCTGCGCTGAATAAATTGACGGCGATTATAGTGGGTAGCCATGATCTTTCTCCTTACGTCATCGAATTTACGAAATAGAGCAATTAGGGCAAAACATTCAAGCCAGCATGCGGTGGGCCGGATCGCGGGTTTCGCCTTCGGCAGTGACCCGGATGGCAGGCAGGCCCCGAACCGGGCATTCGTGCTGACAGATTCCACAACCGATACAGCGCGCCGGGTCTACAAAGGGCTGTTGCAGGTGAATCTCAAGCTGCAACGTTTGGCCCGGTTCCGGGAGCCGCCCGTCGGCTCCTGGCATCAGGGTAAGGCTCCCCGCGCCGTTGTCCAGAATTTTCCAGGTTCGATCTTCAACCTCACCCATCAAGCGGCACCCGAAATCGCCGCCGCCCAAGGCCCCCGGGAGCAAGGGGAAATCGGCCAGCCGCACCTCCGGTCCGTTGCGGCCGCTGACCGCGAGCCGCTCTGCCCCCGGCAGCGGTTGGTTTAGGGCACGGGTAAAGATCGCCTTGGGGCTCACCGGACACACCTCCTGGCAGACGATACAGGGACGGTCCATGGCCCAGGGCAGACAACGGCCCCGATCCACAAAGGCGGTGCCGATGCATACCGCTCCCGCCCGGCGGAACTCCCCGCCGCCCATGCGTTCCGCCAGGGAGAGGGGGCGCAGGGCAGCGGTGGGACAGATCTGGCTGCAAGCCACGCAATTGGGCTGACAGCCGCTCAAGCCCAGGCGGAAGTTGAGCACCGGCGTCCAGTAAGCCTCCCAGCCAAAGCGCAGGTCTGCGGGATGGATCACATTGGTGGGGCAAACCCGCATACACTGGCCGCATTTGATGCAACGCTGCAGAAAATCCTTTTCCCGCAGGGCGCCCGGGGGACGGATGCGACCCGGGTGCCAATTGCCAGCCAGGCGCCCCTGTAGCCGCTCCAGGGAGATGAGGCCCACCCCCGCGGCCAGGGAAATCAGGGCACTGCGCCGGGTCACATCGGGCCGGGGCTTTTCTCCGCTGGCCGAGGGCCGGCTCCCGTAACCCATGCGGCCGTGGCGGCAGGAATCCCAGCAGTTGAAACAGAGCACGCATTCGGCGCTACGGATCTCCGCCGACGGGGCGCAGGCCCCCTGGCACTGGCTCTCGCACAGATTGCAGGCCTTGCACCCTGGCCTCTTTTTGCCGATCCGCAACAGATAGAAACGGCCCAGGGTGCCGAACAGCGCCCCCAGGGGACAGACGAAACGGCAGTAGGCCCGGGGAATGACCAATCCGACCAGTAAAATCAGCGCAAACCACAGGCCCATAAACCCGACCGTGCTGTAAAAGCGCGGCGCCAGGTCGTGTTCGGCAACAAACCTTTCCCCCAGGGGCAGGAGCACCAGGTTGAGGGAGCGGTAGACCAGGGGCAGAGGGTCCAGGAGGCCGGTTTGCAGGGAACCGGCAACACTGAACCCCGGCATGACCCAGCGCACCCCCGCGATCCAGAGGGCGGCGGCAAGCGACACGATCAACACGGCGCGGCCCCAGGATCGGCCCTGGCGGCCCAGGGCGGCCACCGCCAGAACCCCCAGCACCAGAGCCACAACGCCCCAGGTGATCCCATCGCCCTCCCGGGGCAGGTTCACCAAGCGGGTCAACGTCTCCCCGGCTGCGGCCGCCAACAGCGCCCCCAGCAGCCAGTACTTGAGGACCTGGGCCCCATGGTATTGATTGGCCTTGATTCTCGCGGCCAGGGATCTTCGGCGGTATCCCGCCCAGGCCATGACATGCTGCAGGGTGCCTAGGGGGCAGATCCAGCCGCAAAAAAAGCGGCCCAGCAGCAAGGTCAAAATCAGAGTCAGGGCGCCCCAGATGAGACCGGCATAGAGGGTGCCGGTTGCCAGCAAAGTGGCCAGCCCCACCAGGGGATCCATTTCCAGCATCCAGTTCACGGGCCATCCCGGCAGGTGCCACCAGCGCCGGCCGGTCACCGTCACCAGGCAGAACCAGAGCAGCAGAGTCAAAAAGAAAATTTGGCTGATACGGCGGGCGCTGAGTATTCGCATGGTCGTTGGGGCTTATCTATTGCGAGGGCTGGAATTGGGAGGCCGCTAACCGGTTTGAACCTCCAGGGGCTGCAGGGCCCGGAAATCGACCCGGCCCACGCCGGCCGCCTCGGCCTTTCGCAGATAGGGCAGATCGGCCGCACTGCGGCCTAAAAGTTCGGCGCCGCAGGCATCCACGGCCACGGAATCGGTACCGGCAATGAGGGTGGCGGTGGACTTCAGATCGGCCAGGGATCCGCCCGTAGGACCGTTGGTCATCATGGAGACCGTGCCGTCCAGCACCACCAGGGTGGGCCGCAGCAGCTGGCCCAATTCGCTGATGATAGTGTGGATATCCTGATGGAATACGTTGCGCCGCCCCCCTAACAGGCCATACCAGTTCTTGAGGGTCAATGAGGCCCCGCTGCGGTGATGATCCTTGACCGGGGCCACGCCGATCACCTTGGTGATACCCGCAAAAGGTCCTCCCAGCACCGGCCACTGCCGAATGAGGCGTCCCCCGGGCAGGCTCAACGGGGTGAACAGCGGCTCGGCAGGCAGGATCACCCGGCCCCCCGCTTTTTCCACGGCCCCCTGGATACCGGTGAGCAGGAACGCACCGGCCGGGTCATGGATGGGGTTGTCCGTCACGCTCACCTCCGCTGCACCGGCGGCACGGCAGGCCGTCACCAGGGCCGCGGCCAATTCGGGATGGGTGGTGGCCCCCAGCTCGGCTGAGGCGGCAAAGGCGGCATTGACCTTGAGCAGCACCCGGTCACCGGACTGCACAAAGCGCTTCATGCCCCCTAAGGCGGTAAGGGCCGCGGCCAGGGTCTTTTGGCGATCCGTGCCCCGGGCAATGGCCAGCTTGCCCTGGGTGCCGGGGATTTGAAAATCCCCCAAGGTGGCGATGGATTCCCGGCCTTCCTGGGGAGTGAAGCTCCTGGGACCCGTGGGATCGCGCCACAGCCAGGCACCGCCCCCCACCACAGCCGAAAGGGCCGCAACGCGGCTAAACCGTTTGATAAAACATCGCCGGCCCGGATCTTCGGGGGTGGTTGAAGATTTATTGCGGGTCATGGGATCGTGCCTTTAAATGATCCGCCAGGGCCTGGATCAAGTCAGCGGCCCCCTCCAGGGCCAAACTCTCGTGAATGCCATAGAGATAAGCCCCCTGACTGCAGATCAGCTCTTTGAGATCCAGAATATCAATCGCCTGGCACCCTTCAGGCAGCCCGGAGGCGGCCAATTTTCGGCCACCGAAATCGAGTAGAAATTGCCCATAGGCACGGGCTAGTTCCTGGGCTGTGTCTGCACTGGCCCGTGGACTGACATAGGCCGTGAACTCCCCGGCGGGGATTTGAAAGCGGGCGGTGTAAACCTGATCCAGTCCGGCAAAGCCAAACCCGTCGCTGGCGATCAGGGTCAGGCTTTGGGGAACCTGGCCGGCCCCGGGAAACAGATCTTCGGAACGGACGCTATCGCCGCTTTGCGAGTCTTGGGCCAGGTTCCGTGCCAAGGCACGGGCGCCCGCTTCCAACAGGTCGGCCAGGGGGCCATGGGCCCCACTGCCGATCAATTCATAATAGTCGGAACCCAGGACCATGAAGAGGGCATTGGCCGTGGCATACCCTTGGGCGACAAAGTCCAGTCCCTGGGAATCGTCCCGGCGCTGGCTGCTGAAAACTGCAAAAGCGTTGGCCGGGCTGCCCATCTGATAGTGAAACAGCTCGAACCAGAGCCCGGGGTCTTGGTTGAGCTTAAAGCGCTGGGTGGTCAGGTGCTCGAACCCGGCGGGCAGGTAGAGCTCGGCCTTGCCGTTGATCTTGTCTGCCAACTGGGCAGGGCCAAATTGCTCAGCGGGCCCCATGGGCTGAACCCCTGGCAGGCCGGCCATGAGGTCCGCCCAAGGAGGCTGCACCGGTTCCGCTGCCGCCTGAGGCCCCCCGGGCAGAGCGAGACCTGACAACTCGGGGAGGGAGCGGCGGGCGCGGTCATGGAGGCTGAGTATCGCCAGAGCAATCAGGCTCAGCAGCAGCACGATGCCGCGGCTGAGCCACTGCTCAACTGGCGCGAGGTTGGGGGGTGCCGGCGGGGTCATGGATCGGGTCTCACCTTTAACCCCAACGGGCGGAGTACCCGATGGGACGATCTTAATAGGTTGATTCATTCGAGGTCACCCCAACATCCCTGTCAAATCGGTTGGGATCAATATCAGGAAGGGGAACTGGAGGGTAAAGTTGGCGGGCAACCCGAAACGCTTGAAGGGCCGATTTTAGAGCAAAAGCGGGCCGGGGTCAAATCGGGCTTTTTCTTTGACACTATTTTTGAATTTCCCTATAGTCGGGGCTTTAAATTACTTTCGATGGAATCCACACCAGATTAAGAGGTGACGCCAAGGCCTGTCAATGTCAACCATGGCCGACAGCCGATTTTTTCACTAAAACGGCTAGGAAAAAAGGGAGGTAATGATGCAGCAAATGACCAAAATCCTTTGGATTGTGATGGCAATCGGGCTTAGCGCGGCAGCGGCAACCGCCCAGGAACAATATTTTGGGGTGGGCGGCTCCTACGCAGCCTCGGAAATGGAGATCTCCGGCGATCTGGTGAAGGGCGATCTCGACGATACCTGGGGCTTCAATGTCAAGGCCGGCACCCATCTGAACAGCTACCTCTCCTTGGAGTTCAATTTCGACTATCTGCCCTCCTTCGAATGGGATGCCGATCTGAATGTCATCGAGGACCCCATCGGAGCCGAAATTGACGCCGATGCCATGACCTTCATGTTCGCCCTGAAGGCCTCGCCCGATTATTCCGAACGCAAATTCCGCCCCTTTCTGATCGTGGGCGGCGGATGGATGTACGTCAGTGCCGACACCCGCGCCACCGTGGGCAATGTGCGCCAATCCCAGTCCATCAGCGACAGTGGCTTCTGCGGCGAGGTCGGCGCCGGCTTTGACTGGTACTTCAACGACAGTTTGGCCCTGGGGCTGGAGGGTACCTATGTCACCGGATTTGGCGATGTTGAGGATGTGCAGTACGGCCTGTTCACCCTTGGGCTGACCTACTTTTTCTTCGGTCCCTGGTTCATGTAACCCGGAGGGCGAAACCCGCTAAATCCAATTTTATGACCCCCCGCTGACATTCAATGGACACAGGGAGGAGAACCCATGCGATTGTTGACCTTGGGCGCCACGGATATCTCTATCTCGGCCATTATCATGGGCACCTGGCAGGCCGGCAAAAAAATGTGGACCGGCATTGACGATGAGGCCAGCACTCAGGCCGTCCGGGCCGCCTTCGAGGCCGGCATTACCACCTTCGACACCGCCGAAGTATACGGTGACGGCCATTCGGAGCGAATTCTAGGCCAAGCCCTGGCCGATCTGCGCAGCCAGGTGATTATAGCCAGCAAGGTGTTTGCCAACCATTTGGCGCCTGACCAGGTGATCGCCGCCTGCGAAGGATCTTTAAAGAATCTGGGCAGCGACTGTATCGACCTCTATCAGATTCATTGGCCCGCCGGATCCTTTGGCTCCCCCAAGGTGCCCCTGGCCGATACCATGGGCGCTCTCGACGACCTAAAAACCCAAGGTAAAATCCGCGCTATCGGGGTCTCCAACTTCAACCGCGACCAAATCGCGGAGGCCGCCCAATACGGTCAAATCGATTCTGTACAGCCCCCCTACTCCCTGTTTTGGCGCCAGGCCGAAACCGAGATTCTGCCCTACTGCCGGCAGCAGGGGATCACCGTGCTGGCCTATTCGCCCCTGGCCCAAGGTTTGTTGACCGGCAAATTCGGTCCCGACCACAAGTTTGAGAGGGGCGATCACCGCGGCCAGCATCGACTCATGGAGAAAGATCATTATCAGCGGGTCCAGAATGCTTTAGATCAGTTGAAGCCCATGGCGGAAAAGCGCGGGATCAGCCTGGCCCAGCTGGCCCTGGCCTGGGTGATTGCCGGACCCGATACCTGCGCCATCGCCGGCGCCCGGGACAGCGCCCAAATCCGCGCTACGGCGGCGGCCGGGGAGATCACCCTTTCCAACACGGAGCTTTCGGCCCTGGACACCATTGGCCGGCAGGTGACCGATCACCTGGATGACAACCCGGTGCAGTGGGCCTGGGGCCGCCGGTAGCGGCCGTTTGTAACCCATTGAAACCCAGGTCGCCCAGCGATGATCCACTTTTTTTCATGAAAGCTAACTCCTCATGTCGGCAGTGATCCAACTCCAGCCCTTTCTGAGCGCTGTGGGCCGAAAGGCCATGGGACCCATCTGCTATCTGGGCCATGTGGCCCTCTTTTTATTCCAAGGCGTAAGCCACATCTTCTCCTACCCCTTTCAATTCAGAAAAATTCTGGAGCAGATGCACATCATCGGCGCAAAGAGCATCTTCGTCATCGCCCTGACCGGGGCGTTCACCGGGATGGTGTTAGGGCTGCAAGGCTATTACACTCTCGTGATGTTCGGGTCCGAAGAGTGGCTGGGCTCCGGGGTGGCTCTCTCCATGATCCGCGAAATGGGACCGGTCCTGACCGCCATCATGGTCATCGGCCGGGCCGGTTCGGCCATGGCCGCGGAGATCGGTATCATGCGTATCTCCGAGCAGATTGATGCCCTGGAAACCATGGATATCAACCCCATCCGTTACCTGGTCAGCCCCCGCATCGCCGCCTGCCTGCTCAGCTTCCCCCTGCTCACCGCGATTTTCGACACCATCGGTATTTTCGGGGGCTACCTAACCGGATCGGTGCTGCTGGGGATCAACCCGGGCAGCTTTTTTTACTGGATGGAAACCAGCGTGGATATGCAGGACATCAACGGCGGGTTTCTAAAATCCGTGGTCTTCGCCCTGGTGGTGGCCGTCATCTGTTGCTACCAGGGCTTCTACACCCACCAGCAAAAGGAGGGCTTCGGCGCCAAGGGGGTCAGTCAATCTACCACCCGGGCGGTGGTCATCTCCTGCGTGCTGATCCTGATCACCGACTATGTCTTGACCTCCTTCTTACTTTAAAAACTGAAATCGTCCATGGACCAGCCCCTGCTGCAGCTGAAAAATATCGAAAAATCCTTCGGCCCCAATCATGTGCTCAAGGGCGTCAACCTGAGTGTCTACCCGGGCCAGGTGACCACCATCATCGGTAAAAGCGGCGGCGGAAAAAGTGTCTTGCTGAAGCACTTCATCGGGCTGATCACTCCCGATGCGGGGAGCATTCTGTTTGATGGCCAGCTCTTGAGCCAGATGAAGCGTCAGGCCCGCAAACGCCTCAAACGCAAATTCAGCTACATGTTCCAGGGTTCGGCGCTCTTTGACTCCCTGACAGTGTACGAAAATATCGCCCTGCCCCTGAGAGAACGCACCCGGATGTCCGATTCGGAAATCCGCGCTAAAGTGCGCGAAAAGATGACCCAACTGGATCTCAAGGAGATTGACGACAGCTATCCGTCCCAACTCTCCGGCGGGATGCAGAAACGGGTGGCGTTGGCGCGGGCCCTGGTCACAGACCCGGAAATCGTCCTTTTTGACGAACCGACCACGGGGTTGGACCCTATCCGTAAAAACGCGGTCCACAGCATGATTGCCGACTATCAGAAGAAATTCGGCTTCACCGGGGTGATTGTCAGCCATGAAATTCCCGATATTTTTTATATCTCCCAGCGCATCGCCATGCTCAATGAGGGCCGCATTCTGTTTCAGGGCTCGCCCCAGGAAATCGAAAATAGTAAGGATCCCGTAGTGCGGGAGTTTATCAGCGGCTTGAGCTCAGCGCCCGCGGTCTCGGCCGCCATGGCCACCCAGGGAAAGGTCGAATCGCGGTTCGCCGAGGAGATGGCCCGCTTGACCCGGCTGCGGATCGCCTTTTCGCTGATGGTGTTTCGTGTTGAAAATTTAGATGAGATCAACCGACGCGCCGGCCATATCCAGGGGCAGAAAATCGTGGAGCGATTCACCGAAAAACTGCGCCGGCACGTCTATATCACCGATCGTTGTTACCGTTACGATTTCAACAAGATATTGGTATTTTTACACAACACCGATCTGTCCAAATGCGGCGAGGCGAGCCGGCAAATCGCCGCTCGCATCCAGGCCAATTCCCTGCTGGATATCGTGCCCTATCCTGATTTTTGTTTTAACGTCGGTGTCGGATATGTAGAGGCGACCCCGGAAAGCCGCCTGGAACAGATGATCCAAAGCGCCGTGGAAAAGGTCCAGACATTTCATCAGTTCCGGGTCTGTTAACACCACAAGGGAAGTGGTGTGACTGAGTGGGTTTCGTACTTACTTTACAAGCCGCATGATTCACGGAAAAACCTCGCGGCAGTAAACGAATTAGGAGAATTAGATGAACAGGGGCAAGCTTGAATTGGCGGTAGGCGTCTTTGTCCTCATCGGCATCGGCTGTATCGGGTACCTGACCATCAAGCTCGGTCGCATGGAGCTGTTGGGTGACAACAACTATCCCCTTATGGCTCGATTTGAGTCGGTTACCGGCCTGCGAACCGGTGCGACGGTGGAGATGGCCGGGGTTCAGGTCGGAAGGGTAGACAAAATCAGTCTAAACCCGGAAACCAAGTTGGCCGAGGTCCAATTGAAAATCGACAAGCGGGTCGAGCTGGCGGACGATGTGATCGCATCCATCAAAACCACCGGTTTAATTGGCGATAAATACATCAATCTCGATCCCGGCGGATCCGATGAACTCCTCAAGCCGGGGGACCAGATCACTGAAACGGAATCGGCGGTGGATCTGGAGGAACTGATCAGCAAATATGTCTTCGGCGGCGTGTGAGCACCGGGCGTTTTTTTTAAGCGATCTCAAATTATTCTGATATTTTAATCTTTTACACTAAAAAATGGTGGAAACAAAACCATGAAACTGACACGACTTATATTGATGATTTTGGTGGGGCTGGTTGCGGCACCCCTCATGGGGGCAACCCAGACCCCCGATCCCCTAACCACCGTCAAAGAGCCGGTGGAAGAAGTGCTCAAGGTCCTCAAAGATCCCCAGTATGCAGAAGGCCGCAACCGCGAAGACCAGCAGAAAAAAATCCGCGCCATCGCGACGGAAGCTTTCGATTTTGTGGAAATTTCCAAACGGGCACTGGCCCGGGGCTGGAAGCAGTTCACCCCTGATGAGCGGCGGCGCTTCACCGACCGCTTTACGGAACTTCTGCTCAATAGCTATACCCGCCAGATTCAGAGTGAATACAGCGATGAAGAGGTCGCCTTTCAGGACCAGCAGATGGTCTCGGAGAACAAGGCCAGCGTCAAAAGCGTCATCACCCGCGAAGGGGTGGAAACACCCGTCAATTACAGCCTGATCCAGCGCAAGGATCGCTGGCGAATCTACGATATCCAGATCGAAGGGGTCAGCCTGGTGGGCAATTATCGCACCCAATTTCGGAAAATTTTAGCCAAGGAAACCCCTGACCAGCTCATTGCGCGCATCGAGGAAAAAATCGCCGCTAATGAGGATCAAATCACCACCCAGGAATAGGTTATCCACGGAGAGATATGCCGAGGCGTACCGCCATTAATCCACCCGCCGTTGTGGCCTTGCTACTGATGGGGCTGCTGGTGCTCGGTTGCGGCGGCACTCTGACGGGATGCGCCGGACGTTCTGCCGGCCTCAACAGCAACGCCCAGGGGCTTCCCTTGACGGACATGGGACCGGCCGGGGAGACCTTCCTTTTGGCGCAGACCCTCCCGGCCGAAGCCGACGACCCTTTTGCCGACCCCACGGAGGAGGAAGAGGCTCGATTTCTGGAAGAGCTGGGCGAGGAGGCCCCCCTGACACTGGTGGCCGATCCCCTGGAACCCTGGAACCGTTTCATGTTCCAGGTCAACGACCGGCTCTATTTTTGGCTCCTCAAGCCGGTGGCCCAAGGTTATCGCTGGGTGCTTCCGGCCGGCGCCCGCCGGGGCATCAAGAATTTTTTCTATAATCTGGGTACGCCGGTGCGGCTGGTGAATAATCTGCTCCAGGGCCGCGCCAAAGCTGCGGGGGCCGAGTTGGGACGCTTTGTGGTGAATTCCACGGAAGGCATTCTGGGGTTTGGCGATCCCGCCTCGCGCTATCCCGAACTGGTGATTCCCATGGAAGATTTGGGTCAAACCTTCGGCAGCTACGGGATCGGCAACGGATTTTACCTGGTTTGGCCTCTCCTGGGGCCGGCCACCCTGCGGGACACCGTGGGACTGGTGGGCGATGCCTTTATGGATCCCGTCAGCATCTTCAACATCGTGGAGACCGAGGTATGGCTCGGCATCCGGGGCGTGGATGTGGTCAATGAGACCTCGTTTCGGATCGGCGACTACGAGACCCTCAAAGAGGCCGCCCTGGATCCCTACGGTGCCCTGCGAAACGGCTATATTCAGCGCCGTAACCGGTTGATCCAAGAGTAATCCGTCCCGCCATGGAACCTGCCTCCCCCGCTCTGGACGCCAAATTGGCGGCTCTGGCGAAGATTTACGGCTATTACCGTGATCTCGTCGCGGATCAGAAATGGGCCTGCGCAACGGGCTGTGCCGTCTGCTGTACCTGTAATGTCACCCTCACCACCTTGGAGGGGGTCTTTCTTTACCGCGAACTGGACGCCCTGAACCCACGCTTTTTAGTCCAATTGCAGGCCCGAGCCCGGCGCCCGCGCTACCAGCCGCGGCTATCCCTTAACGACTTTGCCTGGCGCTGCGCAAAAGGCCAACCCACCCCCGAAGAGCACCATGATCCCGACTGGGGCGAGTGCCCCCTGTTGGACCAGGATTTGTGTGCCCTCTATGCGAAACGACCCTTTGGCTGCCGCGGCATGCACTCCTTCCAGCGTTGTCGGCGCAAGGGCCAGGCGAGCCTGGACGAATTTCAGCTCACCCTGAACCACCTCTTTTCGCAGGTGATCGAGCACCTGGATTGTCCGGGATGGACCGGAAATTTGACCGACATCCTGCTCCACCTGCACCGCAGCCGGCAGGCACCTGCCGATTCCCCGCAAAAAGAGGCCTTTCCGCTGGCCGCCAACCAGCCGGCCCGGGTGCTGATGATCCCCCCGGACCAGCGCCAAACCGCCGGCCCCATTGTGGCTAAGCTTCAGCGGATCATCACCTTGGGTTGAGCACACCCTTCATTTATCCCATTTGGACACAGACCTTCTGGCACCCCTTGCGGGTGCCCGAAAAGGACAGACCTAGGGGCACAATTGGAGGGCGAACACAAGGTTCGCCCCTACTGCCCAGGCAACCCGGTTTGTGTCCGGATCAGAGCGGGCCTTGTGCCCGCCCCAATCGGGCCCGCTAAGATTTTTCGAGTATGGTGACATCCACCTTTCCGGCCAGATCAGCGGCAAACCGATCCGCATCGGACCCGCTGCCCACAATGGCCCCGAAATGCATGGGAATGGCAATTTTGGGCTTTATAGCCTGGGCGGCCTGCACAGCCTCGGCGGCAGTCATCACATAGGTTCCGGACACCGGCAACAGCGCGATATCGGTCTGGACCTTTTTCATCTCGGGGATGAAGTCGGTATCGCCGGCATGATAGATCCGGACGCCCTCCAGCTCGATGTTAAAGCCCAGCCAGTCTTTGGCCCGGGGGTGAAAGTCTTTATCCAGGTTGTAGGCCGGCAGCGCATCGATGGCGATATCCTCCAGAACCAGACGCTCTCCGGGTGAAAGGATGCGAACGTCACCGGAGAGCTGGGCCGCGGATTCCTTCTCGGTGACAATGATGGTCTGCGGCCCCTGGACCTTGGCGATATCGACAACTGAGCAGTGGTCAAAATGGGGATGGGTGATCAGGATCAGGTCGGCACTGGTGCCGCCCTTGATTTCGTAGGGGTCGATATAGACCGTTTTTTGGGCGGCAATGCGAAACCCGTCATGGCCCAACCAATTTATCTGGGAAACAAATTGTCGCGCTTCCATAGCATCCCTCCTCTGATCAAATAGTTGGTGCCTGAACGGAAACCCTTTTCTCCCTCCCCCTTGACGGGGGAGGGCCGGGGTGGGGGTGATTGATTTCAGGCTGTTATATCCCCCTCCCCCAACCCCTCCCGCCAGGGGAGGGGAGTTTTCGGTCGGACAGTTGGGGTGGTAAACCGGACCGGATCTTCCGATCGGACCTTCAGGCCAGCCATGGATATATCTCCCCGACCCTCCCTGCGCCCGGGCCTTCAGACCCCTGCATCTTCACCCCGGGCGCGGGCGCGCCAGGCGTCCATGTACTTTTTCACGGTCCGGCGGTCGAGGCCGATTTTACGGCCTACCTTTTCATAGGCCCCCAGCCGTTGGTGGAGCAGGTGGCAATAGGCACCCAGAACCTCCGGGGCTGAATACCGCCCCCCTTGCATGCCGGCCTTCAAGCGGGCCGCCAAATCCGGATCGGCCTGGGCCGACCGGGGCGTATAACGACGGTTGAGCAGCAGCCGGCGCACGCACTGGGCCAGTTCGCGCACATTGCCCGGCCAGGCGTAGCCCAAGCCCAGTTGCTCCTCGATGTGCCGGCGGACCCAGACCGTCAGTTCCGGGGAGGGCTGGCCCAAGAGCCGTTGGATGAGCAGGGCCAACAGATCGTCCAGCTCCCCGGGATCCTCCTGAATGCGGCGCTGCAGGGGCGGAATGGTGATGATGTCGGAACAGAGCCGGTAGTAAAAATCGTCCCGCAGCCCCCCGGGTCTGCTGATCTCTGTGGGACCGCGATTGGTGGCGGCAATGACCCGCCCCTTAAAGCGCTGGATCTGATGGCTGCCCACCGGAGTAAAGGTGCGCTCCTGGAGGACCTGCAGCAACTTGATCTGTACCGATTCGCTCACCTCCCCGATTTCGTCCAAAAATATGGCGCCGTGGGGGCTGCAGCGGCTCAGCACGCCCTGAAAATCCTCCGACGCTCCGGTAAAGGCGCCCTTTTTGTGCCCGAAAAGCTCCGATTCGATGAGAGCTTCGGAGAATTGAGACAAATTGAGAGCGATAAAGGAGCGGGTGAAGCTTTCCACAAAGCGTCCCTTGGCCGGATCATAAGGAATCAGGCCCGAACGCCCGATGGCCGTGGCGGCGGTTCCCTTCCCGGTTCCGGTGGCCCCCAGCAGCAGGGTGCTGAAATCCTCCATGCGGTTCCATAAATAACGCTGATAGAGATCCAGGTCGTGGGTAAAAACATTGTTCCATAGCTTGCGGCGCAGCTCCCGCATACAGGAGCTGCGGCCCACCAGGTTTTGATCGATAAAAAAGTAGGCCCGCCGCAACTGGAAACAAAATTCGAAATAGCGCTGAATCTCTGCGTCGCTGAATCCCCGGCGACCCAGATACCTGAAAGCCTCTTGGGCGAAAGCCACTTTTAGCGGCGGACCATCGCCGGAAATCTGGTCCTGAATGAGCTCATCGAAGGGCGCCATGAAGCGATGGAAAAAATCAAAGAGCAGGACATTGCGCACCAGTCGCTGATCTTCTCCGGAAAAATCAGCCAGTGCGGCCGGTGAGGGGTGATCCAGATCTTTCAGGGCCACACCAACCGCCGAGATCACGGCGGTCATCCGCGTCGCCTGGGGGGTCTTGGGAGAAAGACCGGAGATCTGGAGATCCAGCTCATCCCGCTCAGCACTGAAGGGGTTGGTAAAGACGGCCCGGCTCACCCGCTGAAAAAAGCGACGCTGGAGAGCGCTCAAAATGGATTTTCCTGCCATGATCATGGGTGAACCCCTTAAGGGGGGGAGCCTGCTCGGGTTCGGCGGGATGTTGCGGGTCAGGAAAAAGAAAAACTATGCGAGTTCTGCGGCAATTCGGGCAGCGGCTTCGCTGAGTTGCAGCTTCATGTAATACCAATTGCCCTCTGGTGCGACAACCCCGATCAGATAAAAGCGCACTTTGGCGGATAGCCCAGAGGAACAGACCAGAATCACCTGTTCGGCCCCATGAAGGGCCAATTCACGACACTCGCCGATGCCTTCCTCCACCGCGGTTTCGTGGGCCGTGCGAAAAAGATCCGTGAAGCGGGCGCCCCACTCCTGCAAGGGGAGGTCATCATGGAGCGTATCGGCGGCCATGACATCCCCCACAAAATTGAGTATGGCCACGGCCTGGTAACCCTTGGTGAGCTTGAGGGGCTTCAAGTTGCCGGCCAGGGCTTTTTCAAAGGCCCGCCGGGTGGCGCTGCCCCCCACCGGACCCGGTGTGGGGATGCGCGCCGCTGCCGGAGAGAGAGCTTTTTGTACTCCGCCAGGGGGAACTGCACCCTGATCCGGTTCCACGGTAAAGGCGACAGCGGCAGATTGGGGCAGGGCTGCATCAGCCGCTTTTGCCGCATTGCGGTTGGCCGGCGCACTTCCCCGATCGCCTAAAAGGCCGCTGAGATTCTTGGTGATGCGTCCCCGGGCGCGCCCTTGGGGCAAATCATTAAAGCGAATCTCCATGGTTTCCCAGGAAAGCATTTCCAGGGCGGCCTGATCCCCACGCTTGGTTTGATAATGGGCTTCCCGCAGCTCTCCCTGATCAAAATAGAAGTAGCCCTTGCCCTTCCCGGCCGAGGTCACTTCCAGCCGGCACGATTTCTTGGCCAATTCCACTAGGGGTAAAAAGTTACGCAGGGACATGCCCTTCATGGAGGCGCCTTCATCCAAAAGGTGCAGCCCCTGAATAATGGCCAGGGCCAATTTTCTGAAATCAAATGGTTTTTCGATGTATTGCAAGACCCCCCGGGCATCGATGAGCCGACGCATTTCCGGCGTGCCGTACCCGGTCATGACGATGCAGGGGGTGGCGGTGTGGTTTTTGGTCATATAGGCCAGAAGCTCCAGCCCATCCATTTTGGGCATTTTGATATCGGTCACCAGCAGCGAAATCCGCTCCCGTTCCAATATCTCCTTGGCCTGCTGGCCATCGTAGGCCGTGACCACCTGGAACTGGTTGAGCTTTTGGAGCCCTTCCTTCAGGTTTTCCACGCTTTCCACGTTGTCATCAACAATAAGTACAGTATCCATAATCACCCAGGGATGGACGGATAGGGTGCCCGACAACCGCTTTCTGTGTTTATCCCCCTTGCATATCCGGCGGTCATTTGGAAAACCGAATCAGAAGTAAATAAGAAATTTAACTTGGTAAATTCGCTAAAATCAATAAAAAAATCACTTGGATAATCCTTAGAAGCCCGCTCGTCGACAGTTGACAGCCAAATGGGCGGATGGTATATAAGCGCCCCATACAGGCACGTAGCTCAGGGGGAGAGCGCTACCCTGACACGGTAGAAGTCGGAGGTTCAAATCCTCTCGTGCCTACCAGCGCAACCACCAACAACGGGCCAAGGAAACCTCCTTGGCCCGTTGTTTTTACCTCCCCGCACTTAACAACCGACCAAACAGCAACGGGCCAGTGAATTAATCCCGTCGTTGTTAGTTTCTTTTTCAGTGTGTTAATTTAATCGATATATTTCATTTGCAACCCAAAGCTCAAAGGCTCCCTATGGCAACGCGCTCCACACTCGGCAACCCCGCCGCCCGCCGAAAAATTCTGAATCTGACAGGAGTTTTGATCCTGGGGATACTCGTTTACAGCGGGGGAGAACCTTCGGCTTTAGCGCAGTGCGTATCCGGTGATTGCCTCAATGGCCAGGGCGTGTATCGCTTTCCGGAGGGCGATCAGTACAGCGGCACCTTCAACGCGGGCCGTAAACACGGCAGCGGCACCTATACCTTTGCCGGGAGCGGCCGCTATACCGGTGAATTTGCTGACGGCCGCAAACATGGCCTGGGCACCTATGAAAGCGCCAATGGGGATCGCTATGAAGGCGAGTTTCGCGACGATCAGCGCCACGGCAGAGGGGTCTACACCTACGCCGGCGGCGACCAGTACCACGGTGAATTCGTCCAGGGCCTGATGGAGGGCAGCGGAGAGTATCTGTTTACCGGGGGGGACCGCTATCTGGGTCAATACACCCAAGGCCAGCGCCAAGGATTCGGCGTCTATTTTTATGCCTCGGGCGCGCTTTACGCCGGTCGCTTTCGACAGAACCTGCGCCATGGAGAAGGATTGCTCTTTTATCCCGATGGGGTGTGTTACTGCGGCCCGTTCGATTCCGGCCAACGCACCGCTCAAGGCCTGTGGCTGCCCGAACATATCCAATTCCGACCCGAAGATATCGCCGGCTACAAAACAGCCCCCATCAACAAGGACCTTTCGGCCGAGGACGGCTCCACCTATACCGGCCAAATGGTGGCGGGACAACGGCACGGGTTCGGTGAGCGCCGTACCGTCGCCGGGGATTATTATTTAGGTAGTTTTCAGGGTGGTCTGCCCCATGGGATCGGAATTTCAATTCTGCCTTCCGGTGCCCGCTACGCCGGAGAATTCGATGGAGGCCGGCGAGAAGGCCGGGGCATAGAAACTCAATCCGACGGCAGCCGCTACAGCGGGACCTATCGCAACAATGCCAAACACGGGTCCGGCCAGTGGCTCTATCCCGACGGCACCCTCTACGAGGGCGCCATTCAGGAGGACCGGCCCCATGGCCGGGGCAAGCTGACCAGCCCCTCGGGGGAGCAATATATCGGCGGGTTTGACCAGGGCCGCCGCCACGGCGTGGGAACCCGTATCAGCCCGGACGGCAAACTGACCCTCCAGCTTTATGAACAGGGCCGTTTGATTGAGGAGTAAACCCCCTTGCCTGTGGCTCTGCCCACGGAGGTACGGCCGCGCGCCACCCGCCTTGACTTGTCCGAACAAAGCCTTTAATTAGTGTCCGAACGAAAACTCCCCTCCCCTGGCGGGAGGGGTTGGGGGAGGGGGATATAAAGGCCTGATATCATTCACCCCCACCCCGGCCCTCCCCCATCAAGGGGGAGGGAGAAGAAGGTTTCCGTTCAACCACTAATTAGAAAAATCTTTCAGGACCGCCCTTTAAACCAATTCCCAATCGTAAAACCGGCAGGTCGCTTTTCCATGCCCGCATCCACGCCCAACCGATCGTCACCCCATAAATCCAAGTCATTGGGTTCGGCGTCCCGACGGCGAACCCTGTGGATCGGGCTGGCGCTTCTGGCGGTGGCGGTCTGGATGTTTTTTCTCGGCATTCTGGTGGGCCGGGGAACCGCACCGGTCCGTTTCGATATTGATCGGTTAGAACAAGAGTTGGCCGCGTTACGGGAAACCCTGCAAGAAAAAGAGCGTCAACTGCTGGCTTCGACCCAGAGCGCCGAAAGCGAAATGGGTTTTACCTTTTTTGACGATCTCAAACAGTCCGAAGAGCAGGGTACGGTCACATTTCGAGTTCCGCCGCCACCCCCCGAGCCGGAAACAGAATCAGACATCCGGCCCAACGCAATGCCGACCCAAGCGCCCGCACCCGAACCAGCTGCGCCCCTTGGGGAAGACGTCTCTACGGAAATCGAACCGGCACCCGCGGAAACCGAACCTCCGGATTTGCCCCCCGGCTCTTCTGACGACGCCTCAGCACCTGAAACCTTAAAACCGAAGAAATCCCTGAAACAGGCGACCTTCAAGAGCGCCGCCCTGGCGCGGACACCCACCCCAGCCCAACGCTCATCAACGGTTGCCAATTCCGGCCAAAGCAGTAAGCCCAAATCCCAGCCTGTGTCCCGGCAAGCGGCCCCTGGCGCCCCTCGGGGGTCGCTTACCATCCAGGTGTCGGCGGTTCAAGATGCCGCGACAGCCAGCGCCATGGTGGCCCGGCTCAAATCCCAGGGCTATGATGCCCATCAATCCGTGGCCCGGATTCCCGGCAAGGGCCTGCGCTATCGGATCCGAGTGGGACGGTTCACCCATTCCGGGGAGGCGCAATCCGTGGTGCGGCGCTTGAAACAGGACAACTACGACGCCAGGGTGGTCAATCGGTAGAGGGTTTGAATTAGACAGGAGACAAGGCATGAGGATTACCCGGGACCAAGTTCTGCACGTGGCCCGTTTGGCCCGCCTGGAACTTGCCGATGAAGCCGTGGAGAAGTTTTCCGAGCAACTGGCCGAGATTCTCGATTATGTGGAGATCTTGAATCAGGCCGATACCCAGGGCGTAGCTGCCACATCCCACGTGCTGGAGCTGACCAATGCCTTCAGAGAGGATGAACCCGGCCCACAGCTGGAGCGGGAAGCGGCCCTGGCCAATGCCCCGCAAAAAAACTCAGAGAGCTTTCTGGTGCCCAAAGTAGTGGGGTGAAGCCGGCCTCCCGCCGAGCTTGAACTTGCCTTTCCGCCCCTGACCCAGCTTGCGGCGCAGCCACCCGCCGATCCAAGGACACCCCCATGGAACTGCATCAACTCACCATCCGCCAAGCCCATGACCTGCTGAAAAAACGGGAGATATCCGCCCGTGAACTGACCGCGGCGCTGCTGGCGCGCATCGAAACCCTGGATGAGGGCATCGGAGCCTATATTACCGTGGATGCCCAAGGCGCGCTGCATCAGGCCGAGGCCGCCGATGCACGCATCAGCGCCGGCGCCATGGGCACCTTGACCGGAATTCCCCTGGCCCTCAAGGACCTGATCTGCACCCAGGGCTTGCGCACCACCTGCGGCTCTAGGGTGCTGGCCAACTTTATCCCGCCCTACGACGCCACGGTTAGCGCCAAATTAAAGGCTCAAGGCGCGGTGCTGCTGGGAAAATTGAACATGGACGAGTTTGCCATGGGCTCCACCACCGAGCATTCCGCCTTCCATGTCACCCACAACCCCTGGAACCGGGCCCACATTCCCGGGGGCTCCAGCGGCGGCTCGGCCGCGGCCGTGGCCGCCGAGCTCTGTTTGGGCGCCCTGGGTTCCGACACCGGGGGCTCCATCCGCCAGCCCGCCTCCCACTGCGGGGTCGTGGGACTCAAACCCACCTATGGGCGGATCTCCCGCTACGGGCTGGTGGCCTTTGCCTCCTCCCTGGATCAAATCGGCCCCCTGACCAAGGATATCCGCGATTGCGCCCTGCTGATGAACGCCCTGGCCGGGTACGATCCGGCGGACTCCACCTCCGTGGACCGGAAGGTTCCCAATTATTGCGCCGGTCTGGATCGCACTCTCAAGGGGGTGCGCATCGGCCTTCCCCGGGAATATTACGAACTCGAGGGGCTCGATCCGGAGGTCGCCCATGCCCTGGACAGCGCCCTGGCGATTTTGAAGCAACTGGGTGCCGAAACCGTACCCATCGCTCTGCCCCACACGACCCAGGCCGTGGCCACCTATTACGTGATCGCCCCCTGCGAGGCCAGTTCCAACCTGGCCCGCTACGACGGCGTCAAATACGGCTATCGCGACCCCGAGGCCGATGAGCTTCTGAGCATGTATCGAAAAACCCGCAGCACGGGGTTTGGTCCCGAGGTGCAACGGCGGATTATCCTGGGGACCTACGCCCTTTCCGCAGGCTATTACGATGCCTATTACGGCAAAGCGTCCCAGGTGCGCACCCTGATCCGCCGGGATTTCAGCAAAGCCTTTGAAATCTGTGACCTGATCGCATCGCCGGTGGCGCCCACGCCGGCCTTGCCCATCGGCAGCCACCGGGATGATCCCCTGAAGATGTATCTGGCCGATGTGTACACTCTCTCCGCCAATTTGGCGGGTATTCCGGGCTTGTCGCTTCCCAGCGGCTTTTCCCGGGAGAAACTGCCCATCGGCATGCAGCTCATGGGCAAGCCCTTTGACGAAGCGGCCTTGCTGAATGTGGGCGCTCAATTTCAGCAGGCCACCGACTTTCATTTGGCCCGGCCACCCATATAGTGCGGGCAGACGGGTGTGCCCACCGGTTCCCCCCGGAACTTAGGGCTTAATTCCCAACAAGGTACGCGCCATGAGTATTCAGCCCCAGGGCGAAGAGCTGCGCAAAGCCCTAAAATGGATTGACGAGCAACTGCAGTATGAGGGTCAGGGCGATCTTTCCCAGGCCATTGCCCAGGCCTGCGTCAAATTCGATCTGTCGCCCATGGATGCCGAATACCTGATGCGGTTTTATAAACAGCGCGACCCTTCCTGACCGGGCCTATCTGAGATTCGTTTATGGCCCGCATCCGTATCCTGCCGGAAACCCTATCCAACAAAATCGCCGCCGGCGAGGTGGTGGAGCGGCCCGCTTCCGTGGTCAAGGAGCTGGTGGAAAACAGCCTGGACGCCAACGCGAGCCGCATCCGGATTGCCATTGAAAACGGCGGGCGTTCCCTGATCCAGGTGGCCGATGACGGCCTGGGCATGAGCCCCGATGACGCCCTGCTCTGCCTGGAACGCTATGCCACCAGCAAGATCCGTGAAGATTCCGACCTGTTCGCCATCCGCACCTTGGGCTTTCGGGGAGAAGCCCTGCCCAGTATCGCCGCGGTGTCACGCTTTCGCCTTGTCAGCCGCGACCAGGACTCGGATGCAGGCTGCGAAATTGAGGTGGCGGGGGGCACCATCCGCAATGTGACCGCCTGCGGGGCGCCCGTGGGAACCATGATCAGCGTGCGGAATCTGTTTTTCAACACTCCGGCCCGCCGCAAATTTCTTAAAACCGTCAACACCGAACTGAGCCATATCGGGGATGTGGTGGCCGCCATGGGGCTGGCCTGGCCTCAGGTCGGGTTCCAACTGCTGCACAATCAGCGGCGCATCAAAAACTGGCCGGCGGTCCGGGAACCTTTGGATCGGGTGGTGGCGGTACTGGGCCGGGAGGTGCGCAGCCACCTCTACCCGGTCCAATTTGAAGCGGACTTTCTCAACCTGTCCGGCTGGGTGGTCCATTCCCGATTTACCCGCAGCACCTCCCGGGGGGTGTTTGTCTTTGTCAATGGCCGCATGGTCAAGGACCGCACAGTGCTCCACGGTTTGCTGGCGGGCTATCGTGGGCGGCTGATGAAAGGCCAATATCCCCTGGCGGCCATATTTCTGACGGTTCCCCCGGATCAGGTGGATGTCAACGTGCACCCCACCAAGCATGAAGTGCGCTTTGGCCGCGCCCGCCAAGTTCACACCACCCTGGTCCAGACCATCAGCGCCGCCCTGGCGGCGGCGGAACAGCCGCTTTGGCGAGGCACGCGCCTTCCCGAAAAAGCCGCCGATGCACCGTCCCAGGTCAAAGAACGCGCCGTCAGCTATGACCGCCGGGAAAATCTTCCTACCCCCCCGGGTCCGGGCCAGGCCGGAATCGATCCAACGAACCGAAAAATTCCCGCTGAGTCCCCGCTTACCAGGCCAACCGGGGATGATCACGGGTCGGTGCCGTCCCCCTCCCAGGAAAACCTTGCGGCAGACCACCAATCCCAAGAGCCAGCGCCGCAACCCCAGCAGCAGCAACTTTGGGTTGAAGGGGATTTGGCGGCCCTGAAGGTCATCGGCCAGTTCGCCCACTCCTACATTGTGTGTGAAGCCGGGGGAGACTTGGTGCTGGTGGACCAGCATGCGGCCCACGAACGGATCTACTTTGAACGGCTTCAGGACCAATCCGCCGCCGGCAAAGCCAGCAGCCAGCAGTTGCTATTGCCGGAAACCGTTGAACTCAGTTTTCGGGAGGGGGAAATTCTGAGTGGTCTGCTGAAGGATCTCAAGGCCCACGGCCTCGACGTGGGGCCCTTTGGCGGCAACACCTTTGCCATTCGGGCGGTACCGGCCTTTTTGTCCACCGGCGGGGCTGAAACCCTATTGCGGGAAATCGTCGAAAAAGCGGCGGAAAGCGACAGCGCCCCCGAATTGGCCGGCGCCCTGGAGCGCGGCCTCTACGTCATGGCCTGCCACGGCGCGATCCGCGCCAATCAGCGCCTCGACCCCCAGCAGATGCAGCGCTTGCTTCAGCAATTGGCCGCCTGCCGCAATCCCGCCCACTGCCCCCACGGGCGGCCCACCTGGATTCAAATCCCCCGCCGGGAACTGGACAAACGGTTTCGCCGGATCATTTAATCCAACTACCATCACCCAGAGCATTGCCTCGAAAAGAACCCAGCGTTGCACAATGCGATCCATCGCCACGGCAATCACCGCTGGCGATCGGGTTAGGATTGCGAAAAAAAGCCCACCACGGAGGATCCGTCGCGGGCGAGTGGGCCTATCTGTTAACTGGTCAGCCCACAGTTCTTTTAACCCGCTGAAATTATTAGTGGCAATGGGTTAGTCTCGTCATTCCCGCGGAGCCTGCCCCAGCAGTCTGTAAGCCGGGGGCAGGAATCCAGATAGATAACATTACATTAGAATCTCTGGATGCCGGATCCGTCATCCCGGGCTCGATCCGGGACCGGCATGACGGTGAACTTTGGACTGGCAAGCTGTTAAGTTAGCAGTGGATAATGCTTATTGGGCGCTTTGGTCCTGGGATTGGGACGGGTTGGGTTTCCAGGCATAGAGGCTGCTGCGCGCTTTTCCGGAGAGCAGCCCTCGGCGGGCCACCGAGGCGAACACCAGATCCAGCTGCCCGTCATTGTCGAAATCCGCCACGGCGGTATCGGCAACTTGATCGGCGATCTCGCGGGTTTTCCACAAAGGCCGCAGGCCGATCTGATCCCACACCAAACAGGCCACGTGGCCGCCACGAAATACCCTCAGATTGGGCAGCACCCTGCCGGTGGCATCGTCGTTGCTGGCCACGAAGACTTCATTGCGGCCGTCGCCCTCCAAATCCGCCACGTGCACCCGTTGGGGCAGATAGTCCCGCACCAGACGCACCCCTTGGGCTCTTTCTCGTCTCGTGTCCGTTTCAAGCCCCTGGCCGTCCCGCTGCACATAGTTGGTGCCGCCCACCATGGGATCCGGTGCGGTCCATAACGCCTCTCCATCGGCGCTGAACACCTGAAGGCGGTCATCCGAATCGATCCCCACCAGCTCAGTTTGACCGTCGTTGCGCACATCCCCGTAATTCAACCCAAACACGCCGGGAATAACCCGGGGAACGTTTCGGAGATCTCCGGCCACATAACTTTGACCATCCCAGTTGAGGCGATAGATTTGGGGTGCAAAGGTGGATCGGGCGCCTTTGCCCTGTCCCAACAAAATCTTGCCCAGGTCGGGATCCTCCACCACCCGCAGAAACCAGCCGGGGCTGTCGGCGATTTTGCTCATTTGGCGGCCGTCCCATTCCAGAACAAAGGAATTCAGGCGCTGCTGAACCTCGTTGCGGCTGGTCACAAAGAGCTCGGCTTTTCCGTTGGCATTGATGTCGGCGGCATCGACGCCTAAAAATACGTCGCTGGCCTGACCTTGGAACTCAGTTACCCGGGCGAATTGCTGGTTGAGGAAACGGTAAATCAAAATCTGCCGTTCCAGAATCATGGCCACTTCATTGTGGCCATCGCCGTCCAGGTCGCCGACGGCCAGGCCGGTGATGGCGCCGGTGAAATTACGGCTGCGCCAAATGGTGAAAGGCACGCCGCCCTCGGAACTTCCCGGGGCCACAAAAGCCTGTTCCATCTTGGCGCTCTCTTCCAGCCAGAGGCGGTCCGGGTGCATGCGCGAGCGGTTTTCTGTCGAAGACGCAGCCGGCGCTTCATACTCCGCCTGGCGCCGGCCAAAGACCTCGTCGTTCACCTGGGCGGCAAATAAATTGACATGCTCGATCACATCCCCGGGGGTCTCGCCGGTTTTGGCGAAGGTCACCACGGTCTTGGTCGCCTGCACGTCAAAAAAGCGGGCATCGGTGCTGATGCTTCCCCCGAACACGGTTAAGCTGCCGTATAGAACGTAATCGGCATCGAATTCCTGGCCCAGGGAGGCAGCCAACGCCTCGCTTAGGGGTCCGGAAAAGGATTCCCGCGCTTGCCGGGCCACGGCCTTTTCCAAAGGTTGAATTTTCCCGGGCACGGAGAGGCGGGTAATCAGCATCTCCTCAATGCCCTTTTGCAGAAACCCAAGATCCTGGTCTGCATAGACATCCAGGGGCAATATCAACACCCGGCGGGGCGTTTCCGCGGCCCATGCGCCACCCCCAAGACCCGCTAGCAGAAGGGTCAAGACCGCGATTTGGGACAATTTAAAATTTCGCCAATGTTTGTTAATCAAAACAACACCCTCCGCTCAGCGCTCCCCGGGACAGAAATTGGCCGCCCTGGGATTAGTGCCCGACCGAAAAAGCCTTCTTCTCCCTCCCCCTTGATGGGGGAGGGCCGGGGTGGGGGTGAATGATATCGGCATGCATACCCCCTCCCCCAACCCCTCCCGCCAGGGGAGGGGAGTTTCCGTTCAGCCACGAATTAAAAAATGCCCCCTCGAATGTGACCTAAAAGCTGGAGGCATGATGGTCAAGTGCCCAAATGTACCATGGCCCGGTGGGTTTTCAAGACTTTTTTCCGCTTTCAGGCGCAACAGGGGATCACCTATGCTAAGGCGATCGCGACCCGGGAGCTTCCCCGCCTTGGCCTTTTGATGTTCGCCCAGGGTCGAAGCGCACGCCGGACAGCGAAAATCCCAAATATATCCTGCCATCGCTCAAAGATTTTTGGCTATCTTGGGTTTTCTAATACTTGACTTATCCTTTTCGAGGCTCACCGGCTGAACCCCCCCGAAACACAACGGTTTATTTAAATTTGAGTTGACATTTTGAAAATCAAAATGTTAAGTAAAGGCGTCGTTTGGTGCTCTTTTGGAGGAAGCGCGCCAAAAGACTAACAATTCAGATGGGTTAGATAGGGCGTGCCGCCCAATCCCCCAGAGAGGAGGTGAGCTAAAATTTTTCCGGCACCGGGCAAAATTTGGTTTTTGCCTGAAATCAATCCGATTGATCAATTAATGTTAGTGAATTTCAATTGAGAGGAACTTAAGATGAAAAAATTATCCGTTTTTGCATTGGCCGCACTGCTGGTAGCGATGTTCAGCGTGCCGGCCATGGCCATCGAGCATGAGTTCGGCGGCTATTTCCGCACCCGTTTTATTGCCCAGGATGGTTTCGGCGTGGGCGAAGATGCTGCAATCATCGAAGTGACAGAGGTCACCGATCCGGTGACCGGTGCGGTGACCACATTTTCCGAAGTGGTTGGCAACACCAATCAGGACCTCAGCCAGGTGGACACCCGGACCCGCCTTTACTACACCGCCAAGTTCAGCGACAACTTCAAGTTCATCAACAAGTTCGAGTTTGACGCGGTGTGGGGCGAAGCGCCCAGCAAGGGCGGCTATGGCGACATCGGCGCCGATGGTGTCAAGGTTGAGATCAAAAACTCCTATGCCGATTTCAACCTGGGCATGGCCAACTTTAGGGTCGGTGTGCAGGGCTTTCTCCTGGGCAGCGGCTTTATCATGGACGATGACGGCGCCGGTATCACCATCCTGGCCAGCCCCTCCGAAAAACTCACCCTGGGTGCGGTCTGGGTCCGCCACAATGAGGGCGGCCCCGGCAAAGACCTTGCCGGCGAAGACAACAACGACGGCGATGTGGACGCTATTGTGTTGGTGCCCACGATGATGTTGGCTGAAGGCATGACCCTGAAAGGCGAGGTCGGCTATTTCTTTTCCGACAACGCCGGGGCCTACGAGCGACTTCCCTCCACTGAGTTAACCGATCTGGCCCTTTGGTACCTGGGCCTCAATTTTCAGGGCAGCGCGGGCCCGCTCTCCTACG
This sequence comes from uncultured delta proteobacterium, assembly GCA_963713755.1. Lineage (GTDB taxonomy): Bacteria > Desulfobacterota > Desulfobacteria > Desulfobacterales > CAVQMW01 > CAVQMW01. The sequence continues at coordinate 336,576 of CAVQMW010000005.1, read as the reverse complement.
GCGTGGAAGGCTATTTGCAGGGCGGTGATGTGGACCTGGCCGGCGACGACACGGTAGACTTCAAAGGCTACCTGGTCAGCGCCAACCTGGGCTACGACCTGGGCGGGGCCGATGTTCACGGCCAGTTCACCTATGCCACGGGGGACGACACCCCGGATGATACCGACTTCGACGCCTTCTTCAATCCCCCGGGTGCCTCTTACTACTGGGCGGAAATTCTGGGCTACGGTATCTTCGATCAGCAAACCCCCTCATTTGCACCGGCGGACCAAATCAGCAACGTGATGTTCTTTAATCTCGGGGCTGGTTTCAAACCCATGGAGAAACTGAAACTGAAAGCCGATCTGTGGTATGCCAATGCCGCGGAAGAGGATGTTTTCGGCAACGACGACATGGGCGTGGAGCTTGACCTGGTGGCCACCTATGCGCTGCTGGACGGCCTGAACCTGGATCTGGTGGGCGCCTACCTGTGGGCCGGCGATTATCTGGCCTACGACGGCAATGCCGACAATGATCCTTGGGAACTGGGCGCACGCCTCTCCCTGAGCTTCTAATGCCGCACCGAAAGCAACAACGACTTCGTGTCGGATAGAAACGGCCGGGCGTCCTTCCGGGGGCGCCCGGCTTTTTTTGTGGTTTGTATGGCTATAAATTCAGAAAAATCGTATCCATTTAACCTCACATGTTTTGATTCAGAAACTGAGCTGTTATCGGAGGAAATAAGGATGAAAAAACGATTCGCATGGTTATTGGCAGCTTTTCTCGTATTGGCCCTGGCGTGGCCGGTTGCAGCCGTGGAGCATGAGTTCGGCGGATATTGGCGGACGCGCTTTTTTGCTCAGGACGGCTTCGGGGTACAGGAGGATACCCCCATTATTGAAGTCACCGAGGTCACCGATCCCGTGACCGGAGCGGTGTCAACATCATCCGCGGTGGTTGGCAACACCAACCAGGACGCCAGTCAGGTAGATACCCGGACCCGCCTCTACTACACCGCCAAATTCAGCGACAACTTCAAGTTCGTCAATAAATTTGAGTTTGACGCAGTCTGGGGCGAAGCCCCCAGTCTCGGCGGCTATGGCGACATCGGCGCCGACGGTGTCAAAGTTGAGATTAAAAACAGCTATGTTGACTTCAATTTAGGGCCCCACCGGTTTGAGGTCGGTGTGCAGGGCTTCCTTCTGGCCAAGGGCTTTTTGTTCGACGATGACGGCCCCGGCATCAAGGCAATCTTTAAGGCCGCCGACAATATCTACCTTCCTTTGATCTGGCTGCGGGTCAATGAAGGCGGCGCCGGCAAAAACCTGGTTGGCGACGACAATAACGACGGCGATGTGGATGCGCTGATTTTCTATCCAAGCATCTATTTTGCCAAGGAGACCCGTCTCTACCCGCACTTTGCCTATCTCTTCTCGGACTACTACGGTGATTATGAAAAATCCGCCATTCCCGGTGCCGGTGAGTTGAGCGTCTATACCATCGGCCTGGAGTGGGATCAGGTCATCGGCGCGCTCTCCTATGGCCTGAGCGGCGTCTGGCAAGGCGGTGATGTGGAAGCGGTCCCCGGCGGACCCAAGCTGGACTTCAAGGGCTGGTTGGTTCAGGCCCAAGCCGCCTACGACCTGGGATCTGCAAGCGTCAACGGGGAATTCCTCTACGCCAGTGGTGACGACACTCCCCTGGATGCTGACTTTGATTTCTTCTTTAACCCTGTCGGCGCCAGCTATTACTGGGCGGAGATCATGGGCCTGGGCATTTTCGACACCCAGGTGCCAGGCAACGCCCCGGGCGACCAAATGAGCAACCTGATGTTTTTCAAGGTGGGTTGCGATTTCAAACCCATGGATAACCTGAAGCTCAAAGCGGATCTCTATTATGCCAAACTGGCCGAGGAAAATTTCCTGACCGGTGAGGACGATCTGGGTACCGAACTTGACCTGGTCGCCACTTACGCACTGATGGATGGGCTCAATTTGGATCTGGTGGGCGCCTATCTGTGGGCGGGCGACGGCCTTTCTCCTACCGGTGACGCCCAAGATGATCCCTGGGAAGTGGGTGCTCGGTTGTCCTTGAGCTTCTAATTTTCAGGTTGCGCCGCCGCTTATGATGTGAAGCGGTTTAGCGTCAACAGATGATAAAAAGCCGGAAAGCGCTTGCTTTCCGGCTTTTTTAATGTACAAATTTCCGAGGATTTAAAATCACTCCTCCAGCAACCGTTTCAGCACCTCATTGACCACCTGGGGATTGGCCTGGCCGCGGGTGGCCCGCATCACCTGCCCCACAAAAAAGCCCATCAATTTGGTTTTGCCCCCTCTGTAGGCCCCCACCTCATCGGGATTGGCGCCAAGCACCTTGCTAGCCTCCATCTCAATGGCAGTGGTATCCGAAACTTGAGCCAGTCCCCTACCTTCCACGATGGCAGAGGCCGATTCACCGCCTTGGGCCATCTCTTCAAACACGCTCTTGGCGATGTTGCCGCTGATCTGACCCTGATCCACCAGCTTTAAAAGTTCCGCCAAAGCCTGCGCTGAAATCGGTGAATCTGAAATTTCGCGGCCCTGGGAATTGAGCAGCCCCAGCAGGTTGCCCATGATCCAGTTGCTGACAATTTTCGGTTGAGGAAACAGCGCCGCGCAGGCCTCGAAATATTCCGCCAACTCCCGGCTGGCCGTCAACACTTCGGAATCGTAGGCCGGCAGGCCGAATTGGGCCTGGTAGCGCTGCCGCTTGGCAACGGGTAGTTCCGGCAGGCTTTTCCGAATGGACTCGATCCAGGCCTCATCAATCACCAGCGGCAACAGGTCCGGGTCCGGAAAGTAGCGGTAATCGTGGGCTTCCTCCTTGCTGCGCATGGATGTGGTTCGGCCCTGCTGGGGATCCCACAAACGGGTTTCCTGGACGACCTCGCCGCCCTCCGAGAGCACCTCCCGCTGACGGCCGATTTCATAGTATAGCGCCTTTTCCACATTTTTGAATGAGTTCAGATTCTTGATTTCGGTCCGGGTACCGAAAAGATCGGTGCCTTGGGGATGAATGGAGACGTTGGCGTCGCAGCGAAAACTGCCCTCTTCCATATTGCCGTCACTGATTTCGAGATAGCGTACAATAGAGCGGAGGTGGCGCAGGTAGGCACCCGCTTCCTGGGGGGAGCGCAAATCGGGCTCACTGACGATCTCCATCAACGGCACACCGGTGCGGTTAAAATCGACATGGGAAAGGGGCCGGGCGGGATCATGGATCAGCTTGCCGGCATCCTCTTCCATGTGGATACGGGTAATGCCGATGGTCTTTCCCGCCGAGCCATTGCCGCTTTCAATGGTGATCCACCCGTGCTCGGCAAGAGGTAATTCGTATTGAGAGATCTGATAGCCTTTGGGAAGATCAGGATAAAAGTAATTTTTACGGGCAAACCGGCAGTGGCGGGCAACGCGGCAATGGGTCGCCAAAGCCATTTTAATGGTGTATTCCACCACCTTGCGATTGAGCACCGGCAACACCCCCGGCATCCCCAAACAGACCGGGCAGGTGTGGCTGTTGGGAGGTGCACCGAATTGCGTGGAGCAACCACAGAATATTTTGGTTCGGGTTTTCAGCTGTACGTGAACTTCCAGTCCGATGACCGGCTGATATTTCATTGATATAACCCTCCGGATTCAAACTGGATTGGCCAAGAGGAATAAGCTACACCCGTTGGATCAATTTTGGATGGATGAGTCCCAGAATCTTTCGCCCATTGTGTGCCGCCAGTCAAGTCAAATCCAAAATTGATCCCAGCCAGCCGGGGGTGAGGGATTATTTTTGAAAACTTTAGGAGACGGCTTTGGGGAGCGGTTCGCCTCGGGTGAGAAACTCACGAACCCTGGCTTCCCCACTCTTTTCGAGCATATGTTGCGGAGACCCCTGGGCGATCATGGTGCGCCGCTCGGCATCGAGAAACACGCCGTTGGTGCCGATGGCGAAGATGCTGGCCAGCTCATGGGTCACCACCACCACGGTGGTCGCAAGGTTGTGGTTGATCTCCACAATCAAGTCGTCCAAATGCCGAGAGCTCACCGGGTCCAAGCCCGCTGAGGGTTCATCGAAAAACAGAATTTCCGGATCCAGGGCCATAGCCCGCGCCAATCCGGCACGCTTGCGCATTCCGCCGCTGATTTGAGCGGGGTAGTGATCCCCAAACCCGGAAAGGCCCACCAGAGAGAGTTTGAAATCCACAAGCTCCCCAATCTTGGACGCACTCAGCGCTGTGTAGGTCTCCAGAGGCAAGGCCACATTTTCCGCCAATGTCATGGAACTCCACAACGCCCCGCCCTGGTATAAAATTCCCGCCAGGCCCATGAGTTGATCCCGCTCCTCTTCGGGTGCGGCCCAAAAATCGAGGTTTCGGTAGAGTACCTGGCCCCGAGCCGGGGAATGTAAACCAATCAGATGCCGTAACAGCGTGCTCTTGCCGCAGCCGCTGCCTCCCATGATGACGAAAATATCGCCTTGGCGGATGGCAAAATTGAGATCCCGCTGGATCACGAAATCCCCATAGGCCAGGGTCAAGTCGCGGACTGTGATGTGATTCTCACCTGAGTCAATGGTTTTCATTCAGGTTATACCCATCGGATCAAGTTCTCTGGACAGGACGGCAATAAATTACCCCGACTCCCGTAATGGGTCAACCGCCCGTGCAAGCCCGAGGGAAACAAAAAACCCGATGCCTGAAATTGGGCTCCCGGGAATGAAACATTCCATCATACGGGACTCCAATCATTTGGCATCGGGTTTTTCTGTCAGACCGATTTATGCCGCAGCCTTATTCCATAAGCGTCGCTTTCCGCACTCCCAAGCCATAGATGGAATCAGGTTATCCTAACTATCTGGTGCCCACAGCAATGTAGCCGACCCTCTCGGTGGTATGACTGATTTCATAGTCTCGGGAACGCTCCTCCTCGACCATAATTAATGCACTGACACGATACTTTTTTTGCCAACGCAAGGCAGCCGTATCGCTTCCATCGGCGGTTTGCATCGCCGCGATAAGAACCGGGGGTTGGCTATAACTCTGATTAAAGCTGATCCATCGCGGGGCATCGGTAAAGGTGTTGGAAGTCCGCCCCGCCTCGAAGGACAGCGCCCCGACTGTTTCCGTGGTGGGTTCACAGGCAATATAGGAAATAGTTTCAGTTGCATGGGACTTAGGATAACTCTCCTGCTCCTGAAGCATGTACTGGAACCCGTTGGTGCCGATATTCCGGTTCCGAAGTGTTACGGCATTTCCACCATTGAAGGTGGCCACTGACGTGAGGACCACGGGCGTAATCCCAAAGGACTCCGGAAAGTTGATAGTTCCAAAACTGGTGGTTCGATTGGTGTCAAAATGGCCGGCAACGAGTTTGGCGCCGCTAGCTAATGTGTGTACACCGGCTTCAACGACAATATAGCCCACGGATTCAGGATCATGAGCCTGATCTAAATAGTCCCACTCCTGAATCCGAATATCAAAACCGTTGCCGGTGATATTGCGCATCCGGACCACAGAGCAATCACTACCGTTATAACTGGGGATATTGGCAAGCACTACGGGGTTGGAAAACGAAGAATTAAAGGTTACATGGTGCCAGCGATGATCGACTTGAACCTCTCCGGATTCAACTACCAATTGCGGCTCCTCCGGATATTCAGTTGAATCCGCAGGGTCGGTGTTGGCGTTGATTTCTTCACCATCGGTAGCCCCATCCCCATCCGTGTCCGCAAGGGTCGGATTGGTCCCGTGAATGCTGACCTCCTCACCGTCGTCAAGGCCGTCGCCATCCGTATCGGGATTGAACCTATTGGTGCCGTAAACATTTTGTTCATCTAAGTCGGTCAACCCATCCCCATCTGAATCCGTATCCCCACTTCCACCGGAACCGCCGGTATCTTCGGTAAACGTAGCGGAAATCGTATGGTTCGCTTCCAGGCTTTGAAACGTATAATCAAACACGGGCCCAACGGAGTTTCCATCCACCCGCACATCAGCGATCATGTATCCAGTATTGGGAGAGATGTTTATGGTTTTTGCCTCTCCCGCCACGCCCCAACCGGTCCCGCCATCATCGATTTGTCCATTGGTAGCTGTGGCACAAACAATTGCAAAGACCCGTACCGGAACGGCAAATCCGCTCTCACCGGACGCATTGTAAGCCGTAACGGTAAACTCATAATCTTGGCTGCAGTCCAGACCGGTCAGGGTATATTGATTTGTATTGCCCACATTGATGGGCGAGGGACCCTGGTCGGCGCCGGTTCCGTTGTAGGGTGCCCCAGAACCCGCTGCCTTGTAATAGAGCCGGTAACCCAGCACGTCTCCATCGGTAACCCGATCCCAGGCCAATCCCAATTGGGTGGTTTGACCCAGCACGGTGCCCGGCATGACTATCGTTAAAACTAAGAAGAATAAAGTTATTAAGTGTACGTATCTCTCGCTTTTATACAATTTATAGCTCCCGATTAGTATATGGCACTATTGTCAGCCTGAAACACAATAATTAGAATATATGACCAATTTTACTTAGCAAGTTAGCAAAACAAGTAAAAATGAAGAGTATTATCTACGGCTTCCATATGCAGACATGACACAGTTGGCGGATAAACATCCAAAAACCGTGCCACCCATCGGGAGAAATAAATTTAAATAGAAATTAAATATATATTCAATTGGTTACGGAGAAGGGGAAAGCGACTCGCTTATAATCTCCAGATTGAACAAAGGGTGGCTACCTCCAATTGGAATTATTCAAGCATTTCATCTTTAACCCGTTATTATTGTTAATTTTTTGTTCCCGTATGCCCCATTCCGCCAAGAACTATTCATGGTAAAAAATCATAGTTCCCACAAAGAAAATTCAAGGCAATTTTGCATAACTATTTACAATTTTTATGAATTAATGATTGTCCTCGCTTGGGAACGGCCAAAGAGTACCAATCCGTAACCGGTGTGCAGAAATGAAATCCGATGGATAAGTACCTATGTGGGAAGTCCGCTATGGAATCTACCAGTCATGTGAGCCAAACCCACAGATCGTCCACCAAGCCATTGCTCTCATGGACCGCTATCCAGAGAATTCCCTTGACTTGGTTGAGGGGTCTTACTATTAGTTTTTATTCAATATTTGAGTCGGGCCTGGTGCTATATAGCGGCGGGCTTGAATTTTTTTGCGCGTATCTTTCCGGTGAACCTCTATCTATGGGCCGGCGATCCACCTTCAACATTTTAATGTACTCCCATGACACCTATGGCTTGGGCCATATCCGCCGGACCATGGCCATTGCCGCCCAACTGCGCCAGCCCCACATCAACATCTTGATTCTCACCGGATCCCCCATTGTGGGGCGCTTCCGAGTTCCCGAACAAATCGACTTTGTGCGCATCCCGGGAATGATCAAACTGACCAACGCGGAATATCGCCCGCTCTCCATTAAAATCGATGCCCGCCACGCCCTGGAGATCCGCAAAAACATTATCACCGCCACGGCCAAAACCTTCCGCCCTCAGCTGTTTATTGTGGACAAAGAACCTTTGGGCCTGAAGCGCGAAGTGCTGCCCACCCTGCGCTGGCTGCGGCACCAGCAGCCGGAAACCCGCACCATTCTGGGGCTTCGGGATGTCATGGACCAGGCTGAGGTTGTGAGAAAGGATTGGGCCGAACGTGGGGTCTACAAAGCACTAAAAGAGCTCTACTCCGAAATTTGGGTCTATGGCCATCAGCATTTTTACGATCCGGTGTCCGAATATGCCATTCCCGAAACCATCCGTGACAAGATCCATTTCACCGGCTATATTCCACGCAAAATCACCACTCCCCGGGAAACGGATCGCATTCGCCGGGAACATCAGGTGGGGCCTAAAGATAAATTGGTGGTGGTGACCACGGGGGGCGGCGGGGACGGCTATGCGCTCATGGACAATTTTCTGACCATGATCGAGCAGAATCGGTTGGGCTCAAATTTCAAGAGCGCCATGGTAACCGGACCGTTCATGCCCAAAAAACAGCGTCAGGCCCTCCATAGCCGTGCCCGTCGGAGGGGAATCAGATTTTTCTATTTTTATCGTAAAATGGAAAAGCTTCTGGCCGCCGCGGACCTGGTGGTCAGCATGGGCGGCTATAACACCCTTTGCGAAATCCTCAGCCAAAAACGCCTCACCCTGGTCATCCCCCGGGAAACCCCCCGGCGCGAGCAACTGATACGCGCCCAGGCCTTTCATCGCCAAAATCTAGTGGACTATATCCCCTGGTCCCAACTCAAGCCGCAAAACTTAGGGGAGCGCATCACCCGCCTCTTGAGTGATCCGGAACCCTATCAATCCGCGGTGGCCCAATTTCGGTTAACCGGCATCGAAATCATGTGCCAACGCTTGAGTGCCCTCCAGGTGTGTTGATCTCCATGCCCCCCTGCCCGCCCCCGCCGGCGCTGGGAATGGTTCTCAAGGGCTACCCACGGATTTCGGAAACCTTTATTTCCAATGAAATTTTGGGTCTCGAGCAGCTGGGGATTAAGGTGCATATTTTTTCCATGCGCCATCCCCGGGAAAATTTCAGCCACGCCAGCGTGAAGCAAATTGCGGCCCGGGTAGACTATCTGCCCCATACGATATTAGCGCCACTGACCAAGCTGGCCTGGTTCAACCTCAAGGCCCTCCGCCGCTATCCAAACAACTACCACAACGCCCTGGCCCTGGCGTTGCGCCGTTTCAAACGCACCCGGCGCTCGGCAACCCTCAAACATCTGCTCCAGGCCGGCTATCTGGTGGGACGCCTGCTCAACCCGAGCGGAGTGGTGCACCTGCATGCTCATTTCGCCCATTCCCCCACCTCGGTGGCCATGTTTGCGGCACAGATCTCCGGATTGCCCTTCAGCTTTACGGCCCACGCCAAAGATATCTACACCTCCCACCCCCAGCAGCTGGCTGAAAAAATCCAACGCGCCCGCTATGTGTTGACCTGCACCCGCTACAATCTGGCCCATCTGCGGAATCTGGCTCCCCACGCCAAGACCCCGCTACACTGCATCTACCACGGCATCGACATTCGACTGTTTACAAACGGAATACAGGACCCCCACGAGCTCTCTCTCGACCCGCCCTATGAAATTTTAACCGTTGCGCGCTTGACGGCCAAAAAGGGAATTTCCACGGTATTGGCGGCCCTGCAGGAGCTGAAACGCACCAATATTCATTTCAGATACACCCTGATCGGCGATGGTGAGGATCGAGAAACGATTTTAAGTGAAATCAGCCGACGGGGCCTGACCCGGCACTGCCGCTACCTGGGGACTCAGCCCCACGTGATCGTGCGTCAGGCCTTTGCCCGGGCGCACATTTTCGTCATCGGCTGCCGAATCGCCGCCAACGGTGATCGTGACGGCATTCCCAATGTGATTGCCGAAAGCATGGCCATGGGGGTCCCCGTGGTGGCCCCCGAGGTTTCAGCGATTCCTGAAATGATCATCGACAACCAGACCGGACTGTTGGTTCCCCCCCAGGATCCCCGGGCCATGGCCGCGGCCATCACCCGCTTATTAACGAATCGTGGCCTGCGCCGCAGGATCATCCCCGCCGCCCGGGAACGGGTCTGCCGCCGGTTTGATAACCGGGTCTTGATCCACCAACTGGCGGAGATCCATCAGCAGGGAATCCCGGCCATAAAGGTCCGTGGCCGGTGAGGATTTACTTTTACGCCCCGTTCAAGCCCCTGGGGCACCCCAATCCTTCCGGCGATTTGATTACCGCCCAGGGGCTGGTGGCTTTTCTCCGCGGCCGGGGCCATGGGGTGCAGCCCATCAGCGATCTGCGGGCGCGCTGGATTTATTTCAAACCTTGGGACTGGCCCGTGCTTTGGGCCGCTGCCCGGCGCATCCAACGACAGGGGAAACAAAACCCTCCTCACCTGTGGCTGACCTACCACACCTATTACAAAGCCCCCGATCTTTTAGGGCCGGAGGCGGCCCAAAGCCTGAATATTCCCTATGTCATTTTTCAGGGTATGTATGCCACCAAGCGCCGCCGAAACTGGCGCACCTGGCCCGGATACAAGCTCAACCGGCGCGCCCTGACCTGCGCCCAGGCGATTTTCAGCAATCGGCGCATGGACCTGAACAACCTGGCCCGGCTGATCCCTTGCAGCAGGCTGACCTATGTGCGGCCGGGAATCGACGTGACCCGCTTTCAGCATGACGCCGACGCCCGAAAAACCCTGCGCGCGCGGTGGGGGGTAGGCGACAGGCCGGTCATCCTGGCGGCGGCCATGTTTCGGCCCGATGTTAAAAGCGAGGGCATTCGCTGGGTGATTGAAACCTGCCGCCACTTGCGGAACCAACGGTGTCATTTTTTCCTGGTCCTGGTGGGTGACGGCCAGGAGGGTCAAAAATTGCGACGCCTGGCCCGGGATCGGATCCCCGGCCAATACCGCTTTGTCGGCCAAGTGTCCCGTGAAGAACTCTACCGTTACTACAGTGCCGCTGACCTCTTCGTTTTTCCCGGTATCCGGGAATCATTGGGTATGGTATATCTGGAAGCCCAGGCCTGCGGCTTGCCGGTGGTGGCCTTCGACAACGCCGGTGTTCCCGAGGTGGTTCAACACGGAAAAACCGGCCTGCTGACCCCTTTTGAGGATCGAATTACCTTTACCCGCGCCGTGGCTCGGCTGTTGCAAGATTCGTTTCTGCGCCGTGCCATGGGCCGGGCGGCCGCGGACTATGTCCGCCGCCACCACGATCTGGCAACCAATTACCGGGTATTGGAAGGGGCCCTGGAAGAAATCGTTGCCCATTATCGAAGATAAAGATCGCCCTTTGAATCGGCGCTCCGAACGACACCTATAATCCCAAAATATGACTTCTGAAACCAACCCTACAGCGAACCGTTTCCCAGCTACCTGTTTCGGCCTGATTCGCCATGGGGAGACCTCTTGGAACCGGCAGAAAAAAATTCAAGGGCAGACCCAAACCCGCCTGACGCCGGAGGGTGAGCGCCAGGTCCAAGGCTGGGCCACCCCGCTGAAAAAATTACCCTGGGATCGAATTCTCACCAGTGATCTGATTCGGGCCCAGAAGACGGCTGAAGCGCTCAATGCAACGCTGAACCTGCCACTGCATTGCAACTCAAAGATAAGGGAACAAGATTGGGGCGACTGGACCGGCAGGACAATTCGCCAGCTGCGAGCGGACCAGCCCCAAGCCGTGGCGGCCCAGGAAACAGCCGGCTGGAATTTCCGCCCGCCTCGTGGCGAGTCCCGGCAAGAGGTTCTGGGGCGCAGCCGGGAAGCCTTGCTGGAAACAGCTCGGCGTTGGCCCGGGAAAAAGATTTTGGTGGTGACCCATAACGGTGTGCTCAAGTGCTTGCTATATCACTTATCTCAACGGCCCTTTTTGCCCGACGAAGGCCCCTTGATCCGGCCTTTCCATCTGCACTGGCTGCAGGCAACCCCCAAGGGGATAGCCCTAAAGGAGATCAATGCCCTGGCGCTGCAACCCGTTAAATCCATTGAAAAGCGCTGAATATCAATTGGCCGAGTTTGGGTAAAATACCCGGGGACCGTTATCAGGAATTCATATTTACACCGCCTAGCATCCAACGACGCCCATGAAAATCATCGTCTATTGCCAGCATGTCCTTGGTCTGGGGCACTTTTTTCGCACTCTGGAAATCTGTAAGGCCTTAAAGGACCACCAGGTGATCCTGGTGACCGGGGGGGAGCCGGTGGATGTCTCCCTGCCGGCCCATATGCGGGAAGTACGTTTGCCGGCCCTGATGATGGATGCCGAATTTTCCGAACTCTATGCTGTAGACCCCACGGACGACTTGAAAACCCTACAGCGAGGGCGGCTCAAGCACCTGGCGCAACTGTTTCGCCAGGAAAAACCGGATATTTTTTGGGTGGAACTCTATCCCTTCGGGCGAAAAGCGTTCCGCTTTGAGCTTGACCCATTGTTGCAGGGGGTTCGCCGGGGCATCCTGCCCCCTTGCCGGGTGATCTGCAGCCTGCGGGACATCCTGGTGGAAAAACCCGACCCGGAGGCCTATGCCCAGCGGGTGCTGACTGTGCTCAATCGGGAGTTTCAGGCCTTGCTGGTCCACGCCGATCCTCGAATTGTTCGGCTCGAAGAGACATTTCCCTGGGTCAGCCAGATCCAAATCCCTTTAGTCTACACAGGGTTCGTAGCCCCGGCTGCCCCTTGGGGGGCACCCCAGGTGGCCCGCCATCGCTTGGGGTTAAGCGCCAGCCGTCCCCTGGTGGTGGCCAGCGCCGGGGGCGGGCAGGTGGGCGGGGCGCTGCTGGCGGCGACAATTGCCGGATTTAAGCGCCTGCAGGGGCAAACCCAGGCCCATTTGGAAGTGTTTACCGGTCCCTATCTCGATTCCAAAACCTTTGACGAATTCGCTGGCCAGCAAAGTGAATCGATCCGCGTGCGGCGCTTTACCGCGGACTTTCCGGCCCTGCTGAGGGCCGCGGACCTCTCCGTCAGCATGGCCGGTTACAACACCTGCATGAATCTGGTGGCCGCCGGGATTCCGGCCTTGGTCTATCCCTTTGCTCAAAACCATGAACAGCGCCTGCGGTCGGAAAAAATCGCCCAGACCGCCCCCTGGCAGGTTTTGTCCGAAGACGATTTGTCTGCCCCGCGGCTGGCGGAACTGATGGCCCGGGGCATGGCCGCCCCGCGCAATCTCGATCTGGCCATTGCTCTCAACGGCGCCGGGTATAGTGCCCGCTGGCTCGCGGAGTGGGTCGCGCCCCCCGCCAATTCCAAACCGGCTCCCCCATCCGATCACAATAACGCCCGGGAATCCCAATCCTCGGCCCTTCTATCCAAGGAAGGCTGAAATGGTGGCCGCGGCATGGCGGATCCCTCTGGGCGGGTTGATTTCTGAGGTTGGAGCGCTCCTGGATCGGACCCTGTCCGGCCGGGAGGCCAACTCGGTAACGGTCTATTTTCGCGCCGATGACATCGCCGTTCCCAGTGCCGCCCTGGCACGCCTCATGGGCCTCTTTCTGACCCATCGCACCCCCCTGGCCCTGGCCCTGGTCCCGGCATGGCTGAGCGCCCCGCGCTGGAAAACCCTCCGCCAGTGGGGTGAGGCCGCACCCGGCCTGTGGTGCTGGCATCAGCACGGCTGGCGGCACCACAACCATAACCATCAGGGGAAAAAAGCGGAGTTCGGTGCCCAGCGGCTCCACGCCCTGGCGATCCGGGATTTAACCAACGGGCTGGAACGCTTGCACCGCGTGGTGGGCGCCGCCTTCACCCCTATCTTGACCCCGCCTTGGAATCGCCTGAACCCGGAATTGCTCTTCAGGCTTGAGGCCATGGGATTTAGCGCGATCTCCCGGGACGAGAGCCAGGCGCGGCAATATCCCGCGCCGTTGCCTGAAATCCCCGTGCACCTGGATCTGCATACCCACAAGGCCTCCCACCCGCCCTTGGCCCGACACTATCTGCTGGACGCCTTGGGGTCTGGCTTGGAATCGGGCTGCTGCGGCATCATGATCCACCACCAGCGAATGAATGACAACGCATTTGATTTCTTGGATTTTTTACTGGATACCCTGGGCCGCTCCAAAGCCGTGGCCCAGGCCGGATTCAACGATTTACTCAGCAGGCCACCGCAGCCCCCAGCCCGCCATATGCCCTGAAGGATCGCCCCGGACACCCCAGCCGCAACTCTCATTTGAATCGAACTAAGCTCGGAGACACTTCCACTTCTTTCCGCGGCCCTATCGCGTAAGGCTCATTTCCGCGGCCTCTATTTAGTATTGACAATTACTAGCCAACCGTCTATTTTGTTTGTTTTCAGAAAATACATTCGTGCGGGGCGCATATGAAAAAAAAAGAGATCGAATATTTTAAAGAGCTGCTCACAAATCAAATGGAAGAGTTGCTGAGCCAGGCCGACGATACGGTGGTGGGCATGACCACGCCCAAGGAAAACTTTCCCGACCCCACCGACCGCGCCTCCTTGGAGGCGGAACGAAACTTCATGTTGCGAATTCGGGACCGGGAACACAAATTGATCAAAAAGATCAAAAAGACCCTCCAGAGGATCGAAAACGGCACCTTCGGCGAATGCGAAACCTGCGGCGAGGAGATCGGTATCGAACGGCTCAAGGCGCGTCCCGTAACGACCCAGTGCATCGAGTGCAAAACCAAGCAGGAGGCCACAGAAAGATCCCTTGGACTGTGAGCCGCAACTGAAAATCGACCTGCATGTTCACTCCTCGGCATCCGATGGCTCCCTGACCCCTCGCGAACTTCTGGCCCTGGCGGAAAAAGAGCATCTATCCGCCCTGGCCCTCACCGATCACGACACCCTGGACGGCGCACGGGAGGCGATTCGCCTGGCCCCCGCGTTTAGGGTGAAATTCACCCCCGGCGTGGAGATCTCGGCCGGCCCTCCCGTGAATTTTGCCATTCAAGGCAGCCTGCACATCCTAGGCTACGGCATCGATCTGGAAGACCGGCCCCTCAATCAAGCCCTCAAACTTCACCAGAACGCCCGGAAGAACCGGAATCCGAAAATTTTGGAGCGACTCAAATCCGAGGGGCTTGCTCTCGAACCCGCTGAAATAATAGTAGAAGCGGGCGGCGGACAGATCGGTCGGCCCCACATCGCCCAGGCTATGGTGCGCAAAGGCTGGGTTGCCACCATCGATGAGGCCTTTGACCGCTACCTGGGAAAAGGCGCGCCGGCTTACGTGGATAAATACCGGATCCCCTGTGAGGAAACCATCGCACTGATTACAACCGCCGGCGGTCTCGCCGTACTGGCCCATCCCCAGCTCTACGGGGTTGCCGAAGATGGCGTTTTGGAAGAACTGATCATCCATTTGAAGGGCGCCGGGCTGGGTGGCCTGGAAGTGTTCTATTCCCAGCATACCCTGGAACGCACCGCACGGTTTGCCTTCTGGGCCGGCCGTCACGGCCTGCTGATGACCGGAGGCTCCGATTTTCATGGGTCCATCAATCCCCACATCAGCCTGGGGTATCTTCAGGAAAAGTGCCCAATCCCTGGGAATATTTATGGCGCCTTGGCCGCCGCCTGCCCGGGAATCCCCGCCCTATGAAATCTTCAGCCACTCTGGAAGCGCGTATGGGTTATCGCTTCAACGCCCCGCAGCTGCTGGCCGAGGCCCTGCGGCACAGCTCCTTTGTCAATGAACAGCCCGACAGCGAACTTGCGGACAATGAACGGCTGGAGTTTCTGGGGGATGCCGTGGTGAATCTGGTGGCCGGCCAGATCCTCATGGTCCGGCACCCCGCACTGCCTGAAGGAGAGCTTTCCCGAATGCGGGCGGCACTGGTCAATGAAGCCTGCCTGGCGGAGATCGCCCGCAATCTTAAGCTTGGCGACCATCTTCAACTGGGCCGTGGCGAAGAGCTGACCCAGGGCCGGGAAAAAGACTCCATTCTCTCCGATGCCTACGAAGCCCTGGTGGCAGCCATCTATCTAGATGGCGGGTTTGAGATCGCCTTTGCCCAGGTTGAGCGCCAGATGAACCCTTTTGTGGCGGCCCTGGAGGGTTCAGAGGCCGATTATGACTACAAAACCCGGCTCCAGGAGCGCATTCAGAGCCGTTATAAGGTCACACCGCTTTATGAACTCATCGGCGAGAGCGGGCCGGACCACGACAAGCGCTTTACCATCCAAATGAAAACTCCCAACCTAGTGACCACCGGCGTGGGACGCAGCAAAAAAGCGGCGGAACAGGATGCCGCGCGCAAGGCCTTCGAGAAGCTTGAAGGGTGATCCCGCCAATTCAGCAGAGACGTGCCGAGGGAGGAGATGCGTTGAAATCAAATCCCGGGCCCCCTTTATCGTTCCGCTCTTCATTCCCCAGCGCGGATGCCCCCACCAATGTGTATTCTGCAACCAGCAGGCCATCACCGGGACCCCCCGCCAGCGCCTCACCCTACCGGAAGCCCAAAAGGGGATCGACGCCTTTCTAGGCTATCGCCGCGACCCAGGCCGCTTCACGGAGATCGCTTTTTTCGGGGGTAATTTCCTGGGTCTGAAACGGACTGAACTGGAAGATTACCTTGACCTTGCGGCCGGCTATGTAACGCGAGGGGCGGTTCAAGGCATTCGCTTTTCCACCCGCCCCGATACCATCCGCGAGGCGCGGCTCGATCTGCTGAAAACCTTTCCCGTGACCACGGTGGAGTTGGGCGCCCAAAGCATGGACAACCAGATTTTAACCCGGGTGCGCCGGGGCCACCGGGCGGAAGATACCCAGGCCGCCGTCCGCCGCTTACGCGCCCAAGGCTACCGGGTCGGGTTGCAGCTGATGGTGGGTCTGCCGGGAGAAACTCGAAATGGCTCCCTCCAAGGCGCTCAGCGGCTGGCCGATCTCAAGCCCGATTTTGTGCGCATCTATCCCACGCTGGTGCTGCGGGGCAGCCCCCTGGCGGAATGGTACCAACGAGGGGAGTTTCAGCCCTTGAGCCTGGCGGATGCCGTCGCATGGGTCAAACCCCTTTACCGCCTGTTTAAGCGGCAGCACATCCCGGTGATCCGCATGGGCCTGCCCGCTTCCCGGGAACTGACCCCTGAAAACGATTTGCTGGCCGGGCCCCACCACCCCGCCTTTGGCGAACTGGTGCGAACGGCGCTTTTTTATGATCGTGCAGAGCAACTCCTGCACCATTATCAGAGACCGCGAACCCACATTGTCTTTCGTCTCAATCCCCGCAGTGAAAGCCAGTTTCGCGGTATTGCCAGCCGCAATCTGGCTGGGTTACAAAAACAATACGGCATCGGCCAGATCCGAATCATGAAGGATCCAGATCTGGCGCGGGATGCCCTCATGCTGGAATCGTCACCCATTCCACCCATTTTGCCGGTACCCGAGTAAAGCCCCGGAAAACGGGTCCCCAACCCTAGCGGTTTGAACCATGAAAATCAGACTCATCCTACTGGTCCTCTCCCTGCTGGCCTTTCTCTCCACCGCCACGGGGGGCCTGCTCTACTATCAGGCCCTGAAAGAGGCCGCCTTCAAAGATGCCGAGCGTCAAACTCTCTCCCGTTTGGCCATGATTCAACGTAACCTCTCCGCCTATCTATCAGAGAATATCAAGCCCGTGCGGGCCCTGGCCGGCATGGAGCAACTGTTCGACCAGTTGACCCATCCCGACGATCCCCGGGCCCTGAATGCTGCCAATGCCGCATTGGATCTGTTTCAATCGTCCCTGGAGGCGGAGGTTTGCTATCTGATGAACCAGGCCGGGGTTACGGTGGCTTCCAGTAATCGCAACGCCCCCGACAGTTTTGTGGGTCAAAATTTTGCGTTTCGGCCCTATTTCCAGGAAGCCATCCACAATTCACCCTCCACGTATCTCGCCCTGGGCACCGCTTCGGGCAAGCGGGGAATCTACTATAGCTATCCCATTTTTAAAAATGGCGAAGATATCCCCATTGGCTTGGCGGTCATCAAATCTTCCGTGGAACTGGTTGAAAAGAACCTCGATCTTCTCGAGGATGAGACCATCCTCATGGTGGACCCCATGGGGATCATTTTCATCTCCAATCGCAGGGAGTTGCTTTTCAAGAGCATCCATCGCTTGACGCCCCAGGAGGCACTCTCAGTGAAAAACTCCCGCCAGTTCGGTTCCGGCCCCTGGCCCAGCGTCAATTTCAAGTTTATTGATGCCAATCATGTCCAGGATGCCGGCGGCAAGGATCATTTATTGAACCGCATCAATCTTGATAAATATCCAGGATGGGAGGTTCTTTACCTAAAAGAGAAGCAAACCATTGCCAAAAACGTTTCCGAACCCCTGATTCGCAGTACCGGACCCATCATTATCACCCTGTGCGTCCTGATCGGCATCTCTGTCTTTTTTCTCTACCGGGAGGCCAGCGCCGAAATCCGGCGGCGCAAAAGCGCCGAGACCGCCTTGCGGCAAAGCGAAGAGCGCTACCGTTATCTCTACCATCACACCCCGGCCATGCTCCATTCCATCGACGCCCAAGGGCGACTGGTGAGCATCAGCGACCACTGGTCCGAGGTCATGGGCTATTCCCGGGAGCAGGCCATCGGTCGCCCCCTGACCGATTTTTTGACTCCGGAAAGCCGTCTGCGCGCGGAGACCAAGGTTTTTCCAGAGTTTTTCCGTTCCGGTTCCTGCAAGGATGTGGCCTATCAGTTCGTCAAACGCAGCGGGAAAACCATCGACATCTTGCTGTCGGCCATTGCGGACCGCGATTTGGCCGATAACTCGGTGCGCTCCCTGGCGGTCTCCATTGATGTCACCGAACGCAACTGCGCTGTGGCCGATTTGGAGCAGGCCAAGGAGGAACTGGCCCGATATTCCAAGGCCTTAGAGGGCCAAGTCCGCAAGCGCACCCGGGAGATCACCAGCATTCTCAAATATACCCCCGATGTGGTCTACTTCAAAGATACCCGGGGCTGCTATCGCATGGTCAACACCCGTTTTGAGGAGATTTTCGGCGTCACAAACGCTGAGATCCGGGAGTGCCGGGACCACGAGCTTCTGCCGCCGGAGGTGGTAGCGCAGTTTCGCCGCAACGATCAGCGGGTGTTGGATCAGGGGCATTCTGGCATGGCAGAGGAAACCATTCCCCAGGCCGATGGCGAGCATACCTATCTGGCGGTACGCTTTCCCATTTACAATGCCCAGGGTATTATCGACGGGGTGGGTGCCATCTCCACGGACATCACGGCCCTCAAGAAAGCCCAAAACCAGCTGCGCCGATTGTCGGGGGCCATCATGGACGGCCAGGAGAAAGAGCGCGCGGCCCTCGCCCGGGAGCTCCATGACGAGCTGGGACAGGTGCTGACCGCCCTGCGCATGGAGGCGGTTTGGCTCCGCGAGCACCTGAATGACCGCGATCCCGCGGCCGCGGAGCGCGCCTTGACAATGTGCCAGCTCATCGATAAAAACATCGAAGATGTCCGGGGGTTGGCCAAACGACTGCGGCCCGTGGTGCTGGATGATCTGGGATTGGTGGACGCCCTGGAAAATTACACCGCCGACTTTGAATCCCGCACCGGAATATCCTGCATCTTCGAACACAGTGCCGTGCCACCCATGGAAGACACCCTCGCCACGGCCGCCTACCGCATTGTTCAGGAAGCCTTGACCAATGTCGCCCGCCATGCCCGCGCAGCCCATGTCAGCGTCCGCCTTGAGCTCACCAACAACCATCTGGAGCTTTCCGTGAGCGATGACGGCCGGGGCTTCGATTTGGATGGTCTTGGGGAAGTGGAAGGTTTAGGCGTGGCGGGAATGCGGGAACGCGCCGGACTGGCCGGCGGGGAGCTGATCATGGCATCCTGTCCCGGCGAGGGCACCCGGGCGCTCTTTAAGGTCCCCTTGCCTTCCCAAAGCGGAGTGGGATCATGATTCGGGTATTGCTGGCCGATGACCACAGCATCGTGCGGGCCGGGCTGCGGCGCATCGTGGAAGAAACCGACGATATGGCCGTGGTGGCCGAAGCCGCCGATGGGCGCGAGGCGCTCCAGCACATCGCCCAGGACCCCCCGGATGTGGCCGTGGTGGACATTTCCATGCCGGGGCTGGACGGTTTGGAAGTCACTGCCCGCTTGGCCGCCAAGCACCCCGATTTACCGGTGCTGATCCTGACTATGCACGAAGAGCAGCAATATGTAGTTCGTGCCATCGAAGCCGGCGCCAAAGGTTACATCACCAAGCAATCGGCCCCCGAGCAACTGGTCAAGGCGATCCGCAAAGTCCACGGCGGCGGCCGTTACCTCACCCGGGAGGCTGCCGAGGCTCTGGCCCTGCGGGTGGCCCGGGGCGCGGAGAGCGGATCCGACCTGGACACCCTCTCCACCCGGGAGCTGCAGGTGTTGCGGCGCCTGGCCCTGGGCCACACCAACCGCGAAATCGCCGCCTCCTACAACATCAGCATCAAAACCGTGGACACCTATCGTTTTCGACTGCTGAAAAAGCTCAACCTGCGCAACAATGCCGAGCTCTCGCGCTTCGCCATCCAGAATCGGCTGATCGAGCCCTGATCTGACATGCGACTGCACCCCCCATCCCCACCGTAACAGGACCTGCCGGACTCGACCCCGGAACCGGCGCTGAACCGTGTAAGAAAATTTCTTACATTAAAATCAGAAATCGTCCAATTGACCGATACCCACTCCAACGAATAGGGTAAAAATCAGCAGCTTATCCTGTGAACAAGTGTTCACTGTCACCCATTCCCATGGGGAATGCCATTCGGATGTTCCCCCAACCCCATTTTCCAAAAAGGAGAATAATTCATGAAAAAGAGACATCTTGCATTGACCCTCGGAATTTTCCTCGCCCTCATGGTATCCCTGGCCGTGGCGCCACCGGTGTTTGCCAAGAAACTGATCATCTTCGCCGGAGGGCCTGCCGGCGGAACATTTCAGATCGTGGGCCAGGCCATCAGCACCTACGATCCCGTCAAGGCGATGGCTGACTATAACATCAAGGTCCAATCGTCCGGGGGGTCCACGGAGAATCTGCGCCGGGTCAATTCCGGAAAGGCCCATTTCGGTACGGTCTATTCCGGCCACGTGTTTGCCGGCCGCAACGGCATGATGGTCAATGACCCCGTCAAATATGAAAACGTTCTGGCCGTGGCTTATCTCTATGAAGCACCGGCTCAGCTCGTGGTCCGCAAAAAATCCGGTATCACCAGCGCCAAACAGTTGGAGGGTAAAAAGGTCGGCGTGGGTAACGCCGGCTCAGGCGCCTACTCCTATTGCGAAATGTTTTTCACCCACCTGGGCATCTGGGACAAGATAGAACGCAACGCCATGGGATATAACGCCGCGGCCGATGCATTCGGCAACGACCAGCTCGATGCCTTTTGGCTCTTTACCGCCTATCCGAGCAGCGCCGTGATACAAGCCGCCACCATGAATGATATCACCCTAGTGAATCTGGATGCCGATGCCAAAGAATCGGGCTTCTACGATAAATACAAGAACTTTGAACCTTGGTCCATCCCCACCTCCAATGCGAAGTACCGCGGAATCGAGGCCGATACGCCCTCATTTGTGGACTCCACCTTGCTGGTGGCCTCCCCGGAAGCACCCGAGGATTTGGTCTACGGGATGCTGAAGGAAATCTTTACCCCCGAAGGCCTGGCCTGGATGGTGCAGCAGAAAAAAACCTTTGCTGCCATGTCCGTTGAAAAAGGCGTCAAGGGCATCGCCACCCCGCTCCATCCGGGTGCCGAAAAATTCTGGAAAGAACAAGGCGTTCTGAAATAGCCGAATCCACCGGGACGGGGTGCTTGTCATGGGCGCCTCGTCCCGCTTT
The DNA here is from genome assembly GCA_963713755.1 of uncultured delta proteobacterium. Lineage (GTDB taxonomy): Bacteria > Desulfobacterota > Desulfobacteria > Desulfobacterales > CAVQMW01 > CAVQMW01. Next base: position 315,270 of record CAVQMW010000005.1, on the reverse strand, counting down.
CAATTTGACCCATCACAAGCAGGTATTCCCGTGTACGCGAGACTCAAGAATTACGAGAAAATCATTTTCGATGTTCTGGCCGTTTTTCTGGTGTTGTACTACTCCTGGTCAGCTGTCATCGAACCGGCAGCTACCCAGTACCACCGGGGTATTTACGTCATCATCACCTATATCCTCTGCTTTTTGCTCTACCAGTCCAAAAACAAGATCTTGCGCGTGGTGGACCACCTGCTGATCATCGGCTCCATTGTTACCGTCGGTTATTGGATCGTCAACTTCGAAGCCATCAACTACCGAACCGGGGCGGAGACTCCCCTGGATCAGTGGATCGCCGTGGTGGGTGTGTTGATCGGTGTCGAACTGGCGCGCCGCGTAGTGGGCAGCGTATTCGTCATTCTGGGTGTCGTGTTCATCCTATACGGCATGTACGGGGCGCACATGCCGGACCTGATCGCCCATGCCGGTGACAGCCTGCCGGGAATGTGCACCAGCATTTTTTATGCCGCGGACGGTGTATTCGGCATTATGGCCAATGTATTGGCCACCTATGTCGTTTTGTTTGTGCTGTTTGGCGCGTTTCTGGAAAAATGCGGCGCCCAGCGGTTTTTCATCGACTGGCCCCTGGCCGCCGTGGGCCATAAGATCGGCGGGCCGGCCAAAGTATCGGTGATCGCCAGCGGCCTTTTCGGATCCATTTCCGGTAGCGCCATTGCCAATACGGTATCCACCGGTGCATTTACCATTCCCATGATGAAAAAGGCCGGTTTCCGGCCCCACGTCGCCGGGGGCATCGAGCCGGCGGCCTCCATCGGCGGGATGTTCATGCCGCCCATCATGGGCGCCGGCGGCTTTATTATGGCGGAAATGACCGGTGTCCCCTACTCGCGAATCATGCTGGTGGCCATTTTCCCTGCCTTTATGTACTTTTTTAGCGTCTACATGATGGTTCACTGGGAAGCCAAAATGCACAGTGTGATCGGTGAACGCTCCGAACGAAGCGCCATGACCATTTTAAAGGAAGAATGGCCTTACACATTGCCGCTGATCATCATCACGATTTTCATGCTCAGCGGGTTCTCCCCTGGTTATTCAGCAATTCTAGGCCTGGCCTGCTGTGTGGCCATCAGCCATAAAACCGATGATACCCGAATCGATCTGACGTTTGCCTGGATCATGGGAATTGTGTTGTTGGGAACCTGGCTTTGGAAAGGTATCGGCGCCCTGTCCGGAGAGGCTGTGGCCCAATCTTTATATCCGTTTATGCGGCCGCGGATGCTGGTCGTCGCGGGCATCGTGATCGCTGTCATTGTGGCCTTATACCGCCGGAAAAAAGGTGCCGACCTGAAAACCGAACTGATCAATTTTGTCGGCGCTTCACGCCAGGGAACCGAAAACAGCTTGAAAATCGGTGCTACGGTGGGGGTCATCGGCATTATCATCGGGGTGCTGACCTACAGCGGCCTGGTGCTGACCTTCGCCGATATCGTCATCGAATTGGCCGGCGGCTCGCTGGTATTAACCATTTTTCTGGTGGCGCTGGCCTCTCTGGTCTTGGGCATGGGGGTTCCGGTCACCGCCGCCTATCTAATCACCGCCGTGGTGGCCGTGCCGGCCCTGACCCATCTGGGGGTCAATGAGATCGCGGCCCACATGATCGTCTATTGGTTGAGCCAGGACTCCAACATCACCCCGCCGGTCTGCATCGCCGCTTTTGCCGGGGCCACCATTGCCAAGGCCAACATGTGGAAAACGGCCTTTACCTCATTCAAGTTCGCCAAGTTTCTCTATTTGGGTCCCTTTTTGTTCGGATACGTGCCAGGCTTTTCCCTGAATGGCAGCGCCCGGGACATCATCATCGCCTTTGTGCTGATCATCATCGGCACCTATGGATATGCCTGGATTTTGAGCGGTATCTGGATTAAAATGATCGCGGGGCTGTTTTCCGGGAAACGGTCAACGGCCGGCTAGAAGTTAGAATGAATCGGGTTGCGGGGCAAAACCTCCCGCAACCATAAAACGCAAAAGGCGGGTGCCGGAGCATCCCGCCTTTTTTGTTCAAAGCGACGATTCGTGGAGACTAAATCAGGTCGTCGATGGGAGTGTAAGGCAAATCAAAGGCTTCCGCTACGCCCTTGTAGGCGATCTCGCCGCGGATCACGTTGGCGCCCAGCTTGATCTCCGGATTCTCCTGCATAGCCAAAAGCCACCCTTTATTGGCGATCTCCACGGCATAGGGCAAGGTGGCATTGGTCAGGGCCAGTGTGGAAGTCTTGGCCACGGCCCCCGGCATATTGGCCACACAGTAGTGCACCACCCCGTCCACCGTGTAGATGGGATCGCCGTGGGTGGTGGCTTTGGAGGTCTCGAAACAGCCCCCCTGGTCGATGGCCACATCCACCAGCACGGCCCCTTTTTTCATGGTTTTCAAAAGATCGCGGGAGACCAGCTTGGGAGCCTTGGCGCCGGCCACCAGCACCGCGCCCACCACCACATCGGCCTCTTTGACATACTTGCGAATGGCCGCCGGGCTGGCCATGAGGGGAAAACAGTTGGCCGGCATGACATCGCTCAGATAGCGCAGCCGTTCCAGATTCATATCCAGAACATAGACCTTGGCCCCCAGGCCGCAGGCCATTTTGGCGGCGTTGATTCCCACAACGCCGCCGCCGATCACCAGGACCGTGCCGGGATCCACCCCAGGCACCCCCCCCAGCAGCACGCCGTGACCGCCCTGGGCCATCTCCAGGTACTTGGCCCCCTGCTGAATGGCCATGCGCCCGGCCACTTCGCTCATGGGGGTCAACAGCGGCAGGGATCCGTCGCTTTTCTGGATGGTTTCATAGGCGATATTGATCGATTTGCGTCGAATCAGTGCCTGAGTCAACTCCTCAGCGGCCGCCAGGTGCAGGTAGGTAAAGACAATTTGGTCCTCGCGGATCAGATCGTATTCCGGCGCCAGGGGCTCTTTGACATGCATCACCATTTGGGCCCGGGCATAAATCTTTTGGGGTGTGGCCACGATTTCGGCTCCCGCATTGACATAGGCCTCGTCCGCAAACCCGCTGCCCATGCCCGCACCCTGCTCCACCAAAACGGTATGGCCGTTATGGATCATCACTTCCACGCCGGCCGGTGTCATGGCAACCCGATTCTCTTCCGCTTTGATCTCCTTTAAAATACCGACAATCATGATCCCTCCCATCGGTTGGGGTTCGTGTAGAAATAAATTCGCAGAATTCAGTGCTCAGGCGCCCACTCAGCAAGGCGCGGAAACTAAATAATATCAAGCATATTGTGTGTTTTCGCAACGCAGCTGAGCGGGATGCATGGGTGCTGAAAATGTGAATTTATTTTTGCGCGAGCCCCTAAGGTTGATACCGTCAATTCCAACTGGCGCAAGGCCCTTCTACTGATAGATCAAATGTCAACTTATGAACTGAGACACTCTCCACGCATCCTCAGATCCCCTTTTTGTAGAATTGATCCGTATCGGCAACCTTGCCGGGCCGCTTGGTATACTCAGTGGGGGCCGTGCCTTCTTTAAAACACTCAAACAGAATGGTCTGCGACTCAGGCACCGGCAACAGCCCGGTCTCCCCGTCAATCTTGGCGAACACCACCCCCTGGGGGACTTGAAACACCCGCACGGGCTTGCCCTCCAACAGACGCTGCATGAACCCCAGCCAGATGGGACTGGCCGCACGTGAGCCGGTCTCGCCCTGGCCCATGGGCCGGCTGTCATCATATCCCACCCAAACCCCTGTGGTGTAACGGGGCGTGTAGCCCACGAACCAGGCATCCTGAAGATTGTTGGTGGTCCCGGTCTTGCCGGCCACCGGCCGTCTCAAGGCGCGCACCCGCCGGCCGGTGCCCTCCTTCACCACCCCTTCCAGCAGGCTGGTCATGATATAGGCCGTGCTGGACTCCATGACCTTCTCCCGCAGCATTCCGGCCTCCTCCAGCAGGTTGCCGTCGCGGTCCTCGATGCGGGTGATGAAGACCGGCTCGATGAGATAGCCCTGATGGTTAAACACCGCGTAGGCCCGCACAATCTCCAGAAGCGACATGCCGGCGGAGCCCAACCCGATGGAAAGGTCGCGGTTGATATTGGATTCGATCCCCAGGCGTCGGGCATACTCGATGACATAGTCGATCCCGATATCCCTAAGGATTTTAACGGTCACCACATTGTAGCTTTTTGCAAGTGCTTTGCGCAGCAGGGTCGGTCCATGAAATTCCCGCCCGTAATTTTTGGGCTTCCATTTGAAATCCATCTCGACATCTTTATACACCACCGGCGAGTCATAGATCACCGTCGCCGGCGTATAGCCTTTATCCAGGGCCGCGGCATAGACAATGGGCTTAAAGGCCGACCCGGGTTGGCGCCGGGATTGGATGGCGCGGTTGAATTGATTTTCCCGGAAATCCCGGCCGCCCACCATGGCCTTGACCTGTCCGCTTTCGGATTCCATGCAGAGCAGCGCCGACTGGGCTTCCGGTTCCTGCTCCAGGGTCAGGGGCCACTCCGCTGCTTCAGACTCACGCGCTTTAAGTCCCACCCAGATCACATCCCCCACCCGCAGCACCTGGCCGGGGCGTTCGATGCGGGTGCTGTGATAGGCGATCTCCGGGTTGGGCTTTCTGGCCCAGCGCATGTCGGCGATAGCGATGCGGCCCTGGCCTTCGGGCAATCGCACCCCCACCGTTTTGCCCTGATCATCCAGCGCCACCACCACACCTTGAACCATTTGGCCCGGGACCGGCTCAGGCAATGATTCGTCATCACGCAACCCTCTTAAATAATTTTCGATCTGCTCGGGTTGCAGGTGCTTGAGGGGGCCGCGGTAGCCCTCGCGTTTGTCCAGCGCTTTGAGGCCTTTGAGGACCTCCTCGCGGGCCATGGTATGGGTTTCGATATTGACCGCCGTATATATTTTCAAACCCTCCCGGTAAAGGGCATCTTCGCCATATTTCTCCAGGACATACTGGCGCACATACTCGGTGTAGAACGGTACCTCTTCGATGTAGAGATTGCGCCGGGGGCGGATGTCCAGTTCCTGGGTGAGGGCCTCGGAGGCTTGGACATTGGTGATATAGCCCTCTTGGGTCATGCGGTTGAGTACATAGATCTGGCGCTGCTGGGCCTTTTCGGGGCTGTGAAAGGGCGAGTAGCGGCTGGGCGCTTGGGGCAGTCCGGCAAGCATGGCGCACTCGGCCAGGGACAGATCCTTGGCGGATTTGCCGAAATAGTTTTCCGCCGCGGCCTGCACCCCATAGGCACCGTGGCCCAAATAAATTTGATTCAGGTAGAGATAGAGGATCTCCTCCTTGCTCAGGGCCTGATCGATGCGGTAGGCCAGGATGGCCTCTTTGATTTTGCGGCGGTAGCTGCGTTCCGGCGTCAAAAAAAAGGACTTGGTGACCTGCTGGGTGATGGTACTACCCCCCTGGACAATGGTGCCGGCCTCCATATTCTTGAAGAAGGCCCGCACGATACTCAACAGATCCACACCGCGGTGCTTGTAAAAACGGGAATCTTCGGCGGCGATAAAGGCCTTGCGCAGCATCTCCGGCAGATCCTCCAAAGGCACCACGATCCGGCGCTCCTTGAAAAATTCGGCAATCCGGCGGTTGTCATCTGAATAGACCGTCGTAATAGTGGAAGGCCGATAGTCGCTGAGGGAGGAGATTTTGGGGAGCCCTTGGCTCATATAGTAGTAAAGCCCCCCCGCCGCCAGAACCAAGGAGACCAGGGCCAAAAGGGTCAACCCCGCCAGCCATTTAGTAAGCCGGCGACCGGCGCCCCGGCGCTCTCGCCGTGCGCGCTGTTTCATGATTTGCGATTTGCTTTTACCGCGTGACATACTAAGCGTTTACCCGCCGGTTCTTTTAGGGAGAGGTTACAAGATTCAGGCGACACCGCCCACGAAGCGGTCCACCCATTGGATTGGAACCCATTTTGCTAAACCTTATCAGATTATCAAATCTTAGGCTTGGGAGCAATTAATGAAATGGTTTGACTTTAGACGGCATGTAATTTTAGTCTATCAGTTTACATTAATTTTGAATCTATCTCCTTGATCTGTTGCTGGGGGGTTTCTCAATGAATGGGATTAAACTGGACTACTCGAAAATCAACGGCTTGGTTCCGGCCGTGGCCCAGGACCATATCAGTGGCGAGGTATTGATGGTGGCCTTTATGAATGAGGCTGCTTTTCAGCAGACGGTCGCCACGGGGAAGGCCACCTATTACAGCCGGTCCCGCAACTGCCTCTGGGTCAAGGGGAGCACCTCGGGCCATGTCCAAATCGTAAAAGAGATCCGCGTCGATTGTGACCGGGACACGGTGCTCTTGAAAATTGAACAACAGGGCGACGCGGCCTGCCATACCGGTCATCGCAGCTGCTTCCATTACCAAGTGGTGGGCGATGGTCTGAAGATGATTGGCGAACCGGTATTCGATCCCCAGGAGGTATACTGTAAATGAAGACCCTGCTGAAACTCGGCATTCCCAAGGGAAGCCTGCTCAACGCGACCATCGCCCTGTTCAAGCGTTCAGGCTGGAAGATCAATGTGAATGACCGTAGCTACTTTCCCGAAATCAATGACCCATCCATTGAATGCGCCATTTGCCGGGCTCAGGAAATGTCCCGCTATGTGGAGAACGGCACCCTGGACGCCGGGCTTACGGGTAAAGACTGGATTGCGGAAAATGAATCCGAGGTGCAGGTGGTGGCGGACCTGATCTACTCCAAGGTCAGTTCCCGCCCGGCCCGCTGGGTACTGGCCGTGCCCTATGATTCCCCCATTCAGACCTTGGCCGATCTGAAGGGCAAGAAAATCGCCACGGAGCTGCTGGCTTTTACCCAGCGCTATTTTGCGGAGCGCAATATTGATGTGAGCGTCGAGTTTTCCTGGGGTGCCACCGAAGCCAAGGTGGTGTCAGGCTTAGCCGATGCCGTGGTGGAAGTGACTGAAACCGGTTCCACCATCAAAGCCCATGGACTGCGCATCATCCATGAGCTCATGGAGACCAATACCCAGCTGATCGTCAATCCCACGGCTTGGCAAGACCCGGCCAAACGCCAAAAGGTGGAACAGATCGCCTTGCTGCTCCAGGGGGCCCTGTTGGGTGAAAAACTGGTGGGCTTAAAGATGAACGTACCGGAAAAGAACTTGAATACGGTCATTAAGATCCTGCCAAGTCTCAACGCCCCCACGATGTCGCCCTTGTACCAGTCGGATTGGTTCGCCGTTGAGATTGTGGTGGACACCGGGGTGGTGCGGGATTTGATTCCCCAACTGATCCAATTGGGTGCCGAAGGCATTATCGAATACCCTTTAAATAAGGTGCTATAGGATCCGCCATGGAAAAACGGCTGCATTCCCAACGGACGCAAGAGATCACCTCGTTTATTGTCATGGATGTGCTGGAAAAAGCCTGCGAGATGGAGGGCCAGGGTCAAAATGTGATCCACCTGGAGGTGGGCGAACCCGATTTCGATACCCCGCAGTGCGTAAAAACCGCTGCCTGCCAGGCCATCAACAATGGCTTTACCCACTACACCCACAGTCTGGGCCTGCTGGAATTGCGGGAGGCGGTTTGCAATTATTACCACAGCACCTACGGGGTTGAGGTATCGCCCGAGCAGGTGTTGGTCACCTCCGGCACCTCCCCAGCCATGTTCCTCTTATTCTCCACCCTGCTAGACCCCGGCGATGAGGTGATCATTTCCGATCCCCATTACGCTTGCTACCCCAATTTCATCACCTTTAGCGAAGGGGTCCCGATTTTTGTGCCGGTTAGCGAATCCGAGGGATTTCAGTACCGCCCGGAGGATATTGTCTCCCGCTTGAGCCCCCGCAGCAAGGGCATTCTGATCAATTCACCGGCCAACCCCACCGGCAACGTTTTGAGCCCGGAGCGGCTGCGGGCCATTGCCCAGATCAGCGACGAGCGGTCCGAAACCTTTGTGATTTCCGATGAAATCTACCACGGCTTGACCTATGGCGAGGCGGACCACTCGATTTTGGAGTTTAGCGACCGGGCCTTTGTGCTCAACGGCTTTTCCAAATTGTACGCCATGACCGGGTTGCGGCTGGGATATGTGATCGCTCCCCTTGAATTTATGCGACCCATGCAAAAACTGCAGCAGAATTTTTTCATTTCAGCCAACGCCATGGTCCAGCGCGCCGGCGTTGCGGCCCTGACCCAGGCCGGCGACGACGTGCAGCGCATGCGCGAGACCTATGATCGCCGGCGGCGGTTCATGGTCCGGCGGCTGCGGGAAATGGGGCTGGGCATCACCGTTGAGCCCACCGGGGCCTTTTACGTGTTTGCCAACGCAAAACACATCTCCCGGGATTCCTACAAACTGGCCTTCGATATTTTGAGGCACGCCTGCGTGGGGGTCACCCCCGGCATCGATTTCGGCAAGCAGGGTGAGGGCTACCTGCGGTTTTCCTACGCCAATTCCATGGCCAACATCGAGGAAGGTCTCAAGCGGCTGGAAAACTATCTCGGACAGCGTCAAAGTTAGATCTCATCCGCCATGCATGTCAAAAGTGCCGTATTTGTCAAAAGTGCCGTCCAACCGGACCAATACCCAGCAGCCAATCTGCCGGAAGTGGCCTTTGCCGGACGGTCCAATGTAGGCAAATCGTCCCTCATCAACACTTTGGTCAACCGCCGCAGCCTGGTCAAAACCAGTCGCCAGCCCGGACGCACCCAATTGATCAATTTTTTTGACGTGAACTCGGCGTTTACCTTTGTGGATTTACCTGGGTACGGGTATGCCAAAGTGCCAGCTGCTGTAAGAAAAAAATGGCGCCCCATGATCGAAAATTATCTCACGGGGCGCGCCACTTTGCGGGGTGTGGTGGTGCTATTGGATATCCGCCGGGACGGCGATCCCAAGGATTTGGATTTAATCAATTGGCTAACCCACCTGGACATCCCGGTAATCGCGACTCTAACCAAGGCGGACAAGTTTTCCAAAACCAAACAGGCCCAGCGCCAAAGCGTTATCCGTCGCGGCCTGCCCGCGGCAATTGCCCCGCCCATTTTATTTTCCGCCAAGACCGGCCAAGGCAAAGAGCAAGTATGGGAAACGATTGCGGCGCTGCTCCATGGATAGTTTGCGCTAGCGCGCTGAACGGATTTTAGTTTAACCCATGAACGATGTGATTCCCGATAATTTCAGATCCGGTTTCATCCTCATCGCCGGCGCTCCCAACGTCGGCAAGTCGACCCTTTTAAACCGCCTGCTGGGTCAAAAACTGGCCATCACCTCCAAGAAGCCCCAGACCACCCGCAATCGCATCCTGGGAATCCTGCACCAGCCTTGCTCCCAGCTCATATTTATGGATACCCCGGGAATTCACCCCTCGGCCAAGCTCCTGAATCGACGCATTGTGGAAACGGCCCTTTCCGCATTTGGAGATGTGGACCTAATCCTGATTCTGGTGGATGCCCAGCGGCCGGACCCCAAAGCGGAACAGATGTGGGTTCAGGCCCTGGGCCAACACCGGCGACCGGTCATTCTGGCCCTCAACAAAATCGATTTGATCCCCAAACCCCGGCTATTGACCTTGATCCAAATGTGGCGGGATGCGGTCGACTTTCAGGCCATCATTCCCATATCCGCCAAAACCGGCCTTCAGGTTCAAGATTTGGTGACCGAGATGGAAAAATCTCTTCCCCTCGGGCCACCTTATTTTCCCCCGGATGATCTGACGGATCTGTCTGAGCGCTTCTTAGTATCTGAATTAATTAGAGAAAAAACATTTCGTCTCACCGGCGATGAAATCCCCTATGCCGTGGCGGTCACCATCGACCAATTTAACACCCAGCGCGGCATTGTTCATATTTACGCCACCCTGCATGTAGAGCGGAACTCCCAAAAAGGGATGATCATCGGCAAACAGGGCCGCAAACTGAAACAGATCGGTGAAGCCGCCCGGGGGGACATTCAGGCCCTGTTGGACGCTCCGGTATTTCTGAAATTGTTTGTCCGGGTTCAAAAAAATTGGACTCGGGACACCCGGGCCCTGCGCCGTTTTGGGTACTGATGATCCTCTCGTTCCATCCCTGCGTGGTGACCGATGAAAACCGGATCTGCGCCGGTCGGCAACCGGACCATCAGGACCTGGCGGCCATTCGTCGGGCCTCGGCGGTCATCCTGCCCCAGGGCTGTCCGGAATCACTCTACCGCATGGCCCGGGAAAATTGCGTCCATCTTTTTCCCCATCACGAAACCCGCTTCGCCTATCCCGGAAAAATCGGCCAGATCCACCTGTTCAATTCTCATGGTGTTCGCATTCCCCCGAGCCGCTGCTTTCCCGACCTCGCGACGTACATCCGGCAGCACCCCGACCCCGCCCGGCCACCTTTGGGCTTTCCCCTGGTATTGAAGTTAAACTGGGGCGGCGAGGGCGATACGGTCTACCCCATTGCCGATCACCAGGCCCTGAAAGAGATTTTCGGAATGGTGGCCGCTCAAGAAGCTACCGGACAAACCGCTTTCATTCTCCAATCCCGGATCGACACCCAGCCTCGGGGCGGCGCATTGCGGGTGGCGGTGATCGGACGGCGGTTAACAGCCTATTGGCGCATATCCGGGAAGGAGAACCCGTTTCACAGCAGCCTCTCCCGGGGTGCGCGGATCGATGATCAACTGCGGCCGGACCTGCAGCGCAAAGGCATTGCGGCAACGGAAAAATTCTGTTTACAGTCGGGAATCAACTTGGCGGGTTTTGATCTGATCTTTTCCCGCCAGGAACTCGATCCCGAACCCCTTTTTTTGGAGATCAACTACTTTTTTGGCCGGCGGGGGCTGGGAGGCTCCCAGCAATTCTATCAATACCTCAATCAGGAAGTCAGCGCTTGGCTGGCGGAACATAATTTACAATAGGTGACCGGATGGCCCATCGCAGAAACAAGAAAGATCCCTTTGCATTGGATCCCGATGGCCATCATCTGAACCGGGAACGGGCTAAAGCCCGTGAGCTTCGGACCTCACAGTGGTGGAAACGCCAATGCGCCCGGGGCCGCTGCCACTACTGCCACCGGTCCACTCCCGCCGGTGCACTGACCATGGACCATATCGTTCCCCTGGTTCGTGGAGGCCGCACCACCAAGGGCAATGTGGTTCCGGCCTGCAAGGCCTGCAACAGTGCAAAAAAACATCTGCTGCCCATGGAATGGGAAGCCTATCTTGCTGATTTCGGTGAAAACGAAACTTAGATATCTACGCTTTAAAGGAATAGGAGCAAGCCCGTGAACGATACCGAACGTTACACCAAAACCTATCCCATCTCCTGGGATCAACTCCATCGAGATTCCCGGGCCTTGGCCTGGCGGCTGTTAACCGGGCCGGCATTTCAGGGAATCATCGCCGTGACCCGCGGCGGACTGGTCCCGGCGGCGATCATTGCGCGGGAGATGGAACTGCGGCTGGTGGATACGGTCTGCATTTCCAGTTATGATTGGAAAACCCAAAACGATGATGTGCAGGTATTGAAATCCGTGCCGGGATCCGGAAAGGAATGGCTAATCATCGATGATTTGGTGGATACCGGCAAGACCGCAAAATTTGTGCGCGAAATGCTGCCTGAGGCGCATTTTGCAACGGTGTACGCCAAACCCGACGGACGGCCCCTGGTGGACACTTACATCACCGAGGTGAGTCAGGACACCTGGATTTTATTTCCCTGGGACAGCGAGTCTCAATTTGTCCAGCCCTTGATCGACCGATGCCCCATGCCTTGAATTTCAACCTTTGATTTAATGGAACGGGATCGCTTTAATCCGCACTCGGATTGTTGGGGCCAACGCCAATGAGCCGGGCAGCCGATCCGCCAGACCAAATGTAAGAATTCTTCTTACAATAAAATCAGAATTTATCTAATGCAAATAGTCTAATCATCTCGGATCATTATGTTGACTTTACCCCGCCCATATGTCATCTGTTTTTATTGGCACAACTTATTCCGCAATCCATAAAGGGAGGTCCACATTGGTCGGTTTTGAAGCCATCGCACACTATAACGGTTGGTCCATGGCCATTGCCGGGGCATCCATCGTGCTATCCGGCTTGGCCATTTTATCGTTTATTATTTCCCAACTCCATAAGCTGATCAAGGTTCTCGAAAAGCGCGATAAAGAGAGCCCGCCCCCCACAGCGGTTCTCGCCCCCAAATCGGTGGTGCGGGCACCGGAACACTGCCCCATGGATCTGAACGAGCTGGCGTTACTCTACAAACCCATGGCCGCCGAGTTGGGCGACCAGTTCAATCTTTCGGATTTGTACGCCCTGGCCAATTCATACCAGTTTCCCCATCCTCATCTGACACTCCGCTGCCTACGGGAATCTGGGAAATTAATCCCTCTGGGCGAAGGTAAATTCCGGTTTTCAGATTAACAATTTTCCAAACACTGAAAAACCATCTACCCGAAATGTATATTAGGATCGATCCATGGAACTCTTAATTCAATTCCTTGGTAACACGGGCTTTTTTTTAGCCGATTACCGCCATCTGATTATGCTGTGCGTGGCGATTGTGTTTGTCTACTTGGCCATCGCCAAAGAGTATGAACCGCTTCTTTTGCTGCCCATCGGATTCGGCATAATTGTAGGAAACATACCTTTTTTCCCGGGCTTTGGCATTGGAATCTACGAGCCCAACAGCGTACTGCACTATCTTTATTTCGGGGTTACCTCGGGTCTTTACCCGTCCATCGTTTTTCTCGGTTTGGGCGCCATGACCGATTTTTCCTCACTGCTGGGAAATCCCAAATTGATGCTCTTGGGCGCGGCGGCCCAAATGGGTATTTTCTTTACCTTGCTCAGTGCCCTGGGTCTCGGGTTTCTGCCCAACGAAGCCTCCTCAATTGCCATTATCGGCGGTGCCGACGGCCCCACCTCCATCTTTTTAACCGCCAAACTGGCGCCTGAACTGATCGGCCCCATCGCCATTGCCGCATACTCCTATATGGCCTTGATTCCTATCATTCAACCGCCCATCATGAAATTGATCACCACTGAAAAAGAGCGTCGCATCAAGATGCCCGATTTGCGGGTGGTATCCAAGAAAGAACGCATGTTTTTTCCGGTGGTTGGGGTGATTTTATGTTGTTTTCTGGCACCAGCCTCTATTGCTTTGCTGGGGCCCTTCTTTTTTGGCAATATCATGAAGGAGAGCGGCGTGGTGGACCGCCTGGCGCAAACCGCGCGGACCGCCATCATCGATACGGCCACCATTTTTTTGGGATTCACCGTTGGGGCCAGCACCCAGGGCGACGTCTTTTTGAACCCTCGCTCCGTGGGCATTTTCGCTTTGGGAGCGGTTGCTTTCAGTATCGCGACGGCGTCCGGCTTGCTTTTTGCCAAATTGATGAATCTGTTCCTTAAAAACAAAATAAACCCCCTGCTGGGGGCTGCCGGGGTTTCGGCGGTCCCTGGATCAGCCCGTGAAGTTCACCTCATGGGGCTTAAATCCGATCCCTCCAACTACCTGCTGATGCACGCCATGGCCTGCAACTCTTCCGGGGTAATCGGCTCCGCCATTTGTGCCGGTATTCTGTGGAGTTTTAATGTGGGATAGTTGGACACGTTTATGTTTGTTTATAGGCTGCATTTAAGGGCAATTCCTACCTAAAAGGCATGCCATGCTGGCAGTAATTGGTGTTTGCCTGCCGCCACTTTTTCCCAGCGCGTATTTAACGCATTCAGCTTCTGGGAATAACCTCTTAACATTAGCCGGAGGTGATGATGATCGCAAAAGTGATAATCAAACGACGATTCCTTAAGGGTAAAGAGACAGAGATTGTAGCTCTGTTGAATCAGCTCCGCGGGGGAGCCATGAAGCAGCCTGGGTATATTTCAGGTGAAACGTTAACGGGAAGCGACAACCCTCAAAAAATGACCGTAATTGCCACTTGGCAAAGCCTCGGGGAGTGGCAGCAGTGGAAAAACAATGACCAGCGGCGGCAGTTTGAAGCCATGCTGGAAGTGTTTCAGGAAGGCCCGGCGCAGTATGAGGAATACATTGTCGGGACGAACCTGACCGCCTGATATTATTTCTTGATGACAGGCTAGGCTCATTTCCCTCTATGTGTTTTATTGGCCGGTTTATAGACGGGATTGGTCGGAAAGTAGCAGTAATTGAGCGACTTGCAAGAGATGGCGCAGTTGCCTATAGAGATTTTTTGTTATTTTGGAATCTAAGCGGAGCAAATCGATTAAAAAGGTACAGATGAAGCCGAAAGGAACAGCATGGATCAGCAGTGGCAGTGCGGGGTATGCGGCTATCAGCCTCGGGGGGAATCGCCTCCCGGCCAATGTCCCGTTTGCGGGGCAGATGAATCCAGTTTTACATTGAATGGTGAACCGTCCCTTGAAGCAGCGTCATCTTCTTCACCTCAAAAGGACGATTCAGACAATGATAACGGAAAAAAGTGGCGCTGCACCATTTGCGGGTATATTCACACCGGCCCCGAACCCCCGGAAAAATGTCCGGTTTGCGGTGCGGATAGTTCGTTTTTTGTTGAAGTCACCCCGGAATCTGAATTGGAACCGCAACTTGAAACACAAGCTGCTGACACTGCGGCCGCCACCGAAGAAACTAAAGAAAGCGATAGTGTTAAGAAATTCAATAACGATATTCTACGCAGCAAAATACCTTCAAAATATTACCCATTTTACGATCGAACTTCCCTGCTGTTAACCCAATTGCATGCGCACCCCATCTCCGTGCACATCCCTAACGGTGTCCTGCCGGTTGCGGTCCTGCTGTTAGCCCTATCCATCATGTTTGATAGCAGAAGTTTCGCCCAAGCGGGATTTTATAATTTGGTGGTGGTTCTCATCAGCATGCCGGCCGTCATATTTACCGGCTATAATGACTGGCAATACCGTATGGGTGGCAATTTAACCCAGGTGTTTAAAATAAAAATCGCCTGCGCCGGCATTGTGACTCTTCTCACCCTGTTTCTGGTTCTGTGGCGCCTCATATCGCCCACCGTTGCCGACCCAGGCTCCAGCCTGCGATTCATCTATTTCCTCTTCCACCTGGTGGTGCTGGGCGCGGGTGGCGTAGCCGGTTTTTATGGCGGGAAACTGGTCAAATTTCCCGGAGACAAATAAAAACTCCAGAAAATCGTCAATTGTCGGGTCCATACCTGACTCGAAACAAACACCCTTTCGACAGGCACAAAAAAGGCTCCAGTTTCGGAGCCTTTTCTTACTGTCGATTTAGAAATTCATTTAATCCGAGGAAGGGTTCTCCTCGTCCCGCGCCAACAAATCCCGATACCAACAGGCAAAAGCATACATCCCGCGAAAGCGTTCATCTTTATTGACGATTCCCATGGCCAAATCGAAAGCGCCCTGGCCAAAGGTATTACTGTACTCGTCACCATCCACGGATTGTAAAAATTCGCGCACCAATTGTTGTGTTGTGCGCTTGGTGGCGTCGGTTCGAATATCAATGGGATCATTGGGTTCTTGGAAGGGATCCCATTTATCGTAGCCCATCTTCCGGATATGCTTTTGTCGGCGCGGCGACATTGCATTGAAAATCGCTTGTTTGCGATGGTCAATATCCGCCTTTGAAAATTTATCCATGAGGCTCACTTCCTTTACCTTCTTGATCAGGGGTTTTCTCCTCGGCGGACTCCACCCCTAAATAGTTATCATCATAATCGGTCAGCAAAGCCATGGATAAAGGCACGAGCAGATCGGCCAAGCCGGAATACTTCGAATTTATATCCCGTACCAGTTCAGCGGACAACGCATGAAGGCGGCGCTGAATGGCCTCCATGTGGACCGTCGGATACTGCACACCGCTTTTAAAATGGGTTAAGCTGCAGATTCGTGCAACCCCGCCAATATTGAGGGGCACCCCATACAACCGGCAGACAACCGGGCGATGATCGTAGAGTTTGCATTGATTCTTATCATTTAGGAGTGGGCAGCGAACCCGCTCCTCCCCCATGGCAATCAATACCTCTTCTTCACCCTGCCCCTCTTTGACCGCCTTTTGCGCCGAGCGCTTTATTTTATGAATGCGACGATCCGCACGATTGGCTTTTTCCAGCAGTTCGCGTTGGTACGCTTGGTCGGACAAGCCGGAGAGTTGCCGGTTTATGTATAGTGCTTCGATTAAGGTGAGATCGAATAGCGCATGACAACAATCGGCGCACCCCAAACGGCAGGTTACGCATTCCGAATAATCCTTCCGAATCCGCTCAAAAGCGTCATCGGCCAACGCGACAATGGATCGATATTTTTCAAAATAGGGTTCAAGATCAAAAGTCATAAACGCTCCTGTCTAATGTTTCACGTGAAACACGCTTTTTTCGGGTTCTACTTTCCAATACAGAACCTGTTAAATATTTGATCCAAGAGCTCTTCATTAAAGGTGCCCCCGCTCAATTCGTCCAACGCCTGCAATGCACTTCGAATCTCCAAAGCGACAATCTCCCCCGGAGCGGATTGTTTAACCAGTGAAATGTAGGCTAACATTGAATTCAAACACCGTTCAAGGGATTCTTTTTGTCTGAGATTGGGCACGAAATCGCTCTCAGCCCCTTCCCCATCACCATGAATAAATTGCTCAAAAATTAAATTCCGCATCCTTTCAAAAGATGGATCGAGGAGCGCGGAGACAGTGATTCGCGGGTTTTCAGCTTTCCATGCCATGAGCTTTTCGACTTTAGAGGTATCGACCCGGTCCGCCTTATTGAGCACCAGAACAACATGGCAATCGGTGAGTTCTTCAAAAATTTTTTGATCATAGGCCATGATACCATCATCCATAGCGACAACGAACAGCACTATATCCGCATCTCGAATCCGCTCCCGGGTTTTGCGTATCCCCTCAACCTCGATTTGATCTTCGGTTTTTCTTAAGCCGGCGGTGTCGGTAATGATCACCGGCAGGCCCTTGATGTAAAGATCCACGTCAATCAAATCCCGAGTGGTCCCTGGTATGTCAGTAACGATGGCCCGCTCGGATTCAATGAGTCGATTGAGTATACTCGATTTTCCCACATTGGGCCGGCCAACGATGGCGACCCTGAGACCTTCCCTATAGAGACGGTGGCTGTCATAAAGGAAGATCAACTCCTTTAGAGGTAAGATGATATCATGATCGATATCTGAGGCATTAGGGTGTGGCGCATCCTCACCATCAAGATCGTCGGGGAAATCGATGGCCGCTTCAACGACTGCCAGAATTTGTAAAATGTGCTCCCGAATGGCTTTCAACTTGGGAGCAGCGCTGCCGGTTTGGAGCTGTCGGGTCGCCAGGTCAGCGGCGTGGCGGCTGCGGGAATTGATTAAATCAATCACCGCTTCGGCTTGGACCAGGTCAATCCTGCCGTTTAAGAAGGCACGTTTGGTGAATTCTCCGGGCTGAGCAGGGGTGGCGCCAGCCTTCACAACCAGCTGAAAAATCTCTTTTAAAACAAATACACCGGAGTGGGCATTGATTTCCACCACATCTTCCCGGGTATAAGAGTGAGGTGCGGCCATCACGGAGAGCAGCACTTCATCAATGACCTGACCGGTTACGGGGTTAACGATAATCCCATGGTTGAGCCGGTGGGAGATCCAATTGGACGGCGAACTGAACGGGTAGCGGGAGGAACTTTCAGGCTGTTGGTAGGTACGGGGGCGGAACAGTTTTTCGGCAACCGAAATAGCTTGAGGTCCGGAGATTTTGATGATACCAATTCCGCCCCGTCCCAGAGGGGTGGCAATCGCAGCGATGGTGCTGGTGCTTGAAACCGTCATGATAGATTGTTAAAGCTGGAAGCCGAATCCTACCGAAGGAGCAATTAACGTGACCGGTTATCCTGGGCTTCATTGGGGCGTTTTTTAGGATAAACCACCAGCTTGCGAAGGTGTCCCTCCCCAATGCTTTTGGTCCATACCGCTTCATCCCGACGCAAGGCCATGTGCACAATGCGGCGATCATGGGGGTTCAATTGCCCCATGGAACCGGGCCGGCCCATGCGCTTGGCTTTATTGGCCACCCGAAAGGCGATCTGTTCCAAATTCTCCCGCCGTTTGCGCATGTAATCCCCGGCATCGATGTGGATGCGAATCCGGTCCTCCCGCTGTTTATTGACGATTTTTTCCGCCAGGTATTGAATGGCCTCCAAGGTTTGGCCCCGCTTGCCGATGATAATGGCGGTGTTGCCCCCTTGTACATCATACTCAATTTGATCCCGATTCTGACGGCTAACGATCTCGGCCTCCGGCGTTATAAAGCCCACAATTCGTTCCAGTACCTCCAGACCGACCTGTTCAGATTGATCCCAGGATACAGTTTCGCGCGGTTTATCATCGTCTTCAGGGGCGGCATTGTCATAATCCGTCTCGTCCGCATGAGCGGGGTTGTCAGTCGGTTCCTCTTGAGAGTCTCCCGCGACCGGTTCGCTGGCTTTTTCGACCTCTCGTTCAATTTCTGGGAATTGGATATCCGCCGAATCGGCAGGAAACGAATCGGGTGTCTCGTCGGAGGACGGTCCACCATCCTGATCCGCCTTGGCCTCAACTCGCGTGTCGTTACGATTTTTAGGAAGGCGAACCCGAATTTTCGCTTTTTTAGTTCCAACCAAACCGAAAATCCCGGAAGAGCCATAGGATACAACATCATATTTTATTTCATCATCATCAATATCGAGCGCCCGGCTGGCATTTTGTATCGCCTTTTTTATATTTCGACCTTCATATTCTCTTGAAGATGCCATAAAAAACTCCTGTTATGCATGCTTTTTCTGCGTGTAGTACTGTTGACCGATAGAAATTAAATTGTTCACCAACCAGTACAACACAAGCCCGGAAGAAAAGTTGATAAATATGAATGTAAACACGATGGGCATGAACATCATCATTTTAGCTTGGGTGGGATCCCCGACCGGAGGGGACATCTTTTGCTGCAAGAACATGCTGGCGCCCATCACTAAGGTTAGCACGGGGATGCCGTAAGGAGGCTCCATGAAGGGAATGCTAAACCCAAAATCCCCTAAACGGTCCGGAGCGGAAAGATCGTTGATCCAGCCCAGGAAAGGGGCGTGGCGCAACTCGATGGCTTCGTAAAGCATGCGGTAGAGGGCAAAAAATACGGGGATTTGAACCAGCATCGGCAAACAGCCGCCCATGGGATTGACCTTGTAGGTTTTATAAAGCGCCATGGTCTCTTGATTCTGGCGCTGTTTATCTCCTTTGTGTTTCTCGCGGATTTCGGCAATCAGCGGCTGCAGCTTTTTCATTTCGTTCATGGATTTGTAACTTTTGTTACCCAACGGCCAGAATATGATTTTGGTGATGATGGTCAGGATAATAATGGCGACCCCGTAATTGGCCACCAAATTGTCATGAATAAAATTCATCAGCCACAGCAGCGGCTTGGCGATGATATCGAACATCCCGAAGTTGATGGCCTTATCCAGCCCGTTATCAAAAGATTTCAACAGCTTCATACTTTTGGGGCCCATATAGAGCTGAAATTCACGGGTAGGCGTGCCAGTTCCAAATTGTTGGCTGGGCAGGGTGAAACGACTTTCAACAATATTGGATTGATCTAAGGATATCTTCAAGGTTCCGTCGTTATCGGTTTTAGGAATCAGGCTGGTGATGAAATAGCGATCCTGCAGGGCCATCCATTGCATATTTCCAGAAAGGGGCTCGGTTTCATCAATTTTCTTGATTTTGACCTGCTCCAACTCGCCATTTAAAAATGCTGAAGGCCCACTGAACCCATAGGCACGGTTGTCATCGGGGAACACTTTGCGCATGGAAACCCATAAACTGTCGGTGATCGGCTGGCCGGCGGGATTCTCGATGATCACCCGCATATCGATGAGGTAGGAATTGGGATTAAAATCAAATTCGCGGGTTACCTTTACGCCTTGGGGGGAGGTCCAGGTGAAGCCCACCGTTGCGGGTTCTTGGGCGACCTCGACCCGGTCCGATTGGAGGTTTGCTTGAAACCGTGTGCGCTCCAGATTGGGCAGAGATTGGCTGGAAAATCCCATCTGAAAAATTCCGGCAGCCAGCTCGGGATTAATCAACTCTTTCGGGGATGCCCCAGCGCCCATTTTTTCCTTATAGTTTTTAAGGATAAACCGGCGAAAGACCCCGCCCCCCTGTTCAGATAGAATCGCACGGTAGAGCGGCGTTTCAATGGTCACCTCGCGTGAAAGTGTCGGATCATCGCTCGCGGGTTGTAGGGTAGGAGCTGCAGCGGCTATTTCCGCCGGGGGAACGTTCTTCTCGGCGGTCGTCTCAAGTGCGGCCGGAGATTCCGGTTGACTCGCCGTCTCGGCTGGGTTTGGTGGCGCGGGGGGGGGCGGCACCGGCGAAAAATAAAAATTCCAGATCAAAAGCACGAGGAAGGATAAAACAATGGCGATCAGCACACGGGCCTGTTCCATAAATAGAGTACTCCTAAAAAGGATATTTCACGATTGAGAGCAGAGCGAAGGCATCCCGATGTTTAAATAGCTAATATAAAGAAATGGAGAATCCCACGTGGAGAAACCCCAAGGGTAGGCTGGATTGTCGGAAGGGAGGCGAATTGGATGTAGCCCGGCTTGCATGGTGAAACCGAAATGAATGCTGACCTAGAGCCGTAGCGGGATATCCCGCTACGGGCCAAAACCACCATGCAGACAACAACTCAAGGAACCGGATCAAAACCGCCGGGATGAAACGGGTGGCATTTGAACAGGCGTTTGAGTGTCAGCCATAGGCCATGCCGAATACCATGGCGGCCAATGGCCTCATGGGCATAGTGTGAACACGAGGGATAAAACCGACAGGAGGGGCCTAAAATCGGAGAAATAAACCATTGATAGCCCCGAACTAAACCTAAGACAAGAAATTTGATGAGATTATGCATGCCTGTTTAACTTGATATCGATCTCGGCGAACAAATCCGCCAGAGAACGCTGAAGGGCGGGATTGGCTACTCGACCGGCCCCTTGTTTGGCAATGATGTTGATATCCCAGGTGCCGGAAATCTCGTCACGGTGCTGCCGAAAATGTTCACGAACGAGCCTTTTTATGCGATTGCGCTGATATGCCGGGCCAACTTTGCGGGTTACCGTTACTCCCAAACGGGTCCGGGCTGTCTTTCCGGAAGCAATGATCGCAAGAAAATACCTTCCAACAATTCGTTTACCCGTTACAGAAAGCTGCACAAACTGGGAACGCCGGGTAAGTCGATCTTGCTTTGAAAACGAAAATTCCTTCAATACAGATATTTGAATATGAGTGATCCCAAGAGGTTAGGCTGCCAGGCGTTTGCGCCCCCGGGCGCGGCGGCGATTGATAACCCGGCGCCCCTGTTTGGTGGACATTCGCTTTAAAAACCCATGGGTGCGGGAGCGTTTACGTCGACTCGGTTGATAGGTTCGCTTCATGTTAACTTCCTCTTAAATTTCAGATTAATCCAATTCAAATTTATCCAGGGGTTGCTCAATCCACTTTTAGTGGCCGGCGCAGCACCAGCTAGAACAAATGATAAGCCTTTTACATAAACACAATTGCATATAAATGTCAATTGGTTAATACCTCATAGATCTCGAACTCTTCCAGATGGAAATGGGAATTGGGATAGACCACGATCTGCTTGTCGATGGTTTTTTCCAGGGTGTCCACCAAAGCGTTCTCTTCGCCGTGCAACAGTTCAGCGATGGCCGGATTGACTTTAAGGGTCAACTGGTTGCCCAGCATATCCGCAGCCTCCCGGATAATTTCGCGATAGATGTTGTTGCACACGGTTTGGCGGGAAACCAGAAACCCTTCACCATCACAGTAAAAACACGGCTCGCAAAGAGTACTGGTGATGGATTGTCGAACCCGCTTGCGGGTCATTTGGATGAGTCCCATTTCAGACATGGGCAGCACGTAGGTCTTGCTGCGATCTTTGAGCAGCGCCTCGCGCAGGGCATTGAACACCCGTTCTTGATTGGGTTTTTTCTGCATATCGATAAAATCGATGATGATGATACCACCAATATCCCGCAGCCGAATCTGATAGGCGATCTCTTTGACGGCTTCCAGGTTGGTTTTTAAAATGGTCTCTTCCACATTGTGCTTGCCCACGTAGCGTCCGGTGTTAACATCGATGGCCACCAGAGCCTCGGTTTGCTCGATGACGATATAGCCACCCGATTTTAGCCAAATTTTACGTTTCAAGGCCCGGGAAATGTCCCCCTCGAGATTGTAGGCGTCGAAAATCGGTTCGGTGCTGGTGTGAAGCTCGACGGAATCCTTGAGGGAGGGCATGAAGGTATCCAAAAAAGTCAGGATGCTCTGATACCCGGCCATGGAATCCACCACCAAGGCTTCGGCCTCATGAATCAGTAGATCCCGAACCGCCCGCAGGGTCAGATCGAGTTCTTTATGCACCAAGGAAGGAGTGGGAGCGGTTTTGCACTTCTGGAGCACGGTTTCCCATAAATTGGCTAAAAATTGCATCTCCTGGGTGATTTTGGCCTCGTTGATCGCCTCACCCGCCGTGCGCACAATATAGCCGTAGTTGCCCTGGCGCAATCGCCCCACAAGATCGCGAAGCCGCTGGCGTTCGGCCTCGTCCTCGATGCGCCGCGAAATTCCAATGTGGTCCGAATGGGGCATTAAAACCAGAAATCGTCCAGGCAGGGAAATATAGGAGGTGAGCCGCGCCCCTTTGGTGCCGATGGGCGATTTGGCCACATGCACCAGCATCTCTTGGCCTTCGGTGATCAACTCCTCGATTTTATAATCCCGCTGCCCGCTGGGCACATCATACTCCAGGGTTTCGGACTCAGCTGGATCGGAATCGCCCACCTCCCCGGAGACCTCCTCCACGGCGATTCGTTCCAATACCGGATAGTGGGCGCCAATCACATCGCTGACATGGATAAAGGCGGCCTGAGGCTGGCCGATATCCACAAATGCGGCCTGCATCCCCGGTAGGACACGCTGCACTCTACCTTTATATATATTGCCGGCCACATCGTTGTTCCCGCGGCGGTCAACAAACAACTCCACCAAATTGCCATCCTCCAGAAGGGCCACACGGGTTTCATGGGGCAATTGATTGACGATTAGCTTTTTGGTCATCGTTTGCCTTTTGCTTGGGTAGGTAATGAAGAAAAATTCAAAACTCCGGAAACTTAACCACTCGGGCGCTGCTCACTGCTTCATGCCCCAAGCCGAAAATTTCGGTCATGATGACGGCCGGCCGGGGCGGCGACCCGTTATCCCGGCGCAAAATCAAACGCAATTCCTGGGAATTTCGGATCTCAATATCCTTGATCATAGTCTTAAGGTCAATGGTTTTCAACTTTCCTTTGGCGCTCCGGCGGGTATAGGTGAAATTATCCGCTTTGTTGAACGTATCCAAACAGTTAACCGAAAATTGACCCTGGGACAGATAGACACCATATTCAAGGGGCGAGACCGTGGATTCGGCACCCTTTATCGGCGCTTTCCGGCAATTGATAATTTTCAAGCCCGAAGGCAGTTGCGGGTTGAGTCTGGTTGGGACAGCGGCAAAATCGAGATCGGCTGGGGCGCTAAAGATCATGGTTTCAGCGTGACTTTCAATCCCGATGGGCAATGCATCGGCAAAGGCGATTTTCGGTTTCGGGTGGAACCCCTGGGAATATTGTATGGGCAAGGTGGCCCGGCGCATGGCACGGGTCATGATGTTGACCAGCTCCAGGTGGCCGAAAAAGCGCGCCGGGCCCAATTTGGAAAATGTGACCTTGAATTTTCCATGCTCGAGGGGACGCTCTTGGGTTGGGCTGGCTGCCGGCGGCGCTTCTATCTCCTGGGGCTTGTAAACCCGAGGTTTCAGGGATTTAAAATCACATACCCCGCAACCGGCGCATTCAGCGGTGCGGCAATCCGCGGTCAAGGGGGCCCCTTCGGAACAGTGGGCGCGATCCCACTCTTTGCGCAGAAACGATCTGGATACGCCGATATCGATGTGATCCCAGGGCAGCGCTGCATTAAGATCTCGGCCGCGAGTCACGACATCCTCCCCGTCGATACCCTCTTGTTGAATTGCCTGGCGCCATAGATCAAACCGGAAGTGGTCACTCCAGCCATCAAATTGGCATCCCAGGCCGTAGGCGCTCACCAGCAGGGCTGCCAACCGCCGATCTCCCCGGGCCCAGAGCCCCTCCAGATAGCTCACCTCTGGCGGCTGCCATTTAAACTTGATTCGCGGCCTTTTCAGCTTGCGTTGCAGATACTCGATCCGGCGCCGGGATTCAGCTAAGGTTAATTGAGGCGCCCATTGAAAGGGGGTAAAGGCCTTGGGAATAAAGGTGGTGACGCTCACGTTGAGCTGGGGCCGTTTTTTGCCGGCCACGCGGGTCTGCTGGATCTTTGTTACCAGATCGACGATACCATCCAAATCGGCATCGGTTTCCGTGGGCAGCCCGATCATAAAGTAGAGCTTGATCACCCGCCAGCCCAGTTCAAAGGCCTGGGTGACAGTCTGGAGAATATCCGCTTCGGTTATATTCTTATTGATCACATCCCGTAATCTCTGGGTGCCGGCCTCCGGTGCCAAGGTAAAGCCGGTCTTGCGCACTTGTTTTATCAACTCCATCATGCGCGGAGAGAGACTGCCGGCCCGCAGGGAGGGTAACGAAACCGCTGTGGGGTGTTCCCCGGCCGATGTTGTCATCAACTTCTCCAACAACGGTTCGATACAGCCGTAGTCCCCCGTAGAGAGAGAGAGCAGGGAAATATCATCATAGCCCGTGGCGGCTTTGGCCCGGCCGGTGAGTTCGACAAGAGTCTCGGGTGCCCGCTCCCGTACCGGCCGATAGAGCATTCCGGCCTGGCAGAAACGGCAGCCCCGGGTGCAGCCCCGGGCCAGTTCCATACGCAGGCGGTCATGGACCGGTCGGCCAAAGGGGACCACGGGGCGATCGGGAAATTGGGCGGCATCCAGGTCGGCAACCGTGGTTCGCGACACCCGGCAGGACTTTTTCGGGGCTATTGCGTAATCAAGCGCATCGCCGAATCGTATCGAATCGTAATACAGGGGCCGGCACAATCCCGGAACATAGACGCCCGGAATATCGGCCCAGGATTTAAGCAACTGGTTTCGCGACGAGGTTTTCCGCCCATTCCAGGCGATCCAGACCCGGGCCATCTCCAGCAGCGCCTCCTCCCCATCACCGATGACCATGGCATCGAAAAAATCCGCCACCGGTTCCGGATTGCAGGTGCAGGGTCCACCGGCAATAATCAGGGGATGAGAATCGTCGCGCTGGGAGCTGTAGAAGGGAATTTCAGCCAGATCCAACATGGTCAGGATATTGGTGTAGTTCAGCTCGTAGAGCAGGCTGAAACCGATGATGTCAAATTGCTTTAGTGGGGTACCCGATTCCAGGGAGGTGAGAGGAATCTTTTGCGCTCTGATCCGTCGAGCATAGTCCTGAGCCGGCGCAAACACGCGCTCCGCCACCATGGTATCTTGCCTGTTGATCAGATGGTAGAGAATCTGCATTCCGAAATGAGAGCTGCCGATCTCGTAGAGATCCGGAAAAGCAAGCACCATTTTGAGGTCCAGTTCGGCGTGAGCCTTGTGGACGGCGTTGATTTCAGTGCCCAGGTAGCGGCTCGGCTGCTGGATAAAAGGCAAGATATCTTGAATGGAATCAGAGCTCATGGTATAGGTTCATTTTCGTTGGGTATACCTACTATCGGGTCAGTCCATAGTTCTTCTAAAGCATTGAAATTATTAGGATCGATTAGTTCGACTCGTCATTCCCGCGCAGGCGGGAATCCATTTAGATTCCAATACATTAAAATCTCTGGATGCCGGATCCGTCATCCCGGGCTCGATCCGGGACCGGCATGACGGAGAGCTTTGGACTCTCAAGCTACTATAAATATCCATTAATTAGGCGGCTTAAAAGTAAAAGCTGATTTTCCTTCGATGATTCGAGTTCACAAATGGGTGCGGCGCTGGGTGGCACTGCTCTTTATTCTGCCTTTTGCTTTTGTTACTTTTTACGGATTCGCAAGCGCTGCAAATCGTGATGCGCGGCGGGACAGCCCCGTGGTGCAAGCGGTGGCCCGCGTCGCCCCGGCGGTGGTAAACATAAGCTCCCAGTATGAAATCCGCAAGCGCGCCCATCCCTTTGGAAATTTTGGGATGGATCCCTTTTTCGACCAATTTTTCAGGGATTTCTTTGATCCGGGCTATGAACGGCGGGAGCGCCACAGCAGCTTGGGGTCCGGGGTCATCATCGACGGCAAACGCGGATTTATTCTCACCAACGCCCATGTCATTGCCAAAACGGGAAAAATTACCGTCATTCTCCAGGATGAACGGGAATACGAGGCGCAAATCGTGGGGGCCGACCCCAATTCCGACTTGGCCATTCTACAGATTGAAGCCGACAACAATCTCCCTGCCGTGGCAATGGGCGACTCCCATGATCTGATGATTGGTGAAACGGTGATCGCCATCGGCAATCCCTTTGGGTTCTCCCATACCGTCACCACAGGGGTCATCAGCGCCCTTGACCGCAGCATTCGCACCGAGGAGAGGGTCTTCAATAACTTTATCCAGACTGACGCCTCCATCAACCCTGGAAACAGCGGCGGCCCCCTGCTCAATATCAACGGAGAGCTCATCGGCATCAATACCGCCATTTACGCCAAAGCCCAGGGCATCGGCTTTGCCATCCCCATCGACATGGCTAAAAAAATCGTTGCTGACTTGATTCAATACGGCGAGGTGGTCCCCGCTTGGATCGGCATCACCATCCAGCCTCTTGATCCTCAGCTGTCTCAATACCTCAAATTACCCACCAAACCCAACGGTCAAGCCCAAGGCCTGGTGGTCAAATCCGTGGCCCCCCAAAGCCCGGCCGACATCGCAGGCATCCAAAACGGCGATGTGATTTTGGCCATTGGCAGCAATAGCCTCTATGATCTGAGTGACTTTCAGGAGAGCATGCGGCAGTATGCCGCCGGGGATCCCCTCAGGGTCAGCTTGTGGCGCAAGGGTCAAACACGCACCGTCAAGTTAGTGGCCAGCCTGTTTCCAGAATCCCGGGCTCCTGAATTGGTGGCGGAGCTGCTAGGCATCGAAATCGACAATCTAACCCGCGGTAACCGTAGGAAGTTCCAAACCGGGGAAACCCAAGGCGTCATCATCACTCAGCTGCAGCGTGATTCCTATTTGGCCCGCATCGGCGCCGAACCCGGCGATATTGTCCGCCGCATCGACGACGTAACCATCGAGGACCGGGAGCAGTTTTAC
This sequence comes from uncultured delta proteobacterium, assembly GCA_963713755.1. Lineage (GTDB taxonomy): Bacteria > Desulfobacterota > Desulfobacteria > Desulfobacterales > CAVQMW01 > CAVQMW01. The sequence goes on along the minus strand of CAVQMW010000005.1, from coordinate 287,970 downwards.
AAAACCATGGTCAAATTTCGCCAAAAAAATTCCCTGGTGGTGCTTTTGCAGCGCCAAAATCAGCTCTACCATGTCACCGTGGAGCTCAGATAAAAAGTATATGGAACAACTGGCCTTTATGCTAAATATGAAAGCGGATTTTATTTGGCGTCAATCAATGAGTTGTAGAATTATGATTCGGTTTCTCAGTTTGAATTTTATCTTCCTTGTGCTGCTGGGTGCTCCTGCGTTCAGCCAAGACACCCCACACATCATCTGGACCGAAAATGACGCCGGCCGCCACAGCCTCAAGATGCGCAGCAAAATCGGGAGTCAATGGAGCAAATCGGTTGTTAAAATTGAAGAGAGCCAGAACCCAATTATCGGCCCCACCGCTACCATGAATGCCAGGGGAGATACCTGGGTGGCCTGGACGGAACTCAGCGGAATGAACGGTCGACTGCAATATCGAATTCAGCGCGGCGGACGGTGGGGGGCGGCCGCTGAAGTCCCCACCCAGACCACTTCCGATATGGCCCCCTCGATGATTGTCGATCCGCAAGGAATTCCCTGGATGGTGTGGTCAGGCACCGACGAAACCGACGATGATATCTATTTTTCCCGCTGGATCGGCAGCCAATGGCAAAAACCAGAGCGCGTCAACGAAGATGATGGATGGCCGGATATACTGCCCTCCATTGAACTGGATAGCCAGAATCGAGTCCGCGTCTCCTGGCAAGGCTACAATGGTGACCGCTATGTTCAATACGCGGCATACTGGAATGGCCAAGGCTGGTCTCGGGAAGAAGTGATCAGAATGGGTATTGTTGAACCCCAGAAATCAACCGCACCCCCCCTGCCCGACTTCATTCCTCCCGAAAGCCAGGGATGTCTGATTTATGGAAAATCACAAGCAGCCCGAAGGTTCAGAAAAAATGCCGGGGGAATTGATTAGTGCGCGCTATGCTCAACTGTCGACAGCATCTAATTTCCATCGTGACGGTCCTTGTTTTATTGTTCTTCGGAACTCACGGATTCGCCTACACCTTCCACATCATGGCTTTCGGTGACAGCATTACTCAAGGTTTTAAACGAACAGCCGCTGGAATAAGATATGGAATTCTCAATCCGCCCAACGGTGCCCGCACCAGTGATGGGTACGAACCGGAACTTGAAAACGACTTTGCCGCCCAAACCCCTCATACGGCGTATGTCTACAATTGGGGCTACGGCGGCGAACGCACTTATCAGGGGGTCAATCGGATCGATACCGTTCTTGATTCCCGGGAAGCGGACTTCATCCTGATCATGGAAGGAGCCAATGATCTCTACTCAGGCTTATCGGCAAGTGCCACCAAAACCAATTTAAGCATCATGATCGACAAAAGCCTAGCCAAACAAACGGCTCCCATCATTGCAACCGTCACCCCCAATACCGCCCCCAACCAACCCGATGGCTATATAATACCCGCTTCTTACAACCCGGCCATCAAGTCCTTAGCTTCGGAAAAGGGCGTCGTGCTCGCCGATCAATATGCGGCATTGGTGGGAAATTGGTCAGGGTATAATTCGGGAGACGGATTGCATCTGAATGATTCCGGTGAAGGGGTGATGGCCCAAACCTGGTTCAATGCGATCATGGATCACGGTCTGCCGCGTCCATTCACGGTTGCACCCATGTTAAAATTAATGTTAAATGGTGACTAATTTAAGCGATTTCAAAAAAGGAGGTGAGCTTTAATTTACCGAAGTATCTATATTTTAACTGAAACATTTTAACTGAAACTTTCACTGAAAGGAACGATTCAAATGAAAAAAATAATCATTATTATAGGGATTTCGATCTTCTTGTTCAGCAATTTTGCTTATGCACAAACTTGGGCATGGGTCGCCCCTGTTCGCTACGTTGAAAGTATAACTTCACTTGAAGGTGCGACAGTATTTAAACTTTCTGGATACAATGTGACGACAAATTCCTCTTGCATCAATAACTTCATCCTCAGAACGAGTGACCCAAACTATAACGCCATGACCGCCACGCTGTTAACCGCTTACTCCTTAGGCTCCCCGATTTCCGTAAGATTTGACTGGAGCGCAACAAGCTGCGAAGTAACTGCTCAGCGTCTGGCCGTTTATTAGTCTAGATTCTGGAAAGGACCCCATACATGCGCCCTGCTTGCTTCACCATCTATGACCTGATTGAGAGAAACGCCCTCTGTTACGGCGGTAGAATTGCGTGGATTGATGCGGGGAATCAAACCGAAGAACGGTTTACCTTTGCCCAGGTTTTGGAAGAGGTCCGTTATTTGGCAGGCGGGTTACGACGATTGGGAATTAAAAAAGGAGACCGTATCGGCGTAGTCGCCGGGAACAGCCATAAGTATTTTTGTTTGTATGGCGCCGCAGCTGCACTGGGCGCCATCATCCTTCCCATCAATTGGCGCCTCTCCGCAGAAGAGATCTTATTCAATCTGCAGGATGGAAAACCTAAAATTGTCTTTGCTGAACCGGCCCACTTCGAAACATTGGGCGCAATAGAACCTCAGTTGTCTTATGTTTCCTTTTGGATAAGCTTTGAGCAAGAGCAGGACAAACAGTTTCAACCCTATGATTCAGCCAAATCTAAAATGCCTGATTTCCATCCGGGGGACATCAGCGCCGATGACGACTTTGTCATCATCCATACGGCGGCTGTAGCAGGTCGGCCACGGGGAGCGGTCTTGAGCCACAATAACCTGCACTGGGCCAACCTGCAATTCATGGCGTTGATGAACATTGATTATCGGGATGTACACCTCAGCCTGCTGCCCTTTTTCCATGTGGCCGGACTCTTCATGGCCATGGCCTGCTTTCATGCCGGCGCCCTGAACATCAACACGGAAAAATTCGATGCAGATCGGGCTGTGGATCTTATTGAACGTCATCACGTTTCGGTGTTGTTCGATTTCACTCCGATTCTCAACGCCATACTGGACTCTCAATCCAAAAACGGAGCCTCCATCCAAACCCTGCGGGCGGTTACCGGATTGGATACACCGGAAACCATCGAAAAATTCCAGAATCTCACCGGGGGTAAATTTTACAGTCTATACGGGCAAACGGAAACCTCTTGCATCACCACATTGAGCCCGTACGATGACCAACCCGGTTCCGCCGGTCGGCCGGTTCCCATGGCCGTGGTGGGTCTCCTGGATGAAAATGGTCGTTGTGTCCCACAAGGCCAGACCGGTGAGATTGCAGTACGCGGCCCAATGGTTTTCAACGGCTATTGGAACTTGCCTGAAGCCACCACCCAAACGTTTCGGGGCGGCTGGCACCACACCGGAGATTTGGGTCGCTTGGATGAGCAGGGGTATCTCTGGTACGAAGGCAGAAAAGCGGAAAAAGAGCTGATCAAACCCGGCGGAGAAAATGTCTACCCTGCGGAGGTGGAAAAGGTTATCCTTGAGCACCCCGCCATAGCGCAAACCGTGGTCTTTGGTGTGCCCGACCCCAAGTGGAAGGAAGGAATTAAAGCCGTTTGCGTTTTGAAACCCGATACCCAGATAACCGCCCAAACGCTAATCAGTTTTGTGGGTGACCGAATTGCCCGTTACAAAAAGCCTCAATACGTGGAATTCAGCACAGCGCTTCCGACCGATAAAAACGGAAATATTGACAGGGCTGCGGTGAAAATTAAATTCGGTATCAAGTAAACCAATTGACTTGCACCACTATATAGCAATTGAACATCAATTTCCAGACACTCTGCTAGTAAGCTTCAGGCCGGGTTAATTTTCTATCGTTAAGGTTTTATGGTGAATAGCCAAGGCTGTTCCATCAACAGAGACGCTGCATCCGAAAGGCCGTTTTTAGACATAATATCAGGATATCTAAAAAAACTTCTGCGCGGTGCAATACTTCTGGTCTACCCTGTTATCGATTTCGCCGGCATCGTCGGATGCTGTCTGCTAGGCTATGCGACCTATGATTTCCTCGATATCGGCAAACGGATGTTCTACCCCTGGGATACCCTGCTGGCCACCACCTTGCTCGCGAGCCTGCTCACGTGCATTGTACTCTTCATTACAGGGGCGTATCGTAAAGAATCCAGCCTTTTAAATGTATCCGAACTGCGGATGGTGATCAAAGGTGTGAGCCTGGCCTTTGTGCTTTTCACCTTGGCAACTTTCATCCTCCGCGTACACCCATCGCGTTACATCGTCGCCTTTGCCTTTGGATACACCTTACTATTTATGGTGATTCAACGGACAATCCTGTATCATCTCCATCCCAGAATTTGCCGATTTTTCGATATCCACAAGCGAGTCGTGATTTACGGAGCCGGAAAAATCGGGACTGCCATCTATCGCCATTTAATCAATTCACCCAGGTTTAATTACCTTCCCATCGGGTTTCTGGATGACGATCCGTCTAAATTGAATCAGAAGCTGAACTGTTCAGGGTTCTATACCAACGCGTGCATACCCGTCATGGGCAGCTTTAAAGATTTATCGGCAATTGTAAGAGAAAATAAGATCAATTTCATTTTTGTGACAATTTCAGGAATAACAAATCAGCATCTGGAAAACGTTTTTCAGGAAGCCCACCGGCTTGGAATTCGTGTTCGATTCATACCTAACTTGTACCGTGTATTCTTGCACCGCCTGCGAATTACTCAAATCGGCTACATTCCACTAATTGAAGAAGTTGATCCGGAAATCAGCCCCTACAAGTATTTCAAGAAAATTTTTGACTTTTTATTGGCACTACCCCTAATTTTTTTAAGCCTGCCGCTCTTCCTCATCATTGCAATATGGATCAAAATTGACTCAGACGGACCCATCATTTTTAAACAGCAGCGGATTGGAAAAAATAGCCGCTCGTTTACACTATTTAAATTTAGAACCATGGTTACCACGGCCCCGGCTTATGCTGAAAATCCATCCAGTTTCAGTGATCAACGCATCACGCGCTTTGGGCGTTTTCTTCGAAAAACAAGCCTTGATGAACTTCCGCAACTCTTCAATGTAATCAAGGGAGATATGTCTCTGGTTGGACCACGCCCTGAAATGCCGTTCATTGTAAAACAGTACAATGAATATCACAACGAGCGGTTAAAGGTTACCCCGGGTATTACCGGCCTTTGGCAACTCAGCGGTGACCGAAGCAAAGCCATACACGACAACATGGACTACGATTTATACTATATAAGCAATATGTCTTTTTTCTTGGACTTGGCGATTTTATTGGAAACCGTGCTGTTTGCTTTCAGGGGAATATAAACATTGTACATGATACGGGGATGATTGCGAATCCTGATTGTTCATAACCGCTATTTACAGCAGGGGGGTGAGGATCGGGTTTTCGATGCCGAAAGAGAGATGCTCCGCAGTCGAGGGCACACGGTCATACCCTATATCCTATCGAATTCACGGATTGAGCGCCTATCCCGATTGGGGGTGGCCTTGGGAACCGTCTGGTCAGGTGAAACCTATAAAAACATTAAGAGCCTCATTGAGCGATACCGGTTCGATATTGTTCACGTCCACAACTTCTTTCCTTTAGTCTCACCTTCCGTCTATTACGCCGCACACAGCGTGGGTGTACCGGTAATCCAAACACTCCATAATTTTCGCCTTTTGTGCTGTAACGCCGTTTTGTTTCGAAATGGAAATATTTGCGAAACATGCATCAACGAATCCATTGGCTGGTCAGGATTCCGATACGCGTGCTATCACGAAAATCATTTACTTTCGGGAATTACGGCCGCCAGCTTTGCCATACACCATTGCATGGGAACGTGGAAGCACAAGGTGAATCGCTACATAGCGCTCACAGAATTTGCCAAAAAGAAGTTTATCGCGGGAGGAATCCCGCCGAAAAAGATTGCGGTAAAGTCCAATTTTATGGAATTTGATCCGGGTGTTTCACTCCAAGAGGGAGATTTTGCTCTTTTTGTTGGAAGGCTGACAGCAGAAAAGGGCATCCATACCCTGTTGCGGGCTTGGCGGAGATTATCCAATGTCTCCTTAATGATCGCAGGAGATGGCCCGCTGAGATCATTGGTGAGCGATGCGGCAGCTTCAAATTCGCTGATTACCTATTTGGGTTCGGTTTCCAATGAACGGGTACTTAAACTAATCAAAACCTCACGCTTTGTTCTTGTTCCATCAGAATGGTACGAACATTTTCCAATGATCATCATCGAATCCTTTTCGTGCGCACGTCCTGTATTGGCCTCAAATATCGGAAGCCTGAAAGAGATTATCACCAGCGGCGAAAATGGCATTCTGTTTGAACCGGGAGATTTTCGGGATTTAGCCGACCAGGCCGCCCGACTCTGGAGACACAAAGATCTTACGAAAAAACTAGCCCGCAATGCGCGAAAATGCTATGAAGCCAAATACACAGAAGAGTTAAATTATCGGCAGCTTATTGGAATTTATAATATGGACATCCTTGAACAGCATCCATGCAGGATAAGTCGATAAAATAGATGAGAAAATCGAATATATTGGGGGTCGGCATCAGCGCACTCTCCGAGCAGAGGGCCGTCGAACAGATCATTAATTGCATTGAAAAATCAAAGCGATGCTACATTTCAATCTGCACGGTTCATACTGTCATGGAGTGCCAGTTTTGCCCAGCTGTCCGGAATGCTGTGAACCATGCCGCACTGGCGACTCCCGATGGAATGCCCCTGGTCTGGATCACTCGTTGGAAGCTTAAAAACGAGGCCGTAGGCCGTGTATATGGACCCGATCTGATGCTTGCGCTGTGTCGCGCTTCAATCCCAAACGGTTTCAGCCACTATTTCTATGGTGGCGCTGCCGGGGTGGCAGAGAATCTAGCGATTCGCTTACAGCGGCGATACCCGGGCCTCAAAGTGGCCGGGACGGGAGCCCCACCGTTTCGTCCGACGACGACCCAGGAACGTCAGTCCGCCATTCAACACATCAATGATTCCATGGCCGATATTGTTTGGGTCGGCTTGGGGACACCGAAACAAGATTTATGGATGGCCCAAAACCGGGATTATTTAACCCCATCGGTACTCATCGGGGTAGGCGCGGCTTTCGATTTCCATACCGGCCGCGTTGCCCAGGCACCCCAATGGATGCAAAAATCCGGACTTGAATGGTTGTTTCGATTGAATAAAGAACCTCGCCGCCTTTGGCGACGGTATTTAATTTACAACCCATTATTTATAACCATGATACTCATGCAGCACCTCATATTGCGAATACTTATAAACCTACCCAAGTAGCCTATCACAAAGTTAGGTAATTAATATATTTAAAACTCACCACGCCAAAACAGCAAATTAGCGACTTGAATTGAATTAAAATAGCTCAACGTAAAGTCATTGGGAAAAACATGAAAGGTTTTCGAGGTAAATAAGAAAAAATATTATTATCAAAGAGTTCAAATTGCATCCAATAGTAATGTACTCCATGTTGGATGCACGAATTCGCCCACAACCAAAAGACGCTGGGATGAAGGGAAACTTCTCCACAAGAAGCTATGTGATCGATGCCAACACGATTGAATCACATGTAACAGGAATATATATTGACGAAGCTTCAATTGATTTTCTTAAGTCTAAGATGCCCGATGAAATAATATTGAAAGTAGATGCTCATAATCTTTCAGAATATTTTAAGGATAAACGACTATTTGATCTAATCATCGCCGGAGAAGTAATAGAACACTTGCCGAACCCTGGAGCATTTTTACAATCATGCAACAGTGTGTTATCACCTGGCGGGAGAATAATTATCATCAACGGCAAATGCCTTCCATATCCGTCAGGTTTATTAAGGCGATGTTTTTCCATGAAGCAGTTCATCCTGAACACACCGCTTATTATTCTCACAAAACTATGAGTCGGTTATTGAATATGTGCCACATGCGCGGAACGGATTATGGTTACTGGATATGTGAATCTCTTCAGGTCAGCTATTCCTTAAATAGACTTTTTAGTAATTTGTATCGAAAATCTTATATGCGCTTTTTTACCACAGTTTTCTGAAGGGATAATTGTGACTGGAAGCAAAAGAAGCACGATATAAACCATGGTAGTTCTCAATTTGGGATGCGGCACAAGAACCAGCAACGCACCCGATATCATCAATATCGACTGGTCTATTTATCTGCGGCTAAAAAAAAATACATTTTTAAGATTCATTGCCCAATGGGTGATTGGAACAGATCGTCGAGCCAAACTTCAATCGCTACCAGAAATCTGCAATTGCATGATCTAACCCGAGGAATCCCATTCAAATCTGATTCAGTGGACGCAGTATATCATTCTCATTTTTTGGAGCACATACCCCGAAAAAAAGTTGATCAATTTTTCGCAGAAGTCAGACGTGTGCTCAAAATCGGTGGAATCCATAGAATCGTTGTTCCCGGATTTCGAAAACCTATGCCGAAGTTATCTCAATCATTGTTGCAAAATGCCATTACCGACCTAACATGCATTCATTTACACGAGTCCTACATTTCCAATGTTATTGAACAGCTGGTCCGGAAAGAACCCTTCATGTCCAGCGTATCAGAACCCCATTCGAAACCTCGTTGAAAGACTGGTCATCGGTAATGCGCAGCAAAGGGGTGAGACCCACCAATGGATGTATGATCGCTTCAGCCTGCAGACATTACTTTCCAAGTATGGTTTTAAAGATATTCGTGACCAAGCCCACGATCAAAGTGCGATTCCTGAATGGTCTAAGTATGGGCTCGATCAACACCCCAACGGTGAGCAATACAAAAAAAACTCGGTCTATATGGAAGCCGTAAAGTGACCCGATTGTCGATATCGAAAACCCATAGTATATTCCTGAATACCCATATTTCCGCTTAAGATGAACTTTCCGCCTACCACCTCCGAGCTTAAATTTTCAGAGCTTTTACTGTTTATGGCAACATTCTGTAAGAATTGGCTACGCGCAGTTCATTCCAGACCCTCGCATCGATCTTCAAATCACCCAAAGATTGTCGATATCGTCTATCTCTGGTGCGACGAAACAGACCCAACCTGGTCAGCGAAGCGCACCCTAACCGCTAGATCAGCAGGCATATCGATCTCGCATAGGTCTCCCGCCGGTTCGATGGATGAAATAAAATATTCGCTACGCTCGGTGTGCCAATATTTTCCGAACCACAATGCCATATGGCTGATCAACGACGGCCAGATTCCAGAATGGCTGAACGCCGGCCATCCGAAAATCAAGTTGATCGATCAAAATAATTTACTGGATCATGAAGCCGTGAAACCGTGCTACAATTCTCTGGCTATCGAATCCTATTTCCATGAAATCAGTGGCCTTTCCGAATATTTTTTGTATTTTAATGATGATTTTTTCCTGTGCCGGGAAACGAAAATGGCGGACTGGTATGATGGCGCGGGACGTATTCGTATTGATTTAGGACGTTGGCTAAATCCCACAGGAGAAACCAGATTCGACGACAATCCCGGAGATGCTAACGGACAGAGGAATTCATCCCGATTACTGGACGCAACGTTCAAAGCAGAGCCGCGTTTAACCCTCAAACACAGACCCTATCCGGCGCGAAAATCGTTGTTATCGGAAGCCCATCTCAAATTTCCTGCCGCATTCCGGGAGACCCGAAAATCACAGTTTCGCTCGGAACGGATGTATACGTTCCTGAGCGGACTGATTCCCTACATGGCCTATTATACCGATCGTGCGGTGTTAAACATCCCCTCAATTTCAATCAAAGATATGTACTACTGGTCCTCGGATACCCAACAAAATTTACGAACCTGGCAGAGGATACTTAAACACCGTGATAAAGCGTTTTGTGTCCAGGAGGAGCGTGGATCCTCAATCTCCAGAGAGGCGATTCATCAATTTCACGAAATGATGGACAGCCTCTATCCGCGTAAATCACCCTATGAGATTTAGCATCCTCAATGCCAGGAGGGCCAAACTCTTTTTGGGAGCGATGCTGCCTGGTATGATATGGAAGTTCCTTTTCCCCGGGCAGGCCAAACCCAGGCGGATATTTCAGGAACTGGCCCAAAGCCCTTTTATCATCGAAGAGATAGATCGAAAAAAAACCTTAGACAATGAACCCTGGCTACCTCATCTCAAAGCGCCTTTAAAACATTTTCCCAAACTTGACATCTCCATCGTGACCTATAACAGCCAAAAATGGATTCCCGTTTTTTTTCAAAGCCTGCTCAACCAAAACTATCCAAAGGAAAAAATCACCCTTCTGATCACGGATAATGACTCCAGCGACGGAACCTTCACCCTCCTTGAGCGTTGCAGAGATATGTATCGGGGGGTTATTGATGATATCCGCATCTTTAGACGCCGTAACCTGGGATTTGGCTGTGGTCATAACAGCAACCTGAAATATGCGACTTCAGATTATGTTCTGGTGGCAAATATCGATATTGAGTTTGAATCCGACACCCTCTCCGTGTGCCTGGCATCGGCATTGACTGATTCCCCGGATGTCGCGGCCTGGGAGTGCCGGCAAAAACCCTATGAGCAGAATAAATATTACGATTACCTCACACTGGAAACCGCATGGGTGAGCGGCGGTTGCGTTCTCTTTCGACGGCGGGCTCTTGCAGATATCAACGGTTTTGATCCATCGATATTTATGTATTGCGAAGATGTTGAAGTTTCCTATCGTCTGCGGAGCCTTGGTTGGCACCTGCGCTATCTCCCTTGGGCGGTGGTCTGGCACTACGCCTATGAAAAACCTGGACAAGTTAAGCCTCTGCAATATGCAGGAAGTATTTTCGGGAATATTTACTTACGGTTAAAGTACGGCGATTTTTGGCAAATCTCCGCCATTCCCGTTCTTGTTCTACAGCAGCTATTGAGTCACCAGCCCATCCGTCGGCATCGCCGCATCGTAATCGATCAATTGGTGAATAATGTCGGAACGATTCCTAAAAGTCTGCTAAACAGAAACAAAGGAGCCCGCAAATTTGGTTTCCTAGGCTGGGAATTTGAAAAAATAAGAGCGGGGCGCTTCCATACGCTTCACCCGCTGCCCGCTTCGCCTCCCACGGTGATGGTTATCCTTCGCCATGGCAAGCATCACATGCATTGGCTACGAGAGTCACTCTATTCCATCTTAAATCAAACCTACACCCGGATTAAACTTGTGATCATCGAAGCGATTCATACCGATATGGTTAACGCCGTTGAGGGTCTTGGCTCCCAAACCGGATGGGATATCTCTGTTCTGAACCTGAACACCTGCGAGACAGAAAAGGATCTATATTCAAACCTCCTCACTGCGTATGATTTCGAGTTCATCCAGCTGATAGACACTAGTCAGGCTATTTTCGCCGATCACATTGAGGTATTGGTCCAAACCCTCATGGAACACCCGGGCCGGAACACCGTGCGTGCGATGTATTGGGTTTTTAACACGCCGTTTTCTTACATCGATTCTCAAAAATATGTCAATCGCATCGATTCAGCTCAATCCAAATCATCTACCCCCTTATCGCTGAATTCTCCCCAATGCTTTACAAAAATTCCTTTCTGTTCTCTAATGTTTCATCGAAACTCATTTCTCAACGAATCAGCGGAAATTTTAAAATCATTCTTGATTGATGAAGAATCTACGATGCCTTCAGATAGCTTCTCATTGCGGCATATTGAGCCCATTGCGAAAACCACTTCGATCCACAAAGCGGTAATCGGATAACGCCGTGCCGGATCAGCAGTCCCTGATACTGGCCCTGGAATTAATAGAATCAGGTCCAAAAATGTAGATAAGAGGGTGGAATATTAAAATTTACTAAGGCAATTTTGTTGTCCATAAGAATCGTGTCAAAAATTAAACCAAGGATTGTAATCATGCAGAAATCTGATCGCGTTAGGCTGGCATCGCTGCTGAAGAACGGAGACTTTTATATTGAAACCCAAAGGTCTGTTGAGGAAACCCGAGCGTTTTGTAAAAAGCTGGAGCCATGGCGGGTTGTTTATTCATTTTCCAATGGTGTTCGAACGGATGAATTTGAAAAAAGGGACTTCGTTTATAATCCAAGACCCTTGGGTAAATTAAAAATTTTCCATGAAAAATTCGATTTGAGTCAATTTAAAGAAAAAAAGGTCTTAGATATCGGATTCAATGAAGGGTACCATTCACTTTTTTTCGCAAAGTACCTTGCCAGCGATGTTGATGGGATTGAAGTCTATCAAGATGCTTTGGATCGTGTTTCGAAATTGTCTGATTTTTTAGATGTAAAAGTCAATTTAACTTTAGCGGACGCCAACACATACAGGAAAGAGAATACCTATGATTTAATTGTTCATTGTGGAACGCTTTATCACCTGCACGATACATGGTCCGCAATCAAGAATGCAGCGGAATCATTAAAACAAAACGGCTATCTGTTGTTGGAAACCATTACCTATAAGGGTCAGGACGATTTTGATTGCCGTTTTATCAATATGCTCAACAAGGGACACAATAATTTTTGGGCTCTGAGTAAACCAACCATAAAGTATATGTTCGCAGAATACGGAGTTTCACACTATATGGACGTAAAAGATCATGACTTTTCGCATTACGCTGGCCCAGGTATGAAAAGAAGTCTTCAGATTTTTTTTAAAGATTAAAAAACAGCCGATCAAGAAAGTTAACGAATGTTTCCAGAAATTCTATACTCCATTGCATCGGAATATAATATTAACAATAATCCCAGGTATTTTAAGGTTATCCCAAGAAAAGTGACCTTTCAGCCGCATGTATACAAAATGGCTCAATTCATCGCCGAAAGGGCCCGTATAGAAAATATTATCGACATCGGTGGGGGAGATGGCCATAAGCTCAAGCCTTTTGTGGGGCAGTTTACGATATACGCTGTCGACCATGGAGAAAACTATGCCATGTTATCCCGCATCCGGGGAATCAAGGCGGTGGAATGGGATTTGGAAAACGGATTACCCACCTTTGATGAGGATGTGCTGCGAAATTCCATTGTTATTGCAGCCGATGTCGTTGAGCACCTTCGCGAGCCGGATCGATTTTTCAGGGAATTGTCTCTGTGGGCGAAACTGGTAAAATATTTACTTCTTTCAACCCCGGATAGAACCCGTGTGCAGGGCGCAGGAAATCTCGGGCCCCCAGCCAACGATGCCCATGTCCGGGAATGGACGATGGATGAATTTTCCCTATGCCTCAGGAAATATGGTATTGCACACCCCCTGATGGGGCACACCATCAATACCGAACACCAAAAAATTAAGCACACTCTGCTCGCAATCGCCGGAGTCGAACCCTGCCCGACGGTCACCAAACCGGTCTCATGCCTGGCACTGATCAGCATCTACAATGAAGCAGACATGATCATCGAGACCGTTGATCATTTGCTCAAACAAGAAATAGATGTGCATGTGATCGATAACTGGTCGACAGATTCGGGTTATGAACTTCTAATGGATCGCTATTCAGAGGATCAACGCGTTACCCTATCGAGGTTCCCTGAAGCCCTCACCGGGCGTCATGAATGGGCAAGAATGCTGGATCACAAAGTTTTCCTGTCCCGGAAATCAGGATATGATTGGATCATGCACTATGACGCGGACGAATTACGCTATTCGCCGTGGCCGGGTTTCAATCTCAATCGCGCCATGGCCTGGGTCGATGCTCTTGGATATAACGCTATCGATTTCACAGTCGTGAATTTCAGGTTTTGCATGGATACCCAATTTATCTTTCCAACGTATGAGCAAAACCTGCTGCGGTACGAATTTGGTAGACGCGCTGGGCACTTCAAGCAAATCAAGGCCTGGAAGAATTCTGTAACGGAAACTCCCGTACTCTCAAAAAGCGGTGGACACGAGTGTGCGTTTCCAAACCGATGCATCTTCCCCTTGAAATTTCTCACAAAACACTACCCATTGCGAAGCCCGGAACAGGCCATTCGGAAAATCAAAAAGGAGCGTCTTCCCAGAGTTGAGTGGGCTCAAAAGAAATATGGCTGGCATGGCCATTACAAAATTCACGAAAATAGGCCGTTCCACTGGGATGACCACGCCTTGAACGTGTGGTCGGATTCGATGTTTTATTCCGATTGCATTGTTGAGCGTCTGTCTGGGATCGGTATTGCGCGCGAGAGGTTTGTTAAAAATGAAACTTCAAATTCAGTGGAATCCCTTTCCGTGTCGCAGCTGACAATCATAAAGGATCTAAATCAGGTTACGAAAGATCTATCTCAAGCAAAAAGCGAGCTTGAGAATTGCACCCAGCGCGAAAGGCAGCTCAAAAAGGAGCTCCATGCGATACGAACTTCTTTATCGTGGCGGTTGACAGCTCCTTGGAGAAAACTAATGATCATCATACGCAAGTTCAAACCTTAAGGGTCAAATTTTCGATCCGTTTTTATTCCCTTTGTCATTCAGTGATTCCAATTGCCGTTTTAATTTTCGTAGCGGCCGTGTGATTTTCCATGAATAGGAGCCACGCAAGGCTGCAATAGTACGATCTTTCTTCTCGATCAATTGTCGCTGCTGTGTAATGGTACTATCTTTCATCTTGATCGATTGCCGCTGCTGCGCGATGGTACGATCCTTCATCTCGATCAATTTTCGCTGCTGTGAAGGTAGATGCTGCAATTGGGATATCATTAGCTGCTTTTCGATCCAAATATCTGAAATCAGTGTGGCTAAACGATTAAGTTCATCTTGTGGTATTTGGCTTTTAGTCTCTTGGGGATATTCCTTCAAAGGGAAGAGTGACGACTTTTCGGGGAAATATTTTTCGCGAACCCATTCATTTGAATCCTTGAAAGCTTGCTGATATCGAAGCACCATTTCCTTTCCCATGAAATATTTACTTTCCGAAAAGTGGTTTTCAAAAAAATCAACGATATCGGAGCGAATAGGATTCAGTTTATCATTGATAAATCTGGGAATTTTTTCGTTTATTCGTTTAAGAATCTCAAGCCCTGTAATGGAAAGCGACCGATTTTTATTCTGTGGAATTTCATAATTTTCACAGCCTCTGCAGGGCACCCTAATGCATTCCAAAAAATCATCAATAATGGAAGCGTTTTTTAGGTCTGAAGCGAGAAATAACCTTGGAACTACGGATTCTTCCCCGAATACAGAGGAAAAGAGCTGGATAGTGTTTTTATGGTTACACAGGTTGTATCGATATTGGTCTTCATAAGGTTGCGTCGAAAGAGAGATATGGCCCACTTTTATTGCTGTTGAAGAAAGTGAATTGACAATTTCCACAGGATCTCGCAGATAAACAATAATAGAAAATTCACTCATCCCTAAATCCAATAGGATATTTTTAAGTCTTAGAATGTCTTCGTGGGTTCTCAAGCGAGACTGAACATGCTCAGATGAAAATATAATTTTACTAAATTTCGAGGTTTCTTTTAACTCTTTCTGAAGGTTTTGAAAAACTTCGGCCTGAAATTTTATTAACAGCTCATCCGTATCTAAATTGAACAGTTTTGTGATGTCATCTCTTCGGTCCGGTTTGTACGCCAAGATGGGAAGTTTTAGGTTATTGATAGGTCCTGCACTTTTCGTGTAAATGAAACCGTGAGTTTCAAGTTTGCTTCTATTAAGATGAAGAAAATTCTGTAGGGTCGTGGTCGCAGTTTTTTCGGTGCCAATGTGCAAAAAACATTTCATGATTATCTTCTCGAAAGGCTCTCACTCAAAATCGATAGCAAGATACTCAGTCATTCATTTGTAATACCGTTTCATGCGATGTGCCCAACCCGGCAATGCATAGAGAAGGAATTTTATCGCTTGACTGACTTTAACATTCCTCATTGAGATATCGCAATTGAATTCATCAAAGGTTTCGGTACCATAAAAATCATGAAAAACGGGTTCTCCCTTGAAAAAGGATCGGTGTATATAGTGTAGGTCTGCTTTGCATGCTTCAAGAATTTGCTCAGCCCTTCGGCGTGAGAGCTTGATTGGGTAATCTTTAAATTTTGAGGAAACTAAAGATCCTATGCAAATGTCCCTCAAGGGTGAGTATATCATAACCTTGTTTTCATCATATTTTGGCCACAAGTTGTTCAATTGAGCCAGTACCGAGGCGCCAATTCTACCCATCGAGGGGTTTCCAAACAATGCAATTCCATTTTGATCACTGAAGGGAATTAACCGAAGGGCCTGAAAAAAATCTTGTACGATGTCGGTTTTTAATTTTTTTCCGCGTAGAAAGGGCCTGACAATTAAATCGTTTCCAAACATCCTTTCAAGCTTTCGGATCATCCAAACCTGTGCGGCGCCATACAGCAGCTCGACCGGAGCACCCTGTCTTCCGTCCCGAATATTTTGCTGGGCCATGCTAACAGACTGACTCCATGGGTCCCGCATGTAAACGATCGCCCTTACCTGTTTGGCAAACTGCAGGAAAAAATCATTGATCATGGGCAACTCGTCGTCCGCCATTGAGGTGAAATACTCGCTGGATATCAAAATCTCCCTAGGTTTTTTTTCTTGAATTTCACTTTTAAGATTAAATTTAATATCCTCAATTAGTCTGCTTACCTCTTCCTCCTTCAGAAATCTCTCTCTGCGAACCTGAATCAGCGACTGCGGTTCTTTACTTAAAATGGTTTGGATGTGATAATGATTTTTTCCAAAAGATGGGTACAGTATGCCGTATTGCTGGAGAAGCAGCGGCCGGTGACCAGCCAGATACTCTTGAAGATAGGTCGTGCCCGTTTTGGCTAGCCCGAAATGGATAGTCGCCCTTTCAGCTTTCATCTCATCCTGCACAATTTTCCATCACTTGCGAGCTAAAATAAAAAATCCGAATTTTCCAAGATAAGCATAGTCCCGTGACCAGTAATGAAGTACCTTGGTTTCTGCAAAACCAATTGATTGAAGATCCTTCAACACATCCCAGGCGAAATACCGAAAACATAAAGAAGTGTTTTCATGATCCAAAGGATTTCCATGATATTCCGGCTCCATAAGATGCTCAATTGAACCGTTCGACAGCACCTTTGCACGAATAACCTTCTCGTCTCTATCGTAGGCAAAGGGAACGGAAAAAAATAACAGTCCGCCCCTTTTTAGACATCTGTAGCACTCCCGAAATGCCACCATCTCATCTGTAACATGTTCCAGAACATCGAAAGAGAGTATGCAGTCAAATATGTCATCTTTGAAAGTCAATTGTTCTAAATTTTCATTGCGAATCCCATCTCTTTCAGCACCCAAGGGAACACGGTCACCCAGATATTCACTGCCGACTAGGTTCGGAAACCGACCTTGAAGATGTGTGTAAAGGGGAGTAACACGTTCAGATAAATAGAGGGATGATTTTTCGTTTAAGTGGGTCTGAGTATACAGAAGATGGATGGCTGCCCTCAGCCGCATGATAAAACCGCACTTCTCACAGGCCAGGTGCTCCCGCCAATTCGGAATCAGGTTTCTTCCACCCAGCTTATTTTTCGAAGCATACATGAAGCTAGTCCGAAATAGGCTTTTTTCTCCGCAGACCGCACAAAACCCTTCAATATCGAAGGCACCGGTCTCCTTTTCAGGAATCATGGCCTGCTCGATCCTTGTCCGAAAACTGAATCTGCCCGGAAAACTATCCTTGATTAAATCAAATTCCTGTTTGGAATAGCACTCAATGGTGTCAATAGCTCTTCGCTCACTGTCCAGTTCTTCCATGAGTTCATCAAGAAGGAATGTATTTGAGGTCAAAGAGTAGTTTTTGGCAACAAACACCTGGCCTTGACGGCTCATCAAATTCCACAGGTTCTCATCATCGTAAATCTTGATGATTTGATCGATGTACTCATTCGCCGTTTCGGCAACCAAAACATGTTTCCCATGCTCAAGTCGTGTGCCTTCGACCGCTAGGGGTGAGGCGACAACCGGCACCCCAAAGGCCAATGTAGTGGCGATTTTACCTTTGATTCCGGCGCCGTAGCGAAGCGGCGCAACCGAGAGTCTGACCGATCGGAACAGGGGTTTCAAATCCTTGAGGTAGCCGTGAACAACTATTCCGGGAAGCTCTGCCAGCTTTAGTATCTCTTCTTGAGGGTGGCTGCCCACAATATGAAATAGAATCTCGGGCCGCCGGGCGAGCAGCTTGGGAAAGACTTCTCTGGCAAAAAATAGAACCGCATCGACATTGGGCATGTGAGGAAAGCTGCCGATAAACACAATATCCTTGCGTTCAGAATATGGTGGAGGATTTGGATCCATATCCGAAAAGACGAGGGGCAGAACGCGAATATCGCAGTCTGGAACCTCTTGGAGCAGTTTTGTTTTTTCATATTCGCTGAGAACGATGGAGACATCTGCGGTGAGAATGGCTTTGAATTCACGAGCCTTCGTGAAAAGAGAAGATACATACTTTTCGGCGGAACCGTTGAGTTCGGCTTCCCGTCGCTCTCTCAAATAGTGCAAGTCCACCGTATTGAGAATGATTTTCGAATTAACGCAGGTTTTTTTGATGGTATCAAGGTAAGGGGCAACCACTGAACCCCGATTGAGAAACAAAAAATCGTAGGCAGACCCTCTTTTTTCCAAATGGTCCTGAATTGAAGGGGTGTGGCCTCGATCCAGACACTTTATCCCTAGATTTTCCAGGGCACGGGTATATTGGCCGGCAACCATTAAATCCAAGGGTAGAAAGGTCAAATCATATCCCAATAAAGTCAGCGCCTTCAGGGAATAGAATATCGTTCGTGAACCGGAATCTTGATCGGGTTTCGGTGTGGTGTGTTCAATGAAAAGGATACGTTTTCGGTACGTCTGAAGGCCCTCATTTGCGCGACGAAACCCATCTTGGGTCCACGCCCTGTTGCGCGGTCTGATTCTCTTGTTCAGCCTAATTTTTATCCCATTAACGCCTTCATGATTGTAAACATACCAGGCGTTGCGCATGAGCTGTCGGAAGGTTTTCCGGGTCTGCTTGACTCCCGTTTCGACGACCTTGGGTGGCGGGGATTCTTCCGGTTTGGGTGTATGCTCATTGATCCCTTTTTCCCCTTCCCAGCTAAATGCATAAGGAATTGATTTATAATGGCTGTGATTGTTGCTCAGAATAGACTGCCGGTATTCGTCCAGCAAGATTTTCAGTTGACCAATGGTTTTTGGGGTATGCTCGGAACTGTGTCTCGAAAGTACGTCGGGATCTTCAAGTTTTGAGCCGCTGAAATGAACGAACCGGAGGGGATCGCCGTTCACCGTCCACTGTTTCCCGTTCCATTTCACTTTTCGGGACGACAGGTTCCAGTAGGCCACGTTGTATCCCGGATGCCTCAGAATACAGGCATCTTTCAGAAATGCGGGAAAGTGGTCGGCCCATTTTTGATCCACGAAGAGTCCTTCCTTGCGATCAATGACACAGTCGGTGACCAGGCGCCGTCCCCACCACTCAACGATTCCTCGGACTTGAGGGGTATTTTGAAGGGCGATGAACCCCAGATTATAGATCCCGTACTGAAGCAGCCGCTTTTCATTCATCTCGGCTTTTTCGGCCGGCTCAAGCATGTGGGGGGTGAGCACGACTGATTTATGAGAGGCGAGTGCGTTCTCCAACTCGCTGAATCGACTGATAACGTATATATCCGGGTCCATGTAGACGACGCGCTTTGCATCCAGCTCTTCAAATAGATATCGGAAAATAAATGGCTTGATGGAGGTGTTGAATTCGGTGATATTGTAGCGTCGGGACATTTCGCGCCAGTTCGGAATATCCAGATCTTCCAGATAAATAAACGGAAAAGGCTCCCGTGACGGGTCGAATGGCGCACCGCGCTCGTCACACAGCGCCACGAAAAAGGTCAACTCGGGATAATGTCGCTTCAGGGAGGCATAGAGGGTGTTTGCGAATGCCATGAAATTGCGGGAACAGATGGTGAAGAAAACCAATTCTGGATCCTTGCTTTCTGTTTGATCAACAACTTTGTGGGGCTGAATCGCGGGGGTATCCACTTTGTTTGAAACCTGCACTTTGGCTGTAGTATTTTCCACCTTCATTTACTTCACCCGACGCTTTAATTTTCTTAATGGTCTTGTTATTCTCCACGAGTAAGAATTCCGCATAGCTTCTATGGTACGATCCTTAGTCAGAATCCGCTGATTCTCGTGTTGCAGCTGATTCATGAAGCGATGCTCGGTTTGGGTCAAACGATCCGCGTGGGACCGGCGTAGCTCGGTTTTTTCGCTTTCATGAGACCGGCGTAGCTCGGTTTTTTCGCTTTCATGAGACCGGCGTAGCTCGGCCAGCGCCTGAAACAGGATCGGTGAAGCCGCCTCGACCAAACAGCCAATATCATCGAGAGTTTCTTGAGCCCCTGTTAAGTTGGGGTTCCGTTCCAACTCTGCCAGTGAATCGTAAACGGTCGCAATCCAGGAATTTAACAACGGATCCACTTTGACATCGTCGGGTCCATGTCGGTGATGACGTTGGTTTGGGTTGATGAACCGGTCAACTTTCCTGGCGGCATCCTCGATCGGACTTGACCATTGACCCTGGAGATCGTCTGAAATGCGCCTCCAGCATTGCCGCCAGTCCGCCATCAAATGGTCATAATCTAAAAAACTGCGTTGATATCCACGGGTCGCTTTTTCGCAGTCCAGGTTATGGCGCAGCCAAAGCATAGCCGCATCCACGCGATGCATATCGTCCCGTTTCTGAAGCGAATGAATCACTTCAAGAGGGTTTCGGAATGGAATTATGACCTTGGTGCAGACACCGTTCTCCTCTAAAACGGACAGAAAAAGCGCGGCAAATCGGCAAATCCGCGGGTCTTTAATAGTAAATGGAGAATGATCACCATACTCTTCTTGGAGAAGACGCCATAGCTCATCCCGGATTTCGGCAAGACGCACTGCGGAAAGCTGCTCCCATTTTAGCGGCCGCCAGTCATACCAGGCGCTGTTCAATTGCGAAAGCAGGGAATCATGGTAGTCTGCCAATTTTTGTGATTCCCAGTGGCCGGTTTCATTTCCAACGCCGGCTTTCATGAGATGGGTCGGAAGTTGGCCCCCAAAGAGACTGGCCACCCGCGTGACCGCGGATGTTCCACTCCGATGCATTCCAAGAATGAGGATGGCCAGGTTGGTCCCGCTTGACGGCTTGCAGGTTGGGTTGTTCCTGTTCCCTTGATGATGGCTGTGAGATTGATTCAAATAGAAACTCCAAAATGTCCTGATGGCAGCAAGTCGTTCAATTTAAGGCCAATGTCAGCAAGCTCGGCAGAGCCCCCGTCAATTTTTTTACCCCACGAACCCGAAGGGTGATTTGAAATTTCAAAGTGCTATTGCTGTTGTTAGCTGATATATCCGATCTGGGTGTACAAGGATGGATTCATATCAAATTTGGGGCATAAATTCTATTGAAAGCGTTCGGCCCCCGCAACCGCTGATCCGTTTCAAATGATACCGTGTACCGCTTTCAAATACCGGTTTCTCGAGATTGCGCGCGCCGCTGTCGGGGAATATCGCCAAAAAGGTCTGCATGGCCTGATCAGCAGATCTTTCAAGTGGCTAAGGGGTGTTCGCCGGTTCCATCCGCCAAAAACCTCCGACTATGAATCCTGGCGTCTTCGAAACACGCCTTCCCCGAAGTCGCTTCAGGATCAGTGCGGCAAGGCCCGGAATTTCGCCTACCAGCCTTTGTTCAGTTTCATCACGCCCTTGTACGATCCCCCCCGGGATGTTTTTAGGGAGATGCTGCTCTCGGTTCGCGCTCAAACCTACGACAAATGGGAGATGTGCCTGGTTTCAGGAGGCAGGGACGAGGAGATAATTTCAATCGCCGAATCCTTTGCCCGAACGGACAGCCGGTTCCGATTGACTCAATTGGATCGGAATTTGGGAATATCGGGCAACACGAACATCGCCCTGAAAATGGCGAGGGGGGAGTTTGTGGTTTTTCTGGATCACGATGACGCCGTCTCGCCCGAACTGCTTTTCCAAGTTGCCGCCCTGCTGAACAGGCACCCCGAAGCGGACCTGATCTACTACGACTACGACAGCATCGATTGGGACGGAACTTATTGCAATCCCCGATTTCTGCCCCACCGATTTTCCCCGGAGATGCTCTTGAGCGTGAATTATCTGATGCACCCGGTGGTTCGCCGTTCAATCATCGATGAGATTGGCGGATTGAACTCTGAATTGGATGGCGCCCAGGATTGGGACATGGTGTTGAAAATAAGCGAGAAAACAGACCATATTTTTCACATCCCGAAAGTGCTGTACCACTGGCGGAAGGTGGCGGGCTCGGTGTTGGCCGACAGCAACGCCAAACCCTACGCATTTGAAGCCCAGAAAAAGGCACTTGAAAGCCACCTGCGGAGAACCGGTTTAGCGGAGCCCGAGGTGGTTCATCTTGATCCGGTAACCCTGCGTGCCACATGGAAAACTCGAAACGGCCGGGTTTCGATCATCCTCCCCAGCAAGGATAACCTCCATCTTATCCGGCGCTGCGTGGATACCATTTTGCACATCACCGAATACCCGGACTATGAGATTATCATCGTCGATAACGACAGCCGGGAGCCCGAGACCCTCGCCTACTATCAGCGACTCCGCCAAACGGGAAAGGTTAGAATCGCTCCCTTTGCGGAAACCTTCAACTACTCCCGGGCCAACAATCTCGGCGCTGGGCTGGCAACCGGCGAGTACCTGCTCTTTCTCAACAATGATACCAAGCCCCTGACACGAGACTGGCTGAATGAAATGGTTCGCTGGGCGGAACGCCCCGGCATTGGCGTGGTGGGCGCCAAACTGCTGTTTCCCGATGGGACCATCCAACATTTCGGCGTCACGTTGGGTTTGCTGGGGCCCGCATCCCACCTGTTCATGGGGCTGGAGGAAAAAAACGGCTCCATGCACGGCAGCACCATGTGGTACCGCAATGTCATGGCGGTCACGGGCGCCTGCCTGCTCGTGCGGACACCGGTTTTCAGGGGGCTGGAGGGATTCGATGAAAAGTACCGCCTGGTGTACAGTGACGTGGATATCTGTGTTCGAGCCGTCGAGGATGGGTGGCGAGTCGTCTGCACCCCTTTTGCAAGGCTGCTTCACGTTGAAAGCAGCACGCGCAAGCAGGAAACGCCCGAGGCGGATTACCGCCGGGCCCTGAAAAAACTGAAGCCCTATTTGGAACAGGGGGATCCCTGTTACAGCCCCAATCTTTCCCTGCTCTCGAGCAGACCTGAATTTAGGGCTCCGGGCGAACTGGACGCAATGGAACGCATCCGCTGGAAATTGACGCTCGACGGCTATTCTCTGCGGGGCGGGGGCTCAGATGGCGGTTCCTTGCGGAAAAAGTAGCCTTCGATGTGACTTCCCGTGCCGATCTGACTGCCCTGGCTGAGCCCGGCGGCGCCCAAAGCGGCCACCATCTCATTTTCCAAAATGAAGTAATCCTCGGAGCTGAGATCCTCGGCAAACTCCCAGGTCAAGCGGCACATGCTGGTGCGGCAGTCCAACTCGCCGATACGGACATTGGCTAGTTCCGGGACCGTGCTGAAGGCCGATTGGATGGCCGCCTCCACCCCAAAGGCCCATGCCTCGGCGCGCTCCTCTTGGTTGTACTCGTCCCACAACTCCTGGGCGCGCTCAGCCGGTGATGGGGATGGCGCTTTCACGCCCGTTTCATCAGGGGTTTGGATGTCGGGCGGGGATTGGGCTGAACCGCCCCCCACCGCCGCCTGCTGCCAGGCGGCGAGCAGATCCATCCGCCCGTTCAGCCGGGTCACCTCCTCCTGAAGCGCGCTCAATCGGCGCAGCAGGGGATCGATACGGGCATCCAGGGCAATCAGGGCCGCCTCCCGGCCGTTGTCGGCAGGTTCGGAAGGCGGCGCAATCGAAGCGGCGGGCAGGGGCCGGATCTGGTGGAGCTGTCGCTCCAGCGCAGCGTATTGCGAGCTTAGTTTCAAATAGGCGCCGCAGCCGACGATCAGGACCAGGCTCAGCAGACCCCACGCAGCCCAATTTTTAGGGTTTTTAGGCAAAATTCTAAATATCAGATCTTCCGGCGCTCAGGCGGCTGGAGAACCGCTCGCTGCGGATTGGATCCCATTAATGTTGGCGAACATCGATGCTGTTGATGCCCGTGCCGGGAGCCAGTCTGCAGGTGAACGTCCAATAAGAATAAACTGAGGTGTCATCATAGGTAAAGTTCCAAGAAGCATTGCTTACACCAGGCACCGTGAAAGAACGGCTGGCAGTAGCGGTTATCGCGTTTTCAACACCATTTGTGATGCCTCCAGGAACATGCGTGGATCCATCGTCAAATTCCCGGGCAACGCAGGTCACCTCCGCATTGGGGGCGGACATACTGTCAAAATATACATTCA
The DNA here is from genome assembly GCA_963713755.1 of uncultured delta proteobacterium. GTDB lineage: Bacteria > Desulfobacterota > Desulfobacteria > Desulfobacterales > CAVQMW01 > CAVQMW01. The sequence goes on along the minus strand of CAVQMW010000005.1, from coordinate 263,684 downwards.
CGTATCCGTACACCAGTCCGGCAGTCGATAGGATATCCTCCTCAACGCGCTGCATGGGACAGATGACCCACAGGCTCTGGGGGTTGGAGGGCGGATTGTAGATGCGCACATGGCTGCGCTCCAGCAAATTGGCCTGGTTGTTGTTGAAAGCTGCGCAGGCGGTGCCCGGCGTGCTGTGCCAGGTTTCGCCGCCCCAAGCTGCAGGGGCCATCAGCAAGATCAGGGAGATTGCCAGAAGAGAAGCGATGAATCGACGCTGGGAATTCGTTACCGTAGGATGGGTCATGGGATTCTCCTTTGCATGGGGGGTTGGGAGCATGCGCTGCTTGGCCGGAGAAAACGCAACCGCGGCCGCGAGAAGCGGACAGAAGTATCCTCCATCTGACGAGGCGCGCTGTATCCGCCAAAGGCCTGAGCAAAGCGGACTCAGGCAGCGTTTGGAACGCTCTCTTAATCATAAATCATGGATCTCCGATGGTCAATATTTATGGACAACCCGGTAAAAACTCAGAGTCAAACGCCTTTCCGGGGGGGAGCCCAGGGGATCCTTATTTTCCCATGGCGTCATAGCGCTTCATCACCTCCCGCACCGGACCATCGGCAACGATTCGGCCATGGTCAATGAGTATCGCCCGCCGGCAGATCTCTAAAATGGCCGGGGCGGCGTGGGAGACAAACACCAGTGTTTTTCGGTTGTCTCAAAAGTTCCAGCATCCGCTGTTTGCATTTTTTACGAAACGCAGCATCGCCAACAGCCAAAATTTCATCCAAATAGATAATTTCCGAAATGAGATGCACGGCGATGCTGAAAGTCAAGCGGGCGATCATTCCGTTGGAATAGCGCTTGACCGTGGCGTCGATGAAATCTTCAAGTTCTGAAAACTCGATGATATCGTCTATGATGGTGTCGGTCTGCCGCTGGCTGTAGCCGTAGATAGCGCTTTTCAGATAGATGTTCTCCCGGCCGGTAAGCTCCTTGTTCACCCCGGTTCCCAGGCTGATCAGGGGGATAAACTTGCCAAAAACCGAGATTCGTCCCCGGGTGGGCTCGGTGATCCCTGACAGCAGGCGCAGCAGGGTGGTCTTTCCGGCGCCGTTGCGCCCGATCAGTGCCACACTTTCTCCTTTTTTAATCTCAAAACTGATATCCCGCAGGGCCCAGAACGGTTCCCGTTGCCAGCGACCCCGGGTTTTCCCCACCATGTGCTTTAAGATCTCAAGGGCCTGCTGCCGAAAGCTGGGCCGATATTCATTTATGACGTATTTTTTGGATACGTTTTCAACCCGGATGATGGTTTCATTGCTCATAGATAGTCCACAATGACCGGCTCGCGGGATTTAAAAAAACTAAAGCCGGTGTAGACCAAAATTCCCGCCAGTACGATGGGGTAAGCCAAGTTGAGAAAATTGGGCATGCGATTGTAGACCACGATGTCTCTGAAGGCGACAACCAACGAGGTCAGGGGATTGATCAGCAGAAAGAATCTGACTTTGCCCGATACGATGGTGAGGGGATAGATGACCGGGGTCAAGTAAAACAGCAGCCGCAGGACGACGCCGATCAGTTGGGGGATATCCCGAACCATGATGGAGAGACAACTGATGAACAAGCCCACCCCTAAAACCAATCCGATTAAAATCAAGAATATCAGCGGCAGGAATATATAGTGCACACCCGGAAAAATCCCGAACACCATGTTGAGCAACACGGCCACCATAAAGGCGAACATTGAATCAAAGAGATCCTCGCTCAGGCGCACCAGCAGAACCACCTCCCGGGGAAAGTAGATCTGGTTGAGCATCTGCAGATATCCCGAGAGGCTGGTCATGGCGCGATTGACGCCATTCTGGAAAAAATTCCAGACCAGAAATCCCGAAAAAAAGAAACAGACAAAAGGAACCTGGCCGATATCCGCACGACTCCAGAACTGGGAAAAAACAAAGGACATAATAATGGCGGTCAACAGCGGAATCAGGGCGATCCAGGTTATGCCTAAAACGGTTTGGGTATAGCGCACCTTCACATTGTAGCGCGCCCATAGCAACCATAGCTGTTTGTAATTCTTCAGCCGAAAGAGATGATAAAAGATACTCACCGGCTGACCCCCCACGGTGGTCTTGGGTGCCAATAGAAAGGCGGCGGTGGATAGTATCAGCGCGATAGCGCTATGGTAGAGGAGCTGTAGTTGCGAAAAATCGGGTAGCAGCAGCAATATATAGAGATCCATTAAACCCAATACAACCAGAAAAGCACTGAGTTGGATCCATTTCGAATGGGGGATTCGAAGCAGTCTTCTTAGGTAAACCGCTAAAACCGTCCCCAAAATAGAAGTCGACACAACCAGTAAAAAGAGTTGAATCGGCTTTAACAGATCGAGATAGCCTTCACTTAACGGCTTGCCGAATACGGCGATCTCGACTCTTATCTGAGTTGATAAGAGCAGACTGCCGATTAAGATAAGAAAATAAGGGAAAAATTCGAACAGCGCCCGGCGGGCGAAACGTGACAGGATCAGATCGGCGGAATCACTGGTTGATTTGTATAAAACATCTTTATTTAACAATTTACAGTGGACCCATAACTATCAAACACCATGTTGATCGGCAGTCTGGCTGCAATGATCACGGGAATACAAGCAGAAAAGTTCCATGGGGTGATAATCGCCATGGGACTTACTCCTGTTCTTTAGCAAGCTCCTCCGGAGTCATGGTCCAAAAAGATTTTCCGTCCTGGGTTAAGCGTACTTTCAGTTCGAAGTAGTCGCCTTTTTTGATTTTGGCGGCCATGAATACATCTTCACCGTTGATTTCAGCCCAGGCACCGCGCACTTTGACCTTGTCGCCCCGGGACAGACCGGTGCTGTTAACGTCCATGTACCAGGTGGGGCAGAGGTGGACCAGAAAGGTTTCGCCGTCGCCTTCATCCATGACGATTCCCACTCCCGGGGCCATCCCCGGCAGAGGAATAATTTCTTTGATATCTTTGACAAAACAGCGAATTCTTTCCCGTTCTTTGGGGTTGTAGTGTTGGTCGTATTCACCGCCCTCTTCCCAGCCGCCCATATCTTTTACATCCGTGGCGGTGGCATTCAGGGCGATAGAGATCAAAATCAAGTTCAAAATTAAAATTCTTTTTAATTGATTCATGTTTGCCTCCAGCTATATATCCAAGGTGCTGACTTCCAGCGCATTGTTTTGAATGAACTCCCGCCGGGGTTCCACCTCTTCGCCCATGAGAATGGTGAAAATCTCATCGGCTTGAATGGCGTCGTCCACTTTGACCTGCAGCAGGGTCCGCACTTCAGGCTTCATGGTGGTTTGCCACAGTTGGTCGGGGTTCATCTCCCCCAAGCCTTTGTAGCGCTGCATGCTGAGTCCGCGCTTGCCCTCTTCCAACAAATATTCATAGAGTTCGCGTTTGGTCTGGACAACCTGGACTTCGCCGCGGCCATCACTGTTGCGAATTTCGTAAGAAGTGTGTTGGTGCATGCCGACCTTGGCTGCGGTCAACAAGCAGGCTTGGTAATCTTTGGAGTAAATCAGACCCTGGCCTATTTTTACCGGCAAGGCGGCCTGACCACTGCCAAGGCCGCTGTTCATGCCCTTGTCACCTTTGCGAATGGGCTGCACGAACATTTCAAACAGATCCCGTTCATTGTTCCATTTCAAATCGCCGACGCGATATCCGGCCTCGGCTAGTTTTGCTTTTACCTCACCCATGCGAGCTCCATCGGCCAGGGTCGTCTTGTCGACAACCTTCATGGCGATTAGGCGCTCGATTAAATCGGCACCAATTCCGCGCTGGGCAAAACGATCCAAATAGCCGAAATAGTCCGCCAGGTCGGTGAGAAAGAGGAAAAGTTCGTGTTCACTCAGCGGTTTTCCGTTCTGTTCAGGTTGCACCACTTTCTTGCCGCAGGCCCGCTTGAACATGTGATCCGTCAACCCGGACTCATCCTTGAGATAGACAGCGCTCTTGCCTTTACCCACTCGAAACAGCGGAGGGTGAGCGATATATAAATAACCTCTTTCGACGATTTCCGGCATCTGACGAAAGAAGAAGGTCAGGAGCAAGGTTCGAATGTGGGATCCGTCCACATCGGCATCGGTCATGATGATCACTTTATGGTACCGGATCTTGTCAATATCATACTCTTCCTGGCCTACGCCGGTGCCCAGGGCGGTGATAATATTTTTAATTTCGTCACTGCGCAGGATCTTGTCAAAGCGCGCCTTCTCAACATTCAATATTTTACCTCTGAGGGGTAAAATGGCCTGAAAGCGCCGGTCCCTACCCTGCTTGGCCGATCCGCCGGCGGAATCACCCTCCACCAGAAAAATCTCCCGCTCTTCTGGATCGGAGTTTTGGCACTCGGCCAGTTTTCCGGGCAGAGTAGCGTCGATCAGAGATCCTTTTTTACGGGCCAGATCCCGGGCGCGCCGGGCCGCATCCCGAGCCCGGGCCGCATCCACAGCCTTGCCGATGATGATTTTGCCAACTTGGGGGTTCTCTTCCAGAAACTCGGTTAATTTTTCATTGACCAGGGATTCCACCAACCCTTTGACTTCGCTGTTGCCCAGTTTGGTCTTGGTCTGCCCCTCAAACTGGGGGCTTTTAATTCTTACGGAGATCACCGCGGCCAGCCCTTCGCGCACATCATCGCCGCTGATTTTAGCCTGAAGGTTTTTCGGAAGATTGCCGCCGGCGGCATACTGGTTGAGGGTGCGGGTCAGTGCGGCTTTAAAGCCGATGAGATGAAATCCGCCCTCCGCGGTGTTTATATTATTGGCAAAGGAGAACATCTTTTCGTTGAAGCTGTCATTGTATTGAATGGCTACTTCGATCTCCACCTCGTTGCGAACCCCCTCCATGAGGATCGGCTTGTGAAGCGCGGTGTGGTGGTGGTTGATATACTCCACAAAGGAGACCAAACCGCCTTCGTAGTGAAACTCTTCGCTGAGGCCGGCGCGCTCATCTTGAATGATGATGCGAACCCCTTTGTTGAGGAAGGCCAATTCCCGCAGCCGTCGGCACAGTATTTCGTAATTGTAAGTATCGACATTGAAGATGGAGGTGTCAGGAAAAAAATGAATTTTGGTGCCCTGTTTGGCCGTCTCTCCGATGATTTGCAGCTCTTTGGTTTTAGCTCCTTTCTCATAGGTCTGGTAGTAAATCCGCCCTTTGGTGTAGATTTCCACCTCAAAAAAGGCGGACAGGGCATTGACCACCGATACCCCCACCCCGTGGAGGCCTCCGGACACCTTGTAGCTGTCATTATCAAACTTGCCGCCGGCGTGGAGTTTGGTCAACACCACTTCCACCGCCGGAACGCCTTCGCTCTGGTGGATATCCACCGGTATGCCCCGGCCGTTATCCTCCACGCTGACGCTGTTGTCGGCATGCACGGTGACGTGGATCAGGTCGCAATACCCGGCCATGGCTTCATCAATGCTGTTGTCGATGATTTCATAGACCAGGTGGTGCAGTCCCTCCACATCCACATTCCCGATATACATGGAGGGCCGCAAGCGGACGGGTTCCAACCCCTCTAAAACGTCTATACTGTTGGCATCGTAGATATGTTCCATGGATTTATATTCTCATTGGCATGATAATCGCCAAATAGCTTTTTTCGCCTTCGCTTTCAACCAGACATGGTTTTTCTTCGTCGGCAAAACTGAGCAGAACCTTATCCGTTTCCAGATGATTCAGGGCATCGATAAAATAGCGCGGATTAAAGGCCATCTCCAATTTATCGTGGGGAAAGTTGATGCTCATATCCTCTTTGGATTCACCGATGTCGGGATTGGTGGAGTTAATGGTCAGACGATCGTGCTCAAAGGTGAAAATAACCCCTTTGTAGGTCTCCGAGGAGAGGATAGACATCCGGCGCAGCATCATTAAAAAAAGCTGGCGGTCCAACACCACTTCATGCACTTTCCCCTCGGCGCTCATCTCTTCGCGCAGGTCGAGAATTTGCTGGTAGGCGGGAAATACTCCTTCCAAAAGCCGGGTGATCAAGGATTCATTCAATTTTTTAATAAGGAAACGGTTCCCCATGAATCCCCACTGCACGGTTTCCCCAGCGTCCAGGAATTTAGCCATTTCATGCAGGGCATTTTTAGGAATAAGGATATTGGCCTCGGCGGGCAAAGTCACATTTTCATCGTAGCTGTATTCGGTGAGGTTGAGCCGATTTCCGTCGGTGGCCACAATACGCAGTAAATGAGCCGCATCTCCCTCATTTTGACTCACGCTTTCCATCAGAACACCCAGAATGTGGGCGCGCTTGTCATCGGAGGGGCCCCCGATGGAGGCTGTGCGTTCGATCATTTTTTTTAGGGCCGCGGCGTCGATCTCGAATAGGGGTATATCCTCCGTGGCCGGGCTCTCGGGGAAATCGTCCGGGTTCATGCCTACAATATGGTATTGAACCGTATCGTTACCGATTTCGATCCAATAGTTGTCAACTTCACGCAGCTCCACATCGTCGCTGGGAAAATCTCTAATGATTTCATATAATTTTCTTGAATTAATGGCGACTCTGCCCTCGGTTTCCACCTGGGCCGGATAGCTTCCCTCGAATCCGGTTTCCAAATCCGTGGCACTCAGGGTCACTTCGCTGTTGGCAACCTGCAGCAGAACGTGGGTGGTGATGGCCATATTGCTTTTTCGTCCGGTGATACCCTGAACCTTGGCCAGCACATCCAGAATGTCTGTTTTTTTTACGCTGAATTTCATGTTTTTACCCTGATTCTTTTAATCTTTATATATATTAAAAAGATGATGAAGAGGGGTTGTCAATTTGTATAATAAAATTATAATTAATTAAAATTATTATATTTTCAGATAATTATAATTGTTAATAAAATGTGAGCGAGCGGTTCATTGAAAGAATCTTTTGGACAACACCTGCCTGTATGTTTAAAACCCGCATGGTTGTGAACACGCCCTCGGGATATTTTTTAAATGAATTGTCAATTTGGAATTTCATAAAAACTCAGGAACTATCTGACACTGGAACGTGGCCTGAGCGGCCTAATCCAAATCCCTATTATTATTATGATCGAATCCATTGCTGCATGGGCACCACCCATTTGGGTTCCCAGTCGGCCCCCAGGCGGCAGCCCAAAAAATCCTCAAACAGCGCGTCGAAATAGACGTTAAATTTTTCATAAAAATAGGCTTTTTCCAACAGGGCCCCTTCACGGTCCTCGTTTGACAGGGTGGGACCGATTTCCGGAGTGCTGAGGCTCGATAGATTGAGACTCTCGCCTTTGATGGTAAACTGCCAGCGCTGGCCGCCGCTCTCTATGATAACATTGAGTTCCGTCACCATGGCGCCTTTTTTCAAGGCCACCCGGCCCTCCTGCATATCGGCCTCGTCGCCTTTGATGGTAACCGTTTCCCGAATGTCTCCTGAGGCTGCCTCCAGTACGATACGGTTGCCCATGTAGGGCATGATCTCATCTTTGAATTCACCCCCCAATGCTTCGGGCCGGGTATCCATCATGTACCAGAGCCAGGTTAGAAATTCGTTTCCCATGAATTTATAGCGATTATAGGCAACCGCGACATCCAGCATAGGCCACCTTCAAAAGGTCGTGGGTTTTAGATGGTTGAGCCGATCTTTCTGATCCGGCGGTAATTCAATAGCCACTTCCGCCAGAGTATAGGGAAAGAGCCGAATCAAATTGAGACCGAAAGTTTTGACGAAAAGCTCTTCCAACGCTTCATTGGCGCTTTTCAGGTTGGTTAAAAAAAAGATGCGGCGTTCTTCGTAGTTCCAGATCAGATCATACACATGGGGCACAGCGGGAACCTGCCGGCAGAGGTTGGCGATGACCTGTTCCTTGAGCAGTTTCTTTTCATTTTTAGAAATATAGGGACGATTTTCATCGGCCAGTTTGTGGGCCATCTCACGGGCCAGAAACTTTTGAACCGCCTTGGCGGGAATGCTTTTCTTATCCATCCGCAGCGCGAACACCAGATAGGTGCCGTAGGAAAACGATTCACCCTCAAAATCGGGCTGATAGGGGGTTTGCAGGGAGGTCCAGCCCACGGCCTTGTCCGCGGTTTCTCCGTCAATATCGGAAACCGTATGGCGAACCAACCCCTGACGGATGGTTTCCATCAAGGGGCCATCTATTTCTCCCTGAACCTGGTAACGGGTCATGGAGACCGATGAAGCTAAAATTCCCATTCAGCGCCTATAAACATGCCTTGGATCATGAAAGAGTCAGTTAAAAAACAGCTCAACGGATGCTGTAAATTTAAACAATGTAATATACCCTTTTACACCCAGAAATACAAGCTGATTATCCTTAAATTCCCTTGTCTATGCGCATTTTGAAGGAAAATAGTGTATCGTTCTTTTTTTCCCGGACCAGGTTTGATGCAGCCGTTATCTTTGACCACTCCGCAAAAGAAAATGCGGCCATGGGCGACCCTTGTGTTTTCCGATTGGGGTTGAAATGACTTGAATCTTCACAGCAGGCTGGCTATTGCACCACCGAACGGTTAACCAATATCTTTTCTCCTTTAATTTCAATCCAGCTCACCTCCGCTGATCCCATGAAATTTTTGGCCGATCTCCACATCCATTCAAAATTTTCCATTGCCACCGCTAAAAATCTTGATTTGGCCCATCTGCACCAGGCCGCTCAGCTCAAAGGGCTCACCCTGGTGGGTACCGGGGATTGCACCCATCCCGGCTGGCTGGCGGAAATCCGCTCCCATTTGGTTCCAGCGGAACCGGGTCTGTTCAAGCTGAACGCCGATGCGGCTACCGCCGTTGACGCCACGGTGCCCACAGCCTGCCGGCGCCCGGTGCGCTTTATGCTGCAGGGCGAGATCAGCTGCATTTACAAAAAAGAGGGCCGCACCCGCAAGAACCACAACCTGGTCTATTTGCCAGATCTTGAAAGCGCCCAAACCTTCAGCCGCAACCTCGAAAAGATTGGTAACATCGGCTCCGACGGCCGGCCGATTTTGGGATTGGATGCGCGTAACTTATTGGAAATCTTACTGGAAACTACATCCGAGGCGTTTCTGATTCCGGCCCACATCTGGACCCCCTGGTTTTCCATGCTGGGCTCCAAGTCGGGATTTGATTCTCTTGAGGCCTGTTTTGACGATTTGAGTTCTCACATATTTGCCGTTGAAACCGGCCTATCTTCAGATCCGGCTATGAATTGGCGGGTCCCGGCCCTGGACGGGCTGACCTTGGTATCCAACTCGGATGCCCATTCCCCCCTGAAATTGGGCCGCGAAGCCAATTGCCTGGATGCCCAATTGAGCTTTGCGGCCGTAAAAGAAGCCCTTCAGCGCGGGGCGCCCCCAGGGTTTAGGGGCACCGTGGAGTTTTATCCCGAGGAGGGAAAATACCATTTAGACGGCCACCGCAAGTGCGGGGTGCGCTGGGAGCCCCGGCGCACGTTGGAAGCGGGGGGAATCTGTCCGGTTTGTGAAAAACCCCTGACCCTGGGGGTGCTGCATCGGGTGGAGGCGCTGGCCGACCGGGGCCCCAAATACCGGCCTGAAGGGCATCCGCCCTATGAGCGCATCATTCCCCTCAAAGATATTTTATCCGAAATATTTAGAGTGGGGCCGCAATCCAAAAAAGTTCAGGGATACATTCAGCAGGCCCTAGAACGATTGGGCAGCGAAATGGATATCCTGCTCCGGTTTTCCCCAGAACAGATCGATGGGGCCGGGATCGATCTGCTGGGAGAGGCCGTGGATCGCATGCGCCAAGGTCGGGTCTCCATCGCGCCGGGCTATGACGGCGAATTCGGTGTCGTCCGCATTTTTACGGCCCGGGAGCGCCGGGAACTGAGCGGCCAGCGGGGTTTGTTTGGATCCCCAAAGATGTCCGAGGGGTCAGGCCGGGATTCACGGCCCCCACCGGTTCAGCGCGAGCTTAACTTTAAAATATCAGGATCCCCGGTTAGAACAACTCTTCCGCTCGGCGGTGCTGAGCGCGCTGCCCAGGGCACGGCGAAACCTCCGCCGTTGAAGCCGGTATTTAAACTGAACGCTGCTCAGCAGGCCGCTGTGGACCACGAGCAGGGGCCGCTGCTCATTGTGGCCGGACCGGGCACGGGCAAAACCCGCACCCTGACCCAGCGTATGGCCCGCCTGCTCAAGGAGCGGCTAATCCCTGCCAGCCAGATGCTGGCGGTCACCTTTACCAACAAGGCCGCCGAGGAGATGCAGACCCGGGTTGGACGCCTGGTGGGCGATTCGTCTCCCTTGCCCTGGATCGGCACCTTCCATGCCCTGGGGCGCCGATTTCTGCAGGATCCGGATTTTAATTTGGGCCATGGCGCCTATGCCCATTGGACCCTGGCCGATGAACCCTTGCAGCAGCAGTTGGTGGCCGAAGCCCGACGGCAGGTGCGCCATGAAACCAAGCTGGATCTCCCCAGTGTCGCCCAGGCCCTTTCCGGCATCATGTCTGCCAAACAGGCCTTAAGCGATCCCGACCACTGTCCTTTGCTCTTTTCCCCTGGGGAGCGTCAGCAGGGGTTTATTGCGCTCTATCGCCGCTATGAAGCGCTGCTGGCCTGGCAAAACGTTCTCGATTTTGAGGATCTGATGGGCAAGGTGATCCTGACCCTCGATTCCGACCCGGATGTCGTGGGTCAACTTCACCGGCGCCTCGGCTATCTGTTTATCGACGAATATCAGGACATCAACACCAACCAGTACCGCCTAGTTCGAAAACTGGCTCCCGCAACCGCTGATATTTGCGCCATCGGGGATCCGGATCAATCCATCTACGGTTTTCGCGGCTCGGACAAGGTCTATTTTGAACGCTTTACCCAGGATTATCCCGGGGCGCGGGTGATCCGGCTCGCGCGCAATTACCGTTCAACCCCCGCGATTTTAAAGGCCGCGCTTGAGGTGCTACCGCCCATCGAAGACGAAACAGAAACGGGTCACGGGGAAGCTATCTCATCGGCCAGAGAACTGCGCTCCGACATTCCGGGCCCCGCCACCGTCGGCATCCTGGAAAGCCCCACCCCCCGGACCGAGGCGGTGGCCGTGGGAAAAACCATCGAAGCCCTGATGGAGGGCATGGATCTGCACGCCATCGATCAGCGGCGCATCGATCCGAATGGTGCTATCCAGAACTCCCGGAGCGAGCTTGGGTTTTCCGATTTTGCGGTGCTGTTTCGTACCCTGGAGCAACGACGCGTTTTTGGCGAAGTGTTCGATAAGGCCGGAATTCCCTGGCGTCTGGCCGGCCGCCGGGAGATATTGGATCAACCGGCCCTGGTCTGTCTGCTGGCGCTATTCAAGCTCATGGAAAACCGGGGCAACCTCTGGGATTTGATCCACAGCGCAACGTTGCTGAGACCCCGCTTGAGCAACAGCACCTTGGATATTTTGAAAACCTGGAGTTTTGAGCGGGGCTTCAGCTTTGCGGAAACCCTCCATAATGTCCGGCGATTTCCCATTGCGACCCTGGGCAGCCGGCGCCAGCGCCAGCTCAATCTCTGGATTGAAACCTTGGAGAAGCTGAAAACCGAGCTGCGGCCTTACGCCTTGACCCGGAAACTGGCCCATTTGGCCCAGCATCTGGGCTTGAGTCAGGAATTGGAAACCAACGATGCGGCCCGCGAGGGATTCGCTTATCTCACCCAGTGGGCTGCCGACGCCGCGGATAATACAGACCGCTTTTTCTCCCGGCTGGTCCTCAATCAGGATCAAGACTTGCTGGGCCTGCCTGCCGAAAAAGTCTCTTTGCTGACCATGCACACTGCCAAAGGTCTTGAATTTAATGTGGTTTTTGTTGTGGGTTGTGAGGATGGCTGGATTCCCCTGGGGCGGGAAACTGGCGTTGAAGGGGACGAAGATGAAGAGCGACGCCTGCTCTATGTGGCCATGACCCGGGCCCGCCAGCGCCTCTATCTGAGCTGGTCCCGCTCCCGAACCCTCTATGGCCGCCGGCGGCAACGCAAGTTTTCGCCCTTGCTGGCTCGGGTGGACCCGCGAATTTTGCTGCGGGAAGCCCTGGCGGAGCAACGGCCTCGTAAACCGCGCCAGTTGCAACTTTTTTAAGGATCCATTACATCCCTGAAGACGTTCCGTTCAAGGTTTTTCGCTCCCTGGCCGATAGATGGCTTTAGAAACCGATGCCGAAAGCCCAGCAAGAGGATTCATGGACGAGCTGTTACTGGAACAGATTCCCCTCGGTCCCCAATTGACCCTGGAACTATACGACTGCTCCCGGCTGCTTGCCGGCGATCGCTGGAAAGTGATTTTGGAAGCGCACCTGGAGGTTGCCTTGCACCCCGCGCTCTGGGAGGGGAGCCATCCTCCGGAACCCACACGGGGGGCAATGACCGATATACTGGGTGAAACCCAGCGTTTTGTTCAGCGGCGGGAACGGATTTTTGTATCCGCCCAAGAGCGGGAAGCCCTGATGAAAGGGTTTGTTGCCGGGATTAAGAACGATTTGGTGCCCTACCTCAAACATCCTGCATTCGTGAAACGCTTTTTGGAAAAGCAATACCGAAAGGCCAAGGAACGACGCCAGTGGACCCCATCAACGCCCTAGCACCCCCGAACCAAACCTGGAGTCGGTCCCGTTGCCGTTCGGCCGTGCTGCTGGTCTGGTTGTTGAGCTGGATCTTTTTGTTCTCCATGGCCGAGTCCGCCCATGGCGGCGATATCTTCATGTATCGGGACACCAACGGCGTGCTGCACTTTACCGACTCCCCCAAAAAAGGGGGCTACCGCCTCTACTTGCGGGATCGCGAAACCGGCAAGCCGGGCCGCAACACCTACACCCCGGATACCTACGATGGCTATCTGGACCAGGCTTCCCAGGCTTACCAACTGGCATTTCCGCTCTTAAAAGCGGTGGTCAAGGTGGAATCGGATTTCAACCCCCGGGCGGTCTCCCGTAAAGGGGCCAAAGGGCTGATGCAGATTATGCCTGAAAATTACCGCCAGCTGCAGATCGCCGACCCCTTTGATCCATGGCAAAACATCATGGGCGGCGCCCAGTATTTACGGCAAATGCTGGATCGCTATGGGGACACCCGCCTGGCGCTGGCGGCCTACAATGCCGGCCCCAGCGCCGTGGACCGCTATGCCGCCATTCCGCCCTACCCCGAAACCACCCGCTATGTGGACAAAGTGCTGCGCTACTACGACTTGTTCAAACATCAATACTGATTCCAGCCTCTTGAAGGGTAATCTTGGTAAAATCCCCCCAGCCCCCCTTTAAAAAGGGGGGAACCGGGCCGCGCCTCCGGCGAGATCCGCTCTGATGTATCGTTGGAAGTCCAGCCGAGGCGGAAGGGCTGCCCTTAATTTATATAGATACGGGCCGCTGGGCGGGTTTCCCCCCCCTTTGAAAAAGGGGGGCCGGGGGGGATTTAATCCCTATAGGCATATGTCAGGGCGGGGTGATGCGCACGGAGATGGCCACGCTTCCAACGCTGCCATCGTCCTCGCAGGAGAGGGTGACGGCGTGGAGACCCACCGAGAGCTGGGGGGTGATGGTGCTGCCGGTACCCAAACTTCCGTCAAGATTGGAGAACCAGCTCAGGCTATCCTCGGAGAGAGGCCGGTCGTCATCGGGATTGTGCCCGCTGCCTTGAAACACAATGGTCATTCCCTGCACCCAGGAACTGCCGTCGGCGGGCCGGTGGATGGTCACCAAACAGGTCTGAGAGGGGTCCGAGCCCCCGCCGGTGGCTAATATCGTGGCCAGGCCTAAAATGATGATGATCAAAAATAGCGTTCCCCGCACTACCGGGCGGCCGTGGCCTTGAAATCCTCGGACCATGGGTTCTTTCTCCCGCTGCAGATGAGTAAGATGAAATAAGCTGCCGCGGCACCCAGTCCTGCAGCGATGAGGTCTCTGGAGTCATAGGTGCCATGGGCCCAAAAATTCCGAATCAGATCCATCAGGGGTTCCGCCGGGGGCCACGAAGGCAGTAGACTGCCCGCCTGAAGGGCATATTTCTGGCCCAATTCAAACCCGGCATTGATCAACAGCCACATCAGGCAGATCCCGGCCAGCGCCGATTTTGAGCGCGGCGCGAGAATGCCTGCGGTGATCAGGGACCAGGCCAGGACATGGAAAAAACTGGGCAGCCAGCCACCCAAGGTGCCCAACAAGCGGCCAACCCCCTGCCAGCCCGGACTTTCAGCCGGCCCGATCCCCATTGAACCCCAGCACCCGGGCAGCAGCCTCCCCCACAGATAAGAGCCTTGCGGGCGCCCCCAGAGATAGAGCGCGGCACCGAAAGTTAACGCCGCGACCCCCAGCAGAAGGAGAAATCCGCCGCCCAGGGGCGGGTATCTACCTGAAACAGGCATGATCTTTGGCGGGCCTATCCTTGAGGTTGGCACCAATCTGATATCTCTCATATGATCGATATCCCCTATCATTGTGGGTGGCGGGAGACGGGGTTAGGACGGCATGTGAAAATTATTATTAAATCCCCCCCGGCCCCCCTTTTTCAAAGGGGGGAGAAACCCATGGCAGGGCACTGCCGTCCTTAAAAGGAGGCGGACCATGCCTTGGCCCGGACCTGTTCCCCCCTTTTTCAAAGGGGGGAGAAACCCATGGCAGGGCACTGCCGTCCTTAAAAGGAGGCGGACCATGCCTTGGCCCGGACCTGTTCCCCCCTTTTTCAAAGGGGGGAGAAACCCATGGCAGGGCACTGCCGTCCCTAAAAGGAGGCGGACCATGCCTTGGCCCGGACCTGTTCCCCCTTTTATCAAAGGGGGTTAGGGGGATTTTTCTACAAACTCAACCCATAGCCTTCTCTCTATGGTCTCTTTTTGAATTCGGCGAGGCCTTGGGTTCACCATACTGGGGCGAGACAATCAAGGGCCGCTGGAGCATGCGCTCATACAGCTCGATATAGGCCCGGGCCGTGACCCCGTGGTTAAAGGCGGCTTTGCTCTCGGTCATTATCCGGGCGGTATGGCTTCTGCGCTGGGCCGCGGGAAGGTTGTAAAACTCCATGGCCTGTTGCACGGCCCAGAACAGGCCCTGGGCGTCAAAAAATTCGAATAGAAATCCGTTGCCTTGTTTTCGAGCCACATCCAGGTGGGTGAGGGTGTCGTGGATCCCGCCGGTATCGTGGGCCACCGGCAGCACTCCGTAAATGGGCCCGATCATCTGAGGCAGGCCGCAAGGCTCAAAGCGTGAGGGCATGAGCAGAAAATCAGCTGCGCCATAAGTCAAATGTTCCAGATGGACATCGAAATCGCAAATCGCCACCCGCCCGTGAAAGCGGTGAAAGTCGACAATATCGCGGAAATGGCGCTGAAATTCGCCGTTGGCCACAAATACCACTTGAAGGGTTTGATCCCAATAGGTGTGCAGCATGGAATAGAGGATATCGGCCAGCAGCTGGCAGCCTTTTTGGATATTGTCCAGGCGTGAGGGCCAGAAAAAGATCGGTGCTTTAGGATCTTCGATTAATCCGAGGGTTTTTTGCAGGTGGGCTTTGTTCTCCCGTTTGCCCTGGACATGGTCCTTTGGGCCGTAGCGGCGCACCAGGTTGTCGTCCGTTTGCGGGTCAAAGGCCGGATCCGGGGCGTTTAAAATACCCGCCGCGCAATCGGCCCGCCATTTGTTGGTCAGCTCGTCCCGCAGGGCAGGCGCCACAAAACTGTGGCGGCCCTCCACGATCTCGGTGAGAAAGGTGGGGCTCACGGTATTGACAAAGTGGGCGGCAAAGACCCCGCTCACCAGAAAATCCACCGGATTGCTATCCCGGCTCTGTTCGTATTCGCTGGCGAAATTTTGGTACCAGAGGTGCTGCCAGAAGTAGGCCGCATCGACGCCCCGGTCTTCGATCTGGCTTAAGGTGGCCTTGACCGTGTGGATGTTGTGGATGGTGAACAGACAGGGAATATTCATCTGGCGGGCCATGGCCGGAATCAGGGCGGTCATCCAGTCGTTGCAGTGGATCAGATCGGGCTGCACCCGGGGGACGATATTGTTGATCACCTCCCGTTGGAAAGCAAGGGCCACATTGGTGTTTTCCCCTCCGGTGGGGGCGTAGACCCGGTTGATGTAGAAAAAGGCTCGATCTTCGGCCAGATGGACCCGGTCGTCGGGCATTTTATGGCGGATGGCGTTGCGCTGGGCCTTGAGCAGGGGGGCCAGCCGATCCTGGAAAATGGCGCGATAGTTGGGTAGGGCTACATGTACATCGGTGCCCTGGTCGAACAGGGCCGTAATCAGTCCCGCCGAAACATCCGCCAGCCCCCCGGCTTTGGCCGTCAGATAGTTGGCGAAAGTACCCATGCGGTCCGGCAGGTAGGTCACCTCCGGAGTGACGATCAGGATACGCGGATTCTTACGAGATGGGGCCATAGAGCCTCCCTACTGGGTGCCCGGACACGACATTGCCAAACTCTGGGCAAGGTTCTGTCCAGGGCATCATGCCCAGGTAATCAAGCCCGGCGTGGTTTTCAAAAATTGATCCCCTTTGGGTGTCACCCGGGTGGTGAAGCCGAAACGCCCGGCATTTTCGCAGGCGATATGGCAATCGTAGCGATAGATGCCCTCCCCTAAGTACTCTGCAACCCCCATGGGTGCCAGGCTGCTGGTTTTGACCTGTTCCGGCGATTTGAGATGGCCGTAGAAGAGTTCCACCTCCACCTCGTCGGGGGCCAATTCACCGAGGTCGATTTGGCTGCTGATGTGCAACTCGTCCCCCACTCGATAGGGGCCGTAGGATTTTTTCACCGGAGGTTCCACCTTAATTTGGGACCAGAGGGCTTTGAGGCGGGCACGCTGGTCCTTCAGCCGCAGGGCTTCGGCCGCTTGATCCGCCAGCAGCTCTTCGCTGCGCAGGGCACCGGGCTGGTAATAGCGGGTGGTGTACTCCGAAACCATGCGAAAGGCGCAAAACTGTTTGAGGGCCATCTTCATGGAGGCCTTCATCATTGTGATCCAGCGACCCGGGGGTTCCCCGTTTTTGCGCTCATAAAACGTAGGAATCACGCCGTTTTCGAGGATGTTATAGAGATCCTGGCTCTCCACGGCGTCTTGGTAGGCCGGATCTTCATACTCTTCCCCCTGACCGATGCGCCAGCCGTAGGCCGGGTCATAAGCCTCATCCCACCAGCCGTCCAGAACGCTCACATTGAGCACACCGTTCATGGCCGCCTTCATGCCCGAGGTTCCGCAGGCCTCCAGGGGGCGCCGCGGGTTGTTGAGCCAGATATCACAGCCTTGAACCATCAGGCGGCCCAATTGCATGTCGTAATCTTCCAGAAAGACGATTTTGGTCCGTGCCTCGGGCTTGCGGGCGAACTGCACGATCTGACGGATGAGATCCTTGCCCTCATTGTCCCGGGGGTGGGCTTTGCCCGCAAAAATCAGCTGGATGGGCTGATCGCCGGAGCCCAGCAAGGCCTCCAGGCGTTCCGGGTCCTGCAAAATCAAAAACGCCCGTTTGTAGGTGGCAAAGCGGCGGGCAAAGCCGATGGTCAAGACATCGGGATCCAGTACCGCCGCCGCCGCCTCGATGGTGGCTTTGGGGGCGTTGCGCCGGCTGTATTGCTCGACCAGCCGTTCACGGCACTTGCGGATCAGCCGCGCGCGGTTCATTTCATGGGCGCGCCACAACTCTTCATCGAAAATGTCCTCGATACGGTCGATGAGATCGGCCCGCCGGGAGCCCATGTGCCACTGGGGCCCCAGGTAGCGATCGAACAGCAGGGCATATTCTCGGGAGATAAACGAGGATGTATGAACGCCGTTGGTGATGTGGCCGATGGGGATTTCACTCTCCGGCCGATCGGGCCAGACGTGGGACCACATGCGCCGGGCCACCCGGCCGTGGAGACGGCTGACCCCGTTGCAGTGCTGGGAGAGCCGCAATCCAAAGGTGAACATGGAAAACGGGCTTTCCGGACCGCTCTCCACGGCCTGACCCCAGGCGATGATCTCCTCCACGGCAATGCCCAGGCGCTCTTCAAAGGGTTTCAGGTAAGGAAGCACCATCTCCGGGGGAAATTCATCGTGTCCCGCGGCCACCGGGGTGTGGGTGGTAAAGATGGTGGTGCGGGGCACGATTTGCAGGGCCGTGGCCAGATCGACCTGATGGCTCTCCACAGTCATGGCCAGCCGCTCCAGGGCCGAAAAGGCCGAATGGCCTTCGTTCATATGGCAGATTTTGGGGTAGATCCCCATGGCCGTCAAGGCGCGCATGCCGCCCACCCCCAGCAGCACCTCCTGGGCCAGGCGAATCTTTTCGTCCCCGGCATACAACCGGGCCGTGGTATCCCGCAAGGCTGGGGGGTTGTCCAGCACGTTGGTGTCCAGCAAATAGAGGGGAATCCGGCCCACCTGCATTTTCCAGACCGTGGCGTGGATGATCGCCTCGCCGCTGCTGACCGTAACCCGCAGCTCATCGCCCTTGGCATCCCGGGCGCGCTCCAAGGGGATTTGATACAGATCCATTTCCGGATACTGCTCCTGCTGGGTGCCGTCGGGACTCAGATATTGCCGGAAATAGCCCTCGCGGTACAACAGGCTCACCCCGGTCAGGGGCAAGCCCATGCTGGAGGCGGCCTTGAGATGATCGCCGGCCAAAATGCCCAATCCACCGGCAAAAATGGGGATGCTCTCATGGAGTCCAAACTCCATGGAGCAATAGGCGATGGTCTCCCGGGGTCCGAACGGCATCTCCAGGTCCGCCACGGCCGTGTTGACCCGGTTTTCGAAGTCGAGTTCCACCACCCGTTGATGGGCCAGAAAACTCTCATCTTGGGCCAGCTTTTCAAGTCGTTTCTGAGAAATGGTGGTTAAAAAGGTGATGGGATTACCCCCTGCGGCGGCCCACTTCTGGGGATCGATGCGCCGGAACAGGTCGCTGGCCTGGTGCCGCCAGCACCACCACAGGTTTCGGGAGAGGGTTTCTAGAAAAGATAGAGATTCCGGTATCTTAGGGAAAACCTGGTAGGTTTGGAAATGTTTCATGCCATGCTCCTAGGGAAACTGTTAATTAAAGCGCGACGACGGAATTATCACAATTTCCAAAGGTACAGTAGATGTATTTATCGGCATTCCAATCGTTGACCCAAGCTTGCGTATCCAGCAGATAACGATATTGATATTCGCGCTTGGGGCTGAGTTCCAACACCAATTTAAAATCGCCGTTTTTCAGCCGTTGCATGGGGTTGGCGGTGTGGTCCCAGGCATTGAAATCTCCCACCAAAAAAACCGTTTTGGATCCTTTGGCCGCCTCTTTGGAAAGCCGAAAGGTGACTTTGCAGATGGGCCGGCTCTTTAAATACTGTTTTTTAAGGCTCATAATATCCCCCACTTTTCCTTGGCGCTGGGTTTGGCTTGTGCAAAGCTCAGCATGGATTCGTATGGCGAACCCTCGAGGCGGGTCGCCCGCTTAGGAACTGGTATCCATCCGCTACTTTATCAAATGACAATCAAAAATCAACGTATGCGGAGCGGGATCTTCAAGTGCGCTGAATCCGGTAGAGAGGATCGAAAAGGGGGCTTTAGGCGAATATCAATCCGCGGCTGGGGCTGGGGCTGAGGATGCTTCAGGGGAGCCCGGGGTCAGCTTGCGCCAGACCCGGTAAAATTCACTGGCTCCCCAGGCCTGGGCATCGCAGCCCCGCTGGGCGTGGGGCGCGTCGCCGTCCAAAATTTCGGGCAGCTGGCCCACGCAGCCCCGGCCCATGAGCGGCAGGGCGCTGCCCAGCCAGGCCAGGGCGGTGGTGCGCGCCGAAGGGCCGTAGATCTCAACCCACGCTTCGGCATAGGCGGGAAAAGGCCAGGTCCAGGCAGTTCCGTTGTGGTAGGCGGGTTTGCGGCGGGTGTCCTCATCGCCGCCGTAGATCCTCTGATAGGGGTGGTGGGGATCGTTGAGCAACTGCCCCTGGTGATGGATAGCCAGGGGGTGCTGCACGGGCCGGTCGGCCAGGCTGCGAATGGCGCCGGGCACCAGCAGCTGCTCACAGGCGGCCAAGATCCGCCGGCCCAGAGCAGGCTCTCCCAGGGCTCCCAGGGTAATGGCGAACAGCTGGTTGCCCCGCAGGTGATCATCGGCCGTAGCTTGGGCCGCCGGACATCCCGGAGCGCCGTGGAGGCAATCGGCCAGAAAGCCCTCCCCGGCATGCCAGAATAGGGTTTTCAGACTGCGGCCCGCCGTGCGTTGCAGCGCCTTCCAGCGCCGCTCAGGGTCGCAACGGGCCGCCAGGTTTAGGGCGGCATGCCACAGGGCTTGAATTTCAACGGGATAGCCCGCCCGGGGGGTTCCGGCGGGAAAATTGGTGTCCATCCAGGTATAGTGGGCCGGACTATAGATCAGCGCCGAGTCGGGATCCATGCGCACCCCGTTGGGCGTGCCGTCCACCAAGGCCCGGGCCAGGGCTGCAAGAATCGCCTTGAGGGGCCGGCCCCCGCAATCCAGGTCCAGAAATTCCATGGAACCGGTGGCGGCGGCCAGATCGGCGGCCACGGTAAAGTACCAAAGCGGTGCGTCGGAGGTGTCCCGGTTGGCCGCGGTTTCGCCGTGGATCATGTTGGGCAGGGTGCCCCGATCCTCGAAGCGTCCAAACTGGCGCAGCAGTTCCAGGGTTTCCGCATAGCGGCCGGCGGCCACCAGCCCCCGGGCGAAGATCAAAGTGTCCCGTCCCCAATCCAGAAACCAGGGGTAACCGGCGATCACCGTATTGCTCTCATCCCGGCGGACCACGAAGGCATCCATGGCCCGGGCCAAGGCCTGGGGCAGATTCAGCCGGGGGCTTTCGGCCAAGCCCTTTGCGGAAACCCTGAGCGCCGGGTCCGGCAGGCTGCCCAGATCGACGTTCGACTCGGGCTCCTCGCCCACCCGGGCCGTGAGCAGGGCCTGCCGGCCCCCCTTGAGGGCGATGTTGAAATACCCAGGGCTGAACAGGTCGCAATGGGGATCGAAGCCCCGTTGGGCATCTTCGGCCAGATGCACCATGTAGCTCCATTCCGATTCCAGGGTAAATTGGCCTTCAACCAGACGCACCTGCAATCGGCGCTCCGCCGCCGGGCTGAAGCGGAACCCGTCGGATTCGGCGCTGACAACCGGGGGCCAGGCGCTTTCCGGTCCCAGATAGGCCTTGGTCTGATGGTGGAAGCTGCGATCTTCGATGTCGGGCCGCAAGATCAGGTGTACCGCCTGGCCATCGGCCAGGCTGTCGGGGCGGTTCTGGCCCGGGGCGCGCTGGAAAAGCATGGCGATCTGATTGCACCCGGGAATCATGGCCAGGGACAGAGACACATAGATCTCCTGACCCTGGCCGGCGGGGAGATGAAAGCGCCACTGCCCCCAGGTGCCGTAATCCTGAAAACTCTCCAGGCAGCTTTCATCCAAGGCCCGGGAGTAACCCTGGTAGCGGATCCACGCCCGGCAGCGGGTGAACATGATGTGGCGATCCACGGGATACTCGGGGTGCAGGTTGGCTGCCAGGAGCGCATCGTAGCGGCTGGCCAGGCTGCCCCAGCGCACCCGGGCGCGGCACATGGCGCCCCGGCCGTTGGTGCTCAAAAAGACCAGGGCGGGGTCGGACTTTTGGCCGTCGGCATAGTGCCCCGAGAGGTACGGAAGGGCGCGGCCGGGATCGGGCAAACGCTGCAAGGTCCCCTGGCGGCGCTGGGCAACCCCTCGCTCATAGCACCACACCTTTAGTGTCATCTCTTGGCAGCTTTGCGGGGTGGGCAGGGGCGCAAAGAGCGCAAAATAGCCCGCCTTATTTTTAAGGGCCTCCTCCTGGGCCAATGTCTTGCGCGCGATCATCAAACGCGCCCTAAATCTGTGGGGCGCCCGCACCAGCAGAAAATGGCCCGGGGGCAGCATCACCACCCGGCGGGCGTCCGCCGGCCATTGCCAGGTAATTACCCGGGGCTCGTCGCCCCAGGGATTGTTGCGGCGGCAAAATTCCAGGGGCTGGGCCAGAAATTGATCGGCGGCGGTCGTAAGATCCAAATCCCCCAGGTCAGCCAAGCCTTTAAAATAGGATAAAATATCCAATACCTTGGCCCGGGCGCGCTGTCGGGCCAGGTGACGGCTGATCCGGAACCCGGAAGAGGGCGCCTTTTCGACCCGTTTCAGATCGTCGGCATCGCTGCTGAGGCAGAGCACCTGGGCCGGCGCGAGCTCCAGGCTGTCCAGGTGATCCCCCCGGGACACCTCCAGGGGCCGGCTGCTGACCAGATCCAGCGCCGTTCCCCCGGGCAAGTCAAAGGCCTCCCGCCGCCATTGGGCGCGGCCCGGATGTTCCGGGTCCAGATTGGCCAGCACCAAGACCGATTTGGCCTCCGGGGTTTCCGCGCTTCGGGAGGCTTCTAATCCGCGGCAGCGCCGCCGCAGGGCCAGCACGTTTCCTTCGCCTTCCTGAAGTAAATCCAGCGCGACCCGTTCATGAAACGCCGGATGGTCCCGGAGGATCGCGCTCAAGCGCCGGATGAGGGCCACCAGATTCTCCCCGGCGCCCCAATTGAGGGAGGGCGCTTCGTGGACCACGATCTTTTCCGTGGCCAGCCACTCCACGCCGTTGGCAAAGCCAAAGGCGCCCTGGGGCGCGCACAAAGCGCACAGGGCGGTGCGCAGGGCGGCCCAGGCCGGGGAGCGGGCCGCCAGGCGGTTGTTGTCGTGGGTTTCGGCGAAATGCACGGTGAGCCCCTCGCGGGCGCTGATGGCATGGGCTCCCGGCAGGTAGGCTTCGATCTGGGCGCGGTCGTAGTTTTGGAACAGTTCGGAGTAGGCCCAGTCAAATCCGCCGCGGTTGAGCAGTTCCCGGGTGACGGAAATTTTGCCTCCCAAGCCTTCCAAAAGGAAAATGGTATCGGGATACTGCTCGCGCACTCTGGCGATGATGTAGGTCCAGGCGGGGATGGGAATCATGTAGCCGGCATCGCAGCGGAAACCGTCGGCCCCCCGCCGGCACCAGGTGAGGAACACTTTGGCCATGAAACGCCACAACTCCCGGTGGCTGAAATCGAGTTCCGTCAAATCCTCCCAGGTCACCCCCCAGGCCCCGGGCCGCTTGATGCTGCCGTCTGCCTTGCGGGCCAGCCATTCCGGGTGGGTCTCGTGGAGCTGGGCGGCCCAGCCGGTGTGGTTGATGGCGATGTCCAGCAGGAGCCGGCCGCCCCGGGCGTGGATTGCGTCGGCCAACTCCAGGAACTGCTCCATGGGGGTGACCGCGGGGTCGAACTCCGCCAGGGCCGGGTCAACGGCGGTGAAGCTGAGGCTGGCGTAAGGGCTGCCGAAACGCCCCATACGGGCGTAGGTGGTGGGAGTGGGGTGGATGGGCAGCAGCTGGATGAAGCGGCAGCCCAAAGTGTCGATAATGAAATCGAGTTCGCCGATGAGGTCCCGGAAGGTTCCCGAACGGGGAATGACGGTGTATTGGGCCTGGTCCAGCCGCCGCACACACTCCGCCAACCCCCCATCGGTCGCGGCCTCCTCGGCTTTGTTGGGACCGAATTGGCGCACAAAGGCGTTGTAGATGATGTTGCCGCTGACCCCCTCGGCGGGAGAAACATTGATCACCGTGTTGCCTCCTGGAGGCCAGAGGGGCTCCGGGGATCCCTGGGGCAGGAAGTAGGTTTTGGCCTCGAAATGGCCCACCTCGGCCAGGGGCAGCCGCAGCCGGAAGGTGGTTTCGTCGACCTGGGTCATGGGAATGTCGGCCCAGTCCCGGGCCATGGGAATAATTCCCCTTTCCACCTGGGCGCGGATCTCCCGGCGCTGAGTAGGGGCCTGGCCGAGGTTGGTGCGCAACCAGGCCTCTCCGGGGGGCGCCTGGGGCAGGGTCAGGGAGAAGGTCAGCGTGTCGCCGCGAAAATAGAGCCGGCGGCTGTCTGGGGCGGGGCGCTGAAGGGCGTCGGGGGCTTGGGTCATGAGGTTACAGCGCCAAATCCTGCTCAATGACCGCGCCGTCGGGGATCTTGGCCTGGCGTTTTGCCGAATTGCGAATGGTGATCCCACCCTTGAGGGTCACCTCGCGGCCGAAGGCCACATCCCCCTCCACAGCCAACGCTTCGCAGGCCAGCAGACTCGGTGCGCCCTGGGCAAAGCGGGCGTCAAAGCGGTCGATGCGCCCGTAGTAATCAGGATCCAGGGTCACCCGGGGGGGCGGCAGGCGGCGGGCCGGGTTGGGCATCAGTTCGCCCTGCTCGCCGAACTGATAGCAATCCGAGCGGATGGCCAGAAGATCGCTGCACTTTTTCACCGGTAGAAACCGCCGCCGGGGAACCTGGACGGCGGCGGCGCCTGGAAAGAGTGAAATGGCGGCTCCCATGGCGGTTTCCAGTTGATAGACCGGCGGGCTTTCGGGATCCCGGGGATCGAGGGTTTTGGGGTTGACGATCATGGGCAGCGCCAGCACGTTACCGTTCCGGATCCGCAGCTCCAGCGCCTTCAGGTCGATCCAGATATTGTTGGTGTTGAAAAACGGGTGGTGATCAATATCCTCAAATTTTGCCTGGTCCTCCGCCGGGCACTGGGCTGATTCCCGGAGCAGCAGATGCCCCTCGCGGTGGCGGGCCAGGTGGCCGCCCTTGACATCGGTGGGGGTGCGGCGGGCCACTTCCATCATAAAGGGCAGCTGGTTTTCAGCAAAATAACCCAGCAGGGCGCTGTCCAGTGTGGCACCTAGATTATCGGCATTGGCGATCAAGGCGTAGCGGATGCCGGCCTCTTCAAACCGCCCCAGCAATCCCGAGATCATCAGGGCGCCGTATACATCCCCATGACCGGGAGGATTCCACTCCAGCTCCGGATTGGCGGGCCAGGTGGCGGGGGTCAGATCGGACTGCAGGATTTTGGGAAATTTGTTCTGCGTGAACAGGTGGGGTGCAGGCTGGGGCCCAAGCCGTTCTAAAGCCGACCGGGTGGCGGCCTGGGTGTTGAAGCTGTTCATCAGCGCCAGGGTGACCTTGCGCTGACGGGTTTGTTCCAGGATGATCTCGAGAAATGTGCGCCGGTTTTTGACGGGCAGCAGGGATTTGGGGCCGGTGAGCCCCATGCTGGTTCCCAAGCCGCCGTTGAGCACCACCATGGCTGAGTGCTGGAGAAGCTTCCGGCCCGCCTCGCGAAATGTGCTCAGATCCGCCAGGCTGGGAATCTCATCCACGCCGATGGGGTCGATCTGATCTTCGGGGATGCGGCCGGTGGCGCCGGCCGCCACCTGTTGATAGTAATGGGCAAAGGCTTGGATGACCCGTGGATCCAGGCCTCCGGCGGCCATTTTCTCCTCGAAAAGCTTGAATTTTACGTCTCGCTCCATGGGGGCTCCGGGATGGATGTCGTTTCGAATCAGGTTTTATCGCTACGGACCTACACGCTGGCCAGTCCATAGTCCTTCTAACCCACTGAAATTATAAGTATCGATTGGTTATTCTCGTCATTCCCGCGGAGCCTGCCCCGGCAGGCTGTAAGCCGGGGACGGGAATCCATATAAATTCCAATATGTTGGAATTCCTGGATGCCGGATCGGGCCTGCCCTCAACTCGATTGGGGGCCCGGCATGACGGTGAATTTTGGACTCTCAAGTTATTATAAAAATTAATAATCATCGTCGTTGGCCTAACGGAAATTCCGGTTTGTTCAGCTACCGGATGACTTGAGCAATCTTGGATAGCTTAACGATGATTATTAAACCGGGACGATCCAGCCGTGGGGATCCTCGCTGCGGCCATATTGGATGTCCATGATGGCATCGAATAGTTTGTGGGCCAGGGGGCCCACCAGGCCGTCGCCGATGGTGATCCGTTTCTCGCCATACTTCAATTCTCCCACCGGAGAGATCACCGCCGCGGTTCCGGTGCCGAACACCTCCTGCAGGGTGCCTTTGTCATGGGCCTCGAACACCTCGTCGATGGTGATCTTGCGCTCGGTCACCTTCAGACCCCACTGCCGGCCCAGGGTCAGCACCGAGTCCCGGGTGATGCCGGGCAGGATGCTGCCGTTGAGCTCCGGGGTGATCAGCTCGTTGTCGATCACGAAGCAGATGTTCATGGAGCCCACCTCCTCCACATAGCGCTGCTCCACACCGTCCAGCCACAGCACTTGGGTGTAGCCCTGGCGATGGGCCTCTTCTCCGGCGTAGAGGCTGGCGGCATAGTTGGCCATGGTTTTGGATTCCCCAACCCCGCCCCGCACGGCGCGCACATAATCTTGGGTGACCCAGATTTTCACCGGGTTGAAGCCTTCGGCGTAATAGGCCCCCACCGGGCCGAGGATCACGAAGAAGCGGTAGGTATGGGAGGCGCGCACCCCCAGAAAGGGATCCATGGCAATGATGGTGGGCCGGATATAAAGGGAGGTGCCGTGGGTTCGCGGCACCCAGTCGCGATCCAGGTCGATGAGCGCTTTTAGAGCCT
Source organism: uncultured delta proteobacterium (assembly GCA_963713755.1). GTDB lineage: Bacteria > Desulfobacterota > Desulfobacteria > Desulfobacterales > CAVQMW01 > CAVQMW01. The sequence continues at coordinate 237,306 of CAVQMW010000005.1, read as the reverse complement.
CAAGGGCGAAGGCTTCATCCAGCTGGGGAATGCAAAGCTGTCGGGCGGAGCGGTTGATGCGCCGCATATTGTCCTGGGGACGGAACATGCGGATGGCGTCCTCGGCGGTGCGAAAAGCCTTGAGGCCTTCAAAAACCCCCTGGCCGTAATGCAGCACCATTGTGGAGGGCTCCATGGCAATAGGCCCGTAGGGTTCAATTCGCGGATTGTGCCACCCGTGATCCGGGTCGTAGTCCATCTGAAACATATGGTCGCTGAACACGGTGCCGAAGGTCAGGTCGCCGTCGGCCGGTTTGGTTTTGAGCTGGGTGGCACGGGTGATGGATAGATCCATGGCTCCTCCTAAAACTAAGGCGTCCGAGCGCAATCGCCTCGGGGTTGAGGGTGTGGGTTGATCGCGGTTGAAACAAAATTATTGGCTAAACTCACTTAATCGGCAAAAAAAACCATAGCTTACCCCCGGGCTGCAAATCAAGAGCAATCCCTTGCTGAAACCTCGATGATTGGGGTATGGTGTATGTTTGTGGGTCACAGGCCGCAAATGTCCGCCGAAGGACCCAAATTTTGACCCAGAAAGGAATTGGTATGAAAGACGAAAGCGCCCCTCAGGCACCGGATGGGGCCGGCGATTCAGGTTCCATGGCCTCGGTGGAACCGGTTAAACTCAGTCTGGAGAGCACCTTCACCTTCCGCTGCCATCCCGGTGTCTCCTGCTTCACCCAGTGCTGCCGCGGGATCAATATTATCCTGACCCCCTATGACATCATCCGTCTCAAGAACCGCCTGCAGCTCACATCGGAAGAGTTTTTGGCCATTTACACCCAGCCCCAAATGCTGGAAAAGACCGATCTGCCGGTGGTCACCCTCAAGCTGCTGGACGATGAGCAGAGCTCGTGCCCCTTTGTGCGCGAGGATGGATGTATCGTTTACTCCGACCGGCCCACAACCTGCCGCTACTACCCCCTGGGGGTCGCCTCCTTGAGCCACAAGGAGGGCGCCGATGACGAAGGATTTTATTTCTTCGTGCACGAACCCCACTGCAAAGGGTTTGAAGAAGCTGGGGAGTGGACCGTCGCCAAATGGCGGGAGGACCAGGGCGTGGATCTCCACGATGAGATCAATGCCGGCTGGACCGATCTCGTGGTGCGCAAGCGCTCGTTCCCCCCCAATGTGAAACTCACCGAACAGGCCAAGCAGATGTTTTTCATGGCCGCCTACAACATCGATAAATTCAAAGCCTTTGTCTTTGAATCCTCCTTTCTTGAGCGCTACGCGATTCCGGCCGAACGAATCGAGAAAATTCGGGATGACGAATTGGCCCTGCTAGCCTTCGCCATGGAGTGGATCAAGTTTTTGCTGTTTAAAGAGGGTGATTTTTCGCAAAAAACCAAAGCTGATTGATGCCCTATGTAGGGGCGAACCTTGTGTTCGCCCTTTGCTTGAATTCGAGGGGCAAGGGCGCCTTTCACCCATCTCAATAGGCTGGGTAACAGAGCTCTTTGCGGTACTCCGGATTTTCCAGGCGTGCGTCGATGTCGATCTGAAAATAGTCTGCCAGGGGGGCCAACAACTCCGGATTTTGGCGTTGAACCGTGCGGGTGATGTCAATCACCTTATCCAGTCCCTTGGCGGTCATTTTTCCCAGGGGCCGGCGACAAGGTCCGGCGGGCAGACCCAACAGGGCCATTAAAGTTTTAATGGCCAGGGGATTGCGGGCCCGGCAGCCGACCGCTCCCCAGGGCGTCTCTTCCTGGGTGGTGACCGTCACCAGGCCAAACAAGGGGCTCAGGGCCTGGTTGAGGGCCGCGGCCTCTTGGGATTTGCCGTCCCGCTGCAGCCTGATCAGCCGGGCCATGGGGCCCGGGACCAGGTTGGAAATCACCGAGATGACGCCCTGAGCCTGGATCTCCGTGTCGCTGAGCATGGGCAGGGTCATGCCGTCGTCACCGGAGAGGATGGTATAATCCGGTCCGCAGCAGGCCCGGGTGCGGCGCATGTTGTCCAGGTTTCCCGTAGCCTCCTTGACCGTCGCGACATTGGCTTGATCGCGGTAAAGCAGGGCCAGATCTTCGGGCAGCAGCTGGGCGCCGGTGCGGCCGGGGATGATGTAGCAGATAATCTGGGTGTCGGGCACGGCTCGGGCAATGGGCGCCACATACTCCCGGCGAATCTCAAGGGAGCTGGGCCCGTTGTAATAAGGATCTACCAACAAGACGGCATCGACACCGCCCTCGGCGGCTTTCCGGGAACCTTCGATGGCCTCGGCCGTATTATTGCTTCCGGTCCCGGCGATGCTGAGGCATTTCCCTCGGGTTTGCCTGGCCACCCGGCCAATGACTTGGAGGTGCTCGTTCCAGGTGAGAACCGGGCTTTCCCCGGTGGTGCCTACGGCCAGAATCCCGGTAATCCCGTTTTTGATTTGGAAGTCCACCAGCTTTTCCAAACCTTCCTCATGGACGACATCCCCCGCAAAAGGGGTCACTAACGCCGTATAGCATCCGGGTTCCATGATGATCTCCTCAGGTTAAGCAATTGGGTTGATCAATGGGTTGGGTTCGCCGTTGATTCAAATTCGGCCAACACCATGGAAATTCTGAAAGATCCGCCGCGGGCTGTCAAGCCCGAAAACCCCATAGGGTATCCGTGGGGGCTCAATTTCAGCCTTTTGCAGAGCATTGACTTTTTGCCTGCCTCGCGCTAATTATTCCGATTTTTATCCGCTTCATCCTAAAACACGGCGTTGGATGCCGCCTTTCTATTGAAATCAAAATTGATTGCCATATTTGATAGGGGACGCGGCAGGCCTTGGCCCAGGGAGTGACCCATGACCTCAAACGACAGTAATAAGCCCAAGGACGTCCATGAATACATTGCGCGGCAGCGCGCCGCCGTGGCCGCCAATCCCGACTGCGGCACCTCCCACTATAATCTGGCCATCGGTCTCATGGGGCTCAAGGATTATGATGAGGCTCAAAATGAGCTGATTCAGGCCATTGATTGCAGTCCCTCCCTGGCCGAGGCCTATGTGCAGTTGGGTGCCATCGCCCTTTCCCGGGGCGACCTGGATGGCTGCCTGCAGTACAATCAGCAAGCCGTCAAAGCCCGGCCCGGTTTTTCCGAAGCCTACGGTAATATGGGCTTTGTCCACCTGCAAAAAGGGGAGCTGGACGAGGCGATCAAGTTCCTGAAGCGCTCCACGGCCTTTAACTTTCGGTTCCTGCAAGGCTTTGCCAATCTGGGCAATGCCTACCTGATGAAGGGCGACCTGGATAAAAGCATCGAGGCCAGTCTCAAGGCCATCGAGCTGGAGCCCAAATTCGGCGTGGCCCACAACAATTTGGCCATCGCCTATCTGGAAAAAGGCGAGACAGCCTTGGCCGCCCAACATCTGGGCAAGGCGGAAGCCCTGGGCTATGAGGTCGCCCCGCAGATCAAAGCCGCGATTGAAAAGGCGGACTCCAATTCCGGTTAAGCCCGAGGCAATGGCCGCCCACCCGGAAATCAGCTTTCACCTGCCGGACCGCGAGCGATCCATCACTCCCCAGGATCCCCGATGGACCCAATCGCTTCCCACCTACCCTTCCGCCGCCCCACCCCTAGCCTCAAGCGATACCCCTGTGTTGAGCTATGGAGAGTATTTCGAAGCCATCGCTCATTTTCTGGAGCGCAATGAGTACCGCCACGTGCGCCGGGCGGTTGGGAAACTACTTCCCTCGACATCCATTCCGGACAAATGGAAGATCAAAATTGTCAGCGAGAAACACGGCGCTTTTTACCATCCGGCGCGGATCCAGGTCGACCTGGGTCACCGCACCCTGGATCTGGTGATCAACCTGGCGCTATCGGAGGCGGGTCGCCGGGTGCTGCCCCAAGAGGTGGAAAACCTGCTGCGCCTGGAGCTGGAATTTGGATTGACCTACCTGCCCCGGGTGTTCGGCAGCGGGGAGCTGACCCTGGATGCCCGCCGCAAGGTCAGCCTCTTTTTAGGGGAGTGGTTTGGGGGATATTTTGAATTCCATTTAGCATCCCATCCGCGGAGCGGCCGGGCCGCTATCCATCTTTGGGAGCCCGGTCGAAGGGATCGCTTTTTGACCCGCCTGGAAAGCGAACAGCTCTTTTTCCAGGCCGCGTTGATTCTCACTTCCTACTACAACCCCCTGACCACGGAACAGCTTTTTCCCTGGCACCACGCAGCCGGAGATTTTCTCTTTCGCCCCGACGCCTCATCCGACGATTCAGCGGTGCGCTTGATTACGGTTCGTGGCTATAAACCCCTGATCCGGGGCTTCCCCGATCCACCCGCGACCCAGGATATCGTCGATGGCCTGGTCCTTTTCTTCCTGCAGATGGGCCTGCGCCTGCGTTTAGACCGGCTGAGCGGCGTGGGTCAACCGGCATGGATCGGCCCGCAGGTGTTGGCGCCCATCCTGAACGGGTTTAGAGCGGGGCTTGAGTTTCAAACCACCCACTACGGCCTGCCCCTCGGATTTGCCCGCCGGGGTGCGCACTTATCTGAAGCGCTTGGGCACTGAGCAATTTGGATGAGCTCTATGGAGATCTGGTCCAGCGGGTTTATCCACCCGGAGTAGGCGAGCACACCCAGGTCACCCGGGGTCTCAAAGCCCATATCCATGATCTGGCGTCTCTCTTGACGGGTTGACCCATTCTGGCCTCTAATACAACATCAAGATATCTCAACCGCCAATACCTACAAGATAGTGTACCCCAGACGGAAATGTGGGCTCCTTTCAGCCGCCTATGCCGCTGCCTGGGCCGTTTTTTATTGACAATTTCAACGGCAGATTTTATACAAGCTCTTTACGCAATCGTGGATTATAAGGCCCTTAAAAGAGAGGAGAAAAGATAAGTTAAAGCGAGAGGAGGTGACCCCCGCAAGCCTGGAAATTTAAACCATTTTAATCGTCAGGTTAGGTTAATTTTTTATCACAACGGAGGTAAAAGAATGACAAAGCATGCAACCCCCATGTTGGACCAGTTAGAGTCTGGGCCGTGGCCGAGCTTTGTATCCGACCTTAAACAAGAGGCGGAGAGTCGGGCCAAAAACGAGCGCAACGTTGAGTATCAGATTCCTGAGGATGTGGTTGAGGATCTCCTGGGAGTTTTGGAGTTATCCTATGAACACGGCCGGACCCACTGGAAGCACGGCGGCATCGTAGGGGTTTTTGGATACGGCGGCGGCGTGATCGGCCGGTACTGCGATCAGCCGGAAATGTTTTCCGGTGTGGCCCATTTCCACACCATGCGCATCGCTCAGCCGGGCGGCAAATTCTACACGACTGAATTTTTGAAAAACCTCTGCGATCTGTGGGAGTTCCGGGGCAGCGGGATCACCAATATGCACGGTTCCACCGGCGACATCATTTTCCTGGGCACCACCACGCCCCAGCTGGAGGAGATTTTTTTCGAACTGAGCCACAAGCATAATCAGGATCTGGGCGGCTCGGGCTCCAACCTGCGGACTCCCGCGGATTGTATCGGCCAGGCGCGCTGCGAGTACGCCTGTTACGACACCCAGGCCATCTGCTACGACCTGACCCAGGAATATCAGGACGAGCTGCACCGTCCGGCCTTCCCCTACAAGTTCAAATTCAAATTCGACGGTTGCCCCAACTGCTGCGTGGCCTCCATCGCCCGGGCCGACCTCTCCTTCATCGGTCTCTGGAAAGATGAGATCAAAATCGATCAGGAAGCCGTGCAGGCCTACGTCGGCGGCGAAATCACCCCCAATGCCGGTGCCCACTCCGGAAGAGATTGGGGTCCCTTTGATATTCAAAAAGAGGTCATCGCCCTGTGTCCCACGGAGTGTATGTGGATGGAAAACGGCAAATTGAAGATCGACGACAAAGAGTGCAACCACTGCATGCACTGCATCAACGTCATGCCCCGGGCCCTGCGGATCGGTGATGACCGTGGACTGGCCATTCTGGCCGGCGCCAAGGCACCCATTCTTGACGGCGCCCAAATGGGCTCTTTGATCGTGCCCTTCATCAAGGCTGAAGCGCCTTACACGGAGATCAAGGAAGAGATCATCGAGCCGATCTGGGATTGGTGGATGGAAGAAGGAAAAAACCGCGAGCGTCTGGGCGAGTTGATGAAGCGCCAGGGCATGCAGAAGCTGCTGGAAGCCATTGGTAAAGACCCTGTTCCGCAAATGGTGCAAGAGCCCCGCCATAACCCCTACATCTTCTGGAAAGAGGACGAGGTGGAAGGCGGCTGGTCGCGTGACATCGACGAATTCCGTAAACATCACAAGAGATAAGAAGGGGGTCAACCATGGCATTTGTTTCTTCCGGATACAATACAGACAAACCGATGGAAAACCGGATCAGCGACATTGGTCCGCGTAAATTCGATGAGTTTTACCCACCGGTCATCGCGGCCAACAAGGGGAAATGGCTCTATCACGAATATCTGAAACCGGGCGTATTGGTGCATGTCTCCGAGACCGGCGACAAGGTTTTCACCGTGCGTGTCGGCGGCGCCCGCCTGATGAGCGTCACCCACATCCGTGAAATCTGCGAGATCGCCGACAAACACTGCGGCGGTCACCTGCGCTTCACCACCCGCAACAACATCGAGTTCATGGTGGACGAGGAATCCAAGGTGCAGCCGTTGATCGATGACCTGACGAGCCGTAAGTTCGCCGGGGGCAGCTTCAAGTTCCCGGTGGGCGGCACCGGCGCCGGCGTCAGCAACATCGTCCATACCCAGGGCTGGATCCACTGCCACACCCCGGCCACGGACGCCTCCGGTCCGGTGAAAGCGGTCATGGATGAAATGTTCGCTGATTTTCAGGATCATCGCATGCCGGCCCATGTGCGTGTCTCTCTGGCCTGCTGCCTGAACATGTGCGGCGCGGTGCACTGCTCCGATATCGCCATCCTGGGCTATCACCGCAAGCCGCCGCTATTGGATCACGAGTACCTGGACAAGATGTGCGAGATTCCCCTGGCCATCGCCGCCTGCCCCACGGCCGCCATCCGGCCCACCAAGGTGGAATTCAAGGGTCAAAAACTAAATAGTGTGGCCGTCAAGGAAGAGCGCTGCATGTTCTGCGGCAACTGCTACACCATGTGCCCCTCCATGCCCCTGGCCGACACCGAGGGTGACGGTATCGTGATCATGGCCGGCGGTAAGGTCTCCAACCGCGTTACCCCGCCCGCCTTCTCCAAGGTCGTGGTGGCCTTCATTCCCAATGAAGCCCCGCGTTGGCCCCAAACCACCGCCGTCATTAAGAATATGATCGAGGTTTACGCCAAGGATGCCCGCAAGTACGAGCGGCTGGGCGAATGGGCCGAGCGGATTGGCTGGGAACGCTTCTTTGAGAAATGCGAACTGCCCTTCACTCATCATCTCATCGATGACTTCCGTGATCCGGCATACTACACTTGGCGTCAAACGACCCAATACAAGCTGTAATCCGCAGTAAAATCTCCGGGGGCTCCCCTGGGTGCCCCCGGAATCGCGAAAAGAGGATTGAAAATGGATTACGAAGAGGCAAAACAGAGGATTGTCGAGGGCCTGACCAAAAAGCAAAAAACCAAATCCAAGTTCTACTTCAATGATCTGGCCAAGATCTTGGAGGAAAAACCCCGGGCGGCCAAAAAGTTTATCAACCAGATGGTCACCGAAGGCGTCCTTGAATATTGGTCCAGCGGCAGCACCTCCATGTACGGTCTGCCCGGCACCGGAAAACAGGCTGGCGCCGAGCACGAAGATTAGTCACTGCCGATTTATCCATTACCCGGATGGATGTTAGATGGATGATTAATGCCGCATCGCAAGGTGCGATTGATCATCCATTTCTTTTTTCGCAATTGGATCCGGCGCTCGAATGAAGATGAATATTCCTCGCCTAGTGATAACGGCGCTGCGGGGGGGTGCCGGCAAGACGATCCTCTCCCTGGGCCTGATCGCCGCCCTCAAACAGCGCGGTCATGCCATCGCCCCATTTAAAAAAGGTCCCGATTATATCGACACCGGCTGGCTGACCATGACCGCCGGACGGGCGTGTTATAATCTGGACACCTTCCTCATTCACAGCGATCAGATTTGCGCCTCTTTTACCCGTCATGCCCGCCAGGCGGATCTGGCGGTCATCGAAGGCAATCGCGGCCTCTACGACGGCATCGACATGCAGGGCACCACCAGCACCGCGGAACTGGCAAAATTGCTGAGGGCCCCGCTGATCCTCTGCCTGGACGCCACCAAAACCACCCGCACCACCGCGGCCATTGTGGGCGGCTGTCTGCAATTTGATCCCCAGGTCACCATTGCCGGCGTGGTGCTGAACCGTGTGGCCGGGGCACGCCATGAATCCATCTTGACCCGCAGCGTGGAGTACCATTGCGGGGTTCCGATCCTAGGGGCCATTCCCAAGTTGCGCCAACAGATTTTTCCGGAGCGCCACATGGGGCTGATCCCCACGCCGGAACACCACTGGGCGTTGGAATCGGTCCGGGCGGTGGCCGAGTTGGCGGAGAAACATCTCGACTTGAAGGCCCTGCTGAATATCGCCCAAAAGTCAGCCGCCAACCCGCTGCCGGGATGCAAGGACCGCCCCCTCTACCCGGATCCCCAAGAAAGCGAGGTTTCCGCGGGAAGCGGCAATCCCCGGATCGGCATCCTGCGGGATTCCGCCTTTCAGTTTTACTATCCGGAAAATCTGGAAGCTCTGCGGCATCAGGGCGCGGAATTGGTTTACATCAGTCCCCTGAAGGACGAACGGCTGCCGGCGGTGGACGGCCTCTATCTGGGCGGCGGGTTTCCGGAAACCCACGCCGCAGAATTGGCCAGCAATCTCACCTTTCGTGAAGATATGTGGCGTTTGGCGGATGCGGGGATGCCCATCTATGGGGAGTGCGGCGGGCTGATGTATCTGGGTGAAACCCTGAAAATGGGAGATCAGCGCTATCCCATGACCGGCATTTTACCAGTGGATTACGGCTTTTCCCAGCGTCCCCGGGGGCATGGCTACACCGTAGCGGAGGTGGTGGTCCCCAATCCCTATTTCGAGATCGGCAGCCAGATCCGCGGTCACGAGTTTCATTACTCCTACGTCTCTGAATGGCGGGGACGGGATGAGCAGCTTGCCTTCAAAATGACCCGCGGAACCGGCTTCACGGCAAAGCGCGACGGGGTCACCTACAAAAATGTGTTCGGCACCTACACCCATATTCACGCCCTGGGCACCCCCCAGTGGGCCCCAGCCCTGGTGGCGGCGGCGCGCAGATATCGCGCCCAGAGTGGGTCGTAAATCGTGTCTGAACGATAACTTGGGCAAAAGACACTTTTCGGTGGGGCACAAAATAAATATGCGGTTCCGGTTGAAGACTACCGAAACCGCATCTGTTGAAGGGTTAAATAGGGAGTTTGCTTAACTCGTTTTAGGATGACAGTTCTTGCAGGTCGTGGGCGAAGCTTTGGGATCGTTGGCCTTCAGACCCTGTTCCTTGTTCCACGCCTTGTGGCAACCCCGGCAATTTTCATGGATCGCCTCTTCGTGGAAGCGCTTGATGCGCTCCTCTTTTTTGATCTCCTTGAGTTCTTTGCCTGTGGGCTTAACCGTCTCTTTGTGGCACTCGATGCAGCGCTGAACCGCGTCACCCTCCTTGAGCTCCAAGGGCTGGCCCTGGTCGTCATGATGGCAGTCGCCGCATTTGGCGCCGTAATCCGTCGCGTGCTTCTTGTGGCTGAAGGATACAATCCCCTTGGTGTGGCTTTCGTACTCCGGCGACTTCATTTCGATCACGTCGGCCACCTCGGTTCCCGCATACAGCCCCGTTGCGATGAAAATCCCCATCACTCCAAAGATCGCTGCAAACCAAATCATGGGTTTCATCATTATGCTTTTTCACCTCCTTTCCTTTTAAATTAGTTCTCCAAAATCCCCAGCCCCTTGAAAAATATGGGCCTGAGGCCCCATTCTAATGGACGGGGCGTATTTGGATCTCCTGGATTACAACTACATCAGGTCTGTTTCGATACCTCATGCCATCGTACTCGATCTCGATACGCTATTTAGACACGCAAAGCTCCGGGAAGCTCAATCCGGCTTCGGTTAGGCTGAGGGTTCCGATTCGGCCTCGCCCTCCTTCGGTTCTTTCTCCGACTCTTCCTCTGGGTCTGCTTCGCTCTCCGGCGGTCGGCGCTGGAAGATGCGCGCCCCAATGATGCTGATCTCATAGAGTACCATCAGAGGCAGCGCCATCATGACCTGGGTGACCACATCGGGCGGGGTCAGGATGGCGGCGCCGACGAAGAAAATCAAGAGTGCATATTTACGGTTCTTTTTTAAGGTCGCCACGGAAACCAGCCCCAGACGCGCCATTCCGGTCAGAACCAGGGGTAGCTCGAAACAAAGCCCGAAAGCGAGAAGCAGTTTGGCGGAAAAGCCCAAATACTCCCGCATGGAGGGCATGGCCCGGATGGTGTCGTTGGCAAACCCGAGAAAAAATTTAAATCCCCAGGGAAAGACGATAAAATAACCGAACAGGGCGCCGCCCAAAAAGAAGAGCGTGGAAAGAAAGATAATGGGAAACAGTACTTTGCGCTCTTTTTCATAGAGCCCCGGGGCGACAAACATCCAGAACTGGTAGAGCAGAATCGGGGAGGCCACCATGATTCCCGCCAAAAGCGAGACTTTCAGGTAGGTGAAAAAGGCCTCGGGCAGCCCGGTGAAGATCAGGGTCTCGCCGCTCTCCATCACCGTGGTCAGGGGGTGGACTAGAATTTGAAACAGTTTCTCCTTGAATCCGTAAGCTGCGGCAAACCCAACCCCTACGGCGATGAAGCTGCGGATCAGGCGGCTGCGCAGCTCCTCCAAATGCCCGGTGAAAGGCATTTTATCATTTTCAGGCATGGTTGGGCGTGTCCTTTGGCGCAGCACTGTCGGGGCCTGGATCAGGATCGCCGGAAGCTTTTGGAGCCAGGTCCGTCACGGGATCCTTGACCGCATCCGCGCGTGGTTCTTTTGGCGTCTCGGCGGGTTTGGCGGTGGGGGGATCCGGTTCCGGGGATTGATTGGCAGATGACGGAGAGGACGGCGAGTCGCCCTTGGGTTTGGTGGAGTCCAGGGGGTGCTGGATATCCTCTTTAAGTTCTTTAAAGGCGTTTTTCACTTCTCCGAACTGGGTTTCAGACTCAATGGAATCCTTGAGATCGGTGGTGGCACGTTTAAACTCGCCCAACGCCCGTCCCAGAGACTTCGCCAAATCGGGGAGTTTTTTCGGCCCGATCACAATCAAGGCCACGGCCAGGATGAGCAACATTTCCGGCATTCCGATGCCGAACATGACAAACTCCTTTGGGGGTCGGGGTTCACGGGGCCGTGGGGTGGTTCGGGTTTCGGCTTGTTATCCTTACGGAACTCAACTTGTTCCAAGGTCCGTGAATTGAAACGCCACCCCAAAATTTGGGGTAAGACCAGCGGAAAAAACCGATAAATACTGTGTTTACCGCGGGGTGTCAAGGTGCGGCCGCGAAGATCATAAATCGGTTTATCAACGGCCTCCTCGATGTTTTAGAGTTGTTCGGCGGCGGTCGGATGGACATTAATTGACGGGAATGGGGGCCAGGAAATAGAGCTCGCCGGTGTGCTGCATATGGCCGGCTGCTAGGGCGGCATAGTCGCCACTGCCCCAAAAGAGATCCGCGCGTCCCGCGCCCTTGATGGCGCCGCCGGTATCCTGGGGCAGCACGAAGCGGGATACCGGCTTCCACTCAGTAATGCGGCCGTCGCCGTCCACCAGAGGGATGTCAAGTCGGGCGAAGCCCAGGCCGCCCAAAGGAAACAGCGCGCGGTCCACGGCCAGGGAGCGGCCCGGCGTTAACACCACGTTGATGGCCCCCAGGGGGCCGTTGGCTTCAAGTTGGAAAAAGACATAGCTGGGATTGTGGTGCAGCACGGCATCCAATTGATCGGGATGGGCCGTCAGATAGGCGCGGATGCGTTGCATGGACATCTCTTCCTTGGGGATCTTGCCGGTATCGATGAGGAGCCGGCCGATACTGCGGTAGGGCCGCCCATTGGCGGCGGCGTAGTGCACGTGAAGCGACTCCCGGCCGGGGAGCTGAATCTGGCCCGAACCCTGGACGTGGAGAAAAAAAAGATCTACGGGGTCCTTGACCCAGGCCAGCACCGGGGCGCTCTCCGCCAGCACATCGGAGGTTTCGATGGTGCGGCGGTCGTAATAGGGAACAAAGTCGGGGCGGGTGTAGCGACCGGTTAATTTCACCCCCTCATATTGTTTTCCAAAGGGCGTGAGATCGAGAACCGCCAAATCACTGGGTCGCCCGTAAACAGGATATTGGTAAACCGAATCCGGGGAGAGCCGACCCTCTAACAGCGGCTCGTAGTAGCCGGTAAACAGAACCTCGCCCGCCGCGGCCGAGCCGGCGGCGCGGTAGACGCGGAACTGGTCGCGAATCAATTGATTGAGGGTCTCCGCTGAGGGGTGGGGCGCCAAAAAGTCTAAAAAGCCCATCAGGCTGGTTACCATTTGATCCGCCGTGACCGTCTGGGCCGCAAATCGGATTGTCCGCTCCGGGGGCAGTTTTTTCAGATAGCCCAAGCTTCGTTCAATCCCGCCCACCAGTCCATCCAAGTCTAGATCATCGGAAAATCGGGGGTAGGCCGAGGGGGCCAGGAGGGTGAGCGCCGCCGGCGGCTGTTCGGGTGCCTCGGGTTTTTCAGCCGCGCAGCCCGCCAGGATCAGCAGAATCATAACCCCCGCCCCAGCGGCATCGAGAAACGGGAAGCTTCGGAACCTGCCCTTGCCCGGGCTGCGGATTAGCTTGACACGGATCATGGGTCGTTCACCTTCACCGCCCGCGGACGCTCTTCAAGGGGTGCCGGGGCGTCCAAGGGAGTGGCCGACCGAGTTCCCGGATCTTCGGGATTCGGATCGCTGAAGCCCAACTGGTCAAATCGGCGCGCCGCCGGCAGCACCCGCCGTTGATAGGCGCCCACCAGCGTATTGTAGGATTGGGTGGTGCGGCCCAGGTTCTGTCCCACCTGATCCAGCCGCTGGGCCATGCGCGCCAGCCGCCGATAGAGCCGCTGACCCAGGTCGGCGATCTGGCGGGTATTTTCCGCCGCCGCGGCCTGACGCCAGCCCAGGGCCACGGATTTTAAAAGGGCGATGAGGGTGGTGGGTGTGGCCATGATCACTCCCTGCTGGGCGCTGGTTTCCAGCAGTTCCGGGATCTGCCCCAGGGTGGCGCTGAAAAAATGCTCCCCCGGCAAAAAGAGCACCACAAACTCCGGGCTGGGGGTAAACTGTTGCCAATAGCTTTTTTGCGCCAGTTGCCGCACATGGGCCTGCACCTGGCGGGCATGGAGCTGGAGCTGCCGGGTGCGCTCCTCGTCGTTTTCGGCTTCCAGGGAGGCCAGGTAGGCCCTCAGGGAAACCTTGGCGTCCACCACAACCTGGCGGTTGTCCGGTAGTTTTACGATCATGTCCGGCCGCTGAATCCCTATGGATGAGTTTTGGGAGGGCTGTTCGATAAAGTCGCAGTGGGCGCTCATGCCGGCCAGCTCCGCTACCCGCCGCAGGGTCAGCTCGCCCCAGCGGCCCCGCACCTGGGGCTCTCGCAGGGCCTGGGAGAGTTTGGCGGTTTCCTGGGTCAACAGGGTTTGGGCCTCATTGAGGGATTTTAATTGCTGGGTCAACTGACCCTGGGACTGCTCCCGGGCCTGTTCCAAGCGGCGGACCTGCTGGTCGTAATGGTCCATGGCCTTTTGGATGGGCGCAACCATTTGCACCACGGCGGATTCCCGGTGATCCAGCTCCTGGCGGGCCGACTCCAGGTAGCGGGTGAAATTGGACTCCGCCAGATCGAGAAAGAGGCGGTTGTTATCCTTGAGGGATTGGGCCGCGATTCCCTGGTAGGTGGTGACCAGTTCTCCCCGCAGCACCTTGAGCAGATCGATCTGTTTGCCCAGAGCTTCCCGATCCTTTTGGGCTGCCGTGGCCACTTCGGCTTGGCGGGCTTGCAGGGCGGCAAACCGTTCCTGTTGGGCCTGGCGCTCCTCGCGCAATTGGGCGATGTGGGTTTTCAGCTCCGCCATCTGGCCGCTTTGCAGCCGCTCGCCCTCGCTGAGAGCGGCAATCCGATTGCGGGCGCGGTTCAGCGACCGGCTGTAGCGCAGACCCACCAGCAGCGCCCCCAGGGCCAGACCCAAGAGCATCCCCCCCAGCATGAAAACCGGTTGAGAAATGGTCTGTAAATACGCGCTCAACATTAGCTCAACACCGGGCGTTTATTCTTCCGCGGACCCGGTTTTAGATTCTCCTTCAATGGGGTCCCGGCGCTGAAAGGTGCCGCTTTTGCCGCCGCTCTTGGTCAACAGGCCGATATCCGAAATGACCATGGCCCGGTCGTGGGACTTGCACATATCGTAGATGGTCAGGGCCGCGGTGGAAACCGCGCTGAGCGCCTCCATCTCCACCCCGGTCTGATCGACGGTGCGCACCGTGGCTTCGATGCGGATGGCGCTGAGCGTTTCTTCCGGAAAAAAATCCACCGCGGCATAACTGATATTGAGGGGATGGCACATGGGGATCAGTTCCCAGGTCCGCTTGGCGGCCATGATGCCGGCGATGCGCGCGGTTTCCAGTACATTTCCCTTTTTCATCTTGCGGTCCCGGATCAGCTCGAAGGTGCTGCGCTGCATGCGGATGCGGCCCTGAACCACGGCCGTGCGATGGCTGGGCGCCTTGGCGCTCACATCCACCATGCGCACCCGGCCCTGGTCATCGATATGGGTAAATTCGCCCACGGTCTAATCCTTTCCTATGCCATAAATTCCGTTTTGGCGGTCACGGTGGTTTTGATTTCGTCCAGGGCCTCTTTGAGGGTGGTGATGACATTTTCGCGGATGTCACCGGCTACCACCAGAGCCATGACATCGTCCCCGATGGTGAGATCCTGGTCGGCGTTGATTTCCACCCGCACTTCCAAGATGCCTTTGCGCCGGCGGTAGATTTCCAGAACTTCGGTCAGGCGCTTCCGGTCGACGCTGACCCGCAGGCCGCTTACGGCCCGGCCGTCTCGAGTGGTGGCGCGTACCACACCGTTATGGACCAAAATCATGCCGGCTTCGCTGAATCGGGGGTTGGCTTTGACTTCGTCAATGATGTGCTGAATGTTCATGGGGCGAACTCCGGTCGATTGAAAGAATGAAATGATGGGGTATTGCTCTCTCCCGTAGCCAGCATGGCTTCAGCGCGCGCTAGATCGTCGGGTGTGTTGATATTGAAAAAAGAGTGCAATTGCGGATCGACTTGCCGCAAGCGCTTTTCCGTCACTGGCTTGATGCGGTCGCGGCGAAAGACCCGCATGATCTTATAAATTTTGCGATTCAACTGCTTTTCCATGGCCGGCAGTGCCTTGCGGGCGTAGATGGCGCATAAGGGCTCGTTGCCCTTAGCGGTGACCGGCAGGATCAAATCGACCTGCTGATCTACCTTTTGCCACAGCAGCTCGATGACGGCGGGGTTGAGAAAGGGTGTGTCGCCGGCGATGACGAAGGCATGGGGGTGCTGGGCGTAATAGAGACCGGCGTGGATGCCGGTCAGGGAACTGCGCTGAGGGTAAAGATCGCTGACTAGGGCCAAATCCCACTGCAGATAATCCAGGGGACTGTTGGTCACCAGGATCAGGTCGTTGAAACAGGGCCGCAAAATCTGGTATATTCGATCCAAAAGCCGCATACCGCCGACCGTCATCAGCGGTTTGGGGCGGCCCCCAAAGCGGGTATTGAGCCCCCCGGCCAGAATCACCGCGGAACAAGGCCTTGGCGTCCCAGGAGCGGTATTCAAATCTGGGCTAAGCTGGTCGGCGTCTGAGGAAATCATCTTCAGTAGTTGAAGGGCGCTAATTCGGCTGGCCTTTTAGGAATTCGTGTGGTAACTTACTTAAATAATGTAAGGATTCAAATGAGGGCATCATAATGAATGCCAGGGGGGAAAGCAAGCCGTTGTCATCCGGCTGAAATCCTCCGGGGAGTGAAATTAGAATTTATGGGCACTCGCGAACATAAAGCCAAAGGCCCCAAAGCGGTTTCCGTCGCCATTTTATCGGTTTCCACAACGCGTTCTCTGGGAACCGACAAGAGTGGTATCTGGATGCGTAAGCAGGCCGTCAAGGAGGGTCACGAGGTGGTGGCTCATCAAATGGTGACCGATGATGCCGATGCCATCCGCATGACGGTGACCAAGACCCTTGAGGCCTACGATCCCCGAATATTGCTGGTGACCGGCGGTACGGGCATCACCGCCAAGGATGTGACCATCGAGGCTCTGCGGCCCTTGTTCCGCAAAGAGATGAGTGCCTTTGGTCCCATTTTTGCTCAACTGAGTTTCGATGAAATCGATTCCGCGGCCATTTTGTCCCGGGCCACGGCCGGGGTGATTCATAAAAGTGCGGTGTTTTGTTTGCCCGGCAGCCTCAAGGCGTGCAAATTGGCCTGCACCCAATTGATTTTCCCTGAAATCGGCCACATTGCCGGCCACTTAAACCCCGAAAGCTAAGTTCCCGCTCCCCGTTGCGCTCGCCTGATTTTCCTGCCCCGGTTGCGCTCACGTTACGGATGTGCCGCTGTTGTAAAGAAGTTCGTCCCACGCCGACCAAATTTTAGATTTATCACCACGAAGGAATGGTCCTTGGTTTTACGGATTATCTTGGTTCTTGATTAATCCGTAAGAAATCCTATCTGCCCAGGGGGATTTGCGGGCGCCAAGCAAGAAAGGCAACTGCCATGAACAGCCGATCGACAACCCTGCTCGACCACCTGACCGCCGTTAAAGCGGGAAATCTGAGGTTTGAAAACGCCTATCAGGGCGTGGCCCGCATGATTTTGGAAAATGAGATTGAAAAAGTGGTGGTGAATGGAAAAACTTCATATGATTTCAAAATCTTCCGCAATGGCAGGAAACATGTCATCGGCATGTTCGACGAAATCAACAGCTTTGTCTCCTTTGTCAAGGATGCGGCGGAGGGCGGCTCCTCATCGGAGATGGCCTACGTGCTGGTGGGGGAGCCCGGCAACGGAAAGACTTATTTTGTGGAGTACCTGTGCGGGCTGTATCGTAATTTCCTCTCTCAGGCCCAAAACCGCAAGTACACCTTCCGCTTTGTCAACATGGATCGATTGGGAAGCTACGGCAAGATCAGCACCATCGAATCCCAAACCTACGAGGATCCCATGATCCTGGGCATGAATATGTTTGATGAGCGGGCGGAATCCCAAAAGTTTCTGGCGGAGCGGGGCGGGTTCAACGACGCGCAAATCGAGGCCCTCTACGAGTTGTACCGCCCCCTGGGGGCCTGCAGCGGCTACATGCTCAATGATGTTAGGGCCCACACCGACGGCGATGTGGATGCCATGTTGGAGTTCATCGAGCTGGTGCCGGTACCCTTGACGGAATCTCTGGGCACCGTCACCGGCAAGTATCCGGCCAAGGATAAGATCACCTCTTCGGCGGTGGATCTGCTGGGGGAAGAGTCGATCCAGCGCTTGCTGCACATCAGCGACACCAACAACCCCTACCGCTTTGATCTGCGGCGGGGGGCCTTGGCCCGGGTGGCCGGGGGCGGAATCCATTTCAGCGACGAAATTTTCAAGAACAAAAAGGATCTGGTGCAGGTCTACCTGGGCGTCATTCAGAACCGGGTCATTGAGATCGACGGCTATAAATGGCCCATCGACACCTTGATTATCGCCACCAGCAACAACTCTGAATTCAATCGCTTTTTGTCGGAGAAAGAGGAGGCCCCCATCGTCGACCGCTGCCGAATCTCCTATGTTTCCCACAATACCAATTACAAACTGCAAAGCGATCTGACCCAGTACGCCATCGGCAGTGAAGCCAAGACCACCTTCACCAAGGAGGTGCTGCACCAGGATCCCAATCTCAATTACGCCGCCTCGGTGGGGGCTATCCTAACCCGCCTGCCGCGCTCGGAGAAACTGACTCCGGTAGAGACCATGAAACTGGCCGCTGGGGAAGTGGCCGGCGAGAAGAGCATCAAGACCCTGGCTGAGGTGATCGACACCCTCAGCCAGGATCCCGACATCACCAAGCGCTTCGGCCAGAAGGGGCTGGGCCAGCGCAACCTGGGGCGGGCCATTCAGCTCATGGTGGAGAGCTCCGACACCAACGAGGGGCGCTGCATGTTCGCCTACGATTTTTTCACCGCCGCCGAGCGGGTGGTGCTGGACTACGTCAGCGAGGCCAATGACCGCGCCAAATATCTGGAGGATGTGAAAACCGGCAAAAGCCTCTACCGCGAGCGGGTGATGACTGAGATGTTCAACGCCTACATGGATGAACCCTACGCCATCCGCAAGGATGTCATGAATTACGTGAACATGATCATCGGTATCGACGCGGAAAACCTGGGACCCGATAAAATGTGGAAGTACAAGGATCCCCAAACCGGCGAACTCAAGGCCATGAAGATCGACGAACGTTATATCAACAGCGTGGAAGAGCGTCTGGGGCTGAAAACCGCGGAGCAGCGGGAGACGTTTCGTACCTCCATCCGGAAAATTTACGGCCAGAAAATTTCCATCGATCCCAATTACGACTTTATGGACAACCTGGAACTGGTGAAAGCGGTCACTGATGTGCGGCTGAAATCGGATATCGCCGGCGCCGGCAGCCTCATCGGGGCCTTGGCCAATCGCACCAATGAGGAGAACCAGAAGCTCTATGACCGGATGATCGACACCATGATGAACAAACTCCACTACTGTCCCACCTGTGCCCAGAAAACCATTGAGTATTTCTGCACCCAGGAAGATGAAAAATAGGAACCTAAAGATAAACGTGCCGGCAACCGGCAACACCCGAGCTTAGGGGATCGGTATGGGCCCAAAAGATGAAGCATACGACCACGCCTTGAAGCAAAACGGACTCTCCCCGGAAACGGAAAAGCGGACCCGGGAGGAGATGACGGTTGCCCAGGATAGAGAAACAGAGCCCCTGACCGATAGTTCCCCGCCCCACCCCTCCCGGGATATCTATGGCTGTGATGACTACACCCGGCTCCAGGATTTGGGCCCCGTGCCGGCGCCCTACACCACAGCCCTGAAATCCATTGACGATTTGCTGAACCGGGATAAACAGCGGGAGGAAGATGGCTTCCCGCGAAAAATTCGCGTGGGCCGGCTGATCAAGCCCGGCCGGGGGGCCAAAGATAAGGTGGTGGTGGTGCCCACCACCGTGGAGGAGAAATTTCTCCACGATAGCATTAAGGAGCCTTCCGATGAGCAGGCACCCTCAGGCGGCTCCGGTGAAGGCGAAGAGGGCGAAGTGATCGGCGAGGAGCCGGTGCATAGCGACGAAGGTGCCGGCAGTGGTCCGGGCAGCGGTGAGGCCGGCCCCCATGAACTGGAGTCCAGCGCCTACGATTTGGGCCGTATTCTCACGGAACAGTTTCAACTGCCCAACCTTAAAGAGAAAGGTAAAAAGCGCTCTTTAACCCGCTACACCTATGAGATGACCGATCGCCACCGGGGGTTCGGCCAACTGCTGGATAAAAAGGCCACCCTGCGGCAGATTGTGGAAACCAACCTGCACCTGGGCCGGATACCCGACCGCGGGGCCATCGACCCCACCGATTTTCTGATTGCACCCGCTGACAAGGTCTACCGGATTCTCTCCAAAGAGAAAACCTACGAGTCGCAGGCGATGGTTTTTTTCCTGAGGGATTATTCGGGATCCATGACCGGCAAGCCCACCGAGCTGGTGGTATCCCAGCATGTGCTGATCTACAGCTGGCTGCTCTACCAGTATGACAAGCAGGTGGAGTCGCGCTTTATCCTCCACGATACCGAAGCCCAGGAAGTACCCGATTTTTATACCTACTACAATTACCGGGTGGCCGGCGGCACCAAGGTTGCCTCGGCCTACCGCTTGGTGAACGAAATCGTGGCCAAGGAGAGTTTGGAGCGGGACTATAACATCTATGTCTTCCATGGTACCGATGGGGATGATTGGGATACCGAAGGCAAGGAAACCATGCCGGAGATTGAGCAGATGCTGCGTTATGCCAATCGGGTGGGCATCACCATTGCCCAAAGGGGCGCTGCCCAGGACGCCAGCGAGGTTGAGCGCTATCTGAAAGCTTCGGGATTATTGGAATCCCGGCCGAAGCTCATTCGTCTAGATATTTTAGCCGAAGATGCGGACGAAGCACAGCTCATTGGCGGCATAAAAAAACTGATATCCCAGGAGGTGGCCGTGGCGGCCTGAGGCCCTTCAAGACCCAACTTTCCCGTGTGAACCGCCGCCCACCCCGCTTTCCGCCCATGCGGAACAGATATGAGGTAAACCCCATGGATCTTATCGATCAGCACACCAAGGATATCATGGAAGGCTGCAAGGCGCGCGCCCGGGATGCGGGATTGCAATTCCAGGATGAAACCCTGGAGTACATTGTCACCAACCGCGACCTGCTGGAACTCTCTCCCAAGATGATGATCCCGACCCTCTACGATTATTGGGTCCACGATGTCGAGGTGCTGAAAGAAAAAGGGAAATACGAACTATACCCCAGCAACCCTTACGAAACCGTCATCAACACCCGTCCGCCTATCTCCTTTTACAACGATAACAACCCCGACTGGCTCAACGTGATGATTTTTTACCATGTGCTGGGGCATGTCGATTTCTTCCAGAACAACCTCTTTTTCCGCCATACTTGGGACTACGATTTTACCGGCAAGGCCCTCTCGGACAAACGCATGATTGCAAAATTGCGCTCCGAGAAAGGCCGCTGGGTAGATTATATCATCGAGTTCGCCCGGGGCATCGACAATATCGTGGGCTACTATCCCACCCTGGCCCGCAGTGAAGAGATACCGGGCACGCGTACCTCGCCCTGGATGGATTACTACTTCGACCTCTTTTTGCAAAACGAGATCAAAGTAAAGATTCCCGAATATGTCAGCGAGGTGGATCGCTACAATCAATGCGTTCAGGCGTATGGCGACGGGGCCGATGAGCAGTTTCACGCCGATACGCTCCTCAAATACCCCGAATTCGAGGCCTACTTCGAAAAATTCCGGCGCACCAAAACCCGCCACAAACAGGACCTGCTGCAACACCTGATCAGTCATTCCGAATTTTTAAACCGCGAGGAGAACCGCTGGATGCAGAGTGTGATGCAGGTGGTCCGGCAGACCTCGCTCTTTTTTCAGCCTCAAATCCGTACCAAAATCATGAACGAGGGCTGGGCCAGCTATTGGCATGAGACTCTGTTTATGAATGATGACCGGATTCAGGGCCATGAGGTGGAGTACGCCCGGGTCAATTCCGGGGTCACCAGCATGCCCCGGGTGGGGCTCAACCCCTACGCTTTGGGAATGCGGCTGCTCTACTATATTGAAACCCTCGCTGATAAGGGCCGCCTGAGCTACCAGTTTCAAAAATTGCGCGATATTAACCAGAGGAAAGCATATCACCAGGGCAACGGCAACGGGCACAAGTTCATTTTTCGGGTCCGGGAGACCTTTTCCGATTTTATGCTGATCAACACCTTTCTTGATCAGGATTTCATGGACCAGAACAATCTTTTTGTGGCCGGCCGGCGCTTGGATCAGCAGCGTAGGGTCTGGCAGTACTATGTACGCAGCCGCAAGGCGGAGGATTATCGCCAAATGCTGTTTAACAGCCTTTACCATCCGCCGCACATTACCATCGATAAAACCAAAACCGGAGAAGGACAGCTCTATTTAGTGCACCACTTTGAAGAGAAACCGCTGGTCAAAGAGTATATTGCCAATACCATGCTGGGCATTGAGTATTTGTGGGGTCACACGGTTCGGCTGGAAACCAGTGAAGTGGTGCAGGCGCCACCGGCCACCGCCACCCCGGGCAGTCGCCAGGAAGACCGGCCGCCCCCGGAAATTACATGGCGGCGGGTGGTTTACACCATGAAGGGACGCAAGCTCACCCAAAAACCCCTCTAACCCGTGTGGCCGGCGGTAGATTTAGCGCGGCC
Organism: uncultured delta proteobacterium; assembly: GCA_963713755.1. Lineage (GTDB taxonomy): Bacteria > Desulfobacterota > Desulfobacteria > Desulfobacterales > CAVQMW01 > CAVQMW01. The sequence goes on along the minus strand of CAVQMW010000005.1, from coordinate 215,271 downwards.
CAAGATTCTTATTAAACCGGTCGGGACTTAATCACCCGGCACAATTCCATCTGGCCGGGGGAGCAATACCATGGATGTCGTTAACCTCGCCCTGGATAAACTGAGCGATCAGCTCAAAAAAATGGATAATCTGGAAGCTGTTCCCTTTGATGTCTATATGCGTTTGCTTAAGGAACGACCCCAGGTCCTGATGCGCAATGTTTTCCAGGTCTTTCATGACATGGTGATCACCTATGTGGGCCAGGGATTCGACGAGTATCCCGACGACCCGGAATCGATCTCCTATGTTTGCTACGATTGCAATCAGCTCTTTGTGGTGGGCGCGGACCACCCCTTCTTCGCGGACCGGCTCTTTGCCAATCGGCTGATCAAGCATGTGGAGGCCATGCGCTCCGGTGCCCAGCAGAACAAAATCTACATCTTCGATGGACCGCCGGGCTGCGGGAAAAGCACCTTTCTCAACAATCTTTTGGGGAAATTTGAAGAGTACGCCAACACCGACGACGGCATGCGCTATGAAGCGGTCTGGCGCCTGGACACCGAAAAACTGAGTGCCGCGGCGCCCCACCAGGGAGCCGCCTTCTGGGATCAACTGGGACGCCTGGTGGCGGGCGCCATGCGCGAAGCGGCCGCGCCGGTCGAGTCGAACCCCGACAGCCCCGGCGATGCCGCCGCCGCACCTCGGGCGCCCTGGCTGGCCGGTGACCTCGCCCCGGTGGTGGAGGTGCCCTGCCCCAGCCACGACAACCCTTTGCTGATGATTCCCAAACGCTATCGGCGGGAATTTTTTGACCATCTGTTTGCCGGAAGCCCATTCAAAGACAAGCTGCTGGTCAGTAAAGAGTACGACTGGGTCTTTCAGGATAAGCCCTGCACCATTTGCAGCTCCATTTACCAGGCATTGCTCAATCAGCTCAAAAACCCTCGGGAGGCCTACGGCATGCTTGGCGCAAGGCCGTACCGCTTCAACCGGCGCTTGGGAGAGGGCATCAGTATTTTCAGTCCGGGGGACAAGCCCTTGCGCAGGCAGATTTTGAACAATCCCGAAATTCAACGCCAGCTCAATAAAATCGTCCTAAACCGCAGCCGTATCGAGTATCTCTACTCGCGTTATGCCAAAACCAACAACGGGGTCTATGCCCTGATGGACATCAAATCCCATAATACCGAGCGCCTGATCGAGCTTCATAACATCATCAGCGAAGGGGTCCACAAAGTCGAGGACATGGAGGAGAATGTCAACTCCTTGCTGCTGGCCGTGATGAACCCCGAAGACAAGAAGAACGTTCAGGATTTCCGCTCTTTTTCCGACCGTATCGAGTATATTAAAATTCCCTATGTCATGGATCTGAAAACCGAAGTGGAGATTTATCGCAACATATTCGGCGCCCAGATTGAGAAGAGTTTCTTGCCCCGGGTCCTGCACAACTTCGCCCGGGTGATTATCGCCACCCGCCTGCAAACCCGATCCGAGGCGCTCTTAGAGTGGATTGGCCAGCCGAGCAAATACCGCCACTATTGTGATGAGAACCTGCAGCTTTTAAAGATGGAGATCTATTCCGGTTACATTCCCACCTGGCTGAGCGATGAAGACCGTAAAAGCTTTAGCGCCAAGCGCCGTCAGCGCATCATTGCCGAATCGGAGCAGGAAGGCGAAAAGGGACTCTCCGGGCGGGATTCCATAAAGATTTTCAACGAATTTTTCTCGGCCTACAGCCGGGAAGGCCGGCTGATTTCCATGGCCACCCTGGATAATTTCTTTTCCCGGCAGCGCAGAGACCTTGCGCAACTGATTCCCGAAGGGTTTATCGACTCCTTGATCCGCATGTACAATTACACCATCCTCCAGGAGATCAAAGAGTCCCTTTACTACTACAATGAAGAGCAGATCGCCCGGGACATCCAAAACTATCTGTTTGCCGTCAACTTTGAGCTGGACTCCACGGAAATCAACACCTATACCGGCGAACGGCTCACCATCAGCGAAGAATTTCTGGAGATGATCGAAATGCGGCTGCTGGGCAGCCGCGCCGACGGTGAGCAGCGCCGGGCCTTTCGCAAGGAAACCCAAAAAGAATACACTTCCCGCACCCTGACCCAGGAAGTGCTGCTGGAGGGCCATCCCATTACCGAGACGGCGCTTTACCAGGCCCTCCATGAACGCTATGTCTATAACCTCAAGGATAAGGTGCTGGATCCCTTTTTGAAAAATGAAAATTTCCGCCGGGGGATCAAAGATTTCGGCACTGAGGACTTCAAGACTTACGACAAGCGCATTCGGGACGATGTGACCTTTCTCATGGAAAATCTGCGCAAGAAGTACCGCTACACCCAACTGGGGGCCAAAGAAGTCTGCATCTACGCCATCGACAGCGATCTGGCCGCCCAGTTCGCCAACCCCTGAATTCGACGGGACCCATCGACTTTCCCCGGTAGGGTCTCTTTTCTCTGGAAGCGGCCCAAGCCCTCCCGGGATGGATCCCCCGCCTTGCGCTCCGAGATCCCATTTCTGCTGCCGGGTGTTCCGGTTGAGGGCCGGGGTTGACAGCCACCCGATGTCAACTTTATGGTGGCGGCCTTTCAAGGTTGACCTGCCCAAGTCTAAACCGAACCGTCTTAACTCACGGATAACTGCCCATGGGAACCGCTCATCCCCTCACCGCGCTGGTGGCCAACCGCCAGGGCGAGATCTTTGAGCTGGACGGATATGCCGCAGTGGGTATGGCCGCGGCCCGACAGCAGATGCTCACCGTCCGGGAGACCCAGCCCCTGCCCGCCGGCAGCGAGCTGATGTACCTGCCCCAGCGCCACCCGGTGCTCTGGGACTTGCGCCAGCAGCGCCTGGTGACCCTGAAGTCCAATCCTTACGCCCCCGGAGAGCCCCTTTTCCCGGTGGCGGCCTTCAACTCCCCCGGGTATCTGGTGACCTGGAACACGGCCTATGCCGAGACTCCGGGTACCGATTTTCTGCCCCTTTTTTCTTACGGCGCCGTGGGCTGGCACAAGGAAGGCTTTCGCTCGGCGGTGGTTCGGGTGGATCGGGAAAAACGCCAGGACCTGCGCTATATGCCCCCGGACAAGGTTCGCGCCGGGGTTGGCACACTCAGGCGGAAGCTGCCGGAAAACCGGCTCCGTCGTCATCTGGAGACCTGCGCCCTGACCTACGGCTGCCCGGCGGGCAAGAATTTTTTCCTGGGGCGCTTTGAAGCGCCTTTGCCCACTTCCCGGGCCTGCAACGCCCGTTGCCTGGGGTGTCTCTCCTTGCAGCCCGCGGGTAACATCCCGGTGAGTCAAAACCGTCTCGATTTTACCCCCTCGCCCGAAGAGATCGCCGAGGTGGCCCTGGCGCACATCGCAGGAGTCAAACAGGCCGTGGTCAGTTTCGGTCAGGGGTGTGAGGGCGATCCGCTCCTGGCCGCCGAGGTGATCGAACCGGCTATTCGCAAGATCCGCGCCGCCACCTCTGCCGGAACCATCAATCTCAACACCAACGCCAGCCGGCCCCGGGTTTTGGCCCGGTTGCTGGATGCGGGGCTGGACAGCGTGCGCATCAGCATCAACAGTATTCGCCCGGCCTGTTATGTGGCCTATTTTCGGCCCCGGGACTACGGGTTTGGCGACGTGCTGGAGAGTCTTAAGCGCACTCTGGCCATGGGCAAGCACACCGCTCTCAACTACCTCAACATGCCGGGATTTACCGACAGCCCCCAGGAGGTGTCGGCCCTCCAGGCGCTGCTTGAGGCCCATGCGCTGCATCTGATCCAGTGGCGCAATTTGAACTTCGATCCCCTGCGCTACCATCAGGCCATGGCCGCGGCAGAACCTTCGGGGGCTCCCCGGGGCATGGCCGGGCTGGTCAACGGCTTGCGGCGCAAGTTTCCCGGACTGCGCCACGGCTACTTTAACCCGCCCAAGGAGAAGTTTGGGCCCGGTGCCCACTCCCCCAAGCAGAGAGGCAAGCGCCCATGAAATGGATTGAAGTGCGGGTCCAATTCGAGGCTCCCCAACCCCTCGTGGCCGAAGAACTTATTGCCGACGCATTTCATGCCCTGGGACTGCAGGGCGTGGTGATCGAAGATCCCACCGCCGATCACCGTGTGGACTGGGCCCCCGATTCCCCTTCACTACCGGCCCATCATGCAGTCATTGGCTATTTGGCGGACAATGCGCAGCTGGGTTCCCGCCGGGCCGATCTCAAGGCTGTCCTGGATCTTCTGGCGGAACGTGAACCCATGGTCCTGAAACTCTCAGAACGCGCCCTGGACGAAGAGGTGTGGGCCGAGGCGTGGAAAACCTATTTTAAACCCCTGCGCATCGGCCGGCGGATTGTGGTCAAGCCCACCTGGGAAAGCTGGGCGGCGAGCCCCGACGATGTGATCGTCGAGATCGATCCCGGCATGGCTTTCGGCACCGGCACCCATCCCACCACAGCACTATGTCTGCAACTGCTGGAAGCCTATCTCAAGCCCGGAGATGATGTTCTCGATATCGGCACCGGCTCGGGGATCCTGATGGCTGCCGCCGCAAAACTGGGCGCCGGCCATTTAACGGGGGTGGACAGTGATGCCGTTGCTGTTCAGACTGCCGCGGACAACATGAACCTCAACGGGATTGAGGCCTCCCGCGTTGACCTGCGCATGGGCAATCTCGTTCAGGGGCTCAGCGGGCCATACGCACTGGTCACCGCCAACATCATTACCCCGGTGATTCTGCAATTGCTCGATCTGCTGGGGGACAAAGCGCCGGATTGCGCCTCACCCTTGTTGATTCGCGGTGGCCGGCTGATTGTCTCGGGAATTTTAACTGAAAACAAGGATCAGGTTGCGGAGAAGATGCGGCAGGTGGGATTTTCGCTTCTGGAAACCCGGGACCAGGAGGGTTGGGCGGCCTTGGTGGGAAGGTTGGCCGGCGGATAGATATCACCGTCTGCTATCATTGACCCCAACCCTCCCCCAACCGGAGGAGGGCTCTTAAGTCACGAACGGTATGAAGTCGCCAATAGCGGCGCATGTTATCCTTCCGCTTTCTTCTCCAGTTCATCCAATTTTTCAGGCGTGGAAACCGCAATGTCCACCAGGCTCTTGGGGATGGAGCTCTGCTCGCACATCACCCGGATCTCTTTTTCCTGGTCGCTGAATTCCATGATTTCGCGGATGGATTCGATGTATTCCAGCATCGCTTCCGGCGCTATATCGTCCAGGGAAGGGCCTTCCGCCTCTTTCTTTTTGCGTGCGGCCTCCTCTTCCGCCAGGCGCTGTTTTTCCTTTAGCTCCTTTTCCATTGCCTTTTGGGCGGCATCGATATCCCCTTGATTCACGTTGGCCATTTCGAGCATCAGTTCTTCGGAGACGGTATTCTCGATGAGATATTTAACTTTTTCTTCATTGGGCTTGCCTTCGACCTTTTCCAGCAGCCCGGACACCCTCGCTCTTTCCGCGAGTTCCTTCTTTATTTCGAGCTTTACCTCTTCCAGTCGCTCTCCGCTAATCTCCAAGGCGCCCGTGATGACCGTATCCGCCACTTTTTCCTTGATGAGCAGCCGGATACCCTTATCGTCGGGCAGCCCTTTGGCCTTGGCAATCAGCAGATCGAGTTTGGTCTTCTCGACCATCTGAATCACATCCGGCCGGCGCTCGGGGGTTCTGAGTTCCGGCCAGGTCTTTCCGATATTGTCCAGAAGCTTTGTGGTAGCGGCATAGGGTTCCGCCAGGTCCTCCAGGCGAAATGCGCTGAGGGAAGCGTTTAAATCCTTCATCAGGGGCTTTCCGACCTCGCGCGCTTTATCCACCGCCCATCTCAATTTGAGCAAATTTCCCCCGTGACGCGAAACATTGTAGCCCGAGTTGTCAAGCTCGCCGGCAATCCGCTGAATGGATTCCTCCAGGTTTCCTCTGGAGAGTTCGGCCGGATCGAGCTTGAGGATATTTTCCTCGATTGACATCCAGAGCGGTTTTGGTTTTGTTGCTTTTGTGTCGCTTGTACCCATAATACAGCCTCCTTTTTAAATTTGTGCGATAACCGTCAGGCCGCTGGAATCCTCCTGAAAATCGTGGCCTTTAAACCCGTGAAAATACAATCAAGCCCATAAGGTCCTGCTTTTTCTTGCAAAGATTATAGAGGGGCAACCCTTTGAGTCAAGGAAAAAGCGACATTGCAGCGGGGTCGTAAGGTTCTGATCTTAACGCGTGAGGGGTAAACATGGAGGGGGAGGGGGCGATCCGGTCATAGAAGGGCTAAGGTCGTCCCTTGCGCATCGTTGACCGCGTTAAGATTAAAATAATCTACCCAGGGCCGAACCGTGAACCTGGCCTCACCGCCCGGTCCACGGCGTCAGAGTTAGAGGTAGGGGGGGCGGCCACCGGCATAGAGCAGCCGGTAGTAGGATTGATCATTGGGTGTGGAATTATGGGCCACAAAATCCAATACATACTGAGGTATGAATCCACTGGAGAGGTAGCGTGCGAAATCGCTTTCAACCTTTTGCTCGGTAAATTTCCAATCAGACGCAGCCCTCTGAAACAGTTCATAGGTGCTGCATCCCCATGAATAGGCAAGGTTCGCCAATCGCTGATCGCTCCCAGCTGCGTCCAGCGGCGCCAGACGTTTCTCGAGGTAAATCTTTGCGGCGATGTAAATTAAAGCCACTACAATGGCTATGAGTCGCGCATCCATTGTGTGTATCCCGTAATTTATTGTAACATCACATTCCGCCGACAGCCGGAGAGAGTCCCACGTGATCGCCATCGACGAGAATCGCACCTGACGCTACGATCCGGCTATTGACGAATGCAATTTTTACTTCATCGCGGTGAATTCCGGCTTGATCCAGCAAATCATTGAGGGTTTGACCCTCTTCCAAATCGTAGGCGGTCGCTTTTTTAAAATCGCATGTATCGAGGTTTGACAAGGTTGAAAAACATTTCAAAAAGACTTTCATATCACGTCTCCTCTCTTTAATATTACCATTCATCTCCATAATGCTACCGGTTCATCTCCATAATGCTACCGCTGGTTAGTCGGCGCAATACAGATACAATGAGGGCGTATTGACAGTAAAAAACTATAATCAAGCACTTGCCAATTCGTCCTTTGTTCAGCACATCGTATTGAATTTTATGATGAATGGGGGGTTAGCGCCTTTTACTCCAAAAGCGTTCAGTTTCAGGGTCTCCGTTCCAGATCCGCTGCCAAACCCATTTTAATTGTTGCCAGTTTGGTCTTGCGTAAAATCGCTCACTTGGCGTGGGAAGGGGTCTTTCCGCACCCATCCGCCCCACCTTGAAGCTGAATACATAATAGGGCTCCAGCCCCATGCGAAGATCCGTTATCACGATACCATTTTCCTTCTGCCCCACCGAATAGAATCCATGGGTAAACCATTTCAGGCGTTGAACCGGCCAGTGGCCATCCAGACCTTGGATCAGGTCCTGATTGCTGGGGTAACGGATGAAGCGGATCTCCCGCTCTTTGTCCAACAAAGAGTAAAAGCCCTCATAGTAGCCTGCCTCATCCACGGCCAGCACCCGCCAGAGAAGGGTGTTGAACGGGGCTGGGACAGTCAATAGGCCGTCGTAGGAGATGTTCTGGCGGTTCAGGGATGCATCAGCGGTGGTGGTAACGTGGTATTTTGCCCCGACACTCCCAATCAGGTAAATGGTGCTGAGAGCCAGAAAGGCTGTATTGAGGGTGTGGCCCCCTAGCCGGTTGCGACGAAGAAACACAGCCGCCATCACCCCAACCATGAGGGGCAGGGAATAGGCAGGGTCGATGATAAAAATAGTGGACCACATCACAGGCGGCGTTTTCAAAGGCCAAAATATCTGGGTTCCGTAAACCGTAAAGCAATCCAGGATTACGTGGGTGGCAAACGCCAAATAGACCAGCGCAGTCCATCCCAGCCGAAATTGGGCGGTTCGCGGGTGCAGCTTGCGGATAGTGTAGATCAGCACGGGGGTCAGCAAGGCCAGGACAAACAACGAATGGCTCGGCCCGCGATGATAGGTAAAGTTCTTGACCGGGTCACTAAAACGAACCAAAACATCCAGGTCGGGAAGCAGACCGCAAAAACCGCCCCACGCCAGGGCTCGGCGTCCTACCTGCCGCCCTAAAACCGCTTCGCCTACCGCGGCGCCCAGGGCTACTTGGGTGAGAGTATCCATGGTGATGTGACCCAATCCGGTAAATCATTGAAATTCGTGGTGAGATGAAAAGCGAACATGCAATTCCACTCAGAATCAGCGACCGGCTAAGGGTTAATCCGTTTATCCGCATAGGCAGCCTTAGCTTCGATATCCTGGAGCAATTTTCCCATCACCAACGCCTCTTCCTTGGTAAATCGGGCGGAATTTTTGATCATTTTTTCGGGATGAGCCAATACATAAAAATCAACACCTTTGCGTTTAGCGGAAAAAGTGACAAACGCATCCCCGGCCGGGACGGTTTGAGTGCTCTCCATGGCTTTTTCTTTGAATTGCGCATGGTACTCCTCGGCCCGCAGCAGCGTGTCCCCCACGGACTTGGCCTGGGCGGGGGTTAGGCGCACGTTGCCGAGTCTACCTCCCGGACTGCTCAGCATGGCCCACACGCCTTCTTGGGTTTTCTGGACGAAAAGCCCTACATTTCCGGCCCAGTCAACTTCCCAACGAAAATCGTAATATTCGATCTTATATTCATCGGCTGCTGCCAAGGGAGAAAGGGTCATTAGCACCCCCGCCAGGATGAGAATGGATTTGATCAATATTTTTTGCATGGTGAAACTCCTTTTTTAGGTAATTGGAAGAAAGTGAACTTGCCCGATACGTAGCAATGAAGGTAAACCACCAAGAACATTGGAGGGAGTTGCAAAAACCGTATCCCGGTCTGTTGAATTGGCTTTGCTATCTATCTTATCTCCGATGTGGGAAATGTCAAATCCTGAAAAATCACCTAATACCGCAGCTGACGTTGATTCGACGCAGGTGATTGGGCGCGGACGCTAACTCCTGGACTGCCGCATTTCGGTATTGTACGATATTATTCCAAACGAAATACGGAGATTGGAGAGCGGGGGGTTGTGGCCTATCCTGACATGATATACTCCAACAGCATGCTTTCGATTCCCTGTGAACCCCGATTCTATCCCCTGCTTCTTCCTGCTGCCCCGCAGGTCGTTGCCGGCCCATCGTTCCGGAACCCATCAACCCCGGAGGAGCGACATGATCCGATCTTTCAGCCCCAAGGCCAGTTTATACGCGATGTGCCATGACCGAACCCCTATCGGTTGCGGCCCTATGATCCATCCCCTCCTACGGGGGGCGGCGACCCTTCTGGGGCCAGCGCTGCTGATCCTATTCTTGATCACCCCGTGCGCTCTGGCCGACTTGGAGGTTCCCGACTCCGGCGGCGACACCGCCATCGACCAGGCCCAGGAAAAGGTATCCACCGTGCTGCTGAACAGCGCCCAATGGCTGGACAGCTTCTTTCGCAGCGACACCTATGAGGATGAAAGCAATGCAACCCGGCTCAAAATCAAACTGGATACATTCAGCGAGCAAGATGAAGATGTGGAGTTTGATGTCCGTTTTGATTTGCGGATCAGCCTGCCGGCTACGGAAAACCGGCTCAATCTTATCCTCGGCAACAATCCCGATGATGATCCTGATGCCGATACGCCCCGTGAGGAGCTAAGTGAATCCGATGATGACGTCAAAGCGGCCCTGGAATATTTCTTTTTTGACAGTGATCGTCAAAACCTCAAGCTGACTGGCGGCGTACGCTGGCGGGACAGCAATGTGGTGGGCTTTGTAGGACCCCGCCACCGGATCCTCTGGGGGCTCGATGGCTGGGATCTGCGTATGGAAAACCGGGTCCGCTGGTTCACGGACGACGGCTGGGACTACCGCCTGCGCTTTGATTTCGAAAGGCCTGTGGGCCAGACGCTGTTTTTCCGCCTGCGGCCGGAGCTAAACTGGTACGAATCCGAAGACGGGCTTTATTATAACGCCCGGGCATTCCTGTTCCATCCCCTGAGCAAGAATCGGGCGCTGGAGTATCAAATCAACAACTATTTTGAAACCGAACCTAGCCACCAGCTCAAGGAATCCAATGTCAAGGTGCGCTACCGCCAGCGCATCTGGCGGGAGTGGCTGACCCTGGAAATCGCCCCCCAGGTCGCCTGGTACGAAGAAGACGATTACGACACGACCCTGGGGATTCTGGTGCGCCTGGAGGGATGGTTCGGACGCTGGAATGAATAACTCCGTCCTGCTCTGGGGATCTGCAACCCGCGATTCAGCGTTAAGTTGGGTTGACTCCGGACGGCAAGACTCCCTTCGGATGGGGAAAGGCGCTGTATTGAAACGGCCGGCAAGGACAGTATTCCCTGAGAGGGCTACATGAAGCGAGTTTTGGCAGCTTTTTTCTACGGGGTGATGGGGGTGCTGGTATGCGCCGTGGCCCTGCTGATTGTGCAGGTGCGCAACCGGCCCGACCTCTCCGTCTGGCACCTGGCGCACCTAGAGGCGGAGTATTCGGCAGAGCGGTATCGCGAAGTTACCGATTTTTCAAGTTATTTGGCTCTGGAAGAACGGTTGTTTCAGCAGTTGGGCGAAGAGGTTTACCAGCGGGTGCCCGACGATCAGCGCGGAAACTTCAACCGCTACCATGAGGGCGCGTGGAGCGACTCCGGTCGTTCTGCCTTCCGTGGAAACCGCTCCTACGAATTGGCCCATAACCGGCCCCGGGCGGGGTTTCTCCTGCTCCACGGCTTGAGCGACTCGCCCTATAGCCTGATGCCCCTTGCGGGACGTCTTCATGGAGAGGGGGCTTATGTGGTGGGCCTGCGCCTGCCCGGACACGGCACGGCCCCTTCAGGACTCACCCGGGTGAGCTGGCGCGATTTCACTGCCGCGGTGCGTCTGGCCGCCCGCCATCTGGCGGCGCGGATCGGTCCGGAGCAGCCCCTGTATCTTGTGGGCTATTCCAACGGGGCCGCTTTATCCTTGGAGTATGCCCTGTCGGTTCTGGAAGGGGAAGACCTTCCGCAGCCGGCCGGTTTGGTGCTGCTTTCCCCGGCCGTGGCTGTCTCGCCTACGGCGGTTCTGGCCCGTTGGCTGCTCTGGCTATCCCGTCTTCCCGGTCTTGAAAAGCTGGCCTGGCTTGACATCGGGCCGGAGTACGATCCTTACAAATACAACTCCTTTGCCGTCAACGCCGGCGATCAGGTCCGTCGTTTGACCGCCGATATAAGATCCCGGATTGAGGCGCTGGAACGCGGAAACGGTATTACTGGATTCCCACCGGTGCTGGCCTTTGTCTCCGCTGTGGATGCCACGGTTTCGGCCAGTGCGGTGGTCAATCAGCTGATGGCACGGCTGGCCCCGGAAGGGGGGCACCAGTTGGTCCTGTTCGACGTCAACCGGGAGTCGGAGACGGCCCTGTTCCTCTCCTCGGACCCTGGCCCCTACATCGAAACCCTCATGGACCGGAGCAACCCGTTCGATCTGAGCCTGGTCACCAATCGCAACCCCCGTAGCCGCTGGGTGAAGGCGGTCCACAAACCCGCCGGGCAAGGAACAGTAGAAGAGGAGAATCTGGATTTGGCCTGGCCCGCCTCGGTCTACTCCCTCTCCCACGTTGCGCTTCCCTTTCCCACAGACGATCCGCTCTATGGAGACGGAAATCATGGTACCGGTCAAGTCATGACGTTGGGCAGCCTGGAGCCCCGGGGTGAGCGCAAGCTGCTGCGGGTGAAAACAGATGACCTCATGCGCCTGCGCTACAATCCATTTTACCGCTACCTGGAGCGCCGCATTTTGAAGCGGTTTCTTGCAGATGGTTCCAAATAGGAACCGAATTCCCGGTATGGGCCTAAAAAAGGCCCAAATTCATGATGCATGCTCGGCCTAAATTCGTCTCTGCTGTTTTGCTGGCCTTTTTGGGTCTGCTTGCTTTGCGCCTGTCGGCCCACCGTTTACCTGTTCGATATCATCGCCGTGGGCGAGGAAACCCTACCGGACATGGCGGCCGGGGCGCACAACTTCTGGTATGATCACCCTTGGGTGAGCAACGACGTTCTGGTCCAGTTTCTATTTCATGGGGATCCTGACTCCCGGGGATTGGCCCGCAACCAAACAACGCGCGGAGCGCTCTACTGGTCTTTCACGGAAGACTATGCGGAACGTATCATCCGTATCCTGGGTCAGAAGCGAAAAGGGGAATGCGGGGTCATATCATCGCCGGTACAAACGGCAAGGCGGCAGGGAGCATCAGGGACGATATTCCAGCAGCAGCATTGTCACATCGTCATCGGGGGCTAAGCCATTGCCAAAATCTTTCAAAGCGGAGTCTATTTCATCGAGCAAGGTCTGAATCGGCGTCTGGGTATGGCGCCGGAGGATCTTGTACAAGCGATCTTTACCGAACCACGCCCCATTATCATTGGTATAATCCAGCAGGCCGTCTGAATAGAGAAATACTTTATCCCCAGGCTTGAGTTGGATCATACTTTGCCCAAACGGTCTGCCCCCTACCACCCCGATGACCGGGCCATGGTTTTTTAATATCCGCATATCTCCGTTGGCCCCCAGAATCAGGGGCGGCGGATGCCCCCCGCAACTGTAGACCAGGCGACCCTGGGTACAATCCAGGGTCAGGTAGATAATGCTGAAAAAGCTTTCAAACCGCTCAAAGGGGAAAATACCTTCCAAACGGTTCAGCACGTTTTCTGGCCGTGGTACGGCCATCGTATCTCCGGTCAGATCCGATCCTGGATGCAAAAATTGCGCGACCGTCGCGGCGATGAGGGCCGCGGCCACACCGTGGCCGCATACATCCAGCATGTAAAAGCTCAGATGGTTTTGGCCATAACCATGATAGTTGAAGATATCCCCACCGATTTGCTGACAAGGATCAAAGCGCCAGCCGATGCGCATGGCGGGAATTCGAGGTGAGGCCTTTGGAATCAGAGCTTGCTGAACTTTGGCGGCGTAGGCTAGTTCTCGATCCATCTGGCGCTGTTTGCGGATCAGGGCCTGCTGCACCTGCTGCCGCTCGGCTATTTCGTTTTTCAGCCGCCGGTTCGTCCGGGTCAGCTCCGCGGTGCGTTTGGCCAACGCCGCCTCGGCAATTTTCAGATGGGTGATATCCCAGAACGTGACCACCACATGAGTCAACCCTTCTTGAGAGTCGAATTCGGGAAAGGCGTTCACCAGAACCCAGGTTTCCTCCGATATCCGGGTGTTATGGATTCCCACCACATAGTTTCGCAGCGGCTTTTTAGAGGCCATTACAAGGTTGACCGGGTATTCCTCCAACGGCATCCGGTCGCCATCTTCACGCAGAAAGTGCCATTCCGGATCCATGGCTTGTTTACCTGAAATTTCCGCCTCGCTCAGGCCCAACAGCGCCTGGGCCTTGGGATTGGAGATCTCGATGGTGGTATCCGGGCCGTGCACCACCACGCCGGTATCCAGATTGGCCAAAAGGGTTTTGTAAAATCCTGCTCCGGCCATGGGGAACCCAGGCTTTTGGCGGTCCAGAATGGATTGTGCAGAATCGGCTCCCACCTGGGAGATTCTACTGCCTTTTGGCGGCAAAGAGATCGACTCGCGTAAATTCGCGCTGACCTGGCTTGGCCGTGATGGATCTTTGGGTGGGGGATAGAGGTTTCGCATTCAACTTGATTCCACTTTTTGCCGGCCTGGGAACCCTTTCTCACGCTATAAAAATTATTGTATTTGATTAACCTAAGCACCTGAGGTGGGTATACAATGGAAGAACCCGTCAGGGAGCATGAGGGGGTGCGCGATATTATTGCAATTGCGCACCGAGCGATTACTCGAAAAATGGGTGGATTCCAATCTCGGGTGGCGACGGGCAGGGATAATTCCGGCCATTGGTATGATGGCCATTGAATGATGGGGGCCTGGATAGTAAAACAGCCCCATGAGCGTGGAATTAAATATATCCGTCCGCGACCTGGTAGCCTTTGTCCTCACGGCTGGTGATTTGACCCACACCTTCAGCGGCCCCTCCCGGGCCGCCGAGGCCATTCGCGCCCACCAGCGGATCCAGGCCGCCCGTCCCGCGGATTATCAGCCCGAGGTGGGGGTCAGCCACACGGTCAACGTCGATGGGGTGACTCTGCACATCGGCGGACGCATGGACGGGCTCTGGCCCCGTAAATCCGGGCTGACAGTCGAAGAGATCAAAACCACCCGCCGCAAACTGAAGCCGCTGATTGCCGAACGCAATCCGCTCCATTGGGGGCAGGCCAAGGCCTACGCCTATCTTTACGCCCGGGAACATGGGCTGGACGCTGTGGATGTGCAACTCACCTACCATCGCCTGCCCACCAAGGAGACCGAGTCGGTCAGGGAAACCTTCCCCTTTGTGTTGCTGGAGGCCTTCTTTGACGATCTGGTAGCCTGCTACATTCGGTGGGCTAAAAAGCTATCCGCCGCCCGCCGCCGCCGGGATGAACGCCTGGCTGCCTTGGCTTTTCCCTACCCCCGCTACCGCCAGGGCCAGCGGGAGATGGCCGTGGCAGCCTATCGCACCGTTCGCGACAGGGGCCGGCTCATGGTCCAGGCGGCCACCGGGATCGGCAAAACCCTGGGGGTGCTCTTTCCGGCCCTCAAGGCCTTGGGGGAAGCCCACACGGCTAAAATCTTTTTCCTGGCCGCCCGCACCACCGGTAAAATGGCCGCCGAGCAGGCCCTTGCGATTCTGCGCGAAAATGGGCTGGTGCTCAAATCCCTGACCCTGACCGCCAAGGATAAAATCTGCCCCCAGCCGGTGGCTGTCTGCACGGCCGAGGAGTGCCCCCGCGCCAAGGGCCACTTCGATCGGCTGGGGGCGGCCCGCGGCGCCCTGTTTGCGGAAGATATCTGGAACAGGGAAGCCGTCGAGGCGGTGGCCGAGGCTCACTGCGTCTGCCCCTTTGAACTTTCCCTGGATGCCGCCCTGTGGGCCGACTGCATCATCTGCGACTACAACTACGCCTTTGATCCGCGGGTCAATTTGAAACGCTTTTTTGCCGAGCCCGAGGAGGATTATACCTTTTTGGTGGATGAGGCCCACAATCTGGTGGACCGCTCCCGGGAGATGTTTTCCGCGAGCCTGAACAAAGAGAGCGTGTTGGCCGTGCGCCGGGCCGTGGGCAAGAAAACCCTGCCCGGGGTGTACCGAAGCCTCTCGGGGGTCAACAACTGGCTGCTCAAGGCCCGCCGGGAGTGCGAGGACGCCGGAACGGTCACCCGCACCGCGGCCGAACCCCCCGCCGCTCTAGAGCAGCCCCTGCGCCAATTTTTGAAATCCGCTGAAAGCTGGCTGGAAAAAAACAAGCCTGCGGCCTTTCGAACGCCGTTATTGGAGCTCTACTTTGCGGTGCACAATTTTCTGCGGGTCCTAGAGCAGTTCGATGAGACCTACGCCGCCCTGACCACGGCCCGGGGCAAGGATCTTTCGATCAAGCTGTTTTGCCTGGATCCGGCGGCCCAGATGCGCGAGGCCTGGCGGCGCTGTAAAGCGGTTGTGTTGTTTTCGGCCACCCTTTCCCCTGGGGACTACTTCCAAACCGTGCTGGGCTTGGACCCGCAGCTCGCCCGGTTGCGGCTGCCCTCGCCCTTTCCGGTGGCCCACTTTCAACCCCTGCTCATGGACAGCGTCTCCACCTACTACAAGGAGCGGGCTAAAACCGTGTCGGCGGTGGCCCGGGCCATCGAGGCCGCGGTACGCGCCAAACCGGGCAACTACCTGGTCTTTGGCCCTTCCTATGCCTATCTGGGGATGATCCACGAGGCATTTTGCCAAATTGCGCAAGATATTCCCACCACCTGCCAGACTGTGGATCTGGATGAAAAGGCGCGCAGCGCCTTTGTGGATCAATTTCAAGCCGGCCAGGATCGCACCCTGGTGGGGTTTGCCGTGCTAGGGGGTATTTTCGGGGAAGGCATCGATTTGAAAGGCGAGCGTCTGGTGGGGGTGGTGGTGGTGGGGGTGGGACTGCCCGGCATCTGCCCGGAGCGCGACCTGATCCGCAACTATTACGAGGGTGCCTTTCAGGCCGGGTTTGAATATGCCTACCAGTATCCGGGAATCAATCGCGTGCTGCAAGCCGCCGGACGGGTGATCCGCACAGCAGCCGACCGCGGCCTTGTGCTTTTGGTGGACCGCCGCTACGGCACGGCGCGCTATCGCAATCTGCTGCCCCCGGAATGGCGGCTGGTGCGCACCCCTCTGCCCGCGAACCTCACCCGGGCAGCGGGGCAATTTTGGAATGGTGCCGAAAGGTGAAGGCGATGATCCAGAAGATCTACGACAAGTGGTTCTAATAATCATCGCCCTGCTCAAGTTGCGGGGGATTCCGCCGATAACAGGGTTGAGCCTATCGGAAAAACTTGATTTTAACCCCAGCGAGTCGAACCATGTTAGCCATCAACCCAGCCTCATCCGAAACCATTGGCCCCTGGAACGTTTTGGAGCGCCAAAGCGGCAGCCGCACCGAAATCAACCATATCAGCGCCCGGCGATCCGAGCATAAATCCATCACCATCAACACCAAAGAGGGGGACACGGTGACCCTCTCCTTCGCCCAAAAAAGCGAGGCGGACTATCTGAGCTACCAGCACCTGGGATACCAAAAGGCCCGGGCCTGGGGCGATCCGGGATCCATTGGCCAGTGGACCGAGACCCGCAGCTCGGCAACGCAGCTCTCTTTGGGGTATTCCCGTGAGCTTTCCATCTCCATTGAGGGCGATCTCAGCCCCGAGGAGTTGGAGGATATCACCCAGGCCGTGCGTGCCGTGGATGATATGTTGCAGGGCGTGTTGTATGGGGAAGGGGGCGATCCCGATGCAGCTTCCCTGTCGGAGCTGGACCTCGACACCCTTTCGGGGCTAACGGCGGACTATGGATATTCCCAGGAGGTTCAGGTTCAGCGCCTGACCCACAAGGCGCAGCGCTATTCCCGCCTGAATGGCCCTGGGAACCCGGGCGGCCGGGTTGCCCCGGGTATGGGCCGGCTTTTAGCGCCGCTCATGGAACAGATCGCTGCCTTGAAGACCGAGCCCCGCAAACTGGCGGGCCCCCTGGGGCAGCTGTTTCAGGGCTATCACCAGCGGCTGGACCCTGTCCGACGCCCGCCAATCGCTTCTGGAGATGATCCGGAAAACCCTGTTTGCGGGCCTGGAAACCCGCTTTGAGGAATCTCTGTAAGAGGTACGGTTCGGCTTGCCAGGGGCTAAGGCAGGCCCTGGCAAACCGAACCGGAATGGCAGGATGAGGCAGCATTGAAGAAACTACAACTCTTGGATGGCCTCGGTCAGTTCAGGGACAAAGTCCAGAATATCGGCCACCACGCCCACATCGGCCACCTGGAAGATGGGCGCCTTGGCGTTTTTGTTCACCGCCACGATAAAGGGATTGCCCTTGATGCCCCCCAGATGCTGAAAAGAGCCGCTGATGCCCAGGGCCAGATAGACCTTGGGTTTGACGGTCTGGCCCGAGGTGCCCACCTGGCGGGATTTTTCCAGCCATTTGGCATCCACGATGGGTCGGCTGCAGGAGAGGTCGGCGCCCATGGCCTCGGCCAGCTCCTGGACGAGCTCGATGTTGTCCTCATCCTCGATGCCCCGGCCCACGGAGACCAGCACTTCCGACTTGGTGATGTCCACATCGCCCACCTCGGCGGCCACCACTTCCAGAAATTTGCGGGCTACGCCCAGATCTCCCGCCTCGGCGGACTTGTCGGTCAGCGACCCCCCGGCGTTGGCAGTTTCTGCTGATTCATTCGGAGCGGCAAAGGACCCGGGACGCACATTGATCACCGCCCCCGCGGAGAGGTCCAGAGAGACATGGGTGCTCACTTGGCCGCCGTACTCCTGGCGCACGGCGGTCAAGGTGTCGCCCTCGACCTTTTCGATAGCCACCACATCGGCCAGGAAGGCCGAATCGAGTTTCACCGACAGGCCCGGCCCCAGATCCATGCCGAAGCTGTCGTGGGGAACCAGCAGGATGGCGTCGGCGGGCAGAATATTGAGCAGGGCCTTGCGTACGATTTCGGCGTTGGGGTAGGCCAGGGCCGGATTGGCGATCTTGATCACCTCCGGGTAGGTGGCGGCCATGGCCTGGCATACGGCATCCAGGTCGGCTCCGTCGCCGGTGACCACCGCGGTGACCTTGGCGTCGGCATCAATTTTCTTGGCGGCTTGGATTAGTTCCAGGGCCGAATCGTCGGCCGCCCCGGCTTTATGGACGATATAGGCATAGATGGATTTGGCCATTATTTTAGCCCTCCTTTGGCTTTGAGCATTTCAATGAGCTTGGCGATGATTTCGTCGGTGCCGCCCTCCAGCATTTCGGCGCCTTCGCCCATGTCGGGTACAAAGTAGTCCAGCCGTTTGGCCCTGGCGCCGGCCGCGCCCACGGTTGCCCCGTCCAGGCTCAGATCTCCGGCGCCCTTGACCGGGATCTCCACGGAGGCCACCTTGCGGATACCGCGGATACCGACATAGCGCGGTTCGTTGATGCCGGTCTGCACCGAGAGCACGCAGGGCAGTTGAATCTCGTTCATTTCGATGTTGCCGCCCTCGATCTCGCGGCCCACTTTGAGAACCCCTTCTCCGGCCTCTTTGATGGAGGTCACCAACGAAGCATAGGGCAGATCGAGCATGGCGGCCAGCATGCCGCCTACTTCTCCGGCGCCGGCGTCGGCCTGGGCCCCGGTGAGAATCAGATCGTAGTTGCCCTGGGCAACGGCGGCTTTCAAAATCGCCGCCACGCCCTTGCCGTCCGATCCGGCAAAGGCCTCATCGGACAAGAGCAGCCCATTGTTGGCGCCCATGGCCATCTCCCGGCGCAAAATCTCCTCGTCATCTTCTTC
The DNA here is from genome assembly GCA_963713755.1 of uncultured delta proteobacterium. Classification (GTDB taxonomy): domain Bacteria; phylum Desulfobacterota; class Desulfobacteria; order Desulfobacterales; family CAVQMW01; genus CAVQMW01. The sequence goes on along the minus strand of CAVQMW010000005.1, from coordinate 196,409 downwards.
GCCCACGGTGACCACGGTCACCGAACCGCCCAGGCGATCGACAATCTGAATGGCCTCTTCCACGGCATAGTTGTCCCACTCGTTTACCGAGTAGACCAGGTCGTCGCGTTCGATGTCACTGCCGTCGGTGTTGACCTCGATTTCGTTCTCGGCGGTGTCCGGCACGCGGGTGACGCAAACCAGTATTTCCATGGGTATCCTCCTTTTAGACAGAAGTGATTCGGGTTAATAATGGTATTCTGCTTCCTGTAATCGTTGCTGAATTACTGCCCCCCGCCTACAGCCTGCTGGGGCAAGCCCCGCGGCAATGACGAAAATAGCTATCGGAATGCTCAGCAGCCGTCATCTCCGCTTAATCGAGGGTGGGGTTATTGCTTATGCTTCGACCGCGGTTTGCCGGTCCACCAGCTCGGCCAGGTCGAGGGCCTCCATTTTGCCCTCCAACCCGGCCACCTTGATGGCGTCTTCGATGTTCACCAGGCAGTAGGGGCAGGCGGTGACGATGACGTCGGCCCCGGCTTCGGCGGCCATCCGCACCCGCAGCACGCCCATACGCTCTTCTTCGGTGGGTTCGTAGAAGAGCATCAATCCGCCGCCGCCGCAGCAAAAGGAGCGGTCGCGGCTCTTCTCCATCTCCACCCGTGTTAAACCGGGGATGGCGTCCAGCACCTGGCGGGGCGTATCGTAAAGGTCGTTGTGGCGGCCCAGATAGCAAGGGTCATGGTAGGTGTAGGTTTTGCCGCTCTCGGCCAGGGGGGCCAGCTTCAGCCGGCCCTGGGTTAGTTTGCTTAAAATGGTCTGGCTGATGTGCTCCACCGGGGGCAGATCGCGGTATTCGTTTTTCAGGCAGTTGTAAGCGTGGGGATCGGCGGTGACGATCTTTTGGGCTTCGCTGCCGGCGATAGCCTCGCTGTTTTGCTGTCTGAGCTCTTGAAACAGCATCTCTTCGCCAAAGCGGCGCACTTCGTTGCCGCTGTCCTTTTCAAGTTTGCCCAGCACCCCGAAATCTTCTCCGGCGCGGTCCAGAATGCGGGCGGTGGAGCGGGCGATCTCCTGCATGCGGTCATCAAAGGAGGAGATGCTGTCTACAAAGTAGAGGGTCTCGGCGCTGGCGCCCTTTTTCTCCAGGATCTTGACCGGGCACTCGGCTTGAAACTCCTTCTCTTTGGCCCAGTCGGCCCGCTTGCGGTCCATTTTGCCCCAGGGGTTGCCCCGTTTTTCTATGGCGCTCAAAGGTTTTTGCAGGGATTGGGGCACATTGCCTTCCTCCACCATGCTCCGTCGCAAGTCCACGATCTTGTCGATGTACTCGATGAACACCGGACACTCCTGTTCGCAGGCGCCGCAGGTGGTACAGGACCAGATCTCGTCGTCGCTGAAAATGGTGCCCATGAGCGGCGTGTCGCTGGGGTCGATGGGGCCTTTCAAGGGGTAGTGCTTGAAGGCGTAGTCCCGGCTTTTAATGGAGATGAAGCGCGGCGAGAGGGGGCGGCCGGCGGCGTTGGCCGGACAGTTGTCCGAGCAGCGGCCGCAGTCCACGCAGGTGTAAAAGTCGAGCATGTGCTTCCAGGTGAAATCCTCGAATTTCTTGACACCGAAGGATTCCAGGTTGTCCAGCTCTTCATCGCCGATCCCCCAGCGGACGGGCTTGATGACCCCCTTTTTCATTTTCTTCAAAAAGACATTGGGAAAAGAGGTGACCACGTGGAAGTGCTTGCCCAAAGGCAGAAAGCAGAGGAAGAAAAAGAAGGTCAGCTCGTGGAGATAGTAGCCGCCCAGGTGGTAGTTCTGCAGGGCCCCCAGGGAGGTGTCGGCCAACAGGAGGCCCGCCAGCCAGCGGCCGGAGCCGGGCAGGATGAACTCGCCACCCAGGCCCTGCTGATGTCGGGCTGCATCCAGGCTGCCCTCGTAGATCATGTCCGCGGTCACCAGGGTGGCGATGAGGCCCAAAACCGCTACAGCCTCCCAGGTGTGGTCTTTGGCCCCGCTTTCCGGGGGTACGGCATAGCGCGCCGGCCGGAACACCCCCCGGCGGATGGCGGCGATGATCACGGCGATGAGTACCATGCTGGCGGCGATGTCTTTTAGAACCGCGTACAGCGCGCCGGAGCTGCCGTTCAGTCCGGGCAGGGTGTAACCGGCCACGATGCCTTCCATCATCAGGGTATATGAGCGCAAAGACAAGACCATGAATCCGGCAAAGAGCATGATATGCAGCACGCCGGCGGTCATGTAGCGCGGATGGCGGTATTGGGCCAGGGCGTATTTGAGCATGGCCCAGGTGCGTTGAGGGATGTTGCTGAAACGGGGGTCGGGCAGGGACCGCACCAGGGGCGCCGCCCGGCGCGCCAGGATGTAGAGAAAGGTGGTGATTCCCACCACGGGAATGATCAGCGCGAAGATCGGCGCGGGAATGCCCAGGATCGTGGCCTGGGCCGGAGAGATCAAAGCGGCTTGCATGTTTATTGGTCCTTTAGCTATTTTCGATAGTCGTAAAATCCGCGGCCGGTCTTGCGGCCGAAATTGCCGGAGCGTACCAATTTGCGCAGCAAGGGAGCCGGACGATATTTATCTTCTCCCAGTTCCTGGTGCAAGCCGTTCATGACATGCAGCAGGGTGTCCAGGCCCACCATATCGGCCAGGGCCAGGGGGCCGATGGGGTGGTTGGCGCCCAGAGTCATGGCCTTGTCGATATCCTCGGCGCTGGCGATCCCTTCGGCGTAAACGAAGATCGCCTCGTTGATCATGGGACACAGGATGCGGTTCACGGCGAACCCCGGGGCTTCGGCCACTTCGATGGCCACCTTGCCGATTTTCTCCACAAAGGCCTGGACCGCGGCAAAGGCCGCATCCCCGGTGGCAAAGCCGCGGATCAGCTCCACCAGCTGCATCACCGGCACTGGGTTGAAAAAGTGCATGCCCAGGACCTTTTCCGGGCGGGCCGTGACCGAGGCCATTTCGGTAATGGAGAGCCCTGAGGTGTTGGAGGCCAGAATGGTGTCCGGCGGACAGATGGCATCCAGCTCCCTGAGCACGGTTTTCTTGATCTCCATCACCTCCACGATGGCCTCGATGACCAGATCGGCGTCACCCGCGGCGGTTTTCAGATCCGTGGTACCGGTGATGCGGCCCCGAATGGCGTCGGCCTCGGCCTGAGCCAATTTGCCCTTGGAGACACTGCGCGCCAGCAGTTTGTCAATAGTGCCCAGTCCGCCTTCCACAAAACGGTCCTCGATGTCCCGCAGGGTGACTGCATAGCCGGCCTGGGCCGTCACCTGGGCGATGCCGGCGCCCATGATGCCGGCGCCTAGAACGCAAACCTTATTGATTTCCATATCAATCCCCCCAATGCTAAATTTTTCATTCTGGGTTTACCTGTTTTTTAGATAAACATGAACCATTCTTCATTCCCGCGACGCCTGCCCCGGCAAGGCTGTCAGCCGGGGGCCGGAATCCATCCTAGCCAATTCCCCTGGATCCCCGCCTGCGCGGGGATGACGGTAGAGCAATCTCAATTCGGCTCATGCCACAGACCGGATCCCCGTGTGGACGGGGCTGGCGGGGATTATTTAATCTTGCCGATGAGATAGCTGGCGATGGTGTTCTTTTGGATCTCCTTGGTGCCTTCGTAGATTTCCAGAATCTTGGCATCCCGGTAGAAGCGCTCCACTTCGTACTCCCGCATGTAGCCATAGCCCCCCAGCAGTTGGATCGCTTCATCGGCAACCTCCACGGCGACCCGCGCGGCGTACATTTTGGCCATGGAGGTCAGGGCCGGATCGATGCGTCCCTGATCGAAGTTCCAGGCGGCCTTATAAACGATCATCCGGGCGGTCTCCACCTTGGTGGCCATATCGGCCAGTTTGTGCTGGGTGGCCTGGAACTGGGCGATCTTCTTGCCAAACTGGGTGCGCTTCTTGACATAGGCCAGGGCGCGGTCCAGGGCGCCCTGGGCCGTGCCCAGCCCCTGGGCCGCCACCAGCACCCGGCTTTCGTCGAAAAACTCCAGCAGCTGGTAAAATCCGCGGTTCTCCTTGCCGATGAGATTGCTCTGGGGAACGCAGACATCCTTGAAAACCACTTCCGAGGTGTAGGAGAGGTTGATCCCCATTTTGTGCCCCACGCTGCTGTAGCTCACCCCGGGGCGGTCGGCCTCCACCAGAATGATGCTTTGGCCGCGGTAGGTGGGGCTGGCCTCGGGGTCGGTCTGGCAGAGCACGTTGTAATACCCGGCCAGGGGCCCGGCGTTGGTGATGAAAATCTTGGCGCCGTTGATCAGATAGTCGTCGCCATCTTTGACCGCGGTGGTCTCCACGGCGGTAATGTCCGAGCCGTGGTCCGGCTCGGTGAAGGCCCCGCAGGAGAGAATTTCGCCTTCGGCGACTTTGGGCAGCCATTTTTTCTTAAGCTCTTCGCTGCCATGGTGCAGGATCAGCTCCGAGGCGAAATCGGGAATGGACAGGCAGTTACCCACCGTGGAATCGCCCCGGCACAGCTCTTCGCAGACCAGGATATTTTCCATCAGGCCCAGGCCTTCCCCGGCGTACTCCTCTGGAAAATGGATGCCGATAAAGCCCAATTCAGCAGCCTTTTTCCAGATCTTCACCGGGAACTCCTCTTTCTCCAACAGATCTTCGATGACCTCCTTTTTGAACTCGCCTTTGACAAACTCCCGGACGGCTTTTTGAATTTCCTGCTGCTCCTTGCTGAGTGCGAAGTCCATAGCGTTTCCCCCATGTTCCGTTATTATAATTTGGTGATCGTTATCGTGCCAATGCGTCCATCAACCTATCCTACCCGTTGCCGGGACAGCGGCGTAAATACTTCAGTTTTAAAGCATTTCAAGTGCGCAGGCCATTGAGACTCCACCGCCGCCGCAGAGTGTGGCCAGGCCGAGAGTTTTACCCTGCTGTTTCAGGGCGTGGAGCAAGGTGACCATGATGCGGCAGCCCGTGGCGCCCACGGGATGGCCCAGGCCGATGCCCGAGCCGTTGATATTGGTGATCTCCCGGTTCAGGCCCAACTCTTTTTCGCACCCCAGGTACTGGGCGGCAAATGCTTCATTGAGTTCGATGAGCTCGAAATCGGCAATCTTTAGGCCGCTGCGGCGGGTTAAATCCTTGACCGCCGGAACCGGCGAGAGCCCCATAAGCGCGGGATGGCAGGCCCCCCGGCCTATGGCCTTGATGCGGGCCAGGGGACTCAACCCCAGCTCGGCGGCTTTTTCCGCGGACATGATCAGCATGGCCGCCGAGCCGTCGTTGATGCCGCTGGAATTTCCGACGGTGACCTTACCCACTTTGGGAATGAAGGCCGGCGGCAGGGCTTGCAGTTTTTCCAGGGTCAGGCCGGGCCGAAAATGTTCATCCCGGGCAAACTGGAGGGGGGCTTGTTTGCGTTGGGGCACTGCCACGGGCACGATTTCAGCCGCAAAATCGCCCTCCCGGTTGGCTCGTTCAGCATTGTTGTGGCTGCGCAGGGCCACTTCATCCATCTCTTGGCGGCTGATGCCGTATTTGTGGGCCACGAATTCGGCGGTCTGGCCCATGATAAAGGGCTGGCCCAGGAAACTGTGAAAAGGCTCGCTGTCCGTGTCGAAGGGAACCTCGGCATTTAGAGGGATCACATGGGAGCCGCAGTGCAGGGCCTGGATCAGGGCGTCCACGAATTTCTGGTCCTGGAGACGGCATCCCCAGCGCGCTGCAGGCACGGTGTAGGGCACATTGGACATGCTTTCCACGCCGCCGGCCAGAATCACATCGGCCATGCCGGCCTGAATCATGGCCATACCCGAGATCACCGCCTCCATGCCTGAAATACAAACCCGGTTGATGGTGGCGGCGGTGACGCTGTCGGGGATCCCGGCCAGCAGGGCCGCCACGCGGGTCACGTTGAGGGTCTCCTGGGATTCGATGCAGCATCCGTAACGCACATCGTCGATGAGATCCGGCTCGATTCCCGCCCTGGCCACGGCTTCTGTCATGGTGACGGCGGCCAGCTGGGCGCCCTTGATCTCTTTTAAGCTGCCGCCAAAGGCGCCGATGGCGGTTCGGCAGGCGGAAACAATCATAACCTCTTTCATGGCATAACCTCTTTCATGGTCACATCCTTCAGGGCCTAATCGGGTTGGGGGGTCTCGGCGGGCGATGGGAAATCGGTCCACAGGGAGTGGTCCACCAGCCCCAAGCGGCGGAACTCCTGGACCAGGCCCTGGGCCAGAGGGCTGCCCCAGGGTGCCTGGCGGTCGCTTTTCCAGTTCAGGATTACCATCAGCTCGTTGGCGATGGAGCGGTTCTTTAATATCTTGTATGAATTCAGATCCATGTCCGACTGCTGCGCCACGACGGCGCGAATCATATCCAGGGCGGGCTGGGTGGTGGGGCCGGTCTGAATTTTAATGATTTCCACGTAGGCCATGCTCCAGTTTGGATGCAGGTTGCGGGCCAAAATCACTTATTCACAGGGCAAGGTAGCCAACACGCCGGCTGGTTGTCGTTCCCGTGAAGGCGAGAATTCAGTATTTACAGGATGTTGGAGGCTTCCGGCCCCAATGGAGGGTGGCTCGCTATACCCCAATAGGTTCGGGGTAAATTTCAAAAGAAATGAATTCGATCTGTTTTTCTGTGCTATAATACAGACATTGCTGTACTATGGAACGGAATAAATATATTCTGTACCATGGTGTGGTTTAGGTTGGGTGGTAAACCCAAAGCCCGGGGGTAAAATGAATCAACATCTGGATGAAAATCTTTTTTTCCGGGGCGCCACCCTACGGATCTGCGGCAGCTTGGAGCTGGCGACGGCCATGGGGCGCTGTCTGGTGTTTATTCGCCGTTACCTTCCGGCGAGCATGCTCTGTTTCCATCTCTACGACCGGGAGCTGGCCATTGTGGAGACCGTGGCCCGGGCCGGGCTGGAGAAGGCCCAGGCCATGGATCTGCGGACCCCTTTAGGGGAGCGGGGCCGCCGGCAGGTGGAGGCCCAGCGCTCCCAGCGCATCCGGCTGGTGGCGCGCATGGGCGACGATGCGGTGGCCGGCCCGGTGATCCGCCAGATGGGCGATGTGGATGAAAATCTGGCGGGGCTGGTGATGGATCTAGTACTGGACCGGCAATTCATCGGCACGGTGTCGGTCTTCAGCGAACCGGGGCGGGTTTTTGCCGAGGAGCACGTGGCCTTGATGGCGCTGCTCAACGAGCCCTTTGCCGTGGCGCTATCCAACAGCCTGCGCTACCGGGAGCTGACCCAGCTGCGGGATATGCTGGCCGACGACAACCGCTATCTCCACGACGAGCTGCGGCGCATGACCGGCGAAGAGGTGATCGGTGCCGAATTCGGTCTCCAGGGGGTCATGGCCCTGGTGCGCCAGGTGGCCCCCCTGGACAGCCCGGTGCTGCTCCTGGGGGAGACCGGCACGGGCAAGGAGGTGATTGCCAGCGCCCTGCACAACATGTCGGCCCGGCGGGACGGCCCTCTGATCCGGGTCAATTGCGGGGCCATCGCCCCCAGCCTGTTGGACAGCGAGCTGTTCGGCCACGAAAAAGGCGCCTTTACCGGCGCTCTGGCCCGCAAGCGGGGACGTTTCGAGCGCGCCCATGGGGGGACGATTTTCCTGGACGAGATCGGCGAGCTCTCCCCCGAGGCCCAAGTGCGCCTGCTGCGGGTGCTCCAGGAGCGGGAGATCGAGCGCATCGGCGGCGCGGAAACCATCGAACTGGATATCCGGGTGATTGCCGCCACCCACCGCGACCTGGAAGCCCTTTTGGCCCAGGGTCGCTTCCGTGAGGATCTCTATTTTCGGCTGCGGGTCTTTCCCATCGCCATCCCACCCCTGCGCAATCGCACCGCGGACATTCCGGCCCTGGTGCACCATTTCATCCTCAAAAAGGCCAAGGACATGAAACTGAGCCGGATTCCCTCCCTGGTGCCCGGGGAGCTGGATTATCTGGTGGCCTACCCCTGGCCCGGCAATGTGCGCGAGCTGGAAAACACCGTGGAGCGGGCTTTGATCCTGAGCCGGGGCGCGCCCCTGGTCTTTCGCAATATCACCCGTCCGCCCAGCAAAGCGCTCCGTCCCGGGGCTGGCCCCCCGCCCCCGGAGCCGGCCGGGGATCTGGAGCTGGACCGGGTCATGGCGGCCCACATCCGCAAGGTTCTTACCCTGTGCGGCGGACGGGTGGAGGGCGACAGGGGGGCGGCGCGCCGGCTCAACATCCACCCCTCTACCCTGCGCAAGCGGATGCGCAAGCTGAAGATCCCCTTTGGCCGCGGAGTGAAAACGGGGCATGGTGAAAGGGTAGGTTGATCAACGACGTTCAACCCTACGCTGCTTAATCCCCTTTCTATCACACCCGCACCACCCCTTGGGAAGAGCGCCCATCCACTTTGAGGGTAAGGGGTTGGGCCAGGCGGATGTGCACCAGATGGGGGGTTCGCCCTTCCCGGGGTAGGGCCGCCAATTTTTGCCAATCCACCCGATCCGGCCCCGCGTTGCCCACCGTGAGATAGTTGATCCCCAGCGAGGTGAGATTGTGGAAAAAATGGGATCCCTGGGATGGATCGGCCTGCAATTTGGCATGGGCCGTCTCCACCATGGCGCCCACCCCGCAAATCTCCTTCCAGGCAACCGGGATGCCCAGCCAGCGGTCCGCCGACCCCCAGCGGCCGGGCCCCATGAGTAGATATTTGCGTCCGGCCTTCATCAAAACGCCGTTGATCTCACTGATCTCCCGGGCGATCTGGGGCATCTGCGCCGGATCGAAGGTCTCCGGGTCCACATAGACGATGTCCGCCATCTCGCGGTTGACCGTATTGCCCAGGGCCCGCTGGGAGAGGATCAGCGCCTCCGCCAGCTCCCGGGGGCTGATCTTGACCTGGGTCATCGCTTCCCGGGCGCTCATGGGGCGCACCTGCAGCACGGCAAAGCGGGGAGCAATGGTGCGGTCGGGCATCAGATTGGCGGAGAATTCCACCTCCACCGGACAGCCCATTCCCTCCTGGCCGATGGTCAATACTTCTTTCAGAATATCCGCCAGGGGGAATTGATTATACTTCAGAACTTGGGCGAAGGTGAGCACCGGATAGCCGTTGCCGAAACCGGAATCGCGGATGCGGTGTTCCTGGGCGTCATAGGAACTGGTCAGGGCCCGCACCGGGAACTCTTCCCGGGCATCGAAAATCTCCCGCTTGGCGAGGGTCACGGCTTCATCCACGCTGAGCACACAGAGTGCCTGGTCCATTTTTAAGCCATAAAAAAAACGCTGAGCGTTGTTCAGAATATCATCCACGCTGGTGCGCTGGGGCAGCAGCTGGGGATGGTGAGGAGAAAAGCGCAAGGTTTTTTCACCCTCCATGACCACCTTGCCCAGGCCCAGGGCGATGGTGGCAATCCCCTCTTCGGGTTTCATCCGGTCGAAGGGGTAGTAGTTGTGGGACTGGGCTACGCCGGAGATGGCGGGATAGAAGTGGCCGTTGTGGCGGCTGCCAGTCAGCTTCTGGATGATGACCGCCATTTTCTCTTCTTCGGTTCGCTGGCCCACGCGCTTGGAAAAGGCTTTGGGATCGCTGAAGTAGGTGGAGGCGAAAACCATCTTGATGGCGTTGAGGAGTTGTTCCAGACGGCACGCCAGATCCGGATGGTCGTTGGGCAGCATGTAGGTTTTATACAATCCGGCGTAGGCCCGGAATTGAGCGTCTTCCAGAAGGCTGGAGGAGCGAATGGCCAAAGGATAGTCGATCCGGACTAGGTACGCTTCCAATTGCTCGCGGATCTCAGGAGAAACTTGACCCGCGGCAAAGCGCTGAGCCACAGCCTCATCGTCTTGTTCATCCCCGGCCAATCCTTTCAGGTTGTTGGTTTCCACGTAGGACTCAAATATTTCGGTGGTCAGCACCATGGTTTGGGGAATGAAGATTTCGACCCCTTTGAACTGGGATTTTAGCCGATCGGCCCGCTGGAGCAGGAGGTTGGCCATAAAGGCCAGCCCCCGGGCCTTGCCGCCGATGGAGCCCTTGCCGATCTTCAGAAAATCGGTGTCTTGGTCAAAGGCCCGGGGATCGAAGTTGACCACCAGCCCCTTTTGACGGCCCATGCGCCGGCTGTGGATCATCTCCACCAGGTGCCGGCGGTGGCTTTCCACGCTGGTAAAATCGTCATCCCGCAGGGGGCGGACCTTGCAGGCCAGCTCGATCTCGGCCCGGGCAAAGAGCCAGCGGGAAATGTCGTTGCGCCGGCAATGATATTTGAAGGTGTCGTCGGGGATGCGCGCCAGACCGTGTTCGATCCCCCGCAGATTGGCCGCGCGCATCAGCTCGCCGCCGTCCGGCCGGCGAAAAACGAACTCGCCAAAACCGAGCTGGTTCAAGAAGAACGATCGCACCTCGGAGTGGAATGTTTCGGAATTCTTATCCACGAACATGGCCGGAATGGCTGCGGCTTTGGCGGCGTTCTCCGACTCCGCGCTCACCAGCAGCAGCGGGATGTCGAACCGTTCGGTCTTGATCTGCGCGAGCAGTTGCAGACCCGCCGTTTTGTCCAGCCGGCCGCCGCGGGGAAAGCGCACATCGGAGATCACCCCCAGCACATAGGGCTCATACTTGATGAAGAGCCCCCAGGCTTCCTCGTAACTTTCCGCCACCAGGATCTTGGGCCGGGCGCGCATGGCCAGCAGCCGGTGCTCCTCGTTGAGGCCCTCCTCCATCACCGACTGGGTCTGGATCACCAGTTCGCGATAGAGAATGGGCAGCAGCGAGGAGAGGTAGTTGGGGGAGTCCTCAACGAAGATGATCACCCGAATTCCAGCAGAGCGGGTGTCATGGGCCACGTTGAACTGATCTTCGGCGCTTTTGATCAACGCCAGCAATAGGTCCGTATTACCGGTCCAGATAAAGGTGCGGTCGAACCGGCCCCGGCTGGGAGAGCCGCTCTCCTCCGGGGCGGGCCAGGCCTCATGGCTGAGCAACATCACCGGCAGGTTAGCATGGTGCTTCTTGATCTCATCGACGGCCGCAAAGGCCTCGGGATCGGCCACCCGGGAGATGAGGATCAGCAGGTCATAGGGTTTGGCTTTTAACACCCGGGACGCCTTTTCCAGAGAAGAGACCCAGTGCAGGCGAGGCGGGTGGCTTAGATTCAAACCTCTGTATTCATTAATAATTTTTTCTGATAAGCGGCAATCTTCCTCCATGATCCAGGCATCGTAGGGCGTGGAGACCAGCAGGATTTCGCGAACCTTGCGGCCCATGAGGTCGTGAAAGATTTTGAAACGCGGATCGTAGGTGCCTACAGCGCGGCTGATTTCCATTTCCATTTCCATGGGCTCACCTGGTTTGGGGATAGTTTCGCCTTGGCAAAGTCGGCAATTCGTTTTAGATAAGACCCTTATGAAGGTCAACACGGGGCCATTGGGGCCGCCTGACTAAGGAAGATGCGGAAATGACCCAGCACAATCGCCCAAACGCCAGCCTATCCGAAGCCCGGGCCGCCTGGCTGGCGGAAGATTTTTGCCAAGGCTTTGCAAGTTATGTGGGCTACACCGTCTCCAAGGTCCAGTGGGGGGAGTTTGAAACCCGCCTGGCCATCGAAGCCCGCCACGCCCAGCAGGACGGCTTTGTCCACGCCGGGGTCACCGGCACCATGGCCGATCATACCATGGGCTATGCCGCTTACACCGTGATACCCGAGGATTGTCGGATTCTGTCGGTGGAGTACAAAATCAACCTGATCCGCCCGGCCGTGGGTCAGGAGCTGATCTGCCGGGCGCGGATCATCAAGCCGGGCCGCACCATGATTCCCACCGAAGCCGAGCTCTGGGTGGTCAACCAGGCAGAAAGCAAATTGGTGGTCAAGGCCATGGCCTCCATGGCCGTGGTGCCGGCATCCAAGCTGCGGGCCAAATAGTCCCCGGTGATTGTCGCGCCTCCCCCACGCCTGTGGGCTGCCGGGCGGGGTTAAACCCCGCAAAGGTTCCAAAAAATTCCCTCTCAGGGGCGATAAATCGACCCCGCCCCACCCTGGGGACCTGAAACCCGCCGGCCAATCCAAAAAAATCGAGAAATCGCAAATTTTTCAGAAAAGTGTGACCGTATCTGTCACACTCGCCTGGTAGAGTGCCCTTTAACCCGGAACATTTTCACCGGGGCCACCCAATGGGTTAAGGAGGGCACCATGGTCAATACCATCACCGCTTCCCAGCAATCGGATCGTCTGGAATATCACGGCGGCACCACCATCGAACGGGTGCGCAAACAAGCCGGCCTGACCATCCTTCACGACTGGCTGCTCTTTGACAGCGTGGAAGAGGCCGAGGAGTACTTTAACGAGGCCTGCAGCTTGTGGGAGGTGGCATGTTAATTCGAATCATCAACTGGGCCCTGGAGGGTCTGTTTATGGTGGTGTTTCTGGTGCTGGTGATTTTGGGCACTTACGTTGTGGGACGATAGGTTTCTAAACCGCGGCGCCCGGAGGTCTCCATCATTCCAGCGCTTAAGGCCGCGGCGGGAATTGGCTGAGAATCTTTTCCACCAGTTGGTTGATCTCCCGGGTGGTTTTCTCCGGGTCCCGGTGCTCGCTGTAAATATGGCTGCCCGTGCCGCGCCAGAGCAGATCGCCTGAAGCGGGGTCGATAAAATCGATAATCAGCGAGCCTTCATCGTAGTCCTGAAGCGTGCCTCCGCTGCCGATGCCGAAGCCCCCGTAGCGCCCGTAGCTGCCGGTCCCGAGGCCGAAGCCCACCGTGGGACCCTGGGCGCTGATGCTGCGCCGCAGGAGATATTGGTATTTGATTTGAAAATCCGGGTCCTTATCCGCCGGCTGAAATCCTTTGGCCTGCATTCCGGCGGCAATGGCCCCCCGGATGCGGGTGTCCCGCAGCGGACTGTCAATGCGCGGATCTCCGCTGGGCGCTTGTTCCACCGAGACCCAGGCGAACTTATGGAACGCTGAAAAATCCTCAGCTGGATCGTAATCCTGGGCCACGCGAATCCCGCCGCAGCTCAGCACGAAGAGGGTTGCTACCAGAAAGATCAAGCCGCTGTATTTCATGTCCGCCCTCCTGTTGAGTGTCCCGTTCAATTTGATTCCCCGTTTGCCCATCCAACCCATTACAGCCGGCGTTAATTCACGATTGCGGCTGGATAGCGGCCACCTTAATTCTCAGCATACCATAGCGCCGGGTCAACTCAAACGCCCGCGGCGCGGGTGGGGGATCTGGGTGGGCTGAAAATGGCTCCCTCCCAACCGATTCCCCTACCTCCTTAAAAAGATTCGCCCAAGATCCCTCAGGGCTCAAGTTCGGGGGAGATTTGCCGATACCTCAGTTCTGAAGGAACCCGGTCACCTAGCCTTCACCGCCAATTTTAAAATGCAGGGAGTGGCATCATGACGTTGAAGTCCAAAATTACGGCGCACACGGCAATTTTGATTATCTTGACCATGGTCGTTTCAACGCTTTTTGTAGCCTACACGGTGAAGCGCCAAAATGAAAATGTGTCCCACCATCAGCTGAAGCAAGCATTCCGGGTCATGGATTACGAGCTGAATGAGCTGCGCGAAAAGACCTTGAGCGATGCAAAGCAGATCATTCCCGCCGTCGATTTGGGAACCAGTCTTAAATTTTTATCCGATTTCAGTGACAATTTCGACCTCACCCGCAACACCTATGAAAAACTGCTCCGGCAACTTTACAGTTCCGCCCTGTCCACCCAATTCTGGCAGATTCGGGTTTTCGACACCCAGAACAACCCCCGAATTATGGTTCGCATCACCGATGAAGAGGCGCTGCTGGCCACCCCTTATCTCGCGGAAGAGAGCCCGGGGTTTCAATTCGCGGCTTTGGCCAAAGACCAGCAGCTCAGCGATCAGGCGCTGAGTGTCGTGGAAGGCCTGCCGGATGGCTTGGCCGATCCTGCGCCCCAGGGTGATTCCCCAGAAGAGACGGTTTACAGTATCCAGGACGGTGAACTGGCGATTCAGGCCCGGATACCGGTCCATGGGACCGTGTATGACGATGAGACCGGGGATCCCAAACAGATTGTTGTGGGGTCCATTGAAATAACCCGCTTACTCAGGGATGCGTTTGTTCGCCGCATTCAAAAAATAACCGGTACTGAAATCAATATCTTGACCTCAGCCGGCTTGCGCGCCGGCTCCTTTCCCGAGCTGAATACCCTTGATTTCGCGGGCGTTGAGCGCCTTTCAGACCGCTGGGAGCTGGGGGACCATTCCGTATATTTTGATCGTTACCAGCAGGAGGATGCCGCCTACCTGAGGGGGGTCCGCCTGTTCTCCAACGACAGCCGGACCATCGCTGCCATGGTCAGTCTCAATTCCCTCCAAATCGCCGAGGCCAACACCTGGCAAATGATTCAGTTGCTGATGGGGGTTGCCGCGGTGTGCATTCTATTCACCATCCCCATGACGATCCTGCTGGGAAACACCATCGCCAAACCGGTGCGGCGTTTCATTGGGCAATTGAATCAAAGTGCTGAACAGGTGACCCGGCCTTCAAAAGAGTTGACCCAAGCCAGCGCCGGATTTTCGGACAATGCCAACCAGAGCGCGGCCGCCATCCAAGAAACCTCCGCCTCCTTGGAGGAGATGGCCTCCATGACGCGCTTAAACTCGGAGCACGCCAGCCATGCCAAACAATGCCGGGACGAGGTAAGCGGGTACCTGGATCAAGCCCACCAGGCCATGGGGCAAACCGGGGAGGCCATGGAGAAGATCCGCACCCGGGGCGAAGAGATCGGTAAAATTATCAAGACCATCGACGAGATCGCATTCCAGACAAATTTATTGGCCCTCAACGCCGCGGTGGAAGCGGCCCGGGCCGGGGAGGCCGGCGCGGGCTTTGCCGTGGTGGCCGACGAGGTTCGCAATCTGGCCCTGCGCGCGGCCGAGGCCGCCCACAACACCCAGAATCTGATCGAGCAAACCGTGGATGAAATCCATACCGGATCCCAGCGTTTAACCTCAACCCGAAATCTATTCGACGCCACCATCGAACACAACGAAGCCCTGGCCCAGTGGGTGGACCGCATTGCCCAGGCCACCCATGAGCAATCTCTGGGCATTGAACAGATCAACACCTCGATGGCCGAGATGGACGAGATGACCCAGAAAAATGCCGCCAGCGCCGAGCAAACCGTCAGCGCCTCCCGGCAAATGTACGATCAGGCCCAAAACATGAAATCGGTGATCGATGATTTGACCCACCTGGTTGACGGCAGCCGCAAGGGCTCCCGGCTGGTCAAGCAACCCACAAAAAACCCGGTCCATTCAGGCCGGAACCGCCTGCTATCCGGGCTAAAGCCCTGAATCGTCTCTGAAATCGCCCAAAAGGCAGGGACACCCGCCTCCATGGAACGTCCCGCGACGCGTTTCCCCGCCCTGGCGCCAACAGAACACCGGTCCGCTCCCGCCGGAGTCAGGTTCAAGCTCTCCGTCGATCCTCCTGTCGCCCCCCGTTTTCAGCAGGGAACTAAAGCCCCCCGAAATCCTGCCGATATAAACTGAGACCCTCGGCGTTACTCCGTCCCGGCGGCGGGGTGGACGCCTCAGCCAACCGGGGCGGCCGGCGGGTCCTACCGTCAAATCTCATTCCAAAAGGAAGGCATCCATGTCCGCCAGCGACCCGCGGGTCAAGGTCCGCATCTACACCCCCAACTACCGCATCCATGGTGAGATCGCCCAATTTGCCGGCGAGCGCCTCACCGACTACATGGTTTCCGCCAAATCCTTTTTGGCGGTGACCGGGGCCGCCGTGTACGGCTCCGACGACCGCAAACTCTTCAACAGCCGGTTTTTGAACGTGCAGCGGGATAAAATCGAATTGATCGTGCCCGAACAAGAGCTCTGTGAAGAGGCTTGATCCAGGAGGAGTGCCCCGGCCATGGCGGTTTTAGACAAAGTTTTCAAGGCGGCTTCGGATCACGGAGCCTCGGATCTGCACATCGTTCCCGGCGAGCCCTTTATCCTGCGGCGCATGGGTCAACTGGTGAAGATGAAATCGGCGCCCCTCGCCCCGGAAAAGGCCCAGCAGCTGATTTTCGAGATTCTCACCCCGGAGCAGCGCGCCGAGGTGGAGCAAACCCAGCAGGTCGATTTCGCCTATGCCATCGAGGGCCTGGCCCGTTTCCGGGGCAGCGTCATGGGCCACAACCGGGGGCTCAGCGCGGTGTTCCGGATCATCCCCCCGGCGGTGCCCCAACTGGATCAATTGGGCCTGCCGCCGGTGGTGACCCAGGTGCTGGACAATCACCAGGGGCTGATTCTGGTCACCGGCGCCACGGGCCAGGGCAAGTCCACCACCCTGGCGGCCATGGTGGATTACATCAACAGCCACCGCGCCCACCATATTCTCACCGTGGAAGACCCCATCGAATTCGTGCAACCCATCAAACGCGGAGTGGTCAATCAGCGGCAGTTGGGCAGCAGCACCCGCTCCTACGGCAACGCCCTGCGGGCGGCCTTGCGGGAAGATCCCGATGTGATCATGATCGGCGAACTGAGGGATCTGGAAACCATCTCCCTGGCCATATCCGCCGCTGAAACGGGCCACCTGGTGATTGGCACCCTGGCCACCTCCGGGGCCGCCAAGACCGTGGACCGCATCATCGATGCCTATCCCGCCGACCAGCAGAACCAGATCCGGGCCATGCTCAGCGAAACCCTGCGGGCGGTGGTGACCCAGCGGCTGATTCCGGGCTCGGAGAATTCCGGTATGGCGCTGGCCGTGGAGGTGCTTATCGGGACTCTGCCCATGACCAACCTGATCAAGGACGGCAAAACCTTCCAGATCCCCAGCATGATGCAAACCGCCAAGGCGGTGGGCATGCAGCGCATGGATGACGCCATCGGCGAGCTGCTCAAGGCGGGCAAGATCACGGCCCAGGCCGCCGTAGCCTACGCCAACGATCCCAAGAAATTCAAAAACCGGCCCCAGGGCGGGGCAAGGGAGTAATCCATGGCGCGCATCGATGCCTTGTTCAAAATCATGCACACCCAGGGGGCCAGCGACCTGCACCTCACCGTGGGCTATCCGCCCATGCTGCGCCTGCGGGGGGACCTGCTGCCCGTGGAAGGCGAGGCGCCCCTCAGCGCCGAGGAGACCCGGGAACTGTTGTTCGAGATCCTCAACTCGGATCAGCAGCGCGAGGTGAGGGAAGCTCTGGACTTCGACATGGCCTACGAACTGCCCGGGACGGGCCGTTTTCGCTGCAACTATTTCCACCAGCGCAACGGCCTGGGGGCGGTCTTTCGGATCATCCCGACCGAGATTCTGACCCTGGAACAGCTGCAATTGCCTAAGGCCATTCAGACCATCGCCGACTTCAAGAGCGGTTTAGTGCTGGTGACCGGCCCCACGGGCAGCGGCAAATCCACCACCATGGCGGCCATGCTCGATTACGTCAACGCCACCCGGGGCGGTCACATCATCACCATTGAAGATCCCCTGGAGTTTGTCCATCCCAACAAGAAAGCGCTGTTTACCCAACGGGAGATCGGCACCCACGCCGCCGGTTTTGCCGAGGCCCTAAAGGTGGCCAGCCGGGAAGACCCCGACATCATCCTGGTGGGCGAGATGCGCGACCTGACCACCATCAGCCTGGCCCTGACCTGCGCCGAACTGGGCATCCTGGTCTTCGGCACCCTGCACACCAACAGCGCGGCCAAAACCGTGGACCGCATCATCAACGCCTTTCCCGCCGACCGCCAGCCCCAGGCGCGCACCATGCTCGCCGAATCCCTCAAGGCGGTCATCGCCCAGCAGCTGTTGAAAACCAAGGATGGCCGCGGCCGCTGCGCGGCCAATGAAATCCTCCTCGGTTCCGCGGCCCTGGCCAGCATGATCCGCGAAGGCAAAATCCCCCAGATCAGCTCTCTGATCCAAACCGGCACGGCCCAGGGTATGCAGACCATGGATCAGCACCTCCAAAAGCTGATCCAGAAGGGTCGCATCACCCGGGAGGCCGCCTACGAAAAGGCGGACAACAAAGCGCTCTTTGCCTGACCGGGGGAGTCGGGCGCGAGGGGCATCCTCCCCTTTTATCGTCCCCTGGGATTCCGGTCGGCAGGCCTTGAAGCCCACCCCGCCCCATCGGGGCCTCGGTGAAGGCCTTGACGATCTCTCTGCGCAGATCCGTATCCGCTTTCTCATTCTGCTGGCTCGGCCAAGCTAAACCGCTTTCATTGTTTGCCAAATCAATCGTTCAGGTGGTACACTTGGGATGAACGAAACGTATCTGTAATTATTTCGATGAGTTTAATTGTTTGGACACCTCAATTCATCTGCAATCGTCTCTGAATAATAAATCTCAAGAATTATGTAGATTCTATTTAATATCCGATAACATTATGGAATGCGATTCCTATTTTGCCCCGCGGAGCTCAGCGCTGACGCGCTTTCGCTCCGCGGGAATGCCGCAGTTGCGCTAAGGAAATCTCCAACGTCTTGTCCTCGCCGCGCTTCGCTCCGCGAGGACAAGACGTTGGAGACCGCTCAACTGCGGCATTCGGTCACAAAAAAAATAGGAGATTATAATGAAAGCAGAATTTACCGCAATAATTGAACCAGCACCCGAGGGAGGCTTCTGGGCTATTTGTCCGGAAGTGCCTGGTGCCAATGGTCAGGGCGAAACAATTGAGAACGCAAAAAATAATCTTCGTGAGGCTATAGAGTTGCTTTTAGAGGACCGAAAGGCTGACATCCTCCGTGGGCTCCCCGATGACGCTATCCAAGACAAGGTAATGGTCGGATGAAGCGACGAGATTTAGAACGGAGGCTGAGAATCGCGGGTTGCTATCTGAAAAGAGAAGGCGCTTCACATTCACTTTGGATAAACCCGAAGAACGGTGCGATTGAAACTGTCCCCAGGCACAACGAGATCAAAGAACCATTGGCAAAGAAAATTTTGAAGAATCTCAATGCAGAGTAAATGACCGAACAAGGCTTTTGCAGCGAAGCGCAAAAAGCCCCGCCCGCTGAAAAGCGGCGTTGTGTGTAAAAAACCTTACGGTGGGGCGATCTGAAGTTTATAGATCCTTCTTGACAATGATACCAATAATGATACTATATAGCCATGGCAAAAATCGATGACATTTTGGCACAAATGAAAGGTAATCCCAAAGGTATCAGATTCGTCGATTTGTGCAAAGTTTGTGAAAATTATTTTGGGAAACCCCGAACGAGTGCGAGCAGTCATCGAATATACAGGACACCATGGAAAGGTGATCCACGGATTAATATCCAAAACAATAAGGGAAAAGCCAAGTCATACCAAGTAAAGCAGGTCCTTTTGGCTATTGAAAAATTGGAGGTTAGCTATGGCTCTAAAAAATGATCGTTATACATACCGTGTAACCTGGTCTGAAGATGACCAAGAATATGTAGGGTTATGTGCGGAGTTTCCAAGTTTAAGTTGGTTGGCACGCACTCCAGAAGCAGCTTTGAAAGGTATCCGAAAATTGGTTGCCGACGTTGTAAAGGATATGGAGGATTGTGGAGAGAAAATTCCGGAGCCGATTGCCTCCAGGTCCTATAGTGGTAAATTTATGGTTCGGCTACCGCCGGATGTTCATCGAAAACTTGCTGTTCTAGCTGCTGAGGCAGGTGTGAGCCTCAATCGTATTGCCAGTTCTAAGCTTAGCCAATAAATAAACCCCCACACAACAAGTCGCTGTAGCTGAATTGCCACAGCTTGCATTCCCTGAATTGCCCTTCCGGCAGGTGAGGCGTTCGTTACCCTGCCGGGCTTCTAGATGGTTTTGGAAAAATTCATTAATTGCGGCAAATGGTAGCTAAGCAAATTTTGCCATAGTAGCACTTAAAGTGGGCCGCGACCTATGATTCCGCGTCCCTAAAGCGATGCCGCCCCATTCAAACCGGCGGCTTGCAGGCGGTTTTCACAGGGAGAACGCGTCATGACTCCACCCGGGGGGATACCCCAAAGCGCAAACTTCTTTACGGCAATTATCCAATCGATCTTTCCCGGGAGAGATATTTCGACAAGCCGGGATCCCTTTCGCTCCTGGTTCAACAGCCTGTTGCTTCATTTTCGGCCCCGCAAGGTGCCGGCCCGGACCCTGAAGTTCACCTTGACCTGGGGGCTGGGGGGAACGGCGCTGGTGCTCATCGGGCTGTTGCTGGCCACGGGGCTGCTGCTGAAGTTCGCTTACCGCCCCTCTCCTGAGCAGGCCTATGCCTCCGTTGAGATGATTCAGTACCAGATGCGCTTTGGCGGCTTGATCCGCAATGTGCATCATTGGAGCGGTCATCTGCTGGTGCTGGTGGCCTTTCTGCACTTTCTGCGGGTCTTTTTCAGCGGTGCTTTCCACGCCCCCCGCCAGTTCAACTGGATCATCGGCCTGGGATTGCTCGGCACGGTGCTGCTGGCCAATTTCAGCGGATACCTGCTGCCCTGGGATCAGCTCTCCTACTGGGCCATCACCATCTGTATCGGGATGCTGGAGTATATCCCCGCGGTGGGTCCCCGCCTGCAGCAGTTTGTGCGGGGCGGTGCAGAGGTGGGGCCGGAAACCCTGGCCAACTTCTTTGCCCTGCACACGGCCCTGCTGCCCGCGCTGTTGATTCTCCTGCTGCCCTTTCACTTTTGGCGCATCCGCAAGGCCAAAGGGCTGGTGGTGCCGCGGGCGGCGGACGCGCTGGCCCAGGATCAGGGGCCGCGGGTGCCCGCGATTCCCAACTTGCTGCTGCGGGAAGTGGTGGTGGCCCTGGTGGCCATCGCCGCGGTTCTGGTGTTGGCGCTCTGGTTCGATGCGCCCCTGGCCGATAAGGCCAATCCCGGTCTAAGCCCCAATCCCACCCGGGCACCCTGGTACTTTGCGGGGTTCCAGGAACTGCTGCTGCACTTTCATCCCCTGCTCTCCCTCTTCGTGATGCCCTTTACGGCGATCATAGGGCTGCTGGCGATCCCCTACCTGCCCTACCCCAAAGATAGCGCCGGGATCTGGTTTGTTTCCGCCGTGGGGCGCAGGACCGCCGCCATGGCCGCGGGGTGCGCCGCGCTGATCACCCCCATGGCGGTGGCTGTGTCGGCCTGGATCAGCCATAGAGAAACCGCGCTGGGGGGGGCGGCCGGGATTTCCAGCGGCCTGATCCCGACCCTGGTGCTGCTGGCCATCCTTTTTGGAATCAGCCGCTTCAGCCGGCGCCACTGGGGCGCCCAGCGCAACGAAGTGGTTCAGGGGGTGTTTGTCTTTTTGCTGACCGCGTTTGGGGTCTTGACGGTGATCGGCGTTTGGTTTCGCGGTCCCGGCATGGTATTGATCTGGCCTGGAAATTAGACCCAACCGCGAGATGAGATTCAGTTCAGGTTATGACGAATAAAAAGCAGACTCGATCCCTAGATCCCGTTGCACCGGCCACCCCGGGACTCTCCCTGCCCAAGCGCAGATCGTTTCTAAACCTGCTGTGGGTCGGCCTGGGCGCCATCGGCCTGGCTCAATTGGGGATAGTGGTGGCCGGCTACCTGGCCCCCGGCCGCCGGTCGCCGCGCCCGGCCCCGGACAATTCCCTGCTGGAAGCGGGGGATGTCAGCCAGTATGCAGCCCAAACCGCCACCGCCTTTATCCAGGGCAAGTTCTACCTTTGCTGCCTGGAAGACAGGGGGTTTCTGGCGGTTTCCCGCCAATGCACTCATCTGGGCTGCACCGTGCTTTGGGACGGAGAGAACCAGCAGTTTGTCTGCCCCTGCCATGCCTCGGCCTACGATATTCGCGGCGATGTGCTGAGCCCTCCGGCCCCGCGGGCCCTTGATATATTCCAGGTGCAAATCGTTCAGAACCGGATCCGGATCGATACCGGCCAAAGAATTCGCCGAGGGAAATTCGACCCCCGGCAGGTGGTCTACCCCCAAGACGCCCGGCCGAGCCGTGGATAATTTAAGACCCTGGAAAATCACCGGCATTCTGGCAACCTTGGTCATTGTCTTGACGGTGCCGGCCTATCTGCTGAAGGAGCGCTATCGGCCCGGCGGCATCCCGGCTTCCCAAGGCCCGGACTCCCTTGAATTTGTCGGCAGTCAAAAATGCGCCGAGTGCCATCAGCCGGAATATCAGCGCTGGAAAGGCTCCCATCACGATCAGGCCATGGATCTGGCCACGGAGGAATCCGTTCTGGGGGATTTCGACAGTGCCGAGTTCGACTACTTCGGGTTCAGTTCGCGGTTTTACCGCCGCGCGGGGCGCTTTTTCGTCCACACCCAGGGTCCGGGCGGCGAGGCCGGGGAATTTGAAATTACCCACACTTTCGGCTGGTATCCCCTGCAGCAGTACCTGGTGCCCTTTCCCGGCGGCCGATTGCAATGCCTGCCCATCGCCTGGGATGCCCGCCAAAAGCGCTGGTACCATCTCTATCCGGAGCAGCCCATCGACCCCGATGACTGGCTCTACTGGACCAATGCCGCCCAGAACTGGAACGGCATGTGCGCCGAGTGCCACTCCACCAATCTGAAGAAGAACTACGATCCCCAAAGCGATACCTACGCGACCACCTGGTCGGAGATCGATGTGGGCTGCGAGGCGTGCCACGGTCCCGGTTCAAAGCACGTGGAATGGGCCCAGCTGCCGGCCATGGCCCGTCCCCAAATCGAAAACGACGCCCTGGCGGTTCAAACCGCCGGGCTCGCCTCCCGGGAGCTGGTGGAACTGTGCGCGCCGTGCCATTCCCGCCGCTCCTCCTTGGGGGATTACACCCATGCCGAGCACGATTTTTTGGACAGCATGCTGCCGGCGCTCTTGACGGAGAACTTGTACTACCCCGACGGACAGATCTTGGAGGAGGTTTACGTTTACGGCTCCTTTACCCAGAGCAAGATGTACCATCGGGAGGTGCGCTGCAGCGATTGCCACGATGTGCACAGCGCCAAGATCGTGAAAAGCGGCAATGAACTCTGTCTGCAGTGCCATCGGGGGGCCGTGTACGACGACCGAAGCCACCACTTCCACAAACAGAAAGGTGAACCGGGGGAGCCCATCCGCTCAAAATCGGGCGAAGTGCTGTATGATGTCGGCAGCGGGGCGGAGTGCATCCAGTGTCACATGCCCGGGCGGTATTATATGGGCATCGACTACCGTCCCGACCACAGCTTCCGGCTGCCCCGCCCCGATCTGAGTCTGACCAGCGGGGTGCCCAATGCCTGCAACCGCTGTCATGCCGATAAGAGCGCCCAATGGGCCGACACCACCCTGACCCAATGGTACGGCCCAGGGCGCCGTTTCCACTACGGCAGCCTGCTGGCCGAAGCCCGCAAGGGGTCGCCGGAAGCAGTCCAACCCCTCCTGGGGCTGGCCCTGGATCCGCTCTATCCGGTGATTGTGCGCGCCACGGCCCTGGCCCTGTTGCCGGGCTATGGGCCCAGTTCCGACAGCCTGGCGAAGATCACCATGGCCCTGGGTGATCCCGAGGCGCTGATCCGCCGCACGGCGGTCAGCAGTTTGCAGCACCCAGACCCCAAAGAACTGGTGCGTTTGCTTGCGCCGCTGCTCCATGATCCGGTCAAGGCGGTTCGCTCGGAGGCGGCGCGCAAGCTGGCCGGACCGGGGGCCGAGCATTTGTCTACGGCCCAGAAAGCGCCATTCGAGGATGCACTGCGGGAGTACAAGGATGCCATGCTCTACGCCGCCGATTTCGCCCCCAGCCGCCACAATCTGGGAAATCTCTACTCGGCGTTGGCGCAGCCCCAGCAGGCCATCCGGCACTACGAGGCGGCCCTGGCCATCGATCATCAATTCTACCCCGCCAAGGTCAACCTGGCCCTGCTGGCCCATCAGCAGGGGGATATCACCCGGGCTGAGAGATTGCTGCGGGAAGTGACGACCGAGCACGCCGAACTGCCGGAGGTCAACTATTCATTGGCTCTGCTGCTGGCGGAAAAGCAAGCCTTTGAAGCGGCGGCCGTTGAGATGCGCAAGGCGGCCCTGGGCATGCCCGGGCGGGCCAGGGTGCATTACAATTTAGGACTGCTGCTGGCGCGGTTGAACCGCGGCGCGGAAGCGGAAAGGGCGCTCAAGCGCGCCCTGGCTCTGGAGCCGGCAAATTTTGACTTCTTGTTCGCGCTGGCCGACTTTTACTTGAAGCACAACCAATCTGAACACGCTGAATCCCTGGCCGATAAACTCATTGAACTCTTCCCCGACCGCAAGATCGGCCATGACCTCAAACGGGCGCTCCGCCAGAGACACCCCTCGCCTTAACCGGTCTCCGAGTTCCAGTAAACCTGTGTCCTACCGGATTGCCTTTGATGGGCAGTTCTAACCGGGAACAGATCGCCCCAAACAATTCAGGCAACCTACCCTACCGGCGAACCTAGGGTTCGCCCTGTGCATCTCCGCTTTGGACCTGTTCCGGATCCAAGGCGCTCGGCGGCTACGGTTCGCTTTTCAAGTCGCTTTGCACCCCTTCCTCGACGGTCCAGCCTAAAGCTGCCAGCTCCTGGCGGGCCTTGGCGGTCACGTTGCCCCTCACCAGCAACAGCCGCTGGGGGGCCGCTTTGAATTCATCCCGGCGGGCAAAGCGATTCAAGTCCGCGCTCCAGGAGATCCCCTCGGCCGGGGCTGCCACGACGATTCCCCGAGCGGTGTGGCCCCACACCGTGCCGGCCACCTCCAGGCGGGAGATGGGCTGGCGGGATTGGTGGCAGTCGGCCAGCATGGCCACCGAATCCACCACGAAGCGCGCCTGGTCAAAGGAGCGCACGGAGAGGGCCAGGGGCATCAGGTCGGCCCGGCCTTCGGTTCGGGGCATGCGCTCCAAGCTCCGGGTCAGGCGGCTCTGCAGGGTGAGGCTGTACCAGGGGTGACGCAGGAAGCGATCCACGGATTGCGGGTCCGCTCCCAGCCCGAGGAGGATCTGCTCGTTTTGAACCCGCAGGTCGCCGGGCGGCGTGTCCCAGACCCAGTCCGCGGCGCCGGTGGTCAGGGTGATGGCGGCCGAGGCCGGGGCCAGGGTCTTAACGGCGGTAAAACCCAGGCCTCCGGCAAAGGCGGTCCAGGCGATTTCGTTGAGCTTGTCGGCTAGGATCCCGTTGGTGGTGTAGGGATCGATACGCAGCTGTTTGGCGATTTTGCGGCGCTGGTCGTCGTAGCCGAACACATCGGCGGTGGTCTTGCCGGCCATGCGCGCGGTGGCCTCGCCGGTCCCCATGGACCCCGCGGCCGTTTGCGGGTCGCCGCTCCCCGCGCCGGGCAGCTTGCTGCCCGGGCCGGGGATCACGGCCCCGGATTCGGGATCATCCTGCTTCAGGTCGCCGAGTTTCTGAAAGCCCGTGGTGGCGCCCCGCTTTACCCGCTTGAAAAAGCGGCCCACCCCTTCGGGCACTCCGGAAAGGGTCTCCTTGGGGTGGGTCACCAGTTGCTTGACCTCGCCGCCGAACTCCTGGGCCGAGCGCTTGAGGCCCTCGGCGAAAACTTCGCTTTTGGATAACTTCTCCAGTTCGGCCAAGGCCTCGATTTCGTTGACTCGTACAGCCGCCATCCGGGGGCTGGAGGCTTTGAAATCGCCGAAATCCGAACGGAGGGTGAACCAGGTCAAAAATCCGTCCGTAGGAACCTCGGGTTCGATCCGGTGGCGGGGGCCTTGAAGGAGCTTGTCTGGTAAAAGGTCAGCCGCCTGCAGCAGGGGTGGTGCTTCAAAGGGTTCCCCCGATTCGGCGGCCCGCGCCTGGTGCGGCAGCAGGCAGAGCGCGGCTATGAGTAGAGGACATCCAATTCTTTGGTATCTTCGGTATCTTGGCTGAAGTTTCATGGTCGTTGCTTCTGGGTGGCCGAACAGCAAATGACCCGAGTCCGGGACCGGTTCGCTGAACGTCCAGTGGGGATCGACCGTCGGAGGGTTTAAAATCCGACGGCTCAAAATGCGATCCGTAAATTGGCAGCCCAAAAGTGCAGGCTGGTGTCCCGGTAGCTGCCGGCCAGCCTTCCGCTCAAGGAGCCGCCGGGCAAATCCATTTTTTTCATCTTGATCCCCCCCTCCCGGTTGGCGGGTTTTACTTCTGAAATGGATAGATCACGTTCCAGTCGCGCTGCATATCCACCACAATCCATTGCTTTTGGGCGGCTTCATCCAGGGCCTGGTCCAGTTTGCCGACATGGGATTCCCGGTCATAGGCCCACTCGCGCTGGCCGTCCGTGTGGCGGACGATGAGACCCAGGCGCTTTCCCGAACCGGCGGTGGTCCACTGCAGCATCTGCAGATCGCCGTCGGAGTTGCCGAAGGCCGCAAGGGGCCGGCGGCCGATGAAGGTGTGAATGGCCACCGGTTTGCCGGCCTTGTCGTCAATGAAGGCAATTTTCGGCTCGCGGAGCAGCATCGGCTGGCCGTCGCGCATCTCAAAGCGGGTTTGAATGATGCTGCCCACCACCTGTTCCGGCGGGATGCCGTAAACCTTTTCGGTAAAGGGGCGCATGAATTCGATGCCTCCCCCCGACACGATAAAGGTCCGGAAGCCGTTGGCCCGCAGAAAGTCCAGCAGCTCCAGCATGGGTTGATACACCAGCTCCGGGTAGGGCCGGTTCAGTGTGGGGTGGCGGGCCGTCTCC
This sequence comes from uncultured delta proteobacterium, assembly GCA_963713755.1. GTDB lineage: Bacteria > Desulfobacterota > Desulfobacteria > Desulfobacterales > CAVQMW01 > CAVQMW01. The sequence continues at coordinate 169,852 of CAVQMW010000005.1, read as the reverse complement.
AGCCACTGGGTCACCACCTGTTCAAATTCAGTGGTGCTCATCCCGGCGTGGCTGGCCATGATCAGTTCCAGCAAGCCCTTTTCGCCCCCTGCGGCCAAGGCCTTGAGGTCGTTTTCCAGCACCGCCTTGAAGGGCTGCTGGGTTTTCCATTCCGGGTGCTGGGGGGCCAGGGTCCGGATACGGTCCATGGCGAAGAGCAGTTGGAAATAGATCGGCTGTTCCGACCACAAGGTGCCGTCGTTGTCAAACACGGCGATCCGTTCAGCGGGGGCCACAAAACCGGGACCGCCCTCCATTGTAACGGATCCCACAAAATCGACCAGGGCGGCTTTGGCGGCGCCCTCGTTCCAGGAGGGCAAGGGATCGCTCTTAAGGGATATAGGTCCGTGGGCACAGCCCACCGCCAGGGCCAGAATTCCGCAGAACAAGCCAAGAATTACCTGCCGCCGCAAGGTTGCGTTCAGCATCGGTCTCTCCTCTATTTGAATTGCAGGTTAAATGTAAAAAGTTGCCATGGGTCAGGCCGGTCACGGGTTGAGGGCCGGCAGCCTCTCGATCCGGCGCTCATTTTCCTTGAGCGAGGCTTTCCAGCGCCGCCGCGCGGCGGTCATGGTTTTGGCCAAGGTTTTTCCCCGCCAGCCGCTTTGCGCGCCGCTGAGGGCTGAGGTGAACCTGCGGGCCGCCTCCCGGGCGGCATCGTCTCCGAATTGATCGATGAACAGGTCCAGGCGGGCAGCACCGGCAGTCGGATGGGTCCGGTCCAGCCAGGCCATGAGCCGGTTGGCGCTGGCTGCCAAGTCATCGTCCCGGGCTGCCTGGCGAAATTTGCGGAACTGGTATTGCTCCGAGGCGCGGCGCGCCTGTCGCCGGCGGGTCCACCCGGAATCGATCTGCTTGCGGAAAAAGAGCGCCGCGGCCGACACGGCTGCCAGGACTATCCCGGCCAGCTGGAGCCAGCGGGAGAGAGGGGCTTTGGACAGTTGCCCAGAGTCCGACCGTGTCGCCCCCGCTGCTTCTCCCCCGGGCGCCGCGGCAATCTCCACCTCGCGTCCCGCCAGCACGGCGCGCTGCATCTGCTGGTTGGCCGTGTCCCACCAGGGGATCACGATGTCGGGCAGCTGAACCCGGCCCTCCCCGGTGAACAGATAGGTCACGCTCACCTGCCGCCGTCCGGTGAGGGATCCCCGGTCGTAGCGGTCGTCCACCTGGGGTTCGGCCGGATAGACCTTGACCTGCTCTCCGCCGGCATGCTCCAGGGGTGCCAGGGCCATGCCCGACAGCGCTTCGGCCGTCAACGTGATGCTGCGCTGGAGCGCATCGCCCACCTTGAACCGGCTCTCTGGGGAGGCCCAGGATTGTTCGGCGGTAAGGCGCGGCGTGCTGGCCAGTTCCGCAAAACCCTCGGCCCCCGGCGGCACCTGGGCTTCGAAAGTCACTTCGGGGGTCTGCAAGCGGGCGGACTGTTTGCCGCCCCCGTTACCCCAGCGGGTGATCTCCACCTCGATGGGCAGCGGCGGAATGCGGATGATTCCGGCGCGTCCCGGAAACAGGGAGAGCTCGTAGCGTTGCCCCGTGTAGGCCCGCCCGCCGATGGTTTCATTGAGCCGGGTGCCCTGGCTCTCGTAACGCACCACCTGGGCGCCCTCCACGCTCAAATCCCCCGTGCCCTTGATCTGGGCCCAGCCGTCGGCGGCCAGCACGTCAACCTGCAGCACCACCTGCTGGCCCACCCAGATGGGCGCCTGGGTGCTGAGCGCGGCTCGGGCTAAGGTCTCCTCGCCGGCCGCGGTCGGCGGTTCGGCGGCCCGGATCGCAGCAGCTCCCCAAAGGGTCAGAATCAATAGGAGAATTATGGAGCGGATACGGGGGTTCATATACCCTCAAGAGAATTTCGTTTAAGGTTCAGGGGCCGCTTGCCCGCCGCGTGCGGCCGCCTGCTGAAAGGCGAACTTGGCCCGCAGAAAATCGGCGGGCCGGGTTTGGACCTTGCGCAGCCACTGGGCGCGCATGGCGGCATCGCCGCTTCCCAGCTCCGGTTCCGGGGGCGGGTCGGACGGTTCCGCCCCCTTGGTTTTGCTGAACGTAAAGTCGTCGGCGCCCATCTTGCCGCCGGTCATGTCGCCGCCCTCCTTCTTGACCCGCTCGGCGCGGGCCAGGGCGATTCGCCGGTTGGCCTGGGCCGCCTCCCAGTCCGGTATCCCGGCCAGGGCCCGGTCGTAGTTTTGGACCGCCTCCGCGTACTGCCCCAGCATGACCCGGGCGTTGCCCTCGTTGAAGGCCCCCTGGGGGGTATCGACCCCGCTGAAAAGGGCCGCGGCCTGTTTGAAGTCACCGGCGCGGTAATAGGCAGCGGCCCGCCAAGTGCTGTCGGCAAACCGCCGGGCGGCCGGGTCGAAGCGGCCTTGCTGATAGTGCCGCTGGCCCTGCTGGTCAGCGCTCAGGAAAAAGGTGCCCCTGTGGCAGGTTTCCGATATCAGCAGGCAGTAGCCCGAAAATCCGGCAACCAACGCCAGGGATGCCGCCAGGGCAAGCTTATGGATTTTACTATGCGCCATGGGCTGAGAGGTGACTTTTCAATTTGTATAAATACTCAAAACGTTAGGATCAATTGTCGGCTGCGGACACCCTCCGCAGCGCCGGGCGTGGCCAGCGCAGGCTCCAGCCCCGGCGCGCCCAAAGGGCGATCAAAATCGTGATCAGCGGCACCAGCAGATAGCCTTCATCCCGGGGGCGGGACCCCGCCTGCTCTCCCTCCAGGGCGGCAACCCTGCGCCTGGCCCTGGAGACGATGTCGCGGATGTCCTGGTCGTCGATGGTGACCGGCACCACCGACGCGTCCAGGGCCTGGGCGCCTTGGGCTACGGCCTGGCGGGCGCTTCGGGGATCTGCGGCCAGGGCCAGGATCTGAACCGGGATGGCGCTCTCACTTCGAAATTGACTTAACGCCTCGGCCCGGGCGTCGTCGATGCCGTCGGCGATCACCAGGATGGAGCCTGGAGACGATCTATCCTCAAGCTGCCGCCGGGCCAACGCCAGGGCCTGGTCCAGCCGGTCACCCTCCAGCGGCATCACCTCCGGCCCCAGCCCATCGGCCATCAATTCGATGATGCGGGTATCCTGGGTCAGGGGCATCACCAGATGGGCGCTGCCGCTGTAGGCAATCAATCCGGCGGGCTCGGCGCCCCGCAGGGTCAGCAGGTCCCGCAATTTAAAAACGGCTCGTTCCATCCGGTTTGGGCTCAGGTCTTCAGCGTCCATGGAGCGGCTGGCCTTGAGCAGCACCATCAGCCCGGCCTGCTGCTCGGCAAAGGGCGGCGGCTCTCGGCGCCAGCTGGGACCGGCCAGGGCCATAATCAGCAGCAGACCCACCAGGGGAAAAACCCGCAGGGGATGCCAGAAACCTTGCTGCTGTTCGCCGATCACCAGGTGGCTTAAGAGGTGCGGGGCGATCAGCCCCTGGTAATGCCGCAGGGGATCGCGGTTGCGGCGCAGCAGCCACCAGACCAGCGCGCCGGGCACCAGGGCCAGCAGCCACAAGGGCCGCAGAAGCTGGAAGTTGTGGAAGAGTTCAAGCATGCTATTTCAAGCTCTTATCAGAGGTGGCCCGGGAAAACCGGCCGGTGGCCAGCAGGCCGTGATAAACTAGAAACAGAACCGCAATCAGCCCCAGGGGCCAGTGAAACAGATCCCGCCGCGGGCGAAAAGAGACGGTTTCCACCTGGCGGGTTTCCAGTCGATCCAGATCCGCGTAAATCTCCTCCAACTGGTCGCGGTCGCCGGCAAAATAATACTCTCCTTTACTGATCTGGGCCACCTGCCGCAGGGCCTCCTCGTCCAGTTTCTCTTCCCCTACGGCGGCCGGGTCACCGATGGCCACCGTGTGGATCACGATCCCCTTGTCGGCGGCGATCCGGGCTGCTTCGTGGGGTGGCACCCGGCTGCCGGTGTCATTGCCATCAGTCAGGGCGATCATGACCCGTTGCGGAATCTCGCTGCGTTCAAACAGCGAAATACCCAGGCCAATGGCGTCGCCCAAGGCGGTCTTGGGCCCGGCCATGGCCACTTCGGTTTCGGCCAGCAGTTGCCGGCTGACCTCCAAGTCCTGGGTAAAGGGGACCTGGACAAAGGCCGCCGTGCCGAACACGATCAGCCCCACGCGGTCCCCCTGACGGCGGGTGAGAAACTCGTCCAGAACCTCCTTGACGGCAGTCAAACGGTCCACGGTTTGGCCGTCACGGTTGGTGAAATCCCGGGCCTCCATGGATACCGACAGGTCCACGGCCAGCAGCAGGTCCCGGGTGGGCAATTGGTTTACGATGGGCGGCTCCAGCCACTGGGGCCGGGCCAGGGCCGTGACCACCGCCCCCCAGGTGACCAGCAACAGGATCGCCTGCAGCAGGCTGCGGCGGGGGACCACCGCCCCCTGGGCCGGTGTGGCACCGGAGGCCGCGGTCCAGCGCTGGAAAAAGGGAATGCGCAAAGCAGGCCGCTGCTCCCCATAGGCCGGCAACAGCCGGCGCAGGATCAGCGGCAGGGGCAGAACCGCCAGCAGCCAGGGATGGGCCAAGGTCAGCATGGCCTCACCCCCGAACTCCGCCGCGGCGCTCCGCGCCGGCGGCAATTTGGTGTTGGGCGATCCAGTGTCGCGCGGCCCCAAGGAGCGTGTTGCATTGGTCTTGGCTCAATTGGGCGCCGGGATCGGGATCCACCAGGGCGCTGGCCAGCGCCTGACCGGGCCCCTGGCCAAAGGGATTTCCCCGAACCTGTCCATCTAGAAAGGCACTCCACGCCTCGCCGCTCAGAGCGGCCACCGTTTCCCGGGGGTAGGCCTTCAGGGCCACCCGTTTGAGCAGCAGCGAGAGCTGCCGAAGCGCAGCGCTGCGGGTGCCGGGGTCGCGGAGCTGCCCGGCGATGGCCTCAAGTTCGCCCAATGCCGCCCGGCGATAGGCATTGCGCCTGCGCCGCTGGCGCCAGAGGAGCAGGGCCGCGGCCAACCAGACCAGGAGCAGCAGGATCAGCATCAGCATGCCCGGCGCGGGGGGCCACAGTTCGATGGCGGCCGGCTCCACGATGTCATGCAGGTTGCTCAGGCTGGCAAAATCACTTTCCATCCATCACCTAGCCATCATCTATCACTCATTTATAGCGAGGCAGATTTCCCAATAGCCGCCGCACCTGGTGGGCCACATCCGCTACGGTTTCCAGGGGCAGCACCGGCACCTGTATCCCGTGCAAGGTTTCCAAAATTTGGGCAATGCGCCCCTGGGCTGCCTCATGGATTCGCTGGTGCATCCGTTTTTCCCCCAGGCGCAATTCCACCTGGAGTTCACCGTCTGAGATGACAAAATCGCTGCCGGCGGGCAGTTCGGTGGCGCTGGGGTCGTGCACCAGAACGGCGATAACATCGTTGTGCCGATTCAACTTGAGCAGAATCCCACGGCTTTGCTCGTCCAGACCGTCGAAATCGCTGATGACGACCACCAAGGCGTCGTGGCCGGCCCGGCGCCGGACCTGATCCAGGGCCCGCGGCAGCATGCCCGGGTCGGGGGGCGTGGCCGAATCGGCCCGCAAGGCCCGGTTGCGGTCCACCACCTCCTGCAGGATTCGCATGACCGTCTGGCGGCTGCGCTGGGGGCGGATCTCCGTGACTCGGGTGTCATCAAACACCAGGGCGCCGGCCCGGTCGCCCATGGCCAAAATCCGCCAGGCGCCCAGGGCCGCGGCTTCCGCAGCAGTGACTGATTTCATGCGCACCCGGGTGCCATAGAACATGGCCTGGCGCTGGTCCACCAGCAGATAGGCTGAGCGTTCCCGCTCTTCGGTGTAGACCCGGATGTGGGGCGTGCGGGTACGGGCGGTGACCTTCCAATCGATGCTGCGGATGTCGTCACCGGGTAGATAGGCCCGCAGCTCCTCGAAATTGAGCCCCCGGCCGCGGATTTTGGATCCGTGGCGGCCGGCCAGCAAGCTGTTCAGGGGCTGGCGCGGCAAGAAGGAAAAGCCCGTGGCCTGGTGGGCCAGGCGCACCAATTGGGCCAGGTTGACATATATCCGCTCGTCCTGGGTTTCGCGGGCCCGCTGGCGGGCGGCCCGGGCGCTGTCTTTGCGGATGGCCGGATTGCTCACGGGCGGTTTTTCCCTTTGCCGGTCGCTGCCATCAAGCCACGGCCACCTGCCGGATCACTTCGTCAATGACGGTGTCCGCCGAGATTCCGGCGGCCTGGGCTTCGTAGCTCAGCATGAGGCGGTGGCGCAGACAGTCGTGGATGACGGCCCGGATATCGTCGGGGGTGACCTGGTCGCGACCATGGAACCAGGCGTGGGCCCGGCTCACCTTGTCCAGGGCGATGGAACCCCGGGGGCTGGCGCCCACCAGGATCCACTGGCCCAGATCCGTACTGAATTCCGCCGGCCGGCGGGTGGCGGCGATGAGGCTCACCAGGTAGTGTTCCATGGGCTCGGCCAGGGCCACCTGATGGATCTCGGCCCGCGCGCTGAAAATCGCCGCCTGGGCCAGAGGCGGTGCTTTTTCCTGTTCATCGGGCCCGCTCTCCCGGCGCACGAGCCGCACAATCTGGGCCTCGGATTCGTCGTCGGGATAGTCGATGGTGATGTGCATCAAAAAGCGGTCCATCTGGGCTTCGGGCAGGGGATAGGTTCCCTCTTGTTCCACCGGGTTCTGGGTGGCCAGCACCATGAACAGCTCCGGCAGCCGGTAGGTCTTGCCGGCCACGGTCACCTGGCGCTCCTCCATGGCCTCCAACAGGGCGGCCTGGACCTTGGCCGGCGCGCGGTTGATCTCGTCGGCCAGGATCAGGTTGCCGAAGATCGGTCCCTGCTGGAAGACGAACTTTCCCTGGCCGCCCTGGTCGTAATAGATCTCGCTGCCGGTCACGTCCGATGGCAACAGATCGGGTGTAAACTGGATGCGGCTGAACTGGGACTCCAGGTTGTGGGCCATGCTTTTGATGGCCCGGGTTTTGGCCAACCCCGGCAATCCTTCCATCAGGACATTGCCGTTGGCCAGCAGGGCCAGGATCAGCCGCTCGACCACTTTGCCCTGGCCGATGATGGAGTGTTCCATGCGGGTTTGCAGATCATGGATCGCTTCGCGTGGGGTCACGGTTCTTTCCTGCCTTGGGGATGGTGTGGGGGGCGGCACATGTCGCGCGGCCCGGGGTCGACTACCCTGACCACTGAGACCCAGTGTTCAAGGCGCCGATCTCCGGGATTTTGGCGCGGACAGTTCCGATTATGAGCCGGGTGGGGATAGCTTTTCAACCACTTTATCGATGCTGAAACTGGCAGCCTTCTGGCGCGGCGGGAAATCCTTGAAGGTCTCCAGGAATTGCGCCACATAGGCCTGGGCCGGCAGCAGCAGGTAGGGTCGATCCAGAAACCAGTCATCATAGGTATTGGAGGTGATCATTCCGCGTTCGTAGGGGTCGCGGCGCAGATTGACCAGCAGCGGGATGCGCAGCGGAACGAAGGGCTCGCGCCAGGCCTGGAAAGTCGCCTCGGCACGCTGTTCCAGGAAGAGGACCTTCCAGTCACGGTAACGCAGGGCGGTCAGGTCGCCGTCGTCGGAGAAATAGAAAATCTCATTGCGCGGGCTCTCTTCAGTCTCGCCGGTCAGCAGGGGCAGGATGTTGTAGCCGTCCAGATGGACCTTGTAGCTGCGGCCAATGGCCTCCACGCCGCCTTGCTTCAGTTTGGCCTTGATCTCGGGTTCCCCGGCCATCGCCAGAAAGGTGGGCAGCCAGTCCATGTGGTGGACGACCTGGTTGTTCCATGTGCCGGGCTCGATTTTCCCAGGCCAGCGCACCATGGCCGGTACCCGCCAGCCGCCCTCCCAGTTGGTGTTCTTTTCCCCGCGGAAGGGGGTCATGGCCGCATCGGGCCAGGTGTTCATGTGAGGGCCGTTGTCCGTGGAGTAGAACACCAGGGTGTTGTCGGCGATGCCCAGTTCGTCCAGCTTGTCCAGAAACTTGCCGATGTGCATGTCGTGCTCCACCATGCCGTCGGAGTATTCGTCCTGGCCGGAAATCCCCCGCAGTTCCGCCTTGACGTGGGTCCTAAAGTGCATGCGGGTGCCGCTCCACCACAAAAACCAGGGCTTGCCGGCCTGGTGCTGGCGTTCGATGAAATCCAGGGCCGCCTCCGAGGTTTCATCATCCACGGTCTCCATGCGCTTTTTGGTCAGGGGCCCGGTATCCTCGATCTGGCCGTCGGCCGTGGACTTGAGCACCCCCCGGGGGCCGAATTTTTTGCGAAATTCCGGGTTCTGGGGATAATCTTCATTTTCAGGCTCCTCCTCGGCATTCAGGTGATAGAGGTTGCCGAAAAACTCGTCAAAGCCGTGGTTGGTAGGCAGCATCTCGTCCTTGTCGCCCAGGTGGTTCTTGCCGAACTGGCCGGTGGCATAGCCCTGGGCCTTGAGCAGGCCCGCAATGGTGGGATCTTCCTCACGCATTCCTTCCTCGGCGCCGGGCAGGCCCACCTTGGAGAGACCGGTCCTGAATACGCTCTGGCCGGTGATAAACGATGAGCGGCCGGCGGTGCAGGATTGCTCGCCGTAGTAATCGGTGAAGGCCACGCCCTCCGCGGCGATGCGGTCGATATTGGGGGTCTTGTAGCCCATCAGTCCGCGGGTGTAGTAGGAAATATTGGATTGGCCGATGTCGTCGCCCCAGATCACCAGGATGTTGGGCTTTTTATCCTGGGCCAGGACAGGGCCGGATAGCAGCGCCAAGATCGCCATCACCGCTAAGCCCAATTTCAAGACAGTTGCGGGTTGAATTTTCTTTTTTGCCATAACTTGAACCTCCTTGGGTTGTGGGTTGCAGAGATCGAAGGTGAGCATCCAAATTAGATTTCAAACAAAACGGGATGATTCGGCACTGGAACCTGGGAGAAGAATGGAATCTTTGCTCGCGGATACCGCGAATAATAGCTTAACTGGAATTCCAACTGCAAAAGATTCGGATTGGAGGAGTAATGGAACTGAACGCTATCGAAATATATATAGGTCGGAAAACATGAAGTCAACTTCGGATGGGGCTTTTTCCCAGTTGATTCCAAATATTGCGTACATGTTTCGAGACGGCGATTAAAGAGTGAGGTAGGCAACAGGGGAAAAAATGTTTATTTTCTATTCTTGTCATTTCGCATCCGGATTTAATAATCCAATGTCCTTAATTGAAGAGGCGTTTCCATGCAACTCAAGCGATACTATAAGCTAACCCAAGGCACATGGGTTCAATCCCGAGCAGCACTGCAAATCGCGATCATGCTCGGCATGTTCCTCTTGCTGACCCTCGAATGCGCGGCCACTGAATCGACCCTTGCCCACAAGGTTGCAGTGGAACCGCTGGCGGCGGATCCGGCCATCCGGTCAAAGGGCACCGACCTCAAGCCGGGGTTCTCCGTCCGGTACTACACCGACATTTTCGTGCGCCATATCGACAAGCTCATGGACCACGCGACGGGCGATCCGGGGCGGCCGGGGTCGCCCATTCTCCAGCTCAACCACCAATTTGAGCGCAATCCGGTGTTTGACAGCGGCAGCAACCGCGGGGTGGGGATGCGCCTGGCGGGGTATCTGCATTTTGATACCCCGGGAACCTATTTTCTACAGGCACTCTCCAATGATGGAATTCGAATTTATCTGGGCGAGACTCAGCTGCTGGAAGATCCCGGTGTCCATGGCGACCGGCTCTCTCCCGAGGGTGGGGTGAGGGTGGCCCAGCCCGGCTGGTATCCCCTGACCATTTGGTATTATCAGCGCAAGGGCACCGCGGCCCTCAAGCTCTTCTGGCGTCCGCCCGGCAGCGAAGCAATGCAAATCGTACCGCCCGAGGCGTGGGCCCACCTGCCGCAACCGAGGGGTTGAGCGATTTAAAATTCGGGACCCCAAGACCGCGTGCCCTCAGGTTGACAACTTTTGCGCTGCTGACTATATATTTCGAAATTCGCAATCCGCCCAGGCACTTATGCCGGAAGCTCCTCGCTCCCAATCGCTACCCCATAACTGTATCTTATGCGGACCTCCGGCCAACAGGAGGCGCGGGGGGCAATGCGGCTGATTAAAATCCATGGAGCCTAAATTTAGGGTCAGATCCAGTTGAAAGGAAAATCGTTATGTCCGACAGCGACAGTGTAATTGAAATCGGCGATGGCAACTTCGAAGTCGAAGTCATCCAGTCCGAGCAACCGGTGGTGGTGGATTTTTGGGCGCCGTGGTGTGGCCCTTGCAAAGCCATCGGACCCCTGATCGACGATTTGGCCCAGAATTTTGGCGATCAAATCAAATTCACCAAATTCAATGTGGATGACAATCCGGTCACCCCCGGAAAATATGGCATCAAAGCCATTCCCACCCTGATTTTTTTCAAAGGCGGCAATGTGGCTGAACAGATCACCGGAGTGGTCGCCAAATCGCGCCTGGAAGAGGCCCTCAACGGCCTATTGTAAACCCCACTGCCGAACTTTAACAGCCTCCGGGCTTGAAATTTTAAAACCCAACGGGGGTGGCGCCCAGGGAGCAAACCCGATGCCGGCTGCTGGACCTGCTTTCAAGAATGCCTCAACCCTTAGTTGCCGCCCATACATAACGGATAAAATGAAGCGACGGACACTGCTCATTTTCGTAGTTGTTTCCCTGATGAGCTGGGCGCTGGTGGGGTGTGGCCTGTTCGGCTCCAAAGGTGAAAAATCGGCCCAGGAGCTGGCCGCTGATGGCGTGGAAGCCTTTGAGCGGGGGAAGTATCGGGATGCCCTGGAATCGTTTCAACAGCTGAAAGATTGGTATCCCTTCAGCAAGTTTGCCATTTTAGCTGATCTTAAGATCGCTGACAGCCACTATTACTTGGAAGAGTACCTGGATGCGGTGTTCGCCTACGAGGAATTCGAGAATCTGCATCCCCGAAACGAGGCGATACCCTACGTCATTTACCAGATCGGGCGCTGCTATTTCGAACAAATTGACAGTATCGACCGCGACCAGGCCAATACCCGCAAAGCATTGGAAAGTTTTTCCCGTTTGCGCCAGCGTTTTCCGGAAAATGAATATGCGCTTCGGGCCCAGGAGCACATCACCGAGTGTTTGAAACAACTGGCTGGCCACGATCTCTATGTGGGCCGGTTTTATTTCAAGCAGGAACGCTACCGCGCAGCCAAGGTCCGCCTGGAGCGGGTGATCAACGAATATCCCGATCTGGGCTATAGCGAGGAGGCCCGGGAATTGCTGAAAAAAAGTGAAGCCGAGCTGGCAAAAGCCGCGGATTGAATGCGCTTGGGTTTTCAATTCGGCGGGATTTGGAGGATCAGTTCTGAAAACGGGCTTTACAGGGCGCCCAATTTACTGTATTCAGATCGATTCTCTACATAGCGGATAATAATTATCCAGGCCTCACCTATAAAAGTCCCATCAAGGAGTTTCAAGGATGTCTAAAATTTGCGAATTGTGCGGGAAAAAGCCCATGAAGGGCCATCATATCAGCCATGCCCATAATGTCACCAATCGCCGCTTCAACCCCAATCTGCAGCGGGTGCGGGCATTAAAAGAGGGCCAGGTCAAAAAGATGATGGTCTGCACGGCCTGCATCAAATCGGGCCGGGTGGTTAAAGCGCCCTAAGCCTTGCCTTCCATCCCGGGGGCGGTGCTGATTGGTAATCCCGCCTGGGGCTGCCGATAAATTAAAAACCGAGGACGCCGCGCGGAATGCGCTGTGCCTCGGTTTTCTGTTCACTGGAGATGGTCCGCTCCCCCTTACCGTGCTGGTATTTAATCCACCGCCTCACTCCTCCAGCCGTTTGACCTCCATGATTCGCTTCACCTTCCGAATCGCCGCCAGCACTAGCCGGAGCTGCTCGGTATCCTTCACCGATAGCGTAAAATAGCTATCCACAATTTTATTTTCCCGGGTCACGGAGTTGACGCTGAGAATATTGGCGCCGTGTTTGCTGATGCTGGCCGCCACATCGGCCAGCAGCCCCAGCCGGTCGTAGGATGAGATCCGGATTTTGACGGGATAAGTCTCCTCCGTGCTGCGGTCCCACTGAACCTCGATCTGCCGTTCAGGACTCATTTTCTGGATGTTGATACACCCTTTGCGATGAATGCTCACTCCTTCTCCACGGGTGATGTAGCCCACGATGGGATCTCCGGGAACCGGCTTGCAGCATTTACTGAAACGCACCAGCATGTCATCGATTCCTTTAACGATGACGCCATCCTGGGTTTTACGGCGTTTGACCCGCCCCATCAACCGATCGAATATGGAGGCTTTGATTGCTTCGGGGTCGGGTTTGGTTTCGAATTTATGCACCAACTGCAGGGGCGTGATCTTGCCGAAGCCCACATTGGCGATGAGATCGTCCACGGTTTTAAAGCCGAACTGCTTAACCACTTCATCCATCTGATCTGACTTCACCAGGGTGTTGAAGTTGAGATGCTTTTTACGGAACTCTTTTTCGCACATCTCCCGGCCTAAGGTGATACTGCGATCCCGCTCCTGGACCCGGATCCACTGGCGGATGCGGTTGCGGGCCTTGACCGTCGTGACGAAATTGAGCCAATCCTTGCTGGGGCGGGGATCTTTCAGGGTGATGATCTCAACCTTGTCTCCGGTTTTCAGCTCATAGGTCAAGGGGACAATGCGGCCGTTGGCTTTGGCGCCGTTGCAGCGGTGGCCAACCTCCGTGTGGATGGTGTAGGCGAAATCCACGGGAGTGGCGCCCCGGGGCAGGGATTTGATCTCGCCGTCGGGGGTGAAAACATACACTTCATCGGGAAACAGATCGATCCGCACGTTTTCCAGAAACTCTTCCGGGTCGCCGATGGATTGCTGGTTTTCCACCAGGTCCTGAATCCAGGCAAAGCGGTTGCTGCCGTTGGTATCGATGGTTTTACCCTCTTTGTAGCTCCAATGGGCAGCGATTCCCGATTTGGCCACCCGGTCCATTTCCCGGGTGCGGATTTGGATTTCCACGCGCTCGGCCTTGGGGCCGATCACCGTGGTGTGCAGGGATTGGTACATATTGGGTTTGGGGCGGGCGATATAATCCTTGAACTTGATGTCAATGGGTTTCCAGAGCGAGTGCACCACCCCCAGGGCTTCGTAGCATTGAGGCACGGTTTCCAAAATAATCCGAAAGGCGATGATGTCGTAGAGCTCCTCGAATTCGAGGTTCTGGGTCTGCATCTTCTGGTAAATGCTGTAGTAGCGTTTATGCCGGCCCAGAACCTGGCATTTAAGCCCGTGCTGCTCCATTTTTTCGCGGATCAGGGTTTTGACCTGGGTGATGTACTGGTCCCGCTCCGTCTGGTTTTTGGCCACCCGCTGTTTGATCTCCCCATAGGCCTCGGGGTAGAGGTTTTGAAAGGAGATCTCTTCCAATTCGTGTTTGATCCAGTAGATCCCCAGCCGAGAGGCGATGGCGGCGTAGATATCCAGGGTTTCTCGGGCGATTTTACGGCGCTTGCCTTCATTTTGAAACTGAAGGGTGCGCATGTTGTGCAAGCGGTCGGCCAGTTTGATGAGAATGACCCGGATATCATCGGCCATGGCCAGGAGCATTTTGCGCAAACTCTCGGCATGGCGGGCCTGGGCGCTCTCCACCGGCAGCACGCTCAACTTGGTGACCCCGGCCACGATCCGGCGTACTTCGGGACCGAACATGGCCTCGATTTCCGCTTCCGTGGCGTGGGTGTCCTCCACCACGTCGTGGAGCAGTCCGGCGGCGATACTGACGGTGTCCAGGTTCATATCGGCCAAAATACCGGCCACTTCCAGGGGATGGGAGAGATAGGGCTCGCCGCTCAGGCGCATCTGGCCGTCATGGACCCGGGCCGAGTAGACATAGGCCTGGTCAATGATGTCCAGGTTGGCCTCGGGGTTGTACTCGAGGACTTTGTCGATGATGTCGGTGATGCGAATCAACGGCTGTGTTGTCGTCCTTTGGAACCGGCTTCTGCCGGGATTATCCTTCAGCTGCACCGGCGGGGCTGGGCCAGTTCTCTGCCCCGCCTGCAGTTAGTGAAATTAATACGCTTTGGCGAAAATCACCCGGCCCTTGGCCGCTTTTCCACAGCAAATGCAGCTTCCCGGCTCCCGGATTTCCTCAAAGGGAATACAACGGATGGTGACTGTGAGCTCCTCTTTGATGCGGGTTTCGCACAGGGCGCTGCCGCACCAGTGGGCACGGACGAATCCCCCGTGGATTTCGGGCTGCTGGAAATCGGCCGGTGTGAAAAAGGCGTCAAACTCATCGCGCTGGTCGATCTCTCGGGTGTGTTCATCCCGGAACGCCTTGGCCCGCGCAAAGAGGTTGGCCTGAATTTCATCCAGCAGGGCGGGAAGCTCGGCGATAAACCGTTCCCGGGCAATGGACTGTTTTGCGCGATGGCTTTTGTCCCGGCGGGCCACAAACAGGCTATCGGCGGCGATGTCCCGGGGGCCGATCTCCACCCGCAGGGGAATGCCCTTCTTGATCCAATCCCAGCCCCGGGCACCGCCGATATCGCGGTCGTCTACTTCCACGCCCACAGGATAATCGGCGTATTTCAAGGTTCTGAGTTCCGCTGCCAGGCCATCGACGTAGGCCATCACCGCCTGCTTTTCTTCCGGTTTGCGGTAGATGGGCAACAGGACCACTTGGGCGGAGGCCACCCGGGGCGGCAAAATCAGGCCGTCATCGTCGCCGTGGGTCATGATCACTCCGCCGATGAGCCGAGTGGAGGTGCCCCAGGAGGTGGTCCAGGCGTACTCTTCGGTTTCTTCCCGGCTTTGGAATTTGATCTGGGAGGCTTTGGCGAAATTCTGGCCTAGAAAATGAGAGGTGCCGGCCTGGAGGGCCTTGCGATCTTGCATCATGGCCTCGATGCACTGGGTCTCCACCGCGCCGGGAAAGGTTTCCGCCGGGCTCTTGGTGCCTTTGATAACCGGCAGGGCCAGGTACTCCTCGGCAAAGCGGGTGTAGACCTCCAGCATCTGCCGGGTGCGCTCCCGGGCCTCATCGGCCGTGGCGTGGGCCGTGTGTCCCTCCTGCCATAGAAATTCGCTGGTGCGCAGAAAGATGCGCGTGCGCATCTCCCAGCGCACCACATTGGCCCACTGGTTGATCAAAAGGGGCAGGTCGCGATAGCTGGTGACCCACTTGGCAAAGGCATCGCCGATGATGGTTTCCGAGGTGGGGCGCACAATGAGGGGTTCCTGGAGCTCCCCGGCCGGTTTCAGACCGCCCTCGGGGTCCTTTTCCAGACGGTGATGGGTCACCACGGCGCACTCCGTGGCAAAGCCCTCCACATGCTGGGCCTCTTTCTCCAAGAAACTCAGCGGGATAAAGAGCGGAAAATAGGCATTTCGCACCCCGCTGGCCTTGAACATGGCGTCCATGTTGCGGACGATATTCTCCCACAGGGCATAGCCCCAGGGCTTGATCACCATACAGCCGCGGACCGGGGATTTTTCCGCCAGATCCGATGCCTTGACCACCTGTTGGTACCATTCCGGGTAATTTTCGGCCCGGGTAGGCGAAATTGCGGTCTTGGCTTGCTTGGACATAGGTTTCCTTTCTCAGGTGCTGTAACTGCTGATCAATTCAATTTAAAATTCATCATCGAATTTACCAATTTAGAGAAATCAGAAGATGTTTCGCGGTGGATCTTCCTGTTGAATATTGTCGGCCTCATATTTATGCACTTCGGCCATCAGGGCGGCCACCAGCTGATTTTCCGGTACCTTGCCGATCACTTTGCCCTTGCGGAACAACAATCCCAGACCCTTGCCGCCAGCGATACCCAGATCGGCCTCTTTGGCCTCGCCGGGGCCATTGACCACGCAGCCCATGATGGCGATCTTAATGGGTAATGTGCAGGTCAAGAGCGCTTTTTCTACAGCCTCGGCCACGGCAAACAGATCCACCCCGCAGCGGCCGCAGGTGGGACAGGAGATGATTTCCGGGCCGCGCCGGCGGATCTCCAGGGCGCGCAGAATCTCAAAGCCCACCCGCACCTCCTCCACGGGATCTCGGGTTAGAGAGACCCGCAGGGTGTCGCCGATGCCTTCGGCCAGGAGCATGCCGATCCCCAGGGCCGATTTGGTGATGCCCGGATAGAGCCCCCCGGCTTCGGTCACCCCCAGGTGCAACGGGTAGTCGCAGCAGGCGGCCATGCCCCGATAGGCTGCCAGGGTGCGGGGCACGTCCGAGGCCTTCAGGGAAATTTTGATGGCCTGAAAACCGAGATCCTCAAGGATCTTGATGTGGCCTTGGGCGCTGGCCACCATGGCCGCAGGCGTGGGACTGCCATACTGTGCCAGGAGCTCTTTTTCCAGAGAGCCGGCATTGACGCCGATGCGAATGGGCAGGTTCCGCGCGAGAGCCTCGGCCACCACGGCGCGCACCTTTTGATGGTCGCCGATATTGCCGGGGTTGATGCGCAGGGCGTCGGCCCCCGCCCGGGCCGCGGCCAAGGCCAGGCGGTAATCAAAATGGATATCCGCCACCAGGGGGATGGTGATCTCTTTCTGGATGGCGGCGATGGCGCGGGCCGCCGCCTCGTCGGGGACCGCCACGCGCACGATTTCGCAGCCGGCCCGGGTCAGGCGCTGAATCTGATTCACCGTGGCGGCCACATCCGCGGTGGGGGTGTTGGTCATGGATTGGACGGTGATGGGGGCGCCCGCCCCCACGGGAACATCCCCCACCTGGAGTAGTCGCGTTTTTCTGCGGGGTATGGTAAATTTCATCAGCTGGCTGCTTTTGCGCGTGAACAGACGGTAAATCGAGCAAAGAACTTCAAACCTTGTACCATACGAAAAGATCGGACTAAACTCAATTTAAAACCATTTTGGATTTAAAACCACCGGCAGGGTGCAGATCTTTAATTGCCACGCAGTTTCGGGCAGGCGCGGAATTCGACATTTCCCCCGCCTCATGAATCGGGTTGGCGCCCGGCCCGAATCGCAATTCTTTCTCTACCGGTCGAGATCTGCATCCCTCCGCTTTCCGCAATCCATGACGCCTTTACCTTCCACATCATCCACGGTCAGGGCCTCAACGCCAGGGGCTCTTACGCCGAGGTTCACGGTTGCCTTCAACACGGCCGCGTTCCTGGTTCTGCTGGGCACGTTCACGGCCTGTCACCGGTCAGCGCCCCTCACCCCTCTGGCGCACATTCTGGGCCGGGGCGAGCTGACGTTCCTGGTGCATCAGAACCCCGACGGTATCTATTGGTCTCGCTCCGCCGGTGGGGAGGGCCAGCTTGATGGCGGTTTCGAGTACGAGTTGGCCCACCTGTTGGCCCGACATTTGGGGGTGAAGCTGATCCTGCAACCCGTGGCCGGGGGCCAAGAAATGCTGGCGGCGCTCATGGCCGGCGAGGGGGACATCATTGCCGGCGCCGATTTCAACAGCGCCATGGGAAGAGATCATGTGCTATTTAGCCGGCCGTTTTTGACGCCCCTGACGCAAACCATTTTGGCCCCCAATACACCGGAACGATTCCCCACTCCCGAGGAGCGCAGCCAGGGGGCGCGTTATTCCGTGCATCGCCGGGAAATCTATCGCGGCTATCTGGAGCGTCTCGATCCGCCCCTGGCCAAAGAGCGTGTGGTGGGGCGTCCCGAGCTGGACATCGAAGGGCTGTTTCGGGCGGTGGCGGCCGGAGAATTGTCCGCCGCCCTGGTGGATGCCCCCCTGGCCGGGCGCCTGACGTGGGATTATCCCCAGGTGCGTCAGGGGCCCAAGCGGTCACCGCGGCGGGTGTTGGCCTGGGCCGTACCGGCCCATGGACGCCAGCTGAAAGCCCGGCTGGACGCCTTTGTGACCCAGCTGGAACGCGATGGGCGCTTGGCGCGTCTGGTTCAACGCTATTTTCCGGGCAAGGCCCAAGACCCCGAACTGGGAGTGGCCGCCTTTCACCAGCGAATTCCCGCGCGCCTGCCCGACTATTTGGACACCATCCGCCTGGCGGCGGCGCGCCATGGCTTTGATTGGGAGCTGATAGCCGCCCTGACCTACCAGGAGTCACTCTGGAAACCGGGTGCGGTGAGCAGCGCCGGGGCTCGGGGCCTGATGCAGCTGCTGCCCGATACGGCCAAGAGTTTGGGGGTGGACGATATCCACGATCCCCGTGAGAATATTCGGGCCGGTGTCCGCTATTTGAGTCTCTATTATAGCTTTTACGACCGGGCGCCTCCCGAGGAGCGCCTGAAAATCGCATTGGCGGCTTACAACGTGGGGATCGGACATATTTTAGACGCTCGGAATTTGGCCCGCCGGCGGCGTCTCGATCCCAATCGCTGGGAATCCTTGGTTGAAACTCTGCCCCTGCTAAGCCTGCCGGAGTACTATCGCCACAGCCAATACGGCTACTGCCGGGGCAGCGAGCCGGTGCAGTATGTGGAGAGCATTATGATCTATTATGGGATTCTCAAGCGGCGGGTGCTGTCCATCAAACAAGCCCGGGGGAACCCCGCCACCGTCTCATGGCTGGGGCCGGAGAGAAGGCCGGGGTCGGGGCGCTAGATAGCGTGTCGTTTAGCGGATGCGGGCAAAGGGATTGCTACGTTTTTCACGGCCGATGGTGGTTTCCGGGCCGTGTCCGGTATAGACGATGACATCATCATCCAGGCTGAACAGCTTTTGATGGATGCTGTTGATCAGGGTGTCGTAATCACCGCCGGGAAAATCGGTTCGCCCGATGGAACCGGCAAAGAGGGTGTCGCCCACAAACACCTTCCCGTCCATGACCAAAGAGACCCCACCCGGAGTGTGCCCCGGGGTGTGGAGCACCTTGAAGCGCAACGTCCCGAAATCGATGGTTTCGCCGTCTTCGATGAGCCGGTCGGGTTGGGGGGAGTTTTCCGCACTGAGGCCGAAACTGCGGGCGGTGGCCGCCAGCTGGTCCAACATGGGCGCATCCGCCGGGTGAATCAAAATGGGGGCGTCGCAGGCGGCCTTGAGGGCCTGGTTGCCCCCCACATGGTCGAAATGCCCGTGGGTGTTGATGATGTATTTCAAATGGAGTCCGGCACTTTCAAGAACACTGAGAATACGCGGTACTTCGTCACCAGGATCAATGACCACGCCGGCTTGGGTGTCTGGGCAGCCGATAACGAAGCTGTTGGCCTGGATGGGTCCTACGGGAAGAACTTTCAAAAACACGGGTGACTCCTAAAATTGCGGTTTAGGGTTTCGCCGTCCGCTTTTGCGCCTGGCTGATCATGTCCAAAATCGTGTTGATTTTGGACGGCGGGCGGGCCTGGGTAAGTTTTTCAAACTCTTCAGGAGGCAGATGGGCGGCTAAGAATTTTTGGACATCGAAAATTTCCCACCAGCAGTCAAAAATTTTGGCACAGATCGGATCCGACTCCGTTCCTGTGCGGCAATACTTGAAGGCCACGCGGCCCCCGAGACGGGGGCAGCGGCGGGTGAGCGGGTCATGGGCATCGATCATGATGGATCCGGGGTTAGCGGCTTTTTACCAATTGGGGTTTGGGATAGTCCGCAAATACCTTTTCCGCTTGGCTGATTTCCTCATCACTGAGACTGAAATTCTGCAGGCTACCGGAAAAGTATTTGTCATAGGCGCTGAAATCGAGGAGGCCGTGGCCGCTCCAGTTAAACAGAATCACCTTTTCCTCGCCTTCTTCTTTGGCCTTGCGCGCTTCTTTGACCACCGCGGCCAAGGCGTGGGTGGTTTCCGGAGCCGGAATAATGCCCTCGCTGCGGGCCGTCAACACCCCCGATTCATAGGCCTCGATCTGGGAAACGGACTGGGGCGTGATGATGCCTTCGGTGCATAGCTGGCTCACCGTAGGGGCCATGCCGTGGTAGCGCAGGCCGCCGGCGTGCAGGGGCGGCGGCACGAAATCATGGCCTAGGCTGTGCATGGGCAACAGGGGCGTGTAGCGAGCGGTGTCGCCGTGGTCGTAAACAAAGGGCGCTCGGGTCAGGGTGGGACAGGCGGTGGGTTCCACCGGAAAAATCTCGATCTGCTTACCGTTGATTTTATCCAGCACAAAGGGAAAGGCCAGCCCGGCAAAATTGCTGCCGCCCCCGGCGCAACCGATGATCACATCGGGGTATTCCTCTATCTTTTCAAACTGTTTCTTAGCTTCCAGGCCGATGATGGTCTGGTGCAGCATGACGTGATTCAGCACGCTGCCCAAGGAGTAGCGGGTTTTACCGCTGCTGTCGCTCACCGCGGCTTCGATGGCTTCACTGATGGCGATGCCCAAACTGCCGGGCGTGTCGGGGTCTTTGGCCAGGGCATCGCGGCCGGCTTGGGTTTCCGTACTGGGACTGGGCAGCACATGGCCGCCCCAGGACTCGATCATCGATTTACGGTAGGGTTTCTGGTCGAAACTGACCCGCACCATGTAGACCTTGCACTCGAGGCCGAATTGGCAACAGGCGAAGGATAGGGCGCTGCCCCACTGGCCGGCGCCGGTCTCGGTGGTCATGCGTTCGATGCCGAAGGCCTTGTTGTAATAGGCCTGGGCCACGGCCGTGTTGGGCTTGTGACTACCGGGGGGGCTGATGCTTTCGTTTTTAAAGTAGATGCGTGCCGGCGTGTCCAGGGCTTTCTCCAGCTGCCGCGCGCGGACCAAGGGGGTCGGACGCCATTGCACCAACACATCTAGGACCGGTTCGGGGATATCGATCCAGCGCTGGTTACTGACTTCCTGCTCGATGAGGTTCATGGGAAAAACCGGAGCCAGGTCATCGGGCCCCACAGGCGTTCCGTCCGGCTTCAGGGGCGGGTTCATTTTGATATCCGCCAGAATATTGTACCATTGGCGCGGCATTTCATCTTCCGACAGGAACACTTTTTTGATCTCCATGAAGCTCTCCTTTTGATCCTTGAAATTATTTCAATCCTGCGTGTCGGTTTTTCCCCTCAGGCCGAGTTGGTCCGGGTTCGTTTCATCACTTTGGGATTTACACGCAGCGGCCGCTTGGGAATGACGGCTTCCATGGTGTCCTGATCGACCGTAGCCCCGGGCTCGCTCTCCGGGTCGGCTTCTTCTGGGGTGTTCAGCAGGGGCGCCTCGGCGCCCAGGGGCAAGGCCGGAAAAGCGCTTAAATCGAGGGTGCCCTCATCCCTGGCTTTGCGAATACTGTCCAGAATCCCGTTGATAAAACTGCCCGATTCTTCGGTGCCGAATTTTTTCCCGATATCGATGGCCTCGTTGATGGAGACCTTGGCCGGGATGTCGCTGCAACAGATCATTTCAAATACCGCCATGCGGATTACATTGCGGTCCACGCAGGACATGCGGCTGATCTTCCAGTTGCTGGAGAACTGCTCGATGAGCAGATCCAGGTGCCGGCGCAGATTCAACACGCCGTTCACCAGATGATGGAACAGGGGGGCTTCGTGGGCTTTGGGCGGACAGGAGTCGCAAAACAGCGCCACGTAGCGGGGGCCGAAAAGCTGGCGGCTGTCCATATAAAACAGGGCCTGCATGGCCAGCTCGCGGGATCGTCGCCGGGCGCCCATGAATGGTTTATCCTAGATTGTCCATGAGGTTGGCCATCTCCACGGCGGTCTGGGCGGCGCTCCAGCCTTTGTTACCGGCTTTGGTGCCCGCCCGTTCAACCGCCTGTTCGATGGTATCGGTGGTAAGGATACCGAAAACCACGGGAATTTCCAGGTCCAAACCCACCATGGCCACGCCCTTGGAGACCTCGGCGCAGACATAATCGAAATGGGGCGTGCTGCCGCGAATCACGGCCCCCAAACAGATCACGGCATCCCATCCGCCCTGCTGGGCCACTTTTTTGGCGGCCAGCGGAATTTCAAAGGCGCCGGGCACCTTGACGATGGTGATGTCTGTTTCCGCGGCGCCGGAGCGGGTCAGGGCATCCAGTGCGCCCCCCACCAGGCGGTCGGTGATGAAGTCGTTGAACCTGGCCATGACAATGGCGAATTTCTTGCCTTCCGCCAGCAGTTTGCCTTCGATCAAATGGGGCATGATCTTAATCCTCCCCTCACCATAAAAGCCTACATCACTAATATACTGCGCACATGCGTATCAAAAAAAAAGTTAGACCGAATTAGTTTTAGCCACGGACTCACACAGACGCACACAAACTTTTTAAAATATAACCGCAGAGACGCAGAGGCCGCGAAGTTTTTATCTAAAATTTTTTCTCTGCGACCTTGGCGGCTTTGCGGTGATAAACAGGGATCACCTTGGTTTTCCGCCATTTTGTCCGTGTTTGTCTATGTGGGTCTGTGGCTAATTAGCCTTTTCAGTTTCTGGATTTTCCAGTTTAGGGCGTGGCCTGCAGATTGAGCAGATGGCCCATTTTCAGCTGTTTGCACTCCAAATATTGCCGATTGTGCTCATTGGGCGGGATCAGAATGGGGACCGCCTCTTCGATGCTCAACCCATATCCCTGCAACCCCACCATTTTTTTAGGGTTATTGGTGATCAGGCGCATACGGCTGACGCCCAAATCGACCAGGCACTGGGCGCCGATCCCGTAATGGCGTAAGTCGGATTGGAAGCCTAAGTGTTCGTTGGCCTCCACGGTATCCAGGCCCTCGTCCTGAAGATTGTAGGCCTTGAGTTTATTGACCAGGCCAATCCCGCGGCCCTCCTGGCGCACATAGAGCAGCACCCCGCTGCCCGCCTCGCTGATCATCCCCATGGCACGGTGCAGCTGCTCCCCGCAGTCGCAGCGCATGGAACCGAAAATGTCCCCGGTGAGGCACTCGGAATGGACCCGCACCAGAGTGGGCTGATCCGGGTCGATCTCCCCGGCAACAAGAGCGATGTGCTGGAGATCCTCCATTTCGTTTTCAAATACGATCACCTTGTAGGGGCCGCCGTAGGCCGACGGGATGCTGGTTTCCACGGCGCGGTGCACAAAGGATTCCGCCCGCATGCGATACTCGATGAGGTCGGCGATGGTGCAGATCCCGATGCCGTGGGCCTCGCTGAACTCCTCTAAAGCCGGCATCCGGGACATGGTGCCGTCATCGTTCATGATTTCGCAAATCACCGCTGCCGGCTTCAGTCCGGCCAGGCGCGCCAGATCCACGGAGCCCTCGGTTTGGCCGGCGCGCACGATACAGCCGCCCTTGACCGCCCGCAGGGGAAACACGTGGCCCGGCCGCACCAAATCGCCGGCCTTGGCATTGTCGGCCACGGCGGCCAGGATAGTGGTGGCCCGGTCGGCCGCGGAAATTCCCGTGGTCACGCCGCGGCGGGCTTCAATGGAAACGGTGAACCCGGTTCCGTAGGGCGAGGTGTTGTTATCCACCATCATGGGCAAACCCAAGGCTTCACACTTCTCGCCGGTCATGGGCAGACAGATCAGGCCTCGGCCGTATTTGGCCATGAAGTTCACTGCTTCGGGGGTTATCTTTTCCGCGGCAATCGTCAGATCGCCTTCATTTTCGCGATCTTCGTCATCCACCAGGATAACCATACGTCCCTCGCGGATATCCTGGATGGCTTGTTCAATGGTGATGATGGGCATGACAATTGAATCCTTAACTTCTTAACTGTTTCGCCTCTACAAAAACCCTTTGCGGGCCAGCAGATCCTTACCCAGATCTGGGGTCCAGGACGGGGAGTGCCGGTTTTCCGGTGGAGTGCGGATGAACTGTTTCACATATTTACCGATCAGGTCGGTCTCGATATTCACCAGGTGGCCCGGCCGCCAGAGCCCCATGGTGGTGATTTTCGCCGTGTGGGGAATGATGCTTACCTCAAAGGATTGGCGGTCGCAGCGGTTGATGGTCAGGCTGATGCCATCCACGGCCACCGATCCCTTGCGCACCATTTCAGCGGCCAGCTTCCCGGGAACCTTCACGATCATTACAGTGGCATTTCCCGCGGGTGTTATGGTTTTCACGGTTCCCACGCCGTCCACGTGGCCTGAAACCAGATGGCCGTCCAGCCGGTCCGAGAGCCGCAGGGCGCGTTCCAGGTTCACCCGCTGGCCTACCCCCAGGCGGTTAAAGGCGGTGGACGCCAGGGTTTCCGGGGAAACATCGGCGGCAAACCGGCTTCCGCTCACGGTGACCGCCGTCAGGCAGGCGCCGTTGACCGCGATGCTGTCGCCCGTGCGGCTGCCCTCCAGGGGAAAATCGGCCCGGATCTCCAGCCGGCTGCCCTGGGTTGCCGAACGTTTGGCGGTGAGGGTTCCCAGCCCTTCAATGATGCCTGTGAACATGCGCTTTTCCCTGGATATAACCCTCGATCAACACATCGTCGTCGAATCGCCTCACGTCGATATCTTTGAGCATCAGGGCCTGGTCCATGCGTTCGGGACCCGGTCCGGCGCAGATCGGCACGCCGTCATCCCCGCCCAATATTTTGGGGCCGTAGAAAAAGAGCGCTTTGTCCACCACGCCGGCCCGCAGGGCGGACCCGATCACCCGGCCGCCGCCTTCCAGCAACACCCCGCTGATATCGCGGCCGCCCAGAAAATCGAGCAGGGGGTTCCAGGCGATGCGCCCCTCTGCTACCGGGAGGGGGCACACTTCAACACCGGGGCCGCTCAAGCGGCGCAATTTTTCCGGTGATGCTCCCGAACGGCAAAAAATTAGTGTATCAGAATCGGATTTCAGCCGCAATACTTTGGCATCCTCGCGGATGGTGAGGTGGGTATCCAAAATCAAACGGACCGGATCCCGGCCCCGGCCCTCGGCGAGCCGGGTGGTGAGGCTGGGGTTGTCCTGGTTGACGGTGCCAACCCCCACCAGGATGCCGTCCAGGGCGTGGCGCAGCTCATGGACATGGGCCCGGGCCTTGGGACCGGTGATCCACTGGGCGTGACCTGTGCGGGTGGCCAGGCGGCCATCCAGGGTAGCGGCGCATTTGAGGGTTATAAAAGGCCGGCCGCTGGTGACGTACTTGATAAACACTTCGTTGAGCCGACGGGCAGTGGGGGTCTCGATCTCTTCGGTCACCTCTATTCCGTTATCCCGCAGATAGGCGTTGCCGCCGCCGGCCACATGGGGATTGGGATCGGTCATAGCCACCACCACCCGCTGGATCCCGGCCTGCAAAATGCGCTGGGTGCAGGGCGGCGTGCGCCCGGTGTGATTGCAAGGCTCCAGGGTGACGTAGAGGGTGGCGCCCCGGGCCTGCTCCCCGGCATCCTCCAGGGCGTGAACCTCGGCGTGGGGCTCCCCCGCTCGCTGGTGATAGCCTTTACCCAGCACCCGGCCGTCTTTGACAATTACAGCCCCCACCATGGGGTTGGGGTTGGTCCAGCCCCGGCCGCGGGCTGCCAGCTCAAGGGCCATTTGCATGTAGGCGGAGTCACTCATGACATTAGAACTACCGGGGCATCGCGGGGTGTGCGGATGAGGGGCCGGGAGAGTTAGGATTTACTGAGGAGGGATTTAAGCTCTTCGACAAAATCGTTCACATCTTTAAATTCACGATAGACCGAGGCAAACCGCACGTAGGCCACGTCATCCAGCGCTTGGAGTTTGTTCATGATCATCTCGCCGATGGTTTGGGAGGGGATCTCCTTTTCACCGATCTCCCGCAGGTCGCGCTCCAGCTCATCCAGAAAGGCGTCGATGGCGTTGACGCTGATATTGCGCTTTTCACACGCCTTCTGGATTCCGGAATGGACCTTCTCGCGGTTGAAGACCTCCCTGCGATCATCTTTTTTGATGATCATGATGGGAATCTCTTCAATGTGCTCGTAGGTGGTAAAGCGGCGGCTGCAGGCAATACACTCCCGCCGCCGGCGGATGGCGATGCCGTCCTTGCTCAAACGCGAATCGATCACTTTGTTGTCGATCTCACCGCAAAAGGGGCATTTCATTGAAGTGTTCTCCTAATGGATCATCGTTTGCCTGGATCTTGTGACCCGTCAGCAACTTTCACTGATTTGATCCAGCTTGTCGATGCGCTGCTGATGTCGCCCGCCCTCAAAGGGGGTCTCCAGAAAGGTGCGCACGATTTCACAGGCCAGGACATCGCCCACCACCCGGCCGCCCAAAACCAACAGGTTGGCGTCGTTGTGCAAGCGGCTCATCTTTGCGGCGAACAGGTCATGGCATAGGGCGGCGCGCACGCCGCGGTGGCGGTTGGCCGCCATGGACATCCCGATTCCGGTACCGCAAAGCAGGATCCCCCGCTGAAATTCGCCTTTGGCTACCCGGCAGGCCACCTGGTGGCCGAAATCGGGGTAATCCACCGAACCGGGGCCCTGAGTGCCCACATCGGTGACGGCGATCCCTTGGGTCTCCAAAAAGTCTTTGATCTGATTTTTCAGTTCCACGGCGGCGTGATCGCAGCCCAGGATGATGGGGGCGTTGAAGGGGGGCATATTGGCGCGTCCTGAATCGGTTGACAGCGGTCAGCGCCGTGGCGGCGACCAGTAAATTTTAGGTTACCCCTCACAGGCTTTCAGGATCAATGAGGCGTTGGTTCCGCCAAAGCCGAAGGAGTTGGTCTGGGCCACTTTGACCGGCTGCCGGCGGGCCGTGTTGGGCACATAGTCCAGATCGCACTCTTCCCCGGGATTGTCCAGGTTGATGGTGGGGGGGATGATGCCCCGGTTGATGGTCAGTGCCGTAAAGACGGTTTCGATGCCGCCGGCCCCGCCCAGAAGATGACCGGTCATGGATTTGGTGGAGCTCATGGGGATGGATGCCGCCCGCTCTTTGAAAACGGCTTTTACCGCCCGGCTCTCATACAGATCGTTGAAGGGGGTGGAGGTGCCATGGGCGTTGATGTATTCAATGTCGCCGTACTTCAGTCCGGCATCGTCCAGGGCCGCCTGCATGCAGCGCGCCATACCTTCACCGTCGGGTGAAGGGGCGGTCATGTGGTACCCGTCCCCGCTCATGCCGTAGCCGATCATTTCGGCATAAATGGGCGCTCCCCGTTCCAAGGCATGGTTCAGCTCTTCCAAAATGAGGATGCCGCTGCCCTCGCCCACCACAAATCCATCCCGGTCGCGGTCAAAGGGGCGCGACGCTTTTTGGGGATCGTCATTGCGGGTGCTCAGGGCCTTCATGGAGCTAAACCCGGCCAGACAGGTGGGGGTGATCACCGACTCGACCCCGCCGGTGATCATGGCATCGGCAGTACCGCTTTGAATCAGCCGGTAAGCCTCTCCCGTGGCATGGCTTCCCGCGGCGCAGGCCGTGGCCAACGAGGCGTTGGGCCCCTTGGCGCCGAAGTAAATGGAGACCATGCCCGCGGCCATGTTGCCGATGGCCATGGGAATAAAAAAGGGGCTCACCCGGCTGGGGCCTTTGTGGTTGAGGGTCTGGGTGGTGCGTTCGATCATCTCCAGTCCGCCCAATCCGCAGCCGGTGATCACCCCTACCCGGGGGGCATTGGCGGCGTTGATGGGAAGGCCGGAGTCTTCCATGGCCATGCGGGTGGCCGCTATGGCGTAAATGATGAACAGCTCCATGCGCTTGGCGTCTTTTTTTTCGACAAAATCTTCTTTGCGAAAATCCTTGACCTCCCCGGCGATACGGGTGGCATGGCCCGATGCATCGAATCTCGTAATCTCTCCGATACCCGATTTGCCCGCGCATAGCGCTTCCCAACTCGGTTCCACGCCGATCCCCAGCGGGGTTACCAAGCCAAGACCTGTGATCACAACCCGATGCTTCAAATGACCCTCCTGGAGTGTTAGGAAAATTTGCGGGTGTACTCGATGGCGTCTTTGACCGTTACCAGTTTTTCGGCGTCTTCATCGGAGATGTCGATGTCGAACTCCTCTTCCATGGACATGATCAACTCCACCAGGTCCAGGGAATCGGCCCCCAGATCGTCAATGAAAGAGGCTTCTTCCACGACCTCTTCCAAATCCACACTTAGTTTCTCGGCGATGATGCGACGTACTTTATCTTCTACTGACATGGGTTCTCCTTTCACATGTACATGCCCCCACTGACGTGGAGAGTCTGTCCGGTAATATAGGCGGCGCCCGGGGATGCCAGAAAACACACCGCGGCCGCCACATCTTGAGGGGTGCCCACCCGTCCCAGAGGGATCTGGGCTTCCAATTGTTTGCGCGCTTTTTCAGATACCGCAGCGGTCATATCCGTGGCCACATAGCCGGGGGCCACGGCGTTGGCCGTGATGTTGCGCGAGGCCAGCTCCTTGGCCACCGCCTTGGTAAAGCCGATGATGCCGGCTTTTGAGGCGGCGTAATTGGCCTGGCCGGCATTGCCGCTGACCCCCACCACCGAGGTCAAGTTGATGATCCGCCCCGCGCGCTGTTTCATCATTGGTTTGGTCACCTGGCGAGTGCACAGAAAAACGCCTTGCAGGTTGGTTTCCATGACCGCCTGCCAATCCGCGGTTTTCATGCGCGCCAAAAGGCCATCCCGGGTGATGCCGGCGTTATTGACCAGGACATCGATGCGCCCTGATGTTTCCAGGATCCGGTCAAAAAAATCTTTGACCTGGGTTTCATCGGTCACATCGGCGCAAATCGCCTGGGCCGATTGGCCGGTCGCCTTAATTTCGGTTTCCACGGCGCGGGCTGCTTCGTCATTGGAGACGTAACTGAAAAAGACCTGGGCGCCGGCCTGGGCGAATGCCAGGCAGATCGCCTTGCCGATGCCCCGGGAGCCGCCGGTGACGGCCACCACCAGATTGTGGGCCGGGGAGAGGGCCTGATGAATAGATTTGTCCATTTCCATAAGTCTTAGCGATCAAAAATGATATCAGCCAGGCGGTCCATGGCCGGCACCACCCCTTTGGCGCTGCCAAGCATGGCGGGGTGGCCGAGGTTGGCCAGAAATTCCCGGCGCCGGGCATCATCCGGATCGTCCAGGGCCTCACAATCGTAGAGCACGGTGCGCAGGTTGCGATCCGTCAGATCTACCACCTGGTGGGCAAAAATTCGTGCCGCCAGGACGATGCGCTCCGCCTGATGGTCCCCGGATGCCGATAAATCAGCTGCTTTGCGGGCCAGGGCCGCGCCCACTTCCACATAGGTCATCATGTCCGCCAGGGCGAACATCAGATGCTGGCGGCGGGTCAGGCGGTGGGTATGGGCCAAATCGATAGCGGCATTGAGCGCCCGGGTGGCCAGGGCGTAGAAGTTCGCCCCGATTTCGGGATGGGTAGCGGCGATGTTGTCCATCTCCAGGGCGGCGGTTTCGTAAAATTGGCCCTTGCTTTTGCGGGTGGCCTTCCAGCGATAGGTGCTGATGATGTTCTGCTGGATCTCGCTGGTGCCTTCGTAGATGCATGTGATTTTGACGTCGCGTTTGATTTTCTCCACGCCGAATTCGCTGATATAGCCGTATCCGCCCAAGGCCTGCATGGCGTTGTCCGCGGTGTCGTTGGCACACTCCGTGGTGAAGAGCTTGGCGATGGAGCCTTCCACGATGAGATCGGACTCCCCGCTGTCCAGGCGCCGGGCTACCTCGTCCATATAGGCCCGGGCCGCCTCCATTTGGACCACATGGGGCACGATCAGCTTGTGGGTGTACCCTTGTTTTTCCGATAAGGGGCCACCGAACTGGATCCGTTCCCGGGCATAGGGAATGGCGATCTCCAAGGCCGCTTCTCCGGCCCCCAGAGCCATGGCGCCCACCATTAGCCGGGTGTAGCCGAAGACCTGGTTGGCCTGTTTGAGACCTTTGCCCGGAACGCCGCCGATGAGATTTTCCAGCGGCACAAAGACATCGTCGAAAGTCAGGGGCGAGGTGTTGGAGGCCCGAATCCCGTGCTTCTCCTCGCCTTTTCCCTGATGAAAGCCCTCGGTGCCCTTTTCCACCACGAAAAAGGTGGGGCCTTCGGGGGCGTTGGCCAGGACCGTCACATAGTCGGCATAGCCACCGGTGGAGATGAACTGTTTGCTGCCATTGATTCGGTAGCCGCTGATCTTTCCCTCGGCATCAATCTGCGGGTCGGCCTTGGTTTTCAACGCCGCCAGATTGCTGCCGGCCCCGGCCTCGGTCACTGCGTAGGCCACCAGGGTGTCCCCCTGGGCGATAGCCCCCAACCATTTCTCTTTTTGTTCTTCGGTGCCCCCCACCATTAAGGGATCGGCCCCCAGTTGAATGGCGAAAAAGGCCGTGCCCACCCCGAGGCAGATTTTGCAAAGATCCCGGGTGACCGCGAAGCAATCCCGGGCGCCGCCGCCCATTCCGCCGTAGGCTTCAGGGATAAACATCAGCTGCAGGCCGATCTCCGGGCTCAGCATTTCGCGGATGATCTCTTCGGGGAAATGCTCCCGGCGGTCGAAGTCGTAAATTTTATCCGGGGTGAGCAGCCGTTTTTTCAGCTGCGCGACCATGTCCAGGACCATCTCTCGGGTTTCGTCGTCCAGACCGATAAGAGCGGGCTGGACCTTGGCGGGTGAGAGCGTCATGGGCAATTAGTCCTCTTGGGTATCGATGACGGTGCGGCCTTTATAAGATCCGCACTCAGCGCAAACATGGTGGGGCAGCTTGGCCTCCCCGCATTCGGGGCAGGTGGTGGTATTGGGTCCGGCAATCTTGTCCTGGGCCCGGCGTTTGTCCCGGCGGGCTTTGGATGTCTTTCGCTTTGGAACAGCCATGAGTAATCTCCTAACCTATTGATTTTTATATAAAATTTGCCTATTCATTAGCTCGTTTAAAGAATTTGTATCAAGTAATTGAAAAGGGTGAGATTGTCAAGGCTTTTTATCTGGGCTGCTTTCGGGATTCTATTGTGTCCCTCTCTGGGATGTGGTATGTACCGCAGGCTTTGCCAGATTGGTCCAATGAACATCGATTTTATTATTAATATCAAATGTTTGAGAGGTTTACCGGGCCTTAATCCACGTTCTATGTAACATTGGCGCACCAATGCGGGAACAATCGGCCCAGGAACCTTCAAGTGCTTATAAATTACTGAATTTAACTTCATAGTAAGACCACCGCTGCCCCTCGGGAAGGGGTTGGCGTATCTCTGTAAAACTTTTGAGGCACACCATGACTGACCCGATTGTTACCCGATTTCCTCCCAGCCCAACCGGTTATTTGCATTTGGGTGGGGCCCGCACGGCGCTGTTCAACTGGTTTTATGCCCGCCACATGAAGGGACGCTTTGTCCTGCGCATCGAGGACACCGATCTCAAGCGCTCCACCCGGGAGTCGGTGGATGCGATTTTTGAAGCCCTCGATTGGCTGGGAATCGATTGGGATGAAGGTCCCTATTTTCAATCGGAACGCTTTCCCATTTACAAAGAACACGTTGAGCGGTTGCTGGCCGCCGGCCGTGCCTACTACTGCAATTGCAGCCCGGCCAAGCTGGAGGCGATGCGCAAAGCGGCCATGGCCGCCGGCGGCAAACCCAAGTACGACGGAACCTGCCGGGAGAAGCAATTGGCGCTGGGGGCCGACACGGTGGTGCGCTTTAAGGCGCCTCTGATGGGTACAACGGTGGTGCCCGATGTGATCAAGGGCAACATCGTGTTTCAAAACACGGAGCTGGACGATTTCATCATCCAGCGCAGCGACGGCACGCCCACCTACAACTTTGTTGTGGTGGTGGATGACATCACCATGGGCATCAACACCGTGATTCGGGGCGATGACCACGTCAACAACACCCCCAAGCAGATTCTGCTCTACGACGCATTGGAGGCGCCCTTGCCGCGCTTCGGCCATGTGCCCATGGTCATGGGACCCGACCGCACCCGGCTGAGTAAACGCCACGGCGCCATGTCGGTCACCGCTTACCGCGACATGGGCTACCTGCCCGAGGCGCTGATTAACTACCTGGTGCGTCTGGGCTGGTCCCACGGTGATCAGGAGTTTTTCACCCGAGAGGAGCTGATCGAAAAATTTTCCCTGGAAAATATCGGCAAATCTGCGGGGATTTTCGATATCGACAAGTTGACAGCCCTCAATGCCGAGCATATCAAGGCCGCCTCGCCCAGTCAGCTCGCTGTTCTAGTGGCGCCCTTTTTAGCGGCCCAAGGGGTCGCCACCGCTCAAGGTCCCGACCTTGAGGCAGTGATTCCCACCCTGCAAACCCGCAGCCACACCCTGGCGGAAATGGCTGAGGGGGCCCGATTTTACTACGATCAGCCCATTGAATACGAGGAAAAGGTTGCGCGCAAGTTTTTCAAGGCGGCGGCCGTCGAGCCCTTGCGCCTGCTGGTTGCAGAGCTTGAGGCGTTGGCGGAATTTGGCGAAAAACCTCTGGAAGGGGCCTTTGAGCGGGTGATGGAGAAAACCGGCCTAAAACTGGGCAAAATCGCCCAGCCCGTGCGGGTCGCCCTCACCGGTAAGAGCGCCAGTCCGGGGATTTTCGAAGTGATCCATGTTCTGGGCCGCGAGCGGACCCTGGAACGCCTGAAAGCGGCGCTGGACTATCTCCGCGCGCCATAAAGGCTTGACTTCGGGGGGCGCTGATTTTAGTATAGTTGGATGTTCTGCTGGGAGATCGTCTAATGGTAGGACAGCAGGCTCTGACCCTGTCAGTCCAGGTTCGAATCCTGGTCTCCCAGCCACACCAATCCCAAGGGTTATAGCTACGGCCGTAACCCTTTTATTTTTTCTTTTTCCCCTTGGAAATCTTGGCCCACGAATCCCGCAGGGTGACGGTGCGGTTGAACACCAGTCCAGCGGGGCGTGAATCCTTGCTGTCCACACAAAAGTAGCCGATGCGCTCGAATTGGTAGCGACTTCCCGGGGGCGCCTGGGCCAGGCTGGGTTCCACCCTGCAGGTGCCGCAAACCTGAAGGGAGTGGGGATTGAGCAAGGTTTTAAAATCCGAATCTTCGCCGGCAGGGTTGGGGGAATTAAAGAGCCGATCGTAGAGGCGTACCTCGGCCGGGAGGCTGTGGGTCGCCGAAACCCAATGCAGGGTGCCCCGCACCTTGCGGCCATCTTGGGACCAGCCGCCTTTGGTGGCCGGGTCATAGGTGCAGCGCAGTTCAACCACCTCCCCGCTGACCGGATCCTTAATCGCCTCCCGGCAGGTCAGGTAATAGGCGTTGCGCAAGCGAACCTCCCGCCCCGGCGCCAGCCGGAAGAATTTTTTGGGCGGGTTTTCCATAAAGTCATCGCGTTCCACAAAAAGCTCCCGGGTGAAGGGCACCTTGCGGGTACCCTGCTCGGGGTCTTCCGGATTGTTGGCCAGCTCCATCTCCTCAACCCGCCCCTCGGGGTAATTTTCAATGACCACCTTGAGGGGATCCAACACCGCCATGACCCGGGGCGCGGTTTGATTGAGCTCCTCCCGCAGGCAATGTTCCAGAAGGGCGATGTCCACCACGCTGTCCCGTTTGGCCACCCCGATGCGCTCGCAGAACCGGCGAATCGCCTGGGGGGCATACCCCCGGCGCCGCAACCCGGACAAGGTGGGCATGCGGGGGTCGTCCCAGCCCTCCACCAAACCGGCCGCCACCAGCTCCAGCAGTTTGCGTTTGCTCAACACCGTATAGCTTAAATTGAGCCGGGCGAACTCGATCTGCCGGGGGTGGCAGGGTACCGGCAGTTGATTCAGGAGCCAGTCGTAGATGGCGCGATTATTTTCAAATTCCAGGGTGCAGAGGGAGTGGGTGATGCCCTCCATGGCATCCGAGAGGCAATGGGCGAAGTCATACATGGGGTAGATACACCAGGCGTCCCGCGTGCGGTGATGGGCCACCTTGCGGATGCGATACAAGGTGGGATCGCGCATCACCATGTTGGGATGGGCCATATCGATTTTGGCCCGCAGCACATGGCTGCCGTCGGCGAACTCTCCGGCACGCATGCGGGTAAACAGATCGAGGTTCTCCTCGTCGGAGCGCTGGCGGTGGGGGCTTTCGATCCCAGGCTCGGTGAGGGTGCCGCGAAACTTGCGGATCTCCTCGGCACTCAGGCTGTCCACATACGCCCTGCCCAGTTGGATCAATTGGACGGCGAAGTCATAAAGCTGCTCGAAGTAGTTCGAGGCATAAAAGCGGCGATCTTGCCAGTCAAACCCCAGCCAGCGCACATCCTCCTGGATGGACTCCACATACTCCACTTCCTCCTTGCTGGGATTGGTGTCATCGAAGCGCAGGTTGCAGGTGCCGCCGAACTCCTGGGCGATCCCGAAGTTGAGGCAGATCGATTTGGCGTGGCCGATGTGCAGATAGCCATTGGGCTCCGGAGGAAAGCGCGTGGCAACCTTGCCGCCGTGTTTTCCGCTCTCCTGGTCCTCCAGCACGATGGCACGGATGAAATCGATGGGTTTGTCCGGCGTGGCGCTCATCTCCATATTCCCTTTCTTAATCTTCTTCCCTGGGATCTCTCCCAATTCAGTGACCCGTTGGCACGGAACGCAGGGGATAAACGGGCTATGTTCCGATAGATAAAATCCTAATTTTCTAACATAAGGCTGCATCCAATTAAAGCCATTTCAAGGCGTTGCAGGCTTGGGGCGGCGCAGGCCGTGGTCCCCCGGGCGCCGGAAATGCCCCCACGCGGCCCGCCGAGACGGAATTATTGGGCCCCACGGCAGGGGGCGCGGACCGCTCAACGCAACAAGATATGGAGATTCAGGGTTTACTATCACAAGATATAGGGATTCCAGGGGATTGCGGCCCTGGGCAACTACTTTCGCCCCCGCAAACAGTATTGACAATCCCCAAGGGCTCTGGCTATAAGCAGTGCGGGGAAATCTATAAAATTTAGCATCTTAAAGCAATCACCGTCAGAAGACAGCTTTAATCCGGATCAATATCAATTCACGCGGTCACACACCGCACATCAAAGGGAGATCTAGCATGGGCGCAAGAGGCAAAGGCTTGGGAATCATCGTCACGGTTCTGGCACTGGTCATCGGCGTTTCTTCTGGCTCGGTGTTGGCCGGCGAACAAGGCATGCAAACCAGTTTTGATGTGGCCGTGGGCGTCAGCTACCTTTCGGGCAACACCCAATACCAGATCGGCGGCAATGTGGTGTGGGACAATTTTCCGTTGGAAGTGGTCCATTTTCCCATCAGCGAGCTGGACTGGCCCCTGGATACGGTATGGGCCACCCTGCGGGGCGATGTGAGCTTCAGCCGCTGGCGGCTGGGGGCCAAGCTGCAAAAAAACCTCACCGACGATCCCGGCAACATGGTGGATCGCGACTGGGGGGTCTATGGCTACCCCTTTGACTGGCGGGACACCCTCGAGATATATTCCGAGACGGACACCGAACTGGACGGCTGGATCTGGGATGTCAACGCCGACTTTACCTTCTACCGGGTTCCCCAGTGGTCCTTTTTCGCCGGGATCGGCTACACCTACCAAAATTTCGATTTTGAGGGCCGCAATACCCGGCAATGGCAGCGTAATCCCTTCACCAGCGATCGCATCTACACCAATGTGGCCGGCAATACCATCGATTACGAAGTGACCTACAAAATTCCCTATATGCGCTTGGGCACCATCTTCACCTACAAAGATAAAATGGGCACGGACCGCTTCACCATGGAGGGCAGCTTCGCCTACTCGCCCATCGTCGAGGCCGAGGATGAGGACAATCACCTTCTACGGGGGTTCACCGCTCGCTCGGACACCGACGGGAATGCCTTTATCTGGGTACTTAAAAGCCGCTACAACTTCTGGCCCCATTGGTTTATGGGTCTGAACTTTGATTACACC
This sequence comes from uncultured delta proteobacterium, assembly GCA_963713755.1. Classification (GTDB taxonomy): domain Bacteria; phylum Desulfobacterota; class Desulfobacteria; order Desulfobacterales; family CAVQMW01; genus CAVQMW01. The sequence continues at coordinate 134,287 of CAVQMW010000005.1, read as the reverse complement.
AAGATCGATACCGATGGATCTTCGCGGACCGTCTTTACCGGTCCCGATGCCCTTTACAATCACCGGATCGGCATCGAACTGGAAAGTAGCCAGACTCAGGCCACCTTTGAGGTGGGCTATGAGTTTTAGCTGATCGGCGCCGGGGTCCCATTTTAAACGGCGTCCCAAGTAAAAAGGGCTGCTCTCCCCGGGGAGGCGGCCCTTAACTTTTGGTCTTGGGTCTGAACGTTATGTTCAGAACAGAATGCCCACATAGCCCACAAAGCTATCCCCCGGACTTTTGTCGTAACTGGTGGCGTAGACCACCTGCTTGCCGCGGGTGGCGCCCAGGGCCCGTCCGGCGCTCAGGGCCGCGGCCACCCCTCCGGCGCAACAGGCGCTGTGGCGCACGCGGGCTTGGTCGATGACCTGGGTTGCATCCAGGGCTTCCATGGCGGCCACCATGGGCGCGTCGTTGTCTTCCCGCACCCAATTGACGGCCTGGGGCCCCCGGCCATGGGGCGTAAACCCGTAGTTGGCGCCATAGTGGGTCAGATCGGTGGAGCCGATCACGGCCAGCCGTTTGTGCTGCTCCTGCCCGATCTCCACGGCGGTTTTGCCCATGGCCAAGGCGCTTGCCGTGGGCGGAACCCCCAGGGCCACAATGGCCGCCTCAGGAAAAAAGTATTTGATAAAGGGCAGCTGCAGTTCGATGGTGTTGTCCGGTTCAAAATGGTCTGGGGTTTCCCTTTCAAAATCAAAGCGGGATTCCAGTTCCCGGGCCAGGGATTCATCCACCGCCAGGGGGCCAAAGGGGGTTTGCCAGGCCCCCTGGGGCATGATCACCGGCGGGGCCGCGGCATGCATGTGGCGGCCGAATATCAGGAGGGTGTCCGGCTGGGCCGCCAAACTCAGGGCTTCAATCACCCTGCAGGCGATGGCCCCGGAATAGAACCAGCCGGCATGGGGTACGATGCCGCCGATGTGGAAATGATCGGAAGATGCCGCGACCTTCATCTGGGATTGAAACTGCTTGATCTCTTTTTCACACGCCGCGGCAGTGGCGGGATACCAGCTTCCGGCAAATACCGTGGGTCGCATATCCATGAAAAGACCTCCTTGGCCCGTGGGATTTCCCGGGGCAGTTGCCCGAGGGTTGGGGATTGGACCGCTGGCCAGTGGGTTGAGACAGCCTTACCCCATGATATATTGCCGAGCCGGCAAATGCAACGCGAGCTGAATGAAAACCGACGAGCAGACAGATGATGACGGATGACCGGACTTACCCAACCCATGTAAACCAAGGCGCTATCCCAGGCGTCCTGGAGCTTCGGTTGCAGGTACGATCCTACGAGGCGGACCTGGAGGGCCGGCTTTCGCCTTTGAGTGTCGCCGGTTATTTTCAAGAAGCCGCCGTTCGCCATGCCCAGCAGCTGGGCTTCGGGACGGAAGCCCTGGCCCGGGAAGGCTATTTTTGGGTGTTGACCCATCTTGACCTGCAACTTTTTGGCCTGCCGTCGGCCGGAGCCCAGGTGGCGGTGCGCACCTGGCCCACCCCAGTGGTGCGCCTCTACGCCGGCCGCCAGTTCAACCTCTGCACCTTGGATGGCGATTGCCTGGCTCGGGCCTCCTCGGCCTGGTTGATTCTGGACGCCCGGCGACGCCGACCGGTGCGGGCCGCAAAATTCCTGGAGCGTATTCCTCCGGTGGCGGAAGATCCGGCCTATCCTATCCCTCTGGCCGGACTTCCCGCCCTGGCCCATGCCGACCACCAGAAGGAGTTTGCCGTGCGTCGGCGGGACCTGGATTTCAACCACCATGTCAATAACATTGCCTATCTCGAGTGGCTCTTGGAGAGCATTCCCCCTGAGCTGTATGGCACGCATCGAATCTCCCGGCTGCAAATCAACTATCTGGCCGAGTCCCTGGCCGGGGATACCATTGCCTGCCGCTGCTCAGCCCCATCCGGCCCCAATCCGATGATAGGCCACGACCTGTGCCGAAGCGCTGATGGCAGCGAGCTGGCGCGGGCACGCTCTCACTGGATCCCTAAATCTTAAAATCGACCCCCAAGCCGCTCTGGGCAGCCGTTGTATTTGGCAGCGCGATGATTATTTTCTCCGATTGAGACGCCATATTTTGGCGGGTTCGGGCTGAAATCGCCCTCGAACCTTCAGATATCTAAAAGATCAGACTTCAGACATGGGGGAATTTTCATGTGGGATTATACCAGTAAAGTCAAAGAACATTTTCTCAACCCGCGCAATGTGGGGACCATCGAGAATGCCGATGGAGTCGGGGAAGTGGGGTCACTCTCCTGCGGGGATGCCCTGACCCTCTATTTCAAACTCGACGATCAGGATCGGATCGCCGATGTCAAATTTCAGACTTTCGGCTGCGCCAGCGCCATTGCCTCGTCATCAGCCTTAACGGAGATGATCAAGGGCAAATCTCTGGAGGAGGCCAGAAAAATCACCAACGATGATATCGCCCAGTTCCTGGGCGGCCTGCCCAAGGAGAAGATGCACTGCTCGGTGATGGGCCAGGAAGCGCTGGAAAAGGCCATCGCCCACTACGAGGGCCGGCCCATTGAAAAGGCTGAGGGCCAGATCGTCTGCGAGTGCTTCGGCGTCACCGACCGGCAGATCGAACGGGTGGTCAAGGAAAACCGGCTCAAGACCATCGAAGATGTCACCGACTACATCAAGGCCGGCGGCGGCTGCGGCCAGTGTCACGATGCCATTCAAGAGATCATCGACCAGGTGTTGGGTGAGCATGCCGTGCCGGCCGAGAAAAAGAAACCGCTCACCAACATCCAAAAGATCCAACTGATTCAGGAAACCATCGACCGCGAGATCCGGCCCAATTTGAAAAAAGACGGTGGTAACATCGATCTGGTGGACGTGGACGGCAATACCGTGAAGGTGCAGCTGAAAGGTTCCTGTGCCGGTTGCCAGCTTTCCCAGGTGACCCTCAAGGATTTTGTGGAAAAGAAGCTGCGCGAAATGGTCAACGTGGAACTGGTGGTGGAGGAGGTGGCCTAATGAAAACCGTCTACGTCGATAACAACGCCACCACCCGGGTGGCGCCGGAAGTGTTCGAGGTCATGACCCCGTTTTTAACCGAGCTCTACGGCAACCCCTCCAGTATGTACACCTTTGCCGGCCAGGTGGGACGCCATTTGAAAGAGGCCCGGCAACAGGTGGCGGATCTGCTCAACGCCCAGCCCGATGAGATTATCTTCACCAGTTGCGGCACCGAGAGCGACAGCACCGCCATTCACGCCGCCATCCAGGCCCAGCCGGAAAAACGGCACATCCTCACCAGCCGGGTGGAACATCCAGCGGTGAAAAACCTCTGCGAGCATCTCTCCCGGCGGGGCTATCAGGTGAGCACCGTGCCGGTGGACGCCCAGGGCCGCCTGGACATGGACTATTTCAAGCGCCATCTGCGGGACGATACCGCCCTGGTCAGCCTCATGTGGGCCAATAACGAAACCGGCGTGATCTTCCCCATCCCAGAAATCGCCGCCCAACTCAACGCCCGGGCGATTCCCTTTCACAGCGACGCGGTGCAGGCCGTGGGCAAGATTCCCATGAATATGCAATCCGTGGGGGTGGACATGCTGGCTCTCTCGGGCCACAAACTCCACGCCCCCAAGGGCATCGGCGCCCTGTACGTGCGCAAGGGCACCAAGTTCGCGCCCTTTCTCATCGGCGGGCACCAGGAGCACGGCCGGCGCGGGGGAACCGAGAATGTGGCCGCCATCGTGGCTCTGGGCCGGGCCTGCCAATTTGTCGGGGAGCACCTGAACGAGGAAAACAGCCGGGTCAAAGCCCTGCGGGATAAGCTGGAGCGGGGTCTTCTGGAGAAGATCCCCATGGCCACGGTGAACGGGGACACGACTCAGCGACTGCCCAACACCACCAGCATCGGCTTTGAGTACGTGGAGGGCGAAGCCATTTTACTGATGATGGACCAGCACGGTATCTGCGCCTCTTCTGGATCGGCCTGCACCTCCGGCTCCCTGGAGCCCTCCCATGTGCTGCGGGCCATGGGCGTTCCCTTCACCTCAGCCCACGGCTCCATCCGCTTCTCCCTGAGCATCTATAACACCGAAGAAGAGATCGACCATATCATCACCGTGTTGCCGCCCATCATCGCCCGCCTGCGGGAGATGTCGCCCTTCTACAAGCAAGCCCAAACCGCCGGCGCGCTGTAACCCGGGCTTCCCGGCCGAAAATCGTCTTCGCAAAGGGAAAGACTATATGGTTTTTTCTGACGTTGATGCGTCGGCGATGAGGATCAGTTCTTCCGGAAGGATATGCAGATAGACCTTCGCCCCGGGCCGGTACTGCTCAAGGTGGGCCGGGGTGCGGGTGAAGATCTCCCCGGCCTCGGTGGCGATGGTGTACTCGATGATAGGGCCCATGTAGGCGCTGTGGATGACACTTCCCGCCAGGGCCGGATCGTCCGGCTCCATGGTTGATTGGATCTGCATAATTTCAGGCCGCAGGGAGAGTTGAACGGGCCCCGGCGGCGCCTGGATCTCCTTTTTCGCTGGCAGCTGAATGCGGGTCTTGCCCAACTGCACCCATTGCTGCCCGCCCTGTCGGTGCAGTTCTCCGGCGACCACATTGGATTCTCCGATAAAATTGGCTACAAAGGGTGTGCTTGGGCGGTGATATAGCGCCTTGGGCGGCCCCTGCTGTTCGATGCGGCCTTCGCGGATCACCACCACTTCATCGGAAACGGCCAAGGCCTCGGCCTGGTCGTGGGTGACATAGACTGAGGTGATCCCCGAAGTTTGCTGGAGGTTGCGGATATCTTCCCGCATGCTGCGGCGCAGTTTGCTGTCGATATTGCTCAAAGGTTCATCGAAGAGTAGCACTTTTGGTTCCAGCACCATGGCCCGGGCCACGGCTACCCGCTGCTGTTGTCCGCCGGAAAGTTCGTCGGGATAGCGCCGCTGGTAGCCGTCCAGGTTCACCATTTGCAGGGCCTGGCGGACCTGGTCCCGGATCTGGACGGGGTCGGTTTTGAGCACCCCAAGGCCATAGCCCACATTTTGCGCCACCGTCATATGGGGAAACAGGGCGTAGGATTGAAAGACCATGCCCACGTCCCGCTGGGTGGCCGAGCGAACGGTGATGTTCTCCTCCCCGAACCAGATCTCTCCGGACGTGACCATTTCCAGCCCGGCAATTAGGCGCAGCAAGGTGGTTTTGCCGCATCCGCTGGGCCCCAGCAGAGTGGTGAGGGTTCCGGGGGCGAACTGAAGGTCGATGCGGTCCAGGGCTTTAACCTTGCCGAAGTGCTTGGAGACCGATTTCAGGGTGATGGTGATGGAGTCCGCGGCTGTCATGGTCAACCTCGTTGGGGTTTGGCCTGTTTTTCAATGCGTGAGCGGCCGGTGACAGCTTGCACCAGCAGGGTAAATGCCAGCATGGTGAAGATCAGCACCGAACCGTAGGCGACGGCTACGCCGGTATCCCCGCTCTCAACCCGGGAAAGAATGTAGGTGGTGGCCACATTGGTGCCGGCGGTGGCCAGAAAAATGACCGCCGAGACCGTGGTCATGGCGCGGATAAAACTGTAGGCCATGGAGGTGATCAGGGTGGAGCGCAGCAGGGGCAGCAGCACGGCCCGGATGGTTTTGAAACTGCCGGCGCGCTGAAGCAGGGAGGCCTCTTCCAGGCTGGGGGAGATCTGGCTCAGGGCTGACATCCCTCCCCGAATACCCACGGGCATGGCCCGGATGGCCATGGTGATGATCAGGATAATGGCGGTGCCGGTGAGTTCCAGAGGCGCGGTATTGAAGGCCAGGATATAGGCCACGCCGGTCACGGTTCCCGGGATGGCGAAGATCAGCACCGTCCCAAAGTCGATCACTCCCCGGCCCCAAAACTGCTTGCGGGTGAGAATGTAGGCGATCAACACGCCGGTCACGGTAGTCAGGGGGGCTGCAATCAAGGCGTAGAGCAGGGAGTTTTTAAACGAGGGCCAGGCCCCCGACGCCAGCCCGTGGAACCACAGCTCCCGGTGGTGGGCCAGGGTCAGGGTGTAATCGGCTCCCCACTGGCGCACAAAGCCCCCCAAAAAGATACTGGCATACAGAATGCCCACCAATACCAGCCAGGCGCCGATAAACAGGGTCATGGCCCGCTGCAGCCCCAGCGGCAGGGGAGTGACATTGCCCGAGCTTTGGATGCCGGTGACGGTGACGTAGGATTTCTGCCCCACCCAGCGGCGCTGAACCAGAAAGACGCCCAGGGAGAGGGCCAGCAGCAGCAGGCCCAGGGCCGCGGCCTTGGCGAAGTCCAATTGGGCGCCGGCAATGGAGAAGTAGATCTCCGTGGAGAGCACATCGTACTCGCCCCCCAAAACCAGGGGGTTGCCGAAATCCGCCGCAGAGGAGATCATACCCAGCAAGAAGGCGTTGGCGATGCCGGGACGCACCAGAGGCAGGGTGACCTTGCGCAGGGTGGTCCAGCGGGAGGCGCGCATGGTGAGTGAGGCCTCCTCCATGGCCGGATTGATGGAGGCCAGCATGCCGCTCAGGACCATATAGCTTACCGGGGTCAGGGCCAGGGTTTGGGCCAGAAAGATGCCCAGAAACCCGTAGATGTAGCCTGAGCGTTCAAAAATTCCCATGGAACCCGGAGCAGTGAACACCCCTTGTGGGCCGAAGAAGTAGATCAGGATATCGTTGACCATTCCGGCCCGGCCGAAAAGCAGGATCAGCGACATGCCCACTACAAAAGGCGGTGTGATGATGGGCAGGATGTAGAGAACGCGCACGGCGTGGCGCAAAGGAGAGGTGGCGCGCAGTGCATAGAGGGCGAAGACCAGCCCGAACAGCGTGGTGGTGGCGCCCACGGAGATGGCCAGCAGCAGCGTGTTCCACACCACCCGGCCGACCCCAAAAGAGGTGATGATGCGAAAGAACTGCAGGGGTGCAAAGGTTCCCTCTCCGTCCAGAAGAACCTTGAAGAAGATCTGCGCCACGGGGTAGAAGATGAAGACCACCACCATGCCGATCACGAATATCACGCTGCCGGAGATGAAGGTGTCCCCGCGCTGAAAGCCGATTTTGGCGATACCAATGGCAAACAGTGCCCCCAGGACCATGAGGATCACCGCGCAGCCGAGGCCCATGGAATTGGCATTGCGGATGAAGTCCTGGAAGATCAGGATCCCGCCCGCCGCGGATACCAGGCTGAAGATCCATCCCAGGGGTTTAAGGGGCAGCCCCAGCCAGGGCAGGGGCATCAAGCAGAGCAGCCCAAGGGGAAGCGCCAGGGAACCGCCGCCGCGCTGCCAGCCCAGGGCCGCTATGTATTCATCCCGGGTGGTGTCAAACAGGCCGTATTCCAGGGCCAACCAGGGCAATGCCCAGTAGGCGGCAAACCCTGCCCCCAGCCACAACAGAGTGATGTGGGGCGGGGTCTCGCCCAGGGCCGTGCGCCGGCGCGCGAGAAGGGCCAAAAACTAACGCTCCAGGGGTTTAATCTCTTGGGCCCAACGATCAATGAGATGGGAGCGCATCTCTTCGCTGCCGTACTTGACGAAGTCGTATTCGATGAGCTTGACCTGTTCGAGGCGGATGGCCTCCTTAGGAACATTGGCATTGATGTTGGTGGGAACTTGGAACATCTTGACTTCCTGGGGAACCTCCTGACCCTCCTTGGAGAGCATGTAATCGACAAATTTCTTGGCGTTCTCCATGTTGCGAGCACCCTTGATGATACTCAACCCGCCGATCTCATAGCCGGTACCCTCGGCCGGCACCACCAGTTCCAGGGGGAAGCCGTTGACTTTCTGCAGGGCGTGGTCATGAAGAAACCCGATGCCGATCATGGTCTCTCCCCGGGCCGCAGACTTACCGGGAGCAGAGCCGGACTTGGTGTACTGGCCGATGTTTTGATGGAGTTGAGCCAGGTACTCATAGGCTTTATCCTCCCCCCACAGCTGCACCAGGGTGGCCAGGGCGGTGTAGGCGGTGCCCGAACTCTGGGGGCTGGCCATTTGAACCAGGCCCTTATACTCGGGTTTGGTCAAATCGGCCCAGGATTGGGGCATGGGCAAGCTCTTCTCTTTCAGCAAATCCGTGTTCACCGAGTAGCCCAGGACCCCGGCATACACCCCCGCGGTGTGGTGCTGCTTGGTGGTGGCCGGGTTCTGGAAAGCTTCTCCGATCTCTGCCAGCATGGGTGACTTGTAGGCCTCCAGCAGTTCGTTGACCCCGGCCTGAGAGTGGGGGTCCAAGGTGCCCGCGTACCAGACATCACCCTTGGGGTTGTCCTTTTCGGCCAGGATTTTGGCGTAGGTGGTGCCCGACCCAGCCCGGGTCATCTGCACCTTGACGTCATACTTTTCGGCAAAGCGGTCAGCCACAGCCTGGCAAGCAAAGGGCTCGTTGGAACAATAGATTACCAAGCGGCCAGCAGCCTGTACCGGCAGCGCCAGCGCCGTCAGGACAGTCACCAAAACTAGAGATGCGAAAATCTTTTTCATTCCTCCTCCTTGTTCCTAGTGTGAAATGCTAACCGAATTTTAACAATTTGATATATGGCAGCTTGTTCAGCAGTGTGTCAAGGGGAGTCAGTTTGGGCGCGGGTTTAATCGCCGGTCGGCCCATCTTCGTCCTTGCATGTGACGCAGCGGCCGAATTCGTCCACGCAATCGCTGCAGTGCAGCTTTCCGCACAGACGGCAGGCGGTCATTACCTTCTCTTTATCTTCTTGGTAATCTATTGAACAGGCACTGCGCACAAATTGAACGTCGTCGCTCATGGTCGCCTCCTGGGGTTCCCCGGAACCGGCCTGGATCCGGGGGTGGGTTTGAAAAAGGTAATTCCATCATTATTTTAATAGGTTTAGGTTAAGTGAGGTTAAGCGCTTGTCAACATGAGGGATCCATTGGGGCGCTTGATCCAGCACACCCTTGAAAAGGAACCCCACAGAGGGAGGGTCATGATTCCAGGCCATGCCACACCGGAGGGTACCCGGCGCTATCACCAAACCCATGCCGGCCTTGATTTCAGGGCTCTGGGCCAAACTGGCCTGACTGCCAGCCAGATCGGCTTTGGCGGCTATCGGGTGGCCCAGGGGATTGCGGCACACCGCTGGGCTTTGACCGAGGCCTTACTCCAGGGAATCAATCTGATTGACACCAGCACCAATTATGCCGACGGGCAATCGGAAGCCCTGGTGGGCGAAGTGCTGGCTGAGTTGATTGGCGGCGGACGGATTGCCCGGGATGAAGTGGTGATCGTCTCCAAGGTGGGCTACCTACAGGGCGCCAATTTTGAATTGAGCCAGCAGCGTAAGGCCCAGGGGCGCCCGTTTCCGGAATTGGTTCCCTACGGCCAGGGCCTGGAGCATTGCCTGCATCCGGAATTTATCGCCGACCAGCTCACCCGCTCCCTGGAACGGCTGGGTCTGGAGACCCTGGATGTTTATCTGCTCCACAATCCCGAGTACTACCTGAGTTGGGGTCAAAAGAAGGATATCGCTTTGGATACCCTCAGAAAAGAGTACTACCGGCGCTTGAAAGCCGCCTTCCGCCATCTGGAGCGGGAGGCGGAAAAGGGGCGTCTGCAGTATTACGGCGTCAGCTCCAACACCTTTCCAGTACCCCGGGAAAATGGGCAGTTCACCGATTTGTCCCAATTGGATGAGATTGCAGCCCAGATCGCCGCTGAGAGCGGTAAGGCCCATCGCTTCCGAGTGATCCAGCTGCCCCTAAATTTGCTGGAATCCGGTGCGGCATTGGAGCCCAATCAACCTGGGAGTCAAACCTGTCTGTCCTGGGCCGCGGCCCGGAAGATTGCCGTGTTGGTCAATAGGCCGCTCAATGCCTTCGACGGCCGGCAGCTGCTGCGCCTGGCCGATCCCGAGGTCCGCCCCCAGTTGAGCGATGATGAGATTGTCTCCGCCATCGAGGCGGCGGCCCAAAGCGAAAAGACCTTTGTGCAGAATTTGCTGCCCCGCTTGGAACTATCTCTGTCTTTGACCCAGCGCCTATCCGAGCAATTGGGTACGGCTGATAGCCTGAAACAGCATTGGCGCGATTTCGGCAGCTACGGCCACTGGCGACAGGTGCGGGACGATCTGTTGATGCCCCGCATCCGGGGGGTGTTCGATTTTCTTCAATCCCAGGAGCCTGAAATAGAGGGACTTCAGGGCTGGCTGGCGCAGCATCCCCAAACCTTAACCGCGGCCTTTGAGGCCGTGGATTCCGTCTATGTGGGGTCGCTGCTGCGCCGGCTCAGGGCCTTAAAACAGCGGCTGCAGGCGGCCGATCCTGAGTGGGCGGACGCTCCCAGCCTGAGCCGCATGGCGGTGCGCGCCCTGAGATCCACGGCCGGCGTCTCAACGGTACTTGTGGGGATGCGCCAAAAGGCGTATGTGCAGGAGATGATTGCCGAACTGGAGCATTCCATTTCCGCTCAAGATCGAGAGGATGCCTGGCGGATGCTGGCCAAGGGAGATGGGCATTAGCCTCATCTCCCGGCGCTTTCCGGCAACTGCCGGTCGATCTGGATCTTCCCCGGGGGCGGGGTGCATCATTTCGACGTCGTCCCGGCCCACCGATTTTAACTTTCGTCCTGACCCAAGCGTGAGGAGTCGCGATTGTCCCGGTTACGTTTCATCCTATGGACATGCTCGCTATTGCTGGTCCTGCCGCTGACCGCCCAATCCGCGGATATCTCCCGTTTTGTCTACAGCGGCGACGGGCGCATTCGGATCATCAGCCAGAAGAACGGCACCTCCTTCAGCGGCCATTACCGCCGCGGCCCGGCCGGGTATGACCTGAAGGCCCTTCAAGCGATTCACGGGGTGTTTGACGCCCCCTTCGACGCCAATGACATGCAACTTTCCCTGCGTTTCCTCGAATTTATGGACTTCCTGGAAGATCATCTCCGACCTGGCGCCTGGATTACCCTGACCTCCGGATACCGCAGCCCGGAATACAACCGCAACCTGCGCCAAAAGGGAGCCCTGGCGGCCAAGGCCAGCCTGCATCAGTACGGCATGGCTGCCGATTTGAAGATGGAGGGTGTTTCGGCGAAACGGATCTGGGACTATGTGAAAGGGTTGCACTTTGGCGGCGCCGGTTACTACCACGGCCAGAGTGTGCACCTTGACGTGGGGCCGGCCCGCTCCTGGGACGAAACCACCTCCGGGGTGGGAACGGGCATCTCCGATGACAACAAACTGATCGGTATCAACACCGATTTTGACCGCTATTTGCCCGGCGAGACGCTGACCTTGCGCTTTATCCGCATGACCGCCTTTCCCATCGGCGTGGCGGCCGATTTCGAACTGGTTTCCCTCAGCACAGAAATCCCCTCCGCCGCAGCGCTGAGCTTCAAACCCAAATTCAAGCGTCCCGCCCAAGATACCTGCCCCCGCTTCAATGATATCGCCCAGATGGATGGCATTCGCTGGCGTCTGCCCGATGCGCTGGCGCCTGGTCAATACGCTGTCCAGGCGAGGTTCTGCGGCAACCCCTGGGAGCAGATGCCCCCCCAGATCCGCACACCGGCCTTTACCGTGCTGGCGCCGTGACGGGCTCGGCCATTTCTATGGGATTGAGGTGATGTTGTAAGGATTTCCGCGGTCGGTTTCAGGCCGGGGTCTGATCCTTGCCCTTGGCGCCAAACAGAAAAATGATCAGGAAGGTGATCAGCGCCATCAGGGCGCCGGCATAAAAGACCGAATTGAGCCCGAAGCGCGCATACACCAGCCCAGTGAAGAGAGGCCCGAGGGTTTGTCCGATCTGGGAGACCCAGCGGTTGATGGACATGAAGGCGGCCCGGCGCTCTAAGGGCGCATAGTCGGCCAGCATGGATTGAACCGTGGGCACATTGACCCCCTGGGCCATGCCGAATAGAACCGTGGGCAGCAGCATCAGCCCCACGTAGGGCATGTGGGGAAAGAGGACCATGGCGGTCATGTACAGCAGGAAAGCGGTTTTCAGGATCTGCTTTTTGGAAAAGCGCGTGAGCAGGCGCCCCAGCTGGGTGGCCATGATCGATTGGCTAAAAGACATGGTGCAGACCATCAGGCCGATCTTTTCGGGCCCCAGTTGAAACTTCTGGCTCAAAATGAAGGGCAGGTAGGTGAGAAAAGAGCCAAAGAGGATCACAAAGGTATTGATACTGATAATGAACAGCCCGCAGATTTTGAAATTTTTGATGCCGCTGCCCAGCAATCGAAAATAGTCCCCAAAAGCGTGGGACTTGTCCGGCTCCGGGGGGTCCAGCTTGCTCAGCACGATCCAGGCGATGGGCAGGGCCAAAATGGGCAAGTAAAAGGGGTAGTACCAGGCCAGGGCCGCCAGCGCGCCGCCGATTAGGGGCATGGTGGCGGTGCCCAAACTGAGCACGCTGTTGTTGTAGCCCATCATGCGGCCCCGTTCCCCCGCTTTGAACAAATCGCCGATCAGGGTGACGTTCAAGGCCCCCAGGGAGGCCGCCCCACAACCCTGGAGAAAGCGCAGGGCCAGCATCATCTCAAAGCTCCGGGCAAACCCGGAGGCAAAGCCGGCCAGGCCGAAGAGCAGCAGGGCCGGTCCCAATATCCGTTTTCGGCCGTAGCGGTCGGCCAGCACCCCCAGGACCGGGGTCAGCACCAGGCCCGGCAGGGTAAACAGCGCCAGCATTTTCCCGATTTCCGCTTTGGGTACGTTGAGGGCCGCGGCCACCTTGGGCAGCACCGGATAGATGGTGGCGATGCCCAAGACGCTCATCAGGGTGACGGAAAAAACGATCATCAGATTTCGATTTCGGGAAGGTTGGGTCATATGAACGCCTGTGGGTTGTGAGGACGGCGGGTTAGAGGAGAAACCCCACGCCCATGAGGATGGAATGCAGCAGCAGCAGCTTGCCCGTGGCGGCCAGGGTCGCGATCAGTTCCCTGCCTTGGGCGCGGTACAGGTTGCGGTTAATTCTATAGGCGTAGCCCAGCGCGGCCAGGGGCAGCAGCATCCAGGGGTCCTTGGATAGCCCGTACAGCAGCCCATTGACCGTAAAAGCCAGCAGGGTCAGCGCCGTGTAGAGCTGCCGCGACCATCGGGGACCCAGCCGAACGGCCAGGGTGATCTTGCCGGCTGCACGGTCGGTCTCGATATCGCGGATATTGGCCACGCCGAGCACATTCATGGAGAGCAAACCGGGGGCCATGGCGGCGATGATCACTTCCCGGGTCAGGTGCCCGGCCGTCACGTAGTAGGTGCCGCACACCGCCACCAGCCCAAAAAAGATCAGCACAAAAATATCGGCCACCCCCAGATAGGCCAGGGGGTAGGGGCCGCCCGTATAGGCCCAGGCAAAGAGCAGCGCCAGCACGCCGGCCAGCAGGATGGGCCAGCCTCCCTCGGCCACCAGAATCAAGCCCAGCAGAAAGGTAATCAGCACCAAAACGGCAGCGACATTGCGCATCTGCCGGGGGGTGACAATGCCGGCGGCCACGATCCGCTGCGGTCCGATCCGATCGCGGGTGTCGGCGCCTTTTTTATAATCATATATTTCATTGATATAGTTGGTGATGATTTGAATCAGCACCGCGCAGATCAAAGCCACCAGGACCAGATGCCAGCGGAAATGGCCGTCGGCCAAGGCCATGGCCCCCCCCAGCAACACCGGTGCGATGCTGGCCGCCAGGGTTTTGGGGCGGGTGGCCTGGGCCCAATGTTTCAATTTTGCCATGGGTGTCAACTCGGTTTTGGGCTGTTGGGATGGAAAGCCCAACGGCAAATCCTGTTTCGATTTAGCCTGTTTTAACGATGGGGGTCAACTGGGCGTCCAGGAACCTGCCAAGGGGTTTGGGTTGGGCATCGTGGGCAACCAACGCCGGCAGGCTCAAACGATTGTCCGCTGCCGCCCCGGCGGGCTCGCGGCTGGGGAACGATTCCTTTTAAGATCGAGTTGCAGGTAGATCGCCCCGGGCAGGGGGTTCGGATAGTAGGGCTCGCATTGCTCAAAACCCAGGCGGGTGTAAAGCGCCAGGGCCGGTTTCAGTTTATCCAGGGTGTCCAACACCATCCGCTGATAGTGGGCTTCCTGGGCTTTTTCGATAATCGCCCGGGTCAACGCGTTGCCGATCCCGTGCCCCAAGAACCGGGGGCGCACAAAGAGCCGCTTCATTTCGCAAACCTGGGCGTCAAGGGGGCGCAGGGCCACACATCCGGCGGCCGTCTTGCCCGCCATGGCCAGCAGCAATGCGCCCCGGGGGGGGTCATAGCGCCCCGGCAGCCCCGCCAACTCGGCCTCGAATCCTTGAAAACAAAGATCCACCTGAAGGAAAGCTTCATATTCTCGAAACAGGGTCCGGATCGTCTCGATTTGCTGGTCCGAATAGGCGTGAATAATTTCCATGGACGCTGGGTAACCCGTTGGTAGGCGGTAGGCAATAGGGTATTTAGTTCCCAAATCGGGGAAAAAAATTCATAATCTATTCTAAAATACACGAAAATCCGTCTAGGCCAATTTTAAAGTAACAATGAAATCAGCTGGATAAAATGAATTAAGTTATGGCACGAAGCTTGTATATGTGCTACATGAGTCACAAGAAGTGTTTGGTCCTGGGTACCGGACATCCTGTGGGAGCTGATCGGAGATTGGGGGAGTTGAAGTGGACTCGGGGATTGAGGAGGCTCTGGCTTTCATGCGAATAAAAATTTTATCTATGTTTCACAATTACTTTGGGAATTGTCCTGCCGCAAACGGCTCTGGCGTTGCCAACCGGATTCAGCCACTTTGAAATCCGCACCAGTTTAGCGGGGGATATTGATGGTATCAGGCTACCCCACGGTATTTACATCTCCGGGCGAGAATTCATTTTTACAGATATTCCCCATCCAACAGCAGCAGAGGATGGGTGTTTTTGATGCCTGGGTGGGTGGTGCGAATATGGTGGATGAGGACCGGTGAAGATAGGGTTGCTTGGACTCAAGACTGGGTTCAAAGATTTTGACGTTTTGGCAGCCTTTGCGGTTATCGGTTCTGGTGGGTTGGGGTATGATGCCGATCACCGAATTATTCATCGGAGACCCAGGTTGCAGATCAATGAGGACTTTTATCGGATAGCTTTCAGAGATTCCAACGGAAAATAATGTATACACTTTAAACTTTTTTAATCTGACCCCTTATCTGACCTATCTGCGCCAACAGCCAATTTAATTTTCTTTTCTCACGCCATACAACGAAAGTTCCAATCAGTTTTGACCAAGGCTTCCTCGATTTCTCAGCTATTTTTGCCTTTGGACGTCCTCAGCCTGGATCCCATCAACCCGCTCCAGTCCCGGAGCCAGCTACGGTTCTGCTGTTGGGCAGCGGGATATTGGGCGCGGCCATCTTCCGCCGCCGCTCCAAGTAACTTTAAAAAGTTAAGTCCCTCTCCCTAACCCCGCTCGTTTTCCCGGCAGGGGTTTCTATTTTGTTTGCCGACACCCGGTTCATTCCATCAATAATTTCTGCATTCTTCGGCAGACCTTTGTTTTCTCCCTGCATCGCATGACACTGAAAATCCTCCTCCGTCCGGCGCCGGTCATTGATATTCACACCCTTTTCATTTTCATTTCACTCTTCCTTCAAACAAATCTGTCACCCTCCTGCCATGGTTTTCAAAAAATGGTTCCCTGTTGGTCCACCTTCATTTCCCCCTTGCAGGAGGCATCCATGGTGCAAAAAACAATTCAGATCTTCACTTGGCTTATGCTTTTCAGTCTGGTTCCGGTTCATTCTCTTTGGGCATCCGACAGCGGCACGGAGACCCAGGCACCCTACTTTGAGATTATGGCCGCTGAAGAGAGCGACGACGGTCCGGACCGTTTTCCGCTGAAAGCCACCTGGGCCGAAGTGTTGATCAACGGCGTGATCGCCCAGATCAAAGTCTACCAAACCTATGCCAACCAGGGCGCCGTCCCATTGAACGCCCGCTATCTCTTTCCGGCCGGTACCCGGGCCGCGGTTCAGGGCCTAACCTTGACCGTCGGCGACGCCGTGGTGCGCGCCCGAATTGAGAAGCGTCAGCAGGCGCGCCGCGAGTTTGAAAGCGCCAGGGCCAGGGGTCAAAGTGCCGGACTGCTCACCCAGCAGCGTCCTAATGTCTTGCAGATGGAGGTGGCCAACATTATGCCTGGCGAGGAGGTGCGGGTGGAGCTGGTCTATTCCGAGCGGCTCTCTCTGGAGGATGGGGTGTATGAGTTTGTGTTTCCGACAGTGGTGGGCCCCCGCTACAGCGGCGGGAGGGATGCCACCCCGGCCGGGGCGCCCGATCCATGGATCCCCAGCCCCTATCACGCCAATGGGGCCCATCTGCAAGGTGCCTTCGATCTATCGGCGCGGGTGCTGGGCGGCGTGCCTCTGGCGGCCCTGAGTTGCCCCTCCCACCAGATCGAGACCCGCTGGGACAATCCGTCAACGGCCCATATCCGGCTGGCCGACACAAACAAGGCCCAGGGTGATCGGGATTTTATCTTGCGCTACCGTCTGGCCGCTGAAAATGTGCAAAGCGGCCTGATGTTATTTGAAGGTGAGGATGAAAATGTGTTTATGCTCATGGTCCAGCCGCCCCGCCAGGTGGCCCCGGAGCAGATTCCGGTCCGGGAATTTGTATTCGTGGTGGATGTCTCCGGCTCCATGCACGGCTTTCCCCTGGAGGTGGCCCAAACCCTCATGGCCCGCTTACTGGGCGGTTTGCAGCCCCGTGACCGGTTCAACGTGATCCTGTTTGCCGGTGGTTCCCAGGTTTTAGCGCCCCGCTCCCTGCCGGCGGAAGCGGCGCACATTGAAGCGGCGGGGAACTTTTTAGGCAGTCGGCAGGGCGGGGGCGGGACCGAGCTGCTGGCCGCCCTGAAACGGGCCTTGGCCCTACCCCGCACCCCGGACATGGCCCGCTCCGTGGTGCTGATCAGCGATGGTTATATCTCGGCGGAGGGCGCGGTATTCGACTATATCCGTGGCCATTTGGATCAAAGCAACGTCTTCAGCTTCGGCATCGGCAGCAGTGTCAACCGCTATCTCATGGAGGGCGTGGCCCGGGCCGGCCAGGGCGAACCCTTTGTGGCCACCCAGCCCCAGGAGGCTTTGGAAGCGGCCCGGCGCTTCATTCAGTATGTCCGCCAGCCGGTGTTGACGGGCATCGAGGTGACCTTTGAGGGGCTGGATGCCTATGATTTCACGCCGGCCATTATCCCCGATCTTCTGGCCGCGCGTCCGGTGATGGTGATGGGCAAATGGCGCGGTGCGGCCCGGGGCACGATCCACATCCGCGGTATGGGCGGCCAGGGGTCATTTGAACAGACCCTCAAGGTCGAGGGGTTCAGCCCCCGTCCGGAGCATGCTGCACTGCCCATCCTCTGGGCCCGGGAGCGGCTGCTGGCGCTGAGCGACTACGCGCCCCGCCGCGCCCATGCCGCCAACCAGGAGGCCATCACCCAGCTTGGGCTGCGCTACGGCCTGCTCACGGCCTATACGGCCTTTGTCGCCATTCTGGAATCCTCCCGCAACCTTGGAGAAGCCGCCCGGGATGTAGATCAACCCCTGCCCCTGCCTTTGGGTGTCTCCAAACTGGCCGTGGGGGGACCCCTAGTGGCCGGGCCGGAACCGGATCTGCTGCTGCTGGCGGCATTGCTGCTCCTGGGGGGGAGCCTGTTCCTGGTGCGGCGCCGACGAAAGGCCTGATCCCATGAAAGGCCTGAGATTAGTTAACCTCACAAAACCGGGGCCGGCACGTAAACCCCTGGCGGGTCGCTATAGAGTCGCCGACCTGAGACCAGCTCTGTTTCTGTTGGCAACCCTCCTGGTGGCCCTGGGCTTGAAGCTGCACTACCGGAACGCCGCTCCTGGAGCGTTGGTCTGGATCCTGGCGCCCACCGCGGCCCTGGTCCAGGCTGTCAGCGGGGTGCCCTTTGAGTATGAATCCGGCGCGGGTTGGATCAGCCGCGCCGAGGGCTTCGTGATCGCGCCCCCCTGTGCCGGGATCAATTTCCTGATCATCAGTGCCCTTTCGCTGAGCCTTATTCTGCTCGTGGAAAAACCCCGGCAATGCACCCTCCCTTGGTGGCTGGCGGCCCATCTCATGGCCTATATCGCCACCCTGGGGATCAATGCCCTCCGTATCGCCTTGGCCCTCAAGGCGCCGGAGGTTCTGCCCACAGCCTGGCTCAGCCCGGCGGAGCAGCACCGCTGGGGCGGGGTTTTGGTCTATCTGGCTGGGCTGTGGCTGATCACCCGAGTCTGGCGCTGGATCTGCATTCCGCGGCCTGAAAACGGAAGGATCGCCCGCCCTCAAGGGTTCGGGGTCAGGGGCTGGGTGTGGATTCCCCCGGCTGTCTACCTGCTGGTTGTCCTGGGCGTTCCCCTGGCCAGTGCACCCTGGAAAGGGCTGGCGCCCAACTTCGTTCGTCACGGAGTGACGGTGGCGGCGGGGTGCCTGTTTGTCTGGGGCGGGCTATTTTTGCTAAAAAGGCACCTATTCTGCCCACGTCAAGGCCAGGCCGCCGCCCAGGCGGTTTCCGGCCGGCCGGCGGCGGGCGAATCAACCCCCACTCCGGAGAGTGCCCATGGCCGATACCATTCTCATTGTCGAAGATGAGAGCGCCATTGCCGAGACCATCCAATACGCCCTGGAAACCGAGGGCTTCCATACCGCCTGTTTGATGGAAGGCCGACCGCTTATGGCCTACCTGGAGCGGCATGCCGTGGCGCTGATCATTCTGGACATCGGCCTGCCGGATATCAACGGCCTGGAACTGTGCAAGCGGATCCGCACCCGCCACGACACACCCATCATCTTTCTCACCGCCCGGGATCACGAGATCGACCGGGTGGTGGGCCTGGAGATCGGCGGCGACGATTATGTGACCAAGCCCTTCAGCCCCCGGGAACTCACCGCCCGGGTCAAGGCGGTTCTACGGCGGCGGCCGTCTGCACCCGCCCCGCCCCCATTGACCCCATTTCGCTTGGATCCGGTGAAACGGCGGATTCGGTACTTTGATCACCTGCTCGATTTGTCCCGCTATGAATTTGATCTTCTGGCCACCCTCATCGCCCGGCCCGGCCAGGTGTTTACCCGGGAGCAGCTCATGGCCCGGGTGTGGGATGCACCGGAAGCGAGTATGGACCGCACGGTGGACGCCCATATCAAAAACCTGCGCGCCAAATTGAAGGCCGTCCATCCGGATATCGACCCCATCGTCACCCACCGCGGACTAGGATACGCCCTAAAGGAAGAAATATGAAACTCGGTTCGCGCATATTTTTCAGTTTCATGCTGATCTTGATGCTCTCCTTCGCCTATCCCATCAATTATGCCCTGGACAGCCTGCGGGTCCGCTATCTGGAAGGGGTTGAGGATCCTCTGGTGGACCAGGCCCACATTCTGGCCGCCCTGGCGGCCCGGGAATTCAAGCCCTCGCAAATCGATCCGGACACTGGGCAGCTGGCGGCCCCGAATCTCACCCGCTGGGCCGAGGCCCTGACATACGCCCATGGCCGCCCCCTGGCGGCGCGCATCTACAATCTGGAAAAAGTGCGGGTGGATCTGCAGATCTACATCACCGACGCCGCCGGCCGGGTGCTCTACGACTCCCAAGACCCCCAACGGGTGGGGTCCGATTTTTCCCGCTGGCGGGATGTTCACCTGACCCTCAAGGGGCAATACGGCGCCCGCACCACCCAGAGCGATCCGGAAATACCCGAATCCTCCGTGCTCCATGTGGCGGCGCCCATTGAAGTGGACGGAACCGTGGTGGGGGTGCTCACGGTGGTCAAGCCCACCACCAACATCAACAACTTTCTCAAGGAGGCCAAGCCTCACATCTTCCAGGCGGGCCTTTTTTCGGGCCTGGGGGCTATTTTGGCCGGTTTGCTGCTCACCTTCTGGTGGACCCGCCCCATCAACCGGCTGATCCACTACGCCGAGGCCGTGGGTCAAGGCCGGCGGGTCGCCTTTCCCCGGCTGGATCAAACCGAGATAGGCGCCCTGGGCCGCGCCTTTCAGCGCATGCAGGCGGCCCTGGAGGGCAAGCAGTATGTGGAGCACTACGTCCAGAACCTGACCCACGAGCTGAAAAGCCCCCTGACGGCCATTCGCGGCGCCGCCGAATTGATGGGGGAACCGCGCATCTCCGCCGCCCAGCACCAGCGGTTTTTGCACAATATTCAACGCGAAACCGGCCGCATCCAGCAGATTGTGGACCGCATGCTGGCCCTGGCGGCCCTGGAGAATCAAAATTTGCTCCAAAAAAAGAAGCCAGTTACCCTAGAAGCCCTGATTCCCATGGCGCTGGAGGGGCTACAATCGCGGATCGCCCAGGCCAAGTTGAAGGTTCAGGTCGATCTGGAGGGGGACGCGGTGATCCTCGGCGATGCCTTCCTGCTCCACCAGGCGCTGACCAACCTGCTTCAAAATGCCGTCGAGTTCAGCCCGCCCCAGGGGGAGCTGAGGGTGCAGGCACGGATTGTGGAGGGGCAGCTTGAGCTTGAGATTCTGGACCAAGGACCCGGCATTCCCGAATACGCCCTGCCCAGGATCTTCGACAAATTTTATTCGTTGCGCCGGCCGACCGACGGTCTCAAGAGTACCGGCCTGGGCCTCAATTTCGTGCGGGAGATCGCCGCCCTGCACGGCGGCAGCGTGACCGTCGCCAATCACCCGACCCGAGGGGGAGTCCGGGCCTGCCTGACATTGCCCCTGTCGTCCTGAATCTTCGAGGCAACGGTGGTTTAACAACAGGTATCGATCAAAGGGGGCTTAAGGGAAGAATCAAGAGCGGGGGCTGAGTTGCCGGTCAAGTCAGCGTTGCAGGGGGTGGTTTTCCCTGAGCCACTCGCGAACACCGCCCCGCAGATTGGTGAGGTTTTCAAAGCCCTGGTCGGCCAGAATCTTGGCGGCCACGGTACTGCGGTTGCCGGTGGCGCAGTAGATCAGGATCTCTTCCTGCTTGTACTGCTGAAGCTCGCCGAACCGGTGCTGCAGTTCTTGCACCGGCAGCAGGCGGGCGCCGGCGATGTGTCCCTGTTGAAACTCTTGGGGCGTGCGCACATCTAAAATCAGGGGGCTCCCCTGGGCGATCCTCTGGGCGGCCTGGGCCGCGCTGATTTCATGGTAGCTGGGGTGGCGGTAGGTGAGGACCCGGATCCGGCCCCGCGTCGGGCCCAGGGTAAAATCGTAGGCCCCAGGGGTTTTCATTTTAAAGTAGGGCGGCGATTCTCCAGGTTCGTCCAGGGGCTGGCTCACATCCAGGCGGGGTATGGCGAGGATGGGGTCAGGGCCAAAGCCGGCCGGTCGAAAGACAATATAGTCGCCGCGATAGACGGTCAGCTCAAAGGGGGCCTGATCCGCGTTCAGGGGAATCACCCGCAGGCCGCGGATGATCCGGCCGGAAACTTGGGGCGTTGAATCTGCGGAGTCGGCCAAAGCTCTCCCTGAGTGTCCGTTAGTCAGGAAAAAACCCAGGCTGAACACAACGACGATAAAAAATCCTGTTTTACGGATTAGATTTGAATTTGCCCGATCCATCACGAATCAGTTCCTCAAGGGTTTTGTAAATTAAAAATCATCGGCCGAAAAGTTGAGCTATGCAAGGATTCCACAGCCATGGACTTTGTCAATATCGGCGAAGAGGTTCACGATGATTTTTAACCGGGATGTTTTTTTTACCAGGCGAAACCGATAAAAAGAGTAGGCCCCTTGAAGGTCAGGTCGACAGTGAGGGGGTGGCTGTCATCCTCGGCGCTGACATCGATGTAGCGGTAACCGGCTCCGATTTGGAATACCGGGGGGAGCTGGGCCAGGATGGCAATTTCAAAATCGAAGTAGTCGGCCTCCACATCGCTGATTTCAAAGGCGCCGCCCATACCCGAGGCGCGCAGCTTCAGAAACGGCAGCAGCTCGCTTTCGGCAAAGGCGCCAATGAGAAACATGCCCGCATCGGCATCCACGGAGGCACTTCCCAGCCGAGGCGAACTGGCTTCGGCTTCCACGCCGATGTATTCACCGCCGGCCAAAACACCCCCGTGAAAGGCGTCGGGTCCCAGGTTGAGTCGGTAATAGGCCTGCAGGACGGTGAGGTCGAATGCGCTGGAGACCCGCTCGTTGATCGCAAAGAGATTGTCCCCGAAACGGATTTGGCGATCCACGGTGCTCTCGGCCGAGGCGTCGAACTGGAATCCTGAAAAAACCAGTTGGTGGGTATCCCCCAGGATCACCCGCGCCCCGGGGGCGCTCTCTGTGTCGCTGTAGCCGAAATCTTCCTTCAGGTCCACCACGGTGCCGATGAGTCCTTCAATCCCCAGGGCGGCCTCGCCCTCGGGTTCCAGCAGCCATACAAAGCCTTCCATTTCAACCTGAGCCGCGGCGGGCAGGGTCAATCCAATCCAGATCACAAGGGTCCAAATGACAAGCGCTGGGATGATCTTTCGGATCATAAATCCTCCTTGGTGCTTTGGTTTAAGGCTGCCGCCAGTTTGGCGCCCAGATCGCCCAGGGGGGCCGCATCGGTTTTGACTTGGGTCTCTTGGGAGTATTCCCGCCAGTTGCTTTCATCTTCGCCTTGCCCCAGGTTCAGGGAAATTTTGCGTTCGGGGGCGTTGATCCCGGCCACCATCACCTCGATAGGATCGCCGGGTTTCAGGGTCTCGATGCGCGCCGCCTGGGGGTTCTGTTTGATCACCGATTTGGGCAACAGGCCCACAATGCCGGGGGTCAGGGTAATGAACAGGCCGAACTGGGCGCGATGCTCCACGGTGGCCTTCACCTTCTGGCCCACGATGAATTTGTCGCTCACGTCGAGCCAGGGGTCACCCTCCGCGTCCCGTATGCTCAGGCTGATGCGCCGTTTGGCAGAATCGATCTCCTTGATCATCACGGCGATGGTCTGGCCGGGCTCCACGATCTCATCGGGGGTATTGATCCGCCGGGCGTAGCTCATTTCACTGATATGCACCAGCCCCTCGACCCCGGGCCGAATCTCCACAAAGGCGCCGAAGGGGGCATTGCGGGTCACCTTACCGGTCACCTTCTGGCCCGCCTGGAATTCATCGGCCACCCGCTCCCAGGGGTTGCCGCTCACCTGTTTGGCGGACAGGGCGATTTTCAGCTGTTTGCCCTCACCCTCCTGGCGCAGCACTTTCACATCCAGGCGATCCCCGGGGGAGACGGCATCCTCGGTTTTTTCGAGCCGGGACCAGCTCAACTCGGAGATGTGCACCAGGCCCTCCAAGCCGGGGGCCAGTTCCACAAAGGCGCCGAAGGGCATCAGGCGGGTCACCCGGCCGGTGAGGATCTGCTCCGGCTCCAAGGTCTTGAGGAACTCCTTGCGGGCTTTCTGCTGCTCTTTCTCCAGCAGCACCCGCCGGGAGAGGACGATATTGCGGCCCTGTTCGGCCAGGGTTTTGATACGGAACTGATAGGTCTGGCCCACGTAAGGCTCGGGGTCTTCCACATAGTGGACGTCCATCTGGCTGATGGGGCAAAAGGCGCGCCGCTTGAGCACCTCCACCTGAAATCCGCCCTTGATGGTTTGGATCACCTTACCCTCCACCGGAATCTTATTGTCATAGGCCTCCTGGAGCAGGGTCAGGCCGCCGATTCCAGAAATGGCCTTGGAGAGGCGAATCTCGCTTTCGTCGGCGGCCACCACGAAAAGCTCCAGTTCATCTCCAACGGCGTAGGCCAGATTGCCCTCCTCGTCCTTGAGCTCCTCGGTCTCAACGATTCCGTCGGCCTTGGTTCCGGCGTTGACAAAAACCGCGCTGTCGCTGATGGAGATGATCTTCACCCGCACCTTTTCCCCCACCCGAATATCGTCGCTCATCCCGCTGGAATAGGATTCCAGCAGTTCGGCGAAACTCTCTTCTTCGGGCTCAGAGTCTGATTCGGGTTCAAGGTCTGCATTGTTTTCCGGGATTTGAGGTCCCTCGGGAGTGGGCAGATGGTCGTCGTTCATGGCAGTTCACCAGCTTGAAAGGGTTAAAAGGTTGAAGCATCAGGGGTCGAGATCCCCGACTTGATCAAAAAACGGTGGGTTTTGCAAGGCGTATCTTTCAGCCGGCGGCTGTCGTAAAACCGAATCCCGGTCCTTGATTTGACAGCGAAATCTGGCTGCTTAGGTTCTTTTCAATCCGGCAAGCGTGCCGGAAGTGAACCATAATTCCAATGATGCATCGCAACCCGCGATGCTGCCCAAGGAATTCAATTTGCATTCCCATCGGCCCAAGGCCTTCGCAGCCACCAATCGAGCAAGGTTGGAAGAGGCGTCGTAGGCGTATGGGTCAACGCAATCGGATATACGGAGGTCGACTATGACAACCCATGAAAAATCCCAAGAGCTCTTCAGCCAAGGCATGGAGCACTTTGTCAATAAGGAGTACACTCAGTGCATCTCCCTGCTGGGCGAAGCCATTGATGCCGATCCCGGCTTTAAGCTGGCCATTTCAGGTCGCGGAACCGCCCATCTTAAAGCACAAAACTACCCGGAGGCGGTCAAGGATTTTGACCGCGTGATTGAATTGGATCCCCAGTTCTCCCGGGGCTACCACCGGCGGGGGTTGGCCAAAGAGGGCGCCGGAGACATGACGGGCGCCCTTAATGATTTTGACCGCGCCATCGAGCTCGATCCCCAATACGGTGCGGCCTATTACAGCCGCGCGACCCTGAAGGTCAATCTGGGGCGGGAGGATGACGCCGCGGCCGATATGGAAGTGGTGGCCCACCTCACCAGCCAAAATCTGGAAAGCTACGCCAACGCCAACAATGTGTGGCGCTCGGAACACCTGCGGGTGGAAGATGCCCTGGAAAGCGAATTGACCCGTTAGCCGGCAAAGGAGACCCTATGTAGCGGCATAGCGCCCCCCGCTTTTTTTGCCAGTTCACACCGTATCCCTAAGCGGATATGCGTATCAGCTTCACCGGATTCCCTTTAGGGGCGGGCTCCAAACCCGCCCCTATCCGAAATTCTGCCATCCAGATCCCCATCCCCTGCAAAAGCACGACCCCCTCCCCCGGTATCCAACGCTGCCAACCCGGCCCATCGTCTATACGTGGACCTGTGATTGGCAGGGAAGTACATCATTAGAACATGCCGCGATCATAATTTGTATGGTCACAAAGGGTGAGGCGATCAAGTCCTATGGGGGATATATTTATAACCTACTGATATGAAGCGAAATTTTTCTTTTCTAGGTCCCCTGGCACGCTTTTTGGCTTGAAGGGGGGTAACTGCCGGCCGAAAGAGACCCAGGCGCCGGCCTTTCCTCACTGGATTCAAGCAACAGGCTGAATCCCAATTGAAAAGGAGATGTGTCATGTTTCGGGAACTATACCAAAAAGTGAGATGGTCGCTGATGGTGCTGCTGGGAATTGGCTGTCTGCTGGCTGCCCAGCCGGAAAAGCCCCATGCCGCGGGGTTGCTCATTGCTGACGGCGGGTTCGGCGGCGTTCTGGAGATCAAGGAGCACGATGTCCGGGTCACCATCAACAACGGAGTGGCCGTAACCCAGGTGACCCAGGTCTTTTTGAACACTGAAAACCGGCAGGTGGAGGCTCTGTACACCTTTCCCGTGCCCAAGGGGGCTTCGGTGGCCAATTTCAGCATGTGGATCAACGGCAAGGAGATGGTGGGCGAGGTGCTGGAAAAGGCTCGCGCCCGGGAAATCTACAACAGCTATAAACAACAGCGCCGCGATCCGGGACTGCTGGAGCAGGTGGATTACAAAACCTTTGAGATGCGCATTTTCCCCATAAACGCCGGCGCCGAACAGCGGGTACAGATCAGCTACTATCAGGAGTTGGAGGTGGACCACGACCGCGCCACCTACGTCTATCCCCTGGCCACGGTGACCCGGGAGGATCTCTACGCCCGCAGCGCCGGTAATTTTGCCATGGATGTGCGGGTCAAATCGGCCATTGCCCTCACCGATGTGGCCAGCCCCAGCCACGCCGAGCAGTTTGAAATCGCCCGGCACAGCCCCACCTTCTGCCAGGCCAGCCTGGAAACCAACGGCGGAGGCCTGGATGCCGATGTGGTGTTGAGCTACCAGCTGGAGCGGCCTCGCACCGGGCTGGATCTGATCACCTCCCGTCAGGACCGGGAGGACGGCTTTTTCATGCTCACCCTGACCAGCGGGCCTGAGCTTTCGGCCCGGGAAGCTGGCATGGATTACCTGTTTCTTCTGGATATCTCCGGCAGCATGGCCCATGACGGCAAACTGCTGCTCTCCAAAAATTCCGTGGATGCCTTCGTCGACCAGTTGGATCGCGAGGACCGCTTCGAATTGATGACCTTCAATGTGCGCCCCGTGACCCTCTTTGGGCAGCTTACCCCCGGGGACGAGGAGAACAAGGCCCGGGCCGCGGAATTCATGGGCTCCCAGCGCGCCAAGGGGGGCACGGTCCTGGCGCCGGCCATGACCGGCGCCTACCGCTATGCCGATCCTGACCGCACCCTCAATGTGGTGATCCTCAGCGACGGCATGACCGAACAGAAAGAGCGCCAGGAGCTGCTGGGCCTGATCCAGTCCCGGCCGGCCAATACCCGGGTTTTCTGTATTGGCGTGGGCAATGAGGTCAACCGGCCTCTGTTGCGGCAACTGGCCGAGGACTCCGGCGGATTGGCGGCCTTCATCTCCCGGGGCGACAACTTCAAGCGTCAAGCCCAGGCCTTTCGGCGCAAGCTGATGCGGCCCGTGGCCACCGATCTGAAACTCAACTTTGATGGCATTCAAGTTTACGATGTGGAGCCCCGGCAACTGCCCAACCTCTTTCATGGGGCCCCCATTCGGATCTACGGGCGCTACCAGGGCGAAGGCCAGGCCGAGGTGACCTTGACCGGCAATATTCAGGGCGAGTCCATGGCGCAGTCCGTGGCATTGGGTTTTCCCGCCCGGGATGAGGCCAATCCGGAAATCGAGCGCATGTGGGCCTTGAAGCGGGTGGATGAAATTCAGAAAACCATCAACCGCAAAGGTTCTTCCCAGGTCCTGTTGGACGAAATCATCGGCCTGGGGGAAGGCTTTTCCATTGTCACCGAATATACATCGTTCCTGGTGCTGGAAAACGATGCTGAGTATCAGCGCTGGAAAATCGAGCGTCGCAACCGCACCCGAATAGCCCGCGACCGCCAGGCCCAGGCCGCCCGGGACCAGCATCTGGCCCAATTGCGGGACAAGGCCTTGGCCCAATTGGGTCCCCAGCCGGACCAGCCGGTAACCCTGGCCAAGGCCACGGTTCCCCAGGCGAAATCGGTTCCTAAGGCAACTCCCACCGTACCTCAAGCCGCTCAGCCCCAGCCGTCCAGCGACCAGAGCCGGGATTTTTCCTTTGGCTCGGCTCCCGTGGGGCCCCTATTCGTGGGGCTGGCCTACTGGCTGACCCGGCGGCGCAAACGCAACTAGGCTGAGGCTGAAAATGATCAATTCTTCACCCTTACCCTTGAATTCACAGCAGCCGACGGCCATTCAACGTTCTCCATGGCCATTCCGAGTCCCGCTTTTAGGCTGGCGCTGGGATACGTTGATTCTGTCGGTTGCACTAATTTCAGGCAACCTTCACTTGGTGGGACTCACCCATGTGGCAGATTGGGTTTTTCGCCCCGCCGAAGTTGCGGCGGGCCAGTGGTGGCGGTTACTCAGCCACCCCTTCGTCCATCTGACCTGGTATCATCTGGCTTTGGATGGCGCGGCCTTTTTTCTGCTCTATGGGGAGTTGCGGCGCCAGAAAGGGTTGCCGCGCCTGTCTGTCCTGCTGGGCTGCGGCGGGGGCAGTCTTCTGGCCGCCTGGCTCTGGGCGCCCCAGGTCAGCGTCCTGGGCCTGTGTGGGTTGTCCGGCACGGCTCACGGGCTGATGGCCTTTAGCGGATTGAGCCAGATGCGAAGTCCGCAAACCCGATGGGTCGGCCTCTTGGTCTTTGGGTTGGTGGTGGGAAAAAGTATCCTTGAAGGCCTCACCGGCCAAGTGCTCTTTACCTTCATGCACATGGGGCTGTGCGGCACCCCCATTGCCATGGCCCATCTGGGCGGAGTAGCCGGCGGGATGGTTGCGTACTTCATCGGTAGCGTGAGTCGCGCGGGCGCTCTTGATTTTCAGGTCGCCATAAGACGTTAATCTAATTCCGCTTTTGGTTCAGTCCGCCCTTTGATCCAATCCAACCACCCTTCAAGTCCTTCCTCGCTGCGGGCCGACACCTTCAGAATCGTCATGTCGGGGTGGACTTGGAGAATATGGCGTTGGGCCAGTGCAAGGTCGAAATCGAGGTAAGGCAGCAGATCGATTTTGTTGATCAGAGCCAGATCGCACTGGCGGAACATGAGGGGGTATTTGATGGGTTTGTCCTCTCCTTCGGTGGTGCTCAGTACCACCACCCGGGCATCCTCCCCCAAATCGAACTCCGCCGGGCAGACCAGATTGCCCACGTTCTCCACGATCAGCAGATCGATCACATCCAGATCGAATTGTTCGGCAGCTTTGGCGATCAGAGGCGCGGTGAGGTGGCAGTCGCCGCCGAACTGATCCGTATTGACCTGGATCACCGGCATGCCGCTAGCCGCCAGCCGGTCGGCATCGTGAGTCGTGCAGATGTCCCCCACAATCACCGCACATCTTATTTTGCCGGCTAGGCGGGCCAGGGTCTTTTCCAGCAGGGTGGTTTTGCCTGACCCGGGCGAACTCATCAGATTGAGCACGAACACCCCGTGGGCTGCGAAATGACGGCGGTTGTCAGCGGCCATCTGCTCGTTTTCATCCAGAATGCGGCGCTCCACCTGGATTTTACGCTCATCGGCCCCGCCGCCGTGGGGATGGGGGTGGGAATGGCCGTGACCCCGGTGATAGGCTGCCGGCTGACGAAACAGATGATAGGGCATGGCGGTTACTCCTCGGCAAGTTCCAATGATTCGATATCCAGCTCCCGGCCGGAGGTCAGTTCGATGTCGCCCCCCTCGCAGCGGGGGCAGCTAAAGGCGGGGCCTTCGATGGTCCAGGTATGGCGGCAGGCCTTGCAGCGCCCCCGCACCGGAATTTCATGAATCACCAGCTCCGCGCCGGCCAAGGGCGTATCCTGGCTGGCCACTCCAAAGCAAAAGCGCAGGCTGTCGGGAACCACGGCCGAAAGCTTGCCTACCTTCAGGATCACCGCTGCAATCTTGGACCCTTGATGCTCCGGGGGAATGCTGGCCTTGGCGATGTCGATGATTTGCAGGGCGATGCCCATTTCGTGCATGGTTTGGATTCGCTTTGTTTCGTATTGGATAGGGGCGGGGTTGCCAGAAATTTACCTTATGTTTCCCCTCATGCCGGGGATCGATCCCGAAAAGCCAGAAATGAGTAACCCGCGACCTCTCCCCCGGAACCAAGCTGTATAGCCTAAAAATAATGGGTTACGCAATGTTTGGGCAGAGCGTTCAAGCGTAACAGGCTGGCCTCTATGGAATCGCTTTGCTGAAAGGCTTTAATCATGGCGTGGGCCGGGGTCTGCCGGCATTCC
Source organism: uncultured delta proteobacterium (assembly GCA_963713755.1). Classification (GTDB taxonomy): domain Bacteria; phylum Desulfobacterota; class Desulfobacteria; order Desulfobacterales; family CAVQMW01; genus CAVQMW01. The sequence continues at coordinate 104,812 of CAVQMW010000005.1, read as the reverse complement.
AGCATGTGGCCTAAATCGGCAAGATGCGCCAATTCCGCGGGATCGGAAAGGGCCTGGAGCGCGGCCTTCAGGATCTGGTGGGCCAGGGCGTAGATCCGGGGATCATCAAAGCCATGTCGGGCCGAACGTTGATGCAGGCGGGCATCGGGCACCACAGCCCGGCCGGTCAGGGTGTTGTCCTGGATCAAGCCCTTGAGCAGGGTGGCCAGCCGGGCGTAATGCTGGAAATCGGCGCAGCTGTCAAAGGCTTTGAACTCCATGCGGCCGGCCTCCGCGGGGAGCCGGGCCTTTTGGGTCAAAGATGGAGTGCTGGCGATCATCCGCCGCGGATCGTCGATGAACACCAAGGCGGCGGGCCGCAGCCCGGTGCGCTTGAAGGTGCGCACCGAAAGTCCCTCCCACAGCCCACCGTTGTAAAAGGGCGAACTGAATGAAAAGGGCACCAGATAGGGGCTGTAGTAGGTGAGTTTTTGTCCGGCGTCGATGATCTGCGCGGCGCTGAGTCCGGGTGAGGAGAGGCTGATGTCCGGTCCCTGGGTAAGCATGGGCAGATCCGCGGTTTGCACCTCTGGTGAGCCGGCGCGCCGGCGCTGTTCATAGGGGTTGAGGGGTGGATTGGGAACAAAGCGGGTTTGGTTAGGGTTGAAGCTGATGCAGACCGGGGTGAATCCGGCGGTGGCGGCCACCTTTTTCAATGTTTCAAAACTCTCGGATAGTTCAGCCACCACGCCCTCTATGGAATCGTGAATTGATGTGCGGATTTCGATGCCCTTGGGCGGGCAGTCGATGACCTTCCCCTGCATGTCAAAGCGTTCAAACCCCTCCACGTACCAACGCTTGTGTTTGATGCCGGCATCGCCGACGCGCAGTTGGGGATAATCCGTTGGATAGAGGGGCAGCTCTGCGACAATGGCCTGCAAATCGTCAAATCGGGTGTTGGTCCAATCGACAAATTGGCCCTTGGCATTGATAAAGGCCACCTCGTGTTCGATACCCACCCTAAATTTCACTTGGGACCCCATGACATAATTTGTTATTGGGATGGATGGCGATGTTTCCCCCGCCGGAGGAGATATAGCCGTTCCAATTTCCAGCGTCAATTTGAGAGGAGGGTATCACTCATGCGCTTTGCGATGATGAAGCTGAACGGTTGGGAGCAGGCCGTGGTGCCGCAAAAAGAGGGCTGGACGGCCATCCAGGCGCTCAACACCCGGGCTGGCACCCATTTTCCGGAGACCCTGGCGGAGATCATCGCCGCCGATTGCCGGGGGGAGCTGGACGCGCTGCTGGGGGATAGGGGTATTACCGGGCCCCTGATTCCCGAGCCCCTAAATTTTGGACCGCCCTTGCGGCGACCCGGCAAGATTTGGGGAATTGGTCTCAACTATGGGGATCATGCGGCGGATTTGAATGAAAGGACGCCGGAGCAGCCGGCCAGTTTCATGAAACCGGCTACTGCGGTCATTGGCCCGCAAGAGCCCATCCGGCTGCCCCCACAGGCTGGGGAGGTGACCGCCGAAGGCGAACTGGGGGTGATCATCGGCAAACGCTGCCGCAAGATCTCCCTGGCCCAGGCCCGGGAGGTCATTTTCGGCTACACGCCCATCATCGACATGACCGCTTTGGACATCTTGAAACAGAACCCCCGCTACCTGACCCGCGCCAAGAGCTTCGACACCTTTTTCAGTTTCGGCCCGGTGGTGCTCAGCGCCGATGAAATCGCGGACCTGGAGGGCTTGGAGGTTCGGACGATCGTCAACGGCGAGATCCGGGCCGCCAATACCGTAGCCAACATGACTTTCGGCCCCCTGGAGTTGGTGCGCTATCACTCCCATGTGATGACCCTGGAGCCTGGGGATGTGATTTCCACGGGGACCCCCGGGGCCTGGCCGATCCATCCCGGGGATGTGGTGCGCAGCGAGATTTCCGGATTTCCAGCTCTGGAAAATCCGGTGGTGGCCGATGATCCTGGCCCGGATGAAGATTAGGGTTCGCTCAGGGCGTTTTGCACCATGGTGCGGATGATGTACTCGATCACCGGCCGGGGGATGAAGGCAAAGTCCGTGGCGCGTTGCCACGCGTCGGCGCCCCATTGGGTGGTGGTCTCCACATCTCCCGGGGGTTGCGCGCGCGCTTTGAGCATCTGCTTGTAGGCCTGGGTGGCCGCCACGGCGCGGGGGACAATGGTTCTGGCCAGCTCGCCGGTCATACAGCCGAAATGCTCCCAGGCGCAAAGTTCGATGGGTAGATCCGCGATCTTTTCCAGGCTGTTCAGGTAGCTGATAAAACTCTCCGATGCGGTGCAGACCAGCTCCTCGCCGCCCTTGACTGGAATGGGCAGGGAATCGGAAGGAAACAGCCACCGTTGATCGGGAAGATGGGCCATCATGGAGCAGCGGCTATGCCCCGGGGTTTCATAAAACTCGAAATTGAAACCCTCGCCGAGATCCAGCCGGTCGCCGTCGCCCAGCGTCCGGGAGAGAGTCACCCCGTCAAATGCCAGGGGGATGCCGTCGATTTGGGAGGGAACTCCCATGGTTTCCATGGCGAGGCCGCTGAATTTTTGGATATTGCGGACCGCTTTCTCCATGGCAAAAAGCTTGGCCGCGCCCTGGGAGGCCAACACCTCCAGATGGGCATATTTCTTTTGCAGATAGGGCACCGCGCCGCAATGATCGAAGTGGGAGTGGCCGATGAAAAGATAGCGCACCCGGGGCATATCGATTTGAAATTCGCGGATTTGCGCTTCAAGGGATTCCAAGACCCACTGTCCGGCGCCGCCCACCAGCATATGCTCCCGGCCTTTGACCAGGTAGACCGGGCTTTGGAGGGTTCCCAGGCGCAGCAGCCGATCATTGATGGGGCCGATGCTTTCATTGAACATAATCAATATTCCTCATGAATCAGACCAGATAAACCGAATCATTTATCATGGATATAGAGAGGGCATTTGTAAAGCGCCAAGCCCATGGGGCGAGTATAAAAGGGCTCAACTTTTGGTTCGGCCGGCCGATATTCAGAATAGGAAAGGAAACAGAATTCGGAACGTGCCTTTTGGCCAGTATGCGGCCTGTCAGGAGTTGTGTCATGAAAAAATGGATCCTCAGAATTGGCATGGTTGCGCTCATCGCCGGCGGAATTGGGTTGTTCGTGATCATGGATCGAACCAATGAGTACGATTTTGGAATCAGCGCCTTGGGAGGACGGCAAGCGGAAGCCGATGGAAAATCCAATGACGGCTGGGGGTTGCCGATTTTTATGCGTTAAGCCCTGGATCCGCCCAAAATCGTAACTGGATCGGGAACCTTGAATTTCGACAATTTCGGGGTTGAACTTCGGCTCCCGGCAGCGGCCCCTCATAAAGAAATAAAAGTGCAGGCCATTCGATTTCATCTGCACTTTTTCATGAATCCCGTGGGACATCCCACGGGATTCTCTGTTTGCGCCCCCCGAAGCGCCGATGGACTCCAGGGATCGCTGTCGGCTGCACGTCGGGGGCCAAGGCACGCCGCTTCTGGCAAGGGGCGCGGATTTTTGATACCATTGCCTATCTTTGAAGGTTTTTTGTTTGCTACAGCAGGAGATGGGATATGGCAACACGGATAGCCAGCCGCATCCAGGTATCGGTGACGGTGGCTCTGCTCACGGGCACGTTTCTTTTTACCTTGAGCGCTGCCTTACCGGCCTTGGCGCAGATTTACAAATGGGTGGACAAGCAGGGCGTCACCCATTACAGCAACACCGCACCCCGGGAATCCGCCGCCCGCCAATCCGAAAAGATGGAGGAGTGGCAACATGACCCGGAAGCCCATGCCGCCAGAATCCGGGCCACTCAAGCGGCCCAGGAAGACGAGCTTCAGCAGTTTCACGACCAGCAGCAGGCCGCCCGGACGGAAACCGAGTCCCAGCGCCAGCAAAGCGCCCAGCGGGATGCCCAGGAGGCCGAACTGAACCGTAAAATCAAGTTTGAACAAAAGCGCTTGGAAGGGCTGGTCCATGAGGAGCGCTCCCAAGAGTGGAATGCCCATATCGCCAGTCAGCTGGAGCTGTTGGCCGCTGATCCGGAAACCTATTTCGAGTTTCAGATGGATCGGGCGGGCCGCTTGCCCAGCCTGACTGAGGATGCCGCAGCCCTGAATCCACCCAAGCCCCAGGCGGAACCCCAGGAGTCTACGTCCCTGGGACCCCACGTTATCGATCCCTACACCGGGGAGCTGATCCCCGAGGAAGGCGGCCTGGGTAGCCGGGGGACCCAATATATCAAGAGCGGCAAAGGATATCTGAACACCCGCAGCGGCCGTTTTTTCGAAATTGAGTAATTGAAGGTAAAATCCCCCTAACCCCCTTTGGCAAAGGGGGAATTGAAGGAGAAATCCCCCTAACCCCCTTTGGCAAAGGGGGAACCGGCCGTGCCCCCGGGGATCTTTCCAGACGATCTTGGGCGATGGCCGCTGGAAAGATGCGCGCTTCGCCCTTGGAAAAGGCGATGGCTGGATAGGGTTCACCTCCCTTTCGAAAAGAGGGGTCCGGGGAATGCTTTCTCCCCCCTTTGAAAAAGGGGGCTGGGGGAATGCTTTCTCCCCTTTGGAAAAGGGGGGCGGGGGGAATGCTTTCTCCCCTCTTTGGAAAAGGGGGGGCGGGGGGAATGCTTTCTCCCCCTTTGAAAAAGGGGGGGCGGGGGGAATGCTTTCTCCCCCCTTTGAAAAAGGGGGGGCGGGGGGGATTTTATGTCTCTGAATACCGGCGGTACGGGTATCAGCCCATTTTACGGTTTCGATTTCCATGGGCGCTGTTGGGCTTTAACGGCTGCCGATCTGCCGCCTCTTTTAGGTCGCCGGCCTGGCACGTCATTATGATATAAAAAAGGGAAACAATGGATCGAGCCACCCTTAAAATTACTGCGCTGGGCGATAGCTTGACCGCGGGTTTCGGGGTGCGTCCCGAGGAGAGCTACCCCTGGCGCCTGGCGCAGATCCTCAACTCGGAAGGCCTCAACTGCCGCATCACCAATGCGGGACGCAACGGGGATACCTGCCGGGGGGTCCTGTCGCGCTTGGATCGGGTGGCGGCCGACCGGCCGGATTGGGTGATCCTGGAGATCGGTGTCAACGATATTCTCATGGGGGCCCTGGCCCAACGCATCGAAGCCAACTTGCGTGCCATTGTGGAACGGCTCAAGAGCGAGGGTATCGCTACGATTCTGGCGGCCATGGAACTGCCGCCCCTGGGCGATCCGGAAGGGGAACGAGCCTTTGCGGCGCTCTATCCCAGGGTGGCCCAGGCCTATGCCCTGCCTTTGATCTCCGGGTTTCTGAATCCGGTTTTTGAGGCGCCGGGCCGGGTGCAGTCCGACGGCCTGCACCCCAATGCCGCCGGGTACGCCGCCATCACCCGCCACTTGGCCCCCTACGTTGGTCGGGCCTTGAAGAGCAATCCCCCTACCCCCTCGAATCCCATCTAATCTTGGAAAATCAATTTCTCTTAACACCGCTCAAGGAGCCCAGGGTTGTCCATGGAGGATTTCACAATACAGCAGCAGGCCGGCCAGCGGCTGATGGTGGGCTTTGAGGGCCGCCGGTTCGATGACCAGCTGCGCTACCTGATTGGCGAGCTTTCCGTGGGCGGGTTGATTCTGTTTGCCCAAAATGTGGAGAGCCCCCAGCAGATTGCCCGATTGTGCGGCGAGGCTCAAGTATACGCCCGCCGCTGCGGATTACCGCCCCTCTTTATCGCCATCGATCAGGAGGGGGGCAGCGTGACCCGCCTGGGGCCGCCCTTCACCCAATTTCCCGGCAATCCCTATATCCGCCATCGTTCCGACGCCCTCGATTTTGGCGCCATCACCGCCCGGGAACTCTCCGCCGTGGGGATCAACATGGACTATGCGCCGGTGCTGGATACGGCCTTTGATCGCCGGACCAGCGTCATGGCCCAGCGCGCCTTCAGCCATGACCCCCGGCAGGTGGCGGATTTGGGAATCGCCGTGATCGAGGCTCTCCAGTCCGGGGGCGTCATGGCCGTGGCCAAGCATTTTCCGGGAATCGGGCGCACCATCCTCGACTCCCACCAGGTGCGGCCGGAACTGGACCTGAACTGGGAGGCACTGGCCGAAAGCGACCTTTTGCCCTTCAAGGCGGCCCTGGAGAATTGGGTGAGCGGGGTGATGCTGGCCCACATTCTCTATCCCCGGTTGGACCCGCACTGGCCGGCCAGCCTGTCGCCGGTGATTGCTCACCGGATTTTACGGGAGCGGATGGGCTATGGGGGGCTGGTGCTGACCGACGATCTGGATATGGGCGCCATCGTGGCCCACTATCCCCTGGAAACGGCGCTGAGGCAGATCTGCGCGGCGGAGATCGATCTGATCCTGATCTGCCACTGGAGCGCCAAGATGGAGGACGCCCACAAGGAGATTTGCCGACTGCTGGCGCGGGAGGAGGCCCAGCAGGCCGCGGGTAGGCGCTCTTTGAAACGAATTTTGGCGGCCAAGGTGCGCTATCTGAAGACCCCGTGAGGATTCGGAAGCGATGGGGCGAAAAATGAATAGAACCGCGGCCTAAAAGCGGTTGCGCGAAAAGACATCGTCGTCCAGACTGGCCCGTTGGCCCGCCTGAAGGTAGTGGTACCCGGTGGCCGCGATCATGGCGGCGTTGTCCCCGCACAACTCCAAGGGGGGAACAAAAGCCTCAATTCCCCGTTCGGCCGCTTCCCGGCGCAGCCGGTTCCGCAAGCGGGAGTTGGCTGCCACGCCGCCCACCAGCGCTACCTGATCACACTGCCGGCTTTGGGCCGCCTGAAACAGTTTGTGCAGCAGCACATCCAGCACCGCCTCCTGAAATCCGGCCACGATGTCCGCCCGCCCCACCTCTCCCTGGCCGGGATGGGTTTCAACATGGCGCCGCACGGCGGTTTTCAAGCCGCTGAAACTGAAATCGAACTCGGCCCGGGCGCCCTTAAGCATGGCCCGGGGAAAGCGGATCTTTGCGGGGTCGCCCAGGGCGGCGAGTTTGTCCACGGCCTGGCCGCCGGGGTAGCCCAGACCCAGCAGCTTGGCCACTTTGTCAAAGGCTTCGCCGGCCGCATCGTCCCGGGTTTGGCCCATAAGATCCATCGCGGTGTGGCCGGTTACCTCATAGAGGCTGGTATGTCCGCCGGACACCAGCAGGGCCACAAAGGGAAAACGGGGCGGGTCCGGGGTGAGAAAGACCGAGTTGATGTGGGCTTCCAGGTGGTTGACGCCCACCCAGGGCAATTGGCGGGCATAGGCGTAGGATTTGGCGAACATGAAACCCACCAGCAGCGAGCCGATGAGCCCTGGTCCGCGGGTCACGGCCACCCCATTCAGATTGTTCCCTGCCGCGCCCGCTGCTTTCAATGCCTGGGCCACCACCGGAACGATGGCTTCCAGATGCTTGCGGGAGGCCAGCTCCGGCACCACTCCGCCGTAGGGATGGTGAACCGCCACCTGGGAGGCCACCACCGAAGATTCGATGGTGGTTCCCGAGCGGACCACCGCGGCGGCGGTCTCGTCGCAGGAAGATTCGATACCCAAAATGTTCATGAGCTGATCCGTGTGCCCGCAGGTTCCGTGTCAACGGGGTCGATGCACACCGAAAATTGCTTGAGCTGGATGGCGTGTCGTCGGCAGAAGGCTTTGATCTCGTCCAGCGCTTTCTCTTCCTGGTGGTTAAAGGAGATCAGCAGCACGCTGATGGGCTGGCGCTGGTGGATTTGTTCCAGATCGGCAAAGGCGCCCAACACCGGATAGCCCTGGAGTTTTTTGCCGTTTTTCAGTGGATCGTCGTCGATAAACCCCAGGGGGCTGATCTTCAGGCTGGGGTTGTTGAGCACCTCCCGCAGCAGGATTTCACCCCCCCGTCCGGCGCCGTAGATGAGCACCCGTTCGCCATTGAGGGATTTGCGCTTCATGAAATCCCCGGCCAGCCGGTAGAAGCCCCGGGAGCCCAGGAGCAGGCCGGTGGCCAGCAACCAGTCGATGAGAAAGATGCCCTTGGAAAAGGCCTCGAAGCGATAGACAAAGGTCACCGCCACCACCGATAGCAGGGTGCCCAGGGTGGAGGCTTTGAGATAGACCTGCACATCGTTGGAACTCATGTAGCCCCAGATTCCGCGATAGACTCCGATGGTGAAATAGGCCGTGAGTTTGCAGGCGATGACCGCCGGCAGGGAACGCAGGAAAATCTGAAAAAAGATAGGGAATTCCCGGGCATCGAAGCGCAGCCGGTAGGAGAGGTAGTAGGCAAAGGCCACCAGTCCGAAATCGAGAATCACCAGGGAGATCTGCCGCTTGTAGGTCAGCTCCAGGAGCACCGGGGTGAAGGTGCGTCCCTTGAGAACCGAGAACTCTTTTTCCGGGTAGACATGGATTTGGGCCAGATAGAGCGCCATGAGCAGCACGGCCACGGCCAGGGGAATAATCACCGAGGGCGAGGTGAGGGAATCGGTGCGGGTCACGAACACCGCGGCAATGCCGGCGACCGCGCCGATGCCGTAGAGAAACAGCACCGCCTGTTTTTCGGAAAAGCCCATCAGCACCAGCCGGTGGGAGGTGTGATCCTTGCCGCCCAGCATGGCTTTGCGGCCGCTGAGGGTACGGATCAGGGTCACCATGCTGGTATCCAGCAGGGGCACCAGCATCACCATGATGGGAACGGCATAGGCGGCCAGGCCGGTGTCCATGGCCCGGCCGGCGTAGGCCAGGCTGAGCATGGAAAGGGTAAAGCCGATGGGCAGGCTGCCGCAGTCCCCCATGAAGATCGAGGCCGGGTTGAAATTAAACACCAGAAAGGCGATCAGCGCGCCCGCCAGGGCCAGCCCTACCTGGCTGCCCGCCGGGTCCAGGGGCAGAAACAGGTAGGCCAAAAAGAGGGTCCCCACCAGGCCCACCCCGGCGCACAGTCCATCCATGTTGTCCAGCAGGTTGAAGGCGTTGGTGATGCCCACGATCCAGGCGATGGTCAGCATGGTGTCCAGGGTCAGGGAGGTGACCCACTGCAGCCGGAAGCCCAAAAAAGTGACCAGGGAAGCGGTGAGGATCTGCCCCAGCAGCTTGCTGTGGGGTTTAATGTTGATGAAATCGTCCACCACGCCCAGCCCGAACAGGATCGTGGCGCCCAGCAGGGTGACCGCCGTGAGGGAGGGAAGATGGCCGGCAGGGGCTTTGCCCAACAGATGGGGAATCAGGGAGGCATAATCGGCCCGGAATGCCAGGGGCAGGGCCATGGCGCTGAAAATGGCGATGCCGCCCATCAGGGCGGTGGGTTTTTTATGCCAGCGTTCCTGGGAAGGAATGGCCATCCAACCCCGCCCCAGAGCGATTTTCCTCACCAGCGGAGTGGCAATGAGCCCCACAGCCATGGCGCTGAAAAAGACAATCCAATTCATAACCTGAAGTCACGCCTCTAAGTGAAAGCGAGATCGAAACATTAAAGCCAGGTTTCGTCGTTCCGGGCGAGGGTGCCCCAGGGGAAACCTGGCTTTCGAGCTGTTTTGTAAATTAAAATGATTTGCGGGTATCACGGGTAGGGTGTCTACGCCGGGCCTGCCCGGAAGGGGGTATCCGGCCCTGGTTGAGAGGCGTCCCCCGGACCGCCTTGCCTGGGGGCGCTCAGTGCCTGCAACTGCTCTTGGCCGCCTCCCGGGCGACCCGCTGGAGAAACGCCTTCCAGCGCTCGGCCAGTCGCCGGCCCATACCTTGGGGCCTATCCATGGGATTCGCTCCAGGCCACGCGGGGCTCGTCGGTTTTGCGCTCCACCACCTCTCCGATGAGAAAGGCCTCTTCCTCCATGGCCGCCAGCCGCTCCAGGGCTTCCTGGGCCGCATCCTCGGGAACCACGGCCACCAGGCCGATACCGTTGTTGAAGGTGCGCATCATTTCATCCCGGGTCACATTGCCGGCAACCTGCAAGAAATTAAAAATCGGCGGTACCTTCCAGCTATCCGGGTAGAGCTGCACGCTGCAAGCCTGGGGCAGGATGCGGACCACGTTTTCGGCGATTCCGCCGCCGGTGATGTGGGCCATGCCGTGAATGGGCAAGCTTTTGAGTATTCCCTGGATCAGTTCGGCATAAATGCGGGTGGGTTTGAGCAACTCCTCGCCCAGAGCCTCCTCCAGATCGGGAATCGGGGCATCAATTTTCAGTTTGAGCCGCTCAAAGCAGATTTTGCGCACCAGGGAAAACCCGTTGCTGTGCAGTCCGCTGGAGGGAATGCCGATGAGGCGGTGCCCCACACGGATCTCCGAGCCATCCACAATTTTGCGGTTATCCACCAGCCCTACGGCGAAACCCGCCAGGTCATACTCTCCGGGCTGGTACATGCCCGGCATCTCGGCAGTTTCACCCCCGATCAGGGCGCAGCGGGCCTGCCGGCAGCCTTCGCCGATGCCCTTGACAATCTCCAGGGCCGTGGCGCTGTCCAGTTTGCCGGTGGAAAGATAGTCCAGAAAAAAGAGCGGCTTGGCGCCCTGAACGGCAATATCGTTCACCGACATGGCCACCAAGTCGACGCCCACGGTATCATGGCGATCCATCATGAAGGCGATCTTCAGCTTGGTACCCACTCCATCGGTGGCGCTGACCAGCACCGGTTCCTCCATATTGGCCACGTTGAGTGAAAATAGGCCCCCGAACCCGCCGATCTCACCCATCACCCCCGTGCGGGGGGTGGTTCCGGCGATGGCTTTGATCTGTTCTACAAAGCGATTGGCCTTGTCGATATCCACACCGGCATCGGCATAGGTCATCGAATCTGCCATAGTGTGATCCTCGATACGCATGACGCGTCATAGGCGGGGTAAACAGCAAAATAACCCTTTAAATCTAATCTGATATGTATTAATTGTCAAAGCATATTTTGTCCGCTGAATTTCCCCCTAGAGCCGCATTTCGCGGCCCTTTACGACGCTGGCCGGCCCCTGTTCGCGACCCGTGGCCGGGGCAAATCGGCGCCCTTGCAGCGGCACTCAAGGATCGTCCCATGAAACAGTTTGCACGCTTAGATCGCCTTCCGCCCTATGTGTTTGCCCAGGTTAACGAGATCAAAATGGAAGCACGCCGGGCCGGTGAGGACATCATCGATTTGGGTATGGGCAACCCTGATATCGGCACCCCGGAGCACATTGTCGCCAAACTGACCGAAGCCGCCCAGAAACCCCAAAACCACCGCTATTCGGCCTCGGCCGGGATTACCAAACTGCGCATGGCCATCGCCGACTGGTACGGCCGGCGCTACGATGTGGAGATCGATCCCGAACGGGAAGCCATCGCCACCATCGGGGTCAAAGAGGGCCTCAGTCATCTGATTCTTGTGACCATCCGGCCCGGGGATGTGGTCTTTACCCCCAACCCCACCTACCCCATCCACCCTTTCTCGGCGATTATTTCCGGGGGCGATGTGCGCGGCATTCCCGTGGGGCCGGGGCAGGATTTCTTCGACAACCTGCTCCAGGCCACCCGCCAGACCTGGCCCAAACCCAAGGTCCTGATTCTTTGCTATCCCCACAATCCCACCACCGAAGTGGTGGACCTCGAGTTTTTCGAGCGCGTGGTGGCCTGGGCCAAGGAGCACGACGTGCTGGTAATTCACGATTTTGCCTATGCCGATCTGGTGTTTGACGGTTACCGAGCACCCAGTTTTCTCCAGGCCAAGGGGGCCAAGGATGTGGGCGTGGAGTTCTTTTCGCTCTCCAAAAGCTACAGCATGCCGGGCTGGCGGGTGGGTTTGTGCGTGGGCAACGCGGAAATCATCCACGCCCTGAAACGGATTAAAAGCTATCTGGACTACGGCATTTTTCAGCCCATCCAGATTGCGGCCATCATCGCTTTAAACGGCGACCAGGCCTGCGTACAGGAGATCGTCGAAATCTACCAGGAGCGCCGGGATGCCTTGATTCGCGGCTTGGAACGGGTGGGCTGGCAAATCCCCAGTCCGGCTGCAACCATGTTCGTGTGGGCCAAGATACCGGAGCCCTATTTAGAGATGGGGTCCGTGGAATTTTCCAAGTTTCTGATCAAGGAGGCCCAGGTGGCGGTCGCGCCGGGACTGGGATTCGGCGCCTACGGCGACGAGTACGTGCGCTTTGCCCTTATAGAAAACCAGATGCGGATCAATCAGGCGGTTCGGGGTATCCGCAAAATCATGCCCACCGGCTAGTCCAAGCGCAGCCAACCCCCATTCGGACAATCCGGAGCAGATAATCCAAATCGGAAACTCAGGAGTGCGCAGGATGCAGACCATTCAGATCGGCGTGTTGGGCGGCGGCACAGTGGGCAGCGGCGTGATCAAGATTCTCAGGGAAAACCGGGACCTCCTCACTGCCCGCACCGGCGTTGACCTGGTGTTGAAATGGGTGGCGGACATCGACCCGACACGAGCGGATGAACTGGGCCTTCCCTCGGATATCTTTACCCGCGATGCCCGGCAGGTGATCGGCGATCCCCAGGTGGAGATCGTGGTGGAGATGATCGGCGGTCAAACCATCGCCCGCGAACTGATTTTGGAGGCCATGGCCCAGGGCAAGTCCGTGGTCACTGCCAACAAGGCGCTGCTGGCCGAGCAGGGCACGGAGCTTTTCGAGGCCGCCACCCGGCAGGGGGTGGACCTGGGGTACGAAGCGGCCATCGGCGGCTGTATGCCCATCGTCAAAACCCTCCGGGAAGCCCTGGTGGGCAACCGGATTGAGGCTATGACCGGCATTTTCAACGGCACCTGCAACTATATTCTCAGCCGGATCACCGATGAAGGTATCGAGTTCGGCGAGGCCCTGGCCCAGGCCCAGCGCCTGGGCTATGCCGAAGCCGACCCCTTTCTGGACGTGGAAGGCCGAGATACGGCCCACAAACTGGCCTTGCTGGGCTCCCTGGCCTACGGCATGGGGCTCAATTTTGAGGACATCTACATCGAGGGCATTTCCCACATCACCCCCCGGGATATCGCCCTTGCCGGCCAGTTCGGCTACCGCATCAAGCTCCTGGCCATCAGCAAGCGTCAGGGGGATCGGGTCCAGGCCCGGGTGCATCCCACCATGATCCCCTTTGACAATCTGCTTTCCAGCGTCAACGGCACCCTGAACGCCGTGACCGTGCGCGGCGATGCGGTCGGCGAGATTTTGCTCCACGGCCACGGGGCCGGAATGATGCCCACGGCCAGCGCGGTGGTGAGCGACATTGTGGACATGGCCCGCAACATTGTTCACCGCGCCCCGGGCCGCATCCCTATCCTGGGCTACCAGCCCGAGGCCATCGCCACCCTGGATCTGGTGCCCATGGAAGAGATCGAAACCCACTACTACTTCCGCTTCGCGGCCCTGGATCGGCCCGGGGTGCTGTCGGCTATCTCCGGGCTGTTGGGGGAGGAGAACATCAGTATCCAGTCCGTCCAGCAAACCGGCCGCAAAACCAACGGTAGCGTGCCCATCGTGATGCTGACCCATTTGGCCCGGGAGGCCAACGTGCGTAGGGCTCTGGGGCGGATCGATCGGTTAGAGGTGGTCAGCGACGCACCGGTGCTGATCCGCATCGAAGAAGAAACCAGCGACCGTTGACGGGTTGAACATCAACCCGGGAAATCTACCACGAGGCAATCTGCATGATGAATATCGTTTGTACGGACCTGGAGGGCGTGCTGGTTCCCGAAATCTGGATCAAGGTGGCCGAGCGCACCGGTATCGATAAGCTGCGGCTCACTACCCGGGAGATCGCCGACTACGACGAGCTGATGGGCCACCGGCTCAAGATACTCAAACAGCACGGCCTGACCCTGCCCGATATCCAGAGTGTGATCGCCGAGATGGTACCCTTTCCCGGGGCCCTCGATTTTCTAAACTGGCTGCGCAGCCGCACCCAGGTCATCGTGCTGTCCGACACCTTCACCCAGTTTGCCGGTCCCTTGATGGCCAAGTTGAACTGGCCCACCCTTTTTTGCAATACGCTTGAAATCGATCCCCAGGGCGGCGTGAACGGCTATGTGCTGCGCCAGTCCGACGGCAAGCGCAGGGCCATCGAGGCGCTGCGCGGCCTCAACTACAGTGTCATCGCCATGGGCGACTCCCACAACGACCTCTCCATGCTGGCCACGGCCCACCACGGCATCCTGTTTCGCCCCCCGGAATCCATTCAGACCCAATACCCCCAATTTCCCGTGGCCGCGGCCTACGATGAGTTGCGCGCCCTGCTGGAAACCCGCTTAGACGCCGGGTCAGAAGCATAGCCCATGCTGCGCCATGAAACCGAACAGCGGGTGATTTACGGCGATACCGATCGCATGGGGCGGGTCTACTACGCCAACTACCTGCGCTGGTTCGAGATCGGCCGCACCGAGCTGTTCCGCTATCGGGGCCTGAGCTACCGCGCCATCGAAGAAAAGGGGGTGTTTCTGCCCGTGGCCGAAGTCCAGCTGAAGCTGCACGCCGGCGCCGAATACGACGACCTGCTGATCATCGAAACCTGCGTCGATCCCAAGGTCAAGGGCGGCATCAAGTTCGACTACCGCATCCTGCGCAAAGCCGACGGGGCCCTCATCGCCAGCGGCTATACCAAACACGCCTATCTCGACCGCCAGGGCAAGGTGGTGCGGCCGCCGGATTTTGTCCGGCGGATCATGGGCAGCCAGGAGGGAGCCCAGGGATGAGCCCTGCCCCCCGATTCTGGAAGGCCGATCCAGGGGGAATCGACATCGCCGCCTACATCCAGCCCCGCTCCGCCCGAAACCAGGTCTGCGGCCTCCACGACGGAGCCCTCAAGTTGAAAATCAGCGCGGCGCCCGTGGCGGGCCAGGCCAACCAGGAGCTGATCCGCTTTCTTTCCAAAACCCTGAAAATCGCCAAGCGCCAAATCTCTCTCCGCCAGGGCCACACCGGACGCAGAAAGTTGATCCATATCGCCTGCCCTCTGCCCGAGCAGGCCGGGCTGATTCAGGGGCTAGAGCAGGTTTTAAGAAAATGCAGGGAAACATCTTGACAAGCCATATCACCAGGTCTATTTTACTTGTTTCATAACATTGAAAACTTGATGCGGGGTGGAGCAGTCTGGTAGCTCGTCGGGCTCATAACCCGAAGGTCGGTGGTTCGAATCCACCCCCCGCTACCATTATCAATTAAAGGGGTTAGCCGACAGCGGCTATCCCTTTTTTTGTGGCCACTTTTCCAAACCCCACCATCAGTCCCGTAGCCTTTCCGTTTCCGATTCAACATCCCCCCACCAGAGCTAAAAAGGACCCTTTTGACCAACCACTGTGTATTTTATTTCACAAGATGATAAAAAAGTTTGCCAATGCTTGGAAAATTTTATTCTCATTTTCTAAACCCGCCCAAAAATAATGAATAGTTAAAGTACGTCAATGTTGTATATCTATAGCTGATTAAGCAAGGGCTATCATGCTCTGAACATCACGTATGGCGGGCACGAATCGGCGGCCCAACTTCAGCGATTACCTTACCCAGACATAGTTGGGTTGCTTTAAGCTGACAGTTGATTTTTTATCTTTATCCCAAATAAAGATGAGGTTATGAAAAAGCTTTTATAGTGGTTTTTTATTTACCCCATTCATTTTTTCTTGTGACCATTTCAATGACATGGCACTGGATAGGCCAGTAGTTCGTCAAAAGTCCACTGGTGATCTGCTACATTGGCAGCCATGGCTGGGGTCATCGCCCTGAAGATTCTATCTTCACCCCGGCTGAGCGTTTCGTGTGGTCGGATGAGATCATAGCAGGCCACGCAGATTGCGAACTTAGCCTTGAGCCATCGTATTGAGCGGCGGCAGTCGGAGCCTTGCGTGCCAGATGAGCATCCCACAGCCGCCAGTCCAAATTCGATCGTTCAATGTAAGCCATATTGATCGTGCGACTGCCTTACCTTCTACATGTTTTCTTCTGAGCGGCAGGCCTAGCCTTGCGTGCCAAATGAGCATACCACCGCCGTCAAGCTCATAGTCGATCGTCAATCTAAGCCGTATTGATCGTGCGACTGGGCGAGTTTTTCAAACGTTCGCTAATGCGCTTTTTGCTGCCATGAACCACTTTACATTCGACCTTGACCACCCATGCACCTTGGCGAGTTTTATGTACCGTGGCATAATCAAGATCCTCATCGATAATCCGCTTCGGCTTGCGGGGCCGCCCACGTTTACCGGTTTGCACCGGTGGAATCAAATCGTGGAAAAGCTCGGCAAGTACAGTGCCGTAATGGGCCAACTCGTCGGAAACAAACAGAGGCTTGCCTTCAAGGCGGCCTACCAAATCTTCAAGCAGCCGCCGAGCATCGTCCAATTCGCGCGCGTAATGAGCGGCGTGGTCAATAACGAAACGATTATTCTGGAAAGACCTCCAACTTCCCGGAGGTAAGCACAACCCCCTGGCAGTTCACTAGCGATGGCACCTCCGAGGCAAATTACTGGACTGTGACTTGTAAGTTGCCACCGGGTACAGGAATAAACAGCGTTGACGTTTATCAACAATAGTTCGGTAAAGACAATCTGACATGAGTAACTGACAAGGGCAGGAGTTAATTCAATATATAACGTTGTTGACAAAATGTACATACGGTAAGCAATTTTCGCACCGGCAACCTCCTATCAAAGGCTTGACCAATATGCCCCGCGGCGCACGGCTGGATACACCGGGAACGTTGCATCAGGTCATTGTTCGCGGTATCGAACGGCGAAACATTGTGGATGACGATCAGGATCGGCAGAATTTCGTCGTGCGTTTAGGGCGGGTTGCCGCTGAGAGCCATACGGCGATTTACGCCTGGGCATTGATGGGCAACCATGCCCACGTTCTTATGCGCAGCGGTCCGGGGGGGATCGCCGCTTTCATGCGGCGCATCCTCACCGGTTACGCCATATCCTACAACCGCCGGCATCGCCGCTACGGACATTTGTTTCAGAACCGATACAAGTCTATCATCTGCGAGGAAGAGGCCTATTTTACCGAGCTGGTGCGCTACATTCATCTCAATCCCCTGCGGGCCGGGATCGTGGATACCCTGGCCAGGCTGGATCGTTATCCCTTGTGGTCATTCAGTGGTGATGGGGCGACAGGCTCATTGCTGGCAGGATCGGGATTATGTGTTGAAATGGTTTGGAAATACGGTAGGTCCGGCAAAAAAAGCCTATCGTGAATATGTGAAAAAAGGCATATTACAGGGCCAACGGGCGGAATTGGTCGGCGTCGGCCTGATCCGTAGCGGAAACAGGCCGTCATCTGGGAGTGAGCAGATCCGGTGTTGCCCAGATTTTGAGACGCAACGGTTAGTGTAGTTAGTCCCCCTTATTTCCGCGCGTCCCCTTATTTTCTATATTTTAAGAATTTGTCCAAGGTTCTGCATTTCGACCAACTTCCTCAGGTCACTCACCCATCAATCTTCACCTTCCCCATGGTCCACCCCATCCAATTCCGCCTCAATCTCCTCAATACTGGGCAACGAAGATTTCAGCTCTTCCGGCAGATTCCGGGTGATGGTGTATTCGCTCACCCCCATGGGCTTGTGGATATCTTTCAACGAATATTCCACCACGGTGTTATTCTTCGCCTTGCAGATCAGGATGCCAATGGTCGGTTTGTCGGCATCAGTCTTGAGGATGCCATCGACGGCGGAAATATAAAAATTGAGTTTCCCGGCATATTCCGGCTTGAACTTGACGGCCTTCAGCTCGACTACCACATAGCAATGGAGCCGTACATGGTAGAAAAGCAGGTCAATAAAGAATTCATCACCGGCGACTTCCAGGCGGTACTGACGGCCAATGAAGGAGAATCCCGCACCCAGTTCCAGGAGAAAGCGCGCGACATGGTTGACCAACGCCGCCTCAAGTTCCCGTTCGTCGTGCTTTTTGCTCAGGGTCAGAAAGTCGAAGTTGTAAGGGTCTTTAAGCGTCTGTCGGGCAAGGTCTGACTGAGGCGCGGGCAATGTGGCATGGAAGTTGGTAATGGCTTTTCCATCACGCTCATGCAGACGACTCTCGATATGGTGGGTCAACACGGCGCGTGACCAGTTGTTTTCCATGGTTTTCTGGACATAATAAAGCGCCTCACCTGGGTTTTTGATCTTGCTGATGATGACAAGGTTATGCCCCCAGGGAATTTGCGAAACAAGCTGTTGCGCATTTGAGGGTTCCCGAACCCAGAACGAATACCACTGACGCATCAATTCCAGGTTCCTTTTAGAAAAGCCTTTCATGCCGGGAAACGCCTCCTGCAAATCACGGCTCATCCGCAAAAGGAAGCCGTCTCCCCAGGCTGCTTCCTTCTGTTTGGCGACTATGCGTTCGGCCAGCTCCCAATACAACAGCAAAAGCTCCCGGCTGACCGAAACAGCCGCCTTGATCTGGGATGACTGGATGTGTTGTTTGACATCCTGGATGAATGCCCGGTATTCATCGGTGTTAACTATCTTGTCACTCACAGTTTCACCTTTGCCAAATTTTCCGCGATCAAGGGTACCGTGCACATCCGTGCGAAAATAGGCGCTAAAGAGTTTAGTTAAAGATTACGTGGAAACCACACCTTCTTTCAAAACTTTATAGACTGTGGACCGCCCGATACCAAGTTCCTTGGCAATATCCACGGCTCTAATTCCCTTGCCTCTCATTGCCAAAACCCGTTGCCGGTCAACTGAGGGTTTTCGACCAAACTTGACCCCTCGGGCCTTGGCCTCGATCCGACCTTCGTTGGTCCGTTCCAAGATGCGGTGACGTTCGGCTTGGGCCACGGCGGACAGGATCGTGACCACCATCTTTCCCATTTCGCCTTCGGTACTGATACCGTCATCCAGAAACCGGATGGCAACCCCCAGGTTATCAAACTCTTTGATCAGGTTGACCATATCGGCGGTATCGCGGCCAAGACGATCCAGCTTTGTGATTAAAATCACATCGCCTTTCTCGACCTTAACTCTTAATAGCCTCAATCCCCCCCGATCCGTGTTGCTGCCGGTGGCCTTGTCGGTGAAAATCCGGCTTTTTTTCACCCCTGCCTTTTTGAGGGCCTTGGTTTGAGTGGCGAGGGATTGTTGACTAGTGGACTCCGGGGACATCAGTGATAAACACCAGATTGGTGCTTTCCTGGGCAGCGGCCAAGGCGGCGGTGCTGTCGCCATTGATTTTGCAGAATCTCCCCACTGGGAAACAAACCAAACTATTGTGAAATTAAATACACACTTTTCTATATATTCTATAACCTAAAACACCCATCTTTCGATCCATTATATTCCATCGTCCCCAACCTTTTTTTGGGATCGAATATAACTAACTGTAATTACATATTTTTTTATATAAACAAAAATAGATCACATTCCTGGCATTATCTATGCAGCACATAGCTAGAGATTTGTGGAACAATTTGGATTTTATCATTAGGATAACATGAGCCCAACAATAGGGAGAAGAAGGCATAAATATAGATAGGAGGAAAATTCGAACTATGAAGAAAATATTAATATTTTTATGTACATCATTCATGTTTGCTAGCATGGCAATCAGCGCCAATGCAACCATGTACTACGAGGCCTACGAGGGGCATCAGACAATTACTCAAAGGAGTGATGATTATTTTTTCCACTTTGATATTGATTTGGCCGATAACGGTTATACGAACTCAAACCTTGATTTCGTGGCAGATGCAACAGGATTTGAATATTGGAATGACGAGCAACTGCAATCAGTTGAGCTAGCCTTCGATCTTTTTAGCAGGGATCCACAGCCTGAGGCATTTAACATGGAGGTTGATATTTACTGGAGTAGATTGGACTTTACCGAAACAGTCACCTTTAATGCCACAAGAAGAAATAGGGGTTTGTTCAACTATTCGTATGACTTTACGCAAGCACAAATCAATGCATGGGAAAACGGTGGGTGGGGCACCGTTACCATTGACGCGTACAATATTCCCGGTCGAGACAACTTCAATGATTTTGCTATTCAGCGCGCAGCTCTTTCAGCAAATAGTGTAGCCCCTGTCCCAGAGCCCGCAACTATGCTGCTCTTAGGCACTGGACTGATCGGCATGGCCGGCATGGGTCGGCGGCGTTTAAAAAAGTAATCATCAGGATACAAATCCAATCCAAAAGGCGGGGCTTACCCCGCCTTTCTTTTAGCATACCAAAACCTTCGCCCCTTTATCTTTCGCGCTGATAATTTCTCCAATGGTACCTACCTTACTCCTCCCAGGCGGTAATGTGCACTCGGGGAAGCCGCTTAACTATTCCAACCTATTCCAACCAGACCATTGTTCCAATTGTGATAGAAAAGGTCGGCTGAGCAAACCTGTAATACCACAAATCAGGGGCTTGAGCCGATCCGGTGATATTTTGTAGCGATCTTCAGTAAATTCGGAGCTCCAAAACCTGCGATGCCTCCAACCCTGTTGTAAATATCAGAGACCCCAAAAACCCTGTGATATTACCTTTGCCTGGATAACAGTTTATCCACCCTACCCTATCCTTTTTATTTGGCGTTTAGCCCGGCCAGGGTGGACCTGGCCGCCCTCCCCTCCAGCTCTATTTATAGTTTTTGCGGGTTTAGGCAAAAGCATCCAGGATAAGGGAGGCAGGGAGGCGGCGGCAATTCAGTTTCTTTAATTTACAATCTCTTGCAAACTCCTGTCTGTCATTGAAAAATAATAGGTAAATCTCTGGAGCCGTACAATATACGCAATATTTCAGTTTTCTCTTGGTCATAGCGATAATAAACCATGTAATTCCTGAACGGAAAGGCCAACACCCCTTCATCAAGGTAATCCCTTTCCGTTCCTATCTCCGGGAATACAGCAAGGCTTTCTCTAAAAAGTTTGTAGAGTTTATCAAGAAAACTGTCAGCCCTTAAAGGGCTATCCTGCGCAATGTAAAGCCAGATATTTTCAAGGTCCTCGGCAGATTCGGGGGAAAAAACAACCTTTCTCATTCGTCGTTCTTTCCTGCGGCTAGTTTCTCCCGCCCTTGCTCTTTGATAGAGTTAAAAAGACCTTCGGTCATCTCAATCCCCATACCTGCATCCAACGAAGAAACCCCTTTTTTTATTTCCTGCTTTAAGGCTGCAATTCTTTCCTGATGAAGTTCATCACGGGATTTTAACAGCCGTAACGCCTCGCGGATAACCTCACTGGCTGAATTATATAACCCGCTTTCAACCTTCTTTTTAACAAGTTTATCAAGTTCCGGTGTAAGCGAAATATTCATTTTTTTCCCCTTTTTTCGGGCAATTATAATCTCATTTTGATTTTATAACCAATAACAATAAATGTCAATCTTTGTTATTGTTTGCCTGAAACACATCCTTCCTCTATCAGGCTTCGGCTTTCGTTTTTTATTGGAAGAGCGAAAAAATACAGGGGAAGGTGGGATCGGGTGCCACCGGGATTGGTGTTGGTGGCCACAAGGCGGTATTGGTTTATGCAACACTACGGGGGCGATTCGGTTTCACACATTACTAATCGTGACCATTCAAGATATTGGCTCCCCGCAGTACCAAACCAGCTAGGGCCCGCTTCAACAGCGCCGGGACCGGGCGCGAGTCCCCCTAATTTCGGTATCATTCACCCCCCCTACCCTTCCCAGGCTTCGGCAACCATCCGGCTCTTTTCTTCTCCCACCACCTGAAGGTAAATTTCCGTGGTTTTCGAATCCGAGTGCCCCATGAGATCGGACAGAACATGAATGGGCAGTGGTTTGGTGGCCGTGACCATGGCCACGCCGAACCCATGGCGCAGTCCCTTGCTCGTGGCCTGCCTGCCCTCGATCCCGGCGCGTTTCATTACCCGTTTTACCAAACGATAGGCGGTTGATCTGCTCATGGCCCACAAGTGGCTGTTTATCACCTTTCCATTTTTCTGGGTTGCCCGGATTCCAAAAGCGATATCAAGATAATTGATCATTACCGCCGGGACCGGCACTGTCCGGTATTGCGGCTGCTTTAACCTGCCAAGGTAGTCCTCTTTCCGCTTTTTCAGGGACCGGAACACAAGGGCTTGCTCCTCGATCAGAACACGGCCAGGGGCAAGCTCCAGGGCTTCTGAGGGCCTGCATCCGGTATAATGCAGTACATGGCAAAACATGCGGGGCTTGGGGTCTTTTTCCTCGGCAGCCGCCAAGAATTTTAGCCGCTCCCGGGCGTTGAGATATAATCTCTCGCCTGAAGGGCTGAACAATCGCATTTCCGGTGCCTTTGTGTTTTTCATAATATGACTCAAATCTTTTATATTCTGTGTCAAAAGGCGGCCCAAAAAAGAGCGGAGCGGGTCAAGGCCCTGCGGGTTTCGTTAATATTGAATTTTGAAACTGGGGGTATCATCACCTTGAGGGGCTTTTAAAATCACCTCGTGACCCAGACCAAGCTAGTTGAAAGCAGAATATGAGGCTACAGTATTGAGCCTTTAAGTCTCTTGAGCAGATCGAACCTTTCGATTAGACCTTGCCCTCCTGGCACCTTTTTTTGTTGAGGAGCATGACATTCAATGCTGCGAACCTCGGCATTGGGAAAATCAACAGTGTGACACTGTTCTTTGTGGAAACCATGATCTCTATCCAACCAATAAATCAATAAATTGTCGGTCTGATGGCCATAGCGGAACAGTTTTTTATAGGCTGTATTTTCAGACAGGGTAACTTCAACCCAAGTACCGTTTTCAAGGAACATGTCCGGATTATAAATTTCGTGGGTACGTAGCTTTATCCCATGAAGTTGGGCGAATTCTCGATACCATGGATTCGGTTCAACGTGATGGAATATCGGTTCAGGTCGAAAGGGAATTTGAAGCTTATCAAAAAGGTCTATTGCTAAAACGGATAAAATTCGGCCTCTTGTGCCGGCTCTATGATATGAGGCCAACTCATCAATCCTGTTTTCCATGAACAGGGTAATGATTCTGTCCCACTTTCTTTTCTTCCGACCGGAAAGCGGGTCTCTATCTTCATCCGGCAATCGCATACTTGGACCTGCTGATCTGCCGCGAAAGCTATCGCACAATCCATCTTGCGAATCATGTATCAAGGGTAACCTCAATATCGGTGAACCATTCCGACCGCCCGAAGCCAACCCTCTAAAATGACTTATAAACCAAATTTCACCCCCCAAAAAAACCTAGGGGGTACATGGCTGGGGTCAGGTCTTGAAATGCTAGATCTTCTCGGATGACTGGCCAATTGTGACTGGAGTGCGGCAAATTAGATCGCAGGTGGGGGTTACGGTGGCGATGGTGTTTTTAGGGATAAGTGGGTCGCCATGGGATCAAAATCACGATCATCATGGAGCAGGATATATCCTTCAATGATGCAAAATGTTGCAATAACGATATCAATTGTTTTTCGAACGGTAAGGCCAGCTTTTCGAAGGGTTTGATAATTCTGGGCGCTCTGAATTGCAACATTATATCCGCCAATTTGGCGAAACAGTAGTGCACTGAGTAAGGCCTTGGCAGTTTCAAAATCCGCATCATTTCTGAAACCTTGCAAAACCTCGGTAAGGACCAAATCTCCAATAATGACCGGTGTCGTTGAGAGATAATGATCAAGCAGATCGGTCTGCCAGCTGGTAATGCCGTTAAAATAGTTGATCCATACGGATGAGTCGACCAGAATCACTGATCCAGCCTCATTGCATCAAGGTCGCCCTCCCATTTAAATTTTCCACGTAACTCCTTGATTCGTTCCTGTTTTTTAATTCGGACCAATAGCTTGAGGCCGGTTTCGACCACCGCTTTTTTAGTTTTGAGCTGACTGAGAGCCATGGCTTCATTCATCAGATCATCATCGATGACAATGTTGGTTCGCATCGTATTGCTCCTTTTTATGTGTATAAAATTAGAATATATACACATTTTGGTTCTGTCAACAGCTGGCCAGTTATTCCAACAGCAAATCATAAATCGGCGCCAGGGAGATTCCCGACCTGTTGGGTGGGGTAGGGGGCGTGGGGCTTAAGCGGAACAACCCGGTCACATCCCCGCCGTCGCTGGTAAAATAGAGGGAGCCGTCGGGCCCCATGAGCATGCCGCAGGGCCGGGCAAAGCGGCTGCCGTCCGCCCGCTGAAACCCGGTGACCACGTCCTGGACGCCCGCGGGATTCCCATTGGAGAAGCGCACCATGGAGATCTTGGGGGGCCTGCGGGATTCCTGTCCGGCCCCCGGGGCAACGGCCCAGGAGCCGTGAATGGCCACCAGGGCATTGCCCTGAAACTCGCCGCTAAGCCGGGAGGTGGTGACAAAGGCGATGCCTTCGGGCGTGCTGCGGGCGGCAAAGGTGGCGCTGGGCGGGGTCGCCTCGCTGGCGGGTCGGGGGGCCGGACTGGTGGCGCATTCTCCGCTGCGAAAGGCGCCGTTGTAATACTGAAACCAGGGCATGCCATGGAATGAGCCCTGGGTCAACGCGCTGAACACCTCCGGGGGCTGATCATAGCCTAAATTGTCGGGCCCGGCGTTGGTGGCGTAAAGCGTTTGGGTCTGGGGGTGAAAGGCGAGGCCGATGGGATTGCGCAGGCCCGCTGAAAAGGGCCGCAATCGGGGCAGCGCGCCGGTTTCGTCAACGACAAATACCCCTCCCCGACGACGCTCAAAGAGATAACTGGCGTCCAAATACTCATCCGAGCAATTTCCGCTGATCCCGATGCCGATGTAGAGCCTTGCGTCGGGTCCCATCACCACGGTCCGACTCCAATGCCCCCCGGTTTGGGCCGGCAGTGCAACCACCAGCGAAAAATCCCCGGCATTTAGCACTGTTGCGGATCCCCCATAAGGAGCCCCATGAAGGCCTCCGCTCTCGGCGACGAACAATTGCCCGGTCCGGTAGGCCACGCTGTGATTGCGGCCGGCCAGGCGCACCAAGGTTTCCGGGGTCCGGTACGGTTTTTTCAGCCGGTACAGCGCATCTCCCCGGGAGCCGACGATCAGTTCCTGATCCGGCCCCAGGGTCAAAAAGCGCGGGGCGTCCATCCCCGCCAGATATTGGACCCGCAGTCCATTGGGCACCCTGAGCTGGATGGTGTGCCCGTTTACGGTCAGGGTTTGGGGTGTCAAAGTATAGGCGCCGGCGGAAGCCGGCAGTAACAGATGAAGGCTGAACAGAACAGCTAAACTGAGGATACGGTTATTAATCATGTGAAACCTCACGCTTGATTTGTTGAGTTAAGGATTTAGAAACAATTCGCTTTTGAATCCAAGACTTCAGTGTGGTAGTAAAAAGATAACATAGTAACGGAATGGATCATCTAAAAGGCAGTTTCCATGAATCAAGCCGGCCACAATAGGGATTTGGCGGACCCAGAGGGGCGTTGTCCGCACTGCGGAGCGACCATGGCCCGGCTCTGCCTGGCCTGTGCCGGCCAGGCGGAGGCCGACGCTGGAGAGACTGAGCTGCAGTGGAATGAATCCCAAGCTCCGCCTGGCTATATGGTGGTTGCCGACAATGGGCTGATCACCGATATCGACGAAACCAGCGCCCGGCTGTTGGGTTTGACGCCCCCCGAACTGATGGGTAAATCGGTTGCATTGTTTATCCAGGGCGAAGATCTGTCACTTTTTTTCATCCATCGCAACGCCCTGTTCGCCACCCAGCAGGAGCAGCGCTTTGAAATCAAGCTCACCCAGAGGGATGGCACCAGCCTGGATGCCCAGTTGAAGCTCACCTTCGTCCGGGATTTTGATCAAAAAGGCGATCGCATGCAGATTGCCCTGCGGGATTATTCCCGGCAGCGGAGGGCCCTGGACAAGTTGCGTCAGCGTCTGGAGCTGGAACGCATCCTTCAATCCCTGACCTTCAAGTTGATTCGTTGTCCGGCCCGGGACATCGATATCGTTATAACCCGCGCTCTAAAGACGCTGACCCTCTTTGCCGGAGCGGCACACTCTTATTTGGGCCATTTGACGCAAGAGGGGACCCATCTCTCCATCACCCATGCCTGGTGTGCCCCGGGAGCCGTGCCCCTGCCCTCGGCGCCGCGGAGCATCGCCCTTGGGGATCACCCCCAGGTGGCGGCAGCCTTGGACGCCAACCAGCCCCGGTTGGAGGCGGACTGCACTTCCGGCGCGGACCAGACTTCGCAATCCAAAGTTAGCCCTCTGCACCTCAAGGGAACGCGCTCCTGGGGCTGTTTCCCCCTGGGGTTGGAGGATTCCGTTGCGGGGCTCATCGGGTTTGACGCCCTATCGATCCAGGAAAACTGGTCCCCTGCCCTCACCCATCTGTTTCAAACCAGCGGCCGGCTGCTGCTCACCGGCCTCCATCGAAAAGCCAATGAACTCGAATGGTTGAAACGGCATAAGGCGGCCTTGCACAAGGCGATCAAGGCGCGTCAACTCAGCAAAAGCCTCCTCACTCCGGCCCGGGCTTTTCCGGCGCAGGGGCGCTTTACCCCCCCCGAACTGGAACTGGATCTGGAAATCGATCTTGAGGATGCCATTCTATTGGACAGCGATCCCCTGGCGCCCAGGGCTGGAGAAGCACCCCCGCTGGAATGGCAGTATGCGCCCCTGGCGGATGACCGGGCTGAGGTTGATCTGATAACCGTGCCCCTCATCGATGATCGGATGCAAGTCACTTGTCCCCAGTGCCTGAGCCAGGATCAGGTAGACCTTTCAGTTGTCGAAAGCCTGGGCAAGCGGGCCGAGGTGACCTGCGCCTGCGGCCACATTTTTTGTATCACTCCCGAACAGCGGGGATTCTATCGGAAAACGGTGGCCCTGGACGGGGTATTTTTACGAACCAAGGAGGTGCAGGTGGTTTCCGACTCCCTGGGTTACGAGGGAAAATTACGGATCACCAACTTATCCAAGCAGGGATTGGGGTTCATGACCCTGGGCCGCAACAATTTACAGGTGGGCGATGAGGTTCGGGTCCGGTTCACCCTGGACAATGTGGCCCAGTCCCAAATTGCCAAAGATGTCGAAATCAAGGGGACTCAAGGTCAGTATGCCGGCGGCCGCTTCCTGGGCAGCAGCAAGGATGACATTACTCTGGGGTTCTATTTAATGTAATTTCAGGCATAGTTGCACTCCGTGAATCGAGGGCTCGCGGAAAAAACGACTTCACCTTTTAAACTCCCATCCATCCCCTGGAACGGCGTTGCGAAAACACCGAATGTGTTCCATATTTCCGCTTTTACGCGCCTTGCATAAGCGGGTCTCTGAATCTCTGAAATCTGCGACATCATATTTTCACGAACCTTAAAACTGGATGGACCATGGGCATGGACAGCTTTTGGAATTGGATGAAGGACTGGAATGAATATGGGCTGGACAGCCTCCAGCGGGCAGTGCTCTTTGCCGATACCCTGCGCCGGAGGGGCAATACCTATCTTGCGCACCTGAACCAGGGCCAACCGCCGGTGCTGGCATTCGATCACTGGATGATCATGGACGGCCGTGAGTTCGACCCTCCGGTAAACTACGCTCTGGTGCGAATCATCGGCCGCCGCTCGGAGGCCTATCCCGATCGCCGGCAATCACCAGCCCCGGTTCCCCGGGAGGTCAAGGAAAGTCGGGTTCCAGGATCCGACCGGCGCCACAAAACCTCGGTGGCCGGCCAGGCTCCCCAGGCGATCAGCCGACCCATTATCATTTTCGACCCGCGGGCCGGCCACGGCCCCGGAATCGGCGGCTCCAAACTGGATTCCCAGGTGGGCATGGCCCTGGACGCCGGGCATCCGGTCTATTTTCTGATTTTTTTCACCCGGCCGTTTCCCGGCCAGACCCTCGGCGATGTACGCAACGCTCAGATCCGCTTTGTGGAGCGAGTCCGTGAACTGCATTCCAACGCACCCCGTCCGGCCATTATCGGCAACTGCCAGGGGGGCTGGGCCGCGGCCCTGGTGGGCGCCGAGCGGCCCGATCTGGTGGGGCCCATGGTGTTCAACGGTTCGCCCCTCTCCTACTGGGCCGGGGTGGATGGGATCAACCCCATGCGCTATTCCGGGGGACTGATAGGGGGCGCCTGGATCAATTCCCTGCTGAGTGATCTTGGGGGCGGTTATTTTGACGGGGCGCACCTGGTGGCCAATTTCGAAAATCTCAACCCGGCCAACACCCTCTGGGCCAAGCAGTACCACCTCTACGCCCACGTGGACAGCGAGACCGAGCGCTATCTCAACTTTGAAAAATGGTGGGGCGGGTTCTATTTGCTCACCGACAAGGAGATCCACCAGATTGTCGAGGGCCTTTTTATCGGCAACAAGCTCGAACGGGGGGAGTTTGAGTTGGAAGCCGGCCGGCGGGTCGATCTGACGCGCAACACCAATCCGGTGGTGGTGTTCGCCTCCTTCGGCGACAACATCACCCCGCCCCAGCAGGCGTTCAACTGGATCCTCAAGAGCTACGGCACCGTGGGGGAGATCAAACGTCGCGGCCAGGTGATCGTGGTCATGGGACACTCCCTGATCGGCCACTTGGGCATTTTCGTCTCCGCCAAGATCGCCCGCATGCATCACAAGGAGATCATCGCCAGCTTCGACATGCTTAACTTTCTGCCCCCCGGACTCTACGAAATGCGAATCGAAGAAGAACCCGCGCAGCCCGGTGAATTCCGGGTGCGTTACGCGGAGAAGAACATGGACCACCTGCGCGCCCTGGACGATGGCCTGGAAGATGAGGAGGCCTTTTTTGCCGTGCGGCGGGTATCGGAAACCGGGGATATGATTTATCGGGCGCTGGTTTCCCCCTGGGTGCGCATGACCGTCAGCGCAGATGCCGCCGAGCTGCTGCGGCAACTCCACCCCCTGCGCGTGCAGCGTTATCTGTTCTCCGATCTCAACCCCTGGATGATCCCCGTCAAGGCCTGGGCCGCGTCGATCAACAGCGGGACACGCCGCCGACCCGCGGCCGAGGACAACATCTATTCCCTCTGGGAAAAATCCTTTTCCGATTTCATTGTACACGGGTTGGATCACTATCGCGAATTGCGTGACAAAGCGTTCGAACGCACCTTCAAGGCGCTCTACGAAAGCCCCGCCATGAAAATGATGGCTGACTTTCTGGCACCTCAAGGAACCCATGATCTCGCGGAGCTGGAGGCCCTGCGCCGCCGGGATGCGGCCCGCTGGTGGAAAAATATGACCGAAGGGGAGTTTGCCGATGCCATGGTTCGTATTTTTCTGGCCATCGGATTTGCCGATCAGGTGGCCGGCCGCAGGGCCTATGGGGCAATCGGTCGGGTCATACAGAAAAGCCCCTTGATGAAAGAACTGTTGCCCGAGGACCTTAAGCAGATCATTCGCGAACAGTCGCGCATTCTGCAAACCGATCGGGATCAGGCCATCGATAGCCTGCCCACGCTGCTTTCCGAGTCCGATGAACGGTTGCGCGCCTTGGCCATGCTCAGCGATGCGTCCAAGGAGCTTGGCCGGGCCTTGGCGCCCCAGGAGCAGTCGATGCTCCATCGGATTGAGACGCTGTTGGCGCACTGACAGCGGGTTGCCATGGGTAACGAATCTCCGGCAGCGCTTGGGTCGGAGATTTGCGGTTTACATTGAGCGACCATGCCAAATCTTCACCCGCGAGGGTTTAAGCCGGATCTTTTTTCTCGCCTAGCACGACGCTCACCGGAACGCCCAAATTCTCCTGAAGCAGAACCTGAATGGCGCGCATGCGCTGCTCCAGAACTTTCATTTCATCGGAAAACAGGGATTCATTCACGGCAATGGCGACTTCCAGGTAAGGTGGCATCAAGGTTGGGCGGCGGACGGTGTGGCTGCAGGCCGGCGCAAAGCCGAGCTGGCGGCTGAGGTGGGCCTGGATCAGCTGGGGGTTGACTCGCACTCCGTTGAGGTTGAGCAGGCCATCGGTGCGCTTTTCCAGCCACTCCAGGCGTTTTAGGGGGCGGCCGCAGGGGCAGGGCGCCTCCAGCAGGCGGGCGCCTTCGCCGGTGCGGAAGCGGATCAGGGGAAAGGCCCGGGCCGTGAGGGTGGTGAGCACCAGCTCTCCGGCGCTTCCATCCGGAACTACCGCCCCATTGGCCGGGTCGATGATTTCAGCCAAAAAGTGGTCTTCCTGGAGGTGCAGGCCCTGATGGTGGTCGCACTCGAAGGCAATGGCCGGACCGGGAACCTCGCTGAGCCCGAAGTGAACCCAGGTTTCGGTGTGCAGCTGCGCTTCCAAATCTTTGCGGAATTGTGCCGCCACGGGCTCGCCCACCAGGATGATCCGTTTCAGATTCAGGACCGTGGGATTGAGCCCGGCCCGAAACAGCTGACTGGCCAGATGGGCAGCCTGGGTGGGCGTGGTCACCAGCACCGAGGTTTTGTAGTCCCGCAGCACCATGAGCTGTTTTTCGGCAGCCAGGGAGGTATGGGGAATCACTGCCACCGCCAGGGTCTCGCCGCCTTCCTTGTAGTCCCGGCCCCAATTGTTCAATCCGGTGTCCAGGCTGATCTGCAGAATGTCGAGAGAGCTGAGGCCGGCCGCGCTCAAGGCCCGGCCCATCATATTGCGCCAGGCGTTCAGATCGTTGGGCGTATAGCCGCTTACCGTGGGGTTGAAGCTGGTGCCGGGCGCGGTGTGGATGCGGACGATATCCCGCAGGGGCACGGCAAACAAGCCGTAGGGATAGTGCTCCCCCAGATGGTGGCGCTCCATGAAGGGCAGACTGGCAATGCCCCCCAGGTTCTCCAAAAGGGAGGGGTCCTTGCCGCTGGCGGCGGCCAGCTCGTTTTGACGCTTTTGATGGAAGGGCACATTGCGGTAGGCGCGGTTCAGGGTGCTTTGCAGCCGTTCGAACCGCAGCTGTTCCCGTTCCTCTGCCGCCAGGTTCAAGAAATCATTGCCGTCCATCGTAAAACTCCTCGTAATCCTTGCCCAGATAGGCGCGTTTCACCTCCACGTCGGCCAGCAGATCCTGCGTGGCGCCCTGGAGAACCACTTTGCCGGTTTCTAATACGTAGCCCCGATCGGCGATTTTCAGGGCCGCCTGGGCGTTTTGCTCCACTAGTAAAATGGTCAGCCCCTCGGCCTTGAGCTGCTGGAGGGTGCTGAGGATCTTTTCCACCACCAGGGGCGCCAGCCCCATGGAGGGCTCGTCCAGGGCCAGCAGCCGGGGTTTGGCCATCAGAGCCCGGCCGATGGCCAGCATCTGCTGCTCCCCGCCGGAAAGGGTGCCGGCGGGCTGCCGGGCGCGCTCCTTGAGTATGGGAAAGAGCGTCGT
This sequence comes from uncultured delta proteobacterium, assembly GCA_963713755.1. Classification (GTDB taxonomy): domain Bacteria; phylum Desulfobacterota; class Desulfobacteria; order Desulfobacterales; family CAVQMW01; genus CAVQMW01. The sequence goes on along the minus strand of CAVQMW010000005.1, from coordinate 73,674 downwards.
GATCCGTTCCAGGTCGGCTGCCACTCCGGGACCCTCTTTCTTTCGCAGCCGCCGGTAGGCCCCCAGCTTAAGATTATCCAGCACGCTCAGGGGCGGGAAGACCAGCCGGCCCTCGGGAACCAGACTAATCCCCCGGCCCACAATGGCCGGCGGATCGGCCCCTTTCAGGGTTTGGTCCCGGAAATGGATCTCTCCCTGCCAGGTGGGTAAAAGCCCGCAGATGGCCGATAGCAGGGTGCTTTTACCGGCCCCATTGGCCCCGATCAGGGTCACCAGCTCCCCGGGCCGCACCGACAGGCTGACCCCTTTGATGGCCATGATGCGGCCGTAATAGCATTTCAGGTTCTTGATGCGCAGCATTTTGTCTAAGTCGTCAGAATTCAGCAGCCTGAATTAGTGTCTGAACGTAAACCCTCTTCTCCCTCCCCCTTGACGGGGGAGGGCCGGGGTGGGGGTGAATGATTCCAAGCTGTTGTCCCCCCTCCCCCAGCCCCTCCCGCCAGGGGAGGGGAGTTTTCTGTCGGGCACGAATTAAGAAGGAGCTCCCCAGGTCCCGAGTTCTGGCTCCTGAATTCCCAATCATCATCACTCCGGTTGCGTTCCCAAATAGGCGGCCATCACCGCCGGGTCGGCCTGAATCTCCCGGGGGGTGCCCTGGGCCAGCAGGCGGCCCTGGTCCAACACCACGATGCGGTCGCAGATTTTCATGGTCAGACTCATGTCATGTTCCACCAAAATCAAGGTCACCCCGCTCTCACGGATCTTCAACAGCAGCTCCCCCAGCCGGTGGGTTTCCACGGCATTGAGCCCGGCCGCGGGCTCATCCAGTAAAAGCACTTCGGGTTGGGCGGCCAGGGCGCGGGCCACCTCCACCATACGCTGGCGCCCAAAGGGCAGATCGGCCGAGATCTGCCCGGCCTGTTCCTTGAGGCCCACGAAATCGAGCAGTTCCAGGGCCTTGGTACGGATGCGCTCCTCCTCGCCTCGGGCTTGCGGCAAGCACAGCACCGCACCCCAAAATCCCGCCCGTCCGCGGACATGAGCACCCACCATGACGTTTTCCAGTACGGTCATGGACTCGAAGAGGGCCACATTCTGAAAGGTGCGCGTTACCCCCAACTGGACGATTTGGTGGCTTTTGCGGCCGTTAAGAGGGCGGTCCCTGAAATGGATGCGGCCCCCATCGGGCCGATAGGCCCCGGTGATGACGTTGAACAGGGTGGTTTTGCCTGCGCCGTTGGGACCGATCAGGCCCATGATCAATCCGGCGGGCACCTCAAAGCTGATATCGCTCAGGGCCTTGACCCCGCCGAAGCGCTTGGCAATGGCACTGACCCTGAGCAGGGGGCCCTCAGCGCCCATGATCTTTCCTCGCCCGTTGGTAGAGATCCAGCAGCCCCCGGGTCAGCCCCTGGGGCATCACAATCATCACCAGCATCATGATCAGGCCGTAGACGATCATCTCGAAGTCGGAAAAGGCGTGCAGCCATTCGGGCAGCATGGTGAGCAGACCGGCTCCCAGCAGGGCGCCCCAGACCGAGGCCATGCCGCCGATCACCACCATGGTCACCATGCGGATGGAGGCCAGAAAATCAAAGGAGCCGGGGCTGATGAAGGTGACGTAGTGGGCGTAGAGAAACCCGCATAAGGCCGCCAGGGCCGCGCTGAAAATGAAGATGCGCAGTTTCAGGGCCATGGTGTGGACCCCCACGGCACGGGCCGCCGCCTCGCTGTCGTGGATGGCCCGCAGGGCGCGCCCCATTCGGGAGCGGATCAGGCGTCGGCAGGTGATGACGGCCGCCAGCACGATACCCCAGACCAGAAAGAAGTAGTTGGCGCCCGCCGTGAGATCCAGCGGTCCCAGGGCCAGGCTGGGAATGCCCACAAACCCCGAGGCTCCGCCGGTGAGGCCATCCCACTCGCGAAAGACGATGAAACCGATCATGCCGAACCCCAGGGTGCCCATGCCGAGATAGTAGCCGGAGAGCTTGAGGGTCGGCAGGCCCACCAGCAGCGCCACCAGGGCCGCCAGCCCCACGGCGCAGGGCAGGGCCAGCCAGGGGGATAGCCCGTAGGTAGTGGTTAGAATAGCGCTGGTGTAGGCCCCGATCCCGTAGAAGGCGGCGTGGCCCAAAGAGATCTGGCCGGCATAGCCCATGAGCATGTTGAGCCCCAGAGCCAGCAGGGTGTTGATACCGATGAAGGTCAACAGTTGCAGATAGTAGGGATTTTTCACAAAAACACCCACCAGCACCACCGCCGAGGCAAGCAGACCGTATTCGATGAGGTCCCGGCGCCGGTGGGGGGTGGGGGTGGAGTTGGATTTCGTTTGGGGCATAGAAGATCGTAGTCGGGTGGGGATTTTTTATTTTTAAAAGGTCAATAGCGCTCTTTGGCTTTGCGGGCCTGCTGATTGGGTTGCAAGGCTCTTATTAAGATCAAGATTGAAAGCTGACTTGGTTAGCCTTATTTAAGTTTCTAATGAAGATTAACTGGAAACGAAACCGGAAAACGGGCGCATTCCTTACAAGGCGTGAAGGGAAAAATCCCCCCCGGCCCCCCTTTTCCAAAGGGGGGTGAACCCATTTCCCCGGCCCCCCTTTTCCAAAGGGGGGTGAACCCATTTCCCCGGCCCCCTTTTCAAAGGGGGGTGAACCCATTTCCCCGGCCGCCCTTTTCCAAAGGGGGGCCGAACCATACATACCTTTGCTGCTTTTTTCCAAAGGCGAAGCACTTATCTTTCCGGCGGTCTTCGTCCAAAGTCGCCTGGAAAGCTTTCCGCGGAACGGATGGTTCGTCTTCGGGGTAGGGGCGAAAATTTTTTCGCCCGGAACATCCCCGGGGCACGTCATGTTCCCCCTTTTTCAAAGGGGGTCAGGGGGATTTTACCTTAGCTCAGGGCATTTCAGGGGGATGGCACTAAAATCGACTCACTTCCCGGGCCCCCAGGATGCCGCTGGGCCGCACATAGAGAATCCCCAGCAGCAGGACAAAGGCGATGGCGTCTTTCAACGCCGAGGAGATATAGCCCACTCCCAGGGCCTCCAGCACCCCCAGCAGAAAGCCGCCCACCAGGGCGCCCCACAGACTGCCGATCCCCCCCAGCATGGCGGCGCAAAAGCCCTTGAGCCCCAGCAGGGTGCCCATGTCGTATACGCTCATGGTGATAGGGGCGATGATCACCCCGGCCACCGCCCCCAGGCCGGTGCTCATGATAAAGGCCAGCAGCACCATGCGCTCGGCGGAAATGCCCATCAGCCAGGCGGCCCGACGGTTGATGGCCGTGGCCTGCATGGCTTTGCCGGTGAGAGTTTGGCGATAGAAGTAAAACAGGGCCGCCACCAGGCCCACGGCGATCAGGACAATCCATAGGCTCTGCGGATTGAGCTTGGCCCCCAGAACGTCCAGGGGCGGATGCTGGATAAAGGGCGGCAGGCTGTGGGCGTCTTTGCCCCAGATCACCATGGCGATGCCCCGGAAAAAAATTGAGGCGCCCACGGTGATGATCACCAGTACAATCGGGTGGGGCTTGCGCACGGTGCGGATGGCCAGCCGCTCGAAGAGCATACCCACCCCGGCCACCAGCACAACGCTGAGCAGAAAAGCCAGGGGCAGGGGCAGGCCCGCCACGCCCCACAGGCTCACCAGCCCCAGGGCGCCCAGCATCACAAATTCGCCGTGGGCAAAGTTGATCAGTTCCGTGGCGTTGTAGAGCATGGAAAAGCCCACGGCGATCACGGCATAGATGGCACCGTTGGTGATTCCCGAGAAGATGTACTGGAGCAGCTCCTGCATGCCGCTATTCCAGCAGCTCCCAGGTGCCGTTCTTGATTCTGACCATCACAAAGGCGTCAGGGGCCAGGCCATTATGGTCATCGGGGCTGAAGTTGAAGGTGCCGCTCACCCCCACATGGCCCGTGAGATTTTCGATATTGGCCCGCAGCTTCTCCGCATCGCCGTCGGTGCCGGGCAGGGTTTTGGCCAGAATCTGCATGGCGTCAAAGGCGTAGCCGCCAAAGCCGGACGGGGCCTGGTTGTATAGCTTCGTGTATTCGGCGGCATATTCAGTCAGCAACGCTTTTTGGGGATCGCTGTCCGGCAAAAGATCGGCCACCAGAATCTTTCCGGTGGGCAGGATGATGCCCTCGGCGGCATCTCCGGCCAACTCGATGAACTTGGGCGAGGCCACTCCGTGGCTTTGATAGAGAGGGATTTCAAGCCCCAGCTGCTGGGCGTTCTTGGCCACCACGGCGGGCCCCGGATTGGTGCCCCAGCAGACAATGGCGTCCGGCCCGGCGCTGCGGATCTTGGTCAGCTGGGCGGTCATGTCGGTGTCCTGGCCGCCGAATTTTTCAGCGGCCACTACTTCCAAGCCGAATTGGGCGGCCTGCTCCTCCAGTTGCTCGCGGCCGCTCTCGCCAAAGGCGTTGGAGACGGTGATCAAGCCGACTTTCTTAATGCCAGCCTTTTGCATCTGGGCGTAAATGGCGGCCACGGCCAGAATGTCGCTCTGGGCCGTTTTGAAAATCAACGGTTTCACAGGGTTGGTGATGGCGTTGCCGGCGGCACAGGAGATCAGGGGCGTATTGGCCTTTTCGGCGGCTCCCACAACGGCCAGGGTGGTGGGGGTGGTGCTGGGACCGATAATGGCCACTACCTGATCTTTGTTGAGCAGCTTGCTGACCCCCATGACCGCCTTGGTGGGGTCGCCCTCGGTGTCGTAGATGATCGTCTCCACCATGCGTCCGTCGATGCCGCCGGCGGCATTGAGGGCTTCGGCCGCCATCTCCATGCTCTTTTTTTCCGGATCGCCGAGGAACGAGGCGCGACCGGTGACGGCGAACACGCCGCCGATCTTATAGGTGTCCGCCGCCTGCGGGGCAGCCGCACCCATCAGGGCGGTCAGCACCAGGGTTAACAGCAGATAGCGTTTTGCCGGGGTTCCGTGTCCTTTGACTTGCATGGTTCTCCTCCTCATTAGCAGGGTTAAATCGGCCGGTTTTACAGTTGCGATAGGGTCTCGCCGGCGATGACGGTCATCCCCTTGGCTTGCAGCAGCTTCAGGGCCGCATCGGGGTCATCGAAACGAAAGATCATGATGGCGTCGCTGCCGCTCTGCTGAACAAAGGCGTACATGTACTCGATGTTGATGGCGCCCTGGCCCAGGGTGTCGAGAATCGCGGCCAAACCACCGGGCCGGTCCGGGACTTTGACGGCTACCACCCGGGTTTTCTTCACGGTGAACCCGTTCTCCTTCAAGGTTTGGCGGGCCTTGTCATTGTCGTTGACAATCAGCCTCAGGACTCCGAAATCGGTGGTTTCGGCCAGTGCCAGGGCGCGGATATTGATGTCGGCTGCCGCCAGAACCCGGGTCACTTCCGCCAGACGCCCCGATTTGTTTTCCAGAAAAATGGAGATTTGCTCGGCGTGCATGGGAGCCTCCTTCTGAGATTTCAAATCTCAAATTTGATATTCGCATTCCTATATCTTGCGGTTGTCGATCACCCGCACGGCCTTGCCCTGGCTGCGGGCAATGGTTTTGGGCTCCACCAGTTTCACTTTGGCTGATACGCCGATGGTCTCCTTGATCTCGTAGGCGATTTTCTTCTCCAGCTCCTGGAGGGGTTTGACCACATCCGAAAAGAGGTGCTCGCCCACCTCCACCATGACCATCAGGGTGTCCAGGTTGCCCTCCCGCTCGACCACCAGCTGGTAATGGGGTTCTACCTCCTCCATCTCCATGAGCACGCTTTCGATCTGGGAAGGGAAGACATTGACACCGCGGATGATGAGCATGTCGTCGGTGCGGCCGCTGACCCGGTTCATGCGCACCATGGTGCGGCCGCAGATGCACGGTTCGGGATTGAGGCTGGTGATGTCCCGGGTGCGATAGCGGATCACCGGAAAGGCCTCTTTGGTGATGGTGGTGAAAACCAGCTCGCCGGTTTCCCCGTAGGGCAGCACCCGCCCGTTGTCGGGGTCGATGATCTCGGGGATGAAGTGGTCTTCGAAGATGTGCAATCCGGCCTGGGCTTCGTGGCATTCGTTGGAAACCCCGGGTCCCATGACTTCGCTCAAGCCATAGATGTCCGTAGCCTTGAGGTCCAGCTTACGCTGAATCTCCTGGCGCATCTGTTCGGACCAGGGCTCGGCGCCGAAAACCCCGTACTTGAACTTCAGATCCTTGAAATTGATCCCCTGCTCTTCGGCGGTTTCCGCCAGGTGCAGAATATAGGAGGGCGTGCCGGTGAGGATGGTGGGTCCGAAATCCTTCATGATCACCACCTGGCGCCGGGAGTTTCCCCCCGAAACCGGGATGACCGAGGCGCCCAGCTTCTCGGCCCCGTAGTGGACTCCCAATCCTCCGGTGAACAGACCGTATCCATAGGCATTGTGGACGATGTCATCCCGGGTGGCGCCCGCGGCGGCCAGAGAGCGGGCCATGAGGTTGGCCCAGGTGTCGATGTCCCGGGCGGTATAGCCCACCACGGTGGGTTGTCCGGTGGTCCCGGAAGAGGCGTGAATCCGCACCACGGTTTCCATGGGTACCGCAAACATTCCGAAGGGGTAATTGCTCCGCAGATCCTGTTTGGTGGTAAAGGGCAGGCGCTGGAGATCCGTCAGGCTTTTCACGTCCCCAGGGGTCATGCCCACACTCTGCAGTTGCTTGCGGTAAAAGGGGACCGTGGCGTAGACTCGCTGCAACGTCTGCTGAAGGCGCTTGAGCTGAATGGTCTCGAGGGCTTCCCGGGGCATGGTTTCGTATTCGACATCGAAAATCATGGTGCATCTCTCCTCAAAACAGATAGGGGTGGAAAACTGTTTAGCTCAGGGTCCTGGGTTGCGGATCGGCAAGGTCACCATTCTTAGGTGACATACGCGGCGGACGGGCTAAAAAAAGGGCTGTCGGTTGAATCACCCACAGCCCTAAAAAACAAACCCATGGGTGCCACGTTTTCGCGTCTACCCATGGTTCCTAACTTTGGCGGTCTATATGGTTTCTACCCGGCCGACCCATGAGCAGACTTCTTAAAAAAAAAGCTGCTGCGAAAGCCGCCCCAAAAGAAGGTTTTCACGATATTTATCGTCCTTTTTTGCAGTTTATGATCCATTAGCCAATCCCTTTAGGGCTGTCAAGGGCTTTGTTGGCGAGCAGTTTGCATGGAGAGCTGCCAAGGGGCTCTGGTCTGAGACCATGGCCGGCAGGATCCACAATTAGGACTTGATCATTGATCGGGATTTTCATTACACTTATATTCAGTGGTTGAACGGAAACCTTCTTCTCCCTCCCCCTCGACGGGGGAGGGCTGGGGTGGGGGTGAATGGTTTCAAGGTGTTATTCCCCCTCCCCCGACCCCTCCCGCCAGGGGAGGGGAGTTTTCGGTCGGGCACTATTTATCTTGTTTGTCAGACCCACTTCAGAAAGGCAGGCGATGAAAAAAATAGCGTGTGCCGTGATTCTATTGAGCATCTGGATCCCGGGACCGGGGGTTGCCGCGGAAAATCCAGTGGGAATGATTAAAACCCTTGAGGGAAAGGCCTTTATCGTTCGTCAAGGGCAAACCGTTTCAGTGGAGATCGGCACCCGGTTTTTTGAAGGCGATTTACTCAATACCGCCCAGGACGGCTCCTTGGGATTTATCCTTAAAGACAACACGGTCATGACCCTGGGACCGGCCAGTGAACTGGAGATCAGTAAATTTTTATTCTCACCAGCTGAGGAAAACCTTTCCCTGGTGGTGCGAATGATCAAAGGGACCGCCACCTTTTTAACCGGGATGATCGGACAATTGTCGCCTTCGGCGGTGAAGATCGAAACCCCCGAAGCCACCATCGGCATCCGCGGCACCCGATTCGCGGTGCGGGTGATCTGACTCTATTACCATACGACTAGAGGCTGCATATGAATTCCGCGCCAATCTGGATCCGAACCCTGGGCCTTGCCCTGTTGCTGCTGGCCCTGGCCGCCTGCGCCAAGCCGCGCACCGTGCTGGTGTTGATGCCCAATCCGGATGGCTCGGTGGGCGCAGTGGAAGTTTCCAATTCGGCCGGCAGCCAGGTGGTGGAGAGTGCGGGGCAGGTGATTCGGGTAAAAACGGCGGACCAGGCACCCAGCGCGCCGGAGGATATCGCGGCTGAAGAGATCGAGACGCTGTTCGGGTCCGCCCTGAAAGTCTTGCCCCAACTGCCGGAGCAGTTCGTGCTCTATTTCATTGTCGGCACCAGCGAGTTGACTTGCGAATCCAAACGACAGCTCCCCGAGATCGTCAAGGCGATCAAACGCTACGCCACTCCGGAAGTGGTGGTGGTGGGCCATACCGACCGCTCGGGGCCGGAAAAGGCCAACTACCTTCTGGCCTTGGAGCGCGCCACCATGGTGCGCGAACGGCTCGTTGCCGCCGGTCTCGAGGCCAATCTGGTGGAAGCCGAATCCCACGGGGAAAACAATCCGCTGATCGCCACACCGGACGAGGTGGCCGAACCCCGCAACCGCAGGGTTGAGGTGTTTGTCAGGTAGCCGCCGCCGTCCACACCCCAATCCTTTTTTCTAAATAGTACCTGACCGAAAACTCCCCTCCCCTGGCGGGAGGGGTTGGGGGAGGGGGATATGACAGCCTGAAATCATTCACCCCCACCCCGGCCCTCCCCCGTCAAGGGGGAGGGAGAAAAGGGTTTCCGTTCGGGCACTAAATAAAGTTGCCGCAACCTTGGGAATGGATAATACATGGCGGGAATCCGCCCGCCGGAAGTTGAGCCGCAATCGAATCGTATTTCTTTGGGGGATGCTGTTCACCTTCATGCTTGCGGCGGTTTATATCACCTACCCCGACCTTCGCCATTACCTTGAAAACAAAGTTTACGATCTGCTCCTGAGGCCTAAGGCCGTCCGTCCGGCCCCCACCACCCCGGTCATTGTCGATATCGACGAAAAGAGCCTAGCGCGTTACGGCCAGTGGCCCTGGCCGCGCTACCGTATCGCCCGGCTGCTGGACAAGATTCAAAGCGCCGGAGCCGCGGCGGTGGGGCTTGATATTCTCTTTGTCGAGGCCGACCGGACCTCCCTGAAAACCATCCAGCAGCATCTTGCCCAGGAGTTCAACGCCGATCTGCAGTTCAGCGGGATTCCCGAGGCGATGACCGATAACGATGGGATGCTGGCCAAAACCCTCGCCCGGGGTCCCCATATTCTGGGATTCAAGTTTAATTTTCAGGGCGGGCTTCCGGAAACCCGGGATTGCCGCCTACATCCCCTCAATCTGGTGGTCGCCCATGGCACAGGTGTCCCAGAGAATACTCCGCTCCTGCTTTCGGCCTCGGGGATGACCTGCCCCTTGCCGCGCCTGGCAGCCCAGGCCCGGAGCAGCGGGTTTATCAATGCCACGCCGGACAGGGACGGGATCCTGCGCCGTCTGCCCCTGGTGATCCGGCACGGTCGTCAATTCTATCCCAGCCTGGCGCTGGCCGCGCTGTTCCAGGCCCATGGGATCTCCCAGGCGCTCTTGGTGGTGGAGCAGGGAAATGTACGTTACTTGCAAGCCGGCGAGTTCCGGATTCCGCTGGATGCCCAGGGGAATTTATTGCTCCGCTATCGCCGAGGTGCCCCTGGCTTTTCCTACATTTCGGCCGCGGATCTGTTGGCCGATGCGCTTGATTCAGAGGCTTTGGCCGGCCGGATCGTTTTTGTGGGCACTTCGGCCGCCGGACTGGAGGATCACCGGGTCACCCCCGTGGCGGCGATTTTCCACGGTGTCGAGGCCCATGCCACGGTGGTGGACAATATCCAACAGGGGGATCTGCTCTCCCGGCCGTTGTGGGTGCCGGGCCTGGAGCTGGCAATGATCCTGATTTCAGGTCTCCTGACCACGCTGCTGCTCTTTCTGGGACACACCCTGCTGAGTACTTTGCTTCTGGCGGGCTGGAGCGCGGCCGTGTGGGGTGGGGCCGACTGGTCCCTCAACCGGGCCGGGGTTTTCGTGGCCCCGATCTTCCCGCTGCTGGCCGTGGCGATCAACTTCGCCCTGCTGACGCTGTTCAAGTTTATTTACGAAGAGCGTAAGGCCCGCAAGCGCACCCTGGAACTGGTGATGGCCCAGGAGTTCACCCTGCAGAGCCTGGCCTCATTGGCTGAAACCCGGGATCAGGAGACCGGCGGGCACATCCACCGGGTGCAGCGTTACGTGCGCGCGCTGTGCGACCACCTCAAGCATCTTGCCAAGTACCGGGACTTTCTGGACGAAGGCACCATCGACCTGCTCTACAAGTCGGCGCCCCTGCACGATATCGGCAAGGTGGGGGTGCCGGACCGTATTCTGCGCAAAGAGGGCAAGCTCACCGAAGATGAGTATGAGGAGATGAAAAAGCACACCATTTACGGACTGCAGGCCATTGAAAAGGCCGAAGGCCATTTCGATTCCGGTTCGGTGAGTCGCTTTCTGAGATTTGCCAAGGACTTCACCTATACCCATCACGAGCGCTGGGACGGCAAAGGTTATCCCCGGGGCGTGGCCGGCGAGGCGATTCCCATCGCCGGGCGGCTGATGTCCCTGGCCGACGTCTACGATGCCCTGGTGAGCCGGCGCATTTACAAACCGGCCTTCAGCCATGAAAAGGCGGTGGGGATCATCATGGAGGGCAAGGGCACCTTGTTCGACCCGGAGTTGATCGAGACCTTTTTGTCGGTGGAAGCGCAATTTAATCAAATTGCCCTGGAGCTGGCCGATGAGAGCGCCCGGCACCCCGAAGATCCCGAGCGGCTCATGCGCCAGCCGGCCGGCGGCTGACATTCAACCAAACGGTGAGGTTCGACCATGCCTTACAATGCTGCCATCGAGAAATGTATCGGTCCCCTTTTGGCAAACGATTCCGACATTGCCCAAAAAAAGATGTTCGGCGGAATATGCTATCTGTTTAACGGCCATATGGGGCTTGGAATCTACAAAGATTTTCTGATTGTTCGCTGTGGTCAAGCCGCGGCTGAAACATGGCTGAGTAAGGAGGGAATTGGCCCTTGCGATATTACGGGCCGTCCCATGAAGGGCTGGATCATGGCCGACGAATCCCATTGGCGCCACTCTGAGAAATTGCAGCAGCTCTGTCGGGCGGGAGCTGCATTTGCCCGGAGTTTGCCGCCGAAATAGAGCGATCCTAGTCGTTGCCCTTCCGTCAAAATGCCCTGGGGCCCATGCGGGCTGTGCGGCGGGGTGAACCGGACTTAACCCAACACCTGGGGCAGGTACTGGGCCAGCAGGGCCAGGGCCATGAAGATCATGATCAGCCCGGCGATAATGTCCGAGGGGCGCCGGTAGCGGCGCACCAGCCCAGCGGGCAACAGCCCCACCAGCAAGAGCCCGGGCACGGTGCCCAATCCGAAGATCAGCACCATCAACGCGCCTGCCGCGGCGCTGCCCACGGGCAAGGCCCGGGTAAATACTCCGTAGGAGTGGCCGCAGGGCAAAAACCCCATCAGCAGCCCCACCACCAGCATGTGACCCCAACCGCTGCCCCCCATGCCGGCCCGCAGCAGGCGCTGGTAGCCTGGCAGACGTTCCGGGTTGATGGTGCTCATCCATTGCGGCTCCGGGATCAGGTTGATCCGCTGGGCGCCGAACCAGAGCAGCAGGGCCGCGGTCAACAAGGCCAAGTAGACCTGGATTTGCAGCACCCGCCGGCCCATCTGAGCGCCCTCAGCGCCCCCCAACTGCATCAGGCCCGCGCCCACCCCGCCCATTAGCGCGCCGATGGCGGTGTAGGTCAGCACGCGGCCCAGATGGTAGGCCAGATGGGGCAAAAAGCGCCCGCTGCGGCCGGGCAGGGCCAGCACCAGGGGACCGCACATGCCGATGCAGTGGCCGGTTCCCAGCACGCCCAGGGAAAACATGGCCATCAAATCAAGCTCCGTGGGTGTCATCTTGCGTCCCGGGATTGGATCATGGTAGAGTGCGCTCCGATTATTTCTCAGCTGTTTCAACTCACGTTAGAGGCCGCGGCAGGTCCCAATTCCGCATTAGCAGTAAGCCTATGCCCCCGACCGTTTCCAATCCCCAGCCCGCCGGTCTGGGCCGCCTGAAATTGTTTTGGGCGCTCTCCCGTACCCCCCATGGGCTGCTGGACATGGCGACCCCGGCTTTTGCCGCCCTGATCTACCTGGGCGGATTTCCGCCCCTGGGCACCACCCTTTTGGGGATCATCACCGCCTTTGCCGGTTACACCGCGGTTTACGCCCTCAACGATCTCGTGGATTATCACAACGATAAAACCAAGTTTGGCGCCGGCGGTTTCGGAGAGGCGGGCAGTGATCTTGACGCGGTCTTTGTGCGCCACCCTATGGCCCAGGGCTATCTCTCGTTTGCCGAGGGTCTGGTCTGGGCCGTGGCCTGGAGCGGGCTGGCCGTGGTGGGCGCCTACTGGCTCAATCCGGTCTGTTTGCTGATTTTCCTGGCCGGGTGTCTGCTGGAGGCGCTCTATTGCCTGTTGTGGCGGGTGACCCATTACCGGGCGCTGGTCAATGGGGCCGTGAAAACCTGCGGACCCCTGGCCGCGGTGTTCGCCGTGGATCCCAGCCCATCCCCGGGTATCCTCTTCTGGCTGGTTGCGGCCCTGTTCCTGTGGGAAATCGGGGGCCAGAACGTGCCCAACGACTGGGCCGATATGGAAGCCGACCGTAGATTCAAGGCGCGCACCATTCCCATCCGTTTTGGCGCGCCCTACGCCATCCGAATTATCCTGGGAACCCTGACGGGCGCCATCGCCACCACCCTGCTGGTGTTTGCGCTCTCCCCCCTGGAGGGCGGCAAGGGAGCCCTGCTGGCGGTGCTCTTGATCGGCATCGGCTTGCTCATGGTCCCCGGGTTTCAGCTTTATCAGCGACCCTCCCCCCGCCGCGCCATGGCCCTTTTCAACCGCGCCAGCTACTATCCCGCTTCCCTTCTGGGGCTGGTGCTGATCTTTATTCCGATCTGATCCTTTATTTTTCCAGGGCCTGAAATTTTTCCATAAAGCGCCGATCAATGCGGTCCTTGATCACAAAGGCCAAGCGCCCGCCAAAGGTCAGCCAGCGTTTTTTCAAGACCCCCTCGCCGCCGCCCATGTTGAAGATCAGCAGATAGTCGCCCCCGGGCTCAAACGGTTTCAAATCGTCGCGTTCTTCCAGGGCCGCCGTTAGATTGTGCAATAAAATGGGATTTTGGCGCACGGCATACACCCCCACCTTGTCCAGGGGTTGATCCTCGAAATAGATGCAATCCCCACCGCCATACAGGTTGGGGTAGTCAATGCACTGCAGATAGCGGTTGACCCGCAGGCCCCCGTCGGGACCGGTGGGCAGGCCCGAATCGCTGAAGATTTGCGAAGGCCGGACCCCTAAAGCGAGGAAGACCACATCTGCAGCGTGGCGCTGCCCTGATTTCGTGCGGATTTCGCCGTCGCTGATGGCGCTGACGTAATCATTTTCAATCAAAGCGACGTTGCGCCGGGCCAGGGAACGGGAGATACGGCCGCGCACGCCGGGTGGGAAGCCTGCCATCAACCCCTGGCCACAAAAGACCTTGAGGGTCAGCGTGTTGGCCGACCCCTGGGGGACCAGTTGCCGAATGTTGCCGGCCAATTCGGCGGCCGAGGGACCGCCGCCCACAATCCCGACCTGGATCGGCTTTTGGGCGATCAGCGTTTTGATCCGCTCCTGGGCGCTGAGCAGTTTTTCTATGGGTTTGACGGTAAAGAGGTTGGGATGATCCCCGGCGGCGATATCGCGGGGCACGAAACTGCCGGCGTTAAAGGAGAGCACATCGTAATTCAGAGTCTGCCCTTCAGCCAGAAAAACGGTTTGTTGCCGGGGATCGATGCGGGTCGCCTGGTCGAGGATGAAGTGTCCGCCCTGTTTTTCCACCATGTGCTGGGTGGCAAAGCGAATCTCTTCTGGCCGGTAGGTGCCGCCCAGCATCCCCGGCCCCATGCCGGAGTAGTAGTGGTGGCGGGAGGGGCCGACCACCGTGACTTGGTGACCGTGCTGGACGAGCTGTTCGATATTGGCCAAGGTGACCATGTGGGCATGGCCGCCGCCGATTAGAACCAGATGTCGGCCCATGGGCGTTCCTTTCTTCTATGAGTCAAATCTATGGGTCAGGGCGCTTGCGGTTTCAGGCGGTTTCGCGCCGTTCCATTAAATGTCCCAGCTGTTTGAGGTGGGCTTTTTCTTCATTGGCGATTTGCATGAATGCTTTTTTGCTGGCGCTGTCATCACAGTTGCGGGCGGCGCGCTGGTAGAGATCCAGGGCCTGGGCCTCGATGGACATGGCCAGGGAGATCACCTCCACCGTCGAGCTCAGATCGGGTTGAAACTGGGCCAGGTAGGCCTCGGTGGTCAAGCCGCCTTCCACCATGTCGGTTTCGGTTTGGGCCTCGAAAGCAGAACGCGACAGCGGGCTTTCGGTCAAGGATTGATAGATACCATACAGATGGTCCTGGTGCTGGGTTTCGATCTTCGCCAAGGCATGAAAGAGCTTCTGGACCTTCGATGTGAGCCCTTTGGGGGCCATGGCCAGATAGAAATCCTGCAAACCGGCTTCCAGGGAATAGGCGATGGTGAGAGCCTCTTGGATATTTTCCCGTCCGCTGAAAAGCGCCAGCCCTTCGTCCTGGGGGCCCACTGCGGTGTTGCTGTCCCAAGCCTTAATGCCGCCGGAGAGGTTGTAAACTTCATCAAAGCCTTTGCCGGCCAGCATTTGCGCGGCCATGCGGCTGCGCCCACCAATGGCGCAATAGACGATGGTGGGTTTTTTCGAGTCGATTTCGCCGAGTCGCTCCCCCAGGTCCGGCAGGGGGATCAGCGTGGCGCCCGGCAGGTGGCCCTCTTCATATTCCCCGGGCTGGCGGACATCAAGCAGGGTGAATGCATCGCCGGGTTTATCTTCCATATACTTTTGGGCTTGCTGGGCATTGAGAGATTTTACCGGGGTAAGAAACTGCCTCCAGCGCATGGGTTCCTCCTTTCAGTATGAAGCGTTTAATGGGTTGGACGGGCTGGCGTATAGAAAGATCGGGGCCGCCTGTGGGTATCCGCCTTTTTCGAGGTGATACGCTCTGACTTGACACACAGGGGTACTCCCACTAGGATGAACAGCCATTAATGGGGTGTCGAGGCAGCAAAGGTTACATAACCAGTGATTTGATTTTTTCTATGTCTAAAAGGAGTAGCTCATGTCTACAAAATTTTTACTGACGGCGTTTTGCAAGGATCGTCCTGGGGTGGTGGCCGCCATTTCCCAGCTGATTTACGAAAACGGCTGCAACCTGGAAGATTCGGCTATGACTTCCCTGGCCGACGAGTTCGCTATGATTTTGCTAGTGGCGCCCCTTTCCGGGAACAATATCAAGGCGTTGGAAGAGCGGCTGATTCAAGAGTGCCGGCGGTTGGAACGGGATGAAGGGATCACCGCCTTTATCCGCCCCGTGGTTCCGGGCTCGCAATTGCCGGCCGGAAAGGTTACCCCTAAAAACATAACCGTCGAGGGGTTGGATCAAGCCGGCATCGTCTACAAAGTGAGCCGCTACCTGGCCGATCAGAAGATCAACATCACCAAATTGAACACTCGCATGGTGCCTTCACCGGAAAGCGGTGCGGCCCTCTACCACATGGAGCTTGCGGTCCAGATTCCTGCCGGCCTCTCCCTGGAAACGCTGGAATCCGGGCTGGCCGCCATTGGGGATGCGCTCAATGTGGATATTCGCATCGCGTAAACTTATATCGGCTAACCTGGAAAATTTAGAGTCTAAAAGAGCTCATTCGCCACCGACCGAGACCAACTTGTATGGACAACACAAAGATTGTGTCCGTCACTGTGGGGCTTTGGTAAAACCTATTAAATCCTGGATTCTGGCGTTCGCCGGAATGACAATGGTTTGGGTATCTGATTGCCGCGACCCTGAAGAGTCTACACATTGGGCTTGCGGCCATAGTGGATCATGGCGATGCCGTTGGTCAGTGATCGATAGCCGACCGGGGAAAATCCGATCTCCCTGAGAATGGCGGCCAGTTCGTCGGGCAGGGGAAACAGCCGGATGGTTTCGGGCAGATGGGTGTAAGCCTGGCGGGAACCGGCGATCAGCTCGCCCAGCAGGGGCATGATGGCAAAGGAATAGAAGTCGTACAGCGCCCGGAACACCGGATTGCGGGGTTTGGAAAACTCCAGGCAGAGGAACCGGCCTCCCGGCTTGAGAACCCGGTACATCTCCTGAAAGCCCTGGACCATGTGGGTCACGTTGCGAATCCCAAATCCCACCATGGCGACGTCAAACACCTGATCGGGAAAGCAGAGACTTTCCGCATTGCCCTGGACAAAATTGATCTGCCGGCCTTCCCGGCCGCTTGCGATGCGCGGTCGGCCCGCGGCCATCATTTCCCAATTGATGTCGTAAATGGTGACCCGGCCCCCGGGGCCCACCTTGCGGGCCGCCAAGCGCGCCAAATCTCCGGTGCCGCCGCACACATCCAGCACCTTCTGATCCGCGCCCAGGCCCAATTCCTTGACGGCCATGACCTTCCAGATCAGGTGAATCCCAAAGCTAAGCAAGGTGTTCATGAAATCGTAATGCTGGGCCACGGAGTTGAAATGGTACCGCACGCGGTGAACCTTTTCTGCTTCTGGAACCTGCTCGAATCCGAAATTGGCCTGCCGGCGCTGGCGCACGGCTTCGTCCAACTGCTGCCGGCGCCGGTGGGAATTGACCCAGAACTGCTTTCCAAGACGCATGTTATAATTTCCATTTCAATGGACGGACACGGCGATTGGCACAGGGATCAGCGGGCATTCCTTGCCCTCTTCAAGGCCTTGGTCCTGTTCGTAAAACCGGTGACGTATGATTTAGCCAGCGCCCGCTTCGCTTGAGGCGCAAAGCCACAATGAGATTCATTTTTCATCGACTTGATGGCAACCTGAAAATATACCTTCTCTGCGTTCTTTGTGTCTTTGCGGTGATGATTCAATGGGTTTGAATACGATACTTTATTTACGAAGATGTGTACTTGGTGCCCGACCGAAAACTCCCCTCCCCTGGCGGGAGGGGTTGGGGGAGGGGGATATAGAGGACTGATATCATTCACCCCCACCCCGGCCCTCCCCCGTTGAGGGGGAGGGAGAAGAAGGTTTCCGTTCAACCACTACTCAGCCACCCTCAGGCGCTGGCCCTGCCTGGGCGCCGGGCTTCGCCCGCAATAGGCCCAGGGTGTTGCCGATCACGCTCAAGCTGCTCAAGAGCATGGCCGTAACCGCCACCAGGGGCGAAAGCCAGCCACTCATGGCAATGGGGATGCTGAGCAAGTTGTAGACAAAACTGAACACCAGATTCTGATAGATCTTGCCGTTGACCCGTTGGGCCAGGTTCCAAAAGGCTATCAGCCGCTCGGGTGCGGCGGTCATCAGGGTCACCCCCGCGGCCTGGCGGCCCAGATCATAGGTACTGCCCAGGGCAAAAGCCACCTGGGCCGCGGCCATGGCCGGAGCATCATTGATGCCGTCGCCCACCATGGCCACGCTGCGCCCCTGCTGTTGCAGGGCCATGACCTTCGCAACCTTGCCCTGGGGAGAGAGCTCTCCCTGAAAATCGTCAATTCCCAAACGGCGGGCCACTTGCCGGGTAATTCGCGCTTCATCCCCGGAAATTAAGGCTACCTGCAGGCCGCGCTGGGTCAATTGTCTGACGGTTTCAGCTGCCGTGGGCCGCAGATCGTCGTCAAACACGAAGAGGGCCGCCGGATCGCCATCCACGGTCATGTAGATTCGGGAGTGCAGGGCCTGCGGATCCGGCACTGAGGGCCATGGGCGTCCGGAGCGTGAAGCATCCGGCTCCTCCTGGATGAATTGCCAGCTGCCCAGCCGGATCCGGTGCCGGCCGATCACGCCCGTTACCCCATTGTCATAGATCCGGACTTGCTGGGCTTCGGGTTCAACTTCGTCAGGATTTCGGTCCGGTTTACCCCTGGATTTGGTTTCGTTTTGCGCGGCCCGGCGGATGTGTTCAGCTGCCGGATGGTCGGCATCGGCTTCCAGGGCGGCGGCCCATTGCAAAATTAGGCTGCGGCCAAATGAATTGAGTATTTGGAGATCGGCCAAGGCCCATTGGCCGCGGGTCAGCGTTCCGGTTTTGTCAAAAAGAATTGTATCTATCCGCTCCACCTGTTCAAAGCAAGCGAAATCCCGAACGAGAAACCCCTGTTTGAGGGCCGTGCCCAGGGCGGCGACCCGGGCTAAAGGGATGGCGATTCCCAGGGCGCAGGGACAGGAAATAACCAGTACGGTCACCCCCCGCAGCCAGGCCGTAGATGGGGTCAGACCCCGTAGGTAGAGGAATACCGCAGTACTCATGGCCAGCAGGGTGATGACCGGCACGAAACCTCGCAGCAGTTTGTCGGTGCGCCCCTCCAGGCTGGTTTTTTGGGCCAGGGTGCGGTCCATGATCTCCAGCATCTGGCCCAGCACCGATGCCTGGGCCTCCCGGGCGGCCCGCACCCGAAAGGTGCCCTGGAGGACCCGGGCGCCGCTGATGATCGCATCGCCGCGGCCTTTTTTGATAGGCCGCGCTTCGCCGGTAAGGGCCGACATGTCGACCCGCCCCTGACCCTGGGTGACGGTGCCATCCGCTGGAACCACCTCGCCTTCACCGACTTCAAATAGATCCTGGGGTCCAAGCTGCGCCACCTGGGTGTAGCGCCCCCGGGTGGCGCCGGGGGGAATCAGCTTCACCTTGGCGGGCCGCAGGTTGTTGAACTCGTCCAACCCTTGGCGGATGCGGATCTTGGCCCGTTGCTCCAAATATTTGCCCACCAGCACCAGGGTGACCAGCATGGCTGCGGTATCAAAATAGAGATGCAATCCGCCTTTGATAAAGTTATGCAGGCTCAGGCCGTAAGCGCTGGCCACCCCCAGAGTGATCAGCGTCTCCATACCGAAAGCGGCGCTGCGCAGGCCGCTCAGGGCCCGGCGGTAAATGGGATAGCCGCCGTAGAACACCACCGCGGTACCCATGAGAAAAATGGGCCAGGAGAGATAGCGCACACTGGGCGCATCCAGGGCGCTGAAAAACCCGCTGTACAGGGCAAAGGAGAGCATCATCACGTTCATGGTCAAAAACCCGCTCAGTGCCAGCCGGATCCAGGCCAGGCGCCGTTGGCGCGCCGCGGCAGGCGCGGAAGGTGTCGCGGGCTGATAACCCAGTTGCACTACGGCCGCGGCGATTTCACGGGGGGCGATGCGAATCGGATCGTAGCGGCAGCGCACGCGGTCCAGATCGAACTGGCAGTTGGCCTGGATGATTCCCGGGGTGCGTTCGAGGCTGTTTTCGATGAGCCAGGCGCAGGCCGGACACCACATGCCCTGGACGTCCAAAACCAAGCTGAGTGTGCCTTCCAGGGATGGATCGCTGGGAGGAGCCGGTGGGGTGTCTGAATCCGGAACCTGGGGTTCCGCTGTCGCTTTAACAGGGTCATCCGGGCCGGGGGGAATCAAGCCCAAAGCTCGGCAGTGATCCACCAGCGGGCTGTGTTTAAACTGGCGAGGATCGCCGCTTTGCGCGGCCTCGCTGAGCATAACGAAGACCTGCCGACAGCCGTTGCAACAGAAGCGGTACTGTTTGCCGCCGCGCTCCAGAACAAACTTTGGTTGACGCACGGGCAGGGCGCACAGATCGCAAGCCGGGGCAGAGGGGGGCATGGCGGGGGGTAATATTAGGGGCGCAATCCCAGCGATTTCACGTAGGCCGTCACCTGCCAGCGCCCATGGATGGAAATGGTGGAGGCCAGGGCCGGCTGCCGGCCGCCGGGGATGCCGTAGCTGATCTCCTTGAAAATCACGCCGGAGCCGAGCCGCTGGACCTTGGTGCTGCGCAAATCTCCCGGCAGGGGGGCAAAGCTCTGGCCCACCGTGCCCTGGCCATCGTGGCTGTTGCCGTGGCACTGGGCACAATAGGTGAAATAGACCGCTTTGCCGCGCAGGATCACCTCCGGCGCCTTGAGGGGGAAGGGGGCTTTCAGTTTCTTTGCATCCTGTGCCAACAGCAAGGCATCCCCGCCGGATACCGGCACCGTGCCGGGTTCCATGACCAGCAGCGGCGCTTCATGGGGTTTAACGGCCGGGGTTTCCCGCATGCGGCCATAAGGGAAGTTATCGTCGTAATACATCAACCCCTGGTAGGCGATGAAGAGGAGAACGGCCAGGGCGACTGCTACGGCCAGTTTTTTGATCATTGCGATCCACCTGACAACGGATAGGTTTCGTATAGGTTGAGGATCCGCAGGGGGTTGTTCTCGTCTCCCTGTTTGCCCAGGACATGCTGGGCATAGGGCAAGGGTTGGTAAGGGGCCATCAGGGTGTAGGCGGATTCACCGGGGACATCCTGGACCGGGCGGTAATCCCAATCGGGCTGGCCCAGATCACCGATCACGAAAAAAGCCAGCAGGCCCTTGATGGCCACGATGGAGACACATGCGGCCACCACCAGCCAGGTCTTGACCACCGAAGTCTGATGTCCAGTATCCATCTATATTTTTACTCCCAACAAGCCGATGCCCAAAATATAGGCGATAGCCCAAATGACCGTTCCGGCGATGATCAGCATCAGCACAAAAGGAAATGGGGCGTTGCGGCCCTGAATCCCCCCCGGAAACTCCTCGATAATCCGGGTTTCCCGCTTCGCCGAATCCTCCCGCCGCAGATGACTGAAGCCAAACCCGATAGCCACCAGCAGAATGGTGGCCAGCGCCGGGAAAAGATAGAGCACAAAGTGCTGGATATTGAGCAGATCAAAGTAACGCATCGGTATCGGCTTTTCTTGAGGTTACAGAAATCTTTCAAATCACTGGGCCGTGCATGGCCGCAAGTGCTGAAACTGGATGCCCCGCATCCGGCCGGTCAACCGCCGGCAGCTACCAGCGACAAGATCACCGCCACCACCGAGGCGACCAGGCCGCTGCCGGCCATGGTTACCAGGATCAGGGCATGCCAACGGCCAATTCGGGAAAGCCTTAGCGCGCCATGCGCCGGACGCTCTTCCAAGGCCAGATAACGGGCGCGCTGCTGGTCGCTGAACTGGCCTTTGTTTAGGGCCCAGAAGAAAACCGGCAGGCTGATGGCAAACCCGGCGACCATGTAGGCTATATAAAATGGAAAATACATCGATTCAATGGGTCCTGTACCCGCGTTTTACTTACTGCGACCCAGATTGTGCCGGAGGGTCATTTTCCCAGGCCGCGTCGATGCCTTTGGGTTCGCTATCGGCGTCGCTCTGATTGATAAAGTATACGGCGATATAGTCGCCCACCTCCCAGATTTTTTGGGATTCAAGATCGCGCTTGAAATAGGGCATGGCCGTGCCGGTGATGCCGTTCATTATCTGGTAGTAGATAATTCCCCCGGAGATTTCCCTGCCCTTGAGCAGGGTGAAATTAAGGGGCGGCGGATAGATCCAGGGCTGGGCCGGTCCCATGCCATCGCCGATGGGTCCGTGGCAGCCGATGCAGAATTTTTGGTAGATCACCTGTCCGCGCTGCAGCCCGGCCTCGGAGGTGGGATAGGGGTTGGGCACATTGCGCCAGCCTTCGGGGACGATCTCGGCCAGCCAGCGGGCGTTGAAATCCGGTCCGGCCTCGTAAGCCTTGATGGACTCCTGCTTCCAGTGCTGCTGACGCGCCATGCGCGAATCAGCCATTTTGCCCCCTAAACCCTGAATGTATTGGGTCAGCGGCTCGATGCGCTCCATACCCAGCCACTCAAAGGGCGGCATGATCGAGCTGGGCCGGGTGTAGCGCGGATTGATGAAGTGGGCAATGTGCCAGTCGTCGGGGTGTTCCCCGCCTTCCTGGGACAGATCCACGCCGGTGCGCTGTGAACCCAGGGCAATCGGTTCATCGGCGATATAATCGCCGGACTGGGCGATCCGTTCGGCGCCGTGGCCCCAGTCAAAGGTTCGGATGGATTGGGTGTGGCAGTAGACACACCCGTTTTCCAGATAGATTTGTCGCCCTGCTGCCTCCACGGTACTTCGCGAGCGGAAGATCTCCGATGGGGTTCGATCGGCGGTTGCATAGGGCCAATAGACCACTGTCAGGGTAATGGCGCTAAGCAGCGCCAGGATGCCGACGAAGATGACCGTGGGGGTCATTTTCATGTTGTCGCTCCGCGCTTAAAATACATCGACCGGATGATATTGTACAACCCCAGATAAGCACCGATCATGATAAATGAGCCGAGGGAGGCCCGCAGGACGTAGTAGGGTTGAATTTCGGGTAGCGTTCGGTAGAGTGTCTCGCCGTTGTACCAGGCATTGCCCTGGATCAGGCCCACGATGGTCAGCACGATGGCGAACCCGGTCACCCCGATCAGCACCAGCCAGTATTGCAGATCGGCCAGAAACCTGCTGTGCAGCGGTTTGCCGGAGATCCGCGGCAGTAGGAAATAGAGCCCCCCCAAGGCCGTCAGGCCGGCAAATCCGAACACCCCGATGTGGGCGTGGCCCACCACCCAGTTGTTGAAATGGGTGATGCGCTGCACCACCGGCAGGGCCATCATCGATCCCTGGATGTTGACGAAAAAGTAATAAATAGTGCCGGTGAAGATGAATTTGGCGCCGATGTCGGCGTGGATGGCACCCAGCTTGCCCTTCACCGTATACCAGAGGTTGATCAGCACCACCATCACCGGAATCACCATGGCGACGCTGTCCACAATGGAGATCGTCTTCAGCCAGGTGGGGACTGGTACCTGGAGCAGATGGTGGGTGCCGATATGGGTGTAGACCACGATCAGCGACCAGAAGCCGATCAGCGACAGGGTGTGGCTGTAAAGCGGGCTGCGGGTGGCGATGGGCAGGACGTAATAGGCCACGCCCAGGGCCAGGGGCGTTAAGAGCAGCCCAAAGATATTGTGTCCGTAAAACCAGAGCAGAATGGCGTCGGGGATTCCCACCAGCGCGCCGGTGTCCGGCTTCCAGATCACGTTGCCCAGAACGTAGGTGCAGGCGGTCAGAATGACCGCCGCCACCGCATACCAGACCGAGACATAGAGGATGGGTTCGCTGCGGTTGCGGACGGTCAGCAAAAAGTTGCAAACCACCAGGGCAAAGGAAATCACGATCATGATGTCCGCCACCCAGGGCAGTTCAGCGTATTCGCGGCCCTGGGTATAACCCAGGGAGACGCCGATGATGCCGGTCAGCACGCTGATGTTCCAAAAGACCACGGAAAATACGCCCAGCTTATGGCTGAAGAGCTCGGTGCGCAGCAATTTGGGGATGTAGTAACAGGCCGCCGCGAGCAGTCCCGGGGTCACGAATCCAAACAGCACCGCATTGACATGCATGGGCCGCGCCCGGCCGAAATGGATATACTCCACGTTGGCCAGGAAATCGGGGGCAATCAGGTAGCCGGCGGCGATCATCCCAAGTGTGGTGGCCATGGCAAACCAGACCGCTGAGGTCAGCGCAAAGCCCATGGCGGTAGGATTGCGTTTCGGCAAGGTTGTTTCGGTTGCTTCCAATTGCAATCAGTTTCTCCCAGATGACGCTGCCCGAGGCGTCCGGATTCGACAGGGGTCAGCTATGGCACGCCAGCCAGCAGTCGAGGTTGGCATTCTTTTCACGGTGACAGGTGATGCACTCGCTCATGTACCAGTATTTGTGGGGCAGGCGGTGCTGGTTTTGAACTTGGCCGTGACACTCCTGGCAGGAGATTTTCTTGTTGATATGCCGCTGGTGGTTGAACAGGACATGTTCGGCCAGGTAGTTCACCTTCCTCCAGGGGGTCGGGGTGTTCGTATTGAAGTATTCATGTTCCTTCTGAATCCAGGGGTGTTGCTTGATGATGTAATTGTGGCAGTGCAGGCATTTTTCCACCGGGGGCAGGCCCGGGAAATTGGAGTAGGCCACATAGGGATGGCAGTACTGACATTGAATCTGTTTGACGCCGGAGTGGACATTGTGGCTGAAGGGAATGGGTTGCTCCGGACCGATATTGCTTCCAGGCGTCCAGTAAAAGAGCCATAGAAATCCGGCGGTGAAGATGATGATCAGACCCCCGGCGGTCAGCACGGCCCGGTTGCGGCTCAGGGCAGCCCGAAAGCGCCAGGCCAGCACGCCCAACACCCCCAGGCCGATAATCGTCAGAATCAGGGTGGTCAGGATTTCCATGCGTTACCTGCCCCCCTCTGAGCTCAACAGTTCCGGAAACTGCTTCAACGCATAGGTTATCGCGCTGCCCATCAGGCCCAGAAACCCCAGGGTAATCAAAAGGTCCGGAATGCCCAGGCCCACGTTGTCGGCGCCGTGGTTCAGGGCCGGTCCCACCAATAGCAGATGCTCCAGCCAGAGCCCGACGAAGACCGAACCGCAGAGCAGCAGCATGACGCGCGGCATGGTTTTGACCCGGCGATTGATGAGCACCAGAAAGGGAATCACGAAACTGACGATAAACACGGTCCAGGCCAACCCACGCCAGGGCGCCTGGCCCACCCGGCTGATGACGTAGACGGTCTCTTCGGGAATGTTGCCGTACCAGATCACCACCAGCTGCACATAGAAAAAATCGGCCCACACCAGACAGAAGGCCAGAAAAAGTTTGCCGATATCGTGAAATTCGTGGTCCGGCAGGCTGAATGGACTTCTGGAGTTCAGGTGCAGCAGGGCGGCGCTGATGATCAGCCCGCCGATGCCCAGATAAAAGGCCTTGATAAAGGCATAGGCGCCGAACAGAGTGGAAATCCAATGGGGATCGAGGCTCATCACCAAGTCGAAGCCGATCAGGGAGAGCACCAGGGCGTAGCTGATGATGTAGAGGATTCCCAACAGGGTGAGCCGCTTGCCCATTCGCTCGTTCTCCTCGGCCAACACCTTGTCCCCGGCGGCCGGGTCGTCCTTGGCTGGATGGGCGGGGGCGCTGTTCGCGCGCCTAAGCCGCAGGGCCTGGAACAGATAGAGGATTCCCAGGAAGTAAAGCAGTCCCAAGCCCGCCAGATCCCGGGTAAACAGAAAAGGGATGTTGAGCCACACCTCTTTGCCGTGCAGATCCGCGGCCGCTATCCAGGGAAAGATATGTTCCCGACCCAGGAAAAGAATTAAAAAGAGCAGCATTGAGACCGGAAAAAAGGCGGCAAAGGCTTCGGCCAGGCCCCGCAAGCCCTTACCCCAGCGGGCATTGGTGACCTGCAGGACCGCGGAAAAGAGCACCCCGCCCTGGGCCATGGCCGACCAGAGCAGAAAATTGATCAGATAGGCGCGCCAGGCCTGCTGGGGGTGGTCGCCCCACAGCGATACCAAAAAGGTCACCACACCGATGACGGCCAATACCGCCATCACGGTGGCGGTTGTCGATTTGGTTCCGGTTGGGGTCGATTCAGCCATGGTTAATTGTCGAATACCTTGATTTCAGCGCCCTGGGTCTTAAAAAATTCGGCCAGGGCCTGCCGACGTTCATCGGGGCAAGCCGCCAGAACGCCGTAATGCTCCCCGGAACAGCGGGGGTCGTAGTGTTTGAGTCCTTTAAAACTGGGCAACTTCATCATCAGGAGCAGGCCCAGTACATTGCCGAAGACGGCAAAAAGCACGGTGAATTCGAAGCCCACGATGACAAAGGGAACCCAGGCCAAAATGGGCTTACCGCTGACGATAAGCTCCCAGCGCAGGGAGGTGAAGGCGGCCAGGGCGAATCCGCTGAAAAAGCCGATAATGCCCCCTATCAGGGTCATCCAGCCCACCAGGCTCGGTTTCAGCCTGAGGGCCTCCGTGATGCCCTGGCTGGGAACGGGGCTGTGCACCCGGACCACCTCGAAGCCCTGGGCCGGCAGATCCCGCACCGCCTGGGCCGCCTGGGTATCGTCCCGGAATAGGCCCATGATGTAGCGCGAATCAGCCATGGGTGGCTCCCTGATGCTCGGCGTGGACGGTTTCCTTCATCTCGGTCATGGAAACCGAAGGCATGTGTTTAACAAAGAGCACGAAGAGAAAGAAGAAGACGCAGAAGGCGCCCAGCATGATGCCGAACTCGATGAGCGTGGGGGCATAGGGGCCCCAGGCATTGGGCAGAAAGTCGTGGCCCACACTGCCGGCAATGATCACGTAACGCTCGAACCACATGCCGATATTGACGAAAATGGAGATGACCATCAGCCAGGGCACGCTGGTGCGGATGGCCTTAAAGAAAAAGAGCATGGGGATAGCCACGTTGCAGATCACCATGATCCAGAAGCCGAAGGCGTAGGGGCCGAAGATGCGCCAGTGGAAGGTCTCGATCTCCACCGGGTTGCGGCTGTACCAGGCGATGAAAATTTCCGTGCCGTAGGCAAAGCCCACGATGAGCCCGGTCAGAATGATGGTTTTGGCCACCTGCTCCAGAACGCGGTTGGTGATAATGTCCTTGTAGCTGAAAATAATTCGCAGGGGAATCATCAGGGTCAGCACCATGGCCAATCCGGAGTGGATGGCGCCGGCCACGAAATAGGGGGCGAAGATGGTGGTGTGCCAGCCCGGGACGACAGCCAGGGCGAAGTCCCAGGAGACCACGCTGTGCACGGAGATCACCAGGGGCGTGGCCAGGGCCGCGAAAAAGAGATAGACCCGAACGTAGTGGCGCCACTGTTCATGGGCGCCGGTCCAGCCCAGAGAGAGGTAGGTGAAGATTTTTTTACGGGTGCCCGAGGCCCGGTCCCGGATCACGGCCAGGTCGGGCAGCATGCCGGTGTACCAGAAAAGCGAGCTGACCGTGAGATAGGTGCTGATGGCCACCACGTCGAACATTAGCGGGGATTGAAAATTGGGCCAGAGGGTGCGCTGGTTGGGCAGGGGCAGCATGTAGTAGACCATCCAGGCGCGGCCCAGATGGATAAATGGAAAGAGGCCCGCCGTGCACACGGCGAACACGGTCATGGTCTCCGCGGCCCGGGCGATGGGGTTGCGCCAGCCGGCCCGAAACAGGTGCAGGATGGCGGAGATCAGGGTGCCCGAGTGGGCGATTCCCACCCAGAATACGAAATTGATCAGGTAGGTCCCCCAGGCCACGGGAATGTTCTGGCCGCCCACGCCGATGCCCACGAAAATCTGGTAGAGCCAGCAGGCCGCGCCGGTGAGAATGCCCATAAAGAGCACGGCCACCAGCGTCCAGTAGCCCCGGGCGGGGGGTCTGAGGGTGTCGAGGACCGTCTGGTCGATTTTGGCAAAAGTCAGGGACACGTTTTATACCGTATGGACCACCTTTTTGAGATAAATCACCGCCGGTTTGGTGTTTAAATAGCCCATGACCTGGTAGGCCCGGGGGTCCTCGGTCTGTTTCCGCACCCGGCTTTGGCGATCCATGAGGTTGCCGAAGGTCAGGGCCTGGGTGGGACAGGTTTGCACACAGGCCGGCACTACCTCGCCATCCCGGATCTGGCGCTGCTCGTTTTTGGCCACGGAATGGGCGGCTTTAATGCGCTGGATGCAAAAGGAGCATTTCTCCATGACCCCCTTGGCGCGTACGGTGACACTCGGGTTGAGCTGGAGTTTGAGATTGCCGGGCCACTGCCAGGCGAACCAGTTGAAGCGGCGCACCTTGTAAGGGCAGTTCTGCGAGCAAAAGCGGGTGCCGATGCAGCGGTTGTAGATCTGGTTGTTCATGCCCTCCTTGTTGTGGTGGGGGGCGTAGACCGGACAGACCGATTCGCAGGGCGCGTTGTCACAGTGCTGGCAGAGCATGGGGATGAAGATCAGCTGCTCGGGCCGGGTCTGGTCGTGGTAGCGTTCGATGCTCAGCCAGGCCATCTCCCGTCCTTCGGCGATTCGTTCAGCGCCCACGATGCCGACGTTGTTTTCGGCGTAACAGGCCGCGGCGCAGGCCCCGCAGCCGATGCAGCGGTCCAGGTCCACGGTCATGGCCCAACGGTAGGTGTCGTGCGCATGGGGCGGATAAAAGTCACGGTCCTTGCGGTAGCCTTCGGCCAGGGGCAGGGTCAGGGGGTAACCCTCCATGATTAAGCCTGGGGCGTGGCCCTCGCCGTGATGCCCTTCCTCGGCAAAGGGCGTAGATAGGGCGATGGTACGTTCGTACTGCTCCCGGCTGCCGTCGGTATGGGCCAGGGCCAGAGTCTTTCCAGAGGGCTTGAGGGCCACGGCCATGGCGGCCATCTGGGGGGCGCCGGAGCCGATTTGGGTCCCGGAGGGCAGGAGCCGGAAGGGATTGGCTCCCTGGTGGGCGGCATAGCGGCCGTAGGCGCTATGGCCTTGGCCCGTGGCCACCACCAGCACATTGGGCCGGGTCTCCTGGGTGGCGTAGGCCGGGGCCTCCAAAAGCTGATCGTCCACCACGATTTGGACCCCGTCACCGTGGGCCAAACCGCGCTGCTCAAGGGTTTCGGGATGAATCCAGACCGGGGTCTGCCAGGCGATGCGAGTCACCGGATCGGGGATTTCAGCCAGCCAGGGCCGGTTGGCCCCGCGGCCGTCGTGGAAGCGGATTGAGGGCGCGGCCATCAGGGCCAGGCCATCGGCTTGGGGCGGTTTAAGGGCCAAAAACAGGTCGCTGAAATTCTTGGAGGGTCGCGGCTTATGGTCGCCGCGATCCTTGCTTGCCGGAAACCAGCCGCCCCGCTGCAGCCCCTCAATCCAATCGGTTTCTCGGGCCACCTGCTTTCGGGTGATCAGCTCGTTGATCAGGTACTGCTTGTAATCGGGGGCCGGGGGCCGGTCGCCGAAGACACAGGCCAGCAGAAGATCGCCCAGAGACGGTAGATCGTACAATTTTCCCAGGGCCGGCTGCTGCAGGCCGGTCAGGCCCTGTTGCCCCCCATATTCATCCCAGGTTTCCAGGGCCATTTTCACCGGCAGCACCAGATTGGCCAACTGCGTGGTTTCATCCATGAAATTGCTGAAGCTGACCACGAACAGATCGCTGCGCTGCAAAATTGATGCAATCTCGCTGCCCGGGGGCATGCTGTAGAGGGGATTGACATTGTTCAGCAGCAGGGTTTGGGCCTGGCCGTCACCCAGTTCCGACCAAAATGTCTCCACCGCAGAGCGGGGGGTGGCCTCGGCCACCCGATGGCCGCGGCTGAAGTCCAGCAGGCTGAGTTCCGGGTCCAGAATCCAGTTGAGCACGTTGGCGGCCAGGTCGGTCTGAGTTCCGTTGAGGGTGCCGTTGGCGCTTCCGCTGCCCAATACCAGAGGTTTTTTGGCACTGAGCACGGTTTCCTGGAGCGCCTTGAGGCGATCCTGGGAAATCCCGCTCATATCACTCACCCGGGTCAAACTGTAATCGCTGGCAATATGGCCCATGGCTTTACGCAGGGAGCGAGGCAGATCGTCGCCCCGGCCCTGTTGGAGGGCTTCGCGGACGATCCCCAGGGCCACCACGGCCTCGCCCCCGGGGCGGCAGGCGAGCCACTCATCGGCATTGGCCGAGGTCAGGCCGCGGTAGGGCGCCACCGCCAGAAAACGGCCCTTGGCGTGATGGTGAACCCCGTGCATGGCCTTGAACTTGCGGGCGTATTCCACCGGCGAGAGCCAGGTCTCCAGAAAATCGGCGCCAAAGCTGAGCAGCAGATCGGCCTCCTCCAGGCGGTAACCCGGCACTCCTTGAAAGCCGAACACCTCCTGATTGGCAAAGCGCAGGGTTTCGTAGGCAAAGGCTTCGTAGTAGTGAGTTGGCGCGCCCTTGAGGGCACTGAGGCACGCTTGAAAAAGCTTGGCCTGGGTGGCGCCCACCACTTCGCTCATCAGCCGCACGGTGCTGCGGT
Organism: uncultured delta proteobacterium; assembly: GCA_963713755.1. Taxonomy (GTDB): domain Bacteria; phylum Desulfobacterota; class Desulfobacteria; order Desulfobacterales; family CAVQMW01; genus CAVQMW01. Next base: position 43,933 of record CAVQMW010000005.1, on the reverse strand, counting down.
TTTGCTCCTTGGCGCTGCGCAAGCCCTGCTGCAGCTGGCTGGTGAGCAACGTGCGGGCCTCATCCCAGCCGATGGGTCTAAATTTGTCGCCGTCCCTGATCTGAGGGGCGTCGAGGCGATCGGGGTTGTATATCCCCTGCAGGGCGGCCTGGCCGCGCATGCATAGATTCCCCTGGTTGATGGGATGAAGGGGGTTTCCCTCAAGCTTGATAATCCGGCCCTCGCGGTTTTTGGCCAATACACCGCAGCCCGCGGGGCACTCCCGGCAGGTGGAGGCGTACCAAGTGGCCTGTCCGGTGACCATCTCTTCCGGGGCGCGAACCAATGAATAGAGGGCCTTTTCAGGTTCCCGGCTGCATCCGGCGGCAAAGGAAATGCTGCCCATTCCGGCGAGTTTAAGGAAGGTCCGACGCTTCATGTTCCCATCAATTTATTCATCGGGTTTCGCATGGGGCAACGATGACGGTCATTTGGAAATGGGTTGGGGCGAATTGGGCGATGCCGCGGGGGCTGGGGAACCGGAAACGTAAAACCCCTGGGCGCATGGAAGCGGACAATCACGGCGACCTCATTATTACGTGATTCTTGGAATTGCTGTCAAGCGGTTCCTGGCCGCGGCCCCCTTTGCTTCTCGGCTAGAATTGTAGTGAATTCTGATTTAACGATTTGGAAATAATGAGAAAATTATAGCCTTCGCCCAAGATCCAGGCGGTGTTGCACCCCTGGATTTAATCCATATGTTTGGGGTTCTTGGTACCACAACAGGGGACACTGGATCTTGGGGCCAACATGCTCGGGGAATTGACCGAATCTTAAGGTTGGCCGCCGGTCCCCTCCCATCGACTCGAAAGGAGTAGTCCATGAGCATATTAGTTGGTAGGAAAGCACCCGATTTTAGCGCCCCGGCCGTCATGGCCAACGGCACCCTGGAGGATAATTTTTCCCTTTCCCAGCTGCGGGGCCAATACGTGGTGCTCTTTTTCTGGCCTCTGGATTTTACCTTTGTCTGCCCCACGGAAATTGTGGCCCACGACAAGCGCCTGGCGCAATTTGCCGAACGGGATGTGGCGGTAGTGGGAATCTCCATTGATTCCCAATTTACCCACTTCGCCTGGCGCAACACGCCTCTCAAGGAGGGTGGTATCGGGCCGGTACAATTCCCCATGGTGGCCGACGTGAAACACGACATCACCCGGGCCTACGGCATCGAGCATCCGGAAGAGGGCGTGGCGCTGCGGGCATCCTTTCTCATCGACCGCGAGGGGGTGGTCCAGCACCAGGTGGTGAATAACCTCCCCCTGGGGCGTAATGTCGATGAAATGCTGCGTATGGTGGATGCCCTCAAATATCACGAAGAGTTCGGTGAAGTTTGCCCCGCCGGCTGGCAGCAGGGAGAAAGCGGCATGACGCCTACGGCCGAGGGTGTGGCCGACTATCTAAAAGGACACGCCGAAGGGCTGTAACCCCTGAATAATTGGCATATTTTCACACAAACCCTCGATTTTTTCTGGATTCCGGCCTTCGCCGGAATGACGGGGGTGACGGGGGTGAGTATATGTTAAGCAAACAATCAACATGCCACCTACGTCATGCCGGGCCTTGACCCGGCATCCAGGGGGGCCGCCGGCGTAGTATCCCGATGGGTTTAGTCTATGGTTCGCCGCTATGGTTCAGATCGACCCCTCCATCGTCACCGACATCCAGGCGAAATTGCACGCCTGGTACCGGGCTTATCAGCGCCGGCTGCCCTGGCGGAGTACCCGGGAGCCCTATGAAATCTGGGTTTCGGAGGTGATGCTGCAGCAAACCCAGGTTAAGACGGTCGTTCCCTATTACCGGCGTTTCCTGAAACGGTTTCCCGACCTGGCAGCCCTGGCCGCGGCCGATCTGGAGCTGGTGCTTAAACTGTGGGAAGGGCTGGGCTATTATGCCCGGGCGCGTAATCTTCACCGGGCGGCCCGGGTGGTGGTCGGCACCCATGGCAGCGTGATTCCCGACCAATGGAAGGATTTTCGTCAGCTTCCCGGGGCTGGTGATTACATCTCCGCCGCGGTGCTCAGTATCGCCTTCGACCGGCCCCATGCCGTAGTGGACGGCAATGTGAAGCGGGTGCTGGCCCGGCTCTTGGTCTTGGAAACCCCTGTCAATCAAGGGGCCGCGGGGATATTCAAAGCCGCCGCCGAGGCCCTGTTGGATGCATCGCAGCCGGGCCTGCACAACCAGGCACTCATGGAAGTGGGGGCCCTGATCTGCAAACCCAAGAACCCCCAGTGCCCGACGTGCCCCTTGAACCCCCAATGCCGGGCCTGGCAGGAGGGGCGTGTGACCCAGTTTCCCAAACGGCGCGCGTCCCGCAAAGTTCCCACCCAACGGGTCGCGGTGGGGGTGGTGGTGCGGAAGGGTCGGGTACTGATCACCCGCCGGCCCAATCAGGGATTGTTAGGCGGATTGTGGGAATTTCCCGGGGGGCGCATCGAGCCCTCTGAAACACCGGCCCAGGCTTGTGTGCGGGAAATCGCTGAAGAGACCGGATTGTCCGTGGGCATTGTGGCTCACCTTGCCGCGGTGAAGCACGCCTACACCCACTTCAAGGTGGAGGTGGCGGTCTTTATTTGCGCCTATCAGGGCGGAGAGGTGCGCTTAAACGGACCCGTGGATCACCGTTGGATCCGTTTGGATCAAATGGAACAATTTGCCTTTCCCAAAGCCAACCATAAATTTATGCCCAAATTGAAAGCATTTATCAAAAACAGCTAAAGATTTCTCCCTGATCGCGGATGAACGGAGTGTAACCGCACCGCCGTCTGAGGCCCCCGGAAGGGTTCCGGTTCGCAGGCCGTATGCCGGACCGCGGACTTAGTAGATCTGTTCACAAATACGGTATCGTATTTTCAGGTTTTTATATCACCGCAGAGACGCTAAGAACGCAAAGCACTTTTCCATGTGTTGTTTTTTTCATGGTTTCCGGGGGGAAAGATACACTTTGCGGGCTTTGCGTCTTGAGCGAAGCGGGCGGTGATATCAACCATGCGTCATCGAATTTATGAAAGAGAGTACTAAGGCGCCGTGGACTAAAACTATTCAGGGAGCGAAGATGGACGTCAAATATATCAACCCTTTTCTCAGCGCTATTCATAACATCTTTAGCACCATGATCGATGTGCCCTTTACCATAGAAAAACCGGGCATGAAAAATGGCTCTGCGCCCGATTTCGAAATCAGCGGAATCATAGGTCTTTCGGGGGACGTAAGCGGGGTCGTGGTCATCAACCTTTCCGAGGGAATTGCCCTGCAGTTGGCCTCATGCCTGCTGGGCGAAGAGATTCAGGAACTGGATGAGGACTGTACCGATGCCATCGGCGAGATCGCCAACATGGTGGCCGGCAACGCCAAGAACAATTTCCCCAACCCCGATACCTCCATTTCCGTCCCCAGCGTGGTGATCGGCAAACACAAAATCAAGTATCCCACCGGGATTCCGATCATCACCATTCCCTGTAAAACCGATCGCGGGGCCTTCATTGTGGACATCGCCCTGAAAGCGGTCAGCTAACCCCGCCCCTGGAATTTATCCCTCACGCAGTACAATCCTTTTTAATCAGAATCATTCAATTCTATAGGCGGGCCGGGCCATGCGGGTCCCGCGGCATTGCGGACAGCGTCCCGGCGGCGTCACCCGCTGGCGGCCTTTGAACTGATAGCCGCAGGCCAGACAGCGGGCGGGCTCGATGATCAGGCTGCGGCCCTGGGCTCGGGCGCTGCGTCTCACATGGGGCAGGTGGCTATAAACCTCCTTTTCAGGGATGGAGAGCGCCTGGGAAAGATCTCGGGACTCCAGGGTATCCCGGCAAAGCATATCGAACATCGCCTGGCGGAGGGTCTGGCCGGACATGGGCGCCTCAACGATTCTTTCACAACTTCCGGGTAGAAGATCCCGGGGAATAGTCTTGGATAGCGGGCCTGAAATCCCGGAGCAGCCGGGCGCAGATCAACGCGTCTGTGGGAAAGGCCATTGGGGTTGGCAAGCGCTCCAGGGCAAAAAAATCGGCGGCCAGGGCATCGGATCCCGGCTTCAGCTTCCCTCGGGGCTGGCGTCCGTAAAACCAGATGCCCACGGTTTGCCGGCGGAGATCGTGAAAATTGGAGCGTGCATCGAAAACCGGACCCAGGGTGATGGCCAGGCCGGTTTCCTCCCGAAATTCACGGCAGGCCGCTTTGCGCAAGTCCTCATCCCATTCCACATGCCCGCAGGGAATGCACCATTGACCGGGGTAACTTCCTTTGCGTTGGATTAAGAGAATTTCTTTGCCCCTGAGTAAAATCACGGCCACTCCCACGGTAGGATTGCGATAATGCACCCGCCGGCACACGCGGCAGAACCGGTGGTGAGGGTTTTCCGTGGCGGCCGGCAAAAGGGGCTGGCCGCATTGGGGGCAAAAGTTCAATTCCAAGGGCCGGTGCCTTCTTTTTTTTTGAGTTTTTCGGAGGTATCCGGGGTCTTGCCGCAAAGAACCTCAACTTCACGGATCACCCCCGGCAGGCAGCTTCGAATCAACCGGGCGCAGGCCCGGTAAACATAGAGCCCCTGGCCATAGGGATCGGGGATTTCGGTCTGTGAGCGGTCCGGCCCGAACTCTCCCAGCAACCTCAGTTTCGCCCCGCTGAGGGGCGAATTGCTGAGAATGGATCCTTGATGTTCGAGTTCCATTGTCAGCACCAGGGCCGCCTGGTGGATCAAGTGCGGCTGGCTTTGTCGGGCGCGATGGCCGCGGATATCGATGCCCCACTCGCTCATCACCGTCCGGGCGTGGGGTTCTGCCGGCCGGCCCACAAGAGCATGGGTCCCGGCGGAGGAGACCGTGACCCGGGATTGCAGCCGTGAAGGTAAGAGCTGCCTCAACAGCCCTTCGGCCATGGGGCTGCGGCAGATGTTGCCGGTGCAGACCATCAAGACTTCCAAGGGCGCTGAAATCGAAGTTATCGGGGGATCCGCCATTGCTCCCTCCGCGGAGTTGATTTATGGTTAGATTTGGTAATGGTCTTAAAAACATAAGATCTTGAGTGCCGATCTGCCACTTGAGACCAGATAGACAGGGAGCCGATTCATGCGACCCACCCCTTCAGCCTTTGAACAGGGCCCCATCCGGCCCCCCAACGAAGCCCGCAGCCTGCTGCTGCGCCTGACCCGTAACTGCCCCTGGAACCAGTGCCTGTTTTGCCCGGTCTACAAGAAACGTAAGTTCTCCTTGCGTAGCGTGGCGGAGATCAAGGCCGATATCCGTGCCGCCCGTCAAATCAGTGAAGAGATCAAAGCCCTGTCGTGGCAACTGGGCGCCGGAGGCCGGGTCGACGATACCGTGGTCAGCCGCATCCTCAACGACGGAACCCAGGATCCGGCTTACCGCGGCATTGCGGCCTGGATGTACTATCAAACCGGGGCTTGTTTTCTACAGGATGCCGATAACCTGATCATGAAAACCGACGATCTGGTGGAGGTGCTCACCTTTTTGCGGGAGACCTTTCCTGAGGTTAAGCGCGTCACCACCTATTCGCGCTCCCGAACCGTCATGCGCAAGAGCCTGGCGGCGTTGCAAAGGATCCGCGAAGCTGGGCTGGACCGCATCCATATCGGCCTGGAGACCGGCTATGACCCCTTGCTGAAGCTGATGAAAAAAGGCGTGACCGCCGAAGGCCAGATCACCGCCGGTCAGCGGGTTCGGGAAGCGGGCATGGAGCTGTCGGAGTATGTCATGCCCGGATTGGGCGGCCAGGCCATGGCCGCTGAGCATGCCAAGGAAACCGCCCGGGTGTTAAACGCCATCAACCCCCACTTTATCCGCCTGCGCAGCCTGCGGGTGCCCCGCCGGGTGCCTCTGCACAAGGAGCTTGAAGAGGGCCGCTTCACCCTGCAGACCGATGATATGCTGGCCCGTGAGATTCGCCTGTTCATTGAACATCTGGAGGGCATCACCAGCACCGTGAGCAGCGATCATATCATGAATCTGCTGGAGAATGTCTCCGGCACCCTGCCCCAGGATAAACCCAACATGCTGGCGGCGGTGGATGCCTACCTCAATTTGTCAGACCTTGACCGCCTGATCTACCGGGCCGGGCGGCGGGGCGGCGCCTACCGATCCCCGGCGGATTTGGAGCGGGATCCGGTCACCTACGATAAATTGAAAACCCTCATCGACGAAATCAGTGTTGAAAAGGGCCCCCAGGGCGTGGAAACCTTCATCACTGAGCTGGCGGATCGCTATATTTAGCCTATAAGAGGACCATGTAAAGGGCTTTAGGTTTTGGTTTCGGTGCCTTATTTCTTAAGGGTACAGCTAACCCCCTATTATCATCTGCTCGCTAACTTCTAACACCCCTTTCTATTTCTTAGTGGATACCGCCGCGCGAAAGCGGCGGTTGATCTCCAATTTTTCCAATGACAAGCCAATGGCGTCCGCGGCCGGGTGCTCCTGGGCCAGATAGCCTTGGAAAAACGCCTTCACTTCGGCTTCCCGGCCCAGGCCGGCGCTGGGTACGATGGCGGCGATGACCCGCTCGTAGAGCAGGGGGTGCATGGTTTCCAGCTCGGCGATGTGCGCCCGGTACCAATCCCACAGGTGGGGCAGGGCGGCAAGATTGCCGGCGGCCGCGGCAATGGGCATAAAACGGTTGCGGTCGGGAACATTTTCCAAAACATAGGCCAGGGCCTGTGCCGTGAGTTCCCAAGCGCTAAATCCCCCCAGGGCCAGGAGCACCAGGGTGCGTTCGTGTTCGCTGGGGGCGGTTTCAAAGCGGTGGGTTAGAAAATCAAGGGTTTCACCATCGCCATGAAGGGCGCCGGCCAGCAGCACGCTCTTTAAAATCGCGGCATCCACGGTTGCCCCGGAGCGTAGTTTCTGGAATTGCGCTTGGGCGAAGTCCGTGGCCTCATCACTGCCATAAATCAGCGCCTGGCTCAACAGGCGGTCCTTGAGAATCGCCATGGGTGGTGCCAAGGGGGCGGCGCTTTCCAGCCCGCATTGCGCCAGCCCCTGTTCCACCACTTGTGCTGCAAGCCGGCGCAGCGATTCCCGCCCGGATTCGGGGCTGAGCAAAAAGGCGCGCTGGAGATTGTCGGCCAACCCCATAAGCGGCAAAAAGGCGTTCTCGTTAATAAAGTAGGTCTCCACAAATTGGAGGTACTCTCCCAAGGGCACCTTGCCGACCTTGACCAGGGCGAACAGGTCGCTCTGCAGGCCCCAGCGATCGCGGGGCGCCAGCTCCCCCTTGGCGGCCAGCTTTCCCAGGGCCTTGAGATTGCCGGGTTCGGCATAGCGGACCCGGTAGAAACCGGTTCGGTCGGGATTAATCAGATAGTGATTCAGAGTGCTTTCTTTCAAGGGGATTCGCTGTTCGCCCGCAGTCATCAACAGCTCGCGATCTTCCGAAGCCCCCGAGGCGTAGGATAGACGAACTTTCAACGGAATCTGCCAGGTTTGGTCATGATCTTGGGGCAGATAGCTGAAGCGCTGCTGGCGCAGGACCAGTTCGTTTTCCCGGGTTTCCACGGTCACCAAGGGAAATCCCGGTTGTTCGACCCAGCTGCGCATCAGGGGGGTGATGGGCTTCTCCGCGGCGGCGCCCAGCTCATCCCACAAATGATGGCTGGCGGTATTGCCGTGGGCGTGACGCCTCAGGTAGCGGCCCAGGCCGGCCCGGAACCCCGCCGGCCCCAGAAAACCCTCCACCTGGCGCAGAATGCTGCCGCCCTTGCTATAGATGATGGGGGCGGTGCTGGAGTTGATGGCCATGTGGGTCGTTCCGGGGATCTCGATGGGAAAATTTTCCAGCATGGCATCGCGCTCCATGGCGATTTCCGTGGTGGCGTCCAGAAATTGGTCCCAGATGCGCCAATCCGGGTGAAAGTGGTCCACCACTCCGTAGCCGAAATAGGTGGCGAAGCTCTCATTGAGCCAGAGATACTTCCAATCCTCGGGGGTCACCAGGTTGCCGAACCACTGATGGGCGATTTCGTGGGCGATCACCTCGCAGATGCGCACCTCGCCCAGGGGCGAGGTGGTCTGGGGATAATGGAGCAGCAGATTTTCGCGAAAGGTGATGGCACCCCAGTTTTCCATGGCCCCAAAGGCGAAATCGGGCACTGCGATCAGATCCATCTTCCCTAAAGGATAGGGAATACCGTAATATTCCTCGCAAAAACCCAATGCCTGACGTCCGAACTCTCCGCCGTAAGCGGCATAGGCTTCCCGGCCCGGCAGCACCACGGTGCGCACCCGCGGGTCCTTGGGGCTGGCGCGGATTTTAAAATCTCCCACCCCGAAAAAGAGCAGGTAGGTCGACATTTTAGGGGTGGTCTTGAACCGCACCTTCCGGCGGCCATCGGAGCGTAAAGTCTCCTCCTGAATTTCCTCATTGGAAATGGCCGTGAGACCTGCCTCGATAATCAGGGTCACATCGAAGGTGGCTTTGTGCAGCGGATGATCCCAGCAGGGCAAAGCCCGCCGGGCGTCGCTCTCCTGGAATTGGGTTACGGCGATATAACGGGTTTGCCCGTTATCTTCATATCCGCTGCGGTAGAACCCGGCCATTTGGTCGTTGATGGTTCCACTGTAGGCGATCTCCAGGGAGAAGGCGCCTTGCCAGGCCCGGGGCAGGCGGATCACCGTCTCTTCCGCGGCGGGGTCACTGCTGAATTCGCAGGGTTGGCCGCCCTGCTCCCCGCCGGGGCTGAACCGGCAGCTTTCCAAGGCCAAATCCCGGGTATTGAGCCGTAGAGCCTCGACGGGTTGCGCGGCCTGGGCGCGGATCAGCACCCGGCCGTTGAAGGTGAAGGTTTCCAGATCGGGTTCGATGGTCAGATCATAGTGCAGGGGCGTTGCCGGGGCCATAATTGCTCCTTTTAAAGAGTCTGGGAGTCCTGAAGATGAATCCATCGGGGATTTAGATCGCGGGGCTGGGATTTCTCTGCGGGCATGCTTTCAGATTTGCCCATCAAAGATCAATCGAAAAGTTCACTGCGCACCCGCGATTGGGGGAAGCGCTCATCGATCAGCGCCATGGTGTCCCGCACCAGCAGGGGGCCGCCGCAGAGATAAAAATCATAGGATTCGGGGGGCAAGTGGCGGGCCATGAAATCGGTGACTCGCCCGGCAAATATTTCACTGTTGGCTTCGGTTGGCAGGGAGGCGGGCGCCGAGAGGCAGAGCACATGGCGCGCCGTCCGCCGGCCAAACCAGCTCTGGTAGTAGGCCTCGGCGAGATTGGGGGCGCCCTGAATCAACAGGGCCGGGGTGTGGCCCTGGGCCGCCATGGCGCGAAAGGGGGCTACCCCCGTACCCCCGGCGATGAACACCGCCTTTTGGCGGGAAGGCTGAAACAGGAAATGCCCCCAGGGACCCTCTATTTCCAGGAGAGCGCCCGGTGCCAGTCGGGCCAGGCGGGGGCTCAGTCGGCCGCCCGCGACCACCCCGATGCACAAAGTTAAGTCCGCCTCCCCGGGGGCCGAAGCCAGGGAGTATTCCCGGGTCACCCCCCCCTGGGTCAGTGCGATGCGTTGCCCGGGCTGAAAATCGAAACCTGCCGGGCGGGTCAGGCGCAGCTCAAAGGCCCGGGAGGACAGCGCCCGGTGCGATGTGACCTGGACCTCGAATTTCCCAGGTGCCCTTTGGGGATTTTGCCCAGTTGCTAGAGGGTCCATGGGCGGTCCGTCACCCCCAGGGCCCGGTTGCTCCAACGAGCCAGCATGAACAGATAATCGGAAAGCCGGTTGAGGTAGATCACAATGGGACCCAGGGGGTCATCCGGGGCCCCTTCGCTCGCTGCGATGCCCACCACCCGGCGCTCCGCCCGCCGGCAGACCGTGCGCGCCAGGTGAGCCCAAGCGGCCGCCGGGTGGCCGCCGGGCAGGATAAAGTTGCGCAGGGGGGGCAGTTGAGTTTCCATGCGGTCCATGGCCTGTTCCAGCCAGCGGCTGCGGTCCGGGTCGAGGGGGGCCAGGGTGTCGCGCTCGGCCGACTGAGGGGTGGTCGCCAGCCAGGCGCCGGCGGTGAACAGATCGCTCTGAATCTCCGCAATCTGTTCCAGGGACCAGGCCGGGGCCTGGGATCCTGATTGCGATGATAAATTCTCATCTGATATATTTCCATCAGGGGGTGAGGGCCAGGCGGCCGCCAGGGCGCCCAGGCAGGCGCTGAGCTCATCCACGGCGCCGTAAGCTTCGATCCGGGCATGGTTTTTAGGCCGCCGCTCGCCGCTAAAGAGGCTGGTCTTGCCCCGGTCCCCGGTGCCGGTGTAAAGTTTCATGCTGCCCTCCGCGACTTAATCTTCAATTTTCAGCACCTTGGCGCCCCGGATGCGGCCCTGGCGCAATTCCCCCAGGGCCTGGTTGGCCCCTTCCAGGGGATAGACCTCCACTTCCGGGCGCAGGCCCAGGGTTGCCGCTAGCTCTACAAATTCTGACACGTCCCGGCGGGCCACATTGGCCACACTCTTGATCTCTTTTTCCATCCACAAGTGGCCGGGATAGTCGAGCCGCTGCAGGTAGGACTGGTCTCCGGACTCCTTGCGGATGGCGTTAATCACCAGCCGCCCCCCGGGAGCGAGGTTGGCCAGAGACTCCACCACCGGCTTCCAGGCCGGGGTGGTGTCAATGATCGCGGCCAACGGTTGCGGGGCTCGGGCATCGATATCGCCGGCCCACACCGCGCCCAGCTCCCGGGCGAACCGCCGCTCCCGGGGATTGCGGGCAAAGACCGCCACTTCGCTTTGAGGATGGGTTCCCTGGGCCATTTGCAGCACCAGGTGAGCCGAGGCCCCAAAGCCCATCAACCCCAAAGGCTGGCCGTTTTTCAGGGCGGCCAGACGCAGGGAGCGGTATCCGATCGCCCCGGCGCAAAGCAGGGGCGCCGCGGCAAGGTCACTGAACTGATCCGGCAGGGGAATGGCAAACGCTTCCGGAACACACATCAGCTGGGCGTAGCCTCCAGGGGCATCCCGGCCCGTAGCCTTGAACTGGGAGCACAGATTTTCATCGCCTTGCCGGCAGCGGTCGCACTGGCCGCAGGCGCTGAAAATCCAGGCCACCCCCACCCGCTCGCCGATTTTTCGTTGGGTCGCTCCAGGGCCGAGACGATCCACCCGGCCCACCACCTGATGGCCCAGGATTATGGGCAGTTGGGGCGGCGGCGTGCGGCCCTCGATCTCGTCCAGTTCGGTATGGCACACCCCGCAGGCCGTCACCCGCAGCCGGACCTCCCCGGGTTGCGGCTCGGGATCCGGCACGGTTTCCATCTCTAAGGGACGGGGATTGTCTTTTAAGTGGCCCAGCTGGCTGAGGATCATGGCCTTCATGGAAAAACTCCCTAAATTTACGGGCGGGGATGAAACCGGCCGGGGCTGTGCAAGGAATGCCGCTGCCGGGAATTGCCCTGGATCTTGGCCTCCATCACCTATCTTCTTACCAAGCACCCCCAAATTGCAACCCCGCCCTCCCTGTGCTATTCAGCACGGAATTCATTTGCGCTTTGAATCGATGGCAATTCAAGCTGCTTGGTCCGTGAACTACAATTGGTCCCGCGGTCCAACACCGCGGGGAGCCCGCGGGAAAAACAGACGAGGCCGAATCAAGGATGACAGACGGAATCAAGATTACCGGGACCGGATCCTACCTGCCGCCCAAAGTGATGACCAATGCCGATTTTATGGCCATGGGGCTGGATACCTCCGACGAATGGATTATCCAGCGCACCGGGATCCGGGAGCGGCGCATTGCCGAGCAGGAGGTGGTGACCTCCGATCTGGCCCTGGAGGCCTCCCGCCGGGCTTTGGAGATGGCCGGGCGCGATCCCCAGGAGCTGGATCTGATCGTCATGGCCACCGTGACCCCCGACACCCATTGCCCGGCGGCCGCCAACTGGTTGCAGGCCAAGCTGGGTGCCTCCCGGGCCGCCACTTTTGACGTCACGGCGGCCTGTTCGGGATTTGTCTTCGCCCTCAATGTGGCCCAACAGTATCTCAACTCCGGCACGGCCCGCACGGTGTTGGTGGTGGCCGGGGAGATCATGTCCCGCACCCTCAACTGGAAGAACCGCGCCACCTGCATCCTTTTCGGCGACGGAGCAGGGGCCATGGTGCTGGAACGCGGAGCGGGCGGTCACCAGTTGCTGGCCAGCCGGATTCACAGCGATGGCAGCATCGGTCAAAACCTGCTGGTGCCCGGCGGGGGCTCCCAGGTGACCCCCATCACCCACGAAAGCGTGGAGCGCGGGGACCACTACCTGGAAATGATCGAGGCCAACAAAACCTTCCGGGTTGCCGTGCGCCATTTCATTGACGCCATCAAAGAGGGCGCCGAGGATTCGGATGTCAGCGTGGCTCAGATCGACTGGTTTGTGCCCCACCAGGCCAATGAGCGCATGTTCAAGAATATCTCCCAAAGCATGGGCATTCCCATGGAAAAATTTTTCATCACCATCCACAAATACGGCAATATCTCGTCGGCCTCTTGCGCCATCGCCCTGGATGAAGCGATCCGCGGCGGGCACATCCAGCCCGGCCAGCTGATCTGCATGCCGGTGTTCGGGGGCGGTGTAACCTGGGGCCATGCCATGCTTCGCTGGTAGTATTGCCCGCTCCTTTGCCGATCCCGGGCGCACACTACTCTTTAAAACCCTTTCGTCCGGCATTCCTTAATCTTTCAACGGACGATGCCGCCCTGGGTGCGGCGGCCAGGCCTACTCTTTGGACGTTTCCCCGGCTTCCGGCTCTTCCATGGCCGTTTCGGATTTGTGTATCAGTTTCTTTTTGGTTTCCAGCATGCTGGGGGTTTCCCGATGCAGCCAGGGCAGCGAGACGTAGCCGTAATAATCGGCGATAAAGGCGATGGCCAGGGCCGCCATGAGCCAGAGTACAATTTTTCGCATGGACCACTCCTTGAAGCGGATCAACCGCTTTGGGGCTGTTGTCCGGCATAGGGGTTGTCGGGGGTTGAAGCTAAGGTCGGCAGCGCGGCTTCCGGGGGCTCCATGTGGACCACCACGTCCAGCACATCCGGTCCTTCCGCCAATAAGTGCTCTTTCACCGCCTCGGCGATGGTGTGTCCTTCGCGAACGGTCAAATCCCCGTCCACCACGACATGCAGATCCACCTGCAGACTGCCGGCGACCTGACGCGTGCGCAGACCGTGAATTTGCCTTACACCGGGAACCGAGGCGGCCAACCCGGCAATCTCATCCAGGGTTTCCGCCGAAGCCCCAGCCTCCACAAACTCCCGGAGTCCGGGGAGGATGATCTTCAAGGCGGCATGAAAGATCAGCACCGCCACCACCACGGCCCCCACGGGATCCAGGTAGCTGAAGTGGGGGAAGAGAATCGCCCCGCCCACGGCCGCCATGGCGGGTACCGAGCTCACCGCGTCTACCCGGTGGTGCCAGGCATTGGCGCTCAAAGCGTTGCTCTTCAATTGCCGTCCAGCGCGGGCCGTCCAGCGGTAGAGCAGCTCCTTGACCACGATGGAGAGGGCGGCCGCGGCCACTGCGATGACCCCCGGTACCGGAAGCTGCCGGCCGGCCTGAATGGTGGTCAGGGCGCTGTGGGCGATCCCAATGCCGGCCACCACCAGAACCGTTCCGATAAAGAGCGTCACCAGGGTTTCGATGCGGCCGTGGCCATAGGGGTGGCAATCATCCGGGGGTTTGTCCCAATAGCGGGAGCCCAGCAGGATGGCCACATCGGTGATGCTGTCCGACAGACTGTGCACGGCATCGGCGATGAGGGCCTGGCTGAAGCCCAAGGTGCCGGCGGCTAATTTGAGGGCCGCCAGGAGCAAGTTGACCCCCAATCCCACCCAGGTCACCCGCCGGATTTGCTTGGTGCGCTGATGGGCGATTTCCATGCCCGAATCCTATGCCGCTAGTACTGATATTGCAAGCGTGCCAAAGCCCATCGGAGTACGATGGGTTGCTGTGGCCCTGCGTTGACCGCGTATCTAAGTTGTACTATATCTGTGCGGACCGCAAGGGATTGCGTCCGCTGATCCGGGATGATTTTCAGCCTAAGGCGTGCCGCAAGCGCTGGAAGCACTGTCTTGCCCAAAGGCGGCCTTCAAACCCAGTCGGGGCGGGTTTGAAACCCGCCCCTACAGCTTGAAGCGATCAATTGAATTTATTGCTTTTTATCAGAAGTTTTTCAATATGGCGCACCCAGACCCAAGCGCCTCATGCCCAAGGAGCGTTCCATGTCTCGTTTAATTCCCCTGCTGGCACAACGCCGCAGCATTCGCCGCTTTGAAGATCGCGCCGTCCCGCCCGAGATGGTGGCCCAGATCGTGGAAGCCGCCCTGCGCGCACCCTCTTCGCGCTCGCTGAATCCCTGGGAGTTTATTGTGGTTCGGGACCGGGTGCAGCTCAAGCGCCTGGCCCAGGCCAAACCCCAGGGATGCGCCTTTCTCGGCCAAGCGCCTTTGGGAATTGTGATTTGCGCCGATCCCCAACGCTGCGACGTGTGGATCGAGGATGCCTCTATCGCTACCCTGCTGATCCATCTGGCGGCCACGGATCTGGGCTTGGGCAGCTGCTGGGTGCAGATTCGCAAGCGGATGCACGACGACCGGCAATCCGCGGCCCAATACATCGCTCGGGAACTCGATCTACCGGAGGGCATGGAGGTGCTGGCCGCGGTGGCCATCGGCTATCCCCAGGAGAGCAAGTCCGGGCACAGCCCAGAGAGCCTGCCCTATGCCAAGGTTCATGGAGAACGCTTTGGCCGGGATTTCCGGCCGGAATAGATTTCGGGCCGTTGGAGCAGTTATTCTCTGAAAAACATCACCGCGGCCGCTACCATTTCCCAAGGAGGGCACACTTGGACCTCACCCCGTTGTTTGCCCCGCGCACCCTGGCGGTGATCGGCGTCTCGCTAACCAACGACCTGCATCCCGCCACGGTGATATACAACCGCAACTACCTGCGCAATCCGGTCAAGGTCTATCCGGTCAACCCCAAGGGGGGCTGGCTTCAGGGAGATCCGGTCTACCCCCAGGTCAAGGATATTCCCGAACCCGTGGATCTGGCGGTGATCGGGGTTCGCGCTGAATACGTGCCCCAGGTGCTCAAGGCCTGTATCGAGGCCGGGGCGGGCGGGGCCGTGGTGATTTCAGGCGGGTTTGCCGAAGTGGGCCGTCCGGAGCTTCAACAGCAGGCCGTGGACCTTGCCCGGGCGGCCGATTTTCCTTTTATCGGCCCCAACTGCATCGGCATCTATGTGCCCTTCAAGTTCGATACCTTCTTTTTGCCCCCCGAGCGGCTGGTGCGCCCGGAACCGGGCAATGTGGCCCTGATCAGCCAGAGCGGCGGGGTGTTGGTGGATCAGATGGTGAAATACGCCGGCCAGGGGATCGGGCTCTCCAAGGCGGTCAGTATCGGCAACAAAGCTTTGATCCGGGAGACCGATCTGTTGGCCTATTTTGCCCAAGACCCGGCCACCGAGGTGATCGCCTTTTACATCGAAGGCTTCGAACGCGGGGAGGGTCGCCGGTTTGTACAAACCGCCCGGAATTGCCAAAAGCCCGTGGTGGTGCTCAAGGCCGGCAAAAGCGATCAGGGCATGCGCGCGGCTTCCAGTCATACCGCCTCCCTGGCCGGCGACCACCGGGTCTTCAGTGCCGTGCTGGCCCAGCATGGGATTGCCGAGGCGCGCAGTGAATTTGAATTGCTGGCCTTTAGCGAGTCCCTCAGTTGCAGTACCCAGTCCATTTCCGGCGAGGTGGCGATTTTAACCGTTTCCGGCGGCCACGGCGTACTGGCCGCCGATGCCTGTGACCGCCAGGGGTTGCGCGTCCCTTCGTTGAGCCCTCAACTCCAGCAGCAGATTCGGGAGGCGCTCTCCCCTTCCGTGCAGGGGATCGCCGGGTTGGGCAATCCCTTGGACCTTACGGGCAGCGCCCGGGATGATGATTTTATCGCCGCGGCCAAGGCCCTGAGCCACTCGTCGGAAATCGACAGCGTGCTGCTGCTGGTGCTGCCCTATTCCCCGGCCATCACCACCGACATCGGCGCCCGCATGGCGCGTATTTTTCGCGAGACCGATAAAGCTCTGGCGGCCTACGTGCCCCATGAACCCAAGTATCGCATGCTCATCGAGGGGTTGGAGCTGAACCGGGTGCCAGTCTCGGCCTCCATTGAAGGGGCCGTGCTGATGCTGGAAGCGTTGCGGAGGAGTCAATCATGCCAGCTGCCCGCCTGAGGGAAATTTGTGACCGCTATCCGGGCTTGAATTGGGTGCTGGAGCCCGAGGCCAAAGGGCTGCTGAGCCAGGCGGGACTGCCCGTGGCTCGCCATCGATGGGCCGCCACCCAGGCCGAGGCACTGGAAGCCGCGGCCCAGATCGGCTATCCACTGGTGGCCAAGGTGGTTTCGCCCCAGGTGGTGCATAAATCGGATGTGGGGGGCGTGGTGATCGGAATCCAAAACGGCGACGGGCTCGTGTCGGTATTTGAGCGCCTTTCGGCGACCGAGGATTTCCGGGGAGTTTTGGTGGAAGAGACCGTGACGGGGGTGGAAGTGATCGTGGGCGCAAAAAACGATTTCCAATTCGGCCCCGTGATTCTCATGGGCATGGGCGGCACCGGGGTGGAGATTTATCAGGACGTCTCCATTCGTATGGCGCCCTTGAAGAGCGCCGATGTAGATGCCATGTGGTGCGGGCTTAGGGCCCGGCCCCTGCTGGAAGGCTACCGGGGAGCCGCGCCGGTGGACCGCCAGGCCCTCACCGATCTGCTGCTGAAGTTTTCGGCCCTGGTTCTGGAACTGGGCGATGCCGTGGAATCCATCGATCTGAACCCGGTGATGTGCGGCCCTGGGGGCTGTTATGTGGCAGACGCACGGATCATGCTGGCATAAAATCTGCTGTTATCGTGCCCGACCGAAAACTCTCCTCCCCTGGCGGGAAAGGTCGGGAGGGGGATAACGTTTGAATCCATTCACCCCCACCCCAGCCCTCCCCCGTCGAGGGAGAGAGGAAGGTTTTTGTTCAACCGCTCTATAGCCCCCAACATGTTGCTGTCTCATAGCTCGATTCCATCTGACCTAAAACCCACAGTCGGATGGATTCAATTTTGGCCCGATTGAAGCGCTGACTATGTTCAAGATATTTCGCGATTGGCTGGACCGGCACTTTTCCGACCCTCAGTTGGTGATCCTGGGATTCCTTCTGGTCCTGGGGTTTGTAATGATTTTCCTATTGGGCCGGATTCTGATGCCCATGCTGGCGGCCATTGTCATCGCCTATATTCTGGATGGCATGGCCCAGAGACTGCAAGGGATCAAAATTCCCCGCTTTGCCGCGGTGCTGATTGTCTTTCTGATCTTTATCACCTCGGTTCTGGTGCTCCTGATTTGGTTGCTGCCCCTGATTTCCCGCCAGATCGCCCAATTGATCCAGCTCATGCCCTCAATGATTGTGGCCGCCAAAAAGGGACTCATGGGCCTCACGGTGCGCTACCCGGAGTTTATCAGCGAGGCGCAAATCAACCGCGTGATCGGGTTTATCGGCCCGGAACTGAGCAATCTGGGACAGAACCTGGTGAGCTGGTCCCTGGCCTCGGTGCGGGGGTTGATTGCTATCCTGATTTACCTGATTTTGGTGCCCCTGATGGTCTTTTTCTTTCTTAAAGACAAGGATCTGATTATCGCCTGGCTCACGGGATTTCTGCCCGATAACCGGGGCCTGGCCGACCAGGTGTGGAGCGAGGTCAACCATCAACTGGGCAACTATATTCGCGGCAAGCTGTGGGAGATATTGATTGTCTGGTCGGTGAGCTATGTGGCCTTCACCATCCTGAAGATGCAATTTGCCTTGCTGGTCTCCATGTTTGTGGGACTCTCCGTGCTGATCCCCTACGTTGGGGCCACGGTCAT
Source organism: uncultured delta proteobacterium (assembly GCA_963713755.1). Taxonomy (GTDB): domain Bacteria; phylum Desulfobacterota; class Desulfobacteria; order Desulfobacterales; family CAVQMW01; genus CAVQMW01. The sequence goes on along the minus strand of CAVQMW010000005.1, from coordinate 26,027 downwards.
GTATCTTCCCGTGACCTTGATCGCTTTTTTTCAGTGGGGCTGGGGCGCGGAGTTTCTCTATGCGCTGCTGGTCTATTCTGTAATCCAGTTTCTGGACGGCAACCTGCTGGTGCCCTTGCTGCTCTCCGAAGTGGTCAATGTGCATCCGGTGGCCATTATTGCCGCAGTGCTGTTTTTCGGCGGGTTGTGGGGAGTGGTGGGGCTCTTTTTCGCCATCCCCTTGGCCACCCTGATCCACTCCGTGATCAAGGCTTGGGAGCGGCGGCAGCTTAGCAATCTGGCCGAAGCTGAATTGAACGAAGCGAAGATTTCACAATAGGCGGCAGCGGACGGCGGGGCGGGTTGCCCTATTTTTCCACCGGCTTTTTAAAATCCTTTCACGCAACGGATTTTTTGCGGGAGGGGCTTCAATTTCGACCAATAGAATCTGGGAGGTTAAGATTGGCTGTTGAGGCGCAACTTGAGTGGACCCGGGAGATGCAGTTCATCGGACGTGCCGGACAAGGTCCCGGCGTGATTTTGGACAGTCCCGAAGGCGGCAGCGGCACCTCGCCCATGGCGCTGATGCTCATCGGGGTGGCCGGCTGCAGCGGCATGGATGTGGTGTCCATTTTGAAGAAGAAACGCTCCACCTTCAGTGGGTTGACGGTGCGTATCCGGGGTGAGCGTCAGGATGCCTATCCCAAGCGCTATAGTGCGGTTCAGATCGAATTTGTGGTGCGAGGCGATGGGGTCAAACCCGGCGATGTGGAGAAGGCCATCGAGCTGTCGATGAACAAATACTGCGGGGCCATCGCCTCATTGAATGCCGAGGTGACCCACAGTTATCGGATCCTGGCCGCGGAAGCGGAGGCCTAAGCAGTACCCGAGCGAAAACTCCCCTCCCCTGGCGGGAGGGGCTGGGGGAGGGGGATTTAACAGCTTGAAACCATTCACCCCCACCCCGGCCCTCCGCCGTCAAGGGGCAGGGAGAAGCAAATTTCCGTTCGGGCACTACTCTAGTGAAACCTGGATGAGTTCCTCAAGCGCTGAAATAAGCGGCGGCAAGTCCTGATTTACAGTCTGCCACAGGATGTCCAGGTTTATTTCAAAATAGGCATGAACCAACCGATGGCGCATGCCGACGATGTCATCCCAGGGAATACCCGGAGCCTCGTCTCTTGCTGTTTGGGGAATCTGGTAGGCGGCCTCGCCAATAATCTCAATCTCTTTGACCAATGCCAAAACCAATTTGCGGTCACTGGCAAGTTCGATGCGCGTTACACCTTGCGAGAAGCTGACGGCTTCCCGGGCTGCATCCAGCATATGGCGCAACCGAATCAAGTTATCCTCGCGCATATTGCACCTCGGCTTCCTCTGTTACTCGCTGGCGAAAGTATCGACTCAGGTCTTCCGGTGTACGAAGGTCTATTTTGCGTCCTCCGAATAGAATGCCAAGTTCACGCTCCAAGCGCACAATTCCAAAGAGTCCAGGAACGTGATTCGGTTCAAACTCAACCAAGAGGTCAAGATCGCTGTCAGGGCTTTGATCTGACCTAAGCGCTGACCCGAAAATTGAAAGCCGTTGAATGTGATTGTTTCGGCAAAACGAGGCCAGTTGCCTCTTTGGGACTACGATGTGGGCCATCTTTAGGGTCTCTTGCCTTTTGTTGCATTTACCTTTTGGAACATAACTATAGCAGATTCCAATATATATTCCAAAAAGCCTCTTTCATCAGGCTTGGATGGAAAGCTCCTCGCAGACCCCCTCGCTACAAAATATATCCAGCGGCGATATGAAGGGCTTCGCCTTCAGATTAAATCCTCGCCAGGGAGATCCTTCCGCAATCATACCCGGCGGGACGACCCGAGCAACCTGTTTTGATATTCTTACGAACTTGCTCTTTCACGCCGAGTTTTTCTGATTTTTAAAACTGCGTCCAAAATACTCTTGGTATCGCGACAATAAAACACGTAAAATCGCGGAAAACAAAGATAGATGCCGTTATCCACACTACACAACCTTTTGATCCATAACTGCAAACTTTTGGTGGATATTGGATTTGGAAACGACACTGGCCCCACTATCTTTCAACAGGTGCAATGTCCTCTGCATAGCGGCGTGGTCCTTTGGTTTAGAATCCTCATTTGGACGGGTAACAATAACAATACGGACCCCTTTATTGAGTGTGATTTTTTGCCTGAAGATTAGCATAAATCCATCCCCGTCCCCCTTTTCCTATGCCCGCCCCAATGAACGCTTACCCGTAATCAGCACAAAACACATCCCTTTGCCAGGCACTCTGGACAGATAATATGCCGGTTCGCGCAACACCCCAAGGAGTAGGTGCCGGAACCGCAGGACTCGCAGGCGGCCGGGTCCATTTTTTTGGTGGCCGGATTGTAGGTCAGCGTAATATCCGATACTTTGTGGCCCGAGGTTAGCCGGGCAAACACCGTCACACAGGGAGATGCGAGATAGAGGGCCGCCACCGGTTTAAAATCAATCTTAACGCTGTACTTGTTGAGCAGATCCTCTTTTTTGGCCCCAAGCTCCCCGGGGATCATGGCGATCTTTGCCTGTCGTTCTTCCCGGAGCCGGGGGGATAACCCACTTTTTTCAAGGCTCGCTTCCATCTCTTTTGCAAGGGCTTCGTAATATGCTTCCAGGCTGACGGTATCCCGCCTGTAGCGGCGGTTCATGCTCGCCACGAATGGGGTAAGCCGCGCCTCAACCAACTGCCGGCCGTGGTGTTCCACAATGGCCTGGATGGTTTCGATTTCCTTGGCCGTACAGCCCCGGCCTTCGCCCTGGAAATACTCTTTTTGCACATTGGCCAGCGTGTCCGCCATTCCGGGAATGACCACGCCGTTATCCAGGTTGATGCAGATCTCCACCATGCCCTGCTTGATCTCATCACTCTGGGCCGCGTAGCGGCAGGTCAGCGCCAGGTAGCGGGTCCGGGCCTCGCCCGTATTCAGAATACTGATCTTGGACTTGTGGAAATCAAACTGCGCGGCCGCCAGCCGCTCAAATCCCTGGCTTTTGAGATAATGGAATTTCAGCCTTGCTGGTGTAAAGGGCGTTGCCGTCCCTGCCAGGGAGAGCATGCGGTCCAGAAAGGGGGTATGGAGTTGCATCGCGTAAACCTGGGTGTCGCCCCGGGATCCGCCGCCCCGCTCCCGGTCCACAGCCTCCCCAGGTCCCAACCGGAAAAACTCCTCCATTTCCAGTTCCCGGGCCGCTGCCCCTGGCAGCAGTATATCCTTCATCTCCCCCCGGGATTCCACCACTGCCCCCCGGGCCTTGAAAAACCGGCAGGCAAAATCCATGGTGTCGATCTGCCCTTGGCTTTCAGAGTTCATAGCTGTCTCCAAATAACTTGCCGTCCAGCTCCCTTGTCTTTTCATACCCGGTCTTGGCCCGTTTCAGGCGGGTGCCCAACCGGGCAAAGGATTTGGAGCGTTGCTCGGGGTCATCTGAATCGAGCCATATATCGCAGATCAGGTCGGAGAACTCCTGTTCCCCCCGGACCCGGCCCAGGATCATATCGATTTCACCGATGACCATCTCAAACATGTTAATTTTCCGGTCCAGGATATCCAGGATATGATCCTCCACCGACCCTGCCGTACAAAAATTGTAGATCTGGACTTCCTTCTCCTGGCCGATGCGGTGGATACGGCCGATGCGTTGCTCTATCTTCATGGGGTTCCAGGGCAAATCGTAATTGACCATCCGGGAGCAATACTGGATATTGCGGCCCTCGCCGCCGATCTCCGTAGCCAACAGCACCTGGGTCTCGGCTTTAAAGGCCCGGATGGCCCCATCCTTTTTATCATTGGCCATGCCGCCATGAAACCGGACAAAGGATACCTTATGCCACTCCAGAAACTCGGCCAGGTGGGCCAGGGTGGCGGTATATTTTACAAATACAATCAGTTTTTGCTTGTTCGCCTTAACCAGCTTTAGCAGCGCCATGTTTTTGGGGGTGTCCACTATGGTTCGGCACAGGTTGCGAACCGCTTTGATCTCCTTTTCGATCTCCAATAGCCAGGTGTGCTTTTCAAGCATCCGGGCCAGGGTGGTATCCACCGCCGGGGGCGACGATCCCGCCTGGGCCAGGAGATTCTTGATCATCAGCTTGGCGCGACCTTTTTGGTGATGGTTGAGCAAGTGCACCAGGTTCTGGAGGCGTTTATAAAACACCACCTCCCCTTGGGTGGGTTCAATGCGGATGGTATGCGCAAACCGGGGCGGTATATGGATGCCGGCCAGAGCGCGGGTATTGCGGATCATCACCTGGCCCAGCAGGGTTTTGAGCATTTCACGGTTTTGGGGAGCCGTTGGGTCTCCCCGTTTCATGAACCGCTCCCGGAAAGAGGTGGTCGTCTCAAGCTGACCCGGCTTGAGCAGGGTGATCAGGTTATAAAGCTCCATGAGGTTGTTTTCCACCGGGGTGGCGGTGAGCAAAAGAATAAACCTCTTTTTCAGTGAATTGACCAACCTGAAATTGAGGGTGGAGCGGTTCTTGAGGTGGTGGGCCTCGTCCACAATGACCATGTCGTATTCCCGGCCCGTGATCAGGTCCCGGTTTTTCTTGGACTTGGCCTGGTTGATGGAGGCCACCACCACCGACTGCTCCCAGAAAGCCGGGTCTCCGGATTTGAAGCCCGGATCATCGGTTGAGGGAACCCCAAGGTTAAACTTGGATGCCATCTCCCCCTGCCACTGGGAAACCAGGGGCGTGGGGGTCAGTATCAGGGCGGTTTGCACCATGCGCCGTTTCATATATTCCGACAGGATGATCAATGCCTCAATGGTCTTGCCCAGCCCCACCTCATCGGAGAGCAGGGCCCGCCCTCGAAACTGCTTCAACACTTTCTTGGCAGTCTCTTGCTGATACCAGAAGGACTCGATCCCGGTCAGCCCCGGCAAACAGACCAGGGTTTCAAAGGCTTCGGCAAACCGGATCCTGTGGCTCATCCGGGCCAGTTCATACGCCTCCGCCCCAGCCGGTTCCGGATCCGCCAGTGCCTTGACAAAGGCTTGGCGGTCGATATTTACGGTCACGGGTACCGCAGGCCGGGGTTCAGGTACCGGCTGCCTCTGGGCCACGGGTGCCGCCGGTGAAGGATCTTTCGACTTCGGTGGTGCCGGTCGGGTGGCTTTGGGGGTGGCCGCGCGCTGTGGAGAACGGGTCCGCCGTTTAGGTGCCGGTTCGGCCCGCTTTGGTAGGTCGTCCATAGATGGGAGGCTGAGCATGGCTTCGCAATAGGCGATGATCTCTTTGACCTGGGACAACTGCCTTTTTTTGGACTTGAGCTTTAGTTGTGAAAAATTATTTAAAACCCATCGCGCCTGGTGCAGACACTCGGCATACCGGTCCAGATTCAACAGGTGAACCACCATGGTAATTCGCATCTCATCGGTGATCTCCCCGATCTTTTCCAATAATCTAATGGCATCCAGCTCAAGCCGCGCATCTTCGGTTTCGGCCCCAAGCCTTCCCATGAAACGGATGATCTCCTCTTCCCCGGGAAGTGCTTTCACCGCCAGCTTTATGGACTGAACCGCACCGGGAACATCACCGCTCTGCCAAAAGAGCCTGGCCGCACTGTAATGATGCCAACCCCGGTCCACCGCAGCCGCCCGGCCCTTGGCTTTTTTGACCTGTTTCCGCTTCTGCTTGCGTTTCTGATTCCGTTTTTCGCGCTTTGATTTTGCCAACCTTCACCTACTTCCGTTGTCGAGGGCGCGACGTTAGCACCATTGTGGGAGGCTACCATAGTAATGTTGCACGATGCAATATAACGGTGTAATATTCACGCGTTATGGAATATATCTTGGGGTTCGTTCCGCTGGAAAAAATACGGGGTTGTGTCTGTTACCGGGACGCTATACGCGTGATTGGCGAACCGCGGACGAACCGGGACGGGCGAAAAGTGGGCGAAAAGGGACGGGAATGAAATTATGCGTTTCCATTTTGAAAAAGTCACTCTCAGACGAAAAAAGGGGTTACAGTGTAACCACTGTAACCCCTTGAAATCATGGTACGCCCGGCAGGATTCGAACCTGCGGCCTACGGATTCGAAGTCCGGCGCTCTATCCAGCTGAGCTACGGGCGCGCAAGCGAAAAGACCATTGCAGGGTGTCGCGGGTGAGCTGCAATGGTCTTTGGTTTTTCGATGGGGTGAGCGATGGGACTTGAACCCACGGCCACCAGGGCCACAACCTGGTGCTCTACCAACTGAGCTACGCCCACCATGGAAAGGCATCTCTTTTAGCAAAAACGGTCTGCCCTTGCAAGCCCAAAGTCCATGGGAATTGGCTATTGACCGTCATGGGGCTTCTCCGTTATGATTACGGCCAAAATGATGTGAATCTCTAATTATAACAAAAGGTTTTAGATGAATCGGATTTACATTTTCATCCTTCGCGCCATATTGGGCGGGGTGTTCGCGGTGATCGCGGTACGCGTCTTTCGCCCCCAGGCCGGGGTTGGGTTTACGGTGCTGTTGGGCGCTATTCTGGTGGCGCTGGCCTATCTCCGGGAATATTACCGCAAACGCAGCCATACATAGAGGCGGGGCAGCATTGAAATCGATCATTTTAGGTACCGCCGGCCATATTGATCATGGCAAAACCTCCCTGATCAAAGCCATTACCGGGACCAACACCGACCGCCTGAAAGAGGAGCAGCAGCGGGGAATCACCATTGAGCTGGGCTTTGCGGCCCTGGATCTGCCCAATGGCCGGCATCTGGGAATCGTGGATGTGCCCGGCCATGAAAAGTTCGTCAAAAACATGGTGGCCGGGGCCGCCGGGATCGACCTGGTGGCCATGGTGATCGCCGCCGATGAGGGGGTCATGCCCCAAACCCGGGAGCATTTCGAGATCTGTAAATTGCTGGGGGTGCGCCACGGCCTGGTGGTATTGACCAAGATCGACATGGTGGACGAAGAGTGGCTGGAGCTGGTTCAGGAGGATATCCGCGAATATTTTCAAGGCTCCTTTTTGGAATCGGCCCCGGTGGTGCCGGTCTCCTCGGCGACCGGGGCTGGCATGGATGACTTTATCCAGGCCTTGAGCGCCTTATCGGAAAAGGTTCCTGAGCGTTCGGCCCAGGGCTTGTTTCGCCTGCCGGTGGATCGGGTGTTCAGCATGCGCGGATTCGGCACGGTGATCACCGGCACCCTGGTGTCCGGGCAGATCCGGGTCGGCGAGACCATTATGCTCTATCCGAGCCGGAAGACCTCCAAGGTTCGCGGGTTGCAGGTTCACAATCAGGGCGTGGACCAGGCGGAAGCCGGGCAGCGTACGGCCATCAATTTTCAGGGGCTGGATCGCGCCGGGGTCATCCGCGGCGATGTGGTGGCGCTGCCCGGGAGCCTGGTGCCCAGCTACATGCTGGATATCGGCTTTGAGTATCTGCCCGGCAACAGCAAACCCTTGAAAAACCGCACCCGGGTGCGGTTTCACACCGGCACCAGCGAGGTGCTGGGGGTATTGGCGCTGTTGGACTGCGAGGAGTTGGCCCCCGGGGAACGGACCATCGCCCAGATTCGATTGGAGCGCCCCTTATCGGTGGTGCGCGACGACCGTTTTGTGATCCGCAGTTACTCGCCGGTCTACACCATCGGCGGCGGCGCAATTCTCAATCCTGTGGCCCCCAAGCACAAGGGCTTGACACCCCAAAATTTGGCTGATCTTAAGATTCTGGAGGGCGACGATCTGGAAGGGATCATTGCCCTGCACCTTCAGGCGGCGGGCTATGGGGGGCTCACCTTCAGCACCTTGAAGGTCATGACCAATTTGACGGACAAAAACCTGACCGCAATCCTGCAGAACATGATGTCCCGACGGGAGATCATTCAAACCGACAAAGAGCGGCGGGTATTTATCCATGCCGCCAAATACGGCCAACTGGAAAGGGAACTGCAGGCGTGCCTTCAGGCCTACCACCAGGCCTATCCCCTGAAAAGCGGCATGTCCAAGGAGGAGTTGCGCTCCAAATTCCCACTGTTGGGCGACGGCAAGCTCTTCGTGCTGGTCCTCAACCAACTGGTTCGCGACAACCGGGTGGTTCAGGAGGAAAACAGCGTTCGACTGGTCAAGCATCAAGTCTCTTTGGGTATAGATCAGACCGAAGCGCGGCGGCAGATCATGACCGCCTATACTGAGGGCGGGCTGTCGCCGCCCTATTTTCGTGAATTGGTCCGCACTCTGGATCTGAATTCCCAACAAGCCCGGGACGTGCTGTTGCTGCTAGTCGAAGAAAAGGCTCTCATCAAGGCCAAGGAAGATCTCTATTTTGATGCCCAAAGCATTTCCAATCTGAAGGAAAAACTGGTTGAATTTCTTGCCGCTCAGGGTGAGATCACGACGCCGCAATTCAAGGAAATGACTGGAGTGTCACGCAAATATGTGATACCGCTCATTGAGTATTTTGACTCACAGAATGTGACCCTCCGCATTGGCGATGTCCGGCGGTTAAGAAAGGCCTGAAAATCGGGTGAGACCGCACTTTCCGCCGGGACCTGCCTATCTGAATTGGGTAAAAATCAGGTTCAGGGTTCAAGATTTCCAACCGGGGACGTGCTAAAGGAGTTGGCATGTTAAACGCAAAAATCGCTCCTTCGGGGGCCGATAAAATCATAACCGGACTTATAGGGTTGCACTTAGGGTTCAAAAGGTCGGTCCTTGGCCGCCTGCGCCCATGGGGACTTATAATTACAGGTTGTATAGCCCTCATCACCGGTGGGCTTATCATCCCAATTTCCCCGGCCCATGCCACCACACCTTCTGAAACCATGGATCATGGGGACGCCCATGGCGCCGCGGAAGCCGGCGGACACGGAGCCGATCGGGCGGATGCGCACCCTGCACACGGCCCGACACAGGGCCAGACCGCCGGGGACCTGATGCAGTCGGATATGGCCACCTTCGATGCCCTCTCCCTGGTGGCCGATGTGGTGGCGGATTTCAAAGCGCGCCAGGCCCATGGCGAGTTGCCCGCCACCATTTACGTGGTGGACAGTTTGGGGGAGTTTTTGGGAACCTTGAGCACATCGCGGCTCCTCATGGCGGAGCCTGAATCCGTGCTGGATCTGCTGATCAGCGGCGACCCGGTTTTCGTGGCCGCCGATGCAGGGGTTGCCGAAATTTTAACCGCCGCCAAAGCCCACAACCTGTCCATGATCCCGGTCACTGATGCATTCGGCCGCCTGGTGGGGGTAGTGGATGCCCGTAACTTGCCGGCGAATCATAAAACTCCAAGCGCCGCGGTCTATAATTCCGGGGATAAGGAATCTCATTCCAAGGACAGCGAGCCCGTCGATCATGGGGTGGGCCACAGTACCCTACACCCCACAGAGGCCCAAGAGCATGCCCCGAGCGGGGATGTGACTGAAACCGCCGCTCACCCATCTGAACCGATGATGCACGCCGCAGCAGTAACCGGCCATGACGCCGCTCCCGGCGCCGAGAGCCACGGCGCTCCGCCGGAAGATCACGCCGCGACCGAACCCCATGCTGCCCCGGCCGACATCGCCCACGGGACGGCACAGAGCCACCCGAATGCCACACCCCAAACCGAGGAGCAGGCCGCAGCCCCCCATGGGGCAACCGAGACCCATGAAGCCACCGCGGGTCATGGAGAAACCGCTGATGCCCACGGATCAGCCCCCCAAGCCGCGGACGATCATGGCGGCACCGATGCCCATGGGGACCCTCACGGCGCTGCTCCCGCCGAACCCAAGGCCAAGGGGGTGGCATTTGTGGAGGCGACCATCAAACCCCTCTCCTACGAGCTCAATGATCGCTTCTACGGGTGGCGGCCCAACGATATTTTCGATTTTTCCGACAATGCGAACAACTTTCAGCTCGGCGTACTGGAGGTGACCCGGCGCAGCGTGGTCATCCTGGCTGAGCGAATCTCACGTACCGGTGCCATCGAAGCCTTTGATGAAAATGTGGAAAACGCCATGAACTGGCTGATGATCAAAGCCGGGCGCTATTGGCTCCCCTCCCCGGAATCGAAATATCAGGCGGCTATGGATGAACTTTCGGAGTATGCCCGGCGCCTGGAGAAAAGCGAGGCCGGCTTTTACAACCGCACTGACAATCTGATTCCGCTGCTGGCGGCCTATGAGGATCTGCTGGGGAGCTGTGAGGAGAACCTGGTCAAGCACCAGGAAGATGATGGCTCAGCGGTCAGTTTCTTCAAAGCCGACGACTATTTTTTCTACGCCCTGGGTGCCGCCAGCGCCATGGGCACTATTCTTTCGGCGATCCACCAGGACTTCCACGATGTCCTGGTGGCCCGCAACGGCCTGGAAGTGCTGCACCATGCCGTGGAGTCCTGCCACCATGCCATCGAGATCAACCCCTGGGTCATCACCGACTCCAGCTACAGCGGCATTTTCGCCAACCATCGCGCCAACCTGGCGGCCCCCATCAGCCACGCACGCTTCTATATAGGAGTGCTGATCAAGACCTTGTCCACCTAAGTTTTAAACACCAGGCTTTCAGTTCGGCATCGGCTGCGGCCGATCAAATTGCCTGTCACCCTCCCCTAACCCCTCCCGTCAAGGGAGGGGAACGAATTCGGTAAACGACTCAACCTCTGGGAGCGCTTCCGCGGCTGGTCAAGGGCGGGGAAGGAGCCCGGCAAACGCTTCAACCTTCCGGGAGCTAATCCCCCTCGGGTCAAGGGCGGGGAAGGAGCCCGGCAAACGCTTCAACCTTCCGGGAGCTAATCCCCCTCGGGTCAAGGGCGGGGAAGGAGCCCGGCAAACGCTTCAACCTTCCGGGAGCTAATCCCCCTCGGGTCAAGGGCGGGGAAGGAGCCCGGCAAACGCTTCAACCTTCCGGGAGCTAATCCCCCTCGGGTCAAGGGCGGGGAGCGAGCTCGGCAAACGCTTCAACCTTCCGGGAGCTAATCCCCCTCGGGTCAAGGGCGGGGAGCGAGCTCGGCAAACGCTTCAACCTTCCGGGAGCTAATCCCCCTCGGGTCAAGGGCGGGGAAGGAGCCCGGCAAACGCTTCAACCTTCCGGGAGCTAATCCCCCTCGGGTCAAGGGCGGGGAGCGAGCTCGGCAAACGCTTCAACCTTCCGGGAGATATTCCCCCGCCCCTCGCGGGAGGGGGCCAGGGGGAGGGGGAAAACTTGCAATGCCTCAAAACCTAACCCCGCTTGCCAAACAATTGAGAAAAAGGGCCACCTTTGCGGAAAATCTGCTCTGGAGCCGGCTGCGGTCAAAACAGATTGAAGGTATAAAATTCAGGCGGCAGCAGCCCCTGGGCAACTTCATAGTGGATTTCGTCAGTTTAGAGGCCAAGGTGGTCATCGAACTGGATGGAGGGCAGCATGCAGAGACCCGATCTCAAGATGCAGCGCGAGACCGGTGGCTTAAATCAAAAGGCTTTACTGTTTTAAGATTTTGGAATAACGAGGTTCTTGAAAATTTGGAAGGGGTTCTTGAGGTGGTTTGGAGGCATTGCCTTTACCAATGATCACCCTCCCCTAACCCCTCCCGTCAAGGGAGGGGAACAGGATCTGCAGGCCTCTGGCAAGCGATTCCCCCGCTGGTCAGAGCGGGGAATGAGCCCGGCATGCCGCTCAACTTTGAGAGGCCATTCCCCCTTCCCTTGCGGGAGAGGGCCTGGGGAGAGGAATAATTTAAAACACCTCATAGCTCCCCGAAAAGATTCCCCCGCCCAACAAGAGAGGGAAACGAGTTCGGCAAGCTCTTCAACTTTGGGAGGCTATTCCCCCGCTGGTTAACAGTGGTGAACGAGCCCGGCAAAAACTCCAACCTCCCAGGAGCTATTCCCTGCGCCCAACAAGGGAGGGAAGTGAGTTCGGCATATTGCTCAATTTTGAGAGGCTATTCCCCCGCTGGTCAACAGTGGTGAACGAGCCCGGCAAAAACTCCAACCTCCCAGGAGCTATTCCCTGCGCCCAACAAGGGAGGGAAGTGAGCCCGGCATGCCGCTCAACTTTGAGAGGCCATTCCCCCTCCCCTTGCGGGAGGGGGCCAGGGGGAGGGGGATCAATCATCTTTTTACCTTTCCCTAGTATCATTTTCGCCCTCGGCGACCAGCAGCCCCACCACACTGTCCAACAGCAGCATGCCGCGCAAGGTCATTCGGCAGTGGGTTTCAGTAAAGCGGATCAAACCATGGGCCAGCAATTGCTCGATACTTTCCGGGTAAAGCGCGCTAAAATCAATCCCAAATTGATCCTTAAATCCGACCAACGATATGCCCTGGGTTTGCCGCAAGCCCAAATAAAGGGCCTCCATAAGCTGTTGCTCCCGATTCAGCTGTTCTTGTCCAGCCAGGGGTCTCTCTCCTTTATCTAAAGCCGAAATATAGCTATCCAGGGAGGCCGTGTTCCAGGAACGGCGGCCATTTTCATAAGAGTGGGCTGCCGGGCCCAATCCGATGTAGGGCGACAAATTCCAGTATTTGAGGTTGTGCCGGGAGCGAAAGCTATCCTCCTGAGAGTCCGCCTGGCGGGCAAAATTGGACACCTCATAGTGGTGATAGCCGTGGGTCTCGAGATGGTTCACCGTGGTTTCAAAAAGCTCGGCCAGTGCATCGTCGGACAGGGGAATAAAGCGCCCCTGTTGTTTGGCCCGAGTCAAGGGGGTTCCTTTTTCATAGGTTAACATATAGGCGGCAATATGTTCCGGCGACAGTGTCAGCGCGCATTTCAGATCCGCCAGCCAATCCGCAGAATTTTGGCCGGGGAGTCCGTAGATCAAATCGATGCCGATGTTGCGGAAGCCGGCCTTGCGCGCCATGTCGAACGCCTCGTAGCCCTCACCGGCGGTATGGATACGGCCCAGAAACTCGAGATTCGATGATTGAAAGGATTGGATGCCGATGTTGAGTCGATTGATCCCCATGCGGCGGTAACGCTCGACTTTGCCGGCTGAAAGGGTCCCGGGGTTGGCCTCCAGGGTGAATTCGGTGTCGGGGCGCAGGTCAAAATTCAAGTGCGCCAGCTCTATTACTTGCTCAATGAAATCAGGATCTATGACAGAGGGTGTTCCACCGCCGAAATAGAGGCTGTCGAAAGTTAGGTGCTCAGCTTTTCTGATAGAAATTTCGGTGATAATTGCGCGCTGGAAATGGGTCTGGCGGGAAATGGCGGTTGTGGAATAAAAATCGCAGTAGGGGCATTTGCGAACACAAAACGGACAGTGCAGATAAATCCCGGCAAGCCGGTCATGGGCCGCTTTAGCCGTGGGGGGTGATGTTGAGCTCACTAATTTTATAGAGCAGGGTTTTGTAGCTTATTTTCAAGATTTTGGCGGCCTTGCTGCGATTCCAATTGGTTTTGTCCAGCACATGGTTGATCACCTGGCGTTCCACCCGATCAGTTGCCTCTTTCTTGAATTTTTTAAGTGAAAAGCTGGGATGGTGGATAGAATTCTCACCCTCGAACCGAATGACATCCTTCCCGTTGGCCCCGTCATCTTGTTGATTCGCATTGGAATCCGCCATTTCGCTTCCAAGCCCGGTCTTATTCGATAGATCATTGATAATCTCGTCCCAGCTTTGGGAAACCAGAATTCGTTTCAACGCATTTTGCATCTCCCGCACGTTTCCAGGCCAGGGGTAGCTTTGCAGCCTGCTAATCTCCTCCGGAGTGGGCATCACAAAGCTTTTGGAATTGAATTGCTGGGTGTAGCGGCCCAAATAATATTCGATGAGGGGGGGAATATCCTCGGGGCGGTCCCGAAGGGGCAAAATGGAGATTTTAATTGTGTTTAAGCGGTAAAACAGATCCTCGCGAAAGCGCTTGGACTGGATTTCGGCTTCGAGGTTGTGGTTGGTGGCGGCAATGACCCAACTGTCGGTTTTGACCTCTTTTTCAGATCCCAGGGGGGCGAATTCCCCGCTCTGCAGCACGTGCAGCAGCTTGGATTGAAGGGCCATGGGCATGTCTCCAATTTCATCCAGAAACAGCACGCCGCCGCTGGCCAGTTCAAACTTGCCCTTCTTTTTACGGTCGGCGCCGGTAAATGCGCCTCTTTCATAGCCGTAGAGTTCGCTTTCCAGCAACCCTTCGGGCAGTGCGGCGCAATTGACTTTCAGAAATGGTTTCCCGCTGCGATTGGACGCTTTGTATAAATTCTGGGCCACAACCTCCTTGCCCACACCGGTCTCGCCAATGATGACAATATTGAGCCCAGTATCCGCAACATGTTTGATAATGTCTCGGATTTTATTTATATTTTCACTTTCACCGACCAATTCGGGGCCGCTTTGATTCGCAGGTTGCTTGGCCATAATAACAGGCTTACATATAAATGGTGGGTTATGGTAGGATAACGGATGAACAACCGATGGGGTTGGCTCAGCTTGCTTTTGAGATCAAATCGCTGATGATTTGGTCCAATTTAACTAATTCAATGGGCTTTTCTAAAACAATATCGGCATTGGCCTCCCGCGCAAGCGCTTCAGGATGCTCGCCCCAGCCGGTAATCGCCACCACCGGCAGCTGAGGGAATTTTTCTTTGACGATGGAAATAATTCCCACCCCGCTGATATTGGGCATGATCAGATCCGTGATGATCAAATCGAACTCTGTTCCTTGACTTTCAATAATTTTGAGTCCATCCAACCCGTTGGAGGCGATGGTCACATCATACTTTCTAGCCTTGAAAAACTTGCTCAGGGTTTTGAGGACATCTTCATTATCTTCAATGATCAGAAGTTTATGGGCCATGGTTTAAGATCCTTAATTTTAAAAACCCGTTCAGGACGACTCCAGTGAACTCTTTAAAATTATAACCTAATTTACATACTTGGAAAAAATAATCCACAAAAAATTTCAAAGCGGGTGTGCCTGGACTGAATCCATGGGTTAGGAGCCATCCAGTTGACAATTTGGGCAATATTCTTGACAATTTATGGAAGTCGCTTGTTCCAAATATCGTGGTGCTTAAGGAAAATGACCCACAATCTCAGGATTATGGTTGAATTATCTTTAGAGGTTGAACGCAAACCCCTTCTCCCTCCCCCTTGATGGGGGAGGGCCGGGGTGAGGGTAAATGATTTCAAGGTGTTATTCCCCCTCCCCCGACCCCTCCCGCCAGGGGAGGGGAGTTTTCGGTCGGGCACTATTTATCAGCGCATTGTCCTTGGGGCCTTCAGGCAACCAAAAGCACCTGCCTAAAATCGAGGTTCATGAATGGTTTTGAAGATTTATAACCAAGCCAAATAGATGCTTTAGCAATGCGGTGGATCCATTGGGTGATCGTTGCCATTCCGAAACGCAACCATCATTGGCCAGCTGGTATTTATTTTGCATGTTTTAACTTTGCCCGACTACAAGCGTAACTCCAAAATGTGCCGAAAATTGGCAATTTTGGAAAACCATGTAGATGACTGTGTGAAATCATGGCCGATTCCCCCCTGCCCATCAAACCGGAAGAACTGATCGCCATCATCAAAAGGCGCTGGTGGTTTATCATCATTCCGTTCTGCCTGGCGATGGTTGCCGGAACCTATTTAGCGGAAACCTTGCCGCGCATTTACGAGGCGAGCACGCTCATATTAATCCAGCCACCCAAAGTGCCCGAAAATTATGTGCAGTCCATCGTGCAGTCCGGTGTAGAGGATCGAATCAATACCCTATCCCAGCAAATTTTAAGTCGGACCAATCTGGAAAAGGTAATCGATAAATATGGCCTGTTCCTGGACCCGAAATCCGCTTCATTGCTCAGGGAACAAAAGGTAGGGCTGCTTCGAGAACAAATTACGGTAAATGCAACGCAGAGCCGCTCTAGAGGGGGTAACACCGATTCATTCAGCATATCTGTCATCGGTGAGAATCCCGAAAAAATAGCCGAGGTGGCCAACGGACTGGCCTCATCATTTATTGATGAAAATTTAAGAGAGCGTGAATCCCAGGCCATTGGGACAAGTCAATTTCTGGACAGTGAATTGCAGACCATGCGGGTGCGCCTGGAAGAGGTCGAAGCGATATTACAAAACTACCGCAAAACCCATATGGGGGAACTGCCGGAACAGTTGGACACCAATCTTCAAATTTTAGAGGGCCTGCAAACCAGCCTCAGTGAGCGCCGTCAGAGCTTGCGGGATCTGCGAAATGAACTGACCACTTTGAGAACCACCCAGGCAACGACAATTCAGATCATCCGCGATGGCGGCGATGAGCAGGAGCGGGAAGTTTTGGATTCGAACGACCCTGAAGCCCTAAAAGAGCGGCTTTCCATCCTTTTGACCCGCTATACCGATAAACATCCTGATGTGGTCAAGCTCAAGGCCACCATCGCCAGACTGGAATCCGCCGCTAACACGACCACTGGAACCCAATCTGCGGCGTCCCGGGAGCCGGCGCCTGCCGCCCAGCGGCGATCCACGCCTGAGGAAACCCGAATTCTTCTTGAAATCCAGTCTGTTGAAGCGGAAATCGATCAAATTCAATCCCAAATCGCGTTGTACCAGCAAAGAGTCGAAAACACCCCCCGCAGAGAACAAGAGGTCCTGGCCTTGAGGCGGGATTATGAAAATATTCAAACCACCTACAACTCCCTGCTGGAACGGAAGCTGGAATCAGACATCGCGGTTAATATGGAGAAGAAACAGAAGGGCGAACAGTTTCGGGTCCTGGATACCGCAAAAGTTCCCGTGCAGCCCGTAAGCCCCAATATGCTACGTCTGTTTCTAATGGTCATTGCAGGGGGTTTAGGTCTGGGTGGCGGGTTGGCGTTTTTGCTGGAGATGCTGGATGTGAAAGTAAGAAAACCCGAGGACGTTGAGGAGATGCTCAAACTGCCGGTGCTGGGGATTATGCCATCAGTTCTATCCGCCCGGGATATTTTCAAAAAACGGTTTAACCTAATGCTCAGTGGGACTTCAGTTTTTGTGTCAGTTTTTCTGTTAGGTATTTTTACCATTTCCAGCCAATTTGGGCTTCAACGTGCTGTCACCCAATTAAAAGAAATTCTGGGGTAACTCAGAATTTCATGGAGTAGACTGAGGTAACATGGGCAAAATTTACGATGCACTCCAGAAAAATAAAAAGGGTTCACAACCCCCGGCCGCATCCGAGAAAAATCGGCCAAGGGATACCTCCGCCCATGGCAGCGCTCCGGCCCCCCGCCAGGATAAAACCCAAAAACTGCGGGTTGTAAAAACCGAAGGACCATTGGAGCCTCAGCACGCCAGCGAGCACGTCTCGCCAGATGCTGATAATCCAGTTTTGGCAAAAGGAGGCCGTTCTTCGGCTCCGGCTGCTCAGCCGCTCAATCGGCAGGATGATGGTACCCGGGAAGTCGACGCGCCAAAATCGGAAATCGCCGGCCGGCAATCAGTGGTTAAAAAAGAGCCCGTGGCAGACTCCAGTGCTTTCGCTCGTGATTTTAAGGCGCTTGACAAACCCATTGATCCCCGGCTCATGGTATATCATCAACCTGAATCCTTTGAAGCCGAACAAGTCAAAATTATCAGAACCAACATCCTTTTTCCTGAATCGGGAATTCCCCCGCGCACCATCATGGTGACCAGCGCCGCACCGGGAGACGGAAAATCATTTATCGCCGCCAGCTTGTCCATCAGCATTGCCCAAAGTTTAGAAGAACATGTGCTGCTGATGGATTGCGATTTTAGAAATTCCAGCATTCATGGTCTGTTCGGATATCCTCAAGGCCAGGGGCTCAGTGACTATCTGGCCAAAGATCTCGAGCTTTCGTCAGTTATTGGCAAGACAGCCCTGGAGAAACTATCCATTATCCAGGGCGGAACCATTTCTTCAAACCCCTCAGAACTTCTTTCTTCAAAAAAGATGTTCGATCTGATTGCCGAGGCAAAAAAACGCTACAGTGATCGCTACATCATTGTGGACACCCCACCGCCGCAGATTACCGCCGAAGCCAGCGCCATTGCCCGGATTGTAGATGGGATTATTATCGTGGTCAGTGCCGGATACACCAATCGGGACAAAGTGACCCACCTTTTGGATATTCTGGGGAGAAAGAAAATCTTGGGTGTGGTCATCAATCGCTATGATATCGCGGGAAGTCGTTATGATGGGTATGACCGCACCAAATATCACACCAAGTAGCACTCGAATACCAGGGTCATGCTGAGATTGCTCAAACAATACTATCCGATTCGCAATGCGATCTTCGTAATTGGCGAAGGCGTGGTTATTTATATATCGGTTTTGTTGGCCTGCCGGTTGCTGCTGCACACCAATTTACTGGAGCCGAGTCTCTCCTTAACCCTGAAAATACTGCTGGTGACAATCACATGTCAGGCCTGTCTTTTTTACAACGACCTTTACAATTTAAACATCGTCAATAGCTACAGTGAGTTGGGGATCCGATTGCTGCAGAGCCTGGGCTTCGCGGCAATATTGCTGGCCGGTGTCTATACCCTTATCCCCAACGCGATCATCGGGCAGGGAATTTTCTTTGTCAGTATCGGGTTCGTGATTTTGCTGATCGTCTCCTGGCGCTTCTGCTACAATATCGTTATCAAGAAAGGGCTTTTTAACCAGAAGATAATCCTTCTGGGATCCGGGGAATTTGCCGACCTGATCGCCGACAAAATCCAATCCAAACCCGACTGCGGCTATTCTATTCAGATGCGGCTCCTTGAAGACCTGACCTGCATGGGCGAGGCCTGCGAAGTTAACGAGGGTGGCGACCCACCCCCCAAAGCCTACTCCGGACTCTATGAAAAAGCCCTTAGTTTGAATACCAATAAAATTGTTGTTGCCCTAAAAGAGCGTCGCGGCGGACTTTACATTCGCGAACTGCTTAAAAGCCGCGTTTCCGGCGTTGAGGTTGTGGAAGGAACCAGTTTTTTTGAGATGTTGACTGGCCGGCTCTATGTGGAGCATACCAACCCGGGATGGTTTATCTTCTCTGAGGGATTTAAAAAATCGACCCCAAAAATATCTTTAAAGCGGATTTTCGATATTCTCGTGTCGCTGATCTTGCTGGTACTGTTTGACCCCAATAATTTTAGTCGTCGCGCTGCTGATCAAGATCGACTCCAGAGGACCGATCCTCTTTCGCCAGGAAAGGGTGGGCAGAGGCCGCAAGGCCTATCGAGTTATTAAGTTTCGTTCCATGGTGACCGATGCGGAAGTCAAATCCGGCCCGGTATGGGCCCAGGACGAGGATCCGCGGGTCACATCCGTGGGAAAATTTATCCGCAAATGGCGGATCGACGAAATACCCCAGCTTTGGAATGTACTCAAAGGCGAGATGAGCTTTGTGGGGCCGCGCCCGGAGCGGGAGCATTTCGTTACCCAACTGGAAGAGCAAATCCCGTACTACGGGGTTCGGTTCAGCGTCAAGCCCGGCATTACCGGGTGGGCCCAGGTCAGCTACGGGTACGGAGCCTCGGTGCAGGATGCCATCGAAAAACTCAATTACGATCTGTTCTATATCAAGAACATGAGCATGCTCTTGGATATCGTGATCGTTTTTCGCACCGTTAAGACTGTTATCTTCGGCATCGGGGCAAGATAGATTTTCATTTTAGTGCCCGGCCGAAAAACCTCTACTCCCTCCCCCTTGATGGGGGAGGGCCGGGGTGGGGGTGACTGATTTCGGGTTGCCGAATTCCCCAACAACCCCTCCGGCTAGGGTAAGATAGTTTTCGTTCAGACACTGATATACCCATAAATAGAATCTGATCGAGAACCGGTTTTCTCTCTCCCTCCCCCTTGATGGGGGAGGGCCGGGGTGGGGGTGAATGATTTTCGGGCTGTTGAATCCCCCAACAACCCCTCCCGCCGGGAGGGAGAGTTTTCGGTCAGGCAGTCAAATATCAGCTTAGGTTGGGTTCCATTTGTAACCCAAAGAGCGGAGCTACGCTCAAAATAAATCATCATGCCTAGTGCCCGACCGACACCTCCCCTCCCCTGGCGGGAGGGGTCGGGGGAGGGGGTATGATAACATGTCATCATTCACTCCCACGGAATAAGGTTTCCGTTCAGCAACTACTTAGGAAGGGGGGATTCACCATGAAAACAGCCACATCTTTTATCCTATTTTTGATGCTATCCATGACCATCCTCCTCGCCGCTGGCAGCGGCGCCAATGCAGAGACCACGCAGGCCTACACAATAGGCAGCGGCGATATTCTCGATATCACCACCTGGAAAGAACCCGATTTTTCCCGCGAAGAAATTTTGGTCAAAATTGATGGAAAAATCAGTTTTCCCCTGGTGGGCGAAATCCAAGCTGCCGGCATGACCACCCTGGAACTCCAAAGCGCCATTGAAAAGATGTTGAATGAATATGTGGCCGGCCCCACAGTTACGGTCAGTGTCCGCTCGACGGGCAGCAAGATGTTCTACATTCTCGGTGAAGTTGTAAACACCGGAGAGTACCCCCTGGTGAAAAATCTGACTGTATTGCAGGCCTTTGCCCTAGCAGGAGGGTTTACCGAATGGGCCTCGAAGAAAGAGATCATTCTGCTTCGCAATGTGGATGGTAAAGAAGAGGCCCTGACCATCAATTACAAAAACATCCTGAAAGGCAAAGACTACAGCCAAAACGTAAAAATCCAGGCCAACGACACCATAATAGTACCTTAATACATGTTTTCTTAAATCAGTGCCTGACCGAAAACTCCCCTCCCCTGGCGGGAGGGGGCGGGGGTGAATGAATTGATAAAAACAAACTCAATTCTCTCGCCGTAGGACAGTCCAACTCCGTCCGTGCCTGTCCGTGTGCGTCCGTGGCCAAATAATCAACCCTCAGTGAACATCGCGCCTTGAGCATAGCGGGCGGTGATCAAGATTTATCATGAAACCCCTGACCAAAACAGAAAAAGACAAAATTCTAAAGCGTCTTTTATGGGATATACACACCAGTCAGGTTAGCTTGGATGAAATGCTTGATGACAATTTGAATAGCATTTATGAACCCCATTCTCAGCAATTTTTTGTTCGGCTGTTATCATCCTGTGACTGGTATACACTGTTAAAACTCTTGCCGCCTGCTAAGTTGATACGCGTTCTCAATGACAATGTTTTAAAAAACCTTTTCCCTGAAAGCCTTAAAATAAAATACACCTATGCCAGAGGCCTATTATCTCGACTCATTGTATCCGCTTCAGGACAAAGTTCTTAATATTGTTGAGAATTTGGAGCTGGAATTTTACCTTACGGGAGGAACCGCACTCGGTCGCTGCTACTTAGGCCACAGATACTCGGACGACCTTGATCTATTTGTAAACAACAACAATAACTTTAAAAAAGAATGTAGTATTGTAATTGATGCACTAAAAAGCATATGGAAATGCGATGTTTCATCCACATCAGAAACCTTTGCCCGAGTTTTCCTTGAACAAGGAAATATCTCACTAAAGGTTGATTTTATAAACGATGTACCGTTTCATTATGGTGATATTCAAAAATCGCCTTTTTTTCATCGTGTTGATAATTGGCGGAACATTCTCTCGAACAAACTATTTCAAAACTTCCAACGGTCGTAACGCCTTGAGCGCAACAGGCGGTGAACAATACCTCCCATCCCTTATCCCCTCCCCATTGACGGGGGAGGGCCAGGGAGAGGGTGATAAAATTGACTGCAAAATCAAGTTCCTAACCGCGGGCTATCCCAATCAGACTGTGTCTGCATGTGTGGGTTCGTGGCTAAAGAAACAACTCGCAGCGAACTATGCTCCCCGAGCGCAACAGGCGTTGAAAACAAAAACTGAAAAAGCCAATCAACCTTGGATGACCACAACAACAATTTCCTATTCACCGTAGACGTCGAAGATTGGTTTCAGGTTGAAAACTTCAAAACCCTGATTCCCTTCGACAGCTGGAGCGCCAAGGATCTCCGTGTAGAACGAAATACCCACCGTATACTTGACTTATTGGATACAGCCGGATCGGTTGCTTTGCCCAAAGCAACCTTTTTCATCTTAGGGTGGGTGGCCCGGAGACTGCCAAATCTTGTGCAGGAGATTCATTCCAGAGGACATGAGGTCGCCTCCCATGGTGTGAACCATAACCTCTGCACGGATCAATCTAAAAATGCCCTCATTTCCGATCTTGCCGAAAGCAAAAATCTCTTAGAGGACCTGATCGGATCACCTATACAAGGCTACCGCGCCCCCAGTTTTTCGATTAACAATGATACCCTCAAAATAATCGAAGATGCTGGTTACCGCTACGATGCAAGCTACAACTCTTTCGATAAACACGGCCGCTATGGAAAATTATCAACCGGCGGCTTCAAAAAGAAAGGCATCGCATTTCAAGTATCGGATGGGTTCTACACAATCCCGGTCAGTAACTTAAATATTAGTTTCAATCGGGGGGAGTCTAATATTAACCAGACATCTGAATACACAAAATCTGTCATGCCGGACTTGATCCGGCATCCAGGTGTAACTTTGGATTCCGGCCTTGGCCGGAATGACGATCGCGCAGCACCTTATCGCCGGAGAAAAAATAATTTCATAACTATCCCGCTTGGCGGCGGAGGCTATTTTCGAATCATTCCCTATATATTATTCCGACAAGGAATAAAACTTTTAATTGATCAGGAAGGCGCCTACAGCTTTTATCTGCATCCCTGGGAACTCGATCCGTCCCAGCCAAGGGTTGTCAATGCGCCTTCGCTCATGAAATTTCGCCACTATGTCAACCTCGCGTCAACCGAAAATAAAATACAGCGAATGCTCACTGATTTCAGGGGCTGCCATTTCATTACCTGCAACAACTATCTGGATCTGTTGGCAAAAGCCAATTGACCCATCAGTAAATAGCCGAGAAACGAATACCCCTCTCGGTTTCGATACAAAACTATACAGTCCGTGTTCGTCCGTGTGGGTCCGTGGCTGAAAAATAAGCCCCCAGCGCACTTTGCACCTTAAATGCAGCGGGCGGTGAACAATATCCCCCACCCCATTAGCTCCCCTTGACCGGGGAGAGCCAGGGGGAGGGTGAAACAAATACTATATTCCATGTCATTGGCCGCAGGCCAACTCCACACAGTCCGTGTCTGTCCGTGTGGGTCCGTGGCTAATAAATCTTTGCTACTGCTCCGACTTTTCTTTTAAAATTGAATAACGGTCATAATTCATCCTACGAGGTAATCGCGTGAAGCCACCTTTCAACAAAGATATCCTGAAAATCGATGCCGAAAAAGAAGCCCAGAAAATTTGCGGGCAAATCCGCAACCTAATGACTCGCACGCTCAAACGGCGAGGACTGGTGGTCGCCCTCTCCGGCGGAATCGACAGCAGTGTGTCCGTTGGGTTGGCTGCCAGAGCCTTGGGGCCAGACCGGGTCATCGCCCTGCTGATGCCCGAGCGCCATTCATCGGACAACACCCTCGAACTCAGCAAATCCGTTGCCGAAACGTTCGGAGTCAAATGGTTCCACGAAGATATCTCCGGCCCCCTTCAGGCATTGGGATTCTACCGGCGCTATGACGATGCGGTACGCCAGGTCATTCCCGAATATGGTGACGGGTGGAAATCAAAGATTGTGATTCCCAATGTGATGGAATCCAAGGGCTTCAATCTCTTCTCCATTGTGGCCCAGCAGCCGGACGGGACCCAGATCCAGAAACGATTGCCCTTAAAGGCCTATCTGGAAATTGTGGCTGCCACCAACTTCAAGCAACGAACCCGCAAGATGTTCGAATACTACTACGCAGATCGCTTTAATTATGCGGTAGTGGGAACCCCTAACCGTCTGGAATACGACCAGGGCTTTTTCGTCAAGCTCGGTGACGGTGCTGCAGACATTAAGCCCATTGCCCATCTTTACAAATCCCAGGTTTATCAGATGGCGGCCCATTTGGGCGTTCCAGAAAAAATCAGAAACAGACCCCCGACCACCGACACTTATTCCATGCCCCAGGGGCAGGATGAGTTCTACTTTTCATTGCCCTATGACAAAATGGATCTTTGTCTGTACGGCAAGAACAATGGTTACAGCCCCAATGTTATTGCCGAAACACTTGAATTGACCCCCGAACAAGTCCAGCGGGTCTACGATGATATCGACACCAAACGCACAACCACCCGCTATCTGCATCTCAGCCCCCAATTAATCAGCGCAGTCCCCGAAATCAAGGATTAGCCACAGACCCACACGGACCTACACAGACAAAAATAAATAGTGCACGAAGATAGATTGACATATGAAATAAACGGTTCAGTTTTCGAGGTTAATCGAACTCTTGGCCCTGGATTTCTTGAGAAAGTTTACGAGAATGCATTACTCATAGAGCTCAGAAACAGGGGGTTGCAGGCTGAAAACCAAGTTCCAATAAAGGTCAATTATAAAAACGAACTTGTAGGCGAATATTTTGCCGACATACTTGTCGAAAACAGGATAATAGTCGAAATAAAAGCTGCAGAAAAACTATCCAAAATTCACGAAGCGCAGATTCTCAACTATCTAAAAGCCACCGGATACAAGGTAGGATTGTTGGTTAATTTTAGACACCCGAAAGCAGAAATAAAACGATTCGTCTATTGAGTTCAGAAACAGAATTGAAATATGAACTCTTTTTACAAACAAATCTCAAAACCCCAAAAAAAAGTCCGTGGATGTCCGTGTGTGTCCGTGGCCAATCAAGGTGAACATGAGCGAAACCAAAAATAAAATCAAAGCCTTCATCATCGAAAACTTCCTCTTCGGCAACGCCAACGGCCTTAAGGATGAAACCTCCTTCCTGGAAGAGGGCATCATCGATTCTACCGGTGTATTAGAATTGGTCACCTTCCTTGAAGAGGACTTTGGAATCACGGTTGAGGACGAAGAACTGATCCCCGAAAACCTCGATTCCATCAACAACGTCACCGCCTACCTTGAAGGCAAAATGGCCTAAAAAGGTATTTCGCCCGCTTCGCTCGAGGCGTGCACATATGATTCTCCCGAAGGGAAAAAACAAAAACCCTCTCAGCGCACTCAGCGCCTCTGCGGTGAAAAAAAACCAAATAGTCTGTGTACGTCCGTGTGTGTCCGTGGCTAATAATAATCTTTTGGGTCTAATCGACTGTATTGAATCGGGCATTAGAAATGGCCACCTTTGACAAGGCCGAAAAACGATGGGCTCAAGAAAGATCCGAACAAGCTGACAGGGCGCAACTTTTCAAACGGCGGCTGCTTGAAAAAGGCACGCAAATATTCCAAAAATATAAAATTCGAGAAGTTTATCTATTTGGTTCGGTTGCATTAGGTCGCTGCCATCAAGGGTCTGACATCGATATATACGTATCGGATCTATCCGAGACCCTTTATTGGGAATTCCGGCACCAGCTCGAGGAAGCAATACAACTGCCCGTCGATCTGTATACCAACTGCGACGATTCTGCGTTTGTACAGAAAATCATTGAACGCGGAGAGAAGGTTTATGGCATATAACATCCAACTATTGAAAGCCGATATTGGCGACGAATTAAAAAAAATCCATTTGGTCGTTAAAGAGTTTGAACGCATCAAGGATAAAATTGACCTCCCTCCTGAAAGGGTCCCGAATTATGATCGCGGCGGGATTGGCTATTTGCTTCATAATTTTTACAATGGTTGCGAGAATATTTTTGAATCCATTGCGCGCTTTTTTGAAAATGATATAGGACCGGCTTCCTGGCACAAAGATCTGCTTAAACGGATGAAAATGGAGATATCCGGCTACCGGCCAAAGGTAATCGATAATGAATTGTATCTAATCCTGGATGATTTCAGGTCGTTCAGACACAAATTCCGCTACACCTATGCCTTTGAGCTGAACTGGGAGAGGGAGCAGATCGTTGCCAGGAAGATGATTATAGCCTGGGAATTGTTGCAGAAACAAATTCATACCTTTATGGATCAATTGGATGAGCTTAACGAAAGATAGGCAAATCACCCAATCACCGCTAACTACCAGCTTTAAACAAGGCCGCTATAGGTATTATCCCTGTAGGTCCCTGTGAGCCCGTGGCTATTAGCGCCCTCAACATTCGAAACAATCTCTGCGCACTCAGCGCCCTGCGGTGAAAAAGCCTAAAATAATAAGTCCGTGTATGTC
>CAVQMW010000004.1:0-146513 GCA_963713755.1 uncultured delta proteobacterium | reverse complement strand
AGAACGGGTTGGAACTGGGTGGTATTAAAGGATTCACCTGACCAGCCGGTAACATTCCATTGGTGGCTTGGGAAGATGCCGTAGAGGCCCCACTTCTCAAACTTTGCCAGCAGAAACTCCGGTCCAAGCCGCAGCTGTCTCCCGGCCACGTCCGAGTCGGTTGCGGTAGGCAGGGTACCCACCATGCCCACAGCCCATATGAAACCGCTTTTTGCTGAGACGCCGTAGGCGATGTCAAAACCAATATCACCGAGCGCCGTCACCCCGTCCCAATCGAGCGCACCGTTCTCCACCTGTGGTACGGGTTGATCGAAAAGCATCGGAAAGCCTGGCCGAAAGAACAAGGTCCTTGCGTTGCCGTTGTCATCCTTAGGCATTGAAAGAGGAAAAATGGGCTGGAATACCATGGTGAAGTTGTTCTGGTCATCGGCACCTGGCAGGTCCCCGGTGTACCATCGATACTGGTTTTTCAGTGTCAGGGTTGCCAAAGAGGAGTTTGGATTGGCAAGCTCACGTGCCACGGCATCAGCCGATTGTTCCTGCCCGCTTGTATCAGCAACCGCAGCAAATGGGGAAATGGCAAAGATTATCAAGAAGAAGAAATGCGGTTAACGGTAAGTGGATGGCACTTTGATATTGTCTGTAGATGGTTTTGTCTGCCATCGCAGTCTCCTTTATTCCTGGTTTTGTGATTCTTCGATCAGGGTCATCAGCGAGTTTGCAAGAAAAGGCTTTTGCAGGAACCCAACCGCGCCCCCTTCCATGGCCAGATCTCGTGTGTTGGCCTCCGTTTTCCCGGTAACCAGAATCACCGGCATGCCGTAGCCCATTTTTTTCATGCTATCCATCAGGGAAAATCCATCGAACAAGGGCAAATGGATATCTACGATGGCGATGCCTTTCTGACCGGATGGGACCGAATCCAGGAAAGCCGAGGCCGATTCGAAACAGCAAACAGACATGCCCCTGCTTTGCAGCATCCGCTGGAGGGATTTTCTGAAAGAACAGTCATCATCGACAACAAATACGTATATTCGAGGCTTCTTCATTATTCGACCTTGACACCTGCCGCCGGCTACTTAAAAATTGATCATTTCCCGATCATCGAACGATTTATATGGGGGAACCGAGTCTAATGGGAGTCAGAATGAGAATGGGGAATAGGAGTGTCAGATGAGAAGGTCCTACCCGTTTTGAACGACTCAGCCCTGAACGAACTGCCTCCCAGCCACGCGATCCAAGGATAGGAAATTCGCATAACCGGCAATAAAACCGTTTTTTGAAACAAACTGTTTGTAAATTATGTCACCATGCGTCTCTTGTCTATTGGACCTTAGTCCAATACCGGTTGCCCCGGCGGTTCGTCGCGACCCGTCACAAACGTGCCGATAAAGCGGATTCCAATGGTGCGCGAGCTTTTCAGGGTTTCAGGAAATTTGGCAGGCAGTTACGACTGGGGGATCGCCGGGTGATCATTCAGCCGGGGAAATACCGGCTTTTTCCGCCAGGCGGACGAGCTCCGCCAGAGAGGCTGCACGCGTTTTTTGCATGACGCGGCTACGGTGGACTTTGATGGTTTTCTCGCTTGTACCCAATTCATAGGCAATCTGTTTGTTTAATTTGCCGGCGATCACCCACCGAAAAACTTCTTCCTCCCGGGGGGTTAAAGTGCCGATCAGCGCGCGGATACGCTCCGTTTCGCGTTTTTTTTGCATGTCGTCGATATTGAACGCGAACGCTTCGTGGATGGTGCTCAGCAGTTCATCCGGTTTGAACGGTTTGGGTAAAAAATTGATCGCTCCGTTTTTTATGGCATTGACACTCATGGGGATATCGCCATGCCCGGTCATAAAAACAATGGGCAGATAACAGCCATTTTCTCTGAGGGACTTTTGAAGGCTCAGTCCGTCAATATCCGGAAGCCGAACATCCAACAGAAGGCATCCGGGGTACCTGATAGCGGCGTTCGCCAAAAAGTCTTCAGCCGACGCGTAGGCCTCGACCGCAAACCCGCTGACCTGGATCAACCGTGCCACGCTGCGGCGGAAAGCGGCATCGTCCTCTACAATATAGACAATCCCTTCGGAATCATTCATTGAATAGCTCCTTGATCCGTCGGCAATGTGAAGTGAAAGCTTGCCCCCCTGTCCGGATTGTTTTCCGCTATTATCTGACCGCCGTGCTCCTCGATGATGGAACGGCAGATGCGAAGCCCGACACCCAAGCCGGACTTTTTTGTGGTAAAAAACGCTTGGAACAATTCATCTTTCAATGCGCCATCGATGCCGGGACCTGAATCAGTGATGCTGACGACAACACCGGCCTCAGGTTTCACGGCTGAGCGGATGGTCAGGATCATCGGGCTGCTATCGCGCATGGCTTCCACGGCATTGGTCACGATATTGATCACCACCTGCTGCAAACGGACGCGATCCCCTCTGATCAGAGGCAGCCCAGGGTGTTTATCCAGCCGGACAGTGATACCATCCAGACTGAACACGTTTTGAAGCAATCCCACAACCTCATCCAGCAGGTCATTGATATTCAATCGCTCAAATTTGGCTTCCTCTTTTTTGACAGCGCCACGAATCTTGCGCATGATCTGTCCTGCGCGATAGGCGTCTTTGGAAATATCTTCCAGAATCTCGCCCAACACGTCATCCCTCTCCGGCAACTGAGAATGGATCACTTGAGCGGCGGAGGCATTGTTCAGGATGGCACCCAATGGCTGGTTGATTTCATGAGCCAGGTAGCCGGACAGTTCGCCCATGGTCAAGACCCGGTTGAGATGCGCCAGGTCACGCCGCAGCAGGGTTGCCTCAATTTCAAAATTCTCGCGCTCAGTGACATCTTGAAGGGTCCCGATCGCCCCCTGTGCCTTACCCTCGGGGCTGTATGCGGTCTCACCCTTTGCGCGGACGTATTTGATCCTGCCATCCGGCAACAGGAGCCGGTGTTTGATATTGAATGATTTTCGCGCTTCCAGTAACGATTTGAATGCACTGTCGGCCCTGTC
This sequence comes from uncultured delta proteobacterium, assembly GCA_963713755.1. Classification (GTDB taxonomy): domain Bacteria; phylum Desulfobacterota; class Desulfobacteria; order Desulfobacterales; family CAVQMW01; genus CAVQMW01. The sequence goes on along the minus strand of CAVQMW010000004.1, from coordinate 143,497 downwards.
GCGATCATCCGGATGAATGGCATTCAAATACGCTTGGTATGATGTACTGAAATGCGCCGGGTCAACTTCAAGAATCCGGAAAACCTCATCCGACCATGTAAAAGTGCCGTTCAAGGGATCGAGTTCCCAGTTTCCCAGATGGACGATTTCCTGTGCTTTGCGCAGCCTCTCCTCGCTCGCTTTGAGTTTTTCTTCCATTCGCTTGCGCGCGGTAATATCGTGTGCGAACACAACGGCCTGATGCTTTTGTCCAGGGGGTGTCTCGATCGGATAGATATGGACATCGTATACGTTCCCCCCCTGCGCTTCATCGGTCACTTTTACCGTTTTCTTTTCTGAAATGGCCCTTTCCAGCAATTTTCTCCGCAAATTGCCTGTTTCTTCGGCAAACCTGTCGAAAACGCAAGTGCCGATCAGATCCTCCCGTGCGCCCCCCAGCACGTCCGCCATGGCATCGTTGAGATCTATAATCTTGCCGTCCTCGTCGAGAAGGTGCGTCAGGTCGGTGGTTGCGTTCAGCAGCAAGCGCGCCAACTGCTCACTTTCTTCAAGCGACGCTTCCGCCCGTGACCGCTCGCCAATTTCGTCCTGCAGGTGTTTATTGGCAAGATCCAGGTCAGCCGTGCGGTGGCGAACGCGCCTGGCCAGGGTCCTGTTCCAGAGGAAGGCCATCACCAGCAATCCGCCGAACACCCCGGCGACAATCGCTATCCACTTGATCACATCCCGGGGGGAGACGCCGTGATCGTACCGCATGGCCATGTACTGGTTGCGAATCTCCGTGCGCTCTTCCTCCGAAATGCTGTCAAGCCCTTTGTCGATGATGCTGAGAAGCTCGGGCCTGTCGCTGCGGATTTCGAAAAACAGTTCCAGATCCTTCAGCCCTGAAGGACCGGCCACCTTGAGATTGGTCCAACCGTTATGCGAAATCATTTGGGAAGCCATCATCAGTCCGCCAATATAAGCTTCGGTCCTGCCTAATGTCACGGCTTTCAGGGCATCTTGTTCCGTCTCGAAGCGCCTCAGTTTGATCTGGGGATACAACCGCGAGATCAACGCCTGCAGGGTGGACCCTTGTTTTACACTGACGGTCCGCTTGAGTAGATCCTGCATGCCGTTGACGGGCAGTGCGTTCTGATCGGTGAACACGACCAGGGGGGTCTGCATATAGGCTTTGGAATGCAGTATAGAATCGCTGCGTTCCGCTGGGGTTTCCAGGCAGGGGACCAAGTCGGGACCGACAGGGCTGGCTTCGGTTTCAGTCGCGTCATCCACAGGGGGTGACAAATCGTCATAGCTGAATTTCAGTCCGGTTCGCTGAGCGATCCTGTCGAGGATGTCAATGGATATTCCGGCAGGCCGCTGCCCTTGCCTGGCGAAAATAAACGGTGGAAGGTCAATGAGTCCAACCCGCACCGTGTGTTTTTCTGCCAGCCAGCTTTTTTCCTGCGCAGAGAGAACCAGCGGAAATCCTTTAATAGATCGGGGGAGTTTTACCCATCGGGCATAAATGGCGTTGCGTTCGTCATCCGAGATGGCGGCCAACCCTTTGTCGAGGATCCCGACCAGCTCCGGCCAGTCATCTCTAACCCCCATCACAGCGTCGAACGTATGGTCCGTCAGAGCCAGGATCGGCCGAATGCCCACGAGCTGGTTGGTATGAACGATGTAATTGTGCTGAGCAAAGCCGATAAAAAAATCAACCTTGCCTTCGTAAAGCAGTTTGAGGGCTTGGTTCGCCGTCTTGGTTCGGGTGATCGTGATGCGGTCATCATAGGGTTTTACCAGCCTTTCGATCTCCGGACTGCCGCCGATGATGGCACAGGTCCGGCCGGAGAGGTCTTCGACCCCGCCGATCGTGCCACCCGTATTGGACCTGGCATAGACCACCGGGAAGCTTGTTAAAAGGGCGCTGGTCTGAAGCAGTTGATAGCGTTTCCCGGCGATAGGACTCATGGCCAGGGGGCCGGCCACCTCGCGGTTTTTGATCATGTTGCGAATAGTAGGAAGATTGTCGACAACAATGGTAAAATCGGTCCCCAGCCGCTGGTTCAGAAGATCAAGCATGTCCCTCAAGATGCCGGTCAGGCGGCCGTCTTCATGAACAATCAGGGCCGGGTGAAAATCATCCGAATAAGCAAAGCGGATATCGGGGTGGGCTTTCAGCCAGGCGCGCTCTTCCGCGCTCAAGGCGACGGTAGCCTCAGGCCTTTCATTGTGGATAAAGCCCTCCGGAACGTCGGGCGATGTGCACAGGCCGAGACGATAAAGGCTAATTGCTACGAACCGATAGCGTCGGGGGTTGATGTCCCCGATAGGTACCAGATCGGCCATGATCATCTGGTCGATCACTTTGGCCTCGAAGGCCAGCTGGTCGCGGGTGAGGTGCGGATTGTAGCGGGCCAGAATCAATCGGATGATTTCGTCCTTGTTCTTCAGCGCATAATCCCAGCCCTTAAGGGTGGCCCGCAAGACCTTCTCTACCCGTTCGGGATGGTCGGCGAGCTCACGTTCGGTGGTAAACAGGTTGTCACCGTAAAAGTCGACGCCGAAGCTGCGCGGATCGATGATGTTGACATCCACGCCCATTTGCTTCAAAAAAAAGGGCTCATTCGACAGATAGCCGGCCATGGCATCCACTTTGCCGCTGATCAGGCCTGCAACCCCTTGGGTGCGGGGGACCACGCGAACACGGTCCATCCCGCCCAGTGTTTCCGTTATCATGGTGGGAATGGCTGCACTACCGATGGCGTCGCCGGACAGCATGATCTTTTTGCCAGCCAGGTCACCTGGGCCCAGGATATTGCTTGACCGTTTGGCAATCAGCACACTGGGGGAATTCTGAAAAATCTGGGCCAGCACGACCAATGGAAGGCCGTCGGCCCTCAGTGCCAGGACCCCTGCATCACCGACCCCGTACTGGGCCCGCCCATCCAGCACCGGCGAAATCCGATCTGTTCCGGGGGCCGCCGCTGCGAGCGTGACCGCAAGCCCTTCGTCAGCATAGAAACCCTTTTCGATGGCCGCATAGTAACCGGCGAACTGGAATTGGTGCGACCAGCGCAGCTGAATCGTCACCGCCTCCTTTTCGGGAATTTCCACGGTGGCAACACTCGTGCCCGAATCAAAAAGGCAATTGAGAATCCCAACAAAAAGAAGGATCTTCAGTCTAAAATCTTTTTTCATGGTAAACCATCCGAGCAAACGACCACCGGGACATCTGATGGTTTTCGTTACGGTTGGTGGTTGGGATTGCCCTGTCATCTTTTTACGTCTTGCTGACTGAACTTAAGCGATCGCCATTATTGAAATAGGGACTCTGACCGGTGAATGTCACTGAATTAAGGCCGGGCTGGCCGCCAGTTGTTTGTTCCTGCAAGCTCGGGGACGTAGTCTTGAGTGAAGCCAGGCAAAACAATGAGCACGGTTAGAGCGCGCATCTACCAGTAACAGGGCCAGAGTACTCAAAACCGCAATGACAGTTTTCATTTTGATTCTCTTTTTCTACCAACATGAAATGATAGTTCAGCGCATACCGAATGTATTACAGACAGGTGACCTCCTTTATACAGAGGCGTAACTCATAGAGTGTATCCAGCACGCCTTTAAGCGCAGCTTGATCTGGCAACCAGCCTTCCAGCGTCGTTGCGGCCGAAGAGTCAGCGACAATTCGCATGCCTCCCAATCGATCAGTCCAGCTTTCGGGCACGATACCGCGCACACTTATTCGGTAGGTGGCGGGCTTATCCAAGACAGGCACCTCAATGTGATGAAAAAGTTGTAGGAAGCCTTAAGAAAAGAGCAAACACTAGGAAAGATTAAAACGGCAGAGTTTCAGTATCTATAGAACTCAATATCCTGGCGAGGACCGTTTCGATGAAGACTCGATTCTGAATGAACAAAAAATACAGCTGTCCATCCTGCATGTAAATTATCCAAAAGGAGTATTTTGAAGGCAAATGGCCTACTCCTTTCGGAGTATGGAGCCTTGGCAAAGCGGTGGTGTGGGTACGATGGGCAATGGAATGGAAAACACGAATGACAAAAGTGGCCTATTGGACGGTTGTCGATCTCCTGATCGACTAATAATCTGGTGGCCGGGTGCGGGTGGGGTTATTTATCGATGATGATACCGATCTCGCGGGATTTTTTTAATGCTTCGATGCGGTTTTTGGAATTCAGCTTTTTGTAAATATTTTGGAGATGGGTCTTAACCGTTACTGGAGCGATGCGCAGCCTTGCGGCGATTTCCTTGTTGCTAAGTCCCTTCGCTAACAGTGGAAGAATTTCGATTTCCCGCCGGGTGAGAACAGTATTTGGGGGTGGCTCAGAAATCCGTGGTTGGGTTGTCGTGTCCAATTCCATGGATGCTTTTTTTCGATTCTCCGCCAAGCAAGCTTTTAAAACTTGTTGCGCATAGGTTTGGTCGGTTTGTTGTTGGACGAGGCAATTCAGCAGGTCCATCATCGGCATTCCCAAATCCACAAAAGTTCGAATCCAACTTCCCGATTCGGCCAGGTCCAGGGCGGTCTGGAGGTTTTGCAGGGCAGCGGTTTCATCTTTTAATTTGTGGCAGACCAGGGCCTGCAAAGCCAAAATCTCGATGAGAACACTTTTGCGATTGATTCGGCGCATCCACTCCTCCAATCGAATGAGCCGGTTATGGGCTTCTTGAAGACCATCGTGCGAACCTTTGGCCAGCAACCATTTGATAGGGGTGAGTTGCGGGATATAGAGAAACCACGTCGGCTTTCGAACATCAAAATCAGCGTGCTGGCTGCAATGCATCGCCCCTTTTATATCTCCTCGGCGCAACGCAAATTCCGCTTCAAATGCTTGGATAACGGGCAGTAACGTTATGTGGTCTCTTACCCGGCAATATGCTTTGACTTGGTCGAGCATTCGATTGGAGGTCGTTTCGTTCCCTTGCGAGAGGTATATATTTGCCAGGCTGAAGGTGGCGTGAGCCACATAGGATGGATTTGCGGCCTGTCGATCCGCAACGACTTTCAATAGGCTTGATTGAGCTGCTTCGATATGATTTTGCAGGTAGTGAATAGTACCGATAAAGTAATTAGCAATGATCCGGGTATGAACAAAGGAAAGATTCCCGAGATTGTGCAGGCATTCCTGCGCGGCGGTCATCGCTCCGCTCAGGTCGGCTTCAAAGTATAGGATGACGGTCATGTGAAAATGAAGTCGTGCCCTCAGGTTGGCTGGGCAGGTCGGGTCCGACAGGGCCTCTCTGACCACAGCAACAGCCTGTTGTCTGTTCCCCATCATCTGGTGAGAGGCGGCGATGATTCCATTCCCCACAGACCTGATCATCAAAGCATTGTCCGGGATATACTCATCGGCTTCCTGTACCCGGGCCAGGGCTGTCTCCGCAACACCGTTGAACAACAGATCGGCAAGGCCTTGCAGTATCAGCACTTCGCCTTTCAGCAAAGAATAAGCCTCAGATTCCGGCGAAATCTCTGCAAGCATCTCTGTCACTCTTTGTGTGAACGCATGAACGTCCACATCATTTCCCATGTTGATAGCGATAAAAGCTCGCATGCTCACCAATAGGGGGTTCTCCGCTATGGCGTTCTCAGGCAATCGGGCCAGCAGGCGGCGCAGGCGAGAATACTGAGACGTGTTCATCAGCGCATGGCGATGGTCGAGGATCAACTGTATTGCAGCTGATGTATCATCGATTGCCAGCAAGTGTTCGATTGCCTCTTCGATGAAGCCGTTTTCGTTAAACCATCGGCTGGCACGCCGATGCAGGTCGGCGATCCGATCTGTGGAAAACTGTTTGTACAACTTCCCTTTGAGGAAATCATGGAAAAGATGGTGATAGCGGAACCAATAGCCCTCGTTGTCCAGGGCGATGACAAACAGGTTGGTATCTGTCAGCCACTGGATAAACTGTTCTTCCCCAACTTCCGATTTTTCGTCGTGTCCGTGGCTTCCTATTTGGTGTATTTGGCGGCACAAGGGAGCACAGAAGCGATTCAGGATTGAGGTCTCAAGCAGAAAGGACACCATTTCAGGATGCTGCCGGGACAAGACTTCGGCAACTAAATACTCGGCAATGTACCTTGAGTTTCCGCTCAATTGCTGTAATGATCGTTTCAGCTCTTTCTGACCTTTCAGGTAGAGGCCGGCCAGCCGCAAACCCGTAGCCCAACCTTCGGTTTTGATTTCCAGGAGGGTGGCCGTGGTTTCATCAACCACGACATTGAGCATTCGGCTCAGGAATGCCGCCGCTTCGTCGGGAGTAAATCGCAAATCGGACGCACGGATCTCTGTCACCAACCCGCGGCCCCGCATGGTGGCGATCGGCAGTGAAGGATCTTGCCGTGTCAGCAGCACCAGATGCATGCCCTGGGGAGGATAAGCCAGAAACTCATCCAGCAGGTCGTTTACGGGGGATCCTCTTTGAATGCGGTGATAATCATCCAGCACGAGGTTGAAAGGCTCGGATATCTGATGCAGATCATTCAGCAAGTGGCGCGCCAAGTCTGCAGCAGGGGGCATTTGTGATGTTTCCAGTATCGCCTCGGTCCGAAATTCTGTTCTGGGGAACAGCGTCTGAATGGCAGCCAGGACATAGCTCAGAAATATTTGCAGGTCATTGTCGCTCTCTTCCAGAGATACCCACGCGCTCGGGCGATCGCATGCCACGACCCAGCGACTGGCCAAGGTGCTCTTGCCATAGCCGGCCGGCGCCGAAATCAATGTCAAGGGCCGGTGAAGCCCCTCATTAAGCTGATCCAGCAGACGGTCCCGCGGCACAATATCCGTCGCCACGGGCGGCCGTTGCAATTTGGTGTAAAGGATAGATCCTTTCATCCCCAATTTTCACCCGTCGATATTATGGCAATTCCCGCAGTTCATCAATTTTCCATCCCATATCGGAAATTCGGGCATGGAAAAAATCATTGAATTTCAAGGCCTACGGCTTCAGCTTCGTCGCTTGGGCGGGACATGTTGGCCCTATTGCCGGTCACATCTCTGCTCTATACACGATTTACAGGTATCCGTCACTCCGCCTTGCCGAGCGACCGGATCCATAGATTGATTTGTACTGGAGACACAGAAACACAGGGATGGTGTGGCTTCAGCTTTCGTAAATAACGGCAATGATAATAACACTACAGCGAAAGATTGATGTTATAAAATTCTGCCAGCTTGACTCTTTTCTTTCGGTGCGACTTATATGCGGTTAAATTGCGGCGCAGGTGATATTGAACTATTTCCAACGCTCCCTCGGCGCTTAGAGACCTGAGGGGAAGTACTAACGAAAGTATCTTGCGAACCAAGGGAACCGTCAGCAGCGGCGTTTTTTTTAAATCGCAATCTCATCCGCAACATAAAGTGCAGGGCCAAGAATACGAATGTCATGTGCCGATGCCAGGCGGGCCAGGAACGGTGTTCGTAGCAATCCATGCCAACCTGACTTTTGCCTTCCTGAAAGCACTGTTCGATCGGCCAGCGCGTAGTTGAGGCCTTCACCATTTCTGAAAGAGAGATTTTTTTGGGCGCATTGGAGATGGCGTATTTGATTTTCCCATCGTCGTTTTGTCGCAACAAGAGCCATTGTGGGTCACCGACCGGCAATCCGTCCCGAGACAGATAGACCCGAATGCGAGCCACCTTGGCGATGATCGGCCCCTTGGCACCCTCGGCAACCACGACCGGCTTGAAGGACACACGGTCGGACTTAGCGATTTCTGCGACGCTTCGCGGCTTGGGTTGACCCGGTAATATCTTGGATTTGGTAGGACGACGGCCGCGCCCTTTATAGAGCGGGAGCCCCACTTTTGGCTTTTTGGTAAAAACCTGAGTATCGGACTTGATCGCAGCAAAGTAAAAGAGTTCCTTGGGCAGAGCGTTTAAAAATTCGATGTCGCCGCCAAAAGCGGCGTCGGCGCCGATCCATTTAACGGGAAAATTACCGGTTGCTCTGACATCATCGATTAATTTAAGGGCGATCTGCTGCTTGGTCTCAAAAACGAGATCTTCAGGGACCAGGTTGAATCGGCGCCTTTTTTCCTGCTCTTTGGAAAACCAGCTTTCCGGCATATACAACCGGCCGTTGAGCAGACCGTAGCCCTTATCGCTGGCATAGCCGACAAAGACACCGGACTGGCAGTTTTCGACCTTTCCGACAGTGCCGCAATACTGGCGAGCCACGCCGACCGATTCTTTACCCTTTTTGGGAAAATCGCTGGCATCGATGGTGATCATCCCCTCGGGGGTGGCGATCAGTTCGGCCAGCATCTCTTGATGGGTCCGCAGCATGGCACCATGATCCCAACGAAAGGTCTTCATGAACATCTGCATGGACCGGACTGATTTTTTGTCGAGAAACTCCAGCGCAATCGGTTCTGCGGATTTGGCCTCAGCATTGCTCATGAGTCCGGAAAAATAGGCTAATCCCAGACGGTGATGCCTCGTGATAATGTAAAAGTCGGAAAAACTGGCTCTACTATCACCAAACCCATTCCAAAAAATAAGGGAGGCCACAGCAACTTGGACCACCCTTAACAATTCCATTATAGTTGAACCCCTCAGGATTGATACGATCTAATATTGGCATGGGCTTGGCGATATCGCCGGAGCCTGCGCTTGGCGTTAATACTCATCATTTTCAAGGCCGTTAGGCATGGCAATCCAGACGATTTGACAGGGTTCGTCCGGCACCCTAGCTTTTCGGTGTCTATTCCTTTTGTCTTTTAAACGGAAAAACATAAAAAGGACTCATACTTATGCGCTTGATTATCCACTTGCTGATTATTATCACAATTGCTGTACCCGTTGCCGCCGGAGATTTAACGATCCAGGGCACCAAGGGCACTGAACTTGCCGCTTCACGGCTCGCGGCTTTCGATGAGCCCTGGGCCATGACGTTCCTGCCCGACGGCACGCTTTTGGTGACCGAGAAGAGAGGGGTGCTGTGGCATGTGGCCGACGACGGATCGAAAACAGAAGTGCAGGGCTTGGGGGACGTCGCCTATGGCGGTCAAGGCGGCTTGGGGGATGTGGTGCTGCATCCCGATTTCGAGCGAAATTCCTGGGTCTATTTGTCCTATGCCGAACGCGGGGATGATAACTCCACAAGGGGCGCGGTGGTGGTCCGCGCCAAGCTCGATCTGAAAAACGGCCCCCCGAGGCTCGTGTCCCTGGAAAAACTGTGGGTCCAGGAGCCCAAAGTTACCGGAAAAGGGCATTACAGCCACCGCATCGCGTTCGGCCCTGAGGGCAAAATGTTCATCACCTCCGGAGATCGCCAGAAACTCACCCCGGCCCAAGATTTTGACGGCCACCTCGGCAAGGTGCTGCGCTTAAATGACGACGGATCAGTGCCCGAGGACAATCCGTGGCAGGATCAGGGTGATATCGCCAAGCAATTCTGGACCGTCGGTCACCGCAATGTGCTGGGTATCGATTTTGACGCCGACGGGCGTTTGTGGGTCCATGAGATGGGTCCTCGTCACGGCGATGAGTTGAATTTGATCATTGCCGGTAAAAATTACGGCTGGCCCATTGTATCCAACGGCGACCACTATTCGGGGATTCCGATCCCCGATCATGACACCCGTCCTGAATTCGAAGCCCCTCGTGCGTTTTGGGTGCCCTCCATTGCGCCCTCCGGTCTGGTTATCTATGACGGTGACATGTTTGCCGATTGGAAAGGCGATGCGCTTAGCGGGGGTCTTGTATCCAAAGCCCTTATTCTGGTTGACTTAAAGGGGGATTCGGCCGAAGAAGCCGAACGTTTTGAATGGGGTGAGCGCATCCGCGAGGTCGAACAGGGACCCGAAGGGGCTGTGTATGTGCTCGAAGACGGTTCCGGGGGTCGTCTTTTAAAGTTGACACCCAGCCGCTAGCTCCCAAATTTGAGCGATCCATCATCGAGGCCATTGCGGTCAACCTACCAATACCAAATGCACATCCATCACATTGGTCCGGGTGGGGCCGGTGATGACCAGGTCATTGAGGGGTTTGAGGAAATGGTAGGCATCGTTGGCCTTGAGATGGCGGGCGGCGTCGAGACCGAGCCGGCGGGCTCTGGAGAGGGTGGTGCCGTCCACCATGCCCCCGGCGGCGTCGGTGGGGCCGTCGCTGCCGTCGGTGCCGGCGCTGAAAATCACGGTGTTGGGCAGGTTTTCAATTTCCAAAGCCGCGGCCAGGGCGAATTCCTGGTTGCGGCCCCCCAGGCCCGGGCCGGTCAGGGTCACGGTGGTTTCCCCGCCGCTGATGATGCAGGCGGGAGGTGCCAGAGGGTGGCCGCTGGTGCGAATTTCTTTAGTGATGGCCCCGTGCATCCGGGCGATTTCACGGGTTTCACCCGCCACAAAGGTGGAGAGGATCAGGGTTTTATAACCAAGACGTTGCGCTTCGTTGCAGGCCGCGCCTACGGCCTGGCGGTTGGTGGCGATGATGGCGTTGTGCACAGCGCGGAAAATTGGATCGTCAGGGGTGGGGGTGTCGGCGATCTCACCCCGGGCGCCCTTTTCAAGATGTGCCACCACATTGGGTGGGATTTCAGGGCCGAGGTTGTACTTATCCAGAATGGATAAACAGTCAGCGTAAGTGGAGGGATCGCCCACGCTCAAACCCGAGGCGATGCTCTCCAGGGGATCGCCGATCACATCGGAGATCACCAGGCAGATCAGCGTGGCCGGCGCCGCCGCCCGGGCCAGTTGGCCGCCCTTGACCTGGGAGAGATGCTTGCGGATCACATTGATCTCCTTGATATCGGCGCCGCAGGCCAGCAGGGCTTGGGTGACGGCCTGTTTTACCGAAAGGCTCAGGGGTTCGACGGGCAGGGGCATCAAGGCCGAGGCCCCGCCGGAAATAACCGCGATCACCAGATCCCGTGGCCCCGACCGCTCCAGCAACGCCATGATTTTCCGGGTGCCCGCCATTCCGACTTCGTCCGGCAGAGGGTGTCCGGCTTCCACCAGCGTGGTAGCCTTCAAGTCCACACCGTGGCCGTATTTCGTGGTCACTTGTCCGGCGCTAAGCGTGTCTCCCAGCAGTTCTTCCACGGCGGCCGCCATGACCGCGCTGGCCTTCCCCCCTCCGATCAAATAGATGTGCTCATAATCCTTGAGCCGATATGTGGCGCCTTCAATCCGCAGGGTGCCGTTATCACGGGTAAGGGCTCGCCGAACGGCGGCTTTGGGATCCACGGCCGAAAGGGCTTTCTGGAAAATTCCAAGGGCATCCTGCCGCAATTGCTCGATGGACATCATGACGCGCTCCCGAGATTAAATAGTCGTTTTGGCCTGCCGCCTGCTTGGTTGGACGATTCCCGGATGGGACATGATCGCGCTCTATGCGTGACGTCATAAATCTTAGGGTCCCCCCGGGGGTTTCTTGATTCTCCCCGGGCATTGGCCTATAAGATGGACACGCCGCCCTGGAGCGGGCGGTGGCCGCTATAAAAGCAAGCTTTCAGCCCCACCGCACTCTGAATATGACGCCCAATCTAAAGGTTAAAATCGGCACCCTGGAGTTGGCCAACCCTGTCATGACGGCATCGGGCACCTTTGGCTATGGCCGTGAATTCAACGAATTGGTGGATCTTAACCGCTTGGGGGCTATTGTTGTCAAGGGGATCTCCCTGGCGCCTTCGGCAGGCAACCCGCCGCCCCGGATCGTGGAAACCCATTGCGGCATGCTCAACGCCATTGGGCTGGAAAATGTGGGCCTGGAGGCATTTGTCCGCGAGAAGCTGCCCTTTCTGGCCAAGCTGCCGGGGGCGATCATCGTCAACATTTACGGCACGCGAGTGGAGGAGTACGGCCGTCTGGCGGAGAAGCTGGACCGCTGTCCGGCGGTTTCTGCTCTGGAAGTCAACATTTCCTGCCCCAATGTCAAGGCCGGGGGGGTGGCCTTCGGCGTGGCGCCGGAGGCGGCCCGGGAGGTGGTGGAACGGGTGCGGGTCGCCACGTCTAAACCGCTGATTGTGAAATTGTCGCCCAATGTCACGGACATTGTGGCCATCGCCCAGGCTGCCGTGGATGGCGGTGCCGATGCCCTCTCGTTGATCAACACCCTCACCGGCATGGCCATCGACGCGGCCACCCGCCAGCCCCGGCTGGCCAATATCACCGGCGGGCTTTCCGGCCCGGCCATCAAACCGGTGGCCCTGCGCATGGTGTGGCAGGTGGCCCAGGCCGTAACAGTACCGGTCATCGGGATCGGGGGCATCATGGGCAGCGAGGATGCTCTGGAGTTTTTGATTGCCGGGGCTACGGCCATCCAGGTGGGCACGGCCAATTTCGTCAACCCCCGGGCCGCCACCGATATTCTTGACGGAATCGAGGATTATCTCGTAAACCACCAGATGGATAGTCTGGAGCAGCTGATCGGCTCATTGCAGATTTCCGGATAAGTGGAAGGAGTTGGCCGGGATTCCATGCCCAGCCCTGGTGATGTGAACCTATCGTTGCCGGCAATTGTCCCGGGGTGACCCACCCGGGCCACGCCGCCGGTCTTGCTTTTGGATTCGTGTTTGGAAAGGAGACCTGCTATGCAATTTGAAAATCTGGAGCAAATTCTCAATTTCGCCATCGAAAAGGAGCAAAGCGCCCGGGAGTTTTACGAAGATGCGGCCAGGGAAGAGTCCATGTCCGGGGTAAAAGAGATGCTGCTGGAATTTGCCGATGAGGAGCGCAAACACGCCCAGATGCTGAGTGAGCTAAAAAACAAGGGTGCGGTAAAGGGGATATCGAGCTACAAGTTCAAATGGATTCCCGACATGAAGCGCAGCAATTACCTCCATGACCTGGAATTCACCCCGGGGATGCCCTACAACGAACTGCTGATGATGGCCATCAAGAACGAGGAGAAGGCCCTCAAGCTCTACAACGAACTGCTGGCCCAGGCCGATACCCAGCCAACCCACGACCTGTTCAAGGTGCTGTGCCAGGAAGAGGCCAAGCATAAGCTCAAATTCGAGACCATGTATGATGATTACATGGCGGAGATGGGGGATTGAAAAGGAGCTCTGGATTGTCCAAAAGCAGAAATTAAGGAAACTTTGCCGTACACAATTTTAACCATGAGGAGGCGCTATGCTGAAGGCCAGACTATTGGCAGCTGCGTTAACGGGGGCGGTTTTACTGGTGGCCGGTGGGGTTTGGGCTGAAGATCGCGAGCTGGCCGGGGTCACCTTTCCCGAAGAGAAAGAGGTCAACGGGCATACGCTGAAGCTAAACGGCTTGGCTCTGCGCAAGGCTATGGTGGTGGTCAAGGTGTTTGCCGGCGGGTTTTACCTGGAGCAGCCCACCCAGGATGCGGAAACCGCCATCGAATCGGAACAGGTGAAGCATTTTTATCTTCACTATCTGACCAGCAAGGCCACGGCCAAGAAACTGCGCGACGGGTTTGTTGAGGCCATCACCGCGGCCAATCCACCGGAATTGGTGGCGGCGCATCAGGCCGAAATCGACCAGTACGGCCAATGGCTGGATACCGATATGAAGCCGGGGGGTATTTCGGAGAGCATCTACGAACCGGGAATCGGTCTGACCCTCATGATCAATGGTGAGAAAAAGGGAACCATCGCCGGCCCTGAATTCGCCAAACTCTACATGCGCTACAACCTGGGGGAAAAGGCCGATGCCCAGTTGCGCAAGGGGTATCTGGGGTTGTAAAGGAACGTCTACCACCCGCCGCCACCACCTCCTCCTCCGCCCCCGCCGGAAGATCCCCCGCCTCCGCTGCCCGAGGATGAGCCGGGAGCGGTGGATGCGGAGGATACGGCGCCGGTAAAGGCGCTGCCCAGGGAGCGGCCCAAATGGGAATAGGGGGTTGAGCCCCGGTACCAGTGGGGCGACGCAGTCGCCGTGCTGGTTTGGGCTTGGGCCAGCACATCGGCGAACTGTTCGCTCCACGCCTGTTCAACTCCCAAGGCCAGGGCATAGGGCAGGTATCGTTCGAACAGGGCTGGGGTGCGCTCAGGCGGGTTCAGCAGATTGAGGCGCTCTTTTTCGGCGACCTGCATGTAGAGTTTGAAGCCTTCCAACTCGTCCATCACCTTGCGCCCGGCCAGGGTGGGCGCCTTGAGCCATTGATAAAATCCAAAGTTGATCAACGCCAGGCCCAGGAGGGTGAGGGGCGCCAGGGGCGATACCAGGTTGCCAAAGGCCCACAAACCGAACAACTCGCCGCCGAAAAAGGGCAGGGCGAAGAGGGTCATGCCCATGGCCCGGGGCCACTGGCCGCTCTTCCAGCTGTGGTACACGGTCAGGGCTAGCACGGTGCAGCCCACGGTCCAGCCCCCCAGCCAGACGCTCATAAAAAGGCCGCCGGCCAGGTCATTGCCGGTGAGCACCAGGATCGCCAGGGCGATCAGAGAGATGATCACACCGGGGATGAAATAGGTCCGGTTGTGTAGAAAGTGGCTCTTCTCGTATTCCCGCTGCAAGCCTGATTTGAGGGCCTTTACGGCGCGGCCCAACGTGCTGTGGTTGCTTTGTTTCAGGGCGAGGCTGGTTCGATGGCCAAACAGCACCTGGGCCACGGCCTTTTCGCCGGGAGAGAGCCCGGGCGAGGCTGGTTCAGCGGTGCGTTCCAGGGTGTAGGTATCATCTTGGTCTTGCTCAATGCGCTGGTAGCCCTTTACGGCCATGTTGACCAGGGCCGCGGCCAGCGCGGTTTTATCAAACCCCATTTCCATGATGTAGCGTGCGGCCGCCGGAGAGATGCCCTTGGGAGGGGTATAGAGAGGCACGATGGTTCCCTTGGCTGGATCCCGACCCACCCGGCGCCAGACCAACAGATAGTATCCGAAAACCCCGGCCATGATCAGCAGGCTGATCCCCAGGGCGCCGTAATCGGACAACAGAAATCCCAGGCGCTGGGATGGGCCGGGCGGGGTGACATAGCCCTTTTCCCAGGCCACGGCCACGGTCAATCCCTCCCGGGGCTGCAAGGGGCGGGTGGTGGTGAACAGGGGATTTCCCAGCTCATCCCGGGCCAGGCTGAAGTCCTGTCCGCGACCGCCCTGGGGGCCGGTGTAGGCCGCCACCTGGACCTCGGGGGCACCGGCGGGCAGCTCCACCCGGCAACTGGCCTTGCCGATGGGAAAGGCCCAATCATTGCCGGTGACATTCCAGTACAGTTCGTCGTAATCCTCGAAAAAACCGATCTGGCGGGTGGTGCGATAGGTGATCTCATAGGTGTAGTCACCCGGCTGGAGATAGCGGTTCTCTTTACCCACGTAGATCCGTATGCCGTTGCCCTTGGATTCCAGATGATAGGGCTCGGGACTGCCGTCCCGCCGTACCTCAAGCAGATCGAAACCGACTCGCACTGTTTTGCCCTTAGGACCCCGGTACTTGGTGGGAAAATCACGGTAGATGCCCCGTTTGATCTGCTGGCCTTCGGCCCGGACCTCAAGGGTTTCGGTCACCAACAGATCGCCGTTGGGTTCGATGCTGACCCGGCTGTGGAATGTATTGATCCTTTCCGCCGCGGTTGCCATGGGGGTCGCGAAAAAGTGGAGCAAACACATCACGGCCAATGCCAGTATGGCAGTGGGTAAGGGGTGCCAGCGATTGCGGCGGGGCCTGTTGGCAGGGGGCCGGGCGGCCATGGGGAAGATTTGAGATTTCATTTAGAATTGCACCTTGGGAACCGCGCGGTCTTCCGGCGATTCGATTTCAAAAAATTGAGCTGTTTCAAACCCAAAAGTCCCGGCCACCAGATTGGCGGGGAAGGATTCCACCTTGATGTTCAGGTTGCGCACCGCCCCGTTGTAGTAGCGGCGGGCCAATTGAATCTGGTCCTCGATATCCGCCAGTTGATCCTGCAGTTGACTGAAATTGGTGGTGGCCTTTAAGTCGGGATAATTTTCGGCCACGGCCAGCAGCCCGCTCAAGGAGCGGCCCAGGGCGCTTTCCAGTTTGGCCTTTTGGGGAATATCGTTGGCCGCCTGGCACTGACTGCGCAGCCGGGTGACATCCTCCAGAACCGATTGTTCGTGGGTGAGATACCCTTTCACGGTTTCCACCAGGTTGGGGATCAGGTTGGAACGCCGCTTGAGCTGGACCTCTACTCCGCTCCAGCCTTCGGCCACCATTTGGCGTGCACGTACCAGTCCATTGTAGATGAGCATCAGGGCCAGCCCCAGGCCCAGCACCAATATCAATACTATTGCCATTGCCCACATACCTTGAATCTCCTTTCGCCCATCGTTGAAAACCGTTCCCAGCCCCTGGTTCAGGGCCAGGATGGGTGTAATCTGAACTCCGGCCCTGATAATTATTCCGGCATTCACACCCTGGATATCGGCGGTTTTCCGAAATCCTGAAATCGCCACCTCAAAATTGACGAGACGGCCCTCAACAGGTTATGAAATCATAGTTCTCTCCTGGAAAAAACCCTAAAGCCCGCAAAAGAGCTCCGGCCTATGAAATCAGCGGATAAATACCATGAACTGAAAATGGAAATCGCCCGGGCTGCCGCCGCCGAGCAGCGTCCTTCTTTGGAAGGTTTTCGCCGGGCATTTACCGAGGAGTTCGGACATCCCCCCCCGGTGGAGCTGATTAAATACTTCAATGCGCAAAAGGCGGCCTTGGATCACGGGATTTGGGATGAGGACTCTTGTACCGAGAGCGAAATTGAGTGGTGTATGGAGTCCCCGGATCCCCTTGAGGATTCCCCTGAAGCTGAGGCGGGTTGGAGCGCTCCATCGTCTGGTTCAGGGGCGGGCAAGCGGAATCAGGGCCCCGGGTTGGCCCTTCCCGCCGATTTGTCCGAGCATGCGGTGCTGGAAGCGCTGCTTCGCACTCTGCACACCGAAGCGGTGGCCATCACCGATGCCCGGGGCATCGTAGTCTATCTGAATCCCGCGGCCGAGGCCTTGCTGGGAGAACCCCTCCAACAGGTCAAGGGATGCAGGTTCCTGGGGGACTTTTTTTGTCCCCTTAAAACAGGTGCCCGCAGTAAAAAAGGCAAGCCGGGCAGAGTCTCCGACAAGATGTCCGGCGATCCGCTGGCTGCGCTTTGCGGGCTTTTGACAACCGGCTCTCCCAGGGGTCAGCGGCTCATCCGCGCCCACCAAAAAGAGTTGGAGGTTCGGGTTGGATTGGCGCCCCTCACCGCATCCGATGGCCAACTCAAGGGCTACCTCTGTTCTTTTGCAAGGCAACCTGCTGAAAATGCTTAGTGTGGGCTTACCGACCGTGGCTGTCTTGAGATCCTGGCGGTTTGGTCTGCTGGCGTGGGGCTTGGTTTTGTGGCTTCCCATGGCGGTGCTTGCCGGCTCGCCAGGGCCGCGAGAGTCCGCCCGATCTGATATTCTGCTTGAAAAGATTGAACCCGACCCCCGCGGCGGCAAAGCTTACAAACTGGTCTACCGGATTGAGGCGCCTCTATCGGCCTATTGGCGCTTTAAGACTGATTTTGACAACGACTTTCTGGAATCCAGCCCCTTTATCCGCCAGCATCGCCTGGTGAGCCGGAGCATGGCCGGGGCCATTACCGAAAACCGCTACACCCATGCCCCGGACGATTTCTTCCGGTGGCGCACAACCCTTTCCCCCCAGCAGCACCGCATGGATTTTGTACTGCTCAATCCCGCTGAGGTTCGCCAGAAATTCCATTATGGCTATATTCAGCTCAACGCCCTGGCCCAAAGCACCCAAGTGACCCAGGTGGCCTATTTCGACTTTTGGGGGGTGTCCCTGTGGAGTGCCTATCCCTGGGGCGGGGGCATGACCGATTTTTTGACCGCCACGGCCCGCTGGGAGCAGAAAACCATGCTGCGCCTCAAGGCGCACTACCAGGATCCCGGTCCGCAAAATTCTGACTAAGAGTCTCCGCTGAAATAAATCTACGATCTTGATCGGCGCAAACCCTTTGGATTGGCACACCATGCCTTTGAAGCCCTTCATCGCCCTTTTGGCCCTGCTGGTTTTACTTTCCGGCTGTGCGGCAATTCCAAAGCCGACCGCTTCGCTGCAATCGGGCCAGGAGGGAGAACTGGGCCGCTGCGCCGATTTTTTCAGCGCCCTGGATCAGCGCACACGCCGATCGGATGCCCTGGATGCCGGCCTCTCTAAAGTGGCGGGCTATCCCTACCTGCGGGTTGACCGCTTCAGCGCCTCTTTTAGCCGGGAGGTTGATGGGCCGCGCCGCTTTGCTGCCTGGCTGGATCGCCTGCAGGCTCTGGACCAGGGCGCGCGTCGTCTTGAAATCGCCAACCTGGCCGATGCAGCGGATCAGGACGATCTCAAACGGCAGGTCGTGATTTGCGGGGATCTGCTCAAAGCGGCCGACTTTCAAACACCAAACCGAAGGGCGGCATTGCGGCAGGAGGTTTCGGTTCCCGATGAATACATTGACTTGCGGCGCTGGGTGGGTCTCTATCCCTTGACCCGCTGGGGGGTGGCTCTGGGGGTGTCGAGGTGGCAGGCCGAAGCCCGCGACACCCTTTCCCTGGATCCGCCGCCCCTCGACCAGGAGCGGCTTCGCTATCTGCCGGCCCCGGGACTGTCCGGTCCCTCGGCTCCTGAAATCATGGCTGGTGTGCGACGGGACCCCTTGGGGATACCAATATTGAGTTCCAGAGATCAGCAGACGCTGTTTCAGCTTTACGCCCCGGTGTGGGAGGTGGCCCTGGAAAGTGACGCCGACCCCATCGGTTCCCCTTTCTGGGATGCTCAAGGCAGGCTTGGGGTCGATACCGGGCGCCCCCGGACCTACACCCGGCTCTCCCTGACCCGCTTCCGGCAGCAGATCCTGATTCAGCTCAACTACATCATCTGGTTTTCCGCCCGGCCCAAAAGCGGCCCCTTGGATCTCTATGGCGGCCGCCTGGACGGAATCAACCTGCGGATCACCCTGGATTCAAGCGGCTTGCCCCTGCTGTATGAAACCGTTCACAACTGCGGGTGCTATTACCATGCCTTTCCCACCTCCCGGCTGCAGGTTGCGGACCAGATCGACTATGCCGAACCGCCGCTGGTTTTCAAGGCCCCTGAAATCGATGCAGCCCAGACCTATCTCACCCTCAGCCTGGCGGCCGGGAGCCACCATGTGCAAAACATTTACGGCCTAACCCGCCAGGCGGGTTCCCCGGTTCTGAACTACACGCTCTCCGGCTATGACCCCCTGCGCAGCCTGCCTTACCGTGACGATTTGCGAAAAAGCATGTTCGATGTTCTGGGCATCGCCCATGGCAGTGAGCGCTTGGAACGTTTTATTCTTTGGCCCATGGGGGTGCTCTCCCCGGGGGCCATGCGCCAGTGGGGCCGCCATGCCGTGGCCTTCATCGGCAAACGCCATTTGGACGATCCCTTTTACATGGAGCGCATGTTCATCCCTTCAACGCCGTCAAAGAGCGGGTCAGGGCCAGCACGACCCCCAACCCCTGACGAAGTTCCGGGTCCTTGATGGCGGCCAGCATCTCCCGGGGGCCCAGGGGCCCGGCCTGATCCAGATCGAGGCGGGCGGGCAGGTCCGCGGCGCGGTTCATAAGGTCCAGGGCCTCGGGCGTGGTCAATTTTTTGAGAATGCCGGCCAGGCGCTCTAAAATTTGGCTCTTCTCACTCACGGCAGTCACCTCCTTCAGGATCGCTTTCTCGAACCCGCTAGCCAGAAAGCAGGTGGCGTGGCCGTCGAATTTGGGCCGGGGCGAGTGACCGTCGATCTCCCGGACCAGGTTTTCCACCAGGGTGTAGGCCATGTAGTGGGCCACGGAGCCGGCCTTGGAGGTGGGCACGTTGGTGGTGTCCCCTAACGCGTAGATGCGCTCACTGTTTTCCACCTTGAGGGTATGGTTGTCCGTGGGAACGAATCCCACCGGATCGCTGAGCCCCGAGTCGATCAGGCATTGATCCCCCATGTTGGGCGGAATCGCCACCAGCAGGTCATAGCCGACCTTTTCGCCTCTGTGGGATTCGATGGTTTTCTCCTGGGCGTTGACCTGGGCCAGATCGAAGAGCGGTGTGACCCGGATGTTCTTGCGTACCGCCACTTCCGCCAGGGTTTTGGCCGCCACCGGTTTGGTGAATACGTTGTCCAGGGGCGTCACCAGCTCGATCTTAACCTGGTCCCGCACCCCGTTGGCCGCAAAGTACCAGTCGTAGTTATAGCCGCCGGCTTGGGTGGTCACCCTTCGCGCCTCCCGGTCGATGCTGAGGATGGTGTCCAGAACAAACTCCACTCCCGGGGGAATGAACTCCTTTTTCGGTTTGAGGATGTCGGCCTGGGAGTAGATGCCAAAGGGCACGGAGAGGTATCCGGCCTGGTAGTGATGCTGCTCTTCGCGGTCGATGATGGTGATGTGCCACTCGCTTTCGGGCAGCTCTTTGCGGAGCATGTTGGCGACGATGGTTCCGCCGGCGCCGGATCCAAGAATGAGTATGTTGCGCATGGTGCGGGCCTCCTTTTTTTCGTCTGACATCCCTGGCCGCTGAGGCTTGGGGGGGTCAGGCCATTGAGCTCAGAACAGAGTTGACCCGCGGGGGATCTCAGGGCAGTATATGAGTTCGCTTGGGCGGCTGGAAATCTGGTTAAAAATCAGTTGCCGGTGCACTTCCGGGTTCAGACGATTGGCATTGGGATCATGCCGCGGGGATGTGCCGCAATCGAGTATCCAGCTATGTATCCCATTGAGCCCGATCAGACCAATGCCTGGGATATCGGGGAGGGATGGCCGGGATAACTGAATTGCTGAACTATAAGGATTCCTTATCGCCCCTGCGGTCAGGATTCCTTTGCGCCCGGGACTGACCTCCGGCCCCTCATAAACGCTCTGCTGAACGGGTACCATGCCAATACCTTCCCTTGTTTGGGCTATCGCCTTGTCCCTTTTTTTAGGTGGGTTGGGAGTGCCGATTCCGGAGAATCCGCTCCTAATCGGCGGGGGCTATGCCATTTATCTGGGGGCCGCGCCCCTGTGGGCCAGCCTGTCGGTGTGGTACGGGGCAATTTGCCTGGGGGATTTTATCCTCTATTCCCTGGCGTATCTTTTTTTTAAGCATCCCCGACCGGCCGCTGCCATCCGCCGCTGGCTGGGGGCCAAACGGCTCGATACCTACCAGCAGGCCTTTGGCGCCCACGGGGCCTGGACCTTGTTCTTGGCGCGCTTTGCCTGGGGGGTTCGCCTGCTGGCCTACATGGCGGCCGGTGCGGCCCACTATCCCTGGAAGCGTTTTATACTCGTGGACAGCATGTCGGTGCTGGTGCAGGTCTTGCTTTTCGTGGGCCTGGGCTATGTGGCCGGCGACAAGATCGAGGAGGCCCAGCGCACCGGGGACCGGATCATTCTGGTACTGGGGATCGTGGTGCTGATCTTTGTTGCGCTGGCCTGGGTCTCATCCCGGATGATGAAACGGATTCCTCCGGAAAAAGCGCCGCCGCCTCCATTAGAGCCACCGGCCCCTCAGCCCGCAACCTTAACCGTCAACCGCAAGGTGAATCGCGACCATGGACGACCTGATCCGACTGACCTCTGAACTGATCCACTTTCGTTCCACTCCGGATCGGCCCGGGCGGATTGCCGAGTGCGCCGATTTTGTGGCCGCTTTTCTGGATCGGCGCGACATCGCCTATCAACGTTCGGAAAACCAGGGGGTGCCCTCCATTTGGGTTGTGCCCCAGGCGGGCTTTGCGCCGGTGTTGCTCATGTCCCATCTGGATGTGGTGGACGGCCCCCCGGAGATTTTCAACCCGCGGGTCGAGGGCGATCGCTTATGGGGACGGGGCAGTATCGACGATAAATACGCCGTGGCCCTCTCCCTGCTGTTGCTGGAGGAATTCATCAACCGGGCGGGCGGGGATCCGTCCGGATTGCCCTTTGGAATCCTGATTACCGGGGACGAGGAAGTGGGCGGCCGCCATGGCGCTCGGGCGGCCCTGGAACAGATCCGCGCTGATTTCGCCATCGCCCTGGACGGGGGCAGTCTGGGGAAAATCGTGATCAGGGAAAAGGGCATCCTGCAGCTCAAGCTGGTTTGCCGGGGGGTGGCGGCCCACGGTGCCCGGCCCTGGCTGGGGGAGAACGCCATTGAAAAATTGACGGCCGATTACAGCAATATCCGCGGGCTGTTCACGGCCGCAACTCCGGACCACTGGCACCGCACCCTGAATTGGGGCCGCGTACGGGCCGGAGAGGCGGCCAACCAGGTGCCGGATCGGGCGGAAGCCGTGCTGGATATCCGCTACACCGAGGCGGACGACCCCCAGCAACTTTTGGCGGATATTCGCGGGGCCGTGGCCGGCGAGGTGGAGGTGTTGGCCCAGGAGCCGCTCTTTGAAGGCGGTGACTCCCCCTACCTGGAACGGCTGCGGGCATTGGTGCCCGAGACCGAAATCGGCGTAGAGCATGGGGCCAGCGATGCCCGCTTTCTTTCCAAGCATAGTATTCCCGGGATTGTCTGGGGGGCCGACGGCGACATGAGCCAGCATTCAGCCCAGGAACACCTCAACCTGCCCAGCGTGGCTGAACTGCGCCGGATTCTCACCCGCTTTTTCGAAACCGCGCCGCTCAAGGAGTGACCATGGAAAAACAGGCCTTTAAGTTTCTGTCCAACTTGCCCCACTTCAAGATGCTTCCCGAAGAAGATTTGCGGCAGCTGGTGAGCCGGGCCACGCGCCAGCGCATTGCCAAGGATACGCTCTTCGCGGTCCAGGACAAAACCCGGGTGGAGAGTATCTTGGCGTTGCAAAAAGGTTCCCTGGCCCTCTATGACGAACGCCAGGCCGAACGCAAACCGGTGGGATTTATCAAGCCCGGAGAGGTGTTCGGCGGTATCACCATCCTGCTCAACGGCGGGATTTCCCTGCGCACGGCCGAGGCCGCCGAGGATTCCGAAGGCTACCGGATTCCCAAGGAGCTGTTCCAGGAGCTGTGCGCCCGGCACGGGGATTTCCACGACTATTTTCTGAAAAATTTCAGCCAGAATATCTTTGACGATTCCCTCATCTCCATCATCGAAGCCGGGCAGGCCAAGCTGTTTCTCCCTCAGGTGGTACCCTTTTCTTTTCTCCCTGAAGAGGAACTGGACCGGATCGCCGGAAAATTGAAAATGGTGCAATACCCACCGGGCACCGTGCTCTTTACCCAGGGCCGCTCCCGGGTGGGGTATCTCTACCTGTTGGTCAAGGGGGCCGCGGAGATTTTTTACGAACAGGATCACCGCAAAACCATGGCCGGCTATCTGGGGGAGGGGGATATTTTCGGCGGGATCTCCATGCTCCTCAACAAAGGGCTTCCCGTGCGCACCCTGCGGGTGATCGAGCCGACTCGCTTCTACCTGCTGCCCCAGGCCGATTTCAACGACATCTGTTCCCGCTACGAGGCCTTTACTGAGTACTTCACCGATATTTTCGGCAAACGCATGCTGCAGCGCTCCTACGCCGCCATCATCGCCCAAACCATGCGGCCCGCTCAGGAGGGGGCGCAGTTTCTCAACCTCTCCGTGGGGAGCATCTGCGGTCTCAACCCCATTTGCGGCGACACCCATACCACCATCCGCCAGGCGGCCGAAATCATGGCCGCCGAGGAGATCGGCTCGTTGTTCATCAACTCCCCGGAAGGCCACCTGATGGGGGTGGTCACGGAGCGGGATCTGACCCACAAGGTGGTGGCCCGGGGGCTGGATATCGATCTTCCAGCCGTGGAAATCATGTGTTCCCCGGTGCGGCAGGTTGAGGATCAGTCCCTGGTCTTTGAGGCGCTGATGACCATGATGCAGGCCGACATGCGCCATCTGGCCGTGGTGGATACCGATGAAAACATGATCGGCGTGCTCTCCAGCCGCGACCTGCTCATGGCCCAGGGCGATTCGCCCCTGTTCGTGCTACGGGAAATCCATGGCGCGGCCAGCGTGGCGGAACTGATCGCCATTCAGGAACGGCTGCCCCGTCTGATTCGCGGTCTGATCTCCAGCGGGGCCAAGGCCAACCATCTCAACCGCTTTGTCACCGCCATATCCGATGCCATTCTGGAACAGATCATCGAGTTCGTGCTGGCCGATTCGCCGCCTCCGCCGGTGCCCTTTGTCTTCATGATCTTGGGCAGTGAAGGCCGGCGGGAGCAGACCCTGAAGACCGATCAGGACAACGCCATTATTTTCAAGGATGTACCTCCTGACCAGGAACAAGAGATCCAGCGCTATTTCCTGGGGTTGGGGGAGCGGATCTGCGCTTTGCTCGACCGGGTGGGCTACGCATTTTGCACCGGGGGCGTGATGGCCAAAAATCCCCAATGGTGCCAGCCCCTGGCGACCTGGAAAACCTACTTCAGCGACTGGATCCATACCGCCGAAGCCGAGGACCTGCTCCAGGCCAGCATCTTTTTCGATTTCCGCGCCGGCTACGGCGACAGCAGCTTCATCGATGCCCTGCGGGCTCACCTTAGCGCCTCTTTGGAGGGCTGGTCCGGGTTTTTCCGCCACCTCACCGAGAACGCCCTGCATTTCAAACCGCCCTTGGGATTTTTGCGCAACTTCGTGGTGGAATCCAAGGGCAAGCACCGCAACAGCCTGGACATTAAGAGCGCCATGACGCCCGTTGTGGATCTGGCGCGGATTTACGCCCTGAAGCACGGAATCGACGAAACCAACACCTTGGATCGCCTGCACCAACTACAACTGAAGAACATCTTCAGCGAGGAGCAATTCGAGGAACTGGAAAAAGCCTACGGCTTCATGATGCAGATTCGCCTGGTGCGCCAGGTAACGGCCATCATCGATGAAGAGAACCCCCCGGACAATTACATCAACCCCAAAAAGTTGACCCACATCGAACAGACCATGCTCAAGGAAATTTTCAAGCGCGTCGAGAAATATCAGGCCAATCTGGGGTTTGAATTTACCGGACTGGCTTGATGGCCTCCCGCCCTCCCCGTTGCCCGGGGTCACGTGCTGCGCGCGGCAGCTCCAAGGGGGATCGGGGTTTTAATTCCTCAAATCCGATTTATTATTGGATATCTGTTTTGGGAGCCGGCGCGCCTGCCGGCATTGGTTTTGTCTCTCATCACGTCAGGGGCCTGCCGACAAGCGGCATCAGGATCCCCCAAATTCGAAAAAGGAGGTTGACATGGAGATTGATCGCGGTGTGCTGTGCGAGAAGATCAGAGCGCTTTACCCCGATATCGGGACCTGCGGCATCGATTTGGAGGTGGAGTACGACGAAGCGCAACATCGCTGGGTGGTCTACCTGGAAAAGGATCAGCACAAGCTGAAAACCTACCTGGAAGCCGGCGACGCGGAAAATTGCATGGAGGGCCGGCAATGTGTCAGTTTAGGGGTTGAGGTGGCCCAGCTCAAGGGCAATATCGAGCGCCTGTCCGAAGGTCAATAAAATGCAAGCCATGGGCCAGCGACGCGAGAATGATTCCCTGGGTGCGGTGGATATCCCCGCTCAGGCCTATTACGGTCCCCAAACCCAGCGCGCCGTTGAGAACTTCGCTTTCAACGGCCGGCGCATGCCCCTGGAGTTTCTATACGGGCTGGCGCGGATCAAACGCCTGGCGGCCACGGTCAACCATGACCTGGGCGAGCTGACCGCCGAGAGCGCCTCGGCCATCGCCAAGGCCGCCCGGGAAGTGGAGCAGGGGCGCTGGGACGATCAGTTCCCGGTGGAGGTGTTTCAAACCGGTTCGGGCACCTCCAGCAACATGAACATGAATGAAGTGCTGGCCACCCGGGCCAACGAGATTCTCACTGGGCGCAAACAGGCCAAGCATCCGGTGCATCCCAACGACCAGGTCAACCGGGGCCAATCCAGCAACGATGTGATCCCCAGCGCCCTGCACCTGGCGGCCGTGGTGGCGATTCGCGAGCAGTTGGTGCCGGCCCTAAAAGGCCTGGATAAAACCTTGCAGAAAAGGGCCCGGGAGTTTGCCGATCTGCCCAAGATCGGCCGCACCCACCTGATGGACGCCGTGCCTATGACTCTGGGGCAGGAGTTCGGCGGATTTGCCCGGCAGATGGAACTGGCCCAGGAGCGGCTGCAGGGCCCTCTGGGGCGCTTGGCCGAACTGCCCTTGGGGGGCACGGCCGTGGGCACCGGGCTCAACGCCCATCCGGAGTTTGCCGGCCGGGTGATCGGCGAATTGGCCCGGGAGACCGGGTTTGCTTTTGTGGAGGCCCGGGACCACTTTGAGGCCCAGGGCGCCCGGGATGCGGTGGTGGAAACCAGTGGGGTCCTGAAAACCATCGCCCTGGGGCTGGCCAAAATCGCCAACGACATCCGCTGGTTGGCTTCCGGACCCCGCTGCGGCTTAGGGGAGCTGCGCTTGCCGGCTCTGCAGCCCGGTTCGTCCATCATGCCCGGGAAAGTCAACCCGGTGATTCCCGAAGCGGTAATCCAGGTGGCGGCTCAGGTGGTGGGCCATGACACCATTCTGACCCTCGCCGGGCAGGGAGGCTTTTTCCAGCTCAACACCATGATGCCCCTGATGGTCCAGGCCCTGATGGAATCCATCCGCCTGCTGGCCGCCGCCGCCCGAGCCCTGGACAAGAAGTGCATCACCGGGTTGAGCGCCGATGAAAAGGTTTGCCGGGGCAATATCGAAAAAAGCCTGGCCCTGGTCACGGCGCTGGTGCCCTACCTGGGCTACGATCGGGCTGCCAAGGTGGCCAAAACGGCCTATGAATCCGGGTGTACCATCCGGGAGGTGGTCTTGGCGGAAAAACTGCTGGATCCCGGGCAGTTGGAGGCCCTGCTGCCGCCCCAGGACCTCAACCGTTGATCCGGCCGCTTTGCCGCCGGCAGCGGCGGGTTTCAGGCCCGCCCTACCCATTACGATTGAAAGCGCGTGGCCATGACTATCCCATCGGTTGACCTCCGGAGGGATTCGGTTTACCCTGCTTTACCAGTTGGAAACACGATCCGTTTCGGGACCCACGGCACGACAACCAACAGGCGAACCCGTCCCAGAGCGGACCACCTATCATCATCTCGACATCTGCTAGGAGGAATTCCATGGCAAAGAAGAAATACCGGATCAAAACCAGCTGTCCCCAATGCGGCTGCAGCGGCGTCACCCCCCTTTCCGAAGCGGAGATGAAGGAGCGCTACGGGGATCTGCCCAACGTGGAGATGGATTGCAGCGAGTGCATGCTGCACTATGAAACCGCCATGAAGGACGCCTGCCCGGAATGGGACGACGAATGTCGCCTGCGGGAGGCCAAGGACAAGTAATCGCCGCTTGTTTTGAGCACCCACCGATCCCGACCACCCATGGCCCTTTGATCAGGGCCATTTTTCTTTCAGGAGAGGGTCCATCATGCGTTACGCACCTATCGACACCTCGCTTTTCAAGGAAAACCGGCGGCGTTTTGCCCAGCGCATGGCGCCCGACAGCCTGGCGGTCTTTTGCGCCAGTGACATCATGCCCACCAGCGCCGACGGCGGCTTTCCTTTTGTCCAACAGACCGATCTGTTCTGGCTGTGCGGCGTGGAGCAGCCCGAGACCTTTCTGGTCCTTTTTCCCGATGCCCGGGAGGAGAAACAGCGGGAGATCCTGTTTGTCAAGCAGACCGATGAGAAGATCGCGGTCTGGGAAGGCGCCAAGCTGAGCAAAGAAGAGGCCCGTCAGGCCACTGGGATCGACCAGGTCTTCTGGGAAAACGAGTTTCAGACCCAATTGCGCAATCTGATGATTCAGGCCCAGACGGTCTATCTCAATACCAACGAACACCTGCGGGCCGCCGACACGGTGGAAACCCCGGACCGGCGGCTGATCCGCTGGTGCCAACAGTGCTTTCCACTCCATGACTACCGGCGGGCCGCGCCCATCTTGCACCAGCTGCGGGCCTTGAAATCCCCCCTGGAAATCGAACGGATCCGCCGTGCCTGCCGCATCACGGAAAAGGCCTTTCGGCGGGTGTTGGAGTTTATCCGCCCCGGAGTGTGGGAATTTGAAATCGAGGCTGAGCTGGTGCATGAATTCCTGCGCAACCGCTCCCGCCGGCCGGCCTTCGAGCCTATTGTCGCCTCGGGCGTCGACACCTGCGTGTTGCACTATGTTAAAAATGATAAACAGTGCCGGGACGGGGATTTGGTGCTCATGGATTTTGGCGCGGAGTACGCCAACTATGCTGCCGACGTGACCCGCACCGTGCCGGTGAACGGCCGCTATAGCGAGCGCCAGCGGCAGCTCTACGACGCAGTGCGCCGAATCCAGCAGGAAGCCATCTCCATGCTGGTTCCCGGCAACACCCTCAAGGCCTATCATGTGGAGGTGGGCCGCCGGGTGGAAACTGAACTGGTGGGTCTGGGTTTGCTGGGCGCCAAGGCGATCGAAACCCAGAACCCGGACGACCCTCTCTACAAGCGCTACTTCATGCACGGCACCAGTCACCACCTGGGGCTGAATGTCCACGACTATGGCCATGGGCACGCGCCCTTCGAGGCCGGTATGGTCTTTACCTGCGAACCAGGCATCTACATCCCTGACGAAGGGCTGGGCGTGCGGCTGGAAAATGACATTCTGATCACCGTCCAGGGCCCCGAAGATCTCACCGCCGCCCTGCCCCTGGATCCTGGGGAGATTGAAGCGTTGATGCACCGCACAGCTTAGCCCGCTGTAGGCGGGATGGTGGCCTGGATCCATTTGACAGTGTCGGTGAATTCATCTAGTATCCCCGCCCAGCGGGATCGGTGGAGAATCCCTCACTTTGGCTGTAAAGTAAACTTATTACATCTCATTTACGATGATGATCCAGGTAACTGCCGCCATTTTATGGGATGCTGAACGGGTAATGATCGCCCGGCGCAAACCGGGTATCAAATACGCCGGGTTCTGGGAATTTCCCGGCGGCAAGGTGGAGCGCGGCGAAAGCCCCGAAACCTGCCTGGTGCGCGAGATCGAAGAAGAATTCAGCATTTCGGTTCGCATCGAAGCGTTCTTTGCCGAGAATATTCACGCCTATCCGGATCGCACGGTGCAATTGCTGGCCTTTACCGTGTGCTGGCTGGACGGGGTGTTGACACCCGTGGATCATGATGCTTTGAAATGGGTGCCGCCCACCGGGCTCAGGGACTATGCGCTGCTGCCCGCGGATCGTCCTTTGGTGGAAAAACTGGTTCAGACTCTCAACCCTATCTAGGAAGGAAGATCACCATGGAAAACAAGCAGAAAACCATCGCCTTGGCCGTTATCGGCGGGGTGGGAATTTTCCTGATTATCCTGTTGGGCCGGGCGCTATTCGGCAATGGCGTTGCGGAGGAGCCCGCCGTGGGGGAGCTGATCGAGCGAGTGGGCGAACGGGTGGAGGCCTTGGAGTCCGAAAATAGCGAGATGGAAGCTCAGGTGGAAACACTGAGGGAAGAACTCGCCGAACTCAAGGAGATCAAGGTGCCTGAAGAGCTGGGCGGCCAGATCGATGAACTTAAACGCACCGTGAGCGAATTGGAGGCCGAGAACCAGCGGCTGAAAACCGAAGATGCGCAGACCGAAACCCTGGCGGCCGCCAATCAGGAGTTGAGTGCCCAGGTGGCCGAGTTGACTCAAGCCAAAGAGGCTCTGGAGCAGGAGCTGGCGGCCCTGAAGGCCGAAACCGCCGAGACCAAGGGCTTGAGTCGTGAGAATCGCAGCCTGACCCGCCGGATTCAAGCCCTGGAAAAAGAGCGCGCCGCCTTTGATCAGAAGATGAAAAATTTGCAATCCGAGGCCGATGTCAATGCCGATATCGCCCAGGAAAACAAGGATCTCAAAATCGAGGTGCAGACCCTGGAAAAAAAGATCGAAGCCCTCAATACTCGATTTGAAGAGATTATCAAGATGGCCGCCGAGGACCTGAAAGCCGCAGCCAAAAAGCAACCCACCAAACACGGCACCACCGAGCACTAGCAGAACCCACTAATAATTTCAAGGTATTGAATATGGATTTCCGCCTACGCGGAAATGACGAATCCTACCAACTGCACATCATCTCCGCGTAGGGGAGGTTTCGGTTTGGATACTGTCTAAGGCGCCGCTTTTGCAGGACCGGGCAGGCGCAGGACAAAGGGCAGGCCCATGAATCCCACCAGGGCGAAAATGATGAAGGTGCCCCGCAGGCCGATGAGATCCCCGGCAAAGCCCACGATCACCACCACCGCTGAGCGGGCCATAAATGAGATCATCATGTAAAGCCCATTGGCCGCCGAAGGGCTTTCGCCGGCGTTCTCCTGAACCAGGGCCAGCATCACCGGGGTGGTGCTGAGCAGGGTGAAGCCGGTCAAGCCCAGCAGGATGTAGGCTGCCCATCCGTCCATCCAGACAAAGGCCAGCAGCGAAACGGGGGCTCCCAATAGGGAGAATATCAGCATCCTGCGCCGGCCGAAGCGGTCACTCAGGGTGCCGGCGACCATCACGCCGGCCACACCGGCGGCCTCATATATGGTCAGTCCGGCCCCCGCCAGCCACAGGTTTCCGGTATTCATGGCGATGAAGGTGGGCAGAAAGGCGGACATGCAGCCGTGGAGAAACCCCCGCGCCACCAGAATACCGGTAATGGGGATCATAATGTGGCGGATCCCCTTCCAGGTCTCTTTCAGCGGGACCGGCGCGGCGCCGGTGGTGATGGCCGGCAGATCGCGGATAGAGAAAAAGAGCAGCACGGAACAGGCGAAGCTGACCCCCATCACCGGATAGAATCCCTCCAGGCCCATGAGCGCCACGATACTCACCGCCGCCATGGGGCCCACCGCGCGGGCCGCTTCCCCGCCCACCATGAACAAGGACATCCCCAAGCCTTTGCGTCGGCCGGACATGCGCGCCACCACCACCGGGGAGGGGACATGGAACACGGACACGCTGATTCCGGCAAACAGCATCAGCACCAGCAGCACCCCGTAACCGGGCGCCACCCCGATGAGGCTCATGGGTATCGCGGTGAAGGTCGGGGCCAGAACCAGAAACCAGCGGACGCTGATGCGGTCCGCCAGGGAGCCGATCCAGGGGTTGAGCAGGGACGGCAGCTGCATCACCGTGGTGAGCAATCCGGCCTGGGTGAGGCTCAAGGAGCGCTTCTCGATCAGCAGTGGCAGCAGGGGCGCCAGAAAGCTGGAATAGACATCGTGGATGAAATGGGCGAAGGAGACCGCCAGGACTCCCGGCAGGTTGAACGCCTTTGCTGCCGGCGAACGAGGGCCCGCAGACGCTTTGGTTTGAGGTTGGGCGATGGGCTCGGGTTTCATAGAAATTGGATTCAGGTTGAATTTATAGAGCATTTAAAGTGGCGTGACTATCCGTAAAGCAAGGGTCTCATTCGAGTGAAAAATAAAAGAATAAATATCAAAGTTCACAGTGATTTCAGTGATAAACTCAATATTCGCATTTTCCAAAGAATATACTGATATTTTTCTTGCTATTGTCTGGGGTGAGGATTATTTTGCCATCCATCAATCAAGATCCGCCTCATATATCCTACCGTATATAGCCGGAACAGTTACTTTCTGCAGGCAAATCCCATCTCAATAATGGCATCCTCCAGTGTGGTACGTTGAAATATTTTGAAAGGAGAATGCAATCATGACTAATGGAACTGTGAAGTGGTTCAATGACCAAAAAGGTTTCGGATTCATTGAGCAGGAGGACGGTCCGGACGTGTTTGTGCATCATTCAGGCATCAACGCGGCCGGCTTTAAATCCCTCAATTACGGTGATCGGGTGTCTTTTAATATTGAGCAAGGGCCGGAAGGCCCGGCGGCGAATAATGTCATCCTGATCTAAATTCATCAATATTATAAGAAAAGGCATTTCTCCGCAGCAGGGGGGTGCCTTTTTCTTTTTTTAGCAACCGGCCACTGACCGGCCTGCAAGGAGACATCATGGCAAAACCCAAGGAAACGTTTAAAAAACGCGATAAAGAAATGAAGCGAAGAGAGAAGCGGGAAATGAAAAATCAGCGGCGCCTTGAAAAAAAAGCGCTGGCACGGAAAGGAGAGGCCACTCAGTCTTCGGAAGGGTTACCGGACGATTCCCTGAATGAATCCAAGGCACAGACATAATGTATGAAATGCGAAGCGAAACGCAGGGACCTACTACGTTGTTTTGCTAAAAGGGGCTGGTGCCAGCGGATTCAAGCTCTACGCTGGCCTCCTCTTGGGGCGTCGGGCGACTAAAAACCCAGGCGTCTGGCACCCTTAGCGCCGAGTTAAGCCTGGTTTCAACCAGATTGCTTTCAGAAAGCTAATTGAAATACCAACCCTAAAATTAATTGAAAATGCCCTCGATATCGCCGGAAAAATAAATTCATTTGACAAACCAGGACTTCCAGGTATCTAGTACCCGAACTCAAGAGACTCAAAATTCTCCTAAAGCTCTGAATGCACTTTCTCAATAAAGCAACGGGCAACAGATCTCTTACCGGGAGTACGGCTGAGATGAAAAAGTGGGTCTCTACGCCTTGCCATAAGATTTGGCAACGAATAAAGCACCCCATGCGAAATGGTATAAGCACAAAACGTGACCTCCGAATCAAAGGTCATGTTTCTGCTCGAGACGACGCAAAGCCCCCTCCGGAACACGGCCGTCATTTCAACGACCCCTTATCCATAGACCCAAAGATACCCAGCCTATCGAAGGAAAGTGCATTTGTCGAAGCCGCCACCTACCAAGAGCGTAAAAAGGAATCATCCTCTGAGCAGTGGGAATATCTTCGTGAACGAGAGAATTGTGAACAAGATATTAATAAGTTGATCGGTATTTTAAAAATGCCGCAGGTGTTAATGGAAGTTGGGTGTGGAAACGCTGAAGCGGCCAGGCAAATTGCGTTTAAGAATCCGAATATAGGGGTCATCGCCTCCGATCTTTACGACTGGTCGCATCCACATTACAGCAGTTCCGGATATGGGCAAATTGCGTGTGAATGGCGAGCGGGCAAGCTACCGGCCCAAATGAATCCACTTTCTAATCTGGTTATTCTCAGGGCGGAAACGGATTTACTGCAATGTTTTCCCATCCAGGCCATTGATACAATTATTCTGATCAATCCCGAACCCCTCGTGGGCAAATCCATACTTGCTTTTCTCCAGGTCGAATCGATATCTTTAAGGATGAAGCACGGCCCCAAGCAGATTGTAATCCTGCCTTATTCCAGAGAACTGGGCCTAATGGCATGCGGTGGTTGCGAGTTTGAACATGATCCAGACTGGTCGAGGGGGTTGGGCTTTATCATGGATAGCGGGCTTCGGTTCAAGCAGGGAGCGTCGAATCAATGGAGTGTCGATTTATCACGCGTATCGGCATATACCGCGAATTCCACTCAGCGGGATATTTATATTTACGGGAAACAGCCTATTAAATCGGCCTTATTGCCCCACCGGGCAAAATAGCTCGCACTGTCGGCAGTAGGCGATTCTGAACTCGGCCGGCATTCCGACGACTGGCGATTGCCTTATGATTGGCTTGGTCTCGTCTTTTTGCATTTGTCGTTGGCAGCGTTTGCGCTCATAATTGCCTTCTTGAAAAGCATTCTGGGGACAAGCCTGCAAGCACGGCCCGTCACACGCATCGCAGGGAGCGAAATCGCCAAGGGCTCTTTTATAATGTATGGGCCGGTTTAGAAGTGAGGCTCTAAGCCGAATCCTCGGACCATATTGTGGGGTGATTAGGAGGTTGTTTTTGCCCACCACCCCTAACCCTGCCAGAACGGCAGCATCCTTTAGGAAAATCCCACCTCTGCCAGGATTATAGGGAAGATCGTAAGCTTCTGCCGAATACGTTTTCTTAAGCCAATCTGCCAATCCGTGATTAATTTTAGTGAGTTGGCGATTACCTGGGGTCCGGCCCTTTTGGCTATCCCACCAGTCCATTTCCGGCTGCCCTTCGGCATGCTCCAACGCAAGGACAACCACAGAGCGGGCCTTACGCAACTGCTGGCTCACTGGAAGAAGCCGATGGGAGGGAGACTCCAGGAGGGGGGCGAAAGGGGTCGCACCAACGAGTGAGGCGCCCATCAAAATTGCCTGGGTGGCAATGTTTTCAATTGGTATGGCAGGGTCCATGGGTGGCTCCGGTTGACCTCAGGCAAATTCTTGCTAAAACATTGCCGTTGCCGAAGAATTATAATTGTTCACAGGGTAACATATTACAGCATATGGTTCCACACCACAGCAGTTATCCCGCTATATTATTTAGGGTATTACCCGAACCATTCTGAAACAGGGTAATCTTGCGTGCGAAACTTTTGATTTCAATATGCTATATCCTATGAGCGCAAATAACGGTTGGCATCAATTTTGCTTTAGAGCCAATAACGACACTAATCGTTCGGGCAAATCCGGTAATTATGACAATCCAACTGTCGTTTGCGGTCATAGCCTACGACCTTGTAAATATCAAAGGACTTGGAAATCCTGTGATATTACCCCATCGGTCTTTTCAAGGGGTCGGGCAGGGTTCGCGGATTGCGATAAATGGATTGGCCAGCTACCATGTTATTTGCCCAAATACGCAGTTAGGCAAACACCGTTTTTAAGATCATCCGCGGAAATGATCAAAAATATTACACCCCCAGGTAGCGGGACTGCAGGGCGGGGTCGGCGGCGATTTCAGCCGTGACGCCGCGCCATACCACGCGCCCTTTTTCCATTACATAGTGCCGGTCGGCGAGCTGCATCAGGGCTTTGAGGTTTTTGTCGATGAGCAGGATGGCCTGACCGTACTTTTTCAGCATGGCCAGGCCGCGCCAGATTTCCTTGCGCACCAGGGGCGCCAGACCCTCGGTGGCCTCGTCCAGAATCAGCAGCTTAGGATTGGTCATCAGGGCGCGGACCACGGCCAGCATCTGCTGTTCGCCGCCGGAGAGCTGGTTGCCGTAGCTTGCCAGCCGTTCTTCAAGTCGGGGGAAAATCGATAGCACGCCTTTCAAGGTGTAGGGCTCGGGTTCCCCCAGGCGGTTGGCGGCCGTGGCCATGATGTTCTCGTACACCGTGAGATTGGGAAAGATCTGGCGTCCTTCGGGCACCAAGCCGATGCCCAGCCGGGCGATGGCGCTGTAGCTTTCCAAGGTGCTATGCCGATCCCCTGATAGTTGGTTGGTGTTACAGGAAAATTACGATTTGCGGCAGGCACGCGAAGAGATTGACTCAAGCGATAATTATTTGGGCAAGCTCTTTGGCCTTCTCAAAGCTTGGTTCAATGATTGAGTGCATTTTTTCTTCAGAAATGTTGTAACTCGAATATGCCCTGGCGATCAATTCATCCACACCATCAGTTGTATCATCTTGCCTTAAAATTGAAACCAGCCTGACCGGCCCTAACGTTTCAAGATCATGGTCAACATTTGGGTTGTGATGATTCTTGATGGCCAAAGCAATATTTTCAGGAAAGCCCCAATCTGCGCAAACCATGTTGCCACTTCGGCATGATCCCATTCCAAGACCTCCCGTTCCAATCGGACAAGATCGCCGCCTTCGAGATAGGAATCACCTACGCAGAATTTCTGCTTGCGTTAATATTGCCATACAAAGACCGCTCGACTATCTTTTCATAAAACGGTTGATGCTTGGATTTACGCTCAATTTTCTGTAACGCATATTGCTGGATGGCCAACAGGGGTAAAACGATGCGTTCCCGTATCTCGATCGATTTTTTAGATACCGGCTCTTCTTCCATCAATGCCCGGTATCCGGAAATCATCAGGACCATCTCTTTAGACAGCCGGTATTCGTCCAACAGCATTTTCCAGAAGTCGCGGTAGGCGTCATCCTCGGCAATATAGGCGGTCAATTCAAAATAACACTTGGACAAAGCCATCATGCTGTTAAGGATCAATGCCTTGAAAAAAGGCACGCCATGAAACAATTGTTTCAATTGATCGGTCTTTCCCTCAGCAGCCAAAGCTTGGAGGGCTGTTCCGACACCGTAGTACCCCGGCACATTTTGCTTCAATTGGCTCCAGGAGCCCACGAAAGGGATCGCCCTCAGATCTTCGAGGTCCAGTTTTTCGGTTTCACCCCTCTTGTCGGGCCGGCTGCCGATATTGGTTTTGCCATAATATTTGAGTGTGCTCTTGTTTTCCAGGTAGGGAATAAACATCTCATGGTTTTTAAGGGCCGTGTACTTTTCAAAGCTCAATTGCGCCAGCTTCTCGATAAGCTGCCTGTCTTGCGCGGAAATCTCATTTTGTGTCTCAAACAAACGCGTGGACAACCCGGCGGCAAGCAGCTGTTCGCAATTGTGTTTGAAATGCGCCTTGGTGCCATACATGCTGGTAATGGTCTGGCCTTGAATGGTGAGTTGAATGGCATGATTGGCAATGTTTTTGCCATGGGAGGCATAGAAGCGATGGGTCTTGCCGCCTCCCCGCGCGGGTGGGCCGCCCCTGCCGTCAAAGAATATGGCCTTGATACCGTGTTCATCACAAACGGTCGAAAGCGTCTCCTTGGTGGTATAAATAGACCAATTGGCCTGCAGGTACCCGCCGTCCTTGGTTCCGTCAGAAAATCCCAGCATGATGATCTGTCTATCCCGGCGTTGAACGATATGAGCCCTGTATTGGGGTATATCAAAGAGCTCCTGCATGATGGCCCCCGCGTTCTTCATGCCTTCCATCGACTCGAACAGCGGGATGATGTCTACCGGCAGCTCACCTTTTTTCCACCCGCACCACCGTAACAGGCCGAACACAAACAGCACCGCAAAGATATCCTCGGCATGACTGATAACGTACCGGTTGCACCCCTCGGTACCGTTTTTACTCTGGATATGCGCCATCTGGGCAATGGTTTCGATGGTGTCTTTGATGATCGCATCGTCAAACTGATCAGGCTGCACAACGATGTCCCGGTTTAGAAGAATCGCCAGCAATTCGGCTTTTCCCAACTCATCCAGGCGGTTGGCGATCAACTTCTCTTGTTTCAGGATGGCTTCGACGGTTTGCCGGTGGACGCCATGGTTTTGTCGGATATCGAGGGTGGCGAAATGCGTTCTGAAGATGTTGACTTTATCGATGAGGGTGTCAAGCTCGTCGAGATACAGGCTGTTGTATTTCTCTATGAGGGCGGCTCTGATATCGACCAGCGGATCCATTATCTCTTCATATAGCATCGTTTTGGTCGGGTCGAACATGGTCACGTATAGTCTGGCCCTCAAACTCTCGAGGACATCTTCCACCTTTTTGAAGGTCAGTTTTCGCGCCAGTTGCTTAACATCGTGATAATAACACTTCATCAGGTTCATGCGTAGCTCATCAGCGACATCATTGGTGATCGCTGCGGTGACGAAGGGATTTCCATCCCGGTCGCCACCGGGCCAGAATCCAAGCTGAATGATAGCGGGGCAATCGAAACAGCTGTCGCGGACGATCTTTTTAACAGTCGCATACAACTCCCCCACGGCGTCATAATACACATGGCGAAGAAAGTAGATAATGTTTCTGGCTTCGTCAAAGGGGGTCGGTTTGCGGGCATTAATCAGCGAGGTCAGTCCCAGTTGCTGCAGTTTCAGGTCAATCTGATTGATCTCGTTTCGGGTGATCATCGATTTCAGGTTGCCGATGATGTCCAGGACCGATGGTGAGTAGAACTGGGTTGGATGCGCGGTAAATACGAGGCGCGCACTGAAACAGGAGAGGTCGTCGGACAGGCTGCAGGCTTTTTGATTGCCGGCCAGCATGGTGACGCTGTCCTTCAGCGACAAATGATCGTCGAGCTGTACCAGCCGCTCGAAGGCAGCATCCTCCACACTGTCGTAAAGCACGACCTGCCGTTCAACATACCGGATGACATGGAACATAAATTGAATCTTCTCTTCTTCGCTTGTTATGTCGGTGTGAATGCTGAAAAACGAGTCAAGGATCCCGAGCGGGTCGCGCCCCGAGTCAAGCCCCTCTCTGCACACATGCTGCAATAGAGGGATAAGCATTCCAACGTTGCTGACCGTTTGAAAAGGCAGATTCAAGAATAAGCTGTTGTAAACATCAAATTTTTTCTTTACTTCATTTTCAAATGCCTTTAGCTGTGCGTGGCCATTCATAGGTTTGAATTCCTGGATTAAACTTGGCAATCAATTAAGGGCGAATTACTGCATGTTTGTTAGTCCCGCGCCATCACCGAAACAGCTCAGGTTGCTTCTGAACACACAAAAAAGACCATTGAGTTCTTATCGGGAAGAAAAATATCGGCCGATGCGTTTTAAAATGGTATCGGGCAATTCGAAAACTGTTTTCAACCGGCTGCGGTTCATCTTTTTTCCGGTGACGCCCAGCTTAAAGTCCGATTGAAACTGTCTGCCACATGAAGGACATTTCATCAACACCCCGCCGATGTCCTCGGGAAACCGCAATTGCTGGCCGCACTCGGGGCACTTTTTCAGTTTATACTGAGTCATGGTTTGGTTTGACCTGCCTTACATGGTAAGAGGTGTTTTCCTGACCGCAAGTCGTCTTCAATCGTCAGGGTAGAGGTCGCTGAAACGGCGGCACCCCGACACGCCTGTAAAAGTGGCATCCGCCGCGAGTTTCCGATTTTGAAATCATCCGCGAGAATGCTCAAGAACATTACACCCCCAGGTAGCGGGACTGCAGGGCGGGGTCGGCGGCGATTTCAGCCGTGACGCCGCGCCATACCACGCGCCCTTTTTCCATTACATAGTGCCGGTCGGCGAGCTGCATCAGGGCTTTGAGGTTTTTGTCGATGAGCAGGATGGCCTGACCGTACTTTTTCAGCATGGCCAGGCCGCGCCAGATTTCCTTGCGCACCAGGGGCGCCAGACCCTCGGTGGCCTCGTCCAGAATCAGCAGCTTAGGATTGGTCATCAGGGCGCGGACCACGGCCAGCATCTGCTGTTCGCCGCCGGAGAGCTGGTTGCCGTAGCTTGCCAGCCGTTCTTCAAGTCGGGGGAAAATCGATAGCACGCCTTTCAAGGTGTAGGGCTCGGGTTCCCCCAGGCGGTTGGCGGCCGTGGCCATGATGTTCTCGTACACCGTAAGATTGGGAAAGATCTGGCGTCCTTCGGGCACCAGCCCGATACCCAGGCGGGCGATGGCGTAACTGGGCAGCCCCGCAATGGGGCGGCCTTCAAAGTTGATGTCGCCCCGGGCGGGCGGGGTCAGACCCATGATGGACCTTACCGTGGTGCTTTTGCCCATGCCGTTACGGCCCAGCAGGGTCACCACTTCCCCCTGTCCCACCTCCAGGCTCACCCCGAACAGGGCCTGGCTGCGTCCGTAGAATGTTTCGATTTGGCGAACCGCCAGCATGATCAGATCTCATCCCCCAGGTAGGCCTGGCGCACCTGGGGATCGGCGCGGATCTCCCGGGGAGTGCCGGTGATCAGAACTTCACCGTAGACCAGCACGGTGATTCGGTCCGCCAGGGCGAATATCGCCTCCATGTCGTGCTCCACCAAAAGAATGCTCACCCGCTGTTTTAATTTCAGAATCAGTTTGGAAAGCTCCACCGCGCCCCCGGGACCCATGCCGGCCATGGGTTCGTCCAGGAGCAGCAGTTTAGGGTTGCCCGCCAGGGCCATGCCCACCTCCAGCTGCCGCTGCTCGCCGTGGGAGAGACGGCCGGCAAGGAGCTTGGCGCGCTCGGCCAGGCCCATCTGTTCTATGGCGGGTGAAATCAGGTTGCGCAGCCGGGAATCATCCGCGGCATTTTTCCAGAACCGGAAGCTATGACCCCGGTGGACCTGAATGGCCAGCAGGAAATTTTCCTCTACGGTCAACCGTTTAAAAAGGGAGGTGATCTGGTAAGAGCGCGCCAGGCCCAGATGGGCCCGCCGGTAAAGGGGTTGCCGGGTGATCTCCCGACCGTCGAAGTAGATCCGGCCGGCATCGGGTTTCAGATCCCCGGAGATTTGATTGAGCAGGGTGGTTTTTCCGGCTCCGTTGGGTCCGATCAAGGCGTGAATCTCTCCCGGGGCAATCGACAGGGATAGATTGTTGCAGGCCTGGACGGCACCAAAACATTTGGTCAGGCCTTGGGTGTGGAGCAGGGGATCACTCATTCTCAGACTCCTCGCCCGCCAGCAGGCCATAGATGCCGCGTTTGGCGAACAGCACCACCACAATCAGGATCGGCCCCAGGTAGACCATCCAGTGTTCGGTGTACATGGAGAGGATCTCCTCCAGGAGCAGCAGGGCGGCCGCACCCAACACCGGGCCCCAGAGCGTGCCCATACCGCCCAGCAGCACCATGACCAGGATTTCCCCGGAGCGGGTCCAGTGCATCAATCCCGGGCTCACGTACTCGGTCTGGTTGGCGATCAGGGCTCCGGCCAAACCCGCCCCGGCCCCGGCGATGATGAAGCAGACCAGTTTGTAGCGGAAAGTGGGATAACCCAGGGCCTGCATCCGCTTTTCGTTTTCGCGGCTGCCGCGAATCACCATGCCGAACCGCGAGCGGACCAGGCGCTGGGCCACCAGCAGAAAGGAAAACAGCAAGGCCAAGCACAGGTAGTAGAAATGCAGGTCCCGGCCCAGATCCAAGCCCGGTAAGCTGTTGCGGGAAACGAGACTCAAGCCGTCATCGCCGCCGTAGGCCTCCAAAGAGACAAAGAAGTAGTACAGCATCTGGGCGAAGGCCAGGGTGATCATGATGAAGTGCATGCCGCTGGTGCGCAGGCTGAGGGCGCCGATGATTGCCGCCAGCAGTGCCGAGGCCAGCGCCGCCGCGGGCCAGGCGATCAGGCCGCTGGTATGGCCGGAGAGGGTAACTGGCCATGAGATCAGGGGCGAGCCGTCCATCCCGTGGAAGGAGAGGATGGCCACGGTGTAGGCGCCGATACCGAAGAAGGCCGCGTGGCCAAGACTGACCATGCCACCATAACCCAGCATCAGATCGAGGCTCACCGCGGCCAGGGCATAGATCAGAATCCGGCTAAAAAGGGTGATCAGGTAGGGTTCGCTCCCCAGGTGGGCCAGGGGTGGCAACAACAGCAGCAGAAGGCCGCCGGTGGCCAGGAACGTGGATTTGCGGGAAATGGGGAGAGACATAACGCTGAGGGAGACCGGCTAGGCCGGTGCCGGAAGAAGGCCCCGGGGCCGCCAGACCAGGATCGCGGCCATCAGCACATAAACCGACATGGAAGCCAGGGAGGCGCCCACGCCATCGGCATGGGCCGCGGATAGAAAGAGCCTCAACAGGCCCGGCAGAAAGGCCCGCCCCAGGGTGTCCACCATTCCCACCAGCAAGGCCCCCACCCAGGCGCCGCGAACCGAACCGATGCCGCCGATGACGATCACCACGAAGGTGAGGATCAAAATGCTTTCGCCCATTCCCGCTTCTACGGCCAAAATCGGTCCGGCCAGCACCCCGGCCAGACCGGCCAGCAGGGTGCCTAGGCCGAAGACCAGGGTGTAGAGCAGTTTGATGTTGATTCCCAGGGCACCGGCCATTTCACGGTTGCTGGCCCCGGCGCGGATCCGCATGCCCAGGCGGGTATGGCCGAAAAGAACGTAAAGCCCCAGACCCACCGCGATACCCACGGCGATCACCGCCAGCCGGTAGCTGGGGTAAGGGACGTTGGGCAGGATTTCAACCGTGCCCGACAGCCAAGGCGGCACATCAAGAAAGAGGGGTTGGCGGCCCCAGACGATGCGGGTCAGCTCGTTAAAGAACATGATCAAACCAAAGGTGGCCAGTACCTGGTCGATGTGTTCCCTCCGGTACAGGCGCCTCAGCACCACAGCTTCCACGGCCATTCCGGTGAGAGCCGCGGCGCAAAGTGCCGCGGCGATGCCCAGCAGAAACGACCCACTGTGGGCGGTGACCGTGGCCCCCACATAGGCGCCGATCATATAGAACGACCCATGGGCCAGATTGATCACCTGCATGATCCCGAACACCAGGGTCAGGCCCGTGGACATCAGAAACAGCATCATGCCCAGTTGCAGGCCGTTGAGCAGTTGTTCAATGAGAAGCAGCATATAGGCTAATCTTGAATTGCCGTGGATCTTGGAGGGCTGATTCGCCACAGACTCACACAGGCCTACATGGACAAAATATAACAGAACGTCCGTGTGTGTCCGTGGCTAAAACTTAACTCGAAATAGCTGAATTTACTTAAGCTTGCTGCTATGAAGAGCCTCAGTCCATCTTGCACTGGTCGCTATAGGCGTTGCCGTGATCGCTGAACACCGTTTCCAGGGTTTTATTGGTGAAGCTGCCGTCAGCCGCCTGGACCACTTCACGGATGTAGAGGTCTTGAACCGGATGCTGGTTGGCGCTGAATTTGAATTTGCCCCGCACCGATTCAAAGTCGGCCTTGCGGATCGCTTCCCGCAGGGCATCGCTGTCGTCGAGATTGCCACCTACTGCTTTTAGGGCGCTGCCCAGCAGCCGGGCGGCGTCATAGCCCTGGCTGGCGTAGAGGGTGGGTGTGCGGCCATAGGTGCTGCGAAAGGCCTCGACAAATTGCCGGTTGGCGGGGTTATCCAGGTCGTGAACCCACTGGGAGCCGTTTTTGACCCCTAAAGCGGCGGCGCCCACGGCCTTGAGCAGCCGCTCGTCAAAGGAGAAGGCCGGCCCGAAAAGGGGAATCTGCTGATTGAGCCCGGCCTGGGCGTACTGCTTGATGAAATTGATGCCCATTCCACCCGGTAAGAAGAAGAAGACCGCATCCGGCTTTGCGGCGCGTAGGGCCGCGATTTCGGCCGCATAATCCGATTGGCCCAGCTTGGTGTAGACCTCCGCGGCCACCTGGCCTTGGTAGTAGCGTTTAAATCCCGCCAGGTGATCCTTGCCGGCCGGGTAGTTGGGCGCCAGCAGATAGACGTTTTTAAACCCGGTCTTGGAGACATATTGGCCCACTACCTCATCGATGTTGTCGTTCTGATAGGCCACATTGAAATAGTTGGGATGGCAGCCCTTGCCCGCCAGCAGGCTGGGGCCGGCGTTGGGGCTGATGTAGATGACCCCGCCCTGGACCACCTTGGGTACCACGGCAATGGCCACATTGGAAAAAATGATACCGGTCATCAGCTTGACGCCGTCACGCTTGATAAAGCGCTCGGCGATCTGTTTGGCTTTTTCCGGCTTGCGGCCGTCATCTTCCACCAGCAACTCCACGGGCACTCCCCCCAGCTTGCCTTGCTCCTGATCCATGGCCAGCTTAAATCCGTCGCGAACCTCCTCGCCAAGGTATCCGGCCTTGGTGGAGAGGGTGGTGACCATGCCGATTTTAACCGGATCGGCGGCCAACAAAAGGCCTGGTGAAATCAGGGTAACCAAAACAACTGCAATCCATAATCGTTTCATGGGCGCTTCCTTTCATTGTTTCCGATAACAAGTTGGGGGCTGTCATAGCAGAGGCGCTCGCTTTTTACAAAAACTAACCCCGTGGGGCATACCCATCTTATATACAGGTGTCATGTCGGCCAGGGGGTCCGCGCGTTGCACACCCTAAATGCGTGATTACCGTCTAATATTGACCACGGCTCCGCCTGGAGTGGATTTTAAGGCTTCGGGATCGAGGGGCCGGCGTTACCAATGACCATGAGCTGGTTTCCCCGAAATCGGGACATAGATTGGGGGCGATCAGATTCAAACTTATACGGGATATCATCATGAACCCTGCTCACGCCGCGGCCTGTGCCGCCCTTGATGACCTCGCGCCACCCCCTTTGGATGACTTGGCGGGTCTGGCCTTTGACAACCGCTTTGTCCGAGAACTGCCGGGAGACCCCGATCCCGTCAATCGCCGCCGCCAGGTGCCGGGGGCCTGCTATTCCCGGGTTTCCCCGACCCAGGTTCGCCAGCCCCAACTGGCGGCCTTCTCCCCACAAGCGGCCGATCTGTTGGGTCTCTCCCCTGCGGCTTGCCTCAGTCCTGAATTTGCCGAGGTTTTTTCCGGAAATCGACTGCTACCGGGCATGGCGCCCCACGCCACCAATTACGGCGGCCACCAGTTCGGCAACTGGGCCGGGCAACTGGGGGACGGTCGGGCCATCAACCTGGGGGAAATCGTCAACCGCAGCGGCCAGCGTTGGGTCCTGCAGCTCAAGGGGGCCGGACCCACCCCTTATTCACGGAACGCCGACGGCTTGGCGGTGCTGCGCTCCTCGCTGCGGGAGTTTCTCATCAGCGAGGCAATGTTTCACCTGGGCGTGCCCACCACCCGTGCCCTGAGCCTGGTGCTCACCGGCGAGGAGGTGGAGCGGGACATGTTCTACGACGGACATCCCAAACTCGAGCCGGGGGCCGTGGTGTGCCGCATCGCGCCCTCTTTCACCCGTTTCGGCAATTTTCAGCTCTTTGCCATGCGCGGGGAGCTCGACCTGCTGCGCCAATTGGCGGATTACACCATTCGTACCGATTTTCCCCACCTGGGACCACCCTCCAAATCGGTTTACCTCCAATGGTTCGACGAAGTGGTGCGCACCACCGCCGAGTTGATGGTGCACTGGATGCGGGTGGGATTTGTCCACGGGGTGATGAACACGGACAACATGTCCATCCTGGGGCTGACCATTGACTACGGCCCCTACGGCTGGTTGGAAGACTACGACCCCAACTGGACCCCCAACACCACCGAC
The DNA here is from genome assembly GCA_963713755.1 of uncultured delta proteobacterium. Taxonomy (GTDB): domain Bacteria; phylum Desulfobacterota; class Desulfobacteria; order Desulfobacterales; family CAVQMW01; genus CAVQMW01. Next base: position 99,056 of record CAVQMW010000004.1, on the reverse strand, counting down.
GCCGTGAGCCGCCGCTACCGCTTCGGGGCCCAGCCCCAGATTGCCCACTGGAACCTGGGGCAGCTGGCCAATGCCCTCTATCCCCTCATCGAGGAAGTGGCGCCCCTCCAGAAGATCCTGGACGGTTTCGGCCCCCGCTACCTTACGCGCTGGCGGGAGATGATGGCCGCCAAATTGGGCCTGAAACAGTTTGATCCGGCCGGCGACGAAGCGCTGATCGCCGAACTCCTTTCCCTGCTGCCCCAGGTGGAAACGGACATGACTCTCTTTTTCCGCCGCCTGGCGCATCTGCCCGGTCCGGGAGAAAATCAAAGGGATGGTGAGGCTGACGACGCCCGCATGGCGCCCCTGATGCCGGCCTATTACCGCCCGGAACAGCTCACCCCGGATTACCGGCGGAAACTGGCGCACTGGCTGCGGGGCTATGCGGAGCGTCTCTCCCGGGACGATCTATCACCCGCCGCCCGCCGGGAACGCATGAATGCCGTCAACCCCAAATACGTGCTGCGCAATTACATGGCCCAGCTGGCCATCCACCAGGCCGAGGAGGGGGATTTTTCGCGTATCGAGGAGCTGCTGGCGGTGCTTCGGCATCCCTATGATGCCCAGCCCGATCAGGAGCAGCACGCCCAAAAGCGTCCGGAGTGGGCCCGCAACCGCCCGGGCTGCTCCATGCTCTCCTGCAGTTCTTAAACAGGGCCGGATCCCTATTTGCCGGTTCCGGTTTGCGGTTGGGGCCCCCATCCCATCTCAAGGGATGTCCGTTCTAGATTTTTCGAACCGCACGAAAAAGGAGAGTAAACTGGGAATGACAAAGAGGGTGAACACGGTGGAGAAGGCCAGTCCGCCCAACAGGATGCTGCCCAATCCGCGGTACAACTCGCTGCCTGCACCCGTGGAGAGCACCAGGGGCAGCATGCCGAAGAGGCTGGTAAAGGTGCTCATGTAGATGGGGCGGATACGGGTTTTGACCGATTCGGTGATCGCCGCCAGGCCGGCCATTTTGCCGTAGCGAATGTTATTCAAGGTCTGGTGGACAATGAGAATGGCGTTGTTGACCACCGTTCCCACCAGAATGATAAATCCGAGCATGGCCACGATGTCCAGGGCCTGGGGCGCCACCAGGGCGTCTACCAGGCGCAGCCCCACCAGCCCGCCGGCCGCCGCCAGAGGAACGGTGAACATGATGATCAAGGGATAGAAGAAGTTCTCAAAGAGTGCCGACATGAGCAGATAGACGATGACCGCCGCCAGCAGCAGGTTGACCTCGATGGCCGAAATGGCCTGGGAGAGCTTGTCGGCATTGCCGCCCAGGGAGACCTCTACCCCGTCGAGTTTGCCGGCCCCCTGAAGGGGGGCTATCACGCCGCTTTGAATGGTTTCCATGGCTTGCTGCAAGGGCAGTTCTATGGGCGGCGTGACTTCGAGCTTGATGTTACGTTTGCGTTCCCGGTGATCGATCTGGTTCATTCCCTGCCCGTAAACCAGTTCGGCGACCTCGCCCATGGGGATCAGCCGGCCCTCTCGGTTGGCGATGGTGCTGGCGGAGATATCCTCGGGGGTCTGGATATATCGTTCAGCGCTGCGCAGCACCATATCGATCTTCTTCATCTGTTCCGGCTTGTACTCGCCCACCTTGCGGCCGTCCATGAGCACGTCGATATATTCTCCGACTTCCGTTTCGCTCAGACCATTGGCCACGGCCGAAGAGCGTCGGACATGGAAATTGGCTTCCGGGTAGCTGTTGTCCAGGGAGGGCACCGGCCGCACTTGGGCCTGGGGAATTTTTTCGCGGATGGTGCCGAAAAGCACCCGGGCCGCATCGATAATCCCCTCGATGCGGTCGCCGGCGATGTTGACGTCGATGGTGCGGCCCCGGCCCAGGCCGCTCTGAAAAATGCCCACCTGAATGCTCACCCCGAACACGCCGGGGAAGGCGTTGATGATGCGGGTAAACAGCGGCATCATCTTGGCGGCTTCGGTTTCCTGGGTGCTGGTGGCGCCAAAGAGCATCAACCGGTCGGCGGCCACGTAAAACATGCCCTTGATCTGAGAGATCCCGTCCTTATTGCCCGGTTCATAGTAGGGCCGAGCACTATCGAATATAACCTCACCCATGGCCTGGCGCTTGGCAACGGAATAGCCCGGCGGTGGCAGCATGATGTTCAGAATCAGGTTGCGGTTGCCCTGGGGCAGGTATTCGGCTTTGGGAATCAGCAGCAGGGCGATCCCGACGGAGGCGCCGGTGAGGAGGATCACCGTGGCGATGCGGGTCAAGACGTTTTTCAGGGTCACCCCGGAGATGAAGAGCAGAAGCTTAACAAAGAAATTGCCCACATTGGTGATGAATTTCAGATGCACCTTGCGCCGCTTGGAGAGGCGGTAGAACTGATGGGTCAGGGTGGGGATGGCGGAGATGGAGACAAAGAGGCTGATAATGATCGCAAAGGTGATCGCAATGGCGATATCCTTGAAGAGCTGCCCGGCCTCCTCGGCCATGAAGATGATCGGCAGAAAGACGGCCACCGTGGTGGTGGTGGAGGCCAGAACCGCTCCCCACACCTCTTTGGCGCCGTCATAGGAAGCGCTCCAGGGGCTCTTGCCCATGTTGCGATGGCGGTCGATATTCTCCAGCACCACGATGGCATTGTCCACCAGCATGCCCACGGCAAATGAGATGCCCGCCAGGCTGACCACATTGAGGCTGCGCTGAAACACCCACATGAAGATGAAGGTGCCGATGACCGAGATGGGAATGGCGATGGCCGTGACCAGGGTCGAGGTGACGCTGCGTAAAAAGAGCAGCAACACGCAGATGGCCAGGACTCCGCCGATCAGCACATTGCGCTGGACCAGACTGATGGCGCGATTGATATAGGGCGTCTGCTCAGAGACAATCTCCATCAGTAGGTTGTTGTCCGCCAGCACCGCCTGGTTGAGACGGGCGACCTCTTTGTGGACCGCTTCGGTGAGGGCGATCACATTGGCGCCCTGCGCCTTGCGCACGCCCACCACCATCACCGGGATGCCGTTGTGCATTACGGCCACATCATTGGGCGCATAGCCGATGCGGGCGGTGGCCACATCCCGCAGGTAGACCCGGCGGATGCCATCATCCCGCAGAACCACTTCCAAGGGATCGGCCACCTCCTGGTACTGGCTCACCGTGCGCACCCGGTAGTTCTTGTTGGCGACGCCCAAGGTACCGGCCGAGACATTGCGGTTGGAGCTGCTGAGCCGGGCGCTGACCTCGGAGATGGTCATCCGGTGGGCGGCCAGTTTGCGGGGGGAGACCAAGATTTCAAGTTGGCTTTCCGAGCCGCCGAAGACGAACAGGGAACCCACGCCGGGCACCCGGTCGAGGAACTGGCGTACCTCGTTCTCGAAGAAGGTGCGTTGGGTATTGATCTGTTCCGGCTCGCCGATGATCGCCTTGACCACCATCCAGATGATGGGCGAGCTTTGGGCGCCCGAGGCCTCGATGACGGGTTTTTCCACATTCTCGGGGTAGCTTCGGACCTCATTGAGCTTGTTGGAGACCTGCAGCAGAGCCGCATCGATATCCGCGCCGACCTCGAAGGTCAGGGTGACCTCGCCGCGGCTGTTGTAGCAGGAGCTCTCCATGAGGGTCAGGCGCTGAATGCCTTTCAGTACTTCTTCCTGCTCCTCGATGATATCTTTTTCCACCTCGTAGGGCGTGGCCCCCGACCAGAGGGTGGTCACCGTGATCTGGGGGGTTTCCACATCCGGGGTGAGCTGAACCGGAAGGCGAAACAGGCCGATCAGGCCGAAAAGGACCACCAGAAAGATGCCGACAATGATGGAGACCGGCTTTGAAATAGAGAATTTAATAAAATCCATGCCCAGGCGTCCCGGTCAAGGCGTTTTGGCGGATGGGGTTTCATTGGGATCCGGGGCAAGAATCTCCACCGGTTGGTTCGGCCGCAGTCGTTCGTTGCCGTCAATCACCACTGGCATTCCTTCCGTCAAATAGGGATCGCTCAGGCCCACCAGCACTCCGGCATAGGCGGCGATGGTGACCGGCAGAATCTTGGCCGTGTTCTCCTTCACCGTGTAGATGAACGCCTTACCCTGGTTTCTTACCAGGGCGTCCCGGGGAACCATCATCAGGGTCATGGCGTGCGCCGCCGGAATATGAACCGTGGCCGACATGTTCTGGACGATGTTCTCCTGGTAGGGGATGACGATTTTGACCTGCACGGTCTTGCTGGTCATGTCCGCCACGGGAACCAGAGTTTCCACCTCACCCTGCAAGGTCTTGTCCAGGGCGCCGATGGTGACGGAGACCGCCTGGCCGGGCTGCACAAAGCGGATCGTTCCTTCGGGGATAAAGACCCGCACCACAATATCGTCGATGGAGGCGATAGTGCACACCGCGCTGCCCGCAGCCAGCCACTCGCCCTCGTTTTTGTGTTTTTCCAGGATCAATCCGTTAAAGGGCGCCCGGATGCGGCTTTTGACGAGTGTGATTTTCTGGCGCTCAATGCGTTTTTGGATGATTTCCTGCTCCAGCAGCAGTTCGCTCAATTCGTCGGCAAGGTCATCGTAGGCTTTTTCACTGCCGGCGCTTTTCTGGAATAGCTCTTTAAAGCGCTGCACGTTCTTTCGGGCATTGTCAATCTTGACCGCTATCTGGTCCTGCTGGGTTTTGAGGATGTCGATGTCTTTCTCGAGAAAATCGGTGTTCAGCCGAACCAGCAGATCTCCCTTGCGTACCCGGGCGCCCTCTTGGATCTCCTGGTGCTGAATCAATCCGTTGATTTCCGATGAGAGTCCAGACTTCTGATCGAAATCCAGAACGCCCACCATGGGATTGGTGGGTGCCAGCTCCTGTTGGAAGATGCGGCCCACCTTGACTTTGGCGGGGGGCGGGCCCTGGGCGAACGTATTCGCCCGGGTGAAGAAGATCAGGTTCCAGCAAAGCGTCAGAAATAGTAGAACTAAGAGAAGATGGCGCATCTGTTGCCTCGATCGCATCCCGAATGTGAAGAAAGTCAGACTGCTTTCTATTGGGAAAGAAATATTTGAGTGCCCGGTCTTTCGTTGAACTTTTCGACCCGTTCCAGGATCATGGCATGAATCTTTTCCATGGGCACTTTGGAGATGATAGCCTCCTCGGGACACAGGCGGATGCAGTTGAAACAGTCAAAGCAATTTTCCGCAAACTGGGGATAGGGCGATAGGGAGACCGCCCCTACCGGACACTCGGCTTCGCATGTGCCGCACTGGGTGCAGCGTTCTTCATCCACGGATTTGGGAATGATCTTCCAGGGCTGGCCCATCTTTGCCCGGGTTTCAGAGGTCCACTCCGCGGGCAGGTAATCGAACTGCGAAAGGCTGACCCGCGGCGTTTGGGGTGAAGCGAGTTGCTGCCCAATTTCACGGACCAATTCGGTGATGAGGCGCTCATCCTCGGCATCGGGATGGCCCGCGCCCTGAGGATGGGGATGGTTCCACATCATGGCATGTCTGCCCAGCACCTTGGCGCCACCGGCAAGCTGATAGCCCTTTTGTTCCAGGGCGCGGCCCATTTGCCAAAGGGCGATGCCGCTGATGGCACCGCCCCAGGTCACAAAGGGCACGGCCAAGCGGTCTTGTGCCGGGGCCAGGGCGTCAATGAATCCCATAACAGGAGGCGTGGCGACGTCCCGATAGACCGGCGAGCCGATGAAGAGGCAATCTTGTTGTCGGGCCACAGCGTTGAATTCCCGAATTGCATTGCGGGTTTGTCCCAAATCGATGCAGGTAACCGATACGGACAGCGAAGCCAGGGTTTTTTCAATGATTTTGGCCACGTGGCGGGTCGATCCCGCGGGTGAGCAGTAGACGATGGCGGCATGGGGCATGGTGGCGATCCTTTCGCTGTAAAGGAGTTGGGCGGGGAGGGTGAGCCTGCCTGGAATGATCAGTTGAGGTCCTGCTCCTGAACCCCGCCGGGGGTTGTCCTTACAGCGGGGGCCGGTGCAGGGATGGGTCTGGGCGCCGAACTTCCCCGGGCGCTAAAGGCGGCAATTTTCTCCCGCAGCGCGTTCAGTTGCCCCTCCAGGTCATTGAGGCGTTTGTCCATCACCGCCTGTTCGCTGGCCAGAAGGGTTAGGTTGTCGTTATCCTGGAGGTTGAGCCGCATCTCGTTGAGCACGGCATTGAGGCGTTCCGGGCTCATCTGGGTCGATTCCAGCTTGGCCAGCTGACTCTGCAGCCGGCCCAGGCGGCCCTTGGCCTCGTCCAGGGCCACCGCCGTATCGGCGAGTTCCAATACGGTTTGATCCAGAGTGGCCTCCAGGTCCTTGATTTGGCTAGCCATGCTGCTGCCGTTGCCCTCGATTTCCTGGTTCAGGCGCTTGACCTCCTGGGATATGCCGCTGATTTGGGCGGTCAAGGCGGCCGAGGCTTTCTCCAGGTCCTGGGGGCCCAGTTTGGATTTGGATAGCCGGGCCAGGGATTTCTCCAGGTTTTCCAACCGTCCCTTGAGCTCCTTGTCATTCTGCTCGTAGGTCACCCAGCGCTCGTTGAGGGGTGCCAGCTGTTTGTTGAGCATCTCGTCCAGTTTGGCTTGCTTCACCGATAGTGCTGAAAAACTGGCCTCCAAGTCCTTGGAGAGCCGCAGAACCTCGATAGAACCTGTATCCCGGGTGCGGTTAACCTGTCGGCTGAGACCCCAGTAAATCCCCATCAGGGCCACGATGATCAGCAGCGGCAGCAAGATGCTCAGGCGGGTCATGCGGCGCTGAATCTTATCGAGCCGGGCCTCGTCAGCCGGCTCCCCCAACAGGGAGTTGCCGCCGGGCTCGTCATCAGGAGTGAATTTAAAGCGGTTGCTGTCAGGGGTGTTCATGATGGACTATTCCCATTCAATGGTCCCGGGGGGTTTGGAGCTGATATCATAGACCACGCGATTGACGCCGCTCACTTCATTGATAATCCGGTTGGAAATGCGCGCCAGCAAACTGTGGGGCAGGCGCGCCCAGTCGGCGGTCATGGCGTCCTTGCTGGTGACCGCCCGTAGGGCCACCACAAACTCGTAGGTGCGCTTATCACCCATGACCCCGACACTTTTCAGGGGCAGCAGTACGGCAAAGGACTGCCACAACTTCTTGTAGTATCCGGCGGCCCGAATCTCCTCTAGAAGTACGGCATCGACCTCCCTTAGGATCGCCAACCGTTTGCGGGTCACCTCGCCAATGATCCGAATCGCCAATCCAGGTCCGGGAAAGGGCTGGCGCCAGATCAAGGCCTCGTCCAGCCCCAGTTCCTTGCCCAACAGCCGCACCTCATCCTTGAATAGATAGCGCAGGGGCTCCACCAGTTTGAGCTTCATCTTCTTGGGCAACCCGCCCACGTTGTGGTGGGATTTGATGACCGCCGTGGGGCCGCCAAAGGCCGAAACCGATTCGATGACATCGGGGTAGAGGGTGCCCTGGGCCAGAAACTCGGCATCCGGGATGCGGCCCGCCTCGGCTTCAAATACCTCCATGAACACCCGGCCGATGATTTTGCGCTTCTTTTCGGGGTCGCTCACCCCGGCCAGGGCCCTAAGGAACTTGTTGGCCGCGCCCACAAAGCGGATGTTGATCTTGAGCTTTTCCTTGAAGACCGCTTTGAGCTTGGCTGCCTCCTTTTTGCGCAGCACGCCGTTGTCCACAAAGATGCAGGTGAGCTGTTTGCCCAGCGCCTGGTGGATCAGCAGCGCCGCCACCGAGGAGTCCACGCCGCCGCTGAGTCCCAGGATGACCTTTCGGTCCCCCACGGTGTCGCGGATCTCGGCTACGGTTTGGCGGGCAAAGGACTTCATGGTCCAGGTGCGCCTGCAGCCGCACACCGCGAACAGGAAATTTGCGATCATCCGCTTGCCCTGTTTGGTGTGTTGCACCTCGGGATGGAATTGGAGCCCGAAAAACCGCTTGGCGGGATGAAATACCGCCGCCCGTGGGGTGTTGTCGGTGGTGCCCAGAATTTTGAATCCGCGGGGCAGGCGGGTCACCGAATCGCCGTGGCTCATCCAGCACTGGCTTTGCGCGGTGATTCCTTTAAAGATCAGCTCGGGGGTCTTGATCTTCAACGAGGCAAAACCGTATTCCCGTTTGGCCGCCTGGGAAACCTCGCCGCCCAGGGCGTCCACCATGTAATGCATCCCGTAGCAGATGCCCAGGATCGGAATATCGAGTTTGAAAATGGCCGGATCGATCTTGGGGCTTTCAGGCTCATAGATGCTTGCCGGGCCGCCGGAGAGGATAATGCCGTCCGGTGCCAGGGCTTTAATTTCGGAAACCGGGAGAGTTGGCGGCGCGATTTGGCAGTAAACCTTCAGCTCCCGAACTCGCCGGGCAATCAACTGATTGTATTGGGAGCCGAAATCGATGATCAGGATCATGGTGTCTCTTTCGTAGAACCGGGGGGGCACCATCCCCCCGGGGTGTCAGCCTTGCGGCCCGGGTTTGATGGACCGCGGTGAGTATGTTCAGCACATCTCCAACTTGACTCCATACGGTGTCGGGCAGCCATGGCCCAGAGGCCATATCCATCTTAAAATGCAGTAAATTCTTGCATTTCAAGGATTTGCGAAAACTGCCTGAATATGGTAAACACGGCCCCAAATGTCAACTTAATTTTCGGCGCGGCGGCCTTATCATAATGGTATGCCGGGGCAACAGTCGCAAATCCAAATTATAGAGAGTGGGTGGATTCATGTATGAAGCTTCGGATTTGAGAAAAGGGCTGAAAATCGCCATTGACGGCGATCCCTATGTGATTGTGCAGTTTGATTTTTCCAAGCCCGGCAAGGGTCAGGCCCTTTACAAATGTCGCCTGAAAAACATGCTCAGCGGGACCCAGTTCGACAAGACCTACCGCTCAGGGGATAAGTTCCAGGAAGCCGATCTGGAAGAGCACGAAATGGAGTATCTCTATGCAGACGGCGAGAGCTACTGCTTCATGAATACCGCCAATTACGAGCAGGAATTTCTTACCCAGGACCAGATTGGAGATGCCCTCGATTTTCTCAAGGAGAATACGGTCTGTAACGTACTCTTTTTCGAAAACCGCGCAATCGGCGTTTCCCTGCCCATCTTCATGGAGCTCAAGGTGGCCCAGGCCGACCCTTGGGCCAAGGGGGATACCGCATCCGGCGACACCAAGCCCATCACCCTGGAGACCGGCTATGTCCTCAACGTGCCGCCCTTCATCGAAGAGGGTGAAAAGATCCGCATCGATACCCGCACCGGCCAATATGTAGAGCGGGTCAAAACCTAGTAGAAGGCATCGCCAAAACTTTTGATGGCGGGGTTGGCGCCGTGCTCCACATGGTAAAAGGCTCCCGAGGAGATAAAGAACAAAAAGAGGATGGTGAGGAAAAATCGCAGTACGTTCAAGATGTGGTGGGTGATTTCACCAAAGAAGAACTCCGCATCGGCCGCAAAGCGCAGGAAACGGAAAATCCGAAATACTTTGCGTCCGGCTGGCAAGGACGATCCAGGTGGAGCTGAAATGAGAGGAACTGAAATGAATTGGGATGAGGTATATTCAGCCTATCCGGTGAATCGGGAGCTGATTTGGCTCAACAACTGCGGCACGGTGCCGGCCGGCGCCCATGTGCAATCCGCCATGAATCGTTATATGGGCGCCTATGCGGCCCGGGGCGTGTTCAGCCCCGATGTCGCCTATGAGACCACTCTTTCCCGGATCAAGACGATACTCTGTGGGCTTCTCAACTGCCTGCCCGAGGAGTTGACCCTGGTGCACCATACGGCCGAAGGCATGCTCTTTGTCTCCCATGGCCTGGATCTGAAACCCGGAGATGAAATCGTTCTCCTGGAAAATGAATACCCCAGCAATGTCTACCCCTGGCAGCATTGGGAAGCTCGGGGAGTCCGAATTGTGAGGGTGCCTTGCGGGGATCATCCGGACCGGTTTTTAGCGGCCTTGAGCACCTGCCTGACAGATCGCACCCGGGTGGTCTCCCTGTCGGCGGTGCACTGGTGTACGGGTATGCCCCTGCCCCTGAATCGCGTGGGGCAATTGTGCCGGGCGCGGGGTATCACCTTTGTGGTGGACGGCGCCCAGGGGGTGGGCCACCAGCGCCTGGACCTGCGAGAGGCCGCTGTCGACTTCATGGCTTTTTCGGCCTGGAAGTGGCTCATGGGGCCCCTGGGGCTGGGGGTTTTTTATGTCGCCAGAGAGAAGCTGGAGACACTGAAGCCGGTGTTCTGGGCCACCGGATCGGTGGTGGATGACGAAACCTACCTGCCCTACCGCGCTGAGCTCAAGCCCGATGCAGACCGCTTTATCATCTCCACGCCCAATTTCGGGGACTGGGTCTATTTCCTGGCGGCCCTGGAGTTTCTTAAAATTGTTGGGTTTGAGCGGGCCCGGGAGCGCATCTGGGAACTGAACGCCCATCTGGCCCAGGGGCTGCGCCAAAAAGGATTCAGCGTGCTTTGGGACCAATTCGCCGAATACCCCACGGGCATCACCGTTTGCAGCAAACCGGGTCTGGATGCCCCCCGGGCGGTCCAGCAACTCAAAGCCCAGGGCGTCATCGCCGCCGAGCGGCTGGGCTGCCTGCGCCTGGCGCCCCATATCTACAACTCCTTCGAACAATTGGACCGCGTGGTGGAGATGGCCGGCCGCCTTTAGCTCGCACAGAAATACCTTCACACCCAGGCTGCCGAACCTAGCACCAATCGCTCATCATCAACCGCCTGCCTATTCCGGCTGAGCCAGCTCGAGCGCTGCTCCGGCCAGGGTGCTGACCCCGATAGGTAGGCTGGTCTCAAAATCCGGTTGGAACCGGGCGTCGTGTTCCGGGGGCACGGGCGGCCCGCCGGCCGCGGCCTCGGCCAAACGCTGGGCCGGGGTGACGCCGAGCTGGTAGTACACCATGGGCATGGGCGGATTTGTGTGCCCCAACTCGCCGAAGTCCTCGCTGCCGGTGCTGGGCGGCGGCAAGAGCACCCGGTCCGCTCCCAGCAGGTCCGCAAAAAGGGACTGCAGGCGCTCGGTGAGGGCCGGATCGTTGATCACCGGGGGATAACCGGCTTCCGGTTCCTGGATGAGGGGATACAACTCCGGGGGCAGGCCGGCGGCCCGGGCCAGGCCCTCGGCCATGCGCGCCACGGCCACGGCCAATTGCCGGCGCACGCTGTCGGAATAGGCCCGCAGGGTCAAATTGAGATGCACCTCGGCGGGAATGATGTTGCGCTTGGTGCCGCCATGGATGGCGCCCACGGTGATCAGCGCCATCTGGGAAGGGTCGATTTCCCGGGTGACAATGGTCTGCAGGGCCAGAATGAACTGGGCCGCCAGGACCACGGGATCCTTGGCCAGGTGGGGCGAGGCGCCGTGGCCGCCGCGGCCGCGGATGGTGACATCCAGGGAGTGGCTGGCGCTGGAGCGCACCCCGGGGCCCAGGCCCACGGTTCCGGCGGGCAGTTCAGAGTCCACATGCAGGGCCAGGGCCAGATCCGGTCGTCCGGTTTGGTGATATAAGCCGGCGGCCATCATCAACCGCGCTCCGCCAATGGCTTCCTCCGCGGGCTGGGCCAGGAAGATGACCCGCCCTTGTAAAAAATCCTTGAGATCCGAGAGCACGGCGGCCGCGCCGATCAGGCAGGTGGTGTGCAGGTCGTGGCCGCAGGCGTGCATGACGCCCACCTCCTGTCCCTGGGGGTCCAGGGCCCGCACCCGGGAGGCAAAGGAGAGTCCGGTTTTTTCCATCACCGGCAGGGCATCCATGTCCGCCCGCAGCATCACGCAGGGACCGGGCCCGCGGTCCAGAATCCCAACCAGCCCGTGGCCGCCGATGCCGGTGATGACCTCCAGTCCGAGCGCCTTAAATTCCGCTGCCACCCGGGCCGCTGTGCGGGCTTCCTCTCCGGAGAGTTCCGGATGGGCGTGGAAATGGCGGTAGAGTTCCGTGAGCCGGAGTTCCTGTCGCTTTACGGCCTGGGCAAGCCGCGCTTTGAGGGACTGCTGGAGGGCCATGGCTGCTCAACTCTCCTTCTGATAGGCAATTTCGCCGTCAATGATGGTCATCTCCACTGCCACCTGGTCCCAGCGTGCCGGGTCCACGGCGGTGAGATCTTCGGCAAAGACGGTCAAGTCCGCCAGATTACCGGGCTTGAGGGCGCCGAGACGATCCTCTTTGCCGGAACTCCAGGCCGCGGTGCGAAAATAGCCGGCCAGGCTCTCCTCCAGGGTGAGCTTCTCTTCGGGCCGCCAGCCGCCTTGCGGCTGATGTTGCCGGTCCTGTCGCAGCACTGCGGCCTGGATGCCCAGAATGGGGGCGATGGGCTCAACCGGGGCGTCCGATCCGAACTGAACCCGCAGGCCATGATCCATGAGGGTCTTCCAGCTATAGGCATAGGGCAGCCGCCGGGCCCCCCAGCGCCGCTCGGCCACTTGCCAGTCGGTGCCCACAAAGATGGGCTGCACCGAGGCGGTGACATCCAGGGCCTGATAGCGCCGCAGATCGTCCGGGTGGTGCAGCTGTACATGCTCCACCCGGTCCCGCCAGGGGCCTGGAAAGCGCTCCCGACCCCTGGCGATGGCGTTGAGAGCGTGGGTGCCGGCTTTGTCGCCGATGGCATGGATGGCCACGCTGTAGCCCCGTTCATGTCCCCGCAGCACCTCAGTAATCAGATCGTCGGCATCCAGAAAGGGCAGCCCGCAGTTATCGGTTTCGTCGCAGTAGGGTTCGTGAATCAAGGCGGTTCCCGACCCCAGGGAGCCGTCGGCAAAGAGCTTGAGATGGCCCGCCCATAGATGGTCCGATCCCTGACCCGCTGCGAGCCCCAAATCGGCGGCCTGGTCCAGATGATAGGGGGGCAGGTTATGGTGCACCCGCAGCTTGAGCAGGCCCTGCGCTTCAAGGTCGGCCAGGGCCCGGTAGTCGTCCAAGGTCTCGCAGGTGTGCACGCCGGTGAGGCCCAAACGGAGTGCGTCCGCCTGGGCCGCCAGGGCCGCTTTTTTCAGCCACTCGGCATCCGGGGGGGGTACGAACTCCATGACGAAATCCCTTGCTTCCCGCAGCAGCCCGCTGGGCCGGCCGGCGGCATTCCGCTCGATGCGGCCGCCGGGCGGGTCCGGGGAGTCGGCGCCGATGCCCACGGCCGCCAGGGCCTTGGAGTTGAGCCATTCGCTGTGGCCGCAGACCCGGATCATCAAGGCCGGGTTGTCGGGCACGATGTCGTCCAGGTCATGCTTGTCCGGTTCCCGCTGGTCCGGCCACTGGTAGTGGTTCCAGCCCCGGCCGATGAGCCACTCTCCGGGCTTGAGGGTTTTGGCCGCGTTCTGGATTTTGGCTCGACAGGCCGCAAGATCGGGCAGGTTGGCCAGGTTCACCCGCAACAGGCTCTGGCCGTAGCTGATGAAGTGGCAGTGGCCGTCCACCAGCCCCGGGGTTACCAGGCGACCGGGCAGGGAGAGGGTTTCGGCCCGGGGCAGCACCCGGCGCACGTCGCTTTCGTCGCCGATGGCGGCGATGCGGCCGTCGCGGATGCCCACGGCGGTGACCCAGGGGTTTTCGGAAAGACCGCTGAAAATCCGGTCGGCGCGAATCAGCATCTCAGGTTGTGTCATAGTCAGGCAATCCGTTGAATTTGGGTTTGAGTCAGATTTTCTGGGTGGTGGTGTGGGGATCGAGAATGTCCCGCAGCCCGTCCCCCAGCAAGTTGAGCCCCAGGACCGTGACGAAGATGGCGATGCCCGGAAATATGGAGATCCAGGGCGCGGTGAAGAGCTGCTCCCGGGCCGCCGATAGCATCCCGCCCCAGGAGGGGGTGGGCGGCTGGACTCCCAGGCCGAGAAAGGAGAGGGATGCTTCCAGCAAAATCGCCCCGGCCACGCCCAGGGTGGCGATCACCAGGATGGGACCCACGATATTGGGCAGGATTTCGGCGAACATGATCCGAGTGCGGCCGTAGCCCAGGGCCCGGGCCGCCTTGACGTAATCGGTGGTGCGGGCCGCCAGGGCCTGGGAGCGGGTGATGCGGCAGGAGTAGGACCAGTTGGTAAAGCCCAAGGCGACGAAGACGTTGAGCAGGCCCGGCCCCAACAGGGCCATCACCGCCAGGGCGAAGATCAAAGAGGGGATGGAGAGCATGACGTTGGTCAGGCCCATCACCAGGTCGTCCCACCATTTACCGAAAAACCCGGCGCTCAGACCTAGGATCACTCCGATCAGGGTGTTGAAGAGCTGGCTGATCAGGCCCACCGCCAGGGAGATCCGCGCCCCGTAGATCACCCGGGAGAGCACGTCCCGACCCTGGTTGTCCGTGCCGAACCAGAACCGGGCGCTGGGGGCTTCCTCGGAGACCATCAGGTCGGCGTCGTCCACCGGGTGAAAGGGGGCGATCCAGGGGGCCAAAAGGGCCACCAGGATCACCGCCAGGGTGATCAGCCCACCGATGATCAGATTGGTCTGGCGCAGCAGTTTGCGGGTGGATTTGTTCATGAATAGCTGGCACGGATGCGGGGGTCGATGATGCCGTAAAGCAGGTCAACGATGAGGTTGACCAGCAGAAAGACGGTGATGATGGCCAGCACGCAGCCCTGGGTCACGGGGATGTCGCGCTGGAATATGGAGTCCACCAAGAGAGAGCCCAATCCCGGCCAGGAGAAAAGTTTTTCCACGATCACGGTCTGGGCCATGAGGGAGCCGAACTGCAGACCGGCGGTGGTGAGCACCAGGATCAGGGCGTTACGCATCACATGCCGCCGGTTGACGATGAACTCGGAGAGGCCCTTGGCCCGGGCCGTGCGGATGTAGTCGTTATTCAATATTTCCACCACCGCGGCCCGGGTGGTGCGGGCCAGCAGGGCCATGTAGGCTATTCCCAGGGTAAAGCCCGGCAGGATGATGTTCTTCAGGGCTCCGTTGCCGTAGCCCTGGGGAGGCAAAAGTTGCAGTTTGACGGAAACGAAGTACATCAGCAGCAGGCCCAGCCAGAACTGGGGCATGGAGACCCCGGAGACGGCCCCCATCATGGTCAGGGTGTCCATCCAGCGCCCCTGGCGCAGGGCCGAATAAAACCCCAGGGGGACCCCCAGGGCCAGGGCGATGCCCATGGCCACTAGAGCCAGCTTGAGGGTCGGCCAGAGCCGCTGGGCAATGAGCATGCTCACCGGTTCCCGGCGCAAAAAGGAGAGTCCCAGGTCCAGGGTCGCCAGATCCTTGACGTAGATGGCAAAGCGCAGCCAGACTGGCTTGTCCAGGCCCCAGTCCTTTTTCATCTTTTCGATGTAGTGGGAATCGATGTTGTGGTCCTGATCCCCGGCTGCCATGAGGGCCGCGTTGCCCGGCAGCACATTGAGCAGGGTGAACATGATCAGGGTCACCAGCAGGATGGTGGGGATAAACTGCAGCAGCCGGCGGATGGCGTAGGCGAACATGAGAAGCCTCGGATTAAATTAGGTGCGGGACTGTAGGGGTGCAGTCCCGTCCCGCCTGGGAATAGAAGTTGAAGGAGAGCTTGCCGATAGAGATTGTCGTGAGATTGACGAATCGGCAATGGATTCCCGCCTGCGTGGGAATGACCCCTTCTCAAAGTTTTTCTGCCCTCTACTTATCGCCTGCCGGGGCAGGCTTTGCGGGAATGGTGGAAAGTAGAAATATGAATCTCATCCCCGCACGATAAGCGCACGTCATCCCCGCGCAGCACGTCATCCCCGCGCAGGCGGGGATCCACAGGTTTACTCAGTTAATCGCATTGGTGAACATACCTCTGCCTTCTCCCCGAAGGCAGCCCTCCCGGGGGAACCCCCGGGAGGGGCTTCCATGCCCTGAATCCATGCTACTTGGCCTCGGCCCGGGGAGACGTTTCATCCACCCAGACGTTGGTGAGGTCCTGGAACATCATCTCGGGGGCCACGGCGGCCAGATCGTGGACCCAGGGATGGTGGGCCATGATGGCTTTGTTGTAGTTGAAAAACCATACCGGGGCGTCCTCCACGAAGATCTTCTCGGCCTCCTGGATGTTCTTGATCTTTTCGGCCGGATCCCGGGTGGCCGCGGCCTGGTTCAGGTACTTGTCGAACTCCGGGTTGTTGTATTTGACATAGTTGCCGCTGGCCATGGGATTGTCGGATTTCCAACGCACCAGGGTGGTCAGCGGGTCGGGGCCCGAATCCAGGGACCAGATGAACATCTGGAATTCGCCCTTGCGAATGCGCTCGGCCATGGCGGCGCCCTCCATCTGTTGGATCTTGAGGGTGATGCCGATTTTCTTCAGGTAAGGCAGGGCCGCTTCATAGACGCCGGTGCCCCAACTTTTGTTGGCCGTGCCGATGGCCTGTTCCACTTCAAAGCCCTCTTCGTATCCGGCCTCTTTCATCAGGGCCAGGGCTTTTTCCGGGTCGTACTCATATTTCTTGATCTCCGGGTTGAAGGCCGGCGAGGTGGTGGGCAGGTAACCCCGGGCCGGAAAGGCTTTGCCCTTGAGAAACTTTTCGATGATCAGGTCCGCGGGAAGGGCGTGGTTGATGGCCTGACGCACCCGCTTGTCGCTGAAAGGCTTGAAATCGGGGTTGTAGCCCACAAGGCGGGTAAACATTTCGGCCACCTCGATGAGGTTTTTAGAGATGGTGGGATCGGCTTTATACTCCGGATAGTTGTCGGCTCCCACAATGGTGGCGTCCAACTCCTGGGCCTTAAAGGCCAGGTCCCGGGCCGCGGCTTCGCCCATGATTTTGTAGACCACCTTGTCCAGGTAGGGTCGGCCCTCGATGTAGAACTCAGGAAATTTCTCGAGAACGATCTCCGATCCCTTGACCCATTTGACAAATTTGAAGGGACCGCAGCCCACCGGGTTGGTGGTGTAGGCATCGCCCAGACGCTCCACCTCGTCTTGGGGGATGATATCCGTGCCCGGCAGCCAGAGGGAAAACTTGAGGTCCACCGGATCGGCCAGGGTGATCTCAAAGGTCAGATCGTCGATCTTCTTCACCCCGCTGAGGGTTTCCGCCTTGCCCTCGGAGAGTTCCTTGGCACCCTGAATGGGCATCATGTAGTCCAGGGCGGGGGAGGCCGGTTCCAGGGTGCAGATGCGGGTGTAGGACCAGACCACGTCATCCGTGGTCAACTGCCGGCCATGGTGGAACTTGATGTTGGGTCGCAGCTTGAAGGTGTACACCAGGCCGTCGTCGGAGACGCTGACGCTCTCGGCCAGTTCCGGGACAGGCTCGTTTTTTTCGGCATCCCACTTGAACAGGGTGCGGTGGATGTTCATGGCCACCAGCAGGTCCTGGTAGCGGGTGGAGTGGTGGGGGTCCAGACCGAACAGATCGCCGCCGTAGGGCGCCATGAAATTGAGGGTCCCGCCGCTGCGCGCGGCCCAGGCTGGCGCGCAGGCCATGCCCATCAATAGCACCAGCAATACAATCACGCTTTTTTTCATGCTTCCTCCTTTTGACTTGGGGTCGGGGGTGAACGGTTGTGGGTCGATCCAGCATCCCGCGGGATGCCCGGCGCGTGCTATAGGGCGGGAGCCGGTCACGGATCAGCTTTGTTTTTTGCACGAAGCGACTGAAATAGTCAATTGAACAATTCATTAAAACCGCTTATGGTATCGGCTCCAATCAATCCCTAAGCGGATCCTTTCATGTACGACATCCTCATCAAAAACGCCTTGGTTGTGGACGGCAGCGGCCGGCCCGGCCAGATCCAGGATGTGGCCCTAAAAGAGAGCCGCATTCTTGCCGTGGATCGCGACCTGCCCCTTGAACGGGCGGCTCGGGTTTTGGAAGGCCGGGGCCTGGCCCTGGCCCCGGGCTTTATCGACATGCACTGCCACACCGACACCTATCACATTGCCGAGCCGGCCGGAGAGATCAAGGTGCGTCAGGGGGTTTGCCTGGATGTGGTGGGCAATTGCGGGGTCTCCGCGGCGCCGGCGCCCCTCGGACGGAATGCGGAGGATGACGATCCCTCCCGGAGGGAATTTCGCCGACACTGCCCAGGAGTGCAAACCCTGGCGGACTATGCCGCCGCCCTGGACCGGGCCCGGCCCGCGGCCCGGGTGATGTCCCATGTGGGCCACTGCGCCATCCGCATCAAGGTCATGGGCCACAGCGCCCAGGCTCCGGACCGAGACCAGCTGGCGGCCATGGTCGCAGAGACCGAGGCGGCCCTGGAGCAGGGGGCCGCCGGGCTCTCCACCGGGCTTTACTACCCGCCTTCCGGATTCGCCCGGGATGAAGAACTCATCGCTCTGGCCGGGGCCGTGGCCCGCCGGGGCCGCTTCCACGCCAGCCATATCCGCAACGAGGCCGCGGGGCTGCTTGATTCCCTGCGGGAGGTGATCCGGGTGGGCCGCGCCGCGGGGGCTGCTACCCATATCTCCCATCTCAAGGCCGCGGGCCGCGACAACCGGCACCAGGCCGAAGCCGCCGTGGAACTCATCGAAACGGCCATCGTCCAGGGCCTCGATCTCACCTGCGATCTTTACCCCTATGACCGTTCAGCCACCACCCTGCTGGCGCTGATTCCGCCCTGGGCTCAGGAGGGCGGAATCGAGGCCCTGACGGCCCGTCTGCAGGATCCCCGGCAGCGGGAACGCATTTTGGGCCAGATGGCCGACGGACTGCCGGGGTGGGAGAACAGCTATCACAACGCGGGGTTCGAAGGGATCAGCATCTCCTCGCTGGAGAGCCCGGCCCGCGCCGCTCTGGTGGGCCAAACCGTGGCCCAGGCCGCTCAAGGTGCGGGCCGTGATCCCTTTGAGTTGGTGTGCGATCTAATTGTAGAAGAAAAGGGCGCCGTCAATATCATCATCGCCTCCATGAACGAGGCCGACGTGGCCCGCTTCCTATCGCTGCCCTTTGTCATGATCGGCTCCGACGGCAACCCCAACGGGGGCATGCCCCATCCCCGGGTATACGGCGCCTTTCCGCGGGTGATCCGCCGCTTTGTACGGGAGCTGGGGGTGATCTCCCTGGAAACCGCCGTTTACAAGATGAGCGGGCTCCCGGCCCGGCGCCTGGGGCTTGCCGAACAGGGGCAAATCCGGCCGGGATATATCGCCGACCTGGTGCTCTTTGACCCCCAAACCCTCAGCGATACCGCCACCTACACGGCGCCCCGATCCTATCCCGAGGGCGTTTCGGCGGTGATCATCAACGGCGAGCTGGTGCTCGACGGCGGCCGGCGCACTGCGGCCCGGCCCGGCGGCTTTGTGAGGGCCGGCTGATGCGTGAAACGCCAGCCGCACAGATCTTTCCGCGTCCGGTGTCCGAATCTTCCGGCCCCCTGCTCTCCGTAGACCATTTGAAAACCTCTTTTTACACCCTGGAGGGCGTGGCCGAAGCCGTGGACGACGTTTCATTCTCCCTCAACCGGGGGGAGACCGTGGGCCTGGTGGGGGAGAGCGGCTGTGGCAAGTCGGTGACCGCACTCTCCATCATGCGCCTGATCAGCGATCCGCCGGGCCGAATCCGCGGTGGAACCATTCACTTCGGCGGCAGCGATCTGCTGGCGCTCTCTCCGGCCGCCATGCGGGCCATCCGGGGCAACCGGATCTCCATGATTTTCCAGGAGCCCATGACCTCCCTCAACCCGGTCTTCACCATCGGCGACCAGATCGGCGAGGTGTTCGTCAACCACCGCCGCGCCTCCCGGGCCGAAGCCCTGGCGTTGACCATCAAGATGCTCGGCAAGGTGCAGATTCCCTCTCCGGAAAAGCGGGTTCACGACTATCCCCACGCCCTCTCCGGGGGCATGCGCCAGCGGGTCATGATCGCCATGGCCCTGGCCTGCAATCCCGATCTGCTGATTGCCGACGAGCCCACCACGGCCCTGGATGTGACCATCCAGGCCCAGATTCTGGACCTGATGCTGGCCCTCAAGGCGGAGTACAACGCGGCCATTTTGATGATTACCCACGACCTAGGGGTGATCGCCGAAACCGCCCAGCGGGTGGTGGTGATGTACGCCGGGCGGATGGTGGAAGAAGGGCCTACCGAGGCGCTGTTCGAAGATCCCCGGCACCCCTACACCCAGGGGCTGCTGCGCTCGGTACCCATCATCGGACGCCGCGCCCGCTTCGGGCGCCAGCGCCTCAAGGAGATCTCCGGGGTGGTGCCCTCTCTATTCGATCTACCCCAAGGCTGCGCCTTCCATCCCCGCTGCGGGGAGGCCCTGGCCATTTGCCGTCGCCGCCGGCCGCGGATTACCCGGCTGGGCGACGGCCGGCAGGTGCGCTGCTGGCTGTGGGAGAACACAGGTGCGGCTGGGGAACTCCCCAAAGGTGCGGTCCAATGAACCCTCTGCTGACGGTCAAGGATCTCAAAGTCCATTTTCCGGTGAAAAAAGGGATTTTCTCCCGCACCACGGGCTATGTGCACGCCGTGGACGGGGTCAGCTTTACCCTGCAGGCCGGGGAGACCCTGGGCCTGGTGGGGGAGAGCGGCTGCGGCAAGACCACCACCGGCATGGCCATATTGCACCTGCTGGAACCCACCGGGGGGAGCGTTCACTACGGGGGGAAGGATTTGAGCCTGCTGGACCGCCTGGAGCTGCGCGCCCTGCGCAAGGAGATGCAGGTTATTTTTCAGGACCCCTACGCCTCGTTGAACCCCAGATTGACGGTGCGCCGGATCCTGGGCGATCCCCTGAAAATCCACGGCATGGCCGATCCCCGGGAGCGCGGGGCGCGCATAGCCTACCTGCTGGACAAGGTGGGACTGACCCAGGAGCAGGCCACCCGCTATCCCCATGAGTTCTCCGGCGGCCAGCGCCAGCGCATCGGCATTGCCCGCGCCCTGGCCCTCAGCCCGCGGCTGATCATCGGCGACGAGCCAGTATCGGCCCTGGACGTCTCCATTCAGGCCCAGATCATCAACCTGCTCATCGACCTGCAGGCCGAATTCAATCTCTCCTACATCATCATCGCCCACGATCTGGCCGTGGTGGAGTATCTCTGCGACCGCATCGCGGTAATGTATCTGGGCCGCATCGTGGAACTGGCCGCCTATGAGGCGTTGTACACCACCCCCCGGCACCCTTACACCCAAGCCTTATTGTCGGCGGTGCCCGTGGCCGATCCCAAAGTGCGCCGGCAGCGCACCATCCTCAAAGGCGATGTGCCCAGCCCCATCGACCTGCCGACGGGTTGCCGTTTTAATCCCCGCTGCCCCCAAGTGATGGCGATCTGCCGGCGGCAATCGCCGGAACCCCGGGAGGTCTCCAGCGCTCACTGGGTCGCCTGCCATCTCTATGAGGCCTAAATGGAATCCAGAGCCCAATTCAACGCTTCCTGGGCAATGTCGCTGAAGGTGATCACGATCTTATCCAATTTACGGCCTGTATCAACGGCCTAACATCCAGGTGATGTTCTCTCAGGGGTTTCTTTCGTACCCTTGAGTGCGGCCGGCTCCTAACCCCCCACCGACCTGTCCCACGCTGTTCCGTAGTCCCACGTATCCTTGATGATTTCCACAATCAGCGAGGTCTCCGCCGAATTGACACCATCGATTTGGCTGATCCGTTCGAAGACCAGGGTTTTAAATTCCGCCAGGGATCCGGCGATAAATTCAATGTCAATGTCGCTGCCGCCGGTGGTCAAGGCCACGTAGTTCAGGGCCTCGATCTGTTTGAGGGCCTGGAGGATGGTATCGGTTTTCTTCAAATCGATACTGAGTTTGATGTTGCCGATAATCTCGAACCCGAGGCGAATGGGGTTGCTCACCGCTACCACCCGTATGACATCGTCGCTGATCAGGCGTTTTAAACGGCTGCGGGCCGTGGTTTCGGAGATGCCCAGGGTTTTGGCGATGGTGACGGTGGGGGCGCGGCCGTCCTTCTGGAGCAGGGAAACGATTTTACAATCCACGGAATCGAGTTTGCGGACGGCTTTGGAATAGGCGTTCATGGATTTCGGACTCCAATCGCAAAGGGGTTGCTATCAAAAACAGGTATGAAGGCTATATTTATGAAAAATGTTATAATAATTTATATATTTAATGGAATCCATTAGATTTGTCAAAAAAATTATTGAAAAAAGTTTCCGAATTGATTATAGAGCAATTAATCGGAAGGCTGCCCCATCTCACCACCCCGCGATTCCGCCGCCTTCCAAGACTCATCCCGCAAAACGCAATCGCATCAAAACCGAATGGCAAGGAGAAATCATGAAACGGATTATTGTGATCGGGGTCGGCGCCCAGGGAAGCACCATTGCCAAACGCATGAACGATCATCCCGGTGTGTCCAAGATTGTATGCGCGGACTATGACCTCAAGGCCGCCCAGGTGCTCAGCGACTCTTTGGACAAGGCTTCGGCCCTGCAGCTGGATGCCGAAGACAGCGCAAATGTTATCCAGGCGGCCGAGGGCTGCGACCTGATCGTCAACGGCCTGCCCCTGGAGTACAACCTGCGCATCATGGAGGCCGCCCTGGCGGTAAACGCCTCCTATTTTGACATGGCCGGCCCCATGGAGGAGATCGGGTTTGTGGAGAGCTACAAGCTGCTCTTTGCCCAGTGGCATGACAAGTTCAAGGCCAACGGCCTGACGGCCTTCGTGGGGGGTGGCTCATCTCCGGGCCTGGCCAATATCATGGCCCGGGAAGCCGTTGACAAACTGGACCGCTGTGAAACCATCAGCATCTATGTGTACGAAAATGTGCTGACTCGCCACTTTATCCCCTTTTGGTGGTCTCCGGAGGTGGCCTTCTGGGACATGGCCTACCGCACCTTCCGCTTTGAAGGGGGCCGGCATGTCATGGACCGGCCTTTTAGCCGGCCTATCCGCATGAAGCTGAGGGGGATTGACCGTAAAGTCCGCATGGTGGACCACGAACACGACGAACCGGTGACCATGGGGCTATTGGCCGACACCGTGCTCAAAGGCGTCCGCAATGTAGATTTCAAATACGGCGGGTTCGGGGTGAAGTTCTCCGAGCTGCTCTATAAAATGGGTCTGCTTTCCGCCGAGCCGGTGGATCTGGATGGGAACCGGGTGGTGCCCATGGATCTGATCCTCAAACTGTGTCCCCCGGCTCCCAAGTATCCGGAAGAGCTGCAGACCATCATCGACGATGGAGTGGTAGCCGAAGAGGGGGCGTTTCTGGTGCGGGTCAAAGGTTATCGCGGGAAGAGTCCCGTGCGCATCGACAGCTACGCCGCCGGTCCTGGACTGGTGGAGGCCTTCGAGACCTCCGGTCTCAGCCACGAAGCCTATCTCACCGGTCAATGCGCATCGGTGTTCGTGAAGATGCTGGTGGACGATGTCTTCAGCAAACCGGGGGTTTTTGTTCCCGAGCAGTTGGAGGCCGATGCGCGCCAGTACTGCTTCCGGAATTTGGCCAAACTGGGCGTAACCGTGGATGAAACCCTGCAGCAGACCACAGTCTACTCCTCCACGGTATAGCCTGAGAGTGATATTTAACTCATCGCGGAAGAACACCGAGCCGCGAGCAAGAAGGAGTATGCCCGGAACGCTGGTGGCTCATGGGAAGGGCGAGGTTCAGCTTCTTCCTGGATCAAATTGTTAATTTGCATCGCCTCCACAAGATCTTTGACTTTTACGGGTAATCGCCGTAGAAATCATCCTGATGCCGGCGGTAATCATTTAAATCCAATCCAGGTTTAGTAAGCCATGCAGCAGAATCAAAATAACCCTGCCGATTCAGGCCTTGCGGTTGAGCGGATCTGCAAACAGTTCGGTGATGTCGTCGCCCTGGATGATGTCTCTTTGGACATACGACCCGGTGAATTTTTTACCTTGCTGGGACCCTCGGGGTGCGGCAAAACCACCCTTTTGCGAATCATCGCCGGTCTGGAACTAGCCGATTCGGGAGCGGTGTTTCTCGGCGGCCGGGATATCACCCGCTTGCCGGCCATCAAACGGCAGGTCAACACGGTATTTCAAAGTTATGCCCTCTTTCCCCACCTGACCATTTACGAAAATGTGGCCTTTGGTCTGCGCTCGCGCAAGTTTCCCCCGGCGGAGATCACCAAACGGGTCACCCGCCGCCTGGAAATGCTCGATCTGATCCCCATGGCCCAGCGTCACCCCCATCAGCTCTCCGGCGGCCAAAAGCAGCGGGTGGCCCTGGCCCGGGCCCTGGTGAACGAGCCCGACGTGCTGCTGCTGGACGAGCCCATGAGCGCCCTAGACGCCCGCCTGCGGGCCCAGGTCCAGGAAGATTTACGGCGCTTGCAGCGCAAACTTGGGCGAACATTCATTTTAGTTACCCACGACCAGGCCGAAGCCTTGGTGTGCAGCGACCGCCTGGCGGTCATGCGGGAGGGTCGCGTGGTGCAGTGCGGTACGCCGGAAGAGGTCTATGACAATCCCCGGGACAGTTTCGTGGCAAAATTTCTGGGGGCCGCCAATCTGATTCCCTGCACCCGGGCCGCGGGGGGCGTGGATACCGAATTCGGATTTCTGGCCCTGGATAAAGAACCCGCCTGGGAGAAGGGCACCGTGGCCATCCGGCCCGAGTGGATCGGGATTGGTGAAACTCCGCCGGCCCTAAACGGGATCCGCGCGCGGGTGGCCGAAATCATCTACCGGGGTACCAATTTTGATTTATGGCTGGAGCCGGGGCGGTTGCGGGTGCGCACCAGCTCCTATCGGCGCATCGATCCGGGTCAGGAAGTTTGGATAGAGTTGGCACCCAAAGAGTTGGTGATTCTTGAAGATGAAGCCCGCTGAATCGGTCATCACTTGGTACGGAGAGCTGACCACCCGGCGGCAGTTGCTCAAACGCGGCAAGCTGCTGCTGCTGCCCGGGATGGTCTGGCTGATGCTCTTCCTGGTGCTGCCCGGACTGGTGCTGGTGGTGGTGAGTTTGGTCACCCGGGGGGCCTACGGCCAGCTGGAGTGGGTTTTCACCCTTGAAAATTACAAGCGGCTGGCCGGGTTTACGCTTTTCGGCTGGACCGCCGACTACCTGATGATCCTCTGGCGCTCGGTGGTGGTGGCCTTTTTCACCACCCTGATCTCGGTGCTGCTTTCCTACCCCTTGTGCTTTTTTATCGCCAGCCGGCCCGAGCGCAGCCGCTACATGTGGTTGACCCTGGTGATAATTCCCTTCTGGACCAACATGGTGATCCGGGCCTATGCCTGGTTCCTGATTCTCTCTCCGGAATTACCCTTTGCCCGCCTGGCGGCCCTGCTGGGCTTTATCCCAGACGGCGCACCCCTCTATCCCAATGCCTTTGCGGTGTACCTGGGGATGGTCTCCATGTTTCTGCCCTTTGTGACCCTGCCGCTCTACGCCAGTGTGGAGCGGCTGGACTGGTCCCTGGTGGAGGCGGCCCAGGACCTCTATTCGTCGCGGGTGCGGGTCTTTACCCAGGCCATCCTGCCCCAGACCATGCCGGGCCTCTCGGTGGGCATCATTCTAACCTACGTGCCCGCCATGGGCATGTTCGTGGTCCCGGATCTTTTGGGCGGAGCTAAATACATGCTGGTGGGCAACCTCATTCAGCAGCAGTTCGGCACCAGCCGCGACTGGCCTTTTGGGGCGGCCATCAGCATGGGCCTGATGGTGCTGACTATGATCGGGCTGCAGATCTACCGCCGTAAAGGCAAGGAGATCGAATACGTATGAGGCGCCAGCATCCCATGATCATTGTCGTCTCCTACTTGACCATGCTCTTTCTCTACCTGCCCCTGCTGGGGGTGGCGGTGTTCTCGGTCAACGAGGCCCGCCGGGGGCTGGTATGGAAGGGGTTTACTCTAGACTGGTATCTCAAACTGTTTGAGAACGAATGGATCCTGGAGGCTGCCTGGAACACCTTGCTGCTGGCCGTGATCTCAACGATTGTCGCCACCATTCTGGGCACCGTTCTGGCCATCGCCATGGACCGTTTTCCTTGGCGCTCGCGCACCAACAATTTTCTGGATATCATCCTGCATATCCCGGTGGTGATTCCGGACATCATCCTGGCCGCCTCCCTGGTGGTGGCCTTCGGGCTGCTGCGCATGGCTTCTTCGATCTTCGAGCCGGGACTGCTCAATATGATCATCGGCCACATCACCTTTCAGATCGCCTTTGTGGCCCTGGTGGTGCGCAGCCGCCTGGTGGCTATCGGCAGCGAGGTTGAGGAGGCGGCCCGGGACTTGTTCGCCACCAACTGGTATCTGCTGCGGAAAGTGATGTTGCCCCTGTTGATGCCGGGGATTATCGCCGGCGCCATGCTGGCTTTCACGCTCTCCCTGGATGATTTCGTGATCAGTTTCTTTACCGCCGGTCCCGAATCCCAGACCTTGCCGCTCTTCATTTTCGCGGCGGTTCGCCGGGGGGTGACCCCCCAGATCCATGCGCTTTCCACCCTGATCATGCTGGTGACGATCATTCTGGTGGTATTGACCGAGCGCCTTACCCGCCGCGGCGGGAAACCATGATTTGGCGAGGAAGAGAGGGTGATCCCGGCCATTTTGGGCGGCGCACTTGGCGCCGATCCAGCGGGGGGTTGAATTTCAGAACCAAGAAGCGATAGAAGAAGTACAACCTTGAACGCTTAACGAGAAAAGGAGGAGTTGCGATGCGTAAATTATGGCTGTTGCTGGTCGTGGCGGCATTGATCGGCGGAGGGCTCGCCGGAGCCGAGGAGCTGAGGGTCTATACCTGGTCGGAGTACATGGATGAAGAAAAGATGCCGGCGGATTTCGAGAAGAAGTTCGGCATCAAAGTGCGGCTGGACATTTACGAAAACAACGAAGAGATGGTGGCCAAGCTTCAGGCCGGCGGGGTGAGCCAGTACGACATCATCGTGCCCTCGGACTATATCATGCCCGTGCTCATCAACCAGAAGCTGATTCAGCCTCTGGATCACGCCAAACTGCCCAACCTGAATAACCTCAAACCCCTGTTCCGCGAAACCAGCTACGACCCGGGCAACAAATATTCCGTGGCCTACCAATGGGGAACCGTGGGGTTGATGTACCGCAAGGACAAGGTCAGCGAAGAAGCGGTACAGAGCTGGTCGGTGCTCTTTGACGAAGCCAAACAGTCCGGCCCCTTCTGGCTCATCGATTCGGTGCGGGAAATGATGGGCATTGCCCTGGTCTACCTGGGCAAAGACTTCAACAGCACCAATCCCGAGGATCTCAAGGCCGCCGCCGATTTGCTGGTGGCCGTCAAACGGACCCCAAACTGCCTGGGCTTCAAGCCCGGGGTGGGCGGCAAGAATGATGTGGTGGCCGGCACGGCCGCGGCTGCCATCGTCTACAACGGCGATGCGATCCAGTCGGTGAGCGAAGAACCGGATAAGTTGGGATTCCTGATTCCCGCTGAAGGTAGCGAGATCTGGTACGACTCCATGGCGATTCCCGCTAAGGCGCCCAACCCGGATGCAGCTCATAAATGGATTAACTGGATCCTGGAGCCCGAGGTGGGCGCCGAACTCTCCAACTACAATCAGTTCGCCACGCCCAACGCGGCGGCCGAGGCTTTCATTACCCCCGAAGACCTCGCCAACCCGGGCATCTATCCTACCCCCGAGATCATGGATAAGCTCTACTTCACCAAGGATCTGGGCAAGGAGAACCGCATCATGGATGAAGCCTGGACCCGGGCCAAGTCCCACTGACCGGGTGGTTGCCTGACTCCGACCGGCTGACCGCGAAAACTTCCAGGATCGGAATAGAAACAGGGTCGGAATAATTAGAGCCCCATGGGCCGCCTTACCCAATGCGGCCCATGGGGCTCTTTTGCTTTGCGGAGAGATCTCTCTTCAGTGTGTTTCCAGGTAGTGTTGGATGATGGCTACGATCTGCTGCAGGGAGGTGTGATACCGGCGCTTGTCCACCTGCTCGGACTGGGTGCGTTTGGCGATCACCGCGCAGATACAGGCGGCCTGAAGCCCGAACACGCTGCAAATGGTAAACAGGGCGGCGGCCTCCATTTCAAAATTGAGCACATTGAGTTTGCGCCACTCTGCCAGGGAGTCTTGAAAGCGACGTCGGACAAAACCGGAAAAGCTGTCGTAGCGTTCCTGGCCGGGGTAAAAGGAATCCGACGAGGCGGTCAGGCCGTGGGTAAGGGAGATTGAAAGCGCTTCGGCGGCTTGGGTCAGGCCCAAATTGAGTTTAAAATCGGCCACAGCGGGATATTCCAGAGGGGCGTAGTGGCCGGAGGTGCCGTCCAGCCGCACGGCGCCGCTGGAGAGAATCAGGTCGCCGATCTGGATGCTCTCCTGAATGGTGCCGGTGGTGCCCACGCGGATGAATTGCTTCACGCCGATCATGGCCAACTCCTCCAGGGCGATGCCCATGGAAGGCCCGCCCATGCCGGTGGACATGACCAGGGCGGTTTGCTTGCCCACCCGGGCCAGATAAGAGGTGTACTCCCGATTGACCGCTAGTTCGACCGGCGATGGGGCCAGCATTTCTGTCAGATAGGCCACGCGACCTGGATCGCCGGGCAGGATGGCGATTTGAGCGCCCTGCAGATCCTTGCGGCACAGCCCGATGTGATACAGTTTTTCTTCCCTGGGAGCTTGTTTATTGGCGATATTTCGGTTCATGGTGAGCCCTTCAACGCACTGAAGTAGAATTAATCCCGGGCGCTGTCTATCCGTCCGCTCTTTTCGGATCTTTCATCTCGGAATCGATTTTTTTGACAATAGCGGCGATCAGGGCCGCAAAATCGGTTTTCATCCCCTCGGCGACTTCCGTGACCTCGCTATGGGACAATTGATTGTTCGTCATCCCGGCCGCGGCATTGGTGATGCAGCTAATCGCGAGCACACCCATACCCATGTGATTGGCGACGATCACTTCCGGAACGGTACTCATGCCTACGGCATCGGCGCCCAAGGTTCTGAGCATTCTCACTTCCGCGGGGGTTTCGTAGCTGGGTCCTGTGCACCCAGCGTAAACGCCCTGCTTCAAATTCAGACCCAAACGCTCGGCAGTGTGCCGGGCCAACGCAATCAGCGTATTAGAATAAGGCTGGCTCAAATCCGGAAACCGGGGTCCCAGACCGTCGATATTGGGGCCCGTCAAAGGGTTCGAGCCTGTTAAATTGATATGGTCCCGAATCACCATTAGATCGCCCGGGGCCAATTCCGAGTTTACACCTCCCGCGGCATTGGTCAGAATCAGGGTACTGACCCCCAAGACTTTCAGCAGCCGCACAGGGTAGGTGACTACCGCCAAGGGGTAGCCCTCATAATAGTGAAAGCGGCCCTTCATGAAGATCACCGCGCTTCCCTTCAGCGTTCCGCAAAGCAGTTCACCGGCGTGGCCCTCAACTGTCGATCGGGCAAAATGGGGAATGGTTTTGTAGGAAACAACCGCCGGCCTTTGAAGATGGTCGGCCAGGGAACCCAGGCCCGAGCCCAGCACCACGGCGATCTCGGGCCTGCCGCTGATCCGGGCCTGCACATAGCGGGCGGATTCATTCAGGCAAGTAAGGCAGTCCGGATTCATGGGCAGCTTCGGGGTGCGGTTGGGGTTAGACCAAACAATTAATCGGGATAGTACTTCTGGTGCAGCACTTCCGAAAGGCGCTGGTCATACATTTTGCCCAGGCCGTATTCGTCCCGGCGCACGAATTTTTCCGGGGCCGGACCGATGATCTGCATCTCCGGGTGCTTTTCCTGGACTTTTTTTGCGATGCGCATTTCCTTGGTGCAGCCCGTGCTGTAGGTGGCGTCTTTGCCCACCCACTCCGGGGGTACCGGGCGATTCATGATCTCAAAGGCAAATACAATATCGGCGTAGGTCTGGAAGCGCCAGATATCGATATAGCCGCAGCTTTGGACGATTTCCCACATGTACATGAGGTCGTCGGCGTCCATGCCGTGCTCGAAGTGTTCCGAAGGATTGATGATAAAGGTATGGGCGGATTGCCGGCGAAGGTGGTCCACCGTGGTGCCCATGATCTGTTTGGCCATTTGGATTTTGCCCGGAATGGAACCGATGATTCCGCTGTAGAACATCACGGTCATGCCGGTCTCCTTGGCCTGCCGCATCTGGGTGATGATGGCTTGGGCCTTTTCTTCCAGGTCCTCATGGGCGAATTTGACCACCGCGGGGTGTCTATCCTTGTAGCTGATCACCACATTGCCGTCACAACCGCGGGTAATGTTGAAGATGTCTTGGGTGAACTGGAAGTGGGATTCAAAGAGGCGCCGTTTCTGGTCTTCGCCGCGGCTGATAATCCCGTCCACTTCTTTGAAGGTGCGGGCGAAGGTGGTGGAGGTGAGCAGCAGGTTGAGGTTTTCCCGGGTGCCGTCGGAGAGTGCCAGAATATGGTTTTCACTGCGAAAAATATCCAGCAGGGCATTTTTGGTGAGATTGCCGTCACGAATCCAGTAGGCCCCAGCCAACTTCTCCTGCAGGACCTGATCCCCCTGGGCGTCATAGGCATGAACCTTAGTGTACAAGGGGCCCTCTTTAAAGGCGATGATCACCTTGTGGCCCAGCCGCGCCAGGAAGTGGATGATGGTCAGGTCCACCAGAATCTCACCGGCCTCATCCGCCAGCCATAGGATTTTTTTGCTGCGCAGGGGTTGGGGTTCCGAACCATTGCGAACGATCCCCAGGAAGTCGAAAAGCAGGTGCATTCCATTGCCGGTCAAGGGGCGCATCAAAAGTTTGAGGTAGTCGCTTTCATTGAACAGATCGCTCTGGGTGGTTTCCCACAACTCCTTGGCCACCGCCAGGTTCAGCAGCCGGCTCAATTCCAGGTGTTCCAGACGTTCCCGGACACAGCGCAAAGAGGAGAGGGACTTGATTTGGTCGTTCTGGCCGATGTGATTGAGGGCTTGGCGGAGAAACTTGGATTCCAGAACTCGGCGGGCCTGGCGATTTCGTTCCGCCTTTTCAAACAGGTAAGGGTCTTCGATTTGGGTGCGGTTGATAAAAATGCTCACCAGCCGTTTTTCCAGGCGGGAAGGGATCATCAACTGGTCCCGGGTTTCGTGCTGGTATTTGATCTGGATCAGGGCCTTTAAAAAGGCTTTTTCCGATTCATCGCTGATCTGATCTTCGATGAGGGTCATGACCCGCTGATAGACCTGCTGGTAGGCTTCCTGGATAAAGGGGGTGCAGGCGCGGTCCATGATGTGCGCAAACATGGCGTCCGAACAGGGGTAGTAGCGTTCGTTCCCATCGGTGTAGACCATGAAGCGCACCTTTTCCGGGCTGGCCACATGCTCGGGGTAGGCGTAGTGGTCAATGTGGTTTTCCAGGAAAAAGGTGGTGAGCCAGGCCTCATGGGCCGGGTCCTGCCCGGGGCCGCATTCCGGGGATGGCTTGCACGGCTCACCTTCGGCGGTCGGGGGCGGTAACGGGGGAGTCGTGGGCATAGAGAATCCTGGTCCGGATGGGTGGGGTGTTATTTTAGCGAGCCTTCAGCCTTGCAGCGTTTGGATTACGGTTCGCATAAAAGCCGGCAGATCGTCGGGGGTGCGGCTGGTGACCAATGTGCCGTCCACCACTACCTCTTCGTCCACCCATTGGGCACCGGCGTGAATGAGATCGTCCTTGATGGCGAAGAAGGAGGTCACCTTGCGGCCCGGAAGGATCTTGGCCGAAGCCAACATCCAGCCCGCGTGGCAAATGGCCGCCACCACTTTGCCCTCCCGGTGCAGATCGGCCACGATCTTCACCATGGCCGGATCACGGCGCATCAGGTCCGGGGCGTAGCCGCCGGGGATCACAACGCCGTCATAATCGGCCGCCTTGATTTGCGCGGCTCCTGCATCGGCGGTTTTCTCCGTGGCGCTTTTGCCCGAGTAGGACTTGCCGGCTTCGGGGCCCACCACGGTCACTTCGGCACCGGCTTCCTTGAGCCTGAAGTAGGGGTACCAGAACTCCAACTCGTTAAACATATTCTCAATGAGAATCAAAACCTTTTTATCTTTGAGTTCCATGGTTGGATCTCCTCTTTAAGGTGGTAAGTGACTATCGAAACATCGCTTTGAGTGCTTTTATCCCCAGTGGTCCGCGGGTGGCTGGTTTGGCGCCTCCGGCGACCCACAGCGCTAGTTGCTCGCGGAATATTTTGGCGTTGTGGCGGATATCCACCGGGAAGTTGTCGTGGAATTTAACGGTCTGAATTCCGGCGGTCAGTTTGTGCCGGGCGGCCAGTTTCAGGAGTTCCGTGGTGAGCCGCTGCGGGTCGGCCACGCGCCCTTCGGCGGTGCGTTCGATGCAGATCACCGGTTCCTGGCGGGGCGCCTGGCCTAGGCCCACCAGGGCGCTGCGCGCCACCATGGGGTGGGTGTTGAAAATCGATTCACAGGGGATGGTGAAGAGGGTGCCCCGGGCGGTGATCACCCGCTGGCTTTTGCGTCCGCAGAACCAGATTCGTCCCTGCTGATCCCGCCAGCCCAGATCCCCCATGCGGTGCCGGAAACGCTTTTGATCGCGGATTTTGTGCAGGGCCATGGCCTCGCTGTTTTCAAAATAGTGGCGGGTCACCAGGTCGCCGCTGACCACGATCTCGCCTACCTGTCCCTGGGCCACCTTGAGGTCGTCGTTCCAGGCCGGCAGGGGGCCGTCATCCACCCGGATCAACTCCACGGAAAGCCCCGGCAGGGGCCTTCCCACGCAGACCCCCAGGCCCTCGGCACTCAGCGAACGGGTCTCTTCCAGGATTTCCCGGCTGCTGATGGAGGTCACCGGCATGGCCTCACTGGCACCGTAGGGGGTGTGGATCCGCGCCTCGGGGGTTAAAAGGGCGCTGAACTGTTCAATGGTATCGGGGCTCACCGGCGCCCCGGCGGAGACCACCCGCCTGAGGGTGGGCAGTTTGATTCCCTGGGCTTTGCCGTAGGCGCCCACCCGCAGGAGCAGGGCCGGGGAGGCGAACATATTGGTGACCCCCTGATTGACAATGGGTTCGATGATCCGGTGGGGGTTGACCCTACCCGGCCGGGTGGGGTCCATGTCGGGAATCACCGCGGTCATGCCCAGGGCCGGATCGAACAGGGCAAAGAGCGGAAAGGTGGGCAGGTCGATCTCTCCGGGCTCAATGCGGAAATGATCCCGGATGCAGGTGATCTGGGCATCGAAAATTCCGTGGGTGTACACCACGCCCTTGGCGGGTCCGGTGCTGCCGGTGGTGAACAAAATGGCCGCCATGTCATACGCTTTGGTGGGGGCCGGGGCAAAGGGCCGCCAAGGGGCCTGACGCAACTCATCCAGGGTGGTTCCGCCCCAGAACCAGCGCCGTCCCACGGTGACCCAGGTGTGTACATCTTTGAAGAACTTGGGGTAGAGCTTGCGCACTCCGTGGGCCAGGGGGATGCCGATAAAGGCCTCGGGGCGGGTAGACCGGAAGCAGGCCGCCATGCGGCCCAGCCCCATCCCCGGATCCACCACCACCGGCACCGCGCCCACTTTGAAGAGCGCAAAGGTGAGCACAAAAAAGTCCAGGCTGGGGGGCACCATCAGCACCGTGCGGGTGCCTCGGGTGATTCCCAGGCCCGTCAACCCGTGGGCCACCTGATCCGATTCCTTGGCCAATTGCCGGAAGGTGAGCTGTTGGTAGGCCGGCCGGCCAGCGCTGTCCCGGGGAGCCGGGGCCACAACGGCCCGCTGATAAGGAACCCGCTGGGCCATATTTTCCAGGTGCTGGGCGATGTTGAGCTGATTGGCCGGCCCGCTTGGGTCATCCCGCTCCGCTGGGGCGTCGGCTTCGGTTCCGGCTGCTGTTGACGGGTTGGAAATCTGCAAATTGAATGACTCCGCAAGCTAACGCTTGCCAGCGATGGCAGGCTTCTAAAGCATGGTGTTGTAAGTTATAGAGGTGAAAGCCTTTAATAAATCCCCCCCGGCCCCCTTTTCCAAAGGGGGGAGAAAGGTGGCGTTCCCCGGCTCTCCGGTTCCAAAAGGGGGGAGACATGGCGGCGTTCCCCGGCTCTCCGGTTCCAAAAGGGGGGAGACATGGCGGTGTCCCCCGGCTCTACCGTTCCAAAGGGGGAAGACGTGGCGGTGTCCCGTGGCCCCGCGTTCAATCCCGAACCCTCATTGTTTCCGGTGGCAATCCCTCAATGCAGGGGCGAAAAATTTTTCGCCCCTGCCCGGGAGCACCACTGGTTCCCCCCTTTTTTAAAGGGGGGCTAGGGGGGATTTTCATTGAAACATAGGGAAGAAACGATCCCTTCCGCCCGATGCCCGCCGCGCCGGTTCTCCGGCCGGGACTAACCCATGATAATCAAATAGGATTTTTTTTCAAGAAGGCGCGTACCAATTCGATGATCCGGGGGGCGGCATCCTCCAGCAAATAGTGTCCGGCCTCCTCCAAAAGATGCACCTCGGCTCGGGGCCGGCGCCGCCGCCATTCCGCCAGATACTCTTCGTCGAACACGAAGTCGTGCCGGCCCCAGCAGATCAGGGTCGGCAGGTGCGCCAGGTGGTCCAGGTGCTCATCGGCCCACTTGACCAGATCATAGCTGGGGTCCCCCGGTGCCAGGGGAATATCCTGGACGAACTTCAAGGTGGCCAGCCGGTGACGCGGGTCGTGCAAGGGCGCCAGCAGGCCGGCGCGCACATCCGGGGTCAATCGCTTTCGAGGGGCCATGACCGCGGCCGCCCGGGCGAACAGATTGAGATGCAGCACCGCCGGCCGTGCCAAAAAGGCGAAATTGCGGATCAGCTTAAGGCGTAGGGGGATCGCCTTGCCGCCCGGGGGCGGAAAGGCCGCGGTGTTCAGAATCACCACCCGGGCGATGCGCTGGGGCCGGGCCAGGGCCCAGGCCATGCCGATCATGCCTCCCCAATCGTGGACCACCAGGGTGAGGGGATCGGCCGGATCGAGGGCCGTCATGAGGGCCTCGAGATCGGCCACGCGGTCCGTCAGACGGTAGCCGTAGGCCCGCACCGGGGGGCTGGCCGAGAGCCCGCAGCCGATGTGGTCGGGGACGATGACCCGGTGGTCCCTGGAAAGATCCTGAATCAACCGGCGGTAATAAAAGGACCAGGTGGGGTTGCCGTGGAGCATCAGCAGCGGGGGGCCGCTGCCCTGGTCCAGGTAGTGGTAGGCCATGCCCTTGCGGTTGTAAAAGCGGCTCTCAAAGGGATAGAGATGCCCCCAGGCGGTGCGATCCGGCGCGTTGGGGGGGTATTGCCAACTGGCGGGGGAAGAGGTGGTGGCTACCATTGCAGCCCCAGCATCAGGCAGTTCAACCCGCTGCCGATTCCCAGGAAGCCCACCAGATCCCCGGTTTCCAAACAGCCGCGCTCCTGGGCGATGGCCGCGGTGATGGGTAGGGAGACCGTACCGATGTTGCCCAGGTAAGGATAGGTGGCAAAATCCCGCTCTTCTGAGATGCCGATGGCGTCGAGAATGGTTTTCTGGTGGGCCGCACCCACCTGGTGGCAGATGATGCGGTCGGGTTTGTCCGCCGGCCAGCCCAATTCGGTCTTGAAGGCCTGGTAGGTCTCCAGCCCCAAGCGCACCCCGTGCTGAAGCACCGCCACGGAATCGGTCTCCATGGCGTGGGGCGCCGTGGCCGGAATGCCGGTGTCTGGTCCCCAGCGGCACAGGCGGTGGTGGCTTACGGCGTTGCGCAGGGTGGCGCCTATGAGGCGGTGGCCATTCCCTCCCTGATCTCCGCGGCTTAAAATGACCGCCACGGCACCGGATCCGCCGGTGAGGGTGGCCACGGTCTTCTTGAAGGTCTCCATGTCGCCCCGCTCCAGAAGGCGCTCAATGGTGAGGTCCATGATCTGGCGCGCCGACTCGCAGGAGACTACCAAGCCGGCCTCGATGAAGCCCAGTTCGATGGCGTTGGCCACCTGCAGCATGCCGTTGAGCACCCCCAGACAGGCGTTGGAGAGATCAAAAACCTGGACATGGGCGGCCAGTTCCAGGCCGTGGGCCACGGCGCAGGCCGTGGCCGGTTCCAGATGATCCCGGCAGACCCCGCCGTAAACCAGCATGCCGATGCGCTCTTTTTGAATTCCGGCCTGGGCCAGGGCCTTTTTCCCGGCGGCGACGGCCCCCTGGTGCATGGGGTAGTCCGCGGGCCAAAAACGACGCTCGCGCACCCCGGTGAGGGCCTCCAATTGGCCGGCCTTGAAGTGCAGGGTTTCGTAGAGGGGCGCCAGGCGGGCCTCCAGATCTTCGGAGCTGACCACCTCGTAGGGCAGTTCATAGCCCAGGGCGTTCATATAGACGTGGTTGTAGCGCATGATTTTGTTTATTTTCCTTGAAGGTTAAGAGGCAGCGGATGGAATTACGGGTTGTGATTGATCATAATACCCCCGTAATGGTTCCCAGGGAAACCGTAGGGGCAGGCCTCGTGCCGGCCCTGATCCGGGCACCCACAAGGGGTGCCCCTACACCTGCCTTGATCCGGCATCCAGAGATTCCAATTTATTGGAATCTAAATGGGTTCCCGCCTGCGCGGGAATGACGAGTCGAACTAATCGATCCTAATAATTTCAATGCTTTAGAAGAACTATGGACTGACCAGAGAATATGAATATACCTGCATTTTAGACCCCCATTGTATCGATGTTGAGGTTTTGAGCAGATGTACAACAATTGTACGATATGTCAAAGGTTTGCTCTCAACATTTCAAATTTCAAGGGGTTCAAAGGCGATCCCCAAATTTTCCATGGCATAGATCACCAGGCCGTCGACCTGCAAAATCCCATGAGCGGTAAGAGTCGGATAGGGGCTTTCGCTAACCTCCTGAATGGCGGCCTCCACGGTGATCTTTTGGTTGCCGGGCAGGATCTGGCCCCGGTAGGTCCAGCGGTGGCGGGCTCCGGTCAGGGGCGCCGCCCGGCAGCGGCCGAGGTCCGGCCCAAATATCCGGATGCCGGCGTATCGCAGCAGCTGCAGAAAGGCTTCCAGACCCAAAGAGCCGGGACAGACCGGGTCTTGGTAAAAGTGGGCCTTGAAGAACCACGCCTCTGGATCAACGGTCTGGGAGCCGCGAATATAGCCCCGCCCGTGGGGGCCGCCCCGGGGATCCCAGACCTCGATGGTATCGATCATGGCCAGGGCCTTGCCGGGCATGCCCAGGGGCGCGCTGTTTTGCGGACCGGGGGCGGGATCCTCGGGGTCCAGGGGGGGCAGCAGCGGAAGCGCCCCAGGTCGGTTGGCCGCTGGATCGACCTTTTGGGCCGGCGGGGAGTAGCTGCCGGGCCGAATCCCTTTCTGCTCGGCCAGGGCCTGGGGGGTGAAGAATCCAAAATAGGTGCTGCCTTCATACACGGGCTGCTCCCGCCACAGCACCTGGAACTGGTAGTGTTCAATCAGCATATCGCCGCTGCCCGAACTCTGGGTCAGGCGCACCCGGGTGGTGAGGGTGCCGCTTTGGGCGGGGATGGTGTGGTGGAAGGTCCCCTCGCCCCCCAGATTGCGGAACTTCAAATCCTGAGCGCTTTTCAGGGCCGAGCCCATGTAGGCCGCCAGCCAGCCGCAGGGCTGCAGGGCGATTTCCAGGAGCCAGGCAAAGGGCAGGGCCGGGGTGCGGTTGGCACGGAAAAACCACGCCTCGGGTGTCAAATCGAACTGGGCCGTGGCCCAGCCGTCAGGCTTGAGGACCCAGGGCGGCGGTTGGGCGCTGAGCACCCGGTCCATGCAGAGGTAGGGGGGTTGGGGCAGGCGGGCGATAAAGCGCTCTCGGTCAAAGGGGGCATAGGGCGCGCCAAAGGCCGCCGAAGGCCGGCCTGAGGCGAACTCCATTAGCTGGGTCCGGGTAAAGAGGGGTGTCGGATTTTCCCTTGCCGCGGTAGCGCCCTCTGCCGCTTTGCGACCGCCACCCCGCACCCCGGCCCAGAACCGTTCCAGGTCCTCCCGGGTGATCCCCGGCATCTGCAGGGCCATATCTTTGAAATGCACGATGCGCCGGCCGTCGGCGTACATCACGGCATCGGCGATGGCAAAGGGCTGGGGCCGGAAGCCCTGGCTGTGGAGATGCACCTCGTAGATCACCTTGCGGGTGGCCGGGGTCACCGGGCCGCGGCATTTGAGCACGCTATGAACCCCGGGCAGGGGCTCATAGCCCAGGTCGTTCTCCTCGCTGATCCAGCCCTGGCGCAGCAGCAGCACCCGCAGGGTATGGGCGCAGCATTCGTACATCAGGGTGCCGGGCATGGTGGGGTCGTCCACAAAGTGGCAGGTGAGGAACCAGTCGTCGGGATGGATGTCCGCCTCGGCCCGGATCAGGCCCCGGCCGTAGAGCCCGCCTAGCGGGTCCAGCTCCAGAATGCGGTGGATCAGGGCCATGGGCCCGCCGGGAAGCCGCAGGTTCTCCGGCAGCCGGATCCCGCTGAAAAGCGGCCCGAAACAGGCCGCGGCATTCCCCTTACGCAGGGCTTCGAGCTGGGTGTCGCTGTAGCGTGCCGGTTCCAGGGGTACCAGGGGATCTCCCAGGGGTTCCACGGCGGGATCCCGGGCGATTTCGGGAATGGCCGGGGCGAGGTCGTTATCCAGAATGCCGCCGGAGTTGGTGGTCTCCTGGGGGGTGAAGAACCCGGCGCAGCCGTCGGTCATGGTGATCAGCTTGCGGTCGCCGATGTAGCCCTCGAAGTTGAAGCGAAAGAGATAGGTCGCTCCCTGACGGATAAACTTTTCAATGGCGATTTCATAGCGGATGGTCTCCCCGGGGCGGGGCAGCGGGCGGTGGAAGGTGACGGTGGCGTCCAGCAGGCGGTAGGCCCGTTCTCCCTTGACCTTAAAATCGATTCCCAGGTAGCTGCACAGAAAGAGATCGGCCTGACCCGCCTCCACGGCGATGCAGACCGGCGCCCGGCCGCCGTCCAGATACCAGGCTCCGGGGGCCACATCGTGCTCGGTGACCACCCGTCCGGAGGTGAGAGAGCCTTTCTCGCCGGTCACGCTCATGATCCGGTCCACCAGCATCAGGGGCTCGTCAGGCAGGCGCACCCGCACCGGATAACTGTCCAGGGGGGCGAACTGCGATCCCAGCACCTTGGCCGCCGAACCCACGGCAAACTCCAGACACAGCTCCCGGGGATAGGCCGGGGGCGGGGCACTGGGGATGGCCGGGGGACGCTCGTAACTGTCCCTAAGGGCGGGTTGCGGGGGCAGGTCGACCCCCTGAGCCAGGCCCCGGGTCAGCAGGTCGTTGTGCAGTTCAAAGGCCGCGCTGAATTGACCTTGGATCTCCCGGGAGAGGTCCAGAAAGCGGTCATGGGCCCGGCTGGTGGCGGCGCTGCCGGCGGTGATCCCGGCCATCAGCTGCGGCTCGGTAGATGGCGGGGCGGCGGGTTCCATGGGCTCAGGGGCGGCCCGGGGTGGTTCTTCAGCTTTGGGGGCCGGCAGAAGCGGCAGGGGGCGCCGGGGCCGTGTGATGGGCAGGGAGATCTGCATGGCTGCCTTGGATGACCCGACCTTCAGTGCACCCTCATCCGCAACCGGGGGGCCGCCGTACAGATAGGCGAGGTCCACGGCGATGCCTTCGGCCATGAGGTTGCCCAGCAGGGTGAGGAGCGTAGCATATTCGCCCTGCTCTTTGGCGCTGGCTGAAAGCGCCAGATGGGGTCTGCCCTCCAGAATCTGTCCGATCATACGAGTGCAGGAGGCCTGGGGCCCCAGCTCCACAAAGATCCGCATTCCATCGCGATAGGCTCTTTGGATGAGCGCCGAAAAATCAAAGCCTGCTTGGGCCTGGGCCAGAATGGAATCCGCCGCGCTCTCCGGGGTGACGTCATAGGCCCGGGCCTGGGCGCAGCTATAGTAGGCCACCCCGGGCCGGGGGCTGGTGTCGAACAGATGCAGTTCGCGATAGGCCTGGGCCACGGGCGCCATCAGCGGGCTGTGGACCGTGACCACCCCCGGCAGCCAGAGGGCATTGCAATTGAGTTCTGCTATGACCGCCCGCACATCTGGGCCGTGGCCGCCGATCACGCACTCCTGAGGGGTGTTGACGATCAGCAGGGCCACCCGGGGCCACTCCCTGAGCAGCGGCCGCACGTGGTCCGCGGGGCGGTTGATCACCGCCACCCGCCACTCGGGATCCTGATCCGGAGCGAGCCCCCACGCCTGGCGGGCCACCCGGCACTCGCCGGCCAATTGGTCGCGAAACAGCTCCGAGGCCCGCATGCGGGTCTTCATGACCTCCAGATCGGCCCAGGCGCCGGTGGCGAACAGGCCCGCGGACTCACCCAGGCTGTAGCCGATCACGGCCTGGGGCGTGATGCCGAGGTTGCCGAGCAGGTCGCTCATAAGAGTGCCGAACATCACCTGTCCGAAGATCGCCCCCAGGGGATCCTGGTCGATGCGCGCCTGGGCCGCGGCTTGCCAGCCGGCTGCCCACTGGTTGCGCCAGGGCATGTAGAGCTCCGGGAGCAACTGATCCTTGAGGCGTTCCGTGGTGCGCTGGCGCCGGGCCATGATCTCTGGAAAGCAGAGCGCCAGCTCCCGGCCCATGCCCACAAAATGGTTTCCCGAGCCGGGGTAGAGCCAGGCCAGAGGCGCTTGGGGCCCCAGGGGCCGGGGCGTGTAGGCCACCGGTTGACGGGGGGTGAGGCGCAGGCTCTCGCCCCGGGAAACGGCCCGGCGGGCCGTTTTAAGGGCCGACCGCAGGCTGTCGGGGCTTTCGGCACGGATCACGGCTCCCAGGGGACCATGCTGATGGGATGGCGTGCGCCCGAACCAGGCCCGGGCCAATTCTTCACCGCCAGCGCCGGTGGGCTGGCCGGCCAGCCAATGTTCCAGTTCATCCAACCGGGCCAGCAGCGCCTCGGGGCTGGATCCGTTCACGGGGATCAAGCCCTGGGCCTGACCACCCAGGGGCCGGGGGGCGGCCTGGGCAGGTGCGGGGGACGGCTGCGTTGCTGCCGCCGCTTGCTGGGCGGCTTCCAGAATCAGGTGGGCACAATGGCCCTGGCGGGTGATGGCGCCCACCAGGGCCCGCCGGGGGCCATCCTGGCGGTTGTGGGCCCAGTATTGGGCTTTATGGGGCAAATGCCAGGCCGCCATCCGATACTCGGGGGCAGGCTGTTCATAATTGGCCAGGGGCGCCAGGATGGCGTGGTGCAGGCAGAGGGCCGCTTTGGCCACGGAAAACAGGCCCGCAGCCGAACCGGTGTGGCCGGTGATGGGTTTGACGGCCCCCAGGGTGCAGGGGGCGCTGATTGCATGTTCTTCCCAAAACTGGCTCAAGGCCTCAATTTCGGCGCGGTCCTCCTGGGGAGTTCCGCTGCCGTGGGTCTCCACCAGCTCGATCTGGTCCGGGCGCAATCCGGCCTCTGCAAAGGCTTTGGAAAGGGAGTCGCCGTAGCTTTGGGCCGTGGGCTGCCAACCGCCCTGGGCTGGGGTTGCCGGGGAGGCGTGGCCGCTCCCCCGCACAATAGCGTAAATCCGGTCGCCATCGGCCTGGGCGCGCGCCAGGGATTTGAGCACCAGGCTCACCGCGCCTTCGCCGGGCAGGGTGCCATCAGCCTCGCGGTCAAAGGGACAGATACGGTGTCCCTGGGAGTAGGGCTGCCAACGGTCGGTAGCCACCAGCTGGCGCAGGTCGCCGCAGATATCCACGGCCCCCACCACCACGGCTTCCAGCTCGCCGGTCTGCAGAAAACGGCGGGCGATTTCCAGAGCCACCATGCCCGAGGCGGCCCCTTCGGAAACCACGAAACTGGGGCCCCCGAACTGAAACTCCCGGGCCAGACGGCCAGCGATCACCCCGCCCAGGGCCCCCAGGGTGCGTGGGGCCGTCAGCGGGGGAGCCAGGGCTTCCTGGGCCTGGTCCAGCCACTGGCTGCCCGGGGGAGAGTCGGCGCGGCAGCCCCTGCTCTGCAACAATTTTTCGCCCTGGCCCCGCAGGCGCCAGCGCAGGGTAAAATCCGTGGCGCCGTAATCAAAGGCCATGCCCACAATGGCGCCCATGCGGGGCCGCGCCTCGCGCTGGGCCAGGCCCGCATCGGCCAGGGAATCGGCGGCCACCTTGAGCATCAGCAGGTGCTGGGGCAGAATGTCGGCGATCTCCTTGGGGGGTATGCGGAATTTTCCCGCCTCAATGGAGATCTGGTCCATCAAGGCACCCTGGGCGGCGCGCCGCTCCAGCCAGGCATCGATCCGCCCTTCGATTCCGTTTGATCGGGAGCGCGGGCGGGGGACGATGGCCGAACGGCCCTGAAACAGGGCTTGGCTGAACGATTCCAATCCCTGGATAGATTCTCCGCAGTGCACCGCCATGCCCACAATGGCGGCCGCTTGCTCAATGGGAACCTGTTGCGCGGATTGAACCGTGGCCGCCGGAGCGCTGAAGGGTGGGGTCGTGGCCTGATTTTCCGCAGATTTTCGGCTTGAGGGGCGGGTTGTTTTATCCGGCAGCCACTCTTCGACAAGCAGGTGGGCGTTGATGCCGCCGAACCCGAAGGCATTGACCGCGGCTCGGCGGGGCGTTCCCTTGTCCCGCCGGGGCCAGGGCTGCGCCTGGGTCAGGATCCGAAACGGGCCGCCGCTGAGGGGCGGATCGGCCCGGGGGGAGCGGAAATTGGCGGTGGGCGGCAGGGTGGCGTGTT
This sequence comes from uncultured delta proteobacterium, assembly GCA_963713755.1. Taxonomy (GTDB): domain Bacteria; phylum Desulfobacterota; class Desulfobacteria; order Desulfobacterales; family CAVQMW01; genus CAVQMW01. Next base: position 56,629 of record CAVQMW010000004.1, on the reverse strand, counting down.
TCAAAGCCAACAGGGTCTTGATCAGGCCTGCCGCCCCGGCGGCGGTGAGCAGGTGGCCGGTGGTGGATTTAACCGATCCGATGGGGCAGGTTGTGCCGGGAGCGGCATGGAGTTCCCACAGACGGCCCATGCTGGCCAGTTCCGTGGCGTCGCCCCGGGGAGTGCCGGCACCGTGGCATTCGATGTGATCCAGCATATCGGGCCGCCAGCCACTCAGCGCGTAAGCGGCCTCCAGGGCCCGCAACTGGCCGGCCGCCTCTGGGGCCAATAAATTACCAGCCATATCATTGGAGAGCCCGATTCCCCGGATCACCCCCAGGATCGGATCCCCGGCGGCCTGGGCATCGGCCAGCCGCTTCAAGATCAGCAGGCCGGCGCCTTCCCCTACCACCAGTCCATCGGCCGCGGCATCAAAGGGCGCGCAGCGTCCCGAGGGGGAAAGGGCCCGCAACTGGCTGAAGCCAACTTGGGTGTAAAGACAGTCGGGGCGTGACAACCCCCCGGCCAGCACGGCGTCCACTCGGCCCGTGGCGAGCTGGTCATGGGCCAGTCTGATGGCATAAAGGGATGAGGCGCAGGCCGCATCCAGGGTGTAGCTACCGGCGGTAAAACCATAAGTTTGGGCCAGCAGGGCTCCGGGAAAGGTGGTCACCCAGGGGTTAAGCCCGGAGGAGGGATCGGAATGGTGGGCGCCGGAGATTCCGGCCTCCGTCTCATGCCCGAAAATTGCGGCGCTCAGCCGGCTGGCGCCTTCCGTGGGCAGGGCGATGGCGGCCAGGATCACAGCGGTATGCGCCGAGGGGCAACGCTCCCGGGGATAGGTTTCAAACAGCTGCCGGCCCACCTCCAGGATCAACTGATGACTCGGATCGAGGAGCGCTTGGGTCGCCCCAGGAGAATTCAAGGGGATCCCCGGGGGCTGAAAATCGTCTATAAGAAAACTGTTGCGGCTATAGGCATAATCCGCGCTGAACTCCGGACGCACCATCATTTCCGGAGGCGCGGACCAGCGCCGGGGGGGCACCGGACTACACACATCGCGTTTGGTTTTCAGGTTACGCCAAAGTTCTTCCACGTTGGCGGCGCCGGGAAAGCGGCCGGCCATGGCCACTACGGCAAGGGGGCAAAACGTCGGTTTCATCTATAGCGTATGTGCATTGGGGCTGCTGGTTGGAACGTTAAAATCATAGGGTTCTGACCTATACCCAACCGGCTCAGGAAAGGCAAGCAAGGCGCTCTAAGGGTGTCAAGGCCCGAAAACCCTTGCTTCCCGGCCCCTAAGCCGATAAAAAAGACTTTCCGGTTCAACCATGACGCTTTTTCTTCTCCCCTGATTCAACCGCGGAGTCCAAAATTCAGGGGTCAAAAGCGGACCCATTTCAGGGATTGCACCAACTGATGCCACTCATAGAGATCGCATCTGCCTACCAACGGGAACAGCTCGAAGCATTGGATTTGGCCCGTGAGGCCCTGGCGCGGGCATCCCGGGCGGAACAACGGTTTTTAACCCATTCCGTGAGGCCTTATCTCGATTTTCGCCGGCGTGTCGATGACGTTCTGCGAGACAATTTTGAGGAGATCTGCACGTCCGCATGCTACCAGAGCCGGCGCAGCGCCTGCTGCAGCCGGGACGGCATCATCACCTATTGGGCGGATGGAGTGATCAACGTGCTCAACTCCACGGAGGATCAATTGGGCCAGATCCACCGGCGCCTGGCAAGCCCCCATGAGGGTCAAAAATGTCTTTACCTGGGACCCGCGGGCTGCCTCTGGCAGGTGCGGCCCATCGTCTGTGCCATGTTTCTGTGCGATTCGGCTGAACAGACGGTATTCAAGGCCCATCCGGTGATCAAGACGCATTGGGACCAGCTTCAGGAAGAAAAGAAGAAGTTCACCTGGCCGGACCGGCCGGTGCTGTTTGATGATTTGGAGGAGTGGTTTCTGGAACGCGGATACCACTCCTCCCTGATGTACATGCACACAAGTCCGGGGCTGCTACGCCTCAAGAAAAAAAAGTCCGAAAATTAGGATAAATGGCGGATTTGGGGTCCAGATTGTTAACTTAGCCCCACAGGAGAGTAAAAGAGAATAAAGATATGAAAGCGGTATTTGAGGATATCAGGAGTTCGCAGAGGAAGCGGCAGCAAGGAACGGTATGCCTGGTTGATGACGATGATAGAAAATACAATGTATATGAGCTTTCATCTGACGGCTTCTCGTTTCTCTGCCCGGATGGTGCGTGCAATTTCCAGAAATGGCAAACCCTTCATTGCGCCACCATTCTGAACTCGGAGGGCGTTGAGATCATCAGCGCTGCCGGGACGGTCGCCCATGTCACCAATTTTGATAGTCAACAGAAGCAGGTGGGGGTTCATTACACCCGAAAATCCTTGGATCGAACCATATCTGGACGAATACGGGTACCCAGAAAGTACCCGCGAATTCGTCTAAAAGTGTTTTTAAAAGGTCTGCGGGAAGAGGTGGGCATAGTTGCCCGGGGTTACCTCATGGACTATACCGCATCCACAGCGAGAATTGGTTTGACCGCGAAGCCTAAGACTCGCATCGAGCTGGGAGATGAATTTGGCATCACTATATCGGCCAATGAAAAAGACCTGCTGGATGGGCATGCACTCGTGATTCGGAAGAAGGATGATGAGTCGGAGATTATTTTGAGTTTTTCTGGAGAGCTCTTGGATATCGAATACGTTGAAACCGTTTCGAATGCAATTGAAAACCAGAAAAGTATCCATTCAACCATCGAATCGATCTCTGAATTTGACGAAATACCTTCCGATTTCAAGGCACTGATCAATGATTGGCGGATTTTTTTCACGCGAACTAAAAATGCATTGGATCAGATCGATGCCAAAAGAATGTATCAAATGGATTGGGAGCAGGAACTTTTCATAAAAGAGATCGAGAACAAATTTATCGATCATCTCAACCCTTTCATTGAAGGGTTAAATTCCTTTGCAGATAACGTTAAACCCCGTGAACGATTGACCTATAAAAAATACTTTCGTGAGAATCTGAATTCATTCATTCGCATGTCTCCCATTGCAGCGTCAATGATCGACAAAGATCAGGGGTATTCCGGTGACTTTGAGACCATCAAACGATTTTTCCAAAATCCATATGTGGGCGATTCGTTATGGTCGAAATTGATGAGTAAGTATATCTGCAGCACGGGAGCGGTTTTGGCCCATCAAGACCGTATTGATTTCCTCTACGACCGCTTGACCCAGGCATTCCATGGAAATGAGCACGACTTTTCATTCCTCACATTGGGGTCAGGACCGGCGGAAGAGATTCTGCGCTTTATCGCCAAACACAGTTTTGAACAGCCTATATCTGCAACATTGCTCGACATGGACGCCTTTGCTTTGGCTGATTTCTCCAATCGCTTGCAGTACTTGGCCAAGGAAAACTTCACAGTAGAGCTGATTAATCTCAACATCATGAGTATTCTCCGGAAAAACATTGTAGACCCGGTTCAGATAAAATTTGCCATGACATACTGCGCGGGTCTTTTTGATTATCTAAGTGATGGTATCTGCAGGAAGCTGACTCAATATCTATTGGACCATACGCTGCCCGGGGGAAAAGTAATTTTGACCAATGTGCATAAAAATAACTTCACGCGCAACATAATGGATTACTCCTTCGAGTGGGAGATCATTCACCGGGATGAGGATGAAATGCGCCGCATAGCTCCCCCGGATTGCGATGTGAAGTTAGAGATGGATAATACGATGACCAACATCTATATGACTGTCATGGCCCCTTCCTGAAACGATGAGTGTTAAATCCAAGCTATCCAGCACCCTCCAGCATAAAATACCTCCAGATCTGAGCCAGGCCCATGATCTGTTCAGGAAGGGCCTCTATGCGTCGAGAATCAATATCCTGTACATCCTGAGTATGACCCTAATCCCCGGGGCATTCTTTTTCGACATATTAATTTTTCCGAATCAGTGGAAATCCTTGGCATCTATTCGGGGGGTTTCCGCCCTAGTCTGTCTGGGGTTATATCTCCTGTCCAAAAGCAGCCAGTTTAAAGATTATCCAGTCCAGTCTACGTATATCCTCAATATCGTAGTGGCCTCGACCATCGCCCTGCTAACCTATTCCACCGGCGGGCTGGAAAGCCCCTATTATGCAGGACAGATTCTCATCTTTATTTGTATTGCCATGATTATGCCGTTTCGTCTGTTAGAAGCCTTTTTTGCCGGTACTTGTATCATCGTTCTCCATTACGGGATTAACCTGTTGCCAGCTTTGGTTTCTACAGATGTGATTCAATGGAGATATTTTTGGAATAGCGTCTATTTCCTATCTTTTTCTTTTACCATGATCCTGATCGCCTCTGTCGTTTTGGAGAACTTTCGAGTCAAAATATTTGCAAACACCGAGCGCGAGAAAATCAAAAACGCCAAACTTGAGGCATCCCGCCGAAAAATCGATTCCCTACTGGCGACCAAGAACCAGTTTCTGGCCAACATCACCCACGAACTGAAAACCCCCCTCTCCATCGTCATCGGTAATGCCGACCTGATCATGGATAAAGCCCATGAGGTCGACGAAACATTCACCCAAAACCTGAAAATCATTCAACAGGCCGCCTTTCAGCTGGTGACCCATGTGGACCGGCTTATTGCGGTGACCAAGGCCGACGACCCCGAAATCAAGCTGGTGGTAGATAATTACGACTACGTGGGGGTGGTGCGCAACATCTTTACTATGTTTGAAAACAAAGCCAGATCCGAAGGGATTGAGTTGCGCTTGGTTTGCGTGGATAAACCCCTGGTGGCCAATATCGATATCCATCGCATCGAAGAGGTTCTCAACAATCTGCTTCAAAATGCCTTCAAATTCACCTCCAAAGGGGGAACCATCACCTTGACCGTGGGCAGTGACGGTCAGCAGATCGTCACCGAAGTCAACGACACCGGCAAGGGAATCGCCGCCGATCAATTGACTCGCGTCTTCGAACGGTTGTATCAGGTGGACGATGTGCTTTCCAAGCAGCATGGCGGGATGGGGATCGGCCTTTACCTGTGCAAACGCAACATCGAGCTTCACGGGGGGGCGATCAATGTGCATTCCCGGTTGGGGAAAGGAAGCACCTTCCGGTTTAACCTTCCCCTGCATGTCGACCAGGGCGCGCGGGTGAAAAACCTGCCTTACAAGGGTCCTGAGCGCCGCAAGCGAGAATCCCGGCGCCGGATCGATGAAAGGCGTATGCAGGAAAGAAAGAAGAAGTTCGAGTTTCAGCTCAGCCTGGGATTGGATGATCTGGCAAAGATCACCCATGTGGATAATATCCGCGATTACGAGAATCGCAGCCCGGCCTTTCCGTCGGTGTTAATCGTAGAAGACAACGCCGGGATGATGAAGGTGATGATTGACGGGTTGCGGGATGAGTTCAATCTCTTTTTGGCGACCAATGGCTATGAGGCCCTGGAAAAGCTGCGGACCCACGGGGGGGAGATCTCCTTGATTCTCAGCGATATCATGATGCCCGGCATGAGCGGCTACGAGTTTTGCGCCGAGATTCGCAAAAACAAGGCGTGGCGTCATGTCCCCCTGGTGTTTGTGACCGCCCTGCTCAAGGAGGAAGATCAGCTCAGGGGCTATGAACTGGGCGCCACGGATTACATCACCAAACCCTACAATATCCGAATCCTCAAAGAGAAAGTGGCCCACTGGATATCTCGGCGACAATACGAGATGTTACTCCAGGGGATGTCCAACTCCCTGGAGACGCAGTTGCAGGCGGCCTCTAAAATGAAGTCCATCATCTTGCATGAAATTCGCAACCCCCTGCAGGTGATCACCGGGGCTGGAAATTGTCTTGAGATTGTACACCAAGCCATTCCCCGGCATGCCGTGGATCAGGCGCAAAAACTGGGCAAGTACCTCAACCTGCTTCAGCAGGGGATTGAATCCCTGGGTGCCGTGCTGGAAACCTCCCAAAAGATCGACGAGAACCTGCTGGCCAAACGAAAACCGGAAAAGGTGGCCACCCTTTTTGAGGAGGCCGTGTCCCAGACCGACCACCTGCTCAACGGCACGCGAATTGAACTCGATGTGGGCAGAGCGGACGCTTCCCGGGTCTTTTGCGATCGCAAAGTTCTGGGCCAGGTCTTTGTCAATATCATCCGCAATGCAGCCGAGGCTATTGCCGAGCGCAATCCGCCCGAAGGCGGCAAGATCGTCATCCAGGCTCGCAAGGCGGACGCTGAGCGCATCGGCATCAGCTTTCGGGACAATGGCATTGGAATGGATCGAGAGGTCAAGAAAAAGCTCTTCAGGTTCAAATTCACCACCAAACGGGATGGCACCGGCGTGGGGCTGCACTTTTCGAAAATGATCGTCAAGCTCCATGACGGTGAGATTCTCGTGGATTCCATCGAGGGCGTGGGTACCGAATTTCAAATATTCCTGCCCCTATATCGAAAAGACCCGGCGCCGGAGCCCCTTGAGGTTTCCTGAGCGCGGCATGTTAGGCGATATTTTTCAATCCATTCTGTGAAATTATTTTCACAATTCCCGCCCACAGCTCCTTCCGTTCCGCTTCAAGTTTTTCAAGCATCAAGTTAACTATTTGAAATATTATATCAAAATATAAAAATTAAGTGGTGGCAAGAAAATTGCTTACTACTATATCCTGTGTCGGTGTATCAGGCACTGCCGCGTTAGGATCGATACTTCCAGAGGCTGCCATCTCCAAGTTAGGGATGAAGCGCCTATCTGGGGGGTATGGGATGCTGACGCGAAGACCGGTCTTTGCGCGCAAGCTCCTGCGGATCTATACTGGAATCTCATTTGACCCTTCATCTCCGGTGCCGAAATTGATGGACCCAAACGCAGTTTACCAACGACTATCCCATTCCCGTAAGTTACCCACGCCACCCCAAATTCTCATTCGCCTTTCTGAGCGTTGCGCTCAACCGGCAAGTTTCAGGACGGAGGCCCATTGGCTTATCGCCCAAGACCCCGCACTGACATTCGGACTGCTCACCAGCCCAAGGGATGTGCCGCATTCGGCGGCGGCCCTGGGCGGCCAGCGGGTCTCCACAATGCTTCGCGGCATGGATCCGGACATTATCCGTTCCATGATCATCCAGGCCTCGGTCCGGCAAACGTTCCAGCCGGGATTTCCCGGAATGACAAGCAAGATCAGCGCCTTTTGGCGGCATTCCGCGGGGTGCGCCCTCATGGCTCGGGAACTGGCCAAAGCCCTAGATTACGAGGCCCCGGACGAGGCCTATTTTGCCGGGCTTCTGCACGATATGGGAAAACTTTTGCTACAAATCAATTTTTCCGGGATTTACGAGGACCCGACTCTGCTGCCCCCCTCCTACCATCCTGTCTACGGGCGGCAATTCGAGTTGGCGCAGTTCGGTCTCAGCCACGATGAAATTGCCGCCCGCATGCTACGCCAGGCCGGCGTGGACTCGCTGCTGGCGGATGCGATTCACTTCCATCACGATACGCTTCCCAGAATCCAAAACGCCTCCCCGCTGGTCCGAATCGTGTTCTGCGCCAATCGGCTCTGCATCGTCGAACAGGGGCATCCGGATGCCGATCTGGAACCCATCGCTCGGATCTGCCCCCTTCCGGTGCGCCGGATTGAAACCCTTGTGCGAGACTCTCGGGAGCAGTTAGAGCGGCTGGCCCGGGATTTGGGCCTTGCTCAAAAAGCGTTTCCTTTGATCGATCTTGGGGACCTCGACGTGGCCGAAATTTCCGGGGAAGAGGATCTTTCCATTGAAGCCCTCAGCGGGGGGGCCGCTCCCGTTGCCGTTGCGGAAAACAAGTTTGAGTATCTCGCCTATGAGGTCCGCGATTTTGCGTTGCTTTACGGGGTATTGGGGGGTTTTCTGAGCGCCTACGACCGGCCGGCGATTTTAGATGCGATCCGGCGCTCGGTGCATCTGCTCTTCAATGTCCAGGAAAGCTTGCTCTTTCTGTATGACCCGGCCAAGGATTGTTTGAATGGCCCGGTTCGGGGGGTCAATGGGGAGATGGGGGGCGTTTCCGAGTTCTATGTGGATTGCCGGGATCGCCGTACCCTGTTGTGCCGCACCTTGCACGAGACGCTGCTCCAGGACTCTTTTGGGTACCTGGGGTTCGGCCCGGGCACCATCGTTGACGAGCAAATCAACCGCTTGATGGGCACCCAGGGCGCCATTTACCTGCCCTTGGCCGTTGATGAGGAGAAGATCGGCGTTCTGGTGCTGGGCGTCATGGCAGCCCAATTTCAGCAGCTTTCGGGCCGGTTCAAGCTGCTCAAGCGCTTTGCCCAGCACGCCGCACTGTGCCTGCGCACCGAGTCGCTCAGGGCCCGCCATACGGCCCAGTTGCAGTCCGAGCGCCTGGCAACCGCTGAGAAGATCGCCCGCAATGTGGTGCGCGAAGTCAACAACCCCTTGGGAGTGATGCGCAATCATCTCCACCTGTTGGAGGAAAAATCGGCACTGGAAGGATCCGCCCGGGAAGATCTCGACATTATCAGCGAACAGATCGGGCGGGTGGCCCAGGTCATGGATCAATTGGCCGCCTTTGGGGATACCGAACCGGCTCCGGGGCCCGGGGGGGCCGTTATCCTTTCAGAGCTGATTCCCGCGCTGGTGAATGATTTCCGCCGCTCCCGCTCCCTCGCCCTGGGCGTTGAACTGCGCCTCGATTTGGATCGCGGCCTGCCGCCGGTTCCCGTGGACGGCGACACCCTGAAGGCCGTGTTGCGCCATCTGCTGAGCAATGCCGTCGAAGCCCTGGGGGAGCGGGGAGATGTGGTGATCCGAACCCGGAAAGTCGGTCCTGCCGGGCGGCGGCCCATCGGTGAGCGCCGGCGGGCGAGCGGACGCATCGAAATCACGATCCAGGACAGCGGGCCGGGCATCCCCGAATCGATCCGGCCGCGGCTCTTCGAACCCTACACCACCACCAAGGGCGGCGCCCATCTCGGCATGGGGCTCTCCATCGTGCAGAATCTCATTCGGCTGTTGGGGGGGCATATCATCTGCGAAACCGATTCCCAATCCGGCACCATTTTCAGGATCATCCTCGCCTACCCCTGATCCCAGGGTGATTTTAGTTGACCCCGGCAACCGCTTTTCTTAAATTTAAAAATTTCCATCAACCGGCCCCCCAACCGACAGGGACACCCCCATCGTGAACGCCTCTGAAACCCGGATTCTGATTGCCGACAGCGACCCGCGGATGGCTATGAGCCTGAAACTGTTGCTGGAGGCCACGGCGGATCAGATCTTCATTGCCCGCAGCCTCCAAGAGACAGAGGGTCTGCTCGAGGCCTATGCCCCCGATCTGCTGCTGGCGGATGTAGCCCTAGTGGGTGCTCAAGTTGGCGGCTGGCTCTCCCGGATGCATCTCAGTGACCCATCGCTTCCCGTGCTCTTGATGACCACCGCCCGGGATCGAAAATCGGCCACCCAAGCCTATTCCCAGGGCGCCTATGACCTTCTGAACAAGCCCTTTGAGCCGGTTGAACTGATCCGCAAAATCGGCCAAGCCTTGGAAGAGCGGCGTCTGACCCACTGCTCCGGGGTGATCCGCGCCAAAAGGCGAACTTCTCCCCTGCGCTACAAGTTTCTGGTGGAAAACTCCCCGGACATCATTTACGCCCTGGATCATCGCGGGCGGTTTACCTTTGCCAACCAGACCCTGGACCGGCTCTTGGGATTCTCCCCGGAATCGCTTCTGGGAAAACCGTATCGTGACATCGTCGATCCCCGGGACCAACCCAAAGCTCGCTGGGTGCTCAACGAGCGCCGAACCGGTGCGCGCTCGGCCCAAAATGCCCAACTGCGTCTAACGGCCAAGCCCCTGGCCGCGGCGCCTCCCAGCGAAGCGCGACCACCGCTCACCGTGGAAGTGACGGCCCGGGGAGTGTACGATAAATCCCCGGAGCGGAGAGATAAGCAGTTTCTAGGATCCTACGGCGTTGCCCGGGATGTGACCCAGCAAAAACTGGTCGAGACGGGACGCAGCCACCAACGCAGCATGGAGACCATCAGCAGCCTGGTGGGCGGCGTGGCCCACCACTTCAACAACCTCTTTATGGGCATCCAGGGCTGCACCAGTCTACTGCTAAGTCACTGCCGGATGTGCGCCCGGCATGATGTGGACAAGCTCAAACAGATTGAAAAGCTGATCCAGGACGGCGCCGAATTAAACGCCCAGCTTGTGGGCTATGCCCGCGGGGGCAAGTATCGCACCCAGACCCTCAACCTCAACGAGCTCATCATCCGGATCGTGGAATCCTTTGACCACGATCCTGAGGCCGTCCATATCGAGGTGAATCCATCGCCCCAGACACCGCTTATCCGGGCCGATGATGAGCAGATCTCCCGCGTGTTCGTCAACTTGTTGAAAAATGCCGTGCAGGCTATGCCGGGGGGCGGCACCATACGGATCAGCGCCCGGCCCTGGCGCTTACCCCAGGGCCGACATCCCACACCGGAATACACCGTCCGGGAATACGTGCGGGTGCAGGTGACCGACAGCGGTATCGGCATGTCCAGGGCCACCCTGCGCAAGGCTTTCGATCCCTTTTTCAGCGCCCCTTTCCAGGGGCGCGGTTCCGGCTTAGGGCTCTCGGCGGCCCAGGGGATCATCATCAATCACGGAGGGATCATCGAAGCCGCCAGCACTCCGGGAAAGGGATCGGTGTTCACCATTTTGCTGCCGGTCGCGCGAGCCTATGACGCCCCAGTCAGCCCCCCTTGAAATCACCGTCGATAATTTTCTGCGGCTGCGCAACCTTTCCGGGTCGCTGAAAGACTATCTGAGGGACCAGCTCAAATTCCTCAATCCCAAATGGGTGGAAAACAACCGCATGGGGCGCTGGAACCGGGGCGTGCCCCGGGAGCTGCGCTTCTTTCGAAAACTACCCCAGGGCGGGCTGCGGATTCCCCGGGGATACCTGCGGGAGCTGCTGCTCCATTGCCGGGAGCATGAAATTCCCTACCAGTTGGTGGATCGGCGTCGCACATTGCCGGTAGTGGATGTTCGTTTCAGGGGGCGCCTGAAGCCCTTTCAGACGACTGCCGTGGATGCCATGGCGGCCCGGGATTTCGGCACCCTGAGCGCGCCCACCGGGAGCGGAAAGACCGTCATGGCCCTGGCCTTGGTGGCCCGGCGCCGCCAGCCGACCCTGATCGTGGTCCATACCAAGGATCTGGCGCTGCAATGGCAAGCCCGGGCGGAGACCTTTTTGGGCCTCGATCCCCAACAGATCGGCATGATCGGCGGCGGGCGCTCGCGCCATTCCGAGATCTTCAGCGTGGCCCTGGTGCAGTCCCTCTACGCCCGGGCTCGGGAAATAGCCCCCAAGACCGGTTTTATCATCGTGGACGAGTGCCACCGCTGCCCCAGCCGCACCTTTACCGAAGCGGTCAATTGCTTTGATGCCCGTTACATGCTGGGGCTGAGCGCCACGCCTTTTCGCCGCGATCGGCTTTCGCGGCTCATATTCTGGCATTTGGGCAATATCCACCATGAAATCGATCAGCAGCGCCTGCAGCGGCAGGGAGAGGTGCTCTCCGCGGAGCTGACCATCCGGGTGACGGATTTCGAACCCTATTTCGATCCGGTTCAGGATTACAGCCGTATGCTGGCGGAACTTACCGCGGATGATGACCGCAACCGCCTGATCGCGGCGGACGTGGCAAGGGAGTCGGCCCAGGCGCCGGGGGTTTGCCTGGTGCTCTCGGACCGCAAGAAACACTGTGAAAATCTGCGCGCGCTGCTCAAGTTTCGCCATGGGGTCGATGCGGCCCTGTTGACCGGCGATCTGAGCACATCCCAGCGCATGGCGGTTTTAGAGGCTATTCTCGGCGGGCGGGCCAGGGTAGTGGTGGCCACCGGGCAGCTCATCGGCGAAGGCTTTGACTGCGGCCCCCTGACCACCCTCTTTCTGGCCACGCCCATCCGGTTCTCGGGCCGGGTGGTGCAGTATATAGGCCGGGTGTTGCGCCCGGCGCCGGGCAAGACCCAAGCGCGGGTCTATGATTACGTGGATCTGAAGGTGGGTCCCTTAAAGGCGGCTTTTCATTCCCGGCTGCGGGTCTACCGTGAAAACGGGATCACAGGGATCGATCCCCCACCGGAATTGGACGCTCGCTGACTCAATAAACCAAGGCATGCCGCAACCACCGGAAGTGCATTGTTCCCAAAGGACGGTCCTCAAACCCGGTAGGGGCGGGTTTGAAACCTGCCCCTCCAGCTGGACGCGATGAATTGAATCTTTTGTTTTTATCGACAGAAGTTTTTCACTTGAGAGTCCAAAGTTCTCCGTCATGCCGGACTTGATCCGGCATCCAGAGATTCCAATGTATTGGAATCTAAATGGATTCCCGCCTGCGCGGGAATGACGAGTCGAACTAATCGATCCTAATAATTTCAATGCCTTAGAAGAACTATGGACTGACCAGTTTTTCAATAAGCCGCTCAAAAATGGACTATTGCGTGTCCTCTTGCAGGGCCTTAAGTTTGCGTTCCAGAGGTTCGGTCTCCGATTCGCGGCCCGCCTGGCCCAGTCGTTCCTTGAGCAGGCGCACGGCCTGCTCGATTTTCGGCAGTACATTCTCATGGAGTTCTTTGCGGGCTTTTTCGGTGGAGCGCGAGACCTCCTTGTCCAGGCGATCCAGCTCCGCATCCAGGGAGCGATAGGCCTCGCTCTCCGGCAAGGCGTGCAGATCCTCGATCACCGTGGTCCAGCGCCGTTGAGCATCCTCGATGCCTTCGGCCAGCTGATCCATGAGCCGGTCCAGATGGGCCGAAGTCTTGGTGGCCCCGGGGATCGTGGCGCCATCCTGGAGGGGCCGGCCCCCTTTCTGGGTCTGAATCACCTCCACGGCAGAGGTTTTGGGGGTTTTGGGGTCGGGGATGATGAAAAAGCGGGTGTATTCGGTGGCCGCCGCTGCAAACTCTTGGGCGATATTGACATGGACCAGATAGTCGCCCTCGGGAGTGAACTCCACCTTGCTGACGCTTCCGACGGCATTGGATTCAAACCACACCGGGGCGCCGCTGACCAATCCGTGAATGGCCTCGAAGCGGATTTTCAACTCCAGGGATTTATCCCCGCATCCGGCAAAAACCGCCAACAGGATCATTTCCGGTATCCAAAGCTGTTTCCAAATATTTCGCATCTCATCCTCCCCTCAAATCCCATGCAGCGGGGCGTGCAGCGACTTTAAACGGCCGGCAAGGGAGCAATCTACCGGTGAAGCGCTGAAATCGAAACCTATTTTTTTAAAAGTTTTCGATCATTTTGCCCTTTTGAATATAGGCATCCATATCGCGTTGGGCATTTTCCAGCAAGGCCTGCACCCCCTCCATGCGGTCGCAAAAGGGGTCGCCGGGGCCCAGGCTTTCCCGGGCGCTGGTCAGTATGCGCCGGCCCTCCCGCGTTAGGTGCCGCAAATCGGCAAACAGCTTTTTGCGCAGTTCATGCTTGCGCTTCTCCCGGGCGATAATAGGCAATAGGCGCTGAATGGAGCACTCCACCAGCATGTCTCGGGGGGTGTCGAACTGGCGGCAAGCCTGTTCCAGGGTTTGCAGGGTGCGCCGGGAGAGCACGTAGGTTTTTTGAACCCGGCGGTGGGCTTCGATACGAAAGGTTTCAAGCTCTTTGGCCACTGCGTCCAGGGCTTGAATATCCTCGATGAGATGGTCAAACAGGGATTTTTGTTTGATCCCCAGATGAACCGCGGCGATACTCAGGGTTTCGATGGCCTCGGCGGATAGGCGAAAGGTGGCGCGCACCGATTGGCGCCCCCGCAAATCAGCGGCGGATGCCCCGGGAAGTCTGAATGTGGAGGTATCGGATCTTCCGTCACGGTTGTCTGCTGTCATGATGGCCTACCTCGCGATTTGGTTCATTCTCCATCCACCGATATTATTAATATTAAAAATTATTATTCATCATGCAACCGTTTTTTAATACAGGGTGGCGTCCTACCGGGGTGGGCAATGCTAGGCCGATTGGTTTCGGCTGGGGGTGAGGTGAATCAGGCTTTTTCTTCGCGATGGGGGAGGGGACGCAAAGAGGCTGCTTTCTGGCGAAAATGGATATATGCGCCCAGGCCCACCAGGCCCAGGATATATCCTAGTCCGCCCAATATTTCCCGGATACCCGTTGTCGGGGCAAGGCTGGCCGCCAATTGTTCCTCGATGGCGCTCAGCCTGCGGGCCAGCACGCGATCCAGAATCTGGCTGAGCTCATCCGCGGTCAAGGGCGCTGCTCCGGGAAATGGGTCCAAAGCCTTGGGAATCGGGTCTTGTTTCTCCTCAGTGGGATGTTGGTCTGCAGTCGGTGTTGCTTCGGAAGGTGCCGCCGTCAGGTTCCAGACCCCTTTGTGCCCCGGCCCGGCCGTCATCTCAATTCTCAGCGGTCCGGAGGAGGGCCGGGGAAAACTGAATCGTCCCTCGGCATCGGTGGAGCCGCGGAGCAAAACCGCGCCGTTTTCACCATAAACTTGAATCTCGCCCTTGACGATGGGCTTGCCCCGGCTGGCGCTGCTCTGGGTATGCACCATATCGCCCTCCAGCCAGGCAAAGACACTCACCCGATGGGCCATACCCTCTCCCGGTGAAATGAGGTTGGCGAAAAGGAATATCACAACAAAAGCGAAAGCACGTGCTCGGAAATGTAATACCTCACCTTCGTCATTCTGGCGAACGACAGATTCCAGCGTCGCTGCTGGATGCCGGATCAAGCCCGGCATGACGGGTGTAGTGCATTTCACTGCCAGGCTAACAGTAGGGATTCCATGCATCTTTACTTCCTTTGTTGAATGATACCGAAGAGAGACGATAGCAATCAGATGGCAAAATAGATAAATTTTTCCTTCTTCGCAATCTATCTATCGATTCGGCCGAGAGTGCTTTCGAAAATATCCGACTGATTCAGCCGATGGAAAAATTTAAAGCATCTCAGGTCGCACCTTGCGGATAAAGGCGATGACCGTGGCTGTAATGATTCCCTCGATCACCATCAAGGGCGCCTGGCCGGCGATGATCACCGGCGCCAGTTTCCAAAAGCCCTCGGACACGAAGATCAGCGCCAAAGCCATGAGCAGCCCGGCGAGCAGAACGCTCAAAAGACCGGCGCTGAATGCGGCGGCCAGGCTCACGGCATTGGCGCGGCGAATCAAGGGCGCGAAGATCAACGAGACCAGGACCGCCGGCAGGGCCATGATGACGGTGTTTACCCCCAGGGTGGTCAGCCCTCCGAATTGAAACATCACCGCCTGGAGCAACAGGGCGGTCAAGATTGCCGGAAACGCCGCCCAGCCTAATAAAAGTCCCACCAGGCCATTGAGAATCAGGTGGATATTGGTGGGGCCGATGGGGACATGGACCAGCGAGGCGATGAAAAATGCGGCCGCCATGACCCCGGCCCGGGCTACGCGCTCATAGTCCATGCGCCGCAATCCCACCGCGGTGCCGGCTAGGGCCAGAACCGCCCCGGCGCCGAGCACCGGGGCGGTCAGGATTCCTTCGGATATATGCATGGCGCTACCTTTTGGGGTCAGGGTGCCGGCCAGGGATGGAAATATACCCAGATCACCGCCCCCAGTTCCACCTCTTTTTCCTCGCCCTCATGGGTTTGGGTGAAATCGGCGCTGTTCAAGGCCGCAAAGCCCCACCAGCCGGGATGGGGCACGGCATAGGCAAAGCGCCCCTGGGCATCGGTTTTGACGGTCTGGGTGATCATATAGTCGTTTTCCGCCGGAAAGCCCCCCTGGTCGTCATAATACTCCACCTCCACCATACTGTCCGCGGCGGGCTGGCCGTTGAGCTTGACCACCCCCTGAAAGAGATTTCCGGCGTACAAACCGTAGGGCCGGCTCAAGGGGACGATTTCGGTTTTCAGGCCCAGTTCCTGGTCCCATCCGGAATCGGCACCGTAGGCGGCCACCACCGTTTTGGTGTAGTGAATGATGTAGCAGTCTTCGCTGGGTTCCCAATAGGGGGTGGGGGTCAAGTGGAAAACATAGACTCCCGGACGCGGGGGCGTATAGGTCAACTCCCAGGCCGGCTGGCCCATCAACTCGATCTTTTTCAATTGGTCTTCCAGGTTGATGGTTTGCCCCTCCACCCAGACGCGCCACTCTTTCGGTTGGGCCATGGGCATGCCGATCCCTTCCCGAGGATGGGCAAACGCCCCTCGCAGGGTCAAAGCTGCAGGTGTTGCGCTGTTCAGCATGGTCTGGGATGGGATCAGCATTCCGAAATGGGCCCCAGCCGTTCCCGCCGCCAAGACGATCCCCGAAAAAATCACTGCTGCGAAATAACGAATTCTCATAATCCTTGTCCCTCCTTAGCCACAAAAAAACCACGAAGCTTGGGCACCTTCCTGGTGTCGCCTCCGTGGCTTTGATGGTCGTAAGCGTAGTTTTTGTTTTTAGTGGTCAATGCTGGCGGACTTCGGTCCGCAAGGTTGACTATGGGTACACATTTGCCCCGGCTATGTCAATGCCTATTGAATGCGCTAATCCAACGGGAGATCACTCGGGCCATCAATTTGCGAATCAATGGCGTCATAATGCTTTCCTCTATTCCGGTTTCCTCGTTAGCTCAAGCTGCTTTGACTGCTTACCCCGCAAGCCGGGTCACTCCTGGCTCGTCGCCCTGAAAACAGGTTGCTAATAGCCCAGAACCCTGGGCAGCCACAAGCAGATTTCAGGGATATAGGCAATGAGAAACACGGCCGATATTTCGACAATGGAGAATGGGATCGCCTTTAGGGAGATATCCTCGATGGAGGTTTCCGCGATACCCGAGGCGATGAACAGGTTCTCGCCTAAAGGCGGCGTTTCAAAGCCGATCTCACAGCAGCACACCAACACGATGCCGAAATGGATGGGATCCACCCCCAACTTCATCATCACCGGCAGCAGCACCGGGGTGAGAATCATGATGGTGGCCAGGGTTTCCATGAACATCCCCACGAAAATCAAAAAGGCGATCACCAGCGCCCAAATCAGATAGACGTTGGAGGTCATCGCCAGGAGGCCGTTGGCGATGATTTCAGGGATGCGATACTGCACCAGCAAGCGGCCGAAGGCCCGGGCGGTAAACATGATCAGCAGTACCCGGCCGGTGAGCCAGGTACAAGCTTCCAACGATTTTGCGCAGCCGTTCCAGCGAAGTTCGCGATGGATAAAAATGCCCACGAAAAGGGTGTAGAAAATCGCCACCACCGCGGCTTCAGTGGGGGTGAAAAAACCGGTGTAGATGCCGCCCAGAATCACCAGGGGGGCCATGATGGACCAGAAGCCTTCCCTCAGCGCTTTGCCCAGGACCTTGGCCGACCATTTCATCTCGGTGCCTTTGTAGCCACGTTTGCGGCATAAATAGTAATTGACCATCATCAGCCCGCCGGCGATCAGCAGGCCGGGCACAAACCCGGCGATAAAGAGTTTGGCGATGGACTGGTTGCCGGAGACCCCGTAAATGACCATGGGGATGCTGGGGGGAATGACCACGCCCAGTCCCCCCGAAGAGGCGGTGATGGCCGAGGCATACCCCTTGTCATAGTTTCTGCGGATCATGGCCGGAATCATCAGCATCCCCACGGCGGCCGTGGTGGCCGGCCCCGAACCGGAGATGGCGCCGAAAAAGAGGCACGCCAGAACGGTGGCGCTGGCCAGCCCGCCCGTGGCCGGGCCCGCGATCGCCTCGGCGACATTGACCAGCCGCTTGGAGATGCCCGCGTATTCCATGAGCGCCCCGGCAAGGATGAACGCGGGCAGGGCCATGATGGGAAAGGAATCCACCGACGTGTAGGCGACTTGAACCAGGTAGACCAGATCGTTGCCCAGAAAGTAGAGCGCCAGCATGGAGGCCATCCCCAGCGCCAATGTGATGGGCGCCCCAATGAGCAGCATTGCACCGAAGGATCCGAATAACAGCGTGACCACATTCATCGTTCTGCCTCTCTTTCGTCGAACCCTTAGGGTCGGGTTTCGCTCTCCTCGGTGGAAGCCGTTTCAGCTTTGACATCGATTTTTTCCGGATCGCGAATGTCAATCCCCTTGACCAGTTTCAAGTAGTTTACCTGGATAATCCGGATGGTCATGGCCGTGAAGCTCAAGGGAAACACAAGGTAGACGTAGGCCATGGACCAGCCCAGGGTGGGGGAGATATAGGGGAATTGAAGCATCGATTTAATCAGAAAAAGGCTCTTGTAGATGATCACAATGTTGAAGAGGATCCAGATCGCGTCGGCAAAGGCCTCAATGTAAGTCTGGGTTCGTTTGGAAAACCAGCGGAATTGAAATGTCACCCGGTTGTGGGCGGCCAGGCGAGCCGCAACACTGGCCCCGAAAAACACAAACCAGACAAAGGAAAACCGAGCCAGTTCCTCTCCCCAGGAGATGTTTACGCTGAATACCTCCCGGGAAATGATTTGAATGAAAAGCAGAATAATGAAGAAGCTCAGCAGGAACTGGCACAAATAGCTTTCGAGATTGTCGAAAAACCGCTTAAAAAAGGCTTTGGTATTCATCTTTGAACCTTTTCTGAAAAATGAGTAAACCTGCCGATATGACGAGGTGCCGGCGGAACATTGCAGTCCCTGCCATGGCGTTGCGGGAAAGATGTCGGCCCCGTGGCTGTCCAGGCGAACTCCATAAAAATCGCCAGTGTGCTGCTTGGGACTGCCAGGGTGGAAGCCAATGGTATCTTCTTGCAAAAGGACCTCAGGCAACTGTAGTCCGCCCCGCCAGGCAATACCTGGCGGGGCAGGTTCCAGGATGCGAGGCTACATTCTTCCCACGGCTTTGAGTGCGGCATCCACTTTCTCTTTGCCGCCAATGCTTTCGTAGTACTTAGGCCACACTTCCGTGGTGGCCTTTTCGATCCATTCCTTTTCATCATCCGCCGGATTAATAATCTCTATCCCTTTTTCCGTTAGTTCCTTTTCAATGGAGTCTTCATATTGAATCAGGAATTGACGGCAAAATTCCTGGGCTTCCTTGCCCGCGCGCAAAATCATTTCCTGCATCTCCGGAGTCTGACGCTGAAATAGTTGTTCGCTCATGACTAAGGGTTCGAGGAGGAAAACATACCGGATTTTGGTGATATATTTTTGGACCTCGTAGAACTTCATGACATATTGGGTGATCAAAGGGGTATCCTGCCCGTCCAGAACCTTCTGCTGCAGGGCTGTAAATACCTCGTCCCAAGCCATGGGGGTGGGACTAACGCCCCAGCTCTTGTAGGAGTCGATCATAATAGCGTTTTTGGGCACCCGGATGGTCAGTCCTTTTAGATCAGCAGGTTTGGTCACCGGCAGCTTGGAGTTGCTCAACCGCCGAAAGCCGCTGTAAGACCAGCCAACGATCCGGACCCCGGCCGATTGAATGGTGTTTTGAACCAATTCTTCGCCGATGGGCCCTTGAGTCAAGGTCACGGCTTCATCCACGCTTTGAATAAGATAGGGCAGAGTGAACAAGCCCACGGTGGGTGAAAAAGGCGTGATGTTGTTGATGGCGGCAACAGAAAAATCCAGGGTTCCTAAACGGCAGTTTTGGACCGTCTCCTGCTCACTGCCAAGCTGTCCATTGGGAAACAACGCGATGGTTACTTCGCCAGCGGTGTACTCCTCCATGAGCTTGGCAAACTGTTCGCCCAGGGCCCATTGAGTCCCGCCGGAAGCATCACCCAGGGCCATTTTCCATTCGGTTTTGGCGCTGACCATTGTGACGCCGCAGATCGATATCAACGCTACGGCCAGGACTGTAAAACGGATCACTATTCTATGTTTTTTCATCGGCCCTACTCCTCTCTTTAAACTGAAGTTTTAGGTTCCATCCAAAAGCAATCGCTCGTGCCACTATCACCTCCTTTATGTGCGGGTTCTGTTTTTGAACGCCGCAGTGAACCCGATTTCCCGACACCCGGAGTTCAGCCTGCGACCGGGGTTTCCACATTGGATCACAAATCCGGCAGCTCATCATCGGGTTGCAGTGTGGCCGGCTGGACCTGGACTGTTTCCGGGTACTTGAGCCCGCACCCTGTGTTCAGGAGGACCACCTTTTCATCCCGGCCAATCCAGCCGGAGGCCAGAAGTTTGGTGGCTGCTGTGAGGGTCGCCGCCCCTTCCGGACAGATGAATGCACCCTCAAAGGATGCAATCATCTCTTCGGCCTTGAGGATCTCCTGATCCTCCACGGAAACGGCGCATCCTTCGGTCTTGTAAATGGCGTCCAGAACCAGAAAATCGCCCAGAGCCTTGGGGACCGTGATGCCGAAGGCCAAGGTTTCGGCGTTGGGCCAGAAATCCGATTCGCTGCGTTTCTCTTCCCAGGCCTTGACGATGGGCGCGCATCCCGTGGACTGCACCGCCACCAGCCGGGGGAATTTGCCCTTGATCCAGCCCATCTGCTGGAGTTCGCGCAGGGCCTTGTAAATACCGATGATGCCAACGCCGCCGCCGGTGGGGTAGAGAATCACATCCGGGAGTTCCCAGCCGAATTGCTCGGCAATCTCCAGGCCCATGGTTTTCTTGCCCTCGATGCGGTAGGGCTCCTTCAGGGTGGAGGCATCGAACCAGCCGTGCTTGGCCACCGCCCGCCCGACAATCTTCCCGGCGTCGCTGATCAGCCCGTTGACCAAAAAAAGTGAGGCGCCGGACACGGCGCACTCCCCTCTGGGGATGGGCGGGGCGTCTTCGGGCATCACGATCACCGCCTTGATGCCGGCGGCAGCGCAGTAAACCGCCCAGGCCGCCCCGGCATTTCCGTTGGTGGGCATGGCCAGCACATCGATGCCCAGCTCTTTGGCCCGGGAGACTCCCACGGCTGCACCCCGGGCCTTGAAGGTACCCGTGGGGATGATGCCTTCATCTTTCAGGTACAAATTGGGGATGCCGATATGGGGCCCCAGGCGCTTGAGGGGTAGTAAGGGTGTCATGCCCTCGCCCAGGGTGACCACGTTATCAGGCTCGCGCACCGGCAACAGCTCGCGATAACGCCACAGGTCGGGCGCACGGGAGATTAAATCCGACGGCTTGAGGGCTTGGGTAACTTTTTCAAGATCGTAGCGGACCAGCAGGGGCGCGCCGCACTGGCAGAGCTGAATCCGCTGCTCGCTGGGGTAAGAGTGCTGGCATTTCGGGCATTCCAAATGGCTGACAAACATGGGTTTCACGCTTTCGGCAAAAGGTTACGGGTTCAGTAGGGCGACGGCTTCGACTTCCACCCTGGCGTCTTTGGGCAGCCGGGCGACTTCCACGCAGGCCCGCGCCGGAGGATCCCCCTGGAAGTACTCTCCATACACGGCGTTGATGGCTGGAAAATCATCCATATCGGCGATGAAAACCGTGGCCTTGACCACGCGATCCATACCGCTGCCGGCAGCCTCGAGAATGGCCTTCAGATTTTCCATGGACTGGCGGGTTTCGGCGGCGATGTCATCGGTGACGAGATCGCCGGTTTCCGGATTGAGGGGCAACTGGCCGGAAACAAACACCAGACTATCGGTTTTGACGGCCTGGGAGTAAGGTCCGATGGCCCCGGGGGCCTGGTCGGTGCTGACGATGGTTTTTTTCACGCTGCACTCCTTGGTTGGGGTTGAGGTTTGAGTTGGGATTGCAAGTGTTTTCGGGCGGCCGCTTTCCCGCCTGGTGAATCAGAAGAGTTCGGCCGCCACCTGGCCGATGATTTCGCCGATGAGCCGGCAATCATCGAGGGTAAAGGTCAGCGGGATTCGAAAGTCGCACATGAAGTCCAGAATAGACCTGGTTTGGGGCATGACCGGCATCTCTTCAATGTAGGTCCAACTGTCGAAGGCGCTGGTAAAACCCACGGGCTCTTTCCCGCCGAACCATTTGATCTCCACCCCCCGCTGGGCGCAGATCTGCAGGAATTTCCGCACCTGGTCACGGGTGACGTGGGTGAGAGTGAACTGAATCGAACTGCCTACGTAGTGTTCCTGGGCCGGCCGGCGGGGGAGCCGCACCTGGCGAATCCGCCCTAGGCAGTCGGCCAGCAGATCGTAGCGGCGATTCCAGCGCTGGGCCTGTGCGTCGAGCCGCTGGAGCTGGGGGCGAATCAGCGCGGCCGCCAGATTGGTCATGCGCAGGCTGAAGTTGGGTATGCGGGTTTTATGGCGCTCAAACACCGCCAGGGGCGGCCGGGCTCCATGGCTCTCATAGAGCATGTAGGATCCGGAATAGAGAATGGCCTGGGCCATCACATCGTCGTCGTCGCTCACCAGCAGACCGCCCTCGCCGGAGTTCAGATGCTTGTAGGTCTGGGTGCTGTAGCAGCCCACCTTGCCGAAGGTGCCGCTGGCGCGCTCGCCCCAGTGACAGCCCACGGTGTGGGCGCAGTCTTCCACCAGGCACAGCCCGTGGCGGCGGCAGATCGCAATGACCCGATCCATGTCGGCAATGTGCCCGCGCATGTGGGAGAGCATGAGAAACCTGGCACCGCTGGCTTGGGCCTTACGTTCCAGGTCGTCCAGGTCGATGGTGAAGTCCGGCGTGATCTCCACCAGCACGACCCGCGCACCGGCATTGACAATGGACCCGGGCACCGGGGCCAGGGTGAAGGCAT
Organism: uncultured delta proteobacterium; assembly: GCA_963713755.1. Lineage (GTDB taxonomy): Bacteria > Desulfobacterota > Desulfobacteria > Desulfobacterales > CAVQMW01 > CAVQMW01. The sequence continues at coordinate 34,025 of CAVQMW010000004.1, read as the reverse complement.
TGCATAGGACGGCGTCCCCCGGTTGGACCCCCACCGATTTGAGGGCCACATAGAGGGCGCTGCCGCAGGAACTGAAAGCCGTACAGTAGCGGGCGCCCACGTAATCGGCGTACTCCCGCTCCAGGAGCGCCACGTCGGACACTTCTCCGGCGGAGGTGTTGTAGCGGTGCAGCCGGCCGCTTTGCATCAGCTCCAGGGCCCGGGCGATGCCCGCTTCGGGGATGGGCTCCTGACGGGTAAACTCCTTGGTGAACACCAGCGGTTGGGTTTGGGTTCGATTCATAGGGCCTTTAATGGGTGTCGGTCCGTTGCGGCCTATCCGCCGCTCGGGGGGCGGTAAAGGTCAAAATCGAATTCTTGCGATGCAAAGTACTTGCGCAGGCGCACATCCGCGGATCGGGCATGCCCTTCCATGCCCTCTAAGCGCGATATGCGGGAGGCCACCGCACCGATCCGCAGGTTGGCCTCTTCGGTCATGCGCTGGTAGGTGAGTACTTTGATGAACTTGCCCACATTGAGGCCGCCGCTGTAGCGTGCCGCCTTTTTGGTGGGCAAAATGTGGTTGGTGCCCGAGGTCTTGTCGCCGTAAGCCACGGTGCAAGCCTCCCCCAGAAAGAGAGATCCGTAGTTCTTTAAGGTGGCCAGCCACCAGTCCAGATCGGCCGCCATCACCTGGACATGTTCGGCGGCGTAGTCGTCGTTGACCCGGGCCATCTCCTCCCGGTCCGCGCACAGCACCACTTCGCCGTAATTATCCCAGGCCGCTCGCGCCACCTCCGGATCAGGCAGGTCGTCGATGAGCCGGGGCATCAGGGCCATTACCTTTTCCGCCAAGGGTCGGAAATCGGTGACCAGCCACACCGGCGAGTCGTAGCCGTGTTCGGCCTGGCTGACCAGATCCACCGCCACCAGCAACGGGTCGGCCGTCTCGTCGGCGATCACCAGGGACTCGGTGGGGCCGGCGAACACGTCGATCCCGATCTCCCCAAAGAGCATGCGCTTGGCTTCGGCCACGTAGGCGTTGCCAGGCCCCACGATGATGTCCGCCGGCTTTCCCGTAAACAGACCGTAGGCCATGGTGCCGATGGCCTGAACTCCGCCCATGGCCATCATCACGTCGGCCTGGGCCAGGTTCAAAGCGTAGACCACGGTTGAGTTGATGCTCTCGCCCCTGGGGGGCGAACAGGCCACCACAAAGGGAACCCCGGCGGCCTTGGCTGTGGCCACGCTCATGATGGCCGAGGCTGCATGGGCAAAGCGGCCGCCCGGGATGTAACAGCCGGCACACTGGCAGGGGACCAGCTTCTGGCCGAGAATCACCCCGGGGGTGATTTCGGTTTCGAATTCGGTCATACTCTCACGCTGTCTAAGGGCAAAGCCATAGACCTGATCGTAGGCGAAGCGGATATCGTCCTTAACCTGTTGGGGCACCGGGGCGACGATTTCATCGATCATTTCAGGGGAGAGAATGAACTCGCCGGACCAGCCGTCCAACTTGGCGGCCAGTTCACGAACCGCCGACTCGCGCCGGGTCTGGATATCATCCAGCAGATTCGCCACGGTGGCGCGAACCTCGGTTTCACTGCTCTGGGCCGTTCGGGATGCCTGTTTCAGATAGGTTGCCATCTGCCGGTGCTCCTTTTTGTTTTGCCTGACCCGTGTTCAGTAAAGATCGCACTTCTTTGAGATAGTTGTAGACTGTATACTTGGAGACCCCCATGGCCTTGGCCACATATTCCACGGCGCCCCGAATCATGAAGGTGCCCTGGGTTTCAAGGTTACGGACCAGCTCGACTTTTTCTTCCCGGTTCATGGTGGCCGGCTGTTTTCCGAGCTTGCGGATCGAGGCCTCCATCAGCGAGGTCAAGGTTTCGCCCAGGGACGCCGCGAAGGTCTCTTCACGGGAATGGTCATTCGAATCGGGGATCTGGGTAAACTCTTCCAGCATCCCCATGGCATTCATATGATCGGTGATGTCGAAGTTGATGCAGAATGCCCCCAGTACGGTATCATCGTCGCCATGGATGAAAGTCGTGGACGATTTCAGGATGCGGCCCTCTTGGGTGATGGTTCGATAGTTGGGAATGTCTTGCAGGGGATTCTTTCCCGAGCGCAAGGCCCGCAAAACGAGATCGGTTATGGGGGCGCCCGGTTGCCGTTTGGTTACATTCCCTTCAATGTGAATGAGAGAGTTGGGTAGCAGATCAAAATCGTGAATGGCCACTTCGCAATTGCGGCCGAAGGTCTGCACCATCACCGAGGCAACGCGTTTGAGATTGGCAAAGATCGTTACTCGGCTTCGCTTCATGGGCTCTCCCGGCCTGATGCGGATTGGGCCCCCCTGTCTCGGATCTCCCCGGCTGGCTGGGGTCTTACCGACCCCCTGGGCAATGACCCACAATGACCTACGCCCTGGCGGTGCGGTTTCTCAGAGGGGCGTGCTTCTATTTGCCTACACTAACGGGAGCCCGTTTTCAATAATAATTTTAAATCTTCAAAACATTTGTAAACTCTAATGTCTCGGGTGCCGCCTTTCCGTCTCCCCGGGAAACCGGCCAGCAGAAATCATGCTAATTTTCCGCTGGATCGACCTTTTCTATAGCCTGCCTGCGGTTGAAGAAAAGACTGCAGGTAGCTGTAAAAATCGATCTCATTGCTGTCCAATCCATGGCTGTAAACATACCCTGTGGCCAGTTTGGTGGCCATGATGGCCCGGATATAGATGTCTGGCACCCGGGACAAGATGTTATCCAGTCCCACCAGATCGAGTAGTGGCCGGGGAGCATACTCCTGGACGATTTTTGCCTTCAACTTGGAGTTGTCCGCCAGGTTGGAATTGAATATGGCATCGGTAATATCGTTGATTTTTTTACTCACTATATTTGTCAAGTGGGTAAATGAAAGATTCCTATCTTTCTCCTTTTCCTGCCAGAGCAACTCGAACTCCTTTCGCGCATTGGACTTGACAATATGGATGATCTCCTCCACGTACTGACCCATCATTTCGGGAACTGCACCGTTTTTGACCCGGAAGTGAGTGTCGAACTCTTCGTCGTTCAGGGCAAGGGAGGCAAATACCTCCAGGGAGGAGGAAGTCACCCCGCCCTTATTCGCGGAGGCATCTTTAATCAAAACAATTCCTTGCTCTTCAAGTCTGAGCCGCGCATCTTCGGTGATAAACAGATTGGCGCCCTCAACGATGATTTTAAATTTAGGTGATCCGCCCTCATCCAGCAGTTGGCGCCAATTGTTGATATTGACCGCTGCCGGCCGGCCGCCGCAGGGCACGAACAGATCGGCCCTGGCCAGGGGGCTGAGGTGGAAGGTATTGCGAAATTCTTCACCGTTGGGAACCAGGGTGCCGTCGGGCAGGGTGATGCGTTTGTCGTTGATCGAGATAAAAAATCCATCTACCGAGAGCGCCGAGCGATCAAAGTTTTCCACCATTTTTCGCTGATTGGCCAGTTTCAGAAGTTCATCCCGGTTCAATCCCTGAGGGTCATAGAGCACGCCACTGCCGTCCACCACGGCAATGGTGTGGTCCTTGGAAACCTTTATTTCGTTGCTTCCTAGATCGCCATCGGGTCCGCCGGTTTGGATCTTGGTTACCCCTGATTCTTCCAGACCCAGCTTTTCCAATACACCCAGGACATACTCATGGACGCTGGCCGTGGTCATGCCATACAGATCGTGGGGGATGCCGCCGTTTTCAGGCGCCTTGCCCGTGGAGAGGGCTTTCCAGAACGGGTAATTTTGTTTGCGGCCGTAAAAGGGGACCCAGTCCATTAACTCAGCGGTCCTTTCGTCGGGGCCGAAAAAGAGGATTTCTTCTTGTCCGTAGAGGTCGTAAACATCTTCATGGGGGATGATGACATCCAGGATGCCGTCCGTGTAGTCCTTAAAGGCCCGATCGGCTTCGTCCTGACTGTTGATGCGCAGCAGGATGATGCCCTTGGAGCCTCCTTCGGGAATGTCCTTGTTCTTCTTCTGCTGGGTCAGGGCGAGATTGTAGTTTTCCATAAAGGTGGTGTCGAGGTTTTGCCGAAATTCGGAATAGCTGCGGGATTTGACGATCCGAATGCCACCCCGAGCGATATCGCGAAAGCGGACGTGAAAGCCCACAAATGGCCTGCCCACACAAAAAAAGAGGCCGAAAGGGCGCTCTGGATAGTCCATCTGGGGTAAAAACACCGGATCAAGACGAAATGTTGCACAGATCTTGTTTCTTTTGAAGAAATTGGTCTTCAAAACCACCTGATTGAAGAGGAGAAAGTATTGCAGCACGGTTTTATCAATAGGGGCCGCGACATGGGTTTCGATTTTGCTTTCGATGGTTTTCAATCCCTCATGGATCTCCTGAGGCGCGCATCTCTTTTTCGGATGGAGACGGTTGACGAAATCCTCGTAGACCAACGTGATGATCTGAGAGTGGTTCGAGACCGCCTGGATGATGGTCGATTCGGTAAAGGTATCCTTGATCAGCCTGAGCTTGATCTTATCCAAAATCCCCTTGGCCTCTGGTTGATCTTTGAGAGCACGACTCAAGCTGGCGTACTCATCGGTCCAAACAGATATGAACTGATTGGCGAACGCTGCCGCGGAAATGGCGTACATGGCGGTCTGGGAGGAGAAAATACCCTGGAGGAACAGATTGGTGATGGCGTGTTCGGGCAGCATCACGATGGTATTGAGCCCCCGGGAAAAATCATCTAAGATTTCTTTTTCCATCAGTTGGAAATAAAATGTGTAGATGCTCTTATCATCAACGAAGGGCTCCATGTACTTCCGGGTGGAGGAGAGCTTGTAGGCGCGCAATTGGCTGGAAAACTTGGCCATAAATTGCCGGCTGCCTTTTCCGTGAATCCCCACCATGACCCGGGTTTCCTGGGTTTCCGGTTTCTCGCTGATGGCGATGTAGGGTGCTTCGCGATGGTTCATCCAGGTCCAGGCCTCTTTGTAACGCTCGAGGGTTTCAGGTTCCCGCTCCTTGATAAAGGATTGGCTGATGGCGTTTTCGAACTTTAGCTCCTCGTGTTTCGCTGATGGCTTTCGGAAAACAGGCCGGTTGACGATATAAAGCCGGGTTTGGCGTTCACCGCCGGCACTTTTAGTGCGATAGCTCTCCACGCGGAAGTCCGGGTAGTGGGCCTCGATGCGGTCCTCGATCTCTTTGACTTTGGACTCTTCAAGGATATAGAGTGCGCGGTCGGGTTCCTCATTGATCAGTTCAATACCAACGCCCACCCTGCCGTATTTGGAAATCAGCTCGGAGGCGCTAGTGGCGATCAGATGCTTGGCCATCTCTTCGATGGGAGTGGTTTTGAAATAGTATTCATCGATTCCCATGCGCACGGCAAATCGCTCGATCTCCTCCAAAGCCTTCTCGCGGGTCATAAATCCGGTTTCCAGGATAGCTTCTTCAAGCCCTACCAAATCCTCCAACCCCAGGTGTGAATTGCTTTCGATGTCCTTTAAGCTTTTCATCGTTGGTCTCCCCTTCTTAGAAAAGGCGAATTATGTTTTTCAACAGCAGAGGGTGGTTGCCAGCGCACTGTGCCATAAAAAATTTTAAATCTCAGTCTTCCCCCTGCTCTGAGTCTTTAGGGTCAGTTCTTGGCCAACCAATTCCACGGTCTCAAGGGCGATTTCCCTCTCCTCATCCGTGGGGATCACCAGAACCCGTACCCGGCTCTCCGGGTGATGGATTTCACGGATGCCGCCGCCGAGTTTATGGTTGCGATCCTCATCGATGCGAATCCCCATATCCTCCAGCCCGCCGCAGGCTAGCTCCCGGATCAGGGGAGAGTTTTCACCGATTCCGGCGGTAAAGACGATGGCATCCAACCCCCCCATGGCAAAGGCGTAGGCGCCGATATATTTTTTAATCCGATAGGTAAAGACTTGAATCACGCGCTGGGCGCGAAGATCTCCATGCTCCATGTTCTTTTCGAGATCCCGCATGTCACTGCTGCCCGTTCCGCCGAGCCCGAGAAATCCGCTTTCCCGGTTTAAAAGAGTATCCGCCTGTTTGGCGGTCAGTCCCCGTTGGCGCATGAGATACAACAGGATAGCCGGATCGATATCTCCGCTGCGGGTCCCCATGGGAAGTCCTTCCAGGGGCGTGAACCCCATGCTGGTGTCCACGCTTTGGCCCCGGTCCACCGCGGTCATGCTGCAACCGTTGCCCAGGTGGCAGGTCACCAGGCGCAGATCTTGTAGCGGACGCCCCAAGGTTTCCGCTGCTTTTCGGCTGACATAGCGGTGGCTTGTACCATGGAAACCGTAACGACGGATTTTATCGGTCTCATAAAGGGCGTAGGGCAGGGCATACAGATAGGCCTGCGCCGGAAGGCTGCCGTGAAAGGCCGTGTCGAACACCGCGACCTGGGGCGTACCGGGAAAGCGTTCTTCGCAAGCCTCGATGCATTTCAGGTTGGGCGGATTGTGCAGAGGGGCCAGATCAATACAGGATCGGATTTCGGCCTTCACTGCCTCATCAACCAGAACCGAAGCCTTCATCTTCTCCCCGCCGTGAACCACCCGGTGGCCCACGGCTGAGATCTCTTGGTCCGAATCAATCGCTCCTTTTAGCGGATCGGTCAAGAGGCCCGATATCAGTTCCAGCGCATCCCGGAGACCGCCCAGCGCGACTTCGCGGCTGACTTGTTCGTCTCTTGAATTGCGGTAGTGGACAGCGGTGTTCGCCAGGCCGATCCGCTCAACTATTCCGCCGGCCGCGGGACGCATCTGGTCAGAAGGATAAAGGGTAAATTTGACGGACGAGCTTCCGGCGTTGATCACCAATATATTCATCATTGCCTTCATTCTAAAAGAGACCGCCCCAAAGCCAGCAGCGCCAACCCCATCAACAGGGCGATGGTCCGGCGGCGGTAGAGTTCAGTTTTTTGGGGATCAAACCAGCGGCTTCCGATACGGATCCCCAACCAGAGGGGCAGCAGCGAGATCCCCACCCGCAGCCAGGTTTGGGATGTGGTGAGACCGTGGGCCATGGCCACCCCGAAAGCGAACAGATCCGTGCCCAAAAAGAACGCGATCATGGAGGCCCGGGATACGGCCGCTCCTGCCGGTCCCGACAGGTAGAATAGAATAATGGGCGGCCCTCCCATGGAGGTGCCGCCGTTCAAAACTCCTGAAGCCGCTCCCACCAGCGAGGTTTGCAGCCGTGCGGGCATTTGCTGCGAGCGAAAGCCTCTTAACATGCAGGCGCCTAGCGCTACCACCACGATGCCGATGGCCATGCGCATTTCGCGGGGTGGCACATTCGCCAGCAGATAAACCCCCACGGGGGTGCCTATCACGACACCCAGGGAGAGCCAGGTTAAAGACCCCCAGTGGATATCGCGCCAGACCTGGGGTAGGAGCCAGCCGCTGGCCGCCACTTCCAGCATCAGGATCACCGGCACAATTTGGGAGGGCGGCAGGATCATGGAGAGCAACACTACGCAGATCATGGAAAACCCAAAGCCGCTGTAGCCGCGGATTACACCCGCGCCTAAAACGGTAGCGGCAATCATGAGCGCTGTTCCTATCGTCACCCGCAGTGCTCCTTAACGTTCAGGGATGTTATTCATTTATCCATATCCATCCACTTTTTTATAGCTTATGGGCAAGATAAGGGGGCGGTTGGGCACAAATTATTACGCAGGGCACCCCATTAGGCCATGCGGTCTAACTGATTCTGGATTTCCTGGTTGCCCTGGGCGTAAAACTCGACAATGTACTTTTTGTGGGACTCAAATCCCCAGTGGTGCTCTCGCCAGAGCTTGGCGGCGGCATCCTTGTCGCCTTGCTGGATGTGTGCGATGAATTGGTCGTGCTCGTCGCAGTTGATGGTTTCCCATTCCCGGATGTAGGCCGGCCGCGGAAAATCATAGAGCTGCTGTTTGATTCGCATCAGCATCTGTTTCAGAATGGTGTTGGCGGAAAGGTTTAGAAAGACATTATGGAAGGCGATGTTGTATTGGTAATATTGGGGATCAAAAGTGTCGAAAGATGTCTCCCGAATAATATCTCGCATCTTTTGGTTCAACGCTACCATTTCAGCGAGATGGGCATTGGTGATCCGATGGAACACGGTCCGGATCACGGAACTTTCCAGGGCGCCCACAATTTCCAGATGGTTTTTAATGGTTTCCAGATCGAGCCGATTGACCAGCACGCCCCGCCGGGGGAGAATGGTCACAAAACCTTCGCACTCCATCTGAATTATGGCGTCTCTCAAGGGTGTCTTACTGATGCCGAGCCTAGCGCTGATCTTATTGAGTTGAATGTAGGAGCCCGGGACCAGCCGTCCAGCCTGTATTTCGCCCCTCAGATATTCGTAAACTTGCTCTCTCAGGGAGCGCGCATATAGTACGCCGTTACCGTTATTTATTTTCCCATTCAGCATTAAATTTTTCCTGCGAAAGGATTAAGATTCAGCGCCTTGCTTCTTATAGTAATCCTCTTGATTCACTTTGGTATGACACCCGCCGGTGTCGTCTCTCTGGGCACCGGCGGATGGTTCTGACAGACCAGCTAAAAACAGGAGAGCTATTCGGCGAATGTATCTCCGACCTCGAGGGCCTTATCCATAATGGCGATGCCCTCATCAATTTCCGCTTTGTTGACGATCAGCGGTGGTGCCAGGGCAATCACATTCACCGGATTGGCCGCCATGGCCATCATGCCCAGCTCGCCCAGTTTTTTGGCGATCTCCATTTTGGGGTTGGGACCCTTACGGATCTTGGCGTCCAGCGCGGTCAGCGGCTCCTTGGTTTTCTTGTTTTTAACCAATTCCAGGCCCACGAAGAGACCCAAGCCGCGGGCATCCCCCACGCAGGGATGTTTCTCTTTGAGTTCCTGGGCGCGTTCCAACAGATAGGCGCCCATTTCCGCCGAGCGTTTAATCAGGTTGTCGGTTTGGTAGATGGGAATCAGGGACACTGCCGTGGCGCACCCCAGGGCGTGGCCGGCGTAAGTGGCGCCGTGGCTGAAAAATTTCTCCTTGAAGGCGTCGCCGATATGCTTGCGTACGATCGTTGCCCCCAGAGGCAGATAGCCGCAAGTCATCCCCTTGGCCAGGGTCATGATGTCCGGCACAACGTCCCAGTGGTTCATGGCAAACCATTTGCCGGTGCGCCCAAACCCGGTCATCACTTCATCGGCGATCATCAGGACTCCCCAGCGATCACAGATCTCCCGCAGCAGGGGAAAGTACTCTGGCGGCGGCACAATGATCCCGTTGGCGCCGGTGACCGGCTCAAAGATAATGCCGCCCACCAGATCGCTGCCGCCCTCCAACTCGATCACTTCATCAACGTGCTTGGCGCAGCGCAGCTCGCAACTGGGATAGGTCAAACCGAAGGAACAGCGGTAGCAGTAGGGCAGGGGCACCTTGACCATCTCCGCGCCGCCTTGCACCTGGGCCCAGTTGCGGGAATCGCCCGCCGACAGGCTCATGGAGGTGGCTGTGCCGCCGTGGTAGGTGCGGTAGCGGGTGACGATCTTGCGCCGTCCCGTGTACTGATGGCAGATCTTGATGGCGGCCTCGTTGGCTTCCGTGCCCCCCAGGGAGATAAAGGAGCGTTCCAGATCTCCCGGGGTCACTTCCGCCAGCATTTTAGCCAGCATCGCCCGGGGCTTGTTGGACAGACTCGGCGCAAAAGAGGTCAGGGTGCGCGCCTGGTCGCAGATGGCCGCCACCACGCGCTCATCCTGGTGGCCGATGCTGTGGCTGATGAAACAGGAGCTGAAGTCCAGGCGTTCGCGTCCGTCTTCGGTGGTGAAGCGGATGCCCTTGGCCGATACCACCCGCGGCGGGGATTGCTCCGGCTGGTAGGACCAGGATTGAAAATTGTTTTCGACTTCATAGCGGTCGAGATCTTCTTTACCGTCGGGAATGGTTTTGAGGTCGATCATGTTTCCGTCTCCATCAGATTATTGAACTCGGAATCTAAACAATATGGGTTCTTCAAACGCGACGTTCTATGATTAGACATGGGGTAGGGGTTCAAAATTTAGAACCCCTACGATTCAACAGCGAGGTCGGGAGTTAGGCGCCTTTCTGGGAACGCATATCGGCCTTCTCAATTCCGGCCACGACCACCGGTTTTTTCATGGCATCCCGGCGGAAGGGTTCGCCCAACTCTTTGTTGTTCAACACTTCGATGAAGGTGGTTTTACCCTCTGCCATCTGTGCCTTGATGGCTGCGTTTAGCTGCTCGGTCAGATCCTGCGGAGTTTTGACCTGCACCCCTTCCATACCGCAGGCCTTGGCGATGCCGGCATAGGAGACATCAGTATCCAGCTCGGTGCCCACGAAGTTGTCATCGTACCAAAGGGTGGTGTTGCGTTTCTCGGCGCCCCACTGGTAGTTACGGAAGATGATCATGGTGATGGCGGGCCACTCTTTGCGTCCGCAAGCCGTCATCTCATTCATGGAGATGCCGAAAGCGCCGTCTCCGGCAAACCCCACCACCGGCACATCCGGTTTGGCGATTTTTGCGCCCAGGATGGCTGGAAAGCCGTAGCCGCAGGGGCCGAACATACCGGGGGCCAGGTACTTGCGGCCCTCTTCAAAGGTTGGATAGGCATTACCGATGGCGCAGTTGTTGCCGATATCCGAGGAGATAATCGCTTCTTTGGGCAGCGCTTTGATGATGGCGCGCCAGGCCATGCGGGCGGTCATTTTATCCGGCTCATGATCTTTGGAACGTTGGTTCCAGGTGGTGCCGGGATCGTCCTCTTCGTGGTCCATGGTGGCCAATTCCTGGGACCATTCGGCTTTGGTCTTTTCGATGGTCGCTTTGCGCGCCTCGCGGCCCGCGTTGCCGGCCGTATCGGAAAGCTGGGCCAGAATGGCATGGGTGACTTTCTTGGCGTCCCCGGCGATACCAACGGTGACGGGTTTTGTCAGGCCGATGCGATTGGGGTTCATATCCACCTGAATAATGGCCGCGTTTGCGGGCCAGTAGTCGATGCCATAGCCCGGCAGGGTGGAGAAGGGATTGAGGCGGGTGCCCAGGGCCAGAACCACGTCGGCCTGGGCGATGAGCTGCATTCCGGCTTTGGAGCCATTGTAGCCCAGAGGTCCGGCAAACAGCGGGTGGCCGCCTGGGAAAGCGTCGTTGTGCTGGTAGCCGCAGCAGACCGGGGCGTCCAGGCGTTCGGCCAGAGTAACCGTGTCCTGAATGGCGCCGCCGATGACCACGCCGCCGCCGTTGAGGATCACGGGAAACTTGGCGTTGGACAGCAGTTCGGCGGCTCTGGCAATGGCCTGCTCGCCGCCGGCCGGCCGCTCGAACTCGACAATGGCGGGCATTTCAGCTTCGATCCCCTGGGTCCAGAAGTCCCGGGGGATATTGATCTGGGCCGGCGCAGAGGCTCGTTTGGCCTGGATGATCACCCGGTTGAGTACTTCCATGACCCGGGAAGGATGCCGCACCTCTTCCTGATAGGCCACCATATCCTCGAACACGGCCATCTGGGGTACCTCCTGGAATCCGCCCTGGCCAATGGTCATGTTGGCGGCCTGGGCCGTGACCAGCAGCAGGGGGGTGTGGTTCCAGTAGGCGGTTTTCACCGGGGTGACCAAGTTGGTGATGCCGGGGCCGTTCTGGGCGATCATCATGGACATCTTGCCCGAGGCGCGGGTGAACCCATCGGCCATCATGCCGGCGTTGCCTTCATGGCCCACATCCCAAAAGGTGATACCCGCTTTAGGAAAAAGGTCGGAGATGGGCATAAAGGCTGAACCGATAATGCCGAATGCGTGTTCAATGCCGTGCATCTGCAGAACTTTGATGAAAGCCTCTTCGGTGGTCATTTTCACTTTAGCCATGGGTTATCCTCCTTGATCGGTTATTGGATTTAGGCTGGGAAATTATAGTTAGCTGATATCTGATACATCAGATATCAATTGACCTGTCAAGAATTTATGTTCATCTGGTGCTCAAAAAGGAAGGGGCCAGGGGGGCCGTGGAGAGGTGGTTTCACCCCCCTTTTGGAAATTGGCCGCTGGAAACACTTGACACTTTGGGTGACCTGTTAGGCTTCGAGTATATCGGCCATAGGCACCACGAATGGATCTCCGCCTTCGCGGAGATGACGTTAAGTCAGTGAGGTTCGTCATTCCCGCGGAACCTGCCCCTGCAGGCTGTAAGTCGGGGCGGGAATCTATGCTCAATACATTCAATTTGAGAGGAAATTATTGCCCACAGTGTCAAGTGTGTCCAACGCTCAACTTTGGAACAGAGGGGCCGGGGGGAGGTGGTTACACCCCCCCTTTTTTAAAAGGGGGGTCGGGGGGGAGGTTGTTTCACCCCCCTTTGGAAAAGGGGGGCTGGGGGGGATTTAAAGGGGCTTTTCCTAACCCCCTTGCAGCCTCGGGTGAGAGGAGCCCGTCTAGGGGCTGCGCCGAGCCGGCAGCCGGCATAGGGGGCGGGGCACTTCCAGCTGGTTCAGGGGTGCTCCCTGCTGGTCAGGCGGTCCTGGATCTGGTCGATGAGCGGCAGGCATTCCCAGATCCCCTTGGCCACGTAGTGGGCGCCGTTTTTGCGATATTGGGATTCAATCCCTGCCAGCCGGATGTTCAGCTCATGGGCCGGCAGTTGGGAAACCTCATTTTCGGTCAATCCCAATTCATTGCCCGATTGGGTCAACCCGATGGTCCACATCAGATTCATTTGGTGTGCAACCGTATTTGGCCTGCCACTGCTCCTGTACCTTAGACAAGGCGCACATGGCGTGGATATGCTCTTTTTTAGCCAGGCCCATAAACCGGCGGGCCTCGGCCACGCTCACCGCTATGCCGAATTGGGCGAACACCTCCAGAAACACGGCCGCCGGCCCCATGCAGCCGTAATCTAAGGCGGTTCCGGCCCAGTCAAGAACCACGGCCTTGAGTTGTTCGGGAGGTGTGGCGACACGCATTGAATACACCTTGAAATCGGTGGTGGAGAGGTTGGCCAACTCCATGTTGCCGGAGAAGTATTACACCACCCCTTGATCCAGCATCGCCTCCACCACCTTGATGAATCCGGCGCAGTTGGCCCCCACCACATAGTTGCCGGGGGCGCCGTAGCGTTCGGCAGTGTTCAGGCTGGTTTGGTGAATATTGCGCATGATCTGGTGCAGGCGCTTATCCACCTCCTCCCGGGGCCAGGATAGGCGCATGGAGTTCTGGCTCATCTCCAGGCCGGAGGTGGCCACACCGCCGGCATTGGCGGCCTTGCCCGGACCAAACAGGACCTTGTGGTCCAGGAAGATGTCCACACCCTCGGGGACCGTGGGCATATTGGCGCCCTCGGAGACGATGGTGACCCCGTTGTTAACTATATTCTGAGCGTCCACGGCGTTGATTTCGTTCTGGGTGGCGCTGGGAAAGGCGCAGTCGGCTTTATGGTCCCACAGGGGGTTGTGATCCAGGGATCGGTCGCGGGGGGTGTAAACCGTTTCGGGAAACTTTTCGGCGTACTCCTTGACCCGCCCGCGGCGCACGTTTTTGAGCATCATCAGATAGTCGAGCTTTTTCCGGTCGATGCCGGCCTCATCAAAGATGCAGCCCGAGGAGTCGGAGAAAGTGATCGGCTTGGCGCCCAACTCGATCAATTTTTCCATGGTGTACTGAGCCACGTTACCCGAACCGGAGACCAGGCAGATCTTGCCTTCCAGGCTCTCGCTACGGGTGGCGAGCATCTCGGCCGCAAAGTAGACCGACCCGTACCCCGTGGCTTCGGGCCGGATCAGGGAGCCGCCCCAGCTGAGGGCTTTTCCGGTCAGAATGCCGGTGAACTCGTTGGCCAGGCGTTTGTACTGGCCGAAGAGAAAACCGATTTCCCGTGCACCCACACCGATGTCCCCGGCGGGCACGTCGGTATTGGGTCCGATGTGGCGGAACAGTTCGGACATGAAGCTCTGGCAAAAGCGCATCACTTCCATGTCGCTTTTGCCCTGGGGGTCGAAGTCGGATCCACCCTTACCGCCGCCCATGGGCAAAGTGGTCAGAGCATTTTTGAACACCTGTTCAAAGGCCAGAAACTTCATAATGCCCATATTGACTGAAGGATGAAAGCGGAGCCCCCCTTTGTAAGGGCCGATGGCGCTGTTCATCTCGATGCGAAAGCCGCGGTTGACCTGTACCTGGCCCTGATCGTCGATCCAGGGCACGCGAAAGATGATGGTCCGTTCGGGCTCCACAATGCGCTCCAGGATCTTAGCCTGGCGATACTCGGGGTGCTGTTCCAGCACCGGCTGGATGGATTCCACCACCTCTTCCACGGCCTGGTGAAACTCGCGCTGCTCGGGGTCCTTGGCTTTGACCAGTTCCATGATTTCCATTGGCTCCTCCTCCTTTAAATTAAATCGCCGCTCAGCACGCAGTTTTGATCATCTCAATTCATCCACCCAACTCCATCGTCTCCGGGAAGGGGAGTTTACGGGTACCCTGGACTAGGCCTTCAGCTTTTCAATCTCGGCGGTAAGCGCCGGCACGACCTCATGCAAGTCGCCCACCAGTCCGTAATCGGCGACCTTGAAAATCGGCGCATCAGGGTCTTTATTGATGGCGACGATGATGTCGGCATTTCGGATCCCGGCGATGTGCTGGATAGCCCCGGAGATCCCACAGGCAAAATAGACCTTGGGGGTAACCACTTTGCCGGTCTGACCCACCTGGTCTGCTACCGGCCGCCAGCCTTCATCCACGGCATTGCGGGAGGCGCCTACGGCGCCTTTCAACGCTGCGGCCAGCTTTTCCAGTAGGCTGAAATCCGCCGAACCCATGCCGCGCCCTCCGGATACCACATAATCGGCTTCGCTGAGTTCCACAGCGCCCTCGCCGGAGACGTGTTTGTCCGCTACTCGGGTTCGCGCCCGCTGGGTTTCCGCTGCCGTGGTTTCAATGGCGGCGCTTTTGGGGCTTTCGGTGATGGCCGCCACATTAGGCCGCAGCACCGCGATAGCCGGGGATCCCTTCAAGGCCACTTCGGCGATGACCTTGCCCCCGTAAAGGGCGCGGGTGGCCACCAGCGCATCATCACTGAAACGCAATCCGCTGCACTCCATGGCTAGGCCGCTGTTGAGGCGGGCGGCCAGCCGGGCCATCAACTCCTTGGTGGAGACAGCGGCCACAGCCAGAAGGAGCTGGGGCTGCCGCTCCTGGATAATCTTAAAGAGGGTGTCGGTAAAAAGATCGCCGGAAAAATCGGCCAAGGCTTCATCATCGGCCACCACCACGCAGTCGGCCCCATAGGTTCCTAATTGGGCCGCCTCATCGGTGATCCCCTGGCCCAGGACCACCGCCGTCAGATCGCTTCCCCGGGCATCGGCCAGGCGACGCCCCTCACTCACGGCCTCCAGGGCGCTTTTTTTAAATCCGCCGTCTGCATATTCCGCATAAACCAATATACCTGCTGACATGGTAAAACTCCCTTTGTTATTGAATTCCAAATTCCGCTGCGGGTGAACCGCCGCTTACAGCACTTTGGCCTCTTCCCGCAGCAGCCGCACCAGTTCAGCGGCCTTTTCCTGGGGGGATTCGCCGGATACCAGGATTCCCGGTTTGCGCTCCAGGGGATAGTCCACGGAGATCAGCGCGGTCATCGCCGCTCCGGCTCCCACCTGCTCAGGGGAGAGGCCAAGATCGGCCAAGGGCATGGGGGTGAGCGGTTTCTTTTTGGCCTTCATGATGTTGGGCAGGGAGGCATAGCGGGGCAGATTGATCCCCTTCTGGGTGGTGATAACCAGGGGAAGCTCCCCGGCAACCTCTAAAACTCCACCTTCCACGGTTTGCTCGCAGAGAATCTTGCCATCTTCCAAGGTCACTTTGGTGACGGTGGTAATCAGAGGAGTGTCCAGGTATTCCGCCACGGCCGCCGGGACCTGGTAGCCGTCGTCGTCCACGGCGCGCATGCCGGCGAGGATCAGATCGTGGGGAATCTGTTTCAGGGCCGCGGCCAGCAGGCGCGCGACGCCCAGGGCATCCGATCCCTCAACCGCCGGATCATCGATGAGAACGGCTTCATCCGCACCCATGGCCAGGGCTGTTCGCAGCGCCGCCTCGCTTCGTTTGGGGCCTGCCGAGAGGACGGTCACCTTGGCATCGCCCAGGTTCTCTTTGATTTGCAGGGCTTCTTCAATGGCGTATTCGTCGTAGGGATTGACGATCCACTTAACATTTTCGGTCTTGACCAGGGCATTGCCGGTGTCCAGTTCCAGGAGCGATTCAGTGTCCGGAACCTGCTTAACCAGTACGATGATATTCACGAGCCGTACCTCCTTGGGAATTGCTACCGGGCGCCAGGGAAAGCCATCGGCGTATGAACTCACCTGGGCGCTTGAAAGGTGGTTGGGGGTAAACCAACATTTAATCTTGCCTGAACTTCACATGAAAACCTAAAAAAATTAGACGCTGCCCGGAACTGAGTCAAGAAAATTCAGGCCTTGGCCCTGGGGGTATTAAAGTCGGGGTCACCCGCCGGTGTTCAGGGTGAATTGCAGGGTGACGTAGAGCACATAGATCCCCAGCAGCCAAAATCCCTGGTAGCGTTTGAAATTGCCGTCTTTGTTCAGGGTGATAAAGAGCCTGAAGGACCAGAGGATGATCAGCATGGCCGGGAAGTGGAAATAGAAAAAGGTGGGGGGCACGGCCAGGGGCTGGGCCGTGGCTGCTGCGCCGATCACAAAGAGGCAGTTGAGAACATCGGCGCCCACCACATTGCCCACGGTGATTTCCGGGTAGCCCTTGCGAACGGCCGCCATGGCGGTGATCAGTTCGGGCAGGGAGGTGCCGAAGGCCACCATGGTGGCGGCGATGACATCCTCGGGAACCCCGAAGCGCAGGGCCACTTCCGAGGCGCAGGGCACCAGGACCCGCGCTCCGGCCACCACCAGGAAGAGTCCGCCCAAGAGCATCAGCCAGCAGGTCAAAAGGCTGCGCATGGCGGCGCCCGCCTCATCGCTGTCCGGAAATAACGTGCTGGCCTGCTTGCTCCATAAAAAGGTGGCGTAAAGATAGGCCGCCAGCAGAATCAGTAGAAAGATGCCCACGCCCCGGCCCAGCACCGGTGCGCCGCCGCTCAGCGTCCGGCTGGCCAGGGCGATGATTACCAGCAGGGTGGCGGCGCCCACCTGAACCCAGCCGGTTCTGCTGAGGATAAAGCGGTTGAGGGGCACCCGGGCCAGAATGCAGGTGAGTCCGAAAATGAGTCCCGTGTCGGCGATGATGGACCCAACGCCGTTGCCCAGGGCCAGCCCCGGATTGCCCATAAAGGCGGCCATCACCGAGACGAAGGCCTCGGGAGTGGTGGTCCCCAAAGAGACGATGGTGGCGCCGATGGCGATTTTGGACATGCCGGTGCGCCGGGCCAGATCCACAACCCCGTCCACCATCCAGTCGGCGCCCTTGCTCAGCAGGGCAACGCAGACCGCAACCAGAATCAGCAGGATGAAGGTGGAGAGGCCCGCCACAAAGTGGTGCAGCAAGCTCTCATCGGCGATCCAGCGTAATAGAGTCATGGATCAGGTTCAATCCCAGCGCAGGTGCGCCTTTTGCAGGCGACGGTTCAATTCGGCCATCACCCGCTCATCGTCGGCATCTCCAGCGGATTCGAAAGTGGCCGAAAAGCGCAGAAAGGCCCCGGCATCGTCCCAGGGCACCGTGGAGATGAGATGCTTCTTGATCAAAAACTGGGAGGCCTCCTCGGCGCTTTCAAATCCGATCTCACCGGCCGCCCTTGGGGCTGCAACATAGAGATAGAAGGTGCCCCCGGGAACCTTAGCATCAAAGCCGTTGGCACGCAGCACCGCCACCAGTTTCCGCAGGCGCGCCTCGTAATGGCGGCGGATACTTTCAGTGAGTTCCACGTCGGCGATTCCGGCGCAGGCGGCCTCCTGAATGGCCTTGAATTGGCCGGAGTCGATGTTGTCCTTAACGGTGGCAAAGGCCTGAATGGTCCGGGCCGCGCCGGCGGCGAACCCTAAACGCCAGCCGGTCATGTTGTAGCTCTTGCTCATGGAGTGCAGTTCGATGGCGTTGGCCTTGCCCTCGGGCCGGCCTAAGATGGAGAGCCGCGGGCGGTCGTAAATTAGGGTGGCGTAGGCCGCATCCTGGACGATGAGGATGTTGTGCTGCCGGGCAAAGGCGATCAGTTCATCGAAAAACGCTTCCGTGGGGGCGGCGCCCGTGGGGTTGTTGGGGTAGTTGACGTAAAAGAGCTTGGCGCGCCGCGCCACATCGGGGGCGATGGCTTTCAGGTCGGGAAAAAATCGGTTGGCCTGGGTCAGCGGTACGTGAACCACCTCGCCGCCTAGGTACTGGGTATGCGTGCCCAGCACCGGGTAACCGGGCACCGTGGCCAGGGCAATGTCACCGGGATTGATAAAGGCCAGGGGCAGCATGGCCAGGGCCGGCTTGGAGCCGATGCTGTGGTTGATCTCCGTGGCTGGATCCAGGTCGGTGACCTTGAAAAATTTGGCCATGTACTGGCTTGCGGCGGTTTTAAAGGCCATAATCCCATTATCGGCATATCCGCGGTTCTGCGGGTCGTCCACGGCGATTTTCAGCGCCTCGCGGATGGGAGCCGGCGCCATGCGGTCCGGTTCGCCCACCCCGAAATCGAGCAGTTCCGTCTCCGGGTGGTTGCGTTGGGCTTCGGCTTTGGCGTTTTTGATCTTCTGGAATTTGTAAATGGCGGTGCTGGTGCCGAATGCCGCGCCACCGATGCGTTCCGCGAATAGCTGCTGAATGTCCATGGGTATCCTGCTCCTTATGCTGTCGCCGAATCGAAATCGGGGATATCGAGACGATCCAGATGGATGGTTCGCTCCATCTTTTCCGCAACCCGCAAGCACTGTAGGGAAACACGCCATCATAAAAAAAGCGGCTTGGAAGTCAAGATTTTTCAGTGAGGCGGACCGCGGGGAGGCGTCCTGGACCACGGATCCAGGTTCACCAGTTGAAGCGAGATCGGCCGCGAGTTATGAGCCGATTCTACCAATATATCCATATGGGTTCGGCAACATCGTGATGGACCTCTTTTGACGCTGGATTGTGGGCTGGGCCATCAAGCATCGGATAATAAGAAGGCTCGTAATGGATGCGTCAGCAATCAACACATTTGAACAAGCCCGTAAAAAGTCCCACACAAAGTCCTACACAGGCAAAAACCAAAGAAAAAGGGGCTAACCGGTGCGACGGCTAACCCCTTTTCATCATTGACATTTTTGGTGGAGCTGAGGTCTATCAAATACCAATCATAACCTATTTATATTATTATTAATTAATAATTTAACATCATTGAGTTACCCCCAAAGTTACCCCTAAAATATTTTACTTTTCGGGCTTCAAAGGGCCGCAGTTCATTCCGTGCCTCTCTTTTTTATCTGTAGTGGTGGGCCAATAAACCAGCCCTAAAGGCCAGATTTTTCAGCTCTTAAAATAATGCCCCCTCGAAAGGTCCGGTTTTTTTTAATCCCGGGCACCCACCCACCCTTCCAAGGTCCTCCAACCTGATTCTATGAAAAGCTCACCCTTAGGTCGTGACACCAGACTGTCAACTTAGCTGACAGCCCAGGCCAATAAAAAACCGGCCCGGATGCCCCGAGGCCGGTGTTTGAACCCTCCCTATATGTGCGCTATGCGCCGGCTATCTGGTCCCCAAAAAGAAAGCCCCTGTTGCTGTCTTTGGTAACCTCATACCGTCCTGCGTCTTCGCCGCCCCATATTCCACCGCCTCGGCAATCTCCGCCTGGGTGTGGAAATAAAAAAGCCCCGCCAGGTGTGGGTCCCGGCGAGGCGAAGGAGGTGCAGGAGGATCAGCCTATTTAACCCGTCCCCGTTCAAAATTTTTTTAATTATCCCCGGCATTGTCAAATAAAAACTGGCTACTTTCAGAAGCTGGCTTCAATCTCATTGATTTTTTAGTTACAGGCCATAGGTTGCTATCACACCACCCCCTGCCGCTTGGGTTTGGCTATCCCCAAATCCGGGTCAAGCTGTTTGATTATTGGCCGATATATAGATTGAAGGCGGATAACAGATTGCGGGAGGAAATTATGATTAACCTAATTGTTGTGATGATGATCCTAAGCTTTTCCGGGTTGTGTTTTTCGATATATCAACTTTTAAAAATCTATGGATTGATAGAGCGATAGCTGTAAAAATATAGCGCCCGTATCCCCCTCCGATAAAAACTCCCCAAGCTCATACCAAATAAAAGGGCCGGCTCCCGAAGGAACAGGCCCGCCCCCTTGCATGGCCTAGTCAGAGTTCAGCTACGCGTCCTCCCAACCGGCCTTAAATGCACCAGGACTGGCCTCAGTTTGTGAGGTTTCTGGACAAATCGAGCCTGCTTAATTCATCGCCTCTTCCTTTGGCGGTAACAGAGCCTCCCTCTGCCATTTTTCATACAACTGCAAGTGGGCTGTATCAAAGATCGTCACCGCCCGGTCAAGGGTGATGCTGCCAGCCTCAATTTTAATGCACAATCCCAGGCGCAAGGCGTGCAGGGCCTGAACATCGTCGTCTCCATAATGTTCGGCGACAAAGTTATCCCAAACCTGCCAAGAGTCTTTGTCGAGGCAATAGTTGGGGGATTCGCTAGCGAGGGTGGGTTGAGGGAAAAAGATCAAAGTTAGATACAGGATCGCGATTGAGAATATCAGCCGTCTCCACATCAGCTGTTTCCTTGGCTGCTGCTTTTGATAATCATGAGATTAAAATGCACTTAACGGGCTACGCGATGAAATGCGCCACAATCAATATTGTACCAAATAGAATCATTCCAATCACAATAATGCTTTCGGTGGGGGAACCTGTCCAAAAATCGAAAAAAGTTTGAAGGATACCTCTACTATCTGTCTTCCGTTTCGATATCCATAACAGCCACATAATCCCTGAGAGAATTAAGATTGTTCCCGCAATCAACAGCATAGGGTGCTTTTCCAATCACCGTCCCTGTTTCCAGGGATGGTATATATGAAAGAGTTATTATCGTCACTTTCCACACCGGATTCAGGCTCGGACAATTGGATCATCTATCTACCTCACCGCCACCCAGGGTGCCAATCCAGATTGGTTTTTCGATGGCACCAGCTTCAAACTCAATCCAAACTGTCGACCCAATATCCGGTACTGTACTAAATCCAGGTGGCACGCATGGCATCGCCCAGGCAGATTCAGATTCACCGAGAACAGCGGGCACACGGACTCTGATACGCATTTGGTTTAAAGGGTCGGCGTTGTCCTCGACAATACCACGATATGGGCCATAGAATCGCTCCCTCATTTTGAGTACCCTTGGGCTTTGGGTTGTTAGGGAAAGCGCTATTGAAAACACTGGAAGGCCATGGAGATATCTAATCGCCAGGATTTCCAGTTGTCAAAATAATTCTAATTTTCCTTCGCTGTATGGCCGTATAGAGCGTTTCTCGGCGCTCATTTTAGATAGGCAGGCAGTACGTGGACTGGGCCAAGATAATCGGCTGGCGCTGAGCTACGAACGGCGAAATGGCAGGGATTTGGAATGTGGTGAGCGCCTTGAGTTTCCAGGGGGGCGCCATCAGCCCAGTATCGTCCCAATGGTAAATGTGTCTCATTAATGATACACACGCCGGTTCGGAAAGGCGGTTTATGATATTGGTCGGCTCTGGCGTATCACAGGTTATGCAGAGGGTCTGCTTAGCGATTCATTTTGAATTTAGGATTTTGCGGCCTTCAGCAATCAATGGAAGCACATCATTTTGACCGACAAACTCATAGACAGTGAGTTCTTTTTGCAGCAGAGCTTCTTCGGCTTTCATAGATCTGAGCTTGGTCATCAGCTTATCTACATTATTTTGATCGGAAGCGACTATGACGTTGATCTGGACTCGTTTGCCGTTTACATCATATATTGTATTTCGTACTCCGTTAAGGTCTGCGCCAAGTTTAGTGCTCATTTCTCTGACCTGCTCCGCTGGTACCTGAAAGTCGGATATCACTTTCCAATTTGATTGCATCCTGGGTGCCGGAGGGATTTCGCCACCAACTGCACTGACTCCACTGAGAAAACACAAACATAGCCCAAGCACCGTTATCCACATAGCCGAGTACTTTCTTCTGGTTCCTCGAAGCATTCTCCCCTCCTTATGTTCGCTAACAATGGTTATATGGTTTTTTCATAACACGCTTTGACCGCGGCATCGCGGTATAAATCCTTCCGAGACTTCATTAATAGCTGCATGCTCGTTGACGTCACGAGCGGCTGTAAGCCGTCGCGTTCACCCGGCTTGTTGGGACATCTCCGTTCACTTCAGGCTCTTTCTGATAGTGTCCCATTTGTCTTGGTACTGGTGCAATGTGGTCTCTGCGATGGCACAATGGAAAGAATCCCATTTTCTGGGACGAATCCCGTTATGCCTTTCAAGGAAAGCCCTGTGGTGATCGACTAGCAAGTCGCGTAGACGTTTCCATTGCAGAATGTAAAAACGATCATTCCCATCTTCCTCAATTTTGACGAATGTAACTATGAGTCGCTGCACCGGGCATGGCTTGTTGTCTCCGATAATCTGCCGTTTGCCGTCAAACGTGATGTCGCAATATTGTTTAATGTTGCCAAACTGCCAAGACGGGCCACGGCTGGCTTTAACTTGGACGGATACGTGGCGTCCGGTGTCATCGGAGGCGATGATATCGTAATGCGGGACGTTGCCGGTAAAGGTAGTTGCGATTAGTCCTCGGCGAGAGAGTTCCGCTGCAACGAGGTACTCACCGGTTTGCCCAACAAGTTTGTTGCTGCGTCCTGTTGCCATTGTTCTCTAGTGCCAAAGCTATAAATTCAGCAAAATATAAATCAACTCAGATTTCCATTTTTTATAACCGCTCAATCCTGGCTACCTGCTGAGATACCAGGTTATACGTCAATCAGTTATGAGGTTTTTAGTGCATTTTTTACAATCTCAGAAACTGTATCTTTATTTATACCGTGCTTTTTACAATAATTGGATTTTAGCCACTCAGAAAGAGTCTTCGTTCCTTTACTCGAATTGCATGAGACACAACATAATGCAATATTCGCACGGTTTATCATAGATGCGTTGTTAATTATGTGTTCCCATGTTGCTACATTTTTTCTGGGACCCCTAGAAGGCATCTTTACAACCATCCTAATGCCACAGTAGACACAAAATTTGTCGCGGTCTCTAACTTCCTTTTCAAGCCATTCCGGGATTCCCCAACGATTCATAAAAATCCTTTATTCCAGAAAAGCGGGCGCAACATTTTATCGCGTCCGTGTTGATTTATGTGTTATTTTTCTGCTCGATCCATTCTTTCGCGTCTTTGATGATGCCGATATTTTCAAGTGCAACAGCAACATGGTAACCACATTTCTTTCCAAAATTCTTTATTTTAAGAAGATTTTTAAAGCCCATCAAAGCGATTGTATTCGGATCTATTTTATCTACATCACGGGATACATTGCGCAAGCAATTGATCGTCCTTGTTATTTGTGGCGAATCAATTTTCTGTAGTTCTCTTATGAAATTGTTGCTCGATAAGCTTTCAATACGATGTTTGTGAGCAAATACAAGCTGCCGAGCTCTCGCAGTACTAAAGCCAAAAATCTCACCAATCTCGCGATAAGTTTTACCAGATTGACGAAGATCCCAAGCAGTTTTTCTTCTTACACTTGGTTTCATATTAATTTAAAAAGTATAACGCCTCGCATCAGCGGCGCAGCTTTGCAGCTTCCGGCTGCACGCGCTTGTGTATGCCCGGCATGGGTGGTGTGGGGGCCGGGGGAAAAAACCCCAGGCTACCCGATTGGGACCGAATTACGGCGACTTATGGATGTAGGTTGGCAATTCTCCTGGCTTTTGAACCGTAAATCCTCCTCCGGGAGAGGGGCGCACATATGTCGGCAACTGTCCAGGGGAACTGATCGTTGCACCACCACCAGGGCTGGGTCGGACATATGTAGGCAATTTCCCCGGTGTCGTAATTGTCGATCCTCCTCCGGGAGAGGGGCGCACATATGTCGGCAACTGTCCAGGGGAACTGATCGTTGCACCACCACCAGGGCTGGGTCGGACATATGTAGGCAATTTCCCCGGTGTCGTAATTGTCGATCCTCCTCCGGGAGAGGGGCGCACATATGTCGGCGACTGTCCGGGCTTCTGGATTGTGTAAGATTGAGCCTTTACTGATATTGCGAATGCCAAGCACAGTGCCGCGATGATCAATATGCTTTTCTTCATCACTGATTCCCTTTCTTTTGGTGTGTGTGACCGTGATCTGGTTCTGAATGGGTGCGTCTCGTTTCTACCGTAATTGTCCTTCTTTCGTCCTAACAGTATTGATGTATGATAAATATTCCAAAATATCTAATCATTGCTGATAATATTAATCATCAATTAGATGATTTTAGTAAATTAATGACTATAAATCACGGCTAATTTCTTCATCCGCTTCTTTTATAGCTTGGAGTGGATGACGGCTAAGAATATTGTTTGCGTTGGTTGATTCAGCTTTGCTACTTACCATTTTTTTTTGACCCATTGCCATGGCTGATAGTGAAAGATCACGAAAATTTGACCGATAATTGTTTGCATTTGAATAAGAAACCTTCCGTGCAAAGCTACAAGATTCCCCCATATCTAACATAGTGTTTATGGAATCACCAATAATGTGGTTAAGGTACCATTTTTCAAAGTCGTCCTTTAGGGTTTGTGTAATTACAAGTTCAGATAATCCTAAGCTGTAGGCAGCATATGCCTTTTTGGTCATTGCCTCAAGCAATGCCAACGTGAATTCATTTTTTGTGATTGGAGTGTACCTTTTACAGGCGTCATTAGATTTTTTTCCATGATCCGATGTAACACATCCCGCACAAATAATAATATTTATGGATAAGATTAGAAATATTTTTTTCATATGCCCGGCTTTCCTATATAGATAACGCTATGATGGAGACTCTATACACGACCAGCCTCAATTAGATCCCTTAGTAACATTCGAGCCACCATTTTTATAGGCGTACCCCCTTTTTGAGTACTTAATCTTGCGAAAAATTCACCATCTTTAGAAGGCGCTTCAACTGTTACAATGTCTTTCTCAAGATAGTACTCAGCCTGATAAGTTTTTTCTTTATGCTGTATTTCGATTTTGTATCGCATTTGAATTTATTTCCTACTGGTAGGTATATTGATCCATAGCGCATTGTGGTCTTTGGAATTTAGATTATCTAAGTAAGATAACCTAAAGCATATAAAATAACAAAGATATAAGATAGATCCCAAATTACCCAAATCTATCCCACCAATCAATACCACACTGTTCCACCAGACCCACCCACCACCAAGGCCCCCCCGCCAAACCCAATACCGCCTAGAACAGCAAATCGTGTGTAGTTAAAAAGGCAGGGCCGAAATGACCCTGCCTTCCATAAAGCCCTCCCTGCTTTGGCTATTTCTTGTATCGTTTACGCCCCAAACCGGCAAGACCAATGAGGCCGGTGCCGAGTAAAATAACGGTGGCTGGTTCAGGCACTGGAGCCACTTCGCTGTAGGCAACGTCTGCGATTAATTGATGGCCGGCTGAGGAAGGGTGAAAGCCGTCAACCCAAAACAGATTCGCCCATTCCGGAGTTCCCGGGATATAAGCGGAAAAACTGCCATAGGCATCCAACCTATAAATATTCACATCTGCATAAGAAGTTTCAAATCCCCTTAGTACTTTTTCCAAGTAAGAATTAAATCCCAATGTCCATTCTGTTGCAATAGCAGCATTGGGCCCAAAAAAGAATGCCGGTGTTGCACCAACATCCGGAAGATTTCCCACAAGAATATCTCTAGCACCGCCTGCATAGAGTTTTTCGAGTGCGATCCCGATATTATTGGCTGCGGTATCAAACTGTCTCTCTTGCAAAAAATCATTTGCACCAGCCCAAACGGTGAAAAGGGCCTCATCCGCTATTCCAGCTACGCCGGGTAAAAAGGTTTCTACCTGCCATTGAAGTCCAGTAAATTCAGAATCTATAGCTGGATTATCGTAGCCTGTCGTTGCTCCTCCGTATGCAAAATCATATAAATCGGCCCCTAATGAATCTGCAAGGGTTTCAACCCAAATCGGCCCGTCTGTAAAGCGAGAAACCTTGCCATCGTCTGAAAGACTGTCTCCAAATACGATAAGGCTGTTGAATGGGGTTGTGTGACCTGTAAATGGCAAAACGAGAAGTAAGGTCAAAACCAATACAACCAGCAATAAACGTTTCTTCATTTCTCATCCTCCTTTGCAATGCTCATGACTGTATACGGTTTCAAAAAGAAAAAGCCGAGTCACCTCAAATAGGCAACCCGGCTCTCTCTGTAAGGTATGTGGCGATAGCCCCTAAGAGACCCGTGGCTTTCCGTCCCCGCCTCGCGGCAGGTTTGGCTTTATCTGGTCAAATGAGGCAAGCATAAATCGTGCAAATAAATTTATTGAAAGGTAATTTGCATGATATCAATTCGTTATAGGAATTTACGGTGTTGACTTGGAAGTTATTTACAGCCTGAGGTGTGAAGTTTATTTCCCAAAATATGCATAAAATTCAGTAGTTATACCACACTGTGGTACTCTGTATGAGGAAGTGGTTAAGGAAAAAGATCGGGTTCGGAACGTGAGTGGCACGGGAGAATTATCGGTCAAATAGTGGCCGTCCATCAAAAACTCTGAACAGTAGTTCAGGCTTTTCGTGGGGTAACTATCAACCGGGCTATGGCTACGACTTCGTTCGCCGGGGGAACTTTATTATCTTGGATCGCAATTTTTTGGGGATTGGTGTAAGATTGGTGTAATTGACCGGCTAGAGTTCTATCCCCGGAAACTCCCGAGGTTGGGGCAGAATCCTGTAGTTGATCGGCCCTCTTTGCGGGAATTTTATGACTTTTTTGTTTCGGTATTTTTTCATGATGACACCATATCCAAACAAAGTTAAAAGGTCCCAATAAAATCCTACGCACTCATCGTCGGCATCGCAAAGAAAAAATCAGCTACCCGTTCAATCGTATCACTGGGGACAGGATACATCTCTACAATTTTTTTGGCGCCATGGCAATTTCGGGGCTGCCTTTGCGATGTTAACCCGTCAGTTGCATAAAAAAGTACAAATATAAGAAGTAAAAAACTTGCGGAGGCCCATGGAATAAGGGTATAAAGAGATTATCTACCAAATAATCCTACCCAACCAGGAGGCCACCGCAAGTGAAGTCCAGCAAAGCACAAATCACGGCAAAATACCACAAGATTCCGCAGATGCGATTCGAAGACCAAAAGCTGACCTCTTTTTCCGGTTTGCTGGTTTTTCAACTACTCTTCAAACGACTAAATCTGAAAGCACGTCTGAAAAAGTGCTTCGACCATCTGATCGAATCGCCCATTTACGGCCGCCATCTGATTGTCATGCTGCTGGTCATCCATCTGCTAATCGGCTTTCGAAGGCTGCGGGAAGTCGACTATTATCGCGAAGATCCCCTTGTACTGCGATTAATGGGCCTACGGAAGCTGCCGGATGTTTCCACCATTTCCAGGGCCTTGTCCAAGATGGAAACCGAAGGGGTTGAAAATGTCCGCCGGCTGTCCCGGTCCATGGTCATTGAGGGACTTCAGCGGGAAGCGTTGCCTCGGTTGACATTGGACTTTGACGGATCGGTGCAATCCACCAAGGGCTGTTTGGAGGGCACAGCCGTGGGATTCAACAAGGCCAAAAAAGGTGCCCGCAGCTACTATCCTCTGTTTTGTACCGTTGCCCAGACCGGACAGTTTTTCGATCTTCACCATCGGCCTGGAAATGTTCATGATTCCAATGGCGCCGCTAAATTCATGCTACACTGTATTACCGAAGCCAAAACCAAGCTGAATTCCAAGGTATTGGAATCGCGGATGGATTCGGCCTTTTTCAGCCAGGATATCGTGGCAGTTTTCAACGATAACAACGTAAAATTCACCGCCTCGGTGCCCTTTGAAAGAATCGCCGAGCTCAAACAGATGGTTGAAAATCGCAAGCGCTGGCGCAGGATCGATAAAGCCTGGTCCTATTTCGAAGCCTCATGGAAACCCAAGTCCTGGAAAACACGCTACCGATTCATCTTCATCCGCAAAAGAAACCCCAAACAGCGCGAAGGCATGCTCCAGCTGGGCCTGTTCGAACCCCGCGATTTTGATTTCGACTACAAGGTCATTGTGACCAATAAAACCCAATCGGCCAAAAGCGTTGTCCTGTTCCACAACGGCCGTGGTTCCCAGGAAGCCATCTTTGGCGATGCCAAAACCGATGCGGCTCTGAATGTGCTGCCTTCAAGGAGGCTTGCCGGCAATCAGCTCTACACTTTGTGCGGGATGATGGCCCATAACCTTTCCCGTGAGGTGCAGATGCTGGCATCGGCCAATAGAGCATCACGGGCGCTGGCAAAGCGCCCCGCAGCTTGGAAGTTTGAAAAACTGGAAACCTTGCGTCGTCGTATCATTCAAAGAGCAGGGCGGCTGACCAGGCCACAGGGTGAATTAACGCTCACCATGAGTATGAATCGGAAAACTCGCCATGATGTGATGCATTTTCTCGATGTGTTGCAAAAAGCCGTATAATCAGGTGAAGAAAATCTTTCAAATTTTATGCAACGTTAGGAGCGCCAGGCAAAGCCTGGTGCGACTTGCTGACTGAAAGGAGTCAGCCGTGATAATTGCCCGTTCATCACGTAGCAGCGGCCCCCCGTGCCAGGGTAACCGATCACGGGAAGCGGGCCGGTCTCCACCGGATGGTGGGGAGCGAAGGAAGTGATCCTTCCAGACTGCGAACGAGTGAGCCCTAACGCAAGTGAACCCGTTTCGGCCTCGTTATGCTCTTGGATGTGGCCAGCCAGCCTAACGTGGTGAAGCCTGCTACCTGCAGGGAAGCAACGAGCATGAGCAACTGCAGGGCATCCCGGGGTGCTAGGGGAGGGCGCGCTCGGACAGTCGCATCGAGGAACCTGGGAGACCCGACGTGGAGACGGTCCTGGCCTCAACGTCGGTCGGGAACCAATAACCGGCCGATGGCCGCGTCGGGAGTCGGAGAGGCCCATAGTAGCGAGGAAACGGGGTAATGCCCGTGGAGCCAAGGGGCCTTGCCTTGGACATGCAGAGTCAGACGAGAGGAGTGCCGCTTGGTCAACCGGCCCATTACGGAACAACTGAAGCTGTGGGAATCTGTCGATGTCGACGTGTGGCAATCTGCCCATGTAAAGACGATCCGGCTTCCGGAGAAACTCTCTTCTTTGAGACAGAAGCTGTACCACAAGGCGAAGCAGGAGCCGAAGTTCCGGTTTTACGCCCTGTACGACCGGATTTATCGGCGTGACGTATTGACCAGCGCCTACCGGATAGCCCGGAGCAATAATGGGACCGGTGGCGTAGACGGTGTAACCTTCGAGACCATCGAGGCAACGGCTGGAGGCGAAGAGGCTTTCATCAACGAGATCCACGAGAGCCTCAAGCGCAAGCAATATCGGCCCTCGCCAGTAAGGCGGGTGTATATTCCCAAACCCGATGGCCGCCAACGTCCGCTGGGCATACCGACGATACGGGATCGGGTGGTGCAGACTGCTGCATTGCTGATTCTTGAGCCCACCTTCGAAGCCGACTTCATGGACTGCTCGTATGGGTTCCGTCCAAAGCGTTCGGCGCATGGTGCACTGTCGGAGGTTCGCAAGCACCTGAAACAGGGGTTTACCGCGGTATATGACGCGGACTTGAAGGGGTACTTCGACTCGATCCCGCACGAGAAACTGATCAAATGCCTTCAAATGCGGATTGTCGACCGCTCGGTACTGAAGCTGATCCGTCTGTGGCTTAAGGTACCGATCGCGAAGGACAATAGCGATGGTGGTAAGAAGATGGCCCGAAGCGATAAGGGAACGCCGCAAGGTGGTGTGATCTCTCCGCTTCTGGCCAATATCTATCTGCACTGGTTCGAGAAGGTTTTCTATGCAACCAGTGGCCCGGCGGTTTGGGCCAAAGCGCACCTTGTGCGCTATGCGGATGATTTCATGGTGCTGGCCCGCTATCAGGGTAGAGGGTTGACCGGGTTCATCGAGGAAAAGATTGAAACCTGGTTGGACCTTGAGTTGAACCGAACGAAAACCAAGGTGGTCAACCTCCGAAACCCCGGAGCCAGCGTGGATTTTCTGGGCTACACGTTCAGGTACGATCGCGACCTGATGGGACGCGGCCACCGGTACCTGAATGTGACACCGTCCAAAAAGGCGCTGAAGCAGCACCGCGAGACCATTCGCACATTGATCAGCCGCCGCCAGAGCTTTGTGCCGATACCTCAGCTTATCGAGACGGTCAATCGATGCCGACGTGGTTGGGCCAACTACTTTTCCTTTGGCTACCCACGGAAAGCAATGCGTGCGATGAACCGGTACGTTCAAGGTCGTCTGATGGGTCATTTGCGCCAACGCAGTCAGCGTCCCTTTCGTCCACCGAAAGGGCGAAGCTATTATCGGCACCTGAAGCAGCTGGGGCTGATCCATCTGTAATAGCGTCATACTCTGGCGTCCTGCGTGTGCCTTTAGGTGAAGTCCAAGGGAAAGCCGGATGCGTTATGTTGCGAACCTGGTTATGTGGTGAAGTCAGCCCAAGTTCTCGATATTATGGCATAGTTAGCCAAAACTTCACAACATAATTCAAGTCGTCATGGTAGAGACCTCCTTAAGGAGGTACACACCATGTTCGAGACTCTTTTCAATTACCCTGGCGTTCTTCGCCGCCATAACGAAGGTCCTCTTGCCGCTGAGCGGGCGGCATACCTGAGCGTACTGGCGGCTCAAGGCATGGCGCGGGGAACGATCCTGCGCCGGTCTTCCTACTGCTTATGCGTTGCCATTGAGCTTCAACGATGGCCACCCGACCAATGCTTCAATGAGGACGAGATTGAGGCGCTTGCGGCCGCCTGGGCCGAAAAGCGCTTCAACTGTGGGCGGGCATCGAGTCCGCGGTGGCCCAAAGAGCACTTCCGGTTCGTAGCAACGGACTTCCTACAAAGCCTTGGTCGATTGTGCCCGACTCCAACTCTGGAAAAAGGTCACTATAAGGCCGAACTATATGCGTTCATCGCCTCACAGCGGGTGAGCCGCTGGCAGTCGAAGGCGACCTGTCGGTCGGCTATATGGCAAATCACGCGATTCCTCGATTACCTGGATCAACGTGGAGTGGCCCTTGGGGATGTTGCCCCGATTGATGTCGACGCCTTTTTCGAGCACATGTCACAACGATGGGGCCGCAACTCACTCCGGACCTCTGCCAAAATGCTCCGCAGTTGGTTCGGGTACTGCGAGACAAGAGGCTGGGTGCGGTCCGGGCTATCCGAAGCAATTCTCTTGCCGCGCATCTACCGCCATGAGGGACTGCCGCTCGGCCCGACATGGGACGCCGTCGGTCGGATGCTCGCCGAGACTAACGGCGACGACCCGGCTTCGATAAGAGACCACGCGATCATCTTGCTTCTATCAGTTTATGGCCTCCGCTCGGGCGAAGTGCGCCAGCTGTGCCTTGACGACATCGATTGGCCCAATGATCGGATCCGTTTTATCCGATCCAAGAGCAAGCGCAAAGAGATCGCCCCTCTTGAACCCAGGGTTGGCAATGCAATTGCGCGATATTTGCGCTACAGCCGGCCCAAAGCGGACAGCAGAGTCGTCTTCCTGACGCTACGTGCACCGTACCGACCGCTGTCCACAGGTGGTCTCTATGGCATTGTTCAGCGGAACCTTTCAAAGAACGGGTTGCCAAAGAAAGGACGCGGTCCCCACGGCCTGCGACACGCCTGCGCCCGACATCTTTTAGAGTCGGGACGCAGCTTCAAGGAAGTTGGCGATCACCTTGGCCATCGAAGTCCCGACGCAACTCGTTTCTACGCCAAGGTTGACCTTGTGTCGCTACGCAAGGTGGCTTTAGACGACCTCGGAGGTCTGATATGACACTCAACGAGGCCGTCGACGCCTACATTACCATGAAGCGATCGCTGGGAGCGGTATTCTCGGCGGACACGCGCATCCTGCACTCTTTCGCTCGCGCTCTGGGCGACATCCCACTTGATACCGTCGATCCTCAGGCCACCTACGTATTCTGTCGCGGCTCCGGCCCACCGACACGATGGTGGGAGCGGAAGCACCAGACCCTGCGTGGTTTCTTCACCTTCCTTGTCACCCGCGGCCACCTATCCGCTTCTCCATTGCCAGAACCAGCACCACGTATACCTCGCTCCTTCGAACCCTACATCTATTCTCGTGACGAGTTGCAACGTCTTCTCGAGGCGACGAAGATCCTGGAGGACAAACATTCGCCCCTGCAGCATACGACCTTCCGCATCCTGCTGCTGGTCCTCTACGGTGCAGGGTTAAGGCCAAGCGAGGGATTGCGTCTGCGGTGTTGTGACGTGGATCTTGACGAGCGTGTCCTCGCTGTCTGGGATACCAAGTTCTTCAAGTCTCGTCTCGTGCCCATCGGCAGAACGCTGGCCGCGGCGCTCTTTACCTACCACAAAGTACGCCAACATCTACCGATGCCAGCCGGGACTCACTCGGCCTTCTTTACCGTGCGTACGGGCGACCCGATAACACTCAACAAGCTTGAGAAGGTGTTTGCCCGACTCCGGCAACATGCTGGCATACAAAGCCCGCCGGGCGCTCGCTGGCAACCGCGGCTTCATGATCTTCGCCACTCATTTGCCTTGCACCGGCTGATTGCCTGGTATCGCGAAGGCGCGGATGTGCAGGCACGCCTGCCTTTACTTTCGACCTATCTGGGACACGTCAACATCTCCGGCACACAAACATACTTGACCATGACCCATGAACTGCTCGCCGAGGCATCGAAGCGCTTCGAGCGCTACACCGCCATCGACGTCAAGGAGCAACGCAATGTCTAATCACCACTTGATGGGGCCTTTCGT
Source organism: uncultured delta proteobacterium (assembly GCA_963713755.1). GTDB lineage: Bacteria > Desulfobacterota > Desulfobacteria > Desulfobacterales > CAVQMW01 > CAVQMW01. The sequence goes on along the minus strand of CAVQMW010000004.1, from coordinate 1,074 downwards.
CCGTCGGTTCCTGATCGAGGAACTGGTTACAGATCGCAATCTCAGCCCCAACACGCAAAAGAGTTACCGTGACACGATCCGTCTACTGTTCAACTTCGTTGCGGAACACTACTCGATTGACCCTACACGCACCACAGTTGAGCAGCTTGATGCTGCGGTTATACGTGCATTTCTCGCCCATCTCGAAAACGATCAAGGGAACTCTATCGCCACCCGAAATCAGCGTCTTGCTGCCCTCCATTCGCTATTTCGGTTCATTGGGCGCCTCGTTCCAGATTTGATAGAACACGCGGCGCAAATCCAGGCGATCCCGCTACGCCGTACGATCGTGCCTACCATGACTTACCTCGAGAAACACGAGATCGATGCTCTGCTGGATGCTCCTGACCGCCGCCGCGCACAGGGCCGCCGTGATTACGCACTAATCCTGTTCCTCTACAATACCGGTGCGCGGGCCACCGAAGTTGCTCAGCTCACGGTTGCGGACCTCAACCTTGGCTTATCGCCCTCCGTCCGCTTCTATGGAAAGGGGCGAAAAATCCGCATGTGCCCATTATGGAAGCATACCACCAAGATCCTGCGGAGTCTGCTCGGCCCGCGTATTGAAGGACCCGGCGAGTCCCCCGTCTTTCTTAATGTTCGTGGCCAACCAATCACACGCTATGGTATCCACGCTCTCGTTGCCCGGACAGCTGTTAAGGCGGCGATGAGTGTATCGTCGCTTCAGGAAAAGCGGGTCAGTCCGCACACAATCCGTCACACCACGGCAGTTCATTTGCTGCGTGCCGGCGTAGACATCAACACGATTCGTGCCTGGCTGGGACACGTCTCTCTTGAGACCACGAACCGCTACGCCGAGGTCGATTTGGAGATGAAGGCCAAGGCGTTGGAGACGTGCGCGGTTACCTCGCAGAGCTCCGCAATCAAATATGCACCAAAATGGCACGTTGATAGCGACCTGATGTCCTTTCTCGGGTCTTTGTAAAACGGCGGTGACATAGAATTATGTGGTGAAAACTCGATATCCTCTTCTATAAAACGGGGTATCCATGGTAACTTCACCACATAACCAGG
>CAVQMW010000003.1:0-1959307 GCA_963713755.1 uncultured delta proteobacterium | reverse complement strand
AGTTTGACAGTTCCTACTTCTTTTTAGCCTTTCCGACTGCTTAACACACTGAAATTACACATAGCCGACCTCGGCTGACCTCAGAATGGTAGTGCCACAGTAGATAGATTTATATATTGACAATAGAGTATCTTATGGCCTATATAAGGAGTGTCCTTAACAAAGGAGGCTCTTGATGTTCGCACGCGTTAAAAAATCCGGCAGATACCAATATTTGCAAATCGTAGAAAACCGCAAAGAAAAAGGAAAAGTCAAACAGCGTGTGATCGCCACCATCGGTCGTATGGACCAGCTGCAGGAAAAGGACCGCGTTCAGACCTTGATCCACTCGTTATCGCGGTTTTCTGAAAAAGCGCTGTTGATCCTTTCCGGTCAAAGCGATGTCAACGCACAGGCCGTGACCATCGGTCCGGCGCTGATCTTCGAGCGGTTGTGGAAAGAAACCGGCATTAAAAGCGCGATTGAAAGGATCCTGGTTGGCCGAAATTTCGAGTTTAATGTCGAACGAGCGGTTTTTTTGACGGTATTGCACCGGCTGATGGTATCGGGTTCCGACCGCTTCTGTGAGCGCTGGCGACGAGATTATCAGGTTCAAGGCGCTGAGGATCTCGAGCTTCATCATCTTTACCGTGCCATGGGGTTTTTAGGCCAAGCGCTTGCCGATCAAACCGGTGCGACACCCTTTGCTCCCCGGTGCAACAAGGACCTTGTCGAAGAAGAGATGTTCGCCGCCAGACGGCATCTTTTCAGCGAACTGGAACTGGTCTTTTTCGATACCACTTCAATCTACTTTGAGGGCCGCGGCGGCAAGACCATCGGCCAGCGGGGGTTTAGCAAGGACCACCGTCCGGATTTAAAACAGATGGTGGTGGGCGCTGTCATCGACGATACGGGGCGGCCCATCTGCTGTGAGATGTGGCCCGGCAATACCGCCGATGTCAAAACCCTGGTGCCGATCGCCGAGAGGATGCGTGAACGCTTTGGCATCTTGCGCTTTTGCATTGTCGCCGACCGGGGCATGATCAGCCATAATACCCTCAAGGTGCTTCAAGAAGATCATATCCCCTACATCCTGGGAACCCGCATGCGCAGGGTCAAGGCGATCAAGACCGAGGTGCTGTCCCGGGGCGGCCGGTACCGTGAAGTGTATCCCGAGGGCCTCAAACCCAAGGATCCCTCTCCGCTGAAGGTCAAGGAGGTACTTCACAACGACCAGCGCTATATCGTCTGTGTCAACTTGCGCCAGGCCCGCAAGGATGCCGCCGATCGAAAGGCCATCATCGGGGCACTCGAGGACCAGCTGAAAAAAGGCGCCAAAAGCTTGGTGGGCAACAAGGGTTACCGGCGCTACCTCAAGCTCACCAAGGGCAGCGCTCGGATTGACACCGACAAAGTAAAGGATGAATCTCGCTTTGACGGCAAATGGGTGCTGACCACCAACACGGATCTTTCGGCAGCCCAAGTGGCCCTGAAATACAAGGAGCTTTGGCAAGTCGGCGTGTCCAGCAAAGGGCACATAATCAAGTCGGTGCAAGTCCGACCGGGGTTAAAAGACTCAGACCCCGTAGCTTGGGAGGCACCATGGCGCGAAAGCAAGATGGTGAAGCTCTCCGACAAAATCATTCGAAAGGAACTGATGCAAGGCTTCAGGCCGCAACGTGCAGTGAACGCAGATGTAGCCTCGTTACAAGCAAACCCGGTGGCCGAGACGGTCGATAACGCGCGAAGGCAGCAAGCGTCGTTCGAAACGAGTCTGAAACGGCGGCGCTCACCGGCGGGGTATCAGCGGTGGCATGGAGCCAAGGATTATGTGTCAACTGGAGAAGCCCTCGGTGCCCGGCGAAGAAATCTCGTCGAGGAGGCGACCCCTATAACCGTGAGTGGGAAGTGGGATCGCAGGCACCAGGGTGGCGGACTGGGTTGTAGTACCGATGATCGGTGTGCAGCAAAACGCACCAGGAGGAAAGGACCCAGACCGGTGAACACTCCGTTCGCATGCAGAGAGGCAGGGGCGAGATGACAAAGGCGCCCATTGGTCTGCAGGATCTGCAACGGCGGATCTATTGTAAGGCGAAGTCCGACAAAGCGCATCGCTTTTGGGGGCTCTTCGTGCACATCACGAAGATGGAAACGCTCAAAGAGGCCTACTGGCGCTCCAGGAGAAACGATGGCGCTCCGGGTATCGACGGGATGAGTTTTACCGACGTAGAAGCCCTGGGGCTGGATCGATTCCTGGAACAAATTCGCCAGGACCTCATATCGGGCTACAAACCCCGAAAGAACCGCCGGGTGGATATCCCCAAGGGCAACGGCAAGGTTCGCACGCTTCAGATTCCCTGTATCCGGGACCGCGTGGTCCAAGGTGCGGTGAAGTCGATCCTGGAAGCGATCTTTGAAGCGGACTTTAGTCCCAACTCATACGGGTATCGACCTGGAAGGTCGCCCTACCGGGCACTGGCGGAAGTCCGCCGGAGCCTGCTGCGGCGCATGACGACAGTGATTGACGTGGATCTGTCGAGCTATTTTGACACGATCCGGCACGACAAACTGCTTGGCCTGATTGCCAAGCGGGTCCAGGACCCCCAGGTGCTCAAATTGATCAAACAGATCATCAAAGCCACCGGTAAAGTGGGGGTTCCCCAAGGCGGCCCGCTCAGCCCATTGGTCGCCAATATCTACCTGAACGAGGTGGACTGGGCATTTGACAGAATTCGTCGTCAAACTGCCCAAGGCCCCTATGAAGCGGTCAATTATCATCGCTTCTCAGACGATATTGTGATCACCGTAAGCGGCCACAGCAGTAAACTGGGCTGGGCTCAAAGAGCCCTACAGCGGCTTGTCGAACAGCTGGAACCCCTCGGGGTATCACTCAATCGCGATAAAACCCGGATGGTCAACACTCTTAAGGGTGAAGCCTTTGGCTTTCTGGGTTTCGACTTCCGCCGGGTACCCAAAAGGAATAAAAGTGGTCACTTCATTCTCATGACCCCGCAAAAGAAAGCCCGCAAAGCCGTCAAGGCCAAGATTCGCGACATCATCCACAACAGTGGGGCCACACCGGCCAAAGAGGTTATGTCAAAGATCAATGCCGTTTTAACCGGCTGGGTCAACTATTTTCGGGTGGGTAACTCCAGTCGCGCATTTAGTGAAGTCCGCGACTATACAGAAATGAAAGTCCGCACCCTGTTAACCCGGCGGAAACGGCGGAAAAAGCGCAGCATAGGCTGGCGAAGGTGGAGTAACGAATACCTTTACGGTGTTTTAGGGCTTTTCTGGGATTGGAAAATCCAACCCCTGAAAAACGTGGAAGCCTACATGTGAAAGCCGACGCCACAACCTATAGTTCTCATAACCCTTACAACGAAGTTCATCGGGTGAGCCGCTTGAGGGAAAACCTCACGAGCGGTTCTGAAGGGGAGGGGCTGGAAACGGGCAATATTGCACCGCGCCAGTCCTTTACCCGCCAACGGGTTTTTCGAGATGTAAAATCTCTACTTGAAACCCGGCCAATCTACCACCAGCGCGATGAGAATATCCGGGGTCATGTGTTTTGCAGCTTTCTGGCCCTGGTCTTACGCAAGGAGCTTGAAGGCCGTCTAAACGATGCCGGTCACCTATTTGAGTGGTCCGAAATCAAACAGGATCTCGATGCGCTCCAGCGGGTCACCATTCTGGAGCAGGGTAAACGCTTTGCCATCCGAACCCAATGCCAGGGCAACTGCGGGAAGATCTTTCAGGCCGTTGGTGTTGCGCCTCCCCCGACGATCCGGGAGATCAGATAAGAATCCGACGGTCAAAATCCAAGCCCGGGTAGTGCCAACAACTAAAGACGGATTCCTATTACCTTGTTTTTATTAGACTTTTGAAATTGCACTGTCAAAGATCAGTTTTACCATTACCCACCTAATTATACTAATATATAAATGTAGGCACGAAGAGGTTACTCCAGCAGAATCAATCGATCATACGAAATGAAATTAAAGAAATAGCATTCGACTTTAAAGGTTCATCCGGAATTAGCGTACTTTGATCCTTGAAAAAAAGTGGACAATCGGGTTTTTCATTCTGGTTGCGAAATCAGAAAGGAGAAACCCTCATGTCCACAAGCTTGCTGTATCATGGTTTCGGTGTTCGGGGCTACAACCATGTTAATGTCCAATATAAAAACGGGGATATTATCTTCACAGTGGAACAAGATCCATCAACATTGCGCTGTTCCAATTGCAACTCTCGGTTGGTGGTCAAACGCGGCAAAACATGGCGGATGTTTAGAACCGTTCCAATCGGCATGAAAACGGTTTGGATTCGTCTGGCAATCCAGAGAGTACATTGCATGATTTGCTGTTTAGTCCGCCGGGTTAAAGTCAAACTTGCCGATCCGCGCCGCAGCTACACCCGAGCCTTTGAGAGGTATGCTCTTGAGTTGTCCCGGCACATGACCATCAAAGATGTAGCCCAGCATCTTAATGTGAGTTGGGACGTGATCAAGGATATCCAAAAAAGGCATCTCTGGCGGCACTATCGGAAGCCTAAACTCAAGAAACTTAAGCGGATTGCCATTGATGAGATCTCCATTGGCAAGGGACATCAATACCTGACTATCGTTCTGGCTCTGGACACCGGCACGGTTGTGTTTGTCGGTGATGGTAAGGGTTCCGATGCGCTATTGCCTTTCTGGAAGCGGCTAAAGGCATCAAGGGCCAAGGTATGGGCGGTGGCCATTGACATGTCTCCGGCCTATATCAGCGCAGTGATGGAGAATTTGCCAAATGCCACCCTGGTCTTCGACCACTTCCATATCATCAAACTGTTTAACGAAAAACTCACTGAGATCAGACGCAAACTCTACCACCAGGTCTCCATAACACTGGAACAGAATATTCTTAAAGGAACCCGATGGCTGCTGTTGAAAAATCCCGAAAATCTCAATGAGGACAAAGATGAAGCCAAGCGTTTAAATCGAGCCCTTGAAATCAACCAGCCGCTGGCTACAGCTTACTATATGAAAGAGGACCTACGTCAGCTTTGGGCAAAGAATACCAAGAAAGCCGCCGAGGCTTTTCTTCAAGATTGGGTCCGCAGGGCCAGAATTTCAAAGAACGCCATATTGAGCAAATTTGCCAATACCCTGATGGCCCACCGATCCGGGATCCTGAACTACTATGACTATCCCATCTCAACTGGTCCCCTGGAGGGAACCAACAACAAAATCAAAACCATGAAACGACAGGCTTATGGATTCAGAGATCTGGAGTTTTTCAAACTCAAGATAATGGCGATTCACGAGACAAAGTACGCTTTAGTGGGATGAACCACTTTAAAGCTGCCAGAATATTGAAAAAAATCCTGAATCTTCACCCATAAGGTAGGGGCCTAATCAGGTTTATGTCCAGAAATTGCCGGGAACATTTGCAAACCATGTGGTTTGTGCATTACGCCCCATTAGATGACCCAATACAACACCACTGATTACAGTGCGTGTTAAATAGTTAGCGAATGGTCTGCTCGGGTTCTTTGTGATCTTACGTATTTCGGCTGAATTCGCTGGTCCCACCATAATCGGGCCGAATGAAAATGTTGAAAATTTACTTTGGATCTTTGGTTTGCTGCTTACCCAGCGAAACTTTACATTGTGAGATATAGACCATTTAAACCATCGCAGCGGAATAAACTCTCTACCGAGTCGGAAAGTCAGAATCGTGAAATACCGACGTCGGTCAATAACGTGAAACAGGTAGTTCGGCTTATTTGTAGCGACATTGCCCAGGCGTAGCGGGCAACGCGAAGCCGGGTGGTCTCCAGTTTTCGCCTGCCATGTGTTGCCGCTGGCAAGAGAACGTTCAACCGATGTCCATGGATCTAAGTGGTCCTCACTATCCAAGCAAGTTTTAGGCACTATTCTTGGACCGATATTAATTGCTATGCTGCCATGGCTACGCCTCTCGCCTGCATAGAAGAATTTTAGAGTCTCAACTTCTTGAGTTTGTAAAAAGCCGAGCTCTTCGTCACCAGCTGTGCCAGTTTTACTTTGGCCTGGACCTGAACCATATGCGGTCCAGGCATGTCCAATAGTTTCAGTATCACGGGTAAGTTTGTACCCTTTCGATAAATGGAACACCGCGCGTTTTGGTTGCCCATACGGTTCAAAGGCAACATTAGGAGATAGCCCAGAGATATTATAGGTCAGAGATGCGTTTTGAGCTTCAATGCCTATCACAAATGGATTCCTCTCTTTTGGATTAGCTACGACGGGCCGTCGTAGCAGCAAATGGTTGGGAGCCGCTAGAACCGGCCATCTGTTGACCAAGGGATGCATTCTCAGCAGCGGCACTATAACTTGACTCTAATAACAGCAATTCGTCAAGTCTTCCAAGGGTCAACCTGCCGGCAACGCCGTCAACAACTAAGGCATTATCACGTTGAAACTGTTTTAGGATTTTGCTTGTTTCTTGGCCGTAGATACCATCTGGAGATTTTGTGCCGTTGCTGGTTGAGCGTGGCATTGGATAGCCAACATCTATGAGGCCATGTTGCATGGCAGCAACTCCCTCGTTTGTTTCACCATATCTCACTGGTGGTGCGTTGATTGAGGCTTTCTGTAATCTAGGGCTGCTGCCTAATTGCGCTGATTTGAGAGCCATAATATTGGGATCCTTATTGATGGGAGGCTACAATGAAACCAGTATGATAGATTGACCATCACCAAATCTGCTAATCTGGCAATATAGCCTTTATCAGGTTGGCTGGCAGCCTGTCAAAATACAGCCCGTTGAACCTTAAATTCCGCACTTCATCAGTTTGCAGCGCATACCATATCTTGTGTGCGCAATAGATTTGTCTGGAACTGTACGATTCTTCCGACAATGCCAATATTAGCGGGCTAGCCGCCTTCAGATACTTTGCATATATCTTGTTAAATTAGGATACAACTGAATTTCAGATTGCTATTGCATACCTGGATTCTGGCCATTTTTTGGATGTATTGAGAGTTGTAAAAGAAATCACGTCCCCGTCGATACCAATGATAACATACTAAAATCACATAGTATATTAAATTTAACCGAACTTCGTGCTCTGGAAAATTATGTGCAATGATATCAGTATGATAAAAACTGAGAATGCGCGATTTTGACACTACAGATTCGAATTTTTCATAGGATCGTTTTTATTGTTCTGCCGGGCCGGTAGGATAAACCCAGCGCGTCATAGATCACCTCATGGGCCGGCTCGGTCTTGGACGATTTACGGATCTTGATCACTTTGTTGTCTTTGCGCTTCATGGTAGTTGTTGCCCTGACATGGGTTGATAGCTGCCTGCGAATTGTCGTCCAGCAAAACTTCACGCTCTTTTGCCTGAGCTTGAAACGAATGGTATGCATGATATGATAGGCAATAACGGTTATGAAAATATGGCCATCACATCGTGCTTCCTTCTGATGGTAGATCGGCCTTAGCCCCAGCTCTGATTTCATGCACCGGAATGCATCCTCGATATCGGTCAACATCGTATAAATGTCCCATATCTGCTGCACCTCGAGAGCTTTTTGATCCGTTCTAAGGCAGTAGACACCGCTGGTCTTTTCCCGTTTAGTGCGAGACCACTTGATGTCCTTCGCCTTGTCCGTAATAGGGTCCTTTACAATGGTTATCTTGTATCCGTTTGCTACTGATCGGTAGCGCTCTTTTAGCCGGCCGATTCTCTCGATGACCTTCTCGTAATTCTTGGTTCCGTATTTTTTATTCAGCGCGTTACGCGCAGTCATCAAGTCAGACTCAAGCCGGCCCTGGAACCTGCTCTTGATGCCTTCTTCTTTTTTCTCCTTGTCAACCGAATGGCAGTATAGCTCCAATTCATCCGTGTCTGGGTTGTGACATAGGCCGGCTTCAACCAGAACGTCACCCTTATCGTTTCGTTTGACCGCCGCCATGGTGACGCCCGGTGGGATTGCTTTTTTCTTTTTTCGGGAAACGACGATGTAACGGTAACCTTTGCCTCTAAGCCATTTGATATTGTCCTCACTGGCGATGCCGGCGTCCAAAATGATCATTGGCATCAATGGCGGATCCTGGCCACATTTTCCTGCCGATAGGCCCTTGATCATCTGTTCAAGCGTTTTCGGCTCGCTAATGTTGCCTTCATAGATACGGCTCTTTTTCGGAAAGCCCTGTACGTCCAGAACAAGGGCCAAGGTCACTAAGCGACAATCGCTTCGTTTCTCCTTTGACCTGCCATAGCGGGCCTTGCCGTTGAACTTTCCGGTTCCTTCAATAAACGTGTTGGTTAAGTCATACAGAATGATCTTCTCGTCCAGACCGAACAACTGTCCCTCTGTCTGGCGCAGATGATCCTCAATAGCCTCTTTATGCTTCAATAAAAGATCGGCGGCTTTGTAAGCACTATCCAAAGATACTCCAGAAAGATCTACACCCATCAGTTCATCCAGAGCACTACGTTCCAACAGCCACTGATGAGTTGCTCTCTCAGATCCAGGAAATATCATCCGCCCGGCAATCATGCCCAAAGCAAGTGACAACTGCATTCTGGTCAAACCGAAGCTTCTCAGCTTGCCGTCCAAGCCAAGCTCCTTGATTGTCTCATAGACGACATGCTCGGCGCCGACGCTGCGAACATCTTCACTATCCACGCTGTTAACGTCAACGACCTGGTAATCGGCAGGGATATCCTGTCGCGCATCAATTGCTTCTGATCTCTGATGTGTGATTGTTCTTGCGTACTTTCTTGCCAGCGCCCTTAACCTTTTTGGATAGTCAAAGAGGGGGCGCTGACCGGTCAGCTCTGTCTCTATGCAGTTGGCAAGGTCTTTCCACTGCTCCTCAGGCAGTTTGAAGCTGACGCCCAGATTGAGCACGTCCCTTTGCCGGGGCCCTCGTTCTGTTCGAACTGACTCAACCAATTTGTAGGTGAAGTATTTTTTACGGTTCTTCTTGTTTTTGTGCAGGACTTTTCGGATAAACATGTATCCTATATATCACCCCAATCAGCCTAAGGCAAGACTTAAATATATATTTTGTCACTACATCGAAGCCTCCGGCTTATAACCTACTGAATTTACTATATGCCAATTTCAGAATTAGCGCTATTTTGGCTGTTTTTGCCCGACTGACCATGAACTTGGGTTAAGATTTCAATTGTAATCAGAATTTTTCATTAGCGGCAAAATAGTGTGATTACATACCAGTATTACTGGTTAGCCGAGCGCTGTTTCCAGCCCTGCCACTAGAGGATACTTGCATCATTCTTGAGCATCGTGGAGTTAAAGGATACGGATGATGTTCGATATAGCGCGGAGCTCGAATCAACTGCCTACGTGGGATGCAAGTTTCATTATGAAGATACACCAGAAGGGTCTTCAGGTGCAACCGTAAGGAACGATACGGCGTGTTAGTGTGCACAAAGAATAATGAATATGTTGAACAGCGATTTTCGCACAACGAATTGCGACATAATTGATCTTCACTTTAGTGGAACTCAAATCTCAAGTGTCGATCACCGAGCCAGGATATGCCCAGAGCATTTCTATCAAGCCTTGCAGCCTTGATAATTGGATTATGGGATCTTCTGGGGAATTTAACTGTAATATCTTTTTCTCGCACAATGACATCAGCTTTCATATTGATGAACTGACGAAAGATGGTTGCCGATCGGCAATGTTCGAACCCTCTGAGTTTCTGAGACAACAGATGATAAAGTGTATGGGCAACCATGGTCATCAAAACATCAAAATGCACCTTGATCAGAATAGACGACGAAAGGGAATTGAGGCTGAAAAACTTTACTGCCTCGGCAATCCCGTTTTCAACTCGCCATCTTTGGGCATAACGCAGGACAATGGAATCCGCAGGGCTGTCAAAATCGTTGGTCACCAAAAACGAGGGTTGCTCCCTGCCCGTGCCTTTCATCACGATCTGTCGAATCTTGGAATCGTAACTATCAAGCCTTGTCGTGGACTCGTAAAGCAGGGGTGATTTATACTTTCTTTTCGGAATATCCAGGTGAGTTTTCTTCCACTGTTTGGCGGGAATCAGTTCCACGGCTTCTAACAGTTTTTTGCCACGCCTGCGCAAGGTGATGAAATGAACACCCAAATGATTGAGGGTATTCAAGTGCTCGTATGTCGTAAGCTTAGAATCAAAGACTAGGGTGGAGTCCAGTTTGCCGTGGATCTTTTTCCAGAACGATACAAAATTAAGAACCTGCTCGGAGGCTTCGCTGCGGAGGATGTCGGCCTGGGCGTACTGAAACAACTCTGATTGGCAGTCTTGGGCAAACAAGGTCAGAGCGCCCTTGAGGCGCTTGCCTCTGGTAGGTACCCACTGGGTATCCATGACAGACTGCTCGCCCCAATGGGGAATACTGTGAAAATCCAGATTGATGGTCTTTGACCGGTAGGCATGCTGCCGGTTCATCTCCTTAACGAAACCTTGCAGCAAGCGGTCCAGAGCGGATGTCTCCAGTCGATAGGAGTAATCGGAAATGGCCGTGCACTTGGGCAAAACATTGAGCCCGGCAAACAAGCCCATGCCTTCATCGAAGTTAAGATCATTGATCTGACTGAGTCGCTCTTTTCCAGTGAGTTTAAGTGCCAGAAAGGATAGAAAGTACTGTAAGGCGGGAATCTGCTTGGAACCTGGTAGCAAGGCGCCTTGGACCACCTTAGGCAAGCGCAGTTTTTCGATGAGCGGGGCGAACAGAAATATGCCGCCCACAGCGCATGTCACCTTTCGTCCTTGCAGTAGGTCGGGGCCTAAAATACGGGCCTCTTTAGGCACCATGGTCCCCTTAATGGTTTCACCAATAGCCAACTTTGCTCTGCGAGGAACGGGCGGAAAACCCGCCGCTTTCAACAATCGGCTAATGGTTCGAGGATTAACTTCATGGCCTTCAATAGCCAGGATCTCCGCGATGCGATAGTTGGAAAGATTATGGGTTCGGCGGATCTCGAAGATTCGTTGCTGGATCTCTTTGGGAATCCTGGATCCTTGAGGTCCACGTTTTTCAGTGAACAGGAAGGTCAGTTGACGGGTCTTGAATTTGTGTCTAAGCGCATTGAATGAGGCCAGCGTGTATCCGAAACGCTCAGCGACGATTTTTGCAGGAAGCTTATCGACATAGAATGCCCGAAGGGCTTCGTACTGCTTTTGCCCGGGAGACTTGGGGTAAGCGAAAAATTTATACGGATCAATGGAAGCCGCCATGAATATGCAGATATTATATGTCTTAGATTATGTCAACATAAAAATGTTATAAATGCACACCATGTTGATAATCATGCTGCATTCAGGCACAAGATGGGCCATTATTGGAATATTTTGCGGCATTATAAAATCGAATTTAGCGATTTTATCGGATTATGACTTTTGATTTTGCCGATAAAAGAGACATATATACTCTTTATTATTGGGGTCGATTAACGAAGCGGGGATTATATTAAATTATTGTTTTTACACCACATATCTGCATTTCAGATTAAATGGATGTAAAAGTGTTGTTTAATTAACGGCAATGCGAAAATCGCTGTTGAAATGATAAACGTAATCAAAAAATGACTTTTAAATGGAAAACCCCGGGCCCAAAATTACCGGAGCCGAGGGTTTTTATCCTAACCTATCCTGTTTCTCTTTTATTTCGCTATTCGTTTGAGACGGGCCGCAAAACCCTCCCAAGGAAGCGCGGCCCTCTTGGGTGTCTGGATGGAATTCAGGCCAGTTTGAGAGATCAGGAGCAGGACAGACACGTAAATTGTATATCCGCAGTTGGATAGGATGCTTTGGTCGTTAATCGATTTAAACACTCTCTTGAAACATCCGGGGTTGATAGTCTCAAACCTCACGGAATAGCCGCTGCCGCATATTCATCCCGAGCGCCATCGGTCCGCTGGCAACCAATAAGTTACCCCCCGGGCCCGGATAGTCCGGAGCCGGGGGGTTTTGCCCAATCCATATATGGATTGGATTCGGATCATCTTTCAACAGGCAGAACCCATGGCAAAGGCGGACAGATTCCGTCGCGCTCCCAATAAAAAGGCCGGTCTCGGACGAAACCGGCCCACCCTCCCCGCATGACATAGGGACCTGTTACACAGCGCCTTTCAGTTTCTGACCCGGCTTGAAGGTAACCGAATTGCGGGCCTTGATCTTGAGGGCCTCGCCGGTTTGGGGATTCCGGCCGATACGGGCTTTCCGTCTGACCTTTTTAAAGGTGCCAAATCCCGCTAAAGTTACCTTTCCGTCTTTTTTTTTGAAAGCCTGGGTAATGCTTTCAGTTATCGAGACTAATGCAGCGGCAGCCTCTTTTTTACTGATCCGGGCGTTCGCGGCCATCTGTTCAATCAGATCGGACTTGGTTATAATTCTGAGTCCTTTCGGGATAAGCGGTGATCCATGCTAAGCCGGTTTTTATAAGAGTACTATTTCCCTGACGGCATTCGTTGGAATGTAATCAAATCATTGGACAGTCCAGGAAATGAAAAGTGTCACGGCATTCAATTGAATTTGTACGGTAACTTTCAAGTATAATTTTTCAGCAAGACATGTCGACTGGCAATAACACAAAGAAGGCGGGTGGTTCGTATTCTTTATAAGCCCGCTTCCTTCAAATTTAGCCCTTCTTTATTTGAGCCCCATGCAATTACCGTAATAGGTTACCGTGGCGGGCCAGTCGGAAAAAATACCCAAAATACCCACGTCCTTCGCCAGCACATTGAGGACGTTGTATACATCGCCGTCATTGTCGATCACATCAAACACTGACTGATAATAAAAACCACCGCCGTTTTTAAGGAATCCAGAGCGCTCGAGAGTCCAGGTGATAATTTCGAGACCGGCATCCCTGGCAGCTTCGGCATACACTGAGGGCACAATTTTATCACCGTCAAGCGCAAGGAGCATGTACATTGGCGGGGCGAGGATCTTCACCCCCATAGCGACCAATTCCTCCATGGTCGGATCCCATGTGGTCGGGTCATTGAAATCAAATCCAAGATCGCCGTAACGGCCATCAAGATAAACAGCCTGCCAGCCGAATCGCGGCTCATTGTTGATCCAATATTCTATGTCGCTGAGATTAAAAGACTGAGGGAAGACCTTCCTCGGCGAAACTCCGGCGGCTTTATATTCGTCGATCATCTGCTGGGCGTAATCTTCCTGGGTGTAATCGCCCTCATAGGGCATTGGTACGCTGGGAGATTTGAGTTCCGGCGTCATCTTCACACCCAGCTTTTTGAAAAGCTCAATGCTCTCTTTGTGGGTAACCAGGGTTCCGCACGTGGCGTATAGGTCTGTCCGGTAGTTTGCCGTTCCGCCCAGATATTCTTCAACAGTGGTGGCGTTAGGGTTGCTTGCATCCATTTTTCCGCACAGCGATTTGAATTCTTCAAGTGTAATGTCACTTGTACAGCATTTCGCAGAAGCAACTTTTGTACGGTTGCCCTCATCGTCAAACTCAGCAGGTGAAAATGGCTCGGAGCATTTATCCGCCAGCTCGGTTGCAAGTATGTTGGTGGTGGTGTGAAGATCGCATTGTGAATGGCGGCACACAAACTCCCTGTCAGCGGTAAATGTTACGTCACACTCCACTATGCCGGCTCCCATTCGAGCGGCAGCGACATAGGACTCCCTAGTGTGCTCGGGAAACTGTAGCGCCGCACCCCGGTGGCCAATCGAAAAGTCGGTCCGTTTAAACGGACCCTCGGAGCACTTCTGAAGTTTCTTTTTGAGGAAACTTTCATCCATGTCTTCAACCAGAAAATATGGGCGAGGGCCGAGTTGGATGCTATGGCCGCGATCCCCATGCCACCCATAGCCCTTTCCCTTTGGGGTTTTATCCTTGGCGATTGTGGGATACGTAAAAAATGAACTCATTGAAAATGCCGCTACAAAAGAAAATAGCATAACATATCTGAAATATTTCATTTTTTAATCCTCCTGAATCTTAGTTAGGGTTAAATTGAAAAACACAACCTTTGGGTCAAGATTGGATTCTCTCTATAACAAAGAATCATGACAGGGGACTTGCTATTGTATCACCCCCCTTCGTATGCTTTATGGAAAAACACCCATGCGGAGTTAGTCAGGTCGACGATATCAGCAGAGATTACGCCTTGGACTCGAACTAATACTGCTTTTAGAATTAATTGGGTGTTTCCAAATGATAGGTAGGATTTGACTTTTTCAGTATAGACAGTTTTTATCTGAGAGCAAGCAAATTTTTGACCCAAATTTATACAAATTGTTTCGAGGGGATATATCCCCTACGTGAATCGACGCGGACAAGAGATTCAAGAAAAACGAAACAATCCTTGTTGGAAAGCCAGGCGATGGGTGGTTGAAGTATGTTATTCATGGTTCAATCGTTTCAGGAAGATATTGGTCCGCTATGAAAACCTTACGGATACCTATTTGGCCTTGCTATATAGGGCGGCTGCCATCATCGCATGCCGAAAAGCTGGTATTATTTGCGTATAGATTCCAAATATTACAGGGCTTAAAATGCCATAATGAAGCATCGAGGTTTGACGGTCCGGAGCAGCCGGGATGAATCGCCGCCGCTTTTTCAACCTGAGCCGCATCGGCTCGCTGACACTCGATAAATTTACCCTCAAACACAAAAACCCCCGGACCCAAAAATTTACGGGTCCGAGGGTTTTTATATGAACCTTTCCTGCTACTCGATAAGTTTGTTACTCAATTATCACGCATGTGCCAGGGAAGAGCCAAAACCTCACCAAAAGGCGGATTCAGCCCCCCTTGTCCCAATCGTGCCCACATGACTGGATAACCCGGTTCATCGGGGAAACGCACGCCAGCCAGATCGGTCAGATAGACCAGATAGGCCGGAGACACACCCTGCTGCTCCACCCAATCAAACGGCGGCCGAAAATCCGTACCTCCGCCGCCGATGGGATGGATCTTGATGGGCAGATCATATCGACTGAACGACTCTACCTTTCTCACCCGGGTATCGCAGTAAATCACCGTAACCGTGGTATCCACCGCCTCTACGATAGCGGATATCTCAGCGGCAAACTGCGCCACCTGATGATTTTTCACCGAGCCGGAGGTGTCCACTGCAATTATCCCCCCGTCGATCCCTGTGGATAACAGGGAGGGTAGATACAACCCTTGATGGACATAGCGACGGTTGGGCGGTGACCAGGAATAGTCATTCCTGGAGACCCGCGCCATGAACCGCCGCAACACCTCCCGCCAATCGACCGGCGGGTGGGTGATCCCCTCAACCAGCCGCTCCAGCATCCCCGGCATGCTGCCCATGGCCCTGGCCTGGGTCGCCGCCTGATTGACCATGATTTTTACCTCTTGTCTGGCTCTGGCCAACTCAGCCGGTGTTGCCCCATGGCCTGATTTTCCAGGATAATCCCATACCTCGCCCCAGGCGGGCGGGTCAGAGAGATCACTGGAAAGGCGCTGGTAGATCGTATCCGCGGATTTATCCGTGCCCATGCCGCTTAGACCCCCGGCGGGCAGGACGAACCCGCTATCCAGCAGAATATCGTTGATGGCATAGTCCCCGGCCATGTTCCACGTGTTGGGATTGCGATCTTTGCGTCTCAGATGATGGGACAGGGCCACATGCATCACCTCGTGGGCCAAAAGCCCCTTTAGCTCTTCGAAGGTAAGATCATCGGTAAACTCTGGATTGCAGCCGATGACCCTTCCGTCGGTATAGGCCGTGGCACACGCCGGATCATTCACCAATCGCATCCTTAAAGCCAGGCTGCCGAAAAAGGGCTGCTCGATGGTCAGGGCCACCCGTGCTTTTTGTATTTTATCCATGACCCATGTATCCTTTCATCACATCCAGGATCTCAGAAGCATCGGTGGCCACCTGGGACCGCGCCTTTTTGTTTTTGCGCAGTTCGTCAGGTTCCACACGGCACAGCTTTTCCTCGACCTTGCGCCGCATCGCTTCCAGCTCCTTGGAGTCATTCAGATTCAACCGGGGCAGCAAGGCACACAGATCGCATAGGTTGCCCACCAGGCTGTTTTTAAACCTGGCATCGGCATCCTGCAGCCGATCGGCCATGTGCTTGACCGCCTTGTAGAGCCGGTTCCACACATCGGCCATGGCCTCCTGAAAAGCCGCTTGGTTGCGGGCCTGGATATCCTCTTTGATTCGATCCACCTCTTCAGCCTGGAGGGTCACCCGAAAATCCTGTTCCGAGGCAAGGGGAGTGACCGATACCTCCAAGCCGTATTTGGTTTTCATTTTCGCTTCGCTGGGATAATCTTCGGGGTTGAACATTCCGTTTAGACTTTCCCGCGCATCATTGACCAGCGCCTGATAATTGGCGACAAACTCGCCGGCCGCCTGCTCAAAGTCACTTTTAAGCTCCCGCATTTTAGCGGTATAGGGCAGATAGTTTTTGGCCAGCAATATCCTGGCGCCGTCATCTTTCCAGGGCAACGTGTTTTCATAGTGAAAGATCCGGGCGGCGCTGGCGGTTTTGCCCACCGCTTTGATGGCCTCTTCGGCCACCAGGCGCTTGTTGAACCGCCCGGAGTTCTGGGCGTTGTAGGTCTCTTCCACTTTGGTGGTGACGTTCTTATCGTATTTCCGGGCGCTCCACTGTTTGATATTAAGGCGCACCAGCATCGCTTTTTCCGTAATCTCATTCATGGTTTCCCCCTTTTTAAATCAGTACATCCTCGTTGTCCGCCGACCACTGGGCAAAGGCCCGGGTGTTTTGAACCTCCGGATCCTGGCAAATGGCATCGCGCACCATCAGCACCGAAAACTCCGCCGGCAGCTTTTTGGCATAGGTCACAAGCCGCCCGAAGGTGTTCTCATTGGCCTTTTTCGCTAACGCCCCGCACAGGGCATACAGAGCCGCCGGATCTTCCGGGACCGCTGCCCCCTCCGGGTTCATCAGGATCGCCTCCGGGCTGGGCAGGGATCGAAAGATCCGCAAAAACCCCAACAGCTCGGTGGCCGTCCCTTCGCCTACGGCTCCTGCCAGAAGTTCGTATTCCAGCCTGGAGGCCGGGTTTTGCGCCAATATCTTTGAGGCAAACTCCCAGGCCCTTGGGCTGGGAAAGGCCTTTTCGTCCGCCCGGCCGTCAAACTGATGGAGCAATGCCGGACGAAACCGCAAAAACCAGATGATCTCGCTTTGAATCCCGTGATTGAGCGCCCAGGCGGTCCAGTCCTCCACATCGGCTTCAAACTCGATGTGCACGAAGCGGTTGGCCAGAGCCGAAGGCATCCGGTGGGTGACGGCTCTGTCGCTTTCTCTGTTTCCGGCCGCGATTACGGCCCACGTTTCCGGCAGGGTGTATTCGCCGATCTTGCGGTCCAGCACCAACTGGTAACAGGCCGCCTGGACCAGGGGAGGGGCGGCGTTGAGCTCATCTAAAAAGAGTACGCCCCTGCCGTCTTGAGGCAGGAAATCCGGCGTGGCCCACTGGGCGCGATTGTCCCCGTTGATATGGGGAAGACCCCTGAGGTCCACCGGATCCAGGAGCACGGCTCGAACGTCGGTGCACGCTAAATCCAGGTCCCGGGTGACCTGTCTGACCACCTGGGATTTACCGACCCCAGGAGGGCCCCATAAAAAGACCGGCTGCTGACATTTGATCAGGAGTTTGAGGCTGTCTTCGACGTGGCTTGGCTTCATAAGTGATCTTCCTTTCATGTACCCGCAAAGGTTCCCATCAAAGGGAGATCACCCCCCCGGTGGGGAACCGTTGCGGCACCCCGGATGGGGGAATAGATTGTTTGGATCTACCCGAAAATCGGGTTGGCTTAACTTACTGCGGTTTTGTATTCTGCTTGGGGGAGAATCGATCAGTTCCTACGGATTCGCCCCATCAAATTGCCGGCCTCTTTTTTTATCCCTGCAAAGGAATCGTGATCGGAAAATGAATAGTATCGATCCGAATCCATATCCACGATGATATGGTCAAACACGCTGATATCAAACAGCATGGCGGCGGCCATGATCTTGCGGGTGACCTGGGTGTCCTCCGAGGAGGGCGTTAGGTCGGTGGAGGGATGATTGTGGCCGAGGATCAGCCCGCTGCAGGGCAGGTTGAGTGCGGCCTTTACAATCTCCCGAGGTTCCGCCACGGTATGGCACAAACCGCCCACAGAGGACAGATTGGCGCCGATGGGTACCAGCTTGCTGTTCATCATCACCACCACGAAATTTTCCCGATCGGTCTGGCCTATCTGCCATATCACCTGCTTGATCAACTGGGCGCCGAAAACACTGTTGTTGATCTGATCCACACCCTTTATAAATTTGATCTCCCGCTCTTTGACCATTTGAAGCCGGTAGGCATAGAGTCGATACTCTTTTTTTCCCATGGGCAACCTCCCTTTGATGAACCGCAAAGGCTCCTCTGTCAGGGAGGCACCATCCCCATCGGGGAACCTTTACGGCCCCCCGAATCAGGGGATTTAAAATGTCATTTTGATGGTTTGTCTTTAGCTTAAGTTCACAGGTTGATAATCTGCGTTGCCTTTCGGATGGTTCTCTCAAGATAGGCGTTTTGCCGTCGCTCTCCCCTGTGGTGGGTCCAATCCGTGCGCTCGGTTAAAAGCCGGCTGACAATGTCATCCGGCTCAAAACCCCGCCTCAAAAGGGCCAGGACGTATGCAAAATCGGTGGCAGATTCATCGCCACGATCGTAGTCCCCGCGCTGGATGGGTCCCCGCTTTCCATTGGATACGGTCGTGATCCTTGAGGTCTGTATCCTGGGGGGATCAAACTCCTTGGGAAGCTTCACCTTGGGAATCTCGGCGGCGTTTCTCCAATCCACCCAGATCAGGCGGGATAGGGGATAGCGCCCATCTTTCTTTCTGTATTTCTCCTTGCGGTTAAAAAACCCCGGACAGCGGCCCCAACGGCAGTTGGGGTCACAGGCCGGATCGGATTTAAACTGTTTGATCCAGTGGCGTTTTTCCGGGTTGCTTAAACTTCGGCTGGCTTTGATCCAGACCTGAAAATTGCCCGGACTGGTCTCTACAACGAGCCGGCCGGACCGGTAGCGGCCACGGTCCCGCTGATGCTTCAGCGCTTTGCCGCAGATGTCGTCCAACAGCAAAAAGCAGCCCTCATCTACAGGCTTTATGAAGATATGGTATCCCTTTACGTTCATGGCCCGAAGATAGCCGATGGCGCCAGGAGAGGGGGCAACCTTCCACAACCCCCGGTCCGGATTCATCACACCGATCTGCCAGCCGCCGAAATAGCGCGACAGTTTTCTATAGATGGTTTCCATAATGATCTCACCAAAGGTAAAGCCCCTCGGTTCTCCACGGACATCATGGATGAGGGGCTTTACGCTCGCTTTATGTGATGGGTTACCTTGCCCGGATCAGGCCAAGCTCATCTGATCTACCACGGCGGCATGTCGCCGGTTGAACTTGGGCTCGGAGCCTGGGATTTCGGATCCGATCCCTTGGGCCTGGCATCCAGGGCCTTCCACTTATTGGCAACGATACTGGTTGCCGTTTTGATTTCGCCCTCTTTTTCATACTCCCGGGTTCGCACCTTGCCTTCCACGGCCACCAGGCGCCCCTTGGTGAGAAATTCACCGGCGCTTTTGGCCAGACCGTCGAAGGTGGTCACATTGAGCCACTGGGTGCTTTGCTCTCTGCCGTTGTACTCGTCGCAGGCCAGGGAAAAACTGGCCACCTTGCCATCGCTAAAGACCTTGGGATCCTGGCCCAGGCGTCCCACGAGAGTTACCTCGTTTTGATCCAGGCCCTCCTGGGTGAGCCCCTCGTTTTCTCGGATGATATTCAGTTGCCGGCTCTCGATCTCCAGAAAGTAAATATTCTCTCCATCCTGTTCGTATTTTCCGGTCCTGGGCATACCTTTGACAAAGACCAGATCCCCGACGCGAGAGGTTCTCATTTTCTCGGCGTCCTTGCCGGCAACGTAAATATTGACCCATTCGCTGCGGGTCTTGTCCTGCCAGCTTTCGGTTACCGCCAATCTAAAGCGGCACTTGGGATCGCCCTCGAAATCACCGTTAAAATGCACACCGCTTTTGTCTAAACGCCCGATAATGGCTGCCTTGTTCATCTGACACGCTCCTTTCATGACTTGGGCACAAAAAAACACCTGTCCCAAAACGGGATCAAGTGCATCCGTACCCTGTTAATAAGGTCTTATCTGGTTTTTAAATCAGGATTTATATTTAACAGCGATTTTCGCATTGCCGTTAATTAAACAACACTTTTACATCCATTTAATCTGAAATGCAGATATGTGGTGTAAAAACAATAATTTAATATAATCCCCGCTTCGTTAATCGACCCCAATAATAAAGAGTATATATGTCTCTTTTATCGGCAACATCAAAAGTCATAATCCGATAAAATCGCTAAATTCGATTTTATAATGCCGCAAAATATTCCAATAATGGCCCATCTTGTGCCTGAATGCAGCATGATTATCAACATGGTGTGCATTTATAACATTTTTATGTTGACAGAATCTAAGACATATAATATCTGCATATTCATGGCGGCTTCCATTGATCCGTATAAATTTTTCGCTTACCCCAAGTCTCCCGGGCAAAAGCAGTACGAAGCCCTTCGGGCATTCTATGTCGATAAGCTTCCTGCAAAAATCGTCGCTGAGCGTTTCGGATACACGCTGGCCTCATTCAATGCGCTTAGACACAAATTCAAGACCCGTCAACTGACCTTCCTGTTCACTGAAAAACGTGGACCTCAAGGATCCAGGATTCCCAAAGAGATCCAGCAACGAATCTTCGAGATCCGCCGAACCCATAATCTTTCCAACTATCGCATCGCGGAGATCCTGGCTATTGAAGGCCATGAAGTTAATCCTCGAACCATTAGCCGATTGTTGAAAGCGGCGGGTTTTCCGCCCGTTCCTCGCAGAGCAAAGTTGGCTATTGGTGAAACCATTAAGGGGACCATGGTGCCTAAAGAGGCCCGTATTTTAGGCCCCGACCTACTGCAAGGACGAAAGGTGACATGCGCTGTGGGCGGCATATTTCTGTTCGCCCCGCTCATCGAAAAACTGCGCTTGCCTAAGGTGGTCCAAGGCGCCTTGCTACCAGGTTCCAAGCAGATTCCCGCCTTACAGTACTTTCTATCCTTTCTGGCACTTAAACTCACTGGAAAAGAGCGACTCAGTCAGATCAATGATCTTAACTTCGATGAAGGCATGGGCTTGTTTGCCGGGCTCAATGTTTTGCCCAAGTGCACGGCCATTTCCGATTACTCCTATCGACTGGAGACATCCGCTCTGGACCGCTTGCTGCAAGGTTTCGTTAAGGAGATGAACCGGCAGCATGCCTACCGGTCAAAGACCATCAATCTGGATTTTCACAGTATTCCCCATTGGGGCGAGCAGTCTGTCATGGATACCCAGTGGGTACCTACCAGAGGCAAGCGCCTCAAGGGCGCTCTGACCTTGTTTGCCCAAGACTGCCAATCAGAGTTGTTTCAGTACGCCCAGGCCGACATCCTCCGCAGCGAAGCCTCCGAGCAGGTTCTTAATTTTGTGTCGTTCTGGAAAAAGATCCACGGCAAACTGGACTCCACCCTAGTCTTTGATTCTAAGCTTACGACATACGAGCACTTGAATACCCTCAATCATTTGGGTGTTCATTTCATCACCTTGCGCAGGCGTGGCAAAAAACTGTTAGAAGCCGTGGAACTGATTCCCGCCAAACAGTGGAAGAAAACTCACCTGGATATTCCGAAAAGAAAGTATAAATCACCCCTGCTTTACGAGTCCACGACAAGGCTTGATAGTTACGATTCCAAGATTCGACAGATCGTGATGAAAGGCACGGGCAGGGAGCAACCCTCGTTTTTGGTGACCAACGATTTTGACAGCCCTGCGGATTCCATTGTCCTGCGTTATGCCCAAAGATGGCGAGTTGAAAACGGGATTGCCGAGGCAGTAAAGTTTTTCAGCCTCAATTCCCTTTCGTCGTCTATTCTGATCAAGGTGCATTTTGATGTTTTGATGACCATGGTTGCCCATACACTTTATCATCTGTTGTCTCAGAAACTCAGAGGGTTCGAACATTGCCGTTCGGCAACCATCTTTCGCCAGTTCATCAATATGAAAGCTGATGTCATTGTGCGAGAAAAAGATATTACAGTTAAATTCCCCAGAAGATCCCATAATCCAATTATCAAGGCTGCAAGGCTTGATAGAAATGCTCTGGGCATATCCTGGCTCGGTGATCGACACTTGAGATTTGAGTTCCACTAAAGTGAAGATCAATTATGTCGCAATTCGTTGTGCGAAAATCGCTGTTTAAGGTTGGATTGTTTGGATGTTGCACCGTCGCTAAAAAACAGTCCTGCTGTTTGGCTTGGCCGTCGCAGGTCGTGTCTCCCCAACTCTTAGGTAAAGAAAGGGGCTGAGCGACTGATTCGTGTTCACCGATCCATCCAGAGGGTGAATGGATCTGAAATGGTGGAGTGTTCAGGTTATTCAACCTGTCATCCCGAGGTCCGCTTTAAGCGGAGGGCACTAATGAAATTAATTTCATTATGCAATTAATTGCTAACATCTTATCTTAGACGCATATGTAAGTCAACAATAATTTTAGCTCTTATGGACATTTCAATTCAAGAAAAGGTTTCGCCATTTTCTTGGCGAAAACTGCCGGTCATCAGTTGGAATATTCTCTCTTCCATTGGGGAAGGTCTTGAAAAACAGACCATTAACGGGGATACTTTGTATAGCGGTTGATTCCATGAAACTTTGAGGAGACACCATGCAAGATAAAGATGCAATCCAAACCAGGCTGCGTGTTCGACGGTATCCGTCGTGGAGTCTACAGCGGCCGAAAAGCGCGAGATCGCAGAAACGTTTAAGGAAAATTTAATCGATTCGCAATTTAGTTTGGGCCGATGGATTCGCAACAACTTCGATCTGTGGACTGAGAATTCCGCGCTGCTGGAAGCGCTCGGATCGACGCACCCCGATGATGCTTCCAAGGTTCTGATCGAGCGATATTGGCGATCATTTCAAAAATAAGCGTATCTTTGAGCAGAATAGAGCCTAATGGAGAGGACACAAAGATGAGCGGTTTCTTCGAAGACAAATCCTTTGTGGTTACCGGGGCGAGCTCCGGAATTGGCCGAGGTGTGGCAACTATGTTGGCTGAAAGAGGGGCTAAGGTTGTTTCCATGGCCCGCACACTGGAAAAACTGGAGGATTTGAAAAAGCAGGCAGGGCCGAACATCATTGTGTTTAAGGGAGATGTGACCCGGGAGGAAGACTGCAAAGCTGCCATCGACTTGGCCGTGTCAATTAGCGGAAAACTGGATGGCATGGTTCACAACGCAGGGGTCAGCATGCGAGCCCTGGCTGGGGAAACCGACATCCAAGTATATAGGGACATCATGGAAGTAAACTTTTTTTCCATGCTTTATTTTGTTAAACACGGCCCGAACCATGTTATCAAAACCCAAGGTCATATTGCTGCGGTTTCCAGCATGATGGGACGCTACTCCACCCAGGAACGATCCGGGTACAATGCCAGCAAACATGCCTTACAGGGCTACCTGAACAGCGTGCGCCTGGAAATCATGGAAAAGGGCGTGCATGTCATGGTGATCAGTCCGGGGTTTGTACAGACAGACAATTCTCTTAACGCCCTTACTGCAGATGGCAGTCCCTACGGTAAAATGGATGACGCATTAGCCGGCGGTTAACCCCAGAACAAACCGCGGAGATCATCCTCGACGGGATCGAACACCGCAAGCGAGATGTGTTCCCAGCAGGAGTCAAAGAAAAAATTGGCTTGTTTTTGAGTAAGTGGGCGCCGTCCGCTTTGGATAGAGTGCTTCTTAAATCCAAGGTTAAATAGCCGAAAAAAAGGATACAACATAAAAATATCTGTCTCTTTAAACCCATTAGGCAATTCGTAATAGGTGTTGCCGAACCAATTGTTTCAATTGATCCCGATTCCGCTGCGCTTCATCGAGTCAGATGAAACCTACCTTCCGAGGTTACCCTAAATCATCGTAACCAATGACTGGCATTAATAATACAAATTACTTCAACCTTTCCCAGATCACCGGCCGAATCCAGCAAATTCTTCAGCCCCACATCGGTAAGCTTTTCTGGGTAAAGGCCGAAATATCCTCAGGTCGCGAAAAGGGTGGATCATTTTACTGCGATCTGGTGGAATCCAATGGCAGCGGGAAAATCATTGCCCAGATGCGATGCACCATCTGGAATCGGGATCTTGCCAAAATCAGGAATCGGTTCAAACAACATGATCTCAATTTGACCCTTGATGACGGCACAGTTGTGGGACTTCAGTGCACCCTTCAATTCCATCCCCAGTTTGGGCTCTCTTTAAAGGCCGTGGATGCGGATCCTGCTTTTGCCCTGGGTGAACTGGAACTTAAGAAAAAAGAAATTCTGGACCGGCTGACCAAGGAGGGTTTGCTGGAGCCTAACAAGCGCCAGATTGTTCCAATGCTCCCCCAAATAATCGGGTTGGTGACCAGTAAGGGCAGCGCGGCCTGCAATGATATCCTCAAAACATTCAATCCCTCTGATTATGGATTCATCGTGTACCTGGCCGATGCAACGGTCCAGGGGGCTCGAACCGAAAACTCCATGCTAACAGCCCTGGCCGCACTTGAAAAACTCGATATTGACCTGGTGATCATCGCCCGGGGTGGGGGCAGCAAGACCGATCTTTTTTATCTGGACAATGAAGTTGTTGCCAGACGAATTGCTCAATTCAAATACCCGGTCTGGACGGGTATTGGTCATGAAACCGATATCAGTGTCCTGGACTATGTGGCCAACCAATCCTTTAAAACCCCCACCTATAGCGCTCAGATAAACTGATACATTTTTGCTCAGATAGATTGAGACATTGGTTCATACCGGGCCCGATAGCTGAAGGCCAACCCCGCCGCTATCCCGCGTCCCTGAAAAAAAAATAATCCCGCCAGCAGCTTACCCCGCAGGAGAGAAAAGGTGGTGTAGAACGACCGAGATTTTCCTATTTGGAGGGAAGTACTGCTTTCGTTGTGGCGGTTAATTCCTGGATCTGGCGCAACAGATATTCCAGTTGAAGTTCCAGCTTCGCGATACGGTTTTCGTCAGTGACCCGGTGGGAGGCTATGGGATGGTCCAGGTTGGATTGGCCAGGGGAGGCGGCGTGTGCCGCAGGCAGGATATCGGCAATGACCTGTCCGATTTGGCAGGGGCTGGCGTTTTCTTGGGACCTGTCGCTTCGTATGGGGTTGTTACCCCGGCAGGTGGCTTGTTTTTGATGGATGGACTGCAGGAACCTGACACTATCGACAAAGTTGGCTTGCCTGGTAAGCATCACCAAATCGATGGTGTTAAAATTTTTGCTGCAGTCGAAGCATCTGGCCAGATTGGTTTCAGGATTTACGGCGGTTTTAAAACCGTTGCAAACAGGGCAAAGAAAACGAAAACATCCTTCTGTCATCCGGCAAGGGATTCGCAGGGTTTCTTCGATGAGCATCCGAACGCTGATCTGGTTACGCAGGCTGTAAAGCTGACTGGAAGAAAAGCGCTGATGCGTCATGTCAGGCTACCGGGTCGAGCTTGGGTCTTAGGCTGACGCAGTTTTTCATGTTGATCACATGACTGTTTTCCGTCAACCGGTCGATCAGGGCTGCGGTCAGATGGTCGTTTTTCAAAAAAGACGACCATTGCGAAAACCCGAGGTTGGAAGTAATCAGGGTGGTTTTTTTCTTGTGTCGCTTGTGCATCAGGGTAAAAAACAGTCCGACCTGCACCGGCTCGACCTCTACATATCCCAATTCGTCGATCAGAAGACAATCTGTGGCGGCAAATGTTTTGATGACGCGGGCTTCCGTATGATCGGCGACTGACTGGTAAAGCAGTTCGACCAGTTCGGCAAACGCGACATACCGGCCATGGTATCCGCAATCGATAGCGTGGGTGAGAAAAGCGGTGGCAAGCCCGGTTTTTCCGGTGCCGGTTGGACCCATGAAGATCAGGTTACGGCATTTTTCCATGTAATCAAACCGGTCGTACATGTTCATGATTATCTTTTTGTTCAGCTTCGGCTGCCGGTTAAACGGAAAGGTTTCGATCGCATACTTTTCCGGTATCCTGGCACGGGTAAGCCGCATCTTTCTGGCGTTTTCCTTTTTGAGTTGACACTCCTGTTCGACGACGTGTTCGAGCAGCCGCGCATGGGAGTAATTGCCTTTTTGGGCGGTGGAAAGATACCGGTCCCAGTTGGCCAAAAGGCCGCCAAGCCGGATATACTTGAGCATTTGGGTAAGTTTTTCATCCATCGTTATCCCCTGTGTCATACACGCTCAGATCAACGTCGTCGGCAAAATACCCTTCGATATAGGCGTCTCTGTTTTCCAACTGCCGGTCGATCTGCGGCAGCGGCATTTGGAAATTGGCGGCCGTCAACTGCAGCGTGGCAATCCGTTGGACAGTTTTGATATCCGTGATCCGGTATTTTAACGCTCGGCTGACCGTTTTGATGAATACTTCAAGGGCCATTTTCCGGTACAGGCCATACAGTGCGCGGATGAACCGGTGTTTCTGTTTGACGCCGTTTTTGATGGCAAAGGTAAGATATTCGTCGATCGGTTTGGCCGCTTCACGTAAAATTTTCTCTTGTTTGGTGGCGGGTTTTTTCCGGTTTCTGGGCATGTGCGGCGGTATTTGCTGCCCTTCGGGGGAAATGCGCTTATTTTTAACGCCATCAGCCGGTATCCGGTAACGGCCGAGCAGCATCCGGTTACGGTAGATCATCAGATGCTCGGCATATTGCAGCACCTTCACATCGTGGCGTTTGGTGCCGGGGATCCAATAGTAATTGCCGTCGACGGCTGTATATCCGTACTGGTCGGTGCCCCGTTCCAACACAAGATAAGGGGCCGGGACATGGACGGGCAGCTTTTTTAGATACGGTTTTTCATGCTCGAACACCTGGGTGGGGATTAAACGGGTCTTGGTGGTGGGCCTTTTTGCCATTCGCACCGTTGCCCACTCCAAGCCCTGGCGGTTCATATCTTCGAGATCGGCAAATTCACGCCCTGGAAAGAAATTGGTTTCAACCGTAAAAAATCCGCGTTCATTGCCGGCTTTTCGATTCGCGTGCCCCTTTTCATGACAGACAAAGGAAAAGCCGTACTGCTTGGCAAATTGTGCCATTTCTGGGTGTATCACCGCATTTTTACCGGTACCATAAAGACGGGCCAAATTCGTGTTGTCAATGATGCAATCGGCTGCCACATATTGCCAAAAAGTGAGCGCTTCATGAAAAAAACATTTCATCTTGAACCGGTCAAATGCCCGGTAGAATTTCAGGTACCTCACTTTGCAGTAGCGAAAATACAAAAGACTGCCCTGAACCAGAACCTGTGTGTTGATAAATTTGACCCGATACGGGGAGGTGTCGTGCTGCATCTCGGCCCCAGGCTGGTCTGGCTCTTGACCACAGCGTTTTTTGCCTCTTTTTCCAAAGCCAAGCTCACGGATGATCCGGCTCAATGTGGAATAGCCGATATCGATGCCGTGTTCTTCGCTGAGGATTTCATGGGTCCGTTGAACCCGGCCGTGGCACTTTAGATAGATATGGCCGACCAGTTCCGTGTCGATGTCAATTTTATCGTTTCGGGTGGTCTGCGGCAGTTCGCCGCCCTGACCGATGATGGTACTGACCGTATTGGTGCTGACGTTCATCTGCCGAGAAATTTCTCGGATCCCCATACCTTCCTTGTGCAGAAGATAAATCGCTTTACGCTTGTCGGCTTCGATCATAAAATTGCCGTATCGCCCGGGTAAATGGGGCCAACTGTCTCAATATGCCACCGGACAAAAGATTGGCCTGGGCAAAAAACCCGCTCGTGGCAAATCGTTTGTCCTGGCTTTTGCAAGTAACCCGTTGCATGTATTTTTGCGTGATCTCAAGTTCTCTGAGCATCTGTCTTTCCAGCTCGGTGCAATCGTCGGCATTGGACGATGTCTGTTTCAACCGGCTCAGTGCCCATACGATGTCGCCACCTTTAATCTGCTTTCGCAACGCATCCCCGCCCTTGAAGTAACCATGGGCCAAAATCTCTATGTCCCGGATGCTTAACTTTTTGCCGGCCACCGATCCGACGAACGCGTCGATCTCCTTTTTGTTCACACCGTTCATACGTATGAACGGACGAAGGGTGTACATATAGGCGTAGACAGGAAATTTCCCGTCAAATATCCGGCCCATCACCAACGGGCTCATCTGCCCGATGAGGCCAACGCGCATGCCTACCCACCCCTTGCTTTTGCCCACAAGACCTGCAATCTCGGATACCGACATCTGGTGGACTGTTTTCAGTTCGTCCATCAGTCTGGCCTGCTCCAGGATACCCAGACTTGTCGCATTGGACATACGAATCAGTTCGATAATGCCGGTGACCTCATCTTTGCCCAGCGAACGGTAAGGCACGATACCAACTCCCAGCTTTTTGGCGCATCGGTACCGCTTGAAGCCGTCGAGCAATATCCGGTGCGGCTCGCTATCAATACCACAAAGCGGCTCGCGGACGCCTTTTTCCAAAATTGACAACAGCAGGGCCTTCTCGGCGCCAGGACTACGCATCCGGCAGTCCTGGTAACGCAAGTCAAAACGGGTTATCTCCACTTGTTCGACCATTTGGCGTCCTTTATGGCGGATTTTGCTGAAGACACGTCACACCGTAGGGCAATTTTATGCAATCGTCGATGCTGTGTTGTCTCAATATCCCTTCCAACATGCCATAAATCTCCGCCAGGCCTACCCGACGGCCCTCCACCAGACTGGTAAGAAGCCGGATATGTTCCACCGTCTCGGCGTCAACGGTGCATAGGCCATTTTCATCGAAATCCGGTTCCGACAACCGGTTCTGCCTGCTGCGTTCGGCATTCAAATGCTTCTTCTTTACCTTGCCTTCCGGGCTCCGATAATAGTCGATGCTTCGGCGGGTAGCGTTCTGACGCCGGTGGGCCTCCCGGCAGCCGAAAGGGCAGCCAAGATCGCTGCGGCCTGCATTGCGTGGGTGGGTGAAAAACAGGATCTGGCAATGCCTGCATTGGGCCAGGCATTTTTTCAGGTGAGGCTTTTGTTTGAGAACGCTCCGAACAACCCAGTAGTACTGCGCAACAATACCGCGGACCTCTTTTTGGCGGTACCAATCAGAAATGAATTGAAAACAAGGCTGTATCTGTATTACAAAAAAGCCAAGTGCTCACTTATATCGCTGATGTATTTGGGCATACCCTCGTTGTCCTTGTTTTGTTTGGCGACAATTAAAGTACAACGGGGGTTCTTTTTTTGTAAAGCCTGGATCTTTTCCGATTCAATCTCAACGGCGGGATATTACTGAAAGGTGCGTCTCTGTTTACCTGAGCAATGGTGTCTCAATTTAGCTGAGCGCTATAGCCCACGGCTGTCGCTGAGGAAATCGTGGCCCGCTTCGTGGAATTGGACCGACACCTTAATGAGGCCCGCAACCGTATTAAGTCCACTTGGACTTATCGCCTTGATAGGGATCGCAGATGGGTGGATGATGCCAAAACTGGTATTTTGCAGGGTACCCGGAAGCTCTTGGAGTCCACTAGAAGTTATTTATTGGGGTATGCCACCGCTCTGTCTTCAAAGGTTCAAGAACGGCTATCAAATGAAAAATCAAGAATCGCCGTTTCAAGAAATTTGATTACAACCACCCCCACAAACCGGGTCAAAAGCGCCCATGAAAGGCTTGACGAGAAAGCCAGACGGTTAATCTCTATCCCCACAAGACAGATAGAGGATGGCAAAATTAACCTTCTGGATCGTCAAAAACGATTTCAGCAAGACCGATTCAATCACAGAATCCTGCGGGAATATGAATACATTGGAACAAGGCGGGACCGACTTAAAAACAGATTTGAAACCGAAATTAAGTTCATTGACCAACAGCTTTCCCATCTTTCAAAACGATTTAGCCTGGCGGCCTTGCTTACCTATCTTGGAAATGAAAAGACGAAGTTGGCCAATAAAGCGGCGATCTTAAGGGCCGCGGCCCCAGACACCAGCCTAAAAAGAGGATTCTCCCTGGTCTATTCAAAAGACGGGGATTTGGTTAAATCGGTTTCTCAGATTCAACAATCCGATATTTTAAGGACAACCGTCAGTGACGGACAGATCATCAGCACCGTCAATCAGACCGAGAGGAAATAAAAATGCCCGACAAACCAGTTGATCTGAATAAACTGACCTATGAACAAAAAGTGGAAAAGCTGGATGAGATATTAACCCGCCTGGATAATTCTGAAACGCCTATTGATAAGCTGGCCGAGGATGTCAAGCTGGGAGCCCGCCTGATTAAGGAACTGGATAAGAAACTCAAACAGGTTGAAACCGAAGTCCGGGATGCATTCAAAGAGCTTGAAGACAGTAATATTAAAGAAGACTAAACACAAATGGCTTCTCTAAATCAGTATATCGCGGGCTTCGGAAAATTGGATTATACGATCAATCTGAACCGATTACCCTCCCCTTCATACTTTTTAAAAGAAAACAGGATACCATGCCTTTAGCTGAAGTAAACAGAACGACGATCAACTATCGTTTAGACGGGCCTGAAAACGGACCCGTCGTGATTCTCTCCAACTCGCTGGCCTCCAACCTCACCATGTGGGATTATCAGATTCCCGCGTTAGTCGATGAAGGCTATAGGGTTCTACGATATGACAGCCGTGGCCACGGACAGTCAGCAGTGCCCGAAGGTCCATATTCAATCGAGTTGCTAGTGAGCGACGCCGTGGCATTGATGGATGCGTTAGGCTTGGAAAAGGTTCATTTTTGCGGCCTTTCGAAAGGTGGAATGGTCGGCCAGATGCTGGGCGCAAAATACAGTGACCGATTGATCTCATTGGTGCTGAGTTCAACGTCGGCACACATGCCACCGCGTGAAATCTGGAATGAGCGCATCGAAACGGTTCAGAAAAGTGGCATGGAGGCAGTCGTAGACGGCACGATCGACCGGTGGTTTACAAAACCTGGCCAAGATCGCTTGCCCACTGATATCCAAAAGATCCGGCAGATGATTTTAAATACCTCGGTAAATGGATTTTGTGCTTGCTGTGCAGCGATTCGGGATATGGACCAGCGAGACTCCATTCGTTCGATTTCCACCAAGACACTGGTGGTGGTGGGTGAGCATGATCCCGGTACGCCAGTTTCGGCGGCCGAGGTTATTCACGTAAGCATAGCCTCCTCGAAATTGAAGATTATTCCCGATGCGGCCCACTTTGTTAATGTGGAAAAGGCAGGTGTTTTCAACGGGGTACTATTGGAATTTCTAAAACATAATGTCGCATAGCAGCGTATCGACCTGCACCTAACCATTTTTAACAATTCACTGCATTAAACTGAAACATACGATGACAGATTTGTTTCCTGCTTGTGCAAAATGCCCCTATCGTTCCTCCGAGCGCCTCTGCATCAGCATAGAGAGGGTTGGAATGGCCGTACAAGGTTTGCCACGATTATACAGATTGGTGAATCTTCAGGTCGCAATTACACTGGATTGATTTCGGCTTTTTTAAATGAAAAACAGCAGTTCTCAGATTATAAATAGTAATACAATCGGAGAGAACGAACCTCTGATCATTGCCAATGACAAGCAAAATTACATCGCCTTGAATGGAGGCCAAGAGCCTGCTGTATTTTCTAAAAAAACCTTCTTAGCATGCTGTCCACCGGCGGTTATCGATTCCGCATCCCTTGAACTGATTCAGGTGCAGCGGTTGCACCAGGCAATTGACCATACCCGAAGCTTAACTGGATCCGCCACGCTGTTGAGATCGCTGATTCAACCGAGCACCGACTTGGAATATATCCGATCGAAGCAGGAATCCGTCAGTGAGATATTATCCGATGATCGACTTTTTAAAGCTCTAAGAAATTTTATCCAAGAATTTGGCAAAACAGAAAGCGCGCTGTACAAATTTTTTAATAAAGACATAGTTGCGTTGTCCCCATACCGTGACCTCAAGACAGCAAGGCTGGCAGCCGCCAATTTCGTCAAGATGTTGCCATCTATCCCCGCAGTGGAGTCATCCTACCTAAACGTATTAATTGCGAATCTGAACCAATATCAGCAGTCACCTGTCGATCAGATGTTGAGTGGATCAGTATACAAGACCTTCTCAGGGCTAAAATCGAAACAAGAGGTCGGTTTTTTTTCACCCAAACTTAAATTCGTACCCCACCGCTTTTCAAAATGGCTGATAGTTGGTCCTGCCCTGTTTGTCGCACCCCATCTCCAAACTTACTTTGGCAAAGTGCCATCCTTATCGCCCGTGCTGTCAAGTTTTGGGCTCGCCCTGACTGGTGTTTACGCTTTTTACAGCTTGATTATCAAACCTATAAAAGATACCGGGAATTTTATCGAACCCTTGCGCAAAAGATGCCTTTACGACAATGCTTTCAGCCTTGCGATCGACACGCTTGGGATGATTGATGAACTCTTATCTTTCTGTGAATTTACCCGCCATTCGGCCCATGCCACTACAATTCCTAAAATCATTGATAAAGCCCATCACTCTTTCGAGGCAGATGGATTGACCAATCCGGTCTTGGCAGCGGATGAAACAGATTTCGTTTCGAACAATTTCCACATAAATGGCCCAAGGCTGGCCTTTATTACCGGCCCGAATAGCGGTGGCAAAACGACCATCTGCAAAAGCATAGTCCACAATCAGCTGCTGGCACAGATTGGATCCCCTGTCCTGGCTGAAAAAGCCACCATCAACATAGCAGATACAATCCGTTATCAAGCACCACAATTTGATGGATTACAGGATGAAGAGGGGCGGTTTGGCACCGAACTTATTAGGACACGGGATATTTTCTATTCAACCAGTCCAAAGAGCCTGGTAATTCTGGATGAGCTTGCAGAGGGCACAACCCATGATGAGCGGATGGATACCGCGTTTGGAATATTGAGTGATTTCTATGCTGTTGGCAATAATACGATTCTGGTAACCCATAATCACCCTTTGGTGGATAAATTCGTGGAGGGAGGAAAAGGGAAATGTTTAAAGGTTGAACTCCGTGATGGTGAACCAACTTACAAATTAATGCCGGGAATCTCCAGGGTTTCACACTCGGATAGGATAGCCGAAAGGATAAATTTCTCTAAAACGGACAGGCTACGGCATATGAAAGAGAAGGGATATTTATAGATAATATTTTCAAAGAACGGCGATAATTGACTTCACCCGGGAAGCGATCTCGTATAATATCGATATTTCCGCTTTTCATTTTGTATGTAAGCTCGGAAGGATTAATTTCGATACATTGTGACGAATACGGTCGCACATTGTACCGTATTTCTGGTTATAGTTCTGATTTTGGTGGTTTCCAAACCATATCTGTAATAAATTCAAGTTTATATACCGTTTGATTGTCTCTATTCATCACCAACATTGAATAATTTTCGATATCTACAGGAACTGAATAATATCCTTAATCGAGCCGCAATCATTTTGGTTAGATATACCCAAGCGCTGCATAAAAATCTAGGCTAACGGTTTTGGGCCGATTTTTCAGGCAACCCTAGGTTGAACTTTATTGACGTATCCGAAAGGGCAGAAATGCAAGGAAAACCGGAAAGGGGGCGGAATACTATTGTTTTCCTTCATATCGCACGTTGCGGGGGCAGTACTGTTAAAAATATGCTGGATTTGTACTTTGCGAACTCGCGGATCTTAAAGGCGAGTTTGCTGCATTTCGAAGGCAACCGTGTCGAGGGAATTGCCGCTGGCTCCGATACGCCCGTATCGTTCAGCATCGCCACGGCGCACTACCACTGCGTCAGTGGGCACAGCAACCTAGACGACCTTCTGGAGATATTCCCCGAAGCGGACTATATCGCAATGCTGCGGGATCCCGTCGAACGCGTGGTCTCCCTCTACAATTATTGGCGTTCCCATACCCGAGCATTTGTCGAAAAGGAAGGACTTGCGGAGGCCGGCGCTGGCCAGGTCACTATCCTTGGAGAGATTTATCGAATCCGATGAACCTGTGGTCCGTTTTGCTGTGCGCAACGGGATGGCTCGTCAGCTTTTCCGTGGATTAACATCGGAATTTGAAGGACGTCAGGAGGAGCTTCTCGCAGAATCCATTGAAAGGATCAACCGCTTTGCCTTCGTGGGGTTGACTGACATGTTCGACTTCTCCATCTGGCTGCTTTGCGAGACTTTCGGCTGGGCCTATCCCGGCAACCTGCAGGATGCCAAGGCACGCTAAGCACCTTCCAACTGCCGCCCTAAGCCCTGCCGAATGGAATTATCCCCTTCCCGGCAGGGCTTATTGTTTTTGTATAAACAGTCGGGCCGCACAACCCTACAAGGTAAACGCGGACCGTGGGCGTCAAGTCTATGAACCATCAACATAACATTTCCAAATTGACATCATCCGGTATTTGTTGTTATTTTGAATTAATTCAATCAAACAATTTGTGAACCA
This sequence comes from uncultured delta proteobacterium, assembly GCA_963713755.1. Classification (GTDB taxonomy): domain Bacteria; phylum Desulfobacterota; class Desulfobacteria; order Desulfobacterales; family CAVQMW01; genus CAVQMW01. The sequence goes on along the minus strand of CAVQMW010000003.1, from coordinate 1,924,792 downwards.
GATAAAGCTAAACCTGCCGAAAGACAGGGACGGAAAACCACGGGTCTTTTAATCTTGTGTTCCCGTAGATTATTCTGAATCTGGGTTATTCAGAGACAGCCGGGCTGCCGAGGGTGACATCGTTAAGGTCACTCAATAGGGTAGTCCGGTTTTTTTATGTAAAAAGAGGGGAAGGAGGCTACTATGAATCATGTTTTTAAAAGAATTGGATTAATCTTGATATTATTTTGGCTAATAGGTGTCGCTTATCGGTTTTTCATTGAAAAGCCTTCAGCAGGAATCCAGTATTATAAATATATTGATGGCATTATAGATGGTTCTTTAGTACTAGGCATTATTTTATTATTTATATCAGTATTTAGCAAAAAGAAAGACATTCCCACTAAAAACAAAAAAAAGGATGATTTTCAAAACCTTATAGAACAACCTGATTCCGTGGCCTAAATATTGCTTAAGCCGCTTTGGTCAAAAAATCGCCTGCTTGTCTTGAATTGAGCGACACCGCTCTGCTCAAAATGCAGGAAATTCAAGGATGCTGGTTCTTGTCCCTGATTTTTGGACACGACCAATCAGCAATCAGCTGCTTGATGATCAATGATCTTTGAAACTGTGTGGGTTACCCAACAGCGGAAAGTAGTTTCAGTCGATTGTATACCCGTTCGGCAATCTTTGAAAAAGGATTTAGCTGGCCGAAGGATAGAAACCACCTTCTGCCTCGGGTTATCAGTCTGCCGGCCATATACATCAGATCCTGCATGACGGTCCGGATCCGGCGGCGGGTTACCTTTTTGCGCCGGGCTAAAGGTTGTTGGCTTACGTCACTTTCTTCAAGACTCATCTGGCCGATGATCCGCAGCATGTTGTAAGCCAGCATTCCAAGATGCAGGATCAGACTGTTGCTATCGAAAAAACCGCTGGGCAATCGCTCCAGGCCCATGTCGGATTTGAGTCTCCGAGTGAAACTGTTCGCTGGTGCCATGATCATGGTAAAGATGGATCACCTCTCTGGGGGGCATATCCTCGATACTACACCAGTAGGTATCGATTTGATATTCGGGAAACAAAAGCCGCTGGCCCTTTTTGGTCAGCCTTTCGGTGACTTCAAATGTGATCGGATGGGGCAAGGGCTCACCGTTAATACCGACGGTGGTTTTTCCGATCCATACGCGTTTGTCTTGACGGCAAAGCCGTTGTTGACCAACCTGTTTGGCCAAATCAACCCAACCTTGGACCGATTCTCTGCGCAGATTGCGTTTGATGATGAAGTCTACATTCTGCGCATCGGGAAAGTTGTCTTTGCTGTCATTGCCGGAATCAAGCCGCATCAAAATGGGCTTGTCGGTGATTTTGCGCACAGATTCCAAAGTTTCCTTGATGAACTCGGGGGTGTTTCTCTGGCAATGCTGTTTGCCTTCTCGCAGTTCAAGGTTCACCAGATATCCCTCGGTACCCAGATAGGCAAACATCGGTGCGAAACCATCAACGCCTTTATAGGTCCGGGACACCCCTTCCTTTTGGGTTTTGAATTGTCAAAGGGGCTGACGTCCATATCAAGAACAATGAAATCACCGACGCTTGTGTGCAAAGGGGTTATCGCCGGCGAGCAACTCGAATCAAATCCATGGACAGATCCTTGACTCACGGTCTGCTTTGCTACCGATCAGATCAATCCGTTGCCGAATAGTCGGAACTTGAAGGGCATTTGGTGATGTCCATGGCTTTGGTGAAAAAATCTTGTTTATCACGAAATATTTCGATGGCATCATAGTCCGGCTTGCCAACGCTGATCAGAGCAATCATGGAGGATAAAACATCACCATGGCTAATCTTGGGATCTACACAATGTACTCCGTTGATTATGTCAAAGTGCTTCTTGAAATCAATCGCATCCAGCAAAGCGCCAATGTGGATGAGACCGCCATGGCTGGCCAGCCTTTCCATTCCATGTTTGATCCGAATAGGGTGTCGCATTCATTCACCTCCGGGGTGAAAAATTGATGCCCGATTATTATCATCAACTTGCTAATATATCAATAGTTTATATGCATTATTGGTGCTAATGTGCCACTGATTCAGGAACAATTGAAGAAACCAGATAAAAGATGGGATGCAATTACAGCGTTAGGAGACAAGCGTGATAGAAGAGCGATAAATTATTTAAAAGAATTTACATCTCACGTAGATCCCCAAATAAGAGGAGCTGCTACCATATCAATTGGCAAAATAGGTGGAAAGGATGCAGCGGAGATTCTAATTCAGGTACTAAACCGTAGAGTAGGGAGGGCGTAACCCTCCCCCTCGTCAAACCGGACAGGCGGATTTCCCGCATCCGGCTTTCCCTTGGACTTCACCTAAAGGCACACGCAGGACGCCAGAGTATGACGCTATTACAGATGGATCAGCCCCAGCTGCTTCAGGTGCCGATAATAGCTTCGCCCTTTCGGTGGACGAAAGGGACGCTGACTGCGTTGGCGCAAATGACCAATCAGACGACCTTGAACGTACCGGTTCATCGCACGCATTGCTTTCCGTGGGTAGCCAAAGGAAAAGTAGTTGGCCCAACCACGTCGGCATCGATTGACCGTCTCGATAAGCTGAGGTATCGGCACAAAGCTCTGGCGGCGGCTGATCAATGTGCGAATGGTCTCGCGGTGCTGCTTCAGCGCCTTTTTGGACGGTGTCACATTCAGGTACCGGTGGCCGCGTCCCATCAGGTCGCGATCGTACCTGAACGTGTAGCCCAGAAAATCCACGCTGGCTCCGGGGTTTCGGAGGTTGACCACCTTGGTTTTCGTTCGGTTCAACTCCAGGTCCAACCAGGTTTCAATCTTTTCCTCGATGAACCCGGTCAACCCTCTACCCTGATAGCGGGCCAGCACCATGAAATCATCCGCATAGCGCACAAGGTGCGCTTTGGCCCAAACCGCCGGGCCACTGGTTGCATAGAAAACCTTCTCGAACCAGTGCAGATAGATATTGGCCAGAAGCGGAGAGATCACACCACCTTGCGGCGTTCCCTTGTCGCTTCGGGCCATCTTCTTACCACCATCGCTATTGTCCTTCGCGATCGGTACCTTAAGCCACAGACGGATCAGCTTCAGTACCGAGCGGTCGACAATCCGCATTTGAAGGCATTTGATCAGTTTCTCGTGCGGGATCGAGTCGAAGTACCCCTTCAAGTCCGCGTCATATACCGCGGTAAACCCCTGTTTCAGGTGCTTGCGAACCTCCGACAGTGCACCATGCGCCGAACGCTTTGGACGGAACCCATACGAGCAGTCCATGAAGTCGGCTTCGAAGATGGGCTCAAGAATCAGCAATGCAGCGGTCTGCACCACCCGATCCCGTATCGTCGGTATGCCCAGCGGACGTTGGCGGCCATCGGGTTTGGGAATATACACCCGCCTTACTGGCGAGGGCCGATATTGCTTGCGCTTGAGGCTCTCGTGGATCTCGTTGATGAAAGCCTCTTCGCCTCCAGCCGTTGCCTCGATGGTCTCGAAGGTTACACCGTCTACGCCACCGGTCCCATTATTGCTCCGGGCTATCCGGTAGGCGCTGGTCAATACGTCACGCCGATAAATCCGGTCGTACAGGGCGTAAAACCGGAACTTCGGCTCCTGCTTCGCCTTGTGGTACAGCTTCTGTCTCAAAGAAGAGAGTTTCTCCGGAAGCCGGATCGTCTTTACATGGGCAGATTGCCACACGTCGACATCGACAGATTCCCACAGCTTCAGTTGTTCCGTAATGGGCCGGTTGACCAAGCGGCACTCCTCTCGTCTGACTCTGCATGTCCAAGGCAAGGCCCCTTGGCTCCACGGGCATTACCCCGTTTCCTCGCTACTATGGGCCTCTCCGACTCCCGACGCGGCCATCGGCCGGTTATTGGTTCCCGACCGACGTTGAGGCCAGGACCGTCTCCACGTCGGGTCTCCCAGGTTCCTCGATGCGACTGTCCGAGCGCGCCCTCCCCTAGCACCCCGGGATGCCCTGCAGTTGCTCATGCTCGTTGCTTCCCTGCAGGTAGCAGGCTTCACCACGTTAGGCTGGCTGGCCACATCCAAGAGCATAACGAGGCCGAAACGGGTTCACTTGCGTTAGGGCTCACTCGTTCGCAGTCTGGAAGGATCACTTCCTTCGCTCCCCACCATCCGGTGGAGACCGGCCCGCTTCCCGTGATCGGTTACCCTGGCACGGGGGGCCGCTGCTACGTGATGAACGGGCAATTATCACGGCTGACTCCTTTCAGTCAGCAAGTCGCACCAGGCTTTGCCTGGCGCTCCTAACGTTGCATAAAATTTGAAAGATTTTCTTCACCTGATTATACGGCCTTTTGCAACACATCGAGAAAATGCATCACATCATGGCGAGTTTTCCGATTCATACTCATGGTGATCGTTAATTCACCCTGTGGCCTGGTCAGCCGCCCTGCTCTTTGAATGATACGACGACGCAAGGTTTCCAGTTTTTCAAACTTCCAAGCTGCGGGGCGTTTGGCCAGCGCCCGTGATGCCCTATTGGCCGATGCCAGCATCTGCACCTCACGGGAAAGGTTATGGGCCATCATCCCGCACAAAGTGTAGAGCTGATTGCCGGCAAGCCTCCTTGAAGGCAGCACATTCAGAGCCGCATCGGTTTTGGCATCGCCAAAGATGGCTTCCTGGGAACCACGGCCGTTGTGGAACAGGACAACGCTTTTGGCCGATTGGGTTTTATTGGTCACAATGACCTTGTAGTCGAAATCAAAATCGCGGGGTTCGAACAGGCCCAGCTGGAGCATGCCTTTGCGCTGTTTGGGGTTTCTTTTGCGGATGAAGATGAATCGGTAGCGTGTATTCCAGGATTTGGGCTTCCATGAGGCTTCGAAATAGGACCAGGCTTTATCGATCCTGCGCCAGCGCTTGCGATTTTCAACCATCTGTTTGAGCTGGGCGATTCTTTCAAAGGGTACCGAGGCGGTGAATTTCACGCCGTTGTCTTTGAAAACCGTCACGATATCCTGGCTGAAAAAGGCGGAATCCATCCGCGATTCCAATACCCCTGGATTCAGCTTGGTTTGGGCTTCGGTAATACAATGCAGCATGAATTTAGCGGCACCATTGGAATCATGAACATTTCCAGGCCGATGGTGAAGATCGAAAAACTGTCCGGTCTGGGCCACGGTACAAAACAGAGGATAATAGCTGCGGGCACCTTTTTTGGCCTTGTTGAATCCCACGGCCGTGCCCTCCAAATACCCCTTGGTGGATTGCACCGATCCGTCAAAGTCCAATGTCAACCGAGGCAACGCTTCCCGCTGAAGTCCCTCAATGACCATGGACCTGGACAGCCGGCGGACATTTTCAACCCCATCGGTTTCCATCTTGGACAAGGCCCTGGAAATGGTGGAAACATCCGGCAGTTTCCGTAGGCCCATTAATCGCAGTACAAGGGGATCTTCGCGATAATAGTCGACTTCCCGCAGCCTTCGAAAGCCGATCAACAGATGGATGACCAGCAGCATGACAATCAGATGGCGGCCGTAAATGGGCGATTCGATCAGATGGTCGAAGCACTTTTTCAGACGTGCTTTCAGATTTAGTCGTTTGAAGAGTAGTTGAAAAACCAGCAAACCGGAAAAAGAGGTCAGCTTTTGGTCTTCGAATCGCATCTGCGGAATCTTGTGGTATTTTGCCGTGATTTGTGCTTTGCTGGACTTCACTTGCGGTGGCCTCCTGGTTGGGTAGGATTATTTGGTAGATAATCTCTTTATACCCTTATTCCATGGGCCTCCGCAAGTTTTTTACTTCTTATATTTGTACTTTTTTATGCAACTGACGGGTAAATAAAGAAAAAGGTTCTATTATCCGCCAATTTGCTTTAGATGCTTTAGGCAGCATAGGAGATAAGAGAGCAATACCGGCGATAAAGAAGGCATATTTCAGCCAAGACTCAACGATAAAGAAACATGCCCAAGATGCTCTATCAAAACTAGGAGCTTAGTTGGACAGTAAGTCAAAGACTACAGGATGATGCCACAGATTTGCTGTAGAATTTTAACGATTTAATTAGGAGGCAAACTTAATGGATGCTGAAAAATTTACCCAAATCTACAGTGGAGTTAAATCATTCAGGCCTGAGACTACAGTTTCTGAGATAAAAGATTTTATTATTAATCAGGATGAAGAACGTCAAAAATGGCTGGCAACAGCACCGATGATGGAAGTCTTAGACTGGATTGTACCTGCACTTTAGTATAGTTAAAAAAGATAACATTAATTCGATATGGTCTACCTACTTGTATATCTCATACCTTCTTTGAGCTATGGACAACTCTAAATTTGTGCATTGTTGATGCCCACGCATGCCATCCAGCTTGGAGGCCAGGAATCATGAAAACCTGGTTAACTGCAGCCATCTTGATCCTGATAATCTCCGCTCACGTTGTTGCTCAAGAGCGATTCATAACGAAGCTGAAACTTCCCACGGGCCAGATGGTGGTCGTCGCGGAAGGTGATTTCGAGGCTCGGTCTATTGGCAGTTTCAGTATCAGGCTTTACGAGGCTACATCTGTTTCGGATGAAACTATATTCTTCTCAAACGGACTCATACGCCCCCGCGATGGTATTATCGAGAAGGCCGTCCTTGCTGATGTGGAACGAGATCAACAACCTGAGGTCATCGTCATTATACGCTCAGTGGGCACCGGCAGCTATCTTTCGGCATACGCATTTGCGTTCGCGAAAGATGAACTGCTCTTTTGTGGTGTGGTTAAGGAACTCGCCCCAAGAGCATACCCTGTTGTCTCCATGCGGAAGTCTAAACAGAAGCACAAGTGAGGCAAATTTGATTTATTATCTTTACTTGCCATAATATTTATGTGGCGAAGTCAGAATACCATGGGTTCACCTGTGAATAATTGAGCTGCACCTTGTCTCTGCGTCAGAAGAGGTGATGTCAGCTTCTCAAAAGCCATAGGCAGTTAGGGCCCAGGACTTGCACATGTGTATCTATTTATAGGCAAAGGAGCATAGCATGGAAAATATCGAAATAATTAAGTACATTGAGACAATTAAACACGGGAGAGGCGATGCTCGTGAAGAGGCCGTGAAGTCACTTGGAAAGATTGGCTCTGATGCAATTGACGCGGTCCCAACACTAATTAATGCTATAAAAGAAGACGCTTTATGTTGGGCAGCCGTGGATGCTCTTGGAAATATAGGAGGTAAGGCTGCTATAATTGCACTTTGTGACGCACTCCTCAACGATAATGATATGGGGGTGCGTTTCAGAGCTGCCTCGTCATTAGGAAAAATCAAGGATAAAGAAGCAGTCCCTACCTTGGTCAAGGCATTATTGGATAGAGACGAGTTTGTCCGTGAGTCAGCTGCCTATGCTCTTGGTGAAATTGGTGACCAAAGCGCTATTAATGCACTCAACGAAACTCTTCATGATAAGATCGATTTTGTATCCAAAGCAGCCAAAAAAGCTTTACACATGATTGATACAACTGAGAATCAAGCATCTGCAGTAAATGAAAATTTTATAGGAAACCCAACAATAAAGAAGTGGTGGCAATTTTGGACATGAATATCAATTTGGCAAATAAATGCGCCACATGCGTAATGCCGGATTGGATCCTGCATCCTGTTTTAATCGTTGGATTCTGGTGTTAGCCAGAATGAATTTGGTTTGGGTATTTAGTCGATCCTGAAAAAGTGGCTTTTTGAATCAGGCTGATTCCAACCCTGTTCTTTGACAAGCAAGAAGATGGATAAGAATTTGACGCAAAAAAAAGGCTGCCGCCTTCAGCAGCTTCCTGAAGTTCATCCCCGCAGCACTCAGGATGGCATTGATCTGGTCACCGAGGGTGCCTTTGAGCCGATTTCGGTCCATGCGATGCTCGCGTTTTAAGTGACCGATACCCGGCTCAACTGCTGCTCGGCGTTTCATCCAGCGCCATAGACTTTTAGCTGTCCGTCCCCGGCGCCGTTTATCCACATGGACAGATACACCCCCGGTGTATCCGTGGCCCCGATAGCCCATGTCCACAAATGCATGCTCGGGCGGTTTGGCGATCCGCTCGACCTGCTTGAGCGCATCCGTGAGAGTATGGCCATCATAGGGATTGCCGTGCAGAGCCTTAGCGCCCACAAACCACCCGCCCTTGCTGGTGGCCGCCACACTGACCTTGCAGCCGAACTCGTAGCGTTTATGGGCCTTGCCTTTGCTGATACATTCCACTGCCGGTTCGTGAACACTGTAGACCTTGTTTTTATCTTTGGTCTTCTGATTGAAGATGCGCTTTGAGACGGTTAAAAGGGACTGTAGATCCTGGTCGGGTTCCGGATGCTTGCGTTCGATATCCCGAATCACCCGGCCCGGGTAGGTTTTCATGGTACGGGTGCATTTTCGAGCCCGTTTCATCTGGCGGGCATGGGCATAGCGGCTCTGCTGAGCCAAGAGCTGTTTGGATTTGCGGTTGTAGTTCTGACGCAGGGCAATATCCCTTGCTTTGGCGGCCTTGACCAGATTTTGCCGGGCGCGGTCATAAAGCCTGGCATCGGTGGGAAACCGGATCTCTTTTTCCTGTACCGTGGTATCGACATTGACCCGTTTGAGCTGTGTCGGCTTGACGGCTTTTAGCTTCAAGCCTGCCTGAATGGTTTCCTTGAGAAGCGCTTCGGCACCCGCCTCGCCGATCCTGTTTCTCCAGCGGGTCATGCTGGAAGGATGGATGGGCGGTTGATGCTCAAAAAACTTCATCCCGCTCAGGTATTGCCAGTAGGGATTCTCAACCCACCCGGCGACCACATCATCGTCACTCAGATTGAAGGTGTACTTCAAATAGTGCAAGGAAACCATCAATCGCGTGCTGGTACCGGGCCGACCGGTTTAATCACTGAAGGTCGCGCCAAACAGTGCGTCCATACGCTCCCAGTTCACGGTTTTTGATAGCTTTACTAGTCCATGGCCAAGGTCGATGATATTCGTCAGTTCTAAACGAAACAAATCCATCTGCCTGTCTTTGTGGGGCGATCGTTTGGGTTTCATGTAAAAATTTGCAAGATTTTGAGGGCTTATAGGTTGAAATCCTGCAAATTTCATAGCATATTTATTAGCTATTTGTCAATAATATCAATCGGATAAATTGTTTTTCAGGACCGACTATTTAATCGCTGGAATGATATATTATAGCTCAATCCTAAAACAACATTAATTGCCTAATCGGATAGCCGGAGCTTTTTCTCTCCCATGATTCAAAACATGAAGAAAAATAGTAATCATTAGGTGTTTATAATAAGCTGCCTCAGAAACTTCCTGATACCATATAGTCAACGAACATGGAACTATCAAAACTTTGAAAAATTAACACTGTGCGAAAAAAATCGCCATAAGACAAGTTTTGAATTAATCTTGATTACGATTTTCCCATGGTACGGCCGTGTCTTTCAAACCGTCTATGGTACGGCCGTGTCTTTCAAACCGTCTATAGAATAATATCAAATTGATTGAGTATTATTTATTGCATAAACACCGATTTTCGCGTTGCATAAACATATAAAGGTTTTTGGCCAGCCATAAAGTTTACAGATCAGCAAAATCTATTTAATTACAGATAGTTAAACAAGAACTGATATCTTCGCTTACCATGCTCCCAATTATACACTATGTCGCTATGACGGCTCAAAGGCTAAAGTTAAAATGTTTGGTGAAATATTTCGACACAAACCCAAAATTTAAAAATATCGTTTAATATCAGCCTATAACATCAATATATGGTGGCTGAAGCTATGGCGCCACACAGTCGATTGTGCAAATTTAACATTTTTTAGTTGACATGCTAAGCGTCATATATTATAAGAACTGCATGGCTGATGAAAAGTATTTCCTCAACCCCATGCATGACTGGCAACGTCGCTATGAGGCCCTGAGAGCCTCATTCGTCGATAGGTTGCCGGCCAAAATCGTAGCCGACCGCTTCGGCTATTCCCCGGCTTACGTCAACCTGCTCAGGCATCAATTCTCCCACGATAAAATCGACTTTTCCGAACCCGTCCCCGAAGGCAAAATCAACCGTCGATCAGTGAACATGGCTACTCGGCAAAAAATTTGTTCCTGGCGCGAACTCCGCTTGTCGGCCGGAGAGATCACCCAGCTGCTTTCCGAGGAGGGTATCGAACTTTCGGTGCGAACCGTAGAGCGTGTTCTGTCCGAGGAAGGCTACCGAAAACTACCGCGTAGAACAAACCTCAAGGTAGGCCTGACTGTCCAGGGCACCCGAGTTCCGGCAGTTTCCAAAACTCTGGACATTGAAGATACCCAAAAGCTCGATTGTGATTCGGCCGGCGTGTTTTTGTTCGTCCCGTTTATCGAAAAGCTCAATCTTGCGAAAGTGGTCGCAGACGCCGGGCTGCCTGGTACTAAAACGATTCCGGCCCTGCAGTACTTTTTATCCTTTCTGGCCTTGAAGCTGATCGGTACCGAACGATTTGCCCATATGAACGATCACAGTTTTGATGCCGGACTAGGACGTCTTTGCCGGACTCAACGTACTGCCAAAGTGCACGGCCATGTCCACTTACTCCTATTCTCTGGACGCTATCCACCTGCAAAAACTGCAAGCCGCCTTTGTCCGACAGGCCAACCGCATCGGACTTTACGACAAGAGCATCATCAATCTGGACTTTCACACCATCCCCCACTTTGGCGACGAGTCGGTGCTTCAAGAGCATTGGGCGGGTGCCAGAAACAAGCGGATGAAGGGGGCGCTGACACTTGTCGGCCAAGATGCCGCTTCCAAGCTGGTCTTGTACACGGCCGCCGACATCCAGCGCACAGAAGCGGACGACCAGATTTTGGAGTTTCTGGCGTTCTGGAAAAAGGCGCAGCGTGGCGTGGACCCCATGCTGATCTTCGATTCAAAATTCACCACGTATGCCAATTTGTCTCAGCTCAACACGCAAGGGGTAAAGTTCATCACCCTGCGTCGCAGGGGCAAAAAGCTCATTGAGAGCCTAGAGGCGGTCAACCCTTGGAGGCGGATTCATATTCCCCATGCCAAACGCAAATACCAGAACCCCCAGGTTTTCGAATCGATGGTTGAACTCACGGGCTACACCGGCATCCTGCGCCAAATCGTCATGCGTGGCAACGGTCATCAAAAGCCGGCATTCTTGATCTCCAACGATATGGACTCGCCGGTCGAACGCATCGTCAGTGACTATGCCAGGCGCTGGCGGGTTGAAAACGTCATCTCCGAAGCTGTTAAATTTTTCAATCTCAACGCGTTGTCTTCTCCGATCCTAACGAAAGTTCACTTTGATGTCATCATGACCATGGTTGCAGACACGCTGTACAGCATGCTGGCCAACAAACTCAGAGGATTCGAAGATTGCGATGCAGCAAAGCTGTTCCGCCATTTTGTAAAAGGAAAAGGGCAAGTTGTTCTCAGCGCTGATCGGCTCAGTGTCACTTTCCCTCGAAGGGCGCATAACCCGGTCCTGAGAAATGCGCCTTGGCACCGACTGCCGAAAAGTATCTCCTGGTTAGGCGGTGCAAATCTCGATCTGAAATTCAGATAACCAGAACCCTACATTCTTTTATCGCTGTGACGGTTAACGTTCCGCGAAAATCGGTGATAAATTTTTCAAGAAGAATACTTGCTATGCTGAAGACAAAAGTAACTATCGAAAGTCAAATTAATGGTGTTTGGGATTATGTAATTAATAGTGATAATTGGTATGAATGGTGGGGGACTAATCTCAAGGAAGTAAGCCCTAGCTGGGAGAGTGGCGCAAAATTGGTTTGGGAAAATGGAGACATATCGAATCTTTAAATAGTAGAACCTTATAAGAGATTTAAGATGTCATCTATAATAATGAGCACTACATACCGATTTATTATTAAAGGTAAACGACAAACTATTATTGAATGTGAATTCAATCCAGTTGGAGGAGCACATTTTAGTGATGGTGGTTTATCGCATAAAGGGGGGTATCCATTTCGCTCTCGTAAGTGTATAATGGATTCATGAGCTCTCCCATTGAGACCCACCCCGTTGGCGGCGTTGACTATCCGCGAACGGTGCAAGAATTTGACAAGTGGTTCCCAAACGAAGAGTCATGCGCAACCTATTTGATGAACCTGCGATGGCCCAAAGGTTTTATCTGTCCGACCTGCGGTGGCTCCAAGGGCTGGATGACAGCTCGGAAGCAAATGCGGTGCGCTGGCTGTCAGCGCCAGACGTCTGTAACCGCAGGCACGATATTTGACGGTACCCGCAAACCATTGCGGATGTGGTTTCAAGCAGCGTGGCATGTGACCAACCAAAAGTTTGGTGGCAGCGCGCTGGGAATGCAGAGAGTGTTGGGTCTGGGAAGCTACCAAACTGCTTGGACTTGGCTTCACAAATTGCGTCGGGCGATGGTCCGACCTGGGCGTGACCGATTGAATGGCCGCGTAGAAGTCGACGAAACTTACGTTGGAGGAGAAGAGGAAGGTGTATCCGGCCGATACACCGAGAAAAAAGCCATCGTGGTAGTAGCTGTGGAAGTTCATGTACCCAAAGGCTTCGGACGTATTCGACTGCGTCAGGTACCAGACGTAAGTGGAGATAGTCTTGTAGGGTTCGTTCGGCAAGCGGTCATTCCTGGTTCGGTAGTTTTGACCGATGGATGGAAGGGATACAATGCTCTCCCACGCTATGGTTACACCCGAGAGAAAATTGTCCTTTCTGAATCGGGTGATCCAGCCCATGTGGCTTTACCTGGTGTTCATCGAATAGCGTCTTTGCTGAAACGATGGTTGCTAGGAACACATCAGGGTGCCGTAAGCAAGAAGCACTTGGATTACTATCTCGATGAATTTACGTTTCGCTTTAACCGCAGAAGTTCCAATGCCCGTGGCCTTTTGTTCTATCGCTTAATTCAGCACTCTGTAATGGTTGAACCAGCACCTTACCGAAAACTTACTACTGGAAAGCAGGAGCGAGGTCGGCGGCCCAATGAATATTAACGAGAGCGAAGTGGATACCCCCTTTCGCATAAAAGATCCATGGACAGCAAACTGTTGAAACTTAAAAGGTGTATTGAAATGCAAAAAAGTGACAAAAAAAGAAAGAGCGACTGGTTGCAGTTAAAGAAATTGCTACTTCCAGGAAAGAACATATTAAAATTCCCAGACAAATGTGTCTATTGCGGCAAGACACCTTATCAATCAATTAAGATTGAAGAAATTGAAAACCAGTTGATAAAAACTGAGGGTACGCCGGTAACGAAAAAAACATATCTGAATTATAGCCTTGAATTAAAGGTTCCGTATTGCAGGCCACATTTTTTTATCGCTCATTTTCTGCGCTTTTACAGCGGGGCAATTTTTATTGTGGGGGCTGGGGTTGTTGGCTATCCATACTATATCTTAACCAAAGGCTGGCCATCAAATACATGGAGTGGTGGTGCTGAAGCAGTTTTATTGATAGTCGGTGGGCTTTTTTTATGTGCTCTTGCAGGGGGTCTTCTCTTTCTAATATGCAATTTTGTGCTATCTAAAATATTTCCTATTTTAAAGGCAGTTAAGATTTTTAAAATTTTAGCTCTCAGTATTGATGTTACAAATTATGCTAGGCTTACCCTCGATTTTTATAATGAAGAAATTGGGCGGGAATTTGCTAAACTAAACAATCTGAGCTAACAGCTTTCGACGACCACAAAGCTTTTGTCGATTCTCTGGAAAATTAATGACTATTATAACATCATTTGTTTATCTTGAGTATATTTAGCGCCAATAGATTTACGGAACTATAACCCATACGAAGGTTAATTCGGTTTAAGCCCCATCCAGGCATAAAATACCACCATTGGCTGAGCGTCTTATTTGCCTACCTGGGGCAGATGATAGCAGGGATCTGAGCATTTTCATTACTGGAAGCGGCTTCATCACAATTTTAAGTTGGCCGTCACAGGTTTTTTTTGGTTCACGATGATTCCAGCGGAATGCAATCTCATGCAAATAACGTTTCAGATGGCCAGGGCTCCAATAATGAAAGACACCCTGCTTAGTTCTTTCAATGGTTGCGCTAAACGACTCTGCCGTATTGTTATGGACTTTGCCCCGGGCGTATTCCTTTTTGCTGGGATTCACCGCCTGATGGGAGGCGTATTGAATTCCGATGTGTTTATAGGCATGAAACTGATCCGTCATCAAGTGAGCACTCTTGCTCACAAACTTGTGAACCACTGGGGTCAATTCGGCAATGCTGTCGCTGCCGATATGGGCGGTCCGCACCGCTTCCAGATTCCAGCCTCCAGTTCAAGTGATTGTTGGTTCCCAGGATGCAATCACAGATGGATATGGGTGGTGGTCTTTTTGCAGATTGCTTCCTACAAATGACTATCGGGCCAAATTCTTAAATTGAATCAACGCAGGTGAAAAGCGCCCCTGTGATACTATATTCCGAGGAGATCTGGCCTCGGTGGTGATATTTCATGGGCATCGAAAATTTTTTTGCTTCCAGTAAAAAAATGTCTCAATTTTAATTGAGACATCTGATATCTTGAAATTGTATCATCTATCACAAGTCTTTATGCTATCCACGGACTGATGGTACCTGTATATTTTATCCTTATTGGAAAATCCAATTTTGGGTTATTTTTTCAGTGTAATATGTTTCAGATACTCAATCTATCTCTTCTAAACAAGCTATTAGATTATGAAGGTTGATGATAAAATATCTCATTTTGATGCGTATCATCGCCCTACATACACCATCCATGTCGCTGTCGGCCTGGTTATCATTCGCCACGGTCGGGCAGTTGTCGACGTCACCACAGAAGCCGTCGCCGTCGGCAGGAAGAATCACTACGGGAGCCGGTCGGAGCGGGGCACCCGGGTCGCGGCGCTCTTCTACTCGTTGATCGAGTCGGCGAAACTCTGCAGCGTCGAGCCCCGTGCCTACCTCAGCGAGGCGGCTCGGAGGGCGATCAGGAACTCGGGCTCGGTCACCCTCCCGCGCGACTTCAAGTAGGCAAGCGAAACGGAGGAATCAGCGATCAGGATGTCCCCCGAGGGACCGAGGACTTACCGTTATCGGACGTTGTAGGAACCCACTTATCTTACTTTCGACACCCCTTTTACCCGGTACCAACTGAATTTCTTTTCCAATAAACTCAGAATGTTAAATAATTTAACATATTGATATCACAGGGAATATTAGCCAACTAGACATTTGTAATAATATCTGATACTTATGCCCTCACAAGTTCAACACGAACCCATGGGAGGGCAAGATGGAAAATCTGGTTCCTGAAAATCTGACCTTTTCCGAGGTCGGCCACCTACCGATCATCAAAGACTTTGCCAAAAAGATCGGGCTGGTTGAGACACTGGACGCCATGGTTGACAGCGAAATGGAGCTTTCGCCGGGAATCGCCGTTCTGGCCATGGTGCTCGACACGCTTTCGGGCAGAACGCCGCTGTACCGGCTTGAGGAATTCTTCCAGGAAAAGGACACCGAATTGATGTTAGGCCACGATGTCCAACCGGAACTTTTCTGCGACTACAATCTTGGCCGGGTGCTGGACAAGGTATTCGACACCGGCACCCAGAAAGTGTTTTCCCGGATTGCCCAAAACGCCCTTGGTGTATTTGAGATTGACCCGCGCCGTGTGCATTTCGACACCACCTCTGTTAGCGTTTTCGGGGACTATGATTTTGTCGACCCTCCCTTGAAGATCACTTACGGCCACAGCAAGGACAAACGTCCGGATCTAAAACAGTTTTTGGTTTCGATGCTGTGCGTGGATCGGAACATTCCCATCTTAGGGGGCACCGAAGACGGCAACGCATCGGATAAGAGCTTGAACAACGAACTTTTAGGCGGCGTCTCGCGGCACATGGCCCGGCACGGGCTTAAACCCGGAGCTTTCGTTTATGTGGCGGACGCAGCGTTCGTCACCCCGGACAATCTTAAAAAAGCAAAAGAAAAGAATGTAAAATTTCTGACCCGTCTGCCGGCTACCTACAAGGCGTGCGGTCGTGCCATATCCGAGGCCGTGTTGGCCGACAGCTGGGTCGATATTGGCGAACTCAACCAGACTCCGGCCACGAAAAAACGTCCTGCGGCGTATTACCGCGGGTTTGAAACCACCGTCGCGCTTTATGATGACATTTACCGGGCCGTGGTCATTCACTCCTCGGCCTATGACAAAAGGCGGCATAAGCGGATCGACCGCCTGGTTCATAAAAAACGCCAAGATCTTGAAACGCTGGTAAAAAAAATCAATACGGGCCCTTTCTATTGCCGGGCCGACGCCGAGGCGGCGGTCGAAAAGATGATAAAAGCCACTGCAAACAGCTACCACAAGCTGCAGTATAAAATCAGCAAAGTGGCCAAATATCCCAGAGGCAGGCCCGCCAAAGGAAAACCACGCACGCCCATCGGTTATGAATATCCTCTGGATGTCCAGATCGAACTGGATGGAAAGGCACTTGCCCCCTTGCGTCTTAAGGCCGGATGTTTCGTTTTATTGTCGAACCTTTCCGGCAAACAGGAGCAGTCCCAATGGCCCGCCGCTGCGCTATTGGAACTATACAAGAACCAGAGCGGCATCGAACAGAACTTCGGATTTTTAAAAGACCCGGTCATCGTCAACAGCATCTTTTTGAAGAAGCCCAAACGCATCGAAGTTTTAGGGTTGATACTGCTGATCGCACTTCTCATCTGGCGGTTGATGGAACGCTGCATGCGTCGCCATTTGGAAAAGTCGCAAAGTGAGATCAGCGGCTGGAAGAATCGTCCGACCAAACGGCCGACCTCTTTTATGATGACGACTAAGTTTTTGAGCATCCTGGTCGCAAGATCGGGTAAACGAAGGCAATTGGTCAGGCCGCTGAAGCCTGTTCAGTTGGAATTTCTACGGGCACTGGGCGTCAATCCGGTAGTGTTTGTCAAACCGTAGAAAAAAGAGAGAAGAATTAATTCCATGAAAAACCAATCACAGGGGTGTCGAAAGTACGACTTATGATTTCTAATCCCCGCTTCACGCTCGATGACCTCGTAGCCGCGGAGTGATGCCGCCCACACCCTCATGGTTCGGCTCAGTAGTTGACGACCTGGCTTGAGGGTACCCGGTCGATGCGGGTCGTTGGGGTGGCCGCCACGGAGTGGATGATGCGGTTCCCGATGGTCTGAGGACGCTGGATGTCCAGGGCATGCCAGCCGTTGGTGTCGCGGGTGCGTGTCTGTGGCAGCAGACGATTCAGAACACGGGCCCAGCTCGCGGCATCGGTGCCGAGTTGAGAGGGCAGTCTCCTCGCCAGTTCGGCCGCGGCCATCTGGGTGGCCGCAAAAGGGCTGTCGGCCGGGCCGAACCGCCCGGCGGCCATGCCGTTGATCGTGTTGGCGACAAGCTGATAGGTCAACTCATATGCCCGCAGGGCGTCGTTCAGATGCTCCTGCTCGCCTTGCCGGATCAGGTTGGAGATCTGGGGTGTGATGCGCCAGTAGTGGTTGTAGGTGCGTGTTCCGATGCGCTGCGTCATCCCCGGCCGCAGGTGGTCGCCGGGTCCCGGGTAGAAGCAATCATGGGTAGCGTCGCGGGAAGTGGTGCGGTCGACGGTAGCATAGTGTCGCCTCTGGTACCCGTCGCGCTCGGTCGTGGTCGATGTTTGGAAGCGCGGTGCAGTGAAGGCAACGGCGTTCTTCGTGAGGGTGAGCCCGCCGGATATGCCGAGGCCGTATCCTTGCCCTCCCCGCTGCATGATATCGGCCAGGCCGTTGGGGGCAGGCCTGACGTGCGGGGTTCCGGCGGAGTGGGCTTGCAGGGATTCGTCCGCCCGTACCCGGGCGGCCAGTTCCTCGATGAACCACATGGGCGCCGGCCGTCGTGTCTGCCCCTTCATGTCACCCCCCTCGAAAGATAGGAAAAGATAGGAAAAGATAGGAAAAGATAGGAACTTGCTTTTCTTACAGAAATCTATAACGACTGTCAATAGCTTAGCGTAGCCGATCTGCTGATATTCATGGACATCTAAAATAAATTTAGGGTTACCAAAACCTGTGACTTCTCCTAAACAACCACCGGACCATAATTCCAATTATGATGAAAAAGGTTTACTGAGCAAACCTGTGATAGCCCAAATCGAGGGTTCGTGCCGACCTGGTGATGTTTCATGGTCATCGATGAATACTTTAACCATTCATTTACGGTAGTGTCTCAATTTGTATTGAGTCACATGATACATGGTGGTTATATCATGCTATTACCAGCCTATGCGTTCTCCACGACTGGATGGTATCTGTAAATTTTACCCTTGCTCGAAAATCTTATTTTGGCTAAAATCTATAATATTATTGGGGTCATATACTACCTATATATCTGTAATCTGGTTATCAGCTTTAAAATGAGCCCGCAATTAGATGTTAGGGAGAATTGACTACTTTTTGTCCCTACTAGACGTGTTATCGAGACGGCAATTTAACATTCCAATATAGTACAAAAACGAGACTTTTATTGAATATCGATGTTAGACTGATTAATTACGCATTTGGAGGGAACTGCCGATGGTTCTGAAAGGGAGAGACCTGCAAGAACGAACTGTTACCTGCCCGATGTGCGGTGCCCCGATTGACGATGCGAAGCGGTATTCTGTAGACTGGGATGAGAACCGCCGCGAGTTCAAGGTGCTTCTAGCTTTCCACTGCTGGCCGTGTGACAGCCGGTTCGACGAAGAACTCATAAAGCGCTTGCCGTTGCTGGTAGCCACAAACTCCCTGTGTTCATGCGGCGCTACCCTCAATCTCTCAAACCATACAGTCAGGCGAACCAAAGATGACGAGGTTGAGTTTGAGGCCCTGTATGTTTGCCAGGCGTGTGCGTCTCGCAAGAGATCGATCGTGACGCGAATCAAACACACCTTGCACAGTCTATGGCGTGACTCCACCAAAATCGAGATTGGGCCGGGCGGAATTAAGTACGAGAAGGCGGGAGGGGCGTCTGATGCTCGATAGCAGGCAACTCATCAGGAACCTCCGTAGCTACATCCGGTCGTGCCCGTTCGCGAAGCTTTTCGAGAATAACAAGATTGATGCTGATAGCATCAACCTCTTACGGTCGCTCACCTGCGGTCCCCCGGTCTTACGAGTCAAATTTTCGGATCAATTGCCCGACGAACGCCACATTAGCACGGCTGCCTTTGGCAGTGACGCGTCTCTCCGGAGCTGCAGGAAGTGCGGGTACTTTCTTAGCACGTGGAAGAGGGAATCCATGGCTCCCTATCTCTACTGTCCGCGCTGTTCTAGTGAATCGCACCCGATTGCCCGTAATCAGCGCATACGATGTGACGACACAGCCTACCGGAACCAAGTCACCGCAAACAAAAAGAAGCGTTTGGCTGTGAAAGCGTATGGGATCTTGCTCATAGAATCTCTAGAAGGTTTCCGACAAAGGCTTATGACCACCGAGAAATTGGAGCGCTGGGATCAGCTTGAGGAAATTCGACGGGAGTGCATTGAAGGTATTTTGCGTAGATTTCCCACCTGAAGGCCAGGAATGCCAAGATCACGATGGTCAGCGGGCCGCGACAAAAGTGGAAGAGGCAGACAAGTGCGTCCGCGATGCGGGATGTCGTGTTCCAGAGCGCCCACTCGATAGACATGACGTCTGCCCCTCTTGTGCAGGGGCTCCGTTTTGGCTCGATGGTCCGGTCGTCGAGTACCAAGCAGTGGGCATGAAACTGGAAATCAAACTAGTGGCCACACTCGAATGCCGTGACGGCCACAAGTGGGAATCCAGCTTGCCCAAAATAATCGAACTTAAGGTGGATCAGGCACTGGGAACCGTAGTCCAGGGGGGAGTTTCGCGTTCAAGTGCCGGGGACATAGACTTGCACATTGTCTGCAGCCAGGGAGAGGGATGCCTACCCCAGGAGGAGATCAATGTCTTTGGGCTTGATGGTATGATCGAAAGGTTACTGTTCTGCAAACTGGGTGGCGGGGGTAGCTACTTTCGGAGCTACTTCAGTTCGGCAGTCCTTCCCACTTTCCATGCCGTCAATGCCATTGTCGTTGATGCATCTGGGCTGCAATTCGAAATAGTAGCACCGTACCTGTGGACAAGGACTTTCCCACGGCTTTAAGGGAAGGCTCTATCCATCGCAGGCTGGGTGTGATACGGAGATTCGATGCAGAATCTGAAAATCTAATCGGGTAGCCGGGGGTTTTTCTCCCCCGGCTCCCACACCAATTAGCAAGCGGGTCCGCATTAGGCGGCTCCGATGAGTTACCGCATCATTGCCCTTATGCCATTTATCTCCTACCTAGTGCAAACTTCATGGCCCTTGAAAAACCTGTGATAATATTAATGTTGGACATATGATATGAAAAAAAGAGTTGGAAAAGGTGAAGCATATCTTAATATTCGCAGGCTTTTCGAAAAAACTGCATCATACTCCAGGCGGGACCCTGAAGTAGCTTTAGTGCTCGCAAGAAAGACAACCGAGGCCATTTGCAAATTTGTGTATTATACACATGTGTCTGACAAACCAAACTCTCTAATGCTTGGAAAGCTTCTCTCCACTTTTTCGAAAGATAGAATCATACCTAAAAAAATACTTACTCCAATGCGCACTGTCCAATCTTACGGCAACTTTGGTGCACACGATCAAGAAGACGAGTATGAGGATATAGACGAAACATACGCCTTACCATGCTTTGTTGCTCTCGAAACAATCATGAAATGGTTTCAAAGTATAAACAGCGATATTGAATGGGCACTCACAACAAATATCTATGATGTTGGATTATCTAAGCGTACAGTTGAAATTCTCCGAAAAGCCAAACTAATATCATTAGCAGAGCTCTGCACAAAGGTTGAAAATGAATTGCTTACGTTTCGAGGCCTTGGTCTAAAAACTCTCTATGAAATTAAAGATGTTCTTTTGGACAACGGTCTAAGCCTTGGGATGAAATTCGATTTACATTTAATAAACGAACTGTCCAATATTCGCATTAGCTCAGACTGGTAAATCCGCTGCGCTTCCTTGCCATCTGGTCATGCGAACCGATACAGGTTTCTCATACTGGAATTTAGATATCAGTTCTGAAAAGCCCTGCGATGTTCAATTAAACAGCGATTTTCGCACAACGAATTGCGACATAATTGATCTTCACTTTAGTGGAACTCAAATCTCAAGTGTCGATCACCGAGCCAGGATATGCCCAGAGCATTTCTATCAAGCCTTGCAGCCTTGATAATTGGATTATGGGATCTTCTGGGGAATTTAACTGTAATATCTTTTTCTCGCACAATGACATCAGCTTTCATATTGATGAACTGACGAAAGATGGTTGCCGATCGGCAATGTTCGAACCCTCTGAGTTTCTGAGACAACAGATGATAAAGTGTATGGGCAACCATGGTCATCAAAACATCAAAATGCACCTTGATCAGAATAGACGACGAAAGGGCATTGAGGCTGAAAAACTTTACTGCCTCGGCAATCCCGTTTTCAACTCGCCATCTTTGGGCATAACGCAGGACAATGGAATCCGCAGGGCTGTCAAAATCGTTGGTCACCAAAAACGAGGGTTGCTCCCTTCCCGTGCCTTTCATCACGATCTGTCGAATCTTGGAATCGTAACTATCAAGCCTTGTCGTGGACTCGTAAAGCAGGGGTGATTTATACTTTCTTTTCGGAATATCCAGGTGAGTTTTCTTCCACTGTTTGGCGGGAATCAGTTCCACGGCTTCTAACAGTTTTTTGCCACGCCTGCGCAAGGTGATGAAATGAACACCCAAATGATTGAGGGTATTCAAGTGCTCGTATGTCGTAAGCTTAGAATCAAAGACCAGGGTGGAGTCCAGTTTGCCGTGGATCTTTTTCCAGAACGATACAAAATTAAGAACCTGCTCGGAGGCTTCGCTGCGGAGGATGTCGGCCTGGGCGTACTGAAACAACTCTGATTGGCAGTCTTGGGCAAACAAGGTCAGAGCGCCCTTGAGGCGCTTGCCTCTGGTAGGTACCCACTGGGTATCCATGACAGACTGCTCGCTCCAATGGGGAATACTGTGAAAATCCAGATTGATGGTCTTTGACCGGTAGGCATGCTGCCGGTTCATCTCCTTAACGAAACCTTGCAGCAAGCGGTCCAGAGCGGATGTCTCCAGTCGATAGGAGTAATCGGAAATGGCCGTGCACTTGGGCAAAACATTGAGCCCGGCAAACAAGCCCATGCCTTCATCGAAGTTAAGATCATTGATCTGACTGAGTCGCTCTTTTCCAGTGAGTTTAAGTGCCAGAAAGGATAGAAAGTACTGTAAGGCGGGAATCTGCTTGGAACCTGGTAGCAAGGCGCCTTGGACCACCTTAGGCAAGCGCAGTTTTTCGATGAGCGGGGCGAACAGAAATATGCCGCCCACAGCGCATGTCACCTTTCGTCCTTGCAGTAGGTCGGGGCCTAAAATACGGGCCTCTTTAGGCACCATGGTCCCCTTAATGGTTTCACCAATAGCCAACTTTGCTCTGCGAGGAACGGGCGGAAAACCCGCCGCTTTCAACAATCGGCTAATGGTTCGAGGATTAACTTCATGGCCTTCAATAGCCAGGATCTCCGCGATGCGATAGTTGGAAAGATTATGGGTTCGGCGAATCTCGAAGATTCGTTGCTGGATCTCTTTGGGAATCCTGGATCCTTGAGGTCCACGTTTTTCAGTGAACAGGAAGGTCAGTTGACGGGTCTTGAATTTGTGTCTAAGCGCGTTGAATGAGGCCAGCGTGTATCCGAAACGCTCAGCGACGATTTTTGCAGGAAGCTTATCGACATAGAATGCCCGAAGGGCTTCGTACTGCTTTTGCCCGGGAGACTTGGGGTAAGCGAAAAATTTATACGGATCAATGGAAGCCGCCATGAATATGCAGATATTATATGTCTTAAATTCTGTCAACATAAAAATGTTATAAATGCACACCATGTTGATAATCATGCTGCATTCAGGCACAAGATGGGCCATTATTGGAATATTTTGCGGCATTATAAAATCGAATTTAGCGATTTTATCGGATTATGACTTTTGATTTTGCCGATAAAAGAGACATATATACTCTTTATTATTGGAGTCGATTAACGAAGCGGGGATTATATTAAATTATTGTTTTTACACCACATATCTGCATTTCAGATTAAATGGATGTAAAAGTGTTGTTTAATTAACGGCAATGCGAAAATCGCTGTTAAAATCAAATTTTTAGGGTGGCCCGAACCGACGCGACCACCCTTTGTTGAGTTTAGCTGTAAATAGTTTCAATTCACTTTAAGGCCTCGGAATCACTGATTTTTACCAAATATATTTGTGTGGTCGAAAGATCCGAATGTCGGAGGATTACTTTACTCACAATTTCTAGCGGAACGCCAGAACGGCTTGCGAATGTTGCTGCATGCCGGCGAAGGTCGTGGGGTCTTAAATGGATGCCAACCAAATTGCCGGCCTTCATGACCACCGACCTGGCCGCTTCATAGCAGATGGGAAATATCCGATCGTGGAGCCCGATATTTTGGGACTCAACATACGCCTTGAGCCGGTCGGCTACCTTCTGGGGTATATATATGATTTCATACTCACGGCCGCTTTTCGGCTCCCTTAACAGGATTTTCCGTTCGGAAATATCATTGGGCGTGATTTTCAATACCTCACCGACCCGCATCGCCCCTCGGGCCATCAATTCCAGCATCAATCGGTTCCTGATTTTCTCTGTCCGGAAAATTATTTCATCCACTATCTCTTTTTCGAGGATATCAAATCTGGTTTTGATCTTCGGCCGAAACATTTTGCGCAGCATCGGTGATTCGCAGGGGTTGGAAAAATCGGAATCGAGATTGTTTTTGATAAAATGATTAAGTAACCGTCAAATCTATCAGAAAATTGATGCTCCATGCAAATACCACAATGTGGTATAATAGTCTAATTTTATTCATAATTTTAGGAAAAACACTCCACAATTGATACGTTAATTCCACACATATAATTTCCGTTTTCTTAAGCAACTAATTAATATAAATAGTTATTTCAAATAAAGATAGATGTGCATGATTATTGCTTCCGCTATCCTGTGGAATTATTTCAATTGGGTAAGGGAGTATTAATCAAAAATTCAAATCTATTGTTGTTCAGGGAGGTGTTATGAAGAAAGGCCAATTCTTATTCTTATTATTTATTACTCTTTTCTTAACTTCCAATGCGCTTGCAATACCATCTTTCCAAAACGTAAGTATTTATACGGAACACAACGATAATTTTGGAGGAAGCGGTTGGTTCTATCAATTTGGTGGAATTGTTAGTGACTCAAATGGGCTGGATATTGCTTCCGTTACAGCGAGTCCGGTTGGTTCAAATGATGTATATGTTCTCTCGAATACTCCTACTATTACAGGAAACTGGCATTGGTACACCGAAGAAATAATAGGATCTCAATTCATAGAACAATTAGAAATTACAGCGATCAGCACTGATAATAGTTCGAGTACTGTTTTAACCAATTTTATTAGCCTTAGCGACCAACAGGCACTTGATTTTACATCAAATGTAAATATCAGCGATAGTTCACTGACACCAATTTTCGATTGGGATGCTGTTCAAGATGCTACTGATTATCGGGTAAGAATACTTGATTCCTCAGGGGATAGGATTTTTGATAGTATATTATTAGGTCCAAATTTCACCGAAACATTTTATCAATTACCTGACGGTGTTCTATCATACGGTGAATCCTATACACTTCGGCTAATATCTGACGAAAAAAGTGGTGAAGGAATGTTGATGAATCGTTCGAGTACATACTATTCATTTCAAACTGCTCAAACTGCCCCAGTACCCGAACCCGCCACAGTCATTTTGCTTGGCACCGGTCTCATTGGTCTTGCTGGTTTCAGTCGGAAACGATTAAAAAAATAAATTCCCCTTCTCGAAAAATAACTTGTAGGGGGACTCTTACACATAAAAAGGGGCGATGATAGACGCTCGCCAATTGATCGGCGGCAATACACCTATACGTATCACTTTCCTGAAAAAAGGTCCGGTCGGGACCACAGATTAGGAATAGATAGAAGACAAAAAGTAAGAGAATAAGAAACGAATATTAAATTATTAAAGGCAGGGTCCTTCGGCCTTGCCTCTCCAATACTGGGTGTTGATTCCTCCTACAGACTCAAGATACCAGAAATAATATGATATCAATAAGTTATCATATATTTTGACAGGCCTGGAATTTCTGGGGTAATCTCTATTTATGTCGCGAGTTTTGTTATGTTGCGGGTATTTGCCTCAAATACTTCATTCTTATTATCTTATTCTTAAGAAAATCTACAAATTTTATTTACTTTTTCTAATTCGCTTTATTTTTACTTTCAAAAATCGTATAATTTTATTGACCAATAGGATAATGGTCGGTCAAATTCATTTTATTCTTGTAAACGTCGTAATAAAGGGCTCAAGCATTATGTGCTATATCAAAGTATGCAATACCTTTGTCCGGACCCAAAGGACCGGCGTCAGCGCACCTGCGGCCACATAGTCGTTATTGCAGGCCAAAGGCAAGATACAAGGAGTATATGAAGCGGCAAAAAGTTATGTTGAGAGATTTATTACACATTTGCAACTAATCCCATAACCATCTGTTATTTATACAAATATTAATTTCTCGCATTGACAAAGAAAAACCTATTGTTTTCAATGTGGTAGACCCACTCGTCACATAACTCTATGTATCTGCAATCAAGGAATAACTTTGGAAGAATACTGCTTAACAATTAAGGGAACGCCTGTCACACAGCCTTGGGTTGACCGAAAAATAACTTTGACGAGGAGGATCGTATGAAGGAGAACGGCAAAGTTACCCGCAGAGAATTCATTGCAACCACGGCCGCCGTCGGAGCATGCATGTGCGGATTGAACGGTTGCTTCATATTCCCCAACGTCGGCAACAACTGTCAGACATATAGGAGTAAATGATGCTATTTACCAAGCAAAGCTCTAAAGGATTTAGAGTGTCAATCTGTTGGTTAATTGTTACTCTTCTGCTCGGCTGCGTATCTAATACTGCGAACAAAGCACCAGAAATGCCTTTGTACAAGAGAATGCGTATCCAGTATTTTGAGGCGAATCCGGATGTAAATAATGATACAAAAGTGCTGATATCCCAACAAAAAACATTCCAAGGTATGGCTCCGGGGGAATTGCGTTTGAGCTGGGGAGAGCCCGATTATAAAAGTATCCTTAAGAATGAAAGTATCGCCATTTGGTCTTATGAAACCAAGTACAAAATACCGTATAAATTTATCTTCCGCGACAATAAATTAGTTGAAAAAGTTCTCACAAAAAAGTCCCCATTTGTTAAATTTGGCACAAAAAAGCAAGTTCCGGTGCAGTCCAGAGCATATGGTTGGAAAAACACCCTTCAGGCAGAATCAAATGCAATACTTTCGAGAGATATCGGGCATGCAGTTGACAGATGGGCTTTTACCAAGAATCGGTTCAAGACAATCCGGGATTTTAATGATGAATTTAAGAAACGGGGAATAGATGTTCGAATAGATGAAGAAAAAGATAGGGCAATTTTAACGCCTTTGAGCGTACTCAGTGAAAGCAAATCGACCCCAATGGATTTTGAGGACCTGGTTCCCGGGTTGCCTGAAAATACTGTCTATTTAGATATTTCCGCTAAAGCATTGGCCGGATTTTTAGCGGGTTATCAGATGCATTACAATGCAAAATGCAAATTCAAATCTGGTAATGGTGAATTGAAAGAAAGCGAAATAACTCTAAACTGGAATCACTCGTCCATTAAAAAACCCGATGTGTTTAAAACCGTTATATGTGAAAGAATTGTTCAGGACGAATCGGGACTAATGACCTACTTTGATGTCAAAAATACATTCAAGAAGGTTACGGGGAAAAAAGCATATATAGTGACCAGCTATTTCGATTGCGAGCCTGGAAAAACTTACAAATTGGAGAGTACGATTCGTAATCCTGACGGAAAAATTTTTTTGGTAGGAAAGGAGGGGGGATTATCCTTGAAGGCATCTTCCAATCGTATTCAGAACATCGTCACCCTCAACATTGATCAATTGAGTGAAGGCAAACACCAGGTTACCGCATATATTAATTCTTTTATGACGGGATCAGTGGACATTGAAGTTACCGAATAGAGCTTTATTTGGTGGTTTTCTTTTTTGAACCCATTAATTCAAATACTTTTTCGTTATTTACTAATATTCCTATATACAGGTTGCCAAAACATACCTCACGAAAAGCCGAGCCTGCTGTACCTGCAATAAAACACAATAAAGGTCGCACTGGTGATATTTCATGGACACCATAGATGATTTGGATCCCCGAAACCTGGGCATTTCTCCTACCGATCAATATTACCAAATAATTACAAATAGATAGGGAATATCATAAATTCTAAAGGCTGATAAAATTTCAGATTACCCTGCGTATCTGCACTTTTCGCCCAGTGGTGATTCGGTCGATACATCTGAAAAAAAGCTGAGCAACTGAAAACTGCAAGCTGTTTCACTCAATTCTCACCAGACAATCATTCTGGATTGAATGAAAAATTTGAACTAAGGACATGATGATTTCATCATTCGACTAAATTGGGCCGCACCGGTATTATTTCAGGTAATCTTTGAATTCAAGGACAACACAAAAGATCGCCGAATATTTGGCGTCAAATTTGATTAATTAATGGCTTTGAGAACAGATCAATGAAAATCATCTACAGTCACAGCTTTTATCCGGTGTACACCTCTGACCCGGCAGCGGCGGCCGGAAGGATTGAGGCGGTAATGAATGCGCTTCCGGCAGAAACGAAACTGATTGACGCAGAACCGGCCACCGAGGCGCAAATCGCACTGGCTCATACGATGGGACACATTGAATTCGTCCGCCGTGAGGGGCTTTACGACATTGCAGCTCTCGCAGCAGGCGGGGCCATACAGGCGGCTCGGCTGGGCCTTGAGGCGCCTACCTTTGGTGGCATTCGCCCACCCGGACATCATGCCTCCGGTGATAGTTGCTGGGGTTTTTGCTATTTCAACAACATGGCGGTGGCGCTGCTGACCCTCAAGGATGAGGGATTGATCGAAACCGCCACTATCCTGGACTTTGATCTCCATTACGGCGACGGCAATGTGAACATTCTGGATCATCGAAGCTGGGTGACGATCTTAAATCCGACAAGCCGTACCCGCGACAATTATCTCGAGGAGGTGCAAACCTTCATCGAGGCGCACCCGGCGGATATAATTGGCATATCAGCAGGTTTCGACCATCACTTGGATGATTGGGGCGGACTGCTGCATACCCAAGACTACCACGCCATGGGACGAATGGTGATCAACTCCGCTCGTAAAAACAACGGTGGCTGTTTCGCCATCCTGGAAGGGGGTTATAACCACGATGTCATCGGCCAAAATGCCGCCGCTCTGATAGAAGGTCTCAGCCCTTGATTTTGACAAGCATCCCAGACCCGCCGATAGATCCGAATCAAAGACATGATCTGCCGATGGACGCCGGCGGTAATCCTGGCGGCCATTGGTATCGCTATGGTGGTCAGGTTGCAGACCCTATTAGCGGTGACCATAAAGGCACCATAAAACAGCTACCCCAAAATATTTCCATCTCACAATCCTATTGCGCCCAACTCACATACCGAAACGCCGAAATAGACGGGCCGCGCAACCCTCCCAGGAAACGCGGCCCTCTTGGGTGTCTGCCTGGAAATCAGGTCGGCATTGGAGATCAGGAGCGCTGGCGGACACTTGGAACCTTTATCGGCAGGTGGCGGGGATGCTTTAATGGCGGTTGATAAAAACATAAGGGCCGCAGTCGCCCAACTGCGGCCCCAGAGAAAGGAGGAAGTATGAAGACCCTTCAGATTGTCAGTCCGAAGGGGTTGTATCTATATTCTTGGCAGGTCGGCCGGGAACTTTAATCGGAGCCTCATTTTTTTATAGACACAAACAATAATCCCTTGACCGGACTGCCCGACTGGTTCCTAATATCAGTTTTGCTTATTTTTATTGTTTTTAGTTCATGCCGCCTCAGGATCTCTTGAATATATTTCTGTGAATGTGCATAACGGCCGTTGGTTAAAAGTTGGTAATCCTTTGAATTATCTTTTAGTTCCTCTACTGAAAATGCAATTTTCCCTCCGCTAACAAGATATGAAGATGCGGATTTAATAATCGCATCCAAATTCCCAAAATACACAAAGACATCAGAGCTGTATATCAGCTCAAATTTTGTTGGGAAAACCCAGTCCTGAAGGATGTCAAAAATCTCGAGTTGGTTGTAAATGTCCTTTTCAATGGCTTTTTCGAGCATCTTTGCCGATACATCAACACCTATCAGGCTCTTCGCGAAGGGGCGGTATAGCTTAGCACCCAGACCCGTACCGCAGCCAAGGTCCAGTATAGTCATCTTTTCAGTCAAATAGGGATGCACAAGATTAAATAGGATTTCAGGAGTCTTATATTCCAGCTTTTCAACCAGTATGGTTTCAAAATTTTCAGCACACTGATCAAAAATACTTCGTACATGTTCCACTGGTGCGGCTTCAGGTGTTTCATCCCCCCTTATGCTTTGGAACATGAATTTTGCTATTTCATTATCCGGCTGTAGTTTAAGCACCTTGTTGTAGTGTTCTTCAGCTTCTCTGAACTGTTCGGACTTTTGAAAAATAATTCCCAGATTTAAAAGGGGGGATGCATAATCCGGTTGTAACTCAATAGCCTTCCTGTATGAGTCTAAAGCTTTTTCAGTTAGATTAAGCTCATCCTGGGCTACGCCAAGGTTATTCCATGCCTCTGCCATCTCAGGGGCAAACCGTACTGCCGTCCGAAAACATACAATTGCATCATCCTGTTTCCCGATTTCCCGGTACGCCACTCCCAGATTATTCCATACCATACCAACATCCGGCTGTTGATCTAGCATAAACTTGTAAACCGCTATGGCTCCTTGATGATCATTCTCCAGTTGTTTCAGCCTTCCCAGGTTATAGCATGATGATAAATCAGGCGGATTGAGATTGGCTGCTTTTTCAAATACTGGTTTTGCCTTCTCAAGCAGATTCTGGTCCAAATACAGATTTCCAATCGCATTTAGCAACCGTCCCCAGTCAGGCTGTTTTATTAATAATTCCTGGTAACCTTTTTCTGCTAAAGAAAACTTACCACCTCTATGGGCTGCATAATATTTTTTAAATTCTTTTTCGAGATTGCCTATTGTATTCTTTTCCATATATGAATTTTTTTTTGGGGAAATGCCTTCAGTTAAATAAAAAGCCTGAAATCGGGATCGAAAGGTGGCCTTTCCAATCAGACACCCAGTATCACCAGTCCATAGCGGGCAAGACTTACGGCCCGGTTTTCGTCTTTCATATCCATCGGGGACCATCCCGCAATATTTATCAAGTGGTTGATATTGATGCCATATCCTGAAACCGATGGCCGCGCGCTATCAGGGTTGCGACAGGTCCCATCTCCTTGTAGAACTTCACAATAATGATGATCGTAACAAAAAATATTTTTACATGATCCCCCAGCAAAAGCCCGGGATTGGGTCAATCCCATTTCGTGGGCCGCCTTTT
The DNA here is from genome assembly GCA_963713755.1 of uncultured delta proteobacterium. GTDB lineage: Bacteria > Desulfobacterota > Desulfobacteria > Desulfobacterales > CAVQMW01 > CAVQMW01. The sequence continues at coordinate 1,894,159 of CAVQMW010000003.1, read as the reverse complement.
CAATCTGGGCAACAATGAAATGCAGCAGTTTTCCGATCTCCCGGCGTTGATCGGAGTACATGACGTCATGATCCGCTTCGATTTTCAGGAAAAGGGCGCGGGATGTTCCTTTCAAGTAGGCCTCAATCCATTCGGAGCCTTCCACATGTGGGGGGCAGGTTGGGGATAGACCGTAATTTTGGCATCGGGGTTCATGGCAAAGATCGGCCAATTTAGAATCAATTACAATTTCCCGTGAGGAAATTATCGTAACCCCATCGCACCCCAAGGCAACGGCCAGTTCGCGCAATTCATCCAGTTTGCCTTGATCAACTGGTTTCCGCTCCATTGCTGAGGTGCCGGGAATGTCGATCATCGGATTGGGGTTTAAAACCATTGTTCCACATTGGGCACATCGTCTCTTAATTTCGTCAGTCCAGATTGCGACTGGATTCTCGCATTGGGGCAATGCAACTCCAAGGGGGCGGTTGACAATGTGCGATCAAGTCCGGGACACTTTAGATAGTCACTTAAGCCCATGATAAGATATCTCCCTTGCGGCCATCAATCACGGTGGCGCCCACCTTCTTGTTATATGGATTTTTAGTTTTCTGGCAATAGGGAAATGAAGCCTGATCAATACAATTGACGACCTCAATAGGCAGGGAGTTGGATTTAAGGTGCTTGCCGGTGCCGAGATCGACACGACACCGGCCAATGGCCATCTCATATTTGGCATTTTTGCCGCCCCTGCTGAAATTTGAGGCTGAACTAATTCGGGAGCGGACAAGGGCTGGCCTGGCCGCCGCAAGGGCACAGGGGAGGTTCGGCGGCAGACCCCGGAAGATGACTATTGAAACTTTAAAGATGGCCATGGCTGCGATGGCGGATCCCAAATCAAAAGCCTATGAGGTGGCCAGTCAGCTTGAAATTACCACAACAACAATCTACGCTTATGTAAAAGGTGACGGCTCGGTAAAAGAGCTTGGACAGAGCTTGTTGGATGCCGCTAATAAAAAGTGAGCTGAATATTCAGCCCAAACGCATTCCATGGTACCTTAGAAACTATAGATGATATGAATTCACCAAACGGATGGTATGTCTACATCCTATGTTGCCAGGATGGCACGCTGTATACCGGGATAACGACAGATTTGAAAAGACGGGTTGTTGAACACAATTCTGAGAAGGGAGGCGCCCGCTATACCCGGTCCCGGAAACCAGTTCGGTTGGTTTATACGGAACCGGCAGGTTCTCGATCAAATGCCGCTAAACGGGAATATCTGATCAAAAAGATGCCAGTGGCCCAAAAACGCGAATTAATCAAAGTTTGGGTTAGGGCTTGGGGCTGATTTGTATCATCAATCTATCAATAGGCCCTACGCGCCATATCATTTGGCACAATCTGCAATTTTACAGCTTGCTGGAAACCAGGATTTTCGATCAAATTCCTGAAATTGATATTGTCAACCTCTCTCTATCTTCGCCGACAATCAAAACGGACCCGTTTGTGCCCATTTAAACAGCCCCAATGTCTGCGCACTATGTAGCTGTTAAGAGCCCGCCCATGACCCCGCGTAAAAGTAAAAAAGACCCCGCCCTCGGAGTGGGGCCGATGTGCTGGCGGTGGAGTCTACTGAGCTTCGGGCAAATTGAGGCCGGCAATAATACGCTCTATTCGAGATAGTCTTTGCTGGATATCCGCCAAGGATCGTTCAAGGCCTTTGCAGCTATCACAATATTTTTCAGGGTATTGGACCTGTCGAAGGGTACCGATCACAGAAGGGATGATGTCCCCCAACGCGGTCGGTCCGTTTTGGTTTTGGTCACCGGAGCAGGGCTGGTCCGAAGGAGGATTTACTGCGATGGGTTTATGAACGGCAATCGTGTTGGCAGGCTGTTGACGCTGTTCAAGGAGCAAGTTGACGGCATCGACAAAAGATAGTCGATGAGCCGCCATGATCATATCGATGGGGTTGAAGTTCTTTTTGCAGCAAAAGCATCGGGCCAGATTGGTGGATTTATTGATGGCGGTGTCCCGGCCGCCGCATAAGGGACAATCAAATCTTGGGCGATTGCCATCGTTCCGATTGAAAGAAGGGATCACCGAGTCGATGGGGAATTGGTTTCGCAGGTATCGTAATTGCTGAGCAGAGAATCCTCGACGGGTCATTTTTTTGGGGTTCGCAGCGAGTTTCCATTGATGTGTATGGTTACGCAGCGGTGTTTGAGCCGGTCAAGCAAAGCGTCAACCATGGGTTTGGCATCGAACAGATCATACCAATCATCATAGAGCAGGTTGGTGGTGATGATGGTGGCTTTTCTGCGATATCGTTCGCCCATGAGCTTGAAAAAGGCATTGACCTGCTCGGATTTAAGGGTCAGATATCCCAGCTCGTCGATGACCAACAGGTCATATCGGCACAGTTTTCGGATCAGTTTGTTTGTAGAGCGGTCGGCCAGCGAACTGTACAATTCGTCGAGCAGATCCTGGGCGAGGAAAAAGCGTCCGCGGTAGCCGGCGATCAGGGCCTTTCTTAACAGTCCGATGGCCAGTCCGGTTTTGCCTGTTCCCGTCTTGCCAATGAGAACGACATTGCATGCGTTTTCGACAAAGCCCAGCTGGGCCAGATCCATGATTTGCTTTTTTTTGACGGCAGGCTGTTTTTTGAAAGGGAAGCTTTCCAGGGTCCAGTCAAAAGGGATTTTGGCCTGAGACAGCCGGTAGAGCATACTACGCTGCTGGCGATGGGCGTGTTCAGCGGCCAGAAGTCGATATAGGCTGTCGGTCAGAGCGCAGCCGGTTTTTTGGGCGAGTTCGAGTTCTTGTTCAAGGGCTTTTTTAAAGCCGACCAGGCGCAGGCGATCAAGCAGCTCATCGATTTTATTCATTGTCTTAGTCCAGTTCATCAAGGTCGAAGAAGTCTCCGGCGACACAGGACAGAACGATGTTCTCCAGCCGATTGAGGTCAAAGACGCCATATTGAACAGCGCGTGCAACTGCCTTTTCAAAGGGCCTTTTCGGATAATCTCGTTTGATGGCCAAAAGGCGTTTTAGTTTTTGGGTGGCAGCGCTACGGTAACGGGCGACGATGGCGGCGACATATGCGTCCAGGTTTTGGCTGTGGCCGGTGAGTTGACGCATCAACGGAGCGGATCGTTTTGCGGTCTTGCGGGCCATGGGCTGATGGTGCCCGGTCCGGGTGCTTTTGGCGTCACGCTGGTCGATGATGCGCGCATGGGTGGCCACCTTTCGGTGGTTGTGGAAAATGCGTAGATCATAAAGGCCCTTTTGTATTTCGACGATTTTTCCGCACAGCCGTTCGGGCACGCTGTATCGGTTGGTGTCCACGGTGATATAGCCGTATAGGTCCACTGTGCGGGTAAGGGCCTGGTAAATCGGCGGGGTGACGGCCGGAAGCGGCTTCAAAAAAGAGCGTTCGCTCTGATAAGCCTGTCTGGCGGTCATGCCAAGGGCACGTTTGATGGTGTTGTTGGCGACCTGATCGCACCAGTTTCGGGCAGCATCATTGAGGGAGTGCCAGTCGTCAAAGTCCTTTCCGGGCAAGAAACTGTTTTCGATGTAGTGGAAGTTTCTCTCGACCAGAGCGCTGCGGTTGGCGTGGCCGATGGCGTGTGGGACAAAGCGCATGCCGTAGATGGCCCCAAAGACCTCGATCTCCGGGGCAATGATGGCATCCGGTCCACTACCTGCGGCCACCAGCACGCTGGTGTTGTCGATGACACAGGTTTCTGATGCACCGTCGAAGTAGTCAAGGGCGGTGGAAAGAAAGGCCTTGGCCTCGAACCGGGTAAAGCGCGGGTAGTACTGGAAAAAGAGCAGTCGACAATTGGCCAGCACCATGGAGGCACACTGGGCTTTACGGCGCTTTCCGGCAATGGACACCCTGTGCGGGGAGGTGTCGTGCTGGGATTCTTTTCCGGGCGAGTATGCATAGGTCCCGCTGCGCCGGATTCTTCCCGGCCGCAGGTCTAAGGAGCGGACCATGCGGGTGAGGCTGGTATAGGGAATGTGCTGTCCGTATTGATCGGCCAACTCGGCTTGGATCATAACGCAGTTGCCGCCAAATTGCTGATACAACTGACAGACCAGTTTCGCAAGCGGTTCATAACGGCTGGGCCGGCTGATCCGTTCGGGGGTCTGGCCGGCAAGGATGCGACGAATGGTCTTTCTGGACATCTTGATCTGCCGGCTGATCCCCCGGATGCTCTGGCCGGCCTGGTGCAAAGCGATCACGGTTTGACGGTCGGTTGCGTTTCTCATGGCAAAGTCTCCTTATTGTGCACTTAAGGCGATGAAAGGTGTCCTGGATATCGTTGAAGGGTGTTACCAGGCGATCCTGTTGAAAAGTGTCTTGATTGGGGTAGAACACTTGGCCAACCATTTTCTCCAGTCGGCCGAGGATAAGGGCTGCGGTGCGAAGGTCGTTCAGCCATCGACCCTCGGGGCCCAACTGGCCCTTTTGTTCGGCCTTTCGGGCAGCCAACGATTTGGAAAACAGGAGCGGATCGGTGACCATCTTTTCCCGCGCTGGGCGATTGGCCTTTTGGTAGTGCTGCCAAAGCTGGTCCAGTTGCCGGCTGGTCATCCGCTGTTGTGAAAGTGCTTTGACCAGCAGCCTGGCGTGGCCGGCGTTGGCGCGCGCCAACGGCACCAGCACCCGGCTGGCGCTCCAACTCGACAGATATCCGTCCCGCACGGCGTCAACCGCCTCTTTTGGCAATTGGTCGATAAGTGCAAGACGCCGGGTGACCCAACTGGGATGCCGGCCCATTTTGGCAGCAATCTGGTTCTGGGTCAGCCGATGGGTGGTCTTCAACTCACGTAAAACAGCCGCCTGCTCGAACACGTCCAACGGCCTGGCACCGTTTGAGGCCAAAAGCCGGCAAAGCGCTTCACAGGCATCCCCAGGCCAGATCAGGGCTTTGAGGGTGTCCAACCCAGCGCGCCGGGCGGCCTCAACGCGCTTATAGCCGTCGATGAGCACAAAGCCGGACGGATTACCGGCAATCACGACAATGGGCAGAAGCTGGCCGCAGCGCATCAGCGAGTCGGCCAGAGTGACAATAGGCCGCTGGCGCCGGATGCGGGTGTAGGCGTAGGCCAGATCCAGATGTGCGATCTCAACGGATCTTATGGCAATGGACTCTTGCATGGTCGAGCCCTAGCAGATCCAACGGGCAAAGTCCCACGAGTGATCTCTTTGCAAGATGAAGAATCAGCCAAGGAATTGTTGCAACCAATTGGAATCAATTGAAATATACGAGTTGACGCGTACCTCTTTGCAAGATCGTCCGGTTGTGCCGGCCTAAGCTCGTAATAGACTGTGATTGCATCAGATTTTTCCGGGCACGCGTACCTCTTAGCAAGAACCGCCCCGCTGCGACTCGTGGCCTCAAGGTCCCGTTTGAGCCGGTCACGACCCTGCTGAAGACGCCTGTTGCGGGCAACGTACTCCGGGTGGTGCTCACGATATTGGCGCCAGTAGTCCGGACGCTTTTCCGTCCATCGCTTCTGGCTGTCGCGCTTATTGTCACGGTAAGTCGGATCGCTGATTATTCGGGCACGGCGCCACCGCTGACGGCGTTTATTCTGGCAAGCTCTTCGGGAGCAGTATTCTTGATCAGGATTTTGAGGACGCCGCTCGAACCGACGGCCACAACACTTGCAGCGGCAGCTCACTGGAACCTCCTAGACTAAGCGTCATTTGATACGTTCCAGTATATCGCTCATTGGAACCCATCGACCAGCATGGGCCTGAGTCGATTGCGGGATGAATTGAAGGGCTAAATCACTGGATTGCTGGTGGGGTATTTCTGGGGGGCATAGGTGGGTCCGTTTTCGTTAGCGCCGAAGTCTATTCATCACCACCTGAACATCTCAATTGATAACTGCATTGCCTGGTATGTAATCACAGTTTAGACTGAATTAAGGTCAGCCACATAATATGGGGAATCTATAATTTAATAGATTGGTTTGGTATTATCATTTTCCAAGCTTTAAAATTCTGATTGCTCCATGAATTACTAAAACGAAAACTATAGCACCAACAATTAAATCGGGTTTGTTTGAGTTCAACAATATCACTAATACACCAGCTATAATGACTCCAAGATTAATTATTACATCATTGGAGGTGAAAATCATACTTGCTTGCATGTGTGCTTCTTTACTTTTTGACTTTTGAAGAACGTACAAACAGAATGTATTAGCTACAAGAGCTAAAATCGAAACTCCGATCATTGCAAAAAAGTTTGGGATGTCTGCTACGCCTATGAATCTGCGAATAACCTCTACAAAACCTATAATTGCAAGTGTAATCTGAAAAATCCCAGCAACCGTAGAAATTCTTTTTTTTACGGCCAATGTTCCACCGACAGCGAAAAGACTCAATGCATAAACAAACGAGTCTGCAAGCATATCCAAACTATCAGCGACAAGTCCCATTGATTTTGACAATAAGCCTGTCGTCAATTCAATTAAAAAAAAGGAGAAATTTATACCAAGAACAGCAAAAAGTAATTTTCGTTGACTCGCTTGTTCTTGAAAATCAACCTGATCAGATTGCTCGGTATGTAAGAGTTTTCCACCTAAATTTAAATCTAAAACCGAACCTTCAATCTCTTCAAGATGACCCATGTGATAAACCACCAACAAGCGGCCCGGTATATCAAACTCGAGATTCTTGACTTCTGAAATTCCGTCAAGCTTCATCCGTATTAAGCTCTCTTCAGAGGGGCAATCCATTTTAGCAATCTGAAAAATTGTTTTTTCCATCCGATTTCTTTCAGCCTATAAATTAGTATTAATAGAGCCTATCCAGGCAATTTGATAAAAACATGTCAGTGCCTAAAAAGCTATTTAACCCAATTTAATAAATGCAATATACTGTGTCTATTGTTTTTACCCTGATGCAAAACTCGGCTGCCAGTTTTATAAAGAAAAAGGGCGGCAAACACCGCCCATCTAATTTTAGATATATGCCGCACCCTGTTTATCGCCAGCTATGACGTGATTGTTCTATCTTGAAGCTACAGGAAAAAACCTACGACCCTCACAAAAAATATCTGCGATTAAATGCGGAATATCATGAGTCTAAAATGTTCACCCGGCCCTGGTGCTATCTCCTACTTGCTGAAATCTAATAGGACCATAAATGGCCATCGTAAAGATAATATTTGTATCGCCATATGTTTTATGCTATCCTATTTAGTGCTTTCAGACAGCTATCTTTCCGAATCGGCCTGACTCTAGATTCTAATTTTGGATTTCGGGACGCCATCTGATTTCGGCGGCAGTTTTGACGACTGCGAGCCTTTCTCCCCCACATCAGGTGGTAGGCCATGCCTAAACAGAATCCGTGTATGAGTTGTGGTGCCTGCTGCGCCATGTTCCGAATATCTTTCGATAATCGTGTGTCAGACTCATTTCCAGATGGCATGATTCCTTCCCATTGGGTCTACCTGTTAGACGGTACATGATCAGCCATGAGGGGCACAGAAAAACAACCGATTCGCTGTCAGGCTTTAAGCGGTGAAATTGGCTATTCAGTCCACTGTACGATTTATAGCCGGCGACCGACAAACTGCCGAGAATTACTAGCGACAGGGGAAAACAACGTCGTTAATTCGCTTTGCGGCTGTGCAAGAGCGGTATATGGGCTTATGCCCTTGAGCAATTTCTAATCGGCAGTCCCAATACAGGAATCGTTTCCCGGCCTCTTAATTCATCGTATAGACATCTTCTGAATACCCCACAATTTTGTGGACTGCCGGTATCTGCTAGTTGGGATAAAATGGATTTTACCACATACAAAATCTTGTGGCTGATCAATGGGCGACAGTAATTTTGTTTTGTTGGCAAGCAGCGCAACAATATTGCAAGATCGGACGAATTATTTTAAGCCCAAACGAACTTGCACCAAATGACTTTAATGGCAAGGTGTGGTCATATCTTACGGAGATTTAATAATTATGACATTGAATCCTTTATTTTTGGGGCGTCTCATTGCAATAGGTGGGAATGAAGACAAGGCGCAGGAATTGGTTGTACTTAAACGAGTTATTCAGGAAATTGGGAAGAGTGATTACAAGGTTAGCGTAATCACTACGGCTAGCGAAGATCCTGAACAAAAAGGCAATGAATATCATAAGGTATTTACGACCCTTGGAGCATCTTTAATTGAAACATTAAATATTAAAGAAAGATCTCAAGCAAACGACAAAAAATTGGTTCATAGTCTCGAAGATGTTGATTTGATTTTTTTTACCGGAGGAGACCAATTGCGGCTGACAACGATTTTGGGAGGATCAAATGTTCTTGAGGGTATTCAAAACCGGCTTGAAGCTGGAGCCCTTATCGCCGGCACCAGTGCCGGGGCCGCCGTGTTTTCCGACACCATGATTTATGAAGGAAAGAGCGAAGAAGGGTTATTCAAGGGAAGTGTTCTCACGACGTCCGGATTCGGTTTCGTGAAAAAAATTATTTTTGATACTCATTTTATGGCAAGAGGACGCATTGGACGTTTGATACAGATTGTTACATCAAATCCTACCTGCATTGGGGTAGGTATTGGTGAAGATTCAGGTGTTGTTCTCAAGGGGGATAGCGTTGCCGAAGTAGTTGGTACGGGGCAGGTTATAATCGTAGATGGCAGAGATATAGGGAATTCCAACATAATGGATATAATACCGGGCAAGCCAATTGCCGTAGAAAATGTTCGAATTCACTCGTTAGTGAATGGATACCGTTATAATTTCAAGAAACGGCAGTTTTTAACACCCGCATCAGAATAGAATTTAAGGAAATTGTATGATTGAAATAAAAGAGTTACGAGCGTTGCGTGGCCCCAATCGGCATACTCGACATACCGCTATATTCATGGTTCTAAATATTAACGAGTATGAGACCCGACCGTCAGATAAAATCAAAGGATTTTCGGATCGCCTATTGAACCTTATTCCAACGCTTCAAGAACACGGCTGTTCAATTGGAAAGCCGGGTGGCTTTATACAAAGGCTTCAAACCGGAACCTGGGCCGGCCATATTATTGAGCATATCGCCATTGAGCTTCAATGCTTAGCAGGAATGGTAGTTGGGTACGGAAAAACCCTAGATACATCAAAAAAGGGAACTTATATTGTGGTTTTCCGGTATCTCGTTGAATCTGCAGGATTAAAAGCCGCAAAAGAAGCCGTTTCGTTTTTCGAAGCAGTTGCACAAGGAAAGAGCTTTGATGTCAGTCAGACTATTTCTGAGCTCAAGGTTCTGCGCGAAGATCACATGTTAGGGCCCACTACTTGGAGTATTGTAAAAGAAGCCAAATATAGAGGCATCCCTTTTATTCGGCTAAACGACTACAGTCATATTCAGTTAGGGTATGGCGTTAATCAAAAGCAGATTCAGGCCTCCATAACCTGTCATACTTCGGCCATTGCCGTGGAAACCGCTGATGAAAAAACAAGAGTGAAGTCGTATTTAAAGAGATCCGGCATTCCGGTTCCGAACGGCCAGAAGGTTTCAACCCAAGAAGAGGCCCTAGCCGTTTTTAATGAAATAGATGCACCTGTCGTTGTTAAACCGGAAGTGGGAAACCATGGTAACGGGTCTACGATCAATATTACCGAGTTGGATCAATTAAAAAAGGCTTTTCAGGCGGCTCAAGCTTACCACCGTAATGTGATTGTTGAAGAGTATGTTGAAGGGGACGATTTTCGTTTGTTAGTAATAGATGGAAAATTCATTGCAGCGGCCAGGCGAGAGCCGGCTCATATAATTGGTGATGGAAAATCCTCCATAAAAGATCTTATTCAAAAGATCAATTCAGATCCACTTCGTGGATTTGGGCATGAAAAAGTCCTAACGCAAATTGAAATCGATCAAATGACCGAAAGACTGTTATCCCTGAAAGACTTATCTCTGGACTCCATACCAGCGGAAAAGGAGAAGGTATATCTAAAAGCAACAGCCAATCTTAGCCAGGGAGGTACTGCAACGGACGTAACCGATGAGGTAAGTCCCGATATTCGCTTGATGGCTGAACGGGCCGCCCGGATCATTGGATTGGATTGCGTGGGTGTAGACGCCTTGGTAAAAGACATATCGCTTCCCCTCGATTCATCAGGCATAAAAGTGGTTGAAGTGAATGCCGCACCGGGATTCAGAATGCATTTAGAACCGACGGACGGCCAACCCAGAAATGTTGCGAAACCGTTAGTGGATATGCTTTTCCCGGAGGGTTACACACCAATTCCCGTTTTAGCTGTGACTGGCACAAATGGTAAAACAACAACCAGCAAATTACTTGCCCATGCATTGAAGTATTCGGGGAAAATTGTCGGTCTAACATGTACTACCGGAATTATGATTGATGGGAAGCCCATCATAACTGGAGATTACAGCGGACCGGAGGGAGCCGGTATTGTTGTCAGGGAACCAACAGTGGATCACATTGTATTGGAGGTGGCACGCGGTGGGATTGCTAGACGAGGTCTTGGCGTTGATGAAGTTGATGTGGGTGTGCTATTAAATATTGGAGAGGATCACTTAGGTACAGACTGGATAGAATCGCAAGAAGATCTATGCCTGCTAAAATCCACAGTAATAGAAGTTGTTAAAAAAACAGGTACTTCAGTTATAAATGCGGATGATAGTATGACCATGAGCGTATTGGAACGTGCTCGCGGAAATATCATCCTATTTTCTTTGGACGCAACTAACCAAAAGGTTAAAGCTCACATAGAGGAGGGGGGAACTGTTGTCACCATAGACAAGCGAAATGCCATCATTAGAAATCGGGAATTGGACATCATTGTCTGCACGCTCGAAGAGATCCCTATTACCTTTGGAGGGATAATTGACTTTAATATCTCAAATACTCTCGCAGCCATTGGAGCCCTTCACGGCTTAAACCTGCCTATTGAACAAATTCGAAATGGGATTATGACATTTTATCCTTCTCCGAATCAAAATCCCGGTCGAATGAATTTATTCGATTTCCAAAAATACAAGGTTCTTTTGGATTACGGTCATAACCCGGAATCAGCTCGCGCCATGGCAAGGTTATTGCCGCGTCTTTCGAAAGGAAGAAAGATTGCGTTATGTCATGGAACAGGAAATCGAACCACTGAACAAATCATTGAATATGGCAAGGTGCTGGCTTCGGTATACGATTATATCGTACTTACAGATTTTGACCCCCGTGACAGACCTATAGGGGAAACCCCAAAGTTAGTTTATGAGGGGCTTCTTAAAGGCGGGTTTCAAGAACAAAATATTGAAATCGTTAAAGACCCGAGTAAAGCGGTGGATCACCTTTTTTCAAAGGCCAAAACAGGAGATCTTCTGGTTATTCAGCCCGATGAACTCGAACCTGTAATGAGTCAAATCATGGAGCGATACCGGCAGATGGTAACACATATCTAATCAATCGATATTTTGTATAACCTTGAATTAATAGTGTTTATTTGTTTTCAGTTTTTTTCCACCATCATCAAATGGTATTTTCTAGTAGTTGCTATTATTTCCGCCTTAGCCTTTTGGAAAGATGTTTACGATAGCTTAATACCGTTGGCAACCATGCCGAATATGACCGTGGATAAACCGGCCATGGAACTTGTGAAGATTCGGTCCGATATAGTTGGGTCGGTTACGTCCTTCCCCTATAATTCCCCCCAAAAACTGGACAGCCCCTTAAGCTAAAAAGATGCTATGAGGGGATGAACCTGTACCGGAGGGGAACAGAAGAAAATGCAGCGTAAAAGACATTCGGCAGATTTCAAGGCAAAGGTGTCACTGGAGGCCATTCGGGAATCCCGAACCATGGCCGAACTCAGCTCGGTGTTCGGTGTTCACGGCACCATGATCAGCCGGTGGAAACGGCATGTGTTGGAAAATTTGCCGTCCTTGTTTTCCGACAAAGTCGCCAAAAAAGATAAGGATAGCGATGAGTTGATTGCAGCTTTGTACCAGCAGATCGGCCAACTGAAGGTAGAACTGGACTGGCTTAAAAAAAAGTCAGCTCAGCTCAAATAGCCGATTGCAGGCAGATGGTCGACCCGAACCACAGGGAAATTCCGATTGTCCGCCAATGCGAGCTGTTGGGCATAAACCGCTCTACGTACTATTACCAGCCGGCTGGCGAGACGGCGCTGAACCTGGAACTGATGCAAATCATCGACGAGCAGTACACTAAAACACCGTTTTACGGGGTTCCTCGAATGACCCATGTGCTGCGCCAAAGGGGCTATCGGATCGGCCACAAAAGGATCGAGCGGTTGATGCGGAAAATGGGCATCCAAGCGGTCTTTCCAAAAAAGAACCTGAGCAGACCGAACCAGGGGCATCACAAGTTTCCGTATTTGCTCAAAGGATTGCAGATCAACCGGCCCGATCAGGTCTGGGCCACAGACATCACCTATCTGCGTATGCAGGCTGGGTTTATGTTTCTGGTGGCCGTCATGGATTGGTACTCGCGCTACGTGCTTTCCTGGAGAATCTCAAACAGCCTGGATGCCCTTTTTTGCATCCAAGCCCTTGAAGAGGCGCTGATAACCCGTCAACCGGAGATCTCCAATTCTGATCAAGGCAGCCAGTTCACCTGTGATGAATATATCGGTGTGCTCCAAAAGCGTGGTGTCCGGATCAGTATGGACGGTCGGGGCAGGGCCATGGACAACATTATGATCGAACGGCTGTGGCGAACCGTAAAATACGAGGAGGTTTACCTGAAAGATTACCGAACCGTGAAAGATCTGGCCGACAGCCTGGCCGCCTACTTTCGGTTTTACAACCACCAGCGGCCCCATCAAAGCTTCGGCTACCGTACCCCGGCTTCGGTGTACTGCGGGTCATGAATAAGCAAGGCTGCTGATCTGATTTGGGGGCTCTGCCCCCAAACCCCCGGGGTTTAGCGCATTGTGGACCAAAGTATGGGAGGGGAACAATTGCCGCGGGGCCACAGATGGCAGGCCGCACCCGAAAGTGCGGCCCCCATACTTCGGTCATCCTTCCGGCGCTCGGGTCGCTCCCCAGCGTTGCCCTATCCTCCGGAGGGATAGCGAAAAGGTAATCGGAAATGATCTCTTTTTCAAGAGGTATATTGGAAAAACCGACAACTTGAATATCTTTCAATATGGTGATGAAAACTTCCGTTGGAGAAGAAGATCGAGAAGTAAAAGGCATAGCTAAACTTACCCGAAATTCTGTCTTGACATTGGGGGGAACCTCACCCTGCTCTATAGCGCTCAGATAAACTGATACATTTTTGCTCAGATAGATTGAGACATTGGTTCATACCGGGCCCGATAGCTGAAGGCCAACCCCGCCGCTATCCCGCGTCCCTGAAAAAAAAATAATCCCGCCAGCAGCTTACCCCGCAGGAGAGAAAAGGTGGTGTAGAACGACCGAGATTTTCCTATTTGGAGGGAAGTACTGCTTTCGTTGTGGCGGTTAATTCCTGGATCTGGCGCAACAGATATTCCAGTTGAAGTTCCAGCTTCGCGATACGGTTTTCGTCAGTGACCCGGTGGGAGGCTATGGGATGGTCCAGGTTGGATTGGCCAGGGGAGGCGGCGTGTGCCGCAGGCAGGATATCGGCAATGACCTGTCCGATTTGGCAGGGGCTGGCGTTTTCTTGGGACCTGTCGCTTCGTATGGGGTTGTTACCCCGGCAGGTGGCTTGTTTTTGATGGATGGACTGCAGGAACCTGACACTATCGACAAAGTTGGCTTGCCTGGTAAGCATCACCAAATCGATGGTGTTAAAATTTTTGCTGCAGTCGAAGCATCTGGCCAGATTGGTTTCAGGATTTACGGCGGTTTTAAAACCGTTGCAAACAGGGCAAAGAAAACGAAAACATCCTTCTGTCATCCGGCAAGGGATTCGCAGGGTTTCTTCGATGAGCATCCGAACGCTGATCTGGTTACGCAGGCTGTAAAGCTGACTGGAAGAAAAGCGCTGATGCGTCATGTCAGGCTACCGGGTCGAGCTTGGGTCTTAGGCTGACGCAGTTTTTCATGTTGATCACATGACTGTTTTCCGTCAACCGGTCGATCAGGGCTGCGGTCAGATGGTCGTTTTTCAAAAAAGACGACCATTGCGAAAACCCGAGGTTGGAAGTAATCAGGGTGGTTTTTTTCTTGTGTCGCTTGTGCATCAGGGTAAAAAACAGTCCGACCTGCACCGGCTCGACCTCTACATATCCCAATTCGTCGATCAGAAGACAATCTGTGGCGGCAAATGTTTTGATGACGCGGGCTTCCGTATGATCGGCGACTGACTGGTAAAGCAGTTCGACCAGTTCGGCAAACGCGACATACCGGCCATGGTATCCGCAATCGATAGCGTGGGTGAGAAAAGCGGTGGCAAGCCCGGTTTTTCCGGTGCCGGTTGGACCCATGAAGATCAGGTTACGGCATTTTTCCATGTAATCAAACCGGTCGTACATGTTCATGATTATCTTTTTGTTCAGCTTCGGCTGCCGGTTAAACGGAAAGGTTTCGATCGCATACTTTTCCGGTATCCTGGCACGGGTAAGCCGCATCTTTCTGGCGTTTTCCTTTTTGAGTTGACACTCCTGTTCGACGACGTGTTCGAGCAGCCGCGCATGGGAGTAATTGCCTTTTTGGGCGGTGGAAAGATACCGGTCCCAGTTGGCCAAAAGGCCGCCAAGCCGGATATACTTGAGCATTTGGGTAAGTTTTTCATCCATCGTTATCCCCTGTGTCATACACGCTCAGATCAACGTCGTCGGCAAAATACCCTTCGATATAGGCGTCTCTGTTTTCCAACTGCCGGTCGATCTGCGGCAGCGGCATTTGGAAATTGGCGGCCGTCAACTGCAGCGTGGCAATCCGTTGGACAGTTTTGATATCCGTGATCCGGTATTTTAACGCTCGGCTGACCGTTTTGATGAATACTTCAAGGGCCATTTTCCGGTACAGGCCATACAGTGCGCGGATGAACCGGTGTTTCTGTTTGACGCCGTTTTTGATGGCAAAGGTAAGATATTCGTCGATCGGTTTGGCCGCTTCACGTAAAATTTTCTCTTGTTTGGTGGCGGGTTTTTTCCGGTTTCTGGGCATGTGCGGCGGTATTTGCTGCCCTTCGGGGGAAATGCGCTTATTTTTAACGCCATCAGCCGGTATCCGGTAACGGCCGAGCAGCATCCGGTTACGGTAGATCATCAGATGCTCGGCATATTGCAGCACCTTCACATCGTGGCGTTTGGTGCCGGGGATCCAATAGTAATTGCCGTCGACGGCTGTATATCCGTACTGGTCGGTGCCCCGTTCCAACACAAGATAAGGGGCCGGGACATGGACGGGCAGCTTTTTTAGATACGGTTTTTCATGCTCGAACACCTGGGTGGGGATTAAACGGGTCTTGGTGGTGGGCCTTTTTGCCATTCGCACCGTTGCCCACTCCAAGCCCTGGCGGTTCATATCTTCGAGATCGGCAAATTCACGCCCTGGAAAGAAATTGGTTTCAACCGTAAAAAATCCGCGTTCATTGCCGGCTTTTCGATTCGCGTGCCCCTTTTCATGACAGACAAAGGAAAAGCCGTACTGCTTGGCAAATTGTGCCATTTCTGGGTGTATCACCGCATTTTTACCGGTACCATAAAGACGGGCCAAATTCGTGTTGTCAATGATGCAATCGGCTGCCACATATTGCCAAAAAGTGAGCGCTTCATGAAAAAAACATTTCATCTTGAACCGGTCAAATGCCCGGTAGAATTTCAGGTACCTCACTTTGCAGTAGCGAAAATACAAAAGACTGCCCTGAACCAGAACCTGTGTGTTGATAAATTTGACCCGATACGGGGAGGTGTCGTGCTGCATCTCGGCCCCAGGCTGGTCTGGCTCTTGACCACAGCGTTTTTTGCCTCTTTTTCCAAAGCCAAGCTCACGGATGATCCGGCTCAATGTGGAATAGCCGATATCGATGCCGTGTTCTTCGCTGAGGATTTCATGGGTCCGTTGAACCCGGCCGTGGCACTTTAGATAGATATGGCCGACCAGTTCCGTGTCGATGTCAATTTTATCGTTTCGGGTGGTCTGCGGCAGTTCGCCGCCCTGACCGATGATGGTACTGACCGTATTGGTGCTGACGTTCATCTGCCGAGAAATTTCTCGGATCCCCATACCTTCCTTGTGCAGAAGATAAATCGCTTTACGCTTGTCGGCTTCGATCATAAAATTGCCGTATCGCCCGGGTAAATGGGGCCAACTGTCTCAATATGCCACCGGACAAAAGATTGGCCTGGGCAAAAAACCCGCTCGTGGCAAATCGTTTGTCCTGGCTTTTGCAAGTAACCCGTTGCATGTATTTTTGCGTGATCTCAAGTTCTCTGAGCATCTGTCTTTCCAGCTCGGTGCAATCGTCGGCATTGGACGATGTCTGTTTCAACCGGCTCAGTGCCCATACGATGTCGCCACCTTTAATCTGCTTTCGCAACGCATCCCCGCCCTTGAAGTAACCATGGGCCAAAATCTCTATGTCCCGGATGCTTAACTTTTTGCCGGCCACCGATCCGACGAACGCGTCGATCTCCTTTTTGTTCACACCGTTCATACGTATGAACGGACGAAGGGTGTACATATAGGCGTAGACAGGAAATTTCCCGTCAAATATCCGGCCCATCACCAACGGGCTCATCTGCCCGATGAGGCCAACGCGCATGCCTACCCACCCCTTGCTTTTGCCCACAAGACCTGCAATCTCGGATACCGACATCTGGTGGACTGTTTTCAGTTCGTCCATCAGTCTGGCCTGCTCCAGGATACCCAGACTTGTCGCATTGGACATACGAATCAGTTCGATAATGCCGGTGACCTCATCTTTGCCCAGCGAACGGTAAGGCACGATACCAACTCCCAGCTTTTTGGCGCATCGGTACCGCTTGAAGCCGTCGAGCAATATCCGGTGCGGCTCGCTATCAATACCACAAAGCGGCTCGCGGACGCCTTTTTCCAAAATTGACAACAGCAGGGCCTTCTCGGCGCCAGGACTACGCATCCGGCAGTCCTGGTAACGCAAGTCAAAACGGGTTATCTCCACTTGTTCGACCATTTGGCGTCCTTTATGGCGGATTTTGCTGAAGACACGTCACACCGTAGGGCAATTTTATGCAATCGTCGATGCTGTGTTGTCTCAATATCCCTTCCAACATGCCATAAATCTCCGCCAGGCCTACCCGACGGCCCTCCACCAGACTGGTAAGAAGCCGG
This sequence comes from uncultured delta proteobacterium, assembly GCA_963713755.1. Lineage (GTDB taxonomy): Bacteria > Desulfobacterota > Desulfobacteria > Desulfobacterales > CAVQMW01 > CAVQMW01. The sequence continues at coordinate 1,876,926 of CAVQMW010000003.1, read as the reverse complement.
ATATGTTCCACCGTCTCGGCGTCAACGGTGCATAGGCCATTTTCATCGAAATCCGGTTCCGACAACCGGTTCTGCCTGCTGCGTTCGGCATTCAAATGCTTCTTCTTTACCTTGCCTTCCGGGCTCCGATAATAGTCGATGCTTCGGCGGGTAGCGTTCTGACGCCGGTGGGCCTCCCGGCAGCCGAAAGGGCAGCCAAGATCGCTGCGGCCTGCATTGCGTGGGTGGGTGAAAAACAGGATCTGGCAATGCCTGCATTGGGCCAGGCATTTTTTCAGGTGAGGCTTTTGTTTGAGAACGCTCCGAACAACCCAGTAGTACTGCGCAACAATACCGCGGACCTCTTTTTGGCGGTACCAATCAGAAATGAATTGAAAACAAGGCTGTATCTGTATTACAAAAAAGCCAAGTGCTCACTTATATCGCTGATGTATTTGGGCATACCCTCGTTGTCCTTGTTTTGTTTGGCGACAATTAAAGTACAACGGGGGTTCTTTTTTTGTAAAGCCTGGATCTTTTCCGATTCAATCTCAACGGCGGGATATTACTGAAAGGTGCGTCTCTGTTTACCTGAGCAATGGTGTCTCAATTTAGCTGAGCGCTATAGCCTGCTGCGGCTTTCTCAGAATATAGGGCGGGTCGGCGTCCTTTCGTGGCCTGTTCAGGTTCATTCGCATTACGGCCTGCAAGTTTGCTGCAGCCCTTTTGGCTTATATTTGTTCCCCGGGCTTCAGCAGGAAGGTCTCCCTACCCCACTGCCTGGGTTGCGACCGGGATGAACCGACAATTTCCAGGGCGGGACTCGCACCCACTGGTACCTTGCACCTCCGTGGCACACCTATATCATGTGGTTGGTGTCTATTTTATGATAATTAGTGATTTGACCTATAAATCAGTAATAATTCAGATCGGATAAAATTACATTTTTCTCCTACTGGAATTTAGATATCAGTTCTGAAAAGCCCTGCGATGTTCAATTAAAATCTAATTTTTAGGGTGGCCCGAACCGACGCGACCACCCTTTGTTGAGTTTAGTTGTAAATAGTTTCAATCCACTTTAAGGCCTCGGAATCACTGATTTTTCCCAAATATATTTGTGTGGTCGAAAGATCCGAATGTCGGAGGATTACTTTACTCACAATTTCTAGCGGAACGCCAGAACGGCTTGCGAATGTTGCTGCATGCCGGCGAAGGTCGTGGGGTCTTAAATGGATGCCAACCAAATTGCCGGCCTTCATGACCACCGACCTGGCCGCTTCATAGCAGATGGGAAATATCCGATCGTGGAGCCCGATATTTTGGGACTCAACATACGCCTTGAGCCGGTCGGCTACCTTCTGGGGTATGAATATGATTTCATACTCACGGCCGCTTTTCGGCTCCCTTAACAGGATTTTCCGTTCGGAAATATCATTGGGTGTGATTTTCAATACCTCACCGACCCGCATCGCCCCTCGGGCCATCAATTCCAGCATCAATCGGTTCCTGATTTTCTCTGTCCGGAAAATTATTTCATCCACTATCTCTTTTTCGAGGATATCGAACCTGGTTTTGATTTTCGGTCGGAACATCTTGCGCAGCATCGGTGATTCGCAGGGGTTGGAAAAGTCGGGATCGAGATTGTTTTTGGAGAAATTGAAAAAGGCAAGCAGGCTGGCAAATCGGGTGCGCTTGGTCTGAGGTTTGCGACCCTCTGCAATTTGATTCATGAATTCCAGGATGTGATCGGCGGACAGGTCGTTAAGGTCATAATCGCCAAATTGGCGGCAGAATCGATCCTTAACGAAGGTGTGTGATCTGACTGTATTTTTTTTTGGAATGGATTTGGTGATAGTCGATCCAGATTTTTCCCGCTTTTGAAACTTTCATGAGATACCTCCCTTGGCTAAAGTGTTTGACAACGGCCCAATGCCAAGCTTAACCTAAGATCTCCAGTTCGTATCTGCAATAAATTCGATGCTTTTGGATGTTTGAATCGTCTCAATACATCGGTACGACATTGATATTTGGATCTTCCCACTTCTCAGTAAAGTACCGTTTTTGAACAAAGGAGGAAATCATGGTTCCAACAATTCGAAAGGGCTCCAAAGGGCCGTCTGTCGCCTACTGTCAAAATCTACTCAATGCCCGGCTTGTTGATCGACCACCCTTGTGGGTCGATGGAATCTTTGGTCCGAAAACGGACATGCGGGTCCGCAAGTTTCAGCGAATGCGTAGACTTACGCCAGATGGCGTAGTCGGTCCACTCACCTGGGCTGCTCAGGAGGCTGGGCCGCCACCAATTAAAAAAAGGCCATCCCGAGCGGCTCCCATTCCAGCTACAGGTGGCGTATAAACTCCGGTCTTGCGCCAGACAGCAGGAGGCGATCGGGTAGCCGGGGTTTTTCTCCCCGGCCCCCACACCAAATAGCAAGCGGGTCCGCAATAGTCGGTTCCAACAGGTTCATGCGCTGTTGTCCCAATGCCATATGATCAGCCATATATCTCCTACAGACTCAAGATACCAGAAATAATATGATATCAGAATGTTATCATCGGTAATGGCAGGGGTGGGATTCCTGGAGTAATCTCTATACATCTCAGGTCACCACATTTCTGTGATAGATTCATTTTTCCGATGTAATCTGTACCGAACTGCCAATTCGATCGCCCCCATATATAGTGGTGCTTCAAACTAAATATTATTTCAATTGTCGAGTTTAAGGTTTAAGGCAGACAAACCTCCCAGCATGAAACTATTATAGAAAATATTCCACCTGCTCCCCAAACGAATAAACAGCTAGGACGTGGTCAAGACAGCAGCGGATAGAAACGCCGCGCGTGGTGTTGTCAGGTGATAACCCGTTGGCGAAACTGGTGGGTAGCGGCAACAAAGGTTTCCAGCAAGTGCCAACTCTATTCATATTCATTTAGAGTTGACACTTTTTGGATTGGGATTTTCCTGTTGCACTGACTGCTGTATGAAGTTCTGGTCTGTGAGGGCGTGCAGGAAAGCGATAAGCTGCCTCTTTTCCAAAGGTGAAATCTCAAATCCAGTCATAAGTGGGTCCGTGTTGGCAATGGGGTGCTTGATTTGAGGGCTGGTGCGGGATCGACCCCCGGCTGCATAATGGTCCAAGACTCCTTCCAAGGTGGCAATGCTGCCATCGTGCATATACGGTGCTGTCTGGGCGATATTACGAAGGGTGGGTGCACGGAATTTGCCCATATCATCCCGGCGGCCCGTGTGCCGGTGTAAGCCTGTGTTTGGGCTAGGATAAACCCCTGTTCCGTCCTCGTTGTACAGTGCGGTGTTATAAAAGCGAGCCTCAGGCAATTCAGAACCTTCATACTTAACCGGACCAGAAAAATTAAATCCAGCATGACAGCGAAAACAATTCAATCGCCTGGAAAAGAACAACCGGGCCCCTGCACGCTGATCCCCGTTCAATACATCCGGTTCTGCACCATAAGCCCAGCGGTCATACGGCGAGTTTCCTGAAATCAAGGTTCGCTCAAAAGCCGCCAACGCGAAGATCACATTGCGCATTGTAACCGGAGATTTGTCATCCGGAAACGCGCCATGGAAAAGCCGCCGCAGACGACGATCTTTCTTCAAACGGTTCAGAATCTCCGCCTCGCGACCTGCTGCTCCCATCTCCGGTGGCTGCGTATTATGCAAAGGAATGAGTATCTGGTCTTCGAGTCGTGTCAGAGTGGGGTCGTCCCAACCCAAGGTCGCATTGTAGGCCACGTTGGTCAGGGACATGGCCGAGCGGGGATGGATATTGCCCTGAATTCCTAGTGCCCGGCTTCTGCCATCGGTAAAAGCCAAACTCGGCTGGTGGCAGGAAGCACAGGAAATGGTACCATCACCCGACAAGCGGGAATCGTAGAACAACTCTCGGCCAAGTTCAACTTTACGGGTGCATTACCAGTTTGTTAATGATTCTCGATAAAAAAATATTTCAAGGCTAAAAAAGTCCTGGACACTCTTTCTGGCATGCTGTATAGCAAAATGAACTATTGCGCTAATAACCAGGAGGATCAATGCACTCTGAAAGTGTCCATAAATTCTGTGGTCAAACGGCCACCAAGGAACAGATAGAGGAAATAGCTGAGATAATAGAGACATTTCCAAAACTCAGCCGAGGAGAACTTGCCAATACGGTTTGCGAATTATTTTCATGGAAAAGGCCCACCGGAAAGCTAAAAAGTGTTGAATGTCGGCAGTTTCTTGAAAGCCTGGATGCCAAGGGAATCATTGGGCTGCCGGCATGTAGAACACAGTACGCCAAAAAGGGCAGTACTAAAATTTTCAAGACCACCCAGGGGGATATTAAACCAACCATTTGCAGCAAGTTTAGGCAACTGGCACCCATAGGGTTGAGCCGGGTTGAGAGCAAGGAACAAAGACAGCTTTGGTATGAATATGTCGACCGGTATCATTACCTGGGCTATCAACTGCCTTTTGGCGCGCAGGTGCGCTATTTTATTAAATCCGGTGCAACCGGTGATATTCTTGGCTGTTTTCAATTCTCCAGTCCAGCATGGAAGATGGCGCCACGGGATCGCTGGATCGGCTGGAGCGATGAACAACGAAAAGCGAACCTGCAAAAGATCGTTAACAACAGTCGCTTTCTGATTTTCCCTTGGGTAAAGGTGAAAAACCTTGCCAGTTCGGCTCTTTCCCTGGCTGCCAAGACCATTGCGGATGATTGGCAACACTGCTACGGCTACCGTCCGGTTCTAATGGAGACCCTGGTTGACGCCAAACGATTCAAAGGTATTTGCTATAAGGCGGCCAACTGGATACACATGGGAGCAACCACGGGCCGCGGCCGGATGGACCGTTACCACAAACGGCAAGGTATGGCGGTCAAAGAGATTTATGTTTACCCGCTTACATCGCGATTTCGCCAGCAATTGGCGCAGATATAATTGGGTATTGCCATGGGACTTGCAGCTCGCAATCTTGAACCGGATCCAAAAGGAAACTTTCGAAACATGATCCATGATGAAGTGGATAAATGGGTTGACCAGATTGTAGACGAGGTATTTGAAGACGGCAAAGAGCCTACTGTGATGGAGCTCAGCCAACTGTTTTCCGAAACCAAACAGAAGTTTTTTGGTGCCTGTTTACAGGCCCTGATCGAACAAAAATACGCTGGATTATTCGAGCAGGAGTATGCTCCCTGCCCGCGTTGTGGCAAAAGGTGCAAAAAACGGCGCGACCATTTAAAAGAGCTGATAACCATGCATGGGCCCAGCGTTTTGAAACGGCCCTGGTTTTATTGTACGGATTGTTCCCATGGATTTACGCCACTGGACGAGACCCTTGAGGTCAGCCGGAAAAAATATCAGTTTGACGTTCAGAAAAAATCGACTAAGACCGCTACCGAGGTTCCCTTTTCAAATGGCAGTGAACTTTTTGCCGAACTAACCGATCATCGTGTTAGTGACCATTTCATGCACGATACATTTGAACAAGTCGGTGCGTTTGCCTGCCTTGAGGATGTCATTCCTAGCCGACAAGAGATTGCCCAAAGGTGCTCGAGTGTAAGCGAAAGTGCCTGGCGGCCGGTATTGGTGGTGGCCTCAGACGGAGCCCATGTACCCACACGGCCCAAAGCAAAGCGAAATGAAAAAAGAGGAAAAGGTCGCTGGCAAGAGGCCAAGGGCTTTCGTATATACCTGCTGGGCAAGGATCGAATCGTACATGTAGCCAGTTGGCATCAAATCCAAAATGAAGAGCAGTTTGGCCAGGATCTATCTTTAGTGGCATCCCGCATTGATCAGGATAAGCTTCGCATTGGGTTGTTGGGCGATGGCGCCGACTGGCTGTGGAAACACATGGTTGCCTGTTTTCCCAAGGGCCGACAAATACTGGACTATTTCCATTGTGCAGAGCATATCCACAAGGTGGCCAAGCTGCAATACGGTGAAAAATCGAAAAAATGCCTGGAATGGGTGGAAAGTACGATAACACGGCTTTTTTATGCTGAAGTGGACAATGTGATTTGGGGACTTGAGCGAATGAAGCCCCGGGATAGTTTGGCAAAGGAAGAGATCCGCAAACTCATTGGTTACCTGAACAACAACCGTGAAAGAATTCATTACCAGGGTGATCGAATAGGCGGTTATCCGATTGGAAGCGGTGGTATTGAATCAGCCAACAAATTTATCTGTCATACAAGAATGAAGCGCTCAGGGGCATGGTGGGTTAAAGAAACAGGAAACGAAATGCTCGCATTACGCTGTGCGGCATATAACGGCACCTACGATAAGATCTTCGAGAAGTATAAAGAAGCTCAGTTGTCACTGTAATCAGCCCATTGCATTAACAATCTGGTAATGCTCCCAACTTTACTCCACGTCATAGGGTTATCGGCAGGTACCACAGGAATCGGGAAACCTTCCGGTATCTGCCAAACATATTCATTCTCACGATCAAAAATAGCTGAACGGTTTAGTTTTAAACCGTAGTCGCAGCCAATTACTGATAGCACTATGGCTGCGACTGTTATAAAGATGCATCTAATCACCAGGTTTTGACCAATCCGGTAAGGCCCTCTGGTTCCTCGCCGGAGGCAATGGCTGCTTGAAGCGCATTTGCAAGCTCACGATCGAGCCCGGTCAATTTGCGATGATCCTCTAATGCTTTATCCTCATTGCCCATCAGAGCATGCAATACACCGCGGTACATATATGCCTCGGCCAATTTTGGATTGAGTTCAATGGCGCGATTGTAATGGCTCAGCGACCGTTCGAAGTTCTGCGATCCCTGCTTGCGCAGTGAGTATCCTAAATTGTTGTGTGCCTCAGCCATATCGGGGTTTTTTTTCAGAGCGGCCTCGAATTTTTTTGCCGCCTTTTCGAATTTACCCTGTGTCATCAATTTCACACCGGAATTGTAACTAGTGACACCGGGCCGGGTGTCCTGGGCAGGCGTCGAACCGCTACCGGCAGCCAGGGCTCCAGCACCAATAAATAGCAGGGCCATACACGCGAATAATATTCCAATTGATAGTGTTTTCATGACATTTATCTCCCTGATTTAGGTAAGCGAATTTTTTAATCATAGCAGTACCGCTATGGAATGGCGTAAACAATTGGAATGATAAATAGCCCTGAGCTAGTTTTCAAGGCGTGTCCAATCCAGGTGAGACACATGACAAGGCCCAACCAGATATAATCGCCAAATTGGCGGCAGAATCGACCCTTAACGAATGTGTGGGATCTGACTGTATTTTTTTTAGAATGGATGTGGTGATAGTCGACCCAAATTTTTCCAGCTTTTGAAACTTTCATGAGATACCCCCCTTGGCTAAAGTGTTTGACAATGGCCCAATGCCAAGCTTAATTTGAGATCGCCAGTTCGTATCTGCAATTAATTCGATGCGTTTGGATGTTTGAATCGTCTCAATATCTCAGGTCGCCACATTTCTGTGATAGGTTCTTTTTCCCAATGTAATCTGCAATGAACTGCAAATTCAGCCGTCCCAATATGTAGTGGTGCTTGCGATTGAAAAAGATCCAACTAATTAGCGGCATACTGGCAAGCTATATGTCGTTTTGGTTGCATCAAATAGATTATGTTCTTTACATCTATTATGGATTTCCGAACGGCGCGGATGAGGGACGTGAGCTTAGCGATGGTCAGAAATCTCTGCTTTTAGCTGAGCCTAATTATCCATCAGCAAAAATTCCGGATTTTCGATCAGATATGCAGGGTTTTGAGGCAAAAAATTACACAGTGCCGAGGCAGGATCGAGTGGATACCTCTATAGGAAGATCGGCAAATGTAATGGTTACACACGTGCCGTTCTGATCAAATCTTAAGCCTTCCTAACACGGCGGAGCATGATGTTGAACTGCCCGCGCTTCGCGTCAGGCTCATCATCTGCCAAACCTGCTCCAAACTCTACGATTACTTTTCCACGCTCTGATTCCGGCAGCTCCAACAGGATTCTATCCTTCTCGTTCAAAGCATGATCGGCAAAATACATCTGTGTGGTCAATTCATGATAGCCCCGTTTGGAAACCTTGAAGTGGATGTGAGGTGGACGTGACCACTCATTGTTAACTGGATACGCGCCTGGAATAATCGTCTTGAAACTATACCGTCCTTCATCATCAGCCCTAATCTGTCCCCAACCTTGGAAATTGTCATCCATCGGTGCCGGATTCGTGTCGTCATCGTGATGGTAACGACCATGTTTGTTGGCTTGCCAAACATCAACCAAAGCCCCAGGCACAGGTTTATAGTGGTCGTCTATAACTTGCCCGCTTACGTAAATGATTTCGCCTTCTGCAAGCTTATCATGGCCCTTGATTAGCGTCAGGTCTAGGTCTTTATCCGCCTGTTCGTGCTTAGGATAGAATGGTCCTTCGGTTTGTGCGGGAGTCTCACAAGACATATTAGCGTCGGTGGATTTTGCGAATAGTTTGCCAGTGGCAGCTCCGGCGGCTACCAATCCGATTTGCAGGATAGCTCGTCTCGTCATCTTCTTCAGTTTAGACATGAGCTCCTCCGTGTTACTTCATGTACCTAATGATAGAGCAATTTATTTGGTGAATTTAGTTTAGGACCAAGAGTAAAAATAAGTACCACAATGCGTAATTGTCAAACAGCATGAAAGCCCACGGTAACCCAAGGGTTAATTTGGTTTGAAATGTGAATATTGTTTTTAGATGGCCCGGCTATCTGTCCTCATCTTTGAATTCTGCCCACTGCCCAGCTAATCCTACATTTGATTAGGGTCAGTTTTAATAGGTTTCATTGCGCTGCGATAACCCAAAACCTGTTGCTATTTTGTGCCTGCGCTCTATCTTAAGGCACTCGAGTCAATTATTAATCGAGTGAACGCATACGGTAAACATTCCCTTCAATGGGATGAGCCGGACAACTCGGATAAAGGGGTATGTTAATAATCATCCGGCATATGTTGGATAATTAGGAAAGGATGTAAAAAATGTCTGAAAATATACTCATTACCGGAGCCAGCAGTGGATTCGGAAAATTGATGGTCCAGACCCTGTTGGCAAAGGGGAATACGGTATTCGCCTCCATGAGAGGAATAAACGGCAAAAATAAAGGCGTGGCTGACGATTTGAAATCAGCCGGCGCCCATATTGTTGAACTCGACGTGACCCACACTGATTCCGTCGAATCTGCGGCCAGGGCAGTATTGAAGCAGGTCGAGGGACTGGACGTTTTGGTAAACAATGCCGGCGTCGGTGTCATAGGGTTGCAGGAGACGTTTACGCCAGAGGACTGGCGCCACATATTCGACATCAACGTGTTCGGTGTCCAGAGGGTAAGCCGGGCGTTTTTACCGCACATGCGAGAGAAGAAGAAAGGTTTACTGATCTTTGTTACGAGTCTGCTTGGCCGTTTTACACTTCCGTTTTACGGCCCATATAACGCCTCAAAATGGGCGATGGAGGCATTGGCGGAGAATTACCGCACTGAACTTTCAGGTTTCGGAATAGAATCCTGCCTCGTCGAGCCGGGTGGATTTCCCACAGCCTTTCACGCCAACCTGGTCAAGCCCGGCGATCCGGACCGGGATGCCGGCTACGGGGAGTTTGCCGAAATACCCATGGCGTCCTTCGCCAATTTTCAAGAAGCCTTGAAAGCCAACCCGGAACAGGATCCGCAACTGGTGGCAGATGCTGTTTCCAGCCTTATATCTACGCCTGCCGGGAAACGAAAATTCCGGACCATCGTGGACAAGATGGGAATGGGCGCACATCTCGAAGCCTATAACGATCAACTTGAAACGATTACCCAGGGTATCTATTCAGCCTTTGGAATGAGCGACTTGCTGAAAGTTAAAGGTTAACCCTAACGTAGTGTAATTCTGATTTGATGTACACCACATCTTTGCCAATCTCTATGGGTATCAGCTTAATAAAGGCCGTTGGCTGTGGCTGAATCTTTTTCGGGGTTAACTTTTTATTGCCCTGCTCCCCACAAACTGACACCAGAAAAATTCAATGTCGTTTCTTAAAACATAGAAAGCTGACCCTCCATGGAGTCTAACAACGACCTGACCACCAAGCCGATTCCCGGTCTTATCGCCCAATTGGCTGTACCGGCCAGCATCGGTATGTTTTTCAACACCATGTTCAATGTGGTGGATACCTATTTTGCAGGTCTGATCTCCACCGAAGCGATTGCCGCCCTTTCCCTCTCCTTTCCGGTTTTTTTCGTGATTTTAGCCATCGGATTCGGCATCAGTACCGGGGCTACAGCCCTGATCGCTAATGCCTTGGGAGCTGGAGATGAAACCCAGGCCCGGTTTTACGCTGTTCAATCGATATCCTTTTCGGTTTTGTTGTCCATAGTAATGATGGGGATCGGAATCTATTCGGCACCCTTTCTCTTCAAGATTTTAGGGGCCAAAGATACCTATCTTGACCTCTCTCTGGCTTACATCAACGTCATCTTTTGCGGGTTCAGCTTTTTCTCGTTGACCTTTGTGCTCAATGCCATTCTCACTGCCCAGGGCGATGCCAAATCCTTTCGCAATGTTCTGATTATTGGATTTATCCTCAATCTGCTTTTTGATCCCTGGTTTATTTACGGCGGTTTTGGCTTGCCGGCCTTAGGGCTGGCCGGCGTAGCCTGGGCGACAATCTTAATTCAGTTCATTAGCTCCTGTTTTATGGGATTCCGTGTTCTTCGGTCGAATCTCATCTGTAGCGACTGCTGGGCCATGTTCCTGCCCCGCAAGCTCTATTTCTGGGAAATTGCCAAACAGGGTTTTCCGGCCAGTATTAATACCATGACCATTGCCATCGGTATTTTCATAATCACCTGGTTCCTCAGCAAATACGGGAAAAGTACCGTGGCTGCCTACGGCATTGCCACCCGGGTGGACCAGATTGCCATGTTGCCCATCATGGGTTTGACCACCGCCACCCTGACCCTGATTGGCCAGAACAACGGTGCGGGCCTCTATCAGCGCTGCCGAGAGGTGTACCGCAAGGCCTTGCTGTACGGCCTCATCATCACCACCGTAAGCATGATCATAGTTTTCAGCTTTCCGGCTGCCATCATGGAGTTCTTTACCAAGGATATTGAGGTGGTAAATATTGGCGCCATTTATCTGAGGATCTCAGCCTTAATCTATTGGGCCTACATAATCCTTTTCGTTGCGGTATCCACCTTGCAAGGATTGAAGCGGCCTTTTTACGCCATTTGGATCGGAATTTACCGTCAGATCGTGGCGCCGGCCCTGGTTTTCTATGCCCTTTCCAAACTGTTAGGAATGGGCCTGATGGGTATTTGGTGGGGCATTTTTATGGTAACCTGGTCGGCAACGATTTTTACCCTCTTTTACGTGCGGGCCACCATGAATCGTATGTTCGGTCCCGAGGGCAAAACTCCCCAAGATTCTCCGGTAGCGGCTCATACAAGATAAAGCGTTCGGTCTTTTTCATATATTTTCTGGTCATTACATGCGGATATCTGGAGCGTCATCTGGAATTGCGGTACTGGTGACTTCCTACGCACCAACAACACCCTGTTATTACATATAATTTGCGTGTTATCATCGGTTTTGAACGGTCCCAATTTTCTTGAATGTTCTCTATCAATCTGGAAAAATGCTAAAATGCAGATGCGTATCATATCAACAGCCTATACGATCTCCACGACTTGATGATATCTGTAAATTTTATCCTTGCTGAAAAATCTAATTTTAGGTTAAATTTCCAATATTATTAAGATAATACAATCTAAATAAATCTGTGCGGCGGGGGTATCTATCAAGTCTATTGGAGCCGACTGCGATTCTCGCGGCTCAACCGTGGCGTTGGACGATCGGACGTGACATATGAAGCTTGCCGGGATGACAATGTATGCCGCCGTCACAGGTGACATCGTGCGGTCCACAAAAATCGACAGTGCGTCCCGCAAAGCCATCCCCTCACTCCTGAGTTCTGCTGCGAATAGTTGGACCGAGGCGCATCCTAATTCACTCATCAACGGGCTTCACGTCTTTCGAGGCGATGCCTGGCAGGTTCTCATCCAGAAGCCCAGACTCGCGCTACAATTCGCCATCTTCATTCGCGCAAGTCTCAAGACATATGGACTTGATACACGCACCTCAATTGCCATCGCCACCATGAGTTTCGTTCCCCAAGGCAGGTTTCCCGAGGGTGACGGTGAGGCATTCTGCCTCTCAGGTCGAGGACTGGATCGTCTATCGAGGGAGGAACACATGTGCTTCTCAATGCCAAGCCTGGAGCGGGAGAAAACGATGCAGCTTGTGGTCCAACTTACTGATACTCTCGTCGGAGCCTGGACCTCACGACAGGCCCTTGTAATGACCAGGGTCCTATCCGGATTCACTCACAATCGCATCGCTGAGAGCTTATCCCAATCGCAGCAGGTAGTACACCATCTGCTCGCACGTGCCCACGTGCGAGACATCCTCAGCGTACTCAAATACTTTGAAGACTCCATTAAGGATGCCATAGGAGAGAACTCAGGGGATTACGTGTAAAGGAGGCCTGAATATGGACGAACGACCGGCAGAAGAACCTACGTCACACAGCCCGCAGACACCTCCGCCAGAGCCGTCAGCCTCTGGCCCTCCCAATGGTTTCGGAAAAGACGTGAACAACTATCTCAACCACTACGTTACCGTGGCGGATGCAAAGGCTGCTGTCTTGCTTGCAGTGGATTTTGTTGTATTGCAGTTTCTGCTGAAGGACTACTTTGACACGGTGCTTGTCACGCAGTTACACATTGCAGCCGCGGCATTCCTCGTGATGTCGGCTCTTGCCACTCTACTGGTGGTGTTTCCTCGCCTGCCTCGCGGGAGTGACGGTATCATTTTCTGGGAGGATATCCGAGAGAATAAGACGCCTGATGCCTATTACAGGAGACTCACGTCGGTTGATAAGGCCGCTACAGAACAACAGTACGCGCATCAGAACTTCTACGTCAGCAAAGTGCTACACCGCAAAATGCGATGGACTCAATGGTCAGTCGGGCTCTTTGCGTTGGGCGCAGCATGTGCAATTGTATGTGTCATTTGGTGAATCTATGCCAAACTGGAATCGACAGTACTTCGACACATTAGCAGGGCGCTTCGCCAGGATTGTGGACGGACTTGATGACCGACTTGACCAAGTCGTTGACGGCAGAGTTACGCCTGCACTGGCCGATCTCAGCATAGGCGCCGCCCGAAAGATGCGTGCAGCGACTGTCTTTTTTGATATTCGCCACTTCAGTTCACGCACATCATCTGCCCAACTCCCCAACATCAAGAAGGCGTTACAGATGCTTGACTGTGTAATTCCTATGGTGATGCACATCGTCTATGACTACGGCGGGTATGTGGAGAAGAACACTGGGGATGGAGTGATGGCGATAGTGGGAGCTGAAGAGTCTGATGACAACGCTGCGAGCGCAGCGTTGTCGATTGCCACTACAACCTTCTATGCGCTCAGACACCTGGTTAATCCGTACCTCGAGTCCATGGATATTCAGAAGGTTGATGCTCGCATCGGCATCGATCTCGGCACTTTGCTGATAGCCAGAATTGGGGTTCCGACCGGCACATCGAAATTGCCTCGCAGTTTTCTAACTGTCGTTGGGCCGTCTGCAAATCTGTCATGTCGCCTTCAAGAGATGGCCGGTACTAACCAGATATGGACGGGAGACTTGATTAGAAGGAATGCGGAGGACAACAGGCAACGTTTTTTTAAAGACAAAACTCCTGAGTCGTGGACATGGAATTACCTCGCGAATCCAGAGAAGGTCTATTCAATCTGGCACTATAATGCTTCGAGGGTTGACCCAGAATGAAATGCATCGTCCAACAAGGAAACTCCTGCTTACGCAATAGACCGCGGCGCTATTTGCGACGTCACTGATTTCTGGTACTCTCTATCCCGATACCACCAGGCCACTAATCTTATTTGAATCAAAAACACGGAAAAGCATCCTTGTGATATTACTCTCCTAGGCACACAGGGCCACCCTGGTGATATTTCATGGCGATCTTCGATGAATTTGGACCCACAAAATCTGCGATGCCTCCTACAGACTCAAGATACCATAAATAATATGATATCAGTATGTTATCATCGGTATTGGCAGGGGCAGGATTTATTGGGTAGCTCTCAATGTATCGGCAACGATTGAAAAAACGCCGATATATCCAGATAACACATACTATCGTTATTAAGAATTTTACTATTTTGACCTCGAATTTTAGCACAGCTGTCGGTCACTTAATCCTATTCAACCGGATACTAACCCCAATCATCTTGCTAGAAACTTGAAACCGGCTTAACCGTTCAATCTGACATTGACCTGACGTTGCAATTCAGGCTCTCAAGCCGAGCCATGGAAAATGAACCTACCATGATAATCGGTTTGTACCTGTAAAAAACGGTTCTTGACAATACTCAGCGCCTGATATTTATTAATATAATCCTTACCTAAAATTTCACTAACGACATAAAGCCAAACACACCGTAAGGTGCGGACGGAAAACCACGGGTCTTATGATCTCGTGCTCCTACTGGTTTATCTGAATCTGGGTTAATCAGAGACAGCCGGGCTGCCGAGAGTGACATCGTTAAAGTCACTTGGAGGTGGTTCGGCTTTTTTGTTGGAAGGAGGTGATGCCCAATTTTGATAAAACCCGGTATCTATTTACCTATCAACTCTATTATTAGGAGTGTATAATGAAAAAGAGAAACAGCAATATTTGGTTTCTTTGTTTAACATACATCGTGTTTGTTGTATGCAGCGGTTCGACATATAATATGGGTTCAATAAACAATATAAAGAAAAGTGATTCAAACGTAACCATCCCAGATAATCAATTAAAAATAATGACCTTTAACATTAGAGTTGGATGTGGGCGGGATAATATGGGATTGAATCCAAATTTATGCACGCCGAAGAAGGAGAATTTAGATTTAGTTGCGATGGCTATTAGATCTGAAGATCCAGATGTGATTGCTCTTCAAGAAGTAAAAGGGTACTCTCAAGCAGAATATATTGCTAAAAAATTGAATATGAATTTTACTTACATATCGCATGGTGAAGATGAATGGTGGGGTTTGGCAGTTTTATCAAATTTTGAAATTCTTAATTCAAATTTTTGGTATATTAACCCAGGGGATATTGATAACGTTTTTGGGGATGATCCTCGTAACGGTTTAATATGTGGTATAAAAATTAATGATAATTTATATCAGTTTGTGAATATACACTACTATCATTTAGGAGATTATGAGACCCAAGTGTCCTCAACGATGAAAATAATAAATGAAATAAAGGGTCCTGTTATTTTACTTGGTGATTTTAATCGTGAGGATTGGTACACTGGATTGAAGCCGGTCCAGGATTCATTTATTGATACTTGTAAGTCTGCATCAACTGAGAACTCAAAAAATGTATTAACTGTAGGTACGGGCTTCAGGCGGATTGATTATATTTTTGTTCAAGATAAATATTTCACAGTACTTGATGCAGGAATTTATTCATTACAAGATTTTTATGACGCTTCTGACCACTTCGGGTATTACACCATATTGAAAGTAAAGCAATAAAACATGGCCCCTGGTACTCATTTGATGATTTCGCAATGAAACTGTCAGCGGCGGTGACGTGATTGACTTGAAGCGGGTGCGGCGGCGGACGAGGTGATAAAATTCTGTTTTGGTGGCCCTTTTTTTTGAGTGTTAGTGGCCAATCCGACTATTTTGTCTTGGAAATTTAGCTTGACCCTGCGCCAGAAAAACATGGTATCTGTAAATTGGGTTGACTGGGAATGTTCTCTATAAATCTCAAGTCGCCAAATTTTTGTGATATATAATCATTTACTAAGAAATCTGCATTGAAATTGCTTCGAGGCTGAGCACAATATGATGTGCCCAGCCCGATTGTGTGTCAGCTTCTGGTGGCATAGTTTATCAATTCAAGTATAGGTCAAAACATCAGCCCTTTCAAGGTTGTACTAACACGGCGCTGGTTCACCGTAACTCATTGTAATTTCATATAAAATTAGGCAAGTTAAAAATTTCAATAGTAAACCACACGATACCTATAGCTCATTTTATGCTGAAGCTGGCTCATTTGACGCACTATGTCATTACTATGAAACTTGGCACCGGCATTGAAAAGCCCCTATTTTGTCGGTATTTTTACGAGATTTTTCTCAAATTATTGAAAATGAGTTCTACCTTGAAAGGGATGGTCAGGACATTTAATAGAAACCGCATGTTCAATCTTTTTTGACGAAATCCCTTACCTGGTAACTCTGAAGCAACAGTTACCAATAGGAGCTTATTTTCTCTAAAAAAGTTTTTGGATTTATGGGTTTGGGAATGTAATCGTCACACCCAGCGGCAAATGATTTATCACGGTCGCCTTTCATCGCATAGGATGTCAGGGCAATCACAGGAATGTGCTGCAAATCGGGATCGTTCTTAATGATTCGAGTGGCTTCCAACCCGCTCATAATGGGCAATTGAATATCCATTAAAATTTGATCTGGTCTCTGTTCACGAGCTATTTCCAATCCAGTTTCGGCATCCTTGGCAGCTATCACACGATGGCTATATGGGCTTAAGATTGCCTTGAACAGCTTCCTGTTCAAGGCATTGTCTTCAATCATCAGAATGGTTTTCGTTTTCATGATAATCTCGGGACTCTCACCTTTAAAAATATCTGTTAGAGACAGTTATTCCCAAAGATCATTCTCCAAGCTGGCTAACTTCTCTTTAATTTTCTTCTTATACGTTTTCTCCAACTCTTTCTTTTCAATAGCGGATGCGTCAGTATCAATGATTCTTGAAAATACATTCTCAAGAGCCATGTTCAGATCCAACTCACCAACTATATTTTCCATGCGATAGTCGGCAGTGTCTCTGAGAATTTCCCGAATATCTTCACTGTTGAGTGTTGGGTCTAAGGAAAGCATCATGGCGACTGCAGCGGTAACATGGGGTGCGGCCATGCTAGTGCCACTGCAGACCCCGCCGCCTTCTTCCATGTCGCCATTGGTAATATCGGCTGATACAATTTCACTCCCGGGAGCCATGATATCAACCTTGTCATCATAATTGGAATATGATGCGAGATACCCTTCGAAATCGCTGGCAGCAACCGCAATAACTTCTGGATATCGTGCGGGGTACATGGTTGAGTAGAGGGGAAGTGCTTGCGTAGTTCCAAGGACCCCGGACCCGCCGTCACCAGAACCACCGTCACCAGAACCACCGTCACCAGAACCTCCGTCGCCAGAACCACCGTCACCAGAACCTCCGTCGCCAGAACCGCCGTCACCGGAACCACCGTCACCGGAACCACCGTCACCGGAGCCACCGTCACCAGAACCACCGTCACCGGAGCCACCGTCGCCAGAACCACCGTCACCAGACCCGCCGTCACCGGAACCGCCGTCACCGGAACCGCCGTCGCCAGAACCACCGTCACCGGAACCACCGTCACCGGAACCACCGTCACCAGAACCGCCATCACCGGATCCGCCGTCACCGGAACCGCCATCACCGGAACCGCCATCACCGGAACCGCCATCGCCGGACCCACCGTCGCCAAGGCCATAAAGGATAACACTGTCATCGTAGTTGGAATGATTTCCAGACGATGCGATCATGATGATTCCAGCCTTGTGGGCTTCTTGTATGGCTTTACGCAGGGCCAAATTGTCCTGGCGGTAGCCAATGCTCATGTTGATAATATCGATATCATTGTCAATGGCCCATTGCAGTGCCATAACAATGTTGGACAAGTCGCCGGTTGCGTTGTTATCGAGCACCTTGGCCACAAAAAGCTCGATTTTGGCTTTCTTGCCCCACTCGAAATCTTTATCCAACGCTGCGGCAAGGATGCCTGAGACATGGGTCCCATGTCCGTTGTCATCCAACGGTGCCGCCTTGCGACCCTTCTTTTTGCCTTTTTCGGTGAATATCGGATTGATCAGATCGATGCCGCCTTTAACAACATCCTTGAGATATTTATGCTCGTGATAGACTCCTGAATCAAACACGGCAATCCGTATATCCTTATGCTTATCCAGATTTTTCAACGTAAATTCTATGTTTTCAGGAAATAAGTCCTTGTCCACATAACCGAGCGTATCATCGAAGTAGTAACCATAGAGCTTAAGGATACCCCAGGGGTATTGTTTCTTTTCCAAGCGTTCCGCTTTTTTGATAAAGCTATTTCCACGCTTGGAGGCCACACCCTTCCATTGCAGCTTCTGATCGTCCTCGATGGCAAGGACTCTGGGATCAAGGGCCATCTCTTCCAAAGAGCTGGTGTCTTCAACCTTTAGAACCAATGCGTTAATCATCGGTAAATCCATCACCGATGTTACGCCCCAGTCATCCCATTGGTCCGAAAAGAGCTGAACCTCTTCCCAGCTCACATCATCATGGAAACTGACAATGGCTTGAGCGGCCATTCCAGATACAGGGCATAGGACAAGGATGACCAGCATGGCGGCCATCATTGACCAGATGCGGGTAATTTCGTTAATCCGTCTTTTTTCGTTATGCATGTTCGTCTCCTTTTGGCATCCCGGCTGTCTAAACTATTCAGACCCGTGGTTTTCCGTCCCCACCTCACGATGGATTTGGCTTTTTCAATCTGCACAACAATACAGCAAACTATGTGCCAAGATTGAAGAATTAATCTAACCTATTTAATTTAAACGAATTTACGTTAATAAGGGCAAGATGGCTGGCAAATGATTTTAGTGCCATCTGTGGCACATAAATATGGAGATATTGTTCTAACTACCTAAAATAAATGTTGAAAACAGCTGGGTGCCACCAATGGCACCATTAGAGCCAGGATTTGCTTTCTTTCTTGATTTCATGGTCAGTTGTGCATCTGATGAGTGGCCTAAAAATATTAAAAAAAGATTGAATGCTATTGGTGAAACCTATCGATTACCACTAGATCACTAACCATATTTTGAATAAAAACCCGGCAAGGCTTCCTTGTGATTTCATCATTAGGGCCGAATTGATCCGCACTGGTGATAGCTCATGGCAATCTTCAGTGAATTTGACTCTCCAAAATGCCCGGTTTCTCCTACAAATCAACAACCTATTGTAATTACAGATAATATGCGAACAATCACCACTTTCGCTCATGGGGAAATTATATTGGCAAAGGTACATTTCAGAATTTAACACAAATATCCTCCCGGCTTATGTGCGCATTTGAAAGCTTGATTTTTCTCGCCGAGCACCATATTATCTTACCAGTAAGATTATTTATGGTTCACGGAGGTGAAACATGGCCAATGTATCGACGACCAAAATGTCCTCCAAGGGACAAGTCGTTATTCCCGAGAAAATTAGAAAACAATTGAATCTAAAGGTTGGATCCCAATTTGTCGTTGTCGGAGAAAAGGATGTTATCATTTTGAAAAACATTTCACCGCCGTTAATTGATGAATTTGGGGATCTTATTGCGGAGGCCAGAAGAAAAGGCAGGAAGGCTGGGATTAAAAAATCCGATATCAGCAAAGCCATCTTGAAGGTTCGGGACAAAAATAAATGAGAGTTGTCCTTGATACGAATGTGTTTATATCAGGGATCTTCTTCAGCGGTCCGCCTTCGCAAATTCTCAGAGCGTGGCATAGCCAGCGCCTTCAAATCGTACTTTCGAAGCCAATTCTTATTGAATACCGAAGGGTTGCAGAAGAACTTTATGTAAAATACCCGCAGATCAAAATAACGCCGATCATTGAATCTGGTTACCATTCATGCCCAATTCATCGATACAACAGGTATTGAGATATCCGTTTGCGAAGACCCTGATGATGATAAATTCATAGAATGCGCCATCGCAGGAAACTGCGATATCATCATAAGCGGTGATCGTCATTTATTGAATATAGGTGAGTACCGAGGTTTCAGGATCATAAAACCACGGGAGTTTATGGAAAAATATCTGCATCAACCTTGATGACGTCACGATACCTCTATTGCAATCCATCTTTGTGCTATCCATACCAAGGGCCTCCTCTTTGGATTATCCCTCAGTCACCAGGGGCATGAATAATCCCACTCTATAAAGCCCACCAGATCGTTTTTACTCAGGATACAAAAGACCTCTCGGTGAAGTTCAGACGTCTGAACCCGCTATCTTGCCTCATCGGGCAACCTGACATTTAACGTCAATTTATAAGAAATGTGTTGAAAAACTTATATTTATAACTTATATTTTGAAATATGAAACAGATCCAATGGAGAATAAAAGCGCTGCGTCAACTTCGTAAGATCAAGAATAAACGGCAACAGTCCAAAATATATGACGCTGTTGACGGCTTGAAGGATTTTCCCAACTGCCCGAATATAAAAAAACTCAAGAATCGTCCAGGGTATCGCCTTAGAGTTGGCTCTTGGCGGGTGCTGTTTACAGAAACATTTGAAATCATCAGCATTGAAGAGGTAAAAAACGCAATGAACGCACATACTCCGGATAATGTCCAAATTATCAAAAAAAACGGCCACCCTATGTTTGCGGTTATTCCCTATGAGGATTATCTGAATCTTTTGCCGAAAGATGAAAAGGCGACTATTCCCCATGAAGTGGTAGGCTTGGTTGTTAAAGAGGGGATGAATCTGGTTAAAGCATGGCGGAAATACCTGGGTCTCACCCAAGCCGAGGTTGCGCGCCGGGCTGGTATCTCCCAAGCCGCGCTATCTCAGATGGAGCGGGCCGAAAGCAATCTCCGAGATACAACTTTGGAAAAGCTCGCCAAAGCAATGGAGCTTTCCTTAGATCAGTTTACAGACTGATTTTTTAGATTCTCTTTGGCACGCATACCTTTCTCTTAACCCACCGGTAGGTTCTCATTTGTTGGTCAGATATCTGTCCAATCGCTCATCTTAAAGCCGCCCGGACCATTTTGGTCCTATTCTCGACAGGAAGCTTATCCATAAACCACACAGAAAGCCTATAGTGTGATATGAAGGCGACTGCTAAAGCAATGCTGGTATAGTTTTCCTGCCGTTATTCATATTTTTCAGATTGGAAGTTTGGTATATCAATACCTGATACCTTTAGTTGGAATCAATTGATAGATCAACAAGGCGATCGCATTTTGAGACCACCTATTCGAGGGAGCCGGAGGCACCAATGGCTGATTCCAAGGCAATAATCAAGGTAGGCAGGATACGACAGCGTATCCTGTTGATCCGTGGCGTGAAGGTAATGATAGATGCCGACCTGGCGGAAGCCTATGGGGTTCCAACACGCCGGCTCAACGAGCAGGTTAGAAGGAATCTAAATCGGTTCCCCGGCGATTTCATGTTTCAACTCACGGTTGAAGAGAAAAAAGAGGTGATCGCAAATTGCGACCACCTCGAGAAGCTCAAATTTTCAAAGGCGCTCCCTCTCGCTTTCACCGAGCATGGAGCCATTATGGCGGCAAGTGTTCTGAACTCACCCAAGGCTGTTGAGGTTAGTGTTTTCGTTGTTAGGGCCTTTGTCCAGCTGCGCGAGACCATTGCCGAGCACAAGGAACTCGCCCGTAAGATAGCCAAACTTGAGAGAAAATTAGGCGACCATGATGAGCAAATCATGGCTATAATCGAGGCGATTAAACAGCTGATGGATCCAAAACCGCCTCCAAAGACAAGGCGGATAGGTTTTCGCTCAAATTGACGCCTACAAATCATCGGTGGCTGGACTTACCGTTTCTAGAAATCTGCACGACCGCATCTTCTAAAGCAGCCCGGACCATTTCGTCCCTCTTTTCGAGGGGATGCTCATTTATAAACCGTACCGATACCGTAAACCGCCCCTTTTTTGATTTCCAGGTCCACTGGCTGAAAGTTTCATTTTCAGAAGATCGTACGTCAGGGTTCTGCCGATTTGCACTTGAGGTATTCGTACCCTGAGTCGTTGGCTGTTTAGTCTGATTGCGGATATCCCGAACGGTACTTTTTCCCATCGGACGCCATCTTCAGGATTTCAATCTGCTTTTCAGGTTCGGCTTCCCGGGAGGCCTGGATCTGAACCTCTTTGGAAAGTTCAGACGTCTGAACTTTCTCTTTGGCCTCATCGGAGAGCCGCTCCAGACCCAGGATCTGGCTCACATAACTGGTTGATTTATTGATCAGTTTGGCGATTTCGCGTTGGGTGAACCCATGGGTCTGAACCAAGCGGCGGATGGCCGCGGCCTCTTCCAGGGGCAAAATATCCTCCCGCTGAATATTGGCAATGAACTGCATCAGAAAGCGGGTCTTGTCATCGGGCTGTTTAATGATGCAGGGAAGCGTATCGAGCCCGGCGATCTTGGCGGCCCGGTAGCGTCTTTCGCCGCTGATGATGATAAAATGATCCTCACTTTCAGAATACTGAACCGTAATGGGATCGATGATCCCCCCGAGCTGGTGGATGGAGTGGGCCATGGACTCCAAGGGTTTCCTGTACGAAGGTTTTCCTGGGCTGATTGGGATCCGGCTTGATCCGCTGGATTTCAATCAACCTTGCCGCCCGGATCGGGCGGGTTTTCGCCCGATCTCCCTTCTTATCTGATTTGACAGTGTTCAATGGGGGCGGGACCAGGAAGGTGGATCGATCCCGGGCACTTTGAGAAAAGTCCTTAGCCATGGATGACCTTTCTGCCAAGCTGACGAAACGCCTCGGCATGCTCGCTTTTGGGAGCCAGCAGGGTTACGGGTTTTCCCAGGGTGACGGCTTCCACATACACAACGGCATCTTTTAGGACCTGGTCGAACACCCCCTTGCCCAGGTGGTTTTGGATCATGGCCTTAAAATCCTGTTCGATTCGCCTGCGGCCATCGTATTTGTTGATCAGGTAGCCCAAAACCTCCAGACGGGGATTGGCCCGCTGTTTCACCTTCTGGATCAACCCGTGGACATACCCGGTGCCTTTGACACTGTAGTCCTGGGCCTCCAAGGGGATGATCAGCCCTTCCACGGCCGTTAACACCGACCAGGTGGCCAGCCCCAGATTGGGGGGAGAATCGATAATGACCACATCGTAATCCCCATTGACCTCATCGAGCTTGTCAGCCAGATAATAGTGGGAGTCCCGCTCGGATTGAAGCTCGCTTTCCAGTTTGGCCAGACTCAAATTGGAAGGTACGATCTTAATATTGGCATATTGGGTGGGATGAATCGCCGCTTCGATAGATACGCCATCATCCCGGATCACATCGGTCACCACCACCGACAGATTGTGGATATCCGGCAAAAATGAGGAACTCAGCGACCCTTGTTGATCCATGTCCACCAGGAGCACCTTCATGTCCATCTCGGCCAGGGCGCCGGCCAAACACAGGGCGATGGTGGTTTTACCCACCCCGCCCTTGTTGTTGCAGATCCCGATCTTTTTCATGGAAAATTCCTCCATTACCGTTTCCAAGGCAGATCAAACCGCCTTGGAGATGATGTTGGGGTAGGCCACCTTCAAGCTGGCAGGTTTGACCCGTTCGGTCTTGCCCTTATGGCGTCCCCGGATCCCGAACAGGTAAAAAATCCGCTTGTTCAAATTGAGCACATCCTCGGGCAAAACCGCCGGCTCCTCGGCACAGCGCATGGTGATGCCCCCGCCCAGCTGGAGAAAGGGATCGTATTTTTTCCGGGTGCCCGAAGATTCGCTCACATATTTGGCGGTCATGGGATCGTTGACCCGCATGAAGATCTTGGTGTTGAGGTTATCCAGGATCTTTCGGGCCATCTGCTCGCCGATGGCGGCGTTGATATCGGCCAGGGATTGGGTAAAGACACTCACCATGGCGCCGGCGCCGCCGGCCTTGTTGAACAGATCCTCGATGCCGATGTAACAAGCGTTGGAAAACTCATCGATATAGATGGCCAGGGGCGGGGATATCGTTTTTCGCCGGAGGCAAAGCGCCTTCCGATAAAGCTCTGGATCATGGAGATCAGTATCCGGGCCAGCATGTCGGCCACCTTGCCCGCAAAGCATGCTGCCGGTCTGCACCACCAGAATCACCCGCTGGTTTTTTCCAGACGCTGGATGAAGCGGTTGGCCCTGGCATGGCCGATGATTTTGCCCATGTTGCCGATGGAAAGGGCGGTCAACACCGTTCGCAAGGATGAGGTGACCTTGCCGAAAAACTCCTCTTTGGCCTGCAGGATCTTGTTGGCGATATGGGTGATCTCCCGGCACCTGGGGGTATTGAGTCTGGATAGCGCAGAGGTTAAATCCTCGATCTCTTCGGCGCCGCAGCAGCCGGCTGATTTCGGCAAAATTGATGGGAATATCCGATTTACCCGCCTTCCTTTAAGGCCAACAGGGACAAAACGATCAACAGGGTGGTTTCATAGGCCACATTGTGGAAATAGGCATCCCGGGCCTGAACCCCGGAGACCACATGGTTGACGATCTCTTCGGGGCTGTAATAGTAGGCCAAGGGATTGATGGTGGCCGAAAACTCGGGATAGATAGGGTTGATCAGACACAACTCCTTTTCCCGACCCGTTTCAAATGCGGTCTGGACGATTTTGGAAAACAGCTCCAGATCCCCCTTGGGATCCACCACCACCACGCTGTTACCCTTGACGATATCCTGGGCCACCATGTGTTCGATCAGCTTGGATTTACCGATGCGGGTGGTGCCAAAACATCCCAGATGACCGATGCGGTCCTTATCCGCCATGTCGATCCTGCGGATGGCGCCTTTCAGATCATCCAAAGGGAACCCCCCGGCCGATATTGGTAGTGGGTCTGCTGACGCCAGACCATCACTGACTCCAAAAGCGCTGGGCTTTTTTGTATTGGTAGCCGCGATATAAAGATACCAGCCAGATGGTGAAAAAAGGTGTCATCACCGCCCCGGCGAAGATGGCCAAGATCCGAAACGCGGTGATCAACAGATCCTCCCGCATATTGAGCATGGTGATGATAGACGCCATTGCCCAACTCTCCATTGATCCTCGCCACCGGATAGCCCAGTCCATAAGCAATCTGATCGTTGTAGCGATAGAGCAGGATCAGCAGCACAAATATGATGATCGCCTTGATGATCAGGCTGAACATCCTGCCCACCAGCAAGGCATCGATGGCCCGCTTGGTGATTTTACCGATCCGATAGCGGCTCAAATAGGAACATAAGATGACCGCGATGATGATGGGCAAAAGGTTCAGGAACCATAAAAAGGCCCGGGACCGTGCCAAAGGGAACCGCAGCGCCACCAAGTCCATGAGATAGTCGCTATGCATCATGGGCATGATCATGGCCAACAGCAGGGTAAAGAGCATCCCTTCGATAAACCCGTTGCCAAAGCCCACATTGAAAAAGTTCAATGCCCCGCGAAGGGTGAGAAAATCTTCCGGGATTTCGTAATCCGAGCGCTCCATGACGGCAAATTGCTGGATCTGCGAGATGGCATCGATGATGTTCTTAAAATAACTGCGAGTCCCGGAATCACTGCCGCTTGCCATGGGAACCGCATTGATGGCGTCGTCTTTGGCCATATTTCAATTCGAAATAAAAACTTGATGACACACGGGGGGCGGGGGAAAATCAATAGGGCCAGTAGGCCACCGCCCACTGCTTTAAAAAGGGAACTGCCACCGTGGCCACCAGAACGATAAAAACGATGATGATGTTTCTCTCCATGACCGCGTAAATCATCCCGCCAAAGAAAACCGCACCCGTAGCCCAAAGGGTCGGATCAAAGCCGGGGTAGTGCTTCTGGATCTGGGCTTGAAAATAAACGCCGGCTGCCAGGGTCAAAAGGACGATGAGCCCGGCGGCGGTTTTTAAAATATAGGCCGTCATGGTTTGCCAGCGTTGATGGGTTTAAGGCTTTTCATCCGCCGGCCGGTATCATCGAACGGTCGCTGCTGGCGGGTTTTAATTTTGCCGCCGGCCGGATGGCTGTAAAGATAGATCTTTATGGGCAGCCCCGATTCGAAGCGCATCACATACTTACCGCTGGCCAAACCCCGGTCCGATTTGAAAAACGCGATCACCGCTCCGGGGTCCAGAGGCTCAAGTTTATGGTCTGCCCGTTGTGTATTGAACACGTCAGTGACGGTATCCAGGGTGTAGTAGGCCCGTTGCCGGTAAACAAACCCCGATGTCTTTCCTCCATCCAAAACCCCTCTTAAAGACTCCATGAATGCAGTTTCATCGTACCAGACGTCGTTATTATTCAATGCCGGTGGAGGATCGGTTCGTGTAACAAAAGTTTCAAGGCCGGTGGCGCTTGGGTGGGTACTGCTCGCTTTTTTGGGTTTATGATGGCCGATTTGGGTGCTATCCGGCTCGCCGGCAATGGTTTCGGGTTCACGCCATAGAGGCGACAATTCCGCGATGGGTATCGTGCGGGTACCGGTCGCAAGCGATTTTCTATTTCTTGATAAAAGGCCGAACATACCGATTCAGATTTTACGGGGTAGGTTGCAGCAAATCATTCTGGGATTCTGGATCTTGTTTTCTCAACACCGCCTTATAGGTCCGGGACTTGCGGTATTCGATACCCACCTTTTTTCCGATATGTTCCAGATGATTTTCCAGCCCGAAGATAATCTTGTAAAACTGATCCATGTCCGTGGTGAACTCTTCCACGCTGACCGAGCGCATCAGCGAATCCCTCAGCCTGCTGATGATCAGATCACTCTGGCGGGCGATGTCTGCCAGCATGTAGGTGTCCGAGGTGTTGGCCATGATGACCCGGGATCGGGGGTGTTTGGCCATTTCCACATAAAAGTCTCTGCCCTTTGCCGGCCCGCTGCTGCCGCTTTTGGGGTCTTCACTCATGGTCCGCTCCTTTTTGCCAGTTGAAAAATTGCAGGTATTCGCCTGCCAGATGGGTTCGGATCTCTTTTGACAGCAAGGCCCCCCACCGAAACCGGGGCGCCGTGGTTCTGATCCACGCCTTGGCGCCGGGGATGCGCCGGTAGCAGTGGAATTTATATTTGGGAAACTTCTGCCTTAGTACATACTCCGGTATGGTTTTGGATCTTCTGGAAAGAAAGATCTGAACCTTGTCGGCAGCCAATCGGACCCTATTCACATGAAACAGCTGGCTGGTGGCCAGTTCATTGGATTCGCATTTAATCGCGTCCCTATGCGCCATGATGCCGGTTGCCCCTTTCAGGCTGATCTTAAAATGGGCTTGGGTTGTTTCGGTGATGGTTCCAGGCACAATCTTGCCTACCAGGGGTTTCCATTTCCGATATACGTCGAGGACTTCTTGCCGGGTTAAAATTGCATTTAAAATCGGCCGGGCCGAATGTCGGATTGCCTTGGGTAAACGATCCAGCGGAATTGTCAGTGGAATCTCCAGGGCTCCGTGGATGCTGCTGTGGCCGTTGTATCGTGCGATCCATTTTTGATGATCCCGGGTATTGAAGACAATGCAGGCCTGCTGGGTATCTAAATTGACGATGCACGCGTTGACCTGAAAGTAATTGATAATGGCGGTTTCTATGGCTTCATAGGCTGCCTGTTCGGCAGCTGTGTTGATATGTAAAGGATTGGGCGTCATCGACCCGTCCCGGTTGACTCTATATGTCTGCCTTTAGCGGGTTAAGACAATCGGCACTCGCTCGCTTATACCGCAGGAAATGGAGTGCAGCGTTCCGGAAATGGCATTGCCCCCGTCGAATTTTCCGTTAATATCCGGATAGAGGTATCGGTCTCTGCCGGCATCGTAGCCGCTGCAAAGGATTTCTACCTGGTCGTTTATCTGAACGGTGGTGCCCGTTTCGCTGGTGAAACATTTGTTGCTGGTTTCCCATGTGGCAGTATAGACGTTGCCCGAACCGCTGATGTTGATGGTGTGCATCACCCCTTTGGCCGTTCCCATCCAAACCCCCGCCAGCGGTCCGGAATTTTCAGAACTTGAAGAATTAGAAGAATCGCCGCCGCCCCCGCAACCGGTTAATGCGAGCAGGAAGCAAGTAACAATGACGGCGGTGATTATTCTACCCATCAGTGTCCTCTTTTTGGGTTAGTGTTCGGGAGCTGAAAACCAGGCGCTCAAAGTAGTCCTTAACAAGTTGGATATAATTGATCACATCCGCTCTTGCGGTATCCTGCAATGCGTTTAAGGGTTTGCCCGACCGGTAGCAGGAAAGACAATCCCAGGTGTAACCGTGGCGGTCGATACAATCGGCAAGTATCCAGGTGCCCACCATGACGTTGAAGCAGGGATCGGATAGGGCTTGCCAGCGCTCCAAACCTAAAGTTTCAAACCACCAAGAATTGATCTGCATTAGGCCATAATCGAAAGAGCCGTTGGCGTTGTGGTGGATGGCTACAGGATCAAAGGCGCTTTCCTGGTAGGCGATGGCTTCGATCAATTGGGGTGGAATGCCATATAAGTTGCCGGCGCGGTCGAAGCAGAAAGCAAACGTCGGTTTTGGGCACACCGCCGCCATAATCAACCAAACCATGGTAACTCTGTAGAAATCCCTATTCATCATGGCGGTCTTTGTGAAAAATATTGGATTTTAAAAAGGAAAATGACGGATCTGTAATAATGTCACCTTCTAATTCCTTATCCGTATCCAGCTCGTTAGCTTGGTGTGGTTGTTCTTTTCGCTTTTTCTGTTCTTGAGGATCTCTATTGGCTACAAACCGAATCAAAATTACCAAAACCAGGAACAAGACAAAAAGAACAATTAAAAAGTGTGTCCAGTTATTCATGGAAGGCCTCCAGTTTATCTATCAGTTATTTTCCCTTCTATTACCCCCGTGTGCCATTGGATTGCAAAAAACTACATCCCCATGTCATCCCAATCCTTTAGATCCTTGTTTCCTTTGAGGTTCTTTTTGATCGTATTGGCCGTATCCCTGGCTGCATCCTTGATGTGATTCTGGCCGTAATCTTCGATGGCGTCTTTCATATAACGATAATTATTGCCGGTCATTGAGCTGATTTCTTTTTGAAGAGCCGCCCTGGCTCCTTCATTGGTGGTGGCACTGGCTGTCACGTCCATGAGACGTTGGGTGATTAAATTTTGTCCTAATTCGTTTACATCTCGTCTAGTGAAAGATGCTCCTACATTACCGGAGGCACCGACGCCCTTGCTCAGACCTCCACCGACAGAACCTCCCAATGTCGAAGCTATTTGATCAACATAGTTTTGATTTGCGGATACAAAATTCGACGACACAGCCTTTGCCACCTGGGGGATCACCTCGGCCCGCTGGGAGGCGTCCATCAGATCGACCCCTGAAATCATGGTATCGATACCTTGCCCCATCCGGGAGAGAACATAGGGCGATCCAAACCCGCTGAACCGCTCGCCCACCGACATGCGATCCATGCTCTGGCCATCGGCGGAACCCAGGGTAAGAGGCGTGCCATCGGCCATGAACCCTTCGGCCTGCTGGTAAATGCCCGCCTGGCCATACACCCGGCCCGAGGTCAGGGTGACGGTTTCTCCTGAAGAGGGATTGGTGAGCACATAGGGCGCATCCGGAGTGATGGGACGCTCGAAGTACTGGCCTGTGTCATGATAACCGGCGCCGGTGGCCACGTTGATATTGGAGGGCACCACATCGCCGCTTTCAGGATCGTAGGCCATCTTAAAACTCACCTGGGAGCCCTGGAGCATTCCCGGAGACAAGCTGTGTCCATGGGCGCCAAAGTAGTTGGATAGCGCGCCGGCAGCAGCGGCATCCGGAGAGACATCCATCCGGGCGGCGGTCTGCATGTGACCCTTAAGGTCGGGATTGGCGTACATGCGGGCCAACAAATCCCGGTTTTCTTCACTCACCGCGCCGTCTTGCAGGATATCCCCGGCCGCCACGCCGGCCACGATGGAATGGGCGCTGTGCCGGGCGGTATCGGTATAGGCGGTCTGGTAGACGCCCTGACGGCCCAATTCCTGGTTGGCATCAAGGGCGCCCAGTTGCTGGGTACCCTGGATGGCGCCTCGCTGGGCCTGGCGGGCATCGAGATCCCCGCCAGCTCCCAAAGTCCTTAATGACGCATCCCGGCCCACCATCTCCGAGCTGGTCCGCTCGTAGTACTGCTCCATGCCCAGGTTCTCGGCCTGTTGGGCAAAAGCCAGGCCGCTGGCAACCTGGTTTTCCTGCATCAGCTCCCGGGCATCCTGACCGTCCATGCCCTTTATGGTTGCCTGGGTATCGACGGCCTGGTACCTGGCAGACCCCTCCAGGGTGCGGTTGGTGGTTGCACGACCCATATGGGCGGCGGCAGTAGGCAGAGAACCTCCGCTGTCCGCCAAAAGCGCCCCGCTGCCGGCGATATTGCCGGCATAGGCCAGACCGGTAAGCCTGACCATTTCGTTGTAACCCTGATTGCGGTGGGTTTCCAGGGGCACCAGCGCTTTGGCATTGGCATCCAGTGTGGCGGCCTGGCTGGCAGGATCGTTGACCTGGGTTGCCGCCGCGCTGCCCAAATGGCCGAACTGCATGGTGTTGGCAAAGTGCGCCAGGGCGGCGCCGCCGAACTTGGCGATCACCCCGGAGATCACCCCGGCCAGGATCATGGTGGCCGCCCGGGTTTTGCCGAACATCAGCATGGATTTATGGCTGTGGGTTTCGATCATGGCGATGGATTTAAAACTCAGCCCGTTTCGGCGAATCTCATCAAAGAAGTTGACCGTATGGTCCATGGCGTAACTGTGGACCAGGGCATCGCACACCTCCCAGGCAGTCAAAAAACAGAAAAATCCGATAATCAATCCCCCCACGCGGCCCAAAAGCGGGGTAGGCAGCAAAATCACCAAAAACGGGATCAACCCCAAATAGATCGCTGTCATCACCTCTTTGATCAACGGCAGCCAGCGGTCCGTGGCGATGGCTTCGCCGGTCAGAGCGGTACCGATCTTATAATCCCCCAGGATGCCCATATCGGCGGTTATGGCCGCGTTCCACAAGTTCCCGGGCAATCAGGTTGTTGCGGGTCACTTCGTTAGAAGCGATGCTTTCCGATGTAATGTAGGACAAGAAATCCGTGGCCCGCTGCATGCAGCGCTCAATTTGATCCTGACCGATCATCCCCTCGGCGTTGCGGTAGCCGGCCTCGGCGCACTTGGTGCGCCAAAAATTCATGTTCTCTTCAGAAACAGCGCTAATGCGGTTTAAGTCGGCCACAATCAGATCGTAGGCCTGGCTGCAACTCACCGTCATCCCCGTGCGGTTGGCCTCGCTAAAATAGACCGTAAAGACCGCCGGGTTTTGGGCGGCGGCCAAAATATCGGTCAGATCGGAACTGGTGGCGAACATATTGACGTTAAGATCACTGTTGGGGCGCAGGATTTCAACGGCCACACAATCTTCGCAGTATCGGCGCAAAGAGGCATTGATATAGCGGCCGTTTCCGGTCGCAGTGGAGATATCGACCTCACCGTTATAAACCTGGCGCAGGATATTGTAGGCCTCGCCATTGGCGTTTTCCCGGTAGTCGTAGACGGCAGGGTCGGCCGAGGTCCAGATAATATCGGTAATGGTGCGGGTAAACTGGTTTTGCAGGCCGGCCAACAGCGCCACCCCTTCGGGCACATCGGCCACCTCCTGATGGACATTGAGCAACTCGTCATAGACCACCATGGAGGTGGTGGGCCGGATAAAGGCCATATAGACGATGCAGCCGCACAGGATGGTAAAGGCCATGTAGATCAGCCCCATGGCGCTGCCGTTTCGAAAATAGCCAATCGCCCCCCAGGCCAGCCAGAAGACGATGGCCACCACGATAAAGGCCACAAACAACCCCTCATAGGAGTTGTCGGAAAAACTCAGGGCAATTCGGCTCAGGGCGTTGTGGATCGCATGAAAGCCGCCGTAGGTCACATACTCCCTAAAGGCGTCTGGCACCTGGGCCAGGGCGGGTTTAGGTAATAACAGGATACCTAAACAAAGCAGCCTAAGAATGGACCCCATCACCGCAGGCCTCCCTGGTTGAAGGATGCACGTTTCAGACTGTCGCTGCGTTCTTTTATCAATCGCTCTTGCTCCATGCTGTTGGTCAAGCGCTGCATGGTAACGGCATAGGCACCGTCCAGATAGGAATACATGTTGTCCAGCCGTTCTAGGATGGTTTCGATATGGGCGGCGGGTTGCTCCACCAGTTGCTGGACACAGCTTCCTTCGGCATCGGGTCCCAGCTGGTTGTTGGCGATGCGCATGGCGTCTTCGTAGAGTTGATAGGTGCTGAACAGCAGGGATTTACTCATGTAATAGGCGTATGATAGGGCACAGGCATAGGCCAGGCGGCCGGATATCTCTTCGGTGTTTTCAAGATCCCCGATGGACTTGATATCGTTTAACGACCAGGCTGTAAACCGGCGAGGGCATGCTCTCGATAAAATCTTGGGCGCCTTCGGACAGGATCTGTTTGTTGCCGATGGCGGTCACGATCTCCCCGATCATGGCGTAGGACCAATCATACAAAGAATCATAGGCTGGCGCCCTGGATACGGATATTCTCCACAGGCTCACATTCATTGGACCCGCCGCGGGTCATCAGATCCCCGTATATCAGCGCATCCACATCCCCCGGGTCGTTGTAGCAGGGACCTAAAAGGGAATAGCGCCCATCTTCGATGATCACGTCACCCACAAAGGCGGACATGATCCGGGTTTGAGATTCGGGGATCTCGTTTTCCGCAGCCACATTGGCCAATAAAGATCCGTCATTGAAAAATACGTTCCGCATCTCTTCGGGGCAGCCGGCGGTCATGGCTTCCACGGTCACCCCGCTTTCTTCCCGGACCTGATCGGTGGTGGCCTCGCTGTAATCGTCCTGGGAGCCCTGGTAAAACTCGCTGATGCCGCTTTCCACCATGAACTTTTGCAGCGCTTCGGACTGATCTTCCCCGGAAGTGGTGCTTTTTAAATAGGCGGCCACGCCCTTGGAGGCCCGGCAGTCATCGACTTGCAGCTGGTTGAGCCGATCGATCATGGCTTCCAGCGACTTCATGGACTTTTGGATGGGCTCGCTGATCACCGACATGCCGATATCAAAAATAAAAGTAGAAAATCCGCCCTCGATGATCCGGGAGAGCTTTTCCATCAGGTACTCGGCTTCCAGATAGCTAAAGGATCCCAGGAACATATCGATCCCGCCGCAGCCGGCCCGAAAGCGGGGCGGCGCAAAGCTGACCAGATAATCATTTTCGTTGCGAAACCGCATAGAGAGGCTGCCGGCCGAAGCATAGCCCCGCTTTTGGCCCTCGAACATATTGGGACCGCTGGCGGTGGCCTGCTGAATCCAGTTGTCGATCCAGTCGTCGGCCATGGCCGGGCTGGCCATCATGATAAAGACAATGGCGGTGATCAGAGATCTTGTTTTCATGAGCCCATCCTCGTTAGTGGCGGCCATCGTTCAGCCCTCCGAGGCCTACCTTCCTTTGGTCCGGAAGCATCGAGTAGAACTCTTTCGGATCGGTGATACCCTCCATGAGGCGCACCAGGCGATGGACCCGTTTATTGAGCTGATCCAGCGCGATCACCCCCGACGAGATAATCTGGGACTGCTGGCTATCCCGGGAGACCAAAAGCAACGTGGGGGTGATCTCGACCTTGAACTTGGCTGCCAGGGCCGGGTTTTGCGTGGATATCGACCCGGCGCACGGTCCAGTGGTTCAACTGCTGAAAGTGATCCAGGATCTCTTCCTGGGACGTCGCAATAGCTGCAGCCGGCCTGATTGAAGGCAATAATGGCGTATTGGTCCCGGTAGTGATTCAATCCCTGTTTGATCTCATCGCTACGCTGCTCCAAATAGGCGCTGCGGCCCGGTTGGGAGTAGGGATAGCGGGACTCTCCGGTCAGTTGGGGATGTTGCGAGGCCACATAGCCGGCCACATTGGCCAGGGTGCGGCTTTTTTGCTTGGCCGCATCCAGGGCTTCAAGAAATCGCAGCACGTTATCCTCGCTGGGTTGATGCACGGCGGTTTTAAGCCGGGTGTCCACCACCACTTTGAGTTGATCCGGATGGAGGGTCAGCATCTCATCGTAGGTATAGGTGTCCTGTGGAGCTTCGATTCCTTCCGGGGGCTGAACGGCAACCGGGATTTTTTCAGCTTCCGGCACTTCAATAGGATCTTCATACCAGTAGTAGCCCCGCTGCCGCTCCTGCCAAAAGGTGTCGCCGGCTGCCGCCGGCATTGCCGCCAGCAGCAAACTAAAGCAGAGGCAGCAGCACCGTTTCAATTTCATTAAGGGGTTTGAACCCAAAATAGCGCGAATCATAACTGGTGTCCTTGTCGCCAACGAGAAACACCTTGCCTGGAGGCACACTCCCGTTAAAATCAAACGGTGCGTAAGGGGCATCGGTCTTCGCTTCGCCCAAATAGTCGCCGTTGCAATAAAAATTATAGCCATTGCTGACCAACCGATCACCCGGCATACAGCCGATCCGTTTGACAATGCTGCAAGGATCGCATCCCACCGAGAGGTCGAAAAGCGGCAAGCGGACATACCTTCCCTTGGTCGGTGTTGCGCCGGCCAGCTCCCAAAACAGATGGTATCTGACGCTATCGGTTTTAGTTAAGGTCAGGTGTCGCGGGATGGACATGCCCACCAGCAACGATAGCGCCAACAACACCAAGCAGCACCCTTGCTTTCGGCCGATTTTGATGGGCTTAATTGCCGGCAACGCGATAGGCCGCAATTTTGAACATTTCCTTTCCTGATTCTCTGATAAAACAGGCTCAAGATCTCATTTAAGGGTGCGGCACCGCTAACCGCCAGCCAGTCATCCCCTGGCTTTGAGGGGTCGGGATCGTAGACCACCGCCGGCACCTGATGGATGCCGTAGCGATTGAAAAGACGGCTGCCGATGGCAATCTTGACCTGGGTGACGCAATCGTCATGGGTACACTCCGGACCTTTCCGTAAAAACGTATCCAAAAAATGCCGGGGCAGCGCCCGAAACACCAAACGGATATTGTCATCGGCCAGGGTTTGAATATCGGCGGCATAACCTTTGAGCACATCCAGGGGCACCGACCGGGAGAGAAAGATGAAAATCCGCGATTTTTCTTCAAACAGCCCTTCCAGATCTTCATCCGCAGCAGGCGCCGGTCCCACGGCTTGATGGACAATCTGGCGCTGGATGGCGTCATAGGCCGCTTTTTTTTCTTCGATTATTTCGCCAACCTGCCGGTTCAACTCCGGTTCGATATTATCGACCACCTTTTGGGCATGCTCATAGGCCGGGCTGGTTTCAATTTCCCTGGTGATCTTTTCCAGATCCACTCTGATTTCCTGTGAGGCAGCCATGGAAGCACCTGCTACCACCCCAAGAACAATCAATGCCGTATTAAGCGTCCTACTCACCGATCCTCCTCGGGGAGCTGGAACAGCAGATCCTTCTTCGCCACAGCAGCCAGGCAAAGTTGTCGCCATCCCAGGGGGTGTTGAGCGCGGTGCTCCAAAACTCAGGGGCCTGGCCAATGGGGATCTTAAAGTCCCGCTCGGTGGGCCTTAACGGTTGCAGCTTGAAATAGCTTTTAAACCAGATCGGCATGGGGATGGCGTGGCAAAAATCCGTGGCCGCATCCCACAAATACAAACGCCGGCCCATATGGGCGACAATGCGCGCGGCCAGCCCGGCGTTGCCGGTGACATACTCATCCTGATTCATGTGCCCGTTCATGTTGAAAAGCAGTCCCCAGGCGCCCATGCACCAGTAGAGGGTATCGACGGGGTGGCCGAATTGGGCGGTCAAAGCATCGGCCATGCAGGCTTCCACCATGGGCAGGTTGGCGAACAAGCCGGCTTCCGGCCACCAGCTGGAGCTGTAGACCGCCTGCCAATCACCGTCCTCTTCCGAGATGTATTCAAATCCCAGGTCAGAAAACTCCCAGCATTCAAGATCGAAATCATGGATGATCTCATCCAACTCGGGATGCCGCAGATAATGAACCTGGGCAAACACCGTGGCATCCTCGGTATGCACATGATCCGAATGGGTGCCCCCCAGCTGGAGCTTTTTTAAAAATTCAATCAGCTCGCTTCCGGGAACCTCGCCCTCTTCCAGCTGGGAAGACTCCGAAGCGGTGGGCGAGCAGTAAGGATCCTTAACGGTTTCGATGATCCGGTGGGGCTCCCAGAACATGATCAATGTGCCCGGCCGGCACAAAGGGCCATCACAGCAGGCGCAGGCGCCCAAAGTCTGCATCTCATAATCGAACTCGCCGGGCTCCCATTCGCGCTCCACGCAAGTGGCGCCTGCAAGACGGGCAAAGGAAAAGCAGCAAAACGCGCTACTCAATAGGGATGGCGGTAACCGCAAGGGTCTCTCCTTTCTGCCGAATCACAGTCGGTACGCTGGTAATATGAAAGCGTTCGGCCACCTGGGGGTGCAACCGGTAGACAGGATGGTTCAGACGTCTGAACAATGCTGCCTTGTCCCCTTTAGTGATCACGATCCGCGTCATGGGATCGGCGGCATCTTCCAGGGTTTCCAGCCACTCAATCTGTCGGTCATCGCTGCCGTCGATGGCGATAAGGGTCCGAAAGCGACGATGTTCCAGCGGGTTGAATTGATAGCCCTTGGGGTAAATCACCTTTCCCGTTTCATCGGTGATGTCGGCCGGCACGGTGTAGGTCAGATCCAGGTAGTGTTCGGTAGCAGTATTCGAAACCGGTAGAGACAGCGTTGTATGATTCCCGGGTTGCTCTATCGGTTTTTCCCTATTTCGTTGGGCTGCCGTCTGCTCGGCAATGGGATAGACTGGTCCCACCTGGCCCAGATCCTTACCCTGGGCGCCATTACAAAGAGGGCACACCAAGAGCAGGGCGGTCAGGCCGGCTTTAATAACCCCGCTGATCGGCCAGTTTTTGGATGGCTTCATGGTATTCGTATCCTTTTTTAAGCAGTGCATTGATCCGGGCGTTGTCCTGGGGATCGGAGGTAAAGGCATAGTAGGCCAGGGGATCCAAAGAGAGCCGGGCCACTCCGGTTCCGTTAGGGGTTTCCATTAAAAACTCGGAGTACTTGGGTTTCACCAGGCGCACCGAAT
Organism: uncultured delta proteobacterium; assembly: GCA_963713755.1. GTDB lineage: Bacteria > Desulfobacterota > Desulfobacteria > Desulfobacterales > CAVQMW01 > CAVQMW01. Next base: position 1,839,975 of record CAVQMW010000003.1, on the reverse strand, counting down.
TTAAAATCGAGGCCATAAACTCGCTGTAGTCGATGATCTTTTCTTCGATGGCCTGGGGATAGTCCCGGGATTGCAGGTAGAACTTGTAGGCCGAGTTGGAGTTGATCACCCGGCCCACCTTGCCGAAGTTGGCGATGTCCAAGGGCGATTGCAGCACGGTGATAAACGAGCCGAAATATTTTCGGGCCAGCCGGTAGCCGGCCTCGATCACCATGGCGATAAAGCTGTCCTTGCTCACCCACTGGGCGGTCTCTTCAAAGACGATCACCCGGGGGCGCTGACGGTCGGAAAGGTAAAGGTTCTGGGTGATGTAGTGGATGATCTGCATGCAGACCACGCGGAAGAGCGAATCCATGTCTTTTAAAGAATCCACCTCCAGGACCACGAACTCATCCTGGCGGATATCCAGGGTGGCCCGACCGGCAAACCACTTGCCGTAGGGACCGCTGGTGGTAAAATCCTTCAGGTTAAAGCCCAGTTCGGCGGCAATGGAATCGATATCCTTGATGCGGCCTAAATCGATGTCGGACTCCAATCTTGCGGGACACTTCGGTAAAGCGGTTTAAAAAGCGGTAGAGGGTATCGATGCTGGCCGCGTTGCCCTCCATCTGCCAGGCCGCCCGGGCGGTGTTTTTTAATATCGTCATCTGGGTTTCTGTGGGCAGCTGGCCGGTGGCCGAGTAGCACATCTGGTACAAGATGGCCGACAGGGAGTCGATGGATTCGTTGATCTCCTGGATGTGGGTAAAGGGATTCAAAGAAACATTGGAGTCTTCGGTGAACTCGATGAAATTACCCCCCAGGATCTTGCACAGCTTTTCGTAACTGCGCCCCAGATCGAAAATCCGGATCAGCCCGCCGTTGGAGTAGATCTCCTTTAACAGGTAGTTCATCAGGTACGATTTGCCCGCCCCGGTGGTGGCCGCCACCACGGCGTTGTTATTGGTAGAGCCCTCGTTGAACATCCCGTAGGAGACCAATTGGCCTTTGCGGCCCAAAAAGAGTGCCGTGGGCTGACCGGACCCGGTAAAATCGCCCTGGATGGGCAATAATCGGATGGCGGTCTCCGCGGGCATGATCTTGTCGCGGTCCATGAAATCGACATTGGTGGCCAGATTGTAGAGCCCTAGGGGAAGGGAGGCGATGAGTAGCGGGGTCAGGATCCCCATATCCTCCTGGAGCACAAACCCGCCGCCTTGAGAATGCCAGATCCGGCTGATCAACGCGCAGTTGGTGTCGATCTCTTCTTTGGTGCGGCCCATGTTCCAGATGATGGGAATCACCCGCACGAACATATTGCCGCTCATCAGCTCTTTGGCCGCCCAGCGGTACTCCTCTTCCCGTTCGCTCTCTTTTTGGCCCCGGACCCCCTTTTTCTCCTGGCGCATCATCAACTCGGTCTTGGATCTGATGCGTTTGGACAGTTCCTGAAAGATGATGTTGACGGTCACCCAGAAGGGACAGGTGATCTGGTTGGTGTCATCGTTGATCCCCATGATCCCGCCCATGATGCGGTTCATGGTCAGAGGTTCGATCTCTCCGATGGGCCAGCCCTTGACGGTTTGTACCTTTATATATTTGGACTCGCCGGCACCGCTGATCTTCACATGGGAAAAGCGGCTGTCGATCATTCCGGCACTGATCATCTGCTTTCGAATCTCCAACTCCGGATCGTAGACAGCCACCTTGGCGTTGGGCCGGGTGTTGAGCATCTTGGCGAGCAAAGCCATCAGTCCCCCCGGCTCCATTGGAACAGGATTGAGTCCCGCCCCTCTGAGCGCTTCGGCCACCGAAAGCGCGGCGAACTCGTAAGTGTCCAGCAGCTCATCGCCGGCGGGAAACTTAAGGCTCACCAAAAGACGAAAATTTCTGACTGGGATGTTGTTGGTGCTTTTAAGCCCGAACTCCGCCCCGGAAAGATGATCGATCATCCCCTCGGTAAGGGTGTCGATAAACGGGTTGCGGCGGGTTTTAAGTTCGCGGTAGTGGGCAACGTGGCCTTCGCAGTCCGGATCGGCGTACATCATGAACTGCAGCACGCTGCCCGAAGGAATCCCGCTGTGGGCACACCCCTTTAATGTATCGAACACATCGCTGCCCGCGTAGACCAGGGGCGTGCACTCCCAGATATAGCCAAAGGTGTCATCGGCGCTTTTATAGGCCTGGGTTTTTGAATCCCAGGCTTTGTACGGCAGGTAGGAGGATAATCTATCGCGATCCACCATGCGGCCGAAGCGATGGGCGTTTAGGGCGTCACCCACTCCCAGCAGTTTGTCTAAAAAAAGCATCATCTCTACTCTTCCATGATATCAAGGATCCAGCGGGGTTTATCGCTTTCAAAAAAGATATAGCGGTGGCTGTAAAAACGATCGTCCCGGTCGTAACCTAAAATCAAAACCCGCATGGTCTTGGCCGGTATTCGCACGGGGGTAATGGGCTGTTTCACCAGACCGGCGATCTCGTCGTAGAGCTCCTTTTTGTAAACCGATTCTGTGCTCTCAATCTGACCTGCGGTTTGATTTGTTTTAGATCCAGGTTCAGCAGTATGTTCAGGCCGATCCTTGATAAGCGGCGAGTCGTGCTTGGGATCGATGGCTTTGGGCGCGGTATTGTTGGGATCGGCCTTGGATCTGCCGGTAGGCGGTCTTCATGGAGACGCAATCGCCGTTAAAGGGGTCCGGGCAATCGCTTTTCTCATCATAGGGGTTTAGAACTTGGCAGCCGGTCAGGCCGATAACAGTCGCAAGCATAATGGCAATCCAGATGGGTTTCATATCAGCTCTCCAGCTCCACTTTCGAGGTGTCCTGTTTTTTTATGGCGATATCCACCCCTTCGCTGATCACCAGGGTGATATTCTTGGTGGGGTGGACTTCGATCACCGGCAGGGTCTGTTCGGCCAGTTGCAGGTAAAATTTTTGAAGATCCTCGGCCACGTTGACGATGCCCTGGCCGATGCCGGCCTTGGCCAGGGTGTCCGGATCGGTATTGGTAAACTGGCTGCTTCTGACCCCAGTATTGGCGCCGTATGTGAACTCCTGCTGGCCTAAGGCCATGGCCTCGCCCAGGCCCTCTAAAAATCCGGCGATGGCCACCCGGGCGATGTGCTGGCCGAACTTGGCGTAGACATGACCCTTCATGCCCTCCTTGCCGTCGGTGTCCACCACGAAGCCTTTGATCTTCTGGTCGATGACCGTGCCGCCTTTCTGGTTGATACAGGATATCGTCAGCAATCGGGCGTGGACCCGTTCATCAGCCAGGCTGCCGTAACCTTCAGCCACGACAAAACAGCCCTTGGTGTTGCTTTTGACGTTGTTGGGCAGCACCGCCAGGTTGTTGACCCGAATCAGCATGGGGATGGGGTTGCTGCGGCCCACATCCGTAGCCGGCGCGGTCACCCCGTTGAGCAGATTGGCCTCCATAAACGATGGGGGCAGGTGCACAAGGATATCTTCGGAATTGGCAGCATCACTGATTGCGGCATTAGGATTGTCAAACACCGCGATCTGTTTGATGGGTGTTTCTTCAATAGCCCCCTGTGAACCTCCTCTACTTCTCTGGCTTTTTTTAAATGGGCTTTTTTGGGGAACCGGTACTTCTTTTAAGTCTGATTTTTTAATCAGCGGCAAGGGGGGTGGCCCGGTAAGCGATTGGTTTTTGATGGGAAATTTAGGATTGGTTTGCTTGCCGCCGGTTTTTCCTGGAAACACCGGGTGGGTGTTATCCTTGCCCCCGGATTGTGTTTCGCCGTAGCGCTCTTTTTTCTCCATCTCCTGGATTTTGCTGGAGAGCAGATTGCGCATCTCTTTTTTGAAGGTATCCAGATCCTGGCGGATGCCTTCCACCTCGGCCCGGGTCTTGTTGTAGATGGTCTTTTCAAAGGTGCGTTCGTCAAATTTAAGGGCGCTTTGCTTGGCGTCCGCCCGGGTGGCAATGCGAGAATCCTTGTTTTTGACGGCCGCATAGGCGGCCATCACCAGCACCGCCAGGGCCAAGCCAATGCCCGTTTTAACGATTTTGCCCTTGTCCCTGCCTTTAAGATTCTTGAAAATCTCTTTGAGTTTTTTCATGGGATGCTCTTGGGGTTAAGGTGCTCGACAATGAAGAGCCGCAGATATTGTCCCTTTTTCAATACGGCCTTGCCATCCATGAATGTGGCCAAATCCCGGCCCAGGGCGATGGCCGTGGGGTGGCGGGTCAGCCGGGGTAGCAAAAAGGTACTTTCCTCGACTCCGATCTCGGAAAAGCCCGCCAGGGGTGCAATGCTCACCAGGTACTCCTTGAGCTCCAACGGCACGCCATCCATGGTGACTTTTCTCCGGGAGATGATACGCAGGCTCCTGATGGTATTTACCTCTTCACTATTTTCCGTAACATTGAAGCTGTCGGGAATGGTGTCGGCAAAGGCGCTGCGGATCAGGTCCACCGCGGCGCTCTCCGGGTCGAGTTTGGCAAATCGGACCTGATTTTCCCGAACTCTTCGGTTTTTGGACTCCAGAGCAATGACCCTGGCCTTGACTCCCTTTTTAGGAACGATTTCCAGGGAGAAGACCTCACCGCTCTGGGTGATGATATAGATGACGCCGGGCTTGGCATTCTTGCCCAGCTTGATGAAGGCATCATTGCCCTGGTATTCGACTTCCAGGGCCAACGATGAGGGGGCGTTGATCTTCTTGATGGGCTCGGTACAGTGGATGCGGTTGATATTATCTCTGGAGAGCTCGACAACTGAAATCGCGGCATCGGATGCCGGGCAGCATGATCTGAGATCGGGTCAGCTTGGGCGGCAGCGGCAGCGCAGGAAGCCCAGAATATCAACACCCCCGTTAGGATGATAATAGAGAAGTATTTAGGTGCCATTTTTCTTCGATGCTCCTGTTATGCGGAAGGTTCCATCATCGATGTCATACGCGATGATGTGGTGCTCGGTGTCCCGCTCGATGAGGGTTTCGTCGGCATACTTGGATCGCAAACCCACCAGTTCGATGCGCTGGGTACTACCCAATTTCTTGATTTGGTGGATGTGAAACGACGATGAAACCCGCAACCGCTGGACCTCTTCGATGATCTTGTCCAGATCATCGCGCATAGTGGCAAATACGTTGGGCGAGGCCAGCTTGAGAAAATCGGAAAAGTTCTGCTCCACGTTGCTGGGGGTGTAATCGAGTAGTAGCTTGCCCGCATAGCGCCCCATCATCTTGAGGTATTCATCATCGGCGTCATTTCCCCGGATGGCGATCTTATGATCCACCACCGGGGGCAGGATCACCACCTTCTGGTTGCTCATGGCCGTGTAGGCCACAAGCGAGTTGATCGCCGTGGCGATGAGCATCACCACAAAGCAGAACTTTAACAGGGCGTTTTCCGCCAGGGCGTTGGCCAGCTTGTCACCGTAAAGTTTAAGTTTCATTCCACAAACCTGTTGGCAAAGAATTCTGGATAATGGGTAAAGCGATAAAACCCGCTGAAATAGGCCAGGTGCCGAACAAACCCCCTGGGGAAGTTACGGTTCAGCCAGATGAACCCCACCACCAGGGCGATGTTTAAACACAAGACGATCCACTGAAATTTAAACAGGGCGCTAAAGTAGATTGCCAGAATCACCATGGCGAACTCATCGCTGGTTAGACCAATAAAGCGGATCTGTTCGTTGAGATAACGCGGGATGCGGTATTTCATTTTGGGCTCCCTAAAACACACCCGGTAAGCTTACCGTCCCGATGTCGCTGACGGACAGTCCCAGGGAGATCACCACTTCTTCGATGAAGATGATCAGCCCGGCGCAGATGGCGCACACAATGGTACCGAAGATGTTGCTGCGCACGGCCCAGAAAATTGCGTACAGGATCAGGCCGGCGGCGATGACGAACCCAATGGCGCCGGTGAGAATATCGTTCATGAACAAGTCGTAGACGTTAAAGGCGAAACTGCCTTCGGCCGGCGCTTCGAACGCAAAGGCCAGGGTAGGGGAGAGAACGATGGTAAAAGCCGAAACTGCGATCCAGATTTTTGTGATGGTTTTCACGGTAAACTCCTTTCTTGGGATATGGGTGATGGGTGTTTTGTAATATCCGGGCACTGTTTAGCCGGAATCTTGCAATCGACAATGGTGTCGCCTTCAAATTCTCTGGGATGGGCGGCAACCGGCGGGCCGATGGTCAACTCTGGATCTGTTTTGGGACAGCACCCCGCTGCAAAAGCTATTACCAGCGCTGAAATTGCAACCTTCAGGATAGATCGTTTCATGTGACCTCCGCCGGTTGGTCAAATCTTGAAATGCCGTAGCGTTCAACGATCAGGGCTTTGACGATCCGTTTGGCCTCTGTTTTAACTTTCTCTCGCCAGAGGCCCACCAGCGGCGTTTTAAAGGGGTACCTCTCCTGGATTTCTCGCAGGACCTGGTTGTCCACGATGCGCTGGTAGCCGGGGTGGTTTTGCCCGATCAACCCGCCGATGGAGGCTTTCACCGCAGCCTTGGCGATGTCGTAAAGCTGGTCGCGTTCGTGATCCGGCATGGCGGCAAGTTTCTCTTTGGCTGCCGCCAGCATCTGGCCATGCTGCCCTCTGAGTTTGGGGGTCTTTTGTTCCGCTTCGGTCAGAGCCTCGGCTTTGATCCGGCCCAGTTCCGAAGGCGATAAGTCCTCCATGGCTTGCTGGATCTTTTGGCCGAATAGGCGATCCTGGGCTTCGATCTCAGCCATACGCTGTTGTTCGGCCAGGCTGGCTTCACGCTCTCGTTCCTGCCGGAGACGCTCTTGTTCCTGCCTCTCGGTTTCTGCGACCTGCTGGGCCTTGAGGTTTTCAGTGCCCCAGCCGTTGGCCAGGGAGCGTTTTAGGAATGCTGGGAAGCCGCCCTGTTTGGTGGATTTTTCTTTGGCGTAGTCCAGTTCGGTGGACACATAGTCAGGTCCATGGGAAGTCAGGTACTTGGATAGAGTTTGGGTCACATCCCGATGGGAGCGGTAGGGGTCGGGGATTTGCTGGCGGATGGGATTAGAAACTAAATTTTTATCATCGACCGCCGCCGCGGGTGTTGTGGTGGTTGTTGTGATTTGTGTTAGTGGTTTATCTGTATTTGTCCCCCCATTTTTTTGGGGGGTACCCCCCTGTTTTTTAGGGGGGGTATCCCCCAACTTTTTAGGGGGGTAACCCCTCACTTTTTGGGGGGATCTGATTTTATTGGAGATTTTGACGATATTTTCCAAAATCGGCTCGATATACATCACATTGTTCATGGGAAGCCCGCTGGGAGTTTTCAGGTGACGGAACTCCCGGGTGATCAAATCCTGGTCGCAAAGATTGTCCATGGCGGCTTTGATCTGAGATTTGGAGAACCCGAAAATATCGACATACTCCTGGTAGGTTTTTTGGAGTTTGTCGGCTTTGAATTTTTGTTTGATGCCGATGACATCCCCGGTATGTTCATCCCGGGTCATAATCGGCATGTACCAGTAGATGATATCCGACAGCAGGGTGATGGCTACTACGTCGGGCTTGCCAGATTTAGTCAGGATGCAGCGGTACCAGCTGATGGGAGTGATATTCCCAGTGATCCGGCAGTTGAGCATGCGGCTGCAGACCGGATTGATATCGGGGATAGGGGTGTCGTTTGGGTTGTCTATGTATCGAGCGGCATCCATGGTAAATCCCTCAGACTATGGGGATGGGAGTTTGTAACTTTTGTTACAATCGGTCAGAGAATTTAGGCTAAAGGAGGGGAGTGTGCGCGGGGTTCAATAGATTTGTATTTTTGAAATGAACCTTTAGTCTTAAGAGGAATTAGATATTGGAAGTAATATGGATTGGGTATAGGAAACCGGCTAGCAGGCCGGCCATCAGGTGATGGAATTGCCCGGGTAGGACCTATTTCTTGAGTTCGCTCCGTCACAACGCGTGTCACAATTTTCACATGCAAATGATGTGCTTTGGTGACTGCTATGCGGGGCGTAACTTTCTGAAATTACTTGATTGGGAGGCGGTGTGGTACCCCTCTCACGCCAGAAACGCGGGTTCGAGTCCCGCTGGGACCACCATCAAAAAAATCAAGGGCTTACGGATAATTCCGAAGCCCTTTTTTCGTGTCATATGGTTTTATCCCCCACCTTATCCCCCACCTCGAAGTGGTTTTTCAGGGGAAATAGAGGAAAATAATGTTCCCCCCTTTCAAGGGTGATTATCTCATTCTTTGACCAACCCTCCCCGCCAAGGTCCGGTTAACTAGGGAATCAACCTATTTCCATGGACCATGGCCCCTGATCGGCAAAATGAATTGTAAATTGAAATCTCAAATTCCACTAACAATTTTTGGATACGAGAGCCACTTAGATAGTGGAGGCCTATCCATGAATGATTTAGATGAATGGTTGGTTCTTATGCTCTCTGTGGGTTTAGTGGCAGCGAGTATCTACCTGACGCTTCTAAATCTTTGCGCATGAGAGTTTGAAAACTGAAGGTTAACCCAGCTGATTAAAACCCGCCAGACCGGCGTCAACTTTGTTGGCACTCTAAATTCGCCAATAATAAACCAGCCTCTTTCGGAAGCCGGCTTCAATCTCATTGATTTGTAGTCACAGGCTGTAAGTTGTCATCAATCCTCCCCCTGCCGCTTGGGTGTGGCTTTCCCCAAACACAGGTAAAGTTTTTTAATTATATGCCGATATATCTATTGAAAGCAGATAATCGGATTGCGGGAGGAAATTATGATTAATCTAATTGTCGCGATGATGTTCCTGAGCTTTTCCGGGTTGTGTTTTTCGATATACCAATTATTAAAAATCTATGGGTTGATAGAGCATAAGCTGTAAAAAATTTAGCGTCAGCATCCCCTCCGATAAAAACTTCCCAAGCCTGTACAAAATTAAAGGGCCGGCCCCCGAAGGAATCAGGGCGCCTGCTTGTATGGCAGGGCCAGAAATCAGCCACGCGCCCATCCAACCGGCCCAAATTGCCCCAGGCCGACGTGGTGACCTGCACGTTGCTGAAAGCTGTCAGGTGTGCTTTCCCTTTTTGGCTATAATTCCGCTCGGGGTTATTCTTTGCACCAGTACCTTTGCCAGATTTCAATTGAGTTGATTTCTGTACCGGGTGCCAATTTAAACGACAGCAACAGCATCAGGCCAAATTATAAACCGGCCCAGGGTGCCCACCGCCTAAGGTATCTCCGCCTGGGTGTGGCAATGAAAAAGCCCCGCCGGGTCTGGGTTCCGGTGAGGCTTCGGAAAAGAGCGATGCAGCTTATCACTCTAAGGGCCTGCTCAAAAATAAATTCACATTTTTACGGGTTCTAAAGTGTAATTCCATTGAGGCAATGTATCATTTTTTTCAATCATCAATTGCTTCATTTCTTTGTCAGATACCCTTTCACCCGTACTATACTTTTTTCTTACAAAATGAGCTTTGACTTTCAAGTCACCAGTAGTTTTAGTTGTTCGAATATGCTTAAGAACTGTTTCATAGCGGGTAAGTGGTTTCCCCGCCCAGTTCTTTGAAATCTCAGAAAATAAACGATGTTCTATTGGGTTCCACTTTGATGATCCTGGAGGATAATGGCAAACACTGACCGTTAAGCCATAATTGTCGCACAAGCTTTTTTGTAACCGATATTTCCATACCCTTGAGCGAGCACTGTTACTTCCGCCGCAGTCAGCCAGAATGAGAAGCTTATCGGATCTGAGGATATTGTTTTTTACCCTCAGTGTCCCACCACGATTTGATTGAATCAACAGCAAACGCCGGGATGTCATGGGTTGTTCCCAAAAAGACGGTACCTCGATTCAGTTGGGTATCATAGATACCATAGGGAATCGCTTTACCGGAGGCATCTGACGGGAAATCGTGGTCTTTTACCAATACCGGTTCTTTTCCCCAACTGCGACACGCGTTTTTAAAGTTTCCGATTAATTCTTTCTTTTTCCTTTTTCGTGTCCACACTGATGACAGGATTGCCGGATTTTGCATATTGTTTTCTCTTTTTTTCAATATATTTGAACTGGTAATCGCGATCCGCCGGATCTGGGGGGTTCTTGTTACCGCACTCGATGCTTTTATGGTTGACCCTCAACGAATATTCCATGTTTTTTAAAAGCCTTGCGACCGTATTGGAACTCACCTGGATGCCAATCGAATTTAACTCAGCAGCGATCTTACGGGTTGTTTTCCGGGTCCATTTCAACCCGCTAATCGGGTCGCCGGCTGTTTCGTATTTCATCAATCGTTCAATTTCTTTGATGACCTTTGGTGTTTTTTTTCAACCGGCTTTCGACCAGCGCCCTTTTTTCGAGTTCGTTTGATGTCAACATTGTCGCTGAAAAGCTCTATACGGCCCTTGGCAACGGTATGGACATCAAGACCGAAAAGATCGGCAATCCTTTTGTCACCGCCATGACCAATTTTGAAAGACTCCAGACCTGCAAATAGGCGTCGCTGCTTTTCATCAAGCAAACTAAAAAACAGGATAATGGCAGCCTTGAGTTCATCAGAATGTTGGTCAATCTCACAGGTTAAATCAAAATGGATGCCGGCAACTTGATCCTTACGTATAAGCCGCTGGCTCTTGGATCTATCTTTATCGCTGGTAAAATAAACATAAACTTTATCAAACTTTTCACGATCGACACGCTTGTTTTTATATAGATTCAGCAGGGTATGCTTGGCTTCGACATGGAGAATACTTTCAATCTCTTTCTGATTCAGTATCACAACTACTGGTATAGTTTTTCTTCAATGTGTGATTGAATTTTTGCGCGAGCCCTAAGCGTACGAAATTGTTCCGTTGCTATCGGAAGCCCAATTTCTGGAAGTTACTGGATTAGTCTTCCTTTATTTATTCTCTACCCTCGAAAGGATTAAGACATGAGTAATCGAGATCAGTCGAAAGCACTCGGTTTCGGTCCGAGCAAAAAAGATATTCAGGACGCCATCACAGGGCTTAGAAAATGGTTCTCAGAGCATATCGTCAAGCCGATCACGACCTTCTTCAAAGAACTGATGAAGGGGACGGAGAAGCTGTGGACTGAAACGTCAAAGTCCGTCGTCCATGCAGAGACCGCTATGACCCACACGGTCGCCCAGGTTGAGATGGTGGTGAACGACTACGAGAGCTGGTCCACCCACCGCAAGGCAGCCTTTAGTGGTGAGTTAACAACCTTTTTCTCCGGCCTGACCCGTCTGGCAGAGGAGGTTCCAAAAAAGGCGGACGGTCTTGATTTTGATATCGACAAGTCGATTCAACCGATCATTGCGGCTTATGTGGCGCAGATCCCAGGGGTCGGCCTTTACGGTCTTGACAAGGCGCTCGGCGGCAATACCAACTGGTCGATGAAGCCCGGGCAGCTCGCCGATTGGGTCGACAGGCATGTCCCGCAGCTTGCGGGAGACCCTAAAGTAGTGTGTCCATCGGTGCTCGATCCCCACAATCCGCAGCCGTGGCAGATCAACCAGATGCTGACGGTTGCAACGGATCTCAAAAATCTGGTCTCCGCCGCGAAAGAGATCCTACCGACCGACCTGTCGATTACCGCTGTAGCTGTAGCTGGTGGTGGCACGGAGTTCTCGAGTCACCCGACCAAGTGGCCGTTTATCTTTGCAATCCAGGTGCTCCACATGACGGAGATCCTACTCAAGCGCTATGTCGATCAGTACGGGTCGTGCTCCAACACTGCTTGGAAGGCGCAAGTGGAAGCACAACTTAAGGAACTGATCGACCGGCGGTCGGGTCGGGAGTAGGCGCGGTAGGTGTAGGTCCGGGGAGTAGAGCGCTGAACATATTGGGTACCCCCTTAGATTCATGCATAATCGGCCTATTATATTGCTGTGATGGTTAAAGCTGCGCGAAAATCAGTGATAAGGTGAAAGCCTGGAAAGTCAAGTTTGCCTGATGTGGCAATCTGGATTTTTAGGCAGGGATCGCCTCAACCTGATAGCGCTTGCGGGCCTGATGCTCTATTTGCTCAAGGTCAAGATGCACATCCTTCTGGGGAGAGATCAGATCGAAGCGATATTTCAGAGAACGTTTGCCCGGATTGGTGGGACCGTAGGTTCGTAGCACCCCCAGTACCCTATTGCCGTTGAATTTGGCGAAAACATGTTCATCGGTAGATTCGATATTCTTACGTTTCATTTCACTGATTAACTGATTGTTGAGCATCTCGAAAGTGATGGTGCAAAATTCTCCGAACTTGCCGATGCCTAGCACGCGAATCAATCCGGTGAGGCTGTTTTCCTTATAGCGGGTATCATGGCACACCACCACGTAGGGAGGATAGAGCAGGCCGCCGTTTTTCAGTTCGGCGGGACTCTGGGCCGAATCGAGGCCCGCGGTGAACTTCTTCAAGCGTCGGCGGGTGAGGCTGAATTCCGTCTTGCAGTAGGCGAAGTACATGTGGGGATCGGTCAGACCGATGGAGACGCAGGTGCTGATGCGGGTGCGGGACCCATAGGGCGGGTCGATGTAGACCGGACAGTGGCTGCGGATTACATCGGCGGAGTCGATATCGATGGGGAGCTTGCGCCCCACCTTCCACTTGCGTTTAAAGGCCGCCGTTTTAAAGGTGTAAATTCGCCGGGCGGCGCGGGTGAAAAAACCGCTGTCCAGGTTGACTCCGCATACCAGACCATCGGGAAAGAGCAGGGTGGCATTATCGTACTGCATGCTGGCGCGGATTTCTTTTACGAAGCTGTCCGCCGTGAAGTTTCCTACGGTTTCGTAGCCGATGGGTTTTTCGTCCACATCCTGGTGGACCAGTCCTCCAGGGATGAATATGGCGCCTTTGTTGTCCAGCTTTCCGGTGGCGCCCTCCTCGTTTATCTCAGGAAGCTGATTCAGCTGATGCAAAAATAGCATTCGCCAGAGCGTATCGGTCCGAATTGCGATCAGTTCTCGGAGTAAGAGATTGTCCAGGATTGCGCGTTTAGGGGGCATTCAGGGTGACGTGTTCAAATGGTTAGGCCCGGGGCTCGACAAGGCCTTTGCGAATGGCATAGGCGGTTAACTCCGCGATGGTGTGCAGATTGAGTTTGCCGATTAAGTTGGCGCGGTGTTTTTCGACGGTTTTTACGCTAATGTGAAGAAACTCCCCCATCTCCTTGTTGGTGTAGCCTTCAGCTAACATTTTCAACACTTCCCGTTCACGTTGGGTGATGCTGTCCCAGCAGGGGTCGTCCCGGCGATCCGTGCGGCCCAGCAAATAGCCTTCCATGACCTGGCCGGTGATCCCCGGGCTGATGTAGGTTTTACCTTCCAGAACACTCTCCACGGCGAGCATCAACTCCTGGCGGCTGGCATCCTTGACGCAGTAGCCATCCGCTCCGGCGTTGAAAGCCTCCACCACAAAGGGTTCGGCCTCGTGGATGGAGAGGATCATGATTTTGACCTGCGGAGATTCCCGCTTAACCTCTTTGGCCACGGATATCCCGTTCATTTTGGGCATGGAAAGATCGAGAAGCACCAGATCGGGTTTGGTTTTACGGATTTTGCGGATCGCTTCCAGTCCATCTTTGGCTTCACCCACAATTTCAATATCGCCGCGGCCTTCCAGTATCGATTTGAGTCCATCGCGAAACAGCTGGTGATCCTCGGCGATAAAGACGGGATGTTTGGTATTCACACTAAATCCCTCAAAGATAAAGTTTAGATTAAGGCTGCTTAATCTATAATCCACTCTCTTCTTGCGGGGGTATGGGGGATAGACGGTATTCTCAGCTATAGTACCTGGTATTTTGATTGACGAGAATTGAAATCGGATCCGAACTTTGGCGTATCATTTCGTTCGTTTGAGCTTTAAATGACCACCTCCGCGACCAGCGGCAGGTGGTCCGAAGCCACCGGGGCCGGGGCGCGGCGGTGAACCTTCAGGGCGCTCAGGCAATGGGCGGGGTAGACCCAGATGCGGTCCAGGGCCAGCATGGGAAGCGTACTGGGAAACGTAGCCGGAGCGTGAGCGACTCCGAGCCGGCCATTTAGCCAGCGCAGGGGGCGGCCGCGGGACCACCACTCGTTAAAATCCCCCATCACCAAGGTCACATGGGCGAGCGGGGAGCCCAGCAAGGCCAAGATCCGTTGAACCTGATAGCGCCGCTCTCTGGGGTGCAGCCCTAAATGGGCGGCCACCAGTCTAATCCGGCGGCCTGCGATCCGGAACTCCACGGCCAGGGCCCCCCGGGGTTCCCGTCCCGGCACACTGATGTCCGCTCGTGTCACCGTTTGGAGCGGGATGCGGGAGAGAACGGCATTGCCGAAGGTGTGGCTTCTTCGGGTGAGGGTCGGCCCCAGGGTGGCATGAGCGCCCATCTGCTGAGCCAGCTGCAAGAGTGTATTTGCCTCGGCCGTGCGTTCCGCGGTCACCTCCTGAAGCACGGTCACATGGGCGTCAATCTGCCGCAACACCGAAAGAATGCGCTGGGGAGAGCGCTTTCCGTCCCGCCCCACCCAGCCGTGAACATTGTAGGTCGCCACGCGTAGCCGCATGCGCTTCTGTTCCTAACGTCAACTGTTCAAAACCAACAAAAGCTAATCCGATAACCATCCCGACCCGCGAAAAAGAACTCCAAAACCTCGCAGGGCTGGCCCGCACGCTAGGACCATATGCACTCCGCCGCCTTTCCGCCCCAATGCTTCTGATAATAGCCGCAAATACACCGTGATGGCTACAAAAATACCGCGAATCCATTAGATATGGGATTTTTTAATCGTGGTACGGTTTCCCATCAATCAACAGCCCACAAAGACGCCGCAAAGCTCAAGCGGCCCGGAAAGGTTGGCCTATTCATGTGCGGAATTTGCGGTTGGATCGGATTTAACGGCCGCCGTGCGGAGATCGGCGCCATTCAGAAAATGAGCGAGGTGATGGGAAAACGCGGCCCCGACGGACAGGGAATGCATCTGCAGGGCAATATCGCCCTGGGCCATCGCCGGTTAAAGATCATCGATCTCAGCGAGCGAGCCCATCAGCCCATGGTGGACAACATGCTGGGGTTGAATATCGTCTTCAACGGCTGCATCTACAATTACCCTGAACTGCGAACCCAGCTTGAGTCCCAAGGATATCGCTTTTTCTCCAACGGCGACACCGAAGTGATACTGAAGGCCTACCACCACTGGGGGCCGGAGTGTCTGAAGCGATTTAACGGCATGTTCGCGTTTGCCATCGCCGAACGGGACAGCGGCAAGCTGTTTCTGGCCCGTGACCGGCTCGGTATCAAACCGCTCTACTACTCGGTCAATGCCAAGCGCTTGGCCTTCGCCTCCAGCCTGCCGGCCCTGGTGGCTGCCGGCGATATCGACACCCGGATCGATCCCGCGGCCCTCAACTGCTATCTCAGCTTCCACTCCGTGGTCCCCGCTCCCAACACCATTCTCAAAGGGGTTTCCAAGCTGGCCCCGGCCAATTGGATGGCGATTCAGCCTGATGGCCAGAAACACCAGGAGTGCTACTGGCGCTTGAATTTTGGGGAAGCACCCCAGGGCCCGGAGCTCTCTTTTAGCGAGTGGCAAGAGCGTCTGTTGGAGGAGATCCGTAACGCCGTCAAACGTCGGCTGACCGCCGACGTTCCGGTGGGGGTGCTGCTCTCGGGCGGTGTGGATTCCAGTCTGGTGGTAGGGCTCTTGGCCCAATCCGGCCAGAAAGATCTCAATACCTTTTCCATCGGATTTGAAAGCGTGGGGGGGGAGGCCGGAGACGAGTTTCAGTATTCCGATCTGATTGCCGACACCTTCCAGACCGTGCATCACAAAATCGAGGTGGACGCGGCGCGGGTGCTGCCGGCCCTTGCCGGCTGCGTGGCGGCCATGAACGAACCCATGGTGAGCCACGACTGCATCGGGTTCTACCTGCTCAGCCAAGAGGTCGCCAAGTCGGTCAAGGTGGTGCAAAGCGGGCAGGGGGCCGACGAGATTTTCGGTGGCTATCACTGGTATCCGCCCTTGATGGAGAGCGCTGACCCCCTGGGCGACTACAGCAAGGTCTTTTTTGATCGGGATCACCCCGAATACCGCCGCACCGTCGCCTCCGCCCTGGTGGGCCAGGACTATGCCCGGGAATTCGTCAAAACCCATTTTCGAATCCCGGGGGCTGAATCGGCCATCGACAAGGCGTTGCGCCTGGATACCACGGTGATGCTGGTGGACGATCCGGTGAAACGGGTGGACAACATGACTATGGCCTGGGGCCTGGAAGCGCGGGTGCCCTTTCTGGACCATGAACTGGTGGAGTTTGCCGCTGCCATCCCCCCGGAGTACAAAATCGCCCAGGGCGGCAAGCACATTCTCAAGGAGGCTTCACGGGATGTGATCCCTGACGCAGTGATCGACCGGCCCAAAGGCTACTTCCCGGTTCCAGCCCTCAAGTATCTGCGCGGCGCCTATCTCGATTTTGTCAAGCAGCAGGTCAACTCGCCTGCCGCCCGGGAGCGACAACTCTTCAACAGTGAATATGTGGAGACCCTTCTCAAAGAGCCGGAAGCCCACATCACCCCCTTGAAGGGTTCCAAACTGTGGCAGATTGCGCTTTTGACCTACTGGCTTGAAATTCATCAGTTTTGATGCCAACCCCAACCCATATGGGAGCACGTTATGGAAAAAAAGACCGCCCTCAGAGAGCGGCTCAACCGGCTATCGGTCGCCTCCGTGCGCAACTGGCAAAAACCCGTGGGGCCCGAAGCGCGGCAGATGGCCCCCAACGCATCCATTGACATGGGCTGGGGGCGGATTCTGTTCGGCCACACCTTTGATACCAGCAGCGACCTGTATGCCGCCATCATCGAAACCGATCCGGAAAAGCGGGACATCACCATTTACCTGCGCGATCCCCATGTGCTGCTCGCCCTGGGGCCGGACCAACTCTTTCTGGACCCCTCCCACACCTATCGGCTGCACGCCCACGATTACCAGTCCGGCCGTCAGCGCCCCCGGGCCTTCGGCATCCGCCGGGTGAGCAGCCCCCAGGATGCCGAGGCGGTAAACGCCATTTTCGCCGCCCGCAAAATGGTCACCTGCGATTCCCAATTCATGCTCAGCGAACGGGCCACCCGGGAACGCACCTATCTAGTCGCAGAATCCGCGGAGGATCCCCAAATTTTAGGCACCGTAACCGGGGTGGACCACAGCGAAGCGTTCAATGACCCGGAAAACGGCGCCAGTCTCTGGAGTCTGGCGGTGGATCCCAAAGCCACCCTGCCGGGAGTGGGCGAAGCCCTGGTGCGTCACCTGGCGGAGCACTATTTTACCCGCGGCCGCAGCTATCTGGACCTCTCGGTGATGCACACCAACAGCGAGGCGATCCAACTCTACAAAAAGCTGGGCTTTCACCGCGTACCGGTCTTTTGCGTCAAACGCAAAAACCGCGTCAACGAAGCGCTCTTCATGCCGCGGCTGCCGGAAAGCGAGCTCAACCCCTACGCCCGCATCATCGTCGATGAAGCCCGGCGCCGGGGGATCGCCGTGGAGATCATTGACGAGGAATACGGCTATTTCCGTCTCTCCCTGGGCGGCCGCTCGCTGGTTTGCC
Organism: uncultured delta proteobacterium; assembly: GCA_963713755.1. Classification (GTDB taxonomy): domain Bacteria; phylum Desulfobacterota; class Desulfobacteria; order Desulfobacterales; family CAVQMW01; genus CAVQMW01. Next base: position 1,822,476 of record CAVQMW010000003.1, on the reverse strand, counting down.
GGGAGTCCCTGACCGAACTCACCTCGGCCGTGGCCATGTGCTGGTGCGACGACAAGCGCCTCACCCACCGCATCCTGCGCAGCGCGGGCCTCAAGGTGCCCCGGCAGTTTGAGCAGGCCGAACCCGAGGATCTGGAGCAGATCATGAAAACCTGCGACCGTCTGGTGGTCAAACCGGCCCGGGGGGAACAGGGCGCCGGCATCAGCGTGGATGTGCGCCATCCCGTAGAGCTGATCAAAGCGATCCAGTTGGCCAAGGCCTACTGCGAGGATGTCATCGTAGAGGAGTATGTCGAGGGTGAGGACCTGCGCATTGTGGTGATCGACCACCAAATGGCCGCCGCCGCGGTGCGCAAGCCGCCCTCTATTGTGGGTACCGGTACCCACAGCGTGCGGGAACTCATTGAAAAGTACAATCGCCGCCGCCTGGCGGCCACCGGCGGGGAGAGCCAGGTGCCTTTGGATGAGGAGACCGCGCGCTGCCTGAAGCTACTAGATCATGACTACGATACGGTTCTGCCGGCGGGCACTGAGGTGACGGTTCGCAAGACCGCCAACCTGCACACCGGCGGCACGATCCACGATGTGACCGATCAGATCCACCCCGAACTGGTCGCCGCGGCCGAGAAGGCCAGCCGCGCCCTGAACATTCCGGTCACCGGTCTGGACCTCATGGTCCCTGATCTGGCCAAGCCCCAATACACCCTCATCGAAGCCAATGAGCGCCCCGGGTTGGCCAACCATGAACCTCAGCCCACGGCCGAGCGTTTCATCGACCTGCTCTTTCCCCAAACCGCGGAAAGATAGATTGATCGCGAAACGATACATCCTCCTCCACTTTTAATTCAGGAGCTTAAGATTCTCCCATGAAAGAACCTGTTATTGATTCCGATTATCTTCACGAGGTACTACTAGCGCTGCTCAACATTCCCAGCCCTACGGGCTTTACCGACCAGATCGTCCATTTCGTAGGCGCCGAACTTGGGCGCCTCAAGGTGCGCTTCAATGTGACCCGGAGGGGCGCCATCCGCGCCACCCTGCCCGGTCGCATCACCAACTTCGATCGGGCCGTCGCCGTTCATCTGGACACCCTGGGGGCCATGGTCAAGGAGCTCAAATCCAACGGCCGCTTGGCGATCGCCCGGGTGGGCACCTGGTCCAGCCGTTTTGCCGAAGGGGCGCGGGTGACGGTGTTCAATGCCCAGGGCCCCCAGCGCGGCACGGTGCTGCCCCTTAAAGCATCCGGCCATGTGTACGGCGACGCCATCGACCGCCAGCCGGTGAACTGGGACCAACTGGAGGTCCGGGTGGACAACCGCTGCGGCTGCCGGGAAGATCTGCGGCGCGCCGGCTATGACGTGGGGGATTTTGTCACCTTCGATGCCGTGCCTGAAATCACCTCCGAGGGCTTCATCAACTCCCGCCATCTGGATGACAAGGCCGGGGTGGCGATTTTGCTGGCTCTGGCGAAAAGCATCCGTGAGGCGGATCGGGTGCTGCCCATGGATTGCCACCTGCTGTTCACCATCTCCGAAGAGGTGGGCTCCGGGGCCGCCGCCGTGGTTTACGGCGACGTAGCCGAGATGGTGGTGGTGGACCACGCGCCGCTGGCCGAGGGGCAAAACGCCACGGAGTTTGGCGTGACCCTGGGGATGATGGACCAGACCGGTCCCTTTGACTATCACCTGACCCGCAAGCTGATTCAACTCTGCCGGGCCCACGGCATCGACTACCGCCGGGACGTGTTCCGCCACTACCGCTCGGATTCCGCCTCGGCCATCGAAGCGGGCCATGACACCCGCACGGCCCTGGTGGGATTCGGGGTGGACGCCTCGCACTATTGCGAACGAACCCACGTTGCCTCCTTGAAGGCCGTGGCCCATCTTTTGAGTCGCTACATTCGCACCGATCCGACCTTTGCCCGCGACAAGGATGACCTGGCCTCCCTGGAGGGCTTCCCCACCCAACCCATGCGCGAACCCATCGACATCAAAACCTGACGGGCGGCGCACCGGATGAAAATTTGTAGATACTCATAAGGGAGATGTAACATGACTATTACCGAGGAGGCGCTTCGCAGAGATATCATCGGCCGGCTTGAACGGGACGTTCGGGTGGTGGGCGATCTCCATGTGTATGTTTCCGGCGGGCGGGTAAGCGTAACGGGCACGGTGCCCTCCCAGGGTGCCTTAGAGACCGTCGCCCAAGTGGTCCTGGACGTGCCCGGCGTCAGCCACCTGGAAAACAAGCTGGTGGTGGCCGAGCACTAGCAGACCTGCTGTTTTCGCCTGGGAGGCTCGAATGAAATTCCGCCCGCTCCAGACATCGTTAAAACTGCTGTCGCTATGTATCATCACCCTGGCGCTGCCGGTGCATGCCGCCCAAGGCCTCCAGGTGAGCGTCATGCACGGCTGGCCCGCCCAGCAGGGAGACGCATTTGAACAAATCATCCAAGCCTTTGAGGCCCGCCACCCGGAAATCGACGTGCAGGCCGAAGTGGTGGGGCGGGATCGGCCGGCGGTTCTGGCCACCCGCCTGGCGGCCGGCAATCCCCCGGATATCACACCCCATCCCTGGCTGGGCTTGCAGACCCAATGGGCCCGGCAGGGAAAAATCAAATCATTGGAGGGCCGGGTGGACCCGGGGGCGCTTCTGGAAGCCCTCAAGCCCCTGGGGATCGTGGACGGCAAGCTTTACGGCCTGTTCCTCTTTCCCAATGTCAAGAGTGTCGTCTGGTACAACCCGAAAGTTTTTACCGCCCGGGGTTATGCCATTCCTCGCACCTGGGAAGAACTCAGAGGCCTGGCGCACCGGATCATAGCCGAGGGGGGCACCCCCTGGGCCCTGGGGCTGGAGTCTGGCCCGGCCAGCGGCTGGCCCGGCACCGACTGGATCGAAGATATCCTGCTGCGAACCGCCGGTGCCGGCATCTATGACCAGTGGGTGGCCCACGAGATCCCCTGGACCCATCCGGCGGTTCGACGGGCCTTTGAGCTGTTCGGGGATATCGCTCTCGATTCCAAAATGGTCCTGGGAGGTCCCCTGGGCGCGCTAACCACCAATTTCGGAGACGCCCCCAGGGCGCTGTTTACCCAGCCGCCCCAGGCCCTTCTCCACCGTCAGGCCACCTTCATCCAGGGCTTCATCGGCCGGCAAAATCCAGATCTGACCCCCGGCGCCGATTACGATATCTTCCCCCTGCCGCCCCTGAGCACCCGGGCCGCCCAAGGCGCCCCCGTGGTGGTGGGCGGCGATCTGCTGAACTGCTTCAGCGATCGTCCTGAGGTGATTGAATTCGCCCGGTTTTTAATCTCCGCAGAGGCTCAGGGGATTTGGGTCAAGCGCCTGGGAGAGCTCTCATCCAACCGTTCCACCTCTGCCGATCTGTTCACCAACCCCATATCGAAAAAGGCCTGGCGGATTTTATCGGACGCTGAGGTCATCCGCTACGATGCCTCGGACGCCATGCCCGCCGCCGTGGGCACCGGCACCTTCTGGTCGGGAGTACTTGACTATGTCAGCGGCATTCCCCTGGATCGCGTGCTGGAGACCATCGAAGCCAGCGCCCGGGATGCCTACGGGCCTTGAAAATGTATAGTTATCTTAACCCCGAAAGGCCGCCTTGATTCCCACCGCCCGCCGAACGCCCTGGCTCTTTGCCGCCCCGGCGCTGATCCTGATGATCTTCTTTCTGGTCTATCCCACGCTGCTGACCGTGGTGCGTTCTTTCTACGGCAGCGGCAGCCAACTGTGGGGTGAAGGGGTGGCCTGGGTAGGCCTGGAGAACTGGCGATACGTCTTCAACGATCCTGCCATGCGGAGTGCTTTGGGCAACACCGCCCTCTGGGCCGTGCTTTTCACCCTGCTCACGGTGGGGCTGGGATTGCTGCTGGCCGTGCTGCTGGACCGGGTGGCCTATGAGAAGATCGTCAAATCGGTGATCTTTATCCCGGCGGCCATCTCCATGGTGGGTGCGGCGGTGATCTGGAAGTTCGTCTACGCCTACCGCCCCCCGCACCTGCCCCAAATCGGGATCCTCAACGCCCTGCTGGTGGCCCTGGGCGGCGACCCCCGGGGCTGGCTGATTGAACGGCCCTGGATCAACAATCTGGCTCTGATTGCCGTAGGGGTCTGGATCTGGACCGGCTTTTGTATGGTGATTCTATCGGCGGCCTATAAGAATATCCACCAGGAGCTGATGGAGGCCGCGCGTATGGACGGCGCTAGCGAATGGCAGCTGTTCCGCCGGATCACGCTGCCCCTTCTGGCACCCACCCTAGCGGTGGTGGCCACCACCATGGTGGTTCAAGTGCTCAAAGTTTTCGATATCGTTTTCATCATGACCAACGGCGCGTTCGGCACTGAGGTGATCGCCAACCGGATGTACAAGGAGATGTTCAATTTCTTCAACTACGGCCGCGCCAGCGCCATTGCCCTGGCGCTGCTGCTGCTCATCTCTCCGGTGATGGCCCTGAGCATCCGCCGCTTCACCCGGCAGTCGCAAGGTGGGGCATGATTCCCGGAAAGCTTCTGAGCCGTCCGCTGTTGCATCTGATTCTGTTGAGCCTGGCCCTGCTGTGGCTCACGCCCATCCTGGGCCTGCTGATCACCTCCATCAGGCCCCCGGCGGAGATCTCGGCCTCGGGCTGGTGGACGCTCTTTGGGAAACTGCTGGACCCGGAACAGATTACCCTGGCCAGCTATCGCGAGGTCCTTCGCAACCAGGGCCTGGGCCGCGCTTTTCTCAACAGCCTGGCCATCAGCGCACCGGCCGCCCTTGTTTCCACCCTGATCGCCGCGCTGGCCGCCTATGCCTTTGCCTGGATGTCTTTTGGCGGCCGGCGTGCCCTGCTGATGCTGGTTATCGGCCTTATGGTGGTGCCCTTGCAGATGACCTTCATTCCCATCTTGCCCATTTACGGGCGGCTGGGACTTTCGGGAACCTTTCCCGGAATCTGGCTGGCCCACACTGGCTATGGGCTGCCCTTGAGCACCTACCTGATGTACGGCTTTATCGCCCATATTCCCCGGGAACTGTTCGAAGCGGCTTTGATCGACGGTGCTTCGGCACCCAGGATGTTCATCCGCATCGTCCTGCCGGTCTCCCTGCCGGCGCTGGCCTCGATCTTCATTTTTCAGTTTCTGTGGATTTGGAACGATCTTCTCGTGGCTTTGATTTATCTGGGCGCAACCCCCCGAGTGGCGCCCCTAACCCTGGCGGTGACCAATCTGGTGACCAATCGCGGCCAGAACTGGGAACTGCTCACCGCCGCGGCCTTCATCTCGATGGGTTTGCCCCTGCTGGTCTTCTTCACCCTGCAGCGTTTCGTAGTGCGCGGCATTCTGGCCGGCGCTCTCAAGGGATAACCCCCGCTCTCCCTCCCGGCAGGTTTTTCCGAAAAGGGGCCAGGAGGGGCCTCCCCGGAGAGACATTTCATCTCCCCCTTTTCTAAAGGGGGCCGGGGGGGATTTCCTATCAGTGGAAATCAGAGAATCAGGTTGCCCCTTACCAACCCCAAGCAACAAACCTTTATTCTTCGAGGAATCTGACATGCGTTACAACTGGCTTCCCTGGAAATTCATTCTGCGGCGACTGGCCCGCGGCAGTGGATTTGTCGATCCGGTGGCGCTGCTGGCCCAATTCAACCGTTTTGCCCAACCTTCGGAGGTGGCCGCTCCGGTGGAGCTGCTGCGGGCCGGCATGGTATTCCATGCCCGGGGGTTGATCAACGCTCGCACCATTCAGGGTAACTTGGACTGGGTGTGGCCCTTCTGGGTCCAAAAGCAGTTCGATCCCCGGGACAAGGCGTTTGTGCCGCGCTCGTTTGCCCTGACCCAGGTCAATCTCACCCACCGCAACTGGACCGCCGTGGGCTTGCCCGGCCACCCCCAGTATCCTTTAGTGGATCCGCGGGGAATGGTGACTCCCTTTTTCGACGGCTGGTCCGTGGATGCCTGGATCATCGCTCCAGACGGCGAAAACTTGCTGCCGCCCATTAGCGCAGCGCCCCGGCAGCGGCAGATCATGGAGGCCGGCCGCCTGGCTGTGGAGACCCGCTTTACTTCCCAGGAACTAGAGCTGTGCTCGGCGGTGGAGGTGGCCGCGGATAAGGACGTCGCGCTTTGCCGCATTCGCTATGCGGCCCGCAGCCGGAGCGGCGGAATGCTGGTCGTCGCCCTGCGACCCTTCAACCCGGAAGGGGTCAGTTTTGTCTACCAGGTGGCCCTGGATAAGCAGCGCCGGGCCTGGCGGATCAACGACGGCGCGCTGGTCCGCTTTGCGCCCTCCCCGGCAGGGCATCGGGTTTCGGAATACCGCCAGGGCGACGTTTACGCCGATCTGCTGCGCAGAGCTGAAGGATTCCAAAAAACATGCCCCATCGGCATGGCCAGCGCAGCGGCTCTCTATCCCCTGGCACCCGAAGTGGAGCGGGAGGTTTCCCTGGAGATCCCCCTGGACCGGGACCCGGAGCTGCGCACGCTGCAAAGCTCGGGCTTCGCCCCGGAATCGTGGCAATCCGCCCTTGGGGGTGTTTGCCGCCTGAAGATTCCCGACCCGCGGATGCAGGCCTTGTACCGGGCCGCGGTGCACACGCTGGTCTTGTGTTCTCCCGGAGAGGTGTATGCAGGCCCGTTTTACTACAAACGATTCTGGTTCAGAGATGCCGTCTTTGTGCTGCACGCTCTGCTGAGCCTCGGGCTGCACGGCCGTGCCCAGAGGACCATGCAGAAGTTCTTGAGTCGTCAAACTCTGGCCGGCTATTTTGAATCGCAAAAAGGCGAGTGGGATTCCAATGGACAGGTACTGTGGATTTTTCAGCGCTTCCGCGAGCTCAGCGGCAAGAATCTACCTTCAGCCTGGCAACAGGCCGCGCTCAAGGGGGCCCGCTGGATCCAGAGTAAACGCCTGCCGGTCGATTCCGCCAAGCTGGAAGCGGGGCTTTTACCGGCCGGCTTCAGCGCCGAGCATCTGGGCAACAACGACTTTTACTATTGGGATAATTTTTGGGCCATCGCCGGACTGAAGTCCGCTGCAAAGTTGTGCACGGCAGGCGCCGATCCGGCGAGTGCCCGGCGTTTCGCCCGGGGCGCCGAACACCTGGCACTGTGCGTGGAACGCAGTCTGCTGCGCTCCCGGCACATCCGCCTGCGGGATGCAGTTCCCGCATCCCCTTACCGCCGGATGGATGCCGGTGCCATCGGTTCTATCATCGCCGGCTACCCGCTGAAACTCTGGCCGCGCCGGGAACCGCGCCTGCTCAATACCCTGGAGTATCTTCTGGATAACTGTTTTATCGAAAACGCCTTTTTCCAGGATATGATCCACTCCGGGTACAACATCTATCTCACCCTGCACGTCGCCCAGTGTCTGCTCAGGGCCGGTGACGGACGCTATTTTCCCTTGGTGGAAAAAGCCGCCCAGCTTGCTTCCGCGACCGGACACTGGCCCGAGGCGGTTCATCCCCGGACCGGGGGTGGCTGCATGGGGGACGGCCAGCACGCCTGGGCCGCCATGGAGTGGATCATGATGATGCACGCGCTGTTCGTGGCCGAAGAGGGCGATGACCTGATTCTGCTGGCGGGTATTCCTACGCAGTGGCTCGAATCTGGAGAATCCCTGGAGATCGGTCCCCTGCATACGCGCTTCGGCGTCCTGGAAGTCCGGTTGGATCCCGCTGCCCGCCAGGGGATCGAGGTCCACTGGGCCGCCCAATGGCGTACTCCCCCAAACAGCATCCGCATTCAGCTGCCGGGAGCGCAAGTTGTGGAGGTGGACTATCCCGGGGATCCAGCGGGCCGCTTGATCCTTTCCCGCGAGGATCTGGGCCTCCATGAGAGGGGAGGGTAAGGGCGGGTTTTTATGCCCGCCCCTAATATTTGGGAGGATGGGGGAGGGGACCAGCCTTACAGGCGAAGGCTGGAAGCTGAAGGAAGGACGAAGCGGTTCAGGGCACCGGCCGGCCGTAGTAGTTGTATAGCCGGGCCTCGTATTCCAGGTTGACGGGTTCCTTGGGGTCGTATTCGGGACTACTTTCAATGCGAGCGCGGTCCAGTTTGACATGGACCGCGCTATCGGCCCAGTCGATGTGGTCGATCCATTGGGGCGCAATCAAAACCTTGCGCCCGGGCAACCAGTTGCGGGTATCCACCACCATATAGCGCAGCGACCAGAGGGTGTCCTCGAGGATGAAGTCTTCCACATGGCCGATCTCTCCGTCACTGGCATCGATGGCGTAGCCTTTAACCTCCCTGACCGAGCGAAGCTGACTTTCATTGGCGACCTCGATTTGCTCCTCTTCCGGTGCTTCCTGAGTCAGGGGCACGGGCGGGGGAGGATTGATCCCCCACAAAGTGGTATGGGGCCAATAGTAGGGATAGGCGTAGAAATCGAACCAGCGCATTTCGTACTGCCGGGATACCGGCGCGTCTTCGTCCAGGGCCGGACTCTCTTTTATCTGTTCCTTGGTGAGTTGGACCGGCAGCAAGGATTGGGTCCATTGAGGCGCACCCAGAGAGAGGGGCGAGATCAGGACCTTGCGCCCGGGCAGCCAGCGGGAGGTGTCCGCCACCATATAGCGAATGCCCCATTGTCGATCATCGAAAAGAAAATCCTTGCACCTTCCGATTTCGCCATCCTTGGCCAGCAACTGGTAGTTTAATAGTTCACTGATACTTCGCAACATGTGCACCTTCCTTACGGGTTTCTTTTTTCCTTCCCAGAAACAGATGCTCCCACCCTGATAGAGTTTTGGATTCCGGCTTTCGCGGGAATGAGTGCGGTTAGATTTTTAATCGCCGGAGTAATATTAGCTGGCCAGTCCATAGTTCTTTTAACCCACTGAAATTACTATGCTTGATTAGACAGTCTCGTCATTCCCGCGAAGGTGGGAATCCATATAAATTCCAATATTTTGGGATCTATGGATGCCGGATCGGGCCTGTCCTCAACTCGATTGGGGATCCGGCATGACAGAGAACTTTGGACCCTCAAGATATTAGGATGTCCTGTTAGGGAGACCCCGGTTTGGGCATGCGCATTGAAAAGGCCTTGGCCTGATCGGAACTTAGCTGCCGCATTTCTTCCCCGCAGCACACCAGATCCCCATCGCCAGCCTCAAGCACGTAAACGACATTTCCGCACGCTTCACACTTGTAAACTGCATCTTTGACGGCACCCATGGTTTTCTCCTTTCTTTGGGTTGTACCAAGTTCTTGTTACCAAACGGCTTGAATCGAGAAACATGTCCCTCGATTCGCCCTGCATCCGTCGCTTACTTTATCGAAATCGCATTTCAACGCAATAAGGGGTTCCCTGTATTCTTACCTCAAGTTACCCCCATGCCGACAACCCCTTTAGCAGGAGCGCGTCGGCGGGCCGCAAAATGAGACCGCCTGATACGCTCAAAGGTCCGCTATGTGTTCCGATTTTATCGGATGGAGACCTTACGGATCACAGGCATTGATGCTAAAACCCGGTGTCTGGGGTCCGGATGGGCTTAAAATAAAGTGTTTTACCTATTTCAGATTGCGGCCGCGGAAGGTAGGTTAGGCTTTATTGGAAGAGGCATTAAATCTTGGTATCACTTCAAACAAAAGGAGACGCCCATGGAAAGCGTGGAGGCTTACAAAAAAAAGGCCCAAGCCCAGATCGATGAACTGAGTGCAAAAATCGACCAACTCAAGGCCAAGGCCCGCCAGAAGGATGCCGATGCCCGCATCGAGGCCAATCAGCAGATCGAAGACCTCAAGCAGCGTAAGGATGAGATGCGGACACGCCTGGATAAGCTCAAGGCTTCGGGTTCGGAAGCTTTTGAAGAGATCAAAAAGGGAATTGAAGACGCCCTGGAAAGCTTGAAATCGGCAGTGGACAAGGCAAGTTCAAAGTTTGGATAAAAAGAATTGGAACCTTACATCTCAAGGAGGACGGTCGTTATCAACAAAGATGTTGCTTTTTTTTATGCAGTTTTTTGCGAAGCGTCTTCTTGCAAGTCGATTCGAATCCGAAGCCGGTGGGTTTCACCGATCGGGTGGTCAAGAGTCAAGATGAGCCCTTTGTGCCCTTAACCGCCTGATCGGTTCCAGTTCTGGAGTAGCTAAGAGATGATAGCCATCGTCTCTGTTTTCCAAAAAGCTCTTTTAGATTTGGCCTGAAAAGGAGCGCTCATGAAAAAATCATTTGGTCCCAAAACCATGGCCTTTCCAAATCCGGTATGGTGTGTCGGTTCATACGATACCAATTATCGGCCAAACCTCATGACTATCGCCTGGGGCGGGATCTGCTGCTCCAAACCTCCGGCAGTCACCATATCGTTGCGCAAAGCCACCCATACCTATGGAAATATCATGGCCCGCATGGCTTACACGATTAATATCCCTTCGGTGAACTATGTCAAGGAGGCCGATTATGTGGGCATGGCCTCTGGTAAACGTGAAGACAAGTTTAAGACCACGGGTTTGACAGCGGTAAAAAGCGAGCTAGTGGATGCACCCTATGTGGACCAATTTCCCATGATATTGGAGTGCAAGGTAATTCACACTTACGAGATCGGGCTCCATACCCAGTTCATCGGCGAGATCCTGGATGTCAAAGCCGAGGAAAGTGTATTGAATGATACCGGAATGCCCGATATGATTAATGTCGCACCTTTTATCTACGGCAGCGAAATTCAAACCTATCACCGGATCGGTGACATGGTCGGCCAAGCGTTTAAAATCGGCAAAGATCTTCTCTAAGGGGAGGTCATCATGACCCACGCAATACGAAGGCAGAAAGACCCACGGGTCAGTTGTGTTGATGGTGTAAAAGGCTCCCTTGGGGTCTCGGTTCAGGTGGTCTGGGAGGCGGTCTCGTGGGGGACCGCCGAGGCCACAAACAGGGTTTGGGTGGGGTAGGCGAACTCGATCTCCTGTTGCTCAAAAGCTTCGAACAGGGCCAGATTGATCGCCTGTTGAGTATCCATGTAGCGATTATAGTCCGGGTCCAGCACATAGTAAACCACTTCGAACTTCAAGGCGAAATCTCCGTACTCTTGGAAATGGGCGCGATCGAAGCGAGTCTGGGGTTGGGATTCGATGATCTCTTCAATCAGTGCCGGGACCTGCCGGAGTTTCTCGAGGTGGGTTTGGTAGACCACCCCAATGGAGAAAACCACCCGGCGCTCGCTCATTCGTCGGTAGTTGCGCAGCCGGCTCTGGAGAAGATCGGTGTTGGCGAAAATCAGCTGCTCCCCGGAGAGGCTTCTTACCCGGGTGGTTTTTAGCCCGATACGCTCAATGCTACCCAGGTAATTGTCTACAATGATAAAATCGCCGATTACAAAGGGTTTGTCCAGTACGATAGAGAGGGATGCGAACAAATCCGAGAGAATATTTTGGACGGCCAGGGCTACGGCGATGCCACTGATACCCAAGCCGGCGACCAGGGCCGTGATCTCCACCCCGGGAATGTTATCCAAAATGAGCAGCAAGGCGATAGCCGCGATGATCAGCTTAAGAATCAAGGCTGCAGCCCGCAGGGAGGTGATCCGCTCGGCGCTGTCGGGTCCATTATTTTGAGACTGGGAGCGGTTGAGAAAGAAATCCACGGCTGAATTGGCCCACAGCGTGACCTGCAGAATCAGGGCGGCCATGGCGATACTGGTAATCCAGGGCAGCATCTTTTCGGGAAGCGTGAGTGCCCGGATCCCGGCATACTGGGCCAGGATTGACATAAACAGCAGTTTGGAGCGGCTGGCCAGTGTTGCGGTCAGCTCGGCCAGATCCCAGCGCTGCTCCGAGGCCCTGCGGGAAAAAAAACGCAGCAGACCCCACCTCAGAACTCGCAGCAGAAGCATCACCCCCAGGGCAACCGCCAGGGCCGTCAGCCACGCATCCAGGGGGTTGTTCCAGAAACTGAATTCCAACATCTGCGCCAGATCCGTAAAACTAAATTGCATAAACTTCACAACCTCCTCTTGTTGTTTTGATTGATTTCCACGCAAACCCTCAGACGGCCAAGAAGTGTTTACTTCTCTTTTCTGATTCCGGAATCCGGGATAAAATAGACAACCAGCCAGTAGGCGATCGCCATGGCCAGGGCCACGCCGGCAGTCGCCCAGACGAAATCCGGGGAGATTTCATCGTAGTCCAGAATGATAACTTTTCGGGCGATCGCCATGAGTGCCGTGGCAAGTACGATTTTGACGTGAATGACATCATCGCTCAGGTAGATAATGATATTGACAAAAATTTCGATGGCGATCAAAACCGCCATAAAGGCACCGAAAGTGGCAAAAATATCATTCATGGTCAGCATCAGGAAGGGTGGCTTGACCAGCTTTTGATAAATCACCCAGCAAACGTCTGCGACCCCCCAGAGGATGACCGCCGTCATCAGCACCGCCAGAAATCGGACCGAGATATGAATGACTCTGAGCAGGTATTTCACTAAAGGTTCCTTGGCCTTGCTAATGCTAAGATCGTCCATCTGCGGTCCTTTCAATCCATCAATTTCAATAGCGCCCTGCTTCACTTCGGCGGGTTTCCATCGATAATGTTTACCACTCTTTTACTCGAAGAATTTCTAAAGTTCATCCTCCGCTTTAGCTGCTGGCGCCTGCACGGTCAGCACCGGCCGCGTGGCGGTCCGGATGACTTTTTCGGTCACTGAACCGGTGATCAGGTTACTCCAGCCCGAATGGCCGTGGGTGGCCATAACGATCAGGTCGGCCGCGTGGTCTTCGGCGGCTATTATAATTTTTTCGGCGGGGTCCCCCTCGTAAACCAAACCCGTGGTGGCGACCTGGATTTCCAGATCTTCCTGATTGACGAATTCGTTCAGTCGCACTTGAGCGTTTTTCTCCATTTCCTGGTTGTATTCGGCGACATTGAAACTGGTTGCGCCATGCCCTACCGGCGTAATCGGCACGGGTGCCGTGACGTGCACCAACAGCAGTTGGGCGCCGAAATGGCCGGCCAACAGCCGCGCATTTCGAAACCCTTCCCGGGACGGTTCGCTGAAGTCCGTGGGGCAGATAATTTTACGGATCGGGAGCATGGAAATCCTCCTTTTCAGAAAGGGCGGTTGCTGCCATTCAGAGTCGGACAACGCCCGCCGCCCGCAGCCGATTACGGTGCTTCGCTGCCGGTCTGCACGGCATCCAGCAGCGCGCTGGTTTTGCGGCTCAACAGCTCCCACTCCGTTTTGATGCGCTCGGCCAGGCTATCCAAAGCGCTAAATTCGTTCTCCGCCTCTGTTGCCGGCCGCGCAGTTGCGGTAGGTAGCTCTCTGCCTTGCAGGACCTTTTGATACATTCGCGCCATTTTCTCTGCACAGACTTCCCGTGAGAATTGTTTTGCGGTGCGGCGCGCCCCGCCTATCCAGCGCTCTGTGTGTCTGGTACTGAGTTGGCAGCTTTCGCTGATGGCGGCGGCAAATTTCTCCGGGGGGGTGTCGGCCGGCAGCAGTCGTCCGTTTTCGCCGTCCCGGACCACTTCACGGCTACCCGAGGCATCCAGGGCGATGACCGGTTTGCCGGCGGCCATGGCTTCGGTGAGCACCATGCCCTGGGTTTCGGTGTGGGAGGCGAACACAAACATATCCATACCTTGATAGGCATCCCGCAACGCATCGCCGCTGGCCTCCCCCACCAGGTGCAATCGCGCTTCGAAGTTTTGGGCCGAAAATATTTCCTGGATCTCAGTTCGGCTGGGACCATCGCCTACCACCACAAAGTGCGCTGCGGGCGCTTGCCGTAGGTAAATCGTCACGGCTCGGGCCAGATAGGGCAGGTTCTTTTCCGGGGCCAGCCGGCCGACATGCCCCAGAACCACGGCATCTTGGGGCAGATGATGGGTCTGCCTGAATTTTTCTCCATTGCCGGATTCGAAAAAGGCGAGATCCACACCAGTGGGAATTTCCTCGATGGGGCGGTTCACGCCCCGTGCGTCAAGCAGTTGGCCAATGGTGCGGCTGGGAGCGACGACCCGGTCGCTGAGGTTGGCATAGAGGGTGGCCAGACGGATCACAAAGGGTTTCAGTTTCTCCGATGAAAGCGGAACATAGTGGGTATACTCCTCGTAGAGCGTGTGGTGGGTGAAGACCAGGGGCAGCTCCCGCTTGCGGGCCGTCCGCACGGCGGCATCGCCCAGCAGAAAAGGGTGATGGCTGTGCACAATATCCGGTTTGAACTTTTCAATCTGCTGGTCGATGTATAAGGGCAGGGGGATGCGCACCGAAAAATCACTGCCATTGAACTGTTGGATCGCCGGAACCCGGATCACCGCCGGCGATTCCTCCGCGCCTTGGGACTCTTCTGGAAATGAGGGCGCCACCACCAGCACGCGATGTCTCAGGCGCACCAGATCTTCGCTGAAAAATTGCACCGAGCGGGCCACGCCACCCACATGGGGCCGGTAGGTGTTCGTGAACATGCAGATATTCATCTTAAGCCGCCTTAAATGATAGTCCAAAGCTCTCCGCCAAGCCTGACCCTCCTATCGAGTCGAGGGCAGGCTGCGCGGGATTGACTGGCGAACCAATCGAACCTCACGCTTGCAGTGAATTAGAAGAACTATGGACTATTCAGTGCCTTACAAAGGGAAGCTTTTTTGGAGTCCCTTGACGATGCTGCCCAGTTTGCGGTGTTCCACAAAAACGCGGTACTTGAGCAGGCGCAGCACCATCTTGAGATCTTTCCAGTCGGAGATCAGCGTTGTGTCGCCGCTGATCAGGTCGCCCCCCTGTTTGAGGCTCTCTTTGAGATAATCGGTAGCGCTCAGGCGGTCGGCCTCCTGGTCAAGGGCGGCAATAATCTGCCTGAAGTCGGCGGCTCTGAGCCAGAACCCGTTACACACGTTGCAAAACCGCAAGGTTGTATCTGATTTTCTGTCCACCAAGGCCGTCATGGCGACATCCAGGCAGCGGGGGCAATAAAGGGAATCGAATTCCACCTTGAAGTCAGTGTTGTCCCGCCACAGTTCAATATCCATCCAGCGCAGCTGGGGTGCAACTTCATCCTTGACCTCTTCGATCTCTCCAGGGTCGAACCAGATTCCCCGGCAGGTCCGGCACTCGTCGATGATGATTTCGCCGATCTGCTTGTTTTGCATAGGTTGCTTGCATTGCGGACAATTCATAAGCACGTCTCCACCTCAATTGGGTTGACAGCGTAGATCCTTAATTTAACAAGCCGCTGGTCCGGATCGTACAATTTTTTTCCACCGGATGCCGATTGCAATTGGATTTTACACGGGAAGAGGCTGTCCACAAATACAGCGAAGCGTGTATTTTACGTCAGAATGTGGGTTATCATTCCCACCCCTATTTTTCGGCCGCCGAAAGCCTCTGCGTCTAAAGGGGCCAACCCTGAAGACACTCAAAAAAAATCAACCGGCGGCAGAGTAGATATGGGGTCCCCCGGATCTCCGGCTACCGCGAATGCCCCATAGGCAGCTTCGGTCCATAGGCTATGATGAGTCCGATTAAACCATTCAATAAAACAGGATCTGCGAATGGATGAAAAGAGAAAGCCCATTGTGCGCCGAAGGCTGATTTCATGGGTCTGGGGGGGGGAACGCAAGCTGCAGCTGGTGCTGCTGGTGACGGTGGTGATCGCCGTTATCGCCCGGGTAATTCCCCTGGAGATGCAAAAGCGGATTGTCAATGAAGCGATTGCCCAGGCCGACAGCCGGCGTCTGATGATTTACTGCGCCATATACTTCGCTGCCTTTGTCACCGCCAGTGGTCTGAAATTTGTGATCAACAGCCTGCAAACCCTTATCAGCCAGAACACCTTGGCCGAGATGCGCAGGCAGCTTTGGGACCACATCCTCAAACTGCCGGATCGCTTCTTTCGTCGCACTCAGTCCGGACTGATCGTCTCTTCTTTAACCACCGAGCTGGCCACAGCCGGAGATTTTGTGGGCCTGGCCGTGGCGGTACCTTTGACCAATGTGCTGACTCTGCTGGCCTTTGCAGCCTACCTCTTCTGGCTTAACCCCGCCCTGGCGGCAATATCTTTCAGCATCTACCCGGTGGTTCTGTTCCTGGTGCCCATACTGCAAAAACGGGTCAATCATTACAACCGCCAACGGGTGGACGCCACGCGCAGGTTCTCAGGCAGGATCGGAGAATCCGTTGATGGAATCAACGAGGTCAAGGCCAACAGCGGCTTTGGATTGGAAAGCCGCCTGTTGGGAGAGCGGATCGAAGCGCTCAGGAAGATCCGGGTGATTTGGAACCTCTATCGTTTCGCGGTCAAGGTGACCAACAACCTGTTTACCAATTTCAGCCGTTTTCTCATATTTTCCATTGGCGGCTACCTGGCCCTCAAGGGACGCTTGGAGCTGGGCGCGCTGGTGGCCTTTCTCTCCGCCCAGGAGAAGCTCTACGATCCCTGGAAAGAACTGATCCGCTTCTATCAAGCCTATCAGACCGCCACGGTCACCTACCAGCGCACCCAGGAGTACTTCGATCACGAAACCGAAGATGTACCGGAAGCTTCAGCCGAAGAAATGTTCAAGCTGGAGGGCCGGATCGAGGTGGAGGGACTCTCCTTTGCCACCGCCAAGGGCGTCTCCCTGCTCAAAGATATCTCGTTTACCCTTCAGCCCGGAGAACATCTGGCCTTGGTGGGCGGATCGGGCAGCGGGAAAAGTACCCTGATTCACTGCCTGATGGGACTTTATCCGGTTTTCGACGGACGCTACGAGCTGGACGGACGAAATGTCTCTCAACTAGACCGCCGCGATCTGAGTGCCAATATGGGCTTCGTGTTTCAATCGCCGGCGATATTCAGCGGCACGATCCAGGCGAACCTGCTTTACGCCTGCCGGGCGCTTGCGGAACTATCGGAGGCTTCCCAAAGGGATGAGCTACCCAGCCTAGATCAGCAGATCAAAGTCCTCCAGCAGACCGCGCTGTTTGCCGATGTGTTGGCGCGGGGTCTCTCTTCCGCCTTCGATGCCCGGGTTGATGAGCATCTGCGCCGCGCGGTTCTCGATCTGCGGGACGATTTCGACGAACAATTCAGGGAGCAAACCGCTGCCGATATTGAGTTTTATGATCCTCAGCGCTATTTGCAGTACGCCAGCGTGGCTGAAAATCTGCTCTTCGGCCGGCCAGATCAGCCTGCCTTCGCGGATGAAAAAATTGCCGGCAACCGGATTTTCCGCCGGGTGCTCAAAGAGGTCGAACTGTGGGAGCCCCTGGTCGACCTGGGGTTTCGCTTTGTGGCGCGGATTGTCGAGCAGTTCGGCAGTCGCGCCCTCCTGCCCGGCAACATTCCCCTGGCCAAAAATGAGTTGGGCGCCTTGCGCAAAATTATTGCGCATACGGATCCGCACTCGCTGTCAGGTTTAGCCGAGCGCCAGCAGCGCCGGCTGCTCGATCCGGCGCTGCGCTACATTCCGGCGCTGCATAACCTGATCGACATGCCCGATTCCCTGACCCGTAAAATCGTCGCCGCCCGAAAGCAGGTCAAGCAGATGCTCCGCAACGAGGCGCCCGGGGCGGTCTGCTTTTATGGGCGCGATACCTACATTGAAGCGGCGCCTATTCGCGAAAATATCATTTTTGGGCGCATCACTTCCGAAGAATCCGACGTGCTGGACAAGATCAATACCTGCATCAATCGCCTGTTGGTGGAAGAGGATCTGCTGGAAGCCGTTCTCGAGATTGGAATGAAATTTGAGGTGGGCAAAGGCGGTGAAAACCTCTCCGGCGGGCAGCGCCAGAAGCTGTGCCTGGCGCGGGCGCTGTTGAAAGCCCCATCCATTCTTCTTCTGGATGAGGCCACCGCCAGCCTGGACACAAAATCCCAGGCGCGAATTCAGGACATGCTCGAATCGCGCTTCAAGGGTAAAAGCACCTTGGTGGCCGTGGTGCACCGGCTCGATATCATCAAAAACTACGACCAGATCGCGGTCATGCAAAAAGGCCGCCTCCAGGAGCTGGGCAGCTACGCCGACCTCATGGAGCAACAGGGACTGCTGTATGACATGGTGCATGCCCGCGGCTGAGCTCTGTCGCGGGTTTCCATTCCAGTGGAGGACAGGGGTTAAAAGGCCCTAAAAATCAGGAGTGTTGCGATGAAAGCAATAAAATGGATCGGCGTCAGGCCTTGCCCAACGGCCCTTTCACTCGCTGACCCTTTCGGACAGCGTGATCCTGCTGCGCACGCCGGACCGGCAACAGCGGCTCGAAATCGCCCAGCTCAACCTGATGTGGGGCAGTCAAGGCCGGCCCATCACCCTTAAGGGAGAGCTAAAGTTCCAATCGGTTGCGCTCAGCCGGGAGGCTTCCCTGCAGCCGGCCGCCGCCCTTTACCCTGCTCCTCAAGGGGCCTCTCAGCCGGTCTCTGTCGACCTGACCCTCGAGGCCGCCGAAAACAAACTGCGCGCCCAGGGAACCCTGGCATCCATGGTCATGCCGCCCGCGCTTGAGGCCTCCTTCGAGCTTACTAATAAGGCCGGTTTTATTTAGACGTAATTTTCCGTAGATCAATAAAATAATAGCAGTAACATTCTGTTAATATGCAACAAATTAAATTAACTAAGCCTATTACTATATCTAAATACTAATTGCCGTATTAGTAAGAGCTCCAATCCGGGTATGCTGACGTCTCTTGTCCAGCCGTCGTTCGAGCTGCCGGGAACGCTCAGCGATGGATTTCAGATCAGCGGGAAGCTCACGACCCCATCCCAGGGCGGCACCTACCGGCTCTCCGATCTGGACCTCCGTGCAGGCACCAACAATATTGCTGGTTGGCTGGAGTTGGCCCCTTTCGAGGCGCCTCTGGAGCTGCGCGCCTCCCTGACCTCGACCAGCCTGGATCTGCGGTCGTTGATTTCCGGTCCCAATGAGCAGCCCGCCCCAATGGACCAGTCGCCGGCGCCAACCAGTGACCGGCTGTTCAGCCCTGAGCCCCTGGACCTGGGCTGGCTGGAAACTCTCAAGCTCGACCTTCAGCTAAACGTGGCGGAACTGAAACTGCCCCGTTTGGGAATTGAAAATCTGGAGGCCCAAGTGAAAATTGCAGATGGCGGACTCAAACTGAAGCCGCTGCGGGCGGCAGTGGGAGGAGGGGAGTCGACCGGCGAGTTGGCGCTCAATGCTGGAGAGGCCCCCCGGCTGAGCGGCGAGGTGCTGGTCAAGGATCTCGACCTGGCGCAAATGCTCAAGATGCTCGATCTGCCGGACACCATCCGCGGTAAAACCGGCCTCAAGCTTAAGCTTGAGGGCCGGGGTGAATCCCCGTCCCAGCTGGCCGCTTCCCTGGAGGGCCGCTTCAGTCTGGCCATGCAGGATGGGCAGATCGCCAGCCGCTATCTCAAGATGGCTGAGCTATACGGATTGGAGCTGACCAATGCCTTTCTCAAGCTCTTCAAGGTGGGGTCCAAGCAGAAGAGCGAATTTGTGCAGATCGAGTGCCTGGTGGTGCGGTTTGAAATCAGCGACGGCATTGCCCAGAGCAATGCCCTGGTGTTCGACACCGAGCGGGCCGGCGTGGTGGGTAAAGGCGAGATCGATTTGAAAAGCGAGCAGCTCAATATCACCCTGGAACCGGTCAGCCCGGGGGGATCGGCATCCCCGGGGTGGCCCAGCTGAAGGTCGGCAGCAGCGTGACCGACGTCTTCAAACTGGGGGGAACCCTGCGGGATCCCCGAATCAAGCTGGACAAAAGCAAGTCCGGCCTGACCCTTGGCAAGGCCCTGGGCGGATTGGCCCTGTTCGGTCCCGCCGGACTGACCGCCGCGCTGCTGGAAACCGAGTTCGGCGCGGGCAATCCCTGTGTGGAGGCCCTGGAAGAGGCCGGAATGATCCACGAGTAAAGGTTCAATAAATGGGTTTAAAGAAAAAAACCAAACTCGAACCCAGCGCTGTCATAAACCAGGTAAACAGAGTTGCCGCAAGGGCCTGGTAGATTGGATGCAAGCCGGAAAAAGATTCAACATTGTGGATCATCTTTCGGCAGATGCATAGGACACCGGATCAGGAGCTCGCAACCCTCTCAGCTCCTGTTTCTCTTGCCCAGGAACCGGGTGGAATTGGCCACCGCCAGCAGGTGGGACCCATGTCGGCGAACACCGCCTCCCACATGGCGGCAATACCCGCGGTGCCGAACATGAGGAAGATGCCTTTGACCCTAAAGGCCAGGGAAATATTTTTCCACCGCGGCCCTGTTCATGTTCAAAGACCCTTATGTCCCCAGCAAGCACTTCTCTGAATTGTTGGGGGCTTCATAGTAGCGCGCCTCGATGAGGTTGTCTTCCGGGTCTCTAAAATAGATCGAAATCCCGCTACCGTGGGCTCCCCAGCGTAAGACAGGTCCCTCTTTGAGATCGACCCCGTTTTTCTTGAGCCGGGCAGATAAAGCCGACCATGCTTCCTTGGCCAGGACAAGACAGAAGTGGTTCAAATTC
Source organism: uncultured delta proteobacterium (assembly GCA_963713755.1). GTDB lineage: Bacteria > Desulfobacterota > Desulfobacteria > Desulfobacterales > CAVQMW01 > CAVQMW01. The sequence continues at coordinate 1,802,074 of CAVQMW010000003.1, read as the reverse complement.
GGGGAGCCTTTTTCTGGCTGTGTCTCGCTATGCCACATTTTTTTCGGGAACAGATCGATAATCGTATCGGAATTGATCCGCACAGAAGGAAATGGAACCTCACCGGCCCTATACTCCTCCAGCCGTTCAGGCGCCAGCATCAGGACTTCCGTATAAAAGGCGAGCATTTTTTCATCGTCGATGACATTCAGAACGATGTGATCCATAACGCAGTGCATTGCAAGTTCCTCCATTTCTTTTGTTCAATTTGCGGTAAATTGCGGGTCCGACTGCTTGGCGAGCGTTATCCTCCTTGGGATGGACTAAAAATACCCATCGTTTCCGCCAGTTCCTGCCCTCCGCCGGCCAGACTGAGGGTGTCGTTTTCCTGCAGCCGGGTGTCGTTGTCCGGCACGACGATGTTGCCGGCGCGCTCGATGGAGACCACGGTCACGCCGCCGGGCAGCTTGAGATCCGCAAGGCGCACCCCGATCGTTCGACTGGCTTTGAGCTTGATTTGCCGGATTTTGATTTCGTCGATATCGCCGGCCAGAGCAAAGGTGTCGGGGTTGAGGATCATGCTTTCGATAAAGAGCGTCGTCGAGAGCGCCGGATTGACCACCCGTGCCCCCAGCCGCCGAAACTCTTCGCTGTTTTGCGGCTCCTGCACCCAGACGATAATGTGATCGACATCAAAAATCCGGCGCGCCATGCGGCACACCAGCAGGCTGTCTTCATCGCGCTCTTCCAAGACCACCACCATTTTGGCTTCCTCGATGCCCGCCTGCTTGAGTTCATCCCTGATCCGCTCCCGGCTCTCCAGGGAAGGTACCCCTGAATCGGCATTGCTGCGCCGGTACTTTTCATGGGCGCAGACCGCCGAGGGGTCCAGTCCGTGCTGCCTTAAGCGCTCGGCAAGCATCTCGGCCATGTGGCGGCAGCCCACCAGCAGGATACGCGCTTTCGGGGCTCGGGGCTCCGGCGCCAGCAGCTTGAAGATCAGCGGAGAGAGAATGCAGCTGATCAGGGCGATCAGGATCACCGCCGAGTTTACCGCCTCGCTGATCACGCCCATTTTCAGCCCGATGGCCGAGGCGGCGATGATCAGTGAGAGCCGGGCACTGAGCAGGGTTCCGGCGGCCAGTGACTCGCGCCAGGAATAGGCTACCCGAAACAGCAGGGCCGGCAGAACTTTGACCATCCCGGCGGTCAGCGCCAGGAGCGGCACGAGCATCAGGGCGGTTCGGGAGCCGAGCAGGGCCGGCAGGTCAAACCCCACGCCCACCATGACAAAAAATATCGGGATGAAGAATCCATAGCCGATGGCGTCCAGTTTTTCCCGCAACGCGGAGCCCTCGTCCCGGGCCAGCAGGGAGACGATCACCCCGGCCAGGAACGCCCCCAGAATGCTCTCGGTGCCCACGGTGCGGGCCAGGACGACAAAAAACATCACCAGCACCAGGGCGCCCCGCAGTTCGATCTGGGAGGTAGCCGAGGAGATCTCTTCCAAAAACCGCTTTGCGGGCACTTTTTTTTCAAACAGAGTAGCCGCGCGGTAAACCCCGGCGAAGATCACCAGCAAGACCAGAATCAGCAACACCTCAAGGGAAAGGCCCTGGTTGTGAAACAGAACATAGACACTGATCAGGAAAATACTGGCGAAGTCGGCCACCAGGGAACAGCCCATCATCAATTGTCCGTAGGGATCGGCGATGAAACCCTGCTCTTTGAGCACCGGCGCCACCACGCCCAATGAGGTGGTGGAGAGAATCAGGGCCATGATCAAGGGGCTCTTCACCAGTTCGAGGCGGGCCAGAACACCGGCCACCAGCAGGCAGAGCAGCACAGTGAGCAGAAACGAGGCCCCGGCCAGAAAGAGGGGGTTGCTCAGTATACGCCGCCAGAAGGGTGCCGCGGATTGGGAGCGGCTGCGCAGCAGAGCCGAAAAGTTAATCTCCAGCCCCGAGAGAAACATCAGAAAAATGAAGCCGAGGGTGGAGAGGATTTCCAGGACGTCGTTCTCCTCTACCAGGTTGAGACCGCTTTTGCCCACCAGTATGCCGGCGATGATCTCACCGACGATCACCGGAATCAACCTGAGGCCCAGGCGGGAGAGCACAATAGGCACCACAAACGCGATGCCTACGATGATCAGGAGCGGGATGAAGGAAAATTGGCCATGTTCCATGGGGTACGCTCTGCCTCCTGTTTACAGCCAGCTTGTGGCACTGCTTTGGAGAAAATGAAATGGGGCCTTGCCCCTAATCGGCCTTCAAAATCACGTTAGATGTCCCTTTGACCCCCCGAAGTGCGGCCCGGCTGTCGCGCAACCGACCCGTTTTTGAGCCATCCTTCGAGCAGATAGGATAGGGCACTAGGCATTCAACCGGGATGGACTACATGCTACCGGCAGGTAAAATGGGGTCAAGCACCCATTTTGAAACCTTGAGCGGGGGGTTACTGAGAGCGTGAAGGGGACGCCCAAAACGTGACGGATGTTTTGAACGAGCCCCGAACCGGCAGGTGCTGTTTCGCCTGCGGCTGTGCCCTCCAGGCATACTTTGCCATGGAGATACTCCCCATTTCAAAGGCAATTCCATGACCGCAGCAGGCGATTCAGATTCAGGAGCGATCCGCCGCACCTCCTCCAGGCAGGGGCTGAGGCGCATCGTCGCCTATGCTCTGCTTCTGGTGGTGCCCTTGCTGGCGGCCGCGGTTTGGCAGCCGGCCTCTGAGGGTGTGCTTTACCAGTGGGGAAGGAATTTCGCACTGCTGGGCTTCATGCTGCTAGTGCTGCAACCGCTGCTGGCGGCGCGCATCAAATGGATCGAAAGCCCTTTTGGGCTCGATACCGTGATCCGCTTTCACAAACAGATGGCCCTGTTTGCGCTGCTTCTACTGCTGCTGCACCCCCTACTGCTGGCGGCCGGCGGGTCCGGCTGGCGGCTCCTGATCGGCCTCGATCTGCCCTGGTACATCTATGCCGGCAAGGTAGCGCTTTTGCTTTTAGTGGCCAACGTGATCCTGAGCCACTACCAGCGGAAACTGGGGTTGAAATTCGAAACCTGGCGCCGGCTGCATGATATTGTGGGGCCGGCGCTGATCGTCTTGGTCTTTGTTCACAGCTGGACAGCCGGCCACGACCTGAACCTTATGCTCCTCAAGCTGCTTTGGGCCGGCTTGCTGTTGCTGGCCAGCCTTCTGTTTCTCTATCACCGCTTCCTGAGGCCCCGGCAACTCAAACGCCGCGCCTGGAAAGTAAGTGAGGTACGCAAAGAGTGCGAAGATGTCTGGAGCGTCAAACTTGCGCCGCCCGATAGTCACCCGCCCTATGACTATCTGCCGGGCCAGTTTCATTTCATCACTTTTCTCCGCGGCCGTAACCTGCCGGAGGAGGAGCACCACTGGACCATCTCCTCCAGCCCGGCCCAGGGCAGCGCAGTAAGCTCCACCATCAAGGCCCTGGGCGACTTCACCGCCACCATCGGCGACACCCGGCCCGGAGACCGGGCCGCCGTCCACGGCGCCTTTGGACGCTTCTCCTATCTCCTGCATCCTGGAGAGCGCGATCTGGTTTTTCTGGCCGGCGGCATCGGCATCACCCCGCTGATGAGTATGCTGCGGCACATGCGCGACAGCCGGGACACCCGCAAGGTGCTGCTGCTCTATGCCAACCGCGACGCCTCGCAGGTGGTGTTCAAGGAGGAGCTTGCCCGCATCGAGGAGAGCCGCTTTCCGGCCCTGAAAGTGGTCCATGTGATCAGTTCGGCCCCCGCGGATTGGCCCGGGGAGCGCGGGCGTCTGGATCAGGAGAAGATCGAGCGCCTTTGCGGCCCGGATCTCAGCCCCAAGACCTTCTATGTTTGCGGTCCGCCAGCAATGAGCAAGGCGGTCATCGCGGCCCTCAAAGAGCTGGGGGCCGCTGATGGTCAGATCCGGCAGGAAATCTTTTCATTTCTGGAGTAGAACAAGGCCATGCGCAGAACGCTGCTGAAACGAACCACCGCCGGGGTAGCCGCATTTGCAGGGGCAATGGCCCTGTTGCTGGGACTCTGGCGCACTGTCATGAGCGATGCAGATCCCGCTGCGCGCCAGGAGGGCGCCCTGCTGTTTGAGAGCAAAGGGTGCGTGCAGTGCCATTACCCGGATCTCAGGGAGACCCAGGTCGGTCCCGGCTTAAAGGGTCTCTTTGAGCGCGATAGGCTACCGGTGAGCGGAAAGCCGCTCAGCGAGGCCAATGTCCGCCAGCAGCTCGAGACACCCTATCAAAATATGCCCGCTTACGCCGACCGGCTGAGCCAGGCCCAACGCGAGGCCCTGATCGGTTATCTCAAAGAACTGTAAACCGGGCCTGGATGACGCGGCAGATGATCCGCGATACACTTAAACCCTTTATTAACTCCAGGAGACCGATTATGAGAAGACCTGCGTGGTTTACCTTGCTGCTGGCCCTGCTTTGCGCCTGGGGCGTGGCGATCGCCAACGCCGAAAAACCGCTACCGGCTCCCGAAGGGGAAGCGCTTTGGTCGCATATCAGCGATAAAAATCCTTACACCCAATGGGAGTTCTGGCCCGGCTACGACGGAATCTACCCCGGCAAGAGCCCCCATGGCGCCTTCTTGAAACTCTATGCCAACCCGCTGGCCATCGCGGCCGCCCGTGAGGGCCGGCCCCTGCCCGAAGGTTCCATTCTGGTCAAGGAGAACTACGGCGAAGATAAAGAGACCCTGCTGGCCATCACCCCCATGTACAAAGTGACGGGCTATAATTCCGAAGCCGGCGACTGGTTCTGGGCCAAATACGGCCCCCAGGGCGAGGTGCAGAGCGCCGGCAAGGTGCAAAGCTGCATCGACTGCCACCAGGCCGCCGCTGCGGACGATTTCATCTTTACCAAGGCCAAGTAGCCTGAGACTGGCCCATCTGTGAAGTGCCCTCGCACCCCGCTGAGAAGACGCCTCTCTCAGCGGGGGATAAAGCGCTCCCAATCCGGTGCTGCCTCGGATCCTGCAACCTTTTCTCTCATCGGCGGGGCGTATTGCTGCTGGTAATGCGACGCTCACCAAAAGTCAAAGCCTGCCCTGACTGAAACCGGTAAATCGGGTCCTGAAAATTCCGATACTATTCAAATAACCATAAGAGTCAAACAACATGGCTACAAGTCGCCTGCCAGGATTGCCGCCGATGTTTTTTTTTTGATCAGTTTAGGGCTTTGCGGCTTTTCGGCGCGCTGTTCCCGGTCCGACTCCGTGTCTGAGACAAAAGCCCAGCAGGCAGCCGCGGTCCAGGTAGTCTCCGTTGAACAACGCGACCTCAAGGAGCGCGTGTCCGCCGTGGGAACCCTGGCTCCTGCCCGGGAGGTGACCGTGCGGCCCCAGATCGCCGAAATCCTCAAGGAGATCCATTTCCAGGAAGGCGATCGGGTGACTGAGGGCCAGCTGCTCTTTACCCTGCAGAGCGACGCCATTGAGCATCGCCTGGCCGCCCGCCAAGCGGCCCTTAAAGCGGCCCGCGCGGAAACTGAAAACAGCGGCCGTATGCTGAAACGGCGGCGGGAGTTGTTGGACCAAAAGCTGATCGCCGGTGAAGCCTTTGATGCGGTCCAGACCCGTTACCAAACCGCCCTAGCCCGCGTGGAGCGGCTTTAATCCGAAATCGCCGAGATCCGCACCCGCCTGCAGGAAACCGAAATCCGGGCTCCCATCGACGGTACGGCCGGCGAAGTCCGGGTCGATCCCGGTGACCTTCTGGAAATCGGCACACCCCTGGTCAGCCTGGTTTGCAGTGATCCTATGGAGGTGCAGTTCAGCGTGGCTCAACGCTATGCCAGCCGCGTCGAACAAGGCCAGCCGGTTGTAGTCCGCCACCCGGCCCAGGCGCAGGAGGGCTTACAGGGCCGCCTCTTTTTTATCAGCCCGCGAATCGCGCGCGAAACCCGCGATCTTCCGCTCAAGGCGCGTATCGACAACCCCACCAACACCTTGCGGCCCGGCACCTTTGTCAGCCTGGATCTGATCCTGGAGGTGCGCCCCAAGGCCCTGGTGCTTCCCGAAGAGGCCCTGGTGCCCACTCAGGAGGGCTATAGCGTGTTTGTGGTGCAGGAGGGGAAAGCCCGCCGGCAGGAGGTCACCATCGGTCTGCGGCGTCCCGGGCTGGTGGAAATCCGCCGGGGTCTCGAAGCCGGTCAAACCGTCATCCGCGCCGGCCACATCTCGGTGGCCGACGGGGATGCGGTGCGGATCGCAGGCGATTCCTGAGCCATGATCTGGAACTTCTGCATCCGCCGGCCGGTCTTTACCGTGGTGATTTTTCTGGTGATCGCCATCTTCGGCGCCTACGGTTATCAGCAGCTGCCGGTGCGGGAGTTCCCCGACATCGAGTTTCCCATTGTCAATGTGAGCGTGGTGCTGCCGGGAGCCGATCCCGAAGTGATCGAGAGTGAGGTGGTCGAACCCCTTGAAGAGCAGCTCAACACCATCGAAGGGATCAAAACCATCCGCTCCAACAGCCGCGAAGAGGTGGGCACGGTCACCGTGGAGTTCGAGCTCTACCGCGATATCGACATCGCCGCCCAGGACGTGCGTGACCGGGTCTCCCGGGCGCGGGCCGAGATGGCCGACGACATCGAAGAGCCCCTGGTGCGCAAGGTGGACCCCGACGCCCGGGCCGTGGTCTGGATCGCGCTGACCGGCAACTGGCGCTGGGACCTGGTGCGCATCAGCCGCTATGCCGAAAACAACATCAAGGAGCGCTTGGAGGGGCTGCCCGGCGTGGGCCAGATCCAGATTGGCGGGCAGCGGCGCTATGCCGTGCGCATCGCGTTGGATCCCCTGCTTCTGGCGGCCCATGGACTCACGGTTCAAGATGTGGTCCGGGTGATTCGCAATGAAAACGTCGATATTCCGGCCGGCCGCATTGAGAGCACGGCCCGGGAATTCCTGGTCAAAACCGAAGGGCAGTTTTCTTCGGCGCAGCCCTTCAACGACCTGATTCTGGCCTACCCCCCGGAAGGACCCGTGCGTCTCAAGGATGTGGGCCGGGCGCGGGCCGGAGTGGAAAATGAGCGCACCCTGGCCCGTTTCATGGGCCAGCCGGCGGTGGGCTTGGGGGTGGTCAAGCAGTCGGACGCCAACATGGTGGAGCTGGTGGCGCGCATCCGCCGGCAGATGCAACAGATCGGAGAGGCTTTTCCGCCGGGCCTCTCCTATACCATCGCTTCGGACAGCTCCCAGTACGTGCAGGAGAACATCCGCGATCTGCTGCGCACCATCTTCCTGGCCACGGCCCTGGTGGTGGCGGTGATCCTCCTGTTTCTGGGCACCTTCCGCGGCACCCTGATCACCAGCATCGCCATCCCCACCTCCCTGCTGGGGGGCATGGCGGCGATTTACTACCTCGGCTTCAGCCTCAACGTCCTGAGTATGCTGGGCCTGATCCTGGTGATCGGCCTGCTGGTGGACGACGCCATTGTGGTGTTGGAGAGCTGCTTTCGGCACATGGAACAGGGCGCCGCCTCCCGGCCGGCGGCCCGTACCGGAACCACGGAGATCGCCTTTGCGGCCATCGCCAACTCCCTCTCCCTGGGAGCGGTCTTCATTCCGGTGGCCTTTATGCCGGGGCTCATCGGCCGCTTTTTTTACGAGTTCGGCCTCACTGTGGCGCTGACCCTCTTTTTCTCCACCTTCACCGCTTTGACCCTGACGCCCATGCTCTGCTCCCGGTTTCTGGTAACACCCGATCGCGATCATCAGCCCCGCTGGCAGCGCGCCAGCGACAGGGCCTTCAGCTTCGCCGAGTCGATCTACCGGCGCATCCTCGATGCCGCGCTATCCCACCCCTGGATTACCGTGTTCACGGGGCTGGTGCTTTTTGGGGTCGGGCTCTTCGTGTTCAGCCTGCTGGACACCGAATTTTCACCTAGTGTGGACCGCGGCGAGTTCGTGGTCTCCTTTGAAACCGTGGAGGGCGCCTCCCTGGACGCCACCGATCGCTACGGGCGCCAAATTGAAGCGCTCTTCAGCCAGATCAAGGAGATTCAGAGCTACTTTTTAGCCATCGGCCTGGGGCGCAGCGGACCGGGCCGGGTCAACCAGGGGATCAGCTTTGTGCGCTTGACGCCCCGCGGCGAGCGGGAGCGCAGTCAGCAGGCGGTCATGCAGGCGCTGCGCGAGAAAATCGGTGGGCTGCCCGGTGTGCGCGCTTTTGTCCTGGAAGGGGGTGGACCCCTGGGCGCCGAAGCACCTTTGCAGCTCGTGCTGAAGAATCCGGATCTGGCGGCGCTAGCAGAGCGTCAACAAGTGCTGATGGCCTGGATGCAGCAGGCGCCCGAGTATGTGGGCATCAACAGCAACACCCGCTTTAACCGCCCTGAGGTGCGGGTGCGCATCAACCGTCAGCAGGCTGCTGAGCTGGGGATCTCGGTGCGCACCATCGCCGAGACCCTGCGCTATCTGTTTGCCCAGCCGGCGATCTCCACCATCGACAAGCAGAGCGAGCGCTACGACGTAATCACCGAACTGATGGAGGATGAGACGGTTCCAACCGCCATCCTGCGGCTCTACACGCGCAACGGCAGCGGCGCCATGATCCCCCTGGAATCGGTGGTGCGGATTGAAGAGGGAATCGGTCCTAGTGAAATCCACCACTTCAACCGCGGCCGTTCGGTGACCCTCAGTGCCCAGACGCCCCCCGACACCCCTTTGGGGCCGGCTCTGGACAAGCTGCAGGCGCACCTGACGCGCTCTCTGCCGGCGGAGTTTGAAACAGTCGTAACCGGCCAGGCCCAGGATTTCCGGGAATCCTTCTTCTATCTGACGCTCACCATCGGATTCTCCATTCTCTTTGTCTATCTGGTGCTCAGCGCCCAGTTCGAATCCTTTCTGCATCCCTTTACCGTCCTGCTGACCCTGCCCCTGGCCGCCATGGGCGCCTCCGGGGCACTCTACGCCCTGGGCATGACGCTCAACATCTTTTCCTTTATCGGTCTGATTCTGCTGGTGGGTTTGGTCACCAAAACCGGCATCCTGCTGGTGGACTATGCCAACGTGCTGCGCGCCCGGGGCGCGGATCTGGAAGAGGCCGCCCGGCAGGCCGCCCGCACCCGCTTTCGGCCGGTGATCATGACCGCCGCCTCGTCGGTGCTGGGCATGCTGCCGATTGCCTTTGGCTTCGGCGCCGGGGGCAACGCCCGGGCGCCCATGGGCGTGGTGATCGCCTTGGGCAACTTCGTTTCCACGGCCCTGACCTTACTGGTGATTCCGGTGGCCTACATTCTGCTTAGCCGGTTGCAGGAGAAACTATTGAAGCACTCCAGGACGGCCCTGGGGCTGGCGCTCAGCGCCGCGGCAGTGGCGGCGGGTGCGCTTTACCTGTGGCGGGGATAGAGCGACGCGGCCGGCCAAAGAACTGCGCCGGCGCAAAGAAAGGGGGAGGTGCCGCATTATGTCCCAGGATACCATGAAATTGGTTCAGATTTACTATCACTTCGAGTTTGCCGAGGCCATCGAGAGGATTTTGGACCGGCAGGGGATTGAGAACTATCTCCGCCATTCGCGGGTGGCGGGCCGCGATCGCGAGGGGAAACACTTCGGCACAAAAATTTATCCCGGGAGCGCTTCGATGGCGCAGGCCCAGGTGCCCGCGGAAGGCGTCGCACCGCTGTTGGAGGCTCTGCGCGATTTCCAGCAAGCCGAGGCCTCCCACCAGCATCTCAGCGCGGTGGTCCTGCCGGTGGAGGAGCTGCTGGCCTGACAGGTTCCGAAAAAATCCGGCGCCGGATTGCAGCTCAGCTCGCGTTCTCTAGGAGATGATCGAGCAATTTGCTTTCGATGGCCAGCCACGCCTCGCTACCGGCCACCGGAACCTGCTCCTCTTTCCTGAAAGTGTAGTCGCCGCACAGCCCGTCGAGTTGGGGATGGCTGCGCTTTAGCTCCTCCCAGATGCGCTCCGGGCACTCCGCCTCGCTCAGGGCAGCGATGGCGTCCACCACGGCCACCTTGCCGTCAGGGGTAAAGCGGACCGGATTGTCGATCAGTTGCAGGGTCACGCTCCGGCCCATGGGTCTCCTCCTCTCTTAGTTTGCGGCCATCAAGAGCCAGGACCAGATCCGCCATCCCAGGGGAAATCTCCTGGTGCCCTTAACCAGGCCTCGCTTGTCTCGATGGGAATTGGATTTCATCCTAAAATTCTCTTACGGTTGAACAACATAGACAGTCTTGATGTTCACAAACTCTCGGAGGCCGTAATGAGACAATTCCCGGCCGTAGCCGCTTTGTTTGATGCCACCGAAAGGCAGCCGCGGGTCTGATCTGACAAAGGCGTTGACGAAGCAGTTGCCGGCCTGCAGCTCCTCTGCGGCGATTCGTTCGCCGCGGGCCGTGTCGCCCGTGAACACGGCCGCCCCCAGACCGTAGGGGGTCGTGTTGGCCAATCGAATCGCCTCGCGTTCATCAGCCGCCTCGGTCACGACGCACACCGGTCCGAAGGTCTCCTCTTCAAAGACGGGCATCCCGGGTTCTACATCCACCAGGACTGTGGGGGGGTAGAAAAAACCCCGGCCCTGGGGAATCTCCCCGCCCAACAGGCAGCGCGCGCCTTTATCCATGCTGTCGCGCACCTGCTGATGCAGTTTCAGGCGCAGATCTTTGCGCGCCTGGGGACCGATTGCGCTTTCTTTGTCCAGAGGGTCGCCCATGCGGACCGCCGCCATTTTGGCGCGCAATCCTTCCACAAAGGCTTTGGCAACCGGTTTTTCCACGATAAAGCGCTTGGCGGCGATACAGCTCTGTCCCGAATTGAGCAGGCGGCTGGCCGCACAGGCCTCCACGGTTAGTTCGAGGTCGGCATCCGCCAGGATCAGATAGGGGTCCGAGCCGCCCAGTTCGAGGAGGCTCTTTTTCAGTAAACTGCCGGCGCGGGCCGCCACCGCCTGGCCGGCGGAGGTGCTGCCGGTGAGGCTCACCGCCCGGACCCGGGGGTCGTCCAGCACCTCAGGCACCCGCTCCCCGGGAATCAACAGCGACTGAAACAGCTGTTTGGGAAAACCGGCCTTTTTCATCAGCGCTTCGATGGCCAAGCTGCAGCCGGGAACATTGGCGGCATGTTTCAGTAGGATCCCGTTGCCGGCCATCAGGGCCGGGGCGGCAAACCGCAACACCTGCCAGAAGGGATAATTCCAGGGCATGACCGCCAAAATTACGCCCAGGGGGGCAAAGGCGACGTAGCTCTTGGCGGCATCGGTAGCCACGGTTTCGGGGGCCAGCATCTGCGCACCCTCTTCGGCGTAGTGGCGGGACAGCCAGGCGCATTTATCGATTTCCGCCTCCCCGTCGCGGATGGGCTTGCCCATTTCTAGAGCCATGCGGGCGGCCAGGCTCTCCTTTTCGGCTTTCAGAACCTGGGCCGTTTCCCTCAGACAGGCCGCCCGCTGGGCGATATCCGACCCGCGCCACTGCTCCCAGGCTTGGGCTGCGGAATCGATTTTCTCCTGAACCTCGCTTTCGCTGGTTTCCGCAAACTCATCAATCTTTTCACCTGTGGCCGGATTGATCACCTTCATGGGCTTTCTCCTTAATAATCCGTCTATCGTTTAGCGATGATCCATACTGCATGCACGATACCCGGTATATAGCCGAGCAGCGTCAATAGAATATTGATCCAGAATTGACCCCCCAGCCCGACTTGCAGGAAAACGCCAAGGGGCGGGAGGAGAATGGCTATAATGATTCGCAAAAGATCCATTTCAACACCTTTCCGGATCCGGAATTGCTGCAATCCTCGCCCTGAACTGAGGAAGCTGCATGGGGCGGGTTTCAAACCCGCCCGCCGTTCTACTTCAGGGAGAGTGGTTTGGCGTTTTCCCACAGGCCGTGGATGTTGCAAAATGCGGTCGCCAGCAGAGTGCCCGCCTTTTTGACTTTCAGACTGGCGGTGGCCGCGTGGTTGGTGTAAACCGGCCCTTCGTCGGCTCCACCGGCCGATTCGCCGTGTGCGCAAAACTCGAAGTTGCCCACCTGATAGGCGAATTTGTCGCCTTCGGGCTTAAAATAGAGCTGGATCCAGCGGATATGGTGTTCGGTAGTGTTGGGGTGGGCCACTTCCTTGCCCAGGGAGATCTTGACATCGAACACCTCGTCGGCCGCGACACTCTCCGGGCACTCGATCACCGGCACATGCTTTTCCGATTTCCAGTCCGCTGTTTGGTAAAGTTCACTGATTTGGGTCATGTCATCCTCCTTTGGTGAATCCTTCTAATGACTAGTGATTCAGGGGTTGGGGTGATGGGGGGCTTGCCCCCTGGGGTAATCGTTAAATTCGCGCTGTCCAAGCCTCCGGGCAGCCGGTCGAATTCCTCCCGCTTGAGGGTCTCCCGGGCCGGCCGGGTGGCTTTCTTCGGCTTGTCACCGGCTCCGGCGGAAAAGTCGTCAAACTGGACGCCTCCGCCACAATCTTCTCCGCTACTCTATCTGTCGGCCGGCTGCGGGCAAATAGGGTCTGGGCAGTATATCGCCGAAGACCGCATGGTATCCCTGGGCGCTTTTTCGCCTGGAAGTTCCCTGCCGGCTCCCCTCTGAAAGGTTTTCTCCCGGCGCTCGAAAAGCAAACCGAATTCGGGGCCAACGCCTTTCAAACTCCCCTGATCTTGATACTCCCCATTGAGGATCAAACTACAGGGTACACCCCATGGCCAAAAGCGCCTCCAAAAGCTATTTAGACCAGAGTTAAGGTTTCACCTGAAGCGTACTTTTGTTTGTAAAACTAAAGGAGATTCCCTATGTCGATGCCCAAAGATGAACTTCAAAGCGAATATGTCACTGCCTGGCAAACCTATCTCGACTCCCTGGAAAAAGCACTGGACCAGCTCGATGCAGATATCACTGAAGCCGCCGAGATGGCCGATACGTGCACCTCGGAGTGGTGCCAGGCTACGGAGCATGTCATTGACGATCTGAGCAATGCCCTGTTCTCCATCAGCGAGCCGCGCTGGAGCAACGCGGAAGATTCCCAGCGGATCAAGAAACTGAAACGGCGGGTCCACGACCTGTATGCCGACTATCGCCAGGTGTCGGAAAAAGCCGGGGCGGCTTAGCAACTAGTTGGTCCATAGTTCTTTTAATCCACTTAAATTATTAGTGCCGTTTGGTTAGTCTCGCCATTCCCGCGGAGCCTGCCCCGGCAGGCTGTAAGCCGGGGGCGGGAATCCATTTAGATTCCAACACATTGGAATCTCTTGATGCCGGATCCGTCATCCCGGGCTCGATCCGGGACCGGCATGACGGTGAACTTTGGACTCTCAAGTTAGCAAGAAGACCAAGTGGGCGCAGGCGCGTTAAAAAAATGAACCCAACTTAGAAAGGATCGCACCATGCAGAAGAGTCATGCACAAGCCAAATGGGAGGGTACCCTGAAACAGGGCAAAGGGGTCATGAAGCTGGGCAGCGGCGCCTTCGAGGGGGCCTATTCCTTTGCCAGCCGATTCGAGGGTGCCGCTGGAACCACTCCCGAGGAGTTGATCGCCGCCGCCCATGCCGGCTGTTTTTCCATGGCCCTAGCCATGCTCCTGGAGCAAGCCGGCTACGAACCCCGGCAAATCCAAACCGAGGCCGAAGTGACCCTGGACCAGGTGGATGACGGCTTTAAAATCACCGCCATCGAATTGCAAACCAAGGCCGAGGTGCCCGGCATAGATGCGGACGCTTTTGAGCAACAGGCCCAGGCAGCCAAAAAGGGCTGCCCGGTATCCCAGGCCCTGGCCGCTACCCGGATTGAGTTGAAAACAGAACTGAACGCCTCCAGATGATGGCGGTCACCATGGCCGGGGTTCAATAAGATTTGGACCCATGGCTGAAATCTCTGAAGGAAGATACCCCTCACGCCCTGGGTCCCGCCCCCCAGAGACCCACGACCTTCAGAATCCTCAACAGCGGCAGGTACCTTGGGGAGAGGGGCAGCAAGGCAACCATGAGTACCCATTCCGAACCGCCTGAAGGGCAGCCCCATACACGCAGCCAAGCGCACTCCGCGGAGGAGTTGGAAAAGGCCGCACGAGACGGTGAAGCCGTCGAGGAGATCAGCGAACAGCTGGAAGTCCGGGAGGCCCAAAAGGAGAGCGGCGGCCGCTTCGGCACCTTCGGCGGCGTATTTGTCCCCACCCTGCTGACCATTCTCGGTGTGATCATGTTCCTGCGCGCAGGCTGGGTGGTGGGCAACGCCGGTTTAGGGGGCGCCTGGTTGATTATCGCCCTCTCCTTTCTGATCACGGGATGCACCGGTCTCTCGATGTCCTGTTTCGTGACTAACATCAGAGTGGGCAGCGGCGGTGCATTTTCCATGATCTCCCAATCCCTGGGGCTGGAGGTCGGCGGCAGCGTCGGCATTCCCCTCTATCTATCGCAGGCCCTGGCAGTCAGTATGTACGTCTTCGGTTTCCGGGAGGGGTGGCGCTGGATCTTTCCCCAGCACGATCCGCTCTATGTCGATTTGGCCACCTTTGCGGTGATTTTTACCATCACCTTTGTCAGCGCGCAGCTGGCGGTCAGGATTCAATATCTGATTCTGCTGATCATCATCGCCGCCCTCGGTTCGGTGGTTATGGCGGCGCTGACCGGCTCCATGCAGTACGATATCACGCTCTGGGGTGAGTTTCCGGGTGATGAAAGCACCGGGTTTGGAGGGGTGGGCTTTTGGTATGTATTTGCGGTTTTCTTTCCGGCGTCAACCGGCATCATGGCCGGAGCCAATATGTCGGGAGAGCTGCGCAGCCCCAGGCGCAATATCCCCCGGGGCACCATGGCGGCCATCGGGGTCAGTCTGCTGATCTATCTGCTCCTAGCTTACTGGCTGGCGCGCAGTGCCCCGCAGGACGATTTGGTCAAGAACTACACGGTGATGATCGATCGTGCTTACTACGGCCCGCTGGTGCTGGCCGGTCTGCTCTCGGCGACCTTCTCTTCGGCGCTGGTATCCTTTGTGGGCGCCCCCCGTATTCTGCAGGCGCTGGCCGAACACAAAATTATTCCCTTCAGCCGCGGATTCGCCAAGCGCACGCGGGGCGAACCGTTGAACGCCATCCTGCTCTCGTCGATTATCGTTGTGGGCGCCTTGATGCTGCGCGACCTCAACGCCGTGGCGCCCTTGATTACCATGTTCTTTCTGGTGACCTACGCGGCCATCAACCTGATTGTCCTGGTGGAGCAGAGTTTGGGCCTGCTCAGTTTTCGGCCCTTGCTGCAGATCCCGCGGCTAGTGCCCCTGATCGGGCTGTTAGGATGCTTGACCGCGATGTTTATCATCAACTCGCTGATGGGCGCCATTGCCATGGCACTCATTTTCAGCATCTATATCGTTCTGCTGCGTCGCAATTTACCGGCGCCTTTCGGGGATGTGCGCAGCGGCATCATCATGGCCGTGGCCGAATGGGCCGCCAAGCGCATGCGCATGATGGAAGGCAACCGGGAGCGGGTGTGGAAGCCGCACCTGCTGGTGCCCACCGATGACGCCCGCAAGATTTTGGGGATCAATCGCCTGGTTTACGACCTGGCGCACCCTTCGGGTTCCGTCAAACTCCTGGGCATCGCCAAAAACTCACGCTTAAAAAAACTGCGCAGCGCACTCAACGAGACCAAGGAGTCCTTTCAGCAGGAGGGCATCTTTTGTGCCGCCAGTGCTTTGCATTCGCGAAACTATGCGCAAGGGGTCAGGCAGGGCATGGAAGCGCTGAGCGGCACCATCTTCCGGCCCAATGTTCTGTTTCTGACCCTGCCCACCGAGGAAAACCTGCAAAAGGAAGTAGACGAAGTTATCCAGGAGGCCGGTGAGCTCGGCCTGGCCGTAGCCCTCTACGTTCATCACCCCCAAGGCGGGCTGGGGCGCAAGCATACGATTAGTGTCTGGATCAGCGATCACGGACCGGATTGGGATATCAAGATGCGTTTCAACAATCTGGACATGTCTCTGCTGTTGGCGTACCGGTTGTGCCAAAGCTGGGAGGGTGAGCTGAACCTGATCGTCGCCGTGGACGACAAGCAGGATACGGATAAGGCCAAAGCGTTTCTGGCCCAGTTAAGCCAGGCCTCCCGCTTGCCCGGCAACACCAAAGTGCTGGTCACCGATGGCGACTTTGGGCGCTTCAGTTCCGAAGCACCCCGGGCCGATATCAATCTGTTTCCCCTGGGCGAACGTCTGGATGCCAAGTTCATGCTGAAAATGCGTGATCAGACCGATTCCGCCTGTCTCTTCACCCAGGATGGCGGCGAGGAAAGCGTGCTGGCTTAATGCTCTTTTGGGTAAGCTCGACGCGACGTCTGAATGATATTGCCGTCCGTTTTGCTCAAGGCGCAAAGCCCGCAAAGCGTATCATCTCCAGCTTAAGCCAAGACAAACTCCACAGGGAAAAGTGCTTTGCGCTCTTAGCGCTTTTGCGATGTATTAAAATGCCGTGAATCAGGAAGGATCGGCCAACACATACCATAACCAACCATCAAAGGAGGTTGAACCATGACCAACAAGGATCGCAAACCCACCACCACCGATGCCGGAATTCCTGTATCCAGCGACGAGTTCTCGCTTACCGTAGGGCCCGACGGGCCCATTTTGCTGCAGGACCACTACCTCATGGAGCAGATGGCCAACTTCAACCGGGAGATGATTCCGGACCGCCAGCCCCACGCCAAGGGCTCGGGGGCTTTCGGACACTTCGAGGTGACCCAGGATGTCAGCGCCTACACCAAGGCGGCCCTCTTTCAACCGGGTACGAAGACCGAAATGCTGGCCCGCTTCTCAACGGTAGCCGGCGAGGCCGGCAGTCCCGATACCTGGCGCGACGTGCGCGGCTTTGCCTTGAAGTTCTACACCAGCCGAGGGCAACTACGACATGGTGGGCAACAACACGCCGGTCTTCTTCGTGCGCGATCCCATGAAGTTCCAGCACTTCATCCATTCCCAGAAACGCCGGGCGGACAACGGCCTGCGCGACCATGACATGCAGTGGGACTTCTGGACCCTTTCGCCCGAGTCGGCCCATCAGGTCACCATCCTGATGAGCGATCGCGGCGTTCCCAAGAGCTATCGGCACATGAACGGCTACACCAGCCACACCTATATGTGGGTCAATGCCGGCGGCGAGCGTTTCTGGGTCAAGTACCACTTCAAAACCGACCAGGGCATCGACTTCCTCACCGATGAAGAGGCCGACCGGATGGCCGGCGCGGACGCCGACTACCACCGGCGCGACCTGTTCGAAGCCATCGCCAGCGGGGATCATCCCAGCTGGACGCTCAAGGTGCAGATCATGCCCTTCGAAGAGGCCGAAACCTACCGCTTCAACCCCTTCGACCTGACCAAGGTGTGGCCCCACGGCGACTACCCGCTGCACGAGGTCGGCCGGCTGACCCTGAACCGCAATCCCAGCGATTTCCACACCGAGATCGAGCAGGCGGCCTTCGAACCCAACAACCTGGTCCCCGGAATCGGTCCCAGCCCGGACAAGATGCTGCTGGCCCGCCTGGTTTCCTACGCCGACGCCCACCGCGCCCGTCTGGGGGTCAACTACAAGCAGATTCCGGTCAATCGGCCGAAATGCCCCGTCCACAGCTACAGCAAGGGCGGCGCTATGCGGATCGAGAACGTCTCCGATCCGGTATACGCCCCCAACTCCAAGGGCGGCCCCCAGGCCGACGGTGAGCGCTATCCCGAGGAGGCCGTCTGGAATGCCGACGGCGAGTTCATCCGGGCCGCCTACACCCCGCGCAAGGACGATGACGACTTCGTCCAGCCCGGCACCCTGGTGCGCAAGGTCATGGACGATGCCCAGCGCGAGCGCCTGGTCTCCAATGTGGTCGGACACCTCAAAAAAGGCGTGACCGAGACCGGTCTTGGAGCGTGCATTCGAATACTGGCGCAACATCGATAAAGATGTCGGTGAGCGCATCGTCCAAGGCGTCCAGGGCAAATAACGCTCCGCTAACGAATTCTCTGTCTCCCTTAAAGGGGCAAGTGACGGCGGGTTGAGCGCTCGTTTCTATGCACAAAAAGGGGGGGCGATGCTGGCCTCCGGGGGCTTTGGCGGGCCGGCTTTCGCCAAGTCCAGCCTGAAAATAAATCCCCCCTGACCCCCCTTTAAAAAAGGGGGGAAGCGGCCTTGTCGGCTTTCGCCGAGTCCAGCCTGAAAATAAATCCCCCCTGGCCCCCCTTTAAAAAGGGGGGAAGCAGATGTGTTCTCCCTCTTGCAAAAGGGGGGACGGGGGTTAAACTCTCCCCCCTTTGCAAAGGGGGGTTGGGGGGGATTTCCCAGGGTGCTGCTGCGGGGTTCTCAGAGCAGGCGCAACAACATGACCAAGACGATGCCGCTCATCAGGGAGAAAATGGTGCGGTGGTCGCTTCCCATGCAGGAGTTGGGAATCAACTCGTCGGTGGTGATGTAAATCATGAAGCCGGCGGTGGCGCCGATGATCAGACCGATCATGCCCGGCTCGATACTCTGAAACGCATAGCGCACCAGGATGAAGCCCAACAGAATGGGAAGCGCCGTGGCCGAGGAGATCAGGAAGGACTTGAAACGCCGGCCGGTCGTGTAAAAAACGGAGGCCGCGGTGCAGATCCCTTCGGGGATGCAGTGGATGGCGATGGCCAGCGCGATCATTAGGGAGACATTGGTATCGGCGGCCGCCCCGCCGGCGATGGCCATGCCTTCCGGAAAGTTGTGCAGGGCCATGCCGATGATCAGGTAGGTGGAGGTTTTCTGTATGCTGCATCCCTGTTCCTGGGAACAGAGCTGGGGATGGATGTGGGGCAGCACGCGGTCCAGGCCGTACATCACCAGAGCTCCGCCCGTGAAACCGGCGATACAGCCGCCCACCGAGGAGAGGGCGATGCTTTCGGGAATCAGCTCCAGAAAGGAGATCGCCAGCATCACTCCGGCCGCGAAACAGAGCATGCTGCAGACGTAACCCGCCGAGGGGCACTTGAAAACACCAATGGCCGAACCCGCCACCGGCCCGATAACCGAGAGGGTCACAATCAGGAAGATGGGGTCGAAGCCGGCCATCATTGCACTCCTTTCATGATCTCACACTGCATCTCGATTAGAGCTGCACACCCAGCATCGTCCGCAGAAAATAAAGGGAAGATTTCAGGGGTCGTTTGTGGTTCTCTTCGGTTTTGGTGGAGAGGTACTCCGAGACGCCCATGGACATCGCCGCCGCAATCCCGGTGGTTAGGGCCGAAAGGACGATCAGACCACCCCTTTGCCGGCGCGGCCGTCATCGCAGGGCTGGTCCGGATCGTCTAGACGCTGGTGTTCGGCCCACTCCGGGGCTTTGGTGCACACTTCGGTTTCCACTTCGCCCCTGGCCTCTGCCGGAGACGCCCGCCGGGTTTCCTCGCCGCTCTTTGGCGGCTGCTCGGCTACCCCGAGGATCGCTCTCAACTTCCGGACGATGGCATCCCGGGAGATCTCCTCGAAGCGTAGCAGTTCCCGGGGTGTGCCGCTTTTAGGCATCTTCGTCACCGCCAGGTTGTGAACCGGAGCGGGGTGGTCGCCCAGGGCGGCGGCCACGGCCTCGCCGATGCCGCCGGCCGGATAGTGATCTTCCACGGTTATGATGCATCCGGTTTCGTCGGCGGCCCGCCGCAGGGTTTCCAGATCCAGGGGTTTGAGGCTGTAGAGATCGATCACTCGCACCGCGATACCTTCGGGTTTGAGCATGTCGTGGGCCGCCAGAGCTTCATGCAGGGTGATTCCCGCCGCGGCAAGGGTGGCCCGATCCTCCGCGCTTTGCCTGAGAACCTTGCTCCCGCCGGCGCTGAACGTTTCGGCCGCCGGATAGATCACCGGCGTGGGGTTGCGGGTGGTGCGCAGGTAGACCAGACCCGGCAGGCGCAGGGCCGCTTCCACCAGCTTTTCAGTGGCCACGGCGTCCGCGGGATAGAACACCACGCTACCCGCCAGGGAACGAAACATGGCGATATCCTCCAGCCCCATCTGGGAGGGGCCGTCCGGCCCGATGGCCACCCCGGCGTGGGAGCCGCACAACTTGATGTTGGCCGCGCCATAGATGCCCATGCGCAGCTGATCAAAGGCGCGGGTCTGAAAGGCCGCAAAGGTGGAGACGAAGGGGATGCGGCCCCGGGCCGCAAGACCGCAGGCCGCTCCGACCATGTTCTGTTCGGCCACGAACATTTCGAAAAAACGCTGGGGATAGCGCGCCTTGAAGAGTTCGCTGTAGGTGGAGTTGCTCACCTCGCCGTCGAGCACCACCAGATCGGGAAAGGCGGGATAGAGCCGGGTCAGGGCGCGGCCGTAAGCCTTGCGCGTGGCGACTTCCTCACCCTGCGCGTAGGCCGGCGAAGGGACCTGCCGCGGCTGGGTGGGTTCGCGCAGCAGATTTTCAGGCAGCACCATGGCGCCGCGCAGTTTTGGGTCGACCTCGCCCAGTTCGCCGAGGGCGCGCTCCAACTCCCCGTCATCCAGGGCTTTGCCGTGCCAGCCCTCCTGATCCTCCAGGAACGAGACCCCCTTACCCTTCACGGTGCGGGCGATGACCATCCGCGGGCGGTCGTCTTCCGGGCGCTCTTGATGGAAGGCCTCCACGATCTGCCGCATATCGTGGCCGTCGATGAGTACGGTCTGCCAGCCGAAGGCCGCCAGACGTCGCTGATAGGCTTGGAGATCGTGACCCCAGAGGGTCTCGCCGCGCTGACCCAGACGGTTGACATCCACGATGCCGGTCAGGTTGTTAAGGCGATAATGGCGGGCCAGCTCTATAGCTTCCCACTGGGAGCCCTCGCTCATTTCGCTGTCTCCCAGCAGGACATAGGTGTGGTAGGGCAGGCGGTCGATGTACTTGGCGTTCAGCGCCATGCCTTCGCCGATGGAGAGCCCCTGGCCCAGGGAGCCGGTGGCCGCTTCGGCATAGGGAAAAGTGTAAGTGGGGTGGCCTTCGAAGGGGCCGTCAAAGCCGCGCAGGGTCATGGCCTCCTGCTCGGTCACTTTGCCGGCTGCCACCCAGAGGGCATACAGCAAGGGCGCGGCGTGGCCTTTGGAGAAGATCAGCCGGTCGTTGTTGGGGTGCTGCGGTTGGTCCACATCGAAGCGGAAGGCGCCGCCGAACACCAGACCGCAGATCAAATCCGCAGCCGACAGGCACGAAGTGGGGTGACCCGAGCCGGCGGCATGGGTCATCTTTAGAACCCAATAACGCATGCTCTTGGATATGTTTTCCAACCTTTGAATATCGATCATCGCTTGAAACCTTCCTTTTGTGATATGTTTTTTATGCAACGTCAGAGTAGATTCCGGATCAGATGAAATAAATACCCGCCAGGCCCCATTCAAATCCCGGATTCTATGTATTCGCAACCGCTGCTGAACTCTTATCGCGTCACCTCTCGGCTGGAGCGCCGGTGCTGATAGAACAAAGCAAGCGTGGCGCTTCGCATGGGAACTAAAGCCAACTGTTCGTCAAAATACGGGGTTTTACCCATTTGATTTTCCTCCGTGTTTGATCACCATAGGCAAAAGGCGGCATTGGCGCTCGAGGAGAAATTTCGGTCGTCCTTAGGGTGCTTGGATCCCCGCGGCCCAATCCTCATGCAATGCCTTAAAGCGGCTTGGGGCCGGACGAACCCCCTGATCGCTCTTCCCTTCGATGGAGTTGGGAGAACAATACGAGAAAGGTGAGGACCGGATATGGAAACGAGCCAACTCATTGAGATGCTCAACGAATTGATTCTGGTGAATATCGATGCCCTGTACAGTTACGACAGGGCTCTGGGAGACATTGGGGATGAGGTGATCCACGCACGGCTGATCGAATTCAGAGACCAGCATGAAGATCACATCAGCACGCTTTCCGATGCGGTCCAGGCCCTGGGTGAAACCCCGCCTGAGGCGAGCCGGGGTTTGAAAGGCTACGTGCTGGAGGCCTTCACCGCCTTAGGCGGCTTTGTCGGTATGCAGGGCGCAATGAAGGCCCTGAAAGTGACTGAAGAGATTACCAATCACTACTATGCCGAGGCACTGCCCAAGGATACCCCGCCCACCATCAAGGATATTGTGCGCCAACACCTCAGCGAGGAGCAGATTCACATGGAGTATCTCAACCTGAATTCTTGATGTGATGTAATGTGCCAACGGAACCCCTCCTGAGGCAGGATTTTCGGTGGGGGCAAGTCGAAGCGGATCGTTAATATCCCCCGCCTCAAATTCTCCCGCCAGGCTCCGACGGGTTTCGGTTGGGCACGATTTTTTGGTTTCGCTTGGACGGACAAGTCTTGCTTTCAACCCGAAAGGAGCACTCCATGCAAATCTTTGTCACCGGCGGTCTCGGTTTCGTGGGCCGCGCGCTGTGCCACCGCCTGCTGGCCGCCGGCCACGCGGTCACCGCCAGCGGGCGCAACCCCCGTCCGCGGATGATCGACCATCCCAACTTTCGCTATCTGGCCGCCGACTTGACCCAGGAGGGTACCTGGCAGGAAGCGGCCCGCAAAGCCCAGGGAGTGGTCAATTTGGCGGGGGTCTCCATTTTCAGCTACTGGACCGAGAGCCATAAACAGAAAATGTACGACAGCCGGATTCTCACCACCCGTAACCTGGTCGACGCCTTGAAGGGCGCCGAGACTCGGGTGCTGGTGAGCACCTCCGCCGTGGGGTACTATGGAGAGTGCGGAGAGCAGGTTCTCACCGAGTCTCACCCGGCCGGAGATGATTTTCTGGCCCGGCTGGCCGTGGATTGGGAAAAGGAGGCCCGGGCCGCGGAGAGCCGAACCCTGCGGGTGGTGATCACCCGTTTCGGCATTGTGTTGGATGACGGCGGCGGCGCCCTGGGAGCGATGATCCCCGCCTTTCGCCTCTTTCTGGGCGGCCGCCTGGGAAACGGACGCCAGTGGTTTCCCTGGATCCACCGCCATGACCTGGCGCGGGCCATCGCCCACAGCCTCACCCAAGATGGGCTGCAGGGCGAATTCAACTGCTGCGCACCTGAACCAGTGCGCAATGCCGAGCTGACCCAAACCCTGGCGGAAGTTCTGGGCCGGCCGGCATTCCTGTCGCTGCCGGCCTGGGCCGTCTCCACGGTAATGGGTGAGTTCGGCCAAGCCCTGCTCAACAGCCAGCGGGCCGTGCCCCGCGCCCTGGAGAAGTTGGGCTTCGATTTTCGCTTCCCCCTCCTGCGCCAGGCCCTGGAAGAGATTTTAGCCCGCCGCGGCGCACAGCATTAATCTGCACCCGGCCCGCGGCCGCACTACATGCCCCATCGAGCGAAAATCAAGCCCAGCCCCCATGGCGCCGCTTTCCTCTGAAGGTGTACTATTATCCTGGCGTTTCAAGCCGTTGATTGGATGCCCGCACCCGGCTTGTTTAGGAAAATGGCACCAGAGATCAATTTTCTCAAATCACGTTGAAAGGAGATCAACCATGAATCTGAAAGAACTGGACCCGCGAACCGAGGATTGCCCCGAGTGCAGGGGAACCGGGAAGATAAGTGCTCAGAATTGCAGCAGCTGCAATGCCAGCGGCAAAATAATCATCCACTCCCACACCCACAGCCACGGCGGCAGCACCCATGACCATCCCCATCACCACCCGCAGCCCCATCATCCCGGGGATGAGACCGCCCACGATCACCCGCACAAAGCGCCCCAATAGAGGAGGAATCATGACCAGCTTCGCCAATCGAATGGTTCTGTCCGCCAAACTGAATCCCGGGATCTATGAAGAGGTCGAGGCGGACCGCTCGGCCTTGGGCCAGGCCCTGGGGGTCGTGGTGCTGGCCAGTGTCGCCGCCGGCATCGGCAGTGCCGGGCGGATCGGCATCTCCGGGCTTTTTATGGGAATCGTGTTGAGTCTGGCGGCCTGGTTCATCTGGGCCGGCTTGACCTATTTCATCGGCACGCGGATTTTGCCTGAACCCCAGACCCGGGCCGACTACGGCCAGCTGCTGCGCACCATCGGGTTTGCCGCCGCCCCCGGCGTGCTTCGCATCCTGGGGGTGATTCCGGGCCTGATGACGGTGATCTTCGTGGTGGCCGAAATCTGGATGTTGGCGGCCATGGTGATCGCCGTGCGCCAGGCCCTGGACTATCGAGGCACCGGGCGGGCCGTGATCGTGTGCCTGCTGGGCTGGGTGGTGCAGGCGCTCTTTATCGCCCTGGTGGTTGCGGTCACCGGAATCACCTTGCCGCAACCTGCAGCTTAGTGCTCCTATTCGCAAATACGATGACATTCGGCCGCCAATCCATCCGGGCTGACGGCGTTGCGAAAACACGGAATATTCCCGATATTCCTTATTTTTCGCGCCTTGTCAGCTAAACGCCCTCACTACGTCACCGTTTTTACGAACAGGAGCACTTAGCCAGAACCGTCCTGAAACGACAGTCCTTTCTTTACCCTTTTTTGAAGCCGGCTTACCCCTAGCGCAAAGGAGCCCTGGTGATGAAAATCTTTAGCATCGAGGATCTAAAACGCCTGACGGAGGTTCAAGGCGAGCTGTGCCTTTCGATCTATATGCCCACCGATCCGGCCGCCGCAGCCATTGACGAACAACGGATCCGCTTCAAAAATCTGTTGACCCAGGCCGAAAAAGCAGTCCAGGCCCGCGCCCCGCGGGACAAGGCCCTGATGGCGGGAGTGGCCCAAGGCCGGCGTCTGCTGGAGAACCTGCCCTTCTGGCGCACCCAGAGCAGCGGCCTGGCGCTGTTTATCGCCCCGGAACGCTTTTGGTACTACCGGCTGCCGATCTCTTTCGAGGAACTGTTCGCGGCGGCGGAGCGCTTTGTGATCAAGCCCCTGATTCCCATGCTCATGGCCGACGGCCGGTTCTACATCCTGGCCCTGAGCCAGGCCCGGGTGCGCCTCTTTTGGGCGACCCGTCACCAGGTCATGGAGATCGAATTAGACGATCCGCCCCAGGGCAAGGAGCAATCCCTGGCCTATGACAGCAAGCAGCGCCAACTGCAGTTTCACACCGGCACTGCCGGGGGCGGCAAACGACCGGCGCTGTTTCACGGCCACAGCGTGGGCAGCGATGAGCACAAGGACGAGATTCGGCGCTACTTCAAGGAGGTGGACCGCAGCCTGGCAGCAACCCTGGGCGCCGCCGGAGTTCCCCTGGTGCTGGCCGGGGTGGACTATCTGCTGCCCATCTTTCGGGATGCCACCGCCTGGCAGGGCGTCGTGGAAGAGGGTGTCCCCGGCAATCCCGACAATCTCACGGCCGGGGAACTCCATGCTCAGGCCCTACCCCTGGTGCGCTCCGTGCTGGAGCGGGATCAGCGCCAGGCGTTGCAACGCTATCATCAGTTGGCAGGCCGGGGGTATACCGCCGCCGGGGTCGAGGCCGTGGTGCCCGCGGCGCGCTACAGCCAGGTGGATACGCTTTTTGTGGCCCTGGACCAGCACTGCCCGGGTCGCTTTGATACCCGGAAAGGCCGGGTAGAGTTGAGCGGTCCCACCAAATCTAAGCCGGCCAATTCTAAATATGAATCCGACTCTAAAATTGAATCAGGAACCGATTTGAAAGCCGATTCCGCCGCCGCGGACCTGTTGGATCTGGCCGCGGTGGAAACCCTGAAAAACGGCGGCCGGGTCTACGGCTTTCCCCAGGAGCAAATGCCGGCTCTGCCCCTGGCCGCTATTTTGCGATTCTAACGAGGTGACGCATGGATTTCAATCTGATCAAGCGCCTGCAACAACCGGTGCAGAGCAAAATCGTGATGCTGGTGATGGATGGCCTGGGGGGGCTGCCCAAGGCCCAAGGCCGGGGCACAGAGCTGGAAACGGCTCAGACGCCCCATTTGGATATTTTGGCCGCTCAAAGCCTCTGCGGCCTTCAGCAGCCGGTGGCGACCGGGATCACCCCGGGCAGCGGCCCGGCCCATCTGGCGCTCTTCGGCTACGACCCCCTTCAGTTTGAGGTGGGCCGCGGCGTATTGGCGGCCCTGGGCATCGGCTTCGATCTCAAAACGAAAGACGTGGCCGCCCGGGGCAATTTCTGCACCCTGGACGACCAGGGACGGGTCGCGGACCGCCGCGCCGGGCGTATCGCCCATGAAACCGGCGTTCAATTGTGCCGGCGGCTGGCGGAGATCAAGCTGGCCGGGGTTGAGCTCTTTGTGGAGCCGGTCAAGGACTATCGCTTTTTACTGGTGCTGCGGGGCGATCATCTGCACGGCGAAATCCAGGACAGCGATCCCCAGAAGATCGGCGTCGCGCCTCTGACTCCCGAGCCCCGGGAGGAGCGGGCGAAGCTCACCGCGGGCCTGGTGCAGCGATTCTTGGAAGAGGCCCGGGAAAAGCTGGCCCCCGAGGATGCCGCTGACATGGTGCTGCTGCGGGGCTTTTCCCAAAAACCGCGCTGGCCCGCCATGCAGGAGATCTTCGGCCTGCGGGCCGCGGCCCTGGCTGGCTACCCCATGTACCGCGGCCTGGGGCGCCTGATCGGCATGGATCCCCTGGAGAGCGGCGAATCCCTGGAGGAACAGGTCGAAAGTTTGGAGAACAACTGGGCGGCCTACGACTTTTTCTACCTGCACGCCAAGGGGATCGACAGCGCCGGCGAGGACGGCGATTTCGAGCGCAAAACGGCCCTGATCGAGGCCGTAGATCCGCTGCTGCCGCGGATTTTGGCCCTCAAGCCGGATGTCTTGATCGTCACCGGGGACCACTCCACCCCGGCGACCCTCAAAAGCCACAGCTGGCACCCGGTGCCGGTGATTTTGCACTCGGACCGCTGCCGGCCCGACGGCGTGGAACGTTTCGGCGAAAGCGCCTGCCTGGCCGGTGGTCTGGGGCCGCGTTTTCCGGCCCAGGATCTGATGCCCCTGGCCCTGGCCAATGCCGGGCGCCTGGGCAAGTTCGGAGCCTAGCCCGGCTTTATATGAGGGCGGGGCGAAGACCCTCTGCTCCCTCCCCCTTGACGCGGGAGGGTTGGGGTGGGTGAGAAGGATATCAAGCGGTTCTATCCCCCTCCCGCGGCCCCTTCCGCCAGGGAGGGGAGTTTTCGGTCAGGCACGATACGGCGCACGGCGATCAGGCATTCATCCATTGGAATCGCAAGAGACGGGACACGTATGGAGAGCAAGCAAAAGATCCTGATCGCCGAAGACCACCGCCTGTTGCGGGAAGGGCTGAAGGCCATGCTGGCCGCGCGCCCGGACCTGGAAGTGGTGGGGGAGGCCGCCGACGGGCTGCAGGCCCTGAGCCGTCTGAGGAGACTGAAGCCGGACCTGCTGCTGCTCGATCTCTCCATGCCGCGGCTCAGCGGAATTTCCGTGCTGTCGCGGGCAAAGCAGATCGTTCCGCGCATCAAGATTCTGGTGCTCACCATTGACGAATCCCCCCGGCAGGTCCGGGAAGCTTTCCGGGCCGGGGCCGACGGCTACTGCCTCAAAAGCGAAAGCCGCGCGGCGCTGCTGGCAGCCATCGACACCTTGTTGAACGGCGGCCGCCACATCAGCCCCAGCCTCATGAGCCCCCTGCTGAACGATATTTTCAGACCGCCCGTCCCGGCCACAGGCGAGGAAGCCTGGCAGAGCCTCAGCCCCCGCGAAAAAGAAGTCATGAAGCTGATCGCCGAGGGCTACACCAATCAAGGGACCGCCGACCTGCTGCACATCAGCATCAAGACCGTCCAGCACCACCGCGCCCGCATCATGGCCAAACTCAATTTGCACAACGCGGCCCAGCTTACCCGCCTGGCCCTGGAGCGAGGGCTGGTGGAGTAAGGGCGGATATAAAGCCCGCCTATATAGGTTGATTCATTTTGTACTATTTGGATCGGTGGGCTCTGGGCTCGCGGCGGCTGCCCAGGTGCTCGGCCAGAAAGCGTTCCATGGCCCGGTCGAAGTCGAAACGGTTCTCTTCGTTTTCAAACCCGTGGCCCTCGTTCTGCTTGACCATGTACTGCACGGCGCTGCCGGGGTCGCCGGGAGCCCCATTCCAGGCGCAGCCGGCCGTTGCCAGGGCCAGAATCGTCACCATCAGCAGATATCGGATCTTCACTAGACCTCCTTTTCTCTATTGGGCCCCCGGAGGAGCCCCGGGGGCGCCACCCGATGGGTTTGGTGTGTAGCGTCGTCTGCTTGGCCTCTTTGGGGCTGAATCATTGGGAAGGAAATCCCCCCCTGACCCCCCTTTAAAAAAGGGGGGAAAAGCGGCCTTGCCCTCCTTTGAAGAATGTGGGCGAAAGCAGATGCATTTTCCCCCTTTGGAAACTGACTGTTGGACAAACTTGACACTGTAGGCAATATTTACGCAATGAATTCAATATATTGAGTATGGATAGCGCTAAAGCTTCACTGCGTGCCCCGCCTGCGCGGGAATGACAGACCCTACTGACTGCACGTCATCTCCGCGGGGCCTGCCCCCGCAGGCTTTAGGCGGGGGGCGGAGATCCAGTAGTCGCACCTGTAGCCGATAAGCTCGAAGCATGACAACACACCCCCAGTGTCAAGTGTGTCCAACAGTCAGCTTTGGAAAAAGGGGGGCCGGGGGGGATTTTCTCAGTTGTGGAGGCTCTCTGCCAAAAACAAAACATAGTGAACTTCCGCTATCGGGTTTTGGACGATCGTCTCTTGCGCCCTCTGAGGGCGGCGATCTTCAGCGCCGCAGCAGCTTTTTCAATTCCGGCCAGCCGCGGGTGTTGAGCACATCGGCTGCCTCCAGCCAGCCCCGCCGCGCCTGGTTGATCCCCAGGGCCATGTAGTTCAGGTTGTCGCTGCTGTGGGCGTCGGTGGAGATGGCGATCTTGACGCCCTGCTCCCGGGCCGCCTGGCAATGCTCGGCATCCAAATCGAGGCGCTCGGGATGGGCGTTGAGCTCCAGGGCGCAGCCGCGCTGGGCCGCGGCTTCGATCAGGCGCATCAGGTCCACGGCATAGGGTTCGCGGCGGTTGATCAGGCGCCCCGTGGGATGGGCCAAAATGCTGAAATGGGGGTTGTCCATGGCCCGCAGGATGCGTTCGGTCTGCTGCTCCCGGGATAGATCGAAGGCCGAGTGCACCGCGCAGACCGTCAAATCGAGCGCTTTGAGGATCTCGCCGGGCAGATCGAGGCTGCCGTCCTTGAGAATATCGACCTCCACCGACTTCAATATTCGGAAATCCTTCATCTGCGCATTGAGGGCCTCCATGGCCTCCAGAGACTCGGCCAGGCGTGTTTCATCCATGCCCCGGGCCACCCGTACCTGCTGGGAGTGATTGGTAACGGCCAGATAGTCATAGCCCCTCTCGCGGGCCGCCTTGGCCATCTCTTCCAGCGTGTTGCGGCCGTCGGTCTCCCGGGTGTGGGCGTGGAGGTCGCCGCGGATATCCGCCAGGCGGATCAGCTCGGGCAGCCGGCCCGCGCGGGCCGCCTGCATCTCACCGCGATTCTCGCGCAGTTCGGGGGGGATGTAGGGCAGCTCCACGGCCGCGAAGACCGATTTTTCGCTTTTGCCGGCAATGCGCCTGTCTGCCTCATAGACACCGTACTCGTTGATCTTGAGTCCTTTTTGGCGGCCCAATTTGCGCACGGCGATGTTGTGGGCCTTGGCCCCGGTAAAGTAGTGCAGACCCGCGCCGTAGCCCACTTGGGGCAATTTACGCAGATCCACCTGGAGCCCCGAGCGCAGCAGCACCGAGGATTTGGTTTTACCCCGCGCCAGCACGCGCTGCACATCTTCGTAGGCCACGAAACGGGCCATGATCTTTGTGCCCCGTTTGCAGCTCACCAGGATGTCCAGATCCCCCACGGTCTCTTTTTTGCGCCGGAAGCTGCCGGCCAGGTCGATCTGCTTGACGCCGCTCTCGGCCGCAAGATAGTTCCGCAAGTCGCGGGCCGTTTGGGCGGCCTCGGCCCAGGGGGTTCGCGGGCGGCCCCAGCTCCGGTTCTGGATCTCCCGCAGGATATTGGCTTCGGACTTGGCCCCAAAGCCGTCCAGCTTGCGAATGGCTTTTGACACAGCCGCTTTCTTCAGGGATTCCAGGTTCTTGATATCTAATTCTTCATATAAGATTTTGACTTTTTTGGGCCCCAGCCCGGGAATCCGCAACAGCTCCGACAGATCGGCGGGAAGGCGCTTGTGCAGCTGTTCCAGCTGCTTCAGCCCTCCGGTGTCAACGATCTCCTCGGCCTTGGCCGCCAGATCGTCGCCGATTCCGGAGATCTCCGTGAGATCCTTACCCTCGGCGATTAGGTCGGCCACCCGTTGGGAGAGTTTGCCGAAGATGCGCGCGCCCTCCCGGTAGGCGCGCACCCGGAAGGGATTGGCGCCCTCGATCTCAAGCAGATCGGCCACCTGGCCGAAAATGACCGCGATATCCTTGTTGTGGGTGGGCATGGGGTGCTCCCTTTGGGATCGCCGTGGGGCGAATGGGCCGCTTTTAGCGCTGTGCCCGGGGCGCGTTCTGGATCCGGCAATGGTTGTGGGGCGATGGTTATGATTTTGGGTGAAATTCTCTTTTCAGAGGCCTGAAAAGACCATGGGGTCCAGACCCCATTTTTATCCCTAAAGGCCCTATTTCCTTCTCCGGCGCCCTGGGTAGGTTGTAAATTATCAGCCCATGGGATACCAACACCTAGACTCGCTTCGCGGCCCCCTCCGGCGGGCTGCCGGGCCGCGGCCGGCGTTTCACGCCGGCCTTCCATACTCAGGAGCAAACTGCATGCCTTCAGCCAAGAAGTCTGCCAAGAATCAAAAAGGGCCAGAGCGTCCAAAACGGCCAAAGAAGCCAAAACAATCCGACCAGGAGCGGAAACTGAAAACCGGCGAAAAAAACGCCGCCGCCCCGGCGGATGAGGGCCGCGGCACGGGCGCCGCCGCCGGCAGGGCAGCGCGCGACGCCCCGGTGCCCCCGGCCCAAGATCCGGACAGTGGGAAGCGGCCCTTTCCCCTTGTGGGAATCGGGGCCTCGGCCGGCGGCCTGGAAGCGCTGGAGGCATTTTTCGAAAATCTGCCCGCCGACAGCGCAATGGCCTTTGTGGTGGTGACCCACACCGATCCCCAGCACAACAGCCTGCTGCCGGGCATCATCGGGCGCAAGACGCCCCTGGCGGTTGAGGAGATCCAGGAGGGGCTTTCGCCGGTGCCTAACACCGTTTACCTGCCGCCCACGGACCGCGACCTGTTTATCGAAGGGGGGCGCTTTCGCCTTCAGCAACGCCCGGCCCGGGGTGATGTGCACATGCCGGTGGATTTTTTTCTAAAGCATCTGGCGGCCGCCCGCGGCGAGCAGGCGGTCTGCGTGATCCTCTCGGGCACCGGCAGTGACGGCACCCACGGGCTCCGGGCCATCAAGGAGCAGTCGGGGCTGGCCCTGGTCCAAGAACCGCGCTCGGCCCGCCACGGCGGCATGCCCCAAAGCGCCATCGACACCGGCCTGGCGGATTTCGTCCTGGCCCCGGCCGAGATGCCCGCCCCGCTCATCGACTACTTCAAGCACCCTGCGATGCGCAAACCCCCGGCGCCCTCCGCGGGCGGCCCGGAGGCCGATCCGCTGGGCAAGATCCTGACGCTTTTGGCCCAGCGCACGCGCCACGATTTCAACCTCTACAAGGACGGTACCCTGACGCGCCGCATCGCGCACCGCATCGCCGTGACCCGCTGCCGCGGCGCCGCTGAATACCTTAAGGTTCTCCAACGCGACAGCCGGGAGGTGCAGGCCCTTTTTCAGGATCTCTTGATCGGGGTCACCAGCTTTTTCAGGGACCCGGAGGCCTTTGCCCATCTCAAGGCCCACGCCCTGCCGAAGATATTCAGGGGAAAACCGCGGGGCGAAACCCTGCGCGCCTGGGTGCCGGGCTGCGCCACCGGGGAAGAGGCCTATTCGCTGGCCATAATCATCCAGGAGTACCTCACGGAGAAGAACATCTCGGCGGAGATGCAGATCTTCGGCACCGACATCGATGCGGCGGCCATTGAAACAGCGCGCACCGGCGAGTACCTGCTCAACATCAGCACCGAGGTCAGCCCCGAACGGCTGGCGCGCTTTTTCAGCCCGAGCGGCGAGGGCTACCGGATCAAGCGCCAAATCCGCGAGGCGTTGATCTTCGCCGAACAAAACCTGCTGCGCGATCCCCCCTTTTCGGACCTCGATCTACTGGTCTGCCGCAACCTGCTGATCTATCTCAAGCGCCGGGCCCAGGAGCGGCTGATCCCCCTGTTCCACTACACCCTCAAACCCGGGGGCTTTCTCTTTCTGGGCAAATCGGAAAGCATCGGCCGCTTTCCGGAACTCTTTGCGCCCGCCAGCAAGTCTCACAGCATCTACCGCAGGCGGGAGGGCGCCGGGCCGCGCTTTTACCACTTTCCAAGCGATAAAACCGGCCTTGGGACCGCCGGCGGCGGGGTCCGCTCCCCACGGGAGACAGGCGAGGCCGATGCCGGCAGCCTGGCGCGCAGCGTCGAGCGACTGCTGGCCGACCAGTTCGGCCCGGCCTGCGCGGTGGTCAATGCCAACAACGAGATTCTCTATACCCGCGGCCGCACCGGCAAATTTCTGGAGCTGGCGCCGGGCAAACCCACTTTGAACATCGCCGACATGGCCCGCGAAGGATTGCGCTTTCCCCTGATCGCGGCCCTTGGCAAGGCGCGCGAGTCCAAAATGCCGATCTACGAAAAGGGGCTGGGGGTCAAAATCGACGGCGAGCGCCAGTGGATCGACCTGACGGTCAAAAAACTGCGCACCCCGGCCCTGCCCGAAGCGCTGCTGGTGCTCTTCGAGGAGCGCGCCGCACCGGCGCCCAAAACCGGCCCCCCAAATTCAACCCTGAAGGAGGCTGACCCGGCTGAGGCTGCCCGGGAGGAGGCCGTTCAGCGGGTGCCCAGCAGCGAGCTGGAGCGGGAACTGACCTGGGTGCGCGAGGATTACCGCGGCGCCCTGGAGGAGCTGGAGACCTCCAACGATGAGCTGCGTTCGGCTTATGAGGAGATGCAGTCCGCCAACGAGGAGTTGCAGAGCACCAACGAGGAGTTGGAATCCTCCCGGGAAGAGCTGCAGTCCCTCAACGAAGAGCTCAGCACCGTCAACAGCGAGCTGCAGAACAAGATCGATGAGCTCGACCAATCCTTTCAGGCGCTCAGCGACGCCCTCAACAGCACCCGCATCGCCATCATCTATCTGGACAGCCGTCTGCGGGTGGTGCGCTTTACCGCCATGGCGAACCGGTTGATCAACCTGATCGACAGCGATCTAGGGCGCCCCCTGGCCCACATCGCCCACAACCTGGAGCTCGATGACCTGCCGGCCGCCACCCGCGGGGTGCTCGACAGCCTGACCCCCCTGGAGCGTGAGGTCAGCACCCGCGACGGACAGTGGTACCGCATGAACATCCACGTGCACCGCCAGAGCAGCCGCCTGATCCAGGGGGTGGTGCTGACCTTCATCAACATCGACCCGCAGAAAAAGGCCCAGCGGGAAATGGAGCGGATGAAGGCCCGGGAAGTCGACTCCACGCGGCGCCTGGCCGAAAGCATCGTCGACACGGTGCGTGAATCGCTGCTGGTGCTCGATGAGCAGCTGCGGGTGATCCATGCCAACCGCCGCTTCTACCAGCTTTTCGATACCCGGCCGGAGTCCACCGAGGGGCAAAGCCTGTTCCAGTTGGGTGAGGGCCAGTGGGATATCCCCGAACTGCGCGGGCTTTTGGAACAAACCGCCCAAAAGCGCCAGAGCTTTGAAGATTTCCGGTTCGAGCAGCGCTTTGCGAACATCGGGCGCAAACAGATGCTGCTTAACGCCTGCTTTCTTGAGCAAGCTGGGGAAGAGCAGAACCGAATTCTGTTGGCCATCCAGGATCTGAGCGCCCCATGAGTGCCGAGAGCCTCTACCAACAGTTGCGCGAAACCGTGCAGGAGAGCCTCAAGGATGACGTCGCCCAGCCCGATACGCCGGAACAGAACGAGATCCTGAGGCTGGCCCGGGAACTGGAACTGGTGCGGGTCGAACTGGAGGCCCGCAATGAGGATCTGCGGCGCACCAGCCGTGAGCTGGAGGCCTCGCGGGACGCCTTTTTCAAACTCTACGAGTCGGCGCCGGTGGCCTTTCTCACCCTGAGCCCCAAGGGCGTTGTCACCCAGGCCAATGCCTTGGCCCGGCAGCTGCTGGCCGCCGATCAACAGCACGTCATCGGCCAGGCCTTTTCCAGCTTCGTGCTGCCGGAAGACCGCGGGCGCTACTTTCGCGGGCTGCAGAACAATTGCCTGAAGGGGGCCACCGCCTTTATGGCCCTGCGTTTGGTGGACCTCAAGGGCCGGCCGCTGCAGGCGCAACTGCAGACCTCACCCAAATTCGATCTTGCGGGGCGCCTCGACCAGTGGCAGTTCGCCTTTTTTGACATCAGCCGGCAGCATCGCCGTGACCAGCGGCTCAAGCAGGTTCACCAACAGCTGGAACTGGCCGCCGAAGGCGCCGAAATGGGTATCTGGAATTACGATCTGGCTCGCGGTACCTCCCGCTGGAATGCCCGGCTCTACCGCCTGCTGGGCCTCGAGCCCCGGGAGGGACCCGAGGCTGGTGAGCGCTTTTTCGAGTTGATCCATCCCGAAGACCGCGGCGGAATTCTGGAAAGCTTGCAGAGCCTATTGGAGTGCGGCGAAGATCATCTCAACCTGGAGTTCCGCATCCGGCGCGCCGACGGCGGAATCCGCTGGCTGGCGGCCCGCGGCCGGGTCTACCGCGACCCGGAGGGCCGCCCGCTGCGGATCAGCGGCGTCAACTTCGATATCACTGAGCACAAACAAAACGAGAAGGCTCTGCGCCTGGCCCAGCTTCAGCTGGCGGCCCAGTTGGCTGAAACCGAACGGGTCAACCAGGAGCTGAACCAATACGCTTATGTGGTCTCCCACGACCTCAAAGGCCCCCTGCGGGCCATCCGCAATTACGTCGATTTTCTCAACGAAGATCTGGCCGGCACCTTGAGCACCGAGCAGCAAAAATATTTGGAAGGCATGCAGAGCGCGGTGGACCAGGGGGATGCCATGATCCGCGACCTGCTCGACCTTTCGCGGATCGATCAGCTTCGCCTGGTGCCGGAACCGGTGGATCTGCCCGGGCTGGTCGGCGAAATCCGGAGCGTGCTCAATCCCTCGGCGGAGGTCGAAATCGCCGTGGCGCCCCAGGGTCCCGATTTCGAAACCGATGCCACCCTGCTGCAACAGATTTTACGCAATCTGATGGATAACGGACTCAAATTCAATTCCAGCCATCCCAAACGGATCGAGATCGGCTGGCGCGAGAAGGCGCCGGAAGCGCAGATCGAAATTTTCGTCCGCGACAACGGCATCGGCATCGATCCGAGCTATCATGAGCATATTTTCCGGATCTTCGAGCGGCTGCACAGCGAGCGGGAGTACCCCGGCACCGGCATCGGCCTGGCCATCGTGGCCAAGGCGGCTCAAAGACTGGGGGGCGCGATGCGCCTGACCTCCCAGCCGGGCAAAGGCAGCACCTTCTATATTGTGCTGCCCCGCCACCCTAAAGAAAATTGAACCCATGAGATACCCCGACCCCTCCCGGCGCGTGCGCCGCTTCAGCACATTCCGGGAGCTGGTGGAACTGCCTGAGGAGCCTTTATGATCCGCCACACCGAGCGTGCCCCCATCCGCGTTTTGCTGGTGGAGGACAGTGAACACGACCGTATCGCCTTTGAACGCGTTTTGAACAGATCCGATCTGGCCTTCGATCTGAGCCACTGCGAGCGGGCTGAAGAGATCCCCGCGGCCCTGCAGCGCGGCGCGGGTGCTTTTGACCTGGTGGTGGTGGACCAGAAGCTGCCGGGCATGGACGGTCTGACGGCGTTTCGCGGCCTGCCCAACAAATCCAATCTGCCCCCCTTTATCATGCTTACCGGCGCCGGATCGGAAACCCTGGCCGTGGCGGCCATCAAAGCCGGTATGTACGATTATATCGTCAAGGATCCCCGGCTCGGCTACCTGGAGCTGCTGCCCCTGAAACTCAGGGATGTCAAGCAGCGCCATTTGGAACACCGCGAGCGGCTCGAAACCAAGGCCGAGCTGAAACAGCTCAACGCCGAGCTGGAAGTCCGGGTTGCGGCCCGTACCGAGCAGCTCAACGCCACGGTGAGCGCCCTGGAACAGGAGATTGTCGAACGCCGGCGCACCGAGCGCAAACTGCGGCAATCCGAGGCGGCCCTGCGGGTGCTTTCCCGCAAAATCATCGAAACCCAGGAAAACGAACGCCGGCTCATGGCCAAAGAACTCCACGACAGTATCGGCGCCAGTCTGGCGGCCATTAAATTCGCCGTGGAGGACAAACTGCAAAGCATGAAAAGCAGTCCCCCCAAAGATATCATCTCCCTGGAGAAGATTGTCGCCCACATCAGCGATACCATTCGCGAAGTGCGCCGCATCTCCACCAGCCTGCGGCCCGCCATGCTGGACGATCTGGGGTTGCTCAACACCATCGACTGGTACTGCGACAGCAGCCAAGAGCTCTATGGTCAGGTCAAGGTCCTAAAACAGATCGACATCGAGGAGGCCCAGATTCCCGAGCTGGCCAAAATCGTGATCTACCGAGTGCTCCAGGAGGCCCTCAACAACGCCCTCAAACACAGTACCGCGGATGAAGTACGGGTCGCTCTCCTGGGCCGCAACGGCCGCATTGAGTTGAGGGTCAAGGACAACGGCTCCGGATTCGATCTCGAAGATAAATTGCGAAACAACGATCCCTTGAGCGGCTACGGCCTGGTCGGCATGCACGACCGGGCCCAGGTGATCGGAGGAACCCTGATCATCGACTCCCGCCCCGGCCTGGGCACCGATTTGTGTCTGACTCTGTCCGCCGATCATACCCCCTAACAGGCTCCCCCATGCTGCCAGTGGGAATCGGCAAGGGAGTCGGGGCGGGTTTCAAACCGGCCCTTGCGGGATACCATGTTTGGTTTGCAGCGAACCCCTCCTGTTTCCGCGCCCCAGAGCCCAGGGATGCCTTCCCCGAACCCCCAATCAGAGCATTATATCTGCGTTCAGGGTTTGCCGATTCCCTTCTAAGCCTCCCCGTGGGGAGGGATTAAGGGCCTATTTGTAAGCATCCCTAGGCACCCTATTGAAGATGATTTGGGGTCTGCACCCCATTGTTTACGCGGCGTTTGTGTTGGATATTCAATATATTGTCAGGTGCAAAGGTCCGCTGGCGGGTGTGCGGTTCTTTGCAGCTAAATTATTATAATAGTTCCATGGCAAGCGCCGGGATCTGTTTGTAGCCTTAATGATAATATGCCTACTGAGTCAGCCATGCCCTATAGCGACAAAACCGTGCAGCGCGGAATCCAAAATCCCTTGAAAGCGGCGCACCGTCTCTGCGCGATGGGGAGTTCAAAAGGCTTGTGGTTTCAGCGCCTGCCCTTGAGGGAAAAGGTCCTTCGGCAAAAGCTGACTGATCCCGACCGCGCCAAAGCGCAGCCGCCGCCCAGAGGAGGACCGGAACGGGATTCTTCCCCTCAGCAGCGGTTCATGACCAGCGAAATGCCGCGGGGTCGGGTACTGCATGCTGTTGCGGAGGATCCCCAAGCAAAGCCCATCGATCTGGTTCTGGCGGTGGCCGATAGGGTGGTATTTCTGGATGGATTTGTGCAGACCCTCCAGCAGCGACGGCACCTGGCACGGATCGCCGCCCGGGAAGCGGGGGTGGCCAAG
Source organism: uncultured delta proteobacterium (assembly GCA_963713755.1). Lineage (GTDB taxonomy): Bacteria > Desulfobacterota > Desulfobacteria > Desulfobacterales > CAVQMW01 > CAVQMW01. The sequence continues at coordinate 1,764,474 of CAVQMW010000003.1, read as the reverse complement.
GTGATCAACCGTCTCAAGGTCGTGGCGCCGCCCGGCCAGAGCGACGAGGATATTGAGGCTGAATTGCGCCGCGCACTGCGAGCGCTTGTGCCGGCCGCCGACGACTGTGGCTTGAGCGTTGAGGTTCGCCAAGGGGTCGCCCAGCTTAAAGGTGTACTTCCCGGAAAAGAACGCCGCCGGCGGATCAAGGCGGCCGCCGCCGCGGTTGCCGGGGTGGCCGGGATCCGCGACCAAATCGTGTCCGCCGGCGATGAGGGTTGGTGTAAAAATAAAGTCGCAAACCGTCAGAATTCCGGCGCCCGCTCAGCGAGGCGCAAAAATTAAAAACCACCATACTTCCTTCCGGCAGGTGATGGTATGAATGACAGTATGGCAGATATCGGCATCCGGCGGCTGATTCAAAATATTATCCGCAGCTTTCGGATTCCGGAGAACCTGAACCACTATTCTCGCGAAGATTACGCCAATGCCGAACGGCAGTATATCAAGTTTTGTTTGCAGCAGGGCGCCCCGGCGGATAAAAAATTACGGACCGGCTGGAGAACCGGATAAGGGTTAGGGTCCAAAAGGAGTAAGTGCTAATGGGAAATGAAATCAACCGGGGAGTAGTTGGCCCATGGGAAACAGATCAGCGGGCAGGTGCCGCTGAAGTGTCCCCGGATTCTCAGCCGACGCGGGTTCTCATCGCGGAGAGCGATCCCCAGATCCGGGACATTTTATCGCGCTATCTGAGACGCCTGGCCTACAGGGTCAGCGAGGTCTCCGATGGTGAGGCGGCTTTTGAGTGGTTTGAAAATCAGTGCTGCGATCTGATCATTGCCGATCTGGACCTGCCGGGCATCGACGGACTGACCTTGATGGCCAAGATCAAAGTCCGCCTGCCGGACCTGCCGGTGGTGTTGATTTCCGCCGGTCCGCCCCTAGAAGCTGAACCTCTGGCCGGTGGCGGGGTTAGCCCCGCCGCGGCGGTTCTGCGCAAACCTTTCGGTTTGGATCAACTCCAGGCGGCGATTGACCGCATCGCTCCGTTCGGCGTGGCGGCCGACAATTAACTGGTGCCCGGCCGAAAACGCCTCTTCCCTGGCGGGAGGATGGAACCCCTTGATCGCATTCACCCCCACCCCGGCCCTCCCCCGTCAAGGGGGAGGGAGACGCAGCTTTCCGTGCAACCCCTAATTGGCGGATTCACTCAACTGGGATTGGGCGTCATTGAAGGCCTGGCTCAGATCGTCCAGGGCCGAATCCATTCCCGCCTTGAGTTCGTCCCAGGCCTCGGCACCGGAAGCTTTAAATTCGGCGAATTTTTCAGCGGCGGCCTGCTGTTTGGCTTGCAGGGTTTCGATCTGCTGATCCAGTGCCTCTTTGCCCTCTTGGCTCAGTTCGTCTGCTTTGGCTTCCGCTTGGGCCCGCAGATCGGCGATCTGCTCCTGCCACTCGTTCATCTTGGTGTCCAGCGCCTGCAGATACTCATCCTTTTTCTGCTCGGTGTAAGCACCGGCGGCCTCGACTGCTTCTTTAACCTCTTCCTTGACTTCCGATGCGCTCACCTGGGGCGCGGAACTCTCCGGCTCCTGCTGATCCCCGCAGGCTAGCAGAAATACCATGCTCAACACCGCCGCTGACAATAGGGTCATCCTTCCAAATACTGGTTTCATTGGATACTCCTTTCTATTTGAGTTCTATTTGAGTCATATTAAGCCGGCGATAAACTAAGATCAGCGCATCAGGCCGGCGATAAACTAAGATCAGCGCATCAGGCCCAGAATACCGAACACGATCAGGAAGATGGCCACGATATAGTTCAGCAGCCGGGGCTTTAGCAGGATAAGTATTCCGGCGATGATCGCCAGAACAGGTTGCAAGGAATCGTGGAAACTCATGGCTTAAACCCTCGGCCGCCGGCCGCGCATGCCGAAGATCAGAGAGACGATAAACAAAACGATGAAGATAAAGAAGAGCACCCTGGCGATGCCTGCCGCGGCTGCTGAAATGCCGGTAAATCCAAACACCGCGGCCAACAGCGCGATAATGAAAAAGACAACAGCCCAATATAGCATGTTGACCTCCTTGGCTGGATCCGCCGGTATGGCGGATTATTTCACTTTCAACAGATTATTGACCCCCTTCACGCCGTAAACCGAAGCCGCCAGCTCGGAAGCCCGGGATTGGGCCTCCGCAGTGCTCACCGCGCCGGTCAGGGTCACTTCGCCTTCAAAGGTCTCCACATCGATGGCAAACCCGCTCAATTGGGGATCGTCAAAGAGCTTGGTCTTGACCTTGGTGGAGATGGTGGCGTCGTCCACCACGCTGCCGGCGGTTCGTCCGGCCGGGGTGCGGCAGGCCGCAAGGCTGAAGACGAGCAGGATGACTGCTACAGCAAGGGGTAGATGATTTTTTCGCATGACTGCTTCCTAACTTGAGAGTCCAAAGTTCTCCGTCATGCCGGACTTGATCCGGCATCCAGAGATTCCAATGTATTGGAATCTAAATGGATTCCCGCCTGCGCGGGAATGACGAGTCGAACTAATCGATCCTAATAATTTCAATGCTTTAGAAGAACTATGGATTGACCAGTTCCTAAGCAGTAGTTAATTTTATCCAAATATCGTCGTGAAACCCACATTAGCGATTCACGGGCAAAAATTACTGTTTTGCTGAGTTTGCCGCAATGGGGCGGATTGCCCATTTGGCGATCGAATCGGCTGTAGCCGCCCGGGGCTGAACTTGGCGCTCTATTCCGCGGGGTACTGCTGTGTGAGCTCCAGTTTTCGGCCGCGGCTGGCCGCGACGATCTTGCGCAACAATTCTTCCGCCGGATTATCTTCCCGGGCCTCGAGGGCGCGGATGGCCTTTTGCTGCAATTCATCCTCCAGATCCAGGGCTTTCTCCTGAAATACCGCTTGGCTGTCGGCAGCCAGGGTCGAACGGGCGTGGGTCAGCGCTTGGGCGAAATCTTGTTTGTCATGGTCCGGCTCGGCCGGCAGATAGTCCAGTTCGCGGACCAGTTCGGTCAACTGCTGGACATGCTTGCGGCACACGCGCCACATGCCCTCCAGCCTGGCCGAGCGGGCGACCTCTTGGGTCAGCTCCGCGGCCTGGGCGTAGTGGTCAGCGGTCTTCTGGCAGGCCACCAGCACCGCGTTAAGCTGGATATTTTGGTCGTCTCTGAGCATCGCTGATTCCTCCTGGGAAAGGGCGTGATAGGGAAGATATGCTCCTATCTTAAGTCATGGCGGATCAGAGGAAATGGGGTATTTCCGGTAATATGATCCTATCCTCACGGTATTGCGCGGCGCATTGCTCAATCGCGGGTGCTGACCAAGCGGCAGCCAGTCCTTTACAGGCTCGGCGAATGCGGCCACGCGAATAGATCAAGGTCCGGGCGGGGTGCGGGTCAAATAGGGTCTCTGGGAAAACACTTTTCAGGGTTCACGGTATACCAATTTGATCCTTTGCCGGCAGATAATAAAAAGTAATCCGGGGAGGTGAAATGCACCGGGCGCACCGGGCGGCAAAGGCGGCTTTGACAAAGCACCCAACCGGCAACGGGAGCCCGCGGCCCCCCTGCGAAAGTTCGGGACAATCAGCCAAAAGAAGAGGAACGGGAGATGAGAACCAGAATAGTATTGCACGTCTTGAGCTTGACGGCTCTGCTGATCCTCGGGCTTGCAGGCTGTTCCGGCGAGGCCCGCCTGCCGGTTTCGGCCGGAACCGGACCGGACCCGCAGCTGCCGCTTCCTGACAGCGGTTTGATCCCCACGGTCAACATCGCCCCGGCCCGGGGCTGGCCCCCCGGTGCCAAACCGACGGCGGCTCAGGGGACGGCCGTAAACCGCTTTGCCGAGAATCTGGATCATCCGCGCTGGCTCTATGTGCTGCCCAACGGGGATGTGCTGGTGGCCGAAACCAATGCCCCCGAAAAGCCCGAAGATTTTTCGGGATTGAGGGGCTGGATTATGAAAATGGTGATGAAAAAGGCCGGCGCGGGCGGTAAGAGCGCCGACCGGATCAGCCTGCTGCGCGACATGGATGACGACGGTGCCGCCGAGACGCGCTTCACCTTCCTGGAGGGATTGCATTCTCCCTTCGGGATGGCGCTGGTGGGGAACCATTTCTATGTCGCCAACACGGATGCCGTGCTGCGCTATGCCTACACCCCGGGCCAGACCCTCATCCGTACCCCGGGAGTCGAAGTGCTCTCCCTGCCGGCCGGTCCCATCAATCGCCACTGGACCCGCAACATCATTGCCCACCCGGACGAAAGCAAACTCTATGTCACGGTGGGCTCCAACAGCAATGTGGCTGAAAAGGGCATGGACCGGGAGCAGGGACGCGCGGCGATCTGGGAACTGGACCTGGCTAGCGGTGAGCATCGCATCTTTGCCTCGGGGTTGCGCAATCCTGTGGGACTGGCCTGGGAGCCGGAGAGCGGTGTGCTCTGGACGGTGGTCAATGAGCGTGACGAGCTGGGCAGCGATCTGGTGCCCGACTACATGACCGCGCTGCGCGAGGGCGGATTTTACGGCTGGCCCTACAGCTATTTCGGCCAGCATCTGGATGCGCGCGTCAAGCCCCAAAGGCCGGATCTGGTCGCCCAAGCCATCCGGCCCGACTATGCCCTGGGACCGCACACCGCCTGTCTGGGACTGGCCTTCTCCCGCGGCACAAACCTTCCAGCGCGTTTTGCCGGCGGCATGTTCGTGGGTCAGCACGGTTCCTGGAACCGCAAGCCGCCCAGCGGCTACAAGGTGATTTTCGTGCCCTTCCGCCAGGGGCGGCCCTCAGGCGCGCCCCTGGATGTGCTGAACGGATTTCGCAGCCCCGAGGGAGAGGCGTGGGGCCGGCCGGTGGGGGTCGCCCTGGACCGACAGGGCGCGCTGCTGGTGGCCGATGACGTGGGCAATCTGATCTGGCGGGTCACTTCGGTGCTCCCGAACTGAAATATCCGGCAGCAAGCTAAATCCGTCGCGGGCTCGCCAAAACGTTCCTGTGCCGATGCCCCCGTCGCCGGGGGCCGGCGGGAAACTGCTGCCTCCCGGGTGGTGCGGGCTGCCTGCCATATCAAGTTCCGTTAAAGCGAATTCAGCATGTTACTTTTAAACACGGAAGGTGTGCAATGAAATCATACCAAGTCAAAGATCTGATGGTACCGTTATCCGAATACTCAACCATCCCTCAAGACGACTCCCTCCTGGAGGCTTTCATGATGCTGAAGAAAGCCCAAGCCGATTTTGACCCGGGGCGCGGCCGGCGCCGCGCGATCCTGGTGACGGACAACGACAATCATGTGGTCGGTAAGTTGAGTCAGCATGACATGATCGAAGCCCTCGAGCCGAGTTATCAAAATATTAGAAGTTCGCTGCAGGATGGCAGAATGCACCGCCTCGGTTTCAGCGACGACTTCGTTGAATCGACCCTGGAGCAGTACCAGCTGTGGGAGCAAGGGCTTGAGAATTTATGTGCAAAGTCCGGCCAGATCACCGTAAAGGAGATCATGTACTCTCCTTCCGAGGGAGAGTTTCTATCCGAAAGCAGCACCATGAACAGGGCCATTCACCGTCTTGTCATCGGGCATCATCACTCCCTCCTGGTGACCGCCGAAGGCGATCCTCACGAAATCGTGGGCGTACTCAGACTTGAGGATGTTTTCGATTTTGTCTGTGATGTTTTAAAGGGGCGAAAGGAGTGAACCCTTTACCTACCGAACCCTCACCTTCAAAGAGCCCCTGCAAACCCGGGCTCTCGATCCGGATTAGACTCAAGCGGGGGGGGTTCGGGTCGAACCTGGGCCGACTGCCGTCAATACAGGAGCGGGTTGAGGGCCGATGGGGTCTTGCCTGTATTCGGGGATTGGACGGCGGGGGGGGGGGGGGGGGGGGTGGATGTCTACTATTAAAAATACACTCTACTGCGTATAGGTTTGGGTGGGGAAACGTGTTTAAGGTACCGATTGTCGGCTTGAGGAGAGCTGAAAAACCTTTAACCGGCCTCCGCTGTTAACAGAGATAATCAGAAAAGAGCCCCCGACAATGAAAGTCTGGCCCGGTCTACCCTATCCATTGGGAGCCAGTTACGATGGCTCAGGAACCAATTTTTCCCTCTTTTCCGAAGTGGCCGAGCGGGTCGAGCTGTGCCTCTTCGACGAGCAGGACCATGAAACCCGCATCGACATGCCCGAGGTGACGGGGTATTGCTGGCACGCTTACCTGCCCATGGTCGAACCCGGCCAGCGCTACGCGTTTCGGGTCCACGGCCCCTGGGACCCATCCAATGGTCAGCGCTGCAATCCGGCCAAGCTATTGCTCGATCCGTATGCGAAGGCCATCGACGGTCAAGTTCAATGGGATGAGGCGATTTTTCCTTACCGTTTCGAAGAGGGCCCCGATTCCACCAACGACAGCGACAGCGCCCCCTTCATGCCCCGTTGCGTGGTGCATCAACCCCATTTCGACTGGAGCGGCGATCGCCGGCTGCAGTTGCCCTGGCACGAGACGGTCATCTACGAGACCCATCTCAAAGGGTTGACGGTTATGCATCCGGAGATTCCGCCGGAGTTGCGCGGAACCTACGAAGGGTTGGCCCACCCGGTGATTATCGAGTATTTAAGAGAGCTTGGCATCACCGCAGTGGAGCTGATGCCGGTGCACTATTTCATTCAGGACAAACAGTTGCTCGATCAGGGGCTGAGAAACTACTGGGGTTACAACTCCATCGGCTACTTTGCGCCCCATCACGAGTATGCCTTTGACCGGCGGCCCGGCGCCGCGGCGGCTGAATTCAAGAAGATGGTCATGGCGCTGCATCAGGCGGGAATCGAGATTATTCTGGATGTGGTCTACAACCATACCGCCGAAGGCAACCATCTGGGTCCCATGCTCTCTTTCAAGGGGATCGACAACGCCTATTACTACCGCCTGACAGACGATCAACGCTACTACATGGACTACACCGGCACCGGCAACAGCCTGAATATGCGCAACCCCCATACCTTGCAGCTCCTCATGGACTCGTTGCGCTACTGGGTTTTGGAGATGCATGTCGACGGCTTCCGCTTCGATCTGGCTGCCACTCTGGCGCGTGAATTGCACGAAGTGGACAGGCTTTCGGCCTTTTTCGACCTGATCCAGCAGGATCCCGTGATCAGTCAGGTCAAGCTCATCGCCGAACCGTGGGATGTGGGCGAGGGTGGCTATCAGGTGGGCAATTTTCCGCCGGTCTGGACGGAGTGGAACGGCAGCTACCGCGACTGCGTGCGCGACTTCTGGCGCGGGGAAAACCAATCCCTGGGCAGTCTGGCGGCACGCTTTACGGGCAGCTCCGACCTCTACGAAAACACCTCCCGTTTACCCTACGCCAGCATCAACTTTATCACCGCCCATGACGGTTTCACCCTCCATGACCTGGTTTCCTACAACCAGAAGCACAACCAGGCCAATGGCGAAGACAATCGCGACGGCGAAGACCACAATCGCTCATGGAATTGCGGTGTCGAAGGCGTCACGGACCAGGCAGCGGTCCTTGGCTTGCGCGAGCGCCAGAAACGCAATTTTCTGACCACGTTGATGCTGTCGCAAGGGGTTCCCATGCTTTTGGGCGGGGATGAAATCGGGCGCACCCAGCAGGGCAACAACAACGCCTATTGCCAGGATAACGCGCTCTCCTGGTACGATTGGGAAAAAACCGATGAAGCGCTGCTGGCCTATTGCCGCAATTTGATCCGGTACCGGCAAGACCACCCTGTCTTTCACCGGCGGGGCTGGTTTCAAGGCCGCCCCATCTATGACAGCGAGATGAAAGATATCGCTTGGTTTATTCCCGATGGCCGGCAGATGAGGGATGAGGACTGGCGCCAAAAGAATGCCAAGTCGCTGGGCGTTTATCTCAACGGTCAGTCGATACCCAACCCCAATCCCCGCGGCGAACCGGTTCTGGATGACAGTTTTTTCATCATCTTCAACGCCCATAGCGAAGCGTTGCCATTCACCCTGCCCGCGGCGCAATGGGCAGAACGATGGATCAAGGAGCTGGATACGGACGCCGGGTGGCTGGAGGAGCAACCACCGCTCGAGGCAGGCCGCCAGATCGAGATCGCCGCCCACAGCCTGGTGGTGCTGCGCAATCCGCTCTGACCTCTGCCCTCATGCCGTTTTGAGATTGTGCAGCGGGCGCGCGTCAAATGCATACGGTAAAGGCCGGCCGATATGGATCCGGCCGAAATCTGCGTGCAGCGGGTTGATCAGAAAGCTGAGTTCGTCATCGACCACCACGCTAGGCACGCAGAGCACCACCGAGAGCGCCGCTTTAGCCCAACGGCGCCCCCTTGTGCGGGTGCTGTCCGCTGCCGGGTCCGATTTCCAGTCGGCGGACAGGGATTCAAGATCAAGGGTGGTGAGCACCGACTTTGGAAAATCGACCGGGATCCGAATGTAGTTGTCAATCTGTTGCGGATGGACGCCGTTGACCAGCACCTCCAGAGTTGCCAGGGCCACCGAAGCGGCGGTGTAGACGAAGCGCACACCACCCGCGGTCGCGCGCATCTGCTGTTCGAGATGTTCCACGGCGATTTCATTACACTGAGTTGATTGATGCGTCTATTTTATTATTATTAGTCGGTTGGAGCCATAAGATAAACAGACTCACCGCCCTGACCGCTGGAAGCGTGCAACCGCAGCGCAGCCAAGCAGAGATCTACTAGATTGTGAAGCACGGATTGAAGCTGACCGGCATGCCCGCCTTCGGCGGCAACCATTCAGAAGAGGAGCTGCGCGCCGAGCTGGACCAGATGCACGACGAGTTTCTGCTGCAATGCCGCCAGGAGTTTGGTGACCAGGGCTGGGCCTGTCCCGGCGGCGGCTGGCAGGGCCGATAATAGCCCCTCAATCCGCGATCTACCCCCCAAAGGGCCAAATTTCGAATCCGGTCCGGATTTCACGCATCAGTCAACAGATTGGAATCAGCAGCCTCCGCCAGGTCTTCACTGATCTGCTCGTCCAGCTGTCTGTCCGGGGAGAGGTCTACCTGCTTGGTCTCCTGGTGTGCGGCGTTCCGGATACGCGATTCAGGTGTCGCCGGCGCTTCAGTTGCGGCTGTTTCGACGGGCATCATCCGTATGGTCTGGGCGGGTTCGGGCATTACCACGCCGGCCTTATCCAACGCCAGCTTGACCCGCCGGATCGCTTCGCCTCGCACCTTGGCGAAATCAGCATTGCGCTGGTCGACCCAGCCGTAAAAACGTATCAGCACGCTGAAGTCGCCAAGCTCCTCGACAATCATGAACGGCGCCGGTTCGTCCATTAGGCCCTCCATGGCGCGTAGCGCATTGCAGCCGTAAGTCTGCACATCCACCAGATCCTCGCCGGTGCCGACGCCCAGGCCGAAATCGAAACGGCGGCGGGGATTGATGTTGTAGTTGTAGACAATACTTTTGAACACTGTGGCGTTGGGAATTCGAACATGGTTGCCCTCGAGAGTCATCAGCACCAGCTCGCTGGAGGAGAGGCGCGTTACCCGCCCTTCGTGGGCGTCGATGCGCACTAGATCTAAAAGATCAAAAGGCCGCCGGATACTCAGCAAAATCCCCGCCAGGTAGTTTTCAACGATATCTTTGAAGGCGAAACCGATGGCCAGGCCCACCACCCCCGCGGTTCCCAAAACCGCGCCCACCAGGGCGGAAACGTCCAGAATGTCCAGGGCCAGCACCACCCCCAGCAGGAATATCCCCTTACGTAAGAACTGGCGGATCAGGTTTCGTAAAAGCCGGTTCGAGCCGAGCCGCCGATAGGGCAGCTCCCAACGGGTCACCAGATGGGCGATCAGCCAAAACAGACTCACCACCGCCAGTGCCACCCCGATAATCGGCAGTTTCTGCACGGCTTTCACGAAAACTTGTTTCATGCGGCTAAAGGCGGGCTTAACCCGTGCTTCGACGTCGTCTTCCACCGCTATACGGTTGTCGACATACACCACGCCCTCAAAGCGGGAGGCGACCTGGGCCACTTTTTCGGCGGTCTCCGCGCGGGGTGTCTTGCCGCTGAGCGCGACAACCCCGCCCTTGACCTCGACCTGCACCTGTTGAAAATCAGCGATGTTGTCGATCAGCGCCCGCAGACGCTCGCGGATCGCCGAATCGGACACCGCCTTGAGGGGTAGCGGCGGGGGAGCGGTATCGTTTTGCGCCTCGCCGGCAGGCTGAGCCGCCGCCGGGCTGTTGCCTATCATCAACAGAATCAGAACCCCCAAGATGGTCCGCTGGACATGTTTCATGCGCTCAATCCCCGAGTCCAAGAGTCTAAAGGAATGCCTGCTACGGGTGTTTCTATTCAGTTTGATCAAATTCTTCCACTTTTTTCTTCAGTCGCCCCACTAAAAAGAGGGTCAGGACATTGAGCAGACTCAGCACAATGGCGATCTCGAAGCGGTTGAAGGCCGTGGCCAAGCCGATGGCGCCGGTGTTCCACAAACTGGCCGCCGAGGCCAAGCCGGTCACGTTGTTTTCGCTTTTGAAGATGGCGCCGCCGCCGATAAAGCCGATCCCGGTGATGACTCCCTGAAAAATGCGCGCCTCCCCGTCGGTGCTGTCGACCACCGCGATGCCCACCAACATGAAGCCGCAGGCCGCCACCGACACCAAGGGATAGGTGCGCAGGCCGAAATGGCGTGAACTGACTTCCCGGTCCAGCCCGATGGGCAGCGCCAGCAGGTAGGCGATGGCCAGGTGGGTCAGGTGGGAGAACACCTCGGGCCATTGAATGCTTAGATCGATGATGGACATGATCGGCGCGACCTCCTTCCAGATTCGGTTGAGCACAGGGCGCTTTTGTGAGCCAGGCTGATGTTGACCCAGTCCGATCCGAAGTTCCATATAGCGGACCCTGTAAATCAACGTTGCTTTTGGCTACTTTGGGCATGTTGAGCACCCCATAGCGCCTATTGGCTTGACGCTTTGAGAATTACGTCCACTCTGACCGATTACCGCATTAAGGAATCCTAAATAAATAGTAGACCCCATGTTCGATCAGCAATCAGCTCGCTACGATCATGTCCAAATCCACCTTCAACACAATTCCGACAAGGAGGCTGTGCCATGGCAACCGGTATGGTGCTGGAAAAGGTTAAATCCTCAGGATTGGCGCATTTGTCCTATCTCATCGGCCACCAGGGCCGGGGGGCGGTGATCGACCCGCGGCGGGACTGCCGGGTCTACGTGGAGATGGCCCATCGCCGGGGCTTGCGCATCGACTATATTTTCGAAACCCACCGCAACGAGGACTACCTGATCGGCTCCCAGGACCTGGCGCGCATGACCGGCGCCGAAATCTATCACGGAGGAAAGCTCGAGTTTCACTACGGCAACCCAGTGGCCGAGGGCGACACCTTTGAACTGGGCAACCTGCGGCTCAAGATCCTGGAGACCCCCGGGCACACTTTTGAAAGCATCTCCATCGCCGTGATCGACACCCAGTTTGGGGAGTATGCCGTAGCGGTCTTTAGCGGGGACGCCCTTTTTGTGGGCGATGTGGGCCGTACCGATTTTTTCCAGGAGCGGGCCCGGGAGGTGGCGGGGCTGCTCTACGATTCCATTTTTAACAAACTGCTGCCCCTGGGGGATCAGGCGATCCTGCTCCCGGCCCACGGCGCCGGCTCGGTGTGCGGCGACAGCATGGCCGAACGCGAGTTTTCCACCCTGGGAATGGAGCGGCTCAGCAACCCCATGCTGGTGCAGACCGACCGCGAACGGTTCATTGCGGCCAAGCTCGCCGAGCAGCACGACCAGCCGCCCTATTTCAAACGCATGGAAGCCTTGAATCTCGAAGGCTCGGCGCGTGCGCTGGATGAACTCTATTCCCCTGCGCCCCTGAATGCCGCCCAGTTTAATACCCAGGCAGAGCAGGGCGCCCGCATTTTGGACGTGCGCAGCCCGGAAGCCCTGGGGGGCGCCTTGATCCCCGGAAGTCTCGGCATCCCCCTGGAGATGGTGCCGGCCTTTGCCGGCTGGTTTCTGCCGGCTGACCGGGAGATCGCGCTGGTGGTGGACCGCTACGATGCGGCCCTCACGGCCTGGCGTCATCTGCTGCGCATCGGCTACGATCACATTGCGGGTTATCTGGACGATGGATTGCATGGCTGGGAGATCAGCGGCCGCGCCTACCAGACCATCCCAGCCGTGCCCACCAGCCAACTGGTGCGCCGGATCCAGGCCGAAGAGGATTTCATGCTGCTAGATGTGCGCAAAGCCAAGGAGTTTGCCGCGGGCCGGCTGCCGGGCGCCAGCAACATTTATCTGGGTGAACTTCCTGATCGCCTGGATCATATCCCCCGGGATAAACCCGTGGTTACCTTTTGCGGCAGCGGCCAGCGGGCGGTGATCGCCGCCACCATTCTCAAAAGAGCGGGGGTCGAGAATGTGGCCAATTGCCTCGGCTCCATGGCCGCCTGTTCGGCGGCGGGCTGTCCCGTGATCGAGAACGGTGGCTGACCCGCCAGCCCTACCGGTGCGATGATTCAGAGCAGGATCCAATTAACCGGATTCCAGGCAGGAGCGATATGATGATCCACTTTGTTCAAAACCTAAGAGTCAAACGAGTGTTGACCTTTTTAATGGCCGTCACCGCGCTGTTCTGCGCGATGATGCTGGCTAGCGCCGTCGCCCAGGATACAGCGGATCCCGGTGCCGGCCGCTCTTCTATTTGGGCAATGGCCCGCTGGTCGCCCTATGCCGCCGGCATCGGGATCGGAGTGCTGAGCTGGCTGGTGTTTCTGCTTTCGGACAACACCCTGGGCGCCTCGGGGGCCTATGCCAAGAGCGCCGGTATGCTCGAAAAGATGGTGCGTGGCCCCCAGGTGGAAGCGCGGCGCTATTACCAGGAAAATCCGCCGCAGATCGGCTGGGGCTGGATGCTGCTGGCCGGCATCGTCCTGGGCGGCTTTATCTCGGCCCAGCTTTCGGGCGAGTTTCGCCTGGCCCTGGTTCCTGACCTCTGGCGTGAGCAGACAGGTTCCGGCGCGCTGCTGCGCTGGCTGACGGCCCTGGGCGGCGGTTTTCTGCTGGGCATCGGATCGCGCTGGGCCGACGGCTGTACCAGCGGCCACGGCATCAGCGGCACGCTGCAGCTGGTAGTGAGCAGCTGGGTCGCGGTGATCTGTTTTTTCATCGGCGGTGTGCTTACCGCCTTGCTGATGTTCTAACTGATGGAGAAACGCATATGCAGGAAGAAATTAAAGTACTTCGCGCCAATCGCAAGCTTCAACTTGCCCTGGGGCTGATTATGGGCATCTGCTTTGGATTTCTACTCCAAAAAAGCGGTGTGACCCGCTACGAGGTGATCATGGGCCAGCTGCTGCTCAGCGACTGGACCGTGGCCAAGGTGATGCTCAGCGCTGTGGTCAGCGGCATGCTGGGAATTTTTTTGCTGCGGATTCCAGGTCTGGTGCGGCTGCACAAGAAATCGGGTTCGGTGGGCTCCACGGTGATCGGGGGGCTGATTTTTGGCGTCGGGTTTGCCCTGCTGGGCTACTGTCCGGGCACCCTGGCCGGTGCCGCCGGGCAGGGATCCCTGGATGCGCTGCTGGGCGGGGCCGCCGGTATGCTGCTGGGTACCGGGGTCTATTCGGTGCTTTACCCGCGGCTGGAGCCCCGGATTCTGAATATCGGCGATTTCGGCAAGCTGACACTGCCCCAACTGCTCAGCGCCCGCACCTGGCCGGTGATCTTCGGGGTGTGCGCGCTGATCCTGGTTTTTCTGCTCATATTGGAACTGGCCGGGGTCTGATCTCTATGAGAAAATCCCCCCAACCCCCCTTTACAAAGGGGGGCCACCGGCCGGGCTGATCCGGTTGACCTTTCCAATGCCGAAGCGGCGGGTTGGTGTTCATTGGTGTTAGAGAAGGAGTAACCCCCCATCCCCCTTTTGCAAGGGAGTGCCACCGGCCGGGCCGGTGGAGCTGATTGCTCCCCCCTTTGGAACCGGCCGGTCTGATCTCTCCCCCCTTTGGAAAAGGGGGGCCGGGGGGGATTTAAACTTACCGGTTGACAGCAGAATGGTTGGAATCGGTCTAAATTTCGGTCTAAATTAAGGAACGCACTACTTCTTTTCCGGCCCGCGAACCGGCACCTCCCTGGGGATATACTCCTCCAGGGGTTTGAAGGCGCTCAGATCGTGGGCGAACACCGCGTTGAGAAAGGCGTCGACCCACCAATAGATGTCGGATTTGCGCACCTTTCGGCGCAGGGTCTTCATGCGCCGCTTCGCCTCGGCGCGGGGCATGGCGCAAGCCGAGGCGATGGCTGCGGCGACCCCCTCCCGATCATAGGGATTGACCAGCAACGCTTGCCTCTGAAACTGGCCGGCGGCACCGGCGAACTCGCTCATGATCAACACCCCCTGATCCTCGATATTGGCCGCGCAATACTCCTTGGCGATAAGGTTCATGCCGTCCTTGAGGGGCGTGATCAGGGCGATATCCGCGGCCCGGTAGAGGGCCACCAGTTCAGCGCGATCCACACTGCGAAAGATGTAGTGAATGGGAACCCAACCGGTCTGACCGTAACGGCCGTTGATATCGCTGACCAGTCGTTGAATCTCCAGTTTCAGCTCTTGATACTTGGGGATTTTTTCCCGGCTGGGCACTACGATCTGGATCAGGCTGATCTTCTCGCGCAGCTCCGGGTAGTGCTTCAGGGCGATGGCAAAGGCTTGCAGCCGCTCGGGAATCCCCTTCGTATAGTCCAGCCGGTCCACACCCAGCAACAGGGTGCGCCGGAGTTCCTCCGAGCTGAGATTGGTGCGGATTTGCTCCACCCGTTGGTCGACCCCGGGATCGGTGGCCTGGCGGGCGAACTCATCGAAGTCGATGCTGATGGGAAAGTTGCCGATTCGCACCTGGCGCTCTTCGCCCTCGGCTAGGACCACCTGACCGCGGCCTTTTACCGGCACATCCCGGCGAATGGCCCGTAGGCACTGCACGAAATTGCGTTTATCGCGGGGGGTCTGAAAGCCCACCAGGTCATAGGCCAAAAGGGAGTTGAGAATCTCGAAGCGCCAGGGCAGCTTGAGAAAGAGGTCCAGGGGCGGGAAGGGGATGTGCAGAAAGTAGCCGATTTTGGCTCTGCTGCCCAGGTCGCGCAAGGCCTGGCCGGTGCGGATAAGGTGATAGTCATGGACCCAGATGTGATCCTCGCGGCTGCTGTTGCGGGCGGTGACCTCGGCGAACTTGCGGTTCACCTCGCAGTACATCCGCCAGTAGCGGGGATCAAAGTTGCAGCGGGTCTGCAGGTCGTGGAACAAGGGCCAGAGGACCTCGTTGGAGAAGCCGTAGTAGTAATCCTCGACCTCCGCGCGGCTCAAGGGGACTGCCTTGAAGGTGTAGCCGCCGCCGTCGGTCGCTTCGGCCAAAAGGGCGTCGAAGTCCATACCCTCGCTTTCGGTGCTTCCCGGCCAGCCGATCCACAGGCCGCCGCGGTCTTTCAGGATGGGCGCCATGGCGGTCACCAGGCCGCCGGAACCGGGAGCGACCCGCCAAAAGCCTTCCGGAGTTTGATTCAACACAATGGGCAGCCGGTTGGAGACGATCACCAGTCGGTGGGCGCTTGGGGCGTTGTTCATCGGTTTTCCTCACGGGGCGGATCGGCGTTCCGGGAGGAGTGTTCCGAGCGCTGGGTTTCTTCTATCCCAGCGGCGGAGGGCTCGCGGGTCGCCTCGGGTTGCGCGGCAAAGCGGCCGGAGAGATTTTGCAGCGCCGATTGGAGTTGATCCAGGGCCTGGGAGGCGGCCTCGAAACGCCGGCCCCCCAGGGCTTCCAGGTAGCCGTCAAAGGCGTCCGCGGCCTGGCGGACCAGGGCGGCCGGGGTGGCTCCCGGACCCTCCGGGGTTTCGTCCTGGGAAAAGAGTTGGCGGCCGGTGTCGCCCAGCAGCCCTTCCAGGGCCTGGTCAAAGGTTTGGGCGTAGCTCAAGTTGTCGTTGTGCATCAGGGCCACCAGGCGTAATTCGGGATAGGCCGCGGTTTCCGCCTGAAGGTAAATGGGCTCCACGTAAAGCAGGGTCTGGGCCACGGGGATGGCCAGCACATTGCCCCGGATCACCCGTGAACCGCGTTGATCCCACAAAGTGAGCTGTCCGGAGAGAAAGCGGTCCTGGTCGATTTTGGTTTCCACCTGTTGGGGCCCCAGGACCCGTTTTTCTTTCGGAAATTTATAGGCCAGAAAGCGTCCATAATTGTCGCCGTCACACATGCCGGCGATCCAGCCGATGGCGACCTGGCGGTTTTTAGGGGTAAAGGGCAGCATCAGCACGAATTGGGGCTGCTCGCTGCCGGGCAGGCTCCACATGATGTAGTAGGGTTCCACGGGCTGCACCTGATCGTAGTACTTTTCGGTGGCCCGCACCCACAGGTCCTCCTGGTTGTAGAAAACGGTGGGATCGGTCATGTGATATTTGGCGTAGACCAGCCCCTGCAGCAGCAGCATGTCCACGGGATAGCGCACGTGGGCGCGCAGGGCGGCGGGCATCGCTTCCCGGGCCTTGAACATATCCGGAAAGATTCGCTGCCAGGTTCGGATGAGGGGATCCTGCGCTTCGAAAATGTAAAAATCCACGGTTCCCTCGAAGGCGTCCACCACCGCCTTGCCGGCGTTGCGCACGTAGTTTTGGCCCTGAAAACGGCTCAGCGGGTCGTTAGGGTACACGGTTCTGCCCGGGCCCGAGGGCGACATTCCGCCTTCAGGGACAAAGGGTTCGCTGTAGGGAAACGAGTCGGAGGTGGTATAGGCGTCGATGATCCAGTAGAGCCGGCCATCGGCCAGTACGATGTAGGGATCGTCGTCAAACTCCAGAAAGGGCGCCAGGGTGCGCACCCGCTCTTCTATCTGGCGGTGAAACATGATGCGGCTGGCGGAAGTGGGATATTCCGACAAAAAGAGGCGCAAGCCGTCGAATTTCCAGCCGAAAAGAAATTTGCGCCACAGGTTTTCCAGGGCTACCCCGCCCTGGCCGGGATAGCGGATGTAGGCGTTTTCCTCTCCCCGGGGATAGTCGAACTCCATCTCCCGGGTGTTGACCACCGCCGGGGTACGGGTCAGTTCGCCGTAGTAGATTTGCGGCTGTTCGACGGCAAGGCCGGGATGACTGCTCTTGGGAGGGATATCGCGAATCAGCATCTCGGGCAGCCCCTGGGGGGTAAATTCGCTGACATTGGTCATGGTGATGCCGTAGCCGTGAGTGTACTTGAAGCGGCGGTTGACGAAGGTCTGACTCTGCTCGGGCAGATTGGCCAATTCCATCTCGCGGGCCGAGACCATTACCTGACGATAGGTGTCGCCGAGGGAGTAGCGGTCCACGTCCACATCTTCAAATTCGTAATAGAGCCGGATTTCCTGAAACTGCTTGTAGACGGCATCTAGGGCGCGCCAGTCCCAGAGGCGGATGTTTTCAAAAATGGTGGGGTTGCGGGCCACGGTCCGCGCATTAAAATTATCCGTTGCCGGATACTCCCGCTCCTCCACTTTTTGCAGCCCGAATCCATGGCGCGTGAGCCGGATGTTGTGGGCGATATACGGTTTTTCAAAGGTGATTTCATTGGGCTCCACCCGCAGACGCTGGAAGATCGCCGGCAGGCCGCTGGTCAGGAGCAGCTGCAGGCCGAAAAGCACTAGGACAGATCCACCGAAAACATAGGCGTGCAGGGGGCTTGAAGAATGGATTCGCTTTTCAAAAAGAGCGATCAGCCGCGCCCGCGGCCACGGAATAAAGAGTACCAGGGCGGCCGCCAGCAAAACCGCCGCCATGACCGTCAGCGCCGGCAGACGCACCTTGACATCGGTCCAGCCCGGTCCCGACACGGCACCCATTTGAGAAAACATCAGCTGGTAGCGCTCCAGAAAAGTTCTCAGCGCAAGGACCAGCAGCACAAAGGCGGCTGAGCGGTAGACCGCCGCGAGCCGGGCCGGCTCGCCCTGGGGCCGGAGTTCGAGGTTGGCCCCGTTCCTGAAGGAGGCAAAGGCATCCACTGCGCAGACCGCCAGTGCCAACAGCGCCGTCAGCAGCAGCAGGCCGGCCAGGGAATTGAACAGCGGCAGTTCAAAAAGGTAGAAACCGGCGCCCAATCCGAATATCGGTTCGTTGATTTCGGTGGGGGCGGCATGGATAAAGCGCAGAATAACCTCCCAGCTGGAAGCGCCCCAGGTGGCCCCCGCCAAAGCGACCAGGCCCAGGGCGGCATAGCGCACCACCCCCTTTTCAGCGGAGGTCTCCAGGGTAAAGGCGAAGATCAGCCCCGCCGAGAGCAGCAGGCCGGCCGCAGCGGCCACCCCCTGCACGATGAACACCTCCCAGAAACGCTGGCTGTAGCCTAAAGCCTGGAACCAGAGCATTTCGCCCCAAAATCCCATAAACCAGAAGAAAAAGGCGCTGCCGCCCGCCAGCAGTACACCGGCGCTGAGCCGTCCAAAGCGGCGGCGCAGCCCGCCGCTGAACGCCAGCCAGAGGCCGGCGCCGATCAGCGCCATCATCAGGAACGTATACATTGCCGCCTCCAGTCCGCTCAATAACTCAACAGGGGGTGAAATCCGTCTCTATACCCAGCAACCCGATTCCAACTCTGCCCTTTTCGCTTCAACGAAAGGCGCAACTACAGGAACGCTTCTTCCATTCAGGGCGACAGGCGGACTACTGGCAAATCCCCCGCAATACTTCACCGGCCTGGGCTGGGTCCAAGTTGAGGGCCAAGTCCCCCAAGGAGACCATGCCGCTCAGCTTGCCATCGGCGTTCATCACCGGCAGCCGGCGGACTTTGCGGGCGGCCATGGTTTGGGCTGCGTTCTGGATGTCGTCATCTTCGCGGCAAACGATGATGCCCTCGGTCATGGCGTCGGCCACTGTGGCCGCCTTGGGATCGAGCCCGTGAGCCACCCCGCGGATGGCGATATCCCGATCGGTGATCACGCCCACCGCTTCGCCGCCTATCACCACGGGCATCTCGCCGATGTCTTGGGTTTTCATCATATCGGCAACTTCCTGCAACGTTTTGTCATGGGCGATATAATCGACATTGGGGGTCATGACCTCTTTGACCAACATGGTAACCTCCTTGGATCTTTTAGATTGTGCATTCGCGAGAAGCGGTGCCTCGGGGCAGCCTCTTTTCTCAGTCTGTCCGGACTCCGCACTTCAACCGTGGTTGCAGTATCCAGCAACCTGGCCCTAAATGGTATGGGGGCCAGCCCCCATTGGCCGCCCAAACGCTGTGTATTCCCGGAATCCTTTCCATCAAGCGACTGCCCGCTTACCATGGGGGCTATTCCTCGAGGGCAACCGAGGGCTTCCCGGTTCCGCCAGGGGGTTGTAAGCACCGCTGAGCCCATGTTTCGATACGCCGCGGCTATGATTGGGGTCGGGCACTGCCGCAAATACCCTTGAGACCCCATTTCAGCCAGGCGGTCCCCTTGTGTATCTTAAAAAACTTACCTGCTTTAAAGATTTGAAGATGAACTTGTGCGAATTGGAGTTGCCCCATGCCCAATCCCCATACGAGCAAACTGATCGCGGTGGTCTTTGGTGATCCTTACTTGGCTGAAGCCGCAAAGTTGCGGCTGCTGCGCCTGGAGGATGAAGACCTGGGTGCGCTGGAAGAGGGAGTGGTGCTGATGGTGGCCCGGGACGGCAGCCTGCGCTTCCACTACACCCAGCCCTTTACCCTGCCGCTGACAATTGGTGGCGGTTTTAGCGGGATGCTCAGCGTAGGGCTGCTGGCCGCCGTGGTCATTCTCAATCCCGCCATCGCCTTGATTGGCAAGCTGAAAGGCGCAGTGTTGGCGTCGATTTTCGAGGCGCTCCAGGATGCGGGTATCCCAAAGGAGTTTCCACGCCGTTTGGCCGCGGCGCTCAGTCCAGGGTCCTCGGTGCTCTTTGTGGTGGCCCGCGGCGGCCAGCGCGAGAAAGTGATTTCCAGTTTGAAAAACCTGGAGGGCAAGCTATTCGTGACCCCTCTGGCCCACGAGGATGAAAGCCGCCTGAAGGCGGCCCTGGAGAATGCCAGTGAGAGTGCCCGCAAGGAGGCCGGGCCTGTCCGCTTTCACAGCCTGGATGCCGGCTGACAGTTGGATTCCAATTCAATACGCTTAGATCCAGCGTCACCCCGAATTTCGCCGCCCGGCGTCCGATCTTATGCCTTCTTCGGCCACCTCAAATACATGCCGGCCCTGCCGCAAGTACTGCCTGGTACCTATTCTCTCTTCCAGGATAGCGGGATAGGGTGACGGTAAATCGTGAATGTTTCACTACAGCGAATTGGAGGAATTTCTTATGTCGTCCCCCCAGAGTACGAGAAAATATCTTCCACGGTTTATTGTCATCGGATTGATTTTGGTGCTGGCGGTTTACGGTTCTCTGGCCGCGGCGCGCAGCGCCGCCACGCCCAACAGGGACTACGCCCAAAAACAGCTTCTGGCCAGTGCCGGTTGGCTGCAAGAACACCTTCAGGATCCGAATCTGGTGGTCGTGGATGTGCGTAGCGACAAGTATTTTGACAATCGGCTGGTGCCTGGGGCCATCCGCCTGCCCTGGAGCGATTTCCAATTTACGGACAGCGCCCGGGGTATCGGGGGCAGTTTTGTGGGCATCCACCAAGCCCAGCGGATGTTGGGGGATGCCGGGCTGACCCGCGGCGACCGAATCATCCTCTATGATTCCGTCGAGCGCGATGGCGGGGCCACTGCCTCTTACTTTTTCTGGGTCTTGGATTTGTTGGGGCATCCGGACAAGAAAATCCTCGAGCGGGGTATCGACGGCTGGGTGGCGGCCGGGGGCGAAATCGCGGATACCCCCCGGCTCCTCGAGGCCCAGCTCTATCAGGCGCCCTCCGGGGAGCTGCTGCTGGAGCGCCTGGCCCTGGGTGATTTTATTGAAAACCGTCTCGGCGACCGGCACTACCAGATTTTGGATGTGCGCTCCCGGGAAGAGTATTTGGGCCAGAAACCGAACCTGGGGCTGGACGGCGAGGTGCTCAAGCTGGGCCATATCCCCACGGCCTACAACATCGACTACCGCCTCAACTGGGCCGACGGCGAAACCAAGGCCCTGAAATCCAATGCGGCCCTACTGGAACTTTACCGCGGCCTCGATCCCTCAAAAGCGGTGATCACTTACTGCCACTCCGCCCGTCGGGGTTCTTTCGGCTATTTTGTCTTGCGGTTGATGGGCTTCAGCGATGTGCGGCTCTATGACGGCTCCTGGTTCGAGTGGGGTCGACCCCAGGGCTTTTATCCGGTGGAGACCCGCGAAAACCGTCCGCGCCAAGCGACGCTGCCTCAGGTTGCGGCCCAAGGCGGCACTTCAGGCTCCCCGACTGCAGCGCAAAGCGCAACCTCGCCTGCTTCCAATCCGTCCCCTGAAGGGGGCTACGTTTCCTGTGGAGGATAAATTCCATGGCATCCGAACCCAAGGGATTTTCATACTGGCGGCCGCTGCCCGCGGCCTTTGCCCTGGCCGGCATCATTCTCTTTATTTTTGCCACCTTTGGTCCGCCGGCCTCTTCCAGCGGCTTCGTCTCGGCCCTCAAGGGGCTTTGGCAGTGGCTGGCTCCTGAGTATGCAGCCCAAAAAACCCACTACCGGCAAATCGCGGGACCCGGCTCCTGGCTCATGGCCTTTGTGCTGGGCATGGCGGCCGGTGGATTCATCGGCGGCCGCACCAGTGCTGTTTTACCCCGGGATGTGCCCCCCATCTGGGAAAAACGCTTTGGGCCTAGCCGGACCAAGCGCTATGCGGCCACCTTTGCAGGCGGCTTTTTGATTCTCTTTGCCTCGCGTCTGGCCGGCGGCTGCACCCTGGGCTTGTTTATCTCCGGCTCCACCCAACTGGCGATCAGTGGTCTTTACTTTGGGGTCATCATTTTTGCCTGCGCCATGCTGACCGCCCGTCTGGTCTACGGCAATACCGGCCGAAAGGAGAAAAACGATCATGAATCCAACTGACGTTTGGCTGGGACTTTTTTCCGGGATCGCCTTCGGCTTTGTGATCCAGCGCATCGGCGCCAGCGACGCCCAGCGCATGGCCCGCGCCCATTTGATGCTGGAGCCCGACATCCCCCAATTCATGGTGCTGGCCGTGGCGCTATCGGCCGTGGGGCTCTACGGCCTGGGCCTCAACGATGTGGGCCGCACGGTGATTTTGCCTACCAGCATCGTGGCCACCGGCCTGGCGGCGGTGATTTTCGGCATCGGCTGGGGCCTGGCCGGCTATTGCCCGGGCACCACCTGGGCAGCCGTGGGCGAGGGCCGCATGGATGCGATCTTCGCCCTGTTGGGGGGATTTGCCGGGACCCTGGTGTTCGCCCATCTGCACGAGCGCTTGATTCCCCTGCTCTACCTGCCCACCAGCCAGGGGCCCCTCACGCTCAGCGACTGGCTGGGCAGCAAACCGGTTGCGGTCTGGCTTCTGGCCGCGGCCTTGGGCTGTGCCGCCTATGCCATCGGTAAGCTGTGGGGGCGCCGTGAATCAGCGGCCTAACCGGGTCCGGGCCCTGTTCCTGTTCTTGCTCCTGCTGGGGGCTTGCGACCTGGATTCAGATCTTCATTCCGGTCCCGCTCCTAATTCGGCCAATGAACCCCAGCCCCAGTTGGCACTAGATCTGCCCCGGGGCTATCTCTCCCGGCTGGAGCTCCTCCATCAGGGCCGGCGCTACCACTTCGGCCCCTTTGTGGGCTACTACTTTCGGCCCCTGGACCCGCGGGATCTGACCCGCTTGCAGCTGCTGGTCTTCAACGAAAATTCCTTTTACACCCGGGATCTGCCGGCCAATACCAAGCTCTTTGAGGGCGAGGCGCGCTTGGCGAGCCTGCCCGACACGGGCCGCGATTTGCCCCGGCGCGAGGACCCGACGCGCATCCACCCGGTCTTCTTTGAAGAGGCCCCCCGGGCCTGGCTCGAGAGCCGCCCGGCGCCCCAGGCGCAGTTTCGCCATTTTCACTCCTGCTACGATGCCCGGGGCGCCGTGCGTCACGGCTACTGGTTGCGCCACACGGGCAGTGCGGCCTTCACCTATGACATGGGTGGCCGGGTGGCGGCCGGCAGCCCCCTTTTTCATCGGGTCAGCCAGGGGCCTGACAACGATTTCGCTCAGATTATCGAGTTCGACCGCGGCCCTGGAGAGTCATGAGGGCTTGACTAACTTCAGCGACCGCCATCCAAAGGAGGTTGATTCATGTCCGCTGAGAAATCGCATGGGGAGAAAGAAAACAGCTCAGAATCCGGGAATTCCCATAACGGCGACTCCCACCATGCCCACATGGTGAAGGATTTCAGGCGCCGTTTCTGGATCTCTCTGGCCCTGAGTCTGCCCATTGTGGCTCTGGCGCCCCTGATTCAGAAGGTGCTGGGACTGGGAGAGGCTTTGGCTTTTCCTGGCGAGATGTATGTGCTGTTCGGTTTTTCCACGGCGGTGTTCATCTACGGCGGCTGGCCCTTTCTAAAGGGGCTGGCCGAGGAGATCGGCGATCTGCAGCTGGGCATGATGACCCTCATCGGCCTGGCCATCATCGTGGCTTACGGCTACAGCACGGCGGTGGTTTTCGGCCTCGCGGGCAAGACCTTCTTCTGGGAGCTGGCGACCCTCATCGATGTGATGCTGCTGGGCCACTGGATCGAGATGCGCTCGGTGATGGGCGCCTCGGGAGCCCTGGACGAGCTGGTGCAGCTGATTCCGGCCAAAGCCCACCGTCTGGATGAAAACGGCGACACCCGGGAGGTGCCGGTCAGCGAGCTTGAAAAGGGCGAGCGGGTGCTGGTCAAGCCCGGGGAGAAGATTCCCATTGACGGCGAGGTCATCGAGGGCCGCAGCAGCGTCAACGAGGCGATGATATCAGGCGAAAGCAGCCCAGTGGAAAAGGGGCAGGGCGACGAAGTGATCGGCGGCTCGCTCAACGGCGAATCGGCGCTCACCATGGAGGTCCAAAAAACCGGAGAGGATACCTATCTCTCCCAGGTGGTGGAGATGGTGCGCCAGGCCCAGGAGTCCCGTTCGCGCACCCAGGACCTGGCCAACCGCGCCGCGGTCTGGCTGACCGGCATCGCCCTCACCGCGGGGGGTGTGACCCTCGCGGCCTGGTTGCTGGGGGGGCGCGATTTTGTATACGCTCTGGAGCGCATGGTGACGGTCATGGTGATCACCTGCCCCCACGCCCTGGGCCTGGCGGTGCCCCTGGTGGTGGCGGTCTCAACTTCCCTGGCCGCCGGGCGGGCCCTGCTGATCCGCAACCGGGCGGCCTTTGAGCAGGCGCGCAATCTGTCGGTGGTGGTCTTCGACAAAACCGGCACCCTCACCGAGGGACGCTTTGGGGTGCAACAGGTGATCGATCTTGCGGATCAGGGCGAAGATGAGCTCCTGCGCCTGGCGGCCGCTATCGAGAGCCGTTCGGAACATCCCATTGCCCAGGGGATCACGGCCGCGGCCCAGGAGCGGGATCTGGAGATTCCGACACCCGAAGAATTCGAGGCCATCGCCGGCAAAGGCGCCCGGGGCGAGGTGGAGAACCGCACGATTCTGGTGGTCAGCCCCGGTTATCTCAAGGAAAACGATATCCAGGTGGAGCAGCGGGAGGCTCTGGCAGAGGCCGCCGATCAGGGCCAGACCCTGGTGTACGTTTTGGAGGAAGAAAAGCCCCTGGGGGCCGTGGCCCTCGCGGATATCATTCGCGAGGAGTCCCGGGAGGCGGTCAAGCGCCTCAAAGCGCAGGGCCTGGAGGTGATGATGCTCACCGGCGATTCCGAACCGGTGGCGGCCTGGGTGGCCCAGGAACTGGGCCTGAACGACTACTTTGCCGAAGTGCTGCCCGATGAAAAGGCCGACAAGATCAAAGCGGTCCGTGAGCGCAAGGGGATTACGGCCATGGTGGGCGACGGGATCAACGATGCCCCGGCCCTAGCCGAGGCCGATGTGGGCATCGCCATCGGCGCCGGCACCGATGTGGCCATCGAATCGGCGGACATCGTGCTGGTCAAATCGGATCCCCGGGATGTGGTCGCCATTATCCAGATCGCCCAGGAGACCTACCGCAAAATGGTTCAGAATCTCTGGTGGGCCACGGGCTACAATGCCTTGGCGATCCCCCTGGCGGCGGGTGTGCTCTTTCCCATCGGCTTTATTCTGCCCCCGGCGGCCGGGGCGGTGGTGATGTCCCTTTCCACCATCATCGTGGCCGTCAACGCCAAGCTGCTGGGCCGCAGGATCGAATCTTCAGAATAAACGAAGTTCCCTTTTGCGGGGTTTAAGTACGCTTTTTCATATTAACAAGGAGGAACCATGTTCTATATCGGACACTTTACTGCGGATGAACACACAGCAGAGCCCTCGCCGCGCCACGGCTATTTTACCGCTCTGACGGTAGCAGTCGACGCCCAGCAGGCGGCCTACAAGTTTAAGACCCTCATCGCCCGCCTGGTTAACGAGCACGACGCTTTTCGACCCCTGGCCGCGGTCTATCTGGAGGACATCATCGAGATCGACCAACTGCCCGATGAGGCGCTGATCACCCGCTACCAGTCTTCCCAAGGAGAGTTTCCCAAATCCGTCAGCCACACTCTGCCGGGGTACCGCGGCAGTCAGGCGCGGGCCTACGGCCACGCCCCGGATGTACCCCCGCCGGATCCGAAAGGGCAGGGCGAGGCGCTCTATCCCGAGTCCACGCCCTTTATTGAGTTTTAGCCTTTCAGTTTGCTGAACAGCTCCCAGACCTCCTCTTCGCCTTCCCGGTAATATTTCTCTTCATCCGGTTCCAGCTCCTTGAGCAGGGTGTAGAACTCCCCGGCGTGCTCGCACTCTTCGTTGGCGATATCCGTGAGCACGGCGCGGGCTTTTTCGTTGTCCGTGGATTCGGCAAGCTGCACATAAAGCTGGATGGCCTCGAACTCGGCGGCAATGCTTTAGCGCACGGCGCGCACCAGTTCCTGGGGGGTTACCTTTCTATCCAGACGGTTGCCGGCAAAAGGATGGGCAAATTCGGGTATGCTGGCTCGATGGCAATCGCCGGCAAAGCGCACCTCAACCGGTGTTGGCCATGGTGGGAGCTGTTGTGCTTGTTTTCTTAAATCCCCCCCAGCCCCCCTTTTCCAAAGGGGGGAGAAATTTGCATAAATCCCCCCAGCCCCCCTTTTCCAAAGGGGGGAGAAATTTGCATAAATCCCCCCAGCCCCCTTTTCCAAAGGGAGGAGGCCTCAGTTCCTCGGCTTCTTTTCCAAAGGAGGAGAAGTTAACTCCCCGACCTCCTTTTTCAAGGCGGAGAAGATATCAGCTTCCCGTCCTCTCTTTTCCAAAGAGGGGAGGCTTCAGCCCCAGCCTCCCTGTTTTTTAGGAAGGAGAACGCATCGCCCCGGTCACCACGGGCCGTTTCCCCCCCCTTTTTTAAAGGGGGGCTAGGGGGGATTTCTATTTTTGAAGCTCTGCTTTTGAAGCGGTGGGCTTTCGCTCTTAAGGCTGGGCGAGGCGGTTTTGTACGCCCATTGCGGGGGCCGGGTTTGACACCCGCTCGGAGGGCTTTCAGAATTTCTGGGGGCGACGGTAGAGATTCAAGCTAGTGAATCGCTGTTTCGATGATCAGACGCGATTGCAGGAAAACGGTCCTAGCCTGGTGCCTGGCTCAGGCGCTGGTATAGGCGCGTGACATCCTCCGGCCGGCACAGCTCGGAACCGGGGCTCATCACCGCCGCGGTGCCCGCCGCCAGACCCAGGCGCACGGCTTCCCAAAAAGATTTGCCTTCAGACAGGCCGTGGACCATGCCGGCCACCATGCTGTCGCCGGCGCCCACCTTGCTCTCGATCTTGACGGTGGGCGCCCGCAGGCGGCGGACCTCGCCGGCCTTGGCCGCCAACACCCCGGCGGCGCCCAGGGAAACGACCACATGTCGGCAGCACTCAGCGTCGATGAGGGATTCCACGGCGCGCTCCTGATTCTCCTCCTCTTCGAGTTCCTCGTCCACAAGATCCCGAAGTTCTTGCAGATTGGGTTTGATTAAAAAGAGACCTTCTTCTTTAAGGGCCAGCCGCAGGGCCTCGCCGGAGGTGTCCAGCACCAGCCGGGTACCGTTTTTTGCGCAACGGCGCGCCAAGCGGGCGTAGAAATCAGAGGGCACCCCAGGCGGTAGGCTGCCGCTGGCCACCAGAAATTCCACCGGCGGATCGAGACGGCCCAGGGTGTCCAGAACGTCGCGCCACTCTTTCTCCCTGAGCCGCGGGCCGGGCATGTTGAATCGAAACTGCTGGGAGCTGGCGCTTTCATAGACCGCCAGGCTCTGGCGGGTCCACCCCTCGATCTGCATGGAGTGGAATCTCACCTTTTCCTGCTCCAGCAAGGTAGCCAACAGCTGGGCCGGCGGTCCGCCGGCCGGGTAGTAGGCTTTCACCTCCGCGCCCAGGCGCGTCAGCACCCGGGCGACATTGATGCCGCCGCCGCCCGGCTCAAAGTTCACCGCCCGGCAGCGAAGCTTGCGCTCCGGAACCACCTGCGCCACTACCGCGCTTTTATCGATGGCCGGATTCAGGGTGAGGGTTGCGATGGCCAAGGGCATCCCTCTATTGAGCACTTTTCTTGAGCACGATATGGTCGTCTTCGACGTCGAGGTCGAACTCGTCGCCTGAGCGGAAGGCGCTGCCCTCCAGCATGGCCGGAGGAATGCGGATCCCCTGGTCGGTATAGCGGGTCCTCAATCCAGCTCGGCCGATGAGGCCCGGCACCACTACGGATTCGCCCTTTTCACGCATGGCATTTTGCAGGGCCTGCTTCAGAGAGGCTCTGTCGCGGATTCCCAGACTCTCCATCATCTCTTCGGCACTCTTGCCGGCCTTGGCCATTTCCCATAACCGTGTTGTTTCAATCTGCGTATTGTCTGCCATGGGGTATACTCCTTTCTGAGTGCCCCTATTCGCACAACCGAAGACATTCGACCGCCCATTCCTTACTGGGCGGTATATCCGCCATCGATGACCAGTTCGCTGCCGGTGACGAACTTTGATTCCTCCGAGGCCAGGTAGAGCGCCCCGAAAGCAATATCATCGGGTTCGCCTACATGGCCGATGGGATGTTTGGCATCCAGGTTGGCGCGAAAGCTCTCGACGCCTTCCCCGGAGGATTCGGCCAGTTCGGCCACCAGGGGGGTCCAGATGTAGCCCGGATGAACGGAGTTGACGCGGATCTTATCTGCGGCATAGAGCAGCGCATCGGTTTTGCTCATCAGCCGCACGGCCCCCTTGGAGGCATGATAGGCCGGTAGATCCGGTGCACCCACCAGCCCGTAAATCGAAGAGAGGTTGATGATGCTGCCGCCGCCGTTGGCCTGCATGTCGGGCACGACGTGTTTGGTACACAGAAAGACGCCCTTGACATTGATGTCGATCACCCGCTGCCACTCTTCGCTTTCAATTTGGTGGGTGGGATTATTGGTCCCGGAAATGCCGGCGTTGTTGACCAGCACATCCACCGGGCCCAGTTGAGCCTTGACCTCATTGAATACCTGCACCACCTCATCTTCCTGGGAGGTGTCCAGGTGCCAGAACTTCGCCTGGTACCCTTCGGCTTGGATTTCTTCGGCCACGGCCCGGCCCTCATCGTCGATCACATCGGTGACGGCCACCGCCGCCCCTTCCCGGGCGAACACTTTGCAGATGGCCTTGCCGATTCCCCGTGCGGCGCCGGTTACCAGTGCAGTCTTGTTTTGGATCCGTCCCATAGATAGCCTCCTGTTGAGCTGTTGGAAGTTTCGTAAACCCTGTTCCGGCAAGGTCTCCAGGGAACAATTTGTGTCATGATCATTACCTCCTTTGCGTCCTTGAGATGCCAAGAACTGGATTATAGGCAGGCGTCCCGGAATCAGGATCTGCTTATTTGCAATCTAAAGGCTGCCGCGGGGAATGTACATCGGGTCAATACTGTATTGAACGGGCAAAAACTACCCACCCATTAAAAGATATGGTGATGGGTATCCGAGACGGATCCCGCTTTGGCCTAAACGCTTAGGGTGGAACTCAGGGATGAGGCAGCGCTGGTGCAAAGTGATAGAAAGAGAGGGGGCAAGCTGACCTTTGAAGATTTACCAGATGGCGTCCACGTGAGGATAGGCAAGGATCTTTTGATCGGCCGTCAATATCGTAAAGTGATTAAGACGAGCTGTAGCGGTGATGATGCGGTCCGCCGGGTCGGCGTGAAATCTCTCCGGCAAGGAATAGGCCTCTTCCATAATTTCGAGGGTGATGCTTTTAGTCTGCCAGGCATTCAGAGCTAAATAGTGTCTGAACCATTTTTTCCAATGACAGTCTATTATGATACGTTGTCTGTCAACCGCGCAGGCAAGCTCGGCGACACTGATGACCGATATGAATATTTCAGATTCATCCGCAGACAGGAGCGCTTTGGCACGCTCTGAAATAGTGCTCGGGGCCGAAACTGCCCAGATGAGACAGCAGGTATCCAGCAAAAGCTTCATTTTTGATGCATGTCCCAACTCTCTTCGGTAATCAAAGGTTCGGTGAGATCACCCTTAATCTGCACACTACCCAAACCGCAACCCAGCTGGGTACGGTTGCCGGGTTTCCGGGCACTATGGGGAACCAGCAGGGCAATCGGGATGTTGCGCTTGCAAATGGCAATCACTTCACCCTCCTCAACGGAACGGAGAAATTTGCTGAGGTTGTCTTTAAATTGTCCAATATTCGTAGACTTCATGGCCTAAATTTAGGCCAAAAACTTGGCCATGTCAAGGGTGATATTTCTCTTTAAGAACCTTTCATGAGATTCTAAAGAGATTTTGCTGACACTTTGGTGCAGGTGTTCACTGATTTGCTGATATCCGGGAGAGAGTTCAGGAGATGATCAGTTGCAGTTGGATGAGGTGTGGCTTACGGTCTAAACCTTTTTTTCTGTTCTGCTTGGATATGCAAACTGGAATGCCGGCGCCGGCCATAATCGTCCCTGCCGGTATGTGCCGTATGTATGGATTTATAAATTGGATTTGATAAAGATACCCTGACAGTCATTGACAGGCAGAGGGAAGTGCTGAGACGCTTTCCTCCCCACTCCGTTCCCGAGGGGAAACAGATCCCCTCGGGAAACCCCCCTGGAAGTGTACTGCTCAGCTCGACCCGCTCCCCAGGGTGACGATCTTTGTGCCGGGCCGGCTATATCTTGCCGCCCAAACTGCCCGGCGGGTTGTCCCTCTTCCCGGCGCCCGGCGCCTTGGGATAATCTTCCGGAGCTTTGACCTTCTCTTGTTCAAGCTCTTTTTGGCGTTCTTCTCTGCCCTCTTCCACGCGATCACGGCAGTCACCTTCATCGCATTTACCAGTTACATCTCTTTTGGGCATTTTCTCTGACATCATTAACCTCCTTTTTCTCTTTCAGGTTTTCAGGTTTTTGTATCTGGCCAAGGGCTAACCCGCTTGGGTTAACCTGACTTGAAGGCACTATACGACCGGCAAGGGTTTTCATAAATACTGGATAGTAGGTAATTGGCGCCCCTGGACCCCGTACTTCGTACTTCGTAAGCGACGGTAAACTTGCCTCCCCTGGCGGGAGGGGTCGGAAGAGGGGGGATGATATAACTATTTGGAACCTAAATTTTCCGTCGAAGAAGACAAGAATTCAATCCGTCGCTTCCAGCTGTAGGGGCGGGTTTCAAGGATCCAAAAATCCCCCCCGGCCTCCCTTTTCCAAAGGGGGGAGCAGCCGGCACGATTGCCCCCGCCTTTAGCTACCAAAGACGAAGCACGCATCTCCCCGGCGGGAAAAGCCTGGGCAGCCTGGGGAGGATCCCTGGGGCACGGATAATACCCCCTTTTCAAAGGTGGAGAAATCATGCTTGCCGACTCCGCGTTTCGGAGGCGAAGCGCCTCTCTGTGGCGGCAATCGTCGAAGGTAGGGGCGAAACCCAGCCAGTTCCCCCTTTTTTAAAGGGGGTTAGGGGGATTTTACCCCAGCTCGGGACCTCGAAACCCATCTGCCGCAATGCGGCAGCCCCACCGGTTGGGGCGGGGATGAAACCCGCCTCTACGGGGTTTGACTGATCTTTGACAGTGCAATTTCAAAAGTCTAATAAAAACAAGGTAATAGGAATCCGTCTTTAGTTGTTGGCACTACCCGGGCTTGGATTTTGACCGTCGGATTCTTATCTGATCTCCCGGATCGTCGGGGGAGGCGCAACACCAACGGCCTGAAAGATCTTCCCGCAGTTGCCCTGGCATTGGGTGCGGATGGCAAAGCGTTTACCCTGCTCCTGAATGGTGACCCGCTGGAGCGCATCGAGATCCTGTTTGATTTCGGACCACTCAAATAGGTGACCGGCATCGTTTAGACGGCCTTCAAGCTCCTTGCGTAAGACCAGGGCCAGAAAGCTGCAAAACACATGACCCCGGATATTCTCATCGCGCTGGTGGTAGATTGGCCGGGTTTCAAGTAGAGATTTTACATCTCGAAAAACCCGTTGGCGGGTAAAGGACTGGCGCGGTGCAATATTGCCCGTTTCCAGCCCCTCCCCTTCAGAACCGCTCGTGAGGTTTTCCCTCAAGCGGCTCACCCGATGAACTTCGTTGTAAGGGTTATGAGAACTATAGGTTGTGGCGTCGGCTTTCACATGTAGGCTTCCACGTTTTTCAGGGGTTGGATTTTCCAATCCCAGAAAAGCCCTAAAACACCGTAAAGGTATTCGTTACTCCACCTTCGCCAGCCTATGCTGCGCTTTTTCCGCCGTTTCCGCCGGGTTAACAGGGTGCGGACTTTCATTTCTGTATAGTCGCGGACTTCACTAAATGCGCGACTGGAGTTACCCACCCGAAAATAGTTGACCCAGCCGGTTAAAACGGCATTGATCTTTGACATAACCTCTTTGGCCGGTGTGGCCCCACTGTTGTGGATGATGTCGCGAATCTTGGCCTTGACGGCTTTGCGGGCTTTCTTTTGCGGGGTCATGAGAATGAAGTGACCACTTTTATTCCTTTTGGGTACCCGGCGGAAGTCGAAACCCAGAAAGCCAAAGGCTTCACCCTTAAGAGTGTTGACCATCCGGGTTTTATCGCGATTGAGTGATACCCCGAGGGGTTCCAGCTGTTCGACAAGCCGCTGTAGGGCTCTTTGAGCCCAGCCCAGTTTACTGCTGTGGCCGCTTACGGTGATCACAATATCGTCTGAGAAGCGATGATAATTGACCGCTTCATAGGGGCCTTGGGCAGTTTGACGACGAATTCTGTCAAATGCCCAGTCCACCTCGTTCAGGTAGATATTGGCGACCAATGGGCTGAGCGGGCCGCCTTGGGGAACCCCCACTTTACCGGTGGCTTTGATGATCTGTTTGATCAATTTGAGCACCTGGGGGTCCTGGACCCGCTTGGCAATCAGGCCAAGCAGTTTGTCGTGCCGGATCGTGTCAAAATAGCTCGACAGATCCACGTCAATCACTGTCGTCATGCGCCGCAGCAGGCTCCGGCGGACTTCCGCCAGTGCCCGGTAGGGCGACCTTCCAGGTCGATACCCGTATGAGTTGGGACTAAAGTCCGCTTCAAAGATCGCTTCCAGGATCGACTTCACCGCACCTTGGACCACGCGGTCCCGGATACAGGGAATCTGAAGCGTGCGAACCTTGCCGTTGCCCTTGGGGATATCCACCCGGCGGTTCTTTCGGGGTTTGTAGCCCGATATGAGGTCCTGGCGAATTTGTTCCAGGAATCGATCCAGCCCCAGGGCTTCTACGTCGGTAAAACTCATCCCGTCGATACCCGGAGCGCCATCGTTTCTCCTGGAGCGCCAGTAGGCCTCTTTGAGCGTTTCCATCTTCGTGATGTGCACGAAGAGCCCCCAAAAGCGATGCGCTTTGTCGGACTTCGCCTTACAATAGATCCGCCGTTGCAGATCCTGCAGACCAATGGGCGCCTTTGTCATCTCGCCCCTGCCTCTCTGCATGCGAACGGAGTGTTCACCGGTCTGGGTCCTTTCCTCCTGGTGCGTTTTGCTGCACACCGATCATCGGTACTACAACCCAGTCCGCCACCCTGGTGCCTGCGATCCCACTTCCCACTCACGGTTATAGGGGTCGCCTCCTCGACGAGATTTCTTCGCCGGGCACCGAGGGCTTCTCCAGTTGACACATAATCCTTGGCTCCATGCCACCGCTGATACCCCGCCGGTGAGCGCCGCCGTTTCAGACTCGTTTCGAACGACGCTTGCTGCCTTCGCGCGTTATCGACCGTCTCGGCCACCGGGTTTGCTTGTAACGAGGCTACATCTGCGTTCACTGCACGTTGCGGCCTGAAGCCTTGCATCAGTTCCTTTCGAATGATTTTGTCGGAGAGCTTCACCATCTTGCTTTCGCGCCATGGTGCCTCCCAAGCTACGGGGTCTGAGTCTTTTAACCCCGGTCGGACTTGCACCGACTTGATTATGTGCCCTTTGCTGGACACGCCGACTTGCCAAAGCTCCTTGTATTTCAGGGCCACTTGGGCTGCCGAAAGATCCGTGTTGGTGGTCAGCACCCATTTGCCGTCAAAGCGAGATTCATCCTTTACTTTGTCGGTGTCAATCCGAGCGCTGCCCTTGGTGAGCTTGAGGTAGCGCCGGTAACCCTTGTTGCCCACCAAGCTTTTGGCGCCTTTTTTCAGCTGGTCCTCGAGTGCCCCGATGATGGCCTTTCGATCGGCGGCATCCTTGCGGGCCTGGCGCAAGTTGACACAGACGATATAGCGCTGGTCGTTGTGAAGTACCTCCTTGACCTTCAGCGGAGAGGGATCCTTGGGTTTGAGGCCCTCGGGATACACTTCACGGTACCGGCCGCCCCGGGACAGCACCTCGGTCTTGATCGCCTTGACCCCGCGCATGCGGGTTCCCAGGATGTAGGGGATATGATCTTCTTGAAGCACCTTGAGGGTATTATGGCTGATCATGCCCCGGTCGGCGACAATGCAAAAGCGCAAGATGCCAAAGCGTTCACGCATCCTCTCGGCGATCGGCACCAGGGTTTTGACATCGGCGGTATTGCCGGGCCACATCTCACAGCAGATGGGCCGCCCCGTATCGTCGATGACAGCGCCCACCACCATCTGTTTTAAATCCGGACGGTGGTCCTTGCTAAACCCCCGCTGGCCGATGGTCTTGCCGCCGCGGCCCTCAAAGTAGATTGAAGTGGTATCGAAAAAGACCAGTTCCAGTTCGCTGAAAAGATGCCGTCTGGCGGCGAACATCTCTTCTTCGACAAGGTCCTTGTTGCACCGGGGAGCAAAGGGTGTCGCACCGGTTTGATCGGCAAGCGCTTGGCCTAAAAACCCCATGGCACGGTAAAGATGATGAAGCTCGAGATCCTCAGCGCCTTGAACCTGATAATCTCGTCGCCAGCGCTCACAGAAGCGGTCGGAACCCGATACCATCAGCCGGTGCAATACCGTCAAAAAAACCGCTCGTTCGACATTAAACTCGAAATTTCGGCCAACCAGGATCCTTTCAATCGCGCTTTTAATGCCGGTTTCTTTCCACAACCGCTCGAAGATCAGCGCCGGACCGATGGTCACGGCCTGTGCGTTGACATCGCTTTGACCGGAAAGGATCAACAGCGCTTTTTCAGAAAACCGCGATAAAGAGTGGATCAAGGTCTGAACGCGGTCCTTTTCCTGCAGTTGGTCCATACGACCGATGGTGGCGATCACACGCTGTTTGACTTTTCCTTTTTCTTTGCGGTTTTCTACGATTTGCAAATATTGGTATCTGCCGGATTTTTTAACACGTGCGAACATCAGGAGCCTCCGTTTGTTAAGGACACTCCTAAAATAGGCCTATAAAATCCTTTATTGTCAATACATTTATTTATTTGTTGTGGCACTACCTTTCTGAGGTCAGCCGAGGTCCGCTATGTGTAATTTCAGTGTGTTAAGCAGTCGGAAAGGCTAAAAAGAAGTAGGAACTGTCAAACTTGAGTTTGAAAGCTGCCCTTAAGGGGAAAAAGTGCTTTCGGCGGTTGCCAAATGCCTTAGGTGGGTGGGAGGACGCGGCCGCCCCTTTGACTCAGCATGATTTTCCAGCGGCGGCATGCTCGCGGATCGTCTCTTGGTAGAGCGACAGCGTACGCCGGGCGATCCTTTGCCAGCTAAAGTGGGTTTCCACGTGCCGGCGGGCGGCGGCCCCCATGGCGGCGCGCTGTTCGGGTGCCTTGAGCAGGGCCGCCAAAGCCGCGGCCAGATCCCGGGCGAAGCGCTGCGGATCCTTGGGCTCGGAATTGGTTTCACCTGCCGCTTCCAGGGGCACCAGCAGGCCGGTTTCGCCGTGGATCACTACCTCGGGAATTCCCCCCACGGCCGCGGCCACCACCGGGGTGCCGCAGGCCATGGCCTCCAGGTTGATGATTCCGAAGGGCTCGTAGACCGAGGGGCAGACAAACAGGGCCGCCTGGCTGTAGAGGGCCACGAGGTCGCTCTGAGGCAGCATCTCCCTGAGCCAGATCACGTGGTGGCGGGTGCCGCTGCGGACCTGCGCCACGGCCCGGCTGATCTGCTCTTCATACTCGGCCGTATCCGGCAACCCGGCGCAGAGCACCAGCTGGACTCTCTCCTCCAGATCGTGCAGGGCGCGCAGCAGGTGGGGGATTCCCTTCTGGCGGGTGACCCGGCCCACGAACAGCAGCATAGGGGTTGAGGGGTCAATGGTGTATTTTTTGATAATATTGCCGTTGGGCGCCGGACGGTAGATTCGGGTGTCGATGCCGTTGGGGATGCTCGCGACCTTTGCAGGATCGACTTGGAAGTGGCGGCCGATATCGTTCTGCATGGCCTTGGATACGGCGATGATGCGGTCAGCCCGGGAGAGGGCCGATTCTTCGAGCCAGCGGGCCGTGCAATAGCCGTTGCCCAACTGCTCTTTTTTCCAGGGGCGCAGGGGTTCCAGGGAGTGGGCGGTCACCACCAGGGGGATCTCCAGCAGCTGTTTCGTCAGACAGCCCGCCAGGTGGGTGTACCAGGTGTGGCAGTGAATGATATCCGCCGGCCGTGCCGACCCGGCCATGATCAGGTTACGTTGCAGGGTATCCAGCAGCTTGGGATGACGAAGATTCATGGCTGCCAACGCCTCGCCCGGACCGATGCCGGTCACCTGGAGGCCGGGGCGGGCCTCGGCCTGATCGCCGAAACAGATCACCTGCAACTGCTGGGAAGGATCTCCCACATTCTCCAGTTCCCGGACCAGATGGTCCACGTGGACCCCGGCGCCGCCGTAGATATGGGGCGGGTATTCGTTGGTCAGCATGAGAATCTTCATATAGATGAACGTCCTTTCACCCAATCAGTTCTAACGGAAATACACGGTTTTGGGCAGCCCAATAGGAGCTTCACCCCATGGACCATGACCCTGTTATCAGGCACGCTGCAACCAGCTCAGCGGTGTTGCCAACACAGAGAATATGCTTGATATTGTTTAGGTATTTACCGCTTGCTGAGCGAGCGTTCGAACGTTGAGCAACGACCGACTTATTTCTTAATCCATCCCAACCCGCCAATCCAAAGGAGCGCACATCATGAAAGAGGCCAACTCCCAACACCCCCCCGCCACCATTGTCGACCGTGAAATGTTGATGAATCTCAAGCGCTGTGCCGCCTGCGGCAAAAAATTCAACCTAGGCGAGGAGGTCATTCTGGCCTGCGGCCCCTGGGATGGCCCGGCTCAGTGGATCCATCCCGAGGATGCGGCGCGGGATCCCCAGAGCGGAACCTATGTGGCCCGCCAGTGCGTTGACGCCGGCAGTTGAGCCACGCTGCGCCCCTGGGGCGCCTCCTAACCCCGGCAGCCGATAGGGCGCATTTTAACTCAACGGATTGTAAAGTTGGTCCAAATAGCCCTCGGCCGTTCTCTGCCAGGTAAAGCGGGCGGCAGCGGCTTTTTTGCTGATTTCATGCCAGGTGCCGGGGTTGTTTTGCTGCAGGGCAATGGCCTCGAGGGTTGCCGTGACAAAGTTCCGGGCCTGTTCGGCTACAGTATCACCCCCAAAAACAAACCCATTGCGGCCATGGCGTACGGTGTCCTTCAACCCCCCCACGGCGTGAACCAGGCAGGGCTGTCCCGCCGCCATGGCCAGCATCTGGCTCAGGCCGCAGGGCTCGAAGGAGCTGGGCATCAAAAAGAGATCCCCGGCGGCATACAGCGCCTGGGCGCAGGCGGGGGAGTAGCCGTTGAGGAAGATCAAGTTGTCATGCTTCGCGGCCCTGCGGATCAGAAATTGATCGTATTCCCCATCCCCGCTGCCCAGGATGATGCACAACCCGCGAGACCCGATACCTTCCAGGATTCGATCCAATGCCGATTTTCCGCTACCGTCCCCTTGCCGCAATAGCCGCATCTTCTGCTCCCCGCTGCGGGCCACGGCGGTGAGCAGGGTTTGCGGCCTTTCTCTTCCGCCGCCGGCACCCAGCAGGCGGACAACGGCCAGAAAGTGGGCCGAGGGAACCTGCTGTAACCCACCGCACCAACCAAGCAGCTCCCGGCGGATGATCTTCAACAGCTCCTCAAAGTTCAGTTGCCGGGGAGGACCATTCTCGGGGTAGCGGCACCCATTGAGAATTCCCTTGAGGCGGCCCTCCTGGTGCGCCTGCTGCAGATCGGATTCCAATCCTTCGCCTCCGAAGAAATGGGGTTTGCGGCTGGGCTGCCGGATCTCCCGGGCGTAGGCCGGAGAGACGGTGTGCACCCGCTGGGCCAGGCGGATGCCCGCGGCCAGGGGGTTGATGCAGTCGGGCCAGCGGGGGTCGGCCAGGGCGGGGCTGTCCCCGTGCAGTTCCGGAAACCAGGCCGCCAGGGAGGATGCACTGCCCCTGAAAGGGCGTATCCCCTGGTAGGCCAAGTTGTGGATGCTGAAGACCACGGGACATTGGCGTAAAGGGGCAAAATCGGGGTGGAAGCGGGCCAGCACGGCGAAAAGGGTGCTGTGCCAGTCGTGGAGATGGATGATGTCAAAATTCCCCAGCCGCTCGTCGCACAGCACAGCCGCAGCCGCCGCGCAGAAACAGGCGAAACGGGTCCCATCGCTGAAATAGGGCCGATCCGGCGGATCGTGAATATAGATCCGCTGCCGGCCGCTGCCGGCTTCAACAGCGCTCAACAGGGGGTGGTCGATTACCAGCTGGGCAACTTCGGGGGCCTCTTCGCGGGGGGCAAGTTCATAGATGGCGGCCGTCTGTAGTTGACCTTGAAAACGGAAGCGGCACGCTGCGACATGCTCTGCGCCGGATGCGCGGTGTAAATAGCCGTGGGAAGGGATCAGGGTGGTGACCCGGCAGCCTGCCGCCGCCAGGGCGGGCGGCAGTTCGCGGATCACGTCGCCCAGGCCACCGACCTGTCCGCCTTCCAGTGCTCCGTTTTCCGCGGCAACAAAGAGAATTTCCATTCAACCTCCCGGGACCGAAAATTTAAAAATCGAGCAATGGGGCGCAACAGGGGACTATCCTACACCCAGGGAAGCGCAAAATACAGCATAGACCCCATTTTGTCCCCGGGGCGCCGGTTCTATCCTACCGGTGCAGTGTCGCTCTACACTCATACCGCATAGCCGGAAAGGAGCCATGATGGGGATCCAGTCCACCCCCCAACCCGCCAATCTACAGAAAATATCCCGGCCTTCGCCGCGCCGGGCCCGGCAGCGGGTGGTGATCAGCGGGGTCACGCCGGAGATCGCCGAGGGACGCTACGCGAGCAAGCGCACCCAAGGAGAGGCGCTGCAGGTGGAGGCCGATATCTTCGCCGACAGCCACGACGCGCTCACGGCCATCCTGCTGGTGCGCGGGCCACAAGATTCGCGCTGGCGGGTACTGCCCATGCGCCCCCGGGTCAATGATCGCTGGCGTGCCACCTTTCAAACCGATCAACTGGGGGAGTATCGCTACACCCTGCAGGCCTGGGTGGATCCCTTTAAAACCTGGCGCCGGGATCTGCACAAAAAAGCCGCCGCCGGCCAGGATCCGGCGCTCGAGTTTCTGGCCGGGGCTCAACTGGTGGCGGCCGCTGCCCGGCGTGCGGGGCCGCCGGATGCCCAAATTTTGGGAGACTATGCCGAGGCCCTGCAGGGCGCCCAGCACAGCCCGCGGGCCAAACTGCGCCTGGCTCTGGGCCGGGAGCTGCTGGGTCTGATGATCCGCTATCCGGACCGCAGCTTCGCCACGTTATATCCCAAGCAGCTAAAGGTGCGGGTGGAGCGGGAGCGGGCGCGCTTCGGCAGCTGGTACGAGGTGTTCCCCCGTTCCACGGCCGGAGAGTCGGGCCGCCACGGCACCTTCCGGGACTTAGAAGCCCAATTGCCGCGGATCGCCGCTCTGGGATTCGATGTGCTCTACCTGCCCCCCATCCACCCCATCGGCCGGACTCAGCGCAAGGGCAAAAACAATTCAGCCCAGGCGGCCCCGGAGGATGTGGGCTCGCCCTGGGCCATCGGCAGCGCCGAGGGGGGCCACAAGGCGCTGCACCCCCGGCTGGGGAGCCTGGCCGATTTTAGGCGTCTGGTGCAAAAGGCCGGGGAGCAGGGCCTGGAAATCGCTCTGGACCTGGCTTTTCAGTGCTCTCCGGACCATCCCTACATCCAGGCGCACCCGGAGTGGTTCCGCAAAATGCCGGACGGCACCATCCGCCACGCGGAAAATCCGCCCAAAAAGTATGAAGACATCGTGCCCTTCGACTTCGAATGCGCCGCCTGGGAAACGCTGTTTGAAGAACTGTTGAGTGTGGTGCGCTTCTGGATCGAGCAGGGCGTGCGCATCTTCCGGGTGGACAATCCCCACACCAAATCCTTTGCCTTCTGGGAGTGGCTCATCGCCGCGGTCCAGGAGGAGCAGCCCGAGGTGATTTTCCTGGCCGAGGCTTTTACCCGGCCCAAGATCATGTACCGCCTGGCCCAGCTCGGCTTTTCCCAGTCCTACACCTACTTTGCCTGGCGCAACACCCAGTGGGAACTGCAAACCTACTTCGAGGAGTTGACCCGCTATCCGCTGGTGGAATTTTTCCGGCCCAGCCTGTGGCCCAACACCCCGGACATCCTCAGCGAATATCTGCAGACCGGCGGGCGGCCGGGATTTATCGTGCGGCTCATCCTGGCCGCCACCCTGGGGGCCAACTACGGCATTTACGGCCCGGCCTTCGAGCAGTTGGTGCAGACGCCCCTGGCGCCGGGCCGCGAGGAGTACCTGGATTCGGAGAAGTACCAGCTGGGCCGCTGGGAGCCCAGCCCCCCCGATAGCCTGGATGAGCTGATCACCCGGGTCAACCGGGTGCGCCGCCAAAACCCCGCCCTGCAGCAGACCCGCAACCTGCGCTTTCTGCCGGTGAGCAACGACCAGTTGATCTGCTTCCTCAAGTCCGACGAACGGAGCGAAAATGTCGTTGTGACGGTGGTCAATCTCGACCCCCACCACATCCACAGCGGTTGGCTGGAGCTGAATCTGGAGGAGCTCGGGGTGGCCTCCCCGAAGGCCTACCAGGCCCACGATCTGCTCAGTGATGCCCGCTACCTCTGGCACGGTGAGCGCAACTACATCGAACTGAATCCCAAGGTGATGCCGGCGCACATTTTTCGCATCCGCAAAAAAGTGCGCACCGAACGGGATTTCGACTACTTTATGTAACCTAGAGGACGCTGGTTTCATTGGAGGCCATCTATGGTACAGGGCTCCGCCCAAAGAAGCGCACTTGTCGACGATCCGCTCTGGTACAAAGATGCGGTGATCTACCAGCTGCACGTCAAAGCCTTTATGGACGGCAGCGGGAACGGGATCGGCGACTTCAAGGGACTGGTGCGCAAGCTCGATTATCTGCAGAACCTGGGGGTGACCGCCATCTGGCTGCTGCCTTTCTACCCTTCGCCCATGCGCGACGATGGGTATGACATCGCCGAATACTGCGCCATTCATGCCAACTACGGCAAGCTCAAGGATTTCAGGGCCTTCCTGCGGGTCGCCCATCAACGTGGCCTGCGGGTGATCACCGAACTGGTGATCAACCACACCTCGGACCAGCACACCTGGTTCCAGCGGGCGCGCCGCGCCCCGGCCGGTAGCAGCCGGCGCAACTTCTATGTCTGGAGCGACACTCCGGACAAGTTCCAGGAGGCGCGGGTCATCTTTCAGGACTTCGAATCCTCCAACTGGAGCTGGGACGCCAGGGCCGGGGCCTACTACTGGCACCGCTTCTACGCCCACCAGCCGGACCTGAACTACGACCATCCCCCGGTGCACACGGCGGTCCTGCGGGTGCTCGACTTCTGGCTCAAGATGGGAGTCGACGGTCTGCGCCTGGACGCGGTGCCCTATCTCTACCAGCGCGAGGGCACCAACTGCGAAAATCTGCCCGAAACCCACGCCTTCCTGAAAAAGCTGCGCGCCCATATCGATGCGCACTACAAAAACCGCATGCTGCTGTGCGAGGCCAATCAGTGGCCCGAGGACGCGGCGGCCTATTTCAGCAACGGCGACGAAGGCCACATGAACTTTCACTTTCCCCTGATGCCGCGGCTCTTCATGGCCCTGCGCATGGAGGACAGCTTTCCCATCATCGACATTCTGGAACAGACCCCCCGGATTCCGGATAACTGCCAATGGGCCATATTCCTGCGCAATCACGATGAGCTGACCCTGGAGATGGTCACCGACGAAGAGCGCGACTACATGTACCGGGTCTACGCCGACGATCCCCAGATGCGGCTCAATTTGGGCATCCGCCGGCGCCTGGCGCCCCTGCTGGCCAACCACCGCCGGCGCATCGAGCTGATGAACGGGCTGCTGCTCAGCCTGCCGGGGAGCCCGGTGATCTACTACGGCGATGAGATCGGCATGGGCGATAACTTCTACCTGGGGGACCGCGACGGCGTACGCACCCCCATGCAGTGGAATCCCGACCGCAACGCCGGTTTTTCCCAGGCCAATCCCCAGCAACTCTACCTACCGGTGATCAGCGATCCCGAGTTTCATCATGGGGTGATCAATGTGGAGGCCCAGGAGGGCAACCGCCACTCCCTGCTGTGGTGGATGCGGCGCTTGATCGCCCTGCGCAAACGCTTCAAGGCCTTCGGCCGGGGCAGCCTGACCCTGCTGCAACCGGAAAACCAGGCCGTGCTGGCCTTTGTGCGCCGCTACCAGGATGAACATATCCTGGTTGTGGCCAATCTGTCGCGCTACGTGCAGTACGTAGAGTTGGATCTTGCGGCCTTTGCCGGCTGCGAGCCGGTGGAGATGTTCGGGGTGACCCCCTTTCCGCCCATTGAAAGCGCGCCCTATTCCTTCTCCCTGGGGCCGCACTCCTTTTACTGGTTCTATTTGCGGCCCGCCCCCCAACCCGCGGCCGGGCGCGGCGATTTCGCGGCCGGCACTGCCCAGGCGCCCCTCTTCCGGACCTCGGGAGAGTGGCTGGATCTGTTCCAAGGCCGCCAGAAAAGCCGCGCCGAGGAGGTGCTGGCGGCCTTTGTCGCCACCCAGCGCTGGTTTGGGGGCAAGGCCCGGCAGCTCAAACAGGCGCGCATCACGGAACTCATTCCCCTGCCCAACGCCAAAAAAGAGGCGCTGCTGCTCTTTTTGGGCATGGACTACATCGGCGGGGAAAGCGACCTCTATCTGCTGCCCCTGATCTACCTGCCGGCCGAGCGCGCCCGGGAGTTGCTGCGGGAGCATCCCGAGGCGCTCATCGCGCGGGTCAAGCTGCTCGACAAGAGCGAGGAGGGGGTTGTGCTGGACGCCCTGGTCAGCGCCGATTTTTGCCGCTGGATGCTGGAGCTGATCCGCAAGCGCCGCCAGACCAAGGGTCGCCAGGGGGAGCTTCGCGCCCGCTCGGCGCCGGCCCTGGCCCGGCTGCTTCCCGCCGGCGCTGAGATCCCCAAACCGGCCAGCCTGCGGGGCGAACAGAGCAACAGCTCCATTCTCTACGGTGACCAGCTGATCCTCAAACTGTTTCGCCGGCTGCCCGAGGGCGTCAACCCCGATCTGCAGATCGGCGGCTACCTGACGGCCCAGGGCTTTGGCCACACACCGGCCCTGGCCGGTTTCATGGAGTATCGCGGTCCGGCCCGCGAGCCGCAGACCGTAGCCCTGCTCCAGGCCTATGTGGCCAATCAGGGGGACGCCTGGGAGTATACCCTCAATATACTGGACCGCTATTTCGAGCAGATACTCGCCCGGGGTGCCGCCGCTCAGGCGGCCCCCCTGCCCGGGGACGACCTGCTGGCGCTCTCCCGGGAGACGCCCCCCGACGACCTGCTGGAACTGAGCGCGCTCTACCCCTCGGCGGTGCGCGCCCTGGCCCAGCGCACGGCGCAGATGCACCAGACCCTGGCGGCCGCGAGCAATGATCCCGCCTTTGCCCCGGAAAAATTCACCCGGCTTTACCAGCGCAGCCTATACCAATCCATGCGCACCACCTGCCGGCGCAATCTGCTCCTGCTGCGCCGCCGTCTGAACCAGCTGCCCCGGGAAATCCGCGGCACAGCCGCGGCCCTGGCCGACGCCGAAACCCCCATTCTGGGGATATTCCGCCGGCTTCTGGAGACCCGCATCAGCGCCCTGCGCACGCGGGTGCACGGCGATTATCACCTGGGGCAGGTGCTCTACACCGGCAAAGATTTCGTGATCATCGACTTCGAGGGCGAGCCGGCCCGGCCCATCTCCGAACGGCGTATCAAACGTTCGCCCCTGAGAGATGTGGCCGGCATGCTGCGCTCCTTTCACTACGCCGCGCGCAGCGCCCTGCACGCCGCTGAAAAGCGGGGCTGGGTGCAGCCCGAGCAGCGCGAGCGGCTCGCCGCCTGGGGCGATTACTGGTCTACCTGGATGGGGGCCGTTTTCCTTGCTGAGTACGGTCAAGTCGCGGCTGAAGGTGCCTTTTTACCTGCCGACAGGGATCAACAGCGGGTGCTGCTGGAGTGCTACCTGATGGAAAAGGCGCTCTACGAACTGGGCTATGAACTCAACAACCGTCCCCATTGGGTGGCGATCCCCTTGAGCGGGATCCGCCAGTTGATGCGCACCATTCACCCCTGAGCGATAAGGAGCGAGCCATGTCCCAGAATCATTCGACGCTGCCGTCCAGCGTGGCGGAGGCGGTCGACCCGGGC
The DNA here is from genome assembly GCA_963713755.1 of uncultured delta proteobacterium. Lineage (GTDB taxonomy): Bacteria > Desulfobacterota > Desulfobacteria > Desulfobacterales > CAVQMW01 > CAVQMW01. The sequence continues at coordinate 1,720,399 of CAVQMW010000003.1, read as the reverse complement.
GTCTCCCTGTTGAGCGACGATGACCTCTACCTGTTCAACGAAGGCAGCCACTTTCGGCTCTATGACAAGCTGGGCGCCCATCTGCTGAGCGCCGGCGGAGGGCGGGGGGCGCTCTTCAGCGTCTGGGCGCCCAACGCCCGCGCGGTGAGCGTAGTCGCCGACTTCAACAGCTGGGAGTCCGACCGTCACCCGCTGGTGCCCCGGGGTTCCTCGGGCATCTGGGAGGGGTTTATCGCCGGGGTGGGCCGCGGCATGCCTTACAAGTACGCCATCGAGTCCGAGCATGGGGCGCGCCGGCTGGAGAAGGCCGACCCCTTTGCGATCCACGGCGAAGTGCCCCCCAAGACCGCCTCGGTGGTCTGGGATCTGGAGTACCCCTGGGGCGACGCGGCCTGGACCGCCGCCCGCCAGGAGAGCCAGGGCCTTCAGAAGCCCCTAAGCATCTACGAGCTGCACCTCGGCTCCTGGCGGCGGGCGGTCGCGGAGAACAACCGCTCCCTCTCCTACCGTGAGCTGGCGGAAGCGTTGAGCGCCTATGTGCGGGAGGCCGGATTCACCCACGTGGAGTTCATGCCGGTGATGGAGCATCCCTTTTTCGGCTCCTGGGGCTACCAAAGCCTGGGCTATTTCTCCCCCACCAGCCGCTACGGCACCCCCCAGGAGTTTATGGCCCTGGTGGACACCCTGCACCAGAACGGCATCGGCGTGATTCTGGACTGGGTGCCCTCCCATTTTCCGGTGGACGGCCACGGGCTGGGGGATTTCGACGGCACCCATCTCTACGAGCACGCCGATGCACGCAAGGGGCTGCATCCGGACTGGAAAAGCTACATCTTCAACTACGGGCGCAACGAGGTGCGCAGTTTTCTGATCAGCAGCAGCCTCTTCTGGCTGGAGAAGTATCACGTGGACGGCTTCCGGGTGGATGCGGTGGCCTCCATGCTCTACCTGGACTACTCGCGCAAGGCCGGAGAGTGGATTCCCAATGAACACGGCGGCAATGAAAATCTGGAGGCCATCGCCTTTCTGCGGCGCTTCAACGAAGAGACCCACCGCAACTATCCCGGCACCCTGACCATCGCCGAGGAGTCCACGGCCTGGCCCATGGTCTCCCGGCCGGTGTTTGTGGGCGGATTGGGTTTCGACATGAAGTGGGATATGGGCTGGATGCACGACACCCTGACCTACTTCTCCAAGGACCCGGTGCACCGCTCCTACCACCACCATCTGCTCACCTTCCGCATGATTTACGCCTTTCAGGAAAATTACGTGCTGCCCCTCTCCCACGACGAGGTGGTCCACGGCAAAGGTTCGCTGCTGGGCAAGATGCCGGGGGACGAGTGGCAGCAATTCGCCAATCTGCGCCTGCTGCTGGGTTACATGTACGCCCAGCCCGCCAAGAAGCTGCTTTTTATGGGCGCCGAATTCGGCCAGCGGGGCGAATGGGCCCACGACCGCGCCTTGGAGTGGCACCTGCTGGAAACCCCCCTGCATCGCGGCATTCAACACTGGCTGCGGGACCTCAACCGGCTCTACCGGACCGAAAAGGCCCTGCACGCGGCCGATTTCAGTCCGGAGGGGTTTCAGTGGATCGATTGCCATGACGGGCTGCACAGCACCCTGAGCCTGATTCGGCGCGATCCCGGCAGTGCTGAGGTGCTGGTCGGGGTCTTCAACTTCACCCCGGTCCCCCGTCACAATTACCGCATCGGGGTGCCCCGGGGCGGCTACTGGCAGGAGCGGCTCAACAGCGACGCCCAGGATTACGGCGGCAGCGGCCAGGGCAACCTGGGCAGCCTGGAAACCTTCCCGGTGCCCTTTCACGGCATGCGCCGCTCCCTGAACCTGACCCTGCCGCCCCTGGGCGCTCTGTTTCTCAAACCCCGGGCGGAGGGATCATGATCGCGCCTCCTTCCCTGGGCGCCACCCCTCTGGCGGACGGGCGCTGCCGTTTTGACGTGTGGGCGCCCTTTGCCCGCGAGGCGGCGCTGATCATGACCGCTCCCCAGGCGCGGCAGGTTCCCATGGAGCCCGGCCCGGCGGGTTACTATTCGGCGCTGTTGGCGGATGTGCCCCCTGAGACGCGCTACCTCTACCGCCTAAGCTACTCGGACGGCACTTTCCGGGACCGCCCCGATCCGGCCTCGCGCTATCAGCCCGAGGGCGTGCACCAGCCCTCCCAGATCATGACTGACGATCATCCCTGGCGGGATGCCGGCTGGCGGGGCCTGCCCCTGAGCCGCTATGTGATCTATGAGCTTCACGTGGGCACCTTCAGCCGCCAGGGCACCTTCGAAGGGATCATCCCCCACCTGGACGATCTGGCCGATCTGGGGGTGAGCGCCCTGGAACTGATGCCGGTGGCCCAGTTTCCCGGAGCGCGCAACTGGGGTTATGACGGAGTCTATCCCTTTGCCGTGCAGAACTCTTACGGCGGACCTACCGGGCTCAAGCGCCTGGTGGAGGCTTGCCACCGCCGGGGGCTGGCCGTGGTGCTGGACGTGGTCTACAACCACCTGGGGCCCGAAGGCAACTATCTGCGGGACTTCGCTCCCTACTTCACCGACTTCTACCGCACCCCTTGGGGCGAGGCGCTCAATTTCGACGGGCCGGGCAGCGATCACGTGCGCAGCTTTTTCGCGGCCAACGCCCTGATGTGGCTGGAGCAGTTTCACATCGACGCCCTGCGCCTGGACGCGGTGCACGCCATCTGCGATTTTTCGGCGCGGCCCTTTTTGGAAGAGCTGGCCCGCACGCTCCATCAGCGGGCCGCGGAACTGGACCGGCGATTCTATCTGATCGCCGAAAGCGCCCTCAACGATACCCGCATCATCCGCTCCCGGGAGTTGGGGGGCTTTGCCCTCGACGCCCAGTGGAACGACGACTTTCACCACAGCCTGCACTGCGCCCTGACCGGCGAGCGCTCGGGCTACTACCGGGACTTCGACGGGCTGGCCGACCTGGCCTGCGCCTGGCGCGAGGGCTACGTCTTCCAGGGTCAGTACTCCCGTTTCCGCCAGCGGGGCCACGGTAATTCCTCGCGCAACATCCCCGCCCGGCGCTTGGTGGTCTGCGCCCAGAACCACGACCAGGTGGGCAATCGCATGCTGGGTGAGCGAATCGGGGCGCTGGTATCCTTTGAACAACAGAAGCTGGCGGCCGCCGTGGTTTTGCTTTCGCCCTTTATCCCCCTGATCTTCATGGGCGAGGAGTACGGCGAACCGGCCCCCTTTCTCTATTTTGTCAACCACAGCGATTCCGGACTGGTGCAGGCGGTGCGAGAGGGCCGCCGGCGCGAATTTGCAGCCTTTGACTGGGACCGGGAGCCCCCCGACCCCCAGGCCGAAGATACCTTTTTGAACTCCAGGCTGGATCACGCCCTGGAAAGCCGGGGCCGCCACCGGATCTTGCGCGGCTTTTACTGCAGCTTGTTGGAACTACGCCGAACCTTGCCCGCTCTGGCCCATCTCAGCAAAAAGTCCCAGCAGGTGTACTGCGACAGCCGGCGCCGGTTGCTTTGGGTGCGGCGCCGGCGGGGCAGCGAGTCGGTGCTGCTGATCTTCAACTTCAGTGACCAGGCCGGGAAATTCGCGATCGACCCTCCGGCCGGCACCTGGCGCAAAGTACTCGATTCCGCGGACCTGTGTTGGAACGGTCCGGGGAGCGCAGTGCCCCAACTGCTGGGGAGCCGCACTCCGCTGGATTTGCGGCTCACCCCCCACAGCGTAATCCTCTTTTCCCAGAACCCCGCATCCGGCGCCGCTCAACAGGCGCAGGAGGGAGAGTGGGAATGAAAGATCGGTTTATCTGCATCCACCGGCAGACCGGCCGCGGCGCATACCCCGCCCGGCGCAAGAAGGCCGGCCGCGGCAGCCGCCCGGCCCAACACCTCAAGATGAGGATCGCGTGACATGGAGATTCCCTTGGCCACCTACCGGCTGCAGTTGAGCGCGGCGTTCGGTTTCCGTGAAGTTGCCCAAATCGTGCCCTATTTGAGGACCCTAGGGATCAGCCATCTGTACCTCTCGCCCATCTTTCGCGCCCGCCCCGGCAGCCGCCACGGCTATGACGGGCTGGACCCCAACCAGCTCAATCCCGAGCTGGGATCAGCGGATGCCTGGCGGGCACTGCTTCGAGAACTCAAGGTGCAGGGTATGGGCCTGATCCTCGATATCGTGCCCAATCATTTGGCCTACCATCCCGACAATCCCATGCTCAGGGATATTTTCGAGCACGGCCGGGCATCGCTTTTCCGGGGTTACTTCGACATCTGTTGGAATCATCCCCTCAGCGGCGGACGGCCCCGGGTGGCGGCCCCCTTCCTGGGCCGGCGCTACGCGGCGTGTCTCAAAGGGGGCGAGATCCGGCTCGCCCTGGATGCCCGCGGCTTCAGCGCGGCTTACGGCGATCTGCGCTTTCCCTTGCGGCTGGAAACCTATCTGACGATTCTCAATACCGCCGACCGGCGGCTCAAGACCGAGCTGGGCCGCGAGCACTCCGCCGCCGGGCGTTGGATCGATCTGCTCGATCAACTGGAGAGCCTGCCCCTGGTGACCGAATCCATCGAGCGTCGCGACCAGGCCCGAACCATCCAGGAACTGCTTTGGGAGCTGTACAGCAATAAGCCTCCCATCCGGCGCGCCCTTGAGGCCACTCTGGCCGGTTTCAATACTCCCGCGGAGGATCCGGCGCGCCAAAGCCGGCTGGACCGCCTGCTCGCCCGGCAGCACTTCCGGCTCTGTCATTGGAAAACCGCCAACCAGGAGATCAACTACCGCCGCTTTTTCGACATCAATGAACTGATCGCCCTGCGCCAGGAGGAGAAAGGTGTGTTTCGCCACGCCCACCGGCTGCTGGGCCGGCTGGCGGAAACCGGTGCCGTCAGCGGGGTACGGGTGGATCACGTGGACGGGCTGGCCGCCCCCGGTGCCTATCTGGATCGTCTGCGGCAGCTTTTGGGGCCCGGGGTCTATATCGTCGTGGAAAAAATTCTGGCGTCCCCAGAAGCGCTTCCCGCGGAGTGGCCGGTGCAGGGCACCACGGGCTACGATTTCGGCCACTGGCTCAACGGGCTCTTTGTGCGCCGGGAGAACGGTGCGGCTTTCAGCGAGCTGTACGCCCGTTTCAGTGGACACAGAGAGGGCTTCGGGGCCGAGGTCTGCAAGGCCAAAACCTGGGTGCTGACCACCCGGCTGGCCGGGGATCTGGACAATCTGACATATTGGATCAAAGCCCTCTGCGCCCGTACGCCCCTCACCGACGCCCTCACCTTTAGGGGACTCAAGGCTGCGCTGGCCGAAGTGCTGGCCCGCCTGGGCGTCTACCGTACCTACCTGGAGAGCGGTGAGATCCGCCCCTGGGACCGCAGCGTGGTTGAGGAGGTGCTGGGCCTTGCCCTGCACAGCCGGCCCTCCTTGCAGGGGGAGCTGGAATTTATTCGCCGGGTGCTGCTGGAACACGCGCCCCAGGGGATCTCCGGGCTTCGGCGGCGGGCCGTGGTGGCTTTCCAGCAGCTCTCGGCGGCCCTGACCGCCAAGGGGCTGGAGGACACCGCCCTCTACCGCTACCCGCGGCTGCTTTCACTCAATGAGGTGGGCGGCGATCCGGCCGGCTTCGGCTGCCGCCGGGATCAATTTCACCAGTTTATGGCCCGGCGGGCCAAGGCCTGGCCCCAGGCCCTGAACGCCACGGCCACCCACGACGGCAAGCGCGGCGAGGATGCGCGCGCCCGAATCAATGTGCTTTCGGAAATGCCCCTGGAGTGGGAGCAGCGGCTCAACTTCTGGCATGGATTGAACGCTCAAACGACGGCCGGGCCGGAGGGCCAGCTGGATAAAAATACGGAGTATCTGCTCTACCAGACCCTGATCGGGGCCTGGCCCGGTAATGGCAAGCTGACCGATCCATTTGCGCAGCGCATCCAGGATTACATGCGCAAGGCGGTCCGGGAAGCCGGTGCGCACACCTCCTGGCTGGAACCGCGGGAATCCTATGAGAAGGCCCTGGCGCAATTTGTCCATAGGGTTCTCGAACCCTCGGCGGACAACGCCTTTCTGGCTGACTTTGGACCGTTTTGCCAACACATCGCCGCTCTGGGGCTTTTGAACAGCCTTTCCCAGTGCCTGTTGAAAATCGCGGCCCCCGGGGTTCCCGATTTTTACCAGGGCAGCGAGCTGTGGCAGCTGGCTCTGGTGGATCCCGACAACCGGCAGCCGGTCTCCTACGACATCCGCCGGCGGCTGTTGGCCTCCCTGGAAGCGCCGCTTTCCCGGGAAACCCCGGAGCAGCTTGCAACGCTCCTGGCCGACCGCCGGGAGGGTGCCATCAAGCTCTTTGTCATGGCCCGCGCCTTGGGCGCCCGGCGGCGGTTCAAGAGGCTCTTTCAGCGCGGCGCTTACCTGCCCCTGGCCCCGCGGGGCGCCCGCGAACGCCATCTGCTGGCCTTTGCGCGGGTTGCGGGCCGCACCTGGGTTCTGGCTGCGGTGCCGCGCTTTCTAAGCACCCTGCTCCCGGGGGATATTATGCCCCTGGGCCGGAAAGTGTGGGGGGAGACCGCCCTGGCGTTGCCCCCCCCGGCTCCGGTGCGCTGGACCGATCTCTTCAGCGGGCAGACCCTCGAGGGGGAAGGCGAGATCGCCGCGGCGCAGCTCTTCGGCCGCTTTCCGGTGGCCCTGCTGGTGGGGGAGGCGAATCGATGAGCCTGCGTTCCAGCGGGATACTGCTCCACATCAGCAGCCTGCCCGGGCTGTTCGGGATCGGAGACCTGGGGCCTGCGGCCTACCGCTTTGCCGACTGGCTGGCCCGTGCCGGCCAGCGGCTCTGGCAGATATTGCCCCTGACACCCACCCGCCAGGCGCACGGAGATTCGCCTTACCACAGCCCCTCGGCCTTTGCCGGCAACCCCCTGCTGATCAGCCCCCGGATCCTGGTGCGCCAGGGATTGCTCCCCAGAGACCCCAAAATTGAAACTGGGGCAGCCTCTGGTCAAAGGGTGGATTTCAGCTTGGCGCGGCGGATCAAAATGCCTTTGCTGGAGCAGGCCTGCCAGGCCTTTCGTTCCCAGGGGGGACGGCCCGGCTACGAGGCCTTTTGCCGGCGGGCCGGCTGGCTTGACGACTACGCTCTCTACACCGTCCTGAGCCACCACTACCGTTCCCGCGCCTGGCCCCAGTGGCCAAAGCCCCTGCGCCTGCGCCGGCCCCAGGCGCTGGCCGCGGCCCGTCGGCGCTTTGCCGGGGCCATTGAAGCGCAGAAAATCGTTCAATACCTCTTTTTTCAGCAGTGGCGGGCGTTAAAGACCTACTGCAACCACCGCCGGATTCGCCTCATGGGGGACATGCCCATTTACGTGCCCCTGGAGAGCGCCGATGTCTGGACCCATCCCCACTGCTTCAAACTGACCCCCCAGGGTGCGCCCCAGGCGCTTTCGGGCGTGCCGCCGGACTATTTCAGCGCCACCGGGCAGCTCTGGGGTCATCCGGTCTATGACTGGCCGGCGATGCGCAAAGCGCGTTTCGGCTGGTGGGCGGATCGCCTGGCCCATCACTTTGCGCTCTACGACCTGACCCGCATCGACCATTTCCGTGGTTTGGTGGCTTACTGGGAGGTGCCGGCAGAGTCCGAAACCGCGGTCGAGGGGCAGTGGGTGGCGGCGCCGGTTCAGGATTTTTTCGATGAGATGCTCAAACGCTTCGGCCACCTGCCGGTGATCGCCGAGGATCTGGGCAGCATCGACGCCGAGGTGCGCGAGGTAATGGCCCGCTATGGCCTGGCCGGCATGCGGGTGTTGCTCTTTGCCTTTGGCGACGATTTTCCGCAGGGCGCCTTTTTGCCCCACCAACATGTGCCCCACTGCGTGGTTTACACCGGCACGCATGACACCAATACCGTCCGCGGCTGGTTCGAGAGCGAAGCCGACGCCGATACCCGGCGCAACTTGCTGCGCTACCTGGGGCGGGAGGTGCCGCTGGAGGAGCTGCACTGGGAGGTGATTCGCCTGGCTCTGATGTCAACTGCCGATACGGCGCTGATTCCCCTGCAGGACGTATTGGGCCTGGGCGCCGAGGCGCGCATGAACCGGCCCGCCCGAGGCGAGGGCAACTGGGGCTGGCGCGTAGCGGCCGATGCCCTGGATCAGCAAAGCGCCGGGCGGCTGCGGGAGATGAGCGAAGTGTACGGGCGTCTGTAGCAAGGTAAATCCCCCCTAACCCCCCTTTAAAAAAGGGGGGAACGGCCCCTGGCTGCGGGGGGCGATGCGTTCTCCCCCCTTTGGAAAAGGGGGGCCGGGGGGGATTTTTAATGGATTTTTAATGAAAATACCCTCAAAAAAAGAATGAATACAACCGTAGCGGGCCTTCGCTGAACCGGGCGCCGATGCTCTCCATCAGGGGTTGGAAACTGTAGGTCACGGGCCTTGCCAAGTCCTTGGGCCTATCTTGAGGCCTCACTGAAACGCCAACCAGCTAAAAACACAAGGAGCCCATGAGCCGATCTTCCCCCGACACGCTTGAAACCCCCTGGGCGCAGTCCGCCCAGGCGGTGCTCGACGCCCTAAAGGTCAATCCTGAAAGCGGACTCGATTCCCAGGCCGTGGCCCGGCGCCGCCGGCGCTACGGCGCAAACCGCCTCAGACAGATCAAGGGGCGCTCTGCCTGGGCCATTCTGCTGGCTCAGGTGAAAAACCTGATCATTGTGCTGCTGGCCGTGGCGGCCGTTGTCTCCTTTGCCTTTGGCCAGCATCTGGAGGCCGCTGCCGTACTGGTGGCCATTTTGCTCAATGTGACCATCGGCTTTTTCACCGAGTTGCGCGCCACGCGCTCCATGGAGGCGCTGCAGCGCCTGGGCGGCGTCGAGGCGCGGGTTCGGCGGGAAGAAACTATCCGCTCCGTAGAGGCCGGCAAACTGGTTCCCGGGGATATTGTCCTGCTGGAGAGCGGCGATGTGGTAGCCGCCGACCTGCGCCTGCTGGAGGCCTCCCGGCTCTCGGTGGACGAATCGGCCCTCACCGGAGAGTCAGTGCCGGTCAGCAAGCAAAGCGAACCGGTGGAAGCCCAAAGCGACCTGGCCGAGCGGCGCAGCATGGTGTTCAAGGGTACCGCGGTGACCCGCGGCTCAGGCTGGGGGGTGGTGAGCGCCGTGGGCATGGAGACCGAACTGGGGCGGATCGCCGCCCTGGCCGAGGCCTCCGAGGCGGAAGAGACCCCCCTGGAAAAACGGCTGCAGCGTCTCGGCCATCGCCTGATCTGGCTGACCCTGGCCATCGCCGGGCTGGTGATCCTGGCGGGCATTTTGGCCGGCAAGGAGCTGCTGCTGATCATCGAGACCGCCATTGCGCTGGCCGTGGCCGCGGCCCCCGAAGGGTTGCCCATGGTGGCCACCATCGCCCTGGCCCGGGGGATGTGGCGCCTGCTCAAACGCAATGCTCTCATGAACCGGCTCTCGGCCGTGGAAACCTTGGGATCCACCACGACCATTTTTACTGATAAAACCGGAACCCTGACCGAAAACCGGATGACGGTCACCCGGATCGTGACTGCCGGCGGGGGGCGGGGAGAGATGGAGGAGGTCAACCTGCAGCCGGACGCCGATGCGGTTTTCAAAGGTCCCCAGGGCGCAGTCGATCCGGATAAAAATCCGGTTCTCAAAGAGGTTTTGGAAACCGGCATGCTCTGCAACAACGCCAGCCTCGATGACGAATCTTCCAGGGAGGGGGAGATATCCGGCGTGGGTGATCCCCTCGAAATCGCGCTGTTGCGGGCGGGACGCCTGGCGGGCCTGGAACGCAAGGCCCTGCTGGAATCCTATCCCGAGGCCCGGGAAGAGGCCTTTGACCATGCCCTGAAGATGATGGCCACCGTCCACAAAGAGGAGAAAAACGGGGGAGCCTGGCGGATTGCCGTTAAGGGCGCCCCCGAGGCGGTGCTCGATGCCAGCATCCGCCTGGCGGGATCCAATGGAAACGGCGAACTTGACGACCAAACCCGCAAGCGCTGGCTGGAGCAAAATGAGCAGCTGGCGGCCGAGGGCCTGCGGGTATTGGCGCTGGCCGCCAAACGGACCGACAGCCAGGATGCCGAGCCCTACGAAGCGCTTTCTTTTCTGGGCCTGATCGGCATGCAAGACCCCCCCCGCGGAGAGGTTCCCGGAGCCATTCAAGCCTGCAGCGAGGCCGGCATCGAGGTGGTGATGGTCACCGGAGACCATCCCGCCACCGCCGGCAAGGTGGCCAGCCTGGTGGGAATCAGCAGCCAGGAGCGCCCAGAGGTCATCGAGGGCCGCAACCTCAGACCTCCGGAGCAGATCAGCGAGCAAGAGCGCCGGGCGCAGCTGGCGGCCAGGGTCTTCGCGCGGGTCTCTCCCGAGCAGAAACTGGACTTGATCGCCCTGCACCAGGCGGATGGTGCGGTGGTGGCCATGACCGGCGACGGGGTCAACGACGCCCCGGCCTTGAAAAAGGCCGATATCGGCATCGCCATGGGGCAGCGCGGCACCCAAGTGGCCCGCGAAGCGGCCGACATGGTGCTCCAGGACGATGCCTTCGGGACCATTGTGGCGGCCATCGCCCAGGGCCGGGCGATCTTCGAGAACATTCGTAAATTTATCCTTTTTCTGCTTTCCGGCAATGTGGGCGAGATTATGATCGTGAGTCTGGCGATTCTGGCCGGGCTGCCGCTGCCCCTGCTGCCCCTGCAAATCCTCTATCTCAACATGATCGGCGATGTCTTTCCGGCCCTGGCTCTGGCCGCGGGCCGCGGTGACGAGGCGCAAATGGGTCAGCCGCCCCGGGATGCCGGGGAGGCGATTCTCACCCGGCAGCACTGGCTCGTTATCGCCCTTTACGGAGGGGTGATCGCCGCTGCGGTGCTGGGTGCCTTTGGTGTCGCCCACTACCTGCTGGAACTTGAAAATAACCAGGCGGTGACGGTCTCCTTTCTGAGCCTCTCTTTCGCCCGTCTGTGGCACGTGTTCAACATGCGCGCTCCGGCCTCCCGGGTGGTGGTCAACGAGATCACCGGCAATCCCTATGTCTGGGGCGCTCTGGCCCTTTGCTGCGGGCTGCTGCTGGCGGCCATCTACACCCCCGCGCTGGCTCAGGTGCTGAAACTGGTTCCGCCCGACGCCGGGCAATGGGGTCTGATCCTGAGCTTCAGTCTGCTGCCCCTGGCCGCCGGACAAATCGTGCTGGCGGTTCAGGGATCCGGCCGTGGAGCAAAAGATAGTTGAAGCCAAGTCATAGCAGGCGTCGGCCAGGTCGAAATACTCCCGCCCCGAGCGCTGAATACAGCCTGGGGCTGATGGGCGCGGGATTCAAATGCGGTTAGCTTCTGGAGTTGAGATGTAACGGAAACTCATCCTACAAGGAGGTTCAGCCATGAAACCAGAGACCACCCAGTTGGCGGATTTGAAGAACGCCGCCCAGCAGTGGAAAGCCAAAATCGACGACTTGCAGAGCCAGGCCGAGCAGCAGGAGGGCGGCGCCCGGCAGAAGAATCTAGAACTGATGCAAGAACTGCAAAAACAGCAGGCACTGATCGAGGCGTACCTGGCCCAGGTGGAACGCGAAGAGCACGCGGCCTGGGACCAGAAGGCGGCTCAGCTGATCGAGATGTTCGATGATCTGGACAAAAATTACCGCGAGGCGCTGCCCTATTTCTTATAGGACCGCCCGTGGTTGCGGGGTAGGGGCGAAAAATTTTTCGCCCCTAGTTGGGTGATGGTCGCCATAGAGAGACGCTTCACCTCTGAAACGCGGGGCCGGGGAAATGACTGCTCCTCCCTTTGAAAAGTGGTGCTGGGGGGACGACTGCTCCCCCTTTGGAAAAGGGGGGTTGGGGGGGACGATTGCGCCCCCCTTTGGAAAAGGGGGGTTGGGGGGGATTTATAGATAAACAGCAGGCACGCAATAGCCTTTCCCCAAGAGAAGCAGCTCTTCCTAATCTCACTCAATCCCGCACTGCCGAAATTAGCCAAGTGGTCAAAGATACCTTGCGCCCACGGTGTAAGCTTGCCCTGGGTTGGCAGCGGGTGCGGCGCTCTTGCACCAGCGCACCTCGGCCACGGCCTGGGCTTTGGGCCGGGCGCGGTTTGAACCGCTCCCGACGCCGTTTGCTCCAGAGCTGGTGCGCAGCCAGATCACCTGCCCCGGAACCAACTCGTGGGTGCCATGGAAACATACCCCAACTGGACTGCAGTTGGCGACCGTTGCCGAATGGGTGGGGGATGAATTGGACGATAGACTGCGGTAGGTCAACGCCCCCCGGGCCGGGAAGCGCCGGGTTAAGCGACTCTCCTGCACGGGTGCCTCGCTTAAGGTTTCTGGATAAGTCCTTAGCATGACATCTCTCCTTTTGCCTCGCAGGGTCAAGCCTTTTCCGCGCGACCGCGACGGTTTTTTAAGTATGCTCCAGCAGGTTCAGCGCGGTGCGGGTAAAGGCCGGCAGATCGTCAGGCGTGCGGCTGCTGACCAGGTTGCCGTCCTGCACCACCTCCTGGTCCAGAAACTGGGCGCCGGCATTGATGATGTCCTGGCGAATGGACGCATAACCGGTGACGCTGCGGCCCCGGATGGCGTTGGCGGTAATCAGCAGCTGGGGCGCGTGGCAGATGGCGAACACCGGTTTACCGCTGCGCACAAAGTTACCGGCAAACTCCACCGCGGCCTCATCCACCCGCAGCTTGTCCGGCGAATAGCCCCCGGGAATCAGCAGCGCGTCGAACTGTGCCACGGAAACCTCGGAGACACTCTTGTCGATGGTCACGGCGGTATTCTCCTTTTTGCCGTGAACGGTTTCACCGGCCTTGAGACCGATGTGTTCCAGGGTGTGGCCGGCATCGCGAAAGACTTGCGCCGGTTCCGTATATTCGGAATCTTCGAACATATCCGTGATGATAACGGCGATATGGCTCATAACTTCCTCCTTTTTAAAATCCCCCCCGACCCCCCTTTGCAAAGGGGGGAGATTATTTAATCCCCCGGCCCTCCTTGTTCAAAGGGAGGGATTTATTTTGGTGATCACTGCCTTGGGCCGGATCAGGCCTGCTCCAGCTCGATCTTCAAAGAGAGAAAATGGAGCAGATCCTTGAGCGCGATGATTCCCAGCAGGCGCTCGCCGCGAACCACCATCAGGCGCCCGGCATCGCTGCGGTGCATGGCGGCCAGGGCCTGCACGGCGTCGCTCTCCGGCCCAATGGTGTTCTCCTCGCTGCAGGCCTGGACGAGGTCGCCCACCCGAGTCCGGGCCCACTGCTCCCGGGGCACCTCCTTGACCTGGCGGGTGGTGATGCAGCCCACCAAGCGCCCATCCTGCACCACCGGAAAGAGCTTGTGGTGAAAGCGGTAGATGTAGTCCTCCACCAGGCGCTCCAGAGAGATTTCCGGGGCCACCGTGACCGGCGCTTCGTTCATGAAACGCTGCAGGGATTCGCCCTCCAGGGCGCGTCGGGTCATGAGCTGGCGGAAGGACAGCTGGGCGGCGCTGCGCACAAACATGCCGATGAGGAAGAACCACATGCCGCCGATGAAATATCCGCTCAGAATGCGCATGATTCCCAGGATTATCAGTAGCAGGCCGAAGCCCTCGCCGGCCCGGGAGGCCACCCGGGTGGCCCACTTCAGATTATCCTTCCAGGCCCAGAGTGCGGCCCGCAGCACCCGCCCGCCGTCCAGGGGGAAAGCGGGCACCAGGTTGAACAGCGCCAGAACGAGGTTCACGAAGCCCAGATAGCCGCTCACCGCGCTTACTGAAAAAAGCGCGCCCACCGTTTGGGTCAGCATACTCAAACCGTAGAAGAGCCCCGCCATGGCGAAGCTGGCGCCCGGTCCGGCCAGGGCGATCCACAGCTCGTCCCTGGGCCGGGCCGGTTCACCCTCCATCTCGGCCACGCCGCCGAAGATGAACAGGGTGATGCCCTTCATGGGCAGGCCGCTGCGCCGCGCCACCAGGGAGTGGCTAAATTCGTGGGCCACAATAGAGACAAATAGGCCCACCGCCCCCAGGATCCCCATGATCCAGTACTGCCGGGCGGCCAGATCCTGGTACTTGAAGGGAAAGTAGCCGGTGGAGAGCGACCAGGCCACCAGAATCGCCAGCACCACCCAGCTGGGATCGATGCCCACCTCGAATCCGAACAGTCGGAAAAGTTTGAGTTTACGGCTGAACATCATCCGCTCCTCAGTCGATTACCGCCGTCAGCGCGCGACGGGGCGTTGGAGGCAATTTCCCCCGCGGAAAGCCGAGCCTCAGCAGGATCTGCGGGGATCCAGCCCGCTTGAGCAGGCGCCGAAGTCTGGAGCGCAGCGAGGCGACCTGCACGGGTTGATTCAGAAACGAACCCTGCAGCCCCTTGCTGTGCCCCAGGAGAAGCACCCGCTGCAGCGCCTGGCCTGCACGAACCCAGTCGGCGGCCTCATCGCCCTGCGTACCCAGCGCAGTGACAACCGGCGCTTCTTGAGTCAGTTGTCTATCCTTTTCAGCCATGCGGCTGCCCATATCAAAGGTCCGAATGATAAGCTTTACCAGCGGAGCCAGCACTCCGTTGACAGTCAACCCATCTCCCCGGCGGCGGGGACGCATCCAGGCGGCAAGTTCCCGGCGCCACTGCCGATTGGACCACTGGAGCGCATCGCCTTCGGCAACCAGCGCGGCCGCGCGCCGGCGATCCTCCTCGGCATCGATCACGTGAAACCAGGCGCCTTCCTGTGCGGCGCATCGAGCCAGATCATCCAGCGCTGCACTGGGTACCGGGCGGGATTCAAACTGCTGGCGGTAGGTTCGGCGCTTCTCGAGGCACCAGAACAGTCCCGCCTCAGGAGACGCTGCAGGGGGCGCGCCATTCAAGTCAACCATGGCCAGCAAATCGGCATCCGCTGCATTGGGAAGGATTCGGCAGCTGGGCCTTAAACCGGCCCGGGCCGCTGCAACGCGTAGATTCATCAATGCGCAGCCGCAGCTTATGGTCAACTCCCGGTCGTCGGGATCATTGGCCGGCAGTGACCGCATACGGTCGGCATACAGGCGGAGCGATGTGTCGGCGACCTCAAACCGCCAGGGTTGCGTGTTGTGGCTGGAAGGCGCCAGAACCGCGTACCGCACCAGAGAGGCGATACTGTTGCTGCGCTGGTTGGTGGCTTTAGAACTGCCCATATGCCTTTCTCCGCGATGCGGCTTGGGGTGTTTTCTCGCGCAATCCAGGCGGCCGCTTCGGATTTCAGGCCAGAGGCGCCGGCCACCGGCAAGCTTGACCTATAATAATCTCACCTCATGGGGCGGGTCTATGGGGTGTAGCCTGTATTTGGTTGAAAAAGGCGCGCTGAGTTCAGATCGGTGGGCCAGATGGGCGAATAGTTCCCAAGTGGGGGCAATGGGGCTTGAAATGGGGGATTGAGCCTATGTGCTAGAGCGCCGGGATTGCCTAAGATAGGGGTTATAATGGAAACCTTCTTCTCCCTCCCCCCCTTGATGGGGAAGAGTTGAGGTGGGGGTGAATGATATCAGGCCTTTATATCCCCTCCCCCAACACCTCCCGCCAGGGGAGGGGAGTTTTCGGTCGGGCACTAATGCCGGCTGCCATTGAGGGTGTTCCCCTGGGCGCTTATCGCCGCCGGCCGCCAAAAGAAGGTTGCCCAAAAGGAGTCTGCCATGAGTCTGCACCATTTGGATCGTCTGTTTCAGCCCCAATCGATCGCCGTGATCGGCGCCAGCCCAAAGGCGGAGAGTATCGGCGGTGCGGTTATGAACAATCTTCTGGAGGGTGGCTTTTCGGGGGAGCTTTTTCCGGTCAACCCCAAGTACGATCAGCTTTTCGAACGCCCCTGCCTGGACCGGATTTCCGATGCCCCGTCAGCCCCTGATCTGGCGGTGATCGCCATTCCCATGGCTAAAATTCCCCCGGTGATCGATGCCTGCGCGGACCTGGGGGTCAAAGGGGCCGTGATCCTATCGGCCGGCGGCCGGGAGGCCGGTGAGCAGGGGCGCCGGCTGGAGGGGAGCATCCAGGAACGAGCGCACAAGGCGGGGTTGCGCATCATCGGACCCAACTGCCTGGGGATCGCTGCGCCGCAGCACGGCCTCAACGCCAGCTTTCTGGCCCATATGCCCCCCCGGGGCAAGCTGGCCTTCATCTCCCAGAGCGGCGCCATCTGCAGTGCGATGCTCGACCTCTCCCTGGAGGAGAAGATGGGCTATCGTTACTTCATCAGTATCGGATCGATGCTCGATGTCGATTTCGGGGATCTGATCGACTATGTGGGCAATGATCCCGAGGTGAGCAGCGTGCTGCTCTACATCGAAAGCCTCAGCAATTTCCGCAAATTCATGAGCGCCGCCCGGGCGGTTTCGCGGATGAAGCCCATTGTGGTGCTCAAGTCGGGCCGCAGCGCTTCGGGGGCCCGCGCGGCGGCGTCCCACACCGGATCCATGGCCGGCGACGACCTGGTTTACGACGCGGCCTTCAAACGCGGCGGGGCCGTGCGGGTCCGCACCTTGGGCGATTTTTTCGATTGCGCCGAACTGCTGGCCAAGCAGCGCCCGCCCCGCGGCCCGCGGCTGACCATCCTCACCAACTCGGGGGGGCCGGGAGTGATGGCCGCCGATGCCGTGGCCGAGCAGAACCTGGTGCTGAGCGACCTGAGCGAAGAGACGTTGGGTGAGCTTGACCGCGTTTTGCCGCCCCACTGGAGCGGGGGCAACCCCATTGATATCCTGGGCGACGCCGACGCGCGGCGCTATATCGAGGCCCTCAACTGCATTTCTGTCCAAGACAGCGATGGCCTGTTGATCATTCTCAATCCCCAGGCCATGACCGATCCGGCGGAGGTGGCTCAGGCCCTGGTCGAGGGCCTGGGGCGCAGCGGCCCGCAAATCTTCGCCTCCTGGATGGGGGGCCGGGATGTGGCCCAAGGAATCCGGATTCTCAATGAGGCCGGAATTCCCACCTATCCCACCCCGGAACAGGCGGTTCAAGCCTTCAACTATCTCTTCGAGTACGGCAAGAACCTGAAGACGCTGCAGGAGATCCCGGCCAAGGTCGAAGGCCGGCTCAAGTTCGATGAAGCTGCCGCCCGGCGCTATATCGACCGGGGTCTGGAGCGGGAAAAGGGCCTGCTCACCGAATGGGAGGCCAAACAGGTGCTGGCGGCCTACAATATTCCGGTCAATGCCACCCGGCCGGCCCGCAACCGGGAGGAAGCGCGGGAAGTGGCGGCTGAACTCGGTTTCCCCCTGGCCATGAAGATCTCCTCAACAGGGATTGTACACAAGAGCCGCGCCGGCGGCGTCCGTTTAGGGCTCGACTCCCTCGAGGCCGTGGATGACGCTTTTCAGGCGATAATCCAAGCCCTCGAGCGCAATTCCGGGGAGAAAGGCATTGAAGGCGTGACCCTGCAGCCCATGCAGGAACAGGTCGAGCTGGAGCTGTTGCTGGGCGCCAAAAAGGACCCCGATTTCGGGCCGGTGCTGCTCTTTGGCTGGGGCGGGGTGCATACCGAGGCCCTGGGCGACCGCAACCTTGCCCTGGCGCCCCTCAACCGCGCCCTGGCGCGGCGGCTGCTGGAGGGCACGCGGGTATTTTCGGTGCTTGGCGCGGATCGAGACGCCGGTGCGGAGCGACTCGCCAAACTGGAACGGATCCTGCTCTGCCTCTCCCAGCTGGTGGTCGATTTTCCCCAGATCGAGGAGCTGGACATCAACCCCCTGGCGCTGTCCAAATCGCAGCCCTGCGCCCTGGACGCCCGGATAGTGGTGGCCCGGGCCGCGCTGGCCTCGCCCCTTCATCTTTCCATCAGCCCCTATCCCCAGCAGTATGAGCAGCGCGAAATCGACACCGGCGGGCTGCGGCTTTTCATCCGGCCCATTAAACCGGAAGACGCGCCGCTGTTCGAGGACTTTTTCAACAGTCTGTCCAAAACCACCATCTACCACCGCTTTTTCTCTCCCCTCAAGTCGCTCTCGCGGGAGATGCTGGTGCGCTTTACCCAGATTGACTACGACCGCGAGATGGCCCTGGTGGCCCTGGAAGAGCATTCCGATGAGGCGCAGATAGTGGGGGCTGCACGGGTCATGGCCGGGCCCGGCGGCCGGGAAGGCGAGTTTGCGGTGCTGGTGGGGGATGCCTGGCAGAGCCGGGGGGTGGGCGCGGAATTGCTGGCGCGTACCGTCGATATCGTCAAGGCGCGCGGTATGGAGCGGGTCTGGGGAACGGCCCTGCCCGAGAATCGCCGCATGGCCAAACTGGCCCAAAAATTGGGATTCACCGTCAGCCGCAACTCCAGCGGCGAATATGAAATGCAGATCGATCTAACCTAGATCGCCTTCCTGATCGGCCTTGGAACCCGGCGGGTCGTCCTCGGAGTAAAAGAGGCCGCGCAGATATGCGCCGCTGAAGATGGGGCGACGGCGACGCAGCCGGTAGAGCAGCCCATACCCAACGGCCAGTAGCAGGATAATGCCCGCCAGCAGATAGGCGCTTTTGCCGGCCGCCGCATTTCCGGCGACCACAAAGGGTATGCCCATAAAGCCTTGCGCCAGGAATCCGCTGAGAAAAAAATGGCGCGCCGGCACGCCGGCCAGCGGCAGAATATAGTTCTTCAGGGAATAGGAGAGGCCCGGAACGGCCATGAAGAGAAAGCTGAAGCTCGCGGCGTGTTGCTTGGGAATCCGTGGCAGCTCGAGATCTCTTTTTTTCAACAAGCGCAGCAGCAACTCCCGCAGCCAGGTGTGCACCACGCCGTAGGCCGCCAGCAGATGCAGGGGCAGGACAGCGAACATGATCAACACGCCGTTGGCGCTGCCGAACTTCACCCCCAGAAGAACCAAAAACAGGCTGATGGGAAACCCCAGCATGGGCAACAAGGCATAGAGCAGGATAAACAGAGCCGGCGACGTGGCCTCGTTCACGACAGCCCCCAGAAGGCGCGCGCCCTCGTTTTTGATCAGGGGATAGAGCAGCCAGGCCAGGAGGCCGGCTCCCAGCAGGCAGATGCCCAGCAGCGTGTAGCGGGAAGATTTTTTCATGGATCAACGGTCCCGGCATCTCTCCCCCCTTGACCCATGAGCGCCAAGGCGGCTGCGCGCAGCGCCGCCGGCCGCATCATCTCTCCGGGGATGTTCAGGCTCTGGGGCAACAGCGCAAATCCCAGAACCTCCTCCCTTCCCGGGCCGCCGTGAGCCCCGTTTTCCATCGCGAAGGTGAGGGGCGCGGCGTCGGGCCGCCAGCCGGACAGGATTAGATCGCCGGCATGGGGATGGCGGCAGGTCCGGGCCAGATCTGCGGCGGTCGGCTCCGGGCAGGGATGTTCGCCACCCAGCACGTCACGGGCACGGCTTTCCAGGTCGTGGTCGCCATGGCGGTTTGAAGCCATGACCCTCTCACCGGATCGGAAAAGCACCAGGGGGATATGGGCCTCGCGGATCAGTCCACGGGCCAGCTTCAATTTGTCCCCTGCGGAGAGCGGCCCTGGCAGGTAGAGATGCCCGATGGGTCCCATGGCCGTGATCTGGATTTCCGGAGATGTCAAACAATCTCGATCTTCCTTCGGCGGGGAACCCTGGGGGGCGGCCCCGGAAAAGAGGAACTCCCGGCCGCGGCGATCCTGGACCCGCGTTCCCCGCCCTTCCCCCGGACTGTCGCAGATAGGGTTGGAATTGCCCATGATCCCGAAGGTGCGCTGGACGGCCTGCTCGAGGCTTTCACCGAGATGGACCGCATAGGGGAGCGCTCGCTCCTGACCGTGGTCGGAATAGATGATCAGGCGGTAATCGCGACCTTGGGAGCGCCGGGCCGTGCGGTGAATATCGCCGATGGCTTCATCGATCCCTTTCAGGGTCCAGTGGGCAAAGGCCGAATCGGGTCCCCGGCGATGAGCCTGTTCGTCATAGCCCAAAAAAGAGGCGTGGACGATGGGCACGCCCCGGGCCAGGTCCATCTTGACCCGGGTGCGGATCAGCTCTCTGAGCAGAATGCACACCAGCACCCGGGTGGGGACGAATTTGAGCTCCTGGGGGATGCTTTTGCCTTGCCCCACGCCGCGCCCCAGATCATAGAGCGCCAAGCCGGCCTCCAAGAAGCCGTAGCCCAGCATCCGCAGAAGTTTGAAGGGTTTTAGGGCCAGCAAAAAAAACAGCTTGAAGGATGAGCCGATCTGGCGCAGTGAGCGCAGTTTCATGGTCTCGATACAGTAGCGGGCTTCATCGGCGCCGCCGGTGTATATATTTGAGTAGGAGGTCCCGCCCCTCAAAAGCGGCCTTCCCTGCGCCTCCAGGTGCCGGGCCACTTCGCCTGCCGCCGCGGGGCGCAGCATGACCATCTTCTTGTTTTGCCGGCGGTCGAAAAAAGCGAACGCCGGGACGCTTGTTTTAACACCGTAGAAGAGCTCGCCCTGGACGGCAGGGGTGGAAGAGGGGATCCCGGAGTAGAGCTGCCTGAGATGATGACTTCCGTTCTGGATCAGGCGTTTGAGATGGGGCAGCCGGTTGCGGCCCAAGGCCTGCGCCAGCTGGCGATGAGAGAGCCCGTCGATTTTAAGCATCACCAGGCCCGGTTTTAATGCCCCCCTGCGCGTCCGAGGGGTCGCGTGCGGCTGCTGAACGCGGGCTGGAGAGGATAACCCACCGCGAGCCGGACGCGGTCGCCGGTTCTCTTCGTCGTCCTGGGGATTTATGGCAGGATTGCTGTGGGATGGCTGGCCCATGGCGTCACCTTTTTTGCGGATCCAAGTTCGGAAAAGCAGCCGGTCCTGCAGGCTGCAGTATGCGATCTTCGCATTCCGACTTTAGTCGGTGGCGCGGCTGTTTAAAATACATAGTTCAATTTATTTTAAGTGCGTTGCCGTGGATCTTCGCTGATGCACCCCGGGTCAGGTACCAGGTCGGCAGAGGTGAAATACATGCTCGCCCCCATGGCAAGTTCTTCCCAGCAAGCTATAATGAGTTTCAATAAAGGCGGGCCTCAACGCTGTAAATGGGTCCAGTCCGGCGCCGGCATGCCAACTCCGCTGAGATCACGGAGGTGCAATCATGACTTGGGCCTGACCGGGTCCCTCATGGAATCATGGACAGGAGGCGCAAGATGCATTTCAAAGAGAACGCCGAAGTACTGACCCCGCTAGGCGAAAAGGTGGGCCGCATCGACCGGGTGGTGGTGGATCCCGGCAGTGGCCAGGTGACCCATCTGGTGGTGAAAAAAGGAATCTTGTTTACCGAGGATAAGGTCGTTCCCCTGGATGAGGTGGAGGTCACCACAGGTAAGCAGGTGGTACTGAAGAGCAGCGCCGACGATCCGGACCGTTTCCCCAAATTTGAAGAGACCCACTACATCCCGGAGGGCAGTTCCGAGGATTTCCGGAACCGGAAAGCCCAGCGCGCCCGGCGCGTGATCTGGTACCAAACCCAGGTCAACACCCCATTCTGGTCAGCCGGCCCCCGGGGCGCACCTTTAAAACCGCTCTACATCAAACGAACCCGGCGCAACATTCCCAAGGGCAGCGTTCCGCTGGATGAGGGCGCTGCTGTGCTGGATGTTTCCGAAAATGAGGTGGGCCGGGTGGAAGAAATCTTCGCCGAACCCCAGGATCAGCAGGTCACCCACATTCTCGTCTCCAAAGGCATTCTGGCCAAAAAAAAGAAGCTGATCCCCATTGCCTGGGTCAAGGATATTTTTGAAGATTCCATTCGCCTGACCGTGAAAAAGGAGTTTGTCGAGAGCCTGCCGGAAGCGGGCTGACGGATAAATAGAGCCCGGCCGAAAACTCCCCTTCCCCATCAAGGGGGAGGGGGAAGAGGCTTTTCGGCCGAGCACTAAATAGGCGCGGAATTGACCCTGATAAAGAAAGGAAGGCACACTATGCAACAGGATACACCGAGAGGTACAGGCGGTTCCGGCCGAGGCACGGGCGGACGGGGCCAACGCAGAGGCCCCGGAGGATTTTGTGTCTGTCCCAAGTGCGGTGAAAAAACGGCCCACGTACAGGGTCGGCCCTGCCCTGATGAGCGTTGCCCGAAATGCGGCGCCCAGATGGCCCGCCAGTAGCCGGTTTCTTTTTGTACCATCCCGGGACCGCCCCGGGCAAATGAGCTGTGCCCTGCACAGGTCCATTTTTCCGTGACGGAGGGTCAGATGTCGGCACCCAGGGGGGCAGGTGGATCGATCTCCCGGCAATGGCGCCGCAGGTGAGCATTCTAGAAAAGATGATCCATCCCGGTCTTAAGTACGCCCCGTCCTTGGCCCCGCTCTGGAATCCGGTCCTCATCACCGTGGGCCAAATCCTCAAGCGGGTCTGAAGCCCCCCCGCCAGTCGCGGGATATAGGTACTTTTCCCTGCTCGACTACAAACCGTCCGAAGCCCGAATGGGGGTTGGAACCCATAGCCCGCCCCTTTGATTTCGGTTAATTCTTAGACATCAACGGATTTATTCGTACATACCTACATACCGAAAAGGAGAAGGAGGTTGGCTGATGAAAAAAGCGACTACTTATCAGAGCTTGAAGCCTGAAATTTGGATGTTGGCGATGCTTCTGACAGCATCACTCCTCGCCTTGACCCCGCTTCCCGGGTTCGGGGCGGCCGCGGAGATCACCGATATATCCATCAGCGATGCCGTGGCGGATGAACTGCTGATGGACAGCGCCGTTCCCGCCCACCGGATTGACGTGCTCAGCGTGGATGGCATCGTCACGCTCAGCGGCTCGGTGGATAACATTCTGGCCAAGGAACGCGCCGCCCGGATTGCCGGAATCGTCAAGGGCGTGCGCGGGGTGATCAATGAGATCCAGGTCAACCCCTCCCTGCTGCGCACGGACTGGCAGGTTTTGGAGGATGTCAAAGATGCCCTGCTGCTCGATCCGGCCACCGATACTTACGAGGTGGAGGTCCAGGTGGATGACCACGTGGTGACCCTCTCGGGCACGGTGGACTCTTGGCAGGAAAAACAGCTCTGCGCCAAGGTGGCCAAAGGCGTCAAGGGCGTCAAGGATCTGAAGAACGAGATCGTGGTGGTGTGGCCCGAAGAGCGCACGGCGGAAGAGATCAAGGCCGAAGTGGAAGGGGCCCTTGAATGGGATGCGATTGTGGACCACGCGCTGATCGATGTCAAGGTTGAAGGCGACCAGGTCACCTTGAGCGGGACCGTGGGCAGTGCCGCGGAAAAAAACTGGGCCACGGTGGATGCCTATGTTCACGGGGTTCAAGAGGTGGACGCCAGCGGGCTGGAAGTGGCCCGATGGGCGCGCGACGATGACCTGCGCGAAGATAAATATACCCGAAAATCGAAGGAAGCGGTTGTTGCGGCCATCAACGATGCTTTGGCACTGGATCCCCGGGTCTCCACCTTCGAGGTTACCCCGGAAGTGATGCATGACGGCGCTACGGTGATTCTGCGGGGAACCGTGGACAACCTCAAGGCCAAGCGCGCCGCGGCCCAGGATGCCCGCAATATCGTGGGCGTGGTGAGTGTGGACAACCGCATCAAGGTGCGCCCGGTGGAGTGGGTCAGCGACGAAAAGATCGAAACCCGGGTAAGGGATGCCCTGTTGCGCGATCCCTACGTGGAGAGCTACGCCATTAATGTGGTGATGAAAAACGGAGTCGCCAACCTGTACGGCACGGTTGACACCTATTTCGAGAAAACGCAGGCCGGAGATGCGGCGGCCAAGGCCGACGGGGTGATCATGGTGGAGAACAATCTGACGGTGCTCGACGACATCAGTCCTTACACCTATGATCCCTATGTGGATGACGCCTACATCTACAGCAGCGACTGGTATCAGAATCGGCCGCGATTTCCCACCAAGAGCGACTGGCAGATCAAGGCCGACATCGAGGACGAGCTGTTCTGGAGTCCATTTGTGGATGCCGATCAAGTCAAGGTCGCGGTGGACAACGGCGATGTTACCCTTACGGGGACCGTGGATACCTGGGCGGAGTACAACGCAGCGGTCAACAACGCCTACGAGGGCGGGGCGGTTTACGTGGCCAACGATCTCAACGTGAAAACGCCCTGACCCGTGATCGGCAGGCTCCGCAGGTTATAAAAGATAAAAACACAGGGGAGCGCTGCCAGGGGACAAGCGGCAACCGTTGCAGACCCCAGGCGCGGCAGCCCGCTGCCGCGCGTCTGCAGCTGAGGCTATCCGCAGTTGATCTCTACCATTGACCCAAGCGAGATATAAAAAAGAGAAGGAGGTATTCACCATGCAATTGAATTGTTGGATGATCAAGGCAGCTCTCCTGAGCCTGGTTGTGTTCTTTGCCGGCGGGCCCGCCGCGGTCGTGGGCCAAGATAAAGGAACCACCCGCATGGCGAGTGCGATGCTGGATCAGGATGTTTACGACGACAAGAACAACCTGATCGGCGAGGTCGAGGACATCGTCGTCAAGCGCAGCGGCAAGGCTAAGAAACTGCTGGTGGAATTCGGCGGGTTCTACGATATCGGCGACAAGCTGGTGGCCGTGCCCTTTAACCGGTTCACTCTTAAGGATGGAAATATTGTTCTGCAGCTGACCGAAGCGGAACTGGAAAAAAGACCCGAGTTCAATTACTACCAGCAGGGGCTGCGGCCCTACTACTATCGCCGGGCGAGGCCTGCGGCGCGTCCCGACTACTATTACGATCAGCGCTCCCGGGGGTACTATCCCTACCCGCCCCGCGGCAGTTACGGCTACGGTGACGGGTATCCGTTTGATCCCTATCCGCCCCTTGATCCGGGAGAGATGGCCTACACGCCCTCGCGCTTTTTGGCCTCGTCGGTGATCCAGCGGGAAATTATCAATGATCAAGGCAAATCGGTCGGAAGGGTGCGCGATTTGGTGATCAACACCGCCGACAACACCGTGGAAAAGATCGTGCTGTTTTCCGAGGATATTCTGGATGAGGCGGTGCATGTCGCGCTGGCCTATCAGCCCCTGGGTTTCACCGATTACGGGGTCGTATATGATATCCAGCCCGACGAGCTGAAAGATTATATCTACCCCTACAAGGAGGAGTAAGCACTTGCTTAAGGAGGCAATCTGCGCTGCCAGGGTTTTCCCCGGTATTTAGTGCCCGAACGGAAACCCCTATTCTCCCTCGCCCAGCCCCTCCCGCCAGGGGAGGGGAGTTTTCGGTCGAGCACGATTCAGTGGCTGAACGGAAACTTCTTTTTCCTGCCCCTCGACGGGGGAGGGCCGGGGTGGGGGTGAGTGATTTCAAGGTTTGATTCTCCCTTCCGCGACCCCAGCCGCCAGGTGAGGGGGGCTCGGTCAGGCACTATTTTGAACCGGCCGGGGGACCTGGGGCACGAACCAGGGGTAAGCAGGCGTCGGCAAAGGTTTCCGCGATTTGCTCCATATTTCAAACCAAGGAGGATATACAATGCTGCCCATCAACACTATCTTGTGCCCCACGGATTTCAGTGAACCTTCCGGGGAAGGGGTCAAAGTCGCTATTGAACTTGCAGAGCATTTTTCAGCCGAGATCGTTCTGGTTAATGTGGTCAGCCACGCATTTCCCATTGGCGCCCCGGCCGTGCCGCCGGGCTATAAGATTGAGGAATACATGACCGAAATGACCCGCTTCGGCCGGGAAAAGCTGGCGGAGATCCAGCGTGACACCATTCCGGCGCAGATTGAATGCCGTACGTTCGTGACTCAGGGCAGTCCGCCGGACGAGATCATCGAGCGCGCTGAAGACGAAGGGGCCGATATGATCGTCATCGCCACCCACGGCTGGACCGGCTGGCGCAAACTGGTCTTCGGTTCGGTGGCCGACAAAGTGATTCGCATGGCTCAATGCCCGGTCCTGACGGTCACCGAACCTAGGAAGCAAGGGTAAACCCTAATGTCACAATATTTAGTGGTTGAACGGAAACCTTCTTCTCCCTGCCCCTTGATGGGGGAGGGCCGGGGTGGGGGTGAATGATATCAGACCTTTATATCCCCCTCCCCCAACCCTTCTAAGCCAGGGGAGGGGAGTTTTCGGTCGGGCACTATTCAGCTGCCCATAACCCTCTACCCTTTCAAAATGGAGTAAATCGTCATGCGCATAGCAAAAGAAGATGTTCCCGTTCGGATCGATGTTCCCGGTGCAATTGCCAGACACCAGCGCGATTTCGGCGATGTAACGGGATATGCAAAGCTGGCAGCCGAATATTTCTCCTTTGGCGCCGGGACCGATATCACGGAGTTATTGCACGGACTCGAGAACGACAGCTGCCAGAGTCCGCATTGGGGATATGTTATAAAGGGGGCAATCACCGCTCTGTATAGCGATGGGAGTGAAGAGACATCGACAAGCGGGGATCTTTTCTACTGGCCTCCAGGACACAGCGTTAGGGCGGAAGAAGAAACTGACATCGTGATGTTCAGCCCGCAGCAAGAGCATGGCGCAGTAATCGACCATATCCGGCGCAAAGTCAGCGGCTAAGCGGCTCTATCCAGTTCGGGCTCCAAAGCTCATCGGCGAATTTATTTCTACACGCACCCTGAGGAGTCCCATGCAGACCGATTGGGAGCTCATATCCAATTTCAGCGTGGCCCTGCTGGCCATTGTCAATCCCATTGAAAAAATCCCCCTTTGGGTGGAAGCCTCACGGGGCGACAGCCGTCACTTCCGCTGGCTGCTGGGGGGGTTGATCATGCTCTCCAGCGCGGTGATCCTGCTGCTCTTTTTGTGGTTCGGCCGGCGGCTGCTGGTCGAGCTGCAGATCGATCTGGCCAGCTTCAAGATCGGCGGAGGGCTGATTCTGCTGCAGTTCGGTTTCAGCATGCTCAATGGATCGGCGATCGACATCAACTCGGAAAGTCTGGATCGCTCCGAAAGTCTCAAAACCAGGGTTCTTACACGCTACCGGCAGATATTCATCCCCATCGGCATGCCGGTGATCGCCGGACCGGGGGCCATCACCACGGTCATCATCTACGGCTACCAGAGCGACTCGCTGCTGACGTCCGCCATGCTCAGTCTCACCGTGGCCGGGGTTCTGCTGCTGCTGTACCTCATCCTGCTCACCGGCCCCTACATCCAGAGCTGGATCGGCAACCTGCCCCTGACCCTGATCTCGCGCGTCTTCGGAATGATCCTGATCGCCATTGCCGTCCAGTTCATGGCGGACGGCCTGAAAGTGGTATTTCCGGGATGGAGCCGGGGGGGATGACTGGAGCCCCATGGAGTCTTATATCTTGCGCGGGCCCTTCGGCCGCCGGCGCATCAGCGCGACACTGCATTATCGCCTTTAGAGCCATTGAATTCAAAAAAGATCAGGGAATCGATCTGCGCAATGACCGCCAGGCCCTTCAGCGGCTATACGAGGCTTGTGAAAAAGCGAAATGCGAACTCTCTAATACCACCCAAAGTGATGTGAGCCTGCCGTTCATTACCGCGGACGCCGGCGGTCCCAAGCATTTGAGCACCGAGATCCGCCGGGCGAAATTCGAGGAGCTGATCCAGGATCTGGTTCAGCGCTGCAAGCAGCAGGAACCTTCCGGTGTCAAGTGGCCGCCAGGATAGACCGACCAGGGGCGGGGATTTTTGTAGAGCATCACTATCCTACCTAAAGGAGGGCAACATGAAAAAAATTCTACACTACCTACTGATGGGGACCATCATTGCCGGCGGGGTAAGTTTTGCGGCTGCCTGGCAGGAAATCGGAATCCAAACCGCGGTGCGAAACGGGATTGCGCTGATGAGCGGTGGGGTGGGACAGGCGGAAAGGGCCGAAATGGAGCAAATGGCTCAAGGGTACAACCTGAAAATCGTGTTGGCCCGGGCCTCCGGAAACTACCTGGCGCGCCTTCCGCTGACGGTCCATGATGATCAGGGGCAAAAGGTGCTGGAAGTTGAGGCCGCAGGCCCCTGGATCTACCTTCAACTGCCCGAGGGACGTTATACCGTGAAGGCCGAGTACCATGGGATTCCCAGAGCGCGCACCCTGGATGTGACCCGGGATCTGCAGTGGATGATGTTCCACTGGGGCGCTTAGAGCGCTCCCCCGACGATCGGGGCTGGGCAAGATCAAGCCTTTTGGCAGGTGGGGCAAAGATAAGCCGAGCGGCCCTGAAAAGGGATTTTTTTCAGTGCTGCGCTGCAGCGGGGGCACGTTTCGCCTTGCTTGCGAATCGGAAGCAGACTGCCGTCGGGCATTTGTTGGGGATCGGCCCGGGCCTGGAGTGCGTCCTGCAATACCTGCACCAGCGCCTTGAACAACCGCCGGCGCTCACCGCGCCCCAGCAGATTGGCCGGAACCGTGGGATGAACCCGGGCCTGGAATAAAATTTCATCGGCGTAGACATTGCCGATACCGGCGATCTTCTGCTGGTTGGTGAGCAGTGCTTTGATTTTGGCATTGCTGTTGTCCATCAGCTCCTGAAAGTAGGTTTCGCTCAGATCATCCAGGGCATCGGGCCCCAGGTTTTTTTCAGCGATGAAGCTCCGGGGATCTGCAACCAGAGCAAGGGATCCCAACAGACGGGTGTTGACAAAAGCGAGATGGTAGCCGCTGCTGAAATCGAAGCGCACCCGCACATGGCTCAGATCGTCCGGATCCCTCTGGTAGTAGCGCAGCCAGCCGGTCATGCCGAAATGAAACGCCAAGTGGCGGCCGCCGCTCAGCTCAGCGAAACAGTATTTGCCGTGGCGTGCGGTATCTTCAAAGGAGCGGCCCTTCACTGCCTGGCCCAGCTGTTGAGGGCTGATGCCCTCCAGCACCTGCCGGTTTTTTTCTTCTCCCACCCGCACCTGGTCGATGCGCTGATGGAGCGCCGTTGCGGCAAGATACTGCCGTAGGATTTCCACGTCAGGTAATTCAGGCATTCCCGCTCCTTAGTCGTTTCGGGTTGAGGGTGCAGGCGATTGGGGTTCCCTGCCCGCCCGGCGGCGCCTTCCCAGTTCCCTACAACGATTCAATCTATCAGGATCCGGGAAGATCGAAAATAGGGCCGATCCTGTATTTCTCGGAAAATCGTAAGGGCCGGGTCAAACGACCCCCAAATACATGACAGGCCCCATTGCCGGTTGCCGGCGCAACGGCTTAGGGTTTAAGGTGTCCTGCGCTACCGGTAAATTTGATCAAATGAGTGCGTAAAGGAGTGCGTCATGGCCGATTATGTACGCTGGTTTGAAGATATCAATTCCGCTGACATTGCCCAGGTGGGGGGCAAGAACGCCTCCCTGGGGGAGATGATCCAGAACTTACGCGAAGAAGAGATCCGCGTGCCGGGAGGCTTTGCCACCACGGCCCGGGCCTATCGTGAATTTTTGGAACACAACGGCCTGGCGCAAAAAATCGAAGCCTCCATCGAGGCCTGGCGCTCGGAGGAAAAACCTCTGCACCAGGCAGGGGAGGCTGTCCGCCGGGATTTTCGCCACGGCGAGATGCCCGAGGAGAGTGTCCAGGCGATCCGGGATGCCTACCAGGAACTCTGCAGCCGCGGCGATGTGGATGAGGCTGCGGTGGCCGTGCGCAGCAGCGCCACGGCCGAAGATCTGCCCGAGGCCAGTTTCGCCGGCCAGCAGGAGAGTTTTCTCAACATATCGGGCTTTGAGGATCTGCTGCAGGCCTGCCGCAACTGTTACGCCTCCCTGTTTACCGACCGCGCCATCGCCTACCGCGAGGAAAACGGGTTCGACCATCTTAAAGTGGCGCTGTCGGTGGGAGTGCAGCAGATGGTGCGCGCCGACAAGGCCGGCGCCGGAGTGATGTTCACGCTGGACACCGATTCGGGTTTTCCGGAGGTAGTGGTGATCAATGCCGCCTGGGGATTGGGGGAGAACGTGGTTCAGGGTACGGTCAACCCCGATGAGTATGTGGTCTTCAAGCCCTTGCTGAAAAATGAGGAATTGGCGCCCATCGTCGACAAAACCTGCGGGGAGAAGGAAAAAAAGATGGTTTACGCCGCCGGCGGCAGCGCCAAGACCCGCAACATCGACACCCCCCGTCAGGAGCGCGGAAAGCTGGTGCTCGACGATGACGAGATTTTGCAACTGGCGCGCTGGGCTTGTGTGATCGAGGCGCATTATGACACTCCGATGGACATCGAGTGGGCCAAAGACGGTCAGTCGGGAGGGTTGTTCATTGTCCAGGCGCGGCCGGAAACCGTCCAGTCTCAAAAAAGTGCCGGCCGGCTCAAGGCTTACCGGCTCCAGGAGCAGGGCCGGGAGATTATCTCCGGACTGGCCATCGGCCAGGCCATCGCCGCGGGCAAGGTCAATCGGATTCCCAGCGCCGAACAGATCGACTCTTTCGAGGCCGGTTCGGTGCTGGTCACGGAGATGACCGACCCGGATTGGGTGCCGATCATGAAGCAGGCCGCCGGAATCGTCACCGACTATGGGGGGCGCACTAGCCATGCCGCCATTGTGAGTCGCGAATTGGGCATCGCCGCCGTGGTGGGCTGCGGCGATGCCACCCAGACATTGCAGAACGGTCAGGAGGTGACCCTCTCCTGCGCCCAGGGGGATCAGGGCTACGTCTACGAGGGGATTCTCGATTTCGAGGAATCCGAGATCGACCTGGAGAACATTCCCCAGACCCGCACGCAGATCATGATGAATATCGCCAGTCCCCCGGCAGCCTTTCGCTGGTGGCGCCTACCCTGCAGCGGTATCGGGCTGGCTAGAATGGAGTATGTGATCAACAACGTGATCCAAGTGCACCCCATGGCCCTGGTGCATTTCGACGAACTTGAAGATCAGGAGGCGCGCAGCCGGATCGAGACCCTCACCCGGGGCTACCGCGACAAGCAGGCTTACTTCGTGGATCACCTGGCCCGGGGGTTGGCCAAAATCGCGGCCTCCCAATACCCCGATCCGGTGATTGTGCGCATGAGCGACTTTAAGAGCAACGAGTACGCCAACCTTATCGGCGGCCGGCAGTTCGAACCGCGAGAGGCCAATCCGATGCTCGGTTTTCGGGGCGCCTCGCGCTACTACAGCCCCGACTACCAGGCGGGCTTCGCCCTGGAGTGCCGGGCCATCCTCAAACTGCGCAACACCCTGGGCCTGAGCAACGTGGTGGTGATGATTCCCTTTTGCCGCACCGTGTCCGAGGCGCGCAAAGTGCTCGAAGTGATGGGCGGCAATGGACTTGAACGGGGACGGGACGGCCTAAAAGTCTATATGATGGCCGAACTGCCTTCCAATGTCATCCTGGCCGACCGTTTCGCCGAGTTTTTCGACGGTTTTTCCATCGGATCCAATGACCTGACCCAGTTGGTGCTGGGGGTGGACCGGGACTCCCAAAAGCTGGCGGCGCTCTTTGACGAGCAGGACGAGGCCGTGCGGCGCAGCATTCGTGATCTCATCGACAAGGCCCATCAAGAGGGCCGCAAGGTGGGGATCTGCGGTCAGGCGCCCAGCGATCATCCGGAGTTCGCAGACTTTCTGGTGCAGGCCGGGATCGATTCGATCTCCCTGAACCCCGACAGCGTGATCGAGGTGAAGCGGCGTGTGGCCGAGATGGAGGGCAAGGGGTGATGGCCGCGGCGGGAGGGGATCATTCTTTTTCAGCTATGCCGCACTTTGAATCAGCCTTTAGGAGGATTTCATGTTAGCCATGCAGCAGTACCCGGAGAGCAATATTCTGGAATTTACCCTGGACGGCGGTATGACCCACGAGGAGTTTGACCAGGTTGCCGCCAAGATCGAAGAGATGCTTCAGACGCACCAGAAGATTCGTCTCGTCGAGGTGATCAAAGAGGTTGGCGGCATTGAGCCCTCGGCCCTGTGGGCGGACATGAAATTCGGCCCCAAGCATCTCAAGGATTTTAGCCATGTCGCGGTGGTGGCCGACCAGAAGTGGATCGAGTGGGCCGGTAAAATGGCCCGTCCCCTGGTGTCGGCAGAGGTGCGCACATTCGGCCTGCACGAGATTGAAGATGCCCGCCGCTGGATTCGGCAGGGGTAACCCCGCCGGCCGGCTGGAAAGGATCGCCCATGCGCGCCAGGCAAGCCCCTGATGCCCTTGAAAATGATTCTTCACCCTTGCGGGGTGGTCTCGCCCGGCTCTTTAACCCTCTGGGAGCCGCCGGTCTGACCTGGCTCAACCATTACGGCGCGGCCACTCTCTTTTTTCTGCGCGCGCTGAGGATGATTTTCGGTCGTCACCAGCTCAAAAGCATCTTTGAGCAGCTCTATTTCATCGGGGCGCGAACCATGGGGATCATTGTTTTGGTGGCCCTCTTCACCGGCATGGTGATCGGTCTGCAGCTTTACTACACCCTGGTCAAATTCGGCTCGGAGGGCGCCCTGGGATCGGCCATCGGGCTCTCATTGGTGCGCGAGTTGGGCCCGGTGCTGAGCGCGATCATGATCACCGCCCGGGCCGGTTCAGCCATGACCGCCGAAATAGGTATTCAACGCATCTCGGAACAGATCGATGCCCTCTACACCATGGGTATCGATTCCCTGGCCTACCTGGTCAGCCCCCGGGTAGCGGCGGCCCTGATCAGCTTTCCGCTGCTCACCGCCCTGTTCGACATGGTGGGCATCGCCGGGGGATACCTCTCGGGGGTTATTCTGGCCGGCACCGACACCGGCGTCTACTTTTATCGCTTACAGGAGAGCGTGGCCTGGATCGATGTGCTGGGCGGCTTTATCAAAGCGGTTGTTTTCGCCGCCCTGGTGGTGACGGTCTGCTGCTACCACGGTTATTATACCCATCGGCGCAAAAGCGGCCGGGGCGCCCGGGGGGTGAGTCTCTCCACCACCGCCGCGGTGGTGCACGCCTGCGTGCTGATTCTGATCAGCGACTACCTGATCACCTCGTTTCTGCTCTAATTGAACCGGCGGATCGAGCCGGTGGAAAAGGAAAGGCACCGACCGGGGTTCATGGAAGCACCGCTCATAGAGGTTCAGAAACTGACCAAGCGTTTCGAGGGCCGCACGGTTCTCGACCGGGTCAGCTTCAAGCTATTCAAGGGCCAGGTGATCTCCATCATCGGCAAAAGCGGAGTAGGCAAAAGTGTGCTGCTCAAACACATCGTGGGCCTGCTGCAACCCGACGCGGGACGGATCTTGTTCAGAGGCGAATCCATCCACGAGATGAACCGCAAGCAGCACCAGGCCTATCTTGATAAGATCAGCTACATGTTCCAGAACAACGCCCTGTTCAGTTCCCTTTCGGTGTTTGACAACGTGGCCCTGCCCCTGCGCTATCGGCGTGGGATGGGCCGTAAGGCCATTGAGCAGAGAGTACATGAACGCCTGGCGCAAATGGAGCTTCAAGGCACGGCCGGCCAATATCCAGCCCAGCTTTCGGGCGGCATGCAAAAACGCGTGGCCCTGGCGCGGGCCTTGATCAGCGAGCCGGACATCGTGCTCTTTGACGAACCGACCACTGGCCAGGACCCGATTCGCAAGAACGCCATTTTGAGCATGATTGCCGCTTATCAAAATCAGTACAATTTTTCGGCCATTCTGATCAGCCACGACCTGCCCGATATCTTCTTTATCTCCAACACCATTCTGGCCCTATACGAGGGGCGGATTATCTTTGACGGCTCCGCCGACCAGTTCGACCAGTTCGACCATCCATTTCGCACGGAATTCACTGAAAGTCTGGAGCTGCTCCAACAAGAGCTCAGCGGCCTCTATTCCCGGCGGCAGTTTAAACTGCGCTACCAGACGGACCTCTATCAAGGCCTCCATGATGTGACCTACAGCCTGGTGATGATTCGCCTGGCGCGGTCGGCAGATGTGATCCGGCGGCTGGGGCACTCCGCGGCTCAGGAACTGCTGACGGCCTTGGGCCGTTTCATCAGCCGGCGGTTCAGCGAGGTGGGCGGGTTTGCCGCACGCTTTGAGCGCCGGGGCTTTGTGGTGCTTCTGCCCCATGCGAATCACAGCGAAGCCCGGCGGCTGGTGGGCGATTTTAGCGAGGCGCTCAACACCAGCGGCTTAGACCGGATGAAACGCCTGGCGCCGGCCGAGCGCGCCGGCCGGGATGCGGTGAAGATTACCATTGCCGCGGGCACGGCCCAGGGAAAACCGAAAACCCCCATAGAGCAGGTGATTGAGGCGGCCCGTACAGGCTGCCGGCCGATTGCCGAACTCAAGGTTCAGTGCCGGGAGAAAAACCGATGAAACGCTACACCAAAGAGACATGGGTTGGAATCTTCATGACCGTGGGAACCGTCTGCGTGGTATATCTGGCGCTGCAGCTGGGGGATTTGTCACTGCTCGACAAGGGCAGCTACTCCCTGAAGGCACGCTTCTTCAGCATCTCCTCGCTGCGCGAGGGTAGTCCCGTGACCATGATGGGTATTCGGATCGGAGAAGTCCGCGGGGTGGGCATCGACCAGCAACGGGGGCAGGCGGTGGTGCGCTTCCGGGTGGACGAGGAGATTGAGATCTATAACGACGCCATTGCGTCTATCAAAACCCAGGGTCTGATCGGCGACAAGTACATGGAGATCGATCCCGGCGGCGCCGGCGAGCGTTTGCGGGCCGGCGACACCATCGTCGACACCCAATCCGCCGTGGATCTAACCGAGATGATCGGGCGCTATGCTTTCGGTTCCGTGGAGAGCCAATAGATGCGCCAAGGGTCCGCCCCAGATGCGCCCCTGGTCGGCCCTCGGTCATGTCCAAGCCTTATCTCACACTCACGTATCCGGGACGAACGCCATCTCTGGAAAAGACGATTTGCCACAGCTGATTTCTGCGAGCCCGAAAAGCGCCCGCCGAGCACAACAGATAGTAGGTCCACATGCGGAAAAATCGTTCTTCGTAGAGATGTTTGATCCGGCTCCAATTTTTCACAAAATTCCGATGCCAGGCCATCAAGGTGAGGTCGTAGTGGGGACCGAAGCTGTGCCAGTCCTCCAGGAATAATAACTTTTCGGTCGCGGCCGAAATCTGACGACTGGAGGGCAGCATGGAATTGGGGAAGATATACCTGGCAATCCAGGGGTCGCAGCGGCGCACCGAGCGGTTGCCGGCGATGGTTTGCAACAGGAAAAGCCCATCGGCGGTCAGGCAGCGCCGGATCGTATGCATGAAGGTGCGATAGCGGTAGACCCCCACATGTTCGAACATGCCCACCGATACGATACGGTCGAAGGTCCCTTTCAACTCTCGAAAATCCATCAATCCAATTTTGACCGGCAGCCCCTCGCAACGTTGCCGGGCTATCTTTTGCTGCTCCTGGGAAACCGTGATGCCCAGGACCTCGACGCCATAGCGTTGCGCGGCATAGGCCGCCAGGCCGCCCCACCCACAACCGACATCGAGAAGACGCATCCCGGGTTCAAGTTTCAATTTGCGGCAGATCAGGTCCATTTTGGCTTCCTGGGCCTCGTCGAGGTTTTCGGCATCCTGCCAATAGGCACATGAATAATTCATCCATTTGTCCAGCATCAGGGAGAACAGCTCATTGCCGATGTCATAGTGCCGCCGGCCGATGGTAAAGGCGCGCAAGCGCCCCGGTGAATGGCTGCATACCGCTTTAATGCCGCACCATACCGTTTTCAAAGATTTTTTCGCCCTCCGATCCAAACGAAACTTCAAGATCCGATCAAAAAACTGATCCAGGGCTTCGCAGTCCCACCAGCCATCCATATAGCTCTCCCCCAACGCCCTAGATCCGCCGGCAGCCAATCGCCGGAAAAACAGGTCGTCGTGAACCTGGAGATCCCATGGGCGGCCGCCGTTGATCTCGACATCGACTGTGGCCAATAGCTCCGGAATCAAACGTTCAGGTGCGGCAGCGTTCATGATCCACCTCCTGACAGTCAACTTGCGGCAGCTTTACTCCAAACAGCCAATTATGGCTTCCATATCCGCCGCATAATCATCCTGGTTCATTTGCACGGCTGGAACGCAGGTTGCGACCTTGATCGACGAATCCTCACACGGCCTCCGTTGGACGACGGCGGGCGCATCTTATTTTTGATGGGTGCGGCTGTGAATGGATCGCCCTAAACCGCGATGCGCTCCAGCTCTTCGGTGAGTATCGCCCGCAAAAGGGGGACTTTGTAGCCGTTTTTGGACAAGGGCTCGGCGCCCTGCACCGCGGCCTGGGCGGCCTCGGCGATGATTTGGCTGTTGAGCGGGTTTCCATGGAGCACGGCTTCCACCTCCCGGGCGCGCCAGGGGATGGGCGCAACACCGCTGAGCACGACCCGACCGCCGGTCACTTGCTGATCCTCCATCTGCAGGGCCAGGGCCGCGCCGGCCAGGGCGAAATCCCAGGCGCGGCGGGCGCGAACCTTGCGGTAGGTTGAACGAAGGTTGGCCGGCGGGGGAGGCAGATGCACGGCGGTGATGATTTCGCCGGGATCCAGCCAGGTTTCGCGCTGCACATCATCGGCGGGCAGTACATGCAGCGCCTCCACCGGCAAGGTTCTTTGGCCGTCGGCGCCGGCGATCTCAACCTCGGCGCCCAGGGCGATCAGGGCCGGGGCCGTGTCCGAGGGGTGGACGATGTAGCAGATGTCCCCGCTGCCCAAAATGCAGTGGAACTGGTTTTCCCCGCCAGGGGCGAAACAGGTGCCGCCGCCCTTACGCAGGCAGTGAAACTGGCCGCGATAGTACCAACAGCGTGGTTTTTGGCACAGGTTGCCCCCCAGGGTGCCCTGATTGCGCAGCTGGGGGCTGGCCACCTCCCGGGCACCTTGGGCCAGGGCCGGGTAACGGGCGCCGATCAGGGCTGAGGCAGCCACCTCGCTGATGAGGGTCAGGGCGCCGATCTTAAGACCGCCGTCGGGCAGCTCGCGAATCCCTTTTAGCTCCTCCAGGGCGCTGATGCTGACCATCTTGTGCACCGTGAAGATCTCTTCCCGCAGACACCCCAGTAAGTCGGTGCCCCCGCTATGCAGATAGGCGCCGGGCTGGGCTGCCTGCTCAAGGGCCTCTTGGAGGGTTGCCGGTCGGATGTAGGAAAATCGAGTTAGCATGGATCAACCCTCCTGGCGCTGTTGGGAAAGTAAGGCACAGAGCTGCAGGGGATTGATGGGCGACGTGGTGACCCGCACCCCTACAGCGTGATAGACGGCATTGGCCACCGCCGCTGCGGTGGGGATGGTCACCGGCTCGCCCAGACCCTTGGCTCCGGTGGTGTTGGCCTCGGCATCGGGCAGGTCGATGGGTACGCTGCGGATATCGGTGGGAACATCCAGGGCCGTGGGCAGTTTGTAATCATGCCAGTTGCGGTTGACCAGCTTGCCGGTCTGGGCGGCATCCAGAATGCGCGCCTCGGTGGTGGCCAGGCCGATGCCCATGGTGACGCCGCCGATGACCTGGCTGTCGAAGTTCAAACGGTTCATGACCCGGCCGCTTTCATTGCTGCTTAAAAACCGCAGCAGGCGCACTTCGCCGGTGCGGGTGTTGACCTCCACTTCACAGAACTGAACGCAAAAGGGACTGATGGTTTTGTTCTCCGGATTGGGGCCGCGATGGCCCACCCCCACCACCACGCCCCGCTTTTTGAGCCCCTGGATTTCGGTGATCTTGAGGCGCTGGCCGGGATCATCGCGGCGTTCGATGGCATCTCCGCGGTAGGCCAGCTCGGCGACCGGCCGCTCCAGCTCCTGGGCGGCCATCTCCAGCAGCTTGCGCTTGACCTCGAGGGCCGCATCGCGGACCGCCGGGGATTCGGTGGGTACGGTTTTACTGCCGCCGCTGGGGGTGGCGTACTGGGTGGTGCCGGTGTCGGCGTGTTCGATGCGGATCATCTCCGGCTTGAGCCCCAGCTCTTCGGCCGCCACCATGGCCATGACGGTTTTGGTGCCGGTGCCGATGTCGCTGGCGCCCATATTCAGATTGGCGCTGCCGTCGGCAAAGAGCTTCACGATCACCGTGGCGGGGGGCCCGCCTCCGCCCACAATCCAGACACTGGCGGCCATTCCCACACCCCGGCGCCAGACGCTGTCGGCGCTTTGGGCGCTGAGTTCGCGCCGCGCCTGCTGCCAGCCGAACTGCTCAGCGCCGCGGGTGAGACACTGTTTAAGACCGCTGCTGGTGTAGGGCGGAGTGCCCTCCCGGCCCTGGCTGTAAGCGGGTATATTTTTAAGGCGCAACTCCAGGGGGTCCATCCCGATCGCCTCGGCCAGGGCGTCGAGCATCTGCTCCAGAGCCCAGGAGCACTGGGGATGGCCCGGAGCGCGAAAGGGGCGTGCCGGTCCGGCATTGATGTAGACATCGGTGCTTTCGGTGCGCACGTGGGGGCAGAGATAGAGATCGCGGATCTGCCAATCCACCAGGGCGGTGCCGCCCACCGGGAAGGCGCCGCCGGTGCCCAGGCAGGAAAACTCCAGGGCCGTCAGGGTGCCATCCTTTTTAACCCCCGCTTTGAGGGTCATGTTGCTCGGCGGCCGGTTGCCCATGGTGAGATAGGTCGCCTCCCGGGTCAGAAACAGTTTCACCGGGCGGGCGCATTTTTTGGCCAGCAGCGCCGCGATGATGCTGTACTTGCTGGTCCTGAGTTTGCTGCCGAAGCCGCCGCCCATATAGTGCCCCTTCACCCTCACCTTGGAGAGGGGCAGGTTGAGGGTTTGGGCCACCTTGGACTGCACGGCGTAAACGCCCTGGGTCGATTCCCAGATGGTGAGCTGGTCGCCCTCCCAGGCGGCTACGCAGCCGTGCAATTCCAGGGGGGTGTGCAGTTCCGCTTCGGTGCGGTAGCGCTGCTCCAGGACCACATCGGCCTCGGCAAACCCCTGAGCCACGTCTCCCCGCGAATAGCTGTCATGCTTGACCGTATTGCCGTCCGGATGGATGGCCGGCGCATCAGCGTCGCGGGCCCGGCGTTCATCCGCCAGCGGAGGCAACACTTCATATTCCACTTGGATCGCGCGCAGCGCATCCCAGGCCGCAAAGGGGGTTTCCGCTGCAACGGCGGCCACGGTTTCGCCTTCAAAGCGGCACAGAGGATTGAAAATCCGGGTCTGCTTGCCCCCTATGGACCAGGGCAGGTCAGCTTCCGGCGAGTCGGGGCCGAGCACCCCCCGCACCCCCGGCAAATCCAATGCCGGTGCGGTCTCCACCTTTTTGACCCGCGCATGGGGGTGGGGACAGTGCAAAATGGCGCCGTAGAGCATGCCCGGCAGCAGCACGTCCGAAGGATAGAGCGCCGTGCCGCTGACCCGCTCGTAGGCGTCCACCCGGGGCAGTGCTCTGCCCACCAGATCGGTATGCTCCCAGGGCCGGGGATCCTGGCCCGGGGGCGGTGTCTCCGGTACCGGAAGGCCTTCGGTGTAGTAAATGGATTGGGGATCTTCTTGGGCCATGGGGCACCTCGCTGTTTGGCGGATCGGATGGAAATTGTACCAGGCTTGCCGGGCGGGGCAGGGGGGAACCCGCCCCCGCCGTTTAAATTGCGGCATTCGCTAAAATGCAGCCACTCAAAGGGGCTCGGCTTTCAGCTCTGAACCGCTTTAGCGGCTCTGCCGGCCGCCTTGAATATGTGGGCGTAGGCCCCGCAGCGGCAGAGGTTTCCGCTCACCGCGGTGCGAATCTCATCCAGGGAAGGGGCCGGGTTGCGGCGCAACAGGCCTTCCACGGAGATGATCTGGCCGGGGGTGCAGTAGCCGCACTGAAAGGCGTCCTCTTGAACAAAGGCTGCCTGAACTTTTCCCAAGGCTTCACCCTCCATCAGCCCCTCCACGGTGGTGATGGCGGCGCCCTGGGCCTCCACGGCCAGGGTGAGGCAGGCATAGCGCGGCAGATCGTCCATGAGCACCGTGCAGGCGCCGCACTCACCGCGCCCGCAGCCCTCCTTGCTGCCGGTCAGGCCGATTTTTTCGCGCAGCACATAGAGCAAGGACCAGCGCGGCTCCACCAACAGCTCGTGGCGCTCTCCGTTGATGTTCAGGTCGATCTGGGTGAGCGCGTCCGCCTCGAGCAGCGGCTGACTGGGGCGCCTACCTGTGGTGGCCGCCAAGAGGTGTCCTGAGGCGGCCACGCAGGCGGCGCCGGCGCCGACACTACTAATAAAGCCACGGCGGGATATAAAGCCGCGGCGGGATATGACGCCCAGGGGTGGGGGGAACGGGGTGCGTGGTTTGCGTTTCATAGCTCTCTCCAGGGTGGAGTGACTGGAAATAGTTGAGAAATCGAAAGCGTTTCGTCTACATTGATAAGCGAAACGTTGTTCATCGCACAATGGGGTTTATACCCCATATTTCGGTCCAGCGTGGCCTTCAGGGCCGGGCGGGTCGATGTGGGGGGCCGCCACCGGCCAAATACAGGCAAGACCCCATTCAACTGAGGACAGGCTATCGTCTATGCTGGTCACCGAATCACCACAATGCGCATGGCGCAGCTCTCAAATCGGGAACGGAGGCAAAAGACGATGTTCAAGATTGAAATCGCGGCCGATGATGGACGCCAGCTGAAGATTTCCAAGGAAAACTTCCTCTATTTTATGAATGCCGAAGGTACCGATTCCTATTGGGAGTGGGAGCATATCCGTGGCAGAGCCGCGGACCTCGAGCCGCTCTTCGAGCAGGCCCGCGAGCTCCTGGCTTCGGCGGAAAAACGATTGCCTGACCTGCCCATGCCCGGCGGGCGCTAGATCCGGTGAGCATTTGTGGTCTAATGCCTGAGCGGCAGAGGGCACCATGGTGGCGATGGCTATTGGAAACCCTTCACCCCTGTCAAGGAGGAGGCATCATGAAATATGCACTATCACTGGTAACCGTGGTGCTGCTGCTGCTGGTGGGTATCGCCTCGGTACACGCTCTGCGCTGCGGAACGGAGTTGGTCACCGAGGGCAGCAGCAAGTTTGAGGTTCTCGAGGCGTGCGGTCAGCCCATCAAAAAATTCGGCGACGGTATCCTGATCGACGAAGACGATCCCAATTACATTGTGCGCAGCTATCTCAATGAAAAATGGATCTATGACCTGGGCGGAGGCGTCTATCACATGGTCCACTTTACCGGCGACCGGGTTACCAAGATCGAAATCGAACGCAAGTAACCCTCTGGCAACCCCTTGGCGCCGGCCTCCCGGCTGCCATTTTCCATTCATCACAGGAGGAATCCATGTCCAAAACCCACGAAAACCTGCAAGCCGCTTTTGCCGGAGAATCCCAAGCCAACCGTCGTTACCTGGCCTTTGCCCAGCGCGCCGCGGATGAATACAAGGAAGGCATCTACAAACTCTTCAGGGCTATTGCCGAAGGCGAGACGATTCACGCCTTGAAGCACTTGCAGCACATGAAAGCGGTGAAAAGCACTGAGGAGAACCTAAAGGAAGCGATGTCCGGTGAGATGCACGAATTTAAAAGCATGTATCCGCAGATGATCGAGGAGGCCCGACAGGAAGGCGCGAAAGGCGCCGAGGTCACCCTGACTCACGCCATGGAAGTGGAAAAGGTCCATCACCAGCTGCTTCAGGAAGCCTTGGAGAAACTGGATGATTATCCGGTCCAGGACTACTACATCTGTCCGGCCTGCGGGTATATCGCCGCCCAGGAGGCGCCGGAGCGCTGCCCGGTCTGCGGTGCGCTCAAATCGGCATTTTATAAGGCCATGAGCCAGAAAGAAGACGGTATCCCCAACCTTTGATGACCCCATCCAAAATTTTCAGCCGGAAGAAACAAGAAACCCAACCGTTCGCTTTTAGCGGTAGGGACGGTGTTGACACCCGCCGCGGCCGGTGGGGATGCCGCATCCCGGGCGATGAGTTTCCGGGGCCTGAGATAGGGTAAAATCCCCCTAACCCCTTTTTTAAATAGATTTATTCTTCCTCCCAGTGAATGCACTCCACCGGACAACTTTCCATGGCCTCCTCGATACATTCTTCGGGGCCGCCTTCGGGTATGACCACAAACGCCTTTTCTTCTTCATCATCAAAGCCGAACACATCGGGACAAAGTTCAACGCAGCTTTCGCAGCCAATACACTCTTCGGTTTCGATGTAGACCTGGTTTCCCATAAAGCTCTCCTTTTCAATATGGGGTTGATGCCATCCGATCCGTCGGCTACTGTCCTGTCATGTGTCTAATGGCACAAGCAAAATGAGTTAGTTGATGCATGACGGGACACTATGATCTATTGCCGGGGCTCAGCAAGCCTTCGATAATCAGCTCGGTGGCCTCATCTTCGGTCAGGCCGCGGCACATCAGGGTTTCCAGCTGCTTGGAGTCCACGCTGCCCACGGAGGCTTCGTGGGTCACATGGGCTTTGGGGTGGTTTACCTCCACAATGGGAACGGCGTGGGCCTGGGCGTCGCCCTGAACCACCTCTTTGCAGTCCACATGCCCCCTGCAAAAGGGGGCCGAAGCGATCATGGTGTTTTTGACCATAGCCTGGGCCTTCTGGCTGACGGCGATCATGGTGCGCAGCACGCCGTGGGCCCCTTCGCCTGTCAGGCGGGCGGTTTCGTTGATCTCGATGCGGTCGTCGTCCCGGCCGCTGATGCGCGCCGCCATGTCGAGGATGCTGCCCGGACCGCACTGCGCCTCATAGTCGATATCGATCTTGCCCGCGCGTCCTTTGATCAGTTCGAAATCGGTCTGGAAGCGGGCCGCCTCTTTTAGAACCACCTTGGCCTGGGGGATCACCGTGACCCCCCCGTGGCTGCCGTGGACATGGCGCTCCAGGTAGATGTATTCCGCAGCCTTGTCCACCTGGATGGTGGCGTCCATGGCATGGCGCACCTCCCGGGCGTTGGGGAAGGTGCAACTGGCCAACACCGCCATCCGCGAGCCCGCTTTAAGATGCACCTGCATGTCGATCTTCTGGCTGCCGCGCTCCTCCAGCAGACCAAAGCAGATGCGCACCGGCTGATCGATTTTTTGGTTTTCAGCCAGGGTCATCACGGCGCGGATTCCATCGTCATTTTCCTGGGCATCCATCTCAAGTCCGGGCACCAGATGAAGCCCCAGGATCTGATTACCGTGGATTTCGATGTGCGCGACCTGCGGGTCCCGGACGCAGGTTTCGCCGATGCTGTCGTAAAGGGCGCGGATCAATTCCTCGCTACTTGGCATGCTTTTTCTCCTCGGGTTGGTTTTGATGATCGCAGGGAATGCATTTTTCCCCGAAGTATTCGATGATTTTCTCCACCGGCCCCTTTTCCATCAACTGCCCGCAGCAGATCAAAAAGGCGTGATCCGCCCGTTTCAGCACCGTGGGGCTGTGGGTGATCAGCAGCACGGTGCTGCCCTGCTGCTTGAGGTGCCCGATGGCGTCAAAAATTCGTTCCAGGGCCTCCACGTCGATTCCCGAA
This sequence comes from uncultured delta proteobacterium, assembly GCA_963713755.1. GTDB lineage: Bacteria > Desulfobacterota > Desulfobacteria > Desulfobacterales > CAVQMW01 > CAVQMW01. The sequence goes on along the minus strand of CAVQMW010000003.1, from coordinate 1,677,263 downwards.
TCGGGTTCGTCCATCAGCACCAGCTTGGGCTGCATGGTCAGAATGGAGGCCAACTCGATCCGCTTGCGCTCCCCGCCGGACAAGGTGCGGTCCACGGCTCGGCTCAGATACTCTGCGGGTTTCAGGCCCACCTGTTCCAGGGCTTTGCTGCTGTGGTCCCGAAATTTATCGCCGGCGCCGGCGCGGATAAAGCTCTCGACGCTCAGCCCTTCGTAGCGGGCCGGCTCCTGCCAGCCCATGGTGATTCCCAGGCGGGCGCGTTGGTCGATGGTCAGCCCCTTCAGGGAGTTACCCTCGAATGAGATATCACCGCTGAAATCGGTGTATCCGGCGCGGCCCATGATGGTGTTGGCCAGGGTCGATTTTCCCGCTCCGTTGGGTCCCACCACGGCGTGCACATGCCCCGGCCAGAAGGAGAGCGAAAGATGATCCAGGATAAGCTTTTCCCCCAAAGTGAGGCTGACGTCGCGGGTTTCCAAAATTGATGGCTGAGTCATGGTTTTGATTCCTTTCCTTTTCTCTATATAAATGCCGACAGCGTCCAGAGGGCCGCCAGGGCCACTCCTACGGTGATTGCCACCGGGATCTTGTGCTGTTTGTAGAGATCTTCAGCGGAATCGCCGAAACGCCATACCAGCAAGGCCAGCCCGAAGTAGCGGATGGCGCGCGAGAGAGCTGTGGCGGCCAAAAAACCCGGTAGCCAGTAGCGGCCGGCTCCAGCCGCCAGCATGGCGATCTGAAAGGGGATGGGGGTGATTCCGACACTGAAGACAAACCAGAATCCCTGCTGCCGGATCAGTTCCCCGGCCTTGGCGAACATGGCCTCTTGGCCGCTCAGGGAGATGATCCAGCGGCCCAGACTGCTTTGGAACCCGTAACCCGCGGCGTATCCCAGAAGTGCGCCGGTAACACATCCGACCAGGGCCGCCAGGGCCAGCCGCCACATGCGTCTGCGATTGAGCTGCATCATGGGGATCAGCAGCAGTTCCAAAGGCACCGGCACCACGGTGGCCTCCAACAGGGAAGCGCCCATCACCCCCCAGCCGCTATAGCGGGAGGTCATGATGGTTTTCATGAATTCCGTGGCGGAGGTCATCTGGCCCTATCCACCCCGTAGGCTTTCAGCAGGTAAGCCCTGAAGATCTTATATCCCCGTTGCGGGGGGTCCATCTTAGGACGGGCTTTCGGGCGGTTTGACCCACATTTCGGCCTCATTGCCGCAGTGGGCGCAGACGGCCTGGCCTTTGATGCGGTCAGGCTGTTGCCTGCCGGCCGGCTCCGCGGACTTTCCCTCGGCCACAACCGGCGGATCCGGTTGTTCAATCTCGACCTCCTCAAGTTGGCAGGTCACGGTCATCTCGGCTTCATTGCCGCATTTTTGGCAGCGGCACACCTGTTTAAAGCTCTTTTCGGCCATTTCTCCCTCCTTTAGTTGTGTGTCGTTTTCTTTATATCATCCTTCCAGCATAAAACGCCGGCCGGAGAAATAAATGGGGTGAAGGGTGTATTTCGTTTTCGTCCCCGGGTTATTCGGGTGAGCGATTCCCGGCCGACTGACCCCCCGATTAAATTTTTGCCGCCCTGGGGCCGTGAAAATCGCTAAATAGGGTGGAGACCCTATTTGCATACAGGCTCGCGGGCTTTAGCCTGAGAATAATCTATATCGCGTCGTCGCCGCCGCGCTTTCGCCTCCCGCCGCCGCCCAAGAGGTGAGATGGGTTGCAACGGCGCAATGCCGCTCAAATGTATCTGGCGGCAAACAAACAAAAGGAGGATCTATGAAACGCACGTCATGGGGTCGGTATGGTTTGACTACACTGCTTACAGCAAGTCTGATGGTCGCCGGGGCAACATCATTTCTGGCGGCCCAATCCCAAACGACTGCGCAGGGGATTCCCGGGGATGTCGATCCGATTCATGAGACTTACATTCCAGTGATCCCCGAAAATCAGATCCAGCAGATTATGGACCTTGAGCAGCGCAACCTGCAGCGCTTCGACGTGGACTTCGATCTGCCTGACCATCTGCTGCCCGAGTTCCCCCCCACCCATCTTTCTGACCACCCGCCCCGAACTGGGTGATGTCTCCCAGGGCAAGTTGCTCTCGATCCGTAACTACTATGAGATTATGCACGGGATTTTGACTCCCGTGCAGATGGAGGGTTTGAGACTTCTGCTGACCCCCTTTCCCCAGCAGCAGTTCAACCAAACCGCCGATCGCAAGGTTGAGAAGGTTAGTCTCGGCGTCAGTTGTCTCGACTGCCACGCCAACGGGCACACCAATGGGGCCTTCCACCTCAATCCGGACACCCGGCCCCATATCGCCCGGATGCGGCTGGACACCGTGAGCTTAAGGGGCATGTACAATCAGCAGATACACGGTTCCAAACGCTCCCTGCGCTCGGTGGAGGATTTTACCGAGTTCGAGCAGTGCACGGCTTATTTCGACGGCGATCATGTCACCGCGGCCAAAAAGGGTGCCAACCTGCCGGACCGCACCAGCCAGGTTTCGCTGATGGCCCAGATGCAGAACATGTTCGACTTTCCGCCTGCGCCCAAGCTGACCGTTTTCGGGAAGCTCGATCCCCAGAAGGCGACTGAGCTGGAAATGCAGGGACAGGAGGTGTTCTTTGGAAAGGCCAGATGCGCGGAATGCCATCCGGCGCCCTTTTACCTGGACGACAAGATGCACGACCTGCAAGTGCAGCGTTTCTAGAAGCCGCATATGTCCAACGGCAAGTGGATCACCGGAGTGGGTCCCATCAAGACCTTCACCTTGCGGGGGATCAAAGACTCGCCCCCTTACATGCATGACGGAAGACTGCTTACCCTGGAGGACACTGTCGAATTCTTCAATATTGTAACCGAACTGAATCTCACTCAAAATTGTAACCGAACTGAATCTCACTCAAAAGGAGAAGGAGGCTCTGACCGCCTTTATGCGACAGCTGTAGGTAGAATAGAAAAAGATCCGGAGCTTGGGGTTCATTGTTTCTTAACCCCGAGCTCCGCTCCCAAGCGCTCCGCCATTATCCGGCAGTTGTATCCCCGCCAATAAAAAAGCCGAAAGTGGCGCCCCTCATTATTGAAACGGCCGCCGGCTTACCTTCCAAATCCGAATGTACCGTCAAAACCGATACCGAATAGGGGATAGACCCGATTGTCGGCGGCTTCCGGCGGGGTTATTGAAAAGGTGGCGTTACAATCTATTTGATGACGATGCACTTACCCAGACGCTTGGCCGTAATGAGATCCCGAATTGGCCAACTCTTAAGGAGCACTGATGATCGCTGGTACCGATTGCCAAACTAAAGATTTTTCATGCGGTTCGTTGCGCTGGCAGTGGATTGCAGCGCCGGAACCCCCGGTGGAGGAGCCGCCCAATGCACCCCAAAAGCCACCGGTGAAGGAGCCCGGGGAGACCCCGGACAAGCCGCCCCTGCCCCGGCGGCCGCCGGTCCAGGAGCCGCCCCTGGGACCTGAAAAACCGCCGGTGGAAGAGCCGCCCCCCGAGGATCCCAACCGCACCCCGCCCCGGCCGCCGGAACGAAAGGTTCACGGCCCGGCATGAGCTCTCAAGGGGACCAAAACCTGGGCGAGGTGGTTTCGGTGCGGGGGAGCGTGATCGACGCACGCTTTGAGCACCAGCTGCCCCAAATCAACCACCTCCTCGAACTGGGGGAAAGGGGAGATATCCTGGCGGAGGTGGCGGTTCATCTTTCGGAGCGACGGGTGCGCACCATCGCCCTGACCGCCACCTCGGGGCTGGCGCAGGGAGACCGCGCACTGGATCGCGGCGAGTCCCTGCGGGTGCCGGTGGGCAAGGATCTGCTGGGGCGGGTGTTCAACGTCTTCGGCCGGACCATCGATCGCGCAGAGGCGTCGATCTCCGGCGAGCGGCGCTCCATTCACCGCGAACCGCCCCCCCTGGACCAGCAGCTCACCTCGGCCGAGATTTTCACCACCGGCATCAAGGCCATCGATCTGCTGGCGCCCCTGGAGCAGGGCGGCAAAGGGGGATTGTTCGGCGGAGCCGGCGTAGGCAAGACCGTGCTGATCATGGAGATGATCAACAACATGGTGGGCCGCCACAAGGGGGTGAGCCTCTTTTGCGGCATCGGCGAGCGCTGCCGGGAGGGCGAGGAGCTTTACCGCGAAATGAAACAGGCCGGCGTGCTGGAAAATACGATCATGGTCTTCGGGCAGATGAACGAGCCACCTGGGGCGCGCTTTCGGGTGGGGCACAGCGCGCTCACCATGGCGGAGTACTTCCGGGACGACGCCCGCCAGGACCTGCTGCTGCTGATCGACAATATTTTCCGCTTCATTCAGGCCGGCATGGAGGTCTCGGGGCTCATGGGGCGGCTGCCCTCGCGGTTGGGCTATCAACCCACCCTGGGCACCGAGCTGGCCGAGCTGGAAGAGCGCATCTGCAACACCGCCAGCGGCTCGATCACCTCGGTGCAGGCGGTCTACGTGCCGGCCGATGACTTCACCGATCCAGCGGCGGTGCACACCTTCGGTCACCTATCGGCTTCCATCGTACTGTCGCGCAAGAAGGCGGCCGAAGGGCTCTATCCGGCCATCGACCCGTTGCAGTCCAGCTCCAGCATGCTGGTGCCCCACATCGTGGGCCAGCGGCACTACCGCGTGGCCGGCGATATCCGCAAGACCCTGGCGGAGTACGAGGACCTCAAGGATATCATCTCCATGCTGGGTATCGAGGAGCTCTCCCGGGAGGACCGCCGCACCGTGCACCGCGCCCGGCGCTTGGAGCGCTTTTTGACCCAGCCCTTTTTCGTCACCGAGCAGTTCACCGGCCAGGAGGGGCGCATGGTGGACCTGGAAGATACCATTGCGGGCTGTGAGCGCATCCTCAACGACGAGTTTTCGGAAACTCCGGAAAAGGCGCTCTACATGATCGGCACCATCGACGAGGCCCAGTCGCAATGAGACTGACCATTCTGCTGCCCAGCGGGATCCTCCTGGCGCGCGAGGTGCGCAAGGTGGTGGCCGAAGCGCCCAACGGCGCCTTTTGCCTGCTGCCGCGGCATGTCGATTTCATCAGCGCCATTGTGCCGGGAATCCTCGCCTATACCACCCGCCAGGGAGAAGAGCGCTTCGTGGCCCTGGATGAGGGAATTTTGGTGAAGCAATCCGATACGGTGCGGGTCTCGACGCGCAGGGCGGTCAGCGGTGAAGCCCTGGGCCGCTTGCGGGAGCGGGTCGCCGAACAGTTCCGCAAACAGGATGCCCAGGAGCAAAACGCACACCGGGCCATGAGCAAGATCGAAGCCGGTTTTGTGCGTCGCTTTCTGGAGATCCAGAAGCTGCAATGACAACCGCTGCCTGAGCGGGACGCCGCCTGCCTGCCGCAGAAGGCAATTTCAAGAGGCAAAGGATTGCATGGGCATGAAGCAAGAGCGACAAGCGGAGCGCGATCCCCAGGATCCCCAGGATCCCTGGGGCAGCCGCGTGGCCCGCAAAGAGGCCCGCAAGCAAAAGGCGCGCGGCCAAGAGGGGCGCGGCCTGTGGTTCGGCCTGGGTATGTTCGGTCTGGTGGGCTGGTCGGTGGCTATTCCCACCCTGGCGGGCATCGCCCTGGGGGTCTGGATCGACAGCCTGGCCGTGAGCCGCTACTCGTGGACCCTGATGCTGCTCTTTGTCGGCGTGGTCATCGGCTGCCTGAATGCCTGGTACTGGGTGAAACGGGAGAGTGGCCGTGACTGAACCGACCGTCGATCCGGCCCTGGTCCTGCTGCTGGTGGGGGCGCTGACGGCCGCGGCCCTGTGGCTCAAGTCCGGGCTGGAGCATCTGGGCCTACCGGCCCTGATTGGGTTTCTATTGCTGGGACTGACGGTCCGCTGCGCCAACGCCGGTTTGGGGCTCTTTGGCGCTGGGGATTTGGCGATTATCAAGTTTCTGGGTCAGGCGGGGTTGGTGACCCTGCTGTTCCGGGTCGGCCTGGAGAGCAACCTGCGGGGTCTGCTCAAGCAGTTGCGCAGCGCCAGTCTGATCTGGACGGCGGATGTGGCCCTCAGCGGTCTGCTGGGCTATGCCAGCGCCTTTTATCTGCTCAATTTGGGGCTAACGTCCAGCCTGGTGGTGGCCACGGCCTTTACCGCCACCAGCGTGGGCATCTCGGTGGCGGTTTGGCAGGAAATGGAAGCCATCAACTCCCCAGCCGGCGAATTGCTCATCGACATCGCCGAACTGGACGACATTTCCGCCATTCTGCTCATGGCCCTGCTCTTTGCGGTTCTGCCGCAACTGAGCGCCCAGGGCTTGAGCGCTGCCACGGTCCCCCTGATCGCCGGGCAGGTGGCGCTCTTTTTGCTAAAGTTTGCAGGGTTCGGACTGCTCTGCTTTCTCTTCTCGCTTTATGTGGAAAAGCCCATCAGCCGCTATTTCCGCGAGCTGGAGTCAGCGCCCGATCCCATGCTGAGTATCGCCGCCCTGGCCTTTGTGATCGCCGCCCTGGCCGAGAGGCTGGGATTCTCCACGGCCATCGGCGCCTTTTTCGCGGGATTGATTTTCAGCCGCGATCCGGAGACGGTGAAGATGGAGTCCTCCTTTATGCCCATTTACGATTTTTTCAGCCCCTTTTTTTTCATCACCATCGGACTGCAGCTGGACCCGGCGGCCCTGATGGCCGCCCTGGGGCCGGGCCTGCTCCTGGCGGCGGCGGCCATAGGCGCGAAACTGCTGGCCGTGGGGCTGCCGCTTTGGGGATTGCGGGGCCGCGCCACCGGGCTGCTGGTGGGGGCCAGCATGGTGCCCCGGGCGGAGATCGCCATGGTGATTCTGCAGCGCGGACAGGCCCTGGAGGGCGGACCGGTCACCCCGCGGCTTTACAACGCCATGGTGCTGGTGTGCGCCGTGACCTGCATTGGGGCGCCTTTTGCCGTGCGCCGGCTGCTCCAGCGTTATCCATTGCAAGGGCAGGGGCCGGAGGCCCGCGGGGCTGACCCGCAACGTGTCGGTTGATCCGGCATAGAGATTTCAAAGCGAGGTCGAGATGAGAATGGAATGGGTGCCTGTTTTATTGAGCCTGTCGGGCGGGTTCGGCGCGGGCCTGCTCTATTTCGGCGGGCTGTGGTGGAGCGTGAAGCGCCTGGCGCGGGTGAAGCGGCCGGCGCTGCTCAGTCTAATCAGTTTTCTGCTGCGGGCCGCTTTTGTGCTGGCCGTCTTCTATCTGTTGGGCCAGGGACGCTGGGAGCGGATCGCCGCCTGCCTGGCGGGCTTCCTTCTGGCCCGGGTGCTGCTGCTGGGCGCCCTGGCGCCGGGCAAGGGGCGGGCCGGCGTGCCGAGCGCCAAGGTGCGGGGCTGACGGCCGGCAAGGAGAGGTGAGCATGGATTGGATGAACATCAAACAGATCAGCCCGGATCAGGTGATCCTCTGGGAGTGGGGCGCGGTCACCCTCAACGCCACGATTCTCTTTACCTGGCTGGTGATGGCCCTGATGGTTCTGGGCGCCTGGTTGATCACCCGCCGGCTGCGGAGCGACACCCGCATCTCCCGCTGGCAGAATCTGGTGGAGGTGCTGGTGGAGGGCATGCGCGGCCAAATCCGGGATATCGGCCAGCAGGCGCGTCACTCCCATCTGGTTTTCGTGGGCAGCCTCTTTCTGTTTATCCTGGTCTGCAACCTGCTCCAGGTGGTTCCCGGCTATCTGGCGCCCACGGCCTCGCTCTCCACCACGGCGGCCCTGGCGATTTGCGTGTTTGTCAGCGTTCCGATCTTCGGCATTCTCAGCCGCGGCCTGAGAGGCTATCTGAAACAGTATATACGCCCCTCGCCGCTGATGTTGCCCTTCAACGTGCTGGGGGAACTCTCGCGTACTCTGGCCCTGGCCGTGCGGCTCTTCGGCAACATCATGAGCGGGACCAAGGTGGCCGCCATTCTGCTTTCGCTGGCGCCGCTCTTTTTTCCCATTGTGATGCACGCCCTGGGGCTGCTCACCGGCGTGATCCAGGCCTACATCTTCGCCGTGCTGGCCATGGTCTACATCGCCTCGGCCACCCGCGCCCAGGCCGAACGTCAGGAACGAGTGCCCGAGGGGGCCGGGGAGCAAGAGGCGTCGGTCGAAAACAAAGATCGGCAAGATTCGGAAGGTACACCCTAACCCCTTTTTCAGGGATCAATGAAAGGAGAGAGATACCATGGACATGGCAACCGTGATCGGTTTCGGATCGGTGATGAGCGCCGGACTGGCCATCGCCATCGGCGCCATCGGCCCGGCCCTGGGCGAGGGGCGCGCCGTGGCCCAGGGGCTGGCCTCTCTGGCCCAGCAGCCTGACGAGAGCAGCAGCATCACCCGGACGCTCTTCGTGGGTCTGGCGATGATCGAATCCACCGCAATCTATGCCTTTGTGGTGTCGATGATTCTGCTCTTCGCCAACCCTTTCTGGGATTATGCAATCTCACAGGCAGGAGGATAAACCGTGCTGATCGACTGGTTTACCGTGGGAGCGCAAGTCCTCAATTTCCTGATTTTGATGGTGCTGTTGAAACTGTTTCTCTACGACCGTGTGATCGAGATCATGGACCAACGCCAGGAGAAAATCAGCAGCCGCTTGGATGAAGCCGAGCAGAGCCGCCGTCAGGCCGAGGCGCGCCGGGAGGAGGTGGCCGCCAAGGAAAAGGAGCTGGAAGCCAAGCGCGACGAACTCCTGGGCGATGCCCGCGAAAAGGCGCGCGCCCAACAGGAGCGGTGGGAGCAGGAGGCGCGGGCCGAAGTGGATGAGTTACGTCAGCGCTGGCGCGAGGCCCTCGATTCGGAAAAAGAGAGTTTTGCCCGCCGCTTGAGCCGGCGCACGGTCCGTCAGGCCATGACCGCGGCCGAACAGGTGGTATCGGAAATGGCCGGCCGGGACTTCGAGGAGCGGCTCATGGAGACCTTTGTTGAGCGCCTGCGCGGGCTGGATGAGGAGCGCCGCGCGGCCCTGGCCGAAAATCTGGATGCGGACCACCCCGCCGCTGTGGTGCGCTCGCGGGCCGAGGTACCCACAACGTTGCGGCAGAAGATCACCCGGCTGTTGCATGAGGCGATCCATCCCCAGCTCGAGGTGGCGTACCGCAGCGAGGAGGATTTTCCAGGGGGTATCGAGCTTGTGCTGCCCGGCCAAAAAATTTCCTGGAGTCCTCGCCGCTATCTCGAAGAGCTGGAGCAGGCGTTGCTCGAGGCGCTGGAGGAGATGCCCCGGCAGGCCGGGCAGGCAGAGCCCCATTCCGGGTCGGGGGCGGATGGGGAACCGCACGGGGAGTCCCGGCCAGAAGGGGAGAAATCCCAGGCAGAACCCCAACAGGAGGCGTCCGACTGAGATGCAGGCAGAAATGAACCTACTGGAAGGGCGACTGGCCTCCGCCTTGGACACCATGGCCCAGGTGCTGGCCCAACATCCGCCGCTCCTGGAGATCCAGTCCTACGGCACCGTGGATTTTGTGGGCGCGGGGATTGCCGAAGTGCGCGGCATGGGGGGCGTACGCTACGAAGAGCTGATCCGTTTTGCCGGCGACGCACTGGGGATCGCCTTTAACCTGGACCCGGCCTCCATCGGCGTAGTGCTGCTCGATCCGGACGAGGGGATCGCCGCCGGCAGCGAGGCCCGGCGCACCGGACGGGTCATGGATGTTCCCGTGGGCGAGGCACTGCTGGGACGGGTCCTGGACCCCCGGGGGCGACCCCTGGACGGCAAGGGCGGGGTCTCCGCGGCGGATCGCTTGCCCATCGAGCGGCCGGCCCCGGAGATCATGGATCGTGCGCCGGTGACCGTGCCCCTTAAAACCGGCCAGAAAGTGATCGACGCCCTGCTGCCCATCGGCCGCGGCCAGCGGGAGCTGATTCTGGGGGATCGCCAGACCGGCAAGAGCGCCCTGGCGGTGGACACCATCCTCAACCAGAAGTCCGAAGATGTGATCTGTATTTACTGCGCCGTGGGCAAGCGCGCCGCGGCGGCGGCCAAGGTGATCGCCACCTTGCGAGAACACGGCGCCCTGGATTACAGCACGGTGATCGTGGCCACCGAAGAGGATCCTCCCGGGCTGCAGTTCATCGCCCCCTATGCCGCCGCCAGCCTGGGGGAGCATTTCATGGCCCAGGGGCGGGACGTGCTGCTGGTGCTGGACGATCTCACCCGCCATGCGCGGGCCTACCGGGAACTTTCCCTGCTCCTGCGGCGGCCGCCGGGCCGCGAGGCCTATCCCGGAGACATTTTTTACATCCACGCCCGGTTGCTGGAACGCTCCACCCATCTGAAGGAGGAACTGGGGGGCGGCTCCCTGACGGCTCTGCCCATCGTGGAGACCGAGGCCCAGAACCTTTCGGCCTACATCCCCACCAATCTGATCTCCATCACCGACGGCCAGATCTACCTCTCACCGCGCCTTTTCGCCAAAGGTATCCTGCCGGCGGTGGAGGTGGGTAAATCGGTCTCCCGGGTGGGGGGCAAAACCCAGCTCGCGGCCTACCGCGAGATCGCCGGGGATCTGCGCCTGGCTTACTCTCAGTTCGAAGAGCTGGAGGCCTTTTCGCGCTTCGGTACCCGCATGGATGACGAGACCCGCCAAACCCTGGAACGCGGCCGCCGGGTGCGGGAGATTCTAAAACAGCCCCAGTACGAGCCCCTTTCGGTGCCCGAGCAGATCGCCGCTCTGGCGGCGGTAAACCAGGGCGTCCTGGACCGGGTGCCCATGGCCAAAATCGCCGAGGCGGAAAAAGAGATCCGCCGGGCGGTCGCAGAGTCCCTGCCGGATATTTGCGAGGCCATGATCAAGGGTAAGGATCTGGAAACCAAAGACATCGAAGCCCTCCAGGAAACGGCCCGCCGGGCCGTGGAACAGGCGGGGCTCGTGGAAGCGCAATCCAATGCAGCGCAAAGGGAGGAGTGAGCATGAGCGCCACTGCTAAGAAAGATACAACCCCCAACCGCCGAACCTGGGTCAGGGCGATGATCTTCGATCTGGACGGCGTGGTGACCGATACGGCCGAGGCCCACGCCAAGGCCTGGAAGGCGATGTTCGATCCCTTTCTGGAACAGCGCGACCAGCCGCCCTTTGATGGCCAGTCGGACTATTCGCGTTACGTGGACGGCAAGCCGCGCTACGACGGGGTGCACAGCTTTCTTGAATCCCGGGACATTGAACTTGCATGGGGTTCCAAGGCGGATCCCCCGGGTCGCGAAACCGTTTGCGGGCTGGGCAACCGCAAGAATGAAATCTACCAGGAGTTCATCGAGAGCGGCACTCTGAAAGTCTACCCCCCAGCCGTGACCCTGATCCGTGAAATCAGGTCCCGGGGCATCAAAACCGCGGTGGTCTCCTCCAGCAAAAATTGCGCCCGGGTGCTGGCCGCGGCGGGTATCGCCGATCTATTTGACGTGCGGGTGGACGGAGTCGTGTCCGAAGAGCTTAAGCTGACCGGTAAGCCGGCGCCGGATATCTTTTTAAAGGCGGCTGAAAGCCTGGGGATCGACCCCCGCCGGGCCGTGGTGCTGGAGGACGCCCTGGCCGGGGTTGAGGCCGGCCGCAGGGGCGCATTCGGCTTCGTGATCGGCGTCGATCGCAGGGACCAGGCCGGGGCGCTCAAGGCCCACGGAGCAGACCAGGTGGTGACAGCACTCTCGGCGGTGGATGTCGATCGCCTGCCCCAGCGCCGGGAGGCCCGTGAACTGCCCCGGGCCATGGCGCACATCGAGCAGATCAGCCGGGCCCGCTCCGGCAAACCGTGGGCTCTATTTCTCGACTTTGACGGCACCCTGAGCCCCATTGTGGAACGTCCGGAGCAAGCCCACCTGGTCCCGGGAATGCAAGCGATTCTGGAAGAGCTGGCTGCGCGCAGTCCGGTGGCCATCGTCAGCGGCCGGGGGCTATCCGACGTGCGCCAACGGGTGGGGCTCGGCAACTTAACCTACGCCGGCAGTCACGGCTTTGAAATTGACGGCCCGGGCCACGGGGCGTCCATTAAAAACGAAAGGGGCGCCGAGGCCCTGCCGGCCCTGGAGGCCGCCGAGGGCGAGCTGCGCGAGCGTCTGGTACAGATCGAGGGCGCCCAGCTGGAGCGCAAGAAATACTCTCTTGCGGTTCACTATCGGCGGGTCGCCGCCCATGCCACAGCCGAGGTCGAACAGGTGGTGAGCGATGTCCTCGACGCGCACCCGGAGTTGCGCAAGGGAAAGGGTAAAAAGGTGTTCGAGCTGCAGCCCGACGTCGATTGGGACAAGGGTCGCGCGGTGTTGTGGCTCATGGAGCGCCAGGGGTTCGACCTTCAAAAGGTACGGCCCATTTACATCGGCGATGATGTCACCGATGAGGATGCCTTTCGGGCACTGTGGAATTGCGGCGTCGGCATTGTGGTTCATGGGGACGAGGAGCGCGGGAGCTTCGCCGACTACGGGCTGCACGACCCCCAGGAGGTCAAGCAGTTTCTGCACAAGTTAACCATCATAATGAAACCGAAGTTCAAAGGAGAGGTCTAATGGATGGCTGGCGACTGGTATATGAAGGTTACGATCCGCAGGGGGAAGGTCTGCGGGAAACCCTGTGCACTCTGGGAAACGGCTACTTTTGCACCCGCGGGGCAGCGGAGCAGGCCGCCGATGACGGCACCCACTACCCCGGCACCTACCTGGCCGGCGGCTACAACCGTATGCGCACCGAAATCGACGGCCATATTTTGGAAAACGAAGATCTGGTCAACATGCCCAACTGGCTACCCCTTAACTTTCGTATCGACGAGGGGGGCTGGTTTGAGATCAGCAAGGTCAAGCTGCTGGGCTACCGTCAGGAGTTGGATCTCAAACAGGGCCTGCTCAAGCGTGAGATCCGCTTTGCCGACGCCCAGGGGCGCCGCACCGGGCTGGTCTCCCGGCGGCTGGTGCACATGCGCCGGCCCCACCTGGCGGCTCTGGAGCTGGAGCTGACCGCCGAAAACTGGTCCGGGCGCGTGGAGCTGCGCTCGGCCCTGGACGGCCAGGTGAGCAATAACGGCGTGGCCCGTTATCGGCAGCTCAATGGCCGCCATCTGGAGCATGTGAGTTCGGAACAGTTCTCCGAGGAGGGCATCGCTCTCAAGGTCCAGACCCATCAATCGAAACTGCAGGTGGCCCTGGCGGCCCGCACCCGGCTCTACCAGGATTCCCGCGAGCTCAAAGTGGAACGGCGCACCCTGAATGAAAAGTGCTACGCGGCTCAGCTGTTGGCCGTGGATCTGGAGCAGGAGGTTCCGCTGACCGTGGAAAAGGTGGTAACCCTCTTCAGTTCCCGGGATCCGGCCGTGGCCGAGGCCGGCCTGACGGCCCGCGAAACCGTGGCTCAGGCCGAAGGGTTCGAGGCGTTGCTGGAGAGCCACGCCCAGGCTTGGCGTCAATTATGGCGCATTTTCGACATGACCTTCGAGTATGCCAATGGAGAACGGGGAGATGCGATCAGCCAGGCACTGCACCTGCACATCTTCCACCTGCTGCAGACCACCTCGGTCACCACCATGGCCATGCGCCTGGATGTGGGAGTCCCCCCGGGGCTGGCACGGGGAGGCCTACCGGGGGCACATTCTGTGGGACGAGCTCTTCATTTTCCCGTTGCTCAACTGGCGCATGCCGGAGATCACCCGGCGGGTGCTGATGTACCGCTACCAGCGTCTGGGCGCGGCTCGCGAGGCGGCCCGCAGCCTGGGCTATAAGGGCGCCATGTTTCCCTGGCAAAGCGGCAGTGACGGACGCGAAGAGAGCCAGAAGGTGCACCTCAACCCGCGTTCCGGACGCTGGATTCCGGACCACAGCCGCCTTCAGCGGCATGTGAGCGCGGCCATCGCCTACAATGTGTACCAGTACTTTCAGGTGACCCGCGACACGGAATTTCTGGCCTTTTACGGCGCGGAGCTGATTCTGGAGATCGCCCGCTTCTGGAGCAGCATCGCCACCTACCGCAGAGAGCGCGATCGCTACGAGATTTTCAACGTGATGGGACCCGACGAGTACCATGAAGGCTATCCCGATGCCGACTCCCCGGGGCTTCACAACAACGCCTACACCAATGTGATGGCGGTCTGGGTCCTGGAGCGCGCCCTGGAGGTGCTGGAGGTGCTGCCCGAGGATATCTCCGACTATCTCAAGGAAAAACTCGACTTGCAGGCGGAAGAGCTGGAGCGTTGGGAGCATATCACCCGCCGTATGCGGATCCCCTTTCACGGCGACGGTATTATCAGCCAGTTCGAGGGCTATGAGCGCCTCAAGGAGCTGGACTGGGAAGCCTACCGTGAAAAGTATGGCGATATCCAGCGCCTGGATCGCATCCTCAAAGCCGAGGACGACTCCCCGGACTGCTACCGGCTCTCCAAGCAGGCCGATGTGCTGATGCTCTTCTACCTGTTTTCCGCCGAAGAACTCCGGGAGATCTTCCACAAGCTGGGCTACGGCTTTCAGGAGGATACCATTCCCAAGAATATCGACTACTACATTCGCCGCACCGCCAACGGCTCGACCCTGAGCCGCATGGTGCACGCCTGGGTCCTGGCCCGCCAGGACCGGGAGCGCTCCTGGGAGCTGTTCAAGGAGGCGCTCTTCAGCGATCTCACCGACATCCAGGGCGGCACCACCCCGGAAGGCATCCACCTGGGCGCCATGGCCGGCACCGTGGATCAGGTACAGCGCGGCTATACCGGCATCGTCACCCGCCAGGACGTGCTGTGGCTCAACCCCTGCCTGCCCAAGGAGTGCGCCTGCCTCTGCCTGCAGCTGCGCTACCGGGGCTATTTCCTGAAAATCGTGATTGAATGCGACGAGGTGAAGATCAGCTCCCTGCGCAACCGGGAGTATCCCATTAAGGTGGGCTGCAACGGCGAGGTGCGGGAACTCGACGGGCAGCGCAGCCTGACCTTTTCTTTGGAGTCGCAAGGGAACTCCGAGTGCTAAACGCCCCAGAGAGGCGTAAACCGCTATTCAAATTCCCGCTTGCGGCAGGGAAGCAACGATTCCAAACCAAAGGAACCATCGCACATGCCCTCGTTGGAACGGCTCAAGCGACAAATCGAAAGCACCCACGACTTGCAGTCGGTGGTCAAAACCATGAAGGCCCTGGCGGCGGTGAACATCCGCCAGTTCGAAAAAGCGGTCAAGGCCCTGAAGGGCTACAATGAGACGGTGGAGGCCGGTCTTCAGGCGGTGCTCCGCGACCGTCCCGGGTTTTCGATCACTGCCCGCGGGACGGCCGGGGGGCGTTTGGGGGCGGTGGTTTTCGGCAGCGACCAGGGCATGTGCGGTGCCCTCAACGAGACCATCGTGGCCCATGCCCTGAGCGCCTTGGAGGAACAAAACGGCGGGAATCCACCGCAGCTGGTTGCCGTGGGGGTACGCGCCCTGAACCGCCTGGAAGAGGAGGGCCGCCAGGTGGCCCGGCTCTTCTCCGTACCCGGCTCCGTGGGAGCCGTAAGCGGGCTGGTCCGCAAGCTGCTGCTGACCATCGAGCAGTGGCTCGAAGCGTCGGCCATCCAGGGAGTGCTGCTGTTTCACTGCACACCCAAATCCAAGGCAGCCTATGCCCCCCGGCAGGTGCGCCTGTTGCCCGTGGATCGCCAATGGCTGTCGCAAATCCGGCAGCGCGCCTGGCCCGGCAAGCAGCTGCCCTGGTTTTCCATGGCCTGGGATCCGCTTTTTGCGGCTCTGATCCGGCAGTATCTCTTCGTATCACTCTACCGGGCGGCGGCCGAATCCTTGGCGGCTGAAAACGCCAGCCGGTTGGCCGCCATGCAGGGTGCCGAATCCAATATCGCCGAGCGCCTCGACGAACTCCAGGCCCAGTACCACCGGCAGCGTCAAATGGGGATTACCGAAGAGCTGCTGGATATTGTCTCCGGGTTCGAGGCGCTTCAGGAAGACCGGGAATGAATGGGGCTATGCGGCGCAGATGGTCAGGGAGATGGTGCGGCGCACAGCCTGAAGCCCGTGGTCCGCAGCCGGGGATCAGCCTCTTTTGGTCACCAAGCCCTTGTCGATGGCATAGGTGGTCAGAGCCGCGGCGTTGTGCAGGTCGAGTTTGTTCATGATGTTGGCGCGATGTTTTTCAACGGTCTTGACGCTGATGTGCAGAAATTCGGCGATCTCCTTGTTGAGATAGCCTTCGGCCAGCATCTTCAAAACCTCTCGTTCGCGCTGGGTGACCGTATCCCAGGTGGATTTGGTCTTGAGGCGCTTGTTCTCTTCCAGGTAACCTTCCATGACATTGTCCGCGATGCTGGAACTGATGAAGGTTTTGCCTCCTAAAACCGTGTCGACGGCCACCATCAACTCATCCCGGCTGGCGTCCTTGACACAGTAGCCGTCGGCTCCGTTTTTAAACGCCTCAAGGACATATTGGTCGCTGTCGTGAATGGTCAAGGCCAGGATCTTCACATCGGGAAACTGGCGCTTGAGATCTTGCATCACGCTCATGCCGCTTAAGCGCGGCATGGAAAGGTCCAGGATCAACAGATCGGGGGGCTGACGCTTAACGCGGCTGATGGCTTCCAGGCCATCCTCGGCTTCGTCCACCACCTCCAGATCGTCTCTGGAAGCGAGCATCGATTTGAGACCCTCCCGGAACAGCTTGTGGTCCTCGGCAATGATGACTTTTCTTTTGGTTTCCATGGTGTTGTTTCACCTGGCTAAAGGTACTTGTTTTTTCTGAAATGTCTCGGGCAGGAAAGGCGGGAGAACCGCAAATGGCCGCCCAGCCCGCAAGGGTAAAAACGAGCGGCGATCAAATAAAGCCCCGGAACAGCACGCCAGGAACAAGGGAAGTTTGCGCACTTCAGCCGCCGCCTGAAAATCCCTCAAGTTTATACCCAAAAGCGAACCGGATGTAAACTGAATAGTCGCCTGCCCCAGCCCGGGTTTCGGGCACCGGATAAGGCAATTTTACTAAGCCGTTCTTGCCTCAAGCAGCCCGGCCAATGTCTCCAATCCCAATTCTTTCAGAACCGCGGGTTGCGGGATGCCGTCTGCGTTGAGACCGCGCAACTGATAAAACTCTTTCAGCATCAGCTCCATGTCGGGGACACTTCCCTGGGTAGGGCCTTCGGTCAGCGGGGTCATGAGTCGCCGGGGAAGCCGGTCGTCCTTGGCCCGGGCGCCGAAAAGATTGGTCAGCCCCCGCTTCAGATACCAGACCTTGCGCCCGATTTGCAGCACCTCTTCCAAGGTGTAGTCGAACCCGGTGACATGGTTCAGCATGGCCAGGGCCTGGGTGGCATTGAGGGGCGCGGCGCCCAGATTGCAAAAGATAGCGCAGTGGGAAAAGAACATGCCGTAGTCCTGGCAGGCCACATTCAACCGGGCCCGGCCTCGACTCCCCTCGGGCAGGTCATCGGCCAGTGAGGGCACCTCCGGCAGATACATGGCGCCCCCTTCAACCTCATAGACCAGGCTCGCCACATGGCAGGCCCCCCGGGGCGAAATGCCGTAGGCCAGCCCATAGCCATGGGCATTTCTGGGATCATGCATGGGGGCCTCAAGGCCCTTGACGGTGGTCAGGTACTGTTCGGCGCCCTTGCCGATCTGCGCCGCGGCTTTGGCGCTCCCTTGGGCGAGCACAGCGCCGAATCCCTCATTTTTTCCGATCTTTTCGGCCATGGCCACGATGGCGGTAGCATTTCCCCAGCGCAATTCCAGCCCGTCGGTTTCTTTGATAGTGAGCAGCCCATGTTCAAAACAGTCGATGGCAAACGCGATGGTGGACCCACAGGAGATGGTGTCCATGCCATAGCGATTGCAGATCTCGTTGGCCTTGGCCACGGATTCAATGTCTGCGTTCAAGCACATAGTGCCGAAGGCCGCCACGGTTTCGTATTCGGGACCCGGTCCTTTTGGGGATTTAAACGGCCCCGCTTTAACCTCGGCGTTTTTCTTGCACGCCACCGTGCAGGCATGGCAGGTCCGATCGCCGGCATGAATCTTTTCCTCGATGGCGGCCGGACCCAATTCATCGATATCGTCCCAATCGCTCATCTGCCAGTTTTTAATGGGAATATCGCCGGCGATAATGCCCACATCCAGATGGGCGGGGGTGCCGGCCGATTTGATGGAGCTGATATAGATGCTCTCGGCATACAGCTCCTTCAATTCCGCCCGCAACGCTTTGAGCTTCCCGGGATGGGCGATGTTCAGTTTGCCGCTGCCGGCCACATAGATAGCTTTTAATTGTTTCGCACCCCACACAGCGCCGAGGCCGGTGCGCCCCGCCGCATGTCCTTTCTTGTTGATCAGGTTGGCGAAGCGGACCCGATTCTCGCCCGCCGGTCCGATGGTGAGCACCTGCCCCGCTTTAGACGACTGATCCCGAAGCCCCTTGGTCAGCGCGTCGGTAACCTCATAAACATCTCGGCCCCAATAGGCGGATGCATCCCGCAACTCCACCTGCCGGTCGTTCACATAGAGATATACCGGTTGCCGGGCCGCGCCGGCGATGATGATGCCGTCATAACCGGCTAGTTTGAGTCTGGCGCCGAAATGGCCTCCGACATTGGCGTCCCCCCAATAACCGGTCAAGGGAGATTTTGAGCAGACCGACCATCTTGCCGTGGCGTCCATCCCGCATCCGGTTAGGGGACCGGTCATTAGGATAAAGGGGTTGTCCGCGGAGAGCGCATCGAAGTGCGGCTTCTCTTTGATCAAATCGAGAAAAATACGAGTTCCAAAGCCAAGACCGCCGATGTTCTCCCGCGCGAAGGTCATATCCAATGGTTTGACCGTTATTCGGCCGGATGTCAGGTCCACATAGAGAAGGTTGCCGGCGTAGCCGCCCATGATATCGGTGTCCTTTTTCTTATGATCTTGGCTCAATGAATATTGTACCGGGAGTAGCCGTTTTCATCCAGATACTTGGGGTACATGGCATAGCTCGGCTTGATGGCCGGCAACAGCTTTAAGATCTTGGGAACCGGTCCCTTGGCTGTCATCTGCCGACGGGTCAAGGCCATGGTGAGATTGACTTTTCCGAACCAAAATTTATGGGCGACATCGGCCTTCATACTCATTTCCACAATAACCTTGGTGTCCGTATCCCCCGGGCGCACCTCCAGCTTATCACCCGAACCATCCACAACCACAACCAAATCCGGATCCGAATAGATAAAGCGGATGACCATTTTGGATGCCAAAATTTTATCCGCAACCTGGGGAGTATCACCCAGGAGGTTAAAAAAACCGACGATAACTTCTTTAAAAATATTATCATTCTCAAAAACAGCCATTCCTGATTCCTCTTTTCTTGTTTAGTATGCGTTTTTCAAATGAATCAATATTTCTTCAGCCTCAACTTCCCGGGGATTGTAGATCACCGTTCCATCTTCGGTGGCCGCTTCGGCAATGGCGGGCAGGCTCTCTTCGGGGACCCCGGCATCCCGCAGACGTATGGGAAGGGCGCCCAGGTCGTTCAACTGCCGGCCAAGATCCCTGATCGCCGCAATGGCCCCACGGGCCGCCTGGTCAACGGACATTCCGGTTGTGTTCACGCCCATAATTGGCGCCAACCGGGCAAATTTTTCTTTACTCACCTCAAAATTGTACTCCATACCGTGGGGCAGCAGGATGGCATTGGCCACCCCGTGGGGCACCCGGGTCAGGCCGCCCACGGCATGGGCCATGGAGTGGACACAGCCTACCATAGAGTGGGAGAAGGAACTTCCGGCCATATTGGCGGCAATCAACATGCCTCCCCGGGCCTCGAGGTCATCTCTTTTTTTCGTCGCCTTAGCCAGATATTTGAAAATCAGCCGAATGGCTTCAACCGCCAGGGCTTCGGAATGGGGCGAAGCGTCAATCCCTACATAGGATTCCACGGCATGGGTGAGGGCATCCATACCGGTGGAAGCCGTCAACCCGGGGGGCATCGATTGGGTCATCAGGGGGTCGAGAACCGCCAGGTCCGGGAGCAGGTACTTATCTGAAAAGGCCAGTTTGGTTTGGTTGGCCACATCATAGATGACCGCTACCAGTGTATTCTCGCTTCCGGTGCCGGCCGTGGTGGGGATTGCAATCAAGGGTTTCAAGGGCCGGGTGAGGGTCGCTGCCCCGGAGTAATCCTCAATCAAATCGCCGCCCTTCGAGAAGACGAAGTTGGCCGCTTTGGTCGCATCGATGACACTGCCGCCGCCTAGGGCGATCAGTCCTTGGGCACCGCTACCTGTGGCGTCACGGCTGATACGTTCCACCGCCTCCAGCGAAGCGTCCTGGGGAACGTCGTAAAATACCCCGGTAATGCTGAAACCGGCTTCCTCCAGCGCCTTCTTGATGGGGTCGATCAATCCGAGCTTGTTGAGTACTTGGTCGGATACGATATAATAGTTTTTAACGTCCAGTTCTTCCAGCTCATGGGCAAAATCGATTGCCAAACCTTCCCCGTAGATCATCTTGGTGGGGTGATGAAATTGGTAAAACTCGGGGAGCATCTGTTTCTCCTTATCTCAACCCGTCAGGTTTAAGAATCTTGAGAGTCCAAAGTTCTCCGTCATGCCGGTCCCGGATCGAGCCCGGGATGACGGATCCGGCATCAAGAGATTCCAATGTGTTGGAATCTAAATGGATTCCCGCCCCCGGCTTACAGCCTGCCGGGGCAGGCTCCGCGGGAATGACGAGACTAACCAACCGATCCTAATAATCTCAGTGCTTTAGAAGAACTATGGACTGACCAGTTATGTATGTTAATCATGGTATTGCCAATAGGCATCTTCAAGCGCCCAAACATCGCTAAACGGTTAGCCGGCAGTTTCGTAGGCCCAACCCCCCCATACCTTTTCAATAATCTGCATCAAGAGTGGCGTTACAATTTCATCCGCCACCTTACCGTACAGCAGATCGAGATGGTTGGCGCCCTCGATGACAAAATCCATCAATTGGCTTCGCTCCGCGGTGATGTTGATTTTTCGCACATCCTCGGGTGATTTGAGGTGGAACATTTTTTTAATTTTATGAGGATAGTGGTTGCGGTAGCGCAGATTTTCAAGGGACACCAGACTGTCCCGGGTCCCCCAAAAATGAAATACCGGTATCTGATCGGGAAACCAGGCCAGGCACTCGGAATAGTTCAGACCGCTGCCGTCCATTCTCTTGAATCCCTCGCCGTTATAGATCGCTTTTAAGCATTGGAAGCCGAGCCCCAGAGGAATCGATTCCGTGGCTTCCTTTAAATATAGCTCTATGAACTGCTTGTCGTCTTTATGGTTTTCAGGGGAGACAAGGAAATTCAAATCGCCTACATTGTGCTGAAAGGCAAAGCGGGTGATCTGTTTTAAAATCGGCAATTCGGTGAATATTTTAGATATCTCTCTGACTGGCACCCGCTGGAAATTAAATACCCTGGAAAGATGATTGAGCCACAACGAGGCGGGAAAGAAGATATGGGATTTTTTTTGGAAAAATTTAGGGGATGCCAGCGAGATGACGCCTCGCACCATTTTGAGATACATCTCGGCGGCATCTGCTGTCGGCAGGCATCCCGCCAATATCTCCTTTTCTCCCTGATCGAGAATATCGATTTCGCCCAGCTGACGCGCCAGAGACCAGTTGAGAATCATGTTCTCGGAAACCAGTCCTCCCATGCTATGGCCCAGGAGGATGGAGGGTTTACCGCTGCTGCGTTTATGGACAAAGCGCGTCAGGGTTGAAAGATCATAGTCAATCATGGTGTCCACGGTGTACAAGGGGTCAAATCGGCTCGCATTTACGCCCACGCCCCGCGGATCAAAAAGATATACCCACACATTTCCGTCGGCGATGTCTTTGGCTAAGGAATAGCGATTATTGATATTAAAACAATTGCTGCTGTTGGCGAAACCCGGAATCAAGACCACGGCCGGGCGGTTGTCGCCGGCGGTGACGCCCTCCATGCTAACCAATCGCCGAAAACCGATGGCACTTCCCTCATCGGTAAAACTCCGATAGTGGACGATTTCGTAGTCACCACGACCGTTTTGCTCTTTTTCTTCGATTTCACTTTCAAAATAGACGGGGACCGG
The DNA here is from genome assembly GCA_963713755.1 of uncultured delta proteobacterium. GTDB lineage: Bacteria > Desulfobacterota > Desulfobacteria > Desulfobacterales > CAVQMW01 > CAVQMW01. The sequence continues at coordinate 1,655,277 of CAVQMW010000003.1, read as the reverse complement.
ATTGGCCCGCACGGCTTCCCTTAAAATTCGGCGTCGCCGGGCCACATCCAAAACAGCGGCCAAGTTCTCCTTGGGAACCTGAAATCGCTCTAGACAGAGATCGGTCAATTGATCCTCGCTGAGTAAAATGACATTTTCAGTCAGTCGCAAGCGTCTTTTCTCAAGTTCATCGCTGATGACCGCTTTGATAGCATCGCGGGTGATCTTCAATTCGGTTTCATGGATAAATACATGGTAGAGGACCAGGGCCAGCTTCCGCACCGCCCGGGTTTTGATTTCCCGCTGGCTGACGATCAATTCCTTGGAGACCGGCAGGCCCAGGCTGAGCTGGCCGCGGTGCATCATGCTATAGGCGTTATAGCTTCCGTTGATCAACCGGGCGGGTCCGTCGTTGAACAGATACCGCAATACACCGCTGCCAAGATTCCGCCCCTTGCTTATGATCATGCCCTGCTTCGCTCCTTGATGGCAGACGCCCTTACCCTGGCGATCTCTTCATCGGAAAAAATACCGTCTACACCGGATATGGCCGCCAGCTTCATGCCGTGCTTCAGGCCCAGCCGGTAAATCTCCCGGACCTTGCCCCATTGGGGGGAGGAGCCGACGGTAAAAACCTCAAAGCGCCCTTCCAGGGCCAGGATGATAGTTTCCGCCAGTCCCGCATAGACAATTCCCGGCGGCAGGCCAATGTCCGCCATCTCCGCGCCTTCTCCGGGCAGTTGGATTTCTCCGCCCCGGATCACCAGCACATCGGGCCGTTTGGCCGTATCCTCCCTGGAGAAAAGCATGGGCAGGTTGATATCGGTAATTACACAGCCCGGTTTGACCTGCATGATATCCAGAACCCGCTTAGCCCCCGAACTGGTGGCCACGAGCAGGTCCATTTCTCCCAAGCGGGTATCGGCCCGAGTGGATACATGCAGTTTAACATCGGGTGCCTCGCTCTGGATGGATTCTCGCAGGGTCAGCAGTTTGGCGATATTTCGCCCGACCAAATGGACCTCTTCAAATGCGGTGGCCAAAAGATGCGAACAGATCTGGCCCACCGCTCCCGTGGCGCCGATCACCATGGTTTTGGCGGGCAGCGTATTAACGTTTTTGCGTTTTTCATGCAGGTTTAAGCGACGGACCGCATCGGCCGCGGCCCACAGCGCCGCGGAAGCAAAATAGCTGTTGCCGGTGGTGATGGGCAGCACCGCGTGTTTGGCCACTTCCACGCTCGTATCCTTCATCGCCTTGGGGAGCCTGCCGATCCCCATTATCTGGGCTCCCAGGCTTTTGGCAACCTCGGCCGCCTCCAGAATTCGTTGGGTGGTGTGTTTAGGGCCACGGGCCTCCATTTGGGCCGGCGTCTCCCCCAGGGCAATGAGCCAGCCTTCGGCCTCCACCCCGGTATCGGACTTGATGCCGCTGACCTTTGAATAGACAAAGGGCGGCATATAGGCCATGGTCTTTTCCACGGCACCCAACAACCCCGGAGAGACGTCGGACAAAACCTCGATGGGCTTGATCTTTTTTAAAAACTCACGGTTGGGCGGATGGATCACATAGGCAAAGCGGTTGACGCGCTTGGGCTTGCCGCCGGGGTAGATGATCCGCGGTTCCATCTTCATGGTGCTGATGATTTCCAAAAGCGCTTCATCCCGTTGCTCCCCCCGGGGAATATCCATGGCCACAATCAGCATCGCTTCCAGCACACTGACCCCAGCGACATGTTTTAAGAGCTTGGGCGTGGTGTCGATGATCACATCCACCCCCTTCTCTTTGAGATAATCAATACGATCGTCAAAGGCCGTGGCGGTGATGACGGTTTTTCCGTTCAGCTCTTCCAGGGTAAACGGATCCAAGTATTGATAGAAATGCCGGTGGGGAACAACCAGGATCTGTGATTTCTCAATGGCCTGGCGCATCAGGTAATCGATCAGCGCCCGCACCGGCTCGCTGCCGGTCACAATATTTTTTCCGGGAATCCAGTTGAATGCACCCCGAAGGCGGTTCCCATAGAGCGCCAGGTCTTTCAGATTCTTAATGAACTTGGGGATTCCATTGTCCAACAACGGGTCGGCGAACAGCATATTTTGCGTGTATTCCGCCATCACCTTGGCAATGGAGCCGTCGGTCACGCCGCAGAAAAACAGGACGCAGGCATTGTTGAAGTAATTGTTGCCAAATTTGAACTGGATATGCCGGAGCGACCACTCGTGCCCCACCGCCCGCAAGGTATCCCCGGTTGTCACGGGGGTTTGAAGTTTGTTTCCCAGTTCAAGGAGTCTATCCAGATCCTTGCTGGGCACGATTCGCTGGCCGACACCCCCAATGGCGATGGCATCGGCCTTCTTATTCCATTTCAGCAACACGTCCGAGGCGTGCTTGAAATCTCCATCCGTTCCAAATCGCTGAATGTGAAAATACCTGCCTTGAAACTCGGTTTCGAATTCATTGTCGTCGAGGCTGGGCCCCAGGCTGATCTGGATGATGTGCTTCACGGTCGACTCCGTTTGCGTTCTTTTGGGAAGGCCAGGCGGATTGCTACCATGTTTTTCGAGCTTCAAGGGCCAGCCGTTTTACCTCGGCAATGTCTTGATCTGAAAACACGCCGTTGACGCCGGATATAGCGGCCAGTTTCATGCCGTGTTTTAAGCCGAGTTTGTAAATCTCGCGCACCTTTTCCCACTCAATTTCCCGGCCAATGGTAAAGACTTCAAAACGGCCTTCCAGAGCCAAAACGATGGTTTCCGCCAGGCAGGCATAGGCCACCTTGTTGGGAAGGCCGATGCTTTTCATTTCCGGATTTCCGGGCAATTCGATCTCCCCGGATTCGATCACCAAGACATCGGGCCGTTTGGCCACATCTTCCGGTGACAGATCCAGGGGGCGGGCCACGTCCGTGATGACACATCCCGGTTTTACTTGGGTAATGTCGAGCACCTTCTTGCCGGCACCGGAGGTGGCCGTGACAATCACATCCATATCGGCCAACAGTTTGTCCGGCCGGGTGGTCACCCCTATTTTGACATCAGGATCTTCTTTCAGGATCGATTCCTGCAATGCCAGTAATTTTGCGGTATTGCGCCCCACCAGATTGACTTCATCGAAGGCCTTGGCCAGAAGCCGGCAGCACACCGATCCAATGGCCCCGGTGGCGCCCAGCACCATGGTTTTGGCCTGGATGCGTTTGCCTTTTTGAACCTTTATCAGCCCCATACGGCGGACGGCGTCCGCCGCGGCCCAGAGGGCGCCGGAGGCGCTGTAGGAGTTTCCCGTGGTGATGGGAATATCGGCCTTTTTGGCCACGGTGACCCCGGCGTCACCCACGACCTTGGTAAAAGCGCCCAGCCCCATAATCTGAGCGCCCATGCGTTTGGCCATGCGGGCGGCTTGCAGAAGGCGGGAATAGGTAAATTCGGGACTGTGGGCCAGCATCTGCTTGGGCGTACCCCCCACCGTGAGCAACCACCCTTCCGCCTCCACTCCGGTGGGCGATTTGATGCCGGTGACCCGGGAGTAAACCCAGGGCGGGGCGTAGGCTATCACCTTTTCGACGGCATCCAGAAAAGCGGGGGGCGTGAAACCGGCCAGCATGTCCACGGCCTTATCTTTTTTCAGGAATTCCTTGGAGAGGGGATGGATGACGAACGCAAAGCGGTTGACTCTTTTCGGGTTTCCGGAAGGATAGACCACCCGGGGATCCATCTTCTGGCTGCTGATAATTTCCAACAGATCATCGGCATGGACCTGATCGTTTTTGCGTCCCAAGGCCGCCAGAATCAGTGCCTCAAGCACATTGGGCGCAACCACCCGCTCCAGAATTTTGGGGGTTGTATCGATGATTACATCCACGCCGCGCTCTTTGAGAAAGGCAACCCGCCTGTCGTAGGCCGTGGAGGTAACGATGGTCTTGCCCCCGAGTTCCTCCAGGGTGAAGCTGTTGAGATAGTCGTCAAAACCGATAAAGGGAACCACGATCATGTTGGCTTTCTGGGCGGCCTTGCGCAGAATGTAATCGTTCCATGATTTGATCGGCACGACGGATTGAGTAAAGGTTTTGCTAGGAACCCACTGCAGAACCTCGTGCGCGGAGTGGGCGTAGGTTTCAAGGTCGTTCAGTGAATTGATAAATTTGGGAATGCCGTTTTCCAGAATCGGATCGGCGAAGGTAAGATTGTCCGTGAACTCGGACATCACCTTCGCGATTCGGTAGCTGTTCATTCCAGAGAAGAATAAGCATTTGACATTATTAAAATAATCTCCGAATTTATACTCGATAAAGCGCAAGGCCCACTCGAAAGAAACATCTCTCAAGGTACTGCCGGTGGTGACCGGCGTTTGAATTTGAGCGCCCAGCTCACGTAGTTTATGTTCCTGTTTTCTTCTAAAGTATCGGGGTCCGATCCCGTTGGGGAATTTGATATGGCCCAGCCCAATGGCTTCCGCTTCTTTGTCCCATTGCAGAAGCAGTCTGGCCGCTTTCTCAAGATCGCCATCCACGCCCAACCGCCTGACCGTGAACTCCTGGCCCAGGAATTCGGTTTCAAATTGATAGTCGTCGGCGCTTGCTCCCAGACTGATGCTGACCACCTGTTTCACAGTTTCCTCCTGACCCAGATCATGGATAAGAAACCTTCCTGTGCGGCCGGGCCGCCGTCATCACCAATGGCGTTGACCGGGCAGACTTCCATCGCTTCGGCACACATCCGATTCTCTTTTCGGCTCCGGGGCTGCTTGTAGACGTAGTCATAGCCATGCTCATGGTTTGTCCTGAAATTTCGGGGTGCTATTTCGGAACATATGGAACAGCCGATACAGCGTTCATCCGCGTAATAGACCCCCGGAACGTTTTCCTTGAAAATTTCCATCACCCTCCTGCTCCGGCGACTTTATAAAAATTCCTATTATGCGAACAATTACCGTTTCCCGAAAGCAGCGGTAATTCTTGACTTCAGCGATCTGTTTCTTATACTGTGGCTTATGATGCAACGCGTTAAAATTGTCAAGGTCTTTTCGGTCCTAAGAGATGCCGGCCGCAACAGGCGGGCACACCCCATAAGAGGTACAGAGCATGCGTAAAATAAAGAAATATGCCAACCGTAAAATGTACGATACCCATGCGAAACGGCATATATCCAGGGACCAGCTGGCGGAGCTCATTAAACAGGGGGAAGAAGTGGTCATCATCGACAACCGTACCGGCGGAGATCTAACAGTGCCCATCGTATCCCAACTTATCGGCCTGGAGGGCCAAAAGGGTGACAAGGCCGTATCGCCTCGGCTGCTGATGCAATTGCTGCGCAAAGGCAGCGGAACCCTCACTGACTATGCCAAAAAATATGTCTCCCTCTGGCAGGGTGCCTTTAACATGGCGGAAGATGAAATCGACAAGCTCGTCAACCGTCTGGTCAAAAATGACGAGCTATCCAACGAAGAGGGCAGCCGATTGAAAAAAGAGATCACGGGATATTCCGATCTCATTAAAGGCTGGATCAGCGACAGCGTCGACAAGCGGATAAAGGAGGTCTTCAGCGCCTTGAATCTGCCCACCCATGATCAGATGAAACAGCTCTCCGGTAGAATCGACACCTTGGCAAAAAAGCTTGAACAACTGGATAAAGCCCAAAAAGCAATGGCCAAAACAGCCGCCAAGCCCAATGATCCACGGAAACAGCGTCCCAAAGCAAAAGGCAAGTCTGCCTGACAAATAGGATGGGCAGCCCTGTAAGTCATAACCCGCGCAAATGGTCGTTGCAGGATGGACGGCGACCCAGGAAATAATAGAAAAACCATGCCCAATAAAATCGGTGACACAATCGATCCGGAATTATTTTTACAGCTCAAACGGTCCCTGCAAACCTTCCAGTCCGTTCGTTTGAACCGCAGCTACGCGGATTTAAAAAACGATCCCGAATATGCCAGAATCGGACGGTTTTTCTTTGAAAAGCTTTATGCTCCCGAAGATTTCTCATTTCGGGATACCAGCATCAAGAAACTGCACGCTCTTTTGAACGGAAAGGTCTACGCTGGGATGATCTCGGCCGTGAGTAAGGTCATCGAACTGCACGAACTGTCGGATATGCTCGATGATCGCATGGTTGAACAGATGATCGCCCTGGATATAGGGGCGAATATGGATATGGATCAATATCAAGAGGTTTACCGCAGCCTGGACAATTATGATGAGCGACTTTACCAGATTGCCCTCGGGCGGGAGGTGACCCGGCACTTTCACCGGCTGAGCAAGAAATGGTCGGTGGCGATTTCCCTCAAGACGGTTCGCACGGTCGCGCACCTTATCGGCATGGGAAAAATTATCGACTTTATCCATGAAGGCTATGTTGGCTTCAGGACCATCAAGAACATCGAATATTTTGTGGAAACCATCGACGCACGAGAACGCGCCTGGCACGATGAGATCTGGTTCAAGAACCGGGGGGACGAAAAAAAATAAACGCATGAAACGAGCATTGATCTTATCGGGAGGCGGATCCCGGGGCGCATTTCAAGCCGGTGTCTGGAAATATCTCCAGGAAAGAAAGTGGATCCCCGATCTGATCAGCGGCACCTCCATCGGCGCCGTCAATGCGGTCGCCATCGGATCGGGGGTGCCCGCCGAACGTTTGATCCATTTATGGAGCACCCATCAGCGCGCCGAGATATATCGGTTCCAGCTGCTCAAATTTCTTGCCGCCATACTCTTTAAACGGCCCTTGCGCCCCATTTTGGATACAGGCCAGATGCGGGAGGTGATCAGACAGAATATCGACTTTACGGCCCTTCGCCACAGCCCCATGGAGATAATCATCTCGGCCGTCAATATGCTGACCGGGCGGCTGCACCTTTACACCAACCGGGAAATCGATATCGATCACCTGCTGGCTTCCAGTGCCATGCCCATATTCTTCCCCTGGCAACATATCAACGGAGAGCCCTACTGGGATGGCGGGGTCATGGCCAATTCGCCCCTGTTCGCAGCTCTGAAAAGCGGGATGGAAGAGGTCATCGTGGTACTGCTTTCACCCGTGGGACATCTGCCGCTGTCGTTTCCGAGAACATTGCTCGAAGGATTGGAGCTGGTGTTCGAGCACTTCTTGAGCGGCTCCTATCAAACGACCCTGTCGGCCATCGAGTTGGCCGGGGATCTATATGTTCCGAAAAATAAAACGCCGCGGATTCGGGTGGTGTCTCCCTCCCGGATGTTGGGATTTCGCTCTTTGCTCAGCTTTTCAACCCAGCAGGCACGCCAACTGGTGGATGAGGGTTATCTCAATGCGCGGGACCAGCTTCAATGGCTGAATTGACTCCCTGGGGACAGCCTTTCATAGAAATTTCCCTATTTGCGCCTGCCCTCACTTAAAGCGGCGGACTACGTAATCACCAGATGCCGCAGCCCCTTTTTGGCCAGGAATTTGGGATAGAGATCGTAGCTCGGTTTCAAAATCGGCAGTAGCTTGATGGTTTTGGGGACATTGCCCTTGGCGGCCACCTGGCGGCGGGTGAGGGCTGTCACCAGGTTGGCCTTGCCGTGCCAGAAGCGGTGGGCGAAATCGGCATTCATGGTCAAGATGACCTCCGGGTCGCCGTCGAACTCACCCTTAACAATCTTGATTTCCTCGCCGCCGGCATCGATGGTGATGACCGCGGAGGGGCTTTTATACCTGAATTGAACGCAAAGGTTGCTCTGGGCTAACTGGGGGCCAATTTCGGGATGGGTCTTTAATAGTTCGTAAAAATCGATCAAAATATCGTAGAGCATATCCGAATCTTTAAACACCTGGGTGATCTGTGTCTCCTGGCTCCGGCGGGTCGCCGGGCGCAGATCATCCCTTGATACCGGCAGAGGCGTTGATTTGCTGTGGTAAGTTTTGCGGATCATGGCGATCACTGCGTCGCGCTCCGGTTCCACCGGGTTATAGAGCATGGATCCATCTTCCATGGCCGTGGCGGCGACCTGATCGATCTTCTTCAGGCCATCGGATATTCCGGCATCTTTTAGATTGAGGGGAATGCCAGTCAAATGGGCCAGTTGCCGGTTAAGTGTGCGCACTTTTTCCACTGCCGCCAAGGCAGCCTGCTTTCGCACCCAGGCATCGATAAATCCGAAAGACCCCATGGCGTTGGCCAGCATCCCCCGGGCACGGTGGGAGCCGGCATTGATATACTCCTTGAGTGAATCCACGCCGGAGAGGTTGGCCAGCCTGGAGGGCAAATCAAGACGGCTGGAGGTTAAAAGGCTGCGGCCGTGATGGATCACCTGGGGAAAGGAGATCCCCAGGGCAAAAGCGATTTCCGCGTAGCGATCGACCTTGGCCTCTAAATTATAGGCCATCACCTCAGGCAAAATCAGGGCATTGGCCACCCCGTGGGGGATATGGTAGACCCCGCCCAACGCATGGGAGATACCGTGGGTCATGCCGACCATGGAGTGGGAAAAGGCCACCCCGGCCAAAAAACTGCCCACCAGCATGGCACCCCGCGCCTCCAGATCGTCCGGTTTGGCGCAGGCCTGGAGAATATTTCCTGAAATCAAGGTTATCGCATGCAGGGCCAGGGCATCCGAGGCCGGCGACCATTCCTTGTCCACGTATGCTTCAATGGCATGGGTCAGGGCGTCCATGCCCGTGGCCGCCGTCATCTTGGCCGGCAGGGAGACGGTCAACTCCGGGTCCAAGATGGCCAATTGGGGCAAAAATTGCTCTTCGGCAAAAGGCAGCTTCACGTCGTTTTGCGGATCGGCGATCACTGCCACCTTGGTGACCTCGGAACCGGTGCCGGCGGTGGTGGGAATCAAGATGGCGGGGAGCAACCGCTCGTCACTGGAAAGCAGATAGGCCCCCATATGATCCTTGAGGGATCCACCTTTGACCGCCAGCAGGTTGGCCACCTTAGCGGTGTCGATGACACTGCCGCCCCCCACCCCGATTACCATGTCACAACCTTTTTTCCTAATCAGGGCGGCGCATTTTTCCACGGTCTCAATGGTTGAGTTGGGCGGCACCTCGTCAAAAGTGGCGGCGATCATGATGTTGCCGGTTTTAAATCCGGCCTTAACCTTGGCCACCAACCCGGTTTCTACCAGCACCTTATCGGTGACCAGGATCGCTTTGCGCTTGCCTAACGGTTTCAGCGTATCGCTGATATTCCCGATGATGCCGATCCCATATATCAGTTTGGTGGGAAGGGAAAACTCGAAGTATTCTGGCAGCATGCCGCTCCTTTCTATCCCGCCAATTCCCGCATGATCTGGGTCACATCCTTCAGTAAGCCATCCTCGGTTGCTTTTTCCCGATGGATGGCGCAATAGGCCGAGTTCGGCAAGGATTTATTCTTGCACCGGTTGCCGCTAAGCGTGGTAGCTCGGCACAGGGCGGGATTGCGCTTGGGGGCGTTATTCCCGGCCTTATCAGGTTCATTGGCTTCCTGGGCCTCTTTATAACGGTCGTAGAGCACCAGGGGTTCATCCTCTATTTTTCCTGATTGGACCAAATCCAGAAGAGCATTGAATTCATCTTCGAACCCATCCAGCAGGACCTCGGGATCGGGCATCAAGCCTTCATCGGAAGCCACTCCCACGGTGACCTTATCATCATAGCTGAAAATGCTGAGGCCCAAACCAATCTGGCCCGAACGGGGTACCCAAAACATAAAATTTTCAATTTTTTGGCCGGCCAAATAAAGGGGCTGGCGAGGACCCGGCACATTGGTCAACACCCCCGAGGCCTTGTTGCCGAACAACGCAGAAGCTCTTTTAGCGAGTGCCGGGGGCAGGTAGCCCATGGCGCTGAGCAGGGCAAAATTAATATAGGGATCCGGTGAACTCTTGAGTTGATCCATCCGTCTTTTGACCTCTTTCAACCGCAAAACGGGATCCGCCAAATGCACCGGCAGGGGGAGGAAAACCAGACTGAACTTGTTGCCCAATTCAAACTCGGTGCCCGGCTTGCGAATATTGATCGGAACGGTAACCCGCAAATTGAGCTTATTGACCCGTGTATTCCTGGTTATTAAATAGCGGCGCATGGCACCGGTCACGGTGGCGATGAGCACGTCATTGAGGGTGGCGGTGCTGATGGCGCGGCCAACCTTTTTGATCTTGTCCAGGGCCATGGGTTCTGTCCAGGCCACTTTTTTACGCACCCCTAATTTGCCTCTGAACGCGGTATTGGGGTCGGAGCTCATCAGGGTGTACTTGGAGAGCACCGAAGCAAAATCCGTGGGGATACAACTGGAAGTTTTAGCCAGCGACTTTAAATGGCTCGGATCAGAAGCGGCTTTCGCTATCTCTCTGAGCAGCTGCTTGCCCATGCCTCGGGTTGCGGCAAGGTTTTTTTTGACATTGTCCAGCATGGCGTTGATGGGCAGCAGGGAACCCAAGGCGAAAGGTTGCGGCTTTTTGGGGGGATTGCTTTTCGGCCAAGGGGCATCGGGGTCCATATCCGCCATGGATAGCAACACATGGATACCGGCGATACCATCGGTGATACAATGGTGGATCCGAAAGAAAAGCGCGCACCCCTTGCCGAAATTTTCGATGAGATGGACTTGCCACAAGGGCTTGTTGGGATCCAAAGGGGTTACCGCCAGATTGGCGATCATCTCTTGAAGGGAGGCTTTATCACCCGGTGCCGGCAAGGCTACCCGCTGTAGATGAGAGCGAAGGTCGAAGTGTTTATCGGTTTCCCAGTTGGGAACACCGAGTCCTGTTTTGGAACGGGCGATTCGCTGCTGAAAGCGTGGAAAGGAGGCCAGTCGGCTCTTGATGGTGGCATGCAAGCGGTTAAAGTCGAGAAGTTTTTTAAACTCCATGAAACCGGTGATCACCATCATGTTGGTGGGATCATCCATACAAAGCCAGAAATTATCGGCATTGGTCATGCGTTTGGCCATTCCCGTTCTCCTTGCCTAGCAAATATGATCCCTGCTGAGAATATATGATACCACAAAATATGCAACCCAATTCAAGCCCATTTTCCGCTCAGTGCAGACCAAAGGCTGCCTATGGAGTGTGCCAGGGGAAAGTAGGGGATGAAAATCAGCTAAACCGAAGATCTACAGGGTTGACGCGGGGTAGGGAAAAATGGCCGGTAGGAACGACCTCGGATGTGTACATCTAATTACCGTGCACCCAGGGAAAGCTGACGTTGACTGTACGGAAAACATCCTGAGTGGGATGCACAACCAACGCCGGGCCAGATGGCCCGGCGGATGAGCTGTTCCCAAAGATGCGAAGTGAGTCGGCCTGGCTATCTTGGGCAGAGAGATGGCCCCCACGCCCGCAATTTAGGCGACCAGTGCCTTGCTGAGGCCTTCTACTTTATTATGAAGCTTTCTTACACGACGCGTAAGACTGTTGATCTCTTTTTGGCTGGGTATATTGAGCAGGCCGGGGATTTTCTCCATTCCGCGGCTGATCTCTTTTTCCACCATTTTTTTACCGGGCAGTTTGTCCAACGCTTTTTTGCCGCCGTCTAAGATATCTTCTACTATCAGTTGGGTGTCGTGACCGATGCCATTGATTAACTCCTTATAATCCTCCACGACCTCCGCCATCCGATCTCGGGCGTCGTGTTGCAGCTCCTCAACCCGCTCCATGCCGTCGTCGATCATTCCAACAAAGGTTTTCCGGGGATTTTTTCCTGCCTTGGCCAGAAATGAGCGGCCCTCTTTCACAATCCCGTTGACCTTTAGGCGGGTTTCTTTGTTCAGATCGGTGATGTATTCTTTGCCGTCATCCAAGAGGCCGGCCACGGTTTTACGAGGCTGTTTTCCCAAACTGCAGGCTACTTTTTTGCTGTTTTTCAGGGGTTCGTTGATCAATTTTTGATTGTATTCCTCCAGCAGGCCGATAAGGTTCTCTCGGGTTTGCTGGGCCGTATTCACCACATAAAATCGGCTTTGGGTTTTCTGGGTCGTCTTTTTCCGGGGTTTGCGTTGGGTTGCCGCATTTGCCATTTTCAGGTCTCCTTTGGGTAAAAAAATATATGGCCCTTGAGGGGTGCGCTAAGGGCACTTGAAAAATAACGCAATGCGTTACAACCCCAATATGATGCAGTGCGTTATGATTGTCAACGTTTTTATTTAGGCATACAGCCTCTCAATCTGATTTTTATGGTGCTCCAGGACAGTCCGCCGTTTCAGTTTCATGGTCTGGGTGAGGGTGCCGTTGTCGAGGGTAAAGCTTTCACGTAGAAAAAGGAATTTTCTCGGTATCTCATATCCGCCGAATTTTTCCTTCAGGAATTTTTGGATCTCAGCGGCGATCATCTCTTGAATATCGTCTCTCTCTACAAGCTCTTGCGGGTCAGTCGGCAGATGATGTTCCGCTGCGTATTTTTCAAGCACGATAAAGTCGGGCACCACCAAACAGACATTGAACGGCCGCCCCTCTCCATAAATCATCGCATTTTCAACCAGCCGATGGAGTTTCATCTCCTCTTCAATGGCCGCGGGGAAAACGTATTTTCCGTTTTCAAGCTTATATTGTTCCTTAATCCTGCCGGTAATAAAGAGGTAGCCGTCTTCATCCAAACGCCCTCGGTCTCCGGTTCTGAAACCGCCGTCTTCGGTCATCACCTCTTGGGTGGCTTCGGGTTTGTTGTGATATCCCTGCATCACATTGGGGCCGTAAATGATAATCTCTCCATCTTCGTTATCGTCGGAAAACATGGGGTCAATCTCCACCCTGACACGCTCGATGGGCCTTCCCACGCTCCCGGGTTTATGGGCATGAGGGCCGTTCATGGTAGCCGCCGGCGTGGTTTCCGTCAGTCCGTAACAGTCATAAACCGGAATTCCCAGATCGGAGAAAAAATGGCCGATTTCAACATTCATAGTTGCGCTTCCACTCAGGGCGCCATGGAGCCGGCCGCCAAATCTGGCCCGGATTTTTTTAAACACAACCGCGTCCGCGATAGTGAATTTAAGATTGGTAACCCAATCCGACTGACCTTTTTCCGCCAGTTCACGCCGTTTTTTTGCTGACGCAACACCCATTTCAAACAACTTTTTGGCCAGCCCGCCGGTTTCATCCATTTTTGCCCACAGGCCCGCATAAATCTTGTTAAACACCCTGGGTACGGCAATCAGGAAGGTGGGTCGAACTTTTGCCATGTCATCCGCCAGGGTGGTCACATCGCCCATGATTCCCACGGAACCACCGATATGGGAGAAAAGATAGAGCTCACCGGTTTGGCCAAAGGAGTGGGCCCAAGGCAGGATGGAAAGTCCTCGGTCATTCTCATTCAATTCAGGAAACACTTTGTGCCCGGCAAGCACATTACTGGTAAAATTGCCATGGGAAAGCAGCACGCCCTTGGGGTCGCCCGTGGTGCCCGAGGTATAGATCAATACGGCGATATCTTCCGGTTTGGGCCGGATGGAGGGAATCGGGCTGGCGGCACCTTTTTTTTCCAGGCCGGACAAGGTGTTTTTGCCGTCACCCTCTATTAGGTAGACCTTTTTTAGGCCCGTCAGTTCAGCCCGCATCTCTTCAATTTGATCATATACTTCCTGGGTGGCGACGAGTAGCAGTTTGATACCGCCATCATTGATGATATGTTTCCAAACCCTTTTCAGTTCCTTCTCGTACATGGGGATGTAGCGCCCACCCAGCCCGAATGTGGCAAAGGCGGCAATGGCCCACTCCTTGCGATTGCTGGCGATAATACCCACTGCATCGCCCTTTTCGATACCGGCCTGGTTCAGGCCCCCGCGCAGGTTGTCAATGCGGGTTCCGATTTCGCGGTAAGTGACCCATTCATACTCCCCCTTTTGGTTCTTGGTGCCGAACATGGGGTTGTCCGGATACTTCTCGACGCTTTTCTCGATCAGTTCAACCAGATTGTCGGGCTTTTCAAAAGTATGCATGCTTTCCTCCGCCGGTTTATTAAGGGCTCATTTCATATTGATCTTTCAGGGTGTAGACATAATTGCGCCATATCTTCTGAAACCTTGTTTCGTTGACCAGAGGCTTTTTGATCATCTGCATACATAATTCCATCTGCTTTTCGGTACTGCTGGTCTTGGAATAAAGCTGGAGGGCATATTTGGAAAAATCCCTGACCAAGACATCAAATATTTGATCGAGAAGATCATGCTCAATAGCTTCCAGGTTTGATTTTTCAATGATCAACTGGCCATACGCCACTAATGTAAACAGTTCGCCCAGGCTGAGAAGGAAATCGACATTCTTCGCCTGCTCCTTACTGGGGGTGGCGGTCATGAGAAATTTTTTGAAAATCTCAATTTGTTCCTTGAAGGTAGCGATGTTGGGCAGATCAACGCTGTTGTATGCCCGGTTAAAATCATGAAATCTTATTTTTCCAAGTCCTTTGGTCGCTCCCTGTTGAAATAGAAAATCATCATTTTTGGGATCATCCCGCTTGGGAATTTCAGGAAACTCATCGGGGTTAAAGAAATAATTGGCCATGAACTTGATAATCAGCGCCATGTTTACGTGAACCGTTCCTTCAAGTTTGGGAAGCGCACGGATATCCTTGGCCGCATTTTCGAAATAGACATCTTTTTCAAATCCCCTGGCCGCGATGACATCCCAGAGCAGGTTGATGACTTCCTCCCCCTGAGTGGTCACCTTCATCTTGACCATGGGGTTGAAGAGAAGATAGCGCCGATCTTCCGCGGAGGCCGAACGCATGTAATCCGCCGCCCGGGATGCAAAGAGCTTCATGGCTGCCAGCCGGGTATAGGCATCCGTGAAGAGTTGCTGGATATGAGGAAAATCGGTAACATATTTGCCGTAAAGATTCCTGTGGGCAGCATGGGTGATCGCTTCGTAAAAGGCATGGGTACAGATACCGATGGATGCCCAACCCAGGTTGAATTTCCCCACATTAATTGTATTCAGGGATGAGTCCCAGGCATCCCTTCCGGTCGAGAGAATCTCGTTATCGGTAATCGGATAGCCGTTCAGTGCGTACTCGGCAACATAGCTCTGCCAATCGACCACATTTTGAATTAGGTCGTAGTTTTCGTGTTTGGGGTCAACCACAAAAAAGACATATTCATCGGTCTCCGTGTTTTTGCCAAAGGTGGTCACCAGGGCCGCCTCATTGGCATTGCCGATATAATATTTCCCCCCGTCAGCCACATATTTGCCCTCTGAAAGCGGTGTGAGGGCCATCTCTGACGAGTAGAGATCCGCACCATGAGCCTTTTCGGAAAGACCAAAAGCGAAAATTCCGCCTTTCTCCAGGAGTTTCACTGTTTTCTTTTTTACCCCTTCATTACCTCCCATCCATATGGGGCCCAATCCGAGGATGGTAACTTGCCAAGTATACCAGTAGGCAAGTCCATAAAATCCTAAAATTTCGTTAAAATCACAGATTCGGGCCGTGTCCCAGCGCGCATCGGGATCATCACTGTATGGGGATGGTGTGAGCAATGTGGCAAAGATTTTGTTTTCTTTCACAAAATTGAGAAAATCAGAATACCAGACCCGATCATTGTAGTTCTTTTTGAGTTTTTGCTTACCTTTGCTTTCGAAAAACTCAATTGTTTTCAACATTATTTCTCTTGATCGATTATCCAGATGTTCAAATTTACTGAATTTTGGGTTTAACAGCATTTGGCATATCTCCTTTATTGCAACGCTTCTGTTTGAATTTAAAATTATCGGGTTGCTTGATTTGGGTATACCGACGTTGCGACAATTACGCGTTGCGTTATCCGCGCAATCATGATGCAACGCGTTATTCTTGTCAAGAAAATATTTATCTTTTGCCAAGGCAGCTTGCAGCCGGCCTCGGCGCGGTTGCCGCCACCGCCCGGAATCGGTCGATATGCCCGGATATAGACAAGCTCCTCAAGCGTCGCCCGTATAACAAACAAGGCGCGGTGGGTGGTGTGGATGGGATAGGTTCGGTATTCACGAACCTTCGCGGATAGGGTTTATTGGATGATCACGCAATCATGGCGTCAATTTGGGACTCGATCTCCGATTGAATTGGTTTTTTAAACACCTTACCCATCAAGTCGAAAGTAAGGTTAACCGACAGGGTATCGCTTGTCCAAGCGACCTCGCCGTGTTTAAGGGGTTTTCCGGACAGGCAAACCCTGTTTTCGCGAAAATCGGACTGGATGCCAAATTTCTTTTTCATTTCGCCCGCGAGCTTTTCCAATTGATGCCGTAATTCAGGCTCTTTTATACAATGATGTCTGCTGATTCTTATATCCGCCATCTGTCTGCTCCGCTGGGGTTGAAACACCATATATCCGGAGCTGCATATACCATAAACGCCCAACCATTGGTACATGTTCGCGCAATCTCGCCACGAATTTTTGTACTGGTGTTCACTATTTTTAGCTGCTGGATAAAGGGCCGGCCCGGGCCTGATCGATGATCCCGCCCACCTTGCGGGCCGGAAGGGCGACCAGCTCTCTGGGTGGAGATGCGATGGCCTTGCCAAAAACCGCCTCATTGGCTCGCACGATCCTGCCAGTTGAATAATTCTTGCTTGACAGGCCACAGCGGCAGAGTGTAGCTATTATCAATATAAGATAATGTGTTCCACCAAGCGGAACACGACCATACGCTTTTGCGGCAACACTTACAGGTTGCCGCCGTCTTCTTTTTTTGAATTCGACAATGAAATCGCTGAACAGGGCCCTTGATCTCATTGAGCTGATTGCCGTACACAATGGCATCGGCGTTCGTGAGCTTGCTGAATTGTCCGGCTTGCCTCCGGCAACGGCCCATCGGATCGTCGCTTCTTTGCTGGCGCGAGGCTACCTGACCAAAGCGCATCATACCCACCACTACCGCTTGTCGCCGAAATTTCTGATTTTGGGTGCCAACGTTCAACAGCAGATCGATATTGTTGCCATCGCCCGACCCCATCTTGAAAAACTCATGGCCAAAACCCGTGAGAATGCGAATCTGTGCGTTCGGGACGGCCAAAATGTTATCTACATCGATCATGTGGGCAGTCCCGATCACAACCTGCGGACCTTTACCAAGCTGGGCGGCAGCGCACCGTTGTTTGCCTCGGCGGTGGGGAAAATATTTTTGAGCCACTTGAATGAAATTGAATTTCAGCGCTATATCGAGGAGGTTGAGCGGTGCGCGTTTACGCCCCATACCCTGGTGTCGGCCCGAAAGCTGAGGGTTGAAGTCAAAGCGATTCGCAAGAAGGGCTACGCCATCGACAATCAAGAAAAAGAGCTGGGGGTTAGATGCGTGGCCGCTCCGGTCTTCAATCACGACAACCAGATCCAGGCGGCAATATCCGTTTCCGGTGCGGCCCAGCGAATCACCATGAAGCGCGTGCCGGAGTTGGGCAAAACGGTTGTCGATTTTGCCCATCAAATATCCATGTCCATGGGCCACCGGAAATCATAGTTTTGGAGCCATCTTTTTCATACTCAGCAAATACCTTTGGCTATGACTGAATTGTTCAGGGTTTTTTTATCTAAAGGCAGGATTGATGTACCAGCAAAATAGATGGCGGTGAACACCACTAACAGGAGGGGGTAGGCATGTCAGAACTCAAGAATTTGGAGCAGCTTTTAAGTGAGGGAAAGATTTCACGGCGAGATTTTATGTCAAGAACCGCAGCCCTGGGATTTGCCATAACAGTTGCGCCACTTGGATTGCCAGGCGCTGTCAAGGCGGCGGCGCCCAAAAAGGGAGGCCGATTGAAGATCGGCAGCAGTGGGGGGTCCACCTCGGACAGCCTGGACCCGGCCACGCTGCCTGCCACGATGCCCCAGCATGTGTTTCACATCCTGAACAACAATTTGGTCGAACTGGACGCCGACATGAAGCCGGCCCCGGTCTTGGCCGAATCCTTGGAACCCAATGCCGATGCATCGGTGTGGATGTTCAAACTGCGCCAAGGGGTCGAATTTCACAATGGCAAGACTATGACCTCGGCCGATGTCCTGGACTCACTGGAGTACCACATGAATGAGGAATCCAAGTCTCCAGCGAAATCCATTCTTACGGGAATCCAGGAACTCAAAGCGGATGGGGATTACGCTGTGATTTTCAAGCTGGCGGAGGGCAATGCGGATTTCCCCTTCCTGCTCAGCGGCTATCGTATGGGGATATTGCCGGCGGGTACCCGCGGCGAGGCTTTTGCCCAGGGCATCGGCACCGGGCCATTCAAACTCAAGGAATACGAACCCGGCGTGCGCTTCCTCGGCGAACGCAATCCCAACTACTTCAAAACGGACATGCCCTATTTTGATGAGGTGGAAATCATCGGTATCTCCGACAACAACGCCCGCACCAATGCCCTCAAGACCGGCGAAATCCACATCATGAACCAGTGCGATGTCAAAACCTACCACTTGCTGACTAAAATGCCGGGACTTGTGCCCCTCAACGTGGCCGGAGCCATGCACTACAGCATGCCTATGCGCTGTGATACCGCGCCCTTCGACAACCCCGACGTGCGGCTGGCGATGAAGTATGCCGCCAACCGGGAAGAGCTCCTCAAAATCATCCTTCGGGGGTACGGTACCATTGGCAACGATCATCCCAACCCGCAATTCAACCGCTACTACGCAGCGGAACTGCCCCAGCGCACCTATGATCCGGATAAGGCCAAATTCCATCTCAAGCAGGCCGGCATGCAGGATGCCACCTTCGAACTGCATGCGGCGGATGCCGCCTTCAGCGGTGCGGTGGACGCGGCCCTGCTGTATGCCAACTATGCCGAACAGGCGGGGGTCAAGATCAAGGTCGTACGGGAGCCCAGCGACGGGTATTGGTCCAACGTCTGGATGAAAAAGCCGTGGTGCATGAGCTACTGGGGAGGCCGGCCCTCGGAAGACTGGTTCTTCAGCCTGGCCTACGCCGCCGACGCCTCCTGGAATGAGACTTTCTGGAAAAACGAGCAATTCAACTCGCTACTCAAGGCGGCCCGGGCCGAACTCGATGAAGAGAAGCGCAGAGGAATGTATGTGGAGATGCAGCGTTTGATCAGCGATGACGGTGGCGCTCTGATTCCGCTTTTCATCAACTTTCTGCATGCCGCCAGTGACAAACTGGGCCACAACAAGGTCGCATCGGTTTACGAGTTCGACAACTTCCGGATCGCCGAGCGTTGGTGGTTCAGTTGATGTCGGATTTCTTGCCTCCGGTATGAACGCCTGCCGACATCGAGCGCCTCTCCAACTTGTAAAGAGGGGGAGGGGCGCGCCCATTCCCGGATGACCGGTCCCATCCATGGATAACTGCTTAGGCCAAATAACCGGAGCAGAGGCGTACTTTGTTTCAGCACTGCGATGACTTCCCAACCCTGACCCACGCAGGATACACCGAAAGGGCATGGCACAATGGCCGATATCGTTAAATTGGTTGTAAAGCGCCTTTCATTGGGGCTGGTAACGATTATCGTCATTTCAACGCTCATTTTCGTCGGCGTGGAAGCCTTGCCCGGAGATCTTGCCGAGGCGATCCTGGGGCAAAACGCCACACCGGAAACCGTGGCGGCCTTTCGCAAGGAACTCAAGCTCGATATGCCCCCCCATGTGCGCTATTTTAATTGGCTGAAAGGCTTCTCTCAAGGCGACATGGGCATGTCCCTGGCCAATCGCAGGCCCGTGGCCGAGCTCATCGGCTGGCGCTTTTCCAACACCCTGTTTCTGGCCGCCATGGCGGCCGCCTTTTCCGTGCCCATCGCGGTCCTACTGGGCATTCTGGCCGCCTTTTACCGCAACACGCTATTTGACCGCACCATCTCCATGGTCACCCTCAGTACGATCTCTTTTCCGGAATTCTTTGTCGCCTATATTCTCATCACCCTGCTCTCCGTTAAACTGATCGTTTTTCCCAGTATTGCCAACATCAATGACCAAATGACCATTTTGCAGAAGATGCATGCCATCTTCCTGCCCTGTCTGACTCTGACTTTGGTAGTGATTGCCCACATGATGCGGCAGACCCGGGCGGCCATCATCAACATCCTGGCCAGCCCCTTCATCGAGATGGCCCGTTTGAAGGGCCTCAAGGGCATGCGGGTGATTGTGGTGCACGCCTTTCCCAATGCCCTCTCGCCGGTGATTAACGTGATTGCCCTCAATCTGGCCTACCTGGTGGTCGGCGTGGTCATCGTCGAGGTGGTGTTTGTCTATCCGGGTTTGGGGCAGCTCCTGGTGGATTCGGTGGCCAAGCGGGATATCCCCGTGGTTCAGGCCAGTGGCCTCATTTTCGCCGCCACCTATGTGATGCTCAATCTGTTGGCGGATGTGCTCTCCATTGTCAGCAATCCCCGGCTGCGAAATCCTAAATAACCAAGAGGCGCCCATGAATTCCTTTTTCAAGCTCTTGAAGCAGTCGCCCTGGAGTGCCCGCATAGGCCTTGGCATGGTACTGATCACCATTGCGGGAGCGGTTTTAGCCCCGCTGATATCTCCCTACCAAGAGTCCGAGATGGTCGGCGATGTATGGGAGATGCCGGGTGGAAAACACCTGCTCGGGACCGATCATCTGGGCCGTGACCTTCTGACGCGGCTGTTATACGGCGCCCGCAACACCATTGCCCTGGCGTTCGTGACCACCGCGCTCTCTTTTGTGCTGGGTACCATCACGGGATTTCTGGCGGCCACGGTAAAGGGCTGGTTTGATCAGGCATTGAGCCGGGTGGTAGATATCCTGATGGCCTTTCCCACCCTGATCTTTGCCTTGATGGTGCTTTCGGTGGTGGGCACATCGGTTCCGGC
The DNA here is from genome assembly GCA_963713755.1 of uncultured delta proteobacterium. Classification (GTDB taxonomy): domain Bacteria; phylum Desulfobacterota; class Desulfobacteria; order Desulfobacterales; family CAVQMW01; genus CAVQMW01. The sequence goes on along the minus strand of CAVQMW010000003.1, from coordinate 1,634,601 downwards.
CCTGATCCTGATTATCGCGCTGCTCGATTCGACCCGCGTCTTTCGCCTGTCACGGGCTGTGGCCATGGATATTGAGGTCATGGAATTTGTGGAGGCGGCCCGCCTGCGGGGCGAAAAAATCTGGTGGGTCATGCGCCAGGAGATCCTGCCCAATGCCATGCCCCCACTGGTTGCGGAATTCGGCCTGCGCTTCTGCTTTGTCTTTCTGTTTATTGCCGCTTTGAGCTTTCTGGGTCTGGGGATTCAGCCCCCGACGGCCGACTGGGGCGGGATGGTACGGGAGAACGCCGGCGCCATCTCGTTCGGCATTTTCACCCCCTTATGGCCGGCCGGCGCCATCGCTTTTTTAACTGTTGGCGTTAATCTGATCGTAGACTGGTTTCTGCATGTGGCCAGCGGTTTGAAAGAGTAACGGGAAACGTTATGGATCCTATTCTGAAAATGAGGAAAATCTGGATTGAAGGCCTGAGTGATGAAACCTGGCGGCCCATCATCCAGGGTGTCGATTTAACCCTGGCTAGTGGAGAAGTCCTGGGGCTGATCGGCGAATCCGGCGCCGGAAAGTCCACCTTGGGTATCGCCTCCATGGCATACACCCGCCAAGGATGCCGCATCGCCTCCGGATCGATTGTGTTCAACGGCAAGGAGTTGATGGGCGCATCCAAGGATCGGCTACGAAAGATCAGGGGCAACCGGATCGCGTATGTGGCCCAGAGCGCGGCCGCATCCTTCAATCCGGCCCATCGGTTGATCAGTCAGTATGCCGAAGCTCCGGTTCAGCATGGGGTCATGCGCTTTGAGGAAGCAAAAAAGCAGGCGGTGGATATCTACACAAGATTGCTGTTGCCGGATCCCGACAAGATCGGCTACCGCTACCCCCACCAGGTATCCGGGGGTCAGTTGCAGCGGGCCATGGTGGCCATGGCCATGGCCTGTCGTCCGGATATTATCATTTTCGATGAACCCACCACCGCCCTGGATGTCACCACGCAAATCGAAGTATTGGTGGCAATCAAACGGATTGTCGCCCAGTTCAACACAGCGGCGATTTACATCACCCACGATCTGGCGGTGGTGGCCCAGATTGCGGATCGGATCATGGTGATGCGTTACGGCAAGTTGGTCGAGGAGAACAGCACCCGGGAGATGCTCAGCGCCCCACAGGAAACCTATACCCGGCAGCTTTTATCCGTTCGCACCCTTCGTGAAGAAAAAGATCTTTCCGAAAGCGAAAAAAACATCCTCCTTGAGGTCAAAGGCGTCACCGCCAAGTACAAACCGAGGGAACCCAATGTACTGGAAGCGATCGATCTGGCCATCCGGCGGGGACGAACCGTGGCCCTGGTGGGCGAGTCCGGCAGCGGGAAGAGCACCTTGGCCCGCGTGATTACAGGCCTGTTACCCCCTACCGCCGGCACCATAACCTATGCGGGTCAAGAGCTGCCCGCGGAACGCAAAGCCCGCGCCAAAGATCAACTGCGAAAAATGCAAATGATCTACCAGATGCCGGATACCGCCTTGAATCCCAAGCACCGGGTCAGCAAAATTATCGGCCGCCCCCTGCAGTTCTATTTCGGGATGAACAAAAGCGCCTGCGAGCATAAGGTGCTGGAACTGCTTCACAAAATCGAACTGTCGGACAAGTATTACGACCGCTATCCCTCCGAACTTTCCGGTGGAGAAAAGCAGCGCATCTGTATTGCCCGGGCCCTGGCCGCCAATCCCGAGCTGATCATTTGCGACGAGGTGACCTCAGCCCTGGACCAGCTGGTGGCCGAAGGCATACTCAAACTCCTGCAAAACCTGCAGAACGAGCTCAAAGTCTCCTATCTTTTCATCACCCATGACCTGGCAACGGTAAAAGCCATTGCGGATGAAATCGTGGTGATGCTCAAGGGCCGCATCGTGGAACAAGGCGTCAAACAAGAGATCCTGACGCCGCCCCATCATGAATACACCGATCTGCTGCTCTCCTCGGTTCCGGAGATGGATCCGGACTGGCTGAAGAACCTGATGCAGAAGCGTCAGTCCCAGACGCTATCCGCCCCATAATAAAGGAGGCTGGTATGAAAATCATGGTCTGCTACACCAACAGCCCCGCTTCCAAAGATGCGCTCCGTGAAGCCCAGAAACATGCCAAGGTCTGGAATGCATCCATCGAGGTGGTCAAGGTGGTGGAGCGAAGCCAGCCCATCAAGCGGTCACGGCTGCAGGAGATGGAGGCAGCATTTGAACATGAGATCGACCTTCTGTTAGAGGCTGAGGAGAGCGTCTACACTGTTCAGCTGCAGATCGACGACCTGGAGGCCGGGGAAAAAATCGTACAAATCGCCAAACGAAAAAAAGTAGACCTGATTTTTATCGGACTGAAAAAGCGCTCCAAGGTGGGAAAACTTCTGTTTGGCTCCACGGCTCGGTTCGTCATTTTGAATGCACCCTGCCCGGTCGTATCCGTCAATCCGGTATAAGTACCGCTGAAAGCATCCGGCCACGACCACTCTTCTCTATCTTAAACCTAGCGGATAGACCGAACTGTCCGCATCGAAACCAAGACGGAAAGGTAACCCGCGACTATGGAAAATTTACTTGAGGGCATTGATGAAATCCTGTTGATGGGCCCCGGTCCCTCATGCGTTCATGACAAGGTGTATGCGGCCCTGGGCAAAAAATCAATCGGCCACCTCGATCCATACTTCATCCGCATCATGGATGCCATCAAAGCCAACCTGCGAACCCTGCTCAACACCCAAAACACGCTGACCATCCCCATGTCCGGCACCGGTTCCTCCGGTATGGAAGCCTGTTTTGTTAACCTGATAGAAAAAGATGACCCTGTGCTGATTCTCATCAACGGGGTTTTCGGCATGCGCATGCAGGACGTCTCCCAACGCTTGGGGGCCCAGGTCGACACTCTTGAATTTGAGTGGGGCATGCCGGTGATGCTGGATCAGGTAAAAAAGAAGATTTATGAAAAAAATTACAAGATCGTGGCTGTGGTGCATGCGGAGACCTCCACGGGAGTGAAAAATCCCGTGGAGCAGATCGGTGGGCTGCTGAAGGGCTCCGATACCATTTATCTGGTGGATACCGTCACTAGTCTGGGGGGCATGGAGATTGCCATGGATGCCTGGGGCATCGATGCCCTTTACAGCGGCACCCAGAAATGTCTCTCCTGTCCTCCGGGCCTGGCGCCGCTTTCCTTCTCGGATAAGGCGGTTGCCGCTTTGGAAAACCGCCAAACCAAGGTGCCCAATTGGTACTTGGATTTAAGCATGATCATGCAATACTGGAAGGGTGCCACCCGTGCCTATCATCATACGGCCCCCATCAACATGCACTATGGGCTTTACCAAGCCCTGCTGCTGATCCTGGAGGAGGGCCCTGAAAATGTCTATCAGCGGCACATGACCTACCACCGGCAACTGGTTCAGGGTCTTGAGGAAATGGGACTCTCCATGCTGGTGGTGCCAGAGAGCCGGCTTCCCATGCTCAACTCGGTAAAGGTTCCCCAGGGCGTGGATGAGGCGGCGGTTCGCGGCAGGCTGCTCAAGGAGTTTAAAATTGAAATCGGCGCAGGACTTGGGCCGTTGGCCGGAAAAATTTGGCGAATCGGGCTCATGGGACATACCGCCAGACAGGAAAATGTGGAGCGCCTGCTGAATGCGCTGAACACCATACTCGCCTGACCCGTAATCATGCACAAACCCGCCGGGTTCACCTTTCCTTTGGGCACGGGAGCGCACAGAGATGAGAACCATCACGGAATCCGTTGACGTACTCGTCGCCGGCGGCGGCACCGCCGGGCATGTGGCGGCGCTGCAGGCCGCCCGGGCCGGCGTGCACACTTCGCTCATCGAGGCCGGAACCATGCTGGGCGGGACCATGACCGCGGGCGGGGTCTGCATGCCCAACCATTTTTTCAGCACCCACCAGCCCGTGGTCCAGGGCATCGCCTGGGAACTGTATTGCAAATCCAAAACCGTGGAAGGCTTGCCCCTACCCGACTGGACCCGGCGACGACCCGTGGAAACGCCCGGCTATTACAGCTACATCAACGGTCCGATTTATGCGGCCATTGCCGAAGAAGAGGCGTTCAATGCCGGAATAGACTTGCATTACCATGAATTCATCGCTGAGGTCCGCTCCCATGGCAACTGCTGGGAGGTGACCAGCCTGGGCCGCGGAATCAAACGCATCACCACCGCTCGGGAAATTATCGACTGCACCGGCGATTCCGATGTGGTGCGGGCGCTGGGACTGGCCGTGATGTATAACGATGTTCGCCAGCCCGGCGCCTTGCAATATAAAATCGAAGATATCGCCCATGAAGAGATCTGGGAACAGGAGGTGCAGACCCTCTATGAAGAGGCGTTGGTGGCGGGAGTAATCGAAAAGGGTGACTTCGCCTATCCCAACATTCTGCCCTTCAAGAGCTATCTGGATCACGGCGGGCACAATGCCACCCACATTTACGACGCGGACACATCCGATGCCGAGGGCCAGACCCGAGCTAATATCGAGGGCCGCAGGCGAATGCTTCGGATGTTCAAGTTTCTCAGGCGGTCGATCCCCGGATGCGAGCGAGCGGTTCTGAAGACCATGGCTCCCTACGCCCTGGCCAGGGAAACCTATCGGACTTTGGGCGAATATGTGGTGACCCGGGAGGACTTTTTACGCGCCAGGGATTTTGAGGACAAAATCTGCAACGCCTTTAACTACATCGACATGCATACCCAACAGGATGGCTGCGATCTTTATTTTCATGCAGATAAAACGATGGTGCCCAAAATCCCCTTCCGAGCCCTGATCCCCAAAAACAGTTCACGGATCACCGTGGCCGGTCGAATTGTATCCGCCGAACGGTTTGCCTTGGCCGGCATTCGCGCCCAATGCACCTGCATGGCCATGGGGCAGGCCATGGGGGCTGCGGCGGCGTTGGCGGTAAACCGAGGGGTGGCCTCAAGGGAAATCGAAGCCAAAGATATTGTCGCGTTGACCGTCGAGCACGGCGCGGTGGAGGTCTGAAGCGATTCAACCCCCGGTCTCACCTCATCTACGAGAGATCGCGATCCAGTACTCTTCTTTTTGATGGGAGGATCACCGGATTCGAACTCCTTGGTTCTCCAGCGCTCGTTGCAGGCGGTGCATATCCACCTGGCTGCAAGGGACCCGATCCTTGATGGACAGGGCCGCGGCGACCCCGGCGCCTTGCCCGGTGACCGCGCAGCACATCATGGCCCGGGTGGCGGAGTGGGATATGCGGTCTCCGGCGACGCAGCGGCCGGCCACCAAGAGGTTTTCAACCTTTTGGGGGACCATGATTCCGTAGGGTACCTGGAAATAGCGACCCGTGGAGGGCAAAATCACAATCCCATATCCATCCAAAAATTCGGGAAATATACCGATGGCATCCTCAAAGCGGGCCTGATTGCGGACATCATGCTCGGTCAAGGTGGATCGACCAATGATTTTGCGTGACTCCCGGGTTCCCAGGGATGCGCCGAAGGTTCTCAGAGTCGCGTTTTCAAAACCCGGCGTATAGCGCTTCAAGGCCTCCACGGCCCACAGAGCCTGCCGGCGACCTTCGATCTCACCCCGGGTGAGGTCCCAAACGTCGGTGGCGTCATGGCCCAACATATAAACCACATTAATATAGGTGGCATCTCCATGGTCACTGATGCGGCTCCAGGTCCCTGCGATATCCACCTCCTCCGGAATATCCCCGGCTGCCTTGGCCTGCTGAAAGGGCTCCGAAAAGTAGGGGCTGAACATGGTATCTTCCTTGCCCGTTGTTTCGCTCGCCCAATCCTTGTAGGTGGACGGTTTCGCCTTGACGTAGGATAGGAACCGCTCGCGATTCACTCCGTTAAGCGAAAAGCTCACCGTTACGCCCAATTGCTCATGGCGGGGTGCCATACGCCAGGGCGCACCGGACAGATGGGCGATGTCAGCGTCTCCGGTGGCGTCGATAACGCGCTGGGCCAGAATGGCTTGCCGGCCGGATTTGCTCTCGGTGATAATCCCCTTTAAGGTCTGGTCCTCCATGAGCACATCCACGGCCATGCAGTGCAGCACAGGCACAATACCTGCCTCGTAAACCAGGGTGTCCGCGACGACCTTGAACAGCTCCGTATTCAAGGCCTCGCTTTGGGATTGGGGCTCCGGATCGGTGGCGCCCATGGCTTTGGCGCGCTGCTCGAATTCGACGCCGATGCCCTGGATATCGACGGTTCCGGCATGCCGGTACCAGGCGATGGATTCAACGCCGGCCTGGGTGATCATACCGCCGAAAGATCCGTATCGTTCCAGAAGCATAGTCCTTACGCCTTCCCGGGCGGCCGCCAGGGCCGCAGCCAGCCCCCCGGGTCCGCTGCCCACGACGAGCACATCGGTTTCAGCCAAAACGGGTGTTGTGCGGGCAGCTTCCAGGATCGTCTTGTTCATTGTTCCCCCACGAGTGGCATGTGCCTAGTATTTGGTGACACTGAAAATGCGCAGCTTTGCACGATAGGAAGATGGATCATCTTCGGTAAAGCAGCGCCATGGCCTGGCGAAGCTCGGCGATGGGGATCTGGCCCGGAGCGGATGATGTTCTTCCCATGGCGAAGGTGATATCGGAACCGAACAGGCCGCCCGCCAGGCGGGTGACCACGCCTTGAGCCCCCATGGCCATGCTCACCAGCGGAATTTCAAGGCCCTCTGTTCTGGCTTTCAGGGTGGCTCCCAAGAGCACCAGCACATCTGCGTAAGTTCTCGGCATCACCGCCGTTTTGGCGATGTGGGCGCCCAGGCGCTGGGCTTGGACCAGCCGCTCCACCAGGAACGTTTCCTCCGGGGTTTTTTCAAAATCGTGAAAGGACAGGATAACCTTCACGCCGCTTTCCTTGGCCGCAGCCAAAACTTCTTGGATAAAGGCGGCGTCATTGCACAGCTCCGTGTCCACCACATCGACCTGACCACTGCCCAGGGCCGCGGTGATCAGCTCCAGCCGGGTTTTCCTGGATATCGACGCCAGCCCGCCTTCCCGGTCGATGCGGCAGGTGAAAATCAGCGGCGTTGCGCCCACGGCCTCCCGAAGCTCGGCTAGCGCCTCAAGGCCGGCCTCTACGGAATCGACGGCTTCAAAGCCGTCGATGCGCCATTCCAATATGTCGGGGGAAAGGGCGATCAGTTCCCGGGCCTGGGGGTCGAGATCCTCCCTGTTTGGGGCTATCAGCGGTAGACAGATCAAGGGCAGGGGGCCGCCAATGGTTTTACCTCTCACGGTCACGGGTCGCCGGCATTGTAGTCTCATGGGCGCTTCTCCCGGATTGGATTCAACGGATCGGGCATCTCTACGGTCAATGGTTTTCCTTTGTAGCGGTAAGTCAAATTTGCGGCTGCCCGCCGTCCCTGCCATTAATCCTTGGCATGCTGCGCGTTCAGCACCTGCTTCATGCGTCCGGGTAGCGGGCGGCCCAGAATGGTTTCAAGAAATGCCACTGCTTGGCAAAGCAGGGTCAGATCGATGCCGGTCTCCACGCCAAGGGACTCAAACAGATTGACGGTATCCTCGGTGGGAACATTCCCGGCGGCGCCTTTTACGAAGGGGCAGCCCCCCAGCCCGCCGGCACACACGTCAAAGGAGCGCACTCCGGCTTCATATCCGGCGAACAGGTTGGCCAGACCCAATCCGCGGGTGTCGTGGAGGTGCAGGGACAGGTCCATCTCGGGGAATTCCTTGGCAAACCGTCCCAGCATGCTGCGAATGGCCGGCGGCGTGGCCATGCCGGTGGTATCGGCCAGGCTGATCTCCTTGACCCCGCTGCGGGCGATTTTTCCCGCGGCTTTCAACACCGCTTTTTCCGGGATATGGCCTTCATATACGCAGCCGAACACGCATTGCAGACTGGCCCTGGCATCCAGCCCCGCCGCGAGAGCCTGCTCGATCAAAGCGCTCATAGCCTCCAGCGCCTGGGCTGCCGGTTGCTTTGCATTTTTCCGGCTATGGGTATCGCTCACCGATACCGACATGCTCACGTGGGGGACGCCGCAATCCAGGGCCCGCTCCAGCCCCGTGCCATTTAAAATCAGGGCCGAAATTACGGTCTCGCTCTGATCGCCCACGGCCCGGATCAGGGCATCGCTATCGGCCATTTGGGGAACGATTTGGGGGTGGACAAAAGAGCCCACCTGAATTCTTGGAATGCCGGCGCGTTCGAGCAGTTTGAATAGCTGCAATTTCTCCTCAAGACTCAAGATGCGCGACTCCAGCTGCAGGCCGTCGCGCAGGGCTTGATCCTCCAAAATAACCCGGTTCCGACCGGACTTGGGTCGCATTGTCTCTCCTGAAAATCGGTGCGCTGAATATCGGATCATTTGTCGAAAGTCCAAAAATATGCCAAAACCCAAATATACCAAAACGTAGAAGAACAACTATGATAGAATGCGATCGCATTCAACACAATTTGCGCTTCTTCTGATTTGAGGTTTCGATGTATTTTCCAACCACGCGAACCAAATTGTTTGTTCTCCTGGGAACCCCCCTGGGGCATACTCTCTCACCGGCCATGCACAACCGCCTGTTCCAAAAACTGGGCCTGGACCACCTCTACCTGCCGGTGGAGGTTTCGGCGGAAGATTTAAGGGCCGTATTTGACGGGTTGATCCGGATGAATGTGGCGGGGTTCAATGTAACCATTCCCCACAAGGTCCGTATCATGGAGTTGCTCGATGAGGTCGATCCGCGGGCCGAAGTGATCGGGGCGGTCAACACCATTTGCTTGCGTGATAGGCGTACCCTCGGCTTCAATACGGACGGAGAAGGATTCTGCACTTCGTTGGAAACACAGCTCTCCACCTCCATTGACGGCAAGCGGGTGCTTATTCTCGGGGCCGGGGGAGCGGCCCGGGGCATCGGCATGACCCTGGCCTTCAGGGGTGCGGCCAAGATCTATTTCAGCAATCGCACCGCTTCCAAAGCCGAAGCCCTCTCAGCGGAGCTCAACCGCGGCATCCGTCCCTGTGCCGAAGCTATCCCCCACACTTCTGAAGCGCTTGCCAAGGCGCTGAAAGATTGCCACATTCTGGTGAACGCCACCGGCGTGGGCATGCACCCGGAGGACGACGCCATGCCCATTGACGGCGGGCTGCTTTTTAAAGAACTTGCCGTGGCCGACATCGTTTACCACCCCCTGATGACCCGGCTGCTCAAGTCGGCCAAACAGACGGGGTGCGCCATTGTGAAAGGCCAGGGCATGCTGGTGTACCAGGGGGCGCTGGCCTTCAAACTCTGGACCGGTCTCGATCCTCCGGTAGAGGAGATGTTCGCGGCCCTCAATGCCCCTACCCGTTGAATCTGCGGTGAATTGACACCAAGGGAAACCGTTCCCAGCGGCCCTCCCGAATCTCTAATTTGAAGTAATCTGTGATCGCAGTACTCGCGAGATTCCGTTCGCCGGATGCCACAAGGAGAAACTCGATGCCCTCAATGCCCGCAGCCCCAAAAAAACCGGTCAACCTGGCCCTGCAGGGGGGCGGTGCCCACGGCGCCTTTACCTGGGGGGTTCTGGATCGCTTGCTGGACGACCGCCGTCTTGAAATCGAAGCCATCAGCGGGACCAGTGCCGGGGCCATGAATGCCGTGGTTGCCGCCGACGGAATCATGAAGGGCGGTTCCAAGGGTGCCCAAGCCGCTTTAGAAGCGTTCTGGAAAGCGGTGAGTAGTGCCGCCCTGGCCACGCCCTACAAACGAACCTTGCTGGATATGATCTCCGGCAATTGGAATTTGGACCACTCTCCCGGCTATCTGTTTACCGATTTTCTCAGCCGCGTTGCGTCGCCCTACGATCTCAATCCCTTCAACCTCAATCCGCTGCGGGACTTCCTGGTGGAACAAGTCAATTTCGAGCGGGTTCGCTGCTGCAACAAGCTGAAGCTGTTCATCGCCGCCACCAGCGTTCAAACCGGCAAGGTGCGCATATTCGACCGATCCCAGTTGACCCCCGACGTGGTGATGGCCTCGGCCTGTCTGCCGCAGATGTTTCAGGCGGTGACCATCCAGGGCGAGGATTTTTGGGACGGCGGCTTTTCGGGCAATCCTCCTTTGCACCCCTTTGCCTATCACTGCACGGCCCCGGATGTGATCATCGTGCAAATCAATCCTTTGGGCTGCCGCAAAACCCCCAAATTGGCCCGGGAGATCCTCAATCGGGTCAACGAAATCACCTTTAACGCCAACCTGTTGAGTGAGTTGCGGGCCATCGAATTTGTGAGCCGCCTGCTGGATGAGGGCAACCTGGATCCCAAGCGCTATAAGAAGATGCTGATTCATGCCATCGAGGCGGAAAACGGGTTTCAAAACCTCAACGCCTCCAGCAAACTGAATGCGGAGTGGGAATTTTTAGTCCATTTGCATGATATCGGCCGCAAAGTGGCCGATGCATGGCTGGAAGCCAATGTTGATGCCATTGGAGAGCACTCGACCCTGGATTTGAAGTCGCTGATTCACTGAACAGAAACTTGCTGAAAATAATCCGCATCGCACTTGGCCAATTTGAGGGTATCGATACCCAAACGGTGGCCCAACGGATGATCGCCGTATGCAAGTCTCAGCTTGAAGGGCATTCGCCCCGGGCCGGTGTCGTATTGGTCAGTATCCATTTCGATCATCCGCAGATCCCTGCTTGCGCGAAACAGGCGCCAGGTCCCGGTCTTGGTGCATGGGAATGCCCTGCGCAATGACCAGGGGGAGGTGATCGGGTGTATGGCTTTTATCAGCGACATGGGTGAGCATAAAAAGGCTCTGGCCCTGGCCGGCGAGGTTCAGCGAAGCCTGCATCCCCAGGAAAACCCTCGCGTGGATGGGCTGGACATTGCCGGCAGAAGTGTTTCCTATGGCGATGCGACTATAGTGATCATATCAAAGCTCATCTGGCGACGGGTTGCCTGAACGTAAATACCTTTCCGGTACACCACAGACGGGCAGATGTTATTGATCGAGCCTTAGGCGGCGATTCGTCGCACCCGCCTAAAAAAAAGGAAAATCCCCCTAACCCCTTTGCAAAAGGGGGGCCGGGCGGATCTGTTCTCCCCCCTTTGGCAAGCGTGAGCCGGGGCGGATCTGTTCTCCCCCCTTTGGCAAGCGTGAGCCCGGGGGATCTGTTCTCCCCCCTTTGACAAGCGTGAGCCGGGGGGATCTGTTCTCCCCCCTTTGGCAAGCGTGAGCCCGGGCGGATCTGTTCTCCCCCCTTTGGCAAGCGTGAGCCGGGGGGATCTGTTCTCCCCCCTTTGGCAAGCATGAGCCCGGGCGGATCTGTTCTCCCCCCTTTGGCAAGCGTGAGCCGGGAAGATCTGTTCTCCCCCCTTTGGCAAGCGTGAGCCCGGGGGATCTGTTCTCCCCCCTTTGAAAAAGGGGGGCCGGGGGGGATTTATTGATCTGCTGCACCCACCAGAAGAACCCTGTCGCTGTCCGGCATCATTGCCGGCGCCTGATCGGCCCCGCTATGATGGCTGCCGCTCACGGGAACGATTTTCTTACTTGCAGGCCCTTCCAGCTTCAGCGTAGAATGCAGGCCTTGCCTATTATGGATAAGGCCAGCGGAGAGAGGCAGACCCATGGCAACCGCGCGCATCGGCGATATCGACCTCTACTACCAGATCCAGGGCAGCGGCCCGCCCCTGGTTCTGATCATGGGGTTTTCCGGCAACAGCGACTGGTGGCCGCCCCAGCTGGTGGAGGCCCTGGCGGCCCGCCACAGAGTGGTCCTGGTTGACAATCGCGGCGCCGGCCGCTCCCAACTGGGCCGGCGGACCTACACCATCCCCCGGTTGGCGGCCGACACCGTGGGCCTCCTGGATCTCCTGGGCATTGAGCACGCCCATATCTTCGGCGTATCCATGGGCGGCATGATCGCCCAGCAGATCGCCCTGAGCTACCCCGGACGGGTGCAAAAGCTGATTCTGGGCTGCACCACCTGCGGGCTGTTCGGCGCGCGCTTCTCTCTGAACCACGCCCGGCTTCTAAAAGCCTACCTCACCCGGCCCCGGGTGCGATCCCGGCCCCTGCCCAACAATCTGGTCTTCTCCCAGGCCTTTTTGGCCAGCCACCCCGAGACGTTGGAATGCTTCAGCCAACGGGTGCAGATTGCGCCCATGCCCCTGAAGGTCAAAATAAAACAGCTGGGGGCCTTGTTCTGCTTCAATTCCTACCCCCGCCTGCCCTGCATCAGCGCCCCCACCCTGGTGATCAGCGGCACTGCGGATTGCCTGGTGGTGCCCCGCAATTCGCACATTCTCGCCCGGCGCATCCCCGGGGCCCGGCTGGTATTCCTGAAAGGCTGCGGCCACGGCTTCATTGCCGAGGCCGAGGCGCCCACCGCCCGCTGCATTCTGAATTTCCTGGCGGCCGGCTGAGGATCCCCGTGCATTACTTCAAAATCTTGCGCAGAAGTTTGATTTTCTTCCCATAGGGGGGATAGATCAGCGGCAGGTCCAGCCAGGAAGCGGCCTTGAGAACGCTCTTTTTGTGGGAAAAGCGCGCGAACCCGTGGAAGCCGTGATAGCTGCCGATCCCGCTATTCCCCACGCCACCAAAGGGCAGGTGGGGATTCACGAAATGCTGGATAGAGTGGTTGATGCACCCGCCGCCGAACTGAATCTTAGACAGCAGGGCTTGCTGGACCGCTTTACTTTCACTGAAAATGTAGCCGGCCAGGGGATGCCGGGGAAGCTGGGCGATGGTATCCAGCGCATCGTCCAATTGATCATACTCCAGCACCGGCAGAATCGGACCGAATATCTCTTCGCTCATCACCTTGTCCTTCAAGGTGACATCGCGCATCACCGTGGGTGCGATATATCGGAGGGCCGGGTCGACACGGCCGCCGACCACAATTTTTTCCGGGTCCATGAGAGCGGCTAGGCGCCTGAAGTGATCTTCATTGACGATCCGTCCGTAATCCGGAAACGAAGCGCCATTTTCACCGTACAGATCAAGAATACGCGCCTTGAGCAGCCCCAGGAGCTGTTCTTTGACCGGCTGGTGGACCAGGACATAATCCGGGGCGATACAGGTCTGGCCGGCATTGATCATTTTGCCGTAAACGATACGCCTGGCGGCAATCTGCAGCTTGGCGTCGGAATGGACGATGCAGGGGCTCTTGCCGCCCAACTCCAGGGTGACCGGGGTCAGGTGTTGGGCCGCGGCTTCCATGACGATACGGCCCACGTGGGGACTGCCGGTGAAGAAGATGTGGTCAAAGCGCTGCTTCAGCAGCTGGGAGGTCTCCGGAACCGCGCCGGGAACATAGGCCACATAGGCGGGATCGAAACTCTCCTGGATGAGAGTTTGGATCGCTTTGCTGCAGGCCGGCGTCAACTCGGAAGTTTTCAATACCGCCGTGTTGCCCGCGGCCAGGGCCGCGATCAGGGGCATGAAGGTCAGGGCGATGGGGTAATTGAAAGGCGAGATGATCAAATTCACCCCCAGGGGGGTATATAAGATTCGGCTCGCGGCCGGCTGAAGATAAAACGGGGTAACCACCCGTTTCGGTTTCATCCACCTTTTTAATTGCTTTAGGGTATCGCCCAGCTCATGCAGGACCAATCCCGTCTCCGTGATGTAGGCTTCCGCTTCCGATTTGCCCAAGTCCTGCTTCAGGGCGCGGCTGAACCGCTGCTCAAATCGTTTCAGCCCCTGCCTGAGCCGCTGCAGCTGAGCGATACGGAACCCATAGCCCTGGGTGGCTGCGGATTTGAAATAATCGTGCTGGCGGCGCACAAGATGGTCTATATCCGGGTGAGTTTCCATGAAGATGCCTTTTTACGGTTGTGGATCGCGGCTTTGAGCCCTTTAATTTTTTTTCTATCAATGTAATGCTGAGTTTACCTGAAAGATCGGCCCGGGCGGGATATGCCCCAACGCTTCGGCCCAGCGCCTGGAAACTTACTAAACACTGAAACCAAGTTCAACGAGCCGAGGTCCCATGAAAAACCAACTGACCCTGGCCCTGGCCCAAGTGGAGCCCAACCCGGATCCGGCGGCCAATCTGGAAAAAGCCGCCAGTTTTGCCCGGCGGGCCGCGGCCCGCAATGCCCATCTGATCGTATTTCCGGAGATGTTCATGGGCTTGCCCACGGCGGATCGCTCCCCGGCGCAGATTGCGAGCGCGGACCAGGGCGGTTTTATCAGTGGCCTGGGAACATTGGCCGCCGAAACCGGACTTCACATCATGGCCGGCTGCTGGGAGGCCGGCCCCGAGGCCGGAAAGGTGTATAATACGGCCATGACCCTCTCCCCCCAGGGCGAAACCCTGGCGGCCTATCGCAAGCTGCATCTCTTCGACGCCCTGAGCGTCAAGGAGTCCGACACCATGCTGCCCGGGGATGCTTTGCCTGAGGTGCTGGAGATCAACGGGGTGCGGGTCGGGGTGGGAATTTGTTACGATCTGCGCTTTCCGGAATTTTTCCGCTACCTGGCGGAGCAGGGCGCCCAGGCGGTGCTGCTGCCCTCGGCCTGGTACCAGGGACCAATGAAAGAGGCCCACTGGCTGACCCTGCTGCGGGCGCGGGCCATAGAAAACACCCTCTATGTTGCCGGGTGCAACCTGGTGGGCCCGGCCTTCTGCGGCCGCAGTGCCGCCTTCGATCCCTTCGGGGTTCCCCTGGCCGGGGCCGGGGAGGTCGAAACGCTGATCGAGTTTGCCGTCGAACCCCAGCGGGTTGAAGCGGTACGTCAGAAACTGCCAGCCCTTCAAAACCGCCGCCGGGATCTGCTGGATTGAATTTTCAACTCTCAACGTCATCAATCCAAAATTGCCTTGATCAACGCATCCCGAGAGTCTGAATAGAATTGGATATCGACCTTGGTGGCCATATCGTCCGACAGGTCGAAAAGATGCCGGCGGCAGGCTACCGGCATCAGGATGGCCGTCGCTCCTTTTTCAGCGCCGATTTCAGCAATGGTTACCGGGTTGTGAATCGGCTCGATGGATCCTCCCAGATTAATCTCACCCACGATTATCAAGCCGCCCCGAACGCTCTTTTTTAGTATGGAGGTGCACAGAGCTATCAATGCAGCGACACCGACCTTGGCACCTGATTTGGCGGCATCGAAGGCACGCAACTGAACAGTAAACTCATGGTGCCGGGGGTTTTTATCCCCCACCAACTGCACCGCCCGTGAATAGAGATTCTGTTCGGCGTAGCTGATGCTCTCTTTGAATGGAGCCGGTACGGGCTTGTTGAGGACCTTGACCCCCGACCCGGGTCCTTCATTGGCCTCGATACGGAAAAGCCCGGCATGTTCATCGGCGCCCCCCGGACTGATTGTCCACACCTGGCCAGGTTCCAGAGGATCATCCCCGATACTGTTTTCGCTTTGCAATTCCGGTGTGGCGACGAATTTCTCAACCCCCTCTTCATTTAACACATAACTGAAATGGGTGTTGCGGAATTCTGCGGCTCCGATCCGCTTTTGCTGTTCCTTAACCCGGCGGCGAGATTCCAGGGCAATCCGAACGGCCCATTCAAGGTCTTCATCGGGGACATTTTCCGGTTGGCCGGGGTATAGTAGTTTGAGCAGGCCGCTGGTGGTCATGTTAACAGCATTGGTGTCCCGCCCGCTGAGCGCCCCGCCAAACAAAACCCTGTTGTGGAGGACCGAGACCCGGCTTTCCCGCCGCAGGCGGCTCATGCACTCGGAGAGAAAATCGGATACCAGCCCAAAGTGATCGGTCAAAAGCTCCTTGCTGATTTTGGGGACATCCCAGCCCGGCAGATAGGCGTGAATGCGGTCCATGAAGGCCGTGTCGTCCCGCATCTCTGGGGGCATGGGGCCGAAGAGGTGCCCGATCCGCTGCTGGTGTTCCACATCGACATCAAAATTGCCCACCAGGACGATGCTGCCGTCGGCCCGGATGGATTCCTTGCCGCGGCTAAATTCACCGGACTCCATGTAGCCCTTCATGATGTTGACGCCGTCTTTTTGATCGAAAGAGATACCCGAGACCTCGTCAAAGCAAACCACATCGTACTGGCAGACCAAACCCCGCTGGCCGTTGGCGTTGTTGACAAACATTTTTGCCACGGTCGCTTTGCCCCCGGATATCAAATGGGCGTAGGGTGAAACCTGTTGAAACAAGTGGCTTTTGCCAGTACCGCGTGGCCCCAGTTCCACCATGTTGTGATTGCGTTCCACAAAAGGGACCATGCGCAGGAAAAAGGCGTTCTGGGATCGTTCCGACAAGCTTTCCGAATTGATGCCGATACTGCGTAGCAGGAGCTGTTTCCATTCTGTGGTGGTGAACTGGCTGCGGGCCTCCTTCAAAATATCCAGCACATTGTGCTTGGACAGCTGGATCTCGCGAAGGGTTTGGATTCCGAAAGGCCGCCCGTTTTTTTCCTGGGCGATGGCCGCATCATAGTCCAGGGTAATTTCAGCGTAAAAACCACCAGTCAGCATCCGCTCATGGGCATTGACCAATTGGCCGGCGATGCGCACATCCTTGAGCTGTAGGCTTGGCAGGGTTGCGAGATATGAATCGGTCTTGGCGTCCAGCCGGGCACTGAGCAGATCGATGATCTTGACAGACCCTTTCTCACGGGCACGGGCTTTGAACAGTTCCTCTTCGCCGGCTTTGACGGTCCGCGCATGGAGTTGGCGTTGGACAATTTCAAGCCCCTCTTCGATTTCCTCGGGATCGGTGCTGGCGCAATACCTCCCTAACAGGAACTCCACCACATAAGTGGGCACAGGAAATTGCCGGCTAAAGGTCCGCACCAGATCCTTGCGGACCAGATATCCGTCCAGAGCTCCAGCCGCCAATTGGTCCAGATGGTCCATGTCCATTAAATTAATTATCCTCCGCCGATTACCGTTTTTTCCTGGGCAATCAATTCCCCTTTGCCATCCAGCAGTACGATGGTCGCCTCGGTGCCTTCAAGTTCTTCGTCCTCAACCACCACCGACCCCCTGCCGTGCTCAGTCAACGGCTTGGTGCTCATCACGATGCTGTCATCAGAACTGCCGGCCTTGATCCGGATATCAAGGATCAGACCGGTGTATTCGCCTTCCACGGCAATCTTGCAGCGCAGACCCTTCCATACTACATCGGTGATTTCGATTTGGGCGGTCGGTTTGGCTGTTTTCCCGGAGGACACCTTGAGGGTCAAGGTCAGGCATTCCTGGAGGCTCAGGCCGCCATGGGAGTACTCTTCACCGGCTTTGAAACAACTGATGCCACTGGCCAGGGCAATATTTTGGTTGGGATTCCAAAACCACGGAAACAAGCGTTCCTCGGTAATGGCCCCCGGCTTAATTACTGCACAGCGGCCCCACTTGTTTTCGACCAGGGCCGCCGACAGTTCGATTTTTGGGAGCCCCCCGGGCAGCAACAGCCAGCCGTGATCAGTGACAATCCGTACCGTTTTCCAGCCCGCGGCCAATAGTTCCTCAGTCCGGTCAGCAATTTTAGCCAGGAGGCTTGGGATATATTTGGCCAGCTTCCAACCCCGCTGGTGGCCCTCGTGGTCAATATTGCCGAACTCACACCAGGCCCGCCCTTTGCCTTCCCCGGGTTGCGATTTTTCCAGGACCACCCAGCCCTTATCGATTAACAGCTTCTTGAGGGGGTAGCCGCCTTTGAGGGATTGGCCGGTCTCTTTGACTAGAGGCTCAAAATCTGCATTGGCATTCTCCCCGGTAATAAAATCCCGCACCGGAGAGACGGCAGGCTTACCGGTAGCCGTCACACTGGGCAGCGCTGCCCAGATGGTGGATGTCGTGACTTTACATCCTCGTTCACCCAAAAGGTCGGCCAGGATTTGGCCCAGATCATAACGCAGCCCATCTACGAATAAGATGCATTCGCTTTTAGCCGCCAGGTGCTTTTTCTTTCGGGTTACGCGGGCTTCGGGATATCCCTTTTGGTCAACGATCTTCTGTAGGTAATGTGCCGTGTCTTCGGCCCAGGGAGCATAGATGGCCCGAATGGCGGTGGCCACGGCGTTATAATCAGGCTCCTTGGACACTATGGAAAGCGCCTCCCACAGCGCAGCGTCCGCCTTCCACCCTGCATTTGCATACCCGTTGGCCAGATCCTGGGGAGTACCGGCCGTTAGCCCCACCGATGTCAGATCGGCAAGCATGGCCAAGGGCCGCAACGCCAGAACCAGGGGCGATTCGCCCAACTCGACCCAGACCAGTTTGCGCCGCTCACGATGGAATTTGTCCAATTCGACAACCCGCTGACGGGCTTTATGGGCTGGAAGCTTAGCCAGCCGGAGCAGGGAATCACGTAGGTCCTTCTCTTGGCCGTCGTTCCACTGGGGCCACCCCTCGCAGGTTCGGGCACTGGCAAACAGATTCAGGGGCATAGTGCATTTGCGAATCTGGCCGGGGATGTTGGGGTAGTGGTTGGGCGCCTCGCAAAACCGCTCCCAAACCGCCCGCCAAGGCCCCTCGTGGAGAGCCAGTTTGTCCGCCCCGGACAGCGGGCCTTCGTCCGTGGGGTTGAATCCCAGCTGGGATTTACAGACCTGCGCAAAAGCGGCCCACTCGTTCTCTCCCCGGGTTAATCGAAAGGCGTCGCCCTGATCCAGCCATTGCAGCACATCGCGCACCGGATCACCGCCGGTCAGCAGGGTGTTGAAATAGGTGTGATCGAGGTGTTTGCGCCGCAACAGACCCATCTCTTCATCGAGGAAGCGATACAGTGCCAGCTGCATGGCGGTTTTCGTTTGGTTGTCCTGGCCAACATCCAATCCTAAACCGCCCTGGTCCGATTTGAGAACGGCCAGGATAGTCCAATCCTTACTATTTAGCTGTGACCAGATCACCCCCCGGTATTGCAATTCCGCCAGGGGTTTTATGGCTTCAGGACAGTTTTCGACAGCACGCAGTTCCTGGCGGCCAACCCCGGGCAGATAGAAAATTGGGGTGTTGGCGGCACTGCAATAAGATGCCGGTTTTTCCCCGACCACTTCGGCTCGCGGCGCTTCCTCCGCAAGAGGGATCGCACCCGCCAACACACACCGCAACCATATGGTCGGTCCGGTCCGCTTCGCGGTATCGTATTCCCCCAACACGAACAACTGCGGCAGTTCGTTCTGCAGGCGGGGAATGATGGGCTGCCACTGACGGTCGCGGTCCGGCCAGAGGATACATGCGGGCGCTACCTGAATTTCGGGATTGTAAACGGCGGCTTCCCGGATGGCTTTAAGGAGGTTATCCATCACCCTCATGCGTCTTCTCCTTGCAGCTTGAACAGTTGAGTTACCCCTAACGTTGCATAAAATTTGAAAGATTTTCTTCACCTGATTATACGGCTTTTTGCAACACATCGAGAAAATGCATCACATCATGGCGAGTTTTCCGATTCATACTCATGGTGAGCGTTAATTCACCCTGTGGCCTGGTCAGCCGCCCTGCTCTTTGAATGATACGACGACGCAAGGTTTCCAGTTTTTCAAACTTCCAAGCTGCGGGGCGCTTTGCCAGCGCCCGTGATGCTCTATTGGCCGATGCCAGCATCTGCACCTCACGGGAAAGGTTATGGGCCATCATCCCGCACAAAGTGTAGAGCTGATTGCCGGCAAGCCTCCTTGAAGGCAGCACATTCAGAGCCGCATCGGTTTTGGCATCGCCAAAGATGGCTTCCTGGGAACCACGGCCGTTGTGGAACAGGACAACGCTTTTGGCCGATTGGGTTTTATTGGTCACAATGACCTTGTAGTCGAAATCAAAATCGCGGGGTTCGAACAGGCCCAGCTGGAGCATGCCTTCGCGCTGTTTGGGGTTTCTTTTGCGGATGAAGATGAATCGGTAGCGTGTTTTCCAGGACTTGGGTTTCCATGAGGCTTCGAAATAGGACCAGGCTTTATCGATCCTGCGCCAGCGCTTGCGATTTTCAACCATCTGTTTGAGCTCGGCGATTCTTTCAAAGGGCACCGAGGCGGTGAATTTTACGTTGTTATCGTTGAAAACTGCCACGATATCCTGGCTGAAAAAGGCCGAATCCATCCGCGATTCCAATACCTTGGAATTCAGCTTGGTTTTGGCTTCGGTAATACAGTGTAGCATGAATTTAGCGGCGCCATTGGAATCATGAACATTTCCAGGCCGATGGTGAAGATCGAAAAACTGTCCGGTCTGGGCAACGGTACAAAACAGAGGATAGTAGCTGCGGGCACCTTTTTTGGCCTTGTTGAATCCCACGGCTGTGCCCTCCAAACAGCCCTTGGTGGATTGCACCGATCCGTCAAAGTCCAATGTCAACCGAGGCAACGCTTCCCGCTGAAGTCCCTCAATGACCATGGACCGGGACAGCCGGCGGACATTTTCAACCCCTTCGGTTTCCATCTTGGACAAGGCCCTGGAAATGGTGGAAACATCCGGCAGCTTCCGTAGGCCCATTAATCGCAGTACAAGGGGATCTTCGCGATAATAGTCGACTTCCCGCAGCCTTCGAAAGCCGATTAGCAGATGGATGACCAGCAGCATGACAATCAGATGGCGGCCGTAAATGGGCGATTCGATCAGATGGTCGAAGCACTTTTTCAGACGTGCTTTCAGATTTAGTCGTTTGAAGAGTAGTTGAAAAACCAGCAAACCGGAAAAAGAGGTCAGCTTTTGGTCTTCGAATCGCATCTGCGGAATCTTGTGGTATTTTGCCGTGATTTGTGCTTTGCTGGACTTCACTTGCGGTGGCCTCCTGGTTGGGTAGGATTATTTGGTAGATAATCTCTTTATACCCTTATTCCATGGGCCTCCGCAAGTTTTTTACTTCTTATATTTGTACTTTTTTATGCAACTGACGGGTTAAGCCTGCATTCTGATCGTAAGGGTTGCCTAAATATAAAGAGACAGGTAGATCGCCCATTAGACTTACCAAAACACCTTGCTCTCCCCAATATTGTGAACCAGCTTTCCAAATAGCACTTGTATAACCTTCAAGGTTCTTTTTGTCTTTCATCATATGAAAGAGTTGGCCAACCCCTTCCTCCCAGAGGATTGAGAACTCGCACCCACCAGCAAACCGAGTCATATCGACTGTCGACTGGCAAGGCTCCCAACCATCTTTGAATCCATACTGTTCCCAAAACATTTTCATAAACCTTGGACGATCGAAGGTTTGGATTCCAGTAGCTGTGTCAGCAAATTGATTAATCAACTTATGTGAGGATGAAAGTGACATGTTAATTCTTGCATCCGGATTCTCCAACTGCTTCGCCTGCTCCACACTCTTAATTTCCGCGATTGGCAACCCGGTGGCTTTTTCAGCAGCGGTGCGGGCTTCGGAAACATCCACGCCGCGAATCAGGTTTATATCATTGGCATGGCCAAACAGACCGCCTGCATATTTTGTTGAGTTACCACGGCTTAGGCTGATCAATATGGCCTTCACCACCTCACCACTTATGGTTTCAAAGGCTCCTGGCCCCAGTCGAGCGATCAGATGCCAAGTATCATTCTTCAGTAGTTTCTCGCGAAACTTCTTATAACTGGTCAGGAAAAGCCAGTTCTGCGGCAAAACGATGCTGGAGGTGCCACCCTCCGCGCAGAGTTCCAAACAGCGGTCGAGAAATACTGTAGCCAGATCATTCTTTGCGGCTGAATAGTATTTTTCGCAGAAATATCTCAGCCGCTCATTCTGCTTACCCCGAACCAGGTGCGGCACATTAGTGATAACCCATTGATATTGATCAGTGAGCAGGGTTGCGGCCTTTGCCAACCCCTGAGCAACGACAGCAACTTCATGCCGTTCCTCAGTCTGCTCCTGTTTCAGCGCCTGTTCCAGCGCGCCCGACAGCTCATCCCATTGCACCAGCTTGGCGGCATCGGTTTTGGCGGGGTTGAGTAGGCTACCCAATACCGGCGCATCTTTGAAGGTGTCGTGCATCCACTCCAGGGCAATGGTGAGATTCTTTTTGCCCATCCCAAGCTGTTTCCATTCTTCCTTGGCCACACTTACCGACAAACCTGAGCAGGCTACATTCAACTCTGGTAACACACGATAACCACCTGCACCAGGATACTTCCATGCCATGAGGGCCAGGGTGAATGCGGCCAGTTCCACACAGCGTTGATCTAATTCCAGGCCATGGATGTTTTCCCGAAGCACCGCGTCCACCGCCTGCTTGGCGGAGAGGCCGTCACGCTCCATGCGCATAGGGACAAGCATCAGGAAGGCCGCCACCAGAAAATGGCCCGAGCCGCAGCAAGGATCGAGGGTTTTCAGGTCGGCAAGCTGCTCCGGCCAGTCATCAAAGGTCCCGGCTGCCGGTGTCCAGATAAATCCCCCCTTGCCCCCCTTTTGCAAAGGGGGGGATTCAGACTCGCCATTCAAGTCCCCCTTTTGCAAAGGGGGGTATTCAGGCACGCCATTCAAGTCCCCCTTTGAAAAAGGGGGATTTAGGGGGATTTTCACAAAGCGCAGATACGCCAGCGAAACACCGGGGATGGCGGCTTTCCGGCGCAGCTCTTCTTCGCTGCCGGCGTTCTTCAGATCGGCCTCACTGAGCCGCCTTGCCGCCCACCAGGCGCCCAGGGAGTTGTCCAGCAGAAAGCTGACCATGTAGGGCTCGGTGAAAAGCTGGGTGACGGCCGGCAGTTCCCGCGCCCCGATCTTGACCTCGGAGGCATTGACCTCGTCCTTCTTCTTGGCCTGCCAGAATTGATAGACCCAGCCCAGGCTGTCGGAGGCGCTGAACACCTCCAGGGGCAACTGCGCCACCAGGCGCTCCAGCTTTTGCTGATGCTCAGGCGGCAATCTCAGTTGGAACACTGGGGAGTCAAGACGAAAGATCTGGGGCAGCATGCGGGCGGCGAAGCGGGCCGCCAACTCCCAACCGTTGACCACGCCCTCATCGGCTGGCAGGTCTTCACACTCCTCCAAGGTGACGGCCACTGGATCGTCCGGATCGGGATACATCAAGCAGGTTGTTCTCTGCCAGGAAGCGGGCAAAGAGCATGCGGTGCCAGTGCTCATACGCAACCTCTTCGATGAGCCTTTCAAGGGACTGCCGGCCGTTGCCGTTGCGGGCATCCCCCAACTGGCGGCCGTGAACACGCAGCCTGCGCCGTAGTTTGCGATCCATGTCGCTCAAATGGGCAGGGGGCGCTGCTTCGCCCACACCCAGTTGTTCCAGCGACGCACGGGCCGCATCCTCCGCGGCCCGGCGGGCTTCCTGGACACTTTTCTCAAGTGCATGGCGATGGGATTTATCAAGTGGCTGCATAGATTAAACTCCTAATGGATAATAACCGGTCCCAGTTGAAGTGCGTTTTGAATTTGCGTTCGAGCATCTTTCAGCCAACCATCGATATCCTCTTCCGTCTTAATGGTACAGCTGGGCAGTTTGACAAACTGGGCCTCCGATTCCATCAGTTCGGCGGCCCCGACCAACACTGCGTCAAAACGCGACGGCAAAGCCGCCATTCGATCACCAAGTGCGGAGATCGAAACTTGCTTGAGAGTGGCAATGACATCATCGGTTGTGGCCACCTCGATCCGGGGTGCATGAGCGAGGGTCAGGTTCTGTTCCGCAAGAAGGCTGTTGCGCTGTTCAGGATCGAGCTGTTGCCAATTGCCATCACCCTTCAGCCGTGCCATGCCTTCTTCATGGCGAGAGTTGTAAAGATCCGCCAGCCGTTTGAGTTCTTCCCGCAAGGTTTGGGCGAGGGTGTTCACCAAGGGGAGGATCAGGTCCGGTTCCGCCAGTAACTGGCGCTGTTTTTCGATATTGGCCACCTGGGCGGTGATCTCGGCATCCACAATGCCGCTGCCATAGCCAGCCAGTTGCTTCAAGGCGATCCAGGCCGTCCAGCGGGTTTGGATTTGCTTTGCAAGATCCGACCATTGATTTATGGCCTCGGCCAACTCTTCCCGGCGGTTGTAGAGGGCCAGCAACTGCTCGTTACCGGCGGTCAAGCGGATCTCTTCCAGGGTGGCGGTAGCGGGCTTCGCGGGCTGGGGCGCATCACCCCCCGCGTTTTGCGCCAACTCCAGGAGTTTTTCCAAAAACCGGGGGGCATGGGCCAACTCTTCACCCGGTTTGGCGCTAATGCCATTTTTCTGAAACAGTTTGCGGACCTGAATTCGCTGGGCCGTGGTGATTGTCGCGGACTCCACCTTGAACATCGTTTTGCCGATAGCTTTGCGGTCCAATGATTTGAAATCAATTGCTTTTCCGTGATCATCCTGGGCCCGAACCAAACCGGCCACAAGCAGCACCTGAAGCCCACCGTCCACGGCATCCCGGGACCAGCCAAAGGGGGGCGATTCAAAGTGGCCGCGCACAACGGCCCCCTTTTTGCCCCCGCCGATATGTTTCAACAGCTCTTTGACCACCGGATTTTTACTTGACTCGCCGTCGTCGCCCACTGCTTTGAGGGCATCGGGGGCGCCCTTTTTGGCATTGGCATAGACCTTGGCCCAGCCGGCATGATCGGCAATCGGAAACTGGGGATAGAGGCGTTTGAGGGCGTTGCCGGCCGCCTCCAAAACCATGGTTTGCAAATCGTCGCCCAGAATCTCGCTGCCGCCGCCCTGCAAGACCCGGGCTCCGGAAAAGGCCTCTTCCAGCAGTTCATTAATTTTGCCTTCCGCGCTTTGCTTGGCCGTTTCCATGGCCGCCCGGGCTTCCGTGCCCTCTGCGGTATTGAAGGTACCCCGCTTCTCCAGGGTGGCGCTGGCGGCTTTGTAGTCAATAAGCTGGTGGCGCAGGTCGTCCGCCGACCGTTTGGGAATAAACACATAGACCGTGGGGGAGTGATGACCGGCCTGCAGGGCGTCGGCGCGGACCGAGTTTTCGTCGATGCTCCAGCCGTCCCGCACCCAGACGCAGACCTTTTGGTTGGCGTCCGCGGGCAGTTCCGAATTGAACAGCGGGGAGAAGTTGCGGATGACCTTGGCGCGGCCCTGGGTGAGGGTGAGCTTTTTAACCAGGGTGCTGAACCGCTGGCGGATCCGGTCGTCGCGTTCGGCCTCCACGCGGTGGGCTTCGTTGGCCAGCTGGCTGCGCTGGCTTAAAAATTCGTCGTTCCAGGCGGCGCTCTCTTCGGTCTGGATGCGGTACTCGTCGCCGACCTTCATGAGCAACTCGCAGCCGTCCATGAGGGCCGGGAGCTGACCCCGCAGGGCGCTGCTGCCCTGGGGAAGGTCCTCGACCATCAGGTCGGCCACGGTATCGATGGTGGCCTGGATGCCGATTTCGTTATTGCTGCCAGCCAACTTGTTGATCAGAAAAACCAATCCGCAGGCCCGGGCTGTCAGCTGCTGGTCGGGGTTGCCTTTGATCCAGTTCATGGTTTTTTCGTGAACCTTACGCGGCAATATGCGGGTCTGGAGCAGTTTGTCGGCGGAATCGAAATAGATATAGTCTCCCTGGATCACACTGCCCAGGGGCGCCTCCAGATTGGTCTGAATGGCCTTGTGGATCATGCTCAGCTGGTTGCGAAGCTGGCTGTCGGTCCCCGTGGGGTCCAGGACCCGCAGGGTGTTTTCCCAGAACCGCCGGCGTACCGGCAGGATGGGATAGTCCTGGGCAAAGAATTGCACGTCGTGCGGATTGTGGCCGATGGGGGTGCCGGCCAGGGGCCGTTCGATACAGCGCGGAGAGCTCCCGCACCACCCACGGCGCGCTGACCTGCATCGACGCCTGCCGCTACCTGGGGGGACTTTTAGTGGGGGCCTTGCAGGGGCGGCCCAAAGCTGAGCTGCTTGGGTCGCGGTTTACCCCGCTCCCCGGACTCTGGAAAAAGAGGCCGCTCTGTCCGGAGATCGACGCTATCGCCCAGGGGTCATTCAAGAGCAAAAAGCCCCCTGAAATTGTGGGTTCCGGGTATGTGGTCCACTCCCTGGAGGCCGCCCTGTGGGCCTTTTACCACGCTGAAGATTTTAAAGAGGGGGCGCTGCTGGCGGTCAACCTGGGGGACGATGCCGATACCAGCGGGGCGGTTTACGGACAACTGGCCGGGGCCTATTTCGGCGAGCAGGGGATCCCCGCGGCCTGGCGGCGGAAGCTGGCGCACAGGGAACTGGTGACCTTTTTTGGGACTGAGCTGTACCTGCATCTGAGGTCGGCAATTGGGTGAGCCGATCGATTCCCCATGCCTTCATCCCCAGGCATCTCGAATCCGGTCTGATGATTCGGGTTTCGCTGACTTGGAATGGATCATGAGCCTGTCGCGATGCTTACTGACATCTGTGCTCTTGTGTGCGCCTTTTGAACAGCAGATCGAAAACCCATTTCTTTTTCCGCTTGGCCTGAGCATTGCGCACGCCGGATGAATTAGGCCAGGTCGCATGCTGACTGTCTCGCTGCCAGACCCAATTCTGGATCTCCGCCTGCGCGGAGATGACGTCGCCTGCGCAGAGATGACCTCGACTGCGCAGAGATGACTCGACTGCACGGAGGTGACTCGACTGCACGGAGATGGCATGCCTCCGGGGAGGTAATCTGCGGCAGGTAAGATCTCTCATTCCTGCGGGGCTTGTCGCGGCAGGATCTGGGCCGGTTTAAGCAGTCCACACGCAATATCCGGCCCTAAAAGCGCCAATCGGAATGCCGATTCCCGCCAATCCTGATTCTCCTCAAACCGTCTTTTGCAAGGCCTCCCGCACCCGCTCCGGGGTCATGGGCAACTGGCGCGGGATGGCGCCGGTGGCGTCGTGGACCGCGGTGGCCAGCACGCCCCCCATGCAGATGATGGCGGGCTCGCCGCCGCCCTTGGGGGGCAGGCCGGGGTTGGGCACGATCAGCGTTTCGATTTCAGGCAGGGATGAAAAGCGCGGGATCTCGTAGCTGTCGAAGTTGGTGTCGGCAAGCCGGCCGTCGGCAAAGTGCATCTCTTCACTCAGGGCGTAGCCCAGCCCCATGGTGATGCAGCCTTCCATCTGGATTGTGGCCCCCTGGGGATTGACCACCTGGCCCATGTCCTGGGCGCACACCACCCGTTTGACGTTGATCAGCCCGCTGTCGCGGTCCACCTCGACCTCGGCCATGGCGGCCACATAGGTCTCGGCGTCGATGCCGCAGGCGATTCCCTGACCCCGGCCGCTGGGGGGCGGGGCGGGAACCCAGCCGAACTTCCCGGCGCAGGCCTTGAGCACGCCGATCATGCGGGGATCCTTGAGATGGTCCAGGCGGAACGCCAGGGGATCCTTGCCGGCCTTGGCGGCCATGAGGTTGAGGTGCAGATCCCGGGCATAGATATTGGTGTTGGCGGCCGGTGCACGCCAGGGGCCTACGGCAAAGGGGTGGATGCCCGGGCCCATGCGCCATTCGCCGTAGACCGCCTCCTGGTGATGGGGGATTTCGTAAAAATTTTCACAGCCCCGCTGGCCGGCGAAGTAGACCTGGTAGTCCCACAGGCAGAGGCCGCCGGCGTTGTCGAGTCCCGAACGGACCTTGACCACGGCCGCCGGCCGGAAGGTATCGTAGAAGAACTCCTCTTCCCGGCTCCAGATCACCATCACCGGTTTGCCGGCGCGTTGGGCCAGGCGGGCCGCTTCCAGGGCCTGGGCGGAGGCTGATTTGCCCCCGAACCCGCCGCCCACAAACGGGGTGATGATGCGCACCTTATCCTCAGGCATCTTCAGGGCCTGGGCCACCTGGCCCTGGACGCTGAAGGGCGCCTGGGTCGAGGCCCACACGGTGATCCGGCCGTCTTTCACCGCGGCCAGGGCGGTGTGGGTTTCCAGGGGGGCGTGGGCCACATAGCTGTTGAGATAGGTTTCTTCCAAAATTGAGGCGGCGGTTTTTTTACCGGCATCCAGGCTGCCGGCCTGGGCCGCGATCACCGGCTGCGGGGCGTGTTTCAGCAGGTGGCGAAAAATGGTTTTATCGTCGATCCCGGTGGCCGGTAGGTCGTATTCGGCGCGGATGGCTCCCAGGGCCTGTTCTGCGCCCTCCGGGTGGGGGTGCAGTACCGCGATCAGGTCGCCGTCGCGGATCACCTGGACTTGGGGCAGCTTTTCCGCGGCCGCGGTGTCCGCCTGGCGCAGGGCGGCGCCGTGGGCCGGCGGTCTCAGGATTCTGGCGTAGACCATTCCCGGCAGACGGATGTCCCCGGCGTATTCGGCCCGGCCGGTGACCTTGGCCCGGGCGTCGCGGTGCAGCTGGGGTTGGCCGCTGATGGTATACTCGGAGGGGGCTTTGAGGGGCGGCACGGCTTTAAGGTGCCGTTCGATGATCTTTCCGGCGGTGAGCTCGCCGTAGGTCACCCGCGAGGCGGGGTGCTGGGGGTCGAAGATGACCCCCTTTTCCGTTACCAGGTCACCCGGCGGGCATGAGAGCCGCTCGGCGGCCAGCTCCTTTAGGACCCCTTTGGCCTCGGCCGCGGCCTCTTTCACAAAGACGCCGTAGTAGCGGGTGGAGTACGAGCCCCAGGTGCCCGCATCCCAGGGGCAGCGCGCCGTGTCGCCCATCACCATCTCCACGGCCTCGTAGGCTACATCCAGCTCCTCGGCCGCCATCTGGGCAAAGGAGGTGATGGGGCCCTGGCCCATTTCGATTTTGCCCACAAAGCAGGTCACCCGGTTGTCCGCGCCGATGCGCAGAAAGGCATTGAAATCCGTGGGAACTTCGGCGCCCAGAAAGCCCGTTCTGGGGGCCCGCGCCTGGGCCGGCATATCGCCCAGGGCACCGTAAACCACCAGGCCGCCACCCAGCAGACCCAGGCGTTTGAGAAACTGTCTGCGGCTTAGCGCTAACCGGGGTGCGCCGGCTGCAGTGGGGATTGGTCCGGTGATGTCCAGGGGTCTCATGGGCGGCCTCCTTTCAGCTCGGCGGATGCGGTTTCAATGGCCTCGATGATCCGTTTATGGGCGCCGCAGCGGCACAGGTTGCCGTCCATTTCGGAGATGATCTGCGCGCGGGAGGGCTGGGGCTGGGAGGCCAGGAGGCTATGGGCTTTGAGGATCATGCCCGGGGTGCAGAATCCGCACTGCAGGGCGTCGTGCTGGATGAAGGCCATCTGGATGGGGTGCAGTTGCCCGTTTTGCTCCAGGCCCTCGATGGTCTTGACCGCTTTGCCCGCGACATATCCGACGGATGTCTGACACGACGGCAGCGCTTCATCGTCCACCAGGACCGTGCAGGCCCCGCACAATCCCTCGCCGCAGCCGAATTTCGCGCCGCTCAGGTTCAGATCGCTGCGTAAGACCCACAGCAGCGCCCGCTCATCATCGACGGTCAGCTCCACGGGGTTGCCGTTGAGGGTAAACTGAATGGTTTTAAGCATCGGATTCCTCCTGAAGTGAAGCGGGTTTTGGTTGCGGGTGGCGTGCTGGGCAATTCCTTTCCCATAAGAGCCCCGCCGCTGGCCGCCGAGGCGGCCGGCTTGATCGAGATTGAAACGATGCCCTTTTGGCGTAGTTTCACACAAGCTGCCGCGGCACAGGGCACCTCCGCTAGCGCAGAGACGAAGCTGGGGCCGTGCCAGGAATCAGGGGAAGGGGGAGGGGCGATTCGATCCAGTCCAGTTTCAGGGGGCCTGCGGGCGCGGGTGATACCCCATACTTAATTACCCGGAATCCTGGCAGCCTGTCAAACAACGAATCCGCGTCTTACCCCTCAAGCGATAGGCCCACTGAACGAATGGGGCGGCGCGGGGACTCTCGCTTGCGGATCCCACTACGGCGGACTGGCCCTGTCGGCGCGCCTGTGGTAGCTTCCGGGATTGAGTGGCCTACGCTCACAGGCTGTTTACTTTTTTATGAAAGATACCGTGATCAGCGATTCAATTACCTATCGTCACTTTGAACTGGAGGATATGCCCGAGCTGCTGCGGATCCAGGCAGCCAATTTGCGGGCCAATCTATCCCCGGGTGAGCAGAAAGAAGGCTTTCTTAGCGTGGGCTTTTCCGCCCGGCAGTTTGAGGACATGAACCGTGAGATTCCCATTGTGGTGGCCGACCTGGGAACCTGCCTGGGGGGCTTTTTATGCGCCAGTACCCTGGCCTACAGCCGCCGGGTGCCCCTGTTGGCCCATATGATGGGACTCTTTGAAGAAACCTTCCACAAGGAGCGCTCCCTGGATCGCTACCGCTCCTTTTTTTACGGCCCGGTGTGCATCGAACGGGACCTGCGGGGCAGAGGGCTGCTGCCGGGGATGTTCACCAGACTGCTGGAACAGGTGATGGGACGCTACGATCTGGGGGTTTTGTTTATTTCCCGCAACAACCCCCGCTCCCTGGGGGCCCACAGCCGCCATCTGGGGATGCGCAACCTAAGGAAATTTGAGTTCAATAATGATGAGCTCTTCCTTCTGGTATTTGACGTGCCGGCGGAACCGCCGGAGGGGCAATAGTAGATAGAGTCCGGAGAGATAGCCCGGCGGGCGGCGGCCTGTATCGCCCTTTACTGGAAATAAGAAATCCCCCCAACCCCCTTTAAAAAAGGGGGAGCGGACCGAACGCGGGCCGGCCGATTTACTCGGAATGCAACAGCCCACCCACGGTGTCAAGTGTGTCCAACAGTCAGTTGAAAAAGGGGGAGCGGACCGAACGCGGGCCGGCCGATTTACTCGGAGTGCAACAGCCCACCCACGGTGTCAAGTGTGTCCAACAGTCAGTTGAAAAAGGAGGAGCGGACCGAACGCGGGCCGGCCGATTTACTCGGAATGCAACGGCCCACCCACGGTGTCAAGTGTGTCCAACAGTCAGTTGAAAAAGGGGGAGCGGACCGAACGCGGGCCGGCCGATTTACAGGGATTCAAAACTGTAAACCCATTATCAGGCCCCGCGGGGAAGAAGAATCTTGTTGGCAAGGTTGCGGATTCGGGATAGTAGCAGACCGGGTAAGCCCAAACCCGCGTCCATCCGGAGCAGCGGTTCAAGTCAACTTAACGGTGTCCGTCCCATCGTATCGCCATGCTCAATTTTCTCCTCTACGCCGGCAGTTCCCTGATCTGGGGCTCCACCTGGCTGGCCATCAAGCTGCAGCTTGACCCGGTGCCGCCCATACTTTCCGTGGCCTACCGTTTCTGCCTGGCCTCGGCCTTGCTGCTGCTGTTTTGCCGCCTCACCGGAAGAGAGTTGCGCTTTGCCCCCCGGGACCACGGCTTCATGGCGCTGCAGGGATTTACCCTGTTCGGGCTCGGCTATTGCTGCAGCTATATGGCCACGGTCTACATGACCAGCGGGCTGGTGGCGGTGGTCTTTTCCACGATACTGTTGTGGAATATCGTCAACCTGCGGATCTTCATGGGGCAGGCCGTGGCCTGGCGGGCCGTGTGGGGCGGCGTGTTGGGGTTTTCCGGAATTTGCCTGGTGTTCCGGCATGATCTGATGGGATTCAGCGCTACCCGGGGGCTGATCGGGCTGGCCATCGCCATGGTCGGCGCCTATCTGGCCTCTCTGGGCAACGTGGTGGGGTCGCGGAATGCCAAAATGGGCCTTCCGGTGACCCAGGCCAATGCCTTTGGCATGGGCTATGGCGGCCTGTTGACCCTTTTCATCCATTTTGCGCTGGGGGGCGGGCTCAGCATGGATTGGTCCCTGGGTTATTTAGGGCCGATGCTCTACTTGACGGTGTTCGGCTCCATTGTGGCTTTCGGCTGCTACATGCTGCTGATCGGCCGGATTGGCGCCGAATATGCGGGGTATGTGACGTTGCTGATGCCCATTATCGCCCTGGTGCTCTCCACCCTGTTTGAAGGCTATCACTGGTATGCCGACTCCCTGGCGGGGGTCGCCCTGGTGCTGGCCGGAAATCTGGTGATCATGACCCCCCGAACCACCTGCCGCCGAATCATGGGCCGCTTCAAGGCGCCCGCCGTTGTGAACACCTGAACCAACCGCTCTCCCAGGGAATCCGCCCCATGGAGTACGATTCTAAGCAGATTCAAGTCGGGATGATCGAGCGCCTTCTCGATTGCAGCGGCCAGGACATTCTGGAGATTGGTTGCGGGACAGGCAAGGTGGCTGCGGCCCTGGCGCCGAAAGCCGGCAGCTACATCGCCATCGATTCCGATCCGCGCTGCCTTGAACAAGCCCGATCCCTTTACCCCGGGGTCGATTTTCAACAAGGAAACGGCGAAGCGCTCCGGTTTGACGATGCCTCCTTTGACGGCCTTTTGTTTACCCTCTCCCTCCATCACCAGCAATGTGATCTCGCGCTGCGGGAGGCTTATCGGGTGCTAAAAGACGATGGGCGCCTGGTGATCGTCGAGCCCGCGGCCCAGGGCGAGTTCCAGCAGTTCTTCCATCTTTTCGACGATGAAACCGAGGCCCTGGATCAGGCCCTGCGGGCCATTGCGCAAAGTGATTTCTCACGCCAAGCGCAGCACACCTTTCCCCTCGAGGTGACCTTTCGGGATCAAGAAGAGCTCTGCGCGTACCCCTTTGAGCGCACGGCCATCGGGAAGGATGACCGCCGGCGCATCCTGGCCTTGCTTGAACGCCTGCGGGGATCTCTCCCGGCGGATCGGCCGCTGCTGTTGTACGAAACCCTGCATATCTTCCGATTGACCCGGAAAAAAAATACGTCACCCTCGTCATAGCGGATCCCCAGCGAACCCCAAATACCGTAGGGGTTCAAAATTTTGCGGAAAATTGCCCCGGTTCCAGGATCGCGCTAGGTCGCACTATGCCGGGGCCAAAGATCGGACCTGATCCGCCGCGCTAGTACGTCTCATCCCAATCATATGGACATGCAGATACCCCGATGGTATTCTTTTCGAGGAGCCTGATCTTGACCCTCAACCCAGGAGGATGACCCATGCGGACCCATCTCTTTTCACCTCTCAGTATCCAGGGCGTAACCTTAAAAAACCGTCTCACCATGGCGCCCCTCTACCTGGGCTACGCCGGTGAGGGGGGAACCGTCAGCGAGATGCTGCTGGCGCATTACCGGCTCATGGCCCAAAGCGGGGTGGCGCTGGTGGTGGTGGAAAACGCCACCGTGGATCATCCCCAGGCCAGCGGCTCCAACCGAACCCTGCGGGCCGATAGCGATGACAATCTGGAGGGGTTGAAAACATTGGCCGCTACCATCAAAGCTGCGGGCGCCAAGGCCTGCCTGCAGATCAATCACGCCGGGCGTTTTGCCGGGGTAGCCCCCGAGGCGCTGGCTCCTTCGGCGGTGGAGACTTTCGGCAAACTTCCCCGGGCCCTGGACAAAGCGGAGATCCCCGGGGTTGTCGCCCGATATGCCCAGGCCGCGCTGCGAGCCAAACATGCGGGGTTCGATATGGTGGAACTCCACGGCGGTACCGGCTATCTGCTGGCCCAGTTCCTCTCTCCACGCACCAACCAGCGCGACGATGCCTACGGCGGCAGCCTGGAGAATCGCCAGCGCTTCCCCCTAGAAGTACTGGCGGCGGTCCAGTCGGTAGTGGGTGATCTGCCCGTGGGGTACCGCTTTCTGGCCGAAGAATGGCTTCCGGACGGGCTGCACCTGGCGGAGTCGGGCCCCTTTGCCCAAGCCCTGGCCCGGGCCGGTATCGCCTACATCTCCGTGATGGGCGGCACCTATGAATCCTTTTTCCGGCCGGAAATCGTCCAGCGCTCCAAACAAGCGGGCTACATGCTCGATCTGGCGGCGGCCATCTGCGCCCAGGTGGATGTGCCGGTGATCGCCGCCGGCCGTCTGGATCGCGGGGATCTGGCCGAAGGGGCCATTTCCGAGGGAAAAACCGATCTCATCGGTCTGGCGCGGGTGCTGTGGGCCGACCCCCAGTGGCCCCGAAAGGTGCGCGAAGGCCGGGAAGCGGAGATCCTGCACTGCAATCCCGACTGCGGGGACGCCTGTATGCAGATGGTGATGAAGGGCCGCCCGGCGATTTGCGTGGCCTGGCCGGAGGATAAGATGAAGGCCTGGAAAGCCAAATTCGTCTGATAGGCCCTTTACTGAAGAAAGCGCGCCAACCTGATCGCGGCTGGGGACCAGTTCATTTGCCTTGAAAACCAACTGTTGCTGAATAGCTACGTTTCATTCTTCTTCCGTCTTTTTTGAATCCATTTGCGCAGCGCCACCAGTCCCAGGGCCACCGCTGCAATCGCGGCGGTGAGGGCCATCAAACTTCCCGGGTCAGGCTGGCGTATCGACTGGGTGATGCGGTCGGCCAGCAAGGCGATGGCGGTCACACCGGGCGTCATACCGATCACGGTTCCCAGCAGAAAATCTTTGAATCGGATTTCCGTGACCCCGGCCACCACGTTGATCAGCGAAAAGGGCGCCACCGGAACGATGCGCAGGGTGATGGTGGTCAAAAGGCCGGAGTGGGCCAGCCGGCGGCTGATGCGGTTAAAGCGGCTTCCCGCCACCCGGCGTACAATGCCGCCGCCGGCCAAGCGGCCGGCGCCAAAGGTGGTCAACGCGCTCAATGCCGCGCCCAGCATGGAATAGAGCCCGCCTTCCCAGGGGCCAAAGACCCCTACCGCGGCCAGGATCATCAGGGTCACCGGAAATGCGGCCAATCCGCCAACGACAAAAGCTCCCAGTACCAGCAGAGGGGCCATGGGCTGCCCGCGAATCCATCGGGCCGCGGCCAAGAGCGATTCAAGATTGAGCCACTGGCCCGCCGGCGTAAAGCGCCACACTCCCGCCAGCACCAGGACCAGCACAATCAGGATGATGATTTTTATAAGATGCCGGAAGAGAAAAGGCTGCTGGTCGCGGTGGATAAAGTAGTCCACCAATTCATCGGGTTCCACCGGTTTTTCCGGATCGAGCAGCTCAGACTCAGGCACCCAGGTCTCCACCTCCGGCGGTAGTTCCTCTGAGAGGGGTTCCAGAGTTCTCTCCTTGCCGCGCAACGCTTCGATGGCCCTCACCAGAGCGCCGTGGGCCGCCAGGGCCTCGGCCACTTCTTCGACAGAGCAGTCCAGGTGCTCGCCGAGCAGCCGGTTGCGGAAGGCTGCGATCCCCTTGCGGATCGCCTCATCGTCCTCGGCATCCAGGGCCAGATCACACTCCGCATCAAGCCCCATGGAGCGGTTGCTCAAATTGGAAGAGCCCACGCGCACGAAACGATCGTCAATCACCATCAGCTTGGCATGGACCATCAGGCCGGAAAACGGGTCCTGAGAGAGGCGCGGGTAAAAGGTCCGCAGGCGGTTATCGCCATCGGCCTCACGCAGTTTTTTTAAAATTCGTCCCCGCAGCACATCCATGGTGTAATGCTCCAACCAGCCTCCCATTCTATGAGGCAGGACGATCACGACTTCGGGACCATTAGGCTCCGCCAGGCGCTGGGCCAGCGCCTGGCCCAGGCGATGGGAACTCAGGTACTGATTTTCAATGTAGATGGCATGTCGCGCCGCGGCGATGCTGTCCAGATAGAGCCGCTCCACCTCGTTTACCGCCGGATGGGATTTGTAGGCGGGCAGGGTCCGGCTGATGGCTACCGAGACCCCTTTGAAGTCGGCGGTTAGATCCTCGGGCCAGGGCGTGCTGTCGGGGGGATCGGCGGCCATCGCAAGGGGAGCCGCGCCCTCGGCCCTCTTCCAGCGTTCGCGCACCAGCCGTCCCAGGGCCTGGGCCGCCTCGCCCTCCACCGCCATCTGTACATCGTGGAAGGGGGGGTAGGGCTCACCGCCGGGATTGCGCCGGCGAGTATCCCGGGGGTCATGGGCTGGGGTGTCCCAGCGATCCTGGCCCAGGTCGATGCCGCCGGCAAAGGCGACCCAATCATCAATGACCACCACCTTTTGATGCTGGGAGGCGCCGATGGGGTGCTGGCCGTCCAGGGCAAAGCGGATGCGCTTATGGGTCAGCCAATTGAGCTTGTAGCGCGGGAAGAACTCGCGCTCCAAGGTGTAGATCATGGCAAAATCCCAGCACAGCAGGTAGATGGACAATTCAGGGCGCCGGTCGGCGAGATGGTCCAGATAGGCGCCCAGCGCCGTGGGCAGTTGGTCACCGGGATCTTCGCGCACCAGTTGCAATTCACTGTGCAGATCCCAGCCCACAATGAAGATGGAGCGCCGGGCGCGGCCCAAGGCATCGCGCAGGGCGCTGAAGTAGGCGGCGCCGTCGATGAGAAATGCCGCCCGCCGGGCCTGGGCCAGCGCCATGCAGTTTTTGGATGTCTCGACGATGGGTTTCAAGGGATGCGGCTGTCTCTCCATTCCCCGGGTTGGGCCGTGGGTTTGACTCGACTGATCGCTTTTACTATTTCACTTTCAAAAGGTTGTTGACACCTTTTACGCCGCGCACCGAGGCGGCCACCCGGCTGGCATACTCCTTATCCTCCCAGGAGTTCACCGCCCCGGTCAAGGTCACCTCTCCCTCAAACGTCTCCACGCCAATGGCAAATCCGCTGAGCCGCTGATCGTCAAAGAGTATGGCTTTGATTTTGGTGGTGATGGTGGCATCGTCCACAACATCGCCGGCGGATCGCCCGGCGGGTGTCTGGCATGCCGTCACAGTGAAGCCGAACAACAGGGCGACAATCAAAAGCAGTATTATTTTTCTCATTGGGGTCTCCTTCGTAGGTTGGGTTTATCCAGGGGGTTGCGCTGTCTTTTGGAATTTAGTTCATTGTCATCGCCGCCGCAATGGGGATGATCGCCCCTTGCGGGTGGTGGGCTATGCTATGGCCTGCCTCCCTCTTTGTAAACGGAGTAGGGGAGATGAGACAGTGAAAAAGCTCCTGGGTGGCCCGTTGCAAAAACCTAATCCGGCGGTTGCCGTGAAGCCTGTCCTGGCGCCGGCAGCCTTGGAGATACATTGGCCATGGTTGGTATCTATGGTATTTAGTGCCCGACCGAAAACCTTCTGCTCCCTCACTCTCGACTTGATTGTTGGACACACTTGACGCTGTGGGTGGGCTGTTGCATTCCGAGTGAACCGGCTATTGGCGCCACTTCTGGATCTCCGCCTGCGCGGAGATGACGTGCAGTCAGTAGGATTCGTCATTTCCGCGGAGCCTGCCCCAGCCGGGCGAGGGCCAACTCTTGCTGCGCACGGTCTATCTCTCCCTGGATCCCTACATGCGGGGAAGGATGAGCGATGCGCCCTCCTATGCCGACCCGGTGGCGATCGGCGAGGTCATGGTGGGGCAAACCGTGAGCCGCATTGAAGCCTCCCGCCATCCGGAGTTCGAGCCGGGAGAGTGGGTGCTGGGCAACAGCGGGTGGCAGGACTACAGCCTCTCCGAGGGCACGGAGCTGATGCGCCTGGGCCGCCGGCCGGAGAAGCCCTCCTATGCCCTGGGGATCCTGGGAATGCCGGGGTTCACGGCCTACATGGGGCTGATGGATATCGGCCGACCCCGAAAGGGGGAGACCCTGGTGGTGGCCGCGGCCACGGGACCGGTGGGGGCCACCGTGGGGCAATTGGCTAAACTGGAAGGCTGCCGGGTGGTGGGGGTGGCCGGAGGCCGTGAAAAGTGCCGCCACGCCCAAACGGTGCTCGGGTTCGACGCCTGTCTGGACCGCAAGGCGCCCGATTTTGCCGATCAGCTTGCCCAGGTCTGCCCCCAGGGGATCGATATCTACTACGAGAATGTGGGCGGCGCGGTCTTTGATGCGGTGCTGCCGCTGCTCAATCCAAAGGCCCGAATTCCGGTGTGCGGGCTGATCGCCCACTACAACGCCACGCGATTGCCCAAGGGTCCGGACCGTCTGCCCCTGCTCATGAGCACCATCCTCATCAAGCGTATCAAGATGCAGGGATTTATCATCTTTGATGATTACGGCCAGCGCTACGATGAGTTCGCCCAGACGATGATCCCGCTGGTTCAAAGCGGCAAGATCCAATATCGCGATGAGCGAATCGACGGCCTGCGGCAGGCGCCCCAGGCCTTTATCGGCCTGCTGGAGGGTGAGAATTTCGGCAAGCGGGTGGTTCGGGTGGCGGACGACGAGACCCGCGGCTAATGGGGGGCCGCATGTTCAGCTTCCCTGGAAAGGTCCTCTTGCCCAAGCCGCTCATTTTTTAACGGGATCCTGAAGTTCCAGGCCAATGGCCTCCACCGCGGCCCGGTAGCGCAGGTCGAGATCCTCCAGATCGCCATCGGCCGAGAGTGTCGGCCGGCAGCCGTGGGCCACCATGGCGGCATGGCGCCGGAGTACGGCACGGTCCTCCGCGCGGGGCGTCTGGGCTGCCACCGTGGCAATGGTTTCCAGCAGCCGCAGAGAAACGGCCGCCACGTTTTGCGAGTTCTGACGGATCATGTTGAAGGCGCTATCCACCATCCCCCGAAAGTCGAAGGGTTTACAGATGATCCGCAGCCGGTGGTTTTCCCCGAAACGGTGGGAGGCGGGCATCTGGCGGTTGGCCAGCTGGCAGAGGCTGACCCCCAGCCAGTCAATGCAGGTAGTGGCGGTAATGGGGTCGTTGATTCCCAGCGAGAGGGCGCGAACCGCGATCTCCACCAACTGGCTGACGGCGAATTCCGCATCCTGTTCCAGGGTCCGCTCGGCACCCACGATGAAGATGGCGTTGATTTTTCGCGAGAGCGGTTCATCCACCCGATCTCCGGGCCAGACGGTCACCAGGAAGCTGCCCTGGGTGACAAAATCTCCGGGTCGATAGCCCAGATGAATCAGGAGGTCCTCCTGCTCGGCAATGCGCATCAGGGCACTGCTATCCATGGCCTGTAGATAGCCGCTGCGCTCGGATTTCACCTGGCACGCCTCGCGGTCGCAGGTCGTGGGGAGCGCATACTCCCGATGGAAGGGGCCGGCGGACGGGCCCCCGCCTGCTTCAAGGGTTTCGGGAAAGATCCGATCCACCGTCTTTTCCAGGTCGCGCCGCACCCGGGCAATGATATTTTCGGCCTGGATGGACTCGGAAACGCTGTGAATGAAATAGATCAGCAGCCCCAGATTGGCCAGGGAGAGGGCCACCGCCACCGTGACCGAGAGCTTTGGCACAAAATTGGCTTCCGAGAGCGGATCGGCGTTGTGGAGCACCAGGATGCTGTAGATGAAGGTTGCTAAAAAGGTTCCCAGCACCGTCTGATTGGCCCGCACGTCCATGAAATTTCGAATCAGGCGCGGCCCGAACTGGGAAGAGGCCAGGGAGAGCACCACCATGGTGATGGAAAAGACCACCCCGGCCACGCTGATCATGGAGCCGGCAATGGCGGAGAGCGCGGTTCGGGCGCCTTGGGGACTGCCGCTGTAGAGCAGCCAGGAGGAGAAGCCTCCTTGGGGGATCAGGCCGGAAGATGGGCCAAATGAAAGGTGCAAAGGGCCATGGGTTTACTTTTGGATACGGATCAGTGCCGTTGTTACGATGCTTTGGGAACCGAACAGGATTGCCGCGGTTCCGGCCAGGATGCCGAGTTTGGAGCTGGAAAACGGGACCCGGGCCTCCGCTTTTTCCTTGAAGGGGAGATCGTCCGCGACCGCTGGACCGGTCTGCGTTGGCCGCGCAACGCCAACCTGGCGGAGTTTCCGCTTACCTGGAAGGAAGCCCAGGCCTATGTGGAGAGCGCCGATGCAGCGGCCCTGGGCGGCATCCGCGAATGGCGCCTGCCCACCCGCGGAGAACTGTTCTCCCTGGTGAGCCATCAGCAAGTCAACCCCGCCCTGCCCGCCGGACACCCCTTTGAAAACGTCTTTCCGGGCTACTACTGGACCGGTACCCCCTGCGCCCGGTTGCCCAAGGAGGCGTGGTATATCCACCTGGGGGGCGGGCGCGTGCAGCGGGGTATGAAGCACGGCTCATACATGATCTGGCCGGTGGCCGGACCCCGGAACCCAGCCTCACCGGCAGAAGGGCGCTTACGGCCCAATGGCGAGCTCGTTGTTGATGGACTCACCCAGCGAGTCTGGCTCAATCCCGCCGAGCTGCCCGGGGATCCTTTGATCTGGTCCGCGGCGCTCCAACTCATCAAAGATCTCAATGATCGCCGGAAAGCCGGATTTAGTGACTGGCGGCTGCCCAACATCCGGGAACTGGCCAGTTTGGTGGACAGCGCCAAGCACTCGCCGGCCCTGGCCGCAGGGTGCGCCTTTGCCAGGCTAGGCGAGGGCTACTGGTCGTCCACCACCAGCGTCTATGACCCTTGCTATGCCTGGGTGCTCTATCCCCGGGACGGCGCCATCGGTGTGGGCTTCAAACCCCAGGCTGATTTCCATCTCTTTGCGGTGCGGAGCGATACCTGAACCTCAAGCACCCCCGTGGGGATGGTGGACCAAACCAGAACGCGGTATCATATATCATCGGCCTCTGCGCCCTTCATGGTTTGAGGATATGCGCATATTTTATCCTTGATAAGGAAAAAATCGGGGGATATTGCTTTAAAAAAATTGTTCCATGAAGCGGATATTTGACTTGCTTTTATTTTATCACGTGATATGGCATGGCAATCATAAAGGACCGCCGGTGTTGGCAGTCCTGTTTCTTTCTAAGGGATTGATCCGTTTGTCATTGGAACACCTGAAGTTTGAAACAACTTTTTCATTTTTTATTTGTAGGAGGAAGTTCGAATGGCAAACGGTATTGTGAAGTGGTTTAATGACAGCAAGGGTTTTGGTTTTATCGAGCAGGAAGATGGGCCTGATGTATTCGTCCATCATTCGGCAATCAACGCCACCGGATTCAAATCTCTCAACGAAGGTGACCGTGTTACCTTTGACGTCGAGCAGGGACCCAAAGGACCTGCCGCCGCTAACGTGACCGTAGTCTAACGCTTCATTTTTAGGTTTTAAAAGGGGATTCCTTCGTAAGGTTGAAGGAGCCCCCTTTTTTTTTGTTGGTCCGGCAGCGGTAACTGGCTTTCCGTCTTACAATAAAAGCTGTAGAAGACCTGCGGTCGATTGCACGTTACACACAAAAAAATTGGGACCAAGAGCAGCGTAACAAACACCTTTCAAGGCTGGATGGAGGTGTTCATATATTGGCACACGAGCCTCATTTGGGCCGTGAATGCGATGAAACACGGCAGGGTTACCGCAAACATCATGTGGGCCGGCATCTCATCTTGTATAGGCAGGCGGCCGCATAAATCGAAATTATTCGCATTTTGTATGACCGCATGGGCGTGGTGAGTCACTTATAGGCATAGGGACCGCAACTATTGCCAATTGGCGTGATATCCTGATTCCGTTAATTCATTGTAGCGGCCCGGAATAAGATTGGCCAGGACTCGGAATAACCAACCTATCTGGGGGCTCACATTATTTGGAGCTGGATTCATCTTTTACAGCGAGTCCATGGGATTCTTAACCCCAAGGCGTGTCTTTACCGGGATAGGCCAGGGCTACTTGGTCGTCCACCCCCAGTCGCTACGACCTGCACTACGCCTTGGGTGCTCTATCCCCGGGACGGCGCCATCGGCGTGGGCTTTCAATTCCATGTTGATTTTTCACTCTGGGCAACCACCCAATATTCCCCGACCGTTTCATCATGATCATGCGGAGGGGGAGTTTCTACTCAACCGCTCTGTGAGCTTTGCAGATCAGTATTCTATTTTTCTTAGCGCCTTAGCCAATCCCGACAACAGTGAATGAAAGCGTCATCATTATTGACGCCTATTTTGAAGTGATTAAAAACCATTATTGGCATTTATAGATCAATTTTGTTGACCTTGATTAGATAGTCGGTTATTATGAAAGCGCCATCATTCCAAAGGTAACTTTCATATGGGTCAAATAACCATAGAAGAGGTCGCCAAATTAGCGGGGGTTTCAGCGGCCACCGTTTCAAGAACGTTGCGCGCCCCCGAAATGGTTCGCGAGTCGACACGTCAGCGGGTACTCAAAATTGTTAAAGAAAAAAATTATGTGTACCATGCCTTAGCTGCCGATTTATCCCGAAGGCGCTCAGCGAACATCGGATTAATTATCCCCTCTACGATTGGCGCCATATTCGTAAGGACCGTTTTTTCCGTTCTGGAGAAAGCCCAAGAACGCGGGTACACCGTCACCATTGGCAACTCGAAGTACAATCCCGAAATCGAGATGTCACTCATCCGGACCCTCATCGAGCGCCATCCAGCCGGCCTGCTGCTGACGGGATATTGTATTCGCAAAGAGCAATTGATAGAAGAACTTGAGCGGAGTGGAATTCCTACTGTGATCATGTGGGAGAAACCTCAAGACTCCCGGTTCAGCTATGTCGGAATCGATAACTATCAGGCAGCATACACCATGACCGAATACCTCATCGGTCTGAATCACCGACGCATCGGATTGATTATCGGTCCCTACTCAAAGGTCGATCGGGTGAGAAAGCGGCTCTGTGGTTATCGCGGCTGTCTTTCTGACCATGGGTTGCCTGGGGACGATTCGCTGGTGGTAGAAAAAGAGCCGACCTTTGCTGATGGTATGGAGGCGATGAACCGCCTCATGTCTCTGGAGAATCGTCCAACGGCAATCTTTGCCGCCAGCGATGTGATGGCTTTCGGAGCCCTGGCTGCGGCAAAGGAGAGAGGCTTGGTCGTTCCGGACGATGTTTCCATCGCAGGCTTCGATGATATTGACTTTTCGGCTTACTCGGATCCTCCGCTGACGACCATCAGGGTGGACGGCACCGAGATCGGTGAGATCGCCCTCAAGTGCCTTCTGGATATGATCGAGAACCCCTCTCCGCAACCGCGGCAGGTTTGTCTCAAGACAGACCTGATTGTCCGGCGTTCGTGCCGTGCGTTACCATAGGGAATGGCGCCTCAGTCAAGGCCGCATGTAGTCTCCCTGCTGAGGCAATGATCAAACGTATTATGGTTAACAAAAGGAGGCGAGAAATGAAAATTGCTAGATTGATTGTAACCGTATTGGTGTTAGCGATGGCTTTGGGCCTGTCGGGTCCTGCAGCCGCAGAGAAGATCAAAGTGGGATACCTGCATACCCTGGCCGTGGACGGACAGTTCTGGATTGCCATGGAAAAAGGATATTTTAAAGACCAGGGGCTTGACATTGAACCCATTAAATTCACCTCCGGCATCCCACTCATGCAGGCGTTGAGTGGTGGCAGTGTGGATGTCGCCATCATGGGCGCTGTGATTTCCAACTTTCCTGCCCAAGGTGTTGGAAAAGTATTCCTTGTCAACAACATCGAATACGACACGGCCATGCTTTTTGCGCGCCCCGAATCTGGAGCAAAAACAATTCAGGATGTAAAAGGCCAAAAAATTGCGACGGTCAAAGGAACCACTGCGCATGTTTTTCTGCACACTGCCCTTAAAAACAACGGTATCGACTCAAGTAACGACGTCAATATCGTCAGCATGGACATGGCGGGTGCCGTTTCCGCATTCATCACCGGTGCGGTTCCTTTTGTCGCCACCTGGTCGCCCTTCCATGTATTGATTCGGGATAAGGTTCCGGGGGCGATCATGCTCAGCTCCGCTTCAGACTTTTACCCGGATGCAGCTATCATGGGTGGATGGGTCGCCACCAACGAAAATTATGAAAACAACAAAGAAATGCTAAAAAAGATCATCCAGGCCTGGGTACCGGCCAACGACTACCTGATCAACAATTCGGATGAGGCGTTGAAACTCATCCACACAAAGGCTTACGCGGATATCCCCTTTGCCGACATTCAGGCCGGGTGGGAGGCTGAAAAGGTTTTCACCTCAAAGGAGTGGGTCGACCTATACAAGGACGGTTCCGTGGCAAAGTGGATCGGCCAGGTTCAAAAGGTGTTCGTTGAAATCGGCTCAATTCCCGAGGTCGTTCCCCCTGAGAATTTCTTTGATCCGAATCTTTATCTGTCCGTTGTCGAATAGCC
The DNA here is from genome assembly GCA_963713755.1 of uncultured delta proteobacterium. Taxonomy (GTDB): domain Bacteria; phylum Desulfobacterota; class Desulfobacteria; order Desulfobacterales; family CAVQMW01; genus CAVQMW01. The sequence continues at coordinate 1,590,987 of CAVQMW010000003.1, read as the reverse complement.
TTACTCCGGCAGGGGAGGCGAGGAATCGCCTCCCCCCTCGGAATACATAAGGAACGATGATAAATGAAATCGCGAAAAGTGAGCGATACCGAAGCGGACCTTGCACCGCAGAAGGATACCGGCCAAACGTTCAAGGCGGCTCAAAAGCGACAGCAAATTGAAAAGACGGGTTATTTTATCGCCTCATTCAGCCTAGTCCTTCTGGTTTGGGAGGTGGGGCGTGCGACGCACTTGATCAATCCTGATTTGTTCCCCTCATTTATCGCGGTCTGCAAGGCCTTTTCCCAATTCTTGAGGGACGGCACCCTGCTGGCCCATATGTATGCAAGCTTTGTGAGGGTCCTCATCGGTTTCACGGTGGGAATCGTCTGCGCCGTCATTCTGGGGTTTTTAATCGGATGGTTTCGCGTGATTCGACTGATCGTCGATCCGCTGGTGAGTTTCTTTCGCGCATTGCCCCCGATTGCGCTGATTCCTTTGATGATCATTTTTTTCGGTATCGGCGAAACGTCCAAAATTATCGTCCTGACATATGCCTCTTTTTTCCCGGCCCTGGTGGTCATCTATCAGGCTTTGGTGGGATTGGAGCCGATATACGGTCGCGCCGGGCAAACGCTGGGGGCCAACAATTGGGAAATGTTTCGCAAGATCATCCTTCCCCAGCTTTACCCGCATATCATTACCGCGTGCCGCGTCTCTTTGGGGGTTTGTTGGGCCACTCTGGTGGCGGCGGAGTTGATTGCCGCCCAGAAAGGCATCGGTGCGATGATGGTTGACGCGCAAAACTTCTTCCAGATGGCGCCACTGGTCCTCGGCGTGTTGCTCATCGGCGCGATATCGCTGGTGATGGACAGCATCGTCCGGGCGATCGAACGCCGCGCCACCGCCTGGCAAGAGAAACGTGCGTAGCCTCAGACTCTTCACGACGATTTAAGCGGTTTAGGCCGGGCAGAATAAGTACGGAACAAACCGAAGCTTCGAGAAACGAACAGATCGGGTTTGGATGAACATGGCACAAGGCATTACCATAGAGGAAGTTGGTGTCACGTATCATACGGGTTCGGGAACGTTTGAAGCCTTGAGGAACGTCAACCTCACAATAGATCCAGGAGAATTCATATCCATCGTTGGTCCTTCAGGGTGCGGGAAGACCACACTGCTGAACGTTCTGGCCGGATTCCTGAAATCGAACACGGGTCGCGCCTGCCTTGACGGCCATCTGATCACCGGCCCCGGACCTGAACGGGGGGTTGTTTTCCAGCAGTATGCGATCTTCCCGTGGCTGACGGTGAAGGAGAACGTTGCCTTTGGATTGAAGTTGGCGGCCAACAAAGGCACCCGTGATCGGATCGATGAAATCGTGGATCGCTTTATCTCCCTGGTCGGTCTTCAGGACTTCAGGGAATCTTATCCCAAGGAGCTCTCCGGGGGGATGAAACAGCGTGTGGCGATTGCCAGGGCATATGCCGTCAATCCGCAAGTACTGCTTATGGATGAACCCTTTGGGGCCCTGGACGCCCAAACACGGCAGTTCATGCAGGAGTCCTTGCTGGACATTCTTGAGGAAGAAAAGAAAACGGTTGTTTTTATTACCCATGGTGTTGAAGAAGCGGCTTTTCTTTCTACCCGCGTGGTGGTGATGGCAGCCAGGCCGGGACGTATTCGTGAGGTCATTCCCATCGAAATCCCTTACCCTCGGAAGGCTGCGGTCAAAACTACTCCTGAATTCGTGAAGATACGGGCCCAGATCGATAAGGTGGTTCGGGAAGAATTCGAAAAACAGCGGCGCTAACAGGATGGGTATCATTGACATGCTGGGTCGATGAGCACCACCAGGCAGTTTGTCTATCCTAAGGAAAACGCGGAGGTGAAACGTGCGAGCATTGGTCACCGGCGGTGCCGGTTTCATCGGTTCCTATTTAATTCCAGAGTTGCTGCGAAGGGGATTCGAGGTCGTCGCCTTCGATATGGCCGGTGATCCTGCGGCGCTGGCCTCAGTTCATGACAAAATCACATACGTCCAAGGGGACTTGAGTTCCGGACCAGAGCTGTACCGTGTCATGATGACCGAGCAAATCACTGACGTGTTTCATCTGGGCTCGATTCTGGCCGGTCCGTGTGAGGAAAACCCGCGCCGGGGCTTTCAGGTCAATTTCGAATCAACCCTTTCATTGCTGGAGGCTTCAGTGGCGCTTGCGGTTAAGCGGGTCATCATGCTCAGTTCCATTTCAGTGTTCGGGCGCGATGTCGGCGAGCCCGTGGCCGATGATGCGATCAAAAACCCGGAAACGATTTACGGTCAGACGAAGCTGGCCTCTGAGCATCTTCTCAGGTGGTACCACCGCAATTGCCGGCTGGACACGCGGGCACTGAGGTTCACCTGGGTTTTCGGGCCGGGGCGAACCCGTGGGATTACCGCCTTGTGGTCCTCGAACATATTGGACGCGGTTGCCCGCGGTGAATCCCTGGTTGTTCCCAATCCCGATGAAACCGGTGACTGGCTGTACGTTAAAGACGCCGTTAAGGCAATTATGATGCTTTATGATGCGCAAAACCCGGCGCAAAGAATCTACAACATCGCCGGCGGCGTTCATTCGATTCGCGAGGTTGTCAACATCGCCTGCAAACTGAAACCCGGCGCAGCCATCAAACTGATCGAAGATGGGGGCAGGCAATCTCCCTATCCGGCCGCCTATGACGACGGGCCGGCCCGGCGCGAAATTGGTTGGCAGCCGTCCTACACCATAGAAAATGCTGTCAAGGAGCATTTGGAGAGCATATCGAACAGGTGATCCGCCCGCAGGCAATGGTTCAAGCGCGATCGGTATCCACGATAAGGCTATGAAAGGAAAATTTAGAAATGCAAGAGGTAAATCTGGACTACGGCGACGGCAAGCTGGTGATCGAGCTGCCCGATTCGGCGACACTATTCAATCTCGGCAGGCTGGACAACGATCCGCCCGAAGTCGACCCCGGCGAAGCCGTCCGTCGCGCCCTAGCGAAACCTTTGGGCTTCCCCCCGCTTCAAGAGCTGAGCGGGCCGGACAAGAAAATTGTTATCGGTTTTCCGGATCGGGTCAAAGGCGGGGCCCACGCGGGGGCGCACCGTCGAATCGCCATTCCCATCATTGTTGACGAATTGCTAAAAGGCGGCGCCAAGCTCGAAAACATCACCCTGCTCTGTGCGGTAGGCCTGCACCGCCACAACACACTGGATGAATGGTATTGGTATTTGGGCCGGGACATCGTTGATCGGTTTTACCCCGGCCGTATAGTCAATCATGACGCCGAGGCCCCCGATCTGTGCAACTACGGTTTGGATGAAATGGGGAACGTAGTTCAGTGCAGCCGTCTTCTGGCCGAGGCCGACCTTCCCATCGTTATCGGTCATTGTGCCGGCAACCCTTACGGCGGATACAGCGGCGGGTATAAAATGCTAGTCACCGGACACTCCGGATGGCGTTCGATCGGTTCCCATCACTGCCCTGAAACCATGCATCGGCGGGATTGGCTGGGCGCTTCGACCCAGTCCCACATGCGAAGTCAGTTTCATTCCATAGGCTTGGCCATGGAAAAGGGCATCGGAAAAAAAGTGTTTGGCGTAGACGCGGTGCTTGGAAAGATGTCACAGGTATTGGATGTCAAGGCTGGAAATCTTGGCTTGATCGAAGAGGCCACATGGCCCCTGGCCGACCAACGGACCAATGTCTCTTTGGATATGACTGAACCCGCAGATGTGCTCATTATCGGAGTACCCCGGAATTTCCACTACGGCCCCGGCATGGGAACCAACCCCTGCCTGATGAGCCTGGCAATCGGAGGGCAGCTTTCCCGTTGCTGGAATGCCTTTCGAGAAGGCGGGGTCGTGATCGCCGCGAGCATCTGTGATGGGTGGTTCAACGACAACTGGTTCCCCTCCTATAAGGAAACCTATGCAGCGCTTCAGAAGTACTGCACCATCCCTGAGTTTCTGGCCTCCGACGATATGGTGCGAATCGCTGAAAACACGGAATATTGCTTCAAATACTCCAACTGCTACACCTATCATCCCTTTCACGCCATGTCTATGATCAGCGGCGGCGGCGTTTTAGAGCATTATACCAGCGCTGTTTTCATCGCCGGCGCAAAATCGCCCGAGTACGCCCGCGGTATGGGCTTTATTCCGACCTCGACCTTCGAACAGGCATTGGAGAAAGCGAACCGCTACGTCGGTTCGAATCCCAATATCCTATGTACACCGGATTGCTTCACAGGTGGTGTCGGCGTCAATCTCGGTTTCAAAACCTAATTTGGGGGTTACGGAGACCCCCAAAGCCGTCACCGGCCAAAACAATCTTTTATCCGCCTCACCAGTGAAGTGACAGACATGTTCAGATGGGAGGAAACTATGGAGCCGGTTGGGTTAATTGGTTTTGGTGTGATGGGGAGCGAAGCCGGGCGTAAAATTCTCGAAGCGGGCTATCCACTATATGTTTACGACGTGACAGAATCGTCGACGAACCGAGCGCACGAAATGGGTGCAACAATCGTGCAAAGCCCATCTCGCCTGGGGGCATCGTGTGCTGTTATCGTGATGTTCCTCCCTGGACCCGGGCAGGTAATCGATTGCGTAAGCGGGGAAGATGGAATTTTACAAGCCCTACCCAATGGCGCAACGATCATCGATCATAGCACTATTGACCCGGGTACTACGGAAGCGATGGCTAAACTGGCGGCGACCAAAAAAGTGGAATATTTGGATGCCCCCGTGTTGGGCCGCCCATCTGCAGTGGGTCACTGGGCGCTACCGATTGGCGGAGCGGAAGAGGTTATCAAACGCTGCCGGCCGATTCTCGCGTGCTATTCGGCCAACATCATGCCGGTGGGCAAATCTGGAACAGGTCATAAAATCAAGCTGCTAAACCAGCTCATGTTCTCAGCCATCAATGCCATGACAGCAGAGATGATGGCTGTGGCGAACCATATCGGCATTCCGACCGAGCTCCTTTACGATACGATTATCGGAAGCAAAGCAGGTACCGTTAGCAATCTGTTTGTGGAATTGGGCCGCAGCATCACCAACGAGAATTACGATCAGCCAACGTTTTCAGTTGATTTGCTCTGGAAGGACCTCGCTCTCGCATTGCAAATGGCAAAGGAAAACGGCGCACCTCCCCTTTTAGGGCAATTCATTCAAACAATAAACGATATCGCACGGGTTCAGGGGCTTGGTACTAAAGATACATCGGCCATGTGGCAGGTATACAGGCCGATATGGGGTCGAAACGGGCAATAATTGTGAGCGAACCTGGCTCAATCCCGCTTTGCTGCACCGGGATCCTTTGACCTGGTCCGCGGCGCTCCAGCTCATCAAAGATCTCAATGATCGGCGGAAAGCCGGGTTCAACGATTGGCGGCTGCCCAATATCCGGGAGTTAGATATTCTGGTGGACAGCGCGCGGCACTCGCCGGCCCCGTTGGCCCCCGGCAGCACCTTGACCGGGCTGGCCGAGGGCTACTGGTCCACCACCCCCAGTCGCTACGACCCGCATTTCGCTTCGGGTGCTTTATCCCCGGGACGGCGCCATCGGGGTGGGCTTCAAACCCCAGGCCGGTTTTCATCCCTTTGCGGTGCGAAGCGATATCTTCACCTTGCCCATGGCGGACGCGCCTCCCAAGGCACTGCTGTGATGAATTTTGGCAAGCTTATTGAAGATGGGAAAAATAACTTTTGAAGTATAGGATGAAGTATAAGATTAACAGGGGAGACGAATGGTGACAAAACTAGTGTTTTCCACATTAATTTTCTTTATAAGCGTGACCCCCTCTTCCATTCTTGCGGATACGCTGCTGTTCGAGGAATATTTTTATATGCACTCAAACCCGGAAGCCCGGAACTGCATGATGAAATCGATTTTGAGCTGCTTACGAACCGACCCCACCAAGTACAGACCAACGTGTTTAGCAACGAGCCCCATGACAGAGGACACCCCCAATTTGTAACCTTTGCTTCCGGGTCGATCAATGACTATCATACCTATGAAATTAAATGGCAGCCCGGCCGAGTTTTCTGGTATCTTGATGGCCATCTCATACGAACGGAGAGAAGTCGTGTGCCGGCAGGAGCCATGAATCTGCACCTCAACATCTGGGTGCCCGATACGCAATGGCCTGAGGCTTACAGCCCCATCATACAACCTGCATCAAGTCCAGATGAAAACCAGATTTATTCCATGAGTGTCGGTTCAGTTCACGTAAAATCATATACACCGGCACCAGGAATGCCCGGCTTGGCGCCTGTTTTGAATCTTCTTCTTTGGGATTCAGCCCGGTAGATTAGTGTACCGTTGATTCGGTTCGGATGACTGAACCTGGCCTGCCCCCCCTATGGCGTGGCTCTGCATCTTCAGGCAATATGGCTTTCACCCGTTCATCGGCAGCCGGGTTTACAACTCCAGACAGCGAGGTGCGGGATGATCACCCAGGAGGATGTAATCTACTTTGTGGTTACCGACCGGTTCCGCAATGGGGATTTGCGGAACGATTTCAACTGCGACCCAGACAATCCGGAGGCCTTTCACGGCGGCGATTTCGCGGGGCTATTGCACAAAATTCCCTATTTTAAGACCCTGGGGGTTACGGCAGTCTGGCTGACGCCGGTCTATCTCAATATCACCGATTTTTTTTCCAGTTCCGGTTACCATGGCTATTGGGCGGTGGATTTCGAGCGCATCGATCCTCACCTCTACAGCGATGACTCGCTGCGTGCCGCGGGCAGCCGGGCTTATTTCAGGGATCTGGTCAACACCTTTCACGATGCCGGGCTCAAGGTGATTCTCGATATGGTAGTCAACCACACCGGCTATCACACTCCGGAGTACGAAAACTATCCCCACAAACGCTTTGAATCCGGACACTTCAACCGCGACGAGCCCGGTGATGTGACCGAGGCGTGGCTCTCGGGCTTGCCCGATCTGGACCATGACCAGCCCGAAGTGGCGGACTATTTCGTGCAAAATGTTCTCGATTGGATCGAGGATTGCGCCATCGACGGCATCCGCATGGATACGGTCAAACATGTGGAGGACACCTTCTGGTATCTCTTCAAGTCCCAGGTGAAAACCCGCCATCCCCAGGTGACCCTCATCGGCGAGGTGCTGGATTGGCGGGCGGACTTCATCGGCCGCTACCAGCAGGAGCACGATTTTGACACCCTGTTCGATTTTCCTCTGTGCGGCGCCCTGAAGGGAGCCTTCATCTGGGATCAGCCCCTCACCACCCTGGCCCGGCCCCGTCTGGCTCCCGACGAGCCCAAAGGGGTGCTCGATATCAACAAACCCTACACCAATGCCAACCGGTTGGTTACCTTGCTGGACAACCACGATTTGGACCAGCGCATCACCACCGAGATTCTGGATCGCGTGGGACACTGGGACCGCGACCTGGCCGGCAAAATTCTGAAACTGTGCCTCTCTTTTCTCTTCACCACCCGGGGCATCCCCCAAATTTACTACGGCACGGAGATCGGTCTTGCAGGGGGCAAAGATCCCGACAACCGCCGGGACATGCCCTGGGAGCTGTTTACTGTCGACCATATGCCCGCGGCGGATCATGGGTTCGAGACCGATATTTACCGCCACCTCCGCCGCCTGATCCGCTTGCGGGCGCAACATCTGGCCCTGACCCACGGCTATCTCTTTACCCTCTATGTGGATTCGCTGGTGTATGTCTATTTACGGGAGTTCCGGGGCGACCTGGCGCTGGTGGCCATCAACAACGGCTATGAGGAGATGCCCCTTCCCCTGCCGGTCCCCATTGCGGTCAACGCCAACCTTCCGCCGCGGATCAAGGCTCTGTTCTCCGGGGGGACCGTTTTGACCCGCGCCCTGGAAGATCCGGCGGATCTGGTGGCGGCCGAGGGCCGCATTTGGGTTCAATTGCCCGGCAAGTCCGCGGCTATCTTCACGGGTTGAAATATTTTACCCCGTGTCGGCTCGAAAGGCCTTGAAGGCGTTGATCAGGCCGTTGGTGGAGGCATCGTGGCCAGCCACGGGCCGGTCGTCCGCCAGTTCCGGCAGAATCCGGCCGGCCAACTGCTTGCCCAATTCCACGCCCCATTGATCGAAGCTGAAGATATTCCAGATCACGCCCTGGACGAAGATTTTGTGCTCATACATGGCGATCAGACTGCCCAGGGTTCTGGGGGTGAGCTGTTTAAATAGAATGGAGTTGCTGGGACGGTTGCCCTCAAATACCTTGTGGGGCAGGAGTGCCTTGATTTCAGTTTCGCTTTTGCCGGCTTTTTGGAGTTCCTCCCGCACGTCCTCTTCAGGTTTTCCCCGCATCAGGGCCTCGCTCTGGGCGAAGAAGTTGGAGAGCAGTTTGGCGTGGTGGTCGCCCAGGGGGTTATGACTCAGGGCGGGGGCCAGGAAATCGGCGGGAATCAGTTTGGTGCCCTGGTGAATCAGCTGGTAAAAGGCGTGCTGGCCGTTGGTGCCGGGTTCACCCCAGATAATGGGGCCGGTTTGGTGGTCAACCTTCCCGCCGTCACGGCCGGTGGATTTGCCGTTGCTCTCCATATTGCCCTGCTGGAAGTAGGCCGGGAAGCGGTGCAGGTATTGGTCATAGGGCAGGATCGCCTCGGTCTGGACGCCGTAGAAGTTGTTGTACCAGATCCCGATGAGGGCCAGAATCACGGGGATATTCCGCTCAAGGGGGGTTTCCCGAAAATGGCGATCCATCTCATGGGCGCCCTGCAACAGTTCGCTGAAATGGTCGAAGCCGATATAGCAGGCGATGGAGAGGCCAATGGCCGACCACAGCGAATAGCGTCCGCCCACCCAATCCCAGAATTCAAACATGTTCTCGGCGTCGATGCCGAATTGGGCCACTTTCTCGCGGTTGGTGGAAAGGGCCACGAAATGTTTGGCTACGTGGGCCGGATCCCTGGCGCGGTCCAACAACCAGCGGCGCGCGGTAAAGGCGTTGGTCATGGTCTCCTGGGTGGTGAAGGTCTTGGAGGCGATCATGAACAGGGTGGTTTCAGCCTCCAGGGGCTTGAGGGTCTCGGCGATGTGGGTGGCGTCGATGTTGGAGACGAAGTGCACCCGCAGTTGGGGGCGGGCATAGGGCTTCAGGGCTTCGGTCACCATCACCGGCCCCAGGTCCGATCCGCCGATACCGATATTGACGATATCGCGGATAGGTTTGCCGCTGTAGCCTTTCCATCGGCCGCTGCGCACGGTCGAGGAAAATGACCGCATCTTGTCCAGCACAGCGTTCACCTGGGGCATCACATCGGCGCCATCCACGTAGATGGGCGCATTGCCGCGGTTGCGCAGGGCAACATGCAGCACCGGGCGGTTTTCGGTTTCATTGATCTTTTCTCCCTCGAACATCTGTGCTGCCGCACTTTCCAACCGCGCCTCTTTGGCCAGCGCCAGCAGCAGTTCCAGGGTTTCGGCGGTGATGCGATTTTTGGAGAAGTCCACCAGGATATCGTTGAAGCGCAGGGAGAATGTGTCGAAGCGCAAGGGATCGGCGGCAAACAGCTCGGTCATGGGAAGATCTTTGATTTTCTGGAAATGCTCGGTCAGCTTGCGCCAGCTAGTGGTCTGGGTGGGGTCGATTCGATTGAGCATGGCTGCCGCTCCTTTGCTTCCCGGCCCCGGGAGGCGGCCCGGGAGTTGAAATGTTCAGAGCTTCTGAAGGACCAGGGCGCTGCGATTGGGGATGTAGATGCTGAGCCGCGGCGGTTCGGCCGGCCCGGACTCGTTTTGCAGGGCGAAATGCTCCTGGCCCGGCACCAATCGCCCGTGACCGCCGAATTGCTTAGCGTCGCTATCCAGAATCATCCGAAAAGCGCTCTGGGGTTCCGTGCCCGGTTTGAGCGGCAGGTGATAATCGCTGTAAGAACGGATGGGATGAAAGTTGAAGGCGAAAACCAGGCCGGCGCGTTCAAACACCAGCAGCTTGTCAGCGGAGTGCTCCCGCAGCAGATAGATCTCGGGCTGCGCCAGCAGATTTGCCTGCCGGGCCAGCTGGATCATGGCCCGGTCAAAGGCGTACAGACAGTGGTACTTCAAATTGGGATCGTCCACCAGGTGCCACTGGCGCCGGGCGTGGTGATAGGACCAGGCATTGCCCGGGCGGGGAAAATCGATCCATTCGGGGTGCCCGAATTCGTTGCCCATGAAGTTGAGATAGCCGTGGCCGGCGGTGGCCAGGGTGACCAGGCGGATCATTTTGTGCAGGGCCATGCCGCGCGCAACGTCAAGATTGTCGTCGTCAATGGACATGTGGCCGTACATGCGGTCGCCCATGAGGCGGAAGATGAGGGTCTGGTCGCCCACCAGGGCCTGGTCGTGGGACTCGGCGTAGCTGATGGTCTTCTCCTCCCAGCGGCGGTTGGTCAATTGGTGCCAGAGGTCGCCCATGTGCCAGTACTCGTCCTGGGTCTCTTTGAGCAGTTTGATCCAGTAGTCCGGTACGCCCATGGCGAAGCGGTAGTCAAAGCCGCAGCCACCCTGGGAGACCGGCAGGGCCAGGCCCGGCATGCCGCTGATATCCTCGGCAATGGTGACGGCGTCCGGGCGCAGGGTGTGGATCAGGCGGTTGGCCAGGGTCAGATAGGTCAGGGCGTCCTCGTCGACTTCCTCGTTGAAGTAGTCCCCGTAGGAGCTAAAGGCCGTGCCCAGGCCGTGATGGCTGTAAAGCATGCTGGTGATGCCGTCGAAACGGAAGCCGTCCAGATTGAATTCATCCAGCCAGTAGCGGCAGTTGGAGAGTAGAAAATGAAGAACCTGCAGCTTGCCGTAGTCAAAGCAGCGCGAATCCCAGGCCCGGTGGTGGCCCCGGGGGCCGTCGTGGAAGTAGAGATAGGGGGTGCCGTCGAAATGGCTGAGGCCCTCCACCTGGTTGGCGACGGCATGGGAGTGGACGATGTCCATGATCACCGCCAGGCCGGCGCCGTGGGCGCTGTCGATGAGCAGCTTGAGTTCCTCAGGGGTGCCGAAGCGCGAGGAGGCGGCGAAAAAACTGGAGACATGGTAGCCGAAGCTGCCGTAGTAGGGATGCTCGGGAATGGCCATCAGTTGCAGGGTGTTGTAGCCCGAGGCCGCGATGCGGGGAAGCACCGTGTCGCGGAATTCGAGATAGGTGCCTACCCGGGGCTCTTCCTGGGCCATGCCCACATGGGCCTCGTAGATCAACAGGGCCTCCCGGCGGCGGCTGCACTGTGGATGCCGCCAGGCGAAAGGGGCGCTGGGCCGCCACACCTGGGCGTTGAAAATCAGGGTGCCGGGATCCTGCACCACCCGGCGGGCGTAGGCCGGGATGCGGTCTCCGCTGCCCCCGGACCAGTGGACGCGCAGGCGATAGAGGTCGCCGTGGACCAGGGCCCCCGGGTCCAGGCGGATCTCCCAAACCCCCTGGGGGTCGATGCGTTCCAACGCGAAACGCGGCTGCTCCTGCCAGCCGTTCATCTCGCCGATGAGATAGACAGCAGTTGCGTTGGGCGCCCACTCCCGGAACACCCACTGGTTCTCCCTGAAGTGAAGCCCGAAATACTCGTGCCCCGAAGCAAACTCTTCAAGGCTGGCGGAGTTCTGGGTGAGGCGTGCCGCCATATCTCTGGCGTTTTGGATCCGGCGCCGCAGCGGGTGCTCGTAGGGCTTGAGATAGGGGTCCCGGGCCATCAATTTCTCGGCTAAGTCGTTTTCTGCACCCATCATCGCGATCTACTCTCTAAAATAGGTAAATCCCCCCTAGCCCCCCTTTAAAAAGGGGGGAATTGGTAAAAAGGGGGAACCGGCCGCGCCCCTACTTTGGGCGATTGGCGCCGGAGAGGGGATGGCTTTGCCCCTGAAACGCGGGGCCAGCCCGGATGCCCTCTCCCCCCCCTTTGGAAAAGGGGGGCCGGGGGGATTTTGTTTTTTTTAATGCTGTCCATAAAGAACCGAAACATCTTCCCTTTGCGCATCAGTTAGGATTTGAGTTATCGTTTTTTCGGGCTCATGGTGACCTCACAGATTAGACTGTGGGTGCGGCCTCAAAAGCGGCGCTGATCAACGCCTGGGCTTCGCTCTGGATCTGCGCCAGGTGAGCCTGACTCTTGAAGCTTTCGGCGTAAATTTTATAGATTTCTTCGGTACCCGACGGCCGGGCCGCAAACCATCCGTTTTCCGTGACCACTTTCAATCCGCCGATGGGGGCCTGATTGCCCGGCGCTTTCGTGTGTTTGGCCAGGATCGGTTCGCCGGCCAGTTCTCCGGCGCTGATCATCTCCGGGGAGAGCCGGCTCAGAACCTCTTTTTGGCGGGCCGTGGCCGGGGCGTCGATGCGCTCGTAACAGGAGGCGCCGAACTGCGCTTCCAGGCGAGTGTAGATTTCGGCCGGGTCCCGGCCGGTTCGGGCCATGATCTCGGCGGCCAAAAGATCCATGATGATGCCGTCCTTGTCGGTGGTCCAGACCCTGCCGTCGCGGCGTAAAAATGAAGCCCCGGCGCTCTCTTCGCCGCCAAAGCCGTAGGCCCCGCTGAGCAGGCCCTCCACGAACCACTTGAAGCCTACCGGCACTTCGCACACCTCTTTTTCAAAATGGGCCGCCACCCGGTCGATGATGGAGGTGGAGACCAGGGTTTTACCCACGGCGGCCGAATGGGGCCACTGGGGCCGGTGCTGAAACAGGTACCAGATGGCCACGGCCAGGTAGTGGTTGGGGTTGAGCAGCCCGGCCCCCTGGGTGACAATGCCATGGCGGTCCACATCGGGGTCATTGCCAAAGGCGATATCGAAGCGATCTTTGTGCTCAATCAGCCCCTGCATGGCGTAGGCCGAGGAGCAGTCCATGCGGATCTGGCCGTCCTTATCCAGGGTCATGAACCCGAAGGTGGGATCCACTACGGGATTGACCACTTCTAAAGCGAGGCCGTAGCGCTCGGCGATGGGCTGCCAGTAATGCACTGCAGCGCCTCCCAGGGGATCCACCCCCAGGCGCAGCCCCGAATCGCCCACCAATTTCATATCGACCACCTGCGCGAGGTCCACCACATAAGGGTTGATGTAATCATATGGGTGGGTGGTAGCGGCCCGCAGCGCCTTTTCAAAGGTGATCCGCGGGACCTGCGCGGTGCCGCTTTCAAGAAGCTGGTTGGCGCGTTGGGCGATCCCCTGGGTGATCTCATTGCCCGCCGGCCCGCCATGAGGCGGATTGTACTTGAATCCGCCGTCTTGGGGGGGGTTGTGGGACGGGGTGATCACTACGCCGTCGGCCAGGCCCTGAGTTCGGTCCCGGTTATAGGTCAATATGGCGTGGGAAATCACCGGGGTGGGCGTATAGCCCAGATCTTTGGGGATCATTACGGTCAGTCCCGCGGCGGCAAACACCTCCAGGGCGCTGGCCAAGGCCGGTTCCGACAGGGCGTGGGTGTCCATGCCCATGAACAGTGGGCCGTCGATCTTGCGGGCCTGGCGGTATTCGCAGAGAGCCTGGCTGATGGCCACGATGTGGGGCGCATTGAAACTGTTCTTCAGGGAGGAACCCCGGTGGCCCGAAGTGCCGAAAACCACCTGCTGCGCGGGCAGAGCAGGGTCCGGCAGATGGGTATAGTAGGCGGAGACCAGCCGCGGAATGTTGGCCCGCATGGAAGCGGGGGCCGGCCGGCCGGCCAGGGGATGAATGCTCATGGGGGATGGTTCCTTATCCGGTTAGCGTGTGCCGATCATGGCCGCCAGATCCACCATGCGGTGGGAGTAGCCGGTTTCGTTGTCGTACCAGGAGAGCACCTTGACCATGTTGTCGATGGCATAGGTGGTGGCCGCGTCCACAATTGAGGAAAGCGGGCAGCCGTTGAAGTCGTTGGAGACCAGGGGCAGGTCGCTGTAGCCCAGAATCCCCTTCAGGGTGGATTCGGAGGCCTCCTTGAGGGCCGCGTTGACATCCGAGGCGGAAACCCCGCTTTTTTCAACCGTGACCACCACATCGACGATGGAGACGTTGGGGGTCGGCACCCGCACGGCCAGCCCATTGAGCTTGCCGTCCAGTTCCGGGATCACCAGGGCCACGGCGCGGGCCGCCCCGGTGCTGGTGGGAATCATGGAGAGCGCCGCGGCCCGGGCCCGGCGCAGATCTTTATGGGGATAGTCCAGCAGCCGCTGGTCACCGGTATAGGAGTGGATCGTGGTCATCAGTCCGCTGCGGATTCCGAAATTCTCCAACAGCACCTTGGCCACGGGCGCCAGACAGTTGGTGGTGCAGGAGGCATTGGAGATGATGTGATGTTTTTGCGGGTCGTACTGGCTGGAGTTAACCCCCATGACGATGGTGGCGTCGGGGTTTCCGGCCGGGGCGGAAATAAGCACCTTGCGGGCGCCGGCCTCTAAATGCTGGGCCGCGTTGTCGCGGTCGCGGAACAGGCCCGTGCACTCCATGGCGATATCGACCCCGTAATCTTTCCAGGGCAGTTGGGCCGGGCTTTTAATGGCGCTCACCGGGACCAGACTGCCGTTGACCTTGATGCCGCCCTCGGCCGCTTGGACGTCGGCATCCAGCTTGCCGTGGACCGAGTCATAGGTGAGCAGATGGGCCATGGTGGCCGAGTCCATCAGATCATTGATGGCCACCACCTCGACTTCGGGGTGCGCCATGGCGGCCCGAAACACCACTCGCCCGATTCTGCCGAATCCATTGATTCCAATTTTAATGCTCATGGGTCCTCCTTTGGGTTGATATGGGTATAACCGCGGCAATTTCCCCGGTTCCCTGGACATAATGCCCATCATAGGAAAATTTCGGCCTGCTAAGCAATACTGGTTTCACACTATTTTTTGAATTTGATTGTATCGCGCTCCTAGGAGTGTCACCATGGGACTTCCTTTGAGTCGCCCCGCGCCGGGTGAATGGCGAAGGGGCCTTTGGGCAACGACCATGACGCTCAAGGTCGGCGGCAACATAAAATGATCGATACCTTTATTTCAGGAGCAAGTATCCCAAATGGATCCATCCCTGACCCCTGACGCCGGCACCACCGCGGAATCGGCATCGAACCATTACCAAAATTTGTTTCACCCGCGGAGCATCGCCGTTGTTGGCGCCAGCAGCAACCCCCTGAAGCCCGGCGGCCGGGTGCTGAAGTCCATCCAGGATCACGGCTACAGGGGCGAGCTGTGGGCGGTCAACCCAAAGGCCCGGGAGATTTTCGGCGTGACCTGCTATCCGATCATCGCAGCCCTCCCCCAGGCGCCGGATCTGGCCCTTGTGGCCATTCCCGCGGCCGGAGTGTTGACGGCCCTCCAAGATCTGGCGCGGCTGAAGAGCGGTGCGGTGATGGTGCTCAGCGCCGGATTCGGTGAGAAAGATGTCGCCGGCAAAGCACTGGAACAAGAGCTGTGCCGCGTTGCCGACAGCGCCGGCATAGCCCTGATCGGTCCCAACTGCTCGGGATTTCTGACCCCCAGCTACAAGGGCAAGTTCGCCGGAATCATTCCGCGCCTGCCCGGTTGCGCCGTGGATTTTATCAGCGGGTCGGGGGCCATGGTGGACTACCTGATGGAGGGCGCCGAGGCCCGGGGCCTCTCCTTTGGTACGGTGGTCAACCTGGGCAATTCGGTGCAGATGGGGGTGGAGGACTTAGTTGAGCTCTACGACGAGAACTACGGACCCCAGCAGGCCAAGATCCTGCTGTTGTACCTGGAGTCGCTGAACAAGCCGGCCAAGCTCCTTATCCACGCCCGCAGCCTGGCCCGCAAAGGGTGCGCGCTGATCGCCATCAAGTCCGGGGCCACCGCGGAGGGTGAACGGGCCGCGGCCAGCCACACCGGCGCCGTGGCCACCCGGGACTCGGCCGTGACGGCGCTGTTTGCCAAGGCGGGGATCATTCGCGTTTCCGGGCGCGGGGAGATGATCGATGTCGCCTGTGTGCTGCACGCCGCCCGGGGCCGGCTCAAGGGCAAGCGGATTTGCATTGTCACCGATGCCGGCGGTCCGGGGGTTATGTTCAGCGACGAATTGTCGCGCCAAGGGCTCGAGCTGCCCCTGCTGAAGCCCGAGACCCAGCGAGCTCTGGCCCAAATTCTACCGCCGGAAAGCGCCACTGCTAATCCTGTTGATGCGCTGCCGTCCCGTAGCGCCGAGCAGATTTCAGGCACTATCCATGTGCTGGCGCAGTATGAATCCGATGCCATCGATCTGATTGCCGTATTGACCGGGGATTCCGGTTTGTCGGACAACGCCGGAATTTACCAAGTGATCTCCCGTGCCTCGGGAGCCGGCGCTATTCCGCTGCTGCCCGTGCTAAGCTCCGTGACCAGCTGCCGGGCCAAGATCGGTGAGTTCATTGCTCAGGGTCACGTTTTTTTTCCGGACGAGGTGGAATTGGGCCGGGCCTTGGGCAAGGTCGCCCGGTGGCGGCTGCCGGAAAGCGAAGTTCCGGAGCTGAACGATTATGACACAGCCCGTATCCGGGCCGCCCTGGAAGGCCGTGAGGGGCCATTGCCGCCGGCCACCGTGCGGCAGGTACTCACCGCCGCCGGATTCCGGCTGCCTCGGCAAATCGAGATATTTCAGCAAGACAAGTTGACGGACTGCTGCCGGGAAATCGGCTATCCGCTGGTGATGAAGGTGATCGGCCCGCTGCACAAAACCGATGTGGGCGGGGTCAAACCGGGCATCGCCCATGGAACCCAGGCTCTGGACGGGTGGAATGAGCTGATGAAGATCGATGGCGCCCTGGGGGTCCTGCTCCAGCCCCACATTCCCGGAAGCGAGGTGATCCTGGGCGCCAGCCGGGAGGGGCGATTTGGCCATCTGCTGATGGTCGGGCTGGGGGGCATTTACGCCGAAGTTTTAAAGGATTTCAGCTTTGCCCTGGCGCCGGTGGGGCAGGCGGAAAGCCAGGAATTGATTCGCGGCCTGCGCAGCTTCCCGCTGCTGGAGGGGGTTCGCGGCCAGGCCGGTATGGATCTGGCGCTGCTGGCGGACCAGATCCAGCGCCTGGGGCGCCTGGTCACTGATTTTCCCCAGATCAAAGAGCTGGATCTCAACCCTCTCAAAGGCAGCGGCCGGGCGCTGGTTGCGGTGGATGCCCGAATTGTTGTGGCGCCCATTCGGAATTGATTTCATCAAAATCTAGTTTTTATCGGCCGTTGTTAAGCGGCTCAGCAGGACCGTGCGTTCGGTGAGTATTTTCAAGATTGTTACCGGGAGGGAGCTTGAGAATTCGAATTTGGCCGCATCCGGTCCGGCGACATAGGCGCTGATGGTGCCGAAATGACGGTCGCCGAGGAAAAAAACAAAGATAGCGGTCCGGTTCATCACCTTGGATGAGAGTAAATTTCCCCCGGGGCCGAAGGTTTTATAGCGATGATCGCCGGTTCCCGTTTTACCGCCGATAATCACGACCTTTCCGTCCGTTGGGCTGACAATATTTTTCAAGCGCACGGCGGTGCCCTGTGCCACTATCTCTAAAAGGGCGTTTTTCGCGATTTGGGCTGTTTCCGGTTCAAGCATCCGCTGACCTGTCGCGGGTTTCAGGGCCATGAGGGTCTCATAGGGCGTCGCTTCGGCAAAATGAAGCGAAGTGAAACGCTGTCGGGAGTATAGAACACCCTCATTTAGAATGATGCCGATTAGTTGAGCCAGGGCCGAAGGCCGATCACCTGAGCTGCCGATGGCGTTGGCGTATGAGGGTACCAGGTAGTCAAAGGGGTAACCGAGCCGCTTCCATTGGCGGTGGATATCTTGGAATGCTTCCAGTTCAATGATCGTGCGGATGCGTCGGTATTGTTTAGCGGGGCTTTTGGTCTTAAATAACCAGCGATACACTTCTTGGCGCTGTTCCGCACTGTTCTGAATTACTTCCTCAATGCCCGCCCCAGGATGGTGCTGTAAATAAGCCACAAGCCAGAGCTCCAAGGGGTGTATGTGGGCAAGATAGCCGATGTCCGCCAGCGAGAAGTTCCGCGGCCCATAACGGGAATAAAGGTCTTCGATATATTGGCGGTTCAGACGAGACCCTGGAAGATATTCCTGAAAAAAGGCGCTGAAGGTATCCAGGGACGCTTCAGGGGTAACGAACCGAAAGGCCGCGGCCAGACGGACGGGCATGGGGCGAATGCCCATAAACAATAATTGCCTCGCCTCATTGGATGATTTGGCCCGGTATTTATGGTAGAAGCGCCGAATGAATTGATTGCCCTCCTGATCGGCGAACATGGCCAGGAGCCGGGACTTGTCATCGGTGCTGATTTTTTCCAGGCTTCGCGGAGTCACTCCGTAGCGCTGGTGGACATGATAGTAGACGATATCGCGCATGATGCGGATAAACACCAAGTTGACGGAATGTCGAAAAGCTTGGCTCACCGTCATGACTTGATTGTTGTGCTGCTTGTTGAAATTGGTGAATGTGTGCTGCCCCCCGCCCGTGAAGAACCGCTCTCCCGTAGAAGCAGAATATCGGCGCTGCATGGCGGCATCGAGTAAAGCGCTCAAAGAGCTTTCCCGGGAGCTCAGCAAAAATTCGATGCACCAGCGGCTTAAAGGATCCAAAGTGATATCCTTGGCAGTCCGTTTCAGCTCCTTGGTGGGCATCTCATGGAAATAGGCGTGTAGTTTGGTAAGAATTTCAAGGTAATGAACCAATACCCTTAATTTGGCAGAAGAGCCCATATCAAGTTTCATCTGTTCATCGATATTGAAGGCTCCGTCATAGTTGTTGGTCTGCACCCGCAGCATATTTCCGAAGGGGGTCCGCTCGTACAGGCTGAAACTGTAAATCACCTTGGATGGATCGCCTCGCGGCAAAAGATTGGGCGCCTTAAGTCCGGCCGCCACAATGTTCAGCGGATCCTTCAATTCGTAAAGATTCTGGGTGATCGCGCGCTGCAGATCGATATCAATAGCGGTGTGCGCCTCAAGATCCAGGCGATCGAGATCATACAACCGATCCATCCCCAGAGTGGTCATCAGGTTTACGCGCAGAAACCCAACAGCCTTACGCACGGGTTTTTCTGCCTCATATCGCCGTTGGCAACGTTGGCTAAAATTAAGGTGCGAGGCGATGGCTGCATCGCGGATATGAGGCGATATCAGACCAGCGGTTGTCATTAGCCGGCAATGGGCGTTGACAAGGTCATTCAACTTCTCGCGATGGGTGAGCAAATAGACTGAGGGTCGGCGTTGGGCCAGAAAAAGGCTTAAGGCGGCCTTCAATACGCGGCCGATTTCAGCCGCCCGATGGGGAGCGATGTTGGGGCTGCCGACCTCAAAAAGCAGGCGGTTGGCGGAATCAAATTCCAACCCATACCATGCACAAAGCCCATCGCCCAAGCCCAATACTTCCCCAAACCCGGGGGCGGCGGCCAAAGGAATGGAATTGATGTAATCGAGCACAATTTGTTTGCGGGCCCGGCCGGTTCCAGCTCCATGGGCGTAAGTTCGCAGTGATGCCGAAATAATTTGGCGTAGTTTTTCAGCTGCCGTATCCGTCATTCCCAGCGGTGAATGCCTGAATTTTTCAAGCTGTGTGGCCAAAGTGCTGCCGCCGGTCACATGGCGGCCTTTATCGAAACGGGCACGGGCCGAGTCGAATAAAGATTTGGTCAGGCGCTTCCACTCGATAGCCGGATTTTGATGGGGTGCGCTTGAATCCAGGAGGTGGCGATTTTCGATAAAGAGCAGCATCAGGACCAGTACCGGCGGGATCGATTCGAAATCGGGATAAATGAGTTCCGGGAAGTTATAATCCCATACGCTTCGGCCCTCATGGTCCCGGATGGAAAAACCGCTCCGGGTTTTTTCACGGTAAGTGGCAAAAACTCCCAGATCCACTGCTTTAATTAGTTCCGGTGACCATTGGGCTTGCCGGGTAACCTCATATCCCTGGGCATTGAGCTTGTCCCTCCACTGAGGAATTCGCGTATATCCCATACGGATATCATAGGGTCCGAACTGAGGGAACCGGATCTCCGGATAGGGTCCTGGAGCTGGTCGATAGGTCAATTTGGCGGCCAGGCGGGTAAAGATAGCTGCTTGGATTCGGGAAGTTTTTATCTCCCACCACAACAGGCCGGTGCCCAACCCTAGCAGCATTAGACACAAGATCACTATCAGAAGTTTCAAATAGTTGGATCTCACCCCCCTCAAAGACAGCGGCCGGGACCTGTTTGCGGTGGAAGCCCGAATCATCGTCGGTGTGGATTAATAGCGGTCGGTGTCATTGATCTCTTCCCTGAAATCCTCCATGAGCGGGGCGATGCCCTTGAGGCGGTCGAGATGGGCGATGTGGATGACGGCGTCGCCCTGGTGAACCAGGGGCATGTTGAGCCTGCCGATGACCATGCCGGAAACCGGGGAGCGAATCTCCTGGGACTCCTCGCCGAAGGGGTCGGCGATTTCAGCGATTTTGGAGTTTTTGGCTACCCGGCTTCCCAGGGGGACCGTCATGGTCAGGATGCCGCTGATGGGAGTGCGCACCCAGGAGGTGGTATCCGCGATCAGCGGCTCGATGCCTGAAGCGGCCGGCCGCTTGGCGCTCAGCATTCCGATGTGCTGCATCACCGAAATAATTCCCCTAGCTCCGGCTCGGATCGCCGTCTCATCGAATCTCAGGGCCTCGCCCGCCTCGTAAAGCAGCACACGGATGCCCATCTCTCTGGCGGCCTGCCGCAGGGAGCCCTCCCGGGCTTCGGCGTTGATCACCACCGGCACCTTGAAGGCCTTGGCCAGGGCCAGGGTCTCGGGATCGTCCAGGACCGCCCGGATCTGGGGCAGGTTGGTCCGGTGATTTGACCCGGCATGCAGATCGATGCCGTGGGTACTTCCCCGAACCAGCTCCTCCATCACCGTACCGGCCAGCTGGGAGGTCAGGGAACCTTTTACCGATCCAGGGAAAAAGCGGTTGAGATCCCGACGATCCGGGGAGTAGCGGGAGTGCTGCAGAAACCCGTAGACATTGACCACGGGGATCGCCAGCAGGGTGCCCCTGATGGATTGGAGCCCCTTGCGCCGCATCAGCCGCCGGATGATCTCCATGCCGATGATCTCGTCACCGTGGACGGCCCCGCAGACAAAAAGCCGGGGACCCGGGCGCCGGCCATGGATCACGTGAACCGGCAGGGTCATCTCGGTGTGGGTGTAGAGGGGCGCCACGGGCACCTGGACGGTGGAGCGCGTGCCGGCCTTGACGCGGACCCCGGCAAGGGTAAGGGTGGGCTGGCTCATCCGCTGCCCCTGGTGCGGGTTTTACCGGGGGCGGCTTTCTTTTCAATGTAAGCGATCACCATGCCGGCCACATCCTTGCCGGTGGTCTTTTCAATCCCCTCCAAACCTGGGGAGGAATTGACCTCCATGATCACTGGGCCGTGGTTGGCGCGCAGCATATCAACCCCCGCCACCCGCAAGCCCATGATCTTGGCCGCCCGTACCGCGGTGGATCGCTCCTCCGGGGTGATGCGCACGGTAAGCGCGCGGCCGCCGCGGTGCAGGTTGGAGCGGAATTCACCCTCCGGTCCCTGACGCAGCATGGCTGCAACAACTTTATCCCCAATGACCCAACAGCGAATATCCCGGCCGCTGGATTCCTTGATGAACTCCTGGACCAGGATGTTGGCCTTAAGGCTGCGAAAGGCCTGGATCACGCTCTGGGAGGCCTTGTCGGTTTCGGCCAGAACTACACCCACGCCCTGGGTGCCTTCGATCATCTTGACCACCAGGGGTGAACCGCCCACCATGTTGATCAGATCGTCGGTGTACTGGGTGGAGTGGGCGAATCCGGTCACCGGGAGGCCGAGACCTTTTCGGGCCAGCAATTGAAGGCAGCGCAGTTTGTCCCGGGAGCGGCTGATGGCGACCGATTCGTTGAGGCAAAATACGCCGGTCATTTCAAACTGGCGCACCACGGCTGTGCCGTAAAAGGTGATGGAGGCCCCGATGCGGGGAATGATGGCGTCGAATCCCTCCAGCTTTTCTCCTTTGTAGTGGATTGCCGGATGGTGGGAAGTGATATTCATGTAGCAGCGCAACGGGTTGATCACCCGCACCTCATGGTTCCGATCGCGAGCGGCTTCCGCCAACCGGCGGGTGGAGTACAGCTCGGCCTTGCGGGAGAGTATGCCTATTTTCATGGGTTCCTTTCCAACCGGGTGCGACCCGGATATGCTTTGGCCAGTGATCGACCGGCGGTGTAGGAGCGGCCGGAATCAATGATAAATCGTGTTTCAAGGGCGGTTCGCCCCAGTAGCATCCGAAACATCATGCTATCCCGGTTGGTGAGGGTGACCTTGATCTTCCAGGACTCATTTTTTAACACAGCCAGGGTTTCAATCACATAGCGGTTTTCCATATGGCCTCCGGAATCCTTGACTCGCCGGCGCTCCACCAGGGGCGCCTGACAATGGATTTCGATATCCTTTCGCTTCTGCAGAGGATGGATCCGGAAGCGCACCATGGGCCGGCCGTCGGCTTCGAACTCCTCCAGGCTGAAGGTGTGCAGGGCCGAGGTCCGGGCGCCGGTGTCAATTTTGGCCTTGATGGCCGGGATTCCCAAATCGGGCAGGGCCAGCCATTCCCGCCAGCCGATGATTGCACTAGGCTGGGTTTGCTTATTCTTGCCCAAAATGGACGGTTTTTTCATCTCGGCCCTCCACAACTCGATTTTGGAAAGGCAAGGCACTCTTTAGCGTGAATCCAAGAGGGGTAACTTGAACGCAAATCCCGCGATGTGCAATCTATCTATGCGGTCACAACTTTGTACCCTATAAATCCAAAGTAAAGGATTAGAAACACGATCGCTTCCCACCTGTCCAAAGAGCGCTTTTTTACAGTAAACATTGAAAAGAACAACAGAAAGGATGCGGCAACTAACAGCAGCAGGTCAAGATTGCCGGCAGAGTGGTAGCCGATGGGATGGATCAGGGCTGAGACGCCCAGGACGAAAAAGATATTAAAGATATTGCTGCCTACTACATTGCCCACGGCGATGTCCGTGTTGCCCTTATAGGCGGCGGTCACCGAGGTGGCCAGTTCCGGCAGGGAGGTGCCCACCGCCACGATGGTCAAGCCGATCAGCGCCTCGCTCACTCCCAGACTCCTGGCGATGCCCACGGCGCTGGTGACGATCAGCCAGCCGCCCAGAACCAGCCCCCCCAGGCCAACCAGAATTCGAATCAACTGGCCGGTCAGGGAGGCGATTTTCGCCTGCCTTTCGGCGGGCAGCCCCTGGACATCCAGGGCCAGGGAGGCCGAATAGTATAAGAAGATGCAGAAGAAGCAGAGCAGGATCAATCCATCGCCTCGAGCCAAGACGTTGACCGTTCCGCCCAGCAGCAGATCATTCACACAGATGCCGAGCACTACCGCGGCCAGCAAACTGAAAGGGATCTCTTTTAGGACCGTTCCCTGTGAGGCAACCAAGGGGTGTACCAGGGCCGAGATACCCAAAATTAGCAGGATATTGGCGATATTGCTGCCCACCACATTACTAAAGGCCATATCCATATTTCCCCGGACGGCGGCCGTCAGGTTGACGAACAGTTCCGGGGTTGAGGTGCCGAAAGCCACCACTGTCAGGCCAATCACCAGATCGGAGACGTTGAAGCGTTTGGCCAGGCCCGCCGAGCCGTCCACCAGAAGGTCCGCGGCCTTGATCAGGCAGGCAAAACCGACAATCAGTAACAGAACCGAAATCATTGCTCGCGGCCGCCCGCGGGCTCAGGGGTGAGTTCCGAAGTGGCGTTTTCTTTGGGTTGGGTCGATATCGAAGAGCGAATATGGATATCCCGCTGGGGAAAGGCGATCTCGATGCCCTCCTCGCGGAAGGCACGGTCAATGGCAAAGCGAATGGCCGTGGCGGCTTTGAGCATGTTGTCGATATCGGTCCAGGCCCGTAGCACAAAGTTCAGGGAGCTGTCGGCGAAATCGGCAAACAGAACGTCGGGCTGAGGATATTTGCGCACATTGGGTGTGCGGCCGGCCACTTCCAGCAAAATCTCCCGCACCCGTTCGATATCCGATCCGTAGGCCACGCCCACATTGACTTTAATGCGCAGGCTCTGGTCGCGAAAGCTCCAGTTGGTCACCTGGTTGCTGATAAAATCGGAATTGGGAATGATCAGCGATGAGTTATCATAGGTTTGCACCACAGTGGAGCGGAAGTTGATCTTTTTCACCTCGCCCCAGGTGCCGTGGATTTCGATGGCATCCCCCACCTGGATGGGACGCTCAAAGAGCATGATAATGCCGCTGATGAAGTTGTTGAAGATATTCTGCAGTCCAAACCCCAGCCCGATGCTCAAGGCGCCGAAGGCCACGGTCAGGCTGGTGCCGCTGAGGCCCAGGGCGTAGAGGGCGGCCAGGATCCCCAAGCCCCAGGCGACATAGACGCTCATGGTGACGATGGAGGCGCGCAATCCGATCTCCAGACCGCTTTGGTCCAGCACTTTGGATTGCAGGATATAGCGTCCCACGCGCACCAGCAAATGGGTAAAGAAAACAATCAGAAAGGCCTTGAACAAGTGAATAAAATTGATTTTCAGATCCCCAATGGCGATGGTGTAGGAGAGAATCGTCCACACATCCTTGAACACCGCTTTAGGATCGCCCCAGGAAAGCACCAGGGCCAAAGCCAGGGCCGTGCCCCAGGCCAGCCAGTAGACCCGGCACAGCAGCCATTTGACGGGCTGGGCCTGTTTTTCCTGGGGGCTGGGCTCCCGTCGGTAAAATTTTTGGTTCCATTCCGTCAGGGCAAAGTAAAACAACGCCGCCCAGATGATGACGGTCAGGCTGCGCCCCGAGGCGGCCAGCCAGTAGAGGGCCAGGGCGCCGTAGCCCAAGGTTTCCAGAATGACCGCGATTCCCGGAATGGCCCAGAGCACCCCCCGGATTGCGGGTTGATAGACTTCCAGGCGCGGTGCCAAAACGAAATGTTCGGGACGGTAGAATCCCTTGAGGGTTGATCGCAGGGTCAACAGGTAGATGATCAAGGCGATTTCCAATAGCAGCCGTATCAGGGCCGGCAGAATGGCCGCCTCGGCCAGCAGCCAGGTCAACCCCACCAGGACGATGGCCCCGTAACGGATCACCCCCAGCAGGGCCTGCAATTGGTGCCGCGCCTTTTTGGGGATTCGCGGCGGGTCCGCCAGGGCACCGATTTTGATCAGGGAGAGAAACCAGCGGGTGCACAGCACGATCCAGAGCCCATTGGCCATGGCCCGCAAGATGGGTGTTTCGGTGTAGATGCCGCGAATGCCAGAGTAGAGGTAGATAAATCCAATGCTGCCCGCCAATAGCAGGGAGCGCGAGAGCAGCAGCAGAATTATGCGCCAGGCCGGGCTGTCGGCCCAGATCTCGGCCTGCCGCCAAGCGTTGACCAGCCGCTTGAGTTTAAACAGCAGGATCAGCCAGGCGCCGTAAAGTAGAACAACGGTCACGGTCACGGGTCCGCTGCCGCGCCAGATGGGACTCAACTGTTCGATCCAAAAGGTCGGGGTATCCCAGCGTTGGATCTGTTCCCCCAATGTGCCGATTTCAGACACAAAATCGTTCCATACCGTCTGCACGGGATGATCCCAAGTGTAGAGACTGCGTTCAAACAGGGACTGGGTCCTTACCTTGCGGATCTTCTCCTCCAGTTGAGTGACAAGGGTTGTAAACTCGGTTTGGATCAGGTTCAACTCATTAAACAGATTGGCATGGTAGGTTTCCAGCTGATCCAGGGCTTCGCGTTTGTCGGTGATCACCTGGATCAGCCCCTCCAGTTCGGCCCGCAACTGGTGGGCAAAGCCGCTGGATGAAGTGTCTTCGGCCATGGCTGTCAAATTTTGTTTATAACTATCCGTTTGCTTTTGGATTTCGGCTTGAAGGCCGCGGATCTCGGTCAATTTTTCAGACACGGAATCAATTTTATTTTGAACGCTCTCCAGGCTCGATTGTAGATCCCCCAAAGCTTTGGTGAGGTTGTTCAGCTTGGGTTCGGGCAGGGCCATTAGACTGCTGTAGGTGGCGGCCTGGATGCGCCAGGCATTGATAGCCGAGGCATACACCTCCGTGAGTTGGGCAAGTGCCTCTGTCTGGCGGCGAAGACCCTCCAGGTTTTCTTTCTCGGCGGCGGCGGTGGTTTGCAGCCGCTGCAGGGTCAGCGCGTAGTCGCCGGCCGCCGGCGGTGCCGGTCCCGCTGTCTCGGTTTGTGCGGCCAGGGCCGGGGAGACAAAACCCAAAAGCAAAACGGCGCTAAGAAAAAATCCAACAATGGAATGAAGGCACGCTGGGCGGGTTGGGTTCAATGGATGAGATCCTCGTCGCTGTCTGATTTGGATCGCGGTGGCGCTCTACCGCAATGCACCTTTATCTATTGAAAAAAATGACATATATCAACCCAATCGGTGACAAAAACACCTCCCTCAACAGTGGTTTACTCCCCCAAAGCAAGGCAATCACGTAGAGAGGAAAACATGGGTAGATTCAAAATCCGCCGCGCTCCCAAGGCAGGACTGCCCCCCGGAAGTTTGGTCCATATCGGAGAGCCCCAAAGCGCCACGGTCAAGATCAAACAGATGGTGTTCGGTGCCGAGGCGTTGCATGAATCCGAGGCCCTTTCCCTAGAAGACTTTGAGGGCCGCGATTCGCCCGGTCAGATCTCCTGGATCAATCTGGACGGCGTCCATGACGCTGCCCCTGTGGAGGCCCTGGGTAAGCGCTACCATCTGCATCCCTTGATGCTGGAAGATATCATGAATACCGCCCAGCGCCCCAAGCAGGAGGAGTACGGTGACTATATCTTCATCGTCTTGAAGATGCTTTTCATCGACTCCCAGAGCGGTCAGATCAGCAGCGAGCAGGTCTGCTTGGTGCTCGGCGAGCATTTGCTGATCTCCTTTCAGGAGGTCGCCGGTGATGTCTTCGACCCCGTGCGGGAGCGCATCCGCAAAGGCAGGGGCCGCATCCGGACCGCGGGGGCCGATTATCTGGCCTACACCCTGGCGGATGCCATCGTGGATCAATATTTCGCCATTTTGGAAAACATCGGCAACCGTTTGGAAGAGATCGAGGCTGAAATTCTCAGCGACCCCACGTCGGAAACTTTGCAGGCCATGCACGAGCTGCGCGGCGAGCTGATTTTGCTGCGCAAGCAGGTGTGGCCCACCCGAGAAGTGCTCAACCGCCTGACCCAGGCCGAGTCGCCCTTGATCCAAAATGCCACGACGCTCTTTTTTCGGGATGTTTACGACCACACGATCCAGGTCATGGAGGCCATCGAATCCTACCGCGATATTTTAACCGGCATGCTGGATGTCTATCTTTCCATGATCGGCCACCGCACCAACGAGATCATGCGGGTGCTGACCATCATGGCCGCCATTTTTATCCCCCTGACCTTCATTGCCGGGGTGTACGGGATGAATTTCAAATATATGCCGGAGCTGGCGTGGCCCTGGGGCTATCCGCTGATCTGGCTGGTCATGGTGGCCATGGGGGTGGGCATGGTGATTTACTTTAAAAAAAAGAAGTGGCTCTGATTACCGAGTCGTTTGCTCAATGCAAAGGATATGCCCGCGAGAGTCGGGGTATGCCCTGGAAACCCAAGGTCATGCTGGACCCTTAATCGAGTTAAGGGCAGGCTTTGATCCCGCATCCAACTGAACTGCCGGGCAAAAAAACCCAGATTAATCGAGGATGAAACTATGTCATTTTGGTTTAGTTTCTGAGGATTCTTCGCTCTTTTCTGGATTCCGGCGTTCGCCGGAATGACGTGGGTCCCTATGTGCTAAGTCGGCAATGAACAACATGCCCCCTGCGTCATGCCGGGCCCCGACCCGGCATCCAGCTTTAAAATGCTGGATAGCGCCAAAGCTTCACTACACATGGGTCGCCCCTATGATGGCCGCGCAAGGGGTGTTGAAATCCGGAATTCACGATTCCACGTTTCCAGGGGACCGGAAGCCTTCCTTCTGAAAGATAAAAAACTTATAAATTCAAACTCTTGCGATTAGATCTGCTTGGTGCTTCGACAATATCGGACCTGTCATGTCCGTTGGCGGAAGGTCTCCGCACCGCGGATCTGCCGCCAGCTTGGGGAGTTGAATCCATGGCATGAACTTTGCTTTTCAAACAAAGCAAAACAGCGCCGATTGAAGGCGCAAATTGGGTTTAAACAAAAATTTTGTAGTCGAATTAAGGAGAGTTGCAATGGGTAAAAGAAATCGGTTGTTATTGTTGGGAGCCCTGATCTTCGCCTTGGTGGTCACGCTGCTGCCCGTACTCGTGGCGGCCCAAGATGAGGTAACCATCAAGGGTATGGTCAACGAAACGGGTCAGCTAGTGGATGAAAACGACGTCGTCTATGAGATCGCCGATACCGAAGCGGGGGCCGCGGTTATGGAGCTGTCCGGCCAGGAAGTGTCGGTTACCGGCACAGTCATGGAGGCGGACGGATCCAAAATTCTTACCGTCACCTCCTACGAGGCCCTTGACTAGCCCGCCTCGCTTTGACCTTCCTTTTGTTTGATCCCCAAATCCAATGATATGAGCGGGAGCCCCCGGCTCCCGCTCATATCAGCTCACGCCGGTTTCTAATCTTTGTAGTCCTCTTTGCGGATTTCATAGCGCGCCATCAAGCGATTGAGCTGGCGGGGCGTGATTCGGGCCTGCTCCGCCGATAGACCTATCTTTCCCTTGTATCGATCCACAAGGGTTTTGATGTAGTGACGTTCAAAATCTTCAATGATGATGCGGCGGGCATCGGCCAGAGGCAAAATCTCGCCCCCCGCCTCCATGGAGGGCATGGATTTATGACCCACGATTTCCCGGGGGAAGCTTTGGGGCATCAGGGTGCTGTTATTTTCCAGGATGTAGGCCCGCTCCAGGACATTTTCCAGCTCCCGGATGTTGCCCGGCCAGTTATAGCGCCGAAAGGAATCCATGACCGAGGGGTGCAGCCGGTAAATGGATTTGCCGTATTTGGCGTCGAGGTTTTTTTGAATGGTTTTGACGATGCTGGGCAGATCCTCCAGCCGCTGGCGCAGGGGCGGGGCCTCCAGGGGGAACACGTTTAAGCGGTAGAAAAGATCCTTGCGAAAACGCCCCTGGTCGCACAATTTGCGGATATCATCATTGGTGGCGGCGATAATTCGCACATCGGCCTGAATCTGAGTTTCGCTGCCCAGGCGGCTGAAGGTGCCGTCCTGGAGAACTTGCAGGAGTTTAACCTGGGCGGCGGGGGTGATCGTGCCGATTTCATCCAGAAAAATAGTGCCGCCCCCGGCAATTTCGAATTTACCCCTTTTTATACGTTCCGCCCCGGTAAAGGCGCCCTTTTCATGGCCGAACAACTCGCTTTCGATGAGCGTGTCGGGGATGGCCCCGCAGTGCACGGCAATGAACGGTTTGGCATAACGATTACTGTGCCAGTGGATCAGGCGGGCCAGCAGCCCTTTGCCGGTACCGGTTTCGCCCAGCAGAAGAACCGTGGCGATGGTGGGGGCAACCGCCCGGGTATCTTCGAAGATCTTACGCATTTTGGGATTGTTGGTGCGGATAACGCTGATCCAGTCGGTTTTCCAGAATTGGTCCCGCAGATAATCCAGCTCGAGGTCCTTGGCGAGGGTTTCCTGGAAGGCGGCAATCACCAAACGGACTTCTTCGTGTACAATGGGACAGGTGAGATAGTCGCTGGCCCCAGATTTTAGGGCCTTGACGCCCTGGCGGATTTGATCCTGGGGGGTCAGCACGACAAATTCCACCATGGCGTTGGATTTTTGAAACGCTGCCGCTACCTCGCTGAAATTTTTTGATGGGCAGCCCGCGGATAGCTGCTGGAGATCCAGAAAGATGAGATCAAAGGGGTTTTGTTGGTGGATTTCATGGGCAGCCTGAAGATCCGGCACGCACGCCACCAGCAGCGTCTCGGGCAGGGCCTCGCGGATGCTCTCGTGGTGTTTGTCCTGTGAAGATACGACCAGCAGACGATTCATGTCAGCCCTCACCCATCAGACCCAAGGGGAATTTCAAGGGAATAAAAAGGATTTAACCCTTAATGTCAAGAATGGAGGCATTATGAAAAGAGCGCCGGCTCCCCGGCGGTGTCATCCCCTCGATGTTGATTTGACCGGCGGTAGGATGGACCGCTGAGATTACGGTGCCGGGGGGCAATGCGCAGGGCGAGGTCCTCGCCTTGGCCGGGATTGCGGTCGGGGTAGGGTTGAAACCGGCCCTTACCACTTGGGATGCCGCACTCGGGCGGTGATTCTCGATGGCCTAAACTGTAGGAGAGTACCAGAAATCCCCCTAGCTCCCTTTGGTAAAGGGGGAACTGCCCGTGCCCCCGGGGATCTCCCCCAAATGCCTGGGCCGTTCCTGCGGGAGAGACGGGCGTGTCGATCTTGGAACTGGGGGCCGGGGGGATCAAACCTGCTCCCCCCTTTGATAAAGGGGGTCGGGGGGATCAAACCTGCTCCCCCCTTTGAAAAAGGGGGGTCGGGGGGATCAAACCTGCTCCCCCCTTTGAAAAAGGGGGGTCGGGGGGGATTTTAGGCCCTTTACCGCCGGCGGCAAGATATCGGCCCGTTTTCCGGTTTGGTTTCCGGTGTGAAAAAGTCTCCCAAAGGTCGTCCTGAAGGATTGGGTGAAGCGGGGTTTGGGGCGCTAGTAGCGCAGGTGATGGATCTCATCCAGGCTCATGGACTTTAAATCCTCCACTAGAGCCACCAGATGGGAGACCATGATTTCCCAGATTTTGCGTCCCTTTTCGGCATCGGCTTTGGTGGGATCGCCCATGACCCCGCTTACCGAGATCTTGTGGGTGAAAGCGTGCCAGGCCACCCCGCGTTTGGAGCTGAAATCAAGGTAGCGGCTGGAAAATTCGGGAACGACCGCCCGGGCTTGATCCATTTTCACCAGGTGGGGCCGTACTGCCAGGCTGGTGCTGGTTTCAATCTCTCCGGCGTGAACATCATTGGGGGTGCTGGCCAGTTTATCGATATCAAAATCCGAGGTCTCCCCGGAATCGACGCATACGAAGATGCGGGTGTCGCGGTTGATCATCTGGGCTGCGTAGTTGAGGGCCGGGTCATTTCCCCCGTGGCCGTTGATGATCACCAGCTTTTTGATACCGTTGCTGGCCGCGGCCACTCCGATGTCGCGGATGAGATGGGACATGGTGTTGCAGCTGATCTCAATGGTCCCCGGAAATGAGCTGTGATGGTAGGAAACCCCGTAGGGGATTCCCGGAAGCACCAGGGGTTGGGGATGGCTGCAGGCCATGGCCACGCGCCGGGCCAGATAGACTGCGTCAAAGGCATCCGTGTCCAGGGTCAAGTGGGGGCCGTGCTGTTCCAGGGCGCCCACCGGTAGTAGAGCCACATCCATGGATTTGAGGCGCTGGGCGATATCCGGCCAGGTATACTCGGCCCACTCAATGCCCCCACCCGGTGAGGAGTGAGGGGTATGTTCCTGTGTCTCAATCCGGGTTTGGAACTGCTCTGCCACCTCAAAAGGATAGGGTCCGCCCTGGGCTCCGAGGGGATCAATGGGCCGCCATTGCCGGCCCTGGCGCTGCACGGCCCCCTCGGTATAGGGTGCCATGATCTCGTATAGGGGCCGACGCAAATCATCGGGGATCGTCTCCAGGAACGATTGCCGGGGATCGAAGCGCAACTTCAGGGTGTGCGCGTGGGCTTTGGGCTTATGAACGGCCTTGGCGGGATCCGGCGGGGCTTCGCCCCGGGTGGTCAGCATATAGGCCAGGTGTCCGGCGTCCAGCGGTACCTGGGAGACGCCGCGGCTCCAGAAGGCATCCAGGCAATGGCGAGTTTGTTCCGGCGTATAGCCGCATTGCCGGGGATCGCCCCCAAAGGCGGTCAGCATGGCCACAATCCGCCGGCACTTTTCGCAGCGGCCGCAGGGGACGATGCGCTCTTTCCCTTTATGGGCCGCGTGGCAGGAGGTTTGCAGTTGCTGCAGCTCGGGGTAGCGTCTGAGCAGAATTTTTTCGATCAGCAGCTCGGAAAGGGGCCGCAGAATGGAAAATTGGCTCACATTCCAGCCTTTGGCCAGAAAATAGCTGGACAGGGCATGGTCAAAGTAGACACTCTGGTCATAGAGGCCGCAGTAATGGGAAATTCCCTGATGAACGGCCTTGACCGTAGTGTCGTATTCATCACCGATAATCAGCCGTCCGATCCCTCGTTTGCGCAAAATCGGCAGCACCCCGAACAGAAAGACCGCCACGGTCCAGAGCCGGATGGGGTAGTCGTCGGACCGCAGGTTGGCGAAATTTTTGCGGATAAAGGGCATCCGCTGGAGAAACCAGTTAAACAGCCGGTCGGAGTTGACCCATACCCGGCCGGTTTCGGGAATCTTTTCCTTAAAATGGCGATAGGCATTAAGGGCGGTAAACCAGTGGCGGCCCGATTCGTTCACAAAGAGCGGATGAACCTCACCCCCCAGATCGCGGAGCAACCCGAAGCTCAGCAGGCTGTCCTTGCCCCCGCTGGAAAGCACGGCGTGCCGGCCGCGATCCGTTGGCCACAGCTTCCAGGCTGGCGTTTTGGGCGTCTGGCGGGGCGTTTTAAAGCGAATCCCGGCGGCAAGGTAGCGCCGTTTTTTCAGGGCCGGCAGTTGGGCCGCGGCTCCCACCAAAAAAGGATTGGGCTTGAGAAATTTGTTGACATAGATTTCCCGGGCCGTGTTTTCCGCCATCTCCCGGATCAGGCGGCGGTCGTGGGCGTCAAACCAGCCGTGAAACACCATCTGGCGGCAAAACAAGCCGTAATTTAAGGCCACTTGGGCACCGATCATGGCGCCCAGATTCGCGGCCGCCGGGTCCCAGGGGTCAAAACAGGCTTCTTCGTAACGGTAAATCAGGTTAATGGATTCGGTCTTACCGCCGGCGGTAAGGGTATAGGGGATGGTCAGCCGGTTGGGATCGACGCGCACCGGCCCCACATCCAGGCGCTCAAACACCACCAGTTGCGGCAAGGGGTCCGTTGAGGCTGTCTCTTCCGGGGAAGGGGTCATGGTATTGTCCGTGGTCCGTTGCGGGTTAGGGGTTAAGAATTTCTGCCGGTCAGCACCACCACATAGCGGTCGTTGGGCAATGCCACCCGGCGCCGACCTTCCACCAGGGCGAATAGGCCGGCAGTGGAGGCGGGCAGGACCTGCAACCCCTCTTTTTCGCGGATCAGGCGGGCAAAGCTGCGCATGTTCTTGTCCGAGGCGTCCGCAGCCCAGCCTTGGCTCTGGCGGACCCCTTCGAGGGCGTGATCGCCATCGATGGCGTGCCAATTGATCAGAGGTTCGTTAATGGTGGTTTCACGAATTTTTTCCCGGGCCAGATCTTCGCAGCGCTGACGGTTTTTGACAAAGGCTTGGATAATGGGGTTTTTACGAAAGGAGGATCCGGCCACCACCCGGGGCATGCGGGAGGTCTTGCCCCTGCGGTAGAGGCTCAGAAATCCCTTATAGATGCCGGCCAGGGTGGTGCCGTTGGAGACCGGCACCGCCACCACCAGGGGCGCATCCCGCAGCTCGTCGTAGATCTCCTGGGCGATCTGCCCATATGCGCTGAGCTGAAGCGAGGTGTTGTCCCCGCCCGGATTGGCGTCGTAGTACTCATTTTTTTGGGCGGCTTTGCGGGAGGCCTCCACCGCCTCTTCGTAGTCGCCGCCGCTGCGGACGATTTCGACGCCGAGCTGGATCATCTCGGTGATCCGCTTGGTGTGAAAAGAGGCTGGGATGTAAACGATGCAGCGCAGCCCGGCCATGGAGGCCGCTAGGCCGACGGCTGCGCCGTAGTTTCCGCAAGTGGCCACGGTAATGGCGTCAAAACCCCGCCGTAGTGCGTCCAAGGCCTGGGCAAAGGCGATGCGGTCTTTTTGGGTTCCGGTGGGATTGCCGCCTTCAAACTTCAGATAAACCTGACGAATTCCGATCTCCCGCTCCAGATTACGGGCACGCACCAGGGAGGTGTCCCCCACCTCGGAGTCGATGATGTTTTCATAGGCTTCCAGACGTACATCCAAGGGTTGGTGGGGATCCGCGGCCAGGGCGCGTTGGTCGTCCATCTCCTCGAGCAGGGTGAGGGCTTCCCCCACTGCGCCATCCAGCAAATCGAAGGATCTATCCTCGTTGGTGTCCAAGGATAAGGCCTCCGGGTCGCTATACAATTTCATGGGCTATCCCCCAATCTGTTTTCGGCCGATTCGTAGGGTCCGGATAAAGATCCAGTGCCAGCTACACGGCCTCTTTTTGTTCCAAATAGGCGATCTGAACCACCTGGGTTTTTTTGTTATACCAGCCTTCGTAAAGAATCAAATGGGGATGCGCATCGAGGCTGGTGTAATCCAGCACCCGAACCGCATAGGCCGTGGCCCGTGCGGGGTCAAACAGGCGCACGCGAAACGCGTCGGGCACGCTCTCTTTGGGACGGATCACCGCCTTTAAGCT
Source organism: uncultured delta proteobacterium (assembly GCA_963713755.1). GTDB lineage: Bacteria > Desulfobacterota > Desulfobacteria > Desulfobacterales > CAVQMW01 > CAVQMW01. The sequence continues at coordinate 1,556,576 of CAVQMW010000003.1, read as the reverse complement.
CCAAACCCAATCCGGATCCTCTTTTAGGTTGACCACCAGATAGCGCCCGACCATCTCGGGGATCTCTTTGGGTTTGGACAGTTTCTTGGGGATCTCGAGCTGGGTAACCTTGTCGGTATTATTCTTCGACCAAAATTTCCATTTCATCGCTTCAGCTCCTCTTTGAGGTTTGGTTTTCTGCCTTCAAGTTGGTTCCTGAACCCAAAAGGGCTCCTCCTGGATCAAGGGTTCATCCGGTTTATAGTCGCTGACTTCGATCACCAGCGGGCGGTTTTTCGATATCTTAACCTTACCTTCCACCCATACCCGTTTTCGCAACAGATCCCTGAGTTGCCGCCCCATGACATTTTCGGCGACCCAGTAGCGTTCCTCCTGGTAGGTGTCAATGGCGATGGAGATCACCTCGCCATCTTCGCCCCAGGTGACGGGAATCACGATCCCGCGGATTGTTTTCCACACATACGTCGTCATGGCGCCGGCCGAAATGAGTAGACATTGCTTCGGAACCCCCGATACCCGGGGCCCTGCGGTTTCACGGGAATGCTCCCATGTCAGGGAGGGGTACAGCAATTCTCGTACCATTTTTATAATCTTGAAATTATAATGGTATTGACCTGCAGCTATCCGATTGAGGCCGGGATCCTTAGAGGCGCGGAACTCCCAGGATTTCCCGAAATATCTTTCGGTGTTAGTCCTTTTTTGTAACTCACTAAATTTGTAAGAAAATTCAGTGGGTCTTGAGATTTCCGAAAACCCGCGAACACCGGACCTAAGAGGTCCTAAATTGGTGCCAGGCTGGAAATTGAAGCCGACCCCAATCGGATCGTAAATATGCGCTTAATTCAGATTTTTATTTCTAATTTAATATGTTGGTTCCAGCATTAGTCCCGGCTGGTTGCCTGGATCGTGGCGGGGTGCTTTTTTGATCTCAATAGCTGGCGGGGATCTTTTAAAATATACTATGAAAGCAGTATCATGTGATTTTGGCACGCCGATTGCTATGAAATCGCTTTGAATTTGTTTTCCGAAGGGTGGGATGGCAACGTCTTCTAACTTGAAAACTGCGCGGAGGCCGCTTAGAATCAAAGATCGCGCCACAAAACCAAGCGCATTAACCCATGGGTGAAAAAGTGAAAAAGAACGAATCGACCCGCACTGTTTTGGATGGCGTGATCATTCCGTCAGCCTGGGATGAAGACGATCAGGTTATTGCCGTATCGCTGGCGGCAAGTGACGATCATGACTACCTCATCGAAAATGGTGATAAATTTATAGCCTTGATCGGGATGGAAATTCAGGCGGATGGCGTGGTCACAAAAACGCGCCGAGCCCAGCGCAGCATCAGAATCAAACGCTATGAAGTAATTGAAAAGTCTCTGGTTTAGGACCCCTGGTAGGTTCCTTGAGTCTGCCCGGGATCCGCGAAACCCTTGTGAAGAGCCGGATTGCCACCGACGGGAGATAAGTTCATGAAAAGTCAAGAAATGGCCATTTTGCGTCGTATTTTGGAAGAGGAGCTAAATGAGCTGGCCATGAGGGCCGAGACAACGGTGGGCGATCTGCTGAACGACATCACGGATATCGAGCCGGATCCCCTGGACCGCGCCAGCAGCGAGCAAAACCGGGGATACACCTTTCGCATCCGCAGCCGGGAGAGCCGCCTCATTAAAAAGATCAAGAATTGCCTGCAAGCCATGGACGAGGGTGAATACGGCATCTGCGAGAGCTGCGGCGAGCCTATTGCCGTTGCTCGTCTCATGGCGCGTCCCGTGACCAGTTACTGCATCGACTGCAAGCGAAAGCAGGAGGCTTATGAAAGGGCCGCCGGTTAAGGTTTCGCCCGAAAATAACTTCACCCCTCAAGCGCCCATCCCTCGGCGGGCGGACTGCCCGCGCCCTAACCAGGCCGGAAGGGGCGCTTGAGGTTGTTTTAATCACCCTCGATCTCCAGCACCATATTCCGAGTTCCTCACCCACAGTTGGATCATGTATAGAGCTTTAACGCTATTTAGCGCACTGTTTGCCGCGGTATTTTGCTTTGGGATGGGCAACGGCCTGCTCAACAGCCAGTTGAGCCTTCGCATGACTTTGGAAGGTTTTTCCACCCTGGTCACCGGCCTGATTTTAACCTGCTATTTTATCGGTCTGCTGTGCGGCTATTTCCTCTGTCATCGTCTGATTGAGCGCGTGGGGCATATCCGTGCCTTTGCGGCCTTTGCAGCCCTGGGCACGGCCCTGGTGTTGTTGCACAGCCTTTATATTTCCGCGATCTTTTGGGCGCTGCTGCGATTTTTCACGGGAATCATCGTCTTTGGCCTCTTCATGGTCATTGAGAGCTGGCTCAACGAATGTGCTGATGACCGTAACCGTGGGCGGGTGTTTTCAATTTACATGATCCTAACCTACCTGGCCCTGGGGATCGGGCAGCAATTTCTAAATTTGAGCAGTGTCACCGGCCCGGCCCTGTTTTCCGTGGCGGCCCTGCTGATTAGTCTCAGTTTGGTTCCGGTGGCGGCATCCGCTGCGGTCCATCCCCAATTGCCTCGGCACGAGCGCTATACCTTCCGAACCATGTTTCAAAAGGCGCCCCTGGGCATGCTCGGTTGCATGATGGCCGGTCTGCTCAACAGCGCCTTCTACGCCTTGATGCCGGTTGTGGGAATCCAGATTGGGTTGACGGTTTTTCGGATTTCCTGGCTCATGACCAGCACCATACTGGGTGGCTTGGCCATTCAGTGGATGATTGGCGTCCTCTCCGACCGAGTTGACCGTTCGCTGATCTTGCTGAATACCGGAATTCTAATTTCCCTAAGCAGTGCGCTCATCGCCGCGCTGATTGGATTTGGGTCCGGCAATTCCTATCCCCTGCTGCTCGTTGAAATGGGCTGCTTCGGGGGCCTGCTGTTTACCATTTATCCAGTTTCCGTGGCGCGGGCCTACGATCTGTTCGCACCCGAGGATTCCGTTGCCGTGAGCGCGGCTTTGCTGCTCTGGTACAGCATCGGCGCCATCTGCGGGCCCATTGCGGCCTCGCTGCTGATCACGGCTTTGAAAAGCCCCTTAGGCCTGTTCGTGCATTGGTCGGCCTTCAGCGCGCTCTTTGTCGCCATCACCATCTATCTGCGCCACCAGGAGCGTATTGCCCATGTTCCGGTGGCCGACCAGGTGGATTTTATCCCCCTGGGCAAAACATCCCCGGTGGCCATGGTTATCGATCCCCGGGCCCAGGTCCCGCCGCCTTCCGGTACTCCCTGACCGCTGCCGCCCAGTATGAAGGTTAACTCCCTGGCCGGCTTTCTTGGCTTGATTCGCCACGACCAAGTGTACTAAATCCAACCATGGTCTTAAAATCGTTGGCCAATTTATTGAAAGCCCTTAAGGGTGCGCTATGGGGCGCCTGCCGGGATTTGGCGCCCATAGTCATGGTCATCGCCCTGTTTCAGGTTTTGATTCTGCGCCAGCCCTTTCCACAGCTTCTCTCAACCTTGGCCGGACTGGGCCTGGTGATTGTGGGCTTGGCGTTTTTCGTGGTGGGCCTGGACATCGGCCTGTTTCCCCTGGGCGAGGCCCTGGCCGAGGAGTTTGCCCGCAAAGGCAGCCTCATGTGGCTGATGGTGTTCGCCTTTGCCCTGGGGTTCGGCACTACCGTGGCCGAACCGGCACTTATCGCGGTAACCCGGGAAGGGGCCCGGGCCGCGGCCCAGGCCGGGCTTATCGGTAACACACCCGCCGACATCCAGCGCTATGCGATTGAGGTGCGCCTCACCGTGGCCCTGTCGGTGGGGGTGGCTATCGTGCTGGGGGTACTGCGAATCCTGCGGGGTTGGCCCCTGCCCAGGATCATCATCAGCGGGTATGGGCTGGTCATGGTCATGACGGTATTTGCTCCGGCTGAAATCATCGGATTGGCTTATGATCTGGGCGGCGTGACCACCTCCACGGTCACCGTACCCTTGGTGACCGCCCTGGGGGTGGGGCTGGCCCGCACCATCCGCGGCAGGGATCCTTTGACGGACGGCTTTGGGTTGATCGCCCTGGCCTCCCTGACCCCCATGGTGTTTGTCATGGGATTTGGGCTGTTTGCCCTATAGGCGTGTTATGGAGCTGTTTTTAGACCCTCTCAAGTTGTTGTGGGCTACGGCCAAGGATGTGCTGCCCGTTCTGGGGCTGCTGGTGCTGTTCCAGATGGGCGTCTTGCGACAACCCCTGCCCAGGCCGGGTCGAATGATCTTCGGCTTCGGGTTGGTGCTGGTGGGCATGGCCTGCTTTCTGGGCGGTTTGGACCTGGCGCTCTTCCCGGTGGGCCGCACCATGGCCCTGCAACTGGCCCAGGGCGCGCATACCGGTGACGGGGCGGCGTGGACGGCCTACGGCTGGGTGTACCTGTTTGCCTTTCTGGTGGGGTTTTCCACCACCATCGCCGAACCCTCCCTCATCGCCGTGGCCCATAAGGCCCAGGAAGCCTCCTACCAGGCGGTCTCCGCTACGGGGCTGCGGATTGCCGTGGCCTTGGGGGTTGCCGTGGGCATCACCCTGGGCACCTTTCGCATTGTCAGCGGAACCCCCCTTTATCTATACATTTTGGTGGGGTATGGGGTTGTCGCCCTGCAATCCGTTTTTGCGCCGCGGACCATCATTCCCCTGGCCTATGATTCCGGGGGGGTGACCACTTCCACCGTAACCGTTCCCCTGGTGGCGGCCCTGGGGCTGGGATTGGCCTCCAATGTTCCGGGGCGCAGTCCGGTGCTGGATGGATTCGGACTGATCGCCTTTGCCAGCCTATTTCCCATCATCAGCGTCCTGGGATACGGTCAGTTGGCCCAGTGGCGGGCCGGGCGGCGGTCCAAAAAAATTCACCGAGGCCAGAGGCGTGCCCTTTAGGCAATCCCGGATCGTTGAATCCGGTTCCCATTCGCCGACAGCCTGCAACTGCCGCGAATGCGTTGGGGAAATCAACGACCTCGTCCCATGAAGACAATTCCATGATTGCCGCCCATGGGGAAAAGGAGAAGAAAATGGCCAATAAATGTATTCTTGCCATGGTAAAACCCAACCTCACGGATCAGGTGGTTACTTCGGCCAAAAAGGCCGGTGCCACCGGGGCGACCATTATTGCGGCCTCGGGTACCGGGGCTGGCGAGGCTAAGAGTTTCTTTGGACTTAGCCTGGATATTCGCACCGATTTGATTCTCTTCCTGGTGAGTGAAAGAATTGTGGCGCAGATCCTTTCGGCCATCCAAGAGGCCGGCCGCTTCAGCGAGCCCGGTACCGGCATCGCCATGGTCTTGCCCGTGGAACAGACCGCCGGAATGGAAAGCCAGCTCTCTCGTTCTAACAACAGTTCATCGAAACTGTAGGTGCCCCATGTCGATGAATTTGGACCTGTGGAAACTGCTGGCTGGACTCGGCATTTTCCTGTTCGGACTGATTTTGATCGAAGAATCAATAAAGTCCTTATCCGGCTCGTTCTCAGCGAGGATGCGCAAAACGACCAGCTTGGCATTAAGTTTTTTGGCGATTTTGATAAGATAACTCACCGTACTCCGGTCAGGCACAGGCCCAGCGGAGGGCACGACAATTTTCATAACTGCCTCCTTATCTCAAAGGTTAGCCAGGGTCACATCCGCATCAACTCCCAAGCTGAAATCTTGCTGAGCTGCGCCAGGGGTTTTGCCGTCCGCCAGGGTGATTTACATTTGCTTCGGGCGTAATTCCAAGGTTACCGTGTTAGGCTCAATGCGGATGATCTCTACGCGGCCATTGGGAAGTGAAATCTGTTGCTGGGAAAGGAAATAATCTTTTTCCCCGACACCCACCCGGGTTAAATCCAAATTTATCTTCACATTCCTTGGACTTAGGATGCCGATATCCTTGCGCAGTCCGCGCGCCGTAATTCTTACCGGCGATATCTCCGGGTTAGCCAACTCCAATTGGGAAGAAAGACCTTGGATGACCAACGGCACCTCGAGCTTCACCTCTACATCCTGTTGACCGGCAAAGGAGAACCACACCAGGCTGACAAGTGCAAGGGTGCTGAGCTTGACTCGCCATTTATTCAGAAATAGGAGTTTAAATTTCTTGAATTTACTTGTGATGTCTTCTGAGGCTGGGGTTAACAGCCTTTTTAGTTTTCCTGCCAGCATATTAGGGGAGTCCATGGGTTCAAGTTCCCCTTTTTGGACCAGGGAGACCTGGCGGGTCTCCTCGGATACGACCAATACCCAGGCATCGCTTTGTTCGGTAATGCCAATTGCGGAGCGATGACGCGTTCCCCACTCCCGATCCAAACCCTTTCGCGGAGTTAAAGGCAGGAAACTAGCCGCCATGCTGATCCTGCCATTACGGATGAGCACGGCCCCATCGTGGAGTGGCGAATTTTTTTGGAAAATACTTAAAAGCATCTCCCGGGACGGATCGGTGTCAAGGGAGATGCCATCGGTCACTATATCCCGCAAGCGGTCGTTTCGCTCGAACACAATCAGTGCGCCAATCGCTTGATCCGCTAATTCGAATATGGTTCGGGAAAAGCTCTCGATCCAGGGGACATGGCCTACGGGTTTTCGCCAGCCCAAGGCGTAAAGGGGGTTTACCCGTTCTAAAACCTGACGGATTTCTGGCTGAAACAGAATAATTAGCAGGATAATCAACACTTGCCACAGGATTTGAAATACCCAGGTGGTCAAGAACAACCCCCAGTATTGGGCTACACTGTAAACGATTCCCAGGGCCAGTAACCCCAAAATGGCTTTGAGCGCTTTGGTTCGATGAAACCAAATGTATAGATGATAAGCGACAAAGGATAGCAATACGATATCCAAAACATCCTGGAGTCGAAACTGGTGAAATACGGATAGTGTGGGCATATCTTGAATCTCCGCGCACGATCATATCCGGCGAACCGTGGTTCCGGCGTAGGTTGATATTGCCTGCCCAATGGTAAAATCATTGGGCGCCTTGCCCTCGACCTTTTAATCGGATTTGAACAGGCCGCCGCTGCGCCGCAAGAAGGCCCGCGCCTCGGCCTCGCGAATCCGCTCGGCGTGGGCATCCCTTTGCTTGCGGGCGGCTTCCAGCTTGGTGGCCAGTTCCTCAAAATCGGCGGGTTTCAACAGGTAGTCAAAGGCGCCCGATTTCAGGCCTTGTACGGCCGTATCCACCGCCCCATGGCCGGTAAGCAGAATAACCTCAACAACGGGACAGCGGGCTTTGATCTGCTTTAGGGTTTCGATACCGTCCATGCCCGGCATTTTAATATCAAGAATGATCACATCGGTTTCCGGCAGCGCATCGCCTTCGGTTTCGGCCAGCACTGCCAGGGCTTCCTGTCCGCTGAACGCCGTTCGCACCCGGTGGCCGGCATCGCTCAGCCGCAGAGAAAGAATTTCGACGAAATCCCGCTCGTCATCGACCAAAAGGATGTTTATGGGCAATTTATCCATTACTATTTCTCCTTATCTTCAGCCGAGTTCGGTTTGCGGGGCAGAATGACTTTAAACATAGCCCCCGAACCCAATTTGCTTTCAACCTCGATTCGTCCGCCCAGTTTTTCGATGATGCCCCGTGAGACCGAAAGGCCCAGTCCCGTTCCTTCACCGGGCGGTTTGGTGGTAAAGAAAGGTTCAAATATCCTCTCAAGGTTTTCCGGGAAGATGCCCGGGCCATTGTCCCGCACCACGGCCACGGCCTCGGTTTCGTTGCCGGTAATGATCAACTCCACCCTGCCTCCCGGGGTGACCGCCTGCAGGCCATTGGATACCAGATTGATCAGCACCTGGCGCACCTGAGAAGGGTCACTCCACAGCCGCATATCCTTGATTTCACATGCGGCGCTCACCTCAGCCTGATTCTCGGAGGCGATTTTTCGGGTCAGTTCCATTACCTCGACCGCCAGCTCCGAAAGGTTGAACTCCTTGACCATGGCGTCGGCCTGGCGGGAAAAACTTAAAAGCTGATGGGTAATCCTACGGGCGCGCTGGACGCTGGATTCAATTTTTTCCAGCGCCAGGTTGAGGTCCTTGCGCATCGCGGCTGAAAGAGACTGATCCTTGGCGGCCCGGCTCTTGAGCCAGCCCGCTGAATCATTGATAATGGCCAAAGGGTTGTTGATCTCGTGGGCCGTGCCGGCCGACAAAGTCCCCAATGCCGCCAGTCTGTCGGCGGCGATGAGCTGCTGTTCCATGCGAGTGCGGAACTGCGCCTCGCGGGCCTGCTCCTGGCCGCGGATCAGCTTGTCAAATGCTTGCCTGATTTTACCCACCAGGTGTTCGATCTCGATGGGCTTGGTGAGGTAATCGAAGGCCCCGGACTTGATGCCGGCCACGCCCTCTGCCGTGCTCACATTGCCGGTGATCAGGATGACTTCCGTATCGGGGTGCTCCTCGCGGATCTGCTTTAAGACCGTTAAACCGTCCAGGCCGGGCATTTTGACATCCAGGAGGACCACATCCACCGGCTCGCGGGTCAGCGCGGCCAGGGCTTCGTTTCCGCCGGCCGCCTGATTGACCACCGCGCCCCGTTTCTCCAGCCGCCGGGCCAGTGTTTGCCGAAAGCCGCTTTCGTCATCGACGATCAATAATCGGGTTCTTCGTTCGCCGCGCCACATGATTGCCTCTTACACCAGCCCCAGCAGGTTCCACCACAGGGCACATACCAGGATCAGGGCGGTCAACAATACGGGCGTCGCCACCAGACCGGCCTTGGTCAGATCGAAGGATTTGAATTGGCGGTAGGAGTAGGCAATCGCGTTGGGGGGGCAGCCGATCACCAGCAGCATGGCAAATGAGGTGGCCATGCCCAGGCAGAGCGCCAGCACCCGCGGGTCGACCCCTTCCAACTGGGCCAGGGGAATCACAATGGGCAGGATCAGCGCCGCAGCGGCCACATTGGCCATGGCATTGGTGACCAAGGCCCCGAAGACCGCCACCCCGATGAACATGACCAGCCAGCCGCTGCCTTTGAACAGCGGGAAAAAGAGATTGGCGAAATAGCGGGCCGCGCCGGAGGCCTCCATACCCAGGCCCAGGGAGATGCCGCCGCCGAAAATAAAGAGCACCGTGCCCCACTCCAAGTGCTTGTGAATGTCATCCCATTCGAGCACACCGCCGATGACCAGGGCGGCAATGGCCAAGATGCCCGGTACCGAATAATCGAGGCCGTGAATGCCCTTGGTCAGCCACATCCCGAAAGCGGCCAACAAAATCAGCGTGGTCTTCTTCTCTAGGAGCGTCCAGGGACCTGTTTCCTTATCGAAGCGGGGCAATTTGAAGCTCGGGTCGGGCCGGTAGACGAAGTAGAGCACGATCACGGCCAGCGGAACCGTGACCAACCCGGCCGGCGCCGCAAACTTGATCCAGTCGAAAAAGGTGATTTCCAGGCCCGTGAACTCTTTTAAAAAGGCCGCCGCAACCATGTTGCGGCCCCCGCCCACCAGGGTGATCATTCCGCCTGCCGAAGCGGCAAAGGGCACCGAAAGCATCATGAATTTGGCTGTGTTGGTGTAGGGCTTGATCCCCGCTGCGCGCATCAGGGGCAGCATGACGGCGATGCCGATGGCCGCCGCGGCCGCGTCGTGAAACAGGCCCGAGGCATACCCGAGGCCCATGGATAGCATAAAGGTGAACCGGATGACGCTGTCGCCCGCCTTGCGGGCAATGGCCTGCCCCAGGCGCTGGGTCAGCCCCGCCTTTTCCAGGGCAATGGCATAGACCAGGCAGCACATGATGAAGACCACCACCGGATGCATGTAGGACGCCCAGGCGCCCTTGACATCCGTCACGCCAATCATAATCAGCAGCACGCCGATGCAGACGGCGGTGATTTCCAATGGAATCGGTTCGAAGATGAACAAAAATATCAAGAAGGCCAGTGTCGCCAGAAACCGTTTGGCCGTCGGCGACAGACCATCGATGTAATTCACCCTAGCCTCAGACAACTCCAAATGGACGATCTCTTCGGCCAGCCGCTTGGCCGTCGCCTGGGGCTGGCCGGGGTTGAGCGCCCGAATAACATAGCCCTCGGTTTTCTGCCCATTGTTGTCGTCCAAGGCAAAATCGGCCCCAACTTGGGCCAATACTTTTTTTCCCGGATCTCCTAAGATTTCGAACTTCGATCCCTCCGGACGCGGCAGGAGCATAACGATCAAGGCCAGCCCCGCGGCGATTCCTAACTGCAGCAATTTATTTTTCAGCATTTGGTCTCCTTAGTATAATGTAAGCGGTATAAGCCGGTTCTGGTTGCGGTCATCCTGAAAAGGCGGCATGAATCGTCTCCAGCAGGCTTTCCAGGTCACAGGGCTTGGTAAGGTAGTCAAAGGCACCTTTCTCAATTCCCTCCCGGGCCGCTTGTTCCGATCCGTGACCCGTTAAAATGATGACCGCCAACTCAGGGGCCATTTTTTTAAAGATCTGAAGCACATCGATACCGTCCATGTCCGTCATCTTCAGGTCGACTACGGCCACATCGAAATCCTTGCCCCGCAACACCTGAATGGCCTGTTGACCTGAACAGGCGGTGGTGACCTCCAGATTCCGTTTGGCGAGCCGCTTTTCCAGGATCGCCAGATAACCCACTTCGTCGTCCACCAAAAGCAGGCGGATCTTGCCTTTGCCGCTTTCCATGCTTCCTCGCTTAAACCCCCCATATTAAAGCGATCATCTGCGTTTTAGCCACGATTATTTTCTCTTCATGTAGGCGCTTTATGACGAGCGCCAGATCTTATCTGGCAATTTATTTGGCCCGTGTTTCCACAAAGGAGGCCTCGTCATCCAGCACTAGAATACTGGACGGAATTACTGGTGTGCTTCTGTAGGCCAAGGCCGCTTCTCCTCTTTTTCCTGATGATCATGATTTTTGGGTTCCGTTATCGCGGAGCGATAAGGTTCATTGCCTCTGGAACTGGTAGGGGCAAGGGGCAGGCGGATGCTAAATGCCGTACCCTGACCCTTGGCGCTTTGTACCTGGATGTTGCCCCCCAGCTTCTGGATGATCCCGAAGCATATCGACAACCCGAGGCCGGTGCCCTTTCCCACTGGTTTTGTGGTGTAGAAGGGATCAAATATGCGTTGGAGGTTGGCCTCTGCGATGCCGATTCCATTGTCGGCGATTTTAAGTAGAATCTGACCTTCGTTGACCTGGGTGCTGACCTGAATGATTCCTCCCGAGGAATTCATTGCATCGACGCTGTTGTTGAGCAGGTTGAGCAGGACCTGCTGCAACTCCGTGGCCGATGCCCAAAAGGGCGGAAGGCCGGGGTCGAGGTCGGTTTCGATCCTCACATTGGCATAGCGGGTCTTTTGGTCCACCAGGGTGATCATCTCTTCGATCAATTCGTTGAGATCGAGCTGTTTGACCGTCGGGTCGGTTTTACGGGCGAAAGATAACAGCTTATGGGTGATCTCCTTGCAGCGCCCTCCCTGGGTCTTGATTTGAGTCGTGGCTCGCTCGATTTCGGCAAGATTGCCGGGTGTGGCCGGTTCATCCTCCGCCAACAGATCCTGGATCCACCCGGCCTCCTCCACCATAATGGCCACGGGGTTGTTGATTTCGTGGGCGATTCCGGCGGCCAGTTCGCCAATGGAAGCCAGCCTGCCCGCCTCAACCACCTGATCGCTCATTTTATCCTTTTCAATGATGACTTCCTCGATCCGGAGGGTCATGCGCCGTGACATGAAGTAGGTGAACAATGCGACCACCGCGGCCCAGACGAAGAAAAGCAGGATGGCGATCATTTTGATTCTGTTCCATGTCGCGAAGGCGTCCGAGACCTCTTGCTGGAAGATCAGGATCCATCTGCCATTATTTAGGACCGTGACGGCGAAAATCGCATTTAGCCCGAATTCATCCGCGCTTTCCTCGATAAGGACCTTGTCGGCCTCCAGGTTGGCGCCCAGAAAATTCCGGTGAGGCCCGCTGAGGCTGTCGACCTCAAACTGGGGTTGGGTTTGGAGTTCGCCGGTCCGATTGAGAATAAAGGCAAAGCCCGTGGTTCCGATTCTGATATTGGAGACCAGGGCATTGAAGGCGTTGAAATCCACGGTGGCCCGCAAAATCCATCCCTGCTCCTTCCATGGTATTTTAACGGCCACGATAAAATGGGGCGAGCTCCGCAGCCCGGTGAAGACATCGCTGATATAATATTGGCTTTGCTGGGTCTCGGAGAACCAAGCCGCACTTGAATAATCGGCTTTGGCCAAGGCAAACGGTCCTGAATAGGCCTGCTGGATCCCCTGGGGGTCAACCAATCCCAGATCGACGAATACGCCCCCATACTCCTCACGCAAAATCGCCAGTTTCTGGGTCAAAAATACTTGATTGGCGAGGTCCTCCACAGGGTGCGAGCGGGAAAGGACGCGGATGTCCCCCAGGCGGTCAGTTAAAAAATTGTCGATGGTCCGGCTGTGCTTTTTTACCAGCACCGTTAGATGATCGGTAATTTTGGTTCGATAGGCATCGCCGAACTGTTGGACGATGACAAATCCGATAAAGAGCAAGGGTACCCCTGCCACCAGCATCACGTTCAGCACTAAATTTCTGGTTTTTGGCTGCGTATGGCTATCCTGCAAGGTAGCGACTTTCATATGGGTGCCTTCCGCCCTCTGATCGTTGCGGATATTCTTTTCCGGTCACGATGGCTTTGCCGCCGATCAACCCTCAGGACATTTGAGCCAGCAATCATCATGCCGTTTTTACCATATAGGCCCAAAATTCTTAGAAACTTTACATGCTCGACTTGAGATACACCTGGAGCGGGAAGAGACCGGCTGATGCGTATCAGAAAACCTGACCTGGAGAGCGGAGGGATCCCATTCGGTATGCCTTGGCAGGCAGGCAAAATCCCGGCCCCAACTCCCGAATCAGAGGCTGAAGCACCTCCGTCAGGACATATTAGATCCCATTTTGACCATTAGTCAGACATGCCGGGTCCGATTGAGTAAAAACCCCGGAAATCTTGTTTCGTAAAAGTATAGAAGGGGAGAAATATTGTGCTGCCAATGACCTGGATGCTGAGCGCACTCTGTCGGCAAGATTTTAACAAATCAAACAATAACAATAGGTTGTATAGGATATAACTGATCCAAGCCTGCCTCATTCAAATGGCATGCTGCTTGCCTCTTGATTTGATAATTCATCAATAAAATTGGAGCAGCATCTTGGTCGAAAGATAGGGAAACGTCGTAAGGACGGTTTTTATCCGGCTGCCATCCGCTGGGTAGATGTAATCCACCGCAAAAAGGAGTCTATTATGGGAGCAATGAAAATCATGCTCGTAGATGATGAAGAACGCTTTCTCTCCACGACCCAAAAACTACTGACCAAAAAAGGAATCGATGTGGTCACCGCTTCCAGCGGGGAGGAGGCCTTGGAAGCGTTGAATCGCGAGCTTATTCATGTGGTCATTTTAGATGTCAAAATGCCCGGTATGGACGGCAACGAAACTTTAAGGGAAATTAAAAAACGTTTTCCCCTGGTGGAGGTGATCATGTTGACCGGGCATGCCAGTGTTGACTCGGCCGTCAACGGCTTAAAATCGGGGGCCACGGATTATCTAATGAAACCAACAGAGATTGATGAACTGATTGCAAAAGCCAAAGAAGCCTTTGCGAAACGGGAAAACCTAGAGGAGAAAATTCGTATGGCTCAGACTCGCAAATTCATGAAGTCGCCCCGTGAAATTCTTCGCGAACAGGATGAGTCTTAGACCCATGTCTATTAACCTTTCTATCATGCAACAAAAAGATTCAAGGAAAGAGGGGGGAATCGATCTATGACCGCGAAAATTCAAAAAAAGGCGACTGGATACGATAAATATGTGAACTGGAAAATCTTTATTTTCCCGGTGGTTCTTTTATTCGTGCTTTTATTGATACCAACGCCCTACGGAATGAAGGACGTGGGTATGGAATACAATGTGGGCCCCACGGCGGTGGTAAATTTTATCACCCAGTCGCTCTTTAACAAAAAGAGCGTTGAGGCCGAGCAGTGGGAGCTTTTAAGTGCCCGAATTATGGAGCAGAATATCCAGATGGGCGCCCTGGGTAAAAATAGTTTTATCAAGCGCGATCTATCCTGGGCCAAAGGTTACAAAATTCCAGCGGATAAGGAAAATTTCGCCCTGGCCATGACCTTCATTGAAAAAGAGGTGAGTGACGAGGCCTATCTGAAAACGACCCAAAACGCGCTGAACCTGCGAAAAGAGGGCCTTAAATACGAGGATCTGTCCGAAGGAGACCGAAAGTTGGCCGATAAGGGCGCATGGGCTATCAAGGTAGCCATGGCCATGGTTGTTTTCGTAGTGCTTTGCTTTTTGACGGAGTGCATTCCGCTGCCCGGTGTAGCGTTTTGCATCGGGTTGCTGCTGGTGTTTACCGGGGTGGTGTCCCGCAAAGAGGTCACCATGCTCTACTGGGACGATGCGGTCTGGTTCATCATGGGCAGCCTGATGTTTGCCGCGGCTTTTGTCAAAACCGGGGTGGACAAGCGGGTCTGCCTGATGATGTTCCGCAAACTGGCCGTTCCCAACGTGCGCTGGATCACGCTGATCTTTTTCGTGATCATCAGCCCGCTAGCGGCCTTTATCTCTGACCATGCCTTGGCCGCCATGTTTCTGCCCATCGGCATGCTGCTCTACCAGAACAGCCTGACCCGCGACATCCCCGAAGATCCAGAGCTAGGCAAGATGATCATGATCACCATCGCCATGGCGTGCAACATCGGCGGCCCTGGCGCCCCCTCCGGCGGTGCCCGCAATGTGATCATGATGACCTATCTCAATGACATGTTCGGTATGGATATCGGCTATTTCCAGTGGATCATCTACTGTTTCCCCTTTGTCATCATTATGATCCCCCTGACCTGGTTTGCGGTAAATCTTCGTTTCAAACCCCGGATAACCTCCCTGGCCCCGGCCATGGACCAATTGAAATTCGAAATCGACAAAATGGGTGGCTGGAACCGCAAACAGATTTCAGCCATCATCATCTTTACGGTGATGGTCTTCGGCTGGTTTACGGAGAAAACTTTCTATGAAATGGGCTGGCTGCCGGTGCGCTTGGGTATCGGCGTGATCGCCATGGCCGGTGCCATCGCCTATTTGTTTGCCGGGGTCACCAACTGGCGCGACTATCAGGAAAAAGTGGACTGGGGGGTGATTTGGCTCTACGCTGGGGCCATGATCTTCGGCCGGGTGCTGGACAGCACGGGCGCTGCCTACTGGATCGCCAGAAGCGCCCTGGAATTGGTGGCACCCCTGGGTATCGATTCCGGTCTGCCGCTGCTGGCCGCCTCGAGCGGCTTAACCGCGATTGTGACCAATTTGATGGCCGACGGCCCGGCTGCCGCTGCCGTGGGTCCCGTAACCCTCAACATGGCCGGTCTGGCCCATGCGGGCACGGCCTATCTGCCGTTTATGGCCATGGTGACCGCGATTTCGTCGTCCTTTGCCTACTGCATGATCATCGGCACACCGCCCAACGCCATCGTCTATGCCAGTGGCTACCTCGAGCCCAAGGACTTTCTGCGGGTGGGTCTGCCCATATGGATCTTGGCCCAGGTTTTGTTGATTCTATTGGTCGCTGTGTTCTGGCAACTTCTGGGTTTCGGTGACTTCCCCCGATTCTAAAGGCGTGTGAAAGGAGTGAGGAGTATGAAAAAGAGTCGATTTTATGGGCACCAAACGGATAGATGGATACTTCGCTTCGAAGATGGCCGTGTCTATTACAGCAAGGCAACAGAGCGTAAGTTCTTTTTCGCCCTTACCCTGATCATGCTTTTTCTCGGGGCAATTTTTAGACTGGAGGGCTTGCTATGACTCAGGTCGAAGTGACGCGGATGGATAAATTTTCAGTCACTTTGTATGCTCAGACTGTTTTCGGAATCATGGGGCATCCCCGCAGGTTTTTCAGAGAGCTGCCGAAATCGATCAATATAACCTATCCGCTAGGTTTTCTAATCTTATCGGCGGTTTTTTTCACTATTGCCAGCCAGATAGCTACCCATCTTCAGAACTTTCTCGTTGTGGGGAGCATCTACCTGCTCAATGCCGTGGGGATGGTCTTTATTTTAACCGGCCTGGCTTTTGTAGTGATGCGTTTGAGCATTGGCAACACAGCGGACTTTGTGAGCTTGTTCAGCATTTATGCCCTCTGTTCGGGGGTCACCCTTCTCGTTTCGTGGGTACCCCATTCGGCGCTGTTGACCGAACCGTGGAAGTGGTACCTGATTGGGACCGGCATGATACAAGTTTGCGGGTTGAAGCTCAAGGAAGCCCTCCTGATCATAACGCTGTCCCTTGGTATTTGGTACCTGTTTTTCCGGGCCATTATTGCGCTCATCATTCGTTGACGGGGTGAGGTGATTGTAGGTTCGAATCCATCCCGGCTTCACAACCCAAAGAGGAAGAAAACAAAATGAGCCGAAAAATAAAAGTGTTGATGGTGGATGATGAGGCCCAGTTCCGGAGCACAACGGAACGTATTTTAACCCGCAGGGGGTTTCAGACCATTTTGGCGGCCAGCGGTGAGGAGGCCCTTGAAAAGCTGGATGAGCGGCCCGATGTTGTGGTTCTGGATGTAAAAATGCCCGGAATGGACGGGCACCAGACCTTAAAAGAGATAAAAAAGCGTTTTGCGGATCTTCCCGTGATCATGCTCACCGGCCACGGCGCCCTGCCTTCGGCCCAAGAAGCCCTGGATAAAGGCGCCTTTGATTATCTGTCAAAACCTTGTGACATTGATATCCTTGCCGCAAAAATCGGTGACGCCTGCCGGCATGCCAAGGACCCCAAAGCCTTTGAAGAAAAAAAAGTTATGGATGTTATGGTTCCGCTCCAAGAGTATACCACCGTCGGCGCGGAAGAGAGCGTGGCGGACGCCATTTCCAAACTCAAGGCCTCCTTTGCCTCCAAGATGGCCACCAGCCGGTTGATGGAAACCGGTCACCGTTCCGTGCTGGTGCTGGATGAGAAAGGTGCTGTCCAGGGCATCTTGGCGATCCAGGACCTGCTGGCCCTGGTGTTGCCCGGCTATCTGTCGGCCCCCAAGCCCTCCATGGCAGACAGTATGCAATATTCTCCCATGTTTTGGCAGGGGATGTTCATTAAGGCGGTTAGGGATAAGGCCGGAATCCGGATTGAGGAGGTCATGTCGCCGGCCCCGTTGACCATCGAAGGGAACGCGAATCTGATGGAAGCCGCCTATATGATGGTAAAAAACAATGCCCGCAGGCTGGTGGTGCTGGTTGATGGAAAAGTTGCCGGTGTCATCCGGGAACAGGATCTGTTCTTTGAGATGGAGAGAATTTTAGGGGACAAGTAAATCGTTTCGCTGAAGAAACCGAAATGGACCGGATCGGGGTCGTGACTTAAGAATTCCGCGGCGGTTGATGATGAATCAAACAAGCTCAACCTCAGGTTTGAACGAGGACTCGTCCTTTCCCGATACACTGGAGGGATCCATGAAACGATACCTATGAATTTGGTTGGATCGCAGAAAGGCCGTGATGGTTACCTGTCGTCAATCTGAATCCCCGGAGGTGCCGGAAGCAGAGGTCAAAATCTCGGAAACGGCCTCCGGAGTTGAAAAACGTATCCGCACGGCGGGCGGCTCCCGGACTGCAAAGGTCCCCTGGGGGCCTCAGCAAGCGGTTTCGGAAAGCAAGGGCCAGGCTCGCCATCAGAGCCAGCTGAATGCCTTTTACCAGCGCCTGGTGAAATCCATGGGCAAGGCGGACCGGATATTGATTATGGGGCCCGGGGAGACCAAACATGGTCTAATGCGGGCGATCAGCAAAGATCCCGCCACCCGCGAAAAGCCGGCCAGTGTGGAGACCTGTGACAAAATGACCCCCAACCAGATTGCCGCCCGGGTAAGGGAGTTTTTTCAGCTCTGACCGGATTCGGCCAGGTGATTCAACAGGGAATAACTGGCATGGCAAACTACCTGGATCTTTTCCCCAATTTGCCTGAGCGATTGGCCGGGCTGGCCGATCTGGCTGAAAACCTGTGGTGGAGCTGGCATCCCCGGGCGCGAATGCTGTTTAAGATGATTGATCGCCAGGCTTGGAAGGAGAGCGGCCACAACCCGGATAAGATGCTGCGGGAAATTCCAGCCGAGGTTTTGGCCGCGGCCGCTGCCAACCCGGACTATTTGAGGCATTACGATGTGGTCATGGGTCTGTTCAAACGCTATCTGACCCGCCGGGACTACGCGTTGATCGGCGGAGCGCTGCCGGCGGAATCCGTGGCGTTGGCCTACTTTTCTGCAGAATATGGTCTGCATCGCTCCCTGCCGTTCTACGCCGGCGGGCTGGGATTTTTAGCCGGTGACTTTATCAAGGAGTGCAGTGATCTGAATATCCCTCTGGCCGCGGTGGGTTTTATGTACCCCAAAGGCTATCTGCTGCAGAAGTTGGACGCCGACGGCTGGCAGGAAAACATCGAGGATCCCTTGGAGCGCGAGGCCGCGGCCATCTCCCGGGTGATGGCCCCCGAGGGCACGCAGCTTGTTTTCCAAGTCCCCCTGATCACGCCCCCTATCCACGTAGCGGTATGGAAAGTCGCCGTGGGGATCAACACTCTCTATCTCATGGACACCGATATCGAGCGCAATGACCCCTGGAACCGCGCCATCTCCGCACGGCTCTACTCCGGGCATCTGGAGCAGCGGTTGCGCCAGGAAATCGTTCTGGGAATCGGCGGGACAGAGATGCTGGTAAAATTGGGCATATCCTACCAGATGATTCACCTCAACGAAGGGCATGCCGCGTTTGCTCTGCTGGAACGGATTCGTGATTTCCAGGACCGGAGGCTTTCCTTGGAGGATGCGCGCCAGGCAATCCGCAAATCCACGGTGTTTACGACCCACACGCCGGTTCCGGCCGGGCACGATATCTTTCCCTATTCTCTCATGGAGAAATATTTCCACCCCTATTGGGACGGACTGGGTCTGGATCGCGACCGGTTTCTCGCCCTGGGCCGGCATCCCGCAAATCCCGCAGAGGGGTTCAATATGACGGTTTTGGCGTTGAATCTGGCTGAGCATGTAAACGCAGTGAGTCTGCGCCATGGTGAAGTCTCCAGGAAGATGTGGCGGGATCTTTGGCCCGAGCGGGAGGTCTCGGCGGTTCCCATCGGATCGGTGACCAACGGGATCCATCTACCCACTTGGTTGGAACCCAAGCTGAAGCTGCTCTTTGACCGTTACCTGGATTCGGGCTGGATGGAAGATCAAGACAATCCGGCGATTTGGCAGTTTATTGACAAAATCCCGGACAATGAGCTTTGGCAAACCCATTACTGGCTGAAAATCAAATTGATTGATGTTATCCGCGAACGCTGCCGCCAGCGCTGGGTGACAGACCGCGCCGGCCCCTCGATTCTGCTCTCCGGGGGGGCGATGTTGGACCCCGCGGTGCTGACCTTGGGGTTTGCCCGCCGGTTCGCCACCTACAAAAGGGCCGATTTGATTCTCCACGATCTTGAGCGTCTCAAGCGGATGCTCAATGATCGCTGGCGGCCCATACAAATTATCTTCGCCGGCAAGGCCCATCCCGCCGATGATCCGGGCAAGCAGATCTTGCAAAAGGTGTTCAATGTCTGCCGTGATCACGGCATTGGGGGGCGGATCGCATTTGTCGAAGACTACGGCGAACAGATCGCCCAGTACCTTGTCCACGGGGTGGATCTGTGGCTCAACACCCCCTTGCCGCCCATGGAGGCCAGTGGGACCAGCGGTATGAAGGCGGCCCTCAACGGAGTGCCCCAACTGAGTATCCTGGATGGCTGGTGGATCGAGGGCTACAATGGAAAAAACGGCTGGGCCATCAGTGATAAGGCCACGGGAGACCATCGTGATGCCCAGGATGCCCAGGCGCTGTATGAGGCCCTGGAAAACGAAATCATTCCCCTCTACTATCGCGTCTCGGAGGACGGCATCCCCCACGGCTGGGTCAAAGTGATGAAGGAGGCCATTTGCAGCAATGCCCCCCGGTTTTGCGCCCGCCGGATGGTCAAAGCCTATTTGCGGGAGTACTATTTCAAGGGCATGATTGCCACACCCGCAGCCGCGGATACAAACATGATCGTATCCTAGGGCGTCCCATTGGGGAAAAATGGGTTTTCGCCTATTCCGCGGTTTTGTCGCCGCGGATGCTCAACAACGGGATCGGGCAGCGCCTGAACATCTTCTGGGCGCAGGAGCCGATGACGGTATCCACCAGGTTGCTTCTGCCCTTGGTGGCCATGATCAACAGATCCGCTCCCTTCTCTTTGATGCACTTCAGCAGCTCTTCGTAGGGCGTGCCTATGCGGATCGCGTTTTCCACCTTTACACCCGAGCAGTTGCCGGCCTCTTGCAACGTTTCTAACTGCCGGGCAATATCCTTTTTCTTTTCTTCCAGGTAAGTTTTAACCGAAAAGGAGGGCACCTCGGCCTCGATCCGGTAGAGCACATCGAAATGATCTTTATTGATCACATTGACCAGCAGCAGATCAGCAGCGACATCCCGGGCCAGGCTTGCCCCAAATTTGACCGATTTGAGTGAATATTCCGAAAAATCCACGGCCACCATGATCTTGATAATGGTTTTCATCCAGCTCTCCTTTCAGCATTTCGGCCGCCCATGGGCCGGTACGGGATCACTTACGGTGGTTTAGGGCGCGCCAGCCGCCCAGGTGGGTGTGGACCGGTTTCAGTACTTTGCTGACATCCCGGGCCTGCTCCACCACGTAGAAGGCTTCGGCATCTAAGTTCTTCACTTCGGCCAGAATCCATTTGAGGTCCCGGCGCCGGCAGGCGATGTAAAGCTCGCAGACCGGCCCCCGCATGCCTTCGCCCCTAAACAGCGTCACCGGTTGGCCCATCCGCCGCAGGCCGGCGGCGATGGACTCGCCTGCCACGCGGCTGATGACCCGCAGAATGATCATGCCGAAGGCCAGCCTGCGCTCCACCAGAATGCCGACCACATTCCCCGTGGCATACCCGAAGGCATAAAAGACCGCCAGCAGCGGTTTTTCCTTGATCTGATGGATCACCGTACTCACCACGGTGATCCAGATCATGATCTCGAATATGGCCAGACAGAAGGCGGTAAGGGTACGCCCCTGAACCGTGACAATGGTGCGGATGGTACCCAGGGAGACGTCGCAGATACGCGCTGCAAAAACCATGAGTCCGGTAATCCAAAAATGATCATCCCCCATGGTGCGGCCTGGCTCGAAGTTTGCGGCGCGGTTGAATAGCACTCATCTTCATGCAAGGTTATCATCCATCCGGGAAGCGGAGCGCTTGGATCTTTTTTTCGGCTTCTCGGTGATCATGGCCGCGGTGGTCAGCATCAGTCCGGCCACCGAGGCGGCATTCTGCAGCGCCAGACGCACAACCTTGGCGGGGTCGATCACCCCCGCGGAAACCAGGGCGCCATAGTCGAGGCTTTCGGCATCAAACCCGAAATCACCCTTGCCTGCCAGCACGCGATTGAAGACAATGCTCCCCTCCAAGCCGGCATTCCGGGCGATTTGCTTCAAAGGGGCACTCAAGGCCTTGCGCAAAATTGCGATACCGACCGCCTCATCGCCTTGTGTTGTCGTTTGATCGAGGGCTTTGAGGCAGCGAACCAAGGCCACCCCGCCGCCAGCGACGATTCCCTCTTCAACCGCTGCGCGGGTGGCATTGAGGGCATTCTCGACTCGGGCCTTTTTCTCTTTCATTTCCGTTTCGGTTGCGGCCCCGATTTTGAGCACGGCAACCCCCCCGGTCAATTTCGCCGCACGTTCCTGCAGTTTTTCACGGTCATAATCCGAGGTGGTCTCTTCGATCTGCGCCCGGAGCTGCCGGATGCGCCCTTCGATCAGGGATGGGTCGCCGCCGCCATCCACAAGGGTGGTGTTCTTTTTGTCGATGATCGCGCTCTTGCAGCGGCCCAGGGCCGAAAGGGGGGTTTTTTCCAGCTTAACTCCCAACTCTTCGGAAATGACCTGGCTACCGCACAGCACGGCCATATCCTGGAGCATCGCTTTTCGTCGATCGCCAAAACCGGGGGCTTTCACCGCGGCAACCGCCAGTTTGCCCCGCAGCTTGTTGACGATCAGGGTGGCAAGGGCTTCCGCCTCCACATCCTCGGCAATCACCAGCAAAGGCTTTTTCTGGCGGGCGACCGACTCCAGAATCGGCAACAGCGCCTTGAGGTGGGTGATTTTTTTCTCGTGGATCAGGACCCAAGGCTCCTTCAGATGCACTTCCATTTTTTCCGCATTGGTAATGAAGTAGGGCGATAGATAACCTCGGTCGAACTGCATGCCTTCCACAAAGTCCACCGTGGTGTCCATGGACTTGGCCTCTTCCACGGTGATCACGCCCTCCTTGCCGACCTTTTCCATGGCGTCGGCAATCAGCCGACCGATGATGGGGTCATGGTTGGCTGAAATGGTACCGACCTGAACGATTTCAGCTTTGCCCTTTACCGGCTTGGCGAGTGCCTTGAGCTTTCCAACAACGGCGGCCACACCCTTGTCGATGCCCCGTTTGATGGCCATGGGGGCGCAGCCGGCAGCCACTTGTTTTTGCCCCTCCAGGTAGATGGATTGCGCCAGAAGGGTTGCCGTCGTGGTCCCGTCCCCCGCTGTTTCACTAGTTTTGCGGGCCACTTCGCGAACCATGCGCGCCCCGACATTTTCAAACTTATCGGCCAGCTCGATCTCTTTGGCCACAGTGACGCCATCTTTGGTGATGGTGGGTGCGCCCCATGATTTTTCGATCACCACGTTGCGGCCCCGGGGACCCAAAGTGACTTTCACAGCATTGGATAGTTTGTTGACGCCCCGCAGCATCTTTGCCCGGGCAAAAGAATGAAATGCAAGTTGTTTGGCAGCCATCATTTCCTCCCTGTGTTTCAGCTCAATTTAAAGTAAAGATTAGCAAGCTTCGTGCCCGTTCTTAAATTAATCAATTAGGAATTATTACAAACGGTTAGCGATATTATCAGCGAGGCTGGGAAGAAGCGGACCTGCCGGGTCCGGAGGCGTTCGGGAGACAAGGGGGTAGCGGGGTGGGGACTAAAGTTTCAACACCTTGATATTAATATTTAATCCTGGATTTATGAATTCGAATCGCCTGGAAAGGGGCGCGGCGGACGTGGGATGTCCGATGTTCTTGGGGCGCAGGCTGCGCGACTCGCTTTACGGGGAATCCTCTGAGTTGGCCTGGGTCCGGCATTGACAGCCCTCTCGGTCGACGGTACAGATCCGGGAGGTTCCGTTGGTGGGCATGCGCTCCCACTGCAGGGTGCTGTGGCCGATGTCGAAGCGCTCCCGCAGCTGCGCCGCGGCCTTAGCGGTCAAATCGTGGGGGTCTTGAAAGCCATCCTGGACCAGATGGGCGGTGAGCGCGGTTTCGGTGGTGCTCGTGGCCCAGATATGCAAATCGTGGATCTCCTGAACGCCGTCGAGGTTTTGCAGATAATCTCGAACTTCATGGGGGTCGATGCCCCGGGGAACGGCATCCAAGGCCAGGTTGGCCGAGTCGCGAATCAATCCCCAGGTGCCGATCAGAATGATCAAGACGATGGTCAGGGAGATCACCGGATCGAGCCACAGCCAGCCGGTGGTGATCATGGCGATTCCCGCGGCGACCACTCCCAAGGAGACGCCCGCGTCGGCCGCCATGTGCAAAAAGGCGCCGCGAATATTCAAATCCCCTTGCCGCCCGGCCATGAACATCAGGGCGGTTAGAGTATTGATGATCACGCCCACGGCAGCCACCACAATCACGGTCTTGCCGGCCGCGGGCGTGGGGTTGGTCAATCGTTGAACGGCTTCCACCGCAATCCCGCCCACCGCCAGATAGAGGATCACCCCGTTGAGCAGGGCCGCGTAGATGGTGGCCCGCCGCCAGCCGTAGGTCCGCCGGGGGGTGCGCTGCCGCTGGGCCAGAAAGGCCGCGCCCCAGGCCAACACAAGGCCCAGAACATCACTGAGGTTGTGTCCGGCATCGGCAATGAGCGCCAGGGAATCGGCCAACACACCGTAGACGCCCTCCACTACCACAAAGGCCACATTGAGAATGATCCCCAACAGAAAGGCGCGGTTGTGCTGGACGTGGGGGTGGCTGGGTTGGTTCATCTCCTGTACCTTTCAGGGGTGATAGCGGAAAGTCTGCCAGGCAACGGGTCGGCGCGCTTTCTGAAGTCAGGGGTCCTGGAAACCGTTTTTGGGTGTAGTGATCATTTTCAAATCCCAGGCTAAACTACCCGTCAGGGCTAACGATACCATGAAATTTAAATCAAGATACACGCTGAACCCCATGGTTCCCTCTGCGGGATAGCCTATAAAAAGGGAAGGCGACAATGTCGTCTTGACCCTTTCTATGGTCAACCGTTGTCTCTCTGTCGGACCTATTCAGGGCTGCGGGGGAGGAGAGTCCGGATTCCACACCAACAGGGGCTTCCATAATGTTGAAATCCTTCAAAATTAGCGCGACGATTCTGATTCTTGGCTCGATTATAGTTCTCTGGGCAGTAAATCCTGGCAAGGCCGCGGAATGGCAGATCGGCGCCCACGGCGGCTTTAGCCTCACCAAGGATGACGCCCCGGCCTATCACCAGTATGAGGCCTACCTCAACTATGGTCTTCCCTGGGGCTGGGGCAGGCCGGAGGGCATTCAGATGGGAACGCTGCTGACCAGCGCGCTGGGGATTCTCGACTCGGGGCCGGACAGCGGCGTGGCTGGAACCCTGGGGCTGCAGCTGCGCTTCAGCGCTCCCGCTAAAAAATTCGATCTCTTCTTGGGCAGCGGCGCCACCTTGATGAGCGAATCGGAATACAATGGGCAGGACCTGGGTGGCTCGTTTCAATTCACTAGCCATATCGGCATCGCCTACCGACTTTTTTCCACCCTGAGCGTCACGGTGCAGTACCGCCATATCTCCAACGCTGATATTTACGATGCAAACCCGGGGCTGGACATGATTCTGATGGGGCTGCGCTACGCATTCTAATCCTGAGACTATATCTATTTCTCCTGCCGTTTCTTTTTGGTGGGCCGGTAAAAAGAGGTGGCTGTGCCGGAAAAGCCCTGGGCCGCCTCCATGAAGGTTTCCGACAGGGTCGGATGGGGGTGGACCGTCAGGGCCAGGTCCGTGGCGTTGGCCCCCATTTCCAGCGCTAAAACTCCTTCGGCGATCAGTTCCCCGGCGCCCCGGCCCACGATCCCGACGCCTAGCAATTGTTCGCTTTCAGGCACCACCAGCAGCTTGGTCAGCCCTTCGGCGCGGCCCAGGGTGGCCGCCCGACCCGAGGCGCCCCAGGGAAAGCGGC
The DNA here is from genome assembly GCA_963713755.1 of uncultured delta proteobacterium. Taxonomy (GTDB): domain Bacteria; phylum Desulfobacterota; class Desulfobacteria; order Desulfobacterales; family CAVQMW01; genus CAVQMW01. The sequence continues at coordinate 1,531,273 of CAVQMW010000003.1, read as the reverse complement.
TTACCTGATAGTCGATCCCCTTTTGCTTGGCCTCTGTTTCGGTCAATCCGGCCCAGGCAATCTCCGGATCGGTGAAGACCACCGCCGGAATGGCGGCCGGTTCGAAAGCCACCTGGCGGCCGGCGATCACCTCGGCCGCCACCCGGCCCTCGTGGGTCGCCTTGTGGGCCAGCATCGGCTCGCCGGCCACATCCCCCACGGCAAAAATCGATGGTTCCCGGGTGCGCTGCTGGCGGTCGGCCCGGATAAAGCCCCGCGGGTCGATTTCAACGGCGGTGTTCTCGATTCCCAGGTTCGCCGTGTCCGGGCTGCGGCCCACGGCGGTGAGCACCTGATCGAAAATCCGGGTCTGCGCCTGGCCGGCCGCGCCCTGGAGTTCCGCCCGCAGGCCGTTTTTCTGAGCTTTGAGAGACTCAATTTTGGTCTCCAGGAGCAGCTCCTCGAACACCCTTTCGGCGCGTTTGGCCAAAACCCGCACCAGGTCGCGATCCACCCCAGGCAGGAGTCCGCCGGTCATCTCCACCAGGGTGACCCGGGAACCGAGGGCCGCGTAAACCGTGCCCAATTCCAGCCCGATATAGCCGCCCCCCACCACCAGCAGCTTGGGCGGGATCTGTTTGACCTCTAGGGCCTCGGTGGCCCCCAGCAAACGGTCGTCCTCCAGTTCCATTCCAGGCAAAGGGTTGGCCGCCGAACCGCTGGCGATAATAGCGTATTCAAAGGTGAGGGAGCGGGTTTTGCCGTCCGCTTCAGCGACCCGCAAGGTGTGGGGATCGCGGAACCGGGCGGTTCCCTGGAGATAAGTGACCTTGCGCTGCTGGGCCAGGCGGCCCAAGCCACCGGTGAGCTGGGTCACCACCTCGTTTTTCCATTGGCCCAATTGGGCGGTGTCGATTTGGGGAGCACCGAAGCGGACCCCCTGGGCCGGGCTCTCACTAGCGTCCATGATCTGGCCGGCCACATGCAGCAGGGATTTAGAAGGGATGCAGCCGCGGTATAGGCAGACCCCCCCGGGATTGGCTTCGGGATCGATGAGGGTCACCGAAAGGCCCAGGTCGGCGGCCATGAATGCCGCGCCGTAGCCTCCGGGTCCGGCCCCGATCACCGCTACTTGGGTATCGAAATCGCTCATTTTCGTTCTTCTTTCAGTCGAGATGCAGGTTCAGAGGATATTCCAGGCTCTCCTTCAGCCAGCCCACAAAACGTGCGGCATCGGCGCCGTCGGCAATGCGGTGGTCGTAGGTGAGGGCCAGGGGCAGGATCTGCCGGGGCTGCAGCCCCCCGTTGATGTAGCGCGGCTGGGTGGCCGTCCGGCTGAGGCCCAGGATGGCCGCCTGGGGCCAGAGCACCACCGGCGTGAAGTGGGTGCCGCCAATGCCGCCCTGGTTGGAGATGGTGAAGCTGCCGCCCTCCAGCTCGTCGGGGTTGATTTTCTTGTTGCGGGTGCGCCGGGCCAGATCCACAACTTCCACGGCCAGCTCGCTGATGGACTTGCGCTCGGCGTGGCGCAGCACCGGCACCAGCAGGCCCCGGGGGGTGTCCACGGCCACCCCGATATGGACGTAGTGTTTGTAGATCAGGCGGTTGTTTTCCATATCGATGCTGGCGTTGAACTGGGGAAAGCGTTGCAGGCCCAGGGCGCAGATCTTGATCAGCACTGCGGTCAAGGTCAGCTTGCCGCCTTGGTCGGCCACGGCATCGGCCTTGCGGCCAATGAACGCCTCCACCTCGGTGATATCTGCCTCCTCGAACTGGGTCACCGGCACCACCTGCTGATGGGAGCGGCCCACGCTCTGGGCGGTCAGGCGGCGCACGGCGCTCAGATCCTGGTCTTCCACCTCGCCCCAGCGGCTGAAATCGGGCAGGTCCGCTGCCTCAGCCGGCTGGGGTGCTGCCGCTGAAGCGCTTGCAGCGCCGGGTTCCGGTTTGCTTCCGCGCTGCTGTCGCTGGACAAAGGCTTTGACATCGGCGGCGCTGATGCGCGCTCCAGGCCCGGCGGCATGGACGTCATGGATATCCACCCCCAGTTCCCGGGCCAGCCGGCGCACCGAAGGCGAAGCCGGGGCCGGCGGTTGATCGGAGGGTTGCTCTTCGGCAGGTGCGGTCTCCGCCTCAGCGGCCGGTTTTTCAGATGCCGCCGGGTCTGCCTGGAGGGTCTCTTGAGCTTGTTCAGGTTCCGCTTGGGCTTCGCCTTCTTTTTCAGCTGCTGATTTTCCCGTGGCGCCAGATTCCTCCGGAGCTTTCGCTGCGCTGCGCGGCTCCTCGGTTCCCTCCCTGGGGGACGGCTTCGCAGCCGGTTCTTCCCGGCGATCCTCTTCCGGGGCTGCGTTGCTATCTTCGTCATCAGCGGACTGGGATTCACCCGCTTGCTTATCTTCCTGGTCTTCGGTGGTTTGAGCATCGGTGTCGAGTTTGGCCACGGGATCGCCCACCTTGAGCTCGTCCCCGGCCTTGACCAGGATTTCGGTGATCCGGCCGGCAAAGGGCGAGGGAATCTCCACCACGGCCTTGTCGGTTTCAAATTCGATGATGGGGTCATCTACGGCCACGCGGTCGCCGGAATTGACCAGCACCTCCACCACACTGCCGGAGGTGACGTTTTCACTGATTTCGGGAATGGTGATCTCTTTAATCATCTCGCCTTCCTTGCTGAGGCTGCCCAAACAGAGGGTTGGCTTTGTCCGAATCGATTTCAAGTTCCTTGGCGGCCTGTTGCACAACTGACACTTTGACCCGTTTCTCCCGGGCCAGGGCCACCAAGGCCGCATAGGCGATGTGCCGGGCATCCACCTCGAAAAAATCCCGCAGGGCCGAGCGGGCGTCGCTGCGGCCGTAACCGTCGGTGCCCAGGAGCAGCGATGGGCCGGGGAGCCATTTGGCCACCATGGCCGGCAGGGCTTTGAGGTAGTCGCTGGCGGCCACGAAGATCCCTTTTTCGCCTTCCATGGCCTGCTGCAGATAGGGTTTACGGGGCTCATCATCCGGGCGGCGCAGGTTGTAGCGTTCGGTGTCGATGGCGTCCCAGTAGAGGGCTTTGTAACTGGTGACGCTCCACACATCGGCGGGTACCTGGAACTGCTTTTCCAAAATCTCTTGGGCGGCCAGGGCCTCGTTGACAATGGCGCCGCTGGCCAGCAAGTGGGCTTTGATCTGCACCCGGCGGTTGGTCGAGGCCCGGAATTTGTAGATGCCCTTTAGGATTCCCTCCTCGGCGCCCTCGGGCATGGCCGGCATGAGATAGAATTCGTTCATCACCGTCAGGTAGTAGATCAGGTCTTGCTTTTCCACCAGCATGCGTCGCAATCCCTCGCGCACGATCACGGCCAGCTCATAGGCAAAGGCCGGGTCGTAGGCCAGCAGCGAGGGGTTGGCCAGGGCCAAAACATGGCTGTGGCCGTCCTGGTGCTGCAACCCTTCCCCGGCCAGGGTGGTGCGCCCGGCGGTGCCGCCCATCAAAAACCCCCGCGCCCGGCAGTCACCGGCGGCCCAGATCAGATCGCCGATGCGCTGAAAACCGAACATGGAGTAGAAGAAGAAGAAAGGAATCGTGGGAATGTTGTAGGCGGTGTGGGCCGTTCCGGCGGCGATAAACGAGGAGATGGAACCCGCCTCGGTGATGCCTTCCTCGAGAATCTGCCCGTCGCGGGCCTCCTTGTAATAAAGCAGACTCTGCTTATCCACCGGGTCGTACTTCTGGCCCTGGTGGGCGTAGATCCCGAACTTGCGAAAGAGGGCCTCCATGCCGAAGGTGCGCGCCTCGTCGGGGATAATGGGCACGATCAGCTTGCCCAGCTCAGAATCGTTGAGCAGTTTACCCAACAGCTGCACCGCGGCCATGGTAGTGGCCAGCTCCCGCTCGCCGGAACCTTTGAGCAGCTCGCTGAAGAGCGCCTCGGGGGGCAGTGCCAATTGGGCTGTGGACCCGCGCCGCTGGGGTAGGTAGCCCTGCAGGGCCTCCCGGCGCTGCTGCAGATAGGTGGCCTCCTCGCTGTCCGTGGCGGGCCGGTAAAAGGGGGTCTCTTTGATGTCGTCGTCGGCAATGGGGATGCCGAAGCGGCTACGGAAGTGGCGCAGCTCCTGCTCGTTGAGCTTCTTCTGCTGGTGGGTGACGTTGCGTCCTTCGCCGGCTTCGCCCAGCCCGTAGCCTTTGATGGTTTTGGCCAGAATCACCGTGGGCGAGCCCTTGTGGTTCACCGCCGCGTGGTAGGCGGCGTAAACCTTTTCCGGATCGTGGCCCCCCCGGCGCAGCTTCCAGAGCTGCTCGTCGCTGTAGTGGGCCACCATCTGCTCCAGCTCCGGGTATTTGCCGAAGAAGTCCCGGCGGATGAGATCGCCCCCGGAGGCCGAGTAGAGCTGGTACTGGCCGTCGGGCACCTCTTCCATGCGCTGCGCCAGGAGGCCCGTTTTGTCCTGGGCTAGCAGCGGATCCCAGTCCGAACCCCAGATCACCTTGATCACGTTCCATCCAGCGCCCCGGAAGGCGGCCTCCAACTCCTGGATGATCTTGCCGTTGCCGCGTACAGGGCCGTCCAGGCGCTGGAGGTTGCAGTTGACCACGAAGATCAGGTTGTCCAGGTGCTCCCGGGCCGCCAGGGTGATGGCGCCCATGGACTCGGGTTCATCCGTTTCGCCGTCCCCCAGAAAAGCCCACACCTTCTGGTCGTCGGGTTCCTTGAGGCCCCGATTTTGCAGATAGCGCGCAAAGCGCGCCTGGTAGATGGACATGATGGGCGCCAGTCCCATGGAGACCGTGGGAAACTGCCAGAATTCGGGCATCAGGTAGGGGTGGGGGTAGGAAGGCAGGCCTCCCTGGGGATGCAGTTCGCGGCGGAAATTTTCCAACTGCCCCTCTGTCAGGCGTCCCTCCACATAGGCCCGGGCGTAAATTCCGGGGGCCACGTGGCCCTGGAAGTAGACCAGGTCTCCGGGATGGGAGTCGCTGGGCGCCCGGAAGAAGTGGTTGAAACCCACCTCGTAGAGGGTGGCCGCGGAGGCGTAGGTGGAGATGTGGCCGCCGATGCCGCTGCTGCGGCGGTTGGCGCGCACCACCATGGCCATGGCGTTCCAGCGCACGATGCTTTTGATGCGGCGCTCGACCTCGCGGCTGCCTGGAAAGACCGCCTGGCGCGCCAGCGGAATGGTGTTGACATAGGGGCTGGTAAAGGCGCACTCGCTGCTCACCCCATACTCCGCGGCCTGCAACTGCAGCCGGCGCAGCAGCTCCCGTACCCGTTCGGGGCCCTGGCTTTGCTGGACATAGGCCAGGGACTCCCGCCACTCTCTATTTTCCTGCTCCAGGAGGTCCGATTTCGTCTGTTGGGAGTTGTCAGTACTCTTTTCGATTTCCATGGGCGCTTCGATCTCTTTTGAGTATGAGCTTGACTTGGCCTTTGATCGATTCCCGTCCTACCGCGGGGGGCGTTGTCCAGGAGATTTAAATTACTTTAATCCTAAGTATGAAACTCCAACTTGCAATACAGTCCTGTTCGGCCCAAATTGGGTATCCCGATGGTCTGAAATAGGGTTGAGACCCCAGTGTCCGCATTCAGGAGCCTGTAAATCCCCCCCGGCCCCCTTTTCCAAAGGGGGGGGTCCTTCAGTTCCCCCCTTTGCTAAAGGGGGTTAGGGGGATTTATTTTTCAGTTCCCCCTTTTCCAAAGGGGGAGAACCCATCACCCGGCCTCCCGTTGCCAAATGGGTCGGGGGGGCCCTTCAGTTCCACCCTTTGCTAAAGGGGGTTAGGGGGATTTATTCTTCAGTTCCCCCTTTTCCAAAGGGGGCTAAGGGGATTTTAAATCGCGCATTACCGGGGGGGCGGGGAGGGTGGCGAGGGGTAAACGACATGCTCCAGGAGTAATACCGCCAATACGCCCATGACAAACCCGTTGCCCAGCAGCGGCACCAGCACAGGAGGGAAGGCGGCCGTGACCGCCGGGGGCAGATAGGAGACCAGGATGCTCACCATCAGGGGGATGGCGATGATCATGCCGTCCTGAAAGGAGAAACCCGCTACGCCGAAGGCCGCCATCAGCCCGGCGGCCAGCTGGCTGCACATGATGTAGAGCAGGATCGTTCCCACCACGGGGGCGGGGACGTTCCAGACAAAGGCCACCACGCCGGGTAAAAAGGCCATGGCCAGCAAACCGAGGCTGGTGGGAATCAAGGTGAAGCGCGAGGCATTGCCGTTGGCGGCGATAATGCCCGCGCTCATGGAGAAGTTTACCGGTCCGATCACCCCGCAGAAGCCGGCCAGGATGTTGGACAGTCCGCTCAAGGTGATGCCGGCGCTCACCCGGTGCGCCATGGCCGGGGGGTTGATGAGCCGGCCCACGGCCTGGATGGCGCCCAGGTCGTTGATGGAGAGCGTGATAAAACAGACCAGAAAGGCGATCAGCAGGCCCGGGTCCCAGACCGGAGTGGTGGTGAAATCGGCGAAAAAATGGTCCACCAGTCCCAGTTGGCCGCGGCCGCGCCACCCTTCGGGAGGCACCAGGAGCAGGTAACAGAGGCTGCCGGCAATGATCGCCCAGACGATCATGGTGGATTTCCAGATACCCTGGAGCAGGCGATCGGCGGCGATCATGGCCGTGAAAAAAAGCAGGGCGAATCCCAGATTGGTCAGCGACTGGGCCGGCGAGGCGCCGCTGAGAATCAGGTTCAGGATGGTGGGGGTGATGGTCAGGGCGATCAGCATCAAAATGGTGGCCACCACCCGAGAGGTAAAGTAGCGGGAGATCCGCGAGAACAGGCCCGTGATGCTCAGCAGCACCAGAAAGGCCCCGCCGGCGGCGATGGTGGTGTAGATGGCGCGGATGTCGCTGCCCGCTCCGGCGATGATCCCCACCAGCAGTACCGTGGCCGGTCCGCAGATCAACGGCAGTCTGTGACCTCCCGTCACCTGGCAAAACAGGGAGAGGGCCATCACGAAAAAGAGCTTTTGCATGTAGAGCAGCTGCCGGCCGGGATCCGTGAAGTGCAGGGCCGCCACCACTTTGCCGATGATGATCACGGTGGCCATGGTGATGGCCAGCCATTGCAGACCGAAGATCAGGGTCGCCCCCCAGGGCGGCCGTTCATCCAGCCCATATTTGATGTTCAGCTGATTCACGATCTATCCTGAATGAATCGGGACCCGTTACCCGTGGGGTTACTGATTGGCATCTTTATCCCAAACCTGGATCACTCTGCAAACCGAACTGCAAAAGCGGGTGACGCCAGCCTAATGATAGATGTGCGTTCCTTGCCGGCGGCTTGACAACGAATGGTTAAACTATTTAAAGTCTTTGAAGATTGTACCTACCAACCGGTGGTCCTAAGGCCTCTACCCGCCGACACCGCAACCCCTGAACCCGAGATTTGGAGTGATGGCCCTCAACCGCAAAGCCTACGCCCCCAAAGGTCGTTTCAAGGCGGCCCGCCAAAACAGAATATTCCAGGACATTGTCGAGCAGATCCAGGAGGCGATCCTGAGTGGGCAATACCAGGCCGGTGAGGTGCTGCCCCCGGAACGGGAACTGCGGGAAACATTTCAGACCAGCCGGGGTACCCTGCGGGAGGCCCTGCGGGTTTTAGAGCAGAAAGGGCTCATCGAGATCCGCCTGGGGGTTAACGGCGGTGCCTTTGTCACCGATGCCATCAGCGAACCCATGGCCGAGGGGCTGGGGCTGATGTTGCGCTATCGCCAGATCTCCCTGGACCACTTGAATGAATTCCGCGAGGATGTGGAGGGCAATGTCGCCGCCCGGGCCGCTGAGCGGGCGGATAACCGGGACCTGGAAAGGCTGGAGGATTTACTGGCCGCCGCCGGCGCCTGCCTGCAAAACGCCACGGAGCGCTGGCTGGACTTTTTGGAAATCGACAAGAAGTTCCATCGCGAAGTGGCGCGGATATCCCGCAATCCCATCTATATTTTTATGCACAACGTGATCCACAGCAACATCCAAGCCTACTACGATGAGCTTTTGCCCCCTACGGAGGCCAATTTGAGCCAGAACTACCATGACCTGGGGGAGATTTACCAGGCCATCAAGGCCCAAAACCCCACCCGGGCCGCTTTGTTGGCTCAAGCCCATGTGCGTCGCTTCTATGAGCACATGGCCGCCCACGACGGTTAGGGACTCGCGCAAAAATAACTTCACCTGGTAAGCGCCCCTGCATTCCGCATAGCTGCGGAGCACAATCAGCTTTTTTGGCTGACCCGCATCCATGATGATTTTTTCCCTTGACATCAAATGGTTTAACCATTACGAAATAAGAATCGAATGGTTTAACCATTATACATAAGCTGCCCGCCACATCACCACCACCTGCGCTCTCTTTCCCTCGGCTTCATTCGATCCGCTGATCTGCACTGGATAGAAAAGCAAGAGATGCTCCGGAGAGATGCTCCGGCTTGGCGCTAACTCCCATATCAGCAAAAGGAGGTCGAACCCATGGAATTCACATCCCTTACGCCGGCAACCTGGTTTTGGCTGCTGGTGCCCCAGCTATTGGTCATCCTTTTGTCCATCGTTAACTTCTTCATCCAAAGGGGGGGCCAGAGATGAACATTCCCATTGTGAGCTCGTTTAGTTTCTATCTGGTGGGCATGCTAGCCATCGGCGTATACTTCTACCTGCGCACTAAAAACCTGTCGGATTATGTTCTGGGCGGCAGGCAGTTGGGCGGCGCAGTGGCGGCCCTGAGCGCCGGTGCTTCGGACATGAGCGGCTGGCTCCTTCTGGGGCTACCCGGCGCCATGTACGCAGGGGGGATGAACAACGTCTGGATCGGCGTGGGTTTGGTGATCGGGGCCTATCTGAATTGGCAGTTCGTTGCCAAACGGCTGAGAATCTTCACCGAGGCTGCCAAGGATTCCATCACCCTGCCCGATTACCTGGAAAACCGCTTCAATGATACCTCCCGGGTGCTACGGGTGGCTTCGGCCGCGGTGATCCTCGTGTTCTTCACCATTTACACCTCCGCCGGCATGGTGGGTGGGGCCATTCTGTTTGAGGAAACCTTTGGGCTGGACTACTCCGTTGCATTGTGGGCCGGTGCCATTGTGATTGTCTCCTACACCTTTCTGGGGGGTTTCATGGCCGTGAGCTGGACCGATTTTTTCCAGGGGATCATGATGTTTCTGGCCCTGTGCGCCGTTCCCCTGTTTGTCATCGGCAGGGTCGGCGGCTGGGAGAGTGCGGTTTCCCGGATCGCGGCCCTAAATGCCGAGCATGTGGACATCTTTTCCGGCATGACCCTCATGGGGATTATATCTCTAATGGTCTGGGGGTTGGGCTATTTCGGCCAGCCCCACATTCTGGCGCGCTTCATGTCGGTGAAATCCACTGCGGAGGTGCCCAAGGCCCAACTGATCGGCATGACTTGGATGGTGCTTTCGCTCTTTGGGGCTATCTTCACCGGATTTTTGGGGATCGCCTATTTTGCGGGGTCTCCCCTGGAGAATTCAGAAACCGTTTTTATCGATTTGACTCAAGTGCTGTTCAATCCCTGGATTGCGGGGATCTTGTTAGCGGCCATTCTGGCAGCCATCATGAGTACCATCGACTCCCAGTTGTTGGTCTGCTCCAGCACCATCGCCGAGGATTTCTACAAGCAGATTCTGCGCAAAAATGCCAGTCAAAGCGAATTGGTCTGGATCAGCCGGATCGCCGTACTGGTGATCGCCCTGATCGCGATCCTGCTCGCCTCCAATCCCGACAGCAAGGTGCTGGCATTGGTATCCTATGCCTGGGGAGGGTTCGGCGCGGCTTTCGGCCCGGTGATCATTTTATCGCTGTTCTGGCGGCGCATGACGCGCAACGGCGCTCTGGTGGGTATGGTCCTGGGAGCGCTGACGGTGATTGTCTGGAAGCAGCTGGAGGGGGGCATCTTCGATATGTACGAAATTCTGCCCGGATTTCTCCTTTGCGCCCTGGCCATTGTCATTGTCAGCCTGGTGGACAAAGCGCCCTCTGCCGAGGTGATGGGCATCTTTGATCCCCAGCAGGGGTAGGGGGAGCCAGCTGAAGGTCCGGAAAGAAGAAAATTCCGCAACCTCCGCGGTACAACTCCGGTCGTCCGGGCCGGCGCGGGGGTATAAAAGGAGGTACGCGATGCAATGCTCACGACAAATGAAGTTGGCAGTGTTTGCGGCACTTCTGGCGCTAGTCAGCGCCAGTTTCGCCGAAACAGAGGCTGCGGATTCCCTGGTGATCGGCGCCATCAACCCGCTTACGGGAATCAACGCGATCCAGGGGCGAGATATGAAGCGCGGCCAGGAATTGGCCCTGGACGAAATCAACGCCGCCGGCGGGATTCAGGGCCGAACCTTGAAAATCATCTGGGAAGACACCGGCTCCAACGAAGATCAGGGGGTGTCAGCAGTGCGCAAGCTGGTGGATAAGGATCAGGTCCCCCTGATCATCGGCGCTTACTCCAGCGGAGTGACCCTGCCTACCGGCCAATGGACCAATACAAAGCAGGTGATTCAGATTTCGGTGGGCGCCACCGCCCCGGAACTGCGCCACATCGGCCCCTATTTTTTTAGCGTTATCGGTCTGGACGAAGTGATGGGGATTCAGTTGGCTGAATTTGCACTTGAAACAGGGGCCCAGCGCTATGCCTCCATCGTGGTGGACAATCCGTTTGGCCTGGGAATCGAAACCTGGACCGAAAAAACCATCAAAAAGGCGTCTAAACAATGGGTTGCCGCGCTTCGCTATCCGGAAAGTCAAGCGGACTACACGCCGCTGATCCAGGAATTGGCCGCGGCCCAGCCGGAAGTCGTTTTCTTGACGGCCTATGGAACCGATGCCAAATTGATTCTGGCGCAGGCCCATGCGGCGGGTCTGAAGCCCTCCGCGGGATGGTACGCCGATTACATGACCATGTGGTATCATGATGTGAAGCCCGAAAGCGCTGAAGGCATCAAGGGGCTGGTGGTGGGCCGCCACGGGGGCCCGCGATTCAAACATTACCAGGACGCCTACTGGAAAAAATACGGGGTGGCCTACCAGAAAATGTACCAGCGCCCGGTGATGCAGACCGCCTTCGGGGCCTACGCCTATGACGCCACCTGGATGGCGGCCCTGGCCCTGAAAAGGGCGGATTCCCTCCAGACCGATGAACTGGCCCAGGCCCTGCACAAGGTCAGCGCGGAATACGACGGGGCCACAGGGGACAAGTCCTTTGATTCCGACGGCATGCAGGTCATGGAGTATTATCAGCGAATGATTTACCGGGATGGAAGGCTGGTCCCCGTAAAATAGTGTCTGGCCGGAAATATATCTACACGAACCTCTATTGATGAAAATCCAACGGACCCACACCCATGCAAGGAGGTAAGCACCCATGAATGCAACCCCATTGGATCCAGTCGCCAAGGATGCCCTGGACCTGGCCCGCGCCTGGCAGGATCGGGCCAATGAACTGTTGACCGGTGAGGAAAAGGCGATCCAGGAGCAGATGAAGCAGCTCATGACCCACCCCATCGACAAGGTGGTGCTCACCCGGATGATCGACCAAAGCTTCCGGCCCCATGACAGCGCCCGGGTGGCCGACCAGGTCAATGCCATTCTAACGGCCTACGGCATTCCCGATTTCTTCCCCAAGGTGGACCGGCTTCTGATCCAGATGTTTTTGGGGCTTGGAAGGCACTTGCCGGCCCTCACCGTTCCCAAGATGATCAGCCACATGCGCCAGAGCAGCAGCCGGGCCATCATTCCGGGAGAAGAAGAGGCGCTCCACGCCCATCTGGATAAACGCAGAGCGCAGGGGGTGCGCATGAACATCAACCACCTGGGGGAAGCCCTGCTGGGCGAAAGCGAGGCGCGCCGCAGGCTCGATATTTATATCGCGGACCTGAAGAACCCGCGTATCGAGTATATCTCCGTCAAGATCTCCACCATCTACTCTCAAATCCACTCCATCGCCTTCGATCACACGGTCAAGACCCTCAAGGAGCGGCTCGCCGCGCTTTACCGGGTGGCTCGAGAGCACTTCTTCGAGCGGCCCGACGGCACCCGGATACCCAAATTCGTCAATCTCGACATGGAGGAGTTCCGGGATCTGAACATCACCAAAACCGCCTTCATGGAAACCCTGGACCAAGCCGAGTTCAGCGACCACTCCGCGGGTATTGTGCTCCAGGCCTATCTTCCCGACTCCTTTGCCATCCAGCAGGAACTTACTGCCTGGGCCAGGGCACGGGTGGCGGCCGGCGCCAGCCCCATCAAGATCCGCATCGTCAAGGGCGCCAATCTGGAGATGGAGCAGGTGGAATCGGCCATCTTCAACTGGCCCCTGGCGCCCTACCACACCAAGCTAGAGGTGGACGCCAACTACAAACGCATGGTGGAGTTCGGCATGCGCCAGGAGAACATCGAAGCGGTCCAGCTGGGTATCGCCTCCCACAACCTCTTCGAGCTGGCCTTTGCCAGCCGGCTGGCTGAGGCCCGGGGAGTCGGCGACTACTTCTATTTCGAAATGCTGGAAGGCATGGCCGACCACGTGCGGCGGGCCCTCAACGAAATCTCCGGGGATGTGTTGCTTTACGCGCCGGTGGCCAAGAAAGAGGAGTTCATCAATGCCATCGCCTACCTGATCCGGCGCCTGGACGAGAACACCGCCGGGGAGAACTTCCTGCGCTACTCCTGCAATCTGAAAACCGGTTCCAAAGTGTGGCGATTTCTGGAAAAGCAGTATCTGGACTCCGTGGTTCAAATGGACAAGGTTTCCAAGGAATCCAACCGGGTTCAAAACCGCATCAGCGAAAAGTTTCCCGAGAAGATGGGAACCTTCTACGAGAATCATTTCGTCAACGAACCCGATACGGATTGGTCCATCCCGGCCAACGGCCAGTGGGCCAAGCAGATCCGCGAGGGCTGGCGGGCCGGTCCGGACCACACGCCGCCCCAAATTCCGCTGGTGGTGGCCGGTGAGAAGATCTTCAAGGATCGCCAAACCCGGGATTACGTCGATTTGTCGCGCCTGGACGACGCCGCCGGCGAGGGGGTCCGCGTGGCCCGCTACGCCCTGGCCAGCGCCGAGGACGCCCGGCGGGCCATTGAGATCGCCAAGGCCGATCCAGACGGCTGGCGCGCCAAATCACTTGAAGCGCGCCATGAAATTCTCTCCCGGGCGGCTATGGAACTTCGCCGTGCCCGAGGGCGGCTCATCGGGGCCGCCGCCGCCAACACCGCCAAGGTCTTTAGCGAGGCCGACGTGGAAGTTTCCGAGGCCGTGGACTTCGCCGAGTACTACCCCTTTTCGGTGAAAACCTTTGAGCATATGGAGAACATCCGCTGCCGGGGCAAGGGCGTGGCCCTGGTGGTCACCCCCTGGAATTTTCCCATCGCCATTCCCTGCGGGGGGATGATCGCCTGTCTGGCCGCGGGCAATACGGTGATCTTCAAACCCGCCTCCGCGGCGGTGCTGGTGGCCTGGGAGCTGTGCCAATGCTTGTGGCGGGCCGGGGTGAGCCGGAACGCCCTGCAGTTCATGCCCGGATCCGGGGCTGAAATCGGGTCCCTTCTCACCGGCCATCCCGATGTGGACATCATCGTGCTCACCGGGGGCACGGATACCGGCCTGGGTATTTTAAAGGATCGCCCGGATGTTTTTCTGGCCGCTGAAACCGGGGGCAAGAACGCCACCATCGTCACCGCCATGGCCGATCGCGACCAGGCCATCAAAAACGTGATCCATTCGGCCTTCGGCAACTGCGGGCAGAAGTGCTCCGCCACCTCTTTATTGATTCTGGAAAAGGAGGTTTACCGGGATGAACACTTCAAGGCGCAGTTGGTGGACGCCGCCCGCAGCTTCAAGACCGGCTCGGCCTGGCAGTTCAGAAATAAAATGGGTCCTCTGGTCAACCGCCCCGATGACGATCTCAAGCGCGCCCTGACCACTCTGGAGCCCGGAGAGGGCTGGGCCTTGAAACCCGAGAATCTTAACGGCAACCCCCATCTGTGGACCCCCGGGATCAAGTACGGCGTAAGGGCGGGCAGCTACACGCACATGACCGAGTTTTTTGGACCCCTGCTGGCGGTGATGGAGGCCAAAGATCTCTCCCAGGCCATCGATCTGGTGAACCAGACCGGATACGGGCTCACCTCCGGCCTGGAAAGCCTGGACAAACGCGAGCACGAGGTTTGGAAAGCAAAGATCAGGGCCGGAAATCTCTACATCAACCGCGGCACCACCGGCGCCGTGGTGCTGCGCCAGCCCTTCGGGGGCATGGGCAAATCGGCCCTGGGGGCCGGCATCAAGGTGGGTGGCCCCAACTATGTCTCGCAATTTATGAACTTCGAGGAGGTCGCCCCGCCCACCGTGGGCGCTATCCGCACAGAATCCCGCCTGCTGCGGCTGGCCGACGAATGGCGCCTGGAGCTGCTGTGGGGCAAGCATGGGGAAGTCAAAGAGGATCTGGCCCGAACCATCAAGGCCATCAAGAGCTACCTCTACCACTTCGAACAGGAGTTCTACCAGGAAAAAGACTACTTCAAGCTGCGGGGCCAGGACAATATCCTGCGCTACCTGCCGGTGGGCAAGGTCGTGGTCCGGCTTCACCCAGAGGACAGCCTTTTCGAGGTCTTGGCCCGCATCGCGGCGGTAAAAGTGGCCGGCTGCGAGCTGGTGGTCAGCATTCCCACGGAGTTGGACAACGCCATCACCGATTTTCTCAACGGCCATCAAGGCCGACGCTTGATGGGCGACGCGCCCCTGGTGCGCCAAAACGACGACCAGCTGATGAAGGTGATCCCCAATGTGCAGCGCATTCGCTATGCCGCCCCGGACCGGGTGCCGGTCGCGGTGTTTGCCCACGCCGCCGAAACCGGGTTTTATATTGCCCGAAGCCCGGTTTTCATGGAGGGCCGCCTGGAGCTGCTGCAATATTTCCAGGAGCAGAGCATCTGCGACAGCTATCACCGCTACGGCAACCTGGGAGAGCGCGGCATCGAGATGAGCTAACCTCCGTTGCATCCATGGCGTGTTTCCAGTGACTCCTGGATGGGTGTGGATGCGATGGAGCGAGAGGGACGGATACCTTGGGGGCTATAAATAAAATCCCCCCCGACCCCCCTTTTCCAAAGGGGGGAGTAGCACTGATCCCCGCGACCCCCCTTTTCCAAAGGGGGGAAGCAGCACTGATCCCCGCGGCCCCCCTTTTCCAAAGGGGGGAAGCAGCATCGATCCCCTTGACCCCCCTTTTCCAAAGGGGGGAAGCAGCATCGATCCCCTTGACCCCCCTTTTCCAAAGGGGGGGAGCAGCATCGATCCCCCCGACCCCCCTTTTCCAAAGGGGGGAGTAGCACTGATCCCCGCGGCCCACCTTTTCCAAAGGGGGGAAGCAGCATCGATCCCTCGGCCCCGTGTTTCAGAGGTGAAGCGCTCCTTTCTCCAGCGACAATCGCCCAAGGCTGCGGGGTAGGGGGCGAAAAATTTATCGCCCGGAAGCTCCTCGGGGGCACGGCCGGTCCCCCCTTTTTAAAGGGGGATAGGGGGATTTTTATCTTAAAACTGGGGGAAGATCACAAACTTAAGACCCCGGCCATCTGCTGGCCCGGCGTGTGGGGGCGGGTTTGAAACCCGCCCCTACCGGAACACCAGCGGCCACGGCAGGTGCTGACGGTGAGACCATCAAAATATGCTGTTTTTTTGACTCCATTTCAGGCGCCAGGCCTTAGACCTAAAGTTATCACAGATTCCGCCGATACCAGGACCAATGGAAAGCAGAAGGGAATAACCGGCGTGCATTTAGCGGGTTCCTGGAAATTCCCTTGGGGGGATGATGGCCAAAGTCCTAATAATCGATGATGACCGCATGTGGTGCAAGGCCCTGGGGCACCTCGTCGCCGAACGGGGGCACCAGGTGGACTATGCCCACAGCAAACAGGAAGGACTGGATTGCACCCAGGCCCACTCCGCGGACGTGGTCATGCTGGATGTGGGCCTGCCCGACGGCAATGGGTTGGATTTGATCCCCCATCTGCGCTCCATGCCCCCGGCCCCCGAGGTGATCATCATGACCGCGGCGGGCAACCCCGATGGCGCGGAGCTGGCCATCACCAACGGCGCCTGGGATTACTTCGAAAAGTCGGCCTCCCTTAAAGAGATGCTCCTGCCCCTGGAGCGTGCCGTACAATATCGCCGGGAGAAGCGGGCGCAGCCCATGCCGGTCTCGCTGGTTCGGGACCGTATCATTGGCGACAGCCCGTCGCTCAAGGCCTGCCTGGATCAACTGGCCCAGGCCGCGGTCAACGACGCCAATGTGCTGATTGCCGGCGAAACCGGGACCGGCAAGGAGCTGTTTGCCCGTGCCATCCACGACAACAGCGCCCGGGCTGGTCAGAGCTTCGTGGTGGTGGATTGCGCGGCCCTGCCCGAAACCCTGGTGGAAAGCGTCCTTTTCGGCCACAGCAAGGGTGCTTTCACCGGTGCGGATCACGCCCGCCAAGGCCTCATCGCTCAGGCCGACCAGGGGACCTTGTTTTTAGACGAGATCGGCGAACTGCCCTTGGAGTTGCAAAAAGCGTTTCTGCGGGTGCTCCAGGACCATCGCTTTCGTCCGCTGGGCGCCAAGCAGGAGATCCAAAGCAATTTTCGGCTGGTGGCGGCCACCCACCGGGACTTGGAGGCCATGGCCGAAAGGGGACGCTTTCGCAAGGACCTGCTGTTTCGGCTGCGGATGCTCACCCTGGAACTGCCGCCCCTTAGAAAGCGCGGCGAGGATATCAAAGCCCTGGCCTTGCATTACATCAACAAACTCGGCACCGGGCGGGGCAATGAAACCAAAGGTTTGGCACCGGATTTCATGGATCTGCTCTGCGCCTATGACTGGCCGGGCAATGTCCGGGAACTGGTCAATACCCTGGTGAGCACCCTGGCCCGCGCCGGGCTCGAACCCACCATCTACGGCAAGCATCTGCCCAATCACCTGCGCATCCAGCTGGCCCGCAACACCATCGGGAAACCCGACCCAGAGTCATGTCCTCAGGCCCCAGCCCCGCCCACGGCTAAACCCGCTCCCCAACCCATGCCCAGCTACAAGGATTTCAAGCAACGTTTGGAGTCCCAGTACATCCAAGATTTACTTGCCCATACCCAGGGCGATCTGAAAGCGGCCATCCAGATCTCAAAGCTTTCGCGCTCCCGGTTTTACGCCCTGCTTAAAAAAAAACAATCTTTCCACCACCTCAGCTACCGCCCCCCAGCCCCTCACGGTGTCCTACAGTTAGGATTCCATTCCTCTTTCCAGGACAGCGTCCCTTTTATAGGACAGTTTTTCCGACTTAGGTTCGTTCCGGTTACCGCTGAAGAATATCATAACTAATTGAAAAAATAACATTATATAATTTTTCGCAATCTTGGCACGCGATTTGTATTTAGCCTTGTCCCGTGCGACGTAGAACCATGATCTCCATGAATTGCAACTCGATCAGGAAACCCAAGATGCTTTTTTATTCAACTGCTTTGGACAAAACCAGTGAAATCATCCTATCGCGGATTGAAGCGGTCTCCCCCCAGGGAAAGGTGGAGATCTGCGACACCCTGGGGTGCCTGGCCGCCCGGCTGACCCCATCGGCCAATTCTACCTCCATCCTGATTCTGCTGATCCGCGACCACCAGGAGCTCGATTCTCTGCTGGCCCTAAAAGAGCTTTTGGAGCCCTACCGAATGATTCTCATTTTGCCTGACCGCGACCCCTTGACCCAGCGCAAGGCCCATCGGCTCTATCCTCGGTTTTGCACCGATCTGGATGCCGTGCGGGAAGAGATCGGCTCAGTGATCCGCAAAATGCTTGAGGACGTGCGTTATCGCTCGTGAAACGGCGATCCCCTTGGCCGAGGTTCCAGTCAACTTCATACTAACCCTCGACCAGCCGGATCAACGGATAGTTTCCCATAACGAAGGACGGACCCATGCGATTTAGAAACCTGAAACTGCACCACCGCCTGAACATCCCCCTCAACCTGTGCCTGTTCGGCATTGTGGCCCTGGTGCTGGTCACGCTGCATTTTGTTTCCTCCAGGCAAACCTCGGGGCTCTCCGAGGCCAATATCACCCATTTGGAGGCGCTCTCCGCGTCCAACATGACCCAGCTCAATGATCTCATGGAGAGTCACGCCCGGCAGCTTGAAACCATGTCGGCCAAGACCATCAAGCAATTTGAAGCCTTCCAGGTCCATGCCGCCGAAGATATCCTGCAAGCCTCCAGCCGTCCTTTTGATAAAGCCTTTGATACCGGGGATAAGCGTGCGGTGCGGGTTTGGTTAAAAAGGTTGGCCGGCGTGGACGGTATCCTGGAAATATCCGTGCTGGATGACCGCGGAACCGTGCAGTTCTCATCCGACGAGCAGTTTCTGGGGCGTAAAACCCCCGAAAAGATGGTGGCCCAGCTGGCCGAAAGCCCGGGTAAAATGCGGCACTGGACCGATAGCGGCATGGAAACCTATATCACCAAAACCATCGAGCGCAAATGTATCCGCTGCCATGTTCACCACGGCTGGAAGGATAAGATCGGCGAAACCGCCGGATACTTCTACCTTAAAGTCTCCACTGAGGCCTTTGGCCGCTTGAAGGCTGAAACCGAAGCGTTTCTGGGCCACCAGATGGAGGATAACCGGGCGGTCTTGGGCCAGCTCATGGCCCAGGGCAAGGAGAAGGCTCTGGCACTGAGAACCCAGAATCAGCAGCGCCTGGCGCGGATCAGCCACTCCAGTTATTGGCTCTTCGGCGCGGCCCTGGCCGGAATTCTGATCTTTTCCTCATCCGTCATGTACCTTCTGGTACGTAAAATCGTCAGCAAACCGATCCAGCGCAGTACCCAATCCTTGGATCAGTACGCCTCGATTGTTGCTTCGGCTTCAAAGCAGGTGGAGCACGTCAGCCGCCATCTGACCCAAGGATCCACCAGCCAGGCCGCCTCCCTCGAAGAAACCGCGGCATCCCTGGAGCAGATGGCCGCCATGACCGAGTACAACGCCCGCCATGCCGATCAGGCCAACACCCTGATGGGCGAGGCAAACCACATGGTAGGCAGCGCCAATCACTCCATGGACCAAGTAACCCAAGCCATGGAACAGATCAGCACCGCCAGCCAGGAGACCTCCAAGATCATTCAGACCATCGACGAAATCGCATTTCAGACCAACCTGCTGGCCCTGAACGCCGCCGTGGAAGCGGCCCGGGCCGGGGAAGCCGGCGCCGGGTTTGCCGTGGTGGCCGATGAGGTCCGCAATCTGGCCCTGCGGGCCGCCGAGGCGGCCCAAAATACCGCCGGGTTGATTGAAGGCACCATCCAGAAAGTGAGCCAGGGCTCCCGCTTGGTTTCCGAAACCCATGGTGCGTTTACCCATGTGGCGGATAAAGCGGCCCAGGCCGGGGAGTTGGTGGAACAGATCAGCGCCGCTTCCAGTGAACAGGCCCAGGGCGTGCAGCAGATCAACCTGGCATTGACCGAGATGGACCAGGTCACTCAGGGCAACGCCGCGGATGCCCAAAACAGCGCCGAGGCATCCCATCAGCTCAGTTCCCAATCTGCCGAACTCAAGCACATGGTCGACCTGCTGAACCGGGTGGTAAACGGCGGGGCGCGCAACGCGGAGCGGGATCCGGGCAAAAAAGTCCACGGGCAGATCAGCCGCCGGTCCAAGCGTCTGACGCAGCCCAAGAAAACCCAGGACTCCAAGGGAACCAGGGCCGCCTTGCCCCATCCAACCCTGGAACCCTGAGCCTCTCTCCAGGGGATTCCCAGCTAAAGTTCGGCTGGTGAATGGACGATAGGTTGATTTAAGGAAAGTGCCAGTTTTGGAATTTGAACAGAAGCAGTAAAGGGCTGCCTTCAGATGTCATTTCGTTGCATCCGCAATATTGGCCTTGGTGCCTTGGTGGTTGTTCTGATCGGGGTTGGATTGATTCCCACCCTCGCGGTTCACCAGATATCCCACCGCACTGGCACCTATTGGACCGTCTTGGATGAATTTGAGCAGGTCGTGGAGTTGCAGAAAGAATTTTGGGACGCCACCACGGCCTTCAATCGATTGGTGGAAACCGGGGATCAGGACTTTGACGGGGTGATCGAGAATTTACAGGCCGTGATCCGGCACTCCCAAGACCTCACCCGCCAAATAGAGGCTGGACAGAGCGACCTCCGGGAGAAAAAGCTCCACGCCTTGGACTCGCTTTCCCGGCATGCCAAACTCTTCCGTATTGCCGTCAGCCAGTATGCCGCGGAGCGTCAAGAGGATCCCGGCGCCGATAACACCGAACAGTTGAGAGCCCTGGCCTTGGAGGCCATGGCCCGCGCCAACACGATATTCAGCACCTATGGGAAACAGACTATTGCCGAGGTCAACAACTTTCAAGCCATGATCGGCGCCATTTTGCGAAAGGGCCAGAAAGTCGCCTTTGCCGGGGCCGGGGTGGGGATCGGGATCGGCATCGCCGTGGCGTTTATCCTGGCCGGTTCCTTGAGCAAACCCATTCAGCGCCTGGTGGTCGCGGCTGAGAAGCTGGCCCGGGGTGAGTTGGGCGTCCGCGTGCCGCAAGATGCAAGCGATGAGATCGGCCAGTTGGCCGTGGCCTTCAACACCATGAGCAGCCAGTTGGCGGAAAATGCCCAAACACAGGAGCAGTTAACCCTGGCCGAGAAACAAAAATCACTTGAGTTAAGCCTGGCCAACACCCGAATCAACCAAGAGATGAACATTCGCCGCAAGGTGGAAAAACTGTTGCTTGAGGCCAAGGAGCAGGCCGAGGACGCCAGCCAGGCCAAGAGCGAATTCCTGGCCAATATGAGCCACGAACTGCGCACGCCCCTCAATCATATTATCGGGTTCACCGAACTGGTGGTGGACGGCCACGTAGGGGAGCTCAATCCCGCCCAAAGCGAGTATCTCAGCGATGCCCTGGGCAGCAGTCAGCATCTGCTGAGCCTGATCAACGACATCTTGGACCTCTCCAAGGTGGAAGCCGGAAAGATGGATCTCACTTCCGAAACCGTCGGTTTGACCCAACTGCTGGAGGGCAGCCTAACTTTGGTAAAAGAGAGCGCACTCAAAGCGGGCATTGCCCTCTCCCTGCAACTCGATGGAATTCCAAAGACAATTACCGCCGACGGCCGCAAGCTGAAGCAGATCCTCTATAACCTGCTCTCCAACGCAGTTAAATTTACCCCGGAAAAAGGATCCGTAACCCTGGGGGCCCGCACCCGCGCCATTGCTCAGGGCGCCATCCAGCTTGCCGATGGCCGGCGGATCAAGCTGCCTGCAAATGGTGACGCTAAAGCTTGCCCTGACGCCTCGGCCGTCGAAATCTCAGTAAGGGACAGCGGCATTGGGCTGGACGCGCAAATGCTGGAACATATTTTCAACCCCTTTGAGCAAGTGGAGAATTCCAAGAACCGCCAGTACCAGGGAACCGGGCTGGGTTTGGCCTTGACCCGCAATTTCGTGGAACTCCATGGCGGTGCCATCTGGGCCGAAAGCGCTGGTGAAAACCAAGGCGCCACCTTCAGTTTGGTTCTGCCCCATTGCCCGATAGAGGAAGCCGGGGCCGCAACATGACTTCAGTAACTCGAAAAGGGAATGGTATTCGCCATAAAGCCAGGAACGATCTGGAGAACGCCAATCGGTTGATCCAGGAAAAATATGACGAAGTGAGCAAATTGGCTGCCCGCCTGGAACAATCCAACCAGGAACTTCAGCTCTCCCAGGCGAGGCTGGAAGCCTACATGACCGATTTGCAGGCCTCCGAGGAGCGCTACCGGCTGATTGCCGAAAATGTGACCGATACCATTTGGACCCTCGATCTGGCGACCCTGAAATTTACCTATATCAGTCCCTCAGTATTCAAGATGCGCGGGTACACGGTCCAAGAGGCCATGGCCCAGGGGATCGAAGAGACACTCACCCCGGAATCCCTTGGGGAGGTATCGCAAATTCTGGCTGAAGAACTCGCCCGGGAGGAGGATCCCGCTACCGACCCACACCGCTCCCGAACCCTTGAAATCCAGCAGCTTTGCAAAGACGGCAGTGTCGCCTGGGCTGAGGTTACCACCACCTTGACCCGGGATGAGGGGGGCACGCCCGTGGGAATTTTGGGCATAACCCGGGATATCTCCGAGCGAAAGCGGGCCGAGGAGTTCTATCAGGATAAGATCGCCGCCCAGGCGGCCAATCAGGCCAAGGGCCAATTTCTGGCCAATATGAGCCACGAACTGCGCACACCCCTAAATCACATTATCGGATTCACCGAGCTGGTGGCCCATGGCCATGTGGGCGAGCTCAATTCCACCCAAAGGGAGTATCTGAGGGATGCCTTGGGCGGCAGCCGGCATCTGTTGAGCCTGATCAACGACATTTTGGACCTCTCCAAAGTGGAAGCGGGAAAGATGGCCTTGAATTTGGAAACCATCGATCTGGCCCGATTGCTGGAGAGCAGTCTGGCCGTGGCTCAAAAAAGCACCCTTAAAGCACGCATCGACCTCTCTCTGCACCTCGATGAAATCCCTGAGACCATTTGCGCTGATGGCCGCAAACTCAAGCAGATCCTGGACAATCTTCTGGCCAATGCGCTGAACTTCACCCCGGAAAAAGGAGCCGTAACCTTAAGGGCGCGTTCCCGGGATGTGGCCGATGGCGTGATCGCCGCCTCCGATGGGCGGCGGATCACACTGCCGCCCATCAAAGAAACCCCCACCGTCCGGAGCCGACCGGTGGTTGAAATCTCGGTGCAGGACACCGGCAGCGGGCTGAATCGGGATATGCTGGAGCCGATTTTTTATCCCTTTGAGCAAGCGGGAAACCCCAAAAGCTGCAAGCATCAGGGAACCGGACTGGGACTGGCCTTGACCCGGAATTTTGTTGAACTCCACGGCGGCGTGATTTGGGCGGAAAGTGCCGGCGCCGATCAGGGCAGTACCTTCCGTTTCGTTATCCCCTGCCCGAAAACTGAGAATAGGAATCCCGCATGAAGCAGAAAACCATACTGGTTATCGAAGACAACGCGCTCAATATGAAGCTGGTCCAGGCAATCCTCAGCCCCTGCGGCCATAAGATCCTGGCGGCCGAAGATGCGGAAAGCGGCCTGCGTATGGCCCGCGAGCAACGGCCCGATATCGTGCTGATGGACATCCAGCTGCCGGCCATGGACGGCTTGGAGGCTACCCGGATCATCAAAGCCGATCCGGATCTGAAAGATGTCCCGGTGATTGCCTTGACCTCCTATGCCATGAAGGAGGATCGTCAAAAGTCATTTGCCGCCGGATGCGATGGATATATTTCCAAGCCCCTTCATCCCAAACATTTCCTGGAGAAGCTTAGCGCTTTTGGGGTGGGCGAGGCCAAGGATCAATAATCTCAGCCCCGCCTGAGCAATGTTTCGCCGTTACTAGTTGGAGTTTCCGGTGCGTTGGACGGGATCGGTCAGGTTGCCGTCTTGAAGTGAAAATTTGATGAATTTTCGTTCAGCGGCCAAGAGATCTTCAGGGGAATAGTGGTTGAGGTTTTCCGGAATTCTAAATTGCTTACGATACAGGGCCACCAGTTTGCGAATCCCGCTGGGTCCGCTGATTTCAAAATTTTGCAGCATCATAGGCGCCTCGCAGATTCAAGAAGGGATGAACAGTCGCCGGTGCCGATTGGTATTTCATCCAAATAAGCAATCTTTATACCGTATCCGGATGAATCGGTATAAGTAATATAATACCAGTCAGTTAGGCTGAAGTCGAGTTTCGGCTGGGCCGCGGAGATTGGGTAAGCCGCTTTCCAAATTGGCAATCGAATTACCCAGGCGACCTGGGCTTGGACAGCTCCGCCGCGGCAATCAGGCCGGCGGTTTGGGTTGCCGGATCATAGGTGACCCGCACCTCGCCCCGTCGCAGCTGGGCCAGCACCCGTTGAACATCGTCTTCCAGGCAGGGGGATGCATATCCGCTATCGGTGCCGTGGCGGGTGACGAACTCTTCGACGAGTCCCCGCAGGGCGCCGTCTGATAGCTGGTCGTGGGGAATGATCATGGCAAGGTCAGGCGGCCGCGGCCATGACGCGAAACAGCCGTTGCATATCGGCATCGCTGGTGTAGAGATGGGGCGCGATGCGGATGGCCTCCCCACGGACACCGACCATGACCTTCTGGGCGGCGAGCTGCGCCGGCAGATCTGGCTTGAAGCCCCCGGGTTTGGTGATGCCGATCAGATGGGGCGCACTTTGATCCGGCGGGGGGACCTGAAACCCCAGATCCCGGGCGCGGCGGGCGATGTCATGGGTGTACCGGGCCAGGGTTTCCGCAATCTCGGCGACCCCCCAGGCCAGAATTTGCCGCAACCCCTCAGCGGCAACCGGGGTCAGGATAAAGTTGGAGCACTCGCCCATATCGAAGCGGCGCGCCCCGGCCTGATAACCGTCCCGGTAATCTACCAGACGTGAAAAATCCTCGGAGCCGGCGCGGTTGAGCCAGTTTTCTTCCAGGGGGATGCCGCTCTGCCATTTGGGCGCCAGATAACAGAATCCGCAGCTATAGGCCCCCAAGAGCCATTTGTGGGAGGCAGCGACCAGGATGTCGGGCTGCACCCGGGCAAGGTCAAAGACCATTGCTCCTAGCGACTGAATGCCGTCCACCACCAGGGCCGCGCCCACCGCCCGGCAAGCCGCCCCGATCTGTTCCAGGTCGAGAAGGGCGCCATCGGTCCAGTGGCACTGGGGCAAGGCTGCAATGGCTGTCTTTTCATCCATGGCGGCCAGTACCGCCCTGGTCCAGTCATGGTCTTCGGGTTGGGCCACGGTTCGAATCTCCGCTCCCCGCTCCCGGGCCAGCCGCCGCCAGCTGTAGACATTGGAGGGAAACTGATGCTGCAGCACGAGGATATGTTGTCCCGGGTCAACAGGCAGGTTGCGGGCCGCCAGGGCGATCCCGTAGGAGACCGCCGGCACCAGGGCGATATCGTCGGCCGAAGCGCCGATGAGCCGGGCAAATAGCCCGCGCGCCTCTTCCGCGCTGTCGAAAAAATCGGCCGCGCCCAGGGTCCAGGGGTGGGCCTTGGTGGTAAGGGCCTTCTGAGCCGCGGTTTTGGCGGCGTTTAAAAGCGGCGAGGTGAAAGCGCAATTGAAATAGGCCACATCTACCGGGATATCAAACAGATGGCGCTGGCAGGGAATCATAATCATCCTTTTCCATGGGGTTGCCCAGGATTCAACGGAAGCTTAAACAACGGTCGGAAAACATAGAGACATAGGCGTATTGAGTTTTCGCAACGCCGCCGAGGGGGATGGATGGGCGCTTAAGACGTGAAGTTATTTTTACGCACGCCCTATCCGCTGGTTGCGTCACCCTTGGAGATCTGGCTGCCGTTGTGCAGTTTGTAAATTTCCTTTTCGTAACAATCGGGGCAGATGCCGTGGGAAAAATTGACCCCCCAGTGCGCCTTGAGATAGGCTTCCAGACGAATCCATGACGCTTGGTCATCCTTCAGCTTTCCGCAGTAGGAACAAATGGATATCAAGCGCTGTAGTTCGGCAATCTCGCTGATATCCTCCACCACCAGCAGTACCAAGTCGCGGTCTTTATAGTGAAAGGGCGAGGCGCTCACATAGGCGAAAATCTCAGCCTTGGCACCATCTCGCACGACCTCCAGCCTTATCCGCCGGCGCACCACCCGGCCGCCCTCAAAGGCCGCTTTCACCACATCCCGGACCACGCAGATCTTGCAATGGGGCCCCCGGCCGCATCCCCTGGGATCATCTCCGGCGTGCAGGCAGCTCAACACCTCCCCGCAGCGCTGGTCGATAACGGCGGATCCGCGGTCCACAACCATCTTCTCCGCCGCGGCATTGCATTCCTGGATTCTGGCATCCTGATCAACCACGAAAACCATTGACGGTAGTGCGTCGAACACCGATCTGATCAGGTCTGAGTTGTCATGGGAAATGGCCGCCATGGGCTTCTCCTTTCAGCACTCCGTTGTTACGTCCAACAACCATAAGTCACCCCAGACCGACTCTCAAGGCCTCAATCCCCAATTTCAGCGAATATAGAGCCGGTCCAGCCATGGCCGGGCTTGTAATTTTCGCTCCCTGCTGTAGTTTGGGAGTACTTGAATCGCGTTTCCCTTGGGAGGGGGAAGTGAAATTCGTGGGCTTGCCCGCTTGCACTGGCTTTGGGTATTCCTTGCCGGATATCTGAATTTTTACCGGGTGACGTCACGCGGACCTATGTTGACATCGACCCCCAACATTGGGAGACTGGCTGCTGCCATGCATCTGTATCGGACCGGATTGCACTTTATCGGCGAACATCGCCACTTGGAAGCCTTATTCGATCAGGCACATTTTGAAGACAATCTGATCTACCTGCGCGTCTGCCATCTTTTGGCCTTTTTCTCTTTTGCATCGGTGGGAATCATTGAATGGAAGCTCTTTCCCCAGGCCTACCCCCAGGCCTGGACCGTGCGCTATCTGTATTCGGCGCCCGTTTTTCTGCTTGGCCTGGTCTTGACCTATACTCCGTCTTACCGCCAACACTATCAGGCCCAATCTTTTTTCTACGTATTGGTTACCGGCCTGGCCAGCCTTTATCTGTTCTGGGCCATGCCGCCGCCCCACAGTTATCACTACTACGTCCACGTCATCATTTGCTTCATGTTTGGGTTTCTCTTCGTTCGCTTGCGCTACCTCTACGCGACTCTGGCTGGTGGAATCCTCTACACTATGTTTATCGTGGTAGCCTTGCTCTGGGTCCGGCCGCCCCAGGACTTCTTCTACACCGCCGCGCTGTGCATGCTGGTTCTGCTGGTCATGGGGGTCTTTTTTGCCTTCAGTCTGGAATTTGCCGCCCGCAAGGAGTTTTTCAATGGCTGGCGCCTAGAACAAGAGGAGAAGAAAATTGCGGAGCTCAACCGCGGTTTGGAGTTGCGCGTGATGGAGCGCACCGAGGCCCTCAAGCGCGAGATCGAAGATCATCGCCGGTCGGAATTGGAAAAAGCGGCTTTAGAGCGGCAATTGGCCCAGTCGGCCAAACTGGAGGCCATTGGGACCCTGGCCGGGGGTATTGCCCACGATTTCAACAACATTCTGACCTCGGTGGTGGGCTATACGGAGTTGGCCAAAATGGAATCCGAGGGTCGCCAGATGCTGGATGACTACCTCGATCAGGTGCTCACCGCGGCCACCCGGGCCAAGGAGCTGGTCCGCCAGATCCTCACCTTCAGCCGGCAGACGGAACATGAGCGGCGACCCCTGCTGCTGGCACCCATTGTCAAGGAGGTGGTGAAGCTGCTGCGCGCCTCCCTGCCCTCCACCATCGAGATGGAGAGCCGCGTGGAAGAGGATTTGACCATTCTGGGCGATCACACCCAGATTCATCAGGTCTTGATGAATCTGTGCGCCAATGCCGCCCATGCCATGCAGGCCGAGGGGGGGCGGCTCTCCATTACCCTGGAAAAGATCCAGATCGACGCGCCCCGGCGGTTGGGGCATCAGGAGATCGAGCCTGGAGAGTGGGTGCGCCTGGTGGTGGGTGACAGTGGTGAGGGGATCTCCCCGGAGGTGATGGATCGGATTTTCGATCCCTTTTTCACCACCAAGGAGCAGGGGGAAGGCACCGGCATGGGGCTTTCGGTGGTCCTTGGCATTGTCACCGGCTGCGGCGGCGCCATTGGTGTGGAATCGACCCCCGGGGAGGGCTCTCGCTTCGAGGTTCTCTTTCCTCCGGCGCTTCCCGCGTTTGAAGAAATGATCCCGGCCAAGCCCCAGATCCGCGGCGGCAGCGAGCGTATCCTGGTGGTGGATGACGAAGTGGCCCTGGTGGAGATGGTCAGCGACATGCTCGCCCGCTACGGCTACCAGGTGGAGGGCCGCACCAGCAGCCTGGAAGCCTTGGAGCTGTTTCGCAGCGATCCCCAGCGTTTCGATCTGGTGATCACCGACTTGACCATGCCCAACCTCACCGGGGATCGCCTGGCCCGGGAACTGACGGCGATCCGTGCGGTGCCCGTAATCCTGTGTACCGGATTCAGCGTGAGCATCACCCCCCAGAAAGCCCGCCAAAACGGGATCAGCGCGGTGATCGAAAAACCGTTGCCGCCCCGCCAGTTGGCGGAACAAATCCGCGATATTTTGGACGATTCTGCGGAATCTTCCTCCGGCGCCGGATAGCTCGGTTTTTATCCACTTCCCGGTTCTTATCTATAGATCCCAAAGTTCTCCGTCGTGCTGGACCCCCAATCGAGTTGAGGGCAGGCTTTGATAAGCCTGCCCCGGCAGGTAGTAAGCCGGGGGCATCCAGAGATTCTAATATACTGGAACCTATCTGGATTTCCGCCTGTGCGGAAATGACGAATGATAGGCCCTCTTATCGCCGGAGCAATGTTCTCTCTGCGATCCGAGGGCTGCGTCAAAGGCCGCACGCACAGGGTCCTGAAAGGGCGCCGCCTGGGGGCGCCTCCGCGCATCCCGGACCACCCATACCGCCCGCTGCATGCCGGTGGCGATCTTCAAGCGGGATCCGTCGGGATCCACTGATCCATCCCCGAAGGGACCCGGAGGGGTAAATTTAGGCCATAAAATTGCTGAATTGGAATGAACCGCGGGCAACTGGAGCAGGGATCCAAGGGCAGCACAGCCTGAGCGGGCGGAAGTCGTACAGAGGCAAGTTGCCACAATTCAAAAAGTTCGACAAGTTATATTCTGCCTGGCGGGGAAGGGTTCTAGTGGACCGTTGGGGCGCCGGAGCGGGCCGCCCGGCCGATGGTGAGGCCTTGGACGATGATGGAAAACACCACATGGCGATGATGTCAAACAGTCCCAACTGGATATCCTTTAAGTCCGGATTTGCTCCGACGCGACCGGCCCGTGTGTGCTGGAACGCGCTAGGCCTCCCTGTCACTAACCCGCCGGCGCTGCTGTTTCAGTCGGCTGCGGCGGGTTTTGGCCTCCAGGCGGCGCTGTTTGGCCTTACGCGAGGGACGGGTGGGGCGGCGGGGTCTGGGAGGTCGGGCCGCGGCACGAATCAAGGCAGCCAGGCGTTCGATGGCGTCCCGACGGTTCTGTTCCTGGGTGCGCTGGCGGCGGGCCTCGATGATCAGCTCGCCCTGGCTGGTGAGCCGCGGGTTCAATTGCGTCAACAGGCGCCGGCGCACGGGCTCGGGCAGGTTGGGGCAGGTGCGTACATTGAAACGCAGCTGCACCGCCGACGACACTTTGTTGACGTTCTGTCCTCCGGGGCCGCCGGCGCGGATGAAGCTGAAGCTCAGATCGCTCTCCGCCAATTGGATCTGGGGGGTGATGGTGAGGGTCATGGCCTGCCCATCAGAACGTCTTCTGGGCTGTGCGGGCGATGATCTCTTCCTGGTGGTCGCTGTCTAAGTCCACGAAGTAATCGCTGTAGCCGGCCACCCGCACCAGCAGGTCGCGGTAATCGTCAGGCTCGCTCTGGGCCCGGCGCAAAAGCTCGCTGTCCACCACGTTGAATTGGATGTGGTGGCCGTTAAGTCTGAAGTAGGTGCGGATCAAGTGGGCCATGCCGGCGATGCCGGCTTCGTCCTGCAGCACGCTGGGCAGAAAGCGCTGGTTGAGCAGGGTCCCTCCGGATTTGACCTGATCCATTTTGCTCAGAGATTTGATCACCGCCGTGGGACCTTTGCGGTCGGCGCCATGGGAGGGCGAGGTGCCGTCGGAGATGGGCAGTCCGGCGCGGCGGCCGTTGGCCGAGGCCCCGCACATGCGGCCGAAGTAGACATGGCAGGTGGTGGAGAGCATGTTGAGGTGGTACCGGCTGCCCTTGGTGTTGGGCTTGCCGTCGATGGCCGTGAACAGCGAGGCGTAGATTTGCTGCATCAGGGCGTCGGCCCGGTCGTCGTCGTTTCCGAAAAAGGGGGTTTTGTTCCACAGCGTCAGGCGCAGGGGCTCCCGGCCGGCGAAATCCGCGGCCAAGGCCTCCAGCAGTTGGTCCATGGAAAGGGTAGCATCGCCGAACACATGGGTGCGGATGGCCGAGAGGCTGTCGGTGACCGTGCCGATGCCGCAGCATTGGATATAGTTGGTGTTATAGCGCGGGCCGCCGTTGTAGTAATCCTTGCCCCGGTCAATGCAGTCCCGGATCACCACGGACAAAAAGGGCGCCGGTGCGTAACGGGCATACATCCGTTCGATGTAGTTGTTGACCCGCACCTTGAGCTCCACCACGAAGTTGAGCTGGGCTTCAAAGGCCGTGTAGAGTTCCTCGAAGTTCGCAAAGTGGCGTGGATCGCCGGTGGCCGGGCCCACCTGGCGGCCGCTTAAGGGGTCGATGCCGTTGTTGAGGGTGATTTCCAAGATCTTGGGCAGGTTGAGATATCCGGTGAGGATATAGGCCTCCTTGCCGAAACAGCCGGTTTCGATACAGCCGCTGGTGCCCCCCTCCCGGGCGTCCTCCACCCGCTTGCCGCTGCGGATCTGGGCCATGACCACTTCGTCGGCGTTGAACACCGAGGGGTAGCCCAGCCCCTTGCGGATCACCCGGCAGGCCGCTTTGAGAAAGCGCTCCGGGGTTTTGTTGCTGATCTGCACGTTGGCCTGGGGTTGCAGCAGACGCAGTTCGTCCAGCACCTCCAGGGCCAGGTAGGAGACCGGGTTGCAGCCGTCGGCGCCATCGGCCTTGAGGCCTCCCAGGTTGATGTTGGCAAAGTCGTTGTAGGTGCCGCTCTCCTTGGCGGTGACCCCCACCTTGGGGGGCGCGGGCTGGTTGTTGAACTTGATCCACAGGCAGCCCAGCAACTCCTTGGCGCTCTGCCGGGTAAGGCTGCCGTCGGCAAGGCCGGCCTCGTAAAAGGGGCCCAGGTGCTGGTCCAGATGGCCGGGGCTCATGGAGTCCCAGCCGTTGAGCTCGGTTATGGTCCCCAGATGCACGAACCAGTACATCTGCAGGGCTTCCCAGAAGTTGCGTGGGGCGCGGGCCGGAACCCGGCGGCACACTTGGGCGATGCGCACCAGCTCCGCTTTGCGTTGAGGGTCCGCTTCCTCGGCGGCCATACGGGTCGCCAGGTCGGCGTGGCGCCGGGCGAAGATGATGGCCGCCTCGCAGGCGATGGCCATGGCCTTGAGCGCTTCGGCCTTTTCGGCGGCTTCGGGGTCGTTGAGGTAATCGAGCCGATCCAGGTGCTCGGCGATCTGCGCTTTGAAAGCCTCCATCCCCTGGGTGTAGATGAGACCGTCCAGGGCGGTGTGGCCCGGGGCGCGCTGTTCCATGAACTCGGTGAAGAGGCCCGCTGCATAGGCCCGCTGCCAGGTTTCGGGGAGATCCGCGAACACCCGCTCCCGCAGGCTGCGCCCCTGCCAGAAGGGAATCACCTCGGTTTCGTAGACCGCCAGGGTCTCGGCATCGACCCGGTAGCGGGTCATGGGCCGGCTGTCTAAGGTTTTGAGGTCTTCGAGGGAGTGGCAGGTCAGTTCCGGAAAAGTGGAGACCGCTTTGGGAAAGGGTCCCCGCTCGCCGACGATCAGCTCTTCGGGACCAATATAGACGCTCTTTTGCTCGCACAGGGCTTTGAAATTGAGCGCCCGCAGTACCGGGGTGGAATATTTTCCCTGATTGTCGCGGTAAAAGCGAGTCACGATCTGGGCGCGCTCCGCGGAGATGAAGGGCTGGGCCTGAAAACTCTCCTGTCGCAACCGGTCGATACGGGGGGTCATGAATTATCCTCCTATGCTCACCTCAAGGCCCTGGAGGCGAAATTCCCGAGCGGTTGCTTCCAGGTTGTCATCGCCCGGGGGCGCTATTTCAGCGGCCACAAAGTCCCGCTGCAGACGCTGGTATTTGCTTCGGGCGGCACGATGATAGGGCAGTAACTGCACGGTTGGCGGTCCCGGCAGGCCGGCCACAAAGCGCGCGCTGCGTTCCAAGTTGTCAGCGTCGTCATTGAGCCCCGGAATCAGGGGGATGCGGACCCGCAGGGCCGCCCCCTGGCGGGCTAAACTTGCCAGATTTTCTAAAATGCGGCCGTTGGGCACCCCGGTCAAGGCGCAGTGCCGCGCAGAATCCATCTGTTTCAGGTCATAAAGAAACAGATCGGTATGCCGAGCCACGGCCTGCAGCAGGTCGGGATCGGCATAGCCCGTGGTGTCCACGCAGCGGTGCAGCTCAGCCGCTTCGCAGGCCCGGAGCAGCGCCAGCAGGAAATCGGGCTGCATCAGGGGTTCGCCCCCGGAAAAGGTGGCGCCGCCTCCGGATTGATCGTAAAAGGCGCGATCCTTTTCGATCTCCGCCAGCACCTGCGCCACCGTCAAGGTTTGGCCGATCAAGGTTACGGCCTCGGCCGGACACACTCCGGCGCAGACGCCGCAGCGGGTACAGCGCCGGGAATCGTGGACCACGCCCTGGGGGTTCAGTTCCAGGGCGCCCCGGGGACAGGCGGCCGCACAGGCACCGCAGCCCAGGCAGCGCTCGATGCGGTAAGTCCGCTGGGGCTGCGCGAGAATCCCTTCGGGATTGTGGCACCAGGCGCAGGCCAGGGGGCAGCCTTTCAAGAAGACCGTGGTCCGCAGGCCGGGCCCGTCGTGGAGGGCGAATTTCTTGATGTCGAACACCGTCCCCGAAATCATGCCGCCACTGGTGCCCCTCGGGTTGTGCTGTGCATGGTCCGCATTCATAGTCGATCCAAATGGTTAAACCATTTTAAGGAAAGCGCCCGCTGAAGTCAACACAGCGGCGCCCAGGGGCTGCCGGCAAGATATTTTCTTAGCGGGGCTCCTGTCCGACCCAGGTCAGCCTTTTTTCGGTCGGCAACATCAGGGAATCTGCATCTGTGAGTTTGAAAAATGAGCACCGATACATTCAGATTGCATTCTGTTGGCGAAAGATTTAGGCCTCCACCATGGAATTGCGGCCATGGGTAGGGGCGAACCTTGTGTTCGCCCTCCGGATGATGGATACCCAAAGGGTGAACACAAGGTTCGCCCCTACGACTTGTTGCCTGAACCGTTGAGGGTGGGTTGTCCCCCAGGTTTAAGCGGATGAAATGCAAAGGAGTGTGGCCATGATCCTGGCCGGCGACATTGGAGGCACCAAATCGGTGCTGGGCGTCTATTCCCCTGAGGCGGGCATTGAATCTCCCTTGGCCCAGGCGAAATTTCAAACCGCCGCCTATGACGGTCTTGAGGCCATGGTCACAGAATTTCTGTCCGGTCTCGATGTTACCATCGAAAAGGCGGTCTTCGGGGTCGGCGGCACGGTGAAGGCGGGCCGGGCCACCTTCACCAACCTGCCCTTCAGCGTTGACCGGGAAGCGTTGAAATCCGTCCTGAAGATCCCCCAGGTGATCCTGCTCAATGATCTGGAAGCTACCGCATGGTCGCTGCCATCATTGGGCGTAAACGACCTTTACACGTTAAACAAGGGGGAACGGGTTGAAGGCGGAACCATGGCCGTGCTGGCCCCCGGCACCGGCCTGGGGGAGGCCTATTTGACCTGGGAGGGCAGCAGCTATCAGGCCCGCGCCTCCGAGGGGGGGCATGCCGATTTCGCTCCCGCCAGTCAGCTGGAAATTGAA
The DNA here is from genome assembly GCA_963713755.1 of uncultured delta proteobacterium. GTDB lineage: Bacteria > Desulfobacterota > Desulfobacteria > Desulfobacterales > CAVQMW01 > CAVQMW01. The sequence goes on along the minus strand of CAVQMW010000003.1, from coordinate 1,497,771 downwards.
CTGCTGAGCTACTTGTTGAAACGATACCCCCATGTCAGCTACGAACGGGTCTGTTCCGGGATCGGTATTCCCGACATTTACGCCTTTCTTAAAGCGCGCGGCCATGCCCCGGAATCCGCCTGGCTGGCCGATGAACTGGCTGAGGCGCAAGACCCAACCCCGCTGATCGTCAAAGGGGCCCTGAGCCAAGAACGGCCCTGCCCCCTTTGCGCCGCGACCCTGGAGATCTTCATCAGCGCGCTGGGTGCCGAAGCCGGCAACTTGGCCCTGAAGGTGATGGCCACCGGAGGGCTCTACCTGGCGGGCGGAATACCGCCCCGGATTCTGCCGCTGCTCAATGCGGGCCGGTTTATGCAAAGCTACCTCAACAAAGGCCGCATGTCCTCCCTGCTGGCCCGGATTCCGGTGCAGGTCATGGTTGCCCCGGACAGCGCCATCCGCGGTGCGGCCTGGTACGGCTTACAGCGATTTTAAAAATGATCCTGATTTGGGGTGGGTTTAAGAGGCGCCACGGGTCGATGCATCCAGCAGCTTTGCCGCGGCGGCATCCACCATCCAGGTGGCGCTGCCCCCGGAAGGCCGGATGAGCTGGGCCGGCAACTCCAGGGGTTGATAGGGGCCTGCCAAAACCCGAGCCAGGGTTTGCGCCTTGGCTCTGCCAGCCACGAGAAAAACCACGCAGTCCGCGGAATTGATAAACCGGGGGGTCAAGCTGATCCGCCAGTCGTCCGACTGGGGTACCTGGACGGCGGCCACCCAGCGCGTCTCGGCGCCTGTCACGGTTTTTGCCACCGGTTCGGCATGGGGAAACAGGGATGCCGTGTGGCCGTCGGCGCCCATGCCCAGCAGAACCAGATCCAAGGCCGCAGCCCCTTCCGGAAAGAGCCGTCGCAGGGTTTGTTCGTACTGGGCGGCGGCCCGCCGGGGCTCGCCGCTGCCGTCCATGGGGTGGATGTGATGAGGGGGGATTGCCGGGCCCTCAAGGAGTGTCTCGGCCACCATCCCGTAGTTGCTCTCGGGATCGCCTGGCGGGACGCAGCGCTCATCGCCCCAAAAAAGATGCACCCGCGGCCAATCAATTGGGCGGGAAAATTTCCCTTGAGCCAGCATTTGATAGAGCCCCCGGGGCGTGCTTCCCCCAGCCAGGGCCACCGTAAAGCATCCCCGTCGCACCACGGCCCGCCGCGCGGTTTCCGCGAAAAATTCCGCCGCTGCCCGGGTCAGCGCCGACGGGTCGGCAAAGACTTGGATCCGGGGTTTGACTGGGCCTCTATCGGTCATGGATGCTGCACCCCATCTGCCATTGATGGTCTTCCCGGCCCAAAAGGGCTTCGGCCTCCTCAGGCCCCCAACTGCCCGCCGGATATTGCGCCGGGGCCCGTGAGGCCTGGGCCCAGTGTTCGATGAGGGGATCCATGAGCTGCCAGGCCTGACGGATCTCGTCGCTGCGGGCGAACAGCGAGGCATCCCCCTGGATCACGTCCAAAAGCAGCCGCTCGTAGGCGTCCGGTATGCTCGCGGATTTGAAGGCGTTCCGATAGTGGAAATCCATGTTGATAGCTCAGGTGGGCGGAAAATGATTGCCAGATATCGGGATCCAGGTTGCCGGCATCCTCCTGCACGCCAGCCCGCATCTGTTCACGGAAGGCGGTGTCATCCCAATCGCGGCGACCAAATCCAATAATTTCCAGGCGCTGGGGCAGGCGCTTTTTTCTATAGGCGTGGAACAAGGCCGGCAGCAGTTTGCGGCGGGTCAGGTCGCCGGTAGCGCCGAAAATCACAATTGTGGCAGCGTCGTTGTCGGCCATGGTTCCTCCTGCGGGTGGGGGGCAGTCGCGACAGGCACGTGATTATAGAAATTTTAGCATGCTGGAACCATGGATGCCAATGGCCGCGGCTGCGGATTTTCCGTCAGGGACCGGTCCATCCTTTCCAATGTATTCGCGGATCGGATTGTGTTTACTCCCAACGGCTGTCCGGTGTTTGCCGGAACTATCGGCATGGACTAATCTCTGATTCACACTTTTCTTTTTGAAAGGAAACGTCCACCCATGCGCCGCAAAGGGAAAAAAGTCGACTGGACCTGGGGCTGGCTGGGCGGGTGTGTCTGGCTGGGCCTTTCGCTTCTGGGCACCTCGGCGTCGTGGGCAGCGGAGCCGCCTTTTGAAGCCTGCTGCATCCAGGTCATCGACGGCGACACTTTTATCATCCGCACCGCCGACCACACCGAGCAGCGCGTGCGCCTGCACGGGGTGGATAGCCCGGAAATTGATCAGCCTTTTGGCTTGAAGGCCAGGCAGTTCACGGCCCAGCACCTTCTGGATCAATGGGTGACCCTTCAGCGGGTGACCGAAGATGCGCAGCAGGTGCCCCTGGTAAAGGTTTTTATCTCCGATACCCTTTTCAATCACACCATAGTGGCCGCCGGCTATGCCTGGCGCTACACCCGCTATCTCTCCTCTCCTCAGATAGCTGTTCTGGAACATCAGGCCCGGAAAAGCCGGCAGGGGCTCTGGTTGGAGCCTCATCCCACTCCACCCTGGGAATGGCGCCGGCGAAAGAAGTAGGTTAGGGACGATCCGGGGGTCCGTAGTTGCGCATGCCGCGGATGGCGCCCCGCACCCCGCCCCGGGGATTGTCCGTATCCCCCTTGCGCCGGGGAATGAGATGGTAGTGGACGTGAAAAATGGTCTGGCCGGCCACAGCGCCGCAATTGAGCCCGATGTTGTAACCGCGGATGGCGGGGTCTTCTTGAGCCAGCCGCCGGTATATGCGGGCCAGCAGTTCATCAGCATCCCGCCGTTCCTGCTTGCTGAGATCAAAATAGGCCGCCACATGGCGCCTGGGGATCACCAGGGTATGCCCCGGCGTGACCGGATAGCCGTCCATTATAGCCAGGGCTGAACCGTGTTGGGCCACGACCCGCGCTTTGACCTGGGGGTAGCAGAAAATGCATTCTGAAGGCGGGGCTGCCAATGGGGATCTCCGGACCTTTTGCTAATCAGGATTTGTTGGAGCGGGCGGGCACATTAAAGGATGCCGCCAGCCGTTGCAGGGCCGGGTAGGGCCGGGCGCCCACCAGCAACCCCTCCTGGATCTTGAAGGAGGGCACAGCGCGGATTCCCAGTTGATCAACACGCCCGGTGATGAAGTAGCACCAGGGTCAGATATAGTCCGAAAAAATTTCCAGCACAGGGGCGGTAGCTGAGTTCATAGCAGATCCTTTTATCATCTATCATTTAAACTGGCAGGCGATTGGGCGAAATCGAGACTTAACACCATTCCTCGCCTTTGGGAAACATCTTTCCCGGCGCACCTTGCAACATATCATTATTCGTCTCACACCGGGGCTTGGCCCATCCTATCAGCTCTTCCAAGGTTAATTTATTGACCCGGCCACAGACTAAACAACATACGTCATGCCGGATCCCCAATCGAGTTGAGGACAGGCTACGCGGCAATGGCAGAGGCTAGGTATTTAATCGCCGGAGTAATATCTCTGTTATGATCGAGTTTCAACCCCATCCCTATTGGCCGTGGTCCGGCTTGATTCCGCCTCATGACGCTTTATTTTGTAAGTACAATCTCCAGCAAAGGAGGTCCTTCCATGAAACGCAATATCAACAAATCAGATTTGAGCAGGGTCATCTCCGTGATTGTCGAACGCTGGGTGGGAGATAGCCTAGACGCAGCCCAGAGTGATATTTTGGATGGCTTTATAAAGGAAGAGGTGGACCCCCTGGGCGACCGGGAGCTCCTGGACCGCATGGTGACACCGGGGGACACCTTGAGATGGTTTACCGGCTACCTGCAAACCCGGCCATCCAGTGAAATCCGGCGCTTTGTGCTTTCGGAGGATATTTTTTCAGCATGTTATGGTCCCTGAAATAGAACCCCTAGGTGATGATCCGTGCACGATCTAGCGGCTGAAGGGGAACCTTCTACTCCCTTCTCCTTGACGGGGGAGGGGAGTTTTCGGTCAGGTACCATTTAGAAATAGCAAGTCAGCCAACCGAACATCAAGGCCGCCGGCCGCGCTTCAAAAGTCGGCCCGTTGCTCACGCCATGGACTCTTCTTCTCTCTACCAAGCCTGAAAGATGTTGATTTGCGGATCCGGGTCGCGCTAAGACTCGAACATTCACAATCAGCGCTCGCGCGGAAACTGCCTCCAGGCTTAAATTTGGAGCAATTCCGGCACCGCCGGCATGCCTCCACCCTTTTTTTAGCCAAAGAGGCAATTACAATGGCAAAACCCCAACGATGCTCATTCCCATCATTAAACCGCCGGAAGCAATCTGGATATTCCTCACTCTGATCCTGATCTTGAGTGCGGCCCTCCCCATTCAGGCCGGTCAGGAGCGCGGGACATCGCCAGCGGACCTTGCAGCCGACCTTGGCCAGGATCAGGCCGCCCTGGGACGCCTGCGGGCCAGTCTGTTTCAGTTGGCTCAACAGGTGAAGGCGGAGAGTGACCTCTTCGGCCCCAGACCGGCCCATGACACCGCGCTTTTGCGTCCCGGGTTGCAGCGCCGGATCTTCGCCATCTGGTATCCCATCGTGGACACCTATCTGGCCCTGGATACGTTAACCGAGAAATACAGCCGCTTTTATGAGCTGAAAGATAAAAACCTTCGCCAACAGGCGTTTCACCTGACCCGGGGCGCTTTTTTGACCCAATATCGAATCGCCCTGGAGTTGATCCCCGTGTTGGAGCAAAATCGGCTGATGGACACCCTGCTCAACGAGGCCGTGCCGGATCTGGGGCTGCCCCCCGGGGTCTATGCCCACTTCAAATATCAATACCTCAACGTGCTCACGGCCGGCCGCTATGGAGCCCTGGAAGCGGTGGCGCGGGTCTATGGCTATGGGGCGGTCTTCCAACCCCATTCAGACGATTCATCCGCCGGCCCGCCCGCTGATCAGCACTCTGCCCAGCCTGACGCGCAACTGCTGGGCTGGGCGTCCGCCGATAGCCGCAGGATTCTGGCCGCCGGCAAAGGCCCCGGTCCGGCGATGACCATGAAAAACGGCCTGCTGATCTTGAAGCGGGCCGGACAGGTTGCCTGGTTTCCGGTGCAAAAGGGCGTGGCCCAATGGATGGGCCAGACCAAGGTGTGGCGCTCCGAGACCTACTTGATCCGACCCGCTCAAATCGCGTCCATGGCCGCTCGGATCGAGCCCGGCGATATTCTGCTGGAGCGCCGCGAGTGGTATCTGACCAACGTCGGGATCCCCGGGTTCTGGACCCATGCGGCGCTCTTCATCGGCAGTGCCCCCGAGCGTGCCGCGCTTTCCAGGCATCCGGATGTCCGCGCCTGGCTGGAACAACACGGGGCCGGCAGCCTGGACGAACTAATCCGGCGCCGATACCCTGAAGCCCACACTGCCCTACAGCGACCTTACAAAGACGGCCATCTGCCGCGAATCATCGAATCCCTCGCCCCCGGAGTATCCCTCACCTCCCTGGAACACTCGGCCGCCTGTGACTCCCTGGCCGTGCTCCGGCCGCGGCTCTCCAAAAAGGACAAAGCCGCCGCCATTGTACGGGCCATGTCCTATTACGGCCGTCCCTACGACTATGCCTTTGATTTCGGCAGTGACCAGAGTTTGGTCTGTACCGAGCTGATTGTGAAGTCCTATCTGCCCGGCGAGGGGAAGCAGGGCCTCCGGCTGCCCATGGAAAATGTGATGGGCCAGATGGTGACTCCGGCCAATGCTTTTGTGCGGCGCTGGGCTGAAGCGTTCGCAACTCCAGACCAGCAACTGGATCTGGTGCTTTTTCTGGACGGCAACGAAAAGCAAAAACGGGCCGCGGAAGCCGATGTAGAGGTGTTCAGACAATCGTGGAGACGCCCCAAGTGGCACATCCTGGGCCAATTCGTGAAATCCAGTCCTCAGTGAAACTCTTCGCGCCCACCCCCATCTGAACCCAATCAGATCCAGGGAATTGCAGCCATAGGTTCAAGCGCAACCTGCCCGCCCTCACCCCGGGCCGATTCAACCCCGCCATTTCAGCCCCGATTGTAATAGTTACGTAAAACCATCCCCATTGGTTTACATATCATGGATCAACCGACATGATAGGCTGGTCAGTTCCCTGAAACATCCACCGAGGTAACCTTTTGAATACGACCCTCTTTGACACACCGCTGCTGCAATCCATCATGTATTGGGTATCCGTGCTTATACTCAAAATAACCCGCTGGCGCATCACTGGCGCACTTCCCGATATCCCCAAGTTTGTCATGATTGCCGCCCCCCATACATCCAACTGGGATTTTCCCTTCATGCTGCTCATGGCCTTCAAACTGCGGGGCCAGCCCTACTGGATGGGTAAGGCGGCAATTTTCAAAAAGCCCTTTGGCGGTCTCTTCAAATGGCTGGGAGGACTCCCCATTGACCGCAGCCGAGCCGGCAATGTCGTGAGTCAAATGGTGGCCAAATTCAATGAGGTGGATCGGTTGATCCTGGTGATCCCCCCCTCAGGGACACGCAAACGGGTCGCCAATTGGAAAACCGGCTTTTACCACATCGCCGCTGGGGCCGGCGTTCCGGTGGTGCTGGGGTTTCTCGATTATAAATATAAAACAGGCGGGGTTGGGCCGATGGTGAACCTCACCGGTGACATCGATCGGGAGATGAAACAGATCCAAGGTTTTTATGCCAAATTCGAGGGCAAAAATCCCGACCAAGGGTTTGCGGAAGGCTGATAACTCGGTTGACAACGCCGTGTCGCATGCAGAGGCAGCCAGGGGTTACCTCGCTGCCATCCGCTGTGTTGAAATGGAATTCTAGAGGGCCAGTATCGTGAGGCGTTTAGGCTGGGTTTACCGGCACCAGCATCAAGAAAAAAGACAGCGAGGAGCGCAATCTTATATTTCAAGACCTGACCCCATTCCTTTGTGACCCCATTCCTTTGACCCCATTCCTTGACCCCATTCCTTGTGCAAGACCTGACCCCATTCCTTGTGACCCCATTCCTGCAATCATTGACAATTGTATATGATCATGATATACATTTTGCATGGTTAAACCAACCAAAATATTAGCGAACTGTATTGGTTTCGAATGGGACCACGGAAATATCCCCGAGAATTGGGAGCGGCATGATGTTTCAACTGTGGAATGCGAACAGATATTTTTCAATAAACCAATTATTGTAAAACGAGATAAAGTGTACTCATTATCTGAAAATCGCTATTACGTACTTGGTCGTACTAACATGAATCGATTCCTGTTTGCAGTTTTCACTGTTCGTGATGATAAAATTAGGATCATTTCCGCAAGAGATATGACTGAAGCAGAAACGGAAAGGTATTTAAAATGAAAAAAAAGAAGATCCCTAAATTCAAAAATGAAGCAGAGGAACGCCTTTTTTGGCAACAAAATGATTCTTCTGGTTATATCGATTGGTCTGACGCTGAAGAGGCGGTTTTTTCAAGGCTAAAACCTTCGACGCGAACCATTTCCATTCGCCTCCCGGAATCAATGCTCGAAGAATTAAAATTGTTGGCTAATAAGCGGGACGTTCCATACCAATCTCTATTGAAGATTTTTCTGTCTGAACGAATCGAGTCTGAATTGCACCATTAATATAGTGCCCGAGCGGAAACCCTCTTCTCCCTCCCCCCTTGACGGGGGAGGGCTGGGGTGGGGGTGAAAGATTCCGAGCGGTTACATCCCCCTCCCCCCAACCCCTCCCGCCAGGGGAGGGGAGTTTTCGGTCAGGCACTTCACTCTAACGTTGGCCCCGGCGCTTCGCGCGGTTTCTCTTAAATTCGCCTCCCCTAATAAATTGCAAATCCGATTCCCCTTAAAGCTTGAGATGCGGCCAGGTGAGTCTGGAAATGAATGCTGAAATCAAATCGGTGGGTTCTAAACTGTGTTTATTTCCACCGTCAGTCCAAGTCATGAATAATCGCCCAAGCGGTAAAAGGCGGTGTCAGCCAAATCCTTGTTTCAACGCCGATATTGCGTTAAGAGGTTGCTTTCTGCAACGGTGAGTCGATCACATTGGCAATTGGAGCAGGCATGGGGAGCTGACATGCAAAACAAGCGCGCCTTTCGGGTAAAAGCGGTGTTGTTTGATTTTGACGGTACGTTGACCCAGCCGGGGGCTATCGACTGGGTGACCCTGAAAACCGAGATCGGTTGCCCTATAGATCGTCCGGTACTGGAGTATCTGGAGCATCTGGATGATGCCGAGAAGATCCGCAAGGCTTGGGCGGTGCTGGATGCCCACGAGGCCGAGGCGGCCGCGGCCTCGGGTCCCAATCCGGGGGCCGCGGCCCTGGTGCGGCAGCTGCGTTCTCAGGGATTGGCGGTGGGGATCATCACCCGCAACAGTTTGAATGCCGTGCAGCGCGGCTTGCGGAACTTTGCCGATCTTTCCACGGCCGATTTCAATCTGATCATCTCCCGGAATACGCCGGTGAAGCACAAACCGGCCCCGGACGGAATTCTCTACGCGGCGCGCAAGCTCAATGTCTCCCCTGGTGAGATCATGGTGGTGGGGGATTATTTGTTCGACCTCCAGGCGGGGCAACGGGCCGGGTCGGTGAGTGTGCTGCTGGACGAAGGCCATTTTCCCGAGGCCGCGGAGTGGGTCTATGACTACCGGGTGGAACGCCTGGAGGATGTGCGCGAAATTCTGCGCCTGGGCCGCCCCCTGCCGGCCGGGAAGTTTCCCGCCGACCTGCTCAAGGCCTATCTGGAGGAGTTCGCCTTCGAGGACCCTTCGGTGATCATCAACCCGGGGATCGGCGAGGATACCGCTGCAGTGGATGTGGCCGGTGAGGAGGTGCTGGTGCTCAAGTCGGACCCCATCACCTTTGCCACGGACGCCATCGGCCACTACGCGGTGCTGATCAATGCCAATGATATCGCTACGGCCGGGGCCCGGCCGCGCTGGTTTCTGGCCACCTTGCTCTTTCCGGTGGGCAGCACGCCGTCGGATGTGTGGCGGTTGATGGGCGATTTGAGGGATACCTGCCGGCGCTGGCAGATTACCCTCTGCGGCGGGCATACGGAAATCAGCGATGCGGTGCGGCGGCCTGTGGTGGCCGGGATGATGGCGGGCACTGTGGCCCGCGACAAGCTCATCGACAAGCGGGATATCCGTGGGGGCGATCGGGTCCTTTTCACCAAGGCCGTGGCCGTTGAAGGCACCTCCATCATCGCCCGGGAGTTTGCCGACCGCCTGCTCAACCTGGGGGTCTCCGAGGCGGAAATCGAGACCTGCCAGGGATTTCTGGAACAGGTAAGCATTCTGGACGAGGCGCGCCTGGCCGCGGCAGTGGAAGGCACGGTGGCCATGCATGATGTCACCGAGGGGGGCCTGGCCACGGCCTTGGAGGAGCTGGGCGCGGCCGGGGGGCACGGGCTGCGGATCTGGCTGGAGCGGATTCCGGTGTTTCCCGAGACCGCCAAGATCTGCAAGCTGTTGGGTATCGATCCCCTGGGGCTGATCGGCTCGGGAAGCCTGCTGATCTGCTGCCGGGCCGCGGCCTGCGAGGAACTCACCGAAACCTTGACCCGCCAGGGCATTGCCGTGACCCAGATTGCCGAAGTGACCGAAGCGGGTCAGGGCGTGGAGGCCCTCCGCGAGGGCCGCCCGGCGCCCTGGCCGCGCTTCGCCGCCGATGAGATCACCCGCCTGTTTTAACCGGCAGCCTTCTTCTCCTATTCCATGAGATGGGTAACCGTCTCCACGATCTTGGCTTCATTGGGCAGGGTCAGGTCCTCCAGGGGCGGGCTGAAGGGAATGACGGTATCCAGGGCGGCCACAGTTCTCACCGGGGCGTCCAGGTGGTCAAAGCAGTGGTCCATGAGGCTCTTGACCACCTGGCCGGCCATACCGGCCATCTCACAGGCCTCCTGGACCACCACGGCCTTGTGGGTTTTCTGCACCGAAGCGGCCAGGGTTTCGTGATCCAGGGGGGATAGGGTTCGAAGGTCGATGACTTCGGCGTCGATGCCCTGGCCGGCCAGGGTTTCAGCGGCGGCAAGGCACTGGTTCAGCATCAGGGCGTAGGAGATCAGGGTCAGGTCGCTGCCTTTGCGTTTGACCTCGGCCTTGCCCAGGGGAATGGTGAATTCCTCTTCTTGCACGGGTCCGCTGCTGGCGTAGAGGGCCTTTTCCTCCAGAAACAGCACTGGATTGTTGTCGCGCAGGGCCGCCAAAAGCAGCCCTTTGGCGTCCCGGGGCGTGCTGGGAATGACCACCTTGAGCCCCGGCACCTGGGTGAACCAACCCTCCAGGGATTGGGAGTGCTGGCCGGCGGCCCGGATCCAGCCCCCGGTTGGGGCGCGCACCACCAGGGGCAGCTTTTTCACCTGGCCGCCGCACATGTAGCGTACCTTGGGCGCCTGGTTGGTGAGATAGTCGAAACAGACCGTCAGGAAATCCATGAACATGATTTCCGGAACCGGGCGCAGGCCCATCAGAGCCGCGCCCAGAGACGCGCCCATGATTCCCGACTCCGAGATGGGGGTATCCATGACCCGCTCGGCGCCGAACTCGTCGTACAGGCCGGCGGTGACCCCGAAACAGCCCCCGAAGGCGCCCACATCCTCGCCCAGGATAAATACCGTTTCATCGCGTTTCATTTCCAGGCGCAGGGCCTCCCGAATGGCCTCGGCAAATGTGATTTCGCGCATCAGACGGCCCTCCTTTCCTCGTAGTACAGATCGCTGAAAACCTCCTCCGCAGGCGGATAGTCGCTCTGCTCGGTGAAGGCGATGGCCTCATCTAGTTCCTGTCGGGCTTGGCGCTCCAGTTCGCTCAGTTCATCCTGGCCGGCCAGATCCTGGGCCATGAGCTGCCGGGCAAAGCGCGCAATGGGGTCCTTGCGCCGATCCTCCTCGATTTGTTCGGCGCTGCGGTAGGGCTGCGGATCGCCTTCAAAATGGCCCCGCCAGCGGGAGGTCTTCAGTTCGATCAGGGCCGGTCCATTGCCGGCGCGAATGCTTTCGGCGGTCTCCGTCACCGCCTCATGCACTGCCATCAGGTCGTTGCCGTCCACCACCAGTCCCGGGATGCCGTAGCCCGCTGCGCGCGCGGCAATGTCCTCGATGGCGCAGGCGTCCTCCACGCAAACGCTGATGGCAAAGGAGTTGTTGACGCAGATCGCCAGGGCCGGTAGGTCCCAGCAGGCGGCCAGGTTGAGGGATTCGTGAAATTCTCCCCGGTGGGCGGCGCCGTCGCCGAAAACCACCACGGCGATGTCGCCCCTGCCCGCGCGCTTGAGCGCCAGGGCGATGCCGTTGTTGATGGTCTGGCTGGGTCCCAGGATACCGTTGCATCCCGTGGCGTGTTTGTCGTAGGCCGCCAGGTGCATGGAGCCGCCCTTGCCCTTGCAGTAGCCGGTGACCTTGCCGAAGATTTCCGCACGCATGCGCTTGATGTCGGCGCCGCGGGCCAGAATCATGCCGTGATCGCGGTGGGTGCTGGAGATCCAGTCCCCTGGGCGCAGGGCCGAACAAATCCCCACCTGAACCGCCTCCTGGCCCACGCCCAGGTGGACGAATCCGGGCAGCGTGCCCTGGCTGACGGCTTCGGCCAGGGATTCCTCGAACCCCCGGATCGCCACCATGGTTTTGTACATTTCAAGCAGTTTTTCTTTGCTCAGTTCCATACAATGTCCTCCTTTTTTTTATCCTGCAAAGTTGATCATTGACCTGATCAGAACAGCAATTAAGATGCCAGCACCTCATCCCAGGCCTCGCGTTGAATGCCGCGGTTCCGGAAGGCTTGCGGTTTAGCTATGTATTTAGAATGGTTATAACGGCCACTGAGGGGTTGTGGGTATCCGGGGCAGGGACCCCTGGGGAAGATGTTACGCTGGGCGCATCTCAAATTGTTCCATCTCGGAACAGTATCCCCGGGAATGGAGGGCCTGGGAAGGTCAAGATCTCTGACTTGGCGATCCGTTTAATCCGAATTTTTTCAGCTTGGCATAAAGGGTGTTGCGCCCGATGCCCAGGGCCGCGGCCATGCGGCTGACGTTACCTTTGAAGTAAGTTTGGGCGCGCCGGATGGTCTCTTTTTGAAGGGTCTCCAGATTGAAGGAAGGGGGAACATTGGGCTGGGGAAGGGGATGCGGCGCGCCACCGCGGCGGATCCCTTGGGGCAGGTCGTCGGCGCAGAGGAGATCGGCGGCCATCAGGGCGATGGCGCCTTCGATGGCGTGGCGCAATTCACGGACGTTGCCGGGCCAGGCATAGCGGGCCAGGCACTGGTAGAACTCCGGCTCCACCCGCCGGACTGGGCGGCCCAGTTTGCCAGCCAGTTCGACGATGAAGTGATCGGCCAAATGCCGCACATCGTCGCCCCGCTTTCTCAGGGGCGGGAGGCGGATGCCCACGACGTTGAGCCGGTAGAAGAGGTCCTGACGAAATCTTCCCTCCCGGACCTGCTGCGGCAAGTCCTTGTTGGTGGCGGTGACAATGCGTACATCCACGGCTACGGGGTGGGTGCCGCCCACCCGGGTCACCTGTCCCTCTTCCAGAACCCGCAGCAGATTGACCTGCAGGGAGGGGGGCATCTCGGCGATTTCATCCAGAAAAAGGGTGCCCCCCGAGGCCTGTTCGAACTTGCCGGGACTGCCGCCGCGGCGGGCGCCGGTAAAGGCCCCTTCCACATAACCGAACAGTTCGCTCTGGATCAATTCCGGGGCAATGGCGCCGCAGTTGACGGCCACAAAGGGACCTTTGGGCCGGCAGCCGGCCTGATGCAGGGCCCGGGCGATGATCTCCTTGCCGGTTCCGCTCTCCCCGCTGATCAGAACGGTGGTGGGCATGGGAGCTACCCTGCGGGCCGTGTCCAGGGCGCTGTGCATGGCCGCGCTGTTGCCGATAATCGCCGAAAACGCATCCGGTCTGCGGGGGGGCGCGGCCGGGATGGAGATGTGGGGTTGCCGGCGTTTCTGGATGACCAATAGATAGCCTGCCGGCGTTCCGTTGGCGGAGGTGATCAGGTGGGCCTGGGCGGTGCTCTGAGGATGGCCGCGCAGGGCAATTTCAACGCCGGCGGCAAGGCGCTTGCCGGGGGCCGCGTTAAGCTGCCGCAGTGCGCGCTCCAGGTGGAAATAGGCAACGGCCTTTTCCCCAGCTAACTGGTCGCCGTCACGCCCCAACAGCAGGCAGGCCGCGGGATTGGCGCTCTGAATAACGCCGTTGAGGTCCAGATAGACCAGTCCGCTCATCACCGTATTGAAGACCGATGAGATCACATGACTGGATTGGTGTTGCAGGTTCAGGGCGTGCTGCTGGTACAAGCGGCCTTCGATCGCCCGGGCGCCCCGGATGGCCAGTTCCAGGGCCTGGTCGTGGTTGGAGACCATGGGGCCGGAGATGTCGATGCAGGCCATCACCTGGCCTTGCAGATTGAAAATCGGCGCCGCCGAGCAGATCCAGCTGTGGTGACTTTCGCAAAAATGCTCCCGCCCGGTCACCCGCAGGGGATGGCCGAAGGCCAGGGCCGTGCCGATGGCATTGGTGCCCACACTGCCTTCGGACCAGTTGGCCCCGGGGCCGAAATTGAGCTTTTCAGCCCCTCGCAGGGCCTGATGGTCACCCCACATGCCCAGCAGATAGCCCTTATGATCGCTGACGGTGATCAGCAGCCCGCGGCTTCGCATGATTTCAAACATGTTGGGGCAGGTTTCGGTGACAATTTCACGCAGCAGCAGGCGATCCTGGCCCAGCTCGGTTTCATCTCGGATATCCCAGCACTTGCCGAAGGCCGGATCAACGCCCAGTTTGCGGCAGCGCTGCCAGGATTGGGCGATCGCGCTGTTCAGTGCGCCCAGGTCACCCTGCCCGGTGTGCACAAAGCGCTTCCAGAGCGTCAAGCTGACCGGATGGGATTGGGCGGGCTGATGTTTGGCCAGGAGGGATTGGCCTCTGGAACTGGAAGATGAGATGGACGCGGGTCGCTTTTCAGCGGAAGTGTCTCTGGGGATGATCTGGTAGCCGGATCTGTTCCAAACCAGTTCGTACATCGGTCCATTCCACCAACAGTGTTGCGGGGGAAGGTATGAGGCCTTTTTGCCGTTCGGGAGATATATCAAAAGATACACGATGACTCCGCGGGTTGGCAACTGATTTTTTCGAGAGTTGTTCGGTTTCGGAACACTTTATTAGGGCCTGGAGTCCAACCTCGCGGATTTATGCCCATTGGTGAGTTGGCACCCTATTTGCTGTTATTCGAGGTGAGTTGGCACCCTATTTGCTGTTATTCGATATGATCTGTAATTCGGTATGATAGATCCAGATATGATAGATCTGTATCCATGCGCGAAACACCGGCGCCGATTATTTCTGTGAAAGGAGGAGTTGCCGTGGCCACGGAAGTCCTGATGCCCAAGTGGGGCTTGACGATGAAAAAAGGTAAGGTCTCCAAATGGTTCAAGTCTGAAGGGGATACTATCTCCAAAGGGGAAGCGCTGCTGGAGGTGGAAACCGATAAAATCACCAATACCGTGGAGTCGACTGCCGCGGGGATTCTGTTTCAGATCGTCGTGCCCGCGGGGGAGACGGTGGCCGTGCAGACGGTTCTGGCCGTCGTGGCCGAGCCCGGTGAAAGCCCCGAACGCCGCGAGGCCCAGGTTCGGGAGGCAGCCGCCGAGGATAAAAAAACCGCCGCCGATCAACCGGCCGCCTCAGGCGGGAAAAAGGCCTTTGTGCCGGCCAGCCCCATTGCCCGGCGGTTGGCCAAGGAGTGGGATATCGATCTGGCCCAGGTGCCGGGAACCGGCCCCGGCGGCCGGGTGATCGAAGCGGATGTGCGCCAGTTCAAGGAAAAAGGCCCGACCCCGCCTCAACCCCCATCCCAGACGGAAGCCAAGCCCCCGGTCAATGCCAGCCCCAGCGCCGTGGAGGCGGCCCAGCGGGCCGGGGTGGATCTGATGTTGGTCAACGGCAGCGGTCCGGGGGGCAAAATCACCAAGGTTGATGTGTTGCGGGCCATCAATCCGGCGTTTCAGACAAGTGCCGCCGCCGGACCCCTGGCGGGAACTGTGATTCCCATGGAAGGCATGCGCAAAATCATTGCGGACAACATGTTGGCCAGCCTGCGGAACGCGGCCCAGTTGACGGTGTTCGTTGAATTCGACGCGACCCAGATGAAAGCCCTGCGGGACAAGATCCGGACCAAGTACAGGGACGACGAGACGGTTAAAATCTCCTTTAACGACATCATCGCCTATGGGGTCTGCCGGGCGCTGCAAGACCACCCCCTGATGAATTCGGCCCTCGCCGACGAGGGGATCGAGCTTTTCGAGCATATTCATCTGGGCATCGCCGTAGCCCTGCCCAACGGATTGGTGGTGCCCAATGTCAAAAACGCCCATCAGAAAACGCTACTGGAACTGGGCGCCGAAATCCGCCGGCTGGCGGGCAAGGCCCGCGGTAACGGTCTGACCATGGACGACATCCAGGGCGGCACCTTCACCATCAGCAATGTCAGCATGCTGGGGGTGGACGGATTCACCCCCATTCTCAATCCGCCAGAAGTGGGGATTCTGGGGGTGGGGCGTGCCGTGGAAAAACCGGCGGTAGTGGCCGGCGAAATCTGCATCCGCACCATGATGACCCTCAGCCTGACCTTTGATCACCGCATTGTGGACGGCGCCCCGGCCAACCGCTTCCTGAGAACCCTGGCCGATTATCTGGAAGATCCGCTGCTGTTGTTGGCATAACGCATCTGTTCATCAAGGCATAGACTGGAGAGGTCGCTATGACGCGCAAACGCTACATCGTGGAACTGGGCAGCGGCGCCGATCTGCACGGCGGGGATGTCACCAAGGCGGCCTGCCGGGCGGTGAAAGACGCGGTTTCGCGAAGCTGCCTGTGCGGCGTGCTGGAGATCCTGGGCCGCCGGGAGTTTGAGGGCATCCATGTGGATGTGCTGCTGGCGTGTCCCCAGCCGGAAGCCGTCGATGCCCAGGCGGTCAAGGATCAGATTCCCATCGGCACCAAATCGGTGCGGGCGGTGGCCGGCGGGCTTGAGGCGCCCGGTATCTGTGTGGACGCCTTTGCCCGGGATTGCGACACCATTGTGGTGGCCAATGCCGCGTTGACCGTTTTTGTGGATGTCGAATAGGGCCCAGGCGGCATCCTGGGCGAAACCATAGACGGGCGCATTTCCGGTTCGGGCGGCCGGAGATGGGCACGCCATCGTAATCGCCGGCGCCGTTGATGCGGGGCGTCGGTACAACTTAGGGCTATAGGAGGTGTGGAGATGAGTTTATCCAACGAACAGATGATTCAGATGTTTACCACCATGACCAAGATCCGCCAGTTTGAAACCCAGTTGCAGGCCTTTTTCGCCGACGGCAAAATCCCCGGCTTCGTCCATCTCTATTTGGGCGAAGAGGCCGTGGCCACCGGTGCCTGCGCCGGTCTGCGGGTGTCCGACTACATCACCAGCACCCACCGCGGCCACGGCCATCTGATTGCCAAGGGCGGGGATCTGAAGCGCATGATGGCCGAAATTTTCGGCCGCACCAGTGGCTACTGCAAGGGCAAGGGCGGCTCCATGCACATCGCCGATGTGGAGTTGGGGATCCTGGGGGCCAACGGCATCGTGGGCGGCGGCGGTCCCCTGGCCAACGGCGCGGCCCTGGCCATCAAATCCAGGGGGGAAGACAATGTGGCGGTCTGCTTTTTCGGAGACGGCGCCTCCAACCAAGGCACTACCCAGGAAGCCCTGAACCTGGCCAGCGCCTGGAAGCTGCCGGTGGTCTTCGTCAACGAGAACAACGGCTACGGTATTTCCTGCCCCACCAGCAAATCCATGGCCATCACCGACATCGCCGACCGCGCCGCAGCCTATGATATGCCCGGGGTGGTGGTGGACGGCAACGACGTGCTGGCAGTGTACGAGGCGGTGGCCGAGGCGGTCAAGCGCGCCCGCGCCGGGCAGGGGCCTTCGTTGATCGAGTGCAAGACCTATCGCTGGCGGGGCCACTTCGAAGGCGACGCCTGCGTCTATCGCGATGAGGAGGAGCTGCAGTGCTGGATCGATAAAGATCCTCTGCCCAGCTTTGAAAAACGGCTGTTGGAAGAGGGGATCCTCAGCGCGGAAAAGGCCGAGGAGATCCGGGAAAGCGTCAAAGCCGAACTGGAACAAGCCGTCAAATTCGCCTTGGACAGCCCGCTGCCGGACGCGGCCGACCTGACCGAGGACGTGTATGCCTAAGCATAGCGACACGACCGGCATTGGCCGTGCGCAGTAAACCTAAGTTACCAAGGAGGAACGATCCATGGCGACCAAAACATATTTGCAGGCGATTAACGACGCACTTCGGCAGGAGATGGAGCGAGATGAGAAGGTGATGGTCCTCGGTGAGGATGTGGGGCAGTTCGGCGGCTGCTTCGGCGTCACCCAGGGGCTGATCGACCAATTCGGCGAGGATCGGGTCCGGGACACCCCCATCACCGAGAGTGCGATCGTGGGGGCCGCCGCCGGGGCGGCGGCGGCCGGCATGCGGCCGGTGGCCGAGCTGATGTTCGTGGATTTCATCGGCGTGGCCCTGGACCAGCTTTTCAACCAGGCGGCCAAGATGCGCTTCATGTTCGGCGGCAAGGCCAAGGTGCCCATGGTGCTGCGCATGCCCCAGGGGGCCGGTCTGGGGGCCGCGGCCCAGCACTCCCAGTCCTTGGAGGCGTGGTTCATGCATGTGCCGGGCCTCAAGGTGGTTCTGCCGGCCACGCCCTACGACGCCAAGGGGCTGTTGATCAGCGCCATCCGCGATGACAATCCGGTGGTGTTTTTAGAGCACAAGATGCTTTACGGCACCGAGGGCGAGGTGCCCGACGAAGCCTACACCGTGGATTTCGGTAAAGCCGAGGTGCGGCGGCAAGGCGGGGACGTCACCCTTGTGGCGACCTCCAAAATGGTGCTCACCGCCCTGGAGGCGGCTGAGCAGTTGGCTGCTGACGGCATCAGCGCCGAAGTGATCGATCCGCGCAGCCTTTCGCCCCTGGACATGGAGACCATTGTGGAATCGGTGAAAAAGACCCACGGATTGCTGGTGGCCCACGAGGCGGTCAAATTTGGCGGGGCAGGCGCGGAAATCGCCGCCCAAGTGGCCGAACAGGCCTTTGATTATCTGGACGCGCCGGTGATGCGGGTGGGCGCCCCTTTTACGCCGGTTCCCTTTTCGCCTCCCCTGGAGCAGGCCTGGATCCCCAGTGCGGAACGGATTGTAGAGGTAGTCAAGCAAATGCGGGCCTAGCCCGATTCAGGCCTCGGGTTTAAATTCTTAATCCAAGAATATTCATTGGCACCGCAACCCTGAAGGGAGGTATGCCTTGGCGACGGTCGGGATTATCGCCAATCCGGTATCGGGAAAGGATATCCGCCGCCTGGTGGCCCACGGCAGCGTTTTCGACAACCAGGAAAAGGTGCGCATTGTGCGGCGTATTTTGACCGGCCTGGCGGCCACCGGGGTCGAGCGGGTGGTGTTCATGCCCGACGCCTATGGCATCGTTCCCCGGGCCCTGAGGAGTTGCGCCCTGGCCCGGGAGCCGGAACCCTTGGCCATGACCATCGCCAATTCCCAGAACGACTCCACCCGGGCCGCCCGGTTGATGGCTGAAACCGGTGTGGCGCTGATCATCGTACTGGGGGGGGACGGCACCTGCCGGGCCGTGGCCAAGGGCAGCGCGGAGGTTCCGCTGCTGCCCATCTCCACCGGGACCAACAACGTATTCCCCTATATGATCGAGGCCACCGTGGGGGGGATGGCCGCCGGGTTGGCGTCCATGGGCCGGGTGCCCCGCAGCGAGGCGCTTTACCGATCCTGCCGACTGGAAATTTTGAATGACGGGAAGGTCATCGACATCGCCCTGGTGGATGTGGCGGTGTATAATGACCGTTTCGTCGCGGCCCGGGCGATCTGGGATATGGAGAAGGTCTCCCAGGTGTTTCTGACCCGGGCCAGACCCGATGCCATCGGGTTGTCCTCCATCGGCGGACAACTGGTCACCATCACGCCCCAAGAGGCCCGCGGCCTGCATTTGGTTCTGGGCCGGGGCGGGCTCCGGCGCGTCACCGCGCCCATTGGCCCGGGGTTGCTGCAAGCGGTATGTATCCGCAAGCAGGAGATCATGGCCCTGGGACAGCCTCTGCCGGTGGAATCGGCACCCTGCGTGTTGGCGCTGGATGGGGAACGGGAGGTGACGGTGAAACAGGACCAGGCGGTCTTTGTCAGCCTTTCGAACCGCGGCCCCTGGGTTATGGATGTGCCGAAAACCATGGCCTTTGCCCAACAGCACGGATTGCTGGTCCAGGCGGAGCAGGCCCCAGGCGTTTTTGATAACTAATCAACACAGGGCGCGCCTTGCGTCCAAGGAGGATACCATGAGTGCTATTTTGAAAGCGGCCTTCATCTTTGTGGCCCCGGAGGCTGATCCCCAGATCCATCGGCAGTGGGTCAAGACTCCCAAGGTGCATCTGCTCACCGTGGGGGTAAAAGATTACGCCCAGGCGGCGGCTACGGCCCAAGAACTGCTGGCCGACGGCATCGGAGCCATCGAGTTGTGCGGCGGTTTCGGTAACAGGGGGACCGCCATGATCTGTGACGCGGTGGACTACAAAATCCCCGTAGGGGTGGTGCGCTTCGACATCCACCCCGGATTAGGCAACGCCAGCGGCGATCAGTTGTTTTAACCCTGTCTGAAAAATAAAAAATCGGTCCATTCTCTTTGGTAAAAAAAGGACCGATTTTTTAATCGAATAAATCCTCCAGGGCCTCGAAGACATACTTCATGTACATCAACTTGGGAGATCCTCCCATGGCCACCGCCATCAGGGCGGCCTGCAGGATCGCCTCCCGGGATGCGCCCAGAGCCGCGGCGTTTTCGATATGGATTGTGATACACATGTCGCATTGCGACATGACCGCGCAGCCCACCAGGATCAACTCCAGGGTCTCCGGCGGCAGCCCGCCTTTTTCGCCCAGCTTTTGGGTGAACTCGAGATATTTTCCATACTCTCCGCTGGCGTATTTCTGCAAGTAGCTCATAGCCTCGGCTGCTTTTTCCGCTGTGTTCATCAATGAAGACTCCTTATCAAAATTCAATTTGAAGGGATCGACTCGGCCGGGAGGGGATACCGTCAGTTCCAGACGTCCAGAACCCAATCGTTTGAAAGTTGGTGATCACCCGGAACACGGCTATCCTTACGCATTGCTGCTTCATCAGAGGACACATTGGAGTTAAGCAAAACCTATGCCGTGCAGGGGTGCCGGCCGTCGGAGCAATTGCAGCCCCAGGTGTGGCGGAGCAACCTTGGATAAGAGGCCCCGGCGTTAGAAACCGGAACAGCCCAACGACGGGTTGTTCGATTTTAGAACAGTGCTTCCGTGAAGTGGCTGCGGGTAACCCCGGCCGGGGCGGTTTCCCAATCGACCTTCATCAGCGCGGCGGCCACATCCTGGCGGAGGTGGCGGCAGCCCTTGAGCCGGTCATCGAGTGACTGGGCAAAAAGGCCGCTCAGCTTTGCACCGCCGACCTCGATCCGGCGGATGCGGCCGGCGCACACCTGCATCTGAATCTCCACCCGAATTTTATCCCCACAGACAGCGTTGACCAAGCGGTAATCCGGGGTACGGCCGAAATTCCATTCCCAGGAGCGGTACCTGGCAGCAGCCAGCGCCTCGATGGCCTGAAGGTCGGCGTCCGAAAATCTTGCCCGACGCCCATTGCGTTGAGATTGGATCGCTTTGATGAGCTGCGTCATGAACTCCATCACCGTGAAATCCCGGGCCAAGAGGGGGCGCAGGTTGGCCACCGGCTGGCGCACCGAATTGACCCCGCGGTCCTGGTATTTCCCCGGCGGTCCAGCGGCCAGGGTCCGGGTTAGCGCTTCGAGATCGGTGTCAAAGAGCAGGGTGCCGTGGTGCAGGATCATCTGCTTGTGGATGTGCTGGGCATTGCCGGAGATCTTCTTTCCGTTCAGGGCCAGGCCGTTGCCGCCGTCAAATCGGGCCTGGAGCCCCATGGATCTTAAAAAGCGAAGAATGGGCTTCAGGGGGGTCTGGTAATCGATCCGCGGGGCGCCCGGGGCGGGCGTCAAGACGGTGAAGTTGATGTTGCCGGTGTCGTGATAGACGGCGCCGCCGCCGCTGATCCGGCGCAGAATGGGCACTCCCCGGGATTCCAGCTCGCGGGAATTGGCTTCGCGGTAGGGGTTCTGGTTGCGGCCGATAATCACCGCCGGATGGTTGCGCCACACCATGAAGGCGGGCTCCCGCAGGGTGGTGAGCAGATATTCTTCGGCGGCCAGATTAAAGTCCGCATCCAGCCCCTCGTTATGCAAACACAGCATCCGATTCGCTCCCGGCAAGTTATCTTCCCGCCCACCGCGATGCGACGGCTCCGGGTGAAGCGGGTCTTACCGCAGAAGCAAAGAAGTACCAGGACCGATGGGGTTATCCAAGAGAAAAGCGCCCGGAACCTGGATATTATTAACTTGAGAGTCCAAAGTTCTCCATCATGCCGGACCCTCCATCGAGTTGAGGGCAGGCCCGATAAGCCTGCCCCGGCAGGTTGTAAGCCGGGGGCATCCAGAAATTCTAAAGTACTGGAAACTATATGGATTCCCGCCTTCGCGGGAATGACCAGGCTGTACAATCGATCCTTATAATCTCATTGGCTACAGTGCCTGTTGCTTTGGGCTACAGTCATCAGCGTTTGTAATGAGGGGTTGAACGGAAGCCTTCTTCTCCCTCCCCCGCGACCGGGGAGGGTTGGGGTGGGGGTGAATAATTTCAAGGTATTATCCCCCTCCCGCGACCCTTCCCGCCAGGGGAGGGGGGGGCGGTCAGGCGCTGATTGTGTATGAATGCTCGATCTTCTTTCTTTACCGCCCCCGGGCGCTGTAGCGTTTGGCATCACTTTTTCCTCTCTTTCTGCGCCTTATAGTCCTCAGGCCTTCCCGCAATATTTTTAAATTTAATAATAAATACGGTTAGATAGAACCAAACGCCATCTATTTTCAGGAGCTTGGCACTCGCTTTGCTCTACAGTGGGGTAAGGTTGATGAAATGGACTATGGATGGGAGGTGTTAGATGAAACGCGTGCCAAGTACGAACGGTAAGGATGAGAAAAAGCAGGTACAGGGATTCCAGGTGTTGGACAATGAGTGTATCTGGATGAAAGCCGGGGTGGTCAATTTCCGGAAGTGCGACAATGCCTATGACTGCAGCAGTTGCCCCTTTGACAAAGGGATGCGGCGGGCCATGGGCATCGAAGCGGAGTGCAGGAGCGAACAGGCCGCGCCCCAGTGGGTAAGCTACCTGATGAAGAAATACCATGGAGCCAACCGTCCCTGCCGGCATGCCCTCAGCGGGCGTATCGAGGCCCCCAAGATTTGTACCCACAACTATGAATGCTGGCATTGCGCCTTTGACCAGATGCTCGATGACGTCGATCTGATGCGGGAGACGATGCCCCCGGATTATGTATTGGCTTCGGGGTTTCGCCTGGCCAAAGGATGCTACTATCATATGGGCCACACCTGGGCGCGTTTTGAGCACGGCGGCCGGGTGCGCATCGGGTTCGACGATTTCATGGTGCGGCTGTTCGGGGCAGCCGGCCGGCTCAGCCTGCCCCCCTTGGGCGGCCGGCTGATTCAGAGCCAGGTGGGGTGGACCTTCGGCCGCAACGGCCATGAAGCCGCGGTGCTGTCGCCGGTGACCGGCAGGGTGCTGGCCGTCAACCCCAGGGCTCAGGCCCATCCGGAAATCACCCACGAAGATCCCTACCAACAAGGCTGGCAGATCATCATGGAACCTGACATGCCCAAGCGAAACCTCAAGGGGCTCTATTTCGGAAGCGACAGCTTTCGTTGGATGGAAGGGGAAAGCCGGCGCCTGATGGCCCTTTTGGGTGATGAGTATCAGGATCTGGCCGCCACGGGCGCGGAAGCCCTGGGCGATCTGTTCGGCGCGTTTGCGGAACTCGACTGGAACGTGCTGGTGAGTACGTTTCTGGGCACCGAGTCGACCTAAACCCGAAACCCCTAGCCGGCGGCCTGGGAGGGGCGCCGCTGGAGAGTGTCCCGGAAGTATTGGGCGCAGTAGCGGCAGAAGAAGATCTCCGGCTGGTCCAGATCCGCCACGGACCCGCTAAAGTGCATCAGGCACTCGGGATCTTGGCAGTGGTGCAGGTTGAAGAGGTGGCCCAGCTCGTGGAGGGTCACCTTGGCGCTACGCGCCAGGGTCAGGGGGGATGGCTCCGATTCCTGGGGATCTTGCCTGAGTCTGAACGTGGAGACCAGGGCCAGGTTTCCGCCCTGGCGGGCCTCGCCGAAAACGTGGCTGAATATGGGGACGAACAGATCCACGGCAAGCATCCCGATCACTTTGCGGCACCCTTCAAATGCCATGGGTTCCAGCGCCTTGAGCAGGCGTCCGGCATCATACTGGAGACGCCGGCGGTCCCAGGCGGATTCCGGAAGGGGCAGGGGGGCGAGGCATTGCGCCGGCACATTCAAATACCCCGAGATATGGGCCGCCGCCACCTTGGGAACCAAAGGCGGCACTTTACCGATGGGCAGCACGCCGATCATCGGTCGGGTCGCGTGAGGTTGAGGTGTTTGATTTTTTTGTGCAGGGTCACCCGGTTGATACCGAGAACATTGGCGGCTTGGGTCACATTTCCCCCGCAGCGGTTCAGGGTTTGCTGGATGTAAGCGGTTTGCATTTCCGCCAGGGTGGCCGGAGGACCGGGGGCTGGGGTGGCCGGCTGGAGAAAGGCAAAGGCCTCCTGATCCAGAGATCTCGATTTGGCCAGCACCACAGCCCGCTCCACCGCGTTTTCCAGTTCGCGGACATTTCCCGGCCAGTCGTAACGCCGGAGCAGGTCCATGGCCGCCGGGGTGATCCGGTCCACCCGTTTGGCTGTTTCCTGGCTGTATTTTTCCAGGAAATGAGCGGCCAGCAGGGGAATGTCGTCCTTTCTGCGCCGCAGGGGCGGGATGGGGATCTGGATTACGTTGACCCGGTAGAAGAAGTCCTCACGAAAGCCGCCCTTTCCGATCTCGGCTTCGAGATCCGCGCGGGTGGCCGAAATCAGCCGGAAATCCACCGGTAGCGGGTCACTGCTGCCGACCCGGGTGATGCTCTTGTGTTCCAGTACCCGCAGCAGATCGATCTGCATCTTGGCGCTGATTTCACCGATTTCATCCAGAAAGAGAGTGCCCCCCGCAACTACCTCCAGAAAGCCCTTGCGGGAATGGACCGCGCCGGTAAAGGCGCCTTTGATATGCCCGAAGAGTTCGCTTTCCAACAGGGTGTCGGGAACCGCCCCGCAGTTGATGGCGATAAAGGGATGATGGGCCCGGGGGCTTTGGGAGTGGATCGCCCGGGCCACCAACTCCTTGCCGGTCCCGGTTTCCCCCCTGAGCAGGACCGAGGCGTCGCTGGCGGCCACCTCGGGAATCAGCTCGAACACGTCGAGCATGGACGGGGATTGGCCGATGATATTGTCAAAATGGGTCATGCGGCCCAGGCGGTTTTTCAGGTAGTTGTATTCGGAGGTCAGCTTTTTCTGCTGGGCGATCTTCTCCATTACCAAAGAGAGGAAATCGGGCTTGAAGGGTTTGAGCAGGTAATCGGCGGCGCCCAGTTTCATGGCCCGGATGGCCGATTCAATGGAGCCGTAGGCGGTGATGATCACTACGCTGGTGTCCGGGAATTGGGCTTTGACCGTTTGCAAGAGTTCAATGCCGTCCATGCCGGGCATCTTGATGTCCACGAACATCAAATCAACGGGCGTTCGCTCCAGCTTCTCTATGGCTTCGGCCCCCGAAGCGGCGGTCTCCACCCCGTGGCCGGCGCGGTTGAACCAGTGGAACAGGGACTCGCGGACAATCTCCTCGTCGTCCACCACCATGATCTGCATTTTGGGATCCATGGTCGCTTTCTCCGGTTATCGATGGGCTCATAGGGTTGGAAACACCAGGTCGAAGGTCGTGCCTTTGCCCGGTTCGCTTTGCAGTTGAATTTCGCCCCCATGATTTTTCACCACCCCGTAAACAATGGAAAGGCCCATGCCGGTGCCCTGGCCTTCGGGTTTGGTGGTGAAAAAGGGGTCGAAGATATGGTCGCGATGGGCCGCCTCAATGCCGCTGCCGGTATCGGTTAAACGAATGTGTATTTTTGATTTTTCTGAATCGAGGGCGCTCTCCAGGGCCAGGCGCCCGCCCTCTGGCATGGCCTCCATGCTGTTGAAGATGAGGTTGAGGAAACACTGCTGCAGGTGGTTGGCATCGCCGCGGATGGTGATGTTGGGGGCGGGGGGGTCGAGATCGAGCTGGATGCCCTGGAGCTCCATTTTATGGCGGGTCAGCCGGAATACGGAAGTCAGCACCTCGCTGAGATCGATGGGCTTGTATTCCAACGGGGTCTGCCGGGAAAAGGAGAGCAGCCCGCTGACAATGCCGCCGCAGCGCTCCAGCTCGTGGGTCATGAGGCCTAGAAACTCGCTGAACTGCGTGAGGTCCGCTGGGCTGGGGCTCTCCTTGCTCAGGGCGTTCTGCATCAGGGCGCTGAAAGTGAGCATGCCCTGAATGGGGTTGTTGATTTCGTGCACGCAGCTGGCCACCAGTTTTCCCAGGCTGATCATACGGTCTTCCTGAACCATGCGGTTCAGGTCGGCCTTGAAGACCGCGGCACGTTTTTCCCAGTGTGAATTGAGGGTCTCGGTGATGTCCCGCCAGATCTCAAAGATGCGGATGATCTCGCCATTTTCATCGAGAAGGGGGTAGGTGACGATGTTGTCGATGCGCTCGGTGTCGGTCCCCATGGGAAATTCATGGATGACATGGGCGGATTTGCGGGTGCGCAGGGTCTCCACCATGGGGCATTTGAGGGTCGGATGGGCCACGGCACAGGGGTCGCTCAGCCCGTGGAGAACCTGGTAGCAGAATTCCCCCAGCACCTGGGCCTTGGATTTGGCCACCCGTTTCAGATAGGCTTCATTGGCCTCGGCAATGGTAAAATCGGTGTTCAGCACTACAATGGCGGCATTGCTCTGCTGAATCAGAAAATCCGAGGACATCTTTTCCAGCATGGCCTCCTGGCGGCTTTTTTCGAGGTCCTGGTTGATGCGGAACAGCCTGCGCAGCAGCCGGCCGATATTGTGCTCCACCACACCCACCCGGTTGGGGCGGTGTTCGATCAGCTCCAGCAGGAGTTTGTGGTCATTGGTCAGCTCGATGATGCCGTCGAGGTTCTTAAGCTCAAACAGGTCGCGGAAATCATGGCAAGTGTAGATTCCCATCTCCCGGGCCAGCCGATAGCCCTCGGCCCCAGGGTTGATGTCGCACACCCCCACCAGGTTTAGATTCAGGTAGGGGAAGGTGTTGTTTTGAATCAGCTCGAGGAAGAACTTGCAGGCCCGTCCGCCGCCCACAATGGCGATGTTCAGCGGCAGCCGGCTGAAGCGTTTTTCAGGGGTTTGGATTGCTGTTCCCACCTTGCGGCCCCCCGGATGGCAGTGGTCAAACAGCGCTGGCTCGAATAGACCTGTGGAGCTGGATTATTTCGCCTTGACTAATTGTAATGATACCCCCTGGCGGGTGTCAATGCAAGCCACTCTGGAATTCTCCACTAAGCAACCCGCGGCATAGCACTACCGAGTAGCGGCCACTGCCAAGTCTGTAAACACGTTGTGCTGCAAACCTATCAACTAAGTAGACAGCTCTGCAGCGCCTGGTTTCTCAAGAATGCGGTAGCTTTTGGCTAACCCGCTTAAATGATGAGGGAAAAATTAACCATGCGTTCGTGGTGATAAAGAGGCATGGGATTTGCTATCATGGAGATCAGGGGAGTGAGGTTTACGGTTCTGATCTATCGGCGCACGTTCCAGATATAGCTGATGTGAATCTGAGGCCTTTTCCCCTGGGGTGAGGCAAAGCTGCAAGGAGGGTTAAATTATGGTGCTGCCGATTGTTACCCCTTAAGAGAGGAGTGCAATTATGTGGGTGGAGTTCTTCGAAGCCTTCATGTTGGTCTGTTTTGGCAGTGCCTGGCCCTTTGCTATCGTCAAAAGCTGGCGCAGCCGATCGGCGGAAGGCAAAAGCCCTCTGTTTCTGATGATCATCTTCATCGGCTATCTCTCCGGTATTTGCACCCACATTTGCCGGGAATTTTCTCCGGTAGTCTTTCTTTACGGCACCAATGCGGTCATGGTGGCCAGCGATCTGTTTCTGGTGCTTCATTTCCGCCGCTTTCCTGGCAAGCGGCCAGTTCCCTTCAACGTACCCTGGAGCTTTCCCTGGGCCCCGCCCAGAATCGATTGACACGTGCGGCCCTAACGCCTGTAATAAATTCTTATATTTAGGCTTGGAGTATAATAGGACGATTGAATACCTGTTCATCACAGAATTAGCGATTAATACCTCAAAAGAAGAGGAGAGATACTAATGAAGATTTTATTTTCGATATTTACTATCGCTTTGGGTATTCTGTTGCTCTCTGCTGATTGTGGGTTTTCACAGGAGGAACAAAGGCTTCCAGTAAAATTGATATGTCCCAGATATGATATTTCAAAACCTTTGAATGAAAACTTTGACTTGATCAAAAAGAAGGGCTTTTCCTTGATCTCCAGTCCAGGAAAACCCATGTTGCCCTATAAAACAATTGAAGTATTACTTCCCGGAAATGCTGTGCTAAGCTCCGTTAAATTGGCCGTTGATAGCCTTAAATCACAATCATTGCCCAACACACACACTGTCAATCCAGCGCCAAGACCAAGTTATGATCCCAAACACACCATCGGCGATCTGGCGGATTTGTCCCACAAATATCCTGGCGATATCGAAAAAGTCATTTATGGAAAAAATAGTTTGTACCCTGAAAATCCGATTTTATTAGTGCCCGGCAGGACCAAGTACTCGGCTAACGGCCAGTTACTGAAGTATTCAAGGATCCTCTTTACTCCCCTGCAATTCAACCCTATTTCCAAAAAACTGCATTTAACCGAGAGTGCAAATTTAACCCTATCCTATCGAACTGAAGGCGGTTTTGAACATGAACCTTTCCGGCTGGATCGACCTGCGAATTATGTAATTGTTACAACAAATAGAATCAAAGCAAACTCTCGAGAGCTATACAACTTTGTTCATTTCAAAAAACGGCAAGGTTATGCGGTAAGGGTAATCACTGAAAACGATTTCGAGAGAAAAAAGGGACCCCACCCCAATGGCCGCGCGGAAAAGATACGCCAATGGTTAGTTGAAAATTGGCAAACCTTGGGAATCGAATACGTTCTGCTGATTGGGAATCCAGAGCCTGATGATCCCATGTACTCCCATGATATCGGCGATGAAGCCAACGATCCCAACTATATGCGGGATGATTATATCCCCATGAAACAGATATGGCACGCTTTATCTGGACGGGGGGAAGGTCGGCCGCCTTTTTTTCAGAGAGAAGCTCCTCTTGTCCAATGGGGAAACGCCACAGATTGGTACTATGCTGACCTTACCGGAAACTGGGATGCAGACGGCGACGGCTTTTATGGTGAATCCCCCTGGCTGTCGCAAAGCGATGTTGAAACTTCTACCCTCCCTGCTGGTATTGATTTAGGTGGATTTTCGGTTAGATGGAAAAAAACGATTACATTGTCTCAGAGCAGATGTGTGACCCTAAAACTGAAACAATGGGAAGGGGCGCGGGTTTATATTGGTGATAAATTGGTTGTAAACCATTGGCCTCATACTATGCGCAAATCAGAAACAGAAGTAACAACATTTTTAAAAGATGGAAACCATAAAATAATTATAGAATATTATCAGAAAGCCGGTCACGGCCATATCTTAGCCCAAATTGATTTAGATTCTGATGGTCCTTTGGAATCTGAGGTGTTGGAGGGTTTTCAAGGAGAGTATTACAGCAATCCCAACCTTCAAGGGCAACCCGCCGCTGTTGTCAACTCAGAGACGCTTTGGAAGAACTGGGAAACCAGCGATTATGTCGCCGGTAACCCTGGCCCCGATGGTTACGGGTTAATGGGTGGTGTTGATCTAGACGCCGAAGTCAGCGTCGGCAGGATTCCGGTGTATGAAAACGATTATGGGACGCTAGACAAAATATTAGTCAATATAAGAAAAGGGGTAGCAAGGGATGTACATCGAAAAATTCTTTTGCCTATGAGAAAATTAGATGATAATTCTCCACCAACAACACCTGCTTACGATCTTGGCGAGGCTATAGTCAATGACATTGTGGCGAATGAACCCGGAAGTTTTTCAGCCTACCGCATTTATGATGAAGATTATAGCCTCAATCCTCCTCCTGAAAGTACCCCCTGTGAGGGAGCTAATGTTGTCGATGGGTGGAATCAAGGTTTCGGTCTTGTCACTTGGCTAACGCATGGGCGGTGGCGCTTTGCTGGTGGAGTTTTGGACGTCAAAATCGAACTCCCTCAGTTGAGGGGGGATTTCCGTCCCCTTGTTTTTGCGGCATCTTGCCATAACGGCAATATTTATCTTCCTGATTGTTATCCAGATTGTGCTAAAAGCTTGTTACTGGATGGGGACGGACGTATGAGCCTTGGATATTCGCTGCTAAGAGAGGTTGCTTCTGCTGTTGTAAGCTCTTCTGAAGTTTCTACTCACGATGATCAAAGATTCAATTTGAATAGTGGTTCACGCACCAATCAAAACTTCGCTTATCACTATGTGAAAGAGATTATATCAAACCGATCATCAACCGGTGATGCCTTAAAAAATCTGAAATATTCCCATTTTAACGATCAGTTCAATCTCGGGTATTACAACTACCATCAACAACTTATTTATAACCTGTTTGGTGATCCGTCACTATATCTCCGGCCGCAATATGGTATAAAGCCACCTACTGAGAAAGCCCCTGACCTCGACATTATATTTCGAGACTTTGTTCCTGATCTCTGCCAATATTTAATTGATTGCCCTCCTTGTTTGCGGTCCGGTAATTGCGATTTTGTCTCTTTTTCAATCGGCCCCCTAAACGAGCTTTTTTCAGCAGATGTACGCAAACACGACGGTGAGATTGTTGCGAGTAGTCTGGATGGAAATAGCCATGATATTAAATTCCAATATGATTCAAAAGCTAAATATGCTTTAGTTCTGAAACCTGTTAAAAAAGAAGGATTCCGAGAAAGATTGAAAAATTCTTTTCCACAAATGAAATTTACACAGTGAGGAAATAAAAGAAACCTTCTTGAATTCACTCAATTTATCAAGAACTCTGCGAAAGATCTCTGCAGCCTGAATTCTGCTTGAGATTTCCAGATAGACAAGTAATTATAGTAGACAGGATCTTGTAAGCAGCAAATACGGATGCTTAAATTCATATACAGAGGAGGTGCTGGCAATGCGTTCAAAATTAGCGTTAGCGATCATCATGATCACTACATTTAACATCAGCGGCTGCATTTGGTTGCAGCCCTGCCCGTCAACCCCGCCTGTGTTGAAAATTGATTTTGAGACATTTCCCGGACCGGACGGTGAATTGGGCACGGTGGACGATATTGCGCCTTCGAGGGGAACAGGCGCAGAGTTATCGCCAGTTCTTGCTTTGTCAGACGAGTATTCATCCGTCGGTGTTGTTTTTGATCGGGCAACGCTTTTTTGGGGGCCGGTTTTCGGAGCGGAGGCAGGATTCGAGAACTTTTTTCTCAGCTCTTCGCCAGTTGAAGCAAGGTTTTCAATACCGGTCGTTGGAATAGAGATTAAATCCTATTCGGTATGGAATGCAAAGCTTACCGCTTACGATTCTAATGATCGTGTGCTGGCGGTGGCCAATCTGTGGCACCCCGCAAACCCGACCCCCGGCTCTATAGGGCCTCGATTTCTTGGTAAACTTAGCCTTCATACGAACGAACCGATCGCAAGATTTACTGTTATCGAGCAATCGGATAACCATGAACTTATCCTCAATCTTGATAGTCTTGTTCTGACCACAAGGCCATAACCTGTTTAGATATGGCGAACGGTCTACTTCGCGGTGGAGATAACATCTACTTCAAGGCAACCATAAAGGAACTTGAGCAGCCAATGCCTGTGGGGACTGGCGCATCACGTCCAAGATTAAAAACGGATATTGGCATTTATTAACCGATAACTTTCCGCTATAGTGTCCTTCCAACCAGTGGTGTAGAACCCGGCGGATATGTAACGAATCTTCGAAAGACTGGAAGGACACGCTTTTCATGGGGGATAAAGTTTATCTTACGGCTCAGTCGTTACTGCTCGATTCCTTTGAACTCGGTATTCGAATCTACCAGAGCGGGTTTCGGCCCAGCTTCATCATCGGGATCTGGCGGGGTGGCACCCCGGTGGGGATTGCCGTGCAGGAGATGCTGGATCATCTGGGGGTCAAAACCGATCATATCGCCATTCGCACCTCTTCCTATTACGCGATCAACCAGCGGGACAAGCAGGTGAAGGTTCATGGGTTAGAGTACGTGGTGCGCTACGCCGGCTGGAATGATGATCTGCTCATTGTGGACGATGTTTTTGACAGCGGCAACAGCATTCGCGCCGTGATGGAAACTTTGAAAGACAAAATGCGCCGCAACCTGCCCAATGATATCCGCATTGCCACGCCCTGGTTCAAGCCGGCCAACAATATCACCGACATCATTCCCCACTATTACATCCACGAGTCGGACCAGTGGCTGGTCTTTCCCCATGAACTGGATGGGTTAAACCGGGAGGAGATCTTCAGCAACAAGCCGGGGGTGGCGGCGCTCTTTGCCAAAACCGGATTGATGCCTCCGCCGGAGTGACGCTCCCAAATCACATTGCCCGCCCCGGGTGGCTTCTGAGTCACCCCTCCAGGACCCGCCAGTCCCAGAACCCGCAACCCTTCAAGTTTACCTGCTGAATGTTTTAAATCCATGAAATAAAACAAGTATTAGTTTATAATTTGATTATTGACAGGGCTTTGATAATCACATATAGGACGCATGGGTCGGGTTTGGATGACCCTTTTTTTATTGATACCGACGCACAAGCGCAATTGGATGAATGATGAACCAAGGATCCATATCCGAAGGAAGCCGCGCCTGGGAGATCGCCGCAACCGCTTTGGGGCTTTTTTCCCAAAAAGGCTATGCGGGTACCAGCATGCTCGATATCGCCCGGGCGGCTAAGGTGGGTAAGAGCACGCTGTACAGCCATTACGCCACCAAAGAAGCGCTGTTCCGGGCCGCGACCTACATCTGGACCCGAACCAAGATCGCCCGGTTGCGGGATTTTATCGCTGCTTTCGACGGCCCCCTGGTCAAACTCAAGGCCCTGGGAGATTACGTGGAGAACGCAGTTGACGCCCCCAATCAGGACGCGGCCCGTATGTTTGTAGATTTTCTGGGACAGAGTCTCATTGAGGGCGGCGCTCTCTACAACCAGTCCCACTACCTCATGGAGGAGATGCGTAAGGCGCCGCAGATTATCGAAGAGGTGCTGCTGGACGGCGTAGCCCAGGGGGTCTTCAAACCCCAAATCGCACCGGCCGCCGGCAGACTGGCCATTAATCTGATTTCCTACATCGACGGCCTCATTTTCCGGGGTGTTTTGCTGGATCGGGAGATCAATGCCCGGGAACAAATGACGCTCTACCTGGAGCACCTGACGGCCACCTGTCTGCTGACACCTGAGCCGGTGAAAACCACTTGAGAGAAATAGCATTGACAGAAAATAGGAATGGGGAGGAGAGACAAATCCATGCAGCAGATACTCAACTGGATAAACAGGAAGATCGGCATTGGCGGGCTGGCACTGGGAATGGTGTGCCTATCGGCCTCTTTTGCCGGCGCAGCCCGGCAGTACACCTTGGATGAGTTGTATGCCCTGGCCCTGAAACGGGCGGAACGCATCGAGGCCTCCCGGGAGGATTTGACGGTGGCCCAGACCCAGCGGGAAGTGGCCAAGTCGATCCTGATACCGAAATTTTCGGCCATCGGGGGCTTCCGGCACTACAACCAGAAGGAGGTCAGTGGAGATGCTCTGCTGCAACCCGACTGGACCGGCAGCTACGGCCTGCGTCTGGATCAGAGTTTTACCCTCAACGGCAAGGAGTTGATCGGTCTGCGTCTGGCCGATGACAACATTCTGCTCAAGACTCACGATCTGGCCACGGTGACCGAGTCCTATCTGTTTGAAGTGGCCACGGTCTACTACAACCTGGCCCGGGCCCGGATGGGGGTGCGCATTGCCGAGGCCAACGTCCGTCGCCTGACCACCAACCGGGACTCGGTCAAGGTCCGCCTGGAGGTGGGGACCGTGACCCAGACCGATCTGTTCCGTACCGAGGCCGAGCTCTCCAGCGCCCGCGCCGAACTGGTGCGGGTGGAAAACGACCTCAAGCTGGCCCGGGCCGGCCTGGCCCGGCTCGTGGATCTCAGCGAGCCCCCCGAGATTGAGGTGCCGGAGATCGACACCAAGTTGCCGGCGGCCCAGGAACAGTTGGACCGGGAGGAGTTGCGCCGTCAGGCCTTGGTGAATCGCTCCGAACTTTCCGCGGCCGAGGCGACCCTGGGCATTACCGACAAACAGATCAAATTGGCCAGAAGTGATTACTGGCCATCCATTGACCTGGAAGCGGCCACCCTGCGCTTTGAGCAGGATCCTGTCAGTGAACGGATTTTGGATGACTCCACCTACGTGGGCGCCAACCTCACCTGGATGCTCTATGACGGCGGGCTCAGGCGAGCTCAGATCGCTGAAGCGCGGGCCGTGAACCGACAAGCGGAGCTCCAGTATCGTGATCTGGTCAAACAGGTTCTGCTGCAGGTCGAGGACGCGTTCCGCCAATTTTCGACTCAGCAGAACACCCTGGCGGCCTTAGAGGATCAATTGCAGTTTGCCGAAGAGAATTACCAGGCGGTGACCAAACAGTTTGAGAATGGGTTGGCCAACAGTGTGGACGTGGTGGATGCCAACACCCTGCTGGTAACGGCTCAGCAGCAACTGGTGGACGCAGTTTTGGGATTGCATTGGACCCGCCTGGGGATCGATCGAGCCCGGGGAACCCTGCGCGACGATGTGCTTCTGCGGCTGGAACAGGCACCGGCAAAATCCCCTGAATAGTACCGCTAAACCCATGGACGCAAGGGATTTCGGTCAGGCGCGGATTGCGCCGATCAACAAGGAATAAAACAATGGACGAAGATCAAAATATGCCTGTAGAAACTCAGCCGCCCCGGCCCGCCGCCCCGCGCAAAGGTTGGGGCCGCCGGCTATGGGCCCTGCTACCCTCCCTGGTGGTGGTGCTGGTTCTGGTGTTGCTGATCATGGGCATGTTGGCCCGGATCAAGGCCAAGAACGAGCAGCTCCAGGCGGAGAAGGCGGCGGCCCTGAAGACCGAGCTGCCCCAGATCAACGTGGCGGTTCTGGAGCTTCAGCCGGGGCCCATCGCCGACCGTATGAGCTTGCCCGGCACCCTCAACCCCTTTGTAAAGCTGGATGTGTTGACGGAAATCCGGGGGCAGGTTGCCAAAAAGCATGTCAGCGAGGGCGACTCGGTTCGCAAGGGCGAACTGCTGGTGACCATCGATGATGCGGATTACCGTCTTCAACTCGCCTCGGTCCAGGCCTCCCACCAGGCAGCGTTGGCCAATAAAGAGCGGCTGGCCAAATTGTACCGGGACAAGCTGGCCACCCGCGCCCAGTTGGACGACGCCGTGGCCCAGGTCGATTCCCTCAAGGCGGCCCTGGATTCGGCGGCCCTCAACGTGGCGCGCTGCACCATCGAGGCGCCTTTGACCGGGATCGTCAACGCGCTGCCCGTGGAGAATGGGCAATATTTGAACGTGGCCGATCCCGTGGCCACCCTCCTTGATGTGGAGCGGCTCAAGGTTGAAGTGGGGATTCCCGAATCGGATATCGCCGCGGTACGGCGCTTGGATCAATTCGACATCACGGTGGACGCCCTGGATGGCAGAACCTTTACCGGCCGGCGCCAGTATCTATCCAAAACCGCCGACGCCATGGCCCGGCTCTATCGCCTGGAGATTGCCGTGGACAACGCGGACGGTGAACTGCTGCCCGACATGTTCGTGCGGGTGCATATTGTCAAACGCACCATTACCGACGCACTCACCATCCCGCTGTTCGCGGTGATCAACCGCGATGAAAAGCACTTTGCCTATATCGTCAACGATGAACAGGCCCATATACGGCCGGTGGAGCTGGGGATCCTGGAGGGCTGGCGCATCCAGGTGCTCTCCGGGCTGGACCCCGGGCAGCGGGTGATCGTAGTGGGCCAGCGCAGTGTCAGCGAAGGGACGCCGGTAAACGTGGTGCGGACCGTGGCCGATGCCGGGGAGATCAAGCGATGATCGTTTCCGATTCCGCGGTCCGCAACCGGATCAGCGTGCTGGTGCTGGCCGTGATCATTCTGGTCAGCGGAGTTTACTGCTATCTGGCCCTGCCCCGGGAGTCCTCCCCGGACGTGACCATCCCCTATGTCTTTGTTTCCACCAGCTACAAGGGGGTTTCGGCCTCCGATATCGAAACCAGCATCACCATCCCCATCGAAAAGAAGCTCAAAGGGCTCGATCGGGTCAAAAAGGTCAAGTCCATCTCGTCTGAAGGGCTCTCCCAGATCAACATCGAATTTATCCCCAAGACCGATATCGACGAGGTGCTGCGCAAGGTTAAGGACAAGGTGGATGAGGCCATGGGCGATCTGCCCCAGGATCTGGAGAACGACCCGGCGGTGTTCGAAGTCAATATCTCCGAGATGCCCATCGTCACCTTCGCCTTGAGCGGCG
The DNA here is from genome assembly GCA_963713755.1 of uncultured delta proteobacterium. Lineage (GTDB taxonomy): Bacteria > Desulfobacterota > Desulfobacteria > Desulfobacterales > CAVQMW01 > CAVQMW01. The sequence continues at coordinate 1,461,991 of CAVQMW010000003.1, read as the reverse complement.
TTTGCGGCATCTCCTGCCTGAAGGAGATCGGGGATGACCTGGCCGACGACATCGAGGCCATTCCCGGGGTTTTGGAAGCCGAAGTCACCGGCGGCCTGGAACGGGAGATTCGCATCGAAGTGGATCCCGATAAGCTGGCCTTTTACCGCATCCCCATCACCTTGTTCCAGACCGTAGTGGCGGGTGAAAACGAGAACACCTCCGGGGGTGCCATCACCTTGGGGGACGGCCGTTTTCAACTGCGGGTGCCCGGGGAATTTAAAACGCCCGACGAAATTTACAACCTGGTGGTGAGCAGCTACGAGGGGCGGCCGGTTTACTTGAAGGATCTGGCGCGGGTGGTGGACGGGTTTGAAGAGGAGACCAGCCGCTCGCGGCTCGACGGCGAACAGGCGGTCACCATCTCCGTGAAAAAACGGGTGGGCGAGAATATCATTTTCATCACCGACGCCATCGACGCCCTCATCGCCCGCAGCCAGCCCGCCTGGCCCGAAGGCACCACCATCACCAAACTGATGGATCAGGCCAAGGAGATCCGCAACATGGTGGCCGATCTGGAAAACAACATCATCACCGGGCTGCTGCTGGTGGTAGTGGTGCTCTTTTTTGCCCTGGGCATTCGCAATGCGGTGCTGGTCAGCCTCTCCATCCCCTTTTCCATGCTGCTCTCTTTCATCGTGCTCTATGCCCTGGGGATCACCCTCAACATGGTGGTGCTCTTTTCCCTGACCCTGGCCCTGGGCATGCTGGTGGACAACGCCATTGTGATCGTCGAAAATGTCTATCGCTACATGGAGCAGGGGGTACCCCGCATCCAGGCCGCCATGCAGGCCACCGGCGAGGTGGCCTGGCCGGTAATCGGCTCCACCCTGACCACCCTGGCGGCCTTTTTCCCCATGGTCTTCTGGCCGGGAGTGATGGGCGAATTCATGAGTTACCTGCCCATCACACTGGTGATCACCCTGGCCTCCAGCCTTTTTGTGGCCATGGTGATCAATCCCGCTCTGGCGGCCTATTTCATGCGCATCAAGCAGGACCCCACCCAGGCCGGAAACGTCCCTGGTGGTTTTCAGGGGTCCGTGGCCGGCGAACAACCGGTTCAGATCCGGGGCTGGCTGCTGAAGAGCTATACCCGGCTGCTGAAAATGGCCCTCAAGCGCCGGATCACAGTCTTGCTCGTCTCCTTTGGGGTGCTGGTTCTGCTGATTCAGGGCTGGTTGCTGGGGGTGGGGCTGGAAAAACCGGTGGAATTTTTTCCTTCCATCGATCCCAACTCGGCCTACATCAACTTCAAACTACCGGAAGGCGCGGATCTGGAGTATATCGACCGCATCGTCAAAACCGCCGAAATGGCAGCAGTCGGCGCCTTGAAAGGCGAAGATCTGCACGCCCCCCGGATGGAGACCTATTCCCAGGCGCTGGCGCTCAAACCCCACACCACGGCCGACGGGCGCGAGTTTGAAGGTCCCGGGGATCTGGGCAACGTGGAGCACATCTACGCCAAGGTCGTGGAACTCGCCGGGGGCGGGTTCGGTTTCGAGAACAATCAGCCCAATCACATCGGCTTGCAGTTTCTGGAGTTGGTGGAGCGCAAGCGCTCCTCGGCCGAAACTTTAGAGGAAATCCGGCGGCGCATGGCGCCCCTGGCCGGCGCCCAAATCACGGTTTCCGAACAGGAAGAGGGGCCCCCCACGGGCCTGCCGATCAACATCGAGATTTCCGGGGATGACTTCAAGACCCTGGGCCAACTGGCCAAGCAGGTGCGCGAGATTGTCAGTCAGGTGCCCTTTGTGGAGGACCTGGAGGATGACTATGTGGCGGGGCTGCCCTCCATCCGGGTGGCTATCGACCGCCAGAAGGCGGCCCTGTTCGGGCTCTCCACCAATGCCATCGGCTTTGCCCTCAAGACCGCTTATAACGGGCTGGATGTCTCCACCTTCCGGGAGCAGGATGAGGATTATGACATCACGGTCAAACTCGCCGAGCAGGATCGCAATGTGACCGATGTGCTGCGGCAGCTGATGCTGCCCACTCCCGGGGGGCAATTGGTGCCTCTGACCACCATTGCCAAGATCGAATATACCGGCAGTATCGGGGATATATCGCGGATCAATTACGAACGCACCGTGACGGTGCGGGCCAGTGTGGATGAAGAGAAGATTCCCGGAGCCGTGGCCCGAGCCCAGGCGGAAAAACTGCTGGCTGATTTTCCCCTGCCGGCTGGATACCGGCTGGAGTTCACCGGAGAGTTCGAGTCCCAAAAGGAGGCCCAGGAGTTTCTTTCCAAGGCCTTTTTGATTGCCGTCTTCCTTATATTTCTGATTCTGGTGACTCTGTTTAACTCCGTGGCCCAGCCCCTGATCATCATGACCTCGGTGGTTCTCTCCCTGGGAGGGGCGTTTTTAGGCTTGTTGCTGATTCGATCGCCGTTCGGGATCATCATGTCCGGGGTGGGGGTGATCTCCCTGGCCGGGGTGGTGGTCAACAACGCCATTGTGCTGATCGACTATACCAACAAGTTGCGCCAGGGGGGCATGGCCCTCAACGACGCGGTGATTGCCGCCGGCGCCACCCGGCTGCGGCCGGTGCTGCTCACCGCGGTGACCACCGTCCTGGGTCTGCTGCCCATGGTGACCGGCGTTTCCTATGATTTTCACGTGATGGCGATCTCCTGGATCAGCGAATCGACCCAGTGGTGGCGCAACATGGCCATCGTGGTGATCTTCGGCCTGATGGTGGCCACCTTCCTGACCCTGGTGGTGGTGCCCAGCCTCTATTCGCTACTGGCCACCGGAAGCAAGCGGCTGACGCGCTGGCTGCACGCTATTCGGCGGGCCTACTGGTGGCCCTATGAGAAGTTGAGCGGTGAGCGGGTGGTCACCGGGGAGTAATCGGCCGGCCAAATACAGTTGCCTGCAAGGATTGTCCGGGCTGATCATCCCCGTTATATCTTGAATGCTTAGAAGGGGCGCGGCCGGTTCCCCCTTTTTCAAGGGGGCTAGGGGATTTTCCTGCTGCCCGGGGAGTTCCGCCCCTGCCCGGGCCGCAATGCCATGGATCTGGTTCAGAGACCCTGAAATCCCCCCCAACCCCCCTTTTCCAAAGGGGGGAGTAGGACCTACGATTTCCCGGGCCCCTGATTTCCAAAAGCGGCGTCTGCATTTCTCTCCGGCGATAATCGCCCGAAGCAGAGGCCAAAAATTTTGCCCCTGCCCGAGGGCGCGACCGGTTCCCCCTTTTTCAAAGGGGGCTAGGGGGATTTTCCTGCTGCCCGGGGAGTTCCGCCCCTGCCCGGGCCGCAATTTCGTCCAGAGGTGTATCATGACGCTGGCCTTCACCACGGAAACCGTTACCGCCCGGATCCTCCACCCCTCAGGTGAGCTCGTGGAGCGCCCGGTGGAGATCCGCACCCATCCCGTCACCGGCCGCAGGGTGCGCATCGCTTTCAGCCGAGCCGCAGAGCGCGAACCGGGCACCCAGACCCTGCCGCCGACCGCGCCGGATGCCGAAGATTCCCGAAACTGTCCCTTTTGCCCGCCCCGGCTTGAGACTCAAACCCCGCGTCTGGAGCCGAATCTGGCCCCCGAGGGCCGCCTGCGGCAAGGCCGATCGGTGCTGTTTCCCAACCTCTTCCCCTATGCCGCCTATTCGGCGGTGAGTCTCTGCGGCACTCAGCATTACACGGAGATCGGGACGGCCCGCCCGGCCGATTACCTGGAGAGCCTGCTCAATTGTCGGGAGTATTTGCGACGGGTGATCCACCGCGACCCCGAGGCCCGCTTTGTCGCCATTGTTCAGAACCATCTGCCGGCCGCCGGCGGCTCCCTGGTCCATCCCCATCTCCAGGTGCATGCCGACCGGATTCCCCCCAACCATCACCGCGTTTGGGAGGCCCATGCCCGCAACTATCGAACGGTCCAGAACCGGCTGCTGCTCGGAGAGTACCTGGAGCTTGAGAAGGCGGCCCAGGCGCGCTATATCGGCGTCAGCGGACCCTGGCACTGGCTGGCAGCCTTTGCCCCCGAGGGCTTTTTTGAGCTGTGGGGAATCTGCCCCGGTCAGATCCGGATCACGGATCTATCCCGGGAGGCCCTCACCGGGCTGGCCCAGGGCATTGTCAATGCCCAGCGCTTTTACCGTTGCCTGTGCCGCAATAGCTACAATCTGGGCCTCCTGGCGGTGGAGCGCGATGACAGCCCTTTAGAGCTGCGGGCCGTGCTCACGGTGCGCGCCAACTACGCCCCCTGGGTGCGCAGCGACCGCACCAGCTTTGAAGTGATGCTAGGGGATATGACCACTTTTGTGGCTCCGGAATCCGTTGCCCGCCAGGCGCGGGAGTTTTGGGCCTGAATTTAACCATTCAAACTGAACGGAGATATCTCGAATGCTCAACCACATTGTACTAATGAAATTCAAACCGGACGTGAATGAGACCCAAATCAGTGAACTGGAACAAGCCCTGGACGACCTGCCCAACCAGATTGTTGAAATTCACGGCTACGAATTCGGCCGGGACATTGTCCATTCCGAGCGCTCCTACGACTTTGCCCTGGTCTCCATGTTCGCCAACCTGGAGGCCCTGGGCCGCTACCAGAAACACCCCGCACATTTGAAGGTGCTGAGCAAAATCAAAGCCATGGTGGCCGATGTGGCGGCTGTGGACTTTGAAACCCGCAAGCTGGATCCCATCCAACGGAACCCCCTGGAGACCAAGCCTTTTTAGGGGCCGATTTATTAACCCGGCGACAAACTAAACAACATCCGTCATGCCGGTCCCGGATCAAGCCCGGGATGACGGATCCGGCATCCAGTTTTAATTGCTGGATTCTCACTTTCGCCAGAATGACATTGGTTAGGTATTTGATCACCGGAGCAATAACAACGACGAGTGCCGCGAAAGGCTGAAGAGAGAAGGGTTTAGGCAGATCCCGGGGAGCGGCGGCGCTGGAGCACCTCGCGGATGGGGGAGATGTTGAGCCTGAAGCCCAGCAGTAGAATCAACGACATAAAGAGCGCGCCGACGATCAGGCAGATTACTAAACTGCCCGGAAAGGAGCCGGGATCGATTCCGGCCAGGGGTAAATAGTTGACCAGCAGCGCCCGCCCAGCGCCCAGCCCCAGGCCCAGGGGCAGACTGATCAGGATCATCCGGGCAATGGGCCGATAAGCCGTGCGGCCCTGGGCCGCGCCATGGCGACGAACCCACACCTCGTAAAGCACCATTACTTGAAGGGATGCCGAGAGCGAAATCGCCATGGCGATCCCGGCGGCGCCCAACCATCTGAGGCCCAGCCAGTAGAGGGGTAGGCTGGCGGCCACCGCCAGGGTGGTGTAAATGGCCGGCAGGAGGGTGTTTTTAAGGGCATAGAAGCCCCGCACCACCACAGTTTGGGCCGCAAACCCATAAGCCCCGATGAGCAGCCAACCCAGCACCTGGCTGGTCAGGGCTGTGGAGGCCGTGTCAAAGGCGCCCCGCTGGAACAAAACCAGCACCACCTCCTGGCGCAGCACGATGAGCAGCACCGCGGCTGGGATCACCAAGGCCAGATACCCCAGGGTGTCGTTGAGCAGGCGCGCCATGTCATCCAGCCGCTGTTCCGCGGCCAGACGGGCCAGAAAGGGATAGGAGGCCACGCCCAAGGCCTGGCCGCTAAGCCCCACCAGGATCAGCACCACCCGCAGGGCGTAATTCAATCCGGCGATTCCGCCGGCCGGTAGAAACGAGCCGAAGAGTTTGAAGAAGATTTCCGTGGAAAAGAGCAGGGTCAGCCCCAGCATCAGGGGCAGGGTGAGGCGGATGAAGCGGCCCAGGGCCGGGTGCCGCAGATTCCAGGAGAGCCGAAAGGCCATTCCCACTTTACGGGCGCCGTAGAGCTGGAGGGCGAAATTGCCGATGCCGGCCCCCGCCAGCACGCCCCAGGCAAACCCGCTGACGCCCATGGTGGGGCCCAGCCAGATTCCGCCGGCGATGATGCCCAGATTGTAGATCAAGGGGGCCAGGGCCGGAATCAGAAAGCGTTCGTGGACGTACTGCACGGCCATGAGCATCCCGCCGCTGAAAAAGAAAAACTGAGCGGGAAGAATTATGCGGGTCATGCTAACCGCGGCATTCAGGGTTGCCGGATCGTTCAATCCGGGCGCCAGCCAGCCTACCAGCAAGGGCGCCGCCAGCCAGCTTGCGGCCATGAGCGCCAGCAGCAGAACCCCAAATCCGCTGAGAATGACCTCAAAGGCCCGCCAGCCCTCATCCGGATCGTTCCGGGCCAGATAGTCACTGAAAATGGGGATGAAGGTCACCGAGAGAAAGCCGCTGGCCACAACGTGGTTGAGGATTTCCGGCAGCACAAAGGCGATCTGGTAGGCGTCCACGGCCCCGCTGGTCCCGCCGATGTGGGCCAGTACCATCTCCCGGCCCAGACCCAGCACCCGGCTGCCGAACACCGAGGCCATCATGATCAATGAGGCGATGCCGATCTTTTTTTTTATTCCGCTGGCTGCCATGGCGCGCTATGATGGAGTATGGATGAACAGGTAAAATGCGACACACCATGTCATTCCCGCGGAGCCTGCCTCGGCAGGCAGTAAGCCGGGGACGGGAATCTATAACTGGCGGTTGAACGGATATCTTTTCCCCCTCCTCCGGCCTCTCGCGCCAGGGGAGGGGAGTTTTCGGTCGGACACTATCGATTCAATGTAACGGGTTACCCGCCTGGGCGAGGATGACGCATATACGAAGATATTGGTATTTGTGGCCCCAATCGATCAAATCAATTTCTCCGCCAGGCTTTTAACAGAAACAAGGACCAAAGACAAAAGCCGATAGCTGTCCGGTCCGGTTTCGGTAAACGATAAAGGAGGTAGCATGCAGCGACGTGAATTTCTGACCTTGGCCATGCAGTCCGGCGCCCTGGCATTGCTGGGTTCCACGGGATTGGCGGGCTGCGGACGGCCGCCTGCCGGGCAGGGCCGTATCCGGCTGCCCTATGCCACCTGCGAATTAGCGCCCCACCTCTCGCGGCGCACTCTGGAGGTCCATTTCGGCCGGCATCACCAGGCCTATGCCGACGCCACCTTGAGACTGGCCCACGGAACCCGTTTTGCCCAGATGCCGCTTCCGGACGTGGTTCAGGAAACCTTTGGCCAGCCCGGGCAGCAGCGCCTCTTTCATCAGGCGGCCCAGGCTTATAACCACGCATTTTACTGGCGCAGCATGCATCCTGAGGGGGGCGGGGATCCGCCCCGCGAGATCGATCGCCTGCTCAAGCGCGGTTTTGGGGGTTACAGCGGATTCCGGGAACAATTTACCGCGGCCGCCGGGGCGCTGTTCGGCAGCGGCTGGGTCTGGTTGATCCAGGAGGGGAACCGGCCGGCCATTGAAACCACGACCAACGCCGATACCCCGCTGGCCGAGGGGAAACAGCCGCTGCTGGTGATCGACCTCTGGGAGCACGCCTACTATCTCGATTACCAGCATCGGCGGGACCGCTACGTGCAGGCCTATCTGGACCACCTGATTAACTGGGATTTTTTTGCCGCCAATTGGGATCGAAGTTAGCCATTACCTGAGTCCCGAGCTTGGTGTCCAAATTTCAACGTACTGCGCCCCATTGCCGGACTCCGGCAATGGGGCACGTCTTTTCGTCCGAGTTTAAGTCTCAGTTAACCGCACTTGGAAAAGCCGCAAAAGTGGCAGGTCATGCAGCCTTCTTCAAAGCTAATGGTCTGGCCGCAGTCGGGACATTTTTCCCCCAGCAGGTTGTTGCGGCGCTTGGCTGCGGCGTGCCTGGGGTTGTTTTTCAGGTATCTGTTTTCCAGCACCCGGCCGATGGCGTCAGGGATGGAGAGTACCAGACCACCGTTTTGAAACACAGGATGTTCGCCGCCGATATCCTTGACCTGTTCGACGATCTTTTCCACATTCACGCCGGAGCGAAGGGCCAGGGAGACCAGCCGGCCGATAGCTTCGGTTTTGGCGGTGGTCGAACGACCCGATTTGCCGATGGTGGCGAACACCTCAAAGGGCCGGTTCTCATATTCGGTGACCGTGACGTAGAGGTTGCCCATGCCGGTCTTCATTTTGGTGGTAAACCCGGGGAGGGTTTCCGGGCGCTCTTTGACTGCTGCCAGAAAGGGATCTTCCTGGGGTTTGGTGGCTCCCGTGGAGAGCACCTGGTTCTCCTTGCTGCCGTCGCGGTAGATGGTGACCCCCTTGCAGCCCAACTCATAGGCCAGATCGTAAATCCGGCGCACATCGGCCACGCTGGCTTCCCGGGGCAGGTTGACGGTTTTTGAGACCGCGTTATCGGTATATTTCTGGAAGGCGGCCTGGATGCGAATGTGCCATTCGGGCTCCACGTCGTGGGCGGTGACATATATGTTCTGGATCTCTTCGGGGATTTCGGCCAATCCCTGGATGGTGCCTTTCTGGGCGATGCGGTTCATGAGACTATCGCTGTAGAAGCCCTGCTCCCGGGCGATACGCTCGAAATGGGGATTGATCTCCAGCAGTTCGTCATTGTCCATCACCCGCCGCACAAAACTCAAGGCAAACAGGGGCTCGATCCCCGAAGAGCAACCGGCAATGATGCTCAGGGTGCCGGTGGGGGCGATGGTGGTGGTGGTGGCGTTGCGAAAGGCGCAATCTTTTTGATCCTTGAAAATACTCTGCTCGTAGTTTTTGAACACCCCCCGCTCTTCGGCCAACTGTCTGGAAGCGGCGTGGGATTCGGTCTGAATCATCTCCATGACCTCCTCGGCCATCTGCAGTGCTTCGGCGGAGTTGTAGGGAATGCCCAATTGGAACAGCAGGTCGGCGAAGCCCATGATGCCCAACCCCACCTTGCGGTTGCCTTTCACCATCGCATCGATTTCCGGTAGGGGGTATTTGGACATGTCGATGGTGTTGTCCAGAAAGCGCAGGGAGAGCCAGACGGTCTCCTTGAGGTCCTCGTAGTCGATCACCGGGCCGTCGCTGCCTTCCACCACGAATTTGGCCAGATTGATGCTGCCCAGATTGCAGGCCTCCATGGGCAGTAAAGGCTGTTCCCCGCAGGGATTGGTGCTCTCAAAGGCGCCGATGGCCGGGGTGGGGTTGGCGGCGTTGGTGCGGTCCAGAAAGAGAATTCCGGGGTCGCCGTTGCGCCACGCCTGGCGCACCAGAGCCTTGTAAACTTCAGCGGCCTTGAGGGTGTCGGTCTTTTCTTTAGTTTTGGGGTCGATGAGGTCGTAGGTGCCGTCGTTGGCCAGGGCCTTCATAAAAGCGTCGCTGATTCCAACGGAGATATTGAAATTGTTGAGTTCCTGATTGTCGCTCTTGCAATGGATGAACTCCAGGATGTCGGGATGGTCCACCCGCAGCACCGCCATGTTGGCCCCCCGCCGGGTGCCCCCCTGTTTCACCTGCTCGGTGGCGGTGTTGAAGATCTTCATAAAGGAGACTGGGCCCGAGGCCACGCCGCCGGTGGAACCCACCATGCTGTTTTTGGCCCGCAGGCGGGAAAAGGCAAAGCCGGTGCCGCCGCCTGACTTGTGGATCATGGCCGCATTTTGCAGGCTGCCGAAAATGCCCTCCATGCTGTCTTCAATGGGCAGCACGAAACAGGCCGCCAGTTGGCCTAGTCGCCGGCCGGCGTTCATCAGGGTCGGGGAGTTGGGCAAAAACTTGAATTCGGCCATCAGGTCGTAGAACAGGTCAGCGACCTTATCCACCTGGGCCTGGCTGCCATAGGCCAGTTCCGCCCGGGCAATGTGGCGCGCCACGCGCAGGAACATCTGCCGGGGGGTTTCCCTAACTCGGCCCCGGGCGTCTTTCTTGAGATAGCGGCGTTTGAGCACGGTGAGCGCATTGGGGGGCAAGAGCGGGCCGTTTTTCACAAAAATGGAGTGGTCCAGGCGCACCGGCGAGGGTTTGTTCAAGCCGTGTTCCTTGAGTTTGGCTTCGATCATGTTTTCGATAATCGGCAGGGTGATGGTGTAGAGGTCCATCTTGGCGATCTCTTTGCGCAGAAACCGGCTGATGTCCAAGGCCTGATCGGTATTGATGGGATTTTCCTTAACCAGCATGTCGGAAAACCGATCATCGTCCCACTTGTAGGCGGTCAGATCAAAACTTCCGCTGTCGGTGATCACGATTTTACTTTTTTGACTCATGCCTGTGCGCTCCTCTCTGAATCACGGCCCATCAATTCCCGGTACCACCGAAAGTCGGCGTCAGGGGTAGAATTTTCGGGAGTAAGGGGTTCGAATCGGAAATTAAAATTGCGGTGCGAACATGATTCGTCGGTGGCTTCGGGTAGGGCGATTGGGCGGGGTGCGCAACACCCGAGATTCACCGGCTAGATGGGAAATTGGCATACAAGATATGGTATGTCAAGTGAAAACAGAACCCATATCTGCGATTTATCGGGGTGATGCCGCCGGCAGGAATTTTGGCCCCACCTGGAGCGGATTCCATCGCGTTTTAGGCGAGAACCAGGACTTGGGAAAAAGACCGGGATAGGGTGTGGAATGGAACTATTTGAGCCGGGAGGCCGTATAGGGATGACGGGCGGGACGGACGGGTTGCGATGCCTCGCTTCTCTACCCGTGCCGGGGGGTTGTCCAAGGACTAACCGATGGTGTTTTTGACGATTCCCACCAGTTTTTCAGGGTCAAAGGGTTTTTTCACAAAGGCCACGGCATTGCGGATGGCGTGATCGCCATCAATCCCGCTGATTACAATCACCGGGATCTCTTTGAGGTCCTTATCCTGGCTCAGTTTGCGGTAAAACCGGGGTCCCCATTCGTTGGGCATGTGCAGATCCAGGGTGATGAGGTCGGGCTTCTCCTTCTGGGCGACGGCGAACCCTTCCCGGGCGCTGCCGGCGCTGACCGTGGCGTAACCATTGTCACTGAATACCGCCTGCAGATATTGTACGGTGGCGGGATCGTCATCGATAATCAATATCTTTTTTGGCATCGGGCTTCTCCTGATCCCCGAGCATCGGGGTTCCTCGGTGGGGCGAAAGATTAGTCTTTGACGTGGCACTCGCCGCAGGACACGGGACCGGCGGCCTTTTCCTGATGGCAGCCCTTGCAGTTGAGATGATAGGCTTTCATCAGGCCCGGCCGGCGACCCGCATCGTTCATTTCGTGGCAATCGGCGCAGGCTTGATCCTCGGAGGATTCATCCGCGGCCAGGGTGCCGTCGTCATTGTAGACATGGTGGCATACGTTGCAGGCTTCGATTTCGGCGGCTTCGTTGTGGCTGTCGTGGGGAAAGGCCGGCGCCGGCCGTCGGGAGGAATCAAACATGCCGCTGGCCACTACTTCCATCTCATCCTGGCACCAGGCCCCAGCCGCGAGCCCCACAATCACCAGCAATGCGATCACCACTTTTATGATTGAAAATTTCCCCATTCCATCAATCCTATCGTATATATGATTTAAACTATCGCAATAATAACGAATGAATAAGACTAAATTCAGAAGTAAACACTTTAAGCTCTATTCGGTTGGCGGATGCCCAAAGTCTAAACGCCTGACCTACCCCTCGGCACCGGGCTTGTCCATCACCTGGTAGATGATGTCCCCTAAAAATTTAATCTCCAGCCCCAGTCCGTAATGGTGGATGATGTCCTCCAGGCCGCTGTGGCAATTGTGACAGGGGGCCACCAGTACCTTGGCCCCCCGGGATTTGGCGGCGAAAAGCTGCTCGGCCTTGACCCGGTTACCGGACATGCGCTGGCCCTTGTAGGGCGGCCCGCAGTTGATCACCCCGCCGCCGGCGGCGCAGCAGAAGTTGTGTTCCCGATTGGGTTCCATTTCGATGAAGGTTTCGCAGATCTGATCGATCACATAGCGGGCCTTGTCGTGAAGACCGCCCCCCCGGGAGACATTGCAGGGGTCGTGGAGGGTCACCGGCTCTTTAAATTTCTCCTTGACCGTCAGGCGCCCTTCTTTGAACAGATCGTAGTAAAAGGCGATGGCATGCACCACGGGAACCGGGGGCATGGCCCAGCCCAGCCAGCGGTTGCCCATGTCCAGCACGGATCGAAAGGCGTGGCCGCATTCCCCCATGACGATGGTTTTGGCCCGCAGCCGCACAGCCGTATCGAAATGGGCCTTTTTGAGCCGCCCCATGAGCTCGTTGTCCCCGGTGTACATGGCCATGTCGCTGTTGTCCCAGCCGGGTGTAGCCGGCATGGTCCAATTGACCCCGGCCTGATCCATGATCACCGCGGCCTGGTAAATGAGCTGGGCCTGGAATTTGGGCTCCGGGCCGATGACCGAGTAAAGGATATCGGCGCCCTCTTTCTCCAGGGGGATCCGCAGGGTGGGGATCTCGGCCTGGGCCTCTTCTTCCTGCCACTGCAGAGTGTCGATCCACTCATCATCCTTGACCCACATCTGGTTCATTTGCACGGAATGGCTGTGGGCCGTGTCCTGGATGTAAAGGGGGGTCAGGCCCAGCAGATGGGAGATGCGGCGCATCACCAGCATCACGTAGGCGATATCGATGCCGAAGGGGCAATACATAGCGCAGCGTTTGCACAGATTGCACTCCGTGGCGGCAATTTCCGTGGCCCGGTGCAGAAATTTGGCATCCACCTTGCCCTTGCGTTTGAGAATCTCCCAGATGGTCTGTTTGACCTTGCCCACCGGTGAGTATTTGGGGTCATTGTCATGGGAGAGGTAGAAGTGGCACGCTTCGGAACACAACCCGCAGTGTATGCAGGTTTCCACATAGGCTTTGAGCCGCGCCCCGGCCTCGCCCTTAAGCACCCGTTCAATGACCCGTTCAATTCGCTCCGGGGTGAGTCGGGCCAAGCCCTGTTTCAATCCTTCGTCCATAATTTCGCGGTCGATTTCCTGGGCCGGTGCGGCCATGGGTCCATCTCCTTTTATTTCAGGCGCCTAGTGTCCAGAACTTCAAAGCAGCCACGGGGGTTACCCGCGCCCTGACTACCAGTCCCGGGCGTGGCGGATTTTACCAAACTCGGACCCCATGTAGGCCCGGGTCAAGGGGGCGGTGAACATGTGAAACAGACGGCTGAAGGGGATCACGATCAGCAACACGGCACCGCTGACAATGTGTAGAATAATCCAGAATTGGTAGCCCAGCCACTGATGGTAGGCCATGAATCCGCTCAGGAAGGGGAGCACGGTCACCGCCAGGATCATAAAATCCGAGGGCGAGGTGACATAGCGTACCTCGGGCAGCTTCAGCCGGCGCACCAGGAAAAATAGCGCCCCCCCAATCACCACCAGAGTCATCAGGTCGGCCAGGCCATTAGGCAGGGTCCACCAGGAAAGGCTCCAGGCTTCATCGAAGAGGATCACATGGGCCGAGAGAAACAGGGGCGTGATCAGCAGACACAAGTGAAAGAGGAAGGCCACGATGGTCAGCACCGGATGGCGGCGCATATTGGTGGCGGCAAAGGGCAGGCTCCAATGGGCGATGGAGCGCAGGCCGTGGGACACGCTGAAATAGGAGTAGATGAAACGCTCCTTGCGATGGACCAGGCCTAGCAAACGGCTCAGGCGATATATCGTTCCTCCGACAAATACCAGAAAGGCAATCCACACCAGCGGACCGCTGACCCAGGCATAAAGCGCGTGCATGAAGATACTCCTCCCAAGAGCCCTATGTCATTGTGAAATAATTTCGGCGGTGGGAATCACCCGGCGATGGTATAGGCCCTCTTCGATGGTGCGAATGAGGACGCGTTCGCTGTCCGGACTGAACACCGGGTCCCAGATCCACTGGCAGCGACGATTCCAGCAATGACCGTCAACCACGATGGTGTAGCCATCGGCCAACTGAATGCGAGCCGCCAGATGCCGGCTGTCGGGGCTGAACAGCGGTGGAAAGGCCATCTCGCCCCGCGGAGACCAGAGGGTGTTGTCCACCAGAATGGTATAGGCCCCCGCATGTTTGGCCACCGCCGCCAGTCGCTGACCATCGGGACTAAAGCGGGGATCGCTCACCAGATCCCCCACGGTGGTGCTCCAGGGCCGGCCGTCCACAGCCAGGGTCCAGCGGCCGAATTTGGGGGCCACGATGGCCGCCAGGCGATCCCCCTGGGGGGCAAAGCAGGGATTCCAGAGTTGGACGAAGGCGCTGTCCCACAGCGGCTGGTCGTCCTGGGCCAGGTGCCACTTGCCGCCTTGGCGAACCGGTGCAATCACCGCACCGTTGTCGGGATTGAAGGTCGGTTTCCAGACCGCTTCATAGGTGGATGGCCAAGCCTGCCCGTCCACGGCGATGGTGTAATCGTATAGATTGATCCGCACCTCGGCGGCCAGTCGCCTGCCGTTGGGGCTGAAGGCCTTGCCCCAGACGTTGATAAATTTACCGTCCCAGGGCTTGCCGTCGCAGGCGGCGGTGAAGGCGCCTTCCTGAAATTTATGAATTTCACCTTCACCAAAGCCGGCAATTTGCACGGTGGCGGCGCTGCGAGAACTGGCAGGGCAGAAAATGGGGTCGGTCAGATTGGCGAAAGTAGCGCTCCAGGGGGTGTCATCCACGGCCATGGCGTACTTCATGGCCTGCTGGATGCACACGGCGATGTGGCCACCGTCCGAACTGAATTTCAGATCCCATACATAATCGAACTGATTTTCCCAAGGGGTTCCGTCACAGGCCACGGTCCAGGTGCCGCTGTCTGAAACCAGGGCTGCCAGGCGGCCATCGGGACTGTAGCGCAGATACCAGATCTTATCAAAGCGCGACTCCCAGGGGGTACCGTTGACACACACAGTAAACTCGGCTTCATCCGCATTGACGATGGCCGCTACCTGCTCACCGTCCGGACTGGCCTGGGGTTCTTCGACCCAGCGGTACTGATCCTTCCAACTTGCCAAGGGAACTGTTTTGTCACCCGGTTCCCAATTCCACGCCTCAGGCTCCCGCATATTCCCCCCGTTGTGCGTGATGGTGTCCTTTTAGGGTCTGGTCAATTTAGGAATGCCCCTAAATTGAAGCGTTGGCATTGCCATTCCATCTATCAGCGGCAGGACCCATTGCAATATTTTGATGTTGGACCCTTAAAGGAAGGATGCCTAAAAATCTAATGCCGCAGTTCTTACTAAAGCCTGTCATCTTTTGCAAGGCAAGCGCACCCAAACTGAGGATCACGGTACGCCTTCAGCACCCCTGAGTTCCCACTCGGGTTCTCTGGGATTCCAAAGCCGACACGCTATTTTTCCTTGGCTTTGGGGGCGTTTTTCAGGCGCTCGCGGAGCGCTTCGTACTCAGCGAGGTCCAGAACCCCGAGCTCCTGGCTGTGGAGCCGCCAAAACTCCAGGCAGGTGGCCGCATTTTGCAGATTGTTTTCCCGAAGATAGCCTTCGAACCAGCGCCGGTTGGCTTCGATGGCACGGGTATAAATCCGCTGATGATAGGCATCGTAGGCGGCTTGGTCATAGAGCCCGGCATCCAACGACGTGCTTTTCCAGACATTCAGGGCGACCCGGGCGCTGAAAACCCCTTCTTTTTTAATGGTATGCTCCAAGTGGCGTTCCGCTTGACGGACCATTTTTTCCAGTGCTTTTTGCTGTGCCTCGGGTGAGGTTGGCTGCGCAGACTCCGCGGCAGCACAGGCCAACACCAGCATCAACCCAGCCATTAGCCCCGCGGCAACTGCCAGGCCGAACTTGATTAGACGACGGCTTCTGCCGCTGACTTTGTCCCCCACCGATAGGATCCCCGTCACCCCTTTGCCCGGCCCATGATGGACCGGCAGGGATCCTGTTCCGGTCTGCGACGCACCATCCCTCATTAAGATGCGAACTGCGGAATTAAAAAAACATAAGATCATCCGGAAATCACAATCTTTGGCAGGTCGATGGGGTTTGCTTCCGGTGAGCAAAGTTTCTTTTACGGAGTCTAACAGGTAAACATTCATTCATTGACCATTCAACTTACAGGAGACGCCATGTCAACCCAAGGTTCAGGATTCTGGAGAAATGCGGGAAAGTTAGGATTGGGATTGGTCATCACGCTCTGGGGGATCCAGGGGATTGGGAATGTTTCCCAGGCCAGGGCCGGAGATTCAAGGCATTCCAGGGAGGCCTTGCAGCGCCATGTAATCCCCTTAGAAGTCCACCCCGGAAGATCTGCCTGTCTGGGCCACTTTACCAAACGGGACTACGGCACCCAAATATTCCGGACTCGGTATCATTGCCCAGCGTCCCGTCCCGGTGCGAGGCGCTTGATGGTTCATGTAGAGGTGGGCGAAAGATTTCCAGTAATCATTAATACGATTCAAATTCGCCATGGAAGGGAACGGGTGGCCTACCACATCGGCCGACGCATGGGGCAGGGCTGGAATGAAATCCCCCTGGACCATATTCCCTGGCAGCGAGGGGAGTTGATCGTTTCCTTCAACCATGGCCGGGGATCCCGGATCGGTCTTTTCTGGGCGGATGAGGGACATGGCAACCCAGTCCCTCCGACTAGGCGACCCCATGGTAAACGATTCCATTCAGCTGGACACGAAACTATATATAATTCTCAATATTTTTAGTATATTGGGTTAATACTTTGAAACCGTTTTCTTCAAGAACTTTCACCGCTTGATCCCCGTGGCGGGCTGGAACCCGCAATACGAGCTGGTACACCCCGGGATAGGCTTTTTCGGGCCAGGTCACCAAACTGCGGATGCTGATGCCGTGTTCCAGAAGTAGGCGCGAAATATCGGCGATCACCCCGGTCCGGTCCTTGACGATGACGGTGAATCGGGTACTGTCGCTATCGATACCGATGGCCTCCAACAGCACCTGCATGACATCCGTGCGGGTAATGATTCCCACCAGTTTATCTTTGTCCATCACCGGCAAGGCGCTGATGTTGCTCTCCTGCATGATGCGGGCCGCCCGTTCGACGGTGGTTTCCGGCATCACGGTGATGATCTTGGTGGACATGATCAGGGCGGCGGTCAGTTGGTCCAGCAGATAGTTCAGCTCATGCTGGCTCAAGGTCGTGGCCGATGAGGCCCAGCTCTGCTTGAGATCCCGGTCCGATAGAACCCCCATCAAGCGCTCGCCCTTGTCCACCACCAGCAGATGATCGATCTTATGTTCAGAGATGATCCGACGCGCTTCGATAACCGACGTATCCGGCGGAATGGTGATCAGATCCCGCTGCATTATCCGACCTACATGCATGCCCGTTTCCTTTCGATATCGCGCTGACCCGCGGGTCAGGCGAGGTTACACTGCCTCAACCTACCATCCCGGTTTCCAGCAGCCGAGCCATTGGCTGCTGAATATATTATTTACGCTCCCGCCGAATGCGTGTCAATATGTCCGAGACGGTCGGCAACAGATGGGGCACGCCGCGGGCTCAATCCATTTTTTTTAATCTCTTCACTCTCTTTCCAGCCTCTGTTCAAGGCAGATCAGGAGGCGATCGTTCTCTAAACCCGCTTCATTTTTGAACCCACCGCCCCAATATAGCCTGGATTCGCGAACAACGGGGTTGCAGGCGGGGGAGCTTGCTGATAAGCAATAGCTGTTCCGAGGGGCTGAAAAAGATCGAAAGCAGGCTTTGCGTTGCCCCCCGGAGAGCTTTGCCTTATGAGCGATTTTTACCCATTCAAAAAAAACAAGACCCGCGATTGAGATTGCCTTCGACCTGCTCGGAATAGGTACGCCATGAGCGATCATAACTCGCAGCAGTGCGCCTTGCATGCGCTTTACGCCCTCAACGCCGCCCTCCGCAATCTGCGCCTCTATCCGCCCACCAGTGACTTGATCCGGGATACCTTGAGCAAAGCTCACGCAGCCCTCAGTCAAGGCTGCGACGAGGGCGGCGGGGAGCTTCTCTTTGCCGAGTCTGAACGGCGGCTGCTTATCGGCGATACCCCTTTGGGCGAATCCGACCAGCAAAAGCCCCAAGTGTCGGCATTTCTGAAAAAAATGCTTGATTTTAAGATCAAGAGCATTTCGTTTTTCCCGGGGCTTGGATTGGACGAACTGAGTGCTTTTTTGGATATTTTGAAGGAGAATTCCGATCAAGTGGCCGAGGCCGGCGGATTGGAACAGATGCTGGCTGCAAAAAAATTGCCCCACATTGTGCTCAACGCCAAACGGTATGTAACAGTCGGCCCGGAAACTGCGCCAAAGCAAGCTGACATTGGTGAAATTCTTGGCAACGGCTTGCCCCAAGGGGGCGGATCTTTGGATCGCAACCTGCACCGACTCGGTTTTGATGCCCCGAGCTCCAAATTCCGTGGGGAGGAGGGTGCCCTTGGCCCGGGGGCAAGGACAATCAAAGGGGCGCTGGCGCCATCCGGCTCCGACCCCTCCCTGTCGAAAACCGCTTCCAAACCCTCCCCGGCCCCCTCGGTTGTTGCTGGTGGACTGTCCAAAGCCAGACTAGGCAAACTGCGAACGGCACTTCAGGCCGCCATGCAAGGAGAGCGAGAGGCCTTCCGCGACGAGGATTTTTTAGCCTGGCTGCCCCAGGCCGTCCAGCAACTGGAACAGGCCGGCAAGCAACAGAGCGCATACAAACTGGCGGCGCGGCTGGGCAACGAACTTTTGGCTGGAGAGGAAACCGAACGGCCGCTGCTGGCCGACTCCCTGCTGGCGATTGCCGAATCCTGGGGTCCTGGCACGCCCCTGGAGGAACGGCACCAACTGGCAGTAAAGCTGCTGGCCTGGCTTAAAATGGAAACCACCCCCAGCCCGGCCCTGGTTCGATCGGTGGAATACCTGGCGCATGTTGCCGATTCCAGTGTTCAAGCCGGCCAGGTCGGCAAAGGTCGCGCCATTGTGGAAACCTTTCAGCGGATCTGTAGGGGGGAGATTCGAAAGCCGCTTGCCATTCGGGAATTAGCGGACAAAGGATTGCTGCATATGGTTCGGCCCGACATCGTGCGGCGGCTGCTCTACTTGCTGCAGGAGGAGGGGGGCAAGCAACGGGATCAGACCGTGGCGACCCTGGCCTTGATGGGGCCCAAGGTCCTGGCTGCGTTGCTGGAGCGGCTTAAAACCAGTGAACACATGACCGAAAGGCTGCGTTTGATTCGGGTCATTGAAAAAATGGGCGAGGCCGCGCTGCCGACCATTGTGGAGCAGATCCAGCAACGGCCCGGACCCTGGTATTATCTGCGCAATCTCATCGTGATTCTGGGAAAAATCGGCAATGAAAGCCAGATTGCGGTGCTGGCCCCACTGCTGCGGGCGCCCGATGAGCGCATCCAAAAAGAGGTGCTCAACGCCATGGCTCGCATCGGTGGGGGGACGGTGGATCGGGTGTTGCTGCCCTTTTTCAGTGAAGCCGGTGACGACCTGCGCCTGCGGATTGTCGAGCTGTGGGGAAGCATGCACAGTGAAGGGGCAGTGGACCCCTTGGTGGCCCTGCTGGAGGACCGGCCTTTGGTGACCACCAAGGCCCGGGCCGAGTTGGAGGAGAAAATCTGCACGGCTCTGGGCAAGATCGGCACACCCCTGGCCATGGCGGCCCTTACCCAGGTGGCCCAGCGCAAGGGGCTGCTCAAATCCTACCCTGCCCGGGTGGTGGCGGCGGCCCAAAACGCCCTGGCCGCCCATTCGGATTAGGGGGTTGACCACTGAAACGCGAGGGAATATCTGGGAGGGCATCAAGGTTTAAAGGCGGTTAGAATCAGGCGGGTCGACATAAACCCAAGGTCCTCATGGGCATTGAAATTATTTAAATCATCGTGGATTTCGATTTGCCGAAAACCGGCGTTGCGGGCCAGGTGGGATAGCTCATCGGCGCTGTAAAGCCGCATGCCATAGGTTTGATCGCGAATAAGCCCCTTACCTTTGTCCAGCACCATTTCCCGAACGTAAATCGTGCTATCCCGCAACTCGCGCTGACGGCACACCACCACCTTCTCACCGATTTCATGCCAGGCGCTGGCCCTGAAATTGTCACGCAACGTGCCGCCGTCGGTCACGTCCAGCAAAAGCCCTCCGCCCGGTTTAAGAATCCGGCGGCACTCCTGCAGAATCTGCTTGTCCGCCTCGGGGTCTGGGATATAGCCTAAAGAGTTGCCCAGAATGAGCACTTGGTCCCAGGCAGCCTCCTCAAGTCCGCTGCGGCGAGCGTCTCCTTGCATAAATTCCACCGGCAGGTTCTCCTTAGCCGCCTGCCGGCGACCCACGGCCAGCAGCTTTTCCGAGTAATCCAATACCTGGCAGCGGCTGTATCCGCGGCGTCCCAACTCCAGGGCGTGCCGGCCGTGGCCGCCGCACATATCGAGGATGCGGGCTTCGGTTTCGAGGTTGCCCAGGCGAATGAAGATGTCGACTTCCCGGGCCGTGCGGCGGGGGTTTTGCACGGAGCGGGCATCGGTGGTCAGATAGACCTCATCAAACAGGGATTGCCACCAATGGGGGTCGATGGAAATGGTCATGGGCGCTCCAGGTGGGCGCCGAAACTGAAGAGCCCGTCCGCGGCGAAGATGGCCGGTCCACCTCGCCAGGGCTGGGAGCGGGCGATGTTGAGCTCTTCTTCTTCGATGTCAATGAGTCCATCCAGTTCCCCGGCCAGCCACATCTGCTCCAACTGCAGGCAGTCCTGCCACACGGCATTACAATAGACGGTCAGGGCGGTGAGCTGTTGCGGTGCTAAAATCCGTGGGCGCAGGGCGATCTGAATCGGCCCCAGCAGGTAGGTGAAGTCATGCTTGCGTGCCAGATCCTCCTGCAGGGCAATCAGTTCGGCCACCTGACCCGGCGCGGTCTTTTCAATGGCCCGGTTGATGTGCGCTACCGCGCCGCGCACATCGTTGCCGTTTTTCAGGATCGCCAGAGGTTGGACCCCACCGCCGCTGCCCACGTTGGTGGGCACATCCCCGAAACGGCCCAGAAACCCGAAAATAGTGTCCGGTCCGATGAGGCAGCGGAAGTCAGTTTGGCGCTGTTTGAGAATGACCCGCCGGTCCGCCGTGAGTTCCGGCAGCATTTCCGCCCAAAGTTCCAAGGGCACCTTCTCCTGGACGATATAGCGCCCCTTTTGAAGGGCCAGTTCGATGGCCTGGTCGCCGTCGGGATTGACCCCACCCACCTGGACCCCGATACCGGAATAGCCCCGCTCGGGTTTAAGCACCAGGCGCGGCCAATGGGTGCGGGTCCACGCCACCAGATCGGGGATGGATTCTCCCTGGGGGCCGGTGGTGGCGCGAGGAAAAAAGCGGCGCGTCCAGGGGGTGGTGCGGCGGGTGACCTCCTGGAATCGCTCTCCCTGGGGACCGGTGATCACCTCGAACATGCTTTTCACATTGTAGGGCTCCGTCCCCCGGGGATTGATCACGCGATGCTCGGCCACCGCCTTAATCAGGGGCGTCAGATCGTGGCGGCGGTGCAGCTTGAGCAACACATCGTTGTTGAAATCCATGAAGATCAGCGAGACCGGCGCGCCCTGGTAGCAGGTCGATCCGTTGCGCCGTTCAAACTGGTGGGGGGCGGCCAAAACCCCGCGAATGCCGTCCAGGCTGTCCAACCGCTTGGCCAGATTGATATTTTCGGTGACATCCGCCAAGGTTTCCTCTTCGGCCACAACGGCAATCAGACCGGCGCTGCCGCCGTTTCGGCGGCGATGGGTGTTGAGCAGCATGCGCACGAAGCCATCGATGGGGTAGAGCATGGGATGGCCGAAATCAAGATCCACGCCCGTGGGCGTCATAGTGTTGAGTTTTTGCCAGACTACCTGGGCGATCTCCTGGGTAATGCGCTGATAGTCCCAGCCGCCGGGACTTCCCAAATTCCATTCCGAGTGGTAACCAAGAAATGTATCCATAGAAAGATGTTCCTTTACCCAGTCCCTTGGTTTGGGGCCTGGAAACGCGCTTTGAGATCGTTGAGATGAACTTCACCGCCGGACAGCACCTGGGCACAAAAATCCTCGAGCCGGCCGCCGCGGGCCAGCCATGCCGCATACAGTTCGTGGAAGCGGCGCCGACCCATACTATAACATAGTTGATAGCCGGGTTTAAGAGCGTAGCGCGAGAGCATTCGTTCGGCCGTGGCGCTGGGATAGCCTGCTTGGTGCAAATGATCGGCCGCTGTCGCGCGGCTCCAGCGGCCCTGGTTGAGCATCAAATCGGCCTTTCCCCGCAGGGCCCGGTAGTAGCGGCGCTTGGCCATCAGCAGCCGCTCCCGGGAGCCGGCGCAAAAGCCGGTGTCAAAGAGCAGCTCTTCAGCAAAACTGGCCCAGCCTTCGTAAAACAGCGGAAACTCCAGATGGCGCCGCAGGGGACGGCCAAGATTCCAGCGCGCGGTATCCAGCAGATGGTGACCGGGATAGGTTTCATGGGCGCTGAGCAGATGGATGTCGGCGGCGGGCCGCCGCTGTAGATCCCCGGGAAGCAGGTAAAACGTTCCGCCGGTTGCGGGGTGGCCCGGCACCATGCTGTAGGCCGCGGCGCTGCGCATGGGGATCAAGTAATCGGGAACCGCGGCCACGGTCACCGGAGAGGCCGCGGCGTCGCTTTCAGTGACCAGGCCCTGGGCGATGCAGTGGCTTTCGAGCCGGGTGATGATTTGGCGATAGATATTGTATCCATTTATATCGCCAGATAGATTAAGGGGCGGATTGAATTCCAATTGGGCCAGCACCTGGTGCCATAATCTGCCCGGTGCCAGGCGTGCGCTTTCCTCGCGGAGGATTTCCCGGGTCTCTTCAAGTTCGGCATCAAGTTCTTCAGCGATGGCCTCAAGGGACAGGCCGATCCCCAAATGGGTATGGGCGATCCGGGCGTATAGCTCAGCCGGCAGCCGAAATTCGCTGTGGGTGGGCACGCGCTCTAAATGGGCCCGAAAGCCTTCCAGGGCGCGCAGGGCCGGTTTCAAATCTCCTGGTGCTCCCGGTGGCGCAGCCAGGGTCTCCAACCAAGCTTTCAGGGTCTGCGCCATTTTCAATCCATGCGCCTGAAACAGCCGTGGCAGGGAGCTGATCTGGGCTTGGGCTGAGGCTAAAAATTCTGGAAAGCCCCGCAAGCGGTGTTGCCAGGCCGCGGCATTGGACTCGTAAGCCTGGGCCAAGCCGACGCCGGCCAGGGTCAGGTAAAAGGTGGGTTGGGTCGTGTGGGGCCGGGCCATGGCCAACTGTTCGCTGATGATGGTCAGCACCCAATGCAAAAGGTTGATATCCGTTTGGGATTCAAGGTCGTGGTGAGGGCCCATTGGCCGCTTCAAATCCCGGCGCCAACGGTCACAACGCTCGATGGTAACCCCGACGCTTTCCGGAGAGAAATCGTCCCAACGCCGTAGATCCTCCCGCCGCGGAGGAACCTGAGGGAAATAATGAAACTCATCGCTGGCCAGGCAGATGGGAAAACGGCGGCGCAACTCGCTTAAGATTTCAGCGGCCAGGGTATCGATACTCGCAGCTCGGTCCAGGTCATTCTGGTGTGGATTCATGGATAATCCAGCCCCATCTACGGAGCGGTTTGAATTCAGCTTGTGGGGATAGCGGCGGGTCGGCTTAGGCGGTTAATATCTCCCGGGCTGCCGTGTTCGGCCTTCCGGATGAGTGGTATCGTTTTCCTTCAGGATTTGCAAGGTGATCACCTTACTGTTGTATCGGTGTCGAAATAAGATTTCTTTTACGTAACTGTTATAATTTCTTGACAAAACAATGACAGCACAATATCGTAGTGCCCATCTTGATTTCTACTTGCGTGTCATTTACCTACAGGACGAGGAGTAGCATACCCATGACCTTGACCAAAGCGCACATCGTCGATGCTGTCAGCCAGCAGCTTGGTCTGCCGCGCAAAAATTGTGCCGATGCAGTGGAAACGCTACTGGAGATTATCAAGGGGACGCTCGAAAACGGCGAAGACGTTTTGATTTCCGGATTCGGTAAATTTTGTGTCAAGGACAAGCAAGCGCGAAAAGGGCGTAATCCGGCCACGGGTGATGATATGATGCTGCGCCAGCGGCGCGTGGTCACATTCCGCTGTTCCTCGGTCCTGCGTGATCAGATCAATAACTCCTCGGGCCCCTTGCTGTGATATCCTGCCCACCGGGCGAAGCTTTGCCGGAAGGTTGCCCTCAGTCGCTCGGTTGAGTCCCGCCTACCTCAGGCATCATGCGGTATCACCCAATTCCATCTTGTTCGTTTCCTCTCATCTGGGCCAGATCTGCAGCGCAACTCGCGCAAGATGATACAATTCGCGGATGACCCCACCCCATGGCCTTTCACTTTCCGACAACTCGATTTAGCATTCGTCTGATAACAGCCCTATTCATGGGGCGATAAAAGGAGATGGCTCGCTGATGTTATCTCATTCAACCGACGCCGACCTTGAACGTTTTCTCCATGCGCTGGCAAATGAAGCCCAGAATCAAACCAGCGGGCAATTTTCCATGTATATCCTCGGGGAGCAGATCGGGCTGGACCGGGAAGCCGCAAGCCGAACGGCAGAGGAACTCATGGCCCAGGGTTGGGTGGAGATTCGAACCCTGGCCGGTGACATCGGCATTACCGAAGCCGGTCTGGAAAAATTAGCCCAATCGACACCCTCGGACGCGCAAGCCCCGCTGCCGCTGGCAAGCGGCCCTGTTTTGGATGATACCCAGAGGGCATATCTTGAAAAGCTGATCGCTGAAATCAAAGTGGCCGTGGCAGCCTTGAGCTTTGATTTTGAAACCCTGGCCGAAGGGGTCGCTGATCTGCGCACACTAGATGCCCAACTGGCCTCGCCCCGTCCCAAGACAGCCGTGCTGTGCGCCGTCTTGGAGGGATTAAGCCAGTGTTTGGCCGGCAAATTGGCGCCCCAGCTCGTAGCGCGAATCAACGCGCTTATCGTTTAGGCCCCTCCCCGGCAACCGAGTCTCTTAAAGCCCGCGCATATGTTCCGGCTTCAGGGTTACCTCGCCGTTAAGGGCGCGATCAATGAGGTTCAGTACGGCACTTCGGTCTTTGGGCAGGCGCGCCTTGATCGGCAGATAGTTGGAGGCATGGTTGGCGTGGAACAAACCACGGCTGAGCCGGGTATGGGCGAACATGGTGCGCAGCTCTTGGAGCATCTCCATGGAGCCTATCATAGGAAACCGCCCCCGGCGCCAATCTTCGTGGAGGGGGGTTCCCGGAACGAGCATCAAACTCAGGGCGCCTACGTAATCCGGGTCCATGGCGCTGAGAACATCGCCCGTGGCTTCCGCGTGGGTAATGGATCGATCTCTTCCCGCGATACCCAGCAGAACGGTTACCGACAATTTGAAGCCCGCGGATTTGGCTTTGCGGCCCATAGCGATCATCTGTTCCGCCGTGACCCCCTTGCGGATCGCTTTCAAAGTCGTGTCATCCCCGCTTTCCAACCCCATATAGAGAATCCCCAATCCCGCCTCCCGCAGGGCCGCCAACTCAGCATCACTTTTAAGCTCCAGGCTTTTGGCGTTGGCATAGGCCCCCACCCGGGTGACCCAGGGCAGCCGCTGCTTGATCCGCAGCAGCAGGGGCAGCAGGCGTTTTTGGGGGATGATCAGGGCGTCTCCGTCGCACAGAAAGAGACGCCGCTGACGGCTGAAATGGGTTGCGGCGAATTCAATGTCCTCATGAATCACGGCATCGGATTTAATTTTAAATCGTTCACCGCGATAGGTGCCGCAAAAGGTACACTTATTGCGGGAGCATCCCACGGTGACTTGCAATAGAATACTGGCCGCCTCGCTGGGTGGGCGGATAATGTTGCCTTCGTAGTGCATGGTGAACTTTCCTGAAGGTGCGACCTTGGGGTTTAGGGGGTGAATGATTCAGTCCCGGCACCCTCTTTATTTTCCAAGGTGGATTGACTCGTTGGTAATCATCCTTAAGCTATGGCCTGCCTTCATTATAGCAACATACGGACGCTTCTGCCACAATTAAAGTTGAAAAAACATTTGACATATATGTTCTAACAATATTATCTTTATAGTTTAAATCTCCCTGCCAGTGGATCGAGGCTTGGCCCTTTTTTGTCACCGCCATTTTCACATTTCGGAACCAAGCCTACGTCTATCCGCCTGACCATCGGTCACGGCTCTCGATGATTTAGGAATAATAGTGGCTTAAGGCACTTTGAATCAAACCTACATTTATGCATTAACATAACAGCAGCCTGACAAGGAGCAGCGCATGGACGATTTTTTGCACAATCTACGCACCGGTAAAAACAAACCCTTTGACCGCAAGCGGCGGACCTACGAGAACCCTCACAGCCGGATGCAGGAGCGTCAGGGGAACCGGAACCGCCGGCCCAACTACCAAAATCGCGATATGTCCAATGAGACTTTGGCCGCCATTCGTAAGGTATTGGATGAGATCAGCGGCAATCAGAAACGGTTGGCCGAAATCAGCAATCGCAGGGTGGCCGTAGAAGAGCGCAAAGCGGAGGCGCTGGAAGCCCTTGTCAGCCATTTTCAGCAGAAATCCGCCCTGGCGGGCAGTATGCCCGTGGCAGCGCAAGCCCCTCCAGCGCCGGAGCCCCAGGTATCAGCGCCGGCAACACCTGACGTCGCGCCGGCGGCCGATACGCAAGTTTTAAGCCGGCCTGAGATTGTGGCTCGTATCAAAAAACATCGCAAGGCCGGACTGAGCTACGAAAAGGTCGCCCTGAAGCTAGAGGAAGAGGGTGTGCAAACCCTATCCGGTCGCGGGCGCTGGCGGGGACAAACCATCTACCGCTTGGCCCAGGAAGGGTAGCGCCGACCCAGGCCAACCCCTCTACAACCGGTTTGTAACCCCTCATGTTGCATCTCTTTTCTGCGCGGATTAGGCCAGCTCCGGTTTGTAAACCGCTAAACGCGGGACCGCAAAGCTGTCACGAACCCCTGGTTTCAACCCCGGCGTATCTCTCGCCGGGGCCTTGGGGCAGGGAACGCCTACTTTAAAACAGATGCCGAAAACGGGCTTGAAAGATAGTATGCCCGCATCCTGAATCGTATATTCCTTCCCGCTGATTCCGGTATTTTTCTTATATACTTCAGTGCAGCGAATGTTACGCTCAAATTACACACAGAATTTCTCTTCAATACAATTTACTTTCATAGTCTCTAAAAAAAGCTAAACTGATGAGGCCGGATGGCCGATATCAACACTGAACCCACTGGGTGTTGCCACGGGTTCCAGTGAAGCTGCCCTTTACCCGAAAAGCGATTAACATTTGGAGGTTTACCCATGCGACCCGCGAATTCTCTGATAAGGATCAGGTGAAATCAACCCCATGGATCAAAACCAAACACACATACTTGTCGTCGATGATGAAGCGCCGGTACGTAACATGATCCAGCAGGGGATTCTGCGAAGTGGATTCGCCTGTGACACATCTCCGGACGGAGATTCGGCGTTAAAGTTTTTGGAGGATAATTCCGTGGATGTGGTGATCACCGATATCATCATGCCCGGCATTAATGGAATGGATCTCACCCGGCGTATCAAGGCCTCTCATGATACCGATGTCATCATCATGACTGGTTACATTGAAGACTATTCCTATGAAAATATCATCGACACCGGCGCCAGTGATTTTATCCAGAAGCCCATGACTCTCAAGGAGATGACCATTCGTCTCCAGCGGGTCCTGCGGGAACGGATGATCCTCAAAGAGCGCGAACGGGTGGAGGAGCAGCTCAAGCATAGTCTGGTCCAGCAGCGCAAGGCCAATGACGGCGTTGTGCGCGCCATGGCCATGGCTGTGGAAGCCCGGGATCCCTACACGGCCGGGCACCAGAACCGGGTCGCCAAGCTCGCCGGGGCCATTGCCGAAACCATGGGACTGGATGCGGACCGGATCGAGGGGCTGCGCATGGGCGGCTATATCCACGACTTGGGAAAAATTTCCATTCCGGCGGAGATTTTGACCAAACCTAGCAAACTCTCGGATCTTGAATTCGGCATCATCAAAACCCACGCCCAGGTGGGCTATGATATCTTGAAATCCATCGAGTTTCCCTGGCCTGTGGCGGAGATGGTGCTCCAGCACCACGAACGCATGAACGGCTCGGGGTATCCCCAAGGGCTACGCCGCGATTCCGTCCTATTGGAGGCGCGTATCCTGGCGGTGGCGGATGTGGTGGAATCCATGGCCTCCCATCGACCCTATCGGGCGGCCCTGGGAATCGATACGGCGTTGGAGGAGATTTCCCAGCATCGAGATACGTTATACGATGGCGATACTGTAATCGCCTGTATCCATCTGATACGGGAAGAGAATTACATCTTGGATTAAGTGCTCCTATTCGCAAATACGATGACATTCGGCGGCCAATCCATCCGGGCTGACGGCGTTGCGAAAACACGCAATATTCCCGATATCCCTTATTTTTCGCGCCTTGTCAGCCCGGCGCCTTGACGCCCTCATTACGTCACCGTTTTACGAACAGGAACACTAAGGCTCGATCGGTTTTCACCGGATGGGCTTTCTTAGCCCGCCTCGGAATTGGAATTTCTGCAAATGATCGACGGGGGCGTTTCAGGCCCTCATTTTTGGTTTAGCGGGTTGCTCAATCCAACCGCCGGATTATCGAATCGGAGAGCGAGTCGTCATCGGCCTTGAAAATGGGGATCAGCTGAGCCGCAATGTCTTTAATGGACTTCATATTGCTTGCGCGCATAACGGATTGAATCCGCTCTACGCCCTCCTCGATCATCCGTAAACCTTCTGCAATTTCTACAATGTCCTGGTTTTCCATGGTCTTCCTCCCTATGATACGGTACGGTTAGTCGCTGGGCAGCAGGGCTGCAAGGTGTGGAATTCATGCTGGAGCCTGTCCGGATCGCGATATTTTAAACACCGCTACCCTATAAATCAAGTTTCGCAGCTGCCCGGTAATCCTTTCCCTCTATTCGGGAGGGCGCCTCGCGCTCAGGTTTCTGTTTGGGACGGATAACTTTTGCACAGGCCGCCGCCTCCACAAGATCAGCAACCCATGGGCAGCGGCAACGATCAGGGTAATCCATTGCCATCCGGACCTTTTGTTCAATCCTCTCTGTTCGGGGATTCACCCGGCAGCCGGCCCCGGGTGACTGCCGCGGACCGCCGGCAGGCCCGTGATCTGCTGAGCCAGCGCGGCTTACAGCTCAAATATATCCGCACGCCTTCACGGGCGCGCCAAGCCGTTGAGTTACTGGCCAAAATCAGCAGCCCCTTGGGGCTGGACACCGAAACCGCCCCGGCCCGGGAATTTATCCACCACCCCCAGGCGGGGCTTGAGCCCCATCTCTCGCAGCTGCGTTTGGTCCAGCTTTACGGCGGCGGCCGGCAGGTCTATGTCTTCGATTTGTTTGCCCTGCCATTGGACGTGCTGGCGCCGATCTGGACACATCCCCTGATCGCCCACAATGCGGTGTTCGATATCAAGCACCTGGTGCATGCCGGCGCCAGGCCCCGACAGGTCGGCTGTACCCTGCTCATGGCCAATGCCCTGGGTGGGCGGCGCTACGGATTGGCCGATCTGGTCCGGGAGCATCTAAATTGGGAGATCCCCAAAGATCTGCAAACCTCCGACTGGCGCGCCCCACGGCTCTCCTATGACCAGCTGGCCTATGCGGGCCTGGACGCCGTGGCGGTATTGCACCTCTACCATCATCTGAAATCCCGTCTGAAGGCCGCGGGCCGGGCCTCGGTGTACACCCGCATGCGGGATGCCCAAGGGGCCATTGCCGACCTGGAGCTTAACGGGATCTTCTTTGACGGAGAAGCCCACGCTCAATTGCTCGAGGCGTGGGAAACCGCCCAAAGCGCCGCCCGGGAAAATCTTCAGCGCATCCTGGGTCGCACCATCAATCCTGAATCGGGAAATCAGCTTTCTCAATGGCTGGCGGATAATTTGGATGCCCGCACCCTCTCCCGGTGGCCGCTGACGGCCCATGGCCAGTTGCGCACCAATCTGGTGACCCTGCAGCGCTTTCCCCGCCATCCCCTGGTGGCGCCCTTGATGCAATACAAAGAAACCACCAAGATGATCTCGACCTTCGGCTCGGCCTTTGCCGAGCATATCAATCCCGTCACCGGGCGCATCCATGCCAGCTTTCGGCTGGGGGGCACGACCACCGGCCGGCTGACCTGCTCGGCGCCCAATATCCAGAATCCTCCCCGGGATACCCGGTTTCGGTCACTGTTTCGGGCACCGGCCGGACGGGTGATGGTGGTGGCGGATTACGGCCAGATTGAACTTCGCGTGGCGGCTTTGATTTCCGGGGATCGCAACATGCTCAAGGCCTATGCCGACGGATTGGACCTGCACCGCAAAACCGCGGCCGCCGTGGCGGGGATCGCCACCAGTCAGGTAACCGTCGAGCAGCGCCAGGCCGCCAAGGCGGTAAACTTCGGTCTGCTTTATGGCCAGGGGGCCCAGGGGCTGGCCCGTTACGCCCGGGCCACTTACGGCGTGGCCATGTCCCTGGCTCAGGCCGAAGCGGCCCGACGGGCATTTTTTCAAGCCTACCCCGGGCTCCGGCGCTGGCAGCAGGCCACCATCCAGGAAGCCCGACGCACGGGACACGTTGCTACACCTGGAGGCCGAGTACGGGAATTCCAAGGGGGAGGGGTTTACAGCGAAGCTCTCAACACCCCCATCCAGGGCGGGGCCGCGGAAGTCCTGCTGGCCACCCTGAGCCTGCTTGAGACGCATCTTGCCGGCATCGATGCTTTGCTGGTCAACCTGATACACGACGAAATCGTACTGGAGGTGGCCCAGGCAGACTCGGCACGCGCCTGCCGGGCGTTGGAAGCGGCCATGGTGGCGGGCATGAAAGCAGTGTTTCCCACGGCCTACATCCAAGGGCTGGTAGCCGCGGCCCAGGGGCCCTCCTGGGCCGAAGCCAAATAGAGATGGCTATCGCAGGGGTGCCTCTTCAAAGGGCAGGTTCATCTCTTGGGCCACCTGGGCCAGCGCCGTGCGCAGGGTGCGCGTTTTGCCATCGGGGCCCGGCAGCGGCAGGTCCCCATCGGCCACCACCACCACCTGCAAGCGGGCAGGGTCCAGGTACTGTTTCGCCAGGGGCTGCAACTGTTGGGGGCTGGCGCCCAGATAGGCCTGCTGAATCCGGTCCAGGGTGTCCAGAGGCTCCTGTCGCATAAAGTAGCGCCCGTAGACCTCGGTTAGGCTGGCCGGGGTATCCACATTGAATACGAAACTGTTGAGCACGTCCATCTGTCGGAGGGCGAAGAGGTCCTCCGGGATCCGGTCGCCAAGGGCGCCCATCACCGCCACCGTCTCGGCCAGGGCTCTCGGGGTTTGGTCCCCCTTGCAGCCCATGCCGCCGATGATAAAGCCCGCCTGCCAGCGGTAGCTCTGACCGGCCCAGGCCGAATAGACCAACCCCAAATCGTCCCGCAGACGCTGATAGAGCAGGGAATCATTGCCGCCGAAGATCTGGGCCGCCAGGCCCAGGGGCCAGAAATCCGGATCCTGCCGCGCCACCCCCGGCAAGGTGAAACTGACCTGGGATTGCACCTGACCGGGCTTGTCGATGAACAGCAGGCCTGGCGCGGCCGGGTTTGGATCGGGCAGGCTGCGCGCCGGGGCCGGCTGGGCCGGCAGTCGCTCCAAGAACGCCCCCAGGTGGGCTTTAGCTTCGGACGCGTTCAAATCCCCGGCAACGGCCACCACCATGTTGGGGGCGGTGAAATAGCGGGTCAGAAAGCCGCGCAGCGCTTCTTGGCCCAGTGTGGGGATGGTCTCCAGCCCCAGCAGCGGGTCACGGCCATAGGGGTGATCCGGAAAGCGGCGTCCCAGGGCCTCCCGCATGGCCACGGACTCGGCATCGCCGCCCTGGCGGGCAAGCGCCGCCAGGCTTTGGCTTTTGATGGCGTCCAGAACCTCGCCATCCAGACGGGGGGCCGTGAGAATTTCGGATAAAACCGTCAGCCCCTGGGGCAGCTTGTCTCTCAGCACGGTCATCTGAATGCTGGCGGCCTCCTCACCGATGTCCACGGAGAGATCGATGCCCTGAGCATCCAGAAGCAAGGCCAGCTCCCGAGGCGTGTAGGACTGGGTGCCTCCCCGGATCAACCCTTCGGCCAGCAGGGCACTGAGCCCCGTCTGGCCGGCGGGCAGATCCACCTCCCCGGCCTTGACCAGCAGGGTGAGATCCACCAGGGGTACTTGGTCGTCGGGCAGGAAAAAGACCTCGGCCCCATTGACGGTAAAGCGCTTGGCCGCAGGGTAGTTGATGGGCTGGGGCCGGCGTTCAAAGGAGAGGGGGTGCTTCCAGCCCGCTGGGGTGGGGAATTGGGAATGATTTTCCCAGGAATCGGGTTGGGCCAGGGGGGCGGCGCTGGTGGCGGAGAGGGAGCGCTGCTCCTGGTAGGGCGCGGGGGGCGTGTCCGGCGTTCCCCCGGGAATGACAAACACCGTGGTCTGGTTCTCTTCCCGGAAATAGCGCCGGGCCGCGTCCATCACCTCCTGGGGGGTCACCGCGGCGATGCGTGCCAGGTAGTCTTCGATGTAGCGCCAGCCGGTCTGCACCTCCAGGGTGGCCAGGGTGGCGGCCAGATGCTCGTTATCCCGGATGCGCTGCAGAAACTCCAGCTCATTGAGCACCTTGATGCGTTCCAGCTCTTCTGGGGTCACCCGTTCGGTTTTGAGGGTTTCGACCTCCGCCGCCAGCCGGTTTGCCAGATCTTCGCAGGCCCTTTGATAGTGGGCGCGCCGCTCCGGCTCGCTCAGCCCGGACTTCGCCAGCTCTTCAGGATCCGGCGGCGACCCGCCCAGCACCATCAGGCTGGCGTAGCGGGCATCGGGATTGTAGGCCCAGGCATTGACCGCCAGGCCCGTGTTGACTAGGTGTTGGGTGAGGCGGGCGCCCTGGCCCTGGCTCAACAGCATGGTGAGCACATCTAGGGCATAAAAATCGTCACTGCCCATGAGCGCACCGTGAAACCCCAGGCGCACCAGGGGGGTACGGGCGCCTTTCAGGAAGCGCACACTTTTCCGGGCGCCTTGCTGGGGCGGCTCTGCGGTCACCCGTTCCGGCGCACGGGCTCCCCCGGGATAGCGGCCGAAATAGGTCTGCGCCAATTCCCGGGCCCGGCCGACGCTGATGTCGCCCACCAGCACCGCCACGGCATTGGCCGGGGTGTAAAACCGATCATGGAATGCCTGGGCATCCCGGGTGCTGAAGGTCTCCATATCCGATTTCCAGCCGATCACCGGATTGCGGTAGGGATGGGCGTGATAGGCCGTGGACTCCAGATCGAGCCAGGCGGCACCGTTGGGATTGTTGACGTAGCGAAAGGCCCACTCCCGCTGGATCACCTCTTTCTCTACATAAAACTCCCGCCAGGCCGGCTCGAAGAGCTGTTCGCTGGCCATGGAAAACCACTGCTCGATCATATCGGCGGGTACAGCCATCAAGTACTGAGTCTGGTCCTTACTGGTAAAGGCATTGACCCCCACCGCCCCGTTTTTACCCAGCTGGGAGGAAAAGGCTTGGGGCACGTAGATCGCCTGGACTTGCCGGCGCAGGTCATCCATTTCCGCCAACTTTTGGTCAATGAGGGTCTGATCGGGTTGGCGTTTTTCTTGTTCGCGGCGTACCGCTTGGTAGGCCGCCTCGATCTGCGCCTGGAGCTTCTGGTCCAACTGCCAGTCCCGGGTGCCGAAATTTTTAGTGCCCTTGAAGAGCATGTGTTCCAGCATGTGGGCGATACCGCTCTTGCCGGTTTCCTCCAGGGCCGAGCCGGCCCGAATGGCCACCCGGCAGGCCACCTGGCCCACGGTGGGCCGCTGGACCACGATAAACAACATCCCGTTGGGCAGGCTGAACTCTTCGATGTTCAGGTTGATTCCAGCGGAAAGGGGACCCGGTGCGATAAGAAGGGCCATCAGGGTCAGGGCCAGAGCCAGGGATGCGCAGAGGCGACGAAAAATTCGGAATCGGTTCATATCGGCGTACCTTCTTGGGGTCATGGCGATCATTTCAAACAGGCGCTTGGGCTTCTTCTCCGGCCGGCCATCCGCCGGGATGCTCAGTAGGGGAATAATAAGCGGCCTGTAGAGGCCATGCAAGGTCCGTCTGGCCGCTCTTTGGACTCCCATGACCGCCGGCTTTCCATCCCATCCAGGCTTTGGTACAATACCCTGAAGATTCAATTGAGAAAGAGGTCTTGCCGTTACCCTCAATGCTCAAGGGAGGCTGCCATGGAATCTTTCAGCCCTGAACAGGCCCTCTATGAGGTGCGCCGGGAGTTTGGGGAGCACGGGGGCGTGACCCCCTCCATTTCCCGTTCGGCCACGTTCACGGTCCTCGATCCGCGCACCATGCCCGAAATTTTCAAGGGAATCCGTGGGCCGGACCAAAACGGCTGCTTTCTTTACAGCCGCCACTTCAACCCCACGGTCCACGTCCTGGACCGCTACCTGGCGGCCATGGAGGATAGCGAGGCCGCGGTATGCACAGCCAGCGGCATGGCCGCCATCTCCTGCACGCTGCTGCAGCTGTGCCCCAGCGGCGCGCACATTGTGTCCGGAGATACCATCTACGGCGGCTCCCATGCACTCTTAGAACAGCTGCTTCCGGAACTGAACATCCAAACCACCTTTGTGGATCCTGCCGATCCCGCCGCCTTCGAGGCTGCCATTCGCCCGGAAACCCGGGTGCTCTATGTGGAAACCGTGGCCAATCCGACCCTCAAGGTGGCCGACATCCCCAAACTGAGCGCCATTGCCCGGGCCCATAACCTCACCCTGGTGGTGGACAACACCTTCACGCCCATGGTGGTTTCACCCATCCGCCTGGGCGCGGATGTGGTGGTTTACTCCCTGACCAAATTCATCAACGGCGCCAGCGACCTGATCGCCGGGGCCATCTGCGCCTCAAAGGAGTTTATCTACCGCCTGATGGACCTGCACACCGGCCGGGTCATGCTGCTGGGGCCCACTCTGGATCCGCGCTGCGCTTTTGACATCATTCAGCGGCTGCCCCATCTGGCCCTGCGCATGCGGGAGCATGGCGCCCGGGCCTTGGCCCTGGCGGAGCACCTGGAAACTCTTTGGGTCGCCGTGACCTATCCGGGTCTGGCCTCCCACCCCCAGCGGGCGCTTTTCGACCGGTTGCGCAACCCCGGCTTTGGTTACGGCGGCATCTTCACCGTGGATTGCGAAACCCGTGAGAGGGCCGACGCCTTCATGGCAACGCTGCAAAACGAGGAGCGTTTCGGTATGATTGCCGTCTCCCTGGGCTATGCCGATACCCTCATCTCCTGTTCCGGCAGCTCCACCTCTTCGGAGATCGCCCCCGAAGCCCAGCAGCGCATGGGGCTCTCTCCAGGGTTGGTGCGCATTTCCATGGGCTACACCGGGCGAATGGAACGGCGCAAAGCCCAAATCGAGGGGGCGGCCCGGGCCGTGGGGTTGCTTCCCGAGGCTTAGGGCATTATGATGTTTGCTCATTAACTTTCCAAACGGATTGAAAACAGGAGGCGTTCATGGTTGATCAATGGCAGGAAAGCTTGACCTGTGCGACGGCCTGCAGCCGCTGTGCCGGCCAGCTCAAGGGCGATGATCTGCGGATTTTATCGGTCTATGACCACGAACCCATCTGCATGGCCTGCAAAAAAAAAGAAGAGCGGCGTCCCGATTATGCGGAGATCGCTAAAGGGGTGATGGGTGATTTGATGGCCCAAACCGAGTTGCTCTACGGCGACCCGGGGGGCTATTGCTATCACCATTTCTACCCCTTTAAGTGCCAGGCCTAATTTTTCTTTTCTCCACGATCCCGAATAGGCAAAGGCGTGCCTTCGGGATCTTTTTTTGCCCTGAATTGCCCGCGGCTGAGCCATGTTGCGCATGCCAGGGCCGGTTCCCCAAACCCCCATAACCCGACCGACGCCAGAGAACTTAACGATCCATGAAAACCGACACGCGAACCTTGATGACCCGCATGCTGGCGGACACCCTTTACTTTTTTCGCCGCAACTTGTTTCCCTTGCTGGTTTTGGCCGCCCTGATCCACGTCCCCTACCAGGCGGCCACCCATTTCTTGATCCCTTCCGCACCCGAGGGCCAGGGCAGCATGGCCGGCGGCCTACTGGCGATCTTCCTCTTTCTGGCCATCCAGACCTTCCACCAGGCCGCCCAGATTCGGCTGTTTGCCGATAGCCTGGAAGGGCGCCCCTGGTCCCTGGCCCATTGCCTGCGCACCGCATTGGCCACTGTGCTGCGGCTCATGCCCGCCTATGTGATCGCCTCGGTCATCACCGCCCTGGGAGCGCTGACCTTCATCCTGCCCGGGCTTTACCTGGCGGCGCGCTTCGCCTTTTACAGCTACTTTATCGTTCTGGAGGGCGCTGAGCCGGTCTCCGCCCTCAAAGCCAGCCTGGCCGCCACCAAACCCTATGTCTGGCCCTTGATGGGCGGCATGCTGCTCATCGGCTGCCCCCTGCTGATCTTGGTGGTGTTGACTACCGAACAGATCTACAAGACAGTCCCCAGCGGGCTGGTGCTCGGCTTCTGGGTCGTCTGCAGCTTCATCGTGGCCACCCTCATCGCCATCCTCAAATTCCGCTTCTACTGCCTCAGCAAAGAAGAGATGCGCGCGCCCTTTCCGGAATCTTCTCCTCAATAATACAGCTCACCGTTTCGAAATTTACTGATGGATTTCAAGAGGCCCAACTAAATGGCGGATACAGCGCTGATTGTGCTCAGTTTCTTGCTGGCCCTGGTGGGGATGGCCGGGGCGCTGCTGCCGGTGATTCCCGGGCCGGCGCTGGGGCTGCTGGGGCTGGTGGTGTTTGGGTTCAGTGCTGCCGGACAAGGGTTGGGATGGGGGGTTGTGGCGGGGATGGGGGTGCTGGCGGGGGTGTTGATGGTGCTCGATTATGTGGTGCCGGCAGTGGGCGCCAAGCGCTTCGGGGCCACCCGGGCCGGGGTATGGGGTTCGGTGGTCGGGATGATTGTGGGGTTTTTTGTGCTGCCGGGGTGGGGCATCATTTTCGGCACTCTGGCCGGGGCGGTGCTGGGCGAGCTTTTAGCGGGTCAAACTCGGGGTGCGGCGCTGCGGGCCGGGTGGGGCGTCTTTGTAGGCAATCTCTTTGGCGTGGGGCTTAAGCTGGCCTATGGGGTGGCCGTTCTGGTCATTCTGATTCAGGCTTTGATTTAGTGCCTTTTCTTCCATCAACCGGCCGGCCCTGTTTGCCTTTTATCCTTTGTAGAGTCGGGTCTTGAATTTCATTGCCTGGGAAAATTGGGTAGAGTTGATTTGGGATTGATTATCGTGACAAGCCTGATTATTATAATTATACCAATCAATATAACCAGGAGAATTAGTGATGACGATCACCATTTCCGCCATGGAGGCCAGAAAAAAATTCGGAGAGATCCTGAATAAAGTGTCGCTGTTGAATGAAGAGATTATTATCGAGAGGGCCGGCAAAAAGATTGCCCGAATTGTACCGCTTGAGTATCGGGACCCGCGATCAAAGGAAAAACTGGACTTTCGCCAGGCAGCGGGTTTGGGGCGTGAATTCTGGAAGGGTATCGATGTGGCCGAATATATCAAGTCGGAGCGCGAAGCATGGGATTAAATCTCAAGCATTCAGACCTCATTTTCATTGATACCGCTCCCTTCATCTATTTTTTTGAAAAACATTTGTTGTATTTCCCTCACATGATACGCCTGTTTGACTTGGTTTATGAACGCCAGGCTCAAATTATCACTTCCATGATCACCTTCATCGAGATTGCCTCCTACCCTATGGCCCAGGGGCATATCAAACTGATCCGTAAGTATCGCGACTATTTTACCCGCGGTGAAAATATCAGTTTAATTCCCATCGACCTCATTATTGCCGAAGAAACGACCCGGGTTCGAGCCAAATACAAGCTGAAAACTCCGGATGCCATTCAAATTGGAACGGCGATTTCCCATGGAGCAGACTACATCATCACCAACGACAAAGGCTGGAAAGCACTGGACGCACCGGTTCCGGAGGTGCTGATGGTGGAGGAGATTTAACCCGGGATGTTACCTTAGCTGTTGTACTTATCTTGTTACCCATACAGCCGCCTTTTCCCACCTTTTAAAGCGACTGTAACCCCCACCTAGTTATTTGAGAGTCCAAAGTTCACCGTCATACCGGACCCTCAATCGAGTTGAGGGCAGGCCCGATAAGCCTGCCCCGGCAGGCAGTAAGCCGGGGGTATTCAGGGATTCCAATATATTGGAATCTATCTGGATTCCCGCCTGCGCGGGAATGACGGGGCTAACTAATCGATACTTATAATTTCAGTGGGTTAGCAGAACTATGGACTGACCCGCTAGTTAGTACCTGACCGAAAATTGCATCTATCGACCCCATGCTGTGTTCTGGAATTTTTCCAATCCTCAACGTAGCTGCGCTAGGCACGCTGCGCTAACGAGGCTTCGCCTCAGGTCAGAAAAATGCTGCGGCCTTGCCTGGAACCAAAATCTACCCTTTTCGTTCGGGCACCAGTTATCCCACCTTGCCCGCCAGCCAGAAAAGCAGCATACCCACCACCACGGTTCCTCCCAGAGAGCGGGTGCGCCAGGCAAAGGCGAAGGTGGGCAGGGCCACCCACAGCTCGGGCCGCAGCAGATCCAGGTGCCGGGGCTCGCCGTCCAGGATCAGCGCCGGCAGCAACAGGGCGCTGAGGATGGCAGCCGGAATCAGTTCCAGCCACTGGATGAACCACTGCGGCAGGGAGCGGCGGGAGAGGACGTGCAGGGGCAGCCAGCGGGGCAGATAGGTGACCAGGCCCATCCCAACGAGAAGTAAGAGATAATCAGCCATTGATCCGCCGGGGGTCTAGAAACTTGCGCCGGATCACCACCCCCGCGGTGGCGGCGAAGATGGAGGCCAACACAATGTAGCTGTTTCCGGGAATCCAAAGGGCCAGGATCACGGCGCTGAGCCCGGCCAGGGCGGCGGCTAGCAGGTGAATCTTCTCTTTCAGCTGATAGATCAACAGGCAGATGAACATGGCGATCAGCGCATAGTCGATGCCCAGGGCGCCTTCAGGGATAAAGCGGCCGCCGATGCCCCCGGCCACGGTGCTCAGAAACCAGGTGAGATTGGCGGCGTGGTTGACCACCAAGGCCCGGGAGAGGCTCCAGGCGCCGTCGTTGAAGCGGGGCAGGTTGACGGCAAAGCTCTCGTCGGTGACCCCATAGGCGTAGAGCGCCAGCAGCCCGCGATGGGCGGCCCGCAGGTAGACCGCCAGCGCCGAACTCATGAGCAGATGGCGCAGGTTGACCACAAATGTGGTGGCGATGATGGCCGGCGCCGCGGCCCCGGCGGCGAGCATGGAGACGGCGATGAACTGGGCGCTGCCGGCGAAGACCAGGATGGACATCAGCCCGATCTGCAGCGGCGTGAGCCCCGCCTTTTGGGCCAGTACGCCAAAGGCCATTCCGATGGGCAGGTAGCCCAGGCAGATGGGCCAGCCCGCGGCCAAGCCCTGTTTCAGGGGTGCGGATGGGGCCGGGGAGACGGCAGGCGGCATGTCAGGATTCCTTGTCTGGCGTGCAATTCAATCTAGGGGGCACCGGCAGTTTGGGTCTAGTGTGAAGGCGGAATGAGGCATGGGTTGGGGTTTTAAAGTCTCGGGTGGGAGGCGTCAATAGAAACCTGACCCTTCACGCCATTGCCTGCCGAAATGGGTTGCGGACTCCGCATTTCCAACAATATTTCCAACAATCAGACCACGTCCCGGGAGAGAGTCACCCCGTATTTCTTAATCTGCTTCCATACCGTGACCCGGCTGACCCCCAAAATGCGGGCCGCTTCGGATTGGTTGCCCCCGGCGGCCATCAGGGCGCGGATCAGTTTCTCTTTTTTGGGGTCCGCGGTCGATTTGCCGGCCTGGAGTTTTGCCGCAGGAGCCGGTTCGGCGCACTCAGGCGGGGCACCGGCGATCTTGGGCGGCAGGTGGTCGCTTTCGATGAGTCCCTTGGGGGGGCACAGTACAAAGGCGTACTCCACGCTGTTGCGCAACTCGCGGACATTGCCGGGCCAGCCATAGGCGATCATCTTCTCCATGGCCGCGGGGGTCAGGCCGCTGATATGCTTATCGGTCCTGGCGTTGTTCTGGCCGATGAAGTACTGAACCAGGGCCGGAATATCCTCGGTCCGCTCCCGCAGAGAAGGGATCTGCAGGGGAAAGACATTGATCCGAAAGAAGAGATCTTCGCGAAACTGTTCGGCGGCAATCAACTCTTCCAGGTTTTTGTTTGTCGCCGAGACTACCCGTACATCCACCTTGATGGGGCGGTGATCGCCCACCCGTTCAATCACTTTGTCTTCCAACACTCGCAACAGTTTCACCTGGGTTGCCGGGGGAATGTCCCCGATCTCATCTAAAAAGATGGTGCCTTCGTGGGCAGCCTCGAAGCGGCCGATGCGGTTCTGGAGGGCGCCGGTATAGGCACCCTTGGCGTGGCCGAAAAGCTCGCTCTCCAGCAGGTTCTCATTGAGGGAAGCACAATTGACCTTGATAAAGGGCTTGTCCCGGCGGGGGCCGGCGTCATGGACGGCCTGGGCCACAAGCTCCTTGCCGGTGCCGCTCTCGCCGTGGATCATCACCGGCGATTCGGTCGGGGAGACATTGTCGATGAGTTCAAACAAGCGGCCCATGGGGGCGGACTGGCCGATGATTCCGTGATAGCCCTCATCCAGGTGCAGGGTTTTGCGCAGGGAGTTGATCACCTCCTGCTTGCGCACAATCTCCGACATGTCGGTGAGAGTCTCCACGGCCCCGATCACCTGACCCGCCTGGTCCTTAAGGATGGTGGCATTCTTGATGATATTGACGGTGCGCCGGTCCTTGTGGGTGATCATGCACTTTTTGGCCTGCACCTCCCCCTTCACATAAAGGCCGCACCACTTTTCCGCGGCTCCGCGGCCGAAAATCTGGCAGCCGGTACAATCCAGAACCCGGCAGGAGTGCCCCACCAGTTCCGCGGCGCGGTAGCCGGTGAGCCGTTCCGCCGCCGGGTTCATGGCGATGATGTTGCCCTTGGGATCCACCACCAGGATGCCGTCCTGGAGAAGATCGACGATGGTTTTCCAGTACCTGGACAGATCCATGAGAGGTGCCTTGCCGGGGGAATGTAAACTCAAATATTAACAGGTGTTAATCTAATACCTTCCGCCTGTTAACGCAAGCGGAGATCAATTTTATAAATCCATGTGATTCCTGATAGTTACAAATAGCCATATAATGGCACGCTCATTGCTATCCTATATTTATTCAGAATTACTGCAACCACGAGGGGATTGCTTGGCGGTTAATTTCATGAGGATCCAAGGAGGAGAGTATGGGGCAGCGTTGGAGAATCAAAGGGGTCATGGGTGGCGGCTTATTAATCGGGATGCTTTTGCTGAGTCTGGCCACCCCCCCCCCGCTTTTCGCCGCGGAAAGCGACACCGCGGAGCTGAAACAGCAGATCGATGCCCTGGGCACCCAGCTCAAGGCCCTGCAGGAGAAGCTGGAACAGATGGAGAGCGCCAAGACCGAGGAGCAGGCCAAAACCGAGGAGTTGGCAGATCGTCTGGACCAGGCCGAACTGCATACCGCCACGGATAAGGTCTCCCTGGGGGTCGAGCTGCGCACCCGGGGCGACAGCATCCATTACGACAGCATTCGTACCGCCCCGGCCAATGTGACCGGCAGCTTTTTCGCCCCAGTGCCCCAGGGGTTCAACGGTGCCACCTTAGGCCAGATTCAAGGCGCCCTGGGGCAGATGGCCGCTTCTGGCATGGTCCCGCCGCCGGAATCTGTGGATGCGGATAACGACGTGATCTTCACCAACCGCTTCCGGCTAAACATGAAAGCCAAGGTCAACCCCCAGCTCAGCTTTACCGGGCGATTGGCGGCTTACAAGGCCTTTGGCGACAGCACAGGGGTCAAGTTCAATCAGGGCAGTCTGGGGGATGTCACTTTTGACGGCAACACCAGCAGCCTGCCCCACGGGGACACCATTCGCCTGGAGCGGGCCTACTTTAACTATACCACCGACTGGGGCGCCGTGCCGGTCAACTTCTCATTGGGCCGCCGGCCGTCCACCGAAGGCCCGCCCCTGGAGTTCCGCAATTACAGTCTGGAGGGCGGCTCCCCTCTGGCCACCATCATCAACTGGCAGTTTGACGGCGCCTCGCTCACCTTTGGACTTGAGGACACGACCCAAATTCCCGGTGCAGCCTTTAAGTTGTGCTACGGAATGGGCTTTGAGGGCGACTGGGGCAACAGCTCTTCCCTGGCCGGGATGCAGCCCGATGTGGACGATGTGCACATGTTCGGATTCATCGCCGATCTGTTTGATAACGACATGACCAGTGTGGTGCTCAACTACGCCCATGCCTGGGACATCACCGACGGGTTTACAGGTCTCACGGTGATGCCCTTTATCGTTTCCAAACTGGACAGCAACGGCGACGGCCAGGCGGAAT
The DNA here is from genome assembly GCA_963713755.1 of uncultured delta proteobacterium. GTDB lineage: Bacteria > Desulfobacterota > Desulfobacteria > Desulfobacterales > CAVQMW01 > CAVQMW01. The sequence goes on along the minus strand of CAVQMW010000003.1, from coordinate 1,419,638 downwards.
ACTATTTCGAGCCCAACAGCGGGGCCTACATCAGCCGTTTGGAGCCCTCCACCAACATCGGCGACTGGGACGCCCTTTCACTGCTGCTGCGCACCAACTTGGAGGAGCATCTGGCCGATATCGATCTCTTTCTGGCGGGCTCCTGGACCCATACCGATCCCTCGCGGATCTCCAAAAACCCCTTTTACGAACTCACCGGCACCGGCCTGCTCAGCTCCAATGGCGACCTCGAGGCCCGGGACGGGTACAGCATCTATGCCGGCGCCATTTTCCCCATGCCCTTTGATGGGCGGCTGGGGCTTGAGTACAATTGGGGCTCCCAATACTGGTTCAATTTCACCGGGGCCGAGGATTCCCTGGTGGGCAGCAAGCTGGCCACCCGGGGCCATGTGTTCGAGGCCTATTACCACCAGCCCATTTTTGCCGACAATTTTTTCTTGACCCTCGGCAGCCAGTATTACGATTATGCGTACACGGGCAGCGGCAACCCCCTGGGCAAACCGGTGAAAATCAGCAATGCCACGGCCCTGGATGCCCTCAACGCCATTGTGGATGAGGTGTGGGTGGCCTATCTTTCCGCCAATTTGAGATTTTAAGTTCAAGTTTCCCATGCCGCCAAGACATGGGCAGGGGTGTTAACTTCGGGGCGTTAACAAGTGTTAACGCCCTGAAACATATCGTACCGCAAACTGCCAAACCGGACAGATTGGGCGATAAGCCCATATTTCATATCATACCAACCGCTTACAGCCGTGATAACCGGACCTGATCCTCAATTGATTTTTTGGTATACTCTTTGCTATTATCCCTTATGATCAAGGGTCGGTTTCGTCCGTCTGGGCATAAATTTTTATAGTGCGCGACGGCAAAATCCAAGAAAATTATTAGAGCAAACCGCATCACCTCAACATCTATTCAAAAGGAGAATTTAACCCATGCGTAACCCCGTGAGCAAACAATCCATCACCATTGTACTCGCTATCTTTTTTTTGATGGGAACCATTGGAACGGCCTTTGCCGAGCCGGAAGGTAACAAACGCAAAGGAAAATACACCTATCGCAAGGTGTACAAGGCCTGCATGGAACGCGGCGAAGTGGATTCCCCCAAACCTCTGGTCAACCCCGATGCCAAAACCCAGGCCCAGTGGACCCGGGTTTTCGAGGGCAAAGAGTTTGGTGATTTCAAGTGCCAGGACGAGTGGGCCGCGCTTTCAGATGAAGAGTTGGCCGATATTTATGCCTACCTCCATTCCGGGGCCGCAGATTCGCCAACTCCCGCCAAGTGCAAGTAACGCTGAAATCGAGATTAAACAGACCCCCCCCACCTAGAGATGAAGGGAGCTTTTATGAGGTTCAATGCCCGGTTCAGTTTTATTCTGGCAATCCTGCTGCTGACAGGCCTGGTTGCCGGTTGCAGCACCATGCCCAAGGAGGCCGCCCCCGAGGCGACGGCCCAGGCCGACTGGAAATTCCATGATATCGTGGATGTGGATTTCGTGCAGCAGCACGTCACCATCCCCATGGCGGAAAATGTGATGCTCATCGACTCCCGGCCCAAGCGGGCCAAGTATGACAAGGGGCACATTCCCATGGCGGTGAGCATCCCTGATACCCACTTCGACAAGCTGCACGACAAGCTGCCGGCGGATAAAGAGACCCTGCTGATCTTCTACTGCGGAGGACTGAAGTGCAAGTTGAGCCACAAGTCGGCCCGCAAAGCCGAGGCCCTGGGCTACAGCAACGTCAAGGTCTTTGCCGAAGGTTATCCTGCCTACATGCAGGTTCCCGGCAACTATGCCGCCGTGGATGTCGACTGGGTCAAGCAGCAGGTGGATAACAAGGCAGATATCGTCTTGGTGGATTCGCGGCCCAAACGCCCCAAGTACGACAAGGGCCACATCCCGGGCGCCATCAGCATTCCCGACACCCACTTCGACAAGTTCAAGGATCAGCTCCCCGCGGACAAAACCAAGCCGGTGGTTTTTTACTGCGGCGGATTCAAGTGCAAGTTGAGCCACAAATCGGCGGCCAAAGCCATTGAGATGGGTTACACCAGCGTCAAGGTGTTTCCCGCCGGCTATCCGGCCTGGAAGGCTGCCGTGGCCTCTGCCGCGCCGGCGCAGGTCAAGGCCGGCGCTGAAGAGGGCAGCATCGACATCAACCACTTCAAAACCATCCTGGCTGAAGAACCCGACAGCGTGCATCTCATCGATGTGCGCGATGCCGACGAATTCGCGGCCGGCACCCTCATGGGGGCCGTGAATATTCCAGTGGATAGCCTGGAAGAGCAGATCCCCGATTTGCCGGCGGACAAGCCCATTGTTTTTATCTGCGGTACCGGTGCCCGCAGCGGGGAGTCGTTTTACATGGTTCAGGACCTGCGGCCGGAGCTCAAGGAAGTTTACTACCTGGATGCCGAATTGACCCTCCACGAAGATGGCACCTTCGAAATCAAAAAGGTAACGGAGTAACTGCCTGTTGCCGTTCACCGGTTAATTCTCAAGGAAGATTGGCATGATTTTAAAACGATGGATCTGCTTGTCGATGACAATAGTGGTATTGGGCGCTTTGGGGCTGGTGAGTATGGCACCCAGCAGTCATGCCGTTCTGACGGCCGCGGCCGCCGAAACTGCAGCGGAAACCGCCCCGGGGCGCACCATGGCCCAACAGGCCATCAAAGAACAGCGCCGCTGGAACACCACGGACCACTCCAAACATGATATTCTGCAAAAGGATTTCATTAAAGGGGCGGAGGTGACCGCTGCCTGCCTTACGTGCCATTCCGAGGCTGAGGCCCAATTCCACAAAACCATCCACTGGACCTGGCTGGCCGATGGCGCTGGGACGGCTGAAGGCGGGGAGGCCAATGGACACGGCAAGGCGGCATACTCCCTGAACAATTTCTGTATCTCGGCCAATAAAATGACCGATAAAGGTTGCCTCTCCTGCCATCCCGGCTGGGGCAACAGCAACGAAACTGTCAACTGCCTGGTGTGCCACGGCCAGAAAGCCATCAACTGGGAAGAAGCCTTCGAGGATCTGCAGGCCTTTTCCGGTTCCGACGATCCCGAGGAATTGGAAATCGCCCAGGAGATCAGCGGCGAGATCCAAACCGCGGTCCAGGCCGTGGGTCTACCCACCCGCAAAAACTGCGGCGGCTGCCATTTTTACGGCGGCGGCGGTGACGGGGTCAAACACGGGGATCTGGACAGTTCCCTCACCGAGCCGGCCAAAACCCTGGATGTCCACATGGGGTTGGACGGGGAAAATTTTACCTGTACCCGTTGCCACACCACCCGGCAGCACCGGGTCGCCGGCCGCATCTACACCGCGCCGGCCTACACCCACCGCAAAAGCCTCATCGAGGATGACCTCACGGCCAAGATAACCTGTGAATCCTGCCACAGCAGCACGCCCCACAAGAGCGGCTCCAAAGCCAACGACCATACCGACAAGGTGGCCTGTCAGAGCTGCCACATCCCGGAGTTTGCCCGGGTCAATCCCACCAAGATGTCCTGGGACTGGTCTAAATCGGGCAAGCTCAAAGACGGCAAACCCTATAAAAACAAGGGCGCCTTCGGCAAAGAGGATTACCTGACCATCAAGGGCGAAATGGTTTGGGAGAAGAACGTCAAACCGGTCTATGCCTGGTTCAACGGTTCCATCGATTCGATTACGGTCAAGACCCGCATCGATCCCGGCCAGCCTGTGGTGGTGAGCCGTCCCGTGGGAACCCAACAGGATCCCAATGCGCGCATCTTTCCCTTCAAAGTGCATAACGGCGTACAACCCTACGACAAGGAGCACAACACCCTCCTGGCGCCCTTGCTCTCGGGCCCCAACGGCTACTGGACCACCCTGGACTGGCAGGATGCCTTGACCCGCGGTCAGGATGCCCTGGGAGTGCCTTTTTCCGGCCAGTTTGACTTTGTGAAAAGCACCTATGTCTTTCCCATCACCCACATGGTGGCCCCCAAGGAGAACGTGGTGGCCTGTGGGGAGTGCCACCGCACCGAAGATTCCCGCCTGGCCAACCTGGCCGGCTTCTACATGCCCGGCCGCGACCGCTGGGGTGGCGTCGATACCCTGGGCTGGGTGGCGGTGCTTGGCTCCCTGGTGGGCGTGGTGCTGCACGGCCTGGGGCGTATATTCGCCAAGGGTAATGGCAAAAGAGAGTAAGCTCCGAAACCGGTTTAGATAGTATTCGAGGAGTAAAACGTGGATAAGAATAGCCGCAACATCTATCTTTACACCCGCTACGAACGCTTCTGGCACTGGCTGCAGGCCCTGGTGATCATCCTGCTGCTGGCCACCGGCTTTGAGGTTCACGGCAGCCACAGTCTGTTCGGATTCCAGCGGGCGGTCTCCGTGCACAATTTTGTCGGCCTGGGCTGGCTAATCGCCTTTGCCTTTTTCGTGTTCTGGATCTTCACCACCGGCGAGTGGCGGCAGTATGTGCCCACCACCAAGAAGATGTTCAATGTCGTGCGCTACTACGCCTACGGCATCTTCCGCGGGGAAAGCCACCCCGTGCCCAAGCGCAAGGATGCCAAGCACAACCCCCTGCAGCGCCTGGTCTACCTCTCCCTGGCCGCCCTGATCCTGCCGGTGCAGATGGGTAGCGGCTTCCTTTACTGGGGCTATAACCGCTGGGACGCCTGGGGGCTCGATTTCCTCTCCCTGGAAATGGTGGCTCTTGTGCATCTTGTGGGCGGCTTTGCCATCTTCTCTTTTCTCATCGTCCACATTTACATGACCACCACCGGCCACTCCATGTTCGCCCATATCCGGGCCATGATCACCGGCTGGGAGCAGGTTCATGAAGGCGAAAAGGTAGAAGACTGGGAGCGCGCCGGAGAGAAGCGCTACCGCGCGCCGACAGCCTGATTTCGGGGGCCGACCGGGCCGCGCCAACCGCCCATTGATATCTCCATCGCCTTCCCCGGTGCCCTTTTTAAAGGGTGTTGGGGGAGGCCTTTTTTTGTGGCCCACCGCCGGGAACGGCACCAAACTTTTGCCCGGCAACAGTGCCTCAAGTCTTACCAGCCAAAGGAGTGAACATGAACGACAACCGTCAGCTCTACATTCTCTGGACCAACGGTGATCCCGTGACCTCCGAAAAAATGGTTTTCATGTATGGCATCAACGCCCTGCGGCACAAATGGTGGGAAAAGGTCACCCTGATCGTGTGGGGCGCACCCGCAGTGCTGGCCACGGAAAATGCCGCCATTCAGGCCAAGATCAAGGAAGCCTTGGAGGAGGGGGTCTATGTGGCGGCCTGCAAGGCGTGTGCGGATCAGCTGGGGGTTTCCGAGAAGCTCAGCGCCCTGGGAATCGAGGTTCAATACACCGGCCAGCTGCTCACCGATATTCTCCAAAGCGGCGCCAAACTGCTGACCGTTTAGGCCCTGGCACCCGTTTATCGTTTACCCGATGAGGACCAATCCGCAGAGCGGATGGGTGGCCGGGGAGGGGATTTCAGTTCCCAGGTTGATGGAATTACGGGTTGTGATCGATCGAAATACCCCCGCAATGTTTCCAGGGGAACCGTAGGGGCAGGCCTTGTGCCTGCCCTGACCCGGGCACCGCAAGGGGTGCCCCTACGCCTGTGCTTAGCGGGGCACCCGGGGGGCTGGAGACATTCACTAGCCGTGCCGCTGGCCGCCAAGGCGGCCGGCTTGATTGAGATTGAAACTATGGCATTTTGGCGCAGCTTCACACAAGATCCTTAAAAATACTCGTTTACTAAAAATTCGGCAATAACCTTTGCCACGGGTCGCGGCGTATCTAAATGGAGATGATGGTTCCCCGGGAGCCACACGGTTTTTAGATGTCGGATCAGCTCCGGGCGGGAGCGGAAATAGGGCCGTTTTCTGAGCAAACCCTCCTCGGCCAGGATGAGCAGTACCGGGGCGTCGATCCGCTTCAGGAACGGGCGCACGTAATCCTCGCTGAAGGGGTAGGCCGCCGGGATATCGAGCCGGGGATCGCTCTGCCACCAGGCGCCTTGACCGTTTTGGGCCGCTGAGCGGCGCACCAGGGTTTCCGCGGAACTGGTTCCAATGTGTCCCGCTTGAGCCCGGGCGCGCACCAGGGTTTGAAAGCTGCGCGGACGGGAAGGAGCCTTGTCGCCCTTCCGCTGGTGTTCCAGCACGGCGTGCCGCATCCGCTGCGGCCCGTCATCCATCTCCCCCGAGACAGCCCCCAGACCTTCAATGAGCAATAGGCCCCGCACCCGTTCGGGAAAGGCCCCGGCCGTGAACACCGCCACCCCGCCCCCCATGGAGTGGCCCAGCATCAGAAACCGCTCCCAGCCCAATGTGTCGGCCGCGGCGATCACATCATCCACATAGTCGCTGTAGTGATAGGGCATCCCCGGCGGGCGGTGCTCCGAGCGCCCGTGGCCCGGCAGGTCCAGAGCCACCAGTTGCAATTGGGGCAGCAGGGGCGCGATCCCGTCAAAAGTGTTGGCGTTGTCCAGCCAGCCGTGGAGCCCGATCACGGGAATGCCGCCGTCAGGGCCCCATCTCTTGGCCGCCAGGGTGCGAAAGGGCGTCTGGATTTCGATTTCAGTCCATGATTCGAGGTTCATGTGTGGGGACTCGTTAGGTCTTTGTATTGTTATTGCCGGGTTAATAAAAGAAGTATAGCGTCCAGGCTGAGCAGACACAATCTGTAATTTTGCGCCAGTCTCTATGCTATATACCCTTGCAATATGGCGTCGTATGCCATATGGTGGTTGTATATAGCATATCAGGAGGTGAATCATGGCCATTGGATCCGTATTCGAAAACAACCGGACCCAGGCGGTTCGACTGCCCATGGAAACCCGCTTTCCGCAAGGGATAAAAAAAGTGTCCGTGCGCGTGGTGGGCGTGGACCGCGTTCTTTCACCCGTCAGCCATACCTGGGACACATTTTTCCTGTCCAAGGAGAGCGCCAGCGAAGATCTTATGGTTGAACGGGCCTCCCAGGAGCAAAAGGAAAGAGAAGCGTTCTGATGCTGAAATACATGCTGGATACCAACATCGTGATCTATGTGATCAAGCGCCGTCCCCCGGAGTTGCTTGAGATATTTAACCGCCATGCGGGACGGATGTGCATCAGTTCCATCACCCTGGCGGAACTGCTGCACGGCGTGGAGAAAAGTGCGATGCCGGACCAGAACCTGCGACAGGTCGAGGACTTCACCTCGCGGCTTGAGGTTTTGGATTATGGTCACAAAGCGGCTGCCCACTATGGAGATATCCGCGCCGATTTGGAGCGCAAGGGGACTCCCATCGGCGTGAATGATCTCCATCTTGCAGGTCATGCCCGCAGCGAGGGGCTAACCCTGATTACCCATACCCTCGACGAATTTGAGCGTGTTGAGGGCCTGCGCCTGGACAACTGGGTGTGACCGGCAAGGACGGTCATCTGAATTCATAGACGGGAGGCGACGTATCGATCCCATCACGAGTGCAATTCTGGCGGCGCTAATCTTCTATTTGGAACAGCTGAAGGGGAATGTGGCGTTTGTAGAAGTGAAAATCCTGGTCTATGGTAAAAATCGCCAAATCATACCGCTGGGCCACGGCACAGATCAGAAAATCGATGTGGGAACCCTGGATACCTTTGCGCCGACATAAATTGCTCATCTGCGCGGCGGTTTCATAATCTTGGGTTTGAATATCAAGGTCTGAAAATGCGCGCAGGTGATCGCGCAGCAGGTTGAACTGTTTCCGGTGTCGGATGCCCGAGAGGATTTCCTGGCGGATGAGGCCGATCATCTGCACCCGGTACTCTTTAATCAACTCATTGAGGGCCAGGACAACCGGATCGTTGATATCCACGGTTTTCCGCAGCAATCGGGACCACACGCATGTATCGGCCAGGACCTTCATTTGCCTTGCCTCAGCGCTTTATAATCATAGCCTTTATCATAGTCGATCTTCCCGGCCAGATTGAGAATCTTTAGCTGTTGGCGGCGCTGGATGTACTCCTCCAGCGCTTCGGTCACCACAGCTTTTTTCGTCTTGTGACCGCCAATTCTTTTGGCATTTTCAATCAATTCATCATCTATGGCTAAATTGGTCGGCATGGTCCGCCTCCTTTTGCACATATAATTACACATAGAGATGTGTGGATCAAGGTCTTGCGTTAAAAACAAAACCGCCTCGGCACCGGGTTGGGCGCAGAGGCGATTCAGGGTCATATCGCTGCAATGTTTAAAGTTCCAACGGAATATCCCCCAGGCTGCGGTCGATATCACTGTGCACATCCACTATGGTCTTGGTCCTGCCGTCCTTGGTCAGGGTCAGGGTGAAGCTGCGCTCGTCGGCTAGACCCCTAAACCAGAAGTCGCCGAAATTGTCGGTGGTCACTTCGAAGGTTTCCCCGGACTCATCGTCGCTAAGGGTGCAGGTGGCCCCGATGATCACCTCTTTTTCATTAGGGTCATAGAGCGTGCCGGCCACGAACTTTTTGGGCAGGTTGCGGTAAAAGAGCCGCGACTTGGTGCCCGCCTCGGGGTTGAGCACTTCGGCGCCGTCGATGAGATCCTTGAGATCCTCTTCTTCGCCGAAGCGGATGGCGTCCGTGGGGCACTGGTCCACGCAGCGCGGCACTTCCCACTCGTCGTCGTTGTCCAACAGGTGGGTGCAGCCGGTGCACTTCTGGGCGATGTTCAGGTTCTCGTTGAAAAAGATGGCGTTGTGGGGGCAGGTGTCGGCGCACAGCTTGCAGCCGGTGCACTTTTCCGGATCGATGATCACGATGCCGTCGTCGCGCTGGTAGATGGCGTTCACCTCGCACTGTGCGATGCAGGGCGCATCGTCGCAGTGGTGGCACATCAGGGGCAGGTAGGTCACCTTGACCTTGGGCACCTGGCCCCGGACCAGCTCTTTGATGCCGATCCAGAACTGGCCGGTGTCGGGCTGGGGCTTGGCGTAGGGGCTCCAGTCGTTGGCCACGTGTTCGTCCTTGCAGGCGATCTGGCAGCAGTAGCAGCCGTTGCAGATCTCTAAATCGATGACAAAGGCTTTCATTATTTCTCACCTCCCTGTTTTCCGCTATCGATCACCCAGGCGTCAAATCTAAGCCCCGCAGCCGGATCGTATTTGCGTTCAAAGGCATCGGGGTTCTCGCGGCGCCACTGGTCCATCTCCTCTCCGCTCACCCGGGCCACTTCCACCAGATAGCCGCCGGCGATCTGGCCCACGCAGTTTTCCGAAGTGATCGCTTCGGGGGTGATGGTATTGATGGCCCCTCCTCGCTCCACATAGCCGGTGATCAAGGGATCGTGGCGGGCGCCGTGGTCCATGTAGCACACGCCGGGACGAACCCGCTCGGTGACATAGGCCGCACCCAGGACGATTCCGCGCTCATTGTAGATCTTGACGATATCGCCGTGTTGGATGCCCCGTTTTTCGGCTTCCGAGGGGTGCAGCCAGCAGGGCTCGTAGTTGTAGCCGTCGGGCCCCAGGATCTTGCAGGTGGGCGCCTCGCGGGTCCAGGTGATGTCGTCGCACTGGGCGTGGACCCGCCAGCGGCCGTGGTTGGACATCATCAGCAGGGAGAACATCTTGGCCCGGTGGCTGGAGAGCCGTTCGTCGTGGTTGTGGCTTTTTTCCACCCATTTGGGGATCGGCGGGCGCTCCTTGTCGTCGGGGTAGGCCTTGGCCAGGGCCTCGGAGTAGAACTCCAGCTTGCCGCTGGGGGTGGGCAGGCGGTTTTTCTCAGGATCGTTGTAAAATGCACGAAAGCCCGGGGGATCATCTTCCCAATCCTCGGCGGTGTTGTAGCACCAGTATTTTTTCTCGGAAAGCTGTTCCCAGCTCACCAATTTTTCGCCGCCCATATACTCCCAGATCTTTTTTTGCAGATCGGCGATGGTCATGTTTTCGGTGAGCTGCTCTTCGTAACCTAGTTTCTTGCCCACTTCCAACACGATTTCCGCATCGCTCTTGGACTCGCCGATGGGTTCGATGGCCTTGTCGGCGATCATGATGTTGGGCTGCTGGGTGCCCTGGCGGATGTTGGTCAGCACATCATCCACCTCCATGAAGGTGTTGGCCGGAAGGATGATGTCGGCATAGAGGCAGTCGTTTTCCAGCCAGGGGTGCTGGGCCACGATGCACTCGATTTTGGGATTGCGCATGGCCAACTCGGTTTTGTTGCCGTAGTTCCAGCAGGTGATGCGGCAGGGGCTGTCGGTCCAGATCATGTGCAGCTCGCTGCCGCCTTTTTCCTTGGCAATGGGAAAGTTGTACTCGTTGAACTGGTCGAGAACCAGGGCGTTCTGGGCGCCAGTTCCGCGGAACTTGATGGGCTCTTCCAGCTCGATGGCCTTCTGGATCAGGGTTTTGGGGATCACCTGCTGCTGCCAGGCGGTGACCGAGGACATCACCGGCAGGGAGAGGCGCTCTTCGATCTCCGGGTTCCAGAAGAAGGTGCCGGACATGCCTTCGGCCCGGGGCATACCGAAATAGGTCAACTGGTGCTGGTGCACCCCGGGACCGCCCAGGCCCTGCATGCCCAATAAAATGCACTCCAAACGCGCGGGCTCATGGGAGAACGGCCCGCGGATAAAGCCGCCCCCGAAGTAGTGGGCGATGGAGGTGGTGTTTCGGGCAAATTCCCGGGCCAGGGCCTTGATGGTCCATTCGGGCACGCCGCATTTTTTGCTGGCCCATTCGGGGGTCTTGGGGATGCCGTCCTCCTCGCCCAACACGTAGGCCTCCACTTTGTCCATGCCCACGGCGTGGGTTTTGACGTATTCCTTGTCATAGCTGCCTTCGGTGACCCACATGTAGATGATGGCCAGCTGCAGGGCCGCATCGGTGTTGGGCAGCACCGGGATCCACTTGTCGGCGTGCACCGCGGCGCCATAGTTCAAATCCGGGCAGATGTAGACCTGCTTGATGCCGGCATCTTTCCAGAAGTAGCACAGCCGGCTGGCGAACTGGCCGGTAAAGCCCCAGGGGGTGGTCTCCGGATCGCAGCCCCAGAAGAGCACCATGTCGGCGTGTTCGGTGGTGTCTTTGACGATATTGGCGGCCGGGTACATGATCCCCTGGGCGCCCTGGCCCCAGACATGCTTGGCGCCCCAGTACCAGCCCTCCCAGGAGTCGGGGTTGCGCACTTGGAGGGTGAAGCCGCCGATGTGGTCCAGCAATACGCCCATGTGGCCGTGGGGGGTGTTGATGGTTTTGCACTCGCCGTGGCCGTCGCCCTGGAAGAGGATGCTGTGGTAGCCGTATTTTTCATGGATGCGTTTGATCTCGCTGACGATGATATCGGTGGCTTCATCCCAGGAGATGCGCACATACTTGCTCTTGCCCCGGTTCTGGGGGTTGCGCTCGCCCTTGGGGTCCCAATCCACCCGTTTGATGGGATATTTGACCCGGTTGGGGGAGTAAACCCGCTTCTTGTAGGCCAGGGAAAAGGGGCCCGGCAGGGACTTCCAGCTCGGTTCGATGGTTTTGCCGTTGCGCTCCATTTTCCATTGGCGCACCTCTTCTTTTTTATACTTCCAGCCATACTGCATGGGCCGCACGCGCACGATTTTACCGTCTTTGACATCCACCATCCCTTCCGCCCCGCCGCCAAAATAGCCGCCCAGGCCCAGGGCCCTCAAGACGGTCTTGTCTTTGGTTTTCAGGGGGGGTGGGGAGGGGGTCTTACTGGGGGATCGGGTTGATTTCATGGGCCATTGCCTCCTTCGCTTGACAGTTGGGCTGGAGTTGACGATGTTCTGAATGGCTGCGCACACCTCGTGTTCGAAATGGTCCCCGGTTTGACGCGAATGGATAAACTAGGGGGTTGCGCGAAACAGTCGGAATTTGTTATGCAAAATTACATACAATTTATGGGATGAGCCTGTCAATCTTTTTCCGCCGCACCTCCATTGAAGATAGGGGCGCCTGGGCGGGATTGGGAATTCAAAACAAAACGGAGGGCACAATGGCCGAAAATGAGGGCAAGAAACCCAAGGGCAAGTACGTCTACGTGAAAGATTCCGACGGCACTCAGTATGTATGCCGCTTGGAGGACCTGAAAAAGCCCGACGAACTGAGTGAGGAGGAGAAGGCGGACTGCATGGTGCCGCCGGGCAGTGCCTGATTTCAGATCTACGGTTTGCGAAGTTGTTAAATGATCGTCACTGGGAGGCCGTGTTCGCGAACGCCGTTGTTTTCGTAGCCCAGGACGTTCCAGTGGGCGCTCATGGGCTGGCGGTTTCCGTCGGCATCGGTGGCCCGGGCCAGAATGGTGTGGGCGCCTTTTTCCCGGGGCCTCCAGTCATAGCGCCAGTGGCGCCAGGCATAGGGCGTCCGGGGCGTGGTGAACACCGCGGCATGCCAGGTTTTACCGTTATCCAGGGAGACCGCAACGCTGTCGATGCCGGTTTCTCCGGCATAGGCCGCCCCGCAAATGGGGACCGGCCCCAGGGGCAGCCGGGCATCTTTCAGGGGGTCGGTGATGATGGACTTGACCTTGAGGCCGGTGACCACCTCTCCGCTGCCGGGCGTTTCGCCTTTTTGAAAGCGGCGGTAAACCTGATCCATGAAAAAGCCCTCATAGGGGTTTTCCAGAAGCGTAATCGTCTTCAGCCATTTGACGCAGTTGGCCCCGGTCCATCCCAGGGCCAGGCCCCGCAGAGGGTAGCCGTGTTTCAAGGGCAGGGGCTCGCCATTCATCTCATAGGCCAGCAAGGTGGAGGATTGGGCTTTGGCCAGGGGGATACTGCGAATGAATTTGATGCCCGCCTTGCCCAGGGGGCGGTCAAAGCCTTCAAAGGCCACATGGCGGGCCTGAGCTGTGGGCTCGGCCTGTTTTAGAAGGTCGCCCAGCCAAACCCCGCCCCACTCCGCATTGCCGACCCCGCCGATGGTCCAGGGGTTGCCCCGGGCCTTTTTTTCCAGCAGGGAGCGGCCATTGCCGGAACATTCCAGGGTGTCGGCCACCACGGTTTTGGGCATCTTGGCAATCTGGTCGAAGGTGATTTGCAGCCCCCGCTGCACCGCCCCGCTGATGGTCAGGGACCACTCCGCAAGGTCAATGGGCGTATCCGGGATGGCCCCCTGATTGCGGTCGAAAAATATCTCATTGGGCGTAATCCAGGTGCGCAGCCCCTCAACGGGGGTTTCGGCGTTTAACGGTCGTTGGCTCATGATCCGCATGAGTCTCTCCTTTTTCGATATATTCCAAGAGGGCCGACATGGCCGCCACCTCGTCCAGGGGCGACACGGCCCGTCGGATGTTGATAATCTCGCCCAGCTCCTTGCGGGACATCAGCAGATGTTCCTTGCGGGTGCCCGATTCGCGGATATTGATGGCCGGCCACACCCGGTGTTCGGCGCACTCCCGGCTGAGCCGCAAATCCAGATTCCCCGTGCCCTTGAATTCCTGAAAAATGATGTCGTCCATGCGGCTGCCGGTATCCACCAAAATAGTGGCCATGATGGTCAGTGAGCCACCGTCCTCCAAATTGCGGGCAGCGCCGAACACCCGGCGCGGGATCTCCATGGCATTGGCCCCCAAACCGCCGGTCAAAGTTTTCCCGTAGCTTTCGGTTTCGGTGTTGAAGGCCCGCGCCAGGCGGGTGAGAGAATCGATGAACACCACGGTATCCTGATGAATCTCCGCGGTTCGGATGACGGTATTCATGGTGAGTTTGGTGATGCGCAGGTGTTGGGCTATGCTCTGGTCCGATGAGGAGGAGAGTACCTGCGCCCCGGGCAGCTCCCGGCGAAAATCGGTGACCTCTTCCGGACGTTCATCCACCAGCAGCACGAACACATTGGTTTCGGGGTGGTTGGTGAGCACGGAACGGGCCATGTGTTTCAGGATGGTGGTTTTGCCCGCCTTGGGGGGTGAGATGATCAGCCCGCGCTGGCCTTTGCCCATGGGGACGATCATGTCCAGCGCTCGGCCCATGGTGTCTCCATGAGACTGGGTGAAAACCAGACGCTGGTTGGGATTGATGCTGACGCGCTCTTTGAGGGAGGCGATCTGGCCATATTCCCGGGGGGAAATGGCATTGATGGTCTTGATGGCGCTCAGTTTCAAATTTTCGAATTTCTGATTTCCTTTAACCCCGTTGCCTTCAATGTAGATCCCTTCGTAGAGATCCATTTTCTGAATCAAGGGGGCGGGGACAAAGGTATCCGTGGGGTGGGGCTCAAAATTGCGCCCGATATCGCGCAGAAAACCATAGCCTTGGTCCAATATTTCCAGATGGCCGTGAACGGAGCTCACTTGTCGATTCCTTTATATTGTCTGAGAAACACGGTTAAAAGATGAAGCGGTTGTCCCAGAACTCGCTGAACGGTTCTCGCTACCCGGTTTTAAGAGGATATCAAATCACCGCTGGGAATATCATCCGCGGAGTCGCCTGATTTGCGCGGGAAAGCCAAGATATCTCTTCCGGTGGGCAGTGATAACCGGGAGCCATTGAATTCTCGAGAGTTTCCTGGTTGTGTAGCGGTCGGCAATGTTGAATGATCAGGAAATCCGAGGTCGCGGCGAGGAGAAAGGCGCCTCAGGCAATGGAATTACTCCGCACTGTAACATACCTTCTCCGGGAGATGAAGCCAAATAGTGTCCGAATCTAAATTGTCCCCTCATCTCGAACGGGGATGATCTCCTGCAAGCACGATCTTCCAGGTTATGTCGATTTGAGGTGACCGGCCCAATCGGGCGTGCGGACCGTTTCACCGGCGATATCCGGTGGGAAATAGGATTTGATATCGATCAGCGGGCTTTGGTCCCGGGCATCCAGACCGTCCACGGTCAAGGTCAGACCTTGGAGCGCCAGCAGCCGGCAGCGGGTGATGGCGATGAGGTTGGGGCGTACCGGTGAATGGGTGGCGAAGACGCCGGTCAGCGGGTTGGCGGGATTGGCCCGGGGGTGGACCTGGAGGGTGCTGCGCTTTTCCGGGGTATCGTTGTTGTGGAACCAGTAGAGCACCCAGATGTGGGAAAATTGGTCCAGTCCTAGCAGGGCCGCCTCGAATTGCGGATGAATATCAATTTGCGCCTGTTCGCCAAGCTGGCGGATGAGGCCAATGGAGTGGATTTCAAAGATATTGGGGGTCATAAGATGAGGTCCATGCTGTAAATTTGAGGATTCCAGCTCTTGTCAAAACCGTTTGCGCCCTAATATTAAGGACTTCAATTTGTCGCTGATCCATTTGGCTGGGATGCGGGACACGGCATAGCCGATGGTGGCAAACATGACATAGAGCATGGCCCGGACTGTCCCGCCCATGGTCGGCTCGATGATGAGCGGAACCAGCAGATAGGCCGCGATAACCCCCATGATCACCTGCCAGGTATCGGGAAGAAACAGCAAATAGAAGATGACATAGTTGAAGGTCAGGGGGCGTTTGGCCAAGCGTGCTCCTCTGGGTCGCATCCGCGCAACCTGTCGCGGCCGGTTGGGTCGGCAGGACGGCTGGTTCGGCGCAGCCTGCCATGGGTGAGAGACACTATTCCACGGATTTTGTAGCGGATGTGTTAACAGAAACGCAAACCTGCGTAAACCTGTAAGCGCGATCCAGCTTGACAGCCTCAGGGCGCATTGGGTATGCCACGGTACCTTTTTGGCGAGGGGCAACCCCTTGGATTGAAGCATCCTTGAAACCCACTGCCAATTGTTTTTCAATTTTTTATCGGTCCACACAGGATTCACTCAGGGCGAAGGCACCTGGGAAAGGAGTTTAGGATGGTTAAACTGGAAACCAGCATGGGCGACATTGTGATCGAATTGGAGGAGGCCAAGGCGCCCCTAAGCGCAGCCAATTTTTTAAAACATGTTAAGGAAGGCCATTACGACGGCACCATCTTTCACCGGGTCATCGACGGGTTTATGATTCAGGGTGGCGGCATGGATGCTGATATGAAGGAAAAATCCACGGGTCAGCCCATTCAGAATGAAGCCGACAACGGCCTTACCAATGACGCCTATACCGTGGCCATGGCCCGCACCATGGATCCCCACAGCGCCACGGCCCAGTTTTTCATCAATGTAAAGAAGAATGACTTCCTCAACCACAGCGCCAAGAATCCTCAGGGCTGGGGATATGCGGTTTTCGGCAAGGTGACCCAGGGCCACGGCGTGGTCAACAAGATCAAGGGGGTGAAAACCGGTCGCAAAGGGATGCACGACGATGTTCCCCAGGAGCCGGTGACCATCCTCAAGGCCGAGGTGGTCGAGGAGGAGTAGCTTCTCGGTTATCGCGACAACCCCATGTGCCAAGGAGGACGCCGATGAGCGAACGCCAAGCCTACGATGTGGTCATTCTGGGAACCGGTCCCGCCGGGCTGCAGGCCGCCATTCATGCAGCCCGCAAAAAAGTCTCGGTGCTTGTACTGGGCCGGGAGAGCAAGAGCAGCCTGTTTCATGCCCATGTGGAGAATTTCTGCTGCCTGTTCGAAATCAAGGGTGACGAAATGCTGCGGTTGGGCCGCCAGCAGGCCAAAAACTTCGGCACCCATTTCCGTTCCGAGGATGTGCTGAGCATCCAATCCCAGGATGGCCATTTTATCCTGGAGATGGAGGGTGGCGACCGGATTGATGCCCTATCCATAATAATCGCCACGGGCACCCACCGGACGCGCTTGGGCGTCAAGGGCGAGAAGGAATTTTTAGGCAAAGGCGTCAGCTACTGTGTGGATTGCGACGGAAATTTTTTCCGGGGAGAAAAGGTCGCCGTAGTTGGGGACGAGAGCGCAGCGGTGGACGGGGCCTTGACCTTGGCTGAAATCGCCGACGAGGTCCATCTCATCAGCAAAGAGATCAAGGCCGCGGAACCCCTGAAAGCCAGATTGCAGGCCAGTTCGGTGGTGGTGCACACCGGTGCCCAGGTGGACGTTATCCATGGGGAGCAGCAAGTGGGGGGACTCTCGCTAAAGGATGGCACGCGGCTGCCCCTGTCGGGGGTGTTCATCGAGCTGGGCGCCAAGGGGCTGATGCAGCTGGCCGGGTTTTTAGGCGTTCAGCTGGACGCGGATCTGAAGTATATCGCCGTGGATCGGCGTCAGGCCACCAACTTGCCCGGCATTTATGCGGCCGGAGATATCTGCGGCCCGCCCTGGCAAATGGCCAAGGCGGTGGGTGAAGGGTGTGTCGCCGGCATCGAAGCCGCCAACCATGCCAAAAAGGTGACTCGCCAAACCTAAGTGTTAAAATCAGCGCAGGAGGTTTCCACGCCGGCACGCCCCCGCCTTGACAACCTCCAGGGGTCATGCCAGACTACTTCAATGGATTTTCCGGGAATACAATTTGAATCTCCATCCGACAACCGACTGAAATCCCATGAGAATCTCCGAGGGGCGCTGTTGATTGCCGGATTTGACGGCTGGGGCAACGCCCTGGGGATGGCCCAGGCGATGCTCGACCATCTCATGGGTCTCTTTCCTTCCCAACCCATCGCCCAGCTGGATAGTGATGTTTTCTTTTCCTACGATGAAAGCCGTCCCCGGATTGAAATCAGCGAAGGCCGCCTGCTCAATCTAGATCCGCCGGGGGGCACATTCTACCTGGTCACGCCGGACCCCGGGCGGCCCCTGATTCTTCTCAAGGCCCATGAACCCCATCTTCGCTGGGAGCTCTTTGCCCGGGTACTGGTGGATTTTGCGGCCCACTTCAAGGTCGAAACCCTCATTACTCTGGGCAGCATGTACGACAGTGTGCTGCATACCGAGCGGGTCATCTCCGCTTTGGTTGCCCATGATGAGATGGCCCGCCGTATCCAATCCGACTCCATTGACCTCATCAATTACACGGGGCCCAGTGCCGTCCACACCCATATCCATGCGGAGGCCCAAGAGCGGGGACTCGACGCGGTCAGTTTCTGGTGCCACTGCCCCCACTACCTGCAAGGCGCCGTCCATTTCGGATTGCTGGCGAGATTGGGGCGGATCCTGGGCCAATGGGGCCAGTTTTCCTTCGATAGCACGGAATTGGAGAAAAACTCCCAGGAACTCAACCGCCAGATCGACAGCCTGGTTGAAACCAATCCCAAGCTGGCCGGGGTGATTGCCGAGCTCAAAAAATTGCGTCTCAGCAAAGGCCGCCGGCATTTCACCATGCCCGCCGCGCTGAAGAAAACCAAAGTCATCGACATTACGCAATTCCTGGAGCCCAAATAGCCGCTGCCGCTGGCGCTCTTCACCCGATGGGAGTCCCCTTAAGGGGCGCTGGCAATGTGGTTGTGAAACGCCCTATTGTGTGGTATCGGGGGCTACGCCATGCACACATTCAGACGGTATATCGGTAACCCGTGAACTGCTAAGCGAAAGGGAGGAATGAATCCATGAGTGGTGATAATCGAAGCACGTTGATTGCGCTGACCCTGCTGTTGGGAATCGTTCTGCAGGTTGTTCTTGTATTTGCCGACAGCGTGGATTCGCCCCGCAAGGCGGCCGTGGAGTTCGCCAAAGCCTATTACGCCTTGGATCCGGCCATGGCCCAGCGCTTATGCGCCGCAACCGCGGGGGACAAAGAGGATGGCGCCGTGGCGGCGTATATCTGGCACCAGCAGCAGATGGCGGAAAAGCGGGGGTTTGAGCCCCAATTCATGCCCTTCAAGCTCATGCACCCTGAGATTGAGGTGTTGAGCCGCAGTGACAGCGAGGCCCAGGTTCTGTTGAGTGCCTCCCGCAGGCGGGACATCAATCCGGTCTTCACCTGGGTCGCCCAAATCTTCCACTTGGGGAACGTCTACCCCGTGAAAGAGGAGCTTTCCCTGATCAAGGAAGAGGGGCGCTGGAAGGTGTGCGGTGCTCCTTTTGATTTGGGCGATTTCAGCTCTTAATTGCACCTGCAACCCAGACCCATCAAAAGGGGCTCGGCCGCCATGGGCAGCCGGAGCCCCTTTTTTCTTTAGATCATGAGCGAAATTTATACCCTGATCCGCTCCCGGGCCCGGGAGATTGTGGCGCGCTACCCGGAGCCCAGGTTTTACCGCGAGTGTGCGGATGCGGTGAGACAATCGGAGCGGCTGTTCCGGGCCGAGCCCATGCTTGCGGCTCTGGAACTGCTGGTTGCCGAAGAGGAGGATCTGCGGGTGGGTCACGGCCTGGACCATTCCCGCAAAGTGACCCTGGATGCAGGCGCCCTGGTCATTTTAGAACACCGCGCCATGGCGGGTAGGGCAGCGGATATGCGCCGCCGCGTGCTGCTGGTCCAGTGCGCCGGACTGCTCCACGATATTCGACGGGGCCAGCCCGATCATGCCGAAAAAGGCGCCCGGCGGGCGGCCCGGATCCTGGCGCGCTTTCCCCTAAGCGCTGTCGAAGTTGGAAACATTTGCGCCGCCATCGGCAACCATGTGGCCTTCCAACCCCCCCGGAAGCTGGGCACCTCTGAGGGGCAGCTGATTTCCGACGCCCTCTACGATGCCGACAAGTTCCGCTGGGGACCGGATAACTTTCGCTTCATGCTCTGGGATATGGTGGCCTGCTTCAAGCCCAGCTTGCCGGAGTTCATCCGTCGATTTCCCAGCGGCCTTGCCGCCGTGGGCCGGATCCGCGACACCTTTCGTACGGCCACCGGCCGCAAGTACGGCCCGGAATTCGTCGATCTGGGGGTGGCCATGGGCCAGGAGATAATGGAGATGATCCGGCGTGACTTCGACCCGGATGGACAGCGGCCCAATGCCTAACGAAAGACAAAGGTGCGCCGCGATCATTGGGCCTTCTCCCTATATTCAGATCGATCCCATTGCTAGCCGCCGGCATTTAGGTGTGAAAATCCCCCCCCAGCCCCCCTTTTCCAAAGGGGGGAGCAGGTTCGATCCCCCCCGGCCCCGCGGTTTAATGGCTAAGCGGCCCTCCTCTCTCCGGCGGCAGTCGCCCAAGGCTGCCTGGGAGCCTGGCTGGGGTCATGGATAGTTGGTCTGCAGGGCTGAAGCGAATAATTATTCACCCGCAAGATCCCCCATCATCTCAAGTTCCCCCTTTGACAAAGGGGGTAGGGGGATTTCTCCTTCAATCCCCCTTTTGTCAAAGGGGGTTAGGGGGATTTCTCCTTCAATTCCCCCTTTGTCAAAGGGGGTAGGGGGATTTCTCTTTCAATTCCCCCTTTTTCAAAGGGGGTTAGGGGGATTTTACCCTCGCTCAGGGCAAGCAAAATGGTTATCCGGGATGCGGCATCCCCACCGCCAGGGGCGGACTGCAAACCCGACCCGCCGGTGCTTTCCACAGCGGCAGCGGTCGCGGATGAATGCCGGCCATTCGTGAAAATTTAGGAAGTCTATCCCCCGATTTTGGACATCTGGCCCTGCACGGTTTGGGGGTGGCGGGTGGCCAGATGGTGATCGGAAGGTTTGTGGCGGATGGCTTCGAGAAAAATCTCCACCAGGGCCTCTTCCGGTACGCCCTGCCGCAGGGCGTGCTTGATGTCGACTTCATAGTCGGAAAGCAGGCAGGGGCGCAGGCAACCGGCTGCAGTGAGCCGCAACCGGTTGCAGGTGTTGCAGAAGTGGCGGCTCATGGCGCTGATGAAGCCCACCTCGCCTTGAGCGCCTTCAAATCGGTAGCGTTGGGCCGGGCCGTCCTGGCGGCTGCGGGAGATCGGGATCAGATTGCCCACCGATTCCAGGCGGGTCTTGATTTCCGGCGTTAAAAGGGGCCGGGTGGCGCCCAGTTCGGCGCTGCCCATGGGCATGTGTTCGATAAAGCGGATATGGAAGGGGTAGGCGAAGGAGAGCCGGGCCAGTTCGGTGAGTTCGTCGTCGTTGATTCCCCGCAGAGCAACGGCATTGATTTTAATAGGCTGAAAGCCCATGCGGTGAGCGCTGAGGATGCCGTCCCAAACCCGCTGGAAATGATCGCGGCCGGTGATCTCCTTGAAGCGGACACGGTCCAGGGTGTCCAGGCTGACGTTGATGCGCCGCACGCCGGCATCCTTCAGGGCGGGCAGGTTTTCAGCCAGTAGCACCCCGTTGGTGGTCAGGGAAAGATCTTGCAAGCCCGGAAGCGCTGCCAGGGTTTTCAAAAATTGGGTGACGCCTTTGCGGATCAGGGGTTCGCCGCCGGTGACCCGAATTTTGTTGATCCCCATGGCCACGGCGATTCGGCAGATCCCCAGGATCTCTTCGTAGCGCAGGATCTCTTCATGGCCCAGCTTGGGGATTTGTTCCGGCGGCTGGCAGTATTTACAGCGCAGGTTGCACCAATCGGTGATGGAAATTCGCAAATAGTTGAGATGGCGATTGTAACTGTCGATGAGTCGCGGAATCATGGCTCTCTTTAATTCAATGCTGTTTTCATGGGGCATAGTAATCGCGGATGGCCTGGCAAAGCCCCGGGATGGTGTAGGTATCGGCGGTCAGGTCGACTTTGAAACCCAGCTCCCCGGCGGTATCCGTGGTGATGGGGCCGATACTGGCAATCCGAACCCCCTCAAGCAGTTTTTGCGGGGCACCCTCAGGCAAGAGGGCCGCGAAGTTTTTTGCCGTGGAAGAGCTGGTGAAGGTGACCATATCGATGGCCTGGGCATCCAGCAACTTCCGGAGCTGGTCGGCTTGGCCGGGCACCGCTTGGGTGCGGTAGGCGGTCACTTCCCTGACCTCGGCGCCCATGCGGGTCAATTCCCTGGGCAACACCGTGCGGGCTTCCCGCGCCCGGGGCAGCAGAATCCGCTGGCTGGACAGCGCCTGCTGTCCGAAGGCTGTCACAACGGATTCGGCGCGGTAATTTTCCGGCAGGATGTCGGTGGACAGACCGAACTGCTTCAAGCGGTCGGCGGTGGCCGGGCCGATGGCGGCGGTTTTCAGGTGGCCCAGGGCACGGGCATCCAGATTTTGGGCATAGAGGCGCTCGAAGAAGAATTTCACCCCGTTGACGCTGGTAAAGACGATCCACTGATAGCGGGGCAGCTCTTGAATGGCCGCGTCCAGGGGGCCCCAATCCTCGGGGGGTACGATGCGGATGGTGGGCAGCTCGATGCAGTGGGCGCCCAGTTCGGTCAGCTCCGACACAAACTGGCTGGCCTGGGCCCGGGCGCGGGTCACCAGGATCCGCTTGCCGAACAGGGGCCGTTCCTCGAACCAGCGCAGAGTTTCCCGCAGGGTTACCACGCCGCCCACCACGATAATGGCCGGCGCCTTGAGTCCCGCGGCCTTCACCCGTGCCTCGATGGTGGCCAGGGTTCCGGTGACTGTCTGCTGACGGGGGGTGGTGCCCCAGCGAATCAGGGCCACGGCGGTATCCTGGGGCCGGCCGTGGGCGCATAGGTTGGCGACGATTTGGGGCAGATTTTTGACCCCCATGAAAAAGACCACCGTACCGATCCCCGTGGCCAAGGCGGCCCAGTCAATGGTGGAGGCCTCCTTGGTGGGATCTTCATGTCCGGTGACAAAGGCCACGCTGGTGTTATGGCGCCGATGGGTCAGGGGGATGCCGGCATAGGCCGGCGCGGCCACGGCCGAAGTTACCCCGGGCACGATTTCAAAGGCGATTCCGGCGGCCCGCAGTTCCTCGGCCTCCTCACCGCCCCGGCCGAAAATAAAGGGGTCGCCGCCCTTGAGGCGGGTGACGGTTCGGCCGGCCCGGGCTTTGGCCACGATGAGATCATTGATGCCGCTTTGGGAAAGGGTGTGCTCCCCGCCCTTTTTGCCCACATAGATCAGTTCCGCCTCGGGCTGGGCAAAACTCAACAGCTCCGGGGCCGCCAGGTAATCATAGATCACCACATCGGCCCGCTCAATGGCCTGTCGGCCCTTGACGGTAATCAGCCCCGGATCCCCGGGACCGGCACCCACCAGAAATACTTTGGACATCGTCAGGTTACTCCTTGAGTTCATCCAGGATACCGGCTGCGCCCCGGAAGAGCAGCTCTTCGGCGGCATCCACGCCCAACTGCACGGCGCTATCTTTCCATCCTTTCCTGAAGGAACGGATGAGGCGAGTACCATTCAGGTCCGCAACCAGGGACGCCAGATGGATCAGTTTTCCCGAGACGACGGCGAGGGCCGCAATGGGAACCTGGCAGCCGCCCTCCAAACGCTTGAGAAAGGCGCGTTCGGCGGTCACGGCGATGCGGGTTTCTTCATGCTCCAAAGCGGCGATCCGGGGGGTTACCTGGGGATCTTCGGCGCGGGTTTCGATGCACAGGGCGCCCTGGCCCACGGCGGGCAGCATCACATCCGAGGGTAGTTCTTGGGAAATATGATCCGCCAATCCCATGCGTTTGACGCCTGCCGCGGCCAGCACGATGGCGTCCAGATTCTCTTCCTGGAGCTTGCGCAGCCGGGTGGGCACATTGCCCCGCAGGGATCGGATGGTCAGATCCGGACGGGCGTTGCGCAACTGGGCCGCCCGTCTCAGACTGCTGGTGCCGATCACCGCGCCCTGGGGCAAGGCATCGAGATGCAGATCGTTTTTGCTGATCAGGACATCATTGGGGGTCTCCCGGCGGGGAATCGCGCCGATGGTCAACCCCTCAGGCAGTGCCGCGGGCATGTCTTTCATGCTGTGCACCGCCAGGTCGATATCGCCCCGCAGCAGGGCCTCCTCGATCTCTTTGACAAAGAGGCCTTTTCCGCCCACTTTGGCCAAGGGGACATCCAGGATTTTATCGCCCTGGGTTTTGATAACGGATAGCTTGCAGCTCAAGTCTGGATGGAGGGATTCCAGGGCCTGCTTGACCCAATTGGCCTGCCAAAGGGCCAGTTTGCTGCCCCGGGTGCCGATAATCAGCTTGGCCGCCATCAGTGGCTACACCCGGCGCAACTGCCGGCGCTGCAACTGCCGCAAGCCGAACTGCCGGCCGAGGAGGAGACGGTTTCCCCACCGGCACCCTTGCTGAAAAATCCGCAAACCGAAAGCAGGCGGCACACCGGGTCGCCCTCACAGGCGGGACAGGTTTCGGGCTCACGGCCACCCATCACCAGATATTCGAATTTGTGACCGCAGGCCTGACAACAGTACTCATAGATGGGCATTCAAATACTCCTTTAATAAATATATCCTAACTTATTCATATAATATTAATAAATAATATTCTTCGACGCATCGGGGCGGAGAAATCTCCCCGCCCCGCCCGTGACTGCCGCTCTATATGCAACAAATGGTAATCACCGTCCGGCAGCTTGAAAAGTGAACGATATCATTCGTTTTGGGGCATCTTCTGGGATTTGAGTTCTTTTATTTGGGCCTTGGAGTCATGGCCCAGTTCCAGGGCCTTTTCAAACTGGGCCAAGGCATCCTGTCTACGACCGTCCTTCAGGTAGAGCCGGCCCAGGCGGTGGCGGTAGAGGCCCTCGGTGGGTGCCAGCTCCACCCCCTGCTTGCAAAACAAGATGCTGATTTCCAAATTTTCCCCGGCTTGATCCAGCAAATAGCCCAATGCGGAGAGGGAGGCCGCATCGTGGGGATTGAGCTTGACCGCCCGGCGGTAGGCTTTGATGGCCCCGTCGGCCTGACCCAGACGTTCCAGGCACTGGCCCAAAAAGCGCTGGCATGGCGCGTTTTGGGGATTGAGTTCCGCGGCCCGCTCCAGGCAGCCCAGGGCCTCCGCAGCCTGGTTTTCTTGGAGCAGCAGACGGCCCATCTGAACCAGGGCCTCAAACATTTCGGCGTCGGTCTCCACGGCCTTGCGGAAATAATCCAGGGCCTCATCGGTCTGGTTCTGAAGCATATGGATCAGCCCCAGATTGTACACTGCCATGGGATCCAGGGGATCCAGCCAGCGTGCGGTTTCAAAGGCTTCCCGGGCCAGGTCCCAAGCTTTTTTTTCAGCGTAGCAGACCCCCAGGCTATTGTGCACATTGACGTTGGAGGGATCCAGCATCAGGGCGGTTTTCAGTTCCCGGATGGCGCCCACTACATCGTTGTGCTGGTAGAGCCGGTCTCCGCTGACATTGAGGGTCACGGCATCAAAGGGCACCGTGCTGTCGGCGCCGAAAAATGCGGCATGATCCAGGGCTTTCAAGGCGTTGGCCAGAATCTGCTGCCGGGTGAAATTGACCGTGGGAAACAGGGCGATGCCCACGGAAACCGTGGTGCCCTTTTTGCGCAGGGCAAGGTTCTGGCGGATGGATTGGGCCAGATCCAGGCATTGATTGCGGTCGGCCCCGGCCATGAAGCAGCCGAAGGTGGTTCGGTTCCAGCGTCCCAAGAAGGTCTCGAACTTGGTGCAAACCTGCTCCAGGGCCTGGGCCGCGGCCAGAACCGCGCCCGGGGCCGGCTCCCTTGGAGGCGCCTGGGGGTCCGACCGCGAGACAACCTGCTCCCCGGGTTCTCCGGAGGAGGCGGGGTCCACCCGCACCGCCAGCACGCCGAACTTCAGGTGAACCTCCATCTTTGCCAGGGCCACCTGCAGAAACCGTTCACCACTCAACAGGGTTTCAAAGGCAGGGCTCAGTTCATCATCGGCCTTGCCCGGGGCCAGCACTCCCGGGTCATGGGACTCCCGGGCTTCGATCTGGTAAAGCAAAAAGTCACGGGGGCCTTGGTGATGGCGAAAGGGGGGGCCGTCGGGTCGGCCGGAAGAGCTGGATCGGTCGGAACGGTAGTGGGGCGGGGTGCTCATAGGACTGACAGCGCTCCAAGAATGTATTCAATGGCGGAATGGATGAGTGGAAACTCGTCATCCTCCAGGGTTCGGGGGTCCAATAGCAAGGTGTCGTTTTCGATCCGGGCGATGATGGGCGGTTGCCGGCGGCGCAGGGCTTTTTCCAGAGCGCCGGCGGTCAAGCCCTCCACTTGGACGGTGACACAGCATGTGGGGATTTTGAGCAGGGGCAAGGCGCCGCCTCCGGCTCGGGAAAAAGAATCCGCAAAATCGAGCTTCAGCCGGGGATCAGCCAGGCGCGCCAGGGATTCATGCAGGGCTTGGGCGCGGGTCTGCAGAGTGGCCAGGGTCGTGGTGATCATGCGCAGGGTGGGGATGGCGGAGACGGCCTGACGGGGATCCCGGTAGAGGCGCAAGGTGCTCTCCAGGGCCGCCAGGGTCATTTTGTCGATGCGCATGGCCCGGTTCAGGGGATTGGTTTTAATCTTTTCCACCAGGGATTTGCGGCCCACAATCAGACCCCCCTGGGGACCGCCCAACAACTTGTCGCCGCTGAAGGTGACGACATCCACCCCCGCGCTCACTGAATCCTGGACCGTTGGCTCCTTGGCCAGTCCGTAGCGGCTGAAATCGATGAAGGTGCCGGAGCCCAGATCTTCCATGACGGGGATCTGATGCTGCCGGCCCAGGGCGCTGAGCTCGCTTAAGGAGACCTCCTTGGTGAAGCCCACCACGGCGTAGTTGCTCTTGTGGACTTTGAGCAGCAGGCCGGTGTGGGCATCGATGGCGTTGGCGTAGTCCCTCGGATGGGTGCGGTTGGTGGTGCCCACCTCCTTGAGCCGGGCGCCGCTTTTCTCCATCACGTCGGGGATGCGGAAGGCCCCGCCGATCTCCACCAACTCTCCCCGGGAGACGATGACATCCTTGCCCTGGGCCAGGGTGTTCAGGGCGATCAGCACCGCGCCGGCGTTGTTGTTGACCACCAGCCCGGCTTCCGCGCCGCTCACTTCACAGAGAATGTCGGCCACGGCCTGGTAGCGGGAGCCGCGCTTGCCCGCCGCCAGGTCGAACTCAAGATTGGAGTAGTGCCGGGCGACGGCATCCACGTTGGCAAGTGCGGCATCCGCTAGCCGCGAGCGGCCCAGGTTGGTGTGCACCACCACGCCGGTGGCATTGATGGTGCGGACCAGATTGGGCCGCATGGCCTTGGCGACATAAGATTTCATCCGCGTGCGGAGGGCCGCGGGTTCCAGGGATTGGGAAGATACCTCGTTCCCGTTCTGCAGAATCCGCCGACGCAAGCCATCCACGGTCTCCCGGGCCGCGCTGACCTGCACGGCCCGGGGCACGTCACTAAGTTCCCCATCCTCCCGGGTCCACTCCAGAAGCTGATCCACGCCCGGCAGCTGGCGCAGGCGCTGCTGTTGTTCTGCTGTCGGCTTCATGCTAAAACCCGCTGGCGAGAATGGACTTGCTCTGCTTGGTTTTTTTATCCTGGTATATATTCAACAATTGCGATACCCCGGCACTGGGTTCCGATATCGAATCCTGATAATGAAATTTGGCCGTAAAGGTTGAGTCCAATCAGCCAAAATCAACAGTAATCAATTAATATAGCACCATTAATCCCCTTGTTTCAATGGATTAATCCTCGGCTTTTTCAACCGAATCAATTCGAAGAGAGCTTGCCATGCCCCCCGGTGCCGATCGAATTATTTTTCCCTTGGATGTTCCCTCCGGAGAGCGGGCCTTGGCGCTGGTGGATCAACTGGCCGGGGCCGTGGGCATTTTCAAGATCGGCTTGGAGCTGTTCATCCAAAGCGGGCCGGCCATGATCCGGCAGGTCATGGAGCGTGGCGCAAGCGCGGTGTTTCTCGATCTCAAACTCCACGATATTCCCACCACCGTGGAACGGGCCATGGCGCGGGTGGCCGAGTTGGGAGTGAGTTTTGTGACCGTGCATTGCGGCGAGTCCCCGGCCATGCTGGAGGCGGCGGTGCGGGGTGCCAGGGGCGGCGAGGTGCGGATCCTGGCGGTGACCGTGCTGACCAGCGTGGGGCCCCGGGATCTGGCCCGGGCCGGATTCCCTTCGGAACTGGCCGACGATCCCCGGCACCTGGTGCTGCGGCGGGCCGAAATGGCGCGCAAGGCCGGGATCCAGGGCGTCATCTGTTCCGGCCGGGAAGCCGGGCGGATCAAAGCCGCCCTGGGGGCGGAATTCCTTGCGGTGACCCCGGGCATCCGGCCGGCCTGGAGCCTGGAGACGCGCAGTGATCAGCAACGCATCACCACCCCGGCCGAGGCGGTCGCCGCCGGTGCCGATTATCTGGTCATCGGCCGTCCCATCCGGGACGCCGCCGACCCCAGAATCGCGGCTGGACGTATTGCCCAGGAGATTGCCGCGGCCCGGAACCGTGATCGCAAAACGGAACAGAATGCTGAACACGACCAAGATCAGGAGGCCCTGCCGGACGGCTAAGGCCATAGGTGAAAGTTGGTGCTGTAGATCGTTGTGGAACTTGAATTGGGGCGGAACTTAACACTCATCCAGCACAAGGAGGAACGGGTCATGGCAAAGACACGGTGGAAAACTATATCTGGAATGATGCTTGCGGGGATTTTGGCGCTTGCAACACTTACGAGCTGTCCGCCGGTGGTTTCGGCGGCCTCGGACCAGCTCAATATTCTCGCCTGGTGCGACCATACCGATCCGGCGTTGTTGCGGGCCTTTGAGGAAGCGCATCAGGTGCGCATCAATATCAAAGAGTATGACGGCACCGGGGTGGCTCTGGCCCTGCTTGAGCAGTCCCAACCCGGGGATTGGGATGTGTTCGTGGTGGACAGTATCGATGTGGCGCGGGTGGTCAAGGCCGGCCATTTGGCGCCCCTCGACGAGACCGATTTTCCCTTGGATGATATATTTCCGGAAATTCGCACTCCCGAACTGCACCGTTTCGACAATAAGCTTTACGCCATGCCCGAAAAATTCGGCTACAACACCATCGCCTATAACAAAAGCAAGGTCGATCCTGCGGATATGCGGGATGCCAGCGTTTTGTGGAATCCCAAATACAAAGGGCGGATCGCGGTTTACGATTATTACATTCCGGTGATCGAAATGGTGGCCATTGGACTGGGGATCAATCCGGCCGAATTGGATGCCTCCCATCTGCCGGCTATCAAGGAGAAGCTGTTCGCCATGAAAGAGCTCTCCAAACTGGTGGGGGATGTGGTGCAGGTGCAAACCGCTTTGGCCACCGGGGAGGTGGATATCATCGCCGGCGGGGGCGAGTTTGCCGTATCGGTGCTCCATGGGGAAAATCCCGATCTCGATTGGGTACTGCCCGACCAGGGCGGGGTTCGCTGGCAGCAGGCCATCGGCGTATTCGCTCAATCCCAAAACCAAGCCTTGGCCACCCGCTTTGTGCAATATATCCTGGGGCCCCAGGGCCAGGGCCGCCTGGCGACCTCCTCTTGCTACTGGGCCATGCCGGCCAACGCCAAGGCTGAGCTGAATGCAGAGCAAAAGCAGATTCTGCGCTGGGACGAGCAGCCCAAATTCCTGGCCAACTCTTACTTTTACCTGCAGCCGGATGAAGCGTTTGACAAAGCCCTTCTGGATCTTTGGACCCAGTTTCTGCAGCATTAATTTCACCCGATGCCACTTTCCGCACGCCGTATCCAAGGCTGGGGGCTTGTCGCCCCCGGTCTCCTGTGGACGATTGCCTTTTTCGTGCTCCCTTTGGGCTTCATGGCCGCCTACAGCCTGTTTCAACGGCTGGGCGGGCAGATTGTGCGGGATCTCTCCTTCGCCAATTACAGCGCCTTCTTTGCCAAGTCCCACCTATACAGCGCGCTGTTCAATTCTCTGGAGGTGACGCTGATCACCACGTTGATCAGCATCGTCCTGGCCTATCCCCTGGCCTACATTTTGGCCTTTCGGGTGCCGCCCCGCTGGCAGCGTCTGGCACTGCTGATGGCGATTCTACCCTTTTGGACCTCCTATGTGGTGCGCTCCTACAGCTGGCTGCTGGTGCTTTCCAGCGGCGGGGTGATCAGCCAGATCCTGCAGGGGCTTCAGCTTGCCGCCGAACCGGTTTCCCTTGCCAACAGTCGCATTGCCACGGTGATCGGCTTTGTGCACTTTTTCACCATGCTGCTGACCCTCACCATTTTCGCCAACCTGATGCAGATTTCGCCCCATTACCGTCAGGCCGCGGCCGATCTGGGCGCTTCAGCCTGGCAAACCTTTTGGCGCATTACATTCCCTTTAAGCGTGCCGGGAGTCATGGTGGGCGCCTTTCTGACCCTTGTTCTGGCCCTGGGGGATTATATTACGCCTCAGATTTTGGGCGGTAACACCGAACTGCTGCTGCCCCAATCCATCATGCTGCAGATCCAGCGGCAGGCTGATTTTCCCATGGCTTCAGCCATGAGCCTGGTTCTCATGGTGGTGATTTCAATTATTTTTATTCTCTTTGCGCGTTGGCTGAAGATCGAGCGGGTTTGAGTATGGCGCAGCGAATCAAGGCAGTCATCTCCAACCTTCCGGCCCTAATCTACGGGGCCCTGATCTATGGTTTCATTTTTCTGCCCGTGGTGGTTTTGGTGATGTTTTCCTTCCAGGATGCGCGGCTACCCATTCCGCCCTTTCAAGGTCCCTCGTTACGCTGGTACCAGGCGGTCCTGACCGATTTCCGCATCATGGATGCCTTCTGGAATTCGTTATACGTCGCACTGGTCTCCTCGGCCTTAAGCTGCCTGCTGGGCTTTCTGGCGGCTTATGGCTTGGCGCGCTATTCCCTCAGGGCCAAAGGCCTGTTGCAATGGCTGCTCATGGCGCCCCTGAGCGTATCGTATCTAATTATCGGGATGGGACTGCTGATTACCTTCAATACCCTGGGCATTCCCAAATCGCTGACGGCGGTGGTCATTGGCCATGGGGTGATCAACCTGCCCCTGGCCTTTGCCATCCTTTACAGCCAGATGGGGGAGCATCAGGCCAACCTGGAACGGGCCGCCCGGGATTTGGGTTCCGCCGAGTGGCAGGTGCTGACCCTGGTCACGCTGCCCCTGCTCTGGCCGGCCCTGATGGCATCCTTTTTTCTATCTTTCACCCTTTCCTGGGACGAATTCATCATTGCCTTGCTGGTCAGTCGCTTTGATGTCACCCTGCCGGTGGAGATCTGGAGTTTACTGCGCAGCGGCCTGAATCCCAAAACCAATGCCGTGGGGAGTCTGGTGTTTCTGATTTCCATCGCTTTGGTGCTGATCATGGAAGTGGTGGTTTTTAGCCGCAGGAGGGCGAAATGAGCGCAGCGCTGCGTGTTGCGGGGGTTTCCAAGGTTTTCGGGACGACCACAGCCCTGGACCATGTGGATCTGACCATTGAGGAGGGCTGTTTTTTTGCCCTGGTGGGGCCTTCGGGGAGCGGGAAAACCACTCTGCTGCACATCATGGGCGGGTTTGTCTCCCCGAGCCGGGGACGGATATTTATCGGGGAGCGGGATGTCACGCCGCTTCCGCCGGCCAAACGGCCCACCACCTCCATGTTTCAGGATTACGCCCTCTTTCCCCATATGTCCGTGGGCGCTAACGTGGGATTCGGCCTGCGGATGCGCAAGGTGCCCAAGGCCGAACGCCGGAAGCGGGTGGCCAAGGCACTGGAGATGGTGGGACTCGGGGATATGGCCAAACGGCGGATTCACCAGCTTTCAGGGGGACAAAAACAGCGCGTGGCCCTGGCCCGGGCTTTGGTGGTGGCGCCCCAGGTCCTGCTGCTGGATGAACCCCTGGGAGCCCTGGACCTCAACCTGCGGCGTCAAATGCAGGCGGAGCTGCTGCAGATCCAGAAAAAAGTGGGCACTACCTTTGTGCACGTTACCCACGACCAGGAAGAGGCCATGAGCATTGCCGATGTGATTGCGGTGATGAATCAGGGCCGGCTGGAGGATGTGGGACCGCCCCGGCGAGTCTATCTCAAACCGGCTTCGCGCTTCACGGCCACCTTCATGGGCGACAGCAACATCGTTCCCGGAGAGGTGACGGAGAACATTGAGAGTGAAATGGTGATCGAGACGCCTTTGGGAAAGCTGACCTTGCCCGGAGAAATGACGCCCCGCACCCGGGTGGAGCTCTCCCTGCGTCCTGAACAGATCCGGGTGGGGCTGGGGACCCAGGGCAGCCAATTGGCTTTAGGAAAGATCAAGGTCGCTGAAACGACCTTTTTTGGCACCCACCAGCGCTGTAGCGGTCGCCACCCAGCTTCAGAGTTTCCCTTGACCCTGCGTCTGCCCCAGCACCGAAGCGCGGCACCCGGGGATTGGCTGACCATCTCCATCGACCGGGAAGATGCCGTGGTCTTGACCCGTTAGCCCTTTTATTTGTATCCAACCCTCTGTGCCCGGTTGACCCGTTAGTGCACTTTGCGAGGAAACTGCTTTCCCGCGCTTGTTCGAGACCCGATCACTGATATGATGGCTTCCATGAAGTATGATATTGACCCGGCAAATAAATACGCTACAACCGTCATGCCGGACTTGATCCGGCATCCAATAGTGAAACTGGATTCCGGCTTTCGCTGGAATGACAAACGTGAAGTATTTAATCGCCGGAACAACATCTTCGGCGTGTTTCCTCTGGAAACTGCGATTCTTCCTGCCGGGGAACATAGCCGGTCCAGCTTTGCGCCCTGCAAGCGATCCATATTGGAAGGGTCTAAGACCGGTGCAGATTCTGTGGCTTCCAGGCGCTGCGCCCCATGCCGCTGGGTGACAATAGGCCTAATGACCTGCATGTTGCTGCTGACCGGTTGGGTTACACCCATCTGTGCCGCGGCCCAACCTAAAGCGCCGGCGATTTCCCTGACCCTGGAAGAGGCTCTGGAGATGGCCCTTACCTCCAATCGGGCCTATCTGAACGCCGCGGCGGGAATTGAGAACCAGGAGCTTGATGTTTACACCAGCGAGGCGGACTTCAATGTGAGATGGGCGCCCACGGCCTCGGCCGGGGTGACCGACGATACCAAGGCCGCGGGGGGTGGCATCGGGATCGGTAAGCGCTTTACCAGCGGAATAACGGCCCAGCTGCTTCCGGTGATCGGCTGGCAGGATGATGAATACAACAGCGAGCTGGGGATCACCCTGGAAGTGCCCCTGCTGCGGGGGTTCGGCAAGTCGGTCAATCTGGACCCCATCCGCAGCGCGCAATTCGCCCTGACCAGCGCCCGGCGCAGCCTGCATACACGCCAGGTCAACCTGGTGATCAGCACGGTCACTGCGGTCTACGACATTATCAAGCAGATGGCGCTGGTGGAGGTTGCCGAGGATGCCGTGGCCCAGCTCAAGGGTCATGTGGCCACGGCCGGAATTCGCGAGAAGGCGGGACTCTCCACGCCGATGGATGTATACCGGGCCCAGATCCGGCTGAAAGACGCGGAGGATCGTCTCTCGGCCACCCGCAAGAGCCTCAAGGATGCCAAGGATCGCTTGAAATTGATTGTGGCCCTGCCCCTGGAAACGGCGCTCTCGGTGGAGGCGCCGGTCTATTTCAATTCCCTGCGGGTGGACATCGACGAGACCATCCAAACCGCGCTGACCCAGCGGGTGGAGGTGGAAGAGGCCCGGGAGGCGATTGACGAAACGCTGCGCAAATTGGAAATCGCCCGCCTCAATGTCCGGCCCCAGCTGGACCTGGTGCTCATTTACAACCGTTTGGGAATTTCCGAACAACTCAATGAAACCATTGATTTCGAGGATGAGCGCTGGGGGGTCAACTTGGTGAGCACCACCGACTGGGCGCGCACCCGGGAAAAGGCGGCCTACGCCAAGAGCCAGATCAACGCCCGCGCCGTGAAGCGGGACTATCAGACCCGGGTGGACGAAATCACCCGCGAAGTCCGCCAGCAGCTCGATTTTCTGGAAAATGCCGAAGAGCGGATCCAGATCCGTGAAGATCAGGTGCGCCAGGGGGAGGGTAAGCTGGCCCTGGCCCAGGTGAAATACACCTACAATATGGCCGACAACTTCGATGTCATCGAAGCGGAAACCGAGCTGCAGCAGGCGCGGGCCAACCTGCTCAACAATCAGATCGATCACATCCTGGGGCTTTACCAGCTCAAGGCCGTGATGGGAACCCTGGTGGAGCGGCCCTAAAAATGATGGATCGCAATAAAATAGCCCGAATCATCGCTTTGGGGACCAGTATCGTCATTGCCCTTCAAATCGTTCTGATCCTGATCAGGGGCAGTGGGGTCTGCTTCAATGACGCCTGCAAGATCGTGGAGGAATATACCACCATTACCCCCCTGGGCTTGAATCTCATCGGGTTTTTATTCTTCCAGGCCCTGTTCTGGTCCCTGTGGTGGCACGACACCCGCCAGGCAGAGAGCCACAACTGGCCCAACCTCCTGCTGCTAGCGGGGTTGGCCGCGGAGACGGTGCTGTTTTCATTTCAGCTCTATGTGGTCAGAAGTTTCTGCGCCTATTGCCTGCTCATCTTTGCGGCTATCCTGGTTTTGAACCTGTTGCGGGGCCGCCGGCAGGTACTGGCCGGCGCCACCCTGACCCTGGCGATCCTAATTGGCTTCTCCGTGTTAAGTTTCAACCCCACCATGGTGTCTTCCCAGACATTTACCCTGGAGCGGGGCATATACGGAACGCGGACCTGCGCCCAGCCCACCAAGAAGATTTACCTCATCTTTTCGGAAGAATGCCCCCATTGCCTGAAGGTGGTGGAGGCCCTCAACAACTGCAACAGTTGTGAGTTGCACCTCAATCCCATCGATCAGATCGAGACGCTTCACTTTGATGGGGTTGACCTCAATGCAACCTACAGCCCCCAGATAAATCGCCTGATTCTTTCCATGTTCGGCATCCAGGAAATTCCCGTGCTGCTCGTGGACAATCAGGGCGACTTTTCGTTTATCAAGGGTGAGAACAAAATCATCGACTATATCACCCACGCCTGCTTCACTCAGTCGCCAACCCTCTACCTGAACCGCCGGCAACCGGATCCTCAGGACCCGATTACCGCCTTTCTGGACGATGACGGCAAATGCTCCGTCGACATCAATTGCGATGACGCGCAAAACGAGCTGACCCGGCCCTGAAAATCTCTGGTCAGGTTTGTTCGCGAACCATTAGGATATCCCGCTTAAGGGTTGAGAACCTTCACCCCAACTGCTTTGGCGGCCTGGGTGAGTTTGCGGTCTAGCGTGGCAAGAGGGCAATCCTCCCGCAGGGCAAGATCAAGATAGGCGGCGTCATAGCTCGAAAGATTGTTGTCCCGGCCCAACGTCAACAGATCCTTCCATAAACGTTGGGGATGTTCAGGTTCAACATCAATGGGGAGTTGAGATAGCAGCGTCAGGAATCGATAACTATCCACTGAATCGAGCCTTTGACGTCGTTCGGCAACCAGGAGCACATTCACAACTTCCAGGGGCCATATGGAAGGAACAACAGCCACGGAATCGGCCAGGGCGTCCAGAACTCCGTCAGCATAGGGATTCGTTTCGTCTTCAAACCACCACGCCATAACCACCGAGTTATCAACAACAAACCGATTTCCCATCTATCGCCGACCCGATTCGATTAAATCACGAATGGACAATCCCGCTAACCTGTTCTTTTGACGAAATTTACGTATTTTCCGAATTGCCGATTTCACATCGTGTTGTTTCTCGGGCGCATAGGGCTGAAGCACGGCTATGGGAGTTCCATGCTTGGCGATGGTGATTCGTTCGCCTCTCCTAACTCTTTCGAGCAACTTAGGCAGATGGGTCTTCGCTTCATAGGCACCCACAGTCTCCATTGGCAATCTCCTCTAAAATCTAGTGGAACTAGTCTAACTCAGGGCCTGACGTCTGTCAAGCGTCCCATTCTCTGTTTATCAGCTTTGCAGAGCCGTTTTATGTAATTGAGCGCCTACCCGATTTGTGCTATTCCGCGGCTGGAAACCTTCGTTGACGCCTTGCCAACCACCCCCATTCCAAGGAGGAACCATGCCTGCACGAATGATCCAGCCCACCCCATCCGCCTACGATTTTCCCTTGCTGATCAAACACCTTCTACAGACCCCCCTGACCTATTCGCCGGACCAGGAGATCGTCTATCGCGACCGCCTGCGATACGACTATAAAACCTTCGGCCGGCGGGTGGGCAAGCTGGCCAACATGCTCAGCAGCCTGGGGGTGAACCCCGGAGATACCGTGGCGGTGATGGACTGGGACAGCCATCGCTATCTGGAGTGTTTTTTCGGGGTCCCCATGATGGGCGCCGTTCTGCATACCATCAATATCCGCCTCACCTCCGAGCAGTTGATCTACACCATCAACCATGCCGAGGATGACGTCATCCTGGTGAATGAAGAGTTTCTGCCTCTCCTGGAATCGGTGAAAGACAAATTCGAAACCGTCAAAAAGGTGGTTCTCATCTCAGATCAGGCGGAAGGGCCCGATTCCAGCATCGAGTTTGCCGGAGAGTACGAAGCCCTCGTGGCGGCGGCCCCGGAAGCGTACTCCTTTCCCGACTTCGATGAAAACACCATGGCCACCACCTTTTACACCACCGGCACCACCGGGCTTCCCAAAGGGGTCTTTTTCAGCCACCGGCAGATCGTGCTGCACACCTACGGCTGCATGTCCGGGCTCTGCGCTTACAAGTCCCAGGCCAATATCAGCTCCGCCGATGTCTACATGCCCATGACGCCCATGTTCCACGTCCACGCCTGGGGAATGCCCTATCTGATGACCCTCTTGGGGGCCAAGCAGGTCTATCCCGGGCGCTACGAGCCCGAGATGCTGCTCAAGCTGATCGTGGGCGAAAAGGTCACCTATTCCCACTGCGTGCCCACCATCATGAATATGCTGGTCACCAGCCCGGTCATCAACCGCCTGGATCTGTCGGGCTGGAAGGTGGTCATCGGCGGGTCGGCCCTCTCCAGCGGACTTTGCCGGCAGGCCCTGAAACACGGCATCAACCTCTACACCGGTTACGGCATGTCCGAGACCTGCCCGATTTTGACCCTGGCCAACATCAAGCCCCAGCTCATGGAAAAGGGGGAAGAAGAGCAGATCGAGATTCGCTGTAAAACCGGGTTGCCCATTCCCAATGTACTGATGGAGATCGTGGACCTCGAGGGCAATCCGCTGCCCCATGACGGCAAGACTCCGGGCGAGGTGGTGGTGCGCACGCCCTGGCTGACCCAGGGCTACATCAAGGATCCGGAGAAAAGTGAAGAGCTGTGGCGCAACGGCTGGCTGCACACCGGGGACATCGGGGTGATCGATGGTGAAGGCTACCTGAAGATTACCGACCGGCTCAAGGATGTGATCAAAACCGGCGGGGAGTGGATCTCGTCACTGGAACTGGAAGATATCATCAGCCAGCACGAGGCGGTCAGCGAGGTGGCCGTGGTGGGAATTACGGACGAAAAGTGGGGCGAGCGGCCCCTGGCCATGGTGGTTCTCAATGAAAACTACGCGGATCAGGTCACGGAAGACGACATCCGTGACTTTTGCATGACGTTTGTGGAAAAAGGGGTGATCCCCAAGTACGGAATCCCTTCCAAGATCATTCTGAACCAGGCCATTCCCAAGACCAGCGTGGGGAAAATCAGCAAAAAGGACATCCGCGCCGATTATAATGCTTAAAGCGACCCCCAACCGGCGGAAGCACTTTCCCCTTAAAGGCGGCCTTCAAACCGTGTCGGGGCGGGTTTCAAACCCGCCCCTACAGCTAAAAGCAACCGATCGAATTTCTTTTTTACGACAGAAGATTCTTGATAAGGCGCTTAAGGCCCATTATCTATTGGACGAAAAGGCCGTGGCCGCCATAACCCAAGGCGGACACGGCCTTTTTGGGTCTGTGGCCTTTTAGAATTGAAATACTTCCACGCCGGAGAAGCACATTAAACGAACTGTTAAAGAGGCTTGGCGGCATTGCCGGACAAGCCGCGCCGCCTTTGCGCTAACTCAGGGTAAAGGTGCGGGACACCTGATTTTGAAGACCGGAAATTTTATCCTTGATGGTTAAGAAAACCGTATAGCTGCCGGGGGGTGATTGAAGGGTGGTTTTAAACTGCGCCTCGGGGGCCTTGGCCACGCCGTCGGGCAGTTGCCGGTGCCCGGCTTGGCCCAGGATATCGGTCCCCTGAACCATAACCTGACCCTCGGGCCCGGTGAGTTTGGCATCCAGGTCGTACCAGCAGCGGCCATCCGCGCCGGCCTGAAACCCGGATACGCGAATCAGCACCAGATGCACTTCTTCACCCCGGGTAAACTTAGCGCTGTCCACCGGCTCCAGTATGCCATCCGGACCGGGCTTGGCGAAACGGATCTGTTCGATGGCCAGGGCGGCCTCCCGGGCGGTTGCGGTCTGACTGTCTGGAACTGAAAGACCCAGGATCAAAAAGCTCAGCATCAGAATCCCGCAAAACAGCCCGCCAAAGGCCAGCCCGGAAGGCTTCCCGCTAAAGGCAAAGCGCCGGGCAAGTGCGATAAACACGATCCACAGAGCCGCAAGAACCATAAACCCCGTGCTGAACCCTACGGCCAACAGGAAAATGGCGATGGCCAAAACGGCGGTGGCCACGGTCAATCCGAACACCATGACACGGCCGGTTGAGGTGGGGGGAGCATCCGTGAGGGAGGCCGCGGCGGCTGTTGGGGAAGTTTGAGATGGGGCGGGCTGGGGGGCGCCCGGGTCCGTCGGCGGGGCGGAGGGTTTCGTGTGACCATAAAAATCCCCAGTGACCCCAGGACCGGATTCGACCCCGTAACGCAGCAAACCGACCTTTTTCATCAGCTCGATGATCTTCACGATATCCCCTTTCATTCAGAGTAAACACCTGAGGTTCCGATTTCGGAAATTGGAACCTGCACAGCTGGCCTGATCCTACCATCGGCACTTTTTCAAATGGGTTGAGCTTTGATGGATAATTCGGTTGGGGAAAATGACGGGAGGGAAATTTGGCAGTTCCGCCGAAAGGGGTGCCGGCCGAGTCTGGTATCCAAGGCTACCCTCAAGCGGGCGCAATGGGGGTCAGTCCGATAGGAAAGCGGCCCGAATGGGAGAACCGTCGGAGCCTTTGAGTTTCAGGGGCAGGAAAAGATAGCGGCCCCGGTTGGCGGGAACGGCGGTCAGATTGCACAGGTTTTCCACGATCAGAATTTCACGGCCGAGGAGGATCCGGTGGGCTTCAAAGGAGGGATCGCCCAGGCTGTCCGGGGGGTGCGTGGGGTCCACATTGAGGGCATCGATGCCCACCAGGGAAACCAGATGCAGGCGCAGCAGGCGGGCGCAATCCGGGCTGAGGTAAGGATGGTGCAGATAGTCCGGAGTACCCCACTTGCGGTCCCAGCCGGTGTGCAGGATGGCGAAGTCGCCCGGTTCGATTTCCGGCAGATAGGGCTCGATTTCGGCCGGGGTGATAGCGCTGCCCGGAGGTTTGCCGGTAACCGGAATCCGCACGCCCCAGCCCATAAAGCGGGCCAAGGGGATCTCATCGATACGCTTGCCCTCGGGGAGGAAGTGAAAGGGGGCGTCGATATGGGTGCCGGTGTGGGATCCCAAGTTGAGCCGGTCCACGTGGCAGTAGTCGCTTTCGTGGAGCAGTCCGGGCTCGATGCGAGGTTCCGGGTCATCCGGAAAGATCTGCATGCCGGTTTGGATGGTGTGGCTCAGGTCGATGGGGTTCATGGCCGCAACCCAGGGAGCGTTAGGTTATAATGTCAGCAGCCGGGCCGCATCCAGGGCAAAGTAGGTCAGGATCATTTTGGCGCCCGCCCGCTTGATGCACAGCAGGCTTTCCAGCATGATCGCGGATTCATCCACCAGGCCAGCCCGGGCCGCGCATTTGATCTGGGCGTATTCCCCGGAGACCTGATAGGCGGCCAGAGGCAGGGGAAACTGGGCATGCAGGTCCCGGATCACATCCAAGTAGGGCAAGGCCGGCTTCACCATGATGATATCCGCGCCCTCCTCGATATCCAGGGCCGTCTCCTTGAGGGCTTCCCGGCGGTTGGCGGCGTCCATTTGATAGGTTTTGCGATCCCCGAAACTGGGGGCGCACTCCGCGGCCTCCCGGAAGGGGCCGTAGTAGGCCGAAGCGAACTTGGCGGCGTAGGACATGATGGCCGTGTCCAGGAAGCCTTCCTGATCCAGGGCGCGGCGCATGGCCGCTACGCGCCCATCCATCATGTCCGAGGGGGCCACCATATCGGCGCCGGCCGCGGCCTGGCTGACCGCGGTGCGGGCCAGCAGCTCCAGGGTCGGATCGTTGTCCACGGTGTCGTTTTTAATGATGCCGCAATGGCCGTGGTCGGTATACTCACAGAGGCAGGTATCGCAGATGACGATCATCTCCGGCACCTTGGATTTGATTTCGCGGGCGGCCACCTGTACGGCGCCGTCCGCGGCCCAAGCCCCGGAGCCGGTGGCGTCTTTACGGGCGGGCAGCCCGAAGAGGATCACCGCCGGGACCCCGGCCTGGAACGCCTCCTGGGCGCTTTTGGCCGCCATGTCGGGACTCTGCTGGGCGCAGCCGGGCATGGCCTTGATGGGGGTGGTCGTGCCGGCGGGCGCATTTTCCAGGACAAACAGGGGCAGGATCAGGTCATCGGGGGCCAGGGCGGTTTCCCGGAC
Organism: uncultured delta proteobacterium; assembly: GCA_963713755.1. Classification (GTDB taxonomy): domain Bacteria; phylum Desulfobacterota; class Desulfobacteria; order Desulfobacterales; family CAVQMW01; genus CAVQMW01. The sequence continues at coordinate 1,379,489 of CAVQMW010000003.1, read as the reverse complement.
CATCTTTCGAAGCAGGGGGCTTCGCCGCAGCCGGCGGGGGCGCTGGATGGGAAAGGCCATGGTCGCTATCTCCTTGTAATCAAAGTGCATGATGGGGTAGAAGCGGTTCAAAAATGGCAGAATCCCCCGGGGGTGTCAAGGCCGGGGAGAAGTCGAGGCGGCGGTGAAAACGGCAGCCGCAAGAAGGGGAATCGAGGATGGCGCGAACCTATGATCTGCTGGTGGTGGGCGGCGGGGTGGTGGGACTGTCGACCGCCTACTACGCGGCCTTGAAAGGGGCCTCGGTGGGGATCCTGGAGCGGGGGGCAGCCGGGCAGGATTGTGCCTCGGCCAGCGCCGGCTGGCTGGTGCCCAGTTACTGCCGGCCCTTGACCACGCCCCACAACCTGCTGCGGGGGCTGGATTCCCTGGTTCACCGCGATTCGGCGGTGCGGCTGCGGCCGCGCTTGAGCCCCCGTCTGGCCGGCTGGGCGGCCCGATTCGTGCGCCACAGCCTGACGCCGGCCTGGATCGAGCAGGCAGAGACCCTTCTGGCCCAACTGCACCGGGAGAGTTTTAAACTGCATGGGGAGTTGGCCGACTGCGCCCAGGGCGCCTACCAATTTCGGCCCGGAGGGGCGCTCTACCTCTATCTCAAACAGCGGCCCTGGCGGGCCGGCTGCCGGGATGCCCGGGACCTGGCCAGGTACGGCATCGCCTCGACGCCCTTGAGCCTGCCCGATCTCAATAAACGCGAACCGGCCTTGGGCCCCGGCGTTGTGGGCGCCATCCACTATCCCGGGGATGCCTGGCTGGCGCCCCGGGCGTTTATGCTCTGGCTGGCCCGGGAGGCCCAAGCCCTGGGGGTTGAGATCCACCACCACTGCGAGGCGTACCGGCTGGTGCGGCAGGGGGGCCGGGTAACGTCAATAGAGACTACCCAGGGCTCCCTTGAAAGTGATCAAGTGCTTCTGGCCACCGGGGCTTGGCTGCCGGAGTTGAGCGCCCAAGTGGGGCGGCGCCTGCCCCTGGAGCCCGCTAAGGGGTACAGCGTCACCTTCCGGCCCTCAGGTCCGCTGCCGAACCTGCCCCTGGAACTGGAGGAGCAGGGGGCGGTGGTGGTGCCCTACGCCGACCGGCTGCGGGTGATTTTCGGGCTGGAGTTCGCCGGGCTGGATCTGAGTTTCGACAGCCGGCGGTTGGCGCGGATCCCCGGATTGGCCCGGGAGTATCTGCCGGCCACCCAATGGGGGCCGCCCACCGAGATTCGGCGGGGGTTGCGGCCGGTGAGCCCCGACGGTCTGCCCGTCATGGGCCGGCTGAGGGGCGCCAGCAATCTTTTCGTTGCCGGGGGCCATGACCAGAAAGGCCTCAGCTTGGGGCCGGCCACCGGATTTCGCCTGGCGCGGCTGCTGGCCGGTGAGGCGCCGGATGACCTGGATGCCCGGCTCTCGCCGCAGCGCTTTAATTTTCCTCCCTCTTCGGCGAATCGAATTCTTGTTAAGAGGTGAGGTTTCGGATCGTTGTTTATCCAAAAAGGAACACGGCGGATGCCACGGAGTGAGCCATCGCATGATGTAGTGGTCAAGGCGAATCGGACCGTGGCCCAGGTGCCGGCCGATAACTTGGAACGGTTGGTATTGGTGGGGTATGTCTCGTTGACCGGGAGCGTTCTGGATTTTTTAATCCGTAACCAGGTGGAGACGGTTTTCATGACCCCCACGGGCCGCTTCCGTGCCCGGCTGGCCCTCAATGAACATCGCCATGTTCAGCGACGCACGGCTCAATACCTCAAGCTGAACGATCCCGACTTTGCCCTAAAGATAGCCCGGACCGTGGTGGCCGGTAAGATTGAAAACATGGCCCGGCTACTATGGCAGGCCTTCTTTGGCCTGCGATTTAGTGGAAGAGTACCGGGCCTGTCTTGGGGACCGCTTTGTCCTGGGGTTGATAAACCGGCGCCTGATTTCCCCCGATGATTTCATCTTCCGGACGAATAGTCCCAAGGCCTATGTCAACGAGGAAGAGATGGCTTCCCGGAGGCCAGTAGAGATGAAACCCCGGGTCTGCCGTACCCTGATCACCGCCTATGAGGAGATGATGAACCGAACCTTCCAGGACCCGCCAACGGGCAAGCAGCTGAGCTACCGACGACTGATTCTGAATCAGGCCCGGCAGTGGGCGGAGATGGTACAAACCGAGGATGAGGTTTACCAACCCTTTGTGTGGGAAACCTGATGTTTTACCTGGTCTGCTACGATATCAGCGAAAATAAAATCCGTCGCCACATCGTCAAAGTCCTAAAAGGGTATGGGGTACGAACCCAGAAATCAGTCTTTGAATGCGCCCATCTGACCGAGCGGCAATTTCTGGAAATGAAGCAAGCAGTAGAGGAGCATATTGATGAACTCACCGATTCGGTAAGGTATTATGCCATTTGTCGGGGGTGTTTGAGAAATGTAGAGTATTCGGGACTGGGCATTGAACCACAGGAAGAAAAGGTCAAGATCGTCTGAAGCAGTGGAAATTCGGGGAGAAGTTCTGGGGAGAAATTCGTGGATTGCAGGGACACTCTAACTTATCTTTAGGTTTAGGCGCTGGTTTTTTGGGTTTCGGTTTACGATCCATGAGATATTCCATTTTTTCAATAAATTAATCCGCCGGGTGTAGCGTCTGTGGGCTTCGCCAATGGCAAGCTGCAAACTGTCTTTTTTTCCAGGGACTGCGATTAAATGAACGTGATTGGGCATCAGACAGTAAGCCCGAATTTCTACTTGAAACTTACGGCACCATTCGGCCATCAGCTCCAAATAAGCTAGATAATCTTCATCGCTAAAAAATCTCTCCTGGCGACGGTTACCCCGCTGGGTCACATGATGTGGCATCCCCGGCGCCACCGCTCTTGCCAGGCGTGCCATGGACAAATCAAACCAGACCGTTCTGCCTCTGTCAATAATTTGGTAAGGTGTCCCCAGAATTTCTTATTTTGCTGCAAGCCGGGTACTGGCCTTGACCCTCGAATTATAAATTATGCAAAAGCACGGACCTGGCGCTTGATCCTGTCAGCATTCTTCATGGCCTCCCAGAGGTCATACTGTGCTTGTTGCGTGATCCAGCTTTCAGCGCTGCCGCCAAACGCCTTTGACAGTCGAATTGCCATTTCGGGCGATATTCCCCGGCGACCGTTTATCAGCTCTGAAATCGTCGTGCGAGACACTCCAAGGCCCCGAGCCGCCTCAGTGACCGATAGCCCGAGGGGTTCTAAGCATAGTTGCCGGATTGCTTCTCCGGGGTGAGGGGGATTGTGCATAACCATATTTTACTCCTCAATGATAATCTAAATAGTCTACAGCGGTGGCATTGCCGTTTTCAATACGGAAAATAACGCGCCAATTACCAGTTACAGACACCGCCCAGAAGCTTTTTAATGACCCTTTCAACCGGTGCAGATTAAGACCGGGCAAATTCATATCCTCGGCAGTGGTACTTGCATCAAGCCTCGCCAATATTAATCGTAGCCGGGTAACATGTTCGGGCCTCACACCTTTCTTGCTTCCCGTTTCATAAAGCTCCTTAAGTCCCTTTGTGCTTGATTCTTTTGATCATACTTTATTGTAATCTGTAGCGCAACACACGTCAATCATTATCACAGCTTAGAGCTGATTATCTAAGACCTGTTAGGTGCAAGTTCATAACCGTATAGCCTATATGTGATATTTTATTGAGGGCTTTGGGCCCGTGGATCAGGCATGGAGCTAAGATTTGAATACCTTCATGCCCTCCTTGGAATCCTGCACGCTGTAGCCCAGGGCGATGAGCTCATCCCGCAGCTGATCGGAAAGGTCCCAGTTCTTGTCGGCCCGGGCCTGTTGGCGGGCCTCCACTTTGGCCTGAACCTCCGGGGGCAGGTGATCCTCCGTGCGGACTTGATCCAGATCGAGGCCCAGGATGCGCTCGCAGTCCAGGACCGTGGCCAGCTTGTCCTGGGGCGGGATGTCGGCTTTCAATATTTTCTGGACCACGGCCAGGGCCCGGGGCATGTTGAGGTCGTCGTTGATCTCCTGCTGAAACTTGCGCTGCAATGGAGTGTCGATTCGATCCGCCGCGCCCTGGGTTTCGGCCATGAGGGTGCGTACCTGGTTCCTGAGGTGGGAGAGGCCGTTGCGGGCTGCCTCAAGGGCTTCCTCGCTGTATTCCATGGGTTTGCGGTAGTGGGTTTGAAATGTGGCGAAGCGGTAGGCCAGGGGATCGATGCCCTGGTCCAGAAAGGCGTATTTGAGGGTCAGGAAGTTGCCCTCGCTCTTGGCCATCTTCTTGCCGCCGCTGATGATCAAAAAGGCGCCGTGCATCCAGAAATTGAAAAAGGGTTTGCCGGTGGCCGCCTCGGACTGGGCGATCTCATTGGTGTGGTGCACGTCAATGTGATCGGTGCCGCCGCAGTGAATGTCCAGTTGATCCCCCAGGTACTTCATGCTCATGGCCGAACATTCGATGTGCCATCCCGGAAAACCCACTCCCCAGGGCGAGTCCCACTCCATCTGGCGCTGGGCGTCGGGGGGTGAAAATTTCCAGAGGGCAAAATCGGTGGGGTTGCGCTTTTCGGGATTGATTTCCACCCGGGCGCCCTCCTGGAGGGCCTCCAGGTTCTGGTGGGAGAGTTTGCTGTAGTCTTCGAATTTGGCGGTATCAAAGTAGATGCCGTCCCGAGTAGGATAGGTGTAGCCCTTTTCTTCCAGGGTCCGGATCAGGGCGATCTGGTCGGGGATGGTGTCGGTGGCCTTGCACCAGATGTCGGGATCCAGCACGTTGAGCTGCTGCAGATCCGCCTTGAAGGCCTGGGTGTAGGCTTCGGCGATTTCCCAGGCGCTTTTGCCTTCGCGCTGGGCGCCCTGCTCCAGCTTGTCCTCGCCCATGTCGCGGTCCCCGGTGAGATGGCCCACGTCGGTGATGTTCATCACGTGGCGCACTTGATAGCCGTTATAGGCCAGCACCCGTTTCAGCACGTCCTCGAAAATGTAGGTGCGCAAATTACCGATGTGGGCGTAGTTGTAGACTGTCGGCCCGCAGGTGTAGAGCCCCACCTGGGGCGCCGCGCTGGGGGCGAAAACTTCTTTTTTGCGGGTCAGGGTGTTATAGAGATGCAGTTTCATGAAGATCGCTTTCAAACTCCTCATTTTGAGATTCCAAAGTTCTCCGTCATGCCGGACCCCCAATCGAGTTGAGGGCAGGCTTGATCCGGCATCCAAAGATTCTAACATATTAAAATCTTTCTGGATTCCCGCCTTCGCGGGAATGACGAAGCTAACCAATCGAACCCAATATTTTCAGCGAGTTAAAAGAACTATGGACTGCTCAGTTTCTTATCTATCGCCATTATTGGGTTCCAAGACCATAATCTGAATTCAGATCCCGGAGGGAATCGATGGACGCTACCCTAATTGTTAATTGCCGCATCGTCAACGAAGGGGAGTTGTTTGAGGGCGATCTGTTGATTGAAAAGGGCCGGATTGCCGCTGTGGGCAAGGACTTGGCCCATCGCCGGGCCCGGCAGGTGGTGGATGGCGCCGGCGGCTATCTTCTGCCGGGCATGATCGACGACCATGTCCATTTCCGGGAGCCGGGAATGACCCACAAAGGGGACATCCATTCCGAATCCCGGGCCGCGGTGGCCGGCGGGATCACCAGCACCCTGGAGATGCCCAACACCCTGCCGCCGGTGGTGGACCTGGCCGGCTGGCAGGCCAAGCGCGACATCGCCGCCCGCAACTCGTTCACCAACCATGCCTTTTACATCGGGGCTGCGGCCCACAATCTGGATCTGGTCAGGGAATTGGATCCCCGCTGGGTGTGCGGGGTGAAGCTCTTCATGGGCGCTTCCACGGGCACCCTGTGCGTGGAGGATGCCGCCGTTCTGGAAGCCTGGTTTGCCCGCTCGCCCGTGCTGCTGGCGGCCCACTGCGAGGACAACGCCATCATCGCCGCCAATCAACAGCACTATGTCCAGCGCCACGGAGAGGATCTGCCGGCCCGCTACCACCCCCGGATTCGCAGCGCAGAGGCGTGTTACCGCTCCACGGCGCGGGCCGTGGAGCTGGCCCGGCGCCACGGCAGCCGGCTGCATGTGCTGCATCTCAGCACGGCGGATGAACTCGAGCTGTTTACCGCCGGTCCCGTGGAGGGCAAGCGGATCACCGCCGAGGCCTGTGTGCACCATCTCTGGTTTTGCGACGACGATTACGAGCGCCTGGGCAACCGCATCAAGTGCAACCCGGCCATCAAAAGCGCCCGGGACCGCCAGGCTCTGCGTGAGGCGCTGGTAGCCGATAAAATCGACGTGATCGGTACGGATCACGCGCCCCATACCCGCGAGGAGAAGGAACGCCCCTATCTGCAAGCGCCCTCGGGGCTGCCCCTGGTGCAGTATGCCCTGCCGGCATTGCTGGAATTGCAGCGCCAGGGCCTTTTTTCCCTGCCGCAACTGGTACATAAAACCAGCCACGCCCCGGCGCGACTGTTCGGGATCAAAGCGCGCGGATTTATCCGCGAGGGCTACTGGGCCGATCTGGTGCTGGTGGACCCCTCCTGTCCCACCGCCCTGGACCCAGGGGGTATTCTGTACAAATGCGGCTGGTCACCCTTTAACGGGCCGGCCTGGCGCGCCTCGGTGGGGGCCACCTGGGTCTCCGGACACCTGGCCTATCAGGCCGGCCAAACGCCCCAGGGCCCCCGGGGCATGCCCCTGGAATTTGTCCCCCCCTGATTCACCCATCCACCCTGAACGACTGTTAGCGAGTCATCATAAGGGATATATAAACTCTTTCGAACCGGTGAAATCTGGGAAGCAATTGCTTGACACCCCGCGGGCCATGCTCCATATATCTTAAGGATTTCTACACAGACTGTAGCGAGCCGGGAGCGCGCCCATTGAGCGCGTCTATTCATCGGAATCGCCCGTCAAATTAAGTTCCCGGCAGACACTGACCTGTTCAACCTGCCGGCCTGCCGGCGCGAGTCACCCACCGATATAAAATTTAGGAGGATCGCCATGGGATTGTTTGATTTCGTAAAAGAGATGGGCACCAAGTTGTTCAGCAAAGAAGCGGAGGCCGCCGAGGTGATTCGCGGCCACATCGAAGCGGCCAATCCGGGGATTGAAGGCTTGCAGGTGGCATTCAAGGACGGGACGGTTTCCCTGGGCGGCAGCACCCAGAGCGCGGAAGCCATGGAAAAAGCGGTGCTCATGGCCGGCAACATCCAAGGGGTGGCGAATGTGCAGGTCGAGGGGTTGACCAGCCCGGCTTCGGCGGAGAAAGTCGAATACTACACCATTGTCAGCGGCGACACCCTGTCGGGGATTGCCAAACGGTATTATGGCAAGGGCAGCCAGTATCCGCGGATTTTCGAGGCCAATCGGGAAGTGATCAAGGATCCCGACAAAATTTTCGTAGGCCAGAAAATTCGCATCCCCCTGGATTGAACTTGACCCTCCATCGGCATTACAGGCACGTCCTATTGCCTTTGTCCGGCGCGCAGGGCGGCGTTCTGCCGTCAATCCAACATCCCAACCAAAGAGGAAGCCCACTATGAATGTCAGCGATATTGTCATCAATCCCCTTAAACAGCTGGACAAAGCGGTTACCGTCTTGCGGGATCTGGGGGTCATGCCGCAAAAGCCCGATGAAGCGCCCATTGTTGCCCTGATCAATCAAATCAGCGATTTAGGGCCGGATAGCGCGGTGGCCATTGCCCGCACCCTGAACCACACCATGCTGTTCAACGAAGTGGTGCGGGAACAGATTACGGCCATGCGGGTGGGCGAGCGCTATGAGAAAATCACCGAGGCCTTCAACAGCATCCGCGATGACGCCAAATCCATGGTGGAGCAGTTGGATGACGGCAAGATCAGCACCATGGAACGGATGCAGAATGTGTGGATGAAGGTGACCCGGGGGGATATCCCCAGCCGCTTCGGGGATATCAAGGAGACCTACCTGGAGGTGGCCGCCGATACCAAGGATCAGATCGCCCGGGAGAATCGCATCATCGAGGCTTACCGCGATTTCAGGGTCGCCCTTAAAGAGTCCCAGGTCCTGGCCTACCAGATCCTCAACAAGGCCGAAGCGCTGCTGGAGGAGGCCAAGGCCCGGCTCACCGAGGCGGCGGGCGCCCTGGAGGCTAACACCAGCGAAGATTTGGAAGTGGTGGCCAAGCTGGAACTGGCCCGGGATCAGCGCTTGCGGGAGCTTCAGGACGAGGACAAACGCTACCAGATTTCCAAGGATCTGGCCGAGAATCTTTCGGTGAGCTACAACACCACCGAGGTCATCATGGCCCGCCTGGTGCAGACCACGGAAGTCAAAGAGCGGGTCTACTCCCAGGCCGTAACCTTTTTCGGAACCAATGAAACGGTCTTTACCGCCCTGAACGCCTCCTTTACCAGCCTCCAGGGGCTCCACGAAAGCACCCGCACCCTGGATGCCATGAAGGAGGGCATCAACGAGAGCCTGGAGACCTTGGCCGAAGTGGGCGGCAAGGTACAGGAAGATGCCCTGCGGGCCGGCTACGGTCCCACCCTAAAAGCCGCCTCGGTCAAGAAGCTGGTAGAGTCGGTGATCAATTTCCAGGAGAAATCCCGAAGCCTGATCAACGAAATGCGCGAGCTTAGCACTCGCAACGAGGCCGAAATCCGGCTGGCCGTGGAAGAGGGCAAACAGCGCCTGGCGCAATTGACCGCCACCTCTTTTACGAATACCTGACGATGAATTCTTAAAACAGAACGGCACAATGACTTCAAGCAGCGCTCCCAAACCCCCTCCGGCACCCAAGCTGGACGACGTCATGCTGGCCATGGATGTGGTGGACACCCTGCGCTACCACCAAACCGTGGTGGCGCGGGAGCTGGGCGCCGCGGATTATGACCGCGCCCTGGCCGATAAGGTCCGTAAGATCTACGCCGATCAGGGCCTGGCGGTATCCAGCGAGGTGGTGGCCGAGGCCGTGGCCGCCCTGCGCGAAGATCGTTTCGCCTATCAGCCCCCCAAGGGCGGGTTCTCCACGCTGTTGGCCAAACTGTATGTTCGCCGGGGGCGCTGGCTCAGGGTCGTGGGCGGGACCACGCTGCTGGTTGTCGCACTATTCGTGGCCTATCAATGGGTTTGGGTGCGGCCGGCAAAACAGGCGCGGATCGACCGTGCCCAGCGCCTGGAGCAGGCCTGGGGCACCTTTCAGCAAAGCAAACCCGCCGATGCCCTGACCGCGGCGGCAACCCGGGCCTATGAGGCCGGCAAATCCGCCCTTGCCCAGGGCGACCTGAAACATTTCGACACCCAGGCGACCGCTCTGGAGGGGCTGGCAACCTTGCCCGGGCGCCTGGCCGGGTTGCGGGACCAAATTGCCGCCACGGCCAAAGAAGAGGGCGCGCGGATCAAGGCCCAAACCCTTTACGGCGATGCCCTCCAGGCCCTGGGCGCCGGAGATCTGCGCAGCGCGGCCCAGACCGTGCGGAGCCTGGAAGATATGCAGAATCTGCTGCAGCAGGCCTACACCCTGCAAATTGTCTCCCGCCCCGGCATCCCCAGTGGCGTCTGGCGCTTGCCCCCCCACAACCCCGAGGGCCGTAATTACTATCTCATCGTGGAGGCTGTCAGCGCCGATGGCCAGCGCCTGACCCTGCCCATTACCAGTGAAGAAGATCAGCAGACCCAAACAGTGAGCATCTGGGGGCTGCGGGTGGCGGCGGAGGTGTTTGAACAGGTGCGGCGGGACAAAAACGACGACGGCATCATCCAAAACAGCCGCTTGGGGGTGAAGCGGCGGGGTTACCTGGCGCCGGATTATGCGATTCCCACCACCGGCGGCGCCATTACCCATTGGGACGACCCGGTGTGAGCAGCGGGTTGCGTTGATGCGCCAACGCCCCATGAATGGAGAATCTCCCCATATAGAGGATATTGCGCTATGCTGGACGGCCGCGCCTCACTGCACATTTTCGATCAGCACTTGCACTCCGCCAAGGATGCCCTGGGCGGGCTTCACGCGCGCATGGAGCGGCTCAACCAGCAGCTGGAGGAGCTGCGCCGTGATTCCGCCGATCAATACCGCGCCCTGGCCCGCGCCCGCTTGGACGAGCTGACGGCCCAACAGCTCGTGGGGCGCATGGAGCGGACCCACGAGGCTGTGCTGAAGCTGCTGGATCAAAAAAAAGCGGCCCGGGCTCAATTGGCCCTGGAGTTGGAAAACTGCCAGACTCGCATTGCCGCATTCGACGGGCGCAGGGCCGCGCTCCAGGAGCAGCGCGACCAGGCCCTGGCGGCGGTGGATGCCAAGCTGGCCGAGGTGGATGAGATCCTCAAACAAAATCCCACCCACCAGGAACTCAAGTCGCGCTGGCAGCGGGCCATTTCCCAGGCCGAACAGGCCCGGACCAAGGCCGGGCAATCCCAAAAAGACCGCGACCTCAAAGGGCGCCCCTACGAGGAGGATCCGCTCTTTATGTATTTGTGGCGGCGGCGCTACCAGACGCCGGATTACAAGGGCCGCGGCTTGACCCGCAGCCTGGATGCCTGGGTGGCGCGGCGCGTGCACTACGACCAAAACCGTGCCAACTACCACATGCTCACCCTGCTGCCTAAACACCTGCAGGCCCACGCCGAGTCCCTCCAGGAAAAGGTGGAGCAGCTGCGCCGGGAGCTGAGTGAGATGGAGTCCGTCACCGGCCGTGAGGCGGGGGTGGATGAGTTGCGGGCCGCCCACACCGCGGCCCAGGACGCCCTGGCGCAATTGAGTGAGCGGGTTGAGGCCGAAGAAAAGCATCAGGATGGGCTGCTGGTCCGGCAGGCCGAGTATGCCGGCGGGACCGACGAGCACACCCGCAAGGCCGTGGAGATTCAGATTCGCGAGCTTAAAGAACGGGACCTGTCCGATCTTTACGAAGCCGCCCGCCGCACCCCGGGACCGGAGGACGATGTGCTGGTGGCGCGTCTGGGTGAGCTTCGTGACGCCATCGCGCGCACGGAGAAAGAACTGCAAGACCTCCAGGAGAGCCTGCAAAAGCAGCATCGCTCCTATACGGAACTGGAGGATTTGCGGGGCTGGTTTCGACGCAGCACCTATGACTCCCAATGGTACGGTTTGCCCGGAAAATTGGATTTGGGGTTATTACTGGGACAACTGCTCAGCGGCGTCTTGTCCGGACGGGAAATTCGCGACCAGATCGGCCGTCAGGGCCGTTTTCAGCGGCGCTGCAAGCCGCGCTACCGGAAAAAGTACACGGGCCGTGGACTGCGCTTTCCCCAGGGCGGCGAATTGAAGTTTCCCCGCAGCGGGAGTTCCCGGGGTCGGCGCGGGGGAGGATTTCGTACCGGCGGCAGGTTTTAGATTCTGAATTGGCGTCAAGACCAATGATATTCGTGGGTAGGGGTTCAAGATTTTGAACTCTTACAGAGGAAAAGATTTTCAACCCCTACGGGAGCCGGAAATGTGCAAATGCCTTGTGCAACAACCGGCGCCTTTCGACGAAGGGAGAGGGACCATGAGTTTAAGTGATATAGTTGGTATGGTGATGCAGAGCGGAATGACGAATTCCTCAAGCCGCAGGCTGGAACACGCCTTTGGCGCCCAGGGCGGCGGCGGCTTGGCGGATATGCTGGGTGGACTGCTGGGCAGCGGGGGCAGCGGCGGTGGCTTGGGGGACATGCTGGGCGGGCTGATGGGCGGCGGTCAAAAAGGGCTGGGCCGCGGCGCCTCGGCCGGTCTGGGGAATTTAGGCGGCATGCTGCAGAGCATTCTGGGTGAGGCCAGCCAGGCCGTGGGGGGACAAAAGAATCTGGCCTTGGGGGGCTTGGGAGCTTTGGCCGGATCCATTTTGGGGGGCAAAGGAGCCTCGGTTAAGGGCGCCCTCGGGGGCGGCGCCATGGCCATGCTGGGCGCCCTGGCGTTCAAGGCCCTCAAGGGTACCATGGGCCCCCAGGAACCGGAAGTGCCCCTGGGCCTGCGGGAACCGGCGGATGAGGCCGAAACCGAGCAGCTGGAGGAGAACGCCGCCTGGGTGCTCAAGGCCATGCTCAACGCCGCCAAGGCCGATGGCCAAATCAGCCCGGAGGAGATTGAGCGTATCCTGGGCAAATTGCAAGAGGACGGCCTGGATAAAGCGGAGCATGACATGCTCATGACGGAGATGAACAAACCCCTGGATCTGGATGGGCTTTGCCGCGCCGCCGCGGGCAAGCCTGAATTGGGCGCCCAAATCTACGCGGCCTCACTGCTGGCTATCGAGGTGGATACCCCGGCGGAGCAGGAATACATGAGCCGCCTGGGCCAGGGATTGGGCTTGTCTCCCGAGGCCACCCAGCGCCTGGAGGCCATGGTGGGGTTCAACGCGCCAGGTTAAACCCATAAGCATATAAATCAAAAAACGACGGCCGGAAATCCCCGGGAATTCCGGCCGTTGATTTTTGGTAGGGTTGGGGGCAGGATCTCAGGGGGTCGGGGAAGCTGCTTTCTGGGATCCAGAAGGGACTCTAACAGCTTGGCACCCAGCGCTTTTTCGTTCGATGGGGGTGAAGGTCGTGGTGAGCCGGCCTTCCATCACTTTGACCACGGTTTCCACTTCAATCCAGATAGTGGGCCATGCGTTGCTGCCATAGCTCCGCTTCGAGGATGCACACGTCCCCATCGGCGGCCCGCGTGGCCACCACTTTTCCAAAATCCTCGGGACGCAGATTTCCGCAGGCATCCCCGCTCCATTGGGCGAAGTCGGGCTTTGCGCCGATGAATTCCCGCAAGCGCTGGGCATCGACGGTCACGCTGCAGCTGCTCTGGGGTAAAATGATCAGATCATCTTTCTTCCGGGGGTCATGCACATAAAAAGCGTCCATGGCGTACTCCTTAGTTTTGCCCCTGGCAATGGGGCAATGGAATTGAAATGGGATAGCGCTCGGTTCCAGGCAGTGATGAAACGGAATCTTCGAAATCATAGCTACTCGGCGCAGAGAGTTCAAGGGCCGTTCCAGAGGGAAAAACGCTTGAAAGCGGGGGCACGTGCCGATAGCTTCAGGGGGCCTCGTGGGGAAACCCAGGGCCGATTCATATACGGTTTACCCTTGACCCTTATCGGTGCGAAATGACTTCCCCTGAACCGCCCACCCGCGAGCAATTTGAGCGGATACTGGCCAAGATTGTTGCCGACCTCGAATCCCATTATCCCAAAACCGTGCTGCTGTTTGGGTCTCTGGCTCACCTCCTGGAGACCGGCGACGGTCCGCCCCCCAACGACATCGACCTCATCGTGGTGGGAAACAATCCACCCTATGAGCTGACCACCCGGGACTATGGATTCCCCGTGGAGCCGCTGGTGTTTCGTGTCGAGCAGATCACGGCCCTAGCTTACTCCCTGCGCTACGATCCCGGCTTTCTGGCACTCTCCAAGCTCTACTCGAAAAATATCGCCAAGGCCCACGCCCGGGATGTGATCGCCGCGGCCCTGCTGTTGGGGCCCGGCTATGGAGAGTTCGGCATCGAGCAGATCGAGATCGAGGGCCGGCTCGACGAGCGGGACTACTCCCTGCATCGGGTGCTGAGCGGCAATGATTGGTGGGGTCGGTTGTGCGCCTATGCCCGCACGCGGCGGGGCTCCTTTCTGCGCTGGAGCGACCGGCTGGCGGGGGTGGAGAAATTCAGCTAATTCTTATCTTCGTGCTTACCATTTGCGTTTCCAACTTTCCCCTTGCCATTGAGAGACGACCCCTATGCCCAGCAGATCCGCCGCCACCCCTCAAAATGCTTCCCGTGAGCCCCACTTTGCCTCGGGGGTCATCCGAATCCGGGGTGCCCGTCAAAACAACCTGAAGCGGATCGATCTGGATCTGCCCCTGGGGCGTCTGATTGCCGTCTCGGGGGTGAGCGGCAGCGGGAAATCCTCCCTGGCCTTTGACACTCTCTATGCCGAGGGCCAGCGGCGCTACGTGGAGACCTTTTCGCCCTATGCGCGCCAGTTTTTGGACCGCATGGACCGGCCCCGGGTGGATGAGATCAGCGGCATTCCCCCGGCCATTGCCATCGACCGCAAAGCCCCGGTACGCACCTCGCGCTCCACCGTGGGCACCATGACCGAAATCACCGATTTCATGAAGCTGCTCTTTGCCCGGGCCGCGCAGCTCTATTGCCCCCAGTGCGGCCGGCCGGTGGTTTCCGAAAGCGCCGAGGATGTCTGGGAATATCTCCAAGGGCTGACAGCGGGGCAGGAGGTGTGGATCTCCTTTCCCTTTTCCCCGATCCACAGCTCCCGAAAGCAGGCGGCCAAGCTCTTCGGCCCCATGGGCTATGACCGCTTGATTTTAAAGGGGCGTATCCGCAATCTCAGCGAGTTGGATGAGCGCCGGTTACCGGATTCCCTGGATATTCTGGTGGATCGGCTACCCTGGGGCCAAGATCAGCGCCAGCGGGTGATCGATTCCGCGGAGCAGGCCTTTCGCCTGGGCGAAGGCCGGCTGCAGGTGTGGATCAAAGAGAGGCCCGCCGCAGCCTTCAGTCAAACCCTGGCCTGCGCCCAGTGCCAGCTCCCTTTCGTCCCGCCCCTGCCCAATCTGTTTTCCTTCAATTCCCCCCTGGGGGCCTGTGAAACCTGCCGAGGTTTCGGCCGGGTGATCGGTATGGATCCCAATCTGGTGATTCCCGATCCCGAGCTCTCCCTCAAGGCGGGGGCCGTCAAGCCCTGGGGCGCCCCGCCCCGGGAGCGGCAGGAATACCACGATTTGATGCAGTTTTGCCGTAAGGCGAATATCTTCGTGGAGCAGCCCTTCGGCCAATTACCCCACGACCAGCGGAAACTGGTTTTAGAGGGCGGCGAAGGGTTTTACGGGCTGGCCGGCTTTTTCAAATACCTGGAGCGCAAGACCTACAAAATGCACGTGCGGGTCTTTCTCTCCCGCTACCGCTCCTACGACCACTGTCCGGACTGCGACGGCACCCGCTTTCAGCCCGCGGCGCTCAACTACCGTCTCGCGGATCGCACCATCGCCCAGATCTACGCCCTCTCCGTGGACCAGGCCCAGGGCCTGCTCGGGGAGCGGACTGACATTCCCAAGGATCCGGCCACGGAGCTGATTCTCGATGAGCTCTTGAGCCGTCTGAGGTTTTTGCGGGATGTGGGCCTGGGCTACCTCACCCTGGAGCGCCAGTCGCGAACCCTTTCCGGCGGTGAGGTGCAGCGGGTGGCTCTGGCCTCGGCCCTGGGGGCCTCCCTGGTGAACACCCTCTACGTGCTGGACGAGCCGAGTATCGGCCTGCATCCCCGGGACTCTCGGCGGCTGATCAAGATCTTGACTCAGCTTCGGGATCTGAACAACACTGTGGTGGTGGTGGAGCACGATCCGGAAATCCTCAAAGCCAGTGATTATCTCGTCGAACTGGGGCCCCGGGCAGGCGAGCAGGGCGGCCGGCTGGTCTATGCCGGGCCGACTGTAAATGCCTGGGATAGGGCCTCCTGGGCTGAAGTTTACCGCGCCGCCAGCGCCGGGGAGTCGCAGGCTGCGGCCCGGCCCGTGGGGCCGGACGATCCCCGGCTCACCATTATAGAGGCCGCGGCCCACAACCTGAAAGCCATCGACGTGGCCATTCCCCTCAAGCGACTGGTGTGCCTGAGCGGGGTTTCCGGGTCGGGCAAGTCCACCCTGGCCGAAACGGTGCTGTACCGGGCCCTGAAGCGGGAACACAATGACTTTCAGGGACGTCCCGGGCGTTATCAAACCATCGAGGGCGGCGAGGCGCTCGCCCAGGTGGTCTTGGTGGATCAGCGTGCCATCGGCCGCACCCCCCGGGCCAATCTGCTGACTTACACCAAAGCCCTGGACCCTATTCGAAAGCTCTTTGCCGCCACCCCGGCCGCCCGGCGGGCGGGGCTGAGCGCGGGTCATTTTTCCTTCAATGTGGAGGGCGGCCGCTGCCCCACCTGCAAAGGGGACGGCTTTGAAACTATCGAGATGCAGTTTTTGTCCGACGTGCTGGTCACCTGTCCCGCCTGCCAGGGGCGCCGTTTTTTGCCCTCGGTGCTGAAAATCCAATACCGGGCGCACTCCATCGCCCAGGTGCTGGCGCTGACCGTGGCCGAGGGCTGCCGCCTCTTCGCCGATCAGCCGGCCGTGGTGCGCGCCCTTCAGCCCCTTTTGGCCGTGGGGCTGGAGTATGTCCGCCTGGGGCAGCCGCTCTCCACCCTCTCCGGCGGGGAGGCCCAACGGGTGAAGCTGGCCCGCTATTTGACCGGCGCTGCCGCACCCCCCAGCCTCTTTATCTTTGACGAACCCACCACCGGCTTGCATCTCAGCGATATCGGCAAGCTCCTCGAGGCCTTTGAGGAGCTCTTGGTGCAGGGCCATTCCCTGTTGGTCATCGAGCACAATCTCACGGTCCTGGCCGCGGCGGACTGGATCATCGACTTGGGTCCCGATGGGGGGCCCGACGGGGGCCGGGTGGTGGCCTGGGGCACGCCCCAAGATGTGGCCCGCCATCCCTCCTCCCATACCGGCCGCTATCTCAAGCGCCATTTTAAGGCCCAGGGGCAACCTCCGCCGGCCCGCGCCCTGGCCGAAACCGCCGGCCCCTATGGTTCAAAACCGGTCATCACGATTTCCGGGGCCCGGGAACACAATCTGAAAAACCTTCACCTGGTACTGCCCCGGGATGAGCTGGTGGTGCTTAGCGGCCTGTCGGGATCCGGAAAATCGACCCTGGCCTTTGATATTCTCTTTGCCGAAGGTCAGCGGCGCTACCTGGAGAGCCTGACGCCCTATGTTCGCCAGTATGTCAAGGTACTGGAGCGCCCCGAAGTGGACCGGGTGGCGGGCCTGCCCCCGGCCGTGGCCATCGAGCAGCGCCTGAGCCGCTCCGGCCGGCGCTCCACCGTGGCCACCCTCACCGAGGTCTACCATTACTTGCGGCTGCTTTTCGCCAAGGCGGGCCAGCGCCACTGCCCGGGTTGCGGACGCCGCCTTACGACCCAATCGGCCCAGCAGATCGTGGCGGCCGTGGGGGAGCGCTATCAGGAGAAGGCGGGCCTGCTGTTGGCCCCCGTGGTGCGCGGCCGCAAGGGGTTCCATCGCGAACTGCTCAACCGGATGCGCAAAAAAGGCGTGACCCGGGCGCGCATCGATGGCCGGCTGCGGCGCCTCAACGCCGATATGGCCTTGGACCGCTACCGGGAACACACCATCGAGGCGGTGGTGGCCCAGCTGCCTCTGAAAGGGCGCGGGGAGCTGGAGCGGTGCGTTCAGGAGGCCCTATCTTTAGGGGAGGGCGCCCTGGTGATCCGCCCCCGCCAGGGCCGGGAAATTCATTACAGCACCCGGGGAACCTGTCCCGCCTGCGGAGCCGGGCTGTTGAGTGACGACCCGCGCCTCTTTTCCTTTAACAGCCCCCACGGCGCCTGTCCGGCCTGCGGGGGCCTGGGCCTGGCGGAGTCGGAGGGCAAGGTTTCAGGGGAGATATGTGCGGCCTGCGCCGGCAGCCGGCTGCGTCCCGAATCCCTGGCCAGCACCCTCCAGGGACGCACCATTTGGGATCTGGTGCGCCAACCGGCCGCGGCCCTGCTGCCGGTGATGGCGGGGTTGCAGTTCAATGGGCGGGATGGGGCCATAGCCCAACCCCTGATCCAGGAGATTCGCGGCCGGCTGATGCTGCTGAACCGTCTGGGGCTGGGGTACCTGGCCCTGAGCCGCGGCGGCGACACCCTTTCCGGCGGCGAGGGGCAGAGGGTGCGCCTGGCGGCCCAGTTGGGCTCCAACCTGACCGGGGTGCTCTACATTCTGGACGAACCCACTATCGGCCTGCATCCCCGGGACAATGCCCTGCTGCTTACGGCCCTCAAGGAACTCCGCGACCGGGGCAACAGTGTGCTGGTGGTGGAGCACGACGAGGCCACCATCCGGGCCGCGGACACCATCATCGACCTGGGACCTGAAGCGGGGCAGGACGGGGGCCGTATCGTGGCCCAGGGCGGCTGGCGGCAAATCGCCAAGGTCCCGGATTCCCACACCGGCCGCTTGCTAAGCCTGGGCCGGCGCGGCATCACCTCCCAGGGGAGGCCCTGCCGCAACAGACCCGCCCTGGGCTTGAAGGGCGCGGTAACCCATAATCTCCACTCCCTGGATCTCGATTTTCCTTTGGGGCGACTGATTGCCGTCAGCGGGGTTTCCGGATCAGGCAAATCGAGCCTGGTCAACGGAACCCTCTATCCGGCTCTCAAAGCCCACCTTGAGGGCCATCCGGCGGCCCATCCTTCCTGGGGCTCGATCAGCGGCGCTGAATCGATTGTCCACCTGCGGGAGGTGGACCACAGCCCCATCGGCCGAACCCCCCGCTCGGTGCCGGCTTCCTATATCGGGATCTTGACCGCCATCCGCGGGCTTCTGGCCCAAACCCCTGAAGCCCGGGTGCGGGGCTACAGCGGGGCGCGCTTTTCCTTCAATGTCGCCGGGGGTCGCTGCGAAAACTGTGGCGGTCAGGGCACACCCAAGGTCTCCATGAGTTTTCTGCCCGATGTCTACATTCCCTGCGAGGTGTGCCAGGGTGCGCGGTTCAACCGGGAAACCCTGGCGGTGACTTACGGCGGCAAAAATATCGCCGAAATCCTGGATATGACCTTCAGCACGGCGGCCGAATTTTTCAGCGCCGTGCCGGCGCTGGCCCAGGCCGCACGCATGGTCCGGGACGTGGGCCTGGGCTATCTGACCCTGGGACAGCCCAGCCCCACCCTTTCCGGGGGCGAAGCCCAGCGCATCAAGCTGGCCAAAGAGCTGGTCAAGCCGGGGCGGGGCCACACCTTTTACATTCTGGACGAACCCACCACGGGGCTCCACGGGCACGACGTGGCCCGTCTCATCGGGGTGCTGCAGCGTCTGGTGGGCGCCGGCAACAGTGTGGTGGTCATTGAACATAACCCCGACCTGATCCTTGCCGCGGACACCATCATCGATTTGGGGCCGGAAGGCGGTGATCAGGGGGGTCGCATTGTCGCCCAGGGCTCACCCCGGGAAATCCTGCGCTGCCATAGACGCTCTCATACGGCACGCGCTTTGGGAGAATATCTGGCTGAAGGCCAATGATAAAGATGTGAAAGGAGGGAGGCGTTGGCAGAGAAAAGGGAGCGAGCGACGGCCCGGGCCAGTGTCGTTTTGGCACCCACCAGAAACCCATAAAAGCCGGCCTTGAAGACCGCCGCCGCTCCAACAGTGATGCTCGGCGAAGGACGTAATCCATCACATTGTCTGGCGGGAGTCAAGGGCGAACTTACAGTTATCAGGTCAAAGCCTGCTTCAAGAGCGATTCGATCACCTCGCGCTGGGCCGGATCCAGGGCGGCGAACTGGATGCCGATCCCCGAGGCGTCCCGGCGGGCCACGGTTCCTCGAATCATGCAGCTTTTATGCAGGCTGCTGGAGGTGAAGGTCAGAATCATGGAGTCTCCGGTGGCCACCGGGTCCTTGGTCATGATGTAGGCGCCGCCCAGGCTCAGATCCCGGACGAAATTGTGGAAAGACCAGTCGTTAACGTCGTAGTCCACGGGGATCATGCAGGCGAAGCGCGGGTAGCGGCGCTGCTCGTCGGTGCCGGACGATTTTTCATCTTTGAGCCGCTGACTCTCCAGCATGATATTCATCAGGGGCATGGAGATTTCCCGCTGGGGCTTCAGGTCCTGATAATCCAATTCCAGGGCCACCGGATCCCAAGAGAGGATCTCAAATGCCGCGGGTTCGGCGTGCAGTGTTCCGGTCTGGGCGGAAATCAATTCGCCCCTCTCGATATGCAGCCGCCCGCTGTTGTCTCCCGAGAGGACATTCAGGTTGCAGTTCAACTCATCGATTTTGGCGATTTGCAGAAACGAAGAGATGCCGACCCCCCACAAATGGCCCCCGGTTTCCAGGCCCTTGAAAATTTGGCCCACCAGGCTTTGAAAATCGATGGGTTTGGGCAGCAAGGTTTCGATGTTCAAAGCCGTCAGGTGGGGCGTGCTGTCGGCGGCTCCGGGGTCCAGGGCCAATATCATTTTGAGCTGCGGATATTGCTGGCGGATATGTTTCAGCGCATGGAGTTCCTCGGCCCGGGAGATATCCATGCCGGTGACGACCAGGTCGATCTCCAGGCTCTGCAGCAGATCCAGGGTTTCGTAGTGATCATCGGACGTCCAGACCTCGAAAAAGGCCTTGTAGCCCTCCATGGCCTCGACGATTGTCTCTAGAACAGCCGCGTCCGGATCCAGAATTAAAATACGCTTCATAGTGTCAAATTCCCTGGGTGATACCTTTGGGTCTTGAGGCTGCCGACGGTTTTTCCCGCAATTCTAATATGTTCGACTTAACCGCTGTGGACTTCCCGATATACGTCCTCCGGGGGGCAGGTCAAGTAAAAAGCGCCCTCTTGGGGGGACCTGCGACAAGTCTCAGGTGTGGGAAAACTGCTTATCCAGAATGATTTTTAAGATGGTGTGGTCTGCGGCCACCATGCCCTGGGTACTCAGGGTGCCCACATTTTGCATGGTTTTTTCCGGAGAGGCGGCGATGATGCCGTCGGTGGGCTGAACCTGTACACCCTGAAGGCTGAACAGCGCGGCCTGGACCGCGGAGCCGGCAGCCGTGGCCAATTTCAGGGAGCAGCCTGCCTTGGCGCCGTCACAAATCACCCCGGCCAAATCTTCGGTGAGGTTTTTAATGGCCCCGGCGATATGTCGGATATCGCCGCCCATCAGGTAGGTGATCCCGGCCGTGGCCCCGGCGCCGGCGGCCACGGAGCACCCGCAAATCGCGGTGAGGCGGCCGGTATGGGCCTTGACGTAGGAGGTGATGATATGGCTCAAAGCAACGGCTTTGAGCAGGGTTTGCCGGTCGCAGGCGACATAGTTACGAATCGCCCAAATGGGCAGGGTGGCCGTAAGTCCATGATTTCCGCTGCCGGCTGAGCTCATGGCCGGCAGGTTGGCGCCGGCCATGCGTGCATCCGAGGCGCCCGAGGCCAGAATTTTGGCCGATGTAATCATATCCTCCTTGAGCAGCCCCTGACGGACCAGCCGTTGGAGCGCTTTTCCGATGCCCAGCCCCGATCCGTGCTTCAAGCCGTATTCCGCCAGGCGGAAGTTGTATTGGATCCCCTCTTCAATAAAAGCCAGATCGTCGGTATCCAATTCATCCAACAGATCCATGAGTTGGGTTAAGCTGAGGCCGGCAACCCAGTGGGCAATCTGGAGGGCATCGGTTTTGTCGCTGGACTCGGCGGATTGCGCCAGCAGAGGGTGATCCTCAATCGCCCGCCCATCCAATTGCAATCCGACAATACGGTTGTGGAAATCCTTGATTTCGCAGGTCGCGCTATGGCCGCCGGACTGAACCCGGGCCTTTATCCGCAATCCCCGCTGATTATCCAGCAGCCCGACCCGGACCCCTTTAGCGGCAATCAACTGTTGGGCCGCCTTCACGATTTCGGGGGTGACGGTTTCCAGCACCTCGAGGCCCTTGTGGGGGCTGCCGCCCAAGGCACCCAAGGCCGCGGCGGTATCCAGGCCCTTGAGGCCCGAAGTGCCAGGGATGGCGACGGCATAGCCGTTTTTGTAGATATTGGGGTCCACCTGGACCTCCACACCCTCGATGGTCTCGCCCTCCAGCAGGGAAGCGGCGGCGGCGGCGCAGAGGGCAATGGCCACAGGTTCGGTGCAACCCAGGGCCGGGGCCACTTCGGTTTGCAGCAAATGTTTAACCGTAAATTTCATGCTTTGACTCAATAGGGCGGTGCCTTGAGCTCGTCGATATGCACCTTGTTTTTACGGATATAGTCGTTGACGTAGTAAGGTACTGTTCCGGTCTGCAGGTAAGTTGTAAAATCGGCCTCGATCATGTTGACGTTCACCGGCCACCCTTCGGCGGATTTACGGAACACTTCGTATTCGCTGGTGCCGGTGAGCCGCGCCATTTTATAGATGTAATCGGAGACACCCGCTTTGTGGGGCGGGACCAGGGATCTCATACGCTGAAAGTGCAGAAACGCCAGGGCCGCACCGATGGTAGTGATTACGGGCCATACGCTATCGGGAATGAAGGGTATCATGGTTTCTCCTTAATATTCGGATCTATCTAGTTCTCATGGGCTGATTCCCGTGGGGGTTGACCCCCGGGAATGGAATGTTCAGGCTATGTTTTGATTATCGTTCAAGGTGGAAAGACCTTTAGCATTGAATATTGAGGCCAACGCGAGGCTCAAAAAGCAACATCGAAACCCAAGGTTTGTCAGCGGGTTGGAGGGCAAGGGGGAGGGCGCCTGCATAAATCCAGTGCCACAGGCGGGAAATCGGGTTATCCAGCCCTCAAAGATTCTCCAAGATGCGCCGGATCGTAGCCCCGTCCGCACGGCCCCCAAAGTGGGCCATAATCGGTTTCATGGCCTGCATCCTGCTGGGGAAGCTGTCAAAATCGATGTTCTGGGCGATCCATTGCCGGATTTCCGCTTCATTCGCCGTCTGGGGCAGATAGCCTTCGATGATTTGCAAAAAGGGAGAGCTATCGCCCCGCGCGCTTTGCTGCAGGAGCTCTTTTTCGGACTTGCGCAATTTGCGTAGGGTCTGGATCACCGAATCGTCGTCTGCGGCCTTGGTGGCTGAGCGCGCCAATTCACCCAGAACCACCCGCAAGGCATCCTTGCGAGCCTCATCCCTGTTTTTCATGGCGGCCTTAAGGTCGCGCTTGATGGTTTCCTTTAGATCCATGGTTTTTTTCCACTTTTCCATGCTGAGCCAGGCGTCTAAGTTGGGCCAACAGACTCCATTGGGCCGGTTTTCTATAGTAATCAGGATTTGCCCTGCGTCCAGGGAGCGGCTCAGGCGATTGAGCGCTGCGGGGTGCCTGCGTCCATCCGGCTCATGCATGGGATCAGCAGGCGTTCGAGGGCTGCGAAGTCTCCCCGAAGAAGGCACACCGGGTCAATTTAGCGGCCAGGATCTTCAAAAAATACATAACTGGTGGAAAAATCGCTGAACTCAAAATAGACTTTTTCGCGGTGTGCTGAGCGCAATCCCTTTTGACAGCACCGAAGCCCTTCACTATAAAGCGTTAGCCACGGTCGGGCGGCCTTTGAGATCGCAGAGGGCCTTGCCGGCTGCTTTCCCTTCAGGTTGTGTTGCAGGAGTGACCCATGAGCCCCACGGCACAGTTAGATTCAGCCCTATGCGACCGGATAGCGCATCTCATGGCCAGTGCCCGCCGCCGGCGGCGGAACGTGCTGTTGGAACATGAGGTATACGAGATTTTAGAGCGCCTGGAGATTCCGGTGCCCGCCCACTTGCTGCTGCGCCGGGCCACGGATCTAACCCCCGGCGCTCTGAATCTCTTCAGCACGGAAAAGGTAGTCCTCAAAGCGGCTTGCGGCCAACTGACCCACAAGCAGCAGGCCGGCGGGGTCCAGGTAGTCCACAAAGATTTCGATTTTATCCGCTACAGCATCACGCGCATGGCGGGCAATTTGCGCAAGCAGGGCTATGCGCCCGAAGGCATTCTGGTGGCGGAGCATGTCTCCTATGCCAAAGATCTGGGCAATGAAATCCTGCTGGGGTTTCGGGAGAGCGCCGCATTCGGACCGGTGATCTCCTTTAGCAAGGGGGGCGGCGACGCCGAACACTTTGCGCGCTTTTTTTCGCCTCCCAACCTGATCCTGGCCCCCATTGACCGGCCCTGGGCCGAGGCCTTGCTCAAGGCCACCCACATTCACAAAAAATATCTGGCCGAAGGCCATGACGACTATATCGCCAAAATCGTGGCCGCCGGGGTGAAGTTGAGCGCCCTGGCCGTGGCCTTTTCCAATTTTTTTCCAGGAACATCGCCCTATGTGTTCAGCGAGTTCGAGGTCAACCCCTTTGTATTCGATGCCCAGGGCCGCTTTCTGGCCCTGGACGGTCTGGCGCTGTTCGAAGCCCGTCAAGCCGCGGCGGTGGTGCCGGATCTCAAGCCCCGCCGGGCCTTGAAGCCCTTTTTCGAGCCCCGGGGGGTGGCGGTGGCCGGGGTCAGCACCACCCAGCCCGATAAAACCGGCAATATCATCGCCGACAACCTCAAACGCCTGGGTCGCCGGGATCTGTTTTGTGTCAACGCCCGGGGCGGCACGGTGATTCTGGACGGCCGGGAAACGCCCCTTTACCCCACCATCCGTGACATTCCCCAGGAGGTGCAGTTGGTGGTGGTGGCCGTGCCCGCGGCCCACACCCTGCAAATCATGGAGGATTGCGTGGCCAAGGGTGTCGCCGCGGTGATTCTGATTCCCGGGGGTTACAGCGAGTCCCGGCAAAACATGGCCATGGAGCAGCGCATCGGCCAACTGGCCCGGGAGGCGGGCATCGCCGTGATCGGCCCCAATTGCCTGGGGGTGGTCTATTCCGGAAACGGCCAGGGGAGCGGCATCAACACCTTTTTCGTCACCCAGGCCAAGTTCCGCCTGCCCCAAGCGGCCAAGCGCAATGTGGCCCTCTTGAGCCAGAGCGGCGCCCTGGGGTTGACCGAGATCGACAACCTGCGCCAGGCCATCGCCCCCCGGGTGATTGTCAGCTACGGCAACCAGCTGGATGTGGATCCCGCGGATCTGATCCACTACTTTGATGCCGATCCGGCGGTGGATGTGATGGGCTGCTACATTGAGGGGTTCTCCCCGGGGGGCGGCCGAAAGTTTTTCAATGCCGCCCGGGCCTGCCGCAAACCGATCGTGGTCTATAAGGCGGGGCGCACCGCGGCCGGACGCAAGGCCACCGAGAGTCATACCGCCAGTATCGCCGGGGAGTACCAGGTGGCCAAGGCGGCCCTCAAACAGGCCGGGCTGATTGTGGCCGACACCATGCTCGAGCATGGCGATCTGATTAAAACCTTTGCCCTGCTGGCCGCCTTCAAGGCCGGCGGCCGGCGGGTGGCCATCGTGGCCAATGCCGGCTATGAAAAGACCTATGCCGCCGACAACCTGGGAAGTCTGGAAATCGCGGAGTTCGATGACGCCACCACAACCGAGTTGTCGCGGATCCTTCCCGATTATGTCACCGTGGACCCCCTGCTGGATCTTACGCCCATGGCCGGGGACGCCATTTTCGAAACCAGCATCGACCTGATTTTGGCCTCTCCGGCGGTGGATGCCCTGCTGGTCTCCATTGTGCCCCACAGCTCCCTGATCCACACCACCGATGATGAAATCGCCCGCAACCGGGAAAACATCGCCGCGCGGATTGTGCGCCTGGTTCACCGCCACGGCAAGCCGGTGGTGGTTTCGGTCAATGTCGCCTCCGGGGCCGATGCGGTCTACAACAAGCTGGGACAGGTGCTGGACGCCGGCGGCGTGCCCACCTTTCTCAGCGCCAAACAGGCCATGAACTGTCTCAACGCCTTTATCCAGTACCGGCTGACCCAGGCCTCGGGCAACTACGCTGAATGGTTGAAGGGGTAGGGGCCGCGGCGAAAGGGGTTCAAAATATTGTACCCTAACAGCCCGTGAGATCGTGACCTTCATCTTTTGGGGTTCAAAATATTGAACCCCTACACAAAATGTGAGCCCGCTATGGATCAGCCCCTTTCGGCAGGTTTTAAGCCCATCCCCTCCCGCCAGGATCACAACTGTTTTGCCTGCGGGGTCCGCAACCCCCACGGGCTGCACATGCGCTTTGCCACCAACGGGCAGATTCTGGAGTCCCGGCTGACCCTGCCTGAACACCACTGCAGTTGGGAGAATGTGGCCCATGGCGGCATCAGCGCCACCCTACTGGATGAAATCATGGGCTGGGCCGCCATCCATCTCTTGCGCCGGCTGGTTTTGACCAAGACCATGCAGGTGGAGTTCCTCAAACCGGTCTATGTGGGCCAGCCCATCCGCGTGACCGGAAAAATAAAAGAGCGCCTAAACGACCGAGAGGTGGTCATGGCTGGAGAGCTTCGCGACGATCACGGCAATCTGCGGGCTCGGGCCACAGGCACCTATGCGCTGATCAAACCCAAAACCGCCCAGCGCCTCAAGATCATGGGGCCCGAGGCCATGGCCGATTTTATGGAAATTGTCGATGAATAGGATTAGGACAGGCGTAGGGGCACCCCTTGTGGTTGCCCGGATCGGAGCAGGTGCAGGTGCCCGGATTAGGGCAGATGTAGGGGCACCCCTTGTGGGTGCCCGGATCGGTGCAGGCACAAGGCCTTCGAGGGCAGGCACAAGGCCTGCCCCTACGGTTTCCCCATGACCCAGCCCCATAACATTCCCACCGAAACCATGGCCCTCTACGATCCGGATCGCAAGGGCATTTTCATCCCCATGGATCAGCTTCCCGCCTCCCGGGTGGCGGTGGGCGACCGCTATACCGTGCGGCCCGGCCGCCAGGAGTTTTTTACCCTGACTTTGATTAAAGACGACCAGGGGGAGTTCATTGTGGACCGTCAGGGATTACTCATTCGCCGCACCCGGCGGGTGGATCTATATCTGGGGGGAATTTTCGATCAATTCGTATTCGAATTTCCCGAGGCGCAGCCCGAGATTCTCAAGGTGCGTCCCCTGGATATCGTGATCCAGGGCAGCCCGCTCTAAATTTAATATATCGATTTAGTATTTAATACCTATCCTTCTATAATTATTATATTTTACTATTTAAGTAGTGCTTGACCGAAAACTCCCCTCCCCTGGCGGGAGGGGTTGGGGGAGGGGGATATAACCGCTTGGAATCATTCACCCCCACCCCAGCCTTCCCCCTCAAGGGATAGGCTTTACCCACACTTGACGCAGGGGGTAGTCATTTTATAATAATTTCAGAATATTGAATATGGATAGCGCTAAAGCTTCACTGCGTGCCCCGCCTACGCGGGAATGACGAATCCTACCAACTGCACGTCATCTCCGCGTAGGCGGAGATCCAGAAACAGTGCCTGGAGCCGATAAACTCGGCATGTATTCGAACCCCCCTGTGTCAAGCGTGTGCGATGATCAGCGTCAAGGGGAGGGAGAAGAGGGTTTCCGTTCGGGCACCAATGATGTGTTTGCGCAGAGAGCGGGTTGCTTGCTTGCGCAGACAGCTCCAGAATTTCTAACGCACTCCGCTCCAGGGTTGCCAGCGGAATTTCCGGCCCGGTTTTACATTTTAGGGCGGCTCTGATAATTTCCAGCGCGCTGAGGGATTCAAACCGGTTTCATCCCTGAACCCGCTTTCGCTTGGGAGCCGCTGTTGGCCCTTTTTCCCCATCTTTTTGCGCCCATCACCATGGGCCCCCTGAAGGCCGCCAACCGGCTGTTGATGTCGGCCATGAGCATCAACTTCGGGGTGGACGAGAAGGGATATGTCACCCCTCAGCTGCGGGACTATTTCCTGGCCCGCGCCCGGGGCGGGGTGGGCCTGATGCTGGTGGGGGGCGGGGGAATCCATCCCGACGGGGTTGAACTGCCGTACCTGCCGGTGTTGTGGGAGGATGGCTGCATTCCGGCCCTGAAACAGCTCACTGCAGCCGTCGCGGATTATTCCCTGCCCTTTGGCATGCAGCTCATGCACGGGGGGCGGCAGGCCTACCATGACCATACTGTGGCGCCCTCGCCCATTCCGGCGCCGGCCCTGGTGAAAAGCCTGCCCCGGGAGCTGGCGATCCACGAGATTCATGATATCGCCGTCGCCTTTGGTGAGGCGGCCCGGCGCTGCCGGGAAGGCGGGTTCGATTTCATCGAACTCCACGGGGCCCACGGCTATCTGATCAATCAGTTCCTGTCGCCCAACGCCAACCGCCGCAGGGATCGCTACGGCGGCAGCTATGAGAACCGCATCCGCTTTTTGCTGGAGGTCATGGCCGAGGTCCAAGCTCGGGCCGGAAAAGATTTTCCGGTGGGAGTACGCATCAACGGCGAGGATTATATCGAAAACGGCTGGACCTTGGCCGATGCCCAGCGCTTGGCACCCACTATAGAGGCCGCCGGAGCGGCCTATCTGCATGTCTCCGCCGGGGTGTACGGCTCCACCCAGCTCACCATCCCCTCCATGTATGTGCCCCAGGGCTGTTTCGTCCATCTGGCCGAGGCCATCAAGCCCCTGGTGAAGATCCCGGTGATCACCACCGGCAGGATTAAAAATCCCCAGCTGGCCGAGACGATCCTCGCCCGGGGCCAGGCCGACCTGGTGGCCATGGGCCGTTCCCTGCTGGCGGATCCGGAGCTGCCCAACAAGGCCCGCCGCGGCCGGCTGGACACCATCCGGCCTTGTGTGGGCTGCTGTGTGGCCTGCATTCAGGCCGTGTTCAATCTGGAACCGGCCTCCTGCGTGGTCAATCCCGATGTGGGCCGGGAATATCTCCTTAAAACGCCCCCTTCTTCCGCCCCCCCCAAGCGGGTGCTGGTGGTGGGCGGGGGGCCGGCCGGCATGGCCGCAGCCCGCCTGGCGGCCCGGCAGGGTCATCGGGTAACCCTTTGCGAGCAGGACACCTTTCTGGGCGGCGCGGCGCGCCTGGCGGCGCTGCCCCCGGGACGCGGCGACATTGCCGATTTCCTCCAATGCCAGCAGCGGGAACTGGGCCGCCTGGGCGTGGAAATCCGCCTCAACACAGCGCTCTCTCCGGAACTCTTGGCCCAGGTCGATCCCCAGGCCGTGGTGCTGGCCAGCGGCGCCCTGACCCAGGTGCCCTTGATCAAGGGATTGCTGACCACCTCTTTGCCGGTACATACTGCGGAGGACATCATGGCCGGCCGGGAAGCTTCCGGCCCCCGAGTTTTGGTGCTGGGGGGCAACCAGATCGGCCTGCTGGTCGCGGATCATCTGGCCGCCGGCGGCCGAGAGGTGACCGTGCTGCAGCGCGGCGCCCATTTTGCCGAGGAGATGTCCGGCAATGACCGCTACTATTTGCGGGAGAGCCTGAAGGCCCACGGGGTAATCCTCCACAAAAAAGCAACGGTGCGGGAAGTGACCGACCAGGGCGTGGTTTGCCGGGTGGATGGCCGGACCCGGGTGTTGGATGATTGCGACGGAATCGTGATCGCCGATCCGCGGACGCCGGTGCGAGATGCGATCACGGTATTGAAGGGCAGGAGAGTTGAGGTTCACGTCATTGGCGATGCCAAATCCCCCCGTACCCTTCAGTTCGCCGTGAGCGAGGGGGAAGAGGCGGGGCGCAGCCTTTGAGGGGGGTCAAGGTTCAGGGTTCAAGGTCAGGGTTCAAGGTCAGGGTTCAGGGTTCAGGGTTCAGAGGCACATATTGACCCGGCAACAACATACGCCCCGTGGGTCATGCAGGACCCCAATCGAATTGAGGATAAACTTTGGTGGGCCTGCTCCGGCAGGTAGTGAGCCGGGGCTGGCTCTACCGGAATGACGCAGATGAAGTATTGAGAAGTATTGAATTGCCGGAGGAATATTCGTGTCTCTGAAAGGCGGATTGAGATAA
Organism: uncultured delta proteobacterium; assembly: GCA_963713755.1. Taxonomy (GTDB): domain Bacteria; phylum Desulfobacterota; class Desulfobacteria; order Desulfobacterales; family CAVQMW01; genus CAVQMW01. Next base: position 1,350,118 of record CAVQMW010000003.1, on the reverse strand, counting down.
CCGCTTTGGTCGGATAGCATTACAATTGTAAAGATATACAGGACTACATAATAGCTTGTTCGGCCACTACAGAAAGGAATATAGAATATGCCCATAATCGCAAGATTCTATGGTATATTGATAAAGATGTATTTTCGTGAGCATGGTGTTCCACATTTTCATGCTTTATACGGCGAACACAATGGTGTTTTCGAGATTGAAAAACTAGAAATGATTGAGGGTGACTTGCCAAAGAGAGCTCAGAAAATGATTAAAGAATGGGCAGATCGTTATAGAGATGATCTGTTAGAAATGTGGAAAACACAGAACTTTAAAAATCTCCCTGGGCTCGAATAAGGAGAGAGAAATGAAGAGTTATCCCAAAATAAGAGATGTCGAGGTCATGACGCATAAGCGTCTTCTTGTCACATTTAGCAATAATATTAAAAAAATATACGATTGTTCGCCATTGACAGAGGACGAGATTTTTAAGCCGCTCTTAAACGATAGCTTATTCAAGTCCGTAAAAGCCGATAAACACGGTTTCGGTATAAGTTGGACTGATGAGCTTGATCTAAGTGAGTCTGAACTATGGCTGAATGGAGTCATAGCCGAACAAGGCTAATTCAGCCGACGCAAAAAGCCGCTCGGCTGATTAGCAGCGTTATATTCCATAAGATTGCTGTTGCCCAGGGCACAATCACCAAGGTTGTGTAAAATAGAGCCATTGGCTATAAAGCGCCTGCTTTTTGGCCCCTTGGCCGCCCCTAAGCGGCGCGTGGGCCAGGCGTTCTGAACCGTTTTAGGAACCGCGAAGTCTGGAAAAAGGAGAATTTCATGCCCCCCTGGGAAACCTATCTCAATGAAAATCAGGATCGTTATCTTGACGAGCTCAAGGCGCTGTTGCGCATTCCCAGTATTTCCAGCCTTTCCACCCACGCCCCGGATGTGGAGCAGGCCGCGGCCTGGCTTCAACAGCGCCTGACGACCGCCGGTCTGGAGGAGGTTCAGGTCCTACCCACCGAAGGCCAGCCCCTGGTGTACGGCCAGTGGCTCCACGCCCCGGGAAAGCCCACGGTGCTGATCTACGGCCATTTTGACGTGCAGCCCGTGGACCCATTGAAATTGTGGAGCGATCCGCCCTTCGAGCCGGTGGTGCGCGAAGACCGCATCTATGCCCGGGGGGCCTCCGACGATAAGGGCAATCTCTACATCCCGATTTGTGCGGTCGAGGCGATCCTGAAAACTTCCGGTAAGTTGCCATTGAATGTTAAATTTTTGCTGGAAGGCCAGGAAGAGATCGGCAGCCCCCACCTACCGGCGTTTGTGGAGGACCACAAGTCGCTCTTGACCTGCGATCTGATTCTGAGTGCCGACGGTGGCCAGTTCAGCGAGGAACAGCCGGCCCTGGTCATGGGGCTGCGGGGGCTCTGCGCCCTGCAGGTGGATCTCAAAGGGCCCGCGGTGGATGTTCACTCGGGCACTTACGGCGGAACCTTTCTCAATCCTATCCAGGGGCTGATCCGGCTGCTAGAAACCCTCCACGCGCCGGACGGCCGGGTGCGGGTGGCGGGGTTCTATGAATCAGTGCGGGAACGCTCGGCCGAGGAGCGCGCGCGCATCGCCCAGGTGCCCTATGACGCCGGGGAATACCAGGGAAAGCTAGGCGTAAAAGCCCTGTTCGGGGAAGAAGGATACAGCACCCAGGAGCGGCGCTGGATTCGGCCCACCCTTGAATTTAACGGGATTTGGGGTGGCTTTCAGGAGGAGGGGATCAAAACCGTGATCCCCAGCGAGGCCCACGCGAAGTTTTCCTGCCGACTAGTGCCTGACCAGACCCCCGACGAGATCCGCGAAAAAGTCCGGCGGCATCTGCTGGCCCAGGCCCTGCCCGGCACGGAGCTGGGAGTTGAGTTCATCTCCTCTAAGGCCGATCCCTACCGGGTGCCCATGGACCATCCCGGCAACCAGGCGGCCGCCAAGGTCCTGAAACAACTTTACGGCCGGGAGCCCCTGGCGGTCTACATGGGGGGCACTATCCCGGTCTGCGGAATACTCAAGTCCGCGCTGGGTGCCTACACCATCAATTTTTCCTTTGCCTTGGACGACGAGAATGTCCACTCGCCCAACGAGTTTTTCCGGCTGACCAGCTTTCGGCGGGGGCAAAAGGGATACGGCTTGATACTCCAGGAACTGGCGGATCTCCGCTTTTCTGGATGACCCTTAAAACCCTGACGCAATTTTTTAGTGAACCTTGAAGGAGACAGGCCATGCCCTTCGTCAATATCAAGATCACCCGGGAGGGTGCCAGCGCCGAGCAAAAATCTCGCCTGATTAAACGAGTGACCCGATTGTTGCAGGAGGAACTGGGTAAAAATCCCCAAACCACGGTGGTGGTTATCGAGGAGGTGGATACCGACAACTGGGGAATCGGCGGAGAGTCGGTCACCGAGCGCCGGAAACAGGGGCGCTAGGCGAGGCGATTGTGTTCAAAGAATCCCATTGCTGATGACCGGGGCCGGCGATGATTGAGGAACCCTTTGCCCTGGGGGATTCCTGGATCCATGGACTCGACCCGCGCCTGCGGGTGGTGGCCGCCGCGGCCTTCTCCTTGGTGGTGGCCTTGGCCATAAACCCCTGGGTTATCGCCCTGGCGCTGGGTGCGGCCCTGATTCTGGCGGGGCTGGCCCGGCTGCCCTGGGGCCGGCTCCTGCGCCGTCTGGCTTTGGCGGGCTTGTTTTTGCTCTTCATCGGGCTCTTTCTGCCCTTTGCCCAGCCCGGGGATCCGCTCTTTCACCTGGGGCCCCTGACTGCAAGCCGGCAGGGCACTTTCCTGGCTTTGGTTATGATCACCAAGGCCCTGACCATTCTGCTGACCCTTACCGCGCTTTTGGCCACCATGGGGATCGGCGCGTTGGGCCACGCCTTGCACCGCCTGGGGATGCCGGCCAAACTGGTCTATCTGCTCCTGGTCACCTACCGCTACCTGTTTGTCATGGAGCAGGAGTACCAGCGGTTGCGGCGGGCGGCCCAAATCCGCGGCTTTACTCCCCGCACCAATCTGCACACCTACCGGACCTATGCCTACCTGATCGGCATGCTGCTGGTGCGTGCCGCGGCACGGGCCGAGCGGGTGCATCAGGCCATGTGCTGCCGAGGATTTTGCGGCCGCTTCTACAGTTTGAGCGACTATCCCGCCCGCCGCTCCAACCGTATCTTCGCCGCCCTTATGGGACTCTTGATTCTTGGGTTGGCGCTGGGCCAATGGTGGCCCCAATGACAGAGCTATATTCGAACGGCCCGGGATCAATTTCTGATTTTGAACGACGGGAGAATAGTTGAAATGAAGATCGAATGCTTGCCTGGATATTCGCGGGTTTGCCCGCTGCGTCCATTTGTACCGGCCCCGCGGGTCTATAGGCAGGGGGCATGAGCGACGCGGCAGCCATCATTGAAGTCAGCGGCCTCTCCTTTGGCTATGCCGGGCAGCCGCCGGTTTTCGACGCCTTGGATTTCACCCTCCAGAGCGGGGATCGGATCGGCCTGGTGGCGCCCAACGGCAGCGGCAAGACCACTTTGTTTCACCTGATCATCGGGCTGCTCAAACCCCAGGCCGGGACCATCCGCTTCCTCGGACAACCAATGAACCAAGAACCGGATTTCGTCCAAATGCGGCGCCAGGTGGGGCTGCTCTTTCAGGATGCTGACGACCAGCTCTTCAGCCCCACGGTGCTGGAGGATGTGGCTTTTGGTCCGCTCAATCTGGGCCAAAGCAAGGCCCAGGCCGTGGCCCAGGCTCGGCGTACTCTGCGCTTTTTGGGCCTGGAAGGCTACGAGTCCCGGGTCACCCACAAGCTCTCCGGGGGGGAGAAGCGGATGGTGGCCCTGGCCACCATCCTGGCCATGGAACCCAAGGTGCTGCTCCTGGACGAACCCTCCAGCGGCCTGGATGACACCACCAAAAAGAGCCTGCAGGAGGTGCTGGGCAGTCTGGACCTCTCCTATGTCATCATCTCCCACGAGGCAGATTTTGTCGACGCCACCACCGATCGCCTGCTGACCCTCAAGGACGGCAAGATTTCAGACCACATCTACCGCCATATCCACTGGCACCTGCACACCGACGACGCCGATCACGACGACGGGCACCACCATCATCATCATGATTATTGCACTAAGCCCCCGACTCGGCCTTAGTCTTTACCCACAATTGACACAGGAGATAGCAATTCTATAATAATTTCAGGATATTGAATATGGATAGCGCTAAAGCTTCACTGCGTGCCCCGCCTTGCGCGGGAATGACGAATCCTACAAACTGCACGTCATCTCCGCGGGGCCTGCCCCCGCAGGCTTTAGGCGGGGGGCGGAGATCCAGAAACAGTGCCTGGAGCCGATAAAATCGGCATGTATCAGAACCCCCTGTGTGTCAAGTGTGTGCGATTATCAGGACCCGGCCGGGGGATTAGCGCTAAGATTGTCCGATACCCTTAGACCCTCTCCCTCCGCCGATTGGGCAAGCCGGGAGTCGAAGGTCAACAGCATCAATTCCGGCAGCTCCTTCTGCAAGGTTTTGGCGGTTGCTAGATGCCATAAATCCGCACCCCGAAGGTTCCATTTTTGAGATAACTCCTGGGTGAGACCCCATTCGGGCTCCAGGACCAGACGGCGCCAAGGGCCCTGGTCAAGGGCTTCATGACTGACCTTTACCAGCGGAGCGGATATATGATGTTCTCTTTTCAGGCGCATGATCACCGCGCAAACCTCGGCTTGGGCCAGGGTGGAGATAAAATGCACATGGGACCTATGCGCCCATTTGAGCGCATGATCGCTGTGGCGGTCCTTGAAGAGGACGGACAATATTGCTGAAGCGTCCCAATAGACAACTCCGGTTTCATCCGTCATGACGCCGATCCTCTTGCAGATATTGCTGGGCCAGGTCATCGGGAAGCGGGATCGGCGAAGGAATTCTATCTTTTTGTTTTTGGGTTATGGGTTTAACCCATCCCTTGGTTTCCAGGTTTCGCAAGCGTTGCGACAATGACAGCTCCGAAGATTCATAGGGGATCAGTTTGCCTACGGGTTTGCCCCGTTGAGTAATCACCACCTCCCCGCCGTTTTTCACGATTTGCAGGAATCTGCTGAGATGGATTTTGGCGTCCCGAACCCCGACATGGGTGGTCTGCATAGCGTCCTCATAATAATTTAATGGTTTGTTATTTATGTAACCACAGTAGTTACAATTGAAGCGTCAGTCAAGGAAGATGCTTGAGGCAAACGGCCCAATCTTTGTTCCGAATCTTAATTTTCGCATTTATCTCCTCAGCGCTCTGCTTCATGCTTTTGTGCCCCCAGCAATGGACATCCCAAGCACTGCAAACCCAGCGAAAATTAAAGCATATACTTGATATCCGAGATATAGGTGGGGTAGGCCCACAGCATCGATTTCAGATCGTCCCGGGTGAGATTGAAGCGCATGGCCAGGGCAAAGATGTTAATCATCTCATCGGCGTTGTGGCCCAGGATGTGGGCGCCTAAGATCTGCTGGTTTCCGCTGTCGATGATCACCTTGTAAGCGGCGTGGCGTTGGCCGATGCGCCGGGAAGAGGGCCAGGAGGTCATGTCGCCGCTGTTGATGGCTACCTCACGATCCAGCTTTTTGGCTTCGGCGGCGAGGATGCCCACGGCGGCCAGTGGCGGCTGGGTAAAGACCGCGCTGGGCACGACGCTGTAGTCGGCCTTTTGCTGGTTGCCGTGAAGAATGTTGTGGGCGGCGCAAAGACCTTCCATGTCGGCGATGGGTGCCAACTGATAGGGTGTTGCCACGGCGTCGCCAATGGCGTAGATGCGGGGATTGGAGGGGCTTTGCAGGTAGTCGTCGACCGTTACACCCTTGGGCGTGAAGTTGATCCCGGCGGCGCTCAGGTCAAGATCCTCCAGATCCGGAACCCGGCCCGCGCCGTGGACCACCAAATCGGCGCTGAAGGTTTGGTTGGGATTTTCCCGGCAGCGGACCTTAAAGCCGCCATTCGCTGGAACCACTTCATTGACGCAAACGCCGGTTTCAATGGTGATGCCGGCGGCGCGGGAGGCCTCCACCAGCAAATCGCTCAAATCGGAGTCAAAGGGATTGAGCACATGGGCATCCTGCTGGAGCACCGTGACCTGAGAACCGGCCCGGGCCGCGACATGGGCAAACTCCATGGAGATGAATCCGCCGCCCACAAAGACGATCCTGGGGGGCAGGGCTTCGAGGTCGAGAAAATCATCGCTGCTGGCCATCAAATGGGCGCCGGGGAAATCAAGGGGCCGGGGCTTGGCACCGCTGGGGATCACAATTTTCTCGGCTCTGATTTCGGCCTCGCCCACTTTTAGAGTTTGATTCCCGGTAAATCGAGCCGGACCGTGAAAGGTGGCCGCCCCGGCATCTTGAAAGCCCTCTTCGGTGCGGCGGGGAACACTGTGGGTAAAGGCATTCTTGGAGGCCAACAGATCGGGCCAGTTGATCTGGGACGGCCGGCGGATACCGATGCCGGCCATCGCCTCCGCCCGCTCCACGGCGCCCGCCGCGGCCACCAAATACTTCTTGGGCTGGCAGCCCCTTATGGCACAGGTGCCGCCGTAGGGCCGCCGATCCACCACCGCCACCCGCAGATCGGCCTCGCAACAGGGATAAACCACCTGATAGGCTGCCGTTCCCGTTCCGATCACCGCCACATCATAGGTTTCCATAATGACTATCCCTCCTAAGGTTAAGGTTTCTGGAATTTAAGGTATCTGGGTATTTAAATTCAAGTCAGGGTAAGGCTAATCACCACCCTGGGGCTGCGCACCTAGTGTCCATCCGTCGACCGCTGATTAGGCAATTTTTCCTATTGCCTAGGGGATTTCCCCTATCTAAATTTGGGGTTTACTCCCCATTGTGTCCGGGGACGTAATTCTATAAATTACATATCATTCTGATTAGCATTAGAATTCTCGCAGTAGTTAGGCAACGGGTTTTTCGATAAGATTCAGACGGACCTCAATGGCATGCGCAACAAGGTCATTTCCATGGCCGTGGGGGTCCGCGCTGCCAATGGGCGTTTTTTTCATTATCCCTTGATTGCAGTTCCCGCAACCAGGGAGAAAGGAAGGCCGTTCATGATCTCTTCACCCTGCAAGCATTGCCCCAATATCGATCAGCCCAAGGATTACTGCATGGAAAATTGCCCCTTGATTCAGGCGCTGCAGACCAGGGCCGCCGCCCAAGTACCGCTGGTGGCCATGGCCTTGGATTATACGGAAGATATGAGCGCCGGCTTGCCGGCCAACTTGCTTCCCTGCTGAGGTTCACCTCCAAGTTCTTTATGATTCCGTACCCCATGGCCTTGGAAACCAAAACGCGGGTGATGATCGTTGATGATCATCGTATTTTCCGGGACAACCTTAAACGCCTGATCCTTACCCTGGAGAATTTCGAGGTGGTGGCTGAGGCCGGGGGGATGTCCGCCGGACTCCATGGGGTGCTGTGGCTGGTTCCCGATCTGGTTACCGTCGATATTTCGCTTCCCGACCGTAACGGGATCTTCCTTACCCGGCAGATCAAGCAGCGGCACCCCCAGATCCAGGTCCTGGTCATCACCGTTCACTCGTCCCGGGCGTACATAGACGAGGCGCTGCAGGCCGGTGCTAATGGATATCTGCTGAAAGCGTCGGCCGCCGACCAAGCCCTGCCCGCCATACAGGCCGTGGCCGGGGGCCGGTTTTACGGAGATACCACCCTACCCGCGGACTGGATGGTTTCATCCTGGCGATATCACGGCCCAACACCCGCCCGCGCCGGGGATAAACCGGACGCGCCGAGCAGGTAGCGTTCAGATTCCCTTTCAGCGCCGGCCCTGAATGGAGGAACAGGCCCAAAACAGCGCGCTAAGCTGAAAACAAGTTGTGATCATGTTCAGTTAGATCAACCGTTGAAGGAGATGTGAGAGATGAAAGAGCTGATTCGTTTTATCGCCCAACATTTGGTGGACAATCCGGGGGAAATCCATGTCAATGAGGTCAACGGGCAACACACCACGGTCTATGAATTGCGCACTGCGAAAACTGACATCGGCCAGGTCATCGGAAAAAAAGGCCAGACTGCCCATGCCATGCGGACGATTTTAAATGCGGTTTCGGCTAAAGAGAAGAAACGCATGGTACTTGAAATTTTAGAGTAGCAGCGGCGGCAATATTTGGTGCCCGAGGGGAGGCAACGGCGTTAGGTTCCCGCGGTATTGCCGCGTTTTACTACCTGTATTTAACCATACCGGATCGCAGCGTGGAACGTGTTTCCCGGCCGCGGATTCGAACCCCGCCTCGGCACCCTGAGACAAAAAATGGCGAGCCCCAAAAGGAGGCCAGCAGTTATGTCTTTTGAACCGGAGAAACGGAGGTTTCCACGCCACGATCACAGCGCGCCGCTTACCTATTGCCACTTTCAGGCCAGTGCCCATGATTCCTCGGACCATTACCCGGGCCAACTGCTGGGGCATGGAGCCGGCGGGCTGCGCTTCAAGAGCAGGAGTGCCGTCCGGCCGGGAACCATGCTTTTGATCAAACTCAACTGCGGATCCGGCTCAAGCCCCGGGCCGGATGCCTGGGAGGGCTTTCGCACCGTAACCTTGGCCGAAGTGATGTGGTGCCAGCCCGCCTCCGAAGAAGAGGGCGCCGAATTCCTGGTGGGCGCCAAATATTTCAATCCCTATTTCTGACCCGCCCTTATCCCCCTCGCCCCTATTGTCATTCCGCGACATCCCAACCGGGGTAAATTGAAACGAGATCGGCCGCGGTGGCTTGCCCGGATTCTCCCAGTTTGGCGGGGGAAAATCTCCGTTGCTTAGGGTTTGAGCGAGCCCTTAGATGGCCATTGGGAGCCATGACTGCCGGAGACCTGCCATCCACTGTAGGGGCGGGTTTTAAACCCGACCCTGCCGGGCCACAGAGGCAATCGCCCTGATTTATACCCCCTATCGCCAGGGGCTCTATCTTACTGGAGTTCAGGAGTCGGGGAAAGGATCGGTATCACGCAGCGTGGCTGACCCCAATCCCGTCTTTGCCCGTGGCCTTGATGTGGAACATGGCGCGGTCCGCCAGGGCCAATAGCCCGGTGCGGTCCTCGGCATCGTCGGGGTAAGTGGCCAGACCGAAACTGGCGCGCAGCTTCACCGCGTGGCCTTTGTTGCTCAGGTAGGTGGCCTGGCGAATTTGGAGGCGGATCTCCTCAACCTTTGCCTTGGCCTGCTGTTTGTCGTAGCCCGGCAGGACCAGTACAAATTCATCCCCGCCGTAGGCCACGCCATGGCAAGGCTCGGTCAATCCCGAGGCCAAGGTCTCCGCGACCTCCTTGAGGACCTGGCTGCCGTTGAGGTGACCGTAGCGATCCACTACCCGTTTGAAGTTGTCAATGTCCAGGAATACCAGGGAAAAGGGGGTTTGCGAGGCGTTGCTGCGGTCGATGAGCCGATCCAACTGGCGATACAGATAGCGGGTGTTGTACAGCCCGGTGAGGTTGTCGCGATTCGCCAGTTCTCGGAACTTCTCCCGGCTGCGGGTGAGTTTCTCTTCGGCTTGCTTGCGGGCCGTGTTGTCCACCATGATCCCCTCGATGATGCCGTTGCCGCCTCCGGTGTCGATGAGCCGGGCGTTGGCCAAAATCCAGATCGTCGCTCCGTCTTTGCGTTTGAGCCGCATCTCAAAGTTGGTCAGCACACCCTTCTCCTTGAGCGCCGAAATCATCCCATCCCGATCGGCGGGGTCGTGGTAAATGGCTCTGCCGATATTGGCGATGGAGAGAATCTCATCCACGCTTTCATAACCCAAAATACGCGCATAGGCTGGATTGGCTTCCAGTACTTGCCCGCTTAGGGTGGATTGGAACATCCCCTGGACGGCGTTGCGGTAGATATCGCGATAGCGCCGCTCGGCCCGGCGCAGCTCGGCCTGGGTCAGTTTGAGTTCGGTCAAGTCGGACAGGAAGGTGACGTGACCGTTGATGTCGCCCTGGCTGTCCCGCAGAGCGCTGCGGTTGTGCAGCAGGGGGATGGAAAGGCCCGCCTTGGTTTGAAAGGCGGCCTCGAAACTGAGATGATCTTTGCTGGCGCCGTAAAAAGCGATGGTGCTGCGCTCGTAGAGGGTGCGGATGTGAACGCCCTTCAGCTCCCGGGCGCTGTAGCCCAACAGCTGCACCGCGGCACGGTTGGCGCTCTGGATCTGATGCTTGGCGTCCAGCAGCAGAATGCCTTCGGAGGTGGCGTCCATGATGCGGGGAAACAATTCCTCAACCGCCTTGAGTTCCCGCATCTCTTCCCGAAGCCGGTTCAGCTCGGCCTCCAGCTCGGCAATTTTCACGGTCAAGGCCTGTTCCGCGACCGGTTCATTCATGGTTGCTCAGGCTCATTTACGGCCCGCCCTTGGGGGGCGATGGATTCCGATGATTCAGGTATTTTGGCAATAGTCTTAATTTACTCAACAATAGGCCGGTTTGCGCCACTTGGCAATAGCGCAAAAATCGTTGCCTTGGCAGCCCTCGGGGTACTAAACAGTTGAGCAGTGCAAAGCTGCAATGGTTTGACTCGTTTTCAAGAGAGGGTTCACGCGTGATCTCAGCGGATCTTCAATTCTCCCCCGCCGCCAGCGAAGCCGGGGCCTATCTGCCTCCCGGATCCTGGCGGCGCCTGGCCGAGGCCTACGAACTCACCCTGTTGGACCAGATGCTCCTCAGGGATCTGTATCAATACGCCGGTGAGGGCCGGGACTGGCCCCTGGCCGTGACCCTGGCGGCCCTGCTGCAGGCCACTCGCCAGGGCCATCTCTGCCTGGACCTCTCCCTAGAAAGGTTGTCGGCAGCGCCGGAGGCAACCCCGGAACCTTTAGAACTCAGTTCCTGGGCGCTCAAGTTTATGGCCGGGGTCCGCCGGGAACGTTACGGTCAACTGGTGGCCCGCAAGGACCCGAACCTCTATCGCCCCCTAGTGTGGGTGGCGCGCCCCGAAGGACCTCTGCTCTACTTCCACAAGTACTACTTTCACTCCCGGCGCCTGCAGCAGCGGCTACTGGCCTACCTGGCCGTCAGCCCCCGGCCGGACAATGGGGATCAAGACCACCCGGCGCTGCTGGCGGATCTGTACCAGGATGAGCGTGTGCTGCGGGTGGGCCGTAACCTGCACCCCATCGCCCGGGACAAAGCCCAGTTGGAGGCCTTGGCCATCGCCCTTGGCCGCCAGTTTACCTTGATCTCCGGGGGGCCGGGGACCGGAAAAACCTCCCTGATGGTCAATCTGTTGCGGGCCTTGGTGCGGCAGGGCAGCGATCCCGAGGCCATTGTCCTGGGCGCCCCCACGGGCCGGGCGGCCCAGCGCATGACCGAAGCCGTAGGAACCCTGCTCGACTCTATTCAGCGTCCCGCGCCCGAGGATCGCGCCTTAGGGGGGATAACCGCCCAGACCCTGCACACCCTGCTCCGCTACCGACCTCATAGCCATGAATTTTATTACCATCGCCGCCGTCCGCTCTCGGCCCAGGTTGTGGTGCTGGACGAAACCTCCATGGTGGATGTGGTGCTCATGGACCAGTTTCTGCAAGCCCTGGATCCCGCCCGGACCCGCTTGGTCATGCTGGGGGACAAAGATCAGTTGCCGGCGGTCGAAGCCGGGGCCGTGTTCAGCGAAATGATTCCCCGGGCCGGCGAGCCGGGGATCTTTGAGGGGCATCTAGCCACCCTGACCACGGTGTTTCGCTCCGGGGTTCGGCTGGCAGCCCTGGCCCGGGCCGTGAACCAGGGAACCTGGCCGGCCGATCCGCCCCTGAGCTTTGCTGCCGGGCTGGAGCTGGGTAGGGACCGCTGGGGCTGGGTGGCGGCGCACTCAGCAGAGGATTGGCGCCGCTGCCAAGAGCGTTGGACCCGGCGCTGGTACCAGGAACACGAGGATTCCGCGGGCCAGACCTACCCCTTGCTGATCCAGGCGGCCCTGGGCCGGCCTTCCGCAGATCTGATCACCCGCCCCGGGGGCCGGAAGGTGTTGAGCCGGCTGTTCGATTTGCTGGAGGAGGTGCGGATTCTCACCCTGGTGCGCAAAGGCCCTTATGGCTGCGAGGCGATCAACCACCGGATGGTGCTGCGCATGGCCGAGGTCACCCGGCGCCATCCGAGCCAGACCAGGGGCGGCCTGATTTCCGGGGTGCCGGTACTGATCACCCGCAACGATCCCCGCCGGGGGCTCTACAACGGGGATGTGGGGCTCTGCCTGGAGGATTCCAAGGGGCAGCGCCAGGTCTATTTTCGCCGGGGCGCGGAATTCAGCGCCTGGCCCGATGCCATGCTGCCACCCTTTGAACCGGCCTTTGCCATGACCGTGCACAAAAGCCAGGGGTCTGAATACGGCCGGGTGTTGCTGGTGCTGCCCGACGATCCGGCCCAGCGCCTGCTCTCCCGGGAAATTCTCTATACCGGCATCACCCGGGCCAAACAAAGTGTGCTGGTGTATGGCCCCCGGGCCTGCCTGGAGGCGGCCCTGACCCGGCGCATAGCCCGCATTTCGGGTCTGCAATGGGAGGCCTCTGACGCTTTATAATTCCCAACCGGAACGTGCACCTTTTGGCCCCCTGCCGCATTTTCGCATTTACAGCAGAGGATATTGAGCTGGCGATGGATTGGTTATTTTTGGTATGAGTCATAGATTTTATCCTGCCCGGCGGCGCAACCCTTTCAGGAGCAGATATTGATGGCCAAATGGAATCCCTTTGAAAAACCGACTCTGATGAGTCTGTCCAAAACCTGCGGCTGAGCCGCCAAGATCAGCCCGGTCGGGCTGGCGGAACTCCTGGCGACCCTGCCCCGCAAACAAGATCCCGATCTGCTGGTGGGCTACGAAACCAGTGACGATGCCGGGGTGTACCGGCTCACCCCGGAGATCGCCATCGTCACCACCGCGGACTTTATCACCCCGCCGGTGAACGACCCCTTTCGCTATGGACAAATCGCCGCGGCCAACGCCCTGAGCGACGTCTATGCCATGGGGGGCCGCCCGCTGACCTGCCTCAATCTGATCGGCTTTCCGGCGGGCAAGCTGCAAGCGGACATTCTGCACCGCATCGTGGCCGGCGCCCTGGACAAGATCACCGAAGCCGGCGCGGTGCTGGCCGGCGGCCACACCGTAGAGGATGACGAGCCCAAATTCGGCCTGGCGGTGACCGGGGTGGTGCATCCGGATCGATTCTGGTCCAACCGCGGGGCGCGGCCCGGGGATGTGCTGATTCTCACTAAACCCCTGGGGTGCGGGGTCCTGCTCAACGCCAACATCAAGGGCAAGGTTTCGGACACCGCCCTGGAAGCCTGCTTGAAGGTCATGACCACCCTCAATCGGCGCAGCGCGGAAGTGCTGGCCCGATATGAGGTGCACGGGGTTACCGATGTCACCGGCTTTGGCTTGGCCGGCCACAGCCTGGAGATGGCCCAGGGCTCCGACGTGTTGATCGAGCTGAACCTGGCGGCGCTTCCGGTGATGGACGAGGCCCTGGAGATGTATCGCCAGGGCGTCACCACCGGCGTCAACCGGGCCAATCAAAGCCTGGTGGCGGCCCATCTGGAGCTGGCGGTGGAGGCCGCGGACGAGGTCAGGGAGATCCTGTTCGACCCCCAGACCAGCGGGGGCCTGCTGGCCGCCGTGCCGGAACGGCTGGGGGACTCGATTGTGGCGGCCCTGCATGGGGCGGGCACCACCGGGGCCACGATCATCGGTCGGGTGACGAAGCGCAGAGGCAATCTGTTTTTACGGACGGTTTAGAGGTTCAGAAGCGACCGTTATTCGAAGTAGATATCCCGCAACAGGCCGCGTTGGTTCTGGATGCCCATGGCGTCGAAGAAGTGGCAGGGATCGGCGATGGGCTCCACCCGGGGTTGGCCCATGAAGCGCAGCCGGCCGTTCATGTCCACGCTGCGCGAGTCGATGGTCATCCGGGCGGCCAGCGGATCGTAGGCGATATCGATGACCATCATCTCTTCCTGGCGGGTCTCCGGGTTGTACAGGGGGTAGATGCACTTGGCGATGACCCGCCCCAGACCTTTCCCTTGGCCCAGGCAGCCCGCTGATTCGATCTTCAGGGCCTGTCCACTCATGGTCGTCGATCCTCCGCTGCCGGATCCTTGCCTTGCGGACCCTCTGGGGCGCCGGACAAAGGTTTGTGGGTCAGATGCTTCCGGACCCAGGCCGCGCCCTGGGCCACCTGATCCAGAGGCGTGCCGGGGGCAAGCTCCATCACCAGGGGGGCCCCGGCGGGCAAGCGCGTCATAAGGGAGCCCAGTTCCATCTCACCGCTGCCTGGGGGCAGGTGATCATCCAAGCCTCGGGAATCGTGGAGATGCATGCCTACGAGATGGCTTTCCAGGGTATCCGGCAGTTCGCCAGGGGCCAGATAGCCCAGCTGCTTATTGACCCAGGCGTGGCCGCTGTCGTGCCAATAGCCCAGGGGCGCACCGGCAAATTTCCTGAAAATCTCTTTAAACTCATCCAGCCCGGGCAACTGGTGGAAGTAAAAGCGGTTTTCCAGGCCCAAGACGACGCCGTACCTATCGGCCGCGGCGGCCAGAGCTTCTAGGCTGAAAAAAAGGGCGTCGCGGTGTGGGGGCAGGTGCCGGCGTCGCACAGCGGCTTGGGTTTCGCGCAGCTCCTGGGCTTGAGGGGTGTCGATTCGGCCCTGGTCGTAGATCCCTTTCATCAGCCCAAAATCGTTGCTCATCTCCACATGCCCGCAGTGCAGCACCACGGCCCGCGCCTCCAGTTCATGGGCCAGCTCGAGGGTGCCGCGGGTCAGTTCCAGGGCCCGCCGGCGGATCTCGGGATCCAGGTGCGCCAGGTGGAAAAATGTGTTGGCCGGGATCCCCGGCGGGGTGTCGTCGCAGCGGGGGCAGATGTTGTGCACGCTCACCGTTGAGATGCCCGCCGCTTTGAGGTCCGCTTTGAGCTGGGGCAGCACCGGCCGGGGAATGCGGTACTCCAGCTCCACCTGCGGAATGGCGTTCTCTTTCAAAAAGCGGCACAACGCCTGGGGGCTGCCCTGGGCCAGGTCGTAGCATGAGGTTGAAAGGGCGAACATCCGCGCTCCTGTTGGTATCCGTGGGTTGCGACCCTAATGGGGATCAGAGATTCAATTGCGACTCGGGCTGGTGGGCGGGACCGAGAATCAGTCGCTGGGGATCGCACTGTTCCCGCAGAATCTTGAGCTCCCGCTGGGTGGGGGTTGGAAATTCCTCGGCCTGGGAGATATCCACGCTAAAGGCCATCTGATCCAGAACCATTTGAGGGGAAATTCCGGGAAAACAGGCCTTGAGGTACATCGCTTTGGTTTGGGACTCGAAGCCCATCAGCGCCAGGTTGGTGATCACCACTTCCGGGCCGCCCCCGGGCAATCCCTGCCGCCGCCGGCTCTCACCGCCTTGCAGCCAGCCGGGGCTGGTCAGGTAATCCAGCTGCTCCACGAATTTGCGCTTTTCATGCTGCATGAAGATCAGGGTGCGGCCCACGAAGGAGGCCACGTCGCAGGCCCCGCCGCTTCCGGAAAAGCGTACCTGCGGCTGATGGTAGTCGCCGATAACCGTGGAGTTGAGGTTGCCGTAGCGGTCGATCTGGGCCGCGCCCATGATTCCCACCACCCGGGGGCCGGTGCGGCGGTTCTGCATGGTGGCAAAGGCGTCGCTCAGGCTGCCGTTGATGGCCGTGCCGGCCATCACCCGGGGATCGCCCACGGCCATGGGCACTTCCTCCAGGCGGGAGTCGATGGCCCCGGTCTCAAAGAAAATCACGCTGTTGGGGGCGCTGATGTGCTTGGCGGCCATGGCCGCCAGCATGGAGATGCCGGTGCCGCAAAAGACGATCTCCCCGTCCCGGATCTGGCGGGCGGCGGCGATGGTCATCATCTCCCGTAAGGTGTAATCCTGCACACTCTCCTCCCTACCGGCGGTCCAGATCGGCAGCGTATCCGGTACGCGGATCGGCCTTCAGCGCCTCCTGGCGTTCTACCCCCACCCGGGCCATGAGCGCCGCCTGATTCGGAACCTGGTAAATATTCGCTTTCAAGTAGGCCTGGTGGCGGGCTTCATCCCGGGCCGCGGCGCGGTAGTCGTTGAGGTAGAGCGGGTCGTAGTCGTAATGACGGTAACAGGCCGTGGGATAGGCGCCCCAGGGCACCGGCACCACCGCGTCGACACAGAAAAAGGGGATCTGATTGCGGTCCGAGGCCCGGCGCAGCTCATCTTCCGCCACCAGTTCTTCGCAGGTGAGGATCACCCGCCGGGCGGCCTTGGCCTGTTCCACGTCGGCAAAGGTGAGCCCCTCGATGCGGGCGGTGCCTTGTGAATCGGCCTTTTGCACGTGGAGGATGGTCACGTCAGGATTGATGGCCGGTACCAGCACCACCTGGCGGGCATCGCCCCAATCGCCAAAGGGGTTTTCGGCCACCTTCAGTTTGAGATCGGGAAGCTTGGGGTCGGCTTGGCGCATCTTGGCGGGAAAGCCCCACCGCTCGACGATATCGGTGCCCATGCCCGAGCGCAGCGGCAGGTAGGGCACGCCCCAGGCCCCGGCTTGGAAGCGCAGGGTCATCTGAAAATTGGAGTAGTCTTCGATCTGGATCGTTCCGGTTTCAGCGGCCCGGCGAAAGCGGATACAGGTGGGGGCGAAACGGCCGGTGCCGCCGTAGGCGATCTCCACGCGGCGCACGCAGCCCCCGCCGATCAGTTCGTCCACGCCCTGGCCGTTGGAGTGGGCATAGAGGTGCAGATCGTGGATTTTTTGGCGGACAATTTCGTAGACCGCGGCCATGGGGTTGCGGTTGAGGGTAAACCCGCCGATGCTGATATGGGCGCCGTGGGGCACGAATCGTTCGATGGCGCGGGCCAAATCCATCACTTTTTCAGCAGTCGGGCTCATCGGTTCATCCTTGCTGGCTGTTTCACGAGCGCTGGATAGTAGCGAGGTCGGGCCTTGACTGCAACCGCTATTTCGTTATCCCAGGTAGCCCGCGCTGCGGGGGACCCGCTGGGCGGCATCCCGGATATTGACGGCCAGGGTGAGGCGTTTTGCCTGGGGGTCGTCGTGCTTGATGCGCTGTTTCATCTGCTGGTTGCGCTGGTTTTGGGCGATCTTGTCCGACTCCTTGAAGACAATAGCGCCGTAGTGGCACTCGGCGACGCAGAGCGGATCGCCGCCGCACAGATCGCATTTATACGCCTTGCCCGAGATGTACTGCTCGATCATGCCATAGGGACAGGCCGCGACACACACCCCGCAGCCGTTGCATTTTGCGGCGTCCACCACCACCACGCCCCGGCTGTTGCGGAAGATTGCCTCTTCGGGACACGCTTCGGCGCATGAAGCTTTGGGACACTGAAAACAGACATGGGGCACGCTGTAGCCCTCCAGGCTGAAATTGCTGACCTTGATCCGGGCGCGGGTGGGAATGAACATGCCCTCCTTGGCGGCCGAGCAGGCGTAGGTGCAGCGGTTGCAGCCGGTGCAGCGGTTGGGCAGGGCGTAAAGATGTTTTTCCATGGGGTCCTCCGTGGCCCCCTAAGGGGCGAAACTTGCAAAGCCGCGGATTCGGACCAGCCGATCCGTGACCCGCTGAAAATCTTGGATAACGCCGTTAGGCGAGGTTGAGCGCCTTGAGTTTGGCCTCCGTGGGCAGCCCCTGGGCATCCCAGCCCCGCAGGTGGTAGTAAAGCCCTTTCATCTCTTCCAGCACCTCGGGCGTGAATTTGCGGCCGTCGTGGGGACCGTTCTTCAGGGCCTTGGTCATCATTTTGGGGCTCAGCACATCGTCGGCGGCGGTGAATCCGGCGGCCAGGTTGAAGCGGCGCACCAGGTTCCAGATCCGCTCCCCGCATCTTTCCAGGTCCTTGGCCGAAACCGTGCGGCCCAGACCGGCGCTGAGCATGTCGGCCATGATATCGGGGGTCGCCGAGCCCCAGAAATCGCATAGGCAGAGGGACCATTTGGCGGCGTTGGCATTCTGGCCGACGATCACCTCGCGGGTCAGATCTTGAATCTTGAAGGGATTGTCGGCGGTGATGGTAAAGGCGCGCAGGTGGCAGGCGCCGCGCTCGCTGGTGGCGTAGGCCAGTCCCATGCCCCAGTTGCCCCGGGGGTCGTAGGCCGGCATTTCCAGCCCCTTGGCGTGCGCCGCGTACTCCTCGGCCCCGTACTTCGCCGCCAGGCGTGCCGCGCCAAGGGCCAGATCCCGGCCGCGGGCCGTATTTTGGCGGGCGATCTCCGCCACCACCGCCGGCAGGGCCGCCCCATCCCCGAAGGCGAGCTTGAAGTCGTGGATACCCGCCGCGCTCAGTTCCATGGCCAGGGCGATGGTGCCCCCCGCGGACATGGTGTCCAGGCCCAGGTCGTCGCAGATGCGGTTGAAGCGCATCACCTGTTCCAGGTCGTTGATGCCGCAGTTGGACCCCCCCAAAGCCAGGGTTTCATATTCAGGACCCTCCACTTGAACTCCGTTCAGCGAGGTGAAGTTGCCGCAGCCCAAGGGGCAGGAGGCACAGGCGCGGTCGCCGATTTTCACATCCAGCATGGCGTCGCTGTTGAGATTGTTGTGCTTGGAATTGACCCCTTCGCTGAAATTGCGGGTGGGGTGGATGCCCAGTTCGTTGGTGAGATCCACCAGCATGGGGGTGCCGTCGGATTTGGCCCACAGATTGTCGGCGGTGAGCAGGTTCTCTTGGGTATGGGTGCTGATCTTCTCCCAAAACAGGCCCATGTCGGCCACCTGAACGCCCCCCGTGCCTCTCACGGCGATGGCCTTGAGCTGTTTGCTGCCGAACAGGGTGCCGGCGCCGCCGCGGCCCATCTGGCGGTATGCTTCTGAGCCCACGCAGGCAAAGGGCACACCGCTTTCGCCGGCGGGTCCGATGGTCAGGCTCTTGGCCCCGGGGCCCAGGGTTTCCTGCAGCCAGGTTTCGGTCTCGAAGATGCCCCGGCCCCAGATGGGCGCGGCATCTTCCAGGGTGACGCTGTCATCCTGGATTCTCAGATAGAGAGGCCGACTCGCCTGGCCTCTGATCACAATGCCGTCGTATCCGGCGAATTTCAGTTCCGGGCCGAAGCCGCCGCCGATGTTGGATTCGAAGATGGTGCCCGTGGCCGGGCTTTTGGATACCAGGCAGGTGCGCGAGCCCGTGGGGGCCAGGGTACCGCACAGGGGGCCGGTCATGATCACCAGGGCATTTTCCGCTGACAGGGGATCCACGGCAGGGTCCACGCTTTCAGCGAAATACTTGGCCGCCAGCCCCCAGCCGCCGATGTACTCCCGGAGCCACGCCTCTCGGATGGGACGGGGGCTGACGGTTTCGGCGCTCAGATCCACCTCCAGCACGCTGCCGGCGTAAAGGTTCATGGGCTTTGCCCGGCGGGGCACCTCGATGCTCTTGAAGACATCTTCCAGGCGGTTGAGCATCTCATCGACGATCGCCATGGAGATGTTGAGGGCCGGTTCGATGCGGATGTTTTTGGAATTGGTCAGGGTGCCCGCGGTGATCACCCCCCGGGAGAAAAGTCCCGAGGCGACCTTGTAGCCGATGCCGTCGGTGGGAAAGGCCATGCCCAGCAACAGCCCCCGGCCGTTGACCTCGGCCAGCACCCCGGGATAGCGCGCCTGGAGCTGGGCCAATTGCTCGACAATGTACTCCCCCTTGGCTTTGGCCTGCCCGGCCAGGTCCTCTTCCAGCAGCACCGTGACGGCGGCCAGGGCCGAGGCGCAGGCCAGGGGATTGCCCCCGGTAGTGGTGGTGTGCATGAAGGGGTTGGGCTCCATGCAGGACCAGATCTTGGGGGTGGACATGAAAGCCGACAAGGGCACCACGCCCCCGCCCAGGGCCTTTCCAAAACAGATGATGTCCGGAGCCACATTCCAGTGGTCCAGGCCGAAAATGGCCCCGGTGCGGCCAAAGCCGGTCTGCACTTCGTCGGCGATGAGCAGCACGCCGTAGTGGTTGCAGATCTCCCGCAGGCGCGGCCAGTAATCGTCGGAGGGAACGATGGCCCCGGCTTCACCCTGGATCGGCTCGGCCACCACCGCGGCGATGTCGTCGCCCACCGCCTTGGCCGCGGCCAGCACCTGCTCCACGGCCTCGGCATCGTCAAAGGGCACATGACGCACCCCTTCCAGCAGGGGCAGCAGGGGTTTGCGGAACACCTTCTTGCCCATCAGCGAGAGGGTCCCCAGGGTCTTGCCGTGGAATCCCTTGAGCATGGCCACGAACCCTTTGCGCCCGGTGTAGAGCTTGGCCAGTTTCATGGCCCCCTCCACGGCCTCGGTCCCCGAGTTGGCAAAAAAGCCATACTGGATCTTGCCGGGGGTCAGCAGGGCCAGCACCCGCGCCAATTGGGCTCGCAGGGGATCGAGCATCTCCTGGCTGTACTGGGGCGAGCGGTCGAGCTGGGCCTTGACCGCGGCGATGATGCGCGGATGGCGGATGCCGTAGGAGTAGAGCCCGAACCCGCCCAGCATGTCGATGTACTCGCGGTCCAGGGCATCTTTCATGATGGAGCCCTGGCCGGTCCATTCGGTGACCGCGAAATTGGAGGCTTCAGTCACCGACTTGCGGTAGTCCAGAAAGCCCTTGTTGATGTGATCGCGAAAATTGCGCACGGTGTTGCGGGCGATATCCTGGCGCACCGCAAGGGGCGTCGCATCGGCCGGCGTGAGGATGACATCCACCATATCCTGGGCTTCCCGCTGGGCCGCGGCGATGTCGCGCCCGGTGTAGTCACTGGTGTAATCATCATCGTAAACTTTCATGGGTTGCTCCTTTGCCGGTTTTGAGTGCCTGATTGATTGGCGAATCGATGTTGAAACGCCTTGAAGCCGCTGTTTGCCGCACCTGTTCCCAGCTACATCACCGGGGGGGAGCGGGTCAGCAGGCTCTTCACGCTCTCCCGGGTGGTGTGGGCGAACAGGTCGAATCGCTGGGAGCCGGCCAGGAAATGCGCATGGAACTCAAGGCCCTCCATCAAGGTCACCATCATATCGGCAGCCTGGCGGGCATCCTGGATGGTGACGACACCCTGGGCCTGAAATCGTTCCAATTCAGCCAGCAGATAGTCCCGGAACTTTTGAATCATCTGTTCAAAGCGTTGTCGGATTTTGGGATTGCGGAAACTTAAATAGTAAAATCCGAAGTGGGTTCCGGGATCCACGGTGCGCGACCAGGCCTTGGAATAAATCGTATCCAGCAGCGCCTCGAAGCGTTGCGCGGGGTCTTCGATCTGGTCGAATTGAAGGTACTCCGGGGCTTCATATTTTTCGATGAGATAATCCACCAGCTCCAGGGTGAGGTTCTCCTTGGTTTGGAAGTAGTGGATGATCAGGCTGGGATGAATTCCCATGCGTTTGGCGATCTTGCCGATGGAGACCCCCTCGATGCCCTCTTCGATGAGCACCGCATAGTAGTTCTCTAGAATCTGCGGCTTGCGGATTTCGGCTTTCAGATTTTTGCGCATGGGAAGGGTCGCAGGAAAGAATTAACTGAATGTTCAATTTATAAAAGAGCCGGTTCTTCTTTGTCAACCGAAAAAATGATTAAGAATTACTGTGGATGACCCGAAGGGATCGGGGAAGGGGGCTGGGATGCTGGGTTCGCCCCGTGCGGGGTCGGATCGATAGTGTGGAAGGCGGTAAAGGTGTTGCGAATGATGGGTGGTTGGGAATATAAAAGAGGAGTGGGCGCCGGCCAAACGCCGCTTGCGCGGTTTGCCCGTGATAAGCGTTGAATGATCGGACCGGACAGCGCCCTTTTGACACCCAGCAATCCAGCCAAGACGGCAACCGATCTACATCAGAATATTGAACCTCTCGCGGATCTGCGCGTCGATATCCGCCGGGATGTACGATCTCTCTTCTCGGGCCAGAATTTCCCGGGCGATGGCCCGGGCCCGGGTGCGGGCGTCCTGTTTGCCGGCCGCCTCCCACTGGCCGCGGATCTGGCGGTCGGTCACCCCGTTGCCCTGGAAGTACTCGCGGCGCATGTGGGCCAGGGTGTGGTCGGCCATCATGAAGTTGCCCCCCGGCCCCACACTGTCGATCACCTCCAGGGCCAGGTGCTCCGCATCCACCGTGATGCCCTGGAGCACCTTGGCGGCCATGCCGATGATCTCATCGTCCATCACGAACTGTTCCGGAGCCACGCTGAGCATCGATTCCAGCATACCGGCGCTGTGGTGCATGTAGTTGGAGCCCCCCATGGCGGCCAGCAGGATGGTCACGGCCTTTTCCCAGCCGGCCTGGGCGTCGGGCAGCTTGGCGTCGCTCAGGCCCGCGGAGTTGTAATTGGGCACCCCGATGTGGGCCGCCAACTGATGGATGGCCGCGTTCATCATGCCGCACTCCACGCCGCCCCCCAGATAGCCCATGCTGGCCATGTTGGCCATCCCCGGGATGCCGCCGTAGAGCAGGGGTGCACCGCGCCGGGCCGCCTGGCAGATGGCGATGCCCGCCAGCTGTTCGGCATGCAGTTGGGCCAGGGTGCCGGCCATGGTCATGGGGCTGGTGGAGCCCGACATGGGCGCGGCCGAGAGGACCACGGGAACACCCTGCCGGCAGCAGGCCTGCATGATCAGGGTGGATTGGGTGCAGAGCTTCAGGGGCGAGATGGCAAAGGAGGTGATCACCGAGATAAAGGGCCGGGCCGTGAGTTCGTCCTTGCCCCCGGCCAGCAGGGCCGCAAGCTCGATGATCTGCTGCAGCCCGGCCACGTCGTTGACCCCGCTCATCACATGCTTGCCCGTGGCCTTGAGGCAGGCATAGAACATATTGACGTCGTATTGGGTTTCGAGAATGTCCGTGGGAATGCAGGGGCGCAGGAAGAAATGGATGTGCTTGAGATGATCCACCAGCCGCCCCAGGTCGTAGAGGTCCTTCAGGGTGGTGGGGCGGGGCTCGCCGGACTCAAGGTCGAGAATCTTAACCGCCGCGCCCCCGGTGCCCAGGTGCACCTTGTCCTCTCTGAGATCCAGATCGGGATGCCCCTCGCGGCCGTACAGTATCACCTGGGAAGGGGCCTTAGCGGCCAGGTCGCCCACCATCTCCCGGGGCAAGCGGATACGCGAAGCCGCCCGGTCCACCGTCGCGCCGGCCCGGGCCAACCGGTCTAGGGTCTCGTCCAGCCCGGATTCATAGGTGATGCCGGTGGTTTCCAGGATGCGCAGGGATGCGTCGTGAAGGGTGTCAATATCCGCAGGCGATAGCGGTTTATAGATACCGCCGCTGAGACCGTGGGACGCCATGGGATTGCTCCTCTCTTATATCTGGCGATAAGTAATTGATGTCCGGGGGAATTGTCCCAAACCATTTCATGGGAATGGATCGATGTCAAAGAAAAGCCAGATTGGGAATCATGGCCCCCAGCACAGCACCGCGCCGGAGGTCGATTTTTTCGGACTCACTTTTTTTCAGGTGCCTGCGGTCAAGGGGCCGTCGGCCGTCTGGGCCGCCTCCCACCAGGCCCTCTGGAGGCTGATCCGGCGCCATCAGCGGGATCTCCGCCCGTGCCAGGGCGTTGCGATAGAAATCCGCCAACAATTGGCGGCGCTCTTTCCCCTGCTGGACGCGGTGTGCCGGCGCACCTGCCCCTGGTGCCCCGATCCCTGCTGCATCGTCACCACGGTATGGTACGATTTCATAGACCTGCTCTTTCTGCACTTCATTGAAACGCCCCTGCCGCCGGCGCCCCTGGCCGACCGGCTGGACGATCCCTGCCGCTACCTCTCCGCCCGAGGCTGCCGGCTGCCGCGCCTGATCCGGCCCTGGGGCTGCACCCAGTACACCTGCGCCACCCAGCGCCGGAACCTGCGCCGACGCAATCCGAAGGACGAAACCCGGCTCGACCGGGCGCTGGATGCCATCCGGGAGCGCCGCTATCGCCTGGAGCATGAATTTCGGCGGGTGGTGGCGGGATAGAAAGATCCGCCACCGAAATCGCCCAGGTCGCAGGGGTTCAAAATATTGAACTCCTACCTGGTGAGGGTCACAATCTCATGCCCCGCGCCCGGGGTTCCCCATTGAAAGATCCGCCCCATTGCCACCTGCAAATTGTTATCTCCAAGCCATAAATCGGCATCCCTGGGTAGCGGGGGATCGGTTTTCGGTTGATATGGTACTGTTTATTGGTACTATAATACCCGTGAAACGCAAACATCAGAAAACAATGGAGCGTGTTTTCGATAGGCCGGTCAGCGGAACTATCAAATGGCCCGATATAGAATCACTCCTTAAAGGGTTGGCGCCAAGATAACCGAGCGGGAAGGGTCCCGGATCGGTGTGGTTCTTTTTGGCGAAATTCAGGTTTTTCACAGACCCCATCCATCCTTGGATACAGACAAAGGGGCGGTCGCCAGGATTCGCAAGTGGTTGGAACGAAACGGAGTAAAACCATGATGAACATCATGATTATCGATGGTTATAAGGCCATCATCAAATACGATCCCGAAATTGATAAATTTCGCGGCGAGTTTTTGGGTTTAAATGGCGGCGTCGACTTTTTCGCATCCAACATAAGAGGGCTTCGGAAAGAGGGCAAACTCTCCCTGAAGGTGTTTCTTGAGATGTGCCGCGAAGAAGCAATCTCTCCCCGTAAAGAGTACTCCGGGAAATTCAACCTGCGGGTTTCCCCGAAACTTCATGCCGAACTATCCTCAAAAGCAGCAGCGCAAGGAAAGAGCCTCAATCAATTTATCGCCGAAATGCTGGACGAGGCGGTCCATGGGAAAAATTTGTCTCATTTCTCTGGCGATTAAATACCCGAACCAATGTCATCCTGGCGAACGCAGGGTCACAATTCTATGCTCCGCGGCCGGGATTCTCCATTGGAAGGTCCGGCCGTTAGGCCGCTGCCCCAACCTCGCGTTGGCATTGATCATCTTGAGGATGGCGACGATCTCATCCGCCGCCTAACCGTCCAACCGTTCGTCATTCCCGCGCTGGCGGGGATCCACAGGGGATTCGACAATGACGGGGTTCAGGTAAGCCACCGGAATTCCATTTCCAGTGGATGCCAATCGAAGGGAAGGGTCTGTAATGGATTCCCGCCTGCGCGGGAACGACGGAAGGTTTGAACTGTGCGTGATCCCCGCGGGGCCTGCCCCGGCAGGCTGTAAGCCGGGGGCGGGGATCCACGGCATTTCAATGCGGATCGGGCTATTCGGTAATACCTACGCCAACGGAACCCCGTCCGCGTCCCAGCCCCGAAGCTGGTAGTATTCGGCCAGCATGGTTTCCAGTTCCTCGGGGGTCAGGGGATTCTCCACGTCGGTTTCGCGGTAAAAGCCCTTGGGCAGGCGGTCGTCGGCGGGGGTGAGGCCTTCGCGCAGGTTGAAGCGGCGCACGGTGTCGGTCACCTCCCGAGCGCGGGCTTTGAGTTCGCTTTCGTCGTAGTCCAGGCCGGTGGCGAGGCGGATGACCGCCTGCAACTGCTCCCAGAGGTACATATCGCGGTAAAAGCGGCAGAGGATCAGGGTGTCGAAGATGGTCAGGCGGTCTTCGAACTCCATGAAGAGTTTTGCCTTGCCCTCGATCTGCGCCTTGGGAATCATGCCGGCCAGTTCCGGTTTGTAAAATGTGCTGCGCAGGTGGCAGGCGCCCCGGTCGGAGGTGGCGTAGGCCAGGCCCATGCCCTTGAGAGTGTGGTGGTAGTAGCCGGCGGGCTCCAAACCCTTGGCGTGGACCGCGATATCTTCCAGGTCCCATTCTTGGGCCGCGTGCTTGATGCCTTGGGCCAGCACATCGCCGATGCCTTCCCGGCGGGCGATCTGCTGGAGCAGCGCGGCGAATGCGTCCACATCGCCGTAGGCGTAATGCTCCTTGATCTTGCCCCGCCGGGAGGCCTCCACGGTAAAGGCGCAGAGGTTGCCGGCGGTGATGGTGTCCATGCCCAGCCGGTCGCAGATGTCGTTGAGATAGGCGATCTCCTCGATGCTCTCCACCAGGCACAGGCCGCCGAAGGCGTAGATGGTTTCGTATTCGGGGCCTTCGATCTTGAGCCCGGCGTGGCGGCCCGCCTTGACGGTGCTCAGCCGGCCGCAGGCCATGAAACACTTGAGGCACGCCTTGGGGGTGACTTCGCATTGGGTGTGCAGGGCGTCGGCGCTGATCTTCTCCCAGTGGGCGCAGGAACCCTGGGACCAGTAGCGGGCCGGAAAGGCCTTGGCGCTGTTCATGATCTTGACCATCTGGGGGGTGCCCATGGATTTGTAGGCTACTGCCGCCGGGCTCTCCTTGGCCTCTTTGCCGAAGGCTTTGACAAAGGCCCGCAGGCCGGCATCGTCGGCCAGATCCCGGGTGCGGTCGCCTTTAAAGAGAATTCCCTTGACCTTTTTCGATCCCATGACGGTGCCGGGTCCGGTGCGGCCCGCCGAGCGCCAGTAGTCGTTTTCAATGACTCCGAAGCTCACCAGGTTTTCCGCGGCCGGACCGATCACCACGGCGCCGGCGCGCTTGTAGCCGCCCGCTTTTCCACCGAATTTGGCGTTGAGGGCGTCCTCGGCGGCATAGGTCGTAAGGCCCCAGAATTCTGCGCCGTCGTGGAACTCCACGCCCTGGGGATGGACCACCAGAGCCGTGGGGCGCTCACTGGCGCCGTGCAGAATGATGGCGTCGTACCCGGCGGCATCCATGGCGTCGGGCACTTTGCCCCCGGCGTAGGATTCGCAGTAGAGCCCGGTCTGGGGGGATTTGGTGTAGACCCCGTAGCGGCAGGAGCCCCACAGCCAAGTGCCCCCCAAAGGTCCGGTGGCGAAGATCAGGCGGTTTTCCGGGGCCAGGGGATCCACACCGGGCGGGTTGAGTTCCGCCAGTAAATGAGAGGCCAGGCCCTTGCCGCCCAGGTATTTGCGGCACAGGGCGTCATCCAGGGGGTCGATGGTGAAGGTGCCCGCGCTCAGGTCGATGATGAGGATTCTGCCGTAAAAGCCGTGCATCCTAGTTTCCTTTTTCTTTACGCTGTCCTTAAAGAGCCTGACCCGGCTGGCTGGAAGCCGGGAGCAAAGGTTCGCTTCATCGGACAGGTATGGATTCCCGCGGGAATAACGTGTTCACCTCAAATATCCTGTCTATTGAACCTTAGGGAGTCTCGCCTTTGGGAGAATGACGATTTTCGTGCGATTTTAGGAGAGCCCCAGCATCCGGCGGGCCTTGGCGATGCCGTCCTGGGCATCTTCGGCATAGGCGTCGGCGCCGATGCGCTTGGCCCAGCGGGCGGTCACCGGGGCGCCTCCCACCAGGGTTTTGAAGCGTTCTTTGAGGCCCTCCTTCTGGAGGGTCTCTTCCAGTTTTTTCTGCTCGGCCATGGTGGTGGTGAGCAGGGCGCTGGTGCCGATGATGTCGGCGTTGTGTTGGAGCGCCGTATCGATGAACTTCTCCACGGCCACATCGCGGCCCAGATCGTGAACCACGAAGCCGTTGGCCTTGAACAGGGAGACCACGATGCATTTACCGATGTCGTGGACATCGCCCTGGACCGTGCCCAGAACCACGCTGCCCTTCTTCTCCTGGGCGTTGCCGGCGGCGGCCAGGGTTTCGTTGACGATCTCCGTCACCGCCTCCATGGCGGCGGCGGCCTTGACCAGGGCCGGCAAGAAGAGCTGGCCGCGTCCAAAGAGATCCCCCACGGTGTTGATGGCCGGAATAAAGGCCTGGTTCATGAGCTCCAGAGGATCGCCGCCTTGATCGATGATCCGGCGGGTGAGTTCGACCGCACCGGCGGCATCCTGCTCTACGATTCGCTTTTGGGCTTCCGCCAACTGCTCCGCTGAAATGGTCATCGCGTGGACTCCTCTGTTTCAATCTAAGGTTGGGCCGTCTATCCCCTGATTTCCGATTTTGGGGTTCCCGGGATCAGTTCTCCAGGGCGGCCAGGCCCTCTTCCATGATGGCCAGGCCCTTATCCAATTGCGCATCGGTAATCACAAAGGGCGCCAGGATGCGCAGCACGTTGCCGTGCATGCCGCAGGCCAGCAGGATCAGGCCCTTGTCTCGGGCAACCTGCACCATCTGCTGGGCGGCGTCGGCCCAGGGTTCTCCGTTTTTCACCAGGGTGAGGCCCAGCATGGCCCCCAAGCCGCGGATTTCGCCCACGGCCGCAAAGCGGGTTCGCCACTGTTCAAAGCGCGCTTTGAGCTTGGCGCCCAGGGCCTGGGATTTCTCCAGCATGCCCTCTTGTTCAAAAACCTCCAGCACGGCCAGGGCCGCTTCGCAGGCCACGGGGTTGCCGCCGTAGGTGCCTCCCAGCCCCGAGGGGTGCACGGCGTCCATGACTTCGGCCCGGCCCACCACCGCGGCCAGCGGCATGCCCGCGGCCAGGCTCTTGGCCACGGTGATCAGGTCCGGTTCCACGCCCCAGTGTTCGATGGCGAACATTTTGCCGGTACGGCCCATGCCGCTCTGGATTTCGTCGGCCACAAAGAGTATCCCGTTATCCTTGCAGATTTGGGCGATCTTCTGAAAATAACCTTCCGGCGGACAGATAAAGCCCCCCTCGCCTTGCACCGGTTCGGCCACCACACAGGCCACGGCCTCGGGGTTGACCTGCTTGACAAAAAATTCCTTGAGGGTTTCGGGGCCCGCGGTATCCCCAAAGGGCATGCGGTACACTTCCGGGGCAAAGGGGCCGAAGCCGAACTTGTAGGGCTTGACCTTGCTGGTCATGGTCATGGTGAGCAGGGTGCGGCCGTGGTAGGCGTTGTCGAATACGATCACCGCCGGGCGCTGGGTGTAGTAGCGGGCGATCTTTACCGCGTTTTCCACGGCCTCGGCTCCGCTGTTGACCAAGGCGCAGCGCTTGGGGAAATCGCCCGGGGTGAGGGCGGCCAGCTTTTGGGCCAGGCGCACGGCGGATTCATAGGGATTGACCATGAAGCAGGTGTGGACGAACTTTTCGGCCTGGGCCTTGATGGCGGCCACCACCTTGGGGTGGCTGTGGCCGATGTTCATCACCGCGATGCCCCCGGCAAAGTCGATGAACTGGTTGCCCTCCACGTCGGTGATCAGGGCACCCTGGGCCGAGGCCACGTAGTTGGGATTGATGCTGGAGACGCCGGCGGAAATGGTGTTGGCCCGGGTGTCGGCCAGAGTCTGGTTGCTGACGGTGGGATTCATGGAGCTCCTCCTGGAAGTCGGGGTTGCCGGCCCATGGGTCGGCCACGGACGCTGGGTCCATTGGGGATTCAGCTAAAAATCCCCCCTGAAACGGGTGGGTGACCGATTCCCACCCTGACCAAGGAGGATTACATATAAGTCACTGAAAAGCCTATTTCATTTGAGCTGCAAACGCAAGTATCGTGTTGGTATCATACCGGAATGGGGTCCTTTCGGGCAGTGTCCATGGCAACTTTAGGGATAATCCAAAGCCGCTTCCAAGGGCCTAAGGCGGCCGACTCTTGACAATCCCCGGGTCGGGAGTCATAGAATGCAAACAGGCCCTGTTGCCAGGCTTCAGTCTGCGAAGCCGCGTTGTGAACCCTTAATTTGGAAGGAGGTCTCAATGGCGGAAGAAATTGCGGTTGGCTGTGCCCGGCCGACCGGCGGACCTGTTGGTGAATCCCAAGACGAATCCGCGCCCCAACCCCAACCCGTAGCCCAGGAGATGCCCAAAATGATTCAAGTCGGAAAAAAAGTCCCCGATTTTGTCGCCCCAGGATATCAGCAAGGCAAGTTCATCTCGCTTAAGCTTTCCGAATATCTGGGCAAGTGGGTCCTGCTCTGCTTTTATCCCGGTGATTTCACCTTTGTGTGAGCGACCGAAATTTCGGCAGTTGCCGAAAAATACAACGATTTCCAAAAGCTGGGGGTCGAGGTGCTCTCCATGAGCATCGACAGCCAGTTCGTGCACAAGATGTGGGACGACAAAGAGCTCTCCAAAATGGTGGAGGGCGGCGTACCCTTTCCTATGCTCTCCGATGCCGGCGGCCGGGTGGGCAAAGCCTACGGGGTGTTCGATGAAGATGCCGGCGTGGAGACCCGCGGACGCTTTATCATCGATCCCGAGGGGGTGCTCCAGGGCTACGAGGTGCTCACCCCGCCGGTGGGCCGCAACGTCAACGAGACCTTCCGCCAGGTCCAGGCCTTTCAGCTGGTGCGCCAGACCAAAGGCGCCGAAGCCACGCCCTCGGGGTGGCAGCCCGGAAAGCTCACCTTGAAACCGGGGCCGGATCTGGTGGGCAAGGTGTGGGAGGTGTGGAAGACCGATATGGCCTTCGATTGAGCCTTGATCCCGATGGAAAGCGGATCAGCCGAATCGCCCTTCGTTTCCAACGCCCGTTGCCGAGATTGAAGCAGGGGCTGGCTTCAAACCCGCCCTTGGCAGGGGGATTGTCACACCCGCGGCGATAATCCGCAACGCCTTCGCCTTGAAGAAAGAAATCCCCCTAACCCCCTTTGGCAAAGGGGGAACCGGCCGTGCCCCTGGGGATTTGCCGGGCGGGTTGTAGACCGTGATTATGTTTCACGTTGACAGAAAGTTTTAAGTGAGTGCCCCATGAGTCGTTGTTATGCCCGCCCCTAAAAACGCCATGGAGATCTTTCGTCTCCTGAACCAATCCAACTGCCGCGAGTGCGGCGAGAAAACCTGCCTCGCCTTTGCCGGTGCAGTGTATCAAAATCGCCGCCAGTTGGCGGACTGTCCCCACCTGGAGCCGGCGGTGATTGAACGCTATCGGGATGCCGCGGACGCGCCCTCTCCCCTGGAGGCCGAGGGCGAGGCCTACCTGCAGGCGCTGTTGGCCCAGGTCCAGGACCTGGACTTTGTAGAGGCAGCCCGGCGCACCGGCGGCGAGTTGCGAAACGGGAAATTGACCCTCAAGGTGCTGGGCAAGGATCTGAGTGTCGACCGCCAGGGCCGGCTATCCGCCGATATTCACGTCAATCCCTGGGTGGCCACGCCCTATCTGAATTACCTGCTCCACAGCCAGGGCCGCCTGCCCAGCGGCAATTGGGTGCCCTTTCGGGAGTTGGAAGGCGGCCGGGAGCGCGCCGCGCTGTTTCAGAAACGCTGCGAGTTGGAGCTGAAAAAACTGGCCGACCGCAGCACCGATTTTTTCGATGACATCATTCACATGTTCAGCGGCAAGCAGGTCGCCCGGCAGTTCGCCGCGGACATCTCCGTGGTGCTGCATCCGCTGCCGCGGGTCCCGCTGATGATCTGTTACTGGAAACCGGAAGACGGGCTGGGTTCGAGCCTCAATCTCTTTTTCGACCAAACAGCCGACGCCAACCTCGACATTGGGTCTCTCTTTTCAATAGGGGCCGGCATCGCTCTGATGTTTCACAAGCTCTCCCTGCGCCACGGCTTTAGCTCTGCCCAATCCTGATCGATCGATCCAACCTGGAACTTAAATTTAGGAGCAGAACCATGGGGCTGAAATGGGCCTGTCTGATTTTCGGGCTGTTGGCATTAGGGGTGCCGGCAGATGTGCAAAATGGCGCAGTAGCTCAGCGTTTTACGGCCTTTGTCAATGTCAATCTGGTTCCCATGACCGCGGAGGTCGTCCTTCCGGGACAGACCGTGCTGGTGAAAGATGGGCGGATCGCGGCGCTGGGTCCCTCAGGGGAGATGGAGATTCCCGGAGATGCCCAGATCGTTCCCGGCGCCGATCTCTATCTGCTGCCCGGCCTGGCCGACATGCACATCCACACGGAGAGTTGCTGGCTCAACGGGGGCTGGCCGGTTCCGCCGCCCGATCTGTTTCTAATCAACGGGGTCACCACCGTCCGGGATTTCGGCCCCGGCGGGGTGCCTGACGACTATGCCCTCTACTGGCGCGAGGCCATTGAGAAGGGCCGGCTCCGGGGGCCGACCCTCTATGCCGCGGGTCCTATTTTGTACGGGCCTGTGGACGATCCTGCCCGGGTGGTGCGCCGCCAGCAGGCCCAGGGCTTCGATTTTGTTAAGCTCTACTCTTTTCTCTCCCCGGCCGAATTTCAGGAGGCCCTGGCAGCGGCCAAAGGGCTGAATATCTACTCAGCCGGCCACATTCCCTTTGCCGTGGGCCTGGCAGGGGTGCTGGCGGCGGGGATGGATGAAATCGCCCATATCGAGGAGCTCGATTTCGAATTTCTTGATTTTGATCGCTCCCGCAACCTGGGCCGCAAGGCGTGGTTCCGATACCTGATCCAGGCCGGCTCGGAACAGATGAATTCCCTGACCGATCTGACCCCCCCGCAGCTCAAGGCGCACTTTCAAGGGCAGCTCGACGCGGTCCTGAACCAATTGCGCGCTTCGGACACCCCCCTGTGCACCACCTTGTCTGTGGACCGGATTATGACTGAAAAGCTGTTTCACCCCCAGCGTCTCATCTCATCCGCCACCGCTGCCTATCTGCCCTGTGGGTTCATCGAATCCCTCGCCAAGGGAACCAACCGGCACCAGGTGCAGTTCCGGGGCTACGAGGATTTCGCGCTGATGCACGATAAGTTGAATCGGTTGTTGCTGCGGGAGCTGCATGCCGGCGGAGTCACCCTGGTGGCGGGCACCGACGCCGGGGATCGGGGCATGGGACTGGTGCCGGGATTTTCCCTCCATCAGGAACTGGCCATTCTGGTGAGTAACGGACTTCGCCCCTTTGACGCCATCGCCACAGCCACCGTCAATGCCGCCAAGGTGGTCCAGCGCATGAAGGTCCGGGGTGATTTCGGCACCATTGAGTCCGGAAAGCGGGCCGACCTGCTGCTGGTGGCGGGTAATCCATTAGCGGACATTGTCCATCTAAAACAGATCCGGGGGGTGATGGCCGCCGGGCGCTGGTATGATCAAACCGCCCTGAACCAAATGCGGACCCCCCGCATACCGGTGAGCGCGGCGGTCAAGCATGTGAGCGAACCCCAGGGAGGGCATTACACCTATCTGGATGTTCATATCGGCCCCGCGTTTGAAGGCGACTTGCCTTCAGCCGTCGACACCCTTCAGGTGACGGGCCCCGAGGGTCGCTGGCGCATTCAGAAGGAGGATTTTACTTATCTGCCGGGATTACGGGACTTTTGGCTGAAGATTCCCGGCAAGCCGCACCTGGGCCTTTATACGGTAGAGGTCCGCGGCACAGAGGCCCAGGGTATGGCCTGTGACATCCAATCCCGGGTTGAAACCCTGCCGCCCTTGGATCCCGCCGCCTTACGGCCCCGGCACGCTGAAGTCCTCAACGCGTCACCCGCCGCATTTGCCTGGCAACGGGTTTCCAGTGAGCGGCCCCTCTATTACCTCCTGGAGGTCCAGAAGGCCCGGGGCGGGCGGGTCTACGCCACGGGCTACGAGCGGGAGATGGGCCAGCACACTCTTCCTCCGGGGGTGCTGGCGCCGGGACATGCCTATCGTTGGCGGGTGCGGGTTGCGGATGGGGGAAGTTGGAAAGCGGTGCAGAACCGCACCCACTCTCTCTGGCGGACGTTCCAGGTACAGTGATCTGCATATCAGCCGAGTGCCGATTTCAACGGAGGGGTGCTATCCCATGGCCAGAGCGGAGCTTGACAGGGGGCGAGGTTACTGGTTGGCGGTGAATTCCAGGGACTCGAAGATGGCGCAATCCCGGGCGTATTTGACGGTGCCCACAGCCGTGCGGGGGGTGTTGAAGTGGCCGGAGATGCCGAAACTGTCTTCGGGGCATTGGGTGCCGTCGATGTCGCCCCAGATGCCGTAAAAGGTGCCGTTGACGATCTCCATGCGGCGGTAGTTGAAGCAGTCCGAAGCGTAAAAGAGGATCCGTTGGTCTAGTTCCGGATCTTGTCGGACCTCGAAACAGCCGGTGGCACTGAATTCATAGTTGCCCACATTGGGGATCACGTCGGTGTCGTCATATTGCGCCAACTCCCAACCGTCCCTTTCCGCGCTGCCGTCGCTGCCGCTGTCGCATGCGGCGCCCAGAAGCAGCACGCCGATACAGACGATGATCAGCCATCCGCGCTGCAAGGCATGAGTTGCTGTCATGGGTTCATCCCTTTCTGCTGGGACGGGGAGTGGATTTACGCGGGAACCCCCGCCCAAGGCTTCCAGTTGCCCGGAAGCGGTTTTTAAAATCTCAAAATAGGACCAATTTTACCTGATCGCAAATTCTTTTGGCAAGGATTTTTGCTATGGGGGCGGAGATTTCGGTGTGGATCCTGGTCCGCGACCCCCGTCTACTTGCCTTTGAGGGATTGGGGAACATCGAACCCCTTAGTGGGCCAAGCGCTGCCGGTTAGACGCCAGCAAGACCACGATCCCGGAGAGCATGATCAGCGTGCCGGAGAAAAAGGCGATGCGCAGGCCGAATCCATCCATGACCACGCCAGCGAACAGGGAGCCGGCCATCATTCCCAGGCTGTGGCCCACGGTCAGGAGCGCCATCACCGCGCCCATGGAGTGGGTTTTCTGGCCTTTGACCACGGCGATGGCCATCAGGGGCGGCATGGCGATACTGCCCCCCAGGCCAAAGGCGGTATTGGCCAGGACGATGCCGGGAATCCCCTGGGCTTGGCTGAAAATGAACAGGGAGAGGGCGACCAGAATTCCACCGCTGACCATCATGGCCTGTTTGGGCAGGCGGTCCGCCAGGTATCCCATGGGGGTTTGCAGGATGCCCGCGATTAGGACCCCCAGCATCACCAGAACACCGATCAGCGAAGAGGAGAGGCCCAGGTCGGCGTCGGCCATCACCGGCAGA
Source organism: uncultured delta proteobacterium (assembly GCA_963713755.1). Taxonomy (GTDB): domain Bacteria; phylum Desulfobacterota; class Desulfobacteria; order Desulfobacterales; family CAVQMW01; genus CAVQMW01. Next base: position 1,315,439 of record CAVQMW010000003.1, on the reverse strand, counting down.
AAGCCCCAGATGATGCCGATGCAGGCGGTATAGGCCATGCGAAAGAGGAAGAGGCCGGAAATCTGCCGGTCGGCGAGCAGGCGCTTCCAGGGCAGGGGGGTGGCCTTGTGGCGCACGATCCCTTCCGCTTTGCGGGCCGGCAGCAGGCTGATGCAGAGCAGACAGGCGATCAGCGACAGAAGGCCCATGCTGAGAAACGCGCCCTTGAGGCTGAAATAGTCCTTGATCACACCCCCCAGCACCGGTCCCAGGCTGAGCCCCAAGAACAGGGACATGTTGAAGATGCCCATGGTAGCGCCCTCCTTGCCGGAAGGTGTGATGTCCCCCACATAGGCCTGCACCACGGGCATGATCATGGCTGACAGGATGCCCTGCAGAAAGCGCACCGCCACCAGCAGCAGCACGGTGTCGGCCCAGATGAAGGCCACCGAAACCAGCATATAGCCGGACAGCCCGATGACGATAAACGGTTTGCGGCCCTGCTGGTCCGAGCGCCGCCCGAAATAGGGCATGCAGATCGAGCGCGAAAGGGAGAAGATCCCGAAGATCAGCCCGATGGCGAATCCTCCGGCGCCCAGCTCATGGGCATAGACCGGGAGCAAGGGAACCACGATCCCCACCCCGGTGACCGCCGTGAACAGTGCGAAGAAGAGGGTGGCGAAGATCCGCTTATTGTGTGAATTCATCCCGAATTTCAGTCAAGGTCGACTCCACCATATCTCGGATCTCGGTCAAACGAGCCTCACTCTGAGCTTCAAATCGCAGCACCAGGGCCGGCTGGGTGTTGGAGGCGCGCACCAGGCCCCAGCCGCCCTCCAGAATCACCCGGGCGCCGTCGATATCGATCACTTTGTAGGATTCTTTGAAGCGGGCGGTCACCTTGGCCACCACATCGAATTTGATGTGGTCCGGACACTCCACCCGGATCTCGGGGGTGTTGAAGGTGGGCGGCACGTCGGCCAGCAGCTGCGAAATCGGTTTGTCAGCCGCGGCCACGATCTCCAGCAAGCGGCAGGAGGCATAGGTGGCGTCGTCAAACCCCAGGTAGCGGTCCTTGAAAAAGATATGGCCGCTCATCTCACCGGCCAGGGCCGCGTTTTCCTCTTTCATCTTTTTCTTGATCAGGGAGTGGCCGGTTTTCCACATGATGGCCCGGCCGCCGTGGCCCTCGATGTCGTCGTACATGGTTTGGGAGCATTTGACCTCGGAGATGAAGGTGGCACCGGGTTTGCGGGAGAGAATCTCGCGGGCGAAGATGATCATCAGCTTGTCACCGAAAATGATCCGGCCCCCTTCGTCCACCACGCCGATCCGGTCGCCGTCGCCGTCATAGCCGATACCCAGGTCCAGATGGTTGGCCCGCACCAACTCGCTGAGTTCGCGCATATTTTCCATGACCGTGGGATCGGCCTCATGGTTGGGAAAGGTGCCGTCCATCTCACAGTAAAGTTCGTGGACTTCACAGCCGAGGTCCCGCAGAATGGGCACCGCCACCACCCCGGCGGTGCCGTTTCCGGCGTCAACGCCGATTTTCAAGGGGCGCGACAGCCTGATCCTCTCTTTGACAAAGGCGGTGTAAGGCGTGATCATATCCGCTTCGCTTCGGCTGCCGCGGCCCTCGGCAAAATCCCCGGCCTCGATAATCCGGCGGATTTCCTGGATTTGGGCGCCATGGATGGAGTCTGTACCTTTGCACAGCTTGAACCCGTTGTACTCGGCCGGATTGTGACTGGCGGTGACCATCACCCCGCCCTCCTGGCGGAGGTGGTGAATGGAGAAGTAGAGCAGCGGGGTGGGGCATATCCCGATATCGGTGACCTGGCAGCCAGTGGCCGTAAGACCCGCCATCAACTGGCCGGCATAGGCATCGGAGGTGACCCGGCAGTCTCGGCCCACGGTGATGCGGGTGCTGCCGCTGCGCCGCAGGTAGGTCCCGATTCCTTGGCCGATGCGCGCCACATCCGCTTCATCCATATCCTGGCCGGCAATTCCCCGGATATCATACTCCCGAAACATGGCTGGGTTCATAACTGGTTCCTCCGCGACACGAAAAAGGGTTCAGATCAGAAAGGTTCAAACCAGAAGGGTCTAGATTAGATTCGCCACCACCGTGATGGCGCCGATAATCCAACAATAGGGGGCAAACAGGTGCAGCTGGCCCCGGTTGACTATGTAGACCAGCAGCCGCAGGGCCCCATAGCCCACCACGGCCGACGTGCCGGCGCCCAGGATCAAGGCGCCGGCATCCGGGGCGTGCCGGCTGCCCAGATCGCCCACTTGCAGAATGGCCGCGCCCAGAATAGCGGGAATGGCCAGCAGGAACGAATAGCGCGCCGCGGTTTCGCGGTTTAGCCTAAGAAACAGGCCCGCCGCAATGGTTGAGCCCGAGCGCGAGATGCCCGGAAATATGGCCAACCCCTGAACCAGGCCGATCGCCAAGGCACTCTTGAGGCCGAATCGGCCCACCCCGTGGCCGGTGATTCGAATCCGCCGGGTAGCCCACAGCAGGCTGCCGGTCACCAGCAGCATGATGCCGGTCAACAGCGGGGCGCTGAAGATCCGCTCGGCAAAGGGCTTGAGAGCCAGCCCGCATATAACTGTAGGAATCGTTCCGATTATAATCAGTGATATCAATCTTATATCCAACTCATCCTCATAACTCGCTTTAAGTGTTGTTTGGCCCCTCAGCCGGCGGCCGGGAAAGCGCAGGGCCACGCCGATCAAGCGCAGCAGGTCGCGGCGGAAGAAGATCACCACCGCCACCAGAGTGCCCACATGAACCCCGATGTCGAAAATCAATTCGGGCTCGGTGAGCCCGAACAGGGTCTGTAGGAGCACCAGATGGCCGGAGCTGCTGATGGGCAGAAATTCGGTCAGACCCTGGACAATGCCCAGGCTGACGGCATGCAAAGGTTCCATTCCAACCTGTCACGATAGGGGCGCCGGCGTTCGGTTCCTTTGAAGGCAACGGGCGCGACCCGGCAGCGCGGTTAAAACTACAAATTTTTATTTTTAGCCAAAACGTGGCCTAAAATCCAGCTAATGTTTCGGAGGGAGCGGTATGCTCGGCGGGGAAGGGTCAGCCCTTGACCACGCCCATGGGGCGCAGGCGGGCCACTTTGTTGGATATTCCGGCACCCTGGACCACATCGATGACCTGGTTGATGTCTTTGTAGGCGTCGGGCATCTCTTCGGCCAGGGTGGCACGGCCGGTCCAGCGTACCACAATGCCCTGGTCGGCCAGTTCCCGCTGGATGGATCGGCCTTTGGCGGCTTTCTTGGCGGCCTTGCGGCTCAAGGTGCGGCCGGCGCCGTGGCAGGTGGAACCGAAGGTCTCCTCCATGGCGCGGTCGGTGCCGGTGAGCACATAGCTGGCGGTGCCCATGTCTCCGGGAATCAGAATGGGCTGACCGGTCTCCTGGTGCAGCTTGCTCAGGGCCGGATGACCGGGCGCAAAGGCCCGGGTGGCGCCTTTGCGGTGCACGCAAAGAGGGCGCGGCCGGCCTTCCACGGTATGGGTCTCTTTCTTGGCGATGTTATGGCACACGTCGTACACCAGATCCATGGCCAGATTACGGGGGCCGATGCCCAGGGTAGCCATGAAGGTCTCGCGGCTCTTGTGCAGCAGGATCTGGCGGTTGGCCCAGGCGTAGTTGGCGGCGCAGGCCATGGCTCGCAGATAACGGCGTCCCAGGCTGGACTGCAGGGGGGCGCAAACCAACTGGCGGTCGGGAAGGGGGATATCGAATCGACCCATTTCCTTGTGCATGATCGCCAGGAAGTCGTCGCATACCTGGTAGCCGAACCCCCGGGATCCGGTGTGCAGCAGCAGGGTTACCTGGTTTTCGAACAGTCCCAGCAGGCGGGCCGTGGGTCCATCGTAGATTTCATCCACCACTCCGATTTCCAGGAAGTGATTACCCGATCCCAGGGTGCCCAGCTGTTTGAGGCCCCGTTCCAGGGCGCGCTCGCTGACCTCCCCGGGGTCGGCCTCCGGCAGACAGCCCTGGTCCTCGGTGTGGTCCAGATCGATGGCCTCGCCAAATCCCTGGGCCACGGCCCAGCGGCTGCCCTGGGTCAGTACCCTTTTCTCTTCTTGGCGGTTCAGGCGCACCGAGCCGGTTGATCCGATTCCCGTGGGGATATCCCGGTAGAGAGCATCCACCAGTTCTTGCAAGCGGGGCCGCACCTCGTCTTCCGTCAGCTCGGTGCGTGCCAGACGCACGCCGCAGTTGATGTCGTAGCCCACGCCCCCCGGGGAAATCACGCCCTCCTGCCAATCGAAGGCCGCCACGCCGCCAATGGGGAATCCATAGCCCCAATGCATATCGGGCATGGCCAGGGAGGCGCCCACGATTCCCGGCAGAGTGGCCACATTGGCCACCTGCTGCAGCGGCTCATTGCCTTGCCTGCCGGCCAGCATGGATTTGTGGGCGTAAATCCGGCCCGGCACGCGCATGTTGCCCTGAACCGGCAATTCCCAGCGGTGGGCATCGATCTGTCTGAGCTGCATGGCACTCCCCCTGGTGAATAGGTTCACTTCAGCATTTTGATGAACCTAAATCTAATGCCGCTCCCCGGAGCTGTCCAAAGTTAAACTGAATTGTTGGGGTTTTAATGGAATCTAAGTCTTTGCCGGCTTACGAGGGTATTCATCCATAATGAGTTGGATGACTCTCTGGAGCGGGGGGATGTGATTTTCGCAGATATCATAGACCATCTCGAAATCCACATGCTCATAGTGGTGGGAGATAATGTCTCTGAGTTTCATTATGCTTGGCCAGTTAATTTCTGGGTAGGCCGGAAGCAGGTCTTGATTGTTCTTGTGGATATTTTTGAGCAATTCACCGATAATTTGAAGCCGCATACAGATTGAATCGAGCAGGAGTACCCCATCTGTGTTCAGCACGAAATCGTCTGGCTTTCGAACTGATGAGAATCGGCGAGCTATCAGCTCAATGGATTCAGCGATCCCTTCTAAATTTTCTTTGATAACCTTATTACACATAGATAGCGTCTTGGGAAACTCGCTTTTCAAATCCCTGGTTGGCCGGGTTTCCTTTGCGTATCAGGCCAATTTTCCTCTTAAATACATTTTCGAGATAGATCTGAAGGCCTGCCATCCATTCGAAGCGGGGAGCTTCCAGTTCAACGATGAAATCAATATCACTCTCCTGCCCCGGCTGGCCAAATGCAAAGGAGCCGAAAAGGCCGATATTCACCACGCCGAAAGTTTCCTTCAGAAAACGTTTTTCCGCTCTAAGCTGAGTAATAATGTCTTGTCCGGTAAGCCGGGATACCATATCAAACACGCCTTTTCTTCATTCATCAAAACTATCTTAGGGTCGTTGTTGTGTCAAACCGCTTTTTATATGTGTTGCTAAACAAAATTGTACTGAAAGCGGTTCGATTGCAGGGGGCGGAGGCAAGAGGGCTTAGAGATCAAAGATGATCCGCGCCCGCCACGGGTCGCCTGCTTTCTCCCCTGGGCCGGCAGCGATCTGGTGGTAGGTGACCGCTTTGATCTCGTGTCGCAGCCGGTGGCGCCGGGGATCGTAGTTTTCCCAGCCGACCTCGGCGCTTAGGAGGCACTCCGCCAGCTCCAAAAGGGTGACTTTTTTTATCAGCCGCTGGCGACCGGTCCAGTAAAAGAGTAGTTCCCTGAGCCAGTTGACCATCAGGTCGGGCCGGTCCATGCCGCGGATCTGGACCTGGGATTTGCCCACCGCGTGCACCGTGGCGGGGTCCCAGAGCAGATCGAACAGGGCCTGGGCGCATTGGCTGAATAGCTGACGGTCGCCGGCTGCCCGAACCTCGATGCCCAAGTCGGCGGTGTGGTCGATAATCCGGTATCCCACGGGCAATGGCCTATGACGGGGGGCCGAAGCGCGCCATCACCTGGCCGGTGTGGGTGGTGTCATAGCCGCCCAGCTCCAGGATCCGTTTTTGAAACCGCGCGCTAGTGATTACATCCAGCAATAGGGTCACATCCTCGCTGGCAAAGTATTCAGCGGGAATGATCAGGTCGTATTGCTCCTGGACCAAGGGGATGAAATCGAGATCCAGGGCTTTGGCTGCCGCATAGATGCCCACGCCCAGATCCACGGTGCCGCTGAGTACGGCCACGGCCACGGCCATGTGGGTGAACTCTTCGTTTTCGTATCCACGGATGCTCCGGGGGTCAAGCTGGTGGCGTTTGAACTCGTAATCAAGGAGGATTCGGGTGCCGGAACCCAACTGGCGATTGATCATGGCCAGATCATCCCGGACCAGATCGGCCACGCTTTCAATCCCCTTGGGATTGCCCTTGGGGATGATGAGTCCCTGGTCGCGCAGCACCAGATTGACCTGCACGATCTCCCGGTCCGGCAGGTAGCGGCGGATATAGCTGCCGTTGTAGGTGCCGTCTTCGGTGTCCAGTAGATGGCTGCCGGCCAGGTGGCAAACCCCGTTTTTGATGGCCATCAGTCCCCCCAAACTGCCCACATGGGAAGAGGAGAGGCTGAGATCCGGGGCGTGGATTTTCAGTTCATCGCGCAACACATCCAGGGTGTTGTCGTGGCTGCCCACGGCCACCAGGGTGTGGTCGATAAAGTGGCGCGGGCGCAGCAGTTCGGCCATGACCGGGGTGTGGGCCGCAACACCCTCGGAATGGTTGGGGATGCGGATAATGCCGTCGGCCTCGGTCAGGGAGGTGATACTCCCTGCGCCCCGGGGCAGCTGGGTGGCCACCAGGCGTTCCCCGACCCGCCCGATTTTGACCCGCACAAACTCTTCCAGGCCCAGCCGGGAGGGGATTTTGCGGGTGGGCATCACCGGGGCTTGGGGGCGCCGCTCTTCGGGCTGGCCCAGCATGCGGGCCAGCAGGGGGGCGGCAAACTGTTCAAAGGCCATGATGGTGGAGACCGGATAGCCGGGCATGCCGAGAATCGGCACGCCTTGAATATCCCCGATCAGCAGGGGTTTACCGGGCATCATGGTGACCCCGTGAACCAGGACTTTACCCAATTTTTCCACCACCGGCCGGGTGAAATCCTCAGAACCGGCCGAGGAGCCGCCAACGGTCATGATTAGGTCGAACTTATGCGCAACGGCATGCTCTAAAGCGGTTTGGATCCGGCTGTGGCGGTCCCCCACAATGGGATGCAGTTCGAATGTTCCGCCGGCGGCTTCCACCAGGGCGCCCAGCACATGGCCGTTGGTCTCCAGCACCTGGCCTGGCTGGAGGGTGCTGAATTCGGGATCGCGCCAATCCACCAATTCGCTGCCCGTAGGGATAATCAACACCCGAGGACGGCAGCGGACCGCCACCTGGAACACGCCGGCCGCCAGTATCGCGCCCAGGCAATAGGGGCTGATGCGGTGGTTGCGGGGAAAAAGCAGTTCCGTGGCCACGATATCTTCGCCGATCTTGCGCACATTGCGCCAGGGGAAGACCGGCGCGTCAATGCGCACCCGGGTTCCATCGATGACTTCCACATTCTCGATCATGATCACCGCGTCCCGACCGGGGGGCAGCACATGGCCGGTGTTGACATAATCCGCTTGGGCGCCCAGGGCCAGGGTTTTGGGGCTGCTTTCGCTGCTACCGAATGTATCCGCGGCGGAAACGGCAATCCCGTCCATGGCCGCTAGATGAAATGCCGGCGAGGAGAGGCGCGCGAAGACCGGGACCGCCAGCACGCGGCCCACGGCGTCGGGAACGGTAAGGGTTTCGCTTTCCGGCCTCTTTTGGACGGGAAAGTGCCGGAACAAAATCTCCCGGGCCTCGGCCAGGGATTTCATTTGCAGATAGACGTTGCGTGAGGTGTTCATTTGTAAATACCCGCGGCTCTATAGTGACTTGAGAGTCCAAAGTTCTCCGTCATGCCAGACTTGATCCGGCATCCATAGATCCCAAGGTATTGGAATTTATCTGGATTCCCGCCTTCGCGGGAATGACGAGGCTGTCTAATCAAACCTAATGATTTCAGTGGTTTAAATGATTTCAGTGGTTTAAAAGAACTATGGGCTGGCCAGATAGTAAGAAGCCGGATCGAAAACCAGCTTATAAAATATAAACTATTACTTCACTGTTTTTATTTAAGCCCTCTGAATTAATATCAATTTCGATTATTCCATCAGCCTCCACCATGGTTCGCAGCAGCCCGGATTTACCCAGAATCGGTTCGGCTTGCAGCTCCTCTTGCCCATTGATTAAGCGCACGCGGACAAAATCCACCCGGCCGCTCACCGAGGCGACGTTACGGCTCAGGCGCGCCTTGACCCGCGCCTGCTGGGTAAGGGCGTTTTCGCGCCCACCGATCCATTGGATGAAGGGCCGCACCAGGGCGTCGAACACCACCATGGCCGAGGTCACGTGCCCGGGCAGTCCCCAGATGGCCTTGCCCGCTACCCGGGCTAAAATAGTCGGTTTGCCGGGGCTGATGGTCACCCCGTGCACCAGTATTTCCGCCTGATCAATGGATTCCAATACTTTGACGGTGTAGTCCCGCTGGCCCACGGAACTGCCGCCGGAGATCAGCACCATGTCACAGGCGGAGAGGGCCTGGCTGCAGCAGGTGCGCAGCTCCTCGAAACGGTCCTTGACGATCCCATAGAGTTTTGGGTCTCCACCGGCGATTTGAATCAATGAGGCCAGCGTGTAGCTGTTCACATCCCGGATCTGACCCGGGTTGGGGCGGGTATCCACGGGGATGATTTCATCCCCGGTGGAGATGATCCCGATCCGCGGCCGGCGGTAGACGGTGATGGGGTCTTGGCCGATGGCCGCCAGCAGGCCCACTTCCTGGGGTCGCAACCGGCGGCCGGGGGTCAGCACTTCGGCCCCCTGTCGCCAATCCTCGTCAGCCGTAACCACGTGCTGGCCCGGGGCCACGCTCTGGTACACTTCGAGGGTGGTGTCATCCAACTTTTCGGTATGCTCCACCATCACCACGCTGTCTGTTCCCGGAGGCAGCATCCCCCCGGTGGCGATGCCCAGGGTCTCGCCGGGGCCGGCGGTTTGGCTGGGCAGCTCACCCATGGCCACGCGTCCCACCACTTGCAGATAAGCCGGGTTGCCCTCCGAGGCCCCGTAGGTGGATGCGGCGGCCACGGCATATCCATCCATGGTGCTGCGGGCGAAGCCCGGTAGATCGACATCCGCCACGGCCGGTTGGGCCAAAATGCGTTCCACCGCGGCGGTGAGGGGAACTTCTTGGGTCTCGACTCGCTGGAAGGCTTTGCGGCGTTGCAAAACCGCGTCCAGACTTTGAACTTGGAAAAAATCCATCATCTGCAAGGTGTCCCTAAACTGAATTGTGCCCCGGCCTGATCATGTGCTGGCGGCGTGACAAGGTGTCGAAACGGCGCTAGGTCTACCACAAACCCGGAGGCACTTCAAACGGACCGCGGATGGCGCCGCATTTCCCGGCGGGCGGGATGCGCGGTCGGTCAACGCGCGGGTTGCAGCTTGCAAATTTCACCAAAAGCAGTATAATTCTGCCCCTAAACAAGGCGCCAACTGTAAAATATTTTTAACAATTCCGCTTATGGAGAAAGCTTAACTGAATGCCCAACGCCGACGCAGACGCCCAGGCCGACACTCCCTTTACAGAACCCAAGGGCAGCACGCCCGATTTTCTCACCTCTACGCCCTTTTCAGCCTTTGAACTTCCCGAGGCCGTGCTGAAAGGATTGGCGGACGGCGGGTTTACCCATTGCTCTAAAATTCAGGATCAAACTCTACCCATATCCCTTGCGGGCCTGGACGTGGCCGGGCAGGCCCAGACCGGGACCGGCAAGACCGCCGCGTTTTTGGTGACCCTCTTTACCCGCTTGCTCTCCAGCGACGTTCTTCCGGAAAAGATGCCCAGCGCCCTGGTGGTGGCCCCCACCCGGGAGTTGGCCCATCAAATCCTGGAAGAGGCGCAAGTCATCGGCCGCCACACGGACCTGCGCATGGTGGAGGTGGTGGGGGGCATCGATTACCAAAAACAGGCCGAAATTCTGAAACAGGGGGTGGACATCGTCATCGGCACGCCGGGCCGCATGATCGACTACATCAAACAGGGGGTGCTTAAAACCGACGGGATCCAGATGTCGGTGATCGACGAGGCCGACCGGCTGTTGGATCTGGGTTTTGCCAAGGACATGCGCTACATCCTCAGCAAGCTGCCCAGCTATAAACAGCGCCAAACCATGCTCTGGTCGGCCACCTTGTCCCACCGGGTTCTGGAGTTGACCTACGAGTATATGAATCTGCCGGAGTTTGTCTCCGTGGCCCCCGATCAGGTGACGGTGGCGGGTATTGAGCAGGTGCTCTACCATGTGGGACAGGACAACAAGCTGGAGTTGCTGCTGGGGCTGCTGAAACGGGAAGCGTGGCATCGGCTGCTGATTTTCGTAAACACCAAGGCCGGTGTGGAGTGGCTTGCCTTGAAGCTCAAGGGCAACGGCTGGGCCGCCGAGGGAATCACCGGCGATCTGCCCCAGCGCAAACGGTTTCAGTTGATGGACCGTTTCAAAAAGAACACCATTCAGATTTTGGTGGCCACCGATGTCGCTTCCCGGGGCATTCACGTTGAGGATATCAGCCATGTGATCAACTATGATCTGCCCCAAGACGCTGAAAATTATGTCCACCGCATCGGTCGTACGGCCCGCGCCGGAAAAACCGGCCGGGCGCTCTCCCTGGCCTGTGAAAAGTATGTCTACCACCTGGAGCCTCTGGAAGAGATGCTGGGTTATACCATTCCGGTGGAGTGGCCCGAGGATGAGTGGCTGGTGGCTGACCAGTGCGGGCCGGTGAGCACCCGCCGCCACGTGCGCAAAGCGCGCACCACCCGCCGGGTCGACCGGGGGCAGACCGACCGCCGCCGCGCCCCCGCACGTCCGCGGACACCCGGCAAACGGCCGGCCTCGCGGCGGGATGCGCCGCCGCCACGGCCCACGGGCTATTTTCCAGGGACCTTCTTCGGCTTTATGCCCAAAACGGCAGCTTCGGCCACTCCGCAAGCGCCGAGTAGCGCTGATCCGGAACAGCCCCCCGAGAACGTTGAGCCTAAACCCGCGCCAAAACCCCAAAAACGGCGTCGCCGGCCCCGTAAACCCAAAACCGGCGAGACCGCCAAACCCAAGGCCGATGGCGCCGAGGATGCGGACGTTACTGGAGAGTCCAGCGCGCCGGCCGTTGGGAAAGCGCCGGGTGACGATAATACAGAAAATCCGCCCGAGCGTGTTGAGCCTAAACCCGCGCCAAAACCCCAAAAACGGCGTCGCCGGCCCCGTAAACCCAAAACCGGCGGGACCGCCAAACCCAAAGCTAATGGGGCCGGGGATGCGGACCCTGCTGGAGAGTCCAACGCGCCGACACTCCCGAATGGTTCGGAGAGTAACGAAAGTAATTGACGGGCAGGCACTGCCCAGCCCCGGAAAAATAATTTACAAATCTGATTCACACTTTGGAGGGTAAGGCCGCTCAATGGAACGCGATCCCAAGATTGACGATCCGGCAAGCGGCCACCTCATCTAAACGACTATGGGCTATGTCTTCGACTTCAAAGATGCCCTGGCCTGGGAGCAGGGGGCGCCTTCAAGCCGGCGGCCCTCGGACAGCGGCCTTGAAGAGCGTTTGATGCTAGATCTGGTGACCCCCCGTAGCGGGGAGACCGTCCTGGATATCGGCTGCGGAATCGGGAGCAGTCTGAGGCCCTTTATCGAAAAGGGATTGTCCTGCACCGGGCTGGATGCTTCCCCCTACATGCTGGATGTTGCCGCCAAGCAGTTCGGCCAGCGAGTGGATCTGCACCGCGGCCGTGCCGAGGCGCTGCCCTTTGACGACAACAGCTTTACCTATGCGCTTCTGGTCACCACTCTGGAGTTTGTGGACGACCCGGAACTGGTCCTGGGTGAAGCATTGCGAGTGGCCAAAGACCGCGTATTCATCGGCTTTATCAATCGCTATGCCCTGAAATCCCTCTCCCTGCGGGTACGCGCCTTTCTGTTCGAGTCCCCTTACCGCCACGCCAAATTTTACAGCCTTTGGGAGTTGAAGGGGATGATCCATAAACTGGCCGGCGATGTGCCCGTGGCCTGGCGTACTGTTTGCCAGGTGAGCGCGGCCCAGGGGAGCATTGCCCGCCGTTTCGAAGGATTTCGCCTGGTGCAGCACTGCCCCTTTGGGATGTTTGCCGGTCTTGCCGTAAGCCCCAACCCCCGCTTTCGGACCCGGCCCTTAGGGCTCAAAATACGGCCCAAACATCCCGCGGGATCCATTGTGGGATAAGTCTCTCAAGCCTTGGCAGCGCCTGTAACCCCCAGCAATGCGGCGGATCGGCGGCCGTTGACTCTAAATGCGCGTTTGCACGGGAAAGGCTGATGAAAAATGGGTGTATTCCTTGCCGGCGCTGTTCAAAGGCCTAAAATCCCCCCCAGCCCCCCTTTTCCAAAGGGGGGAGCGGCAAGGACTTCCCCAGCCGCCCTTTTCCAAAGGGGGGAGCGGCAAGGACATCCCCAGCCGCCCTTTTCCAAAGGGGGGAGCGGCAAGGACTTCCCCAGCGCCTCTTTTCCGAAGGGGGGAGCCGGAGGGACACCCCCAGCGCCTCTTTTCCAAAGGGGGGAGCGGCAAGGAAACCTCGGGGCCGCCCATCCAAGGAGGGAGGAACCCTTCATCTGCTGAGCCTCGCCAGATGTCATGCGCCCATCCCTCCAGCAGCCATCTCCCCAAAGCATTTTCGGGCTATTTCAGGGGGCACCGATGTTTCCCCCCTTTTGAAAAGGGGGCCAGGGGGATTTTCCTTCAGTTCAAGGTACTGAAAATCGTCGCCTGACGAGCCCAATCTCCACCGGTTTCATCCTGCCGAGGTACGCCATGGAAGCCTTACTCTACGACAAGCTGGTAAATCAGGCAGTGCGCTGCCGCTTGTGCGCCCACACGTGCCGGATCAAGGCCGGCCGGCGCGGTATCTGCGGGGTTCGCGAAAACCGGGCTGGACGGCTGGAGACCCTGGTCTACGATCGGGTGATCGCCAAGCACGTGGATCCCATCGAGAAGAAACCGCTCTTTCATTTCTATCCCGGCAGTTTGAGCTACTCCATCGCCACGCCGGGCTGCAATTTCCAATGCCGTTTTTGCCAAAATGCCGATATCGCCCAAATGCCCCAGGAAACACCCGAGGCGATCCGCGGCGCGGCACGCTCACCCGCGGAAATTGTGGCCGCGGCCCGTGAGGCCAAGTGCCGTTCCATTGCCTACACCTACACCGAACCCACTATCTTTTTTGAACTGGCCCTTGCCACCGCCCGCCTGGCCCAAGCCGCCGGTTTGAAAAACGTCTTTGTGACCAACGGCTTCATGTCGGCTGATGCGCTTGAACTGGCGGCACCGGTCCTGGATGCCGCCAATGTGGACCTCAAATCCTTTAGTGATGCGTTCTACCGGGACGTCTGCGGCGCCCGTTTGCAGCCGGTCCTGGATACCCTGCGGGGCATGCGCGAAAAGGGGATTTTTATTGAAGTGACCACCCTGGTGATTCCGGAGGGCAACGATGGTCCCGGGGAACTTCAATCCATCGCAGAATTTATTGCCGGGGAACTGGGGCGCGACACCCCTTGGCACATCAGCCGCTTTCACCCCACCTACCGGCTTACCGACCGGCCGCCCACCCCGTTACATACCCTGATGAAGGCCCGAGATATCGGGCTGGCCGCCGGCCTGCGCTATGTTTACATGGGCAACGTTCCCGGCCAGGAGGGTGTCCATACCCTTTGTCCCCAATGTGGGGCCACGCTGATCGGCCGCTGGGGCTTTGGCGTCAGGGAGTATCGGATTGAGCGGGGTGCCTGCCAAGCCTGCGGGGCCAGGATCGCCGGTGAGGGGCTTTAGGGGCTTGCACCAATCCTCGACCTATCCCCAAGTGTGCCAGGGGTTGAAGCGAACACAAGGTTATTAGCCCCTACGTTAGGGTGCCTGGATCGGTGAGGGCGGGCTGTTGCCGGTTAGGCTCGTCCATCAGGAACAATCCGCTACGGCGTGGGTTTTGCCTCCCGAAGAGGCTCCGGAGTCCCTTCGGGCGCTGCTTGCACTGGTTGGGGCCGTGCTGGGCTATGGCTTTTCCAAGGTTTTGAGATACTCCGCGGTACCCGCTTGGCGGGGGATGCCGATGTCGGGGTTAAGTTCGGCGCTGACGTTAAATGATCCCAAAGCCGGGTGGGCCTGACGAATCATCTCCTGGTTTTGCTGAAGGGCGCCCATGATGGCCTGAACGGTTTCTGCGTCCATGCTTTCGGAAGCCATCAGAAAGACCGTGGTGCCGAAGGTAGTGACCGGCTGGTCCCAGGCCGGGTAGGTGTGGGCCGGGATTTGAATGGGCACAAGGTCAGGGCGCTCTCCCAGCATGGCGCTGACATCGCTGTCATCCATGTTCACCGGAACGGCCTCGCAGATTTCCAGCAGGTGCTGCAGTTTGGCATCCGGGTGCACCCCGATGTGGACCATGGCCTGGATGGATCCGTGGCAAAAGGCCAGGGTGTCCTGGGAGAGGGAGGCCGGCAGCTCTTGCACCACGTCGAAATCCCGTTGGGTCCAGCTTTTGGCTTCCAGGATGGTCTCCACGGCCAGACGGGTCGCCGAGTGGGTAATCCCTGCATTGATCCGTTTGCCTTTTAACTGCCCCAGATTGCCGATCTCAGCATCGGCGCGGGCAATCAGCGTGATGGGATCCTGATAGAGGGGAACCAGGGTGCCGAAGTTTTTATACTGGATGTCCAGAAACGCAAATTGGCCGCCGCGGGTCAGGGCCTCGTGCAACAGGCGCGAATCCAGCAAGGCCAGATCCAGTGAACCGCTATGCAAATTGGTGAGATTATGAACCCCGTTGGGAGCGCTCAGCACCTGACACTTGAGATCGTCTCCCGAGCGGTTGATGGCTCGGCAAATGACCCGGGCCGCGTGATGGGCAAAGCTGCCCGGAGCCTCGCTACCGATAAAAATCTCACTGGCCAGGGCGGATCGGCGGGGTAGGGCGCCCCAAACGGTGATCCCTAAAACCAGGGTGGCCAGCATAAACAAGCTGCTGAAACGGTGATCGTTGGGATGCCTGGGAGTCATTATATGTCCCTCCGCTGGTGGTGAGCCCTTCTTAGTTTGAGGAGCGCACGTTGCGCAGCCACAAGACGCTGCATTTGGCATTGTCCGCAACGCGATGGGAGCAGGATTTACTGAAGACTTCGTTAATCTCCCGGTGGCGGTTGTGATAGACGATGATCAAATCCGCTCCCCATTTTTCGGCCACGTCGATGATCTCTTCCCAGTTTTTCCCGACCCGAATGCTGTAGGTTACCGTGGCGTCGCAATTATCGGAAATGAATTTAGCCATCACCGCTTTCACATGGTCTACCGCCTTTTTTTGCACCTCCTCGGGGACCAGGGAAGCCACAATGGGCATGGAAAAACCAGGCATCACCGTCACCAGCCGGATTTGGGCGCCGCTTAATTGGGCGATGGCCGCTGCCTTGCGGTAAACCTGGGCCGCGATATCCGGATAATCGATATCCACGGGAACCAAAATTTTGCTGAACATGGGCACTCCCTTCTCAGAAACGCTTACGGTTGGGTTGAACGCGCCCGCCACCGGTTGGAGCGCGGACGGCGACCTGGACCGCCGCGCCGGGTAAAGAAGTCTATGCCGCCGCCGCGGCCAGGCGTCGCCGTTTGCGGCGGCCCCGCTGAACAAAGGCGATGAAAAAATAGAGCGCGAATGCCGGAATGAACATGAGCTGCATGGGGGGCCGCTGGCTCGGCACCTGGATGTTCAGAATCTCCTGATCAAAATCGATGCCCGCTTTTTCAGCCCGGCTGGAAAAAATGACATTGTCCACGAAAACCTTGCCCTCCTCTTCCCGGGTCTCAAGGCCGATCCCAGTCAGCCGCTCTTTTCCGGTGGCCTCGTCGCCCACCTTGAGCATCAGGGTTTTGGTATACTCGTTGCCGTCCAGATCTTCACCTTGAACTGCAATGCGCAGCCGGGAATCGGGGGCCATATCGGCCACCATCGCTTCCAGCTTGGCCGGGGATTCTTCAGCCAGGGGGGGATAGACCATATCCCACCAGAAGCCGGGCCGGAACAGGGTAAAGGCCACCAGCAGCAGGGCGGCGGTCTCCCAGATACGGTTCTTGGTCAGCATGTAGCCCTGGGTGCCGGCGGCAAAGGCCAGCATAGCCACCACCGCCGCCACGATGACCACCACCAGATGAAGCCAGTTGGCGATGCCGATCATCAGCAATTGGGTGTTGAAGATGAACATAAAGGGCAGCACCGCCGTGCGGATATCGTAGGTAAAGCCCTGGATGCCGGTACGGATGGGATCGCCTCCGGATATGCCCGCAGCGGCAAAGGCGGCTAGGCCCACCGGCGGCGTGTCGTCGGCCAGGATGCCGAAATAGAATACAAACAGATGCACGGCAATGAGAGGCACGATGAGGCCGTTTTGAGCGCCCAATTCGACTATCACCGGCGCCATCAGGGTGGAGACCACGATGTAATTAGCCGTGGTGGGCAGGCCCATGCCCAGCAGCAGGCTGATTACGGCGGTAAAGAGCAGAATCAGCACCAGGTTGCCGCCGGAGATAAACTCCACGAACTCGGTCATCACCAGGCCGATGCCGGTGAGAGTGACGGTCCCCACCACGATACCCGCCGCCGCGGTGGCCACGCCGATGCCGATCATGTTGCGGGCGCCGTTGACGAAGCCGCTGACCATGTCGTCGAACCCGGTCTTAAAGGCGAATTCTTCACCTTTCCGCTTGCGGAAAATGCTTTTGAGGGGACGCTGGGTCAGCACGATGAAGATCAGCAATACCGTGGCCCAATAGGCGGAGAGCGCCGGTGAGAGCCGCT
The DNA here is from genome assembly GCA_963713755.1 of uncultured delta proteobacterium. Classification (GTDB taxonomy): domain Bacteria; phylum Desulfobacterota; class Desulfobacteria; order Desulfobacterales; family CAVQMW01; genus CAVQMW01. Next base: position 1,298,559 of record CAVQMW010000003.1, on the reverse strand, counting down.
CCACCACCAGGCACCACATGAGCACCACAATGGGTAATAAAAAGTAGTATCCCGCCTGGGCCGTGGGGCCCAGGGGCGGCAGTTCGTCGATTTCGGTACTGGTATCCAGCTCGGGCACCTTGCAGGCCAGTTTGAGCAGCAGCAAATAGGCGGCGAACAGCAGCACGCAGACGATATAGATGGTGGCCTTGCCGGCGACACCCTTGATCCAACCCAGTCCATAGTAGGTGACGCCGCCCAGGATGATGATGAACAGAAAGGTCAACAGTGCCGACAGTAAGGCCTGGGGAATGGTTTTAGTGACCGGTTTCTCCATGCCCTTGAGACCCAGTTTGCAGGATTCCAGATGAACAATATAGACCAGGGCCACATAGGAGATGATGGCCGGCAAAAAGGCGTGCTTGATCACCTCCACGTAAGAGATGCCCACATACTCAACCATCAAAAAAGCGGCGGCCCCCATCACCGGGGGCATCAGCTGGCCGTTGGTGGAACAGGCCACCTCCACGGCACCGGCTTTTTCCGGGGTAAAGCCCACCTTTTTCATGAGCGGAATGGTGAAGGTGCCGGTGGTGACCACATTGGCGATGGAGGAGCCCGAAACCAGGCCGGTCAGCCCGGAGGAGACCACGGCGGCCTTGGCCGGCCCGCCCCGTAGGTGGCCCAGGCCGGCAAAGGCGGTGCGGATAAAGTAGTTGCCGGCTCCGGCCGACTCCAGCAGCGCCCCGAAAAGTACGAACATAAAGACCATCCCGGTGGAAACCCCCAGGGCCACTCCGTAAACGCCCTCGGTGGAGAGCCAGTAGTGGGACATCCCCTTGGTTAGGCTGGCTCCTTTGTGGGCGATCACCGAAGGCATGTGGGGACCGGCAAAGGTGTAAATGATGAACACCGTGGCCACCACCATCAGCGGGGGGCCCAGGGCGCGACGGGTGGCCTCCAGAAGCATGATCAGCCCCACAACGGCCACCACCAGATCCAGGGTGGTGGGGATGCCCGGGCGGCTGGCCAGGGCGTCATAGAACCAGAAGAGATAGGAGGCGCAAAAGGAGGCTACCAGGGCCATTACCCAATCCTGAGGCGGAATGTAGCTGCGGGGTGAGGATTTAAAGGTGGGATAGGCGGTGTAGGAGAGGAACATGGCAAAGGCCAGGTGAATGGCCCTTGCTTCGGTGTCGTTCAATACGAAGATGTTGAACAGAAAGGGCAGGGGTGAGGCGTACCACAGTTGAAACAACGTCCAGAACAGCGGCACGAAAAAGAGAACGTTTTTGGGGATTGCGCCGGTGGGTTTACGGGCACCGGATTCGGTTTCGCTCACCATCTCGTGAGGATCGGCGGACGTCTTCCTGTGTTTCAGTTCAGCAGCCATGGTAACCTTTCCTCCCTGGGGCGCAATGGGTACCCGCTATATAGAAGCCTATCCGTGCTCCCACGGATGAGGCTCCCTATACATGGTGCCTGACCAGAAGTGTATCTTTCGGCCCCATGCTGCGTTCTCGCATTTTTCCAATCCTCAATGTAGCTGCGCTACACCTGTGGTTGTAAAAATGCTGCGGCCTTGCCTGGAACCAAAATCTACACTTTTCGTTCAGGCCCTACATATGAAGAACGATTCGAAGTGAGAAACAGAGCTTGAAAAGAACCGCGTGCGCGGCAAAGCCACCGCGCACGCCAATGGGACGCTGCTTACATCAGGCCGGCTTCCTTGTAATACTTCGCGGCCCCATCATGGAGGGGTGCGGAAAGGCCGTCCTTGATCATCTCCTCTTTTTTCAGGATTGCAAAGGCCGGATGGAGTTTCTTGAAATCGTCAAAGTTCTCGAACACCGCCTTGACGATCTCATAGATCACCTTTTCAGGCACTTTGGCGGAGGAGACAAAGGTGGCGCCCACGCCGAAGGTGGGGGTATCGGTGTCTGTGCCGCGGTACATGCCGCCGGGGATAACCGCCTTACGATAGTAATCGTTTTCAGCCACCAGCTTGTCGACTTCCGGACCGGTCACGCTGACGATGACCGCATCACAGGAGGTGGCAGCTTCTTGGATGGAGCCGTTGGGGTGGCCCACGGTGTAGACCATGGCGTCGATCTTATTGTCGCACAGGGCGCTAGCCTGCTCGGCGGCTTTCAGTTCCGAAGCTAGTTTGAAATCATCCATGGTCCAACCCAGGGCGCCCATAAGGATTTCAATGGTGCCCCGCTGGCCGGAACCGGGGTTGCCGACGTTAACCCGTTTGCCTTTCAGCTCCATGAAGTCCTTGATGCCGGAATCGGCCCGGGCCACCACGGTAAAGGGCTCCGGATGCACGGAGAAGACCGCCCGCAGATCCTTGTCGGGGCCGGCCTCCTTGAAGACGTCTTCACCATTGACGGCGTAGTACTGCATGTCGGACTGGGCCACGCCCATGTCCAGCTCGCCCGCGCGGATGGCATTGAGGTTGTACACCGATCCGCCGGTGCTCTCCACGGAGGCGCGGATGCCATGCTCTTTGCGGCCCTTGTTGACCAGGCGCGCAATGGCGCCCCCCGTGGGGTAATAAACACCGGTTACGCCTCCAGTACCGATGGTCACAAAGGTGTCTTCCGCCTGTACCGGGGTCGTATCAAGACCTACCACCAGGCTCATGGCAAATACCAAAGCAACCGAAATCAGAAACAGTTTCTTCATCGTATCCTCCTTGCGTTAAGTTGGGGTGAATTCCCCATGGTATAGTTCCATTCTAAGCACACCTCTTAAAATGGGTTTCTATTTACTAATCATTACTTATAAAGAGAGGTTTTATGCAAGATTCAGTAAGGTTGTATATTGCGGGAATAAGTATTAATACAGTTACCAAACCCTGCTGGCGAAAGCAATGCTTTTTCAGCAGCTCCCGGGCGTTCACTTTAAAATAGCCGTTCGTTTTTCCATGATCGACAAAACATCTCCGCAGGTCAGCGCCATTATCCCCACCTACAATCGGGGCTGGGTTTTAAGGGAGGCCATCGATTCGGTGTTGGCCCAGACCTACCCCCGTCTGGAATTGATTGTGGTGGATGACGGTTCCAGCGATGACACGCCTTCGATTTTGACGGCCTACGGTGAGCAGTTGCGAACCCTGCGCCAACCCAACCGCGGGGTCAGCGCGGCCCGCAATGCCGGGGTGGCCGCGGCCCGGGGCGAATTGATCGCCTTTCTGGACTCCGATGATCTCTGGCTTCCCGAAAAAATTACCGCCCAGATCGACTATTTCCAGGAGCACCCCCAATCCTGGATCTGCCAGACCCAGGAGCTGTGGATTCGGCGGGGCCGTCGGGTCAATCCCAAACAGCGCCACCGCAAGGCCGGCGGCATGATTTTCATGCGCTCTCTTGAATTGTGCCTGGTGAGCCCCTCGGCGGTGATGCTGCGCCGGGAGTTGCTGGAACGGGTGGGCGGATTTGACGAGGCGCTGCCGGCTTGTGAGGATTACGATCTTTGGTTGCGGATCAGCTGCCGCTATCCGGTGGGCCTCATCGACAGGCCCCTGATTCAAAAGCGTGGCGGCCATGAGGATCAGCTTTCGGCCCAGGCGGGGCTGGATCGCTACCGCATCCAATCCCTGAGCAAGATCCTCGACGCGGGCATCCTCACTTCAAACCAACGCCAGGCCGCGATCCGGGTGCTGCGGGCCAAGTGCGCCATCTATGCCGCAGGCTGCCGCAAACGGGGGCGGCTACGGGAAGCGGCTGGGTACGAATCTTTATCGGCCAATTACCAACCGTGAACAGTCGGGAGGCCTTGATCAAACCGGCTGCCTCGGCGGCCAGCGCGGAGTCTGCGAATGTCTCAAACCTCCGGGTGTCCCGATAGGGCAGGCGTAGGGGCACCCCTTGTGGGTGCCCGAAAAAGGGCAGGCACAAGGCCTGCCCCTACAGCATGCGCGTGATGGCGGCCAGCTTCTCTTCCAGCCGTTTGGTGGACACCGGCTGGGCGGTCTTCAACTCCTGAGCGAACAGAGACACCTTATACTCCTCCAGCAGCCAGTGAAATTCCTCGATGGCCGCTGATTTTTCCTTACTGGTCCGACCATCCAGACCACCCAGCATGCCCTGCAGGGCTTTTTCAAAGCGCGCCACCTCCGCGCCCCTGCGGCGCTCTTTGGCCAAATCCAGCACCCCCCGTTGGGCCCTGAGCATGAGCGCCTGGATATAGCGCACCACATGCGCTAACCGCGCTTCATCGTAGAGCTGCAGCATGTGGGCCGGTACCAGGCGCACCAATTCCTCACTGCGGCTTTTAATCATAGCTTCCTGGTAAACTCGTCCCCGGTGGCCGCGGGCCAGGTGGCTGAGGGCTTCCCGGGCCTCGGCGTGGACCGCGATCACCGGCAGGGCCGCGGCCAGCAATCGTTGGCCCCTGGGGAGAATCTCGGGACCCACGGTTTCGAGATGGGTTTCAAATTCTCTCTGGGTTCGAAAATCCCGGACAAACAGATCCCGGACCACCCGCTGGTAAAGTTCCGTCAGTTGGCGGGCCGCGCCTCCCAGGTAATTGGCGGCGGAAATCAGATCCCGGGGTATTTTCAGGTTCCTTTTGAGAAATTTGAGCTCCTTTGCGAACTGGATTTGATAGAGCGCGGCCACCCCCTGTGCATGCATGCGCTGGGCCTCACGGGGATCGGCTAACAGTTTCAAGTTGACCCCTTGCTTTAGATCGGACGGGTTTTCCGGGGGTACCAGGGTGGGGATCAGGGGCCAGGTTCCCTGTCCGGGCAGGGAGACCGGGATGGTGGGGGGCAGATCGCCGAAATCCCAACGGCTGAGCCCCTGGTGTTCGTGGGGTCGGGCTGCCTGCTGGAGTGCGTGAGGATCCACAGTTTCGGGCGCTGGACTGCAATGCAAAATGGCCGGATCACGGCTGGCGGCGAGCTCTTTGCCTTTGGGGTCCACAATGGCGATGCGGGTTTGCAGGTGATCGGGCAGGGCCTCCCGGGGCCAGGCCGATCCGGGAATATTCAGCCCCCGTTTGGTATGGATGATCTCGCCCAGGATCTGCCGCAGGGATTTGCCCGCGGGCGTGTGCTTGGACAGTTCCGCCATCAGGAACTCCACGGTCTGGGGCACCGGCACTAGGGGTTTGCGGTAGGCCTTTGGCAGGCCTTTGATCAGGGCGCTGATTTTTTCGGCCAGAAGACCGGGCACGCCCCACTCCAGCTCTTCCGCGGGGATGGTCGCGGCCAGGGATTGGGGGATGGCGACCGTGACGCCGTCCGCGGAGGCACCAGGCTCAAAGCGATAGCTTACCCCAAAGGCCTGGCGGCCCAGGGTGACGGCATCGGGATACTGGGCCAGTTCCGCCGGGTCGGGCCGGTAGCGGGCCAGATCCTCCGGGGTCATGCGCAGAAACTGATCGGAGCCCTGTTTCTTGATGCGCCGGTCCAGGGTGCGGGGGTCGTAAACTCCTTCTATCCGTTGCTGGTAAAAATCAGCCAGTATCTCATCCTCCACCACGATGTCCCGGCGCCGCAGGCGCTCCTCCTGCTCCCGGAAGGTTTCCAGCAGGGCCTGGTTGTGCTGTAAGAACGGCCGCCGCCCGCGGATATTTCCTTCCACCAGGGCCTCGCGGATGAAGATCGCCGAGGCTTCCTCGGGGTTGACCGGCCCCAGGGCAACGGTCCGTTTGGGAACCAGCACCAGGCTCCAGAGGCTGATTTGCTGGTCGGCAAGGACCTGTTCCCGCTGGGGGTCCCAGCGGGGGTGCTGATAGGCTGATTTCAAGAAAGGTTGGCCCATGGATTCGATCCAGGCCGGCTCCACGGTTGCCGCGGTGCGGGCGAAAAGGCGCGAGGTGGTGACCTGTTCGGCCATCACAATCCATTTGCCGCCGCGGTTAAACAGACCCGATCCGGGAAAAAGCATCAGCTGCTTGCCGCCCACGCCTTGGTACTGATTCTTTTCGGTGCGAAAGGCGATGTTGGACAAAAATCCGCTGAGAATGGAATGGTGCAGGGCCTGATAGGCCGGCCCAAAAAATTCTTGGGGGCTCTTGGACGTGGGGGCAGGGGGGACGGCGGGTGAAACCGGGCCGTCCGCCCGGGCAAGTCCGCATTCCCGGATGATGGTTTTGATCTGCCGGTGGATTTCGTGCCATTCCCCCATGCGCCGAAAGGAGAGGTAGTGCGCCCGGCAGAAATGGCGGGCCCGCTTTTGGCGCTGACCGCGGGAGAGGCGTTCCCCCTGGCCCTGTTGGGCCAGCTGAAAATGGCGCCAGATGTTCAGATAGGTCACAAAATCGGACGTCGGATCCTGGAATTGGCGCTGGGCCTGGTCCGCCTTGGCGCTCTCTTCAGGAGGGCGCTGGCGGGGGTCCTGGATGCTCAGGGCCGCGGCGATGATCAGTGCTTCCGACAGGCAGGCCTCCTGTTGGGCCTGGAGCAGGATGCGCGACAGGCGCGGGTCCAAGGGGATGCGGGCCATGGTGCGGCCCATGGGGCTGAGTTGGTAGGGAGGGGCGTCCTTGGTTTTGCGACCAGGGGGAATGGGCCGTATGGCTCCCAACTCCTCCAGCACCCGATAGCCGTCGCGAACCTGTTTCAAATCCGGCGGATCGATAAAAGGAAATTTTTCCACATCCCCCAGGTTGAGCGCCATCATCCTCAAAATCACTTCGGCCAGGTTGGCGCGCTGAATTTCCGGCAGCGTGAACTCCCGCCGCTTGAGGTAATCTTCTTCGGCGTAAAGGCGAATGCAGAGCCCCTCGGCCACCCGCCCGCAGCGCCCCTTGCGCTGGTCCGCGCTGGCCCGGGAGATGGGCCGCACCGGCAGGGCCTTGGTGCGGGTGCGGGGCGAATAGGAGGCGATCCGGGCCAGACCGCTGTCGATGACAAAGCGGATGCCGGGGATGGTCAGGGAGGTTTCGGCCACATTGGTGGCCACAATGATTTTGCGGGCGCTTGAAGGGGCAAACACCCGGGATTGGGCGCGGCCCGTGAGACGGGCGTACAGGGGCAGGGTCTCGACGCCGGCCAGCCTTTCTTCGGCCAACAGATCGCAGGTCTCGCGGATGTCGGCCTCGGTGGGCATAAAGATCAGCATGTCCCCCCGGGGCGTTTGGCGGTGCAGGGCCGCGGCCTGCTGCACGGCCATCTCCACAGGCGAGGGCTCTTCCCCGCCGCGGTCGGCGGCGAAGGATTCCGGGGGGGCGTAGCGCAAATTAACGGGATAGACCCGGCCGGAGACCTCGATCACCGGGGCATCGCCAAAGGCCCGGGAGAATTTTTCCGTGTCCAGGGTGGCCGAGGTGATGATCAGCTTGAGATCCTTGCGGCGCTTCAAGCGGGTTTTGAGAATGCCCAGGAGCAGATCGATATTGAGGCTGCGTTCGTGGGCCTCGTCCACAATGAGGGTGTCGTAGCGCAGCAACTGACGGTCGCCTTGGGCCTCGGCCAGCAGGACGCCGTCGGTCATCACCTTGATGTAGGCCTCCTGGGGTGCACGATCCTGAAAGCGGATTTTGTAGCCCACGGATTGGCCCAGCTCCTCCCCCAGTTCCTCGGCAATTCTCCGGGCGATGCTTACGGCGGCAATTCGGCGGGGTTGGGTGCAGCCGATCTGTCCCGCGCCGCCCCTTCCTGCGGCCAGGCAATATTTGGGGATCTGGGTCGATTTTCCAGAGCCGGTCTGCCCGGAGATGATCACCACCGGGTGTTTCCGGATGGCGGCCATGATCTGCTCCTTTTTCACGGCGATGGGCAGGGGCAGGTCAAGATCGGGGCGCGGCCGCTGTTCCCGGCGGCGCGCTCGCTCTTTGCGCGATTCGTCCACCTGGCGGGCCAACTGGTCGATTTGGCGTGCCAGGTCGCTTTGCGGGAGGCCTTGCTTCAACTTTGTCTTGATCCGGGCCAGCCGACGGGCTGTCCCATAGCGCTCCAGGGCCATGGCTCCGGTGAGCTGGTTTTCAATGGCCTGGATGGTATGGATCAAAGACATGGGGCTATCCTCAGGGGTCAACGCGTGACAGCAGGGAGCATAAACCTTAATTTGTTCCTGGAATCAACCCCAAGCTAAAGGATACTTGGCATGCAAGCGACCGCGAATAGGACCACACGACCCAGGAGAACATACCTTGAATCCTCCGGGATGAGGGGGCTGATCATGGCGCTAATCTACGGTTTGTCGACCATAGCGGTGCAGGCTGGGTCGCCACCAACCCTAAAGGAGAGATCCATGAGCGAGACCTATACGATTGAAGCCGAAGAAACAGATGCAATGGAAATTCCACCCCTTGACCAGCAGGCCCCGGAGCTCTTTGATACCGCCACCTTCGGGCTGGGCTGATTCTGGGGTATCGAGTCCCGGTTCGGGATCATCGAGGGCGTGATTCGCACCCGGGTGGGCTATGCCGGCGGTTCGAAAGCGGCGCCCACCTACACCAGTCTAGGGGACCACACCGAAGCCGTGCAAGTAGACTTTGATCCTCAACGCATATCCTACGAGGAACTGCTGAGAATATTCTGGGAAAGCCACGCGCCGGACCAGAGAACCTGGTCCCGGCAGTACATGAACGCAATCTTTTTCCATGACGACCATCAGCGCCGGTTGGCCTTGGCCGCCAAAGAAGAGGTGGAACAAACCGCGGGCGGCAAGGTCCGGACCGAGATCCTGCCGGTCCGCTCCTTTACCTTGGCCGAAGACTACCACCAGAAATACATGCTCAAGCGCCGCCAAACGCTCAAGGCGGAACTCGCCCGGTTTTTTCCCCGCCACGCGGAATTCGTGGATTCCACGGCGGTTTCCCGGTTGAACGGCTATGTGGGCGGCTACGGCACCCCGGCCCAACTGCAGCGGGAGATCGACCTGTTGGGCCTGAGTGCCGAGGGTAAAAGGTTACTGCGCAACATGGCGCCGAGATAGCGTCCGGCGGCCATAGAGGGTATACTATCGGTTGTGTATCCCGGCTTCTATGGGTAAAATCATTACCGGATAATCATAGGCTGGGTCGCCGGCCATAGAAAGAAATACGGAGAGGGTTGAACTTCGCCGATTCAGACCATGGGGACAACAAAATCACAAAGAGGAGAAATTACATGAAAAAAGCTTCCAAGGAGGAACGCAGAGGCAAGGTCATCGAGGCGTTGAACCAGGCGCGAGCCATGGAATTGCAGGCCATCGCCCAGTACATGAACCAGCACTACAACCTGGACGATATGGATTACGGCGAGCTTGCCGCCAAGATCAAGCTCATTGCCATTGACGAAATGCGCCATGCCGAGATGTTCGCCGAACGGATCAAGGAGTTGGGCGGCGAGCCGGTCACCGGACATGAGGGTAAAATCGCCAAGGGTCAGGCCGTGGATAAAATTTTTGCCCACGATTCCAACCTGGAGGATGATACCATCGATACCTACAACCAGTTTGCCTTGGTGTGCCGGGAGAACGGCGACAGCATCAGTATGAAAATCTTCGAGGATATTATCGACGAGGAGCAGATCCACTTCAATTATTTCGACAATGTGGACGGCCACATCGCGAAACTCGGCGATACCTACCTGGCCAAAATCGCCGGAACCCCCTCCTCTACCGGTTTGGGGAACAGCGGCTTCGCCATCAGCGGTGAGGGCGAATAGTCGCCAGTGGGGTTGCGCTGCTTTGGTTGCAACCCCTTCATGCGCTGCCCTGGCGGATCGTTACAGGTGGTCGATTCGGCCCGGGGACTTCCGCCCCCACTTGTAACCGCAATGCCATGGATCTGAGTCAATTATCCTAAAATCCCCCCCATCCCCCCTTTTCCAAAGGGGGGAGAAATCATCCCCCAGCCCCCCTTTTCCAAAGGGGGGAGAAATCATCCCCCAGCCCCCCTTTTCCAAAGGGGGGAGAAATCATCCCCCAGCCCCCCTTTTCCAAAGGGGGGAGAAATCATCCCCCAGCCCCCCTTTTCCAAAGGGGGGAGAAATCATCCCCCAGTCCCCTTTTTTCAAAGGGGGTGCAGGCTCCTATTTTCGAAAACCAACGCGCGAAATTCTTCGGCGGCAAATACCCGTAGCAGGGGTGAATAAGCTTTCGCCCCTACCCGGGGGCGCGGCCGGTTCCCCCTCTGTAAAGGGGGTTAGGGGGATTTCCCCGCTGCCTCGGGGTTTCGCGCCATTACCATTTTAGGAGGGCTGGAAGATCCCTGGGACCTGGCCTGGCTGCCCGAGGGCAGCCTGCTGATCCCCGATGAAACCAATGGAAACCTGATCCGCCTGGAGCCCGCCGTTGAAAGCGATACGCCCAGCGGTCCGTAATCGGCACCCGGGTCACACGGCGAATGGCTGCCGTGGCCTGTCCGTCCAACTCATTGGGCGGCACCTGGGCCATATTCCGGCCCGAACGGGCCGAATCAACACTGGTTGTTTCAATCGGATGGACATCTCCCCGTCCGGAATTGGAAACTTAGTATGCTTCCAAAAAAAACCTTCTCTCTGAAACCTCTGCTTCAAATCGATCCACCACCATTCTGGCTGTGGGCTTAGGGCTGTCGGCCAGGTTTGAATGGATCATCGGAATACCACAAAGTGATATATAATTTGCTTCTCTTGATTGCAGGCGAAGGTAAAGACGAAGCCCTGACTTCGCGCCTGACATCACGGATATTGCATCCCTTATCGATCAATCCGGAGGTTCACCATGAGCGATCATCACGAGAGCAATTCTTATACCTGTACCTGCGAAGGTGATCGTCAAATCCACACGCAGCAAGACCTGAATCCTTCCGGCAAAGGGGCTTTCTCGCCTTCGAACCCAATCTTAACCCCATATTCCTATCTTGGGCGCGCCTGCCATCAGATCGGCTGCTGCTGCCAAGAGATTCGCAGAATCTCAAAGATCTGTTCCATGCGTCTCTCCATGCCGGTTTTCTTATTGATCCTCACCTGGTGCGTTGTGTCGTTGATTCTGTTGGAATGCGTGCTCTAAAGTTTCCGTTTGGCATTAAAACGGCGGCAGGATCATCTCTTTGGGATGGATCACCACAAATTCCAGGGCCACTGTTTGGGTTTCGCCGGGGGCCAGCTTCAGGTCCCAGCGGGCGACCCCTTCGCGCTCGTTGTCGCTGCGAATGGCAGGCTCCGGGGTGAGGGTGATATCCTTGACGGTGATTCGGTCGGTGCGTGCCACAGGCAGATGATCCCTGAGTTGAAGCGTAATAGGTTTGCCTTTGGTGTTGGCCACCTCGATGCGGTAGCCGAGCTGACGCACCACCGAATCGCGGTCGATTTTGCCGAAGTAGGTCTCCTTGATCGTGTCGGTCACCTTGCGGCGCTGTACCTTGACCGCCCGGTCGATGCCCAGGTTGAGGCGAAAAGGGGTTCCGACGCGCTGTTCCGCCAGCTGGGTGCGGCCCAGATAGCGGCTATCAAAATAGACATTGAGGGGGCCCGGCAGCAGTTCGCTGTCCGCTTTGAGTTCGCACACCAGAAATGCCCGGGGATCCTGTTTGGGAACGGCATAGTGGTAGAAGTCGCCGGACAGGATTTTCGTTTCCAGGGGGATCAGGGTTTCTTGATCCCGGGAGGGAATGGTCATCGGTTCGGCAGGGGCATAGGCTAGGGCCAGGGTCGATTCGATCCGCTGGGCCTGGGCCAGGGGCGCTTCCGCCGGTTTGGCGGCCATGGGCGCCAGCTCCGCATCCATGGCCATCTCGCGAAGGGCGGCGCCGGCAGCCTTGGCCCGGCCCAGGGGGCGGGGCACATCCAGCCACCAGGGGCTCAATTCGGGAAGCGCCGCGCCCCGGGTGGGCACCGCATTGGAGATCTCCAGGGCCACATTGTCCCAATCCTCACCGCTTTTCTGGACGATCTGGGCGAAAAGGGTCAACTGGGCGCTCTCCAGGCTTGAGGGTATGGCCGCCTTGTAGAGGGGCTCCCAATGGGTGTTGAACACCAGGTAGTCAGCCTCCACGGTCACGGTCTGATCCCGGGCCGCATCGAATATGATCTCCAGCAGCTGCCGCGAGCGGGCCGCACTGTTTTGCAGAGCTGCCAACTCTCGTTCCAGGCGGGTCAGCTCCTGCTGGGCCGCATCCCTGGCCTGATCCAAAGAGTGCTGCTGGCTGTAGATCTCCCCGTAGCTGGTGGAGAGAAAGGCCAGCGTACCTTGCAGCTCCTCGGCGGAGGGCAGGCGCGTGGCCAGCTCCTTGCCGATCTGATCCTGGGAAAAGGACAAAAAGCCCTCCAAAAAAAGCTCCTGTTTGACCAAGCCCTGTTTTTCGTCCTTGAGCCTGCGCAGGGCCTGACGCTGGGTGTCGATTCGCGTTTCCAGCGCCTTGATCTGGGGCTGGGGTGCCTGTTCCAGGGGAATGGTTTTAAATTGGACGCCCACGATGGTGCCCTCGCCCTGGACCCGCGCCGCGGCGGAATCGGGGTCCACCTGAAAAGCGCTGATACCGATGCGCAGGGTTTGGGTCCCCTGGGCCACCTGGGCCTCGGCCCGGCGGGTCACCAGGGCCTGGTCCGCATACAACGCCACGGCGCTGATCCGGGAAGACAAATCCTGGGCGCCCCAGGTGCTGGAAGCCCATAACAGCAACAAAGTCGTCCCTAACCCGTGAATGGATCGAAAGCGTCGGTTCATGATTGTATTCCTTTATTTTGCTTCATTTCGAATCAAGATATAGCAAATATAATCCACATCCGCACGGATACCAATGAACGCCGCCGATGTTGCCGGTCAACTTTGCGGATAGATCACTTGCCCATTCACCAAGGTCATAACGACCTCGATTTTGCCGATGTCTCGGGGCGCCACCGTGAAGGGGTTGGCGGTCAGGACCGTCAGATCGGCCGCCTTGCCTGGGGTCATGCTGCCCACGGTCTGTTCCATAAACCCAAAGCGGGCGCCATTGAGGGTAAAGAGCTTGAGGGCCTCGTAGCGGGTGATACCCTGGGATGGATTGGGGTGGTTGACACAGGCGGCGATGCCTTTCAATGGACTTACAGGGGTGACCGGGGCGTCGGAGCCCCCGGCCAGCATGCCGCCGGCATCCAGGATGGCGCGGAAGGGTTTCCAGCGCTCGGCCCGCTGGCGGCCCAGCAAGGATGTGATGTTGGCGTAGGTTTCAGCACCGCTCAGAAAAAGAAACATGGGCTGCATGGCCAGATGAATGCCCGCGGCCACGGCGCGCCGGATGTGATTGCCCAAGGGCATCTCGAAGTGTTCGATGCGGTGGCGGTGATCGCCTCGGGGATGGGCCGCTAGAACCGATTCATAAACGGTCAGTACCTGCTCCACGGCGCGGGTTCCGCAGGCATGGATGGAGACCTGAAATCCGGCCTGATGGCATTGGGCCACCAGCGCTTTTAGCTCCTCGGTTTCATGGTAGAGCATGCCGTAATTGCCGGGATCGCCGGGGTAGGGTTCGAAGAAGGCCGCGGTTTGGCTGTCCGGGGCGCCGTCGGCCATAAAGGCGATGGTGGCCCGGCCCCGGAGCCGTGGATCCGCCAGAATCTGCGGCAGCCGCTGGACATCTTGCTGCTCCACCACCACCAGGGGCACGATTCTCAAGGGCAAATCGGCCTCATGCGCCAGTATCACCTCCATGTGTTCGAAGGGCTCTTTGACATGCACGCTGGTGAGGCCCTGTTTGACGGCCTGATTCAGCCCGGCCTTTACCGCTTCCAGAATCTCATGCCGGGCGCGGGGCAGAAATTGGCGTAACACCCCGGCAATGGCTGGGTCCTGGATGAGGCCCGTAGGCCGCCCGGTTGCATCCTTCAGCAACCCCTCCGCCGTGGGCGGCAGGTCAACCCTTTCGAGCATGGCCGAATTGAGCATGGCCGAGTGCAGGTCGTAGACCATCACGATGATGGGATGGTCCGCTGATATCTCATCGAGCTCCCTGCAGGTGGGCAGTCGCCTTTCCTGGATGGTATCAGGGTTGAAGTTAAAGGCCAACACGGGTTTGCCGGGGGGCGTGGTTTGGGTTTTGGATCTTAAACGGTTTTGAATATCTTTCAGATCCAAGGCGTCGGATAGATCCACATTCAGCTCGATGGTACCCACGGGGCAGGGGTGGAGATGGGTGTCGATGAAACCGGGCAAAATGGTCTTGTCGCCCAGATCCATCTCACGGACAGGGGCACCCCGTTCGCGGCGGATGATTTCGGGGTCGCCCCAGGCCACGATGGTCCCGTTTTCAATTCCCAACCCCCGGACCCGGGGTCGCTGGTCGTCCAGGGTGAGGATGTCGCCGGTAATCAGCAGGTCGAGGGGGGGTGTCATGGCGTTGTTCCTCGCGGATTTTAAGACTCCGGGGTCTCGAAATAAGCGGGTTGCGCTGCGGCCACAGACCGCCGGTATAGGGCCGGGCGCTGATGGGCAAAAAGCGGATTTTCCTTGCGTACCGTAACCATGAAGTTCCTCTCCACGGGCGCCGTGATCAGCTGCGGATCTTCCCCCTGGGCCCGGGCCAGATCCAGGCCATCCGGACCGACCACGCAACTGGCGCCGCAATAGGCAAGATCGCCCTCCCTGCCGCAGCGGTTGGCGTAGGCGATATAGAGCTGGTGCTCATAGGCTCGGGCCGGGACCACCCGGGTGGCCACCTGGCCGTAGGGATGCATCAGGGCCGTGGGTACGGCTATCAGGTCGGCACCGGCCCGGGCCAGGGCGGCCACGGCGTCGCTGAACTCCACATCGTAGCAGATCAAGATGCCCATGCGCAGGGGGCCGATTGGGGTGATCAGCAGCTCCTCCCCTGGAGCGAACTGTTGCTGTTCCGGCCCGTAGAGATGGGTTTTGCGGTAGTTGGCGCGGACCTCCCCCTGCGGCCCGACGCACAAGGCGGCATTGTAGATCAGATGGTTCACCTTCTCAGGGTAACCGTAGAGGATGGCGATCTTGTGTTGCCGGGCCATGCGGCGCACCTCCCGGGCCGCCGGACCGTCCGCGGGCTGGGCCAGCCGGGCCAGGGCCGGGCCGATGTTGTAGCCCGTGAGAAACAGCTCCGGAAGGATGAGCAACCCGCAGCCCGAATCGGCGGCCAGGCGGGCGCTGCGGGCCATGTACTTCAGATTGGCTGCCACATCTCCCGGGACGCCCCGGGCTTGGGCCAGGGCGATGCGAAAAGGGGTGCTTTCAGTCATGGTTTAGACTCTTCCGGATTGATGGCCCCCAGCAATTTAGGCAGATCCCCGAAGCGGCCGATAAGCCCGAAGATGAGCGCCGCCAGCAGCACGAACACCACGGCCACGGCGGCCATCACCGGGGTGTAGCCGTAACGCAGGGCGTTGAAGATCTTGATGGGCAATGTCTCCACGGTAAACCCGGCCACCATGTAAGCGACGATATATTCATTGAGGCTGAGCACGAAGGTAAAGGCGCATCCTGAAATCATGTAAGGCCGCACCATGGGCAGGATAATGGTGCGGAACACGCTGGCGCTGTCAGCGCCCATGGTTTCGGCCGCCTCCACGATCTCGCGGTCGATGGACTCGAAGCCCAGCGAAAGGGTTACCAGGGGCAGGGTCACGAAGAAGATGGCGTGGGAGATCACCGTGGCGATCATGCGGCCGTAAAACCCGGCCAGCACCCAAAAGGAGAGAAATCCTAGGGCGGTGATCACCGGGGGCAGGATAAAGGGCGACATGCCCAGGGAGAATAGCAGGCGGGCATAAAAGATCCGGTAGCGCCACAAAAAATAGGCCAGAGGCAGAGCCACGGAGAGGGCCAGCAGGCTGGCGCCGGCGGCGATGAACAGGCTGTTTTTAACGGGAATCAGCCACTCGCTGGCGGTGAAGAGTTCTCCATACCAGCGCAGGGAGATCCCCTGGGGGGGGAAGAGCAGCATTTTCCGGGAGTTCAAGGCCACGCCGGCCACCACAATCAGCGGGGCGCTGAGAAAAGCCAGAATCAGGCCCATAAATAGATTGCGTAAGGATTTTATCATCCGCCGCCTCCGGATCGGCTTTTGCCCAAATAGAGGGTCAGGCCCACCAAGCTGAGGCTGACGACCATGAAGAAAATGGCCATGGCGGCGGCCATGGGCAGGTTGGACTGGTAGAGGGCTTGGTCGGTGATCAGTACCGAGAGGGTCCAATGCCGGGGCCGGCCCAGAATCTGGGGCAGCAGATAGGCCCCCAGCAGAAAGACAAAGGCCATGATGAAGACCGCCACCAGGGTGTTGCGCAGGGCGCCCACAATCACCGTAAAAAAGGTCCGCAGGGGTGAAGCTCCCAGGGTGCGGGCCGCCTCGGGAAGATGGGGGTCGAGGCGCGAGAGGGGCGGGTAGAGCACCAGCACCGTGTAGGGCAGGGCGATATAGCACATGCCCATGAGCAGTGCACCGAACCCGGGGGTCCAGCTCACGGGCGTCTCCATCAAACCCAGCCACACCAGGATGTTGGATAGTCCGGCGGTGCGCGAGAGCAGCAAGGACCAGGCAAAGCCGATGATCACTTCCGAGAGCGAGAGCACGGCCAGCAGAAAGACCATCCATACCACCTGGGCCCTGCGGCGCAAGCGGGAGATGAAATAGGTAAAGGGAAACCCGAGGGCCACGCACACCCCGGCGGCCAGGGCGGATAACCACAACGAAAAGAGCAGTACCCGCCCAAACAGCGGGGTAAATAGGTTCTGGTAGTTGCTCAGATCAAAAACCGGATTGTAAAACCCGCCCACCTGGCGCTGGAAAAAGCTCACCGCCACCATGGTGGCAAAAGGGACGATGAAGAACACGCCCAGCATCAAGGCCGGGTAGAAAAAGGGCAGGTGGCTCTTTAGGCCCTGGGGTTTGGCGGTGCTCATGCGCTGAGGACCACGCAGGCTTCGGGGGGCAATTCGGCGGTGGCCGGATCCCCTTGCCGCACTTTGGGGCGCCCCTTGGGCGTGGAGCGGCTGGTGAGCTGCAGCCCGCCGCACTTCAGGTAAATTTCTACGTTGGAGCCCACGTCGCGCACAAAGGAGACCGTGCCCGCGATGTGGTTGGCCCCGGCCACCCGGCCGGGCCGCACGATGATGTTTTCCGGGCGAATGGAGAGGGTCACCAGGTCGCCGGGGGCCGGTTCTTGGGAGGAGTCGCTGGAGAGCCCGGCTACCTTAAGCTGTGTATCCTGAATGCGGACCTCTCGAGATCCGCTGTAAACACCGGATAGCAGATTGCTGATGCCGATGAACCCGGCCACAAAGGTGTCGGCCGGATTGCGGTAGATTTCCAGGGGCGGCGCCACCTGATGGATGCGGTTGTCGGGTCCCATGACCACCACCAGGTCGGACATGGTCATGGCCTCTCGCTGATCGTGGGTCACCACGATGGTGGTGATGCCCAGGCGCTGCTGGAGCATGCGCAGCTCCACCTGCATCTCTTCGCGAAGTTTGGCGTCCAGGGCCGAGAGGGGCTCATCCAGCAGAAAGAGACGTGGGTCCACGGCCAGGGCTCGGGCAATGGCCACTCGTTGGCGCTGGCCCCCGGAGAGCTGGGCCACATGCCGATCCGCCATCTCCGGGAGTTGCACCAGCTCCAGAAGCTCAGCGATGCGTTGCGCCCGCCCATCGCGGCCGACTTTGCGAATCTTCAGGCTGTAGGCGATGTTCTCCCCCACGCTGAGGTGAGGAAAGAGGGCCAGGCTTTGGAACACCATGCCGAAATTGCGCTTGTGGGCCGGGGTTTGGGTGATGTCTTCCCCGTCCAGCAGAATGCGACCTGCGGAGGGGGGCTCCAGGCCGGCAATCAGGCGCAGCAGGGTGGTTTTGCCGCATCCCGATGGCCCCAAAAAGCAGACCAAGCGGCCGTGGGGCAGATGCAGGTTCACATCCCGCAGGGCCACCACGGAACCGAAGCGTTTGCTGATCTGTTCAAAGCGTAAACCGGAGGTCATGGGCAACATTTACATAATAAATACAGTATATTGAGTATGGATAGCGATAGAGCTTCACTGCGTGCCCCGCCTGCGCGGCAATGACGTACCCTACCGTTCGGGAATGACGGACGTGACCAACTGAACGCCATCTCCATGGGGCCTGCCCCCGCGGACAGTAGGCGGGGGCGAAGATCCATAAGTGGCGCCTATAGCCGTTAAACACGAAGTGCGACGGCACCCCACTGTCTTAAGTGAGTCCGGCGACCATCCTTCGACGGAAGAGGGCTGGAACGGGGGGGAATGATTTCAAGATGTATCCCCCCCCGCGACTCCTAACGCCAGGAGTGGGGCGTTTTCGCTCGGGCACGATTTAGGGATGTCAGACCAGTACGGCCTACTCCGTTACCATCTCGGTCCACATCTGGTTGAGCCAGTCGCTCTGTTCCCCGAAAAGCACATCATAGCGCGGAATGATAGGAGGGATATCGCTGGAAACCGCGGTAAACTCATCGTTGGTCAAATCGGTGGTTTCGCGTTTCACCGTGGGCGCCGTGCCCACCTTGCGGGACATCATGGCCTGAATGGCGGGCTGGCACATGTAGTTGATGAAGATGTGCGCCTCCTCCACTTTCTTGCAAGCCCGGCTGACCGCCCAGCAGCCGGAGTCGAGAATCCCGCCCTCTTTGGGGAAGGTGGAGCGCACCGGATGGCCTTCGGCGGCGGCCAGTCCGGCGACATCGTGGTAGTACTGGCCCATGGGGATCTCGCCCGATTGCAGCGAGGCCTGGAACTGCCCCTCGTCCCGATACCACAGCTTGACGTTGGGCTTGAGCTCCGCCAGCTTGGCCATTACCTTGGAGATTCCCTCCTGGGTATCCATAATCTGGGTACCGTCGAAAAAGGTGGTCGCGGTCACTTCCAGCAGAAAAGAGTTGGTGGCCAGCGCCAGCAGCCCCAGGCTATTTTCCTTGTCCGGGGCCCACATGTCGGCCCAGGAAGTGGGCGCCTCCTTGAATACGTTGGTGTTGGAGACCAGGGTGATGTACCAGGAGACCGCCCCGATGCCGTCCACTCGACCGTCCGGATAGCGGTGGATGAAGTTCTCGAGAAGATGGGTGTGGTTGGGAATCTTGGCCAGATCCAGTTCCATCCAGAGGTCTCGTTTCTGGCCCCGCAGCATGGGGCCCAGGGCGATCATGGAGACATCCGCCGGGGCCTGGTCGGCGCGGGCCGCCTGATCCAGTTGAACCACCCAGGCCTCTCCGGTGGGTTCGGCCACCGATTCCACCTTGATCCCGGTGGCTTCGGTAAATTGCGGAAAGATGTGCTTGTCAAAAGAGTCTTTGAAATAGCCGCCGTAAACTCCGACCTTGATCGATTTTTCGGCCCAGGCTGGGGAGCCCAGGACCATAATTAAAACACACAAAAACAGGGCCAAGCCGACGGCAATGCAACCGCGGGTGAGATGAGCGAGCTTCATACGTGCCTCCTTGTGATGGTGGGGGGTCTGATTGAAATGCCATAGTTTGCAAGCAAGCCGCGGCGGTGTCAATAGCCAGGCGCCGAAGAAGATAAAAATGCGGCCCGAGGTGGGTTTCACTTTGGGGTCTCAGCCCTGGCCCACCGGGCAATGCTAAAGGGTCCAGCTTCCAAACATCGCATTCAGCAACAGGGGCAGGGGCAGATCCATGAGTTCGCGCAGCCAATGGATGGTGTCCCAAACCCCCAGCAGGGCCAGAAAGCCCCAAGCCAGCATCCCGGCCAGAGTGGGGGTCATGATCCAGCCCAACCCGATTTTCGCAAGCATAAGGGGGTTGACTGTGCGGATGTCCCCCACCAGGCCCACCCCCACAACGGCCCCCACCACCGCCTGGGACGAGGAGACCGGCACCCCCACCCAGGTGAAGAATTGCAGGGTGATGGCCGCGCCCAGCACCGCCACAAGGGCTGAAAAGGGGTCTAAAGGGGCGATGCCCTTGCCCACGGTCATCATTACCCGGCGGCTGTAGGTCAGCGCGCCCAGGCCGATGCTCAGGCCGCCGACGGCCACGGCCTGTTGGATGTCGAGCAGGCCCGCGCTGACGTAAACTCCGGTGACATTGGCGACGTTGTTTCCGCCCAGGCTGTAGGCGCCGTAGCAGCCGGCGAGGATCAAGCCGTAGCGATAGAGGGAGTTGCGGGCCGTCAGGCTGTGGATGGTGCGGTTGATTAAGGATTTGAGCAGGCGATACAACACATATCCGCAAATGAATCCGCCGACCGGAGTGAAAACCCAGCAGCCTACAATCTTCACCAGCTTATCCAGTTGTGCACTGCCGCTGAAGAGTCCGGCGCCTACCACGGCGCCGACGATGGCCTGGCTGGCCGAGGCCGGCATGGCCAGCACCGTGAGCAGGGTCATGGTTATCCCAGCGGCCAATGCACATAAAAAGGCATCCACTGCACTGAGCCGGGAGAGCTCCCCCACGGTTTGCATGCAGCGGGGGCCGTCGATGAGGGCTCCGGCCAGAACGTACAGGGCGGTGAGCCAGACCGCGGGCCAGTATTTGATAGATCCCGTGGCCACGCCGGTGCCAAAGACGTTGGAGGCGTCGTTGGCACCCAGACTCCACCCCAGAAAAATACCGCTGATCACTTTCCACATGAACGAACTCGTACCCGCTGTGTGGATTCACCACAAATAATGAAGGGAAGATCTTGACCTGAACGCCCTATCCATTCGGTCGCCAGGTATCGACTGATAAATGGTGAAGGGCGTAGTCCCAGGGATTTGCCTGGAATTCAGTGGGCTTTACCCGATCCAGGACGGATCGGTCAGCGCATGCTGACGGCGATGATATTCAAATGGTCGCTGGCATCTTCCACGGAGTCGCTGATGCTGGTGAGCGCCTGGATGAAATCGCGTAGGATGATGCCTTCCCAGAACCCGGCCGGCTCGGTTTGGCGGATCTCTTTAAAAAGCGAAAATTTGATGTCGTCGATCTTCTTTTCATAAATCCGGATGGCCAGGTTTTTCTCCCGCAGCCGCTGCCCTTTCAGCATGGTTTCAAAGGCGTTCATCAGGAGTTCGCAGATTCTTTGATTCAGCAGTACCACCTGATGGATTTCGGGCAGCAGGTCCGGCGGCAGCTTGGCATCCAGGTAATAGCGCGCGGCGTCCTCCAACTGATCGAACACCTTGTCCACGATCCCCACGAAGCGGCATAGGTCGGGCCGCAGGTAGGGCAGAAAGGCTCCCTGGTAGATCAGCGATATGATGGTGCGGCGGATATCGTCCCCCTGGCGCTCCAGATCGATCACCGCTTTCAGGGGCCTGGGGGGTTTGGTGCTGTTGATTCCTGTATTGAAGGTGGTGCAGGTCGTCACCAGCAGTTCCAGAAACCGGCGGATGGCCTCGATGACTTGCTGCTCTTTATTACTGTGGGATAATAATTTATCGAGCCACATCATCGCGCCTCGCCCTTTCGATGAGTCCGGCGGCCAGAATATCCATCAGTGAAACCACCCCCAGAGTGGATTGGCCGTCCACAACAAACACCCGGGCCACATGGCGGGTCTCCATCATCTCGGCGACCTCATGAACGGTTGCATCCGGACTGACGCTGACCACCGGGCGCGATGCGATCTCGCCCACCTGGGTGCTCAAGGGGTCCTTGCCCTGGGCGAATACGCGGTAGACAATATCCCGGGCGGTGATCACCCCATCGTTTTGGGGATTGTCGCCAAAGCGCACGATGAGGGAACGGATGCGCCGGTCCACCATGCGTTCCACGGCGTCATAGACACTGGCCTGGGCTTCCACGGCCACCACCTTGACCGTCATAAACTCTCGAATATTCATCTCATCGCCCCCTTGGTGAAAAGTAAACTCAATAGATTCGTCTTGGATCTATTCTGGCTTCCCGGTATTTCCTGTCAGCCGGCGGGCCGCCGGTTCAGCCCGTGCGCTCCAGGGCCGCGGTGAACAGCCCCGCGCCCATGAGCACGCAGCCGCCGCCGCGGTTGAGCCGCCGGCGGATGCGCGGTTGCTGAAGGGTTTCGCCCAGGCGGCCGGCCAAAAGACCATAGAGCAGGGCGTTGATCCCGCCTAAAATCACGAAGGTGCTCCCCAGGATCAGCAGTTGAGGAACCACCGGGCGGGCGGCGGTCACGAATTGGGGCAGGAAGGCCACGAAGAAGACGATCCCTTTGGGATTGAGGGTGGTCACCCCAAAGGCCCGGGTGAACAGGGCGTGGGCGCCGGCGGCCTGCGCGGCTGTAGTTACAATCCGGGGGTCGACCTGGGTGCGCCACAGCTTGATTCCCAGGTAGATCAGATAGGCGGC
Organism: uncultured delta proteobacterium; assembly: GCA_963713755.1. Classification (GTDB taxonomy): domain Bacteria; phylum Desulfobacterota; class Desulfobacteria; order Desulfobacterales; family CAVQMW01; genus CAVQMW01. Next base: position 1,276,440 of record CAVQMW010000003.1, on the reverse strand, counting down.
CCCCAGCCATTTCAGCAGCGAAAACAGGGCCGCGGAGGCGGCCAGGATGGCACCCAGGCCCAGCAGCGAGAGGGTCAGAGCGCTGAAGTCACCGGCCATCACCCCCAGGGTAAGGGGCGTCACGCTTCCGCGGCCCTGCACCATGGCCTGGCTGATCACCAGCAGGATGGTGGGACCGGGAATCACCAGAACGATGGATGCCGCCAGGGTATAGGCCAGCCAGGTTTCGATGCTCATAGCGATGCTCCTCTATCAAACGGTTTGCGAGTGAGATGGGGGGCTTGCCCGCTCAGCTTGGATTTCGGACTAGGATCATGGATAGCAGGGGCGAATTGATTTGTCGAGATTTCCCGGGATTCAGCCCTTCCGGGGATTGTTGGGGTCGACCGTGGGCCCGGCGGGTTGAAGAATCAGGCTCGCCTTTTGCAGGGATCGGCGGCCGAATCTGGCGCCCACGAAGAAGCACGAAGAAGGGACGCGAAGAAGGGACATTGTTGACTAGTTGTACAAATATCGGAAAGATGGAAGGGATGTTTGGTATGTATCGCTTCTTGAAATGTTCAGTCTCCGTGGTCTTATCCATTGTATGATTCCGGTTCTGGATCCTGCCAAGGCCGGCCCGGCCCGCGGTTCAACGGTCAACCAGATTTCTAAATCCCCCCCGGCCCCCCTTTTCCAAAGGGGGGAGAGCTCAGCTCCGGGCCGCCCCCTTTTTCGAAGGGGGAGAGACCAAAGCCTGGCCGCTCACGCGGTTCAGGGGTAAAGCGCCCCCTCTGACGGCAATTATCCAACGATAGCGGTTAAAAATTTTTTGCCCCTACCGATAGGCACGGTCAGTTTTTTTTAAAGGGGGGAGTTCCCCCGCAGGCACAAGCAATTCCCCCCTTTTTCAAAGGGGGGGTCGGGGGGATTTCTTTGTTTGTGGGCGGGAAAGATCACGCTTTTAAGCCTTGACCTTACATTCCGCACCTAAATCCACTGTTACTTGAAAGTTTATATGTCCTGTGAAAACGGGTATATCCATGCATTAATATAAAATAACAACAGTAAGTTATAAAACTTGAGAGTCCAAAGTTCTCCGTCATGCCGGACTTGATCCGGCATCCAGAGATTCCAATGTATTGGAATCTAAATGGATTCCCGCCTGCGCGGGAATGACGAGTCGAACTAATCGATCCTAATAATTTCAATGCTTTAGAAGAACTATGGACTGACCAGATACTAACATCAACGTTCTGCGCGGGAATGACGAGTCGAACTAATCGATCCTAATAATTTCAATGCTTTAGAAGAACTATGGACTGACCAGATACTAACATCAACGTTCTCCTTGGCCATTCCGGATCTTCGAACAAAATCCTTGGCCTCTCTGCCGAGATGGCCCTTGATCTTTTCGGGCGTCTGTAAATGTTCCCGGACAAGATCCACCACCCTGGCTTCTGTCCGTCCTGTATCCCGGTTCAAAATTTCAATCTGATAGGATCTGCGTTGGTTTTCCTGACCCCTGCTACCTGATTTTCCAACATCATTTAATCCTCATATCCGCTCAAAGCTGAAGGGTGATTCATGATTTGTAATTCGCTTTGACAAATTATGTATATTGTGCCAAGCTGGCCATCATGATTAACCGGACGCTGGAAACAAAGCTGCATGAACTTTCGGGTTACTATCCCGCAGTGGTCGTCACTGGTCCAAGGCAATCCGGCAAGACCACTTTGTGCCGAATGGCATTTCCGGAATTGCATTACGTCTCACTGGAGGCCATGGATGTCCGCGATTTTGCCATGCATGACCCTCGCGGATTTCTTTCCGAATACGGCAATGGTGCCATCATCGACGAAATCCAGCAGGCCCCTGGTTTGCTGACCTACCTTCAGAGCGAGATCGATGAATGTCCGGATCCTGGCCGCTTTATTCTTACAGGGTCACAACACTTCGCATTATCCCAGTCCATTTCGCAGTCGTTGGCGGGCCGCTGTGGTATTTTGGTGCTCCTGCCGCCGGACCTCTGTGAACTGGGAAGGTTCCCCGACCCGCCTGACGAATTGTTCCAGTTGCTCTGGCAGGGGGCCTATCCCCGAATATACGACCGGCAGATACCGGCTCACCAGTGGCTTACGGATTACACCACGACCTATATTCAAAGGGATGCCCGCCAAGTCATTAATATCGGCGACCTTCAAACCTTCACCGGTTTTCTGAAAATGTGTGCCGGACGTACAGCCCAGGAGATCAATCTTTCAAAATTGGGCAGCGACGCCGGGGTGTCCCATAACACGGCACGCGCCTGGCTCTCGGTGCTGGAAACAAGTTACATCATTCATCGGCTCCCAGCGTGGCATGTCAACATCCGAAAACAGCTTATCAAAGCCCCCAAACTCCATTTTTTCGATAGCGGCCTGGTATGCTATTTATTGGGAATTCGCGAACCCGAGCAGCTGCGCCTTCATCCGCTGCGGGGGGCAATTTTCGAAAGCTGGGTGGTCTCCGAGCTTTACAAGGTGCAGGTCCATGAGGGATTTCAGCCACGTCTATTTCATTACCGGGAAGCCCGGGGCCCGGAGGTTGACCTTATCATCGAGCAGGGGCAGAACCTTTTGGCCGTGGAAATAAAATCTGGCGCCACAGTCACCGGGGATTTTTTTAAAAATCTTACCCGCTTTTCACAGCGCATGGGGCTGACTGGCAGACCTTTCACGGTTCAATCCCAGGTTGTGTTTGGCGGAGAAAAATCCCAACATCGTTCCAAGGGACATGTCTTGTCCTGGCAGGATACCCATCGCATTCTTGAAAAATAGCCCGCCACACAATCCTTTTCCAAAACACAATAAAGATCCCAAGGGCAGCGATTGGGGAGCGATCCCTGTGATTGATTTGCTTATTGGACCCTCCCCATTTCGAGACCCTTCCTTAGATCCATCCGCAAAGCCGGATTTTCAACCCGCTTGATATTTACCTCAAGATATTCTGGGGAAGATATTCTGGGGACACCTTACTCAAATTATAAAGATAAGTAAGGTGTCCTCAGAACCAAGGTGTCCTCAGAACCCTCAGAACCCAGGATTCAGCCCCTCCGGGGATTGTTGGGGTCGACGGTGGGCTTGGCAGTTTGAATCAGGCTGGCCTTTTGGAGAGATTGGCTCCCGAATCTGGCGCCCACGGCATCCACTGCCTTGGCCACCTGTTCCCAGGAGTCGCAAGCACCGGCCGTCGCCGCCGGAAAAAGTTCCTGCTGGACCAGGACGGTTTCGGCGATGAGATTGCTGGCCCCTACGCCGATGAGGCGCACCGCTTGGGCCAGGCGCTGGCCTCCCAGGAGCTTCAGGGCTTCGCGGTAGATGAACTCCGAGGCCTGGGTGGGCCGGGGTAGGGTCTGGCTGCGGGTAATCTGGCTGAAATCTGCGTATTTGACTTTCAGGGTGATGGTGCGCGCCTTGAGGTGCTTGTGACGAAGTTGGCGCCCCACATCCTCGGCCTGACCCAGCAGCTGGCGGGCCAGCAGCTTGCGGTCCCGGGTGTTGGCGCCCAGGGTCTCCTCGCTGCTGATGGACTTTACCGGCGAGTGGGGAGTCACCCGGGAGGAATCGATTCCCTGGGCCAATTGGTGCAGGCGCAGGCCGCTTTTGCCCAGCCGTCGCTGAAGGACGATCTCGCTGTAACCCTTCACCTGCCCCAGGGATTCAACGCCCATGGCCTTTAATTTTGCCGCCATGCGGCGGCCCACGCCGGGAATCTTGCCCACGGGCAGGCGGTCGAGAACCGCCAGCATGGTTTCCGGGGGGATAACAGTCAATCCATCGGGCTTGTCCATATCCGAGGCGATCTTGGAGAGAAATTTGATAGGCGCGGCCCCAATGGAGCAGGTCAGGCGAGTCTGGCCGCGGATTTGGGCCTTGATGGTGCGGGCCAGATTCTCCGGGGTGCCCTGGAGCCGTTCAAGGCCCTCGGCATCCAGGTAGGCCTCGTCAATGGAGACCTGTTCCACCCGTGGCGAGTAGGCGTGCAGGATGGCCATCACCTGGCGGGAAACCGCCTGGTAACGGGGGCGCCGGGGGGGTACGACCACCAGTTGGGAACATTTTTCCCGGGCCTGGAACATGGGCATGGCCGAATAGATGCCAAAGCGCCGGGCCTCATAGCTGGCGGCGGCCACCACCCCCCGGTTGGAAGCCCCGCCCACCACCACGCATTTGCCCCGCAGCCGGGGATCGTCGAGTTGCTCGATGGACGCGTAAAAGGCATCCATGTCGATATGCAGAATCATGATGAATTCATGGTATCAAATCCGGCTCGTCTCTCACAACCCCGGCGCTTCTCAAAGGAGTTTTGATGTGGTTGAACGAAAACGGACACCGCGTTAAGCGCAGATTCTAACCAGCCAAAAAACCATCGAGGCAGGTACCGGTGAAATCGTACCCATTGTGTTTCATACAAAAGGAACCCAATCTTCCCAAAATTCGGTCCGTAATGTGTGGAAGTGGATCTTGGCAAAGGCCGGTCTTGATTACCGGAAATTTCACACGATTCGCCATACAGTGGCCTCAATCCTGATCAGCAGGGGGGAGCGCCTATTGTACATCAAGGAATTTTTAGGCCACAGTTCCATTCAAATTACCGTGGATGTTTATGGTCACATGCTGCCCAATAGCAACCGCGAGGCCGTCAACACCCTCGATGATCCCACCGCAACCATCCGCGACCTATCCGCATCCGACCAAAAAGAAAAGGTTGTAACCCTTTAGGATTACAACCTTTATCGATATCTGGTGGCGATGCAGGGACTTGAACCCCGGACACTGCGGATATGAGCCGCATGCTCTAACCAGCTGAGCTACATCGCCAAAATCACTTTGGCGGACAGTTGCCTGCCTGACGGAACAGAAAAGGGCGTTTAACACTTTCCCGGGAACGCGTCAAGGTGAAAACCCACCTACTGAGCCGGGCTGGATCCCATCACTTCAACCGTGTATTCCCGTAAACTTTCCGGCAAATCGGCGAAAACGATCATGAAGGGCAAAGTCCGCCCGGGTTCGACGATGGCCGTGGAGGCCTGGTTGAGGCGCTGCTGGATTTCGGCTATGGGCAGGGTGCCCAGTTCGGTGTCCGGGAGCACGTTGCCGCCCATAATGGTTTGGGTTTGAACCGGATCGGCGGCTGCGGCGAAAAGCTTGCCGGTGATCGCAATCCGAGTCCGGGGCTGGCTGTAGCCGTTGCTGATATTGCCTTTGATCACGAAGAGGCGGCCCGCCTGGGAATTTTCCACGAACCGGCTGTCAGCCACCCGTGCCGCAAGTTTCAAGTTGCCTGCATCCGGCGCTTCCGGGGTAAACAGCGCATTGATTCCAGGCACGTTTTTCAGGGTACGATGGACATAGGGTACCTCAATACCCAACCGATCCAAAACCACAACCGCGCCCGCCAAAATGACCAGTAGCAGGATCAGCACCAAGGGTAACCGTGAGGAACTCCTGGGCGGCAGGGGCGCGGTGGGGATGGCGGTTGTCGGCTGTTTGGGTGGCGTCGGGCGTGGGGTCTGATGTTCTTCCACCAGTTCTGCATCCCCCAGGGAAAAGGATGCCGTACTGGATCTTTCCGTGGCAGTTTCCGCCATTTCCGCGGTATTACTCTCCACTTCGATCTCAAAATCGCCCAGGGGTGTGGCCTGGGCGGTGGACGCTTCTTTCTCTGAGGTTTCCAATTCCAAGGCGAACTCATCGTCATCGGGCGAGGATTCGGCGGGCAGTTCGAGTCCCAGACTATCGTCATCAAAACCGGTTTCAAGCTCGATGGCCTTGGCTTTTTGACGCTCAGCTTCCAGGGTTTTTTCAATTTCTTCAAGATCGAGCTGCAAATCGTCGCCCTCGGCATCCGGGTCTTCCATAACAGTGGTTAAATCGTCCCCTTCATCTTCTTCGTCGATTTCCAGAAGCTTCTCCAGCTCGTCCAAATCTTTTTGGTGCTCTTCGGAGATACCCAAACCCGCGGCACCGGCGGTTTCGGCTTCGGCGGTCAGCTCTTCCATATCGAAGACGTTTTCAAGGTCTCCAAGGTCGAAGTCTTCATCTCCTTCAGCAGGGGCTGAGGCCTCCGCCGCCTCTTCGGCCGGGCTCTCTTCATCGGCTTCATCTTCTTGCGTTTCCAGTTCGATTCCCAGCTCTTCGATCTCGTCAAGTTCATCTTCAACCGCTGGCCCTTCTAAATCATCCTCGGCCAGTTCCGGAATTTCCAGGTCGGTATCCGCATCATCCCCGAACAGTTCGTCAAGTTCGCCCAGATCGAATTCCTCTTCGGCGGTGATCTCGTCATCCTGACCCAACTCAAGACTTTCCGGGGTCAATTCCTCAGCGGAAGCGGTTGTCGCCTCTTCTGACACCGCGGAAACCTCCGGGGAAGTTTCAGGCGCTTCACTGGGTTCTTCAATCAAGGATTCCAAATCACTGAAATCGAACTCGTCCGAAGCATCCTGGGCACCCTCGGTATCTTCTAAATCCAGGAGTGCTTCCGTTTCCGGCTCTGATGGAGCCTCCAGGCTGAGATCCAGCTCCTCTCCAAGATCAACTTCTTCCCCGCTGTCTTCCGCGGATTCGATTTGCGGTGTTTCTTCCGGCGTTTCGTCCAGCAGCGACTCCAGATCACTGAAGTCAAACTCATCGCTGAGGTCCTCTTCCGCCTGACTATCCAGGGCGATGGCCTTCCCACTGTCGGCTGCGCCGGCTTCCGGGGCCATTTCCTCGATGGGAACCTGCTCCCCCTCGATCTCAATATGGGCTACCGCGGAGCTTTCCGCTTCCAGTGCCTTATCGTCCAGCAACGATTCCAAATCGCTGAAATCGAATTCATCGTTCAACAGGTCATCCACGGCCTCGTCATCGGTGGCCCCGGATTGGGCAAGCAGCGCCTCGCTCTCATCATCCAGAGCTTTGTCCAGGGCATCCAGCTCGAACTCGAGATCATCTCCGTCTTCTGCATCCTCCATCGTCGAGACGGCATCTTCGGGCTCGGTAGCCGCGGGCGTGGGAATCTTAAGCATATCGTCCAGGGTGTCTTCATCCATATCCAGAAGGTTGTCGATCTCTTCCAGATGGTCATCGCTTTCGGCTTCCTGAAGCGTCTGGTCTTCGGTGCTTACTTCTTCATCCAGCGTCTGTTCCAGGTCGTTGAGCAAGGCATCCAGATCGTCCAGATCGTCATCCGCCAGATCGGAAACGGGATCTCCAGGACCGGAGGCCGCCGCTGCTGCTGCAGGGGAGGCACTGGGTCCGGCCTCCGCGGCGGAAGGACCAAACCCCACGGGTTTCGGGGAGAGCTGCGGTTCGGGTGTTTGGGGCGCTTGGGAGGGATATGCGGTAAAAATGTGACCACACTTGGAGCAACGCACTTTTGATCCTGCCGGATTCAGCATTTCCTCTGCCAGATTAAAGCCGGTTGCACAATTTTCGCAGGTAATAATCATAACCTGTCCTCGCTGGTCATTATTTCAGGTGATAATTGGGAAAGCGCCACGGCAATCGGGAGCCCCCGAGGTTAATAATCCACACCTGCAATCCAAACTACCGCCCGCGTAGATATCCATGGCAGTCTGAATTCGCCTGTTTGAGCGTGCTGATCTTATGACTATCATCGGCAAGATTGGACGGGACTTGAGTCGGCGGCAATTTTTTCTTGATAATGCCCGCAAATGCTACGCCGGTGCTCTATTTTGTACCGCGTTGGATCGGATTTTATCGGCCAGTCTATGCTCCCGCGGAACTTGAAGCCTGCTTGGGCGGTTTGCTCAAGGCATGGATTTCAAGTCGCGGAAGCGTCTGCTTCATTTGCCGCTTAAGTGCTTCTTTTCGGGGGCCTCTTAACCCGGTGCAGTTACATGGCTTGAACGCTCTTGTCAATAAATTTAATTCGTTACAGGCCGGTCTGGGCGAGCTTTTCGATTAGCTGGCGTTGCTCTGAAGTGAATGTTTTGGGGAGATCGATTTGAATGAGCACATAAAGGTCGCCTTTGATGGTTCCCTTCATTCGCGGCAACCCGTGACCGCTGAGACGCAGTTTAGTTTTATGGCGTGTTCCGGGCGGGATTTTGAGCTTGCGGGCGCTACCTTCCAAGGTGGGAACCTCCAGGGTGGTGCCCAGCAGGGCTTCGCTCAACCTAATGCTCCGCTGGATAATCAGATCGTGGCCATCGACCTGGAATTGAGGGTCCGGGAGCACCTTTACTTTGATGAGCAGATCCCCGGGCGTGCCGCCATGGGCTGAGGGTTCACCCTTACCGGCGATACGCAATTTCTTGCCACTAGTGACGCCCCGGGGGATTTTGACGGACAGGCTTTCAGAGCGTCCCTGATGCTGGAAGGCAATGGATTTATCCACACCGGTTGCCGCCTCCCGAAGGGTGATAGGTAATTCGTAGAGCAGGTCGGAGCCCTTGATGGTCTGCTGACGGCCAAAGGGCGCGCCGCCGCCAAAATTAAAGCGCATGCGCCCCCCGGGCCCGCCCCCGAAACTTGCCCCGCCGCCAACGCCAAACTCCCGCAGGATCTCATTGAGGTCAAAGCCGCGGAAAATGTCTTCCTGGGAGTAGCGCTGTTGAAACCCGGCGGAACCAAAAGTGTCATATTGCTGGCGCTTTTCCTTATCGCTGAGCACCGCATACGCTTCGCTGATCTTTTTGAACTTCTCTTCGGCTGCCTTGTCGCCCTTGGTGTGGTCCGGATGATGTTTCATCGCCAGCTTGCGATAGGCCTTTTTGATCTCCTCGCTGGAGGCTTTTTTATCGACGCCAAGCACCTTGTAATAGTCCGCTTCCGCCATGGGGGTTGCTCCTTGGGCTGATGGGGTAGGGGGTTTGCTGTTTTTAGTATAAATGACTTAAATTTAAGAAGTTTATAATAATTAGAGGCCACGGTCGTGTCAAGCGGCTTCCCGGGTTGGCCATGGAGCCCGCAAGCCGGGCCGGGAGGGGGCCGCGGACCTTGCGTTCAAGTCCAAACAACGCTAATGAGTACCCCACCGGTGCGCTCCAGCAGACAGTTTTTCACCTCACCGGTTTCCGAAAAAGGTTGGTATGGCCAAGCGAATCCCAAAAAAATCTCCCAGCCCAGCAATCATTCCAACGGCCGGCGCTTGTCTGCACGCCCCTGCACTCCATTTTTTGATGGAGCAAATTCAGGACGGCTATTTTGAGACTAATGGGCGCGGACACCTCTGTCATGCCAACACGGTGTTTCTTGAATTGTTCGGTCTTACATCGGTCCGGCTGAAGGCCATTCACCTGGCAGACCTATTAGCGCCGGACGCCTCCCAGGGACGCAAGCATTTTGAACACCTGACCCAAGGGGGTTCCTCGGCCAGATCCATGGAATTGACCTTGCACGACGGGCAGGGGCATTCCCGCATCGTGGGGGTCACCGTGGTGTGCCGGGCGGAATTTCCAGAAGCCGCCGGGGGCTGGTGCGGAATCGTCAAAGATGTCGCCTCCAAGAGAAAAATGGCCGCGGGATTAGCCCGTGCCAAAACGTTTCTGCAGAATATCGTCAACAGCTCCATGGAGGGGATCGCGGCAACCGATTTGCAGAACACGTTGATTTATGTTTCTCCGCGAATCGTGGATATGACCGGGTATGCGAAAACCGCACTATTAGGGGATTCGCTGACCAAATTGTTTCGTACCGGGGAGTACGATCTGCGGCTCATCGAGCGCGCCCTGATGGAAGAGGGGACCCTTAGAGACCACGAAACCCAATTGCTGACCCGGGAGGGCGATGCCCTGGATGTGAGTTTGTCGGCCTCTTTACTGCGGGACAACTCCGCTGAGATCCAGGGAAAATTGATTGTCTGCCGGGATATTACCGAGAGCAAACACCTGGAATCCCAGCTGCGGTTTGGACAGCGCATGGAGGCGATCGGGACCCTGGCCGGAGGCATCGCCCACAATTTCAATAACCTGTTGATGGGCATTCAGGGCAATTCGACCCTGATGATGTTGGATAGCGACCCGGAGCACCCCAACTACAAGAGAATTCTCAATATTGAAAAACATATTCAAAGCGGCTCCCGCCTGACCCGCCAGCTCATCGGCTATGCCAGGGAAGGGAAATACCAGGTTCAGGCCATCGACCTGAACCATGTGATTCGTGAAATCGCCGAAGCCTTCATCTTGAGCCAAAAGCGGGCTCAAATCAATTTTCATCTGGATCCCTTGCTGCCGGGCATGCTGGCTGATCGGGGGCAGCTCGAGCAGGTCTTGATGAATTTGCTGGTGAACGCGGTGGATGCCATGCCCGACGGCGGCCAGATCACCATCGACACCCATCGCATCCACCACGACGAATTGACAGGCAAGCCCTATCAACCCGCGCCCGGCCAATACATCTGCCTTTCGGTCAGCGATACCGGATCGGGTATGGATGAGGCCACCCGCAAGCGGGTATTTGAGCCTTTTTTTACCACCAAAGGCCTGGATCGGGGCAGCGGTTTGGGTCTTGCTTCATGCTACGGCATCATCAAGGCGCACGGCGGATACATCGATGTGGAATCCCAACCCGGTCAGGGCAGTTGTTTCACCATCTATTTTCCGGGTACGGACCAGCCGGTAGATGCTGAATGCCAGGAGAACGACCAATGCTTCATCGGCACGGAAACCATTCTGGTGGTGGATGACGAAGCCATGATTCTGGAAGTGACCCGGGAGATGCTGGAACAACTCGGTTACCGGGTATTGAGCGCCGAAAGCGGCGGCCAGGCGATTCGGATCTACCAAGAGCAAGGGGCGGCGATCGATATGGTCATCCTGGACATGATCATGCCCGAGATGGGCGGCGATCAGGCCTTTGAAGCCTTGCGGCGCCTGGATCCGGAAATCAAGGTTCTTTTGGCCAGCGGGTACAGCATGGAGGGCAAGGCCGCGGCACTGTTGGACCAAGGCTGTTTGGGGTACATCCAAAAGCCCTTTAGCCTGCCTGATTTATCACTGAAATTAAGAGAGATTCTGGACTATCCCCAGAGCGCCAGAAATAGTTGAATCTAAGGCCGGCGGACGTTTTGCCGCAGGTCTTGAAGCAATCGAAGGAACACCCGATGAATGTAATTTTCTTAACCGGGGTTATCCGTGGGGGCTGAAGCGGTTACCGTGCGTCCAGTGAGAGCCCTGGGCCTTTGCTCCGGTGGGCTGGACAGCATATTGTCGGCCCTGGTGCTCAAACAGCAAGGCATAGGGGTGGCCTGGATCACCTTTATCACCCCGTTTTTTTCAGCGGACAAAGCCCGCCAGGCGGCGCGCCAGACAGGCATTGCCCTCACGGTTCAGGACATCACCGAAACCTATTTGAACATGCTGCGCAATCCCCGCGCCGGGTACGGGCAGCACATGAATCCCTGTATGGATTGTCACACCCTGATGTTTCGGCTGGCCGGCCAAGTGATGGAGGCCGAAGGCTTTGATTTTCTATTCAGCGGAGAGGTGCTGGGGCAGCGCCCCATGTCCCAAACCCGGCCCTCCCTGCGCTACGTGGAAAAGCATTCCGGGCTGGATGGCCATATTCTGCGCCCACTAAGTGCCAAACGTCTACCGGAAACCCTCCCGGAACAGCGGGGCCTGGTGGATCGCCGCCGCCTCTTGGATTTTACCGGCCGGGGCCGCAAAGCCCAGATCCGCCTGGCAGCGGAGTTCGGAATTAAAACCTATCCGGCGCCAGCCGGGGGCTGTTTGTTGACCGATAAAAACTACTCTCGGCGGCTTCGGGACCTTTTGGCCCAAGAGGCTCAGCCCGCCGTCAGGGCTCTGCACCTGCTGCGTTACGGGCGCCATTTTCGCGTGGATCCCGGCACCAAAATCATCATCGGCCGCAATTCAGAGGAAAATCAGACCATTCTCGAGTATGTCGATCCCCAGGTGGACACCACCTTCAAAGTGGTCGATTTTCCGGGCCCCCTGGCACTGCTGTCGGAGGGCGCATCCGGCCCGGGCCGGCAACTGGCCGCCGCGTTGTGCGCCGGGTACAGCAAGGCCCCGGCTGAGCACCCGGTCAAGGTGAGTGTCCAGTCTCCCCAAGGGCAATCCGCTTTGACGGTTTTCCCGATCCCCCCTGAAGAGTTGCACCACTTGTTGGTCTAATCCCGTCACCAAGCGCATGTTCATTGCGCTATTACAATTGGCCGGCTTCTGCGTTTGCCCACAATTGACCGCAGGCCGCCGCGATATCGTCCCCCTTACTGTGGCGAACCATGGCGGGATAGTTCTGGTTCAACAGAATTTGCTGGAATGCGGCGATGCGCTCGGGGGAGGGCCGCTTGAAATCACTGCCCGGGTGGGGATTGAAGGGGATCAGATTGATTTTGGCGCGAATGGGCCGCAGGATCTTGCATAACTTGCGGGCTGCCGGTGGGTCGTCGTTGACCCCTTCCATGAGAATATACTCGAAGGTAATCCGCCTACGGGGTGCCAGGGGATAGCTTCGACAGGCTTCTAGCAGGCTCTCCAGAGGGTAGGTCTTGTTGATGGGCATCAGCGCGTTGCGGGTTGTGTCGTCCGCGGCATTGAGGGATATGGCTAAATTGACCTGGGTCATTTTTCCCAGGTCTTTGAGCCGGGGGACGATTCCCGCGGTGGAAAGGGTGACCCGGCGGGGGGAGAAGGCCATCCCCCATTCACTGTCGGTCATCACCGCCAGGCTGCCCGTGACCGGGATGTAGTTGCTCAACGGTTCGCCCATGCCCATAAATACGATGTTGGTCAGCGAGGAGGGTTTGTCCAGGCGGCTATGCACTTCGCGGATCTGGGACAGGATCTCCCCCTGGGTCAGGTTACGGACCAATCCGCCCTGGCCGGTTCGGCAAAACCGGCAGCCCAAGGCGCAGCCCACTTGACTGGAAATACAGAGGGTGCTGTGGCCGCGTTCGGGAATCAGAATGGTTTCAATGTGATTTCCATCCGCCAGTCGGAACAAAAACTTGCGCGATCCATCCCGGCTGCGCTGCTCGTCAACCAGTTCCATGACCGTCGTGCGGAAGTTATCCGCCAGCATTCGACGCAGGGGCTTGTTCAGATCGGTCATGGCCTCGAAATCGGTGGTATCGCGGCGGTAGATCCACTTCAGAATTTGTCTGCCGCGGTAAGCGGCAACGCCATGCCGATCCAACCACTGAATCAACGCCTCAAGTGAGAAATTGAGCAGGTCCGCGGGATCTTCTGGAGAGCGGTTTGGCGCTGAATCATTTTCAATTGACATAAATATATCTTAATACTATTCTGATAATTTATCTAATTTTCCTAAACTGAATCCCTTCGGGGGAAGCCATTACCCCCTGGTGATGTGCTCATGTTCGACAGCCTGACCGATAAATTTAACGCGGTTTTCAAGCAGCTCAAGGGCCACGGCAAACTTTCCGAGAAGCACGTGGAGGCGGGCTTGAAACAAGTGCGCCTGGCGCTCTTGGAGGCCGATGTGCACTTCAAGGTGGTCAAGCAGTTTATCGCCGGCATCAAGGAGCGGGCCTTGGGCCAGGAAGTGATGGGCAGCTTAACCCCTGGCCAGCAGGTGGTCAAGATTGTCAACGAGCAGCTGACGGCGCTCATGGGCAGCCGCCACGAGGCGTTGAATCTGGGCGGCGATCCGCCGGCCACCCTGATGATGGTGGGGCTCCAGGGTTCCGGAAAAACAACCACCGCAGGCAAGCTGGCGGTTCACCTCAGAGGCGAGGGGCGCCGTCCTTACCTGGTTCCGGCGGATGTCTACCGCCCGGCGGCCATCGAGCAGCTGCAAAAGCTGGGCAGCCAGATCGACGTACCGGTTTTTGAGACCCGCTCCGAGATGAAACCGCTGGATATCTGCCACAAGGCCAAGGCCGCGGCCCACCAACAGGGCTGTGATGTCCTGATTCTGGATACCGCGGGCCGCCTGCACATCGACAGCGAGTTGATGGACGAGTTGGTGGCGATCCGCGACGGTATGCGGCCGTCGGACATTTTGTTGGTGGCCGATGCCATGACCGGCCAGGATGCGGTCAACAGCGCCAAGGCTTTCAACGATGCCTTAGACATTCACGGCGTTGTGCTCACCAAGCTGGACGGCGATGCCCGGGGGGGCGCGGCGCTCTCCATCAAGGCCATCACCGGCAAACCCATCAAATTTGTCGGCGTAGGCGAAAAGCTCAAAGATCTGGAGGCGTTCCACCCCGACCGCATGGCCTCGCGCATTCTCGGTATGGGGGATGTGCTGACCATCATCGAAAAAGCCCAATCCATGGTGGATATGGAGGAGGCCGCGGCGCTGGAGAAGAAGCTGCGCAAAAGCCAGTTCACTTTGGAAGATTTCAAAGAGCAAATGGTCCGAATCCGCAAGATGGGCTCGCTGTCCGATTTAATTTCCATGATTCCGGGGATTGGCTCCAGCAAGCAGTTCAAGAACATGCAGGTGGATGACCGTGAAATTGTCCGCATCGAAGCGATCATCAACTCCATGACGCCGGATGAGCGCCGTAAACACGGCATTATCAACGGCAGCCGCCGCAAACGAATCGCCCAGGGCAGCGGGACCCGGGTTCAGGATGTAAACCAACTGTTGAAAAATTATACCCAGGTGATGAAAATGATGAAGAAATTTAACAAGGGCAATCTTCGCGGCCTGGGGCGCGGGATGTTGCCGTTCTAATTAAGGAGTTTGGATATGGCAGTAAAAATTCGCTTGGCTCGGCATGGGGCCAAAAAACGTCCATTTTATCGTATTGTGGCCGCCGACGGGGAATCGCCGCGGGATGGCCGCTTTATCGAGAAATTGGGCACCTACAACCCCTTGGCGGAGCCGGTGGAACTGGTTTTTGACGCTGAGCGGGTGCGCTACTGGATTGGTCAGGGCGCCCAACCCAGCGACACCGTGAGGACCCTTTTGAAGGCCCAAGGCTTTGTTGCCAATCCGGTTTAGGGGTGCGGCAATACCGCGCCAACCCAACTGCCGGCCTGTGCCGGAAATTCGGGGCCAGCGGAGGGGGCTTGTCCTTAGGGCATGGGATGCAGTCCTTTGAATGGCAACCCATCCTTACGCATTCCGTGCATCGTTAGCTGGCGAGGCCCTGTTTGAGTTCAGTCGCCATTGGTTGCTCTCGTTCTGCACTGCCAACCCGGGAGGAGTCGTTATGAAAGAGCTGATCCAGTACATTGCAGAGGCGCTCGTGGATCATCCGGAAGAGGTTTCGGTTTCCGAGGTGGAGGGCAATCAGACCTCCGTGCTGGAACTGAAGGTCGCCAAGGAGGACCTCGGCAAAGTGATCGGTAAACAAGGCCGTACCGCCCGCGCCATGCGCACGATTCTCAGCGCAGCCTCGGCCAAAATCAAGAAACGCACCGTATTGGAGATCATCGAATAGGAACGGGCTTTTCAACCATGGTCCCCAAGTCAACAGGCCATACCCTGGTTACCATCGGCAAGGTCAGCGGGGTCCATGGTATTCGGGGGAGCCTAAAGGTCGTCTCCTACGCCCAATCCCTTTCGCTGTTCCGAGTTGCGGAGGGGATCACCCTTCATTCTCCCCGGGACCAAGTACGCCGGGCCGCCGTCACCGGGGTCAAGCACCATGGACGGGGAGTGCTCATGACCCTGGAAGGGGTCGTTGATCGAACCCAAGCTCAGGCCTTGGTGGGAACGCTGATCTGTATTGAACGGCGACACCTGCCGGAGTTAGAGGCCGATACCTATTATTGGGCCGATCTCATCGGCTGCGAGGTTCACTCCCCGGAGGCGATCTATCTGGGACGGGTAGACTCCATTATCGCCGCGGGTGGGAATGATGTTCTGGTTGTCCGGGACGTGCGCAATGGGGATCGGCGCGAGGTGCTCGTCCCCATGGTAGCCGATATGGTTGTCGGGGTGGATCTTGCTGCCGGGCAGCTCACGGTGAAGCTGCCCGAGGGACTATGCGCTGCAACAGACCCTGGCAGCGGGGCGCACCCTTCGTAATCGCCAAATAGGATTCATTAGGTTGCGCACAACCGACCTGAACACCGATATGGAATTTACGGTTTTAACGATCTTTCCCAACATGTTCGATTCCTTTTGGCGTCACGGAATTGTTCGCCGCGCCTTGGCGGAAGGGCGGATTGCGGCTTTGGCCATGGACATCCGCGACCATGCCCAGGGGCGCCATCGGGCCACCGATGACCGGCCCTATGGAGGCGGATGCGGCATGGTGATGAAACCAGAGCCCTTGGCCCAGGCCATCCAGGTCGCCCGGCAAGCGTCACCGGGCGCCTGGGTCATCCACCTCAGCCCCCAGGGGCGAGTGTTGGACCAGCCACTGGTGGCGCAACTGGCCCGGCTTCCGGGATTGATTCTGGTCTGCGGCCGCTACGAAGGGGTGGATGAGCGGGTGGTTCAGGGCCATATGGATGTGGAATTGTCCATTGGCGATTACATAATGACCGGCGGGGAACTGGGCGCCATGGTGGTCATGGACGCGGTGACGCGATTGATCCCCGGTGTGCTGGGTGGCGAGGATTCCGCAGCCTTGGACTCTTTCTCGGATCATATGCTGGAGCATGAACACTACACCCGGCCGCCTGAGTTCGAAGGGGAGGTCGTGCCGGAGGTCTTGCTTTCTGGGAATCACGGCGAAATTGAAAAATGGCGGCTGGAACAGACGCTGATCCGGACATTCTTAAAACGGCCGGATCTCCTGGCTCGGCGGCGTTTATCAACGGCGGAGCGCGAAATTATATCCGGCTTGCAAAAAAGGCTGGAGGCCCTCATGGGCGAAACCGCCCGGTGGGATACCGCGGGGCCTGTTGAACCGCACCACTGAATGGGCCATTCAATCTTTTTCGCTACAGTCCAGGTTAAGTGAGCCCCGATTATAGCTCTTTTATAGAACAGGTAGACCATCCATGGGCCGGCTTTATATTAGCTTGATGCACCACCCCGTGCGAAATAAAAAAGGCGAAACCGTGGCCTCGGCCATCACCAACCTGGACCTCCACGACATTGCCCGGGCCTGCCGCACCTATGGCGCGGCGCGCTTTTTCGTGGTCAGCCCCCTTGCCGATCAGCGGAAACTAGCCGCTAAGATTTTGCAGCATTGGCGGGAAGGGGCCGGCGCAACCTACAACCCCCAACGCCGGGAGGCGCTATCCCTGGTGGAGATCGCCGCCGACCTGGATGAGGTTTGCAGGGCCATCCGCCAGGAAAGCGGACACAGCCCCCGGATCATCGCCACCAGCTCTCGAGGCGCGGAAAAGACCATCGATTTCGATGCCCTGCGCCGGTTGATGGCCCAGGAGCGGCCCTGCCTGATTGCTTTCGGCACGGCCTGGGGCTTTACCGATGCATTTTTAGGTGAGGCTGATCACCGTTTGAAACCCATCCAGGGAACCGGCGAATATAACCATCTTTCGGTGCGATCGGCGGTCTCCATCGTTCTAGATCGGCTCTGTACGGCGTGATCCGAAGGTGGGCCTCGACTTGCTTTGGCATAGAGATAGAAACCCAAATATTTAAAATAGATACTATTATAAACTTCAACCCATTTAACAGCGAAGATGAAAGACTAAAGGAAAATTCATGGACACCATCACACGATTGGAACGCGAACAGATGCGAATGGACCTCCCCGCCTTTGATGCCGGGGATACGGTGAAGGTACATGTCAAGATCAAAGAGGGCGAAAAAGAGCGGATCCAGGCCTTCCAGGGGGTTGTGATCAGCAAGCGCAAGGGCACCACCAACGCCACCTTCACCGTCCGCAAGGTCTCCTACGGCATTGGCGTGGAACGGGTGTTTCCCACTCACTCCCCCATCATCGACAGGGTTGAGCTGATCTCCCGGGGCCGGGTGCGGCGCTCCAAGATCTACTACCTGCGCAAACTGCGGGGCAAGGCGGCCCGAATCCGGGAGCGTCGCGACTAAGCGGGCGTGAGGCGCAATCCCATGACCCAAACGCGTTGGGAGTTCGAAGCCGCTGCATTGCGCCAGGGGGCGAAATGGATCGCCGGCGTGGATGAGGCCGGCCGGGGTCCCTTGGCCGGCCCTGTGGTGGCCGCGGCGGTGATTCTGGCCCCGGGGAAGATTCCCGCTGGCGTGGATGACTCCAAAAAACTGACCCCCCGTAACCGGCAGCGGTTGTTTGAAGAAATCCGCGACAATGCGCGGGCGGTGGGCGTGGGTATTGTGGAACCTCCGGAGATCGATCGCCTGAACATTTTAAACGCCGCGTTGCAGGCCATGTGCCTGGCGGTGGAGAAACTAAGTCCGGCAGCGGATTATCTACTGGTGGACGGCAACCGCGAAATCCTCACCGGCCTGGCCCAATTGGCCATTGTCAAAGGGGACGCCCGCAGCCTCTCCATTGCCGCGGCCTCCATTATCGCCAAGGAAACCCGGGACCGCCTCATGGTCGATTACCACCGGATCTACCCGGCCTACGGATTCGATCGCCACAAAGGCTATCCCACCATCGCCCACAGAACGGTATTGGCCCAGATCGGTCCCTGTCCCATCCATCGCCGCAGTTTTCGGGGGGTGCGGGAGTACAGCCGCCATCCGGGATCGTGACCCTCAGCCAACACCAATTTGGGCGGCAAAGCGAAGTCCTGGCGGTGGCCTACCTCAAACAGTGCGGCTGGCGCATCCTGGCCACCAATCACCGAACCCCCTTTGGTGAAATCGATATCATTGCCCGGGATCGCGACAGTGTGGTCTTTGTGGAGGTCAAAGCCCGCCGCAACCGCCGTTTTGGCAGCCCCAAACATGCACTGACGCCCACCAAGCAACGCAAACTCTCTCTATCGGCCCTGCACTACCTGAAAGCCACCCGCAACCTCAACCAGCGAGCCCGCTTCGATGTCTTGGCCATGGGCAATCAAAGGTCGGGGCCCCAAATAGAGCTAATAAAAAATGCCTTCGAAATGGTCTCCCTCGGCGGATAATCAATCCGCGGATACGCGACCCCTGGATTCCCCGGCCGAGGATAAGGGGCAGGGCAGAGGCATACTGTATGTGGTGGCCACGCCCCTGGGCCATTTGGATGATATTACCTTGCGGGCCCTCCAGGTATTGGAGCGTGCGGAGATCATCGCTGCCGAAGATACCCGCCACACGCGAAAACTGCTCAGCCACCACGGCATTCGCGCCGCCAAGCTGGTAGCCTATCACGAGCACAACGAACATCTCAAAGCGCCCCAGTTACTGGCCCGGCTGGAAGAGGGCCAAACCCTGGCGCTGGTCTCCAATGCCGGCACGCCCCTGATTTCCGATCCCGGTTACCGACTGGTGGAAGCCGCCGGCCGCCAAGGCCTTCCGGTGATCCCCATTCCCGGGCCAACTGCCTGCGGCGCGGCCCTCAGCGTGTCCGGCCTGCCCACGGACCAGTTTATTTTTTTAGGGTTTATGCCCCGCAAACCCGGCAGCCGAAAAAAGATCCTGACCGCTCTGGCCGCCGATTCGCGGACCATGATTTTTTATGAAAGTCCGCGTCGAATCTGTACCCTGATGACCGAAATTGCCGAATTGTGGGGAGAGCGAAGGGTGCTGTGCGCCCGGGAGATGACCAAGTTGCACGAAGAGTATCTGCGCGGCCCGCTCACTCAGGTAACGGCGGAACTTACCCAACGGGAGCGGATCCGCGGTGAAATCACGCTGGTGGTGGCAGGGGCCCCGGTGGGCGGTGACGACAATGCCCAGGGGGAGGTGGAACACCTGCTGCGCAAGGCGCTTTCAGAGCCCGATGCCTCTCTCTCCCGGACCGTCCAATCGGTTGCCCAAAGCATGAATGTTTCAAGGCGCCGGGTCTATCAAATTGCTCTTCGGATTCAGCGGGATGATTAGGTGCTGCGCAGTGGGCGGGAACACAGTCGGCCTGCCGTCCAGCATTCTCCCTGCGTACCTGACTGCCATCAGAGCTTAGACAGGCCGGTAGGCACCGGCCATGAAAACGGAAAAGATCCCCGTTCATTTCAGGCGGCACATCAGGAGTTTGAATCCCCCCCGGCCCCCCTTTTCCAAAGGGGGGAGGGGTCAGCATCCGGCCCACTTTTACAAAAGGGTGGGAAGCCATTCTCTCCGGCGGCAATCGTCCAAGGCCGTCTGGTAGCCTCTCTGGAGTCACGGATCGTTCGTCTGGGGGTAGGGGCTAATAATTTTTCGGCTGCAAGATCCCCGGGGACAAGGTGAATCCCCCTCTTTTTCAAAGGGGGACAGGGGGGGGATTTTCTTTCTTAGGGGGGAGTGACCACTTCCTTTAAACTTGACTCTGACGATCCTCAGGTCTGATGTGTAGGGGCGGGCCATAATCCCGCTTCTGCTGAAACTTCGGCAGCGTCAGCAAGCGTTGGCAACGTTTTCGGTAAATAATTCAGCAATTTTTGCGTGAGCCCTGATTTTCAACTCCAATTGCATCCACAGCCCGACCCAGAGATCATGGACGCCATATTTCCGGTTTTAATGGCCGTGTCCCCGGAGATTCAGCAGCTTCGCGGCCCGGCCCAGGTTCAAGCCCTCAGCCGCGAGGGACGCCGGGTGGTCCGCTGTTCCGCCGATCAGCAGGGCGTCTCTTTGGGCGTCTTGACCAAAAATAGAGACGGCGCACCCTTGCCAGTCCAGGGCTGGTATTGGTCGGTGAGCCACAAAACCGATCTGGTGGCCGGCGTTATCGCCCGGCATCCCATCGGCATCGATGTGGAAGTCCGGCGGCCCTGTTCCGAGGCCCTTTGCCGACGTATCGCCGATCCCGCTGAGTGGGACTTGGCTGGTGGGGTCACTGAGGTTGGATTTTTTCGGATTTGGACGGCCAAGGAAGCGGTGCTCAAGGCCGTGGGGCTGGGCATGAAGGCGCTCTCCCGCTGCCGGATCGAGGCCCTGGATGGAACAGACGCCACCCTGCTCAGCTTGGACCGGGGGCGTTGGCGGGTGGCTCACTTTTATCTGGCCGATTATGTGGCCGCGGTCACCGATTCGGGCGTCTCAATTCGCTGGGTCACCGCAGGGCTTGCGCAAAAATAGCCACACATTCCCTCAAGCATCGTCAATCCTTCATGCCGCAACCCCCGCTTCCCTGGGATCGACCCGGGATCAGGGGGGTTGCCGGTCGTAATCGTTTGGTTTCAGCGTTTACTTTGAATTTGACACGATCCGCTGGGCAGCTCTTGCCGCTGGGATCTGGCTGCTCTTAGCCGGGAAAACAGGGCGCTGGGGCGGGTCATGTCCAGCAGGTGGGCGTAGTGGCTGATCACCGCGGTGTTGTTATACCAGCAGGTGCAGGTTTTATGATGATTGAGCCGCCGGCGTTCCGCGTTGAAGGGGGCTGAACTCCAGAGGGTCAGAAAATCGTTTTTCCGGATGGACCCAACGCAGACATGCTGTTCCAGGCACGGGTATACATTGCCCCAGGGATCGACCCGCACCATGAGTACACCGGCGAAACAGCGGTGGTTGGGAAACATGCCGCTTTGTTTCAGGCTGCGGCACAATTGATTCAGATATCCGTCATGGGCAAAGGGTGTATTCTGAATTTGGTTTAGCAGCCGATCCGGGTCGATGGCGAAGGTTTCCGGGGTAAGACCGGTATAAAGGGCATCCTGGCAGTTATGCACGGGCTGGAGGAGAATATCGTCCACCTTGTCCTGCCAGCGCCGGTAAAAGGCCCGGACCTGATCCAGATTGCGGTTGGAAATGGTCATGCGCACCCGCACCACCGGACGCTTTTCCGGGGGACGCGCCATCAATTCGGCGATGCCTTTGGCGATGACCTCATGGGCCCCCTGCATCCCGCGAATCCCATCATGCCGGGCCGCGGTGGCGCCATCCAGGCTAATGGAGATGCAGCGCGCCCCCGAAGCGCAGATGTCATCCGCGTACTTGTGAACCATGGTTCCATTGGTGCAGATATTCACGGAAATGTTACAACGGGCGAATCCCTGAATGATCTCGAACACATCCTTGCGCAGAAGGGGCTCGCCGCCGGCGATGCTCATCTGCTGAACACCCAGGGTTCCGAAATCTTTTGCCAGGGCTTCATACTCGGCCAGGGTCAGCTCATGGGTCCGCGGGTCATTCCAGCGCTGACACATTATGCAGCGATTGTTGCAGCGATAGGTGATATCGAGTTCGGCCAGATAGGGGCCTGCCACCGGGGGGCGGTCGGCGCTGTCGGCAACAATGTTTTGCCGCGCCCGGCCTAACGCACCGATAAAGCCTTTGTTGATTAGGAGTTTCCGGTAGGACCAGAAATTGCGAAAGCGCATGGGCAATTCCCACAATGCAATTGCAGTTAAACAAAGCGCGGATTGTAGAGAGCCTGACGGTTGGTGTCAATGAAAAGCAAGCTGGTGCAAAATTCGCGGGGTAGGTGGGATGGGCGTGGGCTCAATGGGTAGATCATGACCCCGAATTCAGGAATAGGCGAACCCTGCGCAGACGATTGCTGAAAGTCCACAAGGCAAGTTGCCAGTCCAGCTTGAAAAACTTCACTTTTAATCGTCGGATCTCCGCCCGGGCCGGGGCTGTATCGCTACAAAATGCGGTGATACAGATTTGGGGACGCACATTATCCGGGAAAATGCAGGGGCCGACTCCGTCCGCAAGGAAGATACAGTCCGCGGGGTAGAGGGGATTTTCGTTTTTGAGGCATGCCGCGGCCTGGGCCTTCAGATGTTCAGCCAACGTGAGCAGCAGAACGAAATCTCCATGATGCACCAGAGCTTCCACCGTGACATTGCGGCAGCACAAACCCTTGCAGATAGTATGGCAGCGGGTGTAGAGGGGGGCTGCCTTTCGCCGCAGTGCCTTTTGGGCCTCGCTGATGTCAAGGCACAGATCCCTGACTTGCTGACGCTGATCCGGGGTCAGTGTTTGGAGTGTTTTAACGGCGCGCTGAAATTGGTAGCCTACCCCATGAGCCAACTCCTTTCCCCTGGGGCGGTTATTGCTTGTGCTTGCGGTTTGGCGCCACCAGAATAGCCATGACGGCCCGCGGGTGTCAAACCAACCCAACCCGACGCCCTGTGGGGTTTGCATCCTTGGATTGAGGAAACCCGCATTTAGACGCTATCCTTGCGCAGATCTTGACACGCTCGGCCCATTTGCCTAACCTCTCCAACTGTTTGTTGCTCCCCGCCTGGTACGGTTTTTCTGGTCACGACCTCTAATCTGGAGAATCTCATGTACATGACATCTTACGGCGCGGCCCGGGAAGTTACCGGATCCATGCACCTTCTGACGACTGATCACGACCATATTTTACTCGATTGCGGTTTGTTCCAGGGCCGGAGACGGGAGAGCCAGGAAAAAAACCGGGTGCTGCCCTTTGATCCGAAGATTTTAACCAACGTGGTGCTCTCCCATGCCCATATCGACCATACCGGGCGGGTACCCATGCTCATGGCGGGCGGCACCTTCGGCGGGCGCGTGATCTGTACCCGGGTGACGGCCGACGCCTGCCACTACCTGCTCATGGATAGTGCCAAGATTCAGGAGTCCGACGCGGAGTATCTCAACTACAAAACCGTGCGGGCTCAATTGCAGCGCTTGGCCTCCGCCAAGCGAAAAGAGAAGCTGTCCAAATCGGAAAAGCGCAAAATTCGTGAATTGCTCAAGAGCAACCGCCATCATCTCAACGTCACGAAAATCGAGGAGTTGATCGCCAAGTATCGTCTCGAAAAGGTCGAGCCCCTCTACACATCCTCCGACGCGGAATTCGCCTTGGAGCACTTTGACGGCTATCCCTACCGCCATCCGGTGACTATCGGCCGCAATATGACCTGTACCTTCCACGAGGCGGGTCACATCCTGGGATCATCCCTGGTCAAAATCAAAGCCAAGCAAAACGGCCGGAATTACACCATCATGTTTACCGGCGATATCGGCCGCTTTGACAAGCCCATTCTACGGGACCCTTTTCGGGGGTTTTCCGAGGAAGATCTGGATGTGGATCTTCTGCTGATGGAGAGCACCTACGGAAATCGCACCCATGCCCCGGTGAAAGATATCAAACCCCAGTTGGCCGAGGTGATCCGCACCACCTACGAGCGGAGCGGCTCGGTGATTATCCCGGCCTTTGCCTATGGTCGCACCCAGGAGTTGATCTATACCATCCATGAGATTTACGACGAAGGGGGAGCCCCCCGCATGCCCATCTATGTGGATAGCCCTTTGGCCTCTAAGATCACCAAGGTTTTTGCCGAACATCCCGAGGTGTACGATGAGCAGGCCCATGAAACCTTCCTGGAAAAAGGGAAAAATCCCTTCGCCTTCAAGGAGATGCAATTCGTTAAATCCGTGGAAGAGTCTATGGCTCTGAACCGGGAGAAAAAGCCCCACATTGTGATATCCGCTTCGGGGATGTGTGAGGCCGGACGGATCCTGCACCATCTGCGCCACAAAATCCACAACCCCAACAACACGGTTCTGATTGTCGGATTCATGGCCCGCAATACCCTGGGACGCAAGATCCTGGAAGAGGGCCGGGCCTATGCCGAAGCCGGACGTGAAGGCGATCCGCCTTTGCTGCGCTTTTACAACAAGGAGTATCCTTTAAAGGCCGAAGTGGTGGAGTTGGGTGGGTTCAGCGCCCATGCCGACCGGGATGAGATGCTGCGGTTCCTCAAGGAGTCCCGCCTGCGGCCCAAGAAGATATCCGTGATCCACGGCGAGGAGGAGCAATCCCTGGCCTTCAGCGAGCTTCTGACCCGGGAAGGCTACTCAACGGTGGTACCCCGCTCCGGCGAAACCCTGCCCATCGGGTGATCGGAGCCCCCATGGGTGTGTGGCTCCCCGCCCGGGGGCTGGCCGCAACAGGTATGAGCACCCTATTCAAAAATTCCTGCTGAAAAAACAATGAATTCAATTCATCGCTTTGAGCTGTAGGGGCGGGTTTCAAACCCGCCTCTACCGGGTTTGAAGGCCGTCCCTAAAGGGGCGCTTCCGGCGGTTGCGGCACACCTTAGGTTTACAACCAGACCGAGTGAATGTCGTTGACCGTGTCCTTGATGTTCCGCACGGCCAGGCTGACCCGAAAATACATCAGCGCCATGCCGATATTTTGGGCCAGGATCTCGATGTAGACCCGGTCGCTGTCGGAAACCAGCCACACCAAGTCGTTGTACAAGCGAAGGGCGCCGATCACCTTACCCCGCACGGCAATGGGCTGGGAGACAATGGACTTGATGCCCTCTTCCCGCGCCTTGTCGGGATATTGGAGCTGATCGCGCTGGGCTTCCACATCGGCGATGACCACCGGCTCCTGGTTGCGTCCCAGATTGACGCTCTTGTTGGCCAGGATCGGTCCTTTCTGAACATATCCCATGCTCAATCCCGCACTGGCCAGAATTTCCAGTTCTTCCTTCACCGGATCGAGTATCAGCAGGGTCGCCCCCTTGATGCCCATGGCGCCAACAATGATTTGGGTCAACTGCTTGGCCATCAGTTCGATGGTTTTGGCATCGGTGATGGTCTGGATAAAGAGTTTGTAGATCTCTCGATTGATTTTATTGGGTTCGGCCATTTTGATCTCCTCTGTCTTCAACGGACGGGCTGAATGGAATCCCTGGGAGAGGGGTGGCGAGATTAGCTCACCATGATGATTTCCAGATCCTTTAACGCCAGGGATACCTTTTTGGATACACTGGGGGTAAAAAACTTGCTGATGGCCGCCGGCCGGCGGTTTAAAAGTATGGTGTCGAACTCTCCCTCCCGGGCGGCCTCGACAATCTCAGAGGCGGCTTCTTTTTCCTGGGGTTTGAAAATCGTGTGGATTTGATCATGGCTGAACCCGGCGGCCGTGAAGCGCGCCGCGGCCCGGGCGATTTCCTCGCTGTATTCGGTAATCTTCTGCTGCAGATAGGTCAGGTTGCCGGCGATCCGGCCCATCACGGTTTTATCACTCACCTCAATCTTGGGTACCGGGATGTAGGCGTGAAAGAGCGTGATCTGGGCATTTTCCCGGGGTCCGTATCTTTGGATGGCAAAGTCCACACACTTCTCATCGTGCTTGGTGAAATTATAGGGGATCAATATCTTGGGTCCTGCCATACCGTCCTCCTTTCCTTAACGTTACACCCATGGGCGCAACAGATGAGTTTTTCTGATTATAGGCCTCAATGGCACCCGGAACAACCATTCCAGGCCTAATCGGGCTGGGGCCACTGATCGACCTGCCGGGTTTCGGTGTGGTAGCAAAAGCGGGCCCACTCAAATTTTTTGTCGCTCACGGGGCATTGGAGATGGACTTTCTTGTCCGTCAGCCCCTTCACAAGCCAGTCGCCTTTGCGGGGGCCGTCGGCGATATAGATCTTGTCACCCTCCTTAAAAGGGTAAGGGGTAAACACGGTGATGGTGGTCTTGGCCGCCATGATCAGACTCCTTTTTGCTCGGCCGGCGATCAGGAATGGGCCGCCAGCCAGGTTTTTAAAATCTCGCTGCAACGCCGGGGCGCCTCAACTGGAAGACTGTGGCCTGCATCCGCCAGGTGGAGGTGCTCGGCAGCGCACTCCGCAACCAGACGGTCGATCCATTGGGGATCGTTCAAGGGATCGTCCCCGCCAGTCACCAGAAGGGTGGGGGGCAAATCGGACTCCGTGAAGGTTGAAAAGGCAGGGTATTCGGCCATGGCCGCCAAATGGCTTTCCAGGGATTCTGGCCGATTCCGCACGGCAATGGCCTCGGCCATGCCCGTTAGCAGTGCTTGGCGGGACTTAAGATAGGTTCCCCCCAGGACCAGGGGCAGCATGGCCCAAGCAGCCGCCTGCATGCCGCCTTGGGCCAGTACTTCACGCCAGGCTCGCAAGACCGTGCGGGTGCGTCCTCCGGCAGGGTTCCCGGGATTGATCAGCACCATGGATGCCGCCCGCTCCGGGTGGCGGGCACTCAGGGCCAGGGCCAGCAGTGCGCCGTGGCTCATGCCCACCAGGTGGGGCCGGGCCAGGCCCAAATGGTCGAGTAAACTCAATAGGTCCTTAAGATGCAAATCCAGACTGAGCCGCCCCTGACCCAGCACGCTTTTGCGGCCCTGGCTGCGGGCATCATAGCAAATGGTTTGGCAGTCGCCGGCCAGCGCTCGAACCAGGTGGGTCCAGGTCAGCGTGGTTTGGGCCGTGCCGTTGAGAAACAGCACCGGCGGGGCAGGGGGCGGGGCGCCCTTGATATCGTAATAGAGCCGGCCCTCCTGGGTGATGTTCAAGATGGGCATGACGCGCCTGCCGGGGTTGCGGGGGGTGACATCTCAAGTCGCCGGAGTGCCGGATGGGCAAATAATTCACGGGACTCTTGGGCTTTGAAGGTGATGCCGAACAGATGGGCCGCCTCCCGCTGCATGACGCGGCCCACCGCGGCCAGGTCAAGATTCCCGGCGCCCTCTGCCGCAAGGGAGGTGACCCCCACCCCCTTGAGCCCACAGGGGTTGATCCACGCAAAGGGGGTCAGGGAAGGGTTCACGTTAAAGGCAAACCCGTGGAAGGCGATGCCGCGGCGCACATGGATGCCGATGCTGCCGATCTTTTTATCCCCCACCCAGATTCCCCGGTTGCGCGGATCGCGGCGGGCGCTGACTCTCCAATGGGCGGCGCTGCGCAGCATCAACGCTTCCAGCTTTTCCACATAGTCGCGCACTCCCAGGCGGGCGCGGCGTAAATCGATAATGGGGTAGCCTACGATCTGGCCCGGACCGTGGTAGGTGATGTCGCCGCCCCGTTCCACATGGATGATGGGGATCCTCTTTGCTTCTAGAAATTCCTCGGAGACGGTGAGGTTCTGGCGGCCGCCCCGCCGGCCCAGGGTGTAGACCGGCGGATGTTCCAAGATCAGCCAGGTATCAGGGGTGAACTCTCCCTTTATTTTGGCCCCCACCAGATTGCGCTGCAGGACCAGGGCCTGGGGGTAGGGCATGCAACCCAGCTCCACCCAGAGCGTTCCGAGGGAACCCGGGAGCCCTGCCGGGGTTTCCATCACGTAGCGGCCTTGAGCATGGCCAGGTAGGCGGCTTTGTCCATCAGGGCCTCCAACTGGGCCGGGTCGTCGGGTTTGATCTTGACCATCCAGCCGCCCCTATAGGGCTCCTGGTTTACCTTTTCCGGGGCATCCTCCAGGGTCTCGTTGATGGCGATGACTTCTCCGCTCAGGGGCGTATAAAGCTCAGAGACCGCCTTGACCGATTCCACCGTGCCGAACTCGTCGCCCTGGGCAAACTTTGCCCCTATCTCGGGCAGTTCCACGAAGACAATGTCGCCCAATTGATCCTGGGCATAATCGCTGATGCCGACTTTGACGCCATCATTCTCGGCTTTGGCCCACTCGTGGTCGTCAGTGTATTTCAGGTCATCGGGAAGTTTCAGCTCGGAAATCTCTTTCATGGCTCGGCACTCCTTTCTGGGGTGGATGGATGGGAAGAGCGGCGGATCGATCCCTCACGAAAGCCATGATTCATGGAAAAAGTCAATACACCAGGCTGCGCTTCCGGTAAAGACCGGGACGGCTGCGGCCCTCATGAACCCGGGGAATCCATAGCTGGCGGCGTGGACTGCAAACGCCTCAGGGCATCTGCTTTGGCTTGCTGTCCCAGTGCCTCATGGCAGACGATGCGGTAGGAAAGGGAGTTGGGAGCCTGGGGAAACTGCTCGAAGCAGGCCAGGGCTGCCGCGGCATCCCCGGCCGCCAGATAGCCCACCCCCAAGCAGAGCGTCAGATCGGGGTGGCCGGCAAAATGGCTCAAACCCTCCCGGGCGGTCTGGATGGCCTCCCCTGGACGCCCCTCTTTTTGAGCCAATATGGCCAAGCCCAGATAAGCGCGGGCGTTGGGCTGATAGGTCAATGCGCGGCGAAAACAGAGCGCCGCGGTTTCGGCTTTACGGGGGATGGTCTCCAGGGCGGCGTAGTCACCGGAGAGCAGGGTAAGGCCCAACCGCGAGTAAAAATCGGCATGCCAGGTTGTCAGCTCGGGATCATCCACCAATTCTAGATCCTCGATAAATTGGGGCAGCCGGCTATGGAACCCGTCCCGCAACCTTTGGCCCCAGCGGCGAATGGTTTCCGGCTTCAACCGGGGGTCGGTCTGAAAGTACATGATATCTTCCATGGGTTGCAGCCAGATCTCGTCGCCGGCGCCGGTGCGCGCCTTGAAGTCCTGGTAGAGCTGGGTGCCCGGAAAGATGTCCAAAATGTAAAAAATGGCCGCCAGGGGTTTGATGCGTTGAATCAGGTCCAAACTGGCCTGGATGGTTTCATCGCTCTCCCCTGGAGAGCCGTAGATAAAATAGGCCCGGGCCAGGAGACCGTAGCCGCGGGTCAGTTCAAAGGCGCGCTCAATTCGCGAGTCATCCACCCCTTTGTTGAGGCGCTCGCGAATCTGCGGATCGCCGCTTTCCACCCCGTAGCTGATCTGGATGCAGCCGGCCCTACGCATCCAGGAGAGCATTTCCCCATCCACCTGATCCACCCGAGCGATGGCGGCCCACTGGATGGGCAGCCCTTTGGCGATGATACCGCGGCAGACCGCCAGGACCCGGGGCTTGCTGGCGGTGAAGGTATCATCGGAAACAAAGAAAAAGTTGATCCCCTGTTGGTGAAGCAGCTCGATTTGGGTGATCAAGTAGTCGGGGGAATGAAAGCGCAGCTTTCCCTGCCAGAAATCCGGAGATCCGCAAAAGGTGCAGCGACTGGCGCAACCCCGGGAGAGGGCCAGGTGTTGGAAGCTGAAATAGCGCGCCGGCATGGGCAGATCGTCGAGATTGCGCTCCGGCGGGCGTGGGGGGTTGCCCAGAATCCGGCCTGTTCCGCTACGCCGGGCCAATCCCGGGATGGGTTTCAACTCCTCCCAGGCTTGGCGCTGAATACACTGGACCAGCTCCAGAAAACTCCTTTCTCCCTCGCCGCGAATGATGTAGTCGATCTGCTTGAAGTGGGTGAGGAGAAATTCCCAGAGGCAGGTGGCGCCGATGCCCCCCAGCACGATGATGACCCCGGGCTTGATCTCCTTGGCCAGGGCGGCGATTTCCAGGGCACCCCAGCGGTTGGCGTTGAGCACTGAAAAGCCGATGATATCCGGATCGGCCGCCTTGAGTCTTTCCCGGAGCGGTGCGGGGTTGCCGCGCTCGGCCCCGTACCAGTTGAAAATTTGCACCTCGTAGCCATGGGCTTTGAGTATGGCCCCCACGTAATAGATGCCCATGGGCGGCGCGGCGGCATCATCCCCAGGGGGCCGGGGGTCCAGGAAATAGGGGTAAATCAGGATGGTTTTCATTATTCTCAACTGTTGGACTTGCTGACGGATCGGCTGCCGGCAACGGTCGTTTAGGGTTGCGGGTTACCCTATTGAGGTAAAATGGATTATACTGAATCCAATTTCCGACACAACCCCCACCAAGAACGAAAGGAGGGCCGATGATCCAGCCATTCGACTTTTCCGCAACCCCATTTGTGGTCACCATCGAAGTGGTGCCGCCCGCCGGACCGGATGCCGAGCCCCTGCTCAAGACCTTGGAAGCGGTGGCGGATCAGCCGGTGGCCGGATTCAGCGTGGCCACCAATCCCGTGGCCAAACCGCGGATGAGCGCCCTGGCCCTGTGCGCCCTGATCCAGCAGCGCACCGGGTTGCCGGCGGTCCTGCACTGCACCACCCGCGACCACAACCGCTTGAGCCAGCAGGGCAAATTGTGGGGCGCTCGGGCTCTGGGCATTCCCAGCGTGCTCATGGCCAGCGGGGATTACGTGGCCCTCAAGGAGCGCAAACTCACCACCACGGTTCGCGACCTGGATGTGTTCGGGCTGGTGGCCCTGGGGCGGGAAAGCGGGCTGCAAACCGGGGTGGTCCTCGATCCCCGTCCCGAGACCCAGGGGCTGGCCCGGGAGGTAGTGCGCTTGAAACGCAAGGTTGAGGCTGGGGCGCAATTTGTGGTGACCCAGCCGGTGTATGATGGTCCCCAGGTGATGGGGCTGGCCGAGGCCCTCCGCGACGTCAAGATTCCCATCGTCCTGGGGATTCTGCCCCTGCGGACCCCCAAACATGCCGAGTTTCTCCATCACAAAGTCGCCGGGATCGCCGTGCCCGAGGCGCTGCGGGAGCGGATGCAGCAGGCCGCTGACCCAGTGGCTGAAGGGATTCAAAACGCTCGGGAAGTGCTGGCTCTGGCCCGGCAGCATTTCGCCGGGGCCTGCATCATGCCGCCCTTTGACCACTACGAAGTGCTGTCCGAAATTCTCGGCCCCCTTTAGGTTCCGTCACTTAGGAGCTCCGGGCTGACCGGTGGGACGATTCCAGCCCCACAGGGTTGGGTACAACTCCGGGGTGAAAAATCAACATGATTCCATGGGATGAAACGGTGGATATCGCCATTGGGGGCAGTGGCGCGGCAGGATTATGCGCAGCCATCGAGGCCCGCCAACGCGGCGCATCGGTCAAGTACACAACTGGGGGGCTCGGTATCAACTCCAAGGCCCAGGTGATCGATCTCCGCGGCCGCCCCATTCCGCGGCTCTTTGCCGCCGGTGAAGTGTGCGGCGGTATCCATGGCGCCAGCCGGCTGGGGGGCTGCGCTCTGCCGGAATGCATCATCTTCGGCCTTATCGCCGGCCAGGAGGCGGCAGAGACTGTAACCGGAAATCAGGGGTAAGTTTCCAACTTTAGAGATTTCTCGTATAATTTTGGCGCAGGCGACCGGCGACGTTCTGTGTCAAAATAAAACCATAACTTGAAATGGGGTTCAATCGGGTGTATTATTGAGACTCGATTGGAGGTACATCTATGAAATTCTTAAGTGTCAGGGATTTAAAAACGAAATCCTCACAAGTTTGGCAGGAGCTGGCGGGGCAAAAGGAAATGATCGTGACCAGTAACGGCCGACCCATTGCCCTTCTTTCATCAATTAACGAAAATAACCTTGAACAGGTTTTATCTGCATTTCGTCGTGCCCGTGCGACGAATGCCGTGGCGTCAATTCAATTCGAATCCACTCAAAAAGGGACCGATAAGATATCCATGGATGAAATCGATGCCGAAATCCAAGCCGTAAGGTCTAAACGGAATAAATGAAGATCGTTTTGGACACAAATGTTCTTGTCTCTGGCCTGCTTACCCCCTTTGGTCCAAGCGGTGAAATTGTTCGCATGGTATCCGCAGGTGAGCTTATTTTACATATAGATGCGCGCATATTATCAGAATACCATGAGGTTCTTCACCGTCCAAAATTCAAGTTCAATAAGAGTCATATCGGCATTTTGCTTGATTTTATCATATTATATGGACAATTTATTCCGGGTTTGCCACTTAAGAACCGTTTGCCCGATCCAGACGATGAGCCATTTCTCGAAGTTGCGATTGCTGGCAAGGTACGGTCCTTAATCATAGGAAATATTGTCGATTTCCCTCCTTCATGCAGGGAGGGTGTAAAGATATTTTCTCCCTCGGAATTCCTTGAGTTTTACAGAAAACAAACTCGGACCACCGAACCAGGCGCTTGAATCCCATGCACAGAGGAGCAAGCCGAACAGCGTAATTATCCTTTCCGATGTCATTCTGGCGAATGCCAGAAACTATCGTTTATAAATAGAACATATATCCGAAGCGGAGTCGGCCATGGCCTATGTATCTCCGCCAGAATTTAAAATTGTGAAACAGCGCCTGAGTGCGGAACAAAATTTGATCCGCATGGCACTGGAGGACGGAAACTTGCCGCCACGACGGCAGGTCGCGGATTTTCTCGCCACCTCAAGAGAGATGGCCCAAATGGGGGCGCCTCCCTGGCAGGCAGCCATGGAAACCTACCTGGATCAGCTCGACACGTTTGTGGAATCGGTTGAATCGGGAAACCCGGAGCGAGCCCGGGAGCAATTAGACGCCCTGCTCAGACTGAAAATCAGCTGTCATCAGGCGTTCAGGTAGATACCCTTCCGGGAGGGAAAGGATGAAAGCCAAACACAGAATTCTGCTGGCCATTGACGGCGCAGTGAATCTGGCCCTGGGACTGTTGCTGCTCCTGTTTCCCGCGGGTGTTTTGGAACTTTTCGGCCTGCCCCACACAGACACCTATTTCTACGCCAGCATTCTAGGGGCCGTGATCCTGGGAATCGGAATCGCGCTGTTGATTGAGCTTTGGGGGTTTGGTCAAAAGGTTCGGGGTCTGGGATTGGGCGGCGCTATTACCATTAACTTCTGCGGAGCGGGCAACTTGGTGGCCTGGCTTTTAATCGGCCATTTCACCATACCCCTCCGAGGTTACGTGACCCTCTGGGTTGTGGCAGTTGTGGTGCTTGGCATCGGTTTCATTGAAACCGCCGCTGGTAGCTGGAAATACTTGGATTAGGGCCCTATCGGGTTCATCCTCCACTTTCGATGCTTTCGGCCAAATCTGATAGCTGCTGTTTGACCCATACCTGGGAGGGTTCATTGCATTTTACACCTGCCCCAAGGTGTGTCAATATGCGCCCATTTAAAGATCCGGCAACGAACAAGGAGCCTGAATGCAAGCTCAAGCCACCCAAGCTTTAATCGAAGAACTTCGCCAGCGAACGCCCAAGTCGGGGGAATATTGGCGGCAGGCCAAGGGTTTGGTACCCGGCGGACTGATCAGCGGCGCCCGTAAGATGCAGCCCTATCCGGTCTACATTGCCCGGGCCAAGGGCCCCTACATCTGGGATATTGACGACAACCGTTACATCGACTGCACCCTCTCCTTTGGGGTACACGTGCTGGGCCATGGGCCCGAGCCGGTTTTAAAGGCCCTCCATGAACAGTGCGAGCTGGGGGTCAGCTACGGCGCCCCCCACACCCGAGAGGTGGAATTCACCCGGCGACTCATCGATTGCGTGCCCTGCGCCGAGATCGCCATGGTCTGCAACACCGGCACGGAATCGACCTTGCTGGCCTGGCGGCTGATGCGGGCGGCCACCCACAAACCGATGATCGCAAAATTTGAAGGCTGCTACCACGGCTGGCACGATTATGCCCAGTGGAGTGTGTTTGCCGATGCCGAGCATATGGGCCCGGCGGATCGTCCCCATCCGGTGGCCGGCTCGGCGGGGATTCCCGACGGGGCCAAGGAGACCGTGCTGGTGCTGCCCTTGAATGAACACGCCTTCGAGTTGATCGAGGAGCACGCGGATCGCTTGGCCGGGGTGGCCATCGAACCGGTCCTGGGCGGGGGGATGCTCACGGTGGACCCGGCCTTTTTACGAAAATTGCGGGAAGTGACCCGCCAAAACGGGATTCTGCTCCATTTTGATGAAGTGATCACCGGGTTTCGGCTCGCCTTGGGCGGCTGCCAGGAGCTGACGGGGGTGCTGCCCGATGTGGCCACCTACGGTAAGATCGTCGGCGGGGGCTTGCCCATCGGCGCCGTGGCCTGCTCCAAGAAGATGGTGGCCACGGCCCAGGAAACCGATGATGGTTTCTCGGCGGCGGGAACCTTCAGCGGCAATCCCTTGACCCTCACCACCGGCGCGGCCATGCTCAAACACCTGCAGGACAATCCCCAGATCTACCCGGAAATGAGGGTGAAAGGCGACAATCTACGTGGCGAATTCAATGAATTCTGCCAATCCAAGGGCTACCCTTTTTGCATGACCGGCATCGGCTCCATGTTCCAGATCCACGCCAAGGCGGATCTGCCCCGGACGCCCCGGGAGCTTCTGGGCCAGGATCAAGGAGCCCTGGCGGAATTGCAGCTGCGGTTCCGGCTCAACCATATCCTGATGCCCTGGATGCACCTGGCCTTTTTTTCCGCGGTTCACAGCGAGGCCGACATCGATGCCATGCTCAGCGCCTTCAAATCCTCCGTTGCGGGGGTGTGTGACGGCGATTGATTCTGCGAGTATGGTCCACTACAACGGGCTGGCGTTGAAACAACCATCAAAAAGGAAGCTGGGAATGACCCAAGACAAGACGGTGGTAAATTCCTGGAACGAATGGGATCCCTTGAAACATATCATTGTGGGCCTGCCCGACGGCACCATGATCCAGGCTGATGAACCGGCCGTGGAGCGGGATTTTTCCAAGCATGGAATGCCCAAGGGATGTTATGGTCCCCTGCCGGAAGAGATGTTTTTCAAGGCCAAGGAGCAGATGGACGGACTGGTCAAAATTCTGGAGGATCGCGGCGTGCGGGTGGACCGTCCCACGCCTTTGGACTTTTCTCAGGCCGTCAGCACCCCCGACTGGCATCAGAAAACCATGTTCGGCTGCATGCCGCCCCGGGACGTGTTGCTCACCGTAGGGAACGAGATCCTGGAAGCCACCATGTCCTACCGCAGCCGCTGGCATGAATACCTTTGCTACCGACCGTTGCTGGAGCAGTACTTCAGGGAAGATCCCAATTTTCGCTGGGAGGCGGCCCCCAAACCGCGGCTGACCGATAGAAGTTACAAACCCGACTACTGGCGGAAGTTCAAAAGCTGGACCCCGGAGCAAAAAGAGCAGGCCATGCGCACCGGCGATTGGGTCCTCACCGAAGCAGAGCCCCTGTTTGACGCCGCCGACATGGGGCGCGCCGGAAAGGACATCTTCATCTACCACTCCTCGGTCACCAACCGCGCCGGGATCGAGTGGCTGCGCCGGCACTACCGCGATCACCGGATTCACCCGGTCTATTTCAAGGAGAGCAATCCCATCCACATCGACGCCACCTTTGTGCTGTTGCGGCCCGGCCTGGCCCTGAGCAACCGCGAACGGGTGCCCTTGAACGAGAAGATGCTGGCGCTGTTCAAGAAGAACGACTGGGAGATCGTACCCTGCGCGGCACCGGCCTTGGACGACTATCCGCCCCTTTCCTACTGCAGCAAATGGCTCAGCATGAACACCCTGATGATCGATCCGAAGACCATTTGCGTGGATGCCCAGGAGATCAAGCAGATGGAGCAGTTCGACCAGCTCGGATTTGAAGTGCTGCCGGTCCCCTTTGACGCGGTGAGTGCCTTTGGCGGCGGCCTGCACTGCGCCACGGCCGATGTTTGCAGGGAAGGGGGCTGCGAGGACTACTTTCCCCACCAGGTGGAGGGGTATTAGCCGTGATTCCGGTGGGTTTATTCACAATGATCTGCTTTGCGGACTTCGCGACTTGAGCGAAGCGGGTGGTGATTGAAATAGAAATCGTCGAACTCACGAAATAGGGCAATAAGGAGGCGATATGGCCTTTAACTTACACAATCGCAATTTTTTAAAACTGCTCGATTTCACCCCCCAGGAGATCGGATTTCTCCTGGACCTGGCCGCGGATTTGAAAAAAGCGAAGTACTGCGGTACCGAGCGCCGGCGCCTCAAGGGCAGGAACATCGCCCTGATCTTCGAGAAATCCTCCACCCGCACCCGCTGCGCCTTTGAGGTGGCCGCCCATGACCAGGGCGCCCATGTGACCTATCTGGGCCCCAGCGGCTCCCAGATGGGCGCTAAGGAGACCATGAAGGACACGGCCCGGGTATTGGGCCGCATGTACGACGGGATCGAGTACCGGGGGTATGGGCAGGATATCGTCGAAGTGCTGGCCCGCTATGCCGGGGTGCCGGTCTGGAACGGGCTGACCAACGAGTTCCATCCCACCCAGGTGCTGGCCGATCTTCAGACCATGATCGAGCAGAGCGACAAGCCCCTGAGCCGGGTCAAGTTCGCCTACCTGGGAGACGCCCGCAACAACATGGCCAACTCCCTGATGGTGGGGGCCGCGAAAATGGGCATGGACTTCCGCTCCGTGGCCCCCGGCGGTTTACAGCCCGACAGCCGGCTGGTGGACCAGGCGCGACAGATCGCCATTGCTACGGGTGCGCGGCTCACCATCACCGATGATCTTGCGGCCGGGGTCAAGGATTGCGACTTTCTCTACACCGACGTGTGGGTTTCCATGGGCGAGCCCGAGGCGGCCTGGAAAGAGCGCATTGCGCTGCTGCAACCCTTTCAGGTCAACGCTGCGGCTATGGCGCAGACCGGCAATCCGGATGTGAAGTTTCTACACTGCCTGCCGGCGTTTCACAACCGTGACACCCGCATCGGCGAAGAAATTTACCAGAAATTCGGTATTGAGGCCATGGAGGTGACCGAGGAGGTATTCGAATCCCCGGCCTCCATCGTCTTTGACCAGGCCGAAAACCGCATGCACACCATCAAAGCGGTGATGGTGGCCACATTGGGGGATTAGTCTCCTCTTCTCCCGGAGGGCCCAATCCATGGCGTCCAAACCCATTTTACTCATCGCCTTTGGCGGCAACGCCCTGATCCAGAAAGGCCAAAAGGGCACGGCCAAAGAGCAGTTTGCCAATCTTGAGACCCCCATGGCCCAGGTGGCGCGCCTGTCGCGATCCTACCGAATCGTGGTGACCCACGGCAACGGCCCCCAGGTGGGCAACCTGTTGCTCCAACAGGAAGCCTGCGACGCCGTTCCCAAAATGCCTCTGGAGATCATCGGCGCCATGACCCAGGGCCAGATTGGCTACATGATCGAATCCTCCCTGGACACCGCCCTCATGGCCCAGGGCATCGAGACCGAACAGCCCTTTGTGACCCTCATCACCTATGTGGTGGTGGATGAAGCCGATCCGGCCTTTGAGAATCCCACCAAGCCTATCGGCCCCGTTTACACCGCTCAGGAAGCCACCGGACTGCCCTATCGGCTCATGGAAACCGACAAGGGCCTGCGCAGGGTGGTGGCCTCGCCCAAACCGGTCACCATCGTGGAACATCGCGAGATCAAGCGGTTGGTGGAACTGGATTTCATCGTGATTTGCTGCGGCGGCGGGGGCATTCCGGTGATCCGCGCCGACCGCAAATTTCGAGGTGTCGAGGCGGTCATCGACAAGGATCTGGCCAGCGCGGTTCTGGCCCGGGAACTGCGTGCCGACCTCTTTATCATCGCCTCGGATGTCCCGGGCGCGGCTATCAACTGGGGCCGGGCGGACCAGGAGATCCTGGGCAAGGTCTCCGCAGCGCGACTGAAACAGCATCTGGCCGCGGGCCAGTTTCCCAAGGGCTCAATGGCCCCCAAGATCGACGCGCTCCTGGAATTTCACCAGGCCACGGGCCAGCGGGGCGTGATTTGCCATCTCAATGAAATTGAAGCGGCCGTGGCCGGCCGGGCCGGCACGGAGATCGTGGGCGGATAAGCGCCCAACACTGCCGTTAATTTAGAAAGGAAATCGCAAATGGCTCAAAAAAAAGTCATCATCATCGGCGCCGCCGGGCGGGATTTTCACAACTTCAACACCTTTTATCGGGACAACGCGGCATACAAGGTGGTGGCCTTTACCGCGGCCCAGATTCCGGACATCGAGGGCCGCAAGTATCCCCCCGAACTGGCCGGCCGGCTATACCCCCAGGGAATTCCCATTCATGCCGAAGCCGAACTGCCCCGGCTGATCCGTGAACTTGAGGTGGATGATTGCACCTTTTCCTACAGCGATGTGCCCTATCAGCATGTGATGGAGGTCAGCGCCCGGGTCAATGCCGCGGGCGCCAATTTCATCCTCCTGGGGCCCAGGGACACCCAGATCAAGAGTGTAAAGCCGCTGATCTCCGTGGGCGCCGTGCGCACCGGCTGCGGCAAAAGTCAGACCTCCCGGCGGATCATCGAGATCCTGATGGCAAAAGGCCTCAAGGTGGTGGCCATTCGCCATCCCATGCCCTACGGGGATATCGCCGCCCAGAAGGTTCAGCGCTTTGCCAGCCTGGACGATATCGCCAAGCACAACTGCACCGTGGAGGAGATGGAAGAGTATGAACCCCACGTGGTGCGGGGTAATGTGATTTATGCCGGGGTGGACTACGAGGCGATTTTGCGGGCCGCGGAAGAAGATCCCGACGGCTGCGACATCATTCTCTGGGACGGCGGCAACAACGACTTTCCCTTTTATCGCTCCAACCTGCACGTCACCGTAGTGGACCCCCATCGCCCGGGCCACGAACTCTCTTATTATCCCGGCAACGTCACCCTGCGCCTGGCCGATATAGTGGTGATCAACAAGATGGACAGCGCCGACGGCGCCGGCATCGAGACCGTGCGCCGCAACATCGCTTCGGAGAATCCCACAGCCGTGGTGGTGGACGGCGCCTCCACCCTGGATATGGATGATCCCGCCCTGATCCGGGGCAAGAAGGTGCTGGTGGTGGAGGACGGACCCACCCTGACCCACGGCGAGATGAAGATCGGCGCCGGGGTGGTGGCGGCCCGCAAGTTCGGCGCCGCCGAGCTGGTAGACCCGCGGCCCTTCACCGTGGGCCGGCTCAAGGAGACCTTTAAGATCTATCCCGATATCGGCACGGTGCTGCCGGCCATGGGCTACGGCGAGCAGCAGCTCAAGGACCTGGAGGCCACCATCAATGGCACCCCCTGCGACGCCGTGGTGATCGGCACGCCCATCGACTTGAACCGGATCATCAAGATCGACAAACCCAACACCCGGGTGTACTACAATCTCCAGGAGATCGGCCGCCCCGATTTTCCTATGATTTTAGAAGAATTTATGGTCAAGCATCACTTGCTGTAAGAAAAGAATATTCAATCAGGCGGATGGCCGATTGGCCCAGTAGATGCCGAGCCCCACCAGCAAGCGACCCACCAGCAGGCCCCGATTCAAGGACTCTCCCAGGAACGGAACGCCCAGCAGCATGCCGAAAGCCCCGGGGAATGAATGTGACCCGTCACCGACTACTGCCCTACATTCTGCTGACCCTGACCGTGCTGTTCTGGTCGGGGAACTTTGTTTTAGGGCGGGGGATTCGCGAACTGATTCCCCCGGTGAGCCTCAATTTCTGGCGCTGGACCGGTGCCTTGCTGATTTTGCTGCCTTTTGGCCTGCCCGGTCTTCGCCGGCAATGGGGGCTGGTCCGACGCCATTGGCGCTTCATTCTTCTAATGGGCATCCCCTCGGTGACTCTATTCAACGCCTTTATCTACCAGGCGCTGCAAACCACCACCACCACCAACACGGTGCTGGTCAACGCCATGGTTCCCATCTTTATCGTGGTGCTGGATCGGGCTATTTTCGGAGTGCGCCTTGCGGGCCGTCAGGCCCTCGGCGTTCTGACCTCCCTGGGAGGGCTGGTTTTCATCGTGTCCCGGGGAGACCCGGCCATGCTGCTCTCCCTGCGTTTTTCCGCTGGGGATCTCTGGACCCTGGCGGCCGGCGTATCCTGGGCGCTGTATACGGTTTTTCTGCGCAAACGGCCCGGGGATCTGGAGCCCTTGGTATTTCTTACCGCCCTGATCATGGCCGGACTGATGGTGCTGGCGCCCTTTTACCTGTGGGAATTTTATGCGACCGGGGGCTTTCCCCTGGGTTGGCCTTCCCTGGGAAGTTTGGCCTATGTGGCGCTCTTTCCCTCGGTGCTGTCCTACATTTTCTACAACCGGGGTGTTGCCATGGTGGGTCCCGGCCGAGCCGGCATTTTCTTTCACCTGATGCCGGTATTTGCGATCATGCTGGCCTTTTTCTTTCTGGGTGAGCGGCTGGCGGGATTTCATTTGATAGGCATGGGACTCATATTCAGCGGTATTGCCCTGACCACCCTGAAATAGGGCAGGGCGGTATTGCTCGTCCATGGCGGGGCTCCTGGCTCCCTGAGCTATACAAGAACGGGGTCAATCTGATATCATTAAAATTGAATCTCAACGGTGCAAGAAGGATGCGGATCAGGCGGTGCGGATGACGGTTACCCCCACAATTACGGTCTTGACCAGTGACCAGAAAGCTCAGATTGACGCCTATGTGACGGAGCTTCTGGCCACGGTGGGCTTGCGGGTGGATTGTCCCCGGGCCCGGACGTTGCTTAAAAAAAACGGAGCCCGGCAACTGCCCAATGACGCCTTGGCCCTGCCGGCCGAGCTGATCCAGCGGGCCATTGAGACGGCCCCGGCCACGGTCTCCCTTTTTCAGCGCACCGGGGAACCGGCGTTTACCTTGGGGGCCGAAGGGGCGCGGACTCGCTTTGGGATCGGTGTCAGCAATCTCTACTACCAGGATCCCCAAACCGACGCGGTTACGCCGTTCACCCTGGCGCATATGGCGGAAGCCGCGGGTTTGGGCCAAGCCCTGGAGAGTTTTGATGTGATCTCCACGCCGGGCATCGCCCAGGACCGTGACAGCGCGGTGGCCGATCTCTGGGCCGCGCTGGCCGTGACCGCCCATGCCACCAAGCCCATGGTGCTGCTGGTATCCGAAGAGAAGCTGTTCGTTCCGGTACTCGACCTGCTGGAAGCTCTGCACGGGGACCTGGCTTCCCGGCCGGCGGTGATTCCCTATTTCAATCCCATCTCGCCCCTGGTGCTCAATGCTGAAACCGCGCGCAACATGGCAGCCGCCATCGAGCGCGGCCTGCCCTTTATCTATAATAACTACGGCATGTCCGGGGCCACCGCGCCCATCACCCCGGCCAGCACCCTGGTGGTGCTCACCGCCGAACTGTTGGGCGGGCTGGTTTACAGCCAACTGCTCAGGGAAGGTGCGCCGGTCATCTTAGGCAGTTTACCGGCCGGGTTCGACATGCAGTCCATGATGAGCGTCTATACCCCCCACACCCTGCTGCTCAACCTGGCCTGTGCCGAGATGATGGACTACTACGGCTTGCCCCATTCGGGAACCTCGGGCTGCGGCAACGGCTGGGGGCCTGACCCGTTGGCCGCCGGGGCCTTGTGGCTTAACCATCTCACCAGTTGCGCGGGCAAGGTGGGGCTGGCGCCTTTTGTGGGCGGAAATTTCGATTCCCTGGCTTTCTCACCGGCCCTGGTGGTGTTGGCCGAAGAAGTTATTCAGCACTCCCGGCGGTTTGCAGCCGGTTTTGCGCTGGACCCGACCAGCGTGGCCCTTGGGGACGTGGCCGCCATGGGGCCGGGGGGTAATTTTTTGATGTCGGATATCACCTGCGAGCTGTTTCGGGAGATGGCTGATCCGGGAAAGCTGTGGCCCAAGTTGACCTTGGACCAATGGCAAGCTCAGGGTTGTCCTCGGGCCGAGGCCATGCTTCGGGAGTATACCTGCGGTTTATTGGCTGGGCTGGTGCCGCCGATAGATCATGATGATCTGCTGGCGCGCGGGAGCGATTGGATCCAACGAGAGTATGGAGCTTAGTTTTACACTCGATACCCTTCGTTACAGGGAAATTGAACCACTTCGCGACTATTTGGATCTAAGGAGTCGGTGATGAAAAGGATATTGGTCTTGGGAGCCGGTCTGGTGGCCGGTCCCGCGGTGCGACATCTGCTGGCGCAGCCGGACCTCGAGGTTTGCGTGGCCGATCAGGTGCGGGCCAAGGCCCGAGCCCTGGTGGGGGATCATAACCGGGGCCAGGTCCAGGCCATCGATGCCAATGACCCCGAAGGGCTATCGGCCCTGGTGAAAAACAGC
The DNA here is from genome assembly GCA_963713755.1 of uncultured delta proteobacterium. Classification (GTDB taxonomy): domain Bacteria; phylum Desulfobacterota; class Desulfobacteria; order Desulfobacterales; family CAVQMW01; genus CAVQMW01. Next base: position 1,234,165 of record CAVQMW010000003.1, on the reverse strand, counting down.
GACATCGTGATCAGCCTGCTGCCCTGGACCCTGCATCCTCGAATCGCCAAGCTCTGTCTGAAGTTTGGCGTGCATCTGGTCACGGCCTCTTATGTCAAGGAGGAGATGCAGGCCTTCCATCAGGAGGCCCAGGCCAAGGGGGTGTTGTTCCTCAACGAGGTGGGGGTCGATCCCGGGCTGGATCATATGTCCGCCATGCAGGTGATTCACAAGGTTCAGCAGGAGGGTGGGCGCATCGACAGCTTCTTCTCCTACTGCGGTGGACTACCGGCTTTAGAGAGCAACAACAACCCCCTGGGATACAAATTTTCCTGGAGTCCGTACGGGGCCTTGCTGGCCGCCACCAATGACGGCCGCTACATGGAGCACGGCCGCGTTTATGAAGTGCCCGGAAACCAATTGTTCGAGCACTACTGGCTCAAAAGCGTGCCCGGAGCTGGAGTGTTTGAAGCTTATGTCAACCGCGATGCGTTGCCTTATCTCAAGAAATACGGCATTGAGGACGCCGCGGGCATGTATCGTGGCACCTTGCGCAACATCGGCTACTGTGAAACCTGGGATTTTTTCAAAAAGCTGGGCCTGCTCAACCAGAAAATGAAGTTTGACCTCAATGAAGTGACGCCTCGGGAAGTACTGGCCAACATGGTGGGTTGCCGGGATGAGGATATCCGCGGGGCGGTAGCGGCTTATCTGAATATTCCGGTCCATTCGCTGACCCTGAAAAAGCTGGAGTGGCTGGGGCTCTTTTCCGATCGTAAGCTCAACCTTGGAACGGTTTCGGTGTTTGAGATGTTTGCCCACACCTTGCGCAACCGGCTGGTTTACGATGAAGGTGAACAGGACCTGCTGGTGATGCACCACGAGTTCGAGGCCATTTATCCCAACCTGCCCACCCAGCGCATCCAGTCGACGCTCATCGACACCGGCACCCCGGGCGGGGACAGCTCTATGGCTCGTACCGTGGGATATCCGGTGGGCATCGCCGCGGGTTTGATGGCCGCCGGGAGGCTCGATGTGACCGGCGTGCGGATCCCGGTGCATGCTCAGATTTATGAACCGATCCTGGCAGAGTGTGCTGAAAAAAAGATCCGCTTTGTCGAGCGCCGGTCAGATCTGGAGTCCGATGAGCGCAGCTTCTGGGGAGACTGATCCCATGAAATCAATCTTGATCCGCAGGGAAGATAAAAACCGCTGGGAACGCCGGGCGGCCCTGATTCCCGATGACTTGAAGGCCATTGTTGAACAGACCGCTGCCCGGGCATATGTGGAAACCTCGGACAAGCGCATTTTTCCGGCCGAGGATTATCAGCAGGCCGGTGCCGAGCTATGTGAGAGCATGGCCCCGGGGGATGTAATCCTGGGAATCAAAGAGATCCCCGTGGAGAAGATTCTTGCTGACAAGATTTATCTTTTCTTCTCCCATACCATCAAGGGGCAACCGGCCAATATGCCCCTGTTGCGCAAAATCATGGACAGCGGGTCCACCCTCATCGATTACGAGCGGATCAGCGACGCGGACAACCGGCGCATCGTCTTTTTCGGGCGCTATGCCGGAGATGCCGGGGCCATCGATATACTCTCCCTGATGGGGGAGTACTGGATGGCCCACGGGCTCGCCTCGCCCCTGGCACAAATCAAACGCGCCCATCAGTATGCCTCGGTGGCCGATGCCCAGGCGCATTTAAAAACCGTGGGTGAAACGATCGGTCGACAGGGCTTTCCTTCTGAGTTAGCCCCCTTGAGTATCGGGATTTTGGGTTACGGCAATGTCTCTTCCGGGGCGCAACAGATCCTGGAGTGCCTGCCCCTGCAGCAGGTGGCGCCTGGGGAAATCGCCGCCCTGCTGCAGAGTGCAAACACCGATGCCCGCAAGATCTACGTGACGATTTTTAAAGAAGAAAATCTGGTCCAGCATCAGCAGGGCGCTCCTTTCGACCTTGAAGAGTACTTTCTCCATCCGGAGCGCTACCAAAGCGTATTCGAGGCCTATCTGCCCCATTACACTCTGCTGATCAATGCGGTGTATTGGGAAAGCCGCTACCCGCGCTTTGTCACCTGGGAGGGGCTTGCGGCGTTGTACCGCCAAAACCCAACGCCCAAGCTGCAGGGGATTGCCGACATCACCTGCGATACCCAGGGCTCCATCGAGTGCAACGTGCGCGCCACGGACAGCGATCTGCCCGCCTATCAGGTGGATCCCCTGACCCGGCAGGTGCGCGACGGCCACACGGGTGACGGTCTGGTTCTGCTGGCCGTGGACAACCTGCCCTGTGAACTGCCCCATGACGCCTCCACTTTTTTCAGCCGGCAGCTGGCACCCCTGGTTCCCAATATTCTGAGGGCGGATTTCAACCAACCCCTGGCGCAGTCCGGACTAAGCCCCGAAGTCGAAAAAGCGGTAGTCGTCTATAAAGGCCAACTCACGGAACGCTACAGCTACTTGCAGCAGCACTTGGATGCCGACTTTAATCCCAATTCCAAAGGAGAACCCTGATGGACCGCAGATTCCATGCAGGCCAGCAGCTCAGCGGGGGCTTGAGCCTGCACATTCTCAGCGACGACGAACTCAACGAGATTCACCTGGGAACGCTGGAAGTGCTGCAGCAGACCGGAATTTTCGTGGAAGATGAAACGGCGCGGACCGTGTTCGGCGACCACGGCGCCCAGGTGGATGCCCCAAGCCGGATCGTCAAGCTGCCGCCCTATCTGGTGGAGGAGGCCATCCGCTCGGCCCCGGCCAAGGTGATCCTGGCCGGCCGAGACCCCAAGCACGATCTGGTGTTGGAGAGTAGCCGGGTGCACTTCACCAATTTCAGCGAGGGAGTGAAGATCAATGATCTTGCCAGCGGCGAGAACCGCGATCCAGTCAAGCAGGACCTTATCGACAGCGCCCGGATGATCGATTACCTGCCCGAAGTGGATTTTTGCGAAAAGGCCCTGGGCGCCCACGATGTGGACCAGTCCGTGGTGGCCTTGCACAATGCCGAGGCCTACTTGACGCACACCAGCAAGCATTGTGCTTTCGGACCGGTGAACGGCTATCTGCTCAAAAAGATTCTGGAGATGGCCCGGGTTATTGCCGGAGGCATGGCGGCCTTTGCCAAGCGCCCCTTGGTATCCTTTACCACCTGTCCGGTGAGCCCCCTGCAACTGATTCGGGACTGCTGCGAGATCATCATGGAGTCGGCCCGCAACAACGTGGTCTGCAACATTCTCTCCATGGCCATGGCCGGGGGCACTGCCCCGGTGACTCTGGCCGGCACCCTGGTGACCCACAACGCCGAAATTCTCGCCGGCCTTACTTTGGCCCAACTGACCCGCAAGGGGGCACCGGTGATCTACGGCAGCTCCACCACCGCCATGGATCTGAAGATGGCGGCTGCCACGGTGGGCACCCCGGAATGCGCCCTGATCAGCGGAGCCGTGGCCCGGTTGGCACGCTATTACGCCCTGCCCAGTTACGTGGCCGGCGGGTAGGGCGACGGCAAGATATCCGACACTCAGGTGGGCCACGAGAAAACCCTTACCGCGATAATCCCCGCGTTGGCAGGCGCCAACATGATCTATGGTCTGGGCATGCTCGAAAGCGGCATCACCTTTGACTACGGGCAGCTCGTGCTAGATTGCGAGATTGCGCGGATGGTGAACTTCACGGTGCACGGGATTGAGGTCAGCGACGAAACCCTGGCGGTGGACGTGATCAAGGAGATCGGTCCCGGCCGCGATTTTCTCATGCACCCCCATACCTACGACGGCATGCGCGGGCAGTCCCGGCCGGAGATCATTGACCGCCGGGTACGGGCCGCCTGGCAGGAGGCGGGCGCCACCACGGCCTATGAACGGGCCCTGGAAAAAGCGCGCTGGATCCTGGCCAATCACCAGCCCGATCCGCTGCCGCCGGAGGTGATTGACAGGATCCGCGAAATTGTAACCGAGACGGAAAAAGAGTTCGGTGTGACCGCTATTTGATCGCGGTTCCGCGATTATTTGAACTCGCGGCTTGCCGGATCGTGTGACGAGGGTTGACCGACGCACCGCTGAAAAATGAAGGAGTTCTCTATGGGTGACAAAATCCTAAGCCGCATGGGAGACGGCGAGCGGCTGTATCTGGAGGCCGAGGAGGTCCGCGACGATATTGCCGCCGGCACTGAAGATGCGGCGGAACGGGGCGGGGTGCCCGCCTTGACCGCCGATGAACAGGAACAGCTTTTGGCCATCATGGCCGAACCGTGCCGGGCGGTGAGCGTCAACCCCGGAGAAGAGGTGATTGTCACCGATGACGGCTGTTCCATGAGCTTTTACTCCGGTGAGGACGGGGGCGGCGTGGGCGCTCCCATGAGCCGTCTGCAGGCGGTGCTGACCTACGAACGGGCCTGCGGTGCGGACACCACCTCTCTAGGCCACAGCGACTACAGCTTCAAACCGGTGAAGCCGATCATCAATTTCGAGGCCAATGAGTACTACAATATCTCCCAGGCTACCACGGCGCCCTTTTGGTATGGGGCCCAGCCCAACATGGGGCTCTACTTTCAGCCTGACGGCCCCTGCACCAATGCCGCCGAGCTGCTGCCCCTGGGGAAGATCGACGAAGCTCGCCAAACCCAGGAGGCCGCGGCCGAGATGCTCACCGATGATCTGGTGTTCGTGGGCTCGCGCCTGGCCATGGTCGGGCTGGAGGGACTCAACTTCGACACCTGCGGGTCCGCCGGAGATGCCGACTTTCTGGCCGCCCTAAACGCCGTGGAACAACTCAAGGAACGCATCCCCGGCCTGCCTATTCTCATGGGCGGCTCCGGCGAGTTCGTCATCGGGATGCACGGCGAAATCGTCTACCAGGGAACCCGCCTGGCCGGTCTCTATCCCCGGGAGCAGATGAAGGTGGTGGCCGCCGCCGGTGGGGATATCTTCGGCCTGGCGGTGAACACCTCCACTACCGAATCGGTGGCCTGGAACCTGGCCCGGGCGGTGACCTTCCTGAAAAGCGCCTCCCAGGACTCTCCCATCCCGGTACATGCCAATGTGGGCATGGGCGTCTGCGGTGTGCCCATGATGGCCCAGCCACCCATTGATGCGGTGACTCGGGTTTCCAAGGCTCTGGTGCAGCTCGGCAAGGCCGACGGGTTGTAGATAGGCGTCGGCGATCCCTTAGGGATGCACCTGTCGCATATCATGGCTTCATCCATGGGCGGCATCCGCACTGCCGGAGATCTGGTAGCCTGGATGCAAATGACCCGTAGAATGAAGATCGATGAAGCCAAGGCATATGTGGCGGATAAATTGGGTGTTGATCAGTTTGACCTCACCGATGAAGAGGTGATGCGCGAAGCCCGGACGGAACTCGGGATCGGTACGGTTACCTCCATTGCGGGGAGCCCCAAGGGTATTCGCGCCAAGTGGAAAATCGCGGAGCTGCTGGAGATCGATATCCGCTCGGTGAGCCTGTTTCAGAAAGGGTTAAACCTGGCCACCTGATGAGGCGCCGGCATGAGGCCCTACAGGATTTCGCCAACGTCCTTCGAACTCAGTGAAAATCGGGCTTCCCTTCCGGGAATTTGAAAAGGACTGCTTGTCAACGGGCGCTGGGAAGGTTAATTTATTCTCTATCCGGGGAATGCATCAATTGATAATAACGGAGCGGATGCGCCATGGAAATTGAAATGCCAGAAGGTCTGCTAGAGCGGATTCAAGCTTTATGTGAGAAACGGGATATGGATCCGGAAGAATTTATCAGGGATGCCATAAGGGAAAAACTTGAACGGGCGCATCGGGAGCGCCGGAAAAAGCCCAGACTGTAGGCTTTCCCTTCACCCGTGGGTCAGGCCGGTGGTATTTTGGAGTAGACGTGGATCGGGAAAGATACGAAGCTGAAATGCAGAGGGCCGCGGCTAAAATTCTGATTGAAGACCGGCTGGATTACTGGCAAGGGTATCAAAAAGGATTGCTGCGCAGATACCATGGCGAGCAGGTGGTTTCCACCGCCGAGCATCTCGTCTGGCTGAACTATTTAAGCAATATGGCCACTCGAAACAAAGGCAAGGGATATTTTGACGGACTGCTGGTGTAATGGATGTGGGATGAAGCGAATATAGGGTCGGCGTCTCGACCTGGGCGTTAGGCAGAATCTCTTCTTTCCGTTTACTGTACCCGCCTTTGGTCATCTACCCGATGAGAAGGTAAAGTTCCCAACAAACAACAGCGCCGAACACCAGGGAAAAAATCGGAATGATGTGCATGCACATCCGGCAGCGAGCTTGAATGAGATCTTTGGCCGCCACCAGGATCAGGACCGATAGTGCGGTGAGCCCGTACTTGACCAGCAAAAACGTTTGAGGGCCATGGCTGAGGTAATACTCCATGATCGGATTGAGTTCTACGGCGCCCCGGGAGATGAGGAGCAGCGTCAGAAACGCGTCCAGCAAACTCAGCCCCAGTAACAGCATGGTGGAGATGAATAGGGAACTGTCGTAGCGGTCGACGGCAACAACTCGACGGCGATCCTCGGCACGTCTCACGGATTGCCGCGTACCCTTGGAGAACAATCGTTTCACGGTATCTATGGTGTATCGGCGGCGATCTTGTCCTGATCGTCGATCTATTTCCACGGAATAGTCCATCGGAACCCTTTCTGACCAATATTATGAACTGACAATGTGTCCAAAAAAATGTTTTGGCCGCGGTCTTTTGGCTGTTCACTGTAATTCATTCAGCCCATCTTTTACCGTTTGCAGGGTCTTTTTGTATCGGGCTGGGTTTCATTTCGACCCTGAGACATTCCAATACATTTACAAATACATTACAAATTCTATGCCATGAATTCTGGTGTGCCGCAAAACACGCTGAGCTACACGAATAGCCTCAAATCACTTGCGGTAAGCTCCAAACATTTTCCCAATAATTGTGAAAAAATGTTCTCAATCGAGAATTTTTTTCAACACGGGAGTCAACATGGGAACAGAACAGGCACTGCGCAAGGAAATCATCGCGATATGCTGCAAAATGAATCAGAGCGGATTAAACCAGGGGACATCGGGTAACGTGAGTGTCCGTTGGCGGGAAGGGATGATGATTACGCCTTCCGGAGTTCCCTACGAAGAGACGGAACCGGACGACATCTGCTATTTCGATTTCAGCAGCCATCAGTCCCAAGGGCCCCACAACCCTTCAAGCGAATGGCGGGTCCACCGGGATATTTTATCCCAGCGGGATGACATCCATGCCGTAGTTCATACCCATTCGACCTATGCCACAGCCATGGCTATCCAGCGCTTGGACATCCCTGCCCACCACTATATGGTGGCCGCCGCCGGCGGCAGCAAGATTTTATGTGCGGATTATGCCACCTTCGGCACCGCGGAACTTTCCCAACAAGCCCTCAGGGCACTTGGCGACCAGCGGGCCTGTTTGTTGGCGAATCACGGCGTGATTGCCCTGGGGGCCACCTTGGCCAAAGCCCTGGGGCTGGCTCAGGAGGTGGAAACCCTGGCCAGGCAGTACTACGTCGCCAGCCATTTTGGCCAGCCGGTGATCTTGCCGGAAGAGGAGATGAAGAAGATTTTATGCGCCTTTGAATCTTACGGACTGAAGAACTCGAAATAATATCAATCACAACGACTCAGCCGGCGTAAAGGGAAAAAGAATTCAGAATCGCGATCTACATGCCTTGATTCCGCCGCAAAAGTATGAAACAAATAATCAATCTATATATTGCTTGTTCTGATCAAATAGGATATCGAGAGATTTCGATGGGTAAAATCAGCATGTCAGGCGAACCCCTTTTTAGATGAAAGGAAGGAGTATTCAATGAAAATTAATCACCTTAAAACTTTGGCCGCAACACTGAAAGGACTCGCCAATTCTCTTGACAAGGCCGCCCAAGGGCTTGAGGGTCAACTTTCCTCTAAATCTCCCGTGAAGAAAAAGAACGCGAAAGCAAAAGCCCCCAAATCCTCTAAGACTCCCACAAAAAAAGAAGTCATCCTGCAAACCATTCGCCGGGCGCGAAAAGATCTCGACATTGCGGCCCTGAAAAAAAGAACTGGATATGACACTCGCACCATCAACAACGCCGTTTACCGACTGAAAAAAGAAAAACAGATCCAAAGCCCCTCCAAAGGCGTGTATAGCAAGGTTTAAGGTCGAACCCATTGGACGATGTCCGGCGATAAAGGCGATCCATTCGGAATCCGCTAGAGTGAGCTGATGATCATCATAGCTCTTTTTGCGTTTTCCTTTAGGGTCGGCCAGGCGGGCGTGAAGCTTCCTTAGCAGATAGATTTTCAACACTAATGCAGTAGGCCCGGCTATAGCGTCGATCCGTGCGCTGCCATGGGTATCGGCGCGCCATTTCAAACCACCTGATCTGCTTCCCCTTAAGTCGAGAGACTTCAGGGCTGCAATCCCGCGTCCGCGGACCTACCTTGGTTTGCGGACCCACGATAGCCTTTTCTTTCACATTTTTAAATCAGGACCCCTCCAAGACCGAAAATCATCCAGGAGACTCTCCGAGGTAGACAGGTGTTCAGTGCCGATGGCGCCACGCTATCCGCAATGTTCGCAATATCTTGACACCCGTTATGAAATGTACGAATTTGAGAACCGTTGCGCTTATTTTCTTGTGGAGCTTGCCAAAAAAGCTTCAGCTCTGCCGCAGATAGGGTGATTGGCTAACGTGAACCTGACTAAAAAAGATGATTCCTTGCTCAAGGTTGACGGCCTTACCAAGAAATTTGGCGGGATATCAGCACTTTCAGATTACAGCATCGAAATCAAGTCCGGAGAACTGCTAGGGCTGATAGGGCCCAACGGGGCAGGTAAGACCACGGTGTTTAACCTGCTATCTGGTGTGGTGAAACCCACCAGTGGCCAAATCTGGTTTAATGGCCGGCAAATCACAGGGCTTCGTCCGGATCAGAATGCACGCCTGGGAATCGCCCGGACCTTTCAAAACATTCGTCTTTTTAGTCAGCTTTCAGTGCTGGATAATGTCAAGGCCGCCCTCCATATGCGCCTGGGAAAGGGGTTTTGGCAAACGGTTCTGAATCTTTCGTCTTACCGGAATGCCGAATACAATATAAATCTTCGGGCCAATGAGTTTTTATCCTTGTTAGATCTGGTCAGGGTGGCCCATGAACAGGCGGGGAATCTCCCCTACGGTTACCAGCGGCGAGTAGAAATCGCACGTGCCCTGGCAACCTTGCCGCGGTTGTTGCTGCTGGACGAGCCGGCCGCGGGAATGAACTCTAGTGAAACCGACGAATTGATTCGGACCATTCGAAGAATTCACAGCGCCTATGGTCTGGCTATCTTCCTGGTGGAGCATGACATGCGCGTGATGATGTCGGTCTGCCCAAAATTGCAGGTGATTCATAACGGCACCCGACTGGCCATGGGCACGCCCGCCGAAATTCAGGGCAACCGACGCGTGATTGAGGCCTATTTGGGAAAAAAACGAGACATTGATCATGTTGTGGATTGAGGATATTCATGTCCAAAGAGGAAAAACCCATGTGCTTCGGGGGGTCAACCTGCATGTTGGGCAAGGTGAGGTCGTGGCGCTGATTGGGGCCAATGGTGCGGGGAAGACCACTACCCTGCGAACGATTTCAGGACTGCTGCGGCCCAAAAGCGGTCAAATACTTTTTCAATCTCCGAGGGAAGAGGGCACCGCCCACATCAGCCAGATGTCGCCGGAAAACATTGTCCACTTGGGTATTTCCCATTGCCCGGAAGGGCGGGGGGTTTTCGCCCGCTTAACCGTTAAAGAGAATCTTTTCCTGGGTGCCTATCTTCGAAAGGATAAAAAAGATATTCTCGCTGACTGCCAATACGTTTGCCGGCTCTTTCCCATTCTCGGCGAGCGGCTCAACCAAGCCGCGGGGAGTCTTTCAGGTGGCGAGCAGGAGATGCTAGCCGTGGGACGCGCATTGATGAGCAGGCCTGAGCTGTTGATTTTGGATGAACCGTCCCTGGGTCTTGCGCCAGTTGTCGTTGACATGCTGTTCAGCACCTTGACGGAGATCAACCGCCAGGGTGTAACGATTCTGCTGGTGGAGCAGAATGCCATGATGTCGCTGGAATTAGCCCACCGCGCCTATGTTCTCGAAACCGGTAAGATCGCTTTATCCGGATCGAGTCGCGAGTTGACCGATGACCCCAATATCCGGCGGATTTATTTAGGGGGAATTTGATCCATGGCTTCTGGCTATGTTTTACAGCAAGTGGTAAATGGCTTGATCCTGGGCAGTATGTACGCACTCGTTGCCACTGGGTTTTCGATGATTTACGGAATCATCCGGCTGATCAATTTCGCCCACGGAGATATCGTTATGGTCGGCGCCTTTATCACTTTGTGGATGCTACAGGCCGCAGGAGCACCTTTTCCGCTGGTGGCCCTCGCGGTTTTGCTCTCCGGAGCCGCTATGGGTATACTGATCGAGCGGGCCGTATTCCGTCCCATGCGCGGCGCACCGCAAGTTTCGGGGTTCATCGCCTCGCTTTCCGTTTCGATTATGATTCAAAACCTCGGTATCCTGTTATTGACCGCCCAGCCAAGAAATTTCGATTTTCCAGAATATCTCCAACGCCTGATTCAGGTGGGGGCGGTCTCTTTCCGAACGGTCGACTGCCTGATCATGATTCTGACGATTGTGCTCTCGGGACTTTTGCTGCTGCTGGTCCATCGCACCCGCCTGGGGGTAGCCATGCGGGCAACAGCCGAGAATTTGGATGTGGCCCGTCTGATGGGCATCAATATTAACCGGACGGTCATGGCGACATTCGCCATCGGCAGCGCACTGGCGGGTATCGCCGGCCTGATGTGGGGGGGCAAATTCGGCCAGATCGATCCCCTTTTGGGCTTTGTGCCCGGTCTGAAGGCATTTGTGGCCGCGGTGATCGGCGGGGTTGGATCCATAGGCGGTGCTATTTTGGGCGGGTATCTTCTGGGGCTCTCCGAGGTCTTATTTGTTGGGCTTTTACCGCCGGTCTACTCCGCCTATCGCGATGCGTTTGTTTTTGGTACGCTGATTCTGATTCTGCTGCTCTTGCCCAACGGGCTGTTCGGCGAAAAAACCGAGGAGCGAGCATAGATGAACTCAACCGGGCGCGGTTGGATATTCCTTGGTTTAATCGCCTTGGGTGTTGTGCTGGTAACGGTTTTGCGGGCTACTCTTGACGAATACCTTCTGTCGATTGTCAATTTTGTTGGCATATATGCAATTTTGTCGGTGAGCCTCAATCTAACCAACGGCTTCACGGGTCTTTTTTCCCTGGGCCATCCCGCTTTCATGGCGATTGGCGGATATACCACCGCAATCCTCACGCTTCCATTGAACCGCAAAGGGATGTTTCTGCCGGATTTGCCGGTCTGGCTCGGCGGCCTGGTGGTTCCTTTTCTGCCGGCGTTGATGGCAGGCGGCTTTCTGGCCGCGTTGACCGCCCTGATTGTCGGACTTCCCGTTTTGCGCCTCAAAGGCCACTACCTGGCCGTGGCAACCATGGGGTTTTTAATTGTCGTTCAGGTTCTGATCACCAATTGGGACACGGTGACCCGCGGTCCATTGGGTTTAAACGGCCTGCCGGCGCTTACCAATTTGTGGTGGGTCTATCCCTGGCTGGTGGTCACCATTTATGTGGCCTGGAAGGTGAAATTTTCCTCCTACGGACGCAGTATGCTGGCCATTCGCGAAAATGATCTTGCGGCCCAGTGTTTGGGTGTTAATCTTTTTAGGACCCGGGTGGCGGCCTTGGCGATCGGGGCCTTTTTCGCGGGCATCGCCGGGGGGCTGTGGGCCCACCTGATTACGGCGATTACGCCGGCCTCATTTTCCCTGATTATGGCTTTTAACATCGTCGTGATGGTCGTGGTCGGCGGAACCGGCAGCATTACCGGTGCGGTGGTCGCAGCACTCTTCTTCTCCATGTTGACCGAGGGGTTTCGTCCCCTGGAGCAGTATCTCGAGGTGTATGGAATCGGAGAGATCTGCATGTCCATCATTCTGGTTGCAATCCTTATCTACCGGCCCGAAGGAATATTCGGCACACAAGAGCCTGATTTTCTGACGGTCCGGAAACCCCAAGCGTCGGGATAAGCTCCCAAATTAAAAAAGGAGGTTTAAAGATGAACGGTAAGAAATGGTGTTGGGTCGTGATGGCGATGTTTCTGGCATTGATCCTGGTATTCCCGGCATCCGCGGCGGAGCCGATCAAGCTGGGAGCTTTGTACAATCTAACCGGTGGGATGTCTTCCATCGATGCACCGGCGCTGAATGGCGCCAAGCTCCAGGCCAAGCTCATCAACGAGGCTGGCGGGCTGCTGGAGGGCAGAATGCTCGAGGTCATCGGCATTGATACCAAAACGGATCAGAAGGCGGCGGCAACAGGAGCTAAAAAAGCCCTGTCTGAAGGCGTAATCGCCGGATTGGGTTACGGAGATACCACCTTTGTCATGGCGGCGGCGCCTCTGTTTCAGGAAAAAGGTGTTCCCTTCGTTACATCCGGTGCCACCCACCCCATGCTGCCCCAATGGGTGGGGGAGTATATGTTCATGGCTCCTTTTGGCGACGATGATCAGTCCTATGCAATTGCCGATTACACCTACAATCAGTTAAATGCCAGAAATGTGGTCGTCTGGACTGACAATTCCATGGATTTCACCAAGGCGTTGTCCAAATTTTTCAAGGAACGCTTTATAGAACTGGGCGGCACGCTTGTGCTGGAAGACTTTTTCATGATGGGCGATAAAGATTTTTCCGCACAAATTGCTCGGTTGAAAAATACCGACCCAAAGGCCGATGCGGTTTTTATCTCTGCGATACCCAATGAGGCCGGATTGACCGTGAAGCAAGTTCGCGAGGCCGGCTTGGAACTGCCCATTGTCAGCGGGGATGGATTTGACACGGAGCTGGTCACTACGGTGCCAGGTCCGAAACTGGCCCAGGACGTATTTTTCTCAACCCACACCTACCGGGAGGATACGCGGCCTGAGGTCCTGGCCTTCATCAGCGCCTACGAGAAGGAGTACGGACGGCCGCCGGAGAATGCCTTCGCAGCCTTAGGGTTCGACGCAGTCGGCCTGATTGCGGATGCCGTAAAACGGGCCGGATCCACAGACGGCAAACCCTTGGCCGAAGCATTGGCCGCCACCCAGGGATTCAAGGCGGTAACCGGCGAAATCACCTATTCCCGGGAGAGCGGTGTTCCCCTAAAAGGCGTTTCCATCATTAGTGTGCATGATGGCCAGTACAAGGTCGAAGAGGTCTGGATGCCGAAACAATAACAATAACCGGACCCGGTCGCCTGGAGGTCCAGATGGAACCTCCAGGCGACCGCTTCGCGATTATGGAGCAGGATTGATGAAAAAAGTTAAACTTGAAGAATACAATGAACACTCATTCCGGGAAGCTGAAATCGATAAAGCCCTTATCGCTGTGGGTTCCACGGAGAGCCATGGCGCACATTTACCCTATGGCTGCGACACTTTTGTCTCTTACGATATCGCCCTGGAGACAGCCCAGCGATTGGACAACACCGTCGTAGTCCCCCCCATGTGGTACGGTATGAGTATGCACTACCGCCACAAGCCGATGTGCGTCAGCCTGAGCAGCGACACCTTGACCCAGGTTTTACGCGAAGTTCTCCAATCCCTGGTCTATTGGGGCATCAACAAGGTGTTGATCGTCAATGGACATGACGGAAATATATCCTCCATCGAGACAGCCGCCCGGGATATCAAGATCAAGTATCCCGATATGGGGCTGGCGGTATTGGATGCCTGGTGGGTAACGGCTGGGAATCTGCTGCCAAAAGAGACTTTCGAAGTTTGGGATGGCCTCGGTCACGGGGGGGAAGGGGAAACCTCCATTGGAATGGCCATTTTTCCAGAACTGTGTGACTTGAGCCGTGCGAAAGGGATGATTCCCGATATGGACCCAAACGTCAAGCTTATCTGGAACTTCCAAGAGCTGACGGACTACGGTGCCAGCGGTGCGCCGGAAAAGGCCACGCAGGAAAAAGGGCTGAAAATGAAGCAGGTGCTGGTAGACTACCTGGTCGATTTCATTGAGCGTATGGATAAGGCCGGCTGGCGCTATGGCCGGCAGAATTTGTAACTAATGCCTGAACGAAATCCCTGTCCTGCTTCTCTTCTGGCGGGGCAAGACCGGGGCGGGAGGGAATGATATCCAGCCGCAATTTTTCTCAATCCCTCTCTACCAGGAGATGGAATACTCGGTCGGATATTCACCATGCGCTGGACTGCTGCTTCGAACGGATATTGTCTTCCCCTGAAGGTCAAATCTCGGTGGTAAGCAGGTTCCCGATCGCCGAGATTGGCCGGAGCGCCGGTTTCAAGGCTAAGAATTGATGGCGCGCTCAACAGCCGAGTAAACAACAAACAGATTGTGCGAGGAGTTGCTGATGAAACGTTGCCCCGTGATCAAAGCTGTCAACGCGGAATCCGCCAGGGAGGGGATTCTCGTCAAAGGCTGGGTGCGCACCAAGCGCGATGCCAAGGGGTTCTCCTTTTTAGAAGTCAACGACGGCTCATGCCTCAAAAACATCCAGATCATTGTGGATGAAAACCTACCCACTTATCCCGCCATTGAGAAGATCGCTACCGGTGCGGCCTTAGCCGTGGCAGGTGACTTGGTGGCCTCGCCGGGCAAAGGGCAGAACTGGGAACTTCGCGCACGGGAGGTGCAATTGATCGGCGCCGCGGATGCCACTGACTATCCCCTGCAGAAAAAGCGCCATAGTGACGAGTTTCTGCGCACCATCGCCCACCTGCGGCCCCGCACCAACAAGTTCGGTGCTATGTTCCGGATTCGCTCGGAGAGCGCATTTGGCGTGCACAACTACTTTCGGGAAAGAGGCTATTTTTACCTGCATACGCCCATTATCACCGGATCGGATTGCGAGGGCGCCGGCGAGCTCTTCCGGGTCACCGTGCTTCCCCCGGACGGCGGTGTTCAGAAAGAGGGCGAAGGTGTTTTTTACAACGATTTCTTCGGCCAGGAGGCCAACCTAACGGTCTCGGGCCAGCTGGAGGCGGAGCTGTTCGCCAGCGCTCTGGGTGCCGTCTACACTTTCGGTCCCACCTTTCGGGCGGAGAACTCCAACACGCCCCGCCATGCGGCTGAATTTTGGATGGTGGAGCCCGAGGTGGCCTTCGCCGACCTCAATGACAACATGGATTTGGCGGAGGACCTGACTCAAAAACTAACGATCTATGTGATGGAGAGCTGTCAGGCGGACCTGGAGCTTTTTTCGCGCTTTGTGGACAAAACCTTGATGAAGACCCTCGAGTTGGTGGCCCAAAGCGACTATCAGCGGCTGCCCTATGGCGAAGCCCTTGAGATCCTGGAGCGGTCTAAAAAGAAGTTCGAATATCCGGTTGCTTTTGGCACCGATCTTCAAACCGAGCATGAACGCTTTCTCTGCGAGCAGCACTTCAAAAAGCCGGTCATCGTCTACGATTACCCCAAAACCATCAAGCCCTTTTACATGCGGCTCAACGACGATGATCAAACCGTGGGCGCCATGGATCTGCTGGTTCCCCGCATCGGCGAGCTGGTGGGGGGCAGCCAGCGCGAAGAGCGCTACGAGGTACTCCAGCAGCGCATTGACGAAACCGGGATGAACCCGGAGGCCTACTGGTGGTATCTCGATCTCCGCCGTTTTGGATCAGTGCCCCATTCAGGCTTCGGCCTGGGGTTTGAACGATTCCTGATGATGGTGACCGGGGCCACCAACATTCGTGATGTGATTCCCTTTCCCCGCACCCCCAAACATCTGGAATTTTAGGGTTCGAGGCAGGGCAGCCCCAATTTTTCAGGGTCCGTTCTTCCTGCTTTCCGCGACGAGCTTTTCCACTTTCTTCACATAGGCCTGAATATCGCATTTCCGTTCCAGCCCCGAGGCTGCCATGTAGCGGATCTTGCCGAATATCGGTCGCTCGGCCCATGCCCGGTCGTGGACTCCGTAGATCCAAGCCACGCCTGTGTAGCTGTTGGGATCGCGGCCATCCAAAAAATAGCGGTTGTTCAGCGCCAGGGTGGTTTGAAACGCCGCTTGGGGGGTGTCGCTCCACTCCAGGATCTTCTTGCCCCAATACATGCGCATGTAGTTGTGCATGAATCCGGTGTGCTTCATCTCCGCCATGGCGGCATTCCAATAGGGATCATGGGTTTGGCCGGCATCTAATTCTTCTGCTGAATATTGATACTCCCGGGGATCAGCGCTGTGCTCCTCCAAAGTTTTCTCAGCCCAGCCGGGAATAGCGCTGTAGGCATCGTAATCCGGGGTGTAGTAGGCAAAGTTCATGGCCAGCTCCCGGCGGACAATGAGCTGTTCGAGAAAGGCGTCTCTGTTTTGGGGGTCGCTTTTCCCGTGCCTTGAAGTCATGAGTTCCAAGGCCAGGGTCAAAGGGGAGATCTGCCCAAAGTGCAAATAGGGGCTGATCCCGGAGATGTCATCGGTTTGGGGCTGGTTGCCGTGGTCGTCGTAGTGCTTCAGCTTCTTACTGAAAAATGTTTGGAAACGGCGTTTGGCCGCGGCGCTTCCCCCTGGAAACAGGCTGGAGACCGCCGGAACCGACCGATCGATGTCCAGTTGCCCCAACACCCCGTCGATACTCTCGAGATCGATACTCGGAATGTCCAGTTTCAGGGAGCTGCGCCGCGGGGGGATGGGGTCCAGGGGAACCAGGTACTCTTTGAGTCGCTTGTTGATTTTGGGCCGCAGGGTCCGGGCCGCGTACTCCGCCTTGGGGCTGGCCACCTCCAATGGCACCACCACATCGGACTCCACCTGAACCACCCGGCACAATGCCTCCTGGGCCACCTGCCGGCGCCATGCCCGCTGGTGCCGGAGATATCCCCGGTCGCAGACGATCAGCGCGGCATCGCGGCCGGCTTTCAGGGCCACCTCGGCCGGATCGCCCAACTGGAGTGCCAGCTTGAGGCCCCGTTTTATCAGATCCTTTTGGGTTTGCCGCAGGCCCTCCAGCATGAAGGTGTGGTGGCGCAAGTTCGCCTCGGGATAGGCATCGCTGAGGCCGAAAGCCACCAGCACGGGCAGGTCTCCGTGGTTGGCCACCTCCAGGGCGTATTCCAGGGCGTGGTTGGCTTGGCTGCGCTGGGATTGCTGCATCCAGTAGAGGACATATTTCCCATCCGCCATCGTTTTGTCGTTGAGCACCTTGATCCGGGTGGTGTGCACCACCTTTGCGCTGTTGTTTTCGGTCATGTCAGTGCTTCCCCAGGTAGACCCCTTGGTAATCCAAGGAACTTAACGGAATACCATGGCCAAGGACTTCCCCATGGAAACCCAGGAGGCGATCATGCCGTTGAACGCTTCCTCATGGGCCGTGGTCAGGACATAGACCCCATAGGTCATGCGGCTGACGGCCTCAATCCAATTGTCGTGCATTGGGGATACCTGTGTTAAATTCTTGTTGGGTTTCAATGGGTTGTCAGCCAAATGCCTTCCAATCCACCGTGACGCTGTTGCAAGGAGGAAATTCCGTGATCATTATGTCAAAAATCTTGAATTGGCAACTTTCGTTGGCTGAACTTCCTTAAATCCACAACAACCCCGGATCTTCCATGGAATTTTTGTACCTTTCTCCTGAATTTCCGCCCAATTATTCCAACTTCATTCTGCAATTGGCGGTCCACGGGGCCTCGGTGTGGGCCTTGGGCGAGGCCGATTTTTATACCCTTCCCGAGCCCGTGCGGCAGGCCATCCGCTATTACGTACGCACCGATCTTAACTCCAAGAGTGCAGTGGATAACGCCCTGGCAAAAATCATGGAAGCCAAAACCGCCAGCGGGTCGCCGCCCCGATTCGATGTGGTGGAATCCCACAATGAGATCTGGCTGGAGTTGGAAGCCCATATCAACCAGACCCTCAATGTCCCGGGAATACGCCCCCAGGATCTGGAACCCCTTAAGAAGAAATCTGCCATGAAGCGCAAGTTCGCGGCCTGCGACTTGACCACGGCCCGGGGTCAGCGGGTGACGGACCCAGCCCAGGGGTTGGAATTGGCCCAAGAGGTTGGATTTCCGCTGATTCTTAAACCCGATGAAGGGGTCGGGGCCGGCAGCATCCACAAGGTGACCCACCAGGTTCAGTTAGAAGCGATCCTGCCCCGATTGGCCGGGGACTATTTCATGGAGGAATTTGTCGAGGCGCCCATCGTCAGCTTCGACGGCCTAGTGGATTACCAAGGGAACCTGCTGTTTGAAAACTCCCTGGCCTACGGCCACGGCGTTCTGGAGTACGTCCTGGGCAAGGATACCTTTTTCTATGTGACGCGTGCCATACCCCTGGCGCTCAGGGAGATCGGACGCCGGCTGGTCAAGGCGTTTGACATCCGGCGTAAGTTTTTTCATTTTGAATTTTTCTTCCTGAACGGCGCCTACTTGCCCATCGAGATCAACTGCCGGCCCCCTGGTGGCGCCATTCTGGACATGATGAACTACAGCGTGGACGATGACCTTTACGGCGCCTACGCCCGAATGATCACCGGTTCGGATACGACGGCTCCGGCATGGGAGAAAAAATACTACTGCGCCTATGTGGGCCGCCGTGATCGCGATTATTTTTACCCCCACCATGAGCTGGTTCAGCGCCTGGGCCCGGCGTTGGTGGAATTCGGCGAAAACCCGGGGATATTCCAGCAAGCCATGAGCCGCTTTCGCTACATCATCCGCTCCGCGAACCGTGAGCGTTTAATGGAAATGGCCCGCGACATTCAGCGTTTTCGGGAATAGACTTTGGCGGCCGGGATCAACCCGCCCTCGAGGTCTAGCGGGCAGCGGGGGCCGACAATTCGCGGCATTCCGGTGTGGAGCGCTATAGGAATCCAACCGTTTTCATAACATTTCAACCATAGGATCGCTTCCATGAACGTGATTTACCTCTCGCCCCATTTTCCGCCCCACTATCATCAGTTCTGCAAGAACCTCAAAGCCCTGGGCGCCAACGTGTTGGGGATCGGCGACAGCCCCTATGATGAGTTGGAGCCGGAAGTCAAGGCGGCCTTGAGCGAGTATTACCGGCTGCCCGATATGCACGACTATGACCAGTTGCTCCGCGCCTGCGGCTATTTCACCCACAAGTATGGGAAAATCGACCGCTTTGAATCACTCAACGAGTACTGGCTGGCCACGGAAGCGCGCATTTGTGACGATTTCAATATTCCCGGAATCCGGGGCGCGGATATCGACGTCATCAAACGCAAGTCGAGGATGAAAGTGCGCTTTCAGTCCGCGGGAATTCCCGTGGCCCCCGGGCGGGTGGTGCCCGATGCCCGGACCGCACGGGAATTCATTCAAACCACGGGCTATCCGGTGGTGGCCAAACCCGATGCCGGCGTGGGCGCCCTGGATACGTTTCGCCTGGACAGCGACGCCGATCTGGAGCAATTTTTCGCGGCCAAACCGGAGATGGACTACATCATGGAAGCCTTTGTCCAGGGCAGTATTGTCTCCTTTGATGGACTGGCCGACGCCGACGGCGAACTGCTATTTTTCACCTCCCACCGCTTCAGCCAGGGCATCATGGAAACCGTCAACCAGGCCCGGCATATCTATTACACCTCCCTGCGGGAGATCCCTCCCGCCCTGGAAGCCGCGGGCCGGGCCTGCGTCAAGGCCTTTGAGGTGCGCGCGCGCTTTTTCCACATCGAGTTTTTCGAAACCGACCCGGGCCGCTATGTGGCCCTGGAAGTGAACATGCGGCCCCCGGGCGGGTTTACCACCGATATGTTCAACTTCGCCTGCGACATCGACGTCTACCGGCTTTGGGCCCAGGTCATGGTCAGCGGCACGGTGCAGTTGACCTACTCGCGCAAATACCACTGCTGCTATGCCAGCCGCAAGCAGCGCTACCGCTATCGCCACAGCCATGAAGTGGTGATGGAGCGCTACGGAGAGTTCATGGTCCAGGCCGCCCAGGTGCCGGGAATATTCAGCAGCGCCCTGGGGGATTTCGGTTACATCTTCCGCTCCCCGGATCGCCGGCGCATTGCGGAAATCGCGGACTACATACATCAGACCCAATAGTCCCTATAAAAAAGGAACACCCATGCATATCGAGGAACATCACTGGCACAGCCCCCATCTCCAGCGAGATATGGGGCTCAAGGTTTACGGCCACTGGGGCGAGCCCTATGTGGTCTTTCCCTGCTCCCGGGGCCGCTATTTTGATTATGAAGGCCTGGGGATGGTCAATGCCATTGCACCCTTTATCAACGGCGGCAAGATCAAGCTGTTTTGCGTGGACAGCATCGACGAACACTCCTGGTACGATTTTTCCGTGCCCCCGGCCGAGCGCAATGCCCGCCATGAGACTTACGATGCCTATATCTGCGCCGAAGTCGTGCCCTTTGTGCGCCGGCACTGCAACGACGGGCAGGTGCGGATCATGACCAACGGCTGCAGCATGGGCGCCTTTCACGGCCTCAATTTTTTCCTGCGGCATCCCGACCTGTTTGCCGGCACCATCGCCCTGAGCGGCCTATATCGCCTGGACCGCCTCGAATTCGGCAACCGCGCCGAGGATCTGCCGGCCGTCTACTACAACTCGCCGGTGAGTTACTTGCCGGGCCTCAACGACTCCTGGTATCTCGACCGCTACCGCCAAAGCAGCATCATCGTGTGTGTCGGCCAAGGGCCCTGGGAAGAAGAAGCTATCGAGGACACCCGCGCCATAGACCACATTTTCAAGGCAAAGGGCGTCGGCGCCTGGGTGGATTTCTGGGGCCACGATGTCAATCACGACTGGCCCTGGTGGAACAAGCAGATGAACTACTTTCTGGGGCGGCGTTACGGGTGAACGCGTTCTGAATCACCCCAAACCCAAGGGCACACTTCGAAACCGTTACGGCCGTCAGTATACCCCGCTCCCTTATGAAAATTCACACGCTGAGGGCATGGGGAGAATCAGATCAAATAATATTTCGACCAAGGCCGCAGGGGTAAAAAGCGCGGTGCAGGGCAGAGAATCTGATTTCAAGCTAGGTATGTTCGGCGGGTCGTGTTTGAGATAATACTTTTTAAATTCTGATTTCATCGAACCGGCAAACCCGGTTGCGTCCATATTCTTTAGCCATATAGAGCGCCTGATCGGCCTGATCGATGAGGGCTTCTGGGTTGGCTGCATCCAGCTTGATGGAAGAAACCCCGAAACTGGCGGTGACGCGGATATCCTCTTTGCTGCGCAGACTGCGCCCGGCTTTGGATTCGATGGCCGCCCGGGCTCTCTCGGCGACCCTGACTCCTTGATCCAGCGTGGCACCAGCGATAATCAGGCAGAATTCTTCACCCCCATAGCGGGCTACAATATCGTTTTGTCTCAGGCCGATTCCTAGGATCTTGGCCACGATCTGGAGTACTTTGTCGCCCACGGCATGACCGTAAGTATCATTGAAGGTTTTGAAATGATCGATGTCGGTCATGATGCAGCAGATCTCGCTGTGCTGCGCCCGCGCCCGGTCAAACATAGCATCAAATCGCTCAAACAGCGCCCTGCGGTTATAGCAGCCGGTGAGGGGGTCCCGGGTGGCCAAAAGTTTCAGCTTTTTATTTTGATGCTCGACCTGCTTGCGGGAATATTGAAGTTCCGTGGTCAGCTTCAGCAGTCGCTGGTTGGTTTTCTCCAGCAAGGTGATGTCATCCATGGAGATCAGGGCGCCTCGCAGCATCCCTTTGGGGTCCTTGATGGCCGAGGCGTTGGCCACAAGTTTGTGAACCTTGCCGTCGGCGGTTTTAAGGTCGAGATATACCCGGCGGATGACTTGACCGGCCAACAGCTCCTTCAAATAGGGAAAGCCTTCATGGGGCCGGCCGCTTTTGGGATCCAGCCATTGAAAGCCCCCCACGTCCCGTCCCAGCAAAGACGCCATATCCGTGCCCATTTTTTTGGCAATTGCGGCGTTGGCCAAGACGATCAGCCCCTTTTCATCTAAAAACATCACGCCTTCGGTGAGGATATCCATGGCGGTTTTTACCCGTTCCGGGACCACGGCCGATGGATCTAAATGCTTCAGCACCCGTTTCATGAAAAGCAGGTAGGAAAATAGCCCAACAACGGCGATGAACAGGAGCAGTTTGAGCAAGGGATTGGCCAGGAAGAGGATTTCGCTAAACGGGCCGCGCCCGGTAAAGCTGACTTCGAGGGTGCCCCAGCGTTGCTCGTTCTGGAAAATGGGGACTTGGATATGGTCCAAGGTGGAGGTGCCTGCCGGCGGTGGGTCCCAATGGGTTTCGTGGTCACCGGCTTGCGCGAGGAGTTTGCCGTCTGCTGTTTTTAGGGCACATGAGGCGATCTGATCATCTTTGACGATGAGATCCTTCATTTTGGTGACCATGGCCCCGGATCTGCCCTCCAGGGCCAGTTGGGAGTACTCCAGAGCTAGAGATTCAATCAGTTTTTTACGTTCCTTGAAGAGATCGGCGCTGCGGCCGGCGGAGAGATCGAAGAGAAAGTCCCCCGACAACACCAGGGCCACACTCATAAAAGCCAGGCCGATGCTGATGCGCCATACCGGAGATAAGCGGATCATTTTTTCTCTCTCACCGGGTTCAGATCAGGATCGGCATCGATCTCTGGATCCAAAACCCGGGCCAAGCCCATTTCGGACTGCTCTTCGCTATGGGCCTGGCACATTCTTTGCCGATGCGCTTCGCGTTCCTTCTTGCTTAAATCCAGCACCGGCAGGGGATCGTAGCTGCGCCAGGCTGGCAAGCTCCCCAGGGCGCAGGCAATCAAACTGCTGAAGCGCAGGACCCAGAGGATCAACCCCAGGGTGATGGAAACACCGGCGCCCTGGGCCGCGCGGATCACAAGGCGTTGTCGCTTTTCGGTATCCTGCATCGCATCCTGGAAGGTATCGCTCATGGTCTGAATTGCATCTTGAAACTCGGGCGACATGCCGGCCAGTTGGGGCGGTACATAGCCGGTTTTCCCCCAGGGGGTCGCATCCTCGCCGGGATTCGGATTGGTGGTGGTGATTTCGGGATAGCGGGCGCCGCGGGTTTGTGCGTTTGGGGCCGCCGGGGGAAGTCCATGGGGGGCCTGTCCCCCTGCAGGACCCGTGTAGATACCCGGGGCGCGGTGGGGGGCGCTGTTCCGGGGAGCCATGGAATCCGGGGGTGAAGTGCTCTCGCTGGGGGGGGGCTCCGCAAGGGCAACGGTTTCGGGATCCGGTGTCGGTTCGAATACTGGTTCAAAATCTGGCTCTGGCTCAACTGGCGGCGTCAATTCCGGGTCCGGCTCAGGATCAATAGCGGGATCCGCACTATTCCCTGATTCCGGTTCCAGATCGGGTTCAGGATCGCGGTTTGGCTCCGGATCGGGGTTGGGCTCCAATTCCGGCTCGGGCTCGGGGTCGGGATCGGGGTCAGGGTCCGGTGTGGGACCGGGGCCCGCCACACCGGAGCCGCCCGATAAATAATTGATTTCCACGGTTATGGTTTCCAAAGCAGAATCCTGAACGCCATCGGATACCCGGACCTGGAGGTTGTAACTGGAGCGGCCGGAATGAATGGGGCCGTTTTCCACCACCCGCAACTGGCCATTGACCGGATCAATGGCAAATATCCCGGCATCATTGCCGGCTACAATCCGCCAGTTTTCAAGACCTCCCACTGTATCTGCGTCCGAAGCCACAACGGTTCCCATGGCATCACCGCTCTGGGGGCGTTGGTTAAATGTGAATACCTGATTGCTTTGAATAACAGGCGCTGTGTCGTTGGCATCGCTGACACGGATGGCCACCCTGGCCGTATGGCTGGATTGGGCGGCGGTAGCCTCGATGGTTAATGTATACCCTGAAAGGCTTTCATAGTCTAATGAAGACCCATTGCCCACGGTAATACGGCCTTGGCTGTCAATGCGAAAGACCGCGCCAATATTACCCCCCACAATGGCAAAGCCCGTGGGGATATCTCCCGTGGTCTGCACCCTACCCGCCAAGGTACCGGGAGCAGCGGACTCGCTGATATTAAAGTTCTGCCCGGCCGTAATCACGATTCGGGGATCCGGGGGATTGATGACCACGGTTACGGTGGCTGCATTGGATAGCGCGCCGCTCAGATCGCTAACCCGATAGGTTAAACTATCCCGGGTCGTATCAGAGCCGTCATGAACATAGGAGCCCACCACGGCGCTATTGACCGGGTTAAGGGTCACAATTGAGCCGGTCAGATTACCGTCGCCGGTATCGCTGGCCGTGGCCCCGGCGTCCGTATAGGTGGAACCCACTTCGATGGTTACTGGATCGGTACCCAACAAGGTGATCAGCGGCGCGGTGGTGTCCTCTACCTCCACGGCGCGGATAATTTGAATTGCCGCGTTACCGTTGGCGTCGGTGATATTGTAGGTGACTTGATAGGTTCCCACCGCCGATGAGGTTGTCGCTGGCGGCATTGAACAGCCGCACACCGCCGGATGTATTGGCGATGGCGCTACTCCCACTGACGTCAGTGCCGATGTAATTACCCGCAATGGTGTTGTTGATGGTCGTGGCATCCCCGTTGCCATCGATGACGATACCGTAGGACCCATTTCCGGAGATGAGGTTGCCTTCCCCGGCATTGCCGCCACCGATTTGCGTACCCTGAACACCGCCATAGATCACGACGCCGTGACGGGCATTGGTAATGGCTGCCGTGCCGTCATGGTTGGTGCCGATGGAGTTGCCGTGAATGACGTTGTTGTTGGTAGGGACTCCAAGGGTATTGAGCGCGATACCGTCCTTGCCGTTGCCTGATATTAGGTTCGCTTCACCGACTCCCGCTCCGCCGATTGTATTTGAACTTGCACCACCGCTGATTCGAATCCCATCGTCCGAGTTTCCAACCTCCCCGGTCCCAGCCGCATTCGTTCCAATGTAATTCCCGATCACAACATTGTTGATCGCTGAGCTTCCCCAAAGCGAAATGCCGCGGTTTTGGTTGCCGGAAATGACGTTGCGGTCGGTCGTTGCGGAACCACCGATCATGTTCCCGGATGCATTTTTCACTTCGATCCCGGTTCCTGTATTGGCCTCCGTGGCTCCGGCGTCGGTACCGGTCGCTGTGAGTCCTCCAATATAGTTGCTGGCGATCATGTTGCTGTCTGATCCGGCCTGGATCACGATGCCGTTGCCGTCGAAGTCACGGATCACCAGACCCCGGATCGTGCTGCCGCCGGCGGTCGACGCGAGCACAAGCCCGTCGCCCGAGAGGTTGTTGCCGTCCAGAACAATGGCCGGCCGGTTGCCGTTGGCCGCAAAGCTATCATCGCTGGTCGCGTCGATGATGACCGGGTCGGTCAGCGACGGTAAGGGGGAGGCCGGATTGATGGTATGGGTACCGCTGCCGCTAATGCTAAATAGAATCTCGTCCGGGCTCCCGCCGTTGGCGGTGTTGTTGGTGGCGATGATCGCTTCACGCAGGGAGATGCGGTTGTCGGTGCCGCGGTCATTAAACAGCGTTTCGATGGAATCGGTATTTCCGTCGGCGAGATCACTGGTCGTATCCACAATGAGTATACCATCGGGCTGCGGGCTGACGGTCACCTCAACGGTAATGGTACTGCTGGCCGTGCCGTCGGAGACCTGGACATCGAAGCTGTCGTCGCCGTTGAAGTCAGCGGCCGGTGTGTAACCAATAGGCATACTTAACCCTGTGCCATTCGCGGTCGCGACCCCGTTGCTTGCCGGAGAGCTGATGGACCAGTTCAAGATATCCCCATCGGGATCCGTGGCATTCAATATCAACTCAAAGGGAGTCGGGCTGGCGTCCTCATCCATAGCTACCGAAATGGTCTCCCCTTCGCTGATCAGCGGGGCATCATTGGTGTTGGTGACGGTGAGGGTGAAGTTTTGAGTGTCGCTGAGGCTGCCGTCCGAAACCTGCATGCTCACATTATGATCTCCCACCTGACCATTGTCCGGAGTTCCGCTCAGGTTCGCCGTACCATTGCTATGGTCTGTCAGGGTCAACCAGGTTGGAAGCGTTGCTGCGGTGATGGTGACGCTCGCTGTGCTGTCAGGATCGGTCGTGGTGATAGTGTAGCTGTAGAGCGCATCTTCCGTGGCCACGGTTACGGGAATTGAAGTAAAACCGGGGGCCTCGTTGAGGTTGTTGACGGCAATACTGAAATTCTGATCAAACGTCAGGCCGCCGCTGTCGGTGACGCGGACGGTGACCTCATAGCTGGCCTGGGCCTCGAAGTCGAGGACGCCGTGGGTCAGGATCAGCTGATCGCCGCCAATGGTGAAAAGAGCGGCATCGCTTCCCCCCTGGATGCTGTAAGCGGCGGTATCGCCGCTATCTTGATCCGTGGTGGTCAGCGAACCCACGCTATATCCGCCACTGGTGTCGGTGTTCTCATCGATACCGCTGGTGCTGATGGCAATGGCGGTAGGTTGTTCGTTGACATTGGCCACGGTGACCAAAATCAGCTGCGCATCGCTGCCGCCGTTGCCGTCAGCGGCGCTGACCTGGACTTCATAGACGCCATTGCTGTCCGCATCGGCCGGGGATTCGAAGTCGGGCGGCATAGCGAAGGTCAGTACGCCGCTCCCGGTGTTGATACTGAACTGTGCCTGATCCGCACCGCCGGTTTTACTAAAAGTTGGGGTGCCAAGGTCAGGATCGGTGGCAATAACAGTGGTAATCGATGTAGTGTTTTCGGCCACATAAATATCGGCCGCATCCCCGCCGCCGTTGGAAGTAATGGTGGGAGCGTCGTTGACCGAAGTGACGTTGATGGTGGAGACAACCGTGTTTGACATCTCACCGTCTGCATTGGTCACGATGAAGCTGAAGCTGCGGATGCCGGCTGTGGGTTCTGTACCAGTGTGGTCATAGGTCATTGTCGCCAGGAGTGCTTCAAAATCAGCGATGGCGCCGGTGCCGGAATCGACAGAAATGGACAGCGAGCTTCCATCTGAAAAGTCCAGTTGGAAATCCGTTCCGCCCTGAGCAACCACCACTGTTTTGGGTGTCCCAATGATAAGTTGTTCACCGCCTATGGCGTAAATTTCATCGCTGGCGTCGACAGAGCCGGTGAAATCACCGATCATCCCGACGCCGCTCATGGTCGTGTTATCGGAGTCTGTAATGGAGACATCGCTATCGATGACGGCTACCGGGGAGCTGCCTTCGGCGAAACTGGCCAGATGATACCCGGTGGCGCCCCCTGAGGAGTTGTCTGCGTCGAGGTCAAATACGGGAGGGTCGTTTACGCCTGTGATATTGACCATCGTGCTGCCATTGCAGGTGAGGGGACCCCCGCTGCCCTGGCTGCCGGTATTGCTGTCATCAAAAGTCCAATCAAGTTGTACCGATGGTGGCGGGGTATCGCTGCTGTTGCTGTAGGCGATCTGCCGCAGGATGTTGTCAACATCGATTTGGGTCGGCGTCTGGCCATCGGCGTCGGTGAAGACGATCAACAAGGCCCCGGGAGTAGACTGGGTGAAGGTTGCGATCACCTGCCCGTTTTTCAGCAGGTTGTTGCCGCTGCGGGTGATCCCGTTGCCGTCGACGAAGCTGAAGATGTCCTGGGTATTGGCGCCGCTGTCCCGCACCACGATGAGGCTGGCATTGGCGAAATTGTCGATCATCGACAGCTCTTCATCGACGACTTGTACATCGGCGTCCAACACCACGGCGGCCCCATCTTCGGAAAATGTCGGGTTCCCGTCGAGGGTATTGACTGGTGCGAACCGGGCATCAAGCTGCCCGCTGTTGGTAAAGCGCATGATATGGGTGCCCACTTGTCCGTCGTCGGTGCGGCCGGCCACGATGATGTCTCCGTCGTGTCCGATTACCACCGCGCTGGCTTCATCGGTCGCCGTGCCGATGGGTTGACGCACTTTGCCGTCGCCATCGAAGCTCGTGTCCAACGAGCCGTCATCGTTCAGCCGAAGCACGGAAACATCGTTGATCCCCGAAGACGTATAGGCGCTGCCGACCAGTACGATCCTGTGATCGGGCTGTAAGGCGAGGTCTTTGATGCCTTCATAGGGGACTCCGGCGGAGATGACGTGGTACCCCGTGCCGTTGAAACTGGTGTCGAGGGTGCCATTGCTGTTCAGACGCATGGCAAGGGATTCGGAATTGGCAAGACTGGTGTTGCCCCCAATGACGATCCGACCACGGTCATCAACCGCCAGTGCCATTGCAGAATCACTGTTGGTATAGCTGCCTCCCGAAGCCACCGTGCTGACATCCATGGTGAAGACTCCGGTGCCATTAAAGGAGGTGTCGAAGCTGCCATCGGCATTGAGTCGAAGTACCGCAAGATCGCCGGCTGAGAAAGATCCGGCCTGGCCGCCGATGAGTATCTTTCCATCGTCCTGGACCAGGATTGCGTTTGCCCGGTCGTTACCGGCGACCAGATCCAGGGTGAGAATGCCGGAACCATTGAAGCTTGGATCCAAGCTACCATCTGCGTTCAGGCGCACCACGGTCATGACCTCATCACCTGCGTTGGCATAACCCGTCGCAAGGATCCTGCCGTCGGCCTGAACCACGACATCATATAGGTATTCGCCAGAGGTGGCGGACAGATCAAGGACGACATGTCCATTCGTACCAAAGCCGTTATCCAGGTTTCCATCCGATAGATATCGCGTGATGGCCGATTCTCCGGTGGCGCCGTTGGTCACCCCCACGACAACGATACTGCCGTCACTCTGCAGTGTTCCGGCCTGCACGGATTCCGAAGAATTGATGGCTGTCGTTACCCGACCATCAGTACCGAAACCTGGGTCGAGGGAACCGTCTTCGAGGTGGCGGCTCAGGCTGATCCGTGGCCCAGCACCGTCGTTCGAGGTCCCCACTAAGATGAGCTTGCCATCGTCCTGCAAAAGCAAATCGGAAGCCGTGTCCGAAACACTTGAGGAGTGGTTGGTCTCGATACCCGTGCCGACGTTGAAGGTCGGCGCTTCATTTACCGGGGTGACCGTAACGCTGATCTCTTGGGAATCCGTTGCGCCATTGCCGTCGTCGACATCTACCGACACGTTGTAGACATTGTCCACGCCGTTGTCCGCTGGATTTTCAAAATCCGGGGCCGCGGTGAAGGTCAGTTCGCCGGTAGCACTATCGATGTTAAATCTGGCAGCATCCAGCCCGCCGCTGATGGAATAGTTCAGCGTGTCGCCATCACCATCCGTAGCGGTAACAGTAGTGACCAAGGTCGTATTTTCGGCGACATTGACACCGGCAGTCGCCCCGCCGCCGTTGGAGCTGATTTCAGGTGCTGTATTGGCGGGTTCCGTGTAAATTATCTCCAGGCTGGGCGCCACTGTACCTTCACGGGAATCGTAAGTAACTGTTCGGTTTCCACCCCCTTCGGGACTGCCAATTAGTATCCCATGGTTCTGCTCTGTCCCGTCGAGCCAGTCTTGAGCTGTAGTCGTGATATCGAAGCTGTGCTGTCCTATCGTATCGGTCAGGATCGAATCTAGCGCGGTGGGGTTGAATGCGGCTCCTGGCGTGGACCAGTTTGTACCACTGGAGCTCTCATTCCATGTAGTTGACCCTTCCGACCAGGGCTCCAGTATTCTATAAGCCTCGATAGTCAACTGGCCACCGATTGCGGTTGCTTCGAGTTTTAAAGTGGCGCGCTGGATAGTGGCACCCGCGGGTATTGTGCTCAAGTCAAACTGCACCAGTGCGCGTTGAAGATCCGAAGCTTCTCGATCTATGGTCATCGAGCCGGATGTTCCGGAATTCGTGGTCGGAGCTTTGAGCTGGATGTAGGAATCCTGTATTGGAGAGAGCGATGATACCGTGCCGGGTATGGTCTGGGATTCGTGGAAGGTCAAACCCTTTATGCTATCCGAGAGTCCGAGGTCGGAGCCGTCGAGGATAAGGTCCGCCCGCGCTTCGGTGGTCGAGAGCACCTGCAGTCGGAAGATGTCGATCTTGCCGGTCGCGACCGAGTAACCGGGCGCACCCACCGATCCATCATCCTTTTTCAATGAGATCAGAAGCTCTCCGGAATTGAAGGTAGTGCCACCCAAGGTCATTGGGTCCTCTACAAGGTCGATGCCGTAGATGTCATCGTCAAAATCGATGTTCGAGGCATTACCATCGAGGACCAAAGTCGTTGTCCCGGTTGGTGGGGTTTGAGCGAGGTCATCCGGATCGAAGTTATGGATCTCATGGTATCGATGGCTTTTGCGGAATAAATAAGTGACCCGGCGCTAAGAAGTGTCCCCCCGACAGTGGTGTTCTGTTCCACAAGCGAGAGAGCATATATCTCGTCCCCCTGCCCTAGATTTTCAAAAAGCATGTAGAAACTTCCGGAACTATAATCTCCCGCGTAATCCGGACGAAAGACAAACACATCACTTTTGGCCACATCCAGGGTATTGGTACTGGTCAGGGTGACCCCCTTTTCCTGGGAGATGATGAGATCCCCGGCCTGAAGGTCTACGGTATTGGTCTGGCCAATGGTAATATCGCGGCTAACATAGTGGATCGCCGCGAGTTTGGCATCCGATCCGAAATTGGCGAGGTCAAATGTGTTTGAGAGAGTCCCGGTGGTGTTGCCGGTCGGCTCAAACTGCAGGTTTGGATCCCCGAATTTCTGGAAGGGGCCTTGTTTTTCCGTTCCAATCAAGAGAGCCGTCGGCTCGCTCGTATTGTATACGGTAACGCTAATTTCCTGGGTGTCGGTTCGACCGTTTCCATCATCCGCCCGGACATGGATTTCATAGATGCCATCTAAGTTAGTGTCGCTTGGATTCTCGAAATCGGGCGCTGTCTTAAACGTTAGTACGCCAGTATTCGTATCGATCTCGAATAGCGCTTGATCAGCACCGCCGGTGAAACTGAATGTGGGCGTATCACCGTCTGAATCGGTGGCGGTGACTGTGGTGACAGATGTAGTGTTTTCTACAACATCGAGAGCGGCGGAATCACCACCGCCGTTGGAGGTGATCACCGGCGCCTCCTGAACGTCGATCACCTGAATGGTGATGTATTCCTGATAAGACCGGCTTGTGGAATCGGTAATATGCACAATTACGTCATGTTGCGTGTTGGTTTCATAATCCAACAACGAGCCGTCGGCCACGGTGATTTCGCCGTCCCCGGGGTTGATGGCGAAGCGCCCCCCGTCGAGTCGACAAGACTGTAAGTCAGGGTATCGCCGAAATCGGGATCGACCCCTTCCACCCGGCCTACAACGGTGCCGTTGGGGGCGTTTTCGGAAACCTTGAGGATGCCGCCGGCGGTGACCCAGCTGGCCTCGTTCAGCAACCCTTGAAAAGCACCGTCATGATTGTTACCTATCAGGTCAGCGATGGTGGTGCCGGCGTTCTGGACAAAATCGTAGTAGATTTCAAGGCCCGGCTCTAGTCCGCTCAAGGTCGTCTCGGCCTGGGCCTCCAGTTCCTCCTGGGTGCGGGGCAGGCTCCAGTAGCGGTAATCAAGAATGGTTCCGCTCAGGTTTTTGCCGATTTCCCAATCGGCGGCGGCTGGACTGAAGTCGGCATTGGTGGTGTTGGCAATGGGCGTGCCATGGATGGCACGGCTTACAGGGCCTTGGAGTCGCCAAGCGCGGTCGAGGTGCGAATTAGCGGAATTGGCTTTTCAGCCGAAAAGCCAAAACGTCATTTGCGCTAATTTTATAAATCTAACGGGTTACACGGATGAAGAGGGCCAAGGGGCTTATCAAGGGGTGGGTGAGACAGGCGGATGGGATAAGGATTTTCATACCGAACTGGAAAGGCACGAAAAGTGCCGACTTTGGCACCTGAAAGAAGTGGATTGCCCCGCCGCAAACTGGAGGCATCCAGATCATACTTCTTGATTCTGTTTCAGCCCGACAAACCCGGCTCCGGCTCATTGGTTCCGCTGTAAATCAGAACATACCGGGTCTATTGCCAGTCTCATACTGAATATTGGACCGCCTGCGCAAGGCGCAGGGCAGGCTATGATTTGCTGTAAAACGATAACGAGGCGAAGCGGGCCAGAACGATTATGGCCTTATCTCAACGAGGGTGCCATTGGGCACGAGCCGCTCAATTTCCTCCATCTCTTGGTCAGTAACGGCAATGCACCCTTGGGTCCAATTGACTTGCGCATGCAACGCACCCGCCCAGGAGAAACCATTCTTGATCCCATGGATCATGATATCCCCACCTGGGGAAACACCTAGTTTTTTTGCGCGCTTTTTGTCTGTTTCGTTTGGATAGGAGATGCGAAGTGACAGGTGGTAGTCACTGGCCCTATTTCTTGATTCGATGGCGTAGATGCCCTCCGGGGTTTTGTTGTCACCCTGCCTTTCTTTGGGGCCAACCGGGTTTCCCCCCAGGGCTATTTTGTAGGTTTTGATCACCTCGCCCTTAGATAGCAGTGTCAATCGTCGCGCTTTTTTTTCAACCAACACTCTGTCCGCGGGTTGCGTCCTGAGCTCAAAAAGCTTCTGGTTCAGCATTTCAATATCTTCTTTAAGTGCAATATTCTCGTTCTCTTTGTCTATGAGCTTTTGGCGGGCAATATTGATCTGGATCTGCTGCGCGGCAGCTAGATTATCCTTGATGATCACATTTTGGATTTGAAGGATCATCATTTGGCTGTTTTGCCGATATTCGCTGTGCGGATAATCCTTTAGGATGTTCCGAAAGCAATCGAGAGCCTTTGGATAGTCTTTTTGCGTATTTCCGGGATGGGCGTAAATAATGCCCATCTCGAAGAGAATCCTGTCCGCGGATTGAGGATTTTTATCAAGGAGTTGCTGGTATTTACCAAGAGAGGCTTCGTATTTTCCCTGGTTGAAAAAGTCGTTGGCCTCCTGGGAGATTAAACCCTCACCAGTGGAACGGCATCCGAATATGAAGTGTGGTGTCAGGATCATGCAAACAATTAAAAGGCAAAGATACCCGCCCAATTCTTCCCGCTTTTTGACTGCATGCACCCTAGTGGGGGTCATTAATGTGCCTGATGATCGCAAAACCGGCCCTATTCCCGATTTATTGGAAATGCTTAGCCTACCGAGATGTAGACATTAAAGGAAGTGGCAGCCTTGAACCTCTGCCACTTCCTTTTCGGTTTACTTTTTCATCGATTTCTCAAAGAGAGCTTCAGCCTGCTTCATTTTTTCCTCTGCCATTCGCTCTCTTTCCTCTGCCCTTCTTTCAGCCGCCTCGGCGCGGGCCGAGGCTTCATTTGCCTTAAACAAGGCTTCATCAGCGGCCGTCTTTGCAGCCTGGGCATCCATAGCCGCCTGATCCGCTTTCGCGCTAATTTCCATCTCACGGGCCCGCATCTGATCTAAATCGCTTTTCGTTGCACAGCCCCCAAGGGCAACGGCGAGCGCAAGCATGACAGTGATCATCAAAAGGCTTTTTTTCATCATCGGATTGACTCCTTTCGCTTTATTTTGTGTAATCATGGCCACGGCACCCAAAAGCCGCGTTCCTTCATAAAAATAGCCTCGCTGGCTATTTATCAACCTGGCGATCGCTTCTCCACCGGTTCCACCAATATTCCGTCTATCTCCAAATCTATCTTCAGGCGTTTCACCACCCCTTCGGCCTCGCCGATTGTATTGAAAGGGCCGGCAAGAACGCGGTGTTTGCCCTTATCCGACAATACCCTTGCGGGAATCTGTGGGCCCTGATGGTTAATCATTGCGGCCAGTCTTCGAGCCTCAACCTGGTGTTGAACAACAGCAGCCATCACATACCAGGCGTCCGTTCTGAGTTCCGCTACTGTTGGTTTGCCGTACAGTTGGTCCGGGTGATTGAGTCTTATCGGCTCCGCAATACCCGCTGGACTTGCTTGGTGGATCTCAGATATGGGAACCGGGATGCCGCGCGCCTCGGACACGATTTTCTTGATTGTATCCCAGTCAAACGCATGTCCGGATCCTGTTTCGATCTTTTTCAATTTCGCATAGGCCTTTTCCAACTCGGCGTTGCCTGATGCTGTAGGGGGCGCATGGGCTTCCATGTAAACCACCCCATTTCGTAGGCCTACGAGGAGCGGCTGGTTGACAATTCTCACGGGTGTCTTTAGCGGGGTGCTTTCAAAAAGCTGCTCAATGTCCTCCGGATAGAGCCTGATGCAACCGTTGGTTGTCATGAGGCCGATGCTGGCCGGTTTATTGGTGCCATGGATCAAATAACTCGGCTTGCTTAAATAGAGGGCGTGTTCTCCCAATGGATTCAGCGGCCCTGGCGGAATTTTTGGGGGCAGGGGATCTCCCTTTTTCCGGTGATCTTCCGCGATGGAGGCCGGCACATACCAGGTCGGCCGAAATTTCTTGCGCCGTATATACATTTGGCCCATAGGTGTGGGCCGCTCTGGGGTGCCGACACCCACCGGATAGGTCGATACGGTCAGTTGATCGCCATCTTTTTTAAAATAAAAGAGCCTCATGGCCGCCAAGTTGATCACGATACCTTTCCTGCGAGTGTCCGGCAAGATAAAGCTCAGGGGTAGCAGGACCCGCTCTCCGGCTTCAGGTACCCATACATCAACCCCCGGGTTGGCTGAACTGACACTATTGATACCCAAGCTGAAGTGTCTGGCAATATCCGGCAGCGTATCTCCCTTTTGGATTCTGATAACCGCTAACCGGCCAATGATGCTTTCCCTTTTTTCGACAATAAAATGATTTCGTTCGATCTCACTCTCCAGATGGTATGTGGGCTGCAGCTTCAGCAGGCTTTGCTGCACAGTCGCACAACCATGGAGAAACAAAATACCCATCAATAGGGCTGCAAGATGAAGCATGTTGAATTTGGGCGGCAGGTCG
This sequence comes from uncultured delta proteobacterium, assembly GCA_963713755.1. Lineage (GTDB taxonomy): Bacteria > Desulfobacterota > Desulfobacteria > Desulfobacterales > CAVQMW01 > CAVQMW01. The sequence goes on along the minus strand of CAVQMW010000003.1, from coordinate 1,199,392 downwards.
ATCATTCGATGCAGGTTCATAAATATTGTTTGTTTTGTCGGTGTTGAAAAACCTTGTTTTCAGGCAGTCTCTTACAGGAAGCACGCCCCCGGCCGAAGCATTTTAAATCATATCAAATCGTCATGCAAATCCAAGGCGTAAATTACCTCCAGCCATATGGGCTTATTGATACCGTTCATGCCGGCCGCGTTGTACGTATCGGTTGCGCTGAACAGCAGCAATCAACCACTTTGCCGATCGGTGGCCGGGATTGAAGAGCTGATAGGTTCAACCTTGAACAGTTCCCCGGGTCGATATTCAGGGGCTAAGTTGAGTGGGTTCATGGGATAAAATTTGAAAAAAGCAACCGCTTAAAATGCCAAAATTTGCGGTTCATATATCACGTAGCCAGCCTTTTTGCATAAAATTTATTGCGGCCGGTGCGCTAAGGTTGAGGGTGACCCTAGCATTGCAGCACAGAATTAGACACTTCACTTGGAAACCTCTCAAGCCGTCTTGGCGGGAGCGGGTATTTGTGCCATAGTTTCTCACTGGCTTTTAACTTTCTCTATTGTCGTGCAGCTGAGTAGCCCCTATGACCGATCTTGCCCAACTCTCCAATCCCAAGACCCTGCGCCGGCGGATCCGGCGCAAGCTGCGGGAGCGGTGGCTGCGCCAAGGCGGTTTTTCCCGGCATCAGGACCACGGCCGGGGCGATTCCGCGGTGCTGCTGCTGCTGGGCCGGGCCTGGAACGGAACGGGGTTCGGCCAGGAGGTGGGGATCTTTTTGAACAAACGCTCGGCCCAGGTGCGCCAGCCCGGCGATATCTGCTGTCCGGGCGGCGGACTGGATCCTTACAAGGATCGGCTGCTGGCCCGGATCCTAGCCCTGCCGGGTATGCCCTTCGGCATTCACGCCTGGCGGGCCGGCAACTCCGGGGGGGGCATCCAGCGGGGCGTGGCCCTGGCCCTGGCCACCGCCCTGCGCGAGAGCTGGGAGGAGATGCGCCTCAACCCGTTGCGCTTCAGCTTTCTGGGGCCCCTGCCGGCGGAGTGCCTCTCTTTGTTCAAACGCCGGATCTACCCTCTGGTGGGCTGGTCCCGGAAGCAAAAGGCGTTTCGGCCCAATTGGGAAGTGGCGGCTGTTCCTTTCATCCCCCTGCGAAACCTGCTGGAGCCCCGTAATTATGTCTGCCTGCGGCTCTCCCAAGCTACTGATGTCCAGGGGCTCAGGGACCGGCTGCCCAAGACCTTCACGGGCTTTCGCTTTGACTATAACGGCCGGGAGGAGATCTTGTGGGGCGCTACCTTCCGAATTGTGACCCGCTTTTTGGATCTCACTTTCGGTTTTCAAGCACCCCCCAGGCAGCGGCTGCCCCTGCGGAATCGCAGCATGGCGGCCAATTACCTGGGGGCGGGCTGACGATAGGCGAGTGCGCCGGGCCTGGGCTTGACGCACTGGATCAAAGGGGCATAAAACGGCTCTAAGCGGGCCGCCCCTGAAGGCGGTGCGCCGCAAACCCGTCGACCGCCGCCTTGGGCGCGCTGGATCGATCAGCTTAGGTGATTTTTGCACAGTCTTATTAGGAATCTTGAGAGTCCAAAGTTCTCCGTCATGCCGGACTTGATCCGGCATCCAGAGATTCCAATGTATTGGAATCTAAATGGATTCCCGCCTGCGCGGGAATGACGAGTCGAACTAATCGATCCTAATAATTTCAATGCTTTAGAAGAACTATGGACTGACCAGTTAGGAATAGGTGATGGACGACCCACAAAATTTTAGTCTCAACCCTCAGCAACAACAGGCCGCAACCTATGACCAGGGCCATGTGCTGGTGCTGGCCGGTGCCGGAACGGGAAAGACCCGTACCATCATCGCTCGGGCGGCCTACCTGATCTCCCAGGGCGTTGCCTTACAACGCATCCTGCTGCTGACCTTCACCCGCCGGGCGGCCCGGGAGATGATCCAGCGGCTGTATGAAATCAGCGGTGAAACCGCCGCGGGCATCATGGCCGGCACCTTTCACCACTTCTGCCTTTACAGCATGCGGCGTATGCCCCGCCAATTCGGCCTGGAAGGCGCTACGGTCATCGACCGGGACGATCAGGTTCAACTGATGAAACTGGTGCGGGGCGGATTCAAAAACAAATCCCTGCCCCTTCCCCGGGCCGCGGAGCTGGTCAACCTGCGCTCCTACGCCCGCAACACCAACCAACCCATGGAGACCTACCTTCAAACCCACACCGAATACGACCGGGAGGTGATCCCCCTGATCATCGAAGCGGCCCAGGGCTATGATCGCCGCAAGCGGGATAACCGCTACCTGGACTATGACGACATCCTCTACATCTTCGCCAAAACCCTCCACGAAGTTCCCGAGACCCGGGAGCGGATCCGGGCATATTACGACCATATCCTGGTGGACGAGATGCAGGACACCAACCCCCTGCAGTGGCTGATTCTGGATGGACTGCGGGACCCGGCCCAGCTCTTTTGCGTGGGGGACGACGCCCAGAGCATCTACGCCTTTCGGGGGGCCGATTTCCGCAATGTGCACGCCTTCAGCCGGCGGGTGCCCAACGGGCAGGTGCTGCGCCTGGAGCGCAACTACCGCTCCACCCAGGGGATTCTGGACCTCTCCAACTGGCTACTGAGCCGCTCGCCCCTCAAATACGGCAAAAAACTCAAGGCCCACCGCAAAGCCATAAGCCTGCCGTTGCTGCGGGATTTCGACAGCGACTTCGACGAGGCACGCTGGATCGCCCAGGACCTTTTGACCCACCGGGCCGAGGGGCACGCCTGGTCGGAACACATGATCATCACCCGCACCGGACACGGGGCCCGGGCCGTGGAATCCTTTTTGGTGGAAAAAAAGATCCCCTACCGTTTCGTGGGCGGGATCAGCCTGTTTCAAGCGGCCCATGTCAAGGATCTGCTGGCCCTGCTGCGGGCGGCCCTGAGCCACCACGACGAGCTGGCCTGGGCGCGTTATCTGACCCTCTGGCGGGGAATCGGCGATGTCACCGCGGCGCGCTTGATCGCCAAGTTGCGCAGCCAGCCGGAACACGAGGCGGCCTTGACGGGATTGGCCCAGGCGCCCAAAGTCACCCCGGAGATGCTGGAACCGGTGGCCCAGGCGCGCCGAGATATGGCGGACCCGCCCCTGGCCGTGGCCAACGCGGCCCAGACCCTGGCCAAGCTGCTGGAGCTGCGCTACGACAAATGGGCCACCCGCAAAAAGGATTTCGAGCTTTTGGCCCGCCTGGCCGCCAACCATCGCAGCCTGGGAGCCTTTATCGAGACTTACGTGCTGGATCCGGTCACCGCCAGTGACGCCACCCAGGGGGACCAGGAGGATGTGGTCACCTTGACCACGGCCCACAGCGCCAAGGGCACCGAAGCGCGCACCTGTTATCTGATTCGGGTGGAACCCGGGATGTACCCCCATTTTCGCAGTGTCGGCGATCCGGATCAGGAAGAAGAGGAGCGCCGCATCCTCTATGTGGCCATGACCCGCGCCAAGGATGAACTGATCATCACCCGCACCTACCGCACCTTCGGGTTTCAGCGCGGAGCTTGGGGCGGGTTCGGCAAGGCCCAGGCGGCCCAGGCCAAGTATTTTTTCGACGATCTGAACGACGAGTTGCTCAACTGGAACGGCGGCGGCGACGGCCGGGATGTGGATTACGATTATTTCGATCCCATCCAGTCCTGGGATCGCGATGGTTAAATTTGAATGCCGCCGGCATGCCCCACACCGGCTGCGACCCATTGAGAAAAGGAGCTGGGTGTGAAAGTGATTTTACTGATGGCGCTGACCCTGGATGGCCGAACCGGCAAAGGTGATAATCATTTTGTGGACTGGTCCGGCAGCGAGGACAAAAAACTCTTTGTAGAGGTGACCCGCAAGGCCGGCGCGTTGATCATGGGCTCCAAAACCTTTGACACCATCGGCAAGCCGCTGCCCGGACGCTGCAACATCGTCATGACCCGTATGCCCGAAAATCGCCGCTCAGATCCCCCCAACCTGATTTTCACCGCCCAAAGCCCCGAATCGATCCTGCTGGACCTCTCCAAGTCGGGCTACCGGGAAGTGGTGCTGGCCGGGGGAACGGTGATCAACACGATCTTTGCCCGCCAGGGGCTCATCGACGAGATTCTGGTAACCTATTCGCCCCTGATCTTCGGCAAAGGCCTCTCGCTGTTTACCGAGGAAATCGCCATGGAATTGAATTTACTGGAAACCGAGCGGCTGGGCCAGGAGCTGATCATGGCCCGCTATCAAGTCAAATCATAGATCCATTTTCCGGTTCATTGAAAGGAAGATATTGCATGTCCGGTTTGCTCAAAGAGATCGCGTCGCGAAGGGCCAAGCGCGCCCTGAGTCCTGAAAAAATTTCCCCGGAAATTGTCGATCATTTAATGACCGCGGCCACTTATGCCCCCAGTTGCAACAACAAACAGCCCTGGCGCTTAATGGGCCTCAGCGATCCCGCCGTCCTGGAAAAGATTCATCCTGCGCTGGCCCCCGGGAACTATTGGGCCAAAAAAGCACCGCTCATCGTGGTGGTGGCCACCCAGCCGGCCTTTGACGCCCAGTTGAACGACGGCCGGGACTACGCGCTTTACGATTGCGGACTGGCGGCCATGACCCTCATGCTGCAGGCCGAAAAAGAGGGGCTCATCGCCCACCCCATGGCCGGTTTCGACCCCTTGGCGGTCAAAGCCGCCTTTGATATCCCCGAGGAGTATATCGTCATCAATCTTATCGCCGTGGGGTTTCCAGGTGATTTAGAGGGGCTCAACGAGAAGCATGTGACTATGGAAAATAGCACCCGCAGCCGCAAACCGGAAGCGGAGGTGATCTGCCGCGATTCCTGGAAGTTTCATTAAGCGCCACTTCTGATCCTCCTGCGCCCTGACATCGGGGGCTGGGGGCATGCCGGCACGATTACCCATCCTGCCTTTTCGATTCTCAATCTCCTTGGACCAACCCTTACTATCCATCAATATCAGTGCCCGAACGGAAAACCTCTTCTCTCCCCCCTCCCAACAGTCAGCCCTCGACGGGGGGGATACTGACCAAAAACTGTAACCCCTGTCCCCGGTCTAAAGAGTAACCTATGAATGGGTTGCACGGGGGTGGGGGTTAATGATTTCAAGGTGCTATCCCCCTTCCCGCGACCCCTCCACCAGGTGAGGGGAGTTTTCGGCCAGACTCTACACGGCAAAAAAGGCCTTGACAGGCTCAGCTGTTTTGAATAGCGTGTCACACATATAGAGAGCAAGTCACGCATAGTGAGACAGTTATTGCTGTTCAAGCAAAGCCTACTCAGCGGTTCGAACTTTTGAGGTCCCGGATGCCAACCAAAGGTGCCAAGTACTACTTTGTTGCATCCCTGGCCAAGGGGCTGCGGGTGATTGAACTGCTGGCCCAACACGGCGAAATGTCGGCCTCCAGAATTGCGGGCCATCTGGAAACCAGCCGGGCGGCCAGTCACCGTTTTCTGAGCACACTGCGTGATCTTGGATATGTCGATAAAACAGCCGACGGCCGATTCTGTCTGACCTTCAAGGTCGTTGAGTTGGGCATGCGCAAGCTCGAAGGCTTCGAAATCCGGCATGCTGCCCAACCCTACATGCAGGCTTTGGCTAAGGCTTTTCACGAAACGGTCAACCTGGGACATTGGGAAAACGGGCAAGTGCTCCATCTGCACAAGATCCACAGCACCGAAATCCTGCGCCTGGATGTGGCCACCGGTGCGGTGGCGCCGGCCTATTGCACGGGCTTGGGAAAAGCGATGCTGGCCTTTCAGGATCCAGAAGAACAGGAGGCCTACCTCCATTCCCTGAAGATGGTTGCTCTGTCATCGAAAACCATTACGACGGTTGCCAAGCTAAAGCTGGAAATGGACAAGATCCGGCAATGCGGATACGCCATCGACGATGAAGAACTGAGTCTCGGACTGCGCTGTGTGGGGGCGCCCATATTTGATCACCGGGGAACCGCCGCTTTTGCGCTCTCGGTATCCGGGCCTTCTTTACGAATGACACCGGAAAAGATGAGGGCCATTCAAGCCCAATTATTGCCCATCTGCCGCGAACTCTCGCGGCAGATCGGTGCGCCGGAACACAAGCAGCAGCCGATTGCTTAAATTCGAACCTTTACCAAAACAAAGGGGAACCAATAATGAGTAATAACAAGAAGACCCGCATTGATTTGCAGAAGATGAAGGAGTCGCGCACGCCGGCGGTCTGGATTACGGCTTACGATTACTGGACCGCGACATTTGCCCAGCAGGCCGGCATGGATATGCTGTTAGTGGGAGACTCTTTGGGGATGTGTATCTATGGGTACAGCGGCACGGTGCCCGTGACCATGGACCAGTGCATCTGGCACAGTGAAGCCGTGCGGCGCGGTGCGCCGGATACCTTTATCGTTGGGGATATGCCCTTTCTCTCCTACCAGGTCAGCGTGGAAGAGGCGGTGCGCAATGCCGGCCGGTTTCATAAGGAGGCCAGTGTGGACGCCATTAAACTGGAGGGCGGCATTCGTGTCTGCCCCCAGATCCAAGCCATTGCCGATGGCGGCATGCTGGTCATGGGCCATATCGGCCTCACCCCCCAAAGTTCGGGGCAGCAGGGGGGCTTTAAAGCCCAGGGCCGCACCGCGCAGGCAGCCAAGGATCTCATTGAGGATGCCAAGGCCATTGAAGCGGCCGGGGCGTTTGCCCTGCTGGTGGAGGCCGTGCCCCCCGAGGTGTGCGGCATGATCCGGGATACCCTGAAAATTCCGGTCTACAGCATCGGCGCCGGCTGGGAGGCCGATGGCCAGCTGATGATCTGCAGCGACGTTCTGGGTATCTTCCAGGCTTTTACTCCCAAATTTGTCAAGAAGTACGAAAATCTGGGAGAGAAAACCGTCAACGCCTTCAAGCAGTATGCCGACGACGCCCGGGGCGGCGCCTTCCCCAAAGAAGAACATGCCTACAAGATGGTCGACGGCGAGCTGGCAAAGTTAAAAAAATTGATGGGAAATTAGCGGGTTATGCCCGGAGACTTTCCTGTCACGAATTTGAATGAAGTTTCAACGCATGTCTGTCGAAAAAAATGGAGGAGTCCATGTCCGAAGTACTAAAAACAATTCGCGGTTTTATGGAAAAAGAGGGTATTCCCGGCCGGGATGCCTATGAACTGCCTACATCGGCCAAGTCCTTTCCGGATGGCGCCCACTGGCGCATCGAGGTTGCCGGTATCGAGCGCGCCTCCACCATGGAAGCCCTGATCGACGAGGCTCGCAAACGCAGCGTCACCGTGCATCGTGTCATTGCCGCGGTGGGCGGATCCACCTACTGCGATTTTGAAGAACTCAAAGCCATGGCCCAAATGGCCCGGGACCAGAAGATCGAGATGATCATGACCGTGGGCCAGCGCAAGGGCTGGGACGCCGGGGCCAAGGAGATTGCAACCCATGAAGGCGCGATGCAGGGATTCCGGCTGCGGGGGTCGGACAACGTCTCCTACCATATCGCCGACATCATGCGAAACATCGAGGCCGGCCACCGCGGTTTTCTGGTCTACGACGAAGGCGTACTTTTCATTTTAAACAAAATGCGCGCTGAAGGGGTGATTCCGGCGGAGACCATCTTCAAATTTTCCGTATTCGGCGGATACTGCAGTCCGGCCGGCGCCAAGGTGATCGAGTCCATGGGCGTCAACTCCTTTAACCCGCTCTCCGACGTTTCCCTGCCGATTCTGGGGGCTATCCGCAAGAGCGTGGAGATCCCCCTGGATGTCTATGTGATCATCGTCGATGCCTTCGGCGGCATGTACCGTGCCTACGAAGCCCCGGAAATCGCCCGGGTTTCAGCGCCGGTTTACTTCAAGATCGAACCCGGCACCAGCGAAGGCGACATCTACAAGCCCTGGGCCTTTGAGTCCTTCCACCAGGATCTGGTGCGTGAAAAAGTCAAGATCGCCCAGGTGATTCAGGAACTGATGGCCCGCCATGCCCCCCAGTTGAAAACCTCCCCCCAAGGGCCGGCGGACCTGATCCTGCCGGTAGTGGATTAGGGGAGCGAAAAACCGACGGATCGGCCTGTCGCGCCGATCCGGAAATCATAGGTGTAATAGGTGAACAAGATGGAAAACGTGTTTCAAGATGCAATCCATACCCTCAACCGCGCCGGGAAAATCGGCCGGATCGACGCGCGGGTGATGGAGGTCCTCCAGGCGCCCAAACGCATTCAGCAGTTCAACATCCCGCTGAAACTCGAAGGCGACGGCTTCAAAGTCTTTCCCGCCTATCGGGTGCACTACTGCGACGCCCTGGGGCCCTGCCGCAACGGCACCCGTATTCGTCCCGACCTGACCCTGGACGAAATCAAGGCCCTGGGGCTCTTCATGACCATTAAGCACTGTGCGGCGGCCATTCCCGCCGGGGGGGCCAAGGGCGGCATTCAGGCCGACCCCGCCCAATTGAGCCGCAACGATCTGGAGCGGCTGGTTCGGGCCTTTGTGCGCTGCCTGGATCCCAAAGGGCCCTGGGCCGACGTGCCCGGCGCGGACATCGGCACCGGCGAACAGGCCATGGCCTGGATGCTGGACGAGTATGAGCAGATCACCGGCGCGCACTGCCCGGCGGCCATTAACGACAAGCCGGCTATTTTGGGCGGCTCTTTAGGCGGCGAGGAGGCCACCGGCCGCGGCGTGTTCATCACTCTCAAGGCGGCGGCCGAAGAGATCGGAATGGAGCTTGCCGACAGTACCGCCGTGGTCCAGGGGTTCGGCCAAGTGGGATCGGCCCTGGCGGAGCTGCTCCATGGCGAAGGGACACAAATCGTGGCCATCAGCGACGTGTTCGGCGGGATCCGCAGCGCGGCGGGCATCGATGTGCCGGCGCTGATGAACCACGTCAAGGAAACCGGTAAAGTGGTGGGGTTTCCCGGTACCGATCCGGTGAGCAATCAGGAACTGTTCGCCCTGGATTGCGACATCATCGTGCCGGCGGCCGTGCAGAGTGTCATTCACAAAGATAATGTTGCGGAGGTCAAAGCCAGACTGATTGTGGAAGGCGCCAACGGCCCGGTGACCACCGAGGCCGACGAGATTCTGGCCGAAAAAGGGGTGACCATTGTCCCCGACGTGGTGGCCAACAGCGGGGGGGCGACGGTGTGCCATTTTGAACGCACCCAGGGGCTTTATGATCAGTACTGGGATCTGGAAACGGTATACGCCATGCTGGAAAAACGTATTCTCGCCGCCTACCGGGATGCGTCCGACACCGCCCGGGCCCATGGCGGAGTGACCCTCCGGCTGGGGAGCTGGATCAGTGCCCTGAAGAAGATCGAAAACGCCATGCAGTTAAGAGGCTGGGTCTGATTCAATCAATGATACGGCGGAGGGACTATGGCTCTATTTGAAACAAACGAATATCTTGTGCGGCTGGAAAAGACCAAAACCCGCATGAGCGAAATCGGGATCGAGGTGCTGGTCTCCGCGGACCCGGCCAACATGAACTATTTGACCGGGTACGACGGCTGGTCCTTCTATGTGCCCCAGTGCGTGGTGGTCAGCTTGGAGGCTGAGACGCCGATTTGGATCGGGCGCAAGATGGATGTGGCCGGTGCGCGGCACACCACCTTTTTGCCGGAGGCCGACATCCTCGGCTATCCCGAAAACTACATCCAGACTCTCCAGCGGCACCCCATGAACTATGTTGGCGACCTCATCGCCCAACGGGGCTGGGGAAAGAAAACCGTGGGCGTGGAGATGGATGCCTACTACTTCTCGGCCCGGGCCTACGCCGAGCTTCAAAAGCACCTGCCCGAAGCGCGCTTTGCCAATGCCGATCTCTTGGTCAACTGGATTCGCCTGATCAAGTCCGATGCCGAGATTGCCCTGATGCGCCAGGCAGGACAAATTGCCAGCCGGGTAATGACCACGGCCATCGATCATTTGGAACCGGGCGTGCGCGAGTGTGACGCCGTGGCCGCCGTTTACCAGGCCCAGATGTCGGGAACCGCCCAATTCGGCGGAGACTATCCGGCCATCGTGCCCATGATGCCCACCGGCGAAAAGACCTCGGCCCCCCACCTGACCTGGACCGATGCGCCCTACGAGAATGAGCAGATGGTCAACCTGGAACTGGCCGCCTGCCGTCACCGCTATCACTGCCCCATCGCCCGCACGGTCTACCTGGGCAAGAACCCGCCGGCCAAGCTGGTGGAGCTGGCCCGGCACACCGTGGAAGGCCTTAATCTCACCCTGGCGGCTATTCAGCCGGAGATGCGCGCCGAAGCGGTGGAGGCGGTCTGGCGCAAGCATATCGCCAAAGCCGGTCTGGAGAAGGAGTCGCGCATCGGCTACGCCATGGGGCTCAACTATCCCCCGGACTGGGGGGAACACACCGCCAGCCTGCGCCCCGGGGACCGGACGATCCTGAAACCCAACATGACCTTTCACATGATCCTGGGGATGTGGATGGACAAGTACGGTTTTGAGTGCAGCGAATCCTTCCGGGTCACTGAAAGCGGCTGCGAGACCCTTGCCGATGTGCCCAGACAACTCTTTGTCAAAGGATAGGGGCACCGGTGTTATGATTTACCAGACCCGGAAAGGCCAGGTCAGTAGCGGGGAGGCTGTGGGCATCATGCTCTTGGACACCTCGGTGCCCTTTATCCCCGGGGATGTGGCCAACGCAACCACCTACGACTTCCCGGTGCGCTTTCAGAAGGTGGAGGGTTTCAGCGTGGCCCGGGCCATCGGCAAGGACCCTTCGGTTTACGACGCCCTGCATGCCGCGGCCTTGGATCTGGTGGGGCAGGGGGTGCGGGCCGTGACCGGCGATTGCGGTTTCATGGCCCTGCACCAGCGGCGCTTGGCCGACACCCTGCCGGTCCCGGTTTTCCTCTCCAGTTTGCTGCAGATCCCCTTCATCCTCTCCATTCTGGGCCGGGAGAAGAAGATCGGGGTGATCACCGCCGACAGCCGCAGTCTGGACGCGGAACTTTTGGCTGCCGTGGGGGTAGCGGATACCCGCCGGCTGGTAATTGAAGGGATGCAGCACCGGGAGCAGTTTTGCCGCTTTGCCCTCGAGGAGTCCGGCACTCTGGATCCCAGCGCGGTGGAGGCCGAGGTGTTGGATGCCGGCCGGCAGGTGCTGGCCCGCCATCCGGCGGTTAGGGTTTTGCTGCTGGAGTGCAGCTTGTTGCCACCCTATGCCGCGGCCCTTTCGGCAGCACTTCAGGTGCCGGTGTTCGATTACATCACCATGATCAACTATGTGTTCTCGGCCGTGGTCAAACAGCGATTCAGCGGTTTTGTATAGCATCTTGAGAGTCCAAAGTTCTCCGTCATGCCGGTCCCGGATCAAGGCCGGGATGACGGATCCGGCATCCAGAGATTCTAATGTATTGGAATCTAAATGGATTCCCGCCTACGTGGGAATGACGAGACGAACCAACCGATCCTAATGATCTCAGTGCTTTAGAAGAACTATAGACTGACCAGATAGCATAGAGGCCGCCGTAAAAGGCAATCCGAAATGATGCGTTTACCCATCCAGCTCGAATCCTACCGTGATGAGTTGATCGCCCTGCGGCGCGATTTTCATCGACATCCCGAACTGGGATTTGAAGAGCATCGCACCGCTCAGGTGATCGAAACCTATCTCAAAGATCTGGGGCTGCCCACCCGCCGGGTGGCTGGAACCGGGGTTGTGGCGCTTCTGGAAGGCAGTTCTCCCCAACCGGTGCTGATGCTGCGGGCGGATATGGATGCCCTGCCGGTGCAAGAAGAAAACGATGTGGACTACATTTCCCAGAGCCCGGGGGTGATGCACGCCTGCGGCCATGATGCCCACATGGCCATGCTGCTGGTGGCCGCCAAGCTGCTGGCCGCCCATCGAAACTCCCTTGCTGGAACGGTCAAATTCGTGTTTCAGCCCAATGAAGAGATTGCCGGCGCCCTGCCCATGATCGAGGAGGGGGTTTTGGAAAGCCCTGCCGTGAATGCCGTGATGGGGCTTCACGCCTGGACTCCCCTGGAATCGGGTAAAATCGGCATTACCTGCGGTCCGGTGATGGGGGGCCTGGATGTCTTCAAACTTACCATTTTCGGCAGGGGGGGGCACACCGGCGTTCCCGAGGATGCCATCGATCCCCTGCTGGCCGCGGCCAATTTGATTCAGACCGTGCAGATGATCCAGACCCGCGAGATCAGCAACCTCAAATCCACCATCATCATGTTCGGGCGGATCTGCGGCGGCACCAAGAGTAACATCATCCCCGATCAGGTGGAGTTGGAAGGGTCCATCCGCTTTCTTTACCCGGGCGGCCCGGAGAGTCAAGAACAACCTACCGAGCGTTTTGTGCGAATCGCCGAACAGGTCTGCCGTACCCATCGCTGTACCTGCCGCATCGACATCGGGCATGAAAATATCCCCTTGATCAACGATCCGGCCATGGTGGCCCTGGCCCGCCGCACGGCGGTTGAAGTATTCGGCGATACCCAGGCGGTGATCGACAACGTAACCATGGCCAGCGAAGATTTTTCCGAATTCAGTCAACGCGTGCCCGGGGTCTTCATGTTTCTGGGCGCCGGCAATACGGCCAAGGGAACCACCGTGTCCCATCACAATCCGCGCTTCAACATTGATGAAGATATTCTTTTGAAAGGGGTGGCCATGCATGTTCAGGGCGCCCTCAACTATTTCGATATGATCGCAACGTGCAAAGGGGGTGACTGATCAGAGCGATCCATTGTCTATAACGGAATATCAACCCCACCCGGCTCGTTTGACGAGCCCTAGAACAAAGAAGAGAGGAGTGTAATCATGAAAAGAAATGTTTTGCTGCTGACTGCCCTGCTGGTTTTGGTTCTTTTCGGTACGGCGATGGCTGCCGGTTACAGCGGACCGCCCATCAAAGCCAAACTGGCTTCCGAGGAGATCGAAGGCGACTTTATGACGGTTTGGGCGCGCAATTTCGCCGAGCACATGAAAACATGGTCCGATGGCAAGATCGAAATCGAGGTCTACCCCTATGGCACCCTGGGGGCCACCGGCGATATCAACGAACTGGCCCAGATGGGCGTGGTGCAGTTTGTCTTTTCTGACCACGCCTGGATCAGCTCCTTTGTGCCCCAGGCTCAGGCCCTGGCGCTCAACTACATCTTTCCCACGCAGAAGGTGCCCGAAGTGCTGGATCACATGGCCCGAAACGGCGAATTTCTGCCGCTTCTGGAAAAGGCCTTCCGCAAGAACGACCTGGTGCCCCTGGCCATCATGTTTGAGGGTTGGCAGTGGGTCACCTCCAAGAAGCCCATCAACTCCCTGGAGGATATGAAGGGTCTCAAGCTGCGCCTGATGTCATCCAAACTGCTGGTGGAAGACTATAAAGCCTACGGAGCCAGCCCCACGCCGATGAGCTACGGCGAGGTTTACAGCGGGCTGCAGATGGGCCTCATCGATGCCCAGGTCAACCCGTTGTTCGCCATTTACTCCATGAAATTCTACGAGGTTCAGGACTACCTGACCCAACTCAAGAGCGAACCTTTCATCGGTATCCCCACCGTCAATCAGGAATTTTTCGACGGACTGACTCCGGAAGCCCAGGAGGAGATGCGCAGGTTCTGGGTCGATGCGATTCTGCCTGCCGGACAATGGATCACCGAACGCAATGCCAGTGATTTAGAGAAAATGAAGGCGGCCAAACCCTCTCTGGAGGTCAACATCCTGGAGGACGAAGCGATTGCTGCTTTCAAAACCCAAGCGGAAAGCGTCTACGACCAATATCCCAAAATCGGTGGAGAGGGTGCCCAGGAGGTTCTGGATGCCCTGTTCAAGGATATCGAGAACGCCAAACAAGCCCTGAACATCAAATAACCCAACCTGAGCGCTCTGCCGCGGTCACAAAAACCGCGGCAGAGCCTCAGCTGCAGAGCCTGTAATTACGTCAGATCGAGGATAAGCCCATGAAAACAGAAGACGACCCTGCGGTGAAAGGCGGCGCGCTGCGAAGAGTCAACCGGGCGGTGGGCAAGTTGGTCAATGCCGTGGAGGTCTCCATTCTGGTGGTTTGCGTGGCCTTGTTGGGGATTTTGCTGATTGCCAATGTGTTTGCACGCACCTTCTTCCAGAGCATTTATTTCACAGAAGAGCTGTCCATGTTTTTGGTGATGCTGACCACCTTTACCGGGGTGAGTTACGGGGTGCGCAAGGCGCGCCATATCCGCATGGGCGCCTTTCTGGATGCCATGCCGCCGAAAATGGAAAAGACCTTTATCATCATTATCTGCCTGGTGAGCGCCGGGGTGATGGCCATCATGACCTGGGCCTCCTGGGAATACCTGATGAATGCCATGACCAAAGGCCACATGACGCCCGCCCTGCGGATGCCCAAGTGGACCTTTTACGTGATCATCCCCATCGGCTTCGGTCTGGCCGGCATTCAATACATCCGCACCATCATCAAGAATCTCATCGAAAAAGAGCCCTGGCAATCTCCGGACCAGCAGAGTGAATATGAAGATGAAGAGATTGGAGGTGTTCAGCCATGACCTTGTTTGCAATCTCCCTGGCGACCATGTTGCTCTTCGGGTTTCCCTTCATGGTGACCCTGTTGGGATCCCTGATCCTCTATCTCTTTGTCTACATGCCTGACTTCGCTCCCAAGATGATCATCACCATGGTGCAGCAGGTGATCACCGGCGTAACGCCTCCGGCTCTGGTCTGTGTGCCCATGTTCATCCTTTCGGCCAGCATCATCACCTCAGGTGAATCCGCCAGCCGGCTGATCCGCATGCTCAAGGTGTTCGTGGGCCATCTGCCCGGCGGCCTGCCCATCACCACCAATGCCAGTTGTACGCTCTTCGGCGCTGTTTCCGGCTCCACCCAGGCCACGGTGGCGGCCATCGGCGGCACCATGCGGCCCATGTTGCTGGAGGCGGGCTACAAAAGCTCCTTCACCCTGGGATTGATCATCAACTCCAGCGATATCGCCTTTCTGATTCCTCCCAGTATCGGATTCATCGTCTATGGCGTGGCCACCAGCACCTCCATCGGGATGCTCTTTTTGGCCGGGGTGCTGCCCGGACTGATGATTCTGCTGATGTTTTCCATCTACTGCTATGTCTATTCCAAGGTAAAGAAAGTGCCCACCCTGCCCAAGGCCGGCTGGGGTGAGCGCATAGCCGCGGTCAAGGCCGGTCTGCCGGTCATGGGCTTTCCGGTGATCATCGTCGGCGGCATCTACCTGGGGATCTTCAGCCCCACGGAAGCGGCGGCCGCAGCTGTATTCTATGCCTTGATCCTGGAAACCATTGTCTACCGCAGCCTCACCTTTGAGCGCATTGTCGATGCCTTTTTGCAGACCGGCGTCATCACCGGGGTGGTTTTCATTCTGGTTGGAGCCGGCCAGGCGTTCAGTTTTCTCATCGGTTTCCTGCAGATTCCGGCCAAACTGCTGCCGCCGCTGTTCGGCACCGATCCGTCGATGTTGTGGGTCATTACAATCGTCATCGTCGTCTATTTTGTTGCCTGTATGTTTGTGGACCCCATCGTGGCCATATTCATTCTCAGTCCCATTTTTCAACCCTATGTCGTCAGCGCGGGGGTCGACCCCATCTTGCTGGGCACCCTGGTGACCCTGCAAGCGGCCATCGGTTCGGCCACGCCGCCCTTTGGCTGCGATATCTTCACGGCCCAACTCATATTCCGGCGACCGTACCTAGAGGTGATCGGCCATGCGCTGCCGTTTTTGCTCATCCTCATTTTGGCGACGATCATTCTGATTGTCTTCCCTCAAATCGCTCTGTTTTTGCCGAACATGGCCATGGGTTGATAAGCGAGTAAAGGATTAACCATGAGGCAGATGCCAGCACTGCTGGACGTTTACCAGGCCCAACATCGCATGCGGCCCATGATCAGGCACACGCCGCTGATGGCAGCGGCTGAACTGGCCTCGCGGACGGGTGCCCGAAGCATTCATCTGAAAATGGAAAACCTGCAGCACAGCGGTGCCTTCAAGGTGCGGGGGGCGGCCAATAAAATTCTCAGCCTCGATGACCAAGCCCGACAGCGCGGTGTGATCACCTTTTCCACGGGCAATCACGGCAAAGCAGTCGCTTACGTGGCCGCAAAGATCGGTATCAAGGCGGTGGTATGCCTTTCGGCGCATGTCGCTTCATACCGGATGGAGGCCATCCGGAAACTCGGAGCGGAGGTTTCCGTAAAAGGCAACTCCCAGGATGAAGCCGAGAAGAACTATCAGATGTTGACCCTCTCCAAGGGGCTTGTTCCGGTGGTTCCATTTGACGATCCGCTGATCATCGCCGGCCAGGGAACCATCGCACTTGAAATCATGGAACAGCTTCCCGATACTGATGTGCTGATAATACCGCTGTCAGGCGGAGGTCTCTTGGCCGGGATCGCAATGGCCGCCAAAACCATTCATCCGGGCATCCGTATCGTTGGTGTTTCCCTGGAGCGGTCTCCAGCCATGCTGGAAAGCTTACGCGCCGGCAGAACCGTTCAGGTGGAGGAAAAGGACTCCATCGCCGATTCGCTATTGGGCGGTATCGGCAATGAGAATCGATACACGTTGTCCATGGTGGAAAAATTTACCGATGAACATCTTTTGATCTCTGAAGAGGAAATTAAAGACGGCATGTTCTATCTGTTCGATCAGCATCGGTTGGTCGCAGAAGGTGCCGCGGCCGTCGGCGTCGGTGCGCTCTTGAATCAAAAGATCAATGTAAAAGGTAAAAAAGTCGTTGCATTGCTTACCGGAAGCAGTATCGATTCCAATGAATTTATTCGCATCATGCAAAGCAGGCTTTCCAATGGAGGAGAACGGTGATTGCGATCTTTACCAGTTGGAAAAGGAGGCCGGCCATGAGGCCAAGAACAGGGCTTGTGTTGATACTAATTGCAGGCGCTCTAATCTTTAATTTCGCGGGACCTGCCCTGGCGGCCCAATACAAATGGAAAGTGGCTCTGGAAGAGATCGAAGGCAGTATGCAACATGAGTACGCTAAAAAATTTGTTGAAATTTTAGAGGAAAAATCCAACGGCAAGATTAGCTGCCGCATCCATCTTTATGGAGAACTTGGCACTTCGGGTGATATCACGAAGCTTCTGCAAAAAGGAGATCTCCAGTTTGCCTTTCAATCCCCTGGACACCTGGGCTTGCATATCCCCGAGGTTCAGGTCTTTTCCATTCACTATCTTTTCCCGACTGATTTCAACCTTCTCGAAAAAATCCTGCGCAACGGACCGAACACCCATAAAGTGCTTGGAAAATACTATCAAAAAAACCAGTTGGAACTGTTGTCGATTATCGAAGAGGGCTGGCAGATATGGACGGCCAATAAACCGCTGCGGAAACCTGCCGATTTTGAAGGGATTACCTTCAGGGTCATGTCTTCTCCATTTCTGATTACCGCTTATCGCCTGTATGGTGCATACGTTATAACCGTTCCCTACGATGAGATTTATTACAATCTTGAACTGGGTAGGATTGATGCTGAAACGCAACCCTTTTTCGCGATTCAAGAAATGAAGTTCTACGAAGTTCAGGATTACATGATTAAAGCCAATCAGCTGCCGTTTATCTGCACGTTTGTCGCCAACCATGAGTTCATCAAGGCGCTGCCCGGGGATATTCGGGTGTTGATCGACGATGCCATCGAAAGCGCCGATGAATATATTTTTGATTTAGAGCCCAGGTTAAACGAAGAACGCAAGCAGATGATCATGAACGCCAAGCCAACCATCAAGTATATTGAATTGACGGATGAGGAAATTGCCCTTTTTAAGGAAAGAGCGCAACCCCTTCGCGAAAAATATTTAAAGATGGGGGGTGAAGGGGCAAGGGAAGTCTTGGATGCGGTAATCAATGATATCAAGTGGGCTGAAGGACAATAATGCGGAGGCAAGCCATGCAAAAAGAGATTGTGTATAGCGATAAAGCACCTGAACCGGGTCCTTACTCCCAGGCGATCAAATACGGCAGCCTGGTGTTCGTATCCGGCCAAACCTCGGACGACCCGCTCACCCATGAACCGATCAAGGATTCGGTGGCCTCCCAGACCGAGCGTATTCTCACCCACATTCAATACATTTTGGAGGCTGCGGGATCAAGTCTCGAACAGGTCCTCAAAGTCAATGTCTACCTCTCCCAATGGGCGCACAAAGAGGAGATGAACACGGTTTACCGTAAGTTCTTCCCCCACGATCCGCCGGCGCGCATCGCCATGGCGGTCAAGGGGCTGGATGCCGGTCTGGATGTGGAGATCGACTGCATCGCCGGGTGCTGACCACTCGGGCGGCCGCTGTCGCTCCGGTCAGTGTTTTGCCGGGGCAGGGGCTGCTGTCGCACCAAAAAATGTCCAGGAAAAGACCATGATATTTGAACTCAAGGAGTATGATCGCCGGATTCGACGCACCCGGGAGGAGATGGATCGGCAGGGGATGGAGGTGCTGCTGGTGGTGGATCCGGCCGGCATGAACTACCTCACCGGCTACGACGGCTGGTCATTCTACGTCCACCAGGGCGTGATTATCTCTCTGACCGACGAGCATCCCCTCTGGTTCGGCCGTCAGCAGGATGCCAATGGCGCCCGGCTCACCACCTGGCTGCCCCCGGAGCGCATCATCGGCTACCCCGATGAATACGTGCAGTCGCGCTACACCCACACCATGCGCTTTGTGGTCCAACTGCTCCGCGATCAGGGGCTGGCCGGAAAGCGTTTGGGGCTGGAGATGGACGGCTACTGGTTCAGCGCCCGGATGTATCTCACCTTAACGGAAGAACTTCCCAACACGCCGCTGGCGGACGCCACCAATCTGGTCAATTGGGTCAAAACCATCAAATCCGAAGCGGAGATCAGGGTCATGCACCAGGCCGCAAGGATCTGCGAACGGGTGATGCAGATCGCCATCGACACGATCTTGCCGGGAGTGCCGGAAAAAGATGCAGCGGCCAGGGTGTGCGCAGCCCAGATTGCCGGGACCGAGACCTACGGCGGATCCTCGCCGGCCATTTTTCCCATCATGCCTTCGGCCGAACGCACCGCCACGGCCCACCTCACCTTCGATCCCGACCGCAGTTACGCCGACGGGGACGTGGTGTTGCTGGAGCTGGCCGGCGCCCGGCATCGCTACCATGCCCCCCTGTCGCGAACGGTCTACCTCGGCGATCCCCCTGATGACCTGTTGAAAACCGCCGAGGGTGTGGTTCTCGGGCTTCAGGAGACGCTGCGCTTCATCGGACCGGGAGTCACCGCGGAGGAGGTGGAGGCGCGCTGGCGGGCGGCCATCGCCCATACCGGGGTGGTTAAGCCCTCACGGGTGGGCTACTCCTATGGCCTGAATTACGTGCCCGACTGGGGGGAGCACACCGTGAGCCTGCGGCCCGGCGACAAAACCGTGCTGCAACCCGGCATGACTCTCCATTTCATGCCCGGGATCTGGCTGGAGAGTTACGGATTCGAATGCAGCGAACCCATTTTGATCACCGAAAATGGCTGTGAGAAATTCATCGAGTTTCCTCAACAGCTATTCGTCAAATCCTGATTGGCGGCCATCGCGCCGGTGCGGCTTACTTTCGACACCCCTTTTACCCGGTACCAACTGAATTTCTTTTCCAATAAACTCAGAACGTTAAATCATTTAACATATTGATATCACAGGCAATATTAACCAACTAGACATTTGTAATAATATCTGATACTTATGCCCTCACAAGTTCAACACGAACCCATGGGAGGGCAAGATGGAAAATCTGGTTCCTGAAAATCTGACCTTTTCCGAGGTCGGCCACCTACCGATCATCAAAGACTTTGCCAAAAAGATCGGGCTGGTTGAGACACTGGACGCCATGGTTGACAGCGAAATGGAGCTTTCGCCGGGAATCGCCGTTCTGGCCATGGTGCTCGACACGCTTTCGGGCAGAACGCCGCTGTACCGGCTTGAGGAATTCTTCCAGGAAAAGGACACCGAATTGATGTTAGGCCACGATGTCCAACCGGAACTTTTCTGCGACTACAATCTTGGCCGGGTGCTGGACAAGGTATTCGACACCGGCACCCAGAAAGTGTTTTCCCGGATTGCCCAAAACGCCCTTGGTGTATTTGAGATTGACCCGCGCCGTGTGCATTTCGACACCACCTCTGTTAGCGTTTTCGGGGACTATGATTTTGTCGACCCTCCCTTGAAGATCACTTACGGCCACAGCAAGGACAAACGTCCGGATCTAAAGCAGTTTTTGGTTTCGATGCTGTGCGTGGATCGCAACATTCCCATCTTAGGGGGCACCGAAGACGGCAACGCATCGGATAAGAGCTTGAACAACGAACTTTTAGGCGGCGTCTCGCGGCACATGGCCCGGCACGGGCTTAAACCCGGAGCTTTCGTTTATGTGGCGGACGCAGCGTTCGTCACCCCGGACAATCTTAAAAAAGCAAAAGAAAAGAATGTAAAATTTCTGACCCGTCTGCCGGCTACCTACAAGGCGTGCGGTCGTGCCATATCCGAGGCCGTGTTGGCCGACAGCTGGGTCGATATTGGCGAACTCAACCAGACTCCGGCCACGAAAAAACGTCCTGCGGCGTATTACCGCGGGTTTGAAACCACCGTCGCGCTTTATGATGACATTTACCGGGCCGTGGTCATTCACTCCTCGGCCTATGACAAAAGGCGGCATAAGCGGATCGACCGCCTGGTTCATAAAAAACGCCAAGATCTTGAAACGCTGTTAAAAAAAATCAATACGGGCCCTTTCTATTGCCGGACCGACGCCGAGGCGGCGGTCGAAAAGATGATAAAAGCCACTGCAAACAGCTACCACAAGCTGCAGTATAAAATCAGCAAAGTGGCCAAATATCCCAGAGGCAGGCCCGCCAAAGGAAAACCACGCACGCCCATCGGTTATGAATATCCTCTGGATGTCCAGATCGAACTGGATGGAAAGGCACTTGCCCCCTTGCGTCTTAAGGCCGGATGTTTCGTTGACTCAAGGGGCCGGATTTTCCGATCTCTCTTGGGCTGGAAGGACCACCAGGGCCGGGGAGCGCCGTTTGAGGCTCAAGGCCACCACACTGGCCACAATCAGTCCCGCCCCCAGGTAGAACCCCAATCCGGTGGGATCCCCCATGAGGACGATTCCGGCCAGGGCGGTGAACAGCACCTCGCTGGACATCAACACCCCGCCTTCCCAGCCCCGGCAATAAAAAAAGCCCTGATTCATCAGCAGCTGGGCCGCCACCGAGGTCGACACGATTCCCGCCACCAGGAGCCATTCCCGGGAATCGGCGGGAATAACCGGATTGGCCACGAAAACCGGCAGGGTGACCAGGGTGCCCATGGAACAGAAATAGAGGTAGATGACGGCCGGACCGTTGGTGGCCCGCAGGGAGCGGATCAGGGTGACGGTCAATCCCGCGAAAATGGCGCCCACCACAGCCGCGAGCTGGCCCAGCAGCGTGCCGGACACGGGAACCCCCAGCATCACGCCAATTCCGGCCAACGCCAGGGCAATGCAGCCCATCTGCCACTTTCCCACCTGCTCGCCGTAGAGCACGAACCCGAACAGCGCCGCAAACGAGGGGAAGGAATAGAAGATCACCAGGGCGCTGGAGATGGGCAGCTGCCGCAGGGCCGTGACCAGCCCCAGAAAGGCCACGGTTCCGGTGCAGCCGCGAATGACCAGTAGCCGCACGTTTTTGCTCCGAAAGGGGTTGCTGCCGCGGCTGAACAGGGTTACTAAAATAAGCACGCCCCCGGCAAATCGAAAAAACCCGATGTGCCAGGGGGAGTATTGGGGGCCCATCAGTTTGATGCACAGATTCAACACCGTAAACAAAAGCGCCGCGGCCAGCATGTAGACCGGCCCCATGAGGGTTGCATCGGCCAACAGGGGGCTTTGATTACGTTTTTTGCCGGTCATGGGCCTCTTTCTTAAACTGGGCGATTCTTAAAAGCAATCGGCATTTGCGTCCATCGCTCATTCATCGCAAAGGAAAAGAGAATATGGCCTTAGATGTGGAGTTCATCCGCGCCCAGTATCCAGTATTCAGCAACCCCGAAACCACCCGCTGGGCCATGTTCGAAAACGCAGGCGGCTCCTATGTTCCCCGCCAGGTCAGCGACCGCCTGCACGAGTTTTTCCAGTTCAGCAAGGTTCAGCCCTACGGTCTCTTCCCGTCTTCCATTGAGGCCGGCGAGCGGATGGAGGCCGGCTACCAGGCCATTGCCGGTCTGCTCAACTGTCCAACGGACGAGCTGACCCTGGGTCCTTCAACTTCCATGAATACCTACGTGCTGGCCCAGGCCATCCGGCCCGCATTAAGGCCGGGAGACGAGATCATTGTCACCAATCAGGACCACGAGGCCAATATCGGGTGCTGGCGCCGCCTGGAGGAGTTTGGGGCGGTCATAAAGGAGTGGCGCATCGATCCTTTGAGCGGTGAGCTTTCCCTGGAAGATCTCGAGGGTCTGATCAGCGCTCGCACGCGCCTGGTCTGTTTTTCACTCTGCTCCAACATCGTGGGAACCATGAACGATGTTGAAGCCGTTTGCAGCCTGGCCCATGATGTAGGCGCCCTGACCGTTGGCGACGGGGTCTCCTTTGCCCCCCATCGCCTCCTGGATGTACACGCCAGCGGTCTGGATGTTTACCTTTTCAGCACCTACAAGACCTTCGGCACTCACTTGGGGGTGATGTGGGTCAAGCCGGCGGTCCTTAAACGCCTCGAGCCCCAGGGGCACTATTTCAACCGGGAGATTCCCCACTACAATTTCAACCCCGCCGGCCCCCTGCATGCCCAGATCGGCGCCCTGGCTGGTCTCGGGGAGTACATCGAAGCTGTGTATGACCACCACTTCGATGAGGCGCAACCCGGCTTTCACGCCCGGGCGCAACGCGTGTTCGATCTGTTTGCCGAACACGAAACCGTTCAGGCCAAGCGGATTTTGAAGGCCGTCAAAGCGATCCCCGGTTCGCGAATCATCGGCCAGGATCAAGCCCGGACCGGGATGCGCGCGGCCACCATTTCCATTACCCTGGAGGCCCTCTCTTCGGAAGAGGCGGTCAAAAAGCTCGTTAAAAGGGATATCGCGCTGCGCAACGGGCACTTCTATGCCCTGCGCTGTCTGGAGGCATTGGGCATACCGGACCCCGAGGATGGGGTCATTCGAATCAGTCTGGTACACTACAACAGCGCACAGGAGGTCGACAGACTGGTTGAGGCATTGGGAGAGCTGGCGTGAGCGGTTGAAGAGAGGCCCGCTCCGGCATGCAAGCGAATTAAAATGGATGCCGGATCAAAGCCTGCCCTCAGCTCGATTGGGGGTCCTGCATGACGTATGTTGTTTAGTTTGTCGCCGGGTTAATAAGGTCGATGAGTTTCTTCATGGTTCTTCAGTATTTGAACTGCCCGGTCGTTTGTAAAAACCTAACGCAGTGATAACCGGCCCACCGGGCTACTCGCTGGGACTTTGAATACCAGATTAAGTTGAACGGAGCCACTGAGCCAGAAACACGTACGCTATAGGTGGGTCCGGTTAATTATTTTGTTATGCGATCTTTTCTCGAAGGTTTCTGTAAATGGGATTGTCATTTTGAACCTCCACAGGCAGAAAGAAAGAGAACAATCGTTTATCAAAACCATTCAAGCACGCTTTCCGGAAACCGCATGTATACGGTCCTCTGATAATCTAAACTTGGTGCTCTTTGGTAAGAGATCTACAATGCCACATCGTGAGGATTTGGTTTCTATGACCCGGGAGTTTAGCACCGCTTTCGATCTTTCATTTAACCTCGAAGTTTTAGCAAAAAAATTAAACATTAAATGCAATGTCGTGGATTAGCTGGATGCACTATCGTTATGGGCAATAACAATTCAGAGAAGATGGTGATTACATTCCGTAACGTTGCGAATGGCTGACAAACAAATTACTGCTATTAGTGACCACATGGACATAAAAATGTCCGGCCACTATATTTGGTAGTTGGCCTTATTCGATGATTAGTTGACTTTTACTTTGCTATCACAGGCAAAAAGCGCCTGCCACTATTGCATATTTCTCCTACTGGAATTTAGATATCAGTTCTGAAAAGCCCTGCGATGTTCAATTAAAATCAAATTTTTAGGGTGGCCCGAACCGACGCGACCACCCTTTGTTGAGTTTAGCTGTAAATAGTTTCAATCCACTTTAAGGCCTCGGAATCACTGATTTTTCCCAAATATATTTGTGTGGTCGAAAGATCCGAATGTCGGAGGATCACCTTACTCACAATTTCAAGTGGGACACCAGAGCGACTGGCAAATGTCGCTGCATGCCGCCGAAGGTCATGGGGTCTTAAATGGATGCCAACCAAATTACCGGCATTTTTGACAACTGATCTGGCTGCTTCATAACAGATGGGAAATATCCGATCGTGGAGCCCAATGTTTTGGGATTCGATATAGGTTTTGAGGCGGTCGGCTACCTTCTGGGGTATGAATATGATTTCATGCTCCCGGCCACTTTTAGGTTCCCTTAACAGGATTTTCCGTTCGGAAATATCATTGGGCGTGATTTTCAATACCTCACCGACCCGCATCGCCCCTCGGGCCATCAATTCCAGCATCAATCGGTTCCTGATTTTCTCTGTCCGGAAAATTATTTCATCCACTATCTCTTTTTCGAGGATATCAAATCTGGTTTTGATCTTTGGTCGGAACATCTTGCGCAGCATCGGTGATTCGCAGGGGTTGGAAAAGTCGGGATCGAGATTGTTTTTCACAAAATTGAAAAAGGCAAGCAGGCTGGCAAATCGGGTGCGCTTGGTCTGAGGTTTACGACCCTCTGCAATTTGATTCATGAATTCCAGGATGTGATCGGCGGACAGGTCGTTAAGGTCATAATCGCCGAATTGGCGGCAGAATCGATCCTTAACGAAGGTGTGAGACCTGATTGTGTTTTTTTTTGGAATGGATTTGGTGATAGTCGATCCAAATTTTTCCAGCTTTTGAAACTTTCATGAAAAACCTCCCTTGGCAAAAATGTTTGACAATGGCCCAATGCCAAAATAAATTTAAGATCGCCAAAGCGTATCGGCAATAAATTCGATGCGTTTGGGTGTGTGGATGGTCTCTATAGATCTCAAGTCACCGTATTTTTGTGATATTTATTTTTTTACGAAGTAATCTGCACCGAACTGGCTTACAGACTGACCACAATACGGTGTGTCCAGCCTCATTGTGTGCCAGCTGAAAGTAGCATAGTTTGCCAATTCAAGAATAGGTAAGGACAACCTGCGGATTCTTCTTATTCCGTAGGCAATACTCGTTCACCCTCGAAATCAATATGGCTGATTCCCGGGGCCAACGATCTGGACTCCCATGATCCCGAACCTTTTATACCTTCCAAACTGCCCGTTCCTGAGATGATAGTATAGGTTCCCTTGCTGTGACCCTTTCCGGCGGGTTGACCCTCATATCTGGTAAACATTTTATCGCCATTTGAAAAGGTTCTCACCGTATAACCTTTTACCGTGCCCGTTCCGGATTTAAAATTCATGTCCAGAATGCCTTTGTTGACGCCCGTGGATTTATGGCCGTTGATGTCATCAGCATACACCTGCTTATTTTCGTACACCGCAATGGTATGACCGCCTTCATCGCCGACCTCGATTGAATGCCACTGGGTCCTGACGCTGTTCGCGCTGGTTTTGATCTTATCGCCAGCCAAGGAACAATCAACCATGGCCATTGCCAAAACCAATACCACCACCGTCACTGCCGATAAGGATTTGGATTTAATCATGACATCTTCCCCCTTTCTTTTGATACGTTGGTTTGTGGATGGGACACAAACCCTATGAAAATTTGATTTGACTTACAAATACAGGGTGTTAGGATGTTTGTGCTCACCCCAAAAGATGATACGTTTCTATCACCCAAGGACCGTGCATAACGGTTATAACGGTTCAGTTTTTTGAATTTACGGCCAAATGATGTGACGGATCGACGTGAACAAGCTTGAATCCATCGAATTTGACCTATCGAGTTTTAAAATCTCACTGCAGTTTCATGGCAGCCAGGATCCGCTCGTGGTTCATTTTGACACCCCCTCCAGACGATTTCACTTTTCGGTCATTGCCCTGATCGTCCATGAGATGAAACAGAAGGACCGACCGGATTTCATCCATATCCGCAAATACAAGGATGTATTGCAGCGGCTGGACCAGGGACTATCCGGCGCTCATAAATCTAAAAACCTTGAAGGAATGTGGGCGAAAATCAATATGGCCTGGCGGCACCGGTTACCGGATTTGGAGACGGCCGCGTGTTTTAAAATTTTGGATCGGGATTTGGTCCCGCCTTATGGAAAGGGAGGAAAATATCGATACGAATGTCCGGATGCAGAATGTGATGCCTGGGCGAACCTATTCAGCTATGACGAAAACAACAAATGGCGTTTCAAGTTTGTAAGTGATTCGGAAGTGTTGGACTTTAATGCGATTACGCTATGCCAGGGACAATTGAAGGGTGATGCAGCTTGGAAGGCATTTTTGGATCGTCTCAACATCGAGCCTGAAAGTGACAGCATTCCCCAAAGCGAGGAGCCAACGGGGAAACCAAAATGGGCAATCAGTTCGGTTGTCGTCTTGGTTGTGTTCACTGCGACCTTCGCCACCGGGTATTATTTCTTTCGGCATACGCCCCCGAAAATAGGACTCGAACTTCCAGACAGGCCCTCCATCGCCGTAATGCCCTTTACGAATCTCAGCGCCGATCCAAAGCAGGAATATTTCACCGACGGAATCGTGGAGGGCATCATCACGTCATTGAGCCGCGTTCCCAAGCTTTTCGTCATCGCCAGTAACTCAACATTTACCTACAAAGATAAAGCGGTAACGGTAAAGCAGGTAAGCGAGGATCTCGGCGTGCGGTATGTTTTAGAGGGCAGTGTCGCCAAGGATGGAAATACGGTGCGGATTACCGCCCAGCTGATCGATGCATTCACCAGCCACCATTTGTGGGCGCAACAGTATGACAGGACCTTAGACGATATATTTTCGGTCCAGGACGAGATCATAAAAAATATCATTACGTTCATGCAGGTCGAGTTGACCGAGGGGGAACAAGTACAAGCGTCCGACAAAGGCACGGACAATCTTGAAGCCTACCTAAAACACTTGCAAGCGCTCTATAAAATCAGCAAGTTCGATATTGAAAACAATGCGTTGGGAAAACAGCTGGCCGAGGAAGCGATCGCGCTGGATCCCAATTATGCAATGGCCTACAGGGATCTGGCCATTGCCCACCGAATGGATGTGTGGCTGGGTGCGAGCAAGTCTCCGAAGCAGTCGATGGCAACATGCGTTGAGTTGCTGGAAAAAGCCATTCAATTAGATCCAACCTATGCCGATGCCTACAGTTCAATCGCCTTCTCCCTTTCGATGGCCGGCAAGCACGGAAAAGCGGTGGCCACGGCAGAGCAGGCGGTGGAGCTCAATCCCAATTCAGCGAATGCCCATGCCATACTTGGAAATACGCTGAGATTTTCCGGAAGGCCGGAGGATGCTATCCCGGAATACCAAAAGGCGATACGCCTCAATCCCATCCCACCCGCCTATTACATGTTCGGGCTAGGCCATGCCTATGGTCTTACAGGGCAATATGCGGAAGCGATCGAGTGGTGTAAAAAAGCAACCCTGGTCGCCCCTGATTCCTATTTGCCCCACCTAACCATGACCGTGGTGTACAGCATGGCGGGGAAAGATAAAGAGGCTCGCGCTGCAGCTGCGGAGGTATTAAGGACAAATCCCAAATATTCGGTTACCAACCATGAAAAAAGAGCCACGATCGTCGGCAAGGAAGAATATTTTAAAGGCCTGCGTAAAGCAGGGCTAAATTAAAACATCCCTATATTTTGTCCCCTCAAGCTCGATTATCTGAAGCTTTATCTTTAACGAATATGTTTCGCTATCTTAGCAATCGGAACGCTCAATGATTAAGGTGAGCAATCGTTAAAAAAATCAAATCATACACCATCCATAGGTCACAGCCATGACTGATAAATTCATCCCTGATAAACGGAGGAAAAGAGTCGATGCATTAGAACAATCTGATTACATCCGCAAACAGTCCGATGAGAACCTGAAGCTGTTCAAAAAAGTCGTTGATAGTGCGACGGACGCTATCGGAATCTCAACGCCAGAAGGGCACCATTGGTACCAGAATGCTGCCTTTGATGATCAGTTCGGGAATATCGGTGAAGATCCTCCGGCCACGGTCTTTTGTAATCAGAATGTGGGCCGTGAAGTGTTTAAAACGACCATGTCTGGCGAAGAATGGAGCGGTGAGGTTCAGATGTACGCCGCCGATGGAAGGATTCTGGACATCCTTTTGCGTACCTACGCCTTCACTGACGAAACCGGACGGGTTCTGGGCTTGGTTGGGGTGCATACAGACATTACAGCCAGCAAGCGTACCCAGGAGCTGTTTAAACTGGTGGCCCAATCCACTAACGATGTTTTCTATGAGTGGAACGTTCAGACTGACTCTTTGCAATGGTTTTCAGACATATCGGCTGAACTAGGCTACGCCCCTGGTGAGGTGTCACCGACTATCAATGGCTGGATCGAACTCATACACCCCGACGACCGCCCCCAATTAGAAGACGCGGTGATGAAGCACCGCACCGAAACACAGGATATCGACTACCTCTATCGAGTGAAGCACAAAAATGGCACCTGGCGATATTGGCACGACCACGCCAGGCCAATTCTTGATCGCGACAACCTCCCCGTGCGTTGGGTTGGCGGCATTTCAGACATCACCGAGCGTAAAATGGCGGAGGAAACGCTTGCCACCAAAGCTTCCCTTGAAAAAATAATTTCTCAAGCCTCGCGGCGTTTTCTGACGCTAACCGAACTGGATAAATCCATCAATGCATGCCTGGCAGATATTGGGCGCTTCTGTGCGGCCGGACGGGCTTATCTCTTCCAGTTTACTTCAGATGGCGCCACGATGAACAATACACACGAATGGTGCGCTCCCGGTGTCAAACCTGAAATCGATAATCTTAAGGGTCTACCCCTTGAGATGTTTCCCTGGTGGATGAAGCTGCTCGAAGCCGGAAAGAACATTCATGTGAAAAGTGTCGCCGAAATGCCGACGGAAGCCCGTGCGGAAAGAGAAATCTTGGAGGCTCAGAACATCAAGTCGGTCCTCGTCGTCCCATTACTGGTGGAGAATAAACTATCAGGCTTTATGGGCTTAGACAATGTGGATTCTACGAGAACTTGGGACCAGAAAGAACTTATCCCCCTTCGGACGCTCGCCGAGATCATCGGGACTGCATTGACGCGAAAACGTGCCATTGAGGCCCTACGCCAAAGTGAGGCCCGGTTCCGTGAACTGGCCGATATGTTGCCTCAGATAGTTTTCGAGACAGACATTAAGGGGAACTTG
Source organism: uncultured delta proteobacterium (assembly GCA_963713755.1). GTDB lineage: Bacteria > Desulfobacterota > Desulfobacteria > Desulfobacterales > CAVQMW01 > CAVQMW01. The sequence continues at coordinate 1,169,943 of CAVQMW010000003.1, read as the reverse complement.
ACCTATGTAAACAATAATGCGTTCAATACATTCGGTTACGCAAATGACGAATTTTTATCGGGCCTGAACGCCATGCAGATGATTGCGCCGAAGGATCGCGATCGGGCGGCTGAAAGGATCCGCCAGATTTTGAGAGGCTCGAGCCACCTCATCGGTAGCGAGTATCGTGCCAAAAAGAAGGATGGCACGGAATTTCCAGTAATCGTATACTCGACTGTGATTATTTCTGAGGGAAAACCCGTCGGTCTCCGGGGCATTATGATCGACATCACCGACCGTAAGCGGGCTGAAAAAGTGTTGCAGGAGAGCGAGCGCAAGTGGCGGAAAATCCTCATCGAAACACCACAAATTGGCATCTCCCTGGATCGACAGGCCAGAATTATCTTTGCCAACAAGCGCTTTTTGGAACTGACCGGCTGGCAGGAGGATGAAATTTTATATCATAATTGGTTCGATCTTTTTATTCCCAAAGACGTGCGTGAGGAGGTTCGCGCAGTGTTCGACAAGGTGATGCACGCGAAAAATGCCATGGGATATTCGACTAATGAAAACGAAATCCTGACAAAATCCGGTGAACGCCTAAATGTGGCCTGGTCGAACGTGCTCACCAAAGACCCTAACGGGGCCGTGGTTGATGTTACTTGTCTTGGGATTGATCTAACCTCCCGCAAGCTGGCAGAAAAGGAGCGTGAGCAACTCCAGGCGCAACTTATCCAGGCCCAAAAAATGGAAGCCATCGGCACCTTGGCGGGCGGCATTGCACACAATTTCAATAATATTCTGATGGGGGTTCAGGGGCGAACCTCATTGATGATGCTGGATAAAGATCTTTCCGATCCTGACTATGAACACCTGAAAGGTATTCAAGCGTCGGTGAAAAATGCGGTGGAATTGACCAGTGAACTTCTAGGTTTTGCACGGGGAGGCAAGTATGAAGTCAAGCCAGTGGATCTCAACTCCCTTATCAGGCACGAGAATATGATCTTTGCCCAAACCCGAAAGGAGATCCGGATTCACGGAAAGTATGAAAAAGATCTGTGGACCGTGGAAGTGGATCAAGGACAAATGAGGCAGGTTCTATTGAACCTATATGTGAACGCCTGGCAGGCCATGCCAGACGGAGGCGATCTTGAAACGAAAACCGAAAATGTCACACTGGATGAGAAACAAACTAAACCCTTTCAAATTGCCCCGGGAAGATATGTCAAGATTTCCGTGACCGATACAGGTGTCGGGATGAATGATGTCGCCAGAAAGAAAGTCTTCGAGCCCTTCTTTACCACCCGGGATGTAGGTCAAGGCTCTGGATTAGGCCTTGCCTCGGCCTACGGAATTATCAAGAACCACGGCGGAATCATAAATGTCTATAGCAAAAAGGGAGAAGGGACCACCTTCACCATCTATCTACCCGCATTGAAAAAAAGAGTTGCTCAAGATGCTACGGGAGCTGACCGTCAAGGGATTCAATACGGCCAGGGGACCGTTCTCCTTGTGGATGATGAGGAAAATATTCTTAATGTGGAGCGAAAAATTTTAGAAAAACTGGGTTATCGAGTCGTTACCGCTGGAAGTGGCTTAGAGGCCGTGGACGCCTATTTAAAACAAAAAGAGAATATAATTCTTGTCATCCTAGACATGGTCATGCCAGGCATGGGGGGCGGGGAAACCTTTGATCGGCTGAAAGCGATAGATCGGGACGTGAAGGTCATCCTATCGAGCGGATACAGCATCGACGGGCGGGCAACTGATATCATGGATAGAGGGTGCGTCGGATTCATTCAAAAGCCGTTTACCGTGGAGGAGATTTCTTGGAAGGTGCGTAAGGCGCTTGATGCGCGCGAATGATATAATTGTATTTTATTCAAAGATGACTAAACGGTATCTGCAAATATTTCGAAGTTTTTGATTGTTGGCTGTTTCTCAATATCTCAACATCAAGCACGCCGGCTAGGGTAAAAATGTCGTATAAAACATCACAAGCCTATTACTTCTGCATGATTTGATGGTATCAACACTTTTAGATGAATTTGCCCATTTTGAGTTTGCGGCACTAATAAAGCTGATTAGCTATTAATGAATGATGTTGGCCGCCTCAAATAAGCTTTTCTCGGCAGAACCCTGGGTTTCGACGGCAAAAAAAGGAAGTAGAGACAATGAATACTCAAATGGATCAGCTGTTGAACACGCTCGCGCAAATTGCCCCCAATCGCTATCTTCAAGGCTTGTTGATCGTTGTTCTGTTCGTCATTGTGGCCAAAATCGTGGATATGTTCATCACCTGGTTCATCGGACGTCTACTGAAGAAGACCAAGTTAACCTTGGACGACAAGATTCTTGATATATTCCATAAACCCATTTTTGTCAGCATCATCCTGGGCTGATGAAAATCGACATAATTCGTGTAAAAGTATCTGATCCCGTTTTTGTTCCGCTCTGGCATTACCGACCGATAACTTACTGAAAAAATAAGGTTTATCGAAGCGTTTAGTGCCTGTGGAACAAAAAGGGGATTATAAAATTATTTTCGAGAATAACTGATTTTCACCAGCCTAGCATCATCCTCTTCGGTCTTGGCCTTGCCACCAACCGGCTCGGTTTTCCATCGACCGTCCACTTCGTGACCCTGAGCGGTCTGAAAACCGTGGCCATTTTTCTCTGGGCCGTCACCGCCGCTCGGTTTCTGCAGCTGATCATCGGGCTGGTGAGTCGTGATGAAAGCCGATTTATCCTGATTCATGACCGCACCCTGCCGCTGTTTAATAATATGCTGGTCATCGTGGTAGTGGCCCTGGCGCTCTATTTCATCTTCCTGGCCTGGAATATCAATGTTACGGCCTGGATGGCGTCGGCTGGTATTCTCGGCCTTGCCATTTCGTTTGCGGCCAAAGACACTCTCGCCAACCTCTTCGCGGGTGTCTTCATCCTGGCCGATGCCCCTTACAAGCTCGGAGATATGATCGTACTCGATTCTGGCGAGCGAGGCGAGGTGACGCATATAGGCATTCGCAGCACCCGCATTCTGACCCGCGACGATGTGGAAATTACAGTGCCCAATTCCATCATGGGAAACGTCAAGATTACCAACGAGGGCGGCGGCCCCCATGAACGCTACCGCATCCGTATCAAAGTGGGCGTGGCCTATGGGACAGACCTCGACCAAGTGCAGTCGGTGTTGCTCAATGTCGCCGCCAGTCATCCGGATGTATGCAAAGCTCCTGAGCCGCGGGTTCGCTTTCGCGGCTTCGGAGATTCGAGCCTTGATCATGAACTCTTGTGTTGGGTGGATAAACCGGTACAACGCGGACGAGTGGCGCATCTGCTGAATACCGAGATTTACAAGCGTTTTGTGAAAGAAGGGATTGAGATTCCTTTTCCGCAGCGGGATCTGTATATCAAGTCTACGCCGGCACCGAGCGACCGGACTCAGGAAGTTTGAATTAAGTCCTTTCATCTGCGGTATTTGCCATCCGTCCGGTAAATATCAGACCCAAATAAATTTATCGGTGTGCGAAAACAAAAACAAATGTTCAAATCTTGCTATAGTGGCCACTTTCGCGGTGTGATGGGGATGCCAAAAGCGTATCGGTAATAATTCCGATAAGATTGATAATTACAGGACGTCTCATTTGATCATCAGTTTAGAAATATTAGCGATATTTCCAGAAATCATATGATATCAGTTATGGGGTCGCACTCATTTTACCCCGATTACAGTTACCCACGACGGAGGCTAATCCTGTTCGACCAGATAATACTGGAATCATCATGTTGTAGATTGGAATCTGGTACAACTGCGCAATCTTGGCAATGATCCTTGGTTTCTATAGTTGGTCTATTAACCAACACTTGCCTCAACGTCCAATCTTGTTGTAATCTGAAATCTTACCTATGCTTGACCTCTTAGGACCGCTGGCCTGCCCCTGCGCTGTTACGGATATAGATCGTATCTTTGAAAATGCTGTGGTTCAAGGATAATGCAAGAATGGTTGAGTTTCTAAGATTTACAGTTTTGAACAATATCATTAGAATTCTATAAATTGGATATTCAGAGAGATATGGCAAACATTCTGCGGTCTGCATGACCGAGCACCACCTGCGGATCTCAGCAGAAATGCCGCTTGGGGTGCTAATTGAGATGGGGTTAGGGGCATCCCAAATATCTCACTTTTGTGCGGGAAAGTTTAAATATTGAGAGCGTCCCCAACTACCGACAACGAACTGCCGCATGAACTTCAGGAGCGCCTGCGTTTCGAGACCCTGCTGACCGACATTTCGGCACGCTTTGTCAACCTGCCCGCCGACCGGATAGATGCCGAAATTGAAGACGCCCAGCGGCTCATTTGTGAATGTCTGGCGCTGGATCTGTCATCACTGTGGCAGTGGTCCGAAAACGCACCGCACTCCCTGATTTTAACACATCTTCACAGCCCTCCCCCACCCGACGGCCCGATACGTCCGGAACATCTTGATGGACAGGAAGCCTTCCCCTGGAAACTTGCGCAACTTTTGAAAGGAGAGGGGTGATTGCACACACCATCAGGGACCTCCCGCCGGAAGCCGCGAGCGACGTGGAATCCTACCGTACTTACGGCATCAAATCATCAGTGGGCATCCCTCTCTCGACGGGGGGAGGGCCGCTGATCGGCGTCCTGAGCTTCGAGGACCTGCGGTCAGGGGGGCGGACGATGTGACCGCGGTCCACAAGGTCCAGGATACGTATAAGCTGACGCCGTTGACCCTCTGGGGCAAGACGGGCGCAGTTGTTCCGGAGAATCGCGACGTTCCCAAACCGTTCGATCCCAAAGCGGACCCACTTGCGGACTGGAAGACCATCAATCGGGCGATGGTAAAAAATCCTCCCCTTGAACAACATGCGGTGCTGCTTGACATGTTCAAGCAGATCGGGGTCGGACCCGGTCTGGATGTGGAGACTATGGACGATGCGACCAAGCGCGGTCTGGCGCGCGCCGCCAAAGACGGGATGCAGATGCTTCAGTCCATACTCGCGACCGGCCTTGGCAAGCCCAAGGTCAATGGTTGGAGCGTTCCCCCAGCGACAATGGGCCGCGCCATGATCCACAATGATTTCATTACACTGGCCCTCCAGTGTCTCGGCGGAATCATTTCAAACGATCCGAGTGAGGCGATTTATTTTAACACCCACGCGGCTGCCGACGGGAATACTCTAAACGGGGCGAACAAATACACGCTCCGTTTTGAGCCGAACCAGTTGCCCGACGTAAAGTATTTCTGGTCACTAACCATGTATGACCTGACCAATAACCTTGTGCCCAATCCCATCGATCGGTGGGCGATTGGTTCATTGGCCGGGGGATATCAGAAGGCGGAGGACGGCAGCCTGACGCTTTACCTGTAAAAGGACTCTCCGGGCAAGGATAAAGAAGCCAACTGGCTGCCGGCTCCCGCGGGTGACTTCTGGGTCGTGTTCCGCACCTATGGCCCCGGCCAGAAGATCGTGGAACAGGCCTGGACGTTGCCACCGCTGAAGGTAACGAAGTGAATCTGTCGATGCACTGTTTCTCGCGGGGACAGCAAAATGACTGACAGATGAATGTGGTTTTGGCACATGCCAGCTAACCGGAGCGTTAGCTGCCCAGTTTTTAATCCGATTCGACACCAAAGGAGACACAAGATGACAAAACGCACAAGACTCAAAAGACTCATCACGCTGGGGTGCATCACGGCGCTGCTTGCGCTTCCACAGATCCAAGCTCACGCCCAAGACAAGATCAGTGCAGCGGAAGCACGCGCTATCGCCAAGGAAGCCTACATCTACGGTTATCCCATGGTGGACAGCTACCGCATCCAATACGGCTACTTCGTTGACAAGAACGACCCCGAATACAAGGGGCCGTGGAACGAGATACACAACACGCCGCGCGTTTACACCCCGGCGGACAAGGCCGTCCAGACGCCCAATTCCGACACGCCGTATTCCTTTCTCGGTGCAGACCTCCGGGCCGAACCGCTCGTGCTGACCGTCCCTGAATTTCCCAAGGACCGCTATTATTCGATTCAGTTCATCGACGCCTATACGTTCAACTTTGCTTATGCCGGCAGCCGAACCACCGGTAACGAAGCGGGTAGCATCATGCTGGCTGGCCCGAATTGGAAGGGCGAGAAACCGCAGGGAATCAAGGAGGTCATCCAGTCCGAGACCGAGATAAACGTGCTCATCTATCGCACTCAACTTTTTGATCCGTCCGACATCGACAACGTGAAAAAAATCCAGGCCGAATACAAGGTGGAGCCGCTCTCGTCCTTTCTCGGCACCGCAGCGCCCACCCCCGCCCCGGCCATCGACTACATCAAGCCGATCAGCCAGGAAGAGCAGAAAAGCTCTCTCGAGGTGTTCAATATCCTGAATTTCATCCTGCAATTCTGCCCGACCGATCCGTCCGAGAAGGCACTCATGGAGAGGTTCGCCAAGGTTGGCATCGGCGCCGGAAAGACCTTTGATCCCAAAAAGCTTTCCCCTGAAATGAAGAAAGCCTTCGAGGAAGGCATCGGCGACGCCTGGAAAGAATTTGAGGGCGGCGCGAAGTTAATGGCGGAAGGTAAAATTACCTCCGGCGATGCCTTCGGCACGCGCGCATCCATGAAAAACAATTACCTCTATCGCTGGCTCGCAACCATTGGCATCTGGGGAAATTCAAAACAGGAAGCGATGTACCCTATTTATTTTACTGACGCTAGCGGCCAAAAGCTCAACGGCGCTAACCGCTATACTCTGCATTTCCCCAAGGGAAAACTGCCACCCGCGCATGCGTTCTGGTCGCTCACCATGTATCAGCTGCCGGAGAGCTTGCTGGTGGCCAATCCCATCGACCGCTACCTCATCAATTCGCCGATGTTGCCGGACATGAAAATGGATACCGATGGCGGCCTCACGCTCTACATCCAGCACGAGTCACCCGGCAAGGACATGGAATCGAATTGGCTTCCTGCACCCAAGGGACCATTCTCATCTTACCTGCGCATCTATTGGCCGGCAGAAGCAGCCCTGGACGGCTCCTGGACGGCTCCGAAACTGGAGATGGTGAAATAAGGAGAGACAAATGAACAAATCAAAACCCATATTTTTATTCTGTGCTTTATGTTGCGCCTTCACTGTAGCGCTGTTAACAGGCTGCGCTACGAAAGGCGACCCTATTACGGCTGCAGGACAAGCCGATAAAAAGGCGGGTATTTCTGCGCCGGGCATCGCCGAAACCAAGGCTATTGCTGAGGATGCGTTCATCTATGGCCTGCCGATTGTGATGAACTACGCGGTGATGAATGAGTATTGCGTGGACAAGAACTCAGGGCAATACAAGGCGCCATTCAACACAATGTTTAACGAAGCCCGTGTCTTCACCTACAAAGACACGGCTGTCGTTACGCCTAACAGCGACACACCGTATTCGATGGTCTGGCTGGATCTGCGGGCGGAGCCGATGGTGATCTCGGTTCCGGCAGTGCCAAAAGAGCGCTACTACTCTGTGCAACTGATCGACGGCAATACCTACAACTATGGCTATATCGGCAGCCGTGCAACCGGCGCCGAGGCCGGCAGCTACCTGGTGGTAGGTCCCGGCTGGAAAGGTGAAACTCCCACAGGAATTAAAAAGGTCTTCCATTCAACGACGCCCTTTGCACTTACCGTTTTCCGCACGCAGCTCATCAGCGCAAACGATATGCCGAACGTGTTGAAGGTTCAGGCGGGATACAAGGCAGAGCCGCTGTCCGCGTTCCTCAAACAACCCGCGGCACCCGCTGCGCCGATAATCGATTTTCCCCCAGCTACGACGGGAGGAATCAAGGCAAACTTCTACGAGTATCTAAACGACGCCCTCCAATTTGTCCCCGAGACGCCCGAAGACAAGGCCGTTCGCGCCAGGTTGGCGAGAATCGGCATCGGCCCGGGCAAGACGTTTCACTTCAAGGATCTCTCGCTCGAACATAAAGCTGCCGTCTTGCTGGCGATGAAGGAAGGCGACGGCAAAGTGGACGATTATCTGAGTAAGGGTGTCAAAGACATCAACGGCTGGAAAATCGGATCCTACTTCGGCGACCGTGCTTTTTACAGCGGGGATTGGCTCAAGCGTGCCGCCGCCGCCAAGGGAGGTATTTATGGAAACGACGGCATCGAGGCGATGTACCCGATGGCGAGAACTGATGTTACCGGTCAGACTCTGGACGGTAGCAAGCACAACTACACACTTACCTTCGCAGCGGGCAACCTACCGCCGGTGAACGCCTTCTGGTCGGTGACGATGTACGATGGCAAGACGCAGCTGCTGATCGAGAACCCGATCAATCGATATCTGATCAACTCGCCGATGTTGCCAGACATGAAAAAAAACGAAGACGGCTCGTTGATGCTCTACATCCAGAAAGATTCGCCAGGTAAGGATAAGGAAGCTAACTGGCTGCCGGCACCAGATGACACGATTTACCTTGTGATGCGTCTCTATTGGCCGAAGATGGAAGCACCTTCCATTCTTCCAGCCGGCGCAGGAAGCTGGAATCCACCGGGCATCGTGCAGGCGAAATAACAAATCCTAAAAAATGAATAATTGCCATGATGAAAAAAAGCCGGACGAAGACCATCAAGCTTGCCGGTGGATCCCGCGACTTTACGTCCGGAGCAATAAAATGAAGGAAATGGAGAAGATGAAAAATCGCACCTTGACCAACGCGGCACTGGCACTGGTGGCCGGTGCTGCCACACTGCTTAGTGGCTGCACAATCGCTGCACCATCGGCCAAGCAATACAAGATGACCACAACCTAGCCACTCACGGCAACGTCACCGGCGGAGGCCGGCGAGGGTATCCGGTCCCGCTGTGTATTTTCACCAGCTACGGGGATAGCGCCATCAATTTCGAACTGCGGGCATGGTGATTTGGCGACCGATCATCCGAATGCCCCTCAAATCCTTAGCGACCTGAACGCTGCGGTCTACGAAGCAGTGACGGCGGCCGGTATGTCGTTTCCCTTTCCCCAACGGGAAGTGCGCCTGCTACGCGACCCCGAATCCCGGACGGCAGCTTCGGATCAGACGGAGAAGTCCGCGGCCTCGCGGGAAAGACAAGATGGCATCGGCGAAAACGGCAAACAACATTGATCGGAATTATCATTTATACGTAAGGTTTTTTAGTAAGAGGAGGTTTCCATGAGAAGAAGACCAGGCATGGCGAAAGGGACGTGGTTGATATTTATGGCACTGGGGATATGGTTCGCCATGTCGTGTGCCTCGCAAAAGGCACCATTGATGCCCAATGAGGGCACACTATCCCAGTGGGATGCGACGATTGAAAAACATATCCCCGATGCCAAACGCTCCGCCAATCTGAAGCGGCTCGGCCGACAGCTTGCGGATTTGGCCGATGCCATAACGAACGATATCGACACCTTAAATGAAAAAGCGACGGCACTGAACGAGAAGTACGATGCCACTACGGAGGAAGCACGACAGTTGGTTAGCGAATACACGAAAATGAGAAATCCGGCATTCGAACAGTACCGGGACATTATATTTGCCATGCGCAGCGAAGTCAGTGCTGAAGAATGGCAGGCGCTAACCAAATAGGCGTAAAAAGGAGCGAAATAACATGTTGATAGCAGCCTTGTTGTCACTTTTGGTCTTGTTCGGGGGACACGGCGGTCCGTTCGGAGAGCTTATGACCACGTACGCCAAAGACCCGATCAAGACCACCATCGTGGACAAAGATCGGCGCGCGTCGGCCTTGAAGGGACTTTCCATATTGAAGGATGATATTGCCGAACTGAACAAGCAGGTCTCCAACGACCTTAAACAATTCGACAAACTCGTCAAGGACTATGATTCCAAACCCGAAGCGTTCGACGCGTTATTTTCATCAGCGCTGGCAAAACGAGAGGCGGAAACAGAAAAAATCTGGTCGCACCGCAACGCCATGCTGAAATATATTCAACCCGATGAACTGAAGCCGGTCCTGGGGCAATCCTGGGGCCGGTTTTTTTGTTGACCCACCGCCGCCGATGGCGTTTACAGGAATGGTAGCTCGTAAGGCTGTATCAGTTTAACCCTTCAGGAAAAGGAGGCACCATGAACCACATCGCATTAAATTGTCGGCAAAGGGGAATCTCTGTCTGTCTATTGACCCTCACTCTGTTTGCGCTGCTGGTGGGGGTATCGCCAGCCTGGAGCGGTCAGGGATACCACAACACACCAGGCACCGCCTGTGCCGCCTACAACAACTACCAGGCTAATTTGCTTCAGCGAAATCATTACAGGATTTACAATCCAGGGTCTAATCCCAACAGTGTCTGGGTAATCTGTCCTCTGCAACGAGTGGTTGAGGATATAAGATCTACCACTGGTAATGTTTATGGTTATATTAACGCTTTCTTTAGTGATGAGTCTAACGCGAGTGCTGAGGTTTTATGCATTGTTAGAGATTTGGATTATCTAACCACCTCGGCACCAGGGGGCGTTTCCGGAGTTGTCAACTCGGAAACTGTAACTATACCATCTCCAGCTAATGTTCCCTTGGTTCAGACCTACTTTTGGAGTTTCTCTAACGATGATACTTCAAGTCTCAACTACTGGACCGTTACCTGTAAGTTAGCGCCTGGCACGGGTATCAACAGCCTTGACGTTTACCAACAATAAAACGGTCCGGCTGTGCGGTATTGTCAAGCATTGATCTGGACCGGCCTGGGGCGGTCCTGGAGCCTGTTTTTTTATTTGACAGCGGCGGGAAGGGGGGCGTATTTGAACTGCGGAAGGTTTGACTCACCTTCTACCGCCTAAAGCCTCGCCGGGACCCACACCTGGCGGGGCTTTTTTGTTGCCACACCCAGGCGGAGATTGCCGAGGCAGGGGGATAACCTGTGCCGGAATTTTGTCTGCCTGGACTGTCAGCTAAGTTGACAGTCTGATATCTCGACCCAAGAGCGTTTCATGGGGTCAGGTCGGCGGACATTGGTGGCCTGAGGGATGATAGAAAAAGAAAAATGGGGGTAAAGTGGGGGTAATAAGCTAATTCTGCACCGAGAACCAACAAGGGCTTACAGAGATAAAACGCTGTAAGCCCTTGATTTTGTTATGGTGCCGGAGGCGAGAATCGAACTCGCACGACCTTGCGGTCGGAGGATTTTGAGTCCTCTGCGTCTACCAATTTCACCACTCCGGCGCGGAGTTGGTTTCTTACCCAAAATAGGTTGAGCTGTCAATGATTTAGCGAGTCAAGGGCGTGCAGCAGATCGGTCTGGGGGATGGAGCCTTCCCGCAGGATCAACGGGGGATCTTGGGTGGTATCGACGATGGTGGAGCCTGTCCCGCCGATCAGGGGTCCGCAATCCAGAATCAAGTCCACCTTGTCGGCGATGTGCGCATCGAGGTCCGCAATGTCATGGCAGCCCGGCTGGCCGGAGCGATTGGCGCTGGTGCCGGTGATGGGGCCGCCCACGGCGCGGACCAGGGCCGCGGCCAGTGGGTGGCCGGCCTGGCGGATACCGATAGTTCCAGTATCGGCGGTGAGAACCGGGGGCAAATGGTCCTGGGCGTTGACGATCAGAGTCAGATTGCCCGGCCAAAATCGAGCCATCAGGCGTTTCGCGGATTCCGGAAGGGGCAGGGCAACCCGGTTGATCTGGCTGGTGTCGCTGATCAGCACCAGCAGCGGGTTGCGGACCGGCCGCTGTTTAATGGCATAGATCCGCTCCACCGCCCGATTGTTCAGGGCGTCGGCGGCCAATCCGTAGAGGGCGCGGGTGGGAAATACAATGCAGCCGCCCTGGGTGATGATGGATGCGGCGCGGCGGATCGCTGCGGAATCGGGCGCCCGGGGATCGACAGGGAGCAGCGGGGTCATGAAAGTTTGGCGGCCTTGGCCTCGACTTGGCGGGCCATGTCGGCCTTGGCCTCCAGCAGCGCACGTTCCAGCTCTTTGTCGGAGAGGGCCAAAATCTGGATGGCCAGCAGGGCGGCGTTGGTGGCGCCCGGTTTGCCGATGGCCATGGTGGCCACCGGCATGCCCGGGGGCATCTGCACCGTGGCCAGAAGGGCATCCAGGCCCTGGAGGCAGGAGGAGTCGATGGGCACCCCGATAATCGGTAGATGGGAGTGGGCCGCCATGGCGCCGGCCAAATGGGCGGCGTGGCCGGCCCCGGCGATGATCACTTCGATTCCCCGCTCCCGGGCGCTGCCGGCCAGTTCGGCGGCCCGGGCCGGACTGCGGTGGGCCGAGGCAATGGTCATCTCATAAGGGACATTGAATTTTTCAAGGGTTTGGGCGCTGCGCTCCATGACGTCAAGATCGGAGTCGCTGCCCATGACGATCAGGACACGAGGTGTATCAGGGGTCGCGGTCATGGTGTGAAGCATTCTCCTTTAGGGGCTATGGGTCAATGTTTAGGACACGTCTCGGGCTTGTGGGTTGATTCGGCGACGGTCGCTTTTCCGGCGAGAGACCTGGATGCCGAACCGTTGGAATGGGTTGCGGGTATCGGGCGGTATCCCGGGTGGTCTGCGCTATGTGGGCCGATACCGTTTCCGGCGCTGATGCTCCTCCAGTGCGTAGTGGATCAGGCGATCCAGCAGGTCGCTGAAGGGGATTTCGGCGGCGGCTGCGGCCTGGGGAAAAAGGCTGGTGGCGGTCATGCCGGGAATGGTGTTGGTCTCCAGGATATAGAGTTCGTCCCCCTGAAGAATGAAGTCCGTGCGGCTGTAGCCGCTGCAGTTGAGGGCCTGGTGGGCCGTGAGGGCATAGGATTGGGCTTTGGCGGTGAGATTGTCCGAAATGCGCGCCGGACAGATCTCTTCGGCTTCACCGGCCTCATATTTGGCCTGATAGTTAAAGAAGCCATGGGTTGCGGCTGGAATGATCTCAATCAGCGGCAAAGGTTTGGGGTCGGCATTGCCCAGCACGCCGCAGGTGATTTCGGTTCCATCCAAAAAGGCTTCCACCAGCAGGGTGTCGTCATGAGCCCAGCCTGCGTTCAAGGCAAGTGCCAGCTCTTCAGCGGTTTCGGCTGTGGCCATGCCGATACTGGATCCTCCCGTGGCCGGCTTGACCACCACGGGAGTGCCCAGGCGCTGCCGGCAGGTTTCAAAATCGAGGGAGTCGCCCATTTTGACGGCCAGATAAGGGGGCACCGGGATGCCCGCTTTTTCGTAGAGCTGTTTGGAGACCAATTTGTCCATGGCCACCGCGCTGGCCAGGACCCCCGAGCCCTGGTAGGGGATGTCCAGGAGTTCCAGTAGGCCCTGAATGGTGCCGTCTTCCCCAAAGGGGCCGTGGAGGATGATCAAGGCCGCGTCGAGATCAGCGGCATCCGCCACCAGGCGGGAAAGATCGGTCCGGGGATCATAGCGCCGGATGTCGTATTTTGCCTTATCCAGGGCGTCATAGACCTGGGCGCCGCTGTTCAGGGAAACTTCCCGTTCGGATGAGATTCCGCCGGCCAGGAGGGCTAATTTCAGTTTTTCCATGGCTGGAGACTCCTTTAGTTGTAAGATTAGGAACTCAATCGGGAGATGGGCCCGAACCGGGTTTCGCCGGTTACGAATTGAGGATCTGCTGCTTGAGCTGCTGAAATTCATCCAGGCTGATCAAATCATCCTCTAGAAGTTTGGCCAAATCGCTCAGTTCCCTGATTTGATCACTACCCGGGGCCTCCAGTTGCCTGGGCCCGGCAGCGGATTCCAGCGTTGTGGACGCTTCCAAGGCCGGGGGTCCCGGGCTGCCGCCCAGCCGGACCGAGGCCAGCCCGCCCATGAAACTGATTTCCACCGGGCGGCCGTCAAACGCCGGGCTGCGCATGGCCTCGGCCACACTCCGGCCCTGGGCTTTCAGGCGGCGGTAGAAGCGGTAGCCGGAAAAGGCGACAATGCCGATCAAGCCGAGAAAAATCCAAAGCATGTAAGAGATCAGACCCTGAAAAAAGATGATCAGCACCCCGATCAGAGCGATTAAGACCACGTGCAGAATCAGGATCAGGTAAGCGGTCATCACGCTTCGCACCAATCCATCTCCACCGTGGGAACTGTTTTTAAACATGAGGCTAATCCGTTGCGCCTCTGCTCGGAGCAGGGGTTTTGCGGGTGGTGATGCGTTGGGCCAGTTTGCCGGTGTAATGTTGAGGAACTTCAAACATCGCTTTGCCCCCCCGCAAGGTATTGAGCTTCATCACCAGAAAATTGATTTTCTTTAAAATGCTGTACTTTTCCCTTTCATCTTCCATGTGGGCTAGCAGGTCTTCGGCCTGGTCGATCTCTTTTTTAAGCTCCACTTCCGGGGGCAGACAATCGGCGTTTTTCAGGATCTTGTAGGCCAAGCGCAGGTCCTCGGGGACGTGACGGTCTTTGGCCAGGTCCATGGGCTGCCCGCTTCCCGGCAGGGCATTGAACTCTCCCTTGCGCTGGGCATGGCGGATGCGCTCTTCAACGATTTTTTCAAATCCGGTAATCATCCGCGGCTCTACCTCCTGGCAGTTTTGAAAATATAATACAGACTCAATTTTATTGGCAAGGGCTATCCTGGGCCTTCATCCCTTCGGGCTAATTAGTGTTTGACCCCCATTCACCCCATTTGTTATTTTTATGGGTCCGGTCCATTGGTTACGATCCATTGCCCTGTCTTGAAGACTGACTAAGGAGTTTGCATGAAAAAGATCGCGTTTGCGGGCACGGACGGCCGCACCCTGCTCTGCGCCTGGGTGGTGGCCACCGCCACCAGTGAAACCTGCCTTGACGATTATCAAGGCGTGGTGGTACGGGGAACCCCCGCTATGCCGCGTTTTGTGGAAATGATGAAGTGGCCGGTGACATTTGTGCCCACGGACTCCAACTCCGTGGAAGATTACGCCCAGGGGATCATCGCCGCCATGGAGCAGGAAAAGATCGACTATCTGGTTCCCATGCCCGAAGCGCTGTTGTTCCAGGGATTGGTAGACCGGTTGGAGGCCGCCGGGCTGGGCCGGCGGGTGCTCGGCCTGGCCGAGGCCGGGGCCTTCATTGAAGGGGACAAACTGGCCTGTAAAGCCTTGTGCCGCGAGGCGGGGATTCCCGTAGCCGACGCCTGGGTCGAGGCCGACGCCCGGGATTATTCGGCGGTGCTGGCCACCTGTCTCACCTATATCGACCGGTTCGGCGGTGCGGTGCTCAAATACCCTTACAGTGCCGGGGGCAAGGGGGCGAGGATCATTCTTAATACCTGGGATCTGCGTCAGATTTACGATGGCTTGATCAAAGATTACCGGGAGGAATACCGGGGGCGCTTTGGGCGCAGGGGACCGTGGCCCCTGCTGATTGAGTCGCTGATGGCCGGAGTGGAGATCAGCTTTACCATTTTGGTGGATGGTCTTGGAAACTACCAAATCCTGCCTACGGCCATGGACTATCCCGAACGCTTTCCAGGCCCCCCCAGCAGCGCCAATCCCATCACCGGGGGCACGGGCGCCATCTCGCCCCACCCCATGGAATCCCAGGAGCTGATGGCCATGGCCGGGGAGACTATCGCCAAGCCATTGATCGCAGCCATGGCTGAGAAGAACATTCTACGGCCCTGCGTTCTCTATCCGGGCTGTTTCGTCTCTTTGGGCAGCGATTTGAAACCCACCCGGATCCGGGTCAGCGAGGTCAATATCCGTCCTGGTGAGCCGGAAATTCAGCCCGTTGCGCGGCGGCTGCGCAACTTGGGCGCCCTGATCGAAGGTGCCCTGGAGGGGCATCTGGACCGTATTTCACCCGAGGTGCGGGAGGACCAGTTGGCGCTCTCCGTGGCGCTGATGACCGGGCCCGGGGGGCCGGACGGCCAAAAAGGGTATCCCTGGTCCTGTACCAAGGGCGAGCCCATGGAGATCGATACCAAATACATGCGCCGCAAGGGTATTCAGGTGATTCCCTCGGCCATGGCTTACGATGACGCCCAGGATGTGTTCAAGTCCGACGGCACCCGGGTGGTTTACCTCAATGCCAATCTGGCCCGCAACGCCCACGACAGCCTGGGCACGCTGGGGGAGCGGCTGCGCAATCGCCTGCTGGCCGCGTTCAATAATGGCAAAATTCGGGTGATTCCGCGGGAAGACCCCGCGGGCAACCGCTTGGCGCTGCGCGAGGATATCGGAAGCCACTATGGGACCCTGGAAACCCTGTTTCCCAAATCCGGATAAAGCCGCCAATGGACGGGCGGCCAGCTTTGGCCGCCGCCGAATTCAGCCGGTGTGTGACGCACGCGGCTGGCAGAGAGGTAACCTCACCCTTTACCTAAGGAGGATGCTATGGCAGCCAAAAAGATTTTGATACTGGTGGGCGATTATGTGGAAGATTATGAGGCCATGGTGCCGTTTCAGGCCCTGACCATGGTGGGACACACGGTGCATGCGGTATGCCCGGACAAAAAGGCCGGCGATAGCGTGCGAACCGCGATTCACGATTTCGAGGGCGATCAGACTTACAGCGAAAAGCCCGGGCATAATTTCGGGATCAACGCCAATTTCGATGAAATCCGTGCCGAGGCGTATGACGCCCTGGTGATACCCGGCGGCCGGGCCCCGGAATATATCCGCCTCAATTCGCGAGTGCTGGAAATCGTCCGCCACTTTTCCCAGGCGGGTAAACCCATCGCCGCTGTCTGCCACGGCGCTCAGGTTCTGGCCGCTGCCGGTGTTCTCGAGGGCCGAAGCTGTTCGGCCTATCCGGCGGTTGGACCGGATGTGGAGCGCGCCGGCGGTACCTTTGTGGAAATCAATGTGGATCAGGCTCATGTAGACGGCAATCTGGTCAGCGCGCCGGCCTGGCCGGCTCATCCCCAATGGCTGGCCCAATTTCTGAAGGCCCTCGGCACCCGTATCGAACTCTGAACTCGTTCCTTTGGAGCGCAGGGCAGGGGAGAATGGCTTTTCCCTCCAATCAAACCTCGTCGGCCAGTAGGTAGCGCACGCGGTCGCCGGAGATGGCTCGGGACAAGGCGTGGATCTGGTGCGGCAGCGGAATGACGTTGGACTCCATGGGAGCCAGCAATACATGGCCGTCGGTGGCGCTGGTGGAGCCTTCGAGCACCTCGGCCACCTTGGTGGCTGCGGCCACGTAGGCAATGCGCCCGGCCTCAATTTCGGGCTGAAGATCGGCACTCAGCGGCCGCAAGGCGGAGCGGGGCACGCGCACCACCGCGTCCTGGTTCGGCAACCAGACACGACACACCGTCTGCCCCCACAAAGTCTGTTCTTCGATGACCTTGAAGGCGCTGTTATGAACGGTCGAATAAAACCACGAATGAGCACCAATGGACACCAACGATTTTCTGTCCGTGCCAGATTCGTGTTTATTCGGGTCCATTCGTGGTTCAGTCCTCACCATGCGGTGGTTGCGCGGCAAAAATCGTCAGCATCAGCTCAGAATCATCAAGAAGTCTGTATTGCGGTTTCCTGCCAGACAGCTTTTCGCTTTCGGTGATGATAATCGGCACACCTTCGCCGCGCTTATCCCTGATGAAGTTCCGCTGACTGCCGATGGCATCCACATTCATCGGGCACCGAGCTAGCAAGGAACTGATCAATTCATTCCGGGCCGATTGCCGTTCTGAAATGCTCTCAATAGTCATGGTGTTGGGGATCGCGCCGGGCGAGAAGATTTCCAATCGATCAGAGAACAAGTGCAGGCGAATCTTCGAACCATAAATTGAGTAATCTCGATGGGCGACAGCGTTGACTACGGCCTCAAATACCGCATTCATGGAAAACTGGGGAGTTTCGATCCGATTGGGCGCTTTGATGGCAAAGACCCGCATGTTTCTCTCCACAAACTTGCAGGCGTCCCGAACCTGAACATCAAGCGGGCCAGTGATGTCCTTGGCGTCCAATTGATAGGAGGCGTTACGTTCGGTGCCTCGGTAACAAACGGCTTGAATAAAAGCGCTGGATATAAAAGACTCCGGTGCATCAGAAGCCATCAGGATACCGCTGACGGTCGCCCGCATGGTGCCGTCTTCGTTTTTGGCAATGAGCTTCATCTTTTCGAGAAATTCCTGATCCACTTTGGACGAGATAACCGTCCGGAATTGGTTCCACAGCTTTGGATTCAGATCATTGACAGATGTACCCGGAACGGTCTGTTCATCGAAGCGAATGAGTCGCGACTGACTGCGTTGCTGGAATAGCCTCGCTAGAACATCCGATTTCATCTCGCGCTTGGAGCTACCGAGGCGGCGAAAATAGCCATTGGGGCTTTTATGGACAAACAGACTGCGAGGCACGTCGATTCGCAGGATTGTTTTTTCACCACCTTGTTGATCGGGCACAATGAGTTTGCGAATGACGCAATCCAAGGGAGGATCAATCGAATCGTTGCAGATAGAACGAAGCCAGCCTTCAACGATGTCAAGTTTCTCCGATGGTATCCCTCGAATCTCCTTTGTCTTGTCATCAACCCCCAGAACAATAATGCCGGATGCTGTATTCGCCATGGCAGCCAGTTCGTCTGCCATGCCATCCTTGTGCGGGCCGATCATTTTGTTACCGCTGATTTCCACGGCCTTGAGTTCGAGAACAGAGTCTTCGCCCAAGGCTATTTGTTTAAGCAGGTCGGAAATGTTTTCGTACATCATTGACCTCCCTCTGAGGACACGGAGACACGGGGAAAGGGAGACACGGAGACAATGCAGTTTGCATGTTTCAGTTTCTCGCTGTTTCTCTCGTTATACCGCTTGCTCATCGTCACCAAATCCAAGTCCACCCCGCGTCTCACCGTCACCGAGTCTCGTCACCGCCTGGTCGTACCACATGAGCAGTTTGGGATCTTCTTCCAGGACGTTGTTGGGGATTTTGTGGGCCCCGGCGACGATCATGGCGTAGTCGCGCTCCTGCCAGGCTTTCTTGAATCCGGCGCGGACAGCTTCCAGGCGGAAGACCTTGAGTTTCTTTTTAACCTCTTTGCATTCCTCGAACTCCTTGAGCAGCGCCTTTTCGCGCAGCTTCTCGAGGTCGTCAGCCTTGTTGGGGTCGGGCACGTACCAGCGGTCGCGGGCCTTGGCGACCAAAGTCGGATCATCTTTGGACAGGTTGCGCAGTTCTTTCCAGTTGGTGGAGAGGAAAGCGTGAATCTGCTCGGGCACAGGATCTTTGCCGTCATAGCAGAGGAAGTTCTGGTTCAGAAGTTCGCGCAAGTCGAGCTGGGCCTCGTTCTTGCTCCAGCCGCCCAGTTGCTGCATGAACTGTGGGTTGATGTCGGAGAAGGTCTGGGGCTTTTCCTTGATGAGCTGGCGGAGCCATTGGAAGGCGGACGCCTCGTCGGAGACGAACATGGCCATCTGCTTGAGTTCGCCCGAGGTCATTTTCTTGCGGTCGTATTCGGCCACCTGATCCGGCAGGAAAAACATGCCGTCACGCTCGCTGAAACGCTGCGACAGCCCAATCTGGAACTCCTGGCTGGAGATCGGCACTGGGTAACCCTTGCGGACATAAAATGCGATCATCTGGTCGAACAGGATGCGAGGGTTACGCACGGAAACGAAAAGCATCATCGCTCCTTTGCGTTTGGTGACCGGAAGATACTTCAAGTGCGTGCGGACGAAGTCCCACACGCCTTCTGGTGATTGAGCCTGGTCCGCGATCTGGTCGAGGATGCCCGGTAACCGAAGTGACCGCTGCTTTGCCGTCAGCTCAAGCAGCTCGCCTGAAAGCGTCAGATTGACGTTGATGACGGATGCCCCGAACTCTTCAGCGACATCCCGAAGAACGCCGGTCTTGCCGGAACCGGTCGCTCCTTACTGCTCGGTGTCCGGCTTATCGGTTTTGTCAGCCGCACCGCCGGAGCGGACCCATTCGTCCACTTCGTCTTGTTTGAACATCCAGCGACGGCCGACACGATGACCGGGCATAGCCCGTTGCTCGATCCACTTGTAGACCGTCTCGTTGCTTACATTCAGATATTTGCAAATGTCATCGACCGTCAGCCATCTCTCATCCATAGCCTTCGTCCTTCGTTCATCATGTTTTCGGTAAAAGCCCGAAGGTCTCCGGGAAACCCGAAATCCGGACACAGTGCCGCAAATTAACCTCCATAAATTACATTGACGGATTGCCAAAATTAAGCGTTTTGTGCCGAATAGAGACGACTTTTCTAAAAAACGGCCTGATTGTCGTTTGTGATACGTTCGCCATTCTAAGACGCATACATGGTGTAAGACCATACAGCACAGGCGATTGAGCCTCTGGCTGCCGCCACCATCACCCACTGGTACATGCTGTGCCCGCCGGGCCGAAAGCCTTCCAGCGGGTCGATGGGCGGCAGGTCGCGCTGCGGGTCTGTGAAGCTCACCAGTTCCCCATGGATCAAGTCCCAATCGCAGGTCGGGCGGCCGAAGCGCGGTGTGCCGATCTCCTGCTGCCTGCAGGCGTCCGCCAAGGGATTGGCGGTGCCCCGGGCCAGGATCAGACCTTCCGGCACTTCGAGGGCCGGGAAACGGGCGTGGAGATGGTAGCGCCTGCCCCAGACCACGGCCGGTTCGATTGAAAATGAAACCGACTATTACCGTGGCCGAAAACGGCAATCTGCAGATCCACATCCCGATGCTGATCCTGCGCATGCGCGGCCGCAAGACGGTGATTGCTCCCCAGGCCCTGGACGGAGAGATCCCTGGGGAGCAGGAGCCGGCGCAGTCCGCCATCCTACAGGTGCTGGCAAGAGCCTTTTCCTGGGCCGACATCCTCGAGTCCGGTCAGATCAAGTCCATCAGCGAGCTTGCCCTTACCCTCGACGTCGATGGCTCGTATATAGCCCGTATCCTCAAGCTGACGACCCTGGCCCCCGACATCGTGGAAGCCCTGATCAACGGCGAGGAGCCCAACGGACTCTCGCTGGCCAAGCTGACCCAGAGCTTCCCCGAGGACTGGACCGAGCAGCGCCGCCAGTTCGGCTTCGCCACCGACTGACGACTGGACCGGAGCCCACCCAGAGCCGACCACCAGCGTCGGCTTTACTTCTTTAGGGGGCAGGAAACCGGAGTTGGCCACGCTTTTTTCACGGGCGAAGCGGGTGATTTCGGAAAAAACGTCCGGTTGCGGCATGGGATTAAAAGGTGATTTACGAAAAGAAGAAAATTGATTACAATGCCTTTACATCTTTCTCTTCCAGCTGCTGTGTCAACCAGACAGTCTGATCTTCATACCAGGCTTCGATACTCTGTTCGCCCGCCTGTCCGGTAAAGATCAGAAACTCAGCCGTGCTATTGCGAATCAACTGCTTTCCTTTGTCTTTATCCTGTTTCATGGCTTATCCTTATATGCCTGCCTTCCGCAAATGCCTGATCATCCGGTCCCCGATGTGAAGTGGCATCCTCGTCGACCCAGTCCTCCTCGGTGTAGGACATACCCTTTCTCCCCGGCACCTTTCGTGTCGGTCCTGTGCGGTAAAAAGCGGAAATTTTCGGGCCGTGATGGAAGGTCTCGAACCGGTACCGCTTCTTCGGTTTTCAGTGCTCGATAGGCTTCCGGTTTTACCGGAACCCGAGGGGATTGATCCTCCGCCTGGCCGGTGTTTGATCCACCAGGCATAAAGAGTATCTTTGGGAATCCCGGTCGCATGGGCCACATCAGGCACATGCTCACTGTGCGGGGGTAATAATCTGGCAACCACGCTGGCTTTGAGTTCCTCTGGGTAGTTTCGCATGGGTATTTATACACCTTCGCCCCACCTGAGTTCAAATAAAGCCCTTCGCAGGGAGGCGACATCTTTCCTGACACAGGGGGAGTTCGACAACGGTCAGGTCCTGCAGGCCGACCGACGCCGGGACTTTCTTCAATTGCTCCGCCAGCTGCTGGGCTTGTTTAAGCGCAGTCTGTTTTTCGGCCAGGAGTTTGACCAGGTCATCCTTGGTGCGCAGCAGGCCGATTTTATGTTCCTTCAGCTTCGCCTTCAGTGCGGCTCCGGTGAGATCCGAATGGTCGATGCCCGGTTCGACTTGATCGAGCAGTTTGATGAAGTCGGACTTGGTGCGGGCGATGGAGACACCGTTCTGCTTGGCCAGGGTCTGGAGCTGCTTCACGGTGAGTGTGTTCAGGTCCGTGACCTTCCCGCTCTCGAAGGCATCTTTGAGTTTGGCGTCCTCTTCGGACTTCGCCTTCGCCTGCGCTTCGACGTCATGGGGTGGAAGGATACAGGCATCGGGTTCAGCCGCGGCTTTCGCCCCCAGCTCACCACCGCAAATCACCAGCGGCCAAGCCACCACGCTGGTGCAGCGACAGTTGGGATGGGCGGGCTGACGGGGAATCCGGCCTGTATCAAAAACCTTTCCGTCCAGCGGGCCGCAGATCGGGCAGACCCGTTCATCCTCCATGGTCATCCACTCGAGATTGCGGACGCCGACCTGGTTGTATAACTTGATCCGCCCCTGGTTATGAGCCCGCAGCACCTCGGTGCGTGCGATTACCTCCATGCGGTACTGGGCCTTGCTGAACACTTTGGAACCCGCGTGGCGGAAGGACTCCGGGTCCTTCACAACACGCCCGAGATCGCGGGCGATGTCTTCGACACCTTTTCCGGTGGCGATGCCGTTCATCACGGTCCGCTTGATACCGTCAGCCAATTCTCGGTGGACGTCTCCGGCGAGCACCATGTTGTAGTTGGTCATGAAATCGAGAGCGTCGGTGTCAACAAGGGTGAAGACGCGGGTGGCGAGCTTGTCGATGCCCTTGGGGGTCAAATCACGGTAAAACGGCAGTTGCGCCGCAGCGAATTCATCAATGCCGCGGTAGATGCCTTGACGGAAGGAGTCTTTCGAAGTCTTTCGGAAGAGCAGTGTTTGGTCGCGGTGAAGTCGGGATGTGGTCTCACGGATATCGGCCTGGAGTTTCTTGAGTCCTTCCAAGGCGGCCAGCTTGTTGTCGGGAAGCGAGCCGAGACTTTTATACCGAAGAATGGCGCGACGCACCTCATCTTCGGCGTCGTTAAGCATGGCGGTTAACTCAACGACCGTTTGCTCCGTGTAAAGGTTTCTTGCCCGCACGCTTTGTTCCGTGGCCCGTCGGATGGCCTCGGCCTGAGAGACTAGTTTTTTCGCCGCAAGCGCACCAATCATTTCTCGCACTCCCGGCAAGCCGTCGTCTTCTTCGGTACCTCACCTTTCTGCTCGGATGGGATGTCCGAAGGAATGGTCTCGGCGTCGAAGAAGCGGCACACCGGGGTGTCGAAAGTGGTTTCGTTTCGCTGGACTCGGCAGTGGTTGTGCTCGTCATCGAAATGAGCGCAGTCGTCACAGACGGCATTCTCTCTGTCGCCTCGGGCGAAAGGTCCGGCCCAAGACGCCTCCGCCCGGCTTCCGGTGGGATTCTTTGCCGGGTCGAGACCGAGCATCTCCTGTGCGGTTTCAACGCCCATGATCCCGGCCATGACCATGTCGGCGATGGGCTTGACCTGTTTTTCATCCAGCAGGTCGACCGAGCGCTTCTCGGTTTCGCGGTTGGCCGATTCGATGTCGGGATCAAGGTCCATCTTGAGCTGGAGACTGGATCGGCTGATGAGTTTGCGGTCGTAGAGCTCGATGAGCAGACGCTTGAAATCCACCGCGTCCGAGAGATCAAGGTCGTTGAACAGGAACTGGAGTGTTTTGTCCTGATAACCTTTAATCTCCGCCCAGTCGTCGAAGATCCAGGAAAGAATGTTCCGCGCGGCCTGTTTGATCTCCCGGATCATCACGAGCATCTTTTGGAGACTGACCGAGGCGGTGGCGAAATTAGGACCGTCACCGGTGACCAAAGAACGCGAGAGCCCCAGGGCCACAACAATATCCTCCTTCACCTCCTTGACCTTGTCTTCGACGTTGAGGACTTGACCCTCGGTGCCGTGAGTTTCAACCGTGACATAGAAAGGCACAACCAAACCACTTTTAAGGTCCATCTTGTTGACCATGTTGCGGACCTGTTCCAGCATTTTTTGATCGGGCATGACCATCTTCTGGCCGAAAGCGCCGCCGACCTTGAGCAGGCGGAATGGTGTAGCCCAACGTTTTGCGATGGCCTGTTCAGCCCGTCGATAGTCGCGCAGCAATTCAATGGACTGGAAAGCGGGCAGCACCTGCGAGTTGCCCCGTGGGGAAAATGAAGGCGCGTCCCATTTGAGGTGGAGCACCTGGTCGATAGGCAGTTCCAGGCCTTCACCGATTCCGGGATTCTCGTCAGGATATTGGCGGGCTTCCACCATCTGTCCCTGGGCATACTTGACCTTCACGGAAACCGGATTGACGCATATAGCCTCTTCCAGGTCCTTGCCGTCCTTGGTGTAGCGCTTGAATCCCACGGCGTCACCCTTGACCAGCAGTTGGAGAATCATGTCCTTGACGAACGCGGAGATGTTCAGGCGGTCGGCGAGGGAGCCGGCATCACTTTTCACGTCCTCGTCGTCGCTGGTGATTTTGATTTCATCGCCGACAGCAAAGGTACGCCATGAGTTGACGCAGTTTTTGACCAGCGGCTCTTCGATGTAATATTCCCAGGCCTTGCGCGCCCGTTCCTCCCAGGTTGCGGGAATGGCCTCAGTTGTGCTTACCTTGCTGAAGACCGAAGGGTCCAGGGCCGCCGCTGTCGCCAGAGGCGCGATGACCCATCCATCGGTTGACGGATGGGTCGCGGGTCCGTTGCCATCAGCGGTAGCGGCGGTTTCATCTGAAGTTATACGCCCGTCTTGTCTCTCCACCAGTGTCCTCGCGTTTTCTTGGCCTGTGGGCGCGACATCCGCGCCGTGTGGCGAGATGAAGCTCATCCTGGGGTTATCTACCGGAGGCAGGGAAGAAACGTCGGTTGGGCGGTATAGCGAAGTACAAGCGTGGTAGTTGTCGGGCAGACCATAAACGAACCTATCGTAACGATATTTCCCGTCAAAGTCAGCTTTTTAACCGTTATTCCGGCAACGTAACTATTTTTCTTGTTGAGTCGAGGTTGGCAGAATCAGCGCCTGTAATTATTTTACTTGACATATGCTAAAATATAACGATAATTCTTGTTTTGTAATCATTTTTCCGGAGGAAGCCATGGTTGAAAACGATCAGGATCAGGATAGATCAACTGACAGGCTCGCAGGGTATGCGGCACTTATCGAGCGATACGACCTCGATATTATTCCGAATTGGCACAGGTCCCTGGTGACGACCAGTGGAATCCACCGGATCGACTCGAGCGGGGGCATAGTCGAGGAGGTATATCCTCCCAAGTACTGGCCGGGGGAAACACTGGGCGATCATCTTGAATTTGCGCTCAAGTATGATGGGACAAATCTCGCAATCCTCAGCATCTTGTTTCAGAAGATTGCG
Source organism: uncultured delta proteobacterium (assembly GCA_963713755.1). GTDB lineage: Bacteria > Desulfobacterota > Desulfobacteria > Desulfobacterales > CAVQMW01 > CAVQMW01. The sequence goes on along the minus strand of CAVQMW010000003.1, from coordinate 1,144,652 downwards.
AAGGAAGACCTCTTGGTCCATATTCGGTCCAAACCAACCGGCAAGTATGCCAGGCGCTTGTGGTTCCTGTATGAATTCCTGACCAGTAAAACGCTTCCGCTGGATGACCTGAAACAGGGGAACTACATCGATCTGCTCGAACCGGGTGAATATTATACGGTCGCCCCGGCCCGTCAGGTTCGGCGGCAACGGATCAACGACAACTTGCTGGGTGACAGCCAGTTCTGCCCGGTGGTTCGACGCACCGATACACTTCGCGACTTCGAAAAGGCTGACCTGCCCAAACGCTGCCTGCAAGTGGTGGCTGGCTATTCTGCGGAGTTATTGAAGCGGGCGCTTGGATACCTTTATACCAAGGAGACGAAATCGTCCTTTGAGATCGAACACATCAAACCCACCTCGACCCGGACCGAGCGTTTCGTGACCCTGCTTCAAACGGCGGAACAAGAGGACTTCTGCCGCAAACCGCAATTGATCGAGGTTCGGAACCGCATTGTAGATGCGCGATTCCGAGATTCCGATTACCGGTCAAGTCAGAACTATGTCGGTGAGACGGTTGTCTGGCAGAAGGAACGAATTCACTTCGCATGCCCAAAGCCAGAGGACCTGGCCGACCTGATGGACGGCCTGACAGCCGCCCACGAGCGCATGAACACCGGAGGCGTATCCGTTGTGATTCAAGCAGCCGCCATCGCCTATGGATTCGTCTTTCTGCACCCGTTTGAGGACGGCAATGGCCGAATCCACCGCTTCCTGATCCACAACATTCTCGCACGACGGGGTTTCACACCCGAGGGCGTTATGTTTCCCATCTCAGCGTCCATGCTGAAAAATCCAGCCGACTATGACGCCTCTCTGGAAGCGTTCTCACGGCAACTCATGCCATTGGTGGAATATTCACTCGATGAAGACGGCCGTATGACCGTTCAAAATGATACGGCCATATGGTACCGCTATATTGATATGACTCCCCAGGCGGAGGCGCTTTTTCGATTTATCGATCAGACCATCGATACGGAACTCGCCAGCGAATTGGCGTTCCTGGCCAACTACGACAAGACCAAGAAAGCTATACAGGTGATCGTAGACATGCCCGACCGTAAAATCGATCTCTTTATCCGATTCTGCCTCCAAAACAACGGTCGACTTTCAGCGGGGAAACGCGCGAGCCACTTTGATTTCCTGTCGGATGATGAAATCGCCGGTATGGAACAGGCCGTACTGGCCGCCTACGGAAGCACAACCTTGAAAGATGATTAACGAGTAAACGCATGCGACTTCTGTTGATCAGTGATACCCACGGCAAACTCGGAATCATCAACGAGCTGGCCCGCCATGTTCGAGCGGAGGCAGTCATTCACGCCGGGGATTTCGGTTTTTTCGACCATGGGAGTTTCGAGCGACTTTCGGATCGTGAGCTTAAGCTTCATGTGGCGCATTCCGACCTATTGCAAACCGAGAAGGAACAGATTCTGGTGCTTTCCCGAAACAACCTGATCGAAGCGGTCAGGGAAAACCGTTTACTCGGCGGGTTCCAATCCTATCTCGACGGAGTCAATTCGTTCCAAGTCCCCCTATATGCCGTATGGGGAAATCACGAGGATAAGGATGTAGTCGAGCGCCTGTTCAGCGGTGACATCACGGTTGAGAACCTTCACATCCTGCACCATCGGCGGAGCTACCAGGTTGGTCCGGCATTCGTCTTCGGCCTCGGCGGGAATCTGCTTCCGGGTTCGAAAATGATGCAAAAACCTATTGCCGGGGGTGGAGGAAAGATATGGAGTACGGTATCTCAGTATGCCGACCTGGTGGAAACCGTTGAAAAGAATGCGACTGTGAGCGGACCGCACATCTTTGTTTCCCACGTCAGCCCGGGCAAAGAGCCTTTTACGGAACTTATCGGAGCGCGAACACGGGCGGATTTTACGGTCAGTGGGCACATGGGCGCGCCAACCTGCATGGTCTGGAATCCGTTTGCGGTGACCACCGTCGAGGAAGCAGAAAAACGACTTCAGGAAGGATTCAACGCCGTTAGGAAGTCGTGTCTGGGCACCGCCAAGCCGGATGTGACCTGGGCCGTCAAGTCCTTTGAATTAATCGGTCGTGTTCCGGAAGATACCATCGACATAGGACGAGGCGTAAAAGCGCCCCGCTGGTACCGGCAAATGACGCACATCAATCTCCCCGACGCGCACATAGGATATGCCATCATGGATATTGTCGAGACGGGAGCAAGACTACAGACCTTCGTCAGATAAACACCGGGTCCGTCAGGACAGGTATCAGGGAAACGGTCTCCTCCCCGACCTGATCGAGGTTGGCCTGTTCCCGGGCCAGTAGGGCACAACGGACGGCGTCGATAATGTGGTCGTTGCCTTTGGAATAGATAACCCGACCGTCACGCAGCGTGTAGGTGTGGGTGGTGCATTGATCTTCCAATTCCAGATCCTCCGCCTGGCCGGTGTTTGATCCGCCAGGCATAAAGAGTATCTTTGGGAATCCCGGTCGCATGGGCCACATCAGGCACATGCTCACTGTGCGGGGGTAATAATCTGGCAACCACGCTGGCTTTCAGTTCGTCTGGGTAGTTTCGCATGGGTATTTATACACCTTCGCCCCACCTGAGTTCAAATAAAGCCCTTCGCAGGGAGGCGACATCTTTCCTGACACAGGGGGCTACCCAATGGTAATGGCTGTCATGGTGTTCCCTTTGTGACCTGGGGCGGAGCGTTTACCGGTATCGCTTTGTGGCAGATGGGAAAGGCCCTGGAAAAAAATGGATTTCAATTGGCTGGCGGGGCCAAGATATTAGCCGTGCACTCGATGATGTGGACGCGCAAAAAGCCAGAAGGGCAGGGGCATCCGGATACCCATGATGATGATATGATGCGAAATTTTACTCGGGATATTTTTACACAACTGACCAGTGGTGAGATAAAAAAAATTCCGCTTGAAGTGTTGGATTACAACCCAGAACACCATACTGCAGCCGTTAAGAAAAAGCTGGGACAATCCTGGTTGATCATTCCCAAGAGTGTGGACGAGGATCTGTGTACCCAGTGCGGTGTATGTTTAGAAGAGTGCCCAGTGAATGCCATAACCTTGCCCGACTATCCACAATTCAATAAGACCTGCTTCGACTGCTTCAATTGTATCCGTCTGTGTCCCGAGGATGCCATTGTTCCGGCAGTGAGCCTGGATCAGATCCATACCAATATATTAAAGCGGGTGGAAACCTTTAACGAGACACCCCGTAGCCTGGTGTTTTTACCTTAGACCTGAATAATTCGGGGAAGGAGTTCACTATATACTGAATGAACATACCCGGGAACAATAAAAACGCACCGGATCTTGATTACCGTCTTGTTCCTCTATACTTCCATCTATCACGTGATGTGACTGTGTCTGGGAACAGTATCTGCCGGCACTCATAACAAAATGCCAACTGGTTGCGGTTCTCAAATCGGCCGAGGGGTTTGCCGCAGCCCCCACATGCTTTGTAGAGGATTCGGTCCCAGTTTCGATACGGTGACCGATACCTTGCGGGTTGCCCCTGATAATTTTTCTGCCCGTACCGGACAGATTCGATAGCTCGTGCGATTTCTTGATAGGCTGGTTTATAGTACATACCCATCACCTCCATTGTTTTGGATAATGGGCAATGGAGGTGGGAGAGAGGGTGCGCACGAATAGGGGTAGGGAGATTTATTCAGAAGGACGAATCCTGGTCTTCAAAGGGCAGCGGCAGTTGTACCCAGCAGGTGTCATCACTGTTATCTGATTGGGCATCCAGGAAATTAGAAACCGAGACGCCCAACAACCGCACTTTCCGTTTGCCAGCCTCGGTGTTGGCCAGTAGCCGTTTTATATTCGCCATAACCATTCCGGTGGCGGTGATGGGCTCCGGCAACGTAATGCTTCGGGTGACGGTTTGGAAATCATCGTACTTGACTTTCAAGGTCAAGGTGAAGCCCTGCTTGTCTTCCAGACGGAGTCCCTCCACGACCCGATAGGCGATCTCTTCCAGGATCGCCAGCATCTGATCGGTATCATCGATGTCCTCGGATAGGGTGGTCTCTTTGCCATAGGATTTGCGTACCCGGTCAGGTTTGACCGGTCGATCATCCTGGCCGTGAGCAATGTGATAATAATACCAGCCGGCCTTACCGAAGCGATGCACCAAATTTTCCAGGCTGAACTTTTTCAGATCTGCACCGGTCTTGATCCCAAGGTTGTGCATGCGTTCTTCGGTCTTTTTGCCCACACCGAAGAATTTCCGGACTGGTAGTTGGTCGATAAACACCGGCGCCTGGTCTGGCGTGATCACAGTAATGCCATTGGGCTTCTTGCAATCCGATGCCACCTTGGCCAGGAACTTGTTGAACGATACACCGGCAGAGGCAGTCAACCCGCCGGTGCGGTGATAAATCTGATGCCGGATCTGTTGCGCGGTCTGGGTTGCAGAAGGCAGTCCACATTTGTTTTCCGTTACATCCAGGTACGCTTCATCCAAAGAGAGCGGTTCCACCAGTTCAGTATACTGTAAAAATACTTCCCGGATCTGCAGCGAGACGGATTTGTACACATCAAACCGCGGCCTGATAAAGATCGCCTGGGGACAAAGTCGGTAGGCTGTGGCACAGGCCATGGCCGAATGGATCCCGAACCTGCGGGCTTCATAGGAGCATGCCGCCACCACACCACGGCTACGGGGATCACCGCCCACAATCACCGGCTTACCAATAAGCTCCGGGCGGTCCCGCTGTTCCACAGATGCATAGAACGCGTCCATGTCGACGTGGATGATTTTACGGATGGGAGGCATGGGGGATGTTGATTGCTCCTCATTTCTATAATGCCAGCAGCTATGTGTTCGAATTTGAAACGCAGCTTAAATCTGATATGTAAATTATTCAAGACGTTAACCTTCAATGGTGGGTAAACCCTCTATCACATGCAAAATCGGCCCAGGCTCCTAAATCAGTGACACGTTTTTTACATACGAAATCACCGGTCACTATAAATGCGTGCCTGAAAGATATGAGTTGCCTGATGATGAATGATGAATCAAGGATTGGGGTATAGTTATGAATAAAGATATGCTGCGTTGTGCGGCCTGCGAAAAAAAGGTTCCTGCTTTTGAAGGCGTCTATATTTCCAGCGATAGCCGTTTTATTTGCTCGAAATGCTATAATGAATCGATTTCAAAAGCCGCTGATTTGAAATTTGACCATTTAGCATTCCATCCGATCAATATAGAGGATGAAGCCGGTCAGAATCACACATTCAACATAAGAACTCTCCTGTTCGGAAATAAGGTGTGCATTCAGGCACTCGAAATAATGGACAATGAACCTAAAGGTTACGAGTTTTCAGCCGCTGATGACGCAGAATGCGACCTATTTGATTTATTTTCCAGGCTTGTTACCCGCATTCGCCGTGAACTCGCACGGACTCACATTGAACCCAGTGATCAGACCCGATACCGAATTATGAAAGATACCGTTCGGGGTCGTGTTACCTGGGATGACGATACAAATGGAGAGTTACCTTGTCTTGTCGTGGACGGAAAAGAGCTTTCATGGCATGAGTTTGGACGGATGTTAATGGGATATGAGGGATGGCATTTCAAAGTGGAGATTTTTGAGGGAACAGAGGAACGCTAAATATGGATGATTACGAAAAGTACCAAGCTGAATGCAAAAAGATAAAAAAGGCCAATAAGGGCCTGTTAAATGAGTTTGAGGAATGGCTTAAAACCTCGGGGTTGACCAAAAAAACCATCGACAATCATCTGGCCAACATTGATTTCTATGTAAATGAATATCTGCTCTACTATGATGCGACTGAAGCGAAAGATGGTATCCATGCGGTTGGCGAATTCCTTGGCCATTGGTTCATTAGAAAGGCTATGTGGTCCAATAAGACCAACATCAAGGGAAACGCAGCCAGCTTGAAAAAGTTCTATACATTCATGAGTGAGAAAGGCCTGGTCGTTAAAAATGACCTGATCGATTTAAAACAAACGATAAAGGAAGATATGCCCGAATGGCTTGATACCTTGGAGCGTTTTGATAACCCATCGGTTGAAGACGTCTGGTGATAAAGAGGAGCAAAAACGCCGCTACTATATTGGAGCCACCCCCTAACAATCCCATCTTCCGGAAAGGGATTCGATCATGAATAAACTTTGGGACCTCGACGATTATATCAACCATCTTTCTCATGCAAGTGAATATGTCCGACGCTGGGCGTTTCGGGCTTTGGAAAATCGTTTTCCCAATAGATACATCGATGAAGTTGGCAAGCTAATCAGTGAAGCCGATGAGTATTTCGCCTGTTCCGTCCTAAGGTATCTTGCACAGCACCAAGCCGAGCATCAAGCACCGGCTATCTTGGAAAAATTTAAAAACAGTCAGGGTAATATTGCCAGTAACGCTGCCACGGCCCTTGGAAGATTGCTCTATGAACCCGCACTCGAGGTGATGCTGGAACAATTCACCAATCCGGAAAGCGCCGATCAGTTTTTAGGTCTATTAGATTATTTGGGTACGATTCGCCATGAACAGTGCCGGGAAGCACTTCAGGCCGCCGTTACCCAAATCAAGGACACCTTTATTTCCGGGGCGGCGGTCTCTCGATTATTACAACATTACAACATTGATGACATCGATTTGGTTCTGGAAAAATATTTTCAATCGGGTAAACACAATCAGCGTGACATTAAAATTCTGGAAAATATCTTGAGCCCGCTGGACGGCAGCACCTATTTTACCAACCTTACGGAGTTCAGGGGGAGTGATATCTTAGAAAAGCCGGCTCAAACGATTGATGATTTGATTGCGAAAAATGAGCACATCTCTCTGGACGCAAGACTCCGGGAAAAGATGATTGCGGCTCTTGAAAAAGGGGAACATGAAAGTTTTGTTACGATGATCATGTTTGACGCACGAAAAATTGTAAATGGTCGTTATCCCCACAACAGCCATCCAAAATTCTTAACCGAAACATTCGACCAGGATACAATGTGCCTGGGTTTACTTGAGAATCTTGCCAAAAGATCAGATATTTGGAAGCATGCCCAGGCAGTGGATGATGGGCTGGTTTCTTTTATTGTATCCGCATATTTCGCTATCCTCGAACGTAGCGCCTATCTTAAAGCACTCGATCCCGAAGCGGAGATTCACGAATTAATCTCGTCACTCAAAAACGCCGGTCCTCGGCTGCCGGTGCCGATCAGGAAAAAAATAGCAACCTTATCACCTATTGCCGAACTTAAGGATTCACTCACCACAAATTTGAGAACCTGGGGGGATATTTGGACCGTCAGAATCATGGGCCGGATTGGCGATAATGCGTTTGTCCCGGACCTATTGTACGTCCTGCGTACTTCAGACAGTCTGGACTATATTCACGATGAGGCGCTCCAGGCAGCTTCCGGATTGGATGAGTCTGCCGATGAACCCCTTTTTTTGGCAATTAAAAACCGGGAAATAGGGGACTGGGCAAGTTTTGCCATCCTTGAGTATCTACCCTATGCTGAAGCTTATGATCTGGCACTGGAGCGATGGGAAAACGAAGACGATAATGATATGGATTCATATGAGATATTCGCGTCCTGTCTAAGGGGAATCGGTGACCCACGGGCCATTGCAAAATTGCAGGATATATACGCCAACGAGAATGATGCTGTATATGTCGGAAATGCCCTGGAGTGCCTGGGCGAACTTCATAATATCAACATCCCCGAACAAGCGGATATCCAGCGAAACCGAATAAAGCAGCAGGAAAGACAAGAAGCCAAACAACAGGAGTTTAGCAAGCTAGCCAAAGGAATCCTAAATCAGAGAAAAGAGATCGCGCCACAGGAATCGGGCAGCGTCATGCCCTATAAAAGGAGTACCCCGAAGGTGGGCCGAAATGACCCCTGCCCCTGTGGTAGCGGGAAAAAATATAAGAAATGTTGTCTGAATTAAGTCCTGCCCCTGGATGCCGAGGTTTACGAACATAAAAGTGATGGGCATTCAACCCATGAAAATATCCACCAGTATCAGAATGGAGATGTATGACAGACGGGAAAATTGAAAAATTAGCCGTACTAATAGATGCTGACAATGCCCAACCCGCTATCGTTGAGGGACTATTATCGGAAATTGCCAAATATGGAACCGCTAATGTGAAGCGTATCTATGGGGACTGGACCCAGACGGGCCTCAAAGGCTGGAAAGAGGTTCTTTTGCAGTACTCAATCCAGCCCATACAGCAATTCGGCTACACGTCGGGAAAAAATGCAACAGACAGTGCGCTAATAATTGATGCCATGGATTTGCTTTACACAGGCAAATTTGACGGATTTTGCATTGTTTCCAGTGACAGTGATTTCACCAAATTGGCTTCCAGGATAAGGGAGGCCGGTCTTTTGGTATATGGGTTCGGTGAGAGCAAGACCCCCAAAGCCTTTGTTTCCGCCTGTGATAAATTCATATTCACCGAGGTCCTGCGCTCTAAGGATGATCACAGCGAACAAATTAAACGCAAAACGCCTAGTCAACTCAAACAAAACACGAACTTGGTAAATCTGTTACGAAATGCAGTTGAGTCATCATCCGACGATTCGGGATGGGCTCAACTGGCAGTTGTTGGCAGTAACATCGCCAAGCAGGCTCCGGAATTTGACCCACGAAACTATGGTTACAAAAAATTGGGTGAACTTGTCTCTGCCACTAAGCTATTTCAGATCGAAGAAAAACCGATCGGTGAGGGGCCTTCAAAAGCCATATATCTGAAAGATAAAAGAAAGAAGTAAGATCGAATAGCATTTTACACCAACTGGCTAAAGGAATCGCCGCAGATGATCAAAGGTTGCTGACCTAACCCACCCAGGAGTCAACAAATGCATATAAGGCCAGTTTCCACAACAATTCCAATTATATGATAGGGATTAACTACTATAATACTGATATTTAGCCCTGGTTGCGCATCCAGGTTCCTTGGTTATTTTATGTTTGTAGTCAAGAAAACGACAACCAATAGGAGGTGCATCATGGCTGAGAATAAGACTCAAGATTACTTTGACGACAATAATGAAGGACATGTAGATACTCGCGAATCCAACTTCGATTGCGATAACAAGGACCCGAATCTGGGCTGTGACCTGGGCATTGATGTTATGGGCTAGTACTGTAAGGAGGTGCTCTATGATTGGTACCGCCATCACTTTAGTAACACTGGCATACTGGCTCAATAGATGCTCGATGGCTTCGGGCCGAAAGGCGGTATGCAAGATATAAGGCAGGGTTTCGGACTATAGGCAAAGAAATTACAAGCAGACCGCACATAGAGTGCAGGTGAAATGGCAGGGCCTCTTCCGAGGCTCTGCCTTTTTTCGTGTAAGATCGGTAGAATCCGAATTTAGACCTATCACAATCATTGCCTGCGATCGAAGATCAGCATTTTCCTTCGATTTTTTCGACTGATATCCCTCTACGCTGAATATTATCGATAAGGTCTTTTAATTGTGTTCTGGTACAATCGTCGATGTGATAGGATTTTTGACCCCCATCGGTGAAAGAAAGCACCAGATGGTCCTGACCATCAAGAAAAACTTTCCCGATATAATCGCGATCAAGCCAAGGTTCCATAACTTTTAAAAAATCTTTCAGGCGACAAGTTTCCATTTTCCTCCTACCTTCGCAGTTTGTAATCAGGGAACTTTTCCTGGTCCGGGAGTACCTCCCATGTCGGACAGCGCCGTTACCACATGTGTGGGAGGGATCCGGGGGCGGCCATCGGGTCTTATTTGATTGGACCACTGATCGTTTTCTTGGGCCGAGAGCTTGTAATAGGTACCCACCAAGCCGATGCTGATTAGGCCTGCCTCGGCAGTTATGAGATCCCGCCCGGTAATATTATTTTGCATCATGCTATTATTTCTGCCTCAGCCCCATGTTATCGGTTTTTTTGTCGTGATTTTTTAGCAAGCTTTCGTTTTTTCTTCTTTTTTATCTTTTGTTTCTTAACCGTTCTAGTTTGATTGAACGCCGAATCCAAAATTTTCGGTGCAGAACGGGTAGGACCATCTTCATTAAAACATGCCCACCAGGACATGCTCTTGTGAATATCATCCAGTGAATTTTTTGAAAAATGGTCCTTCAGTCTTTCTAGGCTTTTTTCCTGGCCGTTTTTTAAGGTTTTCTCAAAAGACTCGTACCGGATTACCCCAGGGGAAACGAGCCCTTCCTGGTACGCCTTTTTAATGGTTCCCATGCATTCATCGGGATAAAGGTACTCGATATAGAGAGCCAGAAAACTCCAAAACTCGGAGTCCGCAGCCGCTTCATCTCCGGTGAACAGCCCACATAGAAAGGATAAAACATCCTTTCGGAATTCGAACCCTAACAAAACTGCATAGGTCAAGGCGTTCACCGCGGATACCCGGCAAAATTCGTCGGCTTCCCTGTTCAGGATCAACTCTTTGATCCTTTGTAAGGATCCATCACAGGTATTGATCAGGATAACGGGTCCATCCTCCGTTATCAGGTCGCCAAAAAGATTGTCCGGCACATCGTCAGGCAGGCTGAACAAATCGACGATAACTCCATGGGCTTTCGGCTCTTTAAAATGACCCAGCAACATCAGGGCATAATTGTGAGCGAAATAGTTTTCATTTTCGATGTACGAATTGGGATTTTCACGGACGTTTTCCAGAATTTTTATCAGAAAGGGGGTGATTTCGTCTTTCAATTCAACGGCCTGATCAATCAAATCGCGCTTGTATTGGCCATCTAAAAATTTTATACCTTCTAAAATCTGGCTGATCTGCTCAGTCATGCCTGGCTCCTCACAGGATCGGGTTCATAATCTTGAAAAATTAGCACGGCCTCTCATTGGGGACAATCTTTTCAAAGGGGAAAAAACTGAACGATGGCATTGCTTTGGCTGCAAGCGCCATCTCAATGCGTCTGGACAGATGCCGTCTTCCCGATAAGTATTGTATTTAAACTATGGGCGGTAAAGCTGTATCGAGCCCTGTGAAATCCCAAAATCCGAAGCGCTCCCAATTACCAGCGTCAGGGCCATAGGCCCGCCGATGCCACCCTTAACGGACTGAACACCTTTTGCAATCTTCGTTGCCTCCGGATCTGCGGGTATGGAACCCGACCGCAAAATCCTTAGCTCTTTTTTTTGCTGGGCAGCCTCTCCATGGCCGCCGATGCCTGGGGCTAAGATCCCAGAGTTGAACCTAACCGCAGGACCAATGAAAAAGGGGTAAATGAAATGACCAAAGCCGAATTGATTGAAAAAATGGCCCAAGATGCTGGAATCACCAAAACCGCCGCTGGCGATGCCCTGCAGTCGATGATGGATGGAATAACCAAAGCCCTCAAGAAAAAAGATGGGAAAGTTACACTGGTGGGTTTTGGGACCTTTAAAAAGGTACGGCGCAAAGCGCGAACAGGTCGCAACCCCCAGACCGGCGAGGCCATCAAGATCAAGGCTCACAATGTCGTCACCTTTAAACCAGGCCAGAAGCTAAAAGACGCAGTCTGATCTGGGAACCCAAATTGGTTGTGATTAGCCGATTCGAAATTTGGGGTCGGCTAATTTTACCCTAACGTTGGAAGCGACCAGTCAATGCTGGTCCGATGGAAAGGAGGTGGCGATACCTCTGGTAATTCGGTTAGTCGTCCAGCGGGTGAGAACCCCGCTCGGTTAAAGCTGAGCCCGGCAGACCGGAAGTGAGCCTTGCAGCATTTCGGGTAACCGAAGATGTTGATGCGTAGGTGCACAAGCATGCGAGCCGCGATGAATCAGCGTCGAAAGAGGGTTTTGTTTCAGGTGCCGAGGATATCAACGTGTTTGAAGGCAGTAGAGAGAGAGACCTTTGGATTGAATGTAAAGCCCGTTTTCCGTGTTGATGTCGATGGCCCGTGGATCGAGATTGAGTGAGCCGGTGAAGCACCGTTGACGATCCCCCACAAGAGCCTTGACATGCAGTGAGATGAATTTGGATTCAACCGGGGGCAAGGCCGCCTGATCAATCACGGTAGAGGCTGGATCATGTCGAAATTCGTAAAGCTCGGCACCAGATTTAAGAATTCGCTTTCGATATTTTTTGTAGTGGCTGTGAGCCACGGTGTGGTTGTTAGAGCCTAAGGACCCGGTCAGAACTTTGATTTTGACGCCTTCGGATGATAGCCTTTCGAGGTTTTTCAGAAAATTACCCACGGGTATCATGTACGGCGTGACAATTATCAGCTCCTGATGGCTGGGCGCGGCCAGATGCCCGAGCAGCCCCGTCAAACGCAACTCTTCACCGTTTTCGATAATCGGTTGATGTTGTCAGCCACGAAAAGCTTATTGTGCATGCGCCGGTTGAGTTCTTTGAAATAGAGGATAAACTCGCTCAGGGCACCCAGGGTACTTTCCCGTACCCTGCCGGGGTTGAAGATCTTGATCTAAAAATTAGGATGCCGGTCTATGGCCGCGATGGCCTTGGTTCGGCCAGCAAACCCCAGATCATCCACCAGCATCCGCACCCGAACCCCTCGACCGGCGGCCTTCATAAGGCGTTGGAACAGCAGAAGGCCCGCCGCGTCGTCCTGCCAGATGAAATATTGCACATCAATGGCCGTGGTGGCGCGGTCGATGAGGGCCAACCGCCAGTTAAAGGCATCGTCATTACGATTCAAAAGAAGAAAACCGGAAAAACTCTCCGCATGAATTCCGGCAAATCGATCGGCCACGGCCTTCAAATCTCCATCATGAGCCGCTGGCAAGGCATTAACGGGAGGCGACGGCGGCAGTGTCGGCAATATTGCATACCCTCCGCCCAGGAATATGAGTAGAAACAAACAAAGGACTCCCGTCCTGAGGCGGGTAGACCGATTCGTTTCGCAACAGCGATAGGTCTTCAAAATGAAGTACTCACTATTCGGTTTGTTCAGAAAGCTCCCTACGATAAGCAGATAGTTCCTTGTGTGGCCACTCATGGGTGGATATTACCTTTTCCTTACAGCGGACCCTATACAATTGGCCTGAAATGGTGCTTCGGGTAGCCGTATACTCGATAACGGCTTCGGTGGTCTCTATGCGCTCTTTGAGATGGTCGTATTTTCGCTGAATATGGCGTTCAGCTCAAACACCGCTGTGAGTTTGGCGGTTGCGGATAAAATGACACTCAGAAGTGCGGACAACCGCTAATAGATGGTTGACCTCAGCATCCAAAGCTTCGCCGCCATAGATGTTTGCGGCTGTTGTACTTACCAGAAGGGTGAGTCCGATAATCTTCAGCCGCAAAAGCATCGCCGTCGCAAGTCTGGAAATCATGATGAATCGCACGACTTAAATTTCACCATCATGGGATGGTGGTCGGAAGAGTCCACAGGGAGCACGCGGGCCTCCAACTGTCTCAATCCGCGATAATATATATGATCTACGGCATATCCCCAGAACATGCTCCGGGTATCGTTCTGGAAAGCAACCGATACCAGGCCCAAGCGTGCCATGCCCTCCTCAACAATTCTCATGCGTGCGGGACTCCACGTATTAAAATCACCGGCCACGATCAGAGGACCGGCATGTGGCGCTAATATCTTTACCACTTCTTGCCAGAGTCTGCGGTATCCTGCTGTTCCCCATTCAAAGTTGACGCAATGGAAATTGACCACCACCAGGCTTGAGCCATTCCCGCTTAGGGCATAGCGCGTGATCAGCATGCTTTTGGGTACCCTCAGCAGCGGCTCAGGGGTGAGAACCATGCAACGCATCAGCGGCGTAGCTTCGGATGCGGTTAGCACGCCCGCCGGCTTGCCATTGTAAATGAAGGCGGTCGCCAAATCCCAAATAATCTCATGGTATTCCATAATTGCGGTCAGTTTATCAGAAATCCGGGCCTCTTGGAGCAGGACAATCCCAGCTTAAGAAACCAGACTTTTGAGATCGGCGTCCCATCCTGGCTTGCGCTCTTTTAGAAGATTCCAATTGACCAAAATAAACCCATCGGCATTGAGAGTAGCTCCGTGAAAAAGCTCGACACTGGCAGGTTGGACCATCAGATCAGCGGTACAGCGGTCTGTCCCTGAAATGGAAAGCACCGAGGCGGAACGCGATCCGAGGGTTTGATGGCCCACAGGGATTTGCAGACATCCAGTCAACAGCGTCATTACCGCCAGTGCTATCCAACTTTGTTTTGGGCCGATATTCAAGGCGTAGCCCTCTGGTGGATCGTAAGATTAAACAATGTTGAATTCACATTGATTTTTTCAGTTGTGCTGGACAGAAGGTCTGGCGGTGCCAGCCGCCGTGCGCCGATCTGGTATCCTACAATCTGGAAGCGCGATAGTCCAGAATTGAATGGCGTCGCCCCATTGCCGCTGTTCTATCTGCGTCAGCAGGAGCATCAGGCGCTTTGCAGGGTTTGACATTCCCCGCATCGGGGATAGATTAATTCAAAAGGCAACCACACTTCGCTAAGATGTTATCTTTGCAGCTCTGCTCATGTCGCTGGCGGGGTGCTATAATTGCCCCGCACCGGGCAACTGGACTTTCTTCCAATCTACAAAAAAAGGAGCTTCACTATGCAAAAAACTTCGATTAAATCCCTTCTCATCCTGGTCTTGGTGATATTGGCCCTTTCTCCCTTGGCAGCGGCCGATGAATATAAGATCGACTATTACGATTTCCGCTGGGAGGTTGACTGGGCCGGAAAGGTGGGCCTGTTCGTCCAGAAAACCCATGAGGGCGTGTGGGCCATGCTGAGCAGTCCAGGGGGTAGGCTCGGCAGCGTGCGCTTAACCCCCGCCCAGGCCAAGTCCGTGGGGGATACGCTGCTTGAGGCCGAAAAGTATCATGCGCAATTCAAAGAAAAAGCTATGGAGAGCACCCAAACCGTTCCGGCCGGGGATGCGTTTGTCACCTTTTCCGCCAAACGCAAAGGCGTTGATTTTTACGTATTGGCTCATCCCGAAAAAATGATCAAAAATTCCGCCCGCTTTACCAAAGAAGAGGCGCTGGAGATGGGTAAATTGCTCCAGGATATCGAAGCCCGAGCGGCCTACGCCGATAAACGGATCAACCCATAGAATTCCGGTTCGTCCTCAGAACGGTTCCGTATTTGATGGGTTTCAATTTAACTTGGCCAATCGTACGGATCACCCTATCCAAATTGGCTGGACCCGGTCCCGGTAATTGGCGGACAGCCAGCCCCAGGGAACATTTGTGTTCGAAGGGCTCACGGCTGAAACCGTGCGGTCTCCCCCCGTGGAGACGGTTCCTGCCAGCCAGAAGGTATCCAAATTGATCTGGCCCCTGCAGCTGCTGGGTTGGGTACCCATCAAGGGTAAACCCCTTGGTACTGACACGCCAGAATTTTCGCCGGGTACACTCCCCGAGGGCGAAAACGGCATGTTGCTGGTGATCGGGCAAGGCTTCAATTGGAAACGCTATTCCCTGCAGGTTTCCCTGCCATCGCGCAGGCCCTGAAAAACTGAAACCGAAGCGTTGAGCCTAAAACACGCTCCCCAGGCTAATGTTAAACCGATAGTCACCTTCGTCCGCCATGCCGTACCCGACAGAGAGCGGGCCAAATAGGGTTTCCGCTGCCAGGGCCACCAGTCCGCCGAGGCGCAGATCGTCCAGGGCGATGTCCTGGGTGTCGTTCCAGGCGTTGCCCGCATCCCCATTGAGGATCAGGTAGACATCTTCGCCAACTCCAGGAGACAATTTAAACAAGCGATGGCGATACCCCATTGTCATTACACCGGCATAGGGCCCATAGACCTGGCCACTGGCAAGTCCCGCAAAAGGTAAACGATCCCTTTCGGCGGATGGAAATCCTCCCAGGCGATACTGGTCCCAGAGGGGGATATCGCTGTTGAAACTGGTTCCCACCTTGATTTTGGCGGTGAAGGTGTGGCGGCCGTAGGTTTTAAAGGTCTCGGCAAACGCCCACGCTTTTTCGTAACGCTGCCGCCCCCCCAGAAACTTACCATAGAGCCGCCCTTGAAGGTCGAAATAATATCCTTTACGGGGGAATGTGGACCGGTCCAGCCGGTCAAGAATCACACTCCCGGTAAAGGCCCGCAGATCTTCTGTTACGGTTGGCAAGTCGCTGGAGCCGACCTTTGCCTCGGCATCCAGATAACCCAGCAGGATTCCGAGGCGGGCTTCACCGTAATTTCTAAACTGACTTCCAATATCCAGATTAAACGCATATTGATTCACTTCATATTCGGCAACTCGCTGCTCTTCCACATAGAAATCGAGGGTCTGATCTTCAATTTCCAAACTGGGGGCAATAAAGAGCATTCGGTCCGTACGAAGGGGTTGATACCATTCTGAAAATATACCCATAACATCGCCCGCTTTGAAATCGGTGACCCATTCTCCACCGAGTCCGTTGAGATGGGTGCGGGTCAAATTGAGCAATAGCTGCCAGGAGGTGTCGCGCTCATCGTCACTTTCCAGGCGCAGTCCGAAGTTGAGAAACAGGGGTCCCCAGGCCTTCTCCTTGACCAAATACTCGATCTCGTAGCGATCTTCATTAGTTCGATGGAGGCGAAACAGCACCTGTTCGAAATCACCCAGCCCGTAAATTCGTTTTACATCGGCTTCGATTTTGTTTAAGTCGAGCTGCTCATCGGCACGGCACCGGATCTGATCTTGAATGATCCGCGTGTCGACCAGATCATTTCCGGTAATGCGAATGGCGGCGATCGTCTCATCGCCGACCCCTGTCTCGCCTCGCTGCCGGCCTAAAAACAGACGGTAATCTTCATCACCCACCTGATAGGCTTCCAGGAGTTTATGTTGACCCTCCGCGCTTTTTTGGCCCAGGGGAATGATCCCATCGGCGAGATGGAAAGAGGCGGCCGAGTACGCACCCAGGGCCGGTGCAATAACAAGATCGGCCATGGCGGCCTGCTGAACATTCACCGGCTGCCGCATCACCGCATAGGTGCGGCCCAGGATCTCCAGCAGCGTCTCGGGATCTTTGCTCCCGGGCGAAACATCCCCTTGACTCAAATCGACTGCGATGACCACATCGGCACCCATATCACGGACCACATCGACGGGCAGGTTATTGACCAGCCCCCCGTCCACCAGCAGGCGGCCGTCAAGCTCCACGGGCGAAAAAAATCCGGGTACCGCCATACTGGCCCGCATGGCAGTGGCCAAATTCCCCCGGGACAAAATCACCGCCTCCCCGTTGCCGATGTCGGTGGCCACCGCGCGATAGGGAATATTCAGCCCATTGAAATCCTCAATCTGGCTTACGCTCAAGGTCAGGGTCTGAAGTAAATTGGTTAGCTTCTGACCTGCTGATGTCGCCGCGGGAAGCCGGATGCCCGAACCTTTGATCCCCATTTGAAATCCGATGTAGCGTTCATCATCCCGTTTGCGCCTGAAATTGAGATCCTTGCGGGGGGTCTCATCCTTGAGAATCTCCCACCAGTTGATGCCCGAGAGGGTACGCTGCATCTCATCCGGAGACATCCCCGAGGCATACAGTCCCGCGATGATCGCCCCCATGCTGGTGCCCGCAATATAGTCCACCGGAATCTGCATCTCTTCTAAAACTTTCAGCACCCCGATATGGGCAAACCCCAGGGCGCCGCCCCCTCCCAGCGCCAGACCGATACGGGGCCGGGATTTTATAACGGTATCGTGAGAGGCGCCTAAAAGAAAGGATGGAAACAGGAGACCGAGTAGTAGAAAAAAGAGTGTTTTCATTAGGCCGCAATTGACAATGCAGTATGATCTCATCCCGCCTGCTTTCCATGTTTTTCGGTGTTTGCATTCAGATTTATAGTGATTGAATGATGGTGCACTGCTCATTGGAAGCCTCCTTCATGTGATCCTTGCGTGGTTTACTGTCTGGAGGCATTATAGTTTTTCCCGGACTTGTTAAACTTTGGTTATATGCCTTGCATAGCTATGGGTTAACCGATTATTATTTCTCCCTTATCATCTGGCTACCTGCTGGCTGCCTCCAAAATCAGCTGCATCTCATCGGGCAGGTTTTCCTTCTGGCGTGAGCTAAAATATCGATCAAGTTCTTTCATTGACAGTGAGCCTTGGGGACCATGAACCACCTCGATTCGGCTCCAGATGTAAAGGGCAATCGATTCGGAAAATTTTTCCGATAGAAGCGCTCGTAATGGTTCGATGCGTTCGCGTGGGTAGACATCGGGACCGACAATCTCCAGTAAAAAATGGAGCGTGTTGTCCAGGCGGTTTAAATTGATATTAACCAGCGTGTAGACTTGATCGCGGTTAATGAAAGCTGCCATGTCCTGCTTAATGTTACGGGTGCGGTCAATGATTTCAGGTGAATGGTGTTTACCCGGAATCCAGCCGTAGCGGACAAGCCCATCCACCGTGCTGATCATCGTTTCGCTGTGGCTGAAAACCAGCTCGATGGTAGGGTCTTGGGTGGCCTTTTGGATTTCGGTTTCCAGGTATCTAATTTCCTCCGCGGTAAGGTGCCTGAAGCCAGAGATGTGGGCCAGCATGATCTTACGCTGCGGGTTGCGGGGTATATACTCCACCCGGCTCAGACTCAGCGCCACATCTGTTGCAACGTACTCGCGGATGATCTGCTCAGTGGTAGCAATATCATCCACCAGGTCGCTTCCGGTGGATTTAATGAAGGTTCCGTCTAGATTTTGTTTGAGGGTGTTTTTCAGCGAGCCTGAGGCGGAAACACTGCTGCTCAACGAGCAATGTACGATCAGTTCTGTGGGCATTCCCACCCGCTGCGTCAACTTTTCCTGTATGGCGCTCACCTGGTTGGGGGTGAGAATTTCGGGTGTACTGACTTTGGCCACCACATGAATCAAATTCTGTTTGCCTTCCCTTTCATCGTAGAAATCCATGCTTTCCAGATTCGTCGATGGAATCCGGGAAGTTTGTTCGATTAATGTTTGTTCGATTTTTTTGTGAATTTGGCGCTCTTTGGCAATGGCATAAAGGGAGTGACCAAGAAAGGCGGCGATCACAACAAATGCCACGATCGGCAGTTGAAACCGACGCATCAGGTCACCGCTTTTCGCTCTGGCGCCGAATCGTTTTGCCATGCCGCTGATGATGAAGGTGAGCGAAGCGATGACCAAAATAGAAAGAAAGTTGGCCACGAACAGCAAAAAGGAACCTACCGCACCTGCCACTTCACCCAGAGCCAAGCAAAGGCCGGAATTGGCCAGAGGGGGAACGATGGCCGTTGCGATTGCCACCCCCGGTAATGCTGGACTGATCTTTTCATCCACCAATGCATAGGCTCCGGCGAAACCGGCCAGTACCGCCACTAGCAGGTCGAATAAGGTTGGCCGCGTGCGCGATAGCATTTCGGCGGTTGGATCGAAATCCCCCAGTAACAATCCGAGTACCAAGCCCATCGATACTGCGGCAGCCACTCCGACGATCTCGGCGCGAAGAGCGCGTCCCAGAAGGAGGGCCTCCCCCCTGACCAGTGCTAGGGCTATACCGAAGATCGGCGTCATCAGCGGCGCCACCAGCATGGCCCCGATCACCACGGCTGTGCTGTTTGATATCAGGCCAAAGCTGGCAATCAGAGTCGAAACCGCTACCAGCAAATAGAACCGAACCGCCGGCTCTGACCCCTCCGAGATGTCCTGGTAAACGATCTCAAAACGTTTGTGGGTGATTTTCAGTAGATGCATGTCGTTTTTTTATGTGGTCCACCTTTGAATCGGCGGCACATCCTTGTTGTTTTCAGATAGCCAATCCCTGTTCAGTGGAGATATTTATACCATTTTTCCTTGCTTGATAAACTGCATTTCGAGTCCATTCATTTTGGCAAAACGATGTTGGTCTGCAGCTTCCATCCGTCGTCCTGAGGACCGATATCGCGGTCGTAGTTCATCTGGATGGGAAGGGTAATCAGGTCGGCGATGGGGTTGGACAGCTCCTGGGCGAAGTCGGCGTCCCCGCTTGACCCCGGGCTGTTTTGACCTTCCGCGACGGCCGGCGGCAACCAGGCAGGGATAACGGCTGCCATGCATGCGACGACAAAAAGACGAAGGGTGCGATGCAGGACTCTCTTCATGAATGAATTCTTTTCTTTTCTCGATGGGAGCGATTGGCATAGCCATTGCCTCGTCTTCAGGCGAAACAGCCTGGCGCCGAAAGGACTCGAAAGGAATGGACAGACTCTTGACCTTGTTCGAAGCCAATCCCAATACGGCTCCATAGCTGCCGGAACCTGCCGCTGTGGTGACGATATAAATTTCGTCGTATCCGTTGCCGTCCAGATCCGCAACGAAGACATCACAGGATTTCGTCTGTAACACCACGGCGTTCCACCCGCTATTGTCGATCCCACCATTCTATCCATAAGCTGAGGCCAGGATTGAAGTTGAACGGGCAGATTTTCTTGTCTTGGTCAAAAAGCTGAGATATCTGCATGCTGCTTTCGGGCCAGTCGTTCAACCTTACTGTGGGTTGCGAAGGGTGCTTACTTTTTTTCAGCGGCTTTCTTAGCCTTGTTCATGGCCAGTTTATAGGAAATGTAATATTTATAGATGTTGCTGACGTACTGCACTGTTTCCCGGCCAATTCGCTTGGCAGCAATCACCTCGACGTTCTGGAACCAGACATTTGGATTGAGTCCCTGTTTTTCTGCTTCCTGTCGCAATTTTGCTATTTTGCCAGGACCGGCATTATAGGAGGCAAATGTGAAGAGATAGCGGTTCAACTCATCGATCTCTGGATCGCTGAAATATCGATCCTGGAGAAATCGCAGGTATTTGTGCCCGGCGTGGATATTTTTCTCAAGTTTTTCTATATCCGGGATTCCGACATTCTTGTCGGCAGCGGTTGTCGGCAGCAACTGCATAATGCCCACGGCCCCTACCTTGCTGCGCTTACCATGGTCGAGCTGGGATTCCTGATAGGACAGCGCTCCGGTCATCAGGTAATCGAACTGGTAGCGATCGGCGTAGGTTTTGAACAAGTCGACAACCTGCTCGAATTTTTTCTGTTCTCCCGGGCTCAGAGAGTTACGGGCCCACTTGTTTTCCTTGAGATACCGTTTGAAGACTATATTACCGAGCAAGGTCCCCTTTTTTATTGTTTGCACGAATTCGTTAACGACCGCCTCGAGCTGGGAGCTTTTTTTACGGAAAGCCCAGGCGATTTCACCACCTTCGTTGACGAAGACGTCAGGATGCAAGGTAATGTCTTCAAAGATCTGGCCCCAAAAGCGCGCCTTATGGTCATCGACGACAACAGCTGGAATCAACCCGGTGTTGACCATTTCCAGCAGGTCTGAATCTTCCAGGAACTCTTCTGCTTCAATGATTTCAACAGGCGCGACTCCCTTGGCCTTGAAGGTTTCATTCAGTTTTGTCACATGCTGGAAATAGCTCGAAGATGGGCGGAGGTGCAGCATGCGGCCGGACAAATCCTCCAGACGTTCCAGGGGCTTTTCATTAGGGCCAGTGATAACGATCTCTTTTACTCCTGTCAGCAGTGGCGCGCTGAAGGCCGCCAGCTCCCGGCGCTGCGGGGTGATTGTCAGGTTTGCTGCGGCGATATCGCCGCGGCCATTCGCCAGGGCCGGGAAGAGCTGGTCACGTTGGACCGGCAGGAAGAGGACTTTGATCTTCAGTGTACCCGTTTTCTCTTTTTTATTGACAAAGGCCTCGAACTCTTCGAAGAAATCGACACTGACACCGTAATGCCGGCCCTGATCAACAAAGTAGAACATCTTGTTGGGTACAACCAGCACCCGGATTACCCGCCGCTCCACCATGTCTTTATAGTCACCTCTCCACTGCTTGGCCAGTTGCAGATCGCTGCCCAATTCCTGGTCTTGAATGCCCAGACAAAGGGCAGGGAGAAGGATATGCAGCAGCAGGATAAATAAAAGGTTGGGCTTGACTGTCATCATCATTCCTCTTTTTGTTTTCTGTCTTTCGGGTTATCTATAATGCCTTGATATCAAAACTTCCAGGCAGCGGTAAGTGTGATATAGTCGGATTCGAATCGATTTTCCGCGCTGAAATCGTGCATCCACTTAGAAAGCACTGTGAAGCGGCCGTCGCCAAACGCTGGAATCCAGACGAAGCCTGGACCAACTGCGAAGGACTCGGATTTGAAGTCGCCAAGCGTTGCCCCGGAACCGCTGTCACCCTCTAATTGCTTGTAATAGTATCCACGTACGCCAAGGGCGAAGGCTTCGGAGAGGAACTGGTTGGCGACGAAGTCGATATGGAATTCCGTACCCGTCTCGTAGTCTGTGTCGGAATTTTCGGTGTTGAACATCACGCCTGGTGCGACTGAGACTTCGGTTCCGGAGTCGGGGTTAAACCAGGTCACAGCACCCACGGTGTCAAAGCTCCAGTAGTTTCTACCGAGATTGACCAGGTCGGAACCGGTGGCGTCATACCCCCCGGTTGGAGCGACAATCGACTCCCAGAGTTTGAACGACCATCGACCAGAGTTCCAGTTCATCTGGATCGGGATAATGGCGATGTCGCTCAGATCGAAGCTGTCATCGGAGAAATCGATGCGACCGCCACGCGGACCGGTTACCTTGCCATTCATTTCACCATACCCGAAGGGGATGGCCGCACCAATGGTGTATCGCCCCCCGAGCACCGGCTTTTCGAAGGTGTATGACAGCGAAGCAAGATTGAGAAAGAGATCAAGGTCTATGCCGAAACTGACCAGCCCCTCGAGAACCGCAGTACCAGTACTGCCCGTCTGGTACCAGAGCGTGTCCGCGACCTGGAAACCGGGTTCAGGCGGCAGGGCAAGAAAGATATCGCCACCCGCACCTGGTAGATAGTGACTCGAGGCACCTTCGGCTGCGTAGATCTCCAGAGGTGCTGAGATAGCAAAGAAGGCTAATCCTGCCAGCCAGGTTACCACAACTAATTTTATACGTTGCAACAAATGGCTTTTTTTATCTGGGTTCGCATTGTACCGTCTCGTATCTTTTTGGGTATCTACCTTCATTCTCTCCTCCTTTGTACTTCAAAAGTGCCTTCTCTTGACCGGTACTATTTGAGTTTATCATCCTTGTAATATTTGGTGCCTTTAGCGGTCAGTTCCGCTGCCAGCCCGTCATCGGTCAACTGATAGAGCCAGACACCGGGCTTGATCGAGATGGCCCCGGCCAAAGCTGCACCTTCGCCGCTTGCCTGGGCGGCTGCCGTCGCCTGCCCGCTAACCTCCCAACCTGAATTTATAAACGCTTCGAGGTCTGCCGGGTTCTCGAATACCCAGACGAGCCGGAATTTTTTCACGCCCATCCCCAAACCAGCCTGTACCTCGATCATCTTCATGAAGGTAGCGTTTTTGTTTGAATTGTTTACCGCTAAACCCTTCCCCGAGCCGCCGCCGGCAAAAAGGATCTTCATGCCGAAATTGCTGAATACGGCATAGCCGGCAGCCTTTTGGATAGCTTCTTTCGCTGAGGGCTGGGTTTTATAGAGCCGCGCGAGGGTATCGTCCGCCATTTTGCGGATATCCGCCTTTTGCTGCTCAACCTTCTCCTTGGTCGGTGCACCCAAGGCGTGTGTGGGCACCAGAAAACCATGCAAGAACAGAACAGCGAGAGCAACTGCGTACAATAAGCATCTATTGTGTTTCATGACGTCACCCCCAAGTTATTGTTGTTTTTAAACTATCTAAAAAAGCCCTATTTCATGACTTCAGCCTTTGGCGGCCTCCAGGTCTTGAACTTCTCGAGGTCATACAGCGTTGCCGACCAGAAGGCCCGGGCGGGCGGTATGTCCCCGGGCGGGATCGAGGCGCGGCAGCGCTTCGTGGAAAACGCATCCCACATGCCTTCAGCCTGTTGGTCGAGGCAATGCTTACCCAAGAGCGGGTTCGGGCCGCAGAGCAACCCACAGACAGGCAGGAGGGCATGGGGACGGCATGCATCTCTCACTGGCGATACTCAGGGAAGGTTAAAAACGGTATCCGATTTCCGCCAGCGCGTAATGCAGCCAGGCGAAGGTGTAGACATCGTCGCTGTCCGAGCCGCCCTCGAGAGTTCGATACCCCGCCGACACATACCAGTTCGAATTGAGTTTCCAACGCGCCTTGAGCGCGGCATCGATGGCGCGCCCCGGGCTCGATCCCGCCCCTTCCACGTCCAGGATCAGGGAAAGTCGATCGGTCCAGATGTGTTCGCCGTAGAGGTGCAAAAGGGGGACCAAGCCGAGGTCATCTCGCGATTGCCTCCGGCCTTCCTGCTCAAGCGCGATTTCGGCATCGCGGACCAGCGCAGCGGCTCCGACACCCAACCGCCAGCGCTCCGAATCATGGAACGTCCACCGATAGGTCAGGCGGTAAGTGTTGAACCTAAACGTACCTTTGGTCGGGACATTTGGAGCGAACACGTCATCCTTGAAGATGGTCTCTTCCGCCAGGGTTCCCGTCCCCTCGGTTTCGAGCGGGGCAACGGTCAGGCGCAGCGCATGCTTATCGTTGAACGCGTAGGTGGCATAGACGCGAACATATGGGTCCGACCCGCTTCCGGTCAGCTCCAGCATGTCGAACTTCGTGCCGCCGTCCCCGGGAATCCGGGTGTCATTCCGGCTGAACCAGACAGCGCCTGACTCGACCTCAAGGTTCAGATCACCGGCCAGAGCGGGTGCGCCAGCGCTCAGAGCGATGGCCAGAAAAAAACATAAACTTCGAAAACGCATGATTTCTCTCTCCTGATTTGTGACCGTGTTGTTTTTAAGGCTACTGGCTGGTAATCCATGTATCTTCCTGTCTTCCATAGTCTTCGCCCAGGACACATAATCGAACCGGGCCGCTTACCTCCTTGCCCAGCATTCTGTCCGGCGATTTCCATGTTCTGTCGTAGAATTCACCGGTGGGGCCAATGTGATCCATTGGCCCCACCGCATAGCCCAAAAGAGGCATGCGCCCTCTATTTTCATCCGACCCCGGCTGCAAGGTACCTACATATGATCTTGCACCATATTCCTTGCCGGGATGACCACCGCCTGAGCCGGGTCATAACGGTCGAACAGATTGAGTACCCGGGCAGCCTCTGCTGCATCACCAGCTTTCATGGTGATATCGCCGCCCTTGATCAGCTCGTCGACCGGTGCAGCACTGAGATAGACCTTGGCCCAGGCTTCGGGCGACAGCTCCATAACAATATCGGCCTCACGGGGGTAGGCGGCGGGATCCTCGATGAACTCAGCTACCGCCCGGCGCACGTGCAACCCGGCGCTGTTACCCTCGGGAAAATCGAATCGTAGAACCTGGTCGGTTTCACCGCTTTTAACAGGATCGATGCGCACCCGGAAATAATCGACGAAAGTTGTTGGAAAGGCAGCAATCGTCTCGGGTGCCGGCGGTATGACTCGGGGCAGTGTGATCTTGCCTTCCAGCGCCAGGGCCTGGGATATCAGGTGGGCCCGGTTGTTGGCACCCGTTGACACGTAGGCCATCTGGCGCAGCGCTTCGGCTTTGAAGGTTCGCACTTCCTCATCTTGTGGATCCAATCGATAGAGATAATTGACCAGCTGGGCAGCCCAGGAGTATTCCTTTTTATCCATGGCCTTTTGGGCTGCTTCCAATACGCCGTCGCGGCCGCCCATCAGCGGCACGATGCGCTCGGCCTCATCCATGGGGGAAACGGGCGACAGGTTAGCGGCATCATTGTCATACCAGCCAACGGCCTGGTAGTGGATTGCCGGGGGATAGGAGGAAACCTCGCCATAGTTCTCAAGATTATTGGGCACCTCTTTGAGGTAGTCGGGCAAGCGCACCAGGTGGCGCAGGTCATCTGGCCCTTTGCCGCCAAGGATACCGCGCAGGGACTGATCCAGCACAAAGCTGGCTCCATCAAGATACCCTTCCAGACGTTTTCGTACTTCTTCCTTACCGACCACCGGGCGCGCTGCCGCAGATATCAGTACCTCGGGCTCGAGGTTGCGGTTGAACTTCAACCCTTCGATCCACTCACGCGGATCGCGGAAGACATCGCCGCGTACCGAGTAGAGCTGCGGCGGGCTGCTCCACAGCATGGTGGTGAAGAGGATCTTGCGGTCCGGCAGCCAGACGGTGGTGTGCACCTTGTCGTCCGAGCCGTACTTGGTGAAGAACTGCATCTTCTGTCCAAGCACAGTCATCTCCTCGCCATCCTCAACCGGCGTATTGACTGGCAGATACGCCAATGTAAAGTCCTCTGGAAGGGTTGTGGGAACAGCCCAGGCATCGGGGCCCTCGTTCGGCATGAAAGCGTTGAACTGGATCAATCCCCGTGCAGTCAGATAGGGGCCGATTTCCGGAAAATAGGCAGGAAACCCTGCAGCCTTCGTATTCGCATCGACCACGGCGTTAAGGTTCGGGTGACCGATAATCGTGAGATCCTCCTGCCCCTCCGCAAGAACGCCCGCGCCAAAGCAGGTGTGCGAATGACCGTAAATGATGGCCTTGATCGGCTTGTCGCTGACCGTACGGATCGCCTCGAGCAGAAGCTCACCGTCGTGTTTGGTGTCACCGGTGTCAAAGGCGATCAGCCCCTCCTCGGTGTCGATGATGGAGATGGGCGCCAGGCCGTAGCCGCCGAATACCCAGATGCCTTCCGCGGGCTCCTCGATGGTGGGTTCCAACCAGGCCACCTTTTCGATGCCGTCGAGGATACGCTTGTTGGTGATCGCACCGTTGGGCGCAGTTCCCAATTCCACCGGTCCACCCATATAGGGGGTCGGTGGCAGTGCAGTTTTTTCGGCGTCTTTTGCCTGAGCCATCGATGTCATGCCCATGGACAGTGCAAGCGTCAGTGCCATTGATAGTACTTTAGTAACTCTCATAAAAGGACCTCCTGTTTCTTTCAGTTTTCAATGCCTCTTCTTGGTATTTTCATAACCGGTTCAACAGCGCTTACTGCTGTTTCAGATATTTGAAATGCAGCCGTTTAAGGGTGCCTTCGAACGCAAATGGCGCCTTATCAAAGTAGTCGTCCGCAACCGGCGAAGCAGTGTCCATGCCGACATCAAAAGTCTCCGATGCTGTGAAGATCAAAGGAACGGTGCGCTGGACCGTCCCCTTGGCGGCCTCCTTGCCGTTGATCCAGAAGCTGAGCTCGGCGGGCGCGGCCGGTTTCATCGGCGTCCTCATCTCGTAGGCGATGGTCACATCGCCGGCCGGCAAAGTACCAACCTTGATCTTGTCGCGCTTGAGCAGCAGGGCGCTGTAATCGTAGTAGAGTTCGCCGTCGAGCGCGTAGAGGCTCACACCGCCTGCGTAGCCGCCCATGGCGAAGAGCACGCCGTTGACATTCTCCGGTACTTCGGCCTCGATCTCTGCCCGGAGATTGCCATTGCGCACGTTGGGCGCCTGGCTTTCGGGAATGCGGGTTATCCCTTCGAACAAGGTCCATTCGGTGTTTTTGCTGCTCTTGATCTCACTGGGGTTGAGCGAAATGTACGCGGCGCCACCGATGGGCAGCGCCTTGTTTTTCTCAGCCTCCTTCAAAAAGAGGGCTTTCAGCTCTTCCAGCTTTTCTGGGTTCTCGGAGGCAAGATTGTTCATCAGCGAGTAGTCGCTGCGGATATCGAACAGCTCCCACTCATCCTCCATCGGATTCCAGTCGGCCAGGTTCGGTATTTCTGCCGACCATGGGGCCTTGGGTCCAAAGGTACTGGCCATCCAGCCGTCGTGATAGATGCCGCGGCTGCCGTAGATGTCGAAAAACTGCGTCTTTTTGACTTCCGGGGCATCGGCCGAATCAAAGGTGCTGACAAAGCTCACCCCGTCGATGGGATCCTGCTCGTGGCCGTCGACCACTTTCGGCGGCATAATGTCGAGAAGATCATAGATGGTCGGCACCACGTCGTTGACGTGAAGAAACTGTGAGCGCGGCGTATCGTCCGGCTTGATGTGTTTGGGCCACGAGATGACCATGGGCGTCCGCGTGCCGCTCCAGTCCGCTGCTATCAGCTTGGTGTAGCGGAACGGACTGTCGCCGGCCCAGGCCCAGGCGGCATGATAGCAGTTTTCCATCTTGGGGCCGCCGATCTCATCAAGCCCGCCCAACTGTTCGGCGATGGCGATGTGTTCGTCCACCGTGGTTGGGATGCCGTTCTGGGCGTTGAGCTCCGCCACACTGCCGTTCATCCCCTCGGCCGAGGCGCCGTTGTCCGAAAAGATGTAGATGACCATGGTGTTGTCGCGGATGCCGCGCGCCTCCAGTTCATCGATCAGCTTGCCGACCTGAACATCGGTATGCTCAAGAAACCCGGCATAGACCTCCATCAGGCGGGCCTGGAATGCCTTCTCGTCCTCGGGCACATCTTCCCAGGCGGGCATGCCTTCCGGGCGGGGAGCACGCTTTGTATCGGCCGGGATCCAGCCCATTTTCTTCTGTTGCTCGAAGACCCGCTGCTGGTAGGCATCCCAGCCGTCGTCGAATTTACCTTTGTATTTGTCCGCCCACTCTTTGGCCACATGATGGGGGCCGTGCACCGCGCCCGGCGTCCACCACATCAGGAAGGGCCGGTCCGGATTCATGGCAAGGTGGCGGCGCATCCAGGTGATCGCCTTGTCTGCCATGGCCTCGGTCAGGTGGAAGTCCTCGTAATTCTCGGGATGAGGCGTCGATATCGGGGTGGTGTTTTCCCACAGCACGGGCTCCCACTGGGAGGTTTCCCCCGCAAGAAAACCGTAGAAATAGTCGAAGCCGCGTCCTGTTGGAGTGCGGTCGTAGGGGCCATTGGCTAATTGGTCAACAGGTGTATTGTGGTCTTTGCCAAAAGCCGCTGACGCGTAACCATAATGTCCCAATACTTCAGCAATGGTTGCTGATGATTTCGGTATAACACCCGTGTATCCGTCCCAATCGTTGGCGAACTCGGCGATCGTGCCGGAACCCACCCGAGTGTGGTTGCGGCCGGTCAGGAGGGCTGCCCGGGTCGGGGAGGATTGGGCCACGGTGTGAAAGCGGTTGTAGGCAATGCCTTCTTCGGCCAGCCGTGAAAGGGTCGGTGTCTGAATCTCGCCGCCGAAGGTGCTGGCCTGCCCGAAGCCTGCATCATCCAGCATGACGATAAGGATGTTGGGGGCATCCGCCGGCAGGCGGCTCGGGGCCTCGCGCCACTTGTGGACGGATTCCTGCATTGTCGGCCCTACCTTTCCACCCATCGGAGGGGTGGGGAACGGCAGCACGTCCTGGGCCTGTGCATTCACCATGCCACCTCCGGCAAGTGTTGCACACAACGACGTAGTCAAGCACGTGATGTGTTTACGGTTGCTTTTTTTCATGCAGGCTCTCCCTTTGTTATTTTCTTTTGAAGAAGATTTGAAATTACGGTGTTATATCCGATGTCGGTTGTCTCAAAGTGGCGACGATTCGCTCTATCTCGGGCAGGGCATGACCATAAAAAGCCTTCAGGCCGCTGCACAGGTAATTGAGCCCTGGCTCGCCATCCGGCGTGCCGAGCAGCCTGTTTTTAGGGCATTCGCCCTGACAGTCGCTGACATACGCGCAATTGCGGCAATACCGCGGCAGTGTCTCAGTCTTGGCATAACCGAATTTCACCTGCCCCCTGAACAGGACAATGTCACGTAGCCGGTTTTCATGGATATTGCCGATCTCATGTTGGGGATAGACCAGGTGATCGCAGGAATAGACCCTGCCGTCGTGCTCGATGGCCACGGCTTTGCCGCAGGCCTCGGCATAAACGCACATCTGGGGCCCAAGCCCCAGGTTTTGCGAGACCAGTGTCTCGAATTGATTGACCAGAACCTTTCCCAGATCCCGGTTGCACCATTCGTCAAATACCGTGCACAAAAACGTGCCCCAGTCTTTCGGATCCACCGACCAGTCCGTGACGACGGACTCCGGATGGCCTGGCCTGGCCCGCGGGTCATTTGTCCCAGGCATGTGGGAACCTTCCTTCCACTGCGGTGCAGCCTGTTCAAATCCCTTTGGTTCCACAACCGGCGTGAACTGAATGTGGGTGGCCCCCAGCTCTTGCCTGAGGAAGCGGTAAACTTCCAGCGGATGGGTACCATTCATGCGGTTGACACTGGTCAGCGTGTTAAAAGGCACATTGAAGCGCTGCAAGAGCTCGGCCGCCCGTACCACCTTGTTGAAGGTCGGCGACCCGTCTTTCGCCTTGCGAAAGGCATCATGCAGGTGTTCCGGCCCATCAATGCTCAGGCCCACCAGAAAGTCGTTCTCTTTGAGAAAGCGGCACCACGCTTCGTCAATCAGGGTGCCGTTGGTCTGCAGATCGTTCAGGATGATCTGGCCAGGTCTGGCGTATTTTTTCTGCAGGGCGGCGGCCTTTTTGAAAAAATCCAGACCCCGCAGGGTCGGCTCACCGCCCTGCCAGGTAAACACCACCTCATTTGCCGTCACATCCCGAATATAGCTTTTGATCAACAGTTCCAGGGTTTCATCGGACATGTTCCTCTGATCCGGCCCGTCGGCAAGGGTGGCTTTGCTCAGGTAGAAACAGTAGGTGCAGTTCAGGTTGCAGGCCGATCCGGCAGGCTTGATCATCATATGAAATCTCACCTGCCCCTCTTCGGCCATGAGCCGCGGGGTATCGTACTTGTCAACCGGTCGCGGCGGGCCACCTGGATCGAGCACAAATGCTTTCTTCATCTCTTAACCTCTGTTTACCCTTTCAATATATTGGTTCCTGAAATTGTCGGGGCAACGATCGAAGCGCCTGACATTGGGTCCCTCTGGGCCTGCGCATTTTGGCAAGTGACCGGTAAGCATGAGGCTATCGCGCAGGTCGACGCTTTGAAAAATCGAACATTCAGTATCTTCTTCCGTGTTCTCATATCGCAATTAACGTGCTATCCCCATCTTACTTGAGCACCATCGCCTTCGGTGGTGTCCAACTCTTGAACTTTTCAAGGTCGGGGCTGTAGAGGCGCATGTTCACATCGAGGTCGATGCTGCCGCGCTCTATGGGCAGCCAGTTTTCCTCCGGCACGCCCTCGGGATGCTCGGCGGCGATGACGATGCGGATGCCGCCGTTCTCATCGAGTTTGAAGCCGGCGTTTTCACCCACGCTGTATTTCTTGCGGTCGTTGGGAATGAAGAACCCGTTTTCGAGGTCATACAGCGTCGCCGACCAGAAGGCATTGGCTGGCGGCATGTCTTCGGGTGCCATGACGATCTCGTAGTCATGCATCGTATTCATCGGCTTACCGTCTTCGGTGAGGACCGGCTGGTAAATGGCCTGGCTGGCCGGCTGCCCAATCGGCCCGGAAACCGACTGGAATGCCTGGATTTCGACGCTGATCTTCCCCTTCGGTTGAAAGAGCTTGGTCAGGTTCGCGGCAACAAAGTCCGCATCGCCCATTTTCGCCAGTTGCTCGGTGGCGAAACGTTCTGCAACTGCCCGCAATGCTTTACCGTTGATGTTGGCCACGTTATCCGGATCGAACTTCTTGCCGGGCTGAACTCCCAGTGGTTTCAGGATTTTAAGCAAGGCCGCGTCCACCTTGTCGCTGGGGTCAAAGGTTGTGTGGTTCACCACAAACTGCATCACTTTAAGGAAGCGCTTCTCGAAAATTTCGAAATCCGAGCCGAAGTTCGGGAAGCGGGCTTGCTCGGCTTTGAAGTCCAGGCTTTTATCTCCGTCCTCTTTTTTGCCGAGAAATGCGGACAGCGATTTGAGTTCGACGCGTTTCATGGCAGTGAGATTGGCCTTCAGACGGTCAGGCTCGGCGGCGTGCGGCATAACGCGGAGTGCAGCACTGACAAAGTCACCGGACACTTCGAACACCTTGTCAACGCCTTTCACCGGCGCGCCATCGTAATCCGGAGTGCGCTGGCTGTAGAACAGAATGGTCGAGGCGTTGCCGAAGTCACCATCACCGGTCGACATCGGAATGTTCACGTAGTGATCATAAGCCGTAACCATAAGCGAGACATACTTGGAGTCAAAGGCTGGCATCTCCATCACAATGGGCTCCTCGGTCACGTCAACCATGGCGATAACGTAGAGCGTGTCGTTATTGGGCCGTGCGATGGCCTGCAGGGTGTGGTCGGCCAGCTCGGTGTTGGCAAAGACACGGTTGTAACCCTGCGTGCACATGGGATTGTCGGTATCGAGGGCGAACTTGTTGTTGACGTTGAACATGGCGACGTACTGGTAAGAGCGCAGCACGAGTTCCTCCATCTGAGCCTCCGATAAATTCACGTGTTCAGCTGGCTGTGCAAACACATTAGCTGGGACCAAAAGCACCGTGATCATCGCCAGAGTGGCGAACCCTATCATCAATCTTTGTACTCTTGCTTTCATGTTTTTCCTCTGTTTGTTGAATCACTTCACCGGTTCAATACTCGGGAAGGTCCATTTGCCCTCCAGAATTTCCGTGCGCGGCTGATACATGCGGATTACGTAGTTCCAGCCCTTGGTGATGGGCAGGTAGTTCTCGCTTTTGGGATCGCCGCCGAAACGGATCGTGTAGGAGCCGTCCTCGTTCTTCTTGGCCGAGGACTGGTTGAGGCTGTTGCGACCGAGGTCGTTCTTTTCGAGATAGCCGTCGGCGTTGTAGATGGTGATCGACCAGAAGGCATCGACCGGCACGTCCTTGACGGTCACGGCGTAGGCAGTCTTGCCATCATTCTTCTCGACGGTGCCCAGCTCGTAGTAGGCGGCCGTTACCGGCAGACCGCCCCAACCGGCTGCGGCGCCGACCAGGTAATCGATCGGCCGGACCTCTTCCTTGCTGCCAAAGGCATAGGTGCTATCAAAACCAAGGGTGGCGAGATCGCTGAGGGCCTTACGTGCCTTGGCGAGGTCGTCGAGGTTCCAGTTCGGCGCCTCGAAGGGACCGGTGCCCCCACCGTTGATCTCGATCTTGTCCTGGGCTGCGTGTGCCTTGGCCAGGTCATCGGGATCGCCGGCGTCGTAGAAGGTTCGTACCGTCACGAGCGCGAAGCGGGTGCCGACCTTCTCTTCCGTCAGCTCGTAGGTGCCCGGCTTCGATTCCACGAACATGTAGTGGTCCTGACTGACCACGTGCATGGACATATAGCGGCCGCCGACTTCCGGTAGCGTGATCGTGGCAGGCTTGGACATATCCAGCACGGTCCCGGAGTAGAGGGTGTCCTGATTCATCCTGATCACCGGCTGGTTGTCCGGCATGGTGGGCTCGCGCAGGTGTGTAAATTTACCAATGCTAGCGCCAATCATTTTCATATTGGAGCGGATCATGTGGTCCGATTCGGCCCGCACAAAGTTGGCGACGGTGACCGGTTCCATCTTCTCTTCCGCGGCAGCCGAAAAAGGCACGAAGGCGGCAAAGAAAACTGTGAGAATCAATTTGTAAATGTTGTGATTTTTCATAGTTGCCCTTTTGTCTCAATGATTAGTTAACCCGCTTCAGCGGCGGTGGTGTCCAGGTGCTATCAAGCGCCTCCTTCTTTGGCCAATAGAGTCGCAGGTTTACCGAAAATGGTCCCTCCGAGGCTGGAAGCCAGTTGGCTTCCTTGTCCTTGCCAGGGGATTCGTGCTGCAGGTAGAGCGTGATCCCACCATCGTCGTCGCGCACGAAATCGTCCAGCATGGAAGAGTTGAGCAGGTAGCGGTCGATGGGGTTCTCTGCCAGCAGGCTGGCCGGCAATTCATACATGGTGAGCGACCAGAAGGCGTTGACTGGCGGTAACTGATCCGGCTCGAAGCGCAGGGTGTAACGGTTGGCGCCGTCGAGTTTATCCCCGTCGGCGTCTACATAGTAGGACGGGTAGATGGCTTCTTCCTCGCTGTTGCCCCAGATCCCCAGCACGGCAGCCGCCATGCGGTAGAGGTAATTGTTCTCAAGATGTTCCCTTGTGCCAAAGGCATCGCCGGAACTAATCTCGCCTGCGTCTGCCTTTTTCTTGAGCTCCGCGAATTCGGCCCAGGCATCGCCGATGCCCTCGCCGATCGCCGCCTGAATTTCCGGAGAGAAGGAGTCCCAGTCGAAGGTCCTGCCGGCACCGATATTCAGTTTGGTAAATCGCTTGATCAGTTCCCCCTCGGAGGGATGGGTTGGGCAGAACTGCAGTACGAAGTTGAGTTGCTCGAAGACCTTGGGCGACTTCCGGAGCTCCTCCTGTGAAACCGGCTCGATGAAGTCGATCGTGGGCGCGGCCTCGGGTGCCGGCTTGCCCAGAAAGGCAGATAGGGGCTTTACCGTGTAGTCGGCCTGGATGGCTTTCACCTTTTCCAGGTCATCGGGGTTGAAGAGCTGCGTCCGGTAAACCGCAAGCATCAGTTCGGTTTCGCATCGGAGGACTTTCGTAATGCCTTCGGGTGCGTCGCCCTTCCATCCAGGGCCGGCGATGAGGAAGCTACCCCCCTCATTACTGGTGGTGCGGCTGCCGATGTAGGCGAAGTTGTGGGTGTAAAGGTCGATGAGCTGGATGCTGAAGTAGCGATCCTTTTCGATCCCGGGAACGGTCAGCACGATCGGCTCGGCGCGCAGATCCAGCCCCAGCCAACTATAAGGCGTGTCGGAATTGGGTGTCTGGACAGCTTTGTCTTCGTGCGTGTAGACCCGGGGAATGTTCTTGATTTCGTTCAACGGCGTCTTGAATTCGGGATCTTCAGGGTCCAGGAAGTAGCCGTAGATCACCCGGTAGCTGTCCACCACCGGGTTTGCATAGATGTAGGCCTCCTTAGCAATGGCGCGGGCTTGCTCGGGGGTAATGTTCTTTTGTGCCTGGGACGTGGATGCGACGGCCATAGACAATGCAAGCGCGAGGGCGATTGAAATTGGTTTGCCTGGTTTCATGATATGCTCTTCGATATTTTTTTCTGTAAGTTTTTTTAAATCATTAAGGCCAAGCGGTTAAAAGAGTTTCGGTAGAACGAAGGTGGCCTGCAGCCGAAAGCGAAATCCGTCGGGACCTGTTTCCGGGGATTCAAACCAGTACCCGATACCGGCCTGCAGGTTGACCGGCAGCTTACCCCAGTTGACGAGTTTGGAGGCGCCCAGATTGACCGGCACCGACCACTTCTCGGACTCCCAGTTATAGGTGGTCTCGGACTGCAGGGATACCGTCCAGGCACTCGGCCAGGTGTAGGCTGCAAATGGCTGGAACAAGGAGCTCCTGATATCATCGCGGTCGCTGTCACCACCATAGGACCAGATATGGTTGGCGAGCATACCGACGGTCAAAGGTCCTCGTACGGTCAGCGCCACCGCCGTCGGTCCCGCGCCCCATTTCTCTGCACCCAACAGATCATCTGTGGCCGTGGGAAAGAGCAGAACAGGCCCGAAGCCCCAGGTGATGCCGTCCCCACTCGAATTCTGGGGCGAGATAAACAGGCTCAAGTTGATGTCGCCCAAGCCAAACTGTGACCCCGCCTCCGGAAAGATATCTTCCTGGTTAACGATCGGTATGATGGTTCGGGTAATGATGTTCCAGTTTTCATTCACGTCTACCGGGATAACCGGCTGGATATTGGTCTGCAGCTTCCAGCCATCTTCAAGCGGCCCGATGTCGCTGTCGTAGTTCATCTGGATAGGGATCGACATCAGCTCGGCGAGCGGATTTGACAAGTCCTGAGCCAGGTCGGCGTCACTGCCGCGTTCTTCTGCGGCCGCAGTCTGAGGATGTGCTGCGATGATCAGGGTGCAGATGGCCAGTAACAGCTAGTTGATGGGCTTCTTGCCGCTTGTTTTTCTCATGATTGTCATCTCCTTTTTCATTTGTACCTGCGTTTCATGTCATCGGCAGTATTATGGCTCATTCACCCAGCACTTCGCTGAGCACCGCTCCGGTTGCCCCGGAGGGCGCCTTGATGTTCAGGTACTTTGAAAGCGTCAAGGCAATGTCGACGGTCTGCACCTCTCTGAAAACGGTCTTGGCCGCCAGGCCGTTTCCGGTAAAAATAACGGGAACGAAGGTGTCATACCGCCAGGGCGAGCCGTGCGTGCTGGCCACCGTCAGCCCGTCGAAATCGTTGACGAACCAGTGGGGTTCGAGCACCAGGTAGATGTCCCCGGAGCGTTTCGGGTTGAAGTTGCGAAGGATCTGCCGGTACAGGCGGGTATCGGGCATCTTGCCCTCGATCAGGTCGATGCTCGGCACGGCGTAGGCCACGCCGTTGAAGGCTGCCAGTTCCGCGGCGATGGCGCGGGACACCGCGTCGGCATCCAGCTCACGCTCCCGGAGGATTGCGTTGTTCAGGTACACATAAGGGTGATTGAATCCCGAGATCAGCGCCTCGGCGAGGCCGTATTTCGCTTTGATGGCTTTGATGGCTCTACTTTTGTCCAGTTCGTCGGGCTTGAAATACTCGGCATCGATGCCGAATTGGTTCAACTGGGCCGGGACCTCGGCCGCGCCGTGGTCGGCGGAGAGCACGACGAGGGTCTGCGCAAGTCCGACCTCCTGGTCGACAAAGGCGAGCAGTTCCGCCAGGGTCTGGTCGAGGCGCAGCAGATTGTCCTCGCTTTCCAGGCTCGCGGGACCGAAGATATGACCCACGTAATCGGTGGAGGAAAAACTGATGGAGAGGTAATCGGGAATATCGTCCTGGCCTAAATCTTCCTGGACTACCAGTTCCTTGGCAAATTCCAGGGTAAGCTCGTCACCCGCGGGGCTGAGGGTCAGCAGGGTGGTGAAGTACTTGGAGTCGGCTTTACCGAAAGGATGCGGGAAGACGACTCCATAGCCGGGGAAATCGGTTTCCCAAGGCATGTCATCGTCGTCGCCGTAGGTGTAGGTCGATCTCTCATACAGCAGATTCCAGTTGGTATCACCATAGGCCTGCGGAAGTTTTTTGCGGTTCCACTCGCTGACCCAATCGGGGTAAACATCGTAATAGTAGGTGCTGGTGACAAATTCCCCTTTGGCCTTGGAAAACCAGAAGGCTTTGCCGGCGTGGCCGGCCATGGTCACCGCGCCGCGGTCCTTGACCGACACGCCGAAGATCTTGGCCTTGCCGTTGGTGCTCAGGGCCAGTTCGTCGCTGAAGGTGGTGCTCAGGATGGCTCCCGGGGACCGGCCGTCGGTTCCGGCCGCTTTCTGGGTGGGGTCCATCTCGACGTCCTTGTCCACGCCGCCGCCCTCGCCGACGAGGGCATAGCGGTCGTCTTCGATGTTGTAGACGACCCGCCCGAGTTCCTTGTCGAACCAGATATTGCCGATCATGCCGTGATCGGCCGGGTCCGCTCCCGTGGCCAGGGTCGCATGGCCCACCACGGTTTCGGTGTTGGCATGGCGGTGGTGGGCGTTCTCGTAGACGACGCCCTTCTCGTAAAAGTATCGGAAGCCGCCTTCTCCCAAGCGGTCATAGACCGATGCAGGCATGTCCCCCCTGAGCTGATCGACGGTGATCTGCAGAACCAGTTTGAGCGATTTTGGGGAAATGCCCTGACCATGGGCGGTTGCCGCGGTCAACAGCAAGAGTGCGGCCAGGAAAGCAGCCGATCGCCGTAATTGGCGCGTTTCGGATTTCATAAAACCTCCTTTTTGAAAAGCCGCAGCCAGAATGTTGGATAAAAAAAATCTGATTATAACGGATTTTGGGGAGCGTGATAGATACCAACTCAGATTATTGTGGAAGGAACCGGATCTCAACGCAACATATTGATATTGATAAAAATATTTTTATCTAAATTTTTACTGAATAATTTCATATAGTTAGAGGCGAATCCCCGCCAAAGGAGGCCTCTAACTATATGGGAATGGTAGACTCAAGATCTGCTAACCGAAATAACAGAACCATATGTCCCCGACGTCGATAAGATCGAACCCAACATCCATGCCGGCGTTAAATACCTGCATTGGATCCATGATAACCATTTCAAGGATGCACCAATGGACCGGCCCAATCAGGCTCGCTTTACTTTGGCCGCCTGCAACGCCGGACCGTCACGGATTCAGCAGCTTCGGCGGGAAGCCGCCAAAACCGGCTGCGACCCCAACACCTGGTTCAACCAGGTGGAAATCATCGCCGCCAAGAGCATCGGCCGGGAGACCGTTCAATATGTCCGCAACATTCACAAGTACTACACCGCCTATCGACTGCCGGCCGAGAAACAAACCATCAAACAGACTGCCGTTGGTGGAGAAAACACCGACTAAAAAGATGAGATCAGTTCCTCGGATCTTTCTCTGATACCCAATTCATTGCGGTTTTACAGGCACTCTGACCGTCGGGCTGCATGTTGCTGGTGAACAGCATTTGGAAAGGGACTGTCGCGATACTGGTAACCATACGAAAAACAGATCTTAGTACACTTCCTGCAGTCACTCTGATTTGCGGATTCCTGAGGGTTCCGGAAACGCTGATCGGTGTGGCCAAACTGAAAAATTGAGGTGATTTTGGAGTTGGCTTCAAGTGAAAATTTATGGCATTCGTTTTTAAATTGATCTCTCCCTTTCCCAGCACCCGCATCTTGCTGGTATCCAGCATGAACACCTCTGGGCGCATTATCCCGTCATTGAGATTGAAATTCCCCGCAAGACAGTTGACTTCGGATTTGCTGCCCTTCAACAGTTGCGGTAGCGCAGCGGCTAGAATGTTAACCGCCCAGAGATCCACAGCACCTGCCAAAAGACCCTCTGGCACTAACCCGATGCGCAGATGGCCATTGAGCCGTTCCTTTAATCCGGCGTAACTCTCTGCTGTCGAATTAACATCGAAACTTAAATTCATCTCTCCTTGGATGTCACTGTCAGGGTTCGCCCGGCGAATCAAAATCCCGTAATCCAGATGCTCGATCTGAACGGCCAATCGAGCATCAAGGTAACTGGATTCAGGTTTCAGCGCCCCCTGGATATGGATTGCACCACCGGGAATATCGAGGTGTAGCCTGTTCAGGGAGTAACGGCCATTTGCGAGTTGAGCACGGAGTTGCCCGGCTCCAAGTTTGTCTTTGCCCGAAAGAACCTCCCCAACCTCAACATCAAGGGATCCCTC
Organism: uncultured delta proteobacterium; assembly: GCA_963713755.1. Lineage (GTDB taxonomy): Bacteria > Desulfobacterota > Desulfobacteria > Desulfobacterales > CAVQMW01 > CAVQMW01. Next base: position 1,105,764 of record CAVQMW010000003.1, on the reverse strand, counting down.
AAACATGGCGGCCAGCTTTGGGCTAAGCAGGTTGTTTAATTTTTCTTTATAACCCTCAGGCTCCTGACTTGCAGTCTGAGCCTTCTCTTCCACTATTGAGGTGTCTGTGTGTTGCCCCCTCGCAAATGGAGACCAATCAGCGAATTGAAAATCATCAAGTTGAATGGATTCGGCCCTTAAGCGTGTCTTGAGATTTAGAGGGTATTCGGCTTTTGCCGTCTTTTTTGGAGTGCCCGTTATGACGACCTCACCGTTTAAATTGGATTGTCCAATTTGCAGTTTCAAATCATGGAAGTGAACCCTATCCCCTTCAGTATTCAGGGCACCTCCTATCGCATACGGACCTAGGGGGGGCAGATCGACACCCAACAGTTGATTCAGGCTGCTCATGCGCTCACCGGTCAAAAAGGTATTCAGATGCAGTGAATTGCGCCGCTGTAGATTGCGGATCACCTTTCCATCAATGGAAAGATCGGCATCTGCCAACCTGGCTTTGACCTTAACGCTTAGCGGTTTGGTGGTGCCTTTGGCCAGCAATCCGTCCTCCGTCATTTCTATCCGCAGCGGGACTGAATTTATGGCTCCGGCAAGAAAGAATTGTGCGGGAAAACTTGGTGAACGACTATACGCAGCCTGGCCGATATCAATCTCAAGCGGTTCCGACAAGCGCCTCGGAATGCGCCAATGGCCTCCCCGTATTATCACCCCAGATGAGCTTTGCTGCACCATATCTTTTATCGTTCTTCCTTTGAGCTCAAAATCAAGCGCGATATTGTCTGCGGTGATATCGGGAGCGTTCCCCAATTGAAATTCATGAAACAAATCCTGCAGGTTAAAATCTGTCTTGGTCAGTTCGAGTTTAATGACGGGAAGATCGCTGATAAGATCTATATCCGTACTGCCATTAAACAATTGACCGGCGAGCTGAGCCTGGAAAGGAGATTTTTTGATTTTGCCATCTTCAATATTCACGGTGAGCAGAATTTCAGAAACAGCGCCGCGGCCGGTCTCGAGTTTTTCGACATGCAAATCCAAGACAGCGTCCCTCGCCAGAAAATGTTTTTGAGGCAGCAATTCCATGGCCAGGATACTTTCTATTTTTGCAAGCAGCTGCCGTTGGTCTGCCACCCCATTGTTGTTCCTGTTTTTAATACCTATTCCGGCATTGGACTTCGGTTCGGTGGGTCTATCGTCATGATTTGCGGTTTCGTTCTGCTCTCTTTGTAACAAAGGGGTGAGATCAATCCCCGTGCTGTGTACCCTGGCACTTAAATGTGGCGCGCCCTGCCTGTCCACCTTCTGCTCTAAGGCACCATCCAGCGTGATATCACCCAGCCGGGCACGGTTAAGCTCCAGCGACCAGCCATCCGAACCTAGACGACCTGTTCCATTGGCGGCAAACTCCGCAGTTTGCCCCAGGAAAGCCTCGACCGGGTCGAGCAATCCGCACAACCCCTTGCCATTTATGGAAAAATCAAATTCAGCTACCGTGTCCGGGGAGGCGGTGTGCAATGCAGCGCCAAGAAGAAGAGCGGTGTCACAGGCATCCAGTTGAAGAGTCAACGGCATCTGTTCACGGTTCAGATTGTCCGCCGATCTTCCCATGCTAAGGCTCAGATCGAGGGGTCTTCCCAGGTATTCACCCTTTCCTGAAAGTGAGAACGGCTTGCCCGGCTGCTGTTCGAACTTTAGGATTTTCGTTGTGAGCATGGGCCCGGACCCGGTCGAAAGTAGGGTCGGCCCAATTTCTATTCCCAAATCGAGATTGCTTGCCAGCGCTTTGGCTGTATGGCCTTGGGTGCGGCCGTTCAATGCCATGGCTCCGAATTGGCCGCTGTAGTGCTGCGGCCCTTCATAGGAGCTGAATATCGGTGAAAGGTTTATGCTTGAACTATTAAAATCCAAATGGATCTCCGGTATTTCTTCAGCAGTAAAAACACTGAGCCGTCCGCTCACAGGACTATTCGTAACCAGGCCAGAAAACGGCAGGATCAGATCACCATTCACCAAAGATAGCGTGGTCCGCAAATGTTGCACCTGGATCGGGTCAACCTTAACCCCTTCGACCATCAGGTGAAGGTCGGCGTCCAGAACCTTGAGCACTTCCCAAGGAAGACGGTCATTGGGTTCCTTATTTGCGTCGGTAATATTGGCCTTGTCCGTGATCCCGGCTTTGAACCTGGAAAATGAGGCCGTATCCAGGGCGGGAATGGTAACGCTTCCGGACAATGTGGGCCGCTGCCCTTGCAATGAGAGGACGAAAAACCCTTTCGATGAGCGATTGAATGCATTCAGATCAAGGTGCGTCGCATACACCATACCCGGGCGCACCCCGATGCGGGCGGCCAGGGAAAATTCGCCGATTTCCGGCATATTTATTCCAAATATCCCAACAATCTTCTGGATACTGCTCCCCGCAAGGGCGATATCCATAGCTGCGGAACCGTCCTCTGCACCTCGCGATACAGCGCCGGATACATTCAGGGCGATATCTCCGAATGCCAATTTTCCGTTCTTGAGATGCCAGGGCGCCTCACCTTTTAAGAGCGCCTGCAATGCTCCGCCCGTAATCTCGAGGGAATAGGGATAGCCTCCAAAGGTGCCGTCAACGGAAAGATTCAGCGGCTGGCCAGGCGCTCCCTGGCCATAGGCGCTGGCCACAGTGAGAATGTATTCCTTGTCGCCCAGCTCATCCACATAACTGAAGCGAATGTCACGCAGGTGTAAAATATCCAAACCGGACAGCTCATGACCGGAGGAGCCAGCATCGGCCGCCCTATTCCCACTGGCAAAGCGGTAATTGACAGCATGATCGGCCCGGGTGACAAGTCGCAGATCCACACCTTCTAACTCAAGATTATGAATCCGGATATCGCCCTGCAGCAGCGACACCAAGTCGATCTGACCCCGCCCTTGGTCGGCCTTGATAAAATAGCTGTCCTTTTTCCAGTTTTCTGGATTGGCGATGGAAACAGCGCTGAACTTGATCGAGGGATGCAGCGAAACCGTCAATTGAACAGGCGCTTCGATCCTCACCTCGCGACCCAGCAGACGACCGGCGACTGATTCCAGCCGGCTGTTGAGGAACCCAAGGGGAATGGGAACCCCGAGATAAAGAATTGCCGAGAAAACCGCAAACAAGACAGCAAGCAGAATGATCAGCTTTTTTATTCTGGAGACCATGGAAACAACATTATCTGAGACTGAATCCACATATCGTATTGGATACATAGAATGTTAAGATTGGAATGCCGAGAATGAACCCACTTGCAATTTCCCGGTTGGGTATCCGTTCACCCTCTAGTCACAATCTGCTAACAGGATATCACTCCTGACCAGCCGTGCTTTTAGACAGGCTTTGATCGTCGATTAGCGGTTCTGGCGAATAATGCCGACCACACGTTCCGCATAGTCCTCTGGGAAAGTCCAGTACACCACCTTATTTTTGGATCGGTTGCGCGCCAATCCGCGGGATTCGGGATCTGCATGAAACAGAAACTGGACCAGGACATCGCTGCTCACCCAAGGGTGATCATACCAGAAGTTGTGTGCGCCGGCGGCCATATCGGGTATGGTTTCCGGGTCCACAGCGATGATATCAAAACGGCCTTTTTCAGAGGCATCCGCGAGCATGGCAATTTCCTCGGACGACAGATCCATTATATTCGGTCGGCCAGCACGGGAAACCCCGTGGTGGCGCTCGGCATAAGATAGGATGCCGTCATTGACATTTAGGGACAGCGTTACGCTCCGGGGCAGATCGCCGTAACTGGAAAAATCGTTGGCAAACGCTTGCAAGTCGATATCCGGTGCAGCGAAATAGATCTCCTTCAGGCGCAGCCTATCTTTCAGGCCCGGGTCTCCTTTTGCGATGTTCCCAAGGGCGGCAAGTGCCGGGCTGACCACTTGAGCCCCCGCGCTATAAGCTAATATGTTTATGCCTCGCGCATGGCTATGACGAGCCAGCAATTCAATACAACGGGTAAAGTACGATGCACTTTGATATGCGTGGTCAACATCCAAGGCATAGCGCAGGATACTTTCAGCCGATGGCCAGAAAAAGGCCAACAGCGTTGTGTTTCTCCCCGTGAAATGACGATACTGCGCGGCCTGAGCTGCGGCACGGTAGATGTTGCTGTTGGCGCCGTGCACGTAGATCGTCAGATCCGGATCCAAGCCTGACAAGAGGCTGTCGTTCAAACGGTCAAAGAAGGCCTGGGTTTTCGGGGTTAACCCTCCGGGATTTACCCCGGGTTCGATGACCGCCATTTCGTCCAAATTCTCCAGGACCAGCTGCGGGCGATCATCCGGGGCTTCGGAGGTGGAGATCTGGAGGAGTTTTTCCCAGGCGCTTTCCTCTGGACCGATGCGAATTTCAGCCTCTCCGAACCGTAGATCGTCCCCAACCCATATGGTGTAGAACCGGTCGGAGGTTTTACCCACCGGCAGACGGTTCGTGGCATACAGGACAGAAATCAACGGGCTTTCATCCAAGTCGGGGTTTGCGGCGAAGGGGTTGTGCTCGCCGGTGGCCAGAACCGCCGGCGTGGGCATCAGGTAAACCTTAGGCTGACAGGCGCAAATTAAGGAAACCAACGTTGCCAGAATGAAAACACGGAGGGCTTTATACTGAGTGCACATCATCGGTGATTCTCTTTTTGAGAGGTCCTAAATCCCGGGCTTGATCCATCTGTGGCATGATCGGTCAGAAACCTTGCCAATACCTGGTGTTCCAGAAAATGGTAAAATGGATTGTAACGCAGACGCAAGAGATCATCTGATTTGACCCGCAGCAGGTTGCGCTCGCCCCGGGGTTCCAGGCTGCCCAGGGTTATGCCCTGGGTGGCAGCATGGCGCCCGTCTCCGTAAAGCGGGTCGTCTGCGGGGAACGGCAGCGCTACGTGGGAAAGGGAGTATACCGAGGCAGGCCAGGCCATATCCAGATCCTCTTGCTCCAGGGTTGTTTGACCGGCCTGTTTGCGGACCGCCTTTACCCAACGGCTGCGGGGATTGCGGTTGGTGACCAGAGTCAAATCGAAACTTAGGTTCTGGTTCAAAAGGGCCTTAATGGATGGACCGGGGTCCGACAATAAAAACAAGGCGGTCTCGGCTTCCCGGTTCACGTCAAACACGACCAACTGGTGACCCTCGGGTGCCAAGCGTACCATCAATTGATTCACCACCGCGCTGGCGGAAACTGTGTCGTCTACCGCGGACACAAAGGATAGCACCGGCGGGAAACCGGACACGCCGTTTCCATGGTCCAAACGTTCGATTCGAGAGCGCAGGTCAACAGTTAACCGACTGATCTGATCGCCGGCGTTGAGGGCAAAAGAATTGTACTTGTAAGGATCATATTCAGGTGCAATGTCAAGCCAGGCCAGCTTTTCAAGGCCGGGAAGGCGGGATAGCCACAGAAGCCAGCGGGCCAGGGACGCTGCCGGCGTGACCGCCACGGCCGGAGAAATCAGCACCAGGCCGGCCGGCACCGGAAGATCCTCGCCCTCCAGAACCGACAGGGCATACTCCAGGGATAAAGCGGCACCGTTGGAATAGCCCACAAGGTACAGGGGCCGTTGCGGACCGATCCGTTGGGTCAGGTGACGGGCGGCCAGGCGCACCGCGGCGGTGAAATCGTGCCAGCTCACCCTGGTGAGTCCTGCGGGAGCTGTGCCATGGCCGGGCAGGCGCAGACCGACCACACAGGCCCCTTCTTCATGAAGACGTCGCGCAAGGGACATCAGGCTATAGGGCGAATCCGACAACCCATGGAGCAGGAGAAAACCCGCCCGGGGCCGGTCTACATCCATTTCATAGGAGAGGTTTCCTCGGAACGCCCGCCGGCCCGAGTCGCTCCACGCCCCTGTGTGATAGCGGTTGAAGTTGCCGCGCTGATGGTCGGGCACCTTTTGGTACACCTTCTGCGCCAACTGCTGGAAAAGCTTCTCTTCCAGTTCCAGGTAGCCGGCAAAATCGGCGATTTGGCCATGGCGTTCAGCAGAATATTCCGCGTCTAATAGCGCCAGATGCCAGACGGAAAGATCGGGTCGATTGCGTACTTGGAAAATGAGCAGCGCCGCGGCACATATCAGTACTCCCATGACCCCGCAGAAGAGTGCTGACAAAAACCGTTTCACTTTTCACTACCATTGAACCATAAGGCAGTAAAATCTTTAATTTCCATGCTATTCCGAAATCTCCACAGTGAGGGGGTAGCTTTTATAGCGGCCGGCAACGCCTCGAATTTCATAACTTCCGGCCTGTAATGGCTGGAGCGCATCGTCTACCAGAATCTCCCCATACCAAATCCAATCTTCTGTTCTTTGCTCTCCAGGACCAAGGGCATGCGCTACGAAGTCAGTTAAGCAGGGACGAAGGGATGGAATCAAACGGTCTTGGTTGTCGATGCGAATGACAGCATCCAGCTGGCAGTTAGAGGAGCCTGAGCCGAATTCGATGGACGACGCGGTGGGGTTTTCAGCGGTTACTTTCACCTGGACAGCGTCTCCAACGGTAAATGCACTGGGCTCGGCTTCCACATAGGTGTTTATCGGGGGTGAAGATTCCGTTGAATCGTTGTCGCAGGCGACCAAAAAGGAACTAAGAAATACGACCGTGACGTAACGAATCAATCTTGGCATTTTCAGTGGCCTCCAATTTCTCATGGATTTTAAGGCTTTCTTTTGCCGGAATATAGGTTTTGGATCAGCGCTTAACATGATCTTCATCACGTTGATGCCTGACCAATCGAAACTTCACGGTTCCAATGCCCAACTCGCTCTTGATCTTCACCAAGGCATTGGTTTCGTCAGCTGAGAGATAAAGCTTTGTGTTTTTATGCAGGGGAGAGGCTTTTTTCTCGGTTGTTTTTTTTATGGCGGGACGAATCACCCAGACGGGGATCGTTTTATCCCCGAGTTTGTATGTCCTCTGGCCAAGACAATCCAAAGCGACCTGATAAAGTTTCGGGCCGATGAAAACCGTAAAGGTATGACGCTCGCCTTCCTGCCAGTCGAGACTCTGGGCCAGAAATATGGCCGAGAATAAATCCACAATCTCCGTGTCGCTGCGAAGTTCATAAACTTTTGTTTTTTCATCTGAACGATTCCGGCGGGATCGCGTCTCCGTCACGGTCACGGAACCGGTTTCTGAATCATACTCGGCTTTTTGGACCTTCTTGCGTCTCTTGACCTCCTCCTCGATGACGGATTCAACCGGAGAGAGATCAGCCGCATTGATTCGGGTTTCGCCCCGGTAGCGAACACGATACATCCGATCGATGAATTTCGTACTTTTCTGGTCCACGCGCAAAGCGTACTCTTCACCTTGCCGTTCTATGCTGATGGTCACTTTGGCGACCCGTTTCGGCCCCCAGCGAATCTCGTAATGGTATTGCCCTAAGCCGGGTGAAAATTCAATTGGCTGTTCAGTATTGGCAATCGCCTGGGATTCGGGCTGCGAGGGTGTTTTTGCCCACAGGAGGCCGACCCCGATGGTCATGGCCAGAAATAGCACCCAAATCCAATACAAATATTTATGCATCGGTTTTGGCCTGATGTTGGGGGTAGGTATCATCGTAGCCGTTGGGTTTGGGGACTGCTGTATTGGCCGCAGGGAGCTTACTAATACGGCAATAAGTATTTAGACATAGTAATAGAATTAGTATATTTAATTAGTTACATATTAACAGCATGTTACAGTTATTATTTTATTGATCTACAGAAAATTATGTCTAAATAGAACCGGCCTTATTAGTATCTGGTCAGTCCATAGTTCTTCTAAAGCATTGAAATTATTAGGATCGATTAGTTCGACTCGTCATTCCCGCGCAGGCGGGAATCCATTTAGATTCCAATACATTGGAATCTCTGGATGCCGGATCAAGTCCGGCATGACGGAGAACTTTGGACTCTCAAGTTAGTATCTTGCCGAATGGACCGCTTTGGGCGTTATTATTGGTTCCAGCGTCCGAACCATCCTTCCAGGCGGACCAGAATCCCCGGTGTGGTATCGTAGTCATCCTTCTCGTACCAGGCGACCTGGGGAGCGATTTCCAGGGTCAGCCACTCGCGCCAGATGCGCTGACGGTAGCGCAGCCTGACATTGGACTCTCTGAGCTGGTGGCTGGGGTCGGTTTCAAAGTAGGCGTTGGCCTGGTATTCCAGGACCCGGTTCTTGCTCAGCTGTTGAAACAGGGATGCTTGGGCGCTATAGTAGACGCCACTCTTGGATTCATACCAGCTCAGCTCCGGGCGAAAGCGGAAGAAAAGACGCCGGGGCAGCGGCCGTTCCAGATCGAAGCGCAATCGGTAGTCCCAGCCATCATCGGTGAACCAGCGGGCCCGGTTCTCCATGCGCAGATCCCAGGGGTCGAACCCCCAGATGATACGGTGGCGGGGGCCCGCAAAGCCCACCACATTGCTGTCCCGTCAGCGCACGCCGCCGGTCAGCTTGAGGTTCTGGCGATCACTGTCAAAAAAGAAATACTCCAGGGCCGCTTTGATGTCGTCATCGGGCTCGGCAAGTTCATCGCGAGGCGTGTCGGCATCGGGATCGTCGTCGGGATTTGAGCCGATGATCAAATTGAGCCGGTTTTCGGTACCCGGCAGATTGAGCCGCAAATCGAACTTCAGGTCCAGCTCGGTGCCCTCATCCTGTTCGGAAAAGCTGTCCAATTTGATTTTCAGCCGGGTCGTGTTGCTTTCGGCCTCGTAGGTATCGTCCCGGAAAAAACTGTCCAGCCATTCAGCGCTGTTCAGGACGATCGCCGATACCTTCCTTTGGGCTTCATCAACGGTTGTTTCGCCCCCGGAATCGGGTCTCTCCTGGGCGGCGTAGCAGTTGGGCACCGGTCCGGCAGCCACCAGAGCCGATGCCACGATTAAAATTGTTGCCATCCAGGCGCCAAGCCCCATGGACGTCGAGTGGCAGGCCTCGGATCGGATGCAGGTAGACCGAAGGTAACTGTACAATGATACATCAGGTCTCATGGCAATTTCCCCATCGTTGGGATATTCAGAAACTGCCAGGCCGGATCAGGGAACACTTCGAGCAACCTAAAATTGCCCATGCAGCTGAGTCCTGTATTAAAGCACCCGGCCAATAAACGGTGTTTGAAAGGTTCGCAGATATAATTCGCACAAAAGCGGCAGATTGGCAAGACATCCCCCTCCGCTCCCGTGCACCTTACGGGATTCAACAAATCTGACATTGATTCATTTGTGAACCTAATTTAGGATAAGTTACCATAATTTAGGTGGGGTGATTCCCGTTGTGGCTACGAGGGGTATCCTTATCTTTGCGCCCCAAAAAGGGGTAAAACATTGGAACTCTAACGCCCCAATCACGGACAGCAAACATCAGATACCAGCTCGCAAGAGCTTGCCGAACGTGGGCGCAAGCATCTCGACCGCTTGCTTTGCTCGACTAATTTTAAGGCCACAGGCATGCAGCAGGCATTTTTGCGGTTTGTGCTGGAAAGTTCACTTGCCGGGCAAGCAGATGAAATAAAGGGATTTACTGTGGCTACCGAGGTCTTCGGCCGCTCGGCGGGATTTGATCAGAGCAGTGATCCCATCGTCAGCATTCAGGCCAACAAGCTGCGCCGCACCTTGCAATTGTACTACCTCACCGCAGGCAAACAAGATTCCCTCCGCATTGACATCCCAAAGGGAACTTACGTACCGGTCTTTCATGAAACACGACCCAAAAAGCTTGACCCCACTCAATTTGATGAACTGGGGATCGACAGGACAATGGATTCCTGGCCTTCTCTTCTGGTGCTGCCGTTGGAGAACCTTACCGGAGATGTGTCCAAAAATTTCGTCGGTGCCGGGCTCGCCACGGAGCTGGCGATCGAAATTGCACACTTCAATGAGATCAAGGTCCTGTGCCCGGTTCAGGGAGAGGGGGAAAAGACTCATTCTAAAGATGCCCGATTCGTTATCTCCGGCAACGTCTGCCAGTACGATGAACACATCAAAATCGCTGTTCAGCTTACCGACCAGAAAACGGGCGAACAGATCTGGGGAGAATCGTATCAGTCCAGTTTGAATGCCTCAGGATTAGCGGCTTTCCCGGAAAATACCGCCCGGATTTTACCGTTAAGGGCCGCATGTTGATCGAGCGCTATATCAAATTCAGGAATTTAGTCGAACTCACTATTTCGGGGCTGAAAAACTCTGGACTAATTGTTGATTAAGAGTGCTGCGCCGTCGAGCCATATCGCCAAAAGTCCAATGTCGAAACGGTCCTGTCATGACCGAGGAATCCTTGCCAGCAGGTGAATATAGATATCTTACCCAATAGCAACTGCTTATGGTAGTCAGCCAAAGAACTTGTTGAGTACAGATTACCTCAAAAAAAAGAAGATATCACAAAAATACGGAAACTAGAGATCAATAGAGAAATAAAAAAGAAATCAGGGGCTTGTCAAAATCTGTGATGTTCCCTGCTATCGACCGCCTAAAATATCTTTAATCTGTGCAAAACTCCAGAGAATTGACAATCCGCGAAGTATCAAAATTCGCCATTTTCCAGGTGCGCCGAGCGCATTCAACGTGTCTGATATTTCTTGATCCAGCTGGGCGGTCGGCGATTTTCTGTGTTCACCCAGATCACCGATCCCCTTAAAGGGTTAGGTGTATAGACCCCCACCGCAGAGAAAATCTGATCTCACCCCAACCAAACTTTCCCACCAATCTTAAAATAATGCACGCGTAATCACGCATTTGGACAGCCTATTTACAATCAAGTCTTGCCTGATTTAGCCGATATTAGATTCGGAACGAAAAGACCTTTAAATGGCTCTGGCTATGGTTCCCCTAAGGGCGATGATATGGTTTGTTCAGATGGTAGCGCCGCAGACCGACGGGGTTTGACTCAACAGGTTCAGGATTTCAGGCCGATGTTCACAGAAGAGTTTGGGTAGCTTGATTAAATTGCCGCTCGAGGCGGAGCCCACCCTGCTTTAGATACGGAAAATAGAACGAAATGAACTGCTAAAAAGGCTACGTCTTGCAGATTTTAAACAACGAACGAATAGGTGACACATGGGATTAAAAATCAAAATCGCATTTACACTGATGGGCGTAATCCTATTTACCTCTATCTATGGCGGATGGGTTACCGCCGCCGGTGCAGTTTCACTATCGGAGTTTACCGCTACGGACAAGGTCGATGAATTCTGGATGAGACCCATTGGGGCCAGAGAGATATTTGCACCCTCGACACAGAAAATCTGGGCCACGGCGCATTTAACAGATGCACCCGCAGATACGTCCATCACCGCACGACTCTATTTTCGCAATGAGATGGCGCAAACCATCCAGCTGCTCAATGAAAAGACGTTAATAGCAGACGGCACCCGATATGCCGCCTTTGCCTTTTCCGATACCACCGGCTTTTCCGCCGGCGCCTATCAAGCGCAATTTTTGCTCAACGGCGACGAGGTCGGTTTTGTCAACTTTACGGTTGCAGCCGGAAAGAGTAACGCATCGTCCCCAGACAGTGTCCAAGCGGGACTGGACATGGATCGCGCACTGATTGTCGGGGTGGATGCCTACGAAACCCTCATGCCTGTCGAGCCACCTATTTTTTTCAGCGGTGAGACCGTGGCCCTGCTGATGCTTAATGTGGGGCCATTTACACCAGGCTCGGATGGCCGCCATTGGTTTGATATGGACTTAAAGCTGGCTACCGAAAAGGGCGACCTGTTGTATTCTCAGCAAGGCGTTCTGGGAACGGCAGGGCATGGCGTCCTTCCTGACGGTCGCGCCCAATCGCCCTATGCCTATTTTGACCGAACCCGGGATCTTCCTCCAGGCAAGTATCTGGCTACCCTGAGGATTTATGATAAGATCGATACCCAGCGACGGGCGGAGGTTAAACGGCCCTTTATCTTGAAAGCCTCCCCTGAAAAATATACCACCCAGACCAATTACCGCTGCTATCGGGATCCATTGCGGCGGTTTGGCCTGCTTGTGCCCAACGAGTGGTCACTAGTCCCGCCCAATGACGACTCCACTGCCCTGTTTGTAGCCCTAAATCCCGACTTGGACCCTCTGGCGGCAGTTAAAGTTAATGTGCACGCTGTCTCGCTAAACGACCAGCAAACCGCCGCAAAGGTGGTCGCCGATGTACGGGCCAATATTCTCAGCGAGGCGAAAGCGGCCGGCGCGGTGATCGAGATGGACACAAGCTTCCAGGACAATGACCCACACCAGGTCGCTAACCTTACGGCTGCGCATATGTTGGGTTACGAGTACACCGACGCAAGTGGGCGCCGGGTAGCGGAGCTAAAGGCGATATCCTGCGCAGAGGATTCACTAAACATTTTGACTCTAATGGTAGAGGCGGAGATCTTTGCAAAACTTGAAGGAGACCCGAATCGGGATTGGCACACCACCATCCCCAAATCCTTTCTGACCATGGCCCTCCATTAGCCTGGGTTCGGATTTTAATTTATCGCGCGTGTTTAATGTCCCACACAAGCGGGGTGTTTTAAATTTATTGCCCTAAAAACCGAATTTTTAATCCCTTCGATATCCCCCAAGGGGCCCGCCATCCACCGGGGGCAAAGGGTAGTGGGCCGATCGCTTCCAGGCCGACAACGCATTCATTGTTCTGACGCGCTCCACATCTTTACGGCGAACCCCATGGGAGGCTAATTGCTCCTGGGTGATACCACCCTCGAGATGATCCAGAGCCAGATCGATTAACCGATAAGGTAGACCCAAGGCGAACTCATCGGTGATCCCTTTCATCATGTCTGGAGAAGGTGCCTGGGATTGAATCGTGGGGGGCAGCTGTAAATAGCTCGCCAGCTGTCGCAGCTGGGTTTTATACAACCCCACCAAAGGCTGCCGGGGCAGGTCGTCTACGCCGTCCTTGACGAACCAGCCCACCATCCATTCACTGCGGTTGGCCGCACCGATCAAGACCAGGTTTCTTTCGGTTGCGGTTTTCTCCAGAATGTGTCTGCGCTGGATGTGGCGGGCTCGAAAGGCTTTTTCGACAGGTCCCATCACGTTGGTGTATATTATTTCAATCCACTTTCGATCAAAGCCAATGCTCTTTGGACGCAAAGATGAGAGGTAAACCGTCTCACCCGAGACGGCCTTGTACATCCCATGGATAACCCGGTTGATCCAACCAAACCGGCGGGTGATCCGCATCGAAGGCGGGTCATAAATTCCAGAGAATTCCATCGCGGGATCGATGCTGTGACGCGTGAGGCGTATCCCGAGCCAATCGGCTGCCCGCTGGGCGTTTGTCGCCAAAAGTTGACTGCTTTCGCGTTCAAACAGGTACATGACCTGAACCCGATGGGCACCCAGGGCGGGTACCGCCAGGGCAGCCAATGTGGTGGAATCAACCCCGCCGCTAAGACCGAATATTACACCGTCCGCAGACTGGGAAGCCACGGATTTCTCCCCTGTCTCATATACTAATAAGGCCGGTTTTATTTAGACATAATTTTTCCGTAGATCAATAAAATAATAGCAGTAACATACTGTTAATATGCAATAAATTAACTTCACTAATTCTATTACTATGTCTAAATACTTATTGCCGTATTAGTAACAATCGGATTCTGCCCGGTAAACCAGATTCGGTTAGAATCCTATTATGGAATGCGATCTTTTTGTCTGCGCCGAAACAGTATGTAGCTAAACGGAAATACAGTCAGCGGTGAAAACAACGCTAACCCACCACTAAGAATCAATATTTCATTTTGGGTCAATGCACGCTGCTTTTCGGGTTCAGGATGAACCGCCTGGCCATCGGCTTTTTTAAGGCTCTTTTCTTCAATGGATAGGCTGTTCCATTGGGCGTATTCGGGATTTTGAGTATAGGCAAGGTTCAGAACCTTCATGGCCAGTAAAAAAACAACCATCGCGACTACCAGGGATATGACAATGGAAATTTTGATGATCCGTTTGTGATGGTAATCGGTCATTTTAGCCCCTACCTTTTTTAGCATACCATCTCCATGCATCGATGAGTTGTATCCTTTTCATCAACCAGATACAAAGGGTCCGTAAAATTAAGGTTCGTCAGCCAGACCTCTATCCCTCATGTAATCGAGTAAATTCGATCAATGAGACAGAATCTCGTCTCTTAATGGCTTTTGCGATTGCTACCGGATGCGATTCTCCGCATGCCTTCCATGCCCCATCCTTAAATTCATGATTTTCATAAGGATAATCCGTCTGCCACATAATTTCGTAGGTCTCTTTTATTCGTCGATACTCCATTTGAATATTCTCGTCTGGGGATCCGGGGATCGGCACTGAGTCTATGCCAATTTCTTTGTACAGGAGCACCAAATAATAGTAACCATCCTTGTCAGGTATTGAGATTTTATCGCCTTCGGGAAGAAAAATTTCGCGGCCACAGCAATCCAGGCACAGGCCTTTTTGAATCAGGATCCCGCTCCTGATAATTTCGACTTTTAACCCGCATACAATTTTACTTCCATACATGCATTGGTTAAAAATCCTACGTTTAGAAATATGGTAATCTTGTTCAGCGTTAAAATCATCTTCGGTTAACACCAGCCCTTGGAAAAACCTTACCCGTTGAAACCCGGCTTTTTCATTTTCATCACACATTTATCCCTCCTATCTGAAGCTGATCGCTTAAATTGAAGGTTATGGTTTGCCACCGGATGAGGGATTGATGGTCAGACTCCATCCTTCATGGTTAAAAACCGAACCGGTTACCGAAATTCTCAACAATGGTCCATAGTTCATCGGTTAAACAGGCCTTCACCTTTTCACGGATATCGAGCGCCACGGGTCCATAGTATGCCTCGGCGATACCGCCGGTGATACAGGCCAGGGTATCGCTGTCCCCTCCCAGGGAGATGGCATTGCGGACAGCATCTTCATAGGAGCCCGATTCCAGAAATGCGATGATCGCTTCTGGCACGGTGCCCTGACAGGATATATCAAATCCGTATGAAGGCCGGATATCTGCTACAGAACGGTTTAGATCGTATCCGAACCGCCGGGTCACTTCGGTTCGGATCTTTGTTTTGTCCTGGGCGGTTCTGGCCAGATACACCGCCAGGGCGGTGGCCTGGGCGCCTTTGATTCCTTCGGGATGGTTGTGGGAAATTTTGGCGGTACGGGCGGCTTCAGCGAGCACGGTTTTAATCGTGTCAAAGGCAAACCCCACCGGACTGACCCGCATGGCCGAGCCGTTGCCCCAGCTGTTGTAAGGCTCGGGGTCATTGGTATTCAACCAACGGATAAAAGATCCCCCATAGCCGGCGTGGGGGTGTTTGCGGCCCATTTCCCATAGGGTTGTACGATAGTCTCTGTTTTCCAGGATCGCCTGGGCCACGGCAATGGTGAGCACCGAATCATCGGTAAATCGGCTGTAGGGATGAAACAGGGGGAACGCTTTGGTTTTGATGGGACGGGCTTCATATACCGACCCGATGATATCGCCGGCGATGGCGCCGATCATGAAGTTCCTCCAGAACCGAGACAATCCACTGGACTTACTCGGTTATCAATGAATTTACCGCTTCAATGAAATCGCTATCTTTCTTCAGGTACAGCAAGAGTGTTCTGCTTTCGTTTGCATCTGCCATGAAATCAATTTCAACCATACCGTAACCAAACCACGTCCCCGTCTGGGTCACACCTTTAATCTGGGCAATGGGTATTTCGTGATTCAGATCCAGGCCAAGTGCGCTGATCATCCATATGGCGAACCAGTGGGGCTTTATGGTCAGCACATCTTTGGACAGGGTGACCATCATGCAGCCATAGGTGCTTGCCAGCCGGGTCCAACGATTCTTCAATGACTGGGCGGCGGCATTGGATTCAAAGAATATAGTGTCGCTATCATTCATCTGAATCTTCCTTTTTATCCATATCTTGTTATGGGGGCGGTTTTTGGTAGCAGTGGGAATCTGTTCAGCGATCGTTTGGTGGTTGAAGAGATCGCCAGTATCGCTCGATCAGAATCCCGGAGGCATCATCCGGGTGAACCGATCCGAGCGCTTCAAGTAGCTTTGAGTCCTCGGCCCACAGATTAAAGCTGTTACGGATCCACCGGCCTAAACTGAAGTGATACGTGATTAAATCTTCCTTTTGGATCTGAGCGATTTCGCGTTTCTCGTCCTCCGTGAGAAGTGAATTTAATAAATCGATTGCCTCTTGGACCGATGTGGGATTCATCAGATGGGTCTGGCCATCGGCTATTTTGTCCAGGAAATCATTTTGGCTGGAACCGCAGGATGTAAACCCGCTAAAGATGCCGTTTTCAACCAACAACCTCTGGTAATGTCCTTGCGTACTCCGATAATACACATTCCGTCGGCCAATTTCCCCGGGTATTCGACGATTCAGATCATCAATTACTTGATGGGTATCATGGGTGACGGGCTGGCCTGCATTGGGGTCGGCAATGAAAATAAGAAGGTAGTTTATGGCGACGATATCATAGGCAGCCATTGAAACTCCCATGATCGCTAAGGGGCAAGGTAAATCCCGCGGCTGATGCGCTCGATTTTACCAAGTTTGTCCAAGCGGAAAATAATGTTCCGGATTTTTTTATCATCAAAACCGGTCTGTTTTTGAATCTCAGCGAACCCGACCCCCTCTTTGTACGTACGGATCACATCCAAAACCGTATCCGATGCGGTCATTCTGGATTGACCGGGCGGCCTTCGTCCCACCGGTACCCGGGTGCTCTGAGCCCGATTCATGGTCTGGACCATTTTCTCGATCCGATCCAGGCGGGTGACTATCTTGTCCACATCTTTCCTGGTGGGGATGTTGTAGTTTTGTATGAAAAATTTGACCATGGCGTTGAGCGTGACATTTTTTTTGGGGGCCATAGAACTTCTCCTTTGGATTTATGTGGTTGATGGGTCCAGCTGCCGCAACCGGGATATCCCTCACCTCTAATCGTTTTTGTGATCGTTGATCCTTGCCTTTAATTTCGCTGAACAGGTGAATGTCACCACCCGGCGACCTTTGAGGATCATATCCTCGCCTGTGGCCGGATTGCGGCCTTTGCGGGCGTTCTTTTCCCTGATACAGAATTTACCGAAGCCGGAGATCAGGATATCTTCTCCGGACTCCAGGGTGGATTTGATGATTTCAAGGAGGGTTTCGACAATTTGTTGGGAGTAGCTGGCCTTCAATTCCAAATCGTTCTGGATGTCCTCGATAATTCGCGCCTTGGTCAGGGTCACCGAATACTCCGAAATTGAGTGTAGAAAGAATCATTGATAATCAACATACCAATGCTGATTTATTAATGAGAATCCTTGATTATGTCAAGCAATTATGGGATGTTACCGGGAAACTTATCCATTGGCAACTGAAAGTTAAGTGATTCAAGAACCGGATGTTTTAAAGCATTGAATAGATTTTAAGCTTTCCAACAGACAAAAAGAAAGGAGCACAACTGATGACGATCAGCAAGAAAACCATAACGACACTGGCTGAAAGTTTTAAAAAACTCGCCGACTCCATCAATAAAATTGCAGATTCCCTGGATGCTCAGTCGGCCCCCGCACCGAAAAAGTCTGCCCTCAAGAAGAAAGCTGCTAAATCACCTGCAAAAAAATCTTCCCCCAAGAAGAAACCCGCTAAAGCAAAACCCAAAACAACGGCCAAAAAACCAACGAAAACAGACGTTGTATTACAAACCATAGGCAGGGCACGTAAGGGTATTGATACTGCAACCCTAAAAAAACGAACCGGTTACGACACGCGAACCATCAGCAACGCTGTCTATAAGCTCAAGAAAGGCAATAAGATTAAAAGCCCGAAAAAAGGATTTTATACCAAAGCTTAGCCCATTATCCTACGGCCCAATAGTTGAAAGAAGAAGATTTATCAGGCACAGTTCCTGGCGGTCTTTTTTGCCAGATGATCTGTTTGTCTTAGCAGCTTCGAAATGCGGTGAGTTCCCGCCATCTGGATAATCTTCTCAGCGGCAACTTCCGGATCCAAACCAATCGCCGTAAGGTACACCGGTTTAGGGCGGCCCATCCTTAACGCTTTAACCGCGGGCGGTGAGGAAGGGATCAGAACCTCAACCATGATATGACCCGGCTACTTGAGCGTCTGC
This sequence comes from uncultured delta proteobacterium, assembly GCA_963713755.1. Classification (GTDB taxonomy): domain Bacteria; phylum Desulfobacterota; class Desulfobacteria; order Desulfobacterales; family CAVQMW01; genus CAVQMW01. The sequence goes on along the minus strand of CAVQMW010000003.1, from coordinate 1,087,662 downwards.
CGGTCATGGCCGGGGCTGTAAAACCAGCAGCAGCAACCCTCGCTATCTTGACCTCCAACTGGTTTGCATAGTCATCAGAACCATTCAATTTAAGGAGCTGTCATGATTTTTGGAAGCTTTTTTAATCGTGCCAAATCCATCACAGCCGATGAGGTACGCACCCTCATAAAAGAAAAGAGCACAGATCAGTATTGCCTGCTGGATGTTCGTCAACCTGGTGAATACGAGCAGGGGCATATCCCTGGGGCAAGGCTGATTCCGCTCGCCGAGCTTCCCTCAAAGCTGAATCAGGTGAAATCCGACGTGATGACCATTGTCTATTGCCGCTCGGGGAATCGCAGCCGCTCAGGGGTAGGTATTCTAAACGGGGCCGGGCTGGATAATGTTTATAATATGGAGGGCGGTATTCTGGCCTACAATGGCCTGGTTGCCGCAGGCCCCCCCGAAGCCGGTGTGTTTTGTTTTCCAGAAAACATGTCACCCCAAGAGTTGATCGCCATGGCCTGGTATATTGAAGACGGCACCCAAACCTTTTTTGATGCCATCAAGGCGATGAACCCGGATCCGGATTTAACTTCGATCCTCACCAGCCTGGTTGAACACAAACTTGCCCATAAAAAGTCTCTCGCCCAGCTCTATCAACAGATCTCAGGCCAGCCCACCAAGGATAACTTTCCAAATTCCGTGCTGAACAAGCCGCCTCAAAATGTCATGGCGGGTTGTGTCAGCGTACCCGAGGCGGTCCAGTGGGCGAAAGATAAAGAAATGGCTGATATTTTAGACCTGATGATGGCCCTGGAAGCCAACACTTTGGACGTGTATCTTAAGGTAGGCCGTCAGGTGGCGTCCGATCGCGCTAAATCCACCTTTATCAAGCTGTCCAAAGAAGAAGTCCGGCATTTGGAACAGCTTGCCTCGGTATTCGAAAGATCGTTATAGCCCGGTACCTGCTGAAGATTAAGATCCTTCCAGCATGCCATATAAATCTTTGGTATATGCCTCAACCACAATCCATATAAAGCAGTACGACTTTTCCCTTGCCGGGTGATACTATGGCACTATGGGATAGCTTTCGGCAACATTATATGGAAGGCAAGGTTCTGGATAAATACCGGCTGGAGAACGACAATATCGGCCTGATCGTTGAAAATCGCGTAGATAAGCAACGTTACCATGTGGAATTCTCAGACAAGCAGACCAAACCCGGGCTGGATAATCTGTATGGGTTGTACAAGGCACCATTTGAACAGCAGACCGAAAATCTGGACAAACTCGTCTACAAAGGCGACTATATTGGGGTGACGACCAACTACAACAGGTCACCACTCAAGCAGGCCCAGTACCTACATACGGTCTCGAGAACACCGTTTTACCGTCAACGCCAGGTGGGATACCGCCGTAATATTTCAGGGCTATTGCCGGCGCCATATTGAACTGAGCTTATCCCCGACAAAAGGTTTTTCGCCTAATCCACCCAGGAATTACCAAACTGGTCAAGATACACAAAACTATCTATGGCCTTCCTGCCTCTGGGAATGTGTCTTCCCTCTGGTGTCCCCAGGGTCATACAGATCACAACCTTTTTATCATTGGGGACATGTAGAATCTGTTTAACCTGGTTTTCATCAAATGCACCGATCCAGCAAGTGCCATAGCCCAATTCAACCGCCTGCAGGGTCAGGTTGGTAAGGGCGATGGTAATATCAACCATGTGCCACTTTTGGGCGGGATCAGCCACGGCGGCAATGAAATAGGTGCAATCTTTAACGAACTTCTGGCCTGAACATGCAGGGATTAGGTTTCGCTTAAATTCTGGATCGCCAACAAAGACAAAATCCCAGTTCTGGGAATTGTTTGCAGACGGTGATAACTGCAATGCTTGCAGTAGTACCTTCATGTCTTCACTCGGGATTGTCGTATCTAAGTAGCGGCGGATACTTAGCCGGGTTTTGATTGCCTCCTGAACCTGCATAACGTCGCCTCCCTGTTGTAAGGTGTTGATTCGAGACATCATCGGAAGAATTCACAACCACAAGAATCTAAATATGGCCACTAAGGGATTATCCATGTACTTTTTAATCTGCCATTAACCCAATCAAATCGGGCACGTCGATTTCCGGTTACCTTCAAAATCAGCCAGTCGATACAATCAATATGCAGTTGGATGGCCATGAAATGCTTTCGCCCCATTTCGGTTTCCAAGAGGGTGGGGATTTTATTCAGTAAAAAATCGGGTACTCCCGATGAAGGCTGATCAATGGGAGTGCCAGGAGGTTCAGATGCACAATAGTTCAGGCGGCTGGTCTTGGGGGTAGCGGACCACTGTTGATCCGCGAAATGATCATGGGCATGTAATGTCGTCTGCCCTGCTACTCTCACCTGAACCTTGAGCGAGGGGTGATAGAAAACCCAACTGGTTTGCGAATTGTTCATTATCTCCTGCACTTTTGCGGATCGTGCGTCGGTATGACAAACCAATGTCCGGTTGGATTCATTGGCCTGCCTCAGGATAACGGTTCGCAGACTGCAACCCTCTTCACTTGATGTGCCCAATACAGGCCAGTGAAAAGGATCTTCAGAATGCTTGGCGCCATGTTCAAGCATTCGCCAGATATTATCCAATATATCGCTGAGATTGTTCCATTTCAGATTTCTGAGGGTCATTTCCGTGCCTCTATTCATTCTGGAGTCACTTCATCTGATTGAATCAGAGTCGCAATATTATCGCTCTATCAGGCTTCTCACAACACGATCATTCAACGACCCCATTATCTCCCTGGTTTTGCCATAACGGCCCATAGATACTACCCGGGCATTGATCAATCCGTAAAGATCCAGGAAGCTGATCATGTCGCAGAACCGGCGCTGGGTCAGTGGACGATCCAAGCGCATCTCACATAAACCTTTATAGGTTTCATAGGCTTGGCCGGTGGTGATCTTACCCAATCCCTTATTAAATAAAGTATAACATGCCTGGAGCGCTAACCGTTGTTGATCCGCCAGAGCCTGGATCAACTCCATTGTTTTATCCACTTCCAACCTGTGTTCCGCCAGATCGACCTCATCCAGTCCCAAATAACCCGATGTATCTTCAGCCACCTGAACCGACTTGGTGAGCAGCTCCACCGCTTTGCGGGCATCCCCGGTCTCCCGGGAGGCATAGGCGGCTATCTTTTTTAAGGCTGCTGGATCGACTTTCTCTGTATTCAAAGCTTTGTCTGCCCGCAGTTTAAGAATCGCCAGCAGGTCCAGGGCATCGTAAGGTTCAAAGATAATATCGCTTTTTTTTAAAAAACTGAGGATCCTTGGATCCAGGGTCTTTTCCCAGTCCAGGCGGTCGGTCAGCAAAATCAGGATTAAGCGGCAGTTTATTTGCCGAGGCAGTGTTTTACCGAAAAAGGTTAAAAATCCGTCGGGGTTGGGGCGAATGTTATCGGCCTCATCGATCAGGAGACATAAAAAATCCAGGTTGTCCTTGATCGCATCCCTGATCTGGGCCTGCATGTACTCGATGGGAATTCCTTTCCGATATCGGCGGTTGGAACTGTCCAGGGCGATGGCGGCTTCATTTAGGGCGCCGAAATAGGTTTTCGGGGAGGTCAGATCTATATAGACATATTTAAACCCGATCCCTCGCTTGCCAGCAACATGGCTAAATTTGGATAATACGTGTATCAGGGAGACTGTTTTCCCGCTGCCTGTGGGACCATAGATCAATGCTGATGGGGGATGGGCCCGGTCCAGTACCGGTGTCAGGTGAGATATGATCCGGCTGAGCTGTTTTTGGCGGATCTTTTGATTGAATATCTGGTTGAGGACCGCAATACGTTCCTCTTCAGGCAGTTTTTCATCATCCAGATAATCGGGCTGGATCAAAATTGCCCGATCCTGCCGTGCGGCATGGAGGGATTCGATGAGGGTCTCGGTGCTGTCTATGGTGGGATCCATGTTCCATCGGAAATCTACTTAACCTTCCTCCATAGGACATGCTACTATTAATAATTTTGGTATGAGTTTAGCTCTTTGAAAAATTTTCCATGAATGCCAGAAAAAGCTGACGTCAGATAGTGGTGTGTAGTATGTAGTCCTCAATATCAGGCAAGGACTACATGGACTCAATTGTTTTACGATATAGATCCCGCGATCTGACCCAGCAAGATATCGCCGATATCCGCGCCACCGTTCGGCGGCATTACACGCGGGGCAGAAGCTATATCTCCCGCGCATTGTGTCGCGATTGGCATTGGGTTCAGCCCAATGGCAACCTTAAGGAATATGCCACCCGTGATCTTCTGTTGCGCCTGGAAGAAAAAGGCCTGGTTGCGTTACCTGCGCGACTGCGGCCGAAAAACAACGCCAAGCGGCGATCTTTCAGCCAGAGACCTATTTTTCCAGGATACCCCCCTGCAAGGTGCGGTCAAAGATTATGCCGACCTTGAACTTCAAGTTATAAAAACCGGCGAAGACTATCTGTGGGGATACCTGCTGCACCATTATCACTACCTGGGCGCTCCCAGACTTGTGGGCGAACACATCAAGTATCTGGCCTTGCTCGACGGCCAGGTCGTCGCCTGTGTGGCATGGGCCAGCGCGGCCTTTAAAGTTAAAAGCCGCGATGATTTTATCGGCTGGCCGGCTGCCGTAAAGCGGCGGCGACTGCACCTGATCGCCAACAATGCGCGCTTTCTGATCCCGCCCTGGGTTGGGGTTAAACACCTGGCCTCCAAGGTATTGGCGCTCAATCTGAGGCGATTGGCTGATGACTGGCAGGCAGCCTACCATCACCGGGTCCACCTGGCGGAAACCTTCGTGGATCTCTCGCGCTTTAAAGGCACCTGCTACAAGTCGGAAAATTGTTCAGAGGAATTTTGATCTGCGACTTCTGGGGGGCCTATAACAAAATTGAAACCCTGGCCACGCAGCGCTGTTTCTATCACCTGTTCACGGAATTGGATAAGGTGAATAAAGCCAATAAATCGTCGGATTGGAAGGCGTTTAGCAAAAAACTCGGCCGACTGCTGATGGATGCGGTATGCCTGTCGATCCGGAAAACCGATTTAGCGCCGGTAGTGTTCAAGCGACGCAAAATCAGACTTTACCAGCGGCTCGATCAGTTGATTGAATCGCCCCGCGAGGACAAAGATGTCAACAGGCTGATTAAACGCTTGATCCGCCACAAAAATGAGTTCTTCACATTTTTGGAGTATAACAACGTCAGCCCATACAACAACCATGCCGAGCAGCAGATCAGAAAGCCGGTTGTGACCCGTAAAATTTCTCAGCAGAATCGGTCAACAAAAGGCGCGCAAACCCATGCGCTTTTCATGACCTTGTTCAGATCAGCGGAACTTCAGGGTCTCAACCCCTTCGATGCCGTACTTCATGATGCCAAAAAAATGATCGGCGCGGTAGATGACGAAGAAATTGCCTTCAAACTGGCAGCATAATTTTCAAAGAGCTAAACTCATACGCAAAATCAAGATTAGTATCATATATCAACAGCGTCTGCGCTCTCCACGATTCGAGGAAATCTGTACAATTTATCCTTGCTGAAAAATCTCATTTTAAGTAAAATTTCCGACGTTGATGGAGCACGAAACTCTCAATCTTTGGAAATAACCTTTGCGCCCTTTCGTTACTTTGGCTTTAGTTGCAAGATTTGGATAAAATTTCTTAGTGACAAGCTATTGTAATAGTTGGTCGAGACTGTGATGCGATATGCAAAAGGGAGGCTTAGAAGCCTCCCATCAGTCGTTTTAGAAGGAAATAAGCAGACCAAGTTGGTATTGACTATATTTTAAGTCAGGTGAGGCAGTGAATGCCCAATGATAATTATAAGTTGCCTCTAATCCGAAGCGTTGGCTAAGGGGCAGGTTCAGCCCCAAGCCGAAGTTGACACCTGCTTCGAAATCACCTGGATCGAAATGATATAAATTCCCGCCACCATTTAAAAATAGCCGCAGCGCTTGCGATGGGTTGATTGTATATTTTAGGTCTCCACCAAGGGTCCAAAGATCAGTATCTGGATTGCCCGAACGCCCATCAAACTTAGCGAATCCCAATCGAACATCCCAGGCCCAATTGGGATCGATTGGATATATAAAATCCAAGTTTATTGCAGACCCGTCTTTAGCAATGCTACCCAGTGCGCCGTGGGGATCTACCAAGCCGGCATGCAAGCTGAACGTCGGAGGTGTTCTGGCCATCAAAGTTCGGGTTACCATTGGATTAATAGGATCGTTGCTGGTAAGTGTGAGTTCGCAACTTCGCAGACCAGGAAGTGTAGGGGTAAACGCCACAACAACGTCGAGGCAGGCCCCAGGTAAAACAGTAGCAGGTGTGGGGTCACTTACCAGGGTGAAATCTGGGCAACCGATGGATGCAGCCGAGAATGTCAGGTCGCACTTACCGATGTTGCATACCGATATGGTTTTCTCAGCCGGACGCCATGCCGAGGTGACACCGAAATCGGTGGATCCAGTCACCTTTATCTCAGGAATGGTACCCATTCCATTGGCAGTAATTTGCACTGTGGGGAAATTTGGATCATTACTGGTGACCGAGAGATCCGAGGAGCGAAACCCCGGGGCAGAGGGGGCGATTTCCACTTGGAAAGGAAAGCAGAAATCTCCGGAAATATTTACCGGAAAACCCGCAGATGGTGGGATAACGGCAAGCTCAGGGTTGGATGAAGTAACGGCGCTAACCGTAAGTATGCCTTCACTGGTATTGCAAACTTCCAGTGCTCCTACGTCACTGTCGCCCACACAGACATCGCCAAAGTCAAGATGTGTTGGCACTTGAATTTCTGGCATGAGTACCTTCTGGAAGGTGATTCGCCAGGAACCTCGACCCTGGGTGCCAATATATAGAAAAATATCATCCCCCGGGGCATCGTAGTCGAAATGGGCGTATCGCGGCCTCGGAATGTGTGGAATGCCCGAAGTACCGGGATCAAAAGGATCGGTAAGCAGCTCCCATCGGGTACCTCCGTTTGTACTCAGGAAAACACCTGAGTCAGCGCCGCCCGCCACGACGATATCGGGATCGTTGGGATCGAAGGCCACAAGAGTCGGCTGGGGGTAGCCGTTGAAGCCGGTAAAGCGTGTTGGTCCGCGCTGGTTATTGTAACTGAACACTCCCCCACCGATCATAAGGTCGTCAAGGGCCCTGAGGCTGCTCCATGTGGTGCCACCGTCAAGAGTCAGCACCATTTGCGGGTCGCTACCAAAAGGTAGATAGGAGGCAATTATGCGATTGGCATTATTGGGATCGACGTCATAAACGCCTAACCCCCCGGGACCTGGACCGTTAATCGGCTGCCAGGTTCCTCCTGGCGCGATTCCCTCATACCGAAAGATGTTTCCAGGCAATATTCCATTGCAGCCGCCGCTTTTAATAAAAAATGTTGGCACGCCGCCGATGACTATGGCCTGGATCCCGCAGGCGTTTGCAGGGGTACTGGTGCTACCCAACTCGGTCCAAACCACAGGTGCAGCCGAAACGTCTCCAGTAATAAATATTCCTTGGCTGGTGACGATCGCGTAGTCGTCGGGTCCGAAGTTGACGATGGAGTCCAACTGCTGGAATGAGCGCAGGTTGCCCGGCGGAGGCGTATTGATTTGTGCTGAACCCCCGGCCATACCCGGATTGCTGATGAATAACCTAGTGGCAGGGGGTGGGGAGAAACAGCAGATTGTGCTCAGCACTCGATTGGAATCGCCGGCGACGTCGAAGCCGTCGCAGCAACGCTCGTTGATCCAGGACGGTGATGCAGCTCCGCCACTGCTCGATCCGAAGCTCCCGGTATCCTGATTTCCAAAGTAAAGATCCTCAGATGCAGCGCCAGGCCGCGAAACACCCTCAAAATCAAAATGCCACAAAGCATGGGGGGTTACAGTCGGCTGCTCCCATTGAGGTGAATGACACCCTGGGCTGACCCCCAGGGTGTTACGGTAAACGCCGCCATCAGAAGAGAAAAGAATTGGGCAGGCGTCGGTGGCAACCTGTGGATCGAAGGCGATGTCGCCACAGTCGTCGTGCCCTCCGGTACTGCGAGTAAATCCACCAGCCCAGGCTGCGGAGGCGTTGCAGCGCTGGGAACCTCCAGGCGCTGGCACCGCTGGTGTGGTGCAGGTCCCTCGGAAAAGGCTGACATCGCCGAACCAGAGATCATAGGTGGCCCCAGCCCGCTGATTTGTAGCCACGAATGGTATCCGGCCCTGCGGTGTCGGATTGGCATAGGTTGTCGGCCAGCTCTGGCCGCCGTCATCGCTCTCAAATATTGTCGTACCCACGACGGCAAAAAGCACATAGGATTCGTCAGGAGATACCGCCAGAGAGCAGCGTCCGCCTGGCAGGGGTTGCGTGGCTGCGGTGGTCCAGGTGTTCCCGCCGTCGGTGGAACGTTGGTGGCCGTCGTCACCGCAAAGGTCGATAATTCCCCCGTCATGCACAACCACGTCCCAAATATTATCAGCACCATCGGCCGGTGTGGGATCCACGAAGGTCCAATTCACACCGCTGTCATTACTGATCGCCAAACCGCAGTTGGTACCCACATAAACATTACTGGCATTGCCGGGGTCAATGGATATTCCAAAGGCCGAAGGCTCGTCCCGACGGCTGGCCGTTGTGCAAAAGCCAGCGGGGGGTGTTGCTGCTGCTGGATGAATCCAGGTTGCACCGCCGTCTGTACTCACGCTGATTCCTGCCTGACTGCTTATACGGCCATCATAAAATGACGTCGCATATACTCGGTTGGAATTTGAGGGATCGACTTCCACGTCCCAAGTAACGGTGGGTACGTGGCCGTTCAGGTGAAACCAGTTTTGACCGGTGTCAGTGCTTTTGAATAATCCGCCCCATTCACTGGCGGCGTACAAAGTCCCAGGTGAGGCGCTGTCCACACCAATACCGTTTACCCGGCCACCTGAGGCACCATCCGGATCCGCCGGATCGAGGGTGGATTGATTTGGGCTAATGTCGGTCACGATGGCCGACAGACCACACCTCCCACTCCCTGGTAGGCATATAATGGCGCACAAGGAGAGGATCATGTATATTTTATTCATTGGTCCTCCTTTTTCATGTCTGCTGGACAGACCGGTGCCTGGCAGGTGACAGAATGTGATACAATGTCCCCCTCGCTATCTTCGATTACGATCCGCCAAGTGTAGTTCAGGCCAGGCTCTAAATTGTCGATGATGGCGGCTGTTTCATCGCTATTCTTGCGTAACCCGAAGGCTTCAGTGGTCTCTAGTTTCGAAATTGGGCCGACTTCAAGAATTTGAAGCTGATATGCACGTCGCTGTTCATCTTGAAGGGCTCGGTCCCGAACGGCTTTAATATCTCTACCCGGTGCTGACAGCGGAAGCTCGATGTAGAGCTGTTTTTCAAAACCGCCTTTAAAAACTGTTGTCTCAAGTCGCTGCGAATTTTTTGATAGACTGGTTTTGGCGGCTTTTGGAATGGATGCCGTAGACCATATTAGGCGCACACTGGCCGTGCGAAGCTTCGTTTCACTACAAAATGTCTCGCAGACCAAGTTCAAGTCAGCCGGGGCCTTGTCCGTCTGCGCAGCTGCATCTAATACGGATGCATAAAAGGTTCCCATGCAGGCGATCAGAAAGCTCACTACAGCGCTTTGAAAACCGTGTGAAAAGGTTTTGTACATCGCGACCTCCTTTGGAATGAATTATACCGGCTACCACGGACTTGTGCAGGAAGGGCTCAAGATGCTGCCGACTTAAATGACTAAAGGTTCTGGAGCGATAATCAATGAATTAATAAGCTGAAGAGAGCGTCAACCTCTATCGCTGTGGTAAGACTTTGTTTTATAGCCCATCAGGAAATGAGCAACGAGTGATTGGAATCAGATCAATTACGAACATGATAGGGGTCAGGCGGAGCAACGCGTAGAAGAGAATGTATTCTTGCTAGAATATATTTCAAATTCTCACTAAATGTCAATGTATATTTAGAACAAAAAATATCTGGTTGAATTGCGTAGTTGGCCAATGTCCTTCATCAAATTGAGCGAAGGTTAGATACATTGAAAAAACCTCTGATCCCACGTTTTGCAAACGAATTTGGATTAGTTGTAACGAGTGGGCAGCATTAATGGTTGGAAATTGGACCAAATATAATGTTGGATAAAACTATATCAGCCAATGGTTGTCGCACTGGTGCAGTTCATGGTCATTACTTGAAAATCATGTCTCTCAGCGATGGCGGACATGAACGCCAGAATGTCCTCGGATGTGATGGCCGACAGCTCGATATCCCCGAAATGGTTTTTGAATCTGCTAAGGATGAACTCATAGTTTCGGAGTGTATTTTTTTTCACGTTCATCCGCTGGTAATTGAAAAAATGGGTGATGCCTTGGCAAATTTTCACGACGGACCTCCTTTGGCTGTGGGTTAGGGAAATGTTTTGACGCTGCTCGGTCAAATCGGTTATTCTTTAAGATACAAATTTTATTCAAAAATGTATCGAATTAAAAATAAATGGAGGTTATCAAATGGATAAGATCAATCTGGGACCAACTATCCCCGCGTACCCCATGCCTGTTTCCCTTGTAGGAGCCCATGTGGATGACAAGCCAAATTTTATGGCCGTGGCTTGGTTTACCATGGCCAGCTATAAACCACCAAGGATTGCCATTGCTCTCGGGAAAGGCCATTACACCAACCCCGGAATCAAGGAAAATAGAACCTTCAGTGTTTGCCTGCCTTCGGAGGATATGGTGGAGATAACCGATTATTGCGGAATTGTGTCGGGGAAAAAGACCGATAAATCCGATATCTTTGAACTTTTCTATGGGGAGCTGAAAACAGCCCCGTTGATCAGAGACTGTCCTTTGAACATGGAATGTGAACTAGTTGAAATTGTGGAGAGTGGTTTGAATGAAATCTTCATAGGCGAAATCATGGGAACCTACACAGAAGATAGATTTCTAAGTGAAGGCAAATTAGATTTTAGAAAGATGAAACCTCTGATACTCTCACAACCGGATACCGCTTATTGGCGCCTTGGCGAGCCGGTGGCCAAGGCTTGGAGTATCGGTAAGAGATACAAAGCCAAGCGCAAGTAACACCGTTAGCAAAAGAATGATTATCCGCTATCCGAATATTTAGGGCCTGATTTGATAAAGGATATTAAATACAAATTAACAACCGGTCCACCGGTAGATGACATTTGGGAAAATGCAGTATCCTTGACTTAAGGGCAGGCCGCAATCTTAGCACTGACAAATGCTTTACAAAATAAATGAGCGCATAATTTTTCGATAGGTGACCATGAGCGAAGATAGAAATCAAAGAATCATCAAACATATTCAGCATGACCCCTTTGCACGGTTTATAGGGGCTAATGTTGAGATTTTAAAACCAGGTCATAGTCGAGTGACGCTTACTATCACAGATGACATGGTAAATTTCCACGGCAACACTCACGGTGGTGTCATATTTGCTCTGGGTGACATAGCCTTTGCGGCTGCTAGCAATTCCCATGGACAGACTGCAGTTGCACTGAACGTTGGAATTAACTTTTTAAAACCAACAAACTCTGGAGATGAACTGATCGCTGAAGCTATGGAACAATCCGCTAAAGAAGCTCATCGAAGCCAATCGCCAATTGGCCCAAGTGGAGTCTTTGGAGACATTAGTGCCCGTTCTCTTGGACCTTGCTCGAGATGTCACAAACGCCAGGGCCGCGTCATTTCTCAGCTATGACCCCAAACGAAAAGTATTGAAGTTTAGAGCAGTCGAGGACGAATCCCTTTCGACCATTGCTGGCCAGTCACTACGAGAATCCATTGAAATCCCTCTGGGCGAGGGTATAGCTGGACGGATCGCCCAGCAAAGACAACCGCTGATTATCCAGGATGCGCAAAGCTACGATTATTTTTACGATCAAGACCCATGCTACCTACTTAAATGAAGATGAGTCCCTCCTATTGGTCACCGACGGAATTGCGGAAGCTACCAACTCGCAAGGGGAATATTTTGGGCAGGATCGGTTGGTCACTTTTTTACAACGCACAGCAGGCCCCCCTTGGGGATCGAAGCTTTTAGATAAAGTCAATTACTGGCAAAAGGGTTCTGGCCCTTACGATGATTTGACCGTTCTGGAAATTTGGGTGAATGGGAAGACTGATGGAGGGCCTTATGTCGGATAGCGGCATAAAACGTGAGTTAAAGAGTATCTTCAGTGCAGATGTAAAAGGCTACAGCAAACTGATGGGCGACGATGAGGTTTTCACAGTAAACTCCTACGTTGCATAAAGATCGGATACTTTTTTTATCAGTTTCTGCTGCTTTCCAACCCATCCCCATCAAACCGCTATTTCAAATCGAATGAAGGAGGTTGCAGAGCAAGCTCTTGATACCACATTTCGAGGTGTTTGAGCCGAACTGGTTCAGTTCATGGTAATCGTTATATTCAAGGAATTGATGTAAAATTAACCATGCAATACATCGTTCACCAGGTGATAAAAGCAAAGGTTGACTTCTTCAGTATCGAAAAGTCGGCTGACAGGGAGTTACCAAAGGTGGAATTCTGAGAACAGGTAACAATCATTTCATTCCAAAACATGGGAAAATAAATGTTGGAGCACAACAGGAAATTTAGCAGCTTATCCCTGACGCTGATAATCCCACTCTGCATTTTTTCATTCTGGCCCGTATATGGTCAATCCAAGGAAATCATAACCGATTTCAGCAGCCATATCATCATCAATGAAGATAGTAGCCTCACGGTAACGGAAACAATCACCATCGCTGCAAAGGGCCAGAGAATAAAGCGCGGTATTTACCGTGACTTTCCCACAAAATATAAAGACCGGATGGGAAAGGCTGTGCGTGTCGGTTTTACCCTGAAGCAGGTTCTTCGGGACGGAAAGCCCGAACCCCATCACAAACAAGAAACCGCCAATGGCATTCGCATATACATCGGTGATAAAAATGTGTTCCTTTCCCCGGGTGTTTATACCTACCAGATCACCTACCGGACAGTCTTTCAGCTTGGTTTTTTTGAGGATTACGATGAGCTGTGCTGGAATGTTACCGGAAACGACTGGGAGTTTCCCATTGAAAAGGTAAGGGCTGCTATTGAGCTTCCGCCCGGTACCAGCAGTATCCAAAAGACAGCCTATACCGGTCCAAAGGGTGCCAAGGGTCAGGATTACACCGTCACAGAGGGCGGCACCTCCGTTATTTTTGCCACTGTCCAACGTTTAAAGGCCAGAGAAGGATTGACCATCGCCATAGCCTGGCCAAAAGGGTATGTGGCAAGACCGACTTTTATGCAGCAGATCTGGCTGTATGTTAAGTTTGACCGGGACCTGTTGGCCTGCAGCATCTTCCTTGCTCTGATCACTACCTACTATTTGGTTGCCTGGTTAAAGGTAGGAAAAGATCCGGACAAAGGCGCGATCATCCCCCGGTTCACACCGCCTGGGCATATCTCTCCTGCAGCGGCCCGTTTTCTGGCCACCATGGACTACAAGACAGATCTTGCCTCACTCACTGCGACCATAATCAATATGGCGGTCAAGGGTTACCTTGCTATCGAGGAAGACCATGCAGGTAAATTCAGCCTTACTACCTTGTCCGACACTGACAAAGTACCCCTCAATGCAGAGGAACGGGCTGTTGCTGGAGAGCTTTTCCCTTTGAGAAAAAGGCGGCTGGCGCTTCACGATTCATCCAAAAAGTATGTCAAGGAGGTGGTTGATGCCAAACATGCCCTCTATAAGGCGCTTGAGGATCAATTCGGCAAAAGAAAGGGGTATTTCAGTAGAAATACACCTTATTCTATGCCGGGTTGCCTTTTCAGCCTTCTGTTCATCGTCGGCCTGTTCTGGCATGTTGTATCCGGCAATCCTGCTGCATCATCGAATGAAAAGATTGGTATAGTGATCATCCTGCTCTTTTGGACCATGGGGTTGTATGGTGGCTTCTCCATCGCCTACCTGAATTGGACCGCCGGGAAAAAATTATGGAGTATCTTCGGGATTCTCTTCGGCATTCCCTTCGCTGGAATGTCGCTGCTTATGATGTACGTGTATAATATTCATGTTTCCCCTGTAATCCTTGTAACCCTGATGATTGTCCCCATCCTGAACTATTTGTTCTCTGAACTTATGAAGGCTCCCAGCCCTGCAGGACAGAAAATCCTCGACGGTTTGGAAGGGTTTAAATTGTACCTGAGCGTTGCGGAAAAAGAGCGGATGAATCTGCTCAACCCGCCCCAAGAGACCCCGGAACTGTTTACCCAATATTTTCCTTACGCTCTGGCCCTTGACGTTGAACAGCAATGGAGTGAACGGTTTGCAAGTATTTTAGCTCAGTCCCAATACAGGCCGTCGTGGTACCAGGCCACCAGGCCATCAACCAGCTTCGATCAATCGCTTAGTAAAAGCTTCTCTGGAGCCCTTTCATCCGCCGGTACCCTACCCGGCTCCTCCTCAGGCAGCGGTGGAGGGGGGTCTTCCGGCGGCGGAGGGGGTGGCGGTGGAGGTGGCGGTTGGTAGGCCGAAATCCTGACGTCCCGGCTTTGGAGGATTGGGCTGTGTGATGCCATCATACGGGGGCGGACCTAATCGCACTGGTGCAGTTCATGGACCTCAGATAAATTTTGAGCTCCGAAACCTGTGATGTCCAATTTGGTGCTCGACGACACTCAACAAATATCCGAAGATGCAAGGATGTTTATTGAACTGCATAACTCAAACACAATTCAAGAAGGATCACATTAATGGAGATTGGAAAACAGATCATTAAAGCCGCCATAAAAAATGGGGCAACCCTCGCTGGCATTGCAAATGTAAAAGAGCTTAAAACGTCTGCTTCCCACTTGATATACACTCAGTTAGGAAATTATTCGGGTGTTGGCACTGTAAAAGATGGTAACACGCTAAAGGCAGAACAATTGTTCAACTGGCCCAAGACAGCAAGGTCCATACTCGTGATCGGCCTGTCACACCCTCGGAGTTTGCAGAAACTCGATTGGTGGGATGGTAAGGGCACCCCGGGCAATCGTCTCCTGATTGATATTGTGAAACATACCAGTCAGCAAATCGAAAACAATCTGAAAATCAACACCAACAAACTTCACTACTATGTCGAAAAAGGAGGGGTTTTTCTCAAGGATGCTGCTGTACTGGCCGGCCTGGGCTGTATTGGTAGAAATAACATGCTGGTGACCAGAGACTACGGACCACGGGTTCGGCTGAGAGCGCTTTTCTTGGATGCAGAAATCCAACCCACTGGACCTGACGGTTTTGATCCCTGTGCAGACTGTAAAGTTGACTGCAGAAGGGTTTGCCCGGAAAGCGCTATGGATGAGAGGGCCCTGTCGTTTGAATCAATAGCGGATTCAGTGGAACTACCTGCAAGGGATGGGGCCTATAATAGAGAACTTTGCAATATACGAATGGAAAAGGATATTTACGAAAGTAGAAAAGATACTGGCGTACACGCACCGATAAAATATTGCAGAAAATGTGAGTTTGTTTGCCCGGTAGGAAAATAGCACTATACACTTCCCTCTCAAAAAAAATGACCCTATATCGGCACCACGAATTATTAATCCATAAACCCACCACTGGAAGTGATGGGTTTATGGATTAATAATAAGGGTCCATCAACTCACGGGAAATGATGCTTGACAAAGATGGGGAAGGTCACTAACTTTTAAAGTATTTCGTTATATGGCGAATTTAGGGGTATACGATGCTTTCATTCATGAATATTACCAAAGCCCTATCTGACGAAAACAGAATTAGGATCCTGATGGCACTACATGCCAATAAAGAATTGTGCGTCTGCAACATCAACGAGCTTCTTGGACTCGCCCCTTCGACGGTGTCCAAGCACTTGTTTTTGCTGAAAAATGCCCGCTTGGCCAAGGCACGCAAGGGTGGGCGCTGGATGTATTACCGATTGAATCGCGACCCGGATGCACCTGAAATAGTTATTCAGGCACTGAAATGGATCATTGATTCAACATTGCACCAACCGTTGATCAAGGGGGATCGTAAAAAACTGGAGCAAATTCTTTCTGTACAGTTGGAGACCACCTGTTCCCGCTAATCTCTGAAGCCTACAATTACCACGACCGATCATCGGAGGGTCGCTATGAACCCACAACACAAAATCTTGTTCATCTGCCAGCACAACAGCGGGCGAAGCCAAGTTGCAGAGGCGTATTTGAAAAAATTTGCCGGTGAAGGATTCGTTGTAGATAGTGCGGGTCTTGATCCAGCCGATGGGATCAATCCGCTGGTGGTTGAAGTGCTGAAAGAAAACGGCATCGATCTTTCAGATAAAAAACCGCAGAGCGTCTTCGATCTCTTTAAAGCAGGAAAGATCTAGGACCACGTCATCACCGTATGCCATGACACCGAGTCGCAATACCCGGTTTTCCCGGGGATCACCAGGCGCTGGCATTTTCCTTTTGCTGATCCCGCCAAGGTGGAGGGTTCCAGGGAGAAACAGCTCGCCAAAGCCCGGGAAATCAGAGATGCAATCAAAAAGTGGCTGTCAGATCCCGATGAGGGAACTTTTTCGTACGAAACGCTCATCAGATCCTAATGCAAAATGTGTATTGCCCACGGATCACATGAAGACCGTGAGCAATGCTGTACAAGACCAATAGAGGAATAGACCATGGCGGATTCGCAAACCCAAAAGCTCTCTTTTCTGGACCGGTTTCTGACCTTGTGGATTTTCCTGGCGATGTTTGCCGGTGTTATCGGAGGGTATCTTTATCCCGGCATTCGTGACGTGATGGACCATTTTCAGGTGGGAACCACCAACATTCCCATCGCCGCGGGTTTGATTCTGATGATGTACCCCCCGCTGGCCAAAGTGAAATATGAACAGCTGCCGGGGGTGTTTCGCAATGTCAAAGTGCTGGCCCTCTCCCTGGTCCAGAACTGGGTCATCGGACCGGCACTGATGTTCTTGCTGGCGATTGCATTTCTTTCCGGTCAGAATGAATACATGGTGGGGCTGATCCTAATCGGTCTGGCCCGCTGCATCGCCATGGTGATCGTTTGGAATGACCTGGCTGCTGGAGACCGTGAATATTGTGCCGGGTTGGTGGCGTTCAATTCCATTTTTCAGGTCCTGTTCTTTTCAGTCTATGCCTATCTCTTTATCACCATTCTGCCGCAATGGTTTGGCATGCAAGGCATGGCGGTCCAGATCTCCATGGGCCAGATTGCCGAGAGTGTCTTTATTTACCTGGGCATCCCCTTCATCGCTGGGATGGCGACCCGCTTTATCGGTTTAAAACTCAAGGGTCAAGCGTGGTACGAACAGACCTTGATTCCCAAAATCAGCCCGATCACCTTGATTGCGCTGCTGTTCACCATTTTGGTGATGTTTTCCCTCAAAGGCGAGCACATCGTGCAGCTTCCTTTTGACGTTTTTCGCATTGCCATCCCCCTGTGCATCTATTTTGTGGTTATGTTTTTTGTGTCGTTCTATCTCTCCATGCACGTCGGGGCCACCTACGAACAGTCCACCACGCTCAGTTTCACGGCGGCCTCCAATAATTTCGAGCTTGCCATCGCCGTGGCCGTGGCGGTGTTCGGTATCGATTCCGGACAGGCCTTTGCCGCCGTGATCGGCCCGTTGGTTGAGGTGCCGGTACTCATCGGACTTGTGAATGTAGCGTTCTGGTTCAAGCGAAAATATTTTCCCCATGCCCTCAGTACGGTCACCGGTGTCTGCCATGTCCGCCACCGGCCGGCTGGATTGAGAGAGTGCGCCTGAGTTAGCTGGATACCTGGGAAACCCAAACGAACGGAAACAGAAATATGCAGCCCTATACGGTATTTCCAAACCCATCGATTGTGAATCAGGGATCCATTGCCCGTACTTTTTTAAACAAGGGCATTGACGATTTCCACGGTGCCTGCCGCTACGTGCACAAGCTTCCCTACGGCTACAATTCGAACCGGGACGATTTGATGATCCTGTTCAAGGAGAAGATGGGCAGCTGCACGACCAAGCATGCGGTCATTGCCACGCTGGCAGCCGAGCTGAAGATCCCCATTCACAAACATATCGGCATCTATGCCATGACTGAGATGCTTGTGACCGGAACGAAACAGATTCTGGACCGATACCCACTGCCCTATTTGCCGATGCTGCATTGCTTCCTAGTTTTCGAAGGGCAACGGGTGGACCTTTCCGAGGGCAACCAGAATGGAAAGAATAGTCCAATTGACGACTTCCTTTACACGAAAAAAATTATTGCGAGCATACCGGGAAAGGAGGAGTATCTATTATACCGGAAAATTCTCAAGGAACACATTTTACCGCGTCCGGAGTTCCATGACACGAACATAAAAACCATCCTCGAGGCTCGGGAAGAAGGGCTGGCCCTTCTGAGAGCCAATATCCAGACATGATTGAGGCCGCCATGAAAAATGAAAATGCTGATATTTTGCGTCAAATGGTTAGAAGTCGATACACCCAGGTCGTGACCGGAACGGGCTGTGGATGCACACCCCAAAGTACCGAAGGGTGTTGCGGATCAAATTCCGACAGTATGGAACATGTGAACCGGATCATGGGCTATTCCGCTCAGGAACTGGACAGCGTGATTGTAGGGTCCAATTTGGGCTTGGGCTGCGGCAATCCCACCGCCATGGGAGAACTCAAGCCCGGTGAGGTCGTGCTGGATTTGGGCAGCGGGGCGGGATTTGACTGTTTTCTAGCAGCCCGAAAGGTCGGGGAAAACGGTCGGGTCATTGGTGTGGATATGACGCCGGAAATGCTCGCCAAGGCCAGAGAAAACGCGGTGAAGATGGGCGCTAAAAATGTGGAGTTCCGCCTGGGGGAAATCGAACACCTGCCCACGGCCGACGACAGCGTTGACGTCATCATCTCCAACTGCGTCATCAACCTTTCGCCCGAAAAGAAACAGGTCTTCCGAGAGGCTTACCGCGTGCTAAAGCCGGGAGGGCGTATGTACGTTTCTGATGTTGTCGCCACAGCTAAAATGCCGGCACCCATGCGCGAACAGGCGGCACTGATTACCGGATGCATCGCTGGCGCGGAACACATTGACAGAGTACAAATTTTATTAGAGGAAGCGGGATTTCAGAATATAAAAATCGACCTCAAGGGGTACAGCAGGGAATTGGTCAGTGGGTGGTTCCCGGAAAGCGGGGCGGAGAATTATGTTGCATCTGCCGACATTCGTGCCGAAAAAAATATATAGATTGCATACGCAATAAATTTCTCCCGAAAATAATCCGGACACCATTTCAAATTAAATGCAAAACGAGGATTGACTACCTTGTGATATTATCTGTGAGAGGATTGAGCCGATCTGGTGATATTTCATGGGCATCTTTGCATTCAAGGATACCGGCACCCATAAGTTTATGGGCTCGGTAATTGATTAAAAAATTGCATCAGAATCCAAAAGCAGGTCTTGCCCTAAATTAGCTATTCTTTTAAGTCAGCGGTATTATCGTTGAACATATCCTCAAAACCACAATTGTAGATGACCACATACCCACACTTTCTCATTTGAATATTTAGTAATTCTCAGTCCAATGATCCCCAGATTTATAGTTTTCACCGACCCCACAGACCCACATTTCCACAAATTATAAATAGCAGAACTGTTTAAACGGGCTATATGACTATCATTGCCATAGCCAACCAGAAAGGCGGGGTGGGTAAAACAACCATCACTTTCAACCTCGCCCATATTTTATCGAATAACCATCGAGCTCAGTAAACGGATTAAGATGGCCCCTGGCACCATTCGAAATCTGGTATGGCAGAACAGACTCGAAAAAGATCTTCATTATGTGAAACCTACATCCCGTAAACTGTTGTTTGTATGGAGTGAAATGGATATTTGGTTGTATGGTGACAAACAGTTGAAAAAAAGTCGTCGAATAAGTGCCAACAAGAGCTTAATTCACATTTGAGGCCTTCAGTTGACCCTGACTCCCGCCCTATGTTACCAAATTTCATGACATCCGAGTGGAAGGGAGGTGGTTGGAAAAGCGGGATAGGAATTTTCATGAACAAAGCTATACTCATAAATTTTCCTCAAGACCGCAATACAGGAAAGATCTCCAGAACACGGGATCGGATCAATGCTGGCAAGAAGGGTAGGGTTTACATTCGAGGAGAAAAATTGTGGGTCGATTTCCATTACCTTGACCAACGAATTCGTGAACCCTCGGGCTTGACGAACACTGCTGTAAACCAACGGCTACTGCGGCGCCAGTTGGATTTGATTATGGCTGAGATTGAAAACGGTCTTTTCGAATTCGGCAAGCGTTTTCCCCACAGCAGCAAAAAGGTAATGATTACGGAGCTGGAAGGTCGTGTGGTCACCACGGAACCTGAAGACGTTCTGTTTGGTGATTATTACAAGAAATGGTGGCAAGAGATGACACCGGGTGCAAACCCATATTGTGGCACAATAGCGCAACTTAACTACGTATAATTTTATTGTAGAGTAGGAGTCAGGCTTCGCTATTAAGCTTATCCTGCCCCCCCTCGTCGATTCCGGACATGAGGTTTTCCCTCATCTTATGTGGTCGACCACATAAGATGAGTTGAACTAAGCGCTTCGCGCAGTTTTCTCAAATTCTAATACCCCGTTAAAATTAGCAATTCCAATCATCCTAAAAAAGGGTGTGGTATACCTCCCATAGGCTTTATTCACATTTTTCAATAGGAGGTATACCATGACACCCTTAAGACAGCGGATGATTGAGGACCTTCAACTTAAAGGGTACAGCAATAGTACCCAGGATCTGTATGTCCGATCCGTTCGCCAATTGTGCGAGCATTATAACAAACCTCCGGGCCGAATTACCGAAGAGGATCTGCGGGATTACTTCCTGTACGGCAAAAACGTAAAGAAATGGAGCCGCAGCACCAGCACGGTCAACCTTTGTGGTATCAAATTCTTTTATGAAAACACCATCAAGCGTCCCTGGCCAACGCTACTGTTTATTCGCCCTGGTCATGAAAAGAAGCTTCCAGTAGTCTTGAGCCGTGAGGAGGTCCACAATATTCTGAGCCACATCCGGCTGCAGCGCTACCGGGTTTGCCTGACCACCATCTATACCTGCGGGCTACGCTTGTCTGAAGGCGCCCAGCTTAAAGTGGAAGATATCGACGGTGCCCGTGGTTTCATCCACGTCAGACAATCCAAGGGTGATAAAGATCGTATGGTGCCCTTGCCGGCAAAGACCTTGGCACTACTGCGCGAACAGTGGCAGAGCCACAGAAACAAGGTCTGGATATTTCCTTCGGCCGGTCGGGGCGGCACCAAGATGCCAGAGGCCACAACGCCGGTAAGCAATAGCAGTGTGCAGAGTGCCTTTCGCAAGGCATTGAAAAGCACGGGGATCAGCAAAAAGGCAACGGTGCACACGCTTCGCCACTCGTGGGCGACTCACCTTCTGGAGATTGGCGTCAATCTGCGGCTCATTCAAACCTGGCTGGGTCACAGTACTCCGACGACAACCAGTGTCTATACCCATCTGACTGAACAAGCACAGAACGTGGCCATTAAATCCATCAACGAGTTGATGAACGGGTTTTGATGGGCCATGGTCGAATTGGCGGAGATATTCCGCCGCTACGGACCTGAATATATTGATCGCTTCGGTTCCAGGATGTTGCCCAGCCACCGCCGGGCTATCCACGATATCATTGGCTGTCGCACCGAACAGATGGGCGGGCATCTGTATTGTTGTGAAAACCCGGACTGCCAAAAGGTAGTCTACGCCTACCACTCATGCGGGAACCGAAG
This sequence comes from uncultured delta proteobacterium, assembly GCA_963713755.1. GTDB lineage: Bacteria > Desulfobacterota > Desulfobacteria > Desulfobacterales > CAVQMW01 > CAVQMW01. The sequence goes on along the minus strand of CAVQMW010000003.1, from coordinate 1,065,848 downwards.
CTGTCCCAAATGCGGCCAGGACCGAACCGAGCGCTGGCTGGAAAAGCAGCGCAATCTGCTGTTGCCGACGCACTACTTTCTGGTGACGTTCACCCTGCCCGGGGAACTACGCCTGATTGCGCGCTCAAACCAGAAGGCAATCTACAATCTGTTGTTCAAGGCCTCGGCAGCGGCATTACAAAAACTTGCCCGGGATCCCAGGTTCGTTGGCGGTCAGATCGGCATGATGGGGGGGCTGCATACATGGCGGCGCGATTTGGGCTACCATCCCCATGTCCACTTCATCGTGCCCGGCGGTGGACTGTCGCCTGACCACAGCCAATGGCTGCCGGCGGACAGTGACTTTTTGGTTCCTGTTGAGGCCCTGTCGGTTATCTTCAGGGCCAAATTCCGTGATGGTCTCAAAAAAACCGATCTGTTCGATGCCGTATCGGACGGTGTCTGGCAAAGGGATTGGGTGGTGCACTGCAAACCGGTGGGTAATGGCAACCAGGCCTTAAAATACCTGGCGCCTTACGTCTACAGGGTCGCCATTACCAACAATCGCATCACAAAACTCCAAAATGGTCAGGTCAGCTTTCGGTTTAAAAACTCCGACACCCAACAGTGGCAAACCACCACACTGCCGGTATTTTCCTTTATTCACCGGTTTCTGCAGCATGTACCGCCCAAGGGCTTTGTTAAGATCCGCTATTTTGGATTGATGGCTCCTGGCAAAAGAAACCTGCTGGCCGTTGCCAAATATCTGCTGGGTGGTACCCGTGTCTCAGAGGTCACACCAGAGCCAGTCGATCCGTATATCTGCCCTGATTGTGGCGCAAAGCTGCGAAGGGGACAACCCATGCCAAAATTGACCCGTGCGCCGCCATGAACTCGACGGCTATTGATAATTGGAGCTTTTTCTCTACCATGGCCCTTTGCGTCACTATGTGGCTCCGAAAATGCTACGCTCATCAAAGACGATATTGCCATTGGCAAGACCAGGGAAATGCAAACAGGTTTAAAATACCTATGTCAAAGAGCATTTTTCAATGAAATTCTTTACACCCTCACGTCTATATCTTAAAATCTCCTCAGATCAGCGGCAGGTGCCCGAACCTACAGACTTCACATTAAAATCCAAATAGGATCAAAACGGCTTAGTTCAACGAGAATTATGTTTTGGCTTCGCAAAACATCAATTCCTTATTCGTTATGTTGTGAACCTGGTTATGTGCTGAAGTGTCCGTAGTTACCCGATATTATTTAGAATGATGCCGAGTTTTCACCACATAAATCGACGTCGCCACCATTTATAACGTTTTAAGAAAGGACATCAGATCGCTATCGGCATGCCATTTGGGCGTACATTCAATCTCAAGATCCTTTGCGGTGACCGCGCAACTCTCCAACGCCTCGGCCTTCATTTCCAAATCGACTTCTGCTTGGGTTTGGGTATATATCGCTGAGGGCGGTCGTTTGAATAGCCTTGTGCGGCTGCACAGCAAGCGAAAAATGAGAGTTGTTTTGACATTGGGAAATGCTGACCATTGTAGATTTCCCTCGGCAGGGCTTTTGGCTTGACAACGGTGATGAAACCGAATTGCAGGCCAATCAACCCAGGATTATGTTGTATTTGTAGGGTAGATGCTTGTTGAAAGTCAGTTTAGGCTGTGATTGTGGTATCGAAATGATAACCAAGACGCATAAACCCAACCATCCCAGAAGATTTTTCCGCATTGGCATAGACCGCAGGGTTTATTCATACTCATTTCATTTGCCCGAAAGACGATCTGGGCATGAGAGACGCAATCTTCGGAAAACTAAACCCGGATCATTGAGGAACCAAAGCAGCCCTAAAAGGTAATTAAACGGCCCTTTTGACGCGACCACCCCCTTGACTTGGTCGTAATATGGAAAGCACCATTAAGACTTACCCTTCATTGCAGCCCCTGCCGGATAGTTTGGCAGGGGTTTTATTGTTCGCGGTTGGCAAAGGGCTTGCAGTTCAGTGCAATTATGATTTAGTCCATTTAGCAAGGAGGGAGTTCATGAAACGGTGCCCCTATTTCATAAACAACAGGTTCCGCGTTGAAAATCAAGACACCTTAGAAACCTATACCGTCGGCGAAATTGCCTGCACGCATCCAGAATCCTACTTTAAACCCGGTTCCATAGGCTCCACCCAGGCGATCACCTGTGAAGGCGATACCACAAACTGTGTAATATTTGTTCGTCTCCAGGAGTAATCCCAGGGTTGGACCGATTATAAAAGATGCAGAAGATTGAAAAGCGCACGAGCTACCGGCGTCCCTTTTTGGCAAAGATAAGTTATGGTAGCGATGATATTGTCGGTGATGGGTTAATCAAGGACATCAGTCTGGGCGGGGCGCTCGTCTCGACCGATCGAAAAATTCCAGTTGGAACCGATGTTCTGCTGACCGTGCCCTATCCGAAATTGAGCCGCTATGTTTCATTGCGGGGGATAGTGGTGCGCATCATCCATGATGGCTTTGCCGTCTCCTTTAAAAAATATACCGAAAAACACGAAGCTCATTGGTCTGTTGACCCCCAATCCTTCAATTATCCTGACCAGGTATTAAAATCGTCAGATTACCTTTCAATTGAGACCCTTCAAAATGGGTTGGGCAAGCCTTACGCTGCTGCTCCTGAAACACCTCCCACAGCGCCTGTGCAAACAGGTGCGCCTGCACCCGAGCTGGTTGAAACTCTATCCAAGGATTTTGAAAACGCATCCGCCGAAACACCAACGGCGAAACCCCTTGATAACAAGAGGCCCCCTAAAAGAGTGGGTGTGCTCTTGTTTCCATGGCTTTTGGCGATCCTGGCCGGCATGCTCATCATAGAGATTGCTGCCGACATCAATTTCAGCACAAACAATCAAAGCCCAACTCCAATGCCAAGCCGAGACTCAAAAATTGTGCGATCCAGATCAGCCAAAATTAAAGTCAAAAACGAGGCACCGCCCCCCGAAACCGATGAGGTCCCTATTGACATAAAAACCACGGATCTCCCAGCCCCCCAAAGGACGGATGTTTCAACCAACACAAGCGAACAACTCACCAGAAATATCCAACAGCTTCTAACAGAGATTGGCTATGATCCTGGCCCGATAGATGGCTTGCGCGGGCCGCGGACAACGCAAGCCATTAAAGCCTTCCAGTCAGAACATGGACTCAAGGCTGACGGGCTAATCGACACTGAATTGTGGGATTTTCTGCGGATAGAAAGGGCTTCTCGGCATAAAAATGACGGCTAAAGATAAAATTCCCGAATCACAACGGTTCTAAACCTGAACCCACAATAGGTGATCAACAGTGCCCCAACGCGGACCAAAGGAGCCAGAGTTATGGAGATGATCATCGTGCCGGATGCGCTATTGGATCGAGTTCAAGCCTTTTGTGATAAACGGGGTATTGATCCTCAAGAATTTATCATCGATGCAATTACCGAGAAATTGGAGGGTGCCCACAAAGAGCGGCGCAAAAAACAGAGGCTTTAAGGGAGACAGAGGAAGAGACCTCCTTGATACAGCAGGATTGTTGTGGATCGGAAATCATACGAAGAGCAGATGCAGAAAGCCCAGGCCAACCTTTTCATCGGAAACCGACCGGATTACTGGCTCGGTTACCAAAAAGGTTTGCAGAGGCAGTTCCACGGTGAGGCCGTGGTCTCGACCGCTGAACATATTGAGTGGCTGACCTATTTGGATGAGCCGTCCACCAGGGAAAAAGGTAACGGGTATTGGGATGGGTTGTTAGCTTGAGCCAGTTGGTGCTGAATGCACATAACCGCGACCGTCTCATAAATTTTGAGACGCTATTAGGGCTCAAAGTTTCCTATTACCCGGCATCTGGGAAATGGGATATCAGCATTTAGGTGGGGCTGGCGATTTTCTCAATATATGCCCACCTTCAAGGAAAATGAGATATCTTGGGGTTGGTTTGATATCTGAAATCAAGTGATACTCGCACTCTGCTTGCTATCTTTCTTGAAAAAGTTATTCTTCAACATCACTGTTGATACCTGAAAAGGAGGCTTATGCTGACAAATACCCACGAACAATACGGCCTGGTTTCCCGTATGCTCCACTGGCTGGTATTTTTTTTAGTTGTAGGGATGTTGGTCGGGGGACAAGTGATCGGATTGTTGCCGGATGGCGGCATTAAAATTATTGTTATCAGCCTACATAAATCACTGGGAGTATTTATCTTTCTCTTGGTGGTCGTGCGCTTGCTCTGGCGTCTCGCAAATCCTCGACCAAGATTTTTGGGTGCTCACTTGGTGTTGCGCTACGTTTCAGAGGTTCTACATGTCTGTCTCTATGTTGCCCTGTTAATCCAGCCGTTGGCTGGTCTACTTATGTCCCAAGCCTATGGATATCCCGTTGCAGTATTTGGCCTGATCGAAATACCGACGCTAATCTGGCAGAACCAATCCCTTGGCGGATTTTTCAGACAGATCCACAGCGTAACCGCCATTATTCTGGTGATATTTATCGTTGTCCACGCTGCAGCGGCCTTAAAGCATCACTACATCGATGGCGACCGGACATTGATACGAATGCTGAAAGGCGATTGATTAGTCCAGGAAACAAGATCATAGGTGTAATCGCTAACTCCCTTTATAACAAGGTTCCCAGATGGGTTCTCATTTTATCCTAAATTGAGCGATTTTGATCTACAAAGGCTGAAAAACAATCCAGCGAGTTGGTCACCTAATAGAAAATCAGCATTTTCTACGTTTTCTTATTGCCGATTAGAGGTGGATAGTCCAATTTTTCGGTGCATTTGAGCAAAACACCCAGATATTGGGCGCACCTCACCCCTTCTCGTTTTGATTCGGTTGGCGATTTTAAGGTTTTATTGAATCATTGGTGCGATTTTGCAGCGTTCAAATAAGTGGGCCAGGTTAAGATTGTCATAGCAGGCTTGGGAGACTCTCAGGATAATTCCGCCACTATGGGATACAATCTTGCCGGCCATGTCGATTAACCTTCGGCGAACGGTATTGGCATAGGAACCAATCGGTATCATCGGAGCACCCACGTCGGCCTTGAAGGTCTCCATCAAAAAATGGCCCAACAACATCGTATAATACCAGGCGGCATTGGGATTAAACCTTTTAAACGGCAACTGTTCATGACCAAAGTCCTTCAATGCCCGGTTGGCCAGTTCATCGCTGCCACGCTCATGGTAACAGGCGACAATGCTGTCGGTTTCAAGGTAATATCCAGCGCCGGCTTCTTTGAGCATGCCATCGATCGCATGGCCCTGGCCGATATTGGTGAAGATCACCGTGTCCGGCCGGCAACCTGGCAGATACAGTTGCTTGCCGTTATTGATCAGCCTACAGTAGATCGCGCGTCTGTATCGATCCCAACTGCCGCATTTACTGCCAAACTCGATATACTCCCAATAGTCCTTTTTACCGGATCGATACCGGGTCCAGGTTTCATCCTTGGCTTCGGCGGCCACCGCCTTAATATGCTCATACAGCTTGCCACCGCAAACATAGCCGATTTTAAGCTCTTCGCAGACCTTGAATATCTTCTGATCGAAAAATCCGCTGTCCATGCGAATAATGATGGGAACATCCCGTCGATAATGTTTGCGGATCTTGGCAACCATATGCCGGATCATTTGCTGTACGGTATTCCCATGGTTGGAGTGCTTTTTACCCCCACGGAAAACCGCATCGATAATCAACCGCCCCCAGTTCATTTGCAGCGGTTGAAATCCCTTTTTCTTTTTGTAGGTCGGTTCAACGCCTTGGCGGCAGTGGGCATCATCATTATCCATCACCATGGTATCAATGCCAAGATCAACCACATTCGGCTGCTCGATCTGAAGACGCCAGATAAAAAGGGTTTGCAGCAAGCGGCGAAACAAAAAGACCCTTGTCCAGGCAAAAGCTTTGAAGAATCGCTTGACCCGATGAGACGACACCATGTCCTTGGCATCAGTCTCAATGGTGCCCGCATAGCCGGCATCCTTGGCAAGCTGGTCAAAATAGGTCACATGCCGACTGGTGCCATCGGCCATAAAGCACAGCACTTGTTTGAAGATCTCGAAAACCGCCACGGCCTTTTTGCTTTTACGAATCGAGCCGAAATATCGGTCCAACTCAGGGAACAACTGGATGCTGTGAAGATAGGTTACGAAAAGGGCCAAGCCAGCTCTACCCGTCAACCGATCGCTGGTTACTTCCACAGATCCGATTTCCAGTTCCTTTTTCCGATATTTTCTGCTACTTTTATTCATACAGCCCTCCACCTGATGGGTTTAACTTTCTATACTGTTCTTTTATTCGTCTTTAAGAATAATATCAAAAAGTTACCCTAAAGTGAAGGGCTTTTCTTCTTATAAAATCGCTCAATTTAGGTTTATTTCAAAGAACGGTGCAAAATTGAGGTATTACCTAAATCTTCTGATTCGCCTAATTTCATTTCCGAAAAAAAGTTCAGACGTCTGAACCTTCCAAAAAGGTTTTAATCCAGTCCTCAAAAGAAAATTTTAACTATTGAAATGTAATAGTTTTCAGATATTTACGTTTCAGATGTCTTTTCCCCATATTTCCAATAGAGGGCCAGTTTCACCGAAAACCGGGTCTCTTTTTGGAAGGGGAATTGATCTGATGTTTTGATTCACATGTGGTCGTTCCTTGGGCTTGCCGTATTGCATGTCCGGTGATTGCCCCTCGGGATAAGCGCCGACGCAACTGAAATCCGGTGATTGATCCAGGTTTTTATGGGAAACACCCACTGGAACTATTATAACATCGCCTGTCTCAGCGGTCGCTATTTGTCCACCAGGTCCTCCGAATTGTACCTTCACCCACCCGGAATATAGACATAGGACCTCGTGTGCGGTGCTGTGATAGTGGTGGAATGTGTATATACCGTTACGCCATGATCTTTCCCATTTGTTCTTGTAGAATGCATTTTCAATTGTCCGCACAAGATCCCTTTCATGCGGATCAAAAGCCTGTTTGAAAACAATCAGGGCCAAAACAGCATTGTTTGGGAAAGGGGCATTCTCGGTTATGAGAAATTTTATTATATTTTGTTTTGTCATGGAATCATTCTTTGCTCTGATTGAAAGCGATTTATCTTATCGAATGGATGGTATTGTAACAACGGCATCCACACTCAGTCCAACAATTTCAATAAAATATTAATGCATCTATTTCGATTTTGCCTGAATTGACCTTGACATATATAGATTTATTGAGCTAATAATTAACTAATAAACTGCCATTATTCCTGAAGCTCAGCGACATTTCATCCCCAAAGTTGAGCAGCTTCATGATCTCCACCTTTTAGCTTTCCAGCTCCCAGAAAATTTAAATTACATTTTTAGAAAACGCAAAGTGGTGGTGATTCCCCTCACGTTGTAGAGAGATTCCATCACCTAACATGACACTCCTCAGTCTATAGGTTCAACATGGAGCAAAACCATCAAGTTTATACAAAACTCAAAAAATACTTGGATAAACAACCTTTCGGGTTTCCCACTACTAAAACAGGTGCTGAGTTAAGGATATTTTATCAATGAAATCTTCATGAAAGGGGGATGGCCGGATCACGGGTAAATTTAACACCAAATCAGTGCGTCAAGCGTGTAAGGCATCTCGAGCAAAGGAGGATAAAATATGGCAACAAGAAAACAAAGTGGCTTTCTTGTGCAAAGCACGCATGGGACCAGGGGAAACTTCGAATTGGTTGTCCCGCCCCCCGATGGGGAAGGACTCGTCCTATTTTGGCGCAACAATGACGCCGGGGGCTTTCCGTGGAATGGACCCTATTGTTTTGGTTCTGGCAATGTCGATGCTGCCTGCTTGATTCAAAGTAATTATGGCAGCAAAGGCAACCTTGAGGTCGTGGTGCGTGAAGGAGACCGGTTAGCCTTTTATTGGAGAATGGATCACAGTCCGTGGACCTGGCACGGTCCCTATTATTTCGGCGGAGGGACACGGGTTAAAGGGAATCCCGCACTTATCCAAAGCAATCATGGGCATAAAGGCAATTTTGAACTAATTGTGCCACTGGTCGATGGTGGTATGGCCCACTTTTGGCGAAATAACGACGCACATGGCCTTCCATGGATTGGACCATTTCATTTTGGCAGCGGCGATATAGACGGGGTTTCACTGATTCAAACTAATTATGGCCGCAAGGGCAACCTTGAAGTTGTGGTGCGTGAAGGGAACCGGCTGGCCTTCTACTGGAGGATGGACCACAGTCCGTGGACCTGGCACGGCCCTTACTATTTTGCAGATGATGTAAGCGTCAAGGGAAATCCTGCGCTCATTCAGGGCAAACATGGGGTTCGTGGCAACTTTGAACTTGTCGTGCCTCTCGTTGAAGGCGGGCTGGCGCACTTCTGGCGGAACAATGACTGGGGCGGGTTCCCATGGCATGGCCCTTATCGTTTCGGCAGGGGTGATATCGATGAGGTTTCCCTGATTCAAAGCAACTATGGAAGCACGGGTAACCTCGAGGTAGTTGCACTCGAGGGTGATCAATTAGCATTTTATTGGAGGATGGACCACAGCCCGTGGACATGGCATGGCCCCTACATCATTCCGTGGTTACACTGGACAAGATTAGACCTTATTATGCAACACCAGCAGCAGACCCAATGGTGCTGGGCGGCAGTTGCTGCCAGTGTAAGCGCCTTTTTTGACGCAGATACTGATTGGACCCAATGCCTTATTGTTAACGCTGAGCTGGGAAGAGACGACTGTTGTGCCAATGGTGGAAGTGCAAACTGCAATCGGCCCTGGTACCTCGACCGTTCGTTATCAAGAACCGGCAACTTGCAAACATGGTCATCTGGCGCCGGTACACTCGCCGATGTGATGAGTGAGATCAACGACAACCGCCCACTTTGTGCCCGGATCGGGTGGTCCGGCGGTGGTGGGCACTTCCTGGCCATCGATGGTTTCAATTGTGAGCTGGTTATGGTCGCGGTTGACGATCCCTGGTACGGAGCCTCGGACGTGGTGTTATCCACCTTCCAGACCGCTTACCAAGGTTCTGGCTCATGGACCCATACATACTGGGTACAATCTTAAAAGGAGGTAAACTTCCATGCCACTTGCATTCAAACCCGTACCCTCTGACATAACCGATGTCATAAAGACTGGCCTGGAGCGGATGGTGTCTATTCAGGCATTTAGCACGCCGCGCCTTGCCAAGATTGTTTCCAGGCGGCCTGAAGTATCACCGGCCTTGTTTCAGGGGCTACCTGTCTACCATATGGGGCTCGATGAGCTGGCCGAAGATGGTAACCTCGGCGCCGCTGCCCAAACCAGCTGGCGCTATTTGCTGAAATGCGACGATGAAGTCGTAGCCAGCGCCGACGCTGTTTTCGGACCTAATCGTAAACCAGTTTTCTCTCAGGTTAATGAAGGACCATTTGTGCAAGGAACCGTGTCGGCCATTCAGGCAGCGGATATTGAAAAGGGCGAGTATGAGGTGCGCCTTCTTATGGTTCCCGCCCTTTATACAGCGGCCCTCTGGCTCGTTGATGTGACTGGCGGCAGTGACCTGGCCGTGCCGATCGCCCCATGCCCCCCGGCCCTGACGCCGAACAAACCGATACCGGTTGACAAGCTGCTTGCCGTGTTGCGGGACGCTTCGAAAGCAGCACTAGCTGCCCAGCCACCCGGCGAACCCATCGGCGGTGGCGGCGGCAAAACTATAGCTGAGTGAGGCATTTTGAAATGTCGCTGTTGCTGTCAAAATGGAGTGGATAGACTATCCTGGTATAGGTAACGATCTATCGGTTTGCGTAAATTACGCCAATGATTGGCAGGAAGCGCTAAGGTTTCGCGGATTCAAGGCGACCTCGATGCACGACAAGAATACCACAAAGTCCAACATAATTGGCCCAATACAAACTTTCATGGCGCCAGGGGTAAATACGCCGATACAGGCCAACGGGACCATTTCGGTAACAGTATAGGGTTTAATGCCTTTCCTAGTTTCAAAACCGTAAATTATTTTCAAGGTCATTACTTAACCTTATCTTTGATATCTGGAACAGATCGGTATCATTTATTTTTACCGAGCCTTTAGATCCCAACCGGGAGGAAGGAGAAATATGCTATGAACGGATTGAAACGTGCAGTGTTTGTAAGCGATCTCCACCTCGGGTCGAATCCGACACTTGACGACTTCACCCAAGACCGGGAATTCGAAGCCTTCCTCGAACTCCCGGAGCTAGGGCCCAGGGCAGGCGCCCATGTGGACCTGGTGCTTCTCGGCGATAGTTTTGATCTTTGGCAGTCGGTAAGCGAAACCGAGTGCCGCCAAAAACAGAGCAGCAATATCGATCTTGAATACGTTACGGATTCGGAGGCACAGCGCCTGGCCTTGGTAAGAGCGAAGCACCTGCGTTGGTTCGAGGCGCTGGGGAGGTTCGGCAAGCGGCCCGGATGCAGGCTTATCTTCATCACCGGCAACCACGACCACTCGCTCATCGATCCGGCGCTGCAGGCACGGGTGACCCAATATCTTGGCCTTGGCGGATCTGCGGGGCTGTCGTTTGCAAACTTCTACGAGGACCCCGCCCTAAGCCTCTACGCAGACCATGGCAATCAATACGACCACAACAACACCTACGATGATTTCGTCCACTTCGATTGGAAGCAGGACTGCCCTGGGTACTACTTCGTGAAGCTATTCTTCAACCGTATCGAGTATAAAGATCCGCGAGTCGATAACTCGCCGAGCGGTTGGAGTGCGGTCTGGCACTGGCTACGGCGCATTATGAATTTCAAGCTTCTCGCTGTAGCCATACGCTATTACTGGCAGTATTCGACGGACGACCGTGTTCCCCAGCGGATCAAGCCGGCGGCTACCCGCGACCTTGCCGAGTCTACAGCGCAACCGGACTTGATTGGTCAAGCGGCCGCGCCCAACCTGCTTTTTGCAGGTCCCGCCTCCCGCTCGAGCGATAGCTTCTTCAGCGCCGATCCGGAAACAGAAGCGTTCCTGCGGGAAGCGTACGACGTCTCACCTGAAGTGCGTCGGGCTGTGAATGAGATCCTCGACGCTCAGGAGGAGAGTGGAGGGGCCCGCGGCACCCAGCGGGGTGTAACACGAGGAGCGAGGCCGGTAAGGAAGCCCTCGGCGCGCCGGCGATCCGAAGTGCCTAAGCCAACGAAGTCTTCGCGCGGCCTCGCCGCAGAGCGAGGGATCGTTGGCCCGCCCAAGGACATCGGGTGGGCGGAGAATCTCTTCAGCGGCGGGCCGTACTTTCGTGATCGGCTCAAAGTGAAGGACTTCCGGTATGTGATTTTCGGCCACACTCACGATGCGCTTGATCATCAGCTCTCCAATGGTGCGACGTATCTCAACACCGGGACGTGGGCGGCAGCGGGTGCTGGCCTGCCGGTGGTGGTGGCCGAGTGCGCACCCGGCGTCCCCCCCATGGCAAAGCTGCTGCGGTTTCAAGGGGGGGAGCTGAGATAAATACCGTACTGTTCCATAATATCAAGTTGACATTCGGCAATCAGGTTTGAAGGTCTTTGACAGCAAATAAATAGTTGGCTAATGGACAGGTTTTTTTCCAATGATCGGATAAAACCGCAAAGATCGTCCAATACCGCTCTCTTAAACTGGCGAAATACCTGCAAATGGAACGTTGGTTTACCATGCCGGCGACAGTCACTTGTGAAAAAACGGCATCAGCTATATATAATGCCATCATTGAAACCGCTCCGCAATACGTCGGTTCGTCAAAGAATGACGGGGTAACGGTTTGCCACAACCCCGAAAGTTGAGCTATCATATTTCATAGCACAATGATGCCAAGGGACGCCCCGAAACCCGTTTTAGGGCCGATCCCTTACCACCTACTTGAAGTCTTCAAAACCCATACAGTGGCCTTCTATTTCTTCGGTCTGGCAGTGTTCCTGGCTCTTGATTTTGTCGCGACGATGATAAAGACGATGGGGTCGGATGGTAACCGCTGATTGGCGATGAAACGGACGATTAAACTGCACGGTAGCTTGGTTTTGAAATATGAAAACCATATTGAGAATTTTATCGCTCTCGTCCAGCTGGGGTGCTTGATAGTTTTCTTTCGTCTATTTTGAGACAACTTTTAGTCACAAGTTTTTCTGAATTAGGGATTCTGGTATGTAATCACACTATTTTGCCGCTAATGAAAAATTCTGATTACAATTGAAATCTTAAATTTAATATACTATGTGATTTTAGTATGTTATCGGATATCTTGACAGGATTGGGATTCCTTGGGTACTCAATATATCATAACATAGAGGCTCCGGCCAAAATTGTTTGGACAGAACTTGACATCCATCGATAGAAATAGCTAAATTATAATCTCAAATTCCTCATTAAACTTCAAGCTCAATTGAAAACAATACTGTTGTTGACTGGCTTCTCAAATCCTTGATCTAACACGCCTCAAATAAACGGCTGGTTCCATAAAAATATTTAACTCAAAAATATTCAGAAAAGTGAAATAGAGATCACATTCAAACATAAATTTGGCTCGTTTTTGGACCTTTCCCTGCTACGTTTCTTATCTACTATAGTTAGCTGATGGGTGATCGGGCGGTGTTGACAGGAGGACTGCTGCTGCATCGCACCGGGGTTCACGAACTTGGTCCGAGTCGTGACGGTAGAGGTGGGGAGAGTGGCGGAATTCGCGGACGCACCTTCACGGTTCGGGCCAGTGCAAAGAGGAGACGAGAATATGTCATGGTCCGATTACTACGACTGGCTTTATCAACATCCTCCGGCAAATCAAGACCAAGTTGTCGTCGGCAGCACGAGAGCCCGCGTTTCGCCGCTCGCCCGATGGCTTCTCCGTCGTTGGAATCGTATTGAAGATCCAGGTAGCCAGCTTTCGGTGGCTCTTAGAGGAGTTGGCTGGCATCCGTCGCCAGGCCAGGGCAATTCCGACTATAGGGAGTCCCTCTCAGCTCTCACGCCGGACGGGCAGGTACGGAGAGGCGTTCCCGGGGAAGTAGCCGAGGAGGCGAGAGGGGCGATGGCGGGTAGACGGTACTTCCAGGGTTGCACTGAAGCCTACGTTCGCAATATCACGCTGTTTGGAGAACACCTATTACGATATGTGTTCCCGAGTCGCACGATACCGGGGTTGGGAATGGCTGGACGTACTCAGTTTCGGACCACGGTCGCTCATTGGCGGCAGATCAACTCCGATCTTGGAATAGGGTTGCCCTATGGCCCGGCCCCACGGGCGCAGATCTATGGAAGCCACAAAAATCGAGTGAAAGGCATGGTCCAGCTCTTCGAGTGGAGCCAGCGGAATCCGGTGGGGGATCCGTCAAGTGGTATGTGTCGTCAGGCGGGCATTCACTACCCTGCCTTCGGCCTGGATCGGAGTGTTGGTCCTGCAGTGCAGCCTTGGTTTTGATGAGAGGTCGGCGGGACTGACGGGCAGGGCAGGTTGATGGCGGCACGGCGGAAGGCTTCGGACGGCGGCGGGGACCAGAGGCGCGCTCATTCTGTGATAGCTTTGAGCCATTTCTTGCGTCGTGCGGATATAACGACGTCGCCCCGGCGAAAACACGAATAGCGATACTTGGACGGATGTTATTTGCAGACATCCGAATAATTTTCGAGTGTGGGATGACCTGCAGGATCCGCTGCTGTCGAATTCACCAAACCAAGTCAAGGGGAAGAACTAACCGTTCACCTTATCTTAGGGTAGTTTTGGACGATTTTCCAACGTTGTATCCCTTTGTTAAGATGCCTCCAACCAATTAATAATACCCTGAAAATTCATATAGATACGGACTATCATAAATCTTAAAGGCTTCGGAAATTTCAGATTACACTGCGTATCTGCGCTTTTCGTCCAGTTAAGATTAGGTCGATTCTTCCTAAAAGCAAGATTTCAGATTATGCACGGCTCATAAGCGGACCGACATGCACTGGCTATTGAGTGGCATACTTATAGGCGGTTTGATATTTAACTGCTCACCCCAACACCAGAGGACCGCCCCGGAGGTTGGGCATCCGAAGCCGGTCGTTCAAACTGAACCCAAGATGGAAATCCCCGAATCGTTTTTCAGTCCCATGCATCAAGAGAGTCACCAAGACCTTCAATGGGTTAAGGTATTGATGTTGGCGCTAAGCACTAGAGGGTAACGCTCCAAAAGACAATCGATTTTCTGGGTATAAAATCCGGCACAGATCCGTGGAACTCGAAACGTCATCTTGTTAAACCTTGGTCAAAGCATATCAAATCCGCAATGGTATACCCCCTCAAGCATGTAGATGTTCCGATTGCGGTTGAAATCGAATTCGAGCAAGGCTCGGAACCTGAATTGTCTACCTTTCAGGGAATTTTTGGAAACTTCAGTCCTGCAGTTCGTAGGCCGGATGATTTCCACAGTGGCAAAAGGATGCGACTTAATAATTGGCCTAAAAATGCACCAATGAGCGGGAATATTGTTGTCGAACTTTCAAGATCTAACGAACAGTTGGTCGTTAATTTACAATTGGATGCAGAAAAGTACCTGGAGTGATATCGTTTAGGGTATGTCTAAAGAGAGGGTAGGATTTTTTAGAGCAATAATGCCCAATTTATTGGAAATTTGCAAAAAGCAAAATAGTGGCATGTAATCGCAAGATTTTGCAGCGAAAGAAATAGTATGATTACAATTTCATATCTGCAATGTAACATACTCTATGATTTTAGGATTTTATCGTCGGGATTGACAGGAGCGGGATTCCCCATAATCTCAATTCGTCTGGCATAAGTCCAGCTTACTGAACAAGAATTGTGTCAGGTCTTGATTTGTGAGTTTAGACCGATTTGTTCACGGATCAAGGTTTGAACCTTATTACAGCTACTTTGAAAGGGCCGGCATGAATCTTCAAATCAATATCGTACCTTTGACTATATCGGGCAGGAGTGGTCAAATCGGCCCACTTTGGCGTAGAGGGGAAATCGACAGTATGGTTCGCGGGGCGGCCCAGATCTGGAGGCAAGCGAACATTCAAATCCAAATGAGAGGCGTGGCCGAACGCACTCTAAACATGCCGAGTGCCATATCCGGGATAAGCGAAGGAAATCTGCCAGGTTTGACCAGCCAGTTGAACATCCGTGGTGGAGGAGTGATAGTCGTTCTCGTACACCGAATAAATGGGAACTATCATGCAGGGTTGGCTGTTCGCGGCGGGAGGATATGCGCGCTCCAGTGGCCTTGCGCAGGAGGCGCACAAGTACAAATCCTGGCAAACGATCTGGCACATGAGCTTGGGCATATTATGGATTTGGAAGACTACGATAACAATGTACGAATTAGCCAACGAGTCCCCAGAGATGTTCAAGGTCAGATGGCTGCAAGAAATAATTTGATGGCTTCAAGCCGAGCGCAGGGAACACTGTTAACTCAGGATCAAATCAATACCGTGCAACGATCTCCATGGGTCAGATAAGACACGAATGGTGTCAGGCCTCAAACCATGAAATTACAATGAACTATCTGATATAACAATAGAATCTGGATATTCTTAATAGACAAGCAGTCCGGCTAACTCTTGGATAATGGTATGAAATCACCGGATTCGACGACTAAAGAAATATTCTGATTACAATTGAAATCTGGAATTTCACATATGTTATGATATCATAATGTTATCATTGGTATTGACAGAAACGTGATTTCATTTACAATTCTCTATATCCCTACCGCTAAGACCGAATTGATATTAACAGCTATTGCATGGTATCAGGTTTAAAAATCTCTTTGAGAATCTCGTGTTTTGGTGTGGTAAGTATGTTACATATAGGGAGATCAATATAGGCTTTTAAACCTGAATTTCGTTTTTTCTTTGGAGAATGAAATGAAGCTAAACAAGCATAATCCTTTGCAATTTCGAAGCATAGTGGTGGTTATCATTTTTCTAAATATTTTTCTATTCCGTGCTGAAGCGTGTGAACTGAATACCAAGATAAAAGAGTCATCCACTGAAGACATTAAAAAATTCTTTGAAAGTCAGGACAAATATGTCGTTACACTTGTCGGCTATTCAGGTGCGGGA
Organism: uncultured delta proteobacterium; assembly: GCA_963713755.1. Classification (GTDB taxonomy): domain Bacteria; phylum Desulfobacterota; class Desulfobacteria; order Desulfobacterales; family CAVQMW01; genus CAVQMW01. The sequence goes on along the minus strand of CAVQMW010000003.1, from coordinate 1,049,788 downwards.
TACGAAGATAAAACTGCGATGCTTGAAAAAGCAGGACAAATCCTTGATGAATTTAATCCATCTGACACCATAGTGAATATTGGGGCGACACCTGACGGAATTGGGGCTATTTATGAATTGGCGAAGCAAAGAGGATTTTTGACAACAGGTATCGTCTCTACGCAAGCAAAAAAATACAATGCTAATCTTTCCAGATGTGTCGATTATGTCTTTTACGTGGAAGATTCAACATGGGGAGGATCTTTAGAAGGTAGTGATCAATTGTTTCCCACCTCAACAGCAATGGTCGAAAACAGTGATATGTTAATCGGAATTGGCGGTGGTGAGGTCAGCCGAGATGAGCTAATGGCTGCCAAACGTAAGGGTAAAATTGTGCGCTTCATACCGGCAGATATGAATCATGATAAAGCCAGAGAAAAAGCACAAAAAAAAGGCTTGCCTATGCCAAAAAGTTTTACTGGAGCGGCTGATGAAGAATTTTAGACATAGCTTATTTCAGCTCCTTTATAATCGTATCTAATTCGGTTTTGAATACGAGGATACGATTGCCGCCCTATCCCGGCATAGCCGGAAACAAGAAGCCACGACAAAAGATGGGAAAGTCCTCATACATGAACAGCCAGAGTCTAAGCCATAAATAGAGGAGATTCATAATGATGAAAAATCGAGTGTATTTATCTTTGGGTATACTGACGGGACTAATTCTTTTTGCCAGTGTTTGCCTGGCGAGCTCTTGGAAACCCCTGGCGAATTTGAGCTCCGGCGGCGAGGCCAAGGAGGTACCCGTCAACCATAAAATCAGTCATGTGCGGGTCATGGTGACCGAAGGAACCGTGGTTTTTAACACCATCGTTGTGCGTGAAGGCGGCAAGAAAAGCCCACATACCATCGGCCGGGAATACAGTGCCAAGCAGCACTTCGTTCTCGATCTGCCTGCCCCGACCCAGGTTACGGGCCTGCGCATCTCCGATGGCGGAAACGGAAGATACTCAGTTCACTATAAATAATCCCCTTCTATGGTAGAATCGGTCTGGCCTGCATTTATTTCGGTGCAGGATACAGTAGCGTCCCTCGGAAGGTCCGTAAAAGTAAAGGTACCCATGGATAGCCTAACTTACCGGGCAGGGTTGATCTCCACCGCCATGGTCATCCTGGTCTCGGGTGTCCTGGTTATCTGTGACGCTGGGCCTGCAAGGGCCCAAAATCAGGCCGCTGTGGCGGACAATCCCCTCCTGGGAACCCGGTGGCGTCTGGTGTCGTTTCAGTCTATGGACGACGCAATCGGCATCCGGCACCCCCGGGACGCCTCCAAATTCACAATGAAACTCAATGAGGATGGCACCGTCACCATGCGCCTGGACTGCAATTCCGCCACCGGTAATTGGACAGCTGATCCCGCCAGTGATAGGGTCAGCGGCCGTTTTCGGTTCGGGCCCCTAGCCGCTACCCGGGCTCTATGCCCGCCCCCCCACCTGGATGAGCAGATCATGTCCCACGCCGTGTATGTGCGCGGGTACCTCTTGAAGGATAGCCGGCTCCATCTGAGTCTGATGGCCGACGGCGGCATCTACACCTGGGAACCGGAAAAAGGGATTTCCGCCGCCGCTCCTGAGGACGGCGGACCGCGCAACTGGGAAGTAGCCGAAATTTCGGGAGTGTTGAATCTTCGCCAGAAACCCACCACTAGGGCGGGCATCATCGCCCGCTACCCATCGGGGACAATTCTGGATAATCTGGGATGCTTAAGTGCAGAGAGCCGAATCTGGTGCGATGTTCAACAGTTGGGCGGGGGGCCGCGGGGCTATGTCGCGGCAGAATTTCTCAAGCCCGCCCTATCGCCCGACGGCAGCGCCTCGATTGGGCCCGATGATTCGGCGTTGCGTGCCGGAGAAGGCCGGTTTGACGCCACCGGGAATATCCCCTGCGCCCAGGCCCCAGGTCAGCCCATGGCGGATTGCGAGTTTGGAGTCGCCCGTTCCGGAGGCGGTTACGCCACCATGGTGATCAAAAGGCCCGAAGGCCGCACCCGCGCTATCTTCTTTCGCATGGGGATTCCCATCGGCGCCGACACCAGTCAGGCGGACGGCTACCCCGAATTCAGCGCAACCAAGGAAAATGACCTGCACATGATCCGTATCGGCAGCGAACGTTATGAGATCCCCGATGCCGTCCTCCTCGGGGACTGAAACCATGCGCTTTGGGGGAACATTCCATAATCATCTAAACGTTCAAGGCCATTGTAAGAGGCGATTTGGAATCGAAACCGCCATCCAACGGCGGACGTATCCGGAAATACCGGTGCGAAGTGGATACGGGATTAGAGGAGACATCATGAAAGTGAACCTTTGGCCAAGAATCAATTTGATTCACCCTTCCCTGCTGCTTGCGGTCCTCGTCAGCCTCCCGCTCTGGTTGGGGCAGCCGCCCATCAACGAAGCCGCCAGGGGATTCGGGCCAGCGGTTCTGGTCCTTATCCTGCTATTGGCCGCAAACTTTGCCAACGTTGTTCGGGTCCACGCGCTGACGGCTCCCATAGTCCTGTTGGCAGCGCTGTTAATACCCGGGTTGGGGGCTTTCACCGGCGATGTGCGGGCGGCGGCGCCTTCCGTGGCCGAAAAACAACCGGCCGATGCCGTTCAAAATCCTGCCGATGGTGAATCCCGGGAGGTGGCCACAGTCCTCGGACAGGCAATTCGATCCACGAATACCGAAGAGGTCAAGGAGGTCATTATTACTCAACTCTTTAAACAGTACGCGGACCAGCACGGAATCGTGGCCGAGGAGCCGGAAATCGACACCTGGGTCTCAAATCTTGATCGCGCCATGCGTATTGACAAGACCTTAACCGCCACTGACGCCGAGAACCTATCTCCGGAGGAGAAGGCCTAAGTCCGACGCATGCGGCGCAGCATGGCCCAGGCGGTCATCACCCATTGGAAGATCAATCGCCAGCTGCACCAGGAATTTGGTGGCAGAATAATTTTCCAGCAGTTTGGCCCGGAGCCTTTAGACGCCTATCGCCGGTTTTTCAAAGGCAAGGAAGCCGAGGGCGCCTTTGCCATTCATGACCCGGCATTAGCAAACAAGTTTTGGCACTATTTTACCGACGATTCGATCCATACGTTTTACCCATCCGGAAGCAGGGAAGAGGCAGAGGCCTTGCACACTCCGCCTTGGGAAAAATTGGATGATGCCCCTTAACGGATCCATCTGACACGAGCAGCATCGTGACACCGTCTAAGTAACTGATAACCATTTTTCTGGCCCAGCTGCCAATCGAAGATTCGCTGATGTCAAACTACTGGGCCAGAATCGATCGCCCGTAGCCCTCTTCGAGAAACAGCCGGACTACGCGCAACTTGAATTATAAACTGAACGGTCGCCCAGATCGCCCCTTACGTTTGCCTGTCCAGTTGCCTTTGCGTCTGTTTATCATGGGATCCACTCCTTCCATTTCAGTTAGAAATGCACTGCGGAGTGTCACCCCTTTTTAAGGTCAAATTTGTGTCAAGAATTGGAAATTAGCGCAAGGTGCGGCGGGGGATTTTGAGGCTTTGGGCTGCTTTTTCCCAATGCCAGTTGTTTTGCTCTAAGGCGCGGACAATGAGTCGCTTTTCGAATTCCTGCATGTCGGTGCGGTGATCCTGGGGCGTATCGGGCAGCAAGTTGGGCCGCGGGTCATTATCCTGGTTGCAGCCGGTGGGGATGCGCATAAAATCGAGTCTTTTTGTCGAGATATAGCGTTGCAGGGTGTTTTGCAGCTCGCTGAGATTGCCAGGCCAATGATAGTTCATGAGTGCATCGAGCAGTTTGCCACTCAAGGGGGGGATGGATCTTCATGTGCCTGACTAAACGGGTGGTAGAAGTGTTAGATCAACAAGGGCAGATCGCCGTGCTTGTTTCTTGAAGACAGCAGCTCGATAGTTATGACCTACACCCGGTAATAAATTCCTCCCGCATCTGGCCTTTAGCCACAGCTATTAGAAAACTTAAATAATGAACGTGGACTCCAACCCGCAGTTCAGATGATTGTTGGCCTCAAGGATACAATCATAAATGAAAATGGATGGCGGTTCATTTTTGTCGCGAAGGAAAACTTCAGATTACAATTGAAACCTGAAATTTAACATTGGATGTGATTTTAGTATGTTATCATAAATTTTGACGGATCTGGTATTCCTGGAATAATCTCTATCTATCTGCAAACTGGCCAAAACTGAGATATGGTATCGCAATCTGAAATTACGTAGTCTTCAAACTTTATCAGATATCATGCGTTATCTGGATCTATCACGGCAAATTTTCTATGCCGCCGGACATTGATTACTCAAAATGATTGTGTCTCACCATCATTGGCAAAGAGGACTTGACACTCATAGATTGATTCAACTAAAATTATTTATTGAGTTTCCCGCAAGCGCTATTCTCAGTTACACTTCTCTTTTAATGCTGAGCGCCGCCTACACCTATTGTTCGCCATCTCCAGAGCAAAAAATTAAGTTTCATATCACCTTTGCTCCCAAAAAAACTTGAAGAAAGGAGAGGTCCCGCTATGGCAGCCATTAATCAGAAGCAACCATTTAGTCTGGAAAAGGCAAGTTTTATAGGCGGCACAGGTTATAAGGACATGGATCCTCGATTGCAGCGCCTGGTGGCACGCAGACGGCGGGGAATGCTTGAGTTTCCGTCTGTATCGGCGGATCAAGACGAAGTCGCCGTGATTTCCAAGGTATCGGAATTAGACAAATGGATCGGACTGAGTGAGGTTCGCGTAGGGGCCACTTTGGGTGAAGTAGCCGACGATGGTACACAGATTGTCACGGCCCGGATTCCGATTCAGCGGATAGAAAACGTGCGGCAACAACCCTTCGTCAAAAGTTTGAAGGCCACCCAACTGCTTCAACCCGTGCTCGACGCCACCACCGAAGAGACCGGCGCACGTCCAAACCTTCTGCCGGCCGGTAATCTAACCAACGGCGGTACGGGCGTTGTGGTGGGAATCGTGGATTACGGCTGTGATTTTGAGCATGAAAATTTTCGCAATGCCGGTGGTGGTACACGCTTGCTGTCCATCTGGCACCAGGCTGGAGCTTCTAGTCCACAAAGTCCTTTTGGATATGGAAAGGAGTACACAACAGATCAGATTAATGCCTCGCTGCAACAATCGGATCCCTACACCGCACTTGGATACGGCCCCGAAGAAGACAGTATATTTCAGACAGGTACGCATGGCACCCATGTGATGGACATCGCGGCAGGGAACGGTCGCGGCTCGGGAGTAGCGGGTATCGCTCCGCAGGCGGATCTGGTTTTTGTCGACGTCTCTATCAATACCATCGAAGAGAGTGACATCCCTCTCGTAGGTCCTGGTGTGGTGGGCTCATCCTTTGGCGATTCCACACGACTCCTTGAAGCGATTACCTACATTTTTGATAAAGCCGGAGATCGACCTTGCGTCATCAATGTCAGCCTCGGTACCAATGGCGGTCCCCATGATGGAAGCACATTGGTGGAGGAGGGCATTGACCGTCTGGTTCGCCAAGCACCCAATCGCGCTGTAGTGATCGCGGCCGCCAACGCTTATGACGACGGAATTCATGCGGCAGGCAGCGTAGAAGAAGGCGGTCACTTTGATTTGATTTGGCAAATCCCATCGGGTGATTACTCCCATAACGAGTTCGAGCTTTGGTATAGCGATACGGATCAATTCGCCGTAGAGCTCTTTGCACCCGGCGGACAGAGCCTTGGCCAGGTGGACCCAGGGCAAAACGCTGAACTGACGATTGATAACCAAGTGGTGATCTTTGTGGCCAACCGGTTGAACGAGCCCAATAACGGCGACAACATGATTGGGATATTTCTCGAGAGCGGTTTGCCGGATGGACCATGGACGGTCCGGATTCATGGTGTAACGGCGACAAATGGAAGCTTCCACGCCTGGATCGAACGGGATAATGCTGTTCCGTCCCAATTCGCAGCACCCCACGATAATTCTCATACCATCGGGTCCCTTTCCTGCGGCCACGAAACATTGGTGGTCGGATCTTATGATGGCCATAAGACGAGTCTGCCTATATCTTATTTTTCCAGTGCAGGACCTACACGGGACGGTCGCGAAAAACCTGAGATGTCTGCACCGGGCCATAATGTGTTCGCGGCACACTCTAGAACGAGCACTGGTGTCACCCGCAAGTCAGGGACGAGCATGGCAGCGCCCGCCGTTACTGGCATCATTGCCCTTATGTTCGCTGAAGCCCAGTCGCGGGATATTGACTTGAACATCGCTGATATCCGCAACATTATAATCAACACTTCACGGAAAAACCCACCCGCAGGAGCTGGTTGGGATCCTCAATATGGCAACGGGCGGATCTCAGCTTCAGACGCAGTTCAGGCCGTAATGGCGATGGCGCAGCCGCCCGGACCTGCAGCTAAACCCGCAAGGAAACTAAAGAAGAAGGCAACTGCAAAACCGGCTGGCAAAAAACGCGCGACTAAAAAAGCAGCCACAAAATCCACCGCTAAAAAAAGCGCGGCGAAAAAGAAATCATAGATGGCATCAACGGATTTAGTAGCCATGAGAGACAATTTCGTATGTTTTTGATATAGTGGTTCGACAATCACATTGATTCATGCGAAAAGAATGCTGATAATATGGATAAAATTAAACCGGACAAATTGGGAAAGCTAGAATATTCCGCTGAGCTGACCACTAGGAGATACGATCCTGATGATATCGTTGAGGCAATCTTCAAGGTCCGCAAGACCGATTATGTGCCCAGTAAAGTGAAGGTTCGAGCTCGTATTGATGGCACGATGTTCACGGGAGAGGTCACTTTTGGTCTGCTCAAAGAGCTGGAAAAGGACCCCAACGTTGAGTCGATGTCGGTATCCAAGCGTTTACGCATTCTCAAATAACACATTGAATTTCATTGGCTCGACCTGATAGACATAAAAATCTATATTTTACCATTAAACCTTTCAATAAAATTTGAGTCCATATTGACCAGTTTCTCTATTTGACCTGATACTGGCTTTACGTAGACCGAATTTACCTCCCCGATAGTCCTCCCATCTCCTACAGTCCATTGATTAACTGCCCGTGAGCGACCACGGTTAGGTGTAACTATCCGTTTATCAATACAATCTTTGGGGTAAAAGGGGGCACTATGCGATCATCTAACGCATTACGATTCTGGAATATTATTTTGTGTTTCATCTTAATTTATTCTTCGTTGTGTGCAATGGCGAATGCATATGCTCAGGAGAAAACCGCTTCTGTCGGGGCAGACGAAATCAAAGCCATGCTGCTTAGACCCGAGGGATGGTTGGTAGAATGGCGTGGAGCATCTGATGGAGTAAGCGATTATGTATTTGAGGCTCGTGACGAAAAAATTGTTGTAAAAATCCAAACTGTTGCTTGGAATATGAGCTGTGAACGTGACGTCACAATCACATCGGAGGCTATAAAATTTGATGCCTGTTACGATACTGGTATTTCACTGCATTTCGATCTTAATGATCAAAAGTACCCCTTTAAAGGCGAGAGCACGAAAGTCAATTACAAACTTAAAGCCAAGTAATTGTTTAACTTTTTCCTTTATATAGGAACATTAATCATCAGGCGTGAATTGGTCTATGGAGTCCACGCTTTTCTTTCAATACTATCCACATGACATCATGGTATAGTTATTCAGGCACAAAACTGGGGCTAACTCCAACCGGTCACCAGTTATGAGTTTTCTTGAAAGCCTGATATTTTATCCAACCAGGCATTTCTATGGATTGGGTAATGTAGAAAGATTGCGGCAAAAGGTAGCTACGCTACTTTTTGGCAACCTAACAATTAACTTGGGAAAAGAGAAGATGCCATGCCTGTAATTATTAGTTTCGACTTCACATGTAAAGAAGGAAACATTAAAGGTGTGTCTCTTTATACCATATATGAGCGGGCCAAGGCTCAGCCAACGTTCCCAGGATCAAAAATCCGGTGTGATTTAGACACGGTCGAAGTGCTTGTCCTCTCTGATCCACAATTCAAGCCAAAGATCTTCTGGTCTGACGAGGTCTTTGGCAGCAACGGAAAGCCAGAGCTATTGAATGAGAAAAGGAAAGATGATCTTCTTGATATAGCACTCATCGAACTCCGGCAAGGAGTTACATGGATTATGCGTTCCGAACCAACAATGAACGGCCGAATCGGCATAGTAGTATTCGACAGCAGTGAGCGGCTGCGTCTCACAGGTTTAGGCGATCTTGCACCGATCGAAACACCCCCAATCGAGCCAGGTATGAATCCAGAATATGGTTATATATTTTCGTATTATGTCAAGGAGGTTTACAGCTGGGGTACGCGTAATCCTGCGGGCTGCTCGGACTGTGGCGGGGGGGGGAAAGTTTTCACAAACAAAAACCAGCAAAAACAGCTGGAAGCACTTGAGAATGATGAGAGGTGACAAACCCAAAGGTAGCTATTGCGGCCCGTTCACCTTAGGTTTCCCCGGCGCTGTGAACACCCGTTTACTGGGTGTGGGGAAAATTAAGGAAAAGAGGTTTCTCTCCGGCAAGTACGTTATCGATCCGCATATGTTCTTTCAAAAACTGGCCAGGAAGGACATCAAAGTTTTTACCCATTTCCGCGAGCACCTGAACTCAATACCGCCGGTTTCCAATGAAACTGGCGTGTCCGATCGATGGTACAAAAGGGGCGGTGGCAAATTACCGCCCTTTTTGTCGTATAAACGGTTTAAGGGAATTTGTCGCAAGGCAATCGCTTCGCAGCCCACAAAGGAAAGATCGGCAACGAAAAAAACAACGGAAAAGATGCTATAACCGAATGCCAAATGCGTCATGAGCGCTTCGGAACTGCAGCGACACAATGGGGGTGATCCATGGAACGGGAGAAAAGAATGGTGTCCGCAGAAACCGTTTTCGAGCGGATGCGCCCCGGCATGAGCGTCTTTCTTTCCACCGGTGCGGCGGAACCTCGAACACTGGTTAAACACCTGATGGCGGCCCGCAGCGCCAAACTCCAGGATCTCGAGCTGATTCAGATTGTCAGTTTTGCCGATGCCATTTCGTTGAAAAATCTCCAGAGCCAGAAATTCAGATTGAAAACCTTTTTCTCCGGTTGGGTGGCCGACGAAGCGATTACCGCCGGTCATGTGGACCTGATCCCCTGTTACCTGTCACGGATTCCTGAACTTATCGAAAAGCGGAAGGTCCGGGTGGATGCTGTTTTTGTCCAGATCACCCCCCCGGACAAAGATGGTTACAGCAGCCTGGGGGTTTCCGTGGATGTCGCCCGGCTGGCCATGGAACAAGCCAAACTGGTGGTCGGAGAGATAAACACCCGGGTGCCGCGCACGTTGGGCGATACGTTTGTCCAGATTTCCGACTTCGACATGCTGGTGCAATCTGACGAACCGCCGGTCTACTTTGAACGGTTGCCTGCCGAATCGGTTTACGATCTGATCGCCTTCAATATCGAACCGCTGATCGAAGATCAAAGCTGCGTCGCTTTTTCCATGGGCCCTTTGTTTGAAGCCCTGGGTCGCGCGCTGACCGGCAAGCGGCATCTGGGTATCCACTCGCCGTTTTTCAGCGACGCACTGATGGACCTGGTGAAAAGCGGTGCGGTCACCAACCGCTACAAAGAGCTGTTCAAAAGAAAATCGATTACCTCCTATGCATGTGGTACAGCACAGCTGTTTGAATGGCTGGACCAGAACCCCGGGGTTGAATTCCAGCCGGTAGACAAGATCTTCGACCCGTTGAGCATCGGCCGGAATCCTCGTTTTGTGGCCATTATTTCCGCCAGGCGCGCGGATATCACCGGAAGAATCGCTCTGCAAACGGGCCTGGGCAATGTGGTGGCTGGGCCGGCCGAGGTGCTCGCCTTTTTGAATGGCGCCCAGATCTCGGAAGGGGGATATACGATATTTGGGCTCCCCAGCCGCAGCCACCAGGGTACTGCCAACATCACCGTTTCTATCGAAGGCTTGAAAAACCGGGTCGATTTCAGAGAAGCCGTGGACTACGTGGTGACGGAATTCGGGGTGGCCAGCCTCAAGGGTCTCACACTCCGGGAACGAGCACAGGCATTGATTGAAATTGCCCATCCCGACGATCGCATCGAATTGATCGCCGCTGCAAAAAGAGAAAATATCCTCTACCGGGACCAGATTTACCTGGCGGAAAGCGCCCGCTACTATCCTTCACAAATCAGCGAACGTCAGCTGTTCAAGGGCGATATAGAGATCCGGTTCAGACCCATCCGACCTTCGGATGAAGAAGAGATGAGGCGGCTTTTTTACCGGTTTTCAGACGAATCTGTATACTACCGCTATTTTTCTTCTTTAACGACCATGCCGCATACGCGCATGCAGACCTACGTAAATGTCGACTGGAACGATGCGATGTCCATCGTCGGCGTTGTCGGCAAGTCCGGGCATGGGTCTATCGTCGCCGAAGCGCGATACCTCGTGGATCCAGATGGCGGTTTTGCCGAAATCGCATTTGTCGTGGACGAGTCTTTTCAACGGATAGGTATTTCCACCTATCTCTTTAAGCTTCTCGTCGGACTGGCCAAGGAGAAGGGCATCAAGGGGTTTTGGGCTGATGTGCTGGTCTCCAACAGTGCCATGATGAAAGTTTTTCGTAAAAGCGGGCTGCCGGTCCATGCGGAGATGGAAGATGGTGTCTATCGTGTCCGCATACCCTTTGATCTGACATAAAAGGCGGCGTCCAGCTATCCGTCCGTTTGACAACAAGGGAGGTGTCCTATGTTTGTCAGTCGGTTCATGACCAAAAATGTGTTTTCCATAGGCAGGGAATCCGATATCGCCGAGGCCAAACAGCTCATGGTCCGCTATCGGATCCGCCACCTTCCGGTGACGCGAGCGGACAACACGCTCATCGGCATCGTCAGCGACCGCGATATACGCAGTGCTATGCCGTCAAAATTTTTTCACGACTATGGGGTCGAGGAGACGGAGAGGCTCACCGGCGTCCTGGTCCAGGAAATCATGACCAAGAATCCTGCTTCCGTTTCTTTGTCTTCAACCCTTCAGGATACTCTCCTGCTGATCGAAAAAATGAGGGTGGGAGCCTTTCCGGTTGTGGATGGGAAACTCAAGGTTGTGGGCATGGTTTCGGACAGGGATCTGTTGAATGCGTTTATCCATGCACTGGGTATAAAGGAACCGGGCGCCCTGCTGGGGATTGTGGCCGATGAGAATATCGAAGAAATGGAGCGTAACCGTGTCAGGCGTTTTCTGGTCCATCGGCACAAGCTGCGTTCGCGTGGTATCCTTCGGTTTCCTTCCGAGCGAGTACTTGGAGAGCTTGGCGTCATATTGCCAAGGCCGATAAAATCTGCCGACCTGCGTGTGTCTTAAGGTGAATCCAGTCGGGAAGCCGGATGCTCCGCACGTCCGGTTTGATGAGCAGGGATGGGAAACGAGGTTTCGTGCTACCGCGCCCACCCTCGACTCTACTATTTGGACTTTTTCGATGATTAGTTGACGTTCAACTTGCTATCACAAAAAAAAAGTGATAAACATTTCCCTATATTCCTTATACACACCAACAACACGCTATTATTACATATAATAAGCGTGTTATCATCGGTTTTGAACGGTCCCAATTTTCTTGAATGTTCTCTATTTATCTGCAGACGACTGATTTGTATGATTTCCAAATTTCTAAAGGTAATATATGCGATCCACGAACCCTTTAATTTTTTAAGATAACTGGCATAGTATCTGGGTTCTCACTAAATCTTTTCTCTTTTGGAAAAATCGTCAGGTTCGATATCGGGGAATAGGAGAAAATCCCTCGCCTTGAGGCGAAGACTTTAGTAAGTTTTCGGTATTATGGAACATTACCGCAAAGGATCCCATTCTGTTAATTTTAAATCGATCGTAAGTTGCCTGTTGCAGGCGATGTATGATTTATAAGGTGGCAATGTCACAAGTAATGTATCGTGTTAATACTATCGATCGAATCAGTTAACTGGCCCCATACGCTTTCAATTTCAGCTGCAAAGTTCGCCGGCTGATACCGAGGATTTGTGCGGTATGAGTGCGATTGCCACCTGTATCTTCCAGGGTGCGCAGAATCATCTCCCGTTCCATCTCTTTCAGGGATCTTCCTGACGAGGGGAGATAAAAATGGGTCTTTTCAAGACCACTGTCATCTATTGTCTCCGGACGCAGGTTTCCCGGTAATTCCGCCTCAGTAATAGTAGTATTTCGGGTGAGAATAACGCTTCGTTCGATGAGGTTTTCAAGCTCACGGATATTCCCCGGCCAGTGATATCGTACCAGGGCGTCCATGGCCCGGGGAGAAAAGTCCTTTACATGCTTATCATTTTTTTTCACGTAACGCCTCAGGAAATACTCCGTTAAGGGGGGGATATCCTCGGGTCGTTTGCGTAATGGCGGCACATCCATAGGCACAACATTCAAGCGATAGTATAGATCTTCTCTGAAATTGCCATTTGCAATCTCCAAGGGCAGATCCTTACTGGTAGCGGCGATCAACCGTACGTCAACCTTAACAATGATGTCACTCCCCAGAGGTTGCACTTCCTTCTCCTGAATGACCCTTAACAGTTTAGCCTGTATCTCCCCATTCATTTCACCTATTTCATCCAGGAAAAGTGTTGAGCCGTGGGCCTGCTGAAATCTCCCTTTCCGGGATTGGAGAGCTCCACTGAAGGCCCCTTTGACATGTCCGAACATCTCGCTTTCCAAAAGGGTTTCGGGCAATGCGGCGCAATTGACTTTCACCATGGGCAGCTCGCTGCGGAGGCTATGCTGATGAATGGCGTTTGCCACCAACTCCTTGCCGGTGCCGCTCTCCCCGGTAATTAAGATAGTTGCCTCTGTTGGCCCCACCATGACAATTTTTTCGAATAAGGCCTGCATGGCGGGACTAATGCCGACAATGTTTTCGATTTGAGTCAGAGAGGAAAGTTGGTGGCGCAGATGTCGGTTCTCTTCCTCCAGTTGGTGATGGCGCAAGGCGCGACCCACCAAATGTTTTAGCTCCTCTATATCCAGGGGTTTGTTTAAGTAATCATAGGCACCCTTCTTAAGAGTCTCGATGGCCGTGGCCACGGAAGCGTATGCCGTCATCATGATCACCGGAATTTTGGGATTCAGAATCATGATTTTCTCCAAGGCTTGAATCCCGTCCATGCGGGGCATCTTCATATCCATCAGAATCAGATCGTGAAAACCGCCTTCCAGTGCAGCAACGGCTTCCTGCCCATCGGAAACCGTTTCAACTGCATAGTCCTGGTCCACCAAGACCGTTTCAAGCATATGCCGGTGGGACGCATCATCATCGGCCACCAGTATTTTAGGTTTCATGGGAACTCCTTTTGAAATCCAGGGGCAATTCCAAAACAACTCGACAGCCACTGGTTTTGCCCTTTGGGGGGCAAAGTACCCGAATTTCGCCCCCGTGGCTGGCGGTGATAGTGTTCACGATGGCCAGACCTAAGCCAGTGCCGGCCTGCCGGGTGGTAAAAAAGGGCTCGAAAATTCGATTCATATCGGCTTTATCAATACCCGGACCGTCGTCTTCCACCCACAGAAGAATCTGTTGATCTTCTTCATTTAAATCTGCGCCCAATGTTATACTCCCTCCAGATGAAACGGCCTGAAGGGCATTAATGAGCAAGTTCAGCAACGCCTGGGTGATCTGGCTGCCGTCTAGAACCACAGGGGGAATGCCCTCGTGGAGATTCAAACCAAGGGTCACACCTTTCCTGCCGGCATCATCGGCCACCAGTTTGAGGGTATGATTTAGGAGATCGGCAATTTGGGTGGACTCCCGCACCGGTTCTGCCGGTCGCGCCAGGCTCAACAGATCAGAGACAACGTTGTTGATACGATCGATCTCCCGCACCATCACGCTGGCATATTCCTGCTCTTGGGTTCGATCTTTAAGCCGATGCTTGAGAAATTGGGCAAACCCGCGGATAGAGCTCAAGGGGTTGCGAATCTCATGGGCGACACCGGCGGCCAGCGCACCCACGGCGGCTAGTTTCTCCGATTGCCGCACCTGTTGGGCCAGTTGCTTGACCTGAGTCAAATCCCTTAACACCAACACGGCCCCGTGGGTCTTTTCTTGGTCCCTGCTCAAAGGTGAGATGGTCATACCGATGATGACCTCACGGCTGGGCTCGCATTGATGGCGGATCTCATGATTGAGTAAAAATTGCCGACGGGTTAATGCCGATTGAATTCCGCTACCTGTCAGGTCGAGGATAGTGCTCAGTTTGCGGCCTTCCATGGACTCACCCGTGTGGCCTAATAGCTTGGCCGCCTGCCCATTGTGGGTAAGGATGCGTCCGTCCGAATCGATGCTGATCAATCCGTCGGCCATGCTGTTGAGCACCAGACGGTTGAAATCCTGGGAAGCCTTTAAACTGCGATTGACCAGGTAATAGTTTTGAATCACGAATACAAAAAAGAATACTCCGCTGCCCAGTGCCACCAGAATCCCGCCCATCACTAGCGCATGGTGCAGATCCTCACTTTGGGATGCCTCATAATTGGCCATGTCCAATCCTACCACCAGGGTATCACCGCTATGGCTGTGGGCCCGGCCACCGGTGTGGAGTCGAGAATCCATCTCCCCTTGCATTGGGGTAAAGGTTTTGGCCATTTCATAAACCATGGGCTGGCCGGATGCTTTCCTGATTCGTGTAACAATGGGATGATCTTTCGACAGAGGCGGTTCCCATTGAGCCATTTGATCCAGGTAGGCTTCGTCCGAGTGGTGCACGATACGACCCTGGGCGTCGAATAAATAGATATAGAGGACATCGTCGGTCTGGGCCATCTCGTATATCAGGCTGCCAATGGAGTCTTCGCGCCACAAATGCATCATCATTCCGGAACGGGCCCCGGCTTCCAATGCGCGGATCAGGGTAACGCCCCGGCCGTGAATATAGGACAGGGTCATCTGCCGTTCGCGATGCCAGTTGCGGTAAGTGGAAACGCCAATGATACCCAACAGCAGAATCACCACCAAGATGATCGAGATGGCGGGCAAATAGAGCCGCCGTCGGCCGTAAAGTCGCACCCCAGACTCCTTGACTTCATTGTGAAAACAAATCCAGTTACCTGGACAGTAAATCCGAAAGTGACAATATGCAAATATTTTTCGCACCTTGCTGGATACCTGCCCCACAAAACGCGTAAATTTAGCGCAGATATAAAGATTAAAATCCGTGGATAATAATGGAAATACAGTAATTCTATATAGTTACAAATCTGGCATCAAATATGCTGTGATAGACATCAGGTTGAATCAGATCAGAACCCGTGCCCCTGAGGAGTACCCAGATGCCAACTGACATTATAATAGCCCGTTCCACCCGGCGTCTAAACGGTCTAAAGCGTATCAAAACGAAAGATTCATCCGCATTGCGTAGCGCAAATGTACAGCTCAAGGCAATGTTGCTGACAGGTGTGCTGCTTCTAATTATCGCGCCAACGGTCTGGTCCCATGGCGGCAAGTCCCATAAAGAATTTACCGCTTTGCAGGCCCTCCAAAAAGCCACAGTGCTTTACGACCAACTGGTGGCCCAGGGCAAACTAGATACGACCTGGGAAACGGGTCTGGTGGAGGTGGTTGTGACACCTCCCAAATCGCCTGACAGAAAAGAATTCGTCATTCGGTTTTCCCGCACCGCCCAGGGCCCGCGGTCGGTCTATTTCTTTCTGACACCGGATGGTGAGTATGCAGGCTCTAATTTTAGCGGCCCTTAATGGCGAAAACACGACAACTTTGGACAAGAAATACACCAGATGAATAACGGCAACCTACAAACTAAAAATGTCTTCCTGACCTGGCCCCAGTTAGCTCAGCTGCCTAATTCGGGCAAAATGCTGGTGACCATTGTCATTGTGGCGCTGTCTTTAGGAATGGCCGGGGCTTTGGGACAGATCGTGGTCCACGATATCATCCCGACGTTTTTCAGCGTTCAGGCCAATGAAAATCCTGGGCCGCAGTGGAAAGAAACAACTGGGAGTAGTGGAGCAGGCGAGCGGGGGGACTTGTTTGGCGATTTAGACCAAAAATCTTCCGGAGCGCATTCAAGTGTCCCTTCGGGCCCCTCATCAGAGCAGTTTGTTTGGCTGTTGAAATGGACTCATATCCACCTATTCGGCATGACCATGATTTTTATTTTTGTGGGCGGAATAACCCTCTTTCTCAATTTGAAGGATGTAATCAAAACCTGGCTGGTGATTCTGCCCTTCATCGGGGTGTGGTTGGATATCGGGGCCATGTGGCTCAAGGCCTATGTCTCGTCCCACTTTTTCTGGCTGCATATCCCCGGTGGGGGATTGTTCGGGTCTGTTTTCGGGTTTGTCGCCCTGCAGGCAATCTGGGAAATGTGGGGGCAAATCCCCTTAGGAGGCCAGTGTGAAGACTAAATCCCGGGCTCTTCAACGCAAATTGATCCTCTTCGTTCTATTGCCCGTGGGATCGCTGCTCCTGGGGCTTGGGGGCGCCGGTTTTATTTACACACGAAACATGCTGCTACGGCAATGGGGCGAAGCCACCACCTTAAAGCTCCAGCGCGCGGCCCACTTGTTGGATATGGAACTTAATCGGCCCAAGAGCATGGTGGCCATGCTGATTAGAGGGGATATCTGGCGGCACCATGGATATGGCTTTTTGGAGGAATTGATCCTGGCGGAGATGGTTAGCCTGAACGGTGTTTTATCGGCCAGGGTTTCGCAGGTCCCAACGCCGTCACCTCTCTTCGAGGCTGGAGCAAACACCGAGGACCACGCCATGAGAACAATGGCCAAACCAATCCGTTCGGCCACCAATGCCCTGCACGGGCACCACCGCCATCATAGCGTGAGCCGTGTTAGGGTATCGCCGCCCCGCTATGACGATACATTGCAGAGCCAAACTACAACCCTAATGTGGGTATTGAGAGGGGCCAGCGGTGAACCGATGGGGGAAGTGGAACTCATCCTCAGTTTCGATCACCTGGTGGATCTAATTGCTGAAGCGGAGTGGTGGCGGCAGCAAGAAGCCCTACTGGTAGATACGGCAGGAAAAATTTTAGCTGGAACCTGGGCGGGAGAGATTCAGGATGTTTCGGCCGGTACCACGATCCTGCCGGAGGCCCTGCTAACGGCCATGGCGGGCCGTTATGCCGGCACCACACGTATTCGGGAAACTGGAGAGGATCGCATCAGCGGGTTTTACCGGTTGGTTGAGGCCCCCTGGGTCTTGGTGGTCAGCGCCCCCGCCTGGGAAGTACTGGCCCCTATTCGCCGATTCAGCATAGTCTATCTCGCTTTGGGCGGCAGTATCATAATCGGTGTTCTCCTGTTGATTCGATTGACCACGGCAAAGACGGTGACCTCCATTCAGGCGGTATCCCAGGCCGCAGAGCAGGTGGCTGCCGGGGATTACAACATTCATCTCCCGGTGACTAGCAACGATGAGATCGGCGAATTGACCCGTCGCTTCAACACAATGGCCCGCCAACTTGAAGAGGGTGCCCTGATGAAGCGCTCCCTCCTGTTGGCCCAGGAGGTACAGCAGAGCCTGTTGCCGACAGGACGACTGACCACGAGGCACCTGGATGTTGCAGGTGCCAGCCGGTATTGTGATGAGACCGGGGGTGATTATTACGACTATATCCCCATACCTCGTCCGGAACGCGGCGCAGAACCCTATGCCGTGGTGGTGGGGGATGTCACCGGACATGGCATTGCCGCGGCCCTTCTGATGGCCACGGTGCGGTCCTTACTGCGTTTGCGTGTTGCTCTAGGCGGGCGTCTCGAGCAGATCATGACCGATGTGAACCGCCTGTTGTGCGCCGACACCGTGGAATCAGGCAGCTTTATCACCCTTTTTCTGCTCAGTTTTGACCCTCTCAGCCGGGGTCTAACCTGGGTACGGGCAGGTCACGAACCGGCCCTGATTTACGACCCCCAAACCAATGATTTTACCGAATTGGCAGAGCCTGGAATTGCCCTGGGAGTGGATGCGGAATGGCGTTACAGGCAACATGAACACCAGCCGTGGCAGGAACACCAGCTGTTGCTCATCGGGACGGATGGCATCTGGGAGGCGGAAAACCAGTCCGGCGAGCGCTTTGGCAAAGAAAGGCTGAGAGAAATTATCCGCCAGCACGCGGACGCTCCAGTCGATGAATTATTAAACGCCGTGATGGATGCTGTGGACCGCTTTCGAGGAGGCTGTCGACAGGCAGACGACACGACTCTAGTGGTGATGAAACAGCGTCTGTCTTCGGACCGGATAGTGAAATGAATTCCACTTCCTTGGAGGCAAGCTTTATGAAGCCCGCAAATAAAATGGGGAAGTTAAAAATGATTCAGATGGTACTCATGTTTTTGATGGCGCTTTTTACATGGGGTGGCAATCCTCTTACGGTTTTGGCCCAACCCAGCAGCGGCGTTCCTGCCGAAGTTGCCGCGGTCTCCGACGAGAAGTTGGCCCAAGGCGCAACTTCGAGCGACCTGATCCGCTACGCCTACGATCATAATCCTTCACTGCAGGTGGCCCGGGAAGGATGGGCCGCCACAGTGGAGAAGTTCCGCATTGTTACCGGGTATCCTGATCCGGAATTGATGATCTCCTACTTTCCCGATCCCATCGAAACCCGCCTGGGACCCCAGGATTGGAATGCCAGTCTGGCCTTCAAAATTCCCTTTCCGGGTAAACTATCCCAGGCCGGGGAAGTAGTCGCAGCCGAGGCCCATATTGCCCAATTAAAACTGGATCAGGCGGTGCGGGATATGATCGTGGCCATCCGGGAAGCCGTGGCAGAGCTGCGTTACATCGACGCTGCCCGTGGAGTGGCCGAGCAAAATCTGAAACTGGTGGAACACCTACGCAAAGTGGCTGAAACGGCCCATGGCGGGGACCGTGCCAATTTGATGGATGTGGTCAAGGCCCAATCCCAGCTGGGCCAGCTCCGGTATGAGCTGCTTTTGCTGGACGAATTGGCCCAGACGGAAACCACAAGGATCAACGGATTGCTCAACCGGGCGCCGGAGGCCCCCCTCAGCCTCACCTTTCAAAATAGCTCAGACCTTTTAAACCATGACATAGAATCAGACATCGAACTGGATATTGAACAGATCTACCAATGGGCCGAGACCCATCAGCAGGAGATTCAGATCCGGGAAGCCCAGATCGCCAAAGCCGAGGCGGGGATCGGCCTGGCTCAAAAAGAGAACGGCCCTGATTTTAAGGTGGGGTTCTTTTATGCCGGGATCGGCGATCCTGATGTGGCCACCCCGCCCCCCGATGCCGGCGAGGATGCCCTGGGCATCCAATTCGGTATCTCCATTCCCCTCTGGATCGATAAGAACGAGGGCCGCGTCAATCGTGCCCGGGCCCTGAAACGTCAGGCCGAAGCCGCCAAAACCGAACGGATCACCGCCACCCACACCAAAATAAGGGCCATCTACTTTCGCCTGCAAAATGCCCGGCGCCTGATTGTGCTTTACCGGGATGAGTTGTTGCCCCAGGCCGCCCAATCCATGGAGTTGGCTGAAACCTGGTTTCGGGAAGGGGAGTCGTCTTTTGCCGATTTCGTTGAGGCCCAGGCGGTTTGGTACAACTTCCAACTCAGTCTAGCCCGGGCCCATGGGGATTATGAGAAATACCTTGCCCGCCTGGAACGGTGGGTGGGGCGCAGCCTGACAGCCGCTGAACAAGACCCGCTGCCACTGCCGGAGCAGGGATCGGAGCAGGAAACAGGTAAGGAGGAAGGCTGATGAAGGGTTTATTGAGTATTGCGATTTTTGCCATGGGAGCTGTGCTTTTCGGCTGTAGCACCCACGCTACCCTCCAATCGGAGTTGAATGATTATCAACCGCCGAGCTATTTTGATGCCAATGTGCAGCCCCAACCCACGAAAAAACCTTTGCCGCCATCGGCGATGGTGCTGGATGCCGAGTTGGACCGGGAATTTGAACTTCTGGCGGAACTTAAACAGCAATGGCAGAAAACCCCGCCCACGGCTGACGACCCTGCCTTGTTTTACCCCCAAGGGGGGGAACGGTGGGCCGTGTTAGCGCCCCTGGCCACCGATCCGCCGGCCCTTCGAACCTTTTTGGCCAAGGGCATTTCCCTACCGGATTTAGAAATCCTTACCCTCCTGCGCCATCCGGGTGTCGCGGCGGCCCAAAAAAATCTTAGCGCCGCTCTGGAAGGTTTCAGTCAAGTAACCCAGCTCGATGAAATCCTCCGGCAATATTCGGCCTTTACCGAGGGAGTCATGCCCGGCGTGGGGCCTATGAAGGGCCGCGATCCGATACAGATGAAGTTTCCCTATCCGGGAGTTACCGCCCTCAAAGGCCAAGTGGTCAATCAAGCCGTAAAGATCGCCCAGGAAAATCTGGCCATCGCCCGCCGGGATGCGGTGACCGAGGCGCGCCGGGCGTACTGGAATCTAACCTTTGTGGTCAAGGGCCAGGCCATCACCCGGGAGACTTTGGGGCTCTTCGACCATTTGGAATCGGTGGCTACCACCCGTTACGAAGCGGGCCGTACCAGTTACCAGGATGTGGTCAAAGTTCGCATTCAACGGGCCACCCTCACCGAGAATTTGCAGACCTTTACCGAAAAGCGCCGCACGGTGGCGGCCATGATGAAGGCTCTATTGGATCTTCCCACTGCCACGGCCATTGGTAATCCCCGGGATCGTCAACCGACGATTGCATCGCCGGGGTTGAACAAACTCTATGCCGCGGCCCGGGAATATCGCCAGGAACTCCGGCGGCTGCGGGCCAAAATCGGAAAAATGGAGCGCATGATCGAGATGGCCGAGACCATGATTCTCCCATCCTATTCTTCCAATTTGAGCCTCTACCCGGATGGGGCCGTCAACCAGGTGGGCGGCACGGCCATGCAGGAGCCTTTTGCCACCACGGTGCGGGCCGATACCGGGGCAGGACTGCCCAGAATGCCCTGGTACGGCAGCCAGGATGCCTATTTGCGGGAAACCCGGCAAAAACTGGCGGCACTGGGCGCGGAACTGCGTCAAAAAGAGGCCGCCACCGACGCCATGGTGCGCCAAGCCTGGTTCCAAATGGATCAGGCCCGCAGGGAGGTCGCTTTGTATCGCAATACCATTGTCGATCTCTCTCAAACGTCACTGGATGTCTCCACCAGGGGCTACGAGACCGGTGGGGTTTCCTTTGCCGATGTGATCGGCGCCTATTCCCAATGGCTCAAAACCCGGCTGGCCCTGGCCCGTAAAACCAGAGATTTGGGCATTGCCGGAGCGGCGCTGGAACAGGTGGTGGGGGCTTCATTGATGGTGCGTTAGATGCGATCGACATTTTTCGTTCACGAGCACGAGCATGCCTAGGAAAAGGATCTATGAAAATATGAAACGCTATCGCTACATTGCCATCGTCATGATGGGTCTGGCCTATTTTGGGCTGCCCCAGCTCAACGGACCGGGTATCGAAGTGAATCCAAACTGGCCAGATATCCGGATCGAATGGCCTGGCCCGCTGGCCCATGCCCAAGACCTGAAAGCGGGGGATATTGATCCCCAGACCGGCAAGAAGATCAAGTACTGGGTGGCACCCATGGATCCCACCTATATCCGCAATGAACCGGGCCAGTCGCCCATGGGGATGGATCTGGTTCCGGTTTATGAGGAGGAGGAGGGCGGCGAAAAGGAACCGTCTTCCACGGTGCGCATCGATCCGGTGACCCGGCAAAATATGGGCCTGCGCTTGGGGGCGGTGCAGAGTAAATCCCTGACCCGTTCCATCCGGGCCTTTGGCAATATCACCTACAATGAAACCGCCCTCTACGCAGTCAACACCAAATTCAACGGCTGGGTGGAAAAATTGTATGTGGATTTTGTGGGCGACCAGGTAGAACCGGGCCAGCCCCTGTTTGAGATATACAGCCCGGAGTTGTTCACGGCCCAAAGGGAGTATTTGCTGGCGCTGGAACAGCAAAAGGGGATCTCCAAGAACGCCTCCCGTTCGGTGCGGGAAGGAAATCAGCGGATGCTGGAGGCGGCCCGTACCCGCCTGCAATTCTGGGATTTAAGCGATGCCCAAATCAAAGAGATCGAAACCAGCCGCAAAATCAAAAAAAACCTCACTATCTACTCCCCGGCCCGGGGGGTAGTGGTTAAGAAAAATATCTTTGAAGGGCACTATGTCAAGGCAGGCATGCATCAGTATGAGATCGCCGATCTATCCACCGTGTGGGTGGATGTGGATATTTATGAATATGAACTGCCCTGGGTGCGCAAAGGCATGCCGGCCGAGATGGAGCTGGCCTATATCCCGGGGGAGCGGTTTGCCGGGGAAGTACTTTTCATCTATCCCTATGTTGACCCCAAAACCCGGGCCGTTAAATTGCGCCTCACCTTTGACAACCCCGATATGAAACTCAAACCGGGCATGTACGCCAATGTTTACCTCAGCTCCCGACTTCCCCAGGATGCCCTGGTGATTCCCCAAGAGGCGGTCATCGACAGCGGGGTACGCAAGATCGTGTTTGTGGCAAAAGGTAAAGGGCGTTTCGAGCCCCGGGAGGTGACTCTGGGGGTGGAAGGCGACAACTATGACGTCGAGGTGCGGGAAGGCTTGCAGGCCGGGGAGGAGATTGTGGTTTCCGGCCAATTCATGCTCGATTCCGAAAGTCGCCTCCAGGAGGCCATCCAGAAGATGCTGGCAGCGCGACAGGGAAGCAGTGACAGTAGTGCCGGGGAAGAAGACCTGAATATGGATGATCTCAGCATGGATGACATGAACATGGATGACCTGACAATGGATGATCTGACAATGGAAAGCGAATAACATGATCGCAAAAATCATCGAACTCTCCATTAGGAACAAATTTCTGGTGCTTTTGGCCACGGGTTTCATGATCGTGGGGGGGCTCTATGCCCTGGTGAATACGCCCCTGGATGCCATTCCCGATCTTTCCGACGTCCAGGTGATTCTCTTTACGGAATACCCCGGCCAGGCGCCCCAGTTGGTGGAGGACCAGGTCACCTATCCCTTGACCACGGCCATGCTCTCGGTGCCCTTTGCCAAGTCGGTGCGGGGGTACTCCTTTTTCGGGCTCTCATTCGTCTACATCATTTTCGAGGATGGCACTGATATCTACTGGGCCCGCAGCCGGGTTCTGGAGTACCTAAATTTTGTGGCCAACCGGCTACCCGGCGGCGTGACACCAACCTTGGGGCCTGATGCCACAGGGGTGGGCTGGGTTTACGAGTATATCCTGACCAGCGACCGGCACGATTTGGCCCAATTGCGTTCCATGCAAGATTGGTTTTTACGCTACGAACTGGCCAGCGTCCCTGGAGTGGCCGAAGTGGCCTCCATCGGCGGGTATGTGAAGCAGTACCAGGTGGTGGTGGATCCCAACAAATTAAGGGCTTTTAACATCCCCCTGCAGAAGGTGAAGCAGGCGATCCAGCGCAGTAACAATGATGTGGGCGGCAAGCTGGTGGAGATGGGCGAGACCGAATTCATGATTCGGGGCTTGGGCTATATCCAGGGTCTGGATGATCTTTACGCTGTGCCTTTGGGAGTGGACGACCACGGCACACCCATTTTACTCCGCAATGTGGCCACGGTGAAGGTGGGTCCGGAGCTGCGGCGGGGCATTGCCGACATCAACGGAGATGGTGAGGTGGCCGGCGGTGTGGTGGTGATGCGGTTCGGCGAGAATGCCCTGGAGGTGATCGAGAACGTCAAAAAGCGATTGGACGAAATCCGTAGCGGACTGCCCGAAGGCGTTCAAATTAAGAGCGTTTACGACCGCTCCGGCCTGATTTTGCGGGCCGTGGACAACCTGAAGAAAACTCTCATTGAAGAGAGCCTCATCGTTGCCCTGGTTTGCATTGTGTTTCTCTTCCACATGCGCAGCGCCCTGGTAGGTATTCTCACTCTGCCCTTAGGGGTGTTGATCAGCCTTATCATCATGGAACGCCAGGGGATCAATGCCAATATCATGAGCCTGGGAGGCATCGCCATTGCCGTGGGCGCCATGGTGGATGCGGCCATTGTGATGATCGAAAACGCCCACAAGCACATCGAAAGGGACGGCGGCCGCAAACCCCACTGGGAGCTGATTGGCGACGCCGCCAAAGAGGTGGGGCCGGCGCTTTTCTTCTCCCTGCTGATCATCGCCATCAGTTTTCTGCCTGTATTTACCCTCCAGGCCCAGGAGGGCCGGCTATTCCGGCCCCTGGCCTTTACCAAAACCTACGCCATGCTGGGGGCGGCACTCTTAGCCATTACCTTTGTCCCGATTATGATGGGTTACTTGATCCGGGGCAAGATCCACACGGAGGCCCGCAATCCGGTGAACCGGTTTCTGATCTGGATTTATCGCCCGGTGATTGAGCTGGTATTAAAAACCAAAATCGTTGTGGTGATGTTGGCCATTGTGGTTTTGGCGGTGAGCTATATCCCCTGGAAACGCATGGGCGCCGAGTTCATGCCGCCCCTCAACGAAGGCGATCTGCTCTATATGCCCACCACCCTGCCGGGGATCTCCATCACCAAAGCCAAGGAGTTGCTGCAACAGACCGACCGCATCATTGCCTCTTTTCCCGAGGTGGAACACGCCTTCGGCAAGATCGGCCGGGCTGAGACCGCCACGGATCCGGCCCCCCTCTCCATGATTGAAACCACCATTGTGCTCAAACCTGAGGAGCAGTGGCGGGACGGCATGACCATGGAACAGTTGATCACCGAACTGGACCAGGCCATTCAATTTCCGGGACTGACCAACGCCTGGACCATGCCCATCAAGACCCGCATCGACATGCTTTCGACGGGCATCAAAACCCCGGTGGGCATCAAACTCATGGGGGAAGATCTTGCTGTACTCAACGATTTGGGGGAGCAGGTGGAGGCGATTATTCGGGAAGTTCCCGGCACCTTGAGCGTCTATGCCGAACGGGTCACCGGGGGCAATTTCCTGGACTACCGCATCAAACGCCGGGAGGCGGCCCGCTACGGCCTCACCGTGGGGGATGTCCAGGATATTATCATGAGCGCCATCGGCGGCATGAATGTGACCCAGACCGTGGAAGGGCTGGAGCGTTATCCGGTCAATCTGCGCTATGGATCTGAACTCCGGGATACCCCGGAAAAACTGCGGCGGATTCTGGTGCCCACCCCCACCGGCGCCCAGGTTCCCATCACCCAGTTGGCGGATATCCGGGTGGTCAAGGGCCCACCGGTGGTGAAAAGCGAGAATGCCCGGGCCAATGCCTGGGTCTACATCGATATTACCGGCATCGATGTGGGGCGCTATGTCCAGGCGGCCCAGGCGGCGGTGCGGGAACAGCTCGATCTGCCCGATGGCTACAGTGTCGTCTGGAGCGGCCAGTACGAGTACATGGTGCGGGCCCAGAAACGCCTCGCCATTGTGGTCCCTATGACCCTGGTGATCATCTTCTTGCTGCTCTATCTTAATTTCAAGAGTGTCACCGAGAGCTTGCTGGTGATGTTGAGTGTGCCCTTTGCCCTCACCGGCGGTCTCTGGCTGATGTATCTGCTGGGTTACAATATGAGTGTGGCCGTGGGCGTTGGCTTCATTGCCCTGGCCGGAGTGGCGGCGGAAACCGGGGTGGTGATGTTGATTTATCTCGACATCTCCTACCGCAAGTTTCAGGCCCAGCATGGCCGCCACTTCAACCGTGGCCATTTAGCGGAAGCAATTATGGAAGGCGCGGTGTTGCGGGTACGGCCCAAGATGATGACCGTAACCGCCATTATGGCGGGCCTGATGCCCATCATGTGGAGCCACGGCACCGGCTCCGAGGTGATGAAGCGCATTGCCGCCCCCATGGTGGGGGGCATGGTGAGTGCGACCCTCCTGACACTGATTGTGGTGCCGGCAATTTATGGTCTTTGGAAGGGGTGGAAACTGGCCAAATAATTCGAATCGAGATCGACACTATGTGCAAAACTGATAAGTTCGATTTCGAAGGAGCAGAAAATCAATCAGAGATTGGCACCTGGTTGAGTCTTGATAAACCTTCAACAGTTAGGAGAACTCAAATGAGAAAAATAATTACGTTGATAATCATGGTTTTCGTTTTGGGATTAAGTGTCAATGGTTGGTCCATGGACAAAGCCAAAGGTCACGATAAACATGGCAGCGGGGACCATGACATGGATCACTCTGAAGGCGCCCATATCGGTCATGATACCACTTTCAAACACACTATGATGGCGGGTGGACTGCACTCCGAGTTTCAGGTGATGTCCCTGGCCAGTATGAACATGAAAGACCCCGAGGGCAACACCCACCACATCATGGTGAAGATGTCCCGGGAGGCAGAGGGCGAAGCTTTGAAGGGGGTCATCGGCAAAATCAAGGTGATTGCCCCGTCCGGCGCTGAACAAATCAACTCGTTGAAGGACTATGGCGGAATGTTGGCCGCCAACTTCACCTTCGAAGAAAAGGGCAAGCACGGTATCATTTGCCTGGTGAAGGTCGGAGAGGAGAAGCCGGTTTTCAAATTTTGGTATCCCCACAAGTAACTCCCCGACGGATAATTCGGATTGTCTTATCCCAATCCACCTTTACTGGAATACAGTAAGCTCGGGATGCGGGGGAAAGGAGCAGGGTCATGGGTTTCATAAAAACCGACCTGAAAATCGGACTGATCGTCATCCTTGGGATCATGGTCACCATCCTTCACTATAAGGTTGTTCAAACCGATCTGGATCTCCACATCCTGCACCGCGAGCTCTATTTCCTGCCCATCTTACT
The DNA here is from genome assembly GCA_963713755.1 of uncultured delta proteobacterium. Lineage (GTDB taxonomy): Bacteria > Desulfobacterota > Desulfobacteria > Desulfobacterales > CAVQMW01 > CAVQMW01. Next base: position 1,022,986 of record CAVQMW010000003.1, on the reverse strand, counting down.
GACCGGATTCTGGTTCGGCTTGAAGGCCGGGGCCGCTGCCGCTTTGATCATCAGCAGTGTCTACGCCCCCCATGTTTTTCTCTACCAGAATGCCCAAGGCCAAACCCTCACGGTGCTGATGCAAATTGGCATATTCATCTTGGTGGGTGTTCTCCTGGGATGGTTGGTGGATCGTAGAAAACAACAACAAAAACGGGCCATAGCAGCGGAAAACCTGAGCGTCCTGGGACGGGCCGCGGCAACCGTGGGGTATGAGATGGAGGACATACTCAAGGCCCTGCGCCGATTGACAAGCAGCTACCCGGATACCGAAGAGGCCCAACATGGTCCGGATGCAATCGAAGTTGAGCTAAACCGTCTCGATACCATGATTGGAATATTGAAATCCTTTGTTCCCGCTGGGGATATCCGGCCGGTCTCCCTGGATCTGAACCAGGTGATTCAGGATAACCTTCCGGCCCTGGGAACCGCCGCCCATCGAAGGGGGATCGTCATCCGGACCGAGTTAGATCCGGATGGCTGCCCGATCATGGTGGATAAGGAGGGTTTGGTACTGATCGTGGAGACTCTGATCGGCAATGGATTGGATGCATCAACGTCAGGACAGACCATTATGGTCCACACTGTACGAGACACCCAATGGTGTCGGCTGATTGTGGAAGATGAAGGGGCTGGGATCTTGCCGGAGCACATTCCAAAAATATTCACCCCCTTTTTCACTACCAAAGAATACGGCCAGGGATTGGCCCTGGCTGTGTGCAAAAAAACGGTTTCTGACTGGGGCGGGGAGATTAAATATCAAAGTTCTGAACCTAAAGGTGCTATCTTCATCGTAAGCATACCAAGGGATGTTGAAAGAAATGAAATGATAAGCAAAATCAAACATGCAAGTAAGGAACCATAGAATTGAGGGCAGGAACACGGATAGAGAATTAAGGAAGATATCATGAAAAAAAATTCAGGATTATATGCGATTTGGCTAATGCCGGTAGTATTTATAATTTTTGTTGTTAATGCTTCAGCCGCAGAATTCCATAACCCTCCACGTGACTTTCTATTTGGCAATCATTTCGACACTCATCAAGAAACTGCGTTTAAAGATAAAAATGGAGGGGAACTTTCAGGTTTCCTGTATATTATTTTAACCGGAGAGACGGATGAAGCATCTGGGTTTCCCATTGTCCGGCATCCCAGGGGCGCTGGTATGGGGGAGGAATGCGAGGTGGATGTAGACTGTGTTCCAGGCTGGCAGATCGATGGTACCCCCAGTGAAGCAAAATTTATCTCCCATGGGGGCGTCAATGGCAACGATCATCCAATTTGGTTAGTCAATAGGGCAGAATTGCCCTATCCTGGGGGGTTTATTCATTTCCACTGGATTACCACAGCCAGTTCGGATTACAGGTCAAGCTCCGTGCCAGCAGCATGTAATTTCGATACCGCCGGTGAACTCGAGCCTGATGCCGTAGATGTGACATGCCCGGGATGGTTTTTACAGATTCGTGCGGTCCGCAATTTCGCGTTCGAACATGGCGGAGAGATTGTACCTGTCAGACCCGGTATGGGTACAGAGATCGCCACTCATCTTAATCTTGTTTCAAACTATAAAGTTGTGGAGAGCATTACAAGTACGCGGCTACGTGCGATGGGGGAGCTAATAGGGTGAGTACCCGTTATCATGTCAAGTAATTGGCTGTTCTCACCCAATACTTGATTCTGATACAAGGACTTGATCCAGTTATTAACAAATCTTCTGCGATCTCGCAGCGCGAACTTAATTCGAACAGGTGTTGATTCAAGATAAATATTGGGTATGGCTCACATACATCAGGCCGCAGGTCGATGAGATTATCTTATTTGAAGCCGGGCTCAGCATCCATTGAAATTAGAAAAAGGCTGAATCACCGATTTTACCACAACTTAGCTATCATTGTCATATTGATGCTTGCGAATAGATTATTGTCCAATACGCATCAAGCAGAAATTCATGTTTTTTACTTGACTCATACTGGGATCTGCGATAAGGTATTAGCAATTAATTGCACAATGAAATTAATTTCATTGTGCCCTCCGCTTCTATGCGGACTTCGGGATGACAGGTTGATTCAAACCTGAACACTCCACCATTTTCAGATCCATTCATCCTCTGAATGGATCGGTGAGCACGAATCAGTCGCTACCCCCTCTTTTTTGTCTAGAGGGTGGAGATACACGACCTGCGACGGCCAACCCAAACAGCAGGATTGTTTGTTCGCGACGGTGACTTATCTATAGATTCCAGTCTTAGAAGAATCCAAGTTTAAAAAGCAAACAAGACCTTATTAATAGGGACAGATGCACTTGCTCTCATTTTGGGAACAGGTGTTTTTTTATATCCAAATACTGAAAGGAGCGTTTCAGGGGATCAAGGCAGAGATTATCAGACGTTTGGCCAAATGGGGCGTGAATTTCAATTCAGGTCCTGATGGAGGTCCCAAGTGTCGATTCAGGTAAGCGGTAACCGAACATTGGTAGGAAAAGGAGCGCACCGAGATGCGTTAACCAAAAGGAAAGTTATGCATTCCAACATTGTTTGACACTTGGTTTTTAATTGTTCCGACCCTCATATCAACTTTTGTTCTAAATATTACCGTGTTCATTAAGGTTGTATCAAAATTGAATGCCCATTGAGTTAAATTAGTAAGCAAAACCATGCACTATTTCCAAAACCGCTCTTCTTTTGCAATGAAACCCGCTTCAACGATCTAATACAGATTCGTCTGTATCTGATCTTTGATACTTGAGTCGCAAAGAGGCTAACTGACCGAAAATCTTGGATTTAGAATAAAATAACTATCTGAAATAATTGTTATATTGACATTTTTTAGGGAACTGTTATGATACCGTCAAAAGATATCAAGCAAGGAGGTCTTTGCATGATTGGCGGTATTTACTCGGACCAATGTTGTCCTGTTTGCGGTGGCAAGTTCAAGGACAATGGTAAAGATGGACTTGTGTGTCCGTCCCATAGAGACCAGAGGGCGACAACATTCAGAGTTAAATTCGGAAGAAAGGTTAGGAGGCGGTTTGGGGGGGATTATTTTGCCGCCCAAAGATTCCTAACAGGTCTTCGCTTCAAAAACGATGAAGGTTCTTTCGATGTTCGCGACTATAGTGCAGATAATCCGTTAGGATTTGAAAATTTAGCCTTGAAATGGCTTGAAATTAAAGAGCGTGAGACGAAACCGAAATCCTACCGTAACCTTCTCAATTATATTTCAAGAGCAGTTAAAACCTGGGGCAATCGGAATATTAAAGAGATCGGCTACGCCGATATTGAGGATTTTCTACTGGCCCAGAAACTTGCAGGTAAAAGAAAACCTGTCTCGGACAAGACGCGGTCGAATATACGCTCTGCGCTAAATGATTTCTGGATATGGCTCAGGAAGCGACAACTCATTAAACCTGATCAAATGCCGGAGTTTCCGGAGGTCAAGTTTGAACTCGGATTCAGGACAACCATTGATAAAGACACTCAGGAGTCGATCTTAGAAAAAATTTATGAGCTAAGCTTTCATATCAACCCGAAGATCTGGCTTGGAATAAAATGGCTGTGCACCTATATTTCGATCCGGCCCGGAGAAATGATAAAGCTCAAAGAAAAAAACATCGACCTTGGGAACGGCTACTTGATCATCCCAGATCCTAAAGAAAAAAGACCCAAGCTTGTCCCAATTCTTGATGAGGATGTTGGTCTTATCAAATCATTAACCAAAGGGCTTCCTGATATGCCGTTTTTTCGGCATGTCAAAGGAATCAGTGGATGCAAGGCGGAATCGCGCTTTGGCGAGAGATATTTTTATAAATGGTGGGTCAAAGCCTGCGATGAGCTTGGCATAGATGGTGTTGACCTGTATGGCGGCACACGACATAGCTCTGCAATCGCGCTCCGTAGGTACAGAACACCTGAAGAGATCAAACGGGCAACAATGCATTCAACAAATAAAGCGTTTGAGCGGTATTTTAGGATGGAAGCTGATGATTTGAGGTCCATCTATGGTGATACGAAACGAAACAAAGGTAAGGTTATTAAGTTCCGGAAGCAGGAGGGCAGTGACCGATAGAGTGGGCCACCTCTGGGCCACATATATGGCCCAGGTTAAATTATGTAAGGTATTGAAATAAAAAATGGTGGAGGCGGCGGGAGTCGAACCCGCGTCCGAAAATATTCCACATTGACATCTACATGCATATCCCGAAGTTTGGGTGTCAGCCCTCGGGGCCCTTTCGGGCGAGGTCCCCTCGGACTTATCCTGATTAGAGTTTCGCGCCTGTCCCATCAGGCAATGACAGTTGCTATCCTGCTAGTCGACGCCCTTTCCAAACCCGCAGGAGTAGCTTGGAAGGACGGTAGCTTATGCCGCTACGGCGTAGTTATAATCGTCTGCGATTATATTTATTTTTCCCGTCGTTTTACGAGCGGACAGGAAAGCTCGACATGCAGCCAATGCTTCTTTATCCCCGTCGAAGCCGTTTCGCCCCCAAATTTTGAAAGAACATTTAGCTCAACAGTAACGCTAACGATCTGAAATGTCAATTAGATCGTGCCGCTGTCGCGGACTCGCCAGGCGCTATTTAACGCCGTAGGCCCGGCGGGTGCGGGCCAGCTCCCGCTCCTGGTCTCGCCGGCGGATGGTTTCGCGCTTGTCGTGTTTTTGCTTGCCGCGGCCCAATCCGATGCTGATTTTGGCCCGGCCCTCTTTGAAGTAGAGTTTGAGGGGAATCAAGGTGTAGCCTTTTTCATTGACCTTGCCGTAGAGCTTTTTGATTTCCCATTTGTGAAGCAGCAGTTTTCGCGGGCGCAAGGGGTCGTGGTTGTCGTAATGGGCAAAGGGGTAGGGGCTGATATGCATCTGGTGCACATAGACCTCGCCCTTGTTGATTCTGCAGTAGGAATCCTTGAGATTGGCACGGCCCTGGCGGAGGGATTTGACCTCGGTGCCGACGAGCTGCAGGCCGGCCTCATATTCGGTTTCGATGAAGTAGTCAAAGCGCGCCTTTTTGTTGACCGCGATCAGCTTAAGCTTGGCTTGGCCCATGGGGTCCACCATTCGGCGAGGGGGTCTGATTTCCGTTGTAGCGAACGGTGTCCGCCACCAGGGCACCGTATTTTTCCTGGAGCAGGGTCAGGTTTTGCTGGGTGGTTTTTTGGCTTAGAAGGGTCTCCAGCAACTCCTGGGCCTCCTTGAGGGCCACGGCGCGCACCAGGTTCTTCACCAGGGGAACCGAGCGGGGGTTCATGCTGATTTCATCCAGCCCCAGGGCCAGCAGAATGGGAATGAATATGGGTTCGCCGGCCATTTCGCCGCACATGAAGAGCTTGATGCCCTGTTGACGGGCGATGTCGGCCACATGCTTGAGGGTCCGCAGGATCGCGGGATGCAGCGGGCTGTAGAGATGGGCCACTTGGGGGTTCACCCGGTCGATGGCCAGGGAGTACTGGATCAAGTCATTGGTGCCGATGCTGAAAAATTCCACTTCCGGAGCCATGATGTCGGCTATCATCGCCGCCGAGGGCACTTCCATCATCATGCCCACGCTGAGGTCGCGGTTGTGGGGGGTGCCCTGGGCCTCGAGTTCATCGGCGGTTTCAAACAGGATCTGCTTGGCGGCGGTTAGTTCTTCGTAGCTGGAGATCATGGGGAACATAATGCGCACGTTTCCCAAGGCGGCCACCCGCAGAATGGCCCGCAGCTGGGTTTTAAAGATCTCTGGGTTGCGCAGGCAGTAGCGAATGGCGCGCAGGCCCAGGGCCGGGTTGGGCTCCGGCGGATTGGAGATGCTGATGATGACTTTATCACCGTTGATATCCAGGGTGCGGATGGTGACGGGCTTGCCGCCCATGACATCCACCACATCCCGATAGGCGTCGAACAGCTCCAATTCACTGGGAAAATCGGAGCGGCCCAGATATTGAAATTCCGTGCGGTAGAGGCCGATACCGTCGCCGCCGAAATCGATGGCGCTGGTTACCTCTTCAGGCAGTTCAATGTTGGCGAAGACCCGCAGGGGATGGCCGTCGCGGGTTTGGGCCGCCTGATGGCTGCTGCGCGCCAGAAAGGCCTGATGGGCCTCGAATAGAATCTGGCGCTCTTCGTACTCCAGCAGGGTCGCTTCCGAAGGGTGCATGATTACCATCCCGCTGCTGCCATCCACCACCAGCAGGTCGTTGTTGCGGATCTTCTGGGAGGCGTTGCCGAGTCCCAGCACGGCGGGGATGGCCATGGTGCGGGCAATGATTCCAGTGTGGGAAGTTTTTCCGCCCACATCTGTGGCAAAGCCCTTGATGCGCTCCAGATCGATCTGGCTGGTTTCGGCCGGGCTCAGGTCGTGGGCCACGAGAATCACCCGCTTGTTGATGGCACCGATGTCCACCCGCTCGGCGCCCAGCAGGTTAGTCATGATGCGGTTGGAAACCTGGGTGATGTCGTTGACCCTTTCTCTGAGATAGGGATCAGACATGTTGCTGAAAATGGATTTGACCTCCTGTACCACGATCTTTAAGGCCCACTCGGCGTTAACCTGGAGATTGTTGATGGCCTCCAGGGTTTTTCCGTAGAGCATCTTGTCTTTCAGCAGGATTTTATGGGTTTCCAGGATGCTGGTTTGTTCGGCGACATCATGGTTGACATTGGCGATGATGTCGTTGAGTTCGTTCTGGGCCTGTTTGACAGCCGCTTTGAAGCGCTGGGTTTCATTAGGCAGGTCATCCTGCTCGATGAAATACTGGCGGACGATGTCCACGCCTTCTTTGTCCACAAGGTAGGCCTTGCCGATGCATATGCCCGGAGAGGCGCCGATGCCCTGCAAACGGATTTCGTCGGTATTGGATTTCATGATCAATGTTTTGTTACTGCGCTTCCCCAAACCCTTGTTTCACTAGTTTGGTGATTTTTTCCATGAGAGGCATATCCTCAGGGGTTTGGATGCTTAGGGTTAATCTACAACCTTGGGGGCAGGCCAGGGTTAAAATGTCAATGGTACTTTTGGCGTCCGCGCTCTCCGACCCTTTGTGGAGCCATATTTCTCCCGCGGCATCCACGGCAATTGCCGCGATTTTAGCGGCCGCCCGAGCGTGGAGGCCTAGTTTATTTACTAATACTAACTCCCGGGATAGTTCCGATTTCATTCTTTCATGGGTGATCGAACGGGACTAAGTCAAATGTTAAAATCCTAAAAATTTACCAATCTGCATTTTTTTTGTCAAATCTTTAATTTCACCTCTTAAGCGTGCCCGGCAAAGCGCTAAGTGACGTTGGTAATAAAGTTAAGAATTCGAATTAATTAGGGATAGAATCAAATGTCGTCATCACCCGCAACCCTAAAAAGGCGGCGGATCGGTGATTGTAACAGCCTGGTAAAGCACGCACTGAAAACTAAATCGAAAAATGGGGCAATTTTTTTTCAGTGGTCTTTCAAGGGCCTAAAATTCCCCCCGGCGCCCCTTTTCCAAAGGGGGGAGCAGAAACGATCCCCCCGGCCCCCCTTTTCCAAAGGGGGGAGCAGAAACGATCCCCCCGGCACCCCTTTTCAAAGTTGGCCGCTGGATACACTTGACACTGTGGGTTTGCCTTCGCAATTCGAGTTTAACGGCTTTAGACGCGATTTCTGGATCTCCGCTTGCGCGGAGATGACCTGGCGGCGGCGGGGTTCGTCATTCCCGCGTGGTTGGGGGGCCGGGCACTTGATCCGGTTTGCCATAAGGCTTGACCTGTCGGAGTTTTTGTTATAATTCAAATATGTCTTTAGCGAATGAATATGGTTCATAATGTTAATGTAATCACTAAGGATTGAATCGTTGTTCAGGGCCAAGGGATTAACGCCGCCTGGTTGTGATTACGGACAATTTCGGATGCCCTCTGGATCGGAAGCTGTGCTATTTTGAACGGATCGAATCGCTGGGATTGGGACTTCGTTCAACCTCCTTCAATTTGGAACCATTTACGCTTATGACTGCAGCATTAATCGTTGACAATGTCACCCTGACCTTCGGGGGGCTCAATGCACTGACCAATGTAAGCATGCAGATCAACCCAGGGTTGATCACCTCCATCATTGGGCCCAATGGTGCCGGCAAAACCAGTATGCTCAACTGCGTGTCTGGGTTCTACCATCCCACCCGGGGCACCCTTCAATACGGCGATCATCCGCTCACCCACGCATCGCCCCATCAAATCACCAAGTTCGGCATCGCCCGGGCCTTTCAGAACATCGAACTATTCAGGGGCCTCACGGTGTTGGACAACTTGATGCTGGCCCGCCACAAAAATCTGACCTACTCCATCCTGCACGCCGTCATCTACATGGGCAAAACCTCACGCATAGAGGCTGAAAACCGGGCCTTTGTCGAGGATGTCATCGATACCATGGAACTGGAGCCCTACCGCAAAAAAACGGTGGGCAGCTTGAGCTACGGGGTGCAAAAGCGGGTGGAGATGGCCCGTGCGCTCACCCTGGCACCGGATCTGATTCTGCTGGATGAACCCATGGCGGGAATGAACATCGAAGAGAAAGAGGATATGGTCCGCTTTATCCTCGATATTCGCAATGAACGCGATATCACGGTGGTGCTGGTGGAGCATGACCTGGGGGTGGTCATGGACATCTCTGATTATATCTATGTGTTGGATTTTGGTGAACTGATCGGTTCCGGCAAACCGGCGGAGATTGCCGCCAATGCCGAGGTCATCGATGCCTATATCGGCAAGGAAGCCGTTGTTTAGGCTATGGGCGCGCTCAAAAATAGCTTCACATTTTCAGCGCCCATCCATCCCGCTCAGCGGCGTTGCGAAAACTCGGAATATGCCAGATACTCCTGCATTTTCGCGCCTTGTTGAGCGGGCGCTGGAACTCTGAAAATTTGCGAATCTATTGATTCGCGAGCCCCATGAAACTGGAAGCGATGGAAGATAAGTCCGATATACGCGATTACACGATTCCTCAGCTGCTGCGCTGGCGGGTGCTTCAGGATGGGTCGCGGGTGGCGCTGCGGGAGAAGGACTTCGGCTATTGGCGAACTTACTCCTGGGATCAGTACTACGACCATGTACGCAAGGTGACCCTGGGGCTTCAGAAACTGGGACTGAGCCGGGGGGACAAGGTGGCCCTGATCGGTGACAACATTCCCGAGCTGCTTTTTGTGGCCATCGGCACCCAGGCCCTGGGGGGAATTTCCGCCGGTATTTACCAGACCAGCCTACCCGGGGAGATCGCCCAGATTCTGAACTATCTGGAAGTGAGTGTTGTCTTCTGCAATGACCAGGAGCAAGTGGACAAGCTCATCGAGGTGCGGGATAAGATTCCCTTTATCAAAAAGGTGATCTACGAGGATCCCCGGGGCATGCGGAATTACCGGGTGGATGACTGGTTTATGGTCATCGATAAGCTATACGAGCTGGGCGCTGAAGTGATGACGGCCGATCCGGAGCGCTTTGACCGGCTCATCGAAACCGGCAAGGCCGATGATGTCTGCCATTTGTGCCTGACCTCCGGAACCACCGGGCTGCCCAAGGGCGCCATGCTTAGCCACCGCAATTATATCAATATGGGCATGCAGCTTTCCAAGGTGGACACACTGGAGCCGTCGGACGAGTACCTTTCGTTTCTGCCCTTTGCCTGGATCGGCGAACAGATGAACTCCTTCGGGGTGGCCCTGGCTACGGGGATTACTATCAATTTCCCCGAATCCGTCGAAACCAGCATGGACGATCTGTCCGAGATCGGTCCCCATTTCATGTTCGGCGCGCCGCGGATCTATGAAACCATCCGTTCCCAGATCTGGCTGAAAATCGATGACTCCCACGCCCTGAATCGGCTGTTTTACCGGTTTTTCATCAGCGTCGGCGAGCGGGCGGCCCAGTTTCGAATGAGCGGCAAGCCCATGCCCTTTGGCTTGCGCATTCTAGCTTGGCTGGGCCGCCAAATTGTTTTTCGCCCCTTGATCAACCGGATTGGGTTTTTGCGCCTTAAACGGGCCTACACCGGCGGTGCAGCCCTGGGGCCCGATCTCTTTACATTTTACCAGGCCATCGGTGTCAATCTGAAGCAGATTTACGGCCAGACCGAAATCGTGGGGATTGCCTACATGCACCGGGACGGGGATGTCCGGCCTGATACGGTTGGCAAACCCCTGCCCGAAACCGAATGCCGGATTTCCGAGGAGGGCGAGATTCTCTCGATCCCCATCGGTATGCCAGGGCTACTACAAGTTGCCTGAAAAAACCGCCGAACTTCTGGAGGATGGCTGGCTCCATTCGGGTGATGCCGGATATCTGGATGAAAACGGTCACTTGGTGGTGATCGACCGGGTTTCGGATGTGATGCACACCAGTAGCGGAGAAATGTTCAGCCCCATGTTCCTGGAAAACAAGCTGAAGTTCAGCCCCTATATCAAAGAGGCAGTGATTTTCGGCAATCAGCAGCCCTATGTCTCGGCTCTGATCAACGTGGATCCCATCATTGTGGGCAAATGGGCCGAGGATCGGGGTATTTCCTTCACCACCTATATGGATCTCTCCTTGAAGTCCGAGGTGGCGGAGCTGATCCGCGGCGAGGTGCTCAAAATCAACGACAATGTGGAAAAAGAGCACTTTAAAATCCAGCGCTTTGCAATTCTGTACAAACTCCTGGATATGGATGACGGTGAACTGACCAAGACCGGTAAAATTCGGCGCAAGTTCGTCAGAGAGAAATACGAGGAGCTCTATGAGGCGCTCTACGACCCCGGTGTCAGCGAAAAAGAGGTCGAAGCCACCTTCCAGTATCAGGATGGACAAACCAAAACCGTCACGACAGTGTTGCCCTTTTACACCCTGGAAGAGGCCTAGATGAGCTATTTTTTTCAACTCGTAGTCAGTGGGATTGTGGTGGGCTCCATATACGCTCTCTCCGGTTTGGGGTTCGTTCTGATTTATAAATCAAGCCGGGTGCTGAACATTGCCCACGGCCAAATCATCGCCGGGGGGTGTTTTATCACCTACGCGCTGACGGTTTGGGCCGGGATCCCCCTTTACCTTTCATTTTTGATCAGTATGGTGGCGACCTTCTTTTTGGCCATGAGTGTGGAGCGCATTTTTCTGCGGCGCCTGATCGGAGAGCCCATCATCTCGGTGATCATGGTGACCATCGGGCTAATGTCCATCCTGGACGGCATAATCTACCTGACCCCCTTTGGATCTGAAAACTTCTCCTTTCCACCGTTTCTGCCCACGACCCCCATCACCGTGGGCGGCGTCTACATCTCCTGGACCCAGTTGCTGGGGGTAATCATTACCACGATTTTGATCATTGTCTTTTCCTGGTTCTTCAAACGCTCCACGGTGGGGATCTCCATGCGGGCGGTATCCGACGATCAATTCGCCTCCATGTCCATCGGCATCTCAGTCCCTCGGGTCTTTGGCCTGGCCTGGGCCTTGGCCGGTTTGAGCGCCGCGGCCGCCGGGGGGATCATCGGTAACATCACCGGGCTGAATTTTGAGACTCTCCAAGCCTTTGGTATCACCGTATTTCCGGTGGTTATTTTGGGCGGGCTGGATTCCATCATCGGCGCGGTGGTGGCGGGCATCATCATGGGGCTGATTCAGCAGTTCGCCAGCGGGTACCTGGACGGCAACTGGGGCTTGAACGGTACTGCCGATGTGCTGCCCTACATTATTTTGTTGATCATTTTACTCTTTAAACCCCATGGGTTGTTCGGCACCCACGAAATCGAGCGAGTATAGCCCATGTCAGCAAATCGTTGGCTAGCCACCGGGAACTTTTTTACCACCTACAAAGAAGAACAGCGTATTTTTTTCACCTCTCTGGACCGGCTCATATTCTCTTTCTTTCTGGTTCTCATCTTTGTTTGGCCGCAGTTCATCGAGGCCAGCAATAAAACCATGCTGGTGATCGACAATATTCTGGTGGCCATTGTAGCGGTATACGGGCTGAACCTGGTCACAGGGTTTGCAGGGCTGATCTCCATCGGCCACGCGGCCTTTGTGGGTGTTGGCGCCTATACCCTGGCCAGTTTTTCCACGGTTATCGGCGGCAGTCACGTTTTGCTGACCCACGGCTGGCCGCTGATGATTCTGATCTCCGGAATGATGGGGGCGGTCTTCGGGGCCTTTGTGGGCCTCCCGGCCATGCGCCTCAAGCATCTCTATCTGGCCATCGCCACCCTGTCATTCCAGATGATATTCGAGTGGGTGATCAATTTCTTGCCCTTTTTCAATCAGGGCCAGATGATTTCCGTGGGCCGGGTCTTCTGGCTCACCGGCAAGGTGGACCGTAATGAGCACTACGTTTTCTGGTACTACGTCATTCTGGTGATTGTGGTAGTTCTGGGATTTGCGGTGCGCAATCTGCTGCGCACCAAATATGGGCGCTGCCTGATTGCCGTGCGAGATAACGACCGCGCGGCGGACGCTATGGGCATGCATCCCGGATTGACCAAGGTGTTCGCCTTCGGCCTAGCCGGTTTTTTTGCCGGCGTGGCCGGCGCGCTTCACTGTTATCTCTACCGCGGGGCGGGAATCGAATCCTTTACCCTGCACCACTCCATTACCTATCTGGCCATGGCCATTGTAGGCGGCCTGGGTACCGTTCCCGGCAGCCTGCTAGGGCCCGCCGCCATCTACACCCTGGAATTGCAGGTGGAGCATCTGTCGGAATGGTCCGCAGGCTTCATGCCCGAAACCATGAACCTGGCCACAGCATTACGCCCCCTGGCCTTTGGGTTGACCATCGTGCTGTTTCTGATGTTCGAACCCCGAGGCATCGCCAATTGGTGGCGTATAATTCGCTCCTATTTCAAACTCTGGCCTTTCCGCTACTGATTGCCGGTAGTTGGGAAAGAACCCCAACCAAAAAGGAGGAAAAATGAACCGCAACCGTGTAATGCTTTCCGTGATTGTATTGGCGCTGGTATTCCTGGGTTTCAGCAGCGCGCCCGCGGCGGCCGCCGAAACTTACAACCTTGGTCTTTCCCTGGCCATTACCGGACCCACGTCGGATGCCGGCAACCCCTATGCAAAAGGGGTTGAGGACTACATCAAGTTTGTCAACGAAACCAAACTGCTAGGCGATGCCCAGATCAACTGCCCCATCAAGGATGACCAGTACGAAACCGCCAATACCAAGCGCTATTTTGAAGAGTTCCTGGATGAGGAGATTGTGCTTTTCCTCAGCTACGCCACCGGCGCCAATCAGGCCCTGGCCAAGGATTATACCGAGGAGCAGATTCCGGTGATCCCTGCATCCTTTGACAAATCCCTGATTGTCGAGGGCACCGGTTCTCCCTACATCTTTCTGGCTATTCCCTCCTATTCCCATCAATATGTGGCCGTGGCGGAATATGTGGCCAAACATCACAAGGGTGACGGCACACCCAAAGTGGCTCTCTTTATTCACCCATCCGCCTTTGGTCGCGCCCCTGTGGAGGATTTGAAGTCGGCCATGGCCGCGGGACTGAAACTGGAAGTGGTGGAAGTGGTGGAGCACGGCACGGACCTGGACAACAGCGCCCTGCTGCAACGGCTCCAGAGCAAAGGCGTTCAGTACATACTTAGCCAAACCGTGCAGTCGCCGGTTGCCACACTGATCAAAGATGCCCACCGGCTGGGCGTTACCGCCAAGAGCTTTGGGGAGGCCGGCAAGCTCACATTCCTGGGCGCCCATTATACCGGTGGTTCCGACCTGATTGCCCTGGCCGGTGAAGCGGCAGAGGGATTCTACTGGACCACCGGCTACCGGCTCACCTCGGTTGAGGGGCCCTGGGTGCAGTGGCAGCTTGATTTTGCTAAAAAATACGGCCGGGACGATAAAGCCGCCAATTCCCATAACTATGCGGCGGGTATCATTGCGGCTGAGATTGCCGTGGAATCCATCAAGCGGGCCAAGGAGAGCGGCAAAGAGGTCAACCGGGAGAACCTGGTGGCCGAACTCAACAGAATGAGCGGCGACAAGGCCTATGATTCTCAACTGGTGGTGGGTCCGGTGACCTATTCGGAGACCGACCGGATGGGTGTCGACCATTTGCAGCTCTATGTGGTCGAGGGGGGTGCTTTCAAAGCCGTGGGCGAGCCTTTTCAGCCTGAATTTTTAAAATAGATTCTGTCTCCCAGTCTTAACGGGCGCCCGCTTTTGGGGGCGCCCCAACTTCCATAATTCTTTGACTCTCGAAACCTCATTATCATGAAAACCTTGGAGTCCGCCGCCAACTTATTGGAAATCAACAATATCGAGGTCGTTTACAACGACATCATCCAGGTGTTGCGGGGGGTCAGTATCGATGTTCCCGTGGGGCGCATTGTTGCGCTTTTGGGGACCAATGGTGCCGGGAAAACCACCACCCTGAGGGCCATCAGCGGGTTGCTCAAGCCGGAAAACGGCTTTATCAAGAGCGGCCAGGTGAAGTTCAACGGCAAGAATGTGACCAACTTTCTCGGCACCCAGGTGGTGAAGATGGGCGCGGTGATGGTGCCCGAGGGCCGGAGGGTGTTCAAGCATCTCACGGTGGACGAAAATGTGCGGGTAGGGGGTGTGACCCGCAAGGACGGCAGCAGTCAGGTGCGGTTGGACTACCGCAAGATGTACCAGCACTTTCCCCGTCTGGAGAAAGTGAAAAACCGCTTGGCTGGCTACTGCTCGGGGGGCGAGCAGCAAATGATCGCTATTGCCCGCGCCCTGATGGCCGCGCCCAAAATGCTGATGCTGGACGAGCCTTCCCTGGGGCTGGCACCTTTGCTGGTCAAAGAGATTTTTGAGAACATCAAGCACATCAACCGCGAGTTGTCCACCACCATTCTAGTGGTGGAGCAGAACGCCAACGTTGCCCTCGAGGTTTCAAATTACGCCTACATCATGGAGTCGGGTAAAATCGTTCTGGAAGGCCCCTCCAAAGAACTGCGGGACAACCCCGACGTCAAGGAGTTTTACATGGGGATTACCGAAGGCGGCGGCCGCAAGTCATTCAAGAATGTCAAATCCTACAAACGGCGCAAGCGCTGGATGTAATAATCATCGACAAGCGTTATTACGGTGTATGTTTTTTCGGGGATTGAAATGACTTTCGTTCCCAATCCACCGGAAAACGATGATTATTAGTAAAAAAGTAGAAAACCTGACTGAAGCCGCGAAGCCTTTACGGTGCCGCGGTTTTTGTGTTAGGGACTTTAAATGCTTGATAATATTGCTCCGGCGATTAAACACCTAAACTTTGTCATTCTAGCGAACGCCAGGCACGCAGTGAAGCTTTAGCGCTATCCAGCATTGAAAGCTGGATGCCCCCGGCTTACTGCCTGCCGGGGCAGGCTTATCAAAGCCTGCCCTCAACTCGATTGGGGGTCTGGCATGACATATGTGGCATATCTTATTGCCGGGTTAATAATTTAGAGGCGGGTTTGCAACCGCCCCTACCTGACAATTCCTGTCACCGCTGGGTTTTGGCCCATCATAACCTATGGGACTTCTAAAGGGGAAAGGGTAATGGTTCGCACCGAGATCAATTTGTTTATGAAGAACCAGCCGGGAGAGTTGGGGAAGTTGACCACGCTTCTGGCCGAGGCCCACATCAACATCGATGCCATCACCATTCAGGATGCTTCCAACTACGTAAGGGAATTGTTTCGTGCCCGGGGCAAATCCTTGAAGCGCATCGCTTCGGCCGCCTCCTACAACTCCATGAGTAAGGATTCAGCGGAGTTCGCCCTGATCCGTATGCTGCCGGCCGACGGAACCATAAACCAGGCCATCGATCTGCTCTCCCGGTATGATTACATCTTCGACATCAATCCGGTGATCGCCATTAATCTGGAGAACCGGCCGGGAACTCTGGCTGATGTCACCCGCCGCTTCGGGGAAGAGGGGGTCAACATCAACTATGTTTACGGATCGGTGGCCGGACCCGATGCCCAGTGCCTCTTTGTGTTTTGCCCGGAAGACATCGAACTGGCCACTCAGATCTTTAATGAGGGGTAGCCGGGCGGCCAAAGCGGGGCTGTTCCGCCGCCGGCCGCAACGACGGGTTGGCCGTCCGCTTGCCCAAGGGCAACCGCTCCCTTAATGGGACGCTTTGGGTACCCGTTTGTCCTGAAAAATATGGTTGGCAATCACAATGCGCTGGATTTCGGAAGTGCCCTCGTAAATGGTGAAGACCCGGGCATCCCGCAAGTAGCGCTCCACGGGATACTCCTTGGTGTAGCCATAACCGCCGTGGAGCTGAAGCGCCTGGCCCGTGACCTGGTTGGCCATCTCCGAGGCAAACAGCTTGGCCATGGAGGCTTGGGAGGCGTAAGGTTTGCCCTGGTCCTTGAGGGCGGCCGCTGAGAGCATGAGCTGCCGGGAGGCTTCGATCTGGGTGGCCATATCGGCAATGGTCCAACGCAACCCCTGAAATTTGGAGATCTTCTGATTGAACTGCTCCCGTTCCTGGGCGTATTTGACGGCGGCATCCAGAGCTGCCTGGGCTACCCCCACCGATTGAGCGGCAATGCCGATACGCCCGCCGTCCAAACTGCTCATGGCGATCCGAAACCCATCGCCTTCCGCTCCTAAGCGCTGGTCCTCGGGAATCCGACAATCTTCGAAGATCAGATCCGTGGTGTCCGAGGCCCGCAAGCCCATCTTCTCCTCTTCCCGGCCCACATGAAAACCGGGGGTTCCTTTCTCCACGATAAAGGCGGAAATGCCCTTGTGGCGAAGTTGGGGATCGGTTTTGGCGGTGACGATGGCCACTTCCGAATGCTTGCCGCTGGTGATAAAGCGTTTGGTGCCGTTGAGAACATAGTGGTCCCCATCCCGCACCGCACTCATGGACTGGCTGACCGGATCGGAGCCGGCCTGGGGTTCGGTGAGTCCGAAACAGCCGATCATTTTTCCGGAAGCCAGCGGTTTTAAATACCTCTCTTTTTGCGCGTCACTTCCATATTTCAGAATGCTTTCGCACACGATGGAGTTTTGGACCGACATCACTACCGCGGTGGAGGCGCAGGCATAGGCAATTTCCGTTAAGGCCAGCACATAGCTGATGGCGTCGGCCCCGCCCCCCGAGTACTCCAGAGGCACCATCATGCCCATGAGCCCCAGTTCGCCCATCTGCTTTAGGTTATCGGCTGGAAATTCCTTACTGTGGTCTCGTTGGGCCGCTGTGGGCATCACCACCTCGCGGGCAAATTCCCGCACCATGGTTTGAATCATCAGTTGTTCGTCGGTGAGCTGGAACATGGTCCTAGGGCTCCTTTTTCTTGGCAAACGAAGGTGTTAGGTCGCTTGGGGTATGATGCTCACTTTACGGCCCGTAAATCACCACCAGCAGTTCCGCGGTTTCCGGGCTGATGTTGCGCAGCAGATGTCGGATCCCGGAATTGAAATGCAGCGAGTCGCCCGCCGACAGGGTGTTGAGGTGATCCCCGACCACGATTTCTATTTTGCCCGCCAGCACATAGACGAACTCTTCGCCCTCGTGCTGGTAGCTGACGCCCTGATGTTCCTGCAGGGCGTCGATCTGCACCTTGAAGGCTTTGAGATGCTTGTTCTCGGCCCCCGGCGTCAGGGTTTCATAGGCATAATTTTCCGTTCGCCGGGAGTAGGCTTTGATTCGCTTTTGCATTTTGGATTCCTGTTCCTTCAGGAAGAAGCCGGAATCGATCTGCAGGGCACGGGAGATTTGCAGCAGAGCCCCTACCGGGGGCGTGGCCTTGCCCGATTCGATGGATTTCAAAAAATCGATGCTGAGGCCGGTTTCGTTGGCCAGCATGTCGTAGGTCATTTTTTTTGAGGTGCGTACTTTTTTGATCTTCTTGCCCACGGGTTCAACGGGCTTGGTTTTTTTTGCAGGCATGGGAGCTCCTTGATCATGCGTAGTGATCAGGCCGCCACCATCTTGTACCGGTAGCGACCAGGCCGTTAGCCTTGTTTATAATTGTAAAATCCGCGGCCGCTTTTGCGCCCCAGCCATCCGGATTCCGCATATTGGCGCAGTAGGGGGCAGGGGCGGTATTTGGGATCTTTGAATCCCTCATACAAGGTTTCCATGATGGCCAGGCAGGTATCCAGGCCGATCAGATCCGCAAGGGCCAGGGGACCCATGGGATGGTTCATGCCCAGTTTCATCACCGTATCGATGGCTTCTTTTGTGCCCACGCCATGATAGAGGGCAAACACCGCCTCGTTGATCATGGGCATCAGGATGCGGTTGGCAATAAAACCGGGAAAGTCCTTGGCCTCGGCCGGAGTTTTATCGAACTGCAGGGTCAGGTCCCAGGTGGCTTGAAACACCTCGTCGGAAGTGGTCAGACTCCGGATAATTTCCACCAGTTTCATCAGCGGCACGGGATTCATGAAGTGCATGCCGATCACCTTATCGGGCCGCTGGGTGTGGGCTGCGATGCGTCCGATGGGAATGGAGGAAGTATTGGTAGCCAGAATCACCGGCGTGGCGCAGATGCTGTCCAACTCTTTGAATATTTCAAATTTGATGGATTCATTTTCAGTAGCGGCCTCTACAATGAAATCCGCCTCAACCATCTCCTTTAAATCCACCGTGGTTTTGATCCGTTCCAGAATGGCGGACTTTTCCGCTTCTTCAAGGCGTCCTTTTTCCACGCTGTATGTCAGAAAACGATCAATGGTGGCCATGCCGCGGGCCAAAAAGTCTGGCTGAATGTCCTGCATGATCACCTCCAGCCCATTGGTCGCGGCAACCTGGGCAATGCCGCTGCCCATTTGACCGGCACCCACAACGCCAAATGTCTTAATTTCCATAAAGCCCTCCTTGGTTTGCGCGCCTATCGTCTTTGTTCAAGGTTAAACTGCGCGAAAGTCAGATATCCTGTCCTACATGGCCAACGGCTTCAAGCTCCAAGTTTGTCCGTGGATAAGTTGAGTGATTTTTTCAGCAGCAACTTTTCATGGCCCGCGGGAAACGCTTCAAGCCGGCAGCAGCATTGGTAGCCGCGTCGGGTGTAGAAGCCGGGGGTTTGGAAGCTGTAGGTGTAGAGGTAGGAGTTACGGCAGCCCCGGTGCTGAGCCTCGGTTTCGGCTGCGTTCAGCAATCTTTCCCCCAATCCTTGCCGCCGTAAATCTTCAACTATCCACAGCAGTTCGATATAGAGCCATTCCAAGCCGGTGTGGCCTTGCAGTACACCGCCAAGTCCGCCGGATGGGTCCCGCGCCGTAATCACCAGGGGCGTATAGCGATATGCCCCGATTCGGGCCTGGTTGTGCCGCAGGATCTTTTGCTCCAGCTCGGCCACGGCCTTGGGATCGGCCTCTGCTGAGAGATGAAGCTGGTAAGAGTCTATGCCCATATCACATGTTCCGCCGATATTGTCCGCCCACGGCAAACAGGGCCTGGGTGATCTGGCCCAGGGAGCAGACACGCACGGTGTCCATCAGCTCGGCGAAGATGTTCTCGCCAGCTAGGGCCGCCTGCTGCAGCCGCGCCAAGGCCTGGGGCGCGGCTTCCTGGTGCTGTTCCTGAAATTGGGCCAGCCGTGCGAGTTGGGATTTTTTTTCCTCTTCCGTGGCCCGGGCCAGTTCCAGCTCTTCGCTGAACTCCTCCGTGGCATGGGGGTCACGAAAGGTGTTGACCCCGATAATGGGCAATTGGCCGGAATGCTTGAGGTGTTCGTAGTACATGGATTCTTCTTGGATCTTGCCCCGCTGGAAGCCGGTCTCCATGGCGCCCAGCACGCCCCCCCGGGAGGTGATGCGGTCAAATTCATGGAGCACGGCCTCCTCCACCAGATCGGTGAGTTCGTCCACGATGTAGCTGCCCTGGAGCATGTTCTCGTTTTTGGTCAGGCCCCACTCCTTGTTGATGATCAGCTGAATGGCCAGGGCCCGGCGTACCGATTCATTGCTGGGAGTGGTGATGGCCTCGTCAAAGGCATTGGTGTGCAGGCTGTTGCAGTTGTCGTAGATGGCGCACAGCGCCTGCAGGGTGGTGCGGATGTCGTTGAAGTTGATATCCTGGCTGTGCAGGGAGCGGCCCGAGGTCTGAATGTGGTATTTCAGCATCTGAGATCTGGCCCCGGCGCCATATTTGTGCTTCATGGCCACGGACCAAATGCGGCGCGCCACCCGGCCGATGACGGTATATTCAGGATCCATGCCGTTGGAAAAGAAAAAGGAAAGGTTGGGGGCGAAGCTGTCAATGGGCATACCCCGGGAGAGGTAATACTCCACATAGGTAAAGCCGTTGGAGAGGGTCAATGCCAGCTGGGTGATGGGATTGGCCCCGGCCTCGGCAATGTGGTAGCCGGATATGGAGACCGAGTAGAAGTTGCGGACCTTGTGGTTGACAAAATATTCCTGGATATCGCCCATCATCTTGAGGGCGAAGTCAATGGAGAAGATGCAGGTGTTCTGGCCCTGATCTTCCTTGAGGATATCGGCCTGCACCGTGCCGCGCACCGTGCTGAGGGTATGGGCGCGCAGGTCGGCATGCTGGTCGGCGTCGGGATCGTGGCCGTTTGCTTCCTTGAATTTCTCAACGGCCTGATCGATGGCGGTGTTCAAGAACATGGCCAGAATGATGGGGGCCGGCCCGTTGATGGTCATGGAGACCGAGACCGTGGGCGCGCTGAGATCGAATCCGCCGTAGAGCACTTTCATGTCCTCCAGGGTGCAGATGCTTACCCCGGAGGTGCCTACTTTGCCGTAAATGTCGGGACGCCGGTCCGGATCATGGCCGTAGAGGGTCACCGAGTCAAAGGCCGTGGAGAGCCGTTTCGCCGCTGACTCGGCGGAAAGAAGCTTGAATCTGCGATTGGTGCGGGCCGGGTCGCCCTCGCCGGCGAACATGCGGGTGGGATCCTCGCCTACCCGTTTGAGGGGAAACACCCCGGCGGTGTAAGGAAAACGGCCGGGTACGTTATCCCGCCGCATCCAGGCATAAATCTCCCCAGGGTCCTTGAATTTGGGAAGGGCGATTTTGGGGATTTTCTGGTGGCACAGGGAGTCTACGGTCAAGGGCTGGCGGATCTCCTGGTCCCGCACCCGGTAGACCAGCTCCTGCTGGGTGTAAATTTCCTGAATCTTATCCCATTCTGAAAGCAGGTGGCGAGTGGCTTCGGGAATTGCGTTGTCCGCCTGGTTCGTGGCGGACCGCAGCTGGGAAAACGACTCCGCGAACTGATCGTTTTGGTCTTTTTCTTCCAGAATCGCCAGCGTCTGTTTCAGGTGCCAGGCCTGGCGCACGGCCTGGCTCTGCTCCCGGGTTTCCTGGTGGTAGCTTCTCAGGGTTTCGCTGATTTCAGAGAGATAGCGGGTGCGTTCAGGGGGAATGATAATGGCTTTGGAGGTGGAGGTTTTGGTTCTGCCGGCGGGCAGGCGGCTGGGGAAGCTGACCCCGCTCTTTTCGGCAATGGCGGCCAGCAGACCGTGATAGAGGGCCGTCACGCCGTCGTCGTTGAATTTGGAGGCGATGGTGCCGAAGACCGGCATCTCTTCCGGCGAGAGCTCAAAGGCCGTGCGGTTGCGCTGGATCTGCTTGCGCACATCGCGGACGGCATCTTCGCCGCCCCGTTTTTCAAACTTGTTGACCGCCACCAGGTCGGCGAAATCGAGCATGTCGATTTTTTCCAATTGTGAGGCCGCGCCGAACTCGCTGGTCATCACGTAGAGAGCCACATCGGAGAGATCCACGATCATGGAGTCCCCCTGGCCGATGCCGGCGGTTTCGGTGATGATCAGATCAAATCCGGCCGCTTTGAGGATCTCCACGGCCTCGGGCAGCACCGCCGGGATTTCGGTGCGGGATTTGCGGGTGGCCACGGAGCGCAAATAGACCCGGGGGTTACCGATGGCGTTCATCCGGATGCGGTCCCCCAAAAGGGCGCCGCCGGTCTTGCGCCGGGAAGGGTCGCAACTGACTATGCCGATCCGCACACCCTCAATATCGTGCAGCAGGCGCAAGATGATTTCATCGGTGAGGGAGGATTTTCCAGCGCCGCCGGTACCGGTAATGCCCAGCACCGGCACCTTGCGCTCCCCGATGCGCTCTTTTAGTTTTTTGCGGAACGGCTCGATTTGGGCGCTGTCTTGATTCTTGGCCAGTTCCGCCAGGGTGATGGCGCGGGCCACGGCGGTAACCTGACCGGGCTGCAGGCGGTCCAGATCCAGATCCGCCAAGGAGAGATTGTCCGGCGTCGTGTCAATGGATTCCAGCAGGTGATTGATAATTCCTTGAAGCCCCATGCGGGCTCCGTCTTCCGGGGAGTAAATCTTGCAGACGCCGTAGTGCTCCAGATCCTCGATTTCCGAAGGGATGATCACCCCCCCGCCACCGCCGAAAACCTTGATATGGGCGGCTCCATTCTCTTTGAGAAGATCGACCATGTACTTGAAAAATTCGATATGCCCCCCCTGGTAGGAAGAGACCGCGATCCCCTGGGCATCTTCTTCAAGGGCGGCCTGGACGATTTCCTGGACCCCCCGGTTGTGGCCGAGGTGTATGACTTCCGCACCGGCCGATTGCAGCATGCGACGCATGATATTGATGGCCGCGTCATGGCCGTCAAACAAGGACGTTGCCGTGATGATGCGGATGGCGTTTTGGGGGCGGTAAACCTCAACTGCCTGGGTCATGGGGATCTCCTTGTACGTTTTTTCGAAAGAAGCTCGGACCGTAAAGATCATTGGAAGTCAATACGAGAGGAGCCGTCAGCCGGACGGGTTCACCCGGCAAATTCTCAAGATAAAGTTCACCTGCAGATCGATATAGCGTTCGATGGTGTAGTGCCGGGCCAGAAACCAGCGCCGAAACGTCCACATATGACCCAGCACGGTGATGTTGTGGGCCATGAGATCCAAGGCTTCGGCGCTCATGGGCGGCAGCTCGCCGGACTCGATTAGATCGGCCAACACCCGGGTGAATAGTCCGGTGATGCGGATTTCATTTTCCAGAACCACTTTCTGCCACTTGTTGGGCAGGGACTGGGTTTCCTGATAAATGAGCAGAATATGGTCGTTGAGTCGGTTGCAGACCAGCAGGTATTCGCGGATGACCTCACTCAAGGGGTGGCGGGCCGTGCCGCTCCGAGCGCGCTGCAACCCTTCGGCCACGGCGCCTTCGATCTCCGTGTGGATGGCGTCGCAGACCAAATATAAAATATCCTCCTTGGAGGAGACATATTCGTAGAGGGAACCGATGGAGACACCCGCGGCCTGGGCGATGCGGCGGGTGGTGGTCTTGTGAAACCCGTTCTGAATGAACAGCTGTACGGCGGCATCCACGATCTGTCGGTGCCGGCGGACCACCAAATCGGGATCTTTGACTTGGGTGGGAACCGTGGGATTGAGGGAAATTGGATTTACCCCATGGGGAGCTCCTCAGTGAACCATTCAAGCCTGATTGTGGTATTCCGGTCCGGATGGAGAGCTTGCCGAACGAGCGCTCAGTCAAAATTAGGTAACCTGAATCAATTCCGGTTGTCAAGCCGAGTTATCTGCATCCCCGCGGTTTGCGCAATGATATGCCGGTTGGTTCACGGCGATTCGGGTATGGGAAAGGGGTGGGTTTCAAACCCGCCCCTAGCTGGATAGAAGATGCCCCGCGGGTTAGAATACCCACAAGGGGAGTACCCTGACCGGGGTGAAATTGAAAAGTTGATATAGGTAGGGGATATTGGTGAAGAGCAGGAGGATAAAGGCGATAAAGGTCACTCCGGCGCAGAGCATCAGGGTTTTTTCCCGATATAGCTTTTCGGGATGTTGCACCGGGCTATTGGGTTTCAGGGCGACCCGCATATAGCAGGCAAAAAAACCGGCGATCAACGGGGCGATGAGGATCAGCTCCAGATGATAGCGAACCACAAAAATAGCGGTAAAAAAGGCGCAGCCGGTGGCATAGCAAAATAGGCTCACCAGCAACCGGCTCTCGTTGTAAAATTTGAAGGAGCGGCGGTAGGCTCCGGCAACCTCGCTATCGTTGATCATGCGATACTCCGCAAAACGCTTGGCGCCCATGAAAAAGGCGCCTGCCAGCCAGTAGGCGATAGTCAACGAGAGGGGCGGAACCTTGTCGGGGACCAGGGCGAACCAGCCCAGAAAAAGTCGGATGGGGTTGTTGATGGATTCGCTGAGGACATCCACGTAAGGGATGTCTTTGGTTCGAATGGGACGAATATTGTAAAGCAAGCCTGCGATCCACAGGGCGGCGCCGCTTAGAAAAAAGGGCGGATTGACCCTCCAGGCCAAGGCGAGCCCCATGATGCCGATGGCGATCCACTCCAGGTAGGCCGCGGGCAGGTGAATCTGACCCGAGGGAACTGGCCGATATTTTTTGGTGGGATGCAGCCGATCTAGGGGTGCGTCCAGGATTTCATTGATGACATAGTTGCTCGAAGCGATGAGGCAGGTGGCGGCCACGGCCATCAGCAACTGTGCCAGCCAGCCCCGGGCCACCAACTGGGGCTCCATGAAAAAGGCCAGACACACCCCCAGCAGCATGAAGATATTCTTGAACCAATGATCCGGACGGGCGATGGCGATGTAAGCGCCCCAACTAAAGGCCGGGCTGGAGCCCCGAGGTTCCGGAGATGCCGCCAGACTGCCGGGGGCGTCCGTCCGGTCAACGACCGCTGGAATTTTGTTTGTCGCCATTAGATTCCCATGATCTCCATCAATTCCATAAAATCCTTTACCGACAATGTATCCGTGCTGCCCCATGGCTGGCCCATGCCTATGAATCTCGCTCCGGCCCGCTGGGCTGCCAATTGGTCCACATCAGCCCGGTCCCCGATGTAAAGGCAGTTGACCGGGTCGATCTCCCAGTACTGGCAGGCATGGATGATCCCCTGGGGAGCGGGCTTGAAGGCGCCGATCTGGGGTGAGGCGCTGCAAAGCTGCGGGTCCAACCAAGCTGAAACCCCCAGGGCGGTGAGTTTGGTTTGGGGCGGATAGTCCGAAAGGGCGCCCACCTTCAGACCCTGTTGGTGGCAGCGTCTCAGAAAGGGTTTCAGTCCGGCTCGGCAGTAGCGGGAAAGGAGTTCCAGGGGGCGTTCAAACATCCAGTAGTTGATGATGCGCTGAACGTCGGGCATCGGCCGGCCTGTGGCGCGAGCGGCAAACTGGTATTGCCGTTCCATCAGGCCGCCTGCTATTCCCGGCTCTCTGCGAATCTGTTCTTGGGCCTTGCGAAAGGCTCGGATGATCCTGAAAGTGGGCCACAATTGCCCCAGGCAGATGAGATGGTGGCGGATGAGCAGCAGCGCCATGTGCCGCCGCAGAGGCTCCGGACGGTAGAGGGTGCCGTCCACATCCAGCAATACTGCCTTGATGGGGAATTTCAGCATGGTCTGGCATTACCATAGCCGAAGGTGAGGCGCAATTGTTCCAGATTTCGGATCTTTCGGGGCTGACTGCGGCAGGTTCAATGCGCGGATAGATCCGATGTTTGAGGAAAGCCTAATTCAGTAGGATCAATCCGTGGACACGCGGGGTCAGGCGCGGTATAAGGCTTCCATTCTTTCACTCCACACAAGGACAAGGACAATGACGACGATTATTGAACAGGCCCGCACCAGCGGACTTCTTTTTGATGGCGCCATGGGCACCATGTTTATCCAGAAAGGGCTGACCGGCGGCCAGGTGTCTGAATACTGGACTCTGGAACACCCCGATGCGGTCACGGAGATTCATCGCCAATACATCGAGGCCGGGGCCGATGTGCTGACCACCAACACCTTTGGCGGCAATGCCTTTAAATTGGCCCGTAGCGGATTGGCGGAGCGGATTGAAGAGATCAACCGCACCGCGGTGGCCTTGGCCCGGGCCGCCGCCGGCAAGAAAGGATACGTGGCCGGAGATCTGGGATCCACCGGGGAGATGCTGGCACCCGTAGGCACCCTGAAACCCCAGGCCGCTCAGGCTGCCTTCAAAGAGCAGGCCGGCTACCTGGCCCAAGCCGGGGCGGATTTGATCATCGTGGAAACCATGTTCGATTTGGCGGAAGCCCTGGCGGCGATTCAAGGCGCCCGGGAGGCCTGTGATGTGCCGATTTTCGCCACCATGACCTTTCAGGAAACCCCCCAGGGTTTTGTCACCATCATGGGCAATGAGGCCGAAGATAGCCTCTCTCAACTGCTGGCTGCCGGCGCGCTGGCCGTGGGTGCCAATTGCTCCCTGGGCAGCGATGCCATGCTCACCATGGCCCGCCAGTTAAGAGCTAAATTCGATGCTCCACTGATTTTTCAGCCCAATGCCGGGATGCCCGAAACCGAGGATGATCAAATCTTCTACCCGGAGAAAGCCGAGGGCTATGCCGAGAATCTGATTCGCCTCAAAGCGCTGGGGATTGAAATCATCGGCGGCTGCTGCGGCACCACTCCGGACTATATTCGGGCCATTCGAGACCGGCTCTAAATCGACAGCCCACGGTTTGGGTATGAAGCAGGGGGACCATGCGTAGCGCCACCCGCCAGCCCATGTTTCTCTATTTGATTGTCTTGAGCATTGCCTCGTCCGCAGGACTGGAGGCCTGGATGAGCATGTTCAACAATTTCGCCGTGGAGATTGCGGGTCTGGCCGGCAATCACATCGGAATCATCCAGTCGGTGCGGGAGGTGCCCGGCTTTTTAGCTCTCCTTGCGGTGTTTGTGATTCGGGTGATTCCCGAGCACCGTTTGGCGGCGCTCTCCATCATACTGCTGGGGGCGGGGCTGATCCTCACCGGGCTGCTGCCCTCCTTCGGCGGGCTGATCCTCTCTTCCTTGATCATGAGTTTCGGTTTCCACTACTACGAAACCGCCAATATGTCCCTGGGGCTGCAATACTTCTCACCCCAGGTCTCTCCCTGGGTATTCGGCAAGCTGCGCAGTGTTTCGGCCGCGGCCAATATCGGCGTGGGACTGCTGATTTTCATGCTGGCCGGGTTTTTCTCCTACGCGACCATCTACATCTGGATCGGCGCCGCGGTAATGCTGGCCGGCGCTTGGGGCATGACCCGCAACCCCGTTGATCGCAACCTTCCGGTACAGCGCAAACAGATGGTCTTGCGCTCTAAATACTGGCTATTTTATTTCCTGACCTTCATGGCGGGGGCCCGGCGACAGATTTTCATGGCCTTTGCGGTGCTGTTGTTGGTGAAAAAGTTCGGTTTCAGCCTGCGCGAGGTGACCCTGCTCTTTGTGGTCAACAATTTGATCAACTATTTCCTCAGCCCCTTAATCGGCAAATGGATCATCCGTTTTGGCGAGCGGCGCATGCTCTCTCTGGAATATTTCAGCTTGATTTTCATCTTTACGGCCTACGCCGCCATCGATTCCAAAATGGTCGTGGGGCTGCTCTATATTCTGGACCACATCGTGTTCAACTTTTCCATTGCCATTCGGACCTTTTTCCAAAAAATCGGCGATCCTAAGGATTTTGCGCCCACCATGGCCGTGGGATTCACCATCAACCACATTGCAGCCGTAGTGCTGCCCGCCCTGGGCGGGTATCTGTGGATCGTGGATTATCGGATTCCCTTTTGGGCCGGGGCCGTGATGAGTTCCATCTCCCTGCTGGCGGTGCAGTTGATTCCCGCCCAGGGTGCTGAGAGGGCCGCTAAAACGGCCTGAATTGCATTTAATCCGCAACCCTTGACCAAAAAGGAGCGCCTACCTTATGTCCCAACTGCCCCCCACCATTAATGACCTGGACTCCGCCGCTACCGCACGTTTGATCATTGATTTTTTTCAGCGCCTGATTCTGCACCATGGTCTCTGGTTTGCTGAAATCAAACATCAGTTGGGGGCGGAAAAGGCGTTTGAAGCACTAGAAAATGCGTCCAAACGCAGCACGGAAATTCAGATCAAGCGCCTGGCCAAGGTGCTGGGTTTCGAATTGCAAGAAGGATTGCCCAAGGCCCTGATAGCGATGCCCCTGGACCAGCAGCGGGCGTTATTGGATACCATTGCGGTCAACTGGCTGGCCACCGATGGGGTGTGGTTCCAGGCCGTTGAATTCGCCCATGGAATGAATGATGCCAAGCGCTGTAATGACTCCTGCTGGGGTCAGTTTTCACCCCTGGAGGCCAGCCGGATCAAAACTTTTTTGCAACTGCCGGGCAATCCAGGACTGGAGGGTCTGGCCCAGGCCTTGGAGTACCGGCTCTACGCCCGAGTCAATCAGCAAAAGCTCGTCTGGGAGTCACCCGCCAGTTTGGTCTTCTACATGGAGAATTGCCGGGTGCAATCGGCGCGCAAGCGCAAGGGCTTGGACGACTACCCTTGTAAATCAGGTGGCCTGGTGGAGTACACCTATTTTGCCCGCAGCATCGATGGGCGGATTCGCACCCAATGCATCGCCTGTCCGCCGGACAAACATCCCGACACCTGGTTTTGCGGCTGGCGCTTTACCCTGGGCGACCCGGCCTGAGGTTGCTGGCGCGGGATTCAGCTGAAGTGCGCGCTACAGATTCAGCAGATAGGTTTTGACCTGGGGCGCGATCTCATGATCCGGGTATCGATTCAGCAGGCGGTCAAGGATCTGCTTGGCCCGAGGCGAATCCTTGAGGCGGTCGTGGAGGATCTGGGCGATGCGGAAATAAGCCTTGGGGACCAGGGGGTCGTCGGGGTGGATGCGGACCAGCCGCTTCAAGGTGCCCAGGGCGGCTTGGGGGGTTTCCTTCTCTCCCAGCCACCCGGCCAACTCGTAGAGCTGGGCCGGATGGGGGCTGAATTCAGGGTCTTTCTCCAGCAGCTCCCGATAGAGGCGGCAGGCTGCTGCTTTCCGGCCGGCTTTCACCAGCAGCCATAAATGACGGGGGGCATGGCGGTCCAGGGCATCGCCCCGCCCCGCCAATTTCAGCAGTTCCAAATAGCGTTCCGAAAGATCCAGATCATCAAATCTCTTTTTGGCCGTGGCCTCTTGTATCACCGCAATGGCCTCATCCAGCTTACCCGCCGCAACCATCAAATTGGCCCGCTTACAGGTCTCCTGGTTCCAGGTCAGTGGTCTTGCCGCTGGGGATGGCGCTGCTGGGGGCAGAATATCTTCGTAATCCACCTCAAATCCGATGCGCTCGTGGTACTGCAGAATGACGTAGCCCATGAGGTGGTAGGCTGCGATGGTGAAGTAGGAGAGGGCCAGTCCATACACCCCAAGGTGCAGGTTGAGCGGCAGACGGCCCAACGCCAGTTGCCCAAGTAGCAATGGCGTGGCCAAGCAGAGCGTCAGCAGCAGAACCAGCAGCAGGTAGCTGCCGCCGATGCGCAGAGCAAGGCGTATGGCGCGGATGGGGTTCAAGGCCTGCCGGATGTTACGGGTCATTCCCAGAGTCATCATCATGGCGGGAAGCATGAACCCGGCCAGGATGAGATAGGTGATTCCGGCTTTCAGGCTCACCTCGACAAAGGCGAGGATGCCTGCGCACCCCAGGGCCAGGAACAGCAGGTAGTGCTGAACTACCTGGACGAGATTGTGGCCAAAGGTGCCGCCATCGATAGCCGGGGCGCTTAGATCGCCCTTGGCAGTGCGGATCAGGGCCTCCAAGGCGTAGCTGAGAATGAATAGCCCCAGCACGTTGAGTGACAGGCCGCAGACCCATGTATTTGCCGAACAGCCCCAACCCACCAGAGCAGTTGCCGCCATGAAGAGCAGCACCCGGGGTGCCAGAGGATAGCGCAGCATCGCGGGTAAACGCCGCCAAAACGGCTTGTGAATTCTGGCGACACCGATGAACTCGGAGAGATCGCCGCACAGCGGGCAGAGGTAGAAATAGTGCTCGGAGAGGGGGCTGACCGGCGGCCGGCGGATCACGCATTGTTGGCAATGGGATTGTCGGCAGCGGGGGCAATGCCAATAGGCCGGCTGATGGGGATGAAACTGGCAGGTTGCGTTCACATGCGGATCCTTGGGTCCCAAATCGTGAAGGTGAACGGGGTGAAAGTTAGCAATATTGTTAGCAAAATCGATACCGGAATTCTGGCCCAGAGTTAAAAAGCCGTCGATAAACCGGATGATCCGCATCTTCAGCGCGCTAATCGGACGTACAAATTTTTCTAACCAATTGATTATACTTGATAATAAATAATTTACTTTGGAGAAAGAATCACCTGTAATTTGGGAGCTGAAATTTTAAATTTAGGGAGGGAAAGCAATTTCCAGTGAGAGTGGAACGCACGATGGGTAGCAAAGATGAACAAATTTAGTGACTGAAGAACGAAAACGGCACCTGCTATCGGTGGCTCAAGGCTCTACTCCTGACCGCAATCATAGCGGTATCCCACCCCATGCACCGTTCGAATATGCCGCGGCCAACCGGATACTTGCCCCCGGCGGACTTCAATTCATCCACCGATTGGCGCAGGCGCTGGACTGCGTCTTCATCGCGACCTTGATCGAACAGCTGGATGGCCTCTTCCTGGGCTTTGGTCCGGCGGATGATATAGTAGTCTTCTTTTACGTCGATGTTGACGGGCGGACGATGAGCCTCGCTGGGCAGGGGTGGACCCGCCAGGGTGATTTTCACCACGGCCCGTTGGCTTTCCGCGGCCGGCAGAACCGCGCGGTCCAATTCCAAGCGCAGGGCTAGGCCGCTGGAGGGCGAACTTGCCGATGCGGCCGTGAGATGACTTCCAAACCCTAGGATCAGCAGCGCGATCCCCGAACCCCATGCCCACGTTCCCAGACTTACGCTGTTCAATGGTTTCATCTTGTCTCTCCTTGGTTTGAGCTACCCTGTTGTCAGGCATGGTTTGAATCTAACATTTAAATTCAAACCTCTCAGGGGGTGGGGAGAGCAAAGCACAAGATGGGGTGAAGGTTGTCATGGGATTGTAAATAAATTGTAAAATAAATGTAGGCGAACGTCCGGAGGCATAGCCGGACCTAATCTTTTTGGACTGCCGGCGGCAACCCCTGGCTGCCGCCGGAGATGAGGTGAGGGTGATTTGGGGAAGGGTCTAGGATGAGAGCTCTTTCAGCCGTTTTTTGGCGGTGTTCACCACTTTGGGGTCCTGATCTTTCTCAATCACTTGTTTCAGGACTCCGGGGTCGCGTTGTTTCATGACCGCCTTTTTGCGGACCTCCGGGTTGGAGTGGGCAAGCTTGGGAACGAACAGATCTCTGAGAGCCATGGTTCTCCTCCTTAGGATTGATTTGGGTTTTGGTGGAGAGGGATGGGTTGCGGACGCCATCGGGGGGAGATATGCGGACCAGCGGGAGAATAGCAGATCTATATCGTCTAAAGCAGATCGGAGATGAGGCTACAAACTGTGCTGCAAAGCGGACGAACCACTTAAGAGAACCGATCTTCAACTGCCGGGATTCAGATCCACGAGGCTGGCATCGGAAGCCGCAATCGCATAGGTCGAGCCTTGATGGATAGCTATCCGCTAGTATCCCTCGAAAGCTGCGTTCTCTTGTTTATTTGATTATCACCCCCCTAATTTGATCTATCAAATAATAACCTTTGAACGGAAAAAAATCAAGTCAAGGACCTGATATTGTAGCTTTACATAGGTCCCTATACTTTGAGTGCGGATCATCACACGATTTTCCGAAGACCTATGTGATTAGCCAACTCAATGCGCCATGCTCCCGCAGGATATTCAGGCCAATCAGAATCAACACCACGCCGCCGGTCATTTCAGCGTAACGGCTGATGCGACAGGCGTTGGCCAGCCGCTTGCCGAGATGGAGGCCGATGAGTGTAAAAACGCCGGCCACAACTCCGATCATCACACACGGCGTGACAATGGAAACCTGCATGACCGCCAAGCTGAGCCCCACGGCCAAAGCGTCAATGCTGGTGGCCACCGACAGTATCACCAACGAAAACCCCTTTGTGGGATCCCGCACCACGCATTCGTCAGTTTCCTGGCCGAGTGCCTCCCGCAGCATGTTGCCTCCCACTAGCAGCAGCAGGCCAAAGGCCATCCAGTGGTCCCAGGCCTGGATCAGGTCTTGGATCGTGAGGCCGGCACTCCAGCCGATGACTGGCATAAGGGCTTGAAATAGGCCGAAGTGCCAGGAGAGGCGGAAGGTTTGCCGGAAACTGACGGTTTTCAGGGTTACCCCGGTGGCAATGGCGACGGCAAAGGCGTCCATCGCCAGACCGATGGCCAGCGCGAGAATGTGGGGGATTGCCATGGGATCAAGTAAAAAGGGGCCTGAATGGTTTCAGGCCCCATGGCTTGGGTTGGATGCTCACCCTGAAGCGAGCGTCACAGGTTGGGTACAGAGGTTTAGAACAGGCCGGTCACCTTGCCGGTTTCCGGATCCACGTCCACGCGGCGGAAGGCCGGGTTGGAGCTGGTGCCCGGCATCAGGCTGATGGTGCCGGCGCAGGGGCAGAGGAACTTGGCCCCAGAGTAGATCAGCACGTCGCGGATGGGCAGCCGCCAGCCCTTGGGCACGCCCTTTACGGTCGGGTCGTGGGAGAGGCTCAGATGGGATTTCACCATCATGGTGGCGAAATCGGCGTACTTGGGATCGCTCTCCAGCATTTTGGCTTTGCTCTCGGCATCGGGCAACCAGTCCACTCCGTCGGCGCCGTACACTTCCTTGGCAATGATTTCCACGCGGTCGCGCAGCTTCATTTCCAGGGGATAGAGAAATTTGAAGTCGTTTTTCTCATTGCAGGCGTCGATCACGGCATCGGCGAACTCCAGAGCGCCGTCGCCGCCCTTTTCCCAGTGTTTGGACTCGGCGCAGCGTGCGCCGGCGGCCTCGGCGGCCTTGCGCACCACGGCGCACTCAGCGTCCGTATCGGTGTAGAAACGGTTGATGCAGACCACGGGATTGATGCCGGCTTTGCGGATCACGTTGATCATGTGCACCATGTTCTCGCAGCCCTTCTCCACCAGATCCACATTCTCCTGGGTGTACTCTTCGGGCATGGCCTTGCCGGCCACCACCTTGGGTCCGCCGCCGTGCATCTTCAGGGCGCGGATGGTGGAGGTCAGCACGGAGACGTGGGGTTTCAAGCCGGAGAAACGGCTCTTGACGTTCCAGAATTTCTCGAAGCCGATATCGGCGGCGAATCCGGACTCGGTGACGTGGTAGTCAAACAGCTTCAGACCCACACGGTCGGCGATGATGGAGGATTGACCCACGGCGATGTTGGCGAAGGGTCCGGCGTGGACCATGCAGGGGTTATACTCCGCGGTGCACATCAGGGTGGGGTTGATGGTGTTGCGCATGAAGGCGGCCATGGCGTTACCCACTTCCAGATCACCGGTGGTGACCGGTTTGCCGCTCTTGTCAAAGGCCACGGTGATGTTGTTCAGGCGCTCTTTGAGGTCGGCCAGGTCCTTGGCCACGGCCAGAATGGCCATACACTCGGAGCCCACGGCGATGCCGAACTTGGACTGCATGGTGAAGCCGTCAAAGCGGCCGCCGATGCCGATGATGATGTTGCGCAGGGCCTGGGCGCAAAAGTCGATGATCCAACCCAGTTCAACGCGGGTGGGATCGATGTCCAGACGGCGCATGCCGGTGAGGCGGGCCAATTGTTCGTCGTTGTAGTTTCTTTCATGCTGCATCCGGGAGGTCATCGCCACCATGGCCAGGTTGTGGGCGTTCATGATGTCGTTGATATCACCGGTGAGTCCCAAGGAGAACTCGGTCATGGGGATCAGCAGGGAGTTGCCGCCGCCGGCCGCGGTTCCCTTGACGTTCATGGTGGGGCCGCCGGAGGGCTGGCGTAGGGCGCCGCCCACGTTGACGCCGCGTTTGCCCAGACCTTCCATGAGTCCACAGGAGGTGGTGCTTTTGCCTTCACCCAGGGGTGTGGGAGTGATGGCGGTGACTTCGATGTACTTCCCGTCGGGTGTGTCTTTGAGCCGGTCGATGATTTTCAGAAAGTCCAGTTTGGCCAACCGGCCCATGGGCAGCATCTCATCCGCCTGTAGACCCAATTTTTCCCGCCATTCATCCGGGGTCGGCATGTTTTGTTCAGCGGCTTCACTGATTTGCCAGTCTGCCATGTTTACCGCATCATAGGCCATCGTAACATCCTCCTTTAATCTGAAAATTAAATTGATCGGTTCATGGATCCACCGAAACTCAAAACCGGTAGCCCCATCCCCCCTTGTCCTATTACTCCATGCAGTCCATTGACTGCTTGTCGTCTTTACAAACGATCCGCCTCAGAGGAACGGATGGGGCTCCTGGGCGGTTTCCGTGGTTGATTGAAGCGCATTTACGGACGCTGCCGTTTTCCAGTGAGCGTCGCTCTTGGGGTGGCGCATACTGGGGTCACAGCGTTGGGAGGGCATACCATGGGACGGGGGTTTTCGCAAGCGTTATGTGGACGGCAGGATAGCGGTAAAGTGAAGGGATCTAATCCTTTACTTGTTTCAGGTTGTAGTAGAATCCCTGACGCGCCATGAGTTGGTCATGGGTGCCGGTTTCCACGATGCGCCCCTGGTTGAGGACCAGAATGGCGCCGGCGTGACGGACGGTGGAGAGCCGGTGGGCGATAATCAGCGCCGCCCGATGGGCCAGCAGCCGATCCAAGGCCTGCTGGATCAGGGTTTCGGTTTCCGAATCGATATAGGAGGTGGCCTCATCCAGAACGATCAGCTCTGGGTCGCGGGCCAAGGCCCGGGCAATGGCAATCAGCTGTCGCTCACCGCTGGAGATCCAGGCGCCGCCTTCGGCCAGGGGTGTGTCCACCCCCTGGGGCAGGCGCTCGATGAAGCCGCGGCAGTTGGAGTGCTCCAATATTTGATCCAGAAACTGATCCGCGTCATTTTTTTGGTCAAAGGCGGTCCCCTGGAGGATATTGTCCCGCACACTGCCAGCAAAGAGAAACGGCTCTTGGGTCACCAGGGCCATGGGGCGCCGTACCTCGTGGGGGTCCAGATCCCTGACATCGCGCCCGTTAAAGCGGATGGTTCCACGGGTGGGCAGATAAAAGCGGGTCACCAGGCTGGCCAGGGTGGTTTTTCCCGAACCGGTGGGGCCTACCACGGCCAGGGTTTCCCCCGGCCCGATGGAAAAGGAGATATCCTTGAGGACCCACTCGTTGGGCAGATAGGCAAAGGAGACTTTATCGAAGCGAATTTCCTGGATTCGCGCTTGGGGCGCGGCGGTCCGCCGCGGGGCATGGGGCGTGTCCGACGCCGCCGAAGGGTCACGCTGAACTTCGGGGGTTTCTCCGTCAAGAATCAAAAAAATCCTTTCGGCGGAAGACATGGCGTTTTGCAGGATATTGTATTTTTCCGACAGATCCCGGATGGGACGGAAAAACATTTTGATATAGGAGAGAAAGGCGACCAGCAATCCGAGGCTGATGGTCTCCCGGAGAACCTGGTGACCGCCGTAGTAGATCATCACGGCCATGGCGCTGATTCCCAGCACTTCGATGATCGGCATGAAAATGGCCATGGCGTGGATCTGGCGCATGCCGGCCAGATAGTTGGCATGGTTGAGTTTGCGGAAGCGCCGGTAGTTATCGGCTTCCCGCCGGAAGGCCTGGATCACCTTGATCCCGCTGATGGTTTCGGCGAAATGGGTGTTGATCTCGGCCACCCGAACCCGCAGTTCGCGGAATATCTCGCGGACCTGGCGGGCAAAACGATGGGCCGCATAGAGCACCAGGGGCAGGACCATAAAGGCTGCCAGGGCCAGGCGCCAGTTCATCACCAGCATCACCGCCATGATGCCGGTGAGCAGGAAAACGTCCTTGAAAATCAAGGAGAGCACGTTGGTGAAGAGCTCGTGCATATTCTGAATGTCGTTGGTGGCTCGGGTCACCAAGCGGCCCACGGGGTTACGGGTGAAAAACTCCATGGGCAAAGATTGAATATGGCTGAAGAGGCGCATGCGCAAATCGTGCATCATGCGATGGCCGGCATACTCCATGATCATTTTCTGGGCGAAGCTGAGACCGAAATTGCCCGCCACCAGTATCAGAAAGAGCAGGGTCAGGCCCCCCAGCCCACGAATATGGGGCCGCCGCAGTTCCAATTGAAGCGGCTTGGGCAGCTGCTGCAGGCGGGAGGGAGCGATGTAGGCGACGCCGTCGCGGACCATAAAGGCCTCCGGATAGCGGTGGAGGGCGGATTCGACTCCCGGAGCGTGCAGGTCGAATTTCAGCTGACCCGCCAAGGCATCGGGAACCTTCAAATTCTCAACGCCTGGGGCTTGCCGGGGCACGATATAGCGGTCGATGGCGCTCTTGGTGATAAAGGGCAGGGCCAGATCTACCAGGGTCATGAGCATCACCAGGCCGATGGAGACCAGAATCGTGACCTGGTAAGGGCGGGTGAAGGGCAGCAGGCGGCTCAACAGACGGCGGTCGTAGCTGCCCTTGAGGGTGCGCTCCTCGAAGTAACCGGGATCAGTTCGCATGGAGCTGGGCCTCCATCTCCTGGAGTCGGTAATTTCGGGAGTAATAGTTGTCCCCGGCCATGAGGGTATCGTGGTTCCCCTGGTTGACGATGCGTCCGGCATCCAGGGTTATAATGCTATCGGCAAAGCTGAGGGCGGAAAGGCGGTGGGAGACAATCAGGGTTGTCTGGCGGGCCGAGGTATGACGCAGGGTTTCAGAGATCCGCCGGCCGGTGGCCAGGTCCACCTGACTGATGGGATCGTCCAAGAGCAGGATGTCTCCGCCCCGCAACAGGGCCCGGGCCAGGGCGATGCGTTGCTTCTGGCCGCCCGAAAGGATCACCCCCTTTTCACCCACCACCGTGTCGAGCCCCTGGGGCATGGCGGCCACTGTGGTGGTCAGAGACGCCTGATCCAGAATTTCGGCCAGGCGCTTATCGGAGATATCCGGGACGCCCAGGGTGAGGTTGTCGCGAATGGAGCCGGCGAATAGAAAGGGTTCCTGGGGAACCAGGCTGATTTGTGCTCGCAGGTCCTCGGTCCGCAATTCGCGGATGTCCTGGCCCGCGATTCGAATCGCCCCCTCAGAGACGTCATAAATCCGGGGCAGAAGCTGCAGCAAGGTCGATTTTCCGCTGCCCGGAGGACCTACAATCCCCAAAGTGCCCCCCGAAGGAATAGTGAGACTGATCTCTTTGAGCACCCTGGGGGACGAATCGGCGGTGTCATTCTTCGGATAGGCAAAGGAGATTTCGTCCCAGTGGATTTCACCCTGCAACCCTTCCCGAGCTGAAGCATTGGGCGAGTCGCTGATTTCCGGGGGGGTATCCAGGATGGTCTGGATGCGCTCCAACGAAGCGCGGCCGCGTTGAATCAGGTTGGTCACCCAGCCCATGGCCATCATGGGCCAGGTGAGCAGAGCCAGGTACTGGATAAAGGCCACGAAGTCGCCAGGCGTAATGGTTCCGGTGATGGTCTGGCGCCCGCCGATCATCAGCACAATGGCCAGGCTCAAATTGGTAAACAGCAGCATCATGGGGAAAAAGGCGCCCGTCACCTTCACCAGACGGATGTTTTCGCGCACATACTGGTCGGAATAATGGGCCACCCGGATTGTTTCAGCCGCTTCAAGGGTATAGGCTTTCACCACCCGAATGCCGGCGAAGCGCTCCCTGACCGCTTCGGTGAGCTGGGCAAAAGCGGCCTGCACATCCCGGTAGCGAGTGTGCATTTTACGCCCGAAAAAGCGGGTGCCCAGCACGATCAGGGGCATGGGAATCAGCACCAGGCAGGTGAGGTACAAATTGATGTAGACCATGAAGCCGATGGCCGCGATGCCCAGCACCAGGGCGTCGTTGATGGCCACCAGGCCCATGCCCGCGGCCATGCGGATCTGCTGAATGTCATTGGTGGCGTGGGCCATTAGATCGCCGGTTTGGGTGTGGTCGAAGTATCCGGCTGAAAGGGTTTGCAGGTGGCTGAACAGGCGGTTGCGCAAGCCCTCTTCCACCCGCCGGGAGGTGCCCAAAAGGAACCGGCGCCAAAAATAGCGGAAAACGCCCATCATCAGCGCCATTCCCACGATGTAGAGGGCATAGCGCAGCAGGGCCGCGGGCTCAATGGTCCCCAGCGTCATGCCATCCACGGCCCATTTGGTGACCCGGGGGATCATCAGCTGCAGCAGATCCACGGTAATCAAACAACCCAGGCCTATCAAAATAGAGGTTCGGCGCTCCTTGAAATAGGGCTTGATCAGCGCAATGGGTGTCAGGGTCATGGATGAATTTCCAGGGTGCTCTTTTCCAGGTGCCCCCTCCCGAGACCGGGGATCAGGGACGTTGCCCGGCAAGCCTGCCAGGCGACTCAAACAATTTAATAGGCTAATTCAACCCAGGGATAACGTCAATTCCGCAACTCCTGGACAAGGCCCGCTGGCAAGGGTGGTGAATGGGGCTCAAATATTCGGTAATACAAAAGAAACCGTGCCTGAGCGCGTTGACATTAAACCCGGCGATTGTTACCATTGACGCCCATGAAGAGCGGAACCGTCATCGAATTTATCGATCGCCAGCGAATCGTTTGCGCCGCGGTGCAGAACGTGAAGACCCAGCGGCTGCAATTGCTCACCGAAACCGATCGCGAAATCAATCTACCTCCCAATCGCGTGGCCCACGCTTGTGATGCGCAGCTCTCTGTCACTCTCAGCCGGGATCAACTGGTGACGGCCCTCAAGGAGATTGTCCGCCAACGACAAGCCCTGGCGGAAAAGGTGGCTGTTCAGGATATCTGGGATGTGCTCAACAGCGAACAAGAGTGGGTGGACCTATCCACCATGACCAGTTTCTGCTTTGACGATTCCATCTCCTGCCACCACGAGGCCGCGGTGGTTCGCGCCTTTTTTGCCAACCGGATCTATTTTAAGTTTGACGGTCAGCGCTTTTTCCCCCACACGCCCCAACAGGTGGAACAGCTTTTGGACCGGCAGCGGGAAGAGGCGCGCCGCATCCGCATTACCCACCGGGGCGGCTTGTGGCTCTCCACCATCCGGGATCAGGACCCGCTTATTGCCGGAATGTTGGAAGATGAGGCCGTGCGGGAATATGTGGCGGTCCTCCAATCGTTTTTCCTGTTTGGCAAGGAGAGTCCCCACTACACCCTGGGCAAGGCCATGGTGAAAAAGGCCGGCATTGATCCCGAAGGCGAACTGTTTCGGCTGCTGGTTCGTCTAAAAGTGTTCGAGGCCGACGCCAACCTGGATCTGCTGCGCCTGGAGATCCCCCAAGCATTTCCCCAAGAGGTGGATCGGTGCGCCCTTGAGCGAAACGCCGCCCTTGACATGGAGGCCGGACCCGAAGGCCTTCCCCGCCGGGATTTTACGGACTGGAACTTGATGACCATTGACGGGCAGATGACCCTCGATTATGATGACGCCATCAGCATTCAGCGCCACGGGGAGCATGTGCTGGTGGGGGTGCACATCATGGATGTGGGGCAGGTGATCGGCCGGGATGATCCCGTGGACCGCGAAGCCTTCCAGCGGGCCAGTTCCATCTATATGCCGGACCAGAAAATCCCCATGCTGCCCGCCTGTCTCTCCGACGACCTGTGCAGCCTCAAGGCCGACCAGCGGCGGCCTGCCATCAGTACCTTGATCGAGGTGGACACCCGGGGGCAACTGGTGGGCTATTCCATCGTCCCCAGCCTGGTGATAGTCAAGCGGCAGCTTACCTATTACGAGGTCAACGGGGTCAGCAGCAGCGATCCCGACATCGAGGCCTTGCACCACATCGCCCAGGTGTTTCGCAAACAGCGCCTGGATGCCGGGGGGGTTCACATCAGCCTGCCGGAAGTGAGTATCTGGCTCGATGAACAGGGGGAGGTGAAGGTTCACTGCGTCAACCGCGAGAGTCCCGCGCGGATGCTGGTGGCCGAACTGATGATCATGGCCAACTGGCTCATGGCGCGCCATCTGACCCGCCACGATACTCCGGCCATTTTTCGCAGCCAACCCGAACCCCGGGAGCGGCTCTACCAGGGGGAGGACGATGACCTGTTCCGCAACTGCATGCAGCGGCGAAAGTTGAGCCGCTTCATCCTGGGCCCCTTTGCCGAGCACCATCATGGGTTAGGTCTGGAAAGTTACGTCACCGCCACCTCGCCTATCCGCAAATATGCCGATCTGGTCACCCAGCGCCAGATTCGAGCCATCCTGGGGCTGGAGCCGGCCTACAGCCAGTCGGAGATCGAAGCCATCATTCAGCACCTGGCAG
This sequence comes from uncultured delta proteobacterium, assembly GCA_963713755.1. GTDB lineage: Bacteria > Desulfobacterota > Desulfobacteria > Desulfobacterales > CAVQMW01 > CAVQMW01. The sequence continues at coordinate 982,928 of CAVQMW010000003.1, read as the reverse complement.
AACCCATGGCCGCCGTGGGCCGGGTTCAATTCCGCCGCCAACGCTACTGGCTGCTCAAGTACATTCAGGGCCGGATCGGCGCCCGGGAGGAAGGGCTTGTCCTTCAGAAACGGCGCCACGGATACCAGATCCTGCTGCCGCGCTACATGCTGGAAGGCCATCTGGCCGTGCCCGACGGCACCGTGCTAAAGCCCGCCCAGCAGATCCAGGTGGTGATCCAGCACGCCGACCCCCGCAAGGATCTGCTGCACCTCTATCTTTCCTAGCGCTCAACAGGTACTTTTTTAGGGTTGGGTTCAAGGAAAACGGTTTATGTATCTTACATATTACCAACTCGAAGTTAATCCATTCAGTGTTAGCGCCGATCCTCGGTTCATGTGGTACGGAGAAAAGTATCAGGCTGCCTTGACAACGCTGAGATACGGCCTTGTGGAAAAAAAAGGCTATGTCGTTCTGACCGGGGACATTGGAACTGGCAAAACCACTCTGATGAACTCGCTCATCGGGTCATTGGATGAGAATACCCTAGTTGCCAAGATCAACCATGCCACTCTCGATGCATCAGAATTTTATAACCTGATTGCCAGAAGCTACGATCCAACGGCCAAGGTTGCCGACAAAAGCGAATTCTTATTTTTTTTCACATCGTTTCTACATCGCTCCGGGGCACAGAAAAAGAGCGCGCTGCTAGTGATTGACGAGGCGCATCGCCTATCGGCGGAGTTGCTGGAGGAAATCCGCCTGCTGTCCAATGTGGAACACGCGAGCGATAATCACTTTAATATCGTACTGGTCGGTCAGAACGACTTAAAAGCTAAGCTTCTCTCTGATGAGTGTCGTGCCCTACGGCAGCGGATCACGCTTTTTTACGATCTTCGGCCGCTATCCGAGGATGAGACCGCATGTTACATCGCTCATCGCCTAAAAGTTGCCGGGACTGAGAAAAAGCTATTTTCAGCCGGGGCCATTCATGAGGTTCAGAAATTTTCGCAAGGCTATCCACGTTTGATCAATATGGTGTGCGATCGGTCCTTGCTGAGCGGATGGTTGCAAAAGAGAAAAATGATCCATGCCGATATGGTTTTCGAATGTGCCCGTGAAATCAGCCTTCTGGATCCCATCCCCTTGAAAACCGGCTCCATACCGGTTGACAAGCAATTCAGCAGCTATGCACCGACTTTGATCAGCGCCTATTTTAGTATGGCGGGACTAACGAAGCTTCGCGATCTTGCCAATCGCCTGAAGAATGGGACTACCCATCACGGGAGGCGTATCGTAGACGCTGCCCGCCCTTTACTGGACGTGTTTAAAAAAAAGCACCGCTGGAAACTAATTCTCGTTGGGATGATGATATTTATTTTTGCGTCCGCGGTATCCATGGATTTAAGGTTAAAATCGAAAATCCCTGAAAGGAAACCGGTCGTCTCAGCCAGTGACTCAACCCACCTCGATTTGATCAATGCCGCATTGAGGCAGCACGATTATGAAAAAGCTATTGCGCTGCTGGGGTCCCATCAGAACTACAATGAAGGCAAGCGCAACGAGGTCCGGGAAATTTATGCCCAGGCACTGGTTGGGCGAGCGCTGCAACTGATGAAAACCGCACCTTTTAAATCCGAAACGATGATGGAAAGGGCTGTTGCGGCCGATCCGGAAAATGCTGTTGCTCAACTCAACCTGGGAAAAATCTACACTCAAAACAACAAATTGAACCTGGCGATAGATGCCTATCAGCGTGCCATTGCACTGGATCCCGACTCGCCGGATGCAATTTTCAACCTTGGCTTTATCTATGCTAGAACCGATATGTTCCCAGAAGCAGAACGCTACTTCGCACGCGTGGTAGAACTCGAGCCCCGCTATTTAGACAAAGCACTTTTTAATCTGGCGGTAGTCCAAGAGAAGCTGGGCAAAAAACAGGAAGGCCTGGTAAACCTGAAAAAGGCGCTATCGATTCGGCCCGATAACAGTAAATTTCGGTCCTACTTAGAGCAATTCGAGCGTACCACCCAGAAAGACCTTTAATGAGATTCCACCAATTGCTGAAATTTCAATGGTTGTTGGTGTGGGTCGTTATAGGGCCCTTGGGATGCAGCCTCGTTCAATCCAATACTCTTGGGCGCAGGGATCCCCATGCCCCCTGGGCGTGGGCAATTGAAAAAATGACTGGTTTAAAGACGCAGCTTCGCACTTTATTGACGAATACTGAGCCCGATGGTTTCACCCATACCGTTAAATGGCCGGGGGAAAATTTGAGTTCAATTTCCCTCTGGTACACCGGATCGTCAAAGAACTGGGTGCGCCTAATCCGGGCCAATCCCGGCACCCATCCAAGGCGGATCAAAATCGGCGATTCCATCCAAATCCCGAAAGCGCTCCTGAGAACGAATCGGCCGCTTCCCTACAGTTTTCTATCCGCTGAAACCCACCGGAAAATCCTCGCCCCGATTTCCGCTAATCAGGCGGAAGTGTCCGGGACAAGAGAGCTCTACGGCCCCATCGGTATCGATGACCAAGGCATCCCTGACGGTGATCAAGTGCCACCGTTGCCTTTAGAGACAATCGATTAGCGCTGGGAACGTTCAGGGCTGCCATCTAACCGTAAATAGGGATATCACCTGGGAGTTGAAAAAGTGGCGGTGCGAATAAGCATCCGGGGGTTTAAAATTCTCGCCCGAACCTCCAACTTGTTTTATTTCCGCATCAATACCCCGTCAGTATAAAATTTGAAAATAAAACAGGGTAGGTGGCGATTGCGGTAAACAGCAGATAGCCTCCCAAGGCGATCCAACAGAGCCGACGCTGCAGGCGGGTCCGAATTCCGTCCAGGGATTTAACGCCATTGAAGCGTTGGATGACACCCACGGAGATTCCGCTGATACCGGCTGTGAGGAGTGTTGCGTAAAGGGGGTAGCCGATAAAATGGTAGCCTTTCTGCAGTAGGCAAAAGGGGCAGTGATGGGTGGGCAACTGGTAATAGTAGAGACTGATAAAGGAGATGATGGCGACGATGGCCAATACAAGCATGCCGCCGCTGAGCTTGCCGAAAAGGGCCGCGGCCCTGCCGGTGACCAGAAAATGGATGCCCGTGCGCAGGGTGACAATCATGGCCAGAAAAAAGGCGATCTGAGTTGGAAAGGGGCGCAGCCCGGCCAGCATCCCCGCCAGGCTGGGGGTATCCGCGCTGAAGAGGGTGCCGCAGCAGGAGGTGATCACATCGGCCCGCAGACGCAAAAAGTAATTGGTTTGCAGATAGGTTTCGATGAGCAGCACCCCGGCGATAACCATCAGGAACTTGTATTTGGGCCGAATCAAGGGGTAGTCCTGGGCTTGGTTGTCCAGGTAATTGAGAATCAGCCAGATTCCGCATAAAAGGGCGCTCAGCAGTTTGGTCAGCAACGCCGGGTAGCCGTAGGTGTTGACATTCAAGGAGCCGGCGGCGCACATGGCGCCCACAAAGAGCGGGTGCAGGTTGTCGGCGGTGTAGATGAACAGAAAAAGCGAGAAAAGCTCCACCGCCATGAGATAGCTGAAGATATGGGCGATGAGATAGGTTTTGCGTTCCAAGGCCAACTGCCGGGCGCTGCCGCTGGTCAGGTCCCAGGACTGGATGATCTTATCGCCCACCAGGGCGGCATAGATGGCAAAGCCACTGCTCAGCCAGGAAATCAGCAGCAAGGCGATGATGGCGGGATTCAGCAGCATCAGCTCAATCTTGCCCCAGCAGACGACCATCCTTGAGTTGCCAGCACCAGTCCACCCCGCCGGATTGATAGACCAGGGGGTCGTGGCTGGCAATGAGTACAGTGCGCCCCTGGTCTTTGAGCTCCTGGATGATGGCGAGAAACGAGGCCGACAATACGCTGTCCAGATGGGCCGTGGGTTCATCGGCGATGAGCACCGCGGGATCGTTGATCAGGGCCCGGGCGATGGCCGTGCGCTGCTGTTCGCCCCCCGAGAGATGCTCCACTCGCCGGCGCTGCTTGCCGCTCAACTCGAGCTGCTCAAGCAGGGCCGCGGCCCGGGATTGGAGCTTTTTCGGCGAGAGACCGTCGGGATAGGCCGGTATCATCACATTCTCCAGTACGCTCAGCCCCTTGATGAGATTGTAATTCTGGAACACGAACCCAAATGTGCGCCGCCGCTCCACGGCCATGAAGCGCTCCGGCAGGCTGGTGATTTCGCGTCCCTTCAGATGGATGCGACCCGTGGAAGGGCGCGCCAGACAGCCGATGATGCTCAGCAGGGTGGTCTTGCCCGATCCGCTGGGCCCCCTGAACACGGACAGCTGATTGGCGGCGATATTTAGATCGATAGCCTTGAGGGCTTCAAATGCGTTGCGCCGGCCCTCCTGATAGATTTTGCTCACCCCGGACAGGGTAATCATGTTGTCATTCATAGGGTCTCATCCTTGGGTCATCACCTTCTCGGGATCGGTGACCGCCGCGCGCCAAGCCGGAACAATGGTGATAAAAGTGTAGGGAATGACCGTGAGGGCGAACAGCACCGCCAGGTGATAGGCGTTCACAAAGGGCTGCAGCTGGAACTCCGGGTAGAGCACGGCCCAGCCCTTCAAGGCGTGGGCAAACAAAAAGGCGGAGGAAAGGAAGACGTGGCCGTAGGCCAACATAATGCCGACCAAAAAGGCGCTCAGGGAGATCAGTGCGCCTTCCCAGAACTTGATCATCAAAATATCCGCGGTATCCCAACCCACCCCTTTTAAAATGCCGATTTCAGACCGCTCTTCGGCGCTCAAGCCCGTGGCCTTGTCCCAGGCGAAGATGATAAAGGCCAGCAGGCTGCCGCTGAGCAGGACAATGACATATCCGCTGCGCCAGTGGAACACCGAGGCGTAGGTTCGGCGGATCTCCGACCTCAGGATGGGGCGCGTGTCCGGCAGAATCTCCACGATCTTGCCGGCGACGGTTTGAATTTCCCGCTCATTGCGCACCCGCAGCGCCAGGTCCGTGGCCAACCCGGGAGCGACCCCGGTAATGTTGCGAAAGGCTGCCGCGGACATCAGGATCAGGTCCGCGGCCACCAGATCGGATTGGGGACTGAAGGTGTCCGCGATGGTTAGTGTCACCGTGCCGCCCTGGCTGGCTTTAAAGACCAGGGAGCGATCGGGCCCGGGATCCCAGGTACGCGCCACACCGGCCCCGATCACCACCTGTCCGTCGCCATGGGCGAAGGCTTCGGGGGCCATGAGGGTGTAGTTGGCCCCTGAGGCGGGATGGAAGTAGTAGCCCCAGAGTCGGGGGGTGACCTGCTGGACGCCCCGGATGGCGGCGATATCCGTGGCATAGGCTTGAGGAATCAGGGCGTGCCGCCCGGCGTTCATGCGCTGGACGATCAGCTCCGGCGCATCCCGGAGCAGCAGGTCGGCTTCCCGGCGCAAGGCTCCGCTAAAAAAGGTCACCGAGGCAATGAAGAAGACCACCAGCATATAGACAGTCACCAGAGAGGCGTTCTTCCACTTGCGCCGCCCCAGGGAGGCGAGAATGAACTCGAGGTAGTAGCGCTGGCGATTGATCCAGTTCATGGGCGGGTTCAGGGTTCCGGGTCCGGGGGTGGGGGCGCTTCCGCGGGGAGGCGCGGCCATGGATTTTGCAGCATGGGGGGCGGCAGAAGCATGGAACCGGAGGGAAAGTGCTCCAGGGCCAAGGGGTGCTCCTGAAAGGCGGAATGCAGGTCGGCCTGGGAGAGGTGACGGGTATAGCGGGCCTCGGTAAACAGGCACAGGTCGGTGAGCCTCAGATCGGATATAAGCTGACGCCGCTGGTTCTGAATGGACTCATACTTCGAGGCGCTCAGCCGGGGATGCAGGGTCAGCAGCAAGGACGCCGCTGCCATGCAGAGGGTCATTAACCCCAGATAGCGGCCGGCTCGGGTCATGATAGCCTACGCATCGGGTTTTTTGCCCATTCCGCCGACCCCTTACCAACTTGGCTAATCATCCAGACCATCGATCAGATGGGTGGTGATTTCGGCAAAGCGCACCTGTTGCTTCCCGCGGTGATCATCGGCAAACTGCTGGGCATCGGCTTCGGTTTTCAAGGGAATCAACTCCCGGCCCATGGGGCCGTAAACATCGCTGCCGATGACGAAAATGGCCTGTCGGGCGTCAATCAGCGCCATGTCGTAGTACTCGGTGACATAGATTCCGGCGATCTTTTCACGGGTCTGGGACGGTGCGTATTTCTTGAGGTTGAAGTAGAACTTGAAGAGGTCTTTGGCGCCGTCAAAAAAATAGCGCGACGCATCCTCGAAGACAACCTGCGCCACCCAGTCCGGATACTTGGCCACAAACATGCCGCACACCGGACATTTGTCCCTTTCCGATGGTTTGACGGGGAGGGTATCCGCGGACCAGGTCCCGGGGTTGAATAGAAAAAGAGCTAACATGACGCCAGCCAGAATTTTATAGATTTTCATTATCCTGCTGAAGGGCTTGGATTGCTGATTTGTTTATCAAAAAATGGGCCGCTCTACTATCATTTGAATCCGCTTGGCTGCTGTGGGTCGAGAGGTTCACAATATGAATCAATTTGAGCTCGGCCCATTTTTTAGTCCTTTTTCTTTTTTTCACGCATCTTTTTGCGCTTTTCGCGGATCATTTTGGTGTCCTGGTACATATCTCCGTAGGCGGCGCTCAAGGCATCTTCGAAGGTGGCGACCTCTCCGCCATGGGCTTGAACAAACGCTTCGGCGGCGGCCGGGGTTTCAAAGGCCCATTTGGCCCGTCGGGTCATTACCCCCATTTTGTCTCCGCCAATCACCCAGACGGCGCCTTCGGCATCAATAAGCTGTTTGCTTTGATAGTCGCCCACCTGGATGGAAACCGGGGCTTTGTCCAGGTTGAGGGCCATGTCCAGGGCCGCGCAATGCAGGGAGCAGGTGCCCGCCGTGGTGTCGTCATCGTATTGAATATAGACCCGGGAGTGGGCGAATTTGGCGCGGTCCATGCCGCAATAGACGCAGGATTTAGGATATTCTAAATCGTCTTGAGCCCTTAGGTTATCGCTTCTTGAACATGGCAACAATAAGACAAGGGAAATCGTAATATATCCGAACGTTGCCCACCTCATCGCTATTCCTCCATTGATGGTTTGCGTAAAACTATGGCCGGTTTTGGTGATTTTGTCTCCAATCGGCATACCCTAAACCTTGATCGTCCATAGTATAACCTACGACTCGAAGCAATCTTCCAACTGGTGGATTTGATATATCAAAATCGGAACCCTCTTCGAACCGACGGGTATGATCGCGCTCACAAAACGTACTTCGGGTTTAAAGGCTTTCCTTTTCCGATAACTCATCTTGCAGGCGGGCGAGGATATCAGCGTAGGTGTGGAGGCGTCCCTGGCCGATGCCCGGGCAGTGGCGGGCGCTCTGCTTCCAGCGGTAGTGGCTGCGCAGGTTAGCGACCCAAAAGGGATAGCTGCGGCACTGGCGGGGGCGTGCGGGGTAGATGCGGCAGCCCTGGTCATAGAAGTAACAGCGGCCGTCGGCGTGTTCGCGGATGCTGAACCCCTGGGGCGCCGGTACCAGGGGATCGGGCACCAGTCGGGAAAGGGGGCTTCTCAGATAGCTGGCGATAGCGTGGGCTTCTGGTTCACTGAGGGACACGATGCCCGGCTCCCCGGTACAGCAGGTTCCGCAGCGGATGCAGGTAAAGTGGATGCCGTCATGGAAAAAATAGCGATGGTTACCCATGGACAATGGGTTTTTGGCAATCTTCCAGGGCCAAGGGGGCGGGGAAGGATCTTAAAATGCGGGTGACGCGGGGGCGGTATCGGCTCTGGCGGCCCAGTTGGTTGCCCTTTTTTCGCACGAACAGCAGGGTCAGAAAGAGCCCGCCAAACCCGATCAGCGCGGATAGCCCGGATCGCGCCCCAGGGCCCATGGACCACTGACCCCCCAAGTGATTGCCCACGATGGCGCCGGCCAGCAGGCCGGCAATGGGCAGGATATAGAGCAGGAAGGTGGCCTTGAGCAGGTTGCCGGTGTCGAAGGTGAGCACCACCCGGTCGCCGGGTTTGGCGCCCAGGGGATTCAAGACTTCCACATTCATCTCTTGGGTTTCCCCGGGTTTGCAGCTATGCCTTGCGGAACAGGCTTTGCAGGCACTGCTGCGCACGGTTTTGACCTGGACGATATCCCTGGAAACGATGTGGGTGACGATCCCTTCTTCGGTGGCCATGGGTGTGATCTCTGGATGTCTTGCGGGGCGCTAAAAAAACACGTGCGGGAGAAGGTACCCCCCGCACGGATCAATTGACAACCTGGTTGAAATCAAGCGCTGGCGGCCGCTTTTTGAACCTCGGGTGCGGCTTCCTCGGCCTGTTTTGGCGGTTGGGTATGTTCGTAGCAGATCAGGCCGCATTGCAGGCAGCGCTGGGCTTCGGCCAGGGCCTGGGTTTCGCTGAAACCTTGTTCCAACTCCCCACCGGTGGTGGGATCCGCGGTGCCGGCCAGGGGCATGATGGTGCGGCGGGAGGCCGGAACCTGAACCACCTTGTCCACATCTTGAACGGCGCATCCGGGCCGCACCACATCTTCCGGCAAATCCAGGGGAAGTTGGTGCAGGACGCGCTGAATGGAGACCGCCCCGCGGCGTCCGGCGCCGATGGCTTTGATGGCGCCGCTGAAATCGGACAGGGCGTCGCCGGTCGCCAACAGGCCTGCTTCATCGCTAAAGGCTGGGGCTTTGTAAGGCATGCGCGCAACCCACCGGCCGTCGTAGTTGAAGGTCCCTTGATCTTCGGCTTCCTTTTCTTCGGCGCTCTGGGGACTGAGGATCAATTCAGGGAGCCGGCCGGCCGCCAGCAGCAGGGTGCCGGCAGGAAGCGTCCGGGTGGTTTTGTCGTCCAGATTGGTGACTTCCACGGATTGCAGCTGGATCTCTTTGCCTTTCAGGCGGGTCACCGCGGCGCGATATTGAATATGGACGCCTGCCTCCTGAGCCTGGGTCAGTTTGGCTGCATCCAGGGGTAGGGGATCAGCGGCTTCGCGAAAGAGCAGGGTTACGCTACTGGCTCCCAGGTCGGCGGCCAGCAGCGCGGCATCCAGGCCTGAATTGCCCCCGCCGCTGATCACCACCTGGGCGCTGAGATCGGGGGCTTGGCTCTCTTTTTTCTGGACCAGTCGCATAAAGTCCAGAAGCAGGTGGACCCCGGGCAGGGGACTTTCCCAGGTAGCTCCGCCGGCCCCTCGGGCAAGTCGGCTATCCCAGCCGCCGGCCGCCAGAAAGAGGGCTTCGTAGCCCGCTTCGAAGGCGCTTTGAATGGTGATTTGATCGCCGAATTTCTGGCCTTTGCGGGCCTCCACGCCCATGGCCAAAATTCCCTCTATATCCCAGTCCAGAATCTCCGCCGGCAGGCGGTTGGCGGCGATGGCGCTGCGCAGCAACCCACCCATTTGGTCCGATTCTTCAAATACGGTGACCGCGTGCCCCAGGCGGGCGCTGAAGAAAGCCGTGGAGAGCCCCTGTACACCGCCGCCGATCACCGCCACTTTGCGGCCGGTGTCCGGGGCCTTGTAGGGCAGCAGCCGCTCTCCGGACTCTCGTTCGTAATCGGCGGCATAGCGCTTGAGAAAGTTGATGGCCACCGGTTCATCCACCAATTGCCGGCGGCACACATCTTCGCAGGGCCGGGGGCAGATGCGGCCGATGACGCCGGGGAAGGGGTTGCGCTCCTTGATCACCAGCACCGCCTGTTTGGGATTTCCATTGGCGATTTGATGAATGTACTCGCAGATGTCGATCCCCGCCGGACAGGCGCGCTGGCAGGGCGTGGTGCAGTCTTCCAGGGTGTACTCGCGCATGATGCGGCGGGTGACCGAAGAGAGGGTGATGATATGCTTGGGACAGGCCCGCTCGCAGGCCCCGCAACCGGTGCAGCGTTCCGGATTGACCACCGGCAGACCTTCGGAGCCCATGGTGACCGCATCGAACTGGCAGGCTTGCACGCAGGAGCCCAGGCCCAGGCAGCCGATGTTGCAGACCTTCATGCCGCCGTTGAGCAGGGCCGCCGCCCGGCAGTCGCTCAGGCCGTCGTAGACGAACTTGATGTCCGCGTCGGGGACCCCGTAGGTGCAGCCCGGGCGGGCGATATCGGGCTCCGTGGCCGAAACCGCGATGCCCAGAATTTCAGCAATGGCTTCGGCCACTTCCGCTCCGGCGGCCACGCAGGAGTTGGCCCCTGATTTGCCGGCCACAATGGCTTCGGCATTGGAGGTGCAGCCGGGATAGCCGCAACCGCCGCAGTTGGCCCCGGGCAGGGCGTCATCCACGGCCACGATTTTGGGATCCACGTAGACGTAGAAGATCTTGGAGGCAAAGGCCAGGCCCACCCCCACCACCATCCCTAAAATACCCATCATGGCTAAGGCTTCGATCATGGAAGCTACTCCTTATGCGTTTTCCGTCGGACCGGATTCGTATTCCGGGCGAAATTGCAAATCTTAAAAAATGGCGTCAAAACGGCACTTATCAAAACAGGTCATGCAGTGAATGCAGGTTTCGGTGTCAATGCGCGCCAGCTCTTTTTTCTTCCACTCGATGGCCTCCACCGGGCAGGCCCGGAAACAGGCGCCGCACTTGGTGCATTTCTCGGGGTCCACTTCGAACTTGAGCAGGGCCACGCAGCGCTTGGCGGGACAGCGTTTCTCCAGGATGTGGGCCTCGTATTCATCCCGAAAATAGCGCAGGGTGGAGAGTACCGGGTTGGGGCCAGTCTGGCCTAAGCCGCACAGGGCGGTTTCACGGATCGTATCGGAGAGATCTTCCAGCACCTTCAGATCCTCGGGCTTGCCCTTGCCCTCGCAGATCTTTTCCAGAATCTGAAGCTGGCGGCGGGTTCCCTCCCGGCAGGGAGTGCACTTGCCGCAGGACTCCTCCTGAATGAAATCCATGAAAAAGCGTGCCATATCCACCATGCAGGTGTTTTCATCCATGACGATGGCGCCGCCGGACCCCATGATGGCGCCTACTTTGGCAATGGCTTCGTAGTCCACCGGGGTGTCCAGGTGTTGTTCGGGCACGCAGCCCCCCGAGGGGCCTCCCAGTTGGACCGCCTTGAATTTCTTTTTCTTGGGAATGCCGCCGCCGATGTCATAGACAATGGTGCGCAGGCTGGTGCCCATGGGGACTTCCACCAGTCCGATGTTGTTGACGTCGCCGGAGAGGGCGAACACCTTGGTGCCTTTACTATTCTCGGTGCCCACCGACGCATACCAGGCCCCGCCGTGGCGCATGATCTGCCCCACATTGGCCAGGGTTTCCACATTGTTGAGGATGGTGGGTTTTTCCCACAGCCCCTTGTGGGCCGGGAAGGGCGGTCGGGGCCGCGGCATGCCGCGCTTGCCCTCGATGGAGCGCATCAGGGCGGTCTCCTCACCGCAGACAAAGGCGCCCGCGCCTTGGTAGATGGCCACGTTGAAATCAAAGTTCGAACCGAGAATATTTTTACCTAGAAGGCCGTATTCCGTGGCCTGGTCGATGGCGATGGTGAGCCGCTTGATGGCCAGGGGGTATTCGGTGCGGGCGTAAATGTAGCCCTGGTGGGAGTTGATGGCCCGCGCGGCAACGATCATGCCTTCCAGCACGGCGTGGGGGTCGGCTTCCAGGATGCTGCGGTCCATAAAGGCCCCGGGATCGCCTTCATCGGCATTGCAGAGCACGAATTTTTCGTTTCCCGGAGTGGCCTGGGCGAACTGCCATTTGATTCCAGCGGGAAAACCGGCTCCGCCCCGGCCGCGCAGGCCCGACGCTTTCATCTCCTCGACGATCTGTTCGGGGGTCATCTCCAACAGAGCCTTGGCGGCCCCGAAATAGCCGTTGCGGGCGATGTAGTCGTCAATGGATTCGGGGTCGATGAGGCCCTTGTTGCGCAGGGCGCGGGGCATCTGGTGGGCGAAAAAGGGAATTTCATCCAGACTGGGCATCAGTTTTTTAGTGACCGGATCCTTATAGAGCCGCTTTTCATAGGGCTTGCCCTGGACGATCTGGCTCTCGATCAGGTCCGGAATCTCTTCGATCATGAGTTTCTGGTAGAATATGTTTCCCGGATGGACCACCATCAGGGGGCCCACGGCGCAAAAGCCGTTGCAGCCGGTTTCCACCACCTTGACCTTATCGCTGAGTTCCCGTTTCTCAATTTCTTGGATGAGGGCGTCCTTGACCTTCAGACTGCCTGTGGCATGGCAGCCGGTACCGCCGCAGAGCAAAAGGTAGGTGCGGTCTTTGAACTGGATTTCCGGTTCCTTGTCCGCCTTGATTCTTTCCAGATCCGCAATAGTCAGTTGGGCCATTCCCACTCTCCTAAAGGCGTTACCAGGACCCGTCCAGTCCCCGTAATCCGTTCATATAAAGTCGACCACAGGCAACAAAAAGGGAGTATTCGGTCAAAAGCAGGGGCATCTGAAACCCCATGGCCATCTCCACGATGTTGGGGGCGGGCCTCTTGCCCCGCACGAATAAAATGGCGTTTACACCGGCCACTTTGGCGGTGCGCAGCATCTGTTCGGTGGTCAATCCAGTGAGTAAAAGAGCGCCTTTCGCGGCGGCGGCCAGAACGTCGTCCATCAGATCCGCGGCACCGCCGCCGATGACGATATCATCCAGGTGTTCTTCTCCGCTGAGAAGCTCGGCCTTCATGATCTCTTTGATTTCGGAAATTTTCATGGTCGGCTGTTTGAACCATTCTCGTTGAGCCGATGGCGGGTCAGCCGCCTGGGGTTGGCCGGTTTCGGGAGGCTACTGGTACTGTTCCATGACCTCGATGATTTTGTCGGCGCTGATGTCGCCGTGGGTATCCTGGTTGATCACCATGACCGGGGCCAGCCCGCAGGCGCCCAGGCAGCGCACCGGCTCCAAGGAAAAACGCCGGTCCGCGCTGGTGCCGCCCTCTTCCACCTTATAGGTGTTGCTGATACGGGCCATGACCTCCTTGATGCCTTTGACATAGCAGGCGGTGCCCATGCAGACCTTGACGCGGTGGCGGCCTTTGGGGGTCATGGAAAAGAGGGCATAAAAGGAAGCCACCCCGTAGACATCACTTTGGGGCAGATTGAGGCCGGTACTGATTTCGTCGATCAGCTCGACGGGCAGATAGCCCACAATATCCTGGCATTCCCTCAAAACGGTGATCACGGCGCCGGGATGCTTGCGATAGGTACGGATAACGGAATCGATCTGTTCCCACATCTCGGGGGTGATGTCGGGGTGGCTGCGGGCCGTGCAGATGGTCATAGTCTCCTCTAAAAAAGCGCTCCGGAAATGGGTCCAAAATAGCGGATTTGCTGGATTTGCATCGCCAGGCAACATTCCATAATTTAAGGGGCTTGTCAATACAATGGGCCGAACTATGGGCCGAGTGTCGGATACGATGGGGCGAGAGAGCGATACTCGGCTTTGGATCCAGAGCGAAAGGGGGCGGGCTTGAAATCCGCCCTTAGCCGGCCGTAACATCCAAAGCGTCGATTGGCACCCCTGGGGTTAAGCCAAGATGGTAGGGTTTTATATGCTGTTCGTATTTTCCGCACCTTGGAACCCGGTTTGTTGACCCCTTGAAGGTGATGGCCTAAGATGGCCCGCAGCGGGTTTTGAATTGGCTAGTGCGGTGGATCACCCTGTAGTTGGTTTGGTGAGGTGTTATTTCACCGCCTGCTTCGCTTGAGTCGCAGAGAACGCAGAGTAAATATTATCTCTTTTGCTCGATAGGCAGGGGAATAAGTAATAAACTCTCTGCGATCTCTGCGTCTTTGCGGTGATTTTGAGAAAATAATAATACGATACCGTATTTTAAGAAAACATGTACTTAGTATACGGGGTCGAGGAATTGCATGGATCGCTATCACCAACAGGTTGAGCAGGCCGCGGACTATATCCGCAACCGCTGGGGCGCCGGGGTGCCCGTGGCTCTGGTTACCGGAACGGGCCTGGGCGCGGTGGTGGAGGGCATACGCTCGGATCGCACCCTGACCTACGCTGAGCTGCCTCATTTTCCGGTATCGACGGTGGCCAGCCACCCCGGCCGTCTGGTGCTGGGGTTGCTGGAGGGGGTGCCGTTGCTGGTGCTCCAGGGCCGCTTTCATCTTTACGAGGGCTATTCGCCCCGGGAGGTGACCTTTCCCATTCGGGTGCTGCAGGCTTTAGGTATTCGCCATCTGCTGATCTCCAATGCCGCCGGTGGACTCCAGGGTCGCTTTCGCGCCGGTCAGATCATGATCATCCGCGACCACATCAATCTCAGCGGAGCCAATCCCCTGGTGGGCCCCAATCGGGATCGATGGGGCGTGCGCTTTCCGGATATGTCCGCGGCCTACTGCCCAGAGCTGCGCAGCCACGCCCGGACCGCCGCCGGCGATCTGGACATTCCGGCGGTGGAAGGGGTCTATGCCGGGTTGTTGGGGCCTTCTCTGGAAACCCCGGCCGAGGTTCGCTATTTGCAGACCATCGGCGCCGAGGCGGTCGGCTTTTCCACGGTTCAGGAGGTGATTGTTGCGGTTCATGCCGGTATGAAGGTGCTGGGCCTTTCCATTCTGACCAATGTCCACCATCCCGACGTGCCCCAGACGGCCACTCTGGAAGAGATCATCGCCGTGGCCCAAGAGGCGGCTCCCAGGGCCGGCCGCTTGATTCAGGCCACCTTAAAACATATACAGGAATCGATGCATGCCGAATCCCGCTTTCGATCTGCTCCTCACCAATGGCCTGGTGCTGACCCTCGATGAGACTCAGCGTGTGTTTCAACCGGGCGCGGTGGGAATTTCGGGTGATTCCATCGTCTGGGTCGGCCCTGGGGACGATCTTCCCGAAACCAGCGCCGCCCGCACCCTGGACGCCCGGGGCGGTATCATTATGCCGGGACTGGTCAATCTGCACACCCACGCCGCCATGACCCTCTTTCGTGGCCTGGCCGACGATCTGCCCCTGATGACCTGGCTCCAGGATCACATTTTCCCCGCCGAAGCCGGTTTGGATGCGGACCAGGTCTATTGGGGGGCGCTGTTGGCCTGCGCCGAGATGATCCGTTCGGGCACTACCTGTTTTTGCGACATGTACCTCTTTACCCAGGCGGTGGCCAAGGCCGTGGAGGCGGCCGGGCTGCGGGCCGTGGTGGGCGAGGTGCTCTTCGATTTTCCCTCCCCCAATTATGGGCCCATCGAGCAAGGCTTCGCCTACACCGAGGATCTGGTTCGCACCTGGCGGGACAACCCTCTGATTTCGATCGCCGTGGAGCCTCACTCGCCCTATCTCTGCGCGCCGGAACTGCTGACCCGGGCCGCGGCTCTGGCCGAGGAGCAGGGGCTCTGTCTGGTGATCCATCTTTCCGAAACCCAATCGGAAGTGGCCCAGATCGAAGCCAAGACCGGCCATACGCCCGTGGGCCATTTGGCGGATCTGGGGGTGCTGGGTCCCAATTTGATCGCCCCTCACTGCGTGGTCCTGACCGACACCGACCGGCAACTGTTGGCCCGCCATGGGGTCAAGGTGGCCCACAATCCCCACAGCAATATGAAGCTGGCTTCCGGGGTGGCCCCCGTACCGGAGTTGCTGGCCGCCGGCGTGTGCGTGGGGCTGGGAACCGATGGCTGCGCCAGCAACAACAACCTCGATATGTTTGCCGAAATGGACGTCACCGCCAAACTGCATAAGGTCCAGTCCTTGGACCCCACGGTGATGGATGCCGCCACCACCCTGAAACTGGCCACCGGCAACGGAGCGAGCGCTCTGGGGCTCAATGAGGCCATCGGTTCACTATCGGTGGGCAAGCGGGCCGATATCATTATCATAGACAGCGCCCAGCCCCACTTGACGCCCATGTACAATCCTGTGTCCCACCTGGTCTATGCCGCCGGGGGCCATGACGTCACCACCACCATTGTCAACGGCCGGGTACTCATGGCGGATCGGCGGCTGACCACCCTGGACGAAATCGAAGTGATGGCGCGAGTGAACGAGTTTGCCCGGAGAATCCGATAATCGGCATCCAACCGATGCGGCCCAGGAGAGATAAGGGGAGGGGGATATGCGGACCAAACCGTTTTTTCCCGCAACATTCAGCTCCATACTCCGGAGTCACCCATGACTGTTAATCACGATTTGCCCGATCCCCTGCGGCCCCTCTGGCTGGACACCTTCAGCGGGGCGGTCAGGGTCATTGATCAGCGCTGCCTGCCCCACGATCTGAAGGTGCTGGATTTGGCGTGCCTGGCCGACGCGGTCAAGGCTATTGCGACCCTGGCGGTGCGGGGCGCGCCCCTGATCGGGATCACCGCGGCCTATGGCCTCTACCTGGGATTGCGGGAGATGCCTCCGAGGACGGATCCTCGGGCTCATTTGGATGAAACCTGCGAGCGGCTGAAGCGCACCCGGCCCACGGCGGTGAATCTGGCCTGGGCCGTAGACCAGGTGAGGCGCAAGGTTTTGGCTGAGGATGACACCGCCCTATGGCCCGAAACGGCCCGACGGGCGGCCGCGGAGATTACCCAGCGTGAAATCGACTGTTGCCAGGCCATTGGCCGGAACGGCGTGCAACTCATCGAAGCGCTGAGCCGCGCCCGGAAGGGTGCGCCGGTCCATGTGCTGACCCATTGCAACGCCGGCTGGCTGGCCACCATGGCCTACGGCACGGCTACGGCGCCCATTTACGAGGCCCATGCCCGGGGCCTGGCCGTGCATGTCTGGGTGGATGAAACCCGGCCTCTCAATCAAGGGGCGCGCTTGACCGCCTGGGAACTGGGGCGGGCCGATATTCCCCATACGGTGATTACCGACAACTGCGGGGGGCACCTGATGCAGCAAGGGCTGGTGGATCTGGTGATCGTGGGCACGGACCGCACCACCGCCGCCGGCGACGTGGTCAACAAAATCGGCACCTATCTCAAGGCCTTGGCCGCCCGGGACAATCAGGTGCCCTTTTACGTGGCCCTGCCCTCCAGTTCCTTTGACTGGGATTCCCAGGAGGATGCCGGCCAAACTTCAGCACGCCCGCCTTCAAAATCCCGGATTCCCTCCGGGATTCCCCCCGAGATTCCCATTGAGCAGCGGGATCCCCGGGAGGTTCATTATGTCCAGGGGCTCTCCAGCCAAGGGATCTGCGAGGTGCGCCTTACGCCTCCCCACAGCCCGGCCGCCAACTATGCATTTGACGTGACCCCGGCCCGGCTGGTAACTGGATTCATCACCGAGCGCGGGTGCTGCCCCGCCAGCACATCCGGAATCGCGGGCCTCTTTCCCGAGGGTCGCGCCCCATAATGCAGATCAATCTGTATTGGCAGCCATCAACGTTTGAGTCGGCAGGCGCCTATGGGGAAGCGGGAAGGCATTCGGGTTTTGTCCGATAGCATTTCGAGGACAAAAATCCCCCCAGCCCCCCTTTTCCAAAGGGGGAGGGTGAAGTCATCCCCCCGGCTCAATCTCCGAAAGAGAGCTCGGGAGGGCTTTCCCGGTAGCAAGACCGGTTTCCCCTTTTCAATAAAAAGGCATGACCATGCTGACCCTCTTGGAAAAAAAAGCCATTGCCCTGATTCAGGGCGATATTCCCCTCACGGAGCGGCCCTACCAGGAATTAGCGCGCCGGGGCAACCTGGATGAAGCCACCCTCATCGAGACCCTCCAAGAACTGGACCGGCGGGGGGTGATTCGGCGCTTCGGGGCCACCCTGCGCCACCAGAATTCGGGGTTCGAAGCCAACGCCATGACCGCCTGGGTGGTGGCAGAGTCGCGCATCGAGGAGGTGGGGCCCCGCATGGCAGCCTTCAAGGCGGTGTCCCACTGTTATCGCCGCGATCCCACCGAGGGTTGGCCCTACAACCTCTACACCATGATCCACGCCACAGATGCCCAAGCGTGCCGGGCGACCGCGCGCCGCATGGCCAAGGCCACCGGGGTGACCGAATATATCCAGTTGTTCAGCCAGCGGGAACTGAAGAAAACCTCCATGCGCTATTTCCCCTCGGAGGTTGAGGGCTGATCGTGAGCGCAATTCCGGCCGGGCAAGGACCGGCGGTGTTGTTGGTGAACCCCTGGATTTACGATTTCGCGGCCTACGATTATTGGGCATGCCCCCTGGGGTTGTTGCAGCTAGGGGCCATTTTAAGAGATCACGGCTGTCGGGTAAGTTGGGTGGATTGCCTGGATCGTTTCCATTCCCGGGCCCCGGCGTCGCCCCTCAGCGCCCGCCAAGGCCGCGGCCCCTACCTGAAAACACCCTTGCCCACGCCTCCGGGGCTGGCGGAGGTGCCCCGAACCTACTCCCGTTACGGTATTCGCCGCGCCTGGCTGCGGGACGATCTTCAGCACATGGTTGCTCCCGACCTGATTCTGGTTACCTCCCTGATGACCTACTGGTATCCCGGGGTCCAGGCTACCATCGAGGTACTCAAGTCGATCTGGCCCGAGATTCCGCTGCTGTTGGGCGGGGTGTACGCCACCCTCTGCCCGGAACATGCCAGGGAGCACAGCGGCGCCGACGGGGTCATCCCCGGCGCGGCCGCCGACCGGATATTGGATCTGGTCCAACAGGCCACCGGAGCTGAACTCTCCCCCCGCTACGACCTGGAGGATCCGAATCTACAGCCCTTTTCCGCCCTGGATCTTACGACCCGCATCAGCTTTGCGCCCCTGCTCACTTCCACGGGCTGTCCGTTTAACTGCGACTACTGCGCTTCCCATTTTCTAGCGCCCCGCTGGCGCGTGCAACGCCCTGAACGGATTTTCCGGGAAATCCAGTATTGGTATGCCATCCACGGGGTGCGGGATTTCGCCTTTTACGATGACGCCCTGCTGGTCCACGCTCCGGAGCGGATCGTGCCTTTGCTGCAGCGGGTTGTAAACGCGGGACTAAAGCTGCGTTTCCATACCCCCAATGCCGTTCACATTCGGGAAATCACGCCCGATCTGGCCCGGCTGCTCTTGCGGAGCGGGTTCCACACCCTGCGCCTTGGATTGGAAACCGCCGATGACGACACCGGCCCTAGCGGAGATCAGCAGGTGGACCCCAAGACCTCCTATAGGGAATTCGCCCAGGCCGCGGCCTATCTGCGGGAAGCCGGGTTTGCCAAGCAGCAGCTGGGCGCCTATCTGCTGGTGGGCTTGCCCGGCCAATCCTTGAAGGATGTGCGGCGGGCCATTTCCGCGGTTCACCGGCAGGGGGTGACCCCCATTCCCGCATATTACTCCCCCATCCCCCACACCGCCCTTTGGTCCCGGGCGGTGGCTGTCTCGCGCTACGACCTGGCCGCGGACCCCATCTTTAGCAACAACGCCGTGTTTCCCTGCTGGGACGATGGGTTTTCCTGGAAAACTTTGGAGCAGATCCGCGGCTGGGTGCGCGGAACCCCCTGACCGGCCCCACTCCTCCTGCAGTGATTTCCGAGGTTTCGCCTTCTCTGCCGTCATTCCCGCGGCCCCGCGCGCTCCACCATCATCCCTGCAATACCGCTCTCCCCACCGTCATCCCCGCGATCCCGCCCTTCCCACCGTCATCCCCGCGGCAGTAGGCGGGGATCCAGGTTAGGGGGCGAGGCCAAACCCGCACGGCCATGAAGGCTACAAATCCTGCGCTTGTGGTCTGTCGTCTTTCAGTTGGGCTGATTGGCCTTGAGGATTTCGACGATGCGCGGCAGCACCTGTTCCACCTGGTAGGCGGGAATGTTGCAGGAACCGGCGCCGGCGTGGCCGCCGCCGCCGAATTGGGTCAGCAGCCGGCCCGCATTGACCCGGCAGGTGCGGTTGAGTATTGAGCGGCCGATGCCGATGATGATGCGCTGACGGTGCTCATCGGCGTAACGGATTTTGACCTGTACATTGGATTGGGGGAAAAGGCTGTAGACCAGAAAGCGATTGCCCTCCGGGGCCGGAACAAGGTCGCGAAAATCCGTTAGGGCGACGGCTCCTTCCAGAACGGTGTGTGTTTTGAGCAGTTGGGTGTAAGCCCGGTTCTGGTCCACCACCTGGTCGCAACGCTGTTTGACCTCCGGGTCCGCGCTAAGGTGGCGGATATCGAGGGCGGTGATGCGGGCGGCCAGATCGTTCCAGTAGGCTTCATCTTGATCGTCCCGGCCGCTGATGGTCATGGAGAGCAGTAGGTAGGGATAATTTTCAGGGTGCAGAATCTCATCGGGAGTAAGGTCTGCGGAGTCGATCTTGTCGGTTTGCCGCAGCAGTTCGTCATATTTTCCGGCAAGACTTTTTTGATAGTATTCATACACTAAGCGCGCCGCCGAAGGCGCCACTCGGAATCGGCCCTCAAAGGGGGTGTCGATCTGGTTGGTGACATGGTGGTCAAACCATAGTCGGCAGCCGGGGATATGGGGCAGGTTGGCGACAATATCGCCCGTTTTCACCGGAATCAGGCCCTGCTGGACCTCGCTGGGTTGCACCCAGAGGATGGGTTCGGTGATGGGTTCGACCTCTTTGAGCAGGGCGGCACATACAATACCATCGAAATCGGGTCGGCTCACAATGCGCATGGGGTTGGCGATCTATTTATGGTTTGAATTGAGTATCTTGAGAGTCCAAAATTCTCCGTCATGCCGGACTTGATCCGGCATCCAGAGATTCCAATGTATTGGAATCTCACTGGATTCCCGCCTTCGCGGGAATGACGGGGCTGTCTAATCGAACTTAATAATTTCAGTGGGTTAGAAGAACTATGGACTGGATAGTTAATAAGTCTAATATAAATAAATAGTTACATAAACTTATATGATTTATCGTATTAACTATTGTTAGCCCTACTTTCCGGCCCGGGTGAGGCGCGGGTTGGGTCGAAAACTTCGCCCCTTTTTGGCACAAGGCTTGCCGTCCAGCAGCACCACATCGGCGGTAAAATCGTAGGCGTCCCCCAGCAGGCAGCTTCCCACCCCGTAGGCGTCCACCGGGATTTTGATTTGCTCGAATTTTTGGATGCGCTCGGGGGTAAACCCGCCGGACACCACGATTTTTACATGTCCGAAGCCCTCGCGGTCCAGGGCCTCGCGGGTCATGGTGACCAGTTCCGGCACCACCCCGGTGGGCTTGAAGTGGCCCATCACGGGGATAATCGATTTGTCCACCATGCTCTGGGAAGTATCAAGGCGCACTCCCCAAAGTTTGTCCCCCATAACTCGCGCGCACTGCAGGGCCGTACCGATGCAGTCGTTTTCAAAGTCCACCAGGGCCACCAAATTGGTATTGGGATAGGTTTCATTGAAAAATTGAACCGCCTGCACCGTATCGCCGCCTAAGGCGGCAATCAGGGCGTGGGGCACTGTGCCCGAGGCGCTGGCGCCCCACCATTCGGCCTGGGCGTCCGTGGAGACGCCGGTGGCGCCGCCAATGTGGGCCGCATACCCATCCCCGCCCTGGACTGCCCAGTGGTCAAAGCGTGCCGGAAAGTAGAGGACGGTCTTGCCGTTGGCCGCGTTGACCACGTTGCGGACGTTGGTGGCCACTTTGGTGCGTCGCGCCAGGACCCCCAGATAGATCGTTTCCAGATGGGCGAACAGGCCCGCGTCGCCGGTGATGTGCATGACACTCTCCCAGGGGGCAATGGGGTCGCCGTCATACAAGGCTTCGATTTCCAGCTCGGGGTAGCCGTCCTGCCATAGCTGATCCAACTGACGGGCGATTTCCTGTTTTTGTTCCAAAACATCGATGAATGCCGACCGGTGGGTGAGGTAGTGCCGACGGGCCTCGCGCTTGAGTTCGATGAGCGTGTCAAACAGTCGATAGGCCAGAGGGTAATCGCCGTAACGGCCGCTGGCCAATTTGAGGACGGCCAAAGATTCATCGATTCCGCACAGGATGGCCTCTTTTTTTTGGAACACCTGCATGGTGGTTCGGGGGTGCAGGTCGTGGGTTTCCAGGGTGCGCTTTTCCCGCCAGAAATAGATATCACTGCGGTAACCTCGCCTGAGTTCATGGACCGGCAAATCGAAAAGATGAATAGGCAGTCGTTTGCGCTGGGGGGTCATGGTTTACCGTCCAGTAACTCGTGCGCGGTTTCTGTAATGGAAACGCCGGAGGGACGACTCATAATTTCAGCCGTGACCGGAGCGAATATCTGATTTTCTGCTTTTTACTGCACCATTAGCAGTGGGGTGAAAAGTGTATTACCTTTACATCCAAAAGATCACGGACGCAAGGTTTGCCGGGAAAGGATAATTGCTATGCTGAAAACGTTGAAAATGTTTGCGCTGTTAGCTTTGTGGGTGATGCTATTGGGCGCCTGCGAGGGGTTGCCCCTGGGTTATCAGGGCAGGGTGGTGGCTGAAGATTATCGCGTTTTGGTGGACGAGGGAGAAACGGCGGTGGGGAATTGGCGCACCCGGGATGTGGATCTGCGCTACGAAGCGGCTCGCAAGGAGAAGGTTGTGCAGATCTCCGGTGAGCTGCATTTCGCCGATCATTTGACCAACGGCTTTAGCAACATATCCCTGAGCATGGGAATCAATTTCATGGATGCCGAGCACCGGATCATGGCGCACTACTCATTTCCCTTGGCGCGCTACTCCATCTATCGCCGGGAACTGCCCTTTAACCACCGCTTTGTCTGGCCCGTCGGTGCCGTGGGGTTTACCTTCAATTACGATGGACATGCCTGGGAG
This sequence comes from uncultured delta proteobacterium, assembly GCA_963713755.1. Lineage (GTDB taxonomy): Bacteria > Desulfobacterota > Desulfobacteria > Desulfobacterales > CAVQMW01 > CAVQMW01. Next base: position 960,326 of record CAVQMW010000003.1, on the reverse strand, counting down.
GGCGGTCGAATGGGCAGCCGGCAAAGCGACGATGGCGGCGGGACGGATTGGACCTTCTGGCATACCCCCTGATCGTGGGCTGACGGATTTTTAAATTTGGGAATAACGGAAACGACTTTACAATTCGTGGCAACGTGTTATTTTATCAGGCTATTTTGTAACGTACCTTTTCCTCAGGAGCCGAACATGACCCCTTTGCTGGATACCCCAGAGTTGAACGTTCCGGAGAACCTCCGGGGAACCTTCAGACGCATGCTGTACCGCATTCCCCGGGAAATCCGGGATGACCCTGCCATTCAGCAAAAGCTGCTCACCTTTCTCAAGATGGGCAACGAGACCACGGCGCGTCAGTTTATCGCCATCCAAAAAGTAAAGCTCATCGACCAGCTCACGATCATCCAGCGCCATGCCCGTGATGTTGTGGAGGAGGATACGGATTCCGACGTCGAGGATGATGAGTCGGATGATTTAGATGGTTCGGGCGCCACGGATCCGAATGGGGAGGATACCGCTGTGAAAAGTTTGGATCTGGAAAAGAGTGCGCCTCAGGATCATGATGCGGGTTTCCCCCCTGAGCCTCCCGCGGACACCGCGACCTCCGAAAACATGCCCCCTGAAAAGGGCGGCGATCCCAAGCACGATTCTCCCGCCTGCCAAGATCCGAAACCCGAGCCGGAGCATCATCCAGAGCCCGAGGCCGATTCGAAAAGCACACCTGAACCATAAGCGCCCGCGGCAAAACCCTGATCCAGCTCCGCCTACGACCTACACTGGGTCGATGCATTTAAGCAAAATCGTCTCCCTGGAGGCCGGGGCTGAGTTTTCCGGTTTACTCTGGTCCCGTAATAAGTCAGGGCTGCTTGTGTTTGGGCGTGTGGGCCGCTAGGCGCAGCTTCACGGCGTTGGCGTGACCAGTGAGGCCTTCGGTTTCAGCCAGGCGCATGATGTCCGGGGCTTCATTTCTAAGGGCCTCGCGGGTGTAGCGCAGCAGGCTGATTTTTTTGGTAAAGGTGCTCACACTCAAGGCCGAGGAGAAGCGAGCCGTCCCCGCCGTGGGCAACACATGATTGGGACCGGCAATGTAATCCCCCACAGGTTCAGGGGTGAAGGGGCCGACGAACACCGCACCGGCATTGCGGACGGCATGCAGGTGGTTCATGGGATCCGCGATGATCAGTTCCAGATGCTCCGGGGCGATCTGGTTGGCCAACTCAAAGGCCTGGGCCAGATCCGGCACCTGAATCAGGGCGCTGAATTTTTCCAGGGAGGCCCGGGCGATCTCCCGGCGCGCCAGAGTTTCCACCTGGCGGGCCAGGGCTTTTTTCACCTGCGCCGCCAAGGCCGGAGCGTCGGTAATCAGGATGGCCGAAGCCAGCACATCGTGCTCCGCCTGGGACAGCAGGTCCGCCGCCACGTAACCCGGATCCGCACTCTGATCGGCGATGATCAAGATCTCGCTGGGGCCGGCGATCATGTCGATTCCCACGCTGCCGGCGAGCATTTTCTTGGCCAGGGTGACGTAGATGTTCCCCGGCCCTACGATGACGTCCACCTTGGGAATGGTTGCGGTACCCTGGGCCAGGGCGGCGATGGCCCAGGCGCTGCCGACCTTATAGATATGATCGATGCCCACTTCACGGGCAGCCACCAGCAGGTGGGGATCGATGGTTCCCTGGGCGCTGCCCGGGGTGGCCATCACAAGCTCCGCTACTCCGGCAATCCGGGCGGGAATGGCACCCATGAGCACCGAGGAGACCAGCGGCGTGCTGCCGCCCTGGCCTCCAGGCACGTAGATGCCCGCTCGATCCACGGGGTGCACCATTTGGCCCAGCAGCACCCCGGGCCGATCGGTGGTCATCCAAGAATTTTCCCGCTGGCGCTGGTGAAAGACGGTAATTTGGGTAATGGCCCGCTTGAGGGATGTTATAAACTCCGGGACCACCGCCTTGGCCGCCGCGCGAAACTCCTCTTCGCCCACTTCAAGATCCGCCACGGTCAGCTCCGGCGTGTCGAATTTGCGGGCGAATTCCACCAACGCCGAATCCCCATCTTTGGCCACCTTGGCGATGATGCGGTAGACGGTCTGTTCCAGCTTGCGGGTGGTGCTCAGCTTGCGGGAGATGATCCGCTGGATTCGTTTTTCGGCGTGCCGCGAGGGGTAATGAACAATATGCATGCCGCGTCCTTGGGTTGGGTCATGAATGGGCCTGGGCCACGGCTCCAGAGTTCGGGTATGCAGAAGGCCGGCAAAAGCCCTTGCATTGGGATGGCGCCATGGAGTATGCCCAGTATCGCTTTCAATGGCCGCTAAAAACTATTCGGGGGCGCTTCCACCTGGAGATTGACTTCCATTTACCGGTCTGGCTTTAGGTCAGCCCGGTAGGTTTGTCAAGCCGGTCCCCGGCCGGCAATTGGCGGCTGTATTACCTGTATAACCGCAAAGGGGAGAATGATATGTCCGCGACGCGCATCCGTAATTTCAATGCCGGGCCGGCCGCGCTGCCGCTGCCGGTTCTGCAAGAGATTCAAGAGACATTTTTGGACTTCAAGGGGTCGGGAATGTCCATCACCGAAATCAGTCATCGCTCCGCTTGGTTTGACGAGGTGGTGGCCGATGCGGTTTCACGCACCCGTAGGTTGCTGCAATTGAGCGATCAATACCAGGTCTTGTTTCTCCAGGGGGGTGCCAGCCTGCAGTTCTGCATGGTGCCCATGAATTTTTTGGGGGCAGGGGAGAGCGCGGATTACGTCAATACCGGCACCTGGTCCACCAAAGCCCTCAAAGAGGCGCGCATCCTAGGCAAAACGGTCAGCGAAGTGGCCAGCTCCGCGGATCGTGATTTCGCCTATATCCCCAAGGAGATTCAATTCAACCCCCAGGCGACCTATGTTCACCTCACCAGCAACAACACCATCAAGGGAACCCAATGGCATGCCTGGCCCCGGACCGGGGGGGTGCCTCTGGTTGCGGATATGTCCTCGGACATTCTCAGCCGGGTGCTGGACCCCGCGCCTTTTGGCTTGATTTATGCCGGGGCCCAGAAAAATATCGGGCCGGCCGGCGTGTGTCTGGTGATTATTCGCGATGATATGCTGTCAAGGGTGCCCGAGGGGTTGCCTTCCATGCTCGATTATCGTTTGCTGAGCAGCAAGAATTCAATGTACAATACGCCGCCCTGTTTCTCCGTTTACACGGTTCAGCTGGTACTGAAATGGCTCGATGAGACCGTCGGCGGGGTTGCGGCCATGGAGGCTATCAACCGCCGCAAGGCCGCTCTGATCTACGATCTGCTGGACCGAGGCGATTTTTATCGCGGCACGGCCGACAACGACAGCCGCTCGCTGATGAATGTGACCTTCCGCCTGCCCAATGAGGAACTGGAGCAGCGCTTCATCGCCCAGGCCCTTGAAAACGGGCTGGGGGGGCTGAAAGGCCACCGCTCCGTGGGCGGCTGCCGGGCGTCCATTTACAATGCCACCGATGAAGCCGCGGTATCGGAGCTGTGCGATTTCATGGTCAGTTTTGAGCGTCAAAACGGCTGACATCCCCATCCCGTTCGCGCTGACCGGCCGTTGCGGCCTGGAATCAGGGAGCCTCGACGGTTTTGTTTGCGCTATAACCTGGGGGGCGGGGTTCAATCCCGCCTCCGGCGGGCTGTGAGTTCAGCCAGCAAACCGCCCTTGCGGGATACCCTCGTCTGCTGAGGCGTACCTTAAGGGCTGAGACCTTCCCGGCTGAAGGCCAACCCACACTCCTACCCGGTTTGTTTTACGCTCTATTGCGCCAACCCATTTTGAAACCTTCCTTAACGGGTGCCCATGGGGTAAATCCAACCCTCCTTTAGAGTTATTCTGAGTTAATCTGTGTTTTCCTTGACAATAACCGCCCGCTTTTTTTATTAGATCTTTTGAGGTGGACCTCAATAGTTCCGATGGGGGGTAAGTCCCGGAATTCAGGATAATCCGCCTGTAAACGGCGGCTGGAAAATGTATAACTCAAAACCGGTTAATGGGAGGTGTTGGAATGGATAAATTGCTTCGTATCGACATGGGTGCTCAGAACGGTCCCCAAACCAAACTGGATGCACTGGGTGACTACGCCGGTTTGGGCGGCCGTGCCTTGACCTCCGCCATCATCAGCCAGGAGGTGCCGCCCACCTGCCATCCCCTGGGGGCTGACAACAAGCTGGTGATTGCCCCAGGGCTGCTTAGCGGTTCGGCGGCGGCCATGAGCGGCCGGCTCTCCATCGGCTGCAAGAGCCCTCTGACCGGCGGCATCAAAGAGTCCAACTCCGGGGGACAAGCGGCCCAGGTCTTGGGTCGCTTGGGGTATGCAGCCATTATCCTGGAGGGCAAACCCGAGGATGACAGCCTCTACCAGATCGCTATCAACAAGGATGGGGTGGAAATTTCAAAGGCCGATGAATACAAATCCTTGGGCAATTACGATCTGATCGACAAGGTGAAGGCCAAATGCGGCGACAAGGTGGCCTGCATCTCCATCGGGCCGGCCGGGGAGCGCAAAATGAGCGCCGCCTCCATTGCCTGCACGGACATGGAGATGCGGCCCACCCGGCATGCCGGCCGCGGCGGCGTGGGCGCAGTCATGGGCAGCAAGGGAGTGAAGGTCATCATTCTGGATGATGCCGGGCTGAAAATGCGCGCCCCCCAGGATTCCGATAAGTTTAAGGCGGCCAACAAAACCTTTGTGGCCGGTCTGCGCAAGCATCCAGTAACCGGCGAAGGATTGCCCGCCTTTGGAACCAACGTACTGACCAACGTCATTAACGAGGCCGGCGGCTATCCCACCCATAATTTCAGCAGCGGCCAATTTGCCGGCGCCGACAAGATCAGCGGCGAAACCCAGGCCGAAACGGAAAGCGCCCGAGGCGGCATCGTCACCCATGGCTGCCATCGGGGATGCGTCATCCGTTGTTCGGGGATTTACAACGACAAGGAGGGCAATTTCCTCACCAAGCAGCCCGAATATGAAACTGTCTGGGCTCACGGCGGAAATTGCGGCATCGATGATTTGGATGCCATCGCCCAGCTGGATCGGCTGGATGACGATTTCGGCGTGGACACCATCGAGATGGGCGCCACCATCGGGGTTGCCATGGAGGCCGGACTGGCCGCCTTCGGCGATGCCCAGGGGGCCATCAACTTGGTCAAGGAGGTGGGCGCGGGAACGCCCCTGGGCCGTATTCTGGGCAACGGCGCGGCCGTCACAGGCCAGGTATTCGGCGTGGAACGGGTACCCGTAGTGAAAAAACAGGCTCTGCCGGCCTACGATCCCAGGGCGGTGCAGGGCATGGGGGTGACTTATGCCACCAGTCCCATGGGGGGCGATCATACGGCCGGCTATGCGGTGACCGCCAATATCCTGGGCGTGGGCGGCAATGTGGATGCCCTGAAACCCGAAGGCCAGATCGAGCTGTCCCGAAATCTGCAGATCGCCACCGCGGCCGTGGATTCAACGGGTATGTGCCTCTTTATCGCCTTTGCCATCCTGGATCAGCCGGAGACCTTTCAGGCACTCATCGACATGATCAACGCCTTTCACGGCTTGAACATGACCGCCGATGATGTATCCGCCCTAGGAAAGAGCGTTTTGGAGAAAGAACTGGATTTTAACCGCAAAGCGGGCTTTACCTCGGCCGATGACCGGCTGCCCGATTACTTTAAGAAAGAGGCTCTGGCTCCCCATAACAAAACCTTTATGGTTTCCGATGAGGAGCTGGATACGGTCTTTAACTGGTAAATTTCTTATCCATTAAGGATTTCAAATCAACATCTGCAGCTAAATCGGGGAGGCCGGACGGCCTTCCCGATTTTTTTGGTTTGGTCCCAACGGCCGCTAAATCCCCCCCGGCCCCCCTTTTTCAAAGGGGGGAGCAGCCATCCCCCCGGCCCCCCTTTTCCAAAGGGGGGAGCAGCCATCCCCCCGGCCCCCCTTTTCCAAAGGGGGGAGCAGCCATCCCCCCGGCCCCCCTTTTTCAAAGGGGGGAGCAGCCATTGCCTTCGCCCTCGCGTTTCAGGGGCGAAGCGTCCCTCTTTCTGGCGGTAATTGCCAAAAGCAGGGGTGAAAAATTTTCCGCCCCTGCCCGGGGCACGATCGACTCCCCCTTTTTTAAAGGGGGTTAGGGGGATTTCCCTTTTCAGGGGCGGGAAAGTTCATACTCCTAAAGCAGGCCTTCAAAAAAGTCGTTGCCTTTGTCATCCACAATGATGAAGGCCGGAAAGTCCTTGACCGTGATCATGAAGATCGCCTCCATGCCCAATTCGGGATATTCCAGGGTCTCGATGTGGGTGATGCACTCTTTTCCCAGGCGGGCCGCCGGGCCGCCGATGGAGCCCAGGTAAAAGCCGCCGAATTTCTTGCAGGAAGCGGTGACTTGGGCGGAGCGGTTTCCCTTGGCCAGCATCACCATGGAGGCGCCCTGTTTTTGGAACAGGGGCACGTAAGCGTCCATGCGGCCCGCCGTGGTGGGACCAAAGGCCCCGGATGCATATCCGGGTGGTGTCTTTGCGGGGCCGGCATAGTAAACAATGTGATTTTTAAAATAGTCCGGCAAGTTTTCCCCGCGATCCAGGCGTTCCTTGAGTTTGGCGTGGGCAATATCCCGTCCCACCACGATCTTGCCGGTCAAGAGCAGGCGCGTGGCCACCGGGTGGCGGCTCAGTTCCGCCCGAATCCGGTCCATGGGCTGATTGAGTTCGATTTTCACCGCGCCATCAGCCTCCGCGTCCACACCGGGCAAATAGCGGGCCGGATTGGTTTCCAGCTGTTCCAGGAAGATGCCCTCGCGGGTTATTTTGGCTTTGATGTTGCGGTCGGCGCTGCAGCTTACCCCGATGCCGATGGGGCAGGAGGCTCCGTGCCTGGGCAGCCGCACCACCCGCACGTCATGGCAGAAATATTTTCCGCCGAATTGGGCGCCGATGCCGGAGTTGCGGCTGATGGAAAGCATCTGCGCTTCCATTTCCAGATCCCGGAAGGCATGACCCCTGGAACCGCCCTGGGTCGGCAGGCTGTCGAGATAACCGGCCGAGGCCAGTTTGACGGTTTTCAGATTGAGTTCGGCGGAGGTGCCGCCCACCACAAAGGCCAAGTGGTAGGGCGGGCAGGCGGCGGTTCCCAGGGTTTTCATCTTGGCGGTCATGAAATTGACCAGGCTTTCGGGATTGAGCACCGCCTTTGTCTCCTGATAGAGGTAGGTCTTGTTGGCGGAGCCGCCGCCCTTGGCGATAAACAAGAATTTGTAGGCCTCACCTCCCACCGCGTAAATCTCGATCTGCGCCGGAAGGTTGCACTGGGTGTTTTCCTCGGCGTACATGGTCAGCGGGGCGTTTTGGGAATAGCGCAGATTATTGCCGGTGTAGGCGTTGAACACGCCCCGGGCCAGGGCGGCTTCGTCGCCGCCGCCGGTCCACACCTGCTGGCCCTTTTTGCCCATGATGATGGCCGTGCCGGTGTCCTGACACATGGGGAACTCCATTTGGGCCGAAATGACTGCGTTGCGCAGCATCTCCCTGGCCACAAAGCGGTCGTTGGCCGAGCTCTCCGTATCTTCCAGGATGTTCTGCAGCTGGCGCAAGTGCCCGGGGCGCAGCAGGTGGGCCACATCCCGAAACGCTTCCTGGGCCAGAAGCGTAAGACCCGCCGGATCGACCTTCAGAATATCGCGGCCCTCGAATTTTAGCGATCCGACAAAATCCGGGCTGATCCTGCGATACGGTGTGGGGTCATCCCCCAAGGGAAACATCTCTTGGTATTGAAACTCGGTCATGGAGATCTCCTCGGTCCAAAGGTTAGCGGTATGTCGGGGTTTATCGGCAGCATTTGGGTGATGGCGTGAGCGCGGAATGGGAAAATTTATCTAAAACGCAGCTCAGGGTGTGTCAAGAAATTTAGGCGAAGCGGAAAATTTACGGATGGACCAAAAAAAACGGCCGGCGCTTGCGCGCCGGCCCACTTCGAAGAAAGGAGGAGGAAGTGAATGTACTTATTTAAATATACATGATGCATGCCAAGACATGGAATTATTTATTCTTAAATTAAATTATCAATAATTTCAGGTGATAAAAGCCACACCCATCTTCCTTGCTCCTTCCCGGCGGTGGCGATGTTTTCGGATGATTAACGCAAATTTGTGCACAATGCGATTGCAAAATGCAAAAAAAGCCAATCAATTCATTCCGGATGCAACCAGACCCTGCGTCACCCTGCATCACGACCCTATCGGGATTTCCTAGTGTTCCGGCGGGATTTCAAGGTGACCTGGTCGCCGCCTTCCGGCAGCAAGACCTTAAGATCGCTCACCGATTCAAGGGTTTGCCGCAGCACGCCGGACTGTCCATTGCGGACTTCGCGGTTAAGGTGGACCAGGGCCAGCATACGCGCCTTGACGCGGCGGGCAAATTCGATACAGTCCCGAACCGTGCCGTGCCCGCCCTGGAGCGTCTCGATGGTGAAGGCCTCATGGATCATCAGGTCGCAATTTTGGGCCAACGCTTCCGATTCAGAGGTCGGACGTCCGTCGCCGCTGTAGAATAGGGAAATATCAGCGGTGGAGATTCGCAGGGCCAAGCAGTTTTGGGCGTGATCGTTGGGGGCAAAGGACCAGGAGAGACCGGCCATGATCAATCGATCCGCCGGATTGACCGGGTGGAATTCGATGGGGTATTGGATGCGGGGCAGAAAATTGGGATAGGCCAGTTCCATGGCCGCGGTCACTTTCGCTTCAACGCCCGCGGGACCGATAATGACCAGGGGTTTGCGGCGATTTTCCTCCCAAAAGCGCAGCAGCAGCAAGGGAAGACCCAGAAAGTGGTCACCGTGGAAGTGGGATACCCATACGGCATCCAGGTTCAAGGGTTCCGGCGCATGGCGCCAGAAGGCGTGGGCCGCGCTGAATCCGCAATCCAGAAGTACCTGCTGAAGTGACCCGCCGGTGTGGTGGGTCACGATCATGGAGGTATTGGTTCGATTTTCATCAAATGCCTCCCCCACTCCGCTGAAGATAACTTGCAGGGCCATTTGGGCACTCCTATTGTTGGGGGCGCGTCGGCCCCAAGAGAAAGTCAGGGTGCGAAATTACTCGGATGAGCTATTTGGGCATAGCAAATCCCCTGACGGAATAAAAGGATTTGTCGTCCCGGGAACCTTCTCCGAACCCAAGCCAAGTATTTGAAAACGATGGCTGATTTGGAATCAAGCGACGCTTTTGTCCCGGCCGGGGTTTTGTGTTGCGGCCGGCGTTTCTTTCCATGTTGGACATGGCCGATACGCGCATGGTAGCATATGGGCCAACCGGCAAGTTCAAGCGCAACAACCCGCCGACGTCACACATCATCAACCCTATGAGGATAAACGGTGATCCTGAACAGCGACACTCTGATGCTGATAGCCTACGTCCTGCTGGCCCTGATCTTTTCGTTTTTGTGTTCGGTGGCTGAAGCGGTGCTGTTGAGCATCACTCCTTCCTATATTGCGGGGCTCAGGCAGAAACAGCCGCGGCGAGCGGCTCTGCTCAGGCGGCTCAAACAGGAGAATGTGGATCGATCCCTGGCGGCGATTCTGACTCTCAACACCGTTGCCCACACGGTGGGGGCCATCGGCGCTGGTGCCAAAGCGACCGTGGTGTTCGGCAGTGCCTGGTTCGGTGTCTTTTCGGCCCTCATGACCCTGGCGATCCTCTTTCTTTCCGAAATCGTTCCCAAAACCATCGGGGCGGTTTATTGGTCGCGGATCGTTGGACCCACGGCGATTTTCGTACAAACGTTGATCATCGTGCTCTATCCCATGGTCTGGATTTCGGAGTTGCTGACCCGGTTCATCTCAAAAGGCAAGGCGGTGCACATCTTCAGCCGGGAAGAGTTGCTCGCCATGGCGGGCATCGGTGTTGAAACCGGCCAGTTACATCGCAAAGAGTCCCGCATCATCCACAACCTGCTGCGCTTCGAAGGCCTCAAGGTGACCGATATCATGACGCCGCGGACCGTTATTTCGGCCCTGCCGGAGGCAATGCCCGTCAGCGAGGCGCTCAGACGGGTCACCCGCATGCCTTTCTCCAGAATTCCGGTCTACGATGGGCAGATCGACAATATCACCGGATTCGTCATCAAGGATGATGTGCTCGTTTTTTCGTCCCAGAAGGGGGACAACCAGCTGCTCAAGGCGCTCCGGCGGGAAATCTCCATGGTTCCCGAATCCGTATCGCTGCCGGTCTTGCTGGAGCGTTTCCTCAAGGAGCGCCACCACATCGCCGTGGTGGTCAACGAGCATGGCGGGATTGACGGTCTGGTGACCCTGGAGGACCTGATCGAGACCTTGATGGGGATGGAGATCATGGATGAGACCGATTTGGCAGAGGACATGCGCGCCCTGGCGCGCAATCGCTGGCTGGAGCGAATCCGGGTTATGGGCCTGGATGGGGAGGTGCTGGGCGGGAGCGGGCCGGATGAATTAGCGATGCCGCGCGTGGAGAAACCGGGTTCAAGTGAACGGCAGGGCCCCGGTAGCTGACCGGAATTGGCGGGCAAAACAGCTTCCTGGCCGGGGCTGCCCATCAACGGATGAGCAGCGTGCGGCTACGCGGAGACCGGGACGAGTCCGACATGGATCATGAGGTGCTTTATCGCAGTGTCAGACCCCTGGGCGCGTGGATCATGGGCGCTCGGTTTCGAATGCAAGTCGATCATGCCCGAAGGGTTCCAGCCAAGGGCGCCTTCCTGATGTTGGCCAAGCATCAGCGCTGGGAGGACATTCCGCTTGTGGGACTGGCCGTTTCGCGGCCCCTGGTCTATGTGGCCAAGCACGAATTATTTGAGCATCGCCTGGCAGGGGCCATGATCCGGGCCTTGGGCGGAATCTCCCTCAACCGCCGGATGCCCATGCGCAGCCGGTCCTCCCTGCGCCAAATCCAGGGCGCCTTGACCTGCGGGGCCGGGGTAGTCTTGTTTCCCGAGGGGACCTACTATCCCCGACGGATGGGGCCGGGGCACCTGGGAATGGTGCGGTTTATACTCCAGCGCCGGGACATTCCAGTTATCTCCGTGGGCTTGCACTATGGGCGATCCCGGCGGCGGCGCACGGTTCGGATCCGCTTTGGACCGCCTCGCTATCGTCCGGTGCCCCTTGGGCTGGGAGCTTTCTTAGGGGATCGAATGGCTGAAATTGCCCGGCTTTCGGGGTTGCCTCCCGGAGCTAATCGGTGACCCGGGTGAGAGTGTTGAGGGTCGACTGATAATCAGCTTCGCTCAGGGGGATCCAGGGTTGGGAGGGGATGAAGACCATGGATGATTTCACCTCCGGGGCAAATATCTTTCCTCCGCTGAGGGTCGGCGCCACCAGGCGGTATTTGAAATCCTCGCCCAAATCCAGCAGCACATCGAGATCGTCATGGGTTTCCAGAAGTTCAATGACGTGCAAACTGTTGATGAAGCCCTGACCTTGCAGCCGCCGGGTCCCCACCCGGTCTTTGTAGATGTTGATGACGGTATCGATCATCTCCACCGCGGAGCCGTCGGCCGCCACCAGCAGCACCTGAGCGGCTAAATATTTGCCCTCGTTGATATTGATCCACTCATCCATTGGGCATGATCTCCTTGGCTGTTCAGGTTCCCGCCGCGAAAGGGCGGCGCGAATATCTACCACGGTAACCCTCCGTCCTAAAAGTGTCAATTTGATCCGGCGCGGAGAGCGGCACAAGGGATGGATTGCCCTTGATTCGTCGCGTGCCGGCCCAAGGCATGGTTGACAATCGGGAGGATTTGAAGTCAATTAAGCTGTCTTTGGCCGCGAAATGGCCCCTTGGTGCTGTAGATTGATTTGGCCATCGATAATGACACGGGTTTACATTCCGGGAGGTTCAAGCTTGAGACGCGCTTCAATTTTTGCTGTACTGGTCTGTCTGGTGGTGGCGGGCTGCGCCGGTCAGCGGGTATGGCGCAGCCAGCCGCAAACCGCCGAGTTGGCGACCTCTGACTTTGAGGTCCGCCTTGAGCCGGTCCGTGCTTCCACCAAAGCTTTTTTCGATGGATTCCAATTATCGCTGATCAATCGCGCCTCCCAGCCACTGGAGATTGACTGGGCCCAATGCCGCTATTTGGTCAACCGTCAACCCCGGGGCGGCTTTGTATTTCAAGGAATTGCCGCAGAGGAAGTGCGCACCCCGCCCGTGGAAGTGGTGCCCCCGGGTCAGCGGCTTTCCAAAACCATTTGGCCCCTGACCCTGATGGGCTGGGTCCCCATTAAAGACCGATCCCTGGATCTCGACGCACCAGGTTTTTCACCGGGAGTGTTGCCTGAAGGCGAAAACGGACTGTTACTGGTCGTTGGCCGCGGCCCGGCGAGGTCGCGCTACACCCTGGGGGTCACCCTATCCTCCCACCTGCCTTGATGCACAGGGTTCCGAATCCCGGGATTCAGCCTGCAATTTTCAGCCTATGATGATTCCATGTCCTTGAAAAATGTCCGGGAGGGGATACCCTCGGCGCCCGCCGCCCTGGCCGGCACCTATCCCGATAAAACCACCCTCAAGGTGCATTTGAGCGGCAGTTGGCATATGGGCGTACAGACTCCCGAAATTGGCCAGCTCGAGATGATGCTTCAGGATGCTGGTGAGCTTCGTAAACTTGAGTTTGACACTCAACAGCTTGTCCACTGGGACAGCCTGGTGGTGCTCTTCGCCTCCCAGGCCATGGACCTTTGCCGGGAGCGGGCCATTGCCTGTGACGGCCAGGGGCTGCCCCCGGGGGTCCAGCGCCTCTTGCATTTGGCCCGGCAAAACCCGGGGAGTGCAACCGCTACGGTCCATGGGCCGGTTTCGGTGTTGGCGCAGATCGGCCGTCGAACCATGAAGGATATCGCCGGCCTGAACGAACTGCTCGGCTTTGTGGGTGAGGTCTGCATCAGCAGCCTGGGGTTTGCCGCGGGCCGGGCGCGCTTCCGGCGGCGCGATTTTTGGGAGTTGATTCATGATTGCGGCATCCGGGCCTTGCCCATTGTGGCTCTGATCAGTGTGTTGGTGGGTCTGATTTTGGCCTTTGTGGGGGCGGTCCAACTGCGGCTGTTCGGGGCGCAGATCTACATTGCCGATCTAGTGGGAATTGCCATGGCCCGGGAGATGGGCGCCGTCATGACCGCGGTGATCATGGCCGGCCGCACGGGGGCGGCTTTTGCGGCGCAGTTGGGTACCATGCAGGTCAATGACGAGATCGATGCCTTTAGAACCATGGGGATCAACGTTATGGAATTTTTGGTGGCGCCCCGCATCTGGGCGCTGTTGCTGATGATGCCCCTGCTCTGTCTCTATGCCGATTTCATGGGGATTTTGGGGGGATTTGTGGTGGGTGTGGGAATGTTGGACATCCCCTTGATGCAGTATTGGGAGCAGACCCGCCAGGCGATTCGTCCCCTGGATATTTATATCGGCCTGGGTAAAAGCCTCTGCTTTGCGGTGCTGGTGGCCGCGGCAGGCTGCCTCAAAGGACTACAGTGCGGCCGGAGCGCCGGAGACGTGGGGCGGGCGGCTACCGCGGCGGTGGTGGCCGGCATTGTGGCCATCATTGTGGCCGACGGGATCTTCGCCGTAATTTGTGACATTCTGGGTGTCTGAAACAAGGGGCCTGAATCATGGACAGACGATTATGGTAACGCGCAGTCCTAATGCGAAGCTGGTGGGGCTGTTCGTGATCGGCGCGGCGGCGCTTTTCACGGTCGCGCTGATTGCATTCGGCAGCGGTTACTGGTGGCGCACCAAAAATCAATTCGTGCTCTATTTCGACGAATCCGTACGGGGGCTCTCCGTTGGCGCGCCGGTGATATTCCGGGGCGTGCGCATCGGCAGTGTCGGCAATATTCGAATTCATCTGGATGAGTCCGGTAAGGCGGTTCACGTGCCGGTGATCATCGAGGTGGAGCCCCAGGAAAAAATCGATATCCAGGGTCAGATGCTGGGGTGCGCAGATACGCCGCAGTGCATCGCCCAATTGGTCAAAAGTGGGTTGCGGGCGCAACTGCGGATCCAGAGCCTGATTACCGCCCAATTGATGGTGGAATTTGATTTTTTCCCGGATACGCCCCTTACCTACGTGGACGCCATCGATTTGGGCATTCCCGAACTGCCCACCATCCCCTCGGGGCTGGAGGAGATCACCCGCGCCGTGCAGCGAATTCCCTTGGATGAGGTGATCAACCGCGGAATGATGGTCCTGGAAGGCGTGGAGCGCTTGATCAACATGCCCCAGACCGGGGAATCGATCCAAAATTTCAATGCGACGCTGCTTCAATTTCAGCAGTTGGCCGGGAAGCTGGAAACCGAGATGGCGGGCTGGGGCCGCGACCTGAATGGCACGGCCGGGGATATTCAGGGGGTCGCCCGCTTTTTGCAGACACAGCTCCCCCCGCTGGCCGCCAACCTGCAACGCACATTATCGGATGTGCAACGGCTGACCCTGCATGTGGATCAGCGGATAGAGCCCCTGGAATCCGATCTGGCCGATTTTCTGGGTCAGTCCCGGGATACCATGGCCAGCGCCGAAGATCTTTTTCAAGACGCTGAAAACATGATCCGTGATGACAGCCAGTTCCGGCAATCATTGGATCAAACCCTCAGGGAGCTCAACGGCACGCTGCGGGTAGTGCGCGGACTGGCCGAATATCTGCAGCAATACCCGGATGCCCTGCTGAGGGGCAAGCGGGCACCGAAAGGATCTCCATGAGATCATTGCCGTGTTATTCCATCAGCGCCGTTATTTTGCCGATTGTCGGGCTTGCCTTGATTATGGCTTCGTTTAACCTAAGCTGTAGCGGACCATTCCAGGGAACCGCTAAATCCACCCGTTTTTATCTATTGCAGGTCGAGCTGCCGGCATCCCCGGGGGGCCAGGCCGCCGCCGAACCGGCTCCCCCAATAACCCTGGGCGTGGGTCAGGTGGGATTGCCGGAATATCTCAAACGTCCCCAGGTGGTGACCCGTGACGGCACCCATCGGATCGCCTTGTCCCTGTTTGACCATTGGGGCGAACCGCTGGAAGCGGGGATCGCCCGGGTGCTCACTACCCTCCTGGCGCGCCATCAAGCCCTGCACCGCTTAGCGGTTCAGCCCCCGGCTTTCCGCGGCACTCTGAACTACCGTCTGGAATTGGATATTTCCCGGTTCGATGGAGATCCGGCAGGCGAGTTGGTCTTGGCTGGCCGCTGGCAGGTGCGGGGCAACGTTCCACCGTCATCCCCGGTCTGGCGGGAATTTGTGCTGCGCCAACCGGTGGCGGGAGATGGAATTGGGGGGCTAGTTGCGGCCCACTCCCAGGCCCTGGAGCGCCTGGCCACTGATATTTCCGAGGAGTTGGGGCGCCGAATCCCTGGCTAAGCGCGACGAAACTATCACAGGGTCATGGCCTCATAGAGGTAACGGATGGAATCCAGACTCTCTTCAATGACCATGGGCAGGGATTGGGAGAATATATCCAGCAGGATAACGGCGTTGATGGCGGGGTCTGAGGCTACGGCGCTGCGCAAAAGGTTGGCCACGTGGACATTGATAATCCGGATTTGTTCATAGATGCGGGTCAAGCCGCTCAGATTGAAATCAGCGGGCCGGCCATCGATGATTTTAAAGTATTGAGATAACAGGTAGGCCGTGGTGGCGCGGTACACCGTCTCCTCGGTGGTGGAGAGCGGCAGGTGAAAGCGGGCCATGGGTTTGAAAAATTTGGTGTGGGGGCAGCCGCTGGTAGCGATCCGCAACCCCATCAGGGAGCGGGCCGCCTGCTGCACCGTGGTCTCCTGGATGATCTGGCGTGCTTCTACAATCGTTTCCAAGCGAACATTTTCATAGGAGAGTAATCCTTCCATGGCATTGACGATCTCCACCAGATTGAGCGCCAGGGGGCAGTGGGGTGACGTTTCAGGGTTCAAGTTACAATTGGAACATCGTTGATGGTCCAGGGCTGTCCAGGCCGGTGGGGGTCCCTGAATGGGCTGGATTAGCTCCAGAGTCCGGGGATCGATCTTCATCTCAAAATCAATCTGTTGGTGATCGGTGAACTTGAAGCTATAGCAAATGTAGATGGGTGCTTTGGGAGCCATGGGGTTGCCTTTGGAATGGAGCGCCCTTTAACATTAGGGTTTTTGTTTTTCCGAGCGGTTTCTATATGGGGTTAACAGGCTGAATTTCCGGCCCCATGGGACCCGCACTATCCAGCGAAATAACCGATCCTGACTCTACATAACCTTGATGGCCTATTTGGACAACAGATGATTTAACATCCGCAAGGGCAGGGGTGATGACCTGAACTCCTGCCATTTGAGCCGAATTGGGATAAACAGAAGGTTTCCGCGCCATTCTGATGGCATTGGTAAGATTACAACAGGCCTAAAAATCGGGCCTGGGAGACCAGCTGCCGGGCCAGCCGGTAGGTGGCATGGTCGATCATGCGGCCCTCTACGGCGGCGGCTCCGCGACCTTCGCGCCGGGCCCGTTCAAAGGCTGCGATCACCGCTTGGGCGCGCTGCAGATCTTCCGGGCTCGGTTCGTACACCCGGTTGAGGATATCGATCTGGTCGGGATGGATGGCCCATTTCCCATCGAATCCCAGGGCGCAGGAGATCACAGCGGAGCTTTCCAGCCCGTTGGGGTCTTTGAAGTTGCCGTAGGGCGCATCAATGGCCAGCAGCTGGTGGGCCTTGGCAGCCATGACCAGGCGGCTCATGACATAGTGCCAGCGATGCCCGGGGTAGAGGGTTTCGTTCTCGCCGTGGCCGGAAAGCGATACCAGGCGGGCACCCACGGAGGCGGAGTAGTCGGCAATGCCGAAAACCAGGCTGCGCAGGCGGTCACTGGCACCGGCGATGGCCTCCACTTGGGATAGGCCCCTGGCGGACTCGATGCTTGCTTCGATGCCGATGGAGCGGCTCAGCCCCATATCTTTTTCAATCCCATCCAGCAGCCGGCTGACAAAATGAACATCCCCGGGATGATCGGTTTTGGGTAGTACGAGAGTGTCGATGGCGGATCCCGCGGCGCTGACCACCTCGATCATATCGCGATAGGCAAAGGGGGTATCGGTGCTGTTGATGCGCACGGTTACGGTGTGGGACCCCCAGTCGATGGAATTCAGGGTCTGGCTGACCTGACGGCGAGCCGCGGCCTTCTCTTCCAATGGGACGCTATCCTCTAGATCGAGCATGATCACATCAGCTGCGCTTGAACTTGCCTTTTGATGCATTTTGGCCACATGGCCGGGAACCGATAGCGTGGAGCGGCGTGGTTTCATGGAGCGTTTCCTATTAGTTGGCTCGAAAATCTATTTACTATCTTGCCGTCAAAGTCTAATAAATTAGATGCGCCGCCACAAGTCAATATTCCCGGGGCGCTATAGATCGACTGGAGAAAAAATCCCCGCCATGCGGATTTCACTGAAATGGATTTTATTTGCCGGGGTCATCGGTTTACTGGTTATTTCGGTGTCCATTATCCTGGCCTCCAGCTATCTGACTTCTCAGAAAGTCCTCCTGGGCCACGCCCGGGACATCATGGAGAATATCGTAACATTCACCATCCAAGAGGCTCAGCACTACCTCGATCCTGCCCGAGACGCCGCGGAACTCACCGAAAAATTGGCCTTCAGCGATGTGGTGGGGACCCACCGCACGGGTAATCTGGAGCGCTATTTCTACGAGCAGCTACGCTTGCACGCTAATTTTGCCGGAATCTACATTGGGTTTCCCAACGGTGATTTTTTTTACGTCAACCGCATGGCGGAAAAAGCTCCGGCGGGCTTTCGCACGAAGGTAATTACCGCACCGGCGGGCGTGCGCCAAGCCAAACTGATTTGGCGGGATTTCCAAATGGGTCTGGTTAGCCAAGAAATCGATTTGACGGACTCGTTCGATCCGCGGCAGCGGCCCTGGTACCTCGGTGCCGAAAGTGCCCGCCAAACCGTGTGGACCGATCCCTATATTTTTTACACCTCTCAAAAACCGGGCCTGACCGTGGCCAGCCCGGTGTATGGTCGCCAGGGGCAATTGACCGGCGTTGTGGGCGTCGATATCGAGATCGATGAACTCTCCCGCTTTTTGGCTCAATTGAAAATCGGGCAGCGAGGCAAGGCCTTTATCATCAATAAAAATAAAGATTTGGTGGCGTTCCCCGATTTGGACCAAATCCGCTGGCCCACCGGCACCGACGGGCAGGATTTCAGATTGACCAAAATTGAGGAGTTGGACGACATTCTGGCGTTCAAAGCGTTTCGCGCGCTGGAAAAGCCCTTTGAGACCCTCGCGCC
This sequence comes from uncultured delta proteobacterium, assembly GCA_963713755.1. Taxonomy (GTDB): domain Bacteria; phylum Desulfobacterota; class Desulfobacteria; order Desulfobacterales; family CAVQMW01; genus CAVQMW01. The sequence continues at coordinate 942,032 of CAVQMW010000003.1, read as the reverse complement.
CGGCGATCAGGTTTTCGGCGCCTTTGAGCATGAAGGCCGCCGCTATCACACCATGTTTTCGCCCTTTGTCAATTCCAAACTGCCCTGGCTCATCGGAATCTATCTGCCGGAAGATGATTATCTGGGCAGTTTAAAGGCCAATCGAACCCAGAATATCTACATCATGCTGGCCATTGCCGGGGTAGGCAGCTTGGCCGGCTATCTGATAGTCAAAGGGATTGCGCGCTCTATGGCCGCCCTGGAAAAAGAGGCCCAAGCCATCGAGGTCTACGATCTAATGACCACTTATGAAAAGCGCTCCATCATCCGTGAAGTTCAGGCCGCGGTGGATGCGTTCAGCCAGATGAAAGTCGGGCTGGCCCGGTATCAGCAGGAAAACATGGAGCTGGCCGAGGGGTTGAAAGTGCGTGCCCGGGAATTGCAGCTCAAAGAGCTTCAGCTGCGCTCCACCCTGACCACCTTGATCAATTTCAGTGATGCCTTGATTGTGTTGGATCGGGCCCATTGCATCCGCTTTTTAAATCCCGAAGCCGAACGCCTGTTGAATGTGCGCCTGGAGGCGGTCATCGACCAGCCCTTTATGTATCCCCTCCCGGAGGGGCAGAGCAGCGAAATCAAAGTTCAAGGTGTCAACGGGGTCTCCCGCATTGCCGAGATGCGCCTCATCGACACGGAATGGGAAGAGGAGAGCGCCGTGTTGGTCGCCCTGCGGGACATCAGCGAGCGGCGCCTCATGGAACAGGAAGCCCAGGAACTCTATCGGCGCGCTGAAGAAGATGCTCGCACCAAGTCCGTGCTGCTCAAAGAGATCAATCATCGGGTCACAAACAACCTGAGCGCCATCATCGGTTTGCTCTATGCGGAGCGGCGCTACAATCCGGCCCGCAATCAAGCTGAGTTTAAGGAAGCGTTAAACAATGTGATTCATCAGATTCAGGGCCTGGCCACGGTGCATGATTTGCTGAGCGCCTCGGGTTGGCGGCCCTTGCCCTTGAACGATCTGACGGACAAGGTGATCAAGGGCGCCCTCAAAGCCTTGCCCCGGGATAAAACCATTTCTGTTGAGATTACGCCCCTGGCTATTGGGATCGCGCCGGAAATTGCCGCCAGCCTGGCCATTATTGTCAATGAGTGTGCAACCAACAGCATCAAGTACGCCCTTACAGACCGGAACCAGGCGAAAATTGAGGTGCAAATTGATGCTAATAACAACCAGCAACGGATTCATGTCACCTACCGTGACGACGGCCCGGGCTATCCGCCTGAGGTTTTAGGCTTTGAGCGCCACAATACCGGTCTTTACCTGATAAAGAGCATCGTCACCCGGGAGTTGGGGGGAGATCTCGAACTGCGCAACGAAAAGGGGGCGGTCACCGGCTTTTCATTCGGATTGAGCAGCCCGCCTGTGGATCCGGACCTGGCGCCCGGCGCGCCTGATGATGACCTAAATTCAAATGTGTCGCTATGATATCGAATTCAGCCATGGCATCTGCCCGGATTGCAAGGCCAGGCTATACGCAGACTATACCGGGGGAAATTGAACCCAACCGAATTCATCCCTGGATTCCCGTTTTTCAAGAAAATTTTCGCGGCTCAGACACCGCGGCCTTAGCGCCCATGGGGGTATTGCAATGTCCTTTGCCCATGACATCGGCCAGTTTTACCTGTCCCATCTGCCCGGAGCCCGGGTGGAAGGCTCTCGCCTGGTAGCGCCCTGTCCCTTTTGCGCCGCTGAAGATACCGGGGACCCTGAGCACGGCGTCCTGGTGGTCCTGCTGAACCCGCAAAGTTTTTTTCTTGGCTATTACCGCTGTTCGAACCGCTGTCGGCCCGGTGGATTCCCGCTCTATTTTGCCCGTCAGATGAGGATTGATGTGACTCAGGCCCCAGGATTCGATCCGGAGCGTGAGGCCTATGTTCCGGACATCTCATATCCCAAACGTCATATCAACGCCGAGATCCTCAAATTTCAAGGGCTGCTGCACGAGGGCCAGCGGAAATTTTATCATCAGCGGGGCATTTCCCCCACGATTACCAACCAATTCAAGATCGGTTATAACGGCCGCTATCTGGTCTACCCCTACATCATGGAAACCGGTGATGTTTACGCCGCGCGCTGCGTTCAGCCGGACAATGCCGCCGACACCTTTTGGCATGGGGATCAAGCGTGCACCGAGGGTGAATTCAAAATTTACAATTTGCAGGAGTTCGAACGCTGTGAGGGAGGTGCGCTGATTGTCACCCTGGGGGAAGTCAACCTGCTGCTGCTCAAGGAATTGGGCTATCCGGCGGTCAGCGTGCCGGATGCGGAAGATTTGACGATTATAAATGCGGAACGCCTGGCGGGGATTTCAACGCTGTTCGTCCTGGTGGATCACCGTCCGGAACATTATGCAGCGGCGCGTCAATTCGCCGCGCTTCTGGGCTTTAAGGTCCGCCTGATAAAATGGCCCGAGGCCGGCCCAAAGGGCATCGGGCTGGAGTCCCAAGCTGCCGCGGACCCGGGCAAGACGTCCAAAATCGTCAGCGGCCTGCTGGCCGGTGCCCGGGCCTTTTCGCCCTTGGCTGCCCCGGAAAAAGAGATGCGCCGCCTGCGCAACCAGCTTCACCAGGAGCAGGGCCGGGATATGCTAGGTTTTGCCACGGGATTTTCCCGACTGGATGAGGCCCTGGATGGCTTGCGGGGAATCAATATTCTTGGCGGCCCTCCCAAAACCGGAAAATCATGCCTGGTGATGCAGTTGGCCACCGAATTGGCTCGCCGGCGCACCCCGGTAATCTATTACGATTTTGAAAACGGTCGTCAGAAGATCTATATGCGCACCCTAACCCGCCTGAGCTCCTTAGCCGAAAAGAAAATCCGCACCGGCAAACTAACATCGGAGGATCGGGAGGTGTTCGATTCGGTTCAGCGCGAGTTTCAGGCGATGCTCACCTATTTTAGGGTGGTGACCGACCGCCGGATCAATCCCGAGGTGATGCGCAAACAAATTGAGTTTTTGAAGCACGAAACCCGCAGTGACGGAATCATGGTGGTGGTGGACAGTCTCCACAAGCTGCCCTTCAAGGATCTCTCCGAACGTCGCACGGGCATCGATTTTTGGCTGCGCCAGATGGAAGCCATCCGGGATGAAAAGAACGTTGCCTTTCTGGTAATTTCAGAACTGACCCGCCACCCGGAAGGAGGGTACACGGACAAACCCAGCATGGGCGACTTCAAGGAGTCCGGAGACATCGAATACAGCGCCGACAACGCCATGATTTTGCTGCCGGGGGGCGATTTTCTCAGGGCATCGCCGGAGGAGCCGCGTTCCGCGGTGTTGTGGATTGTGGCTAGTCGCGAGAATATTCCCGGGAAGGTGGCGGATTATCAATTGGAATATCCGTACTGGCGCTTTCAGGAAGTGTCGCAATAGGCGCCGCAAGATCGGTTGCCGAGGGAGTTGGGGCGCCCAGTGGTGGGCAGCGATAGATTAAAGCCATGGCGCCGTCTTTGGAACTGTGCAGCCAGACCAGGTGGGTGGCGCCCAGCCTCACCGCCCGGGTCATCACCGCCTGCCGGGCCTCAAAGCGGCTCTGAATTCCCAGCAGGCTCTCTTGTTGAATCACCTTGGATACGGTGGTCAGATAGTCGCAGTGAGTCAACCGCGCCGATTCGCTTTCCACCAGCAGCGGGGCGTGATCCGAGACCACCAGGCTGCAGCCGCTCAGCAGCGCGATTGTGACCCATAAACTACTATAGAAGATGCGCCTGAGCGTCTGGGTGCCCATTGTCCCGCTGCACTCTACACTTGATGGAGGGGTTTGAGGATTTCTACCCATACCGATTTTGAACCAGCGTTCGAGGATTTTAATTCTTACAGATTTTGAGTAGGGATACAAGGCTTTGATTCCCTACATAAATAAAAAAAGGGGTTAGGTTTTTCGCCTAACCCCGTGTGTTTGCGATGGTCGGGACAGCAGGATTTGAACCTGCGACCCCAGCGTCCCGAACGCTGTGCTCTACCAGACTGAGCCATGTCCCGTTTAAACCGGCACTATTAAGCGACAGCCATGGGGATGTCAAGGCTAAATTTAGCTGCTGCACAGCCCCCTTGGGTAGGGCGATTATCCACTTAGGTATGGTCGATCCTTCTATGCGGGGTAGGGATGATTGACCATGATGGTGGCCTCCCGCTCCGGCCCAACGGAGATAATGTCGATGGGGGTTTCGGCCAGTTCCGCGATCCGTTGGAGATAGCCGCGGGTGTTGTCCGGCAACTCTTTTTCGGATCGAATGGCACCGATATCCTCCCCCCACCCCGGCAGGGATTCGTATTGGGGCTCACATTGGGCCAGCACCTTGAGGCTGGTGGGAAAGGTCTGAAAAACTTGGTTTTGGTATTTGTAGCCGGTGCAGATTCGCAACTCTTCGATTCCAGTGAGGACGTCCAGCTTGGTGATCACCAGCCCGGTTAGTCCATTGAGCTGGGCGGCGTTTTTGAGCAGTACCATATCCAGCCAGCCACAGCGCCGGCGGCGGCCGGTGGTGGCACCGAATTCCGCGCCGCGTTCCTGGATGCGATCCCCAATGGCGTCTTCAAGTTCGGTGGGGAAAGGACCGGCCCCGACCCGGGTGGTGTAGGCTTTGGCAATCCCCAGTACCCCTTGAATATATCCCGGCCCCACACCGGCACCGCAGCAGGCGTTTCCCGAAACGGTGTTGGAGGAAGTCACAAAGGGGTAGGTGCCGTGGTCAATGTCCAAATGGGTTCCCTGGGCCCCTTCGAATAGAACCCTGCGGCCGGCCTTGCGGGCCGCGGCCAGTTCCACGGAAACGTTGGTGACATGGGCTCGGAGACGCTCGGCCAGGGTCAAGTAAGGGTCGATTATGCCCACCTGATCCAGAGGCTCCGCGGCCAGGAAATTTACGAGGTAGTGGTTTTTTTCCTCTAAAATGGCCGCGACCTGCTCGCGGAAAAGTTCCGGCTCCAGCAAATCGGCAAAGCGCACTCCCCGACGGGTGGCTTTGTCTTCATAGGCCGGGCCGATCCCCCGACCGGTGGTGCCGATTTTATCTTTTCCTTTCTTGGCTTCCCGGGCCAGATCAATGGCCTGATGATAGGGCATAATGAGCTGGGCGCGCTCGCTGATACGTAGTTTCTGAGGGCCCACATCTACGCCATTTTCCTCGAGGTAATCTATCTCTTGGGTCAAAACCACGGGATCCACCACCACCCCATTGCCGATCATGCAGGTTCTGCCCTGTAAAATTCCGGAGGGCACCAGGTGGCTGATGATCTGTTTGCCATCGACCACCATGGTATGGCCGGCATTGTTACCGCCTTGAAAGCGCACCACCACGTCGGCATGTTCCGCCAAAAGATCGACGATCTTACCTTTGCCTTCATCTCCCCACTGGGTTCCAACGACCACAATATTCGCCACCGCAATGTGCTCCTTGTTAATCGACCGGCTTCAACGTCTGGTTTGGGTTTTCGGTTACGCGGGTTCAGGCTGCGAGGGGTGTCATCTCTATCCCGTGGACCGTTTGGCCTTAAAAAAATGTTGCATCAGCGTTCCGCATGCTTCCGCCAGCACTCCTCCCACAACTTGCGGTTGGTGATTCAGGCGTGGGTCCCTGGAAAAATTGTAAAGGGAGCCGGCCGCTCCCCATTTGGGATCCGGCGCGCCGTAGACGACCCGGGCGACCCGGGCGTGTACGATGGCTCCCATGCACATGATGCAAGGCTCAACCGTAACATAGAGGGTCGTATTTAACAATCTGTAGTTCATCTGTTTCCCGGCCCCGTCACGCAGAGCCACGATCTCGGCATGAGCCGTGGGATCAAGCTGGGTACGGGTTTGGTTGCGAGCCTGGGCGATCACCGTGCCCGTTTCGTCTACCAGGACCGCACCCACGGGCACTTCATCCTGGCGGGCAGCCGCTTCAGCTTGGGCCAGCGCCTTACGCATGTACACGGAATGGTCGTCAAGCATCGGATCCTCTCCGGGAAAATTCAAGGAGTTGCGGCCTGTTAATTTCCATTGACAGTCGGGTCTGTTTTCGCATAATAACCCCGTCACATAACCTGATGCGCCCGTAGCTCAGCTGGATAGAGTGCCGGACTACGAATCTCACCGACCGAGTGAAGGCCAAAGATTACAGTCATTTAGACTGACCCCCTTGAGTGTCCCCTTGAAGAAAAGGGACACTTTTTCATGTCAATCTCAAAGCATTGCGGCTCATGCAAGTCTACCCTTTCCCTGGGGCATACGGTCTGCCCTACCTGTGGGATCCCCACCAGTGGATATAGAGTCCGAGCCTATCATGGCGGCAGGAGGCTCACAAGGCTCTGTAAGACACTCCGAGAGGCCAGGAAGGTGGAGGCCTCACTCATCAGTCAGGGGCCAGGGGACCGCTCAGGGGAACGTCCAAGGGAACGTCCAAGGGAACGTCCAAGGGACCGCTCAGGAGACCGCTCAGGGGACCGCTCAGGAGAACGTCCAGGAGACCATCCAGGAGACCACCCCCAGACCTTCCACAACTTATGGACAGCCTACCTGTCCCACATAAGGCTCCACAAGAAAAGCTATCGCGGCGACATCACACGCTATCGGTTACACATAGAGCCATACCTTGGACACCTGCAGGTCGACCACATAAGGCCCTATGACGTTCAGCATGTCGTCAACAATGTCTCCAACAAAGGCAGGGCACCGGCCACCGTCCGTCATGTTTTAGTCGTAATAAAGCGAGTCTTCAATTGGTCCCTGGATATGGGCCTAATACCCGATTCTATGGGTAACCCGGCAAGACGTATCAAGGCCCCAAGAGTCAACAATCTCCAGACCAGATGTCTATCTGAGGCGCAGGTGGACAGCCTCCTGGACGTTCTGCATGACTGGCCCAATAGAATGGTTGCTCTTTTGATTGAGACAGCCCTCTACACCGGACTCAGGCGGGGGGAGCTGTTCAAGCTAAAGCGGAAGGATGTTGACCTTGATTCTGGGAATCTTGCCCTTAGGGATCCAAAGGGGGGACCTGATGTCATGCTCCCGATCTCGTTGAAGGTGGTCACTATAATGAAGGAAGCCCGAAAATTAAGACCACATAGCGTTAATGTCTTTCCGAACAAGTGGGGTAGGCAGCGGACCACCCTATCCAATACATGGCCCCGAATCAGGGCAGCGGCAGGGATCCCTAAGGCCTTCAGGTTCCATGACCTCCGGCACACCTATGCATCCTATCTGGCTTCATCAGGGGAGGTCCAGCTGTACACTCTGCAGAGGCTTTTAGGGCATAAGACAGCAGCCATGACCCAGAGGTATGCTCACCTCAGTGACCGAACACTCAGGGCAGGGGCTGAGGTATTGTCGTCGATATTCTCTCATTCAAAGGATTAAAGAGGACAGAACGCGACGCTACGTGAAATCTGAGAGTTCGTGTGGGGTAAGTATCCCAGAATTTACGAGAGAGCGCGTTCTGACAGGAAGACAGTAAGACCACCCCCGGCAGGGCGAGGAGGAGGAGGAGGGTACCCGTAGGGGGCAGCCTTACCGTCATGGGCCTTCACAGGGCAATGAACGAGGGGGGAGGAGGCCCTCAAGGAGAAACCCTACGATAGCAGGCCCATTAAACCAGACTTTTAGACGTCCAAAGAGACGACCTCAATCTTGTTTTCGGGGTCATACTCGCCAGTCGGCTTGACCCACTTGGCTCCAGTCTCAGCTGCCTTGGTGGCAATGGGATTGACCACAGCCAGGTCGGCGGGGGTCAGCTTGCCCCAGGGGACCGTGATGGTACGACCGTCAATAAGGGTCTCGACCACTATGAAATCTTGGTCAGCAATGGCTTTCAGTTGGGCTTGCAGGGAAGGGATTACAATCATGATAATGGTGTTCCTTTCTTTTTAAGAGCTATGCTCTCTTGGTTGTTGTAGTGACAATCAGGACAGACCAAGCGTCCGTCCTTGGTTACGAGCAGTTTAAACAGTGACCCGTGATTATGGTATCGGGTAGGGTGTCTCCCACACAGCTGGCACCGGCCACCGGCCTCTTCAATCAGGCACATGACCTCATCCAAGGTTAGGCCTATCCGGCGTTGGTAGTTCCTGCCGACATCTCGCAGACCCCTACAGTGGTCACAGAATTTGAAGACCTTACTGTGGGCGACAAAGCGATGTCCACATGACCGGCACCACCGGACGGTCCGGGGTGTCTTCTTGACTTTCGGAGGGTACTTTCGGGGGTACTTCCGCTGAATGTCCCCGGGAATCAATTCAGACCCCAGGTATAGTTCCTGTTCGTTGAGGGTCAGGGTGAAGGATTCATCGTCCCATGGAATCTCCGGTTTATCATATGTCTCGGGCCAGAGGAGGTGTCTGTCCATGGCCTGGATCCAGATGTCCTTGGCTGTGGGTTCCGGTCTCTTGGGTATGCGCGTCACCTCCTTTTAAAAGTAGAGCTATGCTCCAAGAGCTCTTCTATGTATGTCCACAGGAAGGGGCCAGAGAGGCTGTTCCTTAGGACTTCTTAATTTAAGCAGGTAGGGTAGCCTAAAACAGAGAAGCCCCTGAGAATTGCTCCCCAGGGGCCTCATGCTGACCAACAGGCCTTTCAGCCCGACCAACCTGTCAACGGACCCACCGATGACAAGACTTATAATTAGAAGCCATGACGTGGAAGGGATCCCCTCCCGGTCCGTGTCGTGAACCTTTTGAGGACTTCACGCGGAACACTCGGGTCCCGGTACAAGCTCCGTCGCAGGAGGTCGGCAGCCACACCTTGCTCAGCTTCCGTTTCACAGAATATCAGGGCCTGAATAGCGGTATCCCGGTCACAGACAATGTCGGGGTCATTCGCCAGGGCGTCGACAATCCCAAGGCGTAGGCTGTCTACGATATCCCCTAAGGCCTGGGCAGCCTCACCAGCGGCATCCATACCAGATCCCCGGGTTGCCAATTGGACAGCCTTGGGGAGGGTCTCTTCGAATGATTTCAGGCCACCCTCACCGTTCGATTGGTAGACTTCACCTATCATAGTCAGGGCCATGTGTTCAGCTCGGTGAGGGCCTACCGCCTTCTGGAGGGATTGAAAGCCAGAGGTACCAGTTTCATCCATGTAGTTGACCTGGGTAGGGGCGGCCTGTCGGGGGGCCTGGGGGAGGGTCTGAGGATTGATGTCAGACATATTGCCGGTGCTGTCTTTGGTGATAAGGCCTTGGGTCATGGCTACCCTCAGAGTTGTCTCCATCCCGCCGATGTTGACCAGTGTCTTGTCTGGATCTGCAGTGCTTAGGTCATAGACCGGGGCTCCCCAAGTGGTCTTGGCGGTATTCAGGATGTGACCAGCCTGGGGTGTCTTTTGGACGTTCTCAGCGGCAGGACCGGCGAGCATGTTCCGTCCGTTCCCATCTATTACACGACCATCAGCGGTCACCTCCATAGAGGAGGCATGTTGGCCTACATCGCTCCCATGGTAGGGGTTCCCGATATCATGCTCAAAGGTGGGGCCATCGAAGTGCATGTCTTCAGCAGTGGCGGGTTCAACCTGGACTGAGAGGTGGTCGGCGTCTTGGTAGTCACTTTGATAAGAGTGTGTCATTGGTGTGGGTCCTTTCTATTTGTTGTTGTTGGTCTTTATTTTAGTTGGTCTTAATTTTAGGGGTCTTAATTTTATTTGTCTTAATTTGGTGGGAAAAGAATAGGTCAAGGTTAGATTTCAGAGTCAGTTTGATTTCATGACCTTCCACGAAGCCAGCAGGCTCATAGACAATCGTCAGCAGGCCTTGGTCCTTGGCTTGCTGGAGTGTCAACTTGCGGGTCAGCAGAGCTGTACTATGGAAGACAAATGGAATCAGGTTGAGGTCGGCGGGGGTCTTCAGGTAAATGTTCATTTAAAGCTCTGCTTTCTTTTCTTTAAAGCTCCGCTTTCTTCCCTTTAAAGCCAGACTGCCAGCAGGGGGGATGTCAGATCGATATCTCCACCAGCAGGAAGGCTGTCAATTCTATCACTCGCCGGGTGATGGGGTTCTTGTAGACTTTCGATAAGACACTCATTGTGTTCCTCCTCTTTTGTGTGGATAGGTTACGCTAACAATAAAGCTCAGACTGCATTCTACGTACCTCCTTCCCGTTCATGCGAGACAGTAGGATAATGAGACCAGCCCTATTCATACGCCAGGCAGGCCTCAGGTTCAGGTCTTGGGGTCAATGTATTGGGACAGCTGGAAGCAGAGACCAAAGGACGGCCCAAGCGAACGTCTCAGGAGCCTAATCCGATTGAGCACTGCCCGATGCTTCCGACCTAATTTTAGAGCAATACCTATAGACGTCCATGGGAATCTCTGGATTAAATCAGGAGGTTCAGTGTAGACCATCCTGAGCTTCCAGCTTGTTCGATCGATCTCTACTGTAGGGTGAAGCGTCCGCTTCTGAGGCCTTATTATGGTTCTGGTAGGTGTCTTCATTATGGCATTATTTTAGGGTACCCCGAAGGACTTCTCCAGGCCTTCTCTTTCTTTCGTTGAGTCTTCACTCCTCCATGTATCAGGGCCAGGGTCTTGCCGATGGTGTCCCTGACGTGAAGGCCCATGATACGCTTCTGGGGTGGGTGGGCATGTCTCCCCGTTCCCATAGTCACCATATGAATGAGGCGGTTGCCCAGAGTATAGACCAAATATTTGGGGGTCTGATGGTATCCTGAGAACTTTTCGCTGAAATGAATCCAGACAGCAGCTACCTCAACAAGGCAGTCGACAGGTTGAATGCCATTAGGAGCCTCCTTCGTACCAGGATGGACAATAAGTCGATACAGGTAGTAGCACCCGGGCGGCCCAGGGGAATGGACAAACTTACTGCACTCCTGACCTGAGTCCACATATCGCTGGACGTCCTGGAACCAGTTCCTAAAGAACTTCAGCCCGAACAATATAGCGGGATGCTGGAGATTATTGCGGATGACCTTCCGCACTTCGGCCTTCTCTGGACGGTAAGACTTAGGATACAGCCGGACAGGTTCAGGGTGACCACTTTGGTATAAGACAACAGAGTGTCGCTTACAGTAGCCCGAGAGGCCATCCCGGGGACGGGTGCAGGAAGACACCTTGCAGGGGTTCAGCCTGTTTTTCTCGTAGAACCGTCTCTGTGACGGCTTCATCTTTCTGATGTGTGATTCATATGAGCGTTCCATTGGTGTTCCTCCTCTTTCTTTTGGATGGTCTTTCGGACGGTCTACATGACGTTCTCCAAGTCGATGGTTTTGAATTAATAAATCCGAGATCCAACAACACAGACAGACAACTCTGTTGAAGACATAAAATAATGTTGAAGACCTCCCCCAGGTACAAAACTCAGGGTATCCCTGCGACCATCCAGCCGACCCGCCTCAGCGGGTATATGGCAAGACAATCGGACACACAAAACTCAGGGGCCTGGATCCTGGGGAGGTCTACAAGAGGATCCTGGAGCCCTTCAGACCTATGCTGCCCGATCCATGGACATTAGACTAAAGGACCCCAGGAAATCATTAAGACGTTCTGTAAGACGTTCTGTAAGACGTTCGGTAAGACGTTCTGTAAGAGATGATTACCATTGAATATTTAATCCCTGCGAAGCAGGGTCAACAGGACTGTCCCTACAGACATCAGATAGCCTGAGGGTGTCTTCATGAGGTGTCATGTTGCGGGGAGACCAAAGGTCAGATCCTGGGGCTTACAGGAGGTCCTTTGGATGTCTATAAGAGGGGATAGGCTTCGCCTTCATCACCCCCCTCACTTGTCGACAGGTACCTATAGGGGTTCGCTGCGACATTCTAATATCTTCCAGTATAGGGCAAAATGTCGCTGTCAAAGGTATTTGTTTTTATTGGGTTTTCTTGAAATAAGACCTTTGAGTCTTACCCATACGGTCTGTTTCGTAGGTTACAGGAGGTCCTTTGGATGTCTATAAGAGGGGGTAGGCTTCGCCTTCATCACCCCCCTCACTTGTCAGAATGATACCTATTGTCAATGGTCTCAGATACTTATACATTTAGGGGCCATTCCCTCTATAGAGAATACATATTAGGCTTTGGCCCCTGTTTTCATAAGTCTCTAATATTATTTAGTATATACCAGAGACCGAGAGACCAGCTTGTCAGAATGATACCTATTGTCAATGGTCTCAGATACTTATACATTTAAGGACCAACCTCCCTATAGAGAATACATATTAGAAAATGGTCCCTAAGTTACTAAGTCGCTGATATCACTTACAATAGACCAGAGACCGAGAGATCAGCCTCCAAGGTACCTTAGCTTCAGAGACCACAGCATTGACTGCCCGAGAGAAGGTAGTATGGGCAGACTTCTCAGTCAGCTTCAGGTCTCTCTTGACTTGGGTAGTCGAGACCTTCCTGACCCCTTCCTGGGTACGTTCCCACAGGTACGTTTTAATAGCCTTGGCTATCTTGTTGGTCCGATTGACGTCCCCAAGGTATTTAGTCTGGTAGTTTTCCCACCTGACCCCAGGCATCACAGGCTTGATAATGTCTTTCATTGTCCAATGCGGATATGTCATCCAAATCTTGGAGGCCTCAGCAACACCACCCTTGACGATCCGACAGGCACACCGGGCGAAGCCTTGGTGAAGACAATAGGCTATCTCTGTCTTGTAGACACTCTCAGTGAAGGACCTGGAAACTGGGCTATTGATGTCATCCCTCTGGCCTAAGATTTCACCATGGACTGCCAGCCTTGGCTTATGCAAGACTCCGACCCACACTTCATTCCGGCAGTATGAATACTTTGACAGGGAGGTCTCATTGCCATGGGTCAGCCAGGCAAAGCGGGGCTTCATAGTGTCGTTCACTAAGACAGTCGCGTTGACATCCACACCGGCAGCAGTGAGACGGTCTTCCAGTATCTTCCTGAAGTCCACCTTCCGAGTCTTGAAGACAAACAATAGGACCCCCTCATCTTCAGGGATCCGCTTGATAATGTCGACATACTCTTTCACTAAAGGGGACTTCGAGGGAGTCCTGAATCCGTCCTGCATGGCAGTCCGGCCAGCCGTATGTAGGATCTGATGGACTTCTACTTGACGATAGTTGACGATGTCCCGGTTCAGACTGATACGGGGTTTCTTGAAGTCAGCATCCGCAGCATTGACCAGCTTCCTGATAATGTGACTGGCATCCAATACAATGATGTCGTCCAGCTCCTGGGGTATCTGGATCTCATAGGTGATGACACCTTTGTTTTTCCCGAGACTCCCACAGTGAGGTCATACTGACAGACATCCAGGAAGTCGATGACAGGTTGGGACAGCTTGGCTCCACTGAGGATCTGCTTGTAGGCTCTCACCTGGGTATTGTCCAAGGGATCCAGGTACAAGCGGGTATCCATTTCTGCCATTTCTTCCATTTTAGAGCGGAGCTCCTTCTCTTCCATTTTAGGAGTCTCCTTGACGTTCTCCAGGATCCGCTCAGCCTGAGCTACGGCTGTCTTGACATAATGCTCAGCCTCCAAAGCTAAGGGGTGGTCTTTGAGTTCCTTACCGGGGAGGATCGAATTGATAGCTTCGTCCAGGTCTCTCAGGTTGATTACGATCGCCCGAGACTTGACCAGAGACTCATCCCAAATGAGCAGATGTCTCTGCATACCCTTGAAGGTGTTGTATTCTGCGACTCCACCTTTACCCTTGACCCTTGCATGCGTCACCAGCAGGATAGGCCTGTCTTCGACTTCAGCGGCAGGTGTACAAGGTTCTGAGGCATAGTTTTGGGGCAGCTCTTTGTTGTCTTCGAGATATCTACGGGAGGTCTCGGGGTCATACCTGTAACTGTGAATCAGACCTACCCGCTCAGCAGGGATCCCCGACTTGACCAGGTCTCTCTTGAGGTCACACAAGGCTTCCACCTGTGAAGCACACACAGCCACCGACAGGGCCCCATAGCCACACTCAGAGGCGGCTGATAGCCACGCTACGATGGATTGAGTCTTCCCTCCACCTGGAAACAAAGGATAAGGCACACGGCCCCTCAGGCGCCCCAGGGCCATATCTGAGAAACCACTGATGATAGCGTCCAGGGCTTCACGTTGACCCTTCCCGGGGGCATTCCCGTAGGCTTCGAGGGTGTCAATCAGTTTACGGTTTGCAATTACATTCAGCTTGTTGGTGTTCATCGTTAAACGGTCCTTCCGTGTTTGGAGGTTCCTAAAAAACAAAGAGACCCCCCGGGCCGATCCCAGGAGGTCTCTTGGTGCTTTTAAATCTAATGCTTTTTTAAATCATCTTTAGGAGCGGAGCTCCCACTTAGCGGCAGGAAGAGCTGGCTCAACAGGTATGGACTTAAAGCCGATCCTTAATGTCATGCAGCTCCTTCTCTGTCAGGGCATCTCCCAACAGGGGGCTATCACCAGCATCCTGACCAGTGAAGGCAGAGCCTTGCCCAGGCAGCGACATATCCAGGTCCTTGTAGACCTCCTTCAGTATCTCTTCATCGGAGACATTATCCAAGTCAGTCTCCAAGTCTTCCTCCGCGTCCACCTCAGCGGCCTTAGAGACATCCTGCCACCGCTCTATAATATGTTCACTGGACTCCAGGAACCTGACAATCTCCTTCAGCAGGCTCGCTCTCAGGGCCCTATCACCAGCCTTCACATCAGCAATATGCTGACGGCAGACCTCCAGGGTATCTATCCACAGGTCATAGACTTGCTGGCGCTCAGGACAGTCTTCGGGTAATGCAATCCGGTTTAGGTTATCTTTAGACATCGATCTGACCTCCTCCGTCTACAGGATCCCCAGGGCCGTCGACAGGAACGGCAGGACCGTCAACAGGATCCCCAGGGCCGTCTATAAGACCTTCCCCAGGGAATTCCCCAGGGACCCCACACTTCGGCGGCCAGGGGTGGTTACCAGCTCTGTAGAGGGCCATCAGCTGTTCCTTGAACTTAGGCAGGCAGGCTTCCTTGTCTTTGGCTAAGACCAGCTCACGAAAGTCTGCGGTCCATTCAGTAGCCAGCATGGTTAAGGCAGCTTTGACAATCACAGCGGGACTGCAGGATTTCCCTAAGACAGTCGCACAGTATCCCCTGAGAAACTCCAGGTCGGCACAGTCTTCCTTGGCAAGGCGTAGGCCTACGTTGTAGATGTCACCCTCTTAGGTACGCTTACGGGTGCAGTTGATGTCATAAGTTCGATAGGGCATGATGCATAGACTCCTTTCTGTCCAGTCCTGGACTGGCTTTATAATTGGTGTAAAGTTGGCAAAATTTTAATAAGAAAAGGTCGGAGACCTGAGAGGCGGGTATTGTTCTTTTTCTAAGGGGGGGCCGGGTGGGGCCCCCTGATTTCAGACACTTACAGAACTCAAACCGAAAGGACTGAATGACATTCATTCTGAAGACCACAGTGTAGGACCTCAGGCAGGCAGGTATTGTTCTTCTAGAGGGAGGGGTAGAAGACCCCCTGATTTCAGACACTTACAAATGACGGGTCAGGCCCTGGAGACGTTCTTACAGTAATGTCATAAATGAAGACCACAGTGTAGGACCTCAGGCAGGCAGGTATTGTTCTTCTAAGAGGGAGTCTACTGGAGACCCCCTGATTTCAGACACTTACAAATCGACGGGTCAGGCCCTGGAGACGTTCTTACAGTAATGTCATAAATGAAGACCACAGTGTAGGCCCTCAGGCAGGCAGGTATTGTTCTTCTAAGAGGGAGTCGCTGGAGACCCCCTGATTTCAGACACTTACAGAACTCACCCCCGAAAGGACTGAATGACATTCACTGAAATATCAAAGGAGCTCCGCTCTAAAGAGGCAGGATTGACCACCCGATTAGAGCCGATCTCAGGGAACTACAGCCAGTCTTCTCCAGGACCCCCTGAATGACCTTCAGTTTAGGTAAGTCCCTGGAATCAGGTAGACCCCCTCTGAGGTCAATCTCCGATTTACGCGACAAAGCTCTCTGAATCGCCGATTATCAAAATAGTTTACATATTGTCTCTTATCGGCCCCACTCTGGACGTCAGCAAGACACTGCCTTCAGGACGTCAGTAGGTAGGTCTACAGGTAGGTCTGCAGGTAGGTCTACACTAAGGCTGCGCCTTCACAGGTAGGTCTGCAGGTATCTTTGTCCAAGAGGGGGCCGGGTCACTCACGTCACCTTGGCCTTTGAATCGGTGTAGACCTCCAGCCACCAGGAATCCACAGAGATTCAAGACATCCGTTGCCCTCAGGTAGACACCAGCAGGCCCCCGGCAGGATACCAGCAGGATACCAGCAGGTATGGTCAGCAGGTACGCCCATGTTATCATGATAGCTCCGCTATAGAAGCAGCCAGGCAATATCGGAGAGTCAGCAGGTGAGGTCTGCAGGGAGGTCTGCAGGTGGTGATGTATATATAAGGTAGAGGTGCCCCAAGCTCCCGGCCAGCACCCCCAGGGGAAACGGACACAAGTCTCTGTACGTAGAGGGCTTCACATTTTTATGTCACCCGAAAACATGAATCCCTGGGGACAGTCTCAATTTTTAAGGGGACAGCCTTGTTTAGGATTGCGGACGTCCTATGGAATCTGCTATAGGGGGTCTTGGCTTTATGGAAAAAGGGACACTCGATGGGACACTCGATGGGAAATCTAATTGAATATCACTCAGTCAATCCTCAGGAAACCCTTGCAAGACCTGACACAATGCGCCCGTAGCTCAGCTGGATAGAGTGCCGGACTACGAATCCGTAGGTCGCAGGTTCGAATCCTGCCGGGCGCGCCACGCCCCTACCAGGGTATCATGCATTGACCATGATACCCTTTTTCATTTGTTCTTGAAACGATTTCATGCCTGAATTTGTCCTTTTGTTTCGGGGCGCAGTTCATCTCAAAATATATCACGGTTTTCTTCTACATTTAGAATTGATCCTGTTTCCCAATTGAGGGGAGGACCAATTGTGGGATTTTATAAAAAATTCTTGACTATTTAAGGCTATTTCAACTATTTAGATTCCGTACCAGCCGATTAATGCCAGACCGTCTCATTTCAGAACATAATCCAAAAACCTGAAAACATTTTCATCATTTCCGGACGTGAGATCGGGATTGAAAGGATGCGCAATATTTACGGGAATTTTCCGTCTTAATCGAAAAGGGGAGGGGTTATGAAACTTAAGGCTTTTGGAACATTGCTGATCTTTGTGTTCATATCAAATCTCATACCGGCCCCTTCCGCCATGGCTGGACAGGTTGTCACGGATTCGGAAAGATCCTGGGCCCGAAGCATGCTAGAGCAGGTTGAACGGGAAAAAGCGCTACCGCCTCCCAGCAACACAAATTCAGTTGCGGTCCTCTATTATCATAATCAAAGTGGAAATTTTGAGTGGGATCCTTTGCAAAAAGGCATGGCCCTGATGCTCAACCACGATCTCAACAAAATTAACTATAAGCTGGACGTTCGGGAACGGATCAAACTGCAAGCTCTGGTGGAAGAACTTGGCATGGGTACTTCAGGCTTGGTGGATGCCGGCTCCGCGGCCCGCATCGGCCGGCTTCTTCAGGTTCAATATCTGCCGCAAGGCACGATTTCCAAGGGAGATACAGCTGCACTTCAATTGAATCCTTTGTTTCTAAAGGTTCCAACTGAGGAAAGCCTGGAGCAATCTCCGGTTGGGGGAGACATCAACGAACTGACTCGCATGGAGAAGGAAATCTTGTTCGACACCCTCAATCAGATGCAAATCGAATTGACCGCTGACGAACGAACCATGCTGGGCAAACCCATGTCCGAAAACCCCGCGGCCCTGATGGCTTTTTTCAAGGGTGTCGATAAATCAGACAACGGGGAGTATGCGCAGGCCGCCGAACTTTATAAGCAAGCCCTTGCCGAAGATCCCAACCTTGCGCCGGCCGAAGACGCCGTGGAAGAGTTGGAAAAGCTTAAACTGATTGAACCCGAAGAGCCGCCACCCCCCGAGAAAAAAGAGATGTCCACCACTAAAAAGGTGATGATCGGCGCCGGCGCCGCCTTGGCAGTCGGTGCCATCGTCGGCGGCGCAGTGGCCGGGGCGGTCTACGCCGCGGATGCCCTAAGCGATGATGACGATGATAGTGGCGGGGCTGCCGCCGCTCCTGCCGGTGGCGGCGGGGCTGCTGAAGCTGATGATGGCGGCGGAACCGAAGAGGTGGAAGAAGAACCCGACCTCGAGCGCCCCTACATTACCCATACCACACCTGTAGCGGGTTCCACCGTCGAATGTAAGCAGGGTGAAGTGCTCATCCATTGGAGTGAAGTGATGGCCCCCGGCGCGGGCTACGTCGCCACGGGACCGCCAACCTGGAATGACAATGTCTGGATATTGGATTGGTCCGGTGATCTGAGAGTCTTGCGGGTTTACTGGGAGCAATCGGATCTCGACTGTGATCCTGGGGGAAGATTTGACCCTACAGCCGAGGAATTAATCCTTGAAATGAGGGATTTTCTGGATGCGAACCATAATCCCCAAGCCGGGACCAACACATTTAAATTCCGATTGGTGAATACGATTCCTTAGGAAATTTCGGTTTTATACCCGGTCAACCAAGCTCCAGACCAGCGAATCTAGGATCTACAATCATGGGTAAGAAAAAGAAGCGTTTATCATGGCTGCTCGCTCTTTTGATAGGGATAGGTGCTCCGGCTCAGGCCGGCCAGGTCATTACGGACGCCGATCGCGAATGGGCAAGAAAAATCGCTGATGAACAAGCATTGGATGCGGTGACCGCCCCTAATACTCTGGCGGTACTCAACTACCGCAACATGACCGAAAATCCCCAGTGGCAAAATATGGGCCAGGGTCTGGCGATCATGATCACCACCGATCTGGTCCAATCCAGCTTGAGTGAATCCGGTAAAATCAATGTGATTGAACGAACCCGCCTGCGGGCATTGCTTGAAGAGCAAGACCTCGGGGTTACGGGACTGATGGCTCCCGAATCTGTGCCCCGCATGGGACGGCTGCTGGCCGCGGCCTATGTAGCCGGGGGGGATCTCAACCAGGGGAAAATTTCGGAGCTTGAAGTCGATCCGCTGCTGGTGGAAGTTCCCAACGATCTGATCTTGGATCAACCTCAAGTGACCGGAGAGGTGGCGGACCTCATCCGAATCGAAAAGACCCTCCTATTCGACATTCTTGAGCGAATGGAAATTGAACTGACCGACGAAGAGCGGGAAGAGTTGGCGATACCCATTACGACCAACCTCGAGGCGTGGAATCGTTTCGTGGATGGGATCAATTACTCCGACAACGGCCAGTACTCCCGTGCGGCCCAATCCTACCGCCATGCCTTGGTGGAGGACCCTGCTTTAAACCCGGCGCGTGAGGCGCTGGCGGAATTAAGAGAGTTGGGTTTGATTGCCGCGGAGGGGGCAGCTCCGTTAGCGGGAGAGGCAGTGCCGCCGCCTCAGGCCCCTCCGCCGTCCGGTGAATTGGGCGCTTTTGGAAATACCGCTCTCCTCACCAGTGGAATCGTCGCCGGCCTGGCTTTGGCGATTGGCGTGCCGGTGATCGTTGCCAATCAATCGGACGGCGGGGATGATGGCGGGTCTAGTTCTTCCCAGACGCCGATTACATCACCCAGTGGGGGTGGGACTGGAGACACTGAAGATGGGCCGGGCACAACCCCCGAAACCATAACTCCCATTGTGACCTATACCACTCCGGCTACCGGTAGCGAAATCTCTTGTGAATCGGGATCCGTCCGGATTCATTTCAACAAGGCCATGTACACCGCTTTTGGGCAAATTTCCCCTTCCATCGG
Source organism: uncultured delta proteobacterium (assembly GCA_963713755.1). GTDB lineage: Bacteria > Desulfobacterota > Desulfobacteria > Desulfobacterales > CAVQMW01 > CAVQMW01. The sequence goes on along the minus strand of CAVQMW010000003.1, from coordinate 922,276 downwards.
TCTCTGGGGGAACGACGGCCGTAGTTTGGACTGGGCGGCCGACGACCGTTCGGTTGCCTATGTTTGGAGGACGACCGAGGATGCATGCGCCGGTTTTGAAGAGGCAATGGAGAGCACGATCGACTTTAGATTGTACGGGTTCCGGGATGGTGAAGGGCGTTTTCTCAGCGGTCAGAGCACCTTTCAATATCGCATTGGGTATGGGGGGGGAGTGACCCGGTGATGGATACGACACCTCCGTCCGTCAGCGGCAGCAATCCCACTACGGCAACCTGTATGGATGGTGTGCTGGCAACGACAACCTTCGGTATTGACTTCAGCGAAGCCATGAATTCTTCGGCAGGTACTGTGGATTTTTCTCCCATTTATGACGGCTTTGTAGGCGGAACTTTGAATGTCGCACCCACGTGGGTAGATGCCAACACAATTGAAATTACAGTGCCAACTATATCTTGCGCCATCAATGATGCGACGTTGAATCTAACCGCAATCAGATTCAATCTTTATGGTTTTCAGGATTTAGTCGGCAATACTCTTACAACTATCGTTCAAATTCCCAGAGATTGAGCTTTCAACGGCCATGTCCAAAGTGAGGTGCTGATGGCCGACAACCTGGATTCTGTACGATCTCAGATTCCCATTCGTGGAATTTGAATTTTCAGAACAACATCGCCGCTGCATCCTCGGCGGCTTTGAGCCAACCCGTTACTTCAACGGCAGGACTGGTTTTGGTGGCAGTGAAAATAATTTTCCCATTTTCTACATCCACCAATCGCAGATCAACGCGCATCGTGTCCCCGATGACCTGATAGGCGCCGAACACCATCAGTTGGGCGCCTAATATCCTTCCAATACGCAAACCGGTGTTTTGGTCCGCCATGGCGGAACTGCCGATGTTGAGCTCTTCCAGTGCCAGCAGCAGCTTTTCCCGTTCAACCACCTCATAGTTGCTTTCATTTTTCAGGGTTTCCAGCACCTTGGCCGTTAGGAATTCCTCCATGTCCTGGCCTTGGCCGGGCGATATGCTGAGATTTTCCAAATTCCAAACCGCCACGGTAACGCCGGATTTTTCCGCCGGCTGAGCGACACCTGGGGAAACTGGGGTGCCGGCACATCCGTAAAAGATCAACAAGGCTCCTACACAGAGCGCAGCCATACCGCGTCTCAAACCGGTTTCAATCATCACCATCTCCCTACAGCTTGTCCTGTGAAGCCTGCTCCAGCACTTTGTCGTCCTTTTTTGGAGGCCGCTGCTGATCCAGGATGCGGGCGTAGCTCAGATCCGGCTCTACCTGCTCGATCTCCAAACGCGCCACCTGCTTGGGCAGGCCCTTTAGCTTTTTGCCCTTATATTCGATGGGTTTTGACTCTTCGATCACAGCAAACTGGCTGCCCAGCACCACGCCCTGCTGGCTGCCCAGGTTGAGGATCACCCGATCTCCGGATACCTGCACCAGGTACCCTTGCAGCGGATATTTTTGCATGACGGTTTCAATGACTTCCCGGTTCAGGCGGTGCAATTCCTTTTCCAGGGCGGCGCCGGTGATAGGGATTTGGCGGGTGATGACTTTGGGAATCTGAGTGGTTTCGGTGTCGATGAGCCGCAGGTTGAGCAGCGTGCCGTCAGGCTGATTCAGCAACGCTCCGGTTCCGATTAATTTTGCGGCCAGCACCTGACCCAACTTCAATGCGGTTTCCGGATCCGCCAATTGGGAGGAGCCGATATTCAACTCCTCCAGCAGAAGATCCATAACCACACGCTCCACCACCTGTACACGGCCCGAATCATTGAGCAGCTGGGACAGTTGGGTGGCCATCACCGTGGCGGTGCCTTCGCGTTCCGTCAAGGTTCCTTTTTCGGAAAAATCGAGAAAGGTGAGCACCATGGGGCGGGAGGTCCACTCGTCCGTGTCGTCTTTGAAAAGTTTGAACTTGTTTTGCTTCCGGTAGCGTTCGGCCAAATCTTTTACCAGTTTGTCCACCCGTTCGCTGCGCGCTTTGTCCTTGCTGAGCTCCAGCATTTCCTGAGCCTTTTGGGCCAATACAGCGGAAAAGGTGTCGTTTTGATTAATGGACAGAGCCTTTTGATATTCGGCCAAGGCTTGATCCAGGTTGCCCTCTTTTTCATGGACCACGCCTTTGTTAGACATTGCTTCCACCAAATAGGGATCGATTTCCACCGCCTGGGCGTAGAGTTGCTTGGCTTGCTGCAGATTGCCCTGGTCGGATTGCAGCCGGCCGAGCTTGTTGTAGGCCAGAGCCTTTTGAAAGGGTTCCGCCTCGGGTTTGGCCACGGCTGTTTCATATTCGGCTTTCGCTTCGGCGGTTTTGTTCTGGCTGGCGAGGATATCCCCCTTGATCACATGAGCATAGGCGCGATCCGGGGCCATCTTTTCAACAGTTTCGGCGGCGGCCAACGCCTTTTGGGGCTGCCCTTTTTTGGCATAGACCACGGCCAGGCCCTCCTGGCTTAGCACTTCACCCCGGCCCTTGGATCTGGAAAGATCTTTGAAAGCGGCCTCTGCCTCGTCCAGATTTCCTTCCCTGAGGGCGGCATACCCGAATATGGTTTTGGCCTTTAAGGCGTTGGGTTTTTGTTTCTGGACTTCTTGGCTAATGGACTTGGCCAGCATGGTATCGTTACGTTGTAGAGCTTTTTCCGCCAGGGCGGTGAGCATTTGTTCGGTGGTTTCGCCGCCCCCTTGGATATGTTCCAGAACTTTAAGTTCAGGTCCGATGATGCAGACCGTTGGAAGGATAAACTGGGCATCGTAACGCTGACTGACGTTCTGATCGTCCTGTAAAACTGGAAATTTCGGTGCATGGGCATCAATGAATTTCCTGGTTTGCGCAGGATCGCTGCGGGTGATGCCCCAAACAACCAGATTGGAATCTTGGTGTTTTTGGATCAGCAGGTCGAGATGCGCCAGCCCGTCCAGGCTGGCTTGCGATTGGGTATCGAAAAAGTAGAGCACAATCAGGTCCTGGGGTTTCAGGTCGGCCAGCATATGATCGCTGCCGCTGGAATCCTGCAGGGTTAAGTCAGGAGCCGGTTCTCCGATTGTGATTTGGCTCAGCGCGGTTGGCGGTCCCACAAGACAAATCAGAGCGATGGCCGCAATAACGATAGTGCAGGTTGATAGGATACGCATGGGGGCCTCCCGTGGGTATGGTGGGTTGCTAGGGGGTTGCCGGGCGAAGACGCACGGAGACCGGAAAATCGTCTCCTTGGGTCAGATCCAGCTGGGCTTTCCAGTCCAAATAGTTGTCCAGGTTAAGTTGCACCTCATATTTCCCCGAGGGAATCTCCAGATCGATGGGAGTGGTTCCTCGCAAGGAACCTTCAATGATGACTTGGGCGCCTGGGGGTACGCTGTTCATTCTCAAGAGAACTTGTTTTGCCAGATGCGGGTTCCCGTTGGCATTCGGATCGGGCGTGGATGTGGCGGGTCGAAAATAGAATAATCCGCCGCCGATGGCGATGAGCAATAAGACCATGGTCACGCCCAACGATATCCACACTCCGAACATTCTCTTTCTCGGCGGCGCATCTGCCTTTCCACTCCGCAGGGCCTGCAAGCACCCCCGAAGGGCTTCAATCATTTCTCCGCCGTTTTGGAAGCGATTGCCCGGCTTTTTATCCATGGCTTTCATGATGGCGCTTGCCAAATCCGGGGGTAGGGAAGTTTGGATTCGGTCGGGGGCGGGCGGCACATCATGGGTGATGGAATGAAAGATGGATGCCAGGTTGTTTCCCTTAAACGGTCTTTGGCCGGTCACCAATTCATAGAGGATCACCCCCAGGGCGTAAATGTCCGAACGGCCATCCACCGGCTGACCCAAAACCTGTTCCGGGGACATGTACATGGGGGTCCCCAGGATCTCGCCGGCCTGGGTCTGCTGCAGGCCGGCGGGGTCTTCTATCCGGGCGATTCCGAAATCGGTCACTTTGACCAGTTTGTCGGAGATAAAGATAATGTTTCCAGGTTTGATATCCCGATGGACTATTCCTTTTTGGTGGGCGTAATCCAGCGCTTCGGCAACCTGGATGGCGATAATGATGTTATCCGCCATAGGAAGACGCCCTTCCCGGATGATATCGTTCAGCGGCTGGCCGTCCAGGTACTCCATGGCAATGTAGATTGTTCCGTGATCCTGGCCGACGTCGTATACGGTAACGATTTTGGGATGGGAGAGGCGGCCGATGGCTCGGGCCTCCTTGATGAAGCGCTGGACGATCTCCTCGCTGGTAATCCAGTCTTGCCGCAAAACTTTCAGAGCAATGCGTCGATCGATCTGGGGGTCATGGGCCTCATAGACCACGCCCATGGTTCCGCGGCCGATCTCTCCGGTGATCTGGTAGCGACCATAGTTCATGATAGTGTTGTTTTTAAAAATTGGATGATGGTTTCCAAAGGGATTAAGAATCCCACCTCAGCCACGCCGCGGTAACGACCCTTAACCATGGCCACGAAAATTCCTCGGGCATCAAAAACAGGCTGTCCACTGCTGCCGGGTACGATCGTCATGGCAACTTGCCACAGGGGCTGTCCATTGGCCCGGCGGGGCGGACCATTGATTACACCGGAACCAGCCTCTACCCCTCGGGCGTCAGGGCACCCAAGAGAGTAGACCTGTTCGCCCAATTCAAGAAGGTTGCGTCCCTCAGCAATGGAGATGACCAGTGCGTACTGAAAATCACTGTGAATTAAAGCCAGATCAAGAGTGTGATCGATTTCAAGGACTCGTCCCGAGTGGCTGGGGCCGGTCTGAGGGGTTAAAATGACATTCTCGCCACGGCTTAAATCATGGGCCGTGGTTAAAATCAGGCCATGGGATTCGATCACTATTCCAGAACTCTGTATATTCTTATCAATCCGGTCCGTACGGATACACACCACGGCTTGTCCATGGACCAGAACAGGTTCGGGAACTGAGGGCGGGACTAAGTTCTCCTTAGCCGCGGGAGTCTCCAAATAGGACCTGATATGGGCCTGAAGCGCATCTATTGTTTCAATTGCGGCTGGTGCGGCTGGGTTCGATTTCAAGCGCACTTTAGTGGTCAGCGCGGAATGGGGTTCGAGCAAAATCGTCCATTTGGATTGGTGATTCGAAGTCTCCAATTCGACTCTACCCATGGGAAGTGCCTTGCTTTTCAGGGAAAATCCCCTTCTTTTCAGCCAAGTGGCGATCAAATCTTCCAATTCCGAAACCGTGGCATCATAGCGATGGTCAATATCTGGGGCCGCGGAAATTGGAATTGAAAGGGGCCAAAAAAGTGTGATGATGAGAATTGAACCGATCCCCAACTTGATTCTCTCGGGGTTGATGCGCAAGAGTTTGACGCATAATGGTTTGGTTCTCATGATGCCGTATCGATAACTACTACGGTGATATTGTCGTTGCCGCCCGAGGACTTGGCCTTCTCAATAAGCCGGTCTGCCTTTTGTTGAGGGCTTAGTTCGGTTTGCAGAATTTCTAAAATTGCCGAATCATAGATCATGTCCGAAAGGCCATCGGAACAAAGCAGCAGCAAATCTCCCCGGGCAAGGTTGCCGCGTACGATATCCACGGCGATATCCGCCTCGATGCCAACAGCGCGTATTATAACATTTTGTAAGGGATGTCCTTCGCTTTCTTCCAAGGAAATCAGCCCTTCATCGAGCTGTTGCTGCACCAAGGAGTGATCTTTGGTGAGTTGCTGTAGCGTTCCGTTTCGCAAACGGTAGGTGCGACTGTCACCCACATGGCCGAGACTGAAACCGCTATTGTGGATGATCAGCAATTCAGCGGTGCAGCCCATGCCCTCGCAATGGGGATGGTGCCGAACGTGGTCCAGTATGCGTGCATTGGAAACAGTGAATACAGTTTCAATCAGTTGTATGGCTTCCTGGTCATTGCGATCTGGCTTCTTGTCGATTAGCTCTTCAGCAGCGGCTACAAATAGACCGCTGGCCACCTCTCCGGCGGCTTCACCGCCCATTCCGTCCGCCAGCGCGTAATAACCGTGCTGGTCGTTGATATGGAAGGAATCTTCATTGTTTGGCCGCTTCAGACCGACATCTGATTGGCCCCAGGATGTTATGCGGAGAGCGTTGGTCATGGGTTGGCTGTCTGATCTTTGGTATGTGCCCACAAACACTGCCACGCTGATACCGTTCAGTTCGCAAGCCCAAACATGGGCATCACCGCAGCAGAGGCGAGCCTATAAATCCCTTGACATAAAATCCGACAATATAACTATAATACCATATCTTTAGCCAAATTATTAGTGCTAACCCTCCGGAAAAGACAATTTTCCCGGAATTTGAGGCTTTTTCTTCCATGAAGCAGAAACCGTCGATTACCGTTCAAATTGTGCATATCAACGGTCCCCTGAAGGGGGAAATCCAGGAGTTTACCGGGGATCAGGTGGCCATTGGCCGCCACCCGAGCTGTGAGGTGGTCTTTCCTAAGGACCAGACCCTTATTTCCCGTCGACATGCTAAGATTCAGCGGGTGGGCAACGTGTTTAATCTTGTGGACCAGAGCGCCAATGGTACCTTTGTAAACGGAAAACCGATCAGTAAAGTTCAACTCAAATCCGGCGATGTGATCACCATTGGCGAGGGAGGGCCCAAGGTCAGCTTCCTGGCCCAAGTGGGCACGACATCGGCAGCTCCTGAGCGGGTTAAAGCTCCGGAAGTTTCAGTATCTGAACCTGACCTGCAACTCAAAGCCGCGGCTGATCTTATTCCCGGCGACAGTCCGGGGCGCGGGGATAAAAGACCGCGAAGTGATCATCGGACGCCGGCCCCATCTGTCTCTTACTGGGAACCTGTTCCATCCCAAAGGACAGAAAAACCGGCCCCTAAGGCCGAGGTCCCTCAGGAGATCCATGTCATCTCCGCCCAACAGCCCTTAGTCATCCAGTACGGTCCGCGGCTGGAGACATACAAAACCCTGCCCATCACCCTTGGGCGGAGTCAGGATTGCGATTTTACATTCGACCACGATGAACTGGTTGAGCACCACGCCCAGATTTTTTTCCACCAAGATCAATACTGGATCAAAGATCTAAGTGGCCGTAATCTAATATCCATAGACGGCAACATCATTCAGCTTCAGGCGCCATTGATTGCCCACTGCAAATTATCACTGAGCCCCATGGGGCCCCACTTCGACTTTTTGGGAGATGGCCGCCTAGCCGAGACCACCGCTCCCGTAACTCCGCCTGGGCAAGCAGAAGGTTCCCCTCAGCCGAAACATCCCAAAGCCCAGGAAGATAAATCAGGTAAGTTTTCCAATTTCATGCACCGCTTGAGACACAAAGACTAGCAACCATTGAAAAGAGGCCCTTGGGCCTTAAAAAGCCGTTTCGCCACCCGCCGATAAACAACAATGTTTACAGCATGAAAGTTGAATGATATAAAATAGAAAGAGCGACTATGCGGTGAGCCGAAGCGGGATGACCCTCTCGGATCAAGAGATTATCAGGCGGAGTGGGGTGATGGTTTTTACTTCATGTGCGCGCCGATTAATCCTGAAACATAGCCCTTCAGCGCTTTTGGCCGATCTGTGCAATCGCATTGTTGGCCTCTCCATGGCGGATTAACACAAGCTTGCGATAACGAACACACCCAGTTTTGCCCGACAGCCCCGCGCCCTTTGACAAACCGTTCCTGGCCGAAGAAATCGAAGTACTGCTTGGAACTATGCACAACATACGACTGACATAGAGGTGCCTTGTGGCGGTATTTGATGTTGAAATCCTCCTTGCCGAGATCTCATCCGACTCTCCATGTGGAGAAGATATTTCCTATGATGCAGGTTTTCTGGAACTAGAACGACTCGCCGAAGGGACGGCGGAAACTCAGGTCGGGGAGCATATCCAAGAGGGTCAAGAACCTGATTGGAAACAGGTTTTCACATTGAGTCTCGAGTTGCTTGGGCGCAGCCGGGATTTAAGACTGATACTCTATCTGGCTGCCTCGGCGCTGCGCTTAGAGGGATTTTCCGGTTTTCGCAGTAGCCTGGAGTTGTTGCGGAGCACGGTTGAACGTTATTGGCAAAATTTGTTTCCACAGCTGGACCCTGATGATGACAACGATCCAACAGAGCGGATCAATATCATCAGCGCACTTTCTCCCCCCCCCACTGTGATGAGTGACCAGGACCCCCTGAAGTTTATTCCGCAACTCATGGAAACCCCCCTATGCGCACCGGAAGATGCGCGCCTGCCCCACCCGAGCCTGCGCCAATATCTCATGGCTTCCGGTGAAATTTCGACATCTGACCCTGAATCGAACAATGTGCTTTCAATGCAAATCATTGATGCTGCATTTGAGCAGGCGGACATTGAAAGCTTGCAAGCTACGGATCAAACATTAAGCGACTGCATCGACCACATCGATGCCTTGGATAAGCTGCTCATGGAACGGGTTGGCGCGACAGCTACACCGAGTTTCAGCAGAATTGAGCAGGTCTTGAAACAGATGCAGGTTAAAACCGGGCAATACATGGAACGCAGGGGGTATGGCCCGGATGTATCGCTGGTCAAGCAAATCCAAACCAAGGTGGGAAATTATTTCGAAAGAAATAAGTCTGATTCTATAGCGGCCGAGCAGGGGGAAGAAGCCTTGCAAACCTCAAATAATCCGGGTTCCTACCAGGGATTGTCCGGTCAGATTGCATCCAAAGAGGATGTGCAGAAGGCCCTGGCGATGATCGTAAGTTATTATGAACAGCATGAACCTTCCAGCCCGGTGCCCCTTCTCATTAAACGGGCGAAACGCCTGGTGGGAAAAAGCTTTGTTGACATTATTCGGGATATTTCTCCCGACGCCATGTCCCAGGTGCGAATAGTGAGCGGCGAAGAGGATGCAGCCGAAGAGTGATCCACTGCTCAATAACGTAACCTGTGTGCGGGTTATTCTGCCCTATAAACTATAGTTTCGAATTCTTGGGTTAACTCAGAAGGGAGGAGTTGTCATGGCCAAGCGAAAAGCAAGCAGTCAGAAATTCATCGCTAGGAACCGAGCGCCCCGGGTGCAAATTGAGTATGACCTGGAAACCTACGGTGCGGAACAGACCATCAACCTCCCCTTTGTCATGGGGGTGATGGCCGATTTGTCCGGGAAACCTGAGGAAGGGCTGCCCGCCGTAGCAGAGCGAAAATTCATGGAAATCGATGTGGACAATTTTGATGAACGCATGAAATCAGCCAAGCCGCGGGTGGCATTTCAAGTGCCCAACACCTTGACGGGTGAGGGTAACCTCAGCGTCGACTTAACCTTTGAAAGTTTGGATGACTTTTCGCCGGCTGCCGTGGCGCGAAAGGTCGATGCCTTGAACAAACTCCTCACCGCCCGAACCCAACTGGCCAATTTGGTAACCTATATGGATGGAAAAGGCGGCGCCGAAGAGCTTGTGGCCAAACTGTTGAGCGATCCGGCCCTCATGCAGGCGTTGTCTTCGACACCCAAACCGGATGATGGTTCGGAAAAGACAGAAGGGGAGGGTTAATCATGGCTGATCTAAACAAAGACGCATCGACGCAAGCGGCCGAAGCCCAAACCATGGAGACGAGTGAATTCGAGGGGCTGCTTCAAAAAGAGTTTAAACCCAAAACCGACCGGGCCCGCGAGGCGGTGCAAAATGCCGTGAAGACTTTGGCGGCGGAGGCATTGGAACAGACGGCGCTGATTTCCGACGATGCGGTCATTACCATTGAGTCCATAATTGCCGAAATCGATAAAAAACTCAGCGAGCAGATCAACTTGATCATGCATCATAATGATTTTCAGCAATTGGAGGGCACCTGGCGGGGGTTATCCCATCTGGTCAATAACACCGAGACGGATGAAACCCTGAAGATCCGGGTCATGAACCTGACCAAGAAGGAGCTTGGCAAAACGCTTAAAAAGTACAAAGGGACTGCCTGGGACCAGAGCCCGCTGTTTAAAAAGATGTACGAAGATGAATACGGCACACCAGGGGGTGAACCGTACGGGTGTCTGGTCGGAGACTACTATTTCGACCATACTCCCCAAAATGTCGAAATACTTAAAGGCATGGCTGAAATCGCCGCGGCGGCTCATGCGCCGTTCATCTCCGCCTCCGCACCGGGACTCATGAACATGGACACCTGGCAGGAACTCGGCAATCCCCGGGATTTGACCAAGATCATGCAAACGGCGGAATATGCGCCCTGGCGTTCTCTCCGGGATTCGGAAGACTCCCGGTACATCGGACTGACCATGCCCAGGTTTTTGTCTCGCATTCCCTATGGCGCGAAAACCGAACCGGTGGAAGAATTCGATTTTGAAGAGGATACCGAGGGTGCCGATCACTCTAGATACTGCTGGTCCAATTCCGCCTATGCCATGGGGGTTAATATCAACCGGGCGTTTAAACTGTATGGCTGGTGTTCCCGGATTCGGGGCGCGGAAAGCGGCGGTATGGTGGAAGGCCTGCCCTGTCACACCTTCCCCACGGACGATGGCGGTGTGGACATGAAGTGCCCCACGGAAATCGCCATTACCGACCGCCGAGAGGCGGAACTGGCTAAAAATGGATTGATGCCCCTGTCTCACTGGAAAAATACCGACTATGCGGTGTTCGTGGGCGCGCAATCCCTGCACAACCCGGCCGAGTTCGATGATCCCGATGCCACCGCAAATGCCAATCTAGGCGCAAGGCTGCCCTATCTTTTTGCCACCTGCCGTTTTGCCCACTACCTGAAATGTATTGTACGGGACAAGATAGGTTCTTTTCAGGAACGGGTTGATGTCGAATCTTGGCTGAATAATTGGATCACCAAATATGTGACCACAGACCCCACCGCATCTGAAAGCGTTAAAGCCCGCTATCCCTTATCCGCAGCGGAAGTGGTGGTGGAGGATATCGAAGGCAATCCCGGCTATTACAGCGCCAAGTTTTTCTTGCGACCCCATTATCAACTCGAAGGCTTGACCGTATCCTTGCGTCTGGTATCCAAACTGCCATCGGCTAAGGGGGGTGCGTAATCCCGTCCATTTTTCTTTCACCCACATCATAAGCGGGGGCGCATGCGTGCAAATGAATACCTTCAGACCGGCGACCTTGACCAGGCTTTGGCAACCCTCACGGAGGAAGTCCGGGACAATCCGTCAAATGTAGATCTGCGGATATTTCTTTTTCAGCTGCTCAGTGTGCTCGGCCAATGGGAGCGGGCGATGACCCAGCTCAATGTGGCCGCCGATATGGATTCGGACGCCATGTTGATGGCCCAGATCTATCGGTCCGCATTGAACTGCGAAGCTGTAAGGTCTGATGTATTTCAGGGGCAACGGACACCGCTGATTTTTGGCGAACCTTTGGCCTGGATGGTATGGCTCACTCAGATACCGCCTCTATTGGCCGGTGGTAATGTCAAGGCGGCGGCAGATCTGCGGGACCGTGCCTTCGAGGCGGCACCCGCCATTTCGGGGCAAATCGACGGAGAGAATTTTACCTGGATAGCTGATGCAGACCCAAGGCTAGGCCCCACTCTGGAAGCCATTGTCAATGGCAAGTACTACTGGATCCCCTTCGAGCGGATTCTCAAAATTAGAATCAATAAACCTGTCGACCTTCGGGATGTGGTCTGGATGCCGGCCAACTTTACCTGGACCAACCAAGGCGAAGCCGTGGGGCTGATTCCCAGCAGATATCCGGGTTCGGAACAAGAAGATAGCGCCATTCGAATGTGCCGCAAAACGGATTGGCGGGATATTGGTTACGACTTCTTTACCGGTAGGGGCCAGCGTTTACTGGCCACGGATCAAGGCGAATTTCCGTTACTGGAAGTTCGGGAACTGACCCTCGGCAATTCAGTCACTCCACTGGGCGAGGCGCCTTAGAATGGCTGAACTGACTCCCGCGGAAAAACTTCAGCCCTGCTTATTGGACAGACTCACCGACCATGAGCCCAACAAAAAACAGGAGAGCCGCGGCCAACGGGTCATGAGCATGCGTCAATACCGCCAGGCCGTTCTTCGCGATTTGGCTTGGCTGCTCAATACTTACGCCCACCGGGAAGATGACGGTTTGGAAGAGTTTGAGCAGGTGCCCTCTTCGGTATTGAACTTCGGCGTTCAGAATTTAACGGGTTTATCGGCTTCCAGCCTTAGTGTTGACGATATGCGCTATCAATTAACGGAGGCCATCCAGCGTTTCGAGCCAAGGATTATTCCTAACTCCATCTCCATTATCATGGCGGTGGATCCGGAGGAGATGAGCAATCGTTCCATTCGCTTCGAAATTCGAGGGGATCTTTGGACACAACCCATCCCCGAATCACTTTATATCAAAACCGAGATCGATCTTGAAACCGGCCAGTGTGACCTGAATCGGGGTGCCAGTGGATAGGCGGCTGTTGAGGTATTACAATCAGGAACTACAGCACCTGAGGGGCACGGCAGGAGATTTTGCCCGGGAGTTTCCCAAAATCGCCAGCCGGCTCTCCTTGGACGAATTTGCTTGCGCTGACCCCTACGTGGAGCGCCTTTTGGAAGGTTTCGCCTTTCTTGCGGCCCGGGTGCAGTTAAAGTTGGACGCCGAATTTCCCCAGTTTACCCAATCGATTCTGGAAACGGTCTATCCCAATTACCTGTCGCCCACACCTTCCATGGCCGTGGTACAGTTCGTTCCGGATATGGCCCACGGCAGCTTAGTAAATGGATTTAAAATCGAGCGCGGTACGGTTCTGCGCTCGGTGGTCGGTAAGGATGAGCCCACCGCCTGTGAGTATCGCCCAGGGCATTCGGTGATGATGTGGCCCATTCAAATTGCCCAAGCAGATTATTTCGCAAGAGATCTAAGCCGCCTGTATCCGCCGGCTTCAGCGGCCACGGCCAAGGCGGCGATCCGAATCCGCCTGGAAACGCCTGCTGAAGTGGCTTTTTCAAGTTTGGATCTGGATGAGTTGACCTTCTATATCCGGGGCGCGGAAGATCTTCCCATGCAGATTTATGAACAGATTTTTGCCCATGGAAGCAATGTTCTGGTTCAACCCCCGGAAAACCCTTTAACCTGGCAGAAGGTGTTGCACCCCGGGCAGATTGAAGCAGTGGGATTGATTGACCGGGAAGCGCTCCTGCCGGTGGGCGCCCGCACCTTTATCGGGTATCGATTGCTTCATGAATACTTCGCATTTCCCCAAAGGTTCCTTTTTTTCAAAATATCCGGGTTGCGTGAGGCTATCCAACGCTGTGACGGGAACCGTCTCGATCTGGTAATTTTGCTTGACCAGGAAGATTTGGCACTCGAGGGTCAGGTTGATACTGAAAATTTCTTGCTGTACTGCGCCCCGGTGATCAATCTGTTTCCCAAACGGTCGGATCGTATTCACTTGTCCGACAAATACGCCGAATTCCATGTGGTGGCCAACCGGACGCGACCCATGGATTACGAGGTCTATCAGGTCCTCGGGGTGACCGGTTACGGCGTTCGGGCCGACGAAAAGCAGACTTTTGCTCCGTTTTATTCCGCGACTGATTTTGACACAAAAAATGGCGGTGGTGCCTATTTCACGGTAAACCGAATGCCGCGGATGATGTCCAGCAGAGAGAAACAGCATGGCCGCCGTTCCAGTTACGGCGGCAGTGAAGTTTTTTTGTCCCTTGTCGATGCCGCCGCCGCTCCCTATCGCTCCGATTTGCGCCAACTGGCCGTGGAGACCCTCTGCACCAACCGTGATTTGCCCATCCAAATGGGTATCGGCCGGGATAAAACAGATTTCAATTTAGACATCAGCGCTCCTGTGGATTCCGTGCGCTGCATATCGGGTCCCACGGCACCCCATCCCTCCCATGCCGAAGGCGAAATCAGTTGGCGGGTCGTCAACCATCTTTGCCTCAATTACCTCTCCCTGGTGGATAGCCCCAATGGAAAAGGATCGGCTGCCATTCGAGATTTGTTCCGACTCTATTGCGATACCCGTGATCTTCAGGCCCGAAAACAGATTGAAGGAGTGCTCTCTGTAAAGAGTCGGCCCGTCACCCGCCGGATCAGTGACCAGGGGCGGGTCGCCTTTGCGCGGGGTCTTGAGATTGCCCTGGAATTTGACGAAACCGCTTTTGAAGGCACCGGGGTGTTTCTCCTGGGGGCGGTGATGAGCGTGTTTTTCTCAAAATATGTTTCCATCAATTCCTTTACCGAAACAGTCATAAAATCTCCGGAACGTGACGAGATCATGCGATGGCCGGCAAATCTGGGAATCAGGCACACTTTGTAGACTTAAGGTTCCTTGAGAACCCCGCTGGGCTCAGTTTTTTTCAAGTCGCCCGCAGGGTGGAGTGCGGGTATCGCGGTATGCCTCGCTTGGGGTATGCTACCCGGTCGGCGGATGATCCCATTCAATTCTGCCAGGAACCTTTTCTAGGTTTTGCGCCCGCGACCTTGCAGCGCTTTGTAGGCCAAAAAAAGAGTGCCAAAGCGCGCCTGATGGTAAACTTTATAGGCCTGTTGGGGCCCCAAGGCCCCATGCCCTTGCACATTACCGACTATGTCCATGATCGCGAACTCAACCACGATGACGCGACACTGGCCCGTTTTCTGGATATTTTCAATCACCGCATGATCAGCCTGTTCTACCGGGCCTGGGCCTGCAACCGCCAAACCATCAGCCATGACCGACCCCAGGAGGATCGCTTTTCCATCTACATTGGAAGCCTGATTGGAATTGGCGGGGAATCCTTTCATAATCGGGATGAAGTCCCCGACTTGGCAAAGCTCCATTTTTCCGGCCACCTGGCCAGCCAGACGCGTCACGCCGAGGGGCTGCGGGCAATTTTAGAAAATTATTTCGGCATCCAGACCTCGATTCAAGAGTTTGTCGGCCAATGGATTGTGTTTCCGGACATGTACCGATGTCGATTGGGCCGGTCGGAGGATACGGCCACCATCGGACAAAACGCCGTTGTCGGCTCGCGCGTATGGGACTGTCAGCAAAAGTTCAAGATTCTGATGGGCCCCATGGGGCTGACCGATTACGAGCGCATGTTGCCAGGGGGAAAAAGTTTTGCGGGGCTTAAGGCTTGGGTGCGAAATTATGTGGGAGATCAACTGGGTTGGGAGCTGCAATTGATCCTCAAGGCCGAGGAGGTGCCCCCGGTGCGTCTCGGTCAATCCGGACGTTTGGGCTGGACCGCTTGGCTGAAAAGCCGACCGTTTGAAGAGGACGCCAGGGATTTAGTTTTAGAGGCAGATGCTGCCTAAACACCATTTAGAAATGAAATAGCCGCAAGGGGTTAGCGCATTGAATTATCCAGCCTCCTGAACGAAACGAATCATGAAGGGGTGAAATTATGGCGGACATTAGCCGCACGGCATTGTTTGGCAAGCTAAACAGTTTGGCTTACAAATCGGTGGAAAGTGCCACCGTATTTTGTAAGATGCGGGGCAACCCGTATGTGGAATTGGTCCATTGGCTGCACATGGTTCTACAGCTTCAGGATTCGGACCTGCACCACATTGTCAAACATTACGATCTCAACGCCTCGCGGCTGGCTTCTGACATGACATCCTCACTGGACAGCCTGCCCCGGGGGGCGACCTCCATTTCAGACTTTTCACCCCACCTGGAGGAGGCCGTTGAACGGGCCTGGGTTTACAGCTCGCTGCTTTTTGGCCAGTCCCAGATTCGCTGCGGGCATATCGCCATTGCGTTGCTAAAGGCATCGGGCCTTAAGGCCGCCTTGCCCAACATTTCCGCTGAATTCAGAAAAATCAAAGCCGAAGACCTTTCCGATAATTTTGCCTCCATTGTAGGGGGTTCACCCGAAGAGTCGTTGGCGGCCCAGGACGGAACCCGGGTGGGCGGAGGGGTTGCCCCGGGGGAAGCCAGTGGCGCGGTGGCACCGGCGGTCATGGGTAAACAGGAAGCCCTGGCCCAGTTCTCCGTGGATCTTACGGAAACCGCGCGCTCTGGCAAACTCGACCCAATCCTGGGGCGGGATGATGAGATTCGACAGATTATCGATATCCTCATGCGTCGCCGCCAAAACAACCCCATTCTTACCGGTGAGGCCGGTGTAGGGAAAACCGCGGTGGTGGAGGGATTTGCCCAGCGTATCGTCTCCGGAGATATTCCGCCACCGCTGCGGGATGTCAGTGTACGCACCCTCGACCTGGGGCTGCTCCAGGCCGGCGCAAGTATGAAGGGGGAGTTCGAGAACCGGCTGCGCCAAGTGATCGAAGAAGTCCAGGCCTCTCCCAAGCCCATCATTCTGTTTATTGATGAAGCCCACACTTTGATTGGGGCCGGCGGCGCGGCCGGTTCCGGGGATGCCGCCAATTTGCTCAAACCCGCTCTAGCACGGGGCACCCTGCGGACCATCGCCGCCACAACCTGGGCCGAGTACAAAAAGTTCTTTGAGAAAGACGCCGCCCTTACCCGGCGGTTTCAGGTGGTGAAAATAGATGAGCCCTCTGAAAAAAAGGCGATCGTCATGATGCGCGGACTGGCCGGTGTCAGTGAAAAGCATCATCGGGTGCAAATTCTGGATGAGGCCCTGGTGGCCTCGGTTCAGCTCTCCCATCGTTATATTCCGGCCCGTCAGTTGCCGGATAAATCGGTCAGCCTGCTGGACACCGCCTGTGCTCGGGTGGCGGTGAGCTTGCACGCCACGCCGGCCGCGGTGGAGGCGTGCCGCCGGCGCATCTCCGCCCTGGAAACGGAAAATGAAATTCTGACCAGAGAGGAAGTCGTGGGTCTGGTACGTCAGGAGCGGCGCAGTGAGATTGAAAACCAGCTCTCCCATGAGGTGGCGGAACTGGAGGGGTTGGAAGCCGAATGGCAGGAGGAAAAGGATCTGGTGGATAGGATTCTTGACCTGCGAGGAAAGCTCCGCGCCGAGACCGGCAAACCCATCGATGACCAGTTAGCTGAAAAGGAACCCGAAGAAAAGCTGGCTGAAGCTGAACCGGAAGTCAAAAATACCGAAGTGAATGAAAAAAGTCCAAGCGGCCTCTCCAAAGCAGAACGGGAGGCCATGGTAACGGAGTTGAAGGAACTCATGGCCAATCTCGCTGAGATCCAGGGCGAGTCTCCGCTGATCCTGCCCAGTGTGGACGCCCAGGCCGTCGCCTCCGTGGTCGCCGACTGGACCGGTATCCCCGTGGGCCGCATGGTCAAAAACGAGATTGAGGCGATTATGAGTCTTGCCGATACCCTCGAAGCGCGGGTCATCGGACAGCGCCACGCCCTTGAGGCCATTGCCATGCGCATGCGCACCTCGCGGGCGAGGTTGGAAAATCCAGGTCGACCCATCGGCGTCTTTCTGCTGGTGGGCCCCAGCGGCGTGGGCAAAACTGAATCGGCACTGGCATTGGCGGAAGCCCTCTACGGCGGGGAACAGAACGTCATCACCATCAACATGAGTGAATTTCAGGAGGCCCATACGGTCTCGACCCTTAAGGGGGCGCCTCCAGGCTATGTGGGTTATGGCGAAGGCGGTGTGCTTACCGAAGCGGTGCGCAGGCGGCCCTATAGTATCGTCCTGCTGGATGAGGTGGAAAAGGCCCACAAGGACGTGCACGAAATCTTTTTTCAAGTCTTCGACAAAGGGCGAATGGAGGACGGTGAGGGCCGGATGATCGACTTCAAAAATACGATCATTCTGCTCACCAGCAATGTGGGCTCCGACCTGATTATAAATATGTGCAAGGACCCGGAACTGATGCCCAACCCTGAAGGTATCGGCAAGGCCTTGCGCGAACCATTGCGGAAGGCTTTTCCTGCTGCGTTTCTTGGCCGGTTGGTGGTGGTTCCCTTTTTCCCCCTGGGCGATGACGTGATCGGCATGATCGTCCGCCTGCAATTGGGGCGGATTGAAAAGCGCATCCAGGAAAACCACAATATTCCCTTTACCTATGACGACGAAGTCGTCGACTTGGTCAACAGCCGGTGCACCGAGGTCGAGAGCGGCGCCCGGATGGTGGACGCCATCTTGTCCCACACCTTGTTGCCTGAAATCAGCAGTGAAATCCTCTCGCGGATGATGGAAGGAAAAGATTTAACCAAGATTCACGTGGGAGTGAAAGATGCAAGCTTCGCCTATTCATTCACCTGAAGATCACCGACTTGAGTGCATAAGCCTTTGGCGTATCTGTATCCTCAAGCGCTAGACGAGGAGTCCATCTGAAACCTAAAACTAGCTTAAAATTCTTGTTGCGTTTTGAGTGCCCAGCATTTTGCACATTAACGTTAACCGAGCTTCCCGGATATTTTCCGAGACGCTACCCAATCACACCCAACGAAGGAGGTACAAATGTCGGCTTTCATCAAATTTGACGGCGTTGAAGGAGAGGCAAATGACAAAGACCACAAGGGTTGGAGTGATCTTGCTTCTTTTGGCCAGGCGATGCATAAGCCTGGGGGCGGTGCTACCGGGCAGTCGCGACGTCGGGGGGATGTGGTTTTAGAAGACCTCGCGTGCTCAAAAGAACTGGATAAAGCGAGTCCTAAAATTGCCGAGGCCGTATGCAAAGGAAAGGTATTTCCAAAGGTGGAAATTGAACTGACGGCCTCCTACACCGATGCCGGACGAGTGACCTACTATCGCTATGAACTGAAAAACGCACTGGTAACAAGCTATAATGTCAGCGGCAGTGGACAATCTGAAGATGTGCCCATGGAAGATTTTGGTATCAATTTTGAGGAGATAAAAGTAACCTACACTGAAAACGACAGCAAGGGCAAGAAGAAGGGAAATGTGGAGTACGAATGGAAGATCGAAGAAGGAGAAAAGTAGGGAACCTTTTAGATTAAAGGTCAGCGGGGCTCCTATCTCGAGCCCCGCATTTTCGAAAGTTACTTCTGTAGTTCCACGCGCTACCTGTAAGCCCAAACACTATCAAATGGCATAACCTGTGCCAAGAGAATTCTATCATGCCAAATCCAACACAGGCAACCCGGCATATCGCCATGGCAACACCTCTGGGTGAAGATGAACTACTGCTGCGCAGTTTTTCTGTTCATGAAGAGGTCAGCCGATTGTTTGAGTTTGAGCTCGATCTGCTGAGCGAAAATTACGAGATCAACTTTGACGATATTATCGGGAAGAATGTGACCATCAGCATGGAGCTACCCCAAGGAGGCAAGCGATATTGGAACGGCTTTATCAACCGTTTTGTGCAAGGGGTTTCCACCAGTACCCAGTTCGCCCAATACCGGGCCACCATGGTTCCCTGGCTTTGGTTTCTGACCCGCACCTCTGACTGCCGCATTTTCCAGGAAAAAACCGTTCCGGACATTATCAAGCAGATATTCAGCGATCTTGGGTTCAGTGATATCGAAGACCGCCTCTCCGGTGGATATCGAACTTGGACCTACTGCGTGCAGTACCGGGAAACCGATTTCAATTTTGTCAGTCGTCTCATGGAGCAGGAAGGCATCTACTATTACTTCTTTCATGAACAAGACAAGTGTACCATTGTGCTGTGTGATTCCCGGAGTAAACATGATCCTTACGGGGATTACAACGAGATCGAGTTTACCCCAGATACCCAAAGCTCGGCCCAGCAGGAGCGAATCCGTGAATGGACAGTTGAGAAGATTGTGCAGCCAGGGAAGTTCGCCCATACGGACTATAATTTCGAGAAACCCAGTACCTCCTTGATGAGTACCGAAGAGGACAAAAAGACCCACGACTGGGCTGATCTTGAGAGATATGATTTTCCCGGTGAATATCCTGAAAAATCCGACGGTGATAAATATGCCAAGGTGCGCATGGAGGAATTGGCGCGGTCCCATGAAATCTGCAGCGGCCAATCCGATTCCCGAGGCATATGTCCGGGGTATTTGTTTGAGTTGGCAAAGCACACCCGAAGGGATCAGAATCGGGAATACCTGATCTTGTCCGCCGATTATCGGGGGTCAGCGGAAGATTATGAAACGTCCGGCGGACAGGACGCAATTTGCGACTGTTCGTTCACGGCAATCCCCAGCTCCGTCCAATTCCGCCCAACCCGCACCACGCCCAAGCCGGTGATCCAAGGCACACAAACCGCCGTGGTTACCGGTCCATCGGGCGAAGAGATTTATACCGACCCCCACGGCCGGGTGAAGGTTCAGTTTCACTGGGACCGGGAAGGTGGATATGATGAGAATAGCTCCTGCTGGATTAGGGTCTCTCAGGTTCATGCTGGAAAAGGCTTTGGTGGGATTGATATTCCCCGTATCGACGAAGAGGTGATTGTCAGTTTTATGGAGGGCGACCCTGACCGGCCCCTCATCACCGGCCGTGTTTACAATGCTGAGTTGATGCCCCCCTTTGGGCTTCCCGGCCAGAAAGTGGTTAGCGGGATGAAGTCCAACAGTACACCGGGAGGCGGTGGTTACAATGAATTCACCTTAAATGATACCAAGGGAACCGAAGGGATCATTATCCACGGACAACATAATATGGATACCACCGTGGAAAATGATGAAAGCTATACCATTGGAAACAATCGGACGACAAATGTCGGTGTTGATGATACCGAGACCATTGGTAGTAACCAGACTATCAAGGTTGGTGGGAACCAAACTGAGGAAATTGGCAGTAACCAGACCCTCACGGTCGGAGTAAATCAAGATATAAGTGTGGGAGCAAAACAGAAACTTGCCGTAGGCGGCAGCCAAACCCAAACCATTGGCGCTACGCGCTCTGTTAAGGTCAGTGCTTCGGATTTATTGAGTGTAGGTGCCAGTCGGAGCGTGAATGTCGGTGCCGCGCTAAAAACAACCGCCTCGAGTATTAAGATGGAAAGTAGTGGAAGTACGAAAGTCATTTCCGGCGCTACAATCAGTGTCACCGCGGGCGGATCAATCAAGCTGACCGCCGGGGGCTCGGCGATCGAGATCGGGCCGGGAGGAATCAAATTGAAAACCGGCGCGCTTGTCGACATCAAAGCAGCGATGATCAAGCATAATGCATAGCTATTTACAGGATGACCCGTAAGTGAAATATCACTTGGCGTTTTTCAATATCGTTAGTCTCCAAGGCTTCGAGGGGTAGAATATGAAAGGTGCAGTGCGGTTCGACCGGGTGTTACCCAAAAAAACACCCCGGACGCAAACTTTGCAACTGATTGCAAACCAGCAGCTCACGGTTTCAACAGGAGCCGTTGAAAGCGAAATTAGAATCCTTAATCCCCAGGGAAGAGTGACGCTCACGATTCAAGTTACGGCCGACGGCCCTTTAATCCGAATGGAAGCGCCCGAATGCACCTTGTCTTTGACTGGGAAGCTTGCGATTCAAGGAGAATTTGTTTCGGTGAAGGCCAACAAGGAACTGGTGCTGGGAACCCAGGGAGATCTCGAGATTCATGCCGGCGGGAATCTTTCTATCGATGCCAAATCAATTGCTATCAACGGGCGTGAAAAACTTGCCCATAGAAGCAGCGGAGATTTAGAAATTCAGGCGGAGGGTGACCTGCGCAGCGCGGCGCGTGCCCAGGAAATCACTGCTGATTTGGGTAACGTGGACATCAAAGCCAATGACGACGTTACCCTGGATGGGGAGCGGATTCGGATGAATTGCTGATAAGGAAACAGCTATGATTCTGGAGGCTGGAAGGGATACGGCGGCAATGTTTGCTCTTGACGAACTGCTCAGCCGTACCCGGGAAATTTATCTTGAATTGGCTTTATCGGGACAAACCCCTGATGAAGAATTTTGGTCCGTTCACGAGAAGACCGTGGCTGAAGATATCAAGAGACGGTTTTACAACCATAAGGTATGCGAGGCCGTGAAGGCGAGAGATAGTTTAGACTCCCAGACTGTGGTACCCCCATTGCTGCCTCAAAGCGGCCCTTCTCAGGATCCCAGCACAACGACGGAGCAGGTTGATTTCGATCAGCACGGTCAGAAACTGGTT
The DNA here is from genome assembly GCA_963713755.1 of uncultured delta proteobacterium. Taxonomy (GTDB): domain Bacteria; phylum Desulfobacterota; class Desulfobacteria; order Desulfobacterales; family CAVQMW01; genus CAVQMW01. The sequence goes on along the minus strand of CAVQMW010000003.1, from coordinate 900,412 downwards.
GAACATGCCATCTGGATGACCCATGAAATCATCAAGCAGATACCATGTGTCGGTTTGAGCGATGACGGGGAACGGCAATGAATTTTTTGAATCATACACCATATCCCGCCAAGTTCCTTAGCGGCTCCACAGGTCAATCCGAAATCATCGGAATCGTTGTTTGTAAAGTGACGTATCGACTTCGGGACAATATCATTGTTCCGGTCACCGAGGATGAAGCATGGCCGGTTTTCGACAAGCCATATGAGTTTAGAGGAGTTTCGTTTGCCCCTGAGGTGGATTTCCGGAAGAATGACATCGATATACTCATTTTTGGCGACGCCGTAGCGCCCGGCAAGAAATCGATCCGGACGCTAGACGTATCAGCCCGGTGCGGGCGAATTCACCATCAACTTGCCGTATTTGGGGATCGCTTTTGGCATGCGCGTGAAGGGGGCCTATCGCCGACAGATCCGGAACCATTCGTGACTATGCCTCTGACCAATGATCGGGCGTTCGGTGGCTCGGCAATTATGGCGGGAGCCGAGGTCTTTCACCCAATCAACCCAGAGGGGCGTGGGTTTCTTTGCGAAAAGCAACAAGTAGAGGGCACGCTACTGCCAAACCTTGAAGATCCCGATAGCTTGATTGTCCATTGGCGGGATATGCCGCGCCCGGCTTGCTGGTACAAACCTGTCGGTATGCTGCAAAGCAAGAAAAGCTTGAACACCACCTCCGAAAAATTTCCGTTGGAGATGATGCAATCCATGTTCAACCTGGCGGTTCCCGAGCTAATCGCTCAACCTGAAGACCTTGGCAAAATGCTGCATCTATCAGGACTTTCAGAAGATGGCGATGTCGCCTTTCCGGTTCCCGACCTTGAGGGGCCAACAGTTGTATCCAATGTTGGGGATCACGCTGGATATTTTACCGCGACGCTTTCCACACTCGTTGTATTGCCGCCTGAGAAGATTTTAATTGCTACTTACAGGTCTCTTTTCCGTTACCTCATGAGGCCGGAAGAAAAACGAACCGCGGAGCTAAAGTGGCCTGGAGACCAGGTAGTCAGGAGCGTTAACATGGATGAGGATACCCATGCCTGATAATGAGTTGCCCATACCTCAGCCTACCGCCTTTGACCAACTTCCTCCCCCCGAAGCCTCCTCTCGTCTCCAAACCCCGCCTCCCTCTTGTTTGCGTGCCACCATCGTCATGGGCTCAGGACAAGAAGAACTGGCGATAGTATTCAAACGGACGTACATTTTTGAGCATCGCCAAATACCGCAGCCGACCGATGAACAGCCGCCTCTAGTGCTGGATTTCATTCCTTACCAATCTGTTGGAGCTAATGCTTTCGCTTCCTTCAAAGATATGCCAGAGGTGGTGGGCTACAAAACCGGCACAGACCTCGTGATCCGCGGAAGTGCGCGGGCTGACGCTCCCACAAGACAGATGCGGGTTGCCGTGGAATTAAACGGCCGATCCATTCAGCAGGCCGATGTCTTGGGGTCACGGTTTTGTGAATATCTAAAAGGTGAGTTGAGATTTTCGTTGCCCGAACCTTTCGAGAGTATGCCACTGCGCTACGAGAATGCGTATGGCGGCCGCGATCTTTTATGTGAAACGGAATTTTTGGAGCAGCTTTATCATGCGGTACCGGGGGATGATTTGCGGCGGATTCGACCGGCCGCGGAGGAGATTTTCAGTTCAGGATCTCCCTTGATGTACCCGCGCAATCGGTTTGGCAAAGGATATGTGCTGGAGGATCGCAGAGACCTTGTGGAGGGACGCGAACTTCCCAATCTTGAGCGACCCGAAGACCGGCTTGCTCCGGAAACGATAATTGTAGGAAATCCTCTCAACTGGGTCAAGCAACCGTTGCCCATCGGTTTTGACTATCTGGAGCCTGCCGCCTTTCCACGATGCGCCATGATGGGGCTCCCGCCGGCAACCCTCAAAAATCCGGGGCCCATTCAAGAAGTGGAATGCGGTTATATTCCCGGCGACTATTCCCGGGGCAACATCTTCACCTGCGCCAAGGAAAGCGTTCCTAAGCTGATACACCCCCAAGCTGGCCACTGTGCCTCCTTAGGCTTGTGGCAGCCTTTTTTCAAAGGACGGGAGACGATAATCTTAAAAGGTATGGATCCTCAGTATCCGACTCTTGAGGTTAATCTTCCTGGCGAGACTCCTCTGTTTTCAGTTCCTGGATTGCAACGGCATCCCGTGGATCTTGACGGCCAACTTTACCTTGTGCACATCGATACCGACAGGCGTCTGCTGACATTAGTATGGACCGGCCGCACCACGATGCCCTCAACACTTCAACGCTTTGATCTGCTGGAAATTGAGCGTGACTTAAAATTGAACCTGCGCAAGGAGTGAGACAATGGCTCCCGCCCGAATTGCCAAATACCCTCCCATCCGGGGAATAGGTCTCGATACGCATATGGTTTTGCCGCCCAGCGTTCCGCCGCCGCCACCGGCTCCCCCTAATCCAGCGCCAATTCCGGCCCATCTTTGGGCGGTTCAGATTGTCAATCCGGCAGCCGGTTTTGCCTTAACCGGCAAGTGGTCCTGGCATCGGGTCACCACAGAGGGCATCGGTAATATCCTTGCGGGTCACGACTGGGGTATGGGCCAACCTCACATACCGCTGCCTCCCATTGTTGTTACCCCATCTCTTGCCATTCGGCTGCTGGGTTCCTCCACAAAATACTTCCTCCCCTCCACGCCCAATAAAGATCCTCAGGATGGTTCAGCTCAAGGTGGTCCTGGATCGGTGGCGGTCTCCACACCGGCATGGTGCGTCTGCACTCAGGATTGCCAGGACATCAGCGGTTGGCCGTTCTTTTTGCCCACCAGCGTCTGCTTTCAACTTGTGAGCACACGGGAAGTGGGATTTACCATGGGAGACTTGGTTAACGGGTTGATCGGGATGGCTTTCGACTCTGCTGCGGCCCTGATATGTAGAGCAATTTCAGGGCCGGGAGGACCCCCGCCGGAAACATTTCGGGCCGCCTTGGCGGCGGCTATTCCGGGAGCGGCTATCAATGCTTTTGTGGATCAAGTTACCGGCCTGCTTCCCCCCGACGCTCAGGGACCGGCAAAAATTATGGTTGCCACCGCCTTTGCCATCGGACTGGGTAAAGGTGGCAGTGATGTTGCGCAAGCAGCGGTGGGACCCACGTGCAGTCTTGGTGCCAGCAGTCTCGGCGGTGCCGCTCAATCCGCCATCGATGGCAACCGCCCAGATAGTAACAACATCGGGCATGGCGGTACACCGCTGTTTGAGTGAAATCGCATAAGCGTTAGTAATTATCAGCCTATTTGCTGGCTCCGCCGTGCGGACATTCGGTCCCGTAAATCACTGTCAAAATAAACATCGAGCCACACTTCCCTTCGATGGGCGGCATCCCATGCGGGACCGATGGAGCGTAAGTACTTTCCGCCCAATCTGGTGCGCATCAGCGGTGCCGGAGGACGGTGGTTGTAATATTGAGCACCTCGAAGGTTTGCCTCATGGGATATTGCCAAGGACATACGCCGCATCCCTTGGCGAGCCGCTTCCATACATTCTTCCCAGGATGCGCGAGTATCGGCATCCGTTCTTCTTGGTCTGACCGGCCGCATGGTATGCTGATTGTTTCCCCACGGTTGTCTTTGCCGGTCCCGATTGACGACGATTGTGGCCACGGCGAGCTTTTGCTGCCACTGACCATTGGCGTATGCCTCTTGCATACGGGGGCGGTAAGATCCTTCCGCAACTGCCCTCGCTCGGCTGAAGGCTCCGCTGGATCGAAATCCACCGCATTCCGCAAAAGCTACGCCAGCGATGTTGTCAACGGTGAGCGGTGGCGACATTCTACCTCCCTGAGTTTAATTCTAGATGAAACAAAACGAATAAGAAATGCCATTTTATTTATTACTGATCTCTATGTATTTCGGATAGGTCCGCCAATTTTTCTTTCAATGGATCATGCAGTTGGTCGATATCGTGGACATTCACAACTTCTTCGAACAAGGCGCTGCCGGAGAGTTCCGTGCTTTGGATGATTAGCTTGTCCGGGGGGCAAATGGTCGAAACCGGGCTTGAAATAGTTGCAACGGGCAGGCCGCCCAGTTCCGCCGAGGGTTGGGAGGTAATGTCAAACCGGAGCGCCTTGAGGATCTTTGCCGCTCCGGTTTCGTTTACAGTAAAGAAGTGCATGACGAGGTGGTGCAGCACGCAAACTTCGAGGCTGGTGTCCCCTGAGCGCGCCGGGGCCGCCAAAAGTTCCCGGACGGTTTTAATTCCCTGGTCGCGGTATCCTAAGTTCCATTTTAGCGGGGATCGCATTCGAATAACTTTAGTCCCAGACTCATCTTTTGCTTTGTAATCGTATTCGACTGCTGTGATTTCGAGAGATTTTCCGAAAACCGCAACGGGAGGTTTGATCTCTGTCAGCCGGCCGGAAAACTGCTTGGTGTTGCTCAGGGATCGATACAAATCCAAGAGCGCCTTGAAGGTCTCACCGGACCCTTTGACGGTTTGCTTGGCCCCTTGGATATGATCGCCCAGGATAAGACCGGGATCAAACGATGGGGCTAGCGCGGCAAGATAGGATTTAAGTTCCTGTTCCAGGAATGAAGAGATCGCTTTGGTGAGCTTTCTGAGGGTCAAAAGTTTGGGAATGTCGATGTCATTGTCCATGATGAGCTCTGCTATCTCCTGTCGAGGCTTTTGGAGTTGTCGCTGTCACAGCGGAGTTAACGACTCAGTTGCCAAGCGTTAAACCGATTTCCAAGCTCACTGGGGCAAGTTTGCCAGTGTGCCGCTTGGACTCTGCATAGCGGATCGGATACTGGTATTCCAGCGGCTCTGTGCACTGGCATTGTTACCGTGATTGGTCTGGGTATCGTATCGGCGGTTGGTCTGAGTGATCTGGGTTTGAATCTGACGCTGCAAGCTCTGAGATTGCGCGTTAATGTCCGGGCAACGCGCAGCGGTCAGCGCAAGGACCCGGTTATACAGATCACGGGTGCCCAGGGCGGTGATATCGTAGTGGCCCTGTTCGTGTTGCAACAACGATGCGCTCTCGTAGCCCCTGACTACCCAACTGGCGCCGCGGTTTACCACGATGGAGACATTTGCACCGGTGACCCTGCAGTTTTCCCCTCTGGGCTGGCGAGTCTGGAAATTGAAGGTCTGCGTCCGGATGCTGATTTGGGCATCTTCATTGATTCCTGCAGGACGCTGATTGACGGGGCGGAATTCGCTCCACTCTACATTGTGATTGAATCCTGACATAGCCATAATCTGTCTCCTCCATGGTTAGAAAGTGCAGAAATTACCAATTGAGTCGCTGCGAGGATCAAAGTCTATCCGCCCATGGCGGGGCTTTCCATCATCGTTACCGCCAGGGGGTTATCAAGCTCAAATCCGAAGAGTTGGGGGTTCTGGCCGATTACCGCCGCCGAGAAGATGTAGAATACATAATCGTAGGTCTCTTTGGGGATTTTATCCCGGTAATTGATCAGCAGATTCCAGAAGTTTCGCTCCCGGGGATCGGCTTTGATTTTGCGGATCAGTTTGATCACCCGGTTTTCCCCCCAGTTGTAGGAAGCCATTACCAGCAAACCCGAGGCTTGGGCGTCAGTTTCATAAATATCGCGCAGGTAGAGGGCTGCGGCCTGGGTTGCTTTTTGGGGATTGTGGCGGTCATCCTTGGGGTCCGGTTTTCGCTGATCGGCCAGCGGGCCGATTTTTAACCCATAGCGTTTGGCTGTATCGGGAATGAACTGCCACATGCCTTTGGCGATTCCCCAGCGGGTCTTTGGCCCGCAGGCCTCGATATTGAAGTTGCTTTCCTGCATCGCCAGGTAGAAAAAATGCGGCGGCAGATCATTGGCGGTCAAAGTTTCGGCAATAATTGGAATGAAGCCTTCCTCTCGTGCCCGGTTGACGGCCCGCTGAAACCGCTGGGTTGATTTCCATTTTTCAATATATTTCATCACCTCCTGGGCGAACTCATCAGGGATATTGATTTCGCACTCGCCGAATGTGCGTGCCATTTGGAGGATCAGACGCTCCTCCATGGGCATTTTCTTTTTATAAATTTTTAGGGAGTCGATGTAGCGGTTGTAATTGATCTCTAACTGTTTTTGCTGGTCGCGGTACTGATTGAGCTTGGCCAAAGTCTCCTCGTCTTTTTTCTCTTTGGCCGCCCGGCGAACTTCCGCCAATTGAAGCTCAAGGGATTTCATATTGTAGAATATGTCCGCGGCCAGAGCCTTCTGTTTTTGAATTTGCAGATGGTTGTAAACTGCGATGCCGCCGGCAATGAGGCACAGGCAGGTTACCAGGGCGATGATACTCCCGTACTTGCGCTTTTGTTTTTTTTGAACCTTGGCGAACGCGCGGCGCACCATCATGGTATGCTGGCCGATATTCCCTTCATCGGAATCGGAGAAATAGTGCTTTTGGTATTGCGTCAGGGAGAGCGGGTCCTCGTGGGGAGGCTTTTTTTTCATTGCCTCCTTGGGGGTCAATGTTAAAAGCGGCCCGGCCCGGCCCAGTTCGATGGAAATCGAGCTTTCCAAGGGAATTTTATGGATCGGGTTTCCATTGACCAGGGTCCCATTGCCACTACCCAGGTCCTGGATCCACCATTTGCCGCCGATGAACAGGACTTCAACATGGCGGCGGCTGACGGCGGCTTCACTGAATTGGATCTGGCAATCGGATCCCCGGCCGATGCGGAAGGATTCTTGGTAAGTCTTTTCGGCGGGAGTGCCGTTACCGCGTTCCACGCGGACATGAATGGAGGTGGATTCAGAACTATGGGGGGGGTGGGATTTCATGACAACAAAGAATACTCTCAACGCGTTTGGTCAGTCCAAGCGATCTCTCTTCCTACTCCAAAACGAATTCATTTGGTGAATGAATTTGTTGGCCGCCACAGGCGAACAAAGTCCGCGGACCGCAATGAGCGCTGGAAAAAGGCCAGATAGGCAGCACCGGGAACCCCGCCCATGAATACCAAGGAGGGTATTGCGGCGGTTTGGCGTTTGATTAGATCGTGAATCATTACCGATTGAGCGAGAAGGTTGGCATCGCCCTGTTCTTCCAATTTTTCCCAGATCATCTGTTGATTGACGAAACCCGCCAGAAGCTTTTCCCGATTAACCGGTTTTAGCTGGGCCGCAGACTCATTAGTAAGCAGCCCGGAGGCAAACCGTTCACCCAGTTCGCGCCAGGCCGGCTGAGGAATCGCCAGGGTGACCAATGCCTCTTCAAAGGATTGGATGCTCTTGCCCTGATAGCTTGTGAGATGTTCTAAACGCCGCCAGGTGCTATCCAGGCCCGCCGGGAGCAGATGCCAATGTTTTTGCCATCCGTTGATGCTGCCGTTTCCCATGAGCAGCAGAGGGAAGGGCCGGCCAATGCCGTCGCTGCTGGTTTGGATCGTGCCGCAGACGATAGTGCTGCGGCCATCGCCTTTGGCCCAGAAGCGCCAGGCGCAGGCAGGCGGGGGTTCACCGGAATCAGTGCTGAGCCGTTTGTAACCCTTGGCGATCCATCCAGCAAAGGCTTTGCCCAGGGATGTGAGCGTACCAAGCTGAATATAATCTTTGGCCAAGGGATGCTTGCCCCAGGCCGACCAAACCCATTTTGATTTCGGCTTCAGGGTTTCCAGCACGTCAGGATGTCCTTGGGCACTTCGGGTAACTTCGCTTCCCAGGCTCTTTTCAGCTCAGCGGCGCGTTGAGCTTGTTTGGCCTCGTGGGCTCGGCGCTGTTTTTCGCTTTCGTTGGCGATCTCCTGCTGCCGGCGGCCCCAGGCTTCGAGGATGGCTTTGACATCCTCGAGTTCCTGCTCCTGGCGGATGGGCCGTGCTGGAGAAGATACGTCCTCGGGGGCCTTTCCCGCCTCTTGGTCAAGAACCGCCAGAACGGCTTGATGGCCTTTGAATTCGTAGTTTACCCGGATTTCGCTAATATCCATCCGTTCAAGTGCCACTTTCTGCTTGGGGAATTGCTCGGGTTTGAATGTCCGGCTGCCGTCGATGAAATCCAGCAGGAATTTGGCAAACCCGCGCTGGCCTGTATAGCTATGATTGAGAATCAGATTACCGACTTCAATCTGCAGCGTAACGTCCTGGCATTGGGTGGGGGACCAGTTGAATACTTTACTTACCGGAAAATTGAGATTGACCAATTTGGTGGTTCGATTGGCGCATTTGAGGGTCAGGGTTGTCTCATGGGGGCGGATTCGGGCTCCAGGATTGGCATCGGTGGTCAGGGCTTTAATGGTGACTGGATAATTGGCCTGCAATACCACCGGCGAAGGTTCCGGCTCCAGTTCAATTTCCAGGTCTGGTTCAAAATCGAGGTAGAGGTTCAGTAGGGGATCGGAGCCCAATACCAAGTCAGGAGGCGATTCCACCAGTTCGACAAAATCGAAACCAAACCGGGACATGCGCATGGCCTTGGTGAGGTAGATCATGAAAATGTGATCAAAGGGCAATTTGCGCCCTAGGGCCGATTTGGCATGAAATCCCTTTTTCGAATCCCGAGCCAAAAATGGTCCCGCTGGACCGCGAATGAATTTCAGAGCAACCCCGTCTTCCCCAAAGAGCAGGTTCTGAACCTTCGATTTGTCGGCGATACCTTCGATTTCCAGTAAAACTTCCCTATCCCAAAGTGTATTGAGCTGACAGGCTGCCTCCAGATAAGTGTAATCCCGCAAAAACTCCAAAGGGCCGCTGACCAGGGCCCAAAACATCTGCTGCTCACTGTCGGGATGGGCCATGGCGCGGTTCAAGGCTGTCAATGCATGGCGGGCGATATAAAACGGGCTTTCGCTGGCTTCTGGATCATCATTGAATACCGTGGATGCCAGCCCAAAGGCCTGAGCCCGGGAAGAAGTCGTATCCGCAATGGCGGCAAGTGCTTCTTGGTAGGTTTTATAGGCTTCGGCCGCCAACAGTTGCGCCTCGCTTTGCTCTTCTAACGGTTGAGATCCGATTCGTCTTTGGATCTTGTCCACAAGGCGTTGCCCTCCAGCGGTCGCTTTGTCCAGCATGCGTTCGCCCTTAGCCTTTGTCTTGGTCAACAGTCGGCTGTCTGAGCCTAAAAGTTCGCTTTGTTGGGCCAGCTTACGGGTAAGCTGAAATTCCAGAATGATTTGAATCCAAGGCGGCATCTCGCGAACACTAGTAATTACAGCCAGTTCGGATGCCATTCTATCCAGCAAGGCCGTGTAGGCACCTTCATGGGTAGCAATGATTGCCGCGGCTTGCTGCCAGGCATCCCGACCCTTGAGCAGGTATTCACCCTCGCGAAAATTAAGTCCGAAATCATACCAGAGCTTGGTGTAGGCCTGGGGATACCAGGTTTGAAAATCAACTTTTTTTCCGGCAATGATCATGGGGTCGATGAGGGCCGCCTCAATTTCCGATATCAGCCCATTGATGGCCTTTCTGCCCGTGGTGGTGAAGGCGGGCGGCACCTTGGCGCTGCCTTCTCCGGTCAGCTGATCGCCCCAGAACTCCTGGAGCGTTAGATAATTGAATTCAGGATTGGTGTTTACCCAGGCAATCAGCCAATTCAGGCTGAGATCATTGATGGTCAGGATGTGCTGCAGCAGGTTACGCAGCCGCTGATGTTCGGCGCTCAAAAGATCGCTGTCGGTTTGCCAGTACAGATAATAGAGATAGAGGTCCGTGATCCGCGAGCTAAGCTCCGGGGCCAGTTGGGTGTCACTGGTATAAAGCAGCAGTTGATAGGATGGGCGGGGCTGCTTTTGGAGCTGTTCCAAATCGGGTTGGTTCAAACGGGAACTGAGCAGGTTAATGCGCCGTGTCAGGTGGGCCACATGGGGAGCGACCACTTCAAATTCTGTTTGCAGTGAGAATTTGGCCACGGATTGAGTGAGGATAGGATCGAAATTGGCGGTAAAGTGGTCATTGAATTTCTTGCAATAGCGCCGCTTGAGATCCTCTTCCACCTCAAGGCTGGTATGCAAGCCGAAGCGGGGAATCCACCAGTTGCGATTGTGGGATTCCATGCGCAGAACCGCCTGGCGGTGGCGTTCCAGGATTTGCACATCGGTGAGTATTTCGCCTTTCAGCAAGGTGGGCTTGGCGAACTCATTGGATGCAATGCGGATGGTGCCCAAATTCTTGACAAAAGCGAAACTGAGCAGCCCGCACACCGCTAGTCCCAGGGCCAGCCAGCCGGCCAAACCGATGTTGCGGGTCACCCGGCCCCAAGCCAGACTGCGCTGGGTGGGGGCGAATAGTTTTCGATCCCGCGGCAGGATTCGGGCGAAAAGTTCGTGGAGAAAGAGGCCCCGGCTGGTTCCCGGAAGCACCTGCCGTTCCTCGATGAGGCCCAGGGAGTTAAGAAAGTGGGAATAGGGGGTGCCTTCCTGGCGTCCGCTGGAAAAATAAATTCCCCGCAGCAGCGGCGCCTCCTGGTAGGGATTATCCTGGAAAGCCGCCTCCACAAACGGTGCTAGCGCGTGGTTGAGGCCCTGGAACTCTTCAGGAAAAAGCAGAAGATCCGGTTTGGGCCGGGTAGTTCCCTGGAGGGTGTGGCTGCTGCGGTGGAGCAACAGCAGGCGCAGCTCCCGGAGTCGTTCGCCCATCACCTCGGTCGTGCGGGTCAAAAAGCCGCGGATATCGGTTTTCAGGTTTTGCTTGGCCACGCCCATGGCCTGGTCGAGAGCCTTTTCCGGCAGGCTGTCGCAGAACTGGGTCATGCCCTGTACCAAGTCGCATTTGGTCACCAGGACATACACCGGAAATTTGTTGCCCATCACGCGCATCAGTTCGTCGATGCGCCTGCGAATGTTGCGTCCATCTTCAGCTAGCACTTCCTTATCGCCTTCAAGAAGCTTGTCGGCGCTGACCGTAACCACCAGCCCATTGAGGGGCTCTTTTTTGCGGTATTTCACTAATAGGGTGAGAAATTTCTGCCATTCCTCCTTGTCGCGGCTTTCGTCCACCGGAATGGCGTATCGCCCGGCGGTATCCAAAATGATGGCCTGTTCAAAGAACCACCAGTCGCAGTTGCGGGTTCCGGAGAGCCCGCTGACGCGATTGGTTTCGGCAAAGGGTGACGAGAGTTGGGCGCTTTGAATGGCCGTGGTTTTGCCAGATCCGCTTTCGCCGATGATCATGTACCAGGGCAGCACATACAGGGGGTTGCCCGATTTTTTCAGATGGGAAGCCCTCAGGGCTTCGATGGACTCCTGCCAGCGGTTTTGGAGGTCTTTGAGTCCTTCTTTTTCGCTGTCGGATATGCCTTTGATAAAGGCCTCGTCCTGTTCGATGACCTCCCCCACAAACTGTTGTTCCCGGCGCCGTGAAAGAATTTTGCGTAAAAAGAGCCAGACCAGCCAGCAGCCGAAACAGCCCACCAGAATAAATCCGGCCACCCACCAAGGCCAATTCAGCCATAACACCAACCCCACCACCACCAGGGCCAGCAGCACCACCAGGGTAATGATCAGCAATACCTTGAGCGTTTTCAGCAGTAGTTTTTTCATTTATATCAGGGTACCGATAAAGTTATCACCGACATTATCCAGGACAAATCGGTAGATTAAAAAGAGTACAGCGAATAGCAAAACCGGAAAGGCGATGCCCCCCAGGGTGTAAAGAGTAAAGCGGCCCTTGGTGCTTTTTAGTCCAGGGATACCTTCAGAGACCGGCATCGCCTCGGGAAACAGCTCCTCGGATTCCAGGTTGGGCAGATCCATGGCGCTGCCGGTAATCAGCTTGAGGTTGGAAATTTTTAATTGCTCCAGTAGATGTTCGTCTCCGGGGTGAATAAAACGACCGGTAAATCCCAACGCCAAGCAGAGGTAGTAGATTTCACGCACATCCCGCTGATGAGGCCCTAAGGTATTGAGTTTTTGATAAAAAATCTCGCCCGCATCCGAGGTTTGGTAGTGCAGGCGCTGAAGTTGGTCACCCTGCCAGCGCCCCTTTTCGGCCCAATCGGAGTTGAGTACGGCCTCGTCAATCCAGGCAAAGATAGCAAATTGCGCCAGGTCATATTCTGCGGCGGGAAGATTTCCCTGGGCTTGATTTCGGCGGCATTCGGCAATGAGGCGCTCCACGTCGGCGCGTACACGGTCAAAGGGCGGATGGTGAGAGGCCGGCCGATCCAAAAAGTAGGCCACGTAGGCAATCAAATCCACAAAACAATCAATGAGGCGCATTATCCGGTTCTCCCCACCACCATCAGTTCGGCCTTGAAATCTTCGGGGGCCGTATCCCAGAAAAGTCCAAGATTGTTGCTTTTCTGAACATTCATCCAATGTTCGCTATGGTGATCGATCTGAAGATAGATGGCCCGGGGCCGCCGGGGCAATTCCTGGGGCGTAACGGGCAGATGGGTTAACGGCACTCCCGGCAGGGCCCGGGCAATAAGGATCGGCAAGGACTCTCGGGATCCCAGCTTCACAACAGCCTCCAACGCGCCCAAGACCTGCTGGGGATCCAATTCGGTTTCCAGCACCAGGTAATAGCGATTGCGGCCTTCAAACATCCGTGGGGCCAAATCGGCCGCATAATAGGTGCCGTCAAACAAAAGCTGCAGCATATATTCAGGACCAGCGGTGATATCATCCAAGAGGCGGATAATCAGGTCTTGCGCGCCATGAAAGCAACTATACAACCGGCGATGGTCGTAGGCCGGGGCCGCCGCAACACCTTCCGAATTTTCACCGAGCACGTTGACGCGGTCTGAAAATGAGGACAACTCCCCGATGATTTGACGCAGGATTCCATACACAAGCCACGGATGCACGGGTGCAGCTTCCGTTAGATGGAACAGTTGGGGGACGTAGCGGTTCAAAGAGCGCAAGGCCAACAAATAGACCATGTCCCGGGAGCCAAACTCTGCGCTGTGAATGCCTCTTTCCCGTTTATAGCTTTCCAGTTGGTGGCCGCGGGCGGCTAACTGATCGCGGATGTCGCCCACGATGCGCTTCAGGGGGCCTGAGGCACCGATGTGCAGACAGGGCGCGATAAATTGTCCGCTTTGGAGAATCTCCTCGCCGTGGCGAACCACTTGGGTGAGAGGGATCAGGTCATAGTCTCCGAGTTGTGCGGCTTCGTCCGCCCAAAAAAGTTTAAGGACGTAGTAGAGTTGTTTGACTTGGGCCTGGGGGCCGCCCTGGTGCAAATCAGGCGCTTCCTTATCATCCTCATCTTCCATGGTCACAAAGCGTGTGGCGACCGCGGCGAGCTTATCCGATGAGGGTAAGATGGTGACGTTTCCCCCGGCTGGATTCCATTTACGCAAACCCACGAGGGTCGTGAGCGGTTTACCCCCTTCCACCCAGTCTTCCTCAAATGAGCGGGCGCTAATCAAACCGTTTCCAGGGAAAGTGACATAGGTGTTGTTGGGAAAGAGAAATTCGCCTTTTACCACGTTCACCGCCAGGTTGCCCAAGGCGGCATCCTGGATCTCCACGCTGCCCACACCCCAAAAGTGCGGCTGCTGCCAGGTGGTGGCCGGGGTGAGCAGCGATTGGATATAGCGATCCTGAAGTTGAAAGTGGTGGGGCTGCAGAAACAGACCCTGATGCCAAAATAGAGGTCTTGCCATGAGCGCGCCGCTCCTATCTGCGTTGGAGGCTTTGTATGCGTTGGGCACCCAAGTCCAAAATGGCGTCCAGATGGCCCGGATGCGCCGTGCGGGTACGTTTGAAAAAACCGTGTTCCTGGGTGATGACGGGAATGTGCGCCACCCGGGTGATTCTGTTGCGATCCAATTCAAAATACCCGGCCACTATTCCGATATGCCGGGTGCCCGACCAGCGGTCCAACATCAAGGTGGTTTTCTCTTCCGGGTGTACGATGAGTCGTTTCACAGTGGTGACACTGGCATCAAAAGGTTCGCACTCCAACAGCTTGTATATGCCTTGTTCTGTGCGGCTGAGCTGATTAAAGGCGTTGGTTTCGCGGACTTGGTAGATGCAGAGCAGGAGCGTGTGGGGGATGTCATCATGGTAGTTCAGATCCCGGTCAGCCCGAATTTCTATGCGGATGGCGTCCTTTTCAAAGGGCCACTCCGGTATGGGTGGCGGCGCGGATTTGCACCCCCAAATAGCTGCGCTGAGTAGAGCCACGCTGACCAGGGACATTATGGATTTCAAGGGCTACCTCCTTTGTTGTTTGGAGAGACGGTGACAGTTTTTTTCAAATTCCCGCGACAAATCCTCCATAAACCGAGGCGACTGGAACCATTTGCGGCAGGTTGCATACTTCTGGCTGTAGCGATCAAAATAGTCCCCTTTGCGCAAAGGACCGAACTTAAAGCCTTTGCCGTCGGCGTCGGCCATGGCTTGGGGGTCCAGCTCGCTCAACAACCTCTCCACAGTGGAACGGGCCGCGAGCTTATAAGCTTCCTGGGTGGTCAAAAAGGCGGTTTTGATCTGGCCCAGATAGGCTTCCAAAGACTGTGGGGAATTTTCATCGGCCATGTGCCGGCCAATTACATGGCGGATCGTGGCTTCTGGGTCTTGGGTGTCAAAAAGGGTGGCGTTAATGGCCTGGATCAATTGGTTGAGCATGTCGAATACGGTATTCAATGAGGCCGAAAAGCGGGCCCTGATCTCAGGAGGGGTGAGCTCTTGGAGAGACACCGAGGGGCCCAACAACAGTGAGCAGAAGCGGTTGAGGATCTCATCATCCATCGCGGTGGTTGTGGGCGGGGGTTCCCCAGAACCCAGCTGCGGAGCTGCGAATTTCTCTTGAAGGTTGGCTAAAAAAAGGTGGCTCTCTTCGGCGCTTAGCCCTTCGAGTTGCCTGCTGAGATAAGTCTCAACAGCCCGAGGTGCGTCCGAAGGATCGGTGATGTAGATTTTGCGAATCTCGGCGGCGAGATGGTCAAGGGTCCTGGGCATGGCTAAGGCTTATCCTTTCCCGGTCGCAAAATCACCGTTTCGGTCAGCAGATCATCGTCGTCATCCTTCGAGGGCGGGGGGGGGCTGTTTTCATGTTTCAGCGAAGGTTCGGCGCCGGACTGCGGGTGGGGAGTCCGTGAACGGTTTCGTTCTCCGGCCGTTTGCCATGGACTTGGGGGCCGATTTGGGGAACCTCCCGCCGACCGGCGGACATCGCCGGTTGGCCTGAGAATGACCGTCTCCGGAAGATCTTCTTTCGGCAGTTGATCCGCGGGTGTTTCCGGCGCCGGTTTCGGTGACTGCGCACTATGGTTCTCCTGGAGGGGTTGTAGACGGTCAGCCCGAGGCTGCCCGTGGCCGGGGTGCGGCTCTTGCCTTGCCGATGGTTTTCGCTGATGTAGAACGACCGTTTCCGCCAACATTTCTTCCTCATCGGGAGCGGTCGCCACGGCCGGCGGCGGGGACGGAGATTGAGCCGGCGTTCCCGCTTTCCTTGTGCCGCGTTCTATATCGTTATTGGGGGCGGCACGAGTAGTGCCGCGTCTTGTTTGCCGGTTTTCAGGCAGAATCAGGGTTGCTTCCGAATCGTCAGCCGGCGAACCGGAGGGGCGGCGAGGTAGAATCGCAGTTTGGGCACTCTCCGGAGATAGCGGGCTTTCGGATTGCGCCTGGGAAGCCGGGAGAGCTCCTTCCGCTGCATCCTGGCGCTTGGAGTGCCACTTTGCGGCGATATCCCCCAGCAATCTGTAAATAAGCTGGTCCTGATTGGGTGAGTGGATTTCGTCCATTGACGAAATTGGCCCTGGAGATTGGACCGCGAAAAGCTCTCGGTGGGTCTCGCTTTGCAGAGTGTCCAGCTTTTGAAAAAACTGTTCTGGGGACCAACTTCTACCCGGGTCAAGGCTAGTTTGCAGCAGATCAACCCCCAAGGAGAGGGCCTCATGCCAGAGCGCTTTGAAATCAGCAGGGAGATCCACTGTTTCACAATCCCAGAAAATATTATGGGGCGCCAAGGCCGACGGGAAATTTGGGGAGCTTGAATCCGCCAGGTCGCTGACCGTGTCCGCCGGGGCGGATAGGATTTCGTTGATAAGCGGATAGAGATCGGAAATGCTTTGCCCGCGGTTTGTTGCCAGGGTGTATAGCCAGGCGAGCCCCAGGAGGTGCAGCCCGTAGGCCGGCGGTGATTGGGGCAAATGGGCACTATCGGCTAAATGACACCCGATATCGTTGCGCTGTATTTTAAAATTCCACAAATAGGGAAAAAGGGTGTCATGCTCGGCAATCTGGACCCAGATCGTGTCAAAGGCGAGACCCAGATTGGGGTAATGGTAAGAATCAATCCGGGAACACACATCCCGGGCAAGTTGGCTGAGAAAGTTGAGTTTCAGGTGGAGGGTTTCTAAAAAGCGGCGGGGGTCCTGGGGCGCAAAAAAAAGGCCGGCTGGCGATTCAGCCGGTGTCAGAGCTTTCAGCATCGCGATACGTCCGCTTGGGCTGTCGCTTTTGAGTCTTTCCATCAGTTCCGGGATCTCAGCACCGGATACCAGAGGGATAAAATCGGCGGCCATGAGCGTACCGGCTCCAAAAAGCATCATGTAAAACGGATAAAAAGATAAAAACGAAATGTAATTTTCCACCTGGCCATTCTTGCCAAAACAGAGGGGGTGGTTGGGACAAGTCGGGCAGGGGATTTTCGTGGCGTGGTCGGCCTCCGGTGGCAGAAGACCAAATTCATATATCAAATGCTTTCGATCATGGACCCATTCAGGATCATGGGGATGGCATTCGTAGGTATAAAAGCAAGCGGTGGTTCCCCGGGTGCGGCAGGGCTGGCAGTAGAGGTAGCGAATTAAGGAATTAGTATAGGGTGCCAAATGAAGCTGTTGCAGTAACTGGTCATCATCGCATTGCACCAGAGGTGCACCGCAACTCGGGCAGGGAGGGTGGAAATAATGGGTTCGCAAGCGGCAAAAGAACAGCGGGCTGAATTTCTGTAAACGGCCCGCAGTATCCATTTGCTGGGCCAGGGGGATTTGCAACGCTGTATCCGGATTGTTGGTGTGCAGGCTATAGGCCTGCTGCCAGGCAAGGTCGATATGACGGTTGGTTAGCGGCGTTAGGCTGGTATTTAACTTAGAATAAGAATCCTTTTGGACTCTCGCCAGCAAGGGTTTGACAATCCTTCCGCCGTCCGAAACAATGGCTCCGGCGATTAATTGGGACAGGGGGTCGTCCGAACTGTAAACAAGAAACGGACGCTGCCCATGAAGCGGTTTTCGCGGATCCGGCTCACCCAGGAAGATCTCTAGAGCGAATTTGCCTTGATCGTGCTGAAGATAGGGCAGCAAAGAGGGTATCATTGGACTATCTTCCACGGAATGCGCGCTCCCTATCACGAATCGAGTTCTTATCGATTCAGCATGCCGCACCAAATGGTCAAAAGATCGGCTATAGTGAATATCCAGCCCTAAACAACCGAATTTTGGATCAATAATTTAGATAAAAAACATATCAGGGATTGAGACATCTGTAAAGATTATCTGGCCTTATGGGAAAGGCTATGGACGGACAGTCCCGCGGTTCCTCAAGCAATAGCACGGAACGCAGCCCAGTTGAGCTGCGCCAATGGCCCTGGGAGCTTCCAAATCTGTTTTTTCTTGACCCAAAGCAGCCCGGAGATGTAATTTCACCGAGAGCCGGTAAACGGCTCCATCAGAAAATCCGCCTTTTTGTGATGACACTGCCTTAACATTCGACCTGCTCTGAAATGAAAAAACTATTGATCGCCCTCACTATAATTGTAGGCACCGCAACCCTATTCTGGTGGCGGCCCGAGGCTTGGTTTGTCTCTTCCGAGGCCGGCATCCCCTTAGAAGCCCAATTGGTGGGGGTGGCCCCCCAAAGTTTTGATATCCGGGTCAACACAGTGGGCGTGCTGGATGCCGCCAACTCCCACGTGGTCACCTCCGCGGTTCCCGGAGATAAAGGGAAATTGATTTACCTTGTGGAAGATGGTGCCAGGGTGGAGCCGGGTGACATTCTGATCAAATTGGACCCTTCCGGATTTGAAGAAAATGCCAACCGTTTGAAAGGCGAGGTTGAGGGCCTGGAGGCTGCGGTGGACGCCGCCCAACAAGTGTTGGAGTGGGAGAAGACCCAAGTCGAACGGGAAATCCGCACCGGTGAATTCAACCTGCGGGTGGCGGAGTTGGATTACGAAAAGCTGATCAAGGGCGATGGTCCTATCCAGTTGAACCAGATACGGTCCGAGCAGGAGAAAATCGCCGAAGAGTACCGCCGCTACCACGCTTTTGTGGAGGACATCTCCAAGCTGAGCGACCAGGGGTATAGCAACCCCACGGAAGCCATACTGGCCAAGCAGAAGTTGGCGGAGTTGGAAGAGAAACTCAGCGTTGCCATAGAAAACCATCGCATGTACCGGGAACATGTCTTTCCTTCCCTCAAAGAGATGGCCCTGGCCAAAGTGGAAAAGGCCAAAATGGAGCAGGAGCAGATCCGCAACGGCGGGGTGTTCAAAATCGCCAAGGCGGCTTCCAAGCTTAGAGAGATCAAAGGCAAGCTGACGGCCCACCGCGCATCTCTGGTTGAGGCTCAAAATGCGGTGGCCAAGACCGCCATTCATGCGCCTTTTGGCGGGATCGCGGTGCACTATGAAGCCTTCCGGGATGGCCAGAAGCGCAAGCCCCGGATTGGGGATCAGGTGTGGCAAAACCAACCCCTGCTATACCTTCCCGATATTTCCGCCATGGTGGTCAAAACCCAGGTTCGGGAGATCGATTTGCACAAAATCGACATGGGCCAAATCTGCCGCGTAACAGTGGATGCCTTTCCCGATACAACCTACCAAGGGGAGGTTGCCTTTATCGGTATCATGGCCGACAGGGGAACTGCCGGCGGACAGGGGGAGAAGTACTTCCAGCTCTCCGTGGCGCTAACGGAAACCAATACGCGGCTGCGCCCGGGGATGACCGCCCGGGTCAGCATTCGTGCCCACCGGGTTGAAAACGCTTTGGCCGTGCCCATCCAGGCTATCTTCACCGAGGGTGGCGAAACCTACTGCTACAAATATCAAGGTCCCCAACACGGTTTTATGGCCCAGCCTGTCACCTGCGGCAAACAAAATGAGACCTGGGTCGAAATCGTGTCCGGCCTGGCCCGCAATGACCGGATCAGTCTCGTCAAACCTGAAGCCTCCCAGATTCGATGATTTTCGGCGACAGGCATCCGGGCCGAAAAGGGACACTCCGTTGAAGCCCTTGATTCAGGCCGTGGCCATCTCCAAGCAGTATCACCTGCCCCGCCGCACCATAACGGTGCTGCGCGACATTAATTTTTTTGTGGGCCAAAATGAGTTTGTTGCCATTATGGGACCTTCGGGCTCCGGTAAATCCACGCTGCTTCACATCCTGGGCTGCCTGGACCGGCCTTCGGCAGGGGAGTACCGGTTTGACGGCATAGATGTGTTCAATGCCTCGGACCGTTTACTTTCCCAATTCCGTGCCCAGGATATCGGATTTGTTTTTCAAACTTTTAATCTGGTGGGGACCCTGACCGTCTACGAAAATGTCGAGTTGCCCTTTGTCTACGCCATGTTCCCCCGCAAGGAGATGGCGGCACGGGTAAATCGGGCCGTGGAACAGGTGGGACTAGCGGATCGAATCCACCACCGTCCCTCGGAGTTGTCGGGCGGTGAAATGCAACGAGTGGCCATTGCCCGCGCCATGGCCATGCAGCCCAAATTGCTGCTGGCCGATGAACCCACCGGGAATCTCGATACGGCCACCAGCCTGGAGATTTTAAAACTTTTCCAGGAATTTCACGCTTTGGGCGTCACACTGGTCATGGTCACCCATGATCCCGAGATCGCCCGGTTGGCCCAGCGCGTGGTAGTCCTAAAAGATGGTGCGCTTTGCGATCAGGATACGGTCAATCCTGTTCCCGCCGGAGATCTTTTCCCACTGGCAAAGGCCGTCTCGTGAGTTCCGGACGCAAATTTTATATCATCACCAAGATTGCCGCGCGCTGTCTGTTTCAACATAAATTGCGCTCAGCTCTCAGTGTGCTGGGGGTGGTCTGCGGTGTGATCGCGGTGCTGGCCATGGTTTCCATCGGGGAGGGCGCCAAACAGCGCGTGATTCGCCAAATCGAAGCCTTGGGAATCGGCAACATTTATATCAAAACCCTCGACCTAGCGGCCGACCAGCAGCTCAGGGCTACCGAAAAATTGTCCCAGGGCCTGAGTGTGGCCGATGTGGCCAAAATTCACGCCGGCTGTCCCCAGATCCAGGCCAGTGGTTACCTCAAGACTGTCTCCGCAGCGTTGATCGGCATTGCCAATGCAGCGGCCGCACCCCAGATTGTAGCAGTGAACCCCGGATACGCCGGGGTGCTCAATCTGTACCTCGCCCAGGGGCGCAACATTTCGGGACTGGACTTGGAGCGGCGCAGTTTGGTTTGCGTTCTGGGAGCCGATGTTTCCGCCAACACGGGGATGAATTGGCAAGTGGGCCAAGACATGCGCATCGGGTCCCACCTATTTAAAATTGTGGGAATTTTCGAACGGATCCACCACACCACGGGAAAGTCCAGTACCCTGTCGGCGCGCAATCATAACGAGATGATCTTCATTCCCTTCGGCGCTCATTTCGGAATCGACCCCCGACACACCCCGGCCGCGCTTTCCCCTGATTTCGCGGACCTAACGGAGATTGTGGCCCAGGTCACCCAGCGGGTGGACGTGCTACCCGCGGCGGGGATCATGAAACGGATAATCGACGTGGCTCATCATCACATGGAGGATGTCCAGATCGTGGTCCCCCTGCAATTGCTGAAACGGGCGCGGGAAACCCAGCGCACGTTCAATCTGGTGATGGGCGCCATTGCCGCGGTCTCTTTGCTGGTGGGCGGTATCGGTATCATGAACATCATGCTGGCCACGGTCACGGAACGCACTCGTGAAATTGGCGTTCGCAGGGCCGTGGGCGCTACCAAGGGCGATATTGTCTATCAATTTGTCATCGAAACCGTCGCGCTCACCATCGTCGGTGGAATGGTGGGGGTTCTGAGCGGTGTGGTGGTGGTGAAAATTATCGCCCAGATCGGCGGTTGGCCTGTGGCCATAACCCTCTGGGCGATTATCGTACCGTTGCTGATGGCTGTGTCCGTGGGAGTATTTTTCGGGCTCTATCCGGCCCTCAAAGCTGCTAAAATGAATCCCGCCCGTGCGTTTCGCTATGAGTAGTCCGACTGATATCCAAAAAACGCTTCACCTGGGTCAAATCTTCCCGGGGAAACGCATTTTCATTGCCAGAAAACCTGCGGCCTGACCATGAGCGCCCCACTCTCTGTCCACCAGCCCGTCATGGAAGATTTACGCCGCTCCTACGACAAGCTGCCTTATCCCGATCTACCCAAACCCTATGCCCACATTTCGCGGACTGCGGCCGTGGCGCGCTTGCATGGCCTGCAGCCTCCTTCACCCGCTGCCTGTCGGGTGCTGGAATTGGGCTGCGCGGATGGTGGAAATTTGCTTCCCATGGCCTGTCAATTCCCCCATAGCCAGTTTATGGGCGTCGATTTTTCGCCCGTGCAAATCGCCATCGGCCGAAAAAGGGTAGAAGAGCTGTCTTTGCCCAACCTGAGTCTGACAGAGGCCAATATTCTAAATCTCCGCGAGAGGGACTTCGCGCGTTTCGACTATATCATTGTCCATGGGGTCTATTCATGGGTCCCTGCAGCGGTTCAAAAGGAAATTATGGCGATCTGCCGGGATTTCCTGTCTGAAGACGGGCTGGCCTATATCAGCTACAACACCCAGCCGGGATGGCGGGGAAAGCAGGCCCTTCGGGAAATACTGCGTTTTCACACGCGGCACATTGAGGATATTAAAGAAAAGGCCGAGGCTGCCATCGCGCTTGTGGCCGCCATGCCAGACACTCGGGAATCGCCGGGAGATCCCGGAGCCATTTGGGTTCAGCGATTGCAGAACGAACTTAGACATATGGACGATCCAAGGGCCTACCTTGTGCATGAGTACTTGATTGATGGAAATAAGCCACTCTATTTCAGAGAGTTCCTTCAGCGTGCCGAAAGCCATGAACTTCGCTATGTAGACGATGCATTTCCTGGAAGCACCTCCCTCGAACGTCTTTCGCCCAAAGGCCGGGCATGGCTGGCCACCAACATTGTGGATTACGCCGATCAACAGCAGTACATCGATTTTTTTTGCAATGTTGCCTTTCGCCGCAGCCTGTTGTGCCGGTGTGAAAAACAGCCGGACCGGACGGTTTGCTTCGACCGGCTTGAACCTTTATACGCCACTGCCACCTGCCGACGTTCGGAATCCAAAGAGGAACAGGGATGCTTTGTTACCCATGCAGGCCGGAGGTTTCACACCGATCACGAGGGGCTAAACAGAATCCTGGCTTGCCTTATCGATGCATCGCCCGCTTCAGTTTCCATTCACCAGTTACGGACGCTTTTGGGCCAAAATGTAACCGATCCAGAAGCTGGACAGGTGTTCGACGATCTGCTTCGCGGCGCGGCGCTTGAGGTTACGGTCAATCCCCGTGAGTGCATCCGCGATCCTGGGCCGCGGCCATACGCGTCCCGGCTGGTACGGTATCAAAGCGCGGGAGGGATGGTAACCAGCGCGGCCCATCGCCCGGTGCGCCTTGAAAATCCCTTCGAGCGTTATCTGCTTGGGCTGCTTGACGGCACTCGAACGGTGGCCGAAATCATACCAAAGATGCGTAAAAAATTGCGCCCCAGTTCGCCGATTGAAGATGACCGCTGGAATCAGCTGGTGGAAGAACACCTGATCCGTCTATCGGAACTTGGCCTGATCCAACAGCCGAACGACCAAGCCTTTAGGGATGGAGGCGGACAAACAGGTTCAGGCAATTAAGAATCCGCAACGGGCCATGCTGTGAAGCATGGATTCCAACTGCTTGGCCAGTGATCTCCAGGTTTCCGCTTCACTGCCCTTATACGGTTCAGGAAGGGTCACCTCGCCGCTGCGCAATCCCTCCAATATAAGATTGAGCAGTGCTTCCCGGTTTCGTTTACCGTTGAGACGTGCCAGAACAAAGCAGGCCAGGTCGTCGTTCATGCTAATGGTCCGGTGACAGAGGTTGGTCACCCGCTTTGAGGGGGCCTGCAGCCGGGAAACCGGAGCTGCTGTGGGATAATCCCCAATGTTATCCACCACACAGCGGCGGGGGGTGCCCAGAAGTTCTACAACGCCATCAAAAAAGAGGGCATATAGCGCATGACCGATCTTTTCGGCCCGCTTGCGGCTGTCGCCTGCCCTTTTTGCTGATTCCAGCGCCAGAACCTCCTGAATGAGGGTGGAAACATCCACAGTGCAGGGTCGGATTTGACTCAGGATACGAAGTATATTCAGCGCAAGAGGATGTTCCGTGCTGAATTTACGGCCTTTGGGAGTTTTAAAGGCCTTGGCCTTCTGAGGCAGGCTATCCGTTGAATCGAGAATGGGCGCGACATCGGTGGCGGCAAACAACCGTGCCAAGCGGTCCAAGCGGAAATCGGAATTGAGTTCAATTCCCCCACGGCAAACCAAAGAGTGTCGAAAACGTGTATTTTTCAGAAAATCAATGTACTGCTCCAGATCGAGTGCATGCTCGGCGATTTCCTCAAATTTCTTCGCGGCATCCGCGGGAAGGGTGTCCATCTCAAAATCGGACTGCTCTGCATCACAGATATACGCTAAACCGTGACTGTGAAGGGCATCCGTGAATTGGTGGAAATAGATGGGATCATTATTTGCCTCCATGTACTCGTGAAGCAAGTAGCTGGACATATCGTCACTGTTGTTGAGGGATTTACCAAAAAAGCGGAGCTGGACATCATGCACTCGGGTGCTGTCCGTGGTGGCGTCGAGCATGGTTTTCACCAGATCTAGTGCCGCCGCAGTACGTTTTTTGGGATCCTTCAGCCGACGCGTGCGATAGCGCATCATGTCGCGCATGGACCGGTTAAAGGTCCAACCCGGCAATACATTGTAGCTGATGTAGGCGATGCCTTGATCGGATAGATTGGTTCGGCAGATTTCCAGGATTTTCGTTTTGACCCGGTCTGGAACCCACGAGTAGACGCCGTGAACGACAATGTAGTCGAACATGCCGTCACTGGCGCCGATATCTAGGATACTGCGGGTTTCGAGCCGAATATTCTTCAGGGCCAAAGCGTCGCACATAGTCCGTCCGCTTTTGATCTGCACCGTGGAAAGATCGATTCCCAAAAACTGGCTTTCCGGCAACTGGCATGCCATCGGGACCAGGTTGCCGCCGTCGCCGCAGCCCAGTTCCAGCACCCGGCTGGACTCAGGGGGCGCCGGGTTCAGACCGTATAGACAACCGAATGCCGACAGCAGGCTGGGGTGCGTCAGGCAATAAGGGTTTCCAGCGTAAGGCATTTGGTTATAGGTCCGGGCTAGGGCGCGTTCCGCGGAATCGGCCTCTGGGTGCATGTAAACCCCTCCATTGTTTTTTTCGCGGGGTGGCGCCATCACTCCCCCACCAGCAGCTGTTTGATCCGTTCGCTCAAGAATAATATCGACTCGATATCCAGGTGCTCCGTGATGGTGGCGTCAAACAGCAGTTTGACCTGGGCATCGAGCTGGTCTTCCGGTTCATGGTCCCAGAAGAGCAGCACCACCGGAATGCGGGGCAGGGGCCTAAACAGCAGGGCCACATCGGCCGAGGCGGGGGGGCGATCCAGGGGTTGGGCGCCCATGGCTTCGGCCGCTTGACGCAATGCGTCGGGGCGTCCGCGGAAGCGTTCCACCAGGGGCTGCTCCACATGGGTGCGCATGCTTTTTTGTTTGGAGATGGTGTTGGGTATCTGCTCCAGGCCGCGCCAATCCTGTCCGGGAGAGGCGCTGCCGCCCTGGGCCAGGTGGTTGTAGATCAACACCTGCTCCCAGCGGGTGAGCGGCGAGTCATCTGATTTAAAGATTCCCGTCGGTCCGATGCGGAGGGTATCGCTGAAATAGGGCAACATCAGGACCGGGCCTTCGTTGGATTCCGTCAGCGTGCCGCCAATGCGTTGGGGCAATTGGCTGATATCCATGCTTGTTGAGCGTTCCTTGGCCCATTTCAGGGCGTCCGCGGCCATATCCCGTTGGGTCCACTTGCCGGCGGCATGCTGCTGGTCCAATTCGGGTTGGTAAAGGGCCAGGGCCTCCGCGTCGATGTGAGGACAATTTCTCAGGGGCAGCTTTTGGGAAACCACCATACTGGCAAAGGCCAGGCAGGTGGGATGAGCGCAATCCCCGCAATTGGTTTTGGGCAGGATTTTCCGATAAATATCCACCACGGACAACGCCATTTCATTCCCCTTCAATACCGCGACTTACCCGAAATTCCGGAAAAAATTGGTAGGGGCTAAGATCCTACCGAGTTTTACCCTTACCCGTGAATCTGCACGAAATAGTAACCGTGGGGGTGAACGAAAGCTATCACTCAGATTTCAAGGTGCTGGATAAAATCCCACAACAGCCGCACGCCGAATCCGGTGGCACCGGGGGTTTGGTAGGCGCCGGCCTTTTTGGTTGCCGCCGGGCCGGCTATATCGATGTGGGCCCAGGGCGTATCCCCCACAAACTCTTTGAGGAACAACGCCGCGGTGATAGCGCCGCCCCAGCGGTCTTTGCCGACATTGGAGATGTCCGCATAGTCGCTTTTCAGCTCTTCTATGTAATCGTCGGGCAGGGGCAGGGGCCAGCAGCGTTCAAAGCTGCGCTGGCCGGCGGCAATCAATTGATCCGCCAGCAACTCATCGGAGGCGAAGATGCCGGCCATTTTCTGGCCCAAGGCCACCACACAGGCGCCGGTCAGGGTGGCCATGTCGATAATTAGGTCCGGCTTATGGGTTTTGATCACATAAGCCATGGCATCGGCCAGGATCAAGCGGCCTTCGGCATCGGTGTTGTTGATCTCGATGGTTTTTCCGGAATAGGCGCTGACAATGTCGCTGGGCCGGGTGGCTTGCCCGGAAGGCATATTCTCCGCCAGGGGTAAGGCCCCGATAATGTTGATTTTGGGCTTCAAGCGGGCTGCGGTGATCACGGCCGCGGCCACGGCCGCGCTGCCGGCCATGTCGATTTTCATCCCGGTAATGGATCCGGAGGGTTTCAGGTTAATGCCCCCGGTATCAAAGGTGACGCCCTTTCCCACCAAAGCGATGGTCTGTTGGGCACCGGGCACCCGGTGCTCCATGATCACCAGGCGGGGCGGACGGGTGCTGCCCATGCCCACGGCCAGAAGGGCGCCGAATTTCTGGCGGGCCAGTTCCTTTTCAGTCAAAATACGAACCTTGAGTTTTCGGCGGCGGGCCTCCTTGGCCATCAGCTTGGCCAGCACTTCCGGCGATTTATCGTTGGGCGCCAGGTTGGCCCAGTGGCGGGCCAGCAGCGTGCCCTCACATATGGTCTGGATCTCTTTGGCCAGGGATTTATAGCTGCCGGCCACATGGCGGGTGACCGCAATGTCGATGGCCTTCAAGGCAGTCCAGGTGGGGTCGCTTTTATAGTGGTCGAAGCTGTGGTTGGATAGTACCGCACCTTCGCCCAGGGCCCGCAGCACGGTTTCGGTGTCAAGATCCAAGGCGCCCGGGTCGGGGGCGGCCAGGGTGATCTCGGTCAGCCCGCCTTTGGCCGTATATTTTATCAGCTCTCCGGCGCAACTCCTCAAGGACTCGGCTGTGATCTTCTCGCGAGGACCCAGTCCAATCAGAATGACCCGCTGCGCCTGAACACCCGGGGGACCGTAAAGGGTGATCCGCTCCTCGGATTTGCCGTTGAACTCCTGCCATTGGCGGGCGTGATCAATTATCTCCAGCAGCTTTTTATCGGCAACCAGCGGATGATCGGAACAGACCGGGATGGCCAGCGTGGTGAGGGGGGATTTTGCGAAATTGAGTGATTTGAGTCTGAGCATGGGCCGCTCCTTGTCGCTTAGCTGTTGAGAGAATCTAGGGGTTGATAGTTTGAGACACTATCCAAAATTTACTTTTGATCCCAATTTAATGTCCGGGTCAAGGGTTATGATCGACGATTGGGACTTCCGGCAGGAATTCAGCCGTGCGGAAAGGCCGCGTGTTTGTCGGTTGGGCTGCGAGAAAGGCGTTTGTCTCACCGATGCCGAGCGGCTTTTTTCAGGGCTGCCGACGATTCATCCGGCAGGGGTTTAGAACTACGGAATTGGGCTTTGAGACGACTCTTGACAGTTTTATCCTTTTTGTGCCATTTAGGAGCCTTATTTGCGCTCGGCGAGGCCGTTGCGGAGGCCAAAAGAGATCCCCAGCGGGGGGGTCGCGGAATGGCGAGCCCGTCCCCAGAAGTGCAGTCCAGCGGACCGGCGACGCGAGATGCGTGTTCCGTTTGGGCACACAATCAATCTGCCAATTGGAGCCTTAAGTCTGGAACTCAAATAGATGAATGCAGCCTCCCGCCCTACCCATTCCAACACCCCGGAGATACAGACTCAAGCTGATTTTGATTTAAGCCAATTATCTATTATCGGCACGTGGCGCCGGTTTTACGGAGAGGTCCGTTGAGCGGCGGAATAACCCATGCGACGATCCTGTTCGTTCGCCAACTTGAAGCACGATTGAAGCGGAGGGAGTTTAATGACCTTTTTTGAACCCACGATCATCGCCTTTTGCTGTGAGTACTGAGGGTATTCGGCTGCGGACCTGGCAGGTTCCATGCGACTCGATTATCCGGTCAACGTAAAAATTATTCGCGTTCCCTGTACGGGCAAAGTCGATGTAGTGCACATGTTGCGCGCCATCCAGAAAGGAGCGGACGGCGTCTACTGTGTGGGTTGCCTGGAGGGGACCTGCCACTACAACGAGGGAAACCTGCGCTGCCGCGAGCGCGTGAACCATGTGCGTTCGCTTTTAGGGGAGGTGGGACTTGAAGAGGATCGGGTCAGAATGTATAATTTATCGTCCGGTGAAGGCCCGACCTTTGCTGAGTATGCCAAGGAGATGACCGCTCACATCAAATCTTTGGGCCCCAACCCTTTAAGAGAAAAAAATAAATGATAATAGAGTTTTAGGCGTGTAAGGTTAATTTAAAAATTATATAATTAAGTCAACCGCTTGAATTCAAGGAGATATAGATGGCAGAGGAAGCAATAAAAATTGGCGGTAAGAAGAAAAGCACCTTCATCGATAAGGTGAAGGACCTGCTCCCGGAAGGGGGCAATTTAAACCTGTGCTTGACCTGCGGAGCATGTTCCTCGGGCTGCCCGGCCACGGGGCTGGAAAATATGGATCCCCGCAAGTTTCTGCGCATGGCGGCTCTGGGCATGGATGAAGAGATCACTTCCACGAATTGGGTCTGGATGTGCTCCATGTGCACCCGCTGCGTGTACGTTTGCCCCATGAAAATCAACATTCCGCAATTGGTTTTTTATGCCCGCCAGTCCTGGCCCCGGGAGAAACGGCCCAAGGGGATTCTCGGTTCCTGCGATATGGCCCTGAAGCATGATACCTGCAGCGCCATGGGGACCTCCGAGGAGGATTTCCAATTTGTAGTGGAAGATGTTCTGGAGGAGTACCAGGAGAGTCAGCCGGAATTTGCCGAAATGCAGGCCCCCATCAACAAGCAGGGGGCGGAGTTCTTTCTCAACCAGAACTCCCGGGAGCCGGTGACCGAACCGGATGAGATGGTGCCGCTCTGGAAAATCCTGCACGCCGTGGGTGCCGATTGGACCTACGGCACCAAGGGCTGGGCCGCGGAGAACTATTGTATGTTCATGGCCGACGACGATTCCTGGCGACACATCATCGAAGTCAAGAAAAAGGCGGTGGAGGATCTGGGCTGCAAGGTGTGGCTCAACACCGAATGAGGGCACGAACTGTTCGCGGTCCGGTTCGGACTGCAAAAATTCAAGATCGACTACAACTTCGAGATCAAGAGCATCATTCAATACTATGCCCAGTGGATTCGGGAAGGAAAACTCAAGGTCAATTCCGATTGGAACAAGGAGCGCAAGGTCAAGTTTACCGTCCAGGATCCCTGCCAGCTGGTTCGTAAATCTTTCGGAGATCCCGTGGCCGACGACCTGCGCTTTGTGGTCAAGAGCGTGGTGGGTGAAGAAAACTTCATCGACATGGCGCCCAGCAAATCCAACAACTACTGCTGCGGCGGGGGCGGCGGCTTCCTGCAATCCGGTTTCACCGAAGCGCGGCGGCAATACGGCAGCCTGAAAGCCAACCAGATCCTAAGCACCGGCGCGGGGTACTGCATTACCCCCTGCCACAACTGCCATGCCCAGGTTCACGATCTGAGCGAGGTTCACGAGCACAAGTGGCAAACCACTCATCTATGGACCCTGATCTGCCTCTCCATGGGGATTTTGGGTCCCAACGAGCGTGAGTACTTGGGCGAGGACTTGAAGGAAGTTGACGTATTTCATCCTGAATCAGCGATGTAACCCGCGTTGATCCGCGGCCCCTGAGGGGCGCGGGTCGACCCCACAGGAGAGATCATGATCGTAGCCAAGCGTAAACCCTTTGATGAAATTATGGAGATGCTCAAGCCCTATCAAAAGGTCTTGACCGTGGGCTGCGGCACCTGCGTGGCCGTCTGTCTGGCGGGGGGTGAGAAGGAGACCGCCGTGCTCAACGCCGAACTGGATATGGCCCGTAAGTTGGCCGACAATCCGCTAACCATCGGGACCCGAACCCTGGAGCGGCAATGCGATAAGGAATACCTGGATGAACTTGGCGATGAGATTGGCGATTATGACGCCGTGCTCTCCCTGGCCTGCGGCGTGGGTATCCAGTTTCTGGCGGAGCACTATCCCGGCATACCGGTATTCCCCGGCGTCGATACTGCCGGTCTGGCCGCCAACCTGGGGGTGGGTTGGTATGAGGAGCGCTGCCGCTCCTGCAACGCCTGCGTGTTGGCCATGACCGGCAGCATCTGTCCGGTCACCATGTGTGCCAAAGGGCTTTACAACGGTCCCTGCGGGGGCACCAATCTGGGCAATTGCGAGATCGATCAAAACCAGCCCTGCGCCTGGTACAAAATCTACGAACGGCTGGAGGCCCAGGGGCGCCTGGACGAAATCCGCAAAATCAAACCTGCGGTGGGCTGGAAGGATCAGATTCCGCGCACCTTGATCCAGCCAGGCTATAAAAAGCCCGAAAGTGCCTGATCCTGAGCCGAGACACTTTAACCGCGGATTCAGGCGGCCGCTAAAACTCAGGCTTTGACCCTCAATCCCAAGAGACTCCCGTAGTTAGGAGTTTTAACACAAAGGACGCGGATATGGAGAATGATCTGAAATCGGGCAGTAATTTGGAAAAGATTCTCAAGGCCGGCCACTTTGCTTTTACCGGTGAGCTGGGACCTCCCCGGGGGGAAACGTGGCCGAAGTGCGGCACAAGGCCGCACCCTTGAAGGGTATGGTGGATGCCGTCAATATTACCGATAACCAAACCGCCGTGGTGCGTATGGCCAGCTGGGCGGCATCGTTGATTGCCATTGAAGAAGGCTTGGAGCCCAACTTTCAGATGGTTTGCCGGGATCGAAACCGCCTGGCCATGCAGGCCGATATACTTGGGGTTTACGCCCACGGCGTGCGCAACATGCTCTGCCTTTCGGGAGACCATCAGAAATTCGGTGATCATCCCGATGCCAAAGGGGTTTTTGATATCGACTCCATGCAGCTTATCAGTATGGTTAAAACCATGCGCGATGAGGGCAAATTTTTAGGCGGCGCCGAAGTGGACGAAGCCCCCAAAATTTTCATCGGAGCGGCCTCCAACCCCTTTGCCCAGCCCTATGAGTGGCGGGTGGATCGTTTGAGGAAAAAAATCGACGCCGGCGTCGATTTTATCCAGACCCAATGTATCTACAACATGGAGCGCTTTCGGGAGTTCATCAAACGGGCCAACGATGAGGGCCTGACCGAAAAGGTCTATATCCTGGCCGGGGTGACGCCTATGAAGAGTGTCGGCATGGCGAAATACATGAAAAACAAGGTGCCCGGCATGGATGTGCCCGATGATATCATCAAGCGGCTCCAGGGCGCCGGCAAGGGCAAGGTGGCGACCGAAGGGATCAACATCGCCTGTGAGCAGATTGAAGAGTTCAAGACGATGAAAGGGGTTCACGGGGTCCATTTGATGGCCATCGAGTGGGAGCACAAGGTCCCCGAGATTGCCGAACAGGCCAAGGTGCTGCCGCGTCCCAAAGTCGATTAAGAACTCGCATTAACGATGGTTCTCCAAAAACCCGGTTCCCCATGGAACCGGGTTTTTGGGCTTTTGAATCTCTGCATCAATCGTGCGCGGTTCATTCCGTAATAGGTGAGACCATGGCAGGATTTCGCACCTCAATAGACCGTAGCCGGCGTTGGTTGGTTTGGAGCGGACTGCTGATACTGGTCTGGGGGATATCCGCTTGCGGGCCCAAACCCCAAGTTCCTTCCCCGCCGGCGGAAATTCCCGCCACTGCCGAAGAGAGTCTTTATTCCCGAGCCGCGACCCTGGAACGCCAGGGTATGCCCGACGAGGCCCGGCGGGTGTATGGGGACTATCTGATCCGTTATCCCCAGACCACCCGCACACCGGCGGTTTTGCTTAAATTGGGCGACCTGCTGCAAAAGGCCGGCCGCTATGATACCGCCCAACAGATGTATTCGCGGTTGCTGGATAATTATCCCCGGAGCCCCCAAACCCCAAGCGCCAAGCTGGGCATTCTGCGGAGTTTATACGGCACGGGGAACTATCCCGCGGTCATTGAGAATGCCGTGGAGTTTATGCCTGAAATCGATGGTGCCGGTTTGCAAGCTGAACTGCGTGCGCTCTTGGGGGACACCTACCTAGCCCTGGACTCCCCGGTGGATGCCGTCAGCCAGTATTTAAAAGCCTATCTGCCGGCACCGCCCCTGGAACGGGAAAAATATGAACCGCAAATCAAAACCGCGGTCCAGCGATTGACCCCGGCAGATGTCAGATTCCTTCTCACCCGTTATCCCGATCAAGAAACCCGCGGCTTTTTGATGTTTCAAATGGGCTTGCGCTACATTGAGGAAGGGGACTATCAAGAGGCCCTGGAGATCTTGACGCGTCTTGTGGAGCAACTCCCCGGGGATTCCAATAGCGGCCTGGCCCGGGAGCTCATCGCCGATATCGCCCGCCAAGGGCAGTTCAACCGCCGCACCCTGGGTTGCCTGCTCCCCTTGAGCGGACCCTACCAGCCTTACGGCCAGCGGGTTTTAAATGGAATCGAATTGGCCTTGAGCCAATTCAGCAAGCAATCGCCTGAGGCCGACTTTAAGCTACTGGTGCGGGATACGGCCAGCGATGAGAGCCAGGCCCAGCAGCAGGTAGCGGAAATGATCGAGGCCCAGGTGGCGGCCATCATCGGTCCGGTGGCCACCGCCAGGGTAGCCGCCGAAGCGGCCCAGGCCGCTGGAATTCCCCTGATTGCCTTGACCCAAAAAGAAGATATTCCCCAAATCGGCGATTACATCTTTCGCAACTTCATGACCCCCGCGCTCCAGGCTGAAACCCTGGTGAGCTATGCCGTCAACACCCTGGGCCATCGCCGGTTTGCCGTGCTCTATCCTGAAGAGCCCTATGGGCACCGCTTTCTGGAGGCCTTCTGGAAACAGGTCAGCCGCTTTGGCGGTCAGGTCACGGGCGTGGAGTCGTATCAACCGGAACAGACCGATTTTGCCGACCCCATCAAGAAATTGGTGGGCCTGTACTACCCCATCCCCAAAGATTTACAATCCCTATACCCGCAACAGCAATCTGCTAAAACTAAAGACAGAAACAGAGATAACGAGCTCTCCCCCATCGTGGATTTCGATGCCCTCTTCATTCCAGATGCGCCCCATAAAGCCGGTTTGATCATCCCCCAGCTCGCCTATTACGATATCGAACAGGTGCAGCTGCTGGGCACCAACCTCTGGCACGCACCGGAATTGATCAAGATCGCACCCCGCTTTTCCCAAGGTGCCATTATCAGTGATGGATTTCTGCTTGAAGGCGCCGGAGGCAAGTTGACCGAGTTTGTGCAGCGCTATCAATCCGTGTTTTTGGAGCCTCCCGATCTGTTGGCCGCCACGGGCTATGACAGCGCCACGCTGCTGTTTACCCTGCTGAGCGATCCTCGGGTGAAGTTCCGAAGCTCCCTGAAAACCGCCTTGAGCACCCTTAAAAATTTTCCGGGCGTCACCGGCCAGACCGCCTTCGATACCCAGGGCGAAGTTCACAAAAAGCTCTTTTTGATGCGGGTCAAAGACCAGGGATTTGAACCGCTCAGCTCCACGGACAGCGCGATGAGCGCTGCGCCTGCCCCCGCAATGTGAGATGTTGCGGTCTCCATTCGCAATGAGAGGAAGGAACGTGGGCTGGTCGGTGATTTTTGACATGAACGGGGTGCTTATCGACGACATGGGCTATCACATCCAGGCCTGGCGGACCTATCGCCGGCGGATTGAGGAAAAGCTGCCCTTGCAACGCACCCAGCACGATCTCACCGGCAGAACCAATCGCGAAATATTTTCCATATTGCTGGGACGTGAGGTGAATTTGGAAGAGAGCGAGCGCTTGGAGGTTAAGAAAGAGGCGCTCTATCGCCAGATTTACACCCCTCACCTCAAGGCTTTGCCGGGCTTAACGCGCCTGTTGCAAAATCTCAAAACCGATTCCGTGCCCGTGGCTCTGGCCACCAGCGGACCCCCGGCCAATGTGGATTTCATCCTGGATGGTCTTGAGATCCGCACCTACTTCGATGCCATTGTGGATGCCAGCCAAATCAGCCATGGCAAACCCCATCCCGAGGTGTTTCTCACCGCTGCCGGGAAATTGGGGCTGCCGCCCGGCAACTGTGTCGTGTTTGAAGACAGCCTGCTGGGCATCGAGGCCGCACGCCGGGCCGGAATGGCGGTGATCGGGATCACAACCACTCTTCCCGCCGAAGAGTTGCAGGGTACGGTCCTAGCGGTGGCCGATTTTGAGAGGATCACCCTTGATCGGCTGAAGGCGATTGCCTTGCAAAGGTAATGCGGGGTCTCAGCGATCTTTCCCTGAACAAATTGTCTCCGACAAATTCAATCCCGCTGAAGCTTCATGTTGACCGTAGGGGGATTCTCCTTAATGTATCATTCCGCCCGGGTATCCCGGGTGCGTAGATAGAGGATCGCCACACCGGCCAGGATCGCTGCGCATACCCAGTAGGTCTCCTTGAAGGCGGCCGCGCCCAGGGGCGCGGCGGGATGGCGCCACTCCATGAGTAGGCCCATGGCCTGCAGAAAGATCCCAGGGGCCAGCATGGTGAAGAAATTGACGCCGGTCATGGCACTGCCGGCCTGGTCGCTCTGCACCTGCTCCTTGATGTGGGTATAGAGGATGGCGGTGAAACTGCTGAAAATGCCCAACAGCACGAATCCCGCGGCAACCCAAATAGTGCCGGCCTGAGGGGGCAGCCGGGCGATCAGCACCAGGCTGAGGGTCATTCCTAGCAACCCGCCGATGACGGCTGTTTTCCGGGAGTGGAATATTTCATCGGAGAGCCAGCCGAAAAAGGGACCCCCCGCAATCACCCCCAGCATCATCGCCAGAATAATATTTCCGCTGACCAGGGGAGAATAGCCTTTGACGCGCATCAGGTAGGGACCGCAGTAGAGGGTCTGGATGGCGGCAAAGATCCCGTAGCGGCAGCCGGCCGCCAGGGAGATGATCCAGTAGTCCTTTTTTCCCAGAAGCAAGCCCAAACCCCGGGAAAAGTCACGGAATCCGTCGGAAGCGGCTGAGCCCGGGTCGGACGCCTCAATTTTACCCGTTGGCTTACCCGCCGGAGTGTCTCTGACTTTGGCCATTAAGACCAGACTCAGGCCAAGGTTAAGGCCGGCAAAGAGGACAAAAGCGCCGCGCCACCCCAGAAGGTGGGTCAGGACTACCAGGGGGGAGGCCGCCAGCAGGCTGCCGCCCATGCCCATGGAAAAAACCAGGCCGCCCAAGGTGGCGAAGCGCCGGGGGCTGTACCAGGCGGCAAGCAATTTGAAGGTGCCCATGAGATTGCCGGCCATGCCGATGCCCAACAGGGCCCGGGCGAAAACTAGGCCGCCCAGGGACTGGGCGGCAGCAAAGGTCAGGGCGCCGGCAATGCCTACAAGGTTGAGGGCCAGCATGCAGCGGCGGGGGCCGATGCGGTCCAGGTAGAGCGCCAATGGGATTTGGGAGAGGGAAAAGGCGTAAAAAAAAGCCGCCGACAGGGTGGCCAAGCCCTGAGGGGTCAGTCCTAGATCGGCGGTCAATTGGGGGGTGATCACCGCCACGGCAGCCCGGTAAAATTGGGATAGAAGGAAAAAGGCCGTGGCGATGGCGAAGACCGTCCAACGACCCGTGTCAGCCCCAGACTTTGGGAGGGAGACGGCCACTAGGTGGCCTTGGAGCCGTTGGAGAGCTGGGTCACAATGCGGGGCAACTCTTTGAAACGTCCGCTGAAATCGGGCGGGGTGAGAGGAGGGGGATCCTCCCGGGCAACGGTCATCTGCAAGGAGCCGTAGTCCAGCGCCTCTACATCGGTGGTCAGAAAGGTGTGCATGCCCACCCGCCCGGCGGCCATGTCGTTGAGGGCATCATTGCCCACCATCAGGCACTGTTGCGGGGGGATCGCGATCATCCGGCTGATTTCCAGAAAATAACCGCTGCGTGGCTTGACATAGGACATGTTTCCGATGTGGGTGATGAGCGTCCAGGGATCGGTGGGGGCGATTCCCACCCAGGCCATGCGCTTTTGGTGGACAAACTCAGGAAATATCGGGTTGGAGGCCAGCACCAGGGTGAGTCCGCTCGCGGTTAAAAAATCGAGGGTTTTCCCGAGCCCCTCCGGGGCGCTGACCTGCCGCTCGATACGGTCATATTCCTGGGTGTAGAATTGGATAAAGCGTTGCCAGACCTGTTCGCGTTGGGCCGGGACATTTCCTGCGGTCAGGATGTCCAAAAAATGATCCACATTGAGCTTTTGACCGTTATTGTCTTTGAGTCCTCGGGTGGCGCGGATCATGCGTTCGATGAACGCCTTGGGGTTGAACAGATCGGCAAAAAAGGGGCCGATGCGCTTGAAGTAGCGCTGATAAAACTGGGGCTCGCTAAAAAGCACCATGGTGTTGTCCAGATCGAGCAGAACGGCTTTGAGCATGGGTTGCACTCCTTGAGGCGCCTGACTGTTCCCCACACTTGAGACTGTGGGAAAAATTTGGATATTAATTTCAGGCTTTCGAGTATGGATTCCCGCATCCGCGGGAATGTCGAACCCTACCGACTCCACGTATTCTCCGCGGAAGCGGAGATTCATAAGTGCCATCTATCGCCGATAAACCCGGAATTCGATAGCGCACCCACAGTGTCAAGTGTGTTCAGCGGTCAGTTAAGGCGCGGGGTCACAGGGTGGACAACGCCTTGTGATCCAAATAGCTGTAGTATCCCTTGTGGGTGAAAATGATGTGATCCAGTACCTTAATCCCCAGAGTCTCCCCCGCTGCCAGCAGGCGCCGGGTGATGGCATCGTCGTCGTCACTGGGGGTCAGGGATCCGCCGGGATGGTTGTGGGCCACGATCACCGCGGTGGCGCGGTCGGTGATGGGGTCGGCGAAAACCTCCCGAGGATGAACCTGGGTGCGGTTCACCAGCCCCACGGAAACCGTGCGGGTGGCAATGACTTCATGGGCGCCGTTTAAGGAGATACAGAGAAAGTGCTCCTGCTTGCGGTCCGCCAGATGCCGGATCAGGGGCAGGACATCCGTTGGTGTGGTGATGACCACCCCTTCGGGACGGATGCGCCGCCGGGCAAACTCCATGGCGGCGGTGAGGATGGCGGCCTTGGCCGGCCCCACGCCGTCGATTTTCTGCAGGTCGGCGGGGCCCAAGGTGCTGCCCGAGTGATCGAAGGCTTTGAGGATCCGCCTGGCCACCGCCATGACATCATGGGTCTGGGTACCGCTGCCCAGCAAAATGGCCACCAATTCCCGGTCGGATAGGGTCTGGGGGCCCTTTTTCAGCAATTTTTCCCTGGGGCGCTCATGGTCCGGAAGGTCTTTGATTTTTTTCATCAATTGCCCTTTATCCTCTATTGAATGAAATTTGACTTATATCTTTGCTGCTGGGCCGCAGGCGGTCAGGAGGCGAACGGTTTTGCCTCCTGCTAGAAGCGATCAAATATCAGATTGAATTCATCCTGGAAAGGTGCAAGTATTTTAAAGTTCGCTTTGGGTCGCCCGGCAAAACGCCGGCGGAAACTCATTGCCGATTGAACACCGAGTGCTGGGACTTTTGGAACTGGAAGACTCTTTCTCCCTAATTGGGAAACCCGGTCGGACCGGGAATCCGACTCACTTTCATACCTTATCCGGATTTTTTACCCTGAGGGCGTTTTGATGTCCACCCGCGCGGATGTGGTCAGGGTCAGCTTACCCCTGGTGGTCGGGATGAGCACCACCCTGGTGATGACCTTCACCGATCGAATTTTCCTGGCCAACTACTCATTGGACGCCATCGCCGCGGCCATGCCGGCCGGTATCGTGGTGTTTCTGTTTTACAACTTTCTGGCGGACACCGCTGGTTATATCAACGTCTTTATCGCCCAATATACCGGCGCCGGGGCCGAGGAACGGGTGGGCCGGGCTCTCTGGCAGGGGATCTATTTCGCTATTCTGGCCTGGGTCCCCATGCTGCTGCTCTCTTTGCTGGCGGTGCCCCTGTTCCGACTTGGCGGGCATGCTCCCGAGGTGCAGGAGCTGGAGGTGATCTATTTCCGAGTGTTGTGCTACGGGGCCGGTTTGCCGGTGCTGTCCACGGCGCTTTCCTGTTTTTTTACTGGACGGGGGGTCACCCGCCCGGTGATGATGATCCACGGCGCGGGCATGTGCTTCAATATCCCCCTGGACTACGCGTTGATCAACGGGATCGGCCCTTTTCCGGAATGGGGGGTGAAGGGGGCCGCCGTGGCCACGGTTTGCGCTTACGGGGTGATGGCGCTGCTGTTGGGCATCCTGGTCTTCAGCCGCCAGCACGATCGCGTGTACGGGGTGCGCCGCCAGCGTCAATTCGACGGCCGGCTCTTTCGGCGCATTCTACGCTTCGGCCTGCCGGCATCCCTTCAGTTCAGTGTCGATGTAATGGCATTTACCTTTTTTATCTTCATGGTGGGGCGGCTGGGCAAGACGGAATTGGCGGTCACCAATATTGCCATCGCCCTGGAGGGCATCGCCTTTCGGCCCTTGATGGGGTTCGCTTTGGGAACCACGACCTTGGTGGGGCTGGCCCTGGGAAAAAACCGGCCTGACAAGGCTCTGGCCGCGGCCAAGGCCACCTTGGGCATCACCATCCCCTTTTTCGGTCTGGTGATGCTGCTCTTTCTGTTTTTTCCCCACCCGTTGATCATGCTCTTCAAGCCCCGCAACCTGACTCCCCAGGAATTTGCCCTGGTACTGGAAATGGGCACCTTGGCCCTGCGCTTCATCGCCTTTTACTTAGTATTTGACGCGTTTTACATGATATCCACGGCGGTACTCAAAGGCGCCGGGGATACGCGCTTTATTTTCTTAAGCTGCCTGGCCGTCTCTCTATGCACTATGATCATTCCCCTGTATGTCGGCCTGGAGATTTTTGAAGCCGGGTTTTACTATGCCTGGGGATGTGTGGTGGCGTTCGCTATCATGCTGGCGGTGGTGTCCGTGGGCCGGGTGTGGCAGGGCAACTGGAAGGCGATGCGCGTGGTGGAATCGGACGTGTTCTGACGCGCCCCGGTGCCCTTTAAGTTCGCCCGCTTCATTACGCGGGTGGTGGCTCTCAACCCATGCCGGAGTATCGGACCATGACCCGTGTCATCATCGAAGAAATTCCCCCCGGCGGATTGCACCTGGAACTCAACGAAAACGTGGCCGGACATCCCTTCTATGCCGCCCTGGACGATTCCACACTGTCCGATTATACCCGGGTTCGCTTTCTGGCTCCCCTCAAGGTGGCCCTGACCCTGAGGCGAATCCGAGGGATGGTGGAGATGAGCGGCAGGCTGCGGAGCCGGATCGCCGCCCTCTGCAGCCGCTGTCTGATCCCGCTGGAGATTGAGCTGGATTCGCGTTTTCAATTGATGTATGCCCGGCGGCCCGGGGCCGAAGCGCGGCCATCGATGCAAAAAGAGATTGAACTCACCACCGAAGATATAGGCCTCATGCTCTTTGACGGGGATGTTATCGATATCCGCCAGGGAATCTATGAAGAAGCCTTGGCGGCCCTGCCCCTCAAACCGCTCTGCCGGGACGACTGCCAGGGGCTATGCCCCCATTGCGGGGTTGACCTTAACCGCCAGGCCTGCCACTGCGCCCAGGAAACCGTAGACCCGCGGCTGGTCAAACTCAAGCAGCTAAAAAGAGAGGATCCTCCGGAGAAATAATCTCTTTGCCAAGCTCTGATGGTTTTTATATTGACCCCAATTAGAGGGCTACTGAAATCAAAACCATAAAATGCGTTCAGGGGTTCAATTTGACCTGAACGCGGATCAGGACTACATAATAACAAGCATAGCTGAGTGAGCTTTCCATTCATCGAAATCAAGCGCTTTCCAGTATGAAAGGAACCCAAATGGCGGATTCACACGAGATGATTCAATATTCAGATGACGGTAAAATCAGTGTACCGGATACGCCCCGGATTCCCTTTATCGAAGGGGACGGAACCGGGCCGGACATCTGGCGCGCCACGCGACAGGTGATCGACGGGGCTGTGGCCAAGGCGTACGGCGGGAGGCGAAAAATCCTGTGGCAGGAGGTATTGGCCGGCGAAAAAGCGTTCAACGAGACCGGCGAATGGCTGCCGGAGGATACCGTGGAGAGCATTCGCACCCACCGGGTGGCCATCAAGGGTCCCTTGACCACGCCGGTGGGCAAGGGCATCCGCAGCATAAATGTGGCCCTGCGCCAGATTCTCGACCTTTACGCTTGCGTGCGGCCGGTGAAGTACATTGCCGGGATTCCCAGCCCCCTGAAAGATCCCGAGCCGGTGAATATGGTGGTCTTCCGGGAGAACACCGAAGATGTTTACGCCGGTTTGGAGTGGGAGGCGAACAGCCCCGGCGCCGCCAAATTCATTGAACTCATCAAAGCTGAAACCGGCCGGGAGGTGCGGCCCGATTCGGGGATCGGGATCAAACCCATCAGCCGTACCGGCACCCGGCGGCTGGTAAAAATGGCGCTGGAATACGCCCTGGCCCAGGGCAAACAGAGCGTGACCATCGTGCACAAGGGCAACATCATGAAGTTTACCGAAGGTGCCTTCCGCACCTGGGGCTATGAAGTGGCCGCGGAGCTTTTCGGGGAGCAGACCATCAGCGAGGCCGAGGTCTGGGAAAAGCACAACGGAGAAGCGCCCCGGGGCCGGGTAGTGATCAAAGACCGCATTGCCGACGCCATGTTTCAGCAAATTCTGCTGAGGCCCGGGGAGTACGATATTTTGGCTATGCCCAACCTCAACGGGGACTACATTTCCGACGCCCTGGCGGCCATGGCCGGCGGGCTGGGCATGGCCCCGGGGGCCAACATCGGCGACGGCTATGCCGTGTTCGAGGCCACCCACGGCACCGCGCCCAAATACGCCGGGCTGGACAAAATCAATCCCGGCTCCCTGATTCTCTCCGGGGCCATGCTGCTGGATCATCTGGGCTGGGGTGAAGCCGGGGAGCTGATCCGCGGCAGTGTGAAGGCCACCATCGCCAAAAAGACCGTCACCTATGACCTGGCGCGCCAGATGGCGGGGGCCCAAGAGATCAAATGTTCCCAATTCGGCGAACAGATTGTCCGCAACATGGCCTGAGAAAAGGGGCCTATTCTTTACCGTCGGCATTCAGGGGCGTAAAATCCCCCCCAGCCCCCCTTTTTCAAAGGGGGGAGCAGGCGCTATCACCTGGAGCGCCATTGCATGAAACGACCACTAGCGGATTCACTGGGCACAGATCAAAATGATCGAAGGACTGAGCCATAAATAAATTTATAATCTTAAATATTGAAATTTTAAGTCTCACCTTACATCCTCTTGGTTACACGAGAGCAATTTCTCGCTAATATAGTAAGATTTCACGAACGGATTCTTAAAATTTCAGAGGAGAAGGCGTATGAATAATGAAGAGTTCACCCGCCAGGTTACCGTCAACGGTGAAACCTATACCATTTACGACATCCATAAGCTGGAAGAAAAGGGGCTGGCCCAGATTCGGTCCTTGCCCTACAGCATTAAGATTTTGGTGGAGAACCTGCTGCGCAAACTGGACGGCGAGATTGTAAAAGAAGAGGATCTGCTCAACATTGCCCGCTGGAATAAGCGGTACGACGCCCCGGTGGAGATCCCCCATCATCCGGCGCGGGTGCTGATGCAGGATTTTACCGGGGTTCCGGCGGTGGTGGATCTGGCGGCCATGCGGGATGCCATGGCGGCCCAGGGCGGCGATCCCAAAAGGATCAACCCTTTAGTACCAGTGGATCTGGTGGTGGATCATTCCGTGCAGGTGGATTTTTACGGCACCGATGGCTGCGCCAAGCAAAACGTGGCCAAGGAGTACGAACGCAACGGCGAACGCTACACCTTTTTGAAATGGGCTCAAAAGAGTTTTACCGACTTTTCCGTGGTGCCGCCGCGCTCGGGCATCTGCCATCAGGTGAACCTGGAGTACCTGGGCCAGACCATCCGCACGGACCCCGTTAACGGCCGGTTGACCGCCTATCCCGATACCCTGGTGGGGCTCGATTCCCACACCACCATGATCAACAGCATCGGGGTGATGGGCTGGGGCGTGGGCGGGATCGAGGCCGAGGCGGTGATGCTGGGCCAACCTTATTATATGGCCATCCCCGAAGTGATCGGGGTGAAACTGACCGGTGAACTGAAGCCGGGGGTCACCGCCACCGATCTGGTGCTCAAGATTACCCAGATGCTCCGGGAGTACAAGGTGGTTGAGAAATTCGTGGAATTCTTCGGTCCCGGGATGAAGAAACTGAGCATTCCCGACCGCGCCACCATCGCCAATATGTCCCCGGAGTACGGCGCTACCATGGGCTTTTTCCCGGTGGACGAAAAAACCTTGGAGTATTTGAAATTGACCCACCGTGCCGAGCGGGCCGCCATTGTGGAAACTTGCGCCAAGGAGCTGGGGCTGTTCTACAGCGGTGAGAGCGATCCGGAATATACCGACGTGCTGGAACTGGACATCAGCAGCGTGGAACCGGCGGTCTCCGGCCCGGCCCGACCCCAGGACCGGATTCCGCTGGGTGAGCTAAAAGAGGCCTTTGCCCACATCATCGGCTGTGTCTATGAGCGGGACGCCTCCCTGGAGCCGCTCTCCACCTTCATGAATGAATCGGGTTGTGAAACCAGCCGCAGCCCGCGCTGTGTGCCGGTGAGCCGGCGCCGGAACGAGTTAGAGCTCCATGGCCGTAAAATCCAAATCGGTGACGGCAGCGTCGTGATTGCCGCCATCACCTCCTGCACCAACACCTCCAACCCTTCGGTGCTGCTAGGCGCCGGGCTGCTGGCCCGCAACGCCGTCAAGCGCGGATTGCGAGTGCCCGCCTATGTGAAAACCTCCCTGGCCCCCGGCTCAAAGGTGGTGACCGACTATCTCAGCGATTCCGGGCTGATGCCCTATCTGGAGGCCTTGGGATTTCACACCGCGGCTTACGGCTGCACCACCTGCATCGGCAACAGCGGGCCGCTGCATCCAGAGATCGAAAAGGCCATTGCCGACAACGACTATAACGTGGCGGCGGTCCTATCGGGCAACCGCAATTTCGAAGCCCGCATCCACCAGAGGATCAAATCCAATTTCCTGGCCTCGCCCATGCTGGTCGTGGGCTTTGCCCTGGCCGGACGCATCGACATTGATCTGGCCCATGAACCCATCGGCCATGACCCCAACGGAGAAGCGGTCTATCTGGGGGATATCTGGCCGGGTGCTGACGAGATACGGCAGATGGTCGCGACCCATGTCAAACCCGAGTTCTACGCCCGACAGTACGGCCGGATCTTTGACGGCGACGAGTTCTGGCACGCCCTGGATGTGCAGGAGAGCACCACCTATCCCTGGGACGACCGATCCACCTACATCAAAAACCCGCCCTACTTTGAAGGTTTCCAACAGCAGGCCGCTGAACTGGAGGATATCACCGGTGCCCGCGCCCTGCTGGTGCTGGGCGACACCATCACCACCGACCATATCTCCCCGGCCGGCGCCATCCCGGCGGATTATCCGGCCGGCCGCTATCTCATCGAGCAGGGCGTGGAACCGTCGGCCTTCAACTCCTACGGCGCACGCCGGGGAAACCACGAGGTGATGATGCGGGGCACCTTCGGCAATATCCGCATCAAAAACAAAATGGTGGACCCCAAAGAGGGAAGTTTTGCCATCAAATTGCCCGAAAACGAGGAACGTTTCGTCTATGAGGCGGCCATGGCCTACATGAAAGAAGGCGTACCCTTGGTGGTTCTGGGCGGCAAGGAGTACGGCACCGGCTCCTCCCGGGACTGGGCCGCCAAAGGCAGCAACCTGCTGGGCGTGCGGGCGGTGCTGGCCCAATCCTTCGAGCGCATCCATCGCAGCAACTTGGTGGGCATGGGCGTGCTGCCCTTGGTGTTCAAGGAGGGCGAGGGCTATGCCCAGCTCGGTCTGGAGGGAACTGAAACCTACACCATTGAAAATCTTGCCCGGATCGCCCCCCGAGGCGGCTTGGGCGTCAAAGCTGTCAAGCAAGACGGCCAAGAGATTGCTTTTGAGGTGATGGTGCGCTTGGACACCGAGGTTGAATTGGCCTACTTTCAGCACGGCGGGATCATGCCCTATGTGCTGCGTAAACTGCTGGCATAGCTCCGTCGCCACACCCCTGATTTTTCACCCAATGGCCGCCGTCCGGCGGTCGTTTGGTGTTCGGCAAATAAATAGTGCCTGACCGAAAACTCCCCCTCTCCGTCAAGGGATAGGCTTTACCCACATTTGACACAAAAGGTAGCTATTATATAATAATTTCAAATCTTTGAATATGGGTTCCCGCCTACGCGGGAATGACGAATCCTACCAACTGCACGTCATCTCCGCGTAGGCGGAGATCCAGAGGCCGTGCCTGGAGCCGATAAACTTGGTAAGTAACAGAACCCCCCTGTGTCAAGTGTGTGCAATGATCAGCGTCAAGGGGGAAGGAGAGGGGGGGTTCCGTTCAACCACTACCTACCAGATACGTTGTCCAGGATCGATTCAATCATTGCGATGGCCTCGGGCACGCCGCTGTGACCCTCGAGACGCCGGCCCATCTCTTGGGCCTTGGGGCGATACCCCGGATAAGTCAGGCCGTCTCTGATTTTTGCGGCCAGGGCCGAGGCGTTAAGCTTGGACTGGGGCAGACCGGCAGGCCCCAAGCCCAGGTGGTGGACGTGTCGCGCCCAATAAAACTGGTCCAGCAGGTGGGGGACGACGATCTGGGGAATGCCGGCCCGGGCGGCCGTGGCCGTGGTTCCGGCGCCGCCGTGGTGAACCACCGCGGCAACCTGGGGAAAGAGCTTGGCGTGGGGCAGGGCAGGGGTGAATAAAACATCGGCGCTTTGCGGCAAACCTTGGATCTTTGCGCGGC
Source organism: uncultured delta proteobacterium (assembly GCA_963713755.1). GTDB lineage: Bacteria > Desulfobacterota > Desulfobacteria > Desulfobacterales > CAVQMW01 > CAVQMW01. The sequence goes on along the minus strand of CAVQMW010000003.1, from coordinate 855,838 downwards.
CCGTGCAGAGGATTGCCCGACATCCGGCAAGGCGTGCGGCGCAGTGGACCATGGGCACCAGCCTCGCCCAATTTTCCCCCATGCTGCCAAACCCGATATAGATGGGCCGCGAGCCCGTGGCCAGAAATTCCATCACTCTGGCCGGCAGGGGATTTTGATCCGGCAGGACAAAATGCCCGGGGTGGCGGATGGCTCCCTGAGCATCTCCGGGGAGAGGGGCGAGCTGGGGATCGGCGGCCACCATCACGGATCGGTCGAAAAGATGGCCGATGACATCGTCAATGGGTGCCAACCCCTGGGCGCGGCGGAATCCGTTGATCACCCCCTTGAACAGCAGGTTGGCGTTGATGGCCGACCATCGGAATGCGGCCCGGTTGAGCCAGCCAGGAAGCCGCTGGCAGGGAATCTCAATGGGCGGATGGTGGCTGGAGGGTAGTAGCTGGGGGGATGTGGCCACCCACAGCGCAGGGACCTTGAACTGGTCGGCCACCGAGAATAATCCGGCCATCAGGGAGAAGGCCACCGCCAAGTCCGCCTTTTGGACATGCCGCGGCAGTTCCTTCAACTGAAGACGCAGTTGTTGGCGCAGCAAGGGGATGCAGTGCCGCAGTGCCCGCAGATCCAGCCCCCGGGTGTATTGGGCCACGGTGCCCATGAAATCCGCTCCCAGGCCGTGAAAGGGGCAGTGGTAAGCCTCGGCCCAGGCGCGGTTTTCCGGCGGGGCGATCAGCTCAACGGCATGGCCCGCGGCTTTCAGCCCGACGGCCAGGGCCAGGGCCGGCTGCACATCCCCCCGGGTTCCGCTGGTGGCGATTAAAATTTGCATGCCTGGGTTTCTGGGTTTATAGCCGGTTGGATAATAGGGAGAAGGCGCCCATGGTGTATACCTCTCCGGATGTTTTTACAGCGGATCAGATGGGTTTTCAGGCAAACCACCGCCGGTGGTGGGTGTGGATGTGATCGCCGATGCGCCGGGCGCGGGCCAGCTCTTCCGCCGGCAAGGGGCCCTTGCGCCAGGCCTCGATGGCCTCCCGCATCTGGGCCAGGGTCTTGGGTCCGGTCATGCAAACGTCCACCGCGGGGCGGGAGAGTACAAAGCGGTAGCATTGGGCGGCCGTGAGCGGGGGTTCAGCGGGCGGCATTTTCTTTTCGTTGAGCAGATCGCTCCAGCGGGTGGCGGTGTAGGTGACGATTCCCGGGCGGTTCTCCTGGGGCAGGCGCTCGAAGACTTCCGTTTCGGCGCCCCGATGGACGGCGTTGTAGCGCACATGGAACAGATCGAAACGGGAATCCGGGGCCAGATCGGCGAACAGGGGGCGATGGTGGCCGGAAAGCGCCAGGAAGCGAAACATGCCCTTACGCTGCATGGCCTGCGCACGCTCCAGAATCCCCGGGGCCGGGGGCTTGTTGTGCCAGCCCAAGAGCAGGATATCCGCACAGTCGATGTCCAGGGTTTTCAGAGCCTGCCCATAGAAGCGCTCCATGAGCAGGGGCGAGCGGGAGTAGCTCTGGATCACGATCACCAGACGTTCCCGTTCTCCCCGGCCGATGATGTTGCGGATGGCCCGGGCCATGGCCCGGGTGCGGCGGGAGCCCCAATAGAAGTAGTTGACCCCCTGGTCAAAGGCCTCTTCAAAGGCGGCCGCGGGCGCCCCATAGCTGCAGGCCACCCCCAGGCGGCCCACCGTCAACCCCGTGCGGCCCAGGGTGGCAAATAGCTTGGGGTCCATCTCATCCTCCAGGCACTAAGTGCTTCTATTCGCAAATACGATGACATTCGGCGGCCAATCCATCCGGGCTGACGGCGTTGCGAAAGCACGCAATATTCACGATATTCCTTATTTTTCGCGCCTTGTCAGCCCGGTGCCTTGACGCCCTCATTACGCCACCGTTTTTACGAACAGGACCACTAAGCCCCCGGCAATGGGGCCGCCGGGGGCATTGCAATGACAGATAACAGGCGGGTTGCCGCCGATTAGGCTTTCAGGCTGTACTTGTCGGCAATCGAGTTGTAGTAGGCGGTTTCGGAAACCGAACCCCAGACGCCGACCTGTTCCTTGAACTTCTTGAAGGCCTCATGAACCTTGCGCGCCGAGGGATCTTTATCCGCCTCCTCTTCCATGACCTCCTTGGCCATTCCCCGCAAGGCATCCATCAGCTCATCCGGAAAGCGCACCAGGTTGACCTTATGCTTTGAGATCAGTTCCTGCAGCGCCGCCCCGTTGTCGGCCTCGGCCTGGGAAAGGCTCCACATGTTGGTTTCCATAGCCACCGCATCCAGGATAGCCTGATACTCCTTGGGCAGCGATTCGTAGGCCTTTTTGTTGAAGATGACCTCCAGGCATGTGCCCGGTTCGTGCCAGCCGGGGTAGTAGTAGTATTTGGCCGCCTGGTAGAAGCCGGCCCGCAGGTCCAGCAAGGGGCCGACCCATTCGGTGGCGTCGATCACTCCCCGCTCCAGGGAGGTGAAAATCTCGCCGCCCGCCAGCAGCACCACGGTGCCGCCGGCCTTGGCCACCACCTTGCCGCCCAGACCGGGGATGCGCATTTTGAGGCCTTTGAAATCATCGATGGTATTCATCTCCTTGCGAAACCAGCCGCCCATCTGCACGCCGGTGTTGCCCTGCGGACGGGGGATGACGTTGAAGGGCGCGTAGACCTCCTCCCAGAGCTGGAGCCCGCCGCCGCTGTAGAACCAGCTGTTGATCCCCTGGGGGTTAAGGCCGAAGGGTACTGATGAAAACCATTGGACGGCGGGGTTTTTGCCGGCCCAATAGTAGGCCGCGCCGGAGCCGCACTCAACGGTGCCGTCCGAGACAGCATCGAATACGCCTAAAGGCGGTACCAGCTCGCCACCGGCAAACACCTCTATTTTGATCTTACCACCGGTGACCTCCTCGACGCGTTTGGCAAAGCGTTCGGCGCCGGTTTGGAGTACCGGCGTGTTGGGAGCCCAGGTGGTGACCATTTTCCAGTTATAGGATTTCTGGGCGATCACCGCCGGGGCGTTTACCGCAGTGGTGGCGACGGCCGCGGCACCGACACCGGCTTTTTTCAGAAAATCACGTCGTTTCATCTTGAACCTCCTTGATGTGGGTGGATGAAGGCTGCACAGCATTACGTCAATCACTACCGACCAAACACGAGTTTGGGCAGCCAGGTGGCCAGTTGGGGGTAGAAAACCACAATGGCCAAGCCGATGAGCTGGACAAGGACAAAGGGGATGATGCCCCGGTAAATGTGGCCGGTTTTGATCTCGGGCGGGGTGACCGCTTTGAGATAGAAGAGGGAAAACCCGAAAGGCGGGGTCATAAACGAAGTTTGCAGGTTAACCGCAATCAGGATGCAGAACCAGACCGGATCGTAGCCGAACTCGATCATGATGGGGGCCAGCACCGGCACGTGGATAAAGGTGATCTCGATGAAATCGAGAAAAAAGCCGATGACGAAGATCAGCCCCATGACAATGGCCAGCACCATGCCATGGCTGTATTGTTCCGCCAGGGAACCCAGGAATTCCCGCACCAGCCCGTCGCCCCCTAGACCCCTGAAGACCAGCCCGAAGGCGGCCGCGCCGCAAAGAATGATGAAGACCATGCAGGTCAGCTTGACCGTGGTGCGCATCACCTCCTGGAGGATGGTCACGGTGAACTTGCGGTTGGCGATGGTCAGGACCGTGGCTCCCACGGCCCCCACGGCCGCGGCCTCGGTGGGGCTGGCGATGCCGGCGAAGATCGATCCCAGTACCGCCACCATGAGAAAGAGAGGCGGAAAGAGCGCTTTCATCACCCGCACGAACATCTGCCGGCCGCTGATGGCGGCCAATTCGGCTTTGGAGATGGCCGGCGCGTGCTGGGGCCAGATGAGGGACGAGATTACGATGTAGAGGATAAACAGGCCCACCAGCAGAAAGCCCGGCAGCACGGCCCCCATGAAAAGATCCCCCACGGAGACGCCGACGATATCGCCGATGAGCACCAGCACGATAGAGGGTGGGATGATCTGGCCCAGGGTCCCCGAAGCGGCCACGGTCCCGGTGGCCAGTTCCCTTTGGTAGCCCCGGCGCAGCATGGTGGGCACGGCCAGCAACCCCATGGTGACCACCGTGGCGCCCACAATTCCGGTGGAGGCCCCCAGCAGGGCGCCCACCACCACCACACTCACCGCCAGTCCGCCCCGCAGCCGGCCGAAAAGCAGGCCCATGGTGTCCAGCAGTTTTTCGGCCAGGCCCGAGCGCTCCAGCATGACCCCCATAAAGACAAACAGCGGCACCGCGATGAGGGTGACGTTGGTCATCACCCCCCAGATGCGCAGGGGCAGAAGATTGAAAAACCCCCAGCCGAACCCGATCAGTCCGAAGGTCAGAGCGGTTCCCAGCAGGGTGAAGGTGACCGGAAAGCCGGCCATCAGCAAAATGGTCAGGGCCAAAAACATCCACGCCGGCAGGTATTCCATCAGGCGCGCCTTTCAGGATCTTGTTGCCCAGCGGGATCCGCCAAGGGAGTCTCAATCTTGAACGGTTCGGCGCCGACGATTTGCAAAAAGCTGTGGATCCCTAATGAGAGGCCTTGAAGCAGGAGCAGGCCGAAACCTATGGGGATGGTGCTTTTGACGATGAAGCGCAGGGGGATGCCGCCGGGATCGGGGGAGCCTTCCAAAATGCCGTATGAATTTGATACGAAATTAAGGGAGGTTTTGATCACCAGATAGCATCCGGGGATCAGAAAGAGGATCACACCCAGCAGATTGATCCAGGCGCGGCCTTTGCCCCCCAGACGCTGGTAGATGATGTCCACCCGCACGTGGCCGTCATGGAGCAAGGTGTATCCGGCGCCGATGAGAAAGATGAAGGCAAACAGATGCCACTCCAGCTCCTGGGTGAAGACGAAGCTGGTCTTGAAGGCGTAGCGCATCACCACATCGACAAAGACCACCAGGACCAGCAACAGGGTGACCCAGGCCACCCCTCGGCCGATCTGTTCATTGAGCCAATCGATTATCCGGGTGAACTTGACAAGTGCCTGCATACCCAATCCTGGCGCCTGAAATCTGGAACACCACGGTCACCGGCAGTAGAATCAATACCAGAGGTCAGCGGGCCAGAATTCGCAAGGTGAACGGCAAGGTTTGCTCAGAACATTATAACCCATGCCAATTATTAAATTTATTCGTTTCCGTCAAGATCTAAGACCCAATCCTCAGAGAATCCAAAAGGGGATGGAAAATGTTTGCCGGGGATGGCTTGATCAATGCCGGGTGATTGGCTATAGACATTACTTTGACTAGCGCCAGGGGCGTAAGCGACGCATTGGGCGACCATGCCTCCGGTTGTTTTTCATGATGGATCACATCGAGCGCGGGGGGCGCGGACATTCATGGAGCTAACTCATGGAGCTATCTAAAGGCGATACCTATTGGGCCGATAAATACACGCTGAACCAGCGCAGCGCGGATGAAGCCCTTGATTATATCCGCAACGGCCAGCGTATTTTCATTGGTTCGGCCTGCGGCGAACCCCAGCATTTGGCGCGCGCGCTAGGCAAACTGGCGCCCAATCGCGCCGATATCGAAATTGTGCGTCTCTTCTCCCTGGAGAACACCCCTCTGACGCGCATGGTTGCGGAGAATGAATCCCACCAGCTCAATATCCGTTCCTTCTATCTGGGTTCGGCCCAATCCGAACAGCTTTCGCGCAATGCGCGCTTTATGACGCCCATCAACCTGTCCGCCCTGCCGCGCCTGTTCCGCACCCGCCAAATGCCGGTGAACGTGGCTTTGATACAGGTGACGCCTCCGGACGATTTTGGTATGATGAGCTTGGGCGTGGCCGTGGACATCACTCTGGCGGCGGCCCTTTCCGCCGATCTGGTGATCGCCCAGGTCAATCCCCAGATGCCCAAGGTGCTGGGCCGCAGCTTCATCCACGTCAACGACGTGGATATTTTCGTGGAGCACGATGAGCCCCTGTTGACCATGGCCCAGCCCGGGGACATGCCGGCGGCGGACATCATCGGACGCATGATCTCCCGTCACATCGAGGATGGCGCGACCCTCCAGATCAGCCCCGGAACGACCCTGCGGGCCACCCTGTTGGCGCTTTCCGACCGTAACGATCTTGGGGTGCATACCCAGTTCTTGACCCGCGATGTCATGCAGCTTTTTGCCCAGGGGGTGATTACCAACCGTAAAAAGGGGTTCAACGAGCGCAAGATGGTGGCTAGCGCGGCGGCCGGTTCCGAGGACCTCTACGAGTTTATCAATGACAACCCTTCCATTGAATTTCATCCTTCCGACTATGTGAACGATCCCGGAATCATCGCCCGGCACAACAAAATGGTGGCCCTCAACGTGGCCATGGCCATCGACCTGACCGGCCAGGTGGCCGCCGATGCCCTGCCCATCAATAACTTCACCGGGATCAGCGGCATGCTCGATTTCATGCGCGGCGCGGCCCAATCGCCGGGCGGAAAATCGATTTTGATGCTCCCCGCCACCACCGCCGACGGCAAACGCAGCCGCATCCTGCCGATTCTGGAACGCACTGCCGTGGTGGTTCCCCGGGGGGATGTGAATTACGTGGCCACGGAGTACGGGGTGGTCAATTTGTTCGGCAAAAGCCTGGAAGAGCGCGCCTTGGCCTTGATCAGCATCGCCCATCCGCAGTTTCGAGAAGAGCTGCTGTTTGCCGGCAAACAGCTCAACCTTTTCAGCGCCAGCCGCACCCTGGGAGAATCGATCCGCGCGGTTTACCCCCTCAAACTGGAAGAGACCCGCCGCATCGACGGGTTCGATGTCACCCTCAGGCCGGTCAAGCCGGTGGATGGCCGCCGGATCCAGGATCATTTTTATAAATCGGCTCCCGAGGATCTCAATGCGCGCATGTTTGTGGCGCGTGCCCGGGCCGATCAGGCCGAGGGGCGGGCCTTGACCCAGATCGACTACATCAACAACCTTTGCATGGTGGCTATCATCGGTGAGTTCGGATTTGGGGAGGTGATTGGGATCGGCGAGTATCAGAAAGACAGGGCCGGCGACATGGCGGAGGTGGCCCTCTCGGTGAGCAAACAGTGGCAAGGCAAGGGCATCGGACCGGCGTTGTTGAAAAAGCTAGCCCAGGCCGCCCAGGAGAACGGCATTCAGGGCTTTACGGCGCGCATCCCGGCGGTGAACGAAGTGATGGAAAAAATGTTTGCGCTCCTGCCCTTTGAATTTAAACGCATCGAAACCGAAGATGGCCAAATTGAGCTGCGTACCCGCTTTGATACGCCGACTCCTGAGAATGCGGAGAAATCGGATCCTGGGGACAAAGAGATCTATTGAAGCCAACCCCGACTCCGGGCGTTATCACCTGAAAACCGTTCCGGCATAAACTGAAAGCGAGTCCCCATGGTCACCATCACCTTTCTGCCCCACAACCGACCGGTAAAAGTGGCCCCCGGAACCAACCTGATTCAAGCCGCGATGGAGGCCGGCGTGCATATCAACGCCTCCTGTGGGGGCGAGGGGCTTTGCGGCAAATGCCGGGTGCTCATCGAGGCCGGCGGGGTGGAAGGGGGGATAACGGAAAAGCTGGACGCCGGTGACATCGAGAAGGGCTACCGTCTGGCCTGCAAAGCCAGCGTGGTGGAAGATGTCACCGTCCGGATTCCCATCGAGTCGGAAGTGGATGCCTCGGTGCTCAACATTGCGCCGGCCGCGGGCCAGCGGGCGCGCATTCAGCAAATGGACTTTCAGGAACTCCGGGAGCAGGGGTACTTCATTCCGCCGGTGGAGAAAAGATTTCTTTGCCTGCCGCCCCCCAACGCCGAGGATCATCTGCCCGATGTGACCCGCGTGGTGAGTTACTTAAAGGCGGCCCATAGCGAGCGTCGTTTGGTAGTCAGTCTCCCGGTGATTCGGCGCATGCCGGCCATCCTTCGCGAAAAGGAGTTCCAAGTCACGGCCACTCTGATGCGTCCGGTGATGGAGAGCGGTAAGACAGAAATCATCAATATTCAGGCCGGGGATACCACGGATCACAATTTGGCCCTGGCCATCGATATCGGCACCACCACCATTTACGGTCAACTGCTGGATCTGAAAGACGGCGCGGTGCTGGCCGAGCGGGGCGAGTTCAACCAGCAGATCAGCTACGGGGAGGATGTGATCACCCGCATCGTTTATGCCGAAAAAGAGGGCGGGTTATCCAAACTCCATGAAGTGGTGGTGGGGACCATCAATAAAATCATTGGAAAACTGATCCGCAAAGCGGGGGTCGATGGCGACCATATTTCATCCATCACCCTGGCCGGCAACACCACCATGACCCAGTTGCTGCTCAAGGTGGATCCCCGCTACATCCGGCGCTCGCCCTATGTACCGGCGGCCACCCTCTATCCCCCCATCCGCGTCCGGGACCTGGGCATCGATCTTCCCGAACATGTCACGGCCCTGGTTTTTCCGGCGGTCTCCAGTTACGTGGGCGGCGATATCGTGGCGGGGGTCATGGGCGCCGGGCTGTATTTGGCTGAAGAGTTGACGCTCTTTATGGATATCGGCACCAACGCCGAGATCGTCATCGGTAACCGCGACTGGTTTGCCTGCGCGGCCTGTTCGGCGGGCCCGGCCTTTGAAGGGGGTGGGATCACCTTCGGGATGCGCGCCGCCAAGGGTGCCATTGAAGATTTCTCGATCGATCCGTTGACCCTGGAACCCATGAACCTGACCATCGGTCGGGTGCGGCCCAAAGGCATTTGCGGCTCCGGCCTCATCAACATCGTGGCGACCCTGTTCGAAACCGGGGTCATCGACAGCCAGGGAAAGTTCGACCGCACCTTCGACACGCCCCGGATCCGGGAGCACAACGGGATTTGGGAGTATGTTCTGGCCTGGCAGGCCGACACCCAGATTGATCGCGATGTGAGTTTGACCGAGATCGATATCGAAAACCTGCTGCGGGCCAAGGGGGCTATCTACAGCGGCTGCATGACACTACTCAAGGAGATCGGCATGGAGATCACCGATATCCAAAAGATCGTGCTGGCCGGCGGATTCGGGAGCTTCGTCAACCTGGACCGGGCCATGGTCATCGGCCTCTTGCCCGAGATCGACCCCCAGATGGTGACCTTCATCGGCAACGGATCCTTGAGGGGTGCCAAAATGAGCGCCTTGACCAACCGCATCCGGCGGGATGTGGTGGAGGTGCTCAAAAAAATGACCAATTTCGAGCTTTCCGAGACGGCCTCCTACATGGATAACTATATCGCCGCCTTGTTTCTGCCCCACACTGAGATCGGTTTGTTCCCCAAACTGGAGCGCCGGCTGCGTGAAAGCCCCCGGTCCCATCTCCCACGTAAAAGGGAAAATTAAAACCGGATCCGGGCGGACTCCAGCGCCATGACCCCGAGTCCCGACGCAAGCCAATCCCCCACCCAGCCCTCGCCGTCCCGGCGCGATCATCATGAGATAGGATCGACAATCGGTCCCGGGCGACCCTGATTTCATGGAATCATTTCCCCTGGCCGGACACCGGCCCCTAATCCCTATCGATTCCCGGCCGGGACCCTGGATTGCTATTGACAACGGTTCGGATTTTATTATAAAAATTCCCTTCTTCGATTTCGTTTCATGAATGAATTTCTACCTTCCCAAACATCGATTCCGACGCATGAGTAAAACAATAGACACCAGAAATACGTCAGAAAGGAGGGCGGAACTGTTTTGTTTTAAAAGGGTTGGGGAATAGGGCGCCCGGCTGTGGCCAACGGTCGGCTCGCTGAAATTTTACTCGGTTTGCATGAATTTGAAGTAAACCGACCAATTCACAAGGAGGCAACTTTGGGATTCGAATTTTACAAAGAAGGCTATTCCGGCGGTATCAAGCCGATCACCCTGGGATCGGGGGATAAGGCGGTAACCGTCGGCGGTGAGGCGTGTTACCCATTCTATCAATTCGAAGGAGACATGCCCAACAAGCCCAAGATCGCCATGGAAATCTGGGATATGAAGCCGGAAGATTGGCCGGAGGCGGCTCTCGCGCCCTTCAAGGACGTGATAGACGATCCCGCCGCCTGGGCCAAAAAATGTGTCGATGACTATGGGGCCGAGCTCATCGTGCTGCAGCTCAAGAGCACGGACCCCAACGGGAATAACGCCAGCCCTCAGGATGCCGTGAAAATTGTGAAAAAAGTTGAGGCGGCTATCAACGTGCCCCTGATTATTTGGGGAACGGCCAATGTGGAAAAAGATGAGGCCGTTCTGAAAGCCATCGCCGAAGCCTGCCAGGGCGCCAATCTGATCCTGGGACCGGTGGAAGACAAAAACCACAAAGGCATTGGTGCCGCGGCTATGGGCTACGGGCACGCGGTGATCTCCTCGTCGCCCATCGACGTGAACCTGGCCAAGCAGGTCAACATCCTGCTGGAAAACCTGGGCATGCCCATGGACCGGGTGATCATCGACCCCACCACCGGCGGATTGGGCTATGGCCTGGAATACTCCTACTCGGTGATGGAACGCATCGGCATGGCCGCCATGACTCAGGGGGATGACAAGCTGCAGATGCCCATCATCAACAACTTGGGCAATGAGATCTGGAAGTGCAAAGAGGCCAAACTAGGCGCGGATGAAGCCCCCACCCTGGGGGATCCCGAGAAACGCGGCATTTTGATGGAGGCCGTGGGTGCGGTGTCCTATCTGCTGGCCGGCTCCAATATTCTGATCATGCGCCATCCCGAGTCCATCCGGTTGGTGAAGAGCTATATCGAACTTCTGGCCGACGGCGGATCGGCGGCGGATATCGCCGGCATTGCCAAGGCTTTGGAAGCAGCCGATATCGATTACGCGGCCCTGGCGCCGGAACCGGATCTGACCATCGAGGAAGAGAAAAAGGCCGCTCCCCAGAAAAAGGCCGCCCCCAAAGAGGCGGCGCCCCAAGCCGCCCAACCGGCCGCCGCGCCCAAGCCAGCAGCACCCGCCGCCGAAGCACCTGTGCGGGAGATCGATAAAGCGGCCAAGGCTCTTGGGCTCGATCTGGAAAAGCTGTTGGCGGCCAAAGGGTGTTCCCGGGAGGATATTGAACATACGGCCCAGCAACACAATCTGACCCTTGAACAAACGCTTAAGAAATTGGGAGGTATCTAATCATGGCAATAGATCTATTTGCAGACGAACCCAAGGATCTCTTTGCTTCCGAGGAAACCGGACCTTCAAAAGAAGAATTAGAAGCCCAAGCCCAAGCCAAGGCTCAGGCCGAATCCAAGGCCAAGGCGGATGCAGCGGCCAAAGCCCAGGCGGAAGCCAAGGCCAAGGCGGATGCCGAAGCCGCGGCCCAAGCCAAGGCGGAAGCCGAAAAGTTGGCCAAGTTGGAGGCTGAGGCCGATGCCCTGCGCAAGAAGATGGCCGCGGAACGCGAAAAGCAGATGAAGGTCCGGGCGGCGGAAATGAAAGAGCTGGCCGCTCAGGCCGCGATCGCCGTGGAAAAATCGAGACTGGATCGCATCGAAGCTTACATGTCCCGGCGGTTTCGCTAACGGTGACGCCAACGGTTCCCACAGGGTAGGCCGGGGTGAAGCTGACCCAATCCCGCCGGATAGCGGGCTCGAATCAAAAAATGTCAGGATCCCGACACCCTGAACGCTTAAATTAATTCCTAATCCCCCACGAAGGAGGAGAATATGTCCAGACTAGTTGCCTTTGCCGCCATTCAAGGTGGGTACAACATTGTCTCCAAGGTGGAAGGCCAATATAAAAAAGCCCTTGCAACCTTTGATGCGTCCACCAAGATTGGGTTCCCCAATACCGCCTATTTCCTGCCCGTAATTTATTCTCTGTTGGGTATCAAGGTCGAAACCCTGGAAGATATTAAGAAACCTCTGGATGTTTGTCGCAAGTTGCTGCCGCCCCATGTCAAAGGCCACACCCATTTGCCCTATCTGGGGGCGTTGCTGGATGCGGGCATGGCGGCCCTGTTTGCCCATGAACTGCGCGAGGCCCTGCGCTATCTCAACGAGCCAGAGTTCTACCTACATTCCGAGGATATCGACGAGGATGCCGGCAAGATCTGGCTGGGCGCCGCCGACGATACCGTGTTTCGGAAACGAGGCGTGGAGTTCGTGGACGGCACCGCGCCGGGATTCGCCGCCATCGTCGGCTCGGCTCCCGATCCGGAAACCGCCAAGATGATCGTGGAAGAGTACCAGAAGCGTAACCTGTACATCTTCCTGGCCGCCAATCAGAACGGCACCACCGTTGCCGAACAGCTGCTCCAGGCCGGCGTACAAATCGGTTGGGGGACCCGTATCGTGCCCTTTGGCCCGGATATCTCCTCCGCCATCTTCGCTTTGGGTTTCGCCAACCGGGCCGCCATGGCCTTTGGAAACGTGCAGCCCGGCGATTACAAGAAAATGCTGACTTACAACAAGGACCGCATCTTCGCCTTTGTCAACGCCCTGGGTGATGTGAATGCCGAATGGGCCGCCACGGCGGCCGGCTGCGTGAACTGGGGCTTTCCGACCCTGGCGGATACCGACATTCCCGAAATTCTACCCACGGGTGTCTGTACCTACGAACATGTGGTGGCCAACGTCACCCACGAAGAAATGGTCCAAAAGTCCGTGGAAGTCCGCGGCTTGAAGGTCACCGTCAGCGATATCGACATTCCCTGCTCCTTTGGTCCGGCTTACGAAGGTGAGCGCGTCCGCGGCGGCGACCTCTACGCCCAGGCCGGCGGCGGCAAGACCCAGGCCACCGAGCTGGTCAAGATGGCCGACATGAAAGAGATCGAGGACGGTAAAGTGATCATTCAGGGTCCCGACATCACCGATGTCAAAGAGGGGAACACCTTACCCTTGGGAATCTATGTTCAGGTGGCCGGCCGCGAGATGCAGACCGACTTCGAGCCCATCCTGGAGCGCCAGATTCACCATCTGATCAATTACATCCAGGGCATCATGCATATCGGCCAGCGCGATATCGCCTGGGTGCGCATCAGCAAGGCCGCCATTGAAAAGGGCTTTACCCTCAAGGATATCGGGGTGGTGCTGCACGCGAAGTTCCATCAGGACTTCGGCAAGATCCTGGATAAGGTCCAGGTGACCCTGATCACCGAAAAGGATGAAGTCGCCAAGCTGACCAAGCGGGCGCGAGGTGAATATAAGACCCGTGACGAGCGGGTGGAGAAGATGACTGACGAGGATGTGGAGACCTATTACTCCTGCACCTTGTGTCAGTCCTTCGCCCCCAACCATGTCTGCACGGTGAGCCCCGAGCGCACCGGTCTGTGCGGCGCCTACAACTGGATGGACTGCAAAGCCTCCTTTGAAATCAACCCCACCGGGCCGAACCAACCCATCCAAAAGGGCGATTGCCTCGATCCGGTGCTGGGCCAATGGAAAGGGGTCAATGATTTTGTTAAAAAGGCCTCTCGGGGCGCCGTCGACCACTACAACTTCTACTCCATGGTGATCGATCCCATGACCACCTGCGGCTGCTGCGAATGTATCGCGGCCATGCTGCCGGCCTGTAACGGGGTGATGACCGTCAACCGCGAGTATGCCGGGGAAACCCCCTGCGGCATGAAGTTCACCACTTTGGCCGGCGTCATGGGCGGCGGAGCCTCCTCTCCGGGCTTTGTGGGCCACTCCAAATACAACATCACCCAGCGCAAGTTCATCAAGGGTGACGGCGGCTTGGAGCGTATGGTTTGGATGCCCAAGATGCTCAAAGAAGAGATCAAGGAGCGTATCGATAAACGCGGCGAAGAATTGGGCGTACCCAACTTGTACGAGATGATCGCCGACGAAACCGTGGGCACCACCGAAGAGGAAATCATGCCCTTCCTGGAAGAGAAGGGCCATCCCGCGCTTAAAATGGATCCTCTGGTGGGTTAAACAGCAACCGCCAATCCGCAATCCGGCCGGGAGGGCCGGTGGTGTATCACCGGCGGCCTTCCCGGCGGACCGATTTGCTGAAATCCACACATACCTGCGCTGAAGTTCGCGCTGGATCTCGACACGTAAATAAGGAGAAAAGCATGGCATTAACCGGAATTCAGATTTTCAAACTCCTGCCCAAAACCAACTGCAAGGAATGCGGTGTGCCGACTTGCCTGGCCTTTGCCATGAACTTGGCTTCGGGCAAAGCGGAGTTGGACGCCTGTCCCTACGTATCCGATGAGGCCCGTGAACAATTGGCCGAGGCCTCGGCGCCCCCCATCCGGCCGGTAAAAGTGGGCAAAGGGGTGCGCGGTGCCACCGTGGGCGGCGAAACCGTCCAGTATCGGCATGAAAAAACCTTTTATAATAAAACTCTTTTAGGTGCCTTGGTCACCGACGACATCGCCGAAGCCGACCTGGCAGCCAAGCTCAAAACATGGAACGCCTTCCAGTTCGAGCGGGTGGGGTTCAACCTGCGCCCGGAACTGATCGCCCTTAAATCAGTAGGAGATGGGGCTCAATTCGCCGCGGCGGCCAAACAAATTGCCGAAACCAGTGAATTCAATCTGGTGCTGATGAGTGAAGATGCTGAGGCCATGAAGGCCGCCGTGGAGGTGTGCGGTTTCAAACGCCCTCTGCTTTATGCCGCCACGGCAGACAATATCGACGCCATGGGCGCCCTGGCAAAGGATCACGATCTGCCTCTTGCCGTAAAGGCCGGCTCTGTTGAAGACCTGGTGCCCTTGACGGAAAAGCTGACGGAAATGGGCATTAAGGATATTGCCCTCGATCCCGGTTCCCGGGAGATCAAGCAAGCCCTTGAAGATCAAATCGTCATCCGGCGCGCGGCCTTGAAGAATGGCAACCGCAGTGTGGGCTTCCCCACCATTAACTTCCCCTGTGAAATGGCGTCCAATCCGGATATGGAAACTTTAATCAGCGCCATGTATGTTGCCAAATACGGCGGGATAGTGATCATGTCCGATTTCACCGGCGAATCCCTCTTTCCGCTGCTGCTGGAGCGGCTCAATATCTTCACCGATCCCCAGCGTCCCATGACCGTCACTGAAGGGATCTACGAAATCGGCAACCCCGATGAAAATTCCCCCATCCTGGTGACCACCAATTTCGCCTTGACCTATTTTATCGTCTCCGGTGAAATCGAGGGCAGCCGGGTGCCGGCTTGGCTGATGATCAAGGACTCCGAAGGCCTCTCCGTGCTCACCGCCTGGGCCGCCGGAAAATTTGCCGGCGATGACGTGGGCATGTTTCTCAAAAAATCAGGGATCGCCGACAAAGTGAAGCATCAGGAAGTGATCATCCCTGGTTACGCCGCCTCCATTGCCGGCGACGTGGAAGAGGAACTGCCGGGATGGACCATTACCGTGGGGCCCCGTGAAGCGGCTCATATTCCCGGATTCCTGAAAGAGCGTTAATTGACTGTGTTTCCCGGGAAGCCTTTGGGGCTGCCCGGGAACACATCGGCCAATCCATAACGACCGGTTTATCGGTTTAATTTTCATTCCAGGCCACATTCGGGAAGGGAGGGTTTATGTTACTTATCGGCGAGAGTTTAAATGTGATTTCAACCAAGATCGGCAAAGCGTTTAAAACGCGGGATCCCAAGCCGATCCAGGAAGAGGCCCTGTTTCAAAAGGAAAAAGGCATGGATTACATCGACATCAACTTGGGGCCGGCCAAAAAAGATGGCCATGAACTGATGCCCTGGGTGGTGCAAACCGTTCAGGAGGTGGTGGATGATGTGCCCTTGGCCCTGGACACCTCCAACATCGATGCCATCGAAGCGGCTCTGAAAGTGATCAAACCGGCCCCCTCGGGAACGTCCCATATCGTCAACTCCATCATGGTGCGCCCGGAGCGCTATGAGCGCATGGTGCCCATAGCCGCGGAGAGCGGCGCCGATTTCATCGCCTTGATGTGGGGCCCGGAAGGTTTGCCCCGGGATGAAAACGAGCGCGCCGCGCTATGCGTTGAACTGCTCTACTTCGCCAACGAGGCCGGGATTCCCAATGAGAAAATCTGGGTGGACGGTATCGTGACGCCGGTGAACATTCAGCAGCCCCAGGCCATCAGCTTAATGGAATTTCAAAAGATGATTCCCGATATGTGCCCCGGTGCCCGAAGCACCTGCGGGCTTTCCAATATCTCCAATGGACCGCCGGAGCACCTGCGGCCCATCCTGAACCAGACCTACATGGTGATGCTGGAAAAATGCGGTATGGAATCGGTGATCTCCGATCCCAGGGATGACCAACTGACGGCCATCGCCAAGGGCCAGCGTCAGGATATCGTTGACCTGATCTACGGGATCCTGGACGGTAACGAACCGGATATGGGTAGTCTCTCAAAGGAACTACAGGACTACGCTAAAACCACGAACGTCATTCTCGGCAAAAGCCTGTACTCCGACTCCTGGCTGGAAATCTAAACGTTCATTCTTTGATTCCAATTCAATTGAAAACCCTTTCCGTTGTAATAGCGGGAGGGGTTTTTTATTTTTCCATTTGTCCTTACAACTTGAGAGTCCAAAGTTCTCCGTCTTGCCGGATCCCCAATCGAGTTGAGGACAGGCCCGATCCGGCATCCAGAAATCTGTTTTGACTGGAAAAATAAATAAGGGAAAATTATTATGGCTCGTGTTGATGATTACCGCAATGCCCGCCATTTGGCTGCGATGCATTTAAAAACCTTGAGCTTCAGCGAACTTTTGGGGCACTCCGGTTTCAGCACTGTAGATGCCGATACCTTGCGGGTGCCATTTTTGGATCGGGAGTACTGGCTCCGTGCGCCTGAGTTCAGCTTTCGCGATTGCCAAGACAAGGGCCGCGCGGTCCCCCTGCAAGAGCAGGTCCTGATCCTGCACTATCTCGAGGGCTGCTCCGGGACGGAAGTCAGCGGGCGCTGGGTGGCCTATCGTGAGATCCCCGGCGCCGGGTTTTACTTCGGGGCCTTTGTCAAGCGGACCATCGATCCCCTGAAAAAGGTATTCGGCCATCAGCCGCAAACCCTGATCCGGGTGGGCCAGAAGCTGGGTGGCCAGGTGGTTGCCGACGGCGATGTGGGGCTGGATTTTCGGGTCCTGCCCCAGGTACCCCTGAAACTGATTCTTTGGCAGGGGGATGAAGAGTTCCCCCCGGAGGCCAATATCCTCTTTGACGCCTCAGCAGGATCGATCCTCTCCCCCGAGGATCTCGCCTGGCTGGCCGGCATGCTGGTTTATCGCCTCATCGCCCGGTCCCGCTAACGGTTTTCTATGCGCCCCGCCGGCACCAAGGAGAGGGCGGGCATAAAACCCGCCCCTACAGGGGGCCCTTCCATCAATTGCAACGCGGAATTGCGCAATGAGTCCAAATTCGATATCATACTGAGATGATGAACTCCTTCCGCCTGCGCAGGCGACACGATAAACGATTTGCAAAAATTACTAAAGAGTGAAAAGTAGAAATAAGCAAGTTTCAGCTTCGCTGCAATTTAAGGATAGACCGTGACCATCAAGTCCCAGGCCCTGGAAGTCAATATCGCCAGTTCGCAGGTGGAGGTTCAGATTGATCCCCAGTTTGGCCCCCTACAGGCGGTGATGGCCAAATACTTTGGCCTCACGGAAAGCGTCAACACATTCCTGCGCGAATTGTGCCACCCCTACCGCAACTGGGAGTTCATCGTTCAGGAAGCCCGGGGCCTCTCTCTGGATTACTTTCACCTGCTGCAGAGCCATCCCCAAGGTCCGGCCGCGGCCCGGCTCTATGTGAAAATCTTTCGCGATGCGATTCAGCTTTCGGCTCAAGAGGGCGTGTGCCGGGAGGCGGTGGACAACCTGCTGCTATTCCTGCAAAAAATCGCCAGCGATGCCGGTAGCCAACTTCCGCGCTTTATTCCCGTGCTGGATGAGGCCTTCCACAAGATTCGTTTCTGGAAAGATGAGGGCTTTTTCCTCTTTTTAAAAAGTTACTATCAGATCAATCGCATCGCCCGTCTGCTGGCGGAGCGCCAGGCCGAGGCCATTGATGAGTTTCAGCACCTGATCCCCCTGGTGGCGCGCTACTACACCCAGACCTACCAATTCTGGCTGAGCCAGCCTGATCCCCTGGTCTGGTTTGAAAAAGAGGCCGAAAATCTGGATGCTGTCTCCAATCTGGATGAAGTCTTCGAGCCCATCACTCACCGGCAGATTCTATCCTGGCAAGACGAGCTCGAAGAGATCCTTTCCCACCCCGGCGAGGCCCTGCCCACCTTAAACCTATTGGTCCATCTGCCGGGGTATAACGATTTTGTGGAGGCCTATCGCACGGTGCCCCGGGCGCTTTTTGAGCTGGGCAAATCGCTCCGGCGGGGCAACCGGTGGAAAGTGCTCTTTCTCTTTCACAGCATGAACATTCCCGGCTTGGCCTTGATCCGGGAAGAAACCCTGAGGGAGATTAATCGGGCCATCAGCTGGCTGATTGTCAACTCCACCCACCACCGGGTACTGGGATTGATCGAAAAGACCTTTAAGATCCTCAAAGAGCGTACCTGGCAGTATCCGGCCACGGCCCTGAACTGCGTTTCCACCATGGGCAACGGGGTCTATCAGACCGATGATGGGGACTTAGTGCGGGTTTTCATCGATGCCGTGGTGGACCTTGGGTTTCAGGCGCCGCGTATTCAAGGTGTCGGCAATGACTGGCAGATCCGCGCCAATACGGTTCATCTGCTCAACATCCGGACCTGGCTGGAACTCATTGAGCTCAATCCCAAATGGTCCACCCGCCTGCTCTCCAGCCTGATCATCCACCTCTCCCTGAGCGGGGTCCTGATCAAAGACACCGATCTTTTTCCCCGGGACATCACCCGCTTGCTCAACGCCCCCATCCGTCCGGTGTATAACCTGGCCAAGCAGCTCACCCGCCTCTTTCCGGCGTTTTTTAACGATATTGGCGCCGAAGGCGAATTGCGCGAAATATCCACCCGCCTGGATGAGATCACCCGCCGCAGGGACCTGCTGATTCACTTTTTGCGCAAGCAGAGCCATGTGGAGAGCAGTAACCGGATTATCGGGTTTATGGAGGCCACCATCGGCTTTTGGCTTACCTGTAAGAAAAGAGGCCTCAAGCCCTACCTGCCGCCCTCGTTGTATAAAAAGGTGGAGACCCAGGGACCTTATATCGACGGCGTGCATCGCGCCCTAGCGGGGCTGCGCGGTCAGGGGCTGGAGATACCCCAGCAGTTGCGCAACCTGAGCCAGGGGGAACTTTCGGAAAGGTTGGCGCGAATCCCGAAACTCAGCGCAACGGATCGTGAACGGATTCAGCTTTTAGCCAATTTTTACCAACTGCTGCATCAAAAGTACAAACTCGACTTTACCCAAATCCAGGCTCACATCGAGCGCCTGCGGGCCGCGGGCTTGCCCAACCTCAACGCCCTTGAACAGGCCTTGGAAGAGCCCGACCTGAAAAAGAGGATCGACAAGTTGCTCAATTTCATGGAGGGGCTCAAGGCCACCATTCTCTCCCGGGAAGAATTTCCCATTACGGCCAATATCTATAAAAAACGGCATTTCACCGTGGACATCCCCTCCATGTACGGCAGCTACCACGAGCTCAAATTCGACGCCCTGGGGCTGACCTTCAGAATCGAGGCCTTGGTCAATGTGCTCTTTGAGGAACTGGTGGAATCCATCGACCTGCGGCTGATCACCAAAGCCACCATTTTCGACATCTACGACCGCCTGGGACTCTTTCTGCGGGGTTTAGCCTTGGACGGGCTGCGCTCAGGTGAGTTTGACCATCAGCTGGAATTTTTGTCTTACTCCCTCCAGGTACGCGGGTTTACCTTCACCCAGTACCTGGACATTTTTAAAGGCTTCGCCCTGTCGGTCAAAAATATCATCAACGACAATTTCGATAGCGTGCACGAGGCCAATCTAAATCGTATTTTAGGGGTCCTGCCCACAGACCAGATTCTCGACAAGTATCTGCCCCTAAGCGAAACCGTAGACCGCGAGCGGCTGAATCACCGCGTTTCGGAAATATTTTTTCGAGAACAGATCGCCCTTTCCCTGGGGTTGCAGCAGTTGGATCGCTTTATCACCCGGATTCTGAATGTCCTCTACCACCAGTCGGAAAAGCTTTCCGAAGACAAGCTGCGCTCCCTGTTGCTCTACGATCCCGGACGGGCCATGACCCCCATCCATCCGGTGAACCAGCGCATCGCCGGCATCATCCACCTGGGCAACAAAGGCGGCAACCTAGTGCGCCTCAAAGAGCTGGGCCTACCCGTGCCGCCGGGATTCATCATTACCACCGAAGTGTTCCGCTGCCGGGAAATCATCGCCGATTATGCCCCGGCCCAGGAGAACCTCAATGACCAGGTGCGCCAGCGAATCAGCGCCCTGGAAACGGCGAGCGGCAAGGTGTTCGGATCCCCCGAAAATCCGCTGTTGCTCTCGGTGCGCAGTGGATCGGCCATCAGCCAGCCGGGAATGATGGACACCTTTCTTAATGTGGGCCTCAACGAAGCCATTGCCGAAAAGATGGCTGAAACCAGCGGCAACCCCTGGTTCGCCTGGGACAACTACCGGCGTTTTATCCAATGTTTCGGCATGGCCAAAGGGATTGCCCGGGATGATTTTGACGCCATCATCAGCCACTTCAAGGAGCAGGCCGGCCTGCCCTTCAAACGGGGCTTCAGCGGCGACCAGATGCGGGAGGTGGCCCTGGCCTACAAGAGCTATGTTCAGGAAAAAGGGCATGCCCTGATGGAGGATCCCTGGGACCAGCTCAATCTGACCATCAATACCGTGCTCAACTCCTGGCAATCCAACAAGGCCCGCGCCTACCGCCGGATCATGGGGATCTCCGAAGATTGGGGTACGGCGGTGACGGTGCAGTCCATGGTGTTCGGCAACCGCTCCCGGAAATCGGGATCCGGGGTGGTCTTTACCCACAACCCCCGCTGGGCCGGGGATACCCTGCGCTTGTGGGGGGATTTCACCATCGGCAATCAGGGCGAAGATGTGGTTTCCGGGCTGGTCAACACCCTGCCCATCTCTCTGATTCAGCAGGAGAGCGAGATGCGGCCCACGGATATCACCCTGGAAACCCACTTCCCGGAAATCTACCACACCCTCTATACTTGGGCCGTTGAGCTGGTGGAGAATCAGGGCTGGAGCCCCCAGGAGATTGAATTCACCTTCGAGGGGCCGGGGTTGGAAGAGCTTTACCTGCTCCAGAGCCGGGATATGGCCATGCGCGGGCGGAAAAAGGTGTTGACCTTCGATTTTGACGGTTCGGGCGAGGAGCGGATTTTCGGTCACGGCGTGGGGGTTAGCGGTGGCGCCATGAGTGGCCGGATCGTGTTCGATCTTTCCGAAATCACACACTGGCGCAAAACAGAACCGCAAACCGCGCTGATTCTACTGCGCAGTGACACGGTGCCGGACGATATTCGCGAAATCCACGCCGCCGACGGCTTGCTCACCGCCCGGGGCGGGCTTACCTCCCATGCAGCGGTGGTGGCCCACCGCTTGGATAAAACTTGTGTGGTGGGCTGTGGAAACCTGGTGTGCGATGAAAAAATCAAGGAGTGCTATTTTAACGGGCTGACGGTTAAATCCGGTGAATTTATCAGCATCGACGGTCAGGAAGGATCCGTCTACCAGGGCGCTCTGTCAGTCAACGAAGTTTAGCTTGATGGTATATTTTGATGCAAACTCAACACATACCAAAGTGGGGGAATCATGCTGGCAGCCGCGAAAAACGATAAGGGCCTGAAACTGGGAATCAACGGGTTGGGGCGGATCGGCAAACTGACCGCCTGGCACCACGTGAGCCGTAAATATTTTCAGGAGGTCATTGTCAATATCGGTCGCCCGGCCGGAACTAGCCTGGACGATGTGGCCCACTACCTGGAGCGGGATTCCACCTACGGCCGCTTGTCGAGTTATCTGGGAGGCGCCCAGGGAGCACCGGTGATCGAGGCCGTGGACGACGCGGCCGGCACCCTGCGGGTGGACGGGGTGCGCTTCAAATTCCTGCGGGAAGCTCGCAACCCGGCACAAATCGACTGGCAGGCCCACGATGTTCGCCTGGTGGTGGATACCACCGGACAGTTTCTGGATCCCACCCAGCCGGCGGACGCCCCCCAGGGCGCCCTGCGGGGTCACCTGGAGAGTGGAGCCGAAAAGGTGATCGCCTCGGCGCCCTTCAAGATCAAGGACCAGGGCCAGTCCATGCCTGAAGACGCCGTGACCACGGTCATGGGCATCAACGACAGCGCCTACGACCCCCGCCGGCACCGGCTGATCTCCAATGCCTCCTGCACCACCACCTGCCTGGCCCACATGATGAAGCCCCTGCTCAACGCCCTGGGCGCCAACCGGATTTTGTCGGCCTCCATGGCCACCATTCACGCGGCCACCGGTTCCCAGGCCGTGCTGGACCGGCTGCCCAAAAGCGGGAAAACCGATCTGCGCAAAAACCGCAGTACCATGAACAACATTATCCTCACCACCACCGGCGCGGCCCGGGCCCTGCGCCTGGTGATCCCGGAAATGGAGCACATCGGGTTCATCGCCGAGTCGGTCCGCATCCCCACGGTGAGCGGGTCGCTGATCATTCTGGTTCTCAATTTTCAGGAGGATCTCACCCGGGAGCATGTGCGCCGGGAGCTGTTGAACGATATCTACCACCAGGCCGCTGCCGCCGATCCCAACCGCTATCTGCTCTACTCCGACAAGCAAAATGTCTCCGCCGATATCGTCGGCACCCCCCGGGCGGCCGTGATGATCGAAGGCCATGAAACCCATACCCGCACCGCTGAAATCACCATCGACCTCAACCTGGTGCCGGGTCTGGACAGTTCCGCCCTCGCCGGTAAGGGAGATCCGCTCTTTCGAGTCCCCATCACCCAGGCCGTGGTGTATGGCTGGTATGACAACGAACTGGCCAGCTATGTGAATATTCTGGGGGACCGGACGGTGAGCTTGGCTGAGAGTATTTAACCCCAGCCAGGGCACCGGCCGATATTCATCGCTATCCGGTTAGGTTCAACCCTGAAGCCCTTCAACGGGAGCCGGCTGTCACGCTTTTGGTCCGCACCGCGCTCTGCCGGCAATGGCCGCGCTTTAAATGCTCGATTCCACCAACCCTTTTAGCGGTGAACATCCATGCGCTCCAACGCATTGGGTCAATTCGCGGATATTCCCGCTTTTGACGAGGCCTGGCGCCTCCAGCGGGAAACCCTGCGCCTTTTTTACAGTTTAGCTCAGGACATCAGCGGGCCTCAATGCCCGGCAGGCGGGATCCCCCAGGGGATGCTCGATTTCCGGCGAAACGTGTTCAGCACTTTTTTCCTGGCCGTCACCCGCAAAACTGTGGGTGGCGACAGCTTCATGAAGCTCTATGCCATGGTTAATCAGGGCATGCGGGCCTGGGTGACCGCTTGCGACAACATTCTGGATGACGAGTATAAATCGGTGTTCGACTTTGCCATTGCCGGCCAAGGTCCGCGAATGCGTTCGGTGCTCACCCTTATGCTGGCTGATCGCATCGTTCAGCGTTATGTCCTGACTCAATTTAAGGATCTTCGCCTGGCGGATGCGGTCCTGGAAACCTCTTTGCGGGCGCTGTTGCCTAGCGCGCTCCAGGAGTGCCAAGAAGAGGCTAGGAGTGCTGCAATATTATCGCCTGAGCAGATACTCAACGAGATCCACCGGCCAAAAACCGCGGACCTATTTGCCGCCCCCCTGCAACTGCCGGCGCGTTTGGAGTCCGTACCGCAACCCCGGCTCGCTCCGGCGCGCACCGCGCTGATGCGGTTCGGGCAAGCCTGCCAGATCATTGATGACATCAAGGATATGGCCATGGACGTTCAAGGGCGGCGCCACAACCTGCTGGTTTCCATCATCCATGCTGAAACAGATTCATGGACCCCGCCCGCCGAACACGAGTGGATTGCCTGGGAAAAATATCCCCATGCCGTGCAACGGGCTCAAGCCTTGGCCCGCGGCTACTTTCACGATGCCTTTGCGGCCCTGGGAGAATTGGGCCTGCCCCTGAAACCCCGTCAACAAGCAGGGCTGATGGCCTTGATCTACACTCTGCTGGGAGTGGTGCAAGTCCCGCGAGAAGGAGAGGGCGGATGTTCCGGATCGGCACCCTGCTGATTTACCGCGCCATCACCCAGCGCTTCGGGCGGTTGGCTATCGCCTTTGCCGGGGTGGCCCTGGCCATTGGCTGTTTGGTATTTTTGGAAGGGCTGATGGTGGGGGTGGGGGATGCCATGGTCCAGAATTCCGTGGCTCTCCATCACGGCCATCTTGCCATCGCGTCAACGACGGAGGGCCTGCCCCTGGAGGAACTTACCGCCTTTGCCGGGGTGCTGGAAGGGATCCTCAAACGCCGGCAGTTCGAAGGTGTCCTGGAGCATGATGCAAATGTAGCCAGTGTTCGCTGCTACGGGGTTGACCCCCAAAAAGAGCGACGCCACACGGTGATCGCTAAAAAGATCGTGGTCGGTAGGTATCTTGACCCCATCAGCCAGGAGATCGTGATCGGCAACGGGTTGGCCCGGCGCCTTGACGTGGATGTGGGCCAGGATGTCATTTTTCTACAACCTGGTGCAGCGTCCCGAACCTGGCGGGTCGCCGGGATTTACCGTACCGGAATCGAGCTGCTCGACGCCCAAACGGGGTTTGTGCCCCTGGCCGCCGCACTGGCCGGAAAGGACACGGCAGCGGTTTTTTTGAAACCGGGCGCCGACGCCTGGAAGATCGCCGCTGAAATGCGTAAAAAAGAGATCCCGGCCACACCCTGGCAGGAGTCTATGGGGGAACTGGTTCAGCTGGTCGACCTCAATTATGTTTCCATGAATATTGTCCTCCTGCTGGCCTTGCTGATTCTGGCCTTCGGAGTATCCAACACGGTGTTTATCTCCGTGACCGAGCGTATTCGGGAACTGGGTCTGCTCAAAGCCTTGGGGTTTACCCCGGGTGCCATTCAGATTCTGGTCCAGGTCGAGGTGGTCGTTCTGGTTCTGAGTGCCGGGGTCCTGGGCCTTGCCGCGGGGAGCGGCGTTTGCCTGTGGGGCGGCTGGCTGGGGATCGATTTGACCCGCTGGACCAGTGAGAACCCTCATTTCATAGCCTCCGGAATGGTCTATCCCCGGCTGACCCCGCGGGCCGTGATGCTGCCGGGGATGGTGGCCGGGGTGTGCGGCGTGCTGGCCGCGATCCTGCCGGCCCGGCGCGCGGGCCGCATTCAAGTCTCAGAGGCCTTGCGGCGGATATGATTTTACAATACCGTCAGGTAACCCGCACCTTTGGGTCGGGAGCCGCGGCCCAACCCGCGTTGAGGGGTGTTGATCTGACCTTGGGCAGCGGTGAGTTTGCGGCCCTGGTGGGCCCTTCGGGATGCGGCAAAACGACTCTTTTGAATCTGGCGGCCGGTTTCGATCGACCTGACGGCGGCAACGTCAGGCTATGCGGCTGCGACCTCGGCCCCCTGACCGAACGCGAGCTGGCTAAATTGCGGCGCCGGCGGGTGGGGTTCATATTTCAGACCCTCAATCTGATTCCCACCTTGACGGCCGCGGAAAATATCAAGCTTCCCCTGGCGCTTTGCGGGCTCTGCGCGGCGGAGCAAAATCGGCGTGCTGACGAGCTTCTGAGGATTGCGGGCCTGGAAAGGCGGGCCGATGCCTTTCCCGGTCAGTTATCCGGCGGCCAGCAGCAGCGCGTGGCTGCCTTGCGGGCCGTGGGCCACAAACCATCCATCGTACTGCTGGACGAACCCACCAGCAACCTGGATAGCGGCAATGCCCAGGATTTGCTGGATCTTCTGACCCAGCTCAATCAAGCCGAGGGGGCTACCCTGTTCATGGCCACCCATGACGATCGGGTTGCCGGCCGTGCCCAGCGGATTATCCAACTGTTGGACGGCCGGGTGGTGAATGACCGCTGAGCCGACACTTCCCAGGTAGATGACCCCCTTTCTCATGAAAAACGCTTTATTGCGCAAGAAATCACGGCCCAATAGATCTCACAGGAGGGTCCCAATGAAGTTCACATCCATCAGTTTGATTATCGCGGCGATTGTCGTTGCCGGATGTTGGGGGCTGAAACCGGCGATCTGCGCGGAGAATGGACTCGAAAAAGAGCGGATCACCATCGCCAATCAAAAGATCGATCTGCTGCGCACGGTGGACAACTTTGTCGTGCTGCTGGACAGCGCGGCCTTGGCGGCCGTCCCTGATCCGGATAGCGGGCTGACCCAGCTCCATGGGGTCAGGGCGGCGCTGGCTGCCGGTATCGGGCAACTGCCGGAGCTCAACTGGCGCGCCGGCCTGTTTACCTATAGCCCGATTGGCGGCCATGCGCCCCTGGCGCAAACCGAATTCGCGATCCCCGGGGCTGCCATGCAGCCCTTTCACCAGGCGGCGCTTGTTGCCGGGATCAAGACTCTGACCGCCGGCACCGGGCGCCCGGGGCTGGTGCAGCATGCGCTGTTGCGGCTCGAAACCATTTTGACAGGGCTTTCGGGGCGCACCATGGCCATTATTTTCAGCGACGGCGCCCACCGATCTGGCGCGGTGGGGCAAGATCCCATTGCACAGGCCCGGGCACTGGTTGAACGCTACAATGTGAGCTTTACCTTGATCCGCACGGCCAAAACCGCCCCGCAACAAAAGCTCCTGAAATCCATCGCGGCCTTGGCGCCCAAATCCCGCTGTATCGATTTAGCGCACCTGGCCCAACACCCCATCCAGCTCAGTGGGGCGTTGTTTGTGCTCACCGACGAAATTTTAGCCCTGAGCGAGCATTATCCGGCCCTGGCACCGATTCAAATCAAGGACATTCTGTTCGATTTCAATCAAGCCGACTTGAAACCCGAGTCCATTCCTCACCTTGATGCCGCCGGACGTTTTCTATCCGCCCATCCCGCCACCGAGATCATTCTGTTGGGGTTTACCGATAATGTGGGCACCCCCGCCTACAATCAGCACCTTTCCGGGTCCAGAGTGCGCAGTGTGGCGGAATATTTAGCGGAAAAATTTGCGATTTCCCCTACCCGGATCCTAAAATTCAGCTACGGTGAGGCCAGCCCCATTGTGGACAATGACAGCGAAGCTTGCCGCCGCTATAACCGCCGGGTTGTTTCGCTGGTGGTGGAGAAATAGCCGGCCGGCGCGGGCCGTAATGGGTGGCGCAAGGAAGTGGAGCCAGGATGTATATCCCGGGAAGGGCTAGGCGGGTTTAGCGGAAAGCTGGGCCACGCTGAACTTGTTTCGCCCGGTGCGTTTGGAATTGTAGAGGGCCTTGTCGGCAGCCGCTACCAACTCCTGGGTTTCAGGGGTGCGGGAGGTTGGATCGTTGGTGACGGTTCCCAAACTGATGGTGACCCGAATCTTGGTTTGGCCGCTGCGCACCTCCATTGCCTCAACGCCCCGGCGCAGCCGTTCCGAGAGGACCACCGCGCCCTTTAAATCGGTTTGGGGCAGGATGAGCACAAACTCCTCGCCGCCATAGCGGGCAAAAATATCCGTGGATCGGATCAGCTCACTTATCTTGGCGCAAACACTGACCAGCACCTGGTCTCCGGCGGGATGCCCGTACTGATCATTGACCTGTTTGAAGTGGTCCAGATCGAATAGGATCAGGGATACGGGAAACTGATAGCGAACCGCCTTGGCAAGTTCCTGGGCCAGCATCTTTTGGAAGGTGCGGTGGTTGTAAATGCCCGTCAATCCGTCCCGGGATGCCATTTGGCGCAATTTCTGGTTGGCCGTCTTGAGTTCCTGGGCCAACTGCTCGGCCTTCTGTTTGGCCTGCCGCAGCTCCACCACCAGTTGCTCATAGGAGAGATTCAGTTTCCCCAGTTCGGCATTGGCATCCTGCAGGATCTGGGAATAGGGTTTCATCTCCCCGGCATCGAGCTCAAAAAAGGACATCAGGCCGATGCTCTTTTCGCCCACCTGGTCGATCAGTTCATCGACCTGGGAGGATTCAACCTGGTAGCGCTCATGGAGCAAGGTTTTCAGGGCCTGAATTTTGAGGTTGCTCCCGCTGCCGTGATAGATGGCGGACAAGTAGTCCGAGATTCTTAAAATTACACTGCGCAGCCGATCTTGGTCTTGAGCCCGATCGGGATCATGGTGGTGGGCAATGGGCCGGTGAAGCTCCCCGGGCAAGCCCCATTTTTCAAGGGTTAGCGCGCCCACGGCCTGATGATCGAATCCGAATATCCTGCGCTCCAACTCCGTGAGGAGCCCGCTGCCGGCCCGTTTTTCATCCAGCACCCGGTTGTAGTCATCCGGCCGGCACATGTACATGATGGTGATCCCGATATCCTGGAGCAGCGCGGAAATGAAGATATCCTCACAGGGCAGTTTGAGCATTTCGGTCGCCAGTTCCGCGGCCACGGCGGCGGTGACCGACCGCTTCCAGAAATGATCAAAATCAAAGACACCCTCCTCAAACCCCTTGATATTGCCGGCAATCACAAACGATAGGGTGATGTTTTTTACGGCCTCCTGGCCGAGGATGGAGATCGCCCGCTGCAGGGAGTCGACCCGGCTGGCCGTACCGTAAAAAGGGGAATTGGCTACCCGCAGGATTTTAGACATCAGCGCCGGATCCGAGGCGATGATTTTAGCCAGTTCGGACAGGCCGCCTTCCTGATTGCGCACGGCCTTGAGGATACGGATGGCGATGGCCGGCGGAGAGGGGATCTCGATGTCTTGATCGATGAGTTGCTGGATTGCGCGCATGGGTGCCTTTTTGGCTGATGCCAAGGAAGAGGCCGGGTGGCTGGAGGCGCTGGGACGGGCCATGCCGGATCCTCATTAATCTCGACCAGGCAGGGCTTGGGGGGCTGAGCTTGGGGCAGGGGCGCAGCCTTATGCTTTTTATGACAGCATCCCCATTGCCGGTGGGTTAGGCCGCGACTGCCATTTCGCCGCAGGATGTAAGCGGGATCACGAAGCTAAATGTGCTTCCCTGGCTGTCCCCTTCGCTTTCGGCCCAAATCCGCCCGCCGTGCAGTTCAATAAAATTCTTGGCCAAAGCCAAGCCTAAGCCGGTACCTTCAAATTGGCGATTTGTGGAATTCTCTACCTGATCGAAGCGGTTGAAGACGTGGCCGAGGTATTCCGGGGCAATCCCGATGCCGCTGTCTTTCACCGATACTTTCAGGCAGCGCTGTTTTTTGATGTTCGGATTTTGCGGATCGGACGCCTTGAAGTCAACAAAATAATATTGTTGGGCGTCGTCCTTGCGTTTGGCGCTGCTGAAATAGCAATCCGTTTGTTCCGCGATCAGTGAGATGCGGCCCTGCTCGGGGGTGAACTTAACGGCATTGCCCAGCAGGTTGTAGAGTACCTGTTTGATCAGGCGCTCATCGGCCATGATCCGGTCCGGCACATCCGAGTTGCTCAGGGAGAGCTGGATGTTGTGCTTGAGGGCTTTTTCCTTGACCATGAAGAGGCTGTTTTCCAGCAATTTGGGGAGGCTCACCTCTTCCGGGGTGAATTTCACCTTGCCGGCTTCGATTTTAGACAGATCCAGAATATCGTTGATGAGGGAGAGCAAGTGTTTGCTGCTGCCGCGCACGTCCCCTAAATACTCGCTCTGGATTTCATTGAGTGCGCCGAATTGCTCGGTGAGCACCAGTTCGGTGAACCCGATGATGTGGTTGAGAGGGGTGCGCAGCTCGTGGCTCATGTTGGCCAAAAAGTCGTCTTTGGCGCGATTGGCGGTCTTCAGGCGCACCAGGGTTTCCCGGCGTTCCATGGCGGCCCCCAGATTTCCGGCAACCGTGCGCATGGCGCCCCGGATGGTTTTAGTGGAGCCCTTGACCTGCAGCAGCGAGGAGAGCTCGTAGCTCAGAAAGCCCCACAGCTCGTCCCCCACCATCAGTTCAATTCGTTCGCCGGGGCCTTTCACCGGCGGGGTCTTGTATTTGCCGGTTGCGTCAGGGGCATTGAAGCGCCAGGCAAAGAGCACCGGGTTTTCTCTTGAGTCCACGCCGTTATGGCAACGCTCTATGTAGATGTGGCGCATGCCGGCCGCCTGTCCCAGATGAGCCAGGATTTCGGGCATGCTGGCCTTCCAATCATGCTCCTGAAGCAGTTTTTCGGCGGCAAAACTGACCGCGGTGAGGATCGCATCCCGGCGCAGCAGGGCGTCTTCCGCTTTGCAGCGTTCGCCGATTTCATGATTGAGCTTGGCGTTGGACAACGAGAGGTCGGCGTTGGTCTGGGTAAGCAGGGTGATGTTTTCCTTCACGGTACTCTGCATGGCGGCAAAGCGTTCGGCCAAATAACCGATCTCATCCCGGGAGGTGACCCGGATAGCCGAATCGTAATCGCCTTTGGAAAGATCCTCTACGCTGCGCACCAGGGCGCCCACCGGACGGGTAATGCGGTGGGAGAGAAAAAGCGCCGCCAGGCAGCCGGCGAACAGGGCGATGCCGCCAATGAACAGCAGAACCTTTTTAGTCTTGTTAATGGCTTCCTGCATGGTGTCCAGGGCAAAACCCACCCGCGCAGTGCCCCATTTTTCCTGATCCATAAAGATCGGTACGGCAATTTCACAAAACGAGACGCCGCGATATTCGGAATATTGAACCAGGGTCTCCTGACTTTGAAAGCTCACCCGGCTCAGTTCGCCGTCCAGGATTTCCCGCTTGAATTCCTCACGCCCGCTGTAGGCGGCCGGTTCTCCGTCAAAAAAGAGAATCGTGGCGTAGAGCAGATCGTTCTCCTGGACCATGAAATCGACATTCTGTTCGATTTTGACATAGTTGTAGGTGGTCACATAGCCATTGTTCAGAGCCGCCAGGTTGCGGGCCACCGACAAGCCGCGCTTTAAAAATTCATCCAAGATGGATTGGCGCATGTGCTGATTGACGGTGAAGATGACCGTGGCCATGAAGAGGCACATCACCACGCTGATGGCGGCGATCAATTTGGTGTGCAGGGGGAACTTGATCGTCGAAATGGGATGCTGGGTGTTGGCTCGGTGAATCAAGCGCTTCACCCATAAGTGTCGATTCAATTGGCATGTTTTCGGCGTGAGAATCAGCTTGTCCGCGCAGGTTTCCATCTTTATTCCCTATATCCCTATGGGGTGCAGGCCAGAATTTCTTGGGGTCCGTGGGGGCTGCCCCGAGGGGTGGGATGCCTCGGGGCCAATCAAATCTACGAATTCCAGGGACGATGATCTTTATGCTCAATCATCGTCGTCATCGTAGTAGGAGCCGCCAAAGTAGTTCTCAACCAAATATAGAGCAGCCTCAAGGTCGATCACGCCGTTTACGGCCGTGTAGTTTAATACAGATTTTACGTCATCCGGGGTCAGATTGGCTTTGTACTTTTTGGACAACGCGTTGATCAGCACCACCGCGGCGGTGACGTGGGGGGCGGCCATGCTGGTGCCGTTGCACAGGGCATAGCTGTTGGCGCCCACCGTGGACATGATATCCACGCCCGGGGCCAGCACATCCACTTCGGGTCCATCGTTGGAAAAAGAGGCTTGCGCTTCCCAGGTATCCATGGCGCCCACGGCGATCACTTCCTGATAGGCTGCCGGATACATCACCGGATAGTAGCCCGTGCTGGGGTCATAGCCCTCGGTGTCACCGGAACCGCCGTCACCGGATCCACCGTCACCGGAACCACCGTCACCGGAACCACCGTCACCGGAACCACCGTCACCGGAACCACCGTCACCGGAACCACCGTCACCGGAACCACCGTCACCGGAACCACCGTCACCGGAACCGCCGTCACCACTTCCACCGTCACCGGAGCTGGCATCGTCGTCTTCCCAGTTGGAGTGATTGCCTGCCGCGGATACCATGATGATCCCGTACTGGTGAGCCATGGCCACGGCCTGGCGCACCGCGGGGCTGTCCGTGCGGTAGGAGACGCTCATGCTGATGATATCCATCTTGTTTTTAATGGCCCACTCCATGCCCATAAGCAGGGTGGCCACTTCCCCGGATCCGTCGTCGTTGAGAATCTTAACCGCATAGACTTTGGCCTTGCTGGGAGTCACTCCTGCGTGCCGGGAGACGATGGTGCCGGCCACATGGGTGCCGTGACCGTGGTGATCCATGGGAATACCGTTCTCGCCACCAACCATGTCCACACCGCCTTCGATAGAGCCACTCAAATCGGGATGGGTGTAGTTAACGCCCGTATCCAGGATGGCGACCTTGACTTTTTGGCTGTAATTCAGAGCTTTTTTCACGATCCAGGGTACCTGTTTGTCGTCCAGCTGCCAGGTGATCCATTCGGGATCGTAAGGATGATCCCAAAGATCCATAACACCCCAGGGTTTTTCTCCGTCGCCCAAGGGTTCTACGATTCTGAACATGGGGGAAATACCCGAGCCGCCGTCACCTGAGCCGCCGTCACCTGAGCCGCCGTCGCCCGAGCCGCCATCGCCCGAGCCGCCGTCACCCGAGCCGCCGTCACCTGAGCCGCCGTCACCTGAGCCGCCGTCACCTGAGCCGCCGTCGCCGCTGATGTAGACCAGCTCGGCGCCGCTATCGGCATCTCTTAACCGCAGCCGTTCGGCCTTGCGCCCTTTTTTAATGCGGGTTTTGTGGTTGGTCACTGCCGCGGCAACCCGCTCATCATCGGCCAGCTCATCATTGCTGATGCTCCGGGGAACCCGTAGTACCACGCCGTTGATAAAAGGCATCTCCTTGACCAGCTTGATCCTTTTCTCGGCTATCTCTTCTAAGTAGGCTTCGCGCTCGTAATCATCCACCCACTCGGCGAACATCACGATCCGGCGGTCCTTGCGCCGTTTCTCAAGGCGGCTCTCTTTTTTCTGGGCCCGTTTGATCTTCTTTTTTTGGCGTTCAATCTTCTTGGCCTCTTTGTTCCGCTTGCCTGCATCCGCCGGTGGGGCCATCCCCAGCTGGGCGATGCACAGGATCAGGCCCAGAGCCAAAAGCTTGATTGCCCAGCGCATCTTCGCTGCTTGGGTTGTGAAAATTCGCTGCAACATGGTTTTTCCTTTCCGAAAATGAATTGTTTGCGGCATAACCGAAAAAAAAGCCGCATTGCCAAACTTTAAGGAACCCCCGCTATGCGGATACGGTGGGTCGTTAAATTGGCAACCCGGCTATCTAATCTCGGTTAGACCCGCGGCTTTCCGTCCCTACCTCGCAGTAGGTTTGGCGTTTTCAATCTGCGCTTTATAAAAGCAATGGCTGTGCCAGACGAAAATAAAATTTATATCTATCTGAAATATTAAAGAATTAAATAAAATTACCCTGGATTGGGCGACCCGGCAGGAGGGTGTCATGATTGGCACCCATGGGGGGTGTTTTTGGTCTAACTAATCAAATATAATAGAAAAAATGTGATCGTGCCGGAACTGGCACCATTCATGCCGCGGCGATCCCTAAATTCTTCAGCTTGCGGAAAAAGGTGCGGCGGGGGATGTTGAGACTTTGGGCGGCTTTTTCGCGATGCCAGCGGTGATGCTCCAGGGCATGCAGAATCAACCGTTTTTCGAAATCCTGCATGGCGGTCTGAAAATCCTGGGGTGTGTCGGGCAAGGGGAGGGGGTCCGGGCAGCTCTGGACTTCGATCTCCAGGGGCGTGCCCATAAAGTCGATCTTGCGCGAAGAGATATAGCGCTGCAAGGTGTTTTGCAATTCACGGATGTTGCCGGGCCAGTGGTAGTTGATGAGCGCATCCAGAACCTTGCCGTTCAAGGGGGGCGGATCATCAAGGGCCTGGGTGAATTGTTGATAGAAGTGCTTGATGAGCAGGGGCAGGTCGCCTTCCCGTTCCCTCAAGGGCGGCAGTTCGATGGTGACGATATGAACGCGGTAAAAAAAGTCCTCCCGCATCTGCCCTTCGGCCACAAGTTTTTTCAGGTCCCGGTTGGTGGCGCCGATGAAACGCACATCGCTTTTAGCGGGCTGGCGGCCGCCAATGGGGGTAAAGCCGCCGCCCTCGATGGCCCGCAGGAGCTTGACCTGCATGTTGAGGCTGATATCCCCGATCTCGTCTAAAAACAAGGTTCCGCCGTGGGCTCTGGACAAATAGCCGGGATTGTTCTCCACGGCCCCGGTAAAGGCGCCCTTGCGGTACCCGAAAAATTCACTCTCCACCAGATTTTCCGGAATCGCCCCGCAATTGACCGGGATAAACGTCCGCTCCTTGCGGTCGCTGAGGCTATGGATCGCCTGGGCCACCAGTTCTTTGCCCGTACCGGACTCTCCGTAAACCATCACATTGATGTTGTGGGCGGATGCCTGCAGAATCAGATCGTAAACCTGCTGCATGACCTGGGAGGCGCCGATCAAATCACCGAAGCGGTAGCGATCTTTCAGGGAAGCCTTCAAACGCTGGTTTTCCTGGGAGAGCACCTGCTCTTTTTCAATCAGAGCCTCCTGGGAGCGTTTTTGCCGAGTGATGTCCCGGGCGATCAGGAGTACCTGGTCGCTGTCGATCTTCACCAGGCGGGCTTCGCAGTGGCGCTTTTTATCGGCAAGGATAACGGGAAAATCAAGAATGGCGGTTTGTGCGCTTTCCAAGACTTGCGTTACCTGGCTTTGGACTTCCTGATCCATCCCTTCGGGCAGAAGCCGGGCCAGGGGCATGCCCAGCACCTGTTGCGGGTCAACGGAAAAAATCCGTCCAGCGCCTTTGTGCTCAATGATTTTCTGGCCACCATTGATCCGGAACACTTCATCGGGAAGTGCATCCACAATGGCCCGGTTGGCGGCCTCGCTGATCTGCAATTGATGGTGGGCCTGATCCTTGGCCTTAATTTCGGCCTTGAGCTGGGCATTGGCCTGGGATAATTCCGCCGTGCGTGCCTGGACCTGATCATCGAGAAAGAAATTCTGCCGGCGCAATGCGTCCCGGCTGGCTTTCAAGGCCAGGTGGGTCTGGACCCGCGCCTTAACTTCGGCTTCGTTAAAGGGCTTGGTGATATAATCCACCGCGCCCATGGTGAACCCTTGGGTTTTATACTGCTCATCCGTAAGGGCGGTCATGAACAGGATCGGGATGTCGGTGCTGCGTTCATCGGCTTTGATCCGCGAACAGACTTCGAAGCCGTCCATCTCCGGCATCATGACATCCAGCAGGATCAGGTCCGGCCGAACCTCCCTCAGCAGCTGCAGGCACTGGTTGCCATCGTAGGCCAAGGCGATTTCGTACTCGCTGGAACGAATATTGGCGGCCAGCAGTTTGGCGTTCAGGTGGTCGTCATCGACAATCAATACCTTGGGCAGAGCATTTGGGAGAACTTTGGGGAGTGTGTTGGGTTTGGCTGTCATGGATCGTTCAATTCCGCGCAATAGGTCCATAAAAAGAGTTGAGAGTGATCGGGTAGATTCCGTTAAGTGGGGTATCGGCAATCCGGCCGGAACACTTTAGGTCCAATGAAAAAGTTCACCATGAAATTGTGGGCTGTCAGCCAGGTTATCCCTCCATCTTTTCCTGGAAATATTAAAGTTTCAGAAATCTGGGGCGATATTAGATCTGTAGATTATCTCTGTAGGAAGGGTCACTTTGGATCAATGTACTGATGAATATTCAAGCCTGGAAACCTTTGATTAGCCATTTTTTCATGGGCGGGGCCGACCGCGCGGCGGCTGACTTAGAAGTGTTGCGTAAGGTTGTCCTGCTCAACATCGTCTGTTCCGTGGGAATCGTGGTGCTGATTCCCATGGGCGTGCTGGCTTTTTCCCAAGCCACCCCCTATTTGGCCATTTTTGACATCACCGTGGCCATGCTTCTCTGTGTGAACCTGTTCAATTTAAGGCGCAAAAGAAACGTTGCTTTTGTGAGCTATTCCGGAATTGCAGTGCTCATGGTGTTGTACTGGTTTCTGGTATTCACCGGCGGTGTCAATAAAAGCGCATACGTCTGGTGTTACACGCTTCCCCTGGCCGCCATGTTCCTGTTGGGTGCGCGCCATGGATTGTATGCCAATTTAATCTTTTTCCTTCCGGTGATCCTGTTTTTGATCTTCGAGCCTAATCTGCCCCAATTCACCACCTACCCACGGGATCTCAAACTTCGCATTATCCCCTCTTATTTCGTGGTGTTGGGGTATGCGTATCTCTTTGAATGGATTCGGGAAAAATCGGATCGGGAACTCAAGCGCGAAATCGATGAACGACGGCGCACAGCCCATGAGCTTGAAGCGGCCAAACTGGCAGCGGAAAACGCCAACCGCGCCAAGAGCGAATTTCTGGCCAACATGAGCCATGAACTGCGCACCCCCCTGAATCACATCATTGGCTTTACCGACCTGGTGGTCAATAAGCATTTTGGCGAGTTAACCGAAACCCAGGAGGAATATCTCAACGATGTGCTCACCAGCAGCGGGCATCTCCTATCCCTGATCAACGACATTTTGGATCTGTCCAAGGTGGAGGCCGGCAAAATGGAGTTGAATCCCGGCCGGGTCGATCTGCCCCAACTCCTTGAAAACAGCCTCAGCATGATCAAGGAAAAGGCCCTCAAGCAGGGTATTCAGCTGACCACCGAAATTGACGGCATTCCCGCTACCATCACCGCCGACGCCCGCAAACTGAAACAAATCATCTACAACCTGCTATCCAACGCGGTAAAATTTACGCCGCGCAAGGGTAAAATTACCCTGGGGGCCCGTTGCTGCGTCATTGAGGATGGCAAGGTGCCCACCTCCGATGGCCGCATGCTGACCCTGGCCGGCGGTAATGAGAACTCAACTCCAGGTCGCCAGGCGGCCATTCAAATGTTCGTGCAGGATACGGGAATCGGGATCGAAAACGAGGCTTTGGAATATGTGTTTCGTCCCTTTGAGCAGGTTGAGCGCTCCATGTCCCGCAATTACCAGGGAACGGGATTGGGGCTCTCCTTGACGCGCAATTTCGTTGAACTGCACGGCGGCGCGATCTGGGTGGTGAGTCAGGGCGCCGATGCCGGGAGTACCTTTTTCCTGGTGATTCCCACCCTGACAGGATCCTTTCAATGTCCACCTGCCATGGCTTCCTCAGACAACGCCAGATCCTAGCCGACCCTTTCTACCAGTTTGCTTTCTCACCGATAAGCGCACCGTCCAACCGCCGCACTCCCTTGCTATTTACCCATGAGTGTGGCATGAGAAACATGGCCTGCTCGCCCCATTAACCAGGGCGAAGGGCTCGCCGCTGACCCGCTTCTCAGCGGCTGTTTTTTACGGCCCCGCAATTTCGGCAGCCTGTGTTTTTCACTACCGCTCAGGACCGCTCGGTCCTGGTTTTCCGGCACTAAAGATAGAGCGCAACGTGATGATGGACGAAAAATATAACCCCGCGGCCATTGAAGCCAGATGGCAGGCCTTTTGGGATCAAGAGCAACTGCTGAAGGTTTACGAGGATCCGGACAAAGAGAAATATTACTTGCTGGAGATGTTTCCCTACCCGTCGGGAAAGATCCACATGGGACATGTGCGCAACTACACCATCGGCGATGTGGTGGCGCGTTACAAGCGAATGCGCGGCTTCAACGTGCTGCACCCCATGGGCTGGGATGCCTTCGGCATGCCGGCGGAGAATGCCGCCATCGACAATCAGACCCATCCGGCGCGTTGGACCTATGCCAACATCGACAGTATGCGCGCCGAACTCAAGCGCATGGGCTTCAGCTACGATTGGGACCGGGAGATCGCCACCTGCCATCCCGAGTACTACCGCTGGGAGCAGTGGCTCTTTTTGAAGATGTACCAGGCGGGGATGGTGTATCGGAAGGAATCTTTTGTCAATTGGTGTGATCCCTGCCAAACCGTGCTGGCCAACGAACAGGTGGAGGCCGGCGCCTGCTGGCGTTGCGGACAACTGGTGCGGCAAAAGAAGTTGCGTCAGTGGTTTTTCAAGATCACCGATTATGCCGAAGATCTGCTGGCCCACTGCGATCAACTGCCCGGATGGCCGGAGAAGGTCATCAGCATGCAGAAAAACTGGATCGGCAAAAGCACCGGGGCCGAGATCCGCTTTCCGGTGGTGGACTCGGATGAGGTGATCGCGGTCTTTACCACCCGCCACGACACGGTGTTCGGCGCCACCTTCATGTGCTTGGCGCCGGAGCATCCTCTATCCACCCAGCTTTCCCAAGATACCGACCAGACGGCGGCGGTGGCGGCCTTCATCGAGAAGATCGCCACCCAGGACCGCTCGGCCAAAGCCCTGGAGAATTACGAAAAAGAGGGGGTCTTTATCGGCGCCTATTGCCGAAATCCTTTGAATGGCCGGAAGATCCCCATTTACACGGCCAATTTTGCCTTGATGGAGTACGGTACCGGAGCAGTGATGTGCGTGCCGGCCCATGATCAGCGGGATTTCGAGTTTGCCCGCAAGTATGGATTGGAGATCATTCCCGTGGTGCAGCCCGGAGGGGAGCCCTTGGACCCGGCAAATATGGACGGTGCCCGCAGCGAAGACGGGGTCATGGTCAACTCCGGCGATTTTGACGGGCTACCCAATCGCCAGGCAATGGAACGGATTGCCGATTACCTGGAGGCCCACGACCTGGGCCAGCCCACGGTGAGCTATCGCCTGCGGGACTGGGGAATCTCCCGCCAACGCTATTGGGGCGCGCCCATTCCCATGATCCATTGTGCCGCTTGCGGCATCGTCCCGGTGCCGGAAGCCGACTTGCCCATTGTGCTACCCGAGGAGGCCGATCTGCTGGACGGCGGCCGTTCGCCCCTGCCGGAATTGGAACAGTTCGCCAAAACAAAGTGCCCCCAATGCGGCCGCGGCGACGCCCGCCGGGAAACCGATACCATGGACACCTTCGTGGAGTCCTCCTGGTACTTTGACCGCTATTGCTGCCCGCGCTACGGCCAGGGAATGGTGGAGGGCAAAGCCATTGACTACTGGATGCCCGTGGATCAGTACATCGGCGGGGTGGAACACGCCATTTTGCATCTGCTTTATTCGCGCTATTTTACCCGCGTGCTCAAGGATCTGGGGTTGGTGGAGTTCAAGGAACCCTTCACCCGCCTGCTGACCCAGGGCATGGTCTGCAAGGAGACGGTTCGCTGCCCGGAACACGGCTTTCTGCATCCCAACGATGTCCGCGGGGAGGCTGCGCAGCGGCGCTGCGTCCACTGCGAAAGCCCGGTGGAGATCGGGCGAGTGGAAAAGATGTCGAAATCCAAAAAGAACGTCGTCGATCCCAACACCCTCATCCAGCGTTACGGGGCCGATACCACGCGGCTCTTCTGCCTTTTTGCCGCCCCGCCGGAACGGGATTTGGAGTGGAGCGAACAGGGGGTGGAAGGGGGCTACCGCTTTCTCAACCGGGTGTGGCGCCTGGCGGCCGCCCATATGGAACGGGTGCAGGGGGTAGACGCCTATGACGGCGATCTCGATGAGCTGGATCGGCCCCTGAGGGAGTTGTACCGCCAAAGCCACCAGACCATCCAGCGGGTGACTCGCGATATCGAGGAGCGCTTTCACTTCAACACGGCCATCAGTGCGGTGATGGAACTGGTCAACGCCCTGTATGCCGTGGAGGATGGGGTGTGGGATTCCAAGAAACATCCCCAGGCGGCGGCGGTGCTGCGGTTGGCCCTGGAAACCGTGGTTCTGCTTCTGTCCCCGATTGTACCCCACGTGGCCGAAGAACTGTGGCGGCAATTGGGAAATTCCGGCAGCATCTTGCTTGCCGGCTGGCCTGAAAGCCGCGATGATGCCCTCCAGCAGGAGACCCATCTCATCGTGGTTCAGGTGAACGGCAAGCTGCGGGGCAAATTTTCCGTGGCTGCCGACACACCGGAGGCAACCATCAAGGAGCGGGCCCTGGCGGATGAAAAAGTGGCCAAATTCATTTCAGCCAAGCCTATCCGTAAGGTTATTGTGGTTAAAAACAAACTGGTTAACATCGTGGTTTAAAGGAGGAGTTTGATGGTGCAGCGCAAACTAGGGATCATCGCCATCGTCACTGTGATACTGGCTGCCTGCGGGTATCAGTTTTCGGGCAGCGGGGAGCTGCCTGAGGGGGTTCAAACCATCTATATCTCCGTATTCGAAAACCGAACCGGGGAGGTGGGTCTGGAAAATTCCCTGACCAACGAAGTGGTCAATGAATTTGTTCTGAAGCGCAAGAATGCATTAGTGGAAAAGGGCAGCGCCGAAAGCGTCCTTCACGGAACCATCGTCTCCATCCGCGATGAAACCATTTCCCGCAGTGGGGCAAATAATCCCCTGGAACGGCGTGTGGTCTTAACGGTCTCCCTGGTGCTGAAAGACCGCGACGGGCAAATCCTGTGGGCCGCGAGACAGGTATCAAGCAATGAGGATTACGATGTGAGCAATGACCGCCAGGTAACCGATGAAAATCGTCTGGATGCCCTGGACGATCTGTTTGAGCGCCTGGCGGAAACCATCTACAACCGGCTGACTGAAGATTTCTAATCCCGCCCTCAACGATCCAAACTACCTGCCGAAGGGGCGAACCTTGTGTTCGCCCTTTGCATATCGGCGATAAGTTGGACGAACACAAGGTTCGCCCCTACCCATGGCCGCAATTCCTTGAATAACTACAAAAAGGCTTGGGCGAGGATGAATGGACGCTTCGTGATGGGCAGCGAGGCGTCTATGGTGTTTGGGTCGCGAATTCGGAGAACCCGCCGCAGCATGCCGCAGGTTCTCGAAACGGGGGGGACAGCGTGTCTTATCGGGAACGACGCGTTAGGCGCTGAGGGTTCTGGAAAGCTTGGCGAGGCGCGATACTTTGCGGGCGGCTGTACGCTTGTGGATAATTCCCCTGCGGGCGGCATTGTCGATCACTGATTTTGCATGATCCAGTTGGCTGGCGAGGATGTCGCTGTTGTTTTCCGCGACAGCGGCCTCTACTTTCTTGATGGCGCTTTTAATGCGGGTTTTGGCGGTCCGATTGCGTAATCTGCGAATCTCGTTTTGCCGCGCCCGTTTAATTGCCGATTTATGGTTTGCCACGAAATTAACTCCTTTCAACTCGGTATGATGAATTTGGCTTTTCTGTTGCTACTAAAATCCTGATTTCTAAAACATTATTTCTTTCGTGTCAAGCTGATTTTTTGGTAAATCCATCTCTTCCAAACGATCCGGAAAAAAGAGAAGCGGTCCGGGAAGATCCCGACCCGATCGGCGGACATTTCCAGGCACCGATTTCCATATCCCATTCGGCCAGGGCGGTGGGGCTTGCGACATCGCTGAGTCGTGTCTTGGGATGTGTCCGCGATGTGCTCATTGCCGGGTTTTTAGGCTCCGGGTGGGTTGCCG
Organism: uncultured delta proteobacterium; assembly: GCA_963713755.1. GTDB lineage: Bacteria > Desulfobacterota > Desulfobacteria > Desulfobacterales > CAVQMW01 > CAVQMW01. Next base: position 814,656 of record CAVQMW010000003.1, on the reverse strand, counting down.
ATGCTTTCATCGTGGCCTTCCGCCTGCCTAATTTGCTGCGTCGCCTGTTCGGTGAAGGCACTCTGGCGGCGGTGATCGTGCCCATCTTTTCCCACGCCATGGTTAAACACGGTCCCGAGCGGGGCCAAGAATTAGGGCGCGGACTGCTCAAGACCGGGGCGCTGATCCTGGCGGCGCTGACCGGGATCGCCCTGATTGCCGCCCCCGATCTTATCCTGCTGACGGCTCCCGGGTTTCACGGTTGGGCCGCTAAATTTGATTTATCGTTAAATTTAGCGCGAATTATGCTGCCCTATCTGCTTTTCATCGGTATGAGCGCACTGGCCATGGGTATTTTGAATAGCTATGGCCATTTTATCGCTCCGGCGCTGGCCCCGGCTATCCTCAATCTGGTTATGATAGTCGCCCTGGTCGTTACCGCCGCCTGGTGGAGTTCTCCGGCGATGTGCGCTATCGGGCTTGCGGCTGGTGTTTTGGTGGGGGGCGGGCTTCAATTCGGAATTCAAATTCCGGCTTTGGCGCGCCGGGGGCTTTTGCCGCTGCGAGGCTCCCGGTTTTGGCCAGCCGAGATAAGGCGTATCTCCGCCCGTTTAGTGCCGACCTTGGTAGGCGCGGCGGGCTACCAGATCAATTTGGTGGTCAGCACCCTCTATGCCTCACTGTTGCCCGTGGGGAGCATTTCGGCTCTTTACTATGCCGATCGCCTGGTGCAGATGCCCCTGGGCATTTTTGTGGTGGCCCTGGCCACTGCTTGCCTGCCTGCATTTTCTCGCCAGGCCGCGAGCCAAGCCACGGAAAGGCTGGCCGCGGCAACATCCCAGGCCGTTGCCATGTCCTTGTTTTTGACCCTGCCGGCGATGGTGGGGTTGATTGTATTGCGGGAGCCCATCGTCCAGATGATTTTTCAGCGCGGCGCCTTTGATTACCGGGCAGCGCAATTGACGGCCGATGCCGTGTTGTACTATGCTATGGGGTTAAGCGCCCTGGCTGTTGTACGCATGACCAATACCACCTTTTTTGCCCTGCAGGAGATGCGGATTCCCCTGCAGGCCGCCCTGGTTTCCGTAGGGCTCAATTGCGGATTGGGATGGGTTCTCAAGGATACCATGGGCCACAGCGGTTTGGCTTTGGCGGCCGGGCTTGCCGCGGTTGTCAATTGTGTCTGGCTGCTGGTTGGCGTGGGGCTGCGGTTGGCGGGCGTTTTTAGCCGAAAATTTTGGTTTTCCATTGCCAAAGCCGTCTTGGCGACAGGCCTTATGGGTTTCAGTGTGGGAATTCTGCGGGACTATGTGATGATCAACTCCGGCTCATCCGCCTATTACCAGGCGGGCGCAACCCTGATTTGCATTGTGTGGGGTATGCTCTGCTACGGCGGGTTGGCCAAACTCTTTAAATGCCCTGAATTGCCCCGGCTGACGGCACTGGCCGGTGTCCGCTCCGCGCAAAGTTCAACATGAGGCGAAAGCCCATGACACGCGTCTCCAAGACGATCTGGATCCTTTTTCTTCTTTTTTTCAGCGGGGCGGTAGGGGTGACCCTGTTCGGCGAAAAGGGGTTGCGGGAGCTTCGGGGACTAACGGCCGATCACCAGCGCCTGGAAGCCGAGAACAGGCGGCTGATTCAGGAAAATAGAGATCTATACCGCGAAGTGGACCGCCTCAACCACGATCGCAAGTACATTGAAGCCATTGCCCGCCAGGAACTCGGACTTATCGGCGAAAACGAAATCATATTGCGCAGTCAGTAGCAGTAGGTATCCACACTTTACCCGAGGAGCTGGCATGGCTGAGGATTCCTTGTTCATGACGCAAACCATGGCGCGGATCCAGGAGGATCAAGGCTGCTGGGCGGATGCCGCCGAAATTTACCGCCATTTGCTGAACCAAGATCCGCAAAACCCTGAGCTTCGGGCCGGTTTGCGGCGGGCGAAATCCCAGTTGGCGGCAAGGGATGAGTCAGGTGAAAAAAAGTTGGCGCAGGTATTTGAACAATGGTTGGATCTACTGCTGCTTCAGCGGCGTGCCCTTGGTTTGAAACGGCTTGAGCTGCGATTGAAACGATAGTACAAAGACGCGGATGGTCAACGCCATCCCCCATATCGTGCCCGAACGATGAATTTTTCGTTCGGGCACTAATTCGGGCTGAAGGCTGCCGCCCTTAGCCTACGGATCCCAAAAAGGAGGTACCCAATGGTGAATCGGCTGTCCAAGGTGATCGTGGCCGCAGTGGTAATGGCGTTGGTAGGGTTCGGCGTGACCGGATGCTCGACTCTGGGAGCGAAAAAAAAGCCCCCCCAGCCGGTTTACTATGATTTCGGCGATGTACTGATCCCTAAAGAGCTGAAATACCAGAGTGACCAATCCTTTGTGCAGCGGCGCCCGGATTTCCCGGCCGGCCTTTTGACCTTCAAGGGCCGTGTGGACCGCAATTCGCTGATGAACTTTTTCGATGTTAATATGGCCAAGGACAACTGGCAGCCGGTGATGTCCTTCAAATCGAGTCGGGCGATCATGCTCTTCAGCAAACAGAACCGGCGCTGCGTGATCCGCATAGACGAAGGCACTTTTGTCACCCAGGTTGAGGTGTGGGTGGCCCCCACCCGCGGTGAGCTGGGACTGGAAAAGTAGGGGACAGCTTGGATCCGGATACCGATTCGCCCCACGCCCCGCGACATATCTTTCGGGGCCTCCACCTCGTTGTGGGGGTCAGCGGCGGAATTGCTGCTTACAAAAGTGCCGAACTGGTCAGGCTTTTATGCAAGCAAGGCGCCCAGGTGCGGGTGATGATGAGCGTCAATGCCCAGGCCTTCGTGGGACCCACCACTTTTGAGGCGCTTTCGGGAACCCCGGTGGTGAGTTCTCTGTTTGCGGGGCCGGGCCGCAGTGAGGCTTCCATTCAACACATCGAATGGGCCCGGGAGGCCCAGGGAGTGGTGCTGGCCCCGGCCACGGCCAACCTAATCGGCAAACTGGCCAACGGCATCGCCGACGACGCCTTGAGCACCTTTCTGATGGCGGTGACCGCGCCGATCCTGGTCTGCCCGGCCATGAATTCCCACATGCTGGCTAGTCCGGCGGTCCAGCGTAATTTAACGCAACTTCGGGCGGACGGCCGCAACGTTATGGAGCCGGATGCTGGCGAGCTGGCCTGCGGCACCAGCGGGCCGGGCCGGCTGCCCGATCCGGAACGGATTGCGGATCGCCTGGCGGCTCTGTTAACGCCCCAGGATTTTCAAGGGCGCAGGGTGCTGGTTACCGCCGGTCCGACTCAGGAGCCCATGGATCCGGTGCGTTATGTGAGCAATCCCTCCTCGGGAAAAATGGGCTTCGCCCTGGCCCGGGCCGCGGAACACCGGGGGGCTCAAGTCACCCTGGTCACGGGCCCCACTCACCTGAACCCGCCCCTGAATACCGAAATTGTTGCCGTGCGTACCGCCGCGGAGATGGCCCGGGCGGTGTTTCAACGCATGGATACCATGGACCTGCTGATCATGACCGCGGCGGTTTCCGATTATCGGCCCCTCAACCCCGCGGACCAGAAAATGAAAAAAGGCCTGGACCGGCTGCGGGTGGAGATGGAACGTACCACCGATATTCTGGCCACCGTGGGCAAGCGCAAGAAGAATCGGATTGTGGTGGGATTTGCCGCCGAAACTCAAAACCTGGACGTTCATGCCGCGGCCAAGCTGAAGGCCAAAAATGCCGATCTCATGGTGGGCAACCGGGTGGATCGCGGGGATGCCGGGTTTCAGGCCGATACCAACCAGGTGACCCTCTATTTCCGCGATCGGCCCCCCGAAACCCTGCCCCTGATGAGCAAAGCGGAGCTGGCCCACCATTTGCTGGACCGCATTCTCAAGCTTGAGCTCCCGTTCCCCGTGATGGTTTGAGCCTTAACCCCGCCTGCCGGGGTCTGGACCAGCTCCCGGGGGATTCTTATTATCCTGTAGCCAGTAAACACAATCTTCTTCAACCCCCAGGCCCAAAATCCGGGTCCGGAAGACGCCATGATGACCGGGGTCCCAGACGTTTCGCAACTCATTGTACAACTCCAGCAATACCTGCGTTGGCAGCAGGCCCATGGCTGCCGTGGCGTTAGTTGCTCAGCCCAGACCCGTCAAATCCTGGCCTCCTGGTCCGGTCCCCAAACCGCACGCCGCAAGAAGTCATTCGTCGAAACGGCAAGCGCACCCCAAGAGAGCCTGGAACAGATCCGCGAGGATCTGGGCGAATGCCGTCGCTGCCGGCTGCATGCCGGTCGCGCTCACATCGTGTTTGGGGCGGGAAGTTCCCGAGCGCGCCTGATGTTTGTGGGCGAAGCGCCCGGTTTTAACGAGGACCGTCAGGGGGAGCCCTTTGTGGGCCAGGCCGGACAGCTGCTCAGCAAAATCATCAGCGCCATGACCCTCAGCCGGGAGGATGTCTACATCTGCAACGTCATCAAGTGCCGCCCCTCGCAAAACCGCAACCCCATGCCGGACGAGATTGCCGCCTGCGCTCCCTTTCTCCAGCGCCAGATCCAAAGTGTCCAGCCCGAATTCATCTGTGCTTTGGGCTCTTTTGCGGCCCAGACGCTGCTCAAGAGCCAACGCTCCATCAGTCTGCTGCGGGGACGTTTTTACGACTACCAGGGCATCCGGTTGATTCCCACCTTTCATCCCGCCTATCTTTTGCACCACCCTGAAAAAAAACGCCAGGTCTGGGATGACATGCAACTGCTCATGGAGGCCATGGGCATCCGGAGATAACCCATGGAAAAGCGATTCAAGTCCAGTTTTCGCCTCTTGCTCGGGCTGGCGCTGCTGATGGTCTGCTGGGGGGGCTTGAATCCGGCGCAGCTGCCGGCGGCTCCCCCGCAACCGGTGATGGTGCTCAGGCTGGAGGGGAGTGTCAATCCCGGCGCCGCTGAATTTGTCAAAACCGGGGTGGCCCGGGCGGAAGCCGAAAACGCCGCCTGCCTGGTGATCGTGTTGGATACACCTGGAGGGTTGGCGGCATCCATGCGCCAAATGGTCAAGACCATTTGGGCCGCCCCGCTGCCGGTGGTGGTCTATGTCGCCCCCAGCGGGGCCCGCGCCGCCTCCGCGGGGGTGATGATCACCTTGGCTGCGGATGTGGCCGCCATGGCGCCAGGCACCCACATGGGCGCGGCCCATCCCGTGGCCATGGGCGGGGAAAAGATGGATGAGACCATTGCGGCCAAAGTGACCCACGACATGGCGGCCTATGCCCGCAGCGTGGCCGAGCGTCGGGGCCGCAACGGCGAATGGGCCGAACAGGCCGTACGGGAGAGCATCTCGGCCACGGAAAACGAGGCCCTGGAGGCCGGCGTAATTGATTTGATCGCAGCGAATCTGGAGGATCTGGTTCGCCAAATTGATCAGCGGGAGATCCCCGGAAAAGGCAAATTGACCCTCCAGGAGGCCCAGATCATCGAGATCCAGGAAGATTTGCGCTCCAAGGTGCTGCGGGTCATTGCCGATCCCAATGTGGCCTTTATCCTGTTTATGCTAGGCCTGGCGGGGATCTACTTTGAACTCTCCCACCCCGGGACGGTTTTTCCCGGTGTGGTGGGGGCCATCGCCCTGGTTCTGGCCTTTTTTGCCTTTCAAACTTTGCCCATCAATTTCACCGGCATGCTGCTCATCGGCTTGGCGCTGATCTTCTTTATTCTCGAAATGAAGATCACCAGTTACGGCCTGCTCAGTATCGCCGGAATTGTCGCTTTGCTGTTGGGTTCCTTGATGCTGTTCAAGGGTGCGGAGGAGGGACTCCGGCCTTCCCTTACGGTGATCCTGCCAACCTTGCTGGTAGTGGCCGGCTTTTTTGTGGCGCTGGCCGGCTTGGTTTATAAGGCTCAGGCCGGCCGGCCCAGGACCGGCGGGGAAGGATTGGTGGGTGAAATCGGCGTGGCCCGCACGGCCCTGGATCCCCAGGGCAAGGTCTTTGTGCATGGCGAACTGTGGAATGCCAAGGCCGCCGATCCCATCCCAGCGGGGAGCGCCGTGGAGGTGACGGCGGTCAACAACCTGACCCTGGTGGTGGTTGCCCTTAAAGATGTTTGACCTGGTTCGATTTAATTCTCCTGGAAATTGCTTATCCATAAGATAACTATTTTTGAAGATTAAATTTTTGCTCCTGCCGCCACCGAAACCAGCACCTGTTTGATCTGATGGAATCGCATTGGGCGGCTTATTTTCAAAACCAGCAAAAATTTAAGGGGGAACCATGATCCAGACCATTGCCATTGCCGTGTTGGTGGTTTTATTTCTTGCCGCGGCCATTCGGATTCTCAACGAATACGAACGGGGGGTGATTTTTCGATTGGGCCGGGTGATTCGGGCCAAGGGGCCGGGGCTGATTATTTTGATTCCCGTGGTGGATAAGATGGTGCGGGTCAGCATGCGCCTGGTGGCCATGGATGTGGACCCCCAGGACGTGATCACCCGGGACAACGTCTCGGTCAAGGTCAATGCGGTGATCTATTTCCGGGTCATCGATCCCATCAAGGCCATCGTGGAAGTGGAGGACTACAGCTACGCCATGTCCCAGCTGGCCCAGACCACCCTGCGCAGTGTTTGCGGCCAGGCGGAGCTGGACGAGCTGCTATCGGCCCGGGAAAAAATCAACACCGAACTCCAGGAAATCCTCGATACCCATACCGATCCCTGGGGCATCAAAGTGGCCACCGTGGAGCTCAAACACATCGACCTGCCCAGCGAGATGCAGCGCGCCATGGCCAAACAGGCCGAAGCGGAGCGCGAGCGGCGGGCCAAAGTGATCAATGCCGAGGGGGAGTTCCAGGCTGCCTCGCGACTGGCCGAAGCCTCCCAGATCATGCACGATCATCCCATGGCCCTGCAGTTGCGCTATCTGCAGACCATGCGCGAAATGGCCTCAGAGAACAATACCACCACCATTTTCCCCTTTCCCATCGACATGTTGAAAACCTTTCTAGGGCCCGGAGAGAAGCCTTCGTTGAAAGATGAAAGTGGCGGTTGACAAAAAACAAGAATATTGGTTATTTAAGCCTGTTTGCGCAGAGAAGACAGCCTACCGGCGGCGCCTCAGCGCCTTGTGCAGCATTGCCCAGCGGGGGCCTTTGGCCTCCGCTTGTACGTTATTGGATTGAAAGTCCCGCTGAGCTGGACCATTCCGCGGTGCATGCATACATTCATTTGATCCCATTTAGACCCGGTTTCGGGAAAGGAGTTCGACCAAGATGGCCAAAAAGGAAAAACAGACCAAAGAAAAAACCCTGGAGAAAATGACCTCCAAAGAGCTTCGTGAGGTTGCCCTGCAAATTCCGGAAATCAGCGGCGTGCACGGCTTGAACAAACCCGAATTGATCAGCGCTATTAAAAAGGCCCGGGGTATTGAAGAAGTTCTGCCCAAAAAAGGCAGCTCCTCGGTGCGGGAGATTAAAAAGCAGATCAAGGCCCTGAAAAGTAATTGCGAAGCCGCCCGGCAAGCCGATGAGAGCGAGCGGGTCAAGATCCTGCGCCGTAAAATATCACGACTGAAGAAAAAAACTCGCCGCGCGGCCTGACCCGGTTCGTTTTAAGGCCTCATGGCGCAATTTCCGGCGGATACCGGGCGCAAGCGGGTTCCGCCATTGTGATTCGCGGATTTCGCTCACAACTCGATCGCTTCCAGCGTCTTGAACCGGACGCTTAACCTGCAACCCATACAAGCGATTTTCCATGGCGGCATGCCTTGTTCCCCAACCACGGGCGGCAGGACTTTACCCCGACTCAGCACCCCCTCTGGACCCGGCGACCCTGGCTTTTGATATCGATGGGGTTGTGGCCGATACCATGGGGCTTTTCCTGGATCTGGCCCGCAAAGAGTACGGGGTCCGCAATATCGCCTATGGGGATATTACCGATTATCACCTGGAATCCTGCCTGGACATGGATCCGGCGGTGCTCAATGAGATTTTGGCACGTCTTATAGAAGGCGACTACAATGACCCCTTGAGGCCCATTGAGGGTGCTGTACCGGTGCTGTCCCGGATGGGCCGCCACAATGGCGGTCTGCTCTTTGTCACCGCACGCCCCCATGAAGGACCGATCGGAATCTGGCTGCAAACTGTGCTGGATCTCGTGCCGGAAGCGATTCAGGTGGTGGCCACGGGGTCCTTCGAGGCCAAATTGGCGGTTCTCGAGGACCACGGCAAATGCGCATTCGTGGAGGACCGTCTGGAGACCTGCCACCATTTGTCCGCCGCCGGAATCGAGCCGATCCTTTTCAAACAACCCTGGAACCGGAACGCCCATCCCTACCGGGAAGTCGCCGACTGGCGGGAATTGGCCGATCTGATCGATTTTGCAACCGAACCCCATCCAACTCCCTGCCGCTAAGGATCCAGCATTATGGCCGCCCCAAATGCAACCGATCTGATTGGCCGCTTTTTGGCCGCACTAGAGGTGGAAAAGGGCTATTCGCTCCATACTTGCCGCGCCTACGAACAGGGCCTACGGGAATTCTTCGACTTCCTCGCCCTCCAGGGTGGCCCGAAAGACACTCCAAAAATGCCCACCGTCAGCGCGGTGACCCCGCTCATGGTCCGCGGTTACCTGGCCCATTTGCACCGCCGCAACCGAAAAAGCACCATTGCCCGCAAACTGGCCGCTCTGCGCACCTTTTTCCACTACTTGGTCAAACACGGCATTCTGAGGGACAATCCCGCCAAAGCGCTCAGCGCACCCAAGCAGGCCAAACCCATCCCTGATTTTTTGCCGGTGGATGAAATATTCCGCTTTTTAGATGCAGTGAAGGGGGATTCAACGGCGGCTTTGCGGGATCGCGCCATTTTTGAAACCCTTTACGCCACCGGCATCCGGGTATCGGAACTGGCCGGATTGAACCTGGGCAGTGTTCATTTTGCGGAGCAGTGCATTCGGGTGCGGGGCAAGGGCAAAAAGGAGCGGATACTGCCCATCGGCGGCGCGGCCCTTGAGGCCATTCGGATTTATCGAGAGGCCTTGCCGAACCATAAAATCGATCCCCAGCAGCCGGCGCTTTTTTTAAACTTAAGGGGCGGGCGGCTGACCGCGCGCTCCATTGGCCGGCTGTTGGATCAATGGGGCCGGAACCTGGGCATGGATCGTCCGCTTCACCCCCATATGCTGCGGCACACCTTTGCCACCCATTTGCTGGATGCCGGGGCGGACTTGCGGGTGGTTCAGGAGCTTCTGGGACACAAAAGCCTCTCCACCACCCAAAAGTACACCCATGTGAGCATTGATCAGCTCATGGGAACCTATGACAAGGCCCATCCGCGCAGTTGATGGGTGTCGGTTAACCCCCAACCCGGCCGGGCCGGAGAATCAAAGCGAGATCGGATGCCTACTATGCCTCCATTCCACGGCACCACCATCGTCGCCGTCCACCACCAGGGCCGCACCGTGGTGGCCGGTGATGGTCAGGTGACCCTTCAAAACACGGTGGTCAAACACTCCGCCCGCAAAGTGCGCCGAATCTACAAAGATCAGATTGTGGTGGGCTTTGCCGGCGCCACGGCCGATGCCCTGAATCTCTCCGAGCGCTTGGAGACCAAGCTCGAACAGTACAACGGCAACCTGACCCGAGCGGCGGTGGAACTGGCCCGGGATTGGCGTACGGACAAGCTGCTGCGGCGCTTGGAGGCGGTGATGATCGCCGTGGATCCCAAGGGCATGTTTCTGATTTCCGGCAACGGCGATGTCATTGAACCCGACCAAGGGGTGATGGGCATCGGCTCTGGAGGCGCCGTGGCCCAGGCCGCGGCTCAGGCTCTGGTGCGCCATTCGACTCTGGATGCCCGCCAGATCGCCGAAGAGGCCTTAAAGATCGCCGCGGATCTTTGCATTTACACCAATTCCCAGCTCACTGTGGAAGAACTTTAGCATCCCACGAGCCAGGAAGCGGTCGCCCGATTCAACGCGCGCCCTATACCGCGGCAGATTGCGAACCCATCGTCTCCGTCTCTAACCGTTAAGGATCAATCAACGCAAAAATGAGCAATTTAAAACCATCTGAAATTGTGCTGGAACTGGACAAATACATCATCGGTCAGGATCGCGCCAAACGCTCCGTGGCGGTGGCCCTGCGCAACCGCTGGCGGCGGCAGCAAGTCCCGGAAGATCTGCGCGATGAGATTGCGCCCAAAAACATTATCCTCATCGGTCCCACCGGGGTGGGCAAAACCGAGATTGCCCGGCGACTCTCCCAGCTTACCGATTCCCCCTTCACCAAGGTGGAGGCCTCAAAATTCACCGAGGTGGGTTATGTGGGCCGGGACGTGGAATCCATGGTGCGCGATCTACTGGAAGTGACGGTGACCGATGGCCGCGGCCGCGCCCAGGAACAGGTTCAGGACCGGGCGCGCCAGGTGGCCGAAGATCGGCTGCTAGATCTGCTCTTGCCCAAATCCGCGCCGGCCAAGCGCGCGCCGGCGGAAGAGGCCCCAGAGACGCAAATCGAGATCGTGGCCCAACCAACCGCTGAGTCCTCCTCTTCCACCCGGGAAAAGCTGCGAAGCATGCTGCGCGCCGGCAAGCTGGACGACCGCTATGTGGATCTGGATGTTACCGACCGCAATACGCCCATGGTGGAAATATTCTCCAATGTGGGGATGGAAGAGTTGGGCATCAATTTCCGTGACATGCTCTCCGGATTGATGCCCAAAACCGCCAAACGGCGCAAGGTGAAAGTCAAAGAGGCCTTGGAAATCTTGACCCAGGAGGAAGCCCAGAACCTCATCGACAACGATAAAATCGTCCAGGATGCCATCCAGCGGGTGCAACAGTCGGGGATTATCTTTTTGGATGAAATCGACAAAATCGCCGGCCGCAACGGCGCCCAGGGGCCTGATGTCTCGCGGGAAGGGGTGCAGCGGGATTTGTTGCCCATTGTGGAGGGCTCCACGGTGATGACCAAATACGGAGCCGTGAAGACCGACCACATTTTGTTCATCGCCTCGGGGGCCTTTCACATCTGCAAGCCCGCCGATCTGATTCCTGAACTGCAGGGCCGTTTTCCCATCCGAGTAGAGTTGGATGCCCTGGGGCGCCATGAGTTCGTGCGGATTCTCACCGAGCCCCGCAACGCCTTGTTGCTGCAATACCTGGCCCTGCTGCGCACCGAGGGCATGGCGGTCACCTTTGACGATGATGCGGTTTCACGGATCGCCCAAATCGCCGAAGAGGTGAACCAGCGCACCGAAAATATCGGCGCCCGCCGCCTGCACACCCTCATGGAGCGCTTGCTGGAGGATGTGCTTTTCGAGGCGCCCGATCTAACCGAAAAACAGCTGACCGTTGATGCAGCCTATGTGGATGATAAGCTGCAAGCCATCAAGGCCGACGAAGATTTGAGCCGGTACATCCTATAACCGCAAAACCCCGAAAGGACACTTTCTTGAACGCCAAGACGAATCCCGTCGGCGATAAGCCCTGGGAGGGCCGCTTTGCCGAGAAGACCGATCGCCAGGTGGAGATCTTTACCTCCTCCATCGCTATCGACCGCCGGCTTTACGCCTACGATATTCAGGGCAGCATCGCTCACTGTCGGATGCTGGCCGCCAACGGCATCATTTCTCCGGAAGAGTCCGACCAATTGATTCAGGGGCTGGGAAAAATTCAGCGGGATATCGAGAGAGGCCGATTTCGTTACGATGACAGCCTGGAAGATATCCACATGCACATTGAAACGCGATTGCTGCAGGATCTGGGCAAGGTGGCCCTCAAGCTGCACACCGCCCGCAGCCGCAATGACCAGGTGGCCCTGGATGTGCGGCTTTATCTGCGGGATGAAACCCGGCGCACCAATGAGTTGCTGACCCTCTTGATGCGGCAGATCGTCGATTTGGCGGAACAGCATCTGGGCACCGTGATGCCGGGCTATACCCACACCCAGCGAGCCCAGCCCGTGCTGCTGGCCCACCATCTGATGGCCTATTACGAAATGTTTTTGCGGGACAGCTGCCGCTTTCAGGATACCCTGCCAAGGATCGACAGCATGCCCCTGGGGGCCGCGGCCCTGGCCGGCACCACCTATCCCATCGACCGGCGCCAGGTGGCCCGAGAGCTCAAATTCAGTCAGGTGGCCGCCAACAGCATGGACACCGTGTCCGACCGGGATTTCATCCTCGAGTTTCTGGCTGCGGCCAGCATCTGCATGATGCACCTGAGCCGTCTCAGCGAAGAGCTGATTTTGTGGTCCAGCGCGGAATTCGGGTTTGTCGAATTGCCGGATGCTTTTGCCACGGGCAGCAGCATCATGCCCCAGAAAAAAAATCCCGATGTGCCGGAACTGGTGCGCGGCAAGTGCGGGGGGGTGTACGGCGCCCTGGTGGCCATGTTGACCACCATGAAAGGTTTGCCGTTGACCTACAACCGCGATATGCAGGAGGACAAACGCCCCCTGTTCGAGGCCGTGGATACCTTGCAGGCCTGCATCGCCATGTACAGCCGGATGCTGCCCTGCTTAAATTTCCAAACGGAGCGCATGCGGCAGGCCGCGGCCGGCGGCTACCTCAACGCTACCGATCTGGCGGATTATCTGGTGGAACGGGGGGTTCCCTTTCGAGAGGCCCACAGTTGCGCCGGTAAAGCCGTGCGTTTTGCCCTGGCGCAGGGCAAAGAGCTGCACGACCTGAGTTTGGCGGAATTAAAAACTTTCGCGCCCCAGGTGGAGGCGGATGTATTTGAGGCCCTGGCGTTGGAACAGGTAGTGGACCGGCGCTCCTGCGAAGGGGGAACGGCCCGCCGGCGGGTGACGGAAGCCATACAAAACGCACGGCGCCACCTGGACAGCGGGGCGTCCGTTCCCATCCCGTGATATAGACCCAGAAAGAACCCAGAATACAAATTTGAGCCGATAGAACCTATAGGAAAAGGAGAGCTCTAAATGCGGAATCAGTTCAATACCTGGAGAGCGCAGCCTTGGCCGTTCAACCTCCTGGCGCTGGCCGGGGTGGTCCTGATCCTAACCGCCTGTGGGGTGAAGACCAACCCGGTGCCACCCAATATCGCACCGCCGCCGGCGGTGACCGGGATGACGGGCAGCCTGGAGCAGGGGCGGGCCAATCTCGCCTGGGCCATTCCCCTGGAAGGGCCCAGAGGTACGGCACCCATTAGCGGATTTCGGGTCTTGCGGGCCAAATTGCCCCTTAAGGATGAGCCCTGTGAGGATTGCATTCCACGCTTTGTGCAGGTGCGGGATATGGGGCTTTATCCCGGCGTAGGCGACCAGCCCCAAGGCCAGGAGATGAGCTACTCCGAGAAATTGGATCCCGGGTTTGAATACCGTTTCAAGGTGGTCACCTATTCTGAAAACGGCATAGAGGGCGGCGATTCCAACTCGGTGGTTCTGCAGTTCAAAGATTAGAACCGATAGATAGTTTCTTTAAGCCAATTTGGGATCGTCCGGCGCCAATCTTTGGCGCAAGGCTTTGAGGAGTTATCCTTTCGACGTAAGTCAGTAGGCCATGCAACCCGTTGAATTTTATAAAATGAGCGGCTGTGGCAACGATTTTATCCTCGTCGATAACCGCACCCCGGTAATCGATGAAGGAGACCTGGAGCAATTCGTTGCCGCCCTGTGCCGCCGGGGGAGTTCCGTGGGTGCGGATGGACTGATTCTCATCGAATCCTCTGAAGATCTAGATTTTCAATGGCGGTTTTTCAATTCCGACGGAAGCCGTGCGGAAATGTGCGGCAACGGCGCGCGCTGCGCTGCGCGCTATGCCTTTCTGAACCGCATCGCCCCGGCCGAGATGACCTTCGGCACCGATGTCGGCCCGTTGCAAGCCCGCATCATCGGCGAGGATGTGAAGCTGAAAATGCCCCGGCCCAAATCTCTGCGGCTGGCGGAAACCCTGTCTGTGGATGGGAAAGACCTGACCGTGAGTGCGATCGATACCGGCGTACCCCACGTGGTGCTGACCGTAGACGATTTGCCCGGCACTGATGTGGTCTCCTTGGGCCGGGCGATCCGCAATCATGATCACTACGCCCCGGAGGGCACCAACGTCAATTTTTTAGGTCCTTTGGCGGATCACACCCTGGCCATCCGGACCTATGAGCGCGGCGTGGAGCAGGAGACCTTGGCCTGCGGCACCGGTGCCGTGGCCGGCACTCTGATAACCGCCTGTAAAGAGAATTTAGACGGCCCCCTAAATATACGCACCCAAAGCGGAAAAATTTTGCAGGTTCACTTTAAACGCCAGGGGGAGCGATTTCAGGATGTTTATCTGCAGGGCGAAGCCCGCCTGGTCTACCATGGCCGGCTGACCCCCGAAGCCTGGAGTTGATGTTTCCAGGAAGGCATATCGCTCGCATGCCGGCTCACGCCGAGCCGCGGGCAGGTGAGGACGATCCATGAGGTTGTTGGTTCTAATGGCCTTGGTTTACTTCGGCTACCGAGCTGTAAATACCTGGCTGAATCGTCATAGGGTGGGTCAAAGCGGGTCAGCCCCCCGCCCCGGAAGGGAACTCGAGGACGAGATGGTGCAGGATCCCCAATGCGGCGTCTATTTCCCCCGGCGCGAGGCCGTCGCCCTCCAGCATGCCGGAAAGACCCTCTATTTTTGCAGCCCGGAGTGTCGGGATGCCTTTATGTCGGATCAAGCGTCCGGCTAAACCCCATGAGTCCCTTGACCCGCCCCACCGCCCAGCTCCCCGGGGGTGAGCGAAGAGAGGAGAACGGGATGCATTTGGATATCGGCGCATTGAAAAAAATCGATTGGCTCCATCCCAACACCCTGACCCTCTATCGCATCATCGCGGTGCCGGTGCTGGTTGTCCTGCTGCTCTTTCCCAATTCGGTCTGCACCTTTATTGCCGCCCTGGTCTTCAGCGCGGCGGCCATTACCGATTATCTGGACGGTTATCTGGCCCGCCGCATGGGGATAGAATCCAAGTACGGGAAGATCATGGATCCGCTGGCGGATAAACTCCTGGTCTCCTCGGCCTTTATCATGCTGACCTCCCACGGCTGGGTTCCTGGATGGGTGGTCTGCGTTATTATTGGCCGGGAAATCGCCGTGACCGGGCTGCGTAATTTTGCCGTGGACCAAAAGGCCGACATTTCCGCCTCCAATTTAGGAAAATACAAGACCGGATTCCAGATAGCGGCCATCATTCCGCTCCTGTTTCATTATCCATATTTTGGACTGAACTTCCACATCATCGGGATGTTTTTTCTATGGGGCGCCTTGGCCTTCACTATCTGGTCGGGCCTCGATTACTATTTTAAATTCAAACAGTTCCTTTAAATCATCACCCTCTCAGCGAGCCATTTTTCTGTTGACAAACGCTCTTGGAACCAGTTAAGAAGGGTCCGTTTTCAGAGCGGGAATAACTCAGTGGTAGAGTGCGACCTTGCCAAGGTCGAAGTCGCGGGTTCAAATCCCGTTTCCCGCTCCATTTTTTTTGGCGGCATAGCCAAGTGGTAAGGCAGCGGTCTGCAAAACCGCAATTCCCCAGTTCGAATCTGGGTGCCGCCTCCACTTAAACGATAAAGGCCCGCAAGTGAATTCAGCAACTTGCGGGCCTTTTTTCGTTTAGGGGTGAATTTTTTGATTCAAGGGGAGTCTAACTCCCTAAACCCACATCTGAACCCAGGAGAGGAGAAAAAAAGGGAAGGGATCGGAAAACTGAAATCTATTTTGCCATGGGGGGGCAAGTCTGCTAAGGCAACCCCTCAACCCCTGGAGGTTTCGGTCCGCCCATGGGCTAGGGCGGCCAAATTACTTTTGGATCCAAACAATCATTCTTACCCGACAAGAGGAGGAGAATCATGAACCGTAAAGCGAAGTTAATTATCATGTTGCTCATCGGCAGTTTGGTGCTGTGCGGCACAGCTTGGGCGGAGAACGCCCACAGGCTGGGCGGCGGCTTGCGCTATTGGGTCGCCTTGGATGATATCGACGTGGATGACGTGGACGAGGACGGCTTCAGCTTGATCCTCTCATACCAATACGTCATGGCCGAATATTTCAAGCTGGAGGCGGATTTGGAGTTTCTGGACGAAGGCTATGCCGGCGCCGATAAGGCCGTCTGGTCGCCCCAGGCGTTCTTTTTGATTGGCAAGGCGCTTTACGGCGGGGTCGGCGTAGGCATCAATTACTCCGACGGCGATTGGGCCGATGACCCCTTCTTCGCCTTACGCGCCGGAGTCGATCTGGAGATTCTGCCCTCCATATTCCTGGATATCAATGCCAACTATCGGTTCGAGACATGGAACTTCGACCGGATCGAGGAGGATATCGACACCGACACCATTACCGTGGGGGCCATTTTACGTTACCAATTCTAGATTGCCTCCCCATGAACCCCGATGAACCCAATCACGCCCGGATACCTATCCGTATCCGGGCGATTGGGTTGCACCCGCCCCGCCTTTCCAGAGTCTGAAAAAAATCCCATTTTTCCCGCGCTTCAATGGGAAGTTCGCGGCCCGCTCCATCGCCTACCCCAGCGCCTACAGAGGCGCCATTCGCCCCTGGTTTGGAATTGACTTTGAGCAGCGTTAGGGCTAAACATAAAGACGACTGCCGCCTTGCAAATTTCAATTCAAGGCGCAGCTCCAGCGTCCTAACGGCTTCACCTCTTACCTATATAAACCAGTGGGTTGCGCAATCCGTAGCGGGCTTTGTCACGGGTAAAATTATCCTCTATGCCGGCAGCGGGCAATCCGCAAGGTTCCAATTGTAATCCTGCGCCGGTATTGCCGGTAACGATGCTTTTGCTCAAGGAGGAATTTCAATGGTCAAAAAGAAAGATACCGCGGATAAAGACCGGGAAGCTGAAATCGCTGAAGCTTCGGCTCAGATCGCGCAACACCAAACCGGTATGGGCGGTGACGAAGCGCCGGTTGAAAGAGTCCGCCGCGCCGTGGGGGTGGATGTGGGCACCAGCAAGATTGTCTTTGCCGAGCGCATTAAAGACAACGTCTCCTTCGAGTCCCGCTTCAACGCCTTTATCCCCGTGGAGTATTCCAAATTTTCCGAAGGGATCCTCAAGCAGAACAAAATCAACTATTTCAAGACCGGGGATTCGCTGATTGTTTTCGGCGACGGGGCCGAGGTGTTTGCCGACATGCTCAACAAGGCCACCCGGCGGCCCATGCGCCAGGGGCTTCTCAACCCCACGGAGGAGAACGCCGTAAATATCATCCACTCCATCCTGGATGATCTGGTGGTGCCGGCGATCCGCCCCGATACTCAGCTCTGTTTTTCCATCCCAGGCGTCCCCCGGGATCTGGATACGGATATCATCTACCACGAGGCGGTGCTCAAGCGTCATCTGGCGGCCAAAGGCTACCAGGTCAAAAGCATCAACGAGGGGATGGCCGTGGTGCTCTCTGAACTGGGGGATGAAAATTTCACCGGCATGGGCATCAGCGCCGGAGGCGGGATGTGCAATGTCTGCCTCTCCTACCTCTCGGTGCCCATGATCTCCTTTAGCCTCAACAAGGGCGGGGATTACATCGATGAAGCGGTGGCCTCGGTCACCAGCGAGGTGAGCACGCGGATCCGAAAAATCAAAGAGACTGAACTGGACCTGACCCGCAAACCGCGCAATGATATTGAGGACGCCCTGCACATCTACCATGAGGATCTGATTTCAACCCTCATTCACGCCCTGGGGGAGAGCCTGCGGCAAAGCTCCAAGGCACCCAAAATGGATCGGGCCATTCCCATTGTACTCAGCGGGGGGTCGGTCCTACCCAAGGGATTCAAGAAGCTGTTTGAGTCGGCCCTGGATCAGGCGGATCTGCCTTTGAAGGTCAGCGAGGTGCGGCTAGCCAAAGATCCCCTCAACGCCACGGCCAACGGCGCTTTGATTGCCGCCATGTATGAAGATTGAATCGTTTGGCGGTCCGGGCTAGCGCTCCTCGCTTAAGCGGGGCTGCCTATCAACCCGGATCGAAACCTGAAATCCACGAACGCCGCTATCCCAAAAAGAGACGATGCCCTTACCGGCCCCTGTCAAACTGCCGCCGGGAAATCAGCGTCGGGTTATTGAAGAGATGCTGGTTTTGCTCCCCGATTCCGCTGAGAAGCTAAGACTTCTGAATCGGGTCATGGGACCATACGGGCGGGTTCCGGCCCTATACCGGCTCTACCCGCGCCTGGCGGAGGTGGCCCTGCGTAAGAAAACCATCGACGCCGCGGAACAGATTCGGCCCGGTTCCCGGAAAAAAGCCCGCCGTCTGATGGCGTCCGGGGCGATCCCCGCGCCCAAACCGTTGATATGGCGAATTTACCAGTTTCGCCATGCGATTTTGACCCTGTTTCTACTCTTGTTCGGCTGGGGCATGGGGTCGGCTGTGGCGGCCCTCTTTGATCGAATCCAGTCCGTCCCTCCAGTGGCCCAAATCCCTGCTAAGGATTCATCTGAGGCGCTTGCTGACTCTCAGCAGGTTGCCCAACCCGTACCTTCCCTCGCCGCCGAGCCGGACCATATAGCCCCCCAGGTTCCAGAAGGCACGGGAGCCGCGCAAGCGCTTCCCACCATTGTTAAACTGGATGCAGATCTCCCGCTGGCGCCCATGTCCCCCCTAAAGCCCATGGCCGCCCATCCCCCCCGGGAGGTTCGCCAGCAGCTGGCCGAAGTGGCCGAGACGCTCAAAGATGCGGCCGTTCAGGCGCCGGACTATCTTTCCGCCCCTATTTGGCTGGTGGAACAAAAGGGCGACACCGAAGTTTACAGCAACGGGCTGCATATTATCACTCGCCATGAAGTCGCCAATGATCCCCGGCGCTATCTTGAGTTTGCCCGCAACGCCCCTATCTCTGCCGCGGGCAGGCAATCCCGGCGCATTGCCGGTATCGTCTTTCACGCCTCGGAAAGCGACCTGTTTCCCTTTCACCCCGAAATGAACAACTCCTTGAAACGCTACTCGGCAGCTCTCATCAAGTATCTTAAACAGAAAAAGAGCTACCATTTCTTTATCGACCGCTTCGGCCGGGTCTATCGAATCGTTCGCGAAAGCGATGCCGCTTTCCACGCAGGGAACAGCGTTTGGGCCGACGACCAGCATTTCTATCTCAATTTGAACCATGCCTTTCTGGGCATCTGTTTCGAGGGGCGGGATTTTGAAGACCAACGCCCGATCCCCGGCCCCCAGGGCGCGGCCTTGCCCGGCCCGCGCATGGTGGCCATGCACAACACTTCCATCAACCAGGCCCAATTGCAGTCGGGGAAAGAGCTTACCGACTGGCTACGCTACACCCACGCCATCAGCGAGCACAACTGCGTGCCCCATGGGCTGGTTTCCGTCAATCCCGACAACCACCTCATCGGCCATCACTTGGACTTGGCTCACAGTTTCCCCTTTGAACAGTTCGGCTTGAGCAACAAGTACCGCGAACTGCTGCCCTCCATCGCGGAATTCGGCTTTACCCACGATCAGTACCTCAATGAAATTTTCAGCGGGCGCCTATGGCCGGGGGTCTATCTCTCCCAGCGCTGGGTCAGACAGCAAGCCCGGCACGCAAACATTCCCCTGGACCGCTATCAGTTGCAGCTCCAATCCCGCTTTCACGCTTTGACGGATCAAGGGAAACGCTGGGCGGAGCGCTGGGATACCCCTCAACATTCCCAAACGGAGCGTGAAATGGTGAACTCATCGGCAGCAGGCGGCCCGGATGCATCGTAGGCGATTTCTATGCCATGCCTATGCCTTGGTTACAGCCAGCCTCCTGGGCTGGCCGTGCCCGCCCCGGGCCATTGCCCGGGCAGAGGGGCCCGCTTCCGGCAGCCGGTCCCCGGTCCAGCCAGGAATTGCACTGATCATTGATGACATCGGATATAGTTACCGGCGGGCCGATCTCTTCCTGAGCCTGAATCTGCCCTTGACCTTTTCCGTCTTGCCCCAGCTTCCCAAGTCGGGAAACCTGGCCCGGACGATCCAGGAACAGGGCCATGAAATTATGCTGCACCAGCCCATGGAGCCGGTGAACCGCCGTCTCGACCCCGGTCCAGGCGCGCTTTTCGTGGAGGACTCCGCGGACCGAATCGTGGACACCATGGAAGCCAATATCGATGCCCTGACCCTGGCCGCCGGTGTCAACAACCATATGGGCTCCCGCTTTACGGCCTGTTCCGGCAAAATCGAACCCGCTTTGGAGGTGATCAAGGCCCACGGGCTCTACTTTGTGGATTCCGTCACCAGCCAGCGTTCCGTGGCCCATCGTACCGCCCGCCAAATGGGGCTGAGTGCGGGTTACAACCGTTACTTCATCGATCCGGTGATCCGCGAGTCCTTCATATACAGCCGCCTGGTTCAACTGGAAACCGCCGCCCTAAGCAAAGGTCAGGTCATCGGGATCGGTCATCCCCATCCCTCCACGGCCCGCGCGCTGGCCCGCTTTGCCCGCTCACCGGCAACGGTAGGTCCCCGCTGGGCCTATGTTTCCGAGATCATGGGGTCGGCGCCAGCCCCCCGGGAACCCACCCTCAATTCCAATTGGTTTTACAAAACCGCCATCTGAGCTTTATCCATGGAGCGGGGGTACTGGGCGGGTTTTGACATAGACCCAGCCCGCATTATTTTTCTTACTGGTTTGATTTGCTTGCCGACCCATATCAAGAAAATGCATCGAATATCTTTCAACCCCTGCATAAGGAGTAAATCCCATGCTTAGCACAGATAAAATCAACAACGCCTTTGCGGCCATATGCGATGAGGCGGAAAGAATGCAGCAAACAGACGTGCCCGACTCAGTGAAAGCCGGTCTGGCGACCATCATCTCCATTGCCAAGCACCAGAACGATATTCGCAAATCCACCAAGGGGAGCTGCACGGCCCACTCAAAACCGTAACCGGCCCGGACAAATGAACGGGGCGTGCCCGTAAATCCGATCCGGGTCGTCCCGCCTGACGGCTGACTTTCGTTGACTATAATTCATTGTAGAATTCATTCATGTTGAATCCTAGGGGAGCGATCCCCAAGGGAAGGGGAGAGGGAATGGATTGCTTAACTGTTCAAGATGTGGATCTGAAAAAGCTTCGGGTGCTTATGCGGGTGGACTTCAATGTTCCCTTGAAGGATGACCGGGTTACGGATGAGACCCGCATCCGGGCGGCCCTGCCCACCATCCGAACCATTATCCAGCAGGGGGGGCGACTGGTGTTGATGTCCCATCTGGGGCGCCCCAAGGGCCAGCGGATACCGGAGATGTCCCTGGCGCCCTGTGCACCGGTGTTGGGCGAGCTTTTGGGTCAGCCGGTGGCCTTTGTCGAGGATTGCGTGGGATCTGCCGCGGAGCGGGCGACCCAGGCCCTAAAAGAGGGTGAGGTGTTGCTGTTGGAAAACCTGCGCTACCACGCCGAGGAGACCGAAAATGATCCTGAATTTGCAGGCCGGTTGGCGAGTTTGGGGGATATCTATGTCAACGATGCCTTTGGCACGGCCCATCGGGCGCACGCCTCCACCGTGGGGGTGACCCGCCACCTGAGTCCCTGTGTCGCCGGATTGCTCATGGTAAAAGAGCTGACCTACTTTGGCCCCCTATTGGCCGAGCCGGCCCGTCCTTATGTAGCCATAATGGGCGGCGCCAAGATTTCCGGCAAAATTGATGTGCTCACCAATCTGCTGCCCCGGGTGGACCGGATCCTCATCGGCGGCGGGATGATGTTCACCTTTCTGAAAGCCCAGGGCCTTGAAATCGGCCGTTCCCTGCTGGAGGAAGACCGGTTGGAGATGGCCCGGGATATTCTGGCCCAAGGCGAGGATAAACTGCTGCTGCCTGTGGATTGCCGGGTGAGCGACACTTTTGATTTCAAGACGGGCCGGGTAGGGGAAATGAAAGCTGTGGCGGTAGACGCCATTCCCGCCCAAAGCTATGGCCTGGACATTGGCCCGCGGACCCTGGCCCAGTTCGGCCGACAACTGGAAAGTGCCCAAACCGTGATCTGGAACGGCCCCCTGGGGGTGTTCGAGATCAAGGCCGCCGCCGAGGGGACTATGGAAATTGCCCGGCTCCTGGCGCAACGCACCGCAGCCGGCGCCACCACCATCATCGGCGGCGGGGATTCCGCGGCTGCCGTGGCCCAGGCCGGATTGGCAGAGCAGGTCTCCCATGTCTCCACCGGCGGTGGGGCGAGTTTGGAGCTTTTGGAAGGCAAAACTCTGCCGGGGATCGCGGCCCTGACCCCCCGAAGCAAATAGTCCCGGCGCGGGATACTCCTGAACCCACCCTATTTCCCTGAACCGGGACCCGAGGGTACTCGATCCTAAGTTTCGAAAGAGGAAAGGCCGTTTTATGGACAAACTCGACGCCATTTTTAACCCGCGCTCGGTAGCCGTGGTGGGCGCTTCCACCACGCCGGGCAAGGTGGGCCACGACATCTTCGCCAATATCCTGCGGGGCAACTACCAGGGCGTTCTCTATCCGGTCAATCCCAATGCGCGCGCTATCCGCAGCGTGCGCTGCTATCCCACCCTCAGCGACATTCCCGATGATCTTGATTTGGCCATGATCATCCTGCCGCCGCCCCTGGCCCTCATGGCCATCACCGAGGGCATCGAGAAAGGACTCAAAGGGGTGGTGATCGTATCGGCCGGGTTTCGGGAGGTGGGTGCCGAGGGACGGGCCATCGAAGACCGTATCGTGGCCATATGTCAGGAGGCCGACATCCGTCTGGTGGGGCCCAACTGCCTAGGCGTGATCAACCCGCTACCCCAGGTGAGCCTCAACGCCAGTTTTTCCGCGCGCATGCCCAAAGCCGGCAACATCTCCTTTGTCTCCCAGAGCGGCGCGCTCTGCACGGCGGTGCTCGATTTTGCCCAGGACCGTGATTTCGGTTTTTCCAAGTTTATCTCCATCGGCAACAAGGCCGACGTGGACGAACTGGACCTGCTGCGCTACTTTCATCACGATCTGGATACCGAAGTGATCATGATCTACTTGGAGGAGCTGCGCCGGGGAGCGGAGTTTATCCAGGCCGTCAAGGAGATCACCTCCGGCAACCGGCCCACCCCCATTTTGGTGATCAAATCGGGCCGCACCATGGCCGGCGCCCAGGCCGCGGCCTCCCATACCGGGGCCCTAGCCGGTTCGGAAGCGGTCTACGACTCCATTTTCCAGCAGTCGGGCATCATTCGGGTGGAGAGCATCAACGACCTGTTCGATTTTGCCTCCACCTTTGCCTACAAAAACCAGAGCACCCTGGGCAAATTCAGGCGCAAGATCCCCGACGGCAACCGGGTGGCGATTGTCACCAATGCCGGCGGCCCCGGGATTGTGGCCACGGACATGACCATCTCCTCGGGCCTGCAGCTGGCTCAATTCAAGGAGGAGACCATCGAGGCCCTGGCCAGTCACCTGCCGGCCGCCGCCAGTCTGCACAATCCCGTGGACGTCATCGGCGATGCGACCCAGGACCGCTATGAAAACGCGTTGGCGGCGGTGATTCGCGACGAAGGCGTGGACGGCGCCCTGGTGATCCTCACCCCCCAGTCCATGACCAACGCCCTGGGCACGGCCGAGGCCATTGTGCGCATCGCGCGCCGCACCCACAAGCCGGTGCTGTGCTGTTTCATGGGCATCATCGACGTCTCCCAGGGCGCCAAGTATCTTCAGGAAAACGGTATTCCCGTATTCCGTTTCCCAGAAAGCGCGGCCCGCGCCTTCGGTACCATTTATCAATATTCCCAGTGGCTCAATCGTCAGATTTACGCCCAGTTCGATCTGCGGCACGATGTGGCCGGCGCTCGTGAGATCATCGCCCGCTGCCTGGAAGAGGGCCGCACCCAGTTGGGGGAACTGGAGGGCCTGGACATTCTCAAGTGCTACGGCTTTACGGTGCTGCCCACCCGTTTGGCGGTCACTGCGGAAGAGGCCGCCCAAGTCGCCCGGGAGATTGGCTTTCCGGTGGTGATGAAAATCGTTTCGCCCCAGATATTGCACAAATCCGACGCCAACGGGGTCAAAGTGGGCTTGCAGGATGAGGACCAGGTTAAGAGCGCCTTTGAAACCATGCTGGCCGATGCCCGGGCCTATCGCTCCGATGCCGAGATCCGCGGGGTGCTGATCCAGCAGATGGCCCAGCCGGGCCGCGAGGTAATTTTGGGGGCCAACCGGTATCCGGTGTTCGGCCCGCTGATCATGTTCGGCTTCGGCGGTATTTTCGTGGAAGTGTTCAAGGATGTGGCTTTCCGCCTGGCGCCCATTGGCCGCAACGAGGCCCGCCGCATGGTGCGCCAGATCAAGGGCTATAAACTGCTGCAGGCCTTTCGCGGCCAACCCGCCTGTGATGTGGAAACCATCGAACGCTGCATGGTGAGTCTGTCGGATATGGTGGTCAACCACCCCGAGATCCGGGAACTGGACCTCAACCCCATGCTGGTGCATCCCACGGCCCAGGGCGCCACCGTGGCCGATTGCCGCATGATACTGGAGGCCCCGGCAGACCCTGACGCTTCGGAGTGACAGCTTGTTAATTATACAGGAATATTTCCATGGAATTAAAAACCAAAATCATCGCCACCATTGGACCGGCCTCCCGCAACAAGGCGGTCTTGGAGCAGCTCATCGCCGCCGGGGTCAATGTTGCGCGGCTCAATTTCAGCCATGGCAGCTACGAGGATCATGTGACCGTGATTCGCAGGGTGCGCTCCATCTCGCGCACTCTCAATCTGCCGGTGGGTATCCTGCTCGATTTGCAGGGCCCTAAAATCCGCATCGGTAAACTGGAAGAGGGCCGGCCGGTTCGACTCACCGCCGGCCAGCCATTCACCATCACCACTCGCCCCATGCCGGGCAACGCCCAGAGGGTCTGCACCACCTACGCCGGTCTGGCCCGAGATGTCGCCCCCAAGGACACGATCCTCCTGGACGACGGTCTGATCCGCCTCGAAGTGGAGCAGGTGAGCCCGGAGGAGGTGGCCTGCCGGGTGGTTACCGGCGGATTGCTCGGGGAAAACAAAGGCATCAACCTGCCCGGCGTATCCGTATCGGCGCCCTCCTTGACCGAAAAAGACCGGCGCGATGTCAATTTCGGGATTCAAAACAGTGTGGATTACTTTGCCCTATCCTTTGTGCGCCGGGCGGAAGACATTCTGGACATCAAAGCCATGCTGGCCCGTCAGGGCAGCGCCATCCCGGTGGTGGCCAAAATCGAAAAGCCCGAAGCCGTGGAGAACCTGGATGGAATTCTGGAGCAGGCCGATGCGCTGATGGTGGCCCGGGGGGACCTGGGCGTGGAAATGAATCCGGAGTTTGTGCCCACCATCCAAAAGCACATTATCCACCGCTGCCGGCAGCGGAACCGGCTGGTGATCACCGCCACCCAGATGCTGGAAACCATGAGCCTCAACCCCATTCCCACCCGGGCCGAAGCTTCGGATGTGGCCAATGCCATTTTCGACGGCACCGACGCAGTGATGCTCTCCGGCGAAACCGCCTCGGGCCAATACCCCTTGGAGGCGGTGCGGATGATGGCCAAAATCGCCCACAACAGCGAAAATTCACCGTTCATGGCCTACAACATTCAGTACGCCACCGACCCTCAGGATCCCATCACTCATGCCGTGGCCCAATCGGCGGTCAATATTCTCCATGAAATCGACGCCAAGTGCATCGTGGCTTTTTCCGTGTCCGGCGGCACCTCCCGGCAGATCTCCAAACAGCGCCCCTCAAAACCGGTGTATGCCTTCAGCTCCCGCATGGATATCTACAACCGACTCTCCCTGCTCTGGGGCGTCACTCCCATGTACATCCCCAACATCGACAATGCCCAGCGCTTGATCCGCAGCAGCGAAAACCTGCTAATTCAAAAGGGATTTGTCCAGACCGGGGATTTGATCGTGCTGGTGATCGGCATGGGGCTCACCGAGGGCAGCACCAATATGATCAAGATTCACCGCGTGGGGCATATGGATTAGCGGTGCGGGGCGGGGGGCATGCTATTTTTCAAAAAAAACTTCATACAGATCTGAAGTTTCCTTTTCCAAAGCAACCGTGCCGTGCCACAGCCTCATAATGGTCATGATGTTTTCCTAATTATATGTGGTTAGATCGTTATGGTTGCGGCGCTATTTCGGCCGCTGATAGGACCCATCCAGCCGCTCCCACATGGTCTCAAGCTTTTCATCCAGCGCCTCTACCGCCTTGTCACGCTCCTGCTGGGTGATCCGGCCGGTTTTATAGCGAGATTGGATTGCGGACCACTCATTGTCATACCAGCGGTCCGGATCGAAATTGTAGGTCATCTCAGGACTGCTTTTTCAATTCATCCAGGGTTTCAAGGTCGCACACATCAAAACTTTGCCCGCACCCACCGCAGATCATCTCGCATTTATCCGCGGTGCGCGACCTGCGCTGCTTCAAATGGGCACGGCATTCCGGGCATCTGAGGTTGGCCCCATCCGTTGTATTATTCGCGTCAGGTTTCATTTCGCTCTCCTTTATCCATATGTGTTTTGAATCTGAGTGATGCGACAAGCGCAGCCAGAAGCTTATGCAACCAATCCTAAAACGATTTTCAATGGCCTTGTCTTGATTTCGGGTTACCGACCACAAGGTTGGGTCGTCCCTATGGTACCAGGAGGAGGCCCATTCACACAAGATTCAGAGTGCTGCGATTATTTTTTAGAATCGCAGAAAAATATTGTGGCTGATGTTTGCAGGATCGTTGGAGAAAGCACCGGTGGAAAACGTTTCACATCACCGGCAGTAAAAAGCAGAGCGAGGAACGAGCGGCGTTTTTTGCGGTCCGAGTGCATGTGATTGTTGGACGAAGCCGCTTCGCGGAGACAGATAGCCCCATCCCCATTATCTGATCACATTCACCCTGCCCAAGCAACTGAGGGATCTGGCCTGGAAAAATCAGAAGGTGGCCTACTCCCTGATGTTTGCCTGTGTTCGGGATACTCTGAAAACCTTACCCGAAACGATAAAAAGCTCGGAAGGGAAGCGGGATTTACCACCATACTCCATACCCACTGCCGAACCTTGGACTATCACCCCCACATTCATGTCGTATGGTTACGTAACCCTGGAGCAACATCTACAGTCAACGAAAAAATCGGTCCTACCGGCAAAGGATAGTTGTGCCCAAAAATCAGCCTTTTTAACCACCAGGGGTCACATGCAACGGATAAATCTGGTTCAAAGAGCACCTCTTGGGCGCGGAAAACGCTTCCTGATCACTCCCGCCTGACCGAACAGCCTTCCACCCGAAAAGCTATTTTCTATATCAACACCGGGCTTGTCCGCCAAACGGTTCAGATTGTGGCTCGTTCCTCGCACAATCTAACCTTATTCGTTATGCGATTTACTATCACTTAACCGGATACCTGATAAAGGAGCTTTCAGCACCATTCTTTTCTTGGTGCTTCAAGAGCGGGGACATCCCCTTCCACCCACCATAAGCCCTCCAGTTTTGGAACACCAAAATCATTGTCTTGTTCTTTATAGATTTTCTTGATTCCGTATGCCAATGGATACAAAGCCTTAACTTTACTTAAAAACGCCTCCCCCGCCGGCTCTTCTTTACCCTCGATTGACAAATAAGAAAGCTCGTCAAATTCAACCATTTCCGGTTTCATACCTGCCTTGTAATACGATTTATGCTCTTTTGTTAAATCAAGTTTTGCCATAAACCTAATCCTGCACAACCTCATTCGCCTTCCCAATTGATCGCAGGTCTCCGCCTCTCAATTTATCCACGACATATGTCATTTTTTATGCATAACATTAATATTAAATAGAATCTATTTTTATCCCTTTAAATAGAGAAATAAGGCTATAATTTAATAGGAATTTCGCATTTTTTCGTCCAAACGAATGATATCATACGATCCTGTTCGCAATTCAAGTAAAAATTAAAATCGCAGCCCAGGTGTTTACGGGGCAAGGATAAGCCGGATATGAAAAAAGGCGGCCTGGGAAACCCATGCCGCCTTTTCAGATTGTCGGTGTTGGATGGCCCGCGGGTCACACATCCCCGGTCTTTTTGATGGGGTGGGTTTTGAGGTATTCCATGCGGTTGAGGCCGTTGACATAGGCTTTGGCGCTGGCGGTGATGATGTCGGGGTCGGCGCCTTTGCCCAGGGCCACCAGCCCGTTTTCTTTGAGGCGCACGGTCACCTCGCCCTGCGCGTCGGTGCCGCCGGTCAGGGCGCTCACCGAGAAGCGCAGCAGCTCCGCATCGGTGTTGGCGAGTTTGGCGATGGTGTTGAAGGCGGCGTCAATGGGGCCGTTACCATAGCCGGCACCCTGGACGGAGCGGCCGTTGATGGAGAGTTTGACCGAGGCCATGGGCAGCACCGTGGTGCCGGCGGTGACGTGCAGGTATTCCATTTGGAAAATATCCGGCGTACGCAGGATGCCTTCGGTGACCAGCACTTCCAGGTCCTCGTCCACCACATGCTTCTTTTTGTCCGCCAGCTCCTTGAAGTTGGTAAAAATCAGCTGCAGCTCTTCGTCGGTGAGTTCATAGCCCATGTCCCGCAGGTGGGAGCGCAGGGCGTGGCGCCCGGAGTGCTTGCCCAGGACCAGCTTGTTGGCGCTTAAACCGACGGTTTCGGGCTTCATGATCTCGTAGGTCATGGGGTTTTTCAGCACGCCGTCCTGGTGGATGCCCGCTTCGTGGGCAAAGGCGTTGGCGCCCACAATGGCCTTGTTGGGCTGCACCATGATGCCGGTGATCATGCTCACCAGCCGGCTGGTGGGATGGATGCGGGTGGTGTCGATGTTGGTGCGCACCGGCAGGAAATTGCCCCGGGTGTGGATGGCCATGACCACCTCTTCCAGGGAGGTGTTGCCGGCCCGCTCGCCGATGCCGTTGATGGTCACCTCGGCCTGGCGCGCCCCGGCGCCGATGGCGGCGATGGTGTTGGCCGTGGCCAGACCCAGGTCGTCGTGGCAGTGAACGCTCAACACGGCCTGGTTGATGTTGGGGGTGTGGGCGATCACATACTTCACCATATCGGTAAATTCCAGGGGAATGGCGTAGCCCACGGTGTCCGGCAGATTGACGGTGGTGGCTCCGGCGCCGATGACCGCTTCGAAGACCTTGCACAGGTAGTCACGGTCGCTGCGGGAGCCGTCTTCAGCGGAGAACTCCACGTTGTCGGTAAAGGTCTTCGCGTATTTAACCGCCTCCACGGCCTGGGCGATCACCTGCTCGCGCTCCATGCGCAGCTTGTATTTGAGATGAATATCGCTGGTGGCGATGAAGGTATGGATTCGCGGATGGGCAGCGGCTTTGACCGCGGCCCAGGACTTGTCGATGTCGTCCTTGTTGGCCCGGGCCAGCCCGGCCACCTGGCTTTTTTGCAGTTTGGCTGCGATGGCCGCCACGGCCTCAAGATCGCCCTCCGAAGCCGCCGGAAATCCGGCTTCGATGACATCGACGCCCAGTTTTTCCAATTGAACCGCCAGGCGCAGCTTCTCGCCGGTGTTCATGCTCGCACCGGGGGATTGTTCGCCGTCCCTCAGGGTGGTGTCAAAAATTACGACTTTCTCGGCCATGGGTTTACTCCTTGTGGTTTTCTGAATCGGAATTGGCCGGCTTGGCCAATTTATAGTGAAAACTGTCCGCCAGCGCCTGCCAGCTCGCTTCGATGATGTCCTCGGAAACCCCGATGGTGCTCCACACCTCTTCCTGGTCCCGGGATTCGATGAATACCCGCACCTTGGCGGCGGTGCCTGAACGGCCGTCGATGACCCGCACCTTGAAATCCACCAGATGCATGTAGTCCAGGCCCGGATAAAACTTGTCCAGGGCCTTGCGCAGGGCGTTGTCCAGGGCGCTCACCGGGCCGTCCCCCTCGGCGGCGGTGATCTCCTCCTGTTCATCCACTTTGATTTTGATGGTGGCGTGGGCCGCGCAGGGCAGATCCTGGTCTTTCTCAACCACCACCCGAAAGGACATCAGTTCAAAATAGGGCTTGAACTGATCGGTGAGTTTTTCCACCAGCACCTTGAAGGAACCGTCGGCCACATCGAACTGGAACCCCTGCTCCTCGAGTTCCTTGATGGCCGTGACGATCTGGCGGCTCTCGGCACCGTTGGCATCCAGCTTGATCCCCATCTCCCGGGCTTTATACTCCACGTTGCTGCGGCCCGACATATCCGAGATCAGAACCCGGCGCCGGTTGCCCACCAGGGTGGGGTCCAGGTGTTCATAGGCCCGGGGATTTTTCATGATGGCGTTGACGTGAATGCCGCCCTTGTGGGCAAAGGCGCTGATGCCCACAAAGGGGCGGCTGCTCACGGGGATCATGTTGGCGGTTTCACTGACATAGCGGGAGAGCCGTTTGAGCTGGCCCAGGTTTTCCGCGGGAATGGTTGTGCGCTGCATCTTGAGACTCAGATTGGGGATGATGGTGACCAGATCGGCGTTTCCGCAGCGCTCCCCATAGCCGTTGATGGTGCCCTGGACCATGGCAACGCCGGCTTTTACGGCGATCAGCGTGTTGGCCACGGCCAGGCCGGCGTCGTTATGAGTGTGAATGCCCAGGGGCGGTGCGCAGCCGGGCTCCAATTCCGTATTGACCGCCTGGACCATCTCCTCCAGATCAAAGGGCAGGGTGCCCCCGTTGGTGTCGCAGAGCACCAGAAAATCGGCGCCCCCCTGGGCGGCGGCCTTCAGGGTTTTAACAGCGTAACCGGGATTGTCCTTGAACCCGTCGAAAAAGTGCTCGGCATCGTAGATCACCTCCCGCCCGGCATCCTTGAGATAACGCACCGACTCGAAGATCATATCCAGATTCTCTTGCGGCGTGTTGTGCATGATTTCGGTGACGTGCAGATTCCAGGTTTTGCCGAAGATGGTCACCGTGGGGGTTTCCGCCGCCAAAAGCGCCTGGATGTTGGGATCGTCAGCTACCGAAATTCCCGGCTTGCGGGTGGCGCCAAAGGCGCTGATGCGGGCCTGTTTGAAGGATTGGCCCTTGGCCAGATCGAAAAAATGCATGTCCCTGGGGTTGGACCCGGGCCAGCCGCCCTCGATGTAGTGCACCCCGATCTCATCCAGGCGGCGGGCAATGTTGATCTTGTCCCGGGCGCTGAAATTGATCTTCTCACCTTGGGTGCCGTCTCGCAGGGTGGTGTCGTATACCCAAACAGG
Source organism: uncultured delta proteobacterium (assembly GCA_963713755.1). Taxonomy (GTDB): domain Bacteria; phylum Desulfobacterota; class Desulfobacteria; order Desulfobacterales; family CAVQMW01; genus CAVQMW01. The sequence continues at coordinate 783,580 of CAVQMW010000003.1, read as the reverse complement.
TTCCATGAAGCTAACTCCCCGGGGATATCCCGTGGTTAATGGGGGGCAGCCTCGCCCATATAGGTGGGCCGGCCCCCCGCGGATCGTACTGGCTATCGCTCGCGGTTTTCCGGCCGCAGGGCGCGCACCGCGGCCCCGGCCCGCCACATTTCGGAGTTGCCGATGACCGCAAGTTCCTCCTGGAGTCGTTCGCGGTAGTCCGGGGCGCTGTTGCGCTCCAAAGTGCGCCGGGTCTCCTTTCCCGAAGTTACGCTGGCATACAGCTCATCGAAAACCGGAACCACGGCATCGCGAAACCTGGGGGCCCAATCCAGGGCGCCCCGTTGGGCCGTGGTGCTGCAATTGGCGAACATCCAGTCCATGCCGTTTTGGGCCACCAGCCGGATCAGGCTCTGGGTCAGCTCCTCCACGGTTTCGTTAAAGGCTTCCGAGGGGCTGTGGCCGTGTTTGCGCAGCAGATTGTACTGGGCCTCCATCACCCCGGCCAGACAGCCCATGAGCACGCCGCGCTCGCCGGTGAGATCGCTGATGACCTCTTTTTGGAAGGTGGTGGGGAACAGGTAACCGGAGCCGATGGCGATCCCCAGGGCAATGGCGCGCTCCTTGGCCCGGCCGGTAAAATCCTGATGGATGGCAAAGCTGGAGTTGATGCCGCTGCCCTCCAGGAAATTGGTGCGGACGGTGCGGCCCGAGCCTTTGGGGGCCACCAGAATCACATCCACGTGTTTGGGCGGAATCACCTGGGTCTGTTCTTTGTAAACCACGGAAAAGCCGTGGGAGAAGTAGAGGGCGTCGCCTTCATTGAGGCAGGGCTCGATCTTGGGCCACATGGCCATCTGTCCGGCATCGGAAAGCAGATATTGAATCACGGTGGCCTTGCGGGCCGCCTCCTCGATGGGAAACAGGGTCTCGCCAGGGACAAATCCGTCATCCACGGCCTTGTTCCAGGTGGGGCTCTCCCGGCGCTGGCCCACAATCACCCGAATCCCGTTGTCCCGCAGGTTGAGGGCTTGACCGGGCCCCTGAACGCCGTAGCCAAGTATTGCAATGACTTCGTCCTTGAGCAGTTCCCGGGCTTTGTCCAGGGGGTACTCTTCCGAGGTGATGACCTCTTCTTCCACGCCACCAAAATCGATTCGTGCCATTCCATTCCTCCTAAAAATTTTGTTCCAAAATTTTTAATTAATTGGGCTCCCTAAACAGTGCAATGGTACCGGTGCGGGCGATTTTCTTGATGCCGATGGGCCGCAGCATGTTGAGCAGGGCCTTGAGTTTGCCGGCATCGCCGGTGACCTCCATGGTGTAATGCTCCAAGCCCACATCCACGATCTTGCAGCGAAAGATATCCACAATGCGCAAGATTTCCGCTCGGTGCTCGGCCTTGGCCTTGACGCAGATCAGGGCCATCTCGCGGTGCACCGAGTCCGGACCGCTCAAGTCGCGCAGTTTAATGACATTGATCAGCTTGTTGAGCTGCTTCTCGATCTGCTCCACCACCGGCGGGTTGGCCTTGGTGCAGAGGGTGATTCTAGATACCGCGGGATCCATGGTCTCGGCCACGCAGAGACTTTCGATGTTGTAGCCGCGGCCGCTGAACAGCCCCACCACCCGGGAAAGGACCCCCGGCTCGTTGTCCACCAGCATGGTGATCACATGTTTCGATTCGTCCACGTCGCGGTCCTTTCTTGGGCCCGGGTTAAACCAGCAGCATTTCGGTGATGGGCGCGCCAGCCGGCACCATGGGGTAGACACACTCTTCCTGTTCGACCCTAAAGTCCATGATCACAGCCTGTTTGCTGGCCAGACCGGTCCTGAGCACGCTTTCCACCTCATCAGGTTGGGTGGCCCGCAGCCCCAAAGCGCCAAAGGCTTCGGCCAGCTTGACGAAATCCGGCCCGGTTTCCAGACAGGTGCAGGCATAGTGCTTATCATAAAAGAGTTCTTCCCACTGGCGCACCATCCCCAGATAGCCGTTGTTGAGAATCACGATTTTGATGGGTAGGCAGTTTTGAACGGCAGTGGTCATCTCCTGGATGTTCATCTGGATACTGCCGTCGCCGGCCACATCGATGACGGTCTTATCCGGCTGGGCCATCTGGGCGCCGATGGCCGCCGGCAGGCCGAAGCCCATGGTGCCCAAGCCGCCTGAGGTGATAAAGTGATCCGGGCGGTCAAAGTGGTAGTATTGGGCCGTCCACATCTGATTCTGACCCACTTCGGTGGTGATGATGGCCTCGCCGCGGGTCAATTCGTAGAGTTTCTCGATGACGTATTGGGGCTTGATGGCCTCGCCCTGCTGATAATCCAAAGGCCGGGTATCCTTCCAGCTTTGAATCTGAGCCGCCCACTTCTCATGACGGCCTACCAGGTTCGAATGATCCTCGACATCCAGGAGGGTGTTGAGAATTTCCAGGGCCTTTTTGCAATCCCCTACCACCGGAATGGCCACATCCACGTTCTTGCGGATGGAGGTGGGGTCGATATCGATATGGATGATCTGGGCTTGGTCGGCAAAGGTGTCGGTTTTGCCGGTGACCCGATCATCGAAGCGCACCCCCACGGAGACCAGCAAATCGCAGTTGCCTACGGCCATATTGGCCCGGTAGGTGCCGTGCATGCCGATCATCCCCAGCCAGCTAGGGTCCGTGGCCGGAAAGGTGCCCAATCCCATGAGGGTGGTGGTCACCGGCAGGTCGCTCTTGCGGGCAAAATCGGTAAGGGCCGTTGCAGCCTTGGCCAGAACCACACCGCCCCCGGCCAGCAGCACCGGACGCCGGGCTTTTTTTATCAGGCTGACCGCCTTTTTCAGTTGTTTGACATTGGGCTGGTAATTGGGGTTGTAGGAGCGCAGCTTGATCGCTTTGGGGGGCCGGTAGTCTACCCTGGTGTTGCTCACATCTTTGGGAATATCCACCAGCACCGGGCCAGGGCGACCCGAACGGGCGATATGGAAGGCCTCCTTGACGGTTCGGGCCAGATCTTCGGTGCGCTTGACCAGATAATTGTGCTTGGTGCAGGGACGGGTGATGCCCACGATGTCCACCTCTTGAAAGGCGTCGTTGCCGATGAGATGGGTGGGCACCTGGCCGGTGAGGATCACCACGGGGATGGAGTCCATATAGGCCGAGGCGATCCCGGTGACGGTGTTGGTTGCCCCTGGGCCGGAGGTCACCAGGCATACGCCGACCTTGCCGCTGGCCCGGGCGTACCCGTCGGCGGCATGCACCGCGGCCTGTTCATGGCGCACCAGGACATGGCGGATATCGCTGCGGCTGAGTTCCTGATAGATGTCGATCACCGCGCCGCCGGGGTAGCCGAAAATGGTGTCCACCCCTTCATCTTTGAGAACCTGCATTAAAATTTGAGCCCCTGTCAGCTTCATCACGTCACCTCGTGGGAGCACCGGGCTTGCCGGTCTCCGGTCCGTAAACCCGAGCAAAAAAAAATCCGTTATCGCCTTGGGGCTGATAACGGATTTGGCTGCGCTGTTGGGCGGGTTCGTCAGGCCATTATCAACCCCGGTGGCTCGTGGCCGATAATCAGGACGACCCCGAGCAAGCAAATTAGGCCAATAATGTTGAGAACCGCGAATGACATCATCTTCTCCAAAGTGACCCTTAATGCAGTTGGCTGTAACAATCTTCACTGCCCAAAGTCAAGGGCTATTTTTAAAAATCTCCTAAAATTTCAAGGCGCTTTGGGCTTCATCGAATTCGATGCCCAGCAAATAGCCCCCGGGTTCGGTGGGTTCGACGTGAACCACGGTCCCATGGACGTGGGTGATCTCTTCGGCCACGGCAATTTCCAGTTCCACCCGCGACCCCAGATCGATCTTCTGGTGAACTTCGATTCGGGCGCCCGCCGGGCTGAGATCCAGGGTACGGGCCATACTCACCTGGGAGAGGGGCGCATCACCTTCCTTGGGGACGATGGCGGTCAGGTTCAGAGAGTCGATACGCGCGTAGCGGCGGCGCTCCGGGGAGTCATCACTTTGGGGGGTCATGGGCGCATTTCCCTTCTTGGCACTGGCGCAAGCGCTGGGGTTAGGTCAGCAGGCAGGGGATGCCGACATCAAAAAATTCAATAATATGGGCAGGCCGTTGCTGTCAAGCCGCGGGTTTCTCGTCCATGGGGCGGCGGTAGCGGCAGGATTTACTCTGGCACACCAGGAGGGTGCCGTCGCGCTTGGTGGTTTTTTCGGTCAGAAAGGGTGCCCTGCATTGTGGGCACGCTTCCGGGACCGGCTTGTCCCAGAGGGCGAAATTGCATTTGGGATAGCGGCTGCAGCCGTAAAATACCTTGCCCCGCCGGGAGGTGCGCTGAACCAATTCGCCGTCACAGCCCTCCCGAGGACAGGCTACCCCGGTGCCGCGGCCCGAACCTTCGCCTTCCAGGCTTTCCGTATGGGTGCACTCCGGATAGCCGCTGCAGGCCAGGAAATTGCCGTAACGGCCCTGCTTGCTCACCATGGGACGGCCGCACTGGGCGCAGGTTTTGTCCACCGGTTCGTCGGGCAGGGGCTCGACGGGCTCGATGGCGCCCTTGTCGCTGCGGGAATAATTGCGGGTATAGGTGCAGTCCGGGTAGCCGCTGCAGCCTAGGAAGTGCCCGTTGCGGCCCATCTTGATGCGCAGCTCGTGCTTCCCGCACTGGGGGCAGGTCAGGCCGGTGCTCAAACCATCGCGCTTCATGGAGCGCATGGACTCGCTGGCCGAGGCCAATTTGGCGGCAAAGGGGCCGTAAAAGTCCCCCAGCACCTTCTGGAGGACGCTCTGGTCGGTTTCGATGCGGTCTAAAGCATCCTCCATTTGCGCGGTGAATTCGACGCTGAATATTTCCGGAAAACTTTCCACCAGAAGCTCGATGACGATAAATCCCAGTTCCGTGGGGTGGAAATAGCCCCGATTGAGTTCCACATAGCCCTTGTCGCGGATGGTGGAGAGAATGGCCGCGTAGGTGCTGGGCCGGCCGATGCCGTTTTCTTCCAACTCTTTGACCAGGGAGGCTTCGGAGAAGCGGGGCGGGGGCTGGGTAAAGTGCTGTTTGGGTTCCAGCTGCTTGAGCTCCAAGGTTTGGCCTTCCGTCATTTCGGGCAGCTGGGTCTGGGTTTGATCCTGGGTCGTGGCGTTCTGCTGGTCAGCGGTTTGATAGAGTTTCATGAAGCCGGCGAACCTGATGGTGGACCCCGTGGCGCTAAAGGTGTAGCTCCCCGCCTGGATCGAGACCGTGCAGCGGTCGATGAGGGCCTGGGCCATTTGGGAAGCCACGAATCTTTTCCAGATCAAGGTGTAGAGGGCCAACTGGTCTTTGCTCAAATGGGGCGCCAGTTTCTCGGGGGTTTGGTCCACATCCGTGGGCCGGATGGCCTCATGGGCATCCTGCACCTGTTTGCGGTTCTTGAAAAATCGCGGGCTGGCGGGCGCGTAATCCGATCCATATTGGGCGCGAATCAGATCCAGAGCCTGGTGGGCCGCCTCCTGGGCGATGCGGGTCGAGTCGGTACGCATGTAGGTGATCAGCCCCACCGGCTCCCCGGGGCCCAGGTCGATCCCCTCATAGAGCTGCTGGGCCACGATCATGGTCTTTTTGGCGGAAAAACGCAGCTTGTGGATGGCCTCCTGCTGCAGCTTGCTGGTGGTAAAGGGCGGCGCGGGATTGCGCTTGGTGGTACGTTTGTTGATCTTTTTAACAACAAAGGGTTCTCCTTCAAGATCCATAAGGACTTGCCGGGCGCCGGCTTCATTGCCGATTTTGATCTTTTCTTTTCCCTTGCGCACCAGTTTCGCGGCAAAGGGCGGCGGATTGAAGGCCGCCAGGTGGGCGGTGATGGACCAGTACTCTTCGGGTTCAAAGGCCTGGATGGCCCGTTCCCGTTCGCAGATGATACGCACGGCCACGGACTGCACCCGGCCGGCGCTCAAGCCGCCTTTGACTTTACGCCAGAGCAGGGGAGAGACCTCGTAGCCCACCAGGCGGTCCAGCATGCGGCGCGCCTGCTGCGCTTCGTACTTGGCCCGGTTCAGTTCGTCAGGGCGGGCCATGGAGTCGCGGATCGCCTTTTGGGTCAATTCGTGAAACAGAACCCGGTGAAAGCGGCGCCCTTTTTTCTTGAGTACCTCGGAAGCGTGCCAGGCGATGGCCTCACCTTCGCGGTCGGGATCCGGGGCCAGATAAACATCTTCGGCACTTCCGGCGGCCTTTTTCAGCTGACTGACCACCTTCTGCTTGCCGGGAATAATCCGGTATTGGGGTTGGAACCCCTCTTCGACATCAATACCCATTTCGCGCTGGGGCAGATCTTTGATGTGACCCACGGTGGCGGCGACATTGTAGTCTCCGCCCAGATATTTTTTAATGGTCCGCACCTTGGTGGGGGACTCGACAACAACCAGTGGTTTACTCACGAGGGATCCTCTTTAAAAAACATTTTTCCTGCGCCCTGGATGATAAGGCCCTTGAGTTCGAGCTGCAAGAGAACTTCGGCGAGTCGGCCCTGGGCCAGGGCCGCGTCATGGGCCAGTTCGTCAATATGGATGGGGTAGGGGCCAAGGGCGGACCATACCTGTTGTTCTTCGGGGCTTAAAGAGTCGATTTCCGGCAGTGCCAAGGCGCCGCCGGGGGCTGCCATCGAAACCTGGGCAGGGCCGGGCAGCAGATGGCTGAATTCCTCGACAATGTCCAGCGCCTGGGTCACCAGCTTGGCGCCCTGCTGGATCAACCCATGGCAGCCGCGGCTCAACCCTGAACGCACACTGCCCGGCACGGCAAATACCTCCCGGTTCTGTTCAGCGGCCAGCCGGGCGGTAATCAGCGAACCGCTGCGCTGGGCGGCTTCCACGACCAACGTGCCCAGGCTCATGCCGCTGATGATGCGGTTGCGGATGGGAAAGTTGCGGGGCTCCGGCCGGGTGTCCAGGGCGAACTCCGAAACCACGGCGCCCTGCTGGGCGATTTGGTGAAACAAATCCCGGTTTTCCGGAGGATAGATCCGAGCCAAACCGCTGCCCAGCACGGCCACTGTGGTTCCCCCGGCTGCCAGAGTCGCTTTGTGGGCGGCAGTGTCAATGCCCCGGGCCATCCCGCTGACGATGGAAAAACCCAGGGCGACTAGTTCCGCGGAGAGCTGGGCGGCGATTCTCAGCCCGTAACGGCTGGCGCCGCGGGAGCCCACCACGGCCATGGGCCGTGTCAGGCTTCCCAGGTGGCCGTAAACATAAAGCACTGGGGGCGGGTCTGGAATTTCCCGAAGCAGACTGGGGTAGTCAGGATCGGTTAAGGGCAGGATGCGGTAACCCTGGTCTTGGGCGGCTTCCAGCTCACGGCGGGCTGGGGCGGGATCGCCGCGCCGGCGGATCCGATCAGCTATTTTCAGGGAGATCCCCGGGATTTGGGCCAGCATCTCCCGGGAGGCGCCCATGGCCTTTTGCGGAGTGCCGAAGGCCTCGATGAGCCGCTTGGCCAGAAGGTTACCGACCCCTGGAATCTGTTTCAGCTGTAGCCACGGAAGCACCCCTTGCATGGTGGCGGATCTCTGTGTGGAATTATTCAGTTCCACGACTTTAAGCGGCGTTGCCTTTTCCCTGCCAGGCCAGCAATATCGGGCTTGCCACGAAGACCGATGAGTAGGTACCCACTAGAACGCCAATGATCAGAGCGAATGCAAAATCATGAATGATTCCGCCCCCCAGAACAAACAGGGCCACCACCACCGATAAGGTAGTCATGGAGGTGAGCAAGGTGCGGCTCAAGGTTTCATTGATACTGCGGTTGATGATTCGTCCTAGTGAGAGGCGGTGATACTTGCGCAGATTTTCCCGGATGCGGTCGAAGACAATGATGGTGTCATTCAAGGAGTAGCCGATGATGGTGAGCAGGGCGGCGATGATGGGCAGGGTAAACTCTTTATCAAAGATGGAGAACAGGCCCACGGTGATGGTGACGTCGTGGATCAGAGCCACAATGGCGCCCATGGCATATTTAAGCTCGAGAAACCAAAACAGCACCAAGGCCACGATAAGGGCGGCCAGGATCAGAAAGGGAATGCTGACGTTGAAGATGGATAGCAGATATACCGCACCGGCCAGGGCGCCGGCCATCACTCCGGACAACACCCATTTCAATTCGAAGCGGCCCGAGATGTAAATGGTGATGAAGAGCAGGGTGAAAAACATGGCAAAGAGTGCTTGTTCCTGGAGGTCTTGGCCCACCTGGGGCCCCACCATCTCAAACTTGCGGATCTCCACGCTTTTTCCGGTGGCCTCTTGAAGGTCGGTTTTGATTTTGTCCACAAACGTCTTGGCGCCCTCCTCGGACTGGTCGCTGCGGATCAGGAAGGAGTTGCCTTGGGTGCCGCCGAGTTCACCTTCAAACTGTTGGATGGAGGCGTTGGCCACGCCGATCTGCTCCAGGATCGATCTTAACTCCTTGAGTTCCACCGCTTCGCCGAAGCGCACGGTGACTTCACTGCCGCCGGCAAAATCGATCCCGTAGCGAAGTCCCTTGTTGACCGTAAGGAAGATAAGGCTCACCAGGATCATGGCCGCGGAAAGGATAAACGCCGCCTTGCGTTTGCCGATAAAATCAATGTTGACGCTGGATTTGATAAATTGCATGGCTTGCTTTCCTTGGCTCTTAAATGCTCAGACGGGTCTGTTTGCGGGTGATCAGCAGATAGTCAAAGATGCTGCGGGTGAGCACCAGGGCTGTAAAGAGGCTGGCCAGGACCCCCAGGCTCAGGGTGACGGCAAAGCCTTTCACCGGTCCGGTGCCGAACTGAAACAGCACGACCGCGGCAATCAGGGTGGTGACATTGGCGTCCAGAATGGTCAAGGAGGATCGGGCATAGCCCGCCTCCAAGGCGGCCCGGGGAGGCTTGCCCAGTCCCAGTTCTTCGCGGATGCGCTCGAAGATCAGCACATTGGCGTCTACGGCCAGCCCGATGGTTAGGATGATCCCCGCGATACCGGGAAGCGTCAGGGTGGCCTGGAACGCAGCCAGTCCGGCGGCCACCAGCAGGATATTCACGGACAGGGCGACATCGGCGATGACGCCCGCGAAATTATAGTAGATCACCATGAACAGGATGACGATCAGCCCGCCCACGACCATGGAGATCAGGCCCGCGCGGATGGAGTCGGCCCCCAAGGAAGGGCCCACGGTGCGCTCTTCTAAAATTTTCACCGGTGCGGGCAAAGCGCCGGCCCGCAGCACGATAGCCAAATCCTTGGCTTCCTCCATAGAGAAACTGCCCGTGATCTGGGCGCGGCCGTTGGGAATCTCGTCCTGAATCACCGGGGCTGAATAGACGTTACTGTCCAGCACAATGGCCAGACGTTCTTTGGTGTGCTCCCGGGTCACTTTGGCGAATATCCGGGCGCCTTTTTTATCGAATTCCAAAGAGACGTAGGGTTCGTTGTAGCGGTTGTCGATCTGTACCCGGGCGTCGGTGAGATAGGCGCCGGTCAGCGAGGCGCGTTTTGTGACCAGAAAGGGGGTCTTGATCGTGCGATTGGTGGCCGGATCGTAACGCACTTCGTGGAGCAGTTCGGTGCCCGGGGGTTCGCTGCCTGGATTGACGTTGCGCGGATCCTGGGATTCGTCCACCAATTTGAATTCCAGCAGGGCCGTGCGGCCGATGAGTTCTTTGGCCCGGTCGGTGTCCTTGATACCCGGCAGTTGGATCAGAATACGGCGTTCGCCTTGGCGGCGGATATCCGGCTCAGTGACGCCAAATTCGTCGATGCGGTTGCGAATGGTTTCCAGGGCCTGGTCCACGGCCAGCCGCTTAATGTGGTCCACATCCTCGCTCTGAAGACCCAGCCTCAGGGTGGTATTGCCCCCGGAACTGGCTTTGTCCAGTTGGGCCAGGTCTGGAAATTCCCTATCCAGAAGAGAATTGAAGGGCTCCAACTGATCGGCGCTGTTCAACTGAACGGTGACCGCCGGGCCGGGTACCCGATCCACGCCCCCATGGCGGATACCCTCCTGTTTCAGGCGGGTGCGGATCTCTTGATAGAGCCGGTCCACGGTGCTCTCCACGGCCTGATCGCTGGCCACTTCCAGGACTAGATGCATACCGCCCTGAAGATCAAGGCCCAGATTGATTTTTTTATGGGGCCAGACTCCGGGTTTAAAGGTAGGGAAGATATAAATGGCCGCCCCCACCAACAGTACAAGGATGACGATGAGACGCCAGGAAATTGCTTTCAACGATTGAATCCTTTCACTCGTGGGCTGGACGGACGGAAACCGGGGTCTCAAGATCCGGAAGGTTGCCCATGAGGCAACATTTTTCGAATTATTGATCGAGCACGAATCAATTTCGGCCGGATTGTTTTTGCCGTTTGGACAGACCGCCCTGTCGGACAGGTTCGCGTTTGGTCAGGCCCGAAGGCTTACTTTTTGGGCTTTTCAGCTTCGGATTTTTTACTTTTGGCCGGCGCTGCCGGAGCAGTCGTGGATTGAACCCCGGCGACATTGCCTCGATTGACCTTGACCCGCACGCGGTCGGAAATTTCTACGGTCAAAACGGTTTCGTCCACCGCGGTGATCCGGCCGTGGATTCCGCCGGAGGTAACAATACGGTCGCCCTTTTTAAGGTTGCCCACCATCTCCCGATGTTCTTTGGCTTTTTTTTGTTGGGGCCGAATCAAGAGAAAGTAGAAAATGGCGAACATCAAAATGAGGGGAACAAAACCGGCAAAACCACCTGCTCCACCCGTGGCGCCGCCCCCTTGACCCATGGCGTATGCGATATTGTGCAAAATGTGCCTCCTTACCAAAGTAAGTTTTATGAGGATCGAATTCTCGGATCGATCCGGTTATTGAGCGACTGTGAATCAAAAAAAAGGCCGCGGGCGAACGCGGCCAGCATGCATTAAAAGGTCCCGGGTTCCTTGAATCCAGGCGCTTTCAAGTCAGTTGGACTTAACCGCGGTGCTGCGTCCCCTCATGCGTAAAAGCGATAATTCATACTCAAAAACAATCCGAAGGTCAAATGGTTCCCGGTCTAAGTAACGATTTATCAAATGCCTCAACGAATTGGCGGTTTGCCGGAAACGGTTGGCCCATTTCAGGTTACTGGTCGGCGGGCACCCATAGGGTCTCCCCGTCGAATTCAACGCGCTGCACATTGCGATGGTCAATCTGCTTGAGCAGCGAAAACACCCGCTCCAGATTGAAGACCACGATCTTGCTCAAGGGGTGGATCGTATCCAGGTCCATCTCCAGACGGCGTTGACGGATATTGTAAATATTGACCATCTTCTCGGAAAACTTGAGAATTTTCCCCACCCCTGAACTCGACCCGGCGGTGGTGGGCTCATCGGAGGTCGCTTCCAGCTGGATGCCTTTGCGGTTGAAATAGTTTCGCAGGAACTGGAAATGGATATTCCAGATATTATCCCCCCCGCGGACGATATAAATCCCATAGGCATCCACGGCATTGTCCCAGTAGGGATCGGAGGCAATGGCTTCCTCCAGGGCGGCGTGGGCTTGACGCAAACTGTCCCGGGTCTCTTCCAGGGCTTCGAGGTCGACGTTCCCGCCCTCGGCGATCTGGGATTCCACCGCTTCCAGGCGTGCCTGATTTTCGAGATAGCGCCGTAAGGTTTCCGCGGTTTGGGCCAGGCTGCTTTGTTCCTGCCGCAAACTCTCCTTGAGCTGTACATCCCCCTGGATTTTGGGGTCGTTCAATAAGCCCTCGATTTCCGCCATCCGTTCCTTGATGTGGCGCGATCGCTGGTTGACTCCGTCTGGGGTGATATCCCGTCCCGGCTTGGAAGGGGTGCCAATAAGCTCTTTTTCAACGATTTGTCCCTCTTTGATGCGAATTTTATCCAATATCTCCGACATGGGAATGCGAATGTCGTCGATTTGGATGGTTTCATCGCTGCGCACGATCATATCGACGCCGGTTTCCAGGCCCAGCTGCGCTTTGCGCTGCTCCATCAGCACCTGGGTTTCCGAGGGGGTCTCAAGATCCTCGGCGACAAGGGGGGCCCGGGTCTCGATTTCGGCGCGGACTAGAGGGCTGTCGGCAGTGACCGCGGGATCTTCGGCCTTAGGGCGCAGCCACCACCATACCCCGCCGGCTACGACCAGGATCAGCAGCACCAGGGTGAAAATCACCAGGGGATGCCGACCGCTGGGGGGAGCCTGGGATGGGGACATCATCGTTTCTCCTTGGATCCCTGAGAGATAGCGTAAGCCTTGGGGTGTGTCAAACCGCTGGGTGACAGCGGATGAAGTTTAATTCGCTTATTTATCCAGAATGATACGGTTTTCCCCCGGTGCCAGGGTGGGGTCGCCTTCGATGGTGATCACCACTGAGCGACGGCGTTCCAGGTCCATCAATTCCCGCCGCTTTTTGTTCAGCAGATAGTCGGCCACATTGGGGGGCACGGCGCCCCTTGCCCGATCGTAACCCTGCTTTAAGGTCTTATAGTTCAACTGACGCAGGAAGCTCAATCCCATGGATTCGGTGGAGGGAATCTGTCCTTTGCCCCGACAGTGGGGGCAGGTTTCAAAATTGGAGAAGTCGATGGCCGGGCGAATACGCTGGCGGGTCATTTCCAACAAACCGAACTGGGAGATGCGGCCCACCTTGCTGCGCGCCTTGTCGCCCTTGAGCTGGGTTTTCAGGGTGCGCTCCACCTGCAGTTTGTGCTTGGATTCGCGCATATCGATGAAATCCAGCACGATCAGGCCCCCCAGATCCCGTAGGCGCAGCTGGCGGGCAATCTCTTCGGCCGCCTCCAGGTTGGTCATCAAGGCGGTTTGTTCGATGGATTCCTTCTGGGTTCCCTTGCCGGAGTTGACGTCGATGGAGACCAGGGCTTCGGTTTGCTGAATCACAATGGAGCCGCCCGATTTCAAGGGGACGCTGGAGCGGTAGATGGAGGCGATCTGGTCTTCTAGTTGAAACTTGGAAAAGACCGGTCGGTCTCCCCGGTAGTGGCGCACGATTTTGGAGTGCTTGGGGGAGTGCAGTTTGACGAACTCTTTGACTTCCCGAAAGGCGGCCTCGTCATCAATGAGGATTTCAGCCACATCAGGGGTGAGATAATCCCGGACCACCCGTACCACCAGATTGCGCTCCTGGTACATCAGATGGGGCGCAGGCACCTCCATCACACTGCCCTTGATGCTCTTCCAGAGCCGCATGAGGTAGTTGAGATCTTTATTGATCAGGGCTTTGGTGCACTTGATTCCCGCGGTGCGGATAATCACGCCGAACCCTTCGGGCATTTTCAGGCCGTGGACGATCTCCTTTAACCGTTTGCGCTCTTCTTCATCCTCGATCTTGCGCGAAATGCCGAGATTTTCATTCCCGGGCATCAGCACGATGTAGCGCCCGGCCAGGGAGAGAAAGGTGGTCAGCATGGAACCCTTTTTGCCGATGGGATCCTTGGTGACTTGCACTAAAAGCTCTTGACCCTCCCGCAGCAATTTGCGGATATTGCGGGGTCCCTTGGGGCTGTCCTGATAATAGTCACTGTGGATTTCATGAATTTGCAAAAACCCGTTGCGTTCGCCGCCGTAGTCGACGAAGACCGCCTGCAGGCTGGGTTCGATGCGAGTAATCACGCCCTTGTAGATATTGCCCTGGGTTGCCTCCCGGGAGGTACTCTCGATATGAAATTCATCCAAACGGCTATCGGTGACTTTGGCCATGCGGATCTCTTCGTGGTCCACCGCATTGATCAAAATTTTACTCTTCATGGGCAAATGATTCCTTATGGGTATTTAGAATTGAAATTGTGCTGACGGGTGCCGGGGGGAGCGGGTTGTTGCCAGCGGACCTTCAGCCGCTATTTTAGGCGCAGCCCGGTCTATGTTGTTGGATGCATAGGCAATTGCCGGACGCAAGTCAAACCTTTTCCTCAGCCGGGGTAAAGGGCAACCGGATGGTAAAGGTGGTGCCCTGACCCGGTTCAGAGGCCACGTCAATGGCGCCCTGGTGCTCTTCGATCAGTTTGCTGGTCACCAGCAGTCCCAGTCCGGTTCCCTGGGAGCCTTTGGTGCTGAAAAAGGAAGAAAAGAGTTTGGCGCGCACGGCTTCGTCCATGCCGGTGCCGTTGTCCTGGACCACGAATTCGATCATTTGATCTTCGGCCAGGGTTGTACGCACGCTGACCCGATGGTCCTTGTCGCGATTTTCATCATCCCGGCAGGCGTCCACGGCATTGGAGATCAGATTTAACAGGCTGCGATGTAAACTGCGAGGATCGAGAATTACTTCACCAATGGCGGGATCCAGGTCGGTTTCAAGGGTGACCTCATGCTCTTGGGCCAGGGCTTCCATGGTTTCACAGGCATCGGAGACAATTTCATTGGGCCGGCAGGGCTTGAATTCGGGTTCCCGTTCTTTGGAATAGGAAAGCAGGTCCTGGACCAGATCGGAGGTGCGGGCGATGTTGCGTTGCACCATCTGCCAGCCGTCTTCCAGCTTGTCGCGTTTGTTCTTTTTGATTCCCAGGTTGACCAGATAGCTGCCGCCTTTGAGGCCGTGGAGGATATTCTTGACGCAGTGGGCCATACCGGCCACGGTCTGGCCCACGGCCGCCAGCCGCTCGGCATTGAGCAGTTCCCGCTCCAGGTGCTTGATCTCCCGCAGATCATGAAAAAAGGCGACGCTACCCACGGTGCGGTGCTTTTCCCGCAAAATGGTGCCGGAATAGCGCGCGGGAATGGCCTCTCCGGAGCTGGAGATCAAGGTGGTCTCCCGCCAGGGCACACTCCACTGGGGGGTGTCCGGCCCCATGACGCTCTCCAGGGCTGCGACCACATCCGGGGGATAGATCTCCTCGATGGTCATGCGGCCCAACACATTTTGGGCGCTATAGCCGAAGATTCTCTCAGCCACGGGGTTGAAGATCACGATCTGCCGCTGATCATCGGTGGCCACGATGGCGTCATCGGAACTGCGGATCAAGTTGGCCTGGAAACGTGCTTTGCGATTGATATCGGCCTGGAGTAAGGAATTTTCGATGGCCACGCCGATGCGGTTGGCGATCAATTCCAGGGCTCGGATCTCGTTGGCGCCAAAGTGTCCTTTTTGGCGGCTGGCCGCACGAATCACCCCCACGGTCTGGTTCTGTTTGTCGAGGATGGGGATGAACACAAGGGCGTGCAGCCCCTCTTGTTCCAAAAGTTGGACCTCCGGGCTGCTGTTGGCGGGCAGGTTTTCATATACTTTTACTCTGCCCTCCCGGGCGGCCCGCATCAGCAGGCTGTCGTCGCCGGCAATGCGGTTGCGGAAACAGAGCTGTTCGGAAAGGCCATAGCTGTAGCGCAGATGGAACTGATCGTTGGCCTGGCGGGTAAAAATGCAGATGCCGTCCAAAAGAAAGATGTTGACCACCTCCTCGATGGCGGCTTTGATTCGCTCTTCCAAGCTCAAGGCGCTGCTCAAGGTGGCGTATATGGAGCAGAAGGTGGCCAGTTCCTTGGTGTGCTGTTCGCGCTCTTTTTCCGCTAGACGATCTTCGGTTTTATCCCAAATGGTTTCGATAGCGCCCAGAATCTCCCCGTCCGGGTTTTTAATAGGAGCCGCCGTAAACCAGCACCACTTTCCCTTGGGCCCCAGATTGGGGAAAAACACCTCCGCTTCGAAGGCTTCGTCTAAGAGTGCCGAGGGCCGCCATTTGCTGCCGTACAGTTTTTGGATCTGGCCTGCGTCGTATTGTTCCAAGATCACGTCGGCCATGGATGGACGTGCTGCGTCGTAAAAGGGCTGCCACTGGTTGCGTGTGCCGATCATTTCCTGGGCCGGGCGGCCGCTGAGCCTCTCTAGGGCCCGGTTCCAGTGGGTGATAGTGTGGGCCTTGTCGATGACAAAGGTGGGAATGGTGCTGCCGTTGATGATTTGGGCCATGGTTTGTTCGCTGGCGATCAACTCCTCGACCTTGGCGGCCAGCTCTCGGTTTTTCTGTTCCCGTTCAGCTTCGGCCTCTTTTTGGGCGGTTTGATCCCAGAGGGTTTCAATAGCTCCGATTTTGGTGCCGTCCGGTCCCCGGAGGGGCACGGCGGTGAAAAATAGCCAGGTTCCCTGGGGGCCGATATGGGGAAAAAATTCCGCCACCTGATAGCCGCCGCGGATTAGATTAGACTTTTCCCAGCGCGTACCGTAATGGCGCCAGAGGTCCTCTTCCTGGATTCCCTCCAGGATCAGATCGGCCATGGTGGGGCGTTTTTCCGACCGGAAGGGCTTCCACTGGTGGTCGCTGCCCACCATCTCTTTGGCCTTGTAGCCGGTGAGTTTCTCGCAGGCCCGGTTCCAATGGGTGACGATGTGGTTCTGGTCGATGACAAAGGTGGGAATGGTGCTGCCATCGATGATCTGGGACATGGTGTTTTCATTGGCCACCAGTTTTTGGCGGGTCTCCTGGGCATAGACATTGCGCTCGCGGTTGATGGCCGACACAAAATCGTGAAAGGCCTCAAACTGGCTTAGCACCAATTCCCGGTCATCGGGACTCTGGTGGATGTTGTGGAGAATTTCACTTTTTTTATGTTGAATTTGAAATTCATCCAGAATCGCCAGGGCGTCATAGTGATCAACGAACAGCACCCAGGGTGGCTTGGCCTTGCGAATCGCCGCGTTGAGGGTGTCATCGGGGGTCAATTCCAAAATCAGGCTCAAATTTTCAAGTTCAAACAGCTCATGGTAATCGGTGGTGGTGAAAATGCCTTTGGACCGGGCGTATTGAAATCCCGCGGCATCTTGGTCTTTATCCGCCACGCCTAAAATTTCAGGTCCTTTAGCAAGTGATGAATTTTCATAGAACGCTTCCAGCAAGGCCTTGCAGCGCTGTCCGCCGCCCACAATGGCGATTTTATGTGCTTCGATATTGTCGATCATCCCAGCTCCCCCCGCGGCTTCGATTCGCAAAGACGGTGAGTTAGCGATTAGGGCAACTCCATGACCATGCCCACTTCGTCGCATTTGAAGTACTTGGGACAGCGGCTGCACTCCCCCCACACCTTGGGGGGCAGGTCGTCCCTGGCTTGGCGCTTGAATCCCAGGGCCGCAAAGAAATCTTCCTGCAGCGTGAAGGTGAAAAGATGTTTGATTCCCAAGGCGATTGCGTCCTCTTTAAGAAAGTCAACAATTTTGCGGCCCAGGCCGAGGTCCTGATAGGCGGGATGGATGGCCAGGGCACGAATTTCGGCAATGTCCTTCCAGAGGACGTGCAGGCTCCCGCAGGCCACGATGAGATGGGTTTCATGGCCACTGTCGTCTCGGCTTACCATCTGATTCAGATCCACGGCGATGACAAAGTCGCGGATGTTTTCAAAAATGTATTGAGGGCCCCGGGAAAGCATCAGGTTCTTAGCGGCGAAGCCATTGATCAGATCGATGAGCGTTTCGGTGTCGGTCACCCGGGGCTCCAAAATTACGATTTTTTTTGGGGCGTCATCCGCGGGGAGTTGATTGGCGCCAAGCCGAGGAACCGGTTGTTTTAGCTGAACCTCGATGGGTAGTCCGTTGTATTTCATGGCCAGTACTCCAATGGGCCGGCGGTCATTGGCCCGGATCGACTGCGGCTTTTCATGCGCGGCAACCGAAATAAAACGCCAGGTCCCGGGACCTGGCAGGGGGCTTCAGGTGAAGGGTAGCGGTGGGTGTCAGTCAAATTCAGCCAGGATTTCCTGGTCCACCCCGAAAATATAGGCAATCAATGCCGTGCGAATCCACATCCCGCAGCGTTCCTGACGCCAGTAGGCGGCCCGGGGATCTTTATCCACGGCCACGTCGATCTCGTAACGCCGGGGCAGGGGATGGAGAATGGCGCAGTGGGCGTGAATTCGTTTCAGGTGTTCGGTCTTGAAGTGGAAGTCGGGAAAGGTTTCCGCATCACTGGTGGGGTCGGCCGCATATTCGTTTTGAATTCGGGTCATGTAGATGGCATCGGCCTTGGACATCACACTCTCAAAATCCTCGGTTTCCTCAAAGGGGATTCCCTGGCGCCCTAAAAACTCAAGGATATCGTTTCGCATGCGGAACCCTTCAGGCGCCACGAAATATAGCATCACATCCCGATAGTTTTTCATCAGATAGCTCAGGGAGCGAACGGTGCGGCCACGCCGTAAATCCCCCACCATGGCAATGCGTTTCCCGTCCAGGCCCCCGATACTCTTAAATTCCCGTTGAAGGGTATAGATATCCAGCAAGGCCTGGGTGGGATGCTGGTCGGGTCCCGAGCCCCCATTGAGAACCGGTACCGGGCGATCACTTTGATTGAGCACCCAGGCTGTTTTCTCCGCAAATCCTGCCTCTGGGTGACGGGCAATAATTAAATCCACATAGCTGGCAAAGGTGCGGATGGTATCTTCCGGGGATTCGCCTTTCACCTCGGAACTTGTGGAGGTTCCCCGGCTCTCGGATACATTGAGACCCAGGATATGACAGGCGTTCTGAAAGGAGAGAAAGGTGCGGGTTGAGGGCTGGACAAAATAGAGCATGGCCCGTTTATGGGCCAGTAACCCCTGAAGCTTGCGCGAGCCCATCTTGGTTTTGGCCAGCAGGCGAATAAAATCGGCGGTCCGGCAAAGTTGATCCAGAAAGTCACGGTCAAATTGCTGGGCATAGATCACATCGAATATTCGACTGTTACGGTTGAATGTATCAAGTTTTTCATCAATACTTTGATTGAAAAATTCCTCCCAACCCTCAAATTGCTGCCGGGTCTGTTCCGCATAGCGTTCAACCATGGTATCCTCTTTTCCCCCGATAATTTTCACCACCCCGGCCACCGGATCCCAAGGATCATGGCGGTGGCTTCTTTGCTGAGAATTTCACCTAACCTGCTCATATTGCAGAATGCTCTTGCGCTGTCAATAATAGGCCGCACCCCGGCAACGCCCCGGCCAGCCGTTGAACTTGATCCCCTCTGGGAATTCTGTCATATAATCCCGGCCGCTGACGCGCTGATCTTCGGCCACCCATTTGAGGAAGATGTCCATGCCCACTGCTGAAATTCAAACGCATATTGTGGAGACCGTCGCCACAGCCATCCAGTCCATCTGGAATCAATCTCCGCCGCAATTGACCCTGGAATATCCCCCGCAAGTAGAAATGGGGCACTTTGCCCTGGGCTGTTTTCCCCTGGCCAAAACGCTGCGCATGGCGCCGGCGAAAATTGCCGCCAAAATCGCCGATTTACTGAATGAGGGCCAGATCCCGGATAACATGATCGCGACGGTTACCGCTGCCGGCCCTTACCTCAATTTCCGGGTCGCCAACGGCGTGCTGTTTGAAACGGTCTGCCAGGAGGTTTGCACTCGCGATTCGGCCTACGGCAATAGCGACACCGGCCGGGGCCAGCGGGTGATGGTGGAGTACCTGGCCCCCAACACCAATAAACCCTTACATCTGGGGCATTTGCGCAACGGCGCATTAGGCATGGCCGTGGCGCGCATGTTCGGCGCCCTGGGCTATGAGGTGGTCAAAGCCAACCTGGTCAATGACCGGGGGATCCATATCTGCAAAAGCATGCTGGCCTGGCAGCGCTGGGGCCGGGGAGAGACACCGGCCCAGGCAGGGCTCAAAGGGGATCACTTTGTAGGCCGCTGGTATGTGCGCTATGCCCGGGAGGCCCGGCAAGATCCGGGACTGGAGGCGGAAGTCCAGGCGATGCTGCGCCGCTGGGAAGCCGGCGATGATGAAATCGTGGCCCTCTGGAGAACCATGAACGGCTGGGTATATGAAGGCTTCGCGGAGACCTACCGCAATTTCGGTCTGGAGTTCGATGCCATCTATTATGAATCCGACACCTACAACCTGGGCAAAGATATCATCCAGCAGGGAGTCGGTAAGGGGGTCTTCTACCTGGATGAGAAGGGCAATACCGTCTTTAACCTGCCCGAGGAACGTTTCGGGCTGGAAAAAAACGGCCAGGCCAAAAAAGTCACGGTTCTGCGGCCGGACGGCACCAGCCTTTACATTACCCAGGATATTGCCACCACCATTTTGAAGGTGCGGGATCACGATCTCAATTTTTCCATTTGGGTGGTGGGCAGTGAGCAGGAGCACCATTTTAGAACCCTGTTTCAGATTCTCCTCGCCCTGGGCTACTCCTGGGCCGAAGCCTGCTACCACCTTTCCTACGGGATGGTCTATCTTCCGGAAGGTAAAATGAAATCCCGGGAGGGCAAGATCGTCGATGCCGATGATTTAATCACCGAAATGCGGCGCATGGCCGTCCAGGAAGTTCGATCCCGGGACACGGCCCACGCACTTTCGGAGGAGGAGATCCGCCAGCGGGCCGAGGCGATCAGCATGGGGGCCATCAAATTTTATCTGTTGCGGGTGCGGCCCACCCAGAGCATTCACTTTGACCCGGCGGAGTCCATCTCCTTTGACGGCTTCACCGGTCCCTACTGCCAATATGCCTACGCCCGGATCTGCGGCATTTTATCCAAAGCCGAAGATCGTGGCGGCGCGGAGTCGCCTGTTGGGTATGGTGCCCTGGGCAATCCCGAAGAAGTGCTGCTGATTCAAAAATTGGTGCAATTTCCGGATGCCCTGGCCGATGGAGTGACCGAATACAACCCCGCCAAGGTGGCCAGCCATCTTTTCGACACGGCTAAGGCCTTCAGTCAATTTTACAACCAGCATCCGGTATTGAACGCGGAATCTCCGGAATTGCGTGCCGCTCGCTTGCAGCTGATTCGCGCCGCCGCCGTGGTTTTGAAAAAAGGGCTCTATCTATTGGGCGTCGAAGCCTTGGAGAACATGTAACTTTGACTTGAGGAGGTGGGCGCAAGCCATGAGCCCGCGTAGAATTTTAATCAAAATCGGCGGGCGGGCATTTGCCGGCCAGGAGGGATTTGACCAGCTGGCCCAGGGTATTCGGGATCATTCCCAGGTGGCGGTGATCATCGTCCACGGCGGAGGAGCGGAGATTTCCCAGGCCCTCAAAGCTGCCCAACGTCCCACACAGTTTATAGACGGAATCCGCGTAACCCAGGCCGAAGATATCCGAATCGTGGATCAGGTGCTTTCGGAAACCGTGAATGCCCGTATTGCCGGCTGGCTGGAGGCAGAGGGGGTGAGCTGCCGGCGTTTGGCGGGGAAAAGCCGCAATCTGCTGCTGGTGACCCCGTTGGCAAAGAAAGGTCACGATTTCGGTTATGTGGGTCAGGTGGCCGAAGTCCATCCCCAAGTCGTTGAGGAGGCCCTGGCGGAACAGCGGGTTCCGGTGATCTCTCCTATATCTGCGGATAGCAGGGGAGCGCTGTTCAACGTCAACGCCGACAGCGCCGCCGCAGCCCTGGCCGCTGGACTGCACTGCACGGATCTGGTGTTCATCACCGATGTTCCCGGCGTCCAGGTGGATGGCCAAACCTGTGTCCGGCTGGAGATCTCACAAACCCAAAAGTTGATTGAATCGGAAATTATTCAGGGAGGGATGGTGGCCAAGATCCAGGCCGGTCAAGATGCCTTGGAAAAAGGTGTGCCCCGGGTGCATATCCTCGCCTGGCAGGGAGTCCAAACCTTCCGGCAGATTGTGGCTGGTGGGAGAACCGGCGGGACCGTGCTGGTATGCAAATAAAGTGAAAAGGCGGGGAAGCCCCCGCCTTTGATAGTATTCAAGAGATTTATACCGGAGATGTTACTTTTTGAGCCGGCGCCGGCTCAGTCCCGCCATGCCAACCAAACCTGTTCCCAACAGTAGCATCGTGGCCGGTTCAGGGACCGGGGCGGCGCTGCCCACAAGCTGGCTCTGGACGTCTTTACCGAAATCATCAACAAGGTTTGCCACCTGAATATCCCATCCATCAACTGAATAGTCACCGCCACTGAGCTTGTCGAACTTTTTCCAAGCCCATTCTTTACCATCATCCTCATCTTCCTGGAACCAAATTGCCTTTTGGACCCAATTCATGACTTGGTTCTGGCTCCCCAGACCGCTGAACAGTCCGTTTCGATAGGAAGCAAACAGCCATTTGGTTTCCTGGGAAATCGGATCGCCGTTGCTTCCGGCGCCAGGACCGCCGCCCACTGCATATTGGCTGACGGATGAAACTTTGTATGGCTCCCCGGGGGTGAAGAAAATTCTGCTTTCTAGGCAAAATGACGCATAAATGTCGCCAATTGTCGCCGGATCAGCGCTTTGAGTGATGGTCATTTGATAAATGTCACCGTGATCCATTCGCACATAGTCACCTGCAACGGGCAGCGCCCAGGCATTTCCCGCCAGCAATAATATGGTTGCAACTAAAAACATCATCTTAAAAGTTTTGTTCATCTTTAGGCCTTCTCTATCAAGGGTTTCGGCTTTTGCCTGACCAATTTCAGTTTCAGATTCAAGTAACGTTCAAGTTTCGTTTTGCAGGATTCAGATGTCGATAGTTTTCCCCTTCCCCCTTAAGAGGTGATAAAAAATATTTTCTAAGACTATCTTCCGGAGAAAGCATATCCCATGCCCATGGAAATGTTATTTCAAACAATCTTTATTAATCATAATATTATCAGGTAGATAAAAAAAATTAAAATACCGGTTATGGAAATCGAAGAGGGAAGGATTGATGGGGCTGGGTAGCAAAGGTGATAAAGATCCAGGAAATTGTGTAATTAATTACATAGTTAGGGGCTGCAATGTCATAACAGAGGGGTACGGCGAGTGCTTACAGGATTTGGCGAAGGCGCTGAACCCCTTGGGCAAGATCGCTTTCAGAATAGTAGGCCCAGCTCAGGCGCAGATAGTTGGAGAGGCGCTTTTGGGAGGAGAATTTTGCACCGGGTTGGAAGGCTACGCCCCGGGCTCTGGCTGCAGAGAGTAGATGGTGGGTGTCGATGGTTTCGCTCAACTCCACCCAGCGGAAATAGCCGCCCTGGGTGGGCTGAAAGGTGGCCAGGGTGCCAAGCTCGGTTTTAAGGGCCTGGTCCATGGCGGACATGCGGGCGCGGTAGGTCTGTTTGAGCAGGGCAAGATGAGTATCCAAACCACCCTGGGCCAGGATTTCATGGACCACGCCCGCGGTAAAGGGGTTCATCCCGCCGCCGCTGTCCAGAAGCCCGCAGTCCGCCAGGCGAGCCGCCAGAGAGGGTGCGGCATGAATCCATCCCAGGCGCAGTCCAGGAGACAGGATTTTGGAAAAAGAGCCCAGGGAGAAGACCATGCCGGCATCGGCATGCGTGGCCATGGGAGGCGGGGGCGGATCGCCCAAGGCCAACAAGTGGTAGACCTCGTCGGCCACAATGGGCAGGTCGTGGTGTCGGCAGAGCTGAATCAACGCCTCCCGTCGCTCCGCCGAGAGGGTGACCCCCGCAGGATTGTGAAAGACGGGGATTGTGTAGAGCAGGCTGGGGCGGGTTTGGGCCAGCACCTGTTCCAGCTTGTCAATGCGCAGCCCCTGGTGGTCCAAAGGTAAACCCACCACCTTAAGGCCGTGATCGGCAAAGATTCGCAAGGCCAGAAAATAGCTGGGTTCCTCCACCACCACGCTATCGCCGGGGCGGGTAAACAGGGTGCAGATCAGGTCCAGCGCTTGGGAGGCGCCGGCGGTGATCAGCAAATTTTCAGAGGTTACGGGAACCCCATAGGCCGGGGATAGAAAACGGGCCAGGGCCTGCCTGAGAAGGCCATGGCCCTGGGGATGGCCGTAGGCCAGGTAGGCGGGGTTGCTTCCGGCTGTGCAGCGCTCCGAGGCCCCGCGCACCATATCCACCGGCAGTAATTCCGGGCTGGGCTGGCCGGCACCCAGGTCAATGATCCCCGCGGGGATTTCAAGCTGGGCAATGCTGGGTTCCTTAGCTCTATTCAGGATTCGCTCCAATCTAAGATCACCTTGCCGGACTGACCGGAAGCCATGATCTCAAAGGCTTGCTGGTAGTCCGTGTAGTGAAAGCGGTGGGTGATGATGGAGGAGACCTCCAGGCCGCTCTGGAGCATGGCGGTCATCTTGTACCAGGTTTCGTACATCTCCCGGCCGTATATGCCCTTGAGGGTCAGGCCGTTGAACACCACCCGGTCCCAGTTGATGGCGGTCTGCTCCGGTAAGATCCCTAGCAGGGCGATTTTGCCGCCGTGGCACATGTTGTCCAGCATCTGCCCCAGGGCGTCCGCGCTGCCGGACATCTCCATGCCCACATCGAACCCTTCTTTCATTCCCAGCGCTTGCTGGGCCTGGGCCATGGACTGGGTGCGCACATCCAGGGTGAGCGTGGCGCCCAGTTTTTCGGCCAGCTTCAGCCGATAGGGGTTGATATCGGTCACCACCACATGGCGGGCGCCGGCGTGCTTGGCGATGGCCGCGGCCATGCAGCCGATGGGACCGGCCCCGGTGATCAGCACATCCTCCCCCAGCAAATCAAAGGAGAGGGCCGTGTGCACGGCATTGCCCAGGGGGTCGAAACAGCAGAGCAGCTCCAGGGGGATGGTGGGATCGCAATACCAGACATTGGTGACCGGGATGTCCAGGTATTCGGCGTAGGCTCCCGGGCGGTTGACCCCCACGCCGCTGGTGTTCATGCACAGATGCCGCCGGCCGGCCAGGCAGTTGCGGCAGTGGCCGCACACCAGGTGGCCTTCGCCGGAGACGATATCCCCAGGATGAAAATCGTGCACATTGCTCCCCACCGCCGCGATACGGCCCACGAACTCATGGCCGACCTGCATGGGCACCGGAATGGTGCGCTGGGCCCAGGCATCCCAGTTGTAGATGTGCACATCCGTGCCGCAAATAGCGGTTTTCAGGATCTTGATCAGCACGTCGTTGATCCCGATCTCGGGAACCGGGACCTCTTCCAGCCAGATTCCCGGTTCGGGACGGCTCTTCACCAGGGCTTTCATCATGTCCATAAGATGTCTCCAGGTTGCGGGCTCTCAAGGTACTGCAAGAAAAGGGCCCATCCAGACCGCTTAGTGGTGCAGCACCCCCAGTTCCCGGCCCACCCGGATAAATTTTTCCAGGGCAAACTCAAGGTCTTGGCGGGTGTGTAGTGCGGAGAGCTGAACCCGGATGCGAGCCTCTCCCTGGGGTACCACCGGATAAAAAAAGCCCACCACGTAAACACCCTCTTCCAGCAAGCGGGCGGCCATCTGTTGGGAGAGCTGGGCTTCTCCCAGCATGATCGGCACAATGGGATGGGTGCCCGGTTTAATGGTGTAGCCCGCCTCCTGAATCGCCGTTCTGAAAAAACGGGTGTTGTCGGCCAAGCGTTGCCGGGATTCCTGGGCCGAATCGAGCAGTTCCAAGGTTTTCAGGGCCGCGGCCACAATGGGCGGCGCCAGGGAATTGGAAAAGAGATAGGGTCGGGAGCGCTGCCGCAACAGGTCGATGATAGGCGCCCGGCCGGTGGTGAATCCGCCGGAGGCGCCGCCTAGGGCCTTGCCCAAGGTGGAGGTGATGATATCCACGCGCTCGGTGACGGCGAACAGTTCCGGCGTTCCCCGGCCGCTGGGGCCCACGAACCCGGTGGCGTGGCTGTCGTCCACCATCACCCAGGCCTGATGCCGCTGGGCCAGATCGCAGATGGCGTCCAGTTTGGCGAAATCGCCATCCATGGAAAAGACCCCGTCCGTGGCGATCATCCGCCGGCGGGCGTCTCGGGCCTGGATCAGGGCGGATTCAAGCTCGGCCATATCCCCGTGGGAATAACGCAGGCGCTGGGCTTTGCAAAGGCGGATGCCGTCGATGATCGATGCGTGGTTCAGGGCATCGGAGATCACTGCATCCTGGCCGTCCAGCAGGGTTTCAAACAGCCCGCCGTTGGCATCGAAACAGCTCGAGTAGAGAATGGCGGCCTCGGTTCCCAGAAAGGTGCTGATCTGCTTTTCCAGTTGACCGTGCATGTCCTGGGTGCCGCAGATAAAGCGCACCGAGGCCATGCCGAAGCCCCGTTGATCCAAGCTGTGCTTCACCGCGGCGATGATCTCGGGATGGTTGGCCAGCCCCAGGTAGTTGTTGGCGCACAGGTTGAGTACTTGGCGGGCGCCGACCTGAATCTGGGCCTGCTGGGCGGAGGTGATTGGCCGTTCTGCCTTAAACAGCCCGGCCCGGCGAATGTCCGTTAGCTCCTGGTTGAGTTGATCCCTGTAATAACTTTCCATGGCTTCCCCCTTCAGCGCCGGCTTGCTTTGTTTTTCAGCGTAGTCGACTTAGCCTTGGTTTTCAAATCGAATCCAAAACGGCATCAATCCGAACTCGCTTAGTGGTCTTGATGAAACAAGGAATAGACTGCCGGTATAAGGCCCAAAGTAATTAGCGTCGAGCCGATGAGGCCGCCTACCACCGCCCGCGCCAGGGGAGCCTGGGCGTCAGCGCCTTCGCCGATCCCGAGGGCAAGCGGAAAAAGACCCAAGATTGTGGTTAAGGTGGTCATCAGTATCGGCCGCAGCCGCCGGCGACCGGCCTCCATCAACGCCTCATGGGTGGAGGTTCCGTTGGAGATCAAACGGCCGGCTTGATCCACCAACAATATGGCGTTGTTAACCACAATCCCTCCCAGCATGATACAGCCGATATAGGACTGCACATTCAAGGTGGTCGAGGTGAGAAATAAGGTAACCAACACCCCCACCGCCGCCAGGGGTACCGAGAGCATCACCACCAAGGGATCCCGCAAGGATTCATACTGGCAGGCCAACACCATGTAGACCAGAACCAAGGCCAGCACCAGGGAAGTCACCAGTTCCCGGGTCGCTTTCCGCTGCTCTTCGAAATTTCCCGCCACCATCAGATCGTAGCCCACGGGCCGCGGCACTTGGTCCAGCAGCGCCTGCACATCCCCGGCCACGGTTCCCATATCGCGCCCCGAAACATTGGCCTCGATGGATACCCTGCGTTGCTGATCTTTTCGGTCGATCACAATGGGCCCGCGGCTCAATTCAGCGGCAACCACATTCCTCAAAGAAACCTTTTCTCCGGATGGGGTGGTCAGGGTAAGGTTCAAGATTTCATCCAGGGAGCGCTTCTCGGCGTCCTTGAGCTGTAACCAGATGCGATACGAATCCCCTCCGGTTCGATATTCACCCGCCTTGGATCCAGCCACCGCTGTTTGTAAAAGCTCGGTGACATCGCGCACGCTCAGGCCCAGATCAGCGACCTTATCCCGGTTGATGCGAATATCCTGTTGGGGGATTCCGGCTTTGAGGCTGGTGCGAATGTCGGTAATGTTGGGCACGGTTTTGATCGACTTCGCCGCCTGGACTGCCAGAGCGTCCAGAACAGCCAACTCATAGCCCCGGATCTCGATGGTCAGCCCCTCGTCTCCCCCCAGCAGTCGATCCAGAATAAACTGCCCCTGGGGCGCCCGCACCCGGACCTCCATGCCCGGAACCCGACCGTTCAAACGCTGGCGCAGATCCTGGGCGATTTCAACATTGGAGCGCTCACGCTGGGCAGCCGGCAGCAGTGAAATGCTTAGCTCACCTTCCGCCCCGGAATTGGAGCGCCAGCCCACGGACCCGACACTTACCACCGAGGCCACCGCCTCGGGTACGGCCGGACCCACAATCTGCTCCATGATGCGCGTTTGCCGATCCACCAATTCAAGGCGGGTGCCGATCTCCATTTCACCGCTGACTTCAAGTCGACCCTCATCGCTGGGGGGCAGAAGTTCGCTGCCGATGAGAGGCAAGAGCAACAGGCTGGCCCCCAGCACGGCCGTCGCCGCCAGCACGGTGACCAAGCGGTGGCCTAGAACCCAGTTCAACAGCTCCAGGTAGCGCGTTTCAGCCCTGTTGAAAATTGAGCGGGCGGCCGCTGCCCAGCGATTGGCGCCCGACTGATCATCCATGATGCACTGCTGCCGGGAGGTCAGCAGCCGGGAGGTGAGCATGGGCACCAGGCTCAGGGCGATGGCCAGCGAACAGATCAGGGCAAAAATGATCACATAGGCCAGCTCTTTAAAAAGAATTCCCGCCACGCCCCGAACAAAAATCAGCGGTAGAAAAATCACCAGGGTGGTGAGGGTGCTGGCAATGATGGCGGTGCCCACTTCGCGGGCCCCTTCCACCGATGCCGTTTGGGGCGATTCTTTTTCCTCGCTGCAGCGGCGGAAAATATTTTCCAGCACCACAATGGAGCTGTCCACCATCATGCCCACCCCCAAGGCCAAGCCTCCCAGGGTCATCAGATTGAGGGTGAACCCGCCGAAAAACATCAAGGCAAAGGTGGCGATGATGGAGATTGGAATGGAAAGTGAAATCACCAGTGTGCTGCGGATGCTGCGCAGAAAAAAAAGCAGAATTACAATGGCCAACCCCCCGCCGTAAAGCACTGAACGGGCGACATTGGATATGGAACGCTCGATGAAATTGCCCTGGTCGATGACCGGAACGATATTGATTTGCGGATAGGCGCGATTGACGGCGTCGATTTCAGCCAGAATGCGGCGGGACACTTCCACGGTATTGGCATCGGCCTGCTTGCGAATGGCGACCCTCAGGCCTCTGCCGCCGTTGACCCGCACGATACGGGTCAGCTTTTCATAGGTGTCCTTGACATCGGCAATCTGCCCTAAGGTGATGGGAACCCCTTCGCGCTGGACGATGACCGTATTGCGGATCTGGTCAAGATTGGTAAATTCGGCGGGTGCGCGCAGGGTCACCTCGTAGCGCCCCGCTTCGATCTTGCCGGCCGGGAGGTCGAGGTTGGCGTCCCGAATGGCGTCCAGGACGCGGTCCAGAGGCAGCCCGGCGGCCGCGATTCGATCGGGATCCAGTTCGATCCGCACCTCACGGTTGAACCCGCCCCACACATCGACCTGGGCAACCCCGGGAATTCGGGCAAACCGGTAACGGATCTGGACCTCGATCAGTTCCGTGAGTTCCACCGGATCAAGGCCGCTGGAAATGCCCAGCAACACGACTGGAAAGCTGGCGATGTCGAATTTGCGGATGCGGGGCCGGACCACATCATCGGGCAGCTCATTGATTTCGTCCTCGAGCTTGCCCTGAACGTCGATGGCCGCGGTGTCGATTTCCGTGCCCCACACGAAACTGACCCGGATCCGGCTGCGGCCCTCCGAAGAGGTTGAACTGATCTCCTCCACCCCGGGGACGGTGGCCACGATCTCCTCGATGATCTGCGTCACCAGACGCTCCATCACCTCAGGGCTGGCCCCTTCGTAATTGGTTTGGATGGTCAGGGTCGGCAGTTCGATATTGGGCAGCATGTCGATTTTCAGCCGGCTCAGAGAGACCGCGCCCAGAATGACCAGGATCAGCGTCACCATGGTGGTGAAAATCGGGCGTTTGACACTGAAGGCGGGCAGACTCATGGCGCTTCCGCCTTGCCTGAGCCGGCGCTGTCCGCGTCCCGCTCATCGGGAATGGTAACGGGCGAACCGTCATTGACCAACTGCTGCCCCAGGGTGACCACCCGGCCGGAGAGCCCCGTCCCCCTGACCTGCACCCGATCCCGGTCCCGAACCCCCACTTCCACCGGGCGCCAGGCCACGGAGCGACCGTCCTCGGCGACAATGAAGATCCCGGTCTGATCGTTGCGCTGGGTCAGGGCCTGCTCCGGCACGATAGTGGCGTCGGGCACTTGAGCCAATACCACTTTGGCGCTGATGAACATGCCCGGTTTCAGCCGATACTGGGCATTTTCAATGGTCATCTCGATACGCGCCTGGCGGGTGGATTTACGGAAAATTGGGGCGATGCGAGCAATATTACCGGTGAAGACTTCGTCCGGGTAGGCGTCGGTGGTCAGCGTCACCGGCTGCCCCGGTTTCAAGCGGGCATAGTCTCTTTCGGTCACATAGACGATTCCCACGATGGGATTCAGCTCCACGATCAGCAGCAAGGGGGTGTTGGCGGCCACGGTTTGGCCCTCATCCACATAGCGCTCGGCCACGATCCGGGAATCGTCACCGCCGGTCCACCCCGCGCTCACCTGGGTGTAGGCCAGTCGGATATTGGCGCTTTCCAGGGAAGAGCGGGCTTTTTCCAGCTGGGCCTGGGCGACTTTGAGCTGCGCCTGCCGGACCAGCATCTCCTGTCGGCTGGCATCAAAATCCGAGTCCGAAGCGATGCCCCGGCCCAAAAGGGATTCCGTTCGCTTAAATTCACGGTTGGCGTTTTCAAGGGCGCTTCGCGCCTCGGAAAGGTTGGCTTGGGCCACCACCAGGTCAGCCTGGGACTGGGCCACGATCTGGACATATTCGTCGTCGTCCATTTCAGCCACCACCTGGCCCCGCTGGATCGTATCGGCAATGTCCGCCAGCATGCGCTCCACCCGGCCGCTGATTTTGGGGGCAACCACGAACTCGGCCAGGGCTTCCAGCTCACCGCTGAATGCCCGCTGCAGTTCCAGGGGACCCTGTTGGATCGCGGTCACTTCCACCGGAACGGCACGGGGGGCATCAGCGCTTTTCGTATCATCCGGCTGGTCGGCAACCCTGCTGAAGCGTACCCAGCCAAACAGTGCCGCCGCAGCGATTATCGTCAACACCAAAATCGATAGTTTGGGGCCATCCAGTTTCATCGCTACTTGCCTCTATAGCTGCCGATTAAAAAGCGTTTTGCCGACCAAACCTGGTTTTAGACCCGCGATTAATTTGGATCTTTTTTCAGCCGATAATATGCGCTAAATATAACACCAGCTGGATTGTTATAAAGCTTTAAAGGGATCTGTAATGATATTTTATAAAGTTCACCATCGTCTGCTCACAAAGTTAAGCCTGTGCGCTTTGGTGCTAGGATCGGTTTCCTGCACGCTGGTAACAGAGCAGATCGATGGCGCAGCAGGCGTCCCTGCCGATTCAGCGGTGTCCGTGGCTGCCGAAAATGCCGATCTATCCCTGGGGGCCGACAAAGTTCCTTCAGCGGCGGCGGGCCCCTTGAAAGTCACCCTTGGGGAGGCCATTTTGCTCTGCCTGGAAAACAACCGTTCGCTGGTCATAGAACGTTTAAACCCGTCCATTCGACAAACCTATGAGGCGCAGGAAAGGGCTCTTTTCGATCCTGTGACCAACGCAGACCTTGCCTTCGGCAGGATCAAGGAGGAACGTTTTGCCGGCTCCAGATCGGAAATTGAAAGGGAAATTGGAACCGACACCACCGACAGCGCCGAAGGGGTTATCTCCCTGGAACAATATTTCCCCAGCGGCACAGCGCTCAAACTTGAAGCGGGCTCCCAAATGGAGGATGAATCCTTCTACGGGGATAGTTTTTATGAAACCCGTTTAGGGATGACTCTTACCCAGGCGCTGCTCAGAGGTTACGGATCGGATGTCAACCTGGCGCGCCTGAAGCAGGCGCGGTTGGATACCCGCATATCGGAATATGAGCTGCGCGGGTTTACCGAATCCCTCGTGGCGCAAGTGGAACGGACCT
Source organism: uncultured delta proteobacterium (assembly GCA_963713755.1). Classification (GTDB taxonomy): domain Bacteria; phylum Desulfobacterota; class Desulfobacteria; order Desulfobacterales; family CAVQMW01; genus CAVQMW01. Next base: position 752,282 of record CAVQMW010000003.1, on the reverse strand, counting down.
ATTGGGATTATGCGCTGGCGCGGCGCCAGATCGAAATCGTCGAGGAGTCACTGAAGGTTACCCGGCAACAACTGGACGAAACCCAGGAGCTGATCGAGGTCGGCCGATTGGCCAAGGTCGAACTGGCGGCCGTTCAGGCCGAAGTCGCTGCCCAGGAACAAGCGCTCATCGACGCTCGGGCCGGCAAGGAAACCATTCGCCTGCAACTGCTGCGCCTGTTCAACCTTGGGGGGGCCGGAAGCTGGCAGCGGGAAGTTGAACTGATCCATCAGCCGACCCTTCCCGACATCAAATTAGAAGCGGTCGTCATGCATGTAAACGTCGCCATGCGCATGCGGCCGGTTTTGAACCAGGCGCGGCTGGAAACAATGCGCGAAGACCTTCAACTTGTTCAAACCAAGAACGGGCTGCTGCCGCTTTTGAATCTATTCATCACCCTCGGTAGAAGCGGCTATGCAAGTTCTTTTGGTGGGTCCCTCGCAGATGTGGACGAAGAGGGCTACGATGCCTTGGCAGGTATCCGATTGAACTACCCGATCCTTAATCGGGATGCCAAAGCGCAACACCGCCGCGCATTGTTGACCCGGGAGCAGGTGCAAAAAGCGCTTGAGAACCTATCGCAGCTTGTGGAGGTCGACGTTCGCAGCGCCTACATCCAGGTCGACCGCGCCAAGCAGCAGATCGATGCGTCAGCGGTCACCCGCATGTTTGATGAACAAAAGCTGAACACCGAAACCGAAAAACTGCGGGTTGGAAAATCGACCAGCTTTCTTGTGGCGCAAGCTCAGCGTGATTTGCTGGTCAGTCGCATCGCCGAGATACGTGCGCTTGCGAACTACCTCAAAGCCTTGGTCGATCTCTACCAACAGGATGGGTCGCTGCTCGAACGTCGTGGTGTTCTCGCCCCTGGCCGTGAGCAAGTTGCAGTGAAAATGAATTAAAACGCACCCAGCTGGCAGGGCCGGATTTTGAGACCTAACGTCTCACAAGCATTGGCCGCCGCCATGCGCGGAAGTTTAAGGCTGTCCGCCACCCGCCATACATCGGCGCAGGAAATCCGCTTGTCCGGGGCCGCCTGTTGGAGGGCGGTTGCCAATTCCGGGACGACCTCGGAGACGGGATGCACCGGACTGGGGTCAGGTTGGTATCCGAAAAGGCCCAATTGACAGCGAGTGATTTTGTAATCCAGCAGATCGAGGGTGAGTCCCACCAGCAAGGGCGTGACTGAAAGCTCCCGGGCGATTTGGTGGGCGGCGCGGCAGCTGAGGCGGCCTTTTTGGTCCTGCTCCTGGACTTTGCGCCGGATTTGCGGATCGATGCGGGTACCCGCGGGATGCTTATCGGCATAGGCGGGGCCATCTTTACGTGCCATAGTGCAACTCCCTTAAATCTATGCAATTGTTGATCCGGGACCGGGCAGGGGTCTATATATTCCAAGTTAGCACCCCGGAATCTTGAATCCTGAGGCCTTTACAGGTCAAAATCAAGAAACGGTACCATTTAAATGCTGAATAATAACTTAAACTCAACAAAAACCTTTATCAGGGACAAGGCCAGGCTAAAGCGGCTGATGGATATCGAGACAGATCGTGACAAGATCACCCGCCGTTCAGAACAAATCGGCGATCAGCCCCTATCGGGCCGCACGGTTCCGGATTTTCTGGCCGACGATATCCGCGAGCTGATCGAACCGCCCTACCGCATCATCTACCGGGTCAAGCCGGAGCGGATCGATTCTAAACATTTTATTAAATCTATGCAATTGTTGACCCGAGGCTGGGCAGGGGTCTATATATTCTAAGTTTGCACCCCGGGACCTTGAGTCCTGAGGCCTTTAAAGCTCAAAATAAAAAAACGATATATTTTTCCGGTTAATCCGCCGGACTCAAGGCCAACTCCGCATTTTGCGCTAATTGGATCAACCTTCAAATCTGAACGAACCCAAGGAAAAATATGGTGACCCCTTCCTATAATGCCGAATCCATTGAGGTTCTTAAGGGGCTTGATCCGGTTAAGCGTCGGCCCGGCATGTATACCGATACCACCCGCCCCAACCACCTGGGCATGGAGGTGGTGGATAACAGCGTGGATGAAGCCATCGAAGGCTTCGCCCACCGGATTCAAGTCACCCTCCATCCCGACGACTCCCTGGAGGTGCGCGACGACGGCCGGGGCATGCCCGTGGATGTGCATCCCGAGGAAGGCCTGCCGGGGGTGGAGGTGATTTTGACCCGGCTCCACGCGGGTGCCAAGTTTTCAACCAAAAACTACCGCTTTTCCGGCGGGCTGCACGGGGTGGGGGTCTCGGTGGTCAACGCTCTATCCAAGTGGCTGGAGGTGGAGATCAAGCGCGACGGTAAGATCTACCGCATGGATTTTGCCCACGGCGACAAAATCGACGATTTGACCGAAACGGGCAGCGTGGGGTCCCGCAACACCGGCACCCGCATTCGCTTCTGGCCGGAGCCCCAATTTTTCGATAGCCCGCGCTTTTCCGTGCCGCGCCTCAAGCACCTGCTGCGGGCCAAGGCCGTGCTCTGTCCCGGGTTGCGGGTGGATTTCAGCGATGGCCACACCGGAGAAACCACCGTCTGGGAATATCGCCTGGGGCTGGAGGAGTACCTCAAGGAGAGCCTGGCGGGCTGTGAATGCCTGCCGGCGGCGCCCTTTACCGGTGATTTCAACACGGACAACGAGATGGTCAGCTGGGCCGTGGCCTGGGTTATGGAGGGCAATGAGAGCGTCACCGAAAGCTATGTGAACCTGATTCCCACCATCCAGGGCGGCACTCATGTCAATGGCTTTCGCAGCGGATTGACGGCCGCCATCCGGGAGTTTTGCGATTTCCGCAAGCTGATTCCGCGGGGGGTGAAGCTGGCTCCCGATGACGTCTGGGACAAGGTCAATTTTGTGCTCTCGGTGAAAATGGAGGACCCTCAGTTTTCAGGCCAGACCAAGGAACGTCTCGGCTCCCGGCATACCGCCGGGTTTGTGGGCGGGGTGCTCAAGGATGCCTTCAGTCTGTGGCTCAATCAGCACACCCAGGTGGGCGAGCAGCTGGCCGAGATGGTGATCCGCAACGCCCAGAAACGGATCCGCACCATGAAACAGGTGACCCGCAAACGGGTCCACAACGGGCCGGCCCTGCCCGGAAAACTGGCGGATTGCACTCTGCAGGATGCCGGTCGTACGGAACTGTTTTTGGTGGAAGGCGATTCGGCCGGTGGTTCGGCCAAGCAGGCCCGGGAGCGCCAGTTTCAGGCGATCATGCCCCTGCGGGGAAAAATTCTCAACACCTGGGAAGCGGATCCGGCCGCCATTCTCAATTCCAAGGAGATCCATGATATTGCCGTGGCCATTGGGGTGGATCCCGGCTCCGCGGATCTTTCCGGTCTGCGCTACGGCAAAATCTGCATTTTGGCCGATGCCGACTCCGACGGGTTGCACATTGCCACCCTGATCTGCGCCCTGTTCGAGCGCCACTTTCCGGATCTGGTGCGGGCCGGGCATGTCTATGTGGCCATGCCGCCCCTCTACCGCATCGACATGGGTAAAAGCGTCCACTATGCCTTGGACGAGACTGAAAAAGAGGCCATCGTCAAGCGGCTGCGCAAGAAATCCAAAAGCGCTAAGATCCAGATTCAGCGCTTCAAGGGACTGGGCGAAATGAACCCCATCCAGCTGCGGGAGACCACCATGGCCCCCGATACCCGGCGCCTAGTGCGCCTGACGGTGAACGAAGATGATGGAACCGGTGAGGTGATGGATCTCCTGCTGGGCAAAAAGCGCGCCGAAGACCGCCGGCGCTGGCTGGAAGGCGAACCGGTATTTGCCGGTCTCGAGCACGAATATAATCACGAGGAGTTTCTGAACTGATGGTCCAATCCGCCGCCCCCGCACCCAACGACAGTGAAGCGCTCGCCCTGAGCCGCTTTTCTGAAAAGGCCTATTTTGAATACGCCATGTATGTCATTCTGGACCGGGCCCTGCCCCATATCGGCGATGGCCTGAAACCGGTCCAGCGGCGCATTGTCTACGCCATGTCCGAGCTGGGTCTCAAGGCCACGGCCAAGTTCAAAAAATCGGCGCGCACCGTGGGGGATGTATTGGGCAAGTTCCATCCCCATGGGGATACAGCCTGTTACGAAGCCATGGTGCTCATGGCCCAGGCTTTCTCCTACCGCTATCCTCTGGTGGAGGGCCAGGGCAACTGGGGCGCCCCGGACGACCCCAAATCCTTTGCCGCCATGCGTTACACCGAGGCGCGGCTCTCGCCCTACGCCGAGGTTCTGCTCAGCGAGTTGGGGCAGGGGACCGTCTCCTGGGTTCCCAACTTCGACGGCACCCTCAAAGAGCCGGCCCTGCTGCCGGCACGCCTGCCCAATGTGCTGCTCAACGGCGCCGCGGGCATTGCCGTGGGCATGGCCACCAATATCCCGCCCCACAATCTGCGGGAGATCACCCAAGCTTGCGTCCAGCTCCTGAAAAAGCCCCGAACCACCCTGGAGGAGCTGTGCGCTCTGATGCAGGGCCCCGATTTTCCCACCCGGGCCGAGATCATCACCCCCCGCCGGGAGCTTCTGGATATCTACCGCAAGGGACGCGGCAGTGTACGCCAGCGGGCGGTGTACACCCGGGAGAACGGCGACATTGTCATCACGGCGTTGCCCTACCAGGTGTCCGGGGCAAAGGTGTTGGAGCAGATTGCAGGACAAATGGCCGCTAAAAAATTGCCCATGGTGGCTGATCTGCGGGATGAATCGGATCACGAGGAGCCCACCCGCCTGGTGATCGTGCCGCGCACCAAGCGGGTGGATGTCCAAGGGCTCATGGCCCATCTCTTCGCCACCACAGATTTAGAGCGGCCCCAGCGGATCAACCTCAACATGATCGGCCTCAACGGACGGCCCCAGTGCCGGGGACTCAAGGCGATTCTGGAGGAGTGGCTGCAGTTCCGAACGGAAACCGTACGCAAACGGCTGGCCCACCGGCTGGCCGCGGTGGATGAGCGCCTGCACCTGTTGGAAGGCTTGCTGATTGTCTTCAACTTTTTGGACGAAGTGATCAAAATCATCCGCAGCGCCGATGATCCCAAAGCAGCCCTCCAGAAACGCTTCAAGCTCAGCGAGCGTCAGGCCACCGCCATTTTGGAGATGCGCCTGAAGCAGTTGGCGCGCCTGGAAGAGGAGAGGCTGCGTAAGGAGCAGGTGGAGCTGCAAGAGGAGAAGAGCTATCTGGAGGGAATTTTAGGTTCGGAAATCAAGTTAAAGAATCTGGTGGCCCAGGAGCTAAAGGCCGACGCCAAAACTTATGGAGACCCACGACGTTCACCCTTGGTGGAGCCAGAAGCTGACGCCCAAGCCTTTAAGGCCGTAGAACTCGTGGCCAGCGAACCGGTGACCGTGGTGCTTTCCGCCAAGGGTTGGGTGCGGAGCGCCAAGGGCCACGAGGTGGATGCCGCCAGCTTGAGCTACAAGGCCGGCGACCGATTCCTCATGGATGCCAAGGGCCGCAGCACCCAGAACGCGCTCTTTTTGGATTCCACCGGCCGCAGCTACGCCGTGCCGGCCCATGAACTGCCCTCGGCCCGGGGCCACGGCGAACCTCTCAGCGGCCGGCTGAATCTGCCCTCCGGCGCCCGCCTGGTGGCAGTGCTCATGGCTGAAGCCAGCCAAACCGTGCTGCTGGCCAGTGATGCCGGATACGGATTCATGACCCCCCTAAACAGCCTGGAATCCAAGAACAAAGCCGGCAAAAAAATACTCACCCTGCCCAAAAACGCCCAGCCTCTGATCCCGGCCTGGGTGGGTGATCCGGTCCGGGATTTGCTGGCGGTGGTCACCAATGAAGGGCGCCTGCTGGTCTTTCCGTTGAGCGAGTTGCCCCAACTTGAAAAAGGCAAAGGCAACAAGCTGATCCAGATCCCACCGAAGCGGGCCACCGAGCGGGTGGAGCTGGTTAAAATGCTGGCGGTCTTGCCACCGGAGGCCGACCTGGTGATTTCAGCCGGCAAACGCAAGCTGAACTTGAAGAGCGGCCAACTGGAACATTATATCGGCAAGCGCGGCCGCCGGGGACCCAAACTGCCCAGGGGATTTCGCACTGTCCAGGAATTGGAAGTGGTGGGTCTCCCTCTCCCGGAAGCTGGTAACGGGGATTCCGGCGCTGAAGAGGTCCCGGAATCATAGACCGTGATTTAACGGGCACTAGGGAGTTAAAACTTCTTCAGCTCTTCTTCATCCAAGGGGATGAGGGTATCCGGCGATATCTCGGTGGTCTTCTCGACCGGGATTTGTGACGATGCGGCCGCGGAGCCAAGCGCAGGGTTATCCGCGGCTATCGGAGCCGCCGGCACTGGATTGGCTGATCGGTTGGAGGTTTGGTGGCCTTTGGCGGCACCGGCCCCCCGAGTGCCGGCTCCCACCAGGGCACTCAATGCGGCCACAATGCGGCCCATCTCCGTTGCCTCTGAATTCATCTCTTCTGAGATGGACGCAGTGTCTTGGCCGTTGGCCGCGGTCTGCTGGGTGACGTGGTCCATTTCAGTAAAGGCCTGGTTAACTTGATCGATTCCCTGGGCCTGTTCCTGGGAGGCCGAGGCGATTTCGCTGATCAGATCCCCCACTTTCCCTGACCTGTCCACCACCCTGCCAAAGGCTTCGCTGGTAGTTGTCACCAACTGCGATCCCTCATGGACCTTATTCAATGTCCCTGCAATCAAGCGGGAGGTGTTTTGCGCCGCAGTTGCCGCCCGCAGAGCCAGGTTGCGCACCTCGTCGGCCACCACGGCAAAACCGGCGCCGGCTTCACCGGCCCGGGCGGCCTCAACAGCGGCATTGAGGGCCAGCAGGTTGGTTTGGAATGCAATTTCATCAATGGTTTTGATGATTTTGGAAGTCTCGTGGCCGGAATGGGTGATCTGCGCCATGGCGTGGGTCACCTGGCCCATGGCATCATTGGCTTCGCTGAGCACCTGGCTTGCCTCTTGCATAAATCCTTCGGCTTCCCTGGCATAGGATGCGGTCTGGCTGGTCATGGCCGCCAGGGAGGCGGCATTGCTGGTGGCGTCCTTGGCCAAGGCCTCGCTGGACCCGGCCACGGCCGCAGCAGTTTGTTTGACTTTTGTCGAGCTATCGCTCAAACGCTCAATCATCGATGGGAGCGGGTTAATTTTGGGCTTTTATTTTTTGATAGAGGGGCGAAATGTTGCGCAAGGTTGTGACGGTTTTTTGTAGGGACTTGAGGAAATGATCGATGTCTTCGGGACGGTTTTCAATCCCCAAAGCGATCACCAGGGTGCCCTGGGCATCGGCATGGCTCAGCCCCAGAGAGAGCAGCACATGGGAGGCACGCAGGGAGCCTGTGGCGCAGGCGGATCGCGTGGAGACGGCGATCTGGTCGTCATCCAGCATCAGCAGCACGCTCTCGCCCTCGATGTATTGAATGGAGATGGAGGCCACATGGGGCAGGGCGTGCCGGGGATGGGTATTGATGATGTACTCGTCGATGTAATTGGGGAGCTCATCGAGCAGCTTGGCTTTCAGGCTGGAGAGATGGGCCATGCGTTCGTCCAGGTGCAGCCGGGCCAACTCGGCGGCCTTACCCATGCCGATGATCCCTACCAGGTTTTCGGTTCCGGCCCGCTTGTTGTGCTCTTGGGTGCCGCCTTCCAGCAGGGGAAAGATCTTCACGCCGCGCCGGATGTACAATCCCCCCACCCCGGTGGGACCGTAATAGGGGTTAGAGGCAAAACTCAGCAAGTCCACCCCCAGTTTTTGCACGTCCACGGGCACCACTCCCACGGAATCCACGGCATCGCAGTGGAAAATCACCTTTTTGGCTTTGGTGATGCGGCCGATCTCCTTGATGGGCTGAAGGGTGCCGGTTTCGTTGTTGCTGTGCATCACGGATACCAGAATGGTCTCATCGCTGATCGCCTTTTCGATTTCCGCCGGGTCGACCCGGCCGCCCGCGTCCACGGAGACCGAGGTCACCCTGAAACCTAGGGATTTTAGGCGCTTGAGGCTGCGGATCACCGCATTGTGCTCGATGTTGGTGGTGACAATATGCTTGCCTTTATCCTGGTTGGCCCAGGCCGTCCCTTTGATGGCGTGATTGACCGCTTCGGTGCCCCCCGAGGTAAAGACCACTTCCCGGGGGACCTTGGCGTTGATCAGAGCTGTAACGGATTCCCGGGCCGTGCCCAAGGCAACGGCAGCCTGTTCGCCGCGCTGGTGCATGCTGGAGGGATTGGCCAAGTCGTCGCCGATGGCCTTGATCATGACCTCTTTGACTTCCGGGAGGAGCTGGTTGGTGGAAATGTGATCCAGATTGACAATGGGCATAGCAAATCTCCCGTAGGATGGTTGGATTCTAGTGTTCTTCAGTCAAATCGGATTGGCAGGCCTCACAGAAGGGCGAATCTTCCCGGATCTCTACGTCGCAATAGGGGCAGTAGCACTCGCCGTCGTGATCGTGGTGGTGTTTTTCGGTTTGTTCGGAAACCGTTTCCCGCTTGATGCCGGCTTTTCGATCTTCAAAGTCCTTGATGGCCAACTGCAGGGCGTCCGCACCCAGGTTGGAGCAGTGCAGTTTGTTCTTGGGCAGCCCTTCCAGGGCCTCGGCCACATCCTTGTTGGTGATCAGCTTGGCGTCATCCAGATTTTTGCCTTTGGCGATTTCAGTCAGCATGCTGGATACGGCGATGGCCGACCCACAACCGAAAGTCTGAAACTTAATGTCGGCGATGGTGTCGTTCTCAATCTTCAGATAGATCGTCATCATGTCGCCGCACAGGGGGTTGCCCACTTCTCCGACGCCGTTGGCATCCTCGATAACGCCCACATTGCGCGGATTGCGGAAATGGTCCATGACCGTCTTGGAGTAGAGCATGGGAAAAGTTCCTTTCTGGTAAAAAATTTACAGCTATAATAGTCACCTTACACCTAAAGTAAAGCCGATACCAGGCAGGCAACACCACAAAACGGATAGGCGCTGCATGGGGGTGAAACCACTAGGAGACCGACCCTATCTTCGGGGCATGGGATTCGTCGCTTTGGGGCTTGCCGGACGCTTACCCATGTTTCCTGGGTCCCATGAAATCAAGCGATGATTTGCTGACGGAAAAAAACTTGAGGTTCAAAGGGGTTTCCCGCTAATAGAGAGCTGGTCGATAATGGTGGCAGGCTGAATTCAATTCAGGAAAGGAGGGGTCATGAGACAAACGGTGATTAGCGGCAGCGGACGCTACCTACCCCCGCGAGTGGTGACTAACCACGAGTTGTGTCAACGGATGGACACCTCCGACGAGTGGATCCGGCAACGGACCGGCATTGAACAGCGCCATTGGGTGCCGGAAGAGGGCGGAGTAGGGGCCTCGGATTTGGGACTGGCGGCAGCCAGGATTGCTATGGAACGCGCCGGCTGGCGGCCGGAAGATATCGACCTGATCATTTTTGCCACCCTCAGCCCGGATATCAATTTTCCCGGGTCGGGCTGTTTGTTGCAGTACAAACTAGGGGTCACCGATACCCCGGCCCTGGATATTCGTCAGCAATGCACCGGCTTTCTCTATGGCTTGGAGGTGGCCGATGCCTATATCCGCAGCGGAAAAGCCCAACGGATTCTTTTTGTGGGGGCCGAAGTCCACAGCACCGGGCTGGATATTTCCGATCGCGGCCGGGATGTCACTGTTATTTTCGGCGACGGCGCAGCGGCGGTCACCCTGGAACCCCTGGAAAGCGACCAGCCCGTGGGGGTTCTGGCCTCGGTGGTTTGCGCCGATGGCAGTTTGGCTGAGAGTTTGATGCTGGAAGCTCCGACCTCGCGCTTGAGCCCCCGTCTGGATAAAGCCATGCTGGATGAGGGGCGCCACTACCCGGTCATGGACGGCCGCACCATATTCAAAGAGGCCGTACGCCGCCTGCCCCAGGTGGCTCTAAAGGCGTTGAAACAAGCGGGGTTAGCTAAGGATGATGTGGATCTCTACATCCCCCATCAGGCCAATCTGCGGATCAATCAAGCATTCCAAAAGTCCATGGGGCTGCCCGCGGAAAAGGTGTTCCACAATATCCAGCGTTACGGAAACACCACTGCCGCCACCATCCCCCTGGCCTATGACGAGGCCCTGGAGATGAATCTCATCGGTCCGGGAAGCACGGTCTGTTTTCTGGGATTGGGTGCGGGGCTGACCTGGGGTGCGGTGGTCTATCGCCTGCCGGGGTAAGGGTTAATTTTTGCGGCTGCAGGAGATGGTGTTGGCCATTTTTTCGTGAAGCATGTCCAGAATCTTGCAGGCGTTGATGCATTTGGGAAAATGCGGCCGCGTGGGGCACTCCTTGCAGGGGCTCTTAACCAAATAGCCCAGTTCGAAATCGTAGCGAAACTTGGAAGGTCGATTTTTGAGGGGTGGATATTTCATTTCAGACGCTTTGGGGCCGGTTGCAAAAATTTGAGGCGATGACTACCATAGCATCTTTTGTATCTCAAGGAAAAAGGGTGACTATCGCCCCTAACCGGAGGAAAACGGTTGGTCGCAATTTCGGCCGTTTGGTCTTGTCGGTCTATGGGCCCATCCACTGGACTGGAGTACCGAAATCACAGGAATGCAATGTAAAGACCTTAACAGGTTGCCTATGGGAAGGAGTTGGGTATGGCGTTGAATCAATTCTCCAGAAGGGCTTTGGCCTTGATGATCCTGTTTGCCCTGCTGGCCGGGGGATTGGCCGTGGGAAACCAGGTATGGATGTTCATCCAACTGGAACAAACTATAGGTCAGATTGCCGCCGCGCCGCCGGAGACAGCCAGTGACGCCCTGGAGAAAGTTAGATCGAATATTTCGGCCGTTCAATCCCGGCAAGGGACCCTTTATCTGCCCATCTTGGGCGGTGCGCTGCTGCTGCTGGCCTTGCTGTTTTGGGGAGTTGTCAAAAGCTCGGCCCGCGGGCTGACGACGGATGCGCCGTTGCATTCCCAAAAAACGGTAACTGAAGAGGCTAAAAAAGCAACGCTTGAAACACCGGCCCCGGTCCAGCGCAATCCTGCACTGGACCAGCGACTCTACCTGCATTTGGTAAGTGTGCTGCAGCGGGAGGGCCGTTTGGTAGACTTTTTGTTCGAGGACCTGAGCCCTTACGAGGACAGCCAGATCGGTGCGGCCGTGCGGCCCATTCATGAAAGCTGTAGCCGGATCATCCGCAAAGCCCTGGCCCCCAAGCCGGTGATGGAATTCGAAGAGGGCGAAGCCGTGACCGTGGCGGCGGGCTTTGATCCCGCAGCCATCAAGCTGACCGGAAACGTCAGCGGGGCGCCGCCATTCAAAGGAACCCTGCGGCATGCCGGCTGGCGCGCCGCCAAACTGGAGCTGCCCACTCTCTCCGGCACCCAATCGACCCGATTGATTGCGCCCGCCGAAGTCGAACTGACTTGACCCTCCGAGCCTTTTACCCGAGAAGACCGGATCCGGGGCAACGCGGCTTCGCTACCCAGGTTTAGACCCAAATAATTCCAGTCAACACACATCGAGGACCTTTTGAGCGATCCAGTTTATATTGTCGGTATTGATTTTGGCACCACCAACAGCGTGGTGGCCTATGCGCCCCTGGTCCAGACCGAAACCGAAAATCCCGAAATCCGGGTGTTCGCGGTGCCCCAATTGGTGGATATGGGCGTGGTGGAGCGCCGGGAGCAACTGCCCTCTTTTATCTATCTGTCCGATGATCACCAAACCCAGGGCGGCGATTTGGATTTGCCCTGGGCGAAAGGCGCCGGCCAACATGTGGGGCTCTTCGCCCGTGAGCGGGGTGCGGAAGTCCAGCAGCGCCTGATCCAATCGGCCAAATCATGGCTCTGCAACCCGCGGGTGGACCGCCACGAGGCCATCTTGCCCTGGGACGCCCCCCAAGAAGTGCGCCCCATGAGTCCCGTTGCGGCCTGCGCGGCGATCCTGAGCCATCTGCGGGAGGCCTGGAACCACACCCAGGCCCACACGCCTGAGGGCCCCCAGCCCCATCTTTTCCTGGAAAACCAGGAGATCCTTTTAACAGTTCCGGCCTCTTTCGATCCCGCGGCCCGGGAGTTGACGGTCCAGGCTGCCCAGCAGGCCGGACTGCCCCAACTCACCCTGCTGGAAGAACCCCAGGCGGCCCTCTATGCCTGGATCGCCGGCAGCGACGGAACCTGGCGCGAAACCCTCCGCGAAGGCGATCTGGTGCTGGTGTGCGACGTGGGCGGCGGCACCAGTGACTTCAGCCTGATTGCCGTGGGCAGCCAAGGGGGCAGCCTGCAGTTGGAGCGGATCGCCGTGGGCAGCCACCTGTTGGTGGGGGGAGACAATATGGATCTCACCCTGGCCTATGCCGTGGCCGCCCAGTTGGCTCGGAAATCCACCCGCCTGGATGCCTGGCAGATGCGCCAGCTTTCCCATGCCTGCCGGGGAGCCAAGGAGCAGTTTTACGCCGGCGACAGCGCCTCGGAACTGCCCCTCACCATCCTGGGCCGGGGCAGCAAGCTCATCGGCGGCACCCTCACCACCCACCTTCAGCGGGCCACGGCCGACCAGTTGATTTTGGACGGATTTTTTCCCCATTGCGAGCGGGATGCCGTGCCCCAGCGCCTCCCGCAAACCGGCATCCAGGAGTTTGGACTGGCCTACGAATCCGACCCCGCGGTCACCCGCCATCTGGCGCAATTTCTTACCCGTCAATCGGATTTAGGCGAGGCTGGCGGCGGCCCTTCGGCCCTGCTTTTCAACGGCGGCGTGATGAAGGCGGATATTTTCCGCCGGCGGGTGCTTGATGTGGTGGGCGGCTGGAGCCAGCGACCCTTGCGGGAGATTGTCTCCAAGGATCGAGATCTGGCCGTGGCCAAGGGGGCGGCCTATTACGGCTTGGCCCGCCGGGGAAAGGGAATCCGCATCCGCAGCGGATTGGCCAAAAGCTACTACATCGGCGTGGCCGCGGCCATGCCCGCCGTGCCCGGCATCCCCATGCCCACCAAGGCGCTTTGCGTGGCGCCCTATGGCATGGAAGAGGGCAGTCGGGCTGCGGTGGAAGGGCGCATTTTCAATTTGCTGGTGGGAGAGACCGTCCAGTTTGACTTTTACGAAAGCGCCCAGCGCAGTGAGGATGCCGTGGGTCAGGTTGTCGAGGACTACCGTGACGAACTCACCCCCGCCACCCAGTTGGAAACCGTGCTGGAGGGTGAAGGCGGCCAGGCCGTTCCGGTCACCCTGGAGGTGCGGATCACCGAAGTGGGCACCTTGGAGATCTGGTGCCTCGCCCGGGACGATCAGCGGCGCTGGCGCCTGGAATTCAACGTCCGGGAACAGAAAGCGTAGGCGCCCCCATGAATCCAGTCCCGGACCTCTTGGACCATCGCTTTATCATCGGTATTGACCTGGGTACCACCAACTGCGCCGTATCTTACGTGGATCTGCAGTCCCAAGGCGCCGACAGTCCTGGCGCCATGCCGGGGCCCATCCGCACCTTTCAGATTCCCCAACTCACCGGCCATGGCGAAATCAGCGCCCTGCCGGTACTGCCCTCATTTCTCTACCTGCCCGGCAGCTACGATCTGGCCGACGATGCCGTTTCCCTGCGCCGTAAACCCGATGACAAGCGCTTTGTGGGCGCCTTTGCCCGGGATCACGGCGCCAAAGTGCCCAGCCGGCTGGTGGCCTCGGCCAAAAGCTGGCTCTGCCACGGTCAGGTGGATCGCGAGGCGTCAATCCTGCCCTGGGGCGCGGCCGGGGCGGAGAGCGCCGATATCAGCAAGGTTTCCCCGGTGGAGGCCACGGCCCTCTATTTGGAGCATATCAAACTGGCCTGGAATCGCCGCCATAAGGGGGATGCCGACTGCTATCTGGAATACCAGCGCATCATCATCACCGTACCGGCCTCCTTTGACCAGGTGGCCCGGGATTTGACCCTCAGGGCCGCCCGCCAGGCTGGGCTGGGCCAGGTCACCTTGCTGGAAGAGCCCCTGGCGGCCTTTTACAGCTGGCTCAAAACTCATGCCGATTCCTGGGCGAATCAGGTGCGCCCCGGAGAGTTGATCCTGATTTGCGATGTGGGGGGTGGTACCACGGACCTGACCTTGATCACCCTGCAAGCCACCCAAGGCTCGCCGCGCTTTGAACGTATCGCCGTGGGCGATCATCTGATTTTGGGCGGCGATAATATCGACCTAGCCCTGGCCCGATTTTTGGAGCATCGCGAAGGGCGCGGGAAGTTAAATCTGGATGGGGACCGCTGGAAAACCCTATGCCACCAATGTCGCCAGGCCAAAGAGCGGATTCTGGAGGATCAGGTTGAGCAGGTGGCCATCACGGTCATGGGTCGGGGGCGCAAGCTGATTGGCGGAACCCTCGCCATCCCCCTGGCGCGCCGGGAACTGGAAGAGGTGGTTCTGGAGGGCTTTTTCCCCCAGGTTGAGGCCCAGGCGCCCCGGGCCGGCCGCGAGCGTGCCGGCATCACCGAATTTGGCCTGCCCTATGAACCAGAGCCGGCCATTACGCGTCAGATCGGCTGGTTCTTGGAAAAGCACCGTGTCGATATCGAAACCTGCTGTGAGGGACATTTTCGACCCCCGGACTGGATCTTGTTCAACGGGGGCTCTCTCAAACCCGAGCGCATTCAAACCCGTATTCAGGCTGCGGTGGGACATTGGTTCCGGTTAGCCCCCCAGAAGGGACCAAGGATATTGCCCAACCCTGATCCGGAATTGGCTGTGGCCATGGGGGCCGCCTATTACGGACTGGTGAAATCGGGGCAGGGCGTGCGGGTAGGCAGCGGCAGTCCCCGGGCTTACTTTCTGGGGATCGGCCAGGAAAAGGAGACCGCCCGCGCCAGGGCTATGTGCGTGGTGGAACGGGGCCTGGACGAGGGATCGGCCATCCAGCTGCCCCAACAAGAGTTTACGGTGCGGGCCAACCAACCGGTACGTTTCGATATATTCAGTTCCTCCTATCGCTCCGGGGACCGAACCGGCGATCTGGTGGATCTGGACGATACCTTGACCCCCCTGGCGCCCCTTTCCACGGTGGTGGACTACGGCAAAAAAGGGTTGCAGACCGATATCCCGGTGAGCCTGGAAGCAACCTACACGGAAATGGGGACCCTGGCGCTATGGTGTCATTCCCGGATCTCCAATCACCGCTGGCAACTGCAGTTTCAATTGCGGGATACGCCTGAGGAAGCCGACTTGCCTGCCCAGACCGCGCTGGACCAGGATCTGGTGGAAGACGCCCGCAAAGCCTTGGAAGTTAGTTTGGCTATCAGTAAAAATTTCGATGATTTGGATAATATATCTAAAACCTTGAGTGAAATTATCGGGCGCGGCCGGGAGCAGTGGCCCCTGGGTTTGATCCGCGACCTGGCCGATGATTTGCTTGGGCAAGCCCAGGTTCAGGGTACCAGCCCGGCCCATGAGGCGCGCTGGCTCAATCTGCTGGGCTTTTGCCTGCGCCCCGGGTTCGGCGACGGGTTCGATCCTCAACGCATCAAAACGCTGTGGAAAGTGTTGCTCAAAGGCCCTATCCACGACAAGCAACCCCAGGTGCGCAGCGAATGGTGGATCCTCTGGCGGCGAATCGCCGGAGGGCTCAAAGCGGGCCAGCAACGCCACTTCTTCCAGGAGGTGCGTCCAATTCTGATCCATGAAAAAACCATTTCCAAGCGCGCCGGCCTTTCCCCCCAGGAGCGGCTGGAGTTGTGGATGGCAGCCGCCAACATGGAACGGCTGTCGGTTCAGGACAAAACCGTGCTGGGTCGGCAGCTGTTAAACGAATTGAAGCCCAAAAAAAGCCGGCCCCAGCATTTCTGGGCATTGGGGCGTCTGGGCGCCCGGGATCTGCTTTACGGCCCCGCGGACCGGGTGCTGCCTCCCCAGGTGGTCGTGGCCTGGATCGAACGCCTGCTGGCTGGAAAATGGCGCAACATGAAGCCGGTGGCCGCGGCCCTGGCCCAGTTGGCCGCTCAAACCGGTGATCGGGCCCGGGACCTGACCCCCGATCAGCACCGGGTGGTGCTGGATTGGCTCGATCAAGACCCCGAGCTCCACACTTTCAAAGATCCCATCGAATCGGTGCACCAACGGGACACCCAGTCCGGCGCCGCCATTTTCGGCGAATCCCTGCCGGCGGGATTGGTGCTCAAAGGGTAAACGGGGCTGGCCCAACAGCGGGAAAGGTCATGGAAATCAATTTGCGTGTCGGCCTGGGATATGATGTTCATCGCCTGGTTGCGGGGCGCCCCCTGGTTTTGGGCGGGGTAACCATACCCCACACCCATGGCCTGCTGGGGCATTCGGACGCCGATGTGCTGACCCATGCGATTATGGACGCCCTGCTGGGCGCTGCCGGGCTGGGGGATATCGGCCGCCATTTTCCCGACAGTGATGAGCGATACCGGGGGATTTCCAGTCTGGACCTTCTGAGGCGGGTTTATGAACTGATAACGCAAAAAGGGTTCAGGCCGGTCAACCTGGATGCGACCCTCATGGCCCAGGCCCCCCGTATCGTGCCCCACGCCTCCGCCATGCAACACAATATCGCCCGGATTTTGGGGCTGGATCCCCAGCGGATCAACATCAAAGCCACCACCACGGAGGGTTTGGGATTCGTTGGCCGGAAAGAGGGCATGGCCGCCCAGTGCGCGGCCCTGCTCCAAACCGGCGGCTAAACCGCTTTACGCCCCGCCGGCTTTCCCAGCCGGGCCGGTTTTGCAATGAGTTGAAGATTGCCCGCTTACCCCACGGACCTTACCTTATTCCAGTTGGGGCTTTTCCTCCCCACGTCTGTCGATAAGAACGCCATGTCCCAGTTTAAACTCATCAGCGATTTCAGCCCCCGAGGGGACCAGCCCCAGGCCATTGAGCAGTTGTGCGCCCAGTTGACGGCGGGTCATGGCCACAACGTGCTTCTGGGGGTCACGGGGTCGGGAAAAACCTTTACCATGGCCCAGGTGGTGGCGCGCCTCAACCGGCCGACCTTGGTCATCGCGCCCAACAAAACCCTGGCCGCCCAGCTCTACAGCGAGTTCAAACAGCTATTTCCCAGCAATGCCGTGGAGTATTTTGTCTCCTATTACGACTACTACCAGCCGGAAGCCTATATCCCGGCCAGCGATACCTATATCCAGAAAGACTCCTCGATCAACGAGATGATCGACAAGTTGCGCCATTCGGCCACCATGTCGGTGCTGACCCGGCGGGATGTGCTGGTGGTGGCCAGTGTCTCCTGTATTTTCGGGCTGGGCGCTCCTGAGGATTATCTGGCCATGCGCGTGGAGTTGGAGGCCGGCCAGCGCATCGGCCGCGACAAGCTGCTGCGGGACCTGGTGGCCATGCACTACGAGCGCAATGACGTGGATTTCCACCGGGGGGTGTTCCGGGTGCGGGGGGACCGAGTGGAGATATTTCCGGCCTACGAAGACGAAAAGGCGATCCGGGTGGATTATTTTGGAGATGAAATCGATGAAATGGCCTTGATCGACCCCCTCAAGGGCAGCATCATCCGGCGGATCCGCCGCACCGCGATTTTTCCGGCCAGCCACTATGTGACCCGCCGCACCACCATCAAGCGCGCCACTCAGACCATTCTGGCGGAGCTTAAATCGCGTATCGCCCATTTCCGGAAGGAGGATCGACTCATCGAAGCCCAGCGCATTGAGGAGCGCACCCATTTTGATTTGGAGATGATTCAAGAACTGGGTTTCTGCAACGGCATCGAAAACTACTCCCGCCACCTGACGGGCCGGGCCGCCGGCGAACCGCCCCCCACCCTGCTGGATTACTTCCCGGAGGATTTTATCACCTGCATTGACGAAAGCCACATTGCGGTACCCCAAATCCGGGCCATGTACAAAGGCGACCGCTCCCGTAAGCAGACCCTCGTGGAGTACGGGTTCCGCCTGCCTTCGGCCCTGGATAACCGTCCGTTGAAATTTGAAGAGACCGAAACCCGTCTGGGGCAGGTGGTCTTTGTATCAGCCACCCCGGCCGACTATGAGCTGGAAAAGAGCGAAAATCATGTGGTGGAACTGATTGTGCGGCCCACGGGGCTCATCGATCCGGCCTTGGAGGTGCGGCCGGCCAGCACCCAGGTGGATGATCTCTACAGTGAGATCATCAAGCGCCGCGACCGCAACCAGCGGGTGCTGGTCACCACCCTGACCAAGCGCATGGCCGAGGATCTCACGGAATACTATACCGACCTGGGTCTGCGGGTGCGTTACCTGCATGCCGATATCAACACCATCGAGCGCATGGATATCATTCGCGACCTGCGCCAGGGCAATTTCGATGTCCTCATCGGGATCAACCTGCTCCGGGAAGGGCTGGACATTCCCGAGGTTTCCCTGGTGGCGATTCTGGACGCGGACAAAGAGGGCTTTTTACGCTCGGCCCGCTCTCTGATCCAAACCTGCGGCCGGGCGGCGCGCAATGTGGAGGGCCGCGTGATCATGTATGGCGACCGGGTCACCCGCGCCATGGAACAAGCCATGAGCGAAACCCGCCGCCGGCGCCGCATTCAAGAGGCCTACAACCAGCGCCACGGGATCACCCCCACCACCATCCAAAAAGAAATCGTCTCCCTGTTCGAGGCCCTGAGCGGCGCGGGCGCGGACCATGCCGCCGAAGCCGCCGCCGAACCTGCGGTGGCCTATGGCTCCATGGAGGAACTGGACCGCGACATCGCCCGCCTGGAAAAAGAGATGCATGCCGCTGCGGACAAACTGGCCTTTGAACGGGCGGCCCAGCTGCGGGATCGCATCCGTGATTTACGCCGACAGGGGGTTTTTGAGCTCTAACCCGGGACAAAAGATGGGGTGACCGAGTGTCCGGACCGCAACGTGATTGATAAGCCATGACCCAACCCCGAAAAACAGAGCCCAAGGAGCAAGTCCGCCGGGCGCTTGCCATGCTCACCAGCGATCCTGGAGTTTACCTGATGAAGGGCCGGGGCGGGAGGGTGCTCTATGTGGGTAAGGCGCGCAATCTGAAAAGCCGGGTCAGCGCCTATTTTAACCGCTCCGGCGCCCAGGATCCCAAAACCGCGGCTCTGGTGGCCCGGGTTCACGACCTTTCGACCGTCGTCACGGCCACGGAAAAAGAGGCGTTGATTCTGGAGTCCAACCTGATCAAACGTCACCGGCCCCGCTACAACGTGATGCTCAAGGACGGCAAGCGTTATCCCAGCCTGGGGCTGGACACCCGCCAGCGCTTTCCCCATCTGGAGATAGTGCGCAAAACGGATCGTAAGGATTACATCTACTTCGGGCCTTTTGCCTCGGCCAAAGCGGTGCGCGAGACCCTGCGCTTTATCAACAAAACCTTCAAAGTCCGCAAATGCAAAAACCGCGATTTCAATACTCGCCAGCGCCCCTGCCTGCACTTCCAAATGGACGCCTGCCTGGCGCCCTGTTTTGAAAAAGTGAGTGCCGAGGCCTATCAAAAGGTGATCAAGGAGGTGGTGCTGTTTCTCAAAGGGCGCACACCGGAGCTGGCCCGCCAAGTGCGCAAAGAGATGACCCAGGCTGCGGCGGATCAGGATTTTGAGCGTGCCGCGGCCTTGAGGGACAAGCTGTTCGCCCTGGAACGCACCCTGGAAAAGCAGGTGGCGGTGACCACCGATTTTCAAGACCGGGATGGGGTGGCCGTGGCTCAAGGCGAGGCGCTGGCGGTGATCAGCGTCTTCTTTGTGCGCGGCGGCTACCTCATGGGCAGCCGTCATTTTGAAATTTCGCCGCCGGTGGCCCATGAAGCGGAATTGGTCCGCAACTTTATTCGGCAGCATTATGAAACCTCACCGTTTATCCCCAAGGAGATCTTGATTCCCGTGGAGATTGAGGATCGGGAACTGCTGGCCGAAGGGTTGAGCCAGATCCGGGGCGGCAAGGTGTGGATCAAACGCCCCCAACGGGGTGAAAAAGCGCGCTTTATGACCATGGTCAAGCAAAACGCCACCAAAGAGCTGGCTGAGCGCTGCGAACGCCGGGAGGCGGCCGACGATCTGTTGCTGCGCCTTCAAAAACGCCTGAAGCTGACCCGGCTGCCCCTGTGCATTGAATGTTATGACAACTCCACTCTGGGAGGATCCGACCCGGTGGCCGCCCGGGCGGTGTTTCAGCGGGGCCGCCCGGACAAGGCCGCCCATCGGCGCTATCGGCTGCGGGCGCTACCCGAACCCGATGATTATGCCTATATGCAGGAGGTCCTCGGGCGGCGCTTTGCAAAGGATCAGAGCGCTGACCATGCCAGCGGCCTTCCGGACCTGCTCCTTGTGGATGGGGGCAAGGGCCAGCTTAATGTGGCCCTGGCGGTGTTGAAAACACTGGGATTGAGGGGCCGCTTTGACGTGGCCGGAATAGCAAAGCCCGACCTGGAACGGGGCGAGAGTGAAGAGAAATTTTACTTGCCCGGCCGGGCCAATCCGATCTATCTGGGCCGGGAACGAGATCTGCTGCTCTTCATGCAGCGCATCCGCGACGAAGCCCACCGCCTGGCGGTCACCTTTCAGCGGCGTCAACGCCGGAAATCCATGCAGCGCTCCATCCTGGACGATGTTCCGGGAATTGGGCCGCGGCGCAAGAAAGCGCTTTTGACTCATTTTGGGGGGGTTGACGCCATTCGGGAGGCGGATCCGGCGCAACTGGCTGCCGTTCCGGGAATGAACCGCGATGCGGCCCGGGCACTCAGGGAATTTTTCAAAGGGATTCATTAGGCAAGCCTTGGGTTGGCTAAATCCGCCCAATGAAACGAAAAAGGCAAGCTCCCAGCGCAGAGGGCGGCGCCGCGAACTTGCCTTGAAACCACCGGTGGGGAGTTACCCCCGGGCTATTTCAATTTTTCTAAAACCTCTTTGAGCTCTTCCACGGCCGCCGCGGATTTATCGAGGGCGGTTTTCTCTTCGGCCGTCAATTTGATCTCAATAATCTCTTCGACTCCGCCTTGCCCCAGCTTAACCGGAACACCCATGAAAAGGTCGTTGTAGCCGTATTCCCCTTCAAGGTAGACGGCGCAGGGCAGAATTTTCTTTTTATCCTTGAGAATCGATTCGGCCATCTCCACCGCCGCCGAAGCCGGGGCGTAATAGGCGCTGCCGGTTTTCAGCAGACTGACGATCTCCGCGCCGCCGTTGGCGGTGCGCTCCACCATGGCGTCAATGCGGTCCTTGGGCAGCAGTTCCGTGATGGGAATGCCGGCCACAGTGGAGTAGCGCGGCAAGGGCACCATGGTATCGCCATGGCCGCCCAACACAAAGGCGTGGGTGTTCTCCACGGATACGTTGAGTTCCATGGCGATAAAGGTCCGAAAACGCGCCGAATCAAGCACCCCGGCCATCCCGATGACCCGGTTCTTGGGAAAGCCGCTGGCCTCGAAGGCGACATGGCACATGGCATCCAGGGGATTACTGACCACGATGATCACCGCTTCCGGTGAGTATTTGGCCACCTGTTCGGTGACGCTTTTCATGATTCCCGCATTGGTGCTGATCAGGTCGTCCCGGCTCATGCCCGGTTTGCGCGGTATGCCGGCGGTGATAATGACGATCTCGGAGCCTTCCGAGGCTTTGTAGCCGTTGGACCCAATCAATTTGGCGTCATGTTTTTCGATGGGCGCCGCTTCATTGAGGTCGAGGCTTTTGCCCTGGGGAACCCCCTCGATGATGTCAATCAAAACCACATCTGCTAGTTCTTTTTCCGCCAGCCGCTGGGCCGCGGTGGCGCCCACGTTGCCTGAACCAATTACCGTGACTTTCCTGTTCATGCTGAAACTCCTTGATTAGGTGGTGATAAATAAAAACATGATTAACCCCCGAAAGGATTAAAGGTTCTGTATCGATGGCCGAAATAAAGAGGGAAGGGTGACCCTGCCGAACGATGCCGGTGCAGATAAATTCTCTCTTGACCCGTGACGATTCAAGGGTCGCTGATCGGTGTTGGTGTGTCTCATAGGCAATGAACGAAGGGGGTATCTGTTAACACAATCTCAAAGAATGTCAATAGGTTTGTAAAATTATAGATATTGACAGTCAACAACTATCTAGGATAAAGCAACAAGGTGGCTTTGCCGGGAGGGAACTGGTAACAACCGCTTGATTTAAAACAGGTTAGCTGAATTGACCAAGGGGTCTGAATGGGGATCAAAATCCAGATTCGCAATTTGCTGCGGGAAGCTGAACTTTACCGTGCCCAGGGATTATACGGTGAAGCCAAGACTCGCTATCAAAACGCTCAGACATTAATCAAAAATGCGTCTGGGATCAGCAACCAGGACGCATTGGTTGAACGCATCCAAGGCAAAATTGCCAAGATTGCCGACCGGCTGGGCGAGATGGATGACGGACCGGAATCTCCTCAAATGTCCAGCCGCGATCAACAGCTGGTGAAGAAATTATTTGCCTATTCCCCTGACAATGATGAGGATGCCGCGGCCCTGGAGGGTGCCACCGTACTAGCGAAGTTTGGCCAATACAACCAAGCCCTCAAAGAGTTTGAAGCTCTGCTGCCCCGGGAATCCGTGCGGGTGAATGCCGCAAAAAATATGTTTCGCTGCCACTTTGCGCTTTCCCGGTTGGATGCGGCTGTTGCGCAATATGACGCTTGGCTGACAGCATACCTGTTCACCCCCATGCAGTTGGAGAACATACGGCTCTTTTTAGATGACAACCTGAAGCGGCGCGGCTATGAAAGTGAACTTGCCAAACCCGACGCCTCCTCTGCCGCCCCTGCCAGCGTCTCCACCACCCTCTCCCCCCCAGCACCGGAGGCGGAGGATTTTATCGACATTAGCTCGATTACCCTCAATATTAACGACGGTACCGAGAACCTTCAGAAACTCGAATTGGAAGTCAGCTTCCAAACCGGCAATTTGCTGAGCACCATTGTTTCCAAGAACCATAAAAAAATCATCATGAGCCTAAATGCCGGCCAGCGGATTGATAACGTTGAATTTTTTTCTCCCATCGCCATATTTGAAGGCTCCGCCATTGTACAGGGCAAAAATGAGATCGGCGCCGGGCCGAAAAAGGGTGATTATGGGCTGGATCTCAAGATTACCCAAAACTAAAGGTCGCAGATAAACTCCGGCAGTCCCGGAGGATGCGCATGTCGATGATTACCTCCTGAAATTCAAGTAGAGAGCTATGGCCGTATTCAATATTAAAAAACGTGAGATTGAGTGTAAAATCGTCTACTATGGTCCCGGGCGCTGCGGAAAAACCACTAACCTTGATTTTATTCACCGCGCATTTCAAAAGAAAACCGTCGGTGAAATGGTCTCCATCGATACGGAAGGGGACCGGACCCTCTTTTTCGATTTTCTGCCCATCGGATTAGGTCAAATCCGGGGGTGTAATGTTCGGGTCCAACTTTATACCGTGCCGGGACAGGTTAAATATACCTCGACCCGCAAACTGGTTCTGCGAGGGGCGGACGGGATCGTTTTCGTGGCGGATTCTCTGGATATCCGGAGGGAGAAAAATATTCTCTCCCTCAAGGATCTTCAGGAAAATCTCAAAGATTACGGGGTCAACATTTTCAATATTCCCCTGGTCATTCAATTTAACAAGCGAGATTTGGCCACCCAGGGAATTCCCCTGATGCCCATTGAACAGATGCAGCGTGATTTAAATCACCAACTAAAGGTTCCCGCGTTTCCCGCCAGCGCAATTAATGGGAAAGGGGTTGGCGTAACCCTGAAAGAGTGCTTAAAGCTGACCCTGAGACATTTGCAAAAAGAACTTAAATGGGCGGGCTAAATGCCCAATCGCCTTTAAGCACCCCCTGTTTGAAACATCCGCAACACGTCAACTTGTAACCCAGAAAATTCTTAATTTATCGATTCAGGCGGACCTCATTCCGGTAGAAATGTGTAGCTTTTAGCCCTTTGTTTCCCGGTCCAAAGAGACATTGATCAGATTATGAAGAACCGTATCGATCTTGCTGGGAATTTGAGCTTCATTGCCCTCCCTGAATTGCTTCAGCAACTGGGCACCTCCAACAGTACCGGAACACTCAAAATTCTAAGCCGTTACACGACGGAACCGGGGTTTATCTATCTAAAAAAAGGCAATCCCATTGACTCCCGCCATTTCACGCGCCAGGGGATCGAGGCGTTGTTTGCGCTCTTTGGGTGGACCGAGGGACGGTTTGAATTTACCAGCGGCAAAATCGATCGCGACAATGTGATCAAAAAAAGCCGCATGGAAATTATTTTAGAAGGGCTGCGGCTGCTGGATGAAGGCCAGATCGTGCCAGTAGGACCCCAAGATTTGACCCTCAGCATGGAATCCTCCCGTCCGAATCGTCAGATTCCCATGATCAACGGCCCCATTGTGGATTACTGGTATGTGGTAGACGAGGAGGAGTTTGAAGACGGCGAGTTGATCGTGGAGGAGGGCAAGCACGGGGATTGGATGTGGGTGGTGCTGGAGGGGGCGGTGGATATCATGCGCCAGACCCCCGCGGGTCCCGTCACCATTTTACGCATCGGCAGCGGAGCCTTTCTAGGCAGCATCGCTTCTTTTCTAACCCACGGGAATGTTCGCAGCGCCAGCGTGGTGGCAGTGGGAAATGTCCAGTTGGGCGTGCTCGATTCGCAACGCCTGGCCAATGAATTTTCGAGTATGTCGCCGGCGTTGCGTAATTTCATGGTCAGCCTGGATCGGCGCTTGCGCCAAATCACCGGAAACCTGATGGACATGTATGACCAGAAAGAGCCCACCATCGGCTTCAACGCCAAGTGGTCCCCGGTGATTCGCCAGGGCGAAACCTTCGGCAAGCTCTACACCATGGGCCGGGGTGACGCCTTCATTGTAAGGGAATTATCCCAGGGTGCCTTTGTGGTGGCCAAGCTGGCCAAAGGGGACTTTATCGGCCTGGTGCCCTTTCTGGATATTGGGCACGAACCTTATTCAGCGGCGGTTTACAGCTATAGGGCGCTGGATTTGGAGCCGCTTGATCCGGATCTGCTGGAAAACGAATACGCCAACCTCTCCTCTACATTTCAAAATTTCATCGACTATACGGCTGCGTGTATATCGGTCACCACCACCATCGCCGGAGAAGTTTACAAAAAACAATCCAAAACCGGATAACCTGCCAAGCTCTTGCCTGGGGGTGTCGGTGGAAAATTCCTAATAAAATTTAAGTGCCGAATTGAAACAACCATGGAAGAGAAACGTACCCACATCAGAATCAACCGGCTTCATCTCATCCACTATGAGTGCCTCGATCCCCAACACCATTTGACCCAGCAGGGTATGGGGCGCACCTTGGACATCTCCGAATCAGGCCTCCAATTGGAACTTGCCGGTGATTTTGAATTGGACCAGGAGGTAAAATTCACTTTGGGCGTCGGTGAGGATTTAGTTGAACTCACCGGGCGTGTGGTGCGCCATGATCCCGGAAAAGGCACGGCCTCTCATTACGGAATTCAACTCTTTGATATCAAAGGAGGCGGGCGGGACCGCCTGACGCACTACATTCAACGGGTGCGGACAGCTCCTGCCGATCGTCGCCGGCAAGTCCGGATTGATATGCGCTATCTGTTGGGGTATGAATTTCATGACTCCGAAGATGAAGTGGACCGTTCCGGAATAGGGCGCACCCTCAACCTCAGTGTCGAGGGCATCGTCTTTGAAGCCTTTCATTCTGTTGAAATCGGTCAAGAGGTAGCCCTCACTTTGGCGCTGGATGAAAATTCCCTGGCTGAATTAAAAGGTGAGGTCATGCACCTCCGGAAAGTGGCCGACAACCGATACCGAGTGGGCATCAAATTTACCACCATCCATCCCACGGTCCAGCGCATTTTAGGATATTTAATCAACAAACAGCGCCGAAGTGATGCCGGCAGCGTGTGAGGCGCCCGGAGGAATTCTGGAGACGTTGCCGCCTGGCGCTATGACGATCATTTTCAAAAGCACCGTGGTTCCTGTTGAACCCAGGTGCTTTTTTGATTAATTGGGATGACCCCGTACCCCATCAAATCTTGCGTCTAAGGAGAAGCTTCCCATGTCAAGTAACGGACAAGCGCTGTTGGAAACCCACATGCCGGAATTAAAATTGATCAAACGCGGTAAGGTCAGGGATATTTACGATCTCGGGGATCGCCTGCTGATGGTGGCCACGGACCGCATCTCCGCATTTGACGTGGTCATGGGAAATCCAATACCTGGAAAAGGCCGAATATTGAACCAGATCTCTTTGTTCTGGTTCGACGTTCTGGCACCTCTAGTGCCCAACCACATTATCGCACGGGATGTGGATCAGTTTCCCGAGGAGGTAAAGTCCTACCGCGATCAGCTTGAGGGGCGTAGCATGATTGTCCAAAAAGCCGATCCCCTGGCCATTGAGTGCATTGTCCGAGGGTACATTTCCGGTTCGGGATGGAAGTCCTACCAGAGCGACGGAACCATCTGCGGGATTTCCCTGCCTTCCGGGCTGAAGGAATCGGATCGGCTGCCGGAACCGATATTCACGCCCTCCACCAAAGCCGCGGATGGCAGTCATGATGAGAATATCGATTTCAAGCGAGCAGCGGAGCTGGTTGGCTGGGACACCGCGGAGCGGGTCAAGGCCATGAGTCTGGAGATTTACCGCAAAGGGGTTGCCCTGGCAGCTGAAAAAGGAATCATCATCGCCGATACGAAATTTGAGTTTGGGCGAGTCGCAGATGAGTTGATATTAATTGATGAGCTCTTGACACCGGATTCCTCGAGGTTTTGGCCCCAGGACAGCTACCGTCCCGGCGGGGGCCAGCCCAGTTTCGACAAACAATATTTGCGGGACTATCTCTCCACCCTCAGTTGGGATAAAACGCCCCCTGGACCGGTTTTACCGGAAGAAATCGTAACTCAAACCTACGCCAAGTATCATGAAGCCTTGCAGCGCCTAACCCAGGACGGATGATCCAGTTCAGCCTTCAGCAGGTTGCGTTAGTTGCGGTGGATTTCGAGGATACGACCTTTCTTATTTCCGCAAATCGTAAACCCCATCAGCTTGCCCAATCCATAGCCCGCCTGGGCCTACTCCAGGAGCCTTTTTTGCGGGAGCATAGTGGCTGCCTGCAAATCGTCAGCGGCTTTCGCCGCCTTGAGGCCTGTCGCCAGCTCAATTGGCAAACCCTTCCCGCCAAAATATTGCCCGCCAGCACCGGGATCATCGATGTAACCCGGCTATCCATAATTGAAAATGTGAGCCAGCGGCCTCTAAACCTCGTGGAGCAGGCGCGCTGCTTGGGTCTGCTATCCGAACACTGTGCGAGCGATAAATCCGCCCTGGCCCGTGAGTTATCGCGCCTCAACCTGGACGCTTGGTGGGGCATGCGGACCAAACTGCTGGCCGTGGACCAGTTGCACCCTGAACTGAAAACGGCGCTCCAGGAGGATATCATCGGACTGGCGGTGGCCCTGGATCTGGGCAAATGGAATCCGAAGGCGGCCTTGCAAATGGTGCAAATATTCAAGAAGTTGCCCATGGGGCTGAATCGACAGCGGGAAATGTTGACCTTGGTCAAAGAGATCGCGTTGAGGGAAGCCCGCGACAAGCAGGTAATTTGTGAAGAGCTACAAAAGGAATGTTCCCAATTGCCCCTTGAAGCGGATCGACGCGCCCAGGTGCGGGAAATTCAAGCAAAGCTCTTTGCCCGGCGCTTTCCCCAAATTGTCAAGGCGCAAAAAGAGTTTGAAGCAAAGATTCAAAAGTTAGATTTTGGTCCCGGAATTTGGGTAATCCCGCCTGCCAATTTCGAGGCCCGCGACTACCGGTTGGAAATCCGGTTTCAATCCCGGGATCAATTGGGCAAACGATTGCGGCGTTTGCAGAGCGCAACAACCCACCCTGATCTGGAAAACCTGCTGCCCTAGCCCTCCCGCCCTTGCAGAAGGTCCCCCCCTGCGTTCTATTGCCCAATGGATTAAAACAGCGGCTTGGCAATCAGTTCAACGAATATGTAAGTTAAAAAACCGAATACGCTGACAATCAGCCCGATGATGTAAAGCGAATTCATTTTATGCCTGCGCTGATCTTTAGCGTCATAGTAAACAGGCTGACCGCATTTTTCACACCAGGTGCGATAACGGTCCAGGGTCAAGATGTTGCCGCATTGGCAGGTTGCCTGTTTGGGCGTTTTGGTAGCGGGCATGGTAAGTCCTTCCCGAGTTTGGGCCGTCTTGAAAATATTGGAAGAAGGCAGATGGAAAATCAGGGGGCTGCCGCCAAAACGCAGCGCTAGATCATTGAATTGTTACTTTGTCTCGCCTTCAGGCACACTATCATTGTCACTTCCGGAAGACAAT
Organism: uncultured delta proteobacterium; assembly: GCA_963713755.1. GTDB lineage: Bacteria > Desulfobacterota > Desulfobacteria > Desulfobacterales > CAVQMW01 > CAVQMW01. The sequence continues at coordinate 723,982 of CAVQMW010000003.1, read as the reverse complement.
TGAAAGTGCGTTTTGCTCTGTGGACGCGACAAGTAAAAAATGGACAAGCCGAAAAAGAGCACCACCAATAGCGAGATCATTGAAATGATCCAGTTCAGCTCAATGGCATAAAACAGATGCACGTACGCCAGGTAGGTCAGTCCTAAAAGAATGGGGACAAAGTTGCCGAACAGGCTGATGACCCGCGCCCAATTTCTGCCCCGAATGACAAAATAGCTTAAGCCCACCCCCAGAATGAGTGTCTGCAGGATGATTTTCTTAGAGAATACCGGCCCGTAATAATAGGTGAATGCAAGCATAAACCCATAAACTGAAAGCCATCCGCCGATTAAAAATACCACCCCGTTTCTCACACATTTCGGCCAGTCTAAACCTACCATCGTCAGGGTCCCTCTCGTAACTCAATTCACTTAATATATTTGAAATTAATTCCTGAGCATTAATAATTTTTTTCTTGACAAATTAAAAGCAAAATTTGTAAATAAATACAACAAATAAATCGAGTTCATTAATTGGGCAGCCCAATTTGCCCCTCCCCTCAGGGTGCCATGGGAATCCAGGAAAGAAAAGCTCGGGAACGCGAACGGCGTCGGCAACAGATAATGGTTGCCGCCAAGCGCGTCTTTTCTACCCACGGATTTGCCAAAGCCACCATGGAAGATATTGCCAATGAAGCCGAACTGAGCCCAGGCACTCTATATCTCTACTTCAAAAACAAAGACGAACTGTATGCGTCCCTTACCCTGAGGGTTTTGCAGTACATGAACATTCGGCTCAAGCAGGTAGAGGAAGATCACCACGGGGACGCCCATCAAATGATCGAGGCACTCAAACATGCGCTCATGGATGTGTATGATTTTGATCCAATGTTTCTGATCAATATGCTTCATCTTCAATCCAGCGAAGCTCTGCAGACCCTCTCCGCCGAACTTTTCACGGAAATCAAAGCGCTCTCCAAGACATCACGGCAGATCATTTCCGATATTTTTAAGCACGGCATCAATGCCGGGCTCTTTATCCGCAGATCTCCGACGGACTTGGCAGATATGCTTTGGGCGCTGTTTACCGGGGTGATTCTTCTGGAAGAGACCCAGAAAATTGTCCACAACCGTCAAGCCCGGTTCCGGGAATCATTAACCACAGCCTTTGAAATCTTTAACCGGGGGGTAATTCAGACCGCATTGGCGAGAGAATTGCCGGCCATTCATGAAAGGGGGGATGCCGAAGTTTAGGACAAGATACCGGGTTAAAGCGTTGCCAGGCTCACACGGATATGGGTGTTGCGACACCGATATAAATGATTCTCACCAGCTTTCTATTTAACCCGGGCCGACAGAAATCGGACGCGATCATCACAGGCAAATCAAGGATCAATGAAGGAGGAGTCAGCTATGGCAGGTAAAGAAGTCACCGAAACCTCGGAAGCTCAAATTGCCGTACACTGGCAAGAAGAGGGCTACTACTATCCGTCTACGGAATTTATCGCCCAGGCCAACATGACTGATGAAGGCATTTATGACCGGTTTAGCCTGGACAACTTCCCCAACTGCTTCAAAGAGTATGCAGATCTGCTGGACTGGTATCAGTATTGGGATGAAATTCTAGATACCAGCGATGCCCCTTGCTACAAATGGTTTAAAGGCGGCAAGATCAATGCCAGCTACAACTGCGTGGATCGCCATCTGGCGAAAAACAAGAACAAGACCGCCATCCATTTCGTTCCCGAACCCCTGGAAGAAAAATACGAACATATCACCTTCCAGGAACTCTACGTGCGGGTGAATGAATTCGCGGCCCTGCTGCGGGATTTCGCCGGATTGAAGCGGGGCGACCGGGTGACCCTGCACATGCCCATGATTCCTGAACTGCCCATCACCATGTTGGCCTGTGCCCGCTTGGGCGTGATTCACTCCCAGGTCTTCGGCGGATTTTCCGGCCGGGCCTGCGCCGACCGGATTGAGGACTCCAACAGCCGGGTGCTGATCACTGCGGACGCCTACTACCGCAGCGGAACCCTTCTGGACCATAAGCAGAATGCCGATGTAGCCGTGAATCTGGCGGCCAAGGACGGCCAGGTGGTGGACAAAGTGCTGGTCTGGCAGCGATATCCCGGCAAGTATTCGGCCAAAACACCCATGGTGGACGGGCGCGATTATTTCGTCAACGATAAGCTGAAGGATTACTACGGCGCTCGGGTGGAGCCGGAACAGATGAATGCCGAAGACCCGCTGTTTCTGATGTATACCAGCGGCACCACCGGCAAGCCCAAGGGCTGCCAGCACAGCACTGGCGGCTTCCTCGCCTATGTGACCGGCACCTCCAAATTTGTCCAGGATATTCACCCCGAAGATGTTTACTGGTGCATGGCGGACATCGGCTGGATCACGGGGCACTCTTACATCGTCTACGGTCCTTTGGCGTTGGGGGCCTCCACCGTGGTGTACGAGGGCGTTCCCACCTATCCGGATGCCGGCCGCTCCTGGCGGATCGCCCAGGATCTGGATGTCAATATCTTCCACACCGCTCCCACGGCCATTCGAGCCCTGCGTAAGCTTGGGCCGGATGAACCCAAAAAATACAACTACAAATTCAAGCACATGACCACGGTGGGCGAGCCCATCGAGCCGGAAGTGTGGAAATGGTACCACAAAGAGGTGGGCAAGGGCGAAGCGATCATCGTGGACACCTGGTGGCAAACCGAAACCGGCGGTTTCCTCTGCAGCACCCTGCCGGCCCTCAAACCCATGAAACCGGGCAGCGCCGGTCCCGGCATGCCGGGGATCCATCCCATCATTTATGATGATGAAGACAACATCCTGCCCCGGGGCGCCGGCAAGGCGGGCAACATCTGCATCCAGAATCCCTGGCCGGGCATGTTCCAGACCATTTGGGGCGACCGGGATCGCTTTGTGGACACCTACTTCACCCGCTACAACAAAGATCCCAAATCCAAAGATTGGCGCGACTGGCCTTACCTGACGGGAGATGCCGCCGTGGAAGGGCCGGACGGTTACTTCCGGATCCTGGGCCGCATCGACGATGTGATCAACGTATCCGGCCATCGGCTGGGAACCAAAGAGATCGAATCCGCCGCCCTTGTGTGTTCGGAAGTTGCGGAAGCCGCCGTGGTCCCCGTGGCCCATGAAATCAAGGGCAGAGAACCCGATCTTTACATCGCCCTGAAACCCGGGATTGAAGCCAGCGATGAACTGGCCAAGAAAATATCGGATACCATTTCCACGGAGATCGGTAAAATTGCTAAACCCCGTCACGTTTGGATCGTCAAGGATATGCCCAAAACCCGTTCCGGCAAGATCATGCGCCGAGTCCTGGGGGCACTCTCAAACAAGGGTGATGTGGGTGATGTGACCACCCTGGCCAATCCGGAAATCGTGGAAGAAATTCGGATCCAGGTCATGGGCAGCTAACAGCCGCTCTTAATGGATACACTCCCAAACAAACCTTGCTTCGAGGCGTGTGATCCGATTTTTATGGCTCGTCACGCCTCGCGGCAGGGGCCTTACCCCGCTGATAGGCTCAAGAAAGGAGGTGGTCGTCGACGAACGCTCGCTTAGAATATTTTGCCTTTATCCTACGGTGAGTTGAACTCCCGTTACACGGCACAGGAGGAACGATATGGAAGGTTATAATACCACTTGGGTTTACATATTTTTGGGCCTGTACATTATTTACTGTTTTTATTGGGGTCTTAAAGGCTACTTTACCGAAAAAACTTCGTCCGGCTATGCCATTGCCGGCCGCTCAATTCCCTTTTTCGCATTTCTGTTGGCGGCCACGGCAGCCTCCTTTTCAGGATGGACCTTCATCGGCCATCCCGGATTGATCTGGCGGGATGGCTTGGCCTATGCCTTTGCATCATTTTATGTGTTGACCATTCCCATCACCGGGACTTTCTTTTCCAAGCGTACCTGGCTTTTGGGAAAGCGCTACGGGTTCATCACCCCCGGCGATATGTACGCCTACTACTTCAACACCGAAGCCATTCGCTGGCTGGTGGTGCTGACCGCGGTGCTCTACTCCATCTTCTACTCGGCGGTGCAGCTCATGGCTTCGGCTTCCCTGTTTCATGTGATCACCGGCTTTCCCGTGGGCTGGGGCGCCATCTTCATGGCCGCCATCGTCTGGTTCTATGTCTGTACCGGCGGGTTGAAGGCCAGCACCTGGGTCGGGGTGATTCAGTTCTGTCTGCTGGTGGGCGGCATCGTTCTGCTGGGCTTCTACGTCATCACCGCCCCCACATTCGGCGGTTGGAAGGCCTTTTCCACCAGTGTCGCCGCGCTGGACGGCAAATTGCTGGAGGTGCCCCGGGTCATCAATTTCGGACTGGGCGGTGCTGAAGGAGAGAGCGCCTGGACCGCGGTGATGGTGCTCACCTACATGTTCGCCCTGATGGGGATCCAATCTTCGCCGGCTTTCACCATGTGGACCTTCGGCATCAAAAACCCAAAACCCCTGGCCTGGCAGCAAGCTTTCATGTCCACCTTCGTGGTGGGCTTTGCACTGTTCTTTTTCACCGCCTTCCAGGGCATGGGCGCCAAGGTGCTCCAGATTGCCGGCAGAACCGGGTTCGCTGACATTAATCAGGCAACGGTGGTACCGATCTTGATGAGAGAGTTTCTGCCGCCGGTGGTGCTGGGCATTGTGTTCATGGGCGCCATCGCCGCTATTCACTCCACCGCGGCGCCCTATATCGGCACCGGCGGCTCGATCCTGCTGCGGGATGTCTACTGGCGCTATATCAAAAAACAGGAAGCCAGCCATAGCGAGCAAATCTGGGTCAACCGTATTCTGGCCACCCTGCTGACCATCGGGGCCCTGGCCGTAGGGCTGACCTCCCAGGCGGCCCTGGTGATTTTGGGCGCCCTGGCCACCGCCTTCGGATTCGTGATGTATGTCTTGCTCCTGGGCGTCATCTGGGGGGTGCGCTATCCTTCCCTGGGGGCCGTATTAGGGGTTCTGGGCGGTATGATCGCCGTGGCGCTGACCTACAAGGTGTGGCCCAGCCCGCTCTCCATGCACTGCGCCTTCTGGGGCGTGGCCGTGGGGCTGGCAGTCGCCTTTTTGTGCAAAGGGTTGGGGGTTAAAGACAGCCAGGAAACCGTCGAGCGTCAAGCCGAGGTCAGAAAGTGGCTGGATAGTGTGGATGAACCCTCGGAGAGCGGTAAGAAGTGGCGCGGGATCATGAAGATCGCCACGCCGGTGTGGTACTTCTTCGCCATCGGGCCGGCCTGTATCATCGGCAACAGCGCCTTCTCATTTGCAGGGTTTCCGCCGCTTTGGTCCTGGCAGATCGCCTGGTGGATCTTGGGGATCATCATGATGTGGGCCTTGTGCTTCAAGGCCGAGATGTCCACCACCAACGCGGTGCAGATCGAACGGGCCAACAAAGAGACCATGATCGTGGTGAAAGAGGCCTAACGGGTCACCATGGAAATTTTGGTTTGGACCAACCAATCCAATTCATATTTGGAGGGAGATAAACCATGAAACAAGAAGACATGTGGATGATTATTCTGGTCGTCTTTTCCATTCTCTTCACCGCCTCTTTTGGTTGGGGGATGTGGGGTTAATCAGAAGACATACACCTTAATCGTAATAACCACCTTGGGTACCCAACGCCGGTGGGCGGGTACCCAAGGTTACGGATCCAGGCATATCCAAAGGGCGGTTTGTCGGGCTGCGGCACGCGCTTGAGGTTCAGCCCTTCGCCCCTTTGCCAATCCAACTCGGGTAATTGCTTTTATTTACCGCGGATCGGCCTAGCGAGGCACCCTACCGGTTAGGCGGGTGGATCGTTGCGGTCGATCCGTTGTTTTTATACCCTGTTTTCGAAATCAATGTTTTGGCAGTGCGAAACCCCGCGGGGTTGATCGCCGGGTGAGCACCGATGATGTTTTAACTGCTCTTAAGGAGGACGGAACATGACCAACCCTTATGAAACTGCATTCGATACATCCATTAACGATCCGGAATCGTTCTGGGGCCAAGCGGCTGAAGATTGCCATTGGTATAAAAAGTGGGACAAGGTTCTGGATGATAGCAACAAGCCTTTTTATCGATGGTTTGTCGGTGGAGAGGTGAACACCTGCTATAATGCCCTGGATTACCATGTGGACCAGGGACGCGGCGATCAGCTGGCGTTGATTTACGACAGCCCGGTGACCGATTCGATCCGAAAATACACCTACGCCCAATTGCGGGATGAGGTGGCCAAATTTGCCGGCGCACTGGCCGCCCAGGGCGTGGTCAAAGGGGATCGGGTCTTGGTTTACATGCCCATGATCGCCGAGGCCGCCATCGCCATGCTGGCCTGTGCGCGCTTGGGCGCGGTACATTCCGTGGTATTCGGGGGGTTTGCCGCCAAAGAGTTGGCTACCCGGATCAATGACGCCAAGCCCAAGGTCATTGTCTCCGCATCCTGCGGTATCGAGGTCAAGCGGATTATCCCTTACAAGCCCCTCTTGGATGACGCGATTCAGATGTCCGACGCAGGTGCCCAACCCAAAGCCTGTATCATCCTTCAGCGGCCCATGGAAACCGCCTCGATGATTGAGGGCCGGGATGTGGATTGGGTGGAAGCCGCGGCCGCGGCCGCACCGCACGACTGCGTCCCGGTTGCCGCCACCGATCCGCTCTATATCCTCTACACTTCCGGAACCACCGGTCAGCCCAAAGGGGTGGTGCGGGACAATGGCGGCCACATGGTGGCCTTAAAGTGGACCATGAAGAACATCTACAACGTCGATACCGGCGATGTGTACTGGGCCGCTTCTGACGTTGGCTGGGTGGTGGGACACTCTTACATCGTCTATGCGCCTCTGCTCAAGGGCTGTACCACTATTCTGTTTGAAGGCAAGCCCGTGGGCACACCCGATGCCGGCGTGTTCTGGCGGGTCATTTCCGAGCATAAAGTCAAGGCCATGTTTACGGCGCCCACCGCGTTTCGCGCCATCAAGCGGGAAGACCCCAGGGCGGAGATGCTTAAAAAGTATGACCTGAGCAACTTCAAGACCCTCTTTTTGGCGGGCGAGCGCCTCGATCCGGACACTCTGAAATGGGCCGAAAAATATCTCCAGGTGCCGGTGATCGACCACTGGTGGCAAACCGAAACCGGCTGGGCCATTTGCGCCAACTGCATGGGGCTCCATCACTATCCGGTGAAGGAAGGGTCGCCCACCAAACCGGCCCCGGGCTGGAACGTGCAGGTCGTGGATCAGAATAACACCCCGGTGAAGGCCGGCGAGATCGGCGCATTGGTTGTGAAATTGCCCCTGCCGCCCGGTTCCCTGCCCACCCTCTGGAAAAACGATCAGCGCTTTATTGAATCGTACCTGGAAGAGTTCCCCGGCTATTACAAAACCGCCGATGCTGGGTATATTGATCCGGACGGATATGTCTATGTGATGTCCCGGACCGACGACATTATCAATGTTGCCGGCCACCGCCTCTCCACCGGCGCCATGGAAGAGATACTGGCGGATCATCCCGATGTAGCCGAGTGCGCGGTTTTGGGTGTAGAAGACCAGCTGAAAGGCCAGGTCCCCATCGGATTTGTGGTCCTCAATGCCGGTGTTGACCGGGATCACGGTGAGATCGTCAAGGAGGTGATTCAGATGGTGCGCGAGCGCATCGGCCCCGTGGCCTCCTTTAAAACCGCAACGGTAGTCAAGCGGCTGCCCAAAACACGCTCCGGTAAAATCCTGCGCGGCACCATTCAGAAAATTGCGGATAACAAGGAGTTCAAGGTCCCTGCCACCATCGATGACCCGACGATTCTAGGCGAAATGGAGGAAGCCCTGACCCGAATCGGATTGAGCAAAGCCCGTTCGTAATAGGTATTACCCACCTACCAACGCCGTACACAGGTTAGGTTTGCTGAATGCCAGCGCCCCTGTGTACGGTTCGGCACATAAAAAGTCCTTTTAATCAGGGATTTGTAGTTTACCTGAATTGGAACCATCTCCCTCGAGCCAAAGGATGCTCCCATGCCCCAGACCATCCTGATCGTCGACGACGAGCCAAGCATCATCGTCCCCCTGGAATTTTTAATGAAACAGACCGGCTACAATGTGCTTGTGGCCCAGAGCGGGGAGGAGGCCATCGAGATGATCGCCAAATATTCTCCGGACCTGGTTCTCCTTGACATCATGCTTCCAGGGATTGATGGGTTTGAAGTTTGTGAAATCATCCGCTTGAATTCGGAATATCAGAATATCAAGGTGCTGTTTCTAACCGCTCGCGGCAGGGAACTGGATATGGCCAAAGGACTAGTTCTGGGGGCCGATGATTATATCACCAAGCCCTTTTCCAACGCGACCTTGGTCAAAAAAGTCAAAGATTTGCTCCCATGCGCGGAATAGGGTCCATCAACAAATTCTGGTGGTTTGCCGCTATCACCATCCTGACGACGCTGTCACTGATCATCGGTGTTGGCGTTTTATTTTGGAAAGAGCTCGACCCGGACCAAAGAGTACTTTTGATTGAGATCATAAAAACCGATTTTGCCTACATTTTTATTACCCTCTTTTTTCTAGTTGCCGCGATGTTTATCGCTCTGGATGCGGTTTTCCACAATTACATCATCCCCGTGACCAAGATTACCGAACAAACCGCCATCATCGCCACCGTCAACCCCGCATTTCGAATCAAATCCGAAGGCAGCCGGGATGTTCAGCGGCTAGCGGAAATCATCAACCTGGGTGCGGAGCGCTTCGAGAAAATGCGGCGGGATACCAGCATCCGTATTGAACAGGCCAAGGCCGAACTGGAAGCGGAAAAAAATATTCTGGCCGGATTCATCAGCGAGCTTCCCCAGGGGGTGGTGGTATGCAACCGGGAAGGTCGCATCCTGCTTTACAATGGCCAAGCGCGCGGCATGCTGACCGGTTTCCAGAACAGAATGGCGGAGCAGCCTCCCGAAGAGGCCCCCGCACTACAAGGTTACCTGGGATTGGGGCGTTCAATCCATGACCTGCTGGACCGCAACTTGTTGCGGCATGCCCAGGAGGAACTGGAACAGAAGCTGGCCGAACCCGATACGGTGGCCGTAAGCCAGTTTTTAGTGGTGGGCTATGGCGGAGATTTTCTCAATGCGGAGATGGCGCCCATTCTGGATGACGAAGAGCACCTCAATGGGTTTATCCTGGTGTTGCAAAATATCACCCGAAAATTGGTATCCAAACGGCAAACCGCGTTACAAATTCAAAAGATGACCACCTTGATGCGGGCCTCATTGGCGGGGCTTCGGTCGGCTATCGAATCCATTATCGATTTTCCCGATTTAGAGAGATCCCAACTGGACCGCTTCCACGGGATTATTCATCAGGAAACCCTGGCCATTGAGGATCACCTGGATCGCTACATTCCCCAAATTACACCCCGCAGTATCAGTCGCTGGCCGCTGATCCCCGTTAAAGGGGATTATCTGGTGGCCGCGGTGCTGCAACGGGCTGCGGAGCATTTGCAGATCAAAACGGTTATTGAGCGGTGTGATGACACCACATGGGTTAAAATTGAAAGCTACAGTATGGTGTTCGCCATCCTGTTTGTGTTGAAACAGCTTCGGGATCTTACGGAGCGTGAGGTTTACCACATCGTGCTGGCCGGGGAAGAGGCTTTTGTGGTTTTTGATTTGATCTGGTCCGGTGCCCCCCTGAAACTGGAGACCTTGCGTAGTTGGCGGAGTGCCGCCTTGATCGTTGACAGCGAAAGCCTGGAGCTCACCCTGGAAGAGGTGCTTCAAAACCACGGCGCCGAGCTGTGGACCTATCGGAGCCGGGAGGCGCCGGTCCGGAATCATCTGCGCTTCTATATTCCGCGCTACAAACCGGAGCAAAATGAAGATCGGCCCCAGCCCGTGCGCCAAACCCTGGCAGGCCGTCCGGAATTTTACGATTTTGACCTATTCAACCAGCCCGGGCAGGATCCTGAAATTGACAAGCGCCTGCTCCAGGAGTTGACCTATACGGTGTTCGATACAGAAACCACCGGGCTCAATCCAGCGGAAGGGGATCGCATTATATCCATCGGCGCCGTGCGGATTGTCAACGGTCGCTTGCTCAAAGAGGAGCTCTTTGAGCAGCTCGTCAATCCCCAGCGTTCCATTCCCGCCGAATCCACTGCCATTCACGGCATTCATCCGGAAATGCTCGCCGATCAGCCCACCATTGAAACCGTGTTACCCCGCTTCCAGCAATTCACCCAAGACACCATTCTCATCGCCCACAATGCGGCCTTTGACATGCGCATGCTGCAAATCAGTGAGCCCACCACGGGGATTCGTTTTATCAATCCGGTGCTGGATACTTTACTGCTATCGGCCCTGATCCACCCGGCCCACAACACCCATACCATCAACCAAATCTCTCAGCGGCTGGGGGTCGAAGTCACCGACCGCCACTCCGCGGTGGGGGATGCCATCACCACAGCCAAGATTTTTTTAAAAATGATTCCCCTTTTGGCCGACCTGAAAATTATCACTCTGGGAGAAGCTCGGATTGCGGCGCGCAAAACCTACTATGCGCGCCTCAAATACTAACCCTTCAAGCGCGCCTTGCAGAAAAAAAATCCGGCGCAATCCATCGGCATTCTTTATTTCCACGAACCTTAGAACATTGGTTACATGACAGCACACTAGTCGTGGGCAGGATCCTGGTTTTTTTCTCTACCTTCGGAATTTACCTGGAATTGGTCATTTCCGCCCATGGCGAGGGTGAAGAAAAACGTGGCTCCCTTTGCGGGCTGACTGTCCACGGCGATGCGTCCACCGTGGGCTTCAATGATCTGACGCGCGATGGCCAGCCCCAGACCCGTGCCTCGGGGGCGTCCCTGGCCGGCGGGCCGCAGCTGATGAAATTTATCAAATATGGCCTCATGGTCTTGGGGAGGAATGCCTTGGCCATTATCGGTGATTTCAACGCGCAGCTCCTTATCGCTGGGGATCACCCGAATCCGTATCCGGCCACCGGAAGCGGGGCAGAATTTAACGGCATTGGAAACCAGGTTGAGGATCACCTGCATGAGTCTGTCCCGATCCGCGCCCACCACCACCGGTTTGCTGGGCTGATCGATGGTGAGCTGAATGGTTTTTTCGCGGATCAGTTGACCATGGGTGGTGGTGGCTTCCTCGATGAGCTCACCGATATCCACAGGCGCAAGGTCAAGGGTCAGCCTGCCGGTTTCCAGCTTCTGGAGGGTCAACACACGGTTGATCAGGCGGGACAGGCGTTTGCTTTCTGAGACGATAATCCGGGCGAACTCTTTGCGTTGCGCGGTTTCAATGGACGGGGTGTCGTGGAGAATTTCGGCCAAGGCTCTCACCGAGGTCAGCGGGGTCTTGAGCTCATGGGTCACGGTGGCGATAAAATCGTCTTTGAGGCGATCCAACTCCTGCAGGCGTTCATTGGCGGTCTTGAGCTCCCGGCTGGTTTGTTCCAGTTCATGGCTGTAGGCAATAACCTGACGGGTTTCATCCAATATATCCATCACCTCCGCCAAACCCAAGGGTTCCTCCTTGACCACGGAGGCAACCATGACATGGGCCGAGGCCGCACCTATGGTTCCAGCGAGCAGCTTCTCGGTGTAGGTGACCAGGCCGGGGTCCGCCCGCAAATCATGGCGCCAGTTGATTCGGTGATCTTGGGCATAGGTGCGCAAGGCCGCATTGGTTTGTTCCGCGCCCAAAAACCGAACCAATATGGATTTCAGGTCCGGGATGGATGCGGTTCCCCGCCACAAAGGGGATTTATGGCGGGTCACCCCATACTTGAAGATATCCACAAATAGGCTGGCCTGGGTGTGCTCCATGGCCGAGGGGCGGCTGAAGAGCGAAACCGCTACATAAAGGGCGCAGTTCAGGGTTAAGCTCCAGAAAACGGCCTGGGCGATCATGTCCCCCGGGTAGAGTCCCAGGTTTAACCCCAGAAATCGGTCGGGCCGCAACAGGGATATTCCCCAGGGCCCCTGAGTCAGTAGCTCACGAGGCAGAAGCCCGGCTTGGATGATGGTGGGGACCACCAGGGTGTAGGCCCAAATTGTGATGCCAGCGGCCAGCCCGGCCAGTACTCCCTGGCGGCTGCCCTGTTTCCAGAATATTCCTCCCAGAATGGCTGGGGCAAACTGCGCCACCGCGGTGAACGCGATGAGACCGATACTGACCAGGGCTTGAAACTCGGCCACAAATCGATAATAGCCATAGCCAAACAGCAGTATCAGGATGATACTGGCGCGGCGGATGGCCAGCAGCAGGAAGGTCAAATCCTTTTGACGCAGAAAAAAGTTGGAGGGCCAGCGCAACAGCATGGGCATGACCAGGTCGTTGCAGATCATGGTGGATAGAGCGATGGTTTCAACCACCACCATCCCCGTGGCCGCCGATAACCCGCCGATGAAAACCAACAGCGCCAAGGTATGGTATCCTTGGGTCAGGGGAAGGGTCAGCACATAGTAATCCGCCGCCATGTGGGGGGTTTCGCTAAAATGGAGCAACCCGCCCAAGGCGATGGGCAAGACAAAGAGGTTTATGAGTAACAGATAAGCGGGAAATAGCCAGATCGCTTTGTCCAGATGGGTTTCATTGACGTTCTCCACCACCAGAACCTGAAATTGGCGGGGAAGAAACAGGACCGCCAACATGGAGAGTAGAATATGCAGACTCCAGGCCAAATAGACCCCACTGGAATCAGGAATAGTGAGTAGCGACCTGAGCGCTGGGCTTTGCGCCGCACGGTGGAAGATGGTGCCGATATCATTATAAATACCGAACCCCACCACCACGCCCACCAGAACAAAGGCCACCGATTTGACTAACGACTCGAATGCGATGGCGGCCACTAGTCCTTCGTGGCGTTCGGTGGCTTCCAAGTGCCGGGTGCCGAAGAGGATGGAAAACAAAGCCAACAGAAGCGTGATGTAAAAGGCGGTGTCCGAGTAGAAAGGGATATCGGGCAGCCCAGCAGGGGAGGGGATTGCGGGAGAGCGCAGGATCTGAAAGCTGTAGGCGGTGGCTTTGAGCTGTAAGGCGATGTAGGGCACAATGCCCAAAACCGCAATGATGGTTACCAGTCCACCGATCAGGGCACTTTTACCATAGCGGGAACTGATAAAATCGGCAATGGAAGTAATGCGGTGGATTTTGCTGATCCGCAAAATTTTGCGGATGACCACACCTCCTAACAAGAGCGCCAGGGTTGGCCCGAGGTAGACGGGGAGAAACGCAAAGCCGGTGCGGGTGGCGTGCCCGACACTGCCGTAAAATGTCCAGGCGGTGCAGTACACCGCCAGGGAAAGCGAATAGATATAAGGGTTGCTGATGATGCTGCGCTGCTGATCCGCCCGGCGGTCGGCGTAGTAGGCGATGCCAAACAACAGCATCAAATACCCGATGGCCAGGCACAGAATGGCGCCGGTGGTCAGCATCGCTTAGGTCCGATTCCGGGGATTTGATGCTTGATCCGCCTTGGAGAAGCGGGTAATGATCCAGGCCAGACCGATCAAAAGCCCCCAAGCCAGAAAGAGGTAGGCGTAGAGCAGGGGAATCCCCGCGATGGTGACCGGAGAATTGAACAGCGCCACCAGGGGGTAACTGAACAACAGGCAGCCCAGCCCGAACAGGCCGGCTAAGCGAATATATTTGAGGTGATGATTGCCCAATGTGCTACCCTGCCAACCGGGTATTGCGCCCTTGACCGGTGAGGCCTTGAAGGTGAGGCAGATTGGTTCAGCGTGGAATATCCCATCCCAACGGCGGAAACATAACGGTGGTCTGCGCAGCCTGCACGCTGCAAGCTGAATCAGAGATAAGTGACCTCCTGAAAAATGTCAATCACCATCCCTGGTCAGTGCAACCGGAGATCAGCCGCCGGTGCAATCCGATGGGTTCAATAAGAGTAAAACAATGCTCGGTATACGCAAGATTTTTATTACCCAAGATGCTGTTTCTGAACCGGCGGTCACTAGGCTCAAGGCGCGCTTCGAAACGCTACCAGGATCTCCGGCCTGGGAAGTCATCGAAGCTTCCAGCCAAGCCTACGCCTATGTCAACGGCGCAGCCGATCCCTATAAAACCGGTAAACAGACGCTGTTGCTGACCCGCAACCGGGGTCCTTTTATCAAAGGATGCCCCGGTACCCGTGAGTATACCTGTTGCGGGTATAAAATTCTGCACTGGGCCAGCTATTGCCCCATGGACTGCGCCTACTGCATCCTGCAAGCCTATTTTCATCCGCCTATGCTGCAGCTTTTTGTCAATCATAGCGACCTGTGGACCGAACTGGAGGCGCTCTTCGCCACCCGAACCTTGAATCGAATCGGAACTGGGGAGTTTACCGACAGCTTGGTCTGGGAGCCTGTTGCCGATCTGACCCCCGAACTGGTGACGCGCTTCGCACATCAGTCCACTAACATATTGGAATTAAAAACTAAAACCGTCAATATCGATGCGCTGCAAGACCTGAAACACAACCGTAAGACGATTATCGCCTGGTCCTTGAACAGCGAACCCGTGGTTGGGGATATCGAATTGGGGACAGCGCCGCTCCACAAGCGGCTTCAGGCCGCCCGGCGTTGCGCTGAATGGGGCTATCCCCTGGCATTTCATTTTGACCCTTTGCTTATTCATGAGGGGTGGGAGCAGGCATACGCATCTACCATCGATTCGCTGTTCACCCATATTGACCCCGACCAAATCGTCTGGATCAGTTTGGGGACCTTTCGTTTTATGCCGGGACTCAAGGAGATCATCCAAACGCGGTTCCCTGCCGCGAAACTGATCTATGGAGAGTTTATTCCAGGGATGGATGGCAAGATGCGCTATTTCAAACCCCTGCGGATCGAAATCTACCGTAAGATCATTCAATGGATCACGTTGAGGGCGCCCCAAGCCACCCTTTACTTCTGCATGGAAGATGATGCGGTGTGGCAAGCCTGTCTGGGGTATACGCCCCAAGAGAGGGGAGGGCTCAATAAAATTCTGGATGACAGTGCGGTGCGGCACTGCGTTCTGGATACCAAATTGAGTAGGCCCACGCTTCCGCTCTTGACCATTTCCCTAAGGCCTTGATACAAATAACCAATTGTTGTGATAGCGGAGTTAAAGGCTTTCCGTCCTGGGGCAGTGCCGAGCCGAGGAGTGTGGTTTGAGCGAAACCGATCCTAAAGTTGAAATGCTGATCAAAATTTTTAGCTACCGCGGTTATGAAGTGACCCGGATTAAAAATGGGATCACCGTAGGGCTCGAAGGGATCGGCATACCCGGTGCGGCAGCGGATTTTTACATCCTGAGAAATAATCCCGAGCAAATGCGATCACGAATCGTCCGCAAAGCTAATCCCTCTCCCCAAGAGAACGATCAGGTGGAAGCGATTCGGCAAGCGCTGCAGGAGGGCGCCCAGGGTGCCGCGGAAATCGGCCCCTATAAATTTTTCGGAGAACGCGGCAAAGCGTGTATCTATTATTCCCATATCAAAATGGAGATCGAGGCAAGCCGGGTCTTCAAACAGCAAAAGGCCGCCGAAGCAGCCTTTGCGCAACTTAAGGGAATCGATTCGCGAGCCCTGCGCCAGGGGCTGGATGCCGCGGGCCTGGCTCGTTCAAGTATTGTGCGGGTGGCTCTGTCACGGATATTCCGCAATGCGGTCAATATCCGTGAACTTTTATCCACTATCAATCTGGAGGCGCGAAAGATTATTCAGGCCGACCAGTGGGAGTTGGTGCGAAGCCTCAAAGAGAGCAATGGGCTGCCTTTTATCAACCGCTCGGTAGGGCTGTTGTGGGCGGAAATCCTCTCGCTGAAAAATGTAAAATGACCGCTTTAGGCCGCAGAGTTACGGCCGCACGGCGCGCACCAGGCCACAATCCCGGGCATCATGCTTGTTCGGGGACCAGGTGTTGTCCTGCCGTTTTTCCAACGTTCGCACTTCAGTAATCCAGCCGTCCGCATAACGAGTATATTTATCACCCGTCCAAAACCACTCCCCGGTTTCAGCGGGAAAGGTGGTATCCGCGGCATACAATTCTCGAATTTCACTCAGGGTGGGCAAACGCCAGTCGCTGTAGTTTCCAGTGTCCAGCTTTGCCACATGGGCCATGGCTTCGACATAATTGAAGCACTGGGTCGTCAGTTGTTTAGAATCTAGCAGGGTCCACATCAAACCGGTTTGGGTATCGCTAATCACGCCTTCGGTTTTTTCACTGAATCGGGCGCCCGCGTCATCTAAAATTGAGCGCACCCGCTGGGCTTGGTCATCGATACGGGACTGCTGCATACGCTCGCTGAGTTGACTGATTTCAGCCTCCACTTTCTTTTTGATGGTGGTATCCGGATAGGCGCTCAAGTAATCAGAAAATACCTGGCGGGCGGCGTTTAAATCGGAGTCAAGGGCCTGGCTTTTGGCTTTCAGAACCTTAAAGGCGCGCGAATCCCTTACCCGGGTTGAGAAATCCTCATGTAACTCTTTTAACTCCATGGTATGGCTGTTTTCAGCGTAAACATCGAGGTAGCTTTGTACCCAATCAAGGCTCTCGCTCCATGCCTCTTGGCGCTGGGCCGCCTTAATCTTATTTTTAATAAATAGGTAGTACTCTTCGCCCATCTCGATGAGACGCTTTTTAATCTCAGGAAGGTACTTTCCCTGGGGGTGGGTGTCCATATAGTTGCGATAGGCGCTCATTTTGGCCTGGGTTTCCTGAGGAATCAGCGCCTGGCGATAGTCTCTTTCATCAATTTGAGCCTTGAGCGTATCGATTTGTTGCTGGGCTTGCCGGGTATAGTTGCTTTGGGTTGCGCCGGCCAGATAGGCTTCAAGGATCTCAAGGGCCGCTTCCAGGCTATCGCTTTGCACCAGGGAGGCTTCTCTGGATGCAGCCTGGAAGGCGCGCTTTTGGATCAGGTCGCGATCGGCGTTCAGTTTTTGCTCAATCTGGCTGCTGAATTCATTAGCCGAATGGGAACTGAGATAGGTCTGGTAAAGATCGACCCGCTCTTGAGGATCGGTCACCTGGGATGCGCGCTGGATGATCTGCCGGAACTCTCTCTCGGTCTGGGTTGCCTTTTGGCGCCACAGGTAGACGCCCCCGGCGGCCAAAACGATGATCAGGATGAGAATCAGGGGCATCACGCGTCGCTTAGGGGCTGGAGGTTTTTTTGCCTCGGGGGTGACAATCTCCCAGCCTTTTTTCTGGCAATAGTCCGTGATGTATTTAGCGGCTTCATCCCGGTCCATCCCAAACTCGGTGCCGCGCTCCACCAGAATCTCGAAATACTCCGCCCGGATCTGGTTATCCATGCCGGCCACATCGATGTCGGCATCAAAGCGTGATAGACGGGAATGGGCCAGCAGCATATCATATCCGCGCCGGGACTCTTCCGACTTGAATACCGACGCGCAAAGCCCCACCAATGAACCGCTGGCGGTAACCATGGCGTCTTTCTTGCCGATATTCTGGATCTCGGCTTCTTTTTGCTGGATCCTTATGAGCAGCTGCTCTTTATTAACCGTGGGCTTTAGATCCAAAAAATCATACAGATCGGATTTCCCAACAACTTTCAAGCTGTCGCTGATGTTTTGAGCAATGGAACGATCCAGGCGTTGCACGTCATCCGCGGCTGCCTCGGAGTCTTTGCGGATGGGCACATTGACTCTCTTGCGAACATCCAGCGGTTTGATGCCGTAGCGTTTGGCAATGCTGCTGATTTCACTTTCGGTTACAAAGCCCTTGGCCATCCGCAGACGGATATTTTCGTCGATTGCGGAATACTTTTCAGCCTCCAACTCCCGCAAGCGCTGGCGGAGCGAGTCTTCCGAAAGCTTGTTCATTTCGGCGAGCTTAGTGATCTCCTGATCGGTTATGAAGCCTTTGCTCATGCGCAACCGCAGATGCCGATCCACCTGCACGAACTTCTCGCGTTTGCGCTGTTTTAGAATATCAAGAGCTTTTTCGGCTTCTTTGTGACGCTGGTATGGATCCTCCATCACTTTGCGGATTTCCGGTATCATCCCAATGAATTTTTTGGCCTGGATGCCCTTGCTGGGATGGTTCCGGTAACGACTCCAAGTGGCCCGCATGCGGTTGATGGCCGCTTCAATCTTTTTGGGATCCGTTTCCGGTGGATCAAGGCCAAGATTCAGCAGCAAATAAAAATTTTCACGATCCATGTGGGTTCCCCAAATAAAAAGCGCGTGAAATACCGGGAATGGGGGTTCACGCGCGGTTGCAAGGCCTCGTTGATTGTCAGCGAGGCTCGAGTTGAATTGCGTTGTTCAAGCACGGCACGGTTGAACCGGTTAGACGTTAGGCCCCACCTTTCTCAGAATTTTCAATGGAGTTCGGGTCATTAGTGCACCACCAGGCTCTGCCGGCGGGCAATCGCTTCTTCCAGTTCTTCCCCTTGGATGACGGCGGTGGTTTCAATGATCACGGCGATCTTGCGTCTCTCGGAGGTTTCCACCGCGGTCATTTCCAGCCGCCCCTCTCGGTTGAGGTTGAAGGTGATGTCGATG
The DNA here is from genome assembly GCA_963713755.1 of uncultured delta proteobacterium. GTDB lineage: Bacteria > Desulfobacterota > Desulfobacteria > Desulfobacterales > CAVQMW01 > CAVQMW01. The sequence goes on along the minus strand of CAVQMW010000003.1, from coordinate 705,464 downwards.
GGCAGATCCTGGGGCAGGCCGCTGGGCAGATTTAAAATCGCCGTTCCGATTTCCACGGCATGATCCGGGGGAATGGTCTGCTGGCTGGTTTCGTTCTCCATGATCCGAATCAATACGGTTTCTTGATTGGCCACGGCGGTGAAAAATGTTTTTGCGCCGGTTACCGGTACACCGGTGTTTTTAACGATAATATTGAAAACCAACTCTTCTTCATTGGGGTTGCGAACCACCACGCCAAAACTCTTACTGCTGACATCTTTGATCCGGATCAAGGAACTTTCCACGGCGGGCAGTGTGTAGCCTGTTTCCTCGGCTAATTCCCGAACGGCCTCCTTGACCACCATATCTTCTCGTAAATCGATAACTTCATTGATATCCATCTCGGGTTTGCGCTCTTTTTCAGCCACCCGCCTTACCAGTCCGTCATTAAGCGAGAGTTTCCATCCGTATATGGCCGCGCCTTTGGCCACCGCTTCATCGGGATCGAAAATTTTGGGAGCCAAGGAAAACTCATTCTTGATTCGTTCCGCCACCTGGGGCATGCGCGTGGCGCCGCCCACCAGAATGATATCGTCAAACTCCTCATAACCCTTGCGTTTGGCCTCGCTGAGGATGTCCCGGGTGAAGACGACGGTGCGCTCTAGCAGGTCCTGGGTGATCTCTTCAAACTTGCTGCGAGCCAGTTCCACCTTGACGCGTTCTCCGCCGTGGGTGATGGCAATGGGGGTTTTTTCTCTTTGAGTCAGGATTTTTTTGGCTTTTTCCGCGGAAAGCTGAAGATCCTGACATGTGTCCGGATCTTCCAGAATATCCTCGCTGGTACCGATCTGCTTTTGAAATTCCTTGACCAGATAGGTAATGATGCGATCGTCCCAATCTTTGCCGCCCAGGTTATGGTCCCCGCCCGTGCAGATCACTTCGATGGTATCGGGCTGTATGTCGATGAGGGTGATATCAAAGGTTCCACCCCCCAGGTCATAGACCAGGACTACGCGTTTTTCCGATGGATCCACGGCGCCGTAGGCAATGGCCGCTGCCGTGGGCTCATTGATGATCTGGCGGACGTTGAATCCGGCAATTTCTCCGGCCCGCCGGGTGGCTTCGCGCTCATTGATTCCAAAATAGGCCGGGCAGGTAATTACCACATCGGTGACTTTTTCCCCCAAATTCTGTTCCGCGTCTTGGACCACCTTGCGTAATACAAAGCTGGATATCTCTTCCGGACGGTAAATCTTGCCGTCATATTCGAACACCCAGTCGGGTTCCCCCATGGAGCGCTTTATGAAACTCACCACCTCATTGGGGTACAGCTTGGAACTCTCTTTGGCGACTTCACCCACCACGATGATGCCGCCGTCAAAAAATACCACCGAGGGCGTGATGCGCTGGTTCTCAGAATTCGGGACGATCACCGGTTTGCCGTACTCATCGACGTAAGCGATGGAGGAGTAGGTCGTTCCAAGGTCGATGCCGAATATCCGCTTCATTTTGTCACTCATCAGAGCTCCTTGTCGTGGGTCGACGTCTTGGGCGAGGTCGATTCGGGTTTTTCTTCAAAAACATATACATTGACCAATTCTGGCCGGATGACGTGCTTTTCATGCTCGTAGCCGGGACGAACATGCTCGGCGATGGTCTTGTCTTGATCGGGATTATCCGTGGTAATTTTGTTCATGACCCGCTGGCGGGTGGGATCAAATTCGTCGTCGGCACTGATATAGGGATTCACCCCTTGATAGAGCAGCACATCCTCTAAATCACCGGGCACCGCCTCCAGGAAGCCGAGCACTTTGGCCGGGTCCTGATCGAGGGTCTGGTTGGCTTTAAAGTGCTGGGCCATTTTTTTGATGTCATCGATGATTTTGATGATATCCTTAAAGGTGTTCATCATGAGTTTGCGCACCAGATTCTCTTTGTGACCTTGCAACTCTTGATGCAGGGCGTCGATGATTTTCTCTTTGTGGGCGTCGTATTTAAGGCTGCTCTGGAACTCCCGGGTCAGGTCTTCTAATTTCTGATAAACTTGGCTCAGATTAACGTCTTCTGAAGGCGGGCCAAAGGTATCCGGGGTCTCTTCAGAGGGTTCGCCGGCCAGCTCTTCCCGCCGGGGGTCTTCGAGTTCAGAAAGGGGAAGGATACCATTATCGAACTCCCCATCATACTCTTCGATAATGTCGATACTGTCATCTTCCCCAGAGGTTTCGCCGCCCAAGGCCATCAGCTTATCTTCTTGATCCTCTAAAATTTCGGTGTAGATGGCGTCCGGATCACCCTCCTGCCGGGTATCCCGCGTTACTTCAGCGTCAATATCGGTCATAGTCGTTTGGGTAGCCTCTAAATCACTCTCCTGGGCAACCTCTTGATCCAAGGGAATGGGTTCCTCCTCGATATCTCCTAATGGTATGCCCATATCCTCGATATTCAGGCTGTCATCGGCGTTGTTTGAATCTTTATTTTCAGCCATGGCCCCCATGCCTATGTCGATATTGCGTCGCGGTTAATCTTCCTGGTTTTTAACTTCCTCGATGATTTTATCGGTCAGTTGCGCCGGAACTTCATCGTAGTGGGAAAATTCCATGCTGAAGATCCCCCTGCCGCCGGTCATGGATCTCAAATCCGGCGCGTAGGTCAAAAATTCGGACATGGGGACTTGGGCTTTGATCACCTGATTTTTACCCGCCGAGTCCATGCCCAGCACACGTCCCCTGCGGCCGTTCAAGTCCCCCATGATATCTCCCATATATTCGTCGGGAGTCGTGATGGTGACCTCCATGATGGGTTCCAGTAAAATGGGCCGCGCATCGGCCACTGCCTTTTTGAAGGCCAGAGAGCCGGCGATCTTAAAGGCCATCTCCGAGGAGTCCACCGCATGGAAGGAGCCGTCATCCAAGATAACTTTGAAATCCACACAGGGAAATCCCGCCAGAACCCCTTTTTGGCTCGATTCCACAACCCCTTTTTCAACCGCGGGAATATAGGTTTTGGGGATCGCTCCGCCCACGATGGAATCCACGAATTCAAATCCGCCGCCCCGGGGTAAAGGCTCCAGTTGAATCCAACAGTCTCCAAATTGGCCGTGCCCACCGGTCTGTTTTTTGTGTTTACCCTGAACCCGTACTTTCTTGGTTACCGTCTCCCGATAGGGAACCTTGGGGGTGTGGAGCAGCACCTCGACATTGAATTTCCGTTTGAGCTTCTCAACGATGGATTCAATGTGGATCTGGCCGCGTCCGGAGATCAAGATCTCCTTGGTCTCGGCTCGCCGATCCAACTTTAAACCAAGGTCCTCTTCCTGTATTTTGGCAAAACTGGCAAAAACTTTATCCTCGTCACCCTGATTTTTTGCGGAAACCGCAAAAGATATGAGTGTGGGCAGGGGATCCGCGCAGGTAAAGCGAACTTTTGAGGCTTCTTTACAGAGCGTATTCCCGGTGACCGTCTCTTTGAGTTTGGCCACCGCCACGATGGCGCCGGGATGGGCCGTTTCCAGGGGCTTCTGTTCTTTGCCGGCAATCTGAAGCAATTGATTGAAGCGCTCCTTGTTATCCTTGTTTACATTGTAAAATGTTCCCGCATCAGATTTTAGGGTGCCGGTAACCACCCGGAATATGGATAAGCGTCCGGCATAGGGATCGGCCACGGTTTTAAACACAAATCCGGCGAAAGGCGCATCGGGGTCGGCCTGGACACTCAATTCCTCACCACTTTCACGATGGGTGGCCGGAAAGGTTTTGGCCGCCGGGGATGGGAGGCACTCCACAATGAAGTCGAGCAACTGGTCGATTCCCACATTGGCGGTGGCGGACCCACACAGCACAGGGACGAAGATCCCCTCCAATGTGCCTTTCAGCAAGGCTTGTCGCAGGGCCTGCTCATCCAGGGCCTCGCCTTCCAGGTATCGTTCCAGAAGTTCGTCGTCGGCTTCGGCAATGTTCTCCACCAGCACTTCGCGTTCGCTTTCAACGCTCTCTTGTAACTCCTCCGGGATATCCACAGCCTGAGCTTTGCCTTGGTCGTCATAGACAAAGGCCTTTTGGGTGATCAGATCCACAACCCCCCTGAAATCGGCCTCCTTGCCAATGGGAAGCTGGATCGAGATAGGTTTGGGGGTGAGGATTTCCACGGCACTGTTCAGGGCGCGATCGAAATCAGCACGCTCGCGATCCAGGCGGTTGATGAAGATGCAGCGCGGCATATTGAATTCATCGGCAAAGCCCCAGGCCAATTCCGTTTGCACCTTGACCCCATCCACCGCATCCACCACAACAAGCGCGGCATCGGCGGCTTGCATGCAAAGTTTGGTATCGGTAAAGAAGTTTTCGTCTCCCGGCGTGTCGATGAGGGTAACGGTATGTTTTTTCCAGGGTAAATGATGGAAACCGCTGCTGATGCTGGATTGGCGCTTAACCTCTTCAGGCTCAAAATCCATGGCGGTGTTGCCGTCTTCCACGCGGCCCAACCGGTTAATGACTTTCGTGTTGTAGAGTAAAACCTCCGCCAAAGATGTTTTTCCCGCGCCAATATGCCCGATCAAAGCAACGTTTCTAGTTTTCTCCATCATTTCAGTCATTTAAACTCCTCTCCATCATTTTCTCAAATTTTCGCCGATTATGGGCGTGTCTATTAAGGCTAATATTTCTATACAGTTACCTAATAAAAATCAAGATCAAATTGGGATCCAACCAAGCCGCAAGACCCCTTTAAAAGGGCAGAAGTTCAGGGCGTTTGGGACGTTTTCAAAGGTGAATTCAGGTCGGGAATTCAGGCGGCAGGGGCAGGGGTGGGGATTGTATTTCCAGAAGCGCCAGGAATTCACGATTTCCCTTTGCGCCTTGGATGGGGGAGGGAATGACGGTAGGGCAACGCAGACCGATGTCACGGAAAAATTCCTTCAGATTTTCTGTTACCTGGTGATGCTGATCAGGGGCTTTGACAATCCCGCCTTTACCCACCTGTCCCTTGCCCACTTCAAATTGAGGCTTGATCAGAACCACCAGGCGACCGGTGGGCTTTAAAAATCTAAGGGTGGCCGGGACAACGATTTTAAGAGAAATAAAAGAGACGTCGATCACCGCCAGATCCACGGGCTGGGGGATGTGGCTGGCCGTCAAATAGCGAATATTGCTTCTTTCGATGACCTCTACTCGGGGATCCTGGCGAAGTTTCCAGGCCAGTTGTCCGTAGCCCACATCTACCGCAAATACCTTGCGGGCGCCCTTTTGCAATAGACAATCGGTCCAGCCGCCGGTGCTGGCCCCGACATCCAGGCAGACCCAATCGCCAACCTCCAGATCGAATCGCTCCAGGGCCTCGGCCAGTTTGATGCCGCCGCGGCTGGCATAGCTATGTTCAGGCTGGGCTACGGCAAGCTCGGCATCCACGGCAATCTGTTGACCGGCTTTGCTTACCGGCTGACCCTCAACCCGGACCTTGCCGGCTAAAATCAAGGCTTGGGCCTGCTGACGGCTGGGAACCAGGCCTCGCTGAACCAGCAAGTGGTCCAAGCGTTGGCGGGCAGGGAAGGGCATGGTGAAATGTTATTAGATCGGGAAGGGGGAGGTGGCCGGAAAATCGGTGTTAGGGCGATACTTCGGCCATGAATTGACTTACGGTTTGGGCGATTCCCTGGGCATCCAGTCCGTAGCGCGAAAGGAGCAGGTTGCAGGCGCCGTGTTCGATAAATTGGTCCTGGATGCCGATGCGGCGCAGCCGAATCCCACTAATGCCTGCGTCATGGATGCATTCGCCAACCGCACTGCCCAAACCGCCAGCCAGCACATTTTCCTCCAGGGTGATCACGCGGGGCGTGCGCTCTATCAACGGCAACAGAGTGGCTTTGTCCAGGGGTTTGGCAAAACGAAGATTGACCACGCCGGGGGTGATATCTTGGGCCAGCAAGATCTTTCGGGCCGCCATGGCCCGGGCCACCATGGATCCGATGGCCAATAGCAGACAATCCTCACCCTCGGCCAAGATTTCCGCGCGACCGATCGCGATGGGCCTGGGATCGGGATCAATCTTTACGCCAAGGCCCATGCCCCGGGGATAGCGCAGGGCGATGGGGCCGGGGTGGGACACCGCAGTGATCAGCATGCGCCGCAGTTCGTTTTCATCCTTAGGCGCCATGAGGGTCATATTGGGCAGGGCACGCAGGTAGGAAAGGTCAAACAGGCCGTGGTGGGTTGGACCATCTTCGCCCACAATGCCACCGCGATCCATGGCGAATACCACCGGCAGGTTTTCCAGGCAGACATCGTGAAGGATCTGGTCATAGGCGCGCTGCAGAAAGGTTGAGTAGATGGCCACCACCGGGCGCAACCCCTCCGCGGCCAATCCCGCGGCAAAGGTTACTCCGTGGGGTTCGGCAATGCCTACGTCGTAAAAGCGATCCGGAAAGGCTTTGCCGAAATCATTGAGTCCTGTGCCTTCCGGCATGGCGGCGGTAACTGCTACGATTTTTTCATTGGTTTCCGCCAATTCCACCATGGTTTGGCCAAATACCTCGGTGTAGGTGGGATTGGGCGCGTTTTTGAAACAAACCCCGGTCTCTTTTTCGAAGCAGCCGACACCATGAAAATAGACCGGGTTTTTTTCGGCCGGAGGGTAGCCCTTGCCTTTTTTGGTCAAAACATGCAGCAGTACCGGCTCGGGCATGTTCTTGATGTTGGCCAGGATTTTGATCAGGTGCTTTAAATTGTGGCCGTTGATGGGACCAAAATATTCGAAACCAAAGGCCTCAAACAGCATGCCGGGAGTGACGAAGCTCTTAAAAGACTCCTCGCTGCGTTTGGCCAGCATGTAGATGTCATCACCGATGCGGGGCAAGGATTTTAGAAATTCGCCGATCTCGCGCCGCATATCTTGGAGGGGTTTGGCGGAAAATTTGCGGCTTAAAAAAGAGGAGAGGGCGCCCACATTTTTCGCAATGGACATATCATTGTCATTGAGGATGACGATAAAATCCTTGTGGATATCTCCGCTCTGATTGAGTCCTTCATAGGCCAGGCCCGCGGTTAGGGAGCCGTCGCCGATCACCGCCAGCACTTTCCCAGGGTCTTTGTTGAGCTCTTTGGCGCAGGCAATTCCCAATCCGGCGGAGATGGAGGTGCTGCTGTGACCCGTGGAAAATGCGTCATAGGGACTTTCGCTGGTGCGCGTAAAACCGGAGATGCCCCCGTGTTGCCGTAAAGTGTGAAATATGTCCCTGCGCCCTGTGAGCAGCTTGTGGGCATAAGCCTGGTGGCCTACATCCCAAACCACCTTATCTCTGGGCAGATCGAACACATAGTGGATGGCGATGGCCAGTTCCACGGCACCCAGGCTGGACGCCAGATGGCCGCCGGTGGTGGAAACCACCTCAACGATGGTATCCCGAAGCTCCCGGGCGAGGGTTTCCAACTCATCCAGGCTCAAAGATTTGATATCTTCGGGCGTGTCAATCTGGTCCAACAGATTCACGATCAGCATCCATCCTTTCGGCTAATGGCCGCGGGCAATGACATAGTGCGCCACGGCCCGCAGGGGATCCGCTCTCTTATCAAATGCCCCCAGGGCATGCAAGGCGTCCTCCACCAAGGATTGGGCATATACTTTGGATTCCGCGAGTCCCATGAGGGACGGATATGTGTTTTTGTGGCGTTGGGTATCGGTGCCGATGGCTTTGCCCAGCTTTCGGGGGTCGCCTTCCACATTCAAAATGTCATCGGCAACCTGATAGGCCAATCCGATGGCTTGACCATATTCGCCCAGACACTCCCTTTGGGCCGCCGAGGCACCCCCCAATTCGGCACCCGCCGTGAGGCTGACCCGAATCAGGGCGCCGGTTTTAAGGCCATGCAACGCTTTCAGCTGCTCCAGGGAAATGTCGTGGCCCTCAGCTTCGAGGTCCCGCATCTGGCCCTCCACCATCCCCTGGGGGCCGGCTGCCCGGGCCAGGGTGCTTAATGCCGATAACCGTTTTTCCAGAGAAGTAGATTCTCCGGTACGGGCCGTGGCCAATATGTGAAACGCCAAAGTGAGCAAGGCGTCACCGGCAAGAATCGCCGCAGCCTCGCTAAAGGCCAAGTGGCAGGTGGGGCGGCCGCGGCGCAGGCTGTCATCATCCATGGCCGGCAGATCATCGTGGATTAATGAATAGGTGTGGATCAATTCAATGGCGCAGGCGGTATCCACAACCGCGGAAGGGAGCATTTTTTCAGGTTCACCCACCGCCTGGGCGGCTGCCATGCACAGAATGGGCCGCAGGCGTTTGCCGCCGGCCATCAGGCTGTAAGCCATGGGGGGTTTGATGTGCAGGGTGTCCGGCAGGGCGGCCAGCCTTCGCTTGAGGTGCTCATCGATGAATGCTTTTTTTTGCGCCAAGTAGGTCGCCAAATTGAAACCGTCCATACTCGAAGGATCGACGGTGGATTGTTTCGAGAATTGGCTCTTCATTGGCATCCTGTTATCAGCGTGAAAAGGGAATTTCCCTTCCGGGCACTATTGGATTTTCTCATTCCGTAGGGTTTTCCTTTTGCGCCTCATCGAGCAGTGTGGTGATTTTTTGTTCGGTATCATTGAGTTTGCGCTGACAAAACCGGGAGAGCTTGATTCCCTCTTCAAATTTTTTCAAGGCCTCCTCCAAGGACAGTTCACCGCTTTCCAGCTGTTCGACGATTTCTTCCAGCTTTTCGAGTGCATCTTCAAAGCTTTGCTTGGGCATATCGGTTGGCTCCTTAATGCGCCTTTGCATTAGTGACCACGGCTTGGAGGCGACCTTTGTATAAAATTATTTCCAGGGAGTCTCCGGTTTTTACGGCTTGGGTATTGGAGAGTACTTTTTTGCTAGCAGACAAACGGGTGATGCTGTAGCCGCGCTTTAGAATCAACTGCGGACTGGCACTTTCCAGCCGCAGGAGGGCCTGGTCCAGTTGGTCACGCTTGTAGTTAAATATTAAGTTGTATGAATTAGATAATTTATCTGATACTTTTTCATGTTTTAGATTACAAATTAACAATCTATATTCCAGAGGATTTTGATCAATGCGCCGGTTTAGTTTGTTCATATTTTCGCGCTGCTTGGCGACAGTTTCGGCCATATTCCGTTTTAGGCGATAGAGCTGGTCATCCAGCCGCAGCCGCTGGGCGGCAATCTCTTGGCGGGGATCGCGTAGCCGGTCGGTTAGGTGGTCCACATCGCGGTTCTGCTGTTCGATTTGCGATTTCATGGCAGATAGCAAGAGCAGGCGCAGTCCGGCGATGCGCTGCTCCAAATCCGACTTGAGAGGAACCACCAACTCGGCGGCGACCGATGGCGTGGGGGCACGTAAATCGGCCGTAAAATCAGCAATGGTATAGTCGGTTTCATGGCCCACGGCGCTCACCAGCGGTATGGTGAGTTCATAGATGGCGCGGGCAACCGCTTCGGAGTTAAAGGGCTGCAGATCTTCCAGGGACCCACCGCCCCGGGCCAGAATGATCACATCGCTGGTGTGTTGCTGATCCACCCGCCGCAGGGCCGACACAATCTCTCCGGCAGCCTCGCGTCCCTGGACGCTCACCGGTACCAGTTCAATCCGCATATTGGGAAATCGCCGCCGGATCACGGTTTCGATGTCGTGGCGCACAGCCCCGCTGGGGGATGTGATCACACTGATCTTACATGGTAAAAAAGGGAGTTGTCGTTTGTGGTGATCGGCAAACAGCCCCTCGGCCTCCAATTTGGCTTTGAGTTCTTCATAGGCCGCTTGAAGGGCGCCTCGGCCCCGGGGCTCAATATATTCGGCAATGAGCTGGTAGCTCCCGCGAGGCGGATAGATACTCAAACGGCCCAGGGCGGTAACCTGCAGTCCGTCTTTGAGAGAAAACTTCAGATTGCGATAGGGTATTCGGAAAATAACGCATTGCAATTGTGCCTTTTTATCTTTCAAGGTGAAATAGCAGTGACCGGTTACGGAGATTTTAAAATTTGATATCTCGCCATTAATCCATAGGATAGAATATCGATCCTCAAGCAGACAATTAAGTTCCTCGGTGAGCTCGCTGACCGTGTAGACCCGTTGGGCGTGCTGGGGAGACATGGGATCAATTTCCATTGCTGAGGGCGGGGATGAATGGGGGTGCTTGGGGCGGAGAGACTATTAATGTCCGATAATATATATTATGTAAACTTTCAAAGCTCATATGAAACTATCACCGATCAGGGGGTCGGCTCGCTGTGTCGATCTAACGCTTCCCGCACCGCCGGCAGCAGATAAATATCCTCCAGAGGTCGGTCTGCCAAGTATTCGGCAAGCTCACTTATCTTGATATTCACTTTCACATTTTTATCCAAGATGAAATAATTCTCGCCCTTGATTCGACACGGACCGCTTTTCACCGGCACGCCGGCATTGCGAAAACTGTGTTCCACCACGGTGATCTGTAATTTATGGGCCAAATCTTTTAGATGTTGCAGGAGTTGTTCGTTTTTCATTGGGACGCGGCTCCCTGTATCGCGCCGATTCGTCCCGGGACAAAACGTCTTGAAAGCTTGGGATCATGTGTTATTATGTTGAAAATTAAATACAACTCAGGAGGTCTTCCATGCAATCCGTTCCACTGAGCACAACTCAGACCCAAGTTCAGGTTAATCAGTTCATTCGAAGCGTCTATAATTGGATGGGCGCCGGTCTGGCCTTAACGGGCTTCATTTCCTACTATGTCTCCAACAGCCCTCAAATTCTCCAATTCCTGGTTGCAAACCCGTTTATTTTATTTGGGCTATTGATTGCGGAACTGGCCATTGTGTTCATTTTGAGCGCACGGATCGGAAAAATGCAGGCGTCCACGGCAACGGCCATGTTTCTGGTTTATGCCGGCCTCAACGGGCTCACCTTGTCGCCGATTTTTCTAATCTATACTCGCGCCTCCATTGTCTCGACCTTTTTTATTTGTGCAGCCACGTTTGGCGCAGCCAGCCTGTTTGGCATGAATACCAAGCGCGATTTAACCTCCATGGGTAATTTCATGTTCATGGGTTTGATCGGAATTATCATCGCCACGGTGGTCAATCTCTTTCTGCGAAGCCCCGCCATTACCATGGTGGTCAGCTATATCGGCGTGATTGTGTTCGTGGGCCTGACCGCCTACGATACCCAGCAGATCAAGTCTATGGCCTTGACCCAGCCGGCGGGAATGGATGGGGGGACAGTGAGAAAAGGTGCCATTTTTGGAGCCTTGAAACTCTATCTGGACTTCATCAACCTTTTTCTGATGCTATTGCGTATCCTTGGCAATCGCGAGTAAGCATTTATTCTGATAGTTGGGGCCTTGGCGTAGCCATGATCCGATCATGGCAGGTGCCGGGCCCTTTTTCTTTTTTCCAGGTGGTGTCGACCCGCAACGACTCCCCCTAAGCGTCGCGATAGTTTCTATTGGCGAGTTTAAGGCCTTACCCTTTGCCCCCCAGTTCTTTTTTTACCGCGGCGGCGATGGTCTCGGCCAAGGATGCGGTAAGCTCTCGACTGGGTCCTTCCACCATCACCCGGCACTTGAAACTGGTACCGGAATAGCGCAGCAGCACCCGTCCCTCATCTCCCAGCCGGGATTCCACCTGTTCAACGATTTGGCTGATCTTTGGAAATTGTTCCAAAGGCGGTTTGGCCTTGACTGGAACATTGATCAAAACCTGGGGGTAAACCTTCATCAATTCCCGCAGTTGGGAAAGTTTGGATCTGCGGGCCAGCATGGCCTCCAGCAAACGTACTGCAGACAAAAGACCGTCTCCGGTAGTGTGATCGTGGAGAAAGATCATGTGCCCGGAATCTTCGCCCCCTAAGCAGGCCCCTGTCTTCTTCATCATTTCCAATACATAGCGGTCGCCCACATCGGCCATGCAGTGGTCAATTTGGTTTTCCCTCAAGGCCCGGCGCAGGCCAAGGTTGCTCATTACCGTAGTTACGACCGTATTGGCGGACAGCCTGCCCTTTGATTTCAGGTTTAGGGCACAGGCCAGGATGATTTGATCACCTGAGAGTATCGCTCCGGTTTCATCCACGGCAATCAGCCGGTCCCCATCCCCGTCAAAGGCCAGGCCGGCGTGGGCCTTCTGATGCACTACCTCGGCGGCCAGTTGCTTGGGGTGTTGGGAACCGCAGCCGGCATTGATGTTGGTCCCATTCGGTGAGACAAACCGAGGGTCAACCTCGGCGCCCAGTGAGGCAAAGAGCTCGCCGGCCACTTGATAGGTGGCGCCGTGGGAGCAATCCAGAATCAGCTTTAGGCCGTCGAGCACGCGGAAATTTTCCGCACAGTTCCTTAAAAATCGAACATAATCCGCGGAACCTTGAGGGTAAGGCTTCGTGCTACCCATGGGGTGATTTACCGGGTTGGTCCTGGATTGAGTTTCACCCTGCGCCATCACCGATTCCAGGCGGCGTTCTTCTTCATCGCTGAGTTTGAACCCGTCTCTTTTGAATATTTTGATGCCGTTATCCTCAAAAGGATTGTGGGATGCTGAAATCATGACGCCGGCGGCTGCCCGTGACGAAGCCCGGGTCAGATAGGCCACTCCGGGCGTGGGGATCACTCCCAGCGGACGGGCATCGCCGCCGGCGGAGAGAACTCCGGCCATTACGCCGCTCACCAGCATATCCCCGGATTGCCTCGTATCCTGACCAATGATGACCTGGTTGGTTTCGGCGCTGCAATAGATCCGGGCCAGGGTTCTTCCCACACCGACGGCCACCTCGATGGTCATGGGGTGATGATTGGCGATCCCGCGAATACCGTCGGTTCCAAACAATTTTTCCATGCCCTTCCCCTGCCCTACTCCCCCGCTCGGTTATTGGATGCGAAATGCCGGTAAAATTTGTTGAACATCATCCATCATGGTGTCCACAATGTGCTGCAGCCACCACTGCCCGGTGGTTTTGGTTTCGGGCACAGCCCCCCGGATCGCCTCCAGGTAGGATGCGGCTGAAAAGCGGCCATCCCTGGTCAAGCGATGCAGAAATCTTTCTGCCGCTTCAGCGGAACCTGCGGCCTCCATGCGGGCTGCCAAGCGCTCCTCAATTTGGGACCAGCGCTGATGAAATTGTTTCTGCCGCCGCTGTTCCTGGCTTTCCGGCGGCGATAGCCGGTGGGAAAGCTCCATTTTATGGGCCAACTGGCCCAATCTATGGATACGCTCCTCGATTTGGGATTTGAGGCTGGCCCGCAGGCCGGCCAACAGCTCGAGGGGAAACGATTTGCCCACAAACAACACTCGAACATGGCGGTACCATTGGGCCAAGGCCGCCAAGTTGGCAATGTAGCGCAGATTGTTGCTCAATAGTCGTTGAATATTGGTATATTTTCCCGGAGTGGATTTCAGCTTAACCGCCCTGTGAAGCCCATCCAATACGATCTGATCCGTCGTCAGGATATCGTGCCGCAGCGTGGCGCCGGCGGCGGTAACCGTACCGTATTCCACCCGGCAAGGTCCCACCACGCCCCCCTGCCCGCCTAAAAAAATCGGATGCTGATCCAACATCACCCCCCGCGGTACATCACCGATCAGCGACGGCGTCGCCTTATCTTGGTTAGGGGTGTAATTGAAGTGAATAAAACTGCTGCCCACCTCGCTGTGGTCGCTGGGGCTGGTTCCGCCGGCCATCAAACAATCGCAAAAATTGATCAGGCTGCCCAGGGTGACATAGGGAAAGAGGATCGTCTGCTTGAGGGCCACGCAGTGAGCGCCCCGGGCGCCCTCTTCCAAAATGGTGCCGGGACGCACATGGGCGCCCAGTCCCATTTGGGCTTTGGTTAAAAACAGCGCCCCCTCGAAATAGCCCCCCTTTAAGGCCACATCCTCGCCAAGCAGACAGTTTTTCACATGGGCCGGCCCCTCCTCGCCCAGCTTGACACCGCTCAGAATAAGGGTTTCGACGCCCTCCAAGCGGCAACCCGGATAAATCACCACTCCCTCCGGGGCAATCCGCTCGGGTCGCAGGTCCGGACCGATGTAGACGCTTTCCGGCTGGAGGAAGGTAACGCCCCGCTGCTGTAGCTGGTTGATGATATCCATACGCCTTGCCTGCTTAAGATCGGTTTTTAACCCATTCAATGACTCGGGTCGTGCTGATGCCCTTGATGAGCGGGATCAGCGCCACCCGTCCGCCCCAGCTTTCCACCATTGTCTTGCCCACCACTTTGTCGGGGGTGTAATCGTCGCCCTTAACCAGAATATGGGGACGGAAACGTTGAATCAGCTCAATGGGGGTGGGTTCATCAAACAACACCACCAGGTCCACGGAATTAATACTGCTGAGCAGTGCGGCCCGTTCATCTTCGGGCATGATGGGCCGGGCCGGACCCTTTAATCCGCGAACGGATTGATCGGAATTGAGGCCCACCACCAATTTGTCGCCTTGCTCGGCGGCCTGTTGAAGCAGTTTGATGTGACCCACATGAAGAATATCGAAACAGCCGTTGGTAAAGACGATCTGCTGCCGATCCCGGTGCCATTGATCGATAATCGCCGTGGCGCCCTGGCGGTCGCACACCTTGGGAGATTCCACCATTTGGCGGTTCCAGAGGGCATTGCGCAGTTCAACGGAGCGGATGGGCTGAGTCCCCACCTTGCCTACCACCACGCCGGCGGCCAGATTGGTCAGTTCCGCGGCCTGGGAAATATTCAGCCCATTGGATACGGCGGCCGCCAGGGTGGCGATCACCGTGTCCCCGGCACCGGACACGTCGAATACCTCTCGGGCCTTGGTGGGAATGTGCAGGGGTTGGATTTCACGACCAAACAATGACATTCCCTTGGCCCCGCGGGTCACCATGAGGTAGGTTAAATCCAACTCCTGGATCAGAGTTTGGGCGGCGGCCTGCATAACCTCCGGATCTTTGTCGTCACAGTCACAAACTTGAAAAAATTCATTGAGATTGGGTGTAATGCAGGTGGCCCCGCGATAGCGCTCCCAGCGGTTGCCTTTGGGGTCGACAAAAACCGGCACAGTTTTGGCCGCGCAACGTTCAATGATCTGGCGACACAGATCGCCCCAAAGCATTCCTTTACCGTAGTCAGACAGAATGACGGCATCGGCTCCGCATAGTTGTTCCTCGAACAGCCGGATAATTTCCTCTTGGGTTTCCGGAGAAATGGTGCGGCGGGCCTCTTCATCCAGGCGGATCAACTGCTGACCCTGGCCGATGACCCGGGTCTTGAGGGTTGTGGGATGGTGGTCGACGGTCACCAGATGGTGGGTAACATCATGGTCCTGCAATATGCGCTTAAGCTGCTGACCGGCTTCATCGGCACCCCTTACGCTCAACAGAAAGGGCCGACAACCGAGTCCCGCCAGATTGAGCGCCACATTGCCCGCGCCGCCCAGGGTCTTGGTTTTGTTTTGAACATGGACCACCGGAACCGGTGCTTCGGGAGATATCCGTGAGACCTCGCCCCAATAATAGACATCGAGGATGATATCGCCCACCACTAAGATGCGGCAGGGTTTAAACTCGTAGGGGGTTGTCATATAGGGTCGCCTTTGCGTGGGAATGGTTCAGTACGTCCTGGTAAACCCTGAGGGTCCGATCCACCATCTGGTCCGCGGAAAAGTTACAACAGATTCGCCGGCGGGCGGCGCGCCCCATTTGGCGGCAGCGATTGGGATCTCCCAGCAACTCATTGAGAGCCGCGGCTAAAGCCTGGGGATTTCCAGGAGGAACCACCAGTCCGGTTTTGCCGTGTTGGTTGACATAGGAGGTCCCGGTCCCCAGTTCCGTGGAAATCACGGCTTTGCCGCAGGCCATGGCCTCCAGGAGCACAATCCCGAAGGCCTCGCTACGCTCCACGGAGGGCAGCACAAGAACGCGACACCGATGAAGCCGCCGGATCAATTTATCATGGGTAAGTTCGCCTAGAAAAATCACTTTTTCACCCAGCTTTTTTCGCGCCACTTGGGCCCTTAATTCATGTTCCAGGGGCCCACTGCCCACCAGCAGCAGCTTGGCCCTCTTCACCCGCGGCATGGCCTCCACCAAGATATGCAACCCCTTATAATAGCGAAACCGGCCAATGAACAAAATTTCCGGGCTTTCATCTTCCGGCGGATCAATCTCCGTTTCGGACTGGAATCGGCGCAGGTCGACACCCAGGGGGATGATGACACTTTTTCTGCGAAATCTCTTCAAGGTGGGGCTGGTGCGTACGTAATCCGGACTGGTGGCGATGATGTGATCGACCCGGGATAAAAAAAGGTTCATGAAGGGTTGATAAAGCAAGCGCAATCGTTTTTGGCGCACAATATCACTGTGGTAGGTGACCACCATGGGATTTGAGAGCGCTACGGCCAAGGCGCTGATCTCTCCGGTGGGGTTAGGAAAGTGGAAATGAACAATATCCGCTTGGCGGCTCAGATCCTTTAACAGCCTGGGAAATCCCGGATTAAGGGGTGCGGAGGCAACCCGCCCCCACTGACCGGCTTTAATCAACGGAATGGGTCCCTCTTGCAGGGCTTCATCCCGGGGTCCGGTGCTGGATACCAGCACGCGAACCGCCACATTGCGCTGAACCAACCCGTTGGCCAGAAGATTGAGGTGTCCCTCGATGCCCCCTTTAACCGGCGGATCGTAATCCTTGTACACCTGCAGCACCCTCATGCCCCGGCCACCTCCTGGAACACCCTCAGCATCTGCTGGGCAGCGCCTTCCCAGGAAAAATTCCGATACTGAATGCGGCCGCCGGCAATCAGGTTGCGGCGCAAATCCGGAGAGCTGTAGACCCGCCGCATGGCACGGGTCAAGGCCGGGATGTCATGGGGATCCACCTGAATTGCCCCGTTTCCAGCCACCTCGGGCAAGGAAGATCGGTCGGCGGTAATCACCGGGGTGCCGGCGGCCATGGCTTCCAGAATGGGAAAGCCGAATCCTTCGTAAAAGGAGGGAAACACCAGGGCGATGGCCCGCTCATAAATGATTTGCAGTTGGTCCCGGCTCACATACCCAGTGAAGAGTAGCCGCGAAGCCGTGGGGTGATGTTTGAGCATGGCGTGGAACTCTTGATTCTTCCAGCCGGAAGCCCCCACGATAACCAAGTGCAGGTCTTTTTTTTCCGGATTCAAGCGGGCAAAAGCCTCGAAGAGGCCCGCAAAGTTTTTTCTGGGATCCAGGGTTCCCACAAAAAGAAAGTAGCGCCGGGGCAGATCCGGGAGTTTCCGGGGTCGTTCCGCCTGCTTTCCGTCGGTAAGTCCCGGAGGGCCGGGATAGATCACCCGGATCTTGGCTGCGGGGATTCCCATGGTGCGGGTCAGATCCCGGGCCGTTGCCCGGGCATCTGTCACAATCCGTTGCGCCCGCAGTGCGGATGGGGGCATCAACAGCCGCTCCACCCAATAGTTGGCTCGGGTCATGGTGTGGGGATAAAAGCGATAGGTTAAATCATGGATGGTGAGAATAGATGGAATTTTTGCCGGCAGCAAAAGCGGCAGATGGTGTCGGGGGCTCCAAAAGAGGTCGATGCGGTGGCGAATCGCGGCCCAGGGGCCGAGCAACTGCATCCAGAGGGTGCTGAACAACCGTTTGGTAATCGAGCCTTCGATCTTTCGCCAGCGGGGATTGGCGAGTTCAAAGCAGATCGGCCCATTGGAAATCAGAAGATAGTGATTGACTTGATCGGCCTGTTGCAAGGCCTGAAGCAAGAATTTGACGTAAACCCCGATACCGGTCAGTGGATAAGAGAGCGGCCGGGTGTCAACGGCAATTTTCAGCGCTCGCGGCACTAGTTGTCCTGCAACCAACGCCGATAGACCGCCAGGGTTTCCAGGGCACAATTTTCCCAGGTAAAGCGGCGGGCCTGGGCGACACCCCGGGCCGCCAGAGTTTCCCGCAGGGAGGGATCTTCCAAGAGCTGGTTCATGGCCTCGGTGATCGCCTCGATACTCTCGGGATCCACCAGCATGGCGCCCTGCCCCACAACTTCCGGTAAAGAGGCCCGGTTCGATACCAGCGCGGCCGTTCCGCAGGCCATGGCCTCTAAGGGCGGAAAACCGAATCCTTCATATAATGATGGAAAAACAAACAGGGCGGCACCGTTGTAAAGGGCCGGCAAATTGTCATCCGTAACGAAACCGAGTGCCCTCAAGCGGCCTCGGTCCGATAGTCGCCGGAGCGCGGTATGGATGGGGGCATCCTTCCAGCCGCCAAGTCCGGCCACGACCAGAGGATAGCGCCGCGCCAGGGCATCGGGCAGGCGTTCATAGGCTTGAAGCAGCCGGATGATGTTTTTGCGGGGCTCCAAGGTCCCCACGGAGAGGATGTACGCACCAGGTTGCAGCTGGTAGCGCTTCAGCCGCCGGGCCGTGATGTTCCGCGGAAGAGGCTTGAATCGGGAATCAATCCCTTCATGGACCACGGAGATCCGCTCTTCCGGGACCTGCAGCAGCGTCATCAGCTCGTGTTTGGTGAAGTGGCTGACGGTGATCAGATGGGCTCGGGCCAAGGTGTGGGGCAGCCCCTGGCGGATCCAATCGAGCCGTGCTTGGGGATGGGTCTGGGGATAGCGGATAAACGATAAATCGTGAATGGTGGCTACCACCGGGCACTCCCAGCGCTCGGAAATGAAATTGGTGGCGTGGTAGATCTCCGGTCGCCGCATACGGCATTCCAGACGGGCGGCCTGGATCTTGAGCCGCTGTTTTAAATCCTCGGGGAAGCACCGCGCCCAGCGGGGCCCGGGGGTATTCCCGGCAACCAGGGGTCGCTCCGGAAGGGATCGGCCCAGGGAACCGGAGAGGTGTTGGCGCAGCCGGTAAAGCCCGTGAATTCCATAGAGGTAGTTAACCTTCAGTTCAGGCGAATATGCGCCCAGAGCCCTGCCCAATTCGCGGGTGTAGCGCCCTACCCCGGTTTGGGAAATCAGCAGGGGCGTTCCGTCCAGGGCTATGCGCACAGGCCGCCGATCTCAACATAAGGGGGGTGTTTGACGGAAAAAATAACCAAGGGCTGATGAACGCTGTTAGGCCCGGCCTCGACGTTTCAGGCCGAAACGAATGGAAAACCCCATCACCAGCCCGCCACTCAAGGTGACCAGGAGCGCTGCCGGCATTCCCCACTTCAGCGAAAGCAGGCTGAACCCCACCAGGGGCAGCAACAGCCAGCGGAAAGCGGATCTAAGGGTGTCGTGTTTGGCGATAAAAGCCGCCGGCTCAGGAGCATAGCGATAGTAAAGAGAGACAAACTTACTACCGATCTGGCTGGAGAGTAGAAATCGATCCCGAAATTTACGCAGGGTGCCCACATGCCGCGCCAAGGGCGATCCAAAGGCGGCTGTGGCAATAAAACAGCCCCCTCCCCCACCGCCGTCTCCGTCTCCGGAACTTCCGGATTGAATGGCCAGATACCAACTATTGGCTATGGCCGAGTAGCCTTGGCTGTTGGGGTGCAGCAGATCATCGCTCAGAGAATCCCAATTAACCACGGTGGCGCCATACAAATCCGCCAAGGCAATGTTTTTTGATGCAGCCAGGCCGGCAATGGCCGGGTTGTAGCGATTGGGAATATCTTTGAACTCCTCCCACTCCCCCCGGGTATCGGGGGTCAGGTTGCCGATGATGGGGGTAACCCCCCGGGCAATACAGGCGTCAATCATCAATCCCAGATTGGCGACGGTGGTTTCCAATGAAATTCCGGCACCGGGATCGTTGGTGCCTTCCAAAATTAGCATGTAATTTGCAGCCTGGGCATCCAGCACGCCATTGATGCGGTTCACGCCGTTGGCGGTGGTTTCCCCCTGGAGGCCCCAGTTGTAGACTTTGGCCGGCTCACCGGCATTGGCCATGATCGATTCCAGGGCCGGTTCGTAACCCCCGATGCGCCGGCCGTTGCCTTGCCCGGTGATGTAAGGATAGCCTAGTGTTATGCTATCCCCAAAACAGGAAATAAACTGCGTGGGATCGCTGGGCGTGCCGCCGGAATCATCGTCACTCAACTGGGCCTGAAGGGGTGCGCCAAGGTAGAACGTGATCAGTGCAAACACAATTATAATTTTTCCCAGCGCTATTTTCCGATGATCCATGAGCCATTCCTTCAAGTTAGATTCATTAGTAATATTAGGTATCTTCAAATCGGCAACTTTGATCCATTACTCCTTTTTACCTTCAAGGTCCAGAGCGCCATGAATGGGTAGATCAGTAATGTCATTCCTGGGAGGATTCATTGGAATCAATAACTGGAAGATACCTCCCATTAGGCCGTCGATCAGGGTTTTCAGGCGCATCAACAATGCGGTGGAAAGCCCCAGAGCGGCACCGTAGCCCATTAGTTCAAAGGTAAAGACATAGGCAAATTCCATCAAGCCCAAGCCCCCAATGGATACCGGCAGATTCATGATCAGCATGATCACCGGCGTAGCGATCACCATATGCAGAACGTCAATTTCCCCGGCAAAGGCTTTGGCGGTCACCCATACATTGATAATGGCCAGAAAGTAGAACAACAGTGAGTTGAGAAAGGCTACGCGAAGCGCTCCGGGCGCGTTTCCATAGGCTGCCACGGCGCTCTGAAATTGTTCGATTTTATGGGAGAGTCGATTTAAAAACTTCACGCGCCCGATAAATAGGCGCCGAAAGACCCTAATGGGGCGCGGATCCAAAACCAACCAGCCGATCAAGGCGATCAGTAGCGTGACTCCCAACAGACTCGCGGTAACCAACGGAAGGTTGAAGGTGTTTAGATTCACCAGCACCGCGATGGCGGAGAGAACCACCAGCGTGACCATCCCGGTAAAGCGTTCCACGAAAACGGACGCCACCGCCGCATACCCATCCCCGCAGTGGCGGGTAAGCGTATGCATCCGCACAACGTCCCCGCCCATGCTGGTAGGCAAAATCAAGTTGTAGAACTGGCCGATAATGTAATAGGCAAAGAGCCGCCATAGCCCCACCGCAATCTGCTGGGACTTGAGCAGCATCTGCCACTTGAATGCGCTGGCCAGATTGAGCAGCACACCGATCCCCAGGGAGGCCGCCAGGAACGGCAACTGAATCCCCGAAATCAATTCCCATAGGCGATCGCGTCCCTGGCCTTGGAGGAGACCGGCTTTCTGCACGACCCACCCGATCAGCAGCAAAGTGAACAGGATGCGGGCGGCCTTTATCAATGGTTTAGGGGACAAGGGTTAGCGTGCTCCGGGGAGCATGGAGAGGGACGCTCGGATCACGTGGCAGATCCTGAAGGCGGTCTGAAGGATTTCAGTCTGTATCGCTTTGATGGGAAGAAAGCCCATGGGAATTATCCATGCCGAGGATGTCGCGGATGGCATAGATGGGTTTGTTTTGCGCCTCGTGATAAGTGCGGGATTGAATTTCGGCGATAAGTCCCAAACTGATGAATTGCAGCCCCATGAAGATCAGCAGAATGGCCAGCAGCAGCAGGGGACGGTTGGCCATGGGGATCTGGAAGAACTGGCGCTGAATGGTTAAAAAGAGGGCGATGAGAAAACCGATCAGGCCGCAGTTGATCCCGAGCAGTCCAAAAACCTGAATGGGCCGGGTCATGTAATCTAGAAGGAATTTAACGGTGATCAAGTCCAGTATGACCCGTATGGTGCGGGAGATACCATACTTGGAGGCGCCAAAACGCCGGGGTCGGTGATTCACCTTCACTTCGGCGATACGGGTTCCCATGGCACTGCAGATGGCGGGAATAAAGCGGTGCATTTCTCCGTAAAGACGGATGTTTTTGATGATTTCCTTGCGAAATGCCTTGAGGGTGCAGCCATAGTCATGAAGTTTCACTTGGGTGGCCACCGAAATGATCCGATTGGCGATCATGGAGGGAAGTTTACGGCTGAAAAAGGGGTCCTGACGATCCACCCGCCAGCCGTTGACCAGGTCGTAGCCCTGATTCAGTTTTTCAATCAATTTGGGAATGTCTTGGGGGTCGTTTTGCAGGTCGGCATCCAGGGTGATGATAACTTTGCCCCTGGTCAAATCGAAACCGGCGGACAAGGCCGCGGTTTGACCGAAATTGCGTCGAAAGCGAATGACGATCAATCGGGGATCGGTTTTTTGAAGTGTTTTGAGAATCTCATAGCTGCCGTCGGAACTGCCATCATCCACCAGGATGATTTCATAGTCCAGTTCTTGCTTGCCTAGCACGTCACTGAGCTCTCGGTGCAGCAAAGCGATATTCTCTTCCTCATTGTATACCGGCACGACAACGGACAGATCCAAAGGAGCTACCTCATAGCTGGGAATTGAACTGAGCAATATGAATTCCTGGAGATCGCTGCCAGGAGAGTTTGGCGAACGAAAGAGACGCGCCAACTGCCTCTGGCATCAGTTTTTCTGTTGATGCCCGGCGGGAAGCAATAAAAACAGGACTGCCGCCGTAGCCCCCAGAGTGTAGTCGATAATCTGGCTCAGCACATGGAGGGCCAGCATGATGGCAAGCGCAACCGCAGCACTAAGGCCCAAAAGCGTCAGGGCCGCGGTTCCCCCGGCTTCATAGGTGCCAAAGCCCATGAAAGCCGGCAGCGGTAGGCTGGCTGCGCCTTCGGCACTGAGCAATGCGGTCAGGACGGTTCCGGCGCTCTGATCAGGGGCGGTTCCCGTCGGCATGGACGCGCTGGCCACGGCCAGAAAGAGCACATAGAGACCGGAATATTTGAATCCCCGGACCAGTAGAGAATAGCCCAGGGTTTTCAGAAGGATGCCGGTGCGCGCGGTCGATTGCAGGGCTTCGTTGATCAGTTCAATCAGTTTCCCGATGCGCCCCCAGGGACCCGTGGCTTTATTTGCAAGCATCCAGCGGCTCACTTTCGGTGCAACGATCCGGAAGAGTGGGTAAATGAAAACCACGGCGCCGGCGCTCACCAGGGCCAGGGCCACAATCGCCACCGGCAGTCGGCCCACAAGATGAGATTGAAACTGCTGAAAAAAGAGCAATCCCACCACCAGAACCATCAACGCGATCAGATCGAACACGAAACTGACCGTCAAGGATGCCACGCAAGCGCCTGCGTTCACCCGGTAACGCCGGTTCATCATGGCAATGTAGCTCAACTCGCCCAAACGGGCCGGCAGCATATCCACCAGCATGTTGCGAATCAGGGTCACCAGATAGATATGCCCCACGCCCGGCAGATCCTCGGGCTGATGGGCGCCAATGAGCAGGCGGTAGCGCAGGGCCCGGAAAAACGCCTGGGCCAGGGTGGTGAAGAGATAGATGCTGACAATCCCCAAAGAAAGCTCGGTCCAAAGCGTCTTTAGGGAAAATTGGCTCTGTTCCTCAAAACCCCCCACCCAATGCCACAAGAGTGCGATGATTCCCACTGAAAAAGCGATGGAGCCGAAAATTCGCCAAATATGCGTTAACGGGTTGGGCATGGGTCAGTCGGTTGCCGCTTTCCGGTCGGCTGCGTCCAGCAGGCGCCGGTAACTTTCCATCATGCGCCCGGCCACTTTCGAGGGCGCAAAACGTTTCGCAATTCGAGACCGACCGGCTAGACCCCGCCGGGCGGCCTGGTCGTCGTCCACTGCGCTGAGTATGGCTTGGGCCAGGTCCTGGGCCGTGTTCCCTTTGGCGTAATACCCCTGGGGCCCGAGAAGCTCACAGTTATTAGGTGTCGCAAAGCAGGCCACCGGCAATCCAGCGGCCAGGTAATGAATGAGCTTGCCGCTGGCCTCGCCCGACGCCTCGGGCTTGGGTTCAAGGGCCACTTGCGCCTGGCTGAGCCATTGATTTAGCTGATCATAAGGCACCTTCCCCGGAAGTTGGCAGCGCGCCTGCCAGCCTTGGGCGGCGATAAACTCGGCAGCTTTCTCTTTAGGATAGCCAAGCAGAATGAAATGGACATCCGTGCGTTTTCGCAGGACGCACTCCATGGCCCCAAGCAGCAGGGCCAACCCTTTGCCGGCCAGCAGAGAACCGGTATAAATCACCGTTTGCGGCGTGCCCTGGTGATAGCGGGCGAGGTTCGATGCCGGCTCGACCGGGAGGGTGAGAAAACGGTCCGGGATGATATCGTCAATGACCTGGGTGACGGCTGGCGATATTCCGAAGCTCGTATGCAGCAGAGCTTGGCTGGCCTTTGAAGAACAGAAAATGAAATCAGGTAGGCGGCAAACCCAATATTCCACGGCCCGAAAGAGCCCCAGCAGCGCCGTTAAGGGACCGAAGGCTTGATAGGCGGACAACTCCCCGCTCAAGCTGCCCTGCATATCCATGATCAATGGGATCTCGGAGCGTGAGGTGATCCGCCGGGCCGCCCATCCGATGAGTGCCCCTTCGTGGAGATGGGCATGGATCACGTCCGGCGGATTTTTTTTGAGAATCCGGGCCACCAGATTCAACAAAAACCCATCCGCGATAAAGCGGTAGGGGGAGTAGCCGGCCGTGGTCTGGGTGTACCCGGGGACGGCGGGGATCCGCCGGAGTTTCATACCGGCAGGGGATCGGCCATGGTGATAGGTGGCCACGGTAACCCGCGCCCCGGCCTGCTCCAGCGCGGCAACCTCGTTGCGAATACGGATATGGCAGCCGCGGTCCGAAAAAAAAGGCGTCGGTGCGATATGCAACACATTGAGGGGCTTGGATGCGGGCAATGGGAACATGGTGTTCTCTTGAAGATTGGCGGGCAGTTGTCAGCGGTAGCTGAAGCGTCGCTCAACCCTAAGGATTTGATCCTGCAGCTGCGCCTCTCCCCATCCCAGATGGCGGGCCATGATCTCCCCTACCCGGCTAATGACATCGTCTCCCGGATGGCCGATGGTGCCCAGACCGCTGCGACGAAAAATGACGTCATCCAGGTGTAGCGCCATTTCTTGATTTAAAAAGTAGTCAATCTCTCCCTGTAGCGTGTTGCGGTCCGGACTTAAGAGGCGCAACCCCTGGGGCACGGATTGGATCTGCTCGTAAACGGCGGGAAATCGATTGCCATAGCGCTGGATTAAATGGCGAACTGTTCCCGGATCCAAGGCATGTTTGTAAGTAGCCTCCGCCTGCCGGCAAAATTGATCCAGATCAGGGATGTCGCCGCCCAGCAGGGGCCGTTTTCGCCCAGGCCGGCCGGCCGGCATGTGCTTCAGCTTGCGGGCAATTAAGCGGCTGGCTTTCTCCGCCACCACCCGGGCGGTGGTAAATTTGGCCCCCAGCACGGTGACAATCCCCGCAATATCATCCTGGTCGCCATGATCGATAATCTGATACTCGCCGGTGCCTTGATAGGTTCCCGGCTCAATATCCTGGGCCACCAAGGGATATAGGCCGCAAAAGGCATAGTGCACATCCTGGAGGGTGAGGCCCGCACTGGGTAGGGCTCTGTTGATGTCGCCAAGGAAGTCAATGACATCTTTGCGGGTCACGCTGACCTCGTCGAGATCGCCGCTAAAGGGCACATTGGTGGTGCCGATGAGTGATCTTCCCCGCCAGGGAATGATGAAAATATGCCGCCCGCCCCGGTGAAGATACCCTTCGGTCCGGCTGGGGGTGTTCAGCCCCAGGGCGTAATCGGAATTGAACTGCCGGGTGACCAGGTGGACGCCTTTGGCGTAGCCCGTGGTGGGCCTTTTTAATCGCAGGCGGGAATTTTGCTGATATAGTTTGGGGATCAGGGGGCCGGCGGCATTGGCGACAATTCGGGCTCGGATTTTGAAGGTTTCATGGGAAACCCGATCGGTCACTTCCACTCCGCTGATCCGGTTCTTCTCACCGATCAGTTTGCTTACCGGCGCATAGTTGGCGGCGCAGACCCCGTTGCGGCAGGCGGTCTCGATCACCGCCAGGGTCATGCGTTCCGAATTGTGCATATGAACTTCCGGCAGCACCCAGGCGCCGGTTAAGGCCGTCAGGCCGCAAGTTTGCGGGTAGGTTTGAAGCAAATCGTTGCGTTTCAGGCGGTAGCAGGGGGGGATTCGTTTGGCGCTGTCGGGGATCTTTCGGTTCAGCCCGCAGCGCATAAATTCATACAATCCCATGCCGGCGGTCATGGCCAGCTGGCCCTGCATGAAGTTATTGCCAAAGGTCGGGACAATAAAGGGGATCGTGCGGGTTAAATGGGGTGCGATGCGCTGAAAAACCGCCCGTTCCCGTGCGGATTCGCGAACCTTGTGCAGTTGCAGTTTGGGAAGATAGCGAATTCCCCCATGGAGCAATTTGGAAGAGGCCGCGGAGGTAAATCCGCCGAAATCGTCCTTTTCGACCAGCGCGGTTTTGATTCCGCGCAATGCAGCCTCGTGGGCCAGACATGCACCGGTGATCCCGCCCCCGATGACCAGCAGGTCGAACTGCTCACTTTTTAAGCGTTGAATGTCGCGCTGCATAACGGTCGCCGGGGTGTCATTAAAGCAAGACGTGTCACGGCTCGTAGCCGTTTAACCGCGCACAAAAATATCGGGCCACTGATCATTACCGGAATAGTGGGTCAAGCGCTGGGCTTCTTGCCAGGGACGTCCGATGCGCCAGAGAAAAATTTCATAATCCGCGCGGTCATGTTCATGGCCCTGGGCGGCGGCACCCCACACTAGCCAGTTGCCGCTGTTGTCGATGCGCGGGAAATATTCATGGCTGTAAGCGCCCGGCAGATCCATGAGGACCTGGGTGCGATACTGGTCCACCTGGCCGCCATCCGGAACATCGGTCACCATGATCCGCGTGCCGCCCTCACCGCCCTTGGCCACAAACAAGAGCTGCTGCTGATTATCGCTCCAAAAGGTCTGACAGGCCTGGTTGGGATAGAATTTAATTAGATTACGTGACGGAAGATCCAAAACCGCCGGGCCAATGTACTTGCTTTGGCGCAGGATCAACCCCAATTTGCCACGGCCGGAGGCCAGAACCGGCGAATGCACCGGGCCATTGATGGGAGCTTGCTCGGCGTCACCCAGGATTGTCTCTTTTTGGCTGTCAACCTCGATCTGAACGATTTGGCTCCGGCGCACAAAAGTCACATGCCGGCCGTCCGTGGCCCAGGTGGGCTGGTAACCGGTTCGGGCCAGAAGTTTCTGATCGGAGCCGTCTGCTTTCATCAGGTAGACGTCCCAGGCATCCTGCTCCCGGAAGGAGACCCAGGGACGCTGACTGCGGCTGAACACCAACTGTTTTCCATCAGGAGAGAAGTTGGCGAAATAGTCTACATGTTCGTTCTGGGTGAGTTGCCGGATGCTGCCGGTCTGGGTATCCCAGGTGTAGATTTCATGGTTGCCGCTGCGGTTGGACGACCAGGCGATCACAGCGTTCAGTTCAGACGGGATGGCCTGAAAAGCAGGGATTTCATTTTCGGTGAGGCCCTGAAGATTGCCGCCTTCAGGTGCTTTGAATCGAGTGATCAGCCGTTGGATTTGGTCGCCGATGCCCGCCTGGCTGCTGCCGGCGATGGCCAGAACAGCAAAGGCGGTTAATATTGCTTTCAGTATAGGGGTCATTGTTTTTGCCCTCGTTTCAGTTCAGATTCTTCGGGGTTGCGGCTACGGCATTGAGCACCAGGGAGTCCAGCCAAATCGGCGAGGGGCCCTGGTGTTGCAGGCTGAAGATAACGTCAGAGCGCTCGCTGAGGCTGAACCTCATGGGGATGCGATAATAATTTGGGGTCTCAAAATGCGCGGCGGTCAGTTCCTGTTGGACCAACAAGGTTTTGGAGGGTCCACTGATTTGGAGTGTCGCCAGGGAGTCTGCTGAATTCGAATCGTGGGTATTGCGCAATTCGGGTTTGAGCCGCCAGGTGAGCTGATAACTGCCCGGCTCGAGGGATAATGCGTGGCGCCACCCTGCCCCTTGGCTTGTTTGCGTCCTGGCACCTTGCAGGACAAGGGCTTTGCCACCGGAGGCCAAGGGGTCGGCGTGCACCGCTCCGGTCTCCGACGACACGGTTTCGGTTTCGATCCGCTGCTCGTGGAGAAAGATTTCCACCTTGGAGACTCGAATGTCACCAATGCCTAAGTATTCCGTTCTAAATTCCAACTTTTCAGTGAACGTGCTGTCAAAGGGGATGCTGAAGACTTTGTAGGCATTGGAACCATTAAAACTTCCTCCAAACAAGGTCATTTGGGATAAAATTTCCACCTTTTGATGGTTTAGATTTGCCACTTCAAGATTGAGTAGGGGAATTTGCTTGCCGGCAGAGCCAGCCTGAAGATGAAACCGCGCCTGATATTGCCCGGCCGGAAGCTGAGTGTAAGGGCCGAAAGTTAAATATCCAGGCCCGCTATCGCCTTGCCGGGCCTCAATAACCTTGTGCCCGGTTACAGGATCTATGATTACCCTTCCGGTGGTATGGGGCATTTGGCTGGCGGGGTACGCATAATAGGGCGAAGCGGTTAAGGTTGAATGGGGCGATGGAATATCCTGGATAATCTCAGCCGGTGCTGAGCTTTGAGTGTGAATATCATCCAGCCAGAATTGATAACCCGCTGCTGGTTTTACTCTAAAAGAAATTCGAGCGGGATGGTCCAAGCGCCACACCAAGGGCACCGGTGTATATTTTGCGTTATCAAGGTCATCGGTATTCACCTTCCGGGCGGCAAGCACATGACGACCCTTTTCAGTCACAATGGTTAGTTCCGCTACGGCACTAGATTTAGCCGGGGTGTTATCCCCATTCTGAAAAGATTTTATATTAAAATCGGTACGATAAGTGCCGGGTGAGAAATGTGTGTCGGGACCGAAAACAACGAAATCGCGATCATAGCCATGGGGAGAAACTAAAATCGCTTTTCCGCCGGATGCCGTCGAGTCGGCCTGAGTGCTCCCCATAAAGCCGGAAAGGGATTCTGCCTCCAGGAAAACTGAAGGTATCTCTTTTTCAATTGAGGAGACGGTCACCTCCTTTATTTTCAGGCCCGTTTTTTGCGGGTAACAGAAGACAAATTCAGCGTATCCGGGTGTGGATAAAGAAAACGGCAGGTGGATATCTTGATAACGAAGGGGAGATTCCAGGTGATCGCTGGTGATATTGCGCTCCGCGGCCAGTTTAGCATTTGCATTATGAACGGTGAGTATTTCGATTTTCAATAACGGCTGACTGCTTATTAGCCTCATTGGTTGGAGTCGCACCATCGCCTCATATTCACCACTAGGCAGGTAGATATGTGGCCCCCGGGTTAGAGATCCCGGTTCGGTGGATTGAGGATCCGCGGCAAGAACGACACTGTTGATGGTGTCATCCATAAGGGCCGTTGCCGTTGCGGGTTTGATGGTTTGGCCGTCCTCAATACGAACCAAAGGCAAAACCATGGGCTCAGAATCGTTTATTTTGCCTGGATTAAGGACCTTGAACAGGTGGATCCCATCCTTCATTGCAACACGTTCCAGGAAAGGTGATGCCTGAAATCCTCGGATGGTAAAAAGAGGTGGATTGCCGCTGACCCGCAGGGGGAATACATCGGGATCGGTATGCACGGTAACAAACTCGACCCCCAACGCGTTGAGTATTTCGTGTTGCTCTCCATCGAGCCGCCCCAGGTTGAGACTGTAAAGGGGATTGAAAACTTCGTTGACAAAGGCTCGGGGCACAATGGGGCTATAGCCATTAATGCGCGGGATCTTATCCACGGTTGAAAAAAATTCATACAGTGAGGATTGATGGGAATCCCCGGGCCAAAGGGGAATTTCAAGTAATTTGGGCTTGCCTTCCGCATGTTGAATGGTTTCATAAAGCGGGCTGGCGGTGAGGATGTTGATCCCGGTCAACCGAAATGGATGGAATTCCAGAATGATCCCAAGCGCAACGATACCTCCTAGCAAATGGGCCAAGCAGGGCCGACCCGTCACCTTAAACCGCCCAAGAATATCGGTTATCGCCCAGCCGCTTAGCAATGACGCCGAAAGAAAGACAACAATTGCCATTCGGCCGGGTACGCGGGGATAATTGAAAAAAGGTATATAATGAAAACAGAACTCATATAGAGAAACATCTCCGAATGCGAGGCCCAGACTCAATGTAAATGAAAAAAATAAGAGAAAAAGATAGAAGTGAATTTGGATGGACCGAGACTCGGCGGTTTGGTCGGTGTCACTCAGAATGGATCGGATTTGGTGGTAAAGCAAATAACCAATGATCAGTATTACAATGTATCCCAAATAGATAAACCTCTCCGGGTTGGGGTTGTCCCGATGCCACACATCTTGGAAGGAGGGCGAGAATAAGCGCACATCGGATAACTTCCGTCCGCCGCTGGCTATGGATTGATGCAATACATCAAGTTTTACGCTCAAGAGATATACGGTTGAAAGCGCCATGCCGGCAATAAGGGGGGCATGCAGAAAGAGTAGACGCTTGATCGCTTTGACCGCATCCAGGTTCAAAAACGGCTTTTTAATGAACAAGCCGAGGTGAAACTGTCGAAAATTAAGCAAGAAAACGACCAGAAGCAGTGTCAGTCCCCAGATTTTACCGAGATGAGGAATTTGGCGGCCCGCGAATAAACCATACATCGGAAGCAGAAACAGGGGTGCTAAAGTTCTGCTGATGCGGATCAAGGTGATCACTTGGGAGTTTTGAATGAGTTGGTTGAGAATGGAGCTATATAAAAGCACTGCCGTCATAAAGGTAATCGGATAGAGAATAAGTGCGCCCAAAAAGCCGGTATTCCAGAAAGCGCTTGCACGGAAGCCAAACATGATTTGCTGGTAGAATATTACCATGGCAATGCCGGACAGCCAGATTGTCAGGATCGCAAGAAATTTTTGCATATTGGAAGGTTTGACAGCCGGCAGTTCTGAATCGGCGCCGTTATCTGATTGTGCGATGAGTTTTGAATCCCAGGACAGCGCCCGTACAGGCACATAAAAAATTAACAAAAAAAAGAGGTAATAGATGAGGTGGGGTTCCATGAGGGCCAACGCAAACAGGGCCACGCCAGACCACACACCATAAATCAATTTTTGATGTCTTAGCAACAATTCATGTAAGTACAATACAAGTGGGAAGCAGAAAAAAAGGAATCCGTTTAGGTGCCCGGCGGTCATCTGTTTGATTCGGAACGGGATTAAGGTGAAGATTGCAGCGGAAATAATGGCACCCCAAATCCCGATTCCATACTCTCTGCTCAAAAGAAATATAAAAACAGCCGTAAGCAAAAAGGTGGCCCAGATCGTAAAATTGTAAGCGGCGATGTTTCCCAACGGTGTAAATAGGACATAAACCAGGGAGAAAGGGAACATGTGGAACCCCAAATCCAATGGTCCTTCGAAGGTATTGAACTCGTAGGGGTTGGTGAGAAGTTGCGAATGTCCAAACAAATTGTCCTTAATCAGCCAAAACCAGTAGTAGAGCTGCAGATGGTCCCCGCTTCGATTATGATGCTTGCCCTCCTCGATAATGGGGATGCCTTCGGATATATACTCCACTGATGGATAGGTGAACCCGACCCCAAGCAGAAAAAAAAGGAGGCTGATCCAGACTAAAGGGTGGCGGCTAAATGGCATGAAGGAATAAATTCGAGGAATGCGATTGAGTATGTGCAGGACAGGTAAATTTTTTCGATGTTTAAGGCGAGTCTCAGCTGGCGATAATTTGACGAAATACCTTCATCAACGAGGGAGGATGACAGAGGATATTGGAGTAGGCTTGATTGGCCAAGGGGCACCAGCAGTTTTTTTCCATTATATATCGACGCACCGTCTTGGCTTGATCTGAATGCCAGATTTTCTGAAAATCGTAATCAGAATCTCTCAAGTTCCCCATAGGTTTAGCATATCCCAAAACACAGCACGGCCACACCTGACCATCATAATTGATATGAATATTGGAAATCCCGCCGTAACAGGGAATGACTTGGGCCTGATGTTTCATGATCTGGCTCACCAGGTCGTAATAAACCAATCTAAAGGATTCGGTGATGCGCGCAAAGCGCCGTTTATGGGATAAATTTTGACGAATTTTAGCCTTAAATCTTTGCATTAATAGTTCGTACTGAGAGCCAGTTGGTGTAATCGGATCTTTAAGGTTGAAAAATTCTTCTCGTTGTTCCGCGATCTCATTGCGATAGCTTTCTACACCTTGGGCATGCACGTAATTTTCAATTTCTTCCAAATGTTCAAGGTTAAAGTTTGAAACCACCGTGCCCAGTTCCAAATGAAAATTGGGGTGTTGACGACTAAACGCTTTCAGTTCGCTGATGGTTTTTTCCAACTGCTTAAAGTTACCCGGTACCCCACGAATCTCGTCGTGCCGTGATCCGATGCCATCGATTGAAGGCTTGATGGTCAGAGTTGTGCCCGGGGCAATTTGTTGGATGACCGATAGAATCTCTTGGGTAAGTCGCTTGATCTTGCCGGTTGCAATGGCATTCGTGGGAATATGAATAATTTTAGGCTGCAAATGAAGAAGGGCCAGTTCAATGATTTTAGCTAAATCGGAGCGTAGAAAAGGTTCTCCGCCACTGACATTGAAAAAATAGATCGATCCGATAGAACTAAAGATACGCTTGATTTCATCGATATTTAAATCCGCCTTGGCCCGATGAGGATCTTCCCGAAATAACTTCCCAATTTGGCAAGTTTTACACAACGACTGGCATGCGGCCGTGACAGAAAACGTCAGAGTGATCGGTTTTGCGGGTTTAACGATTCTTTTTCTAGCAAGATAATAATTAATTGTTTTAGGATATATGTGTAAACAGTAATCCTTGAGATTCATGTTCAGGTACCCAGGTGGTGAATTGTCAAAAAATAGACAGAAACGGACGGGTGCATTCCCATTTAGTGGCACCCTTGAAATTGCCCTCTATTGACCAAGTAAAGGTTCTTTAACATAATATGCCAACGACCACACAGCAGCGTACTTCTGAGGAAAAGCATTACCTCTGCTGTATGACGCTTCCAGAAAATGCCTGGTGATTTGAGCCTCAGGTTGATCACCCGGCGAATTGCACTTTCAACACAACCACTTCCGGTTGGCAGCTTCAGGCGCTTATAGGAAGCGTACTGCATACGATTAGAATTGCTTAGAAAGTAGTTCTTAAACTTCTTCAAGGCCTTTTTTCTTTTAGACGAAGACTTGATATAGTGCCGGATCTGGTGATGGATCTCATCTAAATTGCCGTGCCAGAGCATATTTTTCCAATCTTCCAAAATTTTAGCCAGCTTCTTGTCTCCAAGTTTTTTTGGCAGGCAATCGGCAACAACCTGAAGGTTCTGTTTGGCATGGGTGTAGTCGATAATTTCCAAGTGCGCTCTGGTCTTCAACCTTTGAGCCAGCGATGAGAACCGGTTCCAGTATCTTCGGGCACCGTCGGCACAAAAAATCAGCATGTCGGCTTTTGAGACATCGATTTGGCGAAGGTAGTCTTCCAGCAGCAGGAATACACCGTCGATATCGGCCATGGTGGCATCATAAAGAGGAATGCATTGTTTGAACTTCTCGCCGTTGGCGTCGAGCCATTGGATGACGATCTGGGTCGGCTCGCGCCAATCGGTATGATATCCTTGGCGTTTTCCTCCAGTCGGACGCCGACCGCGTTTGGCCCTGCGCTCGCGCAGTCGGCCTCCGTCGATGCAGACCAAGAGCGTACGGTTTTCTGCACTGTCGGTATCTGAAAGAGCAATGCCATGACGCTGTTTAATGGCCTGGTTGCCCATTGTCAGGCACAACCGCTGGATCGTCTTGATGTCCATTTTAATACCGAAAGAACCCAATGTCCGCGCGGCGATCTCAAAAGAGGGGCACAGCAACGCCGCCTGCACGGCCGATGATGTCAAAACACCACTGCAGCGGTCGATAAAGCCCAAATACGATAATCCAAGATGATCGCCGCTTTTGGCCTTTCGCTTTTTACTTTTTCGACCCCGGCGAGCCTTGGGGGGAACTTTTGCAAAGTAGGGCGAATCGATTGATATCGATTGGCCTGACAAAAGCCGGATACTGGTAGGCTTGAACCCATTGAAGCGTAGGGCCGATCTGGCTGCCAGCATTTTTAAGGTTTTCAGAAAGTGTCGATCCAATAATAGCTTCTGTACGGCCGAGATGACCAGATCTTCGGCAAAGCCAATCAGGATTGTACGCAGATCGGAAAGCAGTTGGTTGACATCGTGGCCGTTTTGAAAAGCGGCGACGGTTACCTCGATGGTTTTTGCCAGTTGCTCAACCTTTATTTTGTGCATGGTCGCCTCACGGATAGCAGGGTGATCGGATTCCTGCCGCCGCGATGGCGACTACATGCTGGTCCGCAACCGGTCTTGAAAATCGTCAGTCAGCGGGTAGACATACAGATCTTTGATCGTGGTTTTCAGCCGGTGGAAACGGTCTTGACGGCTTCGGCCAACGGTTTTACCGATGCGAATCCAGTTGGCGGCTTTATAGCAGGTACCGGCAAAACGGGATCGGTCCACAAAGGTTTCCACCAGACACAGATCATGACCGTATCGCTCCTGCCAGTCATTGCCAAGACGTCTAAGACACGTTGCAAGAACAAAACTGGCGAGGTTTTTCACCCTGACCCATGGCAAGATCAAAAACCGGGTGTTATTGGTCATCATCTTCAGATTTGTTTGTCGTGTGGTGGAGTCCCAACCGATGAATCGATCACGAACAGCCGTTTTCCATGCCGCAGAACCGAACAGCAGGCATGCCAACGGACGATTGATACGATCATAGACCATGTACTTGATATGCTCACCCACATGACCGTGGCAGCCCAAATAATGGTATCGATCCATCAGGCAGTGGAAAAGATCGTCACGCTCGCCTCTGCCAGGGATCATAACCACGGAAATGGGCTTGAGTTTGCCAATGGACGCGGCAATTGGGTCACAACTGTGGATAATATCTTTGATCCGCCTGGGACGATTACCACTGGTGCGGGCCGGTGGCAGCACGATGAGTTGTCTTTGCTCGAGTTTGCGAAGCATCGAACGGCAGGCCATGTCTTTGAGCAGGCCCTTGTCTGTGTGCCAATCCCAGATCCGGCACAATTCCTTGGACAACCGGGTGCGGTGCCAATCAGGGTTTTCAGCTAATAGACGACGAATCAAAACGATGTCCTCGTCTGTCAGCTCTCGTCCCTGGATGGTCATGCATCTGCTCATGGCATGAACATACTGGCAAAAGGGTCAAGAGTCCAGCACTATTTGTCAAAGATCGGAATAAAATTATACGTAGTTAAGTTGCGCTATTGTGCCACAATATGGGTTTGCACCCGAAACGGACTATGATTATCTATTGCTTTACATTACGGCAGAGAAAACAGACATGCCAGCATAAAACTTCATTGAGCAATGGTATTTTGAATAAATTAAATTGCATTAAAAACCGTGGCCAGATCAAATCGATTACAAAACCTGATTCATCCTCAGAACCCGTTTCATTTCTTGCATCATTTTCAATGGATCCTCGACATGCTCAATTAATGATGAACAAAAAATGAAATCAAAGCTATTGTCATCGAAAGGATATTGTTGTGTCGCATCACATTGGACGAAATTTAATTATGGGTGACCTATAAATTTTGGAAATCGAAGAATATCCGTTGAGACAAGATACTTGCATGATTTATATAAAACAGTTGAATATCCGCCAATGCCTGCCGCCAACTCCAAAACACGTAAATTTTTCAAAGGTATATTTAGCCTGTTGGTCTCTTTTACTATCTCTAAAGCCTGAAACTCCTGAAACCTTGTATAGTTTGAATAATCTTTAACCTTAAAACCTGATTGTCGACGTAGCGCCAAGTTGATAAATCGCACCCAATTCATCAATCGCCCCAAAACAGCAATCTTATTTTTTCATTAACAGCGAGCGGGGGTGTTCAAAAGAAATCGCGGATAGCATTAAGTCAAGATCTTTGCGTTTTAACTCGCCCAGAAGCCAAAGTGCACCGATATACAGACAGATAGAAAATAGATAGCTTAACAATAGAAAGATTCCAGATGGTTTTAGAAATATAAATTGGGCGCTAGCGACATGAGATGCGATGAGTAAATTAATTACAGTGCTGCTATTGATAAGGGTTCCAAACCGCTGATATATGGTTATCGCGACAAGTATCATGCCCATGGTGAAGGTGCAGGCTGTGGCTGCCGCAGCGCCTTCGATTCCGAATTTACGGGTGAAGATCTGAATTAATATAATATCCATGGGAATCAATCCCGCGAGTATCAGAGCCGGCCTGCCCGGCTGGCCGTAACCCTGAATAATTGCAACTAGGCTATTGGTGATGCCCCAGCATGAAGCTCCGATAAAAAGAATCCTCAAGGCGTTTGCACCAGAAGCGTACCTGACGCCGTAAACGTAACTCAGCAGCTGTTCGGCGGTGAGAATCAACAGCATGCAGGTGGGTATCAAAATAATCAAAATATACCTTAACGATCCTTGAATGTATTTGCGCACCAAATTTAAATCATTGTTTGCGATCGCGCAGGAAATAGAGGGAAAAAGAACTATGCCAAAAGGAAACATGGCAAATGCGATCAGCCTGGATAGGGTTTGGGCGGCGGCATAGTGGCCGGATTTTGCCGGATCATCCAACAACGCTTTTACAAAAAAGAGATCTAGATGCATTAAGATGGATATGCAGATAAAAAACGCTAACACCGGTAGGGCGTAGCGGATGATGGTAGTTTGGTGGAACTTTTTGGCCAGAGGGGCGTTTCGGCCCAGCAGGGTGGCAAGAAAAAGGGTGCATCCCAGCCCCAGCAGCAGGCCGGTGATGGCGCCGAACATTTCATATCCAAAATAGAGAAGAACAAAGACAAAAACAACTTTCAACACGGAATGGGCGACAGTGGTAGTGGCGGTGCGGCCGAACTGCTTGCACCCGTCAAAATACCCCACATAGACATACAAGATACCGGCCACGGGAACGATAATGGCTGAATACCGGATAAGAATTTTCAGGCCCTCATCGTTGAACCATATGCTAGCGGGTTTGGAAATTATAAAGAGCACAACCACGATGACTGCAGAGATGTAAAGTTGAACCTTTATTCCGGCGATTCGGATATCACCGGCCTGAGCGGGCGAGCCGGCTGTATATTTGGTGACGGCTCTTTTTACGCCGCCTCCAAGCACAATGTAGCTGGTGGATATAAAAGCATAAATAATGCCAAATGTGCCGTAGGAAATGGGGCCAAGCATCCGTCCGGCAATTGAATGCACCAAGAAACTGGAGCCCATCCAAATGACACTAGATATTAACATGTAGATGAGCCCCTTACTCAACGGGATTCGGGCCTCGGTTTTTAATTGTCTTTGCCGGGATACCAGCAGCAACCGCATAGGGTCCTATCTCACCGGTAACCAAGGAACATGCCCCGATGACACTACCTGTTCTAATGGTACTTCCGGGAAGGATCGTGGTACGAATACCGAGCCAGACATTATCTTCGATGACCACCGGCTCGGCGATATATGGCTGGCGGTTCATGGGAACCTCTATTGTATCATACTGATGGGAGCCGGTGCCGATGTAAACAAATGCGCCCATCATATGGTTTTTTCCGATGGTGATATCCGTATTTCGCGTCACCAAAATAGACCTTGCCCCAATGGCGCTGTTATCACCAATGACGATTTTGCCCCCCTTGGTCCGGATGAAAGCGCCCCGACCGATGGTGACGTTGTCGCCGATAATGATCTCCCCGTCATCGCCGCTTGCATTGAGCTCGCAATTATCGGCAACAAGACAGCTATTCCCGATCCGAATATTTTTAGGATGCCCGATACTAATATTTCGTCCCCAGATTACATTGGCGCCAATCCGCCCTATGATGAATCTGTACAAGTACTTCCGCATCACAAAGCCGACCGCACCGGGTAATCCACCCACAAGACCGGTGATAAGTTCATACTTGAACAGAAATCCATAACCGGCATCGCCGCATACCAACCGCCGATATTTTTCGGCCCATGAATCCTTGCTTCGAAAAACCAGGTCTTGCATGGGGCCGAAACGGTTATCGTTTCGTATCTGCTCCCCCAACGGGTCTAAAGAAACGTCGCTGGCACACTTAGATTTTTCTAAAAAGTCCGGCATAATTTGATCGGAACATATCGGTATTCAGAAACAGGAGTTGGGATTTATATAAAAACATCAATTTGGAATGGATTAAATCCGTCTTATTTCAAAACCATCCGGCGGCCGGAAGTTTCACGCCGTTTTCGCATGTAGGCCATGAACAGATGTCCACCCCTGATTAAGACCTTTCGAAACTCAGGCCGAAGAGATAAAAACCGAAAAAAAATAAGTACCATCGCTTCACGGTACTCCCGCCATGTGAGCGGGCGGGAATCAAATTGACCGATATATTGGGGCACACTTTGACCGGTGAGTTTGGTGATGTGCATATAGGCGCGGATCACAGATCGTTTTCGATAGAGGCTGCGCCGTTGGGAGGCTACAATCTTTGCCTTGCTGGTCTCCTTTACTTCAATGGCTCCAGTGGTGATCAATTTGGAGAGAAACTGGTCGCCCGTCTCGGTACGGCTGATGATCAAATTCAACCCCGGCTCCCGGGCCAACTCGTTGAGCCATGGATCGCCAGTGGAGATATCGGAAAGCTGATTTAAGGGATCTGTGCAGAAGTGGCAGCGATGCTTTTCATAGAGCGTCATGACGTATGAGGTCCAGTCGATCTGCCCTATTTTTCTGGTTGTTCCGTTTTGCAGGGTTACCTTGAAGTTTCCTGGCCAGCGTTCGCTTCTGAATTCGATTTGCTCTACTTGATGCTCTTTCACCTCCAGGAGGTCAAACAGGTGCCGGGTCCCCCGCCAATCCATGCAGTGGCCGCAAACCAGGCCGACACGCAGGACAATGCGCCGCTTCAATGAAGGGATTATTCGTTCCGCTTTTCTCAGTGCCTGCATGTGACAACCGAGCCCTACAAACGCGAATCTCCTCCCTTTGCCCCCGTATAGAATCTCGCGAAGGCATTTTCCCATGGGAACCGTCGTATATTTGGATTGTTGCCCCTGTAGCAGATCCACCAAGTTGCGCGCCAGATAGATTTGGGCCGCTAACGGCGACCCTTTCAATTTTGGCGTCATTTGGGCCACAAACACACCAACAAGGTCATATTCAGCCAGTGCATGGGCGAGGATGGCGGTGGTGACGCCGCCGGAAGCGCCACCACGGCGGATAGTATCGTCAACAGCGTGGCCCAGATAGAGATGTTGACACCTTCCGATATCCTCATCAGCGCGTTCGAAATGGTTATACGACCCAAACACATCGTCGGTTAATTGCCTGAAATCCACCGTCAAGCCCGGACAAACCTCTATGCACAGGCGACATTGGCCGCAAAGCGATGGCTGGTCCACCCGAAATTGCAGCCGGCCGTTTTCGATTTCGGTGATCCGAATGTTGGCTTTCGGGCAGATCCCCCAGCAGGTACCGCATTCGGTGCACAGTTGCCTGTCTTCCACAATATCGATATTTTTAGGGAATGTGACGTGATGTGTCATTTAATAGAATTTGGAACGCTAGTTTAGCAATAAGAGTTGAATCGCCATGATATTGAGCGATGGTTTATTCAATTTAATCAGACTATTGAACCACGTATGAGCAATAACTTCGTATCCTTGGAGATTGGGGTGAACATCATCAAAAAGGGCTGATAACCCCCATAATTGTTCCGCCCGCGGCCTTCAATATCCGAGTAGGGTCTTCCGGAAGTGATGCTGTCGCCGAATCCAATGATTTCAACAAACCCATGGGCGTCGGGAGTAGCCATCGATGTCCCTATGATCAAAACGATCAGGAAGCACATAGCGATCTTTTTGACGATATGCGTTTTTTCTATCATAATATGAACGCTCTAACTCTCTTGAGCAGTCCGGAGATGCGATCTCAATCGTTCAGCAGCAGAGGCAAAATGGGGCCGATATTCGCATCCCCTTTCCCATCAAAATCACCTCCATCCGAGTCCCGGTAGGCGGCCGCCAGGGAGTTCACGGTGCTGAGATCGGTGATATTTCTCTGGTCCATCCTCACCAAATATTTGTTCTCGACGACCTTGCCGGCGGAGAAGTTGTGGTAGCGGTTGGAAACCCACCCAAAAAGGCAATAATTGCCAGCCTTCGGTGGTGCAATCAATAAAATATAGTTGGCGATCGGCCAATCACGGTGCAGGATGATAATTGGATCTGTCTGCAGGGTAGATACATTGAGTGTTGCCCCAATATAGTCGTCACCAGGCCGATAGGTCCACCATGGTACCAAAGCGCCGTTTTGGCTGTACTCATACCAGCCTCCCGGGGTCCCATACCGGCCGTTAAGGCCAAACGCTTGCCTGATCTGCATCGTATTCGTGTAGTTATTATCAAAAATAATTCTAGACCTGATGTAAATCAGCGCTCCGGATGTATCGGGGTCTGATTCAATCGTATAGACCATGTCATACGATGCCGGTAATACCAAATGGCCGTGAAACGACCCGGAGATATGGACGACTGCCTTCTTGGTACTTTCATACACTATTTCCATCTGAGCGCCGGTTTCCCACTGGGCGGTCCATTTTTCCGGAACTGGCAGATCGCCGCCACCTTGTTTAAACATAATGAAATGCAACCCATGGTATAAGCTGCCCTGGGATTTATTAACGACTACATTGGTTGTTTTATTGGGATCTATCTTTAAATCATAATATTGAGATATTGTCCCACCGTGACTTTGATCGATAAGCAACTCGAACTCGCCCGCCTGCCGAACACGGAAATCTTCACCAACCTTACTAACAACGATCGGGTTGGCAATGGCGGAACTGCACACCAAAAGAGTGAACGCATTCAAGATAAAAGTAAAATGTAAGATTGCTCTTTTTACCATCGCTAAATCTCCTGTTGGTTTTTGGCTGCATTGATGAATTCAGTCCTCGGTTTTTTAAAAATGTTCCCCTTGGATGTTGGCCAATTTTGCCAGTTGTTCAACATTACCAATTACATCGTTACGCAAGGTGATCATCCGCTTTGCAAGCCGTTTGCGAATCTGATCCCGATTTTTCCACACACGATCAATCTGATCGATTAGCTCCTTTTCACTTTTCAGCCGGTAGCCGTCAATACAATTTTCCTGTTGGTCAACTACAGCGCCAAAGGCTTTTATTTTTCGCTCATAACAGATTGCCAGGATTGGTGTGGCCATGCCACAAGCCAAAATCAGAGAGTGCATGCGCCCTCCGCTGATCATCT
Organism: uncultured delta proteobacterium; assembly: GCA_963713755.1. Lineage (GTDB taxonomy): Bacteria > Desulfobacterota > Desulfobacteria > Desulfobacterales > CAVQMW01 > CAVQMW01. The sequence continues at coordinate 664,399 of CAVQMW010000003.1, read as the reverse complement.
CCATGCGTCCCATTACGCCTTTTAGCACCGAAGGGGGATGATCATCCGCGGAAATCACTGTGATCCACTTCTGATTGGCCATATTTCGGGTGATGTCCTTCGTGATGCGGTCATCCAGGCCCTGGCCGGATGAATCTTGTACAATGAATAAGAGCTGAATGTCATAGTGCTCGATCATGTAATCATAGACCCTCGCCAGCATTTCAACGTGCCGGGTATATTGCGCCTTGCCCCCCGCTTGCCACATATCTCGCTTGGCTTGCATTTGGGCGGGAACCAGCCCGCGCAGACCACGGAACGCCCCTCGATAAGCCGGTCCGTATGCTGCGACACCGACCAGGGGACGTTCGGAGGAAAACAGCCCTAGATCGTTCAACAAGCGATCCACTGTGGCGGAGTCCGCGGCTTCCAGCCCGAATGCCGGGTCTACGGTTTTGACAAGCAGCGCTTGGCGGACACCGATGTCCGTCAAAATACCGCCAGTGGCCTCATCCCGGTAGGTAACCAGATCGAACCGGTTGATCACATATTTTGCGATAAACCGCGCCTTGCGACTCTCCAGGGGCCCAATTCCAGCGCTATAAGCCATGACTTTTTTTCCGAAAAGAGCTGCTAAAAATGGCCGAAACAACCGGTATGGTGGGGCGAGTATGTGCGTATCGTCCCTCAAAATCTGACCAGCTCCCCAAACGTAGACATCGCAATTGTTTATGGCGCTTATGATTTTACTGAGGGAAAATAGGGATTTGACAAGAGTTCCACCGGAATAGACAGCCTTCAAGTTATAGCGTTCATGAACACGATCGGGACGATCCGAAAAGGTAGCCAGCTCCACGGGATTGAGGTACTTTCTGAACAAAGCAACCATGGCCGCAAAATAGGCTTCATCCCCAGCATTACGATTGCGTTCATGCCCACTTTCGATTAGCAACCGAACCATTAGTTTCCTCTTATCTTCTCGGCAATTCTCAATAGTGTGGGTGAGTACATCATCACACGCATAAACTGGTCGCTGACCGCAATGGGTGCAACCAATTTCGATAGTGGTCCAAAGCGCCTCATTTTGCGGACAAACGCCTTTTTAAGGATTTCCCGACGGACACCCCGGGTAAATTTCAAGGCCGCGCGCCTTTCCTCCACTGACATGGTCGGCGTGGCATACACCGGATCGTAGGACCAGCTGTTGACGTCGTTTAAATAGTGTTCAGGCGAGCAGGTGAATAAATCGTTCTCAGAGAGCCAGTCAAAAAGCTCTGAACGGGGCGTTGGCGTGATATTGTTGAAGCGGACATCCATAACCGGAAACTGGCGAGCAATTGCAACGGAATCCATAACGTCATCCCAAGTTTCCCCGGGCGAGCCGATCAGAAAATTCATCACTACATCGTATCCCAAATCACAAGCATCCTGGATGGCCTGCTTGATTTGGGCCATGGTTTCACCCTTTTTGATATTTTTAAGGATCTTGTCATTGCCGCACTCCACCCCGAAGCCAATATAGTAAAATCCGATTTCACGCATTCGTTTCATCAGGTTTCGATCTGCACGGTCTGCTCGTATTCCATTGGCATTGGTGATTTTTAAATCGTGAAGTCCTCGCCGATCGATTTCATCGCAGATAGCATAGACGCGATTGTAGTTGAATGTGAAGTTGTCATCTACGAAATTAAATTTTCGATACCCTCGGTTATACCAGTATTGAATCTCATCAACGACATTCATAGCGCTGCGCATGCGTAGTTGACGTCCGGCTACTGCTTTTACGGAACAAAACACACACCGATGGGGGCATCCCCTCGAACTGGCAATATCGATATCTCGAAAAATATATTTTTTTAACTCAAATTTTTTATACTTAGGATAAGGCCGGCTATCTAAGTCGCGAATAAACTTTCTGTCACCGGTATAAATTATCTTATTCACACTGGAACGATAGACGAGCCCTTCAATTTGATCGAGAGGCCGACCCTTGCACAGTTCGACAATCGCTTCTTCACCTTCGTAGGTGATCACATAGTCAATATTTTTACATAATTGTAATGCAGTTTCGCGATAACACGAACCATGAGGCCCTCCGATCACGACCCTAAGGCGAGGAAAGGCCTCCTTGATCTTTCCAATCAATTTGTGAGTATCTGTGTAGAGGAATGACATCATGGAAACGCCTAATAAGTCTGGGCCGAATCCATGCATTTTTTTCAAAAGGTCTCGGGTTTGGTATCTGAACCCCATGTCCATCAGGTCATATTCGATACCACTTTTCTCTAAACTCTCGGCTATGTAACCCAATCCCACTGGGGGATGAAATGCGCCGTAATAACTGCGGTCATAACCGGGTTTTAACAGAAACACTCGCCTATATCGCATCAATCAATCAACTCCTGTGTCGTATTTCGTTTAAATCTGGGCAAGCGTGGGATCAACATCACGCCCCCGAACAACGATGGCATTTTTGGGACACGCGGGGATACATTTCAGGCAGCGCACCGGCATGCAACGCTTTGCGCAAATGCGTCGTTCAGGAAGTTGGATGGCGGAAACCGGACAAACCTCAACACATTGGCCGCAATCATCACAGATGCTTTTTTTGATGAAGGGCCTGATTCCGAGATAGTAGTGGATCGTGGGGATTAGGGATCCGTCCCGCCGGAACCGGTTGTAAAGAATGTCCAGAAAATACATCAGCTGGTAACCCCAGCGATGGATTTTTTTTGAAGGCGGATCGCGATGGCCGTTGTAATCCTGAACAGGCGTATATGGAATTGCAGCCGCCGGACTGCTCTTTTTTGATACATCCAAAACTTTAAATTGTGCCCGCTGGTTGTCTTTTTCGACCGCCCTGCGCAGGTGCTGGACATCCTGGTAATTTAATCCCAAATATTGACAGCAGAAAATGTCTGTTGCGTGGACGCTCTTGCTGGCAACCAGTAGATTTAATGACTGCCTCTCACCGTAAACCGCACGGGCAGTGACGACAGATCCGTCTACAATCACCAAATCCGATGGGATAGACTCTCCCAAAGCATAGATTGCTTTTTCCAAACCCCATGAGTGAACCTTGCGGCGGCTTTCTCGGGCGAGAAGTCCAAATAGGTTTTTAACCCCAATGGTGGCTTTTGTAAGGCTATGCCGTTTCAGCTTGGGAACATTGATCAGACGGTCCACCTCACCCACGACGCGGGGTATGTTTACTCTGGGCCCGGATCCACCGGAAAGAACGACGGTCTCAAATTCAGCGTGATCGAAATTGATGAGCGGAATCTGATGACGGAGGGCAAATTCATGGATCCCGAGTATTTTGAAAGTTGATTCGGTTCCAAATTCAAACCCGGATGACTCGCCCAGGATGGGCTTGCCACCACAATCCTTGATCATGCCGATGATTAGCGAGAGCAGGCATAAATCAGTAACCGCATGAAAAAATGGGGCTACAAAATTGGGCTTAATTAAAACTCTATCGCCCGGCCGGACAATGCTATCCATCCCGCCCAAAGGTTCAAGCAATCGCTCCAGTCGCTCATGCGTAATCGCCGAATCCTGGTTTTGCTCCCAAACCAATAGCGTCATGTTGTCCGTCTTCTAAACAAGGTCATTGGCATTCAACCAATCCAGTGTTAATTGAAACCCATCCCTGAACCCATACCGCGGCCGATAATTTAAAATTCGGCGAGCCTTCGTAATATCTGATCCGTGATTCTGGGTTAGAAATTCGACTTTGCTGCGGCTGACATAGGGCGCTCGGTCTGTCAACTTGGCCAGGGTTTCGAAGCAAAGGGCTGCAGCCCATCCGGAAAATTTGGGAATGTTCACAGCAGGCAGTTTCTTTCCCATACAATGACAGATGGTTTTAATGTATTGGGATACCGCCAGTTGTTCGGGACCGGCGATATTAAAGATCTCTCCCCATGCCTGGGGATGTGTCGCCGCCAGCACAGTCCCCGAAACTGCGTCATCGACATAGGTGGGATGCAAAAAGGACTTGCCATTGCCGATCATCAAAAACCTTCCAGTCTTTATGGCCCGATATAACGGTACTCGACGATAATCTCCGGGACCGTAAACAAAATCTGGACGAATGATGGTAATCGGAAGGCCGTGTTTCCGATGAAATGACAATACACATTTTTCAGCCAAACATTTCGATTTTTCGTAGGCGTAGGGCGGGTTGTAAGGCAAGGATTCCCTAGCCCGGCGGTGACCTTTGCCCTGGACCCCCGGCGTGCTGACATATACGAACCGCTTGATTGCTGCTGACTTGCACTCATCGAGAAGCAGCCGAGTACCAGTAACATTCGTGGATAAGAAATTCTCCCATGGAACTTCCCACTCTCCAAGCTGGGCCGCTAAATGAAACACGACAGCAACATCCTGCATCACGCCTTTTAAGCTCGCGGGGAGGGTTAAATCACCATGAAAATGTTCAACCTCTCCTTCCATGAATTGGGCATTGAAACCTGATGACCGCGACAATACCCTGACATCCCACCCTTGGGAGACCAGCCTCCGCACCAGGCGCTGCCCCAGAAACCCGGTGCCGCCGGTAACCAGAGCTTTCACGCCTTGGCCTCAAAAGCGCTTTCAATCAGGTGTGCCATTTTATCCCAGGAAAAGCGTTGTTTTTCTTGGGCGATCGCCTGTTCAAATTGCGGTCCTTTTTTGCCCTTGAAAAAAGTGATGATCTTTTGGGCCAATACATCGGACCGGGCGGCAGGCACCAGATAACCGGTGCGGCCATGGGTGACAGCCTCGGCCAGCGCCCCCATGCGGGTGGCAATGACAGGCCGACCGGCACCGAAGGCCAGTTGCAATATGCCGGAACCCGTGGCGGAAACATAAGGTATTACGACCAGATCCGCAGCGGAAAAGTAGAGCCCGATCTCTTCATTGGGAACGTAGCGATTAACTCGCCGCACAAATTTGCCGATTGATAATCTGTCTATTTGTTCCTGATATTTGCTCTCATTCTGCCAGCACTCTCCAACCACCATGGCAGTAATCTCGCCCTTCAAGTGGTCCGCAATCAAAGGAATGGCGGCCAATAAATATTCCAGGCCTTTGTAGGGACGGATAAATCCGAAAAACAGAATGACATTACCTTGGATTTTCAAGAGCTGCCGGGCTTCGCTTCGGGTGTATTTGGCCACATGAAGATCTTCGTAAGAAGGATGAAATCCCTGCACGATATCGGCCCTGGGCAACATGGCTTTCAAGCGGCACGCCTCTTCATGGGAGTGAACAATGAACCGATCGCCGAAGCCTAAAACTATTTTGCTGCAAAGCGTTTTAACAACGGTTGCTTCGTGTTCTAATATGTTGTGGCATAGATATAAGATTTTAATCCGCGAAACAAGTTTCAGCAGACTCACGATGGCCAGAAACGGTACCGTCCAATATACAGTCCACCAGGGGATGATTACAACTTCGGACTTTCTTCCAAGGATCATTTTCACCGTTTGAATCCAAGTGAGCGGGTTTAATGAGTCAATTACATAATGGACTCCTGACTCCCGCAAAGGTTTCACACTCGGATCCTTATCGCTGTCGCCGGGAAATAGCCACTGGGGGTATTGGCGGCGAAATGAAAACAGGGCTATTTGATTCCGCTTTTTCAGGCTGCGGTATAGCAGGGTTGTGTAATGGGCGATTCCTCCCCGAAAGGGGTGTGTCGGGCCGATAATAGAGATATTCAACAGTGAGTTAAGCCTATACTATATACGCTGTATAGAAAATTCTTTAGAATATTAAAACTGAATGAATTAATTTCGGTTTTAGTCTTTCAGCAGCAAAGGTTTCAAAATGCCCATAATGTTCGTAGCATCGCCACCCTGGCCGCTGCGATATTGTTTTGCTAAATTAGAAAGGCTTGAATGACTTGTCACATTGAACTGGTTCATCGCCAGTAAATATTGGTTTTCAATGACCTGCCCGGCGCTGAAGGTATGGTCGCGCCTGGAAACCCATGCAATCAGGCAAGTTCTCGCTTTTGGCGGGGAGATGGACAGAATATAATCAGCCATGGGCCAATCTTCATACATGATCAGCGCCGGATCGATTTTGATCTCAAGTCTCGCTATGCGCGCTCCGATATAGTCATCATCATACCCGCCGTAGTTATACCAATGCACGATGTCGGTATCTAGGCTGTATTCCACACACCCCTTGGTGTTCCGTACGTAGCTAAGGTAGCCCCTTCCCTACTTCAAAGTGACAGTCCCGTTCGATCATATCAGGGGATATGCTTCGGCTTGTCATTAAAATTATGAATTTTTTCCTCTATATGCTGAATACGAATGTTGATTTTTTCCAATAATTTTCTGTTGACTGATATCAAATCAGCCAAAAGACCAGATACAACCAAAAAGAACCCACCACCCATCAACAATGCAGAGAGGATTAGGGATTGAATATGCCCAACACCGTCACCCGAAAGGTAGAAAAATAAAAATCTCAAACTCACAAGAAATCCAATTGTGAAGGCGAGCAATCCCGGAAACGCAAAAAACCTGAAAGCCCGGTAAGTCATAAAAATGCGAATGATGGTTAAAATTTGGCGCCGAAGGTATGATGGAATACTCTTTACGAGTCTAGAAGGCCGCAACAACTCGTTGGTTTGGACTGGGATGGACTTTACAGTCATCCCTTTCTGCCCTGCCTGTATCAGCGTTTCAATGGTGTAAGTATAGTCTGAAAAAACATTCATCTGCATGGCTGCATGCCGGCTTATCGCCCTAAACCCGCTTGGAGCATCGGAAATATTCATGCCACTTGCAATACCAACGGCGTGGGTACCAATTTTCTGAAGCCATTTCTTGATTTTTGAGAAGTGGTCAATCTGATCAATAGGGCGCGCGCCAACGACAATTTCCGCTTCGTTGTTTAATATGGGTCGTACAATATCTGGGATGCAATCGGCGCAATATTGATTGTCTGCGTCTGTATTGACAATAATATCAGCACCCCGCTCCAAACAGGCTTCCAAGCCAGTCATAAAAGCACGGGCAAGCCCTAAATTTTGGTAATGTGACACCACATGATCAACGCCATGCAGAATAGCAAGCTCTGTTGTACGGTCTGAACTCCCGTCATCGATAATCAGCCATTCTACGCATTCAATACCAGGTATTTTTCGAGGGAGGGCTTTTAGGGTGACCTCTAGGGTATTTTCCTCATTATAACATGGGATTTGGATGATCAATTTGATGGGTTTCGTCATGGCAGTCAAATATACTGAAATCTTTAAGATCGGTTTTACAGCGAATAAGTTGTAAATAATCTATCCAATAGTGATGAACCTTACATCCATACCAAGCTTTTTTTGACTATCGTTGATTCCAAAATCTTTTGGCACAAAGATACTTGAGTTGATCTCTATACTTTGTATATTTTTTAAATTTTTAGGTAAACTAAAATAAAAATCATTACCTTTCTTGTGTGAAAAAATAAGTGGGAATGAATTGGCCTTAACTTCCAGCTTGAGTTTTTCACTGTTATTTCGCAATGGGTTGTATCCGTAAGTTCCTAAAATAATATATTTATCATTTTTATTGAACGAGTAATTAAATTCCTCAAATTTACCCGAACCATCCGTCCAAAAACTTCGATGAAAGAATCCCGATTGGCTGATATATGGATTACCATATGGAATCAGGTAGAACCGCCTAACTTTCCAAATATCGATGACGATGTCATGCCGACTATAATTTTTGTTAAATATTTTACCAGGATCGTGTCCTTTTACCTTTACATAAGACTTAATTCTTTTGATCCGGTGGGCCAATGCGCCGGGCATTGCGGCAAAATCAGGGGGAGCTCTCTCGCCATCGGTAGATACCGACAACACAAACGCTGTTTGCAAATTTTCAGGATTTGATACGGTTCTCTGAAGTTGTTGTCGATTATGTGGGTCTTGGTACGGGTTTTTCGGTTTACCATCCGTGTTAACAGTATATCCAAAACTGTGTCTCAATGGCAAAAGCAAACATTGGTCAAATCCAGGGTATATCCATTTGCCTTTGTAGTCAGCATCGACAAAAATAACTGAATTCTCAGGTGGAATTACCGATTCAACTTCAGTTAAGATTTCAAAGGCATTCTCTAAATATTGACTATTTGCGTTTACGCTGATCCAGTAAAAAGAGGGAACGAAGTAAAAAACTAGAAAAAGAACACTTGTTATCTTTAGAAACCTATTGGCTCGAAAGCTATGATGATAGAAAGCACAAAGGACCAAGAGGAAGAGTACGGTCATTTCACTTAGAAAATAACGTAAATAATAAAGATATACCGCATGTGCATTATAATGGAGAACCCTGCTGTAGTATATTGTGAAAAAACCAAGGCTGAAAAACCATGGTATCGCATAGTTTGGATTTTTTATCGGGTTATAGTGTTTGAATGCGAAGTAAATTCCAATTGGAAAGCAAATAGGCGATAGTATGCCGAAGAAATGGATTAAATAATAGACATCCTGAGGATAATCTCCGTTGAGGATATCTTTTACAAAGGCTATCGGGAAAAGTGCTTCAATTTTTTTAGTGAAAATAATATTGCCGATCAGAAGCATTATAAGAAACAAGGACATACTGAATAAAATTGGATTTTTCTCTATAACTTCCTTAATCCGTAGTTTTCTTAGTTCCGGTATATTTCGAAAAGCGACGTACAGTAAAATTCCAGCGATTAACCAGCAAATATGAAAAATCACAATAATGGTAGGCGAATTAAGAAAGGGAAGATAGTCATGGAGTTGCCATGAAATGTAGTAATTAGGGGCCATCGTGAGCCCGTAAGCTACTGAGAGAGAATAGGCAATAATACTATAGATGAAAATATTAAAATAATCGCTGCGCTGTTGGCTATTAATTATTAACTGATACCCCATATTAAGAGATATAGCTGCCATCCAGACAATACCCGTTACACGGGTAAGACTTGCCAGCCCCACATACATAGGGATCAGGAACAGAATGGGTTTTTTCCCTTTTTCAGAGATATTTGCATAGCTGAAGATAAGATAAAGAAGAGAAATGTTTAAAAACGTCATCAAAGATTCTGAGTAGGGAAGCCTAGCAAACCAAATAGCTATAATATTGGTTGCCAATAAGGCCATTGCAATAAAAGCCGTTTGAATAGATTTAAAGATTTTCAGTGACAAGAAAAATATCGCAATGACCGCATGCACTGAAAAAAATGGAGCGGCCCACGCAGTGCAAGCTTTTCCCCCGAGCAGGTTGAATATTGCAAACCATATCTGAGCAAGTGGGAAGAATTGAGTAGACTTGATACCATCACGAGCTAAATGGTTTGCTGAATTTATATAGGCGCCGGCATCACCTATCTCGAAAATAAAGTTGGAAACCGGTATTCGAAAATAAAATGCGATTACCGCAAGGATCGCTCCACCAAAAAGTACGCGGTATGAGTGCGCTAAGTTAACTTTGCTGATGCTGAATGGCTTGGCAAAAGGCTCTATGGATATGAGCAGTGTGCTTAGGAGTGTCGCACCGTGAAGAAACACCGTATAATTGGGAAAGCGGTAGAGGACCATAAACGCCAGCCCAGCGTAGCTTAAAACAGCATATCCGATAAGGTATTTTTCAAAGAGCGAAAGTGAGTATGCCCTGAACGCGTAGTTGGAAATACAATACCCAACAACAGCAATGGAGTAAGCAATATATAGCGAGATAAAAACAGGCATGAAAAAATTTAGATCCAACTATTAGAATAAAGTGGGCCGAGCAATCTTTAAGCCGTTACCATGCGGGCGAGTAATTTCTCGACTTGTGGCTCTACCGCTGTCGGTAAAAAATCATTCCTTCTCTTGCGCTGGCCCCGAACTACACTATCAAACAGTGATGGATTTTTTATCATCATTCTGGCCGTGAGCGCTATTTTCATGAAATCTGCTTTCGTGTTGAAAAGAATTCCCCCACACCCCATGGTTTCGGCGACGGCTGAACTTTTGAAGGCAAGAACCGGTATGTCAAACCACATGGCCTCAATCAGGGGCACGCCAAAGCCCTCATGTTCGCTCATGGATAAGTAAAGGTGCGCCGTTCGGTAATACGCCTGAAGCTGAGCATCGCTCACTTTTCCAGGTATCCAAACCTTCGAACGAAGATGATAATCTGATATCTGTTTTAATAAATTAGCGAAAAAAGGATCTTCTGAGTTATAACCGCCCACGAGCACCAATCGTGCCTGAGCTTCGATTTTAACATAATGTCGGAAGAATCTAACCAGATCGTCTTGCCGTTTATTGGGGATAATTCTACCGACAAAGAGAATGTTTCGCTTTCCATCGCCCATGCGTGTTAAGACATGGGCATCCGGGGCAAGGTTCCACTTATCCGGTGTCACACAGATGGGCAGCACCCCTGGGCGTGAAAAACCGCTCAGGGAGAGTTCTAGCGCATTATACTTGGAGTCACCCACGCTGGTGCCGAAATGTTGCGCCAAAACTTTTAAATCCCTGCGCCCCCTTTCCAGCTGGCAGGCCAGCTCTGGATCATTATCGGTCACATATTCCGGAGGGGTTATATTGTGGTATATTAACGATTTCGGCCCTGGGTGTTCTACAGCGATTCGGGTTAGCTCCGATCCGATGGAGTGGTGATAGATGAGGCCTGCGTCTGCCGAAAGCATATGCCCTTTAAAAATTTGCCCTTCGGCTGCCATGGCAGGATCGACAGATTCCGCTAAAATCTGGCTGTTATAGCCTTTGCGGTGAAGATAATCCCGGATGATAAGCGCCTGGTTGCTGATAGCATCACCATAGGCAAAACCGGGTGTCAACTGGTGAATTGTGCGCGGCGTGCCACTGCCTAATTTGATGGCCGACGGGGTTGCGGATTTGAATGACGATTTTCCACAGCGGCTCGGTAACCCCAGCCCCAGTATTTTTTCGTAGCGGTCGAGAACCTTTTCCCAATCGGCGTATTCCTGGGCATAGCGATGCCCATTGAGCGCAATCCGATGGCAAGACTCGCTGCTCAGGGAACAGATACGATCCACAGCCGCCACCCATTGGCTTAACTCTGCAGCGAACCAGCCACCCCGGGAAAGGCGAACAGCGGTGGAAGTGGCCAGGCAATTGCGGTGCACCACCACGGGTTTACAATGGAACCAGGCCTCCATGATTACCCGGGAATAACTTTCATTTTCACTGGGATGAAACAGAGCCTTGCACCCAATCAGCAAAGCTGTTTTTTCACTCTCGTTGACAAGCCCAAGGTCAAAAATATCCGGCAACCGTCCTCGATACGATATATTGCCCGGACCAGCCAATGCCAACCTTATAGAGGAACTGGGGTTGTAGCGCTTGAATTCGGTAAATGCGCGCACTAAAAGATCCGTGTTTTTATTCGGATCCCTGCGTCCCAGACATAGAATAAAGGGTTCTTTCGCGCCAATATCGAAACTGCCTATCCGGTCGGGTAATTTTTCAGGAGAATCGCCGAGTTTTTCAATACCGACACCGACAAATTTTCCCCTTGATACAATTCCGGGCCCATAAAGTTTTTCAGCTAATTTTTGTTCTCCGGCTGAATTGTAGAGAATCATATTCGCGGTGCGGAAAATGTGATCGACCTGTTTAAGGTATGCATAGGCCTCATCGTGGAGACAGGGCTGTAACACCGAATTGTTAGCAGCCAGCTCCACCCCTTTGAGAATCGGACCGTAGAGATAGGGTAGAAAAACAAGTGCTTGATAGTTCAGATGTTTTTTTTTAATAAATTTAAGGAGAGACTGGGAGTGAATATTTTCTTGGACAAAAATATTTCCGGCATCAAGCTCAAAAGAATCCAAACCGGATATCAAATGCTGATGAGGATATGAAAGTAAGTGCGTGTTGGCCGCATTAAAAAGATCACTGCGCCGGGGGTTGACTTTGAACCGCCTGACGATCAACCCATCTTCCTGGCGTGAGCCCGGTTTAAGATGATTGACACTCCAATCTTCAAGGAAAGAGCGGCAACAAGTTGTGAGCACTTCCACCCTGTGATTGCGAGCGGCCAATCGATGAGCGACCTGCCAAGCCAATTGTTCGGCACCTCCCTTTAATTCGCGTCCGAACCAGGGGGTAACGATGGCTACTGGTTTCATACTTTATACCCAATGACCGCATAGTCGCGGGCACAACCCAGCAGACTGTTCAGAGCCGCTGCCAAATGGGGTGCTTCTTTAGCGGGCAGAAGCTGGTGACTTTCGAGGGGATGCAGGAACCTAAGCTCAACCCGAGCAAATCCGCGGTATTCCATCAAAAATTTCTGCGTATCGGGATGCAGCGGTTTTTTATGCGTCGGATCGGCGTAAAAGGTGGATGCACCCACGGTTAAATTCTGCGGGTTTGGGGTTTCGAAAATCGCCACTCCCCCTGATTTGAGTACGCGCAGACTTTCATCCATCAGCTTGACTAATAGGTTGTGAGGCAGATGCTCGATTAGGTGGAATGCAGTAACCGCGCCTAATTGGCTTTCCGGAAGTTGGCCTAAATAATCAAAAGCATCGCTTTCAATGACATCCAGACCTCGTTTCTGATTATCCTCCACCAGCAAGTGATTCATATCAATGCCCTGAGCACTCAAACCACTTTCTTTGACCAACTCTAGCCATTCTCCACGACCGCAACCCAAATCTATAATCGGGCGTTCTGATTTGCCGGCGCCGGCCTGTTCAACTATCGGCAGGTAGATGGATAACCGTTCCTTGATGTCGGAACGCTGCCCTCGGAACTGATCCTCAAAAGCCACATAGAATGGGTCCATTATGTGATCGGCCTCATTCGCCAGGGCTGCGACTTGATCTTGATCCCATCTGGAAGGCAAGCGCCGTTGGGCTGCTTCGGTCAGTGCTGCAAACCGCCTTTGTTGAAAGATCAAGTCTGTTTTTAGATAATCGATTTTTTTCTGCATATCATTAAATTGTAGCTCCAACTGTGCTTCGAGTCGCTCCTTTTGCTCTCTGACCTCTTTGATTTGCTGTTCTGAACTTTTCATGCGCAGCACGTAATTTTGCTGCATTTCGGCACTGCCCGTGTTCATGTCGCGGATACCGTCCAAAAGAATGCGAAACGTATGCAAAACCGACTGGTTAAAATGACGTTGAGTTACAGTGATACTAGTTGCCAGATAGTTTACGATTTTCCCCATGATTCGGGCTGGTAACCGCAACAATCTCGGAAAATTTAGCATAGGGGAAACTCGAGTTCCGATTTCGGCGTTCTGGTCGGCCATGCTGAGGCTAGAATTGAGCTGAGGCCATTCGTGGGGATCATTCACTTCAAGTGGAGCAGCATCATCGGCCGGTGGAGTGTTCGCTTCCTGGGTTTCCAGCGATTTATTTTGAGTATAGGCATCGATTTCAGACTGGATTTTATCCAGAAGTGCATTTACATCAATATCCGGATTGGAACTTTCTAACATGCCTTAACTCCTTTGAATTGTCGCCTCAGCGAAAAGTGCTGCAACGCCTATAAAGTGCGGTCTTTTATCGGGGATCACTTGAAAAACAATGCTTTGGTCCAGCCAGTCGCAGTTTTCCTCCAAATGGGTATCGAAGGTATGCACCGCAATGGATATGGAGTAATGGGCGGGTCCCAAATTTAGGGGCAACCTGAATTGGGCAATAAGACGTTCACCGGCGCGCCAATGTCCGGAAACAATTTTTAGATGATGGGTGTTGGTCCCATAAATATCATTGCCAAGCCGGTCTCGTATCAGCATTCCGATTGTAGGGTTATCCAGCGATTGGTTTATCTCCACAGCGCAGCGAATAAGCGCTTTTTCACCTGTTCGAAAAGCCCTGGCCGGTTTCCCGGCAGCGGTGGTCATGTCTACATCCTTGATCCGGGCAATTCCGCTGCCCGAGCGCGTGCGGGTTTTCCCGTGTTGGGTTTCAACTTGATGGATTTTCGCATCCAAATTTTTCTTCGCAATAAGCGCATTGTAATAGTCGAGTATGGCATCCGGGGCGCCATCCTTAATCAGTTGGCCCCGATCGAGTAGAAGTGCACGCTGGCATAAGGTTTTTATTGCTCCAGGATCATGGGAAACAAATAATAGGGTTGTCCCCTGTTCCCTGAATCGGCGAATTCGGCGAATGCATTTATGCTGAAAATAGGCGTCTCCCACGGCAAGCGCTTCGTCGACAATGAGGATTTCGGGCCTTACCGCGGTGGCGGTGCTAAACGCCAGTCGGACCTGCATGCCGGTTGAATAGACCCTTACCGGTTGGTCCATGTATGCGCCTAACTCCGAAAACTCTTCAATTCCGTGTAGAAGCGCTATACTCTCTGGGTTGTTTAACCCCATCATTCGACTGGCCATCAGGGCATTGGCCCGGCCACTGAAATCAGGATGGAAGCCCAAACCGAGCTCCAACAAGGCAGAAACACTGCCCTGAACCGTGTAACGCCCTTCATTGGGCTGACTGGTGCCGCTCAATATTTTCAGGAGTGTACTTTTTCCGGCGCCGTTTTGTCCGATGATGCCCACCGACTCACCGGGGTGTACCTGAAAGCTGATATTGCGCAGCGCCCAGTGGATCCGGGGCTGACAGCATCTCCCCAAAGAGAGCCAGTGGCCCAACCGAGCCCATTTACGGGGAAAGCTGGGATAGGCTTTTCCTAAATTTTCACAAGTCAAGGCTGGGCTCAAAGCTCGTCCACCAACTGACTGGAAAGAAGGCTGAACACGCTAAAACCAGCAATGAGCGCCACAATAGCTCCGCAAATATGAATCGTGAAGTTTTCCCAAATGGGCGGCTGCCCCAAGAGAATTGCTTTTTGGTAGGCGTTCACCAAAGTGGCCATTGGGTTGAGCTTGACGAAAAACCGGGCCCGATCCGGTAAAATATCCAGCGGATACACTATAGGCGTCAACCAAAACCAAAATTGCAGCACAATTCCGACGATTTGCTGAATATCACGGAAAAAAACATTCACGCTGCCTAAAAACACCCCGGCCCCCAGAACAAACGCCTGTTGGATGACCAGCAAAGGGATGAGCTGCAGGATCACGACGCCCGGAAAACGTCCTGTGGCGGCTAAAAAAGCTAAAAAAATGATACTGATAATGACAAAATTAATGGTACTGGACCACAATATGATGACTGGCAAGGTAATCCGCGGGAAATGGACCTTTTTAATCAAGTGCGCGTGATCCACAAACACATTGGGAGAGCGGCTTAGCAATTCTGAAAAGAACATCCAGGGTAAAAGCCCGGCACAGATGAATACTCCGTAACCCATGGCATCATCCACCCCGGGCAGCCGCGCCTGCATCAAGCGCGAAAAAATCACGGTGTAGATAAAAATCATGGCCATTGGATTTAGGATGGACCAGATACTCCCCAGCAGAGACCCCAAATAGCGGCCTCTGAACTCTCGCCAGACCATTCCGGCAACAAACCAACGATAGCGCCAGAGGGCACGGAATCGATCCAGAGATTTTTGCATCAAAGAAGAGGTCAAAATCTACTTATAAATCTTAGTTGGATACCTGGTGGATACGTAAATCGATAAGAGGTTGTCTATTGTTTGCACAAAGTTTGTTGGTGTTTCATATCAGCCTCCACCATAGTGGCAACTAAGTCCTTAAATTTCATAACTGGCGACCAGTCCAGCTGTTTGGCGGCCTTGCCGTAATCGCCCTGCAACAGATGAACTTCCGCCGGTCGGTAAAACCGTTCGTCAATGACCACGTACTTTTCCCAATTTAGCCCGATATGATCAAAGGCGAGTTCCACGAACTCCTTCACCGAATGGGTTTCGTTGGTGGCCACCACATAGTTATCCGGCGCGTCCTGCTGAAGCATTCGCCACATGGCATCCACATAATCCCCGGCATAACCCCAATCCCTTTTGGCTTCAAGATTCCCTAAGCGCAATTCATCAGCCAAACCGAGCTTGATCCGGGCGGCTGTGCTGGTGATCTTGCGGGTCACGAATTCAAATCCGCGCCTGGGGGATTCGTGGTTAAACAGAATCCCGTTGCAGGCGAAAATACCGTAAGATTCATGATAATTGCGAACCAAATCGAATCCGGCGACCTTGGAGATGCCATAGGGAGATCTCGGATAAAACGGAGTTTTCTCGGTCTGCGGCGATTCCTGTACCTTGCCGAACATTTCGCTGGTAGCGGCAAAATAGAACCGACATTCAGGGGCCTTCTCCTTGACCGCCGATAGCATGTACAATGTCCCGTTGATGTTGGTGTTCAAGGTTGAAAAGGCATCCTCAAAGGAATAGCTGACAAAACTCTGGGCCGCCAGATGATAGCATTCATGGGGTCTGACTTTCTCTACCACATTGAACACGCTGGCATAGCTCTCCAGGGATGCCGCGTGCAGGGTGATTTTATCCAGTAAACGGTTGATACGGTATAGCCGATGGGTGGGGTCCTCCAAAGCGACCCGCCGCACCAAGCCATGTACCTCATAGCCTTTACTGATTAGTAGTTCGGCCAGATAGGATCCATCTTGGCCAGTGATCCCGGTAATCAGTGCTCGCTTCATATTGCATCCTTTTTTTCTTAAACCTCATTCGCTATAAACTATCAAACTTTCATCCCTTAGATTTCAGATGATAGGTGGAGCATGGCGCCGATTGATTGATTGGCCCCACTGCAACGCCTAAATACCGCCGATCTTCTCCGAATCCAAAGCTGCAGGGGACCCAGGTTCTCGATACATCAATAAGTAATTCGTTGCGACTATCAGGCTCCGAAATCAGGGAATAACAGCGCTTAAAATATCCTACCTCTGAAATAGTAAAACGATCAAGCAATTGATCGTTATAGAAGAGATTCGTTGTTACTGGTTTCTTACCTATGTCGGGATGGCCAAAATATAGCGTCAATAGTGTATCGCCATCTTGATCAAAACGAATCAGTCCTCGGCGGCCGCTCCAGCGAAAATGACCGTTTGCCCATTTTTCTGAATTATAGAACCCAATATATTGAATAACTTTTGATTTAAGGCCATAAGCCTCCATGATGTACTTTTGAGCTATTTTTCGTGATTCTCTGTTATCGTAGAAATGAATACCTGCGGCAAGAATTACAATCAAAGAGACAAAATTTACTAACTTTGGGCGCATCTGGCAACGGTTCTTTTTCTTCCGGTGTAGGTTATGACAATTCCATGGCCATATAGAATAAATATGAGCAGCCATACAACAGGTACGTAGTTCATCGACTGAAAAATTCCGTAAATATGAAAATTAATTATCGCCAAAAAGGTGGGCAGTGCCGTATCAACTTCTCTTATAGCCTTTTGGGACCAGTGTTTTTTAAGAATAAAAAACAGTATTCCTATCCATAGCATCAAGCCCAAGATGCCATTGTTAGTGAAATGTTGAATGTAGAAATTATGGGGTGTATCCAAATCAGGCTCGAATAGTTTCCATGTATGAAAATATGAGCCATTTTGCTGTTTGAGTATTTTTTTATGCCAGGCATACGTTTCGTAACCCATTCCAAAAAATGGAGCCTCCAATCCAGCCGCGATACCTTGTTTCCAAAGGTGAAGGCGCTCATTAGGATTAAGCATCAGAAGAAATCTATTCTTCAGTTGTGAGCGATCGATTCGTGATAACGGCTTGTGTGTATCTTCAATTTGTTGCGCGTAATCTTCTATCGTATAGATCAGCTTTACGCCCAAGATTATTACGGTAACTACTGAAATAAATATAAAAAAATAGATCTTTCGGTATCGTTGATTTATAAATTGGATAGCTGCAGATTTAAGATCATACTTGATCCAAACCCAAATTAGCACTCCGCTCATTATTGTGAAGATATTTGCGATCCATCCCCCCCTTGCTTTGGATTGTAAAATCGCATACTCGCATACCATGAAAGCAGCCAATAAAGCTATTTTAAGAATAAATGCTTTTTTTCTCTTAAAAACTTCAACTCCAATCAGCAACAGCGGTAATGTCGTTGTTGCATATTCTGCAAACCATCCAGGATGGCCGAACGTGGATTGTAATCTGAGCATATTGTTGCTTGGATTTTCAATGGGATCAAGGTCTCGTAGAGACATCAACGACATAATACCATGGTAATTAAAAATACCTATCAGAGAGACCAGGACAGTACCTACACTCAGTCCTAAGAGAACCATGCGGTAACGTTCTAAAGGATACGGACCAATTGCGAGGAGGCTGGCGAATACAACGAATAGAAACATCCGATTTAAAGCAGCCAAGGGATAAAAAATCGAATCGGGAGTGGCAGTAAGTGCATTTTCGGCAAAGGCAACCGTACCCCAGAGCGAAAAGGTTTGGGCAATTTCCGGAATTGGCAGCATCCACAATGAGAGTAGACTAACGCTAATAAAAATAAAGAACAGTTTAAACACAATTTCTTGTTGAAAAGATGGGAGCTGCTGCTGAAAACATTTGTAGACACTTCCACTTAGACCGATATATAGCCAAATTGAAATTGCAGTGAGCATGAATTCGAATAGTATGGTTTGTATCCGATATGGTTGAAATCCCGCCCAAGCCATACCCATGGCGAAAAGAAACAATACGTAAAGGATAAACTTATTATATCGACGAGATAAACACCCAACTAGAAATAGTATTACCAAGAAAATTGTCGATTTCCCCGTGAAATTCGGTAGAAAACCTAATCGCGCCAAATAGTTTATCCCCAGGAATAAAAATATTGCTCCATTAAAACAATATAGAAAAATATTTTTTGCCTGAGTAAACATACGTACCATCTGATGAATTGAATTATAAAATCTTTTGGATACTGAAATTCAGGTCATTCAAATGTAACAATTCTTTCAGTGGTTATTCCTAAATTTAGGATATTTGAAGTCACCTGTTCTTTTGAAGTAATGGCCGTATTGATGATTCGCTGGTAATCGTATCCAAGGATCTCCTCTGGGGATAGGGTGATTAACCCCATAAAATTGTGGCCAATTTTATGGTCGTCCACAACTGCAATTAAATCGATATCCGTCTCCACCAGCGAGAAATATGCAATTTCGGCGAAATTTCCAATACCGTAAAATATAACCTTTTCCACACGCTGTCGGCTAAGTTGATCGAAAACCCGTTTAAGCTTAGAACGTGCTTCTTTGTAAAAGGAGTAAGAATATTGAATATATTGGTAGGTAAGCTTCGACTTCTCGGCAATACCTTTTGGGGTTAAGATGTACCTGACCCGATTTTGGGGTATGGTCGTAATCTTGAAATATCCTTTTTGAGCCAGGCGGCGGACAAAGGAGTTGACCAACCCCAGGGAGACATCCAGTTTGCGCGCCAGTTCCCGCTGGCTAAGAATCTGATTGCCCTCCAGAACCTCCAACAGCCTGAGGGTGCGAAGTTCCAGATTATCCATGGGAGGGTTCCATTGGCTTCAATTATCGGGATTTGAAAAGTGGTGAAAAAGCGATGGGATCGATCCTAGCGCCTGCTGGAGCGGAATCTATTGGGGAGGAGATAGGAGCGCTGGAATAATAGCTCCGCCGGGTGGGTTACATCCGCACTGGGCGTACACCTACATCGGGGGCCGCATCAACCCACGTGTTCAGCCATTGAACACATTCTTAAGGATAAGTCAACCTGTTATTGACCTTTGGATTAAAAATCAGGCGGTTGCAATTTTTCTGCATTTCGCATACTCCCCAGTCATCTGTTAGCCCGATCTCATTTTTTAACGAGTTAAGCACCTCAAACCGGTCCCATGCCCATTTCTAAAATGTTCCAGCGCGCCCTGGGCGCCCTGCACTTTCTCACTATCATTCGTTTAGGAAATCCCGGACCGTTCGATGCGCCGGGCATGGTGCCCTATTTCCCCATTGTCGGCCTTTTGATCGGCGCTATGGTGGTGATCGCTGATTGGATCGGGAGCTACTTCTTGCAGAGCCATATCCTAGCCGTCGTGGACGTTGCCTTCTTGGCGATTCTCAGCGGCGCCCTGCACCTGGACGGTTTGGCGGACAGTGCGGACGGCATCTTCAGCCATCGCGGAAAAGAACGGGCCTTGGAGATTATGAAAGATAGCCGGGTGGGGGTCATGGGTGTGGTGGTCGTGTTTTTAACCCTGGCCCTGAAAATTGCGGCCATCGCCGGTATTCAGGAACACATTGGACTCTGGTTACTGATGGTTCCGGCACTTTCCCGCAGCGGAATCATTGCCGCCATGAAGTGGTTGCCCTATGGGCGACCCCAGGGCGGAACCGGGAGGGCCTTTATCGATTCCAATCTTTCCTGTACAGCTTTTAGAGGGGTTATCCCGCTCCTAATATTGGGACTTTTTGCCGGATGGCACGGCCTAGCGATACTATGCGTCTTTATCGCCATCACCTGGGGCTTGATCCGTTTTTTTAAGTATCAAATGGACTGTGTGACCGGCGACATGCTGGGCGCGATGATTGAAATCACTGAAACCCTGCTGTTTACGGTGGCAGCCATGGACCTGGCAGTCTGAGACCATGGATCGTCCCGCGCCGCTCCCAAGATTAAAGGGCCGATTTCCCTTTCGCTTGGCGGCAACCTCCTTTCTCTATCCCGCCTCCTGGGCCGCCAACTGTCGTCGTTTGGCGCCCTATGTGGACGAAATTGAACTGCTTTTTTTTTCAAGCCGGTCAAAGGATGACACCCCCCCAAGAGCTGAGATCACTGAGTTGGCCGGGATCGCGGCATCCACCCCGCTTCGCTACAATGTCCATCTGCCCATCGACATCCGCCCCGGTTCATCGGATCGCGATATCCGTATCGCCGCGGTTGAAACCATCCAGCGCTATGTGGATCTCACGCGTTCCCTGGATCCCACCACCTGGACCCTGCACCTGCCCATGGAACCCAGTTTGTCCCGGCAGGGGTGGCAGGCGAATATCCGTGACAGTCTGTCGCGGATCTTGGCGGCCGGCTATCCTTCCCGGGGGTTTTCCATCGAAACCCTAGATTACCCCTTGCATTGGGCTGCGGATATCATTTCGGACTATGATTTGAGTGTTTGCATTGATATCGGTCACTTGCTCCGCTATGATCAGCCCTTGAGGGAGACGGTGGCTGCCTGGCGGAACCGGATTGCCATTTTCCATCTGCATGGGGTTTCCGGAGGCCGGGATCATTTGTCACTGGATCATCTCAGCGCTGAGACCCTGCTGAGTGTTCACCAATGCCTGGCCCGCTTCTGCGAAACCGTCTCTCTGGAGCTCTTTAATCTGGCGGATTTTGCCGCTTCCGCGCAGATGCTGCGTGACTTGTTCTTCAAGGACTCCCCTTGATTTGGCCGTTCCGCACATTGACCTGGCGGTGCGGGCTAAAATACCGGCCATCAGGTCCCCAGGAGGTTTGCCATGGACTTTAAAACGCACTTTGAGACGGCCTGGAAAAACACCTTAAACCATATTGTTCCCCTGGTCCTGATGACCCTGGCGCTGATGGCCGCCGGTTTTATGACTTTGGGAATCCTGGCGCCGGTCTGCATGGCAGGCTACATGCAGTCGGTAATCTTGATGCTACGCGAAAATCGCCCGCCCCATTATAAAGATATTTTTACCCATCTGGGGCTGTTCCTGCCGCTGTTGGGATTTGGAATCGGGGTGACCGTGGTGGGAATGATTGGGCTGGCACTGCTGGTCCTTCCGGGAATCGTCTTTATTCTGGCTGTCGGCTATTGCTGCCTCTACATGCTGCCCTTGATGACCGACCAACAATTAGGGCTGATTGAGGCGATTAAAAAAAGCTTTGCCATGGTTACCCAGGGAGACATAGCCGAGAATATTGTTGTATTCGTCCTGTTTGCCGCCATGGTCTCCATCGGGGGCGCCTCAATGATTGGCGCCCTGCTGGTGCAGCCCTTTGCCACAGCTTTTCTGGGTTCTGTTTATTTGGAAAGGAGCAGTGCCATGGCCATAGAGCCGTTGTCCAGCGATGGGCAATCCTAACGCCCGCACCTGTCGCGATTGCAGGGACGATAGCGCTTTAGGCCAGGCGGCGTAAAATCTCTTTGGCTGGAATAATACCGGTGGCTGCCGCGGAGACAATATTCCCCGCCACCCCAGGGCCGTCCCCGGAAACAAAAAGGCCCTTGATATCGGTTTCTAAGTGATGGGACGTGATCACCTGGGTCGCAAAAAATTTGATTTCCGGGGCATACAAAAGCGTTTCATCATTGGCCACACCAGGAATCACGGCATTGAGCTTCTCCAAACCCTCCATCACGTTGGTGAGAATCCGCTCCGGAAGGCACATGGCGATGTCTCCGCAGACTACATTTTTCAAGGTGGGCTCCACATAGCTGTTTTCGATCCGCTGCCAGGTGCTGCGCCGGCCCCGTTTCAGGTCTCCAAAGCGCTGTAAAATAGGCTTTCCTCCGCCGATGAGGGTGGCGACTTTTCCAATGGATTCCCCGTAACTCTGATTGTCGGTCACCGGTTCGGTGAGAATCACCTTGGAAAGAAAGGCAAAATTGGTATTGTCCGACTTGCGGTCCATATAGGCATGGCCGTTGACACAGACGAAATCCTGGTAGTTTTCCTGGGCCACGAATCCGCCCTGGTTGGTGCAGAAGGTTCGGGTCTGATCGTCATATTTGCTGGTCTGGATAAAAAACGTCGGGTCATAGATGATTTCGCACAGGTCCTGGGTGATCTCCTTGTGCACTTCCACCCGCACTCCCACCTCGATCCCCCGCTGAGAAACCTCTAAATTGTAGCCCGCGGCCAAACGGCTGATCCATTCCGCACCGGCGCGCCCCGGGGCTAAGATCACATTGCGTGCGCGGTAGGCGGCCTTGTCCGTGACAACACCCTGGATCACCCCCTCCTTAACGTCGATATCCTGAACCGCTTCCTGGGTTCGGAGAGTGATCTTGGGTTCGATGTGAGTCACCATGCCGGCGATGTGCCGGGGCAGACAATCGCTGCCCAAATGCTTCTGCTTGATTAAAAGCAGGTCTATACCGAACTTTTTGGCGTTCTTGCGGATCTCCTTGGCCAGATCGCGGTTGGTGGGATAGACCGGGCCGTCCATGCCGAATCGGGTGAATATCTTCTCGGTTTCGTCAATCAACGCCCGGGCTTGGGCTTGGCTCATAAATTGAGTGAGGTCGGTTTTACCCAGCTTGTGGATAAAATTGAGCTTGCCGTCGGAAAACAGCCCGGCCCCGCCCATACCGCATAAGATATTGCAGGGATTGCAATGAATGCAGTAGCCACTGGCGGTAATGGGACATTTTCGTTTAAGAGACGATTTGCCTTTTTCTATCAGCAGAATATCGAGATTGCTGTTTTCCTGAAGGTAATAGGCCGCAAATAGGCCCGCCGGCCCGCCACCGACGATGATGACATCGTATTCATACTGTTCTGAATGATCTGGCATGGGGGTTTCCTGTGTTTCGGAGTGCATTAGATTGCGTGGAAGACCTATGATCAGTTTAAATTTTTTGCAATCAAACCAACAACATTAAGACAAAACGGCCAGTTGTTCAATCCCCGGCGCCAAGTTGACAATCCGCCGAGCTGGGGGTATAATCCGCCAAAAATCAATCGCTGCAGGGTGCCTCTTGAGGGTCAAACCATGAGAGGTGAAAAGGGAATTCGGTGCAACTCCGAAACGGTCCCGCCGCTGTAATCGAGGACGAACGCCGTCAATAGGGCCACTGCTGGATGGCACACCACCAGCGGGAAGGCGCGGCAAGTAGATCGATCCGAAAGTCAGAAGACCTGCCCTTCAGTGACCTGAGTTTGTGGAAATGGTAAATCCCCAAGCGTTACCCGCTTGGGGCTTTTTTTTGGCCCCGACATCCCGAATTCGGAGGTTTGATTGCCATGGCCGACACGCCCCCCACCCTTCAAACCATTTTAGCGGAAATCGCTCCCTCTGACCCACGAATTTTGAAACAGGCCCAGGATCACAGCGCCCAACTGGTGATGCCCCCCCGCGCACTGGGCCGTCTTCATGATATCGGAGAAAAGGTATGCGCCATCCAGGGTAGCCTCACCCCTTCTTTAGAGCAAAAAGCAGTGTTGATCATGGCCGGCGATCACGGGGTGGCCGCCGCCGGGGTGAGCGCCTATCCCCAGGAAGTCACCGGCGCCATGGTACAGACCTTTCTTGCCGGCGGGGCTGGCATCAACGCCATCGCCCGCCAGGTGGGCGCTGTCGTGACGGTAGTGGACATGGGGATTATTCCGGAGCTTGATCCTGCCCAGCTTCCCAACGGACAGGCGCTGCGGGTTGCCAAAATCGGTCCCGGCACAGCCGATTTCACCAAAGGGCCGGCCATGACCCGGGATCAGGCCGAGGCAGCGATTCTTGCAGGCTATCGCCATGCCCTGGAGCTGATCGACCAGGGGGTCCAAATGCTCGGGACCGGTGATATGGGCATCGGCAACACCACCCCCTCAACTGCCATCGGCAGCGTGCTCACCGGCAAAACCCCCCGCGCCATGGTGGGACCAGGTACCGGCCTGGCTGAGGAGCGTATTGCCGCAAAATGCAACCTTGTGGAGCAGGGCATCCGGGTCAACCAACCCAATGCTCAAGACGGGCTGGATGTACTGGCCAAAGTCGGCGGGTTTGAAATCGGAGGCATTGCCGGGATCATTCTGGCGGCGGCCCATCGGCGCTGTGTAGTGGTGATCGACGGCTTTATCTCCACGGCCGGGGCCCTGATCGCCCACGCTCTCTGCCCCGCGGCCTTGGAGTATGCCTTTGCCGGGCACCGTTCCCAAGAGCCCGGTCACCGCCATATGCTGGCGCATCTCAACTTGAATCCGATCCTCGATCTGGACATGCGACTGGGCGAAGGCACGGGCGCGGCCCTGGCCATGCCGGTTATCCAGTCCGCGGTACGGGTCATGAATGAGGTCATGACCTTTGCCCAGGCCGGGGTTGCCGATAAAACTTGAAACAATCGGATAAGCAGTCCCGCCGTCCATGGCTGGGGCACGAAATTTAGAAAAAGGTTGAATTGCAATGCAACTCCTTTTAATATCGGGCCATCCTTAAGTGTCAACCCGCTTTTTCGGTTCGGAGAATCCCCATGCAAATGCGTTCCGCAGCCCTCACCCGATTTCAGTTCATGATCCGCTCATTGACCGTATTGAGCTGCCTTACCGCCATGCTTTTGGTCAGCTGCGACTCTGTCACCGAATGTGACTGTGAAGATGAAATCAACCGCCTGACCAATCAGCGGGGAACCCCCAGCAATTTCGATATCACCGAATCCGCGGATTATAACCGTCACGAATATGTGTATCTCAACGCTGACGGCTCCCAGGATACCTATGTTTTCGAATGGGGAGATGAAGACCCGGACGGCAACACCATCAATGTTTGCTGTCGGCAAACCGTGACCCGCACCAGCGAGGAGGGAGAAGAAACCGATATCACCGATGGGGACGCTAATGATGACGAGAATAACGGCGATGGCGCTCCTGTGGCGAACTCCGATTCTGTTTCGACAACCGCCGGTACTTCAAGGACATTTTCGGTCAAATCCAATGACACGGATCCTGATGGTGACGCGTTGACAGTATCATCCGTGACTCAGCCCGCTAATGGGTCGACAAACTTGGAATCAAACCAAGATATAACCTATACCCCAGACTCCGGATTTATAGGAACGGACACCTTTACCTACAGAGTCTGCGACCCTGGTGATTTGTGTGATACCGGTACCGTTACAATAACGGTGACTTGAAGATTCTGAAAATATTCGGTTCATCAATTAAATAAGCCATGCCCCGGGGATTGTACCCGGGGCATGGCTTTTTAGCTGGAGTCAGTTCGAATGTATTTAGGACGAACAATCATCACCCATCGTAAGCTGATTACCCGCCTCCGTTTATTCGGGAAGTGTGCCTTGCGGATCGGGTAAAAGTTCTTTCTTGGGTGCGACGCTCGCCGGAGGCATCCCAGGTTTGTTGGGAGTTGGGCCTTGCATCCCCAAAATTTTTGCCAACCAGCGAAACAGACTCTTGATTCCCCGCCACAACCGGGGGATGACCCAGATCGAAGCCAGAATAAAAATCCCCAAAAAAAACAGAAACAGCCAAGGGTGCTGAACCGCGGTCCACAGTCCGCCGATGACCAGCACATCTTCGGTCACCGACAGGGTCCAATTGCTGAACGGCTCGGGCGAGACATTGACCAGCACCCGGGTGCCGGCTTTGACGGCATGGGCGCCGGCGGCCACGGTTCCGCCCAAAATCCCCGCCACTACGGCCATCACCGGATCCACCTGGCCTACGGCGCCCGCCGCCAGAATGGCCCCGGCCGGAATGCGGATAAAGGTGTGCAGGGTATCCCAGGTGGTGTCCACGCCCGGCACCTTGTCCGCAAAAAACTCTACCACATACATCAATCCGGCCGCACCCACCACCATGGGATGGGCCAGGACCTGAAGATCCGGCGGCAAATTGATCATCCCGTTCATACCCATCAAACCCAACACCAGCAGGGCGGCATAAAGATTAATGCCGCTAGCCCAGGCTGCCCCCATGGTCAGGGCAATGATATTGACTATCTGGCCATAACTTTCCATGGTTTCACTCCTTTTTAACTATCCCTGGCGAATGGGATCGATGACGATATTCACCCGCCGGTTCATGG
Organism: uncultured delta proteobacterium; assembly: GCA_963713755.1. Taxonomy (GTDB): domain Bacteria; phylum Desulfobacterota; class Desulfobacteria; order Desulfobacterales; family CAVQMW01; genus CAVQMW01. The sequence continues at coordinate 637,812 of CAVQMW010000003.1, read as the reverse complement.
CATCGCTGGAGGATATGGGCTGAGTTTCCCCAAAACCGATGGCCTGAATCCGCATAGGGTCCACCCCCCGCTGCACCAGTGCCTGTTTCACGGCCTCGGCCCGCCGCTCGGACAACTGCTGGTTATAGGCGTCCGATCCCCGGGCATCGGTATGTCCCTCGACCCGGATCAGGGTTTGGGGGTAATTGTTCAAAACGGTGGCCACACGGCCAAGTTCCGCATCACCGCCGGGTTTGAGCTGGGCGGAATCAAAATCGAAAAAAACATCACTCTTGAAGCTGGCGGTGAGCACATCCTGCTCGCGCTGAATGCTGGCGGCTTCGGATTGGACGATGGCACTACGAAGGGCCTGTTCCTGTCGATCCATATAGGCGCCGACTTGGTTACCGGCGATGCCTCCCAGCACGGCCCCGATCCCCGCACCAATAAGGGTGCCTTCCGTGTCCTGGCCGATGGCCTGACCCAGAATCGCACCTAATCCGGCGCCCACCGCAGCACCCGTGCCAGTGTGGCGCTCCTGGTGGGTGCCCGCCGCACACGCCATCAACGTCAGTACGGCGCCAATCACGACTAAGGATTTGATCAACGATTTCATGGTTGCTCCTTTAAAAATCAACAGGATTAAACTTCGCTAAAAGGATGTCCAATTCAGTCATAAATTGTCCGCAATTTACCCTATTGGACACCAGCAGTACATGAAAATTCAAAATATTTATTTGGTTTTAACCGCAAGCAGGCAGAAAATTTGGAATCGCTGTAAAAATATTTCCAGTAAGCATATAGTTCAAGTGGTCTAAAAAAATGGTAAAATAAAAGTTTACTGGTGGCCACCATCAAGCAGTATCGTTCAGGGGCGCACGGTAGGTCGAATTTATGGAAACGACCGTTGACACCTCAAGTCGGAAAACGTATGGGTTAGGGCGATTTACCGGCGACGGAAAGGGTTGGCTAACTGCTGTTGAATGTTGAGCTAAACGCGATATGTCTGTTCAGAATCTCTTTTTTGTTATGGTGATGTGGATTGTCATGCCGCTCAACGGCACAGCGGTGGCCGAAATTCTGCATATCCTCGCCTTTGGAGACAGCATTACCCAAGGGGGGAAAATTACCGCCGACGGTGTTCGTTACGGTATTCTGGCCCCCCCAAATGGCGCCCGTACGAGTGGCGGGTATGAACCGGAGTTGGAGCTGGACTTCGCTACCCAGACCCGACACACCGCCTATGTATACAATTGGGGATACGGCGGCGAACGCACAGATCAAGGTGTTAACCGCATCGATACGGTCCTTGATTCGCGGGAAGCCGACTTCATCCTGATCATGGAGGGCAGCAACGATCTATATTCGAGCGTCTCCAGCATGACAACCCGGGCCAATTTACGTATTATGATCGAAAAGAGCCGGGCAAAATTCATCGCACCTATGGTTGCCACCCTCCCGCCAAACACCGCCCGGTCTGACGGGAACCTGATACCCACGAGCTACAACCCCGCCATCGAATCCCTGGCAGCTGAAAAGGGGATCGCCCTGGCCGATCAATACGATGCCCTGTCAGGCAACTGGGCGGCATACAACTCAGGCGATGGCGTTCATTTAAGTGACGCCGGGGAGGAGGTTGTGGCCCAGACATGGTTGGACACGCTGATGCAATATGGCAAACTCGATCCGGTGATGACGCCCATTTTGCAGCTGCTTCTGGAATGAGCGCTGGAATGGAGGTACCCCCTGATTATCACGCGTTCCAGATCCCCTGCTAAATGTTTTGCTTTGGCCTATTGTCAGTCCTTTAGCCCTCTCCTGTTTGGATATTCCACTCATGCCGTCTCAAGTCAACTACCCCGACATCAACGTTGTCGATGATCGCCGGCTCTGCACGGAGTGCGGGGCGTGCTATGGTGTTTGTCCCAAATCGAACATCGCCGTATCCGAAGACCCCAACGGTATACTGCAATTCAGAGTGAAAGATCCCTCCCGCTGCGGGCGGTGCGCCCTGTGCATCCGGGTTTGTCCGGGTATGCAGGTAGATTTTGACCAACTCAACCGGGATATATTCGGATCTGACAATCAAATCCAAAATGCGCAAAAGGATATCGGCGTATATAAACGGCTCTTTTTAGGCCATGCCCTGGACGATACGATCCGCCGGAACGGCGCGTCCGGAGGGGTTGCCACCGCATTGCTGGCCAAAGCCCTGGAAGATAAGTTGATCGACGGGGTTTTCGTTGTTCGCTTAAACTCAGGAAATGAGGGATACCCGCTATCCGCGAAACTAAGTTTTGCGACCAACGCAAATCAGCTTTTCGAAGGCCAGCAGTCAAAATATACTTCCGTGCCCATGGCAAAGTGCCTGCAGGACATCCTATACCATGGCGCAAATCAGCGTTACGGATTTGTTGGGCTTGGCTGTCACATGCAGGCCTTGCGTAAAGCAGAGCGGCTCATGCCTGAGCTGAAAAAGCGCATACGGTTGCGCGTGGGCCTGGTCTGCGGTCATTGTATGGACTGGCGCGGAACCCGCCACCTGCTAGACCTGCTTGATGTAAAAGAGGCGGATCTACAAAAAATCGAATATCGCAGCGACCGCTGGCCGGGTAATTTTAAGGCGACTTTGAAGGATGGCACCGTTCGGAGGATCGGGCAAATCGACTGGACCTCCTACGTGATGACCCTTTACGAAAAGCATCGCTGCCACTTTTGCACGGACCCCTTGAACCAGTTCGCCGATATTGCGGTGGGTGACCCTTGGCTCAATGAACTGTCCCGTGAGCCAGGTCTGAATCTGATCATCAGCCGGACGGGCATTGGCGATCGATTTCTCTCCCAGGCGATCGGTGACAACCAGCTGGCTGTGACGGAAACCGGCCTGGATAAGATTGTCAAATCCCAGCGTCGCAGCCTTTACCGGAAGCGTTGTGTCATTCGGGCCTATATTCGCATGGCGCGAATCGCCGGCCAGGCCACCCCCGAATATATCGGCCAATTTGACGCCAACCCGCTCACTTGGCGCGAATATCGTGAGGCCATCGTACTGGCTGTTTTCCGCACGCTGGCGGCCCAGCCGATATTCCGCAGGCCCCTGGTCCTCAGTGGGCGCCAGTTCATTCGATATATGCGTAAACGCCGTGTGGCAACCGGTCGAATGGTATTGAAGTGAAAATCTCTGGAGCTGGAACGACACCCAATCGGCTTCAAATCCGGATCAATGGGAGATCAACCCCACGACCCCTCTGCGGGGAGGCAACATGAAGGCCATCAAAGAATCTGAATATGAGAAATATTTGGAGTTGGATCGGTACCCTCAGCCCCACGTAATCATGAAGGATATTTTAATCAAGAAACTGATTACACGATCCGGTTTGGCCCACCCCGCCCGATTCCTGGATATAGGGTGCGGCCGGGGCAGAATCTTGAAGATACTGTCGGAACACGGCCTCACAGGTGTGGGAATCGACATCCAGGATGTTTGCCTTGAGATCTGCAGAAAGAGGCTGCGCGGCACAGGTATTGAACTCAAGCAAGACTTGGATGAAGTCGAGGGCACCTTCGATCTGATCATCATGTCCAGTGTCCTGGAACACATCGAGGATGACCGGGCTTCTCTGAAACGGGTGAGTTCGCTCTTGAATCCTAACGGCTATTTCCTGTTCACAGTTCCGGGAGACAAGCGTCTGTTCGGCCGACGGGATATCGCCTATGGACACTATCGGCGCTATGAACGGGAGGAACTCATCGACAAGCTATCGGAAGCGGGTCTGGAAATCCACACCCTCTGGTCCTATGGGATTAATACGATCTCAAGGATTTACCGATACATCATCAAAAACGACCTAGCGAACAGCTCTCCCGATAGCCGGGAGCGGAATACCGAGCAGAGCGCCCTGCACTCCGACGGATTTGATAAGATCAGAAAAATGTACCCAATATACTCAAAGCTGATGTTATTCTATAAATTTCAGCTGCTTTTCCTCCCTTACGAAATTTTTCGGGCCAACTATGCGGGGCTGTTCCGAAAAGTATAAATTGTGGGTGCACCCTGCCGGGCGCCCAAATAAAAAGGCAAGGTCGATGGACCTTGCCCAATAAACACTTAAACTAAAGTTTTGCTGGTGCCTGGGGCCGGAATCGAACCGGCACGGGATACGATCCCGAGGGATTTTAAGTCCCTTGCGTCTACCAAGTTCCGCCACCCAGGCAAGGAGGAGGTGCTTTAACGGGTGACCCGCCGAAAAGTGGGACGGTTTTAGCGGGTAAGTTACGGGATGTCAAGGTGGCTTGGAATCAAGCTTCAGATCACCGGGGGCAAGGCCCCCGGCAGGCTCCCGACAACTTGTCAAAGCGACCGGCTTTTGGTATTCAGCCCCCATGGTTACTGGTAAATCTTCGTGTAAGCTGATTCTTGCATCCCAATCCCCTCGCCGCAAATTCTTGCTCTCCCGCACGGGGATCAAATTCTGCGTGGTTCCCGCTCAAGTCGAAGAGCCCCCTTTTGCGATCCATCAGGATCCCCGGGAATACGCGACCCGATTGGCGTTGATGAAAGCGGCTCATGTTTCCCGAAATTTCCCGAAGCAGTGGGTGCTGGGCGCCGACACCATTGTGGTCATTGATAGCAAGGTGTTGGGGAAACCGGCAACGGAGCAGGATGCGCGCCGGATGCTGACCCAGTTGAGCGGGAATACGCACCAGGTCATGACCGGCTGCGTTATTCTTTCCGCCGGGCAAAACCAGCAATTTTCATCCCTGGTGAGCACCGAGGTCACGTTCAAGACCCTCAGCGATCAGGAGATCGATTGGTACGTGGCCAGCGGGGAGCCCTTTGACAAGGCCGGCGGCTATGCCATTCAGGGGTTGGGGGCCCATTTGGTGAAACAGATCAATGGCTCCTACACAAATGTGGTGGGTTTGCCCCTCTGCGAGGTGGTTGAGTTTCTGGATCGGGTAGGGCTTACTCCCTTCTCCCGCGCCATTCCAATTTGCCCATCCCAGGGAGGAACTGATGGCCCTGACTGATAATTTGGCGGTGATCAAAAAACGAATTGAGACCGCCTGCCGGCTATGTGGCCGTTCTCCGGATCAGGTCGCTCTGATTGCGGTGAGTAAAACCGTTTCGGAGCACCGGGTGCGGGAAGCCGTGGCCGCGGGACTTTACAATTTCGGTGAAAATTATATCCAGGAGGCCCGCACCAAGATTCCCCAGGTGCCTGGACAAAGCCTCACGTGGCATTTTATCGGGCACCTGCAGACCAACAAGGTCAAATACGCCGTTAAGTTATTTGATTTGATTCATACGGTTGATTCCCTCAAACTGGCGAGAGAAATTGATCGCCAAGCAGCCAAGATCGGAAAGTGCCAATCGATTCTGATCCAGGTGAATGTGGCCCGGGAAGAATCCAAATGGGGGATTTCGCCCTCAGAGGCTGACGCCTTGGTGCGTGGGGTGGCGCCCTTAGAACATATCGTCCTCAAGGGCTTGATGACCATGCCGCCCTTTTTCCACCAGCCGGAAAAGGTACGGCCCTTTTTCAGGGAGTTGGCCCGATTAAAGGATCGAATTGATCAGCTGCATGTCCCTGGGGTGAAGATGGGAGAGCTTTCCATGGGAATGAGCGGTGATTTTGAGGCGGCCATCCAGGAAGGGGCAACCCTGATTCGGGTGGGTACCGCCATTTTTGGAGAGCGGGATTGAAGCTGCTATTGCACACATGCTGCGCACCCTGCACCATCCATCCTCTGGAGGTGTTGCGGGAGGATGGATTTGAGGTGATGGGGTTTTTTTATCGCCACAACATCCATCCCTATACTGAATGCCAAAAACGCCAGGAAACTTTGGAAACATACGCCCAAACGGTAGCGTTGAATGTCATCTACCAGAAAGGATATGAACTGGAAGAATTTTTGCGCAAAGCGGCCTTCCGCGAATCCCAGCGTTGCCAAATCTGTTATCACGACCGGCTCAGCGCCACAGCCCAGGTCGCCAAAAAAGGCCGTTTCAACTACTTCAGCTCAACCCTACTCTACAGCAAATTCCAAAACCATCACCAAATTCACTCCATTGCTGAGGCCGTTGCCAAATCCGTGGGAGTGCCCTTCTATTACCACGATTTCCGCGAAGGATGGAAAAAAGGCATCCAGATATCCAAAGAATTAGGGCTCTATCGGCAAAACTACTGCGGCTGCATTTTCAGTGAAAAAGAGCGCTATCTGAGTAAAAAGGCGGAATCATCCTGATCCCGGTTGCCATGCTTGCTCAATATCCGACCCTTAAACGTCCGCCCGTTGACAGCAGCCAACTGCGCCCCATCTTGTGCTAAATGTTTGGCAACTTCATCTATTTCATTGTCGCGCTGCTGATTTACAGCTCTTACCAGCCGCCCGAGACCCCCCAATTTAGGGGGCTGACCAGCTTTCTGCTGCTGCTGGGTCTGACCTCGGCCTTTGGCCTTCTCACCCGCTGGCATTTTCGACAGATCGAACGCTTACAGCCCACCCTTCCTTTGCCGCGCCTGGACAATCGTTTTTCCCAAGCACTGACCCAGACCTCCATTCTGGCCCTGGTGATTTTCGGCATCGACATTTACTTCCTCAACCTGCCTGCCTTTACCACCGACTGGCCCCTGTTTCAACGCTTGCCCACCCTGGAAGGTCTGCTTTTTATGGGGCTTTTCATCGGCCACCTTTTGTTGATGTGGAATGTGGCCTACGAAACCCATCGCCGAGTGCTCTCCTCGGAGCTGGGGCGCCGGGAGTATGTCAATTCCCATCTGATGTTCAATCTGCCGGTTCTGCTGCCATGGCTGCTGCTTTCGGGAATTGTGGATCTGATCAATCTGCTCCCCTTCCCTGCCCTGCAGCGCCTGATTGCTACCCCCCTGGGCCAAATGGCCTACTTCCTCTTCTTCCTGTTTTTTGTAGCCCTGACGGCCCCGGCTCTAGTTCAACGCTTCTGGGGCTGTAAGCCTCTGGAACCGGGACCCCTGCGCAGCCGTATCGATGGGGTTTGCCAGCGGGCCAACCTGAAATACGCCAACATTCTCTATTGGCCCATATTCGGGGGGCGCATGATCACCGCCGGGGTGATGGGCTTGATTCGCCAATTCCGTTACTTGCTGGTGACCGATGCACTGTTGAAATATCTGGCTGATGAAGAACTCGAGGCGGTGATCGCTCATGAAATCGGCCATGTCAAACGCAAGCACCTGCTGTACTACCTCTTTTTTTTCGGCGGATTCATGCTGATCTCCCTACTGGGCCTGAATCTCGTAATCTTCGCTTTACTGCACGGGGGATCGTTTTTTCAACTGGTGGATTATTTGGGGCAGGGTCAAACCAATATAACTTCACTGATTTACAGCCTCTGCCTGATCGTGCTGTTCGTGATCTATTTTCGCTTTATCTTCGGTTTTTTCATGCGGAATTTTGAGCGCCAGGCTGACACCTATGTCTATGCCATTTTCCCCACGGCGCGCCCCTTGATCTCCACGCTGCAGAAAATTGCCCGCTCCAGCGGCCAGGATCCTCAACGCCCCAATTGGCACCATTTCAGCATTGCCCAACGGGTCGAGTTTTTGGAACGCTGCGAATCGGATCGACGCTGGATCAAACACCATGATCGCAAGATTCGACGCAGTATTTTTATTTTCGTGCTGGGAATGATTGGGGTCGCCGTGCTGAATTTCCAGGTTGATTATTTCAACGCCGGTTCAGGGCTGAAGAGTGAGCACTTGGAGAGGATATTGGTCCGGGAGATCGAGGGAAAATCTGATGATCCCATGCTGCAGCGGCTGTTGGGGGATATCCGCTATGATCTGGGGAAATGGGAAGGCGCCATGGCCGCCTACGAAGCGACGCTGCAACTGCTCCCGGAGGATATCCATGCCCTCAACAATTTGGCCTGGCTCTATGCGACCTGCGAAAATGAGCATCTGCGCCGACCCCGGCGAGCCCTAATTCTGGCCCGCAAGGCCGCCCGGCGAATGGCGGCGCCCCACATCCTGGACACCTTGGCGGAGGCCTATTTCGTCAATGGGCAATGGGAGGAAGCCGTGGCCGCCGCTCGCAACACATTGTTGTTGGCCAAAGATAACCGGGAGTATTACCAGAGCCAGCTGGAGCGCTTCGAATCCTACCTGACCTCCCGTCCGTCGCAATTATCCGTAGATTAACATTCGAAGCTACCACCCTGGGACCGAGGGATGGATTTTTTTGGGCCCTATTTAATGGTTACCTTGCGCACCTGAACCAGATCGGTGTAACCGGAGAACACCTTATCGATACCATCCTGTTTCAGGGTGGTCATGCCGTCGGCCACGGCTTGCACGCGCAGCTCTTCCACCCGATTTTTCTGCTGGATGAGACGCTTCATATCATCGGTCCCTAACAGCAGCTCGTGGAGCCCCATCCGTCCGGCGTACCCGGTGTGGTTGCACTGGTCACAGCCATTGGGCTGATACAACACCAAATCATCACTGTAGGGGATGTTGAGCCTCTGATGAAAGGCCTCTTGGCCGTATTCCCGCACCAGTTCATCATAGACTTCCCGGGAGGGATGGTAGGACTGTTTGCAGCTTCGGCAGAGGGTGAGCACCAGCCGTTGGGCCATGATACACAAGATGGCATCGGCAAAGTTAAAGGGATCCATGCCCATGTCCAGCAGGCGGGTAATACTCTCCGGGGCGCTGTTGGTATGCAGGGTGGAGAATACCAAGTGACCGGTAAGGGAGGCTTCAATGCCGATGCGGGTGGTCTCCTTATCCCGCATCTCACCCACCATGATCACATCCGGGTCGGCCCGCAGAAAGGCGCGCATGGCCGCGGCAAAATCAAATCCGATTTTGGGTTGCACCTGAACCTGGCGCAACCCCTTTTGAGTGATCTCCACGGGATCTTCCGCCGTCCAGATTTTGGTCTCCGGTTTGTTGATGTAGCCCATCGCCGAGTGCAGGGTGGTGGTTTTACCCGAACCGGTGGGGCCGCAGACAAAAACCAGACCGTAGGGTTTGGTGATGCATTCCAGGAAGGCATCGTAATTGCGTTTGGAGAAGCGCATCTCCTCAAGTGGGATGGGTTCGCCGGCCTGCAAAATACGTAGCACCACGTCTTCCAGTCCCCCTTGGGTGGGAACGGTGGCCACTCGCAGCTCGACATCCTTGCCGCCGTATTTTTTAAAGTTGATTTTGCCGTCCTGGGGTTTGCGGCGCTCGGCGATGTCCAGGTCGGCCATGATCTTGATCCGGGAGATCACCGCCGCTTTGTAGTTGTAGGGAATGGTCTGATAGAGATAACAGTTGCCGTCCACGCGGATCCGCACGTGGGTGTTCTGTTTGCCGGGATAGGGCTCGACATGGATATCCGAGGCATTGCGGGCATAGGCGTCCAGAATGATCTTGTTGACCAACTGAACCACCGCGCTGTCGGCTTCATCCACGAAATCATGGGCATCCTCGACCTCTCCAGCCTCTTCTTCCAGTTGCTGCAAGATATCGTCGATGGCCGCCATCTCTTTTTCATCCTGGGTAAACAGGGCGATGTAATCCAGGATGTCCTGGGGCAGCGCAACGTGGAAAACCAGTGGTTTTCCTGGAAACAGGGCCTTGATCTCGTCTATTTTCTGCAAGTCATTGGGGTTGTCCACGGCAATGATGATTTTGCCCTCTTCAATGCGCAGGGGCACCCAGCGATTGTTGCGCATGAAGGGCACCTTGATGCCCAGAATCAGCTCGCCGGGAATGGAAGCTTTGGGATTATACTCCACAAAGGGCACGCCGTAATATTTGCTCAGGGATTTGCCCACATCTTTTTTCGGGATCTTAATCCGCTTGATGAGGAAGCTCTCTATGGGGTCTTTCTGTTTGCGGGCCTCGGCAATGGCTTGGTTGAGCTCTTTTTGGGTGAGCAGGTGGTTTTCCAGCAGGTAGTCAAATTTGTGGGTCTTGGTCGCCTTGGCCATGCGCTTCTGGTTGAACAGGGCGATCCCCAGTATTTTGGCCAACTCCTGAATCAAGCCTTCGTCCTGGAGGGTAAAAGCGCGATTGCCTGCTTTATTGATCAGTTGAATGGCGCCCAGCAAGAATTTTTCAAATATGATGGGATGAACCAACACCGAACGGGTTCGATAATTGGTGCGCACGTCCCAGTTACGATCGAATTTCAGGTCTGGATCGACGGATTTCAGTTCATTGCCGTCGTACACATTGGCGATATTGAGCATGCGCTGTTTTAAGGCCGCATGACCGGCGATGCTGTTGGCGGATATAGGGATACGGATCTCCTTGACCTCGTTTCCCGATTTGTGATGGGAGATCAACTCCCGCTTGACCCCATCCACCATGTAGACCGTCATGCGGTCGGCCTGGAATAGGCCCGTGATTTCATCCCGAAGCTGGGTGAGGATTTCATTGAGATTGGTGGCGGCGTAAATTTTATTGCCCAGCTCCTGGAGCTGCTTGATATGTTCAACCTCGTTTTCCAGCAACACGACCTGTTGATCACCCACCCCCGCCGAGGCCGGTGTGCCGTTCACATGGGTTTTGAGGTGTTGCGCATCTCCGCCGCCGCCGGGAACGGAGGTGAGATCCTGAACGCCCTTGCCGGGCTGGCTTTTGAGGTCTTGAACTCCCTCACCGGGTTGAGATTTCAAAGTTTGAACGCCGTCGGTTTCGGCCACTGCTTTATCAAGATTGGATCGTGAAACCATATCAACTCTATCCCTTTGAAGGGGAGCCACCTCCCCCGCGGACTAAGGTTTGGGTCTGTGTTTGATGAATTGGATTATTTTACGGCAGCCGCCAGCCAATAAAATGACGGCCATCAAATAAAAACAAAAACCGATAAACGGTTTTAGGTGACTAAATTGCTCAATTTGGGTAATGCGCGGCATCACTTGAGGAATCCGAAACAAGAGCGCAACGCCCATGGCGGCGAGCAAGATACCCCAAATGAACTGGATAACGGACTGATCTTTGGCCATTCAAACTCCATGCCCGTCACGTGCGGCGCATTAGGCCCACGGCGAATCTATGCAATTTTAATGCCTTAATTGCCAAATATTTAACACACGGGAATCCCCGGGTAAATCTTCCAGTACGGATCTGACCCAAACGCATCGGCAATCCACAGTATTCTGTGCAACCAACCGTCAGACGGTGCCCCTGTGTCCAGGAGATTTGTTGATCCTCCCGAATGGGGTTATGGGTTGATTCGGGATCCAGGAGAACAGGGCGCCTTAGGTCAATGTGGCCACACCGGTTCAAATTGAGCTGTCGCCGGGCATCCCCCCGTAAGTACAACCAGTGAGGATACAGCCGAGCTTAAAGGGTGTAGAGCGTTTCAGCCGCAATGATTTCCACATCCTGCTCGCCCAGCAGCGCCAACGCTTCAGGAACTTTATCAAAGCGAAAAATCATGACCGCCCGGCTTCCGCTATGCTGAACAAAGGCGTACATGTATTCCACATTGATGCCTCCCTCATAAAGCGTCTTTAATATCTCATGTAATCCGCCAGGCCGGTCGGCCACATTGACGGCCACGACCTCGGTGGTGGCCACGGCCACCCCCTGATCCTTGAGGATGATCCGGGCGCGCTGGTGATCATCCACAATGAGCCGCATCACCCCAAACTCGGAGGTGTCGGCCAAGGCCAGGGCGCGGATGTTAATGCCGGCCTCGGCCAGAATGCCGGTCACTTCGGCCAAACGTCCGGCCTTGTTTTCCAGGAAAATGGAAATTTGTTCTACCGGGGTCATAAGCACCTCCCAATGCTGAAACCATGGATTGGAGACAATTTTAAGCGACTCACATGCTTATTCCCCATCCAGGGTTCCGCTGAATGTTGCGGCGCGTTTTTCCAGAAATGCGCGTGTGCCCTCCTCGGCATCCGGACTGGTCAGGCACAGGGCAAAGGCATCCCGCTCGGCCGCCAACCCCGAACGTAAATCGACGTTGCCACCCAAGTTGATCACCTCCTTGGCCGCCCGCAACGCCACCCGGCCCTTACTGGCGATCAATTGCGCGGTTTTGACCACTTCAGCCAATAGATCCTCGGGCTTGCACACCTTGTTGACCCACCCCATTTGGGCGGCTTCCTGGGCCGGTATCATCTTGCCGGTATAGATCAGTTCCTTGGCCCGCGGCGCGCCCACCACCCGCGGCAACCGCTGAGTCCCCCCAAAACCGGGAATAATGCCCAGGCTGATTTCGGGTAACCCGAACATCGCGTTCTCGGAGGCGTAGATAAAATCGCAGGCTAGGGCCATTTCCGAGCCGCCGCCCAGCGCAAACCCATTGACCGCCGCAATCACGGGAATAGCGAGCTGTTCCAATTGCGTGATGGTTTCCTGGCCCCTACGGGCAAAGAATTTGGCTTGAAGGGCATTCATCTGGGCGATTTCGGTGATATCCGCACCCGCCACAAACGCTTTTTCACCACTACCGGTTAAAATTAAGACCCGAACTTCCGGGTCGCCAGACGCCATCTCCAAGGCCTGCTGAAATTCGCTCAACAACTGCCCGTTCAGAGCGTTCAGGGCTTTGGGACGGTTAAAGGTTAGCCGGGCCACGCCCCCATCGAATTGGTACAAGATTGTCTCGAAATCCATCCTCATCCTCCCTTGGTCAATGTCGCTCGCTGAAGTTGTTCCATGGGGCCCCGAGCCATGGGGGTCGTCTCGTTAATGTAGCGTTTAACGCCCCTGACAATGCCCTCACAGAGCACCTCTTGATACTGGGGATCCATCAATCGTTTGCACTCCCTGGGGTTGCTGATAAAGGCGGTCTCCACCAAAATGGAGGGCATTTGAGCTCCCAGCAGCACGTAAAAGGGTGCCTGTTTGACCCCCTTGCTTTTAATACTGGAAAATTGTTTTCCCAAATGACTGTAAGTCGCCCCCTGCACATAGGCCGCCAGTTTGCTGGACTCATTGATTTTGGCGTTTTGCATCAGATCGGTCAAAATGGTTTGCAAGTCACTGATGTTGTTGGTTGAGGTGGCGTTCTCCCGGGCCGCCACCAACACGGCTTCGTTGTTGGTGGCAAAATTGAGGTAATAGGTTTCCAGGCCATGGGCCGTGGGATCCCGATGAGCGTTGGTGTGCAGGGAAATAAATAGATCCGCCCCAAGGGTGTTGGCTTTCGCGGTGCGCTCCTCCAGGGTTAGATAACGATCATCGGTGCGGGTCAGCAGCACCTCACAGCCCAGGGATTGGCGCAGTTTTGGCGCCAATCGCCGGGCCAGGGCCAGAGTGATCTTTTTTTCGTGGACCCCCTTGAGGTAGCCGGGTGCGCCAAAATCTTTGCCGCCATGGCCGGGATCGATGACAATGCGGCCCACGCCCAAGGCCAACTGTTTGGCCAAATCCCCGATACTGTCCCGGCCGGCAGGTGGTTGGGCGCCTTGGGGAGGTCTGGCTGCAGGTGCGGCGCGGTCCGTGCCGTGAATATCAATGACGATGCGAAAGGGGTTCTTAAGGGCGAAAATTTTGTGCCGTTCAATGGTCTTGATGTCTACCACCACGCGAACTTTATCCGTGGTGTGTTGGCCGGCGCGGGCGTCGATGAGCAGGTCGTCATTGATGGGAATATGCTTCTGCACCCCCGAATTTAGACGGCAATGGGCTAAATCCACAAAGAGCCGCTGGGGTTTGTTGAGGGACGGGTCCTTTTTGAGCAGGCGGTGCTGGAATTGGGTGGGGCCGTCGGCATCGATGACCACACGGGTATAGTTGGGGTTGGACCAGTAGCGCAATCCGGTGACGTTGACCCCCTGCCCCCCCTTGGCGGCCAAAGCGGGGGCCGGTGCTGCGGCAGGCACCCGTTTGGTTTCAACCGGCGCGGAATTTCGGAGGGGCTGTTGAATTGAATTGTCCTGGGTTTTGGCCACGGTACTCTTTTGTGTTTCGATTTTTTGGGAGCGCCAGGATTTGTTTTTTGGCGGCGGCGCATCACTCTTCCTGGCCAAGGATGGGTGGGTGGCAGCCGAAAGCCGGCGGACGCCTTCCCGGGATAGGGGTTGGTAGCGGCTTTTGGGATAGCGTTTGATCACCCGCAGATAGGCATCCAGCGCCTCGCTGCGATCCCGGCCGGCCATGGTTATGCCCATCAGCTCTTCCCATAGCTGCCCACTCATGTAAAGCCCGGCCGCGGCCCAGGGACCCGTGGGGTCGGCCTGCTGAACGCTCTGGAACTGCCGGATGCAACCCAGCCAACGGTCGCGCTGGGTTGCACTCTGTTTACTGGTCCGCAGCTTTTTGTAACAGGCTTCCGCCTTGAAGTAGAGCGCCTGAGGGGATTTGGCCCAGGTCGGGGAACTCCCCGCCGCCAGTAACACCAGCATCAGCCCCGCAAGCACCTGCCCCAGCAAGCGTTCGAGCCCTGGCGCCGATTTATGCGGCCAGGTGCCGCTTCCACCTTCCTGGGGCATCGATTGAGGGAAAAACAGAGGCATGGGAAGATTCCGGTTGGGTCACTCCGAGTCGTTTGCTTGCGCTTCAGGTGCCTTAAGGCTCCGGCTTCGCAGAGAAAAGCGTTTGAGTTCAGACTGCTGTGTACTGAGCCAGTTCAGGGCGTCCAGGGGTGTCATTTGCGTTAGGTTCAACGTCCTGAGTCGTTGGATGATCTGGTTTTCCGGCCGCTGAAACAGTTCCAATTGTACATGACTTCCGGGGAGACGGACAGCCCCTTTTTGGGGATTCGTAGATTCCGGGCTCAAACTCTCCCCGTTTTCGATCCGGGTCAATATTTTTCGTGCCTGGCGAATGACCCGCTGGGGAACTCCGGCCAGGCGCGCCACCTGGATGCCGTAGCTGCGGTTGGTGCCCCCGGGAACCAGCTTGCGTAAAAAAATGATCTCTTCGTTCCACTCCTTGACCGCGATATTGAAATTCTTAATGCGCGGCTTCAGGCGCGCCAATTCGGTCAGTTCGTGGTAATGGGTGGCAAAGAGCGTTTTAACGCCCGTGTTGCGCTGGTCGTGCAAATATTCGGCCACTGCCCAGGCGATGCTCAGCCCGTCGAAGGTGCTGGTCCCGCGGCCGATTTCATCCAAAATCACCAAACTGCGCCGGGTGGCGTTGTTGAGAATGTTGGCGGTTTCCTGCATCTCCATCATAAAGGTGCTCTGACCGGCCGCCAAATTGTCCAGGGCGCCCACTCGGGTGAAAATGCGGTCCGTAAGGCTGATATCCGCGGCCCGGGCCGGCACGAAACTCCCCACGTGGGCCAGCAGCACAATCAGGGCCACTTGGCGCAGAACCGTCGATTTTCCGGCCATGTTGGGCCCGGTGATCAGCAGCACCTGGAAGGCCTCATCATCCATGCGCACCGAATTGGGCACAAAGCGCTCCCCGCTGATCATCTTCTCCACCACCGGGTGGCGGCCCTCTTCGATGGTGAGCTGCCCCTGGCTGTTCATGGTGGGTTGCCGGTAGTCATTTTCGGCCGCCACAGTGGCTAGCCCCAACAGCACATCGATTCGGGCCATAAATTGGGCCACTTTGGCGATGATCTTTTGCCGCTGCAGCACCGCCTGGCGAATCTCCTGGAACAGGGCCAGCTCCATTTTGGCCCGCTGCTGTTCGGCGTTCATCACCTTGAACTCAAACTGCTTGAGTTCGTCGGTGATGTAGCGTTCGGCATTGACCAGGGTCTGCTTGCGCACATAGTGCTCGGGCACCTCCGCGGATCGGGCCTTGGGCACCTCGATATAGTAGCCGAACACCTTGTTGAAACGGACTTTCAAGGCGTTGATGCCGGTAAGGGTGCGTTCCTGGGCCTCCAGGCGCACCAGCCAATTTTTTCCATCCCGGCTGAGGGTGATCAGTTCAGCCAGTTTGGGATCATAGTCAGGGTTGATCAACCCCCCTTCGTGAACCGTGGGGGGCGCATCCTCTCGGATGGCGGCCTCGATGAGGTCCACCAGGTCCGCCAGTTCCGTAAGCTCCAGGGGCGTGTCCTGGCCTATCCCCTCTTCGGTTTCCGGCCAGCGCAGCAAGGCGGCTGAAAATGGATTCAATTGGGCCAAAATCTCGGGAAACGTCCTCAAGGAGACTTTCAGGGCCAAAAGGTCCCGGGCATTGCCGTGCCCCAAAGCCAGTTTGCCGCCCAGGCGCTCCAGGTCCGCCACGAGTTTGAGCGCCTCGCGGATTTCCTGGCGAAGCCCCTCCTGGGCCAAGGATTGAGCGATGGCTTCATGGCGCTCCCGAATAGGGGCCAAGGCGCGCAAGGGGTAGTGAAACCACTGCTTCAACAAGCGCCCACCCATGGCAGTGACCGTGGCGTCCATCACCCCCAGTAAGCTTCCCTTGAGGCCGCCGGTTTTCAAATTTACCAATATTTCCAAATTGCGGCAGGTCATCTCGTCCAGGACCAGAAAATTGTCCAGACTGTAAGATTCCGGATAATCCAGGTGGCTCAGGCTCTGCTTTTGTGTTTCCTGGATATAATCCAGCAGGGCGCCCGCTGCGCCCACCGCGGCTCGGGCGGTGTCGCAGCCGAACCCTTCCAGGGAATGAACCTGGAACTGATCCATCAGCCGCTCACGCCCCAGGCGGTATCGGAAGCGCTCCGCCTCCAGATAGGTGACCGGGGAGCCTTCCAAATGGGGGGCTGAGATGACCCAAAAGATCGTCCTGGCTTGCATCGGCCGGCAGAAGAATCTCCCGGGGATCCACCCTGGCCAATTCCTCTTGTAGGATCTGAGGCTTGTCGGTTTCAGCCAAACGAAATTTTCCGGTGGAGATATCCACATAGGCGATGCCGGCTACGTCGCCGTCGTGGGCTAGGGCCAGTACATAGTTGGCGCGTTTAGCATTGAGCAGCTCATCCTCCACGAGCATGCCCGGAGTCACCACCCGCACCACTTCCCGTTTGACCAGGCCCTTGGCCTGAGCCGGATCTTCAACCTGATCGCAAATCGCCACCTTGAATCCCTGGTCGATGAGACGGGCGATATAGCCGTTGGCCGCGCGAAAAGGAACCCCGCACATGGGAATGGGCGCTTTGTCCTGCTTGTTTCGGGAGGTAAGAGTGATTTCCAGGGCCTGTGAGGCTCGCTCGGCATCCTCGAAAAACATTTCATAAAAATCGCCCATGCGATAGAAAAGAATGGCGTCGGGATAGCGCGCTTTGATCGCCAAATACTGCTGGATCATGGGGGTGGGTTTGGCGGCGGACATGGGACCTATGGGCGATTGCGGCTGGACGAAGGTTTGCTATCGACTTTCGATGTCGCGATGATAAAGCGGCAGACGGATAAACGGGATGGACAATCCGCCAGCTCGATAATCTGTTTGAAAATCTGATGGATTACCCGATTCACCGTCTGCTTCATAAAGGGCGGGACTTTGCATAGGCAAAGTCCCGCGGATTGTGAACTGCAGCGAATTTCGTTCGCCGGTTAGGCACTGGATGCGGTTTTGGCACCAGAGACTTCATCAGCGAAAATCTCGTCCCCCGAGGTCTTATGGTTTGGGAGTGGATCCTGGCTGGCGGGTGACTCGGCAATGGCGGAAACGGCCTGGGCTTCACTTTTCAGGGTTGAAATCTTGTCTTGATGGGTCTGCAGGGTCGCATTGAGCTCTTTTAGGGTTTTGCGGGTCTTCATCCGTCCCGGCAACGACGCCAGAAAAATCAGCACCCCACCGGCAATAAAAGCCCCCAGGCCCACCTGCCAATTGGTCACCAGAGGGGATTGATACTCATCCAGCATGGGAATTTTCAGCCGGAAGCTGTTCGTCGCCTTGAAATAGGGTTCATTCTGGGCCACAAACAGGACAATGAAACCGAGGATCACCAAGGCGAGGATTAACTTGAATTTTCTCATGCAATGCTCCCTTCCAAAGTAAGTCTACCGGCATCGCGGGGCAGCGCATAAACCGCCGAAAGCTACCGGCGAATGCTGCGATCTAATGGATATTATTCTGAATTTCAAGATTCTATTATGTAACCGGATCAGGGTTAAAACTCAACCCTTTTTTAGGAAATCCAGACCTGCCAACGCCCGTCGGTCCCTCCCCAAACATCAGGATTAGGCTCTCAATCTCAAGGGTCGAGGGGGACGATCCGCAAATCGCCCCACACGCCCAAGGTTTCCCCAAGCACCGCCACAACGCCCTGAACACCGCCGACTTTCTCCATCTCTTTCAACACCGTTCCGATATCCTTGGGGTGCAGAATCCGGTTACCCAGGGCCGTGGCCGCGGCATCGGCCAAACTGCCGGAATCCGCCACCACGCACACCGCATCGGCCCGCCCTAAACTCAACGAATGGCCGATGGTCCCCGAGGAGGTGCAAACCGCTTTGGGACTTTGGCGGGTGTCCACTTCCAGACCGATATTGAGACTCAAGGGCGATGATCCGGCGTAAATCGCCAAGGTCACCGGGAGATCGGTTTTAAGGAATACATCTCCGCCGTTTTCGATGATGACTTGGGAGGTGATCTTCAGTATTTCGCGACCTACGGCGGAGGCCACGGCTCCGGCTACGGCCGCCATGGGACCCACCTGCATGGCTTGACCTGCCGCCACCATGGCCCGCACCATGGCCGGCATGGGCCCAGTTGCCTTCCAAGGGTGTAGGGTCTCGACGAATTGGGGATGATCGGCGATGTAGGCTTCCAAGTACCCTCGGTGTTTAATCACCAGATCCCGAATCTCGCGGGAATAGTCACGGGGGGTTTGGACATGCAGATTGGTCTCTTTGACCGTCACCAGATATGCCTTAAACTCCGGATGGCGCACACGGTTGCGGTAGGTTCGGGACTGAAACATGGCTGGGTAGGTTCGGGGTTAAGGGGCCTGGATCGCCCGGGGCCGCATTTTGGACGGAATTTGGTGCAGAAAATAGCGGTCGGTCATGCCGGCGATGAAATCCCGAACAATCTCTTCGGGCTGATGGGTTTCCCCATAGCTGGGAATCATATCGCTGAGAAAGTGCTTGAAAATCGGTGAATCCAGGTTTTCCCCACGAATGTCATCCAAATAGCGATGAAACAGGTACTCAAAAAGCGCGCCCATATCCTTGAGGCCTTGCTTGATACGCGGATTGAGATAGATGCGCTGCAGATTGAAGGCCTTGAGCTCTTTTAGGGCCGCCGATACCCGGGGTGAAAAGGCGAGGCCCGCTTGATCCGCACTGGTGCGGATAATATCGGTGACCAGTCGGTAGACCATCGTGCCGTTGGTACTGCCCAATACCCGGGTACAATTTTCCGGAAGCTCTTCCCGGGTGATCAGCCCCAACCGGATGGCATCTTCGATGTCGCGGCCCACATAGCTGATGGTGTCCGCCATGCGCACCACACAGCCTTCGTAGGTCATGGGAATCAGGACCAACCCCGGATCGGCCTTTTTGGCCGACATCTGTTCGCCGAGGGTATTGAAATCCTTTTCCGGGGCGGGCTTCAAGGTGTGATCATGAACTTCGCCGTCGTGGCACAGGATGCCGTCCAAAGTTTGCAGGCACAGGTTCCAGCCCCGCCCCTTGCGCTCCACCTTGTCCAAAAATTGGACGCTTTGCAGATTGTGCTGAAAGGTGCCGATGCCCACGGCCTGGCACAGCCTGGAAAGATGGCGTTCGCCATCATGGCCAAAGGGCACGTGGCCGATATCATGTCCCAGGGCAATGGCTTCAATGAGGTCTTCGTTGAGCCCTAAAAAGCGTCCGATGGTCCGGGAAACTTTCGACACCAGCTGAACGTGCAGCACCCGGTGGGTAATGTGGTCGTTTTCCACCAGATAGAAGACCTGGGTTTTGTCGATATAGCGGGTATAGGCCAGGGAGTTGAGGATCCGGTCGGTGTCCACGGCAAAGGCCTGGCGGTAATCCCGCGCCAAGCGCGGTTCCCTTTGCCGTCGCAAGGCCCGGGCGCTCAGGGTGGCCCGATCCGCAAGAGTACGGCTTTCTTGCTGGTCCAGCTGGTGGCGCAGCACGGACAGATCCTCCGGAATGGCGCTGTTCAACAGATCAGATTTTTCCTTGGTCAATCATGGCCTCCAACAGTTGATGATAGTCAATCCCAGCGGCCCGGAATCCTTCCCGGCCGTAATTCATATTGGCTTCAAGCAGATAGTAGCGTCCCTCATGGGGTAGAATATCCAGTCCCACGTCATCCCAGCCGCATTGCCGCGCCGCGGCAAGGGCCAAGTCCACGGCCGCTTGGGGAATGTTGCCCAGTTCGATGCGCCCGCCCCTGGAAAGGTTGTTGCGAAATTCCCCGGGCGGTCCCACCCGCCAGTAGGCATGAACCGCCCGCCCGCCGATGATCACCACCCGAAGATCCCGGGCCGCGGGCATGTAGCATTGGATATAGGCGATATCCGATAGCTGGTGGTACTGTTCCAATTGCCCTTGATCGTGGATCAAAAACACCCCCCGGCCCAGGGCTGAACCCCGGGGGATTTTGGCAATCAAGGGAAACCTGAAATCCCGGGGTATCTTTTCCTGCCAGCGGCGCCCATAGTAGACCCGTGTTTCCGGATGGGGCAATCCCAACCATTTGAACAGCGCGCTCTGACGGATTTTATCCTGGGCGCTCTTGTAGGTATGGTAACTGGGAAAGGTGGGTTTACCCACAGCATCCAGCAGGTCAGCGTAGAAAGCCGATGGATAGTAGATTCGTGGCGCCTGCCGGATGCGTTCCTGGTCCTCACGGGCATAGTCGTCAAAATTGGGTTTGACACCCAGGGTGATCACGTTACGGCAGGGCCGAAGCCTGGACCCCAGGGCGACAACCCGGCGTTGGGTGGGTCGCGGCAGCGCTGCCATGTTAGCCCGGCCCTGCCCGGCCCTGGGTGGCGGGCTCTATGCTGAAGATTCCTTCCGGAAGCGGGGCATTGGGCCAATAGCGCTGAATTTCAATGCTGAGCCGGTCATCCTGGTCGTTACGGATGTCGATGCGCGAAGGGATCTGGAATCCGTCATGGGTGCGGGGCGGCCCCAAATCCGCCTGGTAGCGCAGATTGCCTCTGGCGTTGTAAGTTTCGATCCGCTGAACCTGCCGCGTGTCAGGGGTAAAATAGATTCGCTGGAGGGTTTTTCCCCAACGCCCTTTGAGAGCCAGCAGCACGCCCCGCCCGGCGGCCGAAACAATTTCAGCCGTTCTGTAATTTTCCACGGGTATTTGGCCCAGGAGCAGGGCCGCCAAAGTGTCCGGAGAAAACTCGATTTGGGTCACCCGCTGCAATCCGCTCTCTCCGATCTGTAGGGTTTCCAGGCGGTCTTGGGGATGGAACAGCAGATCGAGCCGCTTGCCGTCGCGAACCATGCTGGTGATGGGCCGGCCGTCGATTCCCAGAAGGGTCAATCTCATTTTAGCCCGCCCAAGCCCAGCCCATAACCCGGTCTGGTTGAATTTGAACTGGCTCTTGTGGTGGATCGCCACCCGTCCGCTGGCTTTGAAAGTTTTCAGGTCGCTGTTGCGGCGGGAGAGTTGGGAAATCAGCGCTTCGACTGGCGGATCAAGGGGTGCGGGTGTCGACCTGCCGCTGATTCCGGCACATCCGGCCAGCACCAGGCAGGCCAGACCCAGACAGACCCAGGATAGGCGGTGAAGAAAACCCTTTATGGTGGGGGTTAATTTCGCGAGCTGCGCCATGGGAGTTAAACGAAATGCCAAAGGAAGGAGGAGCTGGATCGCATCAACCGTTATTTTTGAGGATCTGCTGAATTTTCCGCCTTAAAAGATCACGCTCATCGGATTTTTTTTCCAGAGAACGGCGATAAAAGCGCAGGGCGTTGTCTCGATCGGAGATTTTCAGATAAGCGTCGCCCACATGCTCCAAGATCACCGGGTCGTCCGGCGCAAGTTCCGAAGCTTTTAGCAGGATCTTCAAGGCTTGGTCATATTCGCCGCGCTGGTAGTAAACCCAGCCTAAGCTGTCGGTGATATAGCCGTCGTCAGGCTTGTACTTCAAGGCCTCCCGAATATAATACTCCGCCTGATCCAGATTTTTACCCAGATCGGCGTAGGTGTAGCCAAGATAGTTGAGGGCCGTGGCGTTTTGCGGTTCCAGCCCGATGACGGTCTCCATGGCGGCAATGGTCTCAGCTTTGCGGCCCAATTTATCCGCCACCACGCCCTGCCGAAAATGAAGCCGGGCATTGGCGTTGTCCAGTATTAGACCTTTGTTCACCGTCTCCAGAGCGGCCTCGTAGTTTTGGGTCTCTTCGTGCAGGCCGGCCAGGTAGAGGTAGAATTCGGGATTGTCGGAAACCCGTGCGATAACCGATTCCAAAAAGTCCACAGCCTGGGTAATTCGCTCGGTCTCCTGCAGCAGGTAGGCGGCGTGGACCACGGCTTTTTCAAAGTATTGCGATGCAGGGTCAACGGTTTGAAACTCCCGGATGGCCTGATCCAGGGAATCGACGGCCTCCAACAGTAGGCCTTGCCAATAGTGATGGTCTCGGGTTCGTTTTAGATAGGGACTCAACAGATTGAACACATCTAGTCCGGCTTCGAATTGTTCGCGATCCCAGAACTGCTGGAATATGGATTTGAGCACCTCGGGATCCGCGTCGCATTGCCGGGCCACGCGTTTAAAGAGCAGTTGGGAAGGCTGATCTTCATCCATCTCCTGGAGAACCATTCCCATGCCCAGCCGGGCGCGAAGATGGTCGGGATCTTCCTCGAGAATGGACTGATACAGCTCCTGGGCTTCCATCCAGCGCCCCAATTTGGTGTAGACTTCGGCCAATTCTAAGCGAGGTTCCTCAAGATCCGGCACCAAATCCAGGGTGCGCGCAAAGGCCTGGGCCGCATCCTCGAGATTGTTTTGGGCGCTGTGAATCCGGCCCAGGTAGAAGGAGCCGACATAGGACTCAGGGAATTTCCTGACCAGAATCTGGTATATTTTTTTTGCGGCATCCAGTTGATCCTCTTCCAAGTAAATTTCCCCCAGCAGATGATAGATCTCCTCCCGATCGGGATCCAGGTCCAGGGCCTGCTCAAAGCTCTCTTTGGCCGCCGCGATCTGATCCTGGCGCTGCTGCAGCCGGCCCAACAGAATCAACAGCCGGCTGTCCGTTGCATGGCGCGTCACGCCCGATTCCAGGATTGCCCGGGCACCGTCGGCATCCCCGGCCTGCCAGAGCCAGAGCGCCAGTTCACGCTGCAGATAGGACGAGTCGGGGTCACTCCCGGCAGCGTGCCGCAGGAGCCGCAGGGCCTCGTCACCCCGGCCCTGGCGCTGCTTCAACAACGACTCGACATAGAGGTAGTAATTATTGCCCGGGGTGGCTTCGCGTTCAATTTGAAGGCGCGGCGTCCCACCCGGATTGCCGACAGCCCCGCTCAGGACGCAGCCCCCGGAGAGGATTGCCAGACCCAGGAATGGTATTGGGCCGATTAAAAAATTCCAGTGTTTCATCTTCATCTGTTATGTTATCGGCATCCCCTAAATTTGCATTAGAGGGATGCGTATCAGGACTCTTCGCTGTAAACGGCAAAGTCGGGAATTTCATCTTTAAAAAATTCCCGCATTTTCTTGACAATATTTTTTTCGACTTGTCGTACCCGCTCCCGGGAAATCCCGTAATTGTCACCGATCTGCTGTAAGGTGGACGGGGTGTCGGAAAAGATCCGCTGATCGAAAATGTCCAATTCCCGAGGTGTCAAATTCTTTTTGAATTCAGCAATTTTTTGGTGCAGCAGGCTCTCCATCTCTTTTTTGGCCACCTGATCCTCGGCGGATGTGGAGTCCGTGCGGATAAAGTCCATCCGTTCGGTATTAGAATCCCCCTTGATGGGCGCATCCAGGGAAAGGTCCCAACCGTCCAGGCGTTGATCCATATCGACGATTTCCCGCTCGGTCACCCCCAACCGCTGGGACAGCAGTTTCGGTTTGGGATCAAAGCCCTCCTCGATAAGTTTCTGTTTCTCTTTCTTTAGTTTGAAAAATAGCTTGCGCTGGCCTTGGGTCGTCCCGATCTTCACAAGACGCCAGTTGTCCATGATGAATTTCAGGATATAGGCCTTGATCCAAAAGGATGCGTAATAGGAAAATTTGACGTTTTTGTAAGGATCAAATTTTTTCACCGCTTGCATCAGGCCGATATTTCCTTCCTGAATCAAATCTAGGAGGTTTTGCATCCAAACCCTTTGAAATTCCAATGCGATTTTAACGACCAGCCGCAGGTTTGAGGTGACCATCCGGTAGGCCGCATCCGGATCGTTGTGTTCCTGAACCCGTACCCCCAATTCACGCTCCTCATCGCGGGTCAGCAAACGGTAGTTGCTGATTTCCGCCAGGTAGCGTTGCAGGGGATCGAACCGGACCAGTGCTTTGTCGGAGCGGGTGGCGGCCGGTTTCACAGCGGCCTTCTTTTTGGTCTTGGCGGGCGCGCTGGTCTTTTTAACCGTCTTTTTCTTTGTTTTGGGTGCTCTCTTCGTCTTGGGCATAAGTGATATTTCTGTAGTTTTAAGTTTCAATGGGTACGGCCCATGGAAGTAACGGCGCGGTTGATCGCGGTCCGTCAGTCGCTATGGGCGGGGTTGGGCATCCAATTTATGTGGACATCCCCACGGCCTTTTGTTACACCATACCCGACTTTGCGCCTGTAGCTCAGTTGGATAGAGCAACGGACTTCTAATCCGTAGGTCAGGGGTTCGAATCCCTTCAGGCGTGCCAGATATCAAAAGGTTACAGTCACATGCTGTAACCTTTTTTAATTTGCGGATGCGTTTTGGAATTGCCCCGAAACCACTCCTCGCCGTCGGCTTGGCCTTTTGCCGGTAACAGAATCGGCTCCCGGGCCAATGGACTCATAAATATTGAACAAGTGCTGATATTATTATATTTTCCAGCGGAAAGCAAACCATTTTCAAGGCGGCCCATTCCCGCAATTTAGGGAAAATGGCCCAATTGACTTTGGTTCAATTTTGCTCGTATACTCACCGAAAACGACCTCACCGAAACCCAAACCCGCATCGTCTTTTCAATCCAAAGGAATTCCTGATGACAACCCTTACGGACCTGCTGCCCGTTGAAAAGTGGAAGGCTTTGGAAGCAGAGATCCACACCATGAGCGGCCTGGACACCAACATTTTCAACCCCGAGGGCGTTCGGATCAGCGACTTCAAAGCCTGGATCAATCGTCTTTGCCCTGAAATCAAAGCCACGGACAAGGGGCAAAGTTTCATCTGTGCCGTGGCCCACATGAATGTCGCCGAGCAGGCCCGCCAGCAAGGAGCGCCCGTCATCGAGGAGTGCGATGCGGGCCTGATCAAATTGGTGGTCCCCATCATTCTGGACGGTGAGTTTTTGGGGGCGGCCGGCGCCTGCGGGGCGCTTCTCGAAGGGGGTGAAATCGATACCTTCCTCATTGAAAAAATCGCCGAAATCGAAGAGTCCAGGTCCGAACCTCTGGCCCAGGAGGTCAAAACCATCACCCGCGAGGAAGCACAAAAGGTGGTGGCCTTCATTGAGGCGCGGATCGACACGGTGATCCAAAACTATCGAACCCAATCCTCGGCATCAAAATAGCCGCTCCAAACATCAAATTCCCATCTTCTCGGATAAGGTTACGCTAAAAATTTGTCGTTAATTGCCATTAAACCTGACAATTCTTGGCAATTTCCCGGGGGATTTGGGGCGCACCTGGACGGGCTATCCCCCTTTTAAACCTGACTGTTGGACACGCTTGACACTATTGGTGGGCTATCGCATTCCGAATAAATCGGATATTGGCGCCACTTGTGGATCTCCGCCCCCCGCCTAAAGCCTGCGGGGGCAGGCCCCGCGGAGATGACGTGCAGTTAGTAGGATTCGTCATTCCCGCGTAGGCGGGAATCTATACGCAATATATAGAATTTATTACGTAAATATTGCCAACAGTGTCAAGTGTGTTCAGCAGTCATTCCTATACCCTCTCTCTTTTACCCGCACTTTACACAGTGGGCGGCAATTAACCCACAAAAGCTGGTCTTAATCTTGCAGTCTTTACTCGCATTTTTATCCACTTCATACAGTGAGGGGTATTATGGGCAGCAACAACCGGGTTTTTTTAGAGGTCATTGAGTGGTTCGACAAAACCGGGCAGGAGATGGTCTACCGGGTTCCCGAAGAGGGCTCCGGGGAAATCAAATACGGTGCCCAGCTCACGGTGCGCGAGAGTCAGGCCGCGGTCTTTTTTTACAAAGGCAAGGCCATCGAGGCCTTCAATGCCGGCCGGCACACCCTGAAAACCGCTAATATCCCCATTCTGACCAAACTGGCGGCCATCCCCTGGGGCATGACCAGTCCCTTGCGGGCGGAGGTCTATTTCGTCAACCTCAAGGTCTTCAACAACCTGAAGTGGGGTACCCGCGACCCGGTGGCCTTCAAAGACCAGGAACTGGGTTTGATCCGTCTGCGGGCCTTTGGGGTGTTCAATATCCAGGTGGTGCAGCCCGTGCTTTTCATCAACCGCCTAGTGGGCACCCAGGGCATGTACACCACCGAACAGATTGAGGAGTACCTTAACCGGGTGATCGTTTCGCGCTTCAACGACTACATGGGCGAGTCCATTGACTCCATCCTCAATCTGCCGGCCCAGTACGATGAACTGGCCGTGGGTCTGGCCGCCAGACTCAAAGAGGATTTCAGTCATTTCGGTCTCGGTTTGACCCACCTCTACCTCAATTCCATCACCCCGCCCCAGGAAGTCCAGCAGGCCATCGATGACCGCAGCCGCATGGGGGTCTTCGACGACATGAACAAGCTGATGCAGATGAAATCGGCCATGGCCATGGAGAAAGTGGCCGAATCCGACGGCGGCGGGGGAGACGGCATGGGCATGGGCATGGGCCTGATGCTGCCGGCCATGTTCGCCAACTACTTCAGCGGCGCCCACCAGCAGGCCCAGGGCGGATCCCCGGCCGGTCCCGCCCCCGCCAGCGCCCCGGAGGCCGAGACCACCTGCCCGGACTGCAGCCAGCAGATTCCGGCCTCGGCCCGCTTTTGTCCCAAATGCGGCCATCAGCTGCTGGTGTTCGACCAGTGCGCCCAATGCGGCAAGAACCTGACCCCCAAGGCGAAGTTCTGTTCCCGCTGCGGCCATCCCGCCGAGTCGCCTCCCCAACCCTGGCGCTGCGCCAATTGCGATGTGGAAAACCTGCCGGATGCCGGTTACTGCATCAATTGCGGTGAAAAGCATTGATCTTCACCATTGAGCATCAATGCCCCCAATGCGGGGCCCCGGCGGAATTCAAGGAGACCGATCGTCTGTTTCGCTGTGAATTCTGCCGGGTCAAGTCCTACCTGACGGAACGCAACTATTTCCAATATCTGCTACCCCACAAGGCGGACAGCTCCCGGGAGTGGATCTATTTTCCCTACTGGCGCTTCAAGGGGATGCTCTTTGCGTGCAGCGGCCGGGGGGTAAAGGAAAAATTCGTAGACGTCAGCTGCCAGGCCGCGGTTTCCCATCATTTTCCCATCTCCCTGGGGGTGCGCAGCCAAGCCTTGAAACTGCGTTTTTTGACGCCTGAATACCAGGGGCGCTTCATCAAAGTGGAGCGCAAGGCGCAGAGCGCCATTGACAGTTACCAGAATCAGTTGGTCCACAGCCTCAAGAGCCCCCTTTACCATCAGGCCCACATTGGCGAAAGCGCGAGCCTGATCTACGCCCCCTACTATGTGCGCAACGGGTTGTACGACGGCGTTTTGGAACAGCCCACGGGGGGCTCCGATTTTGAGGCGGATAGCCTGGCCACGGAAACCCCGGACCCCAGTCTCAAGTTTATCGCCACCCTCTGCCCCCAGTGCGGCTGGGATTTGAAAGGGGCCGCCGACGCCCAGGTGCTGCTGTGCTACAACTGCCGGACCGCCTGGCTGCCGGCCGGCGGTCAATTCCGCAATTTGCCCTTTTCGCGCTTGGAAATGGCAGGCATGGATGGCGCCGAGAGCGCCTACCTCCCCTTTTGGCGCATCCGGCCCGACATCCAGGGGCTAGAGCTGGCCAACTATGCCGATCTGGTGCGGGTGGCCAATCTGCCCCGGGCGATTCAGCCCCACTGGGATCAGATCGATTTTCACTTCTGGATTCCGGCCTTCAAGGTGCGGCCGCAAACCTATCTGCGCCTGACCTCCGCCCTGACCCTGGGCCAGCCCCAGGGGGACTTAATCACGGAACTGCCGCCCCTCAAGGCGGTCACCAGCGCCAACCTGCCGGTCACCGAAGCCGTGGAGGCGCTCAAGGTCACCCTGGCCGACTTCATCAAGCCCCAACGCGAGTGGCTGCCCCGCCTGGAAACCCTTCAGATAACCGCCCGCGCCTTTAAACTGGTATTTATCCCCTTTCGCGTGGATCACCATGAACTGATCCAGCCCGCCTTCAGCTTCGGCATCCAAAAAAGCCTTTTAAATCTAGCCCACAATCTGTAGGGTTCCCGCCTCAATACCCGTTTCAGGAAAAATTCAGTAATATACCCTTGAACTCCCCCCAAAGGTTCGACTTGGCGAGGAATCTTACCCATGGCTGAAGCGATCTCTCCCGAACTGGAGCGCAGGGTTCTTCACGGTCTGAACTGCGAATGGCAGGCGGCCCGGGACGATCTGCCCTGTGAATATCGCGAACTGATGTTCCCGCCGCTATTTCGCCTGGCGGACTTAAAGCGCACCTGGGGGCAATGGTCCTCAGCCTTAGGAGAAATTGTCATTAACCGTCGCCTGGTGGCGGATCACTCCTGGGATGCCGTGCGGGAGGTATTGCGCCACGAGATGGCCCACCAACTGGCGACCCGGATTTTGGACGGCGCCCACGAGCCGCCCCACGGCCCCGGGTTTCACCGCGCCTGCCGGCTGCTCAAGGCCAATCCCCGGGCTTCGGGAAACTACCCGCCCCTGGATGCCCGTTTGAGCGGCAGCCCCGCAGCCCATCATCGGGATCGGCTTATGACCAAAGTCGCCAAGCTGCTCTCCCTGGCCACCAGCCCCCACCCCCAAGAGGCCGAGGCCGCCATGCTCAAGGCCCGCCAGCTGACGGACAAATATAACCTGGAAATCCTGGACAACCACCGGCCGGCGGGCTACCTGAGCCGCTTTCTGGGCCAACCCGCCCTGCGCCACACCCGGGAGACCTACCACCTGGCCCATCTGCTGATCCGCCACTACTGGGTGGCCGGGATCTGGATTCCGGCCTTTGTGCTGGCCAAGGGCAAAATGGGCCGGGTGCTGGAGATCAGCGGCACTCCCGCCAACCTGAAATCGGCAGTCTATGTCCATGACTACATCCGCCGCTACATTGAAAATCAGTGGCAGCGCTACACCCGGGGTCGAAAGCTCAGCCACCCCCGGCGCATCGATTTTGCCGTGGGCATCATCCAGGGCTTTCAGAGCAAGCTGGATGAGGCGCGGCGCCCCTCGAAATCCGCGGATCCCCGGCGCAAGGCCCTGGTACTGCGCAGCGATCCCAACCTGCAGGCCTACCTGGCCCACCGCTATCCCCGCACCCAGTCCGTGTATCGGGGCGCCCGCCAGATGGATGGCCGGGTGGTGGCGGACGGCATCGAAACCGGACGCCGATTGGTGATCGCCAAGGGGATTGAAACCCGAAAAAAGGGGCTGGGCGGCCTGATCGCAACCGCGGACTAACCCATCCGGCTGGAGGGTCAGGCCCGTTCCGGGAGCGAGGTGCTTTGCAGCAGCAGAATGGACATCAGCACCAGCCCGCCCCCGGCGATTTGCAGGGGCGCCAACCGCTCGCCCAGAAACAGCGCGGCGATGATGGCGGCCGAGATGGGCTCCAGAGTGGCGGTGCTGCTGGCGTGGGTCGGGGCGATGCGCTGGATGCCTTCAAAGTAGAGCCCAAAGGGCAAAATGGTCCCCCCGATTCCAATGAACCCGATCCAGGCCCACTGCAGCGCACTATAATCATGGAAGAAGGCCTCCAGCGGCGGGTGCAGCACGTTCCACTCCAGCGCGGCAAAGAGCATTCCGTAGAGCAACACCGTCCAGGGTGAATAGCGTGCCATGCCCCGGGCTGACATCAACGAGTAGGCGGCAAAGGCCACGGCCGCCGCGAACCCCGCGGCGATACCGGCCCGGTTCAGGGCCAGCAGCCTCAGGTCATAGGCGCCCACCACCAAAAAGCACCCTGCCAGGGTTCCGGCCATGGCCAGAACGCTGACCCGCCCCAGTTTCCGGCGCTCAACCCGCACCACGTAAAGGGCCACAAACACCGGTCCCGTGTAGTGCAGCAGGATGGCCGCGGCCACATTGATCTTGCTGATAGCCAACAGGTAGAAAAACTGCGCCGCGCCGATTCCCAACACCCCCAGGCCGATAAAGTAACCCAGGTCTCCTGGCGATATCTTCAACCGCGCGGGATATCTCAGACCCAGCCAGATCGCCAATCCAACCAGGGCCACGGTGGTCCGCAACTGAATCAGTTGAAAGGCGCTGACGCCGCCAGTGAACAGAAACTTGGCCGCGGTTCCGGAAATCGCAAACAGCACCGCCGCCAGGGCCACGTATACATAACCCCCTGCGGATGGTGTGGATTTCCTATCCATCTCAGTCCGAGGCCAGTTCATAATTGCTTTCATACTCATTGAGATATGGATAGCCCTTTGGAGAAAGATTTGACACTTGCCCAAAGGAAGGGTATTTCTATGCGTTGTAGGGTGTATCCACAACAATTTCAATTTCTCTGATAACTTGTAGCTTCTCAGATCCTCAAAATTATAAGTTTACTACGCCAATGGACTACAATTTGAATGGATGAAACCAAGCAAAAATTGCTCTTTTTATAGATGCAGATAATGCACCGGCTAACAAATTCGATATAATTCTTAGCGAGGTTGCAAAATATGGAGTGGTAACCATAAGGAAAGCATATGGCAACTGGAAGTCTCCTAGATTAAAGCCTTGGGAAGACTTGCTTCATGAGTATGCAATTCAGCCTATACAACAGTACGACCTCACAAAAGGTAAGAATGCTTCTGACATAGCACTTGTTATCGACGCAATGGATGTCATGTACACCAAAAATATTGACGTGATGTGCTTTGTTTCCTCGGATTGCGGTTTTACGCCAATGGTTACGAGAGCCTTGGCGGAAGGGAAAGTGGTTCTTGGATTCGGAGAGCGTAAAGCGCCTGCACCATTCGTTAATGCATGTTCAAAATTTTTGTTTCTCGACATAGAACAAACCAATAACTGTACCCCTCAACCAAAAGCTAAAAACATTAAGTCTGATACAAAGCTGATCAATCTTCTGCATCAAGCAATAGAAGCTACAGAAGATGAGAGCGGGTGGGCAGCGCTTGGACCAGTTGGCTCGCATATTTCGAACAAGACATCCTTCGACTGTAGAAACTACGGATTTAAAAATTTAAGTAGTTTATTCAAGGCCATAGATTTGTTTGATATAAAACGTGGTTCTGGAAATACACATCTGGTACGAGATGTTCGTAAGAAGAAAGCAATTTAAAAAACCTGGGAACAGCTTGTCCCAAGGTTGTTAAAACTCTGATTATCGATCCATTCAGGCAAGTTTCAAATTGTGCCAGCCCCCATGGCCAAGGCGGCATAAAACCAATTCAATACTTCCCAAATATTCCAATTTGTCTCCGGACTGATCATAAATACAGCACTGGTGAAGATTTTTTTGGGGTCTTCTCGATTGTCTTTCCGATCGGAAGCAAATTGGAATCTAAACCCCCTCAAAGGGCGCGCGTTTGATAAAGCGCCCCCGGCCCACTTCGCCCACGAACTCCATCTGGGTGCCGTTCCACTGGGCCACCTTGAGGCCCCGGGAATAGACCGCCGTGGGCATGCCGGTGAGTTCGAAGCCTTCAAAGGGGGTGTAGTCCACGTTCATGTGCAGCTTGCTCTGGGTGACGGTGAACTTCTGGTTGGGATTGAAGATCACGATGTCGGCGTCCTTGCCCGGCGCGATTTCGCCTTTCTCGGTGAGGCCGAACATCCTCGCGGTGCCCGTGGCCAGCACATCCACCATCTTTTCCAGGGTGATCCTGCCTTTAACCACCCCTTCGGTATGAATCAGAGTCAGCAGGGTTTCGATGCCCGGGGCACCATTAGGAATCTTTTTATAGTCTTCCTTGCCGAACATGTCCTTTTTACCCTTGAAGTCAAAGGGGCAGTGGTCCGTGGCCAGAACCTGCACATCGCCGCTGTTGATGCCGCCCCACAGGGCCGCGTTGCTCTCCGGGGTACGCAGTGGGGGCGACATCACATACTTGGCCCCGCCGAAATCGGGCTCTTTGTAGCGCTCGTCATCCAGCAACAGGTACTGGGGGCAGGTTTCGGCATAGACATTCACTCCCCGGTCCCGGGCCTCTTTGATCTTGAAAAGCGCCTCCTTAGAAGAGAGGTGCACGATGTAGATGCGCGAATCGGTCAGCTCCACCATTTTGGCGGCCCGGGCCACGGCCTCTTCCTCGGCCAGGTTGGGCCGGCTCAGGGCATGGTAATAAGGTTCCAGCTTGCCGGCCTTTTCCAGAACTTCGTTCATGTGCTGGATCACATAGACGTTTTCTGCATGCACCTGAACCAAACCGCCGTACTTTTTGGTCTCCACCAGCAGCTTTATCATGGTGGCGTCGTCCACCCGGAAATCGTAGACCATAAAGATCTTGAAGCTGGGGGTACCGTACTCCCGGCAGGCCAGCTTGACCTCTTCGATCACTTCCGGGCGGGGGTCCATGATGGCCGGATGCAGGGAGTAGTCCACGGCGGCCTTGCCTGCGGCCCAGGATTTTTTGCGCTCGATGGCCTCCAGCAGGCTTTCGCCGGCCTGCTGCAAGTCGAAGTCCACCACGCTGGTCACCCCGCCGCAGGCCGCGGCAATGGTGCCGGTCTCGTAGTCGTCCTGGGCGCTGGTGCCCATAAAGGGCATGGAGATGTGGGTGTGGGGATCGATGGCCCCGGGCAGCACGTAAAGTCCCGCCGCATCCACCACCTCATCGGCCGGAAGGTCGAGATCGGTGCCGATGGTCTTGATTTTGTCGTTTTCCGTGTAGAGATCGGCCACATAGCGGCCGGTGCTGGTCACAATCAGTCCGCCTTTAATAAGTACACGCATCGGGTCCCTCCTTGGTAAACGGATCGAATTTGAGTTCCTGGGCCAATCCGGCATCCATGACTGCGGTCTCCCGGCGCCGCCAATCAGCCGGCATCTCTTTAAACGTGATCAATCCATCCACCGGACACACAAAGCTGCAGAGCATGCAGCTCAGGCATTTCTCCTCGATCAGTTCGGGGCGCCGCGGGTCGGCATGCCACTCGATGGCCTGGCCACCGGCGTCCCTGCACACGGTATAGCATTGGCCGCAGCCCACGCAACGGGAGAGATCGTATTGGGTGATGCCCTGGCGCTCAAGGTCGAAATGGTCCGTGGGGCCTAGATGGGGCAGAGCCTTGCCCACCAGCTCCGCCAGGCGCTCGATCTGCCTGGCTGCCATGTAATCCGAGAGCCCTTCGATCATATCCGCCACGATGCCGTAACCAAAGTGCATGATCCCGGTGGTGACCTGGATGGTGGAACTGCCCAGGAGGATATACTCCAGGGCATCGATCCAGGTCTCGATACCGCCGATGCCGGAGAGGGGCAGGTCCAGTTCCCGGTGTTGGGCCAGGTCGGCGATGAAATGCAGGCCGATGGGCTTGACGGCCGGGCCTGAAGTGCCGCTCACCGCGCCCCGGCCGAACACATTGGGCCGGGGCACCCACAGGTCCAGATCCAGCCCCGATATTCCGCTCACCGTGTTGATGGCCGAAATGGCATCTGCGCCGCCGTTTTTGGCGTACATAGCCGGTTCGGTCATGTCGGTGATGTTGGGGGTCATTTTGGCGATCACCGGAATGGAGACCGCCGCTTTCACGGTGGCGGTGAATTTTTCGATGAGGTGGAAGGCCTGGCCCACTTTGTGGCCCGACCCTTCGATGCACATGTGGGGGCAGGAGAAGTTGAGCTCCAGCATGTCCGCGCCGTGATCCTCGGCCACCCTGGCCAAATAGGCCCACTCGTCATCGAAAAAGCCCATAATGCTGTGGATGATGACATGCTCGGGGTAGTGCTTCTTGAGGTAGAGCAGATCCAGCAGGTTGTCCTTTAGGGGCCGGTCGGAGATCTGCTCCACATTCTGCACGGCCACCATCTGCTTGCCGCCGTAGTTGACGGCGCTCATCCGCGGGGAGGGATGGACGATGGGCAGGCGGTCGGAGTTGAGGGTCTTGAAGACCACACCGGCCCAACCGGCCTCAAAGGCGCGGGCCACCATTTCGGCGCTGTTGGAGACCGGCGACGAGGAGAGCAGAAACGGGTTCAAAAAGGTCTTCCCGCAAAATTGAATGGAAAGATCGGTGGGGGTCGGTGTCATGGCAGTTTCTCCTATTTCCCGGATTGGCGTTGCAGGTAGCGATCCATGGCGCGGGCCGCGGTTTTGCCGTCCTGAACGGCCTGCACCACCAGGGCCGGTCCGCGAACGATGTCCCCGCCGGCAAATATGCCCGGTAGAGAGGTGGCCCCGGTTTGCGGATCGGTGACGATCCGGTTACGGTCATCCACTTTGACATGGGGGTACCAGGCCGGCGAATCATCCGGGGCTCGGTTGCCGATGGCCTCGATGACGACATCCACGGGCATCTCCCACTCGCTGCCCGCCAGGACTTGGGGGCGCCGCCGGCCGGAATCATCAGGAGCGCCCAGCTGGGTGCGCGCCAGGCGAATGGCCTTGAGGCGTTGATTGGCGTCACTGAGATATTCCAGAGGCTGATGCAGCAATAAGTAGTGCACACCGGCCTGCAGGGCCTCGATGCGTTCTTCCTCTTCGGCGGGCATTTGGCTGTAGGAACGGCGATAGATCAGATAGACATCCGCGGCGTCCAGGCGCACCGCGGATTCCACGCAATCCATGGCCACGGAGCCGCCGCCGATGACCGCTGCGGTTTTACCCTGGAATTGGGTCACCAGTTCATCAAAGCGCCCCTCCCGCAAGGCCGCCAGATAGTCCACGGAAGAGAACACTCCCTGTATGGACTGTCCGGAGGGGTTGAGGCTATGGGCCGCCCAGAGCCCTGGCCCCAGGAACACCGCGTCATAGCCCTGGTCCAACAGCGCTTCAGCTCCGGCGTGGCCATCGATGGGGTGGTTGCACTTGAACTCCACACCCAGGGCCCGCACATCGGCCAGCTCGGCTTCCAAAAACCGGGGATCGAAGCGATAGGCCACCACGCCGTACCGCAGAACCCCGCCCGGTTCCGGGCGGGCTTCAAACACCGTGACCGGATACCCGGCCTGGGCCAACTGGGCGGCACAGCTCAGTCCCGCGGGGCCGGAACCCACCACGGCCACTTTGGCCTTGTGGGCCGGGGGGCCGGCGGACAGGGGATTAAACCCGATCCGGCGACCATGTTCCACCAGAAAACGCTGCAAGGCTCCAATCCGGATGGGGCGTTCAGCCCCCTCGGGCCGGGCTTCGGAGACCATGCGTGCGCTGCAGGCCTGTTCACACAATTGGGCCGTAGGGCACAACACCCCGCAGGCGCCCCCCAAAATATTGTTGCGCTTAATGGTGCGGATGGCGCCGGTGATATTCTTAAAGCGCAGCTTGCGGATAAATTCCGCCGGCCGCGTGTCCGCCGGACAGGCCTGGGAACAGGGCGCGTCATGACACAACAAGCAGCGGTCGGCTTCCACCACGGCCCGGCCGAAATCGAGCCCGGGGGGCATGCGCTCAAATCGTTCCTCGATGCTCTTCAAATCGCTCACGTCAACTCTCCTCAAGCATGTTGTTCCGGTGCTGCGCCCGCAACCCCGCCGCCCTCAAATCAAAGCGGGGCGCTCTGTCCAGGCGCCCTATCCCGGGCCTGACGGTTACCCACACTTGAGACTGTGGGCAATAATTTCATAATAAATTCAGCGTATTGAGCACTGATTCCCGCCCACGGCTTACAGCCTGCCAGGGCAGGCTCCGCGGGAATGACGAACCTTACTAACTCCACGCCATCTCCACTTACTTCACGTCATCTCCGCGGAGGCGGAGGTCCAGAAATCGCACCTATAGCAGCTAAACTCCAAGTGCGACAGCACACCCGCAGTCTCAAGTGTGTCCAGCGGCTATAGATCTCAGGCGGGTTGGGCATACAGTTCCCGCAGATTTGCACTTCCCTGGAGTTGGGTCAGCTGCTCGCCCACAGCCTCGACATGGGCCTTCATTTCATCGTAGGCCCTTTGCCCCTGGCCCCCGGCAATGGCGTTGTAGATGCGGTCATGGCTCTCCAGAACCGCGGCAAAAAATTCAATATCAGGCTCAACAAGCTGTTTAAAATCGTCCAGTAAACCTTCGGCAAAATCGAGCATCAGCACAATCAGCGGGTTGCGGGTCAGCTTCGCCAAGAAACGGTGAAAATCAAACTCAACCTTGCGGGCAGCCTGGATGTCGCCCTTGCGCAGGTATTTCCGGGCGCTTTCATTGAAGGTCTTTAGCTTTTTTAGATCCTCAAGATCAATCCCCCGCGCGGCCTTGCGGGCGGCATAGGGTTCGATGAGCTTGCGAAATTCGGTAAGGTCCTGAATAGTCATGTTTTTGAAGTAGAGATAATTGGCCAGGCTCTCCTTGGTGACTTCGATACCCACCTCGACGATAAAGGCGCCACCGCCGATGCCCTTGCGCACGTCGATCATGCCGATCTGCTCCAGGGCGCGCATGGATTCCCGCAAAGTCTGTTTGCTGACCTGAAACAGTTCTCCCATCTCTTTTTCCGAGGGCAATTTGTCACCGGGTTTCAGCTTGCCTTCCAGGATCGCCGCACGGATCTGGTCGATGATTTTTTGGGTTATTTTTAGCTGACGCACTTCCTTGAACATGCCTATACCTCTTGCCCCCCATCGGTTGATAGCAGTGCGTCTACATTAGTTTTAGGTAGCCGTTGACGTCCATTTTGTCAATAAAAGACCATATGTATTAACAATTATAATTTTAAAATATTATGATACTTTAGATAAACAACTTGACCCATTCTTTGAAATTGGGATAAATCCAAAACCATTCACGCCTCCCCACGATCCATCTGTCCCTAGCGGATAAGCCTCGAAAGGAGATCACTGTGCCCCGTATCGTGAAATGCGCCCATATCCAGGCTGCAAACGCCCTGGATTCGGGAACCCCCCAGGAAATCAAGGCGGCCATGGTGGCCAAACACCTGCCCCTTATCGAGGAGGCGGGCCGCCAGGGGACGCAAATCCTCTGCCTCCAGGAAATTTTCCACGGTCCCTATTTTTGCGCCGAACAGGAGATCAAATGGTATGCCACGGCCGAACCAGTGCCCGGACCCATCACCACCCAGCTGGCCGAATATGCCAAGCGCTTTAAGATGGTGATGATCATTCCGGTCTACGAAGCGGCCATGGACGGAGTCTATTACAACACCGCCGCGGTGATCGACGCCGATGGATCCTACCTGGGAAAGTTCCGCAAAATCCACATCCCCCACACTTGGCCAGGATTCTGGGAAAAATTCTACTTCAAACCGGGCAACCTCGGGTTTCCCGTCTTTGAAACGGCCTACGCCAAGATCGGCATATTCATCTGCTATGATCGCCATTTCCCGGAATGCGCCCGGATTCTGGCCCTCAACGGAGCCGAGATCCTGTTCAACCCTTCGGCCACCACCTCCGGCAAATCCCAATATCTGTGGGAGCTGGAACAGCCCGCCCAGGCCGTGGCCAACGGGGTTTTCATCGGCGCCAACAACCGCATCGGCTGCGAGAAACCCTGGGAGTTCGGAACCTTTTACGGATCCAGCTACTTTGTGGATCCCCGTGGCGAGTTTTTGGCCAAAGGCAGCGAGGACCGGGATGAAGTGGTGTTCGCGGATCTCGATTTAGAGGTAATCCGCGAGGTGCGGGACGGCTGGCAGTTTTTCCGGGATCGCCGGCCTGAAATGTATCCGGAAATCGGCCGGCAACTGCCCTAGTCGGCCCGTGTGAAAATAATAGGATCGTAGCCCTCGACGATCACGTTTCGTCGGCAACCTAAAGTCGCGATGCAAGGAGGATGTTGAGCTCATGGCCGAAGAATCCCAAGAGAAAAAGCACTGGATCGTCTATCCCATCGGCAGTAAACCCCATTGGCCCACGGCGGTTCTGCTGGGCATTCAGCAGTATCTCACCATGTTCGGGGCCACGGTGCTCATCCCCTTCATCGTGGGCGGCGCCATGGGTCTGCCCCAGGATCAACTGGCCCTGCTGATTTCCACCATCTTCTTTACCTCAGGACTTTGCACCTTGATTCAGCAATCGCCCCTGGGCAACAAGCTGCCGGTGATCCAAGGCGGCACCTTCTCCTTTTTGGGGCCCACATTCGCCATTCTCGGTTTGGTGGCGGCCAAGGGCGTCCCTGAAGGCACGGAGCTGTGGCAGGTCCAGATTCAACAGGTTTCCGGCGCCATCATGATCGCCTCGGTGGTGGAAATCGTTCTAGGCTACACGGGGATCATGGGCCAGGTGCGCAAAATCATCAGCCCCATTGTGATCGGTCCCACCATCGCCATGATCGGACTGGCGCTGTTCGGCATCGGCGCGCCCTGGATGGCCACCAACTGGATCATCTCGCTGATCACCCTGATCGCCTTGATTCTCTACTCCCAGGTCTTCTCCCTTCGCTCCCGGGTCTTTATGCTCTTTCCGGTGCTCCTGGCCATCGCCACAGGCTGGCTGGCGGCGCTGCTGGGAACGGTGCTGGGACTCATTCCGGCCGACAATGCCGCCAATCTGGCAGGCAAACTGGGCATCGTGGGAGCGGCGCCCTGGATCAGCTTTCAGCCCATGGTGCCGTTCAAGTGGGGCTTTCCCGAAATCGGTAGTGCCACATTATGGGCTGGGGTGTTCGGCATGCTGGCCGGTTACCTGGCCTCCATGATCGAATCCATCGGCGACTACTATGCCTGCGCCAGGATCTCCGAAGCACCGGTACCCACGGGCCGCATGATCTCCCGGGGCCTGGGGGCCGAGGGGTTGGGCTGCCTGGTGGCCGGCATCCTGCAGACCTGCAACGGCACCACCACCTATTCGGAAAACATCGGCTCCATCGGCCTGACCAAGGTGGCCAGCCGGCGGGTGGTGCGCTGTGGGGCGGCCATGATGCTGGTCATCCCCATTGTCGGCAAATTCGGCGCGGTTCTGGCGACATTGCCCATGCCGGTGGTTGGCGCCATGTTCGTGGGGCTCTTCGGCATGATCGCCTCGGTGGGGCTTTCCAATCTGCAGATCGTCAATCTGAACAACTCCCGCAACCTGTTCATCATCGGGCTTTCTTTCTTTTGCGGGCTAAGTGTCCCCTTCTGGTTCACGCCCCACTATGATGCCGGCACCCAGAGCGTGGTCAACGGGGCCCTCAATTGGGGCGATCCCGGCTCCTTCATCAATGTACTGGGCAATATTTTCCAGGCCATCCTCAGCACCGGCATGGCGGTCACCGCCATCGTGGGGATCATCCTGGACAACTTCCTGCCCGGTGCCACCCGCGCCGAACGAGGCCTGGAAGTGTGGGAAAAAGAGGCCTCGGACGAAGCCTGGGAGACTGCCGAAGCCCAGTGGGACGCCATGCAGGAAGGCGAAATGCGGCCGGTCTGATCTTAAACGCTACTATCGACGGGGAGAAGCTTGAGAAGGGGTTTCTCTCCGTTTTGTTATTTTCTGGTCAGTCCATAGTTCTTCTAAAGCATTGAAATTATTAGGATTGATTAGTTCGACTCGTCATTCCCGCGCAGGCGGGAATCCATTTAGATTCCAATACATTGGAATCTCTGGATGCCGGATCGGGCCTGTCCTCAACTTGATTGGGGATCCGGCATGACGGAGAACTTTGGACTCTCAAGTTATATTATAGCTGACCAGAATTCAGGAGCCAGTAGGTCAGAAGGTAATTTCGTCCAGCTCAATTCTGACTTCTGGCTTCTGGGCACTTATAACTGGACTCCCGCCGTCATGCCACCTTGGATACGTTACGCTATTTATCTCCTGATGAGTGCCGTGGGTTTGGTGGCCATGTACACCCTGCTCACCGCGGGCAGCCCGGACAGCCTGCTGCGGCCGCTTTTTCCCAATCCAGGCAGCGATGTAGCCATTGCCCTGGCGGCATCCATTACGGTCTTTATCCTCGGTTTTTTTCTATTTTACGACCGAGACCGGGAAGGCTTTCGGCAGTTGATCCATGTGAACCGGGAACGCATCCGCCAAATGCGGCAAAGCGGGCATGACGATGGGGAAATTGCCGAATCGATATTAGCGGCCATGGGCAGCGTCCGGGGTTACCGTCACGCCATGGCCCGAAAGAAACTGATTGCCTACCTGGCCGACTTTCACTAGTCGTCCTCTGTGTCAAGAACGATGCCGCCCTTCCTCTCCCAGCACTGGATGATTTTCGTCCTTATTTTTTTTGCCATCCTGGTCTATGGAGTGATCAATCGGCGCTTGCAGCGGCAATGGATCGGCCGGCGCTTCGGGGCGGATCAGGTACGCATGCTGAGCTTCGGGGTGACCTACCTGGGCTGCAGGTCCCAGCCTGGAAAACCGATACGCAGCAGCGGATTTCTCTTGTTTACGCCCCAAGAGCTTTTTTTCCGCGGCCGCAGCCCAGCCCAGGAGTTGCGAATTCCCGGCGACTACATCCAGGGCGTTTATCACGATACGGTCCACAAAGGCCGGGAACTGCACCATTCGGTGATGAAGATCGACTTTGCCAACCCTCAGAAAGGACCGGACTGCGCGGCCTTCAAGGTACCCTACCCGCCCCAGTGGATCACTGCCCTGCAAGCGGCCTTTCCCCGGAAAGAAGACCGACCCGCAACCCCTGAAAACCTCAGATAACGTTTCAGTAAATATTCACCCAAGGAGCAATCATGGACTTAAACCAATTACGCATCAACGGCCAGCGGCTGCGGGACTCTTTAGAGACCATGGCCCGCATCGGCGCCACCCCCGGCGGCGGAGTGCAACGGCTTACCCTGAGCGACGAGGACAAAGCGGCCCGGGATCAATTCGTCGCCTGGCTCAAGGAGTTGGATCTGGAGATTTCCATCGACGAAATTGGCAACATCTTCGGGCGCCGAGACGGCA
Source organism: uncultured delta proteobacterium (assembly GCA_963713755.1). Classification (GTDB taxonomy): domain Bacteria; phylum Desulfobacterota; class Desulfobacteria; order Desulfobacterales; family CAVQMW01; genus CAVQMW01. The sequence continues at coordinate 596,762 of CAVQMW010000003.1, read as the reverse complement.
GGGATAACCGCCTGCCGCCGGTTCTCAGCGGCTCCCATATTGATTCCCAGCCCAAAGGAGGACGCTTTGACGGTATTCTGGGGGTCATGGGAGCGCTGGAAGTGCTGCGCACCCTCCACGAAAACGAGATCCAAACGGAACGGCCGGTGGTGATTGTGGACTGGACCAACGAGGAGGGTTCGCGCTTTGCGCCGGCCATGGTGGCCTCGGGGGTCTGGACCGGAGCCCTTGAAAAACAGTGGGTCTACGACCGCACCGACATCAACGGCAAGCGCTTCGAGGACGAGCTGATCCGCATCGGCTATAAGGGGAATGTACCTGCCAAGGCCTGGCCGGTGCACGCCTACTATGAATACCACATTGAACAGGGACCTCTATTGGAGCGCGAGGGTCTGACCATTGGCGCTCCCAAGGGGATTCTCTGCCTGCATTGGTACGATATCTATCTGACCGGCGAGGCCAACCAGGTGGGCCCCACCCCCATGGAGGGCCGCCATGATGCCCTTTGCGCGGCCGCGGAGATGATTCTGAAAGTTAACGCCCTGCCGGCCAAGATGGGCGGTAACATGGTCGCCACCGTGGGAGAGATTCAGAACTACCCCAACTCCCGCAATATCATTCCCGACAAGGTCCACTTCACCGTGGACATCCGCTCCTGGGATGACGCTTTGGCCATGAGAGCCTGGGAGGATTTGCGGACCGACTTCGAGGAGCTTGCCAACCGAAGGGGCTGCCCCATCCGCATCGAAGAGACCTGGCGGGTTGCGCACTCGCCCTTTGACAAACGGCTGGTCCAGCGGGTGCTGGGCAATGCCGAAGCCCTGGGCTACTCCCATCTGCACATGGTGAGCGGCGCCGGACACGATGCCAGCTATCTCAACCAGATCGCCCCCACCGCCATGATCTTCGTGCCCAGTATCGGCGGCCGCAGCCATGTGGAAGTGGAGAACACCACCTGGGGGGATTGCGCGGCCGGGGCCAATGTGCTGCTGCACTGCATGCTGCAATCGGCCAATGAAGCCGGGTAATTTCAATTCCAAACCCCTTGAAATAACCAACCCGGCGGGATCGATCCCGCCGGGTTGCGTTGGGGCTTGAAACCCCGCCATCTCGTGCATCTGCAGGCCCAGGTGTTATGGCTTACGCTTCTCCATCCAGTAGGGGTTGATCAGGTCCTCGAACATGCTCATGGCCGCTTCCGACCCCAGACCGGTGGCGGTGACGATCTGCTTGTAGCCCCCCTCCACATCGCCGGCGGAATAGATCCCGGGGATGCTGGTGCGGTGGTGGCTGTCGTGGCGGATGAAGCCTTCGTCATTCAGCTCCAGGCCGATCTTTTTGGCCAGCTCGACAGCCGGCTCATAGCCCACGGCAATAAATACGCCGTCCGCGTCCTCAACGGTGGTTTCACCGGTTTCACTGTTGCTCAAAACCACCTGGGTGACCTTCTCTTCGCCGCGGATCTCGGCAATCTGGGTATTCCACAACACTTGGATGCCGGCCGAATTTATCTGCTGGACCAGAAATTCCTGGGCCCGTAGCTGATCCCGGCGGTGCACCAGGGTGACATCCACTCCGACCTGGTGCAGGTGCAGGGCTTCGGTGACGGCGCTGTTGCCACCCCCCACCTGAAATACCTTTTTTCCTTTGAACAGGGGGGCATCGCAGGTGGCGCAGTAGGTCACCCCCCGCCCGGAGAGCCGTTTTTCACCGGGAACGCCCAGCAGCCGGTGTTTGGCGCCGGTGGCAAGCAGAATCGCCCGCACCTTGAACTTGCGGCGGCTGGTGGTCACCTCAAAGGGATAGCCCGGCGCCACCTCCAGCACTTCTTCACCCTGGAAAATGGTGACATACTGGAGGGCGTGGCTGACCATGATATCCACCAATGATTTTCCCCCCACCTGGGTAAAGCCGGGGTAGTTCTCCACCACCGGCGTGGTGGCCACTTGGCCTCCCAGGGCATCGCGCTCCACCACCGCGGTTTTCAAGCCGGCGCGCTCCAGATAAATCCCCGCGGTCAACCCGGCGGGACCGCCGCCCACCACCAGCACATCGGTTTCCACCAGTTGGGCATCCACATCGGGGATGAAAACGGTCTGGGGCTCCATACGCAGCAGAGAGGCCAGGAACAGCTCCTCGGTTTGCGCGCCCATGCCGATGAGCACGTCATTGGCAAAGGCCTGGGGCACGCTGTGGGCGTTGTACTTTTCGGCCAGATCGGGGCGCACCTGGATGTCAATGATCTCCAGGTGGATCGATTCCGGTTTTTCAACGGCCGCACGGATCCCGTTTACCGCCTGCTGGGGACAATAGGGGCAGGAGGGGCTGACAAAGACCTTCACCTGGCGGGTGCCCTCCAGTTTGGACAGGATGCTTGCCCCTTGCTCGCTGAGGTTGCTTTTGCCCATGCCCACCAGCAGCATCATCTCCAGAAAAATGCGGGCCTCTTCCCCCATGGGCGCCCCGACCCAGTGGATGTTGTACTGTTCGGGAGCGATCACCAGGGTGGGCGCCAGAGTCACCCCGTACTTTCGCGCCAATTCGTGGTTGAGACCGTATTCACGAAAAGAAATTCGCGGAGTAAGCTCACGAAAGGCCCGTACCACTTGGCGCGTGGCCTGGCAAAAGACATCATCTCGCCGAGGGTCGGTAAAGAACAAAAGCTCGATGTCATTGGGCAACTTGGCGAACGTCTCCCGTAGCTGGCGCATGTACTCCTGCTGCATAGCCTCCTCGGCGGCGCTACCCATCTCCATGGTATTGGCCATCATACTCCTCCTCATAGGTTGATTTTTTTTCGTAGTGGATTTTTAGATGAACGAATTGGAAAGGTCGGAATTTGTGTGCCACTAATCTAAGGGTCGCCGGAATGGGTGTCAACTCAAGGGATTACGGCTTGGTTCCGGAGATCTCGGCAACTGAAAAAACCGTAAAAGGGGGGGGGTCGCAATGCAGCGTAAGGTGGTGATCGGGGTCATGGGCGGGGGGCAGCAAACCCGGCGGATTGGGCTGACGCCCGGCGGTTGGGGAGCCTGATCGCGCAGCAAGGCTGGATCTTGCTCATGATCTTAATGAATTTTTCGCCGGGGCCCGGATCAGAACCTTACCGCCAATCCGGACAGCTGCAGGAGGCCCATTCACCGGAAAAGGTGATCGAGAAGATCGCGGCAGCCCTCTCCCAAATGGAGGCCCAGAAATAAATTTGACCTTCTTCGATTAGGCCCCTTGGGGATCTGATTTCAGCAACGCTTCCGCCAGGATCAGGTCTTCAGGAATGGTAATCTTGATGTTTGCGGACCGGCCCGGCACCAGGGCCACCGGCTGCCCCAGCCACTCCAGGAGCTGGGCATCGTCGGTGACCCGGTACTTGTCGCGCCGCGCCCGCTGGTGAGCCGCCCACAATTGAGGATAAGAAAAAACCTGAGGGGTCTGAGCACGACAGAGTTGGCTGCGGGGCAGAGTTGAGGCGATCAATCCCTGGGGAGAAACCTGTTTCACTGTATCGGCCAGGGGACAGCCCACAATGGCGGCGCCGTGAATCTGAGCCTGGGCCAAACAGCGATTGATCTCCTCTGGGGATGTAAAGGGGCGCACACCGTCATGGACCACCACCCAAGTGGTTGTGGGCGCCATGGCCGCGAGGGCGTTGTAAACCGAGTCCTGGCGCTCGTCGCCCCCGGGGACCAACTGGATGGGCGTGGAGAGGTTCAAGGGCCGCAAAACTTCGCGTTGACAGCGCTCCCAATACTCCCGGCCAACCACCAAATATATCCGCCCAAACCCGCCATGGGCCTCAAACACCCGCAAGGTATGCGCCAAAATGGGCCGTGAACCTAATCGCAAGAATTGCTTGGGTTGCGTGGCGCCCATGCGCAGTCCCCGACCTCCGGCGACGACAATTGCCGTTAGCATGGCGATCCTTTAGGTTTTTCAACTGAAAAGAATGAAGATCGAAAAATTCCCGGCGAACGCCGGGAGAACGAAAATCCATGACTATTTCAGGTAGCTAAGCTCCTTAGGCAGCGGAACGCCTTTGCCCATGGAATCCTCGCCATAGTTGACGCCGGCCAAGATTTGGATGTCCTGCAGGGCCCGGGTATCCCCCTCGAACACCACTTCGTTAATGTTTTCCTTGTGAATCTTGCCCCCGGCCCACTGGATATCCAACACGCTGCTGGCATCAAAGCGATCCGTTCCCACACACAGCTCCACCTGCCCACCGTAGTGCTGGACGATTTTGGCCACCAGCAGACTGGGGCGCGAATGGAAACCGAGCTTCACCGGTATGCCCACGGTAATGGCATTGCGCTCGATATTGGTGTTGAGAATCTCCTGAGCCACCTCCTGGCCTTGGTTGAGAAAATGGCAGACAAAATAGAAGCAGCCGTTGATGGTCCGGTCCAACACCATGCGCGGCTCGATGAGGGCCGCCAGATTATCCCGGACTTCCTTGTAGATGCTCTTGTAGCCGGCCTCCAGGAGGTGGCGTTCGTAAAAATGGAGCAGGCGTCCCATGATCTGCAGCAGGTGCAGCACAATGGAGAAGTGACTGCGCAGCCTGCGCAACTGCTGGTCGCCGTGGCGAAATCCCCCGTGGATGACGTAAGTGTCAAAGGAGGACTGCAGGTTGTGTACCACCATCTCGAAGCGGCGCATTTCCACCTCATTGACCGAGGCGGGCACCATGGCCAACATCTCTTCGTAGGTTTTGGGTTGGTAAAACTGCAGGTGATCGAACTGGGTAGCGATCTCTAGAAAATCATTGGCGATTTTGACGATGTTGCGCTTTTGCAGATCTTTTTTTTCATCGGCAATGTCGTTGGGCAGCATCTGCCCGGTGGTGATGCCGGGAAAATCCTCGGTCCGAAAGCCCTCCTTGGGTAGATCGATTTCCAGTTTTCGAGCCTCAATGAGGATCACCGGGGCCAATTTAATCAAGGCGTGGGTTAAGAAGCGTTGGGTCTGGGCGCCCTGTTCCTGAAGGTCGCCAACCTCTTTGAGGTCATAAAAGCCGAGCCGGTTGGATATATGCTTTTGGGAGTAGCCCCCCAAACTCAAATGGCGCACGCTGGCGGCCAATTCGCGGTAAAAGTACCACTGGGAATTGTTCTTGGCGCCGTGGAAATCCAGAAAGTCTTCCAGCACCTGGGAGGTGCCGATGAGTTTGGAGTACAGCTTTTTGGTAAAGCCGTGCTGCGGGTCGTCGCAGTCGGCAACGTATCGACAGCACTTCAGGAAATCGTGGGAAAGAAAACGAACCTTGCTTCCAAAATCCCCTTGGGGTTTCAAATCAGATGGGTCAGATGGGTTTCTCATGGGAATTCCATTGCATGGGGAAACTGGACCGGGTCACGTTAGGTCAAAAGGAGCTTGGACGGGCCGGCCGGATTAAAAGAGGCCAGAGTAGAAAATAAGCCGAATTCTGTTTCAACCCCGGGTTACCCCAAGGCTGACAGCGGTCATTCATCTGGGACGGCCGTTACCGACCGCCTCATGCGACCGACCCGGAAACTCGGACGGGCCGCCCTCAAACGTTTCCCTATTTGGTCTTGCACCGGGTGGGGTTTACCGAGCTCCCCCGGTCACCCGGGGAACTGGTGCGCTCTTACCGCACCGTTTCACCCTTACCCCGCCGAAACGGGGCGGTTTGCTTTCTGTTGCACTTTCCTTCACGTCGCCGTGACTCCCCGTTAGGGAGCACCCTGCCCTGTGGTGTTCGGACTTTCCTCGCAAGCGCCCAATGGCGCTCCGCGACCGCCTATTCTACTCCAGCCTCCGTAAACCGTCTACTCTCACTGCCTTCTATCCTTTTATGGCGCGGGGATTGATAGCCAGCATTTCAGCGGCCTATTCGCAGCAGGCCGGCCAATAGATCATGCGCTGACACGAAGGACACAATTTAATGGTATCACAGCGTTGCATCTCATTAAACATCTGGGGGGGGATGTTGACATTGCACCCGCCACAGACCGCATTGACCACCGGGACCACCGCCAACCCGTTGCTTTGGCTGCGGACAACCTGAATATACATTCTGTGTACCGCCGCCGGTAATTTTTCCATTAAACCCTGGCGTGTTTCAGCCAAGGCTGCACAGCGCGTTTGGAGTTCCAGGCCTTCTTGGTCAATTTTGCCGAAAGTTTCAATCGCTTGGGCCTGGGTTTGGGTAAGTTGAGTTTCTTGAGCCTGAATCGCTGCATCCTTAGCTTCCAGTTCATCCAAGAAAGCCAGGATCCGATCTTCAGCGGCGGAAATGTCGCGTTTGATCTGGTCGATCTCCTTTAGCAACGCGTGATATTCCTTGTTGGTTTTAACCATGTTGAGTTTGGCATTGAGTTTACGAACCTGATCCGTTGCCGTACGGTTTTCAGATTCCATTTCGCGATAGGTTTTGCGCAATTTCACCAACACATCACTGTCCTGGCTCAGTTTGGTTTCGTCCGCGGCTACCTCATCTTGGATGCGCATTTTCGCATCAGAATTTTCTTTTTGGCGCTTATTGAGCGCCGCGAGTTCGGTCTCCAGTGTTTGCAATTCCCGCAATAAGCTGATCTGTTCTTTACCTGTCATAAAATACTGTTCACCTCCTTAATGGTCACAGGATTCCAAATGGATCGTTTTCCATGAGACATGCCTCTATTTGGCACCCTTGCTCCCCGGCGGGGAGCAGGGATCTTAGCCGCTCCACCAAGGGATCGATAAAAATGTGTTCAGACGCGAAGTGGCCGATGTCAATCAACGCCTTGCCTGCCAACTCAATTTCCCGGGCCTGATGATACTTGATGTCACCGGTGACAAAAACCTGCGCCCGGGATGCCAGAAACTGCGGCAGCAACCCGCCGCCGCTGCCCGAGCAGACGGCGACCTGTTCAACCGTTATGTCCCTGTCCCCCACGACACGGGAGGCTGCCGAGGGGAAGGCTTGCTTCACCTTGGCGCCAAATCCCATCAGGGAAAACGGTTGGGCCAACCACCCTATACGTCCCATGCCCGCGGCTTGGGGCACTGTTTGGCCGAATTCTGCGCCGGTTTCGTCTCTGGAGGGTAGGGAAATCAGGGGACTAAGATCCCCAAGCTCCAGGTGTTGGGCCAACAGGTCGTTGATTCCCCCCCGGGCGGCATCCAAGTTGGTGTGGGCGCTGAAAATGGCCAGTTGATGTCGGATTGCGATTCCCATGGCCGCACCCCAGGGAGTATCCAGATCGAGGCGTTTCAATGGCTCCAGGATCAGCGGGTGGTGGGCGATGAGTAAATCCACCCCGGCCTGGGCAGCGGCGCGGATCACCCGCGGATCGGGATCCAGAGCCACCCAAATCAGCTCCACCGGCCAGTGCTGACTGCCCAATTGAAGGCCCACATTGTCCCAGGGCTCGGCTAACGCTCCGGGGGCTACCTTTTCCATGAGCTCTATGATTTCGGCGACGTCCATTTTCCTTGGATCCAAGGCCCTGCCGGGGCCAATAAAAAAAGCGTGGTCGCTGCAATGACCACGCCGGGTGAAACTTGTTTTCCATGGGGCGGTGCCCATTGCGCTGGTTGAGACAGCTGCCATGGGCCCACCTGGATTCGAACCAGGGACCGACCGGTTATGAGCCGGTGGCTCTACCAACTGAGCTATGGGCCCTCAAGCGAACGTTCATGCACGGCTAAGTAGCCTTCACACCGCACTTTGTCAAGCCCTGGAAATACAAGCCAAATGGTGATTGGCGCGGTGCCGGGAGGCGAATTTCTCTGTACCTTAATAGTCGATGAAACTCTTCAATTTGCGGCTGCGGGTCGGATGCCGGAGCTTGCGCAGGGCCTTGGCCTCGATTTGGCGAATCCGCTCCCGGGTTACCGCGAAGTCCTGTCCCACCTCTTCCAAGGTGTGATCCGCTTTCTCGCCGATCCCAAAGCGCATCCGCAGCACCTTTTCCTCCCGGGGGGTCAGTGTGGCCAGCACCTTGCGGGTCTGTTCCGACAGGTTGAGATTGACCGCCGCATCATTGGGCAGCATGAATTTCTTGTCCTCGATGAAATCGCCCAGATGGCTGTCCTCTTCCTCGCCGATGGGGGTTTCCAGGGAGATCGGTTCCCGGGCGATTTTGAGGACTTTGCGCACCTTGTCCAGGGGAATCTCCATTTTTTCGGCGATCTCTTCGGGTTTCGGTTCGCGGCCCATTTCCTGCACCAGATAGCGGGAGGTGCGGATCAGCTTGTTGATGGTCTCGATCATGTGCACCGGTATGCGAATGGTGCGTGCCTGGTCGGCGATGGCCCGGGTGATGGCCTGGCGGATCCACCAGGTGGCATAGGTGCTGAACTTGTATCCGCGGACGATACTCAAACTTGTCCACGGCCTTCATCAGCCCGATGTTGCCCTCCTGAATCAGATCCAGAAATTGCAGGCCGCGGTTGGTGTATTTTTTGGCGATACTGACCACCAGCCGCAGATTGGCCTTGGTCAGCTCGCTTTTGGCTGCCTTGGCATCCCGCCGGCCAGCGTCCACATTGCTCATGATCCGCTTTAGGTTCTTGCCGTTGCTTTTGATCTTTTGTTCGCGACTCTCGATCTCCTGGCGGATTCGATTGAGTTCATCGAAAACAATACCGCACTCCTCGGCGGTCAATTTTTCCTGTCCTGCCAGAAAGGCTAGGAAAGTCTCGCGGTCATCCAGATATTCCCTGAACTTGAGCAAGGTCACACCGGCCTGCTCGGCGCAAAGGGCAATCAGGCGATGGCGGCTATCGAACCACTCGATTTGCAGGCGCAGCATCTCTTCCATTTCGTCCAGTACGCCGGCCTCCAGTCGCCACTCTTTGAGCATTTCGAAAATCTTGGTGTTGCGCCGGTTGATACAGCGGCGAATCCTGCGCGCCTCGGCAGGATCATTCTCAACCTTGAAGAGTCGTTCTCGGAAATCGCTGTTTTCCTGATGAATCTCCTTGATGGTGCCGATGGTGCGGATGAATTTTTCCATGGTGACCAGTTCGTCCACGGTGGTGTCACCCTCGTCGATATCCCGCATCACGTACTTGGGCCGCAGGCGCCCGGCCTCGATTTGCTCACCGACCTCGATGAGGCAATTGACGCCCGTGGTGGTGTCGATGAGCGCACGCAACACCGCTCGCTCACCCTTTTCGATCTTCTTGGCAATCACCACCTCGCCTTCGCGGCTGAGCAGGGTCACCAGCCCCATTTCGCGCAGGTACATTTTCACCGGATCGGTGACCGAACCATAGTCGGTGGCGGATGACTTCGCGCCGCTTTTTTTGCCGTTTTTTTTACCCTCCTTGGCCTCTTCAGTGGCTTTTTTCCCGGCCGTTATGATCGGCCCGGCTTCGCCGTCACTGACTTCGATGTTGAGTGCCTCAAAACGGAGCAGGGTTTCATCGATCCGCTCGGCGGAAAGAAGGGCATCGGGCAAGGTGTTGTTGATCTCATCGTAAGTCAGGTAGCCCTGTTTTTTGCCTTTGGCGATGAGTTCTTGCAACGCTTTGATGAGTTGTTCATCGGTTTTGCTTTCAGCACTGCTTTCCGTCGGGGCGGAGTTGTTTTTAGATGCCTTCGTCATAAAAATTAAGCCTCCGATCTAAAAACGCTTTTCACGTATCGGTGGGGGTTGTTGAAGTTGGGCTTGTTTTTCTTTCAGGATGCGCTCCTGAAGCTCCCGCAGCAGGGCTTCATCGCCGCTGCTTTCCGCTGCTTTGAAGCGCGCCACCCAGTCGCTGCTGCGCCGGTTGAGCATGCGCTGATACTGATCCAGCAGTTTGGCGCAGGTAGTGGGCGTCCAGTGTTCAATGTCGGGCACCTGGCTGTCCATCATGAGGGACGCGACAAGCCGCAGGAGGTCCGGATTTTCCAGCCGATCCATCAGCGGATCGATACCGAAAATTTCTTCATCGATAAGCAAACCCGCCAGTTCGCGCAGGTTCGGGTCCTTAAATCCATCTATCAGATTTTTATCTTTAACCTCCTGTAAGCTTGACGGATATTTGATCAGCATGGCTACAATCATACGTTCAAAACGGATTCCGGGATCAAGGGTCAAATTTTGAGAAGCAGCCCCCCCCCTCCAGCCGCGGCCTCCGGATAGGAGGTCGTTCCATAGCCCCCCGGGTCTTGGCGGCTGGTTCTGCGGATGGTGCCCCGTACTTCATCCAGCAAGGTATTTTCTTCGATCTGCAGCCGTTCGGAAATGGTCTTGATGGCCACGCTGCGGGCCACCCGGTCGCTGATGCCCCCCAAGATCGGCTTCAATTCCGTCACGGTTCGCACTTTACCTTCGATGGCCATCCCGTTTCGTTCAATGGCCGTATCAATGAGAAAGGGAATCAAGCCCTGGGCCTCACCGGCCACTGCTTTGAAACGTTGCACGCCTTCCTCAAAGATAAAGCTATCCGGGTCATGACCCGGCGGTAGGACCAGCACCCGCGCTTCGACCTGGGCATCGAGAAAAAGGGCTGCGCTGCGCTGGGCGGCCCGGATCCCGGCCTCATCGGAATCGAAGAGCAGTACCACCCGTCCGGCAAAGCCTTTGAGCAGCTTCACATGATCGTTGGAAAGGGCGGTCCCCATGGTGGCCAGCGCATTGTGTATCCCGTGCTGATATAACGACAGGGCATCGAAATAGCCCTCCACCAAGTAGACCTCGCCGCTTTGGCGGGCCGCCGTGCGCGCCTGAGGCATCCCGTAGAGCAGCCTGCGTTTGTTAAAGAGCAGGGTTTCGGGGGAGTTGAGGTATTTGGGCTTGGCGTCGTCCATGGCCCGGCCGCCGAACCCAATGACCTGACCGCCCACATCGATGATGGGAAACATGATGCGATTGCGAAAGCGGTCATAGTGGCCCGGCCCTTCGCGCCTGGCCATGATCAATCCTGCGGCGATGGCCGGTTCCAGGGATTTCTTCTGGGCCTGAAGCCGGCCGCTCAAGCGATCCCAACCCTCCGGGGCAAAGCCCAGTTTATACGTTTGGCAAGTATCTTTTGAAATTGCGCGTTTTTTCAGATAGGCCCGCGCCGGGCGGCCCAGCTGCGGATGGTTTAGGTTCTTCTGAAAATAGGCCGCCGCCGTGCGGTGAAAGCTCAGTTGCCGCTCTCGTTCTTCAAGACGCCGCTGCTGTTGGGGGTTCAAGTTTCTTTCCGGCAGTGGAACATTGTATTTTCGGCTCAGGTAGCGCGCAGCTTCAATAAAGCTGATGCCGTCCCGCTGCATCAGGAAGGTGAAAACATTGCCACCCTCCCCGCAGCCAAAACAGTAAAACAGCCCCTTTTCCTGATTTACCGAAAACGACGGAGTCTTTTCCGAATGAAAGGGGCACAGGCCCACGAAGTTTTGCCCCACGCGTTTCAGCTCAATCGTTTCGGAAACGATTTCAATGATATTTGCGGCATTTTGAATTGCTGAAAAATCGGAGTTGGGGACAGCAGCCGTCAACGAGCGCAACCTCCATCCATGGCGAGTCTCAGGTGCTTGATCAGGAAGGGGTGGTTCAAAACAGATTTTCTTAAAGCCGTGCCGAGTTCCGGCAGGTACGACACGGTTGATCCCAAGCCCGCCAGAAGTGACCTAAAGTGACTGAATATATTGATAGGGGGAAAAAGTGTCAAGGATTGTAACGCAAAATAATGCGTTATTTCCGGATTTTAGGGTATTCAGCAGCCCATCCTGCATAAAAGGATTATATTTTTTGCGGAATGTTTAGGGGAGTGTATCAAGCACCTGGGTGAGTCCCTCTAAGGCCAGTTCGTCGACAGTCAGCCATTTTCCGCCGCGCTTGAAAAAGGTTCCGATGAGATACAAATTTTCAGTGAGCGATTGCTGAACCTCGTTATAAGCTCCGCTCCACAAAAGCTTGCCATCCGGCACCCGAACCAAATTGAGCCCAAAGGTCACGGCTGCGGGCTGGCGTACGCTGTAGGGGCCACCCCGGCGAGGCTCAAATCGGTAAATATGGCCTACCAAAACGGCATCGGCGCCCAACCTGGCTCCGGCCTCCATGAGGATCTCCCGCTCCGTGCCTACCCCCAGATTGTGCTCCAGATAGCCGGCCAGGATCCCTTGGGCCTGACCGGGGGGAATGGCGGTCAGATCCTCCCGGGCATCCAATAGAGACATGAGTTTATCGGTCAATCCCTCACTGGCGCCGGCGACCACTTCACCCGTGATGAATGCGTGACCGCAGATGGGGCAGCGGGCGCTTTGACCGGCACCATAAACCGCAGATAGATCCTGGAAGGGCAGCACCAGAATCGTGTTGACCGATAATTTCTCCGGTGCCGGCTGAGGCACTTCCACGTAAGACTGACAGGCCGCAAGGCAAAGCACCATCCCGGCAAAAAGCCAGTAACCGGCATGCCGGAAAACCCCAGATAGACTCTTCATAGCGTGGCTATCCTAATTAGATTTGACCTTTAGTGGAATGAACCCCTTGAATTCGGGGATCATGCCGGGTGGCCTGATCCAAAGCCCGGCCCAGCCCTTTAAATATCGATTCGATGATGTGGTGCTGATTTTCTCCGTAGGGCACCGTGATATGCAGGTTCATTCCGGCCCGGGTGGCCAGCGCACGGAAAAATTCTTTGGCCAGCAGCACATCAAAAGGGCCCTGGGGCATGATATCGGCGGGAACCTGATACACTAAAAATGGGCGGTTGGACAGATCCACGGTCACCATGGAGAGTGATTCGTCCATGGGGGTCACCCCATGGCCGTAACGCTGGATTCCCTCCCGGGAACCCAAGGCTTGGGAGATGGCATCCCCCAGTACCAGCCCCACATCCTCCACGGTGTGGTGCCAATCCACCTCCAAATCGCCCTTGGCGCTCAGCTCCAAATCAAAAAAACTGTAGCGCGAAAAGAGCGTCAGCATATGATCAAAAAAGCCGATGCCGGTATCGATAGCGCAGTGGCCTTTGCCATCGATCGTCAATTGCAGGTCAATTCGGGTCTCGGTGGTGTTACGCTGAACCTTGCTTTTACGAGTCATAGGGCAATGGGTCCTTGGGCAACGTATCCATAAAGAAGGCAATCGGCGCCAAAGCACTGACAGCGGCGCGGAGTCCATCTGGCATTAAACCCGCCTGGTGCCTATAAGTCAAGCCGGGGTGCCGGGTTTCCCGGCCCAATTGGAACAGATGATAGATCCGCTGCCGGGACAAGAAAGCGCCGAGCTGATTTTCCCATGGGGATAAAGAAAGCCGCAGGTGAAAGCTGCGGCTCTTGGTAACCGGTGGTGGAGATGAGGGGGATCGAACCCCTGACCTCAGCGTTGCGAACGCTGCGCTCTCCCATCTGAGCTACATCCCCACGAAATGTGCCTGGTCAATTAACAGATTCGTGAAAAGGGGTCAATTTAAAAACTAATTTATGTTTCTCCGGATCAATGTTAAAGATTGCGGAGCGTGGGCGTGATCGCCCTGCCCTTGCCATTTGAATTTAAGGGCACCCGCAAGGTCTAGAGATCTCAACAGGGCCGGTGCGGGTGCTCTTTGTTTTAGTCACTATTTTCAACACCTGTTAGGCGGGAGCAACTATGGCCGGCACACTCATTCTAAAGGATGCGTTCAAACAGTATACCGATGATCAGGACAAGATTCTCACCCCGGAAGAGACTGTGGCCAATTTTAAGTCAAAATTGGCCCGGATCGACCTGGATATCCTCCAGGGAGTCAAGCGCATTGATAGCGGACGACTGGATATCCCGGTTTTTTTCAGCACCTGCGGGCGGGATGCCCTCAATGTTATTGGCACCCGCAAGCAGATGGGCAAAGGCGCGACTCCGGCGCAAGCCAAGGCCAGTGCGGTCATGGAACTGGCGGAGCGCTTCAGCTTCTTCAGTTTCTGTAAAAATGCAGACAATTTCAAGGTGACCACCGCAAAGGCGCTGGGGTCTCAGGCCCTGCCCTTTGAAATGGTGGCTCGCTCGGTGCATGATGAATCCGGAAACTTGGATGCCGCCCAAGCGGTATTCGAGACGTTGCCCATGCGCTGGACCCAAGGTTACAACCTCAGCCGCCAAGACTCGCTGTGGATCCCTTTTGACTGGTTTTATACGATCAATGAATTCAATGGTCCTTCAGCGGGAAATTGCGTGGAAGAAGCCCTTAGTCAGGGCATTTGCGAGGTGGTGGAACGCCATGTCTGCTCCTTGGTCAGCCGCAACCAGATCGAAACGCCTTTGATTGAGTCCCGCAGCTCAACCGATGGCAAGGTGCGGGAGATGCTTGAGAAATATGCGCGTGCCGGGATCAACTTGTTTATTTCCGATTTCTCCCTGGATACCGGGATCCCCACGGTGGGGGTCATGGCCTACGACCCGGCCACATATCCTCAAAAAAGCGAAATCGTCTGGACCGCCGGTACCACCCCCAGCCCTGAAAAATCCCTCAGCCGCGCCTTGACCGAGGTGGCCCAGCTGGCCGGCGATTTCAATACCAAGGCCAACTACCTGGCAAGCGGACTGCCCAAACTTCTCTCTCTAAATGAAGCGGCCTATATCACCGATTCCGGCCGGCAAGCTCCCCTGGATAGCCTGCCCGATCTTTCCCATGCCAATATCCGGGTGGAAGTTGAAAACCTGCTGGAGGCGCTGAACGTGCGCGGCTACGAGGTGTTCACCATTAACATTGGCCATCCCCAACTGGGTGTTCCCGCGTTCTATACCCTCATTCCCGGTACCCATTTCAGGGAGCGCGCACTGAACACCAGCGTGGGGATGTTCAGTGCCAAGCTGGTGGCTGAAAACCAACCCCCCCACCAGGCGCTGGCCAAGCTAGGCCAGATCGAAGCGCTGATTCCCGGCGCCTATTATGTCCCCTTTTACCAGGGAACCTGCCGGATTGCCCTGGACGATCCCCAACGCGCCCTGCCCTACTTCGAGAAGGCGTTGGAGCTGGCGCCGGCCGAAGAGGATCTGGCCAGCATCTATTCCTACATGGGGGTGTGCCTGAAAGACCTGGCGCGTTATGACGAAGCCTTGGATGTGTTGGCCCGCGGGGAAGCCTTGGACGCCGGGCGCACCGACATTTACAACCTCCAGGGGTTTTGCTATTTCAAATCCGGCGATCACGCTAAAGCGGTGGAGCGGTTCCAAAAGGTGCTTGACCTGGACCCTGGATCGGCCATCGATTACGCCAACATTGCCGTAAATTATGAGAAAATGGGGCAGGTTGAAGCCGCCTTGGAATACTATACCCAGGCGCTGACCATTGACCCCTCCCTGCACTGGGCTTTGGATAAACTCAAGAAGCTAAAGGGCGATTCCCAGAATTGATCCCGCTTCAGGCCCTAATCTGCTTGCCCTGCAGCACCGTCGCCCCTTTCTTCAAAATCCCCTTAAGCTGTTCAGCCACCCCTTGGCCCAAAGGTTCCGGCGTGTGGTCGGATAGAATCTCCCGCGCCCTGGCGACGGCCTTTTCGCCCCAATCATGACCGCCTTTAGCCTGCCAGGTTTCGGGATCGTCACGGTTGATCAACCGCGGCTGCCAATGCTCCGATTTGAAATGGGTCATGGTGTGATCCGTGGAAATAAATTCTCCGCCCGGGCCCACCGCCTCAATCAAATCCAGGGCGAGGCGATCATCATCCAGGCCAAAACCCTGGATGAAGCGTTTCACATAGCTGATAATCTCGGCGCACATCACCAAGGCCCCGGGATGGCCGATGAGCCCCTGGCCCAGATAGCCCACATCGTGGATCAGGTTGGCACCGTTTAGGGCGTCGGTCATGATGGAGGCGGTCCACTCCATGCCCGCCTGCTGATCCAACCCCACGGAATCGCTGACCCCGGCCGTGCCCCACATGGGCAACTGGTAGTGATGATACAAATCGGCACATGCCGACAGCGCCAGCCGGTATTCCGGACATCCGTAGATACAGGCCGAACTGCGCATATCCAGGGTGGACATGCCGAACCCGGAAATGATGGGCGCTCCTGGCGCTCGCAATTGATGGATCACCAGGCCGCTCAAGGCCTCGGCATTGCCCAGGGTGACGGCTCCAGCCAGGGTCACCGGCGCACTGGCCCCGGACATCATGCCCGGTGTATAGCAGACCGGAACCCCATGTTCCGCGCAAAATAGCAGTTTTTGAAGGGCACCGGCCGTATGGGTCAGGGGGGACATGGGTTCGGCATAGTGAATGTGGATGGGACGCTTGCGGAGGGCTTCGGCTCCGCCCATCACCGACGCCGCCATCTCATTGATCAAGGCGATATCTTCAACTCCGGCGGCGGTGTAGAAGATGGGTTTGACCGAGTTTTCCAGTTGGGCGTGGAAGGTCTTGAGGTACATCAAGTTGGGCGGCACATCCCTGGGCAGGGCATAAGATCCGATAAAGTCGATCTCCGGCAGGGCATCGGCAATGCAGGCCGCGTTGGCGACGTCCTGCAAGCAGGAGTCCCGCAATTGACCGCTGGTCAGGTCATAGGTCTGGACCAGATCGGTACCCAGGCCAAAATGAATGTTGCGTCCGGTCAGTTCCATGGCCGCTGCGCCTAAGCGATTGTAAATGGTGATCCGGGCCGGGGCGCGTTCAATGGCCTGGGCCACCAGATGGGCTGGGATGCGCACCCGGTTCTCGGCTTCCACCCGGCACCCGGCGTCTACCAGCAGGCTGACGGCTTCGGGCAACAGGACCTTGACGCCCACCCGATCTAAAAGCTCAAGGGTGGCCTGATGAAGACGCTCGATTTGTGCGTCGTTCAGCAATCGATAGAACGGTCGGCATTGAGATTGATGGTCCATTTTATATCATTCCTATTCGTTCCAGCGGTTGCCGGGCAAAGTGGCCGGTTTCGCCAAAATGTTTGATGATCAGCCACGCCTTGGCGTCAAATTTCTTTTCGCGATCCCGGCAAAGTCCCAGGGCTTGGTCAGGGGTCAGAAAATCAACTTCGATCTGTTCTCCGGAGTCGTTGCCCTCTTGGGACGGAATTCCCCGGCAGGTCACATAGACCGGCGCCACCGACTCATCGGTCATCCCCGCTGAGGAGAAAAGCGGAGGGCCTACTTCCACCACCGCGGTCATTTCCAACCCGGTCTCCTCCATCAGCTCCCGTTGGGCCGCCGCCTCCAAAGACTCCCCCGGATCCACCAGACCTGCGGGAAATCCATATTCAATATCCGCCAAGGGAACCCGGTACTCTCGGGTAATCACCAAACCGCGGCGCTCAATATGAAACGGAATAATAATGACCGCATCCGGGAGCGCCCAATCCTGGGTCACACATTTTGGTTGCCGGTTCCGGCTGGCCAATCGCCATTTGCGCTGCCGGCCGCGGTGGTCTTGATAGCTGACCTCAAACAGATTAAGCCATTTTGCGCGGGCCAACAGCACGGTATCGATAATCTTCATGGCGCGTCACTCCTGATTTTCTGGGGACTTTCTTTTAAGCGGTTTTCCCAGTGCTGTCAAAACGGGTGCCTTTGCCTCGGGTTATGCCGTTCCCCGGGGCAACCCGGCCCATCTCTATAAATTGACACTCAACGCATTTGGCGCTAAATTATGGATAATAGCAAAGCGCGCGCATCACGCTCTAAGTTAACTATCCAGAAGGCTCTAAATTCCGGTTCGCGCACCGTTGAGCACCCCCCACCCGGTTCACCTCTCTCTGTTTTGCAGTTTCGCTGTAGCGCCCACACTGCGCGGCGATTGGCTCAGTCTCAAGTTTCCGACGCCCAATAGAATCCATTGCGGCACCTCATCTTCAGGCTATGTCGTGGATATTATTCGACAAGGTGACCGCATCCCTGGACACTGTCCACGGCAACCTAAACCCATTGCCAAAGGGGGACGCCATGCAATCCAAAAAACGCACTGTCGAGAAGATCGTTGAAGAACAAGTTCGGCAATGGCAGCTGTTGCAAAGGGAATTTGAGGTGCCCCAAACCCCGCCGCCGGTGGTGACCCTATCAAGGGAGCCGGGTAGCGGAGGTCAGCTCGTGGCCAAAAAAATCGCCGAAACTCTGGATATGACGCTTTTTGAACAAGAGGTGCTTCATCAAATGGCCCAAAACGCGGAGATGAGTTCACGGCTGGTGGAAAGCCTGGACGAAAAAGGGCTCAATGTCATGGAGGAGTACATTGCCGCCCTGGTCCATCAGCGCCATCTCTGGCCGGATCAATATCTGCGCCATTTATTGAAAGTGATCGGCACCATCGGTAAACACGGGCATGCCGTTGTCATCGGGCGCGGTGCGAATTTCGTGCTGCCGCCGGAAAGGGCGCTGCGCGTGCGGGTGGTTGCGCCTTTCAGCACCCGGGCGGCCAACGTGGCCCAGCAGTTCGGCGTCTCACGCCACGATGCCGAACGACGGATCACCCATACCGATTCCAACCGTAAATCCTTTGTGCGCAAATATTTCAACGCCGATATCGCCGCCCCCCTCAATTACGATGTCATAATCAACACCGCCGTGGTGAGCTTGGATGAAGCTGCGGCCATGGTCTGCGCGGGTATTCGACAACGCTGGGAGATCAGCGGAATATCCCCGGGTAGCACCCCGAGGGCCAACCTCAAGGCCAGTTGAATCTATTTGCCGATCAGTTTCCGGCATTGATTCGCCGGATGGAGTTTAGTACACACGCTGCAACATCACCCAATGAACGGGCACACTGTTAAATCCCCTGACCAAGGAGACGCAACTCTCATGAATTTAAAACCGAAATCCCTTCCCCGCGCAGTTAAACGCTACACCATAACCGCGGTGCTGGCTGTTGTCGGCCTGCTTCTGGCTTGGTACGGGTTTGAGTTGGTCAGCGTCCCTCACATTAGGGAATATCGGGAACTGCTCTACATAGCCCTCGGGGTGGTGATTCTGATTGCCGGTGGGGGTTATGGCGTCATGGGTGGGAGAGGGCTGAAACAGGCCAAATCCGGCGCGTCTGAGGGGGCTTGAATTTCCCTGCTTAGGCGCCGTGGGGTCCAGTGGGGTCAACCGCAGGGCCTCGCTAAGGAAGCAGCCTAAAATAAACCCCGAAGAATGGAAGAACCAACCTCATCCCCCGGGGTCCAAAAGTCATCGCGGAGTTAAACTCGGATAGCGCCATCCGCAATGCGATGGGCTGCTTTAGGCCGCCATGAGTTCCTTGGCTTTATCCACCGCCGAGGCGGCATTGGAGGCATAGGCATCGGCGCCGATCTCCTGGGCAAAGGCCTTGGTCACCGGCGCGCCGCCCACCATGATCTTGACTTGATCGCGAATGCCGGCCTCCTCAATAGCCCGGACCGTCTCGGTCATCTGGGGCATGGTGGTGGTCAACAACGCCGACAAGCCGACAATGTTGGCGCCGCTCTCCTTAATGGCGGTAACAAAGGCCTGGGGATCCTTGTCCACACCGATATCCTTGACCTCGAATCCGGCGCCGTTGAACATCATGCTCACCAGGTTTTTACCGATGTCATGGAGATCGCCCTTGACGGTACCGATGACCACGGTCCCTAAAGCTTTGGCACCGCTTTCCGCCAACAGCGGCCGCAGGATTGCCATGGCGCCGTGCATGCACTTGGCACAGCGCAAAACCTCAGGGATAAACATGTCATTGGCCTTGAACCGCTGGCCCACCACATCCATGCCGGCCAGCAACCCGTTCTGCAAAATATCCTCGGCGCCGCAGCCATTGTCCACGGCTTCCCGGGTCAGCTTGACCACGTCATCCACCTGACCGGCAATCAGGGATTCCGAGAGTTTTGCGTATTGTTCACTCATGTTTTTCCTCCAAACTTGTTAAATGTCCCGCCTATCGACGCAGCCAACCGAATGGTGGCCACTTTCCCGGCCGATGGGCATTGCCGATCAGTCACTCTAAACCGTTGCCATTCAACGATTCACAAGGATTTTGCTAAATTTTGTCTCTCTACCGTAATCCCTCTGGGGCGTCAATGATGAATTGAGATATGTCCAAAGATGCCGGCAGGATTTCGCGATCCGTCATCGATCCTGATCCTATCCCTATGACCCCATCAGCTGGCGCGGTCCTCCGGGACAGGGGGAGTCCTAGAGGCGGCCAGTGTCGCGATTTCCTCTTCCGCTTGGGTAACGGAGGTTTTGAGTTGCCGTGCTTCCGTGTGCAGCGCTTCCAATTGATGGATCACCCCTTGGCGATCCTCATCCCGTCCTTGGAGCAACCCTTCCACGCCCGAGAGATCGGTGTCGTAAAGTTTTAAGCGCTCTTTGAGGTTATCCGCGAGATAGGCCGAGACGCGCTCCGCCAATTTGTTCAAGTACTGAAACTTGAGATTTTCCCGATAATCCTTGAAATGACCCCGCAACGATCTTTCGGTCTCGCGCTTGATCCCCCTCACCCCATCCTTTAGAGCCTGCATCCGGTCGCCGCCCTGGGAAACCTCTTTTTTCAGCAGTCGTTTAAAAAACTGCAGCGCAGTGTAAAAGCCCAAACGCAGGATCGCATCGGACCTGATTTTTGCGGAATAGTGCATGGTGTTTTGGGCTGGCGGCGGCGCCAATTTGGACAGCCGCTTAATACGCTCCAACTGTTTGACGGAAAATAGTTGCTTATCCAGTTCAGCCTGAAGCGGGGGCAGCCCGAGGTCCTGGATCGCCGAATTGTAGGCGAGTAGGGCATCGGCCGCCAGTAGCTGGTAGGGATCGGCAACCTGCTTAAACTGTCCCTGGATGCCGGATTCCTGCCCCTGGATAAAACGGAGGATTTCCGGGTTGACCGTTTCGGTCATATAAGTGTCCACCGAGCGGCGAAAATCCTGGAACAGGGTATACAAGGTGGCGGAAAGTCCGCTTTCGGCCAACTGTTCTTGATAGGTCTCATAAGCGGGCGGGTACTGACGCACATAGGCCAGCAGTGCTCCTAAAACTTGGCCGTTGCGATCATCGAAAAAGCGGTCCACCGCTTGGCGAAGCTCTTTTTTGACCCGCTCCACCTCACCATCCAAAGTGCTCTGCAGCATGTTCTGCAGTTTATCAATCTTTGCGCGGTGCTGGCGAACCATATCACCAATTCCACGCACGGATTGCATGTCCCGGGAGAGCAGATCCCGGTTCATTTCCGTCCAGTGGGTGAGACCGTTCAAGATCCCCTTTAATCGCGTGAGGTGGCTCTGGGTAAACAGCGCATAACGCTCCCGAGTCACCTTTAGCTTGAATTCCCTTTCAAAGCTGTCCCATTGCCCCTCGGCAAACTCGACAAATTGTGCCTCTTGCCGCCACTGGACCATGCGCTGACCATCTTTCTGGCTGAGGCCTGCCCCAAGGGTCTGAAACAGCTTAAAGAGCGCGGAGGGCGCGTATATTTCCGGCTGGATCTCCAGCAGCGTCAGTTCCCGGCGGGTTCTGGAAATCAACTTTTGCAGCTCGTCAAAGGATTCGTGTTCACTGAAGTCGCAATTGATGATGAATATCAAATTGGACAAAAGGCCCATTTTTTTGATCATGGACAAAAAACGGATGTCCGCCCGGCGCAGACCGGTACGGCTGCTGATCACATAGATAATCAGGTTGGCCAGGCGCAGGTACTCCTGAATCATGGCCAGATGGAGCGGGTTGGGCGAATCACTGCCCTGGCAGTCGGCCAGTTCCACATGGGGCAACAGTCCCGGGGTGTTGAGGTGCAGTAGGATATCCTGCAAATAGACCGCGCAGCGGTCGTGACCGCTGAATTCCCGGTGGCGGGCGATCTCATGGGGCCCGAACGCCAGAGTTGTCGATTCGGCCGCCACCAGTTCGGCCACCTCATCATAGCCGGCAAGGTAGGACCGCAGCAGCATGCCATTGATATCCACGGTCCCTTCCGCGGTCCACATCCGGGAACCCAGCTTTTCGAGGGCACCTTTGAGATAATCGCGGTGCTCCTGTTTGCGAAGGTCGAAACGCTCTTCGGCCGGCAATTCCACATGGGGCATCAAAACCATGGCCTGGGCAATATCGGCGTTAATTTCATCCCAGGATTTCAAGTAAAGTTTGGCCGCCGGTGGTTCTCCGTGATGCACCCGAGTGACCATGGAAGTGACCACTCCTGCTCCGCGCTTGAGATAATCCCCGCCTAAAAGTGCGTTGGCAAAGGTGCTTTTTCCCGATTTAATGGAACCCACAACGGCCACACGGATCAAATCCTCGCTGATTTGGGTCTCGATATGCCGACAGGTTTGCATCCAATCTTCAAAACGGTTGCTGCTCAAGCCGGGAATCTGGCGTCCCTTACCGAGCAGCGCCACGGTTCGTCCATTAAATTGAGCCAGTCTGTCGCCGAAGGCCGGGGCCTGATCTGTTGTCTGGGGATTATTTTCCATAAGGCATGTTTTCGTTTGGCGGGTGCGAGTTCCTCTCAACGCGTCCGGGGTTCAGGCCAGCTACAATGGGCGTTGGTGGGGTGCCCACTCAGCGCCCAATGCCGAATCCAATTTGCAATCTATATTTATGATCGGGAATCAAACTGCGGGCCACAATCCGGCCGCACAATTACAATCTATTAAAATGATTGTCAAAACGAACTTAAACCCGGACAAATTCCTGATGGCACCCCTGCTAAGGGCCACCCTAAGGGCTAACTCGTTGTAATTGCCGCTTTTTTGTGGTATACAGCCCCTACTTTGACTGTGATTGAGATACAAATTTCGCCATTTTAGACCAACCTTAATTGGGCAACCCCATTGCCGGGATCCATTAACTCAAGGGCCTGTTTTATGTCCGATAAACATCCTGAATGCCCGCTATACAACCCTTTGAACTGCAAAGAGTATTACAATCCGAAACTCTGTGCCTTCGTCCGTAAGGACAAGATTTGTATGAAGAAAAAAAAACCTAAGCCCAAAAGTAGCGAGTCCCAAAACACCAAGCCCCAAAATAAAGAGTCCCAGCCCCACGCCGAATAGCCTCCCAGACCCGGCGCCGATCCAGGCCCGCGACCCGCAACCGCCGCTTCAATTTTTTCCCCGGACCCATGCGTCCCCCCAGTGCATCCCGTTGGCGCTGCTTGAGCACCCAAAATTATGCAGGTATCCACAGACGTTGATAGCTAGCTCCGCGGCATCGTGATCATGGACAGGGGCGCACAGGGATCGTGAAAGGCGAACACAAGGTTCGCCCCTACGCTGGGGGCTGCCAAATAGCTAGCGACAAATCTCCGATTTCCGAAGGATAGGAGCAGAGAGTGCTCGGTTTTGATCAGGCGTGGCCCGCGGTTTGGGAAAGGGCATGGGGATCGATCCCCAAATTCTTTATGGCGCGCTCCCAGCGCGCATCAATGGGTGTGCGGAAAATAATGGCGGGATCCGCCGGCTGATTGAGCCAGGCATTGTCCAGAACTTCCGATTCCAGCTGCCCCGGACCCCAACCGGCACACCCCAGGGTTAAGAGGAAATCGGAGGGGCCCTCTCCCTGGGCGATGGCCTTGAGGATATCTTTGGTATTGGTGATGGCCAGCTGCGGGGTAATCCCAAGCGTCCCCTTCCAGGTCAGAGGCGGCCCATGAAGCACGAATATTTCATCCATGCGCACCGGGCCGCCTATATACACGGGACCCTGACCCACTTCAGGCTGAAATTCGATTTTGAGTTCCTCGAACACATTGCTCAGCAGCAGGGAGGGAAAGTGTCGGTTGACAACCAGGCCAAAGGCGCCCTGGGAGGTGTGCTCACAGAGGCAGGTGACGGTTTGGTTAAAGTTGGGATCCTTGAGACCGGGCATGGCCAACAGGAAATGACCTTTGAAACAATCGGTTTCATCCAGGGGCATGGGGATCTCCTTTGTCCGCAAATCAAGATCAAGTCGGTCATTCAGCAGGGCCATTCTACACCATAAACGCCCCGCGCTTAGACTTTAGGGACCACAATCGTTTTAAAATGTTACGGGGGCCGGTCAGGCCTTGTCAAGGGTGCGGAAGGCGAACCCTATGGGAGGGGGGGGTAGCGCCGCGCCGGCACCACGGTCCGCCTATTGACCCCGTTCCAGGTACAGGATAGGTAGTCCGCTGGGTATCGGTTTCTTTTATTTTACCACCAAAAGGATCTTTGGTATCCCAGGCGCTTGGCCGGGATGCCTTGAATTGTCCGGGAGTGTTGAATTTGTCCGCCAGCCCGACGCCACAACCTGGCCTTGAGCAACTCACCGAGCGAATTGTGTTCTCCTTTTTGCGCCTTTTTCGCACCCAAATGGGCGCCGACGCAGACCAGGCCACCTCCTGTTTGATCCCCGGGTCTCCGGCCAAGGAAACGGGTAGCGTCATTTATGAGCTTCAGTTAAAAACCGCGGCCGGCGCCTATACCCGGCGCATGAGCATCGCCCGCCTGGGCGAGGGGATTCACAGCAAGAGCCAATGCTTTCGGGTGATCTACGATGACCGCCTGGTGGTGAAAATCCCGCCCACACCGATTACCGATTTCAATGCCTATCTCAATTTCATCGCCATCGAAAAACAGACCGCCCAAAATCTTGCGCCGGATATAACCTGCATCGTGCCTTCCCTGGGGGTAATTGTGGACAAGCTGCCGGGGATCAACTTGGATAGCGTGTTGAACACCGGGCGCCGGGAGGCGCTGCTCAGCCATCGCCTGCAACGCGATGTCGAACTGCAGCGTTTTCTCAGGGTGGGGCCCTCTTTTGCCTTCTTTTCCGCCCTGGCCGATTATCGTTTTCTCAATGAAATCATCGCCGATATGCACGATGCCGACCGGGAGCTGCCCGGTGAGATCAAAGATAGCCTGGGCGCCCTTTGGCACCATGGTGCCATGGATTCGCTCTACGATCCCGAAACCGCTGCCGCGATTTTCGAGGTGGACCGGCTCTTTCGAAAATTTGAAAAAGCGCTGTACCCCCTGGTAAAGAGCTTGAAATTAGCGCATCCCCTGGATGCCCACTGGCGCCAATCCACCTTTATCCGGCTCATCCTGGGAGCCCCCCCGACCACGGAGGCCGCACCGTCCCAGCCGGAGCTCATGGAAGGGGTCGAGCAGATCTGGGAACCCCTGCAGGCCGCCGCCGCCGAAACCCTGGCCGCCTACACCCGGCACCTGAAACGGCGCATCGCGGAGAACAAATATCAGCGCTGCCGGACCTTCATGGCCTCATTGAGCCATCAGGTGTTGATCCTGCTGCATCGCCTGCAGCTCAAACAGGTGGCCATCCGGGATCTCAAGCCCGACAACATTTTTACCCTCAAAATCAGCTCTCTACCCGAGGGCGTCTACACGACACCGGCGGTGAATGCCCTGGGTTTGATCGATTTGGAAACCGCGGTTTGCCTATCCCCCCAAAAGGGCATCGCGCTTCGGCAGCCCCTTTTGTCCGGCTCCCCGGCCTACGCTACACCGGCGAATCTGTTTGAAAACACGATTCTGGGAAGCCTATTTACTGATCTGCCGCGGATACTGCAACTTCAAGATTGGTACGCCGCCATCGGGGTGATCTTTAAAATCATTGTGGGCGAGGTTCTCTTCTGGCGCACCGGCCGGATTCTTCCCCAAATCCTGAAAATCCGCAACCGCGCCCCATCCACCGGCAAAGATGCCGGAACGGCCTTTCGGCGGGCCAGCACCATATTCTGGCACAGCGTGATCAACGAGTTCCAAACCCAAATCAAAACTCACCGGGAATCCCTGAACCTGGTGACCTTGCCCCTGCCTCGTGAAGTCCAGGAAACGATCGATGAGGCCTTGAAAGCGGAAATTGATAAGCCCCAATCCCCATCCCCGTCAGCCCAAGAGACGGATCAGAAACGCCGCACCCATTATCAACACCTGCACGCGGAATTCACGACCGTCCAGTGGGACATTTCCGCACATCTTCTGCTCCGGGGCATGCTGGCCATGGTCTATAGCCGGATGCATCCCCGGCACTGGAAAAGCGAGCACCCCCCGGCAATCTGGCGAACTTAGGGTTTGCGAATAAATAACTTCGCAGATTTGCAGAGTTCAGGCGCCCGCTCAGCAAGGCGTGAAAACTAAAGAATATCAGGCATATTGTGTGTTTTCACAACGCCGCTGAGTGGGATGCATGGGCGCTGAAAATGTGATGTTATTTTTGAGCGAGCCCTTAGCAAACCTGTCAGCGAATAGACTCTCAAACCCATTCCCGCTGGTTCCAATTGCGGCCGAAGCGCCGCGCCATCAAAAACCCCAGCCAGAGCTGCTCCAGGGAGTGAAACAGCTCCGCCGGTCCGCTGAGCTGCTCCTGATCCATGCGGTAGGTGCGCTTGGTCCAGTTAAAGAAATACTGGGTGACAGTGTCGTAGCTGACCCCCGGGATCTGGGCCAATTCGATGAGCTGGTCCAGGCGGGGCAGCCAGGTAAAGCGGTCCAACTGAATCACGCCGCCGCGGCTGCGAATGCAGACCCCTTCCTTGACCCGCGCATCGCCGTCGAGATCGGCGATCCAGCAGGCGATCTCACCTGCTGGATTGGCATAGTAGTCCCCGTGCCGACAGCGCCATAAATCCTGCAGCTCCGCGGCTGGGCGGCACATCGCGATGTAGGCTTCACTTCGATCCATGGCGTCATTTCAGTGGAAACAAATCCCGTGTTCTATCCGCGGTAGAACTCCTGCAAGCATTGATAGTCGACGGCCTTGTTCTTGCGGGTGCGCAAGCCGCGAACCAGAGCTTCGGCCGCGGACAAGGTGGTGATAAAGGGCACCCGGTACTTGATGGCGTTGAGCCCGATGGCGTATTCGTCCCGGCGGGCGCGCTGCCCCAGAGGCGTGTTGATGATCAGATCGATTTTGCCGTTTTTGATGTCATCGACAATATTGGGCCGGCCCTGGCTGAATTTGCGCACCAGGTTCACCGGCAGGCCGCGGTCCGCCAGGCGTCCCGCGGTACCCTCGGTGGCCACCAGCCGGTAGCCCAGCATGTGCAGGCTCTCGGCAATGGGCAGGATCCGCGCTTTGTCGTTGTCATTGACACTCAGAAAGACCGTCCCTTCGGGAGGCACGACGATTCCCGTAGCCTCAAAGGCCTTCATCACCGCACTGCCGAAGGTGGACGCGATGCCCATCACCTCGCCGGTGGAGCGCATCTCCGGCCGCAGGTAGATGTCGGCCTGGTCAAAACGGTCAAAGGGAAAGACCGACTCCTTGACCGCCACATAGGGCAGCTGGAAATCGAAACGGTATCCGATCTGCGCCAGGGATTTGCCGGCCATCAGCTCCACGGCCAGTTTTGCGATAGGTGTTCCCGTGGCCTTGCTCACAAAGGGCACCGTGCGGCTGGCCCGGGGATTGACTTCGATGACGTAGAGCGTATCGAACAAAATGGCAAACTGGATATTGATCAGTCCCTTGACCCCAAGGGCCGTGGCCAGGCGATGGGTGGTCTCTTTGATATCCTCGTGCTGTTCACGGCTCAACAGATAGGGCGGCAGCACGGCCATGCTGTCCCCGGAGTGCACCCCGGCCTCTTCGATGTGCTGCATGATCCCGCAAATCTCCGTGTGCTCGCCGTCGCAAAGGGCGTCCACATCAAACTCGTAAGCATCCTCCAGAAAGCGGTCCAGCAGCACCGGATGGGCTTCGGAAGCATCCACCGCGTTGTACATGTAGTGTTTCAGGGTGGTCAAATCGTAGACAATCTCCATGGCCCGTCCGCCCAACACATAGGAGGGGCGCACCACTAGGGGAAAGCCGATGCGCTGGCCCACCTCCAGGGCCTGGTCAATGGACGTGGCGGTGCCGTACTGAGGATGGGGAATCTCCATGGAATCGAGCAGCGCCCCGAAGCGGTCCCGATCCTCGGCCAGATCGATGGAGTCCGGCGAGGTACCCCAGATGGGCACCCCGGCGCGCTCCAAGGGCAAGGCCAGCTTCAGAGGAGTCTGCCCCCCGAACTGCACAATCACCCCCTCGGGCTTTTCCAGTTCGATCACATTGAGCACATCTTCGTAGGTCAGGGGCTCGAAATAGAGCTTGTCGGCCACATCATAATCGGTGCTCACCGTCTCGGGGTTGCAGTTGATCATGATGGCCTCCAGCCCCAGGGATTTGAGGGCTAAAATCCCGTGGACGCAGCAGTAATCGAATTCGATGCCCTGCCCGATACGGTTGGGGCCGCCCCCCAGGATTACCACCTTCCTGTGGTCCGAAGGCACGGATTCGCTCTCCTGGTCGTAGGTGGAGTAGAAATAGGGGGTAAAAGAGTCGAATTCGGCGGCGCAGGTGTCCACGATTTTATAGGAGGGGTGGATCCCGGCTTCCTGCCGCAGCAGGCGGAATTCGGCTTCCGCTTGACCCACGAGATCGGCCAAATGACGGTCGGAAAATCCCAGCCGTTTGGCCTGGCGCAGGGTTTCCGGCGAAAGCTGTGCCTGGTTTTGAAACTCAGTTTTCAGCTGTTCCTCGAACTCAACCAGTTGCTTAAGGTTCACCAAAAACCAGATGTCCATGCTGGTGATGGTCACGATGCGCGCCAGATCGATCTTCAGCTCCAGGGCTCGCCGCAGCTTCAGAATCCGGTCCGGGGTTCCGAAGCGCAAGTCGTCCAGCAGCGCCTCCGGGCTCATCTCTTGAAGATCACTGTTGCCGCTGAGATAAAAGCCGATCCAGCCGTTTTCCAAAGAGCGCAGGGTTTTGTTGAGGGCTTCCTTGAAGGTTCGGCCGATGCCCATGGCCTCGCCCACGGACTTCATCTGGGAGTTGAGCCGGGAGTCGTTGCCTGGGAATTTCTCCATGTCCCAGCGCGGGATCTTGACCACCACGTAGTCGATGGCCGGCTCGAAGCAGGCCGGGGTCTTGCGGGTGATGTCATTGGGAATTTCGTGAAGATGGTAGCCCACGGCCAGCTTGGCGGCGATCTTGGCGATGGGAAAGCCGGTGGCCTTGGAAGCCAGGGCCGAACTGCGGGAAACCCGGGGGTTCATCTCGATCACCACCATCTCCCCGCTTTGCGGATCGAGGGCGAACTGGATATTGGCGCCTCCAGTCTCCACCCCCACCCGGGCCACGATTTTCTTGGCTGCATCGCGCATGGCCTGTAGCTCCACATCGGTGAGGGTCTGGGCCGGGGCCACGGTGATGCTGTCGCCCGTATGAATCCCCATGGGGTCGAAGTTCTCGATGGAGCAGATGATGACAAAGTTATCGGCGCTGTCACGCATGATTTCCAGCTCGTACTCTTTCCAGCCCAGCACCGACTGCTCCACCAGTATTTCCGTGACCGGGCTTGCCTTGAGGCCCCACTGGGCCGCCTCGGCGAACTCCTCCTGATTGTAGACCACGCTGCCGCCGATGCCTCCCAGGGTAAAGGCCGGGCGGATGATCAGGGGAAATCCGATCGATTCGGCCAGTTCCTCGGCCGCGGCCAGGGTGCGCGCGCAGCCGCCCTGAGGCACGGCCAGGCCGATCTCCTGCATGGCGTTGCGGAACAGCTCCCGGTCCTCGGCCAGTTGGATGGTGGAGAGCCGGGCGCCGATCAGCTCCACGCCGTACTCCTCCAGTACCCCCTTTTCAGCCAGCTCCACGGCCAGATTAAGGCTGGTCTGGCCCCCCAGGGTTGGCAGCAGGGCATCGGGCCGCTCCTTGTCGATGATGGCGGTCACCGCTTCAGCGGTCAAAGGTTCGATGTAGGTGCGGTCGGCGAACTCGGGATCGGTCATGATGGTGGCCGGATTGGAATTGATCAGAATGACGATGAACCCCTCTTCGCGCAGCGCTTTGAGGGCCTGGGTCCCGGAATAGTCGAACTCGCAGGCTTGGCCGATGACAATGGGGCCGGAACCGATCACGAGGATGCGTTTGAGGTCTTTGCGTTTAGGCATGGAACTCTTTCATGGCTTGGATGAAGGTGTCGAAAAGATAGCGGCTGTCGTGGGGCCCGGGCGCCGCTTCGGGATGGTACTGCACGGAAAAGGCGGGGATCGTCTTGTGGCGAAAGCCCTCCAGGGTGCGGTCGTTGAGATTGATGTGGGTAATTTCGATCTCGTCGGCGGGCAAGCTGTCGCTGTCCACAACGAAACCGTGGTTCTGGGAGGTAATCTCGATGGTTTGGTCGGGCAGGTATTGTACCGGATGATTGGCGCCGTGGTGGCCGAATTTCAGTTTGGAGGTTTTGGCCCCCAGGGCCAGGCCCAAAATCTGGTGGCCCAGGCAGATGCCGAACACGGGCCGCTGCCCCAAAAGCTCCCGTACGGTTTTGACGGCATAGCCCACCGGTTCCGGGTCCCCGGGGCCGTTGGAGAGGAATATACCGTCGGGCTGCCACGCCAGAATCTCGGCGGCCGGGGTGTGGGCCGGAAAGACCCGCAGGTCGCAGCCGCAGTAATAGAGAGAGCGCAGAATGGAGAACTTAACCCCGAAATCCAAGACCGCCACCCGGAATCGTTCCCTGGCGTCCCGCGGCTGGGACTCTCCCGGAAGAGGCCAGTCGTAGGGCTCCTGAGTGGTCACCTCCCGGGCAATGTCGCGGCCCAGCATAGCGGGGTGCTGACGCAGCTCCGCCAGCAGCTCCTCCAAAGGCTCGCCGCCGGTGGTGATTATACCCATCTGAGCCCCCTGGTCCCGCAAATGGCGGGTCAGGGCGCGGGTGTCTATATCACTGATGCCCACCACGCCATAGTTCTTCAAGTAATCGTCCAGGGATTTGTGGGCCTGCCAATGGCTCACCACCGGGCTGTACTCGCGGATGATAAATCCGGCGGCGAAGATCCGGCGGGATTCGAAATCCTTGGGGTTGACCCCGTAGTTGCCGATCTGGGGGTAGGTCATGGTCACCAGCTGGTAGTGGTAGGAAGGGTCGGTCAAAATCTCCTGGTAGCCGGTCATGGCGGTGTTGAAGACCACCTCCCCCACGGTGGTCCCCTGGGCGCCCAAGGAGAGTCCTTCAAACTCTTTTCCGTCAGCCAAAATCAGACGTGCCTGCATCATATGCTGTACCTATTCAGAAATGCCGATTTTTCGGGATGCACATTAGTCTCTTTTAAACTTGCTGTAGTCCGGTTTCCGGTAGCGGCTCTCTTCCCCGCCGTCAATGGCCAGCAGCGCCTCCACTTTGAGGGGCAGGCCGAAGAGCTGGATAAAGCCCTGGGCGTCGGCCTGGTTGTAGACATCCTCCTCGCCAAAAGAGGCGTAGTCTTCCCGATAGAGGCTGTAGGGGCTTTTGCGCCCGGCGATGATCACGTTGCCCTTGTAGAGTTTGAGGCGCACCGTACCGCTCACGGTCTGCTGGGTGGTCAGCACAAAGGCGTTCAGGGCCTTGCGCAGCTGGGTGAACCACTGGCCGTTGTAGACCAGTTCGGCATATTTCACGGCCACAAAATCCTTGTAGTGCATGGTGTATTTGTCCAGGCAGATGCTCTCCAGGGCCTGGTGGGCGCGGTGGATCACCGTGCCGGCGGGGGTTTCATACACCCCCCGGCTCTTCATCCCCACCAGCCGGTTTTCCACCATATCCACCCGGCCCACCCCGTGGGCCCCGGCCAGGCGATTCAACCGGGTAAAGAGCTCCACCCCGGAGACGCTTTCGCCGTTGAGGGATACCGGGTTTCCCTGGTCAAAGCCGATCTCGATGTATTCGGGGGTATCCGGCGCCTCTTCCGGTCCCACCGAGAGCTGAAACATCACCCCCTCGGGTTCGTTCCAGGGGTTTTCCAGAAGCCCGCCCTCGTGGGAGAGATGGAAGATATTGCAGTCCCGGGAGTAGATGTCTTTCTCGGTCTGGGCGATGGGGATTTGGTGTTTGGCCGCGTAGGCAATGGCATCTTCCCGGCTGCGGATCTCCCACTCGCGCCAGGGAGCGATGATCTTCAATTTGGGATTGAGGGCCATTACGGTCAATTCAAAGCGCACCTGATCGTTGCCCTTGCCGGTGCAGCCGTGGGCCACGGCGTCCGCCCCTTCGCTTTCAGCCACCGCCACCATGCGTTTGGCGATCAGGGGCCGCGCCATGGAGGTGCCCAGCAGGTAGTCCCGCTCGTAAACCGCCCCGGCCTGGAGGCAGGGATAGACATACTCGGTGAGAAACTCCTCCCGCAGATCCTCCACAATCAGCTTGGAGGCCCCCGAAGCCAGGGCTTTTGTCTCCAGCCCCTCCAGTTCCGCACCCTGCCCCAGATCGGCCGTGAAACAGATCACCTCGCAGTTTCCGTAATTTTCCTTGACCCAGGGTACGATCACCGACGTATCCAGACCGCCGCTGTATGCCAAAATAACCTTGTTGACCTTGTTCAACGCTCTGTCTTGCATCCCCTGAACTCCTTATGGCTGATTTTGATCAAAAAAAAACCCCGGCGGAAGGCCGGGGCTTTTAGTGTTTCCAATCGATGTTGGGAATTTTCATCACGATTGCCCACACCAGACACACCCGGCCGCGATACAACGGCGGCGGCGGCGACAACGGTTACGGATGTGGGTCAGATTCAAAGTCATGAAATTCATCTCCATCGGTTCCAATTTCGCAGAGATATGCCAACACTTGGCCCTATCTGTCAAGATCAAAATTATCAGGGGCGCCCGGGTTCAGCGCCTTAAATACGCCTCCAGTTTGGAAAGCGCCTCGGGTAGATTGCGCCGGCCAAAGCCGATCCGAAAATGGTTGCCGGGATGATCGTATAGGATTCCCGGCAACAGCAACACCCCGGCCTGGCGCACCAAGTCATCGCAATAGGCACCCACATCCCCCTCCAGCCAGCGGGGAAAGGCAATGGGCCCGGCAGCAGGGCGCTGCCACTCAAAATGGTGCGGGTATCGGGAGAAAAAGTGATCCAGAAGATCCAGGTTTTTCTGAATAATGGCGGCATTGCGCTGGATCAAATACTGTCGGTGACCCAGGGCGATCTCGGCTAAAAACTCGCTGGGTGCGCTGTTGCAGATGGTGGTATAATCCTTGAGGCCGGCCATCCGCTGGTAGATTTGCCGGTTGCGGGTGGCAATCCAGCCGATGCGCAGCCCCGGCAGGCCATAGGTCTTGGAGGTCACTCCCAGGGAAACCGCGCCAGGGCTCAGATCGCAGGCCGCCGGCAGCCGCGCCGCCGGATCGTATTCCGATTCCCGGTACACCTCGTCGCTGAACACCAGGATACCGTGCTGATCGGCAATTTCTAGCAACTCCCCAAACTGCTCCCGCGCCATGAGCCAACCCGTGGGGTTGTGGGGCGTGTTGATCACGATCACCCGGGTGGCAGGCCGGATCATTTGCTTCAATTCATCCAAATCCAAAGCCCAGCCCGCTTTAGCCCGGGCCTCCCAGGGGCTGACCTCACAACCCACGCTTATGGCCACATCCGCCAAAGATTGATAGCAGGGCCAATGCACAATCACATGATCTCCCGCCGATAGGGCTGCCTGCATGAAGAGCAAGATCGCCTCTTCCGCCCCGGCGTGCACCAGGATCTGGTTCGGGTCGATGTCGGTATAGATGCCGGCAATGGCCTGCCGCAGCGCCGGGCTGCCCGCCGATTCGGTATATCCCAACCCAAGAGCTATAAAGCGCTCTTCAGCCCCCGGTTCCAGGGCCAGCAGCTCCGCGATGGACATGGACTCGCAATCGGAACAGCACAAAAGATGCTTCACATTGAATTCATACTGGGCAAAGTAGCGCTCCAGCTTAAAGGGGGGCAATTCCATGGATCTGGCGTCTCTTTAGAGGTTAGTCATATTGCCTTTAAAAGCGTTTTCCCATAGCTTGGGGCCATGAAAAAAAAGCTATTAGTCATTGAAGATGAAAAATCGGTGGCCAAACAGCTGCGCTGGGGCCTGAACCAGGAGTACGACATCACCATTGCGCCTGACCCGGACAAGGCTCGGCCCTTGCTGGCGTCCGGTGCGTTTCCGGTGGCCACCCTGGATCTGGGGCTACCTCCCTATCCGGACAATCCCCGCATGGGCTTTGAACTTCTTGAGGAAGCCGCCGCCATGGCGCCCTATACTGGGTGATCGTGATCACCGGCAATGCCGAAGAGGAAAATGCCCTTAAGGCGGTTTCCCTGGGAGCCGCCGATTTTTATGCCAAACCCATTGATCTGAAAATCCTACATATCATTCTCTCGCGCACATTCAAGCTCCATGAACTGGAGGAGACCAACCGCCGGCTCCAGCAGCAATCCAGCCAAAACGGATTTTTTTGCACTATGCTGGGTATCTCTCCGGTGATGCAAACCTTTTTCCAGCGCCTCGAACACGCCAGCAAAACCGACTATCCTGTGCCGATCAGCGGCAGCACCGGAACCGGCAAAGAGCTGGCGGCTCAGGCGCTTCACCAATTGAGCTCCCGGGCCGAGCAGCCCCTGGTCATCATCAACTGCGGCGCGATTCCTGAAAATCTGCTGGAAAGCGAATTGTTCGGCCACGAGAAGGGCGCTTTTACCGGGGCCTCGACCCGAAAAATCGGCAAATTTGAGAAGGCCCACCAGGGAAGCATATTTCTGGACGAGATCGGTAAACTGCCCCTGCCCCTGCAGGTCAAACTTTTGCGTTTCCTCCAGGAATCCACCGTTGAACGGTTGGGCGGCAACCGAACCCTCACCCTGGATGCACGGGTGATTGCCGCCACCAATGTGAATCTGGAGCAAGCCGTTCAGCAGGGCGACTTTCGCGAGGACCTTTTTTTCAGGCTCAACGTGGTGCCCCTTGACCTACCTGATCTTAAAGAACGCCCGGAGGATATTCTGCTGCTGGCCCATCATTTTCTTAAGGAAGAGACCCGCCGCTTGCAGCGCCCGGCCGCAACATATTCCCCGGCAGCCCTTTCGGCCCTGGCCGGCCATAATTGGCCGGGCAAAGTCCGCGAGCTTCAGAACCGGATTCGCCGCGCCCTGGGCACCACCCCAAAGCGCACCTTGACGCCCGCGGATCTGGGTTTCGCAGGGAAGCCGGCAATGTCCACGGACCACAAACTACCCACCCTAAAGGCGGCCCGGGACACGGCCGAGATCCAGGCTGTGAGCCAAGCTTTGGCCCTGAGCGGCAGCAATATCAGCCAGGCCGCCAAGCTCCTGGAGATCAGCCGCCCCACCCTTCACGATCTGATCAATAAACACGGCATCGACCTCAGCCCATGAAGGTTTCCAGCTCCCGAATCGGAGACTACCTGCAAAAACCCTGGCTGCCCTACGTGCTGCCCTTTGCGCTCTTTCTGCTCCTGACTGCGCCGCTGAAATACGTTCCAGACCTTAGCCCGCAGCTCTACATCGCCAAAACCATGCTGGTGGGCGCCCTGCTCTGGGGCTGGCGCAAGGCTTACCGACCCGATTTGACCTTTGGTTTAACTCCGGGCCAGGCGCTGACGGCCCTGTCATGCGGCCTATTGGTCCTGGTGCTCTGGATTGCGCCGGAAGCGTATCTGCCGCAATTGGGCCAGCCTGCGGGGTTTAATCCCCACGCCGTTGGCTGGTCCCGGCCGGCGACCCTGGGTTTAATTTTAGTTCGCCTCATGGGGGCATCGCTGGTGGTGCCGCTGATGGAGGAGCTCTTCTGGCGCTCCTTTCTCATGCGCTACCTGATCAACCCCGATTTCCGATCCGTTCCCCTGGGGGCTTTTTCCTGGTTCGCCTTCCTGGGCACATCGATCCTCTTCGGCCTGGAGCACCATCGCGTGGTGCCGGGTATCATCGCCGGGCTGCTCTACGGCCTGTTGCTCATCCGCCAAAAAAACCTCAACGGCGTGATTCTGGCCCACGGCGTCACCAACCTGGGGTTGGGGATCTATGTGCTGCTGACGGAAAACTGGGGATTTTGGTAGGAAGGCCTTTTCTATCCGTTCAATTTTAGCCCCGGACTCACACAGACGCACACAAGCTTAACTGATAACAGAGCAAATCCACCGTTGCGCCTTTGCGCTGAATCTTGATTTCACCGCTCGCTGCGCTCAAACCAACAAAACGCAAAGGGACACGGATATCTTTTATGGTTCTCCAACCGCCCAACACCCACTGCCATTGATCCCCTGCCAATCTGTAAATTTTTCTGACACCTGCTAAGGTATGCCGATTTAGCGCACCAGCGTATTTTAATCCGATAAATCCATTTTATTCATATTATTCTAATTAGTTAGAGGGCTTTATGGCCTTTACAAACAGGTTTTTCCCAATCAAAACCTGTGGGGTTTTTTTACATTCGCTCTTTCACATAGGATTATCTCTATTTATTATGTATGATTTCAATTAGTTAAAATATTGGCATAGGATTCGCTTAATCTTCTGGCGGATGCAGTTGTGTTCACAAACTTTTAATTTTCAGTACAAGGAGAATTGGCATGAAGAAAATTTCAGTTTTTTTATGTGCAGCAATGTTGGTTTTTGGGTTGGCGGGAACCGCAAGTTCAACAATGTGGACAGATACTTACTATCCTAATGAAATTCCAACCTATATGACCGCTGGTGATAGTGAAATTATCTCATTCGATATCACAGATAATGGATTTCAAACTATTTGGGGTGGCGACTTAGCCGTGTGGTACGAGGTCGAAATATATGCGACCGATGATGTGTGGCAAGGCGGCGGAAGAACTCGTTCCCACTTAAACGATTTCTTCGATTGGAATAGCAACGGCGAAGAATATTTTACAATAAGTACCGGATGGTGGGGTGGTAGCCCAATGTCTTTTGAAGTCGGTTTGGGAACCGATACATATGAAGATACCATCGGAGGCTTAATTTGGTTAAACTTAACTGGTACTTTGGACCTAACTCTTGAAGCTACTCAAGGCGATTTCAATTTCTGGGGTGCGACAATAGCAGCTTCCGATACTGCTCCGGTCCCCGAACCCTCCACGATCCTGCTCATGGGCGTGGGCTTGGCGGGCCTGGTGGGTGTGGGCCGTAAACGATTCGCCAAGAAAAGTTAAGTCGCTTTTCCATTCAGCTTAGCTTCAATACGATCAAAAAGCTCCTGGGAAAACCCGGGGGCTTTTTTGTTTCTGGGTCGACTGGCCCTAAAAAACCTAACTTCTATTCACGTCCCAGCGCCCAACGGTAGCCGGATCACAAAGCGCGCTCCGCCCTCAGGCCGGTTATCCGCAGCCACGCTGCCGCCCAAGCTTTCCACCACCCGCTTCACCTGCCACAACCCGATACCGCTGCCGCCCTCTTTGTTGGTCTTAAAAGGCGCAAACAGCCCATCGGGTAACAACTCTTCGGCGATTCCCGGACCGTTATCATCAACCTCCAGTACGAGCTGCCCTTCGATCTTATCCTGAGCGGCCCGGATCGTGACTTCAGGAGCCTTTCCTCCAGCTTCCAAGGCGTTGATCAACAGATTTTCCAGAACCGAATAAAGTAGCTTGGGGTCGCTATGAACCGCAATCCCATTTTTGCACGCCACCTGGATGGCCAGAGTGGGTAGCTGGGTCCGCAGCCGCCGCCGGCAATCCGTCAAATATTGACCTAGATCCAGGTTGCCCAGCTGCGGGGTGATTTCCGCCCTCAAGGTTCCCAAACGCTGTTCCACCCGGCCCATGCGCCGCAAAACATCATCCACCAACTCCAGCATATCCTGCTGAAACTCAGGTTCATGGATATGGGCCGGCGCGTTCTCCTGGAGCAGGGCCAGCATGGTGGCGGCATTCTTGATGTCATGAAGCACGAAGGCCGACAACCGCTGCCAGGCTTGCTGCTCCCGGGCACGGGCCAGCCTCTCGGCCATGCGCAGCGCCACCAGGGCTGCCGCGGCCTGACTGCCCAAGGCGCTGAGCAGATCAAAATCGTCGGATCCGTAGCGCCCGCCGGTAAACTCCGGCCCCAGCCCCACCAGACCCGCCATCCGCCTGCCGATGGAGAGCGGGGTGACGAGCTGCAGGTTGAGAGCCGTCAGAAACGCCTGCTTATTTTGGGCCACGGCATGCCACGATCCGGCCGGATGCTTTTCCTGCTGGTTGAAAAAATCCTGGCTCCGCAGATAGACCACCAAAGGGTCGTCCGCCGCCAAGGAATAGGAATGAGCCTGGTCAAGGGTGCGGTCCGGACAGATGGCCAGGCGGTAGCCCCGAACGGAATCTCCCAGCCAGATATAAATTTCTCTGGTGTAAAGGCTTTGGCCGAGGACGCGATGCAGGGCGTCCAGCACCTCGGCTTCGGTGCGCGCCCCTTGAAGCTGCCTGGAGAGCGCCAGCCACTCATCCCGGTATTCATATTTGTTGACGTAAAAAATGGGTGCTGATGAAAAAGTGCAGCTTGCGCCGAATTGTTGCGGAGAGGGCAAAAAGTCCGATCGCCAAGAGTCCCAATACCAGAAGCAACCCCTTCAAGACATCGCTCCAGGGAAGCCCGAAGGCGCTCATGACCAGTGAGAACACCCCGAAGCCCAACAAATAGAGCGCCAGCAGGGAGGGCACCACAAAGGAGTAGACCACCTTGCGGGAGACAAAGAACTTGCGGTTCAAGAGCCGGTGGCGGCCCACGGCATAGGCCATGGCCCCCCAGCCCAGGAGCATCAGCAAGCTCAGGAGCACAACATGCTGATAAACCAGGCTCATATAGGTGAGGCGGTAAGAGGCGCTCCAGGCCATGGCGCCGCAAACCAGATAGCCCCCCACCAGCAAAAATTTGTACTCCCAACGCTGGGCCGAACCTAGTGCTTGCCAAAAGCGCTCCAACTGCCAGGCGGCATAGAAGACGGTCACCAAGAGCAGCAGGGCTGCAAAGAAAACCGGCGTGTAAGCGAAAAAACTGATGCGGGCGTTGGATATTTCAACCCCGGAACCGGAAAAAAAGAGATACCCGGCTCCTGCGGCGACCCCGATACCGGCTAAGATTTCATAGAGAAAGGCGCGTGGGTTGCTGAGCCGGCCCGGGTCCGTGGCGCGGTTCAGACCCAAGGCCAAAGAACCCCAGATCAAGGCAAAGGCCACTTCGGAAAAGAGGAGAAGCCCCGCCGTCCCGGCACTCGGGAAAAATCTCAGGTAAAGGTATTCTCCCGCCAGCAGGGGCAGTATCAGGAGTGCCTGGACCAGAAAAAGAGAAAAGCGCCGTTCACCGGTGTTGAGGCGAAAACCAAGCAGCCCGGTCAACAAAATTCCCAGATTGAGCGCGTAGCATAGTGGTATCATGGTTGCCTGAATTGGGTCGGACGGCGGCTTAGACCAGCAGCATGCGGTCGGAGACCTCACCCTCAGCCCGTAAGTCGTAAAAGCGCTCCAGAAGATCCTGGACGGTCAGGCGCGCTTTTTCCTGATCCCTCACGTCCAGGATGATGCGCCCGCAGTGCATCATGATCAGGCGGTTGCCGAAGGTGAGGGCGTGCTTCATGTTGTGGGTCACCATGAGGGTGGTGAGCTGCTGCTGGCTAACGATTTTGCGGGTCAGATCGAGAATCTGGGCCGCGGTTTTGGGGTCCAGGGCCGCGGTGTGTTCGTCCAGGAGCAGCACCTGGGGCTGCACCAGGGTGGCCATGACCATGGTCAGCGCCTGGCGCTGGCCCCCGGAGAGCAGCCCCACCCCGGCCTTAAGGCGGCTTTCCAGCCCCAGGCCGATAATTGCCAGCCGCTTGCGGAACAGTTCACGGTCCCTGGCTTTGACGCCGATGCGCAATCCCCGGGTCGATCCCCGTTTGACCGCCAGGGCCAGGTTCTGTTCGATGCTCAACGAGGCACAGGTGCCGGTCAGGGGATTCTGGAAGACCCGGCCCATCAACCGCGCCCGGCGATGCTCGGGCCACTGGGAGATCTCCTGGCCATTGAGCCGCAGCCGCCCGCTGTCCGCAAGATGGGTTCCGGCCAGACAGTTGAGAAAGGTGGATTTACCGGCCCCGTTAGAGCCGATAATGGTGATGAAATCACCCTGTTGGATGGTCAGGTCGATGGCGTTGAGCGCCAGCACTTCATTGATATCGCCCCGGTTGAAATAT
The DNA here is from genome assembly GCA_963713755.1 of uncultured delta proteobacterium. Lineage (GTDB taxonomy): Bacteria > Desulfobacterota > Desulfobacteria > Desulfobacterales > CAVQMW01 > CAVQMW01. Next base: position 557,051 of record CAVQMW010000003.1, on the reverse strand, counting down.
TTGGACAATCCGTCGATGTGGATCATGGGGAGGGCGGTATCGGCGTGCGTTTTAGGCGCGCCTGGAGATGGGGCACGGTGAGGGCCAGAATCACCAGGAGGGCGGTGATCAGATTCAAATCGCTGGGGGTGAAGGAAAAGCGGCCCCACTTGAGCCCCAAGGCCAGGGCGATGGCGATGCGGTAAATCACCGACCCCAGCAGAGCCGCGAAACAGGCCCGGGCAATGCCCCGGCGGCCGAACACGGTTTCGCCCACGATCACCGAGGCCAGACCGGCGATGATGGTACCGACCCCCATGTTGACATCCGAGGCGCCCTGGTTCTGGGCGATCAGGGCGCCGCTGAAGGCCACCAGGGCGTTGGAGAGCCCCACCCCGAGGATGATGATCCGGTGGGTGCTGACCCCCAGGCTGGTGATCATCTGGGGGTTGTCCCCGGTGGCCATGACCGCCTGGCCCAGTTCGGTGTTCAAAAACCAGATGATCACCAGGGTGATCCCCACGGCAACCAACCCGAAAAAAATGGGTGCGGCCACATACCCGGGGACGCCCAGAGCGGCAAAGGGGTCCAGCACGGTTGCCGCCCCCAGCAAAGAGATATTGGGCCCCCGCATGATGCGAATGTTGATGGAGTAAAGCGCGATCATGGTGAGGATGGAGGCCAACAGATGCAGGATCTTGAGCTTGGTGTTGAGCAGGGCCGTCACCGTGCCGGCCAAAAATCCGGCCCCGGCCGCCAGCATCAGGGCCAGAAAGGGGTTGAGCCCCCGGGTAATGGCCACCGCCGCCACCGCCGCCCCCAGCGGCAGGCTGCCGTCCACGGTGAGATCGGGAAAGTCGAGAATCCGAAAGGTCATATAGACCCCCAGAACCATAATTCCGTAAACGAACCCCTGCTCCATGGCCCCTAAAAACGCAAACCAGGTCATTGTGGCGCTAATCCAAGCATAGATCGAATAATTGTCAGCACGAAAATTATTCGATGATCTCGTCGGCCTTCTGCAATTGGGCCTCGGTGAGCACCAGACCCATCTTTTGGGCATAGGGTTTGTTGATGTGCAGCATCAGCTTTTTCTGCATCTCCACCGGGATCTCCGCGGGCTCGGCGCCGGCGAAAATGCGCTGGGCCATGGCCCCGGTCTGCCGGCCGTGCTGGTAGTAATCAAAGCCCATGGCCGCCGCCGCCCCCCGTTTCACGGAATCCACATCGGCGCAGAACAGGGGCAGCTGGTTTTCTACGCACACCTTGATGGCCGACTCCAGGGACTCCACCACGGTGTTGTCCGTGGGCACGAACACCGCGTCGGCCCGGCCCACCAGGCTTTTGGCCGCCTGGTACACCTCACTGGTTTTGGAAACCGTGGCCTCCAACACCTCGAAATTCATCTCCTGGGCAACCTGTTTGATCAGGCTGACCGAGGACTTGGAGTTGGCCTCTCCGGAATTGTACATCACTCCCAGGGTTTTCAACTCCGGCACGAACATCTTGACCATGGCCATGTGCTGGGCCAGGGGCAGCATGTCCGACACCCCGGTGATGTTGGCGCCGGGGCGGTTGAGATCCGGCACCAGCCCCGCGGCCAGGGGATCGGTGACCGCGGTGAACAGCAACGGGGTCTGTTGCATGTGAGGCGCCTTTTTCAGGGCCTGGGCGCAGGTCTGGGCACTGGGGGTGGCGATGGCCAGAATCAGATCCGGTTTTTCGCCCATGATTTGCATGCCGATCTGCCCGGCCGTGGCCATATTGGCCTGGGCATTGTGCACCTGATACTCCGCCTCGACCTGATTCTCCGTGAGGTAATCCTGGAAGCCCTTGAGCACCGCGTCCAAGGCCGGGTGCTCCACAAACTGGCTTACTGAAATCCGCCGGGCCGCGGCCTGGGCCGTGGGAACCATCACCAAGACGATAAGTGCGCAAATTACAAATTTTTTCATAATCTTGATCCCTTTAACTTGAAGTTCAACTTACACTACCAACCCCGCGTGATCGGGCCTATCCCGCACCGCCCAAGCCGGGGAACTATAGGTAAGCCCCGGATTTCCGTCAACCGATTCGCCCTACCCTTGGATTTCCGGTTTTCCCTCATGGCGCCGAATGGCCTGCAGCAAGCCCAGGGTGCCGGTCATCATGTTGTCCCCCAGGGGGGCGCCCCAGGTGAGGGGCAGATCCATATCGTTCATCAGCGCCCGTTTAGGACCCGTGGCCACAATGGCGGCCAGGCGATCAAATCCCGGAGCCTTGCGGATGTAGGCCCCGTGGCCACCCTCGGCCAACACTCCGGCGTGGGTCAGGGAGCCGTCGGCCAGTTCTCGCAGAAGCCCCGCCAGGCGCTGCGGCGTGACAGCCTGGGTGTGGTATTCAAAAAACCCGGCCAGTTCGCCATCCGCCAGCGTAGCGCCCACCGTATGGGAGGTGGCGATGTCCAGCACCAGCAGTGGATTGAGATTCCGGGCAACCGGATCGTGGGTAGCCCCTAGAATGGCGGCCATGCCGCTGTCCATGACATACACCTTGGCGGCGGGCAGCAGGGCGGCATCCGCGGCCGCCGAAACGAGACGGTTCAGGGTGGCCGGAACGGCATCCGCTTCATAGAGCAGGGCATGGGGCCGGGGGGCCACTGTCAGGCGTTCCACAAACAGCTGATGGCGGTAGTCCAGATGGGACACCCCTTGGGGCGGCACGCCGTGGTCCTGCACGCAGACCCCCACGGCGTCGAATTCAAAGGGCACACCCAAGGCGGTCACCAGGCTGCGAACCCATTCCGGATCGATATCCCCGAAGATCAGCCCCGGATAGGACTCGTCCCGGGCCAGACCCGCGGCGTCGTCATCGCTCAGGATATCCAGCCCCAGCTCCCGTACCCGGTCCAGATCGTGGTGCAGCGTGGCCGCTGCGGACCGGGCAATCATCACCCGGTCTTGCCGGGCCCGCTGCCGTAACACCTCGGCAAAGCGACCGCCGCCCATCTCCCGCCCCACGATCAACAGATCGCCCGTGGTATCCGCAATGCGCTCGGCCAGCCGCACGGCTGGTGATTTGACCACCGCTTTGTAGTGCAGGGTCGCGGCATCGTCGTAATAGAGGAGGTCCAGGGTGCCGGCCCCCACATCCATCAACAGATATTTCGCCATGAATCCGCTCCTTGAAGGCTATTCTCTTTTGATTTCGCGCTGTACCACAGGCAGCGCTTCGGGAACAAGGCGGATCATGGCGAGCCGCCCCGGCCACTCGAATTTTGTAAATTTTATACTTTACTTTATTATTTACATTGACATTTACATTTTGGAGATTTAGAGTTTTCCGTAATTTTAAGTCCGCCAGGAGAGCTTCATGGAACCCAGGTTGACCCCTCACCAGCAGCGCTTTCTCGATTATCTGCGGCAAAAAATCAGCCGGGAGGGCCAAGCCCCCAGCCTGCGCAGCGCAGCCGGCGATCTCGGGGTGAGCCACGCCGCGGTGGCGCAAATGCTCAAGACCCTGGAAGCCAAAGGCTGCCTGCGCCGGGAGGGGCGCTACAGCCGGGTGCTGCACCTGCTCAACCCATTGGGGCAAACCGCCGGACTCCAGCGCGGGCGGGAAATTCCCATTATCGGACGCATCACCGCCGGCCTGCCCATCTACGCCCAGCAGGAGTGGGCCGGAACCCTGCTGGTGGACGGTCGGCACTTTCGCGGCGCCAATCTCTTTGCCCTGCATGTCCAGGGCGACTCCATGGAGACGGCCGGGATCCGCGACCGGGATATCGCCATCTGCGAGCCCCGCCAGTACGCCCGCAACGGCGAAATCGTGGCGGCCCTGATCCGCGGCGAGGAGGCCACGGTCAAGCGCTTTTATCTTCACCGGGCGCACATTGAGCTGCGACCGGCCAACCCCCGCTACCGGCCCATGACCTACGGCTTCGACGAGGTGCTGGTGCAGGGCAAGGTGATCGGCATCCAGCGCGGGCCGGAAGGGATCGATGGGGTTGCGCCGCCGGCACTGTAGAGAAGCGCGACGAAACCGCTGCAATAGGCCGTTTCGATTATTGTTTTTTAGCCACGGACCCGCACGAACGAACGCAAAGTTTTTTAAAATTTAACCGCAGAGACGCAAAGGTCGCGAAGTTTTTTATTTAAAATTCTTTCTCTGCGATCTTTGCGGCTTTGCGGTGATAAACAGAGATCACCATGGTTTTTCCCCATTCTGTTCGTGTTCGTCTGTGTGGGTCTGTGGCTAATTACTCTTTCAGTATAAGGTAGACCACTGGTATGTCTGCACAAAATTTTAACCCTATGGCTTCGGGCAACTGCCGTCTGTCGGTGGGCACCAGCGGCTATTCCTATCCGGAGTGGATCCCGGCCGGGTTTTATCCGCCGGGCACGCCCGCATCGCAGATGCTGGCAGCCTATGGGCGGATCTTTCCGGTAACCGAGCTCAACTACACCTGGTACCGGATGCCCGTGGCCGACGCCCTGGAGCGTATGCGCCGAAAAGTGCCGCAAACCTTTCACTTTGCCGCCAAACTGACCCGAACCCTGACCCACGAGATCGAGCCGGACCAGTGGCGGGCTCAGGCCGCGGCCTACCGGGCGGGAATCGCCCCCTTGCGCCAAACCGGCCAATTGACGGCGGTGCTGGTTCAGTTTCCGCCCCGCTTCCGCCGGGAGCGGGAACAGCGCCTCTATCTGGGGGCCCTCCTGGATGAACTCCAGGGGTTGCCCCTGGCCGTGGAGTTTCGGCACGCCTCCTGGGTCAACGTGCGGGTTTTTGACGAACTGGCCCGCCGGCAGGTGACCCTGGTGACCGTGGATGTGCCGGATTTGCCGGGGCTCTTTCCACCCCTGGAGGTGGTCACCAACAGCAATCTGTTCTACATCCGGTTTCACGGCCGCAACACCAAGGGCTGGCGCTCGGGCAATATGCAGCAACAGTTCGATTACGATTACAGCGCGGCCGAGCTTAACCCCTGGGTCAGCGGACGAATCGAAACCATGGTCCAGCAGGCGCGCGCGGGGCTGATTTTCTTCAACAACCACGTCCGGGCCCAGGCTCCCCGCAACGCCCTTGCGCTCATGGATCAATTGGTCCAGCGGGGGCTTTTATCGGCTGAGGCCGGTAGGAAGAATCCCGAAGCCAGGAGTCAGGAGCCAGAATGAAACGGCCGGCGGCGGCGCGGCCTGTGAATGTCTCTAACTCCCCGGGTGTGCCCCGATAGGCGCAGTTGTAGGGGCACCCCTTGTGGGTGCCCGGATCAGGGCAGGCACAAGACCTTCGGGGGCAGGCACAAGGCCTTCGAGGGCAGGCACAAGGCCTTCGAGGGCAGGCACAAGGCCTGCCCCTACGGTTCCCCTGGGAAACATTGCCGGGGTATTTTGATCGATCACAACAAAAACCCAATATCATCCGAACCATGGACCGCGCCATCATTCATCTCAATATCGCCGACTTTGCCGTGGCCGTGGAGCGCACCCTGGACCGCCGGCTCCGGGAGCGGCCGGTGATCGTGGCCCCCCTGGACGCGCCCCGGGCCGCGGTTTACGACATGAGCGAGGAGGCCTACCAGGCCGGGGTGCACAAGGGCATGCCCCTGGCCGAGGCCCGCCGCATCTGCCGGGAGGCCCATCTGCAAATGCCCCGCTTCGAGCGCTACGTCCAGGCCATGGCGGCCCTGCTCCAGCGCGCACGGCCCTTTACGCCGCGCATCGAGCCGGGCCTTGACGACGGTCATCTCTTTCTGGATGTCACCGGCACCACGCGGCTCCACGGCCCTCCCGAGGATGTGGCCCAGCGCCTGCGCAGGCAAATCCGCGCCGATCTGGACCTGACCCCTATCTGGTCCGTGGCCCCCAACAAGGTAGTGGCCAAGGTGGCCAGCCGGGTCGTCAAGCCTTGGGGCGAATGCACGGTGGCGCCTGGCCACGAAGCGGCATTTCTGGCGCCCCTGCCCCTGGGACTGATCCCCGGGCTGGGCCCCGGGGACCTGCAGTGCCTGGGGGAATTCAACCTGACCCGGGTGGCGCAGGTCACGGCCCTGGGTCCGGTTCAATTGGCGGTGCCCTTTGGCCGCCGGGCCGTGAAGATCCACGACACCCTCCAGGGGATCGACCCCGACCCGGTGCGCCGCTTGGGCACGCCGCCCCCCGAGATCTCCCGCGGCCACACCTTTGCCACGGACAGCAACCACAGCGCCACGCTCCAGGCAGCCCTCTATGGCCTGGCGGAACAGATCGGCCGGCGTCTGCGCCGCCAAAACAAGGTCGCCGGGAAACTGGTTCTGGAACTGGTGTATGCCGACGGCCGGCGGCGGCAGCACCCCCTGGCGCTGCGCCCTGGAAGCCATGACGATGCCCGCCTGTTTCAGGCCGCTGCGGGGCTGCTCACGCGCCTCGGGACCCGCCGGCTTCGCATCTGCACCCTTACCCTGACGGCCGCGGCCCTGGCCCTGCCCGCCGTGCAGTTGGAGCTGTTTGCCGCCGAAGCACGGGCCGCGACCCGGCAAACCGCATTGCTGGGAGTTATGGACCGCATTCGCCAGCGTTTCGGCAGCCGGGCCATTCAGTCCGGCCGCACGTTGGGGCTGGCGCCGTCGGCTTAGGACCGTATTCTAATTTGAATATTGAACATCACCGCGAAGGCGCTGCGAACGCGGAGAATTTGTCTCTTTTTTGCTGTCCACTTTGGCGGTCCATGTATAAAATCAGCGTTGCAACCTTTGCGGCTCAAGCGTAGCGGACGGTATAAAATATAACCATGGTTCCCCTGATCGTTCGCTCCCACTATTCGCTCATGGCCGGCACGGCCACCATCCCGGCCTTGTGCCGGCGGGCCCGGCGCCTCGGCTACCGACAGCTGGCCCTCACCGACCGCGATAACCTCTACGGGCTGTGGCCCTTTTTGCGGACCTGCCGCCGGGAGGGGCTGACCCCCATCGTGGGCGCCGAGGTGACCCAGCCGGGCAACGGCCGGCGAGCGGTGTGTCTGGTGGAAACCGACCACGGTTATGGGAATTTATGCCGGCTGCTCACCCGTCGCCACCAGGAAAAGGGTTTCGATTTGGCCGGGGCGCTAAGCGACCATGGCCAGGGACTCACGGTGCTGACCGCCGATCCCGATCTTTTGGTCCACTGGCAACGGCAGGGACTCCACGTGGCCGCGGCCCTGGGACCCCGGCCGCGGCCCGGCGGCCACCGGTTGGTGAGTACCGCCCGGAAATTCAATATTCCCGTCATCGCCGTTCCGGACAGCTATCTGGCCACAACGGAAGATGCCGAACTCCAGCGCCTGTTGGCGGCCATCGGGGCCAATGCCACCCTTTCGAATTTACCCCCTGAGAAATTGGTGCCCCGGGACGCGCTGCTGCACAGTCCCGGAGAATACCGGCGGCGGTTTGCCGTGGCACCGCAAATGGTGGCCGATACCCAGCGCCTGGCCGAGCGCCTGACCTTCCGCGGCCCGGACTTCGGGCTGGTGATGCCTCCTTGGCGCGACGCAGGGCGCAGCGCCCCCCGGGCCCTCAAGCGGGCGGCCTATGCCGGGGCCCGCAAACGCTACGGAACCCCCCTGCCCCAAGCGGTGACCCGCCGTTTGGAACATGAACTGGCCATCATCGCCGCCATGGGGTTTGCCGCCTACTTCCTCATCGTACAGGAAATCGTGAACCACAGCTCCCGAACCTGCGGCCGGGGCTCGGGAGCCGCCTCCCTGGTGGCCTACTGCCTGCGCATCACCAATGTCTGCCCCATCAAGCACAATCTCTACTTTGAACGATTTTTGAACCCCGGACGCAGCGATCCGCCGGACATCGACGTGGATTTTGCCTGGGACGAACGGGACGCGATTCTGGAGAGGATCCTGAAACAGTTTCCCCGGCACTCCGCCATGGTGGCCAACCACGTACTCTTTCAGCCGCGCATGGCCGTGCGGGAAACCGCCAAGGTGTTCGGTTTGACGGACGGGGAGATCGGACGGGTCAGCAAGCGGCTGCCCTGGTTCTGGAACACTCCCCAAGTGGAGCTGGGCCTGTTGGACATGTTGAAACAGCGCCCCGAAGCCAAACAGCTCACCTTTCCCCAGCCGTGGCCCCGCATCCTGGAGCTGGCCCAGAAACTGGTGGGCAGCCCCCGCTATCTTTCGGTCCATCCCGGGGGGGTGGTGATCACCCCCGGCCCCATCACCGGCTACGTACCCCTGCAGACCGCCCCCAAGGGGGTGCCCATTGTGCAGTGGGAAAAAGATGCCGTGGAGGAGGCCGGTTTGGTGAAGATCGATCTTTTGGGCAACCGCAGCCTGGGGGTGATCCGGGACGCCCTGGCCAATGCGCGGGTTAACGGCGTTATCCTGAACGAGGATATGTGGATGCCCGAAGAGGACCCGGCCACCCAAAAGGCCCTGGCCCAGGGGCGCACCATGGGCTGTTTTTACATCGAAAGCCCGGCCATGCGTCTGCTGCAGCGGAAAACCGGGGCGGGGGACTTTGAACATTTGGTGATCCACAGCAGCATCATCCGGCCGGCGGCCAACGAATTTATCCGCGAATATATCCGCCGGCTCCACGGCGGCACCTGGGCGCCCATCCATCCTCTGCTGGGGTCCATTCTGCAAGAGACCTACGGCATCATGGTCTACCAAGAAGACGTCTCGCGGGTGGCCGTGGCCCTGGCGGGGTTCAGCCACGGCGAGGCCGACCGGCTGCGCAAGGTCATGTCCAAAAAGGACAAGGAATACGCTCTCAAAGATTTTCACCAGCGCTTTGCCGCCGGGGCGCGGGCCAAAGGGGTGGCCCCCGCCCAGATCGAGGCGGTCTGGGCCATGATGATGAGTTTCAGCGGTTACTCCTTTTGCAAGCCTCACAGCGCCTCCTACGCCAAAGTCTCCTTTCAGGCGGCCTTTCTCAAGGTGCACCATCCGGCGGAGTTCATGGCGGCGGTGATCAGCAATCAGGGGGGCTTTTACAACACCTTCGCCTATGTCTCCGAGGCGCGTCGCATGGGATTGAAATTGCAACCGCCGGACGTCAACCACAGCCAGATTCGCTGGAAAGGCAAGGGGGCGCAATTGCGGGTGGGGTTGATGGCGGTGGGTGGTCTCTCGACAAACAGCGCGGCGCGCATCGTCCGGCAACGGGAAAACCAAGCCTACCACCATATCACCGATTTTCTGGAACGGGTGCGGCCCGCTGAAAGCGAAGCCCGGGCCTTGATTCTGTGCGGGGCCCTGGACAAGCTGCACCCGGAAAGCAGCCGGGCGGCCCTGCTCTGGGAACTGGCCCGTTGGCGCAAGCAGCGGGTAAAGCCCGGAAATCGGGGATTGCTGGAGGTGCCGCTCCAGGTTCCGCCGCCCCCCCGCCTGCCGCCGGATCCTGAGATCCAGCGCCTGCGCCGGGAGTTCGGGGTGCTGGGCTTTTTGTGCGACCGCCATCCCATGGTCTTGTATCGGGAGGAGATGGATTCTCGACGGGTGGTCAAGGCCCGGGACCTGGGCCGTTATGTGGGCGGAAAGATCCGCTTTGCCGGATGGCTGATTACCGGCAAACTCGTGCGCACCCGCCAGGGGGAACCCATGGAGTTTTTAACCTTTGAAGATGAAACTGGAATTGTGGAGAGCACCTTTTTTCCGGCGGTCTACACCCGTTTTTGTCATTTGCTGGACCGGGGTCGGCCCTATCTGTTGGCGGGAGAGGTGGAGCAGGATTTCGGTGCACTGACCCTAACCGTGCACCACGTACAACCCTTGTGAGGATTAACGCCCTCTTGCGTTAAAGGCCGAAGCCCGGCGGGAAGTTAAGCGTTGCGTTCAAAAGAGGGCGCTGGGGCTGGCGACTAACAAGCTCAGAGTTCGCTTGGCTATCCTTGATCCTTACGTCGATCCTGACCGGTCCGTCGTTCGGGAATACAGTAAGTGTATTGGCATTCGCGACGTTCAACATTGTCCCGGCGCTCGTCATCGTCCTTCTCATACCAGTTCTGAGTTGCCATGTTCTTGCACTCCTTGATTTTGTTTCGTATGAGCCCGGCCCAAGGCAACAAGGCTCAAACTGGCACCTTATTTTAACAAATCATGCAAAAACCATGCACCAAAATTAGATCGAGCGCTTTTCGCGCCTATTTTATGAATCAAAATTATAGAAATTAATATAGAAATTATTTATTTTATTGTATTTATAAATAATAAATTAACGGATTTATTTTCGGCTTGACCCTTCGCTTGATGGCGCCGGCGATCTCCGTTTGGGAACCCAATTACCTTTTTGTTTTTCCGCGGTTACACTTTTTGCGCATTTCAGGTTCTAGTTACCATTTTGCGAAAATAGTCGATGGTGCGGGCAAGTCCAGCCTCCAGGGAGACGCTGGGGGTCCAGCTGAGGTGTTCTTGGGCCAGCCTGATATCAGGTTGGCGCTGAACCGGATCATCCTGGGGCAACGGGCGATGAACGATTCTGGAGGCACTGCCGGTCAGGGCGACAATCGCCTCGGCCAATTGGAGCATGGTGTATTCGTCGGGATTCCCCAGGTTGAGGGGACCGATTAAATCGGGCGGTCCGTTCATCATACGCAACAGCCCCTCCACTAAATCATCCACATAGCAAAAGGAACGGGTCTGGGTGCCATCGCCATAAATGGTGATATCTTCGCCCCGCAGCGCCTGAACAATGAAGTTGCTCACCACGCGCCCGTCGCCCTCCATCATCCGGGGGCCATAGGTGTTGAAAATCCTTACCACGCGAATGTCCACCCCGTTCTGGCGGTGGTAATCGAAAAAGAGGGTTTCGGCGCAGCGTTTGCCCTCGTCGTAGCAGGAGCGCAGGCCAATGGGGTTGACATTGCCCCAGTAACTCTCGGGCTGGGGATGGACTTCGGGATTTCCATACACCTCTGAAGTGGAGGCCTGCAAAATGCGCGCACTGACCCGCTTGGCCATGCCCAGCAGATGAATACTGCCCATGACGCTGGTTTTTACGGTTTTCACCGGATTGTGCTGGTAGTGAATGGGGGATGCCGGACAGGCCAGATTGTAGATCTGATCCACTTCCAGAAATACGGGACGCACGATATCGTGGCGGATCAATTCGAAATTGGCGTGGCGCAACAGGTGTCGGATGTTGTCTTTGGTGCCGGTAAAAAAGTTATCCAGGCAGAGCACATCATGGCCTTGGGCCACCAACCGTTCACAGAGATGGGAACCGAGAAAACCGGCGCCACCGGTCACCAGAATTCGTAAATTACGATGTAGTTGCACGCTGCGCTCCGGTTAGAAATGGGTCAGGGAGGGTTTACCTATGGAATAGACGTTAAAGCCGATTTCAAACAGCGTCTGGGGGTCCACGATATTGCGGCCGTCAAAGATAAAGGCCGGTTTGGCCATGGAGTGGTAGATGGCCGTGTAATCCAGATCGCGGTACTGATCCCATTCGGTAATGATGGCCAGGGCGTGGCTGCCCCGGGCCGCGGCATAGGGATCTTCGGCGAATTCGATTTGATCGGCGATCTCCGCCAAATCCGTGCGGGCGTTCTCCAGGGCCTGGGGATCGTGAATCACCAGCTCCGCGGTCTCCTCCACCAGGCGCCGGGCAATATAGATTCCCGGGCTTTCCCGAGTATCCCCAGTGTTAGCCTTGAAGGCAAAGCCCAGCAGGCAGACCCGTTTACCGGCCAGAGTGTTGAACATGGCCGCCAGCATGCGCCGCACAAAACGCTCTTTTTGGTAGCGATTGATCTTGACTACCATCTCCCAATAGTCTGCGACTTCATCCAGACCGTAGTGCCGAGAGAGATAGACCAGGTTGAGGATGTCTTTTTTGAAACAGGAGCCGCCAAAGCCGATACTGGCATTGAGAAATTTTGCGCCGATACGGGAATCCATGCCCACGGCCCGGGAGACATTGGTCACATCGGCCTCGGTCTTTTCGCAGAGGGCCGAGATGGCGTTGATGGAGGAGATCCGCTGGGCCAGAAAGGCATTGGCCACCAGTTTGGAGAGCTCACTGCTCCAGATGTCCGTGGTGAGGATACGCTCCCGGGGCACCCAGCTGGCGTAAATCTCCACCAGCTGCTCCTGGGCTTTGCGGCCGCTCTCGGTTTGCCGGCCGCCGATAAGTACCCGGTCGGGATTGAGCAGGTCGTTGACGGCCGTACCTTCGGCCAAAAATTCGGGGTTGGAGACCACGTCAAAGTGCATCCGGCTGTTGCCGGCCATTAAAATCCGCTCCATGGCCCGGGCCGTGCGCACCGGCAGGGTGCTCTTTTCCACGATGATTTTGGGGGTTTCGGCGCAGGCCAGAATCTGACGGGCTGTTTTTTCCCAATATTTCAGATCCGCCGCCATGCCGGCCCCTAAGCCATAGGTCTTGGTGGGGGTGTTGACACTGACAAAGATGATGTCGGCGCCCCGGATACCGCCCTCCACATCGGTGCTAAAGAACAGATTGCGCCCGCGGCAGCCGGCCACCACCTCATCCAGCCCCGGCTCGTAGATGGGCAGCTGGTCGCTGTTCCAGGCGGCGATCCGCTCGGGGTTGATGTCCACCACAGTCACCTTGTATAGAGGGCATTGGGCCGCAATCACGGCCATGGTGGGGCCGCCCACGTATCCGGCGCCGATACATAAAATACGCTTTTCAAAATTGGATTCCATATTCCACCTGTTCCTGAAGTAGTCACTGTCTATCTTAGGCCAGTTTGTATGATCCGCCGTTCATAGGCAATTTAGGACGCTAAAACAAGGGTGCTATTTCAGGCCAGCCCTCATATTGCCGGGTTTCTTCTTGTGATCCGCGCGGATCCCGCACCAGGACCAGGTAGCGGGTCAGATCCAGCTCGTCCAGGCGGTAGGAGATCGTGCGGCACTGCCGGAGACGAATTGCTGATTCCCCCGCTTTCATGTCCCCCTCAAGGGCCGCGATTTCCGCCTGATAGGCTTGACCTTTCCAGGCGATCAGCATCCCCCCTTGCCCCAAACACGGTTGGGCGGCACGAGCAAGCGCCACCAGGGATGTGACCGCGCGGCTGACTATAATCTGAAAATGATTGGGATAGCGCAAGGCCGCCGCTTCCATCCGTAACTGTTCCGCGTCAACCTCGGATAGCCCTAAGCGGCTGATCAGGTATTTTAAGAAATGGATCCGTTTACGGGCCGCATCCAAAAGGGTGACCTTCAGATCGGGCCGCGCGATCTTCAAGCAGAGGCCTGGAAATCCGCCCCCGCTGCCCACATCGAGAATGGATGCTGCCTGGGGCAACAGCGGCACTGCCGCCAGGCTGTCGGCGAAATGTTTCAGGGCCACCATTTTGGGATCCGTAATGGTAGTCAGATTGATTTTTCGGTTCCAGCGCCGCAGCTGCTCGCCGTAGAGGGAAAATTGGCGGACCATACCGGGGGTCAGGCAAACCTTGAGCCGGTGGGCGGCGGTCATCAGCAGCTCCTCCCACGGGGCAGACCCGAAATTTATTTGTCCTGTGACCAACTGTACCTCCTCCTTGCGTCAAGCGTCACCTTGGGTCGTGAATGGGGCTGGGTTGGTTACACTTTCCGCGCCTTGCGAAGGCACCCCGCTGAAATCCACCTAAACCCATGGATCTCAAACCTCGCCCCTTTAAGTGCAGTTGAACCAAATCTACCCCAAATAGGCAAGAGGCCGGGGCAAAAGCGCATCACGTCCATGGGACTTGAAATTGACCTTCACCAATGGGATTGCTAACTTGATCTCAGCTGCAGAGGTGAACAGGATGGCCAAAGCAAGATTTCAGCGTTCGGTTCGTTCTTTCAAGGATCTGGATCGGCTTATCCCCCATGCGGAATTGAGTCCCTCAGCGAAGCCTTGCCCGCCCCCTGCCGAAGAGGTCAAGCCGAAATGCGAGGTATGGTCCGGAGGGGAAACTCCGGTGAAACTGCAAACCGAACAGGAGCTGTTCCAACACGCCATGCGCGATGTTGTGCCCCTCAGGCAGAATCGCACAGCGCGAATCGCGCTGCCGCCCTGCGTACCGCAGCGCCTGGCGAGCCTCGAGGAAAACGAAGGTGCCCAGGCCCTCACGGCCCTGGTGCGGGAGGGCAAAAATTTCATCGTCGAATTTACCTCTGAGTATATCGAAGGCCGAGGATACCGGGTTCCTCCGGAAATCACCCGCCAACTCCATCAGGGACGCTTTGCGGTTCAGGATCACCTGGATCTGCATGGCCATTCCGCTGCCAGCGCTCAGGCACAGCTCCATAGTTTTTTTAAAGAGGCTCTGCGCAGCGGTAAAAACACACTCCTCATCGTCCACGGCCGGGGACACGGCTCAGCCGGCAAACCGGTCCTCAAAGCCATGGTTCAAAACTGGCTGCGACGGGGGCCGTTTCGCAAGCACATGGTGGCCTACACCAGCGCACGGCCTTGTGACGGCGGCACCGGCGCCACCTATGTGCTGTTGCGCCGTCGGCCTTTGACCAAGCGTTGCGGAAAAAGGGGTGTGTGCTTAAATTTTAATTGACAAGCCCTATAGATTGAATTTATATGTATTGGTTCGATTAAATTGCGTTCGGCAGAAAACCCGGATTTTTCCGGGTTTTTTAGTTGGCCGCTTCAATTTGAATGGTCTTGAGGGGCCATAAAAACAGGGGATGACGCGGCAACCCGCCAGCAAGCCCGAAACATGCCATAGAGGAACGATCCATGGAAGTTGATATTCGCAACGTTCGCAACATCGGGATTTCCGCCCATATCGATTCAGGGAAAACAACCCTGACGGAACGCATCCTATTTTATACCCAAAAGATCCACACCATCCATGATGTCAAAGGCAAAGACGGCGTGGGCGCCACCATGGACTCCATGGAGCTGGAAAAAGAGCGCGGCATCACCATTGCCTCGGCCGCCACCTTTTGCCAGTGGAAAGGCCATGAGATCAACATCATCGACACCCCCGGCCACGTGGATTTCACCATCGAGGTGGAACGCGCCCTGCGGGTACTGGACGGTGCGGTTCTCGTGCTCTGCGCCGTGGGCGGCGTGCAGTCCCAGTCCATTACCGTGGATCAGCAAATGAAGCGTTACAAGGTGCCCAGCGTGGCCTTTGTCAATAAATGCGACCGCAGCGGCGCCAATCCCGACCGCGTGGTGCGGCAGCTCAAGGAAAAACTAGGCCACAATGCCGTGGCCATGCAGCTGCCGATCGGGCTTGAGGCTGATTTTAACGGGGTGGTGGATCTGGTGAGCTTCAAGGCCTACTATTTTGAAGGACCCAACGGCGAAACCGTCCGCGAAGAGGAGATTCCCGAGGCCATGTTGGAAACCGCACAGGAGCGGCGGGAAATTCTCATCGATGCCGCCAGCATGTTTTCCGATGCGCTCACTGAAGCGGTGTTGGAGGAGAGCGACATCGACAGCGAGCTGATCCTGTCCGCGGTTCGGGCCGGCACCTTGACCCGTGAACTGACTCCGGTTTTCATGGGCTCGGCCTATAAGAACCGGGGGGTGCAGCCCCTGCTGGACGCAGTGAACCAACTGCTGCCCTGCCCCGCGGATGTCACCAATCAGGCCTTGGACCTGAATGCCGGTGAAGAGCCAGTGACCCTCTCCAACAGCGCCCAGGATCCCTTGGTGGCCTTGGCTTTCAAATTGGAAGACGGCCAATACGGCCAGCTCACCTACCTGCGGGTCTACCAAGGCACTCTGCGCAAGGGGGATACAATCTTCAACGTGCGTGACGGCAAAAAAATCAAGGTCGGCCGCCTGATCCGCATGCATGCCAACCAGATGGAAGATATCGACGCCATCCCGGCGGGCTTTATCGGGGCGCTGTTCGGCGTGGAGTGCGCCTCGGGAGACACCTTCGTGGCCGGCGGCAAACGCCTGACCATGACCTCTATGTTTGTGCCCGAACCGGTGATCTCCCTGGCCATTACGCCCAGCGACAACAAGGCCCAAATCAACATGTCCAAGGCCTTGAACCGGTTCTCCAAGGAGGACCCCACCTTCCGGGTCTTTGTGAATCCCGAAACCAACGAAACCATCATCCAGGGCATGGGCGAGCTGCATCTGGAGGTGTACGTGGAGCGCATGCGCCGGGAATACAAAGCCCAGGTGGAAACCGGGCGACCCCAGGTGGCGTACCGCGAAACCGTCACCCAACAGGCGGCCTTTGATTATTTGCACAAAAAACAGACCGGCGGCTCCGGCCAATATGGCCGGGTGGCGGGCTACCTGGAACCGATGGACGAAGGCGAGTTCGAGTTTGTCAACAAGGTCACCGGGGGGTCCATTCCCACCCAGTTTATCAGCGCGGTAGAAAAAGGCTTTCAACAGTGCCTGGCCAAAGGCCCGCTCATGAAATTTCCCGTCACCGGAATCCGGGTGGTGGTCAACGACGGCGCCTCCCATGCCGTGGATTCATCGGACATGGCCTTTCAGGCCGCGGCCCGGGGTGCATTCAGAGAGGTTTACTTCAAGGCCAAGCCGGTGATCCACGAACCCATCATGAAGGTGGTGGTGGAGACCCCCTCCGAGTTTCAAGGGGCGGTGATGGGTCTGCTCAACCAGCGCCGCGGCATCATTCTGGGGTCCCAGGAAGACGGCCCCCTGTGCGCCGTGGAGGCCCAGGTCCCTTTGGCGGAAATGTTCGGTTTTTCCACGGTGCTGCGCTCCTCCACCCAGGGCAAGGCGCAGTTCACCATGGAATTTCTCACCTATCGCAAAGTGCCCCAAGGCGTGGCCGATGAACTGGTTAAAAAGAAAGCTGAGGGGGAAAAGAACGTGGCCTGATCGTTTCTTTCCTTTGGACCACGGTTTCTTAATGATCCTATCCGTCCCTCGAATCAGGGCTCTTAAAAATAGAAAGATAGTTAAATTTAAAAATCCATGGACCTTCCCGACTTAAGCCATCCAACGGCAAGTAGGCTCGGCATTCTGCTGAAAGCGCCGAAACAACGCAAACATTCTGCGGAGATAATTTTCATGAACGAGATCAACGGAACCCTTCTGAAAAAAGAGCTATTGGTCCGTAACCCGCTGCGCCTGTTGGGCAAAGACGGCGATGAACGTCTGCCCAAAGGGAGCTTTGGCGCGGTTGTGGCCCGGGCCGGCGTGGGCAAGACCGCCCTAATGGTTCAGATGGCCCTGTGCACCCTGCTGAAAGGAAAAAATGTCCTGCATATCAGCCTCACCGATCCTGTGCAGAAAGTTTCCCTCTGGTACGAAGAGGTGTTTCGCAACATGAGCAGCGACTTCGATAGCGGCCACATGGCCCGCATCTGGGAAGAGATTTTGATCCATCGCTTTATTATGACCTTTCAGGCGGACCAGTTCAGTGTGCCGAAATTGACCGAACGCCTCACCGACCTCACCGAACAGGGCATTTTTTACCCCCAGGTGGCCTTGGTGGATGGATTGAACGGAGAAGAGGTTTCCCGTGAATTCATGGAGCAGTTTAAGGATCTGGCCAAAGAGATGGGGTTGCGGGTTTGGTTCGCCTTGCGCAGCCATCGCCACGAAACCCCGGAATTAAGCCAAGTACCGGCCTCCATGGCGGCCATTGGGGACTTGTTCGAAACTGTCATCGGTATGCAGCCCGAGGGTCAGCGAACCCAGGTGCGGCTGCTCAAAGGTGAGGGCCATGACCAGAGCGTATCCGTGCTGGTTTTAGATCCCGCCACCATGCTGATCCAGGATACCACCGCCGCGTGAGGAGTGGTCCAAAACCATCAAGCTGCCCGGAAGGAAAAGCGTGTCTATAGGCTGCAAAATTTACCGAAATGCGCAATCCCAACGGAAGGCTTAAATATTTTCCCAAGTGACCCGCAGCACTTCCTGGTAGGTGGTCAGACCGTCCAGCATCTTCTGGACGGCACTCTCCCTCAGGGTTACCATCCCTTCGGCCACGGCTTTCAAGCGAACCCGCTCCAATTCGGTCTCATTGCCGGTGAGGCGCTTTAAGGCGTCGGAGTAAGGCATCACCTCAAAAACGCCGGTACGGCCTTTGTAACCTGTTCCCCGGCATTGCTGGCAGCCTTTCCCGCGATAGAGATGAATATCCCCTCGGCGGCCGATATCCAGCCCCAAGCTGCGCAGCTCCTCGCAATTGATACTGAAGGACTCCACACAATCCCGGCATATGGTGCGCACAAGGCGCTGGGCCAAAATTCCCACCAGAGTGGCTTGAATCAGGAAGCCGGGAATGCCCAATTCAATCAGGCGCATCAAGGCCGAGGGTGCGTCGTTGGTGTGCAGGGTGGAGAGCACCAAATGTCCGGTCAGAGCGGCCTGGATGGCGTTTTCGGCGGTATCCAGATCGCGCATCTCCCCGATCATGATAATATCCGGATCCTGACGCAGAATATTGCGCAGGATGGTGGCAAAGGTGATTCCCACGGCGGGCTGCACCGCAATTTGGTTGAAATCTTCGTGCACCATCTCGATGGGGTCTTCTATGGTGGTGATATTCACCTGGGGGGAGGCCAGCTCCCGTAGCGTGGAATAAAGGGTGGTGGTTTTCCCGCTTCCCGTGGGACCGGTGACCAGCAAGATCCCGTGGGGCATCTGGGCAAATTGGTTGTAGCGGATCAGGTCCGTGGAGGAAAACCCAAGCTTGGGCAGATCCTGAAAGAGGATGTCGGGATCCAGGATGCGCATGACCACCTTTTCGCCAAAGGCCACCGGCACGGTGGAGACCCGGATCTCAGCCTCCACGCCATCCTTGTCGGTTTTGATGCGTCCATCCTGGGGACGGCGTTTTTCGGCCATATCCAGACGGGACATGTTCTTGATTCGGCTGACAATGGCCGAGTGCACATTCTTGGGCAGTTTATAAACCGTATGTAGGACGCCATCGATGCGCATACGCACCAGACTGGTGTCCCGCTTGGGCTCGATGTGGATGTCGCTGGCCCGCTGATCAAAAGCGTAGATAAACAGGTGGCTCACCGCATTGACGATGTGCTGGTCGTTGGAGGAGAGTTCTCCGATGGATTTGAGTCGGACATATTGCTCAAGGTTGCCCAAATCCACGGTGGGGCCGGTGAATTGAACCTCGGCCGCAGCAATAGAGTGCTTGAAGCCGAAGAATTCATCGATGAGGCGCAGGATATCGCTCTTGGGGCTGACCACCACGTCGACATTCAAATTGCTGACCCGGGTGATATCCTCGATGGCTTCCAGGTTGAAGGGGTTGGGCGTGGCAACGGTCAACTGGCCGTTTTCGATCCCAATGGGCAGCATCATGTGTTTGCGGGCAAAGTTGCGCGGGATGACACTAGTCACCGAATTGTAATCCAACTTCAGAGGGTCGATTTTCTTAAAGGGATAACCCCACTCCCGAGCCAAAGTTTTGTAGATGATGTCCTCGTCCAGGCCGCGAAAGGAGTCGTCGGCGCGGACCAGGTTCATGGGGGTTAAAATGTCCACGATGGTAATGGGGTGAATAATCCGGTCGCCCCCTGTGCTTTCAATCTCCTGGCGCACCCGGAGCCCTTCCAGCCGTTTTTTAAGGCTCTCTTTTTTTTCGAAAATCTCTTTGACCTGATCTTTGCTGATCAGGCCGTTCCGTAGTAGTATCCGGCAGACATTCTTGGTGGAAAGCGGATTGACGTTGCTTGGGGGTAAAGGCATAGTATCTGTTTCGCAATTCGGCGGTTGGCTTGTCACCTGCCACAAGCGGGCCCGGCAGGGCTCTCTTCACTGGGGCGAGGAGGGTTGCGGCGCCCTGGCCTCGGGCTGGGTCATGGCCTTGACCGATTCATTGTAGCCTTCAATGAGTTCCACATAACCACGCAACTGGGAATCCAGTTTTTCCTTGCGCTGATTGAAAGACCCAATCCGCTCACTCAACGCCTCGGCATCCACGTTGAACTGTTGAATCTCTTCAGGGGTTTCGCGGGACTCCCGCAGGGCCTCCAGGCGGTCCCGTTCGGCACTCAAAGCTTGATATTCGGCCAATAAATCGGTCTGTTCCTGTTTGAGCACTTCCACGGTCCCTTGGGAGGCTTCGGCGGCAGTAGCATCTGCTGAATTTCCGCTGGCGGGTTCCGCTTCGCTGTTGGCGGCCGTGGTTGATTCTTCCACCTGGGGCGTCAACGCTTGGGCTTGAACCGCGGGTTCCGAGGGTTCAAATTCCGGTCGTTGATCCGGCGGTACATCCAAATAGTTATCGGTGAATCGCAACACCCCGTTATCATCACGATATTGATAAATTTCGGCCTGGACAACGGCAGAACCGAGCACCGACAAGCATCCGACCAGTAAAAATCCGACCCGTAAAAACCTCAATTGCATAGAGATAGGCTTCATTGGATTCCCTCCTTTGAGTTAATCACCTGATGGCCTTATAGCACAGCGCTTCGGCTTAGACGAGCCCCTCTGACAAAGATTTTTGCTCCTTCTCACCTGCTCGCCGTTGTGATGAAAATATTAGCCGGTCATGTGTAACCCGGGCGGCCATCGCCAATCAAAGCGGGCTGACCGCGGATACCGATCATTTGATCCGTTCTATGTTTATAGAACCTTGGCGCCGTAGGGGGGGGGTCCTAAACTTCGTACAAGTACTTATTATTGACGTTGCGTACCATAATGGGTAAATTAAAAAAATATCTTCATGTGGTTATTGACCGCTGGTCTGAATCTGACTCCATTGAGTGGATCGATTTCGTAACGGCATATTTCCCCCGACGGCCGTTCTGGAAAAACCCGCGCAAAAGAGGCAGGCGAAAAAAATGAAAGATAAATCCTTCTGTAAAGTATGTAGGAAGGAAAACTGGTTAGGGAATTAAGACATGAATAATATGACCATGATTTATTGGAAGTCGGAAAAATTTTGGTTGGGCAAGCTGGCCGAACACCCCGAGATCATGACCCAGGGAGAAACCCTAGAGGAGCTGGAGGAAAATTTACGGGACACCTACCGTCTGATGGTCCTGGATGATGTCCCCACGGATCACCAAATAAAATCCATTGCCTTATGAACCGCAAACAGTTTGTACGACAATTGACCAAAGCGGGGTGCATCCTTGAGCGCCACGGCAGTCGGCATGATGTGTAGTCAAACCCGGCCAATGGGAAAAAGCAACCGGTGCCCAGGCATAAAGAGATCGATGATAGTTTGGTCCGTCACATCAAAAAGTTTTTAGGCCTTTCAGATCGTTAATTATAACCAGGCCCGTAAAACACTAGTTCTAAAAATGCAAAAAGGCGCCCGAAATCGGGCGCCTTTTCTTATGCTGCCGGCGGTCGTTTCGGGCGCCGTTTGTAGTTATTCGTTCTGGCAAACTTCTGGCAAAGATTTTGCCCCCTTTTGAAATCTGCAGCCAGCTGACTTTATTGAGAAAAGATGGTGCCGAAGGGGAGATACAAGGTGTTAAGTTTTTAATCAATGTTATCAATGTGTTAGGATGATTCACAGTGTTATTTTTCCCGGTAAATTTAGCGAAAAATGCACCCTATATGCACCCAACTTATACGAATCGTTTAACCCTTTGCACCTCCTGCAGGCCGTGGGCCTTTGCCACGGCCTGCATTGGTGGCGCAAAACATACACCAACAACAAGATGTGATCAACCAGGGTCGAATGATAGGTGCCAACGGATAGGCGAGAAAGTTCGCCGCACCGCATCTGAAATTTTTTAACCAAGAGAATGTCATGCAGCAAAATCCCACCATTCAAGATGCCACCGATCACTTTGAACAACTGCTGATCTGAATCTTGCTGGCGGTGATATCCCGCCTCAGGGACGAAATCGCCGGTTTGGACAGCGACGATGAGGAGGAATTATGAGCTTCAGGTGAAACTGAGTCGGGATAGGCTGGAGAGCAACCTGCGAGGGATAGCCGGTGCAGGGGGCACTGAATAATGCCTAAAGGGGGAAACAGGTGCTGAGGGCAACTGTTTCCCTCGACTACTTCCCACCATTATTCAAGCCTCCCTGCCCATGCCTTAAAAAACCCGATTAAATCAGCGCGCGCAACGCTTCCGATTTTTCTTCAAGTTCAGTCCATCAATTTGGCTTTGCTGCTTTAATATCGATTAGGAAGTCCGCGCTCAGAAAACCCATGGATCGTCAATCCATGGGTTTTTTAATACGGCATGATTCAACCTACCGTTACTCGTTGAAAGGCTGAAATAATTTAAACCTTTAGTTGCAGGTTTTGCGTTCCTAAAAATGACCCCATCGCCGCATTAACGGCTTTTTATACAGACTGGCCCAAATTATCGGCTATCGCAGCTGTGAAGCGGGCACGTTGACACCCCCCATTTAAGTCAAGGCACATATTGCCGAAAAAGATTACAGGCCTTTGGATGGACCAGGGCATACAAAAATAAGGGAGGCTTGATGGCAAGGGTAAGCCCAGAAACAATTAAAAAGCTGAGGTAAAAACCGGAGCGGACACGGCCACGGTGACCAATGCTTTGGCCGATAAAATCAATGATAGTGCTTGTCAAATAAATTAAGGTGAGCGGGGAAAGGTTGATGGCAATGACGGATTGGTTAATAGAGTGCACGGCGTGCAATGTTGGAATCGTAAAGCATGTCGATGAGCTTAAAAATAAGGGAAAATCAGAAAAATCTATCTTCAAATCTATGTCAGAGGAGTCGGACGGCCTTTATTCATCGGGTGCGATTCGACAACGGTACAAATATTATAAAGGTGACTATGAAAAAGAGGCGAAGACAACCCCAACAGCTACCGATTCAGATAAAGCGACCGGGGGTGAGGAAACCTCACCCCCTGCTGGCGCCGGAAAGATAGAGAAGGCGCAAACCACAAAGCAAGCCGTAGCTGATCACATGAATGCGATTGTAAAAGCCTATTTGGGTATCAAGAAACTTGAAGATAAAACACAGTTTAACGAAATGGCCAACCAGCTTCGCGAGGGTATTCAGGAGGCCTTCGACCTAATTGAGGATGTTAAGAGTCGGGATTGGGTGGCTGGACAAATTGGAAGCACTATTAATGCCATTGCCAGTGAATCTGTAAGGCCTAAAACCGAAAGCAAGCTCGATACCACGAGCAATCCAACACCACCGCCAGATAGCGCCAGGGGCAAGGAGCTGGCTGGTGCCAAATCAATTGAAGCCATCAAGCTGATAATGAATTTGGTCGTTGATCAAGACGCTATGCTTGGCGAAATGATCAGGATTCAGCCTAAGACCACTGGTGTCATGCTGGAGACAATGATTCCGTTCTATCCAGATGGCAAAAATAGAACGGTTGCGAATCACCGTAACGCTTACTTAAAGAAATTTGTCGAGCAAGGATTTATTAAGCGGAATGGCAGATTCAGGCTTGAGTGGCTTTAATCTGAATGTTGGGAATAATTCCGGTAAAATAGGGTAAGAGTTATTGGGGGGCACCTTTATCCATAAAAAGGTTTAGAAACAGCGTATCAATTGGGATGCAACCAAGGATTTGATTATCGCATACCTGAAATGATGGTTTTGCACATGCTGGAACATTGAGCGCTTGCCCGCGAGAAACGCGATTTGCAGATAGTTGGTAACATTACCTGCGCGTGAACTATGATACCTCAGGCGAATGGAAGGATGGAATTAACAATGGCAAAGTCGAACGGATTGAGTAAATTTTTTATAACAAATAAGGACCTGGTGTTAAGTGATGCTTACATCGAATTGAGCGCTCCCGCCATACATCTTTTAAACAACCTGCATTTAAAGTGCAGATGGAAAAAGCCTAAAGACCGCAAGGCCAGTCGCGGCCTGCCAATACGCACCGATGACAATAGATTTACGCTTACATATAAGGAGGCAGAGCAGACTTACGGATTCAAGTCGGGTGTTACTGCCAGGGCTTTTGATAAGCTATTAAAAGTGGGCTTCATCAAGGTGGTTCATCCAGGCGGGGCCTGTAATAAAGATAAAGCCACATATGCGCTTGTTGATGATTGGAAAAAATGGCGCAAAGGTGATCCGGCGGTGAGGGAGAGGTCAAAAGACTGCAAACGCGGATACCAGGGCAAGCCAGTGGGGGCCGTCAAAGATTCGGATGCAGTGAAAACAAACTAAACGCACATTAGCGGAGGTATGTACACGCACATGAGCGGAAGCTAAACTATGATTTTCCCAAATTTAAGCCTCCACAAGTGGAGGCATTCGAAATGGTGCCAAGGCCCGACAGTTTTGGCGCGGCGCCGATTTTCCCGCTTCTTACTTGTGTCTTATTTAGCCTCCGGCAATGTGCGTATTATTATAATTTACCATGGCAGGGGTTACTGAATTAAACTATAAAATATAACATACATAAATTTTGATTGTCAACAAAAATATGATCATTGAAAAAAGGGATTTTAGATTGGGCGGCGATGCCCAACATTTCAAACCTTGAAAGATTACCACGCCAGGCAAGATCATAGTCCTGAAATCAAGTCGAATCCAAAGTCAAGGCCAGGGTGGTAAACAGGAACACAATAAAACAGAGTGTCTGGGAAAAGCGCGAGCGGCTATGCAGAAACCTTCACCCCCGCCGATGATGAACTATTTCACTCGGGGCTGCTAAAAAATACCGAAAATGGCAGGCGGCCAGAATTTCCATCTTGGCGCATTAAAATTTATGGCGCTGTGACGGCGGCAAGAAGCCACAAAAATCCAAAACGAAGGGTATGGTAGGGTGTCACCAGATAGTCCCCTTAAGCGCGCCGTATCGCAGCCTAATGGGCATATTTGATAATATGATCTTGTATATATTTGATTTGAGATAATGTAGCTAAGATGAATTCCAAATCCACCCTGATTTGGTCGCAACCAAACCGAAATTCAGGTCCGCCCGAGCCAATATGTAACCATCTGATATCGCGTATTAAAATCTTTGACCGATAATATTGATATGTCTAAATAATTATGATTATTCCAAAATCACTGGTATATTTATCGAGAGTTTTAAAAGTCTATAGCGCCTCCCACTTAATGCACAGCCCCAAACGTAATGCGAAGCTCGATAACGGAGGATCTACCCAGCGATTTTAGGAATTCTTTGTAGACATGTCTGTACCGGGCCATGCGGATTGCGTTAGCCCACCATCGCCGAATTCAAAATAGGCTAAAAATGGGAGCCCACAAGCAAGAAACATACCATGTTATGGGTGGCACCGAGAAAGTCCCTTCAGCGGCATCCCAGGCCCCTTATTTTGGAAATCTGAAAGATGGTTAAAAGCCCTGGGGCCAGCCATGGTTAAAATAGCCTTGACATTTGTTTATTCATTCAAATATTGTTATAAGAAACACCCTATTTTAAATTCTGAATCATTAGCTGGAATTCAACCTTGGTACTGAGCGGTTTCTCAACCTCTTAATCAATCACTCCTCGAACACACTCTTCTCGATGGCGCCAAAGCAGTTCGGATCAAAAAGCGAGACCTACCGCACCAGCCAGAGATAAAAAGCAAGCTCGGGCAAAAGGCAATCTCACATTTGAGATAACTCCAGAAACTGCCTGGTCGAGTCAGGAAATATTTCAAGCATCCCAAGATTGCCTACGCTGCATAAAGTCTGCTTATTTAATTGCCGGATTAATATATTTGAGGTCAGTCGTTGATTGGCAATAAATCGCGGGATACGGATTGCGGAAACCACCCAGAAAGTACCCTTAGGGGGATGTTTGCCCATATTCAACCATTGTATGCGCATTTTTAAGAGCGTATACTTCGTTAGCCCAGAAGAACCGTAGAAGGATTCATTATGTGCGCTAATGAAATCCCTTTGTCTGATCGCCAACAAAGTAAACTCCGGGCTTTCTTCTACAGAAACCGAAGGCCGGTTTCCTTCATTCTCATCGAGGACGGCCAATCACCGCGCGCGCTGCTTGCTGCGATCCTGGGTTTGCGCGTGGGCGCGGTACTTGCCAATTACCAGATGGCCGTCAGGCGCCTGCTTGAACCTGGCGGGATTTTACGACTCTCGGGCGGCCTTCCTAAACCGCTTTGAGAAGGCCGCTGAGGATAAACGGGTAATTGTATTACGGATGGGAGCGAGTCTGCTGGATGAATACGTGATCGACCTCTTCCGGTACCTGATTTCGGAGCAGTTTGAAACCGGCCCTGAGGTGGTCCTGGCGGCGGAGAAACTCGATTTCAAAAGCAATCAACAAAACCTCTCAGCCCTTTTTGGGCCAGACATGATGCTTGATCTGACCTTTGGAGATCCGATGTCGGAGGAATGGAAGAGCGAAGCGACCGATATTTTGAAGAAGCTCTGGGGAACAGTCGTGAGCGTTTTTTCTACTGGGCTGCCGTGTCGGGCGAGGTGAGAAGCCTGTGAAACATTTCGACCTAAGCCGATTCCGCAAATCGACCGGGGTCAAACGTTACCCCGGCCTGCAGGAGGTGCCAAAGGATTCTGCAGGCCTTCTGGACCGGATCGAATCCGAGGTCCAACTCCGAAAAGATTTCTTTGCCCTCATCTGCAGGCCAATCCGCAAATCGGAGGTCGTGGATACGTTCTTCAAGACGATCATCACCCGTGCCCTGGCACCCGAACTCACCGCGGTGCAGATCGAGAACATTCCCGATGACTGGGTCCGCGTCCTGCGCCTCCCACATCAGCAAGGCCTCTCTGATCGGCATGGACGTCACCCGGTTCGGCGGTGAGATCAATTTGCACGTGCAACTGGAATTGACCTTACTTGAATACCCTGATCCTCGACTGGCAGGCCAACCACTACCTGCCGCCGCTTTTCCTATTCATGTACCAGCCGGGCAGCCAGGGGGTGTCCTGGCTATTCGCCGCGGACGTGGACGAACACCTCTATCGCTCCATGGACGGCACGAAGAACAACCTCAAGTTGCGGCGATCCGTGGCGGTCCTGGATTACACCGACCCCTATGGCACAGCGCGAGTTTACCGAATACCTGGAGTCGCTTAAAAAACTTGTCACGCAACCAGTGCCGCCGCCGCTTCATAACGCCATTCTGAAACCCATATGAACTACCTCACCCCGTCCTGAGTCGCGCGTTTGACAGGATGGGTTTCGTGCCGTTCTACCTCCGCGATGAGGAGTATCAAGGATTTGTCCTGGCCTGCACGCCGCCCGGCAAATTGACAATGGCCTCGGATTCATTCTGGCGACGGGTTATCCGGACCTTGCCGTTCTCGCGCAGCCTCCAAAGCCAGGTCCTGACCTGGCTTACGCCCCCTTCCCTCTGGGGCCGGATGGCTCGCTAAAGCTCTTGGAACGCATTGTGGATGCCCGGAGGAGGGGTATGGACTTTGGGCACTTTCAAGCTGACCTCCGGGATGCGGACTTGCCACCGGACCAGCAGGCACTAATTCAGGCGATTCTGGAGACTCATCCCACCGACGCGCCTGGTTTCGGCTCGGGTAGCGATGGCATCCCCATCGAAAAAACCTTCTCCAGGAGTCACTGGGCTGTATCCGTTGTACCTCACCCCCCAATCACTGGCCAAGATTCCCGGCGAGGCGGCGACCCGGTGGCCGGCCTTCTTCGGGGCGAGCAACGCTCTCTTCAGGAGTTCATCGCCCAAGTTGTTCCCAGGACCGGCCGCTACTTTTCGGTTATTGGCGACCTGCCTCAAGCCGGGATATACGAGGACAGCCTGGACAGGCTTGGGCCTGTCCTGGAACTGATCCTCACCCGGATGCGACAAAACCGCTATTCTTCCGATCAAATCGAGTCCGCCCTCCGAGCTGGTCTGTTGGCCCGGTTGGTGCTGCTCTGGAGTCGCCAGGCGCGGCAGCCTCTGCGGGACCTTGTTGCACCACGGTCAAGCGTGGTCGAGTTTCTTTGAACGAGGATGATTTAAGCCTCTTTGAGTTTCAGGCCACTGACCAGGGGCGGGTCAACCGCGCGGCGATCCCGTGGGCAGGTCTCCGGCAACGGGTCATGTGTCACCTCGCCAAGGTCGCTTCCGAGAGTCTCAACGTCCCGCTGGATGAGGCTTACCTTGCGTACGCCGAAATGGACTTTCCGCCGGCGCAACTCTGGGGGATGCAACTGGTCAACCGGCTTTGGGACTTTTGCACCAGGGAACAATTCCGCGAATGGTGGTCGCGATACGCCGTTTGTGAATACGTCAACCAAGAAATGCCCGATGCCTTGATCCTCGACGTTGAGGGGATCGTGCGGTGGGCACCTGCGGAATTGGCATAAAACGAACCATACAGGAGGAGCAATCATGTTCCACAATTTGGCGCAGTTAGTGATACTGGCGGTGACGCGCCGGCAGGTCAAACTATTCATCGCCCCCGAAAATTTATACCCGGCCATCAGGGCCGCCGCACAAGCTGCGGCTGGCCAACAGGACATCACGGAGATCGATATCGACGTGCTCGGCCCGAATACCGCCTGTGAGCAATTCCGCACAGCGGGACGTGCTGGCAATGTGATTCTCATCAAGGCCGTCAGCCAGGTCGGTCCGCTCGAGGCGATGGTCTACGTCTGGCATCAATCGGGTTGGAGATATGGAACCGGCCGAGGGGATTTGCTCAAGGCAGACGGTACGACGGATCGAAGTGACCGCACAAAGGAGGGGTGCGTCGTCATGCTCTTCGTGACACCCGAGGCTTACGATCGGATGGACCAGAGCACACTGCAGCGGGTGTATCCGCCCGCGCACGCGTATTATTTCCGGTCAGATCAGGAACGCAGCTGGGACATTTTCAAGAGGTGAGCTCATTTTCGTTACCGAAGCGCTTCCTGGCTAATCGGGTAGCCGAGGCGTTTTATACTCCCAGCCCCCAAACGATCTAATATGTGGTTCCGCAACAGGAGGCTCGGCTGGTAAAATATGATCTTGCTTTTCGTTGTGATACTCTAATGACCATGCACAGTTGGGGGGGTACCCTGTAATCAGGGTTTTATCAGGAGTTTTGGAAGCCTATAGGAGTTCACTGTTTACCGCTGGATGGAAAAGGGCGATAAGGCAAAAAGCGGCAAATTTCGATAGTTTCGGGACTCTATACAAAGGGTTAATCGAAAACAGTTAGTATCAAATCGATCTTCATAGCACTCTCGACATAATGATAGCTTTTACCTATTAATACACAATCATTCACCCATGGTTGCAAATCTGCTTATTTGGTTTAATTTTATTCGCAGAACAAAACAAAATCGATTCCAAATAGGAGGTGCATCATGGCCGAGAATAAAACTCAAGATTACTTTGACGACAATAACGAAGGACACGTCGATACTCGTAGCGAAAACTTCGAATGCGAAGACAAAGACCCAAACCTGGGATGTGACCTGGGCATTGATGTACAGGGATAAAACGATTGGAGGTGGACCATGATCGGAGCCGCCATTACCCTTATCATATTGGCATACTGGCTTAA
Organism: uncultured delta proteobacterium; assembly: GCA_963713755.1. Lineage (GTDB taxonomy): Bacteria > Desulfobacterota > Desulfobacteria > Desulfobacterales > CAVQMW01 > CAVQMW01. Next base: position 527,807 of record CAVQMW010000003.1, on the reverse strand, counting down.
TCGTTGTTCGACGATTTCAACCCGAAATGTCACATGCAGGATCTAAGGCAGAGTTTTGGAACATAGGCAAAAAATATCGCAGTAAGCTTGGCATTTTGTGCCGGCAAATGGCAGGGCCTCTTCCGAGGCTCTGCCTTTTTTTGGTGGGCGATCCTACGCCTGCACTAGGCGCCAGGCCACGTTCCATCCGAGTATTGAGGGCGGGAGGAATACACCATTGAGGTTTTGACCGAGGATGCGAATATGGGCCGACCAGGGAAGCTACGAAAAGAGCCCTGAGGGTAAGGCCGCCACAAGGGATTGGCTATGTCGTTTGTTGGTCGGCAACAAAATAGGAAAGCCTCCAGGGTGGGTCCTGGAGGCCATGATTGAGGTGTCAGCGTGTGGGCGGATGACACCACGTCAATCAGCTACCACCAAACTCATTCTATGTAAAGCCCATAGTCAGATGGCAGATTGCCGTTTATTAACCCAATGAAGATAGGCTATTTATTTTTACCCCTGGGCCGTGGCAATCCGATTACAGTTCCTTCCCTGCGTTGATCAGCTCCGCCGTACAATTTTCCGGTTTGAAGGTCGATCACAACTGCCTGTACAGAGCCAATCGAACTTGGGTCCCTGAATGTGTGGCCAAGGTCTTCCAAATCCTCAATCACATCTCCTGAAAACCCTTCCTCGCGTGAGACGGCAGCACCCGCCGGATTGCTTGTCGTGGATGAGATTCTGGGAGCATCGATGGCCTCTTGTATGCTCATTTCGTGATCGATAAGGTTGAGGGTGATTTGAAAAACAGAGTTGATGATGGTCGATCCGCCGGGGGAGCCATAGGCGGCAATGGGCTCTTCCCCTCTGAACAAGATGGATGGTGACATGCTGCTTCGCGGGCGTTTAAACGGAGCAACATCATTGGCTCCAGGATCGAAATCAAGATCGCCGGGAGGATCTGTTCCAGCCCGTGGTGTGAAATTGAAATCCGTAAGCTCGTTATTCAGTAAAAAGCCATAGCCGGGAACCAGAATGCCTGAACCCCACCCCGCTTCAATGGTTGTGGTGTAGGACACAACATTGCCCCATTTATCAACCACTGAAAAGTGAGTCGTATGGCCTTGATCGGGTTGGGTTAGTGAAGCCAGCTTAATCCCATTATCCATTGCAACCGTATCAAAGGGGCGTGGATCATCCGGAAAGGCCTCCGATATACGAGAATCCGGATCAATCAACGCGCTTCTCTCGGCCATATAATCATCATCGATTAAGCCATCTTTTGGGACATCGACAAAATCCTCGTCACCCATCCATACGGCACGATCGGCAAAGGCCAGACGCATAGCATCGATCATGACATTCAGCGTTCTGGTGGCGCCAAACCCATACCCCTGGCTTTCATCCCCGATGGGAAAGCGTTCCAACATTTTTAGCATTTGGATGACGGTTAAGCCGCCGGATGATGGCGGTGACATGGATCGTAGCGTGTAATCCCGGTAATCACCGACTATCGGCTCTCTAATTTTGACGTCGTATTGATCGAGATCATCCAAGGTCATGCGGCCCACACCGGCGGGTCCCGCCTGGGTGCGCTCCTGAACCACCTCGACAATGGCCTCGGCAATTTCCCCTCTGTAAAAAACATCAGGGCCGTTTGTCGCAATTAATCGCAATGTCTCGGCCAGATCAGGTTGTCTCAGCAAATACCCCTCCGGAAGCGGATCGCCGTTGGGAAGCCTGAAAATTGCTGCTGTCTCAGGCTGCAGAGTGGTTCGAAAACTTGCCGTGTCTCCCGCCAGAAACCGATTGATTTCGAAGCCGTCCTCCGCCAGCTTTATGGCAGGATCGATGGCCTGGGATAGGGAAATCGTTCCCCAGTTTTCAAGGGCTGTGGCAACGCCCAGCAAGGTACCTGGAACACCGACGGACAAACCGCTTGTAGACGCATCTGTAAACCCCAATCTTACGAACATATCGGGTGTGGCAGCTGCTGGGGCTTTCTCACGGGATTCCATTACAAAGGTTTCGCCGGTCTCTGCCAGATAAATCATCATGAAACCGCCGCCACCGATCCCAGAGAAATTTGGTTCGACCACGTTAAGGGCAAATTGAATGGCGGCTGCGGCATCAATGGCGTTGCCGCCGTTTTCAAGAACTTTGGCGCCCACCTCGGCTGCCAAAGGTGTAGAGACGGATACCACGCCTTGTCGAAAGGCTTTTCCGGTCCATGACGGGGGCCCCTTGTCTTCGGGTGCATTGGCCGTATCTGGCAATTGGGTACCAGGTGGGACACCTGGTGTTTCTGGCGGGCGTTTGCTATCAGCCTCAATTGCAAAACAAAAAATGTATAGGGTGAAGACAAACGAAGTGGCCAAGAAAAATCTGAAGAATCGTGATAAATTTTTCTTCATTTTGCCCTCCTTTTAGTAAGTCAAAATCAAATTGCCTCTGAATAGATAGAAATTAAGAACAAATCACCAATATTTTTGATACGATGGAAAAAAATATGGGCCTTCTAAACCTTTTCAGAGGTACTTCCGGCCAATAGCGATTATTCGAATGCGGCATCCCCCCTTTCATCCAGTTTTGTGTAATGTTTGGATTGATCAGATACATGAGGGAACCGTAGTGTTTGTATGTTCCCAAGAGATTGTGCCCTGAAAGAGGTGCTTTGCTGTCGGGTCAGTTTTCAATCAGAAGTCGGATGCGCGGATCAATAATCGACTATACATAATCTGCCGAACAGGTCAACTGGTTTAATTGATCTGTGTAAGGATTTATCATCCAGCCCGTCCATATTGTCTGGAAGCGGAAAATTCGAAGATATTTTCGGTGGGTGAAGGTGGTAACAAGGGCCAATAAAAAATTACGATCCAATAGGCAGGTGAATTTGAAATATAGCTGTTTGATGCTCCTAACTTTTTTAACGTGGCAATGATCATTGGTGCGGTCCAATTTGACAAAAAATTCTCATATCCACAGTCAATGAAAATTTGTTACAGTTTAGCCGAAACGTTCCGACACCCAAATCAGCTCCTGGGGCTTTAATGAATAGATCGAAAGGCAAATTCGGGCTCGGACTTCCATGTTACCCAATCGGGGTGGTCGCCGCCATGCATATGTTGCAATTTAATGCCGAGTCTTAGATTGCAAAATTCCTCTTCGTTTTGGCGGTCCACCCAAATCATGTAGGATGTCGATAGGTATTTAATCAACCCGAGAGGCCACAAAATTTTATGCAAGGAGGATTATGATGCTCGGAAAAATACTTGAAATGGTAAAGTTCGCTTTGGGGCTGCAGGCGGATTTCCAAGCAGCCCGTAGAGACCGGCGCGATCGGATTTCAGACTATTTCAAGGCTATCGCGGAAACACTTAATGAGGTTCATTTGGCATTAAAAAAGGGGAAATACCCCGCTGGCAAATGTTCAGAAATGGCCGTGCATATTGAATATCTGGTAAAAACGATTGAAGGCGAGATCGATTTTTCCAAAGCCAACGAATTGGCAAATCTGCTCCGCGATGGTCAGAAAGTTGAAGAACTATACTATGAGGCTAAAAATTCACCCGAGGCAGATAAAAACCTTAATGCTTTGGCTTGGGCCGCGGGACAATTTTCCGGCTTGGCGGCCGCCATACGGGCCGGCGCCTGATAACTCTATCATTCGGGAGGCAAAGATGACCTATGCGATAAGAATTTATGAAACCGGTGGTTCGGAAGTCCTCAAGTGGGAAGCCTACGATCCTGGTTTGCCCGCTGAAGGCGAAGCGCTCATCCGGCACGAAGCGGTAGGATTAAATTTTATCGATGTCTACCACCGAACGGGCCTCTATCCCTTGCCGTCACTGCCGGCCATACCCGGGATGGAAGGCGCAGGCATCGTTGAAGCCGTGGGCGAAGGTGTTAGTGATATTCAACCTGGCGATCGGGTGGCCTACGCCGGGATTCCACCAGGTGCCTATGCCGAAAAAAGAATTATTCCGGCGCACCGTCTGGTGAAAGTGCCGGAGAGCATCACATTGAAAGAGGCCGCCAGTATGATGCTTAAAGGTATGACGGCACGCTACCTGCTAAACGGCTGTTACCCAGTGGACAGAGGTACAAAGTTGCTCATTCATGCCGCGGCCGGCGGTGTGGGCACCATTGTATGCCAGTGGGCCAAAGCTTTGGGTGCAACCGTAATCGGCACTGTGGGTAGCTCGGAAAAGGCAGAAATGGCCAAATCAAATGGCTGCGATCATCCTGTTTTATACACGGACGAAAATTGGCACCAGAAAGTGCGATCCATTACGGATAACCAGGGCGTAGATGTGGTATATGACTCGGTGGGTCAAGCCACTTTTATGAAATCCCTGGATTGCCTGAAACCCATGGGAACGATGGTCTCCTTCGGCCAGGCGTCAGGGGCCATACCCCCCGTGGATCTATCCATTTTGGCTCAGAAAGGTTCCCTTTTTTTGACCCGTCCATCTCTGATGACCTACACGGAAAAACGGAAAGACCTGCTGGCCCATGCCGCAGATCTTTTTATAGTGGTGACAAGTGGGGACGTTAAAATTCAAATAGGCCAGACCTATTCTCTCAGGAATGCTAAGCAGGCCCATGATGATCTGGAAGCTCGAAAAACAAGAGGGTCAAGTGTGCTCATGGTGTAAGGGGACGGTGTAGCTTGCCACCAGGGAGGTTCTACCCGAACCGTTGGGACCGGCGATATTCCAGATTTGAGGCTAATTGATCAGGCGACCCCCCAACGATTTCATTGCCCTACGCGTCCAGATCAAAGAATTGCCGCTGCCGCGGGCCATCGGGATATTCCCATATCAGCTTCCCAGAATAAAGATCATACCGATAGGTTACCGGATAACAAGCTTGTATGTCTTTTCGGCAATGCGGATTTCCTCGGCGGCTTTTAAATCGGTTATAGATTCTTCCGCTGAGTATTCATGTATGGCTTCAATTATGCCTTTAAGCATCCCCGCCGTATTCTCTTTCAAGCAGCTCTTTAACCCGTTGGCGCTGGTTGGTGTTTAGGGTAGCGTACCATTTATTAAAAGTCGGAAATTTCATCTTGCAACGCCCCTTTTCCTGGATCGTGAAATCGCGCTTGTAGGCAATCCGGAGCAGCTTGCCAATCCCACAATGGAAGGTCGCGTCTTTTTCGTCCTGGGTTACCATAATATGTTTGATATTATCCAGAATACGCCAAGGGCAAAGACCCTTGTGTTGGTGGGGAGCACTCGGACCGGGACATCACAGGGTTTTCAATGGCCTTGATTTTCGCATGGTCGTTGGAAAAAATACCAAGATCTGGTCGCCATTTAAAACTGGTGATGGTCGGTATATCACAGCTATTTCTTGATAAGTCCGTATACCTAATGTTTTTCATGGCCTTTGAATGAGTCATCATAAGTATATATTTTCAGCCTCATTTTCTGGAATTTTTTTAGGTAGCAAGAGTCGAACCTGAACGACTTCGATTTGCTCTATTCGTCTCGCTTATTCTTCCACACACTGGCTGCAAAAGTGACAAACGACCCAAAATAAAATCCAATAATAACACCTCCCCACTCCCCTACCTCTTTGGGAATGGTGTATGGTTTGTTGTGAAACGGGGCAAGTAATGGAACCGCAATTACAACTATAGCAATAACGCTTGATGTAATGGCACCGCAAACAAGAATAAATAAAATCCCAATTTCTAAATTACTTTTTTTATATTTCTTTTCCACGATACTCGACCTCCTATGAGTTTAATAAAGTGCTGCCCCATTCATAGTAACGTCTCATTCTACGTGAAATCAGCTTTTTACTGTTTTTAGGAAATAAATATTTCCATTTATTAAAAAACGTAATGTAAGTATTCCATGATTCTCGAACATTCGTAGAATCCTTATGGTAATCTATGTATTCTGTTTTAGTATAGCTATTCATATCTGTGCCGGAGGCCAGAGCATCTCCCATGTAAACAAGCGCTTTTACAACTGCTTCTCTCTGGTAATTCATTAAATTTTGTTCTGGGAAGTCAACAAAATCGAAGTATTTACCACCAATATCAACCATTTTTAAATATTGTTCGGAATCATTAAGATAACCGAAATATTCCATGGCTATACTGGTAGCCTCTTTTTTATCTTTTCCTGTATCTAAAAATGCATCAATGCAAGGTGTGAATGCCTCTCCAACCATATCAGAGATGCTTTGACCGGTTGCCATTCGTCTTGTCGGTTTATAGTGCGACTTGCGCAATGCCCTTATGTATTGCAAAAGTAATTTATACTTTTGGGTTGATGAAAGGTTGAATGCGAAACCTCCCTCTTCAAAATTCTCGACGTAACGAAATTGAAATTCATGCAAATCTTTTCCATGTGAAAACGCAGCGTCTATAATTTCAACCCAACGCTGAAGTATGCGATAGATAAATTCATTTCCTTCTGGTACATACTCAACTTTAATCTGGTCTAAAAGATCCAAGGCTTGGTTAAATTGTAGTTCGGCAACAAGTCGATCAACCTCCTTCATCTCGTAATAATATCTTTTTTTCTTTGTGGTCACGGTGATAACGATTCCTTTAAGAATAGGGCTTCCATCTTGGGCTCTGAGATTGTTTAACTTCTCCCGAGTTACAGTCAAATCCTTTGCAGATATTAATCCAAGATCATGGAGGGCTCTCATCACAAAAAATGTATCTGGTATGCTTAGGGGAAATAGTTCCTCGAAAGTGCCTCTCCTGATTCGCTTTACGTATTCTGGAATCCGCTCAGAATCTTCTCGGTATACATTAACAGTGAATGGAAGTTCAGGATTCTCAGAAACACTACTTAATAAATTCATAGCTGCCATATCAACAGTTAGTTCGCCTCTAATCCAAAAACCAGTTCCCTGTGATATAGCTATAGCCGGGAATAAAAACATGCCTTGTATTAGGATAGAAATAGTCTTTCTAAACATGGTCGCTCCTCGGGCGAATATTAATTCTATTTGTGGGTTTAGAGGAGATAATTTCATACCTGAAGAGTGAAAGAGAAATAGACAAATAAAAACATTAAGAGCGTAATTCTCTATACTCAAGAATAGCAGTTCTTTGTCATTAGAAACGCAATTAATATGCCAATAGCTTACTATTTTAGAAAATAGATTTTAAAGCTAATGAAATAGCTTCAGAGGGACAGGCTGGATCGCGTTACGAATAGCGTGATACGTTTATAAATGTAAATATAATTTACGCTAATGTATAGGATTTGTTGATTTCCTTTACAACTCAAGTTGATTTCCTTTACAACTCAATTGGATTATACGGAAATTACAACAAAATATGGGTCATCAAAAATTCGCGTACTTGAGTTTAGAGCTGGGCCACATTGGGCTCGAGCTTCCAGAGCCGGAGCGCAAATCGCGCTACCGTCGCCATCGCTAATTTCCAGACAGTGTCTAAAAGTTGGGCTGTCAAGGCTGGGAGCGTAGCAGACACCCGAAGGGCTTGCGCTACGCTATTCGGTATAGACGGCCAAAAGACAGGAGAAACCATCAATAATAACGTAGCGTCCAAGCCGAAATAACGTAGCGTCCAAGCCGAAGGGCACAAGATTGTGATGAACCCAAAATTTTTACAGAATGTTCAGGAGAACACTAAACCCTATCGTTGCAAAAAAATCATAAAGGATTCCATGAAAAACACCACCAGTAGAGCATTTGAAGGCATCAATAAAGGGAATTCTGGATTGAACAAAATGGGTCATCCTGAAAAGATTCCTAAATTCGCTATAATCCAGAAGTGATAGTGTTTTACACGTTTCCCCGTGAGAGTTTTATGCAACGATAGGGTAAAGACAATATGACAATATATTTGGGACAATGACACAGTGAAACACACCAGTTACTATCTGAATTTTGCTGACGGTGATGGTTGCACATGTTGGTGTTATCGAAGGCGGTTTGTAAACTACACCCCGAGTGATCAGCGTATTTCCTGAAGATCGAGGTACTGCGGCAGGAGCTTTTTGTAGTCTTCCTGAGTTTCAGCCATCGGCAGGCGGTCGAACAGATAACGGTGATATGGATGGGGTTTGAGATTATTGGCCTTAACACCATTGTAATCCGAGAGGGCGGTAAAAAAACGCCTCATACAATTGCCCGCGCATTTGGTCCTAAACAGAATTTTGTTTTAACTCTACCCTCCCCTACCTTGGTCACGGGACTGCGAATCTCCGATGGCGGAAATGGAAGATATTTAGTGCAATACAAATAGATTTCGTCCCGAATTTAACACCTGTCCAACCCATTGACTGAGATCGAACCCATCTGAACTCCAGATTGAAAAATGCTTTAGGGCGCCAGCCCATCCCGGTCTTCAGCAGGGTCAGCAAAGCAGGTCACTCCGACCTGGATCAGGGCGCCGAGTTTCTGCCGGGAGTGTTGCACCTCCCGGTCCCGGGGTATTCGCCGGCCAGAAAACGACCTGCAGAACCCAGTAAGATTAATTGGGGGAAAGCAGTTGGCCATTGATCGGCGGTAATGATGTTCCGCTCCTTGGTAAGTTTTTGGTTCACTGCCATATTGGCTTTATAAGTGGGAGGCGATCAATCTTTTTCAGGGTGAAGCTCGTAGTAGACACCCAGTTGGATCATCGCCAGGCCGGGAATCAATGGGGGTTGGTCTCTAAGGTCGCAGAATTCTTGCAGAGCGGCTTCCATCCTGACAAACTCCCAAGTCCGTATTGCCAATATGATATGTAGCTTTCACCCCGCTCACAGGCCATGGCGGACGCAAAATCGTTATTGGCATGATCCAACGCACACTCCCAGTTGTTATCCCGCATACAGACTCCATATTCCGGATGTGGGGTTTTGCCCAGCTCGAGCAAAATACGAATGGCCTTGGCATCCGGCGGGCGGTAGATCGCCACCCGCAGGCGGAAATCGTCCCGGGGTGCAACGGCGGCGATCAGCGCATTGCCCCGCTGGATGGTGACTAAGGTCTCTCGCGGGTTGACAGGACCCAATTCTAAAAACCAGGTGTCTCCCTGAGCCGTAAGGTATTCCCGTTGGTCATCCGGTGCCAAGATCTCTGCGAGACGAACCATGGCAGGCTCTAACTCTTTCCAGCCTTCCTTTTGACCTGCGCTGTGTTCTTGAAGCCAATATAGCATTGAGGCAAAATCAATCTCTCCTCCGGCTGCTAAAATAGATTCGAAGGCATCCGCGGGTACAGGATAGCCGATATTGGGGAGTTGATACTTTTTTAGTAAAGATTCTTTCCAGTGCATTCTGGTAAAATTGGTCATTATCCACAGGTGCGACTGTGACTTCCGTACAGTTAGCTGAGCCTTATGATAGAGATGTGATTCTCGATTGGGGCAATATTAAGAGCGTTCCCTTCGGAGGTAGCTGTATAGTGTCGGTTTGGAAATTTTCATCATTGCGCAAATCTCTTTGATAGAGTGTTTCCGCTCATTGTACAGGCGGATTAATAGTTTCCGCTGGTTTTTATCGAGGGTTTTGGGTCGTCCTCCCATTCTTCCCCGTGCGCGAGCGGCATGCAGGCCGGCCAGGGTACGCTCCCGGATTAGGTTCCGTTCAAATTCAGCCAGTGCGCCAAAAATATGAAACACGAGTTTCCCGCCTGAACTGGTCGTGTCGATAGCTTCTTGAAGGCTTTTAAACCCGATGCCCTGATTTTCCAGTCTGCTGACCAGCTCGATCAGATTTTTTAGCGATCGGCCAAGGCGATCTAATCGCCAAACAACAAGGTTATCGGATTCTCGAAGATACGACAGCGCTTTTTCAATGCCAGGCCGATCTGAAGCCACACCACTAACCTGATCGGTAAAAATTTTTCCGCATCCGGCTTTCTTCAACGCGTCAACTTGCATGTTCAGATTTTGCTCGTGGGTTGAGACTCGGGCGTATCCAACCAGCATGTTATCGTACCTTCAAGCTAAAAAGTTAATTTTCCCATAATTTCGGTTTATTTATTTACTTTGTTTTATATACATAGTTTATTTACCTAAATCAACGCATAAATTTACAATTTATAAAGGCAGCACAAAAGTAAAGAAAACCTGCGTTTATTTAACCATGGAAACGAGCCCTATCATGATTTAGCCGACGGTGGAGAAGGGGTATTTGAACAATTTTTAGGCAATAAATTTTATCGGAGCTCAATTTTCGAACCCGGGTTCGACTCCCGCCGCCTCCACCACTAATTTATTGATATTTATTGTTTATTCGTGTTTGTGTAAACCTGTGTAAAACGTGTGTAAAGTCGATTTCGATTAAAAAACCCGACCTGCTCTGTGAGCGAGTCGGGTTTTGTGTTCTTGACTATGAAATCACCGCCATCCCACGGCACTTTGGAAATTTCGAACACCCCCAAAACTTTTTACCCTGATTTGGGCCTTTCTTGGCTTCCCGGATAACCATAGGACTGCCACATTTTGGGCAAGCATGGTTTCTTCGTTTTTCATTCACTATATTTTTGACATTCTTGAGGTGTTCCCTATTGGTATCGATTGATGGTGTTAATCTACCAGCCTCAATTTTATCGGCAATTGTTTTAACCTCTTCATCAGAGATCACCTGAATGCTTTTCGATTTAACAAATCGAATATATCCAAACCCATAGGTCACATTTTCAGGCATCGGAGTCTTGAAAGTACTGTCACCGACAAAAACGATCACCGAATGAACCTGGTTATCAGCTAATCCAAGTGCCGATTTCAGAGTTTCCACATGCTTATAATTTTGATGGAGTGGATTCTGGAATTTGCTGGTGTGTTTATATATTTTCTGTGTCCATGTCCGCTTTTTCATTTACACCGCCAAATACCCATCCTTTCATATTTTTCGTTTCGACAGCAAAGACGCCGTATTTAGAAACAATGATGTGGTCAATTTGGGTGGTCCCACCTTCCGCTGGAAGCGTTACATTTTTAATAAGCTGGTATTTATCTTTGCTTAAAAATAGAGTTGCGAAAAGGTTTACAAAAAATTCACCAGAAATTCCTTTGAACCAAGGTGATTTTAGTATCCCAATAATCGCAATTATGGGTATCAGATATGCGAACACTTTTATGAACTGAGCAATAATTGGTGATAAATCCATCAGAATAGAGTCTCCATCACTACCTTTGGTTGAGCGGTTCGAGTTTTTCCTTTCTATCACCAGATGGTCGGAAACAATCCAATTAAAATAAATCAAGCCGTGACCTCTATGAGGTTACGGCCCGATTCGCTTCCCTAAATGCCGTCTTAAATTACCGGTGCAAGCCTTGTTAATTATAAAATTGTTTAATGTTGTTTGAGGATGCCCGGTGAACAAGGCACGCACATCCGAGAAGCTACTATTACATTAAGCATTTTTGATGCCAGGAACAATATTTATGGCAACAGATTTATAATTGGTCATAAATTCAGAGGAATATATGTAGCAGCTATTTTTGCACGACGGATCCCTATCCGGAGCATGGCTGGTAAATTGGTAGACAGTTTGCCAAAATCTGTTAAAAATTGTCACACTGCAAGCGTGGTCATATCGATTTCAATGAAAAACCCGACATGCTCTGTGAGCGAGTCGGGTTTTTGAATTTGTGATTTGACTGTTTTTTCAAGATCGCAGAAAAATTAGTTGGTAGTTCCGAACAGATTACATATCCCAGTCGATATAGTAATCGTATGTCTTTGCCCGACGCCTAAAGGCAATAGAGAATCCACCTCTGGTGATACGAACTACCGTCCCGTGCAATGAAACATTCTGAAGTCTTTTGGGAAAGGGTATGGTAACAAGGACATTGGTTCCAATAGGAATTTTACTGTCAGTGGCAATTTGAATCCCTCCCAAACTAATGTCTCGGACGAACCCTCTACCAGTTCCCTGGTCACTGCCGTGATGAAAAAAACATCGGAGGTGAGTAGGCAGACCATACCGCTATCGCTAAATATTTCAGGGAACAGATGATTAAATTAATTCCACATCTTGGCTTGTCAAAAACTGTGTAAAGTCTATTTCAATGAAAAACCCGACCTGCTCTGTGAGCGAGTCGGGTTTTGTTGTTCTGAGCTTGGTGGGGTTGTTTTTTCCAGGACACTCGAATTTTGATGGGTTGATATTTACAGGTTTCTGGAGGAATCTGTAATGATTTGCTCTCCGACGCGGCGGCGGCGCGTCGGGAGAAGCAATTTGTTGGGCACCAAAATAATTTATATGTCTTTTAAATTTTGCTATCAATCCACCTTTCAAGTAGCATCTTTATAAGGTTACAGGCCTCTTTAATTTTCAGCGGGTTAGTAGGCGAAGGTACGATGTTTTTTGCATGCCGTGCTACATTGCCTATTGCGCTATAACTGTTTGCTGTTTGCGAGAATCGCCTAATTTCACTTTTTGATACCCAGTTATTTTCATATATATCTCCACCAACATCAGACTCAATAATTTCAAGTATTTTAAAAAGATTAATCCAGCTTCTGTGGTCAGCCACCCAAAAGTGTAGCGCTTGTCGTACTTGGTGATTTTTACCTGCTACCGTTGCCCATTGTGTAGGTCTCGGTATATTTTGCTGTGCTTCTTCTCCATCAACGCTTAAAGTAACAGCGGAAACCTTGGAACGCATTCTGATACTCGAAACCAACAGATGATGATGCCTTCTGTGACCATTTTCAGTTTTCTCCATTACTGAACCCAACTTTATATCTCTTATGTCAGGTCTAAAAAGTTTCGCGGAGCCAACGAGCAACTCTAATAAATCATTTGCCTTTGAGCGAACTGAGACCGCCTTTCCAAGATGCTCAAAGAAGGTTGATTTAAGATAGTAAACATCCTGTTCTTCAACCACTTCCAATTCCGGGTCATTAAACCACTTGGGTAAATCTTCAAGGTCAAATTTGTCACCACTTAATTGTACTAACCATTTTGCCATTTATTTCTCCAGATAATGCTGCCCAACGACCTGCTCACCTGCCAGCGTGGAGCGGCAGCGAAACGGCGGTCATCGTGAAGCAGGAAGGTTAGCATTTATCATTGCTTTTACGTTTTCGATTGTGAATGGCGGCTTGCGCATATGTATGACATAATGGCAGTTCGGGCAGATTGGTCTGAGATCTCTCGCAGGGTCAATTTTATATTCCCTCCCGATGGTGCTGATTTCCACCAAATGGTGCACATGAATTGACTTTCTTCCCATATTTCCGTAAGTGTTTTCAAAGTTGAACCCACATATACAGCAGTTGTATCCATAATGGTCAAGGCAGGCATTTCGTGCCTCTGCGTTACGCTCCGTATTTATTTACTAAGATCTGTTTAGTTGAGCCCTCAAGATATTCAACGTTTGAATCTAATTCTTCAGGATAATGATCAGTTGGGTCGAACTCAGCATCAATGAGTTTCCAAATGCCCCGACCAGAATCTTCGGGTTTCGCGATGAACCCTTCAGTTACCAAATCTTGTTTCGCGAAACGAATCTCATGATGAAACAGGATATCACCACTTCTCCCTTGTTGGGCTTCTTCAGCAGTTAAAGACCAAGTGTCAGATAGGGCCTGATAAACTTGGGGGACTCTAAGAGGACCCTTTGATTGAAGGAGCGACATGATATCTTGTTTGATAATTCGTCGCACAGGTATAGGCATTTTGACACTCCAATGCTAACAAGTGATTGTGTGGTTTGGATATCATTGCATTTGGTTTACACAAGCTTTATCATGGCACATATGCCTTGATCATCCCGTCTGGCACTGGGCCATTAAAAACTATATATGAAACTTTATGAGGGGTTTTTGTTTTTCCATAGTATCGAATTGATCCATAACCCCCAGGGCCCTTGGATCCTTTCCAAATCCAACATCCTGTAACCTCGTTAACGACAGAATTACCTTTAATTCTCTCTTGTGTGTATAAATCGTACTCTCCAGGTGTCAAATTTCGGCAATCCATAACCTCCCCCGTTAGATTTATGGAAACACGACCAATAGGCTGAAAAAAAACAGAAAACCGCATTTTTTATAATCTTTAAACAATCTCAAGGCAACCCTCCACAGCACATTCATAAGGTTTGTAGCTATACGGTCATTCCATAATTAGTGATCCTTCACCGCCGCCGCACCCGCTTCAAATCAATCACCTCGCCGCCACCGCTAACGGTTTCATTGCGAAATTTAGCCGTCTCTAATGCTGTGTGATCCTGCACCCGACAATAGCGTTCAAAAGCTTTATTGGTCTGATGACCTGATGTTTTAATCAATTAATTGATGGCATATCTACAATTGTGGCTACCTAATTTATGAATTGGATTGTTAATGAAATGAGCAAATAAGTTCTATCTATTTAAAATTAACACCTGAATGAACAATAGCGTAATTTATAGTCTGCTGAATTACTACTGGCATATAATCTAAAAACTTTTCTTCAAGCATAAAAGGAATAGGTACCGTAAATGGTTCAAAGTGGATATCTTTATTATCAAGAACAGTTTCGAAGTTCATTTTTTCTGAGTCAAGTTTTATGTAAAACATAATTTTTCGATAGTAACTTCGCCCGAGAAAACGGACTTGGATTGAAAATTCTTTGTAAAACTCGCCAGTTAAAACGCGACCAGATTCTTGGATAATTACCAGTCTGCTTCCGTCCACGAAATAATAATCTCTTATATTCGTTTTTGGAATGTATTTCTCTGCTATAATGACGGGTATATTCTTCGATTCAATTTTTGATATAATTCCTTTTTTATTCCATTTCTCGATGTCATTATCAAATAGGGTTAGAATAAAATCAACTGCTGGACCCCACTTAATTTCAAGCTTGTTTGCCTGATCAGCACTGAGACGCTCAATGCGGCTTAGATTAGCCCGTTGCTAAGAATCAATTCGTCATCAGGCTCCTGAACAATTTCATCAACAAAATTTTTAGCTAAGATCCTATTGCAGCAAGAAAATCTTCTTTAGCTTTTGTATTTCCCTGGCTTGCATAGATTTCATCTACCTTAACTCCAAGTTTTTTTAGTTCTGAATACTCTTGTGATGGGAAATATTTATAGTAAAAATCAGCGAAGATAGGCTGACAAATCGATCCAAGGATGAGCATGATAACTGCACCAAACACGTTAGTACCCCAAGTCTGATGCCAAAAGCAATATTTTGAACCCTTTAAAGAGTTCTTAGTGCATTGTGCGTTGCTTGATTTAGCAAATGCCTGACATCGTCTATACTTCGGTTTCCTCATATCATTAATGCTCTAAAGAGCTTCTCAATGGTATTTGTAACAACCCTCACCAAGATTTATAATCGAGCCAGGAACAATCCTGATTGTTATTTGTATCGTTTAACTCCAGACAAATCGTAGTTACCATAAAATAAAAATTTATGGATAACATGTAGATCCCCAGTCTGGTCAAGAAAATTTCCGACACGAATTGGTTGGAATAGCCACCCCGTCAAGATAAATAATGGGCAACCGAAGCCGCACCGTATCACCTCCGCCGTTTCCGCACCCGTTTCAAATCAATAACCTCACCTCTACCGCTAACCGTTTCATTGCGAAATTTAGCCATCGACAGAGGTTGCCAGCCCTGTAATCCCCGCTGCGAGGTTGCGCGATGTCGAAGCAAGAATACTTGAGGTGTCCTGATTTTGTATTTTTGATTCATCCATGGTCTAATTATCAGTCGTTTTATTATGTTTAATCTCGTTGTAGGACCTATCATTTTGAAGTGGTGGTTTTATCCCATCAGGCAATCCCAATTTAGGATCATCCATCTCATCATCTAAATCTTGAATCGCATCATCAACAAGTTCTTTCAATTCTAATAAGGCCTCAGTATCATTAACCTCGATTAGTTTATCTACGATATCGCTTGGTTCCAAATCATTCTGTTCATCAATCGGAAGCTCTTTCCAGCATTGAGATTTCCAATCATAATAAATCTCTGATATGTTGTAACAATAAGGTTTTTCTAATCCACGCAACAATCTCTTCAGTATGTAAGGATCACAACCCGCAGCGACAAGCGTTCCTAAAAATATAAACTCAGCTTCCATGCCACTGAGATTTATTATTGCCCTTTCGGGATCAAAGCTCAGCCATTTATCGTCATAAAGTTTCTTGGCAGCCCACCAATCTAAACCAATGGATTCGGCTAAGGTTCTTGGCTCTTGCTCAAACAAAAGATATTGATCATGTGATACTCTTTTTGGCATGGGTAAAATCCTATCAACAGCCAGAGATTAACTGGGTGCCTTAAATACCCGCTTGAATGAAAGGGTTCTCAATTCTGCGCGAGATATTGACTAACTCCGAAACCGATCACCCGGCAGTCTGTAAAAATTTTTGTAGATATCATTTTTACTGGAGTCCTCGTTTCTATCGCTGGCTACGAGGCGCCTGTATCTTTTCTTAGCTTTCTTACGGTTTTTATATTGACTGGCTGAAAACGAAATTGGGGATTTTACAGGGTCAACCCTAAAAGCAGCCTGGTTCAGATCGGTTTCCAGTGCACTTGGAACTTTAAGATATGTTTCGGCATCGTACCACTCGTTACCTTGCCTAAAGTATTTCCGCCCTTTGTAGACGACCCTCCCGGTCTTTCTATCCATCATCGTCTTTCCCCCAGGATTTGGCGGCTGATAGATAAATATGTCCTTCAGTTGTTCTCAAAGCTGGCGTGGTTGAACTTAAGCGCAGTTGCATTTTCGCTGACGATGCGCACCACATCGTCATCAACACCACCGGGCACGTTGATCTCAATCTCCATGGTCACAGAAACCTTCGCGTTGGGCAGGGCGGACAGATGGCTGAGAACCTCTTCGGCAATCTGCCCGGCATCACGGCCGACGCGATCCCCGTTGAGCTTGACCGAGCCCACAAAGGCTGTTGGTTTCAGCTTGCTGCTGGGGACTCTGGCGGTGGAACGGGACCTCCCGCGGGAGGTGTTTCAATAGGCCGATAGGGTGCGTCCGGGGTTTCGCCGGCTTCTTCAGGGCGATCCGGCTTAGATGCTGATCTCTGAGCATCATCTTCCTGCTGTTTCAGGGCTACCGCAGTCTTAATAATACAAGTACCATTATTGATGATGGATGATGCGCTGCCAATTCTGAGGCCCATATAGCGCTCATTGGCCCCATCGTAGGCTTCTGCTGTGGCAAAGGTGTCATCCGGCAGCATTACCGCCGCACCTTCCTGTACGGCCCGCACCAGGGTTTCCCGGCCTTTGACGCGCGGAAGGTACAGATACCTCGGGAACCACTCGCAGAGATCGGCGACCGTGACGTGGTTGCGTTCCTTCCAGAGATGCTTATCGAGGGCCATCCTTAGCCTGACTCCCCCGATCCGAGGCATCAGCATTTCATCTGTGATGGAGCTTGGCGCCGGTTCGTTTGGCGATGAGATCGTTTGCCGGTGACGCGAACCTCTTCCCAGGTCACCTCCGCTGCAGGATCGGTTTGAACTGGGACCAGGGCATGAATCCAGGTCGCCCAAATGCGGAGACCGACAGTACGATCGGAGTCGTCCTTTTTCGACTCGGCCTGCGCCAACTGGAATTGGTCGAGATTGAGGCTCCTTGTCGCGCAAGATGGACGACCAGGCAAGGTACTGGGCGCAGGCCAGCAGGCTTCGAGCTCCTTTGATCGGGGGCGATAAACACCAGGCAGTTCCGATTGATCCTCGGCGAGTTGCCCCGATTGTTCAGGAACTCGTCCGCAGCCTTGCGCCCTTCGGTGTCATCTTTCCTTTTTTTGTGGGTTTGTTCAGGCCGCAGGATCACCAGACGGACGGACGGGTCGTCCGGCACGTCGGAAGTGCTCGGCGGGCAGATGTGGACACCGGCGAAATCGCCCCGCGCACGATCCCCCTCGAGGCGCTTGACGATCTCGGCGTACAGCTCCTCGGGCTCACGCAGCAACGCGGCCGCCCGGTCCTCGGCGGTCCGGTTCATGTTGGGGTGGGTCGAGATCCAGTAGCGGTTCCCGTCCTGGTGAATGTAGTGGCCGCGTCGCTCACCCTTCGCAGAGCATCGCCGAAGGTGGCGACCATCTCGCCAGGCTGGGCACACGCAAGACGGATTCGCTCTGCTCCGACGCCGGGCGTGTCGCTCTCGGCGCCAGGAGCGGTGCCGATATAGAGCGCGCGGGCCACTCGCCGGCAGGCCGAGTAGCGGCCGAGGTTGGTGGCCTCCTGATCGATCGTCAGCGGCATCGAGTCGGGGCCGTCCACGTCCTGGCTGATGATGGGCTCCCAAACGTCGGCCAGATAGCGCGTCAGTTCGCTCTTGACGGCGTGGTCGTCCATGGCCACCGAGGCGGGCATGATCATCAGTCCGCCGTCCTGGCTCTCCCACAGACGGTGGATCACCTTGGCCAGGAGACGCAGCACGCCGCGGGTGCGCTGGAACTTGTCGAGGGTGCTCCAGTCTTCGTAGAGCCGGTTGAAGAGCTCGGGGTGGATCGGGTAGCTGGCCCGCATCTCGTCGCGGTAGTCCGCCTTCGCCGCACTCGCTGGGGAAACTCCGCCCTTGGCTCCGGTACATCTTGCCGAAGGCGTCGATCACGGCATCCCGCGCGGCGAAGTGCTCCTTGCCGCCGATGGGCTCGAACAGCCGCCGGCGGACGATCTCGAAGCCTTCGTCCCCGGTGGCCGGCCGCCACGGCTTGCCAACGCGGGTGAAGACGTTCTTCAGCACTTCCAGGCGTGTTCGCCGTGCTCGCCGCCGATCTCGATTCTGGAGGCGGGATGGCGGCCACCACCAGCGTCCTGGGCGCCGCCTTGGCCGCCTCGGTCAGCGCCTGGGCGAAGGTGTCCTGGGTCTCGAAATCCCGGCGGGCAGGTCGGTCTTGCCGACGAGCTGCCGGGCGTAGGCCACCCACTCGTCGATCAGGATCAGGCAGGGGCGCAATCGTTGAACAGCTGCGAGATGCGCCGAGCCGGGGCTGGTGCCGCTCGGTCGGATCGGCCACCATGGCGTAGCCCTCTTGCCACCGAGCTGCCAGGCCATCTCGCCCCAGAGGGTGCGGACCTCGGTGCCGTCGGGTTTGATGCGTGATCTCACCGGGGAAAGCGCCGTGCCGACCAGCACCGCCCGGTTGGCCTCAGGGGCCACGTCGATCCCGCCTCCTTGAGGACCGGTTCGATGCCCTCGAGGCTGCCGTCTCGACGCCGCTGAACAGGTGGTAGAGGGCCAGCATGGAGTGGGTCTTTCCGCCGCCGAAGTTGGTCTGCAGCTCGACCACCGGGATCGCCGCCGGTGCCGGTGAGGCGCTCCAGCGCGCCGGTCAGCAGGTCCCGCAGGCCCACGGTGATGAAGGTGCGGCGGTAGAACTCCTGCGGGTCCCGGTACTCGTCGGAGCCCTCGCCGCGGTGCACCTGGGCCAGATCGGCGGCAAACTCGGCCTGCATGTACTTGCCGCTGGCCACGTCCGGGTGGGGCGTGATGATCTCGCGCCACGGCTTGAGGCCCTCTTGGGGCGTGCCCTCGAAGGTCAGTTGCTTGTAGCGGGTCTTGTTGCGGGCCTGCTCGGCGAAGACCTGGCGCTGGAGGTCGGCACTCATCTGCCGACTGCCTCGGCCTGCTCACCGGCCGAGATGGCCTGGAGCAGACGCTGCATGGTGTCGAGGGCGCGATAGACGTCATCCGAGGTGAAGGGCTTTTCGTGCGCCCAGATGTTCCGGACCTCGAGCAGTTCGCCCACGTAGGACCGCTCGACAAAGCCCAGGACGTACTTGAAACACCCCCTGCCAGTTGTCCACCATGGCCTTGAGGACGGCCTGGGTGTCCCAGTGGACGCCGTCGCCTTCGCCCGGATGCCCCGGCTGCGGCTGGTGAGTTCCTCGACCCAGTAGTCGCCGAGCTTCGACTTGAGTTCTCGCTCGACAAAGGGCACCAGCCCGCCTTCAGCTCGTCCATGCCCTTGCGCACCCGGTCCCTGTTGCTCAACGCCATGAGTCTTTCCCCTCACTCGAAGAGCCTGGGTCTGGGTCTCGGTGGTGTTCGTGTCTCGCACCCGCCAGCTTCTCCAGCTCCGGCCAGGCGAGACGAGGCCGTTGTAGGCCCGGGCCTCCTCGGCCCATTTCTTGCGCTCGCAGGTCGTGTAGAGACGGTAGGCCAGGGTGCGGGCCTGCTCCGCGGTCGAGCCCAGCTTGCCAGTAGATCGGCCGCCGCCTCCTCGCCCTGCTCCTCGAGTCGCTTGATGAGGTGCTGGGTCGCCTCCCACACCGTCAGGCGGTCGTCGGCGGTCGGGTCCCAGTCGCGGGCAGCTCGGTACGGGTGAGGAGGCGGACCTTGCCCGCAGCCGACTTTAGCATGCCCGCCTCCTGAACGCCGGCGACCGACACACACGGGCCTTTGCCAGGGTTTCGGCCTCGCCGAAAACTCCCTCTTATACTGCAGGTCTCAAACCAGGTGACGGCGAATCGGGTGTCGCGTCGAGCCCGTCTTCCTCCTCGCTGAAGACCTCATCCACCGCCTGATTGATGAGCTGAAGAGCGCTGCGGACCGTCATGGGAGTCGTCCGCCTCGAGCACCTTGGTGTAGCGGGTGAAGACCGCCATGCCGGGGCCGATGCCGCCTGCGCGAGGTCCACCGGGGCGATGTTGCTCCGCTGGAGATGGCGAGGGCAGTGGGCAGTTCCTTAACGCGGAATACGAATAAATCGCGGCGAGTAACCGTTGGAGAGTCAAATCGTCGGTTGCGGCAGACGAGAACAATGCTGGATGCGAAGGCGTTGTGTACCCATTCCAATTTACGCGTACTCAGTTCGCGTGCGCATCGGCCAGGTTCCAGTGATGCCGAATCCGGCACGGATCACCGCCTCGAGAAAAGTTTCCCACCCTGTGCTGGCAGTACCTGCTTTATCGTCTTGTTCTCCGATTGTTTAAAGGCATAGTAAATGGTGACCGGGAACCGGTGTGCCGCTCAGCGAGGCGATGCATCGCCTGAGTCATGCCCTCTAGGAAAGAACTTTTCGGCTTCTCTTTTGCTACCGTGGCGATAAGGCGAAGCTACCAACTCTTCTGCTTTCGGCACCGCGAGCGTGGCGAAAAGCTCGGGGAAAAAGGTCCGCAACGAGTGACGCAGCCAGACGTAGAAGAAGTCCGATAGGTCCGCGTACCCGATATTGTCGTAATAGGGAGGATCCGTGGAAACTACTTTACCTGAAGAGATACGTTTGTTGTTCGTATCTTTTGCTCCGCATTCCCCTTCCTTTTTGGTATAATTTGCCAATTTATCTTTGAGTAAATCAATTGCGGGGCCAAATCCGCCAACGGTCTCGTTTATTATCGCATTTGCTTCAGGGAAATCCCATGTCATCGCAATCGCTTGTTTACCAAAAATGCTCTCCTTTTTGATTACCAGGAACCCACCGGTACATGGTTTATTGAATGTCAGCCACATCGATCTACTGCAAAGAGAGTATACACTCAATGCGTCAGAATAAGCCCTCACACCCATCCCACCCTCCCTTAGCGGAATTCCATCATCAGCCAGATCCCGCATCGACTGCATCCTTCCGAATCCGCTCCCGGGCCTCTCCCACCAGATCCGAAAAGGTGGTCAAGCGACCAGTTGGCGATTTGTGAATAGGTCACCGTAGGTGTCGAGACCATAGTTTTGAAACGTTGACTCGACACTTTCACAGCAAGCGGTATTTCAGGGTGAAATCTGGCTTCGCTTCCCGGGCAAGTTTATCCATTTCAGTTGTCGGTGTAGTAAATTCTGCAACGATTGCCTTCAGTTACCAAAGCCATGAGCCGAACCCCCATGCGGCCGGCTTTTCCTTCTGTTCTGATGTGATTATATGTGACTGGAACGCCTGATAATAGACATTTAAACGCTTTCCTTTTTCCTGCTGTTGTTCCCGCTTTTGCCGCCTTTATCTCCAGCTTCCCCACCTTGACCGTGAACCGATACTGATCCCCTTCCACCACCGGCTCGATATAGGCCTCTTTGCCCTTCTTGGTGGAGAGCATGAAGGTCGAGATCAGGGGCACATCCACATGGGCAAAGGCCGGGTTGGGGCTCTTCACGGTGCGCGCCCAGAGCCAGGCGATGACGGTCAACTTCCGGCCTACGTATGGCTTCAAGTCCGGCCGCTCCTTGGCCATCTCGGCGGTGACTTTGACCTTGGGGTAGAGATGACCGATGCGCTTTTCCGCCTCGTCGCGCATCCATTTGCCGTAGTAGCGCACATCCTCGGCCAGGCCCTCGGCGCCCTTCCAGGTCTTCCCGAATAGCGCTTTCTGTTTCCGGACCTTCGGGGTTGACCGGCGGCCGCCCGGCAAACTTGGGCGGAATTTCGATCATGGCCTTGTTGATCAGCACGGCCACGGGGTTGAGGTCGCGAGGCATAGGCCTGAAGCCCCAGGCGCTGGGCCTCCAGGGGCAGGGCCCCGCCCCCGGCGAAGGGGTCATGGAAGGCGGGCAGCTCGCGGTCGAAAGTTCTTCGGCCTGGGTGGTCTGCTGTTCTGACAGGTCCGGCGCCCACGACTCTTCGATTTCCGCCCGGGCCGCTTCAAGCACCGTCTCGTTGGTGGTGTTCTCCCACTTGACCAGTTCCTCGTATTAGATCAAACAGCCTTTCGCGTTCTTGGAGCTCCTCGGCTTCGCTGCACTCCGGAATGAAGTCGGGATCGTCCACGATCTGGGCGAAGATTACCGCCCGGGCCGCGGCCAGCGGACGTCGCGCCCACCACAGGTGAAGGTCGCTGGGATGGCCCGTGCCGGATCGATTTTTTCCTGAGCCATGCCCTTTGATCGCATCCAATGGCAGGGCCACCTCGATCAGTTTCTTGCGATAGTCGCTCATGCGGGAGCTCCTCCGCGCTGGTACAGGTCGTAAGCTTGTAGGCCGTGGACACTTCGCCAAAGCCGGGTTCGGTAAAAGGAAAGTTGCGGATGTAGGTCAGCTGAAAGGGCTGGTGGTCCTCGATGATCGCCACGGCCAGGATGAACTTGTCCGGCGTGTTGAGCGCACAGAGAATCTCGTTGGTGGTCAGGGTCATCTTGTCGGCCCCCTCCGCCCGGCCCTTGACCTCGATGAAGCACAGCCGCCCGTCGGGGTCGGTGGATTCGATGTCGTAACCGATGCCAGTGGTCGCGCAGACATCACGGGGGGTGCGCCCAGAGCGTTGTTCGGCGGCCATTACCGCCTGCATGGCGATGATTTCCATGCGCTTGCGGGCTTCGGCATCGGCGCCGTCGTCGGGGGAGACCGCCGGCCGGCCCTGGGACTTTTCGATAAGGCCCTGGCGGGATGACCAAGACGCCGCCCGTGACCCGGGGGGCGGCGGGCATGATTGGCGCTCTTTCTTCAGCTCCTTGGCCGCGCCTCGAGGCGGTCGGCAAGTTGGTCGGCCCGGTCCTGGGCCACCTGGGCGGGCAGACGGGTCTCTTTGCCGGCCCGCTCCCGGTCCTTGAGGTCCTGGGCGTGGTGGTCCCAGTGGGTGATCTCTTTGGTCAGCCGGGCTTTGACCTGCTGTTCGACCGGTCGATCTGGGCCAGGCGCTGGGCTTTGACCTCCTTTAAATGGTCGGGCACCACCTGGGCGATGGCGTAGCTTAAGACCTCGCTCTCCCAGTCCCGTTGTAGCCAGTCGGCATCCAGCTCGGCCTGGAGCAGGGGCGCCTCGCTCAGTGGTGAGGGGCCGGTAGTCCAGATAGGGGGCTGAGCCGGCATAGCGGAACAGCCCGTCGGGTCCGACCTCGATGAACTGCGAGCCGTTTGGAGATGGTCAACTGTTCGTCGTTGCGGTCCCGGCGGCCGTCCTGGATGGCGTGCTCCAGGTAGAAGAGCAGGCGCGGGGTGTCGCCGGGATCGTCCTTGTCCACCAGGACCGATCCGCGCTTGAGAGCTCCCCGTGGCGTTCCAAGATGAGATCGATGGTGGCGTCGAGAGCGGGCTGCCCGGGCAGACCAGCTCGGCCCGGGGCTGCTGGTCGACCTTGTCTTTTTCAAAGCAGATGCGCTCGTAGCGTTTGAGAACCGGGGCGCCCATGCCGATGTGGCGGTCGCGCTCGCGGATGGCTCGGGCACATGGGTGATCTCCCAGCGGCCCTCCTCCCGGCGGTGGACCTTGCCGCCTAGATCGCGGAAAGGCGTCGAGAAAAAAGGCCTGGATGAAGTGGGGCTGCAGGCGGCGGGCGTGGGCCCGTTCCATCTCCTCGCGGATGGCCTGGATTTGCGTGGTGTCCATCGCGTCGTTGACCAGGGCGCGCTCGTCCAGGATCTGCTGGAGTTGCTCGCGGTCGATGGCACCGTCCACGGCCTGGTCCAGCCGGGCCTTGACCTCGGGGTCATTGCCGTAGCGGATGGCCTCCATGAGCAGGTCGCGCAGGGCTTTTTGATCGAACAGCCGGCCCAACACATCGTAGACCTTGCCGCCCAGGGCTTCGCGTTCGGCTTCGATCTTTTCCAGCAGGCGGTAATAGACATCCCCTTCCCGGGTGTCCTTGGCGATCAGGTTCCACAGGTGGCAGACCTCCAGCTGGCCGATGCGGTGGATGCGGCCAAAGCGCTGTTCCAGACGGTTAGGGTTCCAGGGCAGGTCGTAGTTGACCATCAGGTGGGCGCGCTGCAGGTTGACGCCCTCGCCCGGCAGCATCGTTGGCAATCAGCACCAGCACGTCGGGATCGTTCATAAAGGCGTGGACCACCCGGCGGCGTTCCTCCCGGGTGACGCGGCCGTGGATTTCCACCACGGCTTCGGCCCGGCCCAGGCGGTTGCGGATGCGCCGGCCCAGGTAATCGAGGGTGTCCTTGAACTCGGTGAAGATCGACCAGCTTGCGCCGGTTGCCTGCCTCGTCCATCATTAAAGGATCGTCCAGGATGGTGTTAAGCTGGTTCCACTTGGCGTCCTGGCCCGAGCTCACTACGCTACGGGCCAGCTCCTGGAGCTGTTTGAGGCGCTCGATCTCGATCTCCAGCTCCTCGATGGTGGCCGCGGCGGTGGCGTAATCCACCAGACGGGCTTCCAGCTCTTCGCGCTCGTCCTGGGGGGCTTCGTCATAGGCCTCATCAACAGGTCTCTCGTCGATGTCGTCCAGCACCGAATCGCTGGGTTCGAGCTTGCGGTCTGGCCACCTTGAAATAATAATGCGCTCTTCCCCGAGGCGGCTTTCCAGCCGTTCCCGGCGGCGGACCAACGAGCGGTAGATCGCTTCCGGGGAAGAGGCCAGCCGGCGCTGCAGGATCATCAACGCAAAGCCGACGTTGACCCGGCGGTTGCCTTCGCCTTCGGCAAAGCGTTCGGCGCGGTTCATCTCTTCGCGGACGTATTCGGTGACTTCGGTGTACAGATGGGCCTCGGGGGCGACAGATCATACTGCACGGTGTAGGAGCGCCGCTCGGGAAACAGGGGTTTACCGTCGAACTGAGCAGGTCCTCTTTGACCAGCCGGCGCATCAGGTCCGAGGGGTCGGCGGTGTGCACCCCGTCGCGGTATTTGCCCTCGAAGCGGTCCCCGTCCAGAAGGGCCATGAAAATCTGAAAGTCCTCCTCCTTGCCGTTGTGGGGCGTGGCGGTCATGAGCAGCAAGTTGCGGCAGTGGCGCCCAAGACCCGGCCCAGCTTGTAGCGCTTGGTCAGCTTGATCTCGCTGCCGAAATAGGAGCCGCTCATGCGGTGGGCCTCGTCGACGATGATCAGGTCCCACTCGCTGGCGGCTTTCAGTTTTTCCTGGAGGTCCTCGTTACGGGCCAGCTGGTCCATGCGGGCGATGAGGCACTCTTTGTGGTCAAAGGGGTTGGCGGTGCGGGCGGCCTGGATCATGTCCCGGGTGAGCAGTCTCGAAGTCCAGGCCGAACTTTTCGTAGAGTTCGTCCTGCCACTGTTCGGTCAACGAGCCCGGAGAGATGATCAAGCAGCGCTTCAAATCGCCCCGGACCATCAGCTCCTTGATGAACAGCCCGGCCATGATGGTTTTGCCGGCCCCGGGGTCGTCGGCCAGCAAGAAGCGCATGGGCTGGCGGGGCAGCATCTCCTGGTAGACGGCGGAGATTTGGTGGGGCAGGGGCATGATCAGGCTGGTGGTGATGGCGACATAGGGGTCAAAGAGCCAGGCCAGGTTGATGCGGTAGGCTTCCGAGACCAGGCGCATCAGCTCGCCGTCGCCGTCAAAGGACCAGGGCCGGCCCGCGGCGATCAGCTCCAGGGCGGGTTCATCGTCGCGGTAGACCAGCCGTTCGCCCAGCTGGCCGCCGGCGTCCCGGAAGATCACCTTGAGGGCCTGCTGGCCGATCCACTGGACCGATTCGACGGTAGCTGGGCCGCTGCCGCTCAGGCCGGTGACGTGGGTGCCGATGCTCAGGTCTTCCAATCGTACCATGTTCAGGTTCCTTGCCGTAAGTGGCGTCTGGGCTGGTGGGTTGGCATCAATTGCTGGATCGCATCCCGGGGCATTTCGGGCATGCCGGATGGTCAACATATCAGGGGGGTATGACAGATCAGGCCACAGGCCGCTAAATTTTTGGGCAGTGGGGTGGCGGGGCAGGGCTACGGTGGTTTTGGGGATGCAGGTGTCCGTTGGCCGGATACGAGGCTGGGAATCTTTGGGCAGGTTGGGCTTGGGGTCTGGTTGCTGGTGGTGCTGAGGTTTAAGATGTCTCCCGTCAGGCAGTGGCTCGGTTAGCATACGGTATTCCCCCCTGAATACCCTCCTTGCAGCTTGTCCGAATCATATCTGGCACCGAGACAAGTAAAACTTTTCATACCTATTTTTCTCGCAAAGGGCAACCCTGATTGGGTATCGATAACCCACGGCAGACACTTTAGGGCGTTTAACCAAGCCTATCTTGCTCCAATTGATCATGGAGAAACCTTTGTAGACAGAAAAGCTAACAAGAATCGAAAAATTAAAATGACGGCTTCACTGGTGGAGTTTATTGAGTGGCGACAAAATGGAAAGGCGGAATCGGGTGCAAAGAAAACCTAAAATTAGCTTGCAGACATTATATGCTTACTTAATAAAAATTAATATACATAATTTATTCAATTAATTATAAACTTTGCCAACAAATTATCAATTTTTAATCATTTTTTAGTTGACAGGCCTGTTCGCGGTGTGTATATTCACATCTAACATTTAACCAACAAATTAACACAACTTTAATGGGGAAATTTCAAATGGTCGGGTCAATGCCAACCTTCGAAATCGTCAACGATCGTGATTTCAACGAGTTAATCGACCAGCACCTGCATGAATCGTTCATGCTCCTGGTCATCGGATCGCGCCTGGGAAAAACACCGCCGGGCTATCCCCAGGAAGTCGGCCCCAACGAGGCAGTGCTCAATTCAAAGGATTTCGGCCGGGCTGGGTTGAGCATGCAAAATTACCGAACGGCGTCCCGGCATCTCGAGCAGTGGGGATTTATCGAAATTGTGGCAACCCGCTACCGCAAGGCAGGCACCCTTATCAGGTTGCCCGATGAGCGCCTTATAAAATGGACCCGGCCCGATCGACAATCCGACACAAGGCCCAGACCGGCGATTGAGTCTGATCTGAAATTTTACATCGAACAGAAAATCGAATCCGCCCTGAAAAAGGCTGTCGGAACAACGGCCGGGCGGGGCAAAGCCGATGCGGACAATCAGGGACGATCGTGGGACGATCTCAGCAAAAAAGAACAGGGCAACATTCGCAACCTGCGATCTCAAATGGGTATGGGTAAAATACCCAAAGCCGGCACCAAACAAGCCAAAATCTGGGACACCCTGAACTCCGAAACCAAAGCCCAACAGATAAAATGGATCAGGGAGAAAGCAGACCAAAACGGAGTCAACCCAAAATTCCCCGATTGGATGATGAACAGTCTGGATGATTTCGAATAAAATCTGAAGCTGAGGATACACGCGATTAGAGAGTTAATTTTCATTACGAAAGAGGTGCAAATTATCGATACCCACGGTGTCGATGCATTCGAAAAAATGATGCGGTTTTCAAATGTTTAAAGGAGAAAATTGGATGGTAAACAGGGATGAGCCTGAACCGGGCACTGAAGCTTACATTGAAAAACATGCCAAATGGAAGATCGGCGGTGGCAGGTCAATGCCCGAGGATTCAACAGAATCTGAACCCGATCCTGACAGCCGGTGCGTTATACACTGGGCAACCGGTTTTAACGTTGCCTGCGGGTGGTGCTCCGTCAAAGAGGCCGCCGACTATGCCGGGTGCAGTCAAAACCAAATACGGGATTGGATCAAGCAGGGCCGGTTGCAGGCGCGGCATTTTGCCAAGGGCTGGCGCACCAGGTCAGAATGGATCGACGAGTGCATCGAAACCCTTCCACCCGTCGCGCCGAGACCCAAGGACCTGCCGTCCGCGCAAACCATGAACGAGGCGGCCGACTGGCTCAACAGCTAACAGAGGAGGGATAAGCTATGGGGGTAGTCGTACGAAAAAAGAAGGGTGACAAATCCGGCGCCTGGTGGGTTATCGCCACGCACCGGGGCGTGCGCAAAACCAAAAAATGCGGCTCGAAAAAAGCCGCCAACGAATTTGCCAGGGCCGTGGAGCTGCAGCTGGCAAAGGGCAGCTTTGGAACCCTGGACAGGGCCGAAAGCATTCCCAGCCTCAGGAGTTACGCCACAAAATGGCTGCAAGATGAGGTCAAGGCCTTACGCCGGCCCGCGACCTACGAACGCTACGAGAGCATATTGCGCAGGCACGTATTCCCGAAACTGGGCAACCGGGCCGTTGACAATATCAGCCGCGGCGATCTGCGGCGCTTTTTCCTGGCTTTAAATAAGAAAGGTATGCCACGGAGCACCCTCGGGCTGGTCCGGGACGTATTGAGCGGTCCTATGGGCGCTGCCGTGGATGACGAGCTCATTGCGGCCAACCCGGTGACGGGCGTCTTAAAGCGGCTGAACCTGGAAAATTCCAAACAGGTGGAGTTTGAGCCCCCGGATCAGGCCGGCGTCGAACGAATCCTGACCACAGCCCGAGCACATTTTCCAGACTATCACCCGTTTTTTGTGACGGCATTCAAAACCGGCATGCGTTTAGGGGAACTGATCGCCCTGGAATGGGAGGATGTGGACTGGGACAACCGGACCATAAAAATCGTTCGGTCGTTCCGGCGGAAAAATACGGCCGCCGGACCTACCAAAACGGGAAAGACGCGGCGGGTGGACATGAGCGATCAGCTTGTGCGGGAGTTGCGCAACCATCAAAAAAAGGGAACATCCAAAAAATTGATGTTCCCCTACAAGGGCGGCTACCTGCCCCAGAATCAGGCAAGGCGTTTGTTCAAGCGGATTTTAACCAAGGCCGATATGCCCCCCATGCGGGTGCACGACATCCGCCACACTTTCGCCAGCACCCTGTTGAGTGCTGGGTTACCTGTAACTTATGTTTCAAGGCAGTTGGGCCATAGCTCCATCAAAATCACGTTTGATGTATATGGCCACTGGATCAAAACCGACGACAACAAAAACCTGATCAACGCCGTCGACTCACCTAACTTTACCCGCCAAAGTATCCCCTCTGACCTGCACCCTATGTGCACCCTGCCAAAAAACAAAACTGTAACCCGTTAGGATTACAGTCTTTTCATGCAGTTTGGTGCCGAAGGGGAGACTCGAACTCCCACGGGGGAACCCCCACTAGACCCTGAACCTAGCGCGTCTACCAATTCCGCCACTTCGGCATGTTAGAATCATCGGTTTGGAAAAGAACCCATCCGGAAAACGGGTTGATTTGAAATGAAAGATTGTCTAATTATATAGAGTTGTACTATCTGTCAAGATATTATTTTTGGGAACCAATCCATGCAAATTATTGAACAATTGTCCCAGATCACCGCCCCCTACCCCAACGCGGTGATCACCATCGGCAATTTTGACGGAGTTCACATCGGACACCAGGCGCTGTTTCACGAGGTGATCGCCAAGGCCGACGCCTTGGGGGGGACCGCTTTGGCCATGACCTTTGAGCCCCACCCCTTACGGGTACTGCAAGACAACGGCTTGCCGCCCTTGATCACCCTCTATGAACAAAAAGCCGAACTGATCGCCAAAAGCGGCATCGATGTGCTGATCTGCCTGCCCTTTGACCGCCAGCTGGCCGATATCAGCGCCGAAGATTTCCTCAGCCGTATTCTGGTGGAAACCATTGGGATGAAGGCCGTGGTGGTGGGCCAGGACTATACCTTTGGCAAGGGCCGCGCCGGAAACCTGGCCATGCTTAAACAATATGCCCCTGTACTGGGTTACGAGGTCATGGTCAGCGGATGGAAACAGCCCCCAGGCGACCCCCAAGGCCGCATCAGCAGCACCCGCGTCCGAGAGCTGATCATCGACGGCGAGATGGACGCCGCCCGCAAGATGTTGGGCCGCCATTATCAAATCCGCGGGATTGTCTCCCGGGGTCGCAACCGCGGTGGCCGGTTGCTCGGTTTTCCCACGGCCAACATCAACCTCAGCGACGAGCTGTGCCCCAAGACCGGCGTCTATGCGGTCACTGTGGAGCTTGGGGGGCAATCGTGGTTCGGCGTGGCCAACATCGGCTACAGCCCCACCTTCGATGACCACCAATTCACCGTGGAAGTCCACATTCTCGATTTCAAGGGCACAATCTACGGTGATCCCATCCGGGTCAACTTTATCACCCGCCTGAGGGAAGAAATAAAGTTTGAGAATCTGGAGGCCCTCTCGCGCCAGATCCAGGCGGACATTCAAGAGGCGCGCACGCTCTTTACGAGCTGACCCAATGAAACCCAAACCCGCAATCTCCCTGGCCATCGGCGCCGCAGTCTCCGCCATGGCCCTGATCTGGGCGTTTCGGCATGTTCCCCTCCAGGAGCTGCAATCCTATTTTCAAACCATGCACTACGGGTGGCTGCTGCCCGCGGTGGCCACGGTCCTGCTGAGCTTCGTGCTGCGCGTGCTGCGCTGGCAGTTGCTGCTGAGCACGGCCTGGCGGATTGGATTTTGGCACGCGTTCCACCCGCTGATGATCGGATTCATGATCAATTGCGTGCTTCCCGGCCGGGTGGGGGAATTGGTCCGGCCGGCGATTTTATACCGGAAGAACCAGGTACCCTACCCCTCAGGTCTGGCCACCGTGGCGGCCGAACGTATTTTTGACACCCTCACCCTGCTGACGCTGCTGGCGGCGGTGTTGATCTTTGCACCCATCCACACCCCGGCCCAGGTTCAGTTCGGGGAATACCAACTCAGCGCTGACCTGCTGCGCTTCAGCGCCCAGAGCGTGGCGGCCCTAAGCGCCGCCCTGGTGGGGCTCACGATACTGATCAGCACGGATCGCCTGCGAGGGATACTGCAACGTGGGATCCTTAAAATTCCCCTGATCCTGCGTCCCTGGGGCGAGGGTTGGCAATCCCGGGCCCGGCGCTGGCTCGCCGCGCCTCTGGCCGGGATCCTGGAAAGGATCGCTGAAGGATTGGGCGCCGTCAAACGCCCGCGCAAGGTCCTGGCCTGCCTGCTCCTCTCTTTTGGCAATTGGCTGCTCTTGGGACTTTCCTACTATTGGGTGGCCCTGGGCGCGCCGGGGATTGAGCTATCCTTTTTTGACCTCCTGGCGGTAATGATTATCATCTGTTTTTTTATCGCGCTGCCCTCGGTTCCCGGTTACTGGGGGATTTGGGAGGCGGGCGGGGTCTTTGCCCTGGCCTTGTTCGGGGTAGGCGCCCAGCCGGCCGCCGGATATACCTTGGCTAACCACGCGGTTCAGATCCTGCCCGTCATGGCGGTGGGGGTGGTGTCGCTGCTGGTTACGGGAGCAGGGTTCAACACCCGGATACCGGAATCCCAATCACTGGCAAGCAATTGATACGAGTCCCATGGCACTGTTGAAAATATTGGAATACCCCGAAAAATTTTTGCGTAAAACCTCCGAGCCCGTGGAAAACATAGATGGTGCGCTCCAGCGATTCATCGACGACATGGCGGAAACCATGTACCGCGCCCCCGGGATCGGGCTAGCCGCCATGCAAGCTGGAAGCATGCGTTCCCTGCTGGTTTACGATATCTCGCCCCCTGAAGAGGGCCGCTCGCTTCAGGTGTTGATCAACCCACGCATCATCGAAACCGAAGGCAGCGTGCTGTCCGAGGGCGAAGGCTGCCTGTCGGTGCCCGAACTGCGGGCGGATGTCAAGCGCGCCGAGCGAATCCTGGTGGAGGGCTACGATCGCAACGAAAAACCCCTGCGCTTCGAGGCGGAAGGGTTACAGGCCGTGGTGCTGCAGCATGAAATCGACCATCTCAAGGGTGTGCTGTTTCTGGACCATTTAAGCCCTCTAAAGCGCCAAATGTATAAACGCCGCCGGCAAAAGCAGCTGAAAGAACAATGAAAAAACCCCTTTCCATTGTCTATATGGGGACTCCGGATTTTGCCGTGCCGCCCCTGATGACCCTGACCCAGACTCATCACCAGGTGCTGTTGGCCGTCACCCAGCCGGACCGACCCAAAGGCCGCGGCTGCAAGATTTGCTGCACCCAGGTTAAAGAGGCGGCCCAACTTCAGGATGTTCCTATTGCCCAGCCCGCGCGGGTCAAGGACCCTGCCTTTGTGGCCCAGGTTCGTGCCCTGGCACCCGATCTCATCGTGGTGGCGGCATTCGGCCAGATTCTTCCGACCCAACTGCTTGAGATCCCGCCGCTGGGGGCGATTAATATCCACGCTTCCCTGCTCCCCAAATACCGCGGCGCCGCGCCCATTCAGCATGCCATCTTAAACCGGGAATCGGTTACCGGGATCACCATCATGCAGATGGATGCAGGCATGGACACTGGCGCGATTTTGACGGCCCGGGAGTTGGTCATTGCCCCTAACGACACCGCCGGCAGCCTTCATGACCGGCTCTCCATTCTGGGCGCCGATTTGCTCATGGAAGCCCTGGAGGGGTTGGCCGCGGGCACATCAACGCCCGTTCCCCAGGATCACACCCAGGCCAGCTATGCGCCCATGCTCAAAAAAAAGGATGGCAAAATCGACTGGCGGCGGTCAGCCATAGATTTGGAGGCCTTCGTACGGGGCATGAATCCCTGGCCCGGGGCCTTTACCCTCTTTGGCGACAAACGCCTGCTGATTTATGAAGCCCAGGCCGTGGCGGGCCGATACCAGGCCCCGCCAGGCACAGTTGTGCAAGGCTTTGACGATGAATTGCGGATTGCCGCCGGAGAAGGCGCCCTGGCCATTGAAGAGCTTCAGCAGGCCTCGGGCCGCCGCATGTCCATTGCCGACTACTTGCGGGGATGCTGCATTTCCCCCGGCACAATTTTCAGCTGATCCCCGCCGGCAGTTTTCACCCCAACCTCTAAACACCTTTTCGGTTTTTCCACCAGCGCCATGCCCAAGGCTCGACCTCACGCCCAGCCGCCCTCCTCCCGCCCCACCCGGGATCCGCGCCGGGGAGCCGCAGAGATCCTGCTCAAGGTGGATAGCCAGAATGTTCCCCTGGATCGCGCCCTGGAAAAGTATCTGGCCCGCCATAGGGATTTCGACCTACGGGACCAGCGTCTGATGCATGCCCTGGTCTTTGGGGTTCTGCGCTATCAGGGGCAGCTCGACTACTTTATCGGCAGCTTTTCCCGCACACCACTCGAAAAAATGCATCCGCCGGTGCGGGTGATTCTGCGCCTGGCGATCTTTCAAATGCGCTTCATGGACCGCATTCCTGACCCCGCGGCGGTTCACACGGCCGTGGAACTGGCCAAACAACTGGCGCCCCCCTGGAGTGTCAAATTTGTCAATGCTGTCTTGCGCCGGGCCGTGCGCGAACAACACCAGGTTGACTTTCCGGATGAGGCCGCGGACCCGATCCAGGCCTTGGCGGTCCAGTACGCGTACCCCCCCTGGATGGTGAGACGCTGGCTTGAACGCTGGGGACGAGGCCCAACCGAAGCCCATCTTAAGGCTCACAATGCCATTGCACCCATCGGGATTCGGACCAACACCCTCAAAACCAATACCGGCCGGCTGGCCGACGCCCTGGCCGAACTCTGCGGCTCCCTGAGCCCGGGATGGTTTGCGGCGGACCACCTTAATATCACCGCCCCTACCGCGGCTCTTCCCGAGCTGAAACCCTTTACCCAAGGCGGGTTCCAGGTCCAGGACGAAGCCGCCCATCTGGTGGCGCTCTTGTGCGATCCCCAGCCCGGCGAGCGCATCCTGGATGCCTGCGCCGGGCTGGGGGGCAAAACCGGGGCCCTGGCACAATTAATGACCGACAGCGGATCGATTTTGGCCACGGATCGCGCCCCATGGAAACTGGAGCGTTTGAAAATTGAAATGCAACGCTTAGGGGTAACTCAGGTGACGACCCGTAAGTTGGATCTCACGGCGGCCGAAGCCTTCAAGGGTGAGTCCCCCTTTGACCGCATTCTTCTGGATGCTCCATGTTCCGGGCTGGGGGTGATACGTCGCAATCCGGATACCAAATGGCGCAAGCAGCCCCAGGATATACTGCGCCATGGAGAGCACCAGTTTCGGCTGCTTCAATGCCTGGCGCCCCATGTCAAACCTGGGGGTGTTCTGACCTATGCGGTATGCAGCACGGAAACCGAGGAGAACGAGGACGTGATCCGGCGCTTTCTCACCGCGCACCAAGATTTCAAGGTCGCCCACGACCATCCGAGATTATCAGCCGCGGCCCTGCAACTTGTAGATGGAGAAGGGTTTTTGCGCACCCAAACGGCTCAGCACGGTCTGGACGGCTTTTTTGCCGTGAAACTTCAGCGCCGCCAGCATTGTGACGGCTAACGAGGAAGGGGAATTGCCATGGAGATACTGGTCACCGGTGGGGCGGGCTATATCGGCAGCCACACTTGCGTAGAACTGCTCATCGCCGGCCACAGGGTAACGGTGGTGGACAATTTGAGCAACAGCAAGCCCGAGGCCCTCAAGCGTGTGCGTGAAATCAGCGGCAGGGAGCTCGCCTTCCGCCCCTTTGATCTGCGGGATGAAAAGGCCCTGGACGCGCTCTTTGAGAGCCGGCACTTCGAAGCGGTGATCCATTTTGCCGGGCTCAAAGCGGTAGGCGAATCGGTGGAGATGCCCCTGGCCTATTACCATAACAATCTGACCAGCACTCTGGTGTTGTGCCAGGTCATGGCGCGCCATGCGGTTTTCAACCTGGTGTTCAGCTCCTCGGCCACGGTTTACGGGGTTCCCCAGCGGGTCCCGGTGGCCGAAGATTTCCCAATTGGTGCCACCAACCCCTACGGTCGAACCAAGCAGATGATCGAGGAGATATTGAAAGATCTCGCCCTGGCGGATTCACGCTGGAACATCGCCCTGCTGCGCTACTTCAATCCGGTAGGCGCCCACAGCAGCGGCCGCATCGGTGAAGACCCCAACGACATTCCCAACAATCTGATGCCCTATATTTCCCAGGTAGCGGCGGGCAAGCTGAGCCAATTGAATATTTTCGGCAACGATTACGATACCCCCGACGGCACCGGCGTGCGGGACTACATCCATGTAGTGGATCTGGCCCAGGGACACCTCAAAGCCCTTGAGAAACTGGCCACCGACCCGGGGCTGGTGATCTACAATTTGGGTACCGGCCGGGGCTACAGCGTCCTGGAAATGGTGCGCGCCTTTGAAGCGGCCAGCCAGCGTCCCGTGACCTATCGCTTTGTCGCCCGCCGCCCGGGCGACGTTGGCAGCTGCTACGCCGACCCGGCCAAGGCCCAGGCCGAATTGGGCTGGCAAGCCCGGCGCACCCTGCACGAGATGTGCGCGGATACCTGGCGCTGGCAGTCCCGCAACATCAACGGCTACACCTAAACCATCTCCCTCAGGGCGCGGTTCCCCAATGAGCCCCATTCAGGAAAACCTGAAAGATTACCTCGCCTATCTGACCTTGGAAAAGGGGCTTGCCCGGGAGAGCCTGGCGGCCTATCAGGCTGATCTGGCACTCTTCATGGCCTTTTTGGAGCATGCCGGTATCGAAACCATGGACCAAGCCGAGACCCCCCTGGTTCTCAAACACCTCATCGGGCTTCAGGCCCAGGGCCTTTCGGCCCGTTCTAGAGCCCGCCATCTGGTGGCTATTCGGGGCTTTTACCGCTACCTGGTCAAAGAAAATGTTCTTTCCGAGGATCCCTCGCGGATTGTGGAACTGCCCAAAACAGGCCTGAAACTCCCCGATGTCCTGACTGTGGCGGAGGTCGAGAAACTGCTTTCGGTTCCCGCCGAAAGTCCACCCCGGGAACAGCGCAACGGCGCCATGCTGGAACTGATGTACAGTGCCGGGCTGCGGGTTTCGGAACTGATCCAGCTCAAGGTTCAGCAGGTCAATTGCGAGGCCGGATTCGTGCGCGTGTGGGGCAAAGGTTCCCGGGAACGGGTGGTGCCCATGGGCCGACCGGCCCAATCCAAGGTTCGCGCCTACCTCACCCAAGGCCGCCCCCGACAATTGAAATATCAGGTCAGCGCCTATCTTTTTGTGGCGCGGGCCGGCAAACCCATGACGCGCCAGGGCTTTTGGAAATTGTTGAAAAAATATGTTGATCTGGCGGAAATCGAGAAAACCGTCAGCCCCCACAGCTTGCGCCACTCCTTCGCCACGCACCTTCTGGAAGGGGGCGCCGATCTACGCTCGGTTCAAATAATGCTGGGCCATGCCGACATCAGCACCACCCAGATCTACACCCACGTGGCCCGCAGGCAACTGGTGGAGATCTACAATCGCTACCATCCCCGAAGTGGGGCGAAGGAACTCCCCCCAAGTTCTTCTTTTTATGACGCGGATCGATGACGCAATATTGACACCGCCGGGAATATCATTTAATTTAATAGCTTTAAGTAGACCGCAAGGAGCTATCCATCTCCATGGGAATCTCTTCATCCGCCGCGTTAGTCCGC
Source organism: uncultured delta proteobacterium (assembly GCA_963713755.1). Classification (GTDB taxonomy): domain Bacteria; phylum Desulfobacterota; class Desulfobacteria; order Desulfobacterales; family CAVQMW01; genus CAVQMW01. The sequence goes on along the minus strand of CAVQMW010000003.1, from coordinate 491,020 downwards.
CCCGCCTACGAGGGGGGTAACCCTCAGCGCTTGTGGGGCGGCCAATGGGTCGCCCAGGGCCCGCTGCAGCCATTTGATTCCGGACATATCCGGGAGGCCCTGCTCCAAGGCCAGCGTCCCATTTTTATAGTGAAAAACGGACCCCACCTTGCCATGGCCGGGGAAGGCCGCGCCATCTTCGGACCACTCACCCACAGGGAGTCTGATAGCTATCCCATCCAAGCCTGGGCACCCGCCTTGAGTCCGGAGAGTTTGGGCGAGCCCAGCTTCAAAGCGGCCCACGGTCTGAAATACGCCTATCTGGCCGGCGCCATGGCCAACGGCATCACCTCGGTAGCCATGGTGGCGGCCATGGCCCGGGCCGGTATGCTGGGGGTGTTCGGCAGTGCCGGCATGGCCCCGGCCCAAGTGGAAGCGGCCATCGAGGCTCTCCAAGAGGAGATTCCTAACGGTCCCCTGGGATTCAACCTTATTCACAGCCCCTTTGACCCGCAGCTGGAAATGGCCCTGGTAGATCTTTACCTCAGGCGCGGCATCCGGCGGATCAGCGCCTCGGCCTATATCAACCTGACCCTGCCCCTGGTCTACTACCGCCTCAAGGGCATTCACCGGGATGCAACCGGGCAGGTGGTGTGCCCTAATCGGCTGATCGCCAAAATTTCACGGATTGAGGTGGCCCAGCGCTTCCTCTCCCCGCCGCCGCCCAAGATGGTGGCTCAGTTACGGCAGCAGAATTATATCAGCGAAGGGGAAGCCCAGTTAGCTGGGGAAATTCCTATGGCTGACGATCTCACGGCAGAGGCCGATTCCGGAGGCCACACCGACAACCGGCCGGCGTTGGCCCTGTTGCCCACCCTGCTGGCCCTTCGGGATCAACTTCAAGAGGCTTATGGATACCGGCGGCGGCCCTGTGTCGGCTTGGGAGGCGGCATCGCCACGCCCCAGGCCGCGGCCGCGGCCTTTGCCATGGGTGCCGCTTTCGTGGTGGTGGGCACGGTCAACCAATCCTGTCTTGAGTCCGGAACCTCGGCGCGGGTGCGCCAGCTGCTGGCCGCCGCCCGGCAAGGGGATGTCACCATGGCCCCCTCGGCGGACATGTTCGAATTGGGGGTCAAGGTGCAGGTGCTCAAACGCGGCACCATGTTTCCCCTGCGGGCCCATAAGCTCTACGATTTGTACCACCGCTACGACGCCTTTGAACAAATCCCGGCCGATCAGCGCCAAATCGTGGAGCGCGATATTTTTCAGGCCGATTTTCATCATGTATGGCGGGAGACCCAGGCTTTTTTCAGCCAGCGGGATCCCCGCCAGATCGAGCGCGCCCAGGGGGATCTCAAACACCGGATGGCCCTGGTGTTCCGCTCCTATCTGGGCCAATCCAGCAAATGGGCCCAGGCCGGGGATCCCCAACGACAGATGGATTACCAGGTGTGGTGCGGGCCGGCCATGGGCGCCTTTAACCAGTGGGTCCAAGGTTCGTTTCTGGAAGACCTCGCCCAGCGGACCGTGACAGTCGTGGCCATCAACTTTCTGCTGGGTGCGGCCTACCTGACCCGAGCCTCCCTGCTCAGCCAGCAAGGAGTTCGGATGCCCGACGGTGCGGCGCGGTTTACCCCCCTGGCCATTGATGAAATGGAACCCTACCTGGCCCGCTGCGCCTGAACGCCGCTTTAAAATCAACACGTGCCCCTTTAATTAAATGACGCGAGCTTATCCATGAATTCAATAGCAACAGAAAAGGCAACGGCATTTGAGCCCGTAGCGGTGATCGGCCTGGGCGGGATGTTTCCAAAATCCCCGGGGCTCTATGAATATTGGCGTCTGCTGGTCAACGGCCTGGACGCCATTGACGAAATCCCCGCATCCCACTGGTCCCTGGAAGATTATTTTGACGAAGACCCCAAGGCAGCCGACCGGGTCTACGTGCGCCGGGGCGGTTTTCTTTCACCCGTGGATTTCGACCCTACGGAGTTCGGAATTCCGCCCAATGTGCTGGAGGCCACGGACACCTCCCAATTGCTGAGCCTCATGGTGGCCAAACAGCTCTTTGAGGATGCCGGATACGCCCTGAAGGACAATTTCGACCATCGCCGCACCAGCGTGGTATTGGGAGTCACCGGCACCCAGGAACTTGTGATCCCCTTGGGCGCGCGTCTGGGCCATCCTATCTGGAAAAGGGCCCTGGAGCGGGCGGGCGTCGCGGATGAGGCACGGGATCGGGTGCTGGATTACATCTCCGAGGCTTATGTCCAGTGGCAGGAAAACAGTTTTCCGGGCCTGCTGGGCAATGTGGTGGCCGGCCGGATCAGCAACCGCTTCAATCTGGGGGGCACCAATTGCGTGGTGGACGCAGCCTGCGCCAGTTCCCTGGCGGCCCTCAATAGCGCCCTGCTGGAGCTGAACAGCCACCGCAGCGACATGGTGCTGACCGGGGGTGTGGATACCCTCAACGATATCTTCATGCACAAATGCTTTGCCGCCACCCGGATCCTTTCGCTCAGCGGTGACGTGCGTCCCTTTTCCGCCGAAGCCGATGGCACCCTTCTAGGGGAAGGCATCGGCATGCTGCTGCTCAAACGTCTGGCAGACGCCCAACAGGACGGCGACACCATCTATGCCCTCATCCGTGGCATTGGTAGTTCCAGCGACGGCCGCTCCCAAAGCATTTACGCCCCCCGCAAAGAAGGGCAGATCTCCGCCCTCAGGGCAGCCTACGATTCGGCTGGCATCGACCCTGCCACCGTTGGCATGCTGGAAGCCCACGGCACCGGCACCCAGGTGGGCGACAAGGTGGAGGTGGAGGCCCTGAAGGAGTTTTTTGGCGCCCCGCCCCACCCAGCGGCATTCGCCAGCCAGCGCTGCGCCCTGGGGTCGGTGAAATCCATGGTGGGCCACGCCAAGGCCGCCGCCGGAGCGGCCGGGTTGCTGAAAGGCGTGTTGGCCCTACACCACAAAGTCCTGCTGCCGACCCTCAAAGCCGAAAAACCCGATCCGGCCCTCTCCCTGGACCAAAGCCGCTTCTTCCTGAATTCCGCCTCGCGGCCCTGGATCTCGAACGGATCAACGCCCCGCCGTTGCGGGGTGAGCAGTTTCGGATTCGGTGGAAGTAATTTTCATGTGGTCCTGGAGGAGTACCAGAAAGAGAAGCAGTTCCCCTCCTGGGACGGCTCCTTGGAACTGCTGGCTTATGGCGCGGACGAAGTGCGGCATTTGTCCCAGATCGTGGCCAAACTGGTCCGGAAAGCGCCAGCCATGACGCAGGATCAGCTCCGCCGATTAGCGGCAAAAAGCAGGGCGCGTTTTTCCTTTTCAGCGCCTTTTCGCCTGCTGATGGTGGTGCCGACCCTGGAAACTCCTCTGGAGGCGTTTAAATCGGCCTTGGCTACGGCCCAAACCCATCTCAACGAGGAAAGTCAGCTCCCCTTTTGGCATCACCAAGGGGTCTACTTCGGCGGCAAGCTGGATGCCGGCCGCCTCGCTTTTGTCTTTCCCGGCCAGGGCAGCCAATACTGCGGCATGGGCAGCGATCTGGCTCTGCGTTTTCCCCAGGCTCTGGAGGCCCTGGAAAGCGCCAACCACCACTTTTCCCGAGAGCGGTTGCTCACGGATCTCATCTATCCCCTGCCGGCCGCCGACCGCAAAGAAAAAATGGCCCTGGAGGAAAGTCTGCGCTGCACCGATGTGGCCCAGCCGGCCATCGGCGCACTCTCCGCGGCCATGCTGGAAATTTTGCGTTTCTTCGGCCTTCAGCCGGAAGCCACCGCCGGGCATAGCTACGGCGAGCTGCCGGCGCTGTGGGCCGCGGGCCGATTCGATCGGGACACCTGTTTTGAGCTATCCGTGGCCCGGGGCGCCCTCATGGCCGCGGCCGGCCGCAGCGGGCAGGGAGATCCGGGCAGCATGCTGGCGGTGAAAGCGCCCCTGGCCGAGATTGATGCCTTGATCGCGGAAAGCAACCTGGAGCTGATTCTGGCCAATCGTAACAGCCCCCAACAGGGCGTGCTCTCCGGGGCCAGCCAGGCCATCGACCAGGCGGCCAAGCTCTGCAAGGCGCGCAAGTACAAATGCGTCAAACTGCCGGTGGCCGCGGCTTTTCACAGCAGTCTGGTGGCCTCGGCCCAAAAACCGTTTCAGGAGAAGTTGAAAGCGGTGCGTTTCGAGACCTCCGCAATCACGCCCTTTGCCAATACCACCGCCGCGCCCTACCCCGCGGAGTCCCGCGAAGCGAGCGAAACCCTGGGCCAGCAGATCATCAACCCGGTCAATTTTGTGTCGCAGATCGAGGGGATGCATCAATGGGGTGTGGGCACCTTTGTGGAGGTAGGTCCCAAAAACGTCCTCTGCGGACTGATCGACGCCATTCTGCCCGATGCGGGCATCCACACCATCGCCCTGGATGCCTCCGCCGGCCGCAAACCGGGACTTCTCGACCTGGCCCATGCGCTAAGCCATTTGGCGGCTCTGGGCTTTTCAGTGGATTTAGACCCCTGGGAACGCAGGCCTTCCTTTCCGGAACCGCCCGCCCCCAAAATGAAGATTACCCTACGAGGCGCCAACTACCGGAGCCCCGTCCCAGCCGCCCGGCCAGGGGCCTCTTCCCAACGGGCTGAACCCAGGTCCAATCCCCTGCCCGCCGGAAACGACAGCCGCAGCATCGTCAGCGCGCCGGCTCCGGAGACCCAGCTCCCGGAATATGACGCACCCGGATATCACCCTCAACCCACCGCTTTGGAACAGCCCATGAGATTCGATCCCAAACCCACAACGGCCACTGAAACCGTCCCCTCCCCTGCGCCTGCCGCTACTTCGCCGCCGGCCTGGATCGCCCAGGCTCTGGAGACGGTTCAGACCGGCCTCAAGTCCATCCAGGCCCTGCAGCAGCAAACCGCCGCGGCCCATGAAAAATTTCTGGAAACCCAGGCCGAGGCCAGCCGCACCCTGCAGGCCATGCTGGCCAGCACCCGCGGCCTCGCAACAGGTGACCGGCCCGCCCCGCTGCCCTTACCCACCCAACCGCCGGCAGCGCCGGCAGCAGAGCCAGCACTCCATCCGACCCCGGCCTCACCACCGAACGTGATGTCGCCCGTCCCGTTGCCCTCCGCGCCGGTTGTCCATGAACCGCCCGCCACATCCTCCCAACCTGCGCCCCCGGAGCAACCCATGACCCGGAAAGAGGGCGCCGATTCCACTGTGGCGCCCCATCTGCTGGAAGTGGTCAGCGACCTCACCGGCTATCCCGTGGAGATGCTCGATCTCACCATGGACATCGAAGGAGATTTGGGCATCGACTCCATCAAACGCGTGGAGATTCTCTCCACCCTGGAGGAAAAAATGCCCCACCTGCCCACGGTGGCGCCCGATATTCTGGGATCATTGAAAACCTTGGGGCAGATCGCCGCCTATCTGAACAACGGCAAGCTCTATGACTCTACAATGCTCAATCCCCAGCCTTCCCAGGCGGCGAAATTCCCGGGCGACGCTGCATCTCCCGACAATCCGGTTCAGCCGGCGACCGGTCTTGCGGCAATAAGCATTGAAGGCGCCTTGCTAGGAGTGGTCAGCGACCTCACCGGCTATCCCGTGGAGATGCTCGATCTCACCATGGACATCGAAGGAGATTTGGGCATCGACTCCATCAAACGCGTGGAGATTCTCTCCACCCTGGAGGAAACGATGCCCCACCTGCCGACTGTTTCAGCGGATCAGATGGGCCAGTTGAAAACCTTGGGAGATATCATTCAATTTCTATCCTCCGGCCAGTTATACCCGCAGCCGGAGCAAGGAGAGCCTCATTCCAAGCCAGCGCCTGCCCTGGATGAGGTTCAGCCGACCCCGCCCGCCGAGCCCCGGCAGCTGGAACGCAGAGCCCCTGTAGTTCAAGCCCTGCCCTTTCAGCCCGGGCCAGCGTTGACCTTGGACCTGGAGGGTATCATTGTGGTGATCAGCCCCCCATCTCCCCTGGGAGAAACCCTGGAAGCGACCCTGACGCAAGCCTTTCGCCGGCCGGTGACCCGCTATACCTGGCCCGAGGCCGCCCAGGCCTTGGAATCCTTTGACCAGGCCCGGGCCATCCGCGGTCTAGTACTGGTGGCCGAAAGGCATTCGACAGCTGATGTCAGGAATCTCCATGGCGCTGATGCCTACCTGAAAACCGCCTTTGAATGGGCCAAACTGGCTGAAGTGGGTCTCAATCCGAACTCCAATCCGGACCTGAAGGATGGGCCGCAACACCCCGCGAAATTTCTGGCTACGGTTTCCTTTTTGGACGGCGCCTTTGGCTTTTCCGGCCGCGACCTGGCCTCGCCTTTAAGCGGCGCTTTAGCGGGATTGGTCAAAACCGCGGACCTGGAGTGGCCCCAGACCCTCTGCCGGGCCTTTGACCTGGATAGCGCCTGGCAAGATTGGCAGGCAGCCGCGCAGCGGATCTGCGCCGAACTGATGACGCCCCCAACCGAAGGCGGCATCGAGGTCGGTATAGACAGTAAACTCCCCCGGGAAACACGGAACCTGTTGGCCCTGGAACCCCTGGCCCACGCGGACAAAGCCCCCCTTGACCTCAGCCTTGGCGAGCAGGATGTGGTGCTGGTGACCGGCGGCGCCCGGGGCATTACCGCCCAGGCGGTCAAGGCCCTGGCCGCGCACTGCCCGGCCCGCTTCGTCCTGCTGGGCCGCTCGCCGGAGCCCTTCAAGGAACCGGCCTGGCTGAATGGGGTTACGGAAGCAGCCGCCATGAAAAGCGCTATTGCCGAAAATGAAATAGGGGCCGAAAGCACTCCCTTGACCCCCCGGAATCTGGAATCCTGCTATCGCCGCTATATTCATAACCGGGAAATCCGCGACAGCCTGGACCACCTCGAGCAGCAGGGATCCCGGATCATCTACCGCTCTTTGAATGTGCGTGATCGGGAGGCCATGGAGGCCCTTGGCAAATGGATTGCGACGACCCAGGGCCCGGTGAGGGCCGTGGTGCATGCCGCCGGTATCTTGCATGACCGCTCTATCGCCGACAAATCCCTGGATCAGTTTCAGGCGGTGTTTGAGACCAAGGTCCACGGGCTGTTTAATTTGCTGGCAGCGGTCGATCCGGCCCAACTCAGGTATCTGGTTTTGTTTTCCTCGGTCAGCGCCCGGATGGGTAATGCCGGCCAGGCGGATTACGCCATGGCCAATGAGGTGCTCAACAAGCTGGCCCAAATGCTGGCCCTGCGCTACCCACAAGCTCGGGTGAAGTCCATCAACTGGGGCCCCTGGGACGGGGGCATGGTGACCGATAGCCTCAAGAGAGCCTTTGCCCGGCGGGGGGTGACGTTGATTCCCCTTGAAGCCGGCGCGGCCCAGCTGCTGGCCGAAATGGGCGCCGGCAATCCCCCAGGTCCGGTAGAGATCGTGGTAGGATCGGGCCTTTTCCAGGCTCAAGAGCGCCCGCCCCACTCCCCTGCTCTGGAGATGGTCCACCCCTCGCCGGCGGCAGGCCCTGCAGCCCAAGAAGCCATGGAGACCGTCTTTTCCGAGACCATCGACCTGGAGCAGTTTCCCATTCTCCATGACCACCGTCTGGATGGGATCCCGGTAGTGCCCTTTGCCCTGATGGCCGAATGGTTCGCCCACGGCGCTCTGCACGGTCACCCGGGATTGTCCCTAGTGGGCTGGGACGACATGCGCCTGATGGCCGGCATTCGGCTGGAAAAACATGCCGCCCAGGTGCAGGTGCGGGCCGGCAGAGCCTCCCGGGAGAACGGATTTTTCAGTGTACCCGTGGAGTTGCGGAAGAGCGGCGCCCAGTCGTCCGGGCTGATCCATTCCCGGGCGCGGGTGCTCCTGGCTGAGCGCCCCCTAATCCCCGGGGAGCTTTCAGCACGCATACCCCAGGCCAACGGCCACTACCGCCGCAGCGTCGGCGAGGTCTACCGCGATGTACTATTCCACGGTCGCAATCTGCAAGGTATCCAGGAAATCGAGAACTTTTCCGCAGAGGGGATGAGCGCCCGGGTGGCCGCGGCGCCCCGGCCCGGCGAATGGGTGCGCCAACCCCTGCGCAGCCGCTGGCTGGCCGACCCCCTGGTTCTGGATTCGGCATTTCAAATGGCCAGTCTCTGGTGTTTTGAACAGAGCGGCGCGGTCTCTCTGCCCAGCTATGCGGCTCGCTACCGCCAGTATTGCCGACGATTTCCCCGTGACCCGGTCACCATTCACCTGCGGGTGGACCAGGTGAAGGCCCACAAGATCACCGCCGATATTGCCTTTATGGACCAGGAAGAAAACCTGCTGGCCGTGATGGAGGGCTTTGAGGCGGTGATGGATGTATCCCTGATCAAGGCCTTTAAACCCCAGAATGCGGCTTAGCCGCGTCATACCGGGGTAGCAGCGACCCATGGGCGACTTGGCGCTCCTGCTCATCGCAGGCTATCTTCTGGGATCGATCAACGTTGCCATCCTGCTCTTTCGCTGGCAGGGAAAGGGCGATCCCCGAAGCCGGCACAGCGGCAACCCGGGAGTCAGTAATGTGTACCGCCAGGCCGGGCCGCTATGGGCCGGTGCTGTGCTGCTGGCCGAAGGGGTCAAATCGGCGGCCCTGGGCTGGCTGGCTCTGAAATTCTTGGCCTATCCCCAGATGCCTTGGGTCGCTCTCTCCCTGCTGGTGGGCAACCGCTGGCCCTGTCTCCACCAGTTTCGGGGCGGCAAAGGGGTGGCCAATTTTCTCGGCTTTAACCTCCCCATTAATTTTCCCGTCGTTATCCTCTTGGGCCTGGCGGGCTATCTCGCCGTGCTGGCCTGGCGCAGAACTGCCTTTTTGGCCTCCTTTGCCCTGGTTCTGGCCCTGTTCTGGGGCTTGGCACTCAAGGTGGGACTTCACCTTTCAGGGCTCTGCGGCCTGGCCCTATGCGCCCTGCTGATCACCGCCAGCCATGGCGCAAACATCAGATCCCTGATTCCATAATTCGCAGATGACGCAAACACTAGCCGATACCCTCAATCGCCCCCTTCGCGTGGGGAACCGAACCGTGGCCAATCGCCTGGTTCTGGCGCCCATGACCTATCTGGGGCATATCGCCTATCGGGAGGTGCTAGAGGAATTGGGGGGCTGCGGCTTGATGTTTACGGAAATGTGCAGCGCCAAGACCATTCCCACGGAAAACCCACGACGCTCGGCCCATTTTACCTGGCGTCCCGCGGAGCTGCCCCGCCTGGTGTGTCAGATCTTCGGCAACGATCCGTCGACCATGGCCCAGGCCGCGGCGCGCATCGCGGCGGAAGGGTTTTTCGGTGTGGATATCAATTTCGGTTGCGCCGTGGCAGGGATCTGCAAGCGCAACTGCGGGGCTGCGCTGCTCAAGGATCCTCCCCGTGCTGAAGCCATTGTGGCCGCGGTGCGCCGGGCGGTGAAGATACCCGTCTGGGTCAAATTCCGAACAGGCTGGGAAGATTGCATCACACCCGCCCTGGAGCTGGGACGCCGCTTTGAAGGCGCCGGGGCCGATGCCCTGACCTTCCACCCCCGGGTGGCGCCAGACCGCCGCGCCCGTCGGCCCAAGTGGGATTATATCCGGCAGCTGAAAACCGCGGTGACCATCCCGGTATTCGGCAACGGCGAGGTATTTACCCCGGCGGACGCGCTACAAATGCTGACTTTTACGAGGTGCGACGGCATCGCCCTGGGCCGTATGGCCATTGCCCGCCCCTGGCTGTTTTCGGCCTGGACCCAAGACACACCGCCTGAAGAGACCCGTGATCTCTATCTTTCCACGGCCCTGGCGATCCTCGCCGCAACGGAAAGATATTTTCCCGAACCCGCGGCCCTGCGCCGGTTCCGGCGATTCATTCAATATTTTGGCGCAAATTTCAAATATGGCCACACCCTCAATTCGCGGATCAAGGGCGCCGGCGATCTGGCGGCCTGCAAAATGGTGCTGTTCGATTTCTTTAAGGATCCGCCGCAACCCCTGGCTCGGCCCAATTTGAACCTCTTCATCTGAAATTGGCGGTTGCGGATGCAGCCAGAGAGCGCCGGACATGCCCCATGCGCTGGAGCACGGTTCCCAGGGTCAGCATGAGGTAGCTTCCAGTGCCCCACCAGAGGAGGGCATTACGGGCCGGTATCCAAAGGGTAAACAGCAGCCCCCAGCCTAGGAGAAACAATACCCGGGGCGCGCGCGCCATCAGCCCCACGGTACAGGTGACTCCCAAACCCTCGGCCCGGGCCTTGGTGTAGCTGATGAGCTGGGTGGTAAGGCCGGCGCTGAAAATCAAAAGCGTAGCCCCAGCTCCCAGGCGGCACTGAAGCATCAGCACCCAAAATCCACACAGGTAGAAAAAATCCGCGGCCCGATCCAAAGTTGAATCCAAAAACGCGCCGTAAACCGTATCCTGGCCCAACCCGCGGGCTAGATGGCCGTCCAGAATATCGATTAGTCCTGAAAGGCCGATGGCCACAACTCCCACTCCCGGATGAAGATAAAACCCAACCGGCACCAGGGCCGCCACAGCGGTTCCCAGTACGGTCAAGGCGTTGGGGGTTGCCCATGCCCGGGGTAAACGGGGTACGATCTGTCGATCCAGCATCCCATACAGCCAGCGGGCAATCCCGCTTTCCCTCAACCCCATGGTGCGCTCCTTGGTTAGATAGGCAAAGATTGAAATAAAATGGGGTAATAGAAAACCCGGTAAAAGAATTCAAGGGCGGGGATGGGAATTCAATGAAGGCAGATATAGAGCTGGGCGATGGGAACCCAAGGCGGGGAAAATTGGAGGGTTGAAAACTTCATGGCTCAAGGTTAGAGGTCAATACACTATCGATCATCATACCGTCTGCCTTGAGACTCCCGTCGCTCATCTCCGGCTCGGCGTTCCGGAACATGACGGCTATAGCTGTAATTACGCCGGTCGACGCCGCTTCGGCGCTCCTCCTCGGTTGATTCGTGTTTTTCCACAATCACCTCTTTTTCAAGTGCAAAATTTCAAGATGAAACACCTAACCTCATATCTCTCACTAAACCCAGAGCCATCTGCAAAATTCATGCTAAAGCGATTATTTAGTTTGGTTTAATAAAAAGCTCTAACTGGTGCTGGTTTTTGACGGTAATTAATTTTGTGGTAAAAAAAAGAATGAGAATTTTTTTTCCCTCCTTTAGAACCTAAATTCCCATATTGCAGATTTTCAAGGCCCCCGCGGGTTGTGCTGGCACAAGACAGGGCGGAGGTGATTTATGGTATTCGAAGGCTGTTTTAAGTTTTTTAGGTGAGGTCGTTAGATCGGAGTAAGGTCGCCGATTCACCATCGACAGGGGGATGCAAGTCAGGTGGGAGGGTTTCGGGTCAAGTAAACCTCAAGGCTCAGAACCGATGCCGCCCAGGGTGGGTCGAATCAGGTCGGCAGGTTTGGCCAGGGTCAAACAGATCCAAGTTCAGTCAATATATTTATCGATCTGTTCCAAAAAGGATTTGGTGTCAATGGGCTTGGAAATATAGTCACAACAGCCGGCCTTCAAAGCCTTTTCCTTATCTCCCCGCATGGCGTAGGAGGTCAGGGCGATCACCGGTATCGATTTCAGATTGGGGTCCTGCTTGATCAGTTTGGTGGCCTGCAACCCGTCCATGCCGGGCAGCTGGATGTCCATGAGGATCAAGTCGGGCAGATTGTCACGGGCTAGTTGAATTCCGGTCTCGGCATCCAAGGCCTCAACCACGTGGGCGGACTTGATCTTCAGCAGACCGCGCACGAGCTTTACGTTCAACTCATTGTCATCAATGACTAAAACCGTCTGTTTTGGCATCATTCATTTCTCCAGTTGAGAGATGGGGTCCATCCGTTGGTAATTTAGAGATGAGGTTACCCCGGTTGGGTGGTCTGTCACGCTAAACCCCCGGGAGCCGATACGGTTCAGTGCCGAGATGCTGCGCAAGCGCCGCCAGCACATCCTGAACCGTGATCGGTTTTTGCAAATATCCGCTGAATCCGGCGCTGAGCAGCTCTGTCTCTCTAGCCCCCATGGCATAGCCGGAAATGGCCAAAATAGGGGTCTCTTTGTATTGTTCGCTGTTGCGCAAAATTTCAGTGGCCTGGTAGCCGTCCATTTCTGGTAGCTGTAGGTCCATCAGAATAATATCAGCCTCAATTTGCCGCGCCTTGGCCAATCCTTCTTCAGCGCTGAGGGCAGTTTCCAGCGCATATCCGCCAAACGCCATAATCCCCCGCATCAGTTTGATGTTCATGGGATTATCATCAATTACCAAAACCAGGGGGCTATTGGTTTGCGAGGCCATTTTGGACGCCTTCCGTAGAAAAACCTTTTTCAGGAAGTAAAAAGCGGAAAAAGGCCCCTTGGTCCAAGCCCTGGCTTCCCGCCCAAATCACGCCGCCATGCAGCTCGACGAATTGCCGAGTCAAGGCCAGTCCCAGGCCCGTGCCTTGAAATTTACGGCTAGTGGAGCTCTCTACCTGATCAAAAGGTTTAAAAATTCTATCTAAATCATCCTTATCAATGCCGATACCGGTGTCGGCTACGGTAAAACAGATCACCTTCCGTTTTGCTAGGCCAGTCGCGCGATGGCCTCCGTTATCACCTCCCTGGGGGAGATCTACCGCTGCAATGCCCCGGCATTGCGCCAGGTGGCTTCTAAGCTCGGTGGATAACCCTATATCCATAGGATCAATTGTTTCGGCGGTGAGGCTGATCTTCCCGCCGTCCGGGGTGAATTTAGCCGCATTGGACAGCAGATTGTAGAGGATCTGCTTGAGTTTGCGTTCATCGGCAACAATGGTGTCCGGAATGTTGCGGGGCCTCAAATCCAGGGCGATCCCATGTTTCAAGGACTTTTCCTGAATCATGATCAAGCTGCTTTCCAGAACTTTCGGGAGATGGACCGTGGCGGTATTCAATTCAGCCTTACCGGCTTCAATCTTGGACAGGTCCAGGATATCGTTAATCAAAGAGAGCAGATGGTGGCTGCTGTTGAGGGCATCCGTCAGATACTCCTCCTGCACGTCGTTAATTTCACCGAAATTGCGCGAGACCACCAGTTCGGTAAAGCCGATGATATGGTTCAGGGGCGTGCGAAGTTCATGGCTCATATTGGCTAAAAATTCACTTTTAGCTTGGCTGGCCTTTTCGGCTTTTTCTTTGCTCAGCTCCAGTTCGACTACCGTGGCTTCCAGGTTCTGGTTGGTGTCCGACAGCTCCCGGGTTCGCAGGGTCACTAGACCTTCAAGATTGACTTTATGTTTTTCCAAAGCCTGATCCCGGATCTGTATTTGGGTCAGCATCTCGTTGAAACGATCGATGAGTACACCAAGTTCGTCATTGCTCTTCTTTGCCACGCGGATCCCATAATTTCTGCTTTTGGAAACCTGCTTGGCCGTTTCCACCAAGTTTAAAATTGGGCCTGAAATGATTTTCTGAAACATCGTCGAGAGGGATAGGGCGATCAAAAGGGCCACCACCAGCACCCCCCCGGAAATTACGCCATAGCGCCACAAGCTGTCGTAGAGCTCGTTGAGATCGGCACGGATGTAAACCGTGCCGATGACCTCTTGGTCAAGGACGATAGGTTGCCAAAGGTCCAGATAGCGATAGTGAAAATGGTGTTTTTGCATTCCGGGCTGAAGCGGTTTCAGCCGCTCGGGCTCCAGGCCTTCACTGGCCGGAATCGTATCTTTTTCAAGTTTCGGGCTGCTGTATTCAGCAAAGATGAGGCCTTCAAGGGTGATAATTTGGGCAAAGCGAACCGAGGGTTCCGCCTGGAGGGCCGACAAGGTTTCCCCCGCGGCGGCCTGATCCTGAAAGGAGAGCGAGGCCTGACTGTTGAAGCCCACCACCCGCGCCAAAGTAGACAGATGGGCCACTAGTGAGTTTTGGAAGGAAACAATACGGGTACCCACCAGGGCCAGGGTGGAGATCAGCACCACGATAAAACTGATCATTAAAATAATCAGACTCAGTTTGCGCTGAATGGGTATGTTGCCTAACCGCGGAATGCCCATGGTTATTGGTCTGTGCGGGTTGATTGGGCCAGCCGAAGCAGTTGGGAACTGATGTGCAATTTATTCTGCTCGGCCCTCTTGGGGTTAATGGTAAAACGAATTTTGGATTGGGCCAAGATAAACTGAACCGCTCCTCCGCGCTGGGTAAAGGCCCCCATGTCGCTGACGGTGAGCACGGGCCAATCATTGATCTTGTTCTGAATCTCAGTAAGGCGCTGCTTTTCCGAACGGGCAATAAACAGGATGTGACAGGGCGCCAGGTCACTGAGCTGGGAGGTTCTGCGAATTTCAAAGGCACGGCCCCGGACACGTTTATTGGCCAAGGTCCCCAGCGTGTCACCAAAGGGGTCCTGGCCCAATACCGTGAGGATCAGGGGCGCCTGATCATCAGGGAACGCATCCTGGGGCCAATCCACAAATTTGGCAAAGTTGTAGATAAAGGCCGCCTTGATTAGGTATTCCCCGCGGGAATGGTTCTCCCCCAGCGCCGGCAGGCTGCCCAAAAAGAGCGTGCCGAAAACAAGGGTGGCGGCGATGAACGTTCTCAAGGATTTCAAACCGGTCCTTTATCCACCATGAATCGGCCCAGGGGCCGTTGGGTCCGCAATAGTAAAATTGGGGCCCAGAAGGTAATTTATCCGAATCATTTGATTTGATTGCATCTCAGCGTTAGAAGGTCCAGGTCAGTTTGGCATACACCCCACGCTCAACCTGGGTGGGTGCCGTATCCAAAAATTCCGGAATAAACTCTAGGCGATGATCTTCCAGAAGATTTTGGCCCACAAGGGACAGCTCCAAATTTTCGCGAAGATGCCAGCCCAATCGGATGTCCAGGCTCTGGTAGTCCTCCACCTGTGAGCCCAGATCATCCACATAGCGCCACCATATATCGAGCTCAACATTACGGGGCAGATCAATGCCCGTGCGCAGGGAGATCTGATGTTCCGGGGAGGCCGCACCCCTGTTACCGCTGGCCGGCTCCCCTTCAAAGTCCTGGTGGGTAAATGTGTACGCCCCCTGAACCCGACCGCCCTCCCAGGGCCGCCAGTCTGCCGCAAGCTCAAACCCGTAGATCTCTTCGTCGCCGCTATTGTCCATCACATAGGGCGCAACCAATTTAAGCGGGGGTTGAGAGGTATCCAAATAGGGCATCCCCTGGGGGGTATTTCTCAGATCATCATAGACATTGTAGTAAGCCGTTGCATCCAGAGAGAGTTCCTCCAATAGCTGGATGCGATAGCCCAACTCATAAGCCAGCAAGGTTTCTGATCTCTGATCCCCTGTACCCTCTACCCGTACCTCGGTCAGAGGCGCATCGGGTGAAATCAGACCCGGCGGAAGAAACTGATAGGTGATATCAAAATCCCGTTCACCCCAGGAGGGAATGCGCACCGCCCGAGAGACCGAAGCCCACATGGACTGGGTTGCAGAGGCCTTGTAGAGCAGCCGCGCCGTGGGCTGGATTTCCCAGTCGGTATAGTTGTTGTACTCTACTTTGGAACCTAAGGTCAGTCGCAGCCGTTCAGAGAACAAGCTGATTTCGTCCTGAACAAAAAAACTCGCGATGTTAAGGTCATCCTGGGGGTCATCAATGCCGAGATAGACGAGATTGGGTTGCGCTTCCTGATGGGCAAAGCGATATCCCATTCCCCAAATGATCTCCTGGCGGTTACCCCAGGCAAAGCGATGCTGAAAATCGAGATCAACGGTGTCCACCTGGGCGCCACCCACCGCCAAGGTATAGTCGCTACGGTCGTAATAAGCCTGTAGGCTGAAATCCGAATCCTCATCAATGAACCGCGACCATCGGCCTAGCATGCTAAACCCATCGTGGTCGTCCTCCCAGGCCTTATCCGCTTCATAGGGCGGCGTGACAGTCGGTTCAGTGATGGTTTCGCCGGTAGTGCCCGCGTATATATCGCCCTGCAGCACCAGGGAATCCCGATCCGTGGCCTGGTGATCGAGGCGAAAACCGCCCCGCAGGTAATCCCAGTCATCTTCGCCCTGGCCGCCATCCAGGGCCTGGGCCGTGTCACGATCATTGTATTTCAGATAGAGCCGATAGGGTGTTTTGGAGGTGAGCTTGCCGCCGTAACGCACGGTTCCCAGGGCCTGCTCTTCAGTGCCGCCGCCAACGCTCAAAAGCCCCCCCTGGGTCTCCGCGGCGGGTTTGGTGATGATATTGATCACCCCGTTTACCGCATTGGCACCCCACAGACTGGCCCCAGGCCCCCGGATCACCTCGATGCGCTCGATGTCTTCCAGGGGAGTATCGATGTCTTCCCAAAACACGCCGGAAAAAAGCGGCGTATAGACGCTGCGGCCGTCCATGAGCACCAGCAGCTTCGACGCAAAACGGCCGTTAAAGCCCCGGGCGGAAACCGCCCATTTGTTGCTGTCCATTTTGGCCACCTGCATTCCGGGAACCATTCGCAGGGCCTCGGGAATCGTGGTCACCCCGGAACGGCGGATATCGTCGGCGGTGATAACGAACACGGCGGCCGCAGCTTCGGAAAGGCGCTGGACTTTTTTGGAGACCGAGGTAATTTCAATGTCCATCAGATCTTCCAGGCTGAGCTGGGTCAAATCTTCTCCGAGCGCACTGGCCCAAACGCCGCCCGCGCCCCAGGCCAGCATGTGGATTATCACCGCCAATGCGCCTTGGAGACAGACTGTTCCCAGTTTTTGCCTCAACCGCCTGCCACCTCTAAACTTTTTTCTCATGTGTCACTCCGGAAATTTTTGATCTGAAATTGAAATTTCCTTGGGCTTTTAAAGCTTCTTCACAGCGCTGACCGGCCTCCGGCCAAATTCCGCCTCTAAATAATGTTGTATCCAATGGGGAGCGAACCTCCATCGTTCTGATTATCGTTCAATCGTGAAAAGACTTTACCTTTTTTTGTTCAACAAGTGGCTTTTGGAGCGGTACTGCCCCTTTCCAGGGTAACCCCATTGGGCTATAGTCGCCGGCAACCCTTCAGGCTGAAATAACTCCTCCGGGCCCGGCGGCTTTTGGACCCCCATGATCGATATCCGAATCTGATTCTCAAGTTCGACAACAGGAGTCTTTGTGACACTCTTAATCGCGGCCCCTTTCCAACACCCCTTTCGGGTGCGCTACGCTGAAACCGATGCCCAGGGAATCGTATTTTACGGCAATTACCTCATCTACTTCGACACCGCCATCTACGAATATCTGCGAAATCTCGAATTCGACCTGAAAACCCATGTGGCCCATAGCGGCGCCGATTTCCATGTGGTCCACGCCGCGGTGGATTATAATGCCCCCGCCCGCTTTGAGGACGACCTGCGGGTCAATATTTCTGTGGGGCGCATCGGCCGCTCCAGCTTGACCTTTCAGGGCCATGTCTATCTGGCCGCGAATGATACCCTGCTGGCCGCGGGCAAGATTGTCTGGGCTTATGTTCATCAGCAAAGCCAGCAATCCATGGCCCTACCTCCGGAGCTGGTCCAGCGGATTGAAGCCTATGAAAATCCGAAAAGTTAACCCGCCGCAAAATAAATTGGACCCAAGCACCGATTTCAGCGATCCCCGACCGTCAATTTTTGATCACAAGGTTTGAGACTATGCCCTGGCAATTTGATCCCATCACCCTAGACCGACAATCCGCCTACCGTGAAAAACTGGCCCTGATGCCGGAAAAAGCATCGGATTACAGCTTTATCAACCTTTGGGGCTGGAGCGAGGAACACGGGCTTCAGTGGTCCTGGCAAGAAGGCTGCGCCTGGATCCTGCAAACTCTACCGACACCCTCGCTATGGGCCCCGGTGGGGGCCTGGCAATCCCTCAACTGGACCCGGCTGCTGGCAGAGGGACCCCTGGCCCAGATGCCCATGGCCAGGATTCCCCAGCAGTTGGCGGACGTGATTGAGGCGCAACTGGGCCGGCGCGCCATCCTCACCCCGGCCCGGGGCCATTGGGACTATCTCTACAGTGTCGCCGATCTGACCCAGCTCAAAGGCAAACGCTTTCATAAAAAGAAGAATCTGCTCAACCAGTTTCTGCGCAACTATGAATTCAGCTACCAGCCGTTGACTGCCCGGGAAAGCGCCCACGCTCTAGCCCTGCAGGAAGATTGGTGCCAGTGGCGGGATTGCGAAGCCCAAGATGCCCTGGCCGCGGAAAACCGGGTTATTCAAAAGCTGTTTCAGGATTGGGAGCAGTTGGAAGGGATCACGGGTGGCGCCCTGAGCGTGGGGGAACGGATGGTCGCCTATACCATTGCCGAGGCGCTCACCCCCGAGATGCTGGTCATTCACATCGAGAAAGGGGACCCGGATTATAAAGGCGCCTACCAGGCGATCAATCAGATTTTTCTCGCGCAAACGGGAACACCCTACCGCACGGTCAACCGGGAGCAGGACCTGGGAAATGAAGGGCTTCGCAAAGCCAAGCTCTCCTACAACCCATTGGAATTCATAGAAAAATACACGGCCCACTTCAGGCCGGACTAGAACGTCCGGGATCCTTCAGCGGAAAAAAGCGACGGCTTTGATGGCAGTCCAGGCATGTCAGGCGGTGCTGCGCTTGCCGGCACCCATGAGCTCATAAATTTTCAGCGGATCGGGAATTCCCGTCAGTTTCACCGGCTCGGGCAGAGGCGTGACCTCTAAATTGTGCGCCGTTGATTTGTAGGTTTCATCGCTGATCAAGATGCAATTGGTGTAGGAACGCGCCAAATCCTGCATGCGGAACACGGTGTTCACGGCGTCCCCGATGACGGTGTAATCCATCTTCATTTCAAAACCGATATTACCCACCACCACACTGCCGGTGTGCACGCTGATTCCGATCTCCACGGCAACCTGCAACTGGCGCTGGAGCTCACGATTGACCGCCGGCAACGCCTCGCGCATCTTCAGGGCGGAGTCGAGGGCCTGGTCCGCATGATCGGGCAGGTTTCCGGGGGCGCCGAAAAGAGCCAAAAAGCCGTCTCCCAGGTATTTATCTACAATCCCCTGGTGATCGAAGACGATTTTGCCCATCACTTCGAAAAAGTGGTTGAGAAGGGCCACGGTCTTGCGGGGTCCTAAACGGGCGGCGATGGGGGAAAAGCCCCTGAGATCCACATTGAGCAGGGTCAAGGCTTTATACTCCTCCACCCCCGGGGTGCCCGAGGGGGTTTTCTGGAGCATTTTTTCCAAAACCTCTTTGGGGGCAAACTTCTGAAACACCTGGCGGATTTCCCGTTCGCGGCCGGCCATGGAGGCCATGGAGGCATACAGCCGGGCATTCTCCAGGGCGATACTCACCGAGGCGGCAATGGACTGCAGCACATCTTCGTCGTTGGCGCTGAAGTCGCCGTCCAGTTTGTTGATCACCAGGATCACCCCGATCACCTTGCCTTGTGAAATGATGGGCACCCCCAGCATCCGTTCGGCCCCAAAGGCCTGCAACTCATCTTCCCGGTGGATGTAGAGCAAGGCGTCATCCCGGGAGTTGATCCGCAGGGTCTCACCACGAGCCGCTATATAACCTACGATTCCCCTGCGGGAACGGGAAGAGGAGTCTAATCCGGAGTCGAGGCCGGCGTTGAGCACTTGGGCTTTTTCCGCTTCCAGATTGTAGCTGTCTTTGAGCGTCATCCGTCCGCCCTGAAGCATGAAAATGGCGCCCGCGGAGACATCCATGGTCACTTGAATCATGGGCAGGGTGTAATGTAAAACTTTGCTGCTATCGAAGGTCGAAGAGGCTAGCACCGTGCCGATCTGTTTGATGGATTCAAGCTCCTGGTCCCGGCGATTCACGGCCTGAGCCAGCTTTTGACGCTCCAGGGCATAACCCAGACCGCTGTTGACCCAGGAGATAATCTCCCGGTGGGCTCTTAAGGGTTGGGTTTCCTTGGCGGCGACAATGAGCAGCCCTTGGATGCGGCCATCATACTTCAGGGGCGTCAGAAGATAGCCCCGGCAATCCGGCCGCAGGATCACCCGGCGATCCAAATCGTGTTTCAGGCTGGCCGGATTGCCCACCAGCAACGGACGCCCCCGGCCCATGACCTGCTGGATCAGGGATCCGGGGCGCAAGATCAGGGTTTGGCCCTTCAGGGTTCCTTGGGATTCGGTGTCAAATACCTCCACAATCCGCAGCACCGGCGGATGGGCGCTCTCTTGGAGCAGCAGCAGCGCTGCCCGGAAATCCACCAGCGGCTTGAGTTCACTGAGCACCCCATGGATCAGGTCCCCCTCGGCCGGGGCTGAGTTGATCAGGTTGAATATTTTGGCGATAGTGCCCATGGTTTGGGCTTTGCGGCGATTGGTTTTGATCAGGCGCAGGTTATCGTAGGTCAAGATCGCCGTGGAAAGCAGCGGTGTCAGGACTTCCACGCAATCGCTGTTAAAGGTTTTACTGGGTTTCTGGGAGGAGAGGGTCAGAACCCCGATGATGGTGTTCATGGACTTCAGGGGCACACAGACAAAGCCTTTGGAGCCGTAATGGGGTCGGTTTTTTCTACCGAAGCGGGCGTCATTTTCAATGTCCTGAACCACCAGGCTGGTTTTGTTGATCACCGCGTACTTGGCTAGACTGGTCTCAAAATCGATCTGATCGCCGATTTTGACCCGATCCCCGATTCCCATGGTGGCTTTGACCACGAATTTATCCCGCTCCGGCGGCTCCAGAATCAAAATTGACCCCATATCCGCGCCCGTCAGGCGCAGGCAGCGTTCCAGGGTCACCTGCAGAATCTCACCGGGATCGAAGGTGACCGTGCAGATCTGAGCCACCTCTTTGAGTATGGAAATATCGGAACTTTGTTTTTCCAGGCGTCCCAAGGTCTGGCTAAAATGGCGCTCGATAAGGCCGAAAGAGTCCACCAGATAGGCCAATTCGTTGGCGTGGGCCTGGGTGTCATGGGCCTGGGGCAGTACCGGATTGGATTTAACCTGGTCGGAGAGCTCGCGGATGGTCTCGAATATGTTGCGCAACAGATGAATGCCGATCCAGGAAAGCACCAGTACCCCCAGAAGCAACAGGGCCAGAAAACGGTCACTGAAAATACCATGGCGGTACCCGAACAGGAGCAGCCCTGAGGTTGGCAGGAAAAAAAGCAAGCCGAAAATCAGGTACAAGAAATAATTTAGACGCCGATTTTTCAGCGAAGCTTGCATCAACCAGTTGGAGCCGGCCATAATCTAAATCTCAATATCGAGAATAGGGGTCGATGGGCGCGTCATCCTGGCGCGCTAGGGCCTTGCCCCCGCAGCCAGGCCCTCTGAGGGCAGAGTCGAATCCTCCTGGGACGATTCCCAATTTTGTAGCCGCATGCAAGAACACTGCCCAGACACACCTTGGAGTTATTTTGAGTAACCCGATAGGTTCCCATTGAGACACAAGGCCATTTAAGTATATGTAATTTTATGATTATTCTGAAACCTAAAGATATCGTAGGAAAAATACTTTGATCACCGCAACTAGGTAAATGGCGCGCACTGGATTGATAAAATGACCCTCCGGGGCACCAAATCGACCCCTCACAGGGGCCGGTTTTGACCCACTGCCCATTCGGTTGACAAAATTTCAGGCGGCCCCTATAGGACGGGCAATTTTCAACCTCAGTTTTCCATCCCGTGATTTATCAGAAATTTATGCCGCCGGGCCGGCAATAGCCCGGTTTGGATACAAGGAACCCGCTTATGAGCATGCCCCATATAGCCGATGTCGCCGCCGCTCTGAATTTAGCCCAAGGTCGGGTCCAGTCCGTCGCCCAGTTGTTGGCCGAAGGCGCCACGATTCCCTTTATCGCCCGCTATCGAAAAGAGGCCACCCAGGGTCTGGACGAGGTGGCGGTCCAGGATATCCGTGACCACCTCGAACGCCTGGCGGATTTGGATCGCCGCAAAACGGCCGTCATCAAATCCCTCACCCACCACGGACATTTAAACGACGAGCTCCAGGCCCAGGTTGAAAGCGCCCCCAGCCTGGCGGCCCTGGAAGACCTCTATCTGCCTTACAAGCCCAAACGGCGCACCCGGGGCACCTTGGCCCGGGAGAAAGGACTGGAACCCCTGGCCCAGGCGCTGTTCGAACAGAGCGGCCGGGATCCCCAGGTCGAAGCAGCCCTGTTTATCGGCCCCGAAGCCGGTGTGGCGGACAGCAACCAGGCCCTGGCCGGTGCCCGGGATATCATGGCCGAGTGGATGAACGAGGATGTCCAGATCCGGGAATCCCTGCGGGCGCTGTTTAAGGCCCAGGGCACCATCGAAAGCCGGCTCATTGACGGCCAGGCCGATGCCGGGGCAAAATTTCGGGATTATTTCGAGTGGCAAGAGCCCATTTTGAAGGCCCCTTCCCATCGAATCATGGCCATGCGGCGAGGGGAGAACGAAGGGATTCTCAGTCTGACCATCGCCCCGCCGGAAGCCAAGGCCCTGGACATCCTGGATGCAAGCTTTCTCAAGGGAACAGGGGAGGACTCGGAGCAAGTCCGGCTGGCCATCCGGGATTGTTATAAACGCCTGCTGGGCCGCACTATGGAGACCGAAGCGCGGATCAATGCCAAGCAGCGCGCCGATGCCGAAGCCATCCAGATCTTCACCGAAAACCTCAAACACCTGCTCATGGCGCCCCCCCTGGGGGCCAAACGGGTATTGGCCATCGATCCGGGACTGCGCACGGGCTGCAAAGTGGTTTGTCTCGATCGCCAGGGCAAGCTGCAGCATCACGCCACCCTGTTCATCAGCGGCTCGGCGGCCCTGGCGGACCAGGCCCGGGAGACCCTGAGCCAACTGCACGCTCGGTATGCCATTGAGGCTATTGCCGTGGGCAACGGCACCGGCGGCCGCGAAACCACCGCCTTCCTCAAGTCCATGGAGGCCCTGGCCAAGGTGCCCGTGATTCTGGTGGATGAAAGCGGGGCCTCCATCTACTCGGCCTCTCCGGCGGCGCGGGCGGAATTTCCCGATCTGGATCTGACCTTTCGGGGGGCGGTCTCCATTGGCCGCCGGCTCATGGACCCCCTGGCGGAACTAGTCAAAATCGATCCCAAATCGATCGGCGTGGGCCAGTATCAGCATGATGTGGATCCCGCTGCCCTCAAGCGCGCCTTGGACGACCAGGTGATCAGCTGCGTCAATGCCGTGGGCGTGGATGTCAACCGGGCCAGCGTCCAGCTGTTGACCTATGTTTCCGGACTGGGACCTCAGCTGGCCCAGAATATCGTGGCTCACCGCGACCAGCAGGGCCCTTTCCAGAACCGGCGGGAGCTGCTGGGCGTGACGCGCCTGGGCCCCAAAGCCTTTGAGCAGTGCGCCGGGTTTTTGCGCATCATAGCCGGCGACAACCCCCTTGACGCCAGCGCCGTGCATCCGGAAAGTTACCCTGTCGTGGAAAAAATGGCCTCTGATTTAAATGTGCGGGTCGCGGATTTGATGGCTGACATGAAGCTGCGCCAAAAAATAGGCCTTGCCGACTATGTCAGCGACACGGTGGGACTGCCCACCCTGACCGATATTCTGGAGGAATTGAGCAAGCCGGGACGCGATCCCCGGGAAAAACTGGAACTGTTTGATTATACCGAGGGCATCGACTCCATCGAGGATCTGAAGGCCGGCATGCGTCTGCCCGGAATTGTCACCAATGTGGTGGCCTTTGGCGCCTTTGTGGATATCGGGGTGCATCAGGACGGGCTGGTGCACATCAGTGAATTGGCTGATCGCTTTATCAAAAGCCCGGCAGAGGTGGTCACCGTCCGTCAGCAGGTCCGGGTCACCGTGCTCTCCGTAGACCGTCAGCGCAAGCGGATCTCCCTTTCCATGCGCAAGTCCGCCCATGGGCCGGAAGAGAAAACAGCCGAGCAAAAATCGAGTCCAAACCCGAAACCGCAATCGGCGGACCGCCGGTCCAAGCCCAAGGGACAACCTTCCCAAGCTTCCGGGCGCGCGCCGGCCAAGGTCCCCTTTCACAACCCTTTCGCGGACATTCTGGGTAAAAGAGATTGACCCGTGCCAGGGCACGCAAAACCCAAGAAGAATGCCGCTCTTCGCCCGTCCCGGCCGTTTCGATGGAACCGCGGAAAAGGATACCCGGCATGCGCGTTTTGATTCAGCGGGTTCAAAGCAGCCAGGTCAGTGTCGCAGGCCGGGTAGTGGGCTCCATCGGACCCGGGCTACTGGTTTTCCTGGGGGTGGCCGCCGGAGACGGTGAGGCCGACGTTGCCTACCTGGCCGAAAAGATCGTCAATTTACGTATTTTCGAGGATGATCAGGGAAAAATGAACCGTTCACTGAAGGCAACCGGCGGGGCCATGCTGGTGGTCTCCCAATTTACCCTGCTGGGTGATTGTCGTAAAGGTCGCCGGCCCTCCTTCAGCGGCGCCGCGTCCCCGGGCCAAGCCCGACAGCTTTACGAGGCCTTTGTGAGGGAGGTCGGCCGTCTGGGAATCACCACGGCCACTGGAGAATTCCAAGCCCACATGCAGGTGGCCCTGGTCAATGACGGGCCGGTTACCCTGCTGCTGGAAAGTCCGACCCGCGCTACCGCTGTTTAGCCGCGTATGGGGCGGCGCGCGCTGCAGCTCCCCTTACGCCCCAGGAAAGTCCTTATGGCCAAGGTAAACGCATTCGCCGTCACGCTCGGTTTGGTCTTGTTGCTGGTTGGTCTGGCCGGAGGGGCGACACCACCCGCCTTGGATTTCCATCTGGGTCCCGCGGACAGCCTGCTACTGGCTGCCCCGGAGGGTGATATCCTGCTGGCCCACCACCCCCAGGCCCTTCGCGTTCCAGCCTCCACCCTCAAAATCTTAACCGCCCTGGTCGCCTTTCACTATCTGGGGCCTGAGTATCGCTTTCCCACGGAACTTTACCTGGACCCCCGGCGCAATCTAACCCTCAAGGGGTATGGTGATCCGCTCCTGATTTCCGAAACCATTTCGGATCTAGTCCACCAGCTGCGCCGCGGATACCCGGACATCCGCCAGGGGATCTCGGCCCTCTACCTGGATGATTCCCACTTTGCCCAGCCGATCCGGATTCCTGGCGTAGGACCCTCGCTGAATCCCTATGATGCGGCCAACGGCGCCCTGTGCGCCAATTTCAACACCATCGCGTTTACCCGGGACACCAAGGGAAATTTGATCTCCGCCGAATCCCAAACCCCCCTGGTGCCCTTGGCCCGGCAGCAGGCAGTGCAGTCGGGGATTCAGCGGGGCCGTATTCCCATCGATCCGCGCCGGCACGGCACCACCCTGTACTGCGGTCAACTCTTCCGCCACTTTCTCACCCAGGCCGGAATTGTTGTGGCGGGTGAGATTCAGCTCACCTCCCTGCCCCACCCACCCGATCGGCCCATCTGGCGCCAGGCTTCGCCCTATCCTTTGACGGAGGTGGTGCGCCGGCTCATGCGCTACTCCAACAACTTCATGGCCAATCAGCTGTTTTTGGCTGCCGGGGCTGCATTTTCCGATCCGCCGGCAACCCTGGAAAAAGGGGTGGCGGCTGTCCAAACCTATGGACGAACGGTGTTGGGGATGGAAAATGTACAGGTGGTGGAAGGCTCGGGGATTTCCCGGGATAACCGCCTCAGCGCGGTTCAGCTATTGGCCATGCTTCAGGAATTCAGACCCTACCACCACTTGTTGCGCAGCGCCCCCGGGGAGTATTTTAAAACCGGCAGCCTCAAGGGGATTCGCACCCGGGCCGGGTATCTCAAAGATGATACGGGCCGGCTCTTTCCCTATGTGATTCTGCTCAACACTCTCGGAAAATCGACGAAATCCGTGCTAGATTTGATGAGACGGAGGATTGAAAGGCGCGCAGCGCCTTGACGGCGGGCAGGCAGGCAGGCGGGACCGGGCTATTCGAAGGTGATTTTAGCGGGTGATCTTGGCGTAGGCGCTGTGGTTGTGAATGGATTCGAAATTTTCGGCACTCACTGAAAACCAGGTGATGTTAGGATCCTTCATGAGCCGCTGGGAGATGTCGCGCACCACATCTTCCACAAATTTGGGGTTGGTGTAAGCTTTTTCGGTCACATGTTTTTCATCCACCCGTTTGAGCACCGAAAAGACCTCGCAGGAGGCGCAATCCTCCACCAGTTCGATCATATCCTCAATCCAGATGAACTTCTTGAAGCGCGTCTGCAGCAATACCTCGCCCCGCTGATTGTGGGCGCCGGCGTCGCTGATCTCCTTGGAGCAGGGGCAGACCGAGGAGATCGGCACCCCCACCTCCAGTACCAGATCCACCTTGTTGGCGGCATCGCTGCGGCCCACGAAGCGGCAGGTGTAGTCCATCATCCCTACCGCGGCGCTCACCGGGGCTTTTTTCTCGATAAAGTAAGGGAAGGTCAATTCCAGGTGGGCCGAAGCCGCATTGAGGTGGGTTTTCATGCGGTCGAGCACGTCCCCCATGCGTTTGGGTGAAATCTCGGGGCGTACCAGATTGAGGATTTCCACAAAACGGCTCATGTGAGTGCCCTTGTTTTCATGGGGCAGGTCCACATACATGTTGATGGCCGCCACGGTGTGCTGAAATCCGTTGGTGCGGTCCAGCACGGTGATGGGGTAACGCAGGTTTTTGATGCCGACTTTATCGATGGCGATGTTGCGAAAATCCTGGTCGTTCTGAACGTCACGCATGGCTTTAATTCACAAAAGGTAATCGGGATTGACATGGGCCATGGCCCGAAAAATGTTACCCTTGGTCTTGCGGTTGGCGCGGTAGAGCCCCTGGAGCAAGGTTTTAATCTCACTGCGGCGGGTGTGCCCGGCGCTGGGGCAGGGATTTTCGAAATGAGGAAAGTGCATCTGGTGGCCGAAGCGGCGTATTTCGTCCTGATCCACCATGGCCAGGGGACGAATAATCCTCAAGCGGCCGTCGAAAAGGGGTTGGTTGGGGTGCATGGCGGCGATTTCACCCGCATAACAGATATTGAGAAAGAGGGTTTCGATTAGATCGTCCTTGTTGTGTCCTAGGGCGATTTTGTTGCAGTGCAAATCCTCGGCAATTTGAAACATCCGCCGCCGGCGGAGCTTTGCGCACATAAAACAAGGGTTTTCGCGGTTGGCATCACTGTGGGCATGGGGTCCGTGATCGGTTCGCTCCACCCAAACCTCGTGCCCCAGATCCCGATAATGGGCTTTAAGGGCCAGAGCCGCGCCACCGGAGAAACCGGGGTCAATTAGAACAGCTTTCAGGGTGTAGTCAATGGGAATGCGGGCTCGCCGTTCATGAAGAAACCAGAACAAGGTTTGGCTGTCCAAGCCGCCGGAGAGCCCCACCAAGATTCGGTCGCCATGGTCGATCATGCCATAGCGGTGAATGGCGCGGCCGATATTGCGATTGATCTGCTTGTAAAGATAACTGTGTTTAGGTTTAATCTTCGGATTCTTCGGATTTAATTTTGACCTTGCCGGCGGCAATCTCCCGCAAGGCCACAACAATATCTTCGTTTTTCGGTGAGCTGACCAGATACTCGGATCCCTCCCGAATCTGGCGTACCCGTTTGGACACCATGTTGACCAGCTGGAATCGATTGGGCACCGCCCGCAAACAATCTTCTACCGTAATCCGCGCCATAAAAGGCCCTCCGCATCAAAATCGAAACGATTAAAGTATATCCACCAACTCATAGTGCCGCCGGCCGCCGGGCACCTGAAGCACCAGTTCCTCGTCAGGTACACGTCCCAGAATGGCCTTGCCCAATGGAGAGGTCACCGAAATTTTACCCTTATCAATATCAGACTCCTCCGGGCCCACCAGCTGATACTTGACGCTCTCACCGGTTTCAACATTTTCAAGGATCACCACACACCCGAAAACCGCACGGTCCTTAGTAACTTCAGACGGATCGATCACCTCGGCACTGGCAAGCTTGAATTCCAGCTCGCTGATGCGCCCCTCGATGAAGCCTTGACGCTCTTTGGCAGCGTGATATTCAGCATTCTCGGAGAGGTCACCGTGGGCTCGCGCCTCTTCGATGGCGCGAATATTGGCCGGGCGCTCTTCACGTTTGAACCGTTCCAGTTCCTGTTTCAAAGCATCAAAGCCCTGGGGCGTAAAGGGAATCCGTTCCAATGGTAACTCCTTAAAGAAAAAAAAGGCCCTGAACAGGCCGTCGGTTGCAATACGCATCGTTCACTAAGAATTTTAACCATACTAATTTATTTGTTTTCCACGCCTTTGTCAATATATTTCGCTGATTTTTGGCAGTTTCGCATCGGGTTTGCGGATATAGACCGGTCCGAGCCGGCCGGGATCAAAATGTGCCGCCCCTTTCCGGCCGCGAAGCGTGTCATGGGCTACTTGGGCCACGCTGATCCCATGAATTCGATGCTGAATATCACTTCCCAGCTGGATATACCCAGGAAGGCCGGCTTCCAGCAGCTCACGGTAGAGTTGGGCGCCGTTGCCCACCAGTAGTGTGGGTTCCCCGATTTCGGCCACGGCCTCCTGGGGGCTCAAGGCCCGTTCCTGGCCCAAACTTTTCAAACGCCCGCCGCTGAATCGATAGTGGTTGGTAAACACCTGGCCCCGACGGCCATCCAGCATGGGGCGGATTACCCGTGAAGTGCCCCGGCACTGAAAGGCCAGGGCTTCCAGGGTGGAAACCCCCACCAGAGGTTTATCTAAAGCCAGAGCCAGGCCCTTTAGGGCGCTGATCCCGATCCGAAGGCCGGTAAAACTTCCCGGGCCGCAGGTCACGGCCAACGCATTGAGCTCCTCCAGGCGCCACCCGGCCCCCTTGAGGAGTTGGTCGATGGCGCTAACCAGGTGGCGGGAGTGGCTGGCCGCCAGTTTTAGGGTGATCTCGGCCCGGGGTTCACCTCCTTGGATCAAGCCCGCGCTGCAGATTTCCGTGGCGGTGTCCACCGCTAGGATCTTCATTCAGTATCCTGTTGGATCTGTCGAGAATTGCTCCCGGTTCAATTTTGATTCATTACTTGGGTTTTCCGGATTTTGGATCTCTTTCCAGGGGAACGTTTGGATTTTTTTGGAGAGCGGGCCGGCTTGGCCGGTTCCAACAGGGCGGTTTCCAATACCAGGGCCATATCTCCCACCGGAATGAATTTGATCCGGCGTTTCACATAGGGTGGGATCTCCGCCAGATCTTTCTTGTTTTTCTCAGGCAGCAGCACGGTCCGGATCCCGGCCCGCAGAGCCCCGAGGGCTTTCTCCTTTAATCCGCCGATGGGCAGGACCCGTCCCCGCAGGGTGATCTCCCCGGTCATGGCGACGGTGTTGTCGATGGGGCGCTGACTCAGCGCAGAGAGCAGGGCCGTGGCCATGGCGATGCCCGCGGAAGGCCCGTCCTTGGGAATGGCCCCGGCAGGCACATGGATGTGAATGTCGTGATTTTCCAGAACCTGGGGATCAACGTCGTACACCGCAGCCACCGCGCGCACATAACTCAGCGCGGCCCGGGCCGATTCCTGCATCACTTCGCCCACCTGACCGGTGACAATCAGATCGCCCTTGCCGGGTATCAGGCTGGTCTCCACAAAGAGCACCTCCCCCCCCACCTGGGTCCAGGCCAGACCCGTTGCCTAGCCCCACCTGGCTCTCTTCTTGATCCATCTCCGGATAGTACTGGCGGACGCCGAGATATGATTCCAGGTTGCGCCGGGTGATTCGAAAGGGGCCTTTTTTACCCTCGGCGATGCGCCGGGCAACCTTACGGCAGATTTTCCCCAACTCCCGCTCCAGGTTCCGCAGACCGGCTTCAGCGGTGTAATCGCTGATGATTTGCCCCATGGCAGGATCTCCGATGGATACGTTTTTGGCCTTCAACCCGCAGGACTCCAGCTGGCGAGGCAGCAGGTAGCGCTGGGCGATCAGCTTTTTCTCCTTGGCGGTGTACCCGGAAAGGCTGATCACCTCCATGCGGTCCAAAAGCGCACTGGGGATAGTGTCGGTATGGTTGGCGGTGAGAATGAACATCACCTTGGAAAGATCGAAGGCCAGGTTAATATAGTGGTCACTGAACTCACTGTTCTGTTCGGGATCCAGGGCCTCCAGCAGCGCCGAGGAGGGATCGCCACGAAAATCGGCTCCCAGCTTGTCGATCTCATCCATCATAAACACCGGATTGCGGGTGCCGCATTGTTTGAGACCCTGGAGGATGCGGCCCGGCAAGGCACCGATGTAGGTTCGGCGATGCCCCCGGATTTCAGCCTCGTCCCGAATCCCCCCCAACGAGATGCGAATGAACTTGCGACCCATGGCCTCGGCAATGGCCCGGCCCAAAGAGGTCTTGCCCACCCCGGGAGGCCCCACAAAACAGAGGATGGGGCCTTTCATTTTGGGGTTGAGCTTGCGCACGCTGAGGTGCTCCAGAATCCGGTCTTTGATTTTTTCCAGGCCGTGGTGCTCGCGGTTCAGCACTTTTTGGGCCGCCTTGATGTCGAGCTGATCCTTGGAGCCTTCGCTCCAGGGCAGGTCGCTGAGCCAATCCAGGTAGGTGCGCACCACCGTGGATTCGGCGGATTCGGCGTGCATCTGTTCCAGGCGGCGCAACTGTTTTTCGGCCTCTTTGAGCGCTTCGTTGGGCATGCGGGCTTTTTTAATGCGTTTCCGGTACTCCTCGATCTCCTTGAGTTTTTCGTCGTTCTCGCCGAGCTCCCGGTGAATGGCGCGCATCTGTTCCCTGAGGAAATAGTCCCGCTGGCTCTTGGAAATCTCATCTTTGACATCGGATTGAATTTTAGCCTGGACCGAAGAGAGGTTGAGTTCGCGGATCAGTAGATCGTTGACCATTTTCAGACGCTCCACGGGCGCCTCGGCCTCCAAAATCGCCTGAAATTCGGAGATTTTCAATTTCAGGTTGGACGCCACCAGATCAGCCAGCTTGCCCGGATCTTCGATGCCGTCTAGGATCACCCCCACATCGGCCGTCAGCTCGCCGCGCAAGGCCATGATTTTTTCCGAAAGCTCACGCACATTGCGCATGAGCGCCTCCACCTCCAAGGTGATCTCCGCGGAATGGGCCTCGATGATAGGCTCCACCTTGACCTTGAAATAGGCCTTGTTGCGCAGATAGCGGGTGATACGCCCTTTGCAGATCCCCTGAACCAGGACCTTGACCCGCCCGTCGGGCAGTTTGAGCATCCGCAGGATCCGGCTGATGGTTCCCAGGCGGTAGATTTCGCCGGCCTTGGGGTTTTCAGTGCCCTGCTCTTTTTGGGTCGCCAAAAAGATAATGCCGTCCTCGCCGACGGCCGCCTCCACGGCTTGGACCGATTTTTCCCGCCCCACAAAGAGCGGCAGCAGCATATCGGTAAATATGACCACATCCCGCACGGGCATGAGGGGCATCGACTCGGGAATGGGGCTATCCCCTTCGTTTTCTTCAATAATGGTGATCAAATCGTCTTTGTCGGTCTCGGCCATGAAAGCTCCTGTGAATCGGTGAAAGATGGTAAAATTATGAGAAACTAACCCCTTATTTCACGATGACAACGGGTGGGCAAACACTTTCGGCACTTAATGGGCGTCACCCGGGGGGCTTCCGGAGTGGTGCTTTATTTCAGGGCCAAACATTGCTAAGAAAGGCCGGACAACGGCGATTCAGGGTACC
The DNA here is from genome assembly GCA_963713755.1 of uncultured delta proteobacterium. GTDB lineage: Bacteria > Desulfobacterota > Desulfobacteria > Desulfobacterales > CAVQMW01 > CAVQMW01. Next base: position 459,509 of record CAVQMW010000003.1, on the reverse strand, counting down.
CCCAAGCCGATGGATGTGCCGGATGGATATTGAAGACCGCAAAGGACCCGCCATGACCCAACCTGCGTTTCCCTTTCTGCTGATTTCCCTTTTCGCCTTTATTTTCGGCGCCATCATCGGCAGTTTTCTCAATGTCTGCATCCACCGCCTGCCTCTGGGGCTCTCCATTTCCCACCCGCGCTCGCGCTGCCCTCAGTGTGAAACCCCCATCGCCTTTTACGACAACCTGCCCATTCTCAGTTGGCTGATCCTCAAGGGGCGCTGCCGCAGGTGCGGATTGAAAATTCCCGGACGCTACCCCCTGGTGGAGCTCTACACGGCCCTGCTGGCGGTTTGCGTCTATTTTAAGTACGGCCTGACCCCGACGGCCCTGATCTATTTCATCTTTATTGCGGTGTTGCTGGTGGTGACCTTCATTGACATCGACCACCGCATCATTCCCAACCGCATCACCCTGCCCGGAATCCCCTTGGCCTTTCTGGGCAGCTTTCTGCTGCCCCAGGTCTCCTGGATCGATTCTCTGCTGGGCATCCTGGCCGGCGGGGGGGTGCTGCTGCTGGTGGCCACGCTCTACAAGGCCATCACCCGTAAAGAGGGTATGGGCGGCGGCGATATCAAACTGCTGGCGATGATGGGTGCGCTAATGGGCTGGCAGGGCACCTTGTTTACGATTTTCGTCGCCTCCCTGGCGGGATCCATCACCGGCCTGGCGATCATGCTGCGCCACGGCAGATCCATGAAGATGGCCGTGCCCTTCGGCCCCTTTCTGGCTCTGGGCGGCATCGCCTATGTGCTGGTGGGAACGGAACTGATCCACTGGTATTTTAGCCGCGCCTTGCTGTGATGGAGCCCCATGCGTATCGCCATTCTCTCTGACATCCACGGCAATCTGGAAGCCTTTGAAAGCGTGCTGTGCGACATCGGCCGCCAGGCCGTGGACCGGATCGTCTCGTTGGGCGACAACATCGGCTACGGTCCCGATTCCGTGGCGGTGGTGGCGCGCCTGATGGCGCTCCAGATCCCTTCGGTGCTGGGCAACCATGAACTGGTAGTGAAATCACCCAAATTCATCAACTGGTTTAACCCCCAGGCGCGGGAAGCCGTGCAGCAGACCCTAAAAGAGCTCACCCCCCGCACCCAGGCCTATTGCCGTGACCTGCCCCGCTTTCTGATTTTAAACGGCGCACGCCTGGTGCATGGCTTTCCACCCCGCTCCCCGACCCTCTATCTCTTTCAGATCCGCGACCGGCGTTTGGAAGCCTATTTTCGCGCCGCGCAACAGGCCCTGGTCTTTGTGGGGCACACCCACCTGTTGAACCTGGTGGCCTTTGACGGCCAAAAGGTTAATCAAACGGTTCTCGAACAAGGTCGTTACCCCTTGGAATCCCGATCAAAATACATTGTCAATGCCGGCAGCGTGGGCCAGCCCCGGGATCGCGATAAGCGCGCCAAATATGTCATCTGGGATCTCGATGATCCGCATATAGAGGTGCGCTGCGTGACCTATCCGGTGGCCCAGGTCATCGCCAAAATGGCGGCCAAGGGCTACCCCCCCCGGTACGCCCAGCGCTTGCAATAGGAGCGGCCATGGACCGAATCGAGCGCTATCCCATCCTCGGCCTGCTGGGCAAGGGCGGCATGGCCCGGGTATTCAAGGTCAACATTCCGGTCATCGACAAAGTGGCGGCCCTCAAGCTGCTTTGGCCCGATCCCACCCTGCAGGAGCTGCTGGGCGGGGATACCCTGGAAACGCTCTTCACCGCCGAAGCCCGCATTCTGGGCGCCTTGAATCACCCCCATGTAGTGGGGATCTGGGCCTTTGATACCTGGCACGGCCGGCCCTTTTACCTCATGGATTACCACCCCCTCCACCTGGGGCATCTCATGGGCGAATCGGCGCGTCCCGACGATCCCTCGCGGGTCATTCCCGTGGAGCGCGCCCTGGACTACGTGGGCCAGATTCTGCTGGGCCTGGACCGCCTGCACCACAGCGATATCATTCACCGGGACATCAAGCCCCACAATATGCTGATTCACGGAGAGCACCAGATCAAGATCGGGGATTTCGGCCTCTCCCGCCGGCAAGGGGTATCGTTCCGCGGACCGCGCCACTTGAAGGTCGGCTCCCCGGGCTATGCCGCACCTGAACAGATGGAGGACCCGCAAGCCGCCGATGCCCGGGCCGACATTTACGCCGTGGGTGCCATGTTGCTGCGCATGCTCAGCGGGCGGCTGCCGGAGCCGGGTCAGGCCCTGCCGCCGCTCTCCGCCACCCACTCCGATCTCGACCCTTCCTGGGATTCGTTTCTGGAGAGCGCCCTGGCGCCCAACCCTTCCAAACGTTACCCCAGCGCCGCAGCCATGCTGGACGCCCTAACGGAGCGCGTGGAGCATTGGCGGCGCCAGCAGGAGCAAACCTGCGCTTTGGCCGGCGAAGACTCCCCGTTATCCGCCTCCCCGGAACCCGAAGCCACCGCAGCCAAGTCAAACCCTCGCCATACCCCCCTGAAGGTTTCGGCCAAAAAAGCGCGGCGGGTATTGGGCCTGGACCCCCTTTGGCGGCCGCGGGTATACACCCCAAACCAATTCCGCGCCCCCTCCCCGGAAATTCTCCAGGATGACGCCACCGGTCTGATCTGGCAGCAATCCGGCAGCCGCTACCCCTGCACCTGGCACGCCGCCCGGGAATATGCCGATCACCTCAGCCGGCAAGGTTGGGCCGGCCGGCGTCATTGGCGTCTGCCCACCATGGCCGAACTCAGCAGCCTGCTGCAGCCCCTGGCCCAGGGCCGGCAGCTCTGCCTCTCCTCGGCCTTCGATCCCCGCCAGACCCGCCTCTGGAGCGCCGACCGCCGCAGTTATACCTCCGCCTGGTATGTGGATCTGGAATTGGGCTTTGCCGGATGGCTCGATTTCACGGCCCAGTTGGATGTGCGCTGTGTGTGTTTAGCTGGGGGTTAAATTTTGCAGATAGTCTGCCTGCGAAATGGGAATTGATAATATTTTTCTGCCAAAACCAGGCTTCCCTGCCAATTGCCGGCCATTGTGATTTTGGTTGCTACTCCAAACTGAGGACAAGGTTTTTGCCAAGGGCGGCCGCGGCTTGATCCAATCGTTTCAAGTTCGGGGAGTGGTGGGGGTTCTCCAGCCGTTGAACCGCTGGCCATGATGTCTTCAGGATGCGGGCAAGTTCCGACAGGCTTTTATTTTTCTCCTGCCGGGCGAGTCGCATCAATATAGCCGCCTGAACCCGGCTGGCCGGTGCCACTTGATAAAACGATTTATTCATATGTTCCCTGGGTTCAGGTATTTCCAACCCTTCATCAACCCGGCTTTCCAAAGTGAGGGTTAAAACCTCCTGGGCGTTAAAAAGGGCCTCCTCTAAGGTCTCTCCCTCGGTGATCGCTTCTTCCAGGTCGGGAAAGCTGACAAAATAGCGTCCGTCTTCATCGGTCTTAATTTCAGCAAAATATACCAACTTCATTTCAATTTAACTCCTGTTTGGCGTTCAATGGCTTTTATCAGCCCAGGACCAAGGTCACGTTTACCGTGAACCGGAACGGTAACTCGCTGATCATTCTTGCCTAAGCGGTAATGGCTACCCCGGCTGTGCAAAACCTTCCAACCCTGTTGCTTGAGGGTTTTGATAACTTGGTTACCATTCATATCTTATATGATATATCATAAATGTTATATGTCAAGATCTATAGTATTTCGGCGGAGAGATCGAAAACATTCAACATCTCCACGTTGTCCTGAACTTTGCCGGTGTAGACCACTTGCCTGCGTCTCTTTTTCTATTCCGGGGAGACCAGAATGTTCCAATAGAGTTGCGTTTTTTAGCGCTGGCTTCTAAGGAAAGTGGAGAAAAGATGATCCCGGACCCAATACGCCTCAACATCGTCGGTCAAGATAATTACACGGCTATGGCGGGACGCGGGTAGGTCCACATGGTGTCATTGGTAAGAAAGTTGGCGTTGGAATACACGGCCAAACCGATGGGCGCATCGGTGGCCGGGATGGGATCCCCTGAATTGTACTGGTTCCGGTCAAACAAGCCGCTGATTGGCACCAGACCGCTATATGCCGGATCGGGCTGGGGATCGGTGAGATGGATGGGTTGAGGCCGGTTACCGGATTCATCGGGTATGTAGTCCAAAGTATCGAGATTTTCTTTCGTATAGGTTTCGTAGGTCCAACGGCCAACTGTAATATTGAGAAGACCAAGATCTTTTATAAATGGAAAACATGCACATCGTTGCGGGTATGCAACGGTACCGAGGAATCCTCCAGCAGATGCATCATCTGACCCACGGCGCGCAAGCAGTCAGCAAAATAAGCTTCCCGTGCAGCCTGAGTGATGGCAACAATATCACCAGCAAAATCGTGACCGGTGAGAAAGAAATAATATAACTTTCTGGCCTTGCCCCAGGACCAATCGCCAGTAAAATTCATTGTAAAGTCTTGCTGTCCGGGGTTTAGTGCCCCATAAAAGCGGTGAAACCGGCTCCCTGAAGTAATTTGCCGTATACATCAGGCTATAATAATCGTCTAAACCGGCTTCATCCCAAGGCTTCAACGGATCATGAAAGTGGTTGAAGGCACAGGTTCGGGGAACATCTTTTTTCCCTAGCCAACCATAATCTTCCGTCTCTCCGCCGTAGGCAAGCCATTTTAATATGGATTTGGTTTTTCTATAATTTTTTAAGGTAGTATCAATTCCATTAGGTATATCCAATTGATTTTTTAGTATCACATCCAATTGTAAATAACGCGTAGACTCCTCATTGAGTCTTGAATGGACCTCACCGTCATATGCCCATAAAAAATTATGTGCATAAATAGTCATCAAAAGTATAATGAATAAGTTGAATAATTTTCTTATCATTTATTTTCCCCTATCCCGAAATTTTCTCTAAACGTAAGCCGAGGCTTTTTCTTTCCTCATTAAGTGATTTAAGGTAGCTGTTTTTATGTCTATAAGATATTTCATCAAATACATCTGAGTAGATAACATTTTGCTTTCGTTCTTCAATTGTCCTCAACCTCGGCAACTCATAAACCACATTCTTCCCAGAAGGCGGCCAGGATTTTTTCACCCCCACCGCTTCGGAACGTTGGTGCTTGGGAAACAGGCCATAACCCGGTTTGAAAATCACCAGCTTTCCTCTTGGGTATCCACGATTTAAAACCAACCACCTGCGCGTTCGGGGTAGCTTGAATTCGCCGTTGGCGTCTGTCACAGTCTCCTGGCCGACCTCCACATAGGAATTTGACCCAGCAATGGTGTAGGCTGTGAAATAATACACTCCCAACACAACGGCGCCTTCAATGGGCTGCTTGGTGTCGGCATCGATCACCTTGCCCTCAAAGGGGGCCAGGGAGCGATAGGGCAGTGGAGAAATTATGCCGCCGCAACCGGAGATAATAAGGACAGATGTCAGCAACGTCGTCAGAAAGACCAATCGATGTATTGCATTTTTTCTTTTCATCATGAATTCCTGAAAGGGTTAATACCGCTCAATCTTCCAGATTCCGTTTTGATCTTTGCTGAAGTAGATGTAATAGGTGATGGTGACGGTTTGACCTTCAATCTCATGGTCCTGGCGAATCCTGTACTTGGCCCGGGCCTCATCGTAGAATACAGGGGATATGTTTTGCATTTGCTGGGCCAGCATGGGCAAGCCGCTGCCCAGGGTATCGTAAATGGTAGCGTACTTATCTCGGGAATATTCCAGATGGTATTTCAACGCCCCCTCCAGATCCCCGGCTATCAAAGCCGCCTTCATCCCGCTCCACTTCTCCTGGAGTAAAGCATCCAGCTCAATGGGATCTTCAACCAACACAGCCGTGGTATCCGATAAAGTCCGCTGATCCTCCAGGGTGACCTCAAAGGTAAAGAAATAGAGTCCAAGAGTGTTTAGCTGTAACCGGTATTGTTCCACAGTCGTTTCTAAAAATTAAATTTCTACGGTCGTGCCGGTATAAGAACCAGCAATATCGGTAACCGGGTGAGCACGGTCTCTAATGGTGCCGCCCCTGACTGAGGATCGGCGCTGATCGTCAGAGCATCGGCACTGGTATCGGCATGAACCCTAATCTCCCGGCTGTAGCGATGGCCGGCGCTGTCGGTGGCCGTGACCGTGAGGGTGTTGGCCCCCTCTGCCAGGGGAACCTGGTTGGCGGCAAATTGACCCTCATAGATCAGGGCTAAAACACCATTTACGGTGATTCCGGTTTCGTTGCCCGTGGAATTGAGAAACGTGCCCTGCACGAACACATGGTTTCCGTCAACGGTGGCCCCGTCTGTCGGAGAAATGATCGCCAGAACAAAGGGATTTTCCACGGTCACCGTGGCAGTAGCCGTAGCGCTTCGGCCGGTCCCCTCGGCCGTGAGGGTGTAGGTGGTGGTCGCCAGGGGTGTGAGGGTCACGGTATCGGCATGGCTGGTGGACAAGGTCAGGGTCAGCGTTTCGCCGGCGGTGATATTGGCCGGTGCGGCATCCAGGGTCACCGCGGGCGCTGGAACGGTGACCGTGACCGTGACCTCTGCCGTGGCACTCCCCTCGGGGCCGGTGGCGCTGAGGGTGTAGGTGGTGGCCTGATCGGGAGAGACCGTCTATATCCCGGGAGTTCCGGGTCAAAGTACGAACTGGCCGAACCTGCTCTCGGAGCACTGCCTGTCACTGATCAGTATGCAGATCGAAAACGTTGAGCATCTCCAGAGTATCCTGGACCTTGCCAGTATAAAGCTCTTCCTTGCGTTTCTTTTGCTCTTCCGGAGAGATCAGGATGTTCCAATAAAGCCGCGTTTTTCTGGCGCTGGCCTTGGGATAGGCTCCGGCATCGGTACCGCCGATGGCGTAAATGCGTCCGTCGGGCAGGGCTGCGGCCGCCAGGGTTGAGCGGGGAATATTCATATCAGGACCTCGCCCCCAATGATCTTTGGCGGGATCATAAATCCAGACCTCCTTTACCGGCCGCCCTTTCTCACTGCCGCCCATGACGTAGATTTTACCGTCGGCGCCACGAACCGCGGAGATGGCTCCCCGGGCCTTGGGCATGGACTTGCGGGGGGTCCAGGTATCGGTGGCCGGATCGTACATCTCTACACTGTCTAAGGCGTCATAGGAGCGGTCCGGTTTGAAATTGCCGTATCCACCCATGACATAGACTTTGTCTTCGACGGCCGCGGCGCCGAACAGAAAGCGTGCCTGTTTCATGGGAGCGCGAAACTCCCAATGATTCGTAACCGGGTCATAACACTCCACGGAATCGAAAGCCGTATGATAGCTGCTGATCTCGACTTTTCCGGTTTTCCACTCTTTCATGTATCCACCCTGGGACACAAGTTTCTGGTACGGTTCTTTTTTCTGGTACCGATCTTTATGTTCCCCCTGAAAATAAAAATTTACGCGTCCGCCCAGGGTGTAGATCTTACCATCCTCAGTAGCCACCGCTTCGTGATCCATACGCGGTTCCTGCATTGCAGGCACACGGGTTTTAAATATAACCGTACTCGCTACTGCAACAGTGCCCATATGCTTCGACCAAGGTTCTCCAGGGGGTGGATCGGGACCTTGATGAAAGCCATGATGAAAACCATAACGTCCCTCGGGCAGCGATTTGCTGATTACTTTCGCACATCCCACCTCGGGCCAACGTCCAGTGACGGGGTTAAAGGGTAAAAACAGATTATCGCAGCTGCTCGGACCTTGTCGAACAGAGCCTCCAGACCAGTAGACCTTCCCGTCATTTCCGGTGACCAGAGCCACTCCGTCTCCCTGGCGCTGGCAACCCGCCAGGCGCACATCCTGGGGCAGGTTTGTAGTCAACTTGGCTTCTTTGCCCTTTGCGGGTCTGATTTTATGCTTGTATGTTCGTCGCTTGCCGTCAAAGAGATCTTCCACGGACCAAATATAGGTGGAGCGGTCAAAGTGCTTTGCACCCGCTTTCAGAGAAAAGTACCCCCAGGTGTCGGTGTTTGGATCAAAATGGTAGACCATTTTATACACGTTATAAAAAAATCCGGGTACCGGCCATAGTACCTGCCAGCGGTCCTGGTCCGGATCATAAACCACGTTGGAGTAGCGGCCATCATCGTGTCGGTACGAACCGGTTTTTCCCTCGTAGTCCCGGGGTACCCCTCCCATCACATAGATCTTTCCGTCGGGTCCCGCTGTAGCGTCGTGGCCCATTCGGCCCAGGAGCATGGGGGCGACCAGCTTCCAAGGCGTGGCGGTGGTGGTGGTGGAAAAAAGCAATAAGATGCCCCCTAGGCCGATTGTGATCATTGCGGTCAGTTTCAATGTGAATTTCCTAATCAATGGGGTCACTGTCAAAATCAACCGGGATAAACTAAGGGGTCTCTAAAGGTAACAGAAAATGTCCCGAAGGATCTTCCGCCACGCGATCCTGGCCGGGCGAAAGCGGGATAACACTCAGAACAACCTGGATAATGCGTTGGTCCCGGGTGAAATCAACATGGACTGGATGCTCTACTTCATCATCGGGCAAAGGTCCAGAGTTTCCATTTATGTTTATGGCGTCAACAATATTTCCAATGTTCCCGGCGTGGTCTCCGAATATGTGCCAGTTTCCGGCGTCGTTTTGAGCGTACAGCACCAGGGCCACCCGATCAAAATCCCTGCCGTAGACGTTATAGTCGACCCTAACCCGATAATCCACCGACTCGATAAACAGGGAACTGGGAAAGTTGGAAATAGTTCGTTCGATTGTCCGGCCCACAACCCAATCGGAAAAGCCTTCAATAATTGTTCTTTCCAAATCCGCATGGTCCCGAATGCGATATCCCTCAATCACATCAGGGGTATCGGGGTCATCCGCATCCCCGAAATTGTGGTGATTGAAAGGTTCGGTGAACTCGGTGATGGTATGCCCGGGCCGAACCCGGAACAGGGAGGCGTTTCCATCGGAAGGATTGGATGTCCGACAAAAGACACTCTCCACCGGAACGACCTGATCATTGTCACCATGAATAAAAGGCCACCACCAACGCCCATGGTCCGTTCCCGCAACCAGGGCCATTTCAGCCATGGGGATGCAGGCAGGCGATGCATTCAACCGATACAACCGTGGATTACCACTGGTTCCACTGTCGCGTGCCTGGTCATCATAAGGCAGCAAGTCGGCTGTTCCCGGAGTCTGCTCCAATAACATTCTGAGCGATAGCCCGGCTACAGGGTGGAAGCTCATGTACCTTAGAATTTCTTCCAGGACAAAATGAGTACCGTGGTTGGGCGTACCGGCCATGACCATGTTGTGCACGGGCAGGCCATAGACCCGCAGACTGCGGGAGATCAAGCCTCCCATGCTGTACCCGAAGGTGTCCAAATATGGAAAAAGCCCCGCGTTCGGGTTGCCACCCGGAGCGGGAAGGCCCCTTATATCCATCGCCTGGATTCTTCCCGCCAGATCATTGGCAATGGGAATCATGCCGGCCCGGGAGTTATGGGTGGCGAACATGGGCCGATAGACCCCATTTGTGGCTCCGACGATATCTCTTAACATCCAATGGTAGCGGTTGTCCTCATTGGGGTTGGTTTGGGGAACATTGCGATGGATGGTGGCCGGATTCCAGCCGTGGATCACCATCAGAGGCAGGGCGTTGGGATTGGGTTGGTTATTTACATCAAAGTCTTCAATAAAATTCAGGTCCCCCACATCAAAAATTCGCCCATTCGTGGGAAAGGCTACATCCTCGGGACGCTGCCCGCCTGCCGGATCGAAAATGAACTGCGCAGCTTCGTCCATGTTGGGGATATGGTTGGGATCCCCAGCCTGGGCCAGCAAAACCGGCTTTTTAGGACCCATTTTGGCAGCGATCGCCGTTCCGGTCTCTGTTACGGTGGGATTGACCACCACCACTCCGAAGTTATTGATCTCGTCCACCGCCGCTTCATAGGGCTTGATCTGCATGGCGGTCCAGTTGCTGCTGTCCGCACTCCAAAAGTAGGGGAAAATGCTCGGTTCGGCAATATTGTGGCTATCCGCTTCCGCCTGGGAGTAGCGAAAAGCCAAGACTAACCAACCTTGAAACTGGGGAATGGCCTGCCCGGACCCGAACGGCTCCACTACCAGTTGAATGGGCGGGGCCACGGAGGTGATTTCGCTGGCTCCCAGACCAGGATCCATGCTCAATTCATCCCCTGGGGTCACCACCGGTCCGGTAGCGGGTTCCATGATGGTCACGATGGCATCCCCGCTCAGGGTGTCCGGCGGGATGACGACAGAAAACCGTTGGTCGGCACTGGCCACTACGCCCCCTTCGGCGGCAGCAATGGTGTAGGACATCGAATCGGGGGGGCTCGGATCGTACTCGTCAAGTTGGAAATTGCGTACATTGTTGGTAGGCGTGGTGTCATCGAGATCTGCCATGATCGCTATGGTACGGTTCGAAACCGGATAACCCGATGCGGTAATAGAGAGATTCACCAAGCCTGCGGGCAACGCGTCCAATCGACAATAGCCGTTGGTGTCAGTTGTAGCGGAAATAGTGCTGTCGGTATGGGCTACAACGGCACCGGCAATGGGATCTCCACTGGTCTTGTCGGTGACTACCCCTTCCAGGGAGCCGATGACCGGCTTGGGGGTCAAGGCAATATTGACTGAAGCGGTTTCCTCTCCGTCGGTAACAGATATGAGCTCTGAGGATGTGATCTGGTACCGGGGGTGGCTGACAGTAAGGATATGGTTCCCCTTGGGCACGAAACCCAAATTGAAGGTGCCGTCCGGTTCACTCATGGCCGCCAAAAGGCTCCCCTCACCAACCGAAATTATCGCGCCGTGAATGGGATCCCCAGTGTCGATATCGCTTATGATGCCAGAGATCGTTCCCGCGGTGGCGGAAGGCAAATGGAAGTCGAAGGTGCGGGCTGCTCCGGAAACAACAATGACCGACATTTGAGCGGCCATATGATCAGCGGCCATTGCCATCAGGCGTTGTGAGCCGGTTGGCAATCCGCTGAGCGTAAAGTGCCCATCGGGGCCAGTCGTGGTTTCAAGGGGGTTGCCGATAACGGTAACAACCGCGTCCGCCAAGGGTTGACCCGTTCGATCATCATAGACATAGCCTTCAATCTCAGTATCAATTTCAGCGGGATAAGCAACGCCATCCACATAGGGGTAAAATAAATCGATCTTATAGGGATCTTCGTCAATGGTGGTGGTCAAGCGGGCATTGACCAAATCTTCTTTGACCACATGAAATTGCTGCTCTCCAAAGGGGATGTCGGTCAGGGAAAACGATCCGTCTGTCCGGGTGACATCTGCAATGCCGGTTCCTTCATGGGTTATCCGAACACCCTCTTCCGGCTGGAGGGTTTTGGTGTTGGTAATGGTTCCCTGAAATGTTGCTCGAGCAGACTCGCTGTAAAGTTCAAAATTAGCCTGCCAGGTACCCGACTGGTCATAATTTAGAGTTTTTGTAATGGGGAAATACCCAAAAAGGCTGACAGTCGTTTCAACCTCGCCCACTTGAACACCCTCAATCCGATAAGTTCCGTTGGTATCGGTGGTGGTCCGATGGGTAGTAGCTAAATCGATGACAGTAACCAAAGCGCCAGCCAAAGGCATACCGGTTTGCCCATCGGTCACCATGCCTGTTGCGATCACATCGGTGGTGCCAGGTGGCGATAGAATTCTATTTAATGTGATATTGAGGAGTCGGGTTTGCCCTCCCGACAATTGAATAGAGGTCTCGAGGCTGGTATAGCTGTCTTTACTGATATGGAGGATCACTGTATCAGGTGATATTAAGCCAATCTCAAAATTGCCGTCTTCATCAGTTTGGACGCTTTGAGTTTGAAGGTCATCGGTTGCTTGTATCAAAACATCACTCAAAGATTCTCCGGTGGCGGCATCGGTGATCTGTCCTGCAACGATTCCTGGGGCATTATTAGATACGGTGACAGCAGAGTGCGCCTGGGCCGTACCGCCAAGTCCGGTTGCAATGATGGTGTAGGTGGTTGTGGTTTCCGGAAAAATATCGATTGATCCGGACGTCGCCACACTGCCGATATCGGGCACGATTAAACATGTTTGAGCACCAGTCGCATTCCAGGTCAATGTCGTTTGGCTTCCCAAATCAATGCTTGAAGGATCAGCTTCTATACTAACGGAAATGGGTTGAGCCGGATCGAACACACAAACATCAACGCTCTTTGCAGTGTTACTGCCGGCTCCAATGGCACTCAACGTATAAGTGGTAATACTTGTGGGAGTAACAGTCATGGAACCGTTGGGGGACACATCGCCGATATTGGGATCTATATGACATGTATCGGCATGAGTAGTATTCCATACTAGAGTGACAGATTCTCCGAGTTGAATCGTATCAGGTTCTGCGGTCAAAATAATTTCTGGCTCAGGAGCAACAAATTCATTCAACTGAAAATCGATCTTTACATTTTGGTCGGTGATGGTGAATTCGCGAGCAACGGCTTGGCCATCAGCCATTTTAGCTTCAACTTTGTAGTATCCAGGGGATAAAGGTATCCCATAGCCTCCGGCATCGGCCGTCTGAGTAAAGTCACCTGTTTCTTGGATGGATAAGGTAACATCGGCAACTCCTTCTCCGGCATCATAAATATCGTTATTATTAGAATCCGCATAGACAACGCCTAAGAGAAAAGCATCAGGATTGACCGCCGAAACTCCAAAATCGGATGTGAATTTAGCGCAATAAGGTGCGTCTTGGCATTCACCGTATGTTGCGGCGAGTCCTGCCTCTTGTAAGTTGGGGTGTAAAATGTTCAAGCGATGCCCGCGTCCCTCAATCCCTTCATCAATGAATAACAAATCATGAAATTCAAGCAAGGTATCAACTTCATCTAACGGGGCGTTGGAGCCGATCCCACCGATATTTTCAGAAATAATCGAAAATTGATAACCGGCATCTTGGGCACGATCGGAAAAGGTTTTTCCATCAGGGGATACATGGGAGTAGTACCCTTGGTCGATCATATCTTGGGAATGCAGGCCAGCGGCTTGGTGCAGCTTGGCATTAAACACCAGAGGTTGAACCGGTTGGTTGTCGATGGTTTCCGCTGAGAGCCCCTCGTTCAATTCAATTCCCAAACGGGCAGCTTCGGTTGATGGATTCAGTCGGGCACGATTTATCTTCTCAAGATGGGCCTGTTCGACAGGTGTAGGGTTTCCATAGGAGTATTCTGACGGAATGGTCACATAAACACGAACTGTGTCGGTAGCTGTGCCTCCTGGCCCTGTTGCCGTAATGGTGAAAACTGTTGTCTTCTCAGGACTAGCCGTTTGCGATCCATTCGTGGCGACGCTTCCGATATCCGGTTCGATCTCGCAGGATATGGCACCATTGGTGGACCAGGACAGAACTGTTTCGCTGCCCACCGAAATAGCGGTGGGCGTTGCAGTTAGGTTGGCCGTGGGGGCCGGATGAGTGACCGTTACAGTAACCTCGGCCGTTGCGCTGCCCCCTGGGCCGGCAGCGGTGAGGCTGTAGGTGGTGGTCTCCGTGGGCGATACGGTCAACGAACTATTGGTATCCACGATGCCGATGCCCGGCTCGATGGTCACCGAATCGGCATGGGTCGAACTCCAGGTCAAGGTGGCGGAACTCCCGGATGCAATGGTTCCGGGATCGGCAGTGACGCTTAGGGTCGGAACCGGCGGAGGCTCGGTGAGCGTGACGGTGACCAGGGCGCTGACGGTTCCGCCGGCGCCCGTGGCCGTGAGGGTATAGGCGGTGGTGTCGGTAGGCGATACCAAAAGGGAACCGTTTAGAGCCACAGCACCGATCCCGTTATCCAGGCTGACCGTATCGGCATGGCGGGTGCTCCAGGAGAGGGTGGCGCTCTCCCCGGTCAGGATACTGGTCGGCGCGGCATCCAGGGTCACCGTGGGCGCGGGGATAGTAACGGTAATTGTAACCCCGGCCGTTATGCTCCCCTCGGGTCCGGTGGCGGTGATCGTGTAGGTGGTGCTCGCTGGCGGCGATACGGTGATCGAACCCGTTGGATCCACGCTGCCGATATCCGGGGCAATGGTCACGGTATCGGCATGGACCGATTCCCAGGTGAGGGTGCTGGACTCGCCGCTGACGATAAGTTCCGGCGTGGCGTTGAGCGTAACCGTGGGCGGTCCAGTACCCACATAGAGCGTGACGGTTTTCTCCGCCCTGCCAAAGGGTCCCGCGGCGGTGATAACATAGGTGGTGGTCTCGGCCGGAGAAACCTGGATGGAGCCGCTGGTCTCTACACTGCCCGTAGCGGGCTGGATAGTCACTGTATCGGCCAGGCGCGTCTGCCAGGTCAGGGTGGCGCTCTCCCCAGGTTGAAGGGTCGGCGGATCGACGCTGACCTGGAGGGTGCAGGTATCATAAGTATAGACCGCCCCGGAATCGGTTCCCAGATCATCGTCCCTTGGGGCGGCGACCAACACCTGACCGTTTCCCAGGGCAACGGTTTTACCAAACGAATCCCCGGCCGCGGCATCCGAGGCGGTGATTTTGCCCTGTTCGATCCAGCTGCCGCCCTCCCGTTTGAAGATATAGGCCGCGCCTGAATTGGTGCCGTTTTCATCATCCCCGCCGGCACCGATCAGGGCGTAATCGCCCTTGAGTGAAACCGAAGCACCGAATCTATCATTGGTGGTAGTATCCCCGGCCACCAGTTGAGCCTCCAGGTGCCACTGGTCACCGGTCCGGGTGTAGACATGGGCCACATTGGACAAGGTCCCCACAAGGGCGGTATCGCCATCAATGTCCACGGAAATTCCAAAATCGGAGCCATTACTTTGGGGCCTCAGTTTGACCTGTTCGCTCCAGGTGTCGCCTTCCCGTTTGAAGATGTAAGCGGCCGGTTGGTATATACCGCCATATACAGAGCTGTTGGCGCCCACGATCAGGTAATCCCCGTCCAGGGCCACGGCGTTTCCGAAATAGCTTCCTGGCCGGGCATCGCCGGCGGTCAATTGGGCTACTTCGGTCCAGGTCGATCCATCGCGTTTGAAGATGTGGGCCGAGCCCGGATACCTCATTCCCTGATAATCACCACCGTTAGTGCCGGCCACGGCGAAATCACCGTCGATATCCACCGAGGCGCCTAAAAAGGTCACCTCCGGATCGGCTGCTGTCAACAGGGCTTGTTGAGTCCAGTACGAATCCTCCCGTTTGTAGATATAGGCCGAGCCGGGGTTGGTCCAATCCCCGCCCATGTCATCTTCATTGGCGCCGACGATCAGGTAATCGCCGCTGAGGGCCACGGATTTTCCGAAGCCATCGTTGACCGTTTCCCCATCGGCAGGTAGTTTGGCCATCTGGGACCAGCCCCCGTCGTTATGGGTGAACACGTATACCGATCCATAAGAGGTAGCAGCGACCAAATCTGCGCCGGCGGCAATGGCACGGCCCAACTGGTCATATGTACCGCCGTCAGCGGCGGTCAGTTTGGACTCCTCCAGGGGCAGCCGGGAGTGGTCCACGGTCATGGGGCCATCACTGTAAGCGATCATCGGATCGTGGGTACCGTCATCGATGACGGCGTACAGATAGTAGTCCCCTTCAGGGATCTGCAGGGTGTTCCAGATGTACTTGTCTCCAGTAGAATAATCCCCCCAGATACCGTCAGGATCCTCCTCCAGACCTTGAGCGATTAAAGTTCCGTCAGCGCCGGTGTTGTCGGTGTCGTAATACAAGGCGATGGTGGCATTGTCATCGCAATCGGCATCGTCCCATTGGATGGCAAAGCTGCTGTTGGCCACATCCCCGCTTCCGTCGGGTGTAAGGAGTGTGATTGCCGGTGGACAGATGACATTCACCGTGGCCTGTTCGATGGCCGTTCCGCCCCGGCCGCCTGCCGTCAGGGTGTAGGTGGTGGTTTCTGTGGGCGATACCGCCATGGAATTATTGGAAGCGACATTGCCGATGTGCGGTGTAATGTTGGCGAAGGCGGCATGGTCCACATTCCAGGTGAGCATGGCGCTCTCGCCGAGTAGGATATTTTGCGGATCGGCGGAAAGGGCGGCCGTGGGCGCCAGACAGGTTACGGTGACACTGTCCGTGTCGCTGCCCCCGGGTCCCGTGGCGGTGATGGTGTAGGTGGTGGTCTGATCGGGATTGATCTCCAGACTGCCGCCCAATTGAACATCACCGATCCCCTGATCGATGGTGCAGGTATCGGCATTGCTGAATACCCAGGTCAGAGTGGCGGATTGGCCCTCATCGAGAAATTCGGGATCGGCCTGGATCTCCACAATGGGCTGAACATAGGTGACGGTTACTGTTTTGCGGGTAGTGCCCCCGGGACCCTCAGCGGTCAAGGTATAGGTTGTGTTGTGAGTGGGCTGAACCACGATTTCGCCGTTCAGGGGCACAACGCCGATATCCGGCGCGATGGAGCAGGCCGTGGCTTGATTCGTGGTCCAGCTCAGGGTGGCGCTATCGCCGGGTTTGATTTGAGCGGGACTCGCGGCGAACACGGCCGCGGGTAGATTGCGAAACACGGTAACGGACCCGGTGACGGCGTGCGCTTCATTGGTGGCGGTCAGCTGATAGGTGGCGGGAATTTCAGCGGGCGTGACTACCTGGCTGCCGCTGGCGGCCACATCGCCGATGCCCTGATCAAAATTGCAGCTATCCGCACACTGCGTGGCCCAGTTCAGGGTCGTGCTTTCACCGGGATTTATATAATCGGGAGTTGCAACCATGTAGATTACGGGTTCTTTGGGGATAGAAACCGTGTCCCTGAACTCACCAAATGGTCCCTGGGCAATAAGGGTGTATTCGGTCGGCTCGCTGGGGGTGATCACCATTGAGCCGCTGCAGAGCACGGTGCCGATGCCTGGATCGATCTCACAGGATTCAACTCCCCTGGCGGACCATCGGAGTGTAACCGGATCCCCAGGGGACCAGTCACAATTGTCGATTGCCGTGATTTCGACTGTCGGGGTATTCCCCCCGCAGTTGGTGGACACGTATGCCGGCCTTATGGTGGATCCCCCATGGTTGGTGCAAATAAGGCTATAGGCGGTGTCGATTTCAGGGGTTACGTCCAAGGAGCCGCTGAGGGCCACGCTGCCGATGCCCGGATCGATGCTGCAGTCTGTTGCGCATTGGCTGTTCCATGACAAGAAGATGGTATCGCCGGCTGAGATGCACTCTTGCTCGGCGGCGAAGGACACCATGGGAGATTGGGGAACCTTACGCTGGACCTGGCCGGATCCATTGCTGGCGGTGAGGGTGAAGGCGGTGGGTTCGGCGGGAGATTCAAGGGTCAGGCTGCCGCTGGCGGTCACTTCTCCGATACCTTGATCGATGATCACGGTATCGGCGCGGGTGGTCTGCCAGGTCAAGGTGATGTCTCCCCCGGGATTGACACCGGTGCAGGGGTCAACACTGAATTGAACCACAGGTAGGTAGGTTACATCGATGGAAAAAGTCTGGGTATCCTCGCCGCAGCGGCCGTCGTTGACCCGGATTTCGATATCATGCCGCCCACCCTGCTCTCCGTTAGGGGTCCACAGGATCAACCCGCTGAAGGGATCCAGGACCATGCCTTCGGGAGCTTTGATCAGGCGGTAAGTGAGGTTTTCCAGGTCAGGATCCACGGCGGTGACTTGATAACTATACGTTTCGCCATAGGTCACCTGGGTTGGGGGTTCGGATGTGAAGACCGGAAAATCGATTCGTCCCGGATGATCCTGATGGGTCATGGTTCCCACGGGGGAAATGGCTCCGGTGTCGCTTTCCATGTCGAACACATGCCAAACCGTGCCGGCCTTGGCCGGGGGCGTGAATACCATGGAATCCTGATCTGAACCGAAATAGACGGTCACCCGGGCTTCGGATTGGGCCAGGGATAGGGAGGGTGATAGGTAGCGGTGGGTGAAATCGTGGACATAGAAGCGATAGGTGCCGGTAGTTTGAGGAGTTAGGGTAATGGTTTCCGGACCGCGGCCGTCCCGGTCGTCCCGATCCAAGTGGGCGTCGGCTATAGTCTTGTTCCAGTAGTAGAGGTGATCCCGGCAGCCGTCGGGATTGGGCGCGGTCAGATGGGCTTCCAGGTCCGCCGGCTGTTCGCCCCAGGTGAGGACGATGCGCATCTCATCAGCGTTGAGTTGGGGGGAGAGCGCCAGGTTCTGATGGGTCAAAGGCTCGCCGGAAACCAGCATGGCCTGCCGTTGAGCTGGAAGGTAGCCCGGGAGTTCCGCGGTCAGGATATATTCGCCGGCGGCAAGCTCTGAAAAAAGGTAGTTCCCATTATCATCGGAAACGGCCTGGTCTACTAGCGTACCTGGGGCACTATTCTCGGCAGTATGCAGCGATACCGTGGCGTCAGCAAGATAGGCGCCGGTCACCGCATCGATCACCGATCCGGAAATTCCGTCGCCCGTCGGTGTCATTGGGCAGGGACCTACCTCTGTATTGACGAGGTTATTGGCGGTATTGGACTCTTGCAGCGTACCGATGCCGGAGCCGTCATCATCCACCCGGGCAAACAGGACATGCTGTCCCGGGGGAGGATTTTCCCACGAATAATTTAGATCTTCATAATTGCCCGGTTCGAGGGCTTGGGCGCTGGTTACGGTTCCGATGAGCTGACCATCAATATGGGGGTCACCATCGTAAAAACTGACCGGAACGCCGGAAGCTATAGGGGCGGTGCCGGCATTGCCCATGCGGACGGTAAGCGTGACGCTTTCCGGGCAGTCGGTATCATCCAGCCATAGAAGGGATGCGCTTACATCGATATCAGGCGCTTGGGTGGCGATCACATTGTTCTCTTCATTGGCTTCGGCGAGTTCACCGGCGCTGTCCACCATCAGATGGATCCGGTTGTCCCGGAAAAGCAGCTCGCCGATAAAATCAATGGTGGCGTTGATGGTCTGGCCCGCGCCGTGGCCTTCGGGGATTCTGGCTCCTCCCAGCAGGTTGTCTTCCGATTCTTCGTAATTGCCGTTAAAGTTGGTATCTTCGAACAGGGTGATGGTGTAGGGGGTGACCACATCACTGGCGCCGTGGTTGGATAGGGTAAGGGTGGCCTGGCCGGAGATTTTTAAGGATCCATCGTCGGGAGCGTTGGCGCTGATTTCTATCTGAATGGGTTCCAGATCCATGTCCGCCAGGCGGATAACAGTAACGCCGGCCACTGCGGTTTGGGCACCGTGCTCTGCTAGAACGCTGAGGGTATTGGCCCCCGGCACCAGGGGCACGTTTTCGGCGGTATAGGTGCTGCCGTCGATGGTGGCGGGAATGCCGTTAACCAAAACCGTTGCTCCGCTCGGGCCCGCGGTTCCGGTGACCGTGATCGCGTCGGTGGTGAATTGTTCTCCTTCCACCGGGCTGGTGATGGAGAGTTCCAAGGATCCGGGAATGATCTCAATGGTAACCGTGCCGGTGTCCGTGCCCCCCTGGCCATCGTCGACCATGTAGGTGAAGCTGTCGGTTCCGCTGAATCCGGAATTGGGGCTGTAGATAAAGGCGCCGTCCCCCTGGCTGACAAGGCTGCCGTTGGAGGATGGGGTGAACGCGAAGATGGTGAGATCGTCGCCGTCAATGTCCGTGTCGTTGAGCAGCACATTGCCGGTGGTGATGGGTCGGCCTTCACCGGTGGTCAGTGTATCATCCATCGCAACCGGCATATCATTGACCGCCGTGATCGTGATGCTGAGCGTGGCAATATCCGAACCCAACTCTCCATCATTGACTGAAAAGGTAAAGCTATCCGTGCCTGAATAATTGTCTTCCGGAATGTAGGTCAGATCCGGGACACTGCCTTCCAGCCGGCCATGTGCCGGTTGGGAAGCCACCTGGTAAGTCAAGGGCGCATTTTCAGGGTCCGACCCGCTGAGGGTGATGGCGAGTGCTGTATCCTCGGTTGTTGTCACTGCGCCGGGGTTCGCTGTGGGAGCGCTGTTGGCTACCGTCACGGTTACGCTTTCGGTAAGCGTCCCTTCGGGGCCGGTTACCGAAAGCGTATAGGTGGTCGTTTCGCTGGGTGATACATTGATACTGCCGTTAACCGGAACCGTCCCCAGGCCTTGATCAATGGAGGCAGTCTCGGCCTGGGTCGAATGCCAGCTTAGCAGGGAAGACCCTCCGGAGGGGATCTCCGCGGGGTCCGCACGGATTGAAACCGTGATGTCTGGTCGGGTCAGGGTATAATGGAGGTAAGCATAGGCTTCATGATAGGCGCATGACCCCAGACTGCGGGCTTTGGCCTTTATTTTGTATGCGCCCGTATCATTGATTGGTGTTTGCCAGACCCAGGTGTCGGCCGGTGCATAGTCCCGGACCAACTGCCAGTCGTAGTTGGTCGAGGGCCCTCTGAGGTAGAATTTGTACTCATATTGGCCGCTGCCGCCCTGGGCGGCCGCTTTAACTGTCACCGTGCCACCGGCAGGGGTGGATAGAGCTGGAAGTGCGGTCAGGATAACATCGCTGGCCGGCTGCGGGGTAACTTTTACGGGAAGATAGACATTGGCCTCTTTGTAGACACACGATCCGCTGCTGCGGGCATACACTTTTACATAGTTGTTGCACAGGTCATCCGTCGCGGTCTGCCAGGCCCAGCTGTCGGATGCCGAATAGTCCTGCACGACCAGCCAGCTGTTCTCCGTGGAGGGGCCTTTGTGAAAGAATTTGTATTCGTAATCGCCCGTGCCGCCTGATGCGGAAGCCGTCAAGGTGATCGTGCTTCCCGGCGTGACCGTATCGGAGGGATCGGCCGTGATATCCACCGATTCCACCGGATCAGGCGCAATCTTGTAAGCGATATATTTGTAGGCGTCGTAGGCAACAGTTGATCCTGCATTACGGACTTTCACCTTGACCGTGTTATCACACAGATCATCCGTGCCGGTTTGCCAGGTCCAGCTGTCGGATGCCGAATAGTCCTGCACGACCTGCCAGCTGTTCTCTGTGGAGGGCCCTTTAAGCCAGTACTGGTATTCGAATTGGCCTGATCCTCCCTGGGCTGAGGCGCTGAAAATAACATCTGAACCGGGTGCCGCCGGCGCTTCGGGTGCGGCAGACAAGGAAACCCGTACTTGGGACTGTCCGGCATGTGCCCCACCGCAAAGACAGATCGTAAGCGCCACGCTGAAGAGACAGGAGACCATTGCCTTGTGCCACAAAGTCAAAGGGGAAGAATTCGATTTCATTGCATATCCGTTTTCGTTTCAGGGAAGTGATAAATCCATCTGTGCCGCCATAGGAGAGTAAAGTCATTCAATAAGCGTGCCGGATTATTATCGCAATTCCGCTCACCAGGCAGTCATGAAAACCTATACGGTATTTACCATATATTGTACCTGATATAATATATTTATACTATATAGTGTGTTATTATGGCAGAAGGGTGATGAAAAGAAACTTATGGTACCACATTGTAGTAGAGAAAATAAGCGCATAGATCACCTTAAATCTCTTGGGAATTAGGCAATCAATTTCATATTGCTAATATTTTTGCAAGATAGAAATGTGGGCTGATAGGGGCGGCGAATAAATGAGCCCTGCAAGCCCGGACAGAGGCTAATCGTTAGTGTCCGGCCGAAAACCCCCCTTTCCTGGCGGGAGGGGTCGGAGAAGGGGGATAAAACCTTGAAATCATTCACCCTCACCCCAGCCCTCCCCCATCGTGGGGCTGACCGTTGGACACACTTGACACTTTGGGTTTGCTTTCGCAATTCGAGTTTAACGTCTACAGGCGCGATTTCTGGATCTCCGCTTCCGCGGAGATGACGTGCAGTCGTTAGGGTTCGTCATTCCCGCGCAGGCGAGAATCTATGTTTAAAATATTGAATTTATTGTGTAATTATTAGCCACAGTCTAAAGTGTGGGTAGCAGTCAGATCGAGGGGGAGAAGAAGAAGGTTTACGTTCTACTACTATTCAGGGAAACCCGCCGTTTTTTTAAACCATCGGAAATGGAAAATTCATGATGTTGTTGTCGTTCCTTTTCCCTTTACAGATCAAAAGAGCGATAAAAGGCGCCCTGCCTTGGTGTTATCCGAGCATGATAGTTTTAATGATATCATGGAAAGCTGTGTCCTGGCGATGATCACCAGCGCAAAGAACCCTGACTGGCCGTTCGATACCCCACTCGGCAGCATCAGAAAAGCGGGGCTTCCCGCACCATCAAAGGTTCGGATGAAGCTCTTTACGCTAGACAGTCGCTTAATTGCTAAAAAGATTGGTGGGCTTTCGGCCAAGGATCAAAAAGCAGTAACGATAAATTTAAAAAAATTAATGGTCTTGGCAGATAGTAGGGATTTGAACTTTTTGGTCCATGGGGTGGGCCTCACTCCAGGCGTGACAAGTTCCTGCTTGCCGCTAGCTTACCCGATGTGTAACCCATGTCATCGGTTTAATCTGTTACCTATGCTATCAGGTTGTACGCCCCAGCCCTTCCCCGTCGAGGGTTGATCCTTCCCCGGCCTTACTATTTATCCGGCAGCCTGGGTAGGTTCCTGGCAACCTCTACCATTGTCTCCAACCGAATCAACCGGCGATCATGATCCCGCAGTTCACTGGAAATTTCCGAGAGGACTTTACCTGCCCGCTCAACTTTATCGGTCAGGAGCAACACTTCTTTCATTACCGCCATCACGTCTTTGAGTGCTCCCATCAAGCCCTCCTGATTTCCTTTAGAGCTTTTTCCGCATCAGCCAAGCCTTTATCCAAGGACCGTTTAGCCCTGGCGGTTGCCTCGCTAACCTCTTTAGCCAAGGCTAACAACAACTCCTCATCTTCGGTGTCGACTGGTTTTTTTTCACACCTCTGGCGGATGAGTTCAGCAACGCTTGTTCCTTCTCTCTCTGCTTCCGCAGCCAAAAAATCCTTAAAATCCGGGGTACTCAAAAATGTAATTCTGGCGGTCTTGGCAGTCATGCTGTGCCTCCTTTCTGTATTATAATTACAATGATAATTATAATAAACGCAACTGTTTTAACTGGCCAGTCCATAGTTCTTTTAAGCCACTGAAATTATTAGGTTCGGTTAGACAGCCTCGTCATTCCCGCGCAGGTGGGAATCCAGATGAATTCCAATTCATTGGAGTCCCTGGATGCCGGATCAAGTCCGGCATGACGGAGAACTTTGGACTCTCAAGTTATTAACCAGCCTGGAATTAATATGATGCGAGTGGGGTGTCTAAATAGCGCCGGGCCACGGCATCCAGCAGGCCCGCGGCCAGCGGGATGACGTTTTCGTCCAGCTCGAAGCGGGGATTATGGTGGTCAATGAGGGGGCGGCCGGCGATTCCGGCCCCCAGACGGATGAAGCAGCCCGGAACCTGATCGGCGAGGAAGCTGAAATCCTCCCCGCCCATGACCGGTTCCGCTGGGAGAACCTGCGCCGGGTCAAAGTGTTCCAAGGCCACTTCCCACACCAGGGCGGTGAGTTCGGGGTGGTTACGCACCACCGGGTAGCCGCTGTCAAAATTCAAGGTATAGCTCCCGCCCAGGGCCGTGACCGTATCCAGGCAGCGAGCGATCTGGGTCTTGATTTCCGAATAGACCTCCTCCTTAAAAGCCCGCAGGGTGCCGAGCAGCTCCACCTGTTCCGGGATGATGTTGTGCTCCGTGCCGCCGTGGATGGCGCCCACGGTCACCACGCCGGCATCCAGGGGGTCCAAGCGGCGGGAGACAATGGTTTGCAAGTTCATCACCGCCTGGGCCGCCAGCACCACGGGGTCCAGGGTGCGATGGGGCGCGGCGCCGTGCCCGCCCCAGCCGCGAATCACCGCCTTGAAGGCGCCGGCCGCCGCCATTTGGGGTCCGGCTGAGAGGGCCACCTGGCCGGCGGGCAAGGGGGTCCAGACATGCAGGCCCACAATGGCATTCACATTTTCCAATACGCCTTCGGCGACCATCAGGGAGGCGCCGCTATGGCCTTCAGGCCCGATTTTCTCTTCCGAGGGTTGAAAAACAAACGTTACGCTGCCCCGGGGCGGCGGATCGTCGGCCATGAGCCTGGCTACACCCAGCAAAGCGGCCATGTGGGCGTCATGGCCGCAGGCATGCATGGCGCCATGAGTTTCAGAGGCATAGTCCAGGTCCGTGGCCTCCGTAAGGGGCAATGCATCCATGTCGGCTCGCAGGGCGATGCACGGCCGGCCGCGACCCACCCGCGCCACAACGCCGGTGCGGGCCACGGGATGGACCACCTCGAGACCCCAAGCTGAGAGCTTCTCTACGATAAATTGGGCCGTGGCATTCTCCTGGAAACTGACCTCGGGATGTCGATGCAGGTGGCGCCGCCAGGCAATCATCTCGTCTCGGATGGCGTTAGCCTCGGAAAACATGGGCAACCTCTCCAGATTGGCTGTTTAGGATATTTTTAATCAGGGATTTACCGGTCACGCATTGATTTTTATGGATCTATACCCTGACCTGCTTGGAAAAGCGAGTTCCAAACAGGGATTGACAGCGCCCCGGGCTCCCGCTAATTTGAGCCTTTGCACAAACTCTTACACGGCCTTCGGGCAAGCCACGGAAAGGAAGATGCATGGTCTTTATCGGCACTTTTTTTTATGCCACCAACCAGCAGGAAGTCGCGGAACTGGATCGCCGCCACGGTGAATTCACCCTGATTGTTGAAGCCGATAACAATCGGGGAGCCATTGACCTATTCAAAGCCCGCATCGAGCAGCTCAGAGAGTCCAGCGAGTTTTTTCAGGGCAACTGCACCATCTACTTCAACCAGTTGCTGGAGTTTCACAATTTCCCGCGCTCCGAGGCCATGCTGCTCAACATTCGCTCCATTGCCGGAGATCCGGTGATGCCTTTTATCGGCTGTTCCATCCCCAGCGGGGAGACGGACAATTGCCGAATCTTCAACTGGTCCGAAAATATGCCTGAAATCGATGGTCAAAACGAAGTGGTCTTTATGCAGTTCGACGAATGACACCGATTTGGGTTATCGATACGGAGGTGAGTCATGTCCCCACCCCAAGAACCCGTTGCCCAGCTGAAAAAGATGTATTTAGAATTGTCCCTGGCCGCAGATTTGGATCAACTTGGCAGCGCCCAAGCCGTGCCTCAGCGCCTGAACTTTATTTCCGGTGTGGGCAGTTCAGGCCTCACGCCCCTGGAATTCAAACTGGCTGAAATGCGCCCGGGTGATTCACTGCGCCTCAGATTGGCCCCTTCCCAATGGCAATCTTTTTTCGGTCATCTGAGCATCGCCTGGCCTGAAGCCATGGCCCACAGCCCCCAACGCTGCCTGCAAATCAAACTTCTGAGTATAGAACAACCCACCCAGCGAGAGATCATCCAGGCGTTGGCCGATGTTGCAGCTTGCGGATCAGGATGCTGCGGCAACCATTAATCCTGCGGATTCGCAATATTGCCATCGATATTCCAAGGCATTTCCCATGAATTCCATTTCTGACACACCCAGTAACGCACCGGCCACGGTGGTCGGCCTCTGTTTGGGGGCTTCTACTATATCCCTTGTGGAAATTACCTCCCCCCAAGATACCGATTCGGGCGCGCATTCACCGCGTATTGTGCGCCAGTCACGATTTCCCCATGAGGGCAACCCCCAGGAGACCCTTCAAACCGCGCTGAACACCATCGATCGCAGCCGGATCCGGGCCATTGCCGCCACAGGACGTTCCTTTCGCAAATTCGTCAACCTCACCTCCATCCCCGAACCTCTGGCTGTGGAATACGCCTACCGCCGGCTGAAACCCGCGAATATCCATTGTCCGGCCGTGGTCTCCGCCGGAGGTGAAACCTTCATGGCCTATCTGCTCGACCCCAAAGGCCGGATCACCAACGTGATCACCGGCAACAAGTGCGCCTCTGGCACCGGCGAGTTTTTCCTCCAGCAACTGCGCCGCATGAATGTCACTTTGGAAGAGGCCGCCCAGTGGGCTGCGGAGACCGAACCCTACCCGGTTTCCGGACGCTGCTCCGTTTTCTGTAAATCGGACTGCACCCACGCCACCAACAAGGGCATTCCCAAATCGCGGGTCACCTCCGGGCTGTGCCGGATGATGGCCGATAAGATTCTGGAACTGATCAAAAAAGTCGAACGGCGCAATATCATGCTCACCGGCGGAACGGCCCTCAACCCAACCATGCTCAACTACTTGAAAGCGGCCATCCCGGGGCTGGTGGTCCCCCCGCAGGCACCCTATTTTGAAGCCTTGGGCGCGGCCCTGTGGGCTTTGGAGCACGACACCACGCCCCTGCCCCGGCCCGAGGCCTTGTTTAAAGCGGACCTCAGCTCTTTCGAGCGGCTCACCGCCTTGGCCGACTTTGAGGATCAGGTGGAGTTCAAAACCATGGCCCGGGGGAGGATTCAGCCGGCGGACACCTGCATCCTGGGTTTGGATGTGGGCTCCACCACCACCAAGGCAATCCTTCTGCGTCCCAGTGACAACGCCCTGCTGGCCTCGATCTATCTGCGCACCAACGGCGACCCGGTGGGGGCCTCCCGGGCCTGCTACCGGGCCATTGCCGAGCAGGTCCGGGAGCAGATCGGTGCCGCCAAGGTCACCATCCGGGCTTTGGGCGTCACCGGCTCGGGACGACAGATCGCCGGCTTGCATGCTCAAACCCCAGGGGTGATCAATGAGATCATCGCTCATGCCGCGGCCGCGGTGCATTTCGATCCCCAGGTGGACACCATTTTTGAAATCGGCGGCCAGGATGCCAAATACACCTACATCACCAACGGCGTGCCCGCGGATTACGCCATGAACGAGGCCTGTTCGGCGGGGACCGGCTCCTTTCTGGAAGAGTCGGCCTTAGAGACCTTGGGGGTAGCCGTGGAGTGGATCGCCGACATCGCCCTCAAGGGCCGGCAACCCCCCAACTTCAACGATCAGTGCGCCGCATTTATCGCCTCGGATATCAAAACCGCCATCCACGAGAGCATTGCCCACGCCGATATTATCGCCGGTCTGGTCTATTCGATTTGCATGAATTACACCAACCGGGTCAAAGGCAACCGGCCCGTGGGCGCCAAGATATTCATGCAGGGCGGCGTGTGTTACAACCGCGCCGTGCCCCTGGCCATGGCCGCCCTGGTGGGCAAGCCCATCGTGGTGCCGCCCGAGCCGGGGCTAATGGGGGCCTTTGGCGTGGCCCTGGAGATCGAGCAGCGTATCGCGTCCAATTTTCTGGAGCCGGGAGATTTCGATCTGGACCAACTCGCTTCCCGGGAGGTGCATTACGGCAAATCCTTTGTCTGCCAGGGCGGCAAGGAGCGCTGCGACCGCAAATGCAGCATCGCCCGGGTGGAGGTGGCCGGCGAAAAGCACGCCTTTGGCGGAGCGTGCAACCGCTACTACAACCTGCGCCACAAGCTACGCTACGACGTGGCCAAGCTCGACATGGTCCGCGCCCGGCGCCGGCTGATTTTCAATGACTACGGAATTGATCCGCAGGACGCCCCGCAACCTCCCAAGCGGGGAACCATCGCCCTGAACCGCAGTTTTCTGGTCAACAGCTACTATCCCCTGTATGCCAACTTTTTCTCCCAGCTCGGCTTTGAGCCTGTGTTGCCGGACACGCCCCATCCCACGGGGATCGATCGCCGGGGTGCGGCATTCTGCTATCCAGCGGAATTGGCCCACGGCTACTTCTATTCGCTGCTGGAGGCCAAAACCCGACCCGATTTAATCTTTCTGCCGCACTTTAAATCCATCCCCTGCCAGGAGGAAGACGGCCGTGCCTCCCAGGTTTGTCCCCTGGTCCAGGGCGAGACTTTCTATCTTACGGCCACCTTTCGCAGAGAACTGGAGCGGCTCAAAGCCTCGGGCACCCGGGTGCTGGCGCCCATGTTGGACATGCACGACGGACTGGCCAACGCCCGCAGCGCCCTGGTGGAGACTGCCCGTACCATGGGCATTTCCCGCCGGGAGGCCCAACGGGGATTTGAATTCGCCCTGCGGAAACAGCAGTCCTGCTTCGATGCCATGCTGCGTCAGGGCCGGGAGACGCTGGCCGCCCTGGAGCGCAATCCTGACCAAACCGCGGTGGTGCTTTTCGCCCGGCCCTACAACGGCTATGTGGAGGAGGCCCACATGGGCATCCCCCACAAGCTGGCCTCCCGGGGGGTAACGGTGCTGCCCCTGGATTTCCTGCCCTTGGCCGGGCATCATTCCAAGCGCCACATGTACTGGGGCATGGGCCAGTTGATGCTCAAGGCCGGACGCCTGGTGGCCGACCACCCCCAGCTGTTCGGGACCTATATCACCAATTTTTCCTGCGGGCCGGACTCCTTTATCCTGGGCTATTTCCGGGATATCATGGGCCGCAAGCCCTCCCTCACCCTGGAGCTGGACAGCCACACCGCCGATGCTGGACTGGAAACCCGTATCGAAGCCTTTCTGGATATTGTGGCCGCCTATCGCCGGCTCAAGACCCAAGCACCCCCGGCGTCAGCCAAGAATTCAGAAGTAAACACGACCTTTCAGCCCGCCCGCACCCAGCGCCGCCAGGAAAAGTTGGAGGTGATCACCTCGGCCGGAGAACGCCTGCCACTGAACCACCCCCGGGTGACCCTGCTGTTTCCCTCCATGGGTCGTTTGGGAACAGAAGCCCTGGCGGCCATTGCCCGGGGCGCGGGACTCAACGCCAAAGCCCATCCCCCAGCCGATGAATTGGTGCTCAAAACCGGCCGCGCCCACAGCTCCTGCAAAGAGTGCCTGCCGCTGATTCTGACCACCGGCACCCTGCTCAATTATATCAACAACGGCCGCAGGTCCGATGAGGTGCTGGTCTACTTCATGCCCACCGGATCAGGCCCCTGCCGATTCGGACAGTACTACATTTACATGGAGGATCTGATCCGGCGCATGGAGATCGCCGATGTGGCCATGCTGGCGCTGACTTCGGAAAATACTTACTCCGGCTTGGGGAAGAATTTTGAACGCAACGGCTGGTGGGGGGTGGTGATCTCTGATGGGGCCGAGGACATCCGCTCCATGCTGCTGGCTAACGCCCAGGAGCCGAAAGCGGCCCTGGAAACCTTTGAGGCCGAGTGGCAGGCCATTCTTAAAGCATTTGAAATGTCCCAGTGGGCTCCCCTGGAGAAGCAGCTTGAGGCCTCCATGGCGCGCTTGAAACGCATCCCCCTGAAACGCCCTCCGGCGCATGTGCCCACGGTGGCCCTGACCGGCGAAATTTTCGTGCGCCGGGACGGTCTTTCGCGCCGCTATATTACCGAACATTTGGCCCGGGAAGGATTTGCCACCACCTGCGCGCCCATCGCGGAGTGGGTGCGCTATACTCAGTATTTGGTGGATGTGGGCCTGGCCGAAGAATCCTTCTCTTTGGGGGAGCGCCTGCGGCATCTGCTGCGCAAAAAATATATGACCAGCTCCGAACGGCGGATTAAATCGATTTTGGCCCGTTCAGGCCTTATCAATCCCCAGCCCCTGAAGGTGGACGCCATTATTGAAAAGGCGGCGCCTTTCATCTCAGCCCAGCTTTGCGGGGAGGCTGTGCTCACCGTGGGCAGCTCGCTTTCGGAAATCGTTGACCACGCCTGCGGGGTGATCGCCATCGGCCCCTTCGGCTGCATGCCCAACCGCCTGAGCGAGGCGATTCTCAACGAAACCATGACCCGCCAGGACAAACTGGCCGGGGCCTCTGACGCTTCATCTTTAGGCAATGTGCTGGCCGAAATCGAGGATTTGCCTTTCCTGGCCATTGAAAGTGACGGATCGCCCTTCCCCCAGATGATTCACGCCAAATTGGAGACCTTCTTGATCCGCGCCCGCCGGCTGCACCAGGCGATGGAGAAAGCTAGAGACTGGAAAATAGAGCCTTGAGACTATGATCGGTCAGTCAGGATCTAGCGCGCCTTGATCTCTCCCCGCAGAATCTGTTTCAACCCTTTGAGGGTTCCCTTCCAGGCCGCGTCCTCCCCTACCATGAGGGCCACGATCACATCATCCTCCACGCTCACTTCCAAGACGATCTCTTGGTCCCGGACTTGAAATACCGCCTCGGCCCAGCGCTGGGCCGGCAAACCGGTGGTTTCGCAATCCCAGTCCGTGCGCATCTCTCCGGTCATTTGTATCTCGCTCATGTTTCTCTCCTGAAAATTTTCCGGCTGATTTGCCGGCACCTGCTGCTGGGATACCGGTAGGGGCGGGTTTGAAACCCGCCCCTACTTGCCTGCCCGGCAGATCGTCAGGGCCAGGTCATCATCACCACATTGGAGCGCTCAGCTACATTGTGGTGCTCGCTGGTGCGGGCCAGTCCGCTGACCATGAACCCGTACTCGGTTCCTGAGCGGGGCACGAAATTGTTCAAAGGCGAGGCTTTGATATGATCCCCCCGGACCGCCCGCGCGCTTTTGGAGGTCTGACCCGGTTTCAACCACTCCCAGGTGCCGGCATACCAGGTCCCCCCTTGATTGACGAAAATCCAGGCATTGGCATTGACTCGGGTGCCGCCCACCGACACCGAGGGCCAGCTTCGGGATTTGTCATACTTCAGGAAAATGATGTCACCCTGGACGTAAACCTCGGACAGGTTGGCAGTCTGGGACCAGTCGGAAACATCGGTATGCAGCCACACCACCTGGGATAGGCTGACCGGCAACCCGCTGGCCTCGGGTGCCTCGGCGGCGGCATCTTCGCCAGTGGTTTCGTCTGTGATCGTTTCATCGCTCTCTATGGTTTCCTCCGCGGCGTTTTCTGCGGCTGAATCCTGGCCGCCTTCCTGTTCCAGGACTTCCGTCTTCACATCTTCATCATCACTGTCCCAACCCAAATCACATCCGCCGAGCACCAGTAGAAATCCAACTCCCAAAACCACCATCCAACGCGCCATAAAGCTCTCCTAATTTATAGTGGGGATTGATGTCAGGGCGAATGACCGCCAATGAAGTCAACGCCGTTTTTAAGCATCTGAATGCCGGGGGTCAGCCCTAGGCCGAGTTTGCCGGCAGATCCGGACTGAGCCGTTTTTTGACGGGTCCAGTCCGGATGGTTGGTCCAGTCATGAAAAGCTTCGGGGTGGGGCATCAAGCCGAAAACCCGCCCACTGGGATCACAGATCCCGGCCACGTCTTCCAGGGCGCCATTGGGGTTTTGGGGAAATTGGCCTTGGGCCAAATCCCCATGGACCGTGGCATACTGCAGGACGATCTGGCCTTGGCGGCGGATGCGCGCCAGGGTATCGCCATCAGTGTAAAATTTGCCTTCCCCGTGACGGATGGGCAATTCCAGCCGTGCCAGCCCCCGGGTAAAGACGCAGGGGGATTGAGGGTTGACTCGCAAATGGACCCAATCATCGCGGAAATTTCCGCAATCATTATGGATCAGGGCCACGCTGCGCTGGGTGTAATCGTTATCCAGCCCTGGCAGCAGTCCCAGGTTGACCAGAGTCTGAAACCCGTTGCAGATCCCGATCACCAAGTTGCCGGCGGCAATAAACTCCCTTAACGGCCCGCCCAGACGGGTCTTCAACCTTACCGCCTGAACCACGCCGGCGCCATGATCGTCCCCCCAGGAGAAGCCCCCGATAAAGGCCAAAATCTGAAACTCGCCCAGGCGGCACTTGCCTTGGATCAGGTCATTAAGATGAATGACTTCCGGCCGGGCCCCCGCCAGTTGGAAAGTATGGGCCGTTTCATAATCACAGTTGAGCCCGAACCCGGACAATACGGCCACCTTGACGGGCGTTGTCATCGCAGATCTCCAAAAGGGCTTTGCCAAGCCCGGCGCAACGCATCCAGATCGAGATCCAACAGGTCAGCCTGCTGCAGGCCGCGGATGTTCAAGCGCCGCTCCGGGGTTATCCGGCCGATGCAGGCCACGGGGTGGTCACGAAAAAGGGCTTCAAAAGCGTCGGTTCGGTGGGGCGCAACGGTCACCAGAAAGCGACCGGCGGATTCGGAAAAGAGCAGTTGTTGGTTGCTTTCAACATCCGCCCGCGGGGCAGGGGCAAGATCCACCGCCAGCCCCAGATCGCCACCCATGGCCACGAACGCCAGATGGACCGCCAGCCCTCCGCGATAAATGCCGTGCACCGAGGCCGCCATCTGAGTTTCGATGCAGTGTTGAAGGTTACCGTACAACGACCTGTTTGCCTCCGGACGCACCTGGGGCACCCGGCAGCCCAGGTACCCTAGCAAATCATAGTATTCCGATCCGCCCAGTTCGTCATATGTAGTCCCCAACAGGTAGAGGCGATCCCCAGGGGCCTTGGGGTCCAGGGTCACGCATTTCTCGATATCCTTGATCCGGCTGACTGCGGAGAACTGCAAGGTTTCCGGGCCGCTGACCTTGTGCGTGACGCCAAAGGGGTCCGGCAGGTGACCGTCCACATACATGCTGTCTTTGCCGGACAACAGCGGAATCCCATACGCCAGGCAGATCTCTTTCAGGGCGCGGCAGGCCCGCACCAGTTGGGCGGCCTTGAACTTGCCGTCGGGATTGGCGCGGGCATCGTACTGAATGTTGGGCCAGCAAAAGTTGTCCACCCCACCGATGTGCTCGAAGTCACCCCCCACGGCCAGCACCCGCCGCACGGCCTCGTCCACCGTGCACATCACCATGGGGTAGGCGTCAATGGCCGAATAGCTGGGCAGCAGGGCCTGGGCGTAGGCCAGGCCCACCTTGCGGTCCAAAACCGGCCGGATCACACTAGCATCGCTGAACACATCCCGCCGGGCGCCCACCAGGGGTTTGATGACGCTGCCGCCCTGGACTTCGTGGTCGTACTGGCGGGTGATCCAGGCCTTGGAGCAGATATTGGGCCGTGCCAGCATCGCCTTGAACAGGAACCCCCAGTCGACCGGCTCGCCAATCACCGGTTCGCTGAGGCCCCGGGCTTGCGGCGAACGCCACTCGGCCTCGAACTCCCACTGGGGAAAGCCCTCAGACAGCAGGTCCAGGTCCACATAGGCGCAGGTGCGCTCCTTATAGGTGATATGCAGCTTGCCGGAATCGGTATAGCGGCCGATGACCGTGCTCTCAACTTCGTGCTTGTCCGCCAGTTCCATAAAGATCTGTCGGTCCGCCGGGGCGATGGCCACGGTCATGCGCTCCTGGGATTCGGAAACCCAGATCTCCCATTGATCCAAGCCGGCGTATTTCAGGGGCACTTGCTCCAGCTGAATCTCACAGCCGTTGGCATACTGGGCCGACTCCCCCACCGATGAGGAGAGGCCCCCGCCCCCGTTGTCGGTGACAAAGCGGATCAATCCCGCATCCCGGGCCGCCAGCAGAAAATCGTGCATTTTTTTCTGGGTGTAGGGGTCGCCGATCTGCACGTGACCGGCGGGGGTGTTTGCGGAAAAAACTTCCGAAGAGGCGGTCACGCCATGGATGCCGTCCTTGCCCACGCGGCCCCCGCACATGATCACCAGATCCCCGGGGGTGGTGCGCTTCTCCTCGCTGGGCCGGCCCTGGATACGGGCCGGCATGATCCCCAGGGCAGTGACAAACACCAGGCATTTGCCCAAATAGCCCGGATGAAACAACACTTGGCCGAAAGTGGTGGGAATGCCGCTTTTGTTGCCGCCGTCCTTCACCCCTTCGATGACGCCCTCCAGCAGGCGGCGGGGATGCAGACGGGGTGCCAGGGGACCGGCATAGTCCCAAGGCCCCACGCAGTAGCCGTATCCGCCCATAATCAGCTTGGCGCCTTTGCCGGTGCCCAGGGGATCGCGATAGACCCCCACAATACCTGTGATGGCGCCACCGTAGGCCTCCATGTTGGAGGGCGAATTGTGGGTCTCCCCGGTGATCACATAGGTGTAATCCTCATCCAGGCGGCCGGCG
Source organism: uncultured delta proteobacterium (assembly GCA_963713755.1). Lineage (GTDB taxonomy): Bacteria > Desulfobacterota > Desulfobacteria > Desulfobacterales > CAVQMW01 > CAVQMW01. The sequence goes on along the minus strand of CAVQMW010000003.1, from coordinate 425,758 downwards.
CCGGCATTGTCCCAAAGCACGGAGGCCACCCAGGGCTTGCGTTCTTTGAGCGCCAGGGTGGGGGCCTGAATGTAGTTCCTGAACAGGTTGTCGATCACCTCCAGCGGTCCCTCCTCCGCCTCCCGGTAGTGAAACAGGCCTTGAAAAGTGTTGTGGTTGCAGTGATCGCTGCGGGCCTGGGAGATGTACTCCAGCTCTACATCCGTGGGATCTCCTAAATCCACCTTCCGGCGTTGGCGGATCACTTCGGGCCGCGAGAAGTAGTCGCAGATAATGGGCAGATCCGCCGGATTCAGAGCCAAGCCTCGCTCTTGGCTCACTTTGGCCAAGGTTGCCACATCGGCCACGGAAACGGTGTTCACGGTAGGGGTATGCCGCAGTTGAACCTTGGGAACCCCCACGCCGATCCCCTGATGGGGATCCCATTCCTGGGGACCATAGACTCGCCATTGCTGAATGATGTCGTTGGCCAAGAGTTCGGTGGCGATCTCCTCAACGGCCCGGCGGGTCAGTTGCCCGCCTTGAAGGCAATAGCGCTTGGAGGTGTAGACGCCCTCATCAGGAGCCAATTGGATTTCCAGCAGGTCTTCAATGGCCTCCACCGCGGTGGCCCCGGCATTGTCCCGCACTCCCGGCCGCAGGCCAACCCAGATCATCCAGTCAAAGGGCAGGGGCAGCGGATCGTAAGAGGAGGTCTGGGTCACCGGGTTGGTGAAAAATTCGTTTTGCAGGCGCCGGCGCTGGGCCGCATCCAGGACCACATCCAGGGTCACCACCCGGATGACCCGCACGCGCTCCAAGTTGTGATGGCAATAGCGCGCTGCCTTTTGGCGCAGGCCATCGCCTTCGGCGTCGAACAGACTCTCTTTTAAGGTGATCTCCAGTCTCGCGGTCATGGCAGTCCCAAAAGTGGCGGGTTACTCGGCAATCCAGCGGGTAATGTCAAAGTAGGTCACTAACCCGATAAACATCATCAGAAAAATAACCCCCACCCGCAGGGCAAACTCTTGGACCTTCTTGTTCACCGGCCGCCCCAGGATCAGCTCGATGGTGTAAAATAGGATATGGCCGCCGTCCAGCACCGGAATGGGCAGCAGGTTGAATACGGCCAGAAACACACTGATGCCGCCGATCAGGCCGATGAGCCCGATCATACTCTGCTGGGCCTGGTCTCCCAGGGTACGCACCACCTGAATGGGCCCTCCAACGTTCTCCTTCAGGGATGTTTTGCCGGCCACGATCTTGCCTACCATGGCAAATGAATTGGCCGCCAGATCCAAGGTGCGGGAAATGCTGCGCCCCAGGGCGCTGAGCAGGTTCAGTTCAATTTGCCGGACTTCCCCTGCAGAGCGGATGCCGATCACATAGCGCTCCACGGATTCGCCGAAGATATTGGGACTGGTGATCACATGGGGGGTGATGCTCTGGGGCTGCCGCATTCCATCGCGATCCACAACCACCTCCAGGGCAGCGCCCTGACTGTTGCCGATCAGCTCCGACATCTGCTCCCAGGAGTCTACTGGATAGCCTTGAATTTCAACGATGCGGTCTCCGGCCTGGAGTCCGGCCTGGGCCGCCGGTGACTCGCTGTCCACCTCGCCTACCACCGGTTCCAGAATATACTCCCCCAGGGTCGCGAAGAGGCCCCAGAAGATCAGAATCGCCAAAATGATATTAAAAACCGGACCGGCCAGGACAATGAGCAGCCGCTGAAGGGGAGGTTTTTGGTTGAAAGCGATGGCCGCCTGCTCAGGGGACACCTCCTTGTCGGGTTCATCGCCCACCATCTTCACATAGCCCCCCAGGGGAATAGCGGAGATGCGGTACTCGGTCAGCCCCACCTGTTTGCTGGCCAACTTGGGTCCAAAACCTAGGGAGAACTTTTCGACTCCCACACCAAAGAGCCGGGCCAGCAGAAAATGACCCAGTTCATGGAAAAAAACCAAAACGCCAATGACAATGATCGTGGTGATAAACGAAATCATAACCTTATACCGTTCGCCAGATGCCCCTACCGCGCCGAACCCGATATCACGGCAATCCGAGCTTCGGCGATGGTGCGGGCCGCTTGGTCGGCTTGCAGAATATCGGCCAACTCCGGGGAATCCTGGTGGGAATAGAGCTCCAGGGCACCCTCGATGATCTGGGGAATCTGGTTAAATGCAAGTTGATGGTTTAAAAATGCGGCCACCGCCGCCTCATTGGCGGCGTTGAGCACGGCCGGTGCGGTGCCCCCCCGGCCCATGGCGGCAAAGGCCAGGGCCAGGCAGGGAAATTTATCCAAATCCGGTGTTTCAAAAGTAAACTGCCCCAGGTCGGACCAATCCGGCAGGGGCTGGCCAAGCTGCAAGCGCTCCGGATAAGATAAGGCATAGGCGATGGCGGTTTTCATGTCCGGCACTCCGAGTTGGGCCAGCACGGAGCCGTCATGATAGGCTACCATGGAGTGGATGATGCTTTGAGGATGGATCAGCACCTCGATGGACGCCGCGGGCATCTGGAACAGATGGCAGGCCTCGATCACCTCCAACCCTTTATTCATTAGGGTCGCCGAATCGATGGTGATCTTGGGTCCCATGGACCAGTTGGGGTGATCCAGGGCCTGCGCCACGGTGATCTCGGCGAACCGGGCACGCTCCCAGGTCCGGAAGGGTCCTCCGGAGGCGGTGAGGATGATCCGCTGCAAGGCCCCCCGGCGTTGGCCCTCCAGGCATTGGAAGATGGCGCTGTGCTCGCTGTCGATGGGCAGGATGCGGCTGCCCGTTTCCGCGGCCCGGGCCATCACCAGTTCGCCGGCCATGACCAAGGTCTCCTTATTGGCCAAGGCAACATTTTTTCCCTGGTCTATGGCCGCCAGGGTGGGCTTAAGGCCGGCGGCGCCCACCATGGCCGCCACCACCAGATCCACCTCGTCCAACATTGCGGCCTCACAGTAGCCCTCAACGCCATAAACAATATCCAACCCGTTGATGTCCGCTACCAGGCCAGCCAGTCGCTGGGCATGATCGGCATCGTAGACAACGGCCAGGCGGGGGGTGAACTTGCGGATCTGCGCCGCCAACAGTTCAACGCTCTGTTTGGCGGCTAAGGCCCGAATTTGAAATCGCTCCGGAAACCGGGCAGCGATGTTCAGAGTGTTTTGTCCAATGGATCCCGTGGATCCCAGTATAGTGAGGCAGCGCATCAGAATTCCATTCAGCCTCTAAGCCAGCAGATAACGGCCGGCGTAAACCACCGGAATGGCGAACAGCAGCGCGTCGATACGGTCTAAAATCCCGCCATGGCCTGGCAGAATGGTACCGGAGTCTTTGATGCTGGCCGCCCGCTTGAAAATGGATTCAAACAGATCGCCGACTTGCCCGGCGGCACCCGCCAGAATGCCCAGGCCCATGGCAGCGGACAAAGTGAGTGGTTCCAAAAAAAGAATCTGCGCCAGGGCCGCTGCCAGAAGATTGGCGAACACTCCACCCAGGGCGCCTTCCACGGTCTTTTTGGGGCTCACCCGGGGGCACAGCTTGTGTTTGCCCCAGTAGCTGCCCACATAATAGGCCCCTGTATCCCCGGCGAAGATAACCATCAGCAGGTAGAAAATCCAGGCGGCGCCCTGGGGCGCATTGCGGATCAGCACCAGCATCACCAATGGACCGGCCACATAGACCAGGCCCAAAATCTGGCCGCCGAGGTGATGGACCGTATCCCGGGCCTGTTCCACCCGCCAAAGGGCCGCAATACCGCCGGCCAGGATCACTCCAGCCAGCAGGCACAAAGGGCCGGCTTGGATTTCAACTTGGGCCGCGGCGATCATCAGCGGCACCGCGGCATATCCACCGCTGGTGATTATTCTGGAGGGTTTCGGGTCAGATTGAGCATACTGAATTTTGTTAAATTCGCCCATCCCCACCAGGGCCACCGCCACCAATAAAAGCGAAAAAAAGACCCCTCCCTCCACAATCAGCAAGATCAGAATGGGCAGGGCGATCATGCCGGTCAGCCAACGTTGTTTGTGCATGGGAGGCGGCCTTTTTTGGGGTCAGGATGAATCCAGGGAGGTAAGATCGCCGATTCGCAATCAAACTTTCCCAAATCGGCGTTCCCGCTCTTGATACGCCTGGAGTATGGTCAGAAATTCCGCTTTGTCGAAATCGGGCCAAAAGGTGGGCGTGACATATATCTCCGCATAGGCAATCTGGTAGAGTAGAAAATTGGAGATACGCATCTCCCCACCGGTGCGAATCAGCAAATCAGGATCTGGCAATCCGCGCGTAAAGAGGTGGTGGGCCACGGTTTCTTCGCTGATCTCACCGGGGGCCAGGCTGCCGGATTGCACTTTCTGCACCACCTCCCGGACCATGCTCAGAATCTCGTTGCGGGATCCGTAGCTCAGGGCCAAGGTGAGGGTCAATCCTTGATTGGCCTGGGTGGCCGCCATGACCTCTTGGAGTTGGACCTGGACCGGGTTGGGTAGCCGCTGGAGCTCGCCGATGGCGCTGAGCCGGATATCGTTGGCCACCAGCTCAGCTTTTTCACTCTGCAAAAACCGGCGCAGCAGATGCATCAAGGCCTCGACTTCGCTTTTGGGGCGCAGCCAGTTTTCCGTGGAGAAGGCGTAGAGGGTAAGGTAAGGGATGGCCAGTTCGCGGCAGGCGCGAACCATGGCCCGGACAGTATCGGCGCCTTTTTCATGGCCCTTGATCCGGTTGAGCAACCGGGATTTGGCCCAGCGCCCGTTGCCGTCCATAATCATCGCCACGTGGCGGGGCAGTCGGCTTGGATCCAGCCCCACCTCAGGGGCGGATAGCCTAGAACTCAAGGATTTCCTTCTCTTTTTCCTTGGTCAGTTCGTCGATTTTTTCAATGTAATCGTTGGTGATCTGTTGGACTTCGTCTTGACCCTTGAAGGCATCGTCCTCGGAGATATCCCCGTCTTTTTTCAAACTCTTGATCAACTCGTTGGCATCCCGGCGGTTGTTGCGCACTCCGATTTTGTGCTCCTCGGCCATTTTATGGACTACTTTGACCAGCTCTTTTCGCCGGTCCTCGGTAAGGGGCGGAATGGCAATGCGAATTAATTTGCCGTCGCTGGCAGGGGTCAATCCCAAATCGGATTTAAGGATCTCCTTTTCAATATCCTTGATCACCGACATATCCCAGGGCTGAATGGTGATCAGCCGGCTTTCGGGAACGGCCAGGGAGGCCATCTGATTCAAGGGCGTGGGCGTTCCGTAGTAGTCCACCCGAATCCCGTCCAACAGCGATAACGAAGCTCGACCGGTGCGCACCCGCTGCAACTCGTGCTTCAGCGAATTGACCGCCTTGTCCATACTTTCGCGGGTATCTTGGTATACATCGTTGAGCATAGTCACCTACCTTTTTGAATCGACCCTTCGGCACGGTCGAAATCAATTGCGAATCAACGTTCCCAGCACCTCCCCCTGGATGATCCGTTTAAGATAACCTTGTTTTTTCAGATTGAACACCATCAGGGGAAGTTTGTTGTCCATGGCCAGGGAGATGGCGGTCATATCCATCACCCGCAATTGGCGCTCCAAGACCTCCATGTAAGTAATGGAGGAAATCAGGGTAGCCTCGGAAGAGAGATTAGGGTCGGCATCGTAAAGGCCATCTACCTTGGTGGCCTTGAGCAAAATGGCGGCGTGCACTTCCTGAGCCCGGAGCACGGCGGCCGTATCGGTGGTAAAATAGGGATTACCCGTTCCTGCGGCAAAAATGACCACCCGCCCCCGCTCCAGATGGCGCAGGGCGCGACGCAGGATGTAGGGTTCCGCCACCTCGTGCATGCCGATGGCGGTCTGTACCCGGGTCTGGATGCCTTTTTTTTCCAAGGCATCCTGGAGCGCCAGGCTGTTGATCACCGTGGCCAGCATACCCATGTGATCCGCGGCGGTCCGATCCATGCCGTAGGAACTGGCGGCAATACCCCGAAAGATATTTCCGCCCCCCACCACAATTCCCAGTTCTACCCCTAACTCGTATAACCCGAGAATTTCAGCCGCCACATATTGGATCATCTCCGGGGATATACCGAAGCCCTGGCCGCCCATGAGGGCTTCGCCGCTCAGTTTGACCAGCACCCGCTTGTAGGCCAAATCGGTCAAGGGTTATTCCCCCACCTGAAAGCGGGCGAACCGTTTGACGCTGATGTTCTCGCCAATTTTGGCGATCAGTTCGTTGAGCAAATCCTGGACAGTGAGGTTAGGATCCTTGACATAGGCCTGATTCAGCAGGCAGTTGTCCTTGTAGAATTTCTGCAGCTTACCGTCGGCGATCTTGTCGAGAATATTGTCCGGTTTGCCCAGCTCCTTGGCCTGAGCGCGGTAAATCTCCATCTCCCGGTCAATAATCTCTTGAGGTACGTCTTCCGGTTTAATGCCCACGGGGTTAGTGGCAGCAATCTGCATGGCCATATTTTTGGCAAAGCCCACAAAGTCGTCGTTCTTGGCCACAAAATCGGTTTCGCAGCCCACTTCCACCATGACGCCCAGCCGTCCCCCCAGGTGAATATAAGTTTGCACGGTTCCTTCGCTCAAGGCGCGGCCGGCGCGTTTGGCGGCGGTGGCCAGGCCCTTTTTGCGCAGAAAATCGATGGCCTTCTCCAGGTCGCCTTGACAGTCTTTCAAGGCGTTTTTACAGTCCATCATCCCCGCTCCGGTTTTCTCCCGAAGCTCCTTTACCATCTGAGCGCTGATCGCGGTCATATTCCACTCCTCATCCGATTTGCGCGTGACAGGCCGTCACGATCGATGTCGGTTGTTATTCGTGTTTTTCCGAAGGTTGCGGCTCCGTTGCGGCTTCAACCGCAACTTCGGCTTCGGCCGCGGGGGTTTCGCCGGCGTCGCTGGTGGCCCGTTTGATGATCTCCACTACAGGCCCATCCGTGCCGTCGGAAATCACCTTGCGCTCACCTGGTTTAAGCTCGGGGGCCATGGGTGCAGCGGCTTCCTGCTCATCCTCCAGGGCTTTGTCGGCTTCGGCCTGTTGTTTCTCCTCAAACTTCTCATTGCCCTCGATACAGGCATCGGCGATGCGCGAGGTAACCAAGCGGATGGCTCGAATGGCGTCATCATTGCCGGGGATGATATAGTCGATTTCGTCGGGATCGCAGTTGGTATCCACCACGGCCACGATGGGAATGTTGAGGCGCCGGGCTTCCCGCACGGCAATGGCTTCGTTTTTAGGGTCAATGATAAACACCGCTTTGGGAATTTTGCCCATGCTGCGGATACCGCCCAGGGTGTTGTCCAGCTTGATCCGCTCCTTGCCCAGCTTAAGCTGCTCTTTTTTAGGATAAAGCCCGATGGAACCGTCGGCTTCGATGGTGTTAAGATGGTTCAGACGGTCGATACTCTTTTTGATAGTCTGAAAATTGGTCAACATCCCGCCCAGCCAGCGGTTGTGAACGTAAAACATTTCGCAGCGGTTGGCCTCTTCGTAAATCGATTCACGGGCCTGCTTTTTGGTGCCCACAAAGAGCACCGAGCCGCCGTTGGCAACCGTATTGACCACAAACTGATAGGCGGTCTTAAACATCCGTACGGTTTGTTGCAGATCAACAATGTAAATGCCGTTACGCGCCCCGAAAATATAGGGTTTCATCTTGGGGTTCCAACGGCGGGTTTGGTGTCCGAAATGAACACCGGCCTCCAGCAATTGTTTCATGGTGATGTGTGCCACAATTTCCTCCTTGTGAGTTTAGCCTCCGCAACCGTCATCCCCGCCCGCGACCCCAGGTTGCCCATCATTTTAAGCACCTGGGGCACACCGCAAGCAGATCAGGTTGCGTGTGAATTACGAAATCAGTTTAAGTAACAAATCAAAAACAGGCGCGCAAGGTTTTTTTCCTAATTTTGGCCACCCGCCGATGACCCGCTAAATCCGCTGTCCATTGCACGCTGTCGAACATTTCTTGAGACTCGACCATAACGTGGACAGCGTCGGCCTGGTCATACCCGATTTCCAGCAGCAGCCAGCCCCCTGGTTTTAGACAACCGGGCGCGGCGGTAATGATTTCCCGCAATGCCGTCAGCCCGTCATGGCCTCCGTCCAGGGCTCGGCGGGGTTCATGGGCATGAATCTCCGGCGCCAATCCCTCCAGCGCCGGCCGGGCAATGTAAGGGGGGTTGGAAATCAGCAGGTCAAATTCGGATTGATGGGGGTAAAAAGAATCCAGCCAACTACCGCAATAAAAATGGATCGATCCAAGGGGCAGGTGGCGCCGGGCATTGTTTTGGGCCACCTTCAAGGCGCCCAGCGAGCGGTCCATGGCAACGTAAAGATGTCCGGGAAGTTCTGCCGCCAGGGTAACGATGATCGCCCCGGATCCGGTTCCCAATTCCAGCACTCTTGCGGGTTTCCGGAGATCACATTGCCCCAAGGCATCCAGTGCTGCCTGAAGAAGAGTTTCGGTTTCCGGCCGGGGAATCAACACCTGGGGGTTAACCTCGAACTTGCGGCTCCAAAACTCCCGTTCGCCCAGGATATAGGCCACCGGTTCCCGGTTGGCGCGGCGCCGGATCAAGGTTTTGTAGCGCCTCAATTCGGTGGTGTTCAGGGGCTGGTCGTGGCGCAAATAAAGATCGATGCGCCGGCAATGGATGGCGTGGGATAACAGCAGTTCGGCGTCCAGGCGGGGGGTGTCCAGGCCGTGGGATTTAAAATAAGATTGGGTCCAGGTCAGCAGCGCCATGACAGTCCAGCGCCGCGGAGTGGCGGGTGCATCAGGCGGTGGCAGCGTCGGATTCCGCCTGCTGGAGGGCTTCGGCTTGGTAGTGGCCGGTGAGTCCTTCGATGATGTCATCGATCTCGCCTTGTAGAATCTGATCCAATTTGTAAAGGGTGAGACCAATGCGATGGTCGGTTACCCGGCCTTGGGGGAAGTTATAGGTTCGGATGCGCCCGCTGCGGTCACCGCTGCCGATTTGCCCTTTGCGCTCTTGGGAGCGTTTGGCGTTTTGCTCCTGGACAATTCGATCGTAGAGTCGCGCCCGCAACACTTTCAACGCCTTGGCTTTGTTTTTGTGTTGAGATTTTTCATCCTGGCAGGTCACCACCAATCCGCTGGGCAGATGGGTGATGCGCACCGCCGAGTCCGTGGTGTTGACGCTTTGCCCGCCCGGCCCGGACGAACGGTAGACATCGATCTTCAATTCCGCGGGTTCAATGGCCACATCCACATCTTCGGCCTCAGGCAATACCGCCACGGTCACTGCCGAGGTATGAATTCGTCCCTGGGTTTCCGTGGAGGGCACCCGTTGGACCCGGTGAGTCCCGCTTTCAAACTTCAGGGCGCTATAGGCGCCCTTGCCGCGTACCATGGCGATCACCTCTTTGAGGCCGCCGACACCGGTGCCGTGTTGGGTCATGATTTCAATTTGCCAGCCTTTGTTTTCAGCAAAGCGACTGTACATACGAAACAGATCCCCGGCAAACAGACCAGCCTCTTCCCCGCCGGTACCGGCCCGGATCTCCACGATCACATTTTTAGCGTCATTGGGGTCCTTGGGCAGCAGAAGCTTTTTAAGCTGCTCCTCCAACTGCGAAAGCTCCTCGTCGAGCCTCTCCAGTTCATCTCTCGCCAACCTCTGGATCTCCGGGTCCTCATCCCTGCTCAGTTCCCGGCTTTCGGCCAACCCCTCTTGAAGCACTAGGTAGCGACGATAATGGTTGACCACCTCGCTCAACTCGGCGTGCTCCCGGGAGTATTTCTGATAGGCCTCCCGGTCTTGAACGATCTTGGGATCGCTCAATTTCTGCTCCACCTCTTTGAAGCGAGTATCTACGCCTTGGAGCCGTTCAAACATGCTGGGTACGACCTAGGATCGAGGGATTGATTTCAGGATATGGTGCGATGAAACCCAACCAGTTGGAAGCGCAGTTGAGGAGGGGCGGCCGAGGTCCCGTTGCCGCCCGGGGCAAATCAGGCTTGGCCGCTGTTTTTTTGGAATTTAGCATATTTTTTTCGGAAGCGTTCGATACGACCGGCGGTGTCCACCAGTTTTTGCTTACCGGTGAAAAATGGATGGCATTGGGAACAGATTTCAATCCGGATATCCTTACTCGTGGATCCAGCTTCAAATTCGGCACCGCAGGCACACTTGATGGTCGTGTTAGCGTAGGTTGGATGAATATCGGTTTTCATGTCGATAACCCCCTAAAATAAAATGAAATATCGTCTTTTTAGGCATTCATTGAAGCAAGAAACTCAGCATTATCCACTGTTCCGGCCATTTTATCAAGCAAAAATTCGATGCTGTCCGCGGGATTGAGAGAAGCGAGCAACTTTCGCAAGATCCAGACCCGATTGAGGGTGCCCTCATCCAAAAGCAGTTCCTCTTTGCGGGTTCCGGATTTCTTGATGTCAATGGCCGGGAAGATCCGCCGGTCGGCCAACCGCCGGTCCAGAGCAAGCTCCATATTGCCGGTGCCTTTGAACTCTTCGAAAATCACCTCATCCATGCGGCTGCCGGTATCGATAAGGGCGGTGGCGATGATCGTCAAGCTACCTCCCTCCTCGATATTGCGGGCGGCTCCGAAAAAGCGCTTGGGCCGCTGCAGGGCATTGGAATCCACACCCCCGGAAAGGATTTTGCCGCTGGGCGGCACCACCGCGTTGTAGGCCCGGGCCAGGCGGGTGATGCTGTCCAGCAGAATCACCACATCTTTTTTGTGTTCCACCAGGCGCTTGGCCTTATTGATCACCATCTCGGCCACCTGCACATGACGCTCCGCTGGTTCGTCAAAGGTGGAGCTGATCACTTCGGCATTAACGGAGCGCTCCATATCAGTCACCTCTTCGGGACGTTCATCGATGAGCAGCACAAAGGGCACCACATGGGGGTGATTGGCAATGATGCTGTTGGCGATATTCTGCAGCAGCATGGTTTTTCCCGAGCGGGGAGGTGAAACGATCAATCCGCGCTGACCGAATCCCACGGGAATCATCAGATCCATGATGCGCGTAGAGTAGTTGTCGGCGCTGCGCTCCAGATTGGCCTTGCGCTCCGGGTAGAGGGGGGTCAGATTGTCGAAAAGGATCTTCTCCCGAGCGACTTCAGGGTCTTCGTAGTTGATGGCCTCCACTTTCAGCAGCGCAAAATAGCGTTCCGATTCTTTGGGCTGCCGGATTTGGCCGGAAATGGTATCCCCGGTACGCAGGTTGAATCTCCGAATCTGGGATGGAGAGACATAGATATCATCCGGTCCCGGCAGGTAGTTGGAACTAGGCGCCCGCAGAAAACCGAACCCATCGGGCAGAATCTCCAATGTGCCCTCTCCGTAAATCAGCCCGTTTCGTTCGATTTGCGACTGGAGCAGAGCGAAGATCAATTCCTGCTTGCGCAACCCGGCGGCCCCGTCGATATTCAATTCGCGGGCCATCTGGTTGAGTTCCCTGATATTCTTTGCCTTCAACTCCGCCAGGTTCATATGACGGTCTCCGTTTTCGCGCGCCATGTGTTAAACTTTTCCTTTCTTTTTTTAGTTTAAATATATCAATATATTATAGATAATAGGTGTATAGGATGGTACGGATGGTAGGCTAAAGTATAGGTTTTGGCACTGCTGGTCCAACCGATATGGAGGACCGTGGCTGGCGTCAATCTGTTTATTGCGGAGCCTAGACGATTGAGTGAGATAACGCGCAGGAGCGCTCTTTCCCTGTATTTAATCCTTGCTTGATTGCTTTGGAGGAGTTTGAATGCGAGTGATTAAAATCGGTGGATATTAAGGGCATTCATTCCTGGGTGGGTGCCGCTGATGCCTATTCTCTTGACCTTTAGACCAAGTTCCCATACCTGTCAAGGTCTTTTGGGCGCCCGGCGCCCAAAATATTGACCCTCGGACATTAATCCACTATGGTCTGCTGATTTGATCGCAGCCAGCGAGGACAGCCGATGCCCATGCACTCTCACCAATTTGTCGAAAACTACGATGGTCTTGTGGGGTTCGGGTTGAATCGGGAAACCGACGAGAAGACCCTCATGGTCTATCTGCAGAAGCTGGCCGACGACCAGCTGGCCGAAGTGATGGTGCGGCGCATGAGTGACGGCGAGCTGCAGGGGCTCTTCGACAGCATCAGCGACCTATTGCAACAGCACCTAACCGAACCGGAGTATCACACGCTGTTTCTCAAAGACCGAGAGGGGGATCATTAGATGTTGGTTGAGCGCCACCTGGAACGATATGCCGATGTTCTGGTGTGGGCACTGCAAAAAGCCCGCTCCAAAAAGTTTAAAAAAAATGACGCCATACTGCTACGGTTCGGCCAGCCGGCGATTCCTTTGGCAGAAATTTTATATGGCCGTCTTGTTTCTTCCGGGATGAACCCTATTCCCCGCTTGATGCCGACTCCGGCCATGGAGCGCTGGCTCTATGGATCCGGCAACAAGAAACAACTCTCCTTTCTGGCTCCCGGCACCCATTCCCAAGCTCAAGGCATTCAAGGCAGCGTCTATATCCACGCACCGCAATCCTTGTTGCATTTGAAGGACACCGATCCCGGCAATATCGCCGCGGCCGCCGTGGCGCGCAAACCCATTCGGGACATTCTGGATCAGCGTGAAGCGCAAGGCGAGTTCAGCTGGACCCTGGGACTTTACCCCACCCCGGCCTTGGCCGAGCAGGCCGATATGAGCGTCGACCAGTATGCCGATCAGATTGTCAAGGCTTGTTTTCTCAATCGCCGGGATCCCGTGGCCCAGTGGCAGGCAGTCTATCAGCGCGCCGTAGGCCTCAAAGGCAAGTTGAACCGATTGGCGGTGGTCAAGCTCCATGTTATCTCTCCCGGGTGCGACTTGACCATTACCCCGGGCCGCCAGAGGCGCTGGATCGGGTTGTCCGGTCATAACATCCCCAGTTTTGAGTTGTTCTTTTCCCCGGATTGGCGGGGAACCCAGGGGGTCTTCTATGCCGATCAGCCCAGCTACCGCGCCGGTCACCGCGTGGAAGGGGTGCGTTTGGTGTTTGAAAAGGGGCGGGTCAGCGAAGCCTCGGCCCAACGGGGAGAAAAATTTCTTCGCAAACAGCTGGCCATGGATCCCGGAGCGAGCCGGGTGGGTGAATTTTCCCTGACCGACCGCCGATTTTCCAAAATCGACCGTTTCATGGCCACCACGCTGTATGATGAAAATTTCGGCGGCAAGCAGGGCAATTGCCATATCGCCCTGGGCTCATCCTATGCCGATGCCTATGCCGGAGATCCCGGCCAACTCACCCCTGCGCTGAAAAAAGAGTTGGGATTCAACCCGTCCGCCCTTCACTGGGACCTGGTCAATACCGAGCCCAAAACCGTCACCGCTCACCTGGAAAGCGGCGAAACCCTCGCCATTTATGCAAACGGTCAATTTCAACTCTAATTCGATACCCATCCATAACCCGGCGATATAGCAGAGAATGGATGAATAAGGAGTTTTAATGAAAATACTGATCACCGGTGGCGCCGGATTTATCGGCTCCCACCTGGCGGAGGCCTATTTGGCCCAGGGTGAGGACGTCTATGTGGTGGACGACCTCTCCACAGGCTCCCTGGATAATCTGGCCGCCCTTCAGGGAGACCCTCGTTACCGGGACCGGCTTTTTGTAAGCGTGGACAACATTCTCAACCGGGAGACCATGCTGGAGCTAATCGGCATCTGCGACCGCGTGTTCCACCTGGCCGCCGCCGTGGGTGTGCGCTACATCCTGGAAAACCCCCTGGAGTCCATCACCACCAATATTCAGGGGACCGAACGTATTCTGGAGCTGTGCGCAAAGTTTAAAAAACGAGTTCTGCTGGCCTCCACCTCCGAGGTTTACGGCAAGCACCTGCACGCCCCCCTGGTGGAGACCGACAACATCATTTACGGTCCTTCCAGCAAATTTCGCTGGAGTTACGCAGCCTCCAAACTGATGGATGAATTTACGGCCCTGGCCTACCATCGCACCCGGGGGCTGGAGACGATTATCGCCCGTTTATTCAACACCGTCGGCCCCCGGCAAACCGCGGCCTACGGCATGGTGATTCCCCGCTTTGTGGAGCAAGCCCTGAGCGATGAGCCCCTGACGGTGTACGGCGACGGACAGCAAACCCGAACCTTCACCGATGTCAACGATGTGGTCCGGGTCTTGATAGCCCTTATGGAAGCGGAGGGGGCTCTGGGGGAGCTGTTTAACGTGGGCGGTACCGAAGAGATCTCCATTTATGACCTGGCCCGGCGGATCATTGCCGCCTGCAGATCACAATCGGAGATTCAGCTGATCCCCTATGAAGAGGCGTTTGCCAAGGATTTCGAAGATATGCAACGGCGGGTGCCCAGCATCGCCAAGGTTCGCAAGCTCATCGGTTTTACCCCTGAAACCGATCTGGACGCTATCCTGGAAAAGGTCATTGCGCACATGCGGGCTTCCTGACCCGCGGGGCAAGCGGATTCACTCAAAACGGCTTTCGGGCTACATCCGGTATTTGCCGAAATCATCCTCATCCAGGCTTTCCAGATAATCGGCCCACTTGCGACCCTCCTGGCTGTCATCTGCCATTTTTACGGAACTGTCCACCACCGCAGATTTCTCAACCACCTGTTGATCCACGTAAATGGGAGCCTGGAATCGCAAAGCTAGGGCAATGGCATCGCTGGGGCGGGCATCCATTGAAAATGAACCTTCTTCCCGGTCAAAATAAACTTGCGCGTAATAGGTATTGTCCCTGAGATCGCAAATCTCGATCTTCGTGATGCGGGCCCCCATCTGTTCGATAAAATTTTTAAACAGATCATGGGTCATGGGTCGATCGAATTTGATCTCCTTTAAGGCCGAAGCAATGGCGCTGGCTTCCAACAGACCGATCCAGATCGGCACGGCTTGATCCGCCTCCTCGGCTTTTAGGATAATGATGGGAGTGTTGGAACTGGGATCCATGGCCATTCCAGCGATATCAACCTTATACAGCATGGCACAATGCTCCTTTCATTCCCGAGGCGTCGGTTGGGTGATGAATTGGGGCCCCCTTAAGGGAGTGAACAAAGGCATCTTCAATCTTTACCGCTAACAATCGGCCGATCACCAGCGCCTCTTTTGAGGCACCCGGGGCGGCCAAGGGGAAATTGACAATGCGGTTGCACGGGGTACGACCACTCCACTGGCCCCCGGTGTGGCGGCCCCCGCTCTTTTTGCTGAAACCATCCACCAGAACTTCCTGACAGGAGCCGATCAGGGATCGGTTGCGCTTCAGGTTCACTTGATCCTGATAGGCCAACAACTTCGCGAGCCGTTCTTGCTTCAGCGCTTCGGGCAGTTTGTTTTTGAATTGACTGGCCGGGGTGCCCTCCCGGTCTGAATATTTGAAGGCAAACAGGCCGTCAAATTGAACCTGCCGGGCCAGATCGAGGGTGGCCTCAAAATCACTTTCGGTTTCCCCGGGGAAGCCCACAATAAAATCGGTGGTAATGGCGATGTCCGGGCAGGTTACCCGCAATTGGGCAATCTTGTCCAAATAGTCTTGCCGGGTATAGCGCCGGTTCATGCGTTTTAGGATTTCATCGGAACCGGACTGCACCGGAAGGTGGATATGGCGGCAGAGCTTGGAAAGCGTGCCAAACGCGTCAATCAGCTCCGGCGAGAGGTCCTTGGGGTGGGAGGTGGTGAACCGGATTCGGTAAAGCTCGGGAATTTTATTGAGGGCCGCCAGCAATCGGGTAAAGCTCAAAATCCCCTCTTTTTGGCCGTAGCTGTTGACATTTTGGCCCAGCAAGGTCACTTCGCGCACGCCGCCTGCCGTAAGCACCCTCACCTCCTCGAGAATGGTCTCCGGGCCGCGGCTGGCCTCGCGGCCGCGCACATGGGGCACCACACAGTAGGTGCAGTAGTTGTCACAGCCCTGCATGATGGTGACAAAGCGTGACGGCCCTGGGGATGTGAGCCCGGGTTCGAGGGGCACAATGCGGTCTTCAATGGTTTGGGAAAAGCGGGTATCGACAATGGGATGGTGGCGTCCCTGGGCGGCCAGAACCAGATCCGGCAGGCGCCCCAGGGCGTGGGTGCCAAACACAATGTCCACATGGGGCATGCGCTTGACGATCCGCTGGCCGGCCTGTTGGGCCACACAGCCGCCCACGGCAATGCACACCTGTGGGTTGGCAGCCTTGATCTCCGCCAGCCGGCCCAGAAAACTGTAAACCTTCTGCTCGGCTTTTTCCCGGATGGCGCAGGTGTTGATCACAATCAGGTCGGCCCGTTCCAGAAGATCCGTGGTCCCATACCCCAAGCCGGCCAGGCTGGTTTGAATACGTTGGGTGTCCGATGCATTCATCTGGCAGCCAAAGGTTTGAATATATAATAATTTGTGCTCCATAAACGTTGTATTTCGTTTGGGATTTAGGACCCGTCAGCCATGTGATTTCCCGGTTGGGGCGGGGGGGGGATGGTTCAAGGGACGGGGCGCCCGGATTTTCCCCTGGAGGCGCCAGGAGAATGTCCAGCAGCATCCGCTCTTTTAAATCTTGCAGCAGCATCCACCATTCGGCCTGGCGGCCCGGGGGCACCGATATTTCCAAAATCCCCTTTTGCCCATGGACTGTGCGCAACCCCGCCAAGCCCTCATACCCTTCCAGAAGAAATCGAAGATAGCTGATCTCCCGCCGGGGGATCCGAATTCGCCATATTTCACTTTGTATCACTCTGTTTATTTGCCCAGGCATGTTGGCGGCTCAATTCACTTATGGTCCGATTCCGATCCCCGGCGCACGGCAGGCACCTTATAATGTTCAACCTAACACGTTCCCTTGAAACTGAAAAGCCTGGGACGCGCGCCTTCCAGCAGCGATCCATCCTGGGCACGGGCGATCCCACCGGCTGGGGCCGGCGGCCCGGTTGTTCGGGATTTCGATATAGGCTATAGGGTGCGGTCATGGAACAGTTATGGGAAATTTGCCAACCCGATGCCGGCCAGGTCCAGGAGTTGGCGAGCCGTTTATCCTGCCATCCGGCTACGGCCGCCGTGCTGGTCAACCGGCACATTACCGAACCCCAGGCGGCACGGCGCTTTATTGATGACGGGCTCGGCCAGCTCCCCCCCCGTATGACCTCAAGGACCTGGATACCGCCGCCCAGCGCATATTCAAAGCTGTCCGCAACCAGGAACAAATTCTGATTTTCGGCGACTACGATGTGGACGGTATCACCGCCACGGCCCTGATGGTCACCTTTCTGGCGCACCTGGATGCCCGGGTCGACTTTTACGTCCCCCACCGGATCCGGGAAGGTTACGGCATCAAACCCCTGCACATCGATTCGGTGGCCCTTCCCCGCAGGGTGGATTTGATCATCACCGTGGATTGCGGCATCAGCGCTCATGAGGCCATCCAACTGGCCGCTGAGAACGGAATTGACGTCATTGTCACCGATCATCACCGGGTAGGCGAAAATCTGCCCCCAGCCCTGGCCGTAATCAATCCCCAGCGCCCGGACTGCCCCACGGATCTCGATCTGCTTTCCGGGGCCGGCGTTGCTTTTTACCTGCTCATCTATCTGAGGAAATACTTTCGGGAACGCCAATTCTGGCCCAAGGACGCCGAACCTTCGTTAAAGGGGCTTTGTGATCTGGTCGCTTTAGGCACGGTGGCCGACATGATGCCGCTCACCGGCGTTAACCGGCTGCTGGTCAAAGCCGGGCTGGAAATCCTCAATCACCAACCACGAACCGGCTTGGCCGCCTTGATGCGGGTCAGCCGGCTTAGCGCCCAGGGGGTGGATGCCGAAGACCTGGCCTTTCGCCTGGCGCCCCGGCTCAATGCCGCCGGACGAATGGGCCATGCCCATAGCGCCGTGCGCCTGCTGATCACCCCCAGTCAGGATCAAGCGCAACATCTGGCCCAAAATCTGGACAAACTCAACCAGCAGCGCCAGGAGATCGAAGGCCGGATGGTGGCCGGAATTCTTGCTCACCTGGAGTCCCACCCCCATCTCCTTAAAGCCCCAGCCTTGGTGTTGGCCGATGATTGCTGGCATGAAGGGGTTCTGGGCATCGCCGCCTCGCGCATTGTCCGCCGGTTCCATCGACCGGTGGTGCTTTTCGCCTTGAAAGAGGGCCGGGGCCGGGGATCGGCCCGCAGCATCGCCGGATTCGATCTCTACCGCAACTTGACCCGCTGCCGGGCCGATCTTGCCGCTTTCGGCGGGCATACCATGGCCGCCGGCGTCGAAATCGCCGCCGAGAATCTCGATCGCTTTCGGGAAAAATTTCTGGCCCTGGCGGCCGAAAACCTAGATTCCCAAGCCTGTCGGCCGGTGCTGCTGATCGACCAGGAACTGGGTATTGACCGCATTGAAGATCGTCTCATCGATGAACTGGAGATGCTGCAGCCCTTTGGAAAAACCAATCCCGCCCCGCTCTTTATGGCCCGCAAGGTGAATGTGGCGGCCCACCAAAAAGTGGGCGACTGCCATCGGCGCCTGACCCTGGAGCAAAACCATTTCCGCATGGAAGCCATCCAATTCAATGTCGCGTCCCAAACACCACCGCCGGCGCAATTCGAACGCATCGCCTACCGGCTCAAATGGAACCGCTGGAAAGGTGCCAAAAAGCCCCAAATTCTTTTGGAGGCTGTTGAGTTTCCTATTGCAAGTTAGCTTGTTATTCGTATATGTTGCTGGATTGGATTGAGATTGACGAAGGATTGCCTTGTCACCCGCAACCATGGCGTCCAAATATTTCAATGTTAAACGTGCCGTAAAGTCCATCAAACAGGGCAAAATAACCAAAGGTAAATGATCATGGCAAAGGTATTTCGGCCAAGCACCCGCGAGTCCAGCCTGCTATCCAAGATTGAATCCTCCAAAGAGCGGGCACGGCGCAAGGCGCTCATGGACCTCAAGGAGTGTTTGGAACCTCTATCCAATTCAATTTCCATGAAACTGGTGGAGGAAGGCCTCATCGAAACCACCAATAAAAACGAGTTGGAGGCTCAATTTGTCCAGCTCTTTGAAAAGCTGTGCTACATGGAAGATTTTGATATCGATTACATGATCGCGCCCTACCGGCTGCTAGTACCCAACCCCCACGTGATCAGTATCTACGCCACCGCCTTTACCTTGGACAAGCTCATCAATCACAAAGCTGTGGTGGACATCTACGGCGCGGACGAAGATATTTACCACACCATTCATAAGCAGGTTCTCAAGCACCTTCCCCATTGATGCCCGCCACCCTGCGCCCCCGGTTGGTCAACGGCCCCTTTGGTGATCCGGCCCTCTACGTGGCCTGCAGGCACCAATCCCGTGCGTTCCTCTTTGATTGCGGCGACCTGGCGGCCCTCACCCCGGGCGACATCCTTAAACTCAATCACATATTCATCAGCCACACCCATATGGACCACTTTTGCGGGTTCGACCGCATTCTGCGCCTGCTGCTGGGGCGCGATAAAATATTGCGCATGGTGGGACCGGCGGGATTTCTATCCAATCTGGAAGGTAAATTAGAGGCCTACACCTGGAATCTGGTGGGAAACTACGAGGCGGGGCTGACAATTGAAGCCATGGAAATCGATGCCCATAAGTGCCGCACCCGCCGCTATGACTGCCGCGCCGGATTCAAACCCCGCGGCCCCGATCAGGTGGCGGCTTTCGACGGCGTCCTTGCCCGGGAACCGGCCTTTACCTTTAGCGGCCAGGTGCTGGACCACCATGTTCCCTGCTTGGGATTTGCCCTCAAGGAACGCTTTCGCGTCAACATCATCACCCAAGGGTTGCGGAGTTTGAACCTTATCCCAGGCCCTTGGTTGCAGGAGTTCAAATCGGCCCTCTACCGCCAGGATGATCCTGAAGGCACCTTTACGATACCGCCGGCAGCCACCCGAGAGCAACAGCCCAGACGCGTCCCCCTAAAGAGCCTGACGGTAAAGATTTCCAGGATTACCCCGGGAATGAAGATCGCCTATATTGTCGATGCCGCCTGGACTCCCGTCAATGTGGCCCGGATGGTGGCACTGGCCCGGAATGCGGACCACCTCTACATCGAAGCGGCTTTTGCCCATCGCCACCTCGCCACGGCCCGCGCCAAGGCGCATCTCACGGCCCGCCAGGCCGGATTGGTCGCCGCCTGGGCCGCTGCTCGCCGATTGACCCCCATCCATTTCTCGCCCCGCTACAGCGGCGCCCATGAAGCTCTGGTTGAAGAAGCCCAGGCGGCCTTCCGAAAGCATTTCCAACATCCGCGAGGAAAATATGCACTCACTGCAGCTGGGCACGGATCTGCGCAGTAGGGGGTGACCGGGTGGTATAGATGGTTTTCAAACCCGACCCTGGCAGCGCAAACCTCTTCAACCATCGCCATCAAGGAGATTATTCCCACTCCCAAGGGCTTGAGGGTCATAGGCGGCCAGCAGGGCCGCAGCCTGCTCTTTGACAGCTTGGATCAAGTCCGGCGGATGCAGGACCCGGGCCTGGGCGCCCCAGCTCAGCACCCAGCTGGTAAGCTCCGCATTGACCGCCACCTGCAGCGTCAGCACCACGCTGCCATCGGGCCGGGATAGGATTTGCTGGCTCGGATGCCACTGGGTATCAGCAATGTAGGGCGCCAGGCGGGGTGCAAACCATAGTTGCACATTGCGGGGATTACCCCGGAAGACCCCAAAACTTGCCTGCATATAGTCATCCACATTGAAATCCGCGGGCACATGGAAGGCATCAATTGTCGGCTCCAGTCTTAGGATGCGCTCCAAGGCGAAGATACGTATATCCCGCCGGTAATGGCAATGGGCGATCAGATAGAAGGTTCCGTTGAAAACCCAGATGGCATAGGGGTCCACCCTGCGCGGCTTGGCGCGCTTGCGGTTCAATGCCCGGTACTCCATGAGCATAGTATGCTGATCGCCAATGGCCTGGTTCAGTTGCGCCATAAGGGGCGTCACATCCTTAAGCCGCCGGCCCGGTAGGTTGCCGATTCTGATCTGCCCGCTCATGGTATCCAGATAGGCTCTCAACTCCGGGGGCAAGGTGGTTTTTATCTTGGAAAAAAGCGAATCCAGAGCATCTGAAAAAAGCGAGCCCTGGAGAACCTTGAGCAGATCCCGGCTGAAGTAGAGTGCCGTCAATTCGGCCAGGTCAAAGGGAATGGGTAGTTGAGCGGCATAGGTTTCAATGAGCTGCCAGCGCCGTCGGCTTTCGCGGCGCTCGGCAAAGATGGGGAATCCGGCGCTTTGCAGGGCCTCAAGATCACGATACACGGTTCGGCGGTGGCACCCTAAATACGCCACCAGTTCCTGAATCGACGCGCCCCGGCGATGGGTCAGCAAGTGCTGCAGAATCTTCCACTGCCGGGCCATTTGTTCACCTCGGGGCACGGCATACCTCCTCGGCAAGCGGGATTGTCCAGAGCCGGATCACCAAAGGGGATAACCTCATTTCCCTGGGTTTCCCCCTCTGTCAAGGCATACCAACTAAATTTCCGGCCGGCTTGTCAAACGCCCGGGAGCACGTTACAAATAACCCCAGACCCCGAACCCATCAGGATCGCGCCATGGATGCAACCACGGCATTGAAATGCCTTATCCAACTCGAAAAAATCAAAACCGGCATCTTGTGGTGTCAGCAGTGCGCCCAGCAACTGGAGGCTTTGCCCCGGCGGGAACAGACCGGTGCCGCGCGCATCCTGGAAGTCATGGTGGCCCAACTCGACCATGAACTGGCCCTGGCCCGGCACGCCTATCCCCAGGGGTCATGGACCCAGGCCGGCAAATCGCTGGATATGGCGGCGGTCATGATCAGTTCCGGGGTGCCCCAAGAATCGGCGTATCATCTTTCCCAGGCGCTGCGAGTGCTGATGAATTCCGCGGGCGAAGCGGCCCGGGTGCTGCGCCGCCAGGGGTTATTGTAGATCCGCCGTCCAGGTCGATTGTAATGCAATACCCCCGCCGCAAGAAAGGCCACGCAGGTTAAATGGGCATTGCGCCCAAGGAAATCCCTTAGCATGAATCAAGACGACATCTACTGGGTCTATGTCACCGCCGGATCGCAAGATGAAGCCCGCACCCTGGCTCAAACCCTGGTGCAGGAACGCTTGGCGGCCTGTGCCAATCTCCTTCAGAACATGGAGTCCATCTATTACTGGAATGATGCGCTCCAACTGGATCGCGAGGTAGTGCTGATCCTCAAAACTCGCGGAGCGCATTTTGAGAAGCTCAAGCAGCGGGTTCTGGAACTGCACAGCTACGATTGCCCTTGCATCCTGGCTCTTCCGGTGATGGGCGGCCACAGCCCTTTCCTGCAGTGGATCCGTGAGCAGACCCGCTGAATCGCTCTAATTCGAAGTTACTGCCCGTTGGAACTCAGCGGTCGAACCGGTAACTTTTGTTGAGGAAAAGGTTCACGCAGGCATCCACGGCTGCGGGGTGATACTTGATGCCGCGGTTTTCACGGATTTCTTCCAGCGCCAGATCCAGGCCCAGGGAGGGCCGGTAGGGCCGGTGGTTGGAAATGGACTCCACCACGTCGGCCACGGTGATGATGCTGGCCTCAATCAGGATAGTCTCTCCGCTGATCCCCAGGGGATAGCCGCTGCCGTCCAAACATTCGTGGTGTTGGAGCACGATATCCGCCAGAGGCCAGGGAAATTCAATGGGCTTGAGGATGTCATACCCCACCTGGGGGTGCTCCTTGACCAGAGCGAATTCCGCGGGGGAAAGCTGCCGGGGTTTGCTCAGGATTTCCGCCGGGATGGAAATCTTGCCGATATCGTGGAGGGACCCGGCCAGGCGGATGGCGTCCACGCTGTTTTGGGTCATTCCCATTTCGCTGGCGATAAATTGAGCCAGTTCCGCCACGCGCTGCATGTGCCCGGCGGTGTAGAGATCCCGGGTTTCAACGGTAAGGGCCATGGCCTTGATGGTGCCGTTCAAGGCCCGGCGCAGCTTTTCATACCCCAGTCGGCGATCCTCCTCGGCCCAGATCCGCCGAGTGATGTCCACATCCATGCAGAATACCGCATTGACCACGCCCCGCTCGAACACCGGAAACATGGTGGAGTAGAGCCAGCGTTTCTCCCCGGTGCGGGTGTGGATGGACCACTCCTTGGGCAAACTTGCCTGACCGGTCTTGGTAATGGTGCTCAGGCCATCCTCTAACTGCCGGATCACGCCCTCATCCTGAAAAAAATCCCGGGGTCGCCGACCCACGGCCTCCTTGGCCGAATAGCCGTAAATTTGTTCGCAGGTCTTGTTCCAGTGGGTAATCACGCCCCGGGTATCGAATCCTTTGATGGCCACCAGGGGAGTGTTCTCAATTACCGAAGCAAACTGGCCCACCATCTCCAAGGGAGCAACCCCCTGCTCCTGGGTCGCTCCGGCCATGCCGAAAAGCTTGATCTTGGCGACCAGCTCCTGGGCCGTAAAGGGTTTGGGCAACACGTCATTGGCTCCGGCTTCAAAAGCCCGCCGGCGATCCTCCATGCCCGCGGCCTGGGAGGCCAGCAAAATTTTCAGGGCATTGCCCGAGGCCATGCCGCGGATGGCCCGGCACAGGCTTTGGGCTTCGCTGTCGGCCCGCGCAAGATGGATCAGCACAAGGTGAGGATCGAAAATCACCACTTTGTGAAGGGTTTCCTCCAACCCGGCGGCCACCTCCAAGGTGTGCGCGGAACCGATGATCTCCCGCAGCCGCCGTTGGTCGGCGGGGTCATTGGCCACCATCAGGATTTTAGAACCTCGGTGCATGGTCATTTTGTAATTCCGCTAAATTGAAGTCAGCCCGCCCGCATTTACCACTCGAAGGCAGCGATCTGGTCCACCACATAGGCAAGCTGCTCCGGTTGAAGCTCCGGATAAATAGGCAGGGCCACGGTCCGCGCCGCAGCCTTTTCGGCCTGGGGAAAATCGCCGGGGCTGTACCCCAGCGCCGCGAAGCACTCCTGCAAATGCAGAGGCACCGGATAGTAGATCTCGCTACCGATTCCCTGGGCCGTGAGATGGTCCCGCAGTTCATCGCGTTTCTCCGCCACTTGGATCACATACTGGTTGTAGATATGCCGATTGGTAGAGACCACCGGCAAATGGATACGTTCCTGTAATCCAGCGGCTGTAAAAAGCTCACCGTAGGTCTGGGCATTTTCCTGCCGGGCCGCGCTCCACTGGTCCAGGTATTTGAGTTTCACCCGCAAAACCGCGGCCTGAATGGCGTCCAGGCGAAAATTACCCCCGATCAATTGGTGATAGTATTTGGGGTGCGAGCCATGGACCCTGAGTTTGCGAATGCGTTCGGCCAGATCAGCGGAGTGGGTGGTGACCATGCCGCCATCGCCGAACGCCCCCAGGTTTTTGGAGGGGAAAAAAGAAAAACAGCCACAGGTGCCCAGTGACCCAGCCCGGCGCCGGCCATATTCGGCGCCAATGGCCTGGGCCGCGTCTTCGATGACGGCCCATCCCCGGCGCTCGGCCAAATCCACAATGGGATCCATATCCGCACATTGGCCGTAGAGATGAACCGGCAGAATCGCCTTGATGCCGTCACGCGCTTTAGGCGTAAGCCGGGCGAGACGGGGTTCGATATCATCGGGGGCCATGTTGTAGGTCGCTGGGTCGATATCCACAAACAGCGGTTCGGCCCCCACCCGGCTGATGGCGCCGCCGGTGGCAAAAAAGGTGTAGGGGGTGGTGATCACACGGTCACCCGGCCCGATATCCAGGGCCATCAGGGCGATCAGCAAGGCGTCGCTGCCCGAGGAGACGCCAATGGCCTCACTGGACCCGCAATAGTCGGCCACCTCCCGTTCCAGGGCCTGCACCTCGGGGCCCAGGATAAAGCGCTGGCTGTCGCACACCGTTTCCAGAGCCGCCATAATTTCCGGCTTCAATTTCCGATACTGGGCCTTTAAGTCTAACAGGGGTACCTGCATGGGCTATTCTCCAAATAAGGTTTCAACACACGTAAAGCGTTCATCGCCCAGGCTGGCGATCTCGGCGGGCACGCCCGCGGCCAGGCTCACGGTGCTGCCGGGGCGCAGCAGCTGGTTTTGATCCTCCGCGCTGAGCCGGGCCGAACCTTGAATGCCTGTGAGGCTGCGCTGCAGGCCCACCTCGCCCGGCAGATCGCAACATTTTCCGGGATAGACCACCCGCCGGACCACTTTCAGATGGGGATTATCTTCCAACAGGGTCAGGCGGCCCCAGGCATGGTAGACCGTGGCGTGGTGATGGTGCTCCCGGCGGCCGGCAGCCTTCAGGCGGCTGACAATGTGTTTCACCTCACGGCTGTTGTCGATGTCCGAGACAAACACGGCATCGGGGGTTTCAATGATTACCAGGTCCTGGACATTATTGGCCGCGATGAGCCGCTGATGGCCCATGATAAAACAGTTGCGTGTATTTTGGGTCAGCACGTCACCGTCGATCACATTGTGGTCACCATCCTTGGGTAAAAAATCATACAAGGATTTCCAGGAACCGATGTCGCTCCAGCGGAAGCGAGAGGGCAGCACCGCACCGCGGCTGGTTTTTTCCATAATGGCATAGTCGATGGAAATATCGGGCAACTGTTGATAGCCGGCCGCATCCAGTGCGCTGTCACGGGCCAACAACTCTTTCAAGGCACGGTAAAGAGCGGTTTGATGCTGTTCAAACTCCGCGGCCATCACCGCGGCCTGGAAACAAAACATCCCGCTGTTCCAGTAGAAATTGCCAGCGGCCAGATATTGCTGGGCGGTTTTCAGATCGGGTTTTTCCACAAAGCGCCGGATGGTGCTGGCCCCCAGGGGCAGCGGGTCGCCGCCCTCAATGTAGCCGTATCCCGTCTCCGGGAAGTGGGGCTGAATGCCAAAGGTGACGATGTAGCCCATGCGGGCCAGTTCAATGGCCGCGTTGACATCGGCGTGGAAGCGTTCCAGATCGTCAATCACATGGTCGGCGGGAAAGACACAAACCACGAACTCTGGATCGAGTTCCGCCATGGAGAGCAGCGCGAGCAAAATCGCCGGAGCCGTATTGCGCCCGCAGGGTTCGCAAATGATCTTGCCCGAGGATTGAATCCCGATGGCATCCAGGTGGCGGGCGATTTCGTGTTCGTGGGCCGCCCCGCACACCACCCGCACACAATCGGCCGCAAGAATGGGCAAAAGCCGTTTGATGGTGTGCTGCACCAGGGAGTCCCGGCCCACAAACTTCACCAGCTGCTTGGGGTAGAGGGTCCGGGAGACCGGCCACATTCGCGTTCCGGTGCCACCGGCCAATAAAATCGCATAGACCGGGGTCCGGGTCCGCGGGGATCGAGGTTCCATCATGGGGAATGAGGCTCCTTTTTAAAATCTGGTGGGATAACGCCCATTGCTGGCGTTGCCGTTGGTTTGAGGTCCGGCGGCGGTGGCCATGGCATTGGGACCGAGCAGGGACCTAACCTCCCGCCGCAAGCGACGGTCAGCCTTGAGGCGCAACGCATCCGGCAGGCCGACCAGGGTTTCAGCTTGTTCAGGCCCCAGCACGTGAATCACGCCTTTGCAGGTTCCGGGAAAGCGGTGCAGCAGGTCGCGCAGCCGGATCAGGGTTTCCCGATCGGTTCGCCGGGCATCCATATGCAGATGGATGGTGGCGGTCCATTTTTCTTCGGCCTGGTCCATGGGGATGATCTCTTCGCAGAGAATTCTCACGGAGTTTTCCTCGCGCTGCACCCCGCCGCGCACAAAGAGCGTCGCATCATCCACCAGCAGATCGCGAACCTCCTGATAGAGCCGCGAAAATACCGTCACCTCCACCATGCCGCTGAGATCCTCCAGGGTGACAAAGGCCATGGGCCCCTTTTTGGATTGAATCACTTTGACCCCGCGCACCAGCCCGCCCAGAGTGATACTGCTGCCGCCGGCGGTTTCCGCCAGGGCCGCGGCCTCGGTGTTGGCATACTTCTCCATGAGTTCCGCATATCCATCCAGGGGATGGCCACTGACGTAAAATCCCAGGGCCTCCTTTTCAAAGGCCAGCAACTGGTCCAGGGGCCATTCATCGATGTCGGGAAGGGGCGGCAGGTTGATTTCCACGGGCTGGGTCGGAGCGCTGTCAAAAAGCCCCATCTGGGGATCGGCATTTTCGCGCTGCACCCGTTGGCCGTGTTCCATGGCCTCCTCTAAGGCCGCCACCAATTGGGCGCGGGGATTGCCAAGGGAATCAAAGGCGCCGCACTTGATCAACGCCTCGATGACTCTTTTGTTCACCTTTTTGAGTTCCACCCGCTCGCAGAGGTTGAACAGGCTGGTAAAGGGACCCTCTTTTTGCCGGGCCGCCAGCAAAGTGTCGATGGCGCCTTCGCCCACATTCTTGACGGCTCTCAGGCCAAAACGGATTTTCCCCTGGGCTACGCTGAAGGCCTTGCCACTGGCATTAATGTCCGGGGGCAGCACGTCGACGTCATGGCCGCGGCACTCGGCGATGAATTTGACGATGCCGTCGGTATCGCCCATTTCACTGGTGAGCAGGGCCGCCATGAACTCCACCGGATAGTGGGCCTTGAGATAGGCGGTTTCAAAGGCGATCAGGGCGTAGGCCGCGCTGTGGGACTTGTTGAATCCATACTCGCCGAAGGTTTCCATCTGGTTGAAAATCGCCTCGGCCTGGGCCTGAGGGACCTGGTTTCGGGTAGCTCCCTCGATAAAGCGCACCCGGTGCTGGGCCATCAAGGAGGCGATCTTTTTGCCCATGGCCTTGCGCAGACCGTCGGCCTCGGCCATGGTGTAGTTGGCCAGGGTGCCGGCAATTTTCATCACCTGTTCCTGGTAGACGATCACCCCGTAAGTCTCTTTTAGCAGCGGTTCCAGCTCCGGCACCGGGTAGGAAACCTGTTTGCGGCCGTGCTTGCGCTCCACGAATTCGTCGGCCATGCCGCTGTTTAGGGGGCCCGGCCGATAGAGCGCCACCAGGGCCACAATATCGGCGAAGCTGGCCGGCCGTAGCCGCACCATGAGATCCTTCATACCCGAGCTTTCCAGCTGGAACACCCCGGTGGTGTCCCCAGCAGCCAGCAGGTCGTAGGTGGCGGCGTCGCCCAGATCCAGGGCCTCCAGGTCGGGAACCGGGAGCCCCTGGGCGCGAATCAGTTCCAGGGTGTCGTTGATTACGGTTAGGTTGCGCAGTCCCAAAAAATCGAATTTTACAAGCCCAATCTGCTCCACCCGCTTCATATCCAGTTGGGTCACCACCTCCCCCTTTTTGCCTTTGTAGAGGGGCAGGTACTCCACCAGGGGTTTGTCGCCGATCACCACCCCGGCGGCGTGGGTGGAGGCGTGGCGCGGCAGGCCTTCCAGAACCCGGCAGATATCGATGAGTTCGGCCACGTCGGCGCGGGTCTCCACCAATTCCCGCAGGCGAGGTTCCTGGGCCAGGGCTTTGTCCACGGTGATCTTCAAATCCTCGGGCACCAATTTGGCAATGCTGTCCACCTCTTTGAGGGGAATATCCAACGCCCGGCCCACGTCGCGGATCACCGCGCGGGTCTTGAGTTTTCCAAAGGTGATGATCTGGGCCACATAATCACCGCCTCCGTAGCGGTCCACCACGTACTTAAAGACCCGTTCGCGGCCGTTGATGCAAAAATCGACATCGATGTCCGGCATGCTGATCCGCGAGGGGTTGAGAAATCGCTCGAAAATCAACCCGTGTTCCAGGGGATCCAGATCGGTGATGCCCAGGCTGTAGGCCACCATGCTGCCGGCGGCCGATCCTCGGCCCGGCCCCACGGGGATGCCGTTTTCTTTGGCGTAGCGAATAAAATCAGCGACGATCAGAAAATAACCGGGAAAACCCATCTCCTTGATGGTTTTTATCTCGTAATCCAGGCGCTCCTGGTAGGGGGCCGGCTCGATTTCGGGGCGCTTGGCCCGGATCTGGGCCATGCGGCGCTCGAAGCCCTGGCGCACAATCTGCTCGAAAACCTCATCGGTGGTGCCGCGATGCTCGGATTGGAATTGGGGAAAGTGGTAGGTGTTGAAGTCGAACTCGATGTCACAGCGATCGGCAATGGTCCGGGTGTTGGCGATGGCCCCGGGAAACTTGCCCAAATCGGTGATCATCTCAGCGGGGGATTTGAAATAGAGCTGGTCGGTTTCGAATTTAAAGCGGTTCTGATCGTTGATGGTTTTGCCGGTCTGGATGCAGAGCAGCAAGCCATGGGCGCGCACGTCGCTTTTGTCCAGATAGTGGCAATCATTGGTGGCCACCAGGGGCACCCCCAGGCGCTGGTGAAGATCGAGCAGGCCTTGATTGACCCTTTCCTGGGCCGCAAGGCCGTTGTTCTGGACCTCCAGGAAGAAATTATCCTCCCCGAAGATGGCTTGATACTCCCGGACCACGCGCTCCCCTCGATCCGGAACACCCTTGAGAATCGCGCTGGGAACCTCCCCCTTGAGGCAGGCCGACAGACCGATGAGTCCCTGGCTGTGGGCCTTTAAAACCTCTTTGTCGATGCGCGGCTTGTAGTAAAACCCCTCCAACTGGGCCAGACTCGCCAGGCGGCACAGATTGCGGTAGCCCTCCATATTGCGGCACAGCAGAACCAGGTGGGCGCTGTTTTTGCTGTCTAGGGGGGTTTTGTCGCACATGCGCCGGGGCGCCAGGTAGCATTCGCAACCGATAATGGGTTTGATCCCCGCCTTATGGGCCTTTTCATAAAAATCGAGAACCCCGAACATGGTGCCGTGATCGGTCACGGCCACGGCATCCATATTGAACGTCTTGGCCCGCTCAAAAAGGCGGTCCAGGCGGATGGCGCCATCCAGCAGGCTGTATTGACTGTGCAGATGGAGATGGACAAAGGGGGACGGCGCGGCACTCATGGGCGATACCTCGACTGAAGAACTGATCACATGGGAAAATGGAAACGTGTTTACTCCACCCGGTAGTTGGGGGCTTCTTTGGTAATGATGACATCATGCACATGGCTCTCCCGGAGACCGGCGGCGCTGATTTTGACAAAACGTGCCTTTTCCCGCAACTCCTCCAGGGTTCGGCAGCCCACGTAGCCCATGCCCGCCTTCAGCCCGCCGATCAATTGGTGAACATTGGCGGAAAGCGATCCCCGGTAAGGGACCCGGCCCACGATGCCCTCCGGAACCAGTTTGTCGAGCTCCTCATCCTCGGTCTGGTAGTAGCGATCTTTGCTGCCTTTGCGCATGGCCTCCAGAGAGCCCATGCCCCGATACACCTTATAACTGCGGCCCTGGAACAGAATCAGTTCTCCGGGGCTCTCTTCGGTGCCGGCAAACAACCCGCCCACCATGATGGAATCGGCGCCAGCGCCGATGGCCTTGGTAATGTCCCCGGAGTATTTTATGCCGCCGTCGGCGATGAGGGGCACGCCGGTTTTAGCGGCCACGGGTCGGCAATTCATAATGGCGGTCATTTGGGGAACGCCAATGCCAGCCACAATCCGGGTGGTGCAGATGGACCCGGGGCCAATCCCGATTTTGATCCCGTCGGCACCTGACTTGATCAGGTCTTCAGCGCCCTGGCCGCTACCCACATTACCGGCCACCAGTTCGATCCCCGGATGGTTGGCTTTCAAGGTGTGCACCGCGTCGATAACATTTTTGGAATGTCCGTGGGAGGTGTCGATGAGAATCACATCTGCGCCGGTTGCCAAGAGCGCGGCAGCCCGTTCTTCCATATCGGCCCCGACCCCGATGGCCGCCCCCACCCGCAAGCGCCCCAGATGATCTTTGCAGGCATGGGGGTATTTCTTGATTTTCTCGATATCCTTGATGGTAATCAGGCCCGTCAGGCGCCCCAGGGTATCCACAACCAGTAATTTTTCAATGCGGTGGCGATGGAGCAGTTTTTTGGATTCCTCCAAGCTAATGCCCTCGGAGACCGTCACCAAGTTTTCCTTGGTCATCACTTGGGAAACCGGTTTGTCCATGGCGGTTTCAAAGCGCAAGTCACGGTTGGTCACGATGCCCACCAGCTGGCCGTCCTTCTCCACGGGCACCCCGGAAATCCGAAAGCGCTCCATGAGTTCCAGCACTTCGTGAACCGGCTGTTCCGGGTGAATGGTCACCGGATCGACAATCATGCCACTTTCCGACTTCTTGACCTTGTCCACCTCCAGCACCTGGCTCTCCACGGACATATTGCGGTGAATAAACCCCAGACCCCCTTCCCGGGCCATGGAGATGGCGGTATCGCTTTCGGTTACGGTATCCATGGCGGCGCTGCACAGGGGAATGTTCAAGCTGATGTTGCGGGTCAGCTGGGTCTGGGTGGTCACATCCTTGGGCAATACATCGGAGTAATTGGGCACTAACAACAGATCGTCAAATGAGTAGGCCTCGTCCAGCGGAAACTCGCTCATCAAATCCTCCTAAAAAATACTAATGGCATACGCGGCCAACACATTGGAATCAATTGGTTTTTACATGGACCGGTGCGGTTGGCAGGGCAGTTCTGGGGTATCGTCGGGTACGTCGCTGCAGGCTGGGGCATCGAATAGCAAATGGCGCAGCCGAGCGCAACGCTTTATTGGGGTCTCACCGAGGCCGGAAGCGCTTGGTGGGCCAGGCACGGTGTCCGAGATCCGGCGGCTTGACTTTGGGAGGCGGCTTGCCTAATAAGGATGGCGGCCTTTTCTCGGGGTGGCGCCTTAAACGCCGATCCACAGGAATAAGGCAGCTTGAACCAGATCTTCTAATTCGGATTGCCCGCTGCCATGTTGCTGAAAATCAACCCCCATAATCCCCAGGCACGACTGATTGAAAAGGTCGTCGAGCTACTGAAAAAAGGCGAACTAATCGCTTACCCCACCGACACCCACTACGGCATTGGGTGCGATATCATGAACAAAAGGGCCATTGAGAAGGTCTATCAGTTGCGCCAGCGGGACCGTAAAAAACCCTTTAGCTTTGTCTGTGCCGACCTCAAACATATCGCCGACTACGCCAAGGTTTCCAACTACGCTTACAAGACCATGAAGCGGCTTTTGCCCGGGCCCTATACCTTCATCCTAGAAGGTTCCAAGATGGTGCCCAAAATCATGCTGACCCCCCGTAAAACCGCCGGTATTCGGGTTCCTGAACATGCCATCTGCATTGCCCTGGTCAGTGCTCTGGGCAATCCCATTCTCTCGGCATCGGCCAAAACGCCCCAGGGCGCCGTGTTCCAGGATGCATCCCTGCTGCACGATCATTTCGGCCATCAATTGGCGGCGGTGATCGACGGCGGCCCGGTCCCGGGGCATCCTTCCAGCGTAATCTCCTTGATCGATGATGAACCTGAGGTGCTCCGTGAGGGCCGAGGGGATGTGAGCCTCTTTGTTTGATAGAGAGGGTATCCCGACCCAGAATTTCAAAACCCTCGTAATTGGGGGTCAATGCTGCCAATATACCGATCTGCCGCTTTTCCTGGGTGCAGGCGTAGCCGGCCTTGGGGGGGGCTACCGAAATTGCGCTTGCGGTGGGGATTGGATCAGAAGAGTGCTTAGAACCTGGCTTGCCGATTCGGTGAGTTGGTCCCAAATGTCAAATTTTTTCTTCGGTGGATAAACCGCTTCAATATCGCCCTTGATACCCCCCAGCCGCCCGGCCCATTCCAAAGCATCAGCGAAGTTTCCCATTCGATCCACCAGCCCCAAGGTCTCGGCCTGCTTGCCGGTCAAGATCCGGCCGTCGGCTACGGCCCTCACCTTTTCCGGGTCGAGGTTGCGGCCTCGGGCCACGTCTTCGACGAATTGGTTGTGGATATTTTCCGCCAATTCGGTGAGCAGTTGCTCTTCATCCGGCCGCATGGGACGCACCGGCGACCCCATATCCTTGAATTCCCCGCTTTTGATCACCACCGGCGCCAGGCCGATTTTGCGAAACAGCTCCTCGATATTGGTATAGGCCATAATCACCCCTATACTGCCGGTGATGGTTCCTGGATTGGCGACGATACCGTCGGTTCCGGCGGCGATGTAGTACCCGCCGGAGGCCGCCACACTTCCCAGGGAGGCGATCACCTTTTTGGATTCGGCGGTTTTGCGGATTTCACGAAAGATCTCCTGGGAGGGCCCCACGGCCCCGCCTGGGGAATCGATCCGCAAGACAACAGCCTTGACCGAATCATTCTCCCGGTAGGTTTTCAGCTGTTGGAGCACATCCCGCGATTCGGCAATGGGCCCCAGAATCTCCACGACCCCCACCTTGGGGTCATCGGAGGCCAGGTCGTCCTCCCAGTCATAGCCGTGAAAAAGCCAGGCCAGGGTGAGGCTGACCCCCATCACGGTAAAAGCCAGAATTCCGGTAAAAACCAAAAGCGTAAACAGCAGCGGATGGCGGCGGGCAAACATAGGGTGCCTCCTTGGAGTCGTTTCTCCGTTGAGGTTCAATCATCTGCGGGGCGGACAGCCAATAAAACCGCGGCCAGACCTGGCGAAGTTTCACCAGATAAGGCCGCGGAAAGAGGGTACGGACAAAGGGGCAGCGTGTTCCGGCTTACTCCTCGTTGAGCTTCTCCTGGAGGATTTCACCCAAGGTGGAGGGGGTCGCCTTCATGTTATTGACGTATTCGCTCAGCAGGGATTGGTCGTCATCTTCACCCAGGCGCTTGATGGAGAGACCAATCCGCCGTTCCTGGCTGTTGATATTCATGACCTTTGCCGTCAGGACGTCATTGACGCTGAACTTTTCTCCGGGAGTGCTGATTTTCTCGGTGCTGATTTCGGAAATGTGAACCAGCCCCTCGATTCCCTCTTCCAACTCCACGAAAATCCCGAAGTCGGTTAGATTGGTGACCGTACCGGTGATCTCCTTGCCCACTTGGTAGCGTTCGGCCACCGTGGTCCAGGGATCAGGGGTCAACTGTTTGATGCCCAGGGAAAAGCGTTCGTTCTGCTTTTCAATATCCAGCACCACCGCATGCACGGTATCGCCCTTTTTGTAAATCTCCGAGGGATGTTTGATCCGTTTGGTCCAGGAGATATCGGAGATATGGACCAAACCGTCAATACCTTCGTCAATCCCGATGAAAAGGCCGAAGTCGGTGATGTTTTTGATTTTGCCTTCAATGGTGGTGCCCACGGGATATTTCTCCGCAATCACGTCCCAGGGATTGGGCACGACCTGTTTCATGCCCAAAGAGATGCGACGGTTGTCGGGCTTGATATCCAGCACCATGCACTCGATCTCTTCCCCCACGGAAACCACTTTGGAGGGGTGGCGCACCTTGCGGGTCCAGGACATTTCCGAAACGTGGATCAGCCCCTCGATCCCCTCTTGAAGCTCCACAAAGGCCCCGTAGTCGGTCAAGCTGACCACCCGGCCGGTCACTTTGGTACCCACCTGATAGGTGTCGGCGGCGGTGGTCCAGGGATCGGGGGTGAGCTGTTTCATGCCCAGGGAAACTCGCTCTTTTTCCAAATCGAGGTTTAGGATTTTGACCTGGATCTCATCCCCTACATTGAACATCTCCGAGGGGTGCTTGACCCGGCCCCAGGAAATATCGGTGATGTGCAGCAGGCCATCCACACCGCCCAGATCCACAAAGACCCCGTATTCGGTGATGTTTTTCACCACGCCGTCCACCACCTTGCCTTCGTGGATGGAGGCCAGGGTGGCGGCCCGTTTGGCTTCGCGCTCAGTTTCCAAGATCACCCGCCGCGAGAGCACGATGTTGCTGCGCTTGCGGTTAAATTTTAAAATTTTAAACTGGAAGGTCTTGCCCACCATTTCGTCCAGATTGCGCACGGGCCGTAAATCAGCCTGGGAACCGGGCAGGAAGGCCTGGACCCCCACATCCACGGAAAAACCGCCCTTGACGCGGTTGGTGATGGTCCCTTCCACGGGCTCCTCGTTGTCGAAGGAGACCTTCAAGGCCTCCCACACCTTGACCTTGGCGGCCTTCTCTTTGGAGAGCAGAACAACCTCGTTCTCATCATCCCACCACTCCACCATCACTTCCACGGAATCATCGATTTCCGCCTGGACATTACCCTCTTCATCCACAAACTCGTGGATTCCCACCTGGCCTTCGGATTTATATCCGATGTCCACCAGCACATGGTCTTTGTCTACGGAGATGATTCGGCCGCTGACAACTTCACCTTCCTCAAATCGTTTGAGGCTCTCTTCGTAGAGGGCCATGAGGCTATCCATACTCTCTTCGACCTCTTCGGGCCCCTCGTCGCCACTCAGGTCAACCGGCATGTCCGCCTGGCCGTCAACCCCCGCATCTTCAATGGTACTTTCCGTTGCGCTCTCCATCTCCACGGCAGGTTCTTCACTGGTTTGCCCCGCATCCGCGGGTGTTTGTTGTTGGTCCACTTTTTCCATTAAAAACGTTCCCCCTTAGCCAATTTTTTGGCGGTCTGGCCGCCCTCTCAGTATAATCCGGTAGATATACCAAAGCATTGTGCATGAATCAAGATATTTTGGGACGGCACCACTATTTTTTGGATGATACATCAGTATTTAGGGGTTTGCGGGGGCCAACCTTAGCTGGATTGAGCGGTGCTGGCTTCAATGCAAACCACTATGCGATCGATTACGCCAGCTATGGACAAACGTGAAGAATCGATGATGTGGGCATCCGGGGCAGGCTTTAAGGGTGCCACAGGCCGGGTGGCATCGTTGGCATCCCGTTGCTGCATCTCCTGGGCGACCTGGTTGAGGGACTGGGGCGCCTGTTTGCCGCCTAGCTGGAGATGGCGCCTGCGGGCGCGCTCCTGGGGATCCGCGTCCAGGTAAATCTTCACATCCGCATCCGGAAAGACCACGGTGCCCATGTCGCGCCCTTCAAAGACCATGGATTTCTGTCGACCCAGGTGCTGCTGAAAATTCAGTAAAAATTTTCGCACAATGGGCCGCGCTGAGACTGCTGAAGCCATCATGCTCACCTCCGGGCTGCGAATTTCAGCTGATACGTCACGTTCATTGAGCAGAAGGACTAGATCCGGACCTTTTCGTTCAAAACGAAGCTCCAAGGTCGGCAGCAATTGGGATAGTCCTTCATCAGCCGTAGCTGAAAGCCCCGCTTCAAGGGCGGCCAAAGCCACGGCCCGATAGAGCGCCCCGGTGTCGATGTATCGATACCCCAGACGCTGGGCCAACTGCTGGCTGATGGTGGTTTTCCCGGCCCCGGCCGGCCCGTCAATGGTGATCAGAAGGGGTTTCATGGGATGCGATTTCGATGGGAGGTAACTTAGCGCCCGTGTCTATCCGGCTTCAGTGGCCATGGCAGCTTCCCGCCCTTTTTCCAGGGCCTCCATGTTCAAGGGAATCAGCTTGGCTTTGCGGGAAAATTCAAGACGCACACTTTCCCGCAAGTGTTCAAAGGAGACCATTTCACTGCGGGCCACAAAGGCGCCCAGAGCCACGATATTGGCAGCCCGCACATTTCCCAGGTCCTTAGCGATTTCGATGATCGGCAAGGCCACCTCAATCACATCGTCCCGCCCGGAATCGATATCAATCAGAGAGCGGTTGATCACCACTACGCCCCCGGGTTTAATGGTCGGAGCGAATTTTTCCAGGGAAGGGCGATTCATGGCCACCAGATGGCTAGGAGATTTGATGATGGGCGAACCGATGGGTCGATCGCCAACCACCACCGTGCAATAGGCTGTACCGCCCCGCATTTCCGGACCGTAGGAAGGAATCCAAACCACCTCGTAGCCCTGGGCCATGGCGGCTTCAGCCAAAATCTTGCCCATGAGCATGATTCCCTGCCCACCAAAACCGGCAAACATAACTTCCTTTTGCATTATCTCCTCCTCAGACGTCCCTTGCAGTAGCCCTCAGTTCCATATGGTCCGTGCCCAGGGTTGCCTAATTGTCTTCCGGAACTTTGACATCGCCCAGTTTGTAGTAGGGCAGCATGGTCTCTTCGGCCCATTTTACGGCATTCACCGGCGTCATCCCCCAGTTGGTGGGGCAGGTGCTGATGACCTCCACAAAACTGAAGCAGCGATTTTCCAGTTGATAGCTGAAAGCTTTTTTAATGGCCTTTTTGGCCTTGACAATGTGCTTGGGCTTGAGCACCGCTTGGCGGGTGACGTACCCCGGGGTGGCCAGGGCACCCAACAACTCCGCCATTCGCAGGGGCATGCCCACTTCCGACGTGTTACGCCCAAAGGGGGAAGTAGTGGTGCGCTGATCAGGCATGGTGGTGGGGGCCATCTGTCCGCCGGTCATCCCATACACCGCATTGTTGACGAAAATGGCGGTGTACTTCTCCCCGCGGTTGGCCGCATGGATAATCTCTCCCATGCCGATGCTGGCCAGATCGCCGTCGCCCTGATAGGTGAACACCATCAAGTCAGGCCGTACCCGTTTGATCCCCGTGGCCATGGCCGGTGCCCGGCCATGGGCCGCTTCCTGAAAATCGGTAGTAAAGTAGTTGTAAGCCATGACGGCACACCCCACCGGTGCAATGCCCACGGTCCGTTCGCGGATCTCGAGCTCATCAATCACTTCGGCAATCAAGCGATGGATCACGCCGTGGGTGCACCCTGGGCAATAGTGGGTATGCTGGTCGGACAAGGCGTCAGGTTTCTTAAATGCAATTCCCATAAAGATCACTCCTCGTGGAAGGATAAAAACAGCTTTGGGATCGGGCTGGACCGCTTATCAAACCTCGGTATCACTTCAGGCCGCGCACAACCTCGCCGATCTCTTCGGGGGTGGGCACTTCGCCGCCGCACTTGCCGTACCAGTGCACCGGCTTGACGCCCTGAACCACCCGCTGGACATCCTCCACCATCTGCCCCATGCTCATTTCAATGGAAATGACACCTCGGCAGTTCGGTTTGGCCGCGGCTTCAAGGATTGCGGCGCCTGGAAACGGAAACAAGGTTTGGGGCCGGATCATGGCCGCTTCAAACCCCGAGGCTTTGAGATCATCGATGGCGGTTCTGCAAACCCGGCTCATGGTGCCGTAGCTGACAATCAGAATTTCAAAATCGCTTTCGGCATTGTAGGTTTCGTAGCGCACATCGTCGGCGGCCATGCGTTCGTATTTGGCCTTTAGCTTGAGATTGTGGGCATTTAATTCTTCGGGGTTCAGATAGAGGGTTTTCACTAAGTTGCGCTCCCCGCCCCCACGACTGGCGATGCCGCTGGTGGCCCATTGGCGCTTATCGGAGGGCGGAGTCTTTAAATGGTCCGGGAACTCCACCGGCTCCATCATCTGGCCGATGAGCCCGTCTCCCAGAATCATCACCGGATTGCGGTATTTCTCGGCCAGGGGAAATGCGGACATCACCATTTCCACCGCTTCCTGAACCCCGGCCGGGGCCATCACCAGCAAACGGTAATCCCCGTGGCCGCCGCCCTTGACGGACTGGAAATAGTCGGCCTGAGAGGGCAGAATCCCGCCCAACCCCGGTCCGCCGCGCATAATATTGATGAACACCGCCGGGCACTCGGCGGCGGTGATGTAACTGATGCCCTCGCTCATCAGACTGACCCCGGGACTGGAAGAGGTGGTAAAGACCCGTTCCCCGCAGGCCGAGGCGCCGAATATCATGTAAGAAACCGCGACCTCGCTTTCACCCTGCAAAAAAACGCCGCCGGCTTCGGGCATGCGCCGCGACAAGTACTCGGCCACCTCGGACTGGGGCGTAATGGGATAGGCAAAATAGTTGAGGCAGCCGGCCCGGATGGCCGCTTCGCCAATGGCTTCGTTGCCCTTCATCAGAACCTTGCCCATGAACTCTCCTTGCTGTTTAGGCGGGCGCATCCGCGGTTTTGGTTATGGCAATGGCCACGTCAGGACACATGCGGCAACAGGTCGCGCAATAGATGCAATCCTCCGGGCGGGCCTGATAGGCCGGAAAATAACCGATCCGATTGACGGTATCGCTGATTTCAAGCACGTTTTTGGGACACACGGCCACGCACAAGCCGCACCCTTTGCAACGGTCTTTATCGAGATGGTACTCAAAGGCCATGAAAATCTCCTTGGTTTAATCTTACCTTATATAATCCCTCACTTAAAATAACCCCTGACCCATAGACGCCCTGAGCGGGATTCCGTGGTTCAGCCCAAAGTTTTAAACAGCGGCGCTACATGGAAATGGACCGGAGCCGCTTTGCGCCAGGGCGGCACCAGCTGGCGGCGAATCGGCAAAATCGGACAGTGGATCTCCATTTGGCGGATTTTGGGAATAAACTTTTCATCCAGGGCAAGAAGCTTAAGGGGTAGGTCGCTGGCCTGGCCCAATTTCATCAGGAAGCGATACCCGGATTCGATATCCCCCCAGGTGGTGGCGTCCATCAAATTGGGATTGCCGATGAGCCCGCTGACCGCCAATCCGGCGGCGAGTTCGATTTCACGGCGGATCCGCTGGCATCCATCCACGGTTTCGGTGAAGGGCCGAAAGGGGTTGACCACTTGTAGCACCTGAAGCGCTCGTCCGGCAAGATGGTCGGCCAAGGCCGCCAAAACCAGGGCGCCCACGTTGTTGCCGCCCACATCCAGGATGGCCAGCTCCTTGGGGGCGCGGATCAGGCCGCCGACGCACGGCGTGAGGATCGGCAGGTCGGCTTGGCGAAATTGTTCAGGGGGCAGGACAACCTCAACCCCCAGTTGCCCCAACAGCCCGGCGACCTCCCGGGTTCGAAAGTAAGGATTAACCAAATCGAGATCGGCAATTTGGACCTCTTTACCCTGTTGGCGCTCATGCAGGGCAAGATTGACGGCAACCTCAGTTTTCCCACTGCCGTAATTACCCACCACAATGACCAACCCTGTAAAATCAAGCTCCATCTGCAACCCGCTTACCCCTATTCGTTTTCAATTGGGCCGGCGCTGCCGGTGTGGGTCCATCGCGCCCTCCATTTTTCAGGTCCTTTAACGCCGCCGCCCACCGATGGGCTTTTAGGGGCTGGGTTAACCTTTGTCAAGCGATAGGCGGTTTTATAACGGTCCGATTCGGATCCTAAGCTTGACAACGCCTGGCCACTCCCCAGGGTGCGCCCGAAGACCCTTGGAGCCGTCACCCAAGAGGGTTGACAACCCTCGCCGTTCAGGCTAGCCAGTCCCCGAAAGGCAAACGCGCACCTCCAAACCATCTTGGTGGCCGCGCCCCTGTTTGCCATCTGGCCAACCTACCGCCACCGAAACCAACCACCTTCAACCCAGAGAATCGCCATGCCCAAAATTAAAATCGGATTGGAAAAATTCCTTGATAAACCGCCTAAGTGGACCTTCAGCCGGCGCTTAGGTCTGCTATGTAACCCGGCCTCCGTTGATTCCCAACTGCGTCACGGCATTGATTTGATCCGCCAGCGCTTTCCCGGCTCCCTGCATGCTCTCTTTTCCCCGCAGCACGGCCTGTTTGCCGAAAAGCAAGCCAACATGGTGGAGTCCACCGATACCACCTACGGCGAAGCGGCCCTGCCGGTCTACAGTCTGTATGGAGAAACCCGCATTCCCACGGAGCCGATGTTCGACGGGATCGATGTCCTGCTGGTGGATCTGCAGGATGTGGGAACCCGGGTCTATACCTTTATCAGCACCCTCTCGTACTGCCTGGAAGCAGCGGCGCAATATGGCAAACGGGTGGTGATTTTAGACCGCCCAAATCCCCTGGGCGGGGCTCAGGTTGAAGGCAATTGTGTGTCAGATGAGTACCGTTCCTTTGTGGGCCGTTACCCCATTCCCATGCGCCATGGATTGACCCTGGGGGAATTCGGGAGGTTCATCAACCACCGTTTTAAGATCAACTGCCGGCTGGAAGTGGTTCCCATGGAGGGCTGGCGGCGCGACATGTACTTTGATCAAACCGGCCTGACCTGGATTGCGCCCTCGCCCAATATGCCAACCCTTGCAACCGCTTGGGTCTATCCGGGCCAAGTGTTCTGGGAAGGCACTAATGTTTCCGAGGGTCGCGGCACGACCCAGCCTTTTGAGCTGTTCGGCGCCCCCTTCCTTGATCCTCAATTGATCCAAGCGGCCCTTGCCCCCCGCCCTTTAGCCGGACTGCGTCTGCGCCCGGCCGCTTTTGAACCCCTGGCCGATAAATGGCAAGGTCGGCTGTGCCAAGGTTTCCAACTTCACCCAGGCCAGCGCAAGGATTTTCAGCCGTTTCGTACCAGCCTGCGTTTGCTGCAAGCCATACTCAAACACTTTCCGGACCAGTTTCGCTGGGCACCGCCGCCCTACGAGTATGATTTTGTCAACCTGCCCATAGACTTAATCCTGGGCAGCGGGGAGATCCGGCGCGGTATTGAAGAACAGGTCGCCATCGAGGATTTAGAAGCCGGCTGGCGTCCAGAAATTCAGGACTATCTGGAGTGGCGAACGCCTTACCTGCTATATGCCTGAACTAATTTAAAAACCTGAATTTTCGGGAAGATACTCGGAACAGGCGGTGGGTTCAGTTTGGCAAGCAATAAAAAAAGGAAGCCCCGTTAGGGTAACAGGGCTTCCTGCGTTTAGGCAGTATAATTTGGATAGTGGATTACTTAAATTTAGGATTTCTGCGATTTCAGCGTCTCAATCTCGGACTTGAGGTCTTCGATCTCTTTTTTGTACTCTTCGCTGCTATCCTCGGCCACGGAACTGGCGGTGTCGTCACTTTTCCAGGTATCTTTGAGCTCATCGAATCCCAAGTACAGCGCCAGACCGCCCCCCGCCAACAACATGATCGGAAGAACTCCGGCCACGACCTGCAGGAATTCCCCAAACCAAATCGAAATGCCGATTAAACCCAATACCGCTGCGACC
The DNA here is from genome assembly GCA_963713755.1 of uncultured delta proteobacterium. GTDB lineage: Bacteria > Desulfobacterota > Desulfobacteria > Desulfobacterales > CAVQMW01 > CAVQMW01. Next base: position 384,110 of record CAVQMW010000003.1, on the reverse strand, counting down.
GCACCACCAATTAAAGTTTTCATAAAATTTCTTCCTCCTTTAGATAAACTTTACTGACCGTTCCTAACCGTTATGTAAAATAGCCCCTCCTGGGGGGGATAGTAACAATTTGTTTTGGAATTACTACCTATATTCCCCTACCCTCAATCCTGCTCAATACAAATAATACCGATACCATAAGCGTTCATCCCGCGCAAGACAAAAATCCATATTTCAGCCATAAGGGCATGATTGAATTGACAGGTGAATTTTGTTAACCTTTCCATATCTTTTCAGGATTATCTTGATCCCATCCTATTCTCTTATCCGGTACCTCTACTATGATGCATGATCCGCCATCCCCCACTTCCCGCCCAGGCTTAAAGTGGGGAAAAAAGAAAAATCGCTCCAATATATCGGCCACATTTGACTGTTTTCTTCCCCGACGCACCGGTTATTTTTCATCCTGGCTGCTGAGACGCTTTTTTAGCGGAATCCGCTTGGATGAAGACCAGCTGTCGGGAATGAAAGCACTGCCCCCTGACGCCATTGTGGTCTACATCACAAAGCATAAGAGTGAATTTGAATACCTGTTTTACCATACACGCCATGGGCAACTGGGAACCCCGGTCCCGGAGGTGGCCATCGGCTATGGGATCAAAGCATGGCAGCCTTTGAGCCGCATCAAGGAGATCTTGCAATTTTATTGGCACCATCTGCGCAGCACCCGCCGCCTGCCGAATCCCTTCACCCTGGGTTACTTTGAAGACCAATTAAAAGCGGGGACCACCTGCTACCTCTCCCTGATCGAAAAAAAGGGCTTTTACCGACGCTTCGTCAAAGCCCAGCCCGATCCCCTGGCCTTAATGCTTAAAATTCAACGCCAGAGCGACACCCCCATTTTTCTGGTCCCTCAATTGATGTTTTTCAGCCGCAAACCCGACAAACCCATCCCCAGTCTGGTATCGCTGATATTCGGCAGCGAGCAGAAACCCGGGCGCCTGCGGCGTTTGGTTGCCTTGTTCAAATCTCCCGGCAAAGTCTTTGTTGAAATCTCCGAACCGGTCAATCTGGGGGCGTTCATTGACGTCTGTCAACGCCAAGGGGACCCTGCCGGTCGGGACCAAATGGCGGCGGTCTTGCGCCGCCGGCTTTTGAGTCAGCTCGACCGTCATCGCCAGTCCATTACCGGCCCCCAGCTCAAGAGCACCGAAGAGTTGAAGGAGCAAATACTGACCACCCCGCGCTTGCAGCAATTCATGGCCAAGCATTCCCAGTCCCGGGACCTGCCCCTGCATAAGGTTCGCAAAGAGGCCGACAGCCATCTCGAAGAAATTGCCGCCAAATACAATCCCGTGTTCATCAGTATCGCTTACGGGATTGTGCGTTGGATCATCAACACCATGTTTGACGGGGTTACGGTGGATCAACGGGAATTGAACCAGGTTAAAGCCATGTCCCAAAAAGGTCCCCTGGTGCTGGTCCCCTGCCATAAAAGTCATATTGACTACATCATTCTTTCCTACATTCTGCACTCCAACAACATGCCCTGCCCCCATGTGGCGGCTGGAAAGAACTTATCCTTCTGGCCCATGGGTCCTCTGTTTCGCCGGGGAGGCGCCTTTTTTATCCGGCGCACCTTCAGGGGGGCCGTGCTCTACGCCAAGGTTTTTTCAGAGTATGTCTATAAACTGCTCCAGGATGGATTCAACATCGAGTTTTTCATTGAGGGCGGTCGGAGCCGCACCGGCAAGCTGATTCTGCCGAAACTGGGACTGCTCTCCATTATGCTCAATGCCTACAAAGAGGGCGCCTGCCAGGATCTGATTTTCACACCGATCTACGTGGGTTACGATCAGGTGTTGGAGGAAGATGCCTACTTGAACGAATTGGAGGGCGGCAAAAAAGAGTCCGAGAATCTGTCCCAGGTGATTCGCGCCCACCGGTTTCTGAAAAAGCGCTATGGCAGAATCTACATCAAATTCAATGAGCAAATATCTTTCAGGGATCTGCTGGACCAACAAGGGTTCAACCCGGAAAGCATCACCACCAAGGAGCAGAATATACTTTGCCGCAACTTAGGCTACCGCATTATCAATGCCATTAATGAGGTCACGGTAGTCACGCCCCATGCCGTGGTGGCCGCCGCGCTGCTCAACACCAACCTAGATCAATTTACCAAATCCCACTTAACAGACACCATCGAAACCTACATCTACTACCTGGAGGCTCAACAGGTGACCCTGGCGGATACGCTGCTCATCGATCCCATGCGCACCGTTGATAATGTTCTTGAAAATTACCAGAGTCGAAAATTTATCGAGCAAATAACTAAATTCGGGGTAGCCGTTGAGGCGGAGCCCGTCTATCGAGTTGTCGAGGCGCGGCGCCCCGCCCTGGAATACTACAGCAACAATACCATCAACTTTTTTGTGCCCGCGGGCATGACCGCCATGGGCATCCTGGAACAGGATGCCTTTCAATTCGCGGCCGCCGATTTGCATGTGAGCTATCGCTTTCTGCAGGAGTTCTTCAAGTATGAGTTTGCCTTTGACGCGGATCGGCCCGCGGAATATTTCGTGCGTAAGACCCTGAAGATTTTCATTGATGATGCCATTCTCATGCCTCACCCCACCCTTCCCGACACCTACAATCTCACCTCGGTCGGCTTCCGGAAACTGAAAAACTATGCCTCTTTTTTAAAACCCTATCTCGAGTCCTATCTGGTGACCCTGCGGTTTTTAATCCGCAATCCCAAGGAAAAAGTGCGGGCCAAAGATTGCATTAAAAAAATCAATGCCCGGGGTATTCGAATGTTCAAACGAAAATCGATCCAGCGCCGGGAGTCCATATCCAAAATTAATTACCAAAACGCCCTGGAGTATTTCAATTACCACGCGATTCGGGGATCGGAAGACCTGGAAAAAGCCGAAGTCTATCAAAACGCCATTCAAAAATACCTGGACCTGATCCCGGGATAAAAGCCCGCGCATCCCAGTTAAGCGACGATACGGAAACAGACTCGATGAAAGCGCTTATTTTGGCCGCGGGATACGGCACCCGCCTGCGACCCCATACCCATATACGCCCCAAGCCGCTGTTTACTATCGGCGGCACGACCCTTCTGGATCGCTTGATCAGCCAATTGCACGTGGCCGGTGTCACCCAGGTGATGGTAAATACACACCACCTGGCGGATCGGATTGAAACCCACATCCACCGGACAGCCTATCCACTGCCTGTCTTCACCCGCCATGAACCGCAAATTTTGGGAACCGCCGGCGCCATCGGCAATTTAAACGATTTTTGGGATGACGAGCCTTTCTTGGTCATTAACGGCGACATTGTCACGGATCTGGATATCGCCCGGCTCTACCGCTTCCATCAGACCCATGCCTCACCCGTAACCTTGGCGGTAACCGACTTTCCCCCAATCAACACTGTGGCCCTGGATAGCAGCGGTCGTGTTGTTGGGTTTAAAGGGGATCAAGCGCTGACAGCCATGGACGATGAATTGATCTGGCGCACCTTTGCCGGGATTCAGGTATTGGACCCGGAGGTGTTGGGGCTGATCCCCCGGGGCGCCTACGCCCATAGCGTGGCGATTTACAGCCGGCTGACCGACGTGGGCCAGGTTCCCCGGGCCTATGATATGGGCCGCCGCTACTGGATGGACACCGGAACCCCCCAAAGGTACCGGCAAGCGGTCTTCGATGCGCTGGCGCCTTTGGCCTTCGCGCAGGCCTTTGGCAGCCCTCCGACCCCCGGCACCATTACCCGCCGGCTTTTGGCCGGGGACGGCTCGGACCGCTGCTGGTACCGATTGCACTACGGCGACAATTCTCTGATCTTGGCCGACCATGGCATCCAAGCCCAATTCGGTGCCTCGCAGGCGAAATCCTTTGTCGCCATCGGACGGCACCTTTATGGCCTGGGAATTCCAGTTCCCCGCATCTATCAATCCGACACCTGCGCCGGATTGGTTTTCGTGGAGGATTTAGGTGACCTGAATCTTCAAACCCTTGTGGGCCGGACGGACCAACGAACTCAGGTGAAATCCTTGTATCAAGGGCTGATCGATACCCTCATCATTTTATCCCGCCGGGGTCTTCAGGACTTCGATCCGGTCTGGGCCTATGATACCCCCGCCTATGACCGGCAAGTGGTTGTCAAGCGGGAGGGGGGCTATTTTGTAAGCGCTTTTTTAAATACCTATTTGAAAGGGAATTATCCCGAGGGATTTCTTGAGGCCGAATTTCAGCATTTGGCGGATCTTATCGAGACATACGGTATCTGGGGACTGATGCACCGCGACTTTCAGTCCCGCAACATTATGATCCGCGATGAATTACCGGTCTGGATTGATTTTCAGGGTGCGCGCCCCGGACCCCTGCAGTATGATCTGGCCGCTTTGCTGGTGGATCCTTATGTGGCGCTGTCCACTGATCTCCAAGATGAACTGCTGGGTTACGCCATGGATCGCTATCATCAGGCGGCGGATGGCGACCCACGTGGCTTTGCACGCGGATACCAGGCCTGCGCTCTGGCCCGAAGCCTACAAATCCTGGGAGCCTTCGGCTTTCTCACCTGCGTAAAGAAAAAACGTCACTTCGAGCGCTATATCCCGGCTGCGCTAAACTCTCTCACGAACCGGCTGAGCGCGTTTGAATCCAATAAATTTAGCCACTTGAGAAACGTTGTCGGTGGTTTGCTCCGGCACTCCAAGCTGGCCACACTCGACCCGTCCGCAAACAGGAGGTAATCCATGACGCCCATTTCCATCATGATCAACGGCCTGCCCGGCAATATGGCCTTCGTCCTGGCTGAAACCGCTCTGGCCGATTCCCGTTTTAAGGTGTTGCCCTATTCCCTGACCGGCCCCGAGATCCAGGCCACCGATACCGCCGTAGGGTCCGCGGACCTGAAACTCATCCCCCCCGACCAGCGGGAATCCGCCATCCCTCGAGTCATCCAGGCCCAGGGCCCATTCATCTGCGTCGATTTTACCCATCCTTCGGCGGTGAACCGCAATGCCGAGTTTTACTGTGCCCAGGAACTGCCCTTTGTCATGGGCACCACCGGCGGGGAGCGCGGCAAGTTATACGAAGTGGTGGAAAACAGCGGCTGCTCAGCCGTAATCGCCCCCAACATGGCCAAGCAGATTGTGGGCTTTCAGGCCATGATCCAATACGCCGCCCAATCCTTCCCCGGTCTGTTTGCGGGCTATGGACTGGCGATCAAGGAGAGCCACCAGCAGGGCAAAGCCGACACCAGCGGTACGGCCAAGGCCATGGTGGACCTTTTCAATCAGCTGGGGATGGATTTTAACCGGGAGGAGATTGTTCAGGAGCGTGACCCGCTGCGCCAGGAATCGATTTGGGCCGTGCCCGCACCCTTTCTAAAAGGCCACGCCTGGCACACCTACACCCTGACCTCCCCGGAGGGCAGTGTCAAGTTTGAGTTTACTCACAATGTCAACGGGCGTCGGATTTACGCCCAAGGCACCCTGGATGCAGTTTTGTTTCTGCAGCGCGCGATCCAGGCCGGGCACAAGGGGCGGGTATTTTCCATGATCGACGTGATGGAAAACAGGCTGTAAAATCCGGTGTGGACTCCAGGCCGGCTAAGATTGCCCAATTTGAGAGACGATGGTTTCGGCGATTTTTTCCGCGGACAACCCGAACAGTTCCGCCAGGGAGACCTGCTCCAGGTAGCTGTCCTGCCATTCGATGCTGCTTTCATGGGCGATCTGCTTGATGTGACCGAATTTTCCCCCCAGGGCCTTGATTTTGGTAGCCAGGGGAACATCATCCTTAAAAATGATATTGAGCAGCAGCAGATACTCGATCTGGTTGGAGGTCTCCGCGGCTGTGGACATGATGGGGATCACCACTAGACTGCGGCCATCCTTGCGGCCCTGGCCGATGTAGACGTTGCCCCGCTCCACGATGATCCGCTTGGTCCCCTTCAGGTGGCTGTCGTGTTCCACTCGGGAAGGAATATCGGCACTGCTGCCGGTTTTTCTCACGATGGCGATGGATGTGTTCTCGGTGGTCTCACCCAATAAGTTGAGTCCCTCGATCTTATACAATACGGAACCGGCGATTCCAGCCAAAATATCCTGAACATTGCGCAGCACCAGAATATTGCGGTTGATCAAGTTAGCCTCGCTGAAATTTTCAGCGCGCAGGGTATCAAACAGCAGGCCTTCCAGACGCGCACTAAGGCGGCTGGTCCCCACGGTAACGGTTTTGGCCTGATGCTTGATGGCGTCCACGGGACGCGACAAACGGTTGATCAGCTCACCGATCTTTTCGTAAAAAACGGTGAGCATGTTGGCGGCGGTGCCCTTTTGGTCGAAATCCAGCTCAAAATCGGCCACCGGTAGCCGGCCGGTTAAATATTTGAGTAAAAGTGAGATATCGGGAATCAGCCCCTCGCCAAAGGCGATGGGAAACCGATTGCCCCGGCGCAACTGATGAAATTCGCGATAGAAGCGGGCCACCCGCTCCCGAAAGCTCTCTTGTAGAATCAGCTCGTAAATGTCCACCCCCCGCTGTCCATGGTCGACCACGCTTTTCCGAATCTCTTCCCGAAAATCAAACAGAAAGCGTGATCCGGCATGGATGGCCAGGGCCGCGTAGTAGCCCCACAGGTGGCCCGCCAGGGTGTTGACGATAGAGGCCAGATGTTGGGGAACCGCCGGTACATAAATCACGTTGGCGGCATAGGGCTCGAATCCGCGCTGGCCTTCATCGGCGATCACGATGGGCGTGGCCTTGTGGGCCTGAAAAATGGCGGTGTCCTTGATAATGTCGCCAATCACCGTTGCGCCGGCCCCGGCCGCACAGATAATAATCAGCGGCTCGGAAGAAAGATCGATGTGTTTCTTGTCCTCCACATAATCGGCGGAAATGGTTTTGTAGCACAATTCGCTCAGTTTAATGCGGATTTCGTCCGCGGCGGCTTTGTTGGGCCCGCTGCCTACGGTGGCCCAATACGTTTTGGCAACGGCGTGTTGCGCGGCGGATTGGGCGATGGAGGCTTTGTTTTTCAGGATTTGGTTCATGGCGTCCGGCAAGGCTTGAAGCTGGCGGATCTCTTCGGATATGAACGCCCCACTGCGACGGCCCTTGATCCGGGCAATATAGAGACCGAGCAAGGCTCCGGCCACAATCTGGGAATAAAAAGCCTTGGTTGAGGCCACCGACATTTCGATGTCCCGCCCGCTGCTGGTATACAGCACCCCGTCCACCTTGAAGGTGATGTGGGAATCCCGGCGATTGACAATGGCCAAGGTGTAGGCGCCTCGTTCGCGGACCATGTCAACGGTACGATTGGTATCGGTAGTGGTACCCGACTGGCTGATGGCCACCACCAGGGTCTCGCCCATGCTCTTGGCATCCCGCCCATGGTCTATCCGGAACCCGCTAAGTTCAGAGGCCTTCAAGGCATTGATCTGGGTGTCATGGGCCCCCAGGTAATAGCCCAGCAGATCCGCACAGGCCTGAGCGGCAACCCCGGCGGTTCCCTGGCCTACAAAATAGATCTTTTTAATCGCGCCGCTGCTAAGCGCACTCGCCAAGCCGGGCGGGATCATGGTCTCGTCCAGGGATACCGTCAGCTGGGTTTCGTCGTCGGGGTTGACCTTCCAGCGGTTCAGCAAGGTTTGGACCACTGATCGGGGCGCTTCTGAAATCTCCTTTAAAAAGTAGTGGTCAAAATCCTGACGATCGATATCCCGGGAGGTGATCTCCGTGGTTTTGACATCCGCATCGCTGAGGGCGATCAGAGTACCGTCGTAGTAGCTGGCTCTGACGTCCTCCAAGGCGCCTGGAACGCTTTGATCCAGAATAAAAACTTGTCCTTGGGTGGGGCCTTGAAGACCCTCAACTACCGCCTCGCCATCGAGCTTCAGGTAGTTTGAGGTCTCTTCGACAAATCCGTAGACCTCGCTGGTAGGCATGTAGTAGTCGGGGGATATTCCGATGAAAAGCGCCTGCCCACTGCCTTTTTGGGCCAAATAGAGTTTACCGGGAGTCTGGTCGCTGTGCACCAAGATGGCGTGGGAGCCTTCAAAATCATTGACCGCCAGGCGAAAGGCTTCCGCAAAATCGTGGCCCAGGGCCAGGTAGGCGTCAATTTGCAGCGGGATGATCTTGGTATCCGTGCTCACCCCTTCGGGAATTTGGTAGCCCTTTGCCTCCAGGGCCACCCTCAACTCCAAATAGTTGTCAATGTCTCCATTGAGGCAGGCATGGATCAGATTGTCGGTCTGGGGTGTCGGATTCAGTCCATTATCCACCGGATGGCAATTGGGTTCGCTGATGGCGCCCACCGAAGCCCAGCGGGTATGGGTGGCAATGGAGTGGTAGGCAAAGGGAAATTGCACCAAGCAGTGCAGCACCGCATCGGTTTCAATCTGAGATCTTAAAAATCCAATATTGTCACCTAATGCGCCGATCTCCGCGGCGATCTTGTAGGTTAGGGTCAAAAAGACTGTTTGTGTTTGATCATGGTTCGTTTTGAACGTTTCGCCAATCCCCCGGTTCATCAGCAGCGCGGCATCTCTGCGAGTCTGGTATTCTTTGGATATCGCTTTGTCCTCGATGGCAGCGCTGAACTGATCGTGGGCCTCCCGGGTCATGGAGAGCATGATGGAAATACCGGCAGAGTCGCGTCCGCGAACTTCCAACCGGTCTAGGCTGTTCAACACAGTATTGATCCGTTTGAACAGGCGGAACACCCCTTCCTGGACAGGCGACCCATTTGCTTTGATCAACCCGCGGATCTTCTCCAGGTTGGCCACGATCTCACGGTCCAGGCACCAGGCGATATCCCGAATCGTTTCGAGCCGCCGGGAAATGGTCTCCACCGCCTGCCGGTCAAGTTTTCCCATCACCGCTGAAAAAAATTCAGACTCCGCATTGACCTTGGCGTTGAGTCTTTGGGCTTGGGACTTTAACGTATCGCAATGCACACCCTGGGTGAAGAGCTGAAACAGCTGTGCTTCGCGTTTCAAGGATGTGACAACCCGGGCGAATTTCCGCAGATGGCCCTCACCGCCCATATAGGTCTCCATCCAAGCGTTGTTCTTGGAATCAAGACAGTCATGCAAATCCTGCTGTTCGAGCATCTTCACCAGATCATCAATTTCGTCTATCGCTACTTTTTCAGGGACCTGCTCAGCGGGCTTGCGGGCGATAATTCCGGCCAATCCGCAAGCCAGGAGATGGGGCTGCAAGGGAAAAAGAACAATGCCTCCCGGGGGAATATCGTTCAGGGATCTAAAGAAATATAAGTTGGACGTTTTTCCATAGGCCAACCGGACAGCTTTTCCCATAAATGAACTCATTTTGTGTAGTAAACGATTCATGGCGACATCCTGATTGCTCTGGTTAGCTCAGCGCCTTGCGGCGGGAGTTTTCAATGGAAAAGGCGGGCATGATGAGACGAAAAAGCGTCCCCTGCCCGGGCTGGCTGGTGACCTCCAACTGGCCATCCGAAGATTCGAGAATGCGGTGCACAATGGACAATCCCAATCCGGTGCCTTTGGGTTTGGTGGTAAAAAAGGGGTCAAAAATGGTCTCAATGTTTTCCGGTGGGATTCCACAGCCCGTATCCCGGACCTCAACGGTCACTGACCCCGCTGCGGGCTGATGCATGGTGATGGTAATTTCGCCCTTAAGCTCAATGGCCTCGGCAGCATTGAGCAGTAGGTTCAAAAATACCTGGCGCAACAATGCGGCATCCATCCGGACCGCAACGCCTGGCAAAAGTTGGGTGCGGATATCGATATGGTCCGCAAAGCGGCCATCATTGGCAAACAGCTTTACGGTATGGTTAATGACCTGCCTGAGCTCGATATCCTCAACCCGGCCGGCGGGTGGCCGGGCAAAAAGCAAAAAATCGTTGATCAAGGAGGTCAAGCGATCCGCCTCCCGCATGACAATACCCATCAGCTGATCGCGACCCGGGTCCGCCGGCAACTCCTCCTGCAGTAATTGGATAGAGCCCGTCATCGCCGCCAAGGGGTTTTTAATCTCATGGGCCAAACCGGCGGCCATTTCGCCCATGGCCGCCAATTTTTCCACACGCCGAACGCGCTCGGCCATTACATTGAGCTTACTCTTGGATTTACGGTTTTGTTCGGCAAGGAAACTGCTTAACAGCGCCACCGCTAAAAAAGCCAAAATGGTTACGGCGGCTTTGTATATTGTTTGAACGGAACCATAGCTGCTAACATTAATGGGATCGATTCCCAATCGGTATGAAGTTAGATCAAAATATTGCAACCCAATCAAGGCAGCATATTGTATACCGCAACACAGAGTAATGGCCAAGCTGCCATGGCGATATAATATGATACCCGCATAAATGATTACAATTAGATATAAAAATGTAAAAACACTGCCAACGCCACCCGTGAGGTAGACAATTGCGGTAACGGCGACAGAATCAAGGCATATCTGAACAAATGCTCCCACCCAGGCAACGGGTGCTATCCTCATATAAAGAAAGTAAATCAGTGAAAGTAATACAAGGCTAAAGATGAGACCGTATAGCCATAACAGAGGAGGCTCAAAGGGATGAACAGAAGCATTTCTAAATGAGAGGGACGTGCTGAACAATAGCAGACAGGCGAATATGACCCGGGCAACGATGAGACGCCTTAACTTTGAAACAGTGTCCATTTCCATCCATCTGTCCACAAGCCTGATTTCATTCTTCAGGGATGCCCAGCAATGCCCCAATCCAATTCAAGGTCTAAAAGGGAATGGGAATGAAAACTCGACAGTCCATAACCTTGCGGCAAAACATTGACGCCGCGGTTATGGACTGTCGAGTAACTCTAAGGGCTGGCGGATAACAACAGCCAAACCTTTTGTGCGCTTACACAAGGCCACCCATCTGAAATATAGGCAAGTACATGGCCACTACCAAGCCGCCAATGGTAACCCCCAAGAAAAGCAGCATAAAAGGTTCGATCAAAGAAGTTAAATTTTCGACCGCCTGATCTACCTCTTCGTCATAAAAATCCGCAATCTTGTTGAGCATGCTGTCTAAGGATCCGGTGGATTCGCCCACCGCAATCATCTGGCATACCATCGGCGGAAAGACCTTGCTTGCTGACAAGGGGGCCGCCATGGTTTGGCCCTCTGAGATGGCGGATCTGACTCGATAGACCGCCTTTTCGATAACTTTGTTGCCCGCCGTTTTAGCAACAATATCCAGGGAATCCAAGATTGCCACCCCACTGCCCAACATGGTTCCCATGGTCCGTGAAAATCGCGCCACGGCAACCTTTCTCAAAAGGATTCCAAATACGGGAAGCCTGAGTAGGGCTGAATCAACAAATTCACGCCCCTTGGGTGTTTTGTAAAATCGCCTGAACGCAATGATAAAAATAACAAGACCAATGAGGATATAAAATATTTTTGTCTTTACAACATCGCTGAGTGCTACCACAAATTGCGTCATGGCAGGCAGCTCCGAATCAAGGCCCTCAAACATCTCTTGAAACACGGGAATCACAAAGATGAGAATTACGGCTAAGACTAAAACCGCAATGATAACCACAGCGACAGGGTAGGTTAAGGCGCCTTTCACCTTGCCTTTCAGTTTGGCAGCTTTTTCTAAATACACCGCCAATCGTCTTAGGATAGAATCCAATATGCCGCCAACTTCACCCGCCGCCACCATGTTGACGAAGAGGTCATCAAATTGTTTGGGGAATTTCTTCAACGAATCGGCCAGCGTAGCGCCGCTCTCTACAGATTCCTTGATATTTTTAATAATCTTCTTGAAGGTTTTGTTTTCCTGCTGACTTTGAAGGATGTCCAGGCACTGGATGATGGGCAGGCCGGCATCGATCATCGTTGAAAACTGCCGCGCAAAAAGAATGATATCCTTGTTGGTGACGCGGGGTTGGAGGAAGGATACATTGGCAAACAGATCCTTGGGCTTCTTTTTGATTTTTGTGGGATTGACCCCAACGCGGCTCAGATACGCTCGGACCGCCTGCTCGGTTGGAACATCCAGCTCACCCTTCTGAGTTTCATTTTTTCGATTGCGACCTTCCCAAACAAAAACGGGCATTTCAGCCTCCACCTGTAGGAGTGTAGATGCGGAATTATCTCCCCATTCAATTATTTCTCCACTGAATGCAAAAATAATACCACAATCCAGATTTCCTAAGTTGACCCTTCCGGCAGCAACTCCAAAGGGTGCTAATTAGCTAAATTTATATATCTTTCTATAACTAAAGCCTAATAACATTACAAGGCCAAATTAAGGACTTTTCTATGTAGGGATTTCCTGGAGCGCGGGCCATTGGATCATCCTGACCCGGTGGGTTGCCTTTGCCCGTCCAGAACTGCGGCTTGCCCAATGGCCGCGAAATATGTCACTATCCAGCAGCACATCGGAAACGGCGGGTCCATCGCGTTTCCGGTTTCACTTGAACGCCCCGGGTATTAACCCTGAATGCGTCTCGTGATCGTCATGGCAGCCAAAAATACAATCATCACCACCCACATGAACGCCGATTTCGACGCTCTGGCATCCATGCTGGCGGCCCAAAAACTCTACCCCCAGGCGCGGGTAGTCTTCCCGGGTTCCCAGGATAAAACCCTGCGCAATTTTTTCATCAATTCCATGGCCTACCTCTTTAACATGGCCGACATCAAATCCATTGATTTGGCCAAGGTTGAGCGCTTGGTTCTGGTGGATACCCGTCAGCCCCAGCGCATCGGCAAAATCATCGACGTGCTGGAAAACCCCGGGCTGGACATTCATGTTTACGACCACCACCCGGAGATGCCCGGCGATATCAAAGGCCAGGTGGAGGTTATCGAACCCATCGGCGCCACCATGTCCATTCTGGCCCCCATTCTCAAAACGCGCCGGATTCCCATCAACGAAGATGAAGCCACCATCATGTGCCTGGGCATTTACGAGGATACCGGATCCTTCACCTTCACCTCCACCACCGAAAAGGACTTTGCCGCCGCAGCCTACCTCTTGTCCCAGGGCGCCAATCTCAACGTGATCTCCTCGCTAACCACCCGGGAAATCAGCCCCTTGCAGGTCCAACTGCTCAACGACATGATCCAGGCTGCGGATACCTACAATATCAACGGGGTGGATGTGGTGCTGACCCGCTTGGTCAGCGAACACTACATTCCCGATTTCGCCCTGTTGGTGCACAAGTTGATGCGTATGGAAAACTATTCGGCTGTATTTGCCATTACTTTAATGGAAAATAAAATTCATCTGGTGGCCCGCAGCCGCACGCCGGATGTGGATGTGGGCGCCATTGTCAGCCGACTGGGGGGCGGGGGACATCCCTTCGCTGCTTCGGCAGCCATTAAACACCGCACATTAGCCCAGGTGGAACAGGAGTTGATGGATGTCCTGGCCCAAAGCATCCGCTCCAGGCAAAAAGCCCATGAAATGATGTCCACGCCGGTCCTGACCCTATCCCAGAACGCCACTTGCCGTGACGCCGCGCATTTGCTGACCCGCTACAACATCAACGCATTGGTGGTGACCCGGAATGATGATCCGCGCAAAGAGCTCCTGGGGTACATCACCCGTCAGGTGGTGGAAAAAGCCCTTTACCATGACCTGGGCGACCTCCCCGTCAAGGAGTATATGACCACCGATCTTGCAATGGTTGAGGTAAGCGCCGGCCTGGATGAAATCCGCGACAAGATCATCGGTCACCAGCAACGGATCCTGCCGGTGGTCCGTGACGGCGAACTCGCGGGGGTGATCACCCGCACCGACCTGTTGAACTCCCTGGTTCGCTACACCACCGATACCCCGGGGGAGACCCAAGAACCCCACAGCCGCCTGATTCATGCCCGCACCCGAAATATCGCCAACCTGATGGGCGAACGCATCCCGGCCCCGCTTAGGGCGCTGCTGAAAACCATGGGTCAGGTGGCCCATGAGAGTCAGATGGAGGTCTATGTGGTGGGCGGCTTCGTGCGCGATCTTTTTTTATACCGCGCCAATGAGGATACCGATGTGGTGGTAGAGGGCAACGGGATCGAATTTGCCAAAAAACTGGCCAAACAGGTCAACGCCCGGATCCATACCCACCGCAAATTCGGCACCGCCGTGGTGATTTTTCCCGACGGCTTCAAGGTCGATGTGGCCACGGCGCGCATGGAGTACTACCAATCCCCGGCCGCGCTGCCCATCATCGAAAACAGCTCCATTAAACTGGACCTCTACCGCCGGGATTTCACCATCAACACCCTGGCCATTCACCTCAACCCAGGCCATTTCGGCATCCTCATCGATTTTTTTGCCGGCCGGCGGGATATCAAGGAAAAAGCCATTCGGGTCCTGCACAATTTGAGCTTCGTCGAAGACCCCACCCGCGCCTTTCGGGCCATCCGCTTTGAACAGCGCTTTGGGTTCACCATTGGCCGGCTCACCGCCAGCCTGATTCAAAATGCAGTAAAACTCGATTTTTTCAAGCGCTTGAGCGGCCGGCGGGTCTTTGCCGAACTGCGCCTGATCCTGCAGGAGGAAGATCCCGTGGCCGCCTTGAAACGCCTAGAAGACTTCCAGCTGCTGGGCATCATACATCCTGCAATTCAATTGGACGAAACTGTTCTTAAGCGGTTAAGTCGGGTAAAGACAGTCCTGGCTTGGCACGATTTGCTTTTTCTGGACGATTCCTATATGAGATGGGCCGTTTATTTCATGGCCTTGGTGGGCCATTGCGACGCGGCCACCACCCTGGAAATCTGTATGCGCTTGGAACTGGCCGCCCGCTACCAGGAACTGTTCGTTAAAGCGCGCTTTAAAGCGGAAGATAGCCTCAACTGGCTTCAGTGGCGTAAAACCGCGAACAATGTTGAAATTTACACTCACCTCCACGGCCTCAAAAATGAACTGATTCTCTACATAATGGCGGCCACCGAGGAACGTGCCGTCCAGCAGATGGTTTCCCTCTATTACACCAAACTGAGACACATTCAGCCCCTACTCCAAGGCAAGGATTTGCAAACCATGGGGATTCCCCCAGGCCCCATCTACCGTGAAATACTCGACGCCATTCTGGAGGCGCGCCTGGAAGGCCGCATCACCACCCGTCAGGAAGAAACGGCACTGGTCAAAGCCTATGGGGGCTAATTTCGATCTCAACGGGCTGGTGGTGATGATGGTGCCGCTGCTCATCGCGGTCACCGTCCATGAAGTGGCCCACGGGTATGCCGCCCTGCGCATGGGGGATCCCACGGCCCACTACGCCGGGCGCCTCTCTTTTAACCCCATCAAGCACCTGGACCTCTTCGGTTCCTTCATCCTGCCGCTGCTGCTGGTGCTCTCGGGCTGGCCTTACCCCTTTGGCTACGCCAAGCCGGTCCCGGTCAATCCAGCCCGCTTTCGGAATTTCCGCCAGGGCACCCTGCTGGTCTCCTCGGCCGGGGTGACCGCCAACCTGATTCTGGCCGTGGCCGCCGGCCTGCTCTTCCGGATCGTCGTGCAACTAGCCCCTTTCTGGCAAACCACGCTCATTCGGCCGGTGATGATGGATTTGTTTTTAATGCTGCGCTTCAGCGTCATGATCAATATCATCTTGGCGGTGTTCAACCTGATCCCCATTCCACCCCTGGACGGCAGCCGAATCCTGGCCCTGTTTCTGCCCCCCGGACTGCGGGACTCCTATGCGCGGCTGGAACGCATCGGCCTGCTGCTGGTGGCCGCCCTGCTCTTTACCGGCATCATCAGCACCATCCTGCGCGCCATCGCCTGGCCCATCATCCAACTGCTCTTGGGAAAAATCTAACCGCCCATTCTATTTACAGGAAGCGATTCATGGCTCACGATACCATTCTCACCGGCATCACCACCACCGGAACCCCCCACTTAGGCAACTACGTGGGCGCTATCCGCCCGGCCATCGCCGCCAGCCAACGGGGCGATACCCGCTCCTTCTATTTTCTGGCCGACTACCACGCCCTGGTGAAATGCCAGGACCCGCAGCGGCTGGACCAATCCGCGCTGGAAGTGGCCGCCGCCTGGCTGGCCTTGGGCCTGGACACCGAGCGCTCGGTTTTTTACCGGCAGTCGGACATTCCCGAGATTTTTGAGCTCACCTGGATCCTGACCTGCATGGCCGCCAAGGGTTTGATGAACCGCGCCCACGCCTACAAGGCCGCCGTGACCGAGAACGAAGAACAGGCCGGCCGCGACCCTGACCAGGGCATCACCCTGGGCCTCTACTGTTATCCCGTGCTCATGGCCGCAGACATCCTGATGTTCAAGGCCAACAAAGTTCCCGTGGGCAAGGACCAGGTGCAACATCTGGAAATGGCCCGGGACATCGCCGGCCGCTTCAACCACCTTTTCGGCCCGCTTTTTGTCATGCCCGAGGCCGTTGTGGACGACAGTGCCGCGGTGCTGCTGGGATTGGACGGCCGAAAAATGAGCAAGAGCTACGACAACACCATCCCGCTTTTTGCCCCTGAAAAACGGCTGCGCAAATTGATCATGAAAATCAAAACCAACAGCCTGCCCCCGGAAGCGCCCAAGGACCCTGAGACCTGCACCCTGTTTGCCATCTACCGCGCCTTTGCCGCCCCGCAAGAGGTTGCGGAGATGCGCAAGCGGTACGCCTCGGGGATTGCCTGGGGCACCATGAAACAGGAGCTTTTCGCCTACCTCAACGACCACCTGACCCCCTATCGCCGGCGTTACGAGGAGCTTCTGGCGGCCCCTGATTACGTGGGCCAGGTCCTGGCCGAGGGCGCCAGCAAGGCCCGGGAGGTCGCCGGGCCCTTTCTGGCTGAAATCCGCCGGGCCGTCGGCTACCGGCCCATAGGCCGCTGATCCGCCCCCATGGATCCGGAACGCTATCAGGTCAGACTGGAGGATATTTTCGAAGGTCCCATGGATCTTCTGGTCCATCTGATCCGCAAAAACGAAGTCAATATCCACGACATTCCCATTGCCCTGATCACGGACCAGTATCTGGCCTATCTGGAATGGATCAAATCCCTGAATATCGATGTGGCCGGTAATTTTCTGGTCATGGCCGCCACCCTGACCCAGATCAAATCCCGCATGCTGCTGCCGGTCCACGGCGATGAGGAGGACGAGGATGACCCCCGCGCCAGCATCACCCGGCCCCTGGTGGAGTACCTGCAAATGAAAGAAGCCGCCGGCCAGTTGGAGGCCCGGGATATGTTGGGGCGGGAGATCTTCACCCGCCAACCCCAAGCCGGCGACAGATCGTCCCCCCAGGAGGTCACCCTGGTCAAGGTGGGCCTCTTTGAACTGATCGACGCTTTCAAGCGCATCCTGGACAACCTCTCGCCGGACCATCACGTGGATCTCAACGCTGAGCGGGTATCGGTCCAAGAACGCATTTCGGAGATCGCCGACCAACTGGAACAATCGGGTACCCTCACCTTTGAGGAGCTCTTCAAGCCCCCCTTTGACAAGGGCTTCATTGTCGTTACCTTTCTGGCAATTCTGGAGATGGTTAAACTCAATCTGCTGCGCATCACCCAACACCTGCCCAGCGGTGTCATCCGGCTCTTTTACCAATGATCGATCCCCTCAAATCGATAATTGAAAGCCTGCTCTTCGTTTCCGACGGCCCCCTGCCCCTGTCGCGTCTGCGGGAGTTGCTTCCGGAATTTGATGGGACGACCCTAAAAACCGCGCTTCAGGAGCTGATCCACGAGCATGCCCAGCGCCAGGGCGGATTCGCCCTGGAAGAGGTGGCCGGCGGATTTCAGTTTCGCACCCGGCCCGACAACAAAACCTATGTCCAGCGCCTGCTCCAGCCGCCCCCCAACCGCCTGAGCCAGGCCGCCATGGAAACCCTGGCCATTGTGGCCTACAAACAGCCCATCATCCGCAGCGATATCGAACACATTCGCGGCGTGGACTGCGGGGGGGTGCTGCGGGTGCTGCTGGAACGCAAGATGATCCGCATCCTGGGGCGCCGAGAGATCCCCGGCCGGCCCTTGATCTACGGCACCACCCGCCAGTTTCTGGAGGTGTTCGGCCTGAAGAATCTCCGGGAGCTTCCCACCCCCAAAGAGATCGACGCCTTTCTGGAGCCCGCCGCTGACGAACTCCAGCCCCCTGGCCCTGACCCCAGAGCCGACCCCGCTTCTGAAGAGCCTGCCGAAGCGGATCTTTCCGATCCCGAAAGCGGAAAAAACCCTTGACTTGAAAATCCCCGGCACCCTATATTGATCCCGCTTTGATGATGGGCGGTTAACTCAGCGGGAGAGTGCTACCTTCACACGGTAGAAGTCACTGGTTCAAATCCAGTACCGCCTACCAAACACCAAAGGGCCGACGGAAAACCGTCGGCCCTTTGGTGTTTGGTAATATAACTCAATAAAACTGTTCTTCTGAACGAACTACCGTTGACTAATCAATCGTGTGGTCTTTGGGAAGAAGCTCATAAAAATCCCTGATTATATATCAGGTGCATTTAGATTTTTTATTATTTTCTGAAGCTTGCTTATCGGTTCTTTAGCTTTCCTATGTCATATTTTGCCAAGGATTTACCCTTCCTAATTCCACCATTTTCCCGTGACATGAGTTAGCCGTACCTCGCCAGGGCCGAGCCATTTGATCATGATCCAGTATTCGTTGGGTCGACGGGCGAAGGAAAGATATTCGGCTCCATCTCCCGTTGGTTCTCTCTTACTTGTTTGAGGCTGCCCGTTTTGAATAAGACTAATAAGGCCATAGTGCAAAGCTCTATTAATCACATCAATTACAGATGAACTGAGCCTCCAATTCTTGGCAACATATGCGTCCCCGCGCTGCTCGACCAGTAAACCTCGACTGACTTCAGATACCTTAAGACCTTGCTCAGGCCATACACGTTCCATATTTGTTATCCCTTATATAAAAAATATAAATATTTTAGGAAGCCATTTGCCCAACGACTGGTAATGGGAAAACAATTTTCTCAGCGCAGCAGCCGCACACTGTGACCGCAAACCGAGTCCTTCCCGCTGGTCTTGACATGAAACATGGCCTGATCGGCCAGCCCTAAAATTTCGTTCATGTCCCCGGCATCCTCGGGGAACACCGCAACCCCAAAGCTGGCCTTGATTTTGACCTCCAGGCCCTGGTCCCCCAGGTAGGTTTCTTCGCGAATCCGCTCCCAGACGGTTTCCGCAATAACCAAGGCATCGGCCTTGCCGCAATCAGGCAGCACGATGACAAACTCATCGCCGCCGTAAGCCACCCCAAACCCCGGAGGGGCGATAATTTGCCGCAGGGTGCCGCCCAACTGCTGGAGGGTACGGCTGGCGTTGAGGTGGCCGTGGCTATCCACCACGCTTTTGAAATCATCCACGTCTAAGAATATCAGGGCGATGGATTGGCCTTCCGGGGGAGCGGCCTTCACCAGTTCGTCCAGTTTCTGGTAGAGATAACGGGTGTTGTATAGCCCGGTGAGATTGTCCTGGACTGAAAGTTCGCGGTATTTCTCCCGGCTTTTGCGCAGGGCTTCCTGAACGCGTTCCAGATGGGCTTCGGTCTCCATTTCTTTGCTCACATCGGTTAGACAGCCCAGGGAGAGGTGGATGCCGTCGGCGAGGCAGGTTTCCACCAGGGCCAGATCCTTGAACCAGATGGGCCGGCCCTCGGGGGGCGCGCTCTTGTAAATGGCTTCCACCATGCCGGTACGGATCACTTCGGCCCGCAGGTCAGGCCGCTCGCGCCGGATGGTTTCAATGTCCTGAATCGCCGGCCGCATGGCGGCGTTGTCATCCGCGTTATCATATACCCGGCGCTCCAGGATGCTGCGCCGAAAGGCGACGGCGGCTTCCAGGGCATTGCATTTAAAAATTTCCAGTAGACGCTTACCGATAAACTCGTACCACACCTGGCGCCCCTGACTGTGCCAGGCGGCAATATAGGGAATGACTGTGGGCATATGGGCGTCATAAGATTCATACATCGATACATAGGCCCGAACATGGGCTTGCAGTCCCGAACTGTAGGTACCGCCGATGATGCGGCCCGGATAGATCCCCTCGCTTGCATTCCTCATTGTCGTCGTAAACCCCAGTTAATCCAATTTATTAGCCTACGCACCTCTTCTCGCTTTGCCATGAGTAATTCATATTAGGCCGAATCCGAGGCTTTTGGCAAGCCATCCCTTCCACAGAAGAGCGGTTTTACCAAGCGCCACGGCAAGCCGGATCAACTCGGCGCAACAATAGACGCCATTCATCGAAGTTTAGTTCGTTGAATCTGGATCATTCTGCTTGAGGAAGGATCAAGAGGCGCTGGATTGACGGGGGATGGTGATATGAAAGCAGCTGCCCTGGCCCACGTCACTGGTGACCGAAATGGCGCCGCCGTGCTGATCGATGATCTTTTTGGTAATAAAGAGGCCCAATCCCGTGCCTTGGCCGCCTTTGGTGGAAAAGAAGAGCGAAAAGATTTTATTCAGCGCATTGCGGTCCATGCCTACGCCGTTGTCGCTGATGGTGATGTCAATCCCATCTCCCTTACCGCCAAGATACAGGGTGATGCGGTGCTCACGTCCGCTTTCATCGGCGCGGCAGGCCTCCATGGCATTGTGCAGGATATTGACCACTGCAATCCGCAGCACATGGGGGTCAGCCTGGAAGTGACCCAATTCCGGATCGACATCCTGCACCAGCTGGATGCCCTGTTCCCGGGCCTTATTCTCCACATTGAGTAAAATATCATTGACGAAACGGTCCCCATGGATGGTTTCGATATTCAGGGGCCGCTCTTTGGCGTAGTAAAGCACGTTCAAAACCAGGTTGCGGATGCGGTCGGCCATGAGGCGAACTAGCTCCAAGCCCTCATCCAGCCGCTCGGGTTTCTCTTTCTCCATGCCGGTCTTAATCAAATAAGTACCCGCATCCAGACCGGTAACTACTCCCTTGAAACTGTGGGAGATCTCCCCCACCATGAGTCCTATGGAGGAGAGATTATCCTGGAGCCGTCGGATTTCGGTGATGTCAGTGGCCATCTCCATCACTTCCAGGATCTCACCCTGCCGGTTGGGCAGAGGTGTGCTCCAGCTCAGCAAGCGCCGATCGCTGCCGGTATTGTCCACGGCCACGATCTCCGATTGGCGCGGCTTTCCATCGCCAAAGGTTCCCCGCACCGGGTTTTGCTCGGGGTCATCCCCCCGGCTGGGGCAGATATCCTCCCGGCGGCCCCCCGGGGCTTGGGCGAAATCGTCGGTAAAGAGCCGGTTGGCGGCGGTGAGCCGCTGCTCCCGGTCCCACACCGAAATATAACAGGGCACCGATTCAAAGAGCTGCTGGTACTTACGCTGGGTGTAGCGCAGTTCTTCCTGAAGTTTCTGAATCTCGGAAATGTCGGCGGAGATTTCGATCACCAGCTCCACCCGCCCCTCGCCGCTGCGCACCGGAGCGGTGTGCACGATCACCGGCTGTTCACGACCATCGGGGTAAAGTATTTTTTCCCGGCAGCGCTGGCCGCTGCCCTGGGCAAAGGTTTTGGCCGCAGGGCAGAGAACGTTTTCCCCATCTTTGCCGCGATAGACCGCCCAGCTGGGCTGGCCGATGGCGGCGCCCAAGCGGCTCAGATAAAGCTCATTGGCCGCAACAACCTGAAGATCGTGATTGTGAATGGAAACCAGGCAGGGCAGCTCATTGAAAAAGGGCACCCCTCGGCCCATATCCCCGGCCAGGCTGCTCATGGCAGCGGCCAATCCTTCCACGGCCTGGCCCACCACGGCCCGCCGTTCGGCCTCCAGAAGCAGATTGGTTTTTTCCTGCACCATCCGCTCCAGGTTCTCAGTGTAGGCCTTGAGCTGGCGCCGCATGTCGATCTTCTCCCGGGCCCGTTTCAGGGCGATGGTCAGGGCATCGTCATTGATGGGCTTGGTGATGAAATCGGTGGCTTCCAGCTTGAGGCTCTCGATGGCCAGATCCAGATCCCCATGGCCGGAGATCATGATCACCTCGGTATCCGGCTCCTCGGCCTTGATGCGTCGCAGCAGGGTCACCCCGTCCATAACCGGCATTTTGATATCGGTGAGAACAATGGCTGGTTGGATTTGCCGGAACAGCTCCAGGGCCTGCCGGCCGTCCTCGGCGCTGCGCACCTCATAGCCCCAGTCCTCCAAAGTGATGCCCAGGACCTTGCGAATGCCGGGTTCATCATCCACCAATAAGATCTGGGGCAGTCCGGTCGCCGGTGTTGGGATGTTCATGGAGGACAAACCTATGCTGAATCCAGGGACTCAGGAGAGTGGGTTTTCAAGATGGCGTGAATGGTGGCCAATAGCAGATCGGCCTCGGGAGGTTTTTCCAAATAGGCCGCGGGCGGAGGCAAGGGGGTCTCGACTTGGGAATTGAGCATGGTCAGATAGTGCCGAAAGGCCGATTCGGTCACCCCCGAGAGCATCAACACGGGAACGTCTCGCAACACGTCATCGGCCTTGAGGGCCCGGTAAAGCCAAACCCCGCCTTCATGGGGCATCATGATGTCCAGGATCGCCAGGACCGGTTTGCGGGCCTGGGCCTTTTTAAGGCCTTCCCGGCCATCCCGGGCCGCAAGGGGCGTAAAGCCGTTGGTCTCCAACAAAGTCGAGACAAACAGGCGCATGCCGATTTCATCATCCACCACCAACACCGGCGCCCCCTGGAATGGTTCAGCATCGATTGAAGGATGTGGGCAGACCATGACCCGTTCCCGATCCGAAAAATCTACCTGAGGTTATTTCTGCACGAGCCCTTAGCGCTCAATTTCGTAAATTCGGTGACGTATTATTTCACCGTTCGCTGCGCTCGAGTTGCAAAGAACGCAGAGTAAATAATACCTCTTTTGCTCTATAGGTGAGGGAAAACGAAATATACTCTCTGCGAGCTCTGCGTCTTTGCGGTGATTATGAGAAAACGATAATACGATACCGTATGTAAGTAAACATGGACTTAGTCAACTTCGGCGGGGGCAACCTTGTCCAGATGGTTGACACTTGCCACGGGACAGGAAGCGCGCAGCACCACCTGTTCGACGGTACTGCCCAACAGCGCCTTTTCGGGATCGATTTCCCGGGTATGATGGGCCATGACAATGAGATCGCCCTGCACTTCGCGCTGGAATTTAAGAATTTCCACGTAGGGAATGCCCTCCCAAATTTCCACCTGGTAATTATCAAAATCCTCGAATTGGGAAATGTAACGCGCCTCGATCCGTTCCCGGGCCGCTTTGATTTTGGCCTCGATGGCCGGTTGGTTATCGGTCCCGTCGTAGCCCTGGTTGATGTCTACGGCGTGAAAGAGGTGAAGTTTTGCGCCCACTGTCTTGGATAATTTGTAGGCCCATAAAAAGGCGGCGTCCGAGGCTTTGGAAAAATCGGTGCCCATGACAATGTTGGAGAAAAGCTTCCAGCAGGTGGTGCAGGGCCGGCTGATTATCACCACCGGACAGCGGGCCGCTTTGGCCACCTTCTGCATGGTGCTGCCCACCACGCTGCGATAGCGGGTGGCGCCCACATCTTCCTTGCGGGTATGGGCACCCATGACAATCAGATCCGGATCGTACTGGCGCGCCTTGCGCAGAATCTCCCGGTGGGGCACCCCCACCACGGTTTCCAGCTTGGCCTCACTCTCTTCCAAAAGCTCGCCGTATGTGTTTTTCATCTCCTCTTTGACCCACTCAATGTAATCGCCGTCGGCCTGTTCGGTTTCACCGGTGCGCACATCGGTCACAAAGGGGCTGAATCCTCGGGTCGGGACTCCCAGGACGTGAAACAGCGTCAATTCGGCATTCCATTTGAGCTCCAGGTCAAAAGCCACTTTGGCGGCATTGTCGCAGGTGGGGGAAGCCGTGGTGGCAAATAGAATTCGATTAAACATGGCATTTACCTCCTGAGTTCACACGTCTCGGGTGTGCCGTGGAAGCTAAGTTCCCAACCAATGGTATCAATCATTTCAAACAGAGTATAGAACGTCTCGAAGGTGAGCACATCGACCTGGTCCCCAAACACCACATGCTTTAAGCGCCCCAGCCGGATGGGCATGTCCAGCAGATGCTCGAGCTGTAAGAATCTCAATTCATGGGCCTCACCGCCGGCCAGACCGTGAAAGCTGATGTAGATCTCCAGCCGCGGTTTTCCCGGAAAGCCGACCATCTCAACGGTCCGGGCCAGTTGCAGGACATCAAACCCGTCATAGCAGCAGCCCTGGCCCGGGCAGCGATCCGCCTGGGTTTGAAGGGCTGGCCAAAAAGGACTTAACTGGGCTAACACGGGACATGTTCTGAGCATGGCGAAAAGGCTGCGCAGGCAATACCCCTCGGCCAGGCTGACCCGATGGCTCAGGTACCCCAGCACGTCTCCGCCCAGGGGCCTGCCCTCCGCGCTCATGGTTCCATCGGATGCCAGTACCAGGGTGTTCATAACGCCTCGGATGTCAGCTCGGCCTGTCCTTACTCTTCGGGCCGCAGGTGCTCGGGAACCTCCACCATGCTGATCAAAAGCGGCTTTAAAAAGGACCAGCGAATGCCGATGCGGTAGACCTCTTCCAGGTCCCGAATGGCATCCCAGCAGTTATGGCAGGGGGCGATCACCAGTTTGGCGCCCGTGGCCAGGATCTGGTCGCGCTTGATCTTCATGCCGATATTACGCTGCTCCCGGTAGCGGCCGATACCATTGAGGCCCCCGCCACCGCCGCAGCAAAAATTGTGCTCTTTGTTGGGGGCCATCTCCCGGAAATCTTCGGCGATGTAACTCATGATTTCCCGGGCTACGTTCTTTAGGCCGGCATTGCGGATATAATTGCAGGAATCCTGGTAGGTCACCGGCTCCTTGATTTTTTTGGCTGGATCGATTTTGAGCTTTCCGGTTCTCAGGGCTTCGGCCACCCATTCCACATAATGCAGGCTCTCCACCGGGGGCTGCCCGCTGGGAATGCCGGCCCAGTAAGGACCTTCGATGACCGTGGCCCGGTAGGCGTGGCCGCATTCGGTGACCACCATGCGCTTGGGGCGCAGGCGATACATGGCATCGTAGACGCTCTCCACCTGCATTTTACAGGCGGCCCAATCGCCGGCGAACATGGCCAGACTGGTCTCCTCCCAGCCTTCACTGGGCACGGTCCAGTTCTCCCCGGCCAGATGAAAAAGTACCGCCGCCTCGGCTAGATCCTCGGGATAATGCTTGGGTTCCCGGGCGTTGACCGTGTAGATGATGTCGGCATCTTCCTTGTCCACGGGAATTTCCAGGCCGGGGTAGTCCTCTTCCCACTCCTCGGCCATCCATTCGCAGGTCTCCACCCAATCCTCGGTGGTCACATCCATCTGGGCCCTGTAGACCCGATGCATGCCGGTGCCGATCTTCATCTCCCAGGGAGTAAAGCCCTGACTGAACAGCAGGCCGCGCAGGTAGCTGAACATGATGCCCATATCGATGCCAAAGGGACAGTATACCCCGCAGCGCGTGCAGCAGGTGCACTTGGAAAAGGCGGTATCCATGCACATGCGCATGAAATCATTGTCCACCTGGCCCTTGCGCCGGACCAGTTCCCCCAGAGTGGACTGGATTTTATAGGACGGCACCTGTTTGGGGTCCTTGTTGTTGGCCAGATAGTAAAAGCAGCTGTCGGCGCACATGCCGCAGCGTGCACAGATCTCCAACCAGGTACGGGTGCGGGATTTGCAGGTCTTTTGAATCAAGGCCCACAGGGCGTCGCTGTCCACATCCAGCCGCTCCATCTCCTCATAGTAGAGTTTTCCGCTCTTGTCGGCCAACAGGGCGTGGAGATACTCCTTGGTATCAACTGTTTTTTTATTGCACAGAGTTCCTTCGGGCATGATCGGTTCTCCAAACGAATAAGCAAGTCAGTGAGAAGGCTACCAGGCCAATCCTTTGTTTTTCATTCCCCCCCGCTTGATTCCATAATCCATGCCCAGTTGGGCCCGGGATAGGAAAAAAAGCACAAAGTGGGAGAGTTTAGTAAAGGGAATGGCCATCAGCCAAATCTCACCGCTTAAAATATGCAGAATCAGCCAAAAATTGTAGTCCCCCCAGTGACGGTAAGCCACAAATCCGGTGACAAATGGAGCCACGGCAATGGCAATAATGACGATATCATACATGGAGGTCAGAATGCGAACCTCGGGTCGCACCAGGCGGCGAATGAGAATCGCGGAGGCCGCGGCCAGGACCAAGATAGTCAACCCATCGCTCACGGCCTCGGGCAGGCTGGGCAGTTGAAAGCCCCAACGCTCCATCCAGAGCACGTTGTGGGCACGCAAGAATAGCGGGGTCAGCAGAAGACCTATATGAAATGCGAACACCAAGACCGTAAACCCCCGGTGATGGCGCCAGCTTTGGGTACCGTAGGGAATCAGCCAAAAAAAGATGGAGCGCAAGGCGCCGCGGACGCCATAGCCACGGTGGTAGCCGTAGGCCACCCGGTCCAACTGCCAGCTCAGCCCGCGCACGTACCAAATAATACGCCAGATGATCCCCCCGAAAAACACCAGAAACGCGATCCAGGCTAGCGGCCCGGTGACAAACTCATACATTGTCGACTCCTTGATAATGCCTGAACGGAACGTAGATCTCTCACCCAGGAATGAATCAACCTCCTAGTCGTTATCTCCTCCGGACAGAAATCTCCAAAACAGCCCGATGCCCACCAAGGAGGCAATGATCAGCAGGTAAATTAACCCTTTGGTGAAGCCCATGTAGTCATGGAGCGTAAAAAATTCCGGTTCCATATTTTGCGTTCCTTATACTGAGTCTGATTGCATTGGGGAGTGGCTCCAACAAGCTCTCCACAACGGAATTTTTTAATTGAAGATATCCCTAATTTCTTCCTGCTTTTTAATCATCTGCCTAGCAGCGACGCCTTAATAGTTAATTTTCATTCGACAATGTTAGTTTGAAGGCGCTACCTGCGAATTGGTATTATTTAAGCTTTATCATCTCAAAAAGTTATTTATCCATTGTCGAATTAAAATCAGGGTGTTCATAGAAAATCGGCATCCGGGTGACGATGAAGCGGAAGATCAAGACCCCCACGGTGACCACGAACAGGGATATGGCGATCTCCATCCAGTGGGGAAAGTAGCGCTCGCTGGCAGGCAGGTGGTAGTTAAAGGCCACCAGGGAGATGTTGAACCGGTTGACCACAATGCCCAAGACGGTCCAGGCCGCGGTCCAGCGAATCAGCAACAAATTCTTTTCCCGCACCCCCACGGCATAGAGCAGGCAGGGCAGGGCCACAAACCCCAGCATCTCCAACAGATACCAGGCGCCGTACCCCGAGGCCAGATAGTGCCAGTTGTTGTCCGCCGCTAGTCCGATCACTTTGATGGTGAAGTAACCGGCCAATGCCAAAGAGGCGGCTTTGCCGAACCCCAGGGTGATGTGGGGATTCTCCTCCAGATGGGTGGCATCCATCTTGTTATGAAAGTAACGGTGGGAGAGCGTGCTTTCAAAAATCACCATGGAGAGCCCGGCGATAATGCTGGTTACGAAAAAATACACCGGAATGTAGGAGGAGTACCAGAGGGGATGGAGCTTAGAGGGCGCAATCAGATAGAGGGCGCCCAGGGAACTTTGATGTAGAGTGGAGAGCACCACACCGAATATGGTCAGTACCAGGGTCAGGTTGATGGCCAGGCGGCGCGCCTTTTTCAGCCCCAGCCACTCCAGGGCAGCCGGACTGTACTCCAGGAAGAGCACCGTCAGGTAGAGGGCCACGCAGGCACCCACTTCAAAGAGCACCGAGGTGGTCCCTTGTTGAATTATAAAGGGATAGGGCAGCCGCCAGGGGCGGCCCACATCGTAGTGCAAGGCCACCACCACCAGGGCGTAACCCAAAAACCCGGTCAGCACCGCGGGCCGCACCGCCGAGTGGAAACGTTTCAGTCCGAAGATATAGACTGCCGCGGAGGTAACGTAGCCGCCGGCCGCTAAGGCGACACCCACCAGCAGGTCGAACCCGATCCAGATTCCCCAGGGGTTGTAATCGGAGAGGTTGGTCACCCGGCCCAGCCCCTGGGTAAAGCGAAGTAAAGTAACCGCCAACCCGATAATCACGATGAACCCCGCCACCATATTGAATGGGGTCCACACGCTATTGTTGGCGGAGTGGTTAGTTTCCGTCATTTGGGACCCTCCTCGCCTTGCGACGTACCGTTTTCCGGTTCTTCCTGTGCCTGGGCGGCTGCTTCCAACGCTTTTTTGACCTCGCGTTCCACGGCCGAGGCCTGATCTTGTTCAGCTTTGGCCATGGCCTTTTTCAGCGTTTCAGCGGCCTCAATCTTAGCCTGGTCCAGGGCCGCGCTGACCGCCTGATCCCGCTCTCTCTGGGCGATCTTCTCTTTCCGTTTGTTCATAGCGTAAATCCCGGTGAGCAGGACCGGCCAGAGCCCCACGATGATGGGAACCGCGCCCAATGCCGGGGCGGTGAGGGCTGGGGCCGAGGTGGTGCCCAGATCTTCACGCATACCCACTTCACGAAACGGCGCCTTGGAAAGATAGAGCCAGTTGGTACCCCCCATTTCGTGCTCGCCGTAGATGTGGTCCACATAGCGGTCAGGATGCTTGCGGATTCGGTCACGGGCGATGTCGATGAGTTCGTCGCGCTTGCCGAAGAGCAAGGCCTCGGTGGGGCAGACCTCCACACAACCCGGCAGCAGCCCTTGGATGATGCGCGGGTGGCACAAGGTACATTTGCGGATCCGCGGCGTCAGGGGTTCATCATATTCATAGGTGGGGATTTCAAAGGGGCAAGCAATCATGCAGTAGCGGCAGCCCACGCATACCGAGGCGTCATAGATCACCGCCCCGCTGGGGGTCTTGGTAAAGGCGGCCACAAAACAGGCCGATGCGCAAGCCGGCTCCTGGCAGTGGTTGCACTGCATCTTGCGGAATACCGGCGGTGTGGGCATCCCGTCGGCGGGATTCGGTTGAGGCTGGTATTGGTTGACCACCGTGAAACTGCGGTAATCGGTACGCCGGTTGCTTTCCAGCACCTTCAGGTCGTCGAAGGGCTCATCCGGTGGCGGCAGATCATTGACCTTGTTGCAGCCCGCCTCGCAGCGGCGACAGCCGATGCAGTGGTAATTGTCGAAAAGCACCCCCATGGCATCGGGATAGCCCTCGAATTCATGGGTCGTGGCGGCCCGTGCCGGACGGCCCGCGGCGACGCCCGCGCCGGCAGCACCCACCCAGCCTAAAAATTTACGACGCGATATGGACATGTTCACCACCCTTGAACTAGCTTGACGATGGTTTGGAACCCTGTCGGGTCTGGTGACAGGCATTGCAATCCCGGGGATCGACCTTGGGGATCCCCATGGCCTGATGACAACTGTTGCACTGCTGATGGTAGGCCCCCAGGATTCCCGGCCGTCCGGGATGGTGCTCGCTGGAGGTCGCCCCGTGGCAGGAGATGCACAAGGGCGGGTTTTTAGACGGCGGACTGTGGTGATGGCAGCCCTGGCAGAGAGTCCCCGGATCGGTGTGGAAATTGGCCGCCAGGCGGCTACCCTCCAGATTACCCATCAGGGTCTGGATGATCCGGCCGTGGGGCATGACCACCGCCCCGTACTCCCGCTGAATCTTGTTGATGGTGACCACCTCGGGATAATCCGTGGCCTTGTAAGTGCCCGTCACCGGTTGGCGGGCATCCAGCAGGTATTGGGCCAGCTGGGCCCCTTGATCTTTGTCCTGGATGTCCCGTGCACCGACCCCCACCTCCACGTGGCACTGACGGCAGGCGGCCTGTTCGGTCTGGGCCGTTTGGGGTATGGCGACATGGCAACCGGCACATTTAGGATCGGCCTGTTTTTCAGTGTGGCAGCCGATGCAGCTTTTTTCGCTGGTAACCTGATGCATGGCTTGCTCGATGCGCACATAACCGCCGGCCTTGATGCCCTGAACCGTGTGGCAGGTGACGCAGGCCGTCAGGTCGGCGTGGTGGCAGGTGTGGCAGTTGTCGCTGTATTGTTCATGGGCTTTATGGTCAAAGGGCACCCGCTGGGTGGCCATGGTCCCCGGGTTGCCAAAGGCGGCGGTCTTGGCAGTGGCCCGGACCAGGACCACATCGGGCTGGTTGCGCTCGAGGCGCGGGATTTCCTCCAGCTTGGCAATGGCGGCCTGGGCGCCGGCGTCATGGCAGCCGATGCAGCTCAAGGGCCCGCTGGTTTTTTGCTGGGCTACGGTCTTGAGGTGGCAATTGATGCAGGCCTCATGGGATGCCTGGCGCAAGCTCTCCACCTTTCCTTCGGTTTGCTCCTTGTGGCAGTAACGGCAACTGCCCTCTTCGCCCTTGACATAGACCAACTTGCCCTGGGCCTCATCGTACTGGTGGTGGCAGATTTCGCACTTTTTGTCCTGGCTCTTGATATGCCGGGCATGCAGCGAGAGATCCATGCCGGAACCTTGGCGCACCGACTGCACCTCGGGTTCCGGGTTGTGGCAGGCATTGCAGGTCAATGGACCGCTGGGCTCACCAGAGTCCGCCGTGGTCCGATGACAGGCAATGCAATTGGTATGGTAATTATCCATCACCGCTTGGTGGGACTCGTCCGTTAAGCGCATAAATCGCGGAGAGAGCTTTTCTTCGTTCATCAAATGGCAGGTGGTGCAATCTTTGCCAGCCTTGGTCAGCACCTCGCTATGGCGGCTGTGCAGGTAGGTCACCGGAGGGCGCTCTAAAGGCCCAAAAGTCGTCATGCTGTCGATGATCAGAACATCCGCCCGGGGCTGGATCTCCGCCACGGCAATCTCGGACCCGCCCAGGATCTGATTGCCGGCGAGCAGCGCCAGGATAACGATCAGCAAAAAACCACCGATCACCTTCGGGGTTGCACCTTTCTCCATCTTGCTATCCTTTTTCGACTTGACTGAGTTTGGTCAAATGGCTTTCCAGCAAATCCTGGACAGAAGTTTCATCGTATATATCAAAAACGGCCTTTTTAACTTTGCGCCACATGGCGGAAAACACGCAGTCGCCGGAAAAAGGGCATTTTTTCTCCGATTCGCACACAAAACAGGTGGTCGCCTCATATTGCCCCTGCATGTAGCGCACGATATCGCCCACCGTGACCTCCCGCGGGTCGCGGTTCAGCACATAGCCGCCGTAGAACCCGCGCTTGGAACTCACCATACCGCTGCCTTTAAGCTGACCTAAAATAACTTCCAGAAATCGTAAGGGGATAAATTGCGCTTCGGCAATATCGGAAATTTTGCGTGGCCCTTGGCCGAAATACTTGGCTAACTCCACAATGGCCCGGATGGTATATTGAATCCGTTTATGGGTTAGAAACATGGGATGCATCGGCTGACTTTCGGGCCTAGAGAACTATCTTGACTTAATAAGTGGGGAAACTTCCCGAGCTTTTTAATCAAGAAAGAATTGGACTGTCAATATTTTTTTAGATCGTGCCTGCTCCCCCCTTTTGGAAAAGGGAGGCCGGGGGATCGTGCCTGCTCCCCCCTTTTGGAAAAGGGAGGCCGGGGGATCGTGCCTGCTCCCCCCCTTGGAAAAGGGGGGCCGGGGGGGGGATTTAAGCCCTTTTCGGCGGCCAGTAAGGCATAGGCCCATCTCTCGATTTCGTTTCCAGGCAATCCCTAAGGCAATCGCAGGCGAAACAGGCTTCCTTTGCCGGGATCGGAAACCACATCAATTTGGCCCTGATGCAGATCGACAATTTTCTTGGTCAGCATCAATCCAATGCCGGTGCCGCCGGTGCCCTTGGTGCTGAAAAAGCGCTGAAAGAGATTGGCTTTAACCTCCTGGCTCATGCCCGGACCGTTGTCCTTGACCCGATACTCCACGGCCCAATCCGGGATTGCCGCGGTTTCGATTGTGATTGCCGGAGGCTGACTGTCGGTGTTGGAGGCCGAACCCTGCGGGGCGGGGAAGTGTCCAGCGCCGTCCTGCTCACCGTCGGCATCCGTCCCTGGCTCCCGGGGTTGGCAGGCATCCAGGGCATTTGCCACCAGATTCAGCAGACAGCGCTGGATGGCGGCGCTGTCCAAGGTCACTGGGGCCAGAGACTTGTCAAGGTTTAGGGAGAGGTGGATACGCTGACCCTCTGCCTGGGACTGCATCAATTTGAACACCACTCGGGCGGGCAGATTGGGATCTTCCGGGACGCGCCGCAGTTCAGCGGCGGAGGCGTAATTTAATAGATCCATGGCCAGATCGGCAATTTTCTGTACATTGCCCTTGACCAGTTCCCAACCTTGCTCCAGATACTCACGGTGATCCAATTCCAGGCCCTTTTCCACCACAAAGGCACCGCCTTTGAGTCCGCCGGCAATATTTTTGATGGCATGGGCCAGATCGGCCACGGTCTGGCCCACCGCCGCCATGCGTTCGGCGTCGATCAGTTTCTGGGACTTTTCCTGGACCAGCTGTTCCAGGTTTTCCGTGTATTGCCGGAGTTGGCGGCGCAGATCCAGGCGCTCCGAGGCGCGTTTGAGGGCCACGGCCAACACATCCTCGCGGATGGGCTTGGTGATGTAATCCGTGGCCTCGAACTTGAGGCTTTCGATGGCCAGATCCAGATCGCCGTGGCCGGTCATCATGATCACCTCGGTATCCGGATTCCGGTTTTTGATGGCCTTGAGCAACTGGATGCCGTCCATTCCCGGCATTTTGATGTCCGTGAGCACAATCTCCGGCTCCTCGGCGGCAAACAGCTTCAGGGCTGCCGTGCCATCCGCGGCGCTTTGTACCTGGTAGCCGGAATCTTTGAGGGAGATGGCCAACACCTTTACAAGCCCCGGTTCATCATCCACCAGCAGAATCTTATTCATGGGCCTCCGCGGCTTGGGGAAAATAGATGGTAAAACAGGTGCCCGTTCCAGGCTGGGAGCTGGCCTGAATGGTGCCGCCGTAATCCTTGATGATGCCGTAGCTGATGGAGAGCCCCAACCCGGTGCCTTTGCCCACCTTTTTGGTGGTAAAAAAGGGCTCAAAGACCTTATCGATGAGGGCCGCGGGGATTCCGCAGCCGCTGTCGCACACTTCGATCTGGACACCCGCCTGATGCTGGCGGCTTTTCAAAGTGATGGTTCGCGGGGTCTCATGAAAGCTCTCCCCGCCGCTGAGTTGGGGACCCTGCTCCTCGATGGCGTCCCGGGCGTTGATCAGCAGGTTGATAAACACCTGCTCCAAGCGATCGGGTTCGGCCATGATCAAAGGCAAATCCGCGGCAGTCTCCCACACCACGTCAATCCCCCTCACCTTGAGCTGCTGGCTAAAAAAATCGAAGGCCCTCCGCAGCACCCGGTTCACATCCACCGGCTCGGTTTTCAACTCGGGTTTGCGTCCGAATTGGCGCATATGGTTGATGATGTTGGTGGCGCGGTCCACATGGCTGTCGACTTCGGCGGCCATTTCCCCCAGCACCTCGGGCTTGATGGGTTCGTTCTTGCGCACCTTGCGCATGAAAAAGCTGGAAGCGGTCTTGATCACCGCCAGGGGTTGATTGAGCTCATGGGCCACGCCGGTGGCCATCTCCCCCAGGGTGGCCATTTTACTGGCCTGGATCAGCTGCTGTTCGGCCTCCAGACGTGCGGTGATGTCGCTGGTGATGGCCAGGATGACACCCCGGCCGCCGTATTGGGAGCGGGCAAAGCGGATCGTGACGTAAAGGGTCTGCCCGGCATGGTTGCGATGGATGGCTTGGTTGATTACCGTGTCGGGAACAATCTTGTCCCGGTAATTGGCCCGCTCCTCTTCTCGGAACAGCTCCAGGAAGCTGGTGCCGATGACCTCGCGGTAGGCGTAACCGTAAACCGCGGTAACTCGGTCATTGCAGTCGAGAATATGGTAACTTTCGCGGTCCAGCACAAAAATCGGACTGGGAATATTGTTGAAAATTGCGTGATAGTTGCTTTCCGATTGTTTAAGCTCCTGCTCCAGGCGCCGTTCCTGGGTGATATCGAGGCTCATCTCCATGGCGGCCACGATCTCCCCTTGATTGTTCTTGATGGGCGCGGTTTTCACCAACCAATAGGAGGGCTGGCCATCCTTCCCCACCCCAGTTTCGTAGCTCTGGTGGGATTGACCGTCGACAAAGGTCTTCTCCACCGGGCAATCCCTGCACTTCTTGGCTCGGTCCTTGTAAGCATGGTAGCAGAAATCGCCCATGTCGGGATCGAAGCGGTCGGCGAACTCACGGTTGTAGCCGATGAGTTCATAGTTCCGATTCTGAACGGTCACAAAACAGGGCACCCGTTCGAAAAGCTCCTGATATTCGCCCCGCTGCTGGTTCAGTTCGGTCTCCTTGGCGCGGATCTCTTGGCCCATTTGGGCCACGGCCTGGGCCAGCTGGCCCATTTCATCCGTCTGGTGGATATCAATGCCTTCGGGATAATCGCCCTGGGCAATGCGGCGGGTGCCGGAAATCAGTTTGCCCACCGGCTGATTCACAAATTTGACGAACAAAATGACGATAAAGGCCGCGGTGGCCATGAAGACCGAAAGGGCGAAGCCCAGGATGCGGCGCTGAATCTGTCCTAGCTCAAGATCGGTCTGTGCGAGGGAAACCACCACATCCAGGGCGCCCAGGACCCGTTTGTCTTGAGGATGGACATGGCAATCGGTGACGCAGCTGGGTTCATTGTAAATGGGGGTGATGACCCCTAAGGAGCGCTGGCCGTCGGGTCCGGAAAAGATTCGCGTGCGCTGGGACAGGGCCAGCTCCACCGAAGGCGGATCCGTGCGATGGCAGATATAGCAGGCCTCATCCTTAATATTGGTCACCTGCTCAACTTCCGCGGGCCGGTTGGAAAATTGGATCTGCCCGGCTTTGTTGTAGATGCGGATATTTTGAATCTCTTCCAGCTTGGCAATGTTGTTGATGATCTGGGTAATGTCATCCCGGGAGTTGAACATCATGGCGTAGTGGGTGCCCAGACGGATGGTGTGGGTCAGGCGATCGGTGCTGGCGACAATGGTCTTGAGGGCCTTTTCCCGTTGGGAGCGCACACTGAAGTATGCCCATCCGCTGCTGGAGAGCAGCAGGATCAGGCCCACGCCGAAAATCACCTTGGCGGCCAAACTGTGGCGGAATTTCAGGATGCGCGAGAGCATGCGATGGTCTCCAGGGCGCGCCGATTTCAGAATTTCTTTACCTGAGGATGCCGCGCCGATTTCAGCGGAATTTCGAGTGAACCCGAGAGGTTAATCAATAGCTTAAATCCCCTGTTCCGGTCAACAGACCCAGGCGCTAAGGACCCAACCCATTGCTGTGCATACCAAAAGCCTTAGATTGAGTTGGAAGCGCATTTTGTTCCACATAGAACAAAACCAATCCATGGACCGCAAATCAATATTAAACCTCCCCCAAACCCCAATTCAAAAAGGAGAACAGCAATGAGCAAACAACTGGAATCCGACTTGCGCTGCGCCGCCAACTGCGGCCACTGCCAGCAGCCCCTGACGGCCAAGGATCGGAGGATCCTGTCGGTATATGACCACCAGCCGATCTGCACCACCTGCAAGCAGACTGAAGAGCAAAAAGCGGACTACAGTGAAATCTCCAAGTCCATGATCGCCCAGTGCCTTAAGGAGACGGACCGACCCTACGGGGACCCCGGCAGCTACTGCTTTTATCACTTCTGTGCCTACAAGTGCTGATGGCCTTGCCCCCCTGCGGGGAGTCGTGCGTTTCGGACGACGAAAGCCTTGCATTCACCCGGCGGGTGCTTAAGATGGAGACCATGAAACCCGACAACACCAAAATACCCGACCCCAAAGAGATTGAAAAAGAGATCGGCGACTTTCTGTCCAAGAAATTCGGCGGTAACGTGAAAATGGTGACCCAGGCCTTTATCCCCCAGCCGGCGGCCGCCAAGAGCGATACGGCAGAAACAAAAGCGCCCCCGGCGGACATCGATTTTGATCTGAAACCTGCGGACCTGATCGCCTATCTGGACACCTACATCGTCAAGCAGGATTACGCCAAAGCAGTGCTGGCCACCAAAATCTGCACCCACTTCAACCGTATCCAGAGCGCCCGCCGGCAGGGCCAACCCATCCATACCGATATAGTGGGCCGGATCAAGAACAACGTTCTTTTGCTGGGCCCCACCGGCGTTGGCAAGACCTACATGATCAAACTCATTGCGGATAAAATCGGCGTACCCTTTGTCAAAGGCGACGCCACCAAGTTCAGTGAGACCGGCTACGTGGGCGGCGATGTAGAGGACCTGGTGCGTGATCTGGTCCGCGAGGCCGATGACGACATCGAGCGCGCCCAGTACGGCATTATCTACATCGACGAGGTAGACAAGATCGCCGGCAGCCGCAATCTGATCGGCGTCGATGTCTCCCGCAGCGGGGTGCAGCGCGCCCTGCTCAAACCCATGGAAGAGACCGATGTGGATCTGAAGGTGCCCCACGATCCGGTGGCTATGTTTCAGGAACTGGAGCGTTACCGCAAAACCGGGAATCGCCAAAAACGAAGCGTCAACACCAAAAACATCCTGTTTATTATGAGCGGTGCCTTCGCCCCTCTGGGTGAAATCATACGCAAACGGGTCATCGATCAGGGAATTGGGTTCGGCGCGGCCCTGAAATCGGAGGCCCACGATGACGATTTGTTGGCCCATGTCAGCAGCCAGGATCTGATCCAATTCGGCTTTGAAACCGAATTTGTGGGCCGGCTGCCGGTGCGCGCCGTTTTTGACCGGCTCTCTGAGGCGGACCTGCTCTCCATTCTAAAAAACCCCAACAACCCGGTGATTTTAAGCAAAAAGCTCGATTTCGCTGCCTATGGCATTGATATCAAGTTTTCCGAACGTGCCCTGGCGGAGCTGGCCCGGCGCGCCCACGCGGAACAGACCGGGGCCCGGGGGCTGGTAAGCGCCGTGGAAAAGGCCCTGCTCACCTTTGAAACCCGGCTGCCCTCATCGGAGGTCCGAAAATTTCCCATTGACCTGGCGGTGATTAAGAACCCTGATACCGCCTGGGAGCGCTTAAGCGCGCCCGGGGAGCAAGATGATCTGGAACAGGAATTCAGCGCCCTGTTTGAAGCCGAGCGCCAGTGGATTGTGAACTATCTGGCGGCGCGTCCCGAAACCTATTTTGAGCGCCATGAACTCAGTGTCACCCCGGCCCGCATGGAGGTGGCCGCCCGTCTCTACAGCACCCAAATTATGGATCTGGATAAAATCATGGCCCAGATCAAAACCGCCCACACGCGCATCAAAAAATCGGAACAGGATTTCTATCAGGCCCACGGCATCAACATCCTGCTGGAAGAGAGCGCCGTGGACTGGATCCTGCTGCGGCAGGCCCTGGCCGGGGCGCCCAGCCTGGAAGCCCTGCTGGCCAAGGTCCTGAACGATTTTGAGCACGGCCTCAAGTTGATCCGTGAAAAAACCGGGCGCAACGGCTTCAGCCTCTCCAGTGAGGCGTTGGATAACCCGGAAAAATTCATCGGCAAGTTGATCCAGCAGGACCTGAAGCAAGTTCCGCGGTTGGAACGGGAATAGATTCATGAAAGAATCCCGGCCTCAGCGATAACCCTAAACCAAACTGGAAACGTTTCATGATCGGCATATCCAAACTCTACTGTGGCACGGTGGAGCCTTCTGACGCGCTGCGCTATGGCCGCCACTCTTCAGAGCTGCCCTCCCATCTGCTCCAATTTTCAAAAGACAAACGCCCAGTGGTTGTGTGGAACACCACCCGCGGCTGCAACCTGAAGTGTCTCCATTGCTATGCCCACGCCAAAGCAACCCCCGAAGACGACGAACTGACCACCGCCGAAGGCAAAGCGCTTTTGGATGATCTGGCCGCCTTTGGCGTTCCCGTGGTCCTCTTTTCCGGAGGCGAGCCTCTAGTGCGGGCCGATCTTATGGAACTGGCGGCCTATGCCGTAGGTAAGGGAATGCGGGCGGTGATCTCCACCAACGGCACCTTGATCACCCCCTCCCTGGCAGAGGAGCTGAAACGGGTCGGGCTCTCCTATGTGGGAATCAGCCTGGACGGCATGGAAGAAGTCAATGACCGCTTCCGGGGGGTCAAAGGCGCCTATCAGGCGGCCATGGAGGGGATCCGCAACTGCCAGGCCGCCGGCATCAAGGTGGGCCTGCGCTTTACCATCAATAAGCTCAACGTCAGCGAAATCCCGAAAGTCTTCGATTTACTGGAAAAGATGGATATTCCCCGGGCCTGCTTTTATCACCTGGTCTATGCCGGCCGCGGCTCGCGGCTGGTGGAAGAGGATCTGACCCATGAAGAAACCCGCAAAGCCGTGAATATCATCATGGAGCGCACCAAGGCGCTCCACGATGCGGGAAAGCCCAAAGAGATCCTCACCGTGGACAATCATGCCGACGGCCCCTACCTCTATCTGCGGATGCTCAAGGAGGATCCCCAGCGGGCCGCCGAGGTGCTGGAGCTGCTGAAGATGAACGAGGGCAACAGCAGCGGCCGGGGCATCGGCTGCGTCAGCTGGAACGGAGAGGTGCATGCCGACCAGTTCTGGCGCCACCACAGTTTCGGCAATGTGCGCCAGCGCCCCTTTTCCGAAATCTGGAGCGATACCTCCGAGCCCCTTCTGGGCAAGCTCAAAGAGAAGCACAAGCACGTCACCGGCCGCTGTGCCGGCTGCCGCTGGCTGGACATCTGCGCCGGCAACTTCCGGGTGCGGGCCGAAGCCTTCTATGATGACGTCTGGGCGCCGGACCCCGCCTGTTACCTTACCGACGCCGAAATCTCCGCAAAATAGAAACGAGACTGGATACCTGTCATGAAACGCCGTCCATTAATTAAAGTTTGACATCAAAAATATAATCTTAAGTTTTTATAATATTTTACTAAAATATTTTTGAAAGAATTCTTCAATGCCACATCCCTCCTCAGCCCATCCCCAAGGGCACCCAACTCAGAACTCCAAAGGCTCTAAAAATATTTTACGATTGGTGGCCTGGGAGATCACCCGCAACTGCAATCTCAACTGCGTCCACTGCCGGGCCGCCGCCACCATGGGGCCCTATGAAGGCGAGCTGGATACTGCAGTTTGCCTCAACCTTCTGGATCAAATCGCCGAAGTGGGCAGTCCCATCGTCATTCTCACCGGCGGCGAACCCCTATTAAGGGACGATATATTTGAGGTGGCCGCCCACGGCAGCGCCAAAGGGCTGCGCATGGTGATGGCCCCCAACGGCACCCTGATAACCGATGAATCGGCCCGCAAGATGGCCGAGTCGGGCATTCAGCGCATCAGCATCAGCATTGACGGCGCCACCGCCGAGGCCCACGACGCCTTCCGCAAGGTGGCGGGATCCTTCGAGGCTGCCCTGCGAGGCGCCCGCCTGGCAAAGGTTGCCGGGATCGACTTTCAAGTCAACACCACCATCACCCAGGCCAATTTAGACCAGATCCCTCAGATTCAGGCTCTGGCCGTGGAGATCGGGGCCGTGGCCCACCACATTTTCCTGCTGGTGCCCACGGGCCGGGGGAAATACCTCATCGACCAAGAGATCACCGCCCAGGAGTATGAGAGCACCCTCAACTGGTTCTACGACCAGCGGGGCCAGACCCCCATGCAGCTCAAGGCCACCTGCGCACCCCACTACTACCGGATTCTACGGCAGCGCGCCAAGGTCGATGGCGAAACCGTCAGCTTCAAGAGCCACGGGCTAGATGCCGTGACCCGGGGTTGTCTGGGGGGCACGGGCTTTTGCTTCATCTCCCACCGGGGCGTGGTTCAGCCCTGCGGGTTTCTGGATGTCAATTCCGGCGATGTGACCCAAAACTCCTTTGCCGACATTTGGCGCAACTCCAAGGTGTTCAACGATCTGCGCGATTTCAAAAAATTGAAAGGCAAGTGTGGCGCCTGCGAATACAAAGCGGTGTGCGGGGGCTGCCGGGCGCGGGCCCATGAGGCCACCGGAGACTACATGGCCGAAGAGCCGTTGTGCAGCTATCAGCCGCCGGGCGCTAAAACGGTTTGATGGACGACCAAAGCGGAGAGACCACACAGCGAAAGGAAACCAGGAAATGAAAATCGGCGCCCTGATGATTCCCGACCCCCTCACCATTGGCGAGCAGGCATCCATTCAGGAGGCCCTGGAGATTATGAAAATCAACTCCATCCGGCATTTGCCGGTGGTGGGGGAGGGAAACCGGCTCGAGGGCTTTGTGACCCTGGGTGATTTGCGCCAGGCCCTGATTCCTTCCATGCTGGAAGATTTGACCCTCAAAGACCTGATGATCGCCGAGCCCATCGTGGTGGATCCCGACGATGAGATCGAGATCGCGGCCCAAAAAATATACAAACATAAAATCGGCGGCATGCCCGTGGTGCGCCATGGCCGCGTATTGGGAATTATCACCGCCACGGATCTCCTGCGCGCCTTTATCCAAATGATGGGCATGCTCTCGGCCAGTTCCCGAATCGACGTGCGTATCGGCACGCGGCCCAAGGCCCTGCAGCAGGCCATTGAGATCATCGAGAGCCACAATGGCGAGATCATCAACGTGGGCATGACCGCCCAAGATTCCGCCCAGAAAACTTTCTATTTCCGCCTCGCCGCCTGCCCCACGGCGCCCATCCGCACGGCCTTGGAACACGCCGGCTATGAGGTCCTCGATGCCATGGACTAACGCCTAGCGGGCAAACCGATGCCACGCGGCGCTGTTGAACCATTTGTTGTAAATCTGATCAAATCGACCGTCGGCCTTGATCCCGTCCAGAAAATTATTGAGAAATTTCATGAAATCGGGATCGTTCTTGCGGATGGCCCAGGCGATGGGCTCCTGGGTGAAGGGTTCATCCAGAAACACCAGCTGGTCGGATGGGTGCATAGCGAAAAAGACGGCATTGAAAGGGTAATCATAGACAAATGCATCCGCCCTGCCCTGGAGCACCCTCATGGCGCCAGCCATTTCCGTATCCGCAGGTTCATAGCTGGCATTGGCTATCAGCCGAGCCACGGCTTCCTCACCAGTAGTACCGGGCTTTGATACCACCTTGAACTTAGGATCATTGAGGTCCCGGTAGGATTGTACCGTCTGCTTGTGCTTGGCACTGAGCAGCACTGTCTGCCCCACGGTCATAAAGGGCGTGGCGAAATCCACCAGCGCTTTGCGTTCCTCGGTGACCGACATTCCCCCGAAAATGATGTCAAAACGGCCCAAATTCAGGGCCGGGATAATGCTGGGCCAGAGGGTATCGACAAAGACCGCCTTGACCCCCAGGGCCTTGGCCATCTCCACGCCCATATCGATGTCGAATCCCATCAGACTCAGTTGGCGCCCCGAACGCCGCAGGTTTCCGTGGCGCACCTCCTTTTGACGCAGGCCGCTGCGGGTATCGATCATCTCAAAGGGCATGTAGCCCACCTCCAGCCCGATGCGCAACTCACCGCGCCGCAGTACTCCTTCCAGGGTGGAATCCGGGGACAACTCCAGATCCGCGGCCCCCAGGGCCGCGGGCCCAAGGCCGAACCATAGCCCGACCCCCCAAAGGGTCAACACCAACAGGTTCAAGCAGCGTTTTGTTTTCATGGCTCTATCTCCCTGTCGCGTTCAATCCGGTTAGGCGCGCTTGGCCTCCGGGGCCAATTCCCCGAGAGATTCTTCGTCGTCTAAGGGGTCGATGGTAATCCCGAACCAGCCGTAGGCCATGGAAACCAGGGGGGTTATCCAGCAGAAGAAATTGAAGGGCAAGTAAGCGATGGTGGGAACCCCCAAGGTTGCGGCCTGGTAGGCACCCCCTGAATTCCAGGGAACCAGGTTGGCCGTCACCGTGGCGCTGTCCTCGATGGCCCGGGAGAGGTTCTTGGGATGCA
This sequence comes from uncultured delta proteobacterium, assembly GCA_963713755.1. Classification (GTDB taxonomy): domain Bacteria; phylum Desulfobacterota; class Desulfobacteria; order Desulfobacterales; family CAVQMW01; genus CAVQMW01. The sequence continues at coordinate 342,334 of CAVQMW010000003.1, read as the reverse complement.
GCCCCTTGTCGATATAAGACTGGGCGTACATCTTGCCGGTCATCACAATGGACATGTATTGGTCGCAAAGGATCAGGTTGGAACCGATGGCCGTGAGGATGGTGGCGGTCACCAGGGAACCGGTGGTCTGGGCCTTCTTCAGGATCACCCGTACCACCACCCGCAGTTGGTTGGTCTGTTCCATGATACCGCCGAACATCATGGCGCATATCACCAGGGAGACAGTGTACATCATGGATTCGAAGCCCCCCTTGGTGAGCAGGTTGTCCACCGCTTCCACCCCGCTGTTGCTGGCATACCCGCCATAGGCCGCCGAGAGCAAATCACCGAAACTGTTGCCCTGCAAAATGGCCCCCAAACCGCCAGCCGCCAGAATGCCGATCACAATTCCCGGCACCGCCGGGATTTTTCGAAAGGCCAGTAACATGACCAACAGCGGGGGAATCAGCAGCAACGGGTTGACGCTGAACTGGGCGTCGATGCCGGTCAGGATCTGATCTACACTTTCCAAATTGGCCTCACCACCGCCGTAAAAGAAACCCAGCACAAACTCGATCACCAGCGTGATGCCGTAGCTGACCCCGGTGGTGTAGGTCATGTGCTTGATATGGGTGTACAAATCCGTGCCCACCATGGCCGGGGCCATATTGGTGGTATCGGAGAGGGGTGACATCTTATCGCCAAAATAGGCCCCGGAGAGCACTGCGCCGGCCACCATGGGCAGGGGAAAGCCCAGCCCCTCGCCAATTCCGATCAGCGCAATCCCAATGGTCCCCGAGGTGCCCCAGGAGGAGCCGGTGGCCAGGGAGGTGACCGAACAGATGAGCAGCGCGGCCGGCAGGAATATTTTGGGGTGCAAGATTTTCAACCCGTAATAGAGCAGCGAGGGCACCACCCCGCTCAGAATCCAGACTCCGATGAGAATTCCGATAATGGCCAGAATCACGATGGCCTGCAGGGAATTGGTTATCCCGTTAAGCATGCCGGTTTCGATTTCCTTCCAGCTGTACCCGGCCCGCAGCCCTATGACCGCCGCAACCAGAACCCCCAGCAGAATGGGCACATGGGCGTCGGATTCATAGCGCAGGATCGCCAGACTGATAAAGACAATCAGGCCGATAATCGATATCAATGCCTCCCACAAATAGGGGTCCCGTTTTTCACGTTGGGTCGCCATGGCTCGCCTCCCTTGGGTGTTGGGTATCGTTTAAATCCCGGCGTTCAAATTCCTTTGATCAGCATCACGGGAACTTCCGCCAACCGTGAGACGCGTTCGGCAACCGCGCCGAACATGACTTTGCGCAACGTTGTTCCCGTGCCCATGATGATCAGATCGATTCCGTTGGATTCGACATATTGCAAAATTTCCTTGTAGTGTGTACCGCTGACTACGGCCGCTTTAGCGATGGAGACGCCCGTTAAGTGCCGGCCTTGAAATTGATCCAGTTTCTGCTGGGTGCGAGTCATCAACTGGCTCTCAAAATCACTGGCGATGCGTTTAAAGTCCGGTTCCGGGGGATCGGACACATAGGTGTCCACGAACCAGTCGAAACGCCGCAGCACATGCAGCAGGTGGACCCGGGCCTCAAACTTTTGGGCCATCAGCGCGACATAGGGCGCGACCCTGGGGGAAATGTCCGTGAGTGCAACGGGAAATAGAATATTGGCAAAACCTTCCATCGGCGCCTCCTCTGGGTCTGAGCTGGGTTTAAGGTGGGAGAAAATGGCGCAAGCGCATGCAGGTTGAGCGCGGCATGAATGGTGCCATTTGCGGCACGATAGCAAATTATATATTTTTTTTAAATAGTTAGAATCAAAAATCTTTCCAGGGGTGCCATCCATGACACCCTCCTGCCGGGTCGCCCAATCCAGGGTAATTTTATTTAATTCCTATATATTTCAGATAGATATAAATTTTATTTTAATCTGGCACAGCCATTGCTTTTATAGAGCGCAGATTGAAAACGCCAAACCTACTGCGAAGTGGGGACGGAAAGCCGCGGGTCTAACCGAGTTTAGATAGCCGGGTTGCCAATTTAACGACCCACCGCATCCGCATAGCGGGGGTTCCTTAAAATTAGGCAATGCGGCTTTTTTTTCGGTTACGCCGCAAACAATTCATTTTCGGAAAGGAAAAACCATGTTGCAGCGAATTTTCACAACCCAAGCAGCGAAGATGCGCTGGGCAATCAAGCTTTTGGCTCTGGGCATGATCCTGTGCATCGCCCAGCTGGGGACGGTCTCTCCAGCTGATGCGGGCCAACGATCTAAACAGTCCAAGAAGATGGAACGTAAACAACAGAAACAAGAGAACCGTTTTGAAAAACGACGCAAGGACCGCCGGATCGTGATGTTCGCCGACTGGGTGGACGAAGACGGGCGTCAGACTTACCTGGAAGAGATGTCAGAAAAAAGGATCAAGCTGGTCAAAGAGATGCCCTATCTCAACGGCGTCGTGCTGCGGGTGCCCCGGAGCATCAGCAATGATGAGCTGGCCGATGATGAGCGGGTTGCCGCGGCAGTGACCAACCACAAAACCCGCATTAAAAAAGGGCGCAAGGCCGAACGGCTGCGGTTAAGAGATGCCGATAGCGGTGCTGAGCTGGTCTACATCAGCGGCGACGGAGTTTCCGGTGACGGTGGCTCAGGCGACGGCGGCTCAGGCGACGGTGGCTCGGGTGACGGCGGCTCGGGTGACGGCGGCTCGGGTATTTCCCCCATGTTCAGAATTGTGGAGCCCTTGGGCGATGGAGAAAAGCCATGGGGCGTGATGGATCTTTGGGATCATCCTTACGATCCCGAATGGCTCACCTGGCAGCTGGACGACAGCCAGGTACCCTACATAGTGAAAAAGGCACTGAATTACAGCCAAACGGTCAGCGTGGCCATTCTGGATACCGGTGTCAACTATACCCATCCCGACCTGGTGGGCTTCATTGCCGGCGGCGTGGACATGGTGGGCACGGACAGTGGTATTCCCATGGATAACCATGGTCACGGCACCCATGTGGCCGGTACCATCGTCTCCCAACACGCCGGGGTGACCCCCGGCAAGGCCAATATCTATGCCGTGCGCATTCTCAACGATGACGGCTCCGGGGAAGTGGCCACCCTGCTCATGGGGTTGGAGTGGGCCATTAAAATGCAAATGGATATCATCAGCATGAGCGTCTCCTACCGCGAAGACAATCCCGCAGTGCGCCAGGCCGTGGCAATGGCTCATCAATACGGGATTATCATGGTGTCCGCTGCCGGCAACCACAGCAACTGGGAAGATAATGACACCAGCAGTGGCGACGGCGGTTCCGGCGACGGTGGTTCCGGCGACACCGAGGGCTATGATCCCAGCATAGATTACTATCCGGTGATGTATCCGGCGGCCTATCCCGAAGTGATTGCCGTGGGCGCCATGGATACCTGGGAAGCGCAAGCCTCTTTTTCCAACGATGGCCCTGAAGTGGATGTGCTGGCCCCTGGTGTGGATATCATGTCCACGGTGGGCGCCAACAGCTATGCCTTGTGCAACGGCACCAGCATGGCCGCCCCCCACGTCACCGCGGCGGTGGTGCTGATCGACTCTCTGTCCAAAAAGTACAATGCCAATCTGACTCCCAATGACATAAAATTTGTTCTAAACTACACGGCCGTAAACGGCGTGATCGACCTTGAAGGTGCTCTGAATATGATTGATTACTACTTCGGCGGCTCCTACTACGATGGCGGCGACTATTAATGCGAAAAGGGTCATATCCGATGGGTTCAACATCTAACGCCAGGATACATTCTTAGCCGGTAAAAATAAGCTAAAGATAATCTGCACCTTGCCGATGCAAAACGTATCCAAGCTTAGTTTGAGGAGCCAACACAATGACCCGGGTCCAAAATCCAAAAAGGAGAATCCGAATGTTACCCATAAACGTTTTCCGTAAGACAGGGAAATCCATTCGCGGATTTAGCCGCCTCGCATTCATCCTGGCCGCTGCACTCTGTCTCGCAGTACCCCTAACCGGCTTGGCGGCAAACACCCCAGTTAAAGCCACCTACCGGGTTCCTTTGGCCAGTGAACCCATTACCCTGGATCCGGCCAAATTCAGCGGGATCTACGCCATGACCGTGGCCAACAATCTCTTCGACGGTCTGGTGGAGTTTGATCAGAACATCAATGTCCGGCCAGCCATCGCCCGGATCTGGAAGATCTCCCGGGATCATCAAACCTATACCTTCCAGCTGCGCAAGGGGGTAAAGTTCCACAATGGCCGCGAGGTCACGGCCCAGGACTTTGTCTACTCCTTTCAGCGCATTCTGGACCCCAAACTGGAGTCCCCGGTAGCCGCGCTGTTCATGAAAATCGAAGGCGCCAAGACCTTTGCCGAGGGCCACAGCGACCTGGTGGCCGGGCTATCCGCAAAGGACGAGCATACCCTGATCATTCGCCTGGAAGAGCCCTTTGCACCCTTCTTGTCCATTTTGGCCATGGCCAATGCCAAAGTGGTGCCCCAAGAGGCGGTGAGCGCCGATTTTGACAAGGCCCCGGTGGGTACCGGCCCCTTTAAGTTCCAGGAATGGAATGAGGGCCAGGAGATCCTGCTCAGCGCCAATGGCGATTATTTCGGCGAGCCGCCCAGGCTCAACACGGTCCAGTTTAAAATCTACCAGAATGTGGATTGGGACATGATCTATGAAGATTTTCAGAAGGGCCTGTTGGATCAATCCCTGGTGGCCGGCGGTCATGAGTCCGACTTTAACCAGGGCGGGGGGCCCACGCTGATCAGCAAACCGGGCCTCAATGTGGTTTACCTGGGCATGAACACCAGCCTTCCGGCCTTTCAGGATCGGCGGGTGCGCCAGGCCATTTACTACGCCGTGGACCGCGAAAAGATTGTTCGCGAAAACACCCGCTGGCGCAGCGTGCCGGCCAAGGGGGTTTTGCCGCCGGGGATTGCTGGTTTTGATCCTTACTTTAAAGGTTACGCCTACGATCCTGACAAAGCCCGGCAGCTTTTGACCGCAGCGGGATTTCCCAACGGCCAAGGAATACCGGCCATCGAATTGTGGACCGTTTCCAAGACCGAGCGGGTCAAAAGCCAATTGGAGGCCTACCGCCAGTATCTGGGTGAAGTGGGCATCGAGGTCACCCTGAAGGTGGCGGACAACTGGAAAGAGTTTGTCCAGAAAATAAACGACAAGCAGGCGGCCATGTTCTACGCGGCCTGGTATGCCGATTTTCCCGATCCGGACAACTTTCTCTACACCCTGTGCCATTCCAACAGCCGCACTAACCGGATGAATTACAAGAACCCGGAAGTCGACCGCCTGCTGGAGCAAGCCCGCAGTGAAACGGACTATGAAAAACGGGTCGAACTCTACCGCGAAATCGAAATCCTGGTGCTGGAGGATGCCCCCCTGGTGGCCCAGCATTACAACAGTAACAACTACGTATTTCAGCCTTGGGTCAAGGGCATTGAGATGAGCCATTTGGGCGCCACCTATCTGCCCCTGCGCAAGATCGAAATCGAGCGATAGTTCTCTAATCTAAAAAACTCAATAACCAATCCAAAACCCAAAACGGCAGGGGCAGCACCCCTGCCGATTTGGAAATGCAATTCAATCCAGCGAAATTCGTTTGCCTATAAATTCGATTTCAGGTCATGGACAACCGGGGTAACCCATGGAAAATTGTGTAACCGATCCTACCCCCCAGCCGGAATCAACCGCGTCCATGTCCCTTGAACCTCAAGGCTGGTTGGATAGAATCACCCGCGGCGAGCCCTCGGGCGACAGCCACGCCCTCATCACATTCCCCCTCTACACCAAACTGATCGCGGCCATCAGCCTGCTCATGTGCCTCTTTCTGGTCACCGTGGTCTTTACGGTCAACCAGCACATGCGGCAATCCATTCTGGATGAATTTTTAAAGCGCGGCCTCTCCGTGGCACGTAATTTGGCGGCACTCAACACCGGCTACATCACCACCTACAATTACGTCAAAATTGAACAGAATGTCGATTTCATGGTTCATGAAAACGATCTGCTGTACGCAACGGTGCTGTTTTTCGATGGCGAAGTGGCCGCCTATAGCGGGCAGGACGATTTCAAGGAAAAGGTTCTCAAGACAAATCCGAATCCCCATGGGACCGGAGATCAATCCACCCGGGTGCATTACGACGAATACCTGGGGATCTCGTATTGCGAAATTGCGGTGCCCATCTTCCTGGATACGGAGCGCTGGGGAACCGTTCGCATCGGTTTTCCCCTGGACACCATGCAGGCGGCTGTCACAACGACCAAAAAAGTCCTGCTGGCCATCGGCAGTCTGGCCTTGTTTGCCGGCTGCCTGGCGGCCCTTTTTCTATCCCGGCGGATTACCCGCCCCGTGGCCGTGCTGGTGCGCAGCGTGGAGGCCTTATCCAAGGGCGACTACGACTCCAAAATTCCAGTCAAATCACGAGACGAAATCGGGTATCTGGCCCAACGTTTTGCCGCCATGCAGACCACGGTCAAAGATAATATCGACCTACTGACCCAAACCAATGCCGACCTGCTATCCTCCAACACGAAGCTCAATCATGAAATCGGCGAACGGTGCAAGGCCGAAGATGCCCTGCTGCGCCGGGATGCCGTACTCACCGCGGTCAGTTTTGCCGCGGAAAAGCTTCTCCAGGAGCATGACTGGAAAGCCGGCATGTCCGAAATTTTAACCCAGCTGGGACAGGCCACCGGGGTAAACCGGATCTACCTGACCCGGGGGCTGGATCCGGAGAATCCTTCCACGGAAGTGGTGCTGTTTGATTGGAATTGCAATGAATCCGATGAGTTTGCCACGCCATCCGATCGCGTCCAATTGGGTGCCGGCGAACAGATTAAGCTCTGGGTGGGAGATCAGGTGTGGGGCTATCTGGGGTATGCACTACCCTCGGGAATTGCGGTAAAAGAGTCCTTGAAAACCATCCAGGGCGCTATGCGCACCGTGGCCGGCAATCTGGCGGCGGCCATTGAACGCCGGGACACCCTACAAACCTTGAAAACCGCCAACCGCGCCAAAGATGACTTCCTGGCCAACATGAGCCACGAACTGCGCACCCCCCTCAATCACATCATCGGGTTCACCGAATTGGTGCTGACCCAGCAATTTGGCAAGCTCAATGAAATTCAGGCCGAATATCTGGGGGACGTTCGCGGAAGCAGCAAACATCTGCTCTCCCTGATCAACGATATTCTGGATCTGTCTAAAATCGAAGCCGGCAAAGTCAAGTTCGAACCGGACCGGGTGGACATCCAGAAACTGTTGGAGAACAGCCTCTTCATGGTCAAGGAGAAGGCCCTCAAACACAACATCCAGCTTTCCCTGGAAGCATCCGACCTTCCGGACCGGATCATCGCCGACGAGCGTCTGCTCAAACAGGTGCTCTACAACCTGCTGGGCAATGCCGTTAAATTCACACCGGATCAAGGCCGGATTACCTTAGGCGCCCGCCAGTCGGTGTGCTACATCCGCAGCGCGAAACGCAAAGACGACCCCTGTCGGCACTATATCGTAGCCTTGAACACGCCCAATCCGCAAATCCCCCAGGGCAAAAAACAGAATTGCCTGGAGGTCTCGGTGAAGGACAGCGGCATTGGCATTGCGCCCGAACATCTCAGCCATGTCTTCAATCGTTTCGATCAGGTGGAAAGCGCCATCAATCGGCAGTTTGAAGGCACGGGACTAGGATTGGCCCTGGCCAAGAATTTTATCGAGCTCCACGGCGGTCGGATATGGGCCGAAAGTGACGGTGACAGCCATGGTAGCACCTTTCATTTCGTGATCCCCATCTGATCTTCCACATCTGGGCCAACCCCGCAAAAAAAGTTATATTTTCACGCCCAGCGCAATTCTATTCACTATCCTCTCATCGCGCGCCTCACCGCCGGATACGACACCCATTTCAGGCACGGCATAGCCCCTCCCCGGCTGTCACTCCCCTCGCGAGTCAATGCCCCATCTTCTCCAGCGGGCCGCAATCCCTGAAACAAATCATGCCCGGTCACTGGCCACTATCGTGCCGAAACTGACACTTTCCCCATAAGTTGTTTTAAATCAGTAGGTTATCATTAACTACCAACTAACAAAGTGCCATGCGTGGCACGCCTTTTCTCCAAGCGGCCTAAAAAATTTATATTTTATTCATAATTACAATTGGTTATAAAGAAATGAAACCTTGGCATCACTATTGCAGGAACCATCTTTAATTGATTCGAATTCTCCGCACCCGAGAAACCCCTTTCGCGAATCGATGGGCAATCGAAACCGATGATACTGGCGAATTCCATGAACATAAAATCGGGACAAAACTGGAATTGTTTATAAAGGAATATCCCATGCTCAACCTAGCTGAAGTCCCACATCTCAATGATTCTCCAGCCGTAGAAGACCATCTACCCATCCCCGGCGCCTTTGTTCCGGCAACCGTTCCTAATCCCAGGCCGCGGGTGTTGATCGTTGATGACGAATCCCGCAACATCAAGCTCTTAAGCGCACTGCTGGTTGGGGAAAATTATCAAATCTCCTCCTGCCGCAACGGCCGGGAAGCCCTGCACGCCATCGTCAAATCCGCCCCGGATCTCATTTTACTGGATATCATGATGCCGGGGATCGACGGCATCGAGGTGTGCCGGCGGCTCAAACAGGATGAGGCGACCCGGGCTATCCCGGTGGTGATGGTGACGGCCTTGCGGGACAGGGACGCCCGCACCTCCGCGGTCGAGGCCGGCGCCGATGATTTCCTGAACAAACCGGTGAGCCCTGATGAACTGCGCATTCGGGTAAAATCGTTGCTCAGAATCAAATCCTACCATGATCGACTGGCGCTGAAATATCGTGAAATCGAGGAACAAAATCAGCAGATGCAGGATCTCGAGCGCACCAAAGAGGGACTGATCCACATGATCATCCATGATCTGAACAACCCCCTGACCGCCATATCGTCGACCATGGAACTGCTGACCCTATGCGAAGCGACCCTCTCGGACGATGGCCGGTCCAAACTGAAAACCTGTCTACGCAATTGCACTCATCTGGAGTACCTGATTCGCGGCCTGCTGGATATCCACCGTTTAGAAGATGGCCAAATTCCTATGCGCAAGCAGGCCACCAATATTGCCTGTTTCATTAAACGCACACTGGAACCTTTGAAAACGCTAATTGACCAAAACGACGTTCAGCTCAACCTCGAGACATCTTCCCTGCTGCCCCTCGTGCCCATGGATCACCATTTGATTCAGCGCGTGGTGGCGAATATTGTCCGCAATGCCCTGCACCATACTCCTCCCGGCGGTGAGCTATTCATCCATGTCACCTATTGCCAGGCAGCCCAACAGATTGTGATCAGCATTCGCGATACCGGAGAGGGCGTTGCCCCTGAAGAGCAAGGGGAGATATTCAACAAATTTCAGCGGGGAAAAAATGGAAAAAACCTCTCCAACCTCAATCGCCACGGATTGGGGCTGGCTTTCTGCAAACTCGCCGTAGAAGCGCACGGCGGAACGATCTGGGTGGAAAGCGACGGCCAAGGCAAGGGTGCGGAGTTCCGCTTTGCACTGCCCGCCGGCGAACCTACCGAAAAGAGCTGATTCTGTCTGTGGTTTTTATAGCGGAGGAGTGAGGGTTAGATGCCTTCCACGGCGACGAGGTCGACAATGAAATGGCCCACCACCACTTTGCTCTTGATCCGCACGGGAATGCGGCGCTCGTCGGCGGTGATCCAGAAGCGCAGCTTGGGATCCTTGCTCTTTTGGAAGACACCGCCGATGTGGGTGGTTTCCGGTTCGACCACGAAGGTGTCATAGGTGCCGCTCTCAAGAGTGAGCATCTCACGGCCTACCACTTTGATGCGGCCCATAAACTTTTTGCTGCCGTCGGTAATGGGCCGTTCCATGCTTGAACCGGTTTTCAATTCCATCATGCGGATAAAGTAGAAGGCCGACAGAGGGTCGAAGGCGCCTGGAGGAATCCCCACCAGGGGCGCTTTCTGCTCGCCCCGCAGGGTGTAATTGACCTGGCTGTTGGTCCAATCAAACTCCGCCAGGGCATCTTTCTTATAGGATCCTTCCCGCTGCTTTTTCTTGAACATCAGGGAATTGCGCATCTCCAGATCGGTATAGGACTCGAATCGATCGCGGACCTTGTAAAACACATCGATGGTGGAGTTGGTGGAAGCGGTGAGCACAAAGTGATGGACCTGCTCGCCGTTATGCTCTTTAACGGGCCGCACTTCGAAAACCGCATGGCCGGCGGGGATATTTTCCCAGCGCAGCTGGAAGGTCAGTTTCTCTCCGGGAATAAAGGGCAGGTTTTCGGTGGAGCCAACGCTGGAACAGGCCGGCATCAGGATCAGCACCAGGATGATCCCAACCCGCAAACCTGTTTTCAGGGTGGAAAAAAGGATGGGTAACATAAATTTCCTTCCAACGGATGGCAGCGGCCGAGATTGTAAGGGCGATAGCTTCGCCAGTTTGAATTCAGATCCCCTAACCTACCGCATCATGCCTTCGTGTCAAGCCGCGGCGAATGAGATAGGGAGCGTGACATCTTTTTATATAGCCATCTCCCACGATCCGCCAGCCGCTATCGGTAGGGGTCCGGGACCGAGAGGTAGTTGCGGACATAGTCGCTGATACCTTCCTCGAGGACCGTGAATTTTTCCCGAAACCCAGCGCGGCGCAGCTTGGCCGTGTTCGCCTGGGTATAATATTGATACTTGTCTCTGATTTCCTCGGGCGTATCCAGATAAGCGATCTGGGGGTCACGATCCAGCGCGGCAAACACCGCCCGAGCCAGATCGGCAAATGTGCGCGCCCGGCCGGTGCCCACATTGAACAATCCGTTGACTGAGGGGTTCTGCAGCAGCCAGACCACCACCGCCACGCAGTCGTCCACGTAGATGAAATCCCGCAGTTGGCCGCCATCAGGGAAATCCGGATGATGGGAGCGAAACAGTTGCACGGCCCGACCGGCGGCAGCCTGGGGATAGATATGGGCGGCCACGCTCTTCATGGATCCCTTGTGGTATTCGTTGGGACCGTAAACATTGAAAAACTTCAGGCCGGCCCATTGCCGGGGATGGGGGCCGCTCCCATGCAATACGCGCATCACGTGCCGGTCGAATAGGTGTTTGCTCCAACCATAGGCGTTGAGTGGCCTCAGGCGAGCCAGGGCGCGGGGATCTTCATCGTCCTGAAATCCGAAGGCCCCGTTGCCATAGGTGGCGGCAGAGGAGGCATAGATGAACCTGCAGCGGGCCTGGCTGCACCAGCGCCACAGGTCCCGGGAAAGGGCAAAATTGTTTTGTAGGATATAATCGACGTTTTGTTCAGTAGTGGCGGAGACGGCGCCCATGTGGATCACGACCTCCACCTCCTGGGCATGGGCCTTGAGAAACTCAAAGAGCTGTTCCGGTGCCAGAATGTCGGCGATTCCATGCTTGGCAATATTCCGCCAGCGATCATCGCTGCCGAACCGGTCGCACACGACAACATCGCCCAAGGGCGATAGGCGTGCGGCAATATTGGAACCGATAAACCCCCCCCCGCCGGTAATCACAACCAGGGGCCGCTGATGGGACGCGAGGGTCACCATGCCGGTTAAATCCCCTTCCGAGATTGATTCAGAATCTTCGCCAGCCACTCGTGGTAGGGTGAATCCTCAGGCAAGGTTGCAATCAGGGCCTCCAGCTGGGTTTCAATGGTGCCCAGGTTTTCGGTCTGCTTATCGATGATCGCCTCATACTCGCGCTGCAAACCGAAAAGATGGTCGATGCGTGCGCCCAAGGTCTTGAGGATCTCCTCTAACTGATCTCCCTCCAGCTGCTTTTCATTGATCAGATGGTGCAGCACCTGCCGCAGCAAGGTACGATAGGTCTGGAAGGTATCGGATGCGCTCAAAAACTTGCGATACTCCCAGATCCGGTCCAACTTCTCTTTAAGCTCCGCTAGGGCGACCGGCTTGACCAAATAATCGAAAGCCCCCAGCTTCATGGCCTCCACCGCACTGTGTACGTCCGCGTAGCCGGTGATCATGATCACCTCGCTAGAGGGAAATTTTTCCCGCACATAGCGCAGCACTTCCATGCCGCCCATATTGCCGCCCGCCGAATCGGGCATGTTTTTATCGGTCAGAACAATGCCATAGGAATGGCGCTCTAACAGGTTGATGGCCGCGGCCACACTATCGGCTGCGTCATAGCGGCAATCCTGGTGATCCAGAAAATCCCCGTAGAGCTGTAAAATAATTTTATCATCATCGACCAGCAGGATTCGTTTTTCCATAATTGATTACCGATTTTTTACGTTATTTGAATCCGCGGCCCGTGGTCCGGGTTGTATGCGCTTTTTCACCCGAGCCGCCGTGCGTATAGACGCCCTCCATCCTTCCAGCCCTGTTTAACATATTCGGGTATGATTTTCAGTAGCTTTGTCCCCGCGCCGGGTTCAGTTCAATCCGGGAGGCATTGGCCACATTCCGAATCGAGCTCCAATCGGTCGCAGGCATGCAAAAAAATTGCGCATCGTCTCAAGTTATCGACTCGTTGACCGATACCATAGGCAGTCGGATATATTTTACAATCATTAATCAACTGGAGCGCAACCATGGGAAAAAAATTTTGTTTGTTATTCGCGGGACTAATGTTGGCCCTTTCGACCCCCTGCATGGCGGAAAACTTTAAAATTGGCGTCCTGGCAAAACGGGGCCCGGTAAAGGCGCTGCAGAAATGGGAATCCACAGGGAAATATCTCAGCCAGAAGGTCGAAGGTAACACCTTTGAGATCGTTCCCCTCGATTTTGATCAGGTCAACCCCGCCATTGAGAAAAACGAGGTGGATTTCTTTCTGGTGAATTCTTCCATGTATGTCACGGCCCAGGTCAAATTCGGCGCTCAGGCCATCGCCACCATGATCAATTCCCGCCAGGGGCAACCCCTCAAGTCCTTTGGCGGCGTGATCCTCACCTCCGCTGACAATGAAGATATTGCCGGCATCGCCGACCTTAAGGGCCGCTCCTTCATGGCCGTCAAGCAATCCTCCTTTGGCGGCTGGCAAATGGCCTACAAGGAGATGCTGGATGCCGGCCTGGATCCCCTGAAGGATTGCAGCAAGCTGGAGTTCGGCGGCAAACACGACAACGTGGTTCTGGCGATTCAAAACGGGGCCGTCGATGCCGGCACGGTCCGCACCGACACCCTGGAGCGCATGGCCGCCGAAGGCACCATCGAGTTGGATGAATTTACCATCATCAATCCCAAGACTCACACCGAATTTCCCTTTGTGTGCAGCTCCGCCTTGTATCCCGAATGGCCCCTGGCCAAAACCCAGGCCACCCCGGATGAGATAGCCCGGCAAGTGGTCGCGGCTCTCACCCAAATGGTTCAGGAAGATCCTGCCGCCAAGGCCGCCAAAGTGGTCGGCTGGGTGGAAGCCCTGGATTACACCCCCGTGGAAGAACTGCAAAAAGCCCTAAAAGTCGGAGCCTACGCCCTGTAAACCGGTTTGGCTCGCCCCCCATTGGCCGCAATGCCCAAGGGGGCGCCGGCAATCGTTATCCACTGTTCAGAAAATCAAACCCCCGTTGCAGCGGAGTTATGTCCATGGGACCGAAAAAAACACTCAGTCTAAAATATCGGCTTTTGATTCCCACCGCCTTGGCGCTGGCCATCTCCATTGCGGCGCTTTCCTCGGCCCTGGTGGGCATCCTGCAGCACCAGCTGGGCAGCCTCAGCGGGTCGATTCTCACCTCGCTGAACAGCACCAATGCCCAAAGTATGAAACAGTTTGCAAACCTCGAAGGCGAGGTGGACTCCAGTCTCTACGATCTTTCCATCGCCGCCAGTGAAGCCCTGACCCAATCCACACGTCAGGCTCTTTGGGATGAAACCCAGCAAATTCAAGCTGATATGGAAAAAAACCTACACGCCTCGGCGCTCTCCATGGCCCAGCTCCTGGCGCGGGTGGCTCCCCCGGCGATTCTGGCCAACAACTTTATCGACCTCATCGCCTACACCAAATCAGCGGCTGAAAATCCCGAGGTGGTCTTTGCCCTCTACCTCAAACCCGATGGTCAACCCTACACCCGCTATGTAAACCGTAATGATCCCATCATCAAAAGCTATCTGGAATCCGGGAAGGGGCAGAAAAAAATCGACAAGGTCATTGACGCCGCAAGTAAAGATTCCCTGCGTTTGACCGTTACGCAGCCCATCGAATTGGATGGAAAAGTGTTGGGCAAGGTGCTGCTCTGCATCAATCGACAGGGTACCGTGGAAAAGATGAATGCGCTTTCCGACCGCTTCACGGCCTTGACCGAAATGAACAGCCAGCAAATCGAAACCCTCCTGGATGAAGAGTCTCAAAAGGTGACCGATAACATCCGCGGCGAACTGGCCGCGGTGAGCAGCCAGAACCGTCAATCAAGCGAAGAACTCAACGGGATGCTGACCGCCGTGGTGGGCATGGTGAAAACCCGGACCATCCAAGTGGTGGCGGCCGCGGGCGGAGGCATCATTGTCGTCATCATTTTGGTGCTCTACGTCCTGATTTCTCGGATATCTAGAAAAATCCACGGGATCACGAAAAGCCTTGACCACAGCGCCCAGGCGGTCACCGGCGCAGCCGATCAGGTAGCCGAATTCAGCGGTCTCTTGGCCCGTAGCGCCGGCGATCAATCCGCGGCCATCCAAGAAACCACCGCCACCCTGCACCAAATGGAAGCCATGAGCAAAGAGACCTCCGAACTCACCGCGGATTCGGAAAAACTGATGCAGCAAAACATCGACAAGTCCGGGGAGTCCCTCAATTCTCTCATCGAACTCACCTCCCAAATGTCAAAAATTGAAGCCGATTCCGACAAGATCAGCCAGATCATCAAGACCATCGATGAAATCGCGTTTCAGACCAACCTGCTGGCCCTCAACGCCGCGGTGGAGGCCGCCCGGGCCGGTGAGGCCGGTGCCGGTTTCGCCGTTGTGGCCGATGAGGTGCGCAACCTGGCCATCCGGGCCACGGATGCCGCCCGCAACACCCAAGAACTGCTGGACGGGACGGTCAGCCGGGTAAGCCATTCCACCCAGGCCATCAAGCAGATCAACAGTGATTTTGAGGGAATTATCAAATCCGCCAATCTGATCGGCGAAAAAAACAGCCGCATTACCGATGCCAGCCGCAACAACGCCCAGAGCATCACCCAACTACGCATCACCTCCGATTCCCTTGACACCGAAACTCACCGCACCGCTACCACTGCCGAGGAGTCGGCCCTGGCGGCCAAGAGCCTTCTGGAGCAATCCGAAGAGATGCGCGGCTATGTGGAGGGGTTGAGCGGCATCATCGGCGGGACCCGCAACGGGAACACCTTCCGCCCCACGAAGAAAGAAAACAAGGACCCAGCGGCCCTGAAAGCGCCGGCCCCAAAGCAACCGGCGCCGGAACCCGAGGTACTGGCATTTAAAGACACGGATATGGATGAGGTTCCGTCATTGGAGATGGCCAAATTTTAGGGCGCGGTTTCCCCCTTGTGTTCTGGGGCCGTCCAGGAATCACTCGCCGCCGGCTGGCGGTGAAACTCCCCCATGCCCAGCAGGCCCTGCAGATCATCCAGAACGAGATAGAATGAGGGCACCAGCACCAGGATGATGATGGTGGCAAAGAGAATCCCGTACCCCAGGGAGATGGCCATGGGAATCAAAAAGCGCGCCTGGCGCGAAGTTTCGAAAATCATGGGCGCCAACCCGCCAAAGGTGGTCAGGGTGGTGAGCAGGATGGGCCGAAAGCGCTGAACCCCGGCCCGCCCCACCGCCTCGAAAGCGCCCATGCCCGCCCGCCGATTGCGGTTGGCCAGGTCGATGAGCACCAGGGAGTCATTGACCACCACGCCGGAGAGGGCCACCACCCCAAACAAACTCATCAGGCTCAATCCGTAACCCATGATCAGATGGCCCAACACCGCCCCCACAATGCCAAAGGGAATTGCGGCCATGATGATGATGGGCTGGGCATAGCTGTTAAAGGGCACGGCCAGCATGGTAAAAATGGCCAGCAGCGCCAGACCCATTCCCCATTTCAAGCTGCTCAGGCTCTCCTGCATATCCGCCTGACGCCCCACAAACGACCAGCTGAGACCCGGATAGCGGGTCATTAAATCGGGCATGATGGTTTCCGTGAGTTCGCCCTTGATGCCGCCGGCCTGGCTGCGGGGCCGCACATCGGCCTCCACCGTCACCACTCGACGGCCGTTGCGGCGGAAAATGTCGGTATAGGCCCGGCCCCGCTGGCGGGTGACCGCCGCGGCCAAGGGAATCTCGGTTCCGTCCGGGGCCCGCAGAATCATCTCGTCCAGATTGAATTCCGATTCGCGTTCGGCCCGGGGCAAGCGAACCACCACGCTCACTTCGTTGCGGCCCCGCTGCTGGCGAAGGGCGGTGGCGCCGTAGTAGGCATGGCGCACCTGGCGGGCGATGTCCTCGGCCCGCAGGCCCAGGCTGCGTGCCTCGGGGGTGACTTGAAAATCGATCTGCTGCTTGCCCGGAGCAAATCCGTCGCTGATATCCGCGGCCTGGGGAAAGTAGCTCAAGGCCTCGGCCAGCTCCTGGCTGGCATTTTCCAGAATCCGCATGTCGCGGTGGCTCAACTCGATGGATAAGGCCCGTCCCCGGCCCGGTCCCCCGGCATCGGATTCAAAACGGATCGATTCCAGCCCGGGGATACTGCCCACTTGTTCCTGCCACAATTGCGTCACCTCGGCCGTGGATAGGGGCCGTCGGCCCGGAGGCGTCAAATAGATTTGCACCGAGGTCTCGTTGCCGTTGATGCGGGCGTAAATCCCCTCCACCAGATCCTTTCCGCCGTTTTCCGCTTCCACGACATGGGCCGCATCCACCAGCCTGCGCTTGACCGCAAGGGTGCGTTCCACGGCGCTGCCAAAGGGTAACTCGGCGGTCACCATGGCATAGTCGCTTTCGATCTTGGGAAAGAGATCAAAGCCCATGCGCCCGCTCTGCACATAGCCCAGCACTATGGCAAAAATAGCCACGCCGCCCGCCAGGGTGGCATAGCGCATGCCGATAAAGGCGTCGAGCAGCGGCCGATAGACCTGGTGCACCAATCGGGTAAAGCCCCTGCTGAAGCGCTGCTGGGCGCGAAAAAGCGAGGCCAGCGGACCCCGCGGCGCACGCTCCTTGCCGTGACCCAGGTGGGCCGGCAGGATCAACAGACTCTCCACCAGGGAGATGGCGAATACCGCCATCACCACAATGGGAATCTGCTTGAAGATTTTGCCCATGAATCCAGGAATGAAGAGCAGGGGCAGAAAGGTAATCATATTGGTCAGGACACTGAAGGTCACCGGCATGGCGATCTCCCGCACGCCGGTCACCGCGGCCTGGAGCCAGGGCAATCCCCGCTGCCGATGGTGATAGACGTTCTCTCCGGCCACGATGGCATCGTCCACAACAATCCCCAGGGTAATGATAAAGGCAAACATGGAGATCATGTTGATGCTCACATCCACGCTGGGCAAAAACAAAATGGCGCCCATAAAGGAGATGGGTATTCCCAGGCTGACCCAAAAGGCGAGCCGGATCTCCAGAAACAGCGCCAGCAGCAAAAAAACCAGACAGAGCCCCAAAGCTCCGTTGCGCAACATCAGATCGAGCCGCTGGCGGTAGATCTGCGAACGGTCGCTGTGCAGGGTTATGGTCAAGCCCTGGGGCAATTGCTGGTTGAGCTGGGCGGCCATCTGGCGCACCACGGCGGCCACTTCGATGGGCGTCTGATCGCCGATGCGGTACACCTCCAGCATCACCGCCGGTTCGCCGTTGTAGGTCGCCAGGCGGTCGGACTCCTCGAAGCCGTCGGTGATGGTAGCGATATCCTCCAGCAGCACCTGGGTGCCGTCAGGGGCGGTGACAATGGGAATGCGGCCGAATTCGGGCCCGAAATCCCGGCGGTCGCTGACCCGCACCAGCACATCGCCACCGCTGGTTTTAATAGCCCCACCGGGCAACTCCACCGAGGAGCGCCGGATGCGGGCGGCCACTTCGGCAAGGGTCAGCCCGTAAGTGCGCAGCACCGCCTGGGGAATATCCACACTGATCTCGTAGTCCCGCACCTGCACCAGTTCAGCCTGGCTGATCTCCTCACGACTCAACAGCTGGTCGCGGATAAATTCGGCATACTCCCGCAGCACACGTTCAGCCTGGTTGCCGTGGAGGGCCAGGGAGATCACGTAGCGTTTGCGGCTGCTGATATTGATGGTGGGCTCTTCGGCCTCATCCGGAAAGGAAGTGATGCGATTCACGGCATTGCGGATATCCTGGGATAGTTTCTGGATATCCTCGCCCTCAATCATCTCCACGATGACCGAAGCGGACCCTTCCCGGGCGGTGGCGGTTACCTCTTTGACCGCCTCCAGCCCCTGAACCGCGTCCTCCACGGCCATTACGATACCCCGCTCCACCTCTTCGGGGCTGGCCCCCGGGTAGGCAATGGCGATGGAGACCGAATCGAGGGTGAAGTTGGGGAACACCTCCTGTTTGATGCGGGTCGCCGAGAGCAGTCCGCCCCCCAGCAGCACGATCATCAGCAGATTGGCGGTCACCGGGTGTTGGGCCATCCAGGCCAAGGCTCCCCGGGCCGGAGTGGGGCGCTGGGGGATGGCTGGGTCAACAGGTTCCATGGGCTTACCCCTCCTCGCCTTCGATCTGCAGCGGCATCTCCGCCACCGGACCGGCCAGATCGGATACAATCAGCCGTTCACCGGGGCTCAACCCTTCTCGCAAGTAAACCCGTTCCGAGTCCCGCCAGAGAGGCGTCACGGTCCGGATCTCGAGGCTGTCATCCTCCCGCGCCAGCCAAATGAATTGGTTGTCCCGCAGGGCGTCCCGGGGAATGGCATAGACATCGGCCAGCTCCGGTCCAAACAGGGTGACCCGCACATACTCCCCCAGCAACAGCGGGGTGGGCGCCTGGCCCTGGCTCTTGAGTCCCAGCGGATCGGGAACCTCCACCAGCACCCGGGCCATGCGACCCTCCTGGGAAATATCCCCTAACAGGCGAATGGCCCGCCCTTGGTAGCTGCCGCCCTGGACATGGCGGATCTCCGCCCGGGGCGCCTCGCCCTCGCCGTTGCGGGGCACCCGCAGCCAGACCAGACGATCCACTGGCAAGGAGACCTGCACCCAGTATGTGTCGGTTCCCACCAGGGTCGCCAGGGATTCCTGGGGTGCCACGTGGGAGCCTTCATCGATGTGGCGTTCCGTGACCATGGCGTTAAAAGGCGCGTTCAGGCGGGTGCGCTGCAGATCGAGCCGCGCCCGCTCCAACTCGGCCTGGGCCGCGGCCACCATGGCCTCGGCCTTGGCCAGATGGGACTTGCGCAGGGCCAGCTCCTGGCTGCTGTCCTGGGCTGTGCCCTGGCCGTTGAGCAGTTCCCACTCTTTTTTGGCCACTTGCTGATAGCCCATCTCCAGATTGAGAGCGTGCCGCGCTTCCACCAGATTGCTCTCCGCGCGGGTGACGGCGAGGGCGTAATCCGCGTCATCGAGACGCAGCACCTCCTCTGCGGCCTTGAGCAGCCCCCCCAGAGTGAAGTGGGAATGCAGGCGGGTCACCCGCCCCCCCACCCGCGCTTTGAGAATCAGCTCCCGGGAAGGCACCACCGTGCCCATGGCCTGGACCTGCACCGGCAGCGTGGTGGAGGCCAGGGTTTGGATCTGGACCAGGGGCGCCAGCTTGGCCGGCGGCTGGCGGCGCGGCTTGTCCTTATTGTTGGACAAATAGGAATAGCCATACCCGCCCAGGGCCAAAACCCCTACGATCACCCCGATCTGGATGAGAATGCGCAGGGCAGGTTTGGCGGTTGTTTTCGTCGTTTCGAATGGTGCGCTCATGGGATTCGGAACCTTAAAAGTGATGGCCGAACCTGAAACAGGTGCGGGTTAAGACAAAGGAGGTGTCAAGTCATCGGCCCAATCCCCGCCCAGGGCACGGTACAGGTCGATGCGCGTTTTGAGCAAAACCGCCTCCTGGCGGATCTGCTCCCGCTCAAGCCGCTGGACAGACAAAAGCTGGGTCAATACCGGAAGATAATCGTTGAGCCCGTTGCGATAGCGAAAGGTGGCCTCTTCCAGGGCCCGCCGGGCGGCCGTGGTTTCCTCCTGAAGCCAACGCATATGGCGGCGCTGCTGAACCTCGCCGGCCAGGGCGTCCTCCACCTCGCCCATGGCCGTCAGGACCACCTGGCCATAGGCGTTCAAGCGTTCCTCGACCCGGGCCTGCTGCAGCTCCACCTCGGCTTTGCGAAATCCTCCGTCCAACAGGGGCGCGCTGAGGTTGGCCGCCAGGTTCAGCAGCCAGTTGTCAAAGAGGCGATCAATGCTCTCGCTGCCGTAGCTGCTCTGGGCCGTGAGACGCAAGGCTGGCAACCGGTTGGCCCGGGCTTGGGCCACCTGCCACTCGGCGGCGGCGAGCCGCAGTCCCGCGGCGCGCACATCCGGGCGCGCCGCCAGGACTTCGGCGGGCAGCCCGGCAGCCGGCGGGGCCGCGATCTCCGGCAACTCCCCGCTTTCCAGATTCAATTCGGAACCCGGCACACGCCCGCTGAGCAGGGCCAGCTGATTCGACAAGAGCCGCTCCTGTTTGGCCACCAGGGGAATTTGACCCTGGGTATCGGCAATCACCTGTTTTTGCTGGAATACATCCAGGGCCGACACCATCCCGTTACGAAAGCGCAGCTCCACCAACTCTAAAATGGTCTCGTTGAGCTCCAACTGTTCATACAGCAGCGCTTTTTCCAGCCCCTGGGCCCGCAGGTCGGCCCAGCGCAGCCCGATTTCCGCGGCGATGCTCATGGCGGCCGCACTCAAATCCTCGCGGCTGGCAACGACCCGGGTGACGGCTGCGTTCTGTCCCGAGCGAATCCGGCTCCAAAGATCGATTTCGTATTGACTCACCAGTCCCAGGGAGTAGTCTCGAACGGTGGCCGTGCGATTTCGGGTGCCGTCAGCGATTCCCCGGCGGCCCAGGGAAGCGCCTGCGCTGGCCGTCAGATCGGGGTAACGGGCGGCACCCGCCTGCACCGCCAGGGCGCGGGCCTGATCCAACCGCGCCCAGGCCTGGCGGATATCGAAATTATCCGCCAGGGCCGCCGTCACCAACCGGTTTAAACCCTCCTGGCCAAAGGATTCCCACCACCGGTAATTCTTGGGCCTTTCCCCATCGTAGAGGCTGAAGGTTTCCGGTACGGTCACCGGCAAGTCTGGGGGCGAGACAGGGTCAAACATGGCGCAGGAGCTGCCCAAAGTGAGCAGCAGCCCGAGAAATAACAGCAACATCAACCGCCGGTGCATTGAATCCCATGGAGTTTTGGAGGGCTTCATCCAGGGAATGCCGGCCGCTGCGATTAGAGCGGAGAGGGCTGATGTGTTTCGAGCAGGCGTAAGAATCTTTAGATCCCTTCAAATCGACACTAACGTTTAGGTTGTTTGACACCATGGGAAGTGCGTTTGATCAACGAGTCTCATAGCTTTAAGGAAAAAGAATAATAAATCCGTGGAATCCCGGTTGCAACTCCAATTGGCGAGATACCATCCGCGCCATGGATTTACCGGCCCTGGTGGCACCGGTTGGTTAAGCAACCAGTATGCCGCTTTTGCATGTGATCTTTCGGAAATCAAAATTACGGCAACCTTCCTTGAACCTTTAGATATCCTTTCGATTTAAGGGCAAGGTTTCGTGGGGCGGATGGATAAGATGTATCCACCCCGAGGTATCCAGCGGATACTTTGTATCCACGCCTTAACGCGCCGTGCGACCTGCGGATTTCAGTATCTCAGACGGATATTCCCAATGAAGAGGTGATGACGCGGGGTGCCTTAAAGAGAGAAGATGACGCTGCCGTATGTATTCTTAGTTTGCAGTTGAATTGACGGTCTTAGATGACTGGAAAGGCAAAACAGAAGGGTGGTCGAGGGGCTGAGCCGCCGGGACGGACGTTTCGAAAGCCGCCCCTACGGTTGACACCCACCTAATCACAGGCAGGACACCCCATAACCCGAAATAGATTCCGATCAACTTTCTATCGCGGTCCGATATAGGTCACCAAATTTGAGATCGATAATTTAGCCCAACCCCCGAACCGCCTCGCGGGTCAGTTCAATGAACAGGTTGGGGGCAATGCCGACGCCGATCATGATTCCCATGAGCAACAACGCCAAAACGTTGGCTGCCGGGGAAATATTGAGCGCCGGCAATGGGTCCTCAGGTTCCTTGAGATAGGCGGCTTTGAGCACCCGCAAGTAGTAGTAGAGGGAGATCACCACATTGACCATGGCGATGATGACCAGGATCAGGTGGCCCTGCTGTATGGCGGCGGTAAAGACCAGCAGTTTGCCGGTAAACCCGATGGTGGGTGGGATTCCGGCCAGGCCGAAGAGCGCCAGCATCAGGGCCATGGCCAGAATGGGGGCCCGCTGATGCAGGCCCGCCAGTTCGGCCACCTGTAGGTTGCGGCCGTCGGGCGCCGCTTTCACCAGCACAAAAAAACAGGTGAACTTCATCACCAAGAGCCCCACGGCGTAAAAGAGCACCGCGGCATAGCCCCAGGCGCTGGCCGCTAGTATCCCCAGCAGCACATAGCCGGCGTGGGCCACGCTGGAGTAGGCCAGCAGCCGTTTGAGATCGGTTTGGACCACCGCCGCCAGATTGCCCACGGTCATGGAAACGATGGCCAATACCGCTAGAATCTCAACCAGGTAGGGACTCTGCCCGGCACTCAGGGCGACAAAGCGGGTGAGCAGGGCCACGGCCGCCACCTTGGAGACCGTGGCGATGAAAGCGGCGACCTGGTTGGCGGCGGCCCCATATGCCCCGGGTGCCCAGAAGTGGAAGGGAAACAGCGCCAGTTTGAAGAAAAAACCGGCCAGGGTCAGGAACAAACCGATCACCACTTCCGGCCGGGAGAGCATGGCGGGCAGCGCTTCCATGAGCCCCGCCAGGTAAAATTCCCCGCTCGCGCCGTAAAGCAGGGCCATGCCAAAGAGCATGATGGCCGAGGCGCAGGCTCCCACCAAAAAATACTTGATCCCCTCGGCCAAGCCGTAACCGCGTCCCCGGCTCAATGCCACCAGAATATATAGCGAATAGCTGGACAGTTCCAGGGCGACAAACACGGTCACCAGATGGACCGCGCTCACCAACATCATCATGGCCAGGGTAGAGACCGTCAGCAGCAGATAATATTCTGAGTGCCAGCGGCGGGGAATCCCCTTGAGCTCGGAGGAGATGCACAAGGTCAGAAAGAGGCCGGCCCCCAGGAGCAGCTTGTAGATTTGGGAAAAGAGATCCACCCGGTAGGTGGCGGCAAACAAGTCCCCGCGGGCGGTGACGGCCAGGAGACAGAACCCCAGCACCACGGCGGAGAGAATCACGGCCGTCCAATAGTCCCGCCGGGGGCTGGCTTCCAGTAGGGAAAGCACCAGAAACACCCCGGCCATGAGCAGGCAGTGAAGTTCAGGACTAAAAAGCAGCCAATTCATGGCGCCTCTTTTTTCAGCAACCAATCCACACAAACATCCACGGATCCGGTTGATTTCTTTGGTCGTGTGGGTCTGTGGCCATTTCCAGCTTTCAGGTTCTGTGTGTTTCAGGGCAGGCAAATATAATTAAAGCAATGCTTAAACTTTCCGTATTAGCCATTTATAATATTTAAGCTATTTCCTTTTCCTCTTCACTGCCAATTCAGGGCAGTCGCGCCAGCACCGGAAGCGCCGCGGTCTCGATCATGTCGAACAGCCAGGCCGGGAAAAACCCAAACATCAAAATCACCGAAACCAGAATCACCCGCGGCAGGGCCAATCCCGGGGTGAGATCCGGCAGGTGGGCAAAGGCCGCTTTGGGCGGGCCGTAACAGGTTTTCTGCACCACCCGTAGAATGAACAGGGCCGTCACCACCAGAGCGCTGACCGCCACCGCACCATACAGAGGATAGGTCTTGAAGGCGGCAATGAACACCACCAGTTCCCCCCAGAAACTGGCCAGGCAGGGCACACCGATTCCGGTCAGGGCGGCCACGATCATGTACCCGGCGGCCCGGGGCATGGTGTGGCTCAAGCCCCCCAATTCGGCTATCTCCTTGGTATGGGTTTTGTCGTAAATGTAGCCCACGGACGAGAAAAAGAGCGCCGTCATCACCCCGTGGGCAAACATCTGGAATACGGCCCCGTTCAACCCCTCCAGAGAAACCGTGGCCAGCCCCAGCCCCACGATGCCCATGTGGGAGACGCTGGAGTAGCCGATCACATATTTCAAATCGGTCTGGCGCAGTCCCGCCAGGGCCCCGTAAACAATTCCCACGGTGGCCAACAACGCCATAAGCGGCGCCCAGTACTGCCACCCCGCCGGACAGAGGTAGATTCCCACCCGCAACACACCGAAGGCGCCGATCTTCATCAGCACCCCGGCGTGGATCATACTCACCGCCGTGGGCGCAGCCACATGGCCCACTGGCGACCAGGTGTGAAAGGGCCACACCCCGGCCAGGATGCCAAAGCCAATGTAGAAGAGCAGGAAGGCGAAGCGCTGCTGGCCCGGGGTAAACAGATCCTGGGCCATGAGGGCCGTCAGGTCGAAGGTCATCAGCCCGGACTGCACCACCAGATAGATCAGGGCCGGCAGAATCAGGGCGCTGCCCGCCAGCAGGTAGAGGGTCAGCTTCATGGCCCCGTACTCTTTGCGGGTGGTGCCCCAGATGGCGATCAGCAGGTACATGGGGAACAGGGAGACATCGTACCAGACGAAAATAAAGAAGAGATCGAAACTCATAAAGAGCCCGAACACCCCGCTCACCAGCAGAAACAGCAGGGCAAAGAACTCCTTGACGCGGTGTTCCAGCTCCCACATGGTCAGCACCCCGGTGAAAAAGACAATCCCCGTCAAGAGCAGCATGGGCAGAGTGAATCCGTCGGCGGCATTGAAATAATCGATACCCAGGGCCGGCACCCAGGAGACCCGCTCCACGAACTGCAGCCCCCCCACGGCCTGGTCATAACTCAGATAGAGCAGCAGGCTGACGGCCAGGGTCAAGCCGGAAAAAAGGGCGCTGACGGTCTTGATGGCCTTGATCTGGGTTCCGGGCAGCAGCAAAATGGTGCCCAGACCGCCCAGGCAGAGCAGCAGAAGTGTGGAGAGATAGGGAAAGTTGGCGTATTCAACCGGCATCTGCACCGGTTCCTTTCACTAAAAGAAAAAATAGAGTGCCAGGGCGATCATCACCGCAAAGAGCACCGCCAGCCGGTACTGGATCATGCTCACATGCAGTTTGGAGAGCCACCCGCCGCCGGCAACGGTTCCTTTGCCCAGTCCATCCACCAGCCCGTCAATCACCAACTGGTCGTTATTGGCGCAAAACCGGGCAATCCCGCGGTATACGCCCCGTTCCAGCAGCCAACGGTAGAGGTGGTCCAGGTACCAGCGCTCAGCCAGAAAATTGGCCAAAGCGGGGATGCGTTCCACAAATCCGATGCGCGGCGCCCGGGTACGGCCGAACTCCAGCCAGGCCAGCAGCACGCCGCCCAGGGCGCAGCCTAAGGCGGTGAAAAGCAGGCCCTGGTCATGGGGTCCGGCCCCGTGGCGGATTGCCTCTGCAGGGCTCAGATAGTGTTCCAAGGCGCTCTGAGCGAACCCCAGGGTCAGGGTCAGCAGAGCCAGGAAAATCAGGGGCCAGGCCATGGCCCGGTAGTGGCTTTTCTCAAGTGTTGAACGGACCTCGGCTGCCGGAGGGGGATTACCCTCCGCGGGAATTCCCGCCTGGGGGGCGGGCCGCAACAGGGTAAAGATCAGCCGGAAGGCATAGTAGGCCGTGAGAAAGGCCCCCAGCAGCCCGGCCCCCAGCCAGAGGGGATTGGCCTGCTGGGCCAGTACCGCCAAAATGCTCTCCTTGCTGAAAAATCCGGCCAGGGGGGGCAGCCCCGCCAACGATGCCGCGGCCAGAGTCATGCAAATCATGGGCGCTTTCAGGCGGCGCCCCCCGGCCCGGCCGATCTCCACCATATCGTTGCTGTGCAGGGCGTGGATAAAGACTCCGGAACTCAGAAAGAGCAGCGCCTTGAAGGCCGCGTGGGTGGTGAGATGAAACACTCCCGCCCCATAGCCCCCGGCGGCCAGCCCCATGATCATGAAGCCCAGCTGGCTGATGGTGGAGTAGGCCCACACCTGCTTGATGTCCCGGCTGACCAGGGCCATGGAGGCTGCTGAGAGCATGCTCAACGTGCCGATAGCCATAAAAACGCCCAGGGCCGTGGCCGAAAGGCTGAAGAGCGGAAAGAGGCGCGCAAAGAGAAAGACTCCGGCCGCCACCATGGTGGCCGAGTGCAGCAGGGCGCTCACCGGCGTGGGGCCCTCCATGGCGTCGGGCAGCCAGGTCAACAGGGGAAACTGAGCGCTTTTGCCCATGATGCCCCCGAAAATGAGCAGCAGCGCCAGGGTCAGCACCCCCGGCGGCATCTGCAGGTTCAGGCTGGGCTGGTTCAGCCTCAAGATCGACAGATCCCCCACGTGAACCAGCAGCAGCAGCAAGCCCAGCAAAAAAGCCACATCCCCCAGGCGAGTCATCACAAAAGCCTTTTTGCCGGCCTGGCTGGCGCTGAATTTCTCGTGCCAGAAGCCGATCAGCAGATAGGATGAAAGCCCCACCAGTTCCCAGAAGATATAGAGCTGGAGCATCCCTGCCGAAATGCTCAGGCTGATCATGGCCCAGGCAAACAGCGACATGAACCCGTAGTAGCGGGCAAAACCGGGATCTCCGGCCATGTAGCCCAGGGAGTAGACCTGCACGGCCAGGGCGATGCCGCTGACGATGGCGAGCATCAGCAGGCTCAGGGGGTCCAGCAGCACCCCCACCGGAATCACCAGGCTACCGGCAGCGGCCCAGCGCAGCGTGTACACCAGGGGTACGGTGAGCTGACGCAGAGAGACCAGCAGCACCAGGGCCGCGCCAAAAGAGAGCGCCACCGCGCCGATGGCCACGCCCGCGGCGATCCGGGGTCGGGCGCGCAACAGCACCATGATCAGGCCAAAGGCCCCCAGGGGCGCCAACGCGGCCAACAGGGCCGCCAACAGGTGGAAGTCGGTCATGGGCGCATCTCTTATTGCAAGCTTTCCGGATCCAAGGAGCCGGTTCGGCGATGGCTGGCGATGATCATGGCCAGCCCCACGGAAACCTCCGCGGCGGCCACTGTAATGATGAAAATCACCATGGCGTGGCTCTCCAGGGTGTGCCAGCGCAGCGCAGCGCCCACAAAGGCCACGGCCGAGGCGTTGAGCATGATTTCGATGCCCAGCAACATCATGATCAGGTTGCGGCTGGCCAGGCTGGCCAGCATCCCCAGCAGAAACAAGATTCCCGACAAGGCCATGACATGGCTGAAGGGCACGATCATGATTGCGCCTCCGAATCGCCGTTGAGGGTCGAGTGGGGCTCTCGTGCCAGGCAGAGCGCCCCCAACAGGGCGATCAACAGCAGTAGGGAGGCGATTTCAATGGCCAGCCAATGCCCCTGAAAGAGATAGATACCGAAATTCAGCGGTTCCGCCACGGCCAGGGGTAGATTTTCGGCGGCGGCCGGATCGGAGTTGGCTGCCCCCAGAACCAGCACGCCGGCAATCAGATAGACCCCGGCCAGGGCGGCGGCCGGCAGCAGTTGTCCCCAGGTGAAGGGCCGGGTGCGGGGGTCGTCGCTGGGCAGCATCATGATGATAAAGAGAAACAGAATCATGATCGCGCCGGCGTAGATGATCACCTCCAAGGCCGCCAGCAGGGGCGCCCCCAGCAGGTAAAACAACAGGGCGCTGCCGAAAAAGGAGACCACCAAATAGAGAATGGCGTGGACCAGGTCGCGCCGAGTCACGGCCAGGGCCGTGGAGAGTACAATCAGGGCCGCCAGCAGATAGAATATGGCACCGTAAAGGGTCATGGCAGATTGCTCTTCACATTCACCGGCGGCGCTTCCTGGAGGTGCTCGCCCTTGGCGGCCTGGGACGTGGCCACGCCGGCATGCTGATAGAAATTGTAATCCGGGTTCTTGCCGCAGTGGTCCACCAGCAGATCCTCTTTTTCAAACACCAGACTGAGAATGTCCCGGCGGCAATTTTCAAAGTCGGGGGTCAACTGGATGGCGGCCGTGGGGCAGGCCTCTTCGCAGAGCCCGCAGTAGATGCAGCGGCCGAAATTGATCCGGAACCAGGCCGCATGGCGGCGGCCGTCGGCCTGTTCCGCGGACTGCATGGAGATGCAGCTCACCGGACAGACCGCCGAGCAGAGATAACAGGCCACGCAGCGCTCCCGGCCGTCGGGATCCCGGGTCAGCACAATGCGCGCCCGGGAGCGTTCCGGCAGCACGCGCCGCTCTTCGGGGTACTGCTCGGTGATGGGCTTGCGAAACAGGTGTTTGAAGGTGGTGGCGAACCCCTGGCCCAGAGCTTTGAGGGCCTCCAGCACTTCCCCGGCCGGACTCGCCTGCACCTCCTGTTCGGAAATCTCAGCTGTCTTATTTTCTGAATTCATTTTAGACTACCAAAAGGATGAACCCGGTCACCACGATATTGATCAGAGCCCCGGGAATCAGCACTTTCCAGCCCAGGGCCATCAACTGATCGTAGCGCAGCCGGGGCAAGGTCCCCCGGATCCAGATCATGATCAGGGTAACTATAAAAATTTTAACCAGCAGCCACACCAGGGGCGGCAGCAGCGGGCCCCGCCAACCCCCCAGAAAGAAGATCGCCGTAAGCGCGCCCAGCACCTGCATGTGCACATACTCGCCCAAAAAAAAGAGCCCGAAGCGCATGCCGCTGTATTCAGTGTGGTAGCCGGCGCCCAGTTCATTTTCCGCCTCGGGCAGGTCAAAGGGAATCCGCTTGCTCTCCGCCATGGCGCTTAACACAAAGATCGCAAAGCCCACGGGCTGCACCAGGATAAAGGGGTAATCGGCCTGGGCCTCCACAATCTGCACCAGGCTAAACGAACGCGCCAGCATCACAATGGGCACCAGGGAGAGTCCCAGGGCCAGTTCATAACTGATCATCTGGGCCGCGCCGCGGATTCCCCCCAGCAGGGCGAATTTGGAGTTGGAGGCCCAGCCCCCCAGCGCCACCCCGTAAACCCCCAGGGATGACAAGGCAAACACATAGAGCAGCCCCACGTTGAGATCGCTGATCACCATGGGAATTTCCCGGCCCCCCAAGGTCAGGCTGGGGCCGAAGGGCACCACGGCAAACATCAGCATCGCCGTGGCCGCCACCACCGCCGGGGCCAGCAAGAAGATGACGCGGTCCGCGGCCACCGGCACGATGTCCTCTTTGGTGATCATCTTGATGCCGTCCGCCAGGGGCTGCAACAATCCGAATTTCCCGGCGCGGTTGGGTCCGTAACGAACCTGCATGCGCGCCAGCAGCTTGCGCTCCACCCATACCAGATAGGCTGCCGCAAGGAGCAGGACCCCCAAAACTATGCTCGACTTGATGACCAGCAGCAACAATCCGTAGACCCAGGCCAACATCACTGCGGCCCTCCCGCCACCTTGCGAATCCGGGATATGAGAATCCGACTGTTCTCGCCGATCAAATTTTGCCAGGCCAAGCGCTCATCCCGGGGCACAATCAGCACCCCGCGGGCGCAGCCGGCGGCCAGTTCCACCTGAACCCGAAGCGGGTCGAATTCGGTTTCCAGCTCCACCCAGTCACCGGGCTGCAGGCCTAAATCGGCGGCGTCCCGGGGATGCAGGGTCAGCCGGGGCGGGGGTGTCAGTTCCCTGAGGGCCGGGGTCAAGCTCGACAGGGGTTCCGTGCCAAAGGTGCGCGCCACCCGCAGCAGCTCAAATTCATCTTCCGATACCGGTGTCCGCACCCCATGCGCGGCGACCCTGACCGCTCCCCGGGGCGGCAGCAGGTCCAGCACCCGCGCCCCGGTCCGGATCTTGGCCAGCAGATCCTCGGGACCATCAGTAGCCGGAGCCGCGGAAATTCGGCGGCCGGGGTGTCCGCTGTCCATCCGATGATTCAGCTCTGCCAGGCGCTGATTCAGCTCTGAAAGGATGCTAGCGGCCGCCCGGGACTCGCCCCCGGGAATGGCGGTGCTAAACCGGCGCGGCGGATGGTTGCCTTCCCCGGTTTGATGCAGCGGTTCTCCGCCCTGCAAGGCCGGCTCCAGGCGCTGGGCGCGCCCCTCGTGATTGATGAAGGTGCCGCCCGCCTCGAACACGGTTTGGGTGGGGATAAACACATCGGCCGCATCCACGGCCGGTGTGGCCAGATAGTCCAGAACCATCAGGAATTCCAGGCTCTGAAACGCCCGCCGCACCCGCTCCCGCGGCGCCAGGTTAAAAGGGTCGGTCTCGCTTAGCACCAGGGCCCGAACCTGACCGGCTTCGATTTTCTCCAGAAGATCAATGAAACTCGATTGGTCCTGATCCAGCAGGCCGGCGCCAAACGCGTTGGCTTCAGGCAGCAGATAACAGAGCCCGGCATCTTTACCGGCCCGGCGCAAGCGGGTCGCCAAGTCCCCTGCTTTTTCCACAATCGCCGACCCGACAATTTCCGTACCGCAGAGCACCAGCGGGCGCCGGCTGGCCTCAAGCTGCCTTTTCAGCGTGTCCGGAATCTGCGGTGGGGATGTTCCCGGACCAGAGGCTGCCTCCCCTACTCTACCATCCATTGGAGGGTGTCCCGGTGCATCTGGGGATAGTCCCAAGAAAGCGTCCAAAGCGTCCATCCAGGGAACAAGTTGTTGCGGCGAAAGGGGCAGATGGCTGAATTCACAGGGTAGAACCACCGGCCGGGGATCCGCAATCCAAAGGGCTGCCCCCCGGCCCACCGCCTGGCGCAGGACCGGGGCCAGCAGGGGGGCCTCTTGGAAAGGATCGCAGCCCACCCCAAGGATGAAATCGGCGTGGGCCACCTGGGAAAGCGACACCGCCAGGGGATCGCTGAGCCTGCTTAAAGCCGCGTCCACGGCGGCGCCCTGGCGGCCATGGCCCCAGAAGACCGGTCCCCGCCACCCCTGCCGGCGGCACAAGAGCAAACCCTGGGCCAGGGTTTCCAGGCTGCCGCGGGGCGACCCGGCCCAGGCCACGGCCTGCGGCTCATGGGTTTCCTGGATGGTCTGCAAACGCTCCGCGGCGGCCTGCAGGGCGGCTGCCGGGGCTGTCGGTTCGCCCTCCAGCAGCGCCCGGCGCGGTCGGTTTTGCAGGTTGGCGTAGGCATAGCCGTAACGCCCCCGGTCACAGATGAAATAGCCGTTGACGGCGGAGCTGAAACGCGCCTCCAGACGCACCACCTCCCGATAGCGGGCGCTGACCACGGTGTGGCAGCCCAGACTGCAGTGAGTGCACACCCCGGGCCGGCGTTCAAAGTCCCAGCGGCGCCCTTTGTAGCGCGAGGGCTTGTCGGTAAACACGCCCGTGGGGCAGATATCGATGAGGTTGCCCGCAAAGGGGCTCTCCAGGATGCCGTTTTCTTTGCGGCCGAAAAAGACCCGCGCGCCGATGCCCATGACCCCCAGATCGCCGCCTCCGGCGTACTCCCGGTAGAAGCGCACACAGCGGTAGCACTGAATGCAGCGGTCCATTTCATGCTGGACCAGGGGACCCAGCTGTTGATCCTGGTGGGTCCGCTTGAGGCCCTGATAGCGGCGGCGGCCATGCCCGCCGGATACCGTCATATCCTGAAGCAGACAGTGTCCGCCTTCATCGCACACCGGACAGTCATGGGGGTGGTTGAGCATCAACAGTTCAATCACCCGCTGCCGGAAAGCCACGGCCTCGGGATCGCTGGTGGAGACCTCCAGACCCTCGACCGCCTCCAGCATACAGCTCATGGCAATCCCTGGGCGTCCGCCCCGAAGCACCTTCACCGCGCACACTCGGCAGGCGCCCACGGACCCCAGGCCTGGATGATAGCAGAAGCGGGGGATCATGATGCCCAGCTGTTGGGCGGCATCGATCACCTTGGTGCCCGGGGACACTTCGATTTCCCGCTGGTCAATGGTCAGTTTGGGCATAGGGACACTTCCCCTGGCGGATGTGGGCCAGCAGATCTTCCTCGAAAAGGGCCAGCAAGCTCTCGATGGGGGCCACGCCGCCGGGAGCAAAGGCGCAGTAGGAATTCCATAACTCCCGGCAGAGGTTGCCCATCAAGGGTATAAAGGCCTCCTCCCCGCGCCCAGTTTCGATGCGCCACAACAGATCCCGCAGATAGGGAAACCCCTCCCGGCAGGGGGTGCACCAGCCGCAGGATTCGCGGGTGAAAAACTCGGTCAGGTTCAAGGTGGCGCCCACCAGGCAGGTTTTCTGGTCAAAGACCATGATGGCGCCGGTGCCCAACCGGTTGCCCACCGCTTTCAAAGACTCATAGTCCATGGCGATGGCGTAGTGTTCCCGGGGCAAAAACCCCGTGGAGGCGCCCCCGGGCAGACAGGTGCGGAATTCATATCCCGGCCGCATGCCGCCGGCGTGGACCTCGATGATCTCCTTTAGGGAAACGCCCATGGGCAGCTCGTAGCAGCCCGGCCGCTGGACCCGCCCGCTCACCCCGAAGAGCTTGGTGCCGGCCCCCGATTCGCTGAGGGCCAGCCCTTTGAACCAGGCCGCGCCGTGCTGCACGATGGGGGGCACACAGCAGAGGGTCTCCACGTTCTGCAGCACCGTGGGCCGGTCCCAGAGCCCCTTTTCCGTGGGATAGGGCGGCGGCTGCAGGGGATTGGGCCGCTTGCCCATCAGGGCGTTCAGCTGAGCCGTGACCTCTCCGCAGATGTAACGCCCCCCGCTGCGGTGGACATCGATGTCAAAATCGAAGGCCGTGCCGAAAATTTTTTCTCCTAAAATCCCTGCTTGGCGGGCCAGCCCGATTTCGCGCTCCAGAATGCGGGCCGCGCCTTCATACTCGGGACGGATGAAGATGATCCCCTTGGCCGCGCCAAATGAGTAGGCCAGAATCGCCATACCCTCGATGAGCAGATGGGGATCGGCGTGAAGCAGCACCCGGTCCTTGAAGGTGCCCGGCTCCATCTCGTCGGCATTGCACACCAGATAACGGGGATAGGGAGCATTCTCGGCCACGGTCATCAGCTTGCGGGCCGTGGGAAAGGCCGCTCCGCCCCGGCCCAGCAATTGCGCCTCCAGCAGCAGGGCCTGGATCTCCTTGGGCGCCGCGTCCGCCAGCACCTGCCGCCAGGCCTCATACCCCCCGGAGGCGCGATACTCCTCCATGGTGGCAATCCGGTCTGTTCGGCGGTTTTTGAAAAGGACTTGGGGATACATTTAATTTTGGCGAAGCTCTATATGATTTCAAATTTCTGGATTTCGCCGTTCGTCTGGATGGCATAGGTTTCGTTAGCTAATCTCCAGAGCAATATCACAGCAGCGCATCTTGTGCTTCTTTCTTGAGCAGGTTCAGTATGCTGTCGATCTTTTCCGGGGTCAGTTCGCCGTAAACTTGCTTGTTGATCAGCATGGCCGGGGCGCGATCACAGTAGCCGATACAGCAGACCGGCAGCAGGCTGAAGAGGCCGTCCGGTGTGGTGCCTCCCAGGGAGATGCCCAGCTTGGCTTGCAGGTAATCCCGCAGCCTGCCGTAGCCCTCCATCCAGCAGACCACGCTGTCGCAGATGTGGATCACGTAGCGTCCCACTGGCTCACGATAGATGAAGGTGTAGAAAGTGGCCAATTCCTCGACTTCCAGTGGATGCATGCCCAGCAGCCGCGCGGTCTCTTCCACAGCCCGGTCGGTTAAATGGCCGTAATGGTCCTGCAGCGCCAGCATCACGTCCAGCACCAGTTCCCGGGGATGCTCTGTGGATTTAATTTTATTATTTAATTGTTCTGAAATTCCAAGGTGGTGCATAATAATAATTAAACTGTCATCTTAGCGGTCTACATCCGGTAAAATGTAATCCACTGACCCGATGATGGTGATCAGGTCAGAAATGGACCACCCCCGGGCCATGAGGGGCAGCACCTGCACATTGGCGAATCCCGGCCCGCGGATGCGCAGCCGGTAGGGATAGCCCAGCCCATCGCTCACCACGTAATAGCCCTGTTCGCCCCGGGGTATTTCGCAGGCGGCATAGGCTTCGCCGGGGGGAATTTTGGGGCCCCGGGTGACATTGACAAAGTGGTGGATCAAAGTTTCGATATCCGCCAGCATCTCATCGCGCCGGGGAATGACGTAGCGATAATCCTCGCTGATACAGCGGCCGGGGGGCATCCGGACCGCGGCCTGGGCGATGATTTTGATGCTCTCGCGCATCTCCGCCACCCGCACCAGATAGCGGGCGTAGCAATCCCCGTCCGGGGCCGTGGGCACCTCAAAATCGTAATTTTCATACCCGGAATAAGGAAACTGCTTGCGCAGATCCCAGGCCATTCCACAGGCCCGCAGATTGGGCCCGCTGACCCCCCACTCCAAGGCTTCGTCCTGGGAGATCGCTCCCACGCCCCGGGTGCGGGCAAGGAAAATGGGATTGCGGGTGATCAGGGATTCATATTCGTCCAGGCGCCGGGGAAAGATCCGCACCAGCTCATCCACTTTTTCCCGCCACCCTGGGGGCAGGTCCGCGGCCACGCCCCCCAGACGAAACCAGGAGGGGTGCAGCCGCCCCCCGGTGATGAGTTCCACGATATCCAGAATCTGCTCCCGCTCCCGGAAGGTGTAGAAGGTGGGGGTCATGGCGCCCACATCATGGGCATAGGTCCCGAAATAGACCAGATGGTTGCTGAGGCGAAACAGCTCGCTGAGCAGCACCCGGATGGCCTGGGCCCGCGGGGGGACCTCGATGCCGGCCAACTTCTCCACGGCCAGCAGATAGGGCAGATTGTTGGCTGCGCCGGCCAGGTAATCCACGCGGTCGGTATAGGGAATGAATTGATGCCAGGTCTGGCGTTCGCCGATTTTTTCCGCCGCGCGATGGTGGTAGCCGATCTCCATCTCCAGGGCGCTGATTTCCTCTCCATTCAGAGTGGCGATAAAGCGCATCAGGCCGTGGGTGCTGACATGATGGGGGCCGATATTGAGGATCAACTCCTCCTGGCCCCCGGTCCGGCGCACGTATGAGCCGCCGTCCAGGGGCTGGCGATGCCGGGCATCCTGGGCGGTATAGGGCGGATGCTCCGTGGCCCGGCCGGGATAATTCTTGCGCAAGGGGTGGCCTTGCCAATCGTGGGGCATGAGAATCCGGGTCAGATTGGGATGTCCGCTGAACTCGATTCCGAACATATCGTACACCTCCCGCTCGTACCAGTTGGCGGCGGGAAAGATGTCGGTGATGCTGGCGGTTTGCGGGGTTTCCTTTTCCAGCGGCAACCGGATCCGGACTCGGGCGGGAGGGTCAAAGGCGGTCAGAGTATAGACCAGGGAAAAGCCACGCTGATCCGCAGGCCGGCGGCGGGCGGATTCATCGATGGCGGTCAAATCCTCCAGCCGCCGGAAGCGGGGTTGGCTCTCGGTCTTCAAGAAACGGATCACCTCCGACAGACGTCGGGGGGATGCGTCATAGGTGGGCATGTCCGCCGAATGGGGCGCTAGGGCGAGGTCGCTGCCGAAGCGCTGATCCAAGGCCTCGGCCAGGTTGCGTTCCCCCTGGCTGAGGGTGATCCGCGCCGCGGGCGGAGTCCACATGGCATCGGCGCGGCTTCCCTCGAAATGGGGCGGCACCACCGAGGTGCCGCGAATGACCGTGCCGCTCATCCCCGGCCCCCGGGGGTCGCGGCCCTTGC
Organism: uncultured delta proteobacterium; assembly: GCA_963713755.1. Taxonomy (GTDB): domain Bacteria; phylum Desulfobacterota; class Desulfobacteria; order Desulfobacterales; family CAVQMW01; genus CAVQMW01. The sequence goes on along the minus strand of CAVQMW010000003.1, from coordinate 306,552 downwards.
TCTGGCCGTCCACCAGGATGGGGCCTTCACTGCCCTGGCTGCCGCCCTGCCGGCCGATAAGGGTTCGGGTAGGGCGTTCCTCGGTAATTTTCTTCTGAAGCAGGGTCAGACCCTGGAGCACGGCTTCGGGCCGCGGGGGGCAGCCGGGAATATAGACATCCACCGGCAGGATCTGGTTAACCCCCTGAACCACGCTGTAGGCGTCGTACATGCCCCCGGTGTTGGAGCAGGAGCCCATGGATATGACCCATTTGGGTTCAGCCATCTGTTCGTAGAGCCGCAACACCACGGGGGCGATTTTCTTGAAGACCGTGCCGGAGATGATCAGCAGATCGGCCTGGCGGGGCGAAGGGCGCAGCACTTCGGCTCCAAAACGGGCCAGGTCGTAGCGGGCGGTAAACACCGCGGCCTCTTCCACGAAGCAGCAGGAGAGGCCGAAAAACATGGGCCAGAGACTATGGGCGCGGGCCCAGTTGATGAGGGCATCCAAGGGCGGCGCGGTGGCGTCTATGATCGATGGGCCGTGGGTCCCCACGCAAGCCCCCCCCTTCGCCAGATATAGACCAGGCCGAGGATCAGCACCCCGATGAAAAATGTGATTTGCAGCCAGCCCGCCCAGCCGAGCTCCTCTAAGGCCACGGCCCAGGCAAAGATAAAGGCGCTCTCCACGTCAAACAGCAGAAAAAAGATGGCCACCAGAAAAAAGGGAACCGGCCGGCGCAGCCGGGCGTTGCCGGTGGGGATGATCCCGCTCTCGTAAGGCCGCAGCTTTTCCGGGGTGGGGCGTTGGGCCCCCAGCCGTGAGGCGAGGATCAGAAGTCCCGCAATGAGGATGAAAACAAGCATCCCATAGACCACCAGGCTGAAGCCTTCGGGTTGCCAGGGCGTAAGCTCAAGGGTCGAAATAGTGAAATCCATGGCGTCTCCGCAAAACCGGTCTGGCTGTGAATTTCATCTTGATTGTGCGCCCCGGGCGGCCGGATCGGGCCGTGTTCCGGCAAAGGGAGCGCCGGGTGGGGGCTGGTGGGCGGGGTTAGAATTTCAATTAACGCGCCGCTTGTCAACACCTGGTCCGCGGGCTGCTGCCGAGTCCCGGGCGGTTTGCGGATTGGGCCAGGATCCCTTTATTTATTTTTCTTGCTTCGGTCCCAACCCCAGTTTTCATAATAGTGCCAACTGGCCATGGTGTTGAGCTCTTTGATGGTCTTGTCTTTTTCCAGTAGATTGGCCCGCACCACATCGCCGATGGAGAGCAGGCCGATGGGGGTATCGATTCTTTTAATCAACATATGGCGGACGTACAATCCCAGAAACATATCCATCAGCTCGGTCATCGTGGCCGTATGCGGGGCGGCGTGCACCGGCGTGGACATATAGCGACCGATTTGGGCCTGGTGAAGATCAAAATCCGGGGAGAGGCTGTTGCGCATAAAATCACGCTCGGACCAGATCCCGGCGATCTCGTTGTCTTTCTTAACCAGAATCGCCCCAATGCGATGGTTGACCATTGTCTGAAGGGCTTCGTAGATGGTCAAGTCCGGGGCGACACAGACCATCTCACGGTCTTTATCTTTTATAATATCACCGGCGGTATGCATGGGACCCTCCTTGGGGTGGGGGTAAACAGTTCAATTAAGTATAAGTGATGCGCCGCGAGGATGCAATCTGGCCGCGCCCCGGTTGCCAACCTGAATCCAAAAGCTTAACCTAACTCAACGTGCTCAGGTCGAGGCGTAAGTTACCGAAAGGAATAGCATGCCAGCAGACCCAGAAACCCGCAACGCGCAACAGCCCCAGAAGCATCAGGACCTCGGGCCCGAAACCGCTGAAAAAACCGCCCGGGATGAACGCCTGGCCCGTCTGGCCCGCCTGGAGCGTGAAAACGCCGACCTTCGTGCGCGCCTCGCCGCCCATGCCCCCCGCCCGCCGGTCGCGAGCGCGGAATTTAACCATCCCGCGGAAGCCCTGCAGATGGCCCAGGTGATCATCGACCGCAGCCCGGTGATCCTGTTTCGCCGAATAGCCGGCGCTGAGTCCCATTTGGTTTATGTTTCTGAAAATATCAAACAGTGGGGCTATACCGCCGATGATTTTTATAGCGAGAAGATATCTTTTCCAGACATTGTTCACCCCGAAGATGATCAGCGGGTGGACCGGGAAGTCAAGCAGTTTACCGGGCAAGATGTAGAAGAGTACACCCAGTACTACCGCATCGTGACCCAAGCGGGCCAAACCCGCTGGGTGGAGGACCAGACATCGGTGGAGCGGGATCAGCAGGGAAGAAAAATTTATCATCAAGGGGTCTTGGTGGACATCACCGAGCGCAGGGAGGCGGAAGCCAAACTTCGCAAAAGTGAGGAGAAATATCGGCGCATCGTGGAGACCACCGGCGAGGGATTCCTGCTCATGGACCGCGACCTGCGCATTACGGATATGAATGCGGCCTATTGCCGCATGCTCGGTTACTCCCGGGAAGAACTGCTGGGGCGCATCCCCATGGAATTGGCCAGCGAGGAATCCCGCAGGTACCTCATGGCCCACCACGAGGAGTTGTTAAGCCAGGATGACCGCAAAATGGAATTTGACCTGGAGGCCAAGGACGGCCGCCTGATCCCGGTGCTGATCCATGGCAACACCTTGTGGGATGACCGGGGCCGGGTCATCGGGAATATGGCCTTTGTGACCGATATGACCGAGCACCGCAAAGCCCTGCGCTTGGCCGCTGAGGTCCAGAAAAGCCTGCTGCCGATGGAAAAACCCCGCTTCCCCGGCCTGGATGTGGCGGGCAAGAATGTCTCCTGTGATGAAGTCGGAGGAGATTACTTCGATTTTCTATGGCAGCGGGATACCCCCCGAGATCCGTTCCAAGTGGTGGTGGGAGACATCGCCGGCCACGGGGTCGATTCCGCGCTGCTCATGACCAGCGCCCGGGCCTTTCTGCGCATGCGCGCTTCCCAGCCCGGATCGCCGGCGGAGGTGATCACCGCCATGAACCGCCATTTGGCCCGGGATGTCCTGGAAAGCGGTCGATTCATGACGCTCTTTTACATGCGCATCGACCGTGAGCGGGACCGGATCGCCTGGGTGCGGGCCGGACACGATGCGGCCCTGATTTTCGACCCCCGGCAGGACCGCTTTCAGGAGCTGATGGGGCACGGTGTGGCCCTGGGCGTGGATGAGAGCTTCGTCTACGGGGAGAACCAGTGGTCCGGCCTCTCCGAAGGCCAGATCATCGCCGTGGGCACCGACGGATTGTGGGAATCCCATGATCGCCAGGGCCGCATGTTCGGCAAAGAGCGCCTGCGTGCGATTATCCGCCGTCACGCCCATGCTGGAGCGGATGAAATCCTCGCCGCGGTATTCGCCGAGCTAGGGACCTTCATGAATGGGCTGCGCCATGAGGACGACATCACCCTGGTGGTGATCAAGGTGAAACGGCCTTAATTTTTCCTCGCGCGCAAACCGACTCATTTCAGAATAATAAAATCAGGCGCCGGGCTGGAGTCGAATCCTATCCACAAACCGCACTCCCGACGCCTGATCGGTTCATTTCAACCGGTTACTTATCTTCCACCGGGAATTTGGCCCGGAACCACTCCTGCCACCCGCCCTTCAGTGCATAGACCTCCGTGTACCCCTGATCCATGAGCTGCTGTGCCGCACGGGCACTGGTGTATTCGTTGGGTCAGGCGCAGTAGAGCACGGTGGGCTTATCCTTGGCGTAATTGCCGGCCCAGGCCGCGACTTCTTTCCCTTCGGGGCGCTGGGATCCCTGGATTTTGAATTCACTGGAGTCCCAGTCGCGCCCTGCACGCACATCCAGAACCTGCACATCGCCCGTATCCATCATGGCCTTGAGCTCCTCCTTGGTCATCAGAGGAACATCCGCGGCCACGGCAAGGGGCGCCGTGAAGAGTGCCAATGCCAGTAGAGTGGTAAAGATAATGATCCGTCGTTTGGGTTGAAACATGATGCCACCTCCTTAGGTTTGCTTGGGGTTGTGGAGATCATCAAGGGGATCATGGCGTTTGAGTTTGGATCCAATTTTTTCGATCAGAATCCGCAGCCCAAATAGCGCCCCCGCGATGAACGGTATGCCGAGTAACATGGAACCCATGGATCGAGGTTCGGCTTCCAGTAGGATTAGCCCCGCGATACCAAGTGTCAATGCGGCCAACGCCGCGCTATGGGCCACACTGCCGCCCAGGTTATTTTCGGGGTTTGGGCTGGAAAGGCCATAAATCAGCCTTAAAGCCGATAAATTGACCCCTATATAATGCAATAACCATAAGATGACTCCGGTGCGGATGAAGGTTTCCAGCACAGGCTCACCGGCCCAGCCCCCGGCCATAGTGAGGGCGATGGCACCCGCCAGGATGACCATGGCCCCACGGGAAACTCGCCGGAACCGGCGGGTTTGGGCTTCCCGGGAAAGCGTCTCGTCGGCGCAAAGCATGCGGGCCAGCATCCGGCTCACCCCGAACAGCAGCGCGTTGACCGCGGCAAAAGCCGCACCGATCACCACCAGGCCCATGATGAGCCGCCCCGTCTGCCCCAGGAGGGTCCGGGCGATGATGATATGGGAAATGGTGCCGTGGGCCAGCCTGCTGGCCGGCACGACCTGGAGCGCGACTACCCCCCACAGCGCCAGCATCACCCCCCCCAAGGCCACGGCCCAAGCCACAGTCCGCCAGGGCAAACCCGGAGATGCGCTGTTCCAGGGCCGGCCATACAAGGCCAGATCGAATCCCATTAAGGCAACGATTCCCAGCGCCCCATAAGCAGGATTCATGCTGATGCGCACGGCGGGTTCCTCAACCAAGGAAATTCCGCCAAAAAGCGGCTGCAGGATCAACAGCGCCAGTCCGGCCGCGATCACGGCCAGGGCAACGGTTTGGCAGCGCCCCACCGCCTTCCGGCCTATCAGGTTGGCCAGAAGTATTGCTCCTAATAGCAGATAGGCAAAGGCGAAATTGGGAAACCAGTAGACAAACACTTCATTGAAGATAAACCCCGCGGAGACCAGCAGCCCCGTGGATGCACCGATGGCCAAAGGCACCTTGCCGCAAAACAATATCAAATCCCCGGCGGACCGTCCCCACAGGGTCCGAAAAGCTCGGATATCCCCACCCCGGACGAAAGCGCCGCTGTTCAGGCGGCGAAAACCGAGGAGGGTGACTTGCTGAACCGCAAATCCGGCTGCCAACGCAGGCAGAGCCCAGAGGCCGAGGTTCCCCAGGGAATTGCCCCAAGCGTTCAGGGCATCGGGGGTAAAGACCAGGCCCAGGGCCAAAGTAAAGGCGAACAATGAAGAAGGGTTTGGGGGTTTGAAGGTATTGCTCCCGGTACTTGGATGGTTCATGGTTCATGCGCACCCATATCGGGCTCGCCCATTGGGACGTGGAAAAAGGATAATACCTTACAGCGGGAAGTTCAAATTCTGGCGGGCCCGGATGGGCCGGTGGTTGATTTTCAGACGAAATTTCCAGGACACCAGGTGCTTACCCTTGGCGCACCTTTAGCTTTGCGGCAATGAGCTGATCGTGGGAAAGCCGCAGGGTGTTGGCCAACTTGTGCATCAGGTAGCGTTCGTATTTGTCCATTTTACCGTCCACGAACACCACGCGCCACAGCAGCTCGATTATCTCCAGCTTCTCGTCCACGCTGTAGTGGGCGTTGATCAGGTTGGTAAAATGCCAATAGTCGATGTTGCCCTTTAACTCCTCCCGCCCGGCTGCCAGCAGTTCCTCGGTATCTTCGGCGGAGAGCCCGTAGCGCTGCTGCAGGAGTGATATTATAGTATCCAGTTCCTCCGGGCTGAAACTTTCATCGATCTTGGCCATCTCCAGCAACAAGGCACAGGTGGCCACCCGCACATCATGGCGCGTTCCGGGGCTGTCGGCTGTGTCGTCGGACCCATTTATTTTTTCGAAAAACCGGTTGATGAAACTGAGCATATGAAACCTCCGATTCAATCGCCCCACACCGGTGGGCGACAGACAGTCCATGCGTGGTTACTATAGAAGTTAAGTCAGAGGCGGTATAACACAAGGGCGCCTCATCTTAAACCGCCTTCACCGAGGCAGAAATCCGGGTTGAAAAACAACCCATCGCAAACCGGACCGACGTTTTAAATTTTCGCCTTCAGGGAGACCTCCCATGCAAGCGCCATTTTTCAAATCCAGCGGCAAATTTCTCTCCATCCAGATCGATTCGTCTGTCAATGATGAGAAATTAGAAGCCATCACCCACAAAATCCATGAAACGGCGGCCACATTCGGCAAGCTGCGGCTCATTGTGTTTTACACTCCTTACGCGTCCCTTAACAGCGCCGAGGACCTCTATGACGATCTACGTTTCGTAAAGCTGTGCGCCGACCGGCTCGACAAAGTGGCGGTCATCGCCGAAGGGACATCCAAACGCCACTGGACCGGCCTTTTCAGCCTGTTTAGCAACGTGCCCATGGAATTTTTCCCGCCGGACGCACGCCAAGCGGCATCCACCTGGATTCAGAACCTCTAAACTTGGCCCAGTTCGTCCACTCCCGCCCTTGGCCCCACACAGCCCGAACCCACAAAGCGCTTACCGGAATCCACCCAAATTCAATCCCTGGACTTTAAGCGGCATAGCGCCGTGGGGCCATTTAGCTTTTCCGCGAAATTATGGTATTTAGAAAGGTTAAGGAACATAACCCGCTAAAAACCGCCGCCACCTACCGATCCCCTTCCACCAGGTGATTTCATGGCCCACGATGCCACCCATTCCGCGCTGAAAGAAACGATTCGGCGCTTGGAATCGGATCTCGCCGCGTGCCGGGAAAAACAGGCGACCCTGGAAGCCCGCGAAGACAAATACCAGATCGTATCGGAGTTGACCTCCGACTACGCCTATGCCTTTCGGGTTGAGACCGACGGTGACATCGTCAACGAGTGGGTCACCGGCGCATTTCGCAAGCTCACGGGTTACAGCAAAGATGCTTTGCAGGCCATCGGGGGCTGGGAGACCTTGATCCTCAAAGAGGACATCCCCGTCGCCATCCGGCAACTGAAATCTCTGTTGGCCGGAGATCCGGCATCCGTTGAATACCGGATTGTCACCCAGGGTGGTGAAATCCGCTGGATGTCGGATTACGCGCGCCCGGTGCGAGACAAGGGCCGAGTGACCTATATTTACGGAGCGGTGAAGGATATCACCGAACTCAAAGCCTATGAAGCCGAACGGCTGCAGTATGAACAAAAGCTGCAGCAATCGCAGAAAATGGAGGCCATCGGCACGCTGGCAGGGGGGATCGCCCACGATTTCAACAACATCCTGGCGGCCATCATCGGCTATACGGAACTCTCCCTGGCGGATCTCGATTCCCAATCCAATATCGCGGACAACCTCAAAGAGGTCATTCGCGCCGGCAGCCGCGCTAAAGATCTGGTCAAACAAATCCTGACCTTTGCGCGTCAGGCGGATGAGGATTTGCAGCCCCTCATGGTGAGCAGCGTGGCCAAGGAAGTGATCAAGCTGTTGAGATCGACCCTGCCGGTTACCATCACCATCGAGGCCGACATCGACAGCAATGCCCTGGTGTTGGCCAACGTCACCCAGATTCACCAGATCTTCATGAACCTAGCCACCAATGCGGCCCAGGCCATGGAACCCCGGGGCGGGATCCTCACCTTCACGGTCAGTGAAGTGACCTGGAGCGAAAATGATTTGGAGATCCCGGTGAACCTCGCACCTGATCGCTACCTGAAGATCAGCGTCGCCGATACGGGAAAAGGGATTGCCGAAGAAATTTTACCGCTGATCTTCGAGCCCTACTTCACCAACAAGCCCACGGGCGAAGGCACGGGACTGGGGCTCTCCGTGGTCCACGGCATCGCCAAGAAATACGGGGGCGATGTGCTGGTGTCCAGCCAGGTCAATCAGGGGGCGGTGTTCACGGTTTACCTGCCGATTATCCGTAAATATCGTCCCAAGCAGAGCCGGCAAGGCGACACCATCCCCACCGGTCAGGGCCGCATCCTCTTCGTGGATGATGAACTTTTCATCTGCGATATGTTCAGCCCGATTTTAGAACGCCTGGGCTATACGGTCACCTGCCGCACCAGCAGCGTGGAGGCTCTGGGGCTGTTTAGATCGAAACCCAACGACTTTGATCTGGTGATCACCGACATGACCATGCCCAATATGACCGGAGATGTTCTAGCGGCCCAATTGATCCAAATTCGCCCTGAGATCCCCCTTGTACTGTGCACGGGCTACAGCAAGAGCATCTCCGAAAAAAAAGCCCTGGAAATAGGAATCCGGGCCTTGGTCATGAAACCGCTGGTGGTCAAGGAGCTCGCCAACATCGTGCATGGCATCCTCAACCCCTCCGCTGCCGCACCCCCCAATCCAAAGCAATAACGGCCTGGGGCTCATTGTCCTCAAGCCGCAGGAGATTCCCGCCGCCGAGCTTGGCCTTTCTTGCTGTGCCTGGCAAGGCGCGCCACTTCAGGGTCAGGGCCCATCAATTGTTGGGCGCGGCATTCGAGCGGGCTTAGAAAAGGCGCACCACCATCACCGGGACCGGGGAGTTGTGCACCACATCCCGGGCCACACTGCCGATCATCAGGTCATCCAGTTTACTATGGCCATGGGTTCCCATGATCACCAGGTCGTAGCTGCCGGAACGGGCCGTTTGGACGATGCGGTTGGCCGGATCTCCCACCTGCATGAGTATCTTTTCGCTTTCCAGGGGGCGCTTGGGAATCTCTTTTAGCACGCTTTGGGTGGTTTCACGGATTCGCTGTTTTATTTTCTAAACGCCTCGTCAACCGCTTGCTGATTCAATTCTTTTCGTTTTACCTCGCTATCATCGGCCGCTAACCTGACCCCGGTTTCGGATGCATAGACCTCCAGAATATCGGGGACCACATGGACAATATTGACCTCAGCCCCATACTGATGGCCCATGCTGCAGGCATAGCGAACCGCATGGCGGGCGGTTTCCGAAAGATCCGTGGCATAGATGATCACCAGGGGGGCCAGCACCGCCAGCAGCAGTTGGGGAGATCCGGCAACGGCTTTGGCCTTGAGGGCCATGGCGATGAAAACGATACCCAGCACCCCCATGGTGGAGATGGCCGGGAAACGGGGCGCCAGGCGAGACTGAAACTCCTTTTGACCGTATTTCTTAACCAGCGCTCGCTGGGTAAAAAAGCCTGCAATCATGGGGATGAAAACGATAATGGCAATCTGTTTCATCACCGCCGGGATATCCACTTCAAGGGCCGCTCCCATTAAGGCCCGCACGTAAAAGGGGGTGGCGATGCTGCCCAGGGTCAAGCCGATCACGGTCATCTTCACGGCCGCGGCCACATTGCCTTTGGCAAATCCGGTCCAGGAGATGGTCATGCCGCTGGTGGGCACCAGCCCGGCCATCAGCAGCCCCAGGGCCATGAAGGGTTGGTCCTTGAAGAAGATCTTACCCAGGCCGAAGGCAACAAAGGGGATAATTCCGAAGTTGAAGGTTCCCGCGATAGTGGCGCTTTGGGCCGGAAACCGCGCCTGGTCCACGGCGCTATTGGCATGATCCGAGCCGGGACAAGCGTTATGGGTGGCAAACAAAAAAGACCCGAACCGCAACCTGGAGGTGACGGTGCCGCCAGGCTGGATTCGGGGGATTGAGCGGCTAGGGGTTGCAACGGAGGTAAAATGCCAAGCCCACTCAGGGAAATAGCTCAGCAAAATCAATGCCACCAATCCGATGGGTTCGTTAGAGAAGGATCACTTTTCGGACGGTTGGGATGGATCAGGCCTGCAAACCGAAGCGTTTGATCTGGTTCCAGACGCTGGTGCGGGAGATCCCCAGGAGGCGGGCGGCTTGCGAGCGGTTGCCGTTACTGGATTCCAAAGCCTGAATCAGACGCTGTTTCTTGATAACGTCGAGGTTTTGGGGGGCTTGGCTGAAAATTGTGGGCGTATCGTTCGCGGCGGTTATATTCTGCGGCAGGTGTTCGGGCTCGATCATCCCCTGGCGGCAGGAGACAAAGGCGAACTCAAAAGCGCTTTTCAGCTCGCGCACATTGCCCGGCCATTCATATTGCAGCAGGCGCTCCATGGCCGCATTGGATATACCATCCAGGGTCTTGCCGCTTTTCAGCTGAACCCTGTTGAAAAAAGATCGCGCCAGCAGGGGGATATCCTCGATCCGTTCTCTTAGCGGAGGCACGTGAATGGGGATCACGTTGATCCGGTAAAAAAAATCCTCACGGAACCGGCCGTCGGCAATGAGCTGCGACAGGTCCCGATTGGTGGCGGAGATGATGCGCACGTTGACCGGGACCGGCCGGTTGTCCCCCACCCGCTCCACGATCTTCTCCTCCAGTACCCGCAGGAGCTTGATCTGGGTGGAGAGCGGCAGATCACCGATTTCATCCAGAAAGATATCCCCGCCCGCGGCCGCTTCAAAGCGCCCTTCACGGCCGCGGTGGGCTCCGGTGAAGGCGCCCTTGACATGCCCGAAGAGTTCGCTTTCCAGCAGAGATTCATTCAAGGCCGCGCAATTGACCTTGATGTAGGGTTTTTTGGCTCGCAGGCCGATCTTGTGGATGGCCCGGGCCACCAGCTCTTTTCCGCTACCGCTCTCCCCGTAGATGATCACCGGCGCATCGGACTGGGCGGCGTTGCTGATCAGCTCGAATACATTCTGAATACGGGATGATATGCCGATCATGCCCTGAAAACGATCCTCGGCGTGAAGTTCCTTGCGAAAGAATTCGATCTGGATCTCCTGGTCCACCAGATTGCTGATGTCGGTCATGGTCTCTACAGCCCCGATCACCTCGTCTTCACCGTCCAGAAGCACGGAAGCGTTCTTGACGATGTGCACCGGACGGCCGTCCTTGCGCTGAACCACACAGCGCTGTTTCTTCAAGTTTCCCCGCTGAAACATGACACAGTAGTGGCAACCGTCGGAATTACGCGCCAGCTCACAGGAACTGCAGTTCAGTAAGGTGCAGGAGCGGCCCAGCACCTCTTGGCGACTGAACCCGGTGATCTCTTCGAAGCCGCGATTGACCGAGATAATCACTCCCTCGGTGTCCACGATCATGACCCCGTCCTGGATGGTGTCCACCACGGTTTTCCAATATTGATTCAAATCCTGGGCATGCATGGGCTCAATCTGTTCAATTGGTTGACACTTAAAGCGTTCAATCCATTAACACCTGAACGCTTCATTTTCAAGAGAATATTGAAGAGTACTGCTCCCTGTGCGGGGAGTGTATCATTGAATTCACCGGCGGGTTGTGCCCCATGACCCTCTGCTCCAAACAGCTGTTGAACGGTCCTTGCGGCGGCGCGAAACACGGAATGTGTGAGGTGGACAAGGAGCGTCCCTGCGGTTGGGTGATGATTTACGAACGCCTGAAAAAGCTCGACCGCCTGGAGCTTCTGGGTCCTTACCAGAAGCCTAAAAACCACGCCAAGTGGAGCCGGTCTACCAGCTCACCTGCCGGGACCGCAACCGCATCGTTCTGCAAAGCGATCTACTGACGGCCTACTCCCTGGGGATTGACAATGTGCTACTGCTGACCGGGGACCCCATTCAGCTGGGCGATCACAAGGAGGCCAAGCCGGTGTTTGATCTGGACTCCGTGCAGCTCATCGATATGGCCATGGGCTTGCGCCGGGGCCGGGACATCACAGGAATGGATCGATGAGATCGGGAGCGTGGAAAAAGAGGACCGCAAGATGAAGACGGCCGAAATGGCCGGCCGCTTTTTAGCGGAAATTAAGGATATGGTTCAGGGCGTGCACATCATGCCCCTGGGCTGGGCCGATATCGTGCCCAAAATTCTTCAAGTGGCGCATATCGCCATTTAGCGCCATAAAGTACCACACGACCATCGCAGTCGCGCCTCATCCCGCAAATCATCTCCCCCGGCAACAGCCCTGGAGGGTGATTCGCGGGATGGGGTTTTTGATATGTTCAGTTTGCCAGGACTACCGAGGGAAGGGCCTTCAAATCCGTGTGGGGCAAAAAGAGCGCTGAGGTGAACTGGTCCATGTATCCGGGATTACTGGAAGCAAAATTGACCTCAACTGCGGATTGAACGTCCACGGCTTCGTCCTCTTCCTCCCGGTCGAGGCCCGCTTTTCTTTTGGTGAGAAACCAGATGGGGCAGGAGGGTCTGAATTTACAGTAGATTTGAGGATCCCGGCAGGATAGGCACTCCTCGCACAGATAGATGTCGTGCTTCATGCACAGGTAGCAAGTTTCACGGTCCGGATGGTTGATACAAAAACCCATAGGGATACCCTTATCTTTGAGGATGATATTTCAAGGATCGCCATCTGCCTTCTTCAGCCCAAAAATAGCGGGGCGACTGCGATGGCAGTCGCCCCGCTGGGATGTTATCAGTTTGAAACCGTCCAGAGTTTATCATCCGCCGAAGTCGCCACCGCCCAAACCGCGCATGGCCTCTTCCGTGTTGACCCGCAGGCTGGTAACTGCGGCGTTGAAGGCTTCCCGTTCAGTTCTGATGTCGTCGATACCGGTTTCGGGTGTACAGTTATCGCGAATCTGATCGATCCGGTCATCCATCTCCGCAATGAGCATATGTAAATCTTCGATATTGGGCAGAATTTTAGACTTCTCAGCGCCGGGCAGCTTCTCCATCCTGCGGGTAATATCATAGACGATCGCCTTCCATCCGGTAAGCTCCATCTCCATCGTTTTGCAGCAGTTTCTGGCCTTCATGATCATTCTCCTTTCTTTTGTGGTTCGGACATTGTTTCAGGAAAAGTAACTGCAAAAATAGGGATCCCCCTCCAACCCAACGCGTGATTATTTTCCATCCAGGCGGTCGCGGCGCCACGACTGACCTATTATTTTTGAAGTTTCAGTGCCGCGGCTTTGAGCAATGACCGCAAACGGTCCAAGGTGACAGCGTAGGGGATGATCGGGATGCCCATCCAGTCCGAATATTCCAGGAACTCTTCCGGGTGTTCGGCCATGTAGCTGTCCAGTCGGCTCCGAGATGATTCAGTTCCAGGGCCAGGGTGCCACAGGAAACGATGGCAATGTCTGCAAAGGAGATGTCAGCCATGAGATCCTCCTAATGGTTCAAGGCCAGCGCATAGCCGGCATGAACGGCCGTGTAGATATCCATGACCTTTTCAGCGTCACCGATCACTTCCACAGCCGCCGCCGCCTGTTCGACGGCTGGCTCAGGGCCGGGTGCGGAACGCATCCCCGAAGCGAAAATGACGGTCTCAAAGGGCTCCAAGGCCAGGGTCTCACCGTCTTTTTCCACCACTACCCGATCGGTTTCAAAGGCCTTGACCGCGGTGTGGGGCATCAGGGCCACGTTGTCCATCTGCTCGATGCGCATGAGGGTCAGCTTTTTGGTAATCATCTCCATCATGCTGCCGATAGGATCCGTGCGCTTGGTGGCCGTCACATCGAGACCCTGTGCGCCGAGTTTTTCCGCGATTTCAAGCCCGGTCCGGCCGGCGCCGATCACCAATACCCGAGACCCTTTGACCGGTTTCGCGCCGCCGAAGAACTCTACCGAGGTCATCGTGTACTGACTGTCGCATCCCTGGATATCGGGAATATTCTGCTGCGCGCCGGTGGCCCATACCAACAGATCCGGTCGAAGGTCACGGGCCAGATCCCGGTCCACGGCCCTGCCGGTCAGCACAACCTCGGCATTGGCTCTGGCGCAATAGGCCAAATTGTCCAGACCGTCCTGCATCTTCTGTTTGCCAGGCGCCTGCCACGCCAGATTGAATTGACCGCCGAGGCGATCTTCCCGTTCGGCCAAGGTGACCTGATGGCCGCGTTTGGAAAGGTATAGGGCGGCGCTCATTCCGGCCGGTCCGCCGCCGGCTACCAAAACCTTCAGGGGGCGGGTCGTTTTTTCCAACGGCGGTTGTCCGACTTCCGGATTCAGATTGCAACCGATGGGCTGGCCGTTTTTGACGCGGTGCAGGCATCCCTGCAGGCAGTATCCGCAATATCTCACTTCATCGGGTTTCTGCGCCCGCCACTTTTCAATCAGATCCGGATCGGCGAGCAGGGGGCGCCCCAAGGCGACGAGATCGGCCAGATTCTCATCGATCACCTGGGTGACGCGATCCATACGACCCATCCGGCCGGCCGCAATCAGGGGCAGATCGGTCTGTGTGCGGACCCAGGCCAGTGCATCCATCTGCGGCTTTTCCGGCAACCTGGCGTGATGAAAATACCACGGCGGACTGAAGCAAGCCGACCCCATACCCACATGCAGGGCACAGATCCCGGTTGCACTGGCCAACTTCAGCAAGGGCACCAAATCCTGCTCGCCGATACCGAACTCGGGCGACATTTCGCTGCCGGATATGCGCAGGATGCAGGGCAGATCCGGGGCGCCCGCCTTGACCGCCGCCAGCACTTCCTGGGCGAACAGCGACCGGTATCGGCCATAACGGTCGCTTCGTTGGTTGATTTTCCCGTTGAGAAACTGGGACACCAGGTATCCGTGGCCGCCCTGGATTTCCAGGGCGTCGAACCCGGCGGCCACAGCCTTTTGGGCTGCCGATCGATACCCGTTCACAATGGCGCCGATCTCGGTTTCGGTCAGCGCCTCCGCTACCGCAGCGGTGACCGGACAGGTCACGGGCGAGGGCGCTTTGGGGGCAGCGCCCGTGGCCTTGGGGTTGGCCGCTGCCCCGGCATGGTTGAGATGCAGGCAGGCCAACCGGCTTTGCCCATGGATCACATCCACGATTTTCTTTAGCTCATCGGCACTTTCCGGAAGGTGGATGCAGAGCTGTTTGGGATGTTCCTTGCCCTCCGCCGTGACCGCGAAAGGCTCGAGGATCAGCAGCCCGGGTCCCTGCTGGGCAATTTGCCGGTAGTAGGTCAAATGCTGATCGGTCACATTGCCCTTGGGCGTGCTATAGGCCGTTTTAATCGGTGGAAATATGAACCGGTTGGCCAAGTTCATATTTCCCAGTTTCATCCCTTCAAACAGTCGTTGCATAAGCAACCTCCTTCTCGCCAAATCTCCGCCACCATAGAATTAATAGTTCTCCTAATATTCAACTAATGTTCAATTTCTATGCCATAAAAACAAACACGCTGGGCAAAAGAGCACCCAAAGCCGGGGGGTGGGAACGATCGCGCTGGGGGCTGGGGGTCACAACCCCCTAACGTTCCCCTCCCGGGCATCTTTGGCCTGGGATCTCCGAGGAAATTCAACACCTGGCGCTGAATCTGTTCAACCTGTTTAATTAGTTAACAGATAGGCTGTTCAATTATTTAACATATGAACGCGCAATGTGCAGCCACCCAATTGCCGATCGGTGCCGACTGCCCGCGCAGTCCCGGCCATCAATCATACAATCCACTGATATGAATGATGATTCCAACTCTATCCTCGCCGAATTCCGGAAACAACCTCAGCTGGCACCCAGATTGCTCTATGGAAAAAGAAACGGTTCATTCACGAAATTCAGACGAAGTGAAAATCCATGTTCTCAATAGATTTGCGCAAAACCATCATCCCTTTCTCCTTGCTGCAAATCGTCAATCACTTCAAACGCATGCAAACGGGTGACACCATTGAAGTATTAGGCATTGAAGAGGATATCATCGCCGACCTCAAGAACGTGTTGCCCGGGGGGAAGTTCGAATTGCTCGATGTTGAAAGCATGAATACCGATAAACACTATTTTCGGCTGTGGCTCAAAAAGATCGATACATTTAATCCCCAACCCAAGGAGAATTGTCATGTCTGAATCCGACCTGAACAGCATTGAAGTCTCAAGTACCGTTGATGCCCGGGGCAGCGCCTGCCCCGGCCCCTTGCTGGAGGCCAAAAAAGGGATCGGCAAGGTGAGAGTGGGCGAAATCCTGGAAATTTACTCCAACGACTCGGGAACCCGCACCGATATTCCAGCCTGGACTAAAAAAGTAGGCCACGAATATCTAGGCGTGCTTGAAGCGGACGGATACGACAAGCACTTTGTGAAACGAACCAAATAGGCGAAAGCGGGATGGCGATGACTGAAGCAGACGCCGGCCAGGAAAAAATTTTGATTTTAGCCACTGAAAGCTGTGCCTATCCAGGGGCCGATTCCGTGGGCCAGGCCCATGCAAGCTACCCCGCCAACACCTACATTCTGAGGGTCCGCGCGCCCGTTCTCTTTCCGGAGCGGTTCTACATGGACTGTTTCAGAAAGGGAATCAGCGGCATCATCATCATGTCCTGCGGCGAAGAATGCCCCTACGAGGGGGCCTACAAAGCCCTGGCCAAACGGGTGGACCGCGTGTACCAGATGATGAAGAAAAGCGCGATTGACATTCGGCGGCTGCGGTTGACGGCCATTTGCACGGTTTGCAACCGCGCGTTTCTCAATGAAGTCAATCAAATGAACAGCCTGGTTCAGGAACTGGGGCCTCCGGTTTTCCAAGCCAATTGACTATTTGTCAACAGCCCCATCTCCCCCTGGGCGGCAGATTTCATTCCGCCGCCCAGGCGGAGATGCCACGAGATCAGCAGCATACGTGAGGAGGAACGGAATGGACGCCACGCCGGTTCGAGAGTTTGATGCGCTGGTTGTAGGCGGCGGCATCGCCGGCCTGCAATCCGCCCTGGATTTGGCCGATCAGGGATTCCAGGTGGCGATTGTCGACAAGGATGCCTCCATCGGGGGTAAAATGATTCGCCTCTCCAAGGTATTTCCCACCCTGGACTGCGCCAGCTGCATCACCACGCCCAAAATGGCGGCCGCCGCCCATCATGAGAATATCAAGTTGTTTACTTACTGTGAACTCACAGCCTTGGATCGAACCGCGGATGGAATCGAGGCGGCGCTGATCCAAAAGCCCCGCTACGTGGATGTCCGGAAATGCATTGGCTGCCGGCAGTGCGAATACACCTGTCCGGTGTATGTGTCCGATGAAGAACAGGGCGGGTTCTCGGCCAGCAAAGCCATATCGATCCCCTTTTCCAACGCCATACCCCAAATCGCGGTGCTGGATGTGGAAAACTGCATGCTGTGCGGCCAGTGCGCCAAGGTGTGCCCCACCCAGGCCGTGGATTACTTCCAGCGGCCGGAGAATTTCGCCATCCAGGCCAAAACCGCCATTCTGGCCACCGGGTTTGAAATCACCCCCCTGGAAAATAAACAGCAGTACGGCAAGGGCGCCATTCCCAACGTGATCACGGCCCTGCAGATGGAGCGGCTGCTGGCGCCCCACGGGCCCTACAACCGCGTCTTGCGGCCCTCCGACGGCATGGAACCCGATTCCATCGCCTACATTCAGTGTGCCGGGTCCCGGGACCAGAGCATGGGGCTCTCCTACTGCTCCCGGGTCTGCTGCATGTATGCCATCAAGCAGGCCATGCTGATCTCCGGAGCGCTGCCCCTGGCGGATATCACCATTTACTACATGGATATCCGTGCTTTTGGAAAGGGGTACGAGCAGTTCTACCAAAATGCCAAAGCCATGGGTATCGAGTTCGTTAAAGGCAAGGTGGCCTCCCTGAGCACCGGGGAAAACGGATCGGTTACCCTGCGCTATGAAGCCCAGAACGGGGATGGCGTGACCACCGCGGATCACGATTTGGTGGTGCTCTCCCTGGGTATGATCCCCGGGTGGAATCCCCAGGGGGTGTGCCCGGTCGCGGCGGACGGCGACCGTTTTATCAAAACCATACAGCCCAAGCTAGCCCCGACCCTGACCGATATGGAGGGCGTTTTCGTGGCCGGCGCGGCCGCCGGTCCTAAGGACATCGTGGACACCATCAGCGAGTCCGGCGCGGCGGCTATGGAGGCCGCCAAATACCTGGAACGCCTCGGTCCCTCCCGAAAAGCGGTGGCGTAACGCTTAAGAAGAATTCTGACACTGGAGCGCTAGGAGATGCAGGCATGAGCGACGAGAAGAAAAAGGATCCCCAAATGGAGCAGGAAAACGCCAACCCGAAGGGAGAAAAAGTGGGCGTCTATATCTGCTACTGCGGCGGAAACATATCGGACCATGTGGACGTTGAAACCGTCCGCGAGCGCGTGGCGCAGCAGCCCGGTGTGGCCGTGGCCCGGACCAACATGTTCATGTGCTCGGATCCGGGCCAGGAACTGATTATGGAGGATCTGAAAGCCGGAACTGTGGACCGGGTGGTGGTGGCCTCCTGTGCCCCCAGCCTCCATGAGACCACCTTTCGCAATACCCTGATCCGCGCCGGAATGAACCCTTATATCTACGATCATGCCAATATCCGTGAGCAGGTGAGCTGGGTGCACCACGGCCAGAGCGCCACAGACAAGGCCACCCGGCTGGTATCCGCGGCCGCGGCCAAGGCCACTTATCTCAAGCCCTTAGAGCCCATTCGGGTGGATGCCAAACGCCATGCCACGGTGATCGGCGGCGGAATTGCCGGTCTGCGCGCGGCCAAGGATCTGGCCGACCGGGGAATCGAAGTCACTCTGATCGAAAAATCCCCCTTTCTGGGCGGCCAACTGGCGCGCCTGGACCGCATCGCCCCGACCGGTGAGGTTGCGGCCGACTTGGTCGCGGAACTCGCCGGACAGGTCATAGATGATCCCAAAATCACTATTCTGACCTGTGCCGAGGTGGTCGACTTTGAAGGCTACGTAGGCAATTTCAAGCTCGGCCTGAAAAAAACGCCGCATGAATTCCAGGACCCGCAGCCCGGGAAATTGGAAGATGTGACGGCGGGAATTGCGCCGGGCGGCTACGTCCCCTTATGCGGTCTCTATCCCTTTGAGACGCCCCAAGGGGCCGAGGAACTTTCCATCAATACCGGGGTGATTGTGCTGGCCACGGGATTTCAATCCTACGTGCCCCGCTCCGGCGAGTATGGCTACAAGCAGTTTGCCCCGGTGATCACCCTCAAGGATCTGATTCGAATTCTGGCCGAGGCCCAGCCGGCGGGCGACCGGCTCCGGGTCAGAGGCCGGGAAATCCGCAGCATGGCCATGATTCACTGCGTGGGCAGCCGCCAAATTCCAGGTATCCATCCGGAAGACGAATCGGGTCATTTGAATGAATACTGCTCCCGCACCTGCTGCGCGGCCACCCTCAATGCGGCCACCACCATCCGCCTAACCTATCCCGGCACCCATGTGTATGAATTTTACCGCGATATCCGCACCTACGGCCGCGGTCAGGAGGAGCTGTACAACCAAGCCGCCAAAAACCGGATCTTATTCTTGCGCTTTGAGGCGGATGATCCCCCCCGGGTAATGGAGAATCAGGGTCCCGGCGACTACCCCCTGCAGGTCGCCGTCAACGATACCCTGACCTTCGGCGAAGAAGTAGAGGTGCCAGCGGATCTGGTGGTGCTGGCCACGGGAATGGAACCTTCGGGTATCGAAGAGTTGGTGGAAATGATGAAACTGCCCGTGGGCATGGACCGTTTTCTGCTGGAGGTCCATCCCAAGCTGCGCCCCGTGGAGCTGCCCCAGGCCGGCATCCTGCTGGCCGGCACCTGCCAGGCACCCATGGATGTGGGCGAGGCCTGCAACGGCGCCGGGGGCGCGGCGGTGAAGGCCGCCGCCCTGCTGAGCCGCGGCTATGTCGCGCTGGACCCCTTTGTGGCCGAAGTGGACCGGGCCAAATGCGACGGCAACGGGGCTTGCGTGGAGGCCTGTCTGGTGAATGGCGCCCTGCGCATGGTGGCAACCGCACAGGGCGGCCGCTATGCCGAAGTAACTCCGGCGTTATGCACGGGCTGCGGCGCCTGTGTGGCGGTATGCCCGCGGAACGCCATCGACGTCAACGGCTGGACCTTGAAGCAGTACGAGGCCATGGTGGATCAATTCATAGCCGATGATCTAGTCGTGGCCGACGATCCGGCCGCTGCCTGATCGCCGTCTGATCCACCGGGCGATCAATGATCAACGAAAATCCGGAAGAGAAAGACCACGCCATGTCTGACAAAACAGAGGACAAATCATCCGCTAAAGCCGCCTTGAAAGCCCTTCGCGGGGCGCGCAAACCGTTGATCAAGGCAGCCACGGTTCAAATGAAACGTCAGAAAAAGGCCATACAAGCCATTACCGATCAACTCCAGGGCGGCGCCCAAACCGTTCCCGAGATTGCCGCGGCAACCGGGGCTTCCAGCGCCGAAACCCTCTGGTATGTGGCCGCGCTGAAAAAATACGGCAGGGTGAAGGAAGTTGAGAAGGATGGCGGTTATTTCAAATACGCATTGAGCGAAGTGCCGGAGGCGGCATCCGCCGGCTGAAGCCGCTAATGCCAGTATCGGATAGAGGACCCACCTGCCGTCCCGGCAGCCTCACAATTCATCGATGATTGCTCTTGGGAGGATCACATGGCACGGGTAAATCCCGATTTTGCGAAAGAAATTGCGCAGCATGGTAGTGAAACGGCTTTGGAGTGCTTCAACTGCGGCACCTGTGCCGCCATCTGCCCGCTGATTTATGAACACTTTCCGCGCCGCATGATCCGCTATATCCAGTTGGGCGCCAAGGATCGCGTTCTGGACGATCCAAAGGAGCTGTGGCGCTGTCTGCACTGCGGCCTCTGCACCCAGACCTGTCCCCGTGGTGCGGATCCCAGCGAGGTGATTTTGGCGTTAAGGCGGTATGTGGTCGCCCACTGGAGGAGGTCTTAAATGTATAATCCTCAAGAAATCATCGATCTGATTGCCGCCAATCTGCGCGTCGCCAGAAACCCCTTCGGCATCCCCAAGTTTGCCGTCAACACTTGGTGGAAAAGTGCCAATGTACCCCGAAGCGGCGAGGCCCTGCTCTTTACCGGGTTGATGTATCAATTTTCCCCCTACATCGATACCTCCACGGCCTATCTGGCGCGCTATGAGGATACGCCCTGGGCCAGCTATCTCAAATTCGCCAAATACGTGCCCAAATACCTATCCGGCTTGGGTTTGGCGGCCATCACCCCGGGAAAAGAAAAGCGCAAGTTCAACCAAATTCTGACGGACATCACCCGGCTTTTGACCCAATCCCAGGTGGATTTCTACTACGATCCGGCTCTGGATGACTACAGCGGCGTACTGCTCTACGATCTCGGCGACCAGGAGGGATTTGTGCGCCACGCCAACTATGTGGCCGACAAACTCAAGCGCAGCGGGATTAAAAAATTGATCACCGTGGACCCCCACACCACCTATGCCTTGAAGATTCTATTTCCAAAATATACCGGCATCAGTTTTGAAGTGCAGGCCTACTTTGAACGGCTCAATTTGAGCTCCAAAAACGGCCTCCGGAAAATCGCCCTGCACGACCCCTGCTTTTACGGGCGTTACCTGGAGTTGTCCGACGTGCCGGCCCAAGTCTTGGCCAGCGTGGACATCGAATGCGCACCCCTGCGCAATTCCGGAACCTTTACCAGCTGCTGCGGCGGCCCGGCCGAGTCCATATCCCCCAAACTCTCCAAAGAAGTCGGCGACCGGCGGATTTCCGAACTGCAGGATAGCGGCGCGCCCATTGTGGCCATGTGCCCCATCTGTCTGGGAAACCTGCGAAAAGCGGGCGCCCAAGTCGAGGATCTCTCCACGGTGCTGGCCCGCCAGGCGGGATAGCCCCCCGGTTTCGTAGTTCAATCTAACGATTCATCTACTTGTAAAGGAGTTTGAACATGGCTGAAAAAGAGGAGAAAATTCTCTACTTATGCACCTGCGGCGAAGATAACCCCGAAAAGGCCCACATGCCCTTTGTGCTGGGCAATGCCGCTCTGGCCATGGATGTGCAGGCCACCATCGTCCTCAACGGGAACGGCGTGACCCTCGCCCAGAAGGGCTTTGCCGACAGCATGCCCCCGGGAGGCGGCTTTCCGCCCATGAAGGAGTTGCTCGCCAGCTTCATCGAACTGGGGGGCAAGATCTGGGTGTGCGGACCGTGCATCAAGGTGCGCGAGATCGACGAGGCCAATCTCATTGAAGGGGCCACCGTCACGGCGGCCGGTGCGGTGAATGTGGAGGCCATCGAGGCCGATGCCGTATTCGTATTCTGAATTTAACCCCAATGAGGTGTCATCATGGAAACGACCCCACCCAGCTTTCCTCCTCAGCGGGTGACCGATTTGATCAACTTTAAGGTCCGTGGCGCTCAAGTCACCACCGGGTTGTCTTTTGAAATATTGCCGGTCGATTTCGCCCAGCGCCAAAATCCGTTTCGGGCTTATATCTTTTTAAGCCGCTATGCCGGTGAAATCGATGGGCAGGCCTACGCCTTCCGCAAGTGTTATGCCCGGGGGTGTCCCAACAACCTGTGCCCCCACGTCAGCCAGGCCGTGATGATCGCCAACCGCTATTTGCAGCGGGACTATCACCGCCTGGAGGACTCCGGCATCGCTGTAGAAAAGCATTTGTTCACCCTCCAGGAAATGATGCTCAAATTCGACGATGCCCACGAATCCTACGGGGCCGTGATGGCTGTTCACGACTACATCAATCTGGCCCGAGAGGGCCATGGGATGTCCGTGGCGATCAACCTGGAGTATGTGCCGGCAGTGGAACATTTTGCCGGCCAGGAAACCGCCCAGATTTTTCTGATGGCCGACTTCAAAATCAACTGCCTCGGCAAAGTCAGTCACATCGAACGCTGCCTGGCCTGCTACCCCAAAGATGGCGAGAAGGAAGAAAAACCGGAAATGACGAAGATCGCCAATGAACGCTTAAAGCTGCTCTACCAGGCGTTTGCAGAGGCCGCGATCGAATATGATGAACTCTTCTTCGGCTAGGCCGGCGCCTTAGGAATTTACAGTCAGACGATTTTTTCGATTCCACTGTAAAAGAAGTAGAAGGAGAATAAGACCAGAAAGGCGGCGCAGGCGGCAATCAGTTTGCGGTAGGCGCCGTCACTGAAAAAGCGGCTGCCCTTGGCAATGCCTAAAGAGATCAGGCTGTACCAGGCCAAATCGGCCAGAATGTGGCCGGCAAAGAAGGCGGCGATTCCCGCGGCGCCGAATTTGAATGAGTACATGATGTAACCCAGTCCGATGGTGGCCCACCAGATCAGCCAGTAGGGGTTGACCAGGCTCATCAGAATCCCGGCCACGATCAGGTTGCGCGGCTTTTCATCGCTCCCCTCAAGCTTCAACCGCAACCCGGGCAGTTCCTTGAACATGGTCAATGCCATCCAGAACAGAATCGCGCCTCCTACGAGCGAAACCGCGATGAAGACATCGTCCCGGGAGAGAAGCGGCGCCAGCCCGGCCATCAACGCCAGCACCAGCAGCAGTTCCAGAATTCCATGGCCGAAAATCATCAAGGGCCCGGCAATGGCTCCCCGCCGGGCGCTTTCGCTCACCGTGACGGTCAGCACCGGCCCGGGCATCAAGGCCCCGGAAAGGGCGATCATAAACGAGGATGCAAATATGGTCAGCAAAGTTAGCATTGCGGCAAGCCCCTAAATCCTGATTCGTTCAAACCAGCCCCAGGCTATCAGAAATTTAGCACCCCACCAACCTTTTTATGACATCCGATCGGACCATCAATCGCCATCCGGCACCTTTTCGCTCCGGGGGACGTTTTCATTGGGCGCCCAGGTGTCAAACGAATCAGGGGTCACCGTATCATCCGCTTTGACCTTATGGTGTACCCAGACAATCCGGGTATGGCAGTCCCAAACCCGCCGCCCCAATTGATTCTGGCGTTTCTTGAGGGCCTTTTCCGCGGTTTGCCGGGTCCGGTGGACGGAAATTACTTTTTTATCTCGCCTTGCGGGATCAAATTCATCGTAGATAAGGGCATACATCACCGACCTCCTTTCTTTAACCAACGCCGTTACAGGCAACATCACGCTGTGTTACCCTGGGAATATGATGCATCCCGGACTTCATGGGTTCGGGTAGTGAATCTCCGGAGTAAACAAACTTGCTTAGGGTAAAACCGAGCGTTAGATCATCTATTGAAAGGCGCCGCTTGCCCAGGGGGCGCGCATCGTAACCACGATTGCTTTCCAGGGTGCCTCTGCTGGTTAAATTCTGCAATCCCCGTGCCATACCCGCCCGCCCGCATTGCCGAATCAATCCCGATCCGACGTGTAGATTCAAGGATTTCACCGGTGGACAATGTGTCCCGATCCGAGAGCGGCGAGCTAACCTACCAGCCTCAGGGCCAACGTCTCGGCCCGGGCCATGATCTCCGGTTTGTCGATGACCTCTCCAGGCGCTTCGACACCGGTTCCGCGAATCAGGTACGTGTCGAAGGCTGCGTAAGCCTTGAACATACCCCCATAGCGTTCAAATATATCGCGGTGATGCGAATCAAGGCGCACGCCGCCAATTCAGGCGCATGAATAAAAATATAAATAATTAAATTTTAAATTGGAGTCCTTTATGGTAACCCATACCCGGCGAAAGTGGACCCTGTTGCCGCCCCGTCTGGAGGGCTGGATCGACGCCTAACCCTGGCTGTTTTATTGCTGTTATATTCAGGAGCTCCCGAAGTGTTGAAAATCCGAAGCACCCATCACTGGACCGAACCTCTGGCCCTCACCCGCCCCTACCGCATCGCCAATCGCACCATCGGGGATGTGAAAAACCATTTTGTGCGCCTGGAAGCGAACAATGGCCTTGCGGGATATGGCGCCGCCTGCCCGGGTGAAAGCGTCACCGGCGAATATCTGGCCGACTGCGAGGCCGCCCTCAACCAGCACCTGGAAGCCAATCTCAAGGGCACCGACCTGGGCCGCTTCCCGGCCCTGACCCGCCAGTTGCGAAACATCTTGGCAGCCACCCCGGCGGCCCTGGCCGCCGTGGATATGGCCCTCTATGATCTGGCCGGAAAAGCTCTGGACAGCCCCTTGGTGGAAATTTTGGGCCGCCGCCACACCAGCCTGCCCACCTCGGTCACCCTGGGGATTCAGTCCCCGGACCAGGCTCTGGCCGAAGCCCGTGAATTTATCGGCCAGGGGTTCACCATTCTAAAAATCAAGATCGGCGAATCCCTGGACCAAGATATCGCTCTGCTCCGGGGTCTGCGGGAGGTGGTGGGCCCAAGCATCGGCCTGCGGGTGGATGCCAACCAGGGCTACTCGCTGAATGAATTGAATGCCTTTTACAAACAGACCCTCAATCTGAATCTGGAACTCATCGAGCAGCCCTTGAAAGCCGACCAGGTGGAACAAATGCGCGAGCTGCCCCAGGCGCTGCGCAGCGCCTGCGCCGGGGACGAGAGCCTGCGCACTCCCCGGGACGCCCTGGCCTGCAGCCATCCCCCGCAACCCTTTGGGATCTACAATATCAAGCTGATGAAGTGTGGCGGCATCACCTCGGCCCTGCAGATGGCCCAAACCGCACGCCTGACCGGCATCGATCTGATGTGGGGCTGCAACGACGAAAGCCGGGTGAGCATCGCCGCGGCCCTGCACGCGGCCCTGGCCTCCTCGGCCACCCGCTATGTGGATCTGGACGGCAGTTTCGATCTGGGCCGGGATCTGTTTGCAGGGGGATTTAAGGTCATCGATGGCCAGTTGCACACCATCGGCGCCCCCGGCCTGGGAGTAACCCCCATTATCTGATGAGAAAGTGACCATGCCCGCCACCGCAATGCTCATTACCAACGGTTATCTTGGCGACAGCCACGGCAAGACCGCCCATGGCCTGATTCGGGGCTCCGCGCGCTTTGAGGTCGTAGCCGTGCTCGACCCACCGCTTGCCGGCCGGGATGCCGGCGAACTCCTGGACCAAAAACTCCGCAACATCCCGGTCTACGGCACGATTGAAGACATACTCGCCCAGGGCAACGGCCAACCCCAATACGCCATTATCGGCGTCGCCTTTGAAGGCGGGATCCTGCCCGACGGCTGGAAGCCGCTGCTGGTGAAGATTCTGAAAGCGGGCATCTCACTGGTGGCCGGACTGCACATTCCCCTGGCCGAGGATCCCGAGCTTGCTGCGGCGGCCCAGACCAACGGAGCTAAAATCATCGACATCCGCAAGCCCAAACCTTTTGAGGAGCTGCATTTTTTCAGCGGCGAAATTTACCATATCCAAGTTCCCCGCATTGCGGTGCTGGGCACCGATTGCGCCGTGGGCAAGCGCACTACCTGCCGCATGGCACTGGAGATGTGCCGAGAAAACGGAATTGACGCCGAGATGATCTTCACCGGCCAGACCGGCTGGCTCCAGGGCTACCCCTACGGATTCATTCTGGATGCCACCCCCAACGATTTCGTCAGCGGGGAGCTGGAACGGGTGCTGGTGCAGTGCGCCAAAGAACGCCGACCCGAGCTGATGCTCATCGAGGGTCAATCCGCCCTGCGCAACCCCTTTGGCCCCTGCGGTGCCGAGCTGATCCTTTCGGGCAACGTCAAGCAGGTCATCCTGCAGCACGCTGCCTTTCGTCCCTACTTTGAAAATATCGAGCGTCCCGAATGCCGCATCCCCACGGTTCAGCAGGAGATGGAGCTGATAAAATGCTACGGCGCGGAAACCGTGGCGGTCTGCCTCAACGGTGAGGGCGGCGACCCCGAAGCGTTAAAAATCTACCAACAAGAGCTTCAAAACAAGCTTAACATCCCGGTCATCCGCCCCCTGGAGGAAGGGGTCCAGGTGTTGCTGGCGCCCATCCGCCAAATCATGGCCGGCGGAAAGGGCTGACGATAGCGATCCGGCTGGACAACTCCCCCCCTGGCGCTGGTCATCGCACACACTTGACACAGGGGGGTTCTGGTACATGCTGAATTTATCGGCTTCCGTTACTGCCCCGGATCTCCGCCGCGGAGATGACGCGCAGTCAGTAGGGTCCGTCATTCCCGCGGAGCCTGCCCCGGTAGGCTTATCAAAGCCTGTTCTCAACTCGATTGGGGGCCTGCCCTCAACTTGATTGGGGGTCCGGCATGACGGTGAACCTTGAACTCTCAAGTAAGGAGGAAAAAATGCGTAATCTGATGCTGGGATTGATTCTGATGATGGTCTGCACCTGGTCGGCCGCACCCTTGGCCTACGGCAGTGAACTGGTAATCGCCACGCCTGAGGAGATCGAAGGTACCGATATTCAGCAGATTGAGTGGGAAAACATCGTCCACTCCCTGGTCACCGTACCCATGATTCGCTTCAACCCGCAGATGAGCAAAGTGGAGCCATTTATGGTCTCGGAATGGTCCCTCTCCGAGGACGGCAAAACCATGCGCCTCACCATCCCCGAGGGGCTCACCTTTTCCAGCGGAAATCCCCTGGATACCGAGGCCATCAAGGCTTCCTTTGAGCGCTATCTGAAAATCAGCCCCTATGCCACGGACCTGGAGGCTTTGGACAAAATCACCGTGGAGGGCGATGTGCTGGTGATGCACTGGAAGGCGCCCCCGGTCCCGGCCATGGTCTCCCTGGCCTCCTCCTACGGCGGCCTGGTGGATGTCAAGGCCGCGGAGAAGGTTTCCGCTGAGGAGTTCAACCGCAAGGTGGTGGGTTACGGCCCCATGCTGGTGGAGGAGTGGGTGCAGGGCTCCCATGTAGCCCTGGTACGGGATCCCAACTTCAAATCCACCTATCCCGACGCTCAGAACAAGGGCGCCAGCCACCTGGATAAGATCACGGTGCGCTTTATCCCCGATGATTTTACCCGGGTCACCGAGATCCAGTCGGGCAATGTGGACGTGGCCTGGCAGGTACCCGTGGAGAATGTGGAGGAGCTGAAAAACGATGAAAACATCACCCTCCATGAGTATCTGCAAGCCGGTTGCGTCATGTTCTACGTCAATCCCGAAGCCCCCAACCTGACCGACGGGCGGGTGCGCCGGGCCCTGCAAAAAGGGGTCAACCGGGAGGAACTGGTGACAGTGCTCTCCAATAACGCCACGGTGCGCCACGGGATCATGTCGCCCTCCATGGCGGGCTTCAGCCAGGCTTATGAAGATGAGTTCGCCAAATTATACGGCTATGACCTGGAAGCCGCCGGGGCCCTCTTGGATGAGGCCGGTTGGAAGGACACCGATGGGGACGGCATCCGTGATAAGGACGGCGAAAAATTGACCCTCACGGCCATGATCGGCACCGATTACCCGGCCTCCAAAAAGACTGCTCCGGTGATCCAGGCCCAGTACAAAAAGCTGGGAGTGGACCTCAAGCTGCGAGAGTTTGAAGGCAAGTATATCAAGCAGGCCGTGCGGGACAAGAAGTTCGATCTGGGCGCCCGGCGCTATGTATGGGCCGACGGGGACATGCTCACCTACCTGTTCCACACCGATTCCGAGAACTACTCCTTCCCGGATATCGACGAACTTATCAACCAGGGACGCTATGAACTGGACCCCGCCAAGCGGGCGGAATTCTATGGGCAAGCCCAGGCGCTGATCATGGAAAAAGGACTCGCCATTCCCCTGGTCACCAAAATCAACTATGTGGCGGTGCGCAACAATGTGGAAGGTTTCTCCTTAGCCGTGGACGGTACGCCCTATGTCACCGACCTCAATAAAAAATAAGGTAACCCAACATCCGACATGAACGACCTCAGCGCCTATGCCCTGCGCCGGCTGTTTCAGAGTGTCTTCATCGTGCTGGCGGTGACGGTGATGCTCTTTGCCATCATGCACATGATGCCCGGCGACCCCATCCAGCTCATCGACAGCCCTCGGCTGGATGCCGAAACCACCGCCAAACTGCGCGCCCGCTGGGGGCTGGACAAACCGGCGGCCGTGCAATACCTCTACTGGCTGGGCAATGTGCTGCGGGGGGATTTGGGCCGCTCCATCACCAACGGCCAGTCGGTGACCGTCCTGCTGGCCGCCCGCCTGCCGGCCACCCTGCACATCACCCTGGCGGCCCTGCTGCTGCAATACCTGCTGGCGGTGCCCCTGGGGCTCATGGCCGGATATCATCAGGGGTCGGCCTTCGACCGGATTTCCGTCACCGTAACTTCCGTGTTGCGGGCCATCCCCTTCTTCTGGCTGGGGATTCTGCTTATCATCATCTTCGCGGTGACCTTCCGGCTCCTGCCGGTTTCAGGGTACCGCGGATTCAGCTCTCTGATTCTGCCGGTGCTGACCCTCACCCTGCCGACCCTGGCCGACACCCTGCGCCTGACCCGCTCGGAAGTGCTTGAGGTGCTGCGGGAGAAACATGTCACCACCGCCGTGGCCAAGGGTCTGGGGCAGCGTCTGGTGATTCTGCGCCATGTGCTGCGCAACGCCCTGGTGCCGGTCACCGTGATGTTCTTTCTATCCGTGCCCTGGCTCATCGGCGGCTCGGTGATCGTGGAGACCATTTTCGCCTGGCCCGGCACCGGCCGTCTGCTGTGGAAAGCCATCTCGGCCCAGGATTACCCGGTGGTTCAGGGCATCATTCTGCTGATCAGCCTGCTCACGGTGATCAGCACCACCATTGGTGACATCCTCACCGGGCTTCTGGACCCCCGCATCCGCGCAGAACTGGGAGGTCGGCGCCCATGAGCGGCATTTTCAGGGCGCTGGGGGATGCCTGCCGTAACAAGACCTTTCTCACCGGATTGGCTATCCTGCTCAGCCTGATCCTCGTGGCGTTGTGCGCCCCCTGGATCACCCCCTACAGCTACGATGAGATGGAGGTGCTCAACGCCCTAAAGCCCCCTTCGGCCGGCCATCTGTTGGGCACCGATCATCTGGGGCGCGATTCCTTTTCACGACTGATCTACGGCTCCCGCATCGCCCTTAAAGTGGGCGCCATCGCCGTGGCGATCCAGACCGTGGTGGGGGTTTCGCTGGGCCTGTTGGCCGGCTACTACGGGGGCTGGTCCGACCGGCTGATCATCTTTTTCACCGATGTGATCTGGGCCTTGCCGCCCATCGTTCTGGCCATTGCCATCTGCACCCTGCTGGGCCCCAGCCTGACCAACGTGATCATTGCCATCGCGGCGGTGAGTTGGGCCCAGTTCACCCGCATCGTGCGCTCCAAAACCCAGTCCCTGAAAAACCTGCCCTACGTGGAGGCGGCCCGGGCCATGGGCGAAAGCGATCTCAACATCATCCTGCGTTATATTCTGCCCAATGTGATTCCAGTGACCATTGTGCTGGCTACTCTGGCCCTGCCGATTGCCGTGGTCAATACCACCGCCCTGGGTTTTTTGGGCCTGGGCGCCCAACCGCCCCTGCCTGACTGGGGGGTGATCCTGGCCGAAAGCATGACCTACCTTCGCAAGGCCCCCTGGCTCAGTATCTTTCCCGGTCTGGCCATCATCTATGTGGTGGTGGGCTTCAACCTCCTGGGTGAAGGGTTGCGGGACGCCCTGGACCCGCGCCTGAAAGTGTGAAGCGGCCCATGGTTTCCCCCCCTCCCCCCTGACCATCGAAGGGCTGAGCATCCAGTTCAGCACCCCCCAGGGCATGGCCCGAGCCGTGGAGCAGGTCAGCCTTGCGGTGGCCCCCGGAGAGATCTACGCCCTAGTGGGGGAATCGGGCTGCGGTAAATCCAGCGCGGCCCACGCCGTGATGCGCCTGATCAACACCATCAATGCCCCCGGCCACCAGATCAGCGGCCGCATTCTCTATGGTGAGCAGGATCTGCTGGCGCTCCCAGAAGAGGGTATGTGCCGGGTGCGGGGCAAAACCATCAGCATGATTTTCCAGAATCCCCTCGATTCCCTCAACCCCCTCTACCGGGCCGGGTATCAGGTCTACGAGGCGGTGGTTTTGGACCGGGTCGGCAAAATCGAGGCCTGGCAGCGGGTGCGGGAGTTGTTCGACCAAGTGCGGATTTCCGATCCCCGGACCCGCATGCAGAGCTACCCCCAGGAACTTTCCGGCGGCATGCGCCAGCGGGTGATGATCGGCATGATGCTCTCCCGCAATCCCCGAATTCTGATCGCCGATGAACCCACCACCGCCCTAGATGTCACCATCCAGGCCCAGGTGCTGGAACTGATCCTGGCCCTGCGCCGCTCCCTGGGCATGTCGGTCTGGGTGATCACCCACGATTTCGGCATTGTGGCAGAGATCGCCGACCGGGTGGGGGTGATGTACGCCGGGGTGATGGTGGAGGAAAGCGATGTCTACCGCATCTTCGACAACCCCCGGCACCCCTACACCCGGATGCTGATGGAATCCCTGCCCAAAGGCCTGAAACGCGACGGAAGGTTGCGCACCATTGCCGGGGTGCTGCCGGACCCCGCCCAAGAAATCGCCGGGTGCCGCTTTGAAGCCCGCTGCCCGGATCGTCTGGAACTTTGCAAGCTCCAGGCCCCGCCCATGCTGGCGGTGGAACCCGGGCATCGGGTGGCCTGCCATCGGATCACCCCTTCCAGCGGGGAGCGCTGAGCATGCCTCCCATGGCCCAGGTCTCCAACCTGAAAAAGTATTTCGAGATCCGTAGCGGCGTGCTGCGCTCGGTCTCCTACGCCGTCAAAGCGGTGGATGATATCAGCTTCACCATCCAGCCCGGAGAGACCTTGGGTCTGGTGGGGGAAAGCGGCAGCGGCAAAAGCACCGTGGCGCGGGTGATGCTGCGCCTGATCCGTGCCAGCGGGGGCCGGATGCGGTTGGATGGCGAGGATGTCACCCGGGCCGATGCCCGAACCCTGAAGGCCCTGCGCCGCAAAATGGGCATCGTCTTTCAGGACCCCGCGGCCTCCATGAATCCCCGGGCCACCATCCGCTGGTCGTTGCGGCGGCCCTTGATCACCCATGGATTCAAGCGCGTCCGCATCGACGATCAAATCGCGGCCATGCTCCACAAGGTGAATCTAGGGCCGGAACTGCTCAGCCGTTACCCCCATCAACTGAGCGGCGGCCAGCAGCAGCGCATCAGCGTGGCCCGGGCATTGCTGTTGCGCCCCCAGCTGCTGGTTCTCGACGAGCCCACCTCGGCCCTGGACATCTCGGTGCAGGCCCAGGTGCTCAATATCCTGCTGGACCTGCAGGGGGAGTTCGGGCTGACTTACCTGTTCATCTCCCACGATCTCAACGTGGTGCGCTATGTCAGCGACCGGGTGGCCATCATGTATTTGGGCAAACTGATGGAGATCGGGCCGGTGGAAACCGTGCTAAGCCACCCCCTGCACCCCTACACCCAGGGCCTGGCGTCCTCTTCCCCGCCCCTGAGCCCCCACCAGCGGGGGCGCAACCGACTGCTGCTGGCCGACCAGCCCCCCAGCCTCATCAACCTGCCCGCCGGCTGCCGCCTCAATCCCCGCTGCCCTTACCGCCAGGCACGCTGTGAACACGAACTGCCGGAGCTCAGGGAACTGCAATCGGCGCACTGGGCGGCCTGTCACTTTGCCGAAAATCTATGAACTGAAAAACGGGACGGCTGACAATGAAGGTTAGACAATGAACGTTAGACCGGGAGAATCGCCATGCTGGATCTGATCATCCGCAACGCCACGGTCATTGACGGGTCGGGAAAGCCCGGGTTTTCGGCCGATGTCGCCGTAGACCAGGGCCGCATTGGGGCCGTGGCCCCGGATTTGAGGGCCGCCGCCCGTCGCACCATCGATGCCGACGGTTTAGCGCTATGCCCGGGGTTTATCGACATGCACGCCCATTCGGACTGGTCCCTGGCGGCCTACCCCCGGGCCGAAAGCCGTCTCCACCAGGGCATCACTACCGAGGTGGTGGGAAATTGCGGCAGCACCTGGGGGCCGGTGCGCGCCGAACACTTGGACGATTTCAAGACCTTTGTGGCCGGCCACGGGGGACTGTTCCACCCGCCCATGGATCAGGGGGAATGGCCATGGCCCGATCTGGCCGCCTATTACCGGGAACTGGCGTCGGGCGGCCTGCCCCTCAATTGGGTCCCCCTGGTGGGGCATGGCAGCCTGCGCTGCGCGGTGATGGGCTTTGAGGGCCGGGCTGCGGAAGCGGCTGAGCTAGCGGCCATGGAACACCTGCTGCGGCAGGAACTCGACCAGGGCCTGTTCGGCATGTCCGCCGGGTTGATCTATCATCCCGGCGCCTTTGCCGATCTCAACGAACTCACTGCCCTGGCGCAGGTGGTGCGCCGGGCCGGGGGGTTGATAACCCTGCACATGCGTAGTGAAAGCCACGGTATTCTGGATGCCATTGCGGAAGGCCTGGCCTTTGCCGAAGCATCCGGGGTCTCGCTGGAGATTTCCCACCTGAAATGTGAACTACCCGCCAACTGGGGCCGTTCAGCGGAGATTCTGGCACTGCTGGACCAAGCCCGGCAGCGGGGGGTGCGGGTGGATTTCGACCAGTATCCCTATACGGCCTACTGCTGCAGCCTGTTGGAGGCGTTTCCGCCCTGGGCCAAGGATCAGGGCCCCCAATCCCTGATCCGGCGGCTTGAGGATCCCGCCCTGCGCCGGCGGGTGCAGCAGGAGATGACCCAGCTCCCCTTCTCGTGGGAGAACCCCCTGGAGGGATTGGCCGGAGATAGAATTCTGCTGACCGGCTTTCGTTCAGACCGATACCGTGCTTTGGAGGGCCTGGATCTGACATCCATCGCCGCTGCCCTGGAAGTTGAACCCATCGACGCTCTGTTCCGGCTTTTCCAAGCCGAACAGGGCGGGTTGGCCATGATCGTATTCGCCATGTGCGAGGAAGATCTGGAGCGTATCCTGCGCCATCCGGCCACCCTGATCGGCTCCGACGGTGCCGCCCTGGCCGCCGGGCAAACTTCGGCCGGCCGCGCGGACCATCCCCGAAATTACGGAACGTTTCCGCGAATCCTGGGGCGCTACGTACGGGAGCGCAACACCCTTTCCCTGGAGACTGCGGTGGCCAAAATGAGCGGGCTGCCGGCCCGCAAGTTGGGTCTACTCGACCGCGGTCTGATCCGCAGCGGCCAGGCCGCCGACCTGGTGATCTTCGATCCGCATACCGTGGCCGATGGCGCCACCTTTCAAAATCCCCACCGATACCCCGCCGGCATCCCCTATGTGCTGGTCAACGGGGAGCTGGTGATTGACCGGGGCCGGCACACCGGAAGCTTGCCGGGAATCCTGCTGCAACGCGCCTCATAGCCGATAAGAAAATCCCCCCTGCCCCCTTTAAAAAAGGGGGAGACGGAGCGTGGCGCCGGGAAAATCCACTCAGAGTGTATGTGCACACAAAGCCGGCGGATAACCGCGTTCCCTTTATGATGGAGAAGCCGGAGGGCGGATCTCTCCCCTCTCAGGAAAGGGAGCCGGAGGGAGCTCTCCCCTCTTTGGAACAGGGGCCGGAAGAACCACTCCCCCCTTTGGAAAAGGGGGGCCGGGGGGGATTTGACATCATGGCGAACCGCTGCTCCGCAGGCCTTGGCAATATCCAGGGCGCGGGGGGATGACCTCTCCCCCCTTTGGAACAGGGGCCGGAAGAACCACTCCCCCCTTTGGAAAAGGGGGGCCGGGGGGGATTTGACATCCTGCAATGGTTTGGAATGTTCCCTATCCCTCCCGGTGTTCCTGAACTCTCGATTTGATCCGCCGCATGTAAAACGATTTGCCGTTGTGGCGCAATTTGATGATTCTCCCCGCCTCGATCATCTTCTGGATTACATCCCAGTCGGCATGGGCCTTGCCCAGCAATCTCCTCAGGGCATCTTCCGCCATGGGATGTACCGCGGTAATGCTCAGCACATCCTCGGCCACATCGCCGGTGAAGGCAAAGGCATCGCCTTCGTCGCCGATGAGCAGTTCCACCTTGGCGATCTTTCGATCGAATATCTGATAGGCCTCGTTTATGACCGCTTCGGGGGGCGCACAGATGCCCTCGCGCCCTGGGGGGCGGGTGGGGATCGCCAGATAGGCCGTGTCGGGATTCAGCAGGCTGACGAACTGGGCCACCTGACGCAGATGGGCCGGATCGTCATTGACCCCCTGGACCAACATGGTTTCCGTGGCCAGCCGGCCTTTGAAATAGCGAGCGAAATCGAGCATTCCATCCAACACCGCATTCCAGCGTAGACTTTCGTGGGGCCGGTTGAGCCGATACCAGATCTTTTCCTGAAACACATCGACTTTCAGAGAGACCCAGTCGGCCGTCCCGAGACTGCGCCGGATATTGGGATCTTCCAGGAGCGACCCATTGCTGATAACCGCGAGCTTGATGCCCAAAGGTTTGAGGGCAAGAATGCTGCGGCCCAGGTTGAGATCGAGGGTCGGTTCTCCATCGGACACAAAGGTCAGATAGTCGATGGACTCCTGGTGAGCCCGGGCCCGGCTCACTTTGCGGCTGACCTGGGCATGGATTTTCTCCGGTGCGAAAAACGCCCGGGGATGGCTCCGAAACTGCACCGTGGGACCAATTTGGCAGTAGAGGCAATCGTAGCTGCACACCTTGGCGGGGATGTTGTTGATTCCCAGGCTTTGGCCCAACCTGCGGGACGGTACCGGTCCATATGCGATCATGACATCCCCCTCCCCATGAGAGTCGACCATCTATCTTGAGAGGGCCGCAAAAAACGTACCATTGAAAATGAAGATTAAGGCGATAGAGCGGAAATCCGGCCATGGGCTCGGAAACAGCGGCAGGGGCCAGGCGCTACTCTACCTCAACGCCCAGGCGCTTGATCTTGCGCCGCAGGGTGTTCTTATCGATGCCGAGCTCCCGGGCCGTGGCCATACGCCGGCCTCGGTTGCGGCGCAGGGCCAGTTGGATGGCCTGGCGTTCGATCTCTTTGAGGGTGGTTCCCTGGGGCATGGGGATCCCGCGTTCAGCGGGCAGGACCTGTTCCGGCAAGTCCCCGAGACGGATCATGGCTTCGCGGCCCAGAACAAAGGCGTGCTCGATGGCGTTTTCCAGTTCACGGACATTACCCGGCCAGTCATAGAGCATCAGGGCGGTTATGGCCTCGCCGGAGATGCCCAACATATCCTTGCCGGTCTGGGCATTGAAGCGGTCGATGAAGTGATCCACCAACAGGGGAATATCCTCTTTGCGGCCGGCCAGGGGTGGCAGCTGCAGTTTGACCACATTGAGCCGGTAGTAGAGATCCTCGCGGAACTTTTCCTCATCGACCCACCGCTTCAACTCGCGGTGGGTGGCGGCAACGATTCTGGCGTTGGTGGGCTCGGGCTGGGTGGCGCCCAGGGGCTCATACACCTTTTCCTGAAGTACCCGCAGCAACCGGACCTGCACCGCGAGGGAGATATCGCCGATTTCATCCAGAAATAGCGTTCCGTTTTGGGCCAGGGCAAAGCGCCCCGGCTGGTTTTTGCGGGCGCCGGTAAAGGCCCCGGTTTTATAGCCGAACAGCTCGGACTCGATCAGGGTGTCGGGCAACGCCCCGCAATTGATGGCCACAAAGGGGCCTTTGCGCACGGCGCTGTGGTTGTGAATCGCCCGGGCCACCAGTTCCTTGCCGGTGCCGCTGGGTCCTTTGATCAACACCGTAGCGTGGCTGGCGGCCACCTGGGGCAGCACATCCAGCACTTTCCGCATAACGGGATGCTTGCTGACGATATCGTCGAAGGTGTGCTTCTGGCGCAGCGCTTTTTGGAGCTCCTTGATGACCGACAGGTCCCGGAAGGTCTCCACGCCGCCCAAGATCCGGCCCTGGGAATCTTTAAGCAAGGTGGCGCTGACACTGATTGGAATCCGTCGTTTGTCCGCCCGGTAGATAAACACGGGTTTGTTGATCACCGGCCGTTTGGATTCCATGGCCTCGCGTAAAATGCAGCCGGTTTCGCATACATCGGCCCGAAATACCTCTTGGCAAGGCCGGCCGATGGCGTCGCCGCGGGATATGCCGGTAATCTCTTCAGCCGCCCGGTTAAACGAGGAGATCCGCCATTGGCCATCCACGGCGAAAACCCCTTCGGTTACGCTGTCCAGAATGACCTCGTGCTGATCGTGATGCACCTCGTTCATGGTTGCCGATCCTTTCTCCTACCGCAATGCAATGTCAGCCAGCGCAAGTTCCGGCCAGGACCCCGCCTGGTAAGGAACCAATTGCACCCGAGCGCCGAAAAGTTCGGGTTTAAATTGTTCCATTTTATCACATCTACCTTACGCCATCCGCCTCCAGGATACAAACAGATTTCCCGGTAGACCCAAACCCAAATCAACCTGGTGCCCAACCCGGAACCCCTGGCCATTGCCGAAGCACGGCGGATTCGAACCCAACTGGGGAAGTTGGGCCAGGGTGTAACGCAGCTGATCCTCAACGGTCACGGGTATAAAATCCCCCCTGACCCCCCTTTACCAAAGGGGGGGTAAAATCCCCGCCGGCCCCCTTTTCCAAAGGGGGGTTGGGGGGATTTCCTTTTCTCTTAACCTGCGCCTGGGCGCTGGGGCGAGCTCACACATTTCTCGCCGCTGGCATATTTTATGCCTTTCTTAGAGCAGAAAAATGTGGTGAAGTGTGTTGGCTTTTTGGAATTGAGAAGATATCCGGAGGTCTTTGGTCATGGCACCTCAGATTAAAACCCAAACCGCGGAAACCCGCAGAAGAGAAAAAGAACATCAGGAAGTTGAAATTGCCGAGAGATTGCGCCGCGTAAAGCACAAAATCATGGTCATGAGCGGCAAGGGCGGCGTGGGCAAGAGCAGTGTGGCCGCCTATCTGTCGGTGGCTTTGGCCAAAAAAGGATATCGGGTGGGGCTTATGGATGTGGATCTCCACGGCCCCAGCATCCCCCGCCTGCTGGGCGTGAAAGGCGGGCTGCGCAGCGCGGACCGGCAGGGGAAGATGCTGCCGATCAAATATCTGCCCAATCTGGAGGTGATCTCCATCGAGGTGTTGAGTGGAGATCGCGACGCGGCCACCATCTGGCGCGGCCCCTTAAAGGGCGGCGCCATCCGCCAGTTCATCTCCGATATCGAATGGATGGATCTGGACTACCTGATCATCGACTCTCCTCCCGGCACCGGGGATGAGCCTTTGACCGTGGCCCAGACCATCCGGGACCTGCGGGCCCTGATCGTCACCACGCCCCAGGAGATTTCCCTGGCGGACGTGAGGAAATCGATCAACTTCTGCCGCCGGGTGAATATGGACATTCTAGGCTTGGTGGAGAACATGAGCGGCCTGCAATGCCCCTACTGCGGAAGGGTCATCGATCTGTTCAAGAGCGAGGGTGGCCGGTTGACCGCCAACAAAGAGAACCTGCGGCTGCTGGCCAGCCTGCCCTTTGAGCTGGAAGTGGTCCGGGAGGGGGATGCCGGGGATGTAAGCATTCTGGATGATGATACGCGCCCCATCACCCGGGAGTTCAAGCGCATGGTGGCCGAGATCGAGACCCTGACCCAAAAGCAGCGCGCCGGCCAAGCCCGTGCCGCCGAGGGATGAAATCCGCCCCCACCTCACGGTTCAATAGATGGTGCGCTGGTTGTCGCGATGATCCACCACATACAGCAGTTCTGCTTGGGCCTTCAGCTCGGATAGAATATCCGCTACGTCCGAGCGCCGGATGCCGTACATGCGCAGATAGACCCGCCGGAACCCTTCCGGTTCATCGGTGTAGGTGGAGAGAATACTGGCCAGCCGGCCGCCGTGCTCCCGCACCACATCGGTGAGTCGGCGGATGGAGCCCGGTTCGTCCTTGATGCGGCAGCCCACCTGGATCCCCCGCTTGCCCATCCCGGTCAGGGCGATGAGCGCCCGGAAAAGGTCGTTCTGGGAAATGATCCCCACGACCTTACCCATGGCGTCCACCACCGGTGCCCCGGAAATATTATGCTGCAGCAGGATCTCGGCGGCCTCTTCCACCGTGAAATCCTGGGGGATGGTGATGGGGTTGGGCGTCATGATATCCTTGACCTTGATACGGCCGATTAAATAGAGCAGTTCGTGAATATCCAGGGTCGTGGCGTCGGAGGCGGAGGCCCGTTTCAGGTCCCGGTCGGTGAGGATGCCCACCAGGCGGCCCTTTTTCAGCACCGGCAAGCTTTTGATGCGATGGGTCTTGATCAGATCCATGGCAAACTGCATGGAATCGCCAACCTCCACGGTAAGCACTTTCGAGGTCATCCAATTTTTGACTAGCATGACGTTTTCCTCCTCAGGCCTGAAAGCCTTGGTGAACGTGGTGGCAAATAGATCATCGTGTTTAAGGTGATTCAATCATCACCGCAAAGACGCAAAGAACGCAGAGAATTTATTTCATGGGTTGCGAAAATTGTAATTTATCCATGGGCTATCTCCCCATGCCTTCTCGCCAATGGTCTTATACTCACCCAGCCGGCTCAGATTTCTTCCGGGGAAACCGTACCGATATAGGGCAGCGCCCGGAACCGGTCGCCATAGTCCAGGCCATAGCCCACAACCCAGGCATTGGGAATATCGAAGCCCAGATAATCGACCTGCACCTCGGTTTGCAGGCACTCCTTTTTACGCAGCAGAATGCAGGTTTTAAGAGATGCCGGTCCGCGGGCCATAAAACTATTAACCAGATAGTTCAGGGTGAACCCGGTATCCACGATATCATCGACAATCAGAACACGCTTGCCGGCGATATCGGTGCGAATATCCATGATCAGACGTACCGCGCCCGGTTGGGTAAGGGTATTTGGGTAGGAGCTGACGGCAATGAAATCGATCCGCCGGTCAAGGGTCAGGCAGCGCGAGAGGTCGGATAGAAAAATGTAACACCCCCTGAGAACACCTACCAAGAGTAGTTCATCGCTCCCCGCATAATCGCTGGAGATTTGGCGACCCAGCTCGGCAACCCGCTGCGCGATCCGGTCCTGGGGTATCAATACGGGCGGATCGTTAAGATCCATGCGTCTCCTATTTCGGCATAATTTTTGAAGGATGTTTTTTGTATAATTACAAATACCGTCGCATAGGCACTGATATGAATGCGCGTCAGTAACCCATCACGTCAAAACATAGGGCCGGTCCCAAATGACACCTGATATCCATCTTAAAGGCACCGCTCTCAAACTGATTGCCGAAATCGCCCCTGAAGCGGATCTGGAACGCCTCGATCCACGCCTCAGATTTCGCGACCAGTTCGATTTCGATTCCATCGATTTTCTCAATTTCGCCGAGAGGCTTGCGGAAATCCTGGAAATCAAGATCCCGGAAACCGATTTTCCGCTGCTGGCCACCCTGGAAAGCTGCCAGGCCTATTTGCAGGCGCGTCTGGGCCGGGAAGCAGCCGAGGCCTAAACTCTTTCCATGATAGCGAGACGCTTCAAAGTTTCAGCACCACGTGCATCACCCCGGGCTCGTCAGGGCTGCGTTTCACCGTGAAGCCCAGGCTGCGGCACAACTTGAGCATGTTGCGGTTCTCCATGAGCACCTCTCCGTAGAGCTCGCCGATACCCCTGCTTTGGGCGTAGTCGATAAGCCGGCGCATCATCAGGGGACCTAATCCCATACCGGTCATATCCCCATGGATCAGAATGGCGAACTCGGCCCGCTCGCCGTCGGGATCGGCGGCCAGCCGAACCGTGCCGCACAAGATCGGCCGCGGCCGATGGGTCTCGTCCATGAGAACCAGGGCCATTTCGCGGTCGTAGTTGATCTGGGTCAGCCGGGCGGCGAATTCGTGGCTCATCACCTTCATGGGATGCAAAAAGCGCAACCGGATCTCCTCGGGCGAGAGGCGTTCGAAGATGGCCTGCAGGGCCGGTTCATCCTCGGGCCGGATGGGCCGCAGCTTCAGAATCTGATCCCCCGGCAGATGGATTTCCTCTTCCAGCTCTTTGGGATAGGGGCGAATCGCCAGCCGCGCCACCCCGGGCCGCGGGGGAGCCTTGACCCGGATCCGGGCATCTAACGCCATCACCCCCTGTTCATCGGCCAACAGCGGATTGATGTCCAGATCGCAAATTTCGGCGAAATCGCAAGTCAGGTGGGAAATTTTGACCAAGGTCAGGGCAATGGCGGTCAAATCGGCGGCCGGCCGACCCCGGTAGCCCTCGAGCAAGCGGGAAATCTTGGTGGCGTCGATCACCTCCCGGGCCAGCAGCATGTTCAGGGGAGGCAGCGTCAGGGCCTGATCCTGAATCAGCTCCACGGCAGTCCCGCCCTGGCCGAATAGAATCACCGGACCGAATTGGGGATCTTCCGTTATGCCCACGATCAGCTCATGGGCATCGGGGCGTTGAATCATGGGCTGGACCGAAAACCCTTCGAGGTTGGCCCCGGGCCGCAGCTGGGCGATGCGCTCCAGCATGGCCGCGGCGGCGGTTTGGGCGTCGTCAGCCGTACGCAACGCCAGGGCCACCCCGCCCACATCGCTTTTGTGGGTGATATGGGGAGAGATGATTTTTACGGCCACCGCGCCCTCGATCTCGGCGCTGATGGCCCCCACCTCCTGGGGGCTGGCCGCGGTGCGGGTGGGCACCACATCGATGGCGTAAGCCGCCAGCACCTGTTTGGACTCCACCTCATCGAGCCACTCGCGCTTTTCGGCCAGGGCGCGTTCGATGATGCCGCGGACCATGCCGCTGTCCGGAGTAAAGGCCTCGGGAATGTTCGGCGGGGTCTCCATCAACAGCTCCTGGCTGTGGCGGTAGCGGTAGGTCTGCATGAAGGCCCGCACCCCGTTATCCGGGGTATGGTAGGTGGCAATCCGATGCTGGTTGAACATCCGACGCGCCGTCTGGGCCTCCTGCCCGTCCCCCAGCCAGCAAGTAAACACCCCCCGGCTGCCGGCTTTCACCTTATTGGCGTTGATGCAGTCGATCACCGCCTGGGCCGCTTCGGTGCTGGAGACCACGGCCGTGGGGCAGTTGAGTACCAAAATCCCATCCACCTGGGGATCCTGAAGCAAGGCGCTCAGGGCCTCGATGTAGCGTTCGCCGGGGGCATCGCCGATTATATCCACCGGATTGGCCCGGGACCAGGTGGCCGGCAGGACCGCATTGAGCCGTTCGAGGGTCTCCGGGGAGAGTTGCGCCAAACGGCCATTTTTATCCATCAGGGCATCCACGGCCAGCACCCCGAACCCCCCGCCATTGGTCAAAATGGCCAGGCGATTGCCCCGCACCGAAGGACGGATGGAGAGGGTTTCCACCGAATCGAACAGGGCCTGCATGTCCATGACCCGCAGCACCCCGGCCCGCCGGAAAGCGGCATCGTACACCCGGTCGTTGCCCGCCAGGGCTCCGGTGTGAGATGCGGCGGCCCGGGCTCCGGCGGCGTGCCGCCCGGCCTTGACCACCACCACCGGCTTGACCCGCGCCGCAGCCCGGGCCGCGGACATGAACTTGCGCGCCCGGGTCACCGCTTCGATGTAGAGCAGAATGGCGCGGCAGGCCGGATCGTTGGTGAGGTAATCGAGGATATCGCCGAAATCTGCGTCGGCCATATCCCCGATGGAAACCAGATGGGAAAACCCGATGCCGCGGTGGGTGGCCCAGTCCAGGACCGCTCCGATCACGGCCCCGGACTGGGCCACAAAGGCCAGATTGCCTTTAAGCGGATGGGCATGGGTAAAGCTGGCGTTCAGCCCCACTCCCGGCACCAGCAGCCCCAGACAGTTGGGGCCGACGATCCGCAGCAGGTGGGGCTTGGCCGCCGCCAGAAGCTCCTGCTGCAGCTGGGGCCCCCGCCCGTCATCCAACTCGGCAAACCCGGCGCTGAGCACCACCGCGCCCCGGGTTCCTTTCCGCCCCAGTTGGGCGATCAGGCTGGGCACCGTCTCCGGCGGTGTGGCGATCACCGCCAGATCCGGAACCTGGGGCAGGTGCTGGATCTCCGGATATACGGGATGCCCCTCGATGGTG
Source organism: uncultured delta proteobacterium (assembly GCA_963713755.1). Lineage (GTDB taxonomy): Bacteria > Desulfobacterota > Desulfobacteria > Desulfobacterales > CAVQMW01 > CAVQMW01. Next base: position 264,036 of record CAVQMW010000003.1, on the reverse strand, counting down.
TCGTACTTGGGATTGACCAGATGGATTTCACCCTTAAATCCGCCGGAAAACAGATTGCGGGTGACCACCGCGCCCACTGAACTGGGCCGCGGGCTAGCGCCGATAAAGGCCACCGAGGCCGGATCGAACAGATAATTCAAGTTGCGAATGGTCATGGCATCTCCCTTCCGCTGAATGGCGCAACAACGGGGATGAGCGTTAACCTTTCCCAGGGTTGACCGCGCCCCCTCGGCCCTCGTTCCGCGGCCGCAACCAAAACCAGTCCGGCGAGCCAAACTCTAATGATTCTCCTGCCAGCCAACCCGCGCTCCTTCAGTGATGCCCGTGAACAATTAGGGGCCGGGACGCACCAGGGAACTCCCGGGAAGATCCCCGCCCGTGGATTGCAAGGGGGTTATTGCCATATCAAAAATCTTCTGTCGAAAAAAAGAAGAAATTCGATCCTTCGCTTCCAATTGTAGAGGCGGGTTTCAAACCCGCCCCTACCAGCGGCGGTTGCGGCACGCCTCAGGTGCTTTTAATGGTGATCTTTTTGGACTCCGTCGCTTTGATCTTGGGCATTTTGAGGGTCAGCACGCCTTTTTTTTCGAAAAGGGCTTAATTCAAACATGGCCGTTCTCCTTTCTTGTTGCTGTTTATTGGGGTTGAGGCCCGCGCAGTTTCGCCAGGGCTTGATGGGCAGCGTTGATCAGGGGGTGCACCGTGGGCGCGGGGGTCAGCAGGGGGTGGGTGGCGATCTGCATCATATCCAGCTCGCGGACCGTGAGTCCTTTCTGAATCCCGATGGCCACGGCATTGATCAGCTCGCCCACGGAGGGGCCGCCCGACATCTGGCCGCCCAGCAGGATGCCGGCGCGATCGGCGAACACCAGCTTGACCTTCAGGTTTCTCGCCCCGGGTAGGGTGCCGGGATGGCGATCGGGGGCCGTGACGCTGCCCGAAACCCACCTGAAGCGCTCCTGATCGCAGCTTCGGCAGATGAGCCCGGCGCTGGCAAAGCTCACCCCGCCGATCTGGGTCGAAAAGGCCGCGATGGTTCCCTGGATCTGCCGCAATACGCGAATATCATAGATGTTGGTTCCGGCAATGCGCGCCTCGGCGGTGGCCGTGGAGGCCAGCCAGACCGGCACCTCCTTGCGGGTAAAAAAATCCCGCTTCAGGGCGCAATCGCCCACGGCGAAAATATTTTCAACCTTCGTGCGCATGTAGGCATCGACCCAGATTGAGCCGCCGTCGGTGATGCGCAGGCCCGCCTCCCGGGCAAGGTTGACATTGGGTTTGCCCCCCACCCCCACCATGACCAAATCAGCGGGGAGGGTTTCGCCGCTGTCCAGCACCACCCCCTCGACCCGGGTGTTCCCCTCGATGGACGCAACCCGGGTAGCGGTGTGGATCTGAACCCCCTGATCCGCCAGAATCCGGGCGATTTGCTCCCCGAACTCATCGTCAAAGGCAGCGGAGAGCAGCTGGGGCATCATCTCCACCAGATGCAGGGTAGCCGACTGCGGCCGCGACAGCTCATCGGCAAGCTCGGCGCCGATGAACCCGCCGCCCAGAATCACCATGTGCTGGGCGGCGTTCAGTCGCTCCCGCAACGCCGTCAGGTAGGACAGCTCTTTTTTGACCGCGTAAACCCCCTCTTTTTCGATGCCCTTGACCGGGGGCAGCGAAGGCTCGAGGCCCGTGGCCAGAACTAGACGCTCATAGCGCAAGCGCTCCCCGGAACGCAGCCCAAGAGTTGCGGCTTCGGGATCCAGGGCAACGGCCAGGTCGATCATGATCTCAACGCCGGCATCCAAAAGGGGCGTGTCGCCCATGCGGTTCTGGCCGGGATCGCCCATGGTGTGGATCATGTAGGGAATGGCGCAGGGGATCACCCCATCGGGGACATCCTTGACCAGGCAGACCGATTTTTCTGGATAGACGCTTTTGGCGGTCAAAGCCGTGATCACGCCCGCGGGACCGCCGCCGATGATGACAATATCTCTGCGCATGGAACTTTCCTTTCGATTGGCCCACTTTCCCCAGGGCAGGGTGTCGGATGGGCAGTCTGCCTATTTGACTTTGACGGGAATTCCTTTGGCGCGAACACTCAGCATGGGGATGGGGCTGCGCCGATACATCTTTTGCGCACAGGAGCCGATCACCGTATCCGCAAGATTGCTGCGGCCCTTGGTGCTCATCACCAGCAGATCGGCCTGCTCGGCCTCGATCACCTCCAAGAGCTTCTCATAGGGGTACCCCACCCGGATGATGGTTTTTGGCTTTAGGTGAGCGCAGGCGGCGGCCGCGATAAGCGTGCGCATTCCCTCTTCGCGCGCGCGCTCCTGATCCTCCAGCCAGGAATCGATGGAAAACGCCTGATAGGCCGAGAGGGTCCGGGTGATGTTGTCGATATCCCGCTGGTTGATCACGTTGACCAGGACCAGTTCAGCCTTCAGCGCTTCTGCCAGTTCGACGGCTTTCAGCAGTGCCGGCAGGGAGTATTCCGATAAGTCAATGGCTGCCATAATTTTCTTAAACGAGCTCATTTTTTCTCCTTTATATTCTTTTTGGTTCAGAGCATCAGGCTCACGAGGGAAACCGGCAAGTTCAGAACCATTTGCGCACCCTCTGTTTGTAGTCGCGATATTGCTCCCCAAAGGTGGTTTCCATCATCTCTTCCTCGACCCCGATGAACCGCTTTTCCATCACCAGGGCAAAGATAACAGCCACGATGAGGGGGGCCAGAGAGCCCAATAAAACGGCGATGCCCAAGAGAATAAGCACCATGCCCAAGTACATGGGATGGCGGCAAATGCGGAACACCCCGCTGGTAATCAACGTGCTCGATTCCTCATAGGGTTTCACAGTGGTGTTCGTCATCTTAAAGGCCTTATCTGCGGCCAGGTTGAGAAAAGCGCCGATCCCCAAAAAAAGAACGCCCGCCATATTCCAGGGAAAGCCAATCAATTTGGCCAGGGGAAATAAAAGATGAGCCCCAACAGCGGCGACAATGGAAACCACCAGATAGGTCGGGGGCAGAACCGGTTTGGTCATGGTATGAATCCTCCCAAATGGGGTTATGAAACCCTTCGCAGCCAATGAACCTGCATCGCTCATGCCAAGCAGTTGACGTGCATGTAAATTTTAAAAAATCCCCCCCGGCCCCCCTTTTTTCAATGGGGGAGCAGGCAGTAGGGCCCCCGCCCCGGCTTGCCAAAGGCGAAGCATGCATCCCTCCGGCGGGAACAGCTATAGGCTGCCCGGGGAAGATCCCTGGGGGGGCACGGATAGTTCCCCCTTTTTCAAAGGGGGCTAGGGGGATTTCTCTTCCAATTCCCCCTTTGCCAAAGGGGGATAGGGGGATTTCTCCTCCAATTCCCACTTTGCCAAAGGGGGCTAGGGGGATTTTACCCTATCTCAGGACCTTGAAACTTATCGCCCGGGGTGCGACATCCCCACCAATAGGGACGGTCGTGGCGACATCCGCATCCCGGGGGCCGTGGCGTTGGTATATCTATTGCACATCATCCAGTCAGGAAATATCGACGAATTTGAACGCGAAATGTCTATAAAATTTATGAAAGGGGGGTGCCCAATGCCACCATCAACTCAGGACAAGCTGCTTGTGGCGCTGGATGGGTCGAAGCGAAGTAAATTAACGGTGGATTATATCGGCGCATGCCTGCCCCTGCGCGCATGTCGCCTGGTGCTGTTCAATGTGTTCAATGCCATCCCGCAATCCTATTATGACCTGCAAAAGGAGCCCAAAAGCGTCAAGGTGGTGGGCCAGGCCTATGCCTGGGAGAGTTATCAAAAAAAGAAGATTCATAGCTTTCTGGAAAAAGAGAGGCAGGGCCTGATCCAGGCGGGGGTTGCCGAAAGCGATATTGAAATCAAACTCGCCCCCCGGGACCAGGGTATCGCCCGGGATATCATCAAAGAGGCGCGCAGAGGGTATGCCGCCCTGGTTCTCCGGCGCCGTGGCACCACCCGTCTGCCGCTGATCATGGGCGGCGTGGCCACCAAAATCGTGGAACGCAACGATTCGACCCCCATCCTGATTGCCGGCCGCAAACCTCTCAGCGGCAAAGTGCTTATCGCCATCGACGGCTCGGAGAATGCACTACGGGCCACCGACTTTGCCGGGCGCATGCTGGCCGGTTACGATATTGAGTTTCACCTGGTGGCCATTTCCCGAGGGGTTCCCATGGCCGGCGACCTGGACGCCACACCCCAGACCGGCGACAGGAACGTTGCCCGCTCACCGGCGGAATTGACGGAAAAAATTGTTGAGGCCCGGACACATCTGATCCAGGCCGGCGTTTCATCGGAGCAGGTGAGCTGGCAGGTGATTACCGGGGTTCACAGCCGGGCCGCGGCCATTGTGGAGGAGGCCGAGGGCGAAGGGTGCGATACGATTATCCTCGGCCGGCGCGGGCATTCGCGCATCAACTACTTTTTTATCGGCAGTGTCAGTGCCAAGGTGATCCAACTGGGCCGGGAGTATACGGTCTGGGTCATTCCCTGATGCCTGTTCCGCCGAAAACGCCCCTCCCCTTTCCATGGAGAGGGAGAATATGGTTTCCGTTCAGCCGCGAATCTTAGCGTCGCGCCACGGTTCCCCCTTGCAAAGCGCCATGCTTGAAAAAGACCAAAAAGTGGCCCTGCTGGCCATCGCCGTCAATATCACACTCTTTACCCTGAAGTATGTGTTCGCTGAGTTCTCCGGCAGCATGGCCCTCAAGGCGGGGGCCTTCGACTCTCTGAGCGATGTGGTGGCCTCATTCACGGTATTGGCCGGCCTGGTGATCGCCCGGCGCAAAACCCGCTCGTTCCCCTACGGGCTTTACAAAATTGAAAACCTGGTGGCGGTGGTCATTGCCCTGGTGATCCTCTATGTGGGCTATGGGATTGCCCGGGAAGCGATAGCCGGCAGGACCCTTCAACTCCAAAACGTGGGCCCGGCCGCGGCCAGTATCGTGGCGGTGATTGCCATCACCTTCGCGTTTTCACGCTATGAGGCCCGGGTGGGCAAGGCCATCAACTCCCCCAGCCTGATTGCCGATGCCCGTCACATTCGAACCGACATGCTGGCCAACAGTGTGGTGCTGATGGGCTTGGGGTCCAATTTTGTAGGCCTGGATCTGGACCGCATCGCCGCATTCATCATCGTCATCTTTATCGCAATTACCGGCGGCAAGATTTTGGTGGACGGCATCCGAGTGTTGCTGGACGCCTCATTGGACTATCCCACCTTGAGTCTGGCGGAAAAACTGATCCAGGCCGAACCGCGGGTGGTGGAGATTCAGGGCCTAAGGGGCCGCAACTCCGGTCGTTACAAGTTCCTTGAAGCCGATATCGTTTTAAAAACCCAATCCTTGGAGAAGGCCAAGTTCATCAGCGACCGGATCAGCCAAAAAATCCGCCGGCAGATTAAACATGTGGACCGGGTAAGGATTCACTATGAACCCTCGAAAAAAGCGCACCTGACCTACGCCTTGCCCCTGACGGACTCCGAAGGGCGGCAAATCAGCGATCATTTTGGTCAGGCGCCCTATTTCTTGCTGGCTACCGTTCGCGCAGCGGACCGTAAGGTCAGCGAGCGGGAGATTCTGACCAACCCATTTACCCAAGCCACCCAGGGCAAGGGCATCCGGGCCGCCGAATTTTTAGGGCAGCATGCCATCGATGCGATCATCACCAAGGAGGGATTTGAGGGTAAGGGCCCTTTTTACGTCTTTTCCAACGCCGGTGTGGATACGCTGGTAACCCAACGGCAGACCGTGGCCGAAGCGCTGGCGGAATTGGGGATCGGTTTCCCGGCCGGGGAACCTGAAGCTCTCGCCTGATAAGGAATACACGCCAGGATTTAAGAATCGAAGCCGGAGGCCATGACAACGAAGCCATCGGATCTTACCCGCAAAGTGCCCCCCAAGTCTTGGCACGCCATGGCCCAGGCCGCCGTGATCGAAGCCCTCCAGAGCGACCCAACCCAGGGATTGAGCGCCGCCGAAGCCCAGCGGCGCTTGCAGCGCTACGGGCCCAATACCCTGCAGGTTCTGAAACGCACCCCCTGGTACGTGGTATTGTCACGCCAGTTCGTCAACGTGTTGATCATTATTCTACTGGCGGCGGCGATGATCGCCCTAGTCATCGGCGAGGTCACGGACGCCGTTACCATCCTGATGATTGTGCTGATCAACGGCGGGTTGGGGTTTGCCCAGGAGTGGAAGGCCGAACGCGCCATCGAGGCCCTCCAGAGCATGCTGTCGCCCTTTTGCCAGGTGATTCGGGAGGCAACGCCCCAAACCATAGAGGCCCGGCTGCTGGTTCCCGGGGATCTGGTGCAACTTCGAATCGGCAATCGCGTGCCGGCCGATTTGCGTATCCTCGAGGGCGTCAACCTCAAGGTGAACGAATCGTCCCTCACCGGAGAGTCGGCCTCGCTGGCCAAGGATACCCCGCCCGTGGATGGGGATGCCCCCCTGGCCGAGCAAGCCTCCATGGTCTGGATGGGCACCACGGTCACCAATGGCCGCGCAATCGGGGTGGTGGTCGCCACCGGCATGGGCACTGAATTTGGCCGCATCGCGCAGCTGACCCAGACCGTGGGCCGCGAAACCACCCCCCTACAGCGCAAACTGGGGCTGCTGGGCAAACAGCTGGGCATCTTTTCCGTTGCCGTGGCCCTGCTGGTGGCCCTGGCCGGCTGGCTGCTGGGCAAGCCCTTTCTAGTCATGGTGCTGACCAGCATCTCCTTAGCGGTGGCCGTGGTTCCCGAGGGTCTGCCCGCGGTGGTGACCATCACCCTGGCCCTGGGGATTCGGGCCATGGTGAAACATCGCGCCCTGCTGCGCCGGCTGCAGGCGGCCGAAACCCTGGGGGCGGCCTCGGTCATTTGCACCGACAAGACCGGGACCCTCACCCAGAATGAGATGACCGTGCAGCAGATCTGGTTGCCCACCGGGACGGTTGAAGTGAGTGGTGTGGGATACCGGCCCCAGGGCCGCTTTACGGCTACGGGCGCGCCGGTTTCCCCCGGGGAGCGGCCGGATCTCAGGGCCCTGCTGGAAAGCGGCCTGCGTTGTAGCCACGCGCGGGTGCACCGCGATGACCAGGGCTGGCACGAAACCGGCGAACCCACGGAAGCGGCCCTGGTGGTGGCCGCCTGCAAAGCCGATTTGCACCCGGAGGCCCATCCCCACACTGTCAGTGAGTTCTCCTTCAACTCCCAGCGCAAACGCATGACCATCATCGAACATCGGCCCGAGGGTCTGGAGGCCTATATCAAGGGCGCCCCCGAGGTGATTTTGGAGCGCTGCATAAATATTTTGGACGGCGAACAGACCCGGGAGATCCGCGCTGCTGATCGGCGGGCCGTCGAGGAGGCCTATCAGCAACTGGCCCGGCGCGGGCTGCGAACCTTGGCCATCGCCCGGCGCAAGCTACCCCCGGAGGTCGCCTTGAACGAGGCCCAGGTGGAGCAGGCGCTGACCCTGCTCGGCATCGTGGGCATCATTGATCCGCCCCGCCCGGAAGTGGCCGATGCCATCCGCCTGGCCCGCAAGGCCGGCATCCGGGTCATCATGATCACCGGAGACGCGCCGGCCACAGCCCTGGCCATTGCCCGGCAGATCGGCATGGATGACCGCCGGGCCATCGGCGGCCGGGAGTTGGCGGGGATGAACGATGATCAGTTGCAGACCGCCCTGGCCGATGATGTGATCTTTGCCCGCACCACCCCGGAGCATAAGCTGCGCATCGTAAAAATCCTCCAGTCGTCGGCCCAGGTGGTGGGCATGACCGGCGACGGCGTCAATGACGCGCCGGCTCTGAAGCAGGCCGATATCGGAATCGCCATGGGGCTGCGGGGCACCGACGTGGCCAAGGGAGCCGCGGATATGATCCTCATTGACGATAACTTCGCCTCCATCATCGGCGCGGTGCGCGAGGGCCGCCGGCAGTACGAAAACATCCAGAAGTTTGTCCGCTACCTGCTCTCCTCCAATGTCAGTGAAATCGTGGCCATTCTGGTCAATATTCTCCTGGGCGGGCCCCTGATCCTGCTTCCCGTGCAGATTCTGTGGATGAACCTGGTCACCGACGGCATGACGGCGGTGGCCCTGGGCCTGGAACCCACGGAAACCGGCCTCATGCAGCGCCCACCGCGACGGCCCAAAGAACCAATTCTGAACCGTTCCGGCATGCTGCAAATTTTCTTGATCGGCGCCTATATGGGGAGCGGTACCCTGTATCTCTTTCACCACTATCTGAACAGCGGCCACCCCGACCCGCTGGCCCAGGCGCAGACCGTAGCCTTCACCGGCCTGATCCTGCTGGAAAAGGTCAATGTGTTCAATTTCCGCTCCCTACATCAACCCCTGGCGACGTTGGGATTTTTTGCCAATCGCTGGCTGCTCGTGGCCTGGGTCGCCACCGTGGGGCTCCAGGTGTGCGCGGTCTATTTGCCCTTCCTGCAACATGCCCTGCACACCGTCCCCTTGGGTTGGGCGGAATGGGGCTGGATGTTGGCCATTGCCGCGCCTCTGCTGATCACCGTGGAAGGGATCAAGTGGCTTACTTGGCGCCGAAAAGCCTGTGAGTCTTAGAATAGCATCCTACTCCACCACCCAAACGGTGCAATTGCGGGCATGGGTGACAATTTTGCTGGAAACGCTGCCAAAGAGAAATTCCTCGCTGCGCGACAGCCCCTGCCGGCCCACCACAATGGTGCTGAAGCCCGTTTTGCGGCGCTCTTCCAGAATGCACTCCGCCAGGGAGGGGCATTGCCGCGTGGCGCCGCGGGTCGTCACCTGCTGGGGGTCGAATCCGGCGTCGATGAGCATCTGGCGATACCTTTTCAACATGTCTTCCACTTGCTGGCGATAGTTCCGGATCCAGTTGTCCCGCTCGGCGGCCGTGGCAAAATAATCCTCTTCCGCCTGGCGGATGACATGCAGGATCATGACCTTGACCCCTTTAAGCGATGCCATCATATGGCCCACATAGCTGACCGCCCGGCTGGCATTTTCCGACTCATCCACCGCCACCAGGATGTGGGTGTTGAAGGTTTGAACTTCAGCGCTCATCGCAGCACCTCCTTTACCGGAATATGATTGAGGTTCGTGAAACTGAAAGATGGTCTTCAGCCGGCCGCCCCGGACAGCCCGGGCAAACGGCGGCGGGGCCGGCGGCGGAATCCATCAGGCGGATGCCTGGAAGGCCCCCAAATCCTCCAGCAGTTGCCCGGTGTTCTCGTAGAACACATGGGTTTCCTGGGCAAAATGCATCAAAATCCGGTTCAGTTCGTTTGGGATGTAAGGGTATATTTTTTGAAGATTGGCGACCCGGTTGTGAAACACGATATTCAGATCCGCGCGCGTCAGCCCATCCAGCAGTTTGGAATTCCGCCGTTTGAGTTCATGAAGGGTCACATCTCCTTTTCCCACCAGATAAATCAGAATATTGCCCAGCCCAAACAGATCGTACCCGAATATATTCTCCCGGTGGCGGTAGTTGAAATCGAAGTCGATCCAGCGGTAGCGCCCGTCGTGACGATCGATGAGAATATGGTCGCGCCGGATATCACCGTGCTTTTCACCCTGGTCGTGAAGAAAACGGATGGCCTGGATACATTCCACAAAGGATTGTAAAATTTCGGGAAACTGATCGGAAAAGTAGGCCTGATGGTCCATATCGAGGCCCTCTACGAAACTGTAAATCGAGGGGCCGTGGATAAAATCGAGCACCCGCACAATGTTGCCCTGCTCATCCTCCCTGGAAAAGCCGTTCATAAAGTTGGGATGGTCGGCGACACGCTCCAAGATCCGGGCTTCTTTGCGCGGGCTTCGGAAGCACTCGAACTGGATCGCGCCGATATGGGCGGTAAACTTTTCGTGAAAGACCAGCTTGATGATCTTGGCGCTGCCATCCTCAAGATCGATGGCGCGCTTGACCCAGAACTTGACCTCATCGTCCACGCCAAAGCGCCCCTCTTTGGCGTTGTGGCGAATGAGATAGGGTCTTTCCCCCAGCACCAGCACATCGCCGTAATCCACGGCGAAAAAATCCGTGGTGTCTTGATGAATTCGCAACGGTTGGCTTTGCTGAGGGGGGCTCAGCCAGCGGGACGCCATCCGCTGCAAGTCCGCTTGAGAAGGAAGTGGGTTCATTGCTGATTCATTCCGCCTTAGTGGTCCTGTTCGTAAATACGGTGACCTAATGAGGACGTCAAGGCGCCTGGCTGACAAGGCGCGAAAGCTAAAGAATATCCAGCCATATTACGTGTTCTCGCAACGTCGCTGAGGGGGATGATTGGGCGCTGAAAGCTTGCCCCGGTATGCTTTTTAGCCGGGGTGAAGTTCTTTTTGCACGCGCCCTAAGGGCATGAAATCCCCCCAACCCCCCTTTTTAAAGGGGGGTTGGGGGGATTTCTCACCGCGTCAGCGGTATTGCCGGGGGCGACACCCGAAATAAAATTCGCCTCTCCCCAAAAACATCCCCATTGTTCACCGCCTGACGGGAATTTTGGCGTTCTCCAGAATAGCATAAATCCTGGTATATCCGCGCCGCAAAAAACGTACCGCTTGAAATCCGTGGGATAATTTTCTTCCGGCTGACCCACCGCCCCACGCCTTTCGTCAACAGGGAACCAAACGCACCCTGCCGGCGTTTTCTAAGGGGCCAAATTGTTCCGGGTGAATTTAGTGCATCCCGGAACCCCTGCCCTCTCAGCGCCTTGCCCGGATAATACGTGGTTGAATGGACACCTTCTTCTCCCTCCTCCGACTCCTCCCGCCAGGAGAGAGGAGTTTTCGGTCGGGCTGTAGTTATTTGGCTCTGTTTGGGACCCTATCAGCCAGTTTTGAAGTTGGAGATGAGCTTTCCGGCACGATACCTGCTCATCAAACAGATAAAACCCCCAACCTGATCTCAACTGCTGATGATACCCCCCATCATGCCGATGCGACCTTGCATATTCTGCTCTCGCGCAGCAAATCCCGAGGGAAGCGCCTGCGAGGTTTACCCCAAACCCGCCGAGGTCGACCCGCGGAAGGTGAACCGTATCGCCCTGCCGGTTTATCGCACCCGGCTATCCCCGGTTCTGGACACCTGCACCCGGCTGCTGCTCATCGATCTCAAGGTGGGAAGAGAGACCCGGCGCAGGGAGATTGCCACGACCGGAATTTTGCTGTCGGATCGAACACACCTGCTGCTCGGCCTGCAGGTGGAACTGGTCATCTGCGCCGGCACTAGCCAACAGCTCTACTGCACATTGAAATTGGGCGGAATGAAACTGATCACCGGCATTGTCGGTGAAATCGAACACGTGGTGCATGGATTTTTAAACGGACGTCTCCAGGATCCTGTGTTTCGCATGCCGGGCTTCAGCCCCCTGCACGCCCTGACGGAAATCTCGCACCATGCACCGTAACGAGAGGAGATCAAGATGGAACGTTATGGCACAGCCTATTTAGAAGAACGGAAACTGGTCCAGCGCTGGCCGCAGCCCCTGCCGGCCATTGTCGCGCTGGGATTCACCTTGGTGATTTTTTACGCCACCTGGTGGATATTTCAGGACCCGCGCGGTTGGATGCGCATGTACACGCCCTATGTAGGGTATATGTACACCCGCTGGTGGTTGATCGTGCTGATTTGGATGGTCTATATCTTTAACTATTGGCCCTTCAAACGCGTCTGGCTGGAGAAAACCCACCCCCTGCTGAAAGGGATTATCCTCAGTGCCGTCTCATTTGGCATCCTCTACATCCTGATCAAGGGATTTTTCGAGGGGCTGCTGGGCAACTTCGGGTTGGCCTACTTTAACCCCGGACAGTTGACAAAGCTACCTGGCGTCACCGAGTTCTTTGCCATCGAATATGCGGCCCTGGCCTGTCTGATGTTCGCCGCCATCGCTTCCTGGTTGAGTCCGGCCTGGATCGTCGCCTGTGAGGAAGCCCCCTGGCAGGATTTAAAACAGCCGGGAAAAGGCGTCAGCATTTTGGTTATGACGTTCTTTCTGAGCACCGTGATCTATTTTATGACCATGCATTCCCACATGGGCATTTTATATTACCCCTGGCAGTACTTCACCTCCATTGCACCGCCCTACTGGGAAAAATTTGCCAACACGGTATCCGGAAATTTCCATGTCTCCTGGATCATGTGCTGTACGGTCACGGTGTGGATAGTGGAAACCATCTGGGAGCGCTACCCCTTTAACTTGATACAGAAAAACTGGCTGCGGCGGCTGGTGGCGTTTTTCGGCATCATCGCCATCGCTTTTGCCATTCACTTTTTTCTCTATTTTGTTCAGGAACTGACCTGGGGACCGGCCATTCGCGGCACCCGGCGGGCGTTTGCACCGGATTGGCGCTGGCTGCATGTGGGTGAAATGGCGGTGTTTTTCCTGGTGCCGGCCCTTTTTATCACGTTTTACTGCAACAACTGGCCGAAAAGATTCAGTATGCCCGTTAACGTACTCGTCCGGACGGCGATCACCATTGTTGCCGCCATTCTACTGTACATCTTCTATTACAAGACATCTCACCATTTCCTAGGCACGCAGAAAGGATTTTCTCACCCGCAGCAGTTTCCGATGATCCCCACCATCTGGCTGATTAATATCTGGCTGGTGCATCACTGGTTCATGGACAACTGGCCGGCCTGGAAACTTGAGGCCAAAACCGCCGATGAACTTGCGAAAGAGCATGAAGCGGAAATCGAGGAAATCAGAGATGTACGCTGGAGTCCCGCTCTCGGATGGGGCCTTGGCACTGGCGTGGTTGCCGGGGTGGTTGTCTATTTTATAACGCTCGGGTTACTGCCGGTATTCTATAATGCCATCGATGTCATTAAATAACCGATGATGCGGCGACTAAAATAGATACGATAAGGAGAAAAAAATGACTGAAGACAAAAGCAAAATGAACCGCCGCGATTTTTTTAAAGGCGCCGCCATAGGCGTGATGGGCGGCACCTTGGGCATGATGGGCATTTATTCTTACGCGCCTTGGCGCAAAGCCCATTTCCCCAAGGTCGAACGTAAACTGGCGGACATCGGGGCCTGTAAAAACATTAAAATTACCAATATAACCGAAACCAGCTGGTTCGATAACGCCCATCTGATGGGCGACATCAAGGGCGCGGGAGGACTTTTGGTGAACCAGTATGATTACAACTGGCCGCCTTTCGGGGACGGCTCCGGCCTGGGCAAAGGCTCCTATGAAAAGGGGATTGCCAAAATTAAACACCTGCTGCCGGATCAGCTCGAGGAAGCCTGGGATGTTACCGAAAAACTTTCGGTCCATCCGGAAAATGCCGGCGGTTATGCCTGTTTGATCGAACTGGAAGAAGTCAACGGCAAAAAACACAAATATCTTCTTGACTCCGGCTGGTCCTACAAATGGACCGATGAGTGTTTCAAACGCGAAGGCATTGATAAGATGCTGGAAAATCGGGAAATTGAAGCCCTATTTATTTCCCATGAACACTTTGACCACTTTTGGGGGCTGCCGGTCACAATGAAATATGACCCGACAATTACCCTGTACATACCGGAGGGTTTCTATCCTGAAGGGCTTCAGTACATTAAGGATTCAGGTCACAGGGGCCAGGTGATAAAAGTGAAGGCCGGCTTAAATCCGGTCATCCCCGGTATGGCATCCTTTGTATTTGCAATACCCATTATCTGTCGGGTCTATGGGGAGCAATCCATGTATTTCAACGTCAAGGACAAAGGTCTGGTCAGCGTCACCGGTTGCTGCCATCAAAGCATCATTCAATTTGCCGAAACTGCGTATCGCGAAATCAAGTATGAGAATGATAACCTGTACGGCGTCTATGGTGGTTTGCATATCTCGCCTTTTGAGGACTGGGACCCCAAATATGACGACCTGGTGATCTCCCTGGGGAAATACGGATTTGAGAAGATCGGCTGCAACCATTGCACCGGTATCCTGTGTGCCAAGAAATTTATTTCAGCAGGCTATCCCGTGGTGAGGGGTACCGCGCAAAACCGTTCAAAGGACAACGCCTATTTAGGCAATGGCGATAAGATCGGATTCGGAATTGAGGTTTAACGCCGGTTTTGGGAGCACGGGTGGAAAAGTTGAACGGTCCGGAATGAAGCAGAATGCCGGTTTTTTAAAATTTATCGATACCGGGGAACGAGGAGGAAAATCCGATCCCACGGTATCAAAAGGGGGCCTCATATGAAACCACGATGATGTCATTTGTTCTTTTAATGATTTTAGGAACAGCGGGTTGGGCCGGCGGCGGAGTTATCCCCGAAATGGAAGATTGTATGCGCTCGCACACCTCCCCCGAGGCCTATGAAGCCGTTCAAAAAAAGCATGCGGATCCCGGAATTATCCGTTAGGCCGTGGGTCTGTTGGTCCTCAAAGAACCTTATGTATGTCCGATGAAACTTAGGCAACTCTATCCAGGCATTATTGATTCCTCTCCTGAACGGGGCATTCAGGAATTGATGCGCGGAATTTTAGTCAGAACAAATTTTGTGCCCGGGGTGCGCCATGTCATCGGGTGGCGCGGGTTAAAAGAAACCTTTACCAGTGTGGAGGGCTGGACGGCAAAAATCAAAGGTTTTTCTGGTGTTTTTGGCATGTACTATGATGTCTTCGATAAATCTGGAGACTGGTTAAACGCCCAATTCGCCTTGCTCTATTTTCCGGATTCGCAAGAAGAATTGGTTGAACAATGTTCTTTGAAAGCCGGCGCCTATACCCAGCAGGAGGACTATCTTTTACAAATTCGAGATTTCTTACGCTATCCCCAGCTTTGTGAGCTTTTTAACATTGGCAATATCGAGCTTGGGATCAACAAAGCCGGAAATGCCCTGCTTCTCGGAATGGAAAGCATCTCCCACCAACGGCTCATCGCCAAAGACGGCGTCACATTGCCCCGCGGCGGCCGGACGGTGAAGCTGATTGCGCCGGGGGGGTATGATCAAAATTTCCCAGCTTATTTTACAGCCCAGGCCTTTTATTATACTTTGGCGGCCTCTTTTACCTTTAATCTCGAAACCCCCCCCGCTTACATGCGATATTTACGCCGGACCGGAAAGGAAACCGTCTATGACGCAGCCGGCCGTCATTGGAATATTGCGTCGGATGATTCCGATAAAGAATCATTATATCTGGGTTACGGAAACGCCGATTTTGAAACCATCATCGATGCTACCGTGAACAAAGCAGTCCCCATCAAGCAGGATGTCAGCTGGAAAAAAGGGCAGGCTGTATTACCGGAATATGAAAATGCGCTGTGGTGGAGGGCACATCAGATCAGCGACTATAAAACCCTTGATAAGAAAATTTTGGGGATCGATGATCGGCCACAGTTAATTGTGCTGAGCGGTTTTTTGGGCGCCGGCAAGACCAGTTTTTTACAAAACTTCATCGAATACCAGATCCAACGCAATCGGTTTGTGGCGATTATCCAAAATGAAATCGGTGAGATCGGACTGGACGGCAAACTCCTGGACCACGACTATTCCGTGACCGAAATTGATGAAGGCTGTGTCTGCTGCTCCCTGGTGGGCAATTTAAAGCAGGCCATTCGCCAGATTTTGGGTCGCTTTCATCCCGATTATATTGTGTTGGAGACCACCGGCCTGGCCAACCCCTTCAATCTGCTGGATGAAATGTCCGAAGTCGCTGAATGGGTTCGATTCGATTCGGTGACTACCGTGGTGGACGGGCTGAACCTGGAGCCGTCCCTGGCCCGCAGCGAGGTGGTCCGGCATCAAATCGAGGCCGCCGATGTGATTTTGCTCAACAAAAAAGATCTCCTGAGCCCGTCTCAGCTGCAAAAGCTCCGGCAGCAGCTCAGGGCGCTCAATGCCAATGCCCCCATCCTGGCCACCGCCCATGGTGATATCGACCCGGCTCTGCTGTACAGTGCCGATCTTTCGGAAACCGAATCCTTGTGCGACAAAAAACAGCGGCGGGATCAGATCCGCGACGCAGGCCACGCCCACGGCAAAGACGGCCTGGGCAGCCTGAAGATCTCCTTTACCCAGCCTTTGGACCGGGGCCGCTTCCTTGAAGCCATCCAATCGGCACCCGGGGGCGTTTTCCGCATCAAGGGCGTGCTGGAGTTCACGGACTGTGAAATGCCCCAGCTGTTTCAGTATGTGGGCGGCCGCTTTGAATTTTTCCAATTCGACAACCCTAACTTGACCCAGCGCTTTCTCACTGTGATTGGCCAGGGGTTGGCGGCGGACTCGGCTATCCAGGACCATTTTAAGGAACCCAGTGCAGGTTCCCCCTAACCCAAAAGAGGAGCTGAAAAAAGATCTTCAATGGCGCAAAAACCATGGCGATTCTGTCAATTTTCAAACACGCCTTGATGATCAGCTTTTTCGTCTTTGTCATGATGCTTCTGGTCGATTTTATCGATACGGCCAGCCAAAGACGGATGTCGGAACTCATCAAGGGCGGGCGCTGGCGGCAGTATACGCTGACCGCTTTACTCGGGTCTACGCCGGGCTGCCTGGGGGCTTTCATGAACGTGAGCCTTTACGTCCACGGCATGATCAGTTTCGGTGCCGTTGTAGGAGGAATGATCGCAACATCCGGCGACGAGGCGTTTGTGATGCTGACCCAGTTTCCACTGCAGGCCCTGGCGCTTTTCGCCGTGCTGTTCGTTGCGGGAATCATTTGTGCCGGAATCAGCGACAAGGTCATTCAGCTTCTGGGAGTTGTGCCCTGCGAAGCCTGCCTGGAGGGGCGCTGTGAGCACTGCATATCCAAGGGAGACGACGCGGAGAACATTGCGGACATTTTCAGGTCCACAAATCTATTTCAAAACTTCCGGACGCTATCCTTTACCCGGTTTCTTCTGCTTTAGAGTTTTTCTGTGGAGCTTCGGTGCATTGCTCTTCGTGCATGCGAGCCTGGCCTCCTGGAATCTGGAGGCCTTTATTCAAGGGCACATGGTGGGCGTGCTGGTCATCGGCGCACTGCTGGGCATCGTACCGGAATCCGGGCCTCATCTGATTTTTGTGATGATGTACGCCCAGGGACTGATTCCCTTCTCCGTGCTGTTGACCACCTCTTTTGTCCAGGATGGCCACGGGATGCTGCCGCTGCTCTCCTACAGCATCAAAGACTCTTTGCTGATCAAGGCGTTTAATCTGGTGTTTGGGCTTGCCATCGGCGGCATCCTTCTTTCGCTGGGGCTATGAGAAAGACATATGCGTCGACTAAATAAAGGATACATCCATGTTTATACGGGCAACGGCAAAGGGAAGACAACTGCCGCATTGGGTCAGGCGCTGCGGGCAGCAGGCAGCGGACTGAACACGTTCATCATTCAGTTCATGAAAGATTTTCCATATGGTGAAGTAAAAAGCATACGACATTGGAACGAATCGATCGGATTGGAACAGTATGGAAATGACGCCTTTGTCATCGAAAAACGGCTACCGGGTAAAAGTGATTTTGAAGCCGCAAAGCAGGGGTGGCAGCGAGCTCAAGAAGCGATGTTAAGCGGTAACTACGATATTGTGATCATGGATGAAGTCTGTATTGCGATTTATTATGGCTTATTAAATGCGGAAACGGTGCTTTCATTGTTAGAAAAGAAACCGACGTTCGTGGAAATGATTTTAACAGGGCGGTACTGTCCTCCGGAGCTAATGGAAAAAGCGGACCTGGTCACGGAAATGCGCGAAATCAAACATTATTATCAGAAAGGCATAGAAGCAAGAAAGGGCATCGAGTCATAGAGAGGAGCATAACCAATCAGGGATCGCCAAGCGACCATCCTCTTTTGCATGCCCTCTCTATTACCGGAGTGCCACGTGCGAAACACATCATCCTTATTGATTTTGATATTGGCAACAACCATCGCCAACGTTTTGGAAATGAGCATTTCCCCTGAAACTGGAGAAGCGAACGGAGGGCAAATGATGAATAACGCGTCGGAAAGCTACTCCGCGGAAACCGTAAAAGACCTCAGTATTATAATTACCTACGACAATAATGGCTATCAAGAAGGATTAAAGGTGAAATATGTTGGCCCCTGCCATTGCTCTGGAGATTTGGCAAGGCAAATGTTTAAACAAGCGTATCGTGACGCTTACATCGATGTGGGCGTCGGAAGGATAATAAAATTTTAATAAAATAGGGGTTTCGACATCGGCCGTAACCGGGTTTTTGCTCATCAGTTCTTCCGCGGTAATTTTAACCAGTTCCCGACCCTCCAGCACGGCATCCAACAGATCGATTTCCGTGATTACGCTGACAACCTTTCCCTCTTCGTCGGTAATCGGCATTCCGCTGTAAAGGCCGGAAAGAAACTGAAGCGCCACATCCCAGCTCGATGCTCTTGGACGGGCGGATACGACCGGTCTCACCATCACATCAGCAGCCGTTAACGTCTTCTGTTGATTGTCGTTCCCTTGAAAGCGGGGACCCAGTAAGGGTCGTGGAAAAAAAATCAATCCCATCATCTTATCAAGTTTTTGGCTTGTCTTTTGGCCCGTCTGCTGCGTTACATCAACCCGCACATATTCCCGATATGCACCGCTTACTGTGCCTTGTAGACGAACCGAAGCCTGTCCTCAACTCGATTGGGGATCCGGCGCAATCTGGTGCAATTATTTTTTCCCACGACTCTAAATGCATGTTTCCGAGATATCGCAGGATTGTGAGGTGGGAATATGAACGAAGCCATGCTTTATGAAGCACGCGCCGAAAATAAGGTGCGCTGCAATCTTTGTAACCATCAGTGCAGGATCCGCGAGGGCAAGCGGGGGATTTGCGGTGTAAAAGAAAATCGCAATGGAAAGCTCAACAGTCTCGTATATGGCAAAATCATTGCCGAGCATATCGATCCCATCGAAAAAAACCGCTATTCAACTTCCTGCCCGGTTCTAAGGCATTTTCCGTCGGAACCGTGGGGTGCAATTTCCACTGCAAGCATTGTCAGAACTTTGATATTTCTCAATACCCCCATGCGCGTGGGGGAGAAATCATCGGTGAGGACCGCACGCCCGAACAGATCGTTAAAAGGGCCAAAGCGACCGGCTGCGAAAGCATCGCTTACACCTATACCGAATTCACCATATTTTACGAATTCGCTTACCATACGGCGGTTCTGGCCCACCGCCAAGGCATTAAAAACGTCTTTGTCAGTAATGGTTATATGAGCGCCGAAGCCGCCCGTCAAATTGCACCGCATTTGGATGCCATTAATATCGACTTGAAGGCCTTTACAGACAAATTCTACAAAGAGATCTGCGGCGCCCGCCTTACGCCGGTGCTGGAAACGATTCAAGGCATGAAAGCGCTGGCGGTGTGGGTGGAAGTAACCACACTCATTATTCCCGGCTTAAATGATGCCGAGGGGGAACTGCGGGAAATTGCCCGTTTTGTAAAAGGTGTTGGCCATGAGGTGCCGTGGCACGTTACTGATTTTTATCCCACTCATGAACTGATAGACCGGCCAGCGACACCGGTGGCCACGCTGCGCCGCGCTCGTGAAATCGGTATGGAAGAGGGACTTCGCTATGTATACGAAGGCAACGTGCCCGGTGAGGCCGGTGAGAATACCTACTGTTAAGCGTGCGGGGCCGTTGTCATTGAGCGCTCTGGTTTAGGGTTTATACGCACTCGGCTGCACGATGGGAAATGCCCCCAGTGCGGGAAGACCATCGATGGGGTGGGCATGTAAGCGCCGGTGCCTATCCGGGGTAGCATGTGGCGGTAACGTGGCGCCAATCATTTGGCATTAAGCAAAAACGCTTGTGTCTACCTAAGAAAGGAGCAGAACATGGACTTTTCCGAAATCATCAAAAGAGGGCAGGATGAAGGCAAGGAGAAGCACGTCCCGACGATTACGATAGACAAGGGGCACAAGGAAGGCAAGGACATCGTCCGTGTGGTTGTAGGTCACGAGGTACCGCATCCGAACACCCCGGAACATCACATTGCATGGATAGAGCTTTACGGGGTCAAAAAGAAAAATGACCAGGTGATTAACCTGGGGCGTGCAGCTTGGGCTCCGGTTTATTCAAATCCCAATGTCCGCTTCCAGATCAACAAGAAGGAGGATTTCAAAGCCTTTCACGCTCTGGCCTACTGCAATCTCCATGGGCTATGGGGAAACTCGCTGGAGGCTTAAATCTATGAATATTGATTTCGTCTGGCTTTGGCCGGCGGTATTTTGGAAGCATACACTTAATAAGATTGGTCATGTAAATGCGTTTTCGGTCAATCTCAGCGTTCAGATCCCGGATTTGCATAGCGCTGACCATCGCTGGGACCGATCCAATCCGTCGCACCAAAGCCCGGGGGGGGGCCAAAGTCAACCCGGGCGTGGATCCGTCCCAGCCATTTTCGAGCTGATGGGCTAAAAAAACCCCCAAGCCAGCGACCTTACTGAAATCTAGCGCGGCGTGGCTTTCCGGCCGCTGCCCGAAAGGGTGCATTGGCTGAAATCCACCGACTTGCCACACTTGGGGCAGGTGTGCTCCTTGTCAAACTCATCGGAGAAAATTTCGATCTCCTGGCCGCATTCCGGACAGGCGCAGGTAAACGAGTCCAGTTCCCTGAACTGCTCAAAACCGGGGCAATGTTGGGGGGTGGTCATGGTCTCCTCCTCATTAGGCGTTGAAAGTTCAAGGGATATCCTTTACCCATGGATCAAGCATAAATTATGCCGCTGAAATAGGTGCTTTACTGGCACAATATATGCTGTGTTCTAGGATTAGCGAAATTGATGTGCGGCAAAGGAGAGCACCATGGAAGAGAAGCAGGAGAAACAAAAACAGTGGGCCTGCGCCCATTGCGGTTACACAGCCGATGGCAGATTTGAGGGCGATATTTGTCCCCAGTGCGGGCTGACCTTCTGGAAATGCAAGAACTGCGGATTTCTCATCACCGCCGCAAAGCCGCCGGCGGTTTGCCCCGAATGCCACCAGACCTGTGATTTTATCGACGTGACCTGCTACACCCCGGAATGCGGCGGACCCGGGCATAGCGACCCGCAATTGCTGTAAGATGACCCATCAGTTGGCCCAGATCGCTAACCACCAGATCCACCCCGCGAATGGGGCTCTCCGGGGACGCACCCCGCAGCCGCAAGGAGCGCCGGTCTCCGGCAAAGAGCGCAGTCTGGAAACCCACGGCCCCGGCCGGGCGCATATCATTCTCCATATCATTGCCCACATAGAGGACTTCCGCGTTGGAGATCCCCCGGGCCCGCAACTCCCGGCCCAGGGCCTGAAACATCACCGGCGACGGCTTGGCATGCCCGCTTTGAAAGGAAAGCTGCACCAACTCCGGATCAACGCCCAACTGAGCCAGATCCCGGCCTAAAAACCAGGGAAACAGGTGGGATGTGTAAAACTGGGCATTGGAGATGATCCCCAGGGCCAGGTTGCGGGCCTTGGCGGCGGCCAGCAGGTCTGCAAGGCAGGGCATGGGATAGACCGGATTGGTGATCATTTCGTACTCCACGGCAAAACGCTCGATACGCTCGGGGTTTAGGTCCGGCAGGAGCCCATGCCAGATGCGGCGAATGTCGATTTCCGGAAAATCGACCCCTTTGCCCCGCAGCCGCGCATGGGCCCGGCGGATGGCCTGCTGCAGATCGGCCGTAAGGAGCCGGGCCGGGCCAGGGATCGCGTAGCGCGCCAGCAGGGCCTCCAGATCGTCTTTAGAAAAAGCTTCGGCGCTCCGGGCGCCGATCCCACCGGAGCCGCTGATGAACAGGGTGCCGTATATATCAAAGAGCAGTGCCTTGGGGCTGCGGCGCATCCCGCCTGAAGGGATAAGTCCCGTGGGCCGGGGTGCAAGGGGGCGGATATAGGGCGCAATCCATGATTTATCCATCATCCCCCCGCCATTTCAGGAGACTGAAGCGCTCGGGCACCAAAAAGCGGTTGAGCAGCACGGACTTAACAATCCGCTGAGCCACCGGCGTTCCGCTGACCGCGGCATAGATCCGTTGCAAACGCTCACCGTAGCGCGCCAGGGAGTAATGGCGGGCAATGGCCTTGGCGTTTCGGCGGATCAATTGAGAAGCCGAGGGCAAAGTGCCGAAATGTTTCAGAAAAAGATTGAGTTTCAGCAGCTCTTTCCGCATTTGACCGTTGGCGAGCAACCGTGCCAGGACCCCCCGCTGGGCTGGCTCGTCCAAAAGCCCGAAATCGATCCGCCCGCCCCGGGTGACCGCGGCCCAGGCCCGATCCAGGGCACCGCTCTCCCAGGGGAGTTTAAAACGCCGGGCGCAATGGCCGAGCGCGGCCCGCCAGCGCTGCTGGAAATCCTCCCCATCCAGCCAGGAAAGCGGAACCTGGAGCCTATTGTAAAGATGATTGAGCCCGATGCCGCGTTCGCTGAAATCCCCACAAATATCGGGCAACCCGCGACCCCAGACCACCTTTCCGGCCAGCCAGGGCTCTAAAAAACAGAACCCGAAGCCTTCGCTGATGCTGGTACTGAGGATAAAATCAGCCCCGCCCATCAGCCCTCCAAAGTCGTGGTGCAGTCCGGCCTCAAAGATCACCTTGAGGTTTTGCGTGCGGCAAAATGCCTGCCAGGACAGGTAGGGCAGCATGTCAATCTTGCTGGTGGGCGGCAG
The DNA here is from genome assembly GCA_963713755.1 of uncultured delta proteobacterium. Taxonomy (GTDB): domain Bacteria; phylum Desulfobacterota; class Desulfobacteria; order Desulfobacterales; family CAVQMW01; genus CAVQMW01. The sequence goes on along the minus strand of CAVQMW010000003.1, from coordinate 241,440 downwards.
GGTGACGGCCAGGGATTGACCCTGGGGGAAAAAGATGGAGAGCAAAATCGCCTCGCCGATGTTTTTGCGGGGGATGGCTCGCACCGGGTAGAGTACCAGGTTGCAGGGTAAATGTTTATCGTTCTTAATTTTCAGAGACGGCACGCAGTTGTCGATGCGGTGCAGGCCCACCGGCTTTAAGCCCGCGGCCCGCAGCAGCCCGTAATCCCGGGAGTTGATAACTCCGTAATGGCAGTTTTCAGGGTAGTCTTCCTCAAAATAGTGCCGGGGCCGCCCATCCTCGGCAAAATCGTGAATCTGCAAAAAGAGCCTCACCCCCTGCTGCTGGAGAATCTTGAGCACCCCCAGGAAATCGCGGTTCTTGGCCAGGGTGGGATTGTGCACATGGAGCAGGTCGCACCCCCGGGGCCAACGGTCGAAGAGTGCCGCCCGCACCTGGTCGGCCACGGCCCGGGGGTCCTCCCGGGACCCGCAGGCCGGTTCATCGCCCGCGGCCTGATCGTAACCGATTCCGGGGATCCGCACCCACTCAAAGGGCGGATCGTCCGGAGGCGCCGCCCCGCTGAGCACCAGGACATCGCCGGTTTTCTGGACCGCCTGGACCTGCCGCTTGAGCACGGTGGTCACCCCCCCGGGGTAGAGATGGTAGTGCATGAAGGCTATGTTCATCCTTCAGGGCCCTTCAGGGTATCTCGGGGTAGATCCATTGCCCCTTGACACCCAAGTATCAGTTGGTATCATAAAAATGAAACAACGATGTAAGAAATAAAGGAGAATCGTCGTGTTGGCCAAAATGACTTCAAAAAACCAGATTACAATCCCCAAAAAAATCGTGGACCGGCTTTCGGATATACAACATTTCGACATCGAAATGAAAAACGGCATGGTGGTGCTGAAACCGGTAAAGATCTACGATACGAGTCTTGAACATATCCGCTCCAAGGTGAAAAAACTGGGGCTGAAACCGGATTGCGTTGAACAGGCGGTGGCGTGGGCCAGATCAAAACCGTAGTCCCAGTGGTCATCGATACCAATGTGTTAATTTCCGCCCTGCTTTTCAGGGGAACGCCTGGAGAGCTCATCCCGCTGTGGAAATCGAAAAGGATCATCCCCACATCTCTCCAAACAGATCTTCGATGAATATCTGCGGGTTCTCGCTTACCCCAAATTCCAATTGTCCCCGGACGAAATTCATTTCCTTCTGCATCAAGAGATTTTACCCTGGTTTGAAACCGTTTCCCATCCGGCAGGCCCAGTTATCATCGCGGCAGATCCCTCGGATGATATCTTCATCCGCTGTGCCGAGGCAGCCAGAGTGAAAACGATAATATCCGGAGACCGCCACCTCCTCTCCATTAAATCCTACGGCAACATTGAAATACTATCGCCGGTTTCTTTTCTGCATAATTTTGAGAAAATATAATTCATTCCCTGTTCAGGATGAGCTCCGACTTAGTGGTCCTGTTCGTAAAAACGGTGACGTAATGAGGGTGTCCAGCTGACAAGGCGCGAAAATTTTGGAACTAGGGTATGCACTTGATTCGAGTTCTCCCGGCTATCTATTTGAATATAAAAGCTTTTTAACCAATTTGGCATTGTTGATAACGGCGAGGTGAAAGTTATGTTAATCCAGTATATTATATTAATTTTGCTGGTGTGAAGTGCATACCCCAGTTTTGGAATATCGGCAATATGGCGTATTTTCGCAACGCCGTCAGCCCGGATGAATTGGCGGCCGAAGGTCATCGTATTTGCGAATAGGAGCACTCAGCCAGGCCACCTGATAGGGGGCCAGGCGCATCGCCCCCGGCGCCTGCACAGATCGGCTCAACAGTTCCTCGAAAGGGCCTCCGCCAACATCGGCGGACAGATCCAGGGCGACCGGCTGTGCGCTCAGGTTGGTCAGGGCGATGATCTGCTGACCATAAGCCCAGCGCTTTAGGGCAAAAATCCTGGGATCCAGGTCCAGCACCTCAAATTCGGCATGGGGATGAAAGGCCGGTTGGGCCTGCCGGATGCTTATCATATGCAGATAGGGCGAAAAGATGCGTGAGCGGAAACTCGCCGGATCCGCCAATTGCGCCATCACCTTGGAAACCTGCAATTTCTCACGGTTGATGGAACGGGCGCGGCCGGTGCGGGCCACCCCCGCGGACCAATTGCGGGAGCCAAGCAGGGTGTGAATGTAAGTGGCCGGAATTCCCGGCAGGGCAAATTCAACGGCCTGGGAGGCCAGCACACGCGGCACGTGCCAGGGATCGCGGCCCGGACCTTTGAGGGCATCGATGTAGGTGACATTGAGTTCGTAGGGGCTTTGGGAGCCGTCCGGATTGGTTTTGTAGGAGACCTGGCCGCCGTTGGCCAGGCCGTGGGCCACCAGCCGCGCCACCGCCTCGGGCGGCAACAGCCCTTCCAAGGGCCGCAGGCCGATGCCGTCGTGGGAGGCGCTAAAGTTGACCCAGGCAGTCTCCCGGGAAAGCGGGGTCAAGGTGCGCGCCCAGTTGGAAAGGGTTCGGCCCTCTCCCGTGAGCAGGGCGTGGAGCAGCAAGGGGGCCAGGGTGAAGTTGTAGGCCAGTTGGGCCGCATCGTGCCCATTGCCGAAGTAGCGTGCATTCTCCTCGTGGGGGACGTTGGTTTCGGTGAGCAGCATTGCCCTCGGCGCGGCCCGTTCCAGAATTTGGCGCAGCAGGCGCACCATGGCGTGGGTGGCCGGCAAATGGATGCAGGCGGTGCCGATTTCCTTGAACAGATAGGCCACGGCATCCAGCCGGATGACGGACGCACCGCTTTGCAGGTAGAAAAGCAGCACGGCGACCATTTCCAGCAGGATGTCGATGCTGCGGTAATTGATATCGATCTGGTCGGCGCTGAAAGTGGTCCAGACATGCACCCCGTTTCCGGAGCCCTTCACCAAGGGGGTCAGAAGCGGGTGAATGCGGGGCCGCATCACCCGGGAGAAGTCCGCCTGGGGATCGGCCTCAAGGGCCAAGGCTTTGAATCGCCCCTCTTCGGCAAGGTAACGCAGCACCCATGCGCTCTGAGCGGAGATATGGTTGAGGACGAAATCCACCACCAAGCGATGGGACCGGCCCAGGGCCTCAATATCCGCCCAGTCGCCCAGTAGCGGGTCCACGGCGTAGTAATCGGTGACCGCAAAGCCGTCATCCGATGACGAGGGAAAAAAAGGCAGTATATGCAGAAGGGGAAAGACGCCCTGCAGCCGCGATTCCAGAAAACGGCCCAACACCTGTAGGGGCGCTGTGCCGGGTGCATTGAGGGTGTCGCCGTAGGTGATCAGCATGGCATCGGTGGCTGAAAAACGGGGGGAGTTGCGATCCGGGTCCACCGGCAGCCCCTCCAGCAGCAATTCTATCCGCCGAAAAGCCTCACGGCCCTCCTGGGGTCCGTAAATGGAGATCAGGGTGTCCAGCACCGCAAACGCCTCCCACCTTACCCCGCAATAGGCGATCTACAAGCCCAAATACCCGGCAATGCAGGGTCAACCCGATAGAAAATCCCCCTATCTCTCCTTTAAAAGGGGGGCCGGGGGGATTTCGCCCACCCCGCCTTTTGGACAAATCCAGATTCAGGACAATCTGGATCCAATATTTCCCGGTTCCAACCCTTAACGCACCATCAGATTCATCAACTTTTGCTTCAACACCGAACAGGAGTAGTAAAGGGTCGCAATTTCATAATTGGTATCGACCATATTGAGACGCAGTGCGGGGTCCGAGAGCACCTTATGGGTCATTTCAATCGTCGCGTCGGTGACATAGCCGTCGATTTCTATGGCCTGAAAGCCTTTGGGTTTGATGTCGTAGTCGTAGTTGGAGTAACGGTTTACCAAAATGGGCTTGCGATAATAGATCGCTTCCAGAAAGGCGTTGCCAAAGCCCTCCACATTGGAGGGATAGGTCACCAGATCGGCATAGGGATAAATATCCGCCAGAGTGTAAATCTTGCGCCCGTTCGGGGTCACCCCCCGGCGCTCGTTGATGATGGTGGCGACAAACTGGGTGTTGACCTTCAAGAGCTCGGAATATTTCCGGACGCGCTGCTCATATTCGTAGCCTTCGTCCCCCGAGGCGTGGGAGATAATCAACTTGGCTTTTTGTCCCAAACGGCTGACCAACTCGATGGCCTGCTCGATGCACTTGCGCTTCACCACCCGGGTGGGCTGAAGAATGAACAGGTCGTCCTCTTCCAGTCCCAGGGATTCCCGCACGTCATCGGCATAATCGTCCGGGGCCGCGGGCGGGCTTTCAAAATCCATCACATTGGGGATGATGGTCGATGATATCCCGGTGCGCAGGCTGAGCTGGTTGTTGGCCGAGGAGTTGATCACCACATGGCGGATGGTTTTCAAATGGGGGGGAAAGGCCATGTTCAAGATGGCCCAAACCGCATTGGTCTTGAATGCCTGGCGCTCCCAGAAAAAGTCATGGTGATGGGCGATGGTGGCGATGCCGGTTTCGGCGATGAGTTCGGTGAGGGCAATCCCCAGGGGGATGTTGAGGGGAATGGTCAGGGCGTTTTCAGAAATCAGAAGATCGATATGAAAGCGGTTCACAAAGCGGTAGAGATGGTCTTTCAAACGCTCCTTGACCCGATGAATCTGGTCCGTCACATCTCGGTTTCGGGTTGTAACGCCGAAACAATTGTCGTAGATATGTTTTACATCCGGATGCCTGAAGTGGGCCTCGTCGACCCGGTAGGAGACATGCTTGGGGAGATCGCTTTCACCGGCAAAATAGAAACACGACAAGCCCTCGGATTCGAAAGTTTTCGCCCATTTGGCGGTTTCCAGGGAAACCCCGTCCGTTCCGGCAAAGCGCGTTGAAACAAAGCCGATATTGTTGACTCTATCGAACGGTATGTACATCGCTGACTCCCATCTCCAGTGCGCATCGCAGTATGACTTCGGCAGGCTGCATGTCTCATCTGATAGCGCCGGGCGAAAATAATTTCAACAGGCCGATCAATCGCTATGCCCTGGCGCCGTTTTTCAGCAGCTATCCTAATAAAAGCAAGCAAGAAAAAAGCCAGATTCTTGATGTGGGCGCGGGCAGCGGGCAGTTGGCGAGAGAGCTTAGCCTTGAACGTGCCGCCTTTGCAGACCTTCCCATGGGGCGGATCAAGCGCTATGCCGCTGATGGGCCTGGTGGTCCTGGTCTGCAATAAAGCCTTAAATTGACCATTCAGGCGGACCGGACAGCGGCTTTTATTCGGCGCAACCGGTGGATGGCATGCGGTATGCAGAGTTATAAAATATCATATCTTAGGGCCTTTGAAGGAATCGGGAAATAGAATGCCTATCCAGTGAGGAGTCGGCCCAATGCCAGCCTATCTCGGTCAACTGGAGACCTGGAGGGATGCCGTTGCATCGATCCGGGAAATCATCATCACCAACATCTTGCTCTTGGGAAAAATCCCGGCCCCTACCTTTGGCGAACAGGCGCGCATCGAATTCCTACTGGAACGCATGGCCGAGCTGGGCGTGGACGAGTGTTCCGTGGACCGAAACGGCAACGCCGTGGGCATCATCCGCGGCTGCCGCCCGGAGTTGACGCCCATTTTTGTGGTGGCCCATGTGGACACCTTCTTGGAGACCACCGTCGACCATTTCTACTCGGTGGATACCCGGGTGATCAAGGGTGCCGGGGTGTCGGACAACACCGCCGCGGTGGGCGTCTTGGTCTCCCTGCCGGAGATCTTCAAGCGCTTGAAGCTTCAGTTTGACTCGGATCTGGTTTTGGTGGGGGCGGTGGAGTGCCTGGGCAAGGGAAACCTGAAGGGCATTCGCAAGCTGTTGAAGGCTTGGCCGGGCGCCATTCGGGCCGGCCTGTGCCTGGAAAGTGTGACCCTCGGCAGGCTGAATTACTACTCCAACGGGATGATCCGCGGTGAAATCCACTGCAGTACCAGCCAAGAGACCGACCGGACCAATCTGTGCCACACCAACGCGATTCTCGTGCTCAACGAGATCATCAATCAGATGTTGGAAATCGGCCTGCCCCAAAAACCGCGCACCCGGATCATCATCGGGAAAATCGCCGGAGGCTTCAACCATGGGCAAACCGCCTGTGAGGCGGGCCTGGGGTTTGAAATTCAAAGTGATGACGACGCCATGGTGCGAGCCGTCTACTCCCAGGTCGTGGATATTGTTCAAGGCGTGCGCCACGAGCACCAGGTGGAACTCTATCTTCAGCGCATCAGCAACCTGAATGCCACCAGTTTGAGGTACAACCATCCCTTGGTCAAAGCCGCGACGCGCATCATGGAAAAGCTGCAAATCCGGCCCCTGTACACCCCCTCGGAATCGGCATTTTCCATTTTTATAGGGCGCAAAATCCCCGCCATCACCCTGGGCCTATCCCGGGGAGACAATATGCACCAGGCCGACGCCACCGTTGAAATTGAACCCATATTCACGGGCATCGCCCATATCATCGGCACGCTGGCGGCCATGGACCAGGGGGTGTGTGATGAATAATACCTGGCTGGAACAAAACACATTTCACCATAGCCAGTTCAAGAATCTCAACAAGCTATTGGACGCCAAACAGCGCAAAAATCTAAAAATCTCACTCTGTCTGCCCACCCTCAACGAGGCCAACACCATCGCCAAAGAGGTGGTGATCTTCAAATCGGAACTGATGATCCGCTACCCCATTGTCGATGAAATCGTGGTGATCGATTCCGGGTCGACGGACGGCACCCGGGAGATCGCCCGCGCCTATGACGTGCAAGTGTTCGAGGCCGACCGGATTCTAGAAGAGCTGGAACCCTATAAAGGCAAGGGTGAAAATCTGTGGAAAGCACTTTACATCACCAACGGCGACATCATCGTCTATATCGACGCGGACATTAAGAACATCCACCACCGTTTCGCCTACGGCCTGCTGGGTCCCCTGCTGGAAAGCGACCATATTAAATTCAGCAAGGCCTTTTACGACCGGCCCATTTCCGATGACCGCAACCGCTTGCAGCCTACGGGTGGCGGCCGAGTGACCGAACTGGTGATTCGCCCCCTTTTCGCGCTTTTCTTTCCGGAACTGACCCAGTTTCTACAGCCCCTTTCCGGCGAATACGCAGCCTACCGGAATATTTTCGAGAATATTGCCTTTCCCATTGGCTACGGCGTTGAAACCAGCATGATACTTGATATTTACGAAAAATGGGGGCTCGCGGCCATGGCCCAGGTGGACCTGGATCGGCGGGTTCATAAAAACCAGACCACCCGCGCTCTGGGCCGGATGGCCTTCGCTATTATGAAAACCTTTCTAAGGCGCATCCAAGCCCAGGGCCGCTTGGCCCTGCACCAGGATCTGTTTCAGGAAATGATTCAATTTCAGCGCAAGGACAACAATTACCAGGCCGACATCCATGAAATTACCTTCATCGAACGCCCGCCCATCATCGAGCTACCCCAGTATCGTGAAAAATTTGGGTTGAGCTAGGCTGGGTAGGCTGGGGATGCCGCACCCCAAATGACGATCTGAATTTCCCTGAACTCAGAGCGAAAATCCCCCTACCCCCCTTTAAAAAGGGGGAACTGGCCGTGACTAGCAGTGAGGACGAAAAATGTTTCGCCTTACTTGCGGCGATGGCCGCCGGAGAGGGGCGTTTCGTCTCTGAAACGCGAGACCGGGAGGATAACCTCTTTCCCCTTCGGAAAAGGGGGGCCGGGGGGTTCATTCCTGCTCCCCCCTTTGGAAAAGGGGGGCCGGGGGGTTCATTCCTGCTCCCCCCTTTGGAAAAGGGGGGCCGGGGGGTTCATTCCTGCTCCCCCCTTTGGAAAAGGGGGGCCGGGGGGGATTTTATCCTTTTCCGTGTTGGCTGTAAGGGACAGACCCAGGCTTCGATTTTGCACTCAGTCCGCATAGTGCTGAGTTTTTTCAATAGCCTTCGATCATCCGCCTTTCTTTCGGTTGCGGGTGTTGTGATCCGTGCTGGGAATATTCAAGCAATGCCTTGATATCTTCCATTTTTTCCTGGACGCTGAGGTATCCCTCCTCGATGGTGAGTTTGACTTGATCGAAGTCCATCATCCTCAAGGCGCCCAACCGGGGTTGGACCAGGATATCAGGGGGTTCCACCGCCAAGTTGATCCGGGTGATGCGTTCCTGCATAATGTTGATGGCGGTCATCACCGTGTCGATGATGTCCGGCAGATCGGCGTCACGCCCCAAAAGCTTGTTGACCTTCTCTTTGAACGCCTCCTCCGCGTTTTCATAATAGTCGGACAGTTTGATCAACAGCTCGTTCTTTGATCTGGAAACTTCCTGTTCTGCTGCATCCGTTTCCTTCCCATCCGCTTTTCTCATCCGGTGGGAGGCAATCCCGCTGTTCAGGTCAACGGCGATCACCACATCCGCCTCGGTGGCCCGGGCCACCCCCACGGGAACCGGATCCACCAATCCGCCGTCGATAAGCAAGCGCCCCTTGACGCGGGCCGGCGCAAAGAGTCCCGGGATGCTCATGGTGGCCCGCAGAGCCTCCAGCAGACTGCCCGATTTAAGGACCACTTTTTCACCGCGCTGAAGATCCGTGGCCACCATGGCAACGGGAATGTTCAATTCGGAGAACTGTTGCACGCCGGTGTGCATGGAAAAAAGCTCGGCCACTTTGCGGGTGCCGTTCAACAGACCAGAGCGGGGAAACACCACGTCAAAATAGGAAAACACTTTCTGGCCATCCATGCAAAGCACAAAATCCTTGAGGCTCGCCAGGCTGCCGCTGGCATATATGGCCCCCACATAGGATCCCACGCTGCATCCCGAGATGAAGTCGATGGGTATGCCTGCTTCCTCCAGGGCCTCAATAGCGCCGATGTGCGCCCATCCCCGGGAAGAGCCGCTGCCCAGCACCAGGGCGACGGTTTTTCGCTCCGGCGGTGGTATCGAACCTGCCATCCCTGGCCCCTCGCTTAGAACTTTTATGCTTGAAGCACTGCTAGTACCTCATTCAAAAACTTCCGTCGACAAAAACAATAAAACCAATTCGTCGCTTCCAGCTGTAGGTTTCAAACCCGCCCCTACCGGGTCTGAAGGCCGTCATTATGGGAGAAAGTGCTTCCGGCAGTTGCGGTACACCCTACTTCAATCCACGCACAGACCATCACGATAGCCTTTCGAGCGTTGCCGTTGACGTGGGTCGCCTTCTCCAAGCAGCCATTTCAGGTGTTGCGCCTCAGTTCCAAAACCCCGGCCATAATATTGGCGCTGCAAACCGCGCTCATATCCCATCCAGTAGTCCGGGTTGCTGTTTTTCGACTGGAATATCTTGGCCTTGGCGATCTCGTTGACAAACGTCCGTTCGTTCATGAATCCTCCCATTGGGTTACAATGATTTGAGATTATCGTTGCAGGGGATTCATCGAGGAGCGAAAAGAATCGTCCTAAGCTGGAAAGTTTGTTAAATACGCACCGGACCTCAAGCTCCTCTTCCCCAATAATGTGGCAGGGGTTCAAGATTTTGAACCCCTACCGTTCGGCGAGCAGCACAAGCCCCCCTGTGTCAAGTGCGTGTCAGCCTCGACCTCAAGGGGCATTTAAAAGACGGTGTTGCACTCAGCAACTCAGCTAAAAATCAAGGGGGTCGTCGTTGCGGCGTTTTTTTTCGCGACGATCCATCCAGCCCACCATGGTAATATAGGTATATCCCTGGCTTCTCTGTTTTCGCCGCTTGTCTCCGCGGCGCTCCGGCCGAGGGGTCTTGGGGGCCTGTTGGATTCTCCGCACTTGCTCATGAAGCTGAGTGTCCATGATTTACCTCATTTCGTTCCCCGGGGGAAACAATGTGCACCCTGCAGGCAACCCAAGAGGGGTGAAACGGTTTCCATTCTCAGGGTTTCTTTCCGGGCTCGCCTTTTGGGCGCCCAGGGGTGTTGAACCCCGTCGGCATAGTTTCGGGCCGATTAAACCGTAAAATATTGAATGCCCACGGTGTAGCCCGACTCATCATCCAGGGGCCGGCACCAGACGACCCGCCCTACAGACACGGTTCGCATCCCGCTGTACGCCTCGGCAGCCAATCCCTGGATTTCAAGGCGGTCCAGCTTGATCAGCAGGATCGCTCCGGGTTTCAGGGGGTAGGCCGATCGAAACTGCAACCCCCCCTCGCCGTGACTCAGTTTTTCACCCCTGCGGGATGACTTGGAGGATAAGGGCAGGGAGTGAAAGTGAGAAAAGGTAAGGGATGCGTTGTGGGGGTACCGGGTGTAACGCCGTTTTTCCATTGGATCCACCATGATCTTTTCCTTTCATCTTCCGCCTAATGTTATGCAGGCTGCGCCAGGGGTGCGCCAGGGGCCTGAATATCGCTTGGCCGTTTCATTTCGGGTGCTGGCAAACCGCCCTCCGCTTCCAGGCACGCCTGGCCGCTGCGCTGGTCCGGGCGGCGCTCCAAAAGTGCCTTTTGAATGCATTGCATCAGGCTGTAAAGGGAATCCATGTTTTTGATGGCGTAGATCAGCACCGGAAGGTCTTCGTTTTTCTGCTTGAGCTTCAAGAGCAGCTCATAGCCGTCGATCCCCTCTGAGTATAAATCGAGAAGCACCAGGTCCGGCGGCCCGGCGGCGACCACTGAAATTCCCCCGGCATCGGGTTTCAGGCTTTGGACCTGGTGTCCGGCCCGGGCCAAGGACCTGGCGATGATGTTCAGAAAAGAGGTTTGCTCGCCCACAATCTTAATGGCAGCCATGATATCTCCCCGGATCCAAACGATCTGTCTCCGTCAATAAATATCAATTCAAGGATCGGGCCAACAATTGGTCATACAGGGTCATATAAGCCGACACCACGGCACGGCCGTCCTGCCGGGCGGCAGCTTCCTCCATGATGCGTTCTATCTGGGCACCCTTGACCTCCCTTGGAAGACGGTAAAAATCCATGGCGGCCTCCACGGCTTTCAAGATGCCCGCCGGCGCAACCGTGTCCACTAAGAATCCATTGCCCCTGTCCTGGGCTGCCGCAAAGGGCGCCATCCAATCCGAGGCGCTTTCCCTGGAAAAGACCACCGGCAGCGCGCCGTAAAGCGGGCCGATCTTTTCCGGCAGTCCGCCGGTGGCCCCTAAAAACTTCGCCAAGACAAAATCGGCCCCCGCACAAGCCTGGCGGATGAAGACTTCCCGGGCTCCCCCTAATGCCACGCGCCCGTTGAAGCTGGGCCGCCCCAAGAGCGATTCAAACCGCGACTTGTGGGGACCTTCCGATACCAATAGAAATTGAGCGTTTTCATCCTGAAAGCCGATCAGCAGCCGTTGCAGGATTTTCACCAGGGGGGCGCAATGCGCCTCGAGGGCTTCGATGGGCGTCGACCAGAAAAAAAGCGGCGCCTGGGAGTCCATGGTCAAGCCCAGTTTCTCCTGGATAAACAGCTTGTTGAACTGTTTGGCGGGTCCATGCAGCGGGGCACTGTAACGGCGAAACAGGGCCGGGTCACTGGCCGGGTTAAAGCGTGGTTGGGCCTCATGGGAAAGGCCCAGGGCCGTGCCGTTTTGGGCCTTTGCGGACCAGGCGCGAGTCAGTGCCTGATTTAGCCTCGGCCTTTGGCCTAAAGCGGTGGGCGCCCTCTGGCCGGCGGTGATTTGGTCCACCAGGCGCGGATGGGCCGCGGTCACCCGCTGGGCGCCAAAAATACCGGTGGCCAGCAGATCCACGGGATTGCTCTCCCGGGATTCGGCGTAATCCAGGGGATAGCGGTCGAAATAGAGCTGGTTCCAAAATGCGGCGGCATCGATGCCGCGATCTTCCATGTCCGCCATGGAAACCTTGAGGGTGGCGGCATTGTGCAAGGTAAACACGCTGGGAATGCCCGTCTGGCGGAGCATGGGCGGAATCACGCCGGTCATCCAGTCGTGGCAATGCACCAGGTCCGGGTTGACCCGCGGAATGATATCGTTGATCACCTCCCGCTGAAAGGCCAGGGCTAGAGGTTTGCGTTCCCAGCCATGGTAGTAGGCCGAGGGGCTCTGGTAATAAAAGATCCGGTCCTCGGCCAGGTGAACCCGGCTGCAGGGCGATTTGAACTGGCGGCTGAAATCCAGAATGCCGCCCGGAGCCGTCCGGTACTGCTGAAACAGGCCGCGGTAGTTGGGCAAGGCCACATGGACGTCCAGACCGTGGGCCCTGAGGGCCGCCACCAGATGGGCCAAGGCATAGGCCAGGTTGCCGGGGGAAGCCCGACAGCACTCGGCCCCCAGGGACAAGCCTTCGGGCAGGACCGCCACCTCCGGGGTAACGATCAGCACCCGAACCGGGGGGTCTGTCCCACTCGCTGGCACACTCATAAGGCCTTGGTTCACGGGGCTTTCTCCCGGGCTTTACGGTTAAAATCGATCCGGTGCACCTTCAGCACCCGGCATGCGGGCCGGCAACACCGGGAAGATTCAAAGCGAGTGGGGATTACACCCTAACGGATCAAAAGGGAGATGAGCACGGACTAACGTACAGGGCAGAAAGCTGGGGCGGATGAGCTCTGTTTTTTTCCAACAACGGGTTTCGCGCCGGACGGTTGGCCGTCAGGTAATCAGGTACTTCTTTTGGATGCACATCCTCACCTCCGCTTTGGCGCGTTTGCCAAGGCCGGCTATGGAGCCGTTCGTTAAAAGAATATCTCAAGCCAGGCTCCAGTGATTGAAAATTAAAATAGCTCCAATTCGATGGGCACACAATCGGCGAAACACCCTATTTTTGACTAAGGTGAAATACCCATAGCGTAGGGCGTCAAAAATTTTGAACCCCTACAGTGGCCGCGGTCGGGGAGGCTCATGGGCAACTAGGCCCATGTGCCACGCGGGGGGGTAAGATCGGCGTCAAGGGGAGTGGGATAAGAAGCTTTACGTTCAGGCCCTAAGGTAATTCACTTTCGTTGTGATAGCTTTCGCAAAGGGTATAGTTCACCAACTCGATCCTGTTTTTGACATTCAGTCTCTCCATCATGTTGGCCCGGTGGTGATCCACGGTCTTGACACTGATATTGAGTAGGGATGCAATCCGTTTGCGGGTTTTGATTTCGGGGATCGCTTCCAGGCCCTGGCGCGAGCGCACCCGTTCATAATCGAATCCGCTTCCGGCGTCTTTGACTGTGGTGACCGTCATTGGGGTGTATTTCTGGATCAGCTCGGGCATCAGGCTGATGTGGCCAGGATCCAAGTGGGGCGCCAGGATGAAGGCCATATCCGGATCGCTGGGCATTTTTTCGAAAAAGCTTTCAAATGCCTCCAGCCCCCCGGCCGAAACCCCGATCCCCACCACATAGAATTTCCGGTTGGTGTTTTGCCCGCCGTTTCTCTGGGGCCCCGGGATGTTCCTGGATTTTTTCGTGCCGCGTTTCTCGGTGTTTTTTATCCATTTCAAAACCCAACCAATGTCCCGCTACGCAATTGGGCCAGGGCCTGATGGGCCGCGTTGATCAAGGGGTGCAGGCTGGGCGCCGGGGTCAGCAGGGGATGGGTGGCCACCTGCAGGGTATCGAGATCCCTCACATTAAGCTTTTGCTGAATGGCCAAGGTCACGATATTGATCAACTGAGCCACGGCGTCGCTCCCCGACATTTGCCCGCCGAGAATCACGCCCGAGCGGCAGGCCACCACCAGTTTGACTTTCAAGAGCCGCGCCCCGGAAAGATTACCGCAGTAACGGTCAGAGGCCTCGGCCACGGCCGTGACATGGCAAAACTCCTCCGCGGCGCATTCCGCGGCAGTCATGCCGGTGCTGGCATAGGTCACCGCACCGATACGGGTGGTAAAGGCCGCCACCGTACCTCGCATCTGATGCAGTGCGCGGATGCCGTAGAGGTTGGTGGCGGCGTTGCAGGCTTCATCCGCGGAGACCGAGGGCAGCCAGATGGGCACCGCCTTGCGGGTGAAAAAATCGCGCTTCAGGGCGCAGCCCCCTACGGCAAAGATCCCGGGAGTGGCGCTGCGCATAAACTCGTCCACCCAGATGGCGCCGTTCTCGGCCAGGCGCATGCGGGCCTTTTCAGCCAACTGGGTGGCGGGTTTGGCGCCCAGGTTGAGCAGCACCACGTCGGCGGGAATATTTTGGCCGCCATACAGGCAGACGCCCTCCACCTGCTGGGTGCCCTGGAAGGTGGCCACCTGGGTGTCCGTATGCACGGCGATCCCCTGCTGCTCGAGATCGCCACGGATTTCGGCTTGAAACTCGGGATCAAACAGACCGTCCAATAAAAAGGGCTGGGATTCGATGAGGTGCACCTGAGGCGATTCATAGGCGGCCACTTGTTCGGCCAGGGCCACGCCGGTGTAATCCCCGCCGACAATGACCACGTTGCGGGCATTCCCAAGCTCGGCGCGCAGCGCAGCCACCTCGGAGAGGCCGCGGGGAAGCGTATAAATCCCCTGGCGGTTGATTCCCGGAATGTTGGGCCGCAGGGCCTGGGTGCCGGTGGCCAGCACCAGCCGCTCATAGGCCAGTTCCCGGCCGGAATCCAAAATGACCCTGCGGTCCTGGGGAATCAATGCCACGACACTTCCCGCCAGGGTTTGGACGCCGTTTGCCTCCAACGGCTGGGTGGAGAGGACCCCCCGGGAGGGGTCGGCCGAAGGGTGCAGCAGGTAGGGAATAGCGTGCAGGTTCAAGCCATCTTCCATGGGCCTGACCATGCAAATCGATTTATGAGGATGAACATCTCTGGCGGTCAGTGCGGTGGCGATTCCGGCCAGCCCCGCGCCAATGATGACCACTTCGGCACCCATGGGCGACTCCTTTCATGTTAAGCCAGATCCGTAGCGACCTACCGAAAGCTCTCTTCCGCCATCCAGGGGAGGAAGAGCACCGCTTCCCGTTCAGGCACGTTCAATACATAAAATCAAAGCAAGGGGCGTACCAACCCGGCCGGTGTCGCCCGGGGGATAACACCCGGACCGCGCTGGCATCCTTCTTGAATCAGTCCGGGGTGTGATGAGCACCCGCTTCACATCGCCGGTTAACCTCACGGTAGTAGGCTTCTGCGGGCTGATCGCAGGGGGCTTCGTGTTGCTGCTGCTGCCGGTTTCGGCGGCGGGTCCCGGCCTGCCGGCCATCGACGCTTTGTTTACCGCCACCTCGGCCTGCTGCGTCACCGGACTGACCGTGGTGGATACCGGCCGCCGGCTGAGTCTCTTTGGCCAATGGATCGTCCTGGGCCTGATCCAGGTGGGCGGCTTGGGCTTCATGAGCCTCTCCACGGTGGTGATTCTCTCCCTGGGGGGCAAATTCAGTTTTCGCAAGCGGCAGATCATCGAAGACACCTTCACCAGCGGCCCCGACCACCGGCTGCCGAGCCTGATTCGCAGCATCGTCCTGTTTACCTTGCTCTTTGAGGGGCTGGGTACGGGGCTGCTCTATCTGGCTTGGGCGCGGAAGTTCCCCCCGGCCACGGCCCTCTACCAGGCGCTGTTTCATTCGGTGAGCGCATTCTGCAATGCGGGCTTCGGCCTGTTTAGCGATAGCCTTATGGGGTTTGCCGCCGATCCGCTGGTGTGCATCACCATGGGCGGCTTGATCATCGCCGGCGGGATCGGCTTCGTGGTGCTCATGGAAATTCGACTCTATTTAGGCGGATGGATATTGCAGCGCAAACCAGTAGCGGTGTCGACCCATACCCGCCTGGTCCTGGCGGTCACGGCGGTTTTGCTGTCGGCGGGAACGCTATGGTTTTTGGCCCTGGAGTGGGACGGTGCCCTGGCGGGGTTTTCGACCCCGCTGAAAGTGATGACCGCCGGATTTCAGTCGGCGACGGCGCGTACCGCCGGATTCAGCACTCTTGACTTCGGCGGCGCCGCCAATGCCACCTTGCTCTTCACGATTTTGCTGATGTTCGTGGGGGCCGCACCGGGCTCCACGGGGGGCGGGATCAAGGTCACCACCTTGGGGGTTCTCAGCGCCTTGGCCATGGCAAGGCTGCGCGGCAGGGAGGTTACGCCATTGTTCCGGCGCAGCATCTCCCGGAATACCGAGATCAAAGCCATCGCGGTGTACAGCCTCTCCCTGGTGCTGATTGTCAGCGCCTCGTTGGGAATACTGGTGGTCGAAGGGTCCACTCCCGCGGCCGCCACCGACCGGGGGCAATTCATTCCCCTGCTGTTTGAGACGGTTTCGGCCTTCGGGACGGTCGGCCTGAGCCTGGGAATCACATCGCAACTGACTCCCGGGGCCAAACTGATCCTGACCCTGGTGATGTTCATCGGCCGTTTGGGGCCGCTGACCATCGCCTATGCCGTCAGCCGGCAGCTGACGCCGCCGGAGTACCGCTATGCCGAGGATAAGGTGATGATCGGGTAGCCATGAGGTAAGAACCATAAGGAAAGAGCCATGGGCAATTTCGCAGTGATCGGCGCAAAAATTTTCGGGTACTACCTGGCAACCGCTTTGGGTTCAAAAGGCCATGAAGTTTTGGTGCTGGATATCCGGGATGCACCGATTCAGAGAATCAAGAACGAGGTAGACCAGGCGGTGGTGGCCGATGCCACCGATAAGCAGGTGTTGGCCGCTTTGGGCATCCAGGATGCCGATGCGGCGGTGGTTTGCATCGGCTCCAACATGCAGGCCAGCATCCTGGTTACCCTGCATCTAAAGGAGATCGGCGTCCAGCGGATTTTGGCCCGGGCCAAAAGCGAAGACCACGGCCGCATCCTTAAAAAAGTCGGCGCCGATGAGATCTATTTTCCCCAGAAAGACCTAGGGCTCAACCTGGCGGCCAAACTGGACAATCCCAACATGATTGACTACCTGCCCTTCATGAAGGGCTACAGCATCATCGAAATCCGGCCCCCCAAGACGTTCCATCGAAAAACCCTTAAGGAACTCGATCTGATCAACCGCTTCGGGGTTCAGATTTTGGCGGTCCGCTCGGCGGAGAGCGGGGAGATCACCTTTATCCCCACCGCCGCCTATCAGGTCCGGGGCCCGGACAGCCTCATTGCCCTGGGCCCGGAAAAAGCCTTGGCCCAAATTCAGAAATTTTGATCGGAAGCTGTGAAGTGCAATCAAATCGTCCTATTAAATCCAGGAGGGATACCTGGCGGCCTGGCCTCTAATTTGCAGGTATAATTCATAAGGTCGTTGTGCAAGTTCATAGGGCATAAGCGCGTAACGCGATGAACAGAGGAGTACGGTCAAGAAAATGGAACTTCACCCTACCCCCAACCCGGCGCCCCTCCCAGGCAAACCATCCCCGGGGAGATAGGCTTCAAAGGAGGATCACCCATGCAAACGCCAGCCAAGACGATTCTACTCCCCGTGGACGGGTCCAAGAACTCTTTTAAATCTCTGGACTATCTGCACCTGATGTTCGGCGAGGATCCCAACCTGAACCTGCAGTTGGTGTATGTGCTGCCCAGCCTGCCGCCGCTGTTTGCCGATGCGCCACTCTCGGATAAGCAATTGCAGACCAAGCTTAAAGAAGTTCAGGAAAAAAACCGTGAGCAAGGCCAAAAGGTCATTGACAAGGCCCTAAAACGCACGAAAAAAATGTTCTTCGCCAAGGAACAGGTGAAAGCGGAGTATCTTACGGCACGGGGCACCACAGCCCAAGATATCTGCCAGTTGGCCAATCGCCGCCGGGTGGATGCCCTGCTCATTTCCCGCCGGGGACTTACCGACCTGCAGAGCTTTTTCATGGGCAGCGTGACCCGAGGGTTGCTCGACTGCCGCCCCTTCTGCCCGGTATGGGTTTGCGGCCGCAAAAATTTGAGCCAAACCGTGCTGATGGCCATGGACAATTCGGAAAATGCCCTCAGCGCCGTTGAGCACGTGGGCGCCATGCTGGCCGATACCCAGTGCCGGATCACGCTGTTTCACGCCATGCGCCACCTGAATAAATTTATCCCGGCAGAGGTGCTCAACGAGCCATCGGAACTCACGGATCTCTGGGTTGATCGTCTTTCCGACAGCATCCGTCCTGCCATGAAAAAGGGCCGGGATATATTACTCAAGGCCGGCCTGCAGGAAGAACAGATCAATGAAAAAATCACCCAGGGCAGCCGCAGCGCGGCCCACGATATCATCACCGAGGCCACTGAAAACCATTACGGCACCATCGTGCTGGCCCATCGCAGCCAAAAATCCGCCACCGGCGCCCTGTTTGGCAGCGTGACGGCAAAAGTGCTCAACTCCGTGGGTAAAATCGCGGTGTGGGTCGTCTAAGCGGGCTGGCTTTTGAAGTTCAATGCAGAGCCTGCATTGCGGAAATTCAGGCATTCAATTGCCAACTGACGATGCGCAAATGAAAGGACAAAGCCATGTATGGGACGATCCTGGTACCCTTGGACGGCTCCAAACGAGCCGAATCGATCCTGCCCTATGTGGAAGAGCTGGCCATCAACTGCAAATCCCGGGTGGTGTTGATGACCGTTCAGGAAGAGTCGTTAATGCTACTGCACGATGAAGTGATCGATTCGGAACGATACCTGCGGGAACGGTCGACGCTACTGGAAAAAAGCAGCGCCTATCTGGAGAATCAGCAGACCATTATGAAGAAAAAGGGAATTTCCGTGGTGACCCGCATCAAGAGCGGGCCGGTGGTGAGAAGCATCGTCGATCTGGCCATGGCCGAAGAAGCCGATCTCATCGCTTTGGCCAGCCACGGTTGGGGCGGCCTACGCCGCACATTTTACGGCAGTGTCGCCTCGGGAATCATCAACCGCACCGACCGACCCCTGCTGCTGATCCGCTCCCAGCGGAAAGATTGAGGCCTGTTAAAAACGGGATACAGTTCTCGTGGTGTGTGGCGGAAAATTTTGCTATGTCAAGGCGGACGACCTCACGCGCCTGATGCAGACCATCATTGCCGAGCGAGGAATAATAAACATAAAGGAGACGAAATCCCCATGGAGTTGACCGACATTTTAACCAAAGTAGAGTGGGCCGCATTTGAAAAAGAGCTGTACGACCGGTTTAGGATCAACTGCACGGTATACAATACATCCGGTGTCGGAGTGACCGGGAAACCCAATTGGTGCAACCGCATATGCCCTAAAATCAAAGCCAACCCGGATTCCCTGGCCGCCATCTGTGCCCCGGGAAATCAGAATTTCATGGCTCAGGCTCAGCAATCGCGCCAGGCGGTGATCGGTGAGTGCGACGCGGGATTGATCAAAATCGCAGTTCCCATTTTTAGCGACGGCCAATTTTTGGGAACCGCAGGAGGCTGTGGATTGCTCCCCGAGGACGGCGAGGTGGAAACCTTTATGATCGAAATGAGTTTGGGTCTGAGCCCCGAAAAAATCGCCTCGTATTGTGAGGGACTGGCCACCATGTCACCGGAAAAGGCCCAAGAGATGGCGCAATTTATCGAAAAACGGATTGGCCAGATTATGGAGAACTTTGAAAAATCAAAGGAAGAGGATCATGCTCTGCAAGGCACTGATAATTAGCCAAGACGCCGATATCCATTGGGGTCATTTTGAAAAATCGCTTTATGATCGTTTTCAGGTCAATGCCGTTACCTTGAAGAAAAATGGTCTCCGCAAGACTTCAGGGGATGTGCGTTGGGCCAATGAGCTGTGCGCTTTGATTAAAGCCAATCCCAACGGTGCAAGTAGAATTTGCGATCGGATGTTGAGAATTTTAATCCATGAAACCCTGCTTAAAAAGAGCTCGACCAGCGATGAGTGTGCCGCCGGCATGAATAAAATTGTCTTTCCCATCGTTCAGAACGACGAATTAGAGGGCTTTATCAACATTTGCGGCAGGCCGTTTATCAACACCGAACGGATTTATATTGATTATATCGAGAAAACACTTGGCGTAAAAGCCGAAAAGATCCGACAGCTATTGTCCTCACTGCGCCCCATCGACCCCCGTACCGTAAAAGAGATGAAGAACTATATCACCGGTTATGTGAATTAGTTCACCGCTGAAATCGGATCCCCGCCAACTCCCTCGCCACTAATACTGTAGGGCGAACACAAGGTTCACCCTTCAGAATTATTCATGGATTGTCCGATTCTAACCTGCGTCAAATCATCGGGCGACCACCTTACGTATCAACATCATCACTTACGGTTAACTCGGATTCCCCCTCGGGTACCGGCACGATAAAGACCGGCTTGCGGGTCCGGCGCAACACCCGTTTGGCCATGCTGCCCAGAAAGGTCTGGCTGATGAACCCCTTGCCGTGGGTGCCCATGACGATGACGTCACAGTCGAAGCTGTCCGCTTTGGCCAGAATCAGTTCCGCCGGAAAGCCGTGGGCGATCTCCACCTCGGCCACAAATTCGCGGGCCTTATCGCCATTTCCCTCAAACTCCACCCGGCTGACCGCTTCCATTCGTTTTTCCAACCGTTTAAGCGCTGAGCTGTTCTGATCATCGAGAATCTGCTTCAATTTATCTTCCGATATATAGCCGCCCAATATGATGGGATTATAAACCGATACGTCTTCAATCACATGCAAGACAAAAATCTTTGCGTTATTGTCCACTGCCATTCTAAGAGCATAGCGAAACACCTGGCCCGAATTGGGGGATAAATCGGTAGCATACAAAATATTGTTGATTTTAGTCTTCATGAAGCCTCCTTTCTGTTGGCTTACCACTGAAACCGCAACGTTCAACATCCGAGTATAGGCACAGCACAATCCGTGCCACATTGACGGTCCGCGGGCTGATATTCAGGGCCCATTCGGTCCGGGGAATAAAGAAGCGCTGGCGAGATTCCCCGCAACAATCTGAACCCGTCCTGGATCGCAGATGGGTGCAATTGGTTCCCAATCCTGAGCCGCACCCCCCATCGTCCCCAGGTTCCGTGAGCTTGAGATTAAAAAACTCTGGCAAGGATGGAATCAGGGGCCGGGTGGCGGCGGGCCATCGCGATCGAAGCTGCAAGGAACCCACCCCCAGGTGCACGTATACCGCCGAATGGCACATTCCCTGCTTGGTTAGGGTGTTAATGCGGTTGGCGTGGACGGGTTCGGCCAGTTTCTCAAAAGGGTTAAAAGAGAGAGCTTGCTGGAGCGTTAATCCGCATCTTCACGTTTGGTGGTTTTTTAATTATTGAAGGGAAAAGGGAATGTAATTGACCTCCTTTGATAGTCACCATGCGCGTTACGAAGGCTGGTTCGCCCACCACGAGGCAGCCTATCTTTCCGAGTTGCTGGCGGTTCGCGCCATACTTCCGTGGCAGGGAGTGGGTTTGGAAATCGGCGTCGGAACCGGGCGTTTTGCCGCTCCGCTCGGAATCCGGGTGGGGGTTGATCCCTCTAGAGCGATGCTGGCTTACGCCGCTAAAAGAGGGGTTTGGGGAATTCAGGCGATAGCCGAGGCCCTGCCCTTCAAACCGGCGGTTTTCGACTTTGCCCTGGTCGTAACCACGATTTGTTTTGTGGATAGCCCCCGAGAAATGCTGTTCGAGGCCCGCAGGGTGCTGAAACCCGGAGCGCCGCTGGTGATCGGTTTCGTCGATCGGGCCAGTGAGTTGGGCCGGCACTATTTGAAACATCAGAGCGAAAATCTCTTCTACCGCGAAGCCAGGTTCTTTTCCGCTTCAGAAGTTGAACAGCTCCTCAGGGATACGGGCTTTGTCCATCAAACAGCTGGGCAAACCCTAGTGAAGCCCCTGAACCAAATTGTAGAGATGGAATCCCTGCGCGCAGGGCATGGGAAGGGAGGATTTGTCGTTGTTTCGGCAACTGTAGCGTCATAGCAGCGAGACTCCATCAAGAGCAGTTGCATCAAGACACAACAGGCTTTGAAAACGCCGCATGCTCGGGCTTGGCGTGTGAGGATTCAATTTTAGCCTTGCGCAATCCCAACATCCTTATGGTGAAGTGGGAATATGCCTTGGACACCCATCAAGAAATCTACCCATTGGCGGGAGAGACCCCCCAACCTCCTGGACTATGCCCAAACCTGCAGCGCCTTTTCCTGGGACGATATTCGCCGCGAACTGGACGGCCTGCCCGGAGGGGGCGGATTGAATATTTCCCACGAGGCCGTCGATCGCCACGCCGACGGCGCCCGACGGGACCACCTGGCGCTGCGTTGGCTGGGAAGCGATGGCAGCCTTCAGGACTTTACCTACGCTGAACTCAAAGCCCTTACCAATCGGTTTGCCAACCTGCTTCGCGGCCTGGGAGTGGGCCGGGGGGAAACGGTTGCGGTGCTGGCCGGCCGTATCCCCGAGCTCTATTGGGGCGCCCTGGGCACCTTAAAAAACACCAGCGTTTTTTGCCCGCTTTTTTCGGCTTTTGGCCCCGAGCCGGTCTTTCAGCGCCTCAGCCGGGGAGAGGCGCGGGTGTTGCTGACCAGCGAGGCGCAGTATCAACGAAAGATCCGCCCCCAACGGGAAAAGCTGCCCCGCTTGGCGCACATTCTTCTGGTGGACCGGGACGACCACCCGGAGCCCGGCGTATGGTCCCTTCCCCGACTCATGGAGAGCGCTTCGGACTCCTTCACGATTCCGGCAACTGACCCGGAGGACCGGGCGCTGCTGCACTTTACCAGCGGCACCACCGGACCGCCCAAAGGCGCCATCCATGTGCACAATGCCGTATTGACCCACTATCTGACAGGGAAATATGTTCTCGATTTTCGCGCCGGAGACGTTTTTTGGTGTACGGCCGATCCGGGCTGGGTCACCGGTACATCATACGGAATCATCGCCCCCCTGCTGCACGGCATCACCAATATCATCGACCAAACGGAATTTGACGCCCAGCGCTGGTGCCGAATTCTGGCAGACCAAAGGGTCACCGTCTGGTATACGGCCCCCACGGCCATTCGGCGGCTCATGCGGCTGGAGGTTCCCCCCCGGCGGGAGTACGATCTTTCGCACCTGCGGGTGGTTCACAGTGTGGGCGAGCCTCTGAACCCGGAGGCGGTGGTTTGGGGCCAGGAGGCCCTCGGCCTTCCCATCCACGACAACTGGTGGCAGACCGAAACGGGCGGGATCATGATCGCCAACTATCCCGCCCTGGAAATCCGGCCGGGATCCATGGGGTGTCCGCTGCCCGGGATCACCGCCGCCATAGTCCAGCGAGGAAAAAACGGCCAGGTTACGGTCATCGCAGACCCCAATCTCCAGGGAGAACTGGCGTTGCGGCCAGGCTGGCCCAGCATGTTCCGGGGTTACCTGAACGACGAGGCGCGCTACAACACGTGCTTTTCAGGAGATTGGTACCTGACCGGCGACCTGGCACGCCGCGACGCCGACGGATATTTCTGGTTCGTCGGCCGGGCCGATGACATTATCAAGACCTCCGGGCACATGGTGGGCCCCTTCGAGGTCGAGAGCACCCTCATGGAACACCCCGCCGTTGCCGAGGCGGGAGTTATCGGAAAACCGGATCCCCTCATCGGCGAGCTGGTCAAAGCCTTTGTCGCCCTGAAACCCGGCTTCATTCCAAAAGATGAGCTTCGTTTGGAGCTCATCGGCTTTGCCCGCAAGAAACTGGGCGCCGCCGTGGCGCCCAAAGAGATCGAATTCAAGCCCCGGCTGCCCAAGAACAAAGCCGGCAAGATCATGCGCCGCCTGCTCAAGGCCCGCGAACTCGGTTTGCCGGAAGGAGACCTTTCCACACTGGAGACGGAAGCATGAATGCCCAGCGCACCCAAAAAAGAAGTCGCCCCCGGTTAAACGGGATCATGCCCTGCACCTATTGCAGAATATGATCCGCATCCGCCGCCTGGAGGAAAAATGCGCCGAGCTGTACAGCACCATGAAGATCCGCGGTTTTATGCATCTCTACGACGGTGAAGAGGCGGTGGCTGTGGCTATTTTCATGGGGGGCGGACCTGCCATGGTTTATGGTTGCGAGGCGCTGGCGGCACTGGACCAGTTCGAGGCCGCCGGGGTGGCTGGCAACATTGGAACACCATAGATCAAGCGCTGCGGTGTTTTTGGGATGCGGGATCGGCCCAAGAAACAATCCGGTGGCGGACTAAAGACCCGGCGGCCTGGAAGTTCCGGTGATATTTAGAAGATGACTCACAGGAGGAAATTATGGCAATTTCAATTTTGATCCAACGCAAATTTGGCGAAGAAAAAGTAGCAACCGGGTTGGCTCCGCTGATCGTGAAACTCCGATCCATGGCTACGATCCAGCCAGGTTACATATCCGGCAGGACATTCCGCTGCATCGATTGTCCGGGCGAATACCTGGTCATTAGCACCTGGAACACGCTTGACGACTGGAACACCTGGCTCCACAGCGAACACCGCGCGGCACTCCAAAAACAGGTCGATGACCTGCTGGGCGAGGTGACTCAATATCGGATCTACGAGCCCCTTGTCGGTGGATTTATCCAGCAATTTGAGCCCACGGCGAAATGAGTCGCGACGCCGACATTCATTACTGCGTGCCCCGCGGGAATGACGAACGCGCTAACACCACGTCATCTCCGCGGAGGCGGAGATCCAGAAGTCGCGCCTATAGCCGCTAAACTCGAAGTGCGACAGCACACCCGCAACCTCAAGTGTGTCCAGCGGCCCGACCACGGGGAGGGATCGCCAAGTTTGACCCAAGGGGCGCAGCCAGGATACCCCGCAACAATTTGAACCCTTCCATTGCCACACATGGGTACGTTTGGTTCCCAATACTGTGCCGCAACCTCCCAACATCCCCAGTTTCCGTGACCTTGACATTAAAAATCCCTTCATCCATAGTTCTCCGGGGCCACAATGGACCGGATTGTAAGGAGATCGGCGCGATCGGCCGCTTTTAGGGAGATCGATATGGAGGCAACATCCAGGGCGCAACATTTACCGGTTGAGACCCATGAGCTAAAGGCACTGGGGCGGCGCCTGGCGGCGCTGCAAGAAAAGAACCGGGTTCTGGCCTGTATGTATCGAATCGCCCAACTGGCGGTGGGCGAGCGCCAAGGCCTTCAAACCACCTTAGCTGCCATCCGCGATCTGATTCCCCATGGATTCGATGCTCCCGAGAGGATCGTTGCCGCCATTGAGTTGGATCAAGCCTCACATCGAACCCCCGGGTTTGAAGATGCTCAAAATCACTACGGCAGCGAGATCCGGGTTGGCGACAAGCTGCGCGGCCGGGTGGTGGTGGGCCGCCTATGTAAAGGCCCGGAATCCGAGGATCCCAATTGCGCTTATACCGCCGAGGAGAAAAAACTGATCGAATCGGCGGCCCGCAAAGTTGCCTATATCGTCGAGCGCAAAGAGACCGATGAAGAAAAACAGGAGCTGGAAGCACGGCTGCGCCATGCCGACCGCTTGGCGACCATCGGGCAATTGGCCGCCGGGATTGCCCATGAACTGAACAATCCCTTGGGGGACATTTTGGGGTTTGCCCAGTTGTCCTGCAAGCATCCCCATCTTCCGGAACAGATCTATCAAGATCAGGTTAAAATCGTTAAATCCACCCTCTATGCCAAAGAGGTGATCAAAAAAATCCTGCTCTTCAGCCGCCAGAGCCAGCCCCACAAGGGAACGGTGAATCTTAACCGGCTCATCGAGGAGTGGATGGATTTTTTCGAATTTCGCTGCAAACAAAACCAGATCGAGATCGTGCTCACCATGGATCAGAATCTGCCGGCCATCACCGGCGACCCCTCCCAGCTCAATCAAGTCCTCATCAATCTGGCGGTGAACGCCATCCACGCCATGCCCCATGGCGGCCGGCTGACCATCACCACCGGAGTCGAACAAGGGGCCGTTTACCTCAAGGTGCAGGATACCGGCACCGGAATTGACGATGAGATCAGGGATAAAATCTTTTTGCCTTTTTTCACCACCAAGGAGGTGGATCGCGGCACGGGATTGGGCCTTTCCGTGGTCTACGGCATCGTCCAGGAGCACAATGGGCGCATCAGCCTGACCAGCACCCTCGGCCAGGGAAGTACCTTTACGATCCAGTTTCCAACAGCAACGCCAGATACCTAACCCCGGATTCCTTTACCGGGTCCCAAACCCCCAGATCCCCCAGGAGAACAACCGCGCAGATGGGCAAGATCAATCAGACCGTAAAGCTGCTGGCCGTGGATGACAATCTCAACGCCCTGGAAATTATCCGGCGGGTCTTGAATGACGCCGGGTATGAGGTGCTGACCTGCGACAACGTGCAGGCCGCCCTGGAGATCCTTGACGCCAAGGCCATCGATCTGGTGATCACCGATCTGAAAATGCCCAAACACAGCGGTCTCGATCTGGTTCGCCATGTGAGCGAAAACCACCCAGGCATCGGGATCATCATGATTACCGGCTACCCCTCCATCACCAGCGCCGTGGAGGCGGTCAAACAGGGGGCCGAGGAATTCTTGGCCAAACCCTTTACCAACGACGAACTGCTCTGCGCCGTGGGCCAGGTGTTGGACAAACTTGCCCAAAGGCGCACGATTCAAAGCGGAATGGAATCCGATCCGCCCTATGGACTGGTGGCCGGATCCAAAGCGATGCAGGCGGTAACCAGATTAATCGTCAAGGCCGCGGCCATGACCCCCCATGTGCTGATCTCCGGGGAAAGCGGGACCGGCAAAGAGTTGGTGGCCCGGGCCATCCATTACGGCAGTGCGCGCTCGGCCGCGCCCTTTGTACCGGTCAACTGCGCGGCAATCCCGGAAAGTCTGCTGGAAAGCGAATTGTTCGGCCATGAAAAAGGCGCCTTCACCGGGGCCAGCGCGGCCCGCAGCGGCTTTTTCCAAATCGCCCACGGGGGAACCCTCTTTTTAGATGAAATCGGGGACGCCAGCCCCAGCTTTCAGGCCAAGTTGCTGCGGGTGCTGCAAAACAAGGAGATTTCCAGGGTCGGTTCCAGCCACATTATCAAGGTGGACACGCGCATTTTGGCGGCCACCAACAAGGACCTCGCTACGCTGGTGGGGAAAAATCAGTTCCGGGAAGATCTCTATTACCGTCTGAATGTCATTGAGATCCCCATCCCGCCCCTGCGGGAACGCAAAACGGACATTCCCCTGCTGCTGCATCACTTTGTAGCCGATTTTTGCAGTGAGATGGAACGTGAGCCCATCACCTTTTCACCCCGGGCCATTGAGGCCCTGGCCGATTATGCCTGGCCGGGGAATGTGCGCGAACTTGAAAACCTGATTCAGCGGCTGATCGTGGTGACCGAAAAGGATAGCATCGATATCGCCGATCTGCCCGAAACCCTGCGCTTCAGCATCAATGGGGAGAAAGGCTTGAATCGCTCCCTGGCCCAAGTCGAGGCCGAGCACATCCGCCGGGTGTTGGCCCATGTGGGGGACAACAAGACCCAGGCAGCCAAAATCCTGAAGATCGACCGCAAGACCCTGCGGGAGAAACTCAAAAAGATCGATTCGCCAAAGAACTGAACTCCGTAAATAGTGGGGCGTTTCACCCCGGTGGAGCATTTTTCCCCGATCCAATGCCCTCTTCCGTCCGCCGTTGGCCCCAACCACCCGCCCACGGCATCGATCCCCTGGGCCCTGAAACCTGCCTTAAATCGTCTCTGAAGGGTATGTGGTTTCTCCCCCTCCCCTGTCTTGACCGGGGATAACCAGGGTAAAAGTGCATAATATCAATAATTTATATCCTATATCTCAACCGTTCCCAATAGGGGAGGATAGTTTGGGCCCGGGCATTCAACCATCAAAAACAACCTCAACCCCCCCTCATCCGCGGCACAATCCATCAAACTGGCACATTCCCTGCTAAGTATAGGGGATAATACGGCTGAGGCAGGTCGTTTCGGTTCATTTTTCAAGCGCTTAAAAAGAGACTTTTCCATGGACGATCAACCGAGGCAAACCGATAATTACCGCGCACTGTTCAGAAAAGTCGTCCTGATTATCCTATTCACGGCCATCACCCCCACGGTGGTGGTCAGCATATTCATTCTGGACGAATTTCGCATCTCCTATCAACGCAAGGTGTATGACCACCTGGGCCTGTTGGCCAGAAAGCACAAAAGGAGCATCGACCTGTTTCTGGAAGAAAAATTGATGGATATCCGCCTGCTGGCCGGCGCCAATTCCTTCGCAGAGCTCAGCGATGAGCCGGTGCTCAACCGAAAATTCGTTGAAATTCAGCGCGCCTTTGACCGGGCATTCGTGGATATCGGCGTGGTGAACCATACCGGCCGCCAAATCGCCTATGCCGGCCCCTATGATCTGTCCGGAGTCGATTACTCCGAAACCGAATGGTTCAAAAAAGCGATCGCCAACCCCTACTTCATCAGCGACGTATTCAAAGGGCTGCGGGGCGCGCCGCACTTTATCGTGACCGTGCGCCACGAGCACGACGGCAAGCCCTGGGTGCTCAGGGCCACCATCGATTTCGGCGAGTTTAACAACCTGGTGGAGTATCTGCGCATGGGCGACACCGGCTTTGCATTTATCCTCAACCAGGACGGGGAGCTCCAAACCAACCCCATCGCCGAGGTGATTCCCGATCAGGTGGTCAGATATCTCAAGCAAAAAGATATCCTCGAACGGCCCTATTCGATCTCCAGAATGAAAAACCGCGCCGGCAAGGAAGTCATTTACACCATGACCTCCCTGAAGAACGGCGAGTGGTTGATGGTCCTGCAGCAGGATTACGCCGACGCCTTTGCGGAGTTCAACAATACCCGCAAGATTGCCTATCTGATCATGCTCATCGGCAGCCTGGGGATTATCGCCTGCACCTTGATCCTCTCCCATCGCCTGATTCAACGCATCTCCCTGGCCGACGAGGAGAAGCAGACCGCCGACAAGGAAAAGGAGATCATGTCCCAGCAGGTCATCGAGACCGGAAAGCTGGCTTCCATCGGTGAACTGGCCGCGGGAATCGCCCATGAAATCAACAATCCGGTGGCCATTATGATCGAAGAGGCCGGCTGGGTTCAGGACCTGCTGGAAGAGGAGGAGTTCCAAGAGGGCGAGAACCTCAAGGAGCTGCACCGGGCCCTGAAACAGATCAATACCCAGGGCCGGCGCTGCAAGGAGATTACCCATAAGCTCCTCAGCTTTGCCCGTAAAACCGATTCCCGGGTGGGCGACGTGTTCCTCAACAAGCTGCTGGAGGAAATCGTCTATCTCTCCTCCCAACGGGCCAAATACGGCAATATTGAACTGATCACCGAGCTAGAGGAGGGGTTGCCGCCGATATCCGCCTCCGAGACCGAAATGCAGCAGGTGCTGCTCAATCTGGTGAACAATGCCATGGATGCCATGGATAAAACCGGCGGCACCCTGACCCTCACCTCTCGCTTGGAAAATGATACCATTGCCGTGGTGGTGAGCGACACCGGACCGGGAATTGCCGAAGCCAACCTGCCCCGCCTGTTCGATCCGTTCTTCACCACCAAACCCGTGGGCAAGGGAACGGGATTGGGACTTTCCATTTGTTTCGGCATCATCAAAAAGATCGGCGGCGACATTGAGGTACGCAGCGCCATCGGCCAGGGAACCGATTTTGAGATTAAGCTGCCCATCGACCGGAAGAGTCTTCCGGAAAACACAAACGTGCCGGTTAGTCAGGCATCTGCAACACCCAGTTAATCTATAGTTTGCCACGCCCCATACAGGGGACGGCCGCCAACCATTGGATCGGGCTCAGCCCATTGAGGACGCACAAAAAAGGAGATTGTCCATGAGTATCGCCAAAGTCCTATTGACCGATGATGAGAAGCCCTTTGTGGAAACCATGATCAAACGCCTGGAGAAGCGTGATGTTGAGATGGTGCCGGCATTTGACGGCCAGCAGGCCCTGGATATCCTGGCCAAGGATAGCAGCATCGAGGTGGTGATTCTGGATATCAAAATGCCGGTGATGGACGGCATGACCACCCTTAAGGAGATCAAGAGCCGCCATCCCCTGGTTGAGGTGATCATGCTCACTGGACACGCCACTGTGGAAACGGGAATCGAAGGTATGAAAATGGGCGCCTTCGACTACCTCATGAAGCCTTGCGACATGGAGCAACTCATCGCCAAGGTGGATGAAGCGGCCCAGCGCAAACGCCGGCAGGAGCAAAAAATAATGGAAGCGCGCCTCAAGGAGATTACCCTCAGAAAGCCCTAAACGGCATGATACTCGCGATACCCCGAGGTGCAAAATGGGCGGACGAATCAAGAAAGAGTGAATCGGCGTTAAAGGTGAGCTGGCCCGGTGGATGAAACCATCCGGGAGAGAAGGTGTCCACAGATTTAGACCCGGGAGAGTAGCCATGAAAAAGGTCCGCGGCCGCCAGGCACCCCTCGTACGATTGCTATTGATTGATGACGAGGTGGGCTATGTCAATGTCTTGTCCAATCGCTTATCCAAGCGCGGCTTTCAGGTGGATAAGGCAACCAGCGGCGCTCAAGCACTTCAGGTCCTGCGGCAAAAGAGTTTCGATGTCGCGGTGCTTGACCTGAAGATGGAGGATATGGACGGCATCGAAATTCTCAAGATCATGAAGAAAATGGCACCCGAAATTGCGGTGATCATGCTTACCGGCCACGGGTCGGCCGAAGCGGCCCAGGAAGGCATCAACCAGGGTGCCTTTGACTATCTGACCAAACCGTGTGAGCTGGACGAACTCATCGAAAAAATCAAAGCGGCCCATGGGCACAATTCCGCGGATTGAGCTATTTCGCGGGTGTCCTGGGGCCATAATTCCAGGGAGAAATTAGATGATAGCATTGGTTAAATCCAGGCATGTTCAGCTCTGCATGGCCTTTTTGTTGGGCGCCGCGGTGCTGTTGCTGCCCCGGCCCGAAGGGACCCAATTCAAAATTTCAGGCGATACCGACCAGGTTTTCTACCAAACCATCAACACCCAATACGACATCGTGGGGGATCCCAAATCCAAAGATGGCTCGTATATCGTGATCCGCAATGGGGAGGCGTCCGCCCAAGGATCGGGATCCGATCTGAAAACCCGGGCGGACCAATTCGACGGCGAGGAAATTCAGGTCGATTACGTGGACGGGCTTTCCCCCAAAGCCAAACGCTTTCTCGCAGTCTTGGCGGTACTGATCTTTCTGTTCATGGTGGAGCCCATCCCTTTGGAGATCACCGCCATCCTCATCGGCGTCTTTTTAGTGGTGATGCAGGTGGTGGACGTCAAAACCGCCTGGGCGCCCTACATGCACCCGGTGGTGGTGTTCATCATGTGCTGCCTGATTTTCGCCATCGCCCTGGACAAGGCCGGGATCACCAAACGCCTGGGCCACTTCATCGTGGCCAAGGCCGGGTCCAGCGTGACCAAATTCACCTTTATCATCAGCATCGGGCTGGGGCTGGCATCCTCGTTTATGCACGACGCCGCCGCGGTTTCCATCGGCATTGTCACCATGCTGCCCCTGATGCGCGCCGCGGGCATTGAGCCCCACACCCGCACGGCCAAATTCATGCTGATCTCCCTGGCCTTTGCCTGTTCCTGCGGCGGCATGGGGACTCTGGTGGGAGGCGGGCGCACCATGGTCTCCGCGGCCTTTCTCAAAGAGTTTACCGGCATCGAGATCACCTTCATGGATTGGATCAAATACGCCATGCCCATGGCCATCGTCACCGTTCCGGCCGCCGTGGGGGTGGTCTACCTGGTGTTCCGGCCCGATCCCTCCTTCAAGATGCCCCATTTCGACGAGGAGATCGGGCCTTGGTCGCTCCAGGAGAAGTTGACCGTGCTCATCATCGCGATTTCCTTTGTGCTTTGGTTGACCAAAGGGCTTCACGGCCTGCACTACTCCGTGACCGGCATGGTGGGGGTGGCCGCGCTGGTCTTGACGGGGATCCTGAAATGGGATGACATTCACGAGCATCTCGAATGGGGCACGGCGCTGTTCATCTTCGGCGGGGGGATCTCCCTGGGGCTGGCCATGGGAGCTTCGGGCGCGGCGGAATATTTCGCCAATCTGTTTTTCCCGCTGGTCAAGGGGGGCGGATGGCTGCTGCTCTTTATCGGCGTAGGGGTCTTCGGCGCCCTGGTGACCAACGCCATGGCCAATGTTGCCGCCGCGGCCCTGATCCTGCCCATTGTAATCCCCATGGCCCAGCTGGAAGGGGTAGACCCCACGGTGTTGGCCCTCTGTTTGGGAACCGCCACCTCCTTTGCCATGCTGCTGGTGATCGGCTGTCCGCCCAACGCCATCGCTTACAGTTTCAAGCAATTCAAAGCAGCGGATATTACCCGCGCCGGTCTAGTGGCCACGCCGGTCTTGCTGACCCTGCTGGTCATTGTCGCCTCGGTCTGGTGGAAGTTCCTGGGATTGGTCTGAGCCATATGGTCCGTGGAAGGAGCCTAACGGAATGGAGCGTGTCGACCTGAAAGATATCCGCCTGTTGCTGGTGGACGATGAAGCGGATTTTCGCAGCACCTTGATCAAACGATTAAACAAAAGAGGGCTTACGGCCCTGCAAGCCGGAAGCGGCGAGGAAGGGCTTGAAATCCTGAACCGCAGCCCCCGGGATGTGGTAGTGCTGGATGTGAAAATGAGCGGCATGGGCGGCATGGAAGCGCTGAGCCGGATTCGAAAGCAGTACCCCGAAACCGAGGTGATCCTGCTCACCGGCCACGCCGCCACCCAGGACGGCGTCGAGGGGATCAAGTCCGGCGCCTTTGACTATCTCACCAAACCGGTGGAGTTTGACCATTTACTGGGGAAAATCGTTCAGGCTTATGACAAAATCCGCGGTGAAAAACGGGAGCAGGAGGCGGCGGAATATAAAGCCCGCATCAAGCAGCAGATGATCGCCACCGAGCGGCTGGCCGCCCTGGGCACCCTGGCCGCCGGGGTTGCCCACGAAATCAACAACCCCCTGGCGATCATCAACGAAGCGGCCGGGTATCTCTCGCAATTGCTGACCAAACCAGAACACCGGGAGATGCCCCAGGTCGAGGCCTTCGCAAAAGCGCTGCACAAGATCGAAGATAGTGTAAAGCGCGCCAGGGCCATCACCCATCAGCTTTTGGGCAGTGTTCGTAAAAGTGAAACCGTGCTGACGGACGTCGATCCGCTGCAACTGGTCAATGAAACCCTTCAACTGGTGCACCAGGAGGCCAAGGAACGGCAGATTGAACTTGCCCAGGACTCGGCCCCGGATGTACATCCAATCTGGACGGATCCCAATCAGCTCAGACAGGTCCTGATCAACCTGCTGAGCAATGCTATTCAGGCCACGGCCCCCAACGGCCGGGTCACAGTTGCGCTGAAACCTGCCGCCGATGGCGTCTTAATTACTGTCAGTGATACGGGAAGCGGAATCGCGCCGGAACATCTGGATAAAATCTTTGAACCCTTTTTCAGCACCAAACCCCAGGGAGAAGGAACCGGACTGGGATTGTTCGTCACCCGGGAAATCGTTGAGAAGATGGGCGGAAGCGTCCGCGTGGATAGCCGCTTGGGACACGGTTCGCGCTTTGTGGTTCAAATCCCGAACTCAAGGAGTATAGAATGATCAAAATACCCAAAAACATCCTGCTGGTTGACGATGAAAAAGACTTTGTTGAACTTCTGTCCATGCGGCTGGAAGAGGACGGAGAGAATGTGACTCCGGCCTACGACGGCCGAATGTGCCTGGACATTTTAGAGCGCAAGCCCATTGACGTGGTGATTCTCGATATCAAAATGCCCGGCATGGACGGCATCCAGGTCTTGCGCAAAATCAAGGTGGACCACCCTCTGGTGGAAGTGATTCTGCTCACGGGCCACGGCACCACGGAGACCGCCATTCAGGGTATGAAGCTGGGCGCCTTCGACTACCTCCTGAAACCGGCCGATTTTGAGGACCTCAAGGAAAAACTGGCGGGTGCCAAAAAGAAGAAGGAAGAGCAGGACGAACGGATCCGCAAGGCCGAAGCCAGACAGCTTTTGCGCAGAGGCGGCAATATTTAGGGATTGCAAGCGATTACCTCTTTGGTTTGGCACAGGGCTGGATATCGCCCGGGCTTCATACCTGGCCGGGCGGATGCTTGAATATTGGAACGTGGGTTCATTCTTCCACGCGACCCCCCTATCCTTTTCAGTACTTTTTCACGGGAGAGCTTTTTATGAGAAAGATCGCAGTCAAAGAGTTTATGGTCCCCATCGCGGAATATGCAACGGTTTCCGAGGAGGCCACCCTGGCCGACGCCATCGCCGCCCTGGAGCAGGCCCAGCGGGATTTCGATTGCACCCGTTACCGCCACCGGGCGGTTCTGGTGGTGGATCAGGCCATGCGGCCCATCGGCAAAATCAGCCAACTGGACGCACTCAAAGCACTGGAGCCCAAATACAAGGAGATCCACAGCGACGATTCGGTCTCGCCCTTTCGCCACTTCAGCCGGATGTTCGTCAAATCCATGATGCAGCAATACCGTCTGTTCGACAGGCCTCTGGAGGATTTGCGGCAAATGGCGGCCCGCTTGAAAGTCAAAGACTTTATGCATGCGGTGAGCGAAGAGGATTGCCTCAATGAGGACGCCACTCTGGACGAAGCCGTAAACTTTTTAATCATGGGCCGGCACCAGTCGCTGCTGGTGACCCGCAAGGGTGAACTGGTAGGGATTTTGCGCCTCACCGATGTGTTCTCGGCGGTATTCCACACCGTGGCCACCCCCGGCGACAGCGCCGATAAGGGCTGATTCGCCCCATCCCAATGAAGTATCTCAAGAAAATCAGTTTGCGCAATCGGATTCTTTTCCTGTTGTGCGCTATCGTGCTGGTCACCTCGGCCAGCGGCATGGCCTTGATCTGGTACACTTACCGGATCGACGCACGCTTGACGCGCATGATCGATAAAAATATTGGCGCCTATCAAGCCGCCCAGAAATTGGAAACCGCACTGGTCAACCAAAAAGGCTTTGTCTCCTATTATCTCTTGGACAGCGACCCAGACTGGCTGGGGCAGTTGGGCATCTACCGCCAGATCTTCAAGGAACAGCTGCGGGCCAGCCGTGCATTAGCCGAAACCCCTCCCCAACTGGAAGCCATCGGCCGTATCGCCGGCGAATACACCCGCTACATCGGGGTCAAGGACCGGGTGATCGCCCATTACCAGTTGGGAGAACTGAAAACCGGAGCGGAACTGCATCCTGAGGCCCGCAAACTGTTTTTTAACATCCTCGATCTATGCGAAAAATACAAAGAGAGTCATTGGGAGCGGATTCAAGAGGTCAAGGGCATCTCACGGGCCCAGGCCCGCAAACTGAGAATGCTGGCCGCGGCCGCGGTGGGATTTGATTTTGTTTTGGGCATTCTGCTGGCCGTGCTGGTGACCCAACACATCCTGACCCCGGTTCGCCAACTCACCCGGGAGGCCAAGCGTCCGAATGATCCCTATCGCCCTCAGAATGAAATCGACGCCTTGGCCCATAGCGTACGTGGGCTCATCGATGATGTGGATGAAAGCCAAAGCGAACTGACCAAGAGCCGGGAACATTTGCTTCAGGCCGAAAAGATGGCCCTCGTGGGAAAACTGGCCGCGGGCATGGCCCATGGGGTTCGCAATCCTTTTACTTCGGTTAAAATGCGCCTCTTCTCCCTGGGACGCAGCCTCAAGTTATCGGTAACCCAGCGGGAAGATTTCGAGGTGATCGAACAGGAGATCCGCCATATTGACACCATCATTCAAAATTTCCTGGAATTTTCTCGCTCGCCCCGCTTTGAAGCCCAGTTCATCAGCCCTTCGGTGATCGTCGACCGGGTGATTGCGCTGCTGGCCCACCGGCTCAAAGCCCATGATGTCCGTGTTGAAACTGTTCGCCGCCAGCGGCTACCCATAATCGAGGCCGACCCCGAACGGCTCAAAGAGGCCCTGGTCAACCTCATGGTCAATGCCTGCGAGGCCATGGCAAGCGGCGGCCGCATCCGCATCAGTGAAGAGACCATCGAGGATGATGTTACGGACCGGGCGGTGGTGATTCGCATTGAAGACAACGGGCCGGGGATCCCCACCGATCTACAGGATAAAATTTTCCAACCCTTTTTTACCACCAAGGAGGCCGGCACTGGCCTGGGGCTGAGCATTGTCCAGCGGATTATCCACGACCACCAGGGGCGCATCGCGGTGAGCGCCACCCCCGGTCGGGGAACCCAGTTTACCCTCACTTTTCCGGCAAAGGCTTGAGGCTGTGGCTACTATTTTAATCATCGATGACGATGACCAACTGCGGGAGAGTTTCGCCCGCCTGTTGCGGGAAGATGATCACCAGGTGCTCGACGCCACGTCCGGAGAATCGGGAATCGACTTAGCCCGCCGCACGCCCCCCGACCTAGCTATCGTCGATTTCCGGCTTCCGGGAATCAACGGCCTGGAGACATTTCGGGCGCTTCACCGGCAGGACCCCAAGCTGCCGGTGGTGATGATGACGGCCTATGGCACCACCGATACGGTAATTGAGGCCATTAAGGACGGGGTCTTCGATTTCATCCTCAAGCCCTTTGACATCCCCGTCATGCTGGACGTGATCGTCAAGGCCCTGGAAACCTCGAAATTTATGCGCTCCCCGGTGGAAATGAACCGCGCCCCCGGTGAGGTTCTGGGTGAAACCATTATCGGGCAGAGCCCCGCCATGCAGCAGGTGTACAAGGCCATCGGGCGCGTGGCGTCCACAGATGCCACGGTGCTGATCCGCGGCGAATCGGGAACCGGCAAGGAGCTCGTGGCCCGGGCCGTCTATCAGTACAGCAACCGCTCTGAGAAGCCGTTTCAGGTGATCAATTGCGTAGCCATCCCGGAAAGCCTGCTGGAGAGCGAACTATTCGGCCATGAAAAAGGCGCTTTTACCGGTGCGGCCCACAAGCGCATCGGTAAGGTGGAGCAGGCCCATGGCGGTACCATTTTTTTGGATGAAATCGGCGATATGCCCTTGAATCTTCAGTCCAAGCTGTTGAGATTGCTCCAGGAAAAGAAGATCGAAAGGCTGGGCAGCCATGACCCGATCCGGGTGGATGTGCGCATTATCGCCGCCACCAATCGGGATTTGGAGCGCGCCATTGCCCAAGGCGACTTCAGGGAAGATCTCTATTACCGCCTGAAGGTTGTGACCGTCCAACTCCCCCCCTTGCGGGAACGCCGGGAGGATATCCCGCTGCTGGCGGACTATTTCATCGCCCGCTACGCCCATAAGCAGGGGTTGAAAAATCCGGGCCTGACTTCCGAAGCCCTAAAATTATTGTCCGGGGATCCCTGGCCCGGCAATGTACGTCAACTGGCTAATATCATCCAAAAAGCACTGATCTTCAACCGCGGCGCGCCCCTCAGCGCTGACGATATTTTCTTGACCCAGAAAAGTGAGAACAACTCCCCTATCCCGGACGCCGATGATGACGAAAGCGATCGCTGGCTGGAACAGATCGCCCGCCGGACCTTGGAGGAGGACCATCTCTCCAGTCCCTTCGATGCGCTCATGGACCGCATGGCCGCCATCCTGATCCGCCAGGCTTTGGTCAAAACCAACGGGAACCGCTCCAAGGCGGCTGCTTTGCTGGGATTGTCCCGGCCCACCCTGAACAGCAAAATCGACAAATTCGGAATCACCATCAAGGCCGCCATCGAGGAGTGACCCGATTAAGGATCCCCGCCTGAGCCTCTCTTAACCGCCCCCAATTGCCGTAAAAATAAATACTCTTGCCAATTGCGCTTTATCTCCCCGCGCCATGGAAACAATAATTTTACACCCTGTAAAATAATTTTACAAAAACCTGCTCAGATATCCGGTCCCGGATTAAAATCGTTTCCCTCGGAAAAAGGGAGGGCTGAGGGCGGATTCTCTCCCCCCTTTGGAAAAGGGGGGCTGGGGGGGATTCATCCCAATGCAACCTTGCGAGGAGCTTAGCGGGTATGTTTTTTGCCTTGTTCTCATCCTGAAAAAGGAGAGAACGGCTTGAAAAAGACCTACAGCCTGCTGGTGGTGGATTCCAATCCCTACATCCGCGGATTTATCAAACGTGAACTGGGCAATTACGGCTACCAAGTCGCAGAGGCTGCCAATATTCAAGAAATAAGAGCGTGGATTCAGGGCACCAAACCCCTGGATCTGATCATCATAGATCCCGATCTTCCCGACGCCAGTGAAACCCATATCATTCACCAGATTCATGCCGTCCGGCCCAATCTACCGCTGGTCCTGCACGCCTTTGGTGTCGGTGATCACTCCCGAGGAAACCGGCGGGGAATTACCGCATTTATCCAAAAAAGCGGGAGCAGCATTGAGGATCTAAAAAAAACCATCGCCTCGATTCTGCCCCTTCAGTAGTTCCGAGAGCCTTAAGGCAAACCTCTCCCCAGCCCCCCTTTCCAAAGCTGATGGTTACCCACATTTCGGACTGTGAGCAATAATCATATAATAGATTCAAAGTATTGAGCATAGATAGCGCCAAAGCTTCACTGCGTGCCCCGCCCCCGGCTTACAGCCTGCCGGGGCAGGCTCCGCGGGAATGACGGGTCTTACCGCGCGGGAACGACAAACTTTACTAACTCCACGTCATCTCCGCGCAGGCGGAGATCCAGAAGCCGCACCTATAGCCGCTAAACTCGAAGTGCGACAACACACCCGCAGTTCCAAGCGTGTCCAGCAAACAGTTTTCAAAGGGAGAAACAGGTTAATTGGGCAGGAAAAATGGCAGCGCACAAAACCGCGCTCCGCATCTGGTAGGAGCTCTACCATGGTAACCCATGGGCACATTTCCTTCCCGTGAATCCCGACTTCTACTCATTGTTTCCGATCTGGGCATCCCATCTGGCACATCCATTGCACAAGCATAAAGACAACGTCGCAAGGTTTCGGCGGAACAATATGATTAAGAAATCGACCGAACACTTTTTCAACCCAAGGTTTAAAGGAGGTTCAACATGAAACGCTTATCTTTGACTGCATTGGCCTGCACCCTAATTCTTGGATTGGCCGGAATGGCGTCCTCTGACAACTGTCTTGCCGGTGAAACCATTCGAATCAGCTGCTCCAATCAGGTTTTCCATGCATTTCAAAAAGAGGATATCGAATCCTTCACCCAATCCACGGGGATTCAAACCGAGGTCTATACCTCTTCTTCAGGTTCCGCGGTCTATCGCATGATGAGTGGCTACAGCGATATCGCGGTAACCGCCCGAGGGCTTTATCGGCACCATCGGGACAGCGGATACAACGAGATTCCAATTTGCAAGGATCCCCTGGCCATCATTACCAAGGAGGCTTGCGGCGTGGACAGTCTGACCACCGATCAGTTGACCCAGATCTTCAGCGGAACCCTCACCAACTGGAAGGAGGTAGGCGGGGCGGATCTGCCAATTATGGTTATCGTGCCCGGCACGGATACGGCGGCCAACAAGAACTTTCGCCGCCAGGTCATGAAACACGGCGAGATTGATTACGACTTCATGGCCTACGATTCCACCATGGTCATCGAAGCCGTCAAGAATTTTCCCTGTGGGGCGATATCGTTTACCTCCCAGGGTGCGGTATCGCAACAACCTCCGGTCAAAAGCATCAAGATCGACGGGTATGGGCCATCCGATCCGAATTACCCCTACTATCAAACCTTTTACTACATCACCAAGGGAACTCCCGAAGGGATCGTTAAACAGTTCATCGATTTTACCTTCTCCGATGCTGGAATTCAAATCATTCAACGAAACGGCATGCAGCCCATCGCCAGGTAATCCGGTCGAATCATGGTCGCTGAGACAACAAATAAATACCGCCAAATCCGAAGGTATATTCTGATCTGTATGATCGTGATACCCTTTATTCCTATGGCGGTAATACTCGCCATAGGATATTTTTATTTCACCTCCGCACTCACCCAGACCAGCACAGCCACCGTGCGTCGGATCGCCGACGACCATCGCCAAATGATCGAAGGTTTTCTTCTCGAACGTGAACGCGACCTTGAATTCGTCCTTCACACCTATGGCTTTGACGACTTGCGGCAGCAAGCACAACTCAGTGAGGTTTATGAAAATTTAGTCCGAAAATCCAATGCATTCGCCGACCTGGGGGTGTTTGATCAAAAGGGGCTTCACGTGGCCTACCGCGGCCCCCACCATTTGGCCGGAAAGGTCTATAAAGATGCGATTTGGTTTGGCGAAGCATTGAAAAACGGTCACTATATCAGCGATGTCTTTCTGGGTTACCGCAACACGCCCCATTTTATCATCGCCGTTGCCCGTGAAATGGATGGACAGACCGTCGTGCTGCGCGCCACCATCGATACGGCGGTATTTGGCGACATAGTTCATAACGTGAGAATCGGCAAAACCGGGGAAGCTTATATTTTAAACACCCGAGGGGTTCTGCAGACCGAACGGCGCTCGGGGGGCAAACTGATGGAAATCGATCCCCAGGGAACGGTTCCCTTACAACCCCACGCGGATATCCGAACTTTTCTGGAAAAAGCTGCCGGGGGCGAGGATTATCTGTACGCCACCACCTGGATGCGGGACGGCAAATGGTTGCTGGTGGTTCGCCAGGAAACCGCGGAAGTATTCGAGACGCTCCAATCGGCGATCTATCTGGTGATTCTGGCGGCTCTGCTTGGGGGCGCTGCCATTGTGGGCACAGCGGTATATCTTTCGGAACGGATTACCCTCCGCTTGCGCCAGGCCGATACCCAAAAAGGACAATTGGAAACCCAATTGGTACGTGCCGGACGCCTCGCCGAACTGGGGGAAATGGCCGCCGGGTTCGCCCATGAAATCAATAATCCCCTACAGATCATCAAGAGCGAACAGGCCTTGATGGAGATGCTGCTTGAGGAACTCAAGGAGAATCCGGCGGTGGGCGAATCTGAAAACATGGCCGACCTGGAAGATTCCATCCGTCAAATCGCCTTGCAGGTCGGCCGCTGTTCGGAAATCACCCACAGCATTTTAAAATTCGGTCGCAAAAGTGAAACCCAAATTCAGGACATCGATCTCAAGGCGTTCATTCCTGATGTATTGAAAATGGTACACAAAAAAGCCCAGGTTCAGGGAATTGTGATCGATACGCGCATTGATGTCGGTGTTGCGCCGATTCATGGCGACCCGGCACAGCTTCAGCAAGTTCTTCTCAATCTCTGCAACAATGCCATCGACGCCATAGAAACCCGCCACGGATCAACGGGCGGAACCCTATCGGTTGAAGCCAGGCCAAGCGAAAGCGATATGGTCCTGGTCCAAGTCCGCGACAACGGCTGCGGCATCGACGAAGAAAATCTGCAAAAGATATTCAGGCCCTTTTTCACAACCAAGCCTGTGGGAAAAGGCACCGGCCTCGGGCTTTCAATCTGCTTCGGCATCATTGCCGGCATGGGTGGGAAAATGGAAGTCAGCAGCAAATCCGGACAAGGAACCACCTTCGAACTGCGTTTACCCATTGCCAACGTCTGATCCAAGTTCAGGCTGTTTAAGGAGAGACAACCATGCATACCATGAAATTGTTGCTGGTGGATGACGAGGAAAGATTTCTCAGTACCACCCAGAAATTACTTTCTAAAAAAGGGTACGAGGCCTATACCGCGCCCAGCGGGGCCGAGGCCCTCAACATTCTGGCCACCAAAACCGTACATGTGGTCATTTTGGATGTGAAAATGCCCGGCATGGACGGGCTTGAAACCCTGAAGATCATTAAGCGCGATCATCCCTTGACGGAGGTGATTATGCTGACCGGCCATGGCACGGTGGAGTCCGCGGTGGATGGACTTAAATCCGGGGCCACGGATTTTCTCAGTAAGCCCGCGGATATCGACGAACTGTTGCACAAGGCCGAAGAGGCCTTTGAAAAACGAGTGCGCCTGGAAGAAAAAATCCGTATGGCCCAGACCCGCAAAGCGATGAAATCCCCACGTCAAATCATCAAGGATGCAGGGTAAATCAACCATACAGGAGTTACCCAATGGCTGGCAAGAAAGAGAAAACCGTATCAGGATACGATAAGTACGTAGATTGGAAAATATTCGTCATTCCGGTGGTGTTGTTCTTCGGCCTACTGCTCCTACCGACCCCTGAAGGAATGAGGGACGTGGGCACCGAATACCAGGTCGGCCCCAAGGCAGTGGTCAATTTCACCACCCAAACCCTGTTCGGCCTCGACAGCTCCGACGCCGAACAGTGGCAACTGCTTACGGCTCAAATTGCAGAGCAAAACATCCGTATGGGCGCCTTGAGCAGGGCCCGGTTCTTGAATCGCGATTATAAGTGGTGTTTGAGATACCATATCCCCGCGGACCGTAAGAATTTTGACAAGGCCCACGCATTTGTTCAGGAGCGTGTATCCGATGAGGCATTCCGCGAGATGATGGAACAGGCCATGCGCCTGCGAAAAGATGAACTGAGCTATGACCAGCTGAACGGAGAGGAACGAAGAGCCGCGGATAAGGGCGCCTGGCATATCAAGGTGGCCATCGCCATGGGGGTATTCGTGGTGCTCTGTTTTCTCACCGAGTGCATCCCTCTGCCGGGAGTCTCCTTTTGTATTGGGCTGATCTTGGTATTTTCCGGCGTGGTTTCCCGTCAGGAAGTGGCCATGCTCTACTGGAGCGACGCCTGCTGGTTCATCATGGGCAGTCTGATGTTCGCCGCGGCCTTTGTCAAAACCGGTGTGGACAAACGGATCTGCCTGGCCATGTTCCGGAAAC
Source organism: uncultured delta proteobacterium (assembly GCA_963713755.1). Lineage (GTDB taxonomy): Bacteria > Desulfobacterota > Desulfobacteria > Desulfobacterales > CAVQMW01 > CAVQMW01. The sequence goes on along the minus strand of CAVQMW010000003.1, from coordinate 198,989 downwards.
TGGCCGTCCCCAATGTGCGCTGGATCACGCTGATCTTCTTTCTGATCATCAGCCCCCTGGCCTCGTTTATTTCAGATCATGCCTTGGCCGCCATGTTTTTACCCATCGGGATGCTGCTCTACCAGAACAGTTTGACCCGCGAAGTGCCCGAAGACCCGGAACTTGCCAAAATGCTGATGATCACCATCGCCATGGCCTGCAATATCGGAGGACCGGGCGCCCCTTCGGGCGGCGCCCGCAACGTCATCATGATGACCTATCTCACCGATATGTTCGGTTTAGATATTGGCTATTTCCAGTGGGTGACCTACTGCTTTCCCTTCATTCTGATCATGATCCCCCTCACCTGGTTCTGCATCAACTGGCGTTTTCGCCCCAAAATCACCTCGCTAGCGCCGGCCATGGCGCAGCTGCAGGGTGAAATCGGCAAGATGGGGGGCTGGAACCGCAAACAGCTCTGGGCTTTGGCCATTTTCATCGTCATGGTTTTCGGCTGGTTCACGGAGAAATCATTCTATCAAATGGGCATCTATCCGGTGCGCCTGGGAATCGGTGTAATTGCCGTGGCCGGTGCCGTAGCCTATCTATTGGCCGGAGTGGTTAATTGGCGGGACTATCAGGAAAAAGTGGACTGGGGCGTGGTATGGCTCTATGCCGGCGCGATCATATTCGGTAGAACTCTGGATGAAACCGGGGCCGCCTATTGGCTGGCGCGCACGGTGCTTGATCTGCTCGAGCCCATGGGGATCAATGCCGGCTTGCCCCTGATGGCGGTATCCAACGGCCTCACCGCGGTGATCACCAACCTCATGGCCGATGGCCCGGCTGCTGCCTCCGTGGGCCCCATCGCACTGAACATGGCCGGCCTGGTCCACCCCGGAACTTCCTATCTGCCCTTCATGGCCATGTCCACGGCCGTGGCCTCTTCCATGGCCTACGGCCTGATCATCGGCACGCCACCCAATGCCATCGTCTATGCCAGCGGCTATCTGCAGCCCAAAGACTTCCTGCGGGTGGGAGTCCTGGTTTGGATCATCGCCAACATCGTCATGCTGATTCTTCCGGGGTTGTACTGGACCCTGAGAGGATTCGGCGAATTACCCGGATTCTAATGTGCCGGCCATGGACCATTAACAAAATCAAAGCCAGTCAGTTGCTGCCTGACGGCGAAATTCTCGACCTGGGAGGGCGAATATGGAACAGCTTCAGGATTACAACCCACAAAAACCGAGAAAAAGGTTTCAACGGGTCGGCAGCCGGATATACTTCGGGAGGGATACCGAACGGCAGCTTTTCTTCATCTTGACCGCGGTGATGCTGATCTGCGGTATCCTGGCAAAAATGGGATGGATATAGCGATCAAGGAAACGCGGAAAAACGCGCCGGACAACTCCATATGGCGGGATTACATCGTATCCAGGGTCGGATGCCCAAAGAACAGCGCCAATCGTAATATCAACCGCCGCAGCAATGAGGAGAATTAGAATATGGGTGCAAAAATTCGAGTATTAATGGTGGATGACGAAGCCCAATTTCGCGCAACAACCCAGAAAATACTGACCAAAAAAGGCTTTGAGGCGATATTGGCCGCCAGCGGCGAAGAAGCCCTGGAAAAACTATCCCAAAAACCGGATGTGGTCATTCTGGACATCAAAATGCCGGGTATGGACGGGCATGAAACCCTCAAGGCGATTAAGCAGCGGATTTCGGATCTGCCGGTTATCATGCTGACCGGCCACGGCACCCAGTCCTCGGCCAAGGAAGCCCAAAGCGAAGGCGCCTTTGATTACCTGTCCAAGCCCTGCGACATCAATCTGCTGGCGGATAAAATCAAAGAGGCTTACCAACTCGGCCACCAACCGGAAGTAGAGATGGAGAAATCCGTGGCAGGGGTCATGGTACCTCTCGCGGATTACACGGTTCTCACCGGCGAGAAGACCCTGGCCGAGTCAGTTTTGAAACTCAAGAACTCATTTGCTTCCCGGTTTTCCACAAGCAGTATCATGGAAACCGGGCATCGCTCCATTTTGGTTATGGATCCGCGCAATACGGCCATCGGTATCTTGACCATCATTGACCTGATCACCTACCTTTTGCCGCCCTACCTGTCGGCACCCAAACCCTCTACCGCGGACAGCATTCAATATTCCCCCATGTTCTGGAACGGAATGTTCAGCAAAACGGTAAAAGAAAGCAGCCAAGTTCAAATTAAGGAGATCATGTCGCCAACCCCCCTGACCATCGAAAGCGAGGCCAGCCTCATGGAAGCCGCCTACATGATGAAGCAGCACGGCGCCCGCAGATTGCTCGTCCTGCAGGCCGGAGAGGCGGTGGGCATCGTCCGCGAACAGGATCTGTTTTTCGAGATCGAAAAGATCCTCAGCCGAGGGGGATGACAATCATCATGCGGCGGTAGGGACAGGCCTTGCGCCTACCCTTCCGGACAGCCACCTGGGATGCCCCTAAGTTTACCTTTAGCGTGGCACCCACGGGGGGTGTCCCTAAAGCCGCCATACAAGGTCGGCGGGCCCCACCCGCGGCTAAATCAGGCAGGGTAGGAACTCCACCTGAAGGCCATTCACCTTGACATTTGACGCCCTTCAAAATATACTTCGCAATAGCAAGACCATCGGATCGATAAGCACCGTCGTATTACCTTGATCCCATGGCAATCCGAAGCCATTCGCTCAATTCCAGACTCAATCCGTTTGTTCCGTCAAGGGCTTGCTTTCCAAGTCCTAAAACAGATATTACTCGTTTCCAAGGAGTATGGTGCCTGACCCCGCGACCTCTCAGCCTCCTCGCCACTGGCTGCTAAAGTGTTCTCATCTGACCAAGAAGTTTGGGCAACTCGTGGCGGTGGATGACTTGAGTTTCGACGTCCTGCCCGGTCAGATTTTCGGCATTGCCGGACCCAATGGCGCTGGAAAATCCACGGTGTATAACTTGATCACCGGATTCTATCCCTTTGAAGGCAAGATTGAGTTCGATGGCCGCAGTATCACCCGCCTGCCCCCCCACCGCATCGCCCGGCGGGGGATCGCCCGCACCTTTCAGATCCCCCAAACCTTTCCCAGCCTCAGTGTGGCCAAAAGCATTGCCGTGGGCAACCGCTTCGGCAGCCGGCAGAAACTTGACGCCCGCTATGTGGATTGGATGATTGAATTTGTGGGGCTCTCAGATCAGCGGGACAAAACCTCGGGACAACTCAATCTGCTGGACAAGAAGCGCTTGATGATGGGCGCGGCCCTGGCCACAAAGCCCAAAATTTTGATGCTCGACGAGCCCATGGCGGGCTCCAATGCCAATGAGATCAAGAACCTGATGGAGCTGATCGTAAAAATCAACGAAGAACTCCAGATCACCATCATCATCATCGAGCACTTCATGAAAGTGTTGGTGGAATTGACGGAAACCCTATTGATTATTGAAGCCGGCAGCCAGATCTGCATCGGGGACCCCCGGCAGGTGACCAGCGATCCGCGGGTGATCGAATCATACTTGGGAGATGCCTATGCTGAAGGTCACTCAGCTTAACGCTTATTACGACGAGTTCCATGTCCTCAAAGATGTCAGTATCGAAGTGCAAAGCGGCCAGGTGGTGGTGATGCTGGGACCCAACGGCCACGGGAAAAGCACCCTGCTGAAATCGATCTGCGGATTGGTGGATAAAGTGACCGGCCAAATTCTCTACCAGGGCAACGAGATCATCAACCTTGCTCCACAAACGCGGGTCAACCAGGGCCTGACCTATATTGCCGAAGCCCGGGAGCTCTTTCCGGATATGACCGTCCTGGAAAACCTCAAGCTGGGGGCCTATTCCAAAAACGCCCGGCCCCATGAAGCGCGGAACCTTGAGCGCGTGTTTGCGCTCTTCCCCCGCTTGGCCGAACGCCGCAAGCAGGTTGCGGCCACCATGAGCGGTGGTGAAGCGCGCATGCTGGCCATTGCCCGGGGCCTGATGTCCAATGCGGAGCTGCTTTGCGTGGACGAACCTTCCTTGGGACTGCAGCCCAACCTGCGCCTGGAGGTGTTCAGCATCATGGACCGGATTTCCAAGGCCGGTAAAACCCTGCTCATCGTGGAACAGAACATCCCCCAAATCACGGAGATGGCCGACTGGATCTATGTCATGGAGGAGGGCCGAATCTCCTTTGCCGGCAACCCCCAAGCGGCCCTGAGCGACGAGCACCTGAAAGAGATCTTTCTGGGTATGTGATGACTTTAAGTGAAGACAGCCTGTTTTTGATCTACGAAATCGTTGATGTCATTATCAGCGGATTGACCAACGGCTCGGTCTACGCCTTAATGGCCGTAGGGTTGACCCTAGTGTACGGGGTGAGCAAAGCCTTCAATTTCGCCTACGGCGAGTTTTTCAACCTTGGGGGCTATTTTGCTTGGACCCTGTTCGGAGTGGTGGGTCTGATGGGCGGCTATTTCAGTATTATTCTGGTGGTGGTGCCCCTGATGTTCGCCGTGGGCTACGGCGTGGAAAAGGTGATGGTGGCACCCCTGCGACTGCGCAGCGACTGGGAAATGAAGGTTATGATGCTCACCCTGGGGCTCTCTCTTTTCATGAGCAGCCTCTTTGTGGTGATTTTCGGCGGCCGCATCAAAACCCTGCCGCCCATTCTGGAAGGCGCCTTCAATGTGGGGGAGTTGATCTTCAGCTACCAGGACATCATGATCTTCTTCATGTCCATTGGTGGCATCCTGCTTTTCGGCTGGATGCTCAACAACACCCGCACCGGCATGGCGGTCCGGGCCGTGGCCCAGAATCCGGAAGGCGCGCGCATCGTGGGCATTCCCCGGGATCGGATCTTTGCCGCCTCATTCGCCATCTCCAGCGCCATGGTGGGATTCGGCGGAATTCTGCTGAGCCAGAAATACTTCATCAACCCCATGTCCGGGGGCGCCATTATGATCAAGTCCTGGGTGATCACCGCCTTTGGCGGCATGGGCTCCATCCGCGGAGGGCTCTATGGGGCCTTTATCATTGGGATGCTGGAGGCCTTCGTGGGCTGGATGTTCGGCATGAGCTACGGCATGCTGGCGTTGTTTATTCTGCTGTTGACCACCCTGGTGCTGCGTCCCCAGGGCCTGATGGGCAAAGGTTAACCTCCGATGAGCTTGAAACAGATGACCGCGATCATCGCCCTTGCCTACGGGGCCATCGCCCTGCTGCCGCTGTTCGTGGGCGACATCCGTTTCATCATGAACATTCTGATCATGTGCCTGATCTGGGCCGTGGTGGCTTCCTGCTGGGACCTGATCATGGGTTTCGCCGGCATTTTCTCCTTCGGGCAGGTGGCCTTTTTCGTCATCGGCGCCTATGCGTCCGCCATCCTGGCCGTTAATTGGCAGATGCCCGCGGTGGTGGCCATCCTGGCCGCCGGCGGCTTGACCGCCGGGGTGGGGGTGATTGTAGGCCTACCCTGCCTGCGCCTGGCCGGACCCTATATCGCCCTGGTAACCTTTGGCGTGCATATGACCCTGCAGCCTCTGCTGCGAGGAGAAATCGGAATGGCCCTGGGCAGCGGGGGCTCGGTGGGTATCCTCACCATTCCGCCCATAAACCTGTTCGGATACACCTTCAGCAACGCAAATCAGGTCCCTACCTTCTATCTGGCCCTACTACTCTCGGTGAGCTGCGCCCTGGTGATCATGCTGGTGATCAAGTCCTACTGGGGGGTGGCTTTTCTGGCTCTCAAGGATTCCCAGGATTTCGCCATGAGCTTAGGCATCAGCGCCTTTAAGTACAAACTGATGGTCTTTGCCCTGACCTCCTTTATCACCGGCGTAGTGGGCGGGTTTTATGCTCACTACATCGGCGTGATCTCGCCGCGGATGCTGGACCTGGATCTTTTTTGCACTTTGCTGGTGATGCTTGTGGCCGGTGGTCTGGGCAAATTTCCCGGAGCGATCCTGGGGGCCTTTATCATTGTGGCTTTAGGAGAAGTTCTGGCGCCCCTGGGCACCTACCGGGCAGTCACCATGGGCGGACTAGTGGTACTCCTGGTGTTGCTGTTGCCCAACGGCGTCATGGGATTTTGGCTGAAACGCGCCGCAACCCGGGGTTGAGCAGAAGTTCTGGATTCCCCAGGTTAAGATCTGTAGTTCCAGTTCAGGGCCAAAAGCCCGTTTACTTCAACCGATGGTCTACTGTTATCATTTCATATCCACAAAAGGAGGAGGAAGATGAAGAAAACATGTTGGATTGTAGTCGCATTGCTGACGGGCCTGGTCTTCGGGTTCGGCGCTCTGGCCGCCGATACCATTCCGGTGGGGGTGCCCCTGGCCATGACCGGGGCCTACACCGGCTCCGGGGATGATTACTTCAAAGGTATCAAAATGGCCATCGACGAGATCAACGCCGCTGGCGGGCTGCTGGGCAAACAGCTGGAAATCATCCGCTACGACTCCAAGGAGTTCGCCCCCGAGGTGGTGATGCAGGGCGCGGACTTTCTCTGCGGGCAGAAGAATGTGGCCTCGGTGCATGCCGGCTGGGCCGGCTGGGGCCAGGATGTGCGGGCCTATGGAAAATATGAGGCCCCCTTCTTTTGCGATGACGGCTCCCAGGCCGCCGTGGATGTCTACCGCGAAGACCCCGAAAAGTATTCCAACATCTTTCAACTCACCGATGTAGGCATTGAGCAGGCCAACAGCATGTTCCGCGTGCTGATGGCCCTGCCCTACGAGTATCCCAATAAAAAAGCAGTGATCATCAACACCGATGACGCCTGGGGCGTGGAGGTGGGCGACACCCTGGAGGCCGGCTTCAAAGAAACCGGCTGGGAAGTGGCCAAGCGCGAGACCGTGCCCTACGGCACCAACGAATGGGGCGCCGTGTTGACCCAGATCCGGCGCATCAAGCCTTCCCTGATCCACATCGAGATCCCCAGTGCCCAGGAGAACATCACCTTTTTCCGCCAGTTCATCAAACGGCCCACCAACTCCATTTTGAGCCTCGGCTGGGGCATCACCCCCCGGGAGGTGGTCGAGAACCTGGGCGACAGCGCGGACGGCATCGTGGGCGAAATGCCCACCGGCCTGCCCGGCCCCAAGGCCCCCACCGAAGCGGGCCAGGCTTGGATCGATAAGTTCGTGGCGCTCTACAAGCACCAGATCCCCGCCGGCGCCTGGGCCACCTATACCGGGGTCATGGCCTGGGCCAACGCCGTTGAAAACGTGGGGGATGCCTATGACTTCAAAGGCGTGATCGCCTATCTGCGCGAAAACGGCTATGAAGGCCATCAGGGCTTGATCAAGTGGGACCAGGACAATGTCCTGCGGGCCCAGGCGGCCGCCCCGGTGGTGCACTACCAGGTCCAAAACGGGGAATTGCAGACCATCTTCACCGATCCGCCCACCACCCCCTATCCCGGCGCCCAGTTCATCGTTCCGCGCTGGATCGAAAAGTAGCCATTCTGAAACCGGGGGCCGCACCGGCCCCCTTTTCCAAGAAAGCATGCACCATGAAAACCCGGCACTACGACTACATCATCATCGGCGGTGGGTCGGCGGGCTGCGCCCTGGCCAACCGCCTGAGTACCAACCCCGCCAATAAAGTCCTGGTTCTGGAGGCCGGCCGGCCGGACTACATCTGGGACATTTTCATTCATATGCCCGCGGGCCTCACCGTCCCCTTGGGCAATAAACATTACGATTGGTGCTACGTCAGCGAACCCGAACCCCACATGCACAACCGGCGCATCGAACACGGCCGGGGCAAGCTGCTGGGCGGCTCCAGCAGCATCAACGGGATGATCTATATCCGCGGCAACCCCCTGGACTACGAAAAATGGGCCGCCGATCCCGGCATGGAGAAGTGGGACTACGCCCACTGCCTGCCCTATTTCAAACGTGCCGAAACCCGCAGGGTCGGCGCCGATGAATACCACGGCGTCAACGGCCCCCTCTTTCTGGAGACCGGGCCCTGCCAAAACCCGCTCTTCGCCGCCTTTCTGAACGCCGTCAAAGAGGCCGGTCACCCCCTCACCGCCGATGTCAACGGCTACCGCCAGGAGGGGTTTGGCTTCTTTGACCGCAATATCTACCGCGGCCGGCGCTGGAGCGCGGCTCGGGCCTACCTGCACCCGGTCAAATCCCGCGAGAATCTCAAGCTGATCTGCCGGGCGCTGACCACCCAAATCCTCTTTGAAGGGCGGCGCGCCGTGGGTGTGAGCTATGTCAAAGGGAAAAAGGGACGTACGCAAAAGGCCTATGGCGGGGAGATCATCTGCTGCAGCGGCGCCGTCAACTCCCCCCAACTGCTGCAGCTTTCAGGGGTCGGCAACGCTAAAGAGCTCCGCGCTTTGGGCATCCCGGTGGTGCATCATCTGCCCGGGGTGGGCGAAAACCTCCAGGATCACCTGGAGGTGTATGTCCAATATGCCTGCAAGCGGCCGGTCACCATGTATCCGGCCCTTAAATGGTACAACAAGCCCTGGATCGGCTACCAGTGGCTCTTTCACCGCCGGGGGGCCGCGGCCACCAACCACTTCGAAGCCGGCGGGTTCATCCGCGGCAACGACCAAGTCCCCTACCCCAACATTCAGTTCCACTTTCTGCCCGTGGCCATCCGCTACGACGGCTCATCGCCCTCCCAGGGCCACGGCTACCAGGTTCACGTGGGTCCCATGTATTCCAACGCCCGGGGTTCGGTGAAAATCCACTCCAGCAATCCCCGCACCTATCCCCGCCTGCGCTTCAACTACCTCTCCACGGACCAGGACCGCCGGGAGTGGGTGGAGGCAATCCGCTGCGCACGGAAGATTATGAATCAGCCCGCTTTTGAACGTTTTAACGGCGGGGAAATCTCACCCGGCCCCCAGGTCGAAAGCGATGCGCAAATCTTGGATTGGGTAGGCAAGGAGGGCGAAACCGCCCTGCACCCCTCCTGCACCTGCAAGATGGGCGTCGATGAACTGGCCGTGGTGGACCCGGACAACCTCAAGGTCCACGGACTGGAAAGCCTGCGGGTGGTGGACGCCTCGGTGATGCCCCATATTACCAACGGCAACATCTACTCCCCGGTGATGATGATCGCCGAAAAAGCCGCCGACCTCATCCTCGGCAACACCCCCGAAGCCCCCCAGCCTTCACCCTTTTACAGACATGCGGGGGACAGCAAAAAGGGATAACGGAACGAATCAAACCTCAGATGGCAGCTGGTTTCAGCGCATCACCAGCCACACTCCGAACAGCATGATGATCAGACCGGAGATTCGTGTAAGCTCCAAAGGACGCAGTGCAGCGCCGAAGAACCCGTAATGGTCGATGAGGGCGGCCAGAATGAACTGCACTGCAATCATCAGGGTAAAGCCTCTGGCCAGGCCCATGCGGGGAAGAACGTAGCCGATGCTGCCTACGATAATCAGCCCGAAAAGTCCGGAGCTGAATACGTACCAGGGCAGGGCGCTCCAGTTTCTGAGGTTATTTCCCGGCAGCAGCAAAAAGAGCAGGATTGCGGCAAGGCCGCCGCTGCCATAGGTGATGAACACACTCTCCTTGGTCCCCAGGTTTTGATCCATGATGCCCATAAATTGTCCCTGGAGGGTGACGGCCAGCCCCCCCACCACGGCCACCATGGATACAACCAGCATGTTCATCCCGTATCTCCTCTGTTTGTCTGGAATTTAAACCCAGCTGAATACTTGATCCGGAATTGGATAACTAAGCCCATTCAAAATGGCAAGCATATCCGCGGGACGATTCCCCACCCCATCCTGTCTACCATGATGCGTTAAGTCGGCCGATCGGGTTTCTACCGAACAATTTAGTGACATATGACGATCAAAAAATGTATGGAAATGGTGACACTACAAACGTCCAATCAAAAAATCTAACCTTTATCCATAATTATTTCATTGAGATAAACATCAAATCCACTGTTGGCATAAGAATTGTCCTACAGGGTATGATAGATCATGGGGATTGTGAGGCGTGGTGGAAGCTTTCCTCGGAGAGAATCTCCGCCGGTCACCGCAATCGACTTCGCCAGGAGATCACACATCTCAACCATTCAGGGACCTTAACGTTATGCTGATCAACTTCTTTCGAGCGATATTGAGAATATTCTTCCGCAAGATCACCCTGGAGGGTCTTGAAAATCTGCCTGGGTCAGGTCCGGTGATCTTTGCCCCCAACCACCCCAATGCCCTGGTGGACCCGTTGCTGCTCTTTCTGTTGCCGTCCCGATACCGGATTCGCTTTGTGGCCAAGGCGCCGTTGTTTAAGATTCCCCTGCTGGGGTGGCTGATGACCCGTATGGGGGTGATTCCCGTGGTTCGGCGCATGGACGCCCAGGGCCAGGTAGACTACCGCACCTTTTTTGGCGCCTGTCTCGATGCTTTGAAGGCCGGAGAGTGTATCGCGATTTTTCCCGAAGGAATTTCCCTGCCCCAACCCCATATGGCCCAAGTCCGCACCGGGGCCGTGCGTCTCTTCTTTCTGGCGCGGGAACAGGGTCTACAGGTACCCATCATCCCCGTGGGTATCAACTACGAGTACGGGTCCATCTTTCGGACCCCGGTGATGGTTTCCTTTGGCGAATCCCTGGCCACCGCCCCCCAATGGGCCGGTCAAGACGGCAACCCCAGGGAGGCGGTTCAGGGGCTGACCCGGGACTTAGCCGAGGCTCTGGACCAGCTCGTGTTCCAGGCGGACGATCACCGGGACCGTGAATTGATACTGCTTTTGGAACGGATTTACCGCGCCGATGCAGACAGCGGCGCCTGGCCCCAACGGCTCTCCCGCCTCAAGGCGTTCGCTGCGGGTCTCAAGGCGCTGCGCCGATCCCACCCCAAAAAGATTCGCCGCCTACGGCACCTGCTGGTCAGATACCAGCAATCCAACCAACTCCTGGGGGGCACGGCTCCGCCGGCCGGCCGGTCTGCCGGGCGCCCTGCCCTGGGGCGGCGGCTGATGGCCCTGGCGGCCCTGCCCCTGGCTCTGATAGGGTGGGGATTTTGCTTCATCCCCTATCAGTTGTGCCGCCTGATGGTGACCCGGGTGAAGCAGTGCGACGAGGCGGCCGCGGCCACCTATAAAATCCTTTACGGACTGCTCTTTTTCCCCTTGGCCTTTATCGTCGAAGGGGTGCTGATCCATGCCGGGCTGGGGGGCGCTTACAGCCTCGCTTTTGCTCTGTTCATCGGCCCGTTAAGCTATTTCTGCCTGCGCTATTTTGAATGGCTGGCCGACCAGCAGGCTGGGCTGTGGGTGCCGGGCGGCAAGTTTCGGCAAACCATCCGCGCAGGGGGCATCAAAACCCTATCTGCCCAACACCGCCAAATTCAAACCCTGGTGGATGAGCTGTATACATGTTATCAACCTAAAATCGGCGGATAAAGCAAAATCAGATTGAATTTGACCATAGAAATGACTATAGTCATACTGATTAGCAACCCACCTCAACAAGGATAGGGACATGGAACCGCAAACTATCAAGGCGTCCGTTTTCAAGGCCAAATGTCTCAAGCTCATGGAAGAGGTAAACCGAACCGGCAAAGAGATTGTCATCACCAAAAACGGCAAGCCGATTTCCAAACTGGTTCCCTATCGCATGCGCCCAAAAAGCTTGTTCGGTTTGCATGAAGATAAAATTCTCAGCCATGAAGACCTGATCGAACCGGTCGATGTGAATTGGGACGCCGAACAATGATCCTGATGGACACCCATGTTTTGGTATGGCTCGACGCAGGCAGCCCCCGCTTGGGTGCACGCACCTTGGATCAGATCAATGACGCCTTCAGCCTTGGGAATCTTGCGGTCTCAGCCGTCAGCTTCTGGGAAATCTCCATGCTGGTCCAAAAAAAACGGCTGGAAATAAGATTGGAAACGGATATCTGGCGTAAGGAGCTGCTCGAAAACGGTTTGCGTGAAATCCAATTGGATGGCGCCATCGCCATTCGAGCCGGGGAATTGCGCCAATTTCACGGAGACCCGGCGGACCGCATGATCGTTGCCACGGCGCAGCAGATGTCGTGGACGCTGGCCACAGCGGACAAGCGCATTCTCGACTGGAAAAACCTTAAACTGAAAATCGACGCCCGGCGCTGACCCCCAATGACCCTCAAAAATGACCGCCGCACCCTGTTTGGCTGGTGCATGTATGATTGGGCCAATTCCGCCTTTGCCACCACGGTTCTGGCGGCCCTGCTGCCGGCCTACTTCGCCGGGGAGGTGGTGGGTCCCCAAGGAGTGATGATCGGCGGCACCCTTTACAGCGCCACCACCCTGTGGGGTTTTGTGGTGGGCCTGGCCGCATTGCTGATCTTTCTGACCGCGCCGTTCCTGGGGGCGATCGCCGATTTTTCAGCGGCCAAAAAACGCTTTCTGCTCACCTTTGCCTATGGCGGCTCTATATTCACCCTGCTGCTTTTCTTCTGCCGGTCCGGGGATGTCTTCAAAACCCTGATCTTCTTCCTGCTGGCCCAGATCGGGTTCATCGCCGCCAACGTCTTTTACGATGCTTTCCTGCCCCAGATCACCACGCCTGACAAGATCGACTGGCTCTCGGGCAAAGGCTTTGCCTTCGGCTATCTGGGGGGCGGGCTGCAATTCGCCCTCACCCTGGGACTGGTGGCGGGACACGCCCAGCTGGGTCTCTCCCAGAGCCTGGCAGCGCGCATCGGCATCGCCCTGGCCGGGGTGTGGTGGGCCGGATTCACTCTGTTCACCCTCAAATACCTGCGGGAAGCGCCCCGTAAAGATCCCCTGCCGGCCCAGTACCGGGAAAAGGCCAGCATAGTCGCCTATGGCGCCATGGGCTTCTCGCGGTTGCTGCAAACCGCCCGCCAGGTGGGCCGTTTCAAGCACCTACTGCTCTTTCTGATCGCCTTCATGCTTTACAACGACGGCATCCAAACGGTCATCAACATGGCCACCATCTACGGCAAGGAGGAGTTGCGCCTGACCACCACCCAGTTGATGATCACCCTGCTGATCATCCAGGTGATCGCCATTGTGGGCGCGCTGAGCTTCAGTCGCCTGGCCAAGTATATCGGCGCCAAACGGGCGGTGATGGTGACCCTGGTATTGTGGAGCGGCGTGGTGGTTTACGGCTATTTCATCCAAACCGCCACGGAATACTTCATCCTTGGCGTGGTGGTGGGCATCGTGCTGGGAGGCTCCCAGGCCCTGAGCCGCTCGCTGTACGGGTCGATGATCCCTGAAAATGCCAGCGCCGAGTTCTACGGTTTCTATAGCGTCTTTAGCAAGTTTTCAGCCATTTGGGGGCCCCTGGCCTTTGCCCTGATTCGGCAGATCAGCGGTTCCGCGCGCCTCTCCATTGTGTCGCTGATGGTGTTTTTCATAGCCGGGCTGATTCTGCTGGCATTTGTGGATGAGACCAAGGCCCGGGAGGCCAAGCTCGGCGACCCTATCGGAGCCCAACCCCTGCGGTAAGGAGGGCCAAGATCCAACCAGAATTCATCGGTGAGGAGTGACTAAAACCCAGGTAATGGAGGACTCCATGCAGATCATCACCCACGAAAAAATCAACCCAGCATTGTGCGGAAAACCCTTGAAGGTAGAAAACGGCACCAGCAGGGTGGAGCTGTTGACCACTGAAGAGATGGCCGCCGACGCCAGTGGTCTGGTGCATGGCGGGTTTATCTTCGGGCTGGCCGATTATGCGGCCATGATCGCGGTGAATCATCCCTATGTGGTGCTGGGCGGGGCCGAGGTAAAATTTCTCAAACCGGTCCGCACCGGCCAGCGGGTGGTGGCCGATGCCGCCGTGGAGGAGACCAAAGGCAAAAAACAGCAGGTGCGGGTCAGCGCCGCGGTGGGCCCTGAAACGGTCTTTTCGGGGATATTCACCTGCTTTGTTCTGGATCGGCACGTGCTGGGATAGGGGCCTATCGGGCCAACACGATAAGATGTACAAACAAAAGTACTTTGATTCGTAACAGATGTTCAACTTTAGGTTCAAGGAGGTGGGTGATGGGTAAGAAAGTGGGTGTGCTGCTCTCGGGATGCGGGGTGTACGACGGGGCCGAGATTCACGAATCGGTGCTGACCCTGCTCTTTTTAGACCGCGCCGGGGCCGAGATCGTCTGCATGGCGCCGGATACGCCCCAGCACCATGTGATCAATCATCTCACCGGCAAGGAGATGGATGAATCCCGCAACGTCCTGGTGGAATCGGCCCGCATCGCCCGGGGTGCCATCCAGGATGTCAAGGTTGTGCAGGCGGCCGATCTGGACGCTCTGATTGTGCCCGGCGGATTCGGGGCCGCTAAAAATTTGAGCGATTTCGCCTTTAAGGGCGCCGAGGCCGTGGTTCACCCGGAGGTGGCGCGGCTCGTTCAGGAAATTGTGGCCGCGGGCAAGCCCCTGGGGGCCATTTGTATCGCCCCGGCGCCCCTCACCAAGGCCCTGAGCGGCAAAGCCCCTGAGGTGACCATCGGCAGTGACCCGGACACGGCCGCGGCCATCACCGCCATGGGCGGAACCCACATCGACTGCAAGGTGGAGATGATCCACGTTGATCAAAAAAACAGGCTGGTGACGACCCCGGCCTATATGCTGGGACCGGGAATCAAGGAGGTGGCCCGGGGCATCGAAAAGCTGGTCCGGCAAATCATGGCCATGCTGGATTGACCGGCTCCAGACACCTCTCTTGGGACATTCCGGCGGAACCTGGCCCCTGCGCGGGTAAGGCGGAGGCTGGGATCCGGGAGCGCGGGACGGGTTGAACACCCGCCTCTTATTCAATCCAGAAAGCGGCGGTTGGAAATGGTTCCGGAAAATGAGCATATGCTCTAAAAACGGCTTTCAAGAACCCAAAAATCCCCCCCACCCCCCTTTTTCAAAGGGGGGAGCAATCATTGCCCCCGGCCCCCCTTTTCCAAAGGGGGTTAGGGAGATTTTACCTTCAGTTCCCCCTTTGCCAAAGGGGGTTAGGGGGATTTTACCTTCAGCTCCCCCTTTGCCAAAGGGGGTCAGGGAGATTTCGCCTTCAGTTCCCCCTTTGCCAAAGGGGGTTAGGGGGATTTTACCTTCAGTTCCCCCTTTGCCAAAGGGGGTTAGGGGGATTTCGCCTTCAGTTCCCCCTTTGCCAAAGGGGGTCAGGGAGATTCCGCCTTCAGTTCCCCCTTTGCCAAAGGGGGTTAGGGGGATTCCGCCTTCAGTTCCCCCTTTTGCCAAAGGGGGTTAGGGGGATTTTACCCTATCTCAGGATCTTGAAACTCAGCGACCGGGATGCGGCATCCCCCCGGTCAGGACGAATTTCATACCCGCCTCTACAGTGAGTCCGAATTTACGGCGCTTAGGAGATGCCGGATGGCCGCCTGGTGGGCAATTTTCTCCTTGCGGGTCAGCCGCCGCAAGGATAAGGCCCGCCCCGGGCAGGTGTCCACGCAGGGCGGCGGGGCATCGGAAATCGCCGGCGGAAAGCAGAGGTCGCACTTCTCCATGATTCCGGCGGCCCCGGCGGCCCCGAACTGTGGCACCCCATAAGGGCACGCCTCCCGGCACAATTCACAGCCCGTGCACCGCCCGGAATCCACCCGCACTTGGCCGTCCGCGGGGTCTTTGGTGATGGCCTCTTCCGGGCAGGCCGCGGCGCAAGGCGGGTCGACGCAATGCAGGCAGGCCAATGAGAGGGAGGCGCTGGCCCCCTGGGGATAGCGGGCCCGCCAAAGGTTCAACACCCGCCGGTATCGAATGCCGTAATCCAGGCCGCGCCAGGTTTTGCAGGCAATTTCGCAGCCGTGGCACTGGGTGCATTTTTCAGGATCGAAGTGAATCACATATTCCGGCCCGGTCGGCGTCATCAGGAGGCCTCCCACTTTCTCACCTGCACCAGAGTCTGGCTGGCCATGGCGGTCACCAGCGGATCGTAGGCTTTGCGGCGATCCACGCTGTACATGATATTGACGTTGGCCCCGCCATCCAAAAGCGGATAGTCCGTCATCCCCAACTCCCGGCAGCCCTGCCACCAGCCGTGAAGCAGCATCACCGTATCGGGCCGGATCCCGGGATAGTGCTGGGCCTTGACCTTCAGCCAGCCGTGGGGCGATTCCACCACCACCCACGCCCCGCTTTCAATCTCCCGGGCCGCCGCGGCGTCTGGATGGATATGCAACAGGGGATGGGGCTCGATCTCCCGGAGATGGGGAATGTTGCGCTGCCAGCCGGCACTGAAATTCTTGGAGGTGTGGTAGTCGGAAAGGATCAGGGGATAGGCGGCGGTCAGCTCCGGGGTCCCGCTGAGGCTCTCGGGGGGCTCCCGCCACACCGGCAGCGGGGTGAACCCGGCGGCCTCCAGGGTGGTGTTGTAGAGGGCCACCTTGCCCTGGGCCAGAAAGGGCGTGCCCTCCAGGCGCGGGCTGATCCGGGTAAAGGCTTCGGCATACTTTTCGTAGACCGCTTCCCCGGGGGGATAGGCCACGCCCTGGGGCCGCGCCTGGAGCTCGGCCATAGTCAGCCCCAGGGGAGCGAGCTGGTCGTCCATGGCCGCGGCAATACTCCCCTGCCAAAAGTCGTCGCCATAGCCCATGGCCACCCCTAAATCCAGAAAGAACTCGAATATCGATTTGGGCGAACCCACGGGCTCGATCACCTTGTGGGTGGCCATGAGCCAGCCGGGCACTATCTGGAAGGGATGATCCACCTCATAGGAAGTCGCCAGGGGAATCACCATGTCGGCGTAAGGCATATCCGCGGTGCGGGCCACATCGGCCACCACGAAGAAATCGAGCTTCTTTAGAGCCTTTTCCACATTTTTGGAGCCCCGGGTGGAAACCAGCGCCTGGGTGCCCGGAGCGATGATCCCCCGGATAGGATAAGGTTTTTCCGATAGCACGCTTTCCAAAATGGGGTAGTAGGCTGAGGTGAGCCCTTCCTGGAAGGGCTGGAAGGTGATGGGAAATTCCGGCCCCACCAGCTTGTCTCTCAGTTCCGGGGTGTAGCGCTCTTTCAGGCTGATATCCCGGGGCTGTTGGCGGGGCGGGGGCAAAAATCGGTTGGCCCCTGGCCGATCCAGATGGCCGGTGACCGCCATCAAGATGGCCACGGCGCGAATGGCGTCGTTGGCGGAAGGGGTATGCTCCACGCCGTTTCCCAGATCGATGGCGGCCCGGGGCGTGGTGGCGTAGAGACGGGCCACCTCCTCGATCTGCCCGGCGGGCACCCCGCAGATGGTCTCGGCCCAGCCGGGCGGGTAGTCCTTCAGGTGGGTCTTGAGGCGCTTGAAGCCAGTACACCAGCGCGTCACGAAGTCATGGTCAATGAGGTCTTCTTTAACCACCACATGGAGCATGCCCAGGGCCAGGGCTGCATCCGTACCGGGTCGCACCGGCAGCCACATATCGGCCATGCCCACGTCGGGCTCGACCGAGGGCTTGACGGCGATGATCGTGGCGCCCCGCTGCTTGGCCCCCAAAAAGGCCCGGGCCGGCCGAGCCACGGGACCGGAGTAGATGGGCTGGCGGCCCCAGTAGATGATCAGCTCGCTCTGGGCGTAGTCCGGCCGGGGATACTCCCCCAAGGTGTACTTGAAGGCAAAGGCGCGCTGCACGGCGCAGATGCCGCTGTGGCCGTAATTGGGGCTGCCGTGGACTGTCAGAAATCGTTTCAGGTAATCGCAGTAGGAGCGTTTGGCCGGGGACAATATGGCCAGGGATTGCGAGCCGTGGCGTTCCTTCTGGCGGGTGAGGGTCTCCGCGATTTGGTCGATGGCGCTTTGCCAATCGATCGTTTCGAATCTGCCCTCACCTTTTAGGCCGATCCGCCGCAGGGGTTGGGTCAGCCGATCCGCGGAGTAGACCCACTGGGGGGCGGCATGGCCCTTGGCGCACAGCGCGCCGTGGTTGACCGGCGATTCATCCATCCCGGCCACCTTGACAAAGCGCCCCTGCTTCACAAAGGCGTAAATTCCGCAGCCCCCACCGGGACCCCCGGGACCGCACATGCCGCACACCGTGGGGATCACTGTCTCCCCATTGGCCCGCGCCAGTTTTCGTGCTGTTTGGTACTCCATGGTTGCCTTCTTCCTTTCGGACCACTCGCCCCGGCTATACGCTCTCGTTGCGCCCCCGAAGGGCATCCCACACCATTCCGGCAGTCCCCATCCCGGGTTCATAGGCCCGGCCCTGGAGGTAGAGCCGCTCCACCTTTAGGCTGCGCAGTTCCCGGGGCGCCAGCTTCAGAGGGTTACGGTTCAAGATCACCATATCGGCGATCTTCCCTTTCTCCAGGCTGCCGCGCTCCTGCTCGTCAAAGGAGGCCCGGGCCACCTCGTAGGTGAACATCTTGAGAGCCTCGACCACCGACAGGGACTGTGCCGGGTCATAGGGATGATTGCAGGCCCCGTAAATTCCCTCGATGGGATCGGGATGGGTGACCGGGGCATCGGATCCGCCGCTCAGGCGGATGCCCGCCTGCAGGATTGATTTCAGGGGCGAACTGGTCTGGAGCCGGGAGCCGAGGATCTCTTCCAAATAGGAAACGGGTTCCAGGGGAGAGATCAGAAATCCGGGCTGCAGGGTGATGCCAATATCCAGGTCGGCGATTTTCTGGAGATCTTCCGGGCGGATCAAACAGGCATGAATCAAGGTGTGGCGATGATCTTCCCGGGGGGTGTCCTTCAATGCGCTTTTAAGGGCCTCCACTGCCCGGGCCACCGCGGCATCGCCGATGGCGTGCAGCTCAATCTGCAAACCGGCGCGATGGGCCTTGAGCACAAACTCCGCCAACTCAACCTCGCTGTGGTAGAGCGCGCCCCGATTGGCCGGATCATGGCTGTAGGGCGCCGCCAGGGCGGCGTCACAGGCGCCGAAACAACCATCCACGGCTGTGGCGAAACAACCGCCGATGCGGGGCAGCTTGCGCTTTAAGACCTTGCCCACATCCAGGGTCTGAAAGAAGAGGCGGGTCTGAAATTGATTGCGCCGGGCGCGGGCCTTGGCGATCCAGTTCACCAGGGAGAAGTCGAGATCCAGGGGAAAGCCCACCCCCTCCACGGCGTGGATCATTCCCACGCCGTTTTCGGCCAGAGTGTCGTAACCGCGGATGATGCTGGCCACTAGATCCTTCAGCGCCACCTGGGAGGCGGCGTAGTCCGTCGCTGCAAAGTAGGCTTCATGGGAGATATAGCCGCGTTGGGCCCCATAGCCCCGCAGCTTTTTAACCCGGGCCGGCAGCTTGGCCAGCATCCGGCTGTTGCACAAAGCCGAGTGCCCGTCATAGCAGATAATGATCAGGGGACGATCCGGACAAACCGCATCCAGCTCCGCCTTTGAAATCAGGCGCTTTTCCCTGACCTGGTGCCGGGAGGCCCCGAAGGCCAGCACGGTCTGGCCCTTTTTATAGCGGGCCAGGTTCCCGCGGATGATCTCCTGAAGTTCTTGGATGGTTTGCGCTTCCCGGACATCAAAGTAGGCCCAGTCAGTCAGCGCCCAGTTAGAAAAGTGAATATGGCCGTCCCCAAAGGCGGGCAGCAGGGCGCCCTCGCCCAACTCCACGGTTGAATGGCCCCTTGCGTATTCCTCAGGCAGCGCATTGCCCAGATAGGCGATTCGCCCGTCCTGGGCCACCAGGTAGTCATACTCGCGGTTGTCCGGATCCAGGGAAACTATGGCTCCATGAAATACCGTCATGGCAGGGGTCCTCTTGGAGTGGAGAGATTGAACACCGGATAGTGGGTTAAACTCATACGATCGGGCCGGCGGGTAATCTTATAATCCCTTGGTCCGGTCCTGTCCAGGCGCCCGTGTGGGGTGGGGTGGGTCCCGTACTTCCCGGTTGCACTCAAAGGAACGGTTTTTCACTTATGTCTTTCCGAAATCCGCCGATATTCGACAATAGGTCAATGTAGTGTTCGGGCAGGCGACACGGATCTGGTGATTACCTCATGCCATCCTTGGGATGCGCCAAGGCAAGATATTGGGACCTCAGCATGAAAACCAATGACCGGCGGCGGCAGCTATTGCTGCGCAATACGAGCTTGGGCACGGTGGGCTATATTCTACCGATCATGGCCCTGACCATTGCCAAACTTTTCGGATTTGGGAGCTATGCCTATGGGTCGCTGGCCGTCATCAGCCTGTGGGTGCTGGCGTCGCGGCTCATCTCTTTTGCCATCATCCGAGCCCGGCAGGTCATTACCAAACGCTTTGCAGGGCTGGTCTTGTGGGCTGAGCTGGGCAACTGGATCCTGATCTTCGGCTATTTGACCTCGTTTTTAAACGAAATCCGGATTGCGGCGCTCTTTTTCGCCTTTATCGGTCTCGTTTTTCTGTTGACCAACGCCGGTTTCACGGCTTCCTTGGCACTATCCTTTTGCGCGGCAATCAGCTACCTCTCGGTTGCCTACCTGCAAATCTCCTACGGCCATCAAGCCGGGGTGTTTTCCTACGAGCTGCTATACACGATCTTCTTTTTGATCGCGGCCATCTATCTCTCAGTGGCCGCCGGGGTATTCAAACGTCAGCGCCAACAGTTGGTGAAAGCCAAGCGCTGGGCCGAACAGGCCAACCACGCCAAGAGTGAATTTCTGGCCAATATGAGCCACGAACTGCGCACCCCTCTTAACCACATCATCGGTTTCAGTCACCTGATGACCGAACCCACCTTCGGCGAACTCAACGAGGTCCAAAAGGAGTATTTGGTGGATATTCAAAGCAGTGGCAAGCATCTGCTGGCCTTGATCAATGACATTTTGGATCTGGCCAAGGTGGAGGCCGGAAAAATGAAATTGGAACCCAAACCGGTAGCGATAAAGACGCTGGTGGAAGGCAGTCTGCGTATCATCCGGGAGAAGGCCTTGAAGCACCGCATCCACATCGAGACCGATGTCGCCAATCTGCCGGAGACCATTACCGCAGATGAGCGCAAGCTCAAACAGATTTTGTTCAACTTGCTCTCCAATGCCGTCAAATTCACTCCCGATGGTGGAAAAATAAAAATCTCCGGCGTCTTACGAAGGGCTGGGGACACACCCATAAACGCCGGCCACTCGCCGGAAAGACCTTTGGACAACTACGCGGACCTTGATGCAACGAATACCATCGAAATATCCGTGGAAGATACGGGCATTGGGCTGGATTCCGAAAACCTGGAAATGATTTTCGATCCATTCGATCAGGTGGAAGGATCGCGAAGCCGCAAATTTCAGGGCACCGGCTTGGGCCTGGCCATCACCAAACAGTTTGTGGGCCTGCACGGCGGGTCCATTTGGGCGGCGAGCAAGGGCTGGAATCAGGGCAGTGCCTTTTCATTTGTCTTGCCCTGTGCCCCGGACCCGGGGCCCGGGGGCCCCGCCGCCGCGGGCTGATAGCGCTCACCCAGGTTCTACTTCGATTGGATGGGGACCAGATCGATGGCCCGCTCCGGGCACACCTCATGGCAGCAGTAGCAGCGGATGCATTTGGCGTCCTTCACCCACGCGCGCCCATTGACCATGGTGATGGCATCTTTGGGACAGATCGCCACACACTCCCCGCAGGCCACGCAGGCCGAACTGACCTGAGGCTTCTTGGGCGGGCTCTTTTTTCCGGTCAGCAAGTGATCGCTGGTGGTGGGCAGTCTGAACCCCGTGCAGGCGATCTTCTCGGGGTCCAGCAGGGGAAAACGCATCTCCGCGGGCCATAGTTTGCGGACCTTGGCCCGCTTGAGCACGGGGATAGCCACCGGCTCCACATCGATGAGTCGGCACACCGCCAGATCCATGGCCAGCGGATCCGTGGCCGCCACCAGCCAGCCCAGTTCCAGCGGATCGCCGCTGCCCGGCCCCTGGCCCTGCATGCCGACAATTCCGTCCAGAATGTACAAGGTTGGTTTGAGGAACAAGGTAACGTCCAGGAGCATGTCGGCAAATCTGTGGCGTCGCGGAAATTGGGCGTGATAGCGGGCCTTGGTCAGCCCCGGAATGGCCCCATACATGATTTTGCAAGCCAGGGTCAGGTATTGCAGGGAATGGGTTTTGAGTTTGGGCAAGGCGATGATCTTGTCCGCCTCTAAGGCGAAGTTGCAAAAAGAGGTCTGTTTCAGGGCTACCGCATCGGGCAGCACCTGCCGCTGAGACCCGGTATCCCAGTTCAGGGCGACGCCCTCCTCATCGGCCACGGCCTGGAGGCCAGAGCCTTGGTAGGCTTTGCGCAGCACCCCTTTGGAAAATCGGTTCGAGGGCGAATCCCCGATGTAAGGGACTCCCCCCACCCGCTTGACGGCCCGGGCCACGGCCCGAACCACCTCGGGATGGGTGGTGACCGCCTTTTCCGGCTTCCGCCCGGAGAGCAGGTTGGGTTTTAAAAGAACCTTGTCTCCGGGCTGGATGAATACCGCCATCCCGCCCCAGGGAGAGAGCAAAGAATCGATATCCAGCTTTGAATAGGTCGCGTTTTGAATGCTGATGTCGGTCATGGGGCTTACTGTTCCGATTCTGAACACAATTTTAAAGGGTCCGCGGCCGACCTGCAACAGGTTGTAACGCTTAGCCCGAAAAATCCCGGCGCGTGATGGCAAGTGCCATTGTGGCCAAAAACTTAACCGAAAGGTTCCTGGACAGCAATAGTCGTATTGGGAGGAATTATATTGTACCGGCGATTAAATACCCTTCGTTCGTCATTCTGGCGAACGCCAGAATCCAGCGTTGCTGCTGGATGCCGGATCCGTTATCCCGGGCTTGATCCGGGACCGGCATGACGTATGCAGCGTATTTTGTTGCCGGGTTAATATTGTCCCTGCCGTTTTGGAATGGAGACAGTTGTGCTTTAAATCCCCCCCGGCCCCCCTTTTCCAAAGGGGGGAGCAGGCACCATTGCAGGCACCCTGCTTGCCAGTGACCACGCGGGTATCTCCCCGGCGGGAAGAGCTCAGGACAACCGGCAGAAGATCCCTGGGGCACGGGTAATTCCCCCTTTTTCAAAGGGGGTTAGGGGGATTTTCTTTCTCTGCCTGGGGTGAGACCAGTTCACCATCTACCTTCCCAACCCCACAATGCTGGAAGCCTACCACGAGACAGCCGCATTGAAATCGCAGTTTATCGGCGGCGCCCTGCATGCTATGAATATCCTCCATGAGCATCGAAGCCCTCCAGAGGTTTTTGACCACCGCCCGGCAAAGCACCTCAAGAGGAAGTCCCCTGCACCTGGTCCTGGGCAATGAGAGCGCCGATCCGGATTCCATCGTATCGGCGCTGATGTATGCCTTTCTACGCTGGACCACGGCGACGCCTCAAGATCCGCTGCCGGTGCCGGTAATCAACTGCCCACCCGGGGCGATCCGCCAGCGGCCCGAGGCCTCTTATCTATTGGCCGAAGCCGGCATTTCCCCCGCCTGCCTGGTTTATTATCCTGAGCTGGAGTTGGGCGGCGCCTTGCCGCTCCAGAGGATCCAACTAACTTTGGTGGACCATAACGAATTGGCCCCGGATCAACGCCATCTGAAATCGCGGGTGCGGGGAATCATCGATCACCACCTTGATTCTGGAGACTTTCAAGACTGCGTTCCGCGAATCATCGCGCCGGTAGCCTGCAGCGCCACCCTGGTGGCCGAGCTCATCCTCAACGAACAGCCCGGCCTGCTGGACCCACTTCTGGCCAGGCTGCTCCTCGGGCCGATCCTCCTCGATTCGGTCAACCTCGATCCCCAGGCCGACCGCTGCGGTACCAAGGATCGCCGCATGGCGGCCCGCCTCACTGAACTGGCCGGTATCGACCCCGCCCGCTTTTACCAAGCCCTGGCAGCAACGCGACTGGATATTTCCGGCCTGGAACCCCCGGCACTGTTGAACCGGGATCTTAAAACCGGCAACAGCCGCGGCTTGCGCTTCGCGGTGAGCGCCGTGCCAATCCAGCTGGATCAATGGCTGGCGGATACGCCGGACTTGCCCGCAGAGATCCGCTCTTTCGCCCAAGGGCGCGATCTGGACTTCTTCCTGGTGTTGACCTACTTTCCCAACCCCCGCTTTGAGCGCAGGGCCATGGCCTGGGCACTGAACCCCTCTCATCTGAAGGCTTTATTCGCCTATTTCAATGCCCACGGGGCCGGGCTGACCGCAGTCGGAACACCGCCCTCCAGCTCAGAAAAGAACCCAGGGATTGTAATTTGGCACCAGCACAATGTTCAGATGAGCCGCAAGCATCTTATGCCGCTGATCGATTCCATAACATTCAGGCCCTGAATCTCCCGGCGGAAATACGGATAAACAGTACACCAAGGACAGAAGCAGGAAAGGTCAGTCCCTCCTTCGCATCTTCCTAAGAGACAAAAGAGAATGAAATTTTTTTGAAGCAAAAATGACCTTTTGACAAAGCCGTGTTGACTAGGCTAATTTTAAAATTTGGAATCCCAAGCGAACCGGCGGATGGTAACGTTACTGAATTTCAGAAAAACTTAATGACAGGCCCTGACGTGGACTGCTTTTTCAGGTTGATCACGTTAAATATATTTACTAATATTTAAATACTGGATAGTTGAGATTGTCTCAATTTATTTTGAAAAGATTACATGCCAGGTGGCAGTTCCTGAATTTGCTGAACTGCAAGCCCAATTTAAGTCCACTGGGAATAAGTTCGAAGTAAAAGAGAATTTTGATGAGTTTCGCCTTACGTATACGAGAGGAAAAGGGCTTTCCTTCAACCTGCCGTACTTTGAAGTCTCTTTGGTCTCGCAGGAGGGTATCAAGGATCGTAACACAGCAGAGACAGGTATGCAAATGATGAGAGATGGGGCTAAGCAAGTAATCCAAGGCGTGGTGCAGGCTCTGGAAGGGATTTTTAATGAATACGAATTGCCGGATGCGAACAAAATCGAGAATGTCGAGGTAGTGAAAAATGGTAGCGAATCTCGGATCAGCTTTGAACAAGAAGGTGTGAAGGTAACAAAAATATGCAATGACACGCATTGTGAGACATCTGTGATTCAGCCACCATCACAAATTAATTCCGATGAAGATTACGAGCGAGTTAATGGTAAATTGGTAATAAAATTTGCTATATCAACCATTAAACAAAATCAATCAATGACTATAGATGCGCAAACAGCTATAGAGTATCAGAATATTGGCGGTGTCCTATTTCCAGCGGTCATTAAAACCAAGTCTGAGGTCACACTTCCAAGCGTGAAGCAGGAGGGACGTATCAGCATACACTTGAAAAACTGCAAGGCAAACTGAAGCATTTAAGCCTTCCCTAACGATGGCCTGAACCTGACGTGAACCACGCGTGGGCAATTTAGTCGATGCTCCCCGATAGCTCACTGGAGGTTTGGTTCACGCCGGTTTGGCCTGTTGTTACGACTCCCGATAACTCCAACTCATCACCATGCCATACCCAGTAACAGTATCCATTGATGAGGAATATAGTGATAGTCAGGGACCAATTTTGGGTAGTCAGAACAAAATGCCCCTCAAAAGAGCAACCCCACTGCAAATACAGGAGATAAACCATGCCAAAACCGATCCGCATCTACGGCAAATCCGGCTGACCCTTCACCCGCGACGCCCGGGAGGCGTATCCCGACCATGACTATCGGGATGTGAAAACCGAGACTCGCCATATGGCGGAGATGCTCAAGTTCTCCAAAGGCAAGCGCAAGGTGCCAGTGATCGTCGATGGGGAGCAGGTCACCATCGGCTACGGCGGAACCTGAGGGGTCTGAGAATTCGGCTGGGTCAGCCGAATTTAACGGTCATTGCCGGGGCGGGTGAATCCGCAAATTGACCGGCCCGCATGTAGCCCTCGAGCCGCTGGACAATGCGGTCCAGGAGCAACTCCCGGGGATCCGCGGTCAATTGGCCGGAACGGATGCGGGCATACTGGCGGGGCATGAACTGGCTGATGAGCGCTTCCGGCGGTGCAGGAGCGAGATTGTGCATCAGCCGCTGCCAGGCGGCCATTACCTCTTTTCGCTCCAGGTAGTAGCGCGCCCGGTCCAGGTTGCTGAAGTTGAGTTTGAACTCAATCGCTTGGGCTAAACCACGGTAGTGTGTTTTCCAGTGCCGGGAATCGGCCTTCATGGTCTGGAGCAGGGTTTCCCGGAAACGGGAGGGGGTCGGCGGGTCCAGCTCTTTTTCCATCAGCTCCAGCAGATAGAGTCCCTCACGCAGGGTGTAGGTGAGCCAGGGGCCCACCTTGAGAATGTAAAAGTGGTCCCTCGCCAAGGCCCTGAGGGATTCAGCGGTCTGAAAGTCCGTGGAGTGCGCTTCGTACACCATGCCCGGATGGTTCAAAATCGCCGCCGACAGCTCCGGCGCGCCCTGAAAGTCGCAAACCTCCCTGTCGCCGAATTCCACCCCGGGCTGCACCACCAATCCCTTGACCCGCTCCCAGGCTGCCTCCAGATTGCGGCGCTGAAAGGCCCCTTGAAACACCTCGAGGGTGGCCGCCACCCGCTCCGGGGGCGTGATCCTGGGCCGGGCATCTTCCTGAGCGCCTCCCGGCGGCGGCACTTCGCTGCCCACCACGTAAAGGAGCGGCACATCACCGGCGTGGGCCTCGGCCACCTGCACCAGCTCGGCACAGCGTTCGGCCACCTCCGCCTCGGGCAGGGGGGAAGGATCATCCCGGCAGACAAACCCCGTGTCCAGATGAATTTTGCGATACCCGGCCGAAGTGTACGCCGCGACTAATTGACGGGCCTGGTTCAGGGCAGCTGCGGCCGGCAGATGGCGCCAGGTGCCGGTGCCCAGATGGTCACCGCCCAGGAGAATATTCGCCAAGGGGAAATCTTCATCCTGAGCGATCCGTTTTACCCGCTGCGCAAAATCGGCGGGCGTCAGCCCGGTGTAACCGCCCTGGGGGGCCACCTGGTTGGGGGTGGATTCGATGAGGGCAAAGGTACGGTAGGCTTTGGCGGCGCGAAACAGGGCTCGCAGCACATCGGGCTGGGCCGAGCAGACCGATACCGCCACCCCACCCCGGCCGGCGCGGTTTTGGGCGATCCCGACCTTGAACTGTTCCAGGGCCTTCATGGGTCTTTCGTCACGATGCGAGCGATTGTGCCAGTTTCGAACCGAGTGCGAAGGCCCTTGCCAAAATATCGGGATGGTTTCGGACCCCGGCCCTGTCAAAGATTCCCAACACCGGCAGTTCCCCGACAATTTCATACCCCAGGGCCTCCAGAGGCAGGCGCATGGCCTCCAGGGTAAAGCCCATGTCCCGCGGGTGCACTTGCTCGCATACGGCGCAAAGCACAGCCTTGCGCCCCTGACCGGCCAGGCGGCTCGACCAGCCCCGGGGACGCTGATCGTCAAATTCATAGTAACAATAGAGACGATCGATGAAGGCCTTCATCCAGGCGGTCACATTGTAGTTGTGGGTGGGACATGCCAGAACCAGCCCCTGGGATTGGCGGATGGCGGGATAGACCAGGGAAAACCCGTCTTTCAGCCCCGTGCAGATCTTCTGTTTGCGGCACTGTTCGCAGCCGATACAGCCTTGGAATTGAAAATCCCGCAGCTGCAAGGTATCGCCCCTGAGTCCGGTTTGGGTGACCCCTTTTTGAATCTGCTTGAGTAGGAGATCGGAGTTGCCGCCCTTACGGGGGCTGCCGCCGATCCCCAACACCTGCGCTTTCGGCGGGTCATCGGAGATGGATTGTCGAATCAGATCAGTCCATAGGGACATGGGAGCAATTTCCTGGTAAGGGGTTGAAATAGCCGGGAGCCGACAGATGCACGTTTCAGTCAGGCCCTATTTATGGGAAATCCCCCTAGCCCCCTTTAAAAAGGGGGGCCGGGGGGATTGACCTCTCCCCCCTTTGGAAAAGGGGGGTCGGGGGGATTTCATCCTCAAAAACTGCCTGCCAGATCCCGCAATTTGAATTATGGACAAACCAAAATGGGTCAGGTGAAGCACCCGCCCTTGCTCAGAGGATCGAACCTACCGCCCCCGCCCGTGATCAGGAAGTGAGATCCGGCAAGTCGCGGAAGTACTCCAAGACCTGGGGATTGGCCAGGGCGTCACGGTTGGTGATGGCGCGCCCTTCGATGATGTTTTTAACGGCCAGTTCCACCTTTTTCATGTTGAGTGTGTAAGGAACCCCGGGCACGGCGATAATCTTGGCCGGCACGTGGCGCGGTGAGGCGTTGGTGCGGATGGCCTGCTTGATTCTGTTGATCAGGTCTTCGCTGAGTTCGCAATCCTCCTTCATCACCACAAAGAGTACCACCCGCACGTCGCCCTGCCAGGATTGGCCGATCACCACGCTGTCGGCCACCTCTTCGATATTCTCCACCTGCCGGTAAATTTCGGCGGTGCCGATGCGCACGCCCCCCGGATTCAGGGTGGCGTCGGAGCGGCCGTAGATCACCACCCCGCCCTGTTCGGTGATGGTAATGAAATCCCCATGGCGCCACACGTTGGGGAAGTGGTCGAAGTAGGCCTTGTGGTATTTGCGCCGGTCGGGATCATCCCAGAAATAGATGGGCATGGAGGGAAAGGGGGCCGTGCAGACCAGTTCCCCCTGCCGGCCGCTGAGCGCTTCCCCGGATTGGCTGAAGGCGGCGACCTTCATCCCCAGGCCCCGGCCCTGGAGCTCCCCGCGGAAAACCGGATCCAGGGGGTTGCCCAGGGCAAAGCAGCCGTTGAGGTCCGAGCCCCCGGAGATGGAGGCCAACTGTAGATCGGCCTTGATCTGGCTGTAGACGTAATCGAACTGCTCGGGCATCAGCGGTGAACCGGTGGAGAGGATCGCCCGTAGATGGGGCAGATCGAAGGTCTGATTGGGCCGGGCGCCGCTGTTTTCCAGGGCCGCCAGGTAGCCGGCGCTGGTGCCGAAGACGCTGATTTCCAAATCCTGGGCCATTTGCCATAGGGCGCTGGGATCGGGATGAAAAGGGTTGCCGTCGAACAACACCACCCGGGCACCCGCCGCCAGGGAGCAGATCAGCCAGTTCCACATCATCCAGCCACAGGTGGTGAAGTAGAAGATGGTGTCTTGGCGCTTGAGATCGGTGTGCAGCAGCAGCTCCTTGAGCTGGTTGATGAGAATTCCCCCGGCGCTCTGCACCATGCACTTGGGCAGGCCCGTGGTGCCCGAGGAGTACATGATGTAAAGGGGGTGTTCCGCGGGCAGTTGCACGAACTCCATCTCCCCCCGGGGTTCGGCAGCCGTGAAATCATCGTAGAGAACGGCGTTGGGGATGGCGCCGATCTGCGGCCGCGGGTCAGTGTAGGGCACCACCACTACCTTTTCGATGGAGGGAATCTGCTGGGCAATCTGGGCGATGCGTTCCAGGGAATCGATCTTCTTGCCCTTGAAAAAATAGCCGTCGGCCACAAACAGGATCCGGGGCTCGATTTGGCCGAAGCGGTCCAGAACCCCTTTAATGCCGAAATCCGGAGAACAGGATGACCAGATCGCCCCGCGGCTCACCGCCGCCAGCATGGCCACCACAGCCTGGGGCATGTTGGGGATGAAGCCGGCCACGCGATCCCCGGCCTCGATGCCGAATTGTTTCAGAGTCTGGGCCAGGCGCGAGGTTTGGTCATAGAGCTCCCGGTAACTCAGGGTGACCGGCGCCTGGGTTTCGCCCTTGAAGATCAGGGCCGGCTGATCGTCCCGGTAGCGCAGCAGGTTTTCGGCGAAATTGAGGGTTGCCCCGGGAAACCAGTGCGCCCCCGGCATCTTGGCGGCATCGTCCACCACCTGGTCAAAAGGGCGAGAGGCCTGGATGCCGACGAAATCCCACATTTCGGCCCAGAAATCCTCGATATGGGTCACGGACCACTCCCACAGCTCGGCATAGGTGGCCAGATCGAGGTTGTGCTTTTGGTTCACCGCATCCATGAACCGGAACATGTTGGAAGCCTGAATCCGCTCCAAGGCAGGTTCCCACAGTTTCTGCGCCATCGTCATTCCTCCTGAAAGATTGTAATCCGGATAGCTCTATCCGAACGAAAACCTCCGGCTATTGATTGTAGATCACCGCCAGAATGGTGGCCTCGTCATCTTTGGCGGTGATCCAGTGGGGCGTCTGCGACAGGTAGTAAGCGCTGTCCCCAGGTTGCAGTTCATAGTGGTCCTCGCCCAGCTCCAGGAGCACCGTGCCGTTGATCACATAGACAAACTCCTCGCCGTCATGGCTGGATATCTCCTTTTCGGCCTGGGCCTTGAGCTGAACGATCAGGGGTTCCATGTGGCGGCCTTGCACCTCCGGCGCCAAGCCCTTGTAAGAGTAAATGTGCCGGGTCCCTTTCTGGGAGGTGGAGCGGGAGACCGGTTTGCGTTCGGCCACCCGGGTCACCACGTAGGGCTTGTCCCCGGCCCCGCACAGCACTTGGCCAAAGGCGGCGTCCAGAGCTTTGGAGAGCTTGATCACCGTCCCCAATTGGGGATAGGCTTCGTTGTTCTCAATCTCAGCCAGAAAAGCGGCGTCAAACCCCGTGCGCCGGGCCAGCTCCTCAAGGGAAAGCTCCCGTTCCTGGCGCATGGTCTTCAGGCGGCGGCCGATAGCGTCCAGCGGCTCGCGGCCCTGGCATTCCAAATCGCCGGTGAGATCTTCGAAATAGTCCACATTGATATGCGGCGGACGATCTTTCTTCTCCATGGTAACAGCTCCCTACTGGTTGGCCGCACCCCGCTTCAGGGGGGTGTCGTCGTTGATGGGTGTTCGATATTTTCCGTATCTCCGATCACCATATCAGGGGCAATGGCGATCCGGCAAGCAGGCTTCATGGCCCCACTCCTCGGGCAGCAGTTGGCCGGGAGATTCCCCCATGTCGGCTTTTCGTTTGGATAGGCCGGGCCGGGCGAATTGAGGATGCCCCTCCTTCAGGGTACGCCCGTTGATCACCGCCTCGCTGCGCAATTTATGGCCCACGGTGCGCTCCATCTGGCGTCCCAGCCAGAGAATCCGGTCCACATCGTAGGTGTGGGCGATGCCCATCTCGTCGATCTGGACCAGCAGATCCTCGAGGCAGATCAGCCCCACATAGCGGGGGTCCTTGTAATAGTAATCGCCGGTCCCGGGAACCGGACAGTCGTCCAGGAAATTGGCCGGCTGGCCGCCCATGCCCCCCAGGGTGGCCTCGAAGTGGGTGATCCCGGCCTGCAGACAGGCCAGTACCGAGGCCGAGGAGACCCGTTTGGTTTCGTGAAAATGGGCGATGTGCAGCCGCGTATCGGGGATGGCGTCCAGGATCATGGAGAAGTAGCGGTAGACATCCGGCGCCGAGGCACTGCCGTCGTGATCGGCATGCTCGATGTCCGCGGCGCCGATCTCCAGCCAGCGCTTGGTGAACTCCACGGCGTCCTTTAATTCCGTGGCCCCGGCAATGGGACTGCCCCAGATGGTGCTCACCGTGCCGCACATCTTCAGCCCGGCGTCATTGCATTTTTTAATACAGCGCTCGGCCTCCCGCCAGTAGTCGGGCAGGGTGGTGCCGGAATTGGCGAAATGGTGCTCTTCTTCCGTGGAGACCATCATCAGCACCCGGTCCGGACCGATGCCCTGCTCCTTCAAACGGATTGCGCGGTCCACACCGCCTTCCCGAATGGTCACCGCCGTGATGCAGAGGTCATCGTAGTTGACGCCTTTTTTGGCACAGCGCCGTTTGAAGCGGTCGCTGCGCAGGCTGGCCAGGACCTCCTCGGCATCGCTGAACTGGGGCATCAGGTAGGGGTTGCCCAGGTTGGTGACTTCGATGTTGCGGCAGCCGGCGAAGATCAGCTCTTCGGCGTAAAAAAGCTTGGCCCGGGTGGAGATGAATTTCTCCAGATGCTGAAATCCGTCCCGCACGGTGATGTCGCCGATAGTAACTTTTTTGGGCATTCGGGGAAATATTTTCCAATAATCGTATTCGCTCATGATCGCTGCTC
This sequence comes from uncultured delta proteobacterium, assembly GCA_963713755.1. Classification (GTDB taxonomy): domain Bacteria; phylum Desulfobacterota; class Desulfobacteria; order Desulfobacterales; family CAVQMW01; genus CAVQMW01. Next base: position 167,213 of record CAVQMW010000003.1, on the reverse strand, counting down.
CTTTTGTTTGCTATGTTTAAAATTGTTTGGTCCCGGCATCGGCCGGTCGAAAAAAGTGGACTTGCGGCTACTTTCCCTTGTAAACCGGTTTGCGCTTTTCCCGAAAAGCGGCCAGGCCTTCCAGGCGGTCTTCGGTGGGGATGGTGACCCAATAGGCATTGGATTCAAGGGCCAGGCCGGTGGCCAGGTCGGTCTCCATCCCGTAATTGATGGCGTATTTGGCCTGCTCGATGGCAATGGGGCCGGTTTCGCAGATCATGGTCGCCATCTCCCGGCAGCGGTCGAGCAGATTCTCCAGGGGACAGACCTGGTTGACCAGGCCGATTTCCAGGGCCTCCTGGGCCGGGACCCGGCGGCCGGTAAAGATCAGCTCCTTGGCCTTGCCCTTGCCGATGAGGCGCGGCAGGCGCTGAGTTCCACCGGCGCCGGGAATAATGGCCAGCCGGGTTTCGGTGAGCCCCAGGAAGGCGCTCTCGGCGGCGATGCGAATATCGGCGGCCAGGGCGAGTTCCGTGCCGCCCCCCAGGGCGATGCCGTTGACCGCTACGATCACCGGCTTGTTGAGGTTTTCAATGGTCGTGAACAGGTTGCGGATGGTGAAGATAAACTGCTTTACCTCCAGAGGGCTGAGGGTCGCCCGCTCCTTTAAATCCGCGCCCGCGCAGAAGGCGCGTTCCCCGGCGCCGGTAATCACCACCACCCGCACATCGGGTTTGAAGCGTATTTCCTCCACCGCTGCTTTCAGCGCCTCGAGGAGCGCAAAATTGAAACTGTTCATCACCTGGGGTCGATTGAGGGTGAGTAGCGCAACCTGATTTCTAAACTCCGAATACAGCACTTGGTCATTCATCTTTTTTCCTTACCCATTAAACTGGCGGACCTGGCGCGCCGATCATCTACTTTCAACATCGGAAACGACCGGATCCCCAATTTTAATGGCACTATTATTTGCTAGTTTAATAATCATCATCCTCGAACAGCAAAGAATACTAGTATAGTGCAAACTATAAGTGTTGCAAAAGAAAAAATGCATCACACGATGATTATTAACAGCCGATGTAACGCGAAATCACGATCCGCTGCACCTCGGAGGTGCCTTCGCCGATATCCAGCAGTTTCTGGTCGCGGTAAAAACGCTCCACGCCATACTCCTGCATCAAGCCGTAGCCGCCGTGGATCTGCACGGCATGGTTGGCCACCCGGCCCATGAGTTCCGAACAGTAGAGTTTGGCCATGGCGGCCTCTTTCTCAAAGGCACGCTTCTGGTCACGCAGCCAGCAGGCCTTGTAGAGCAGGTTGCGGGCGCACTCGATTTCCAGGGCCGAATCGGCCAGCTTGAAGGCCACGGCCTGGAACTTGCTAATAGGCTGGCCGAACTGTTCGCGCCCCTTGGCATACTTGAGGGCGGCCTCATAGGCGCCCTGGGCGCCCCCCAAGCCCATGGCGGCAATGGAAAGCCGTCCGCCGTCCAGGGTCTGGAGCATCTGGTGAAAGCCGTCGCCGGGCTTGCCCAGCACATTTTCATGGGGAATGCGCACATCATCGAAGTAGAGCTCGGCGGTGTTGGAAGAGCGCCACATCATTTTCTTGTGCATGGGCACGGCCTTAAAGCCCGGGGTGCCGTGCTCCACGATGAAACAGGTGTATTCCGGTTTGCCGCTGGGCCGCACCCCGGTGACTGCCTGCACGGTGACCCCCAGGGACATCTCACAGGCCGCATTGGTGATGAATATTTTGGAACCGTTGAGGATCCACTCATCGCCCTTTCTGACTGCCGTGGTCTTGCTGCCCCCGGCGTCGGAGCCGGCTGTGGGCTCGGTGAGGCCGAAGCCCCACAGGGCCTCGCCCCGGCAGAGCTTGGGCAAATACTTATTCTTTTGGGCTTCGGTTCCGTAATAGTAGAGTGGCCCAATACCCAGGGAGTTGCCCGCGGCGATGGTGGCGGCCTGGGAACCATCTACTCGAGCGATCTCCTCCACGGCGATAATGTAGGAGATATAGTCCATCTCCTGGCCATCGTAGGCCTCGGGGACAAACATCCCAAACAGACCGATCTCGCCCATTTTGCGGGTTAGTTCCGCGGAGAACTGCTCGTTTCGGTCCAACTCCTCGGCAAGGGGCGCAATTTCACTCTGAGCAAATTTACGCACTTCTTTGCGGATCATTTCCTGCTCGCGGGATAGATCGAAATCCACGATACCCTCCTTGAATTATGCATTTCCGTGTTGGATTCGCCCATGCTTCAAACCGCCGATGATGAAGTTCTCATAGATGGCGGCAATTTCATCCACGCTCAGACGCCCTTTGGGATTGTACCAGGCCGCGCCGGCCGTGCAGAGGGTTAAAATGGCATAGGAGAGAATTTTCGTATCTCCCTCTGAAAATACCTTCTGGCTGCGCCCGGCCCGGATCAGCTCCTGAAAAATCGCCTCGTAGGCATCCCGCTTCTTGACAATCGCCCGATAGTGTTCGGGATTGAGCCCCCGCAGCTCGGCATTGGCGATGAAGGTCTCTTTCTGTCGCTGCAGATGAAACTGTACATGACCCCGCACCGCTGCCCGCATGCGGCCCTCCACGTCCGAAAACGCCGATAGGTTCTGCTGCAGAAATCCGGTGAGATCATCCATAATGGTCTCCAGGATATGAAACAGCAGATCCTCCTTGCTGGCGTAGTGATAATAAAGGCTGGCCTTCTGGATTCCGCTGCCCCGGGCAATCGCACTGATGCTGGTGGCAAAGTAGCCCTTGAGGAAGAAGAGATCCACGGCAACGGTTTTTATTTTGGCCTTCATCTGGGGCATGGCGCATCTCAGGGCAGGTGGGCAATGGAATCTACCGACCGGTCGTTAGATATAACGACCTTACTCGCACACCTCGGGCTCCATGTCAACCGGCAGTTTCAAGTTTCGGTACACAGGTGGGCTTCGCTGACCCGGGCCATGGATAGTGCCCGACCAAAAACTTACCTCTCCCGGCAGGACAGGTTGGTAGAGGGGAATTTAACTGCCTGATATTATTCACCGCCACCAGGGCTCTCATTCGTCAAGGGGGAGGGAGATGAGGCTTTTGGGTCCGCTAATCGATAGGTCGCTTTAGCTCGAAGGGTCTGGAACCCTGGGCCGCCCCTTCAGGTCATATTAAAGCCTGGAAGCGGAGCGCAGGGCCAATAGTTTGGCGCGCTCGTGGGCGCCAAGGTGGCGCCACTTGCCGGGCGCCAGGCCGCCCAGGGAGATGTGCGCCACGCGGGTACGGTGCAGCGTCGTCACCCGCAAGCCGATAACCCCCACCATGCGGCGGATCTGGCGATTGCGGCCCTCCTTGAGCACAATTTGAAAGCGCCGGGCCCCCAGGCGTTTGACCCGCGCCGGCCGGGTGGGGCGACCGTCCAGCAGCACGCCTTGGGCCAACTGGTCCAGAGCATGGTTGCTGATGGGCCGGTCGGTGGTGACCTGATAGCACTTTTCATGGTCAAAGGAGGGGTGGCTGAGCAGGTGGTGAAGCGGCCCGTCATCGGTGAGGATCATCAACCCCGTGGAATCCTTGTCCAGGCGGCCCACGGGAATCAGTCGCTGGGACAGATCGACCAGATCGGTGACCAGCCGCTCACCCGGTTGCCGGCAGCTAGAGACGCAGCCCAGGGGTTTGTGCAAGGCGATGTAGAGCTTGTTTTCAACCAAAGTCACGGGCCGGCCGTCGAAAGCGACGCGATCCTGCTCGGGATCCACCTGTGTGCCCAGGGTGGTGACCGGCTTGCCGTTGACCGTCACCCGGCCGGCCAGGATATGGCGCTCCCCTGCCCTGCGACTACAGATCCCGGCCGCTGAAAGAAATTTCTGAAGGCGCATCGTTGACATGAATAGAACCTACACGCTGGGCTTCATTCTATAAAGGGTACAGCAATCGCTCTGACAAAGAATTTTCCAGGTCGCGGGTCGAATCGACCTCATAGGATTTATATTTCTTGGAAGAAATCCCCCCCGGCCCCCCTTTTCCAAAGGGGGGAGCATGCTGCGCCTCCGGGGGAACTCCTGAGCGATACTGAGACCGCCCGAACGAAAAAGAGAACTGGCCGTGCCTCCGAGGGAACTCCCCCTCTGTTACAAACTGACTGTGCCTACCGGTAGGGGCCAAAAATTTTTAACCCCTACCGTTGGATAATAGCCGTCAGAGAGGGGCGCTTTACCTCTGAACCGCGGGAGTGGCCAGGCTTTGGTCTTTCCCCTCTTTAAAAAAGGGCGGCCCGCAGCTGAGCTCTCCCCCCCCCATTGGAAAAGGGCGGCCCGGAGCTTGGCTCTCCCCCCTTTGGAAAAGGGGGGCTGGGGGGGATTTAGACCTCATCGTTAACCGCTGCTGCGCGGGCCGGGCCGGCCTTGGGAGGATCCAGGAGCAGGATCGCACAATGGACACGGTGCCCGGAGGGTGAACGTTTCAGAAAGTGTCCGCCGCCTCAGGTGCGGTAGTCGGCATTGATGCGCACGTAATCGACACTTAGGTCACAGGTGTAGACCGTATCCGCGCCGGGCCCCTGGTGAAGATCGAGGGTGATAGCAAACTCCGGGCGCCGGATGACCTCCGTCACCCGGGCTTCCAGCTCTTTGCCTTGCCAGCGCCCATTCTGAAAAATAACCCGCTCGTCAAAGGCGATTGAGACCGCTTCGGGGTCAAAAGCGACCCCGGCCCGCCCGGCGGCGGCAAGCACCCGCCCCCAATTGGCATCCTCCCCAAATAGCGCCGTCTTGACCAGGGGCGAATTGGCCACGGTGGCGGCCACCTGGTGGGCCGCGACATCGCTGGGCGCCCCGCACACCCGGATCTCCACCAGCTTGGTAGCCCCCTCGCCGTCTTTGACCAGCTGCTTGGCTAAATCCAGGAGCAGCGCGTCCAGGGCGTCCTGAAAGCCAGCGATTTGGCGCGGGGTTTGAATCTCAACCCCGGAAGCGCCGCTAGCCATCAGAAAGATGGAATCGTTGGTGCTGGTATCTCCGTCAATGGTGATCCGGTTGAGGGTGCGGTTCACCGCCTGGGTCAGCATTTCTTTGAGTTGCCCGGAAGCTATGGCAGCATCGGTGCAGACAAAGGCCAGCATGGTGGCCATATCGGGCTGAATCATGCCCGCGCCCTTGGCCATGCCCAGCAGATGAACCGGGCGGCCCTCCATGGTCTCCGTGCGCAGCGCCAATTTGGGCACGCGGTCCGTGGTCATGATGGCCCGGGCAAAGGCCGTAAACCCGTCGGGTTGGAGCGCCCGGACCAGCTCGGGCAACGCCGCCTGGATCACCGCCATGGGCAGGGGCTGGCCGATCACCCCGGTGGAGGCCACCAGAACCCCATCCGGGTCTACGCTGAGCTGTTCCGCGGCCAAGCGGGTCATCGCCAGGGCGTCCCGCATGCCTTGAGGACCGATGGCACAGTTGGCGTTGCCGCTATTGGCGATCAGGGCCCGGCAGGTACCGGCGGCCACCCGCTGCCGGCTGAGGGCTACCGGCGCTGCCTGAATCTGATTGCGGGTAAAGAGGGCCGCAACCTGAACCGGCCGATCCGCCAGAATCAGCCCCAAATCCTTGAGCTCTGCCGCCCCAGCGGCCTTTTTTTTGATTCCGGCAAATACGCCCGCAGCTTGAAAGCCGGGGCAATACATTCCAGGGGGTTGAGTTTCGCTTTTTTCCGTCACATCCGCTCCTGTCGAATAGGCAACTATGACCGTTTCCAGGCGCTGGTCTCCAGCCCGTAAATGGATCGGCGCATTATTTCCGTCATCTATCGAGCTTATCTTAGCCCTGAACCCGTAGATTTCTCAATTAAATTTCAATCCTGCCGGGAGAAAAATAATTCCGCCGATTGAAGTGCTCCATCAATTTTCGGGCTGCCAAAGTACGGATTGACTTCAGCGGGGCATTGCGATAGGTCACAACTTCTCGATCCCGATACCCGGCGAAACTGTACCATGCTTGACAAAGCTTCCGGAAAGGAGAGATCCCGCGTATGGTCGTCCATGTTGTCCCGCTTCTCAAAAACCGGCACCAGCCGGCCCGTCCCGGTCACTGCACCCGATGCCATGGGCCTTTGGTTTTGAGGCGCACCTGAGCGCGCGTCTTTTTTGCCTGCAGGTCCTGCGGGCACACCCTGGCCCTTGAAGATCGACTCGACTGCCTGGACGATGACGCGGAGAGCCTGCTGGGCCAAGTTCGCTGCGATCGGTTTTAGACCGCCGCCACCCCAATCCAACCCTTCACACTTATTTATTGGCCAGGGAGAAGCGCCCTTAAATGGTCTGGGCAAGCCTTTTTCCAGTATTTGCCCTGATTATCCTGGGCAATCTCCTCAAGCGCTATCAGCTAACTAACGACACCTTTCTGCGCACCGCGGACCGCTTGGTCTATTTCATCTTCTTTCCGGCCATGCTCTTTTGGAAAATCGGGGCTAGCGGCCCCCGGGATCTGCCCCTGGGCCCCCAACTTTTCATGGGCACCCTGGCCATCCTGGGGATTCTCTACCTGTTGAGCCTGCTGCTGATCCGATTTACTTCAGTGACCGATTTTCAGGCCGGAACCTTTTCCCAGAGTTGCTACCGCTTCAACACTTACATCGGCATGGCCATTGTGCTCAACGCCCTGGGAGACGAGGGGGTCCAGATGTTCGGCCTGCTGGTGGGAGGGATGATTCCAGTGATCAATGTCCTGGCGGTGAGCACCCTGATCTGGTTTTCCGCTCAACGGATCGACGCCCTGCGCAAGCTGCGGCTGACTCTAAAGGCCCTGCTGGCCAACCCCCTGATCCTGGCCTGCCTGACTGGGCTGGGCTATGCCCGCCTGGTGGGCCGCTTTCCCCCGTTTATCGACAACACCCTGGCGCTGATCTCCATGGTCACCCTGCCCCTGGCCCTGCTCTCCATTGGGGCGGCCCTGACGCCCCGCAGTGTTCGGGGCCATTTCAGCAATGCCTTCAAGGCTGCGGGCTGCAAGCTGGCCCTTTGCCCCCTGCCTAGGTTTCCTGATCCTGCCGGCCTTGAATGTCAGTTCCCTGGAGTTCAAGGTGGCCATGATTTACCTGGCCCTGCCAACCTCCACCTCTATCTATGTGCTGTCGGCCCAACTGCGCAGCGATACGGAGCTGGCCTCGGCCGCCATCGTGCTATCCACGGTGCTCTCCATGATTCCCTTGAGCTGGGTGTTGAGCCTGTGATCACGAACCTTAGGACCAATTCCGAATCCGCCATCCGGGAGAAGAATATCTTCCTGAAGGTGGAGTATGACGGAACCCATTTCGCCGGCTGGCAACGGCAAAAATCGGACCCCACCATTCAGGGCACCATCGAGGCCGCCCTGGGCCGGATGACCCGCCAGGAGATCACCCTCAACGGTTCGGGGCGCACCGACGCGGGGGTTCATGCCTGGGGCCAGACCGCCAATTTCCGCTGCCGCACGCGGCTGTTGCCCCAAGATTTCATCAAGGGCCTCAACAGCATGCTGCCAGACACCATCGCGATCCGGGAGTGCCGGGAGATACCTCTGGAGTTTCACGCCCGTTTCGACGCCATTGGAAAAACCTATCTCTACCGGATTTACAACCACCCCCGGCCCCGGGCCATCGGCCGCCGCTATGTTTGGCAGATCCGAAAAGCGCTGGATCTCTCCGCCATGCAAGGTGCCGCGGATCGGATTGTCGGCACCCACGATTTCAAGGCCTTTGAAGGCAGCGGCAGCCCTCGGCCCCACACCCGACGATCGGTGTTAAAAGCACAATTTAAGGGGGAAGCCCAGGAGGTGATCCGCTTTGAGATCGCCGCGGATGGGTTTCTGCGCTACATGGTGCGCAATCTGGTGGGCAGCTTGGTGGATGTGGGACTGGGCAAAATCGACTGCGATGGCTTCGCGCAGATTCTGGCCGGGCGGGACCGGCTGAAGGCGGGCATCACGGCCCCGCCCCAAGGGCTTTTCCTGAAAGAGGTGGCGTATGACCCCGCAAGCTTTGCCTTATAGACAAGCGGGGCTGAGGGCCTCAATTCGTAGATTCGGTGACGAATTATTTTACCGCCCGCTTCGCTTGAGTCGCAAAGAACGCAGAGTAAATACTAACTCTTTTGCTCTATGGGCGAGAGAAAAGAAATAAACTCTCTGCGATCTCTGCGTCTTTGCGGTGAGGATTTAATATCTGCAAAGACAAGCATTTAGACGCTGCCAGCGACCTTTTGTTTCATGGCCTGAATCTGCTCATTGTAGAAGGCGATCACTTCCCGGCGGCGCAGCATACCGATCAATTCCCTGGGATCATCCTCCTGAACCACCGGCAGGCTGTCGATATTCTTCATGGTAAATTTATGCAGAACGCTGTTGAGATCGTCCGCCGGGGTGGTGACGATGATGTCGGAGTTAGCAATGTCCTGCATCACCACCAGCTGTTCGATCTCCGGGGTAAAGAGCACCGCGCGGATGTCGGTGCTGGAGAAGATTCCCACCAGCTTTCTCTGGCTATCCATCACCGGAAAGTAGTGCTGTTTGGTTTGGGAAAAATATTTTTTGAACTCCACAAAGGGCATGTTGCGGGGAATCAAGCGCACCTTGCGCACCCGGTCCATCAAGTCCCGGACATGGATGGTCTGCAGGATATCCACGAAAAATTCACCGGTGTGGGCCGGCGAGGCGACCTTGTTGGGCACCTGGTTGTGGAAAATGGTCCACTTGCGGGAGGCCAGGTAGCAGACCGAACAGACCAGCAGGCTGGGCAGCAGCAAATGATAGGAGTTGGTCATCTCCGATACGAAGATGATGGTGGAGATCGGGGTATTGGAAACCCCGGCAAAAAAACCGGCCATGCCCACGATGATAAAGGCCCCCGGCTCGGTGATCACCCCAGGCATGATGGCGTGGAAGATCATGCCCACCACGCCCCCCATGGCCCCGCCGATCACCACCGAGGGGCCAAATACCCCGCCGCTGCCCCCGGAACCGATGGAAAAGGAAGTGGTCAGGATTTTACCCAGCCCCAAAATCAACAGAAATGAGATGGTGATGTTGGGGGTGCCGTCCAGGGCCTGCTGCACGTAGCCGTAGCCGAAGGCCAGGGTTTGGGGCGCAAACAGCCCGATGGCGCCGGTGCACAGCCCGCCGATGGCCGGTTTGAAGTGGTTGGGAAATTTCAACCGCTGGAAGATGCCGGTGATCCCGTAAAAGGACTTGACGTACAGATAGCCCGTGGCCGTCAACACCATGGCCAGCACCAGATAGGCCGGCAGTTCCAGAGGGTTCTGAAACTTGTAATCGGGTCCCTGGAACAGCGAGCCCCAGCCGAAGACCAGGCAGAAGAGGCAGTAAGCCACCACCGATGAAATTCCCGCGGGGATGATCACGTCGGATTCAAATTCCGGATCGCGGTAGAGTACCTCGGCGGCGAACAGCGCCCCGGCCAACGGCGCCCGGAAGATACTGCCCACTCCCGCTCCGATGCCGGCGGCCATCATGATCCGCCGCTCCCGCTCAGAGAGTTTCAGGCGGGTGGCCAGAAAAGAGCCGAAACCGGCCCCGATCTGAGCGATGGGGCCTTCCCGCCCGCCGGAGCCGCCCGTGGTGAGGGTGACCGCCGAGGCGATGGTTTTGATAATGGGCACCCGGCTGCGGATAAAGCCCCCCTTATGGTGGTAGGCGTCGATGGCGGCGTCGGTGCCGTGGCCCTCGGCCTCCGGGGCAAAGGTGTAGACCAGCCAACCGCTGAACAACCCGCCCAGGGCCGGCAAGAAAAAGAGCGTCAGTCGACTGAAGGGGGTGCTGGTGGGGGTCAGCAAATGGTGCTCGCCGGCGGGTGAGGGCGGCCGATAGCCGGCCAGCATATCCAAAAAGTAATGCAGGCCCAATACGCATAGATAGTGAAAGACAATGGAGCCCAATCCGGCGATGATGCCGATGACGAAAAAATAAAACGCCCATTTGCCGGCGTAGGCGAGTTTGTCGGAATGTCCTTTTCCTATTCCCAGCATGATCACCAAATTTGAAGGGGGGTCCCGTGCAGGTAAGTTGTTAAACAGGGACGGCCTCAACCACACCGCGGCCGCCCCTTACCGGCCGAGATCAGCCGTCGCGGGTAAGTTCCTCGATACCCTGGCGGATGAGGTCAAACAGCGTCTCCACGTCATCTTCTTCCAGACAGGAAAAGGCCACCCGCAGATCCGATTGCCCCAGGGCGATCAGTCCTACCCCATGCCGCCGCAGGAGATGGCGGCGCAGGGGCTCCGCCCCAACGGTTTTCAGCCGCAGACACATGAAGTAACCGGAATTAAAGGGATAGAGTCCCCAAAGCGCTGCGTATTTGTCGTCTCCGGCCACGGCCTTTACCTTGAGGGCGCGACGTTTTAAAATTTCGAACTTGGCCACTTTCTGCTCCGGGTAGCTCGGGTGCTGAAGGGCCTGGAGCAGCAGGGTTTGGCTCAGATGAGAGGCGTTAGAAATGGTTCCCCGCACGGCTCCCGCGGTTTTACGCGCTAGGGCGTCCAGCACCGCTTCGGCGTCGCCCTCAACCCAGGGACAATAGGTCACAAACCCGACCCGCAGGCCCCAGGCGTAATCCTCCTTAGTGGCCCCGTCCAGCTTGATGGGCAGCAGGCGCGGGTGGCGTCCGCAGAGTCTTGCAAACAACGATTCCTCCAACACGCCCGCTTCGTAAACCAACCCGAAATAGGCATCGTCACACAGCGCCAGAACTTCCGTCCCTTGGTCGGCCAGTCCGGTGAGCATCGCCACAATAGCCTCGGCTTCCACCTCGCTGACCGTATATCCTGTAGGATTGTGGGGAAAATTGAAGAGCACGGTCACTTTTGATTTCTCGGCGGCTACAGTTTTTAGGGTGGTCTCCAGGCCCTGCAGATTATATCCCCCGGCAGGCGTGAAGGTTTCAAAGGTGCGCAGTTCCACTCCCCGGCGGATGCCCATGATGAGGTTGTAATTTCCCCACATCTTTTCCGGCAGCACCACCGTATCCCCGGGATCGAGCCACATGTCTGCCACCAGGCTCACCCCGTGGGTGATGCCGCAGGTCACCACCGGCAAACTCAGGGGAAGCTCCTTTATCGAAGGGTTTTTGCGGTAAATGGATTTGCGCCAGGCCTCGCGCAAGGCGGGAATGCCAAATGAGGGGGCGTAGGTCAGAGTCTCGGCCGGGCGAAGCCCTTCGATGGGGGCCATCAGGGCGCCCAAATGCATGGTGTGGCCCGCCTCCTTGGCAATACCGATGGTGGCATTGATCCGATGGGCCTGCTCCTTGGCCTCCGCGCTCTGACTCAAAATGCCTTTGGGAAAAAACAGCTGGCGCCCTACCGCGGAGAGCTGGGTCAGAATATGGGCATTGCCCCTCTCAAGAGCCGCGTTTAATTCCTGAGCCAGTGGATTCATGTTTCCCCCTTTTCTCCCGATAAAATCAATGTCTCCGAACAGCCTAAACGCATTCCCAATAGCGTCTCCTGAATCGAGGCATGATCTAACCTTCCCCGGCAAAAAAAGTCAACCAGGTCAGTAAGCATGGCAGGTATAAATATCATGTAAAATATTACATAATTATTCTTAAATATCTTAAATGATATGTTTTATACATTCAATTTATAATGAATTGACCGCAATCTGGTAGGCGCGCCGCGGGGTTTTATCCGCATCACAATCAACGAGTGCTTTCCGCCCATCCATCCGGCAGGGGGTGCCGGAGCTGGACCGGCGAGGCAGGGCCATAAAAAAACCCCGCACCGGAAAGGAGCGGGGTTTAAATTCAACCGGGCGGTGGGTTCGCCGGATCACCACTTAGAATTTACCGGGAGCGGCGTTTGGAGGCCTTGATGGGATTGACCTTGGATTTAACGGCGCTATCGGCGGAAGCCGCTGCGTGGGTAGCGAAGTTGCAATGACCCTGCTTCCATTTCAGAGCGGGTTCCGGGCACGCGGCGCAGTACCAGCCGGAATTCTGCTCGATGGTGCGCTGGCATCCCTGGCACTGTTCGACAATTTCATGGCACAAACCGCCATTATAGGAGCAGCCTTTGGCGGTCATAAACGCGCAATCACTACCTTTACGAATCGTATCACAAATCATGGGTAACACTCCTGAAAGATAAATTAAAAATATACTCAAGCTCCCCTACTCCGGGGGACCAACCAAACCGGCGGCCTTGAAAACCCCTCGAAATTTGAACAACTGAAATTTGACCAACGAGGGTTTGACCAATAAAAAAGACCGGGTTTCTCCCCGATCTCTACTATCCGGCCAGGCCAAAATCTCAAGAATATTAATCGCATGGACCATATTTGTCAATAAAAAAACGACATCCGTTCGTATTTTTTATATAAAAGCACCCCCTGCACCAATCGACGGCCGCCGCCGGGGTCCACAATCCATTGATCACCGGCATCTATACGGTGGCCGGAACTGTTCTACTGTTCTAAAGAAGGGATTGAATTTATCCCCATAATCACTATAGTGGTTCCCACGCTCAGCGGATTGCAAATTCGCGTGGACTCTCTCCAAAGCCGGAAGGGCAAAGGGGCAGAATTGAACCCCATGGAAGCGGAAGATATACTGGCCCAGGCGGCCAATGTGCTCAAAATCGAAGCCGACGGCATTCTGGGTGTCACCCGCCGCTTGGACCGCAGGTTCGTCCAGGCGGTAGAAGCGATCTACGCCTCCCGGGGCCGCCTGATTGTCAGCGGAATCGGAAAAAGCGGGATCATCGGCCGCAAGCTGGTGGCCACCTTGAACAGCACCGGTACCCGGGCCCTGTTTCTGCATCCGGTGGAGGCGATGCACGGCGATTTGGGAATGGTTAGCGGCGAGGATATCTTCCTGGCCCTTTCCAATAGCGGCGAAACTCAGGAACTCACGCTCCTGATTCCCAGCATTCGACATACCGGCTGCCAGGTTCTGGCTTTCACCGGCAACCTCCGTTCCACCCTGGCCCAGCAAAGCGACATTGTGGTGGATACCGGCGTGGACCAGGAAGCTTGCCCCCTGGGACTGGCCCCTACGGCCAGCACCACAGCGCTGTTGGCCGTGGGCGATGCCCTGGCCGTAGTGCTGCAAAACAAGCGGCGTTTTAATTCCAAAGATTTCCGGCGCAACCATCCCGGCGGCACTCTGGGCCAACAATTGGCATTGCAGGTGGGCGATTTGATGCTCTCGGGCACCAAGGTCCCCCGGGTCACCGGGAAGGTGCCCATGAGCCAAGCCCTGACAGCTATGGATCAAGGCGGGTTGGGGGCGGTTCTGGTTGTTGATGATCAGGACCACCTGAAGGGCATTATCACCGACGGGGACCTGCGGCGGTTGATCATCAAAACCCCCCGGGTGGACCAGCTTACGGTCCAGGAGGCCATGACCCCCGATCCCAAGTCAGCCACGCCCTGGACGCCGGCCTACGATGCCCTGCACCTCATGGAGCGCCACCAGATCACGGTCCTGCCCATCACCGACACCGACCGCCGCGTGCGGGGAATCCTTCACCTCCATGACATTCTCGGCAAGGGCGCCCTCAAGTTCAACGGGGTTCCCGCTGCAAAACCATAAAGGGACATCATTTTGACGTCACGAAAAGAAATCGACCCCCAGACAACCCTGGTCGCGAGCCTTGGCGCGGCCAAAATCACCTCGCCCCTGGCCCAATCGCGTGCCCATCAATTCGGAAACAAACTGATTTCCGACGAAGATCGGATTTTGGTGGATGTCACCGCCCACCGGGTGACGGAGATTATCGCCCGGGGCGATACTCCCGCCAGCCTGGAACTGGCCGGCCCCCGGGAAAAGATCTATTTCGATCCCAGCAAGCTGCGCTGTGCCGTAGTGACCTGCGGCGGCTTGTGCCCGGGGCTCAATGACATCATCCGGGCCATTGTTTTGCAACTGTACTACGGCTACGGCGTACGCAATATTTACGGCATCCGCTACGGCCTGGAGGGCTTTATCGCCGATTACGGCCATGAGATCATGGACTTGACCCCCCAAACGGTCGCCAACATTCACCAGATGGGCGGCACCATCTTGGGCTCCTCCCGGGGGCCGCAGCCCATCGACGAGATCATCGACTGCCTGGAGCGCATGAACATCGGCACGCTCTTCATGGTGGGGGGCGACGGCACCCTCAAGGCCGCCTCGGCCATCAACACCGCCATTACCGCCAGAAAGCTGCACATTGCGGTGGTGGCCGTGCCCAAAACCATTGACAACGACATCTATATGGTCTCCCGCTCCTTTGGTTTCGACACCGCCGTGAGCATCGCCACCCAGGCCGTGGTTGCAGCCCACAACGAATCCGCGGGCTACCCCAACGGCATCAGCCTGATCAAGCTCATGGGCCGCCATTCGGGGTATATTGCGGCCACCACGGCCCTGGCCCGGCAGGATGTCAACTTTGTCCTGATTCCTGAAGTGGAATTTGACCTGGAGGGATCCCGAGGCCTGTTCAGCGCCCTGGAAACCCGGCTTGCCGAGCGGGGCCACGCCGTGATCGTGGTGGCGGAGGGGGCCGGGCAGCGGTTCTTCGCCAACGAAACTGAAGAAAGGGATGTTTCCGGCAATCTTAAATTGAAGGACATCGGCCCCTATCTGAAGCAGCGCATCCAGGCGCACTTTGATTCCATCCGGGTCTCCACGGTGTTCAAGTACATCGACCCCAGCTACATGATCCGCAGCCTGCCGGCCAGCACCAATGACAACGTCTTTTGCAGCTTTTTGGGGCGGGACGCGGTGCACGCGGCCCTAGCCGGCAAAACCGGGGTGCTCATCAGCCACTGGAACGGACATTTTGTTCATGTACCCATGGGAATATCGGTGGGACAGCGCAAACAGATCAACCCTCAGGGCAGATTGTGGCGCAGCGTGCTCTACGCCACCGGCCAGGGTTCCCTAAAAAACGATGGGTAGCCCCAGCTTCGAATCGTCCATGCCTAACCGCCACCCGGCGGTTGGCTGCCGGCCTCTTTCGCAAGGATAAGGCGACTTCATAGCGCGATTCAGCTTTCGGTAGACCCGCCGCCGAAATCCCCCACCAGCTGCACCTCACGCTCCAATTGGACCCCAAAGCGCGCCAGCACCTCAGCCTCGATGCGCCGAATCAGGGCGTACACGTCATCCGCCGTGGCCCGCCCGGTGTTGAGGATAAACCCGGCATGGCGCGTGCTGACCACGGCGTCCCCTATGCGGGCCCCCTTTAAGCCAGCCTCTTGGATCAGAGCCCCGGCAAAATAGCCAGGGGGACGTTTGAAGACACTACCGCAGGAGGGATGCGCCAGGGGCTGTTTCTTGGCCCGCAGGGCCAACACATCCTGAAGGCGGACCTGGAGTTTCCGGGAATCGTCCCAGATCAGCTCCATCTTGGCGGCGGTAATCACCACCCGGGCAAGTTCCGACGCCCGCCGGTAACCAAAATCGATGGCCTCGCGCGGCAAGCGAACCGGCCGGCCCTGAAAATCGAAACCCGTAACGACGCGGGTCACCTGGCATATCTCACGGCCGAAGGCGCCGGCGTTCATCCGCAGGGCGCCGCCCACGGTTCCGGGAATGCCCGCCAGCATTTCAAGCCCGCTCAATCCCCGGGAGACCAGCGCCCGGATTAAATCGTTCAGCAGGGTGCCGCCGCACACCCGAACCTCCCGGGAATCGATCTGCCAGCCCGAGAGCGGCGCCCCCAGCCAGAGGGTTACTCCGGGCCAACCCTGGTCGGAGATCAATACATTGGAACCGCTGCCCAGCACCAGCAAGGGGGCTTGGGCGGCATCAATTACCGACAGCGCCGCCCCTACCGCGGCTTCGGTTTGGGGAGCCACCCAGATGGCCGTGGGTCCGCCGATCCGATAGGCCGTGTAGGGTGCCAGGGGAACATCCCAGGATACCTCCAGATGCTCCAGTTGCGCCAGCTCCGTTGCCAGTGGACTAATATCCACTTCGTCTCCCCCGAAGGCCCAGGCCTTGCCGCCGGACCGCCCCACACCCTTCAGCCGATAATTGTTTTTCCATTAGGAATCTGATAGATAATTAATTTAGTATAAAAAAGGCCATCATCCGCAATAGGTTCCGCAAAACGTGAGCCCCCGAACCCGCTGCAACCATAAAGATGCAACCGCTTGCCTGGCGGCTGGACAGGGGACCAAACCGCGACCACCCGCTCTCATAGCCTATGCCCCACCACGAAGCAAACCTTCCCTCAACGGACCCTGCCACCTGGGTGGATCGTTACGGGGACTATCTTTACCGCTATGCCTTTTTCAAAACCGGTGACAGCACCATTGCCGAAGATTTGGTCCAGGAGGCTTTCCTGGCGGCCCTCAAAGCAAGAAAAACCTTTCGCAGCCGTTCCGCGGTGAAAACCTGGCTCACGGCGATCCTGCGGCACAAACTGATGGATTACTATCGAAAGAAATATCGCCGCCGGGAAACCTCCGGGGCCGATCACGTGGCCGTCACTCCCGCCCCCCAATTCGATGGCCGGGGACGCTGGCGCATCCAACCCGGCCATTGGGTCATCGACCCAGCCCAACACTACGAGCAGAAAGAGTTTATGGTCACCTTTTTCCAGTGTGTTAGCGATTTGCCCCAGCGGCACGCCCGGGCATTTGTCATGCGGGACTATGGACGCTACCTGGGTTCGGACAACAGCGCCATGGGCGATTGGGTGCGGCTGGCACCGGAAACCCGTCAGCGGATCAAGGTCAGCCTGCAGTCCGCGCAAATGGATCCGCCCGATCCGGACCTAACGGAGAATAGCTGAGGTCATTGAATAACAAGAGCTGATCTCACCCGCCATGTTCACCCCTTGTCCCGGGGGCGTCGCCCCAAAACCTCGATGGGCGGCAGCGCCCCCCGATCCCCGATAACCCGTATGGAGGAACCTCCTGTGTTTTCAATTCACGAAATATTGGCTTTGGCTGTTCAACTGGAATCCAATGCGGAACGCCGCTATCGAAATGCCGCCGCCCGGCACGCCGATCCGCGTCTGGCGGAACTACTCACCTGGATGGCGGACGAGGAGCGCGCCCATGCCCAGTGGTTCAAAGCGCAGGAAGCGCTGATACCCCAGGAGACCCCATCCGAAATGGCCGATACCATGAGCCGCGGCCTGCTGACCGAGATGGTCAAAGATCAGCAGTTCTCCCTGGCGGACCGCGATCTGGATGTCATTGAGGAGGTTCCGGAAATGCTGAAGGTCTTTGCGGAGTTTGAGAACGATACGATTATCTTCTACAAACTACTGCTGCCCTTTGTGGGCGACGATACCACCCGGGAGGCCCTGGAGTCGATCATCCGGGAAGAAAAGCGCCATCTCCAAGAACTCAGCCGGATCCTTGACCAGGAGGCTGCCGAAGCCAATGCCTGAAGCCGAGAGCCATGTCGCGGCGCCGCCCTTGCCACCCCCCGGGGCCGAAAACCTGTGTGCCCAGGTTCTGCGCAACTGCGATATTTCCGACGCTCGCTTTGCCGGCAGTTTCTCCATCTGCGGACTGGCCCTGCGCTTGCGGGATCTTTACAAATGGGAAAAGGGGCTGGCGCCCTGGGTGGAGCATCCATCAAAGCGGGTTCTGGCGTGGATCGGCACCAAGGAGGAGCGCTGGGATTCCCTGGCTCAGGCCCCCTTTTTGGATTTGAAATTAAACGGCAGCCGAAAAGATCCCTTTGACACCGACCCCATCAACGCCCATCTGATGCCGGCGGGCCTGTTTTACGGCGCGGGGTATGCCCGGGCACTCAAACCCACCTTCCTTCTGGCGGAAATCACAACGTCCCGCACCCTGGAGGGAATCCCGGTCCTGCTCCTGGGTCGGGAAATTGCCCGGGATATGCTCACCATTCCCGCCCTGACCCAAGGCGATACCATTTTGGTGCGCCAGGAGGCGGCCCTGCAATATCTTTGGGACCAGCTCTTTTTTGTCCCCAAATCAGGCCGGCAACCCCTTGCCGCGGCCCTGGCCGGCCGGGGCCTCTCCCTTGACCGGCCGGAGGAAATTCAACGCCAGTTACCTCGGCTGTTGCGGATTCAACTCCCCACTCTCATTCGCCATGAGCTGGGTGAGGTCCGGGATGGAACACTGGATCGCGGCACATGGCGGAAGATCGTCAGCGCTTTCCCCCACACCCCGGTGGAGCTTTTCGCGCGGCGGCTGAAAGACCTTCTGGCGGATACCCATCCCCAGGGGCCGCTGCCCAGCATTATCCGCCAGCGGCGCCGGGCCGCACTTTCATTTTACGTGGCGTTTCTGGACTCTTTCGCCGCACGCATTTTTCCGGGCCTGGTGCCGGCCTACCAGCGCTTTCAATCCGATTCCCAATGGCCGGCCCTGGAGACCTGCCTGGCCGAGGGCCGCGGGCGATTCAAGCAGTTGGCAGACCGTCTGCAAACGCTGTTTAGAGAAAGCGAGGCGGGAAAAAGATTGGACCAGACCCAAGGCGTGATCATGCAGGAGATTATCAACCCCCTCATCAAATAGCCGGCCTATGTCACCCATCAAAGAGATTGTCATTTCCAAAGATCAAGCCGCCTTCCGGCTGGACGGCCGAGGCCGTTGGCACAATGTTCACGGTCCTTTTCAGCACGCCAAGATCATCGCTCACTTTCATCGTTCCATCCGCAGGGATGCCGGCGGATATTACCTGTACCAGGACCATGGGACCCATGGGGAAAAAGTGTACTTCCCCTATGAAGATACAGCCCTGTTCGTGTGGGATTTGGAACTTGGCCCGCGGATCGTTCTGATGCTCAACACCGGCCGCAAAATGATCATGGATCCGGGCAATCTGACCTATCGAGATGACGATCTCTATTATACGGAGGGGGATGAGCGGATCAAATTCAGCGAGCGGGCGTTGCTCAAGCTCGGGCCTCATCTGGAGGAGAGCCATGGGGCGCTCTCCTTGAGCTATCAGGGAAAATCCTATCCGATTCTGAAATTGGGGTAAGGGCCGTGCGAGAATCCTCTGCCACAAAAAGGAAAATCCCCCTAACCCCCTTTGGCAAAGGGGGAACTGAAGGAGAAAATCCCCCTAACCCCCTTTACAAAAGGGCGGACCGGCCGTGCCCAACAGTGGGGCCGAAAAATGTTTTTCCTCTACTTGGGGCAATGGCCGCCCGAGAGGGGCGCTTCGCCTCTGAAACGCGGGGCCGGCGGGTATGGGTTCTCTCCCCTTTGCAGCAGAGGACCCAGAAGGCTGCGTTCTCCCCCTTTTCAGCAGAGGACCCAAGAGGCTGCGTTCTCCCCCCTTTGCAGCAGAGGACCCAAGAGGCTGCGTTCTCCCCCCTTTGCAAAAGGGGGGCCGGGGGGGATTTTCCGATCTGCTGGGAAAGGGCG
This sequence comes from uncultured delta proteobacterium, assembly GCA_963713755.1. Classification (GTDB taxonomy): domain Bacteria; phylum Desulfobacterota; class Desulfobacteria; order Desulfobacterales; family CAVQMW01; genus CAVQMW01. The sequence continues at coordinate 147,912 of CAVQMW010000003.1, read as the reverse complement.
GCGCTCACCGGCCACTCATGGCGTTTGACGGGGCGCCAGGCGATAACGAATGGTCACCTTTTTCGGCTGTCCGGCCACGGGGGTGATACCCTCCGCCAGGGGCGCCAAGCGGGCGCTGAGGGTGCCCTCGGAAACGGTCAGACCCGTCAAGGGGACCGGCAGCGTGTAGAGGGTGGCAAAATGGGTCAGGATCTGTTCGCCCCCGCTCACCGCCACCGCGGCCGGTTCCAAGGTTACTTCCACCATGCGCAGGTTCGCGGCCAGGCGCCCGGTCCAATCCACCTGCACGGGCAGCTTTCTGACCCCCGGCACATCGATCCGCACGGTCACGCTCTCCGGATCGGCATCCTTCAATGCCACCCCCGGGGGCAAGGTGATGCGCTCATCGGTGATGGCGAATCGATGCTCTCCGGCGGTGACTCCTTCCAGGTCGAGACGAATCTTGACCTGCTCGGGTCCCAGACGTTTGACGATGGGGCCGGGCCCTGCCAACTGAAGGCTCACGGTGTTAACCGAGGTATCCAAAATCTCCACGGAAGGATTCCGGTTCATGTACTCCACGGGAATCTTGAGATCCACCCAGGCCTCCAAGCCCTTGGAAAAACTGAGCCACAAGCCCCCCACAATCAACACCGCAAACAGCGCCACCACCGCACTCTCCAGATAGGCCGGAATGAAGCGCGACTCCCCAACAGGGGTCGGCCCCAAATGGTCGCTGAGCATGCGCTCCAACTCGCGCTCCCGGCGGATACCCACCAGACGCTCTTTTCTGGCAACCGTGATCTGGCCCCGTTCTTCTGAGACCACGATGATCAAGGCGTCGGAAACCTCGCTCAGACCGGCGGCCGCCCGGTGGCGGGTGCCATAATAGGAGGGGAAATCCGTACGCGAGGAGAGGGGCAAAAGCGCCCCCGCCTGGGTGACGCGGTTGCCGCTGACCAGCACCGCACCGTCGTGAAGGGGATTGTCCGGCCAGAAGATGCTGCCCACCAGTTCCGCTGAAACTTCACCGTCCACGGCCACCCCCTGCTGGATAAATCCTTCCAGGTTGCGCTGGCCGGGAATCACTACTATGGCGCCATGCTGCCGCTGGGCCAGATCGAACGCGCTTCTGACCAAGATTTGAATGGGAGTCCGGGACCGAATGTTGGGCAGCCCCCATAACAGGGATTTGATGTTGCGGGCTTGAAATATTCCCCGCACTTCATCGCGAAACACAATGATCACCACCAGAGCCGCCACGGTGATCACCCCCTGCATGGCCCAGGTGGTCACCACGAGACCCAGGTTGGCGGCGATGCGCTGAATTCCCCAGAGCAGTCCGATCACCAACCCCACCCGCAGCAGGCGGGTCCCCCTCAGCAGTATGTAAAGCCGAAAAAGGATATAGCTGTTGAGGGCGATGTCGATCAGATCGCGCCATCCGATAAACGGCATGGGGCTCTCTCCGTGTTAGAAGTTCGGCTCAGTCGCTGACACTGAAACGCAGCTCCGTGATGGCCTTACCCTGACTGTCGGTGACGGTCACACGCCAGGGCCCTTTGTCTATTCCCCGGATTTGCAGAGAGCTGAAAGTGGACCAGCGGGGCGGCTGCAAGGCCAGACGAAAGGTGGCAACCGGCGTATCTCTAAAATACCAATGGTGGGTGATGAACTGGGTTTCGGCAATATTCTCAAAGGAGGTTAGGCAGTGAATTTTATTAACCGAAACCGAAAAAACCAATCCTTCATTCACGGGACGCTGGTTGACAATGGTTTCGCACATCACCGCCTGGGTCAGAGTCGGCCCGCCGCCGAGTTCCTCCCGGGCAACGACGGATTGCCCAAAGGCGAATAAGATCAACCCCAAAATCAACCCCAGCCCGAAGAGGGGGCACCAGCCGCTCCCGTAGCCGCGATCCTGCTCGTTATCCATCGGGCGGTTCATCATGTCAGCGATAGATCCGTTTGATTTTCGCTCTGTGCCTATCAGACACCGTATAGGCTTAATATCTCATTTGCCATAGTTTGTTAATGCCTTTTAAAGGGCGAAGCCCTTCTCGATCTCTAAAATTTTGGCATGACGTTTTTTTGACATAAGACCTTGACGGAGGCCGACTATGTTTTATTATTATTTCTATCATTACTATTTTAATTTATAAGCTTTAAATAATTTTTTTAACCCAGCAGGAGGAACCACCATGGACAAAGTGATCGGAATCGATTTAGGCACCACCAACTCTTGCGTGGCGGTATTGGAAAACGGCGAGGCTATGGTCATTTCCAACCCGGAAGGGGGCCGCACCACGCCCTCCATTGTGGCCGTCACCCAAAACGGCGAGCGCCTGGTGGGACAGATTGCCAAACGCCAGGCCATCACCAACCCGGAAAACACGGTTTTCGGCATCAAACGGCTCATCGGCCGCAAATATAAGAGCCCCGAGGTCCAGAACGACCTATCGGTCATGCCCTACCGAATCGTTCCGGCGTCCAATGGCGATGCGGCCATAGAACTGGGCAACAAACGCCAGAGCCCGGCGGAAATCTCGGCCCACATTCTCTTGGCCATCAAACAGGCCGCGGAGGCTTATCTGGGCGAAAAAGTAACCGAAGCGGTGATAACCGTGCCGGCCTATTTTGACGACAGCCAGCGACAGGCCACCAAGGATGCCGGCCGCATCGCGGGGCTCAATGTTCAGCGCATCATCAACGAACCCACCGCCGCGGCCCTGGCCTACGGCCTGGATAAAAGCAAAGAGGGCAAGGTGGTGGTCTTCGACCTGGGCGGCGGCACCTTTGACGTCTCCATCCTGGAAATCGGCGACGGCGTATTCGAGGTCAAGGCCACCAACGGTGACACCCATCTGGGGGGCGAGGATTTCGATCTGCGCATCGTCGATTTTCTGGCCGACACCTTTCGCCAGGACCAGGGCATTGATCTGCGCAAGGACAAGATGGCCCTGCAGCGGCTCAAAGAAGCCGCGGAGAAAGCCAAGATGGAGCTCTCCAGTTCCCGGGAGACCGAGGTCAACCTGCCCTTTATCACCGCCGATTCATCCGGCCCCAAGCATCTGGCGATCAAGATCACCCGGGCCAAACTTGAATCCCTGGTGGCCGATCAACTCGATCGTCTGGAAGGCCCCTGCCGCACGGCCTTGAAGGATGCAGGGCTCGATCCGACTGAGATCGGCGAGGTGATTTTGGTGGGCGGCATGACCCGCATGCCGGCGGTTCAGGAGCGGGTCAAGACCATATTCGGCCGGGAGCCCCACAAGGGGGTCAATCCCGACGAAGTGGTGGCCATGGGCGCCGCCATTCAGGGCGGCGTGCTCAAGGGCGACATCAAGGATGTGCTCCTGCTGGACATCACCCCCCTCTCCCTGGGCATCGAAACCCTGGGCGGGGTGATGACCAAGCTGATCGAGAAGAACACCACCATCCCGGCCCAGAAAAGCCAGATCTTCTCCACGGCCGAGGACAACCAGCCCGCGGTGACGGTGCACGTCCTGCAGGGCGAACGGGAAATGGCGGCCGACAACAAGGTGCTGGGGCGCTTTGAACTGACCGGCATCCAGCCCGCGCCCCGGGGCATGCCTCAGATCGAGGTCAGCTTCGACATCGATGCCAACGGGATCGTGGAGGTGTCGGCCAAGGACGCGGCCACGGGCCGCGCCCAGTCCATCCGCATCACCGCGTCATCCGGTCTCAGCGAGGCCGATATTGAACGCCTGGTGCGGGATGCCGAACTGCATGCGACCGAGGATCAGAAGAAACGCGCCTTGGTGGAGGCCCGCAATCAGGCCGACAACCTGATCTACACCACGCAAAAGGGCCTCCAGGATCAGGACAGCCAGGTTCCGGAAGCCACCCGCAGCCAGGTCGAAGGGGCCATTCGCGATCTGGATGCTGCCATCAAGGGCGACGACACCGTCCGGATCCAGGCTCTGACCGAAACGTTGCAGCATGCAGCCCACGCCATGACCCAGGCGGCTCACGGCGCTTCGGCTCAGGGCGCCCAACCTGGCGCCCAGGCCCGCCACGGGCAGCCGGATCAGGGCCGCACCGCTCAGGACAGTGAAGGGGATGAAGTAGTGGATGCGGAGTTCGAGGAGGTGGCCTGATCCAAGCTACGGGAGTTGAAGGCGTGGAACGTCCGCCCCCTCCCCGGGAACGAACGATTGAGGCCTACACAGCGAAAGGGGACACGGTACGCCGTGTCCCCTTTACGTTTATGGCCTTGCGTGAGCTTCGGGAATGGGTGCAAAAATAGGACAGGTTAGTCCCGCAAACCGAAAAAACGGCTTTATCCTTCAGGAAAAGCATCGCAGGACATGAAATCCCCCCCAGCCCCCCTTTTCCAAAGGAGGGGGGGGGGGGGGGGGGGGAGAACGCATCCCCCCCGGGGCCCTCTTTTGCAAAGAGAGGAGAACCCATGCCCGTCGCCCCCGCGTTTCAGAGGCGAAGCGCCCCTCTCGGGCAGCCATCGCTGCAAGTAGAGGCGAAACATTTTTCGGCCCCAGTGCTAGGCACGGCCAGTCCCCCCTTTTTTAAAGGGGTTAGGGGGATTTTTCCTTCAATTCCCCCTCTGCCAAAGGGGCAGAGATCATCCCGCCGGGTGATTTCCCCGGTATTCGGCGTAGGCCCCTTCAATATGGTGCCAGGCTTCTTCGGCGGTTTCCACAAACCGAAACAGCCCCAAATCCTTGGGGGAGATGGTTCCAGCGTCCACCAGACCTTGAAAATTGACCACCTGATTCCAGAATTTGCGGCCGAACAGCAGGACCGGTATGGGTTTGATCTTTTTAGTTTGGATCAGGGTGAGGGCTTCGAAAAGCTCATCAAAGGTGCCGAAGCCGCCGGGAAAGGCCACCAGGCTCACGGCCCGCATGAGCAGATGCATCTTGCGGATGGCGAAATAGTGAAACCGGAAACAGAGTTTGGGGGAGATATAGACATTGGGATACTGCTCGTGGGGCAGCACGATGTTCATGCCCATGCTCAGGGCTTTGGTGTCGTGGGCGCCCCGGTTGGCCGCCTCCATGATGCCGGGCCCCCCACCGGTCACCACCACCAGCTCGTTGAGCAGGGTGTGGCTGGAGACCAAGCGGCCCAGGCTGCGCGCCTCCTGATAGTAGCGGCTCATCTCCGCCTGGCGCAGGGCCAAGGTCAACTGGCGTTGAAGCTCGGGATCATCGGGCGCCGCCTTGGCCCGGGTTTCCGCCGCCTTAAGCAATTCGGCGGCCTCCTCGGGGGTCAGGGTGCGCGCACTGCCGAAAATCACCACCGTGGATTCGATTCCCTGCTCTTGCTGGCTGAGTTCCGGCTTCAGAAGCTCGAGTTGAAGCCGCACTGGCCGCAATTCATCCCGCAATAGAAACTTCTTGTCCTGGTAGGCCAGCTTGTAGGTGTCAGGGTCACAGGTAAAGGCGTCGTCGGATATGCGCGCGGCCTTAGCATCTTCATCCGCGGTGGGAAAGATGCGCCGGGTTCGCTTGGGGGGTTGCATCAAAACCGATCTCCTTTGGGGGTCAACGCACGGGAAACTGCCAAAGTTTTCTTTCTGGCAACTGCAGGCCGCTGCATTGCAGCGGGCCGGTCCGGAGCCTGCCGGCAAAGCCGGAACAATTGCTTTTTCAGTCAATCCTGCCTATACCTATCCCTTCTACTGAACAGCGTCAAGGCGCTCTCCACCTGAGTCTGAAAGCCGAAAATCCCCCATGGCAGACCCCACTCCCGATCGCATTCCCCCCAAACCCCCGGCGATGGATAGCCCCACCGGCAGACTGGGAACATTCGCGGGAGTCTTTACCCCCAGCGTGCTCACCATTTTAGGGATCATTCTCTTTTTGCGGCTGGGCTACGTGGTGGGCAGCGCCGGATTGGGGCGGGTGCTGATCATCATCGCCCTGGCCAATGTGATCTCGGTGCTCACCACCTTCTCCCTGTCGGCCGTGGCCACCAATCTCAAGGTCAAGGGCGGGGGCGACTACTACCTGATATCACGTACCTTGGGGGTGGAGTTCGGGGGCGCCATCGGCATCGTGCTCTTTTTGGCCCAGGCGGTCTCCATCGCCTTTTACTGCATCGGGTTCGGCGAGGCTCTGGGGGCCATTTTAGGAACCAGCGCGGGCCACGGTCCCCAGCTGATCGCCCTGTGCGCGGTGTCCTTTCTGTTCCTTCTCTCCTGGATCGGCGCCGATCTGGCCACCAAATTTCAATTCGTGGTCATGGCCTTGCTGGTGGCGGCCATCGGGGCCTTTTTTTGGGGTGCCCTGCCCCGCTTCGATGTCGGCCTGCTGGCGCAAAACTGGGCCGCGCCCGGTGATACGCTTCCCTTCTGGGCCATTTTCGCCATCTTTTTCCCGGCGGTCACCGGCTTTACCCAGGGGGTCAGCATGTCCGGGGATCTGAAAGACCCTGGGCGCAGCCTGCCCCGGGGCACCTTTGCCGCCGTGGGAATCTCCATCGTGGTTTACTTTGCCGCGACCCTGTTCTTTGCCGCGGCTCTGCCCCTGGCCACCCTCCGAACGGATCTCAGTGCCATGAAAGGGATTTCCCGCTGGGGCATTCTCTTTGACGCCGGGGTCATCGCCGCCACCCTCTCTTCGGCCATGGCCTCATTTTTAGGCGCACCGCGAATTCTGCAATCCCTGGCCGCCGACCGGGTCTTTCCCTTTCTCAATCCCTTTGCCCAGGGCCACGGCCCGGGCAACAATCCCCGCCGGGGTGTGCTGCTGGCCGGGGCCATCGCCCTGATCACCATCGCCATGGGCCAGCTAAACCTGGTGGCACGAATCGTCTCCATGTTTTTCCTGGTCTCCTACGGCCTGCTCAACTATGCCACCTATTACGAAGCCTCGGCTGCCAGCCCCTCCTTTCGCCCCCGCTTTCGCTGGTACGATTCGCGGCTCAGCCTGCTCGGCTTTCTGGCCTGCCTGGGGGTCATGCTGGCCATCGATCTGAAATCGGGCGCCGCGGCCGTGGCCATCATCTTCGCGGTCCACCAATACCTGCAGCGCAGCGCAGGCCCGGCCCGCTGGGCCGACAGCCAGCGCTCCCATTACCTTCAGCGCGCCCGGCGCAACCTGCTGGCAGCGGCCGACGAACCGCGCCACCCCCGGGATTGGCGCCCCTGCACCCTGGTGCTGTTGGCGGAAGCGCAACCCTTGTCGCCCATCATGGATTTCGCCGGCTGGCTGGAGGGCAAATCGGGCCTCACCACGGCGGTGCGGCTCATCGAAAGCCACGGCCTGCAAGCCCGCAGGCAAACCGCAACCCTGGAGGAAGGCCTGCGCCGGGATTTAAAAAGCCACCCCACCCGGGCCTTTGCCCTGGCCGTGGCTGCCCCGGATGTGCCCGCCCGACTGGTCACCCTGGTGCAAAGCGCGGGCATCGGGCCCCTGAGAACCAATACCGTCCTGCTGCAAGGAGCATCCCCGGGTCAGCGCCCCGACCCCATGGCCCAGGCCTTGGCGCGTTCCGGTAACATGCGCCGCGTCCAGCGCCTGGGATGCAACCTGATTTTGCTCTGCGACCCCCACGGCAAATTTCCAAATATTTCACAAGCCGGCCCCGCCACCCAGGATCGGGCCGATTCCGGCACCATCGATGTCTGGTGGTGGGGCGATAAAACCAGTCGCCTGATGCTGATGCTGGCCTATCTCATGACCCGCAACCCCGCCTGGGAGAATGCCGCCATCCGGCTGCTGGCCGCCAATTACGAGGCCGACACCCCGGCGCACCAGGAGAGTCTGGCCCAGATTCTGGATGAAGCGCGAATCAGCGCCCAAACCGTGATTCTACCCCATGCCGACAGCCAGCGGCTGGCCGCCGAGTCGGACCAGGCGGCTCTGGTCTTTATCCCCCTGCGACTGGACGAGGGCCAGGTTTTGGACTATCAGGGGAACCCCCTGATGGATGTCGCCCGGGGTTTCAGGGGCTCGGTTTGGGTGCTGGCTGCCGAAGATCTGGATTGGGATGCGGCTCCCGAGGAGGGGTCGGCCGGCGAACTGGCCCAAGCCCTGGATCTTCTGGAAGAGGCCCAGAAGCAGGCCGACAACGCGGCCCAGGAGGCGGAGAAGGCCGCCCAAAAAGCCCAGGATATGCTGGCGGCCATCAGCTGGGAGGATCTCGATGCCGCCGACCAGGCGCGCATAGCTAAGGTCAAGGCGGCCCGGAAAGCCCATCAAACCGCTGAAAAGGCCGCCCGCCGGGCAGCCAAAGCGGAAGCCAAGGCCGACCTGGCCGCCCGGGAAGCCGAGGCCAAAGGGGCCGAACTCCAACGTGAAAGCGATCCAGATGACCGGTAAACGAAAGGCTCTTCCCATGAAAGGAACGGAACTGGTGCTCAAGGCACTCCGCGATAAAGGCGTTCGCTATATCTTCGGTTATACCGGCGGGGCCATCATGCCCATTTTCGATGAAATGGAAAAGCAGAAATGCTTTCAGTTCATCATGTCCCGCCACGAACAGGGCGCCGGTTTCATGGCCCAGGGCGTCTCCCGGGCTTCGGCCAGCAGCACCACGCCCCAAACCGGCGTCTGTATGGCCACCTCGGGCCCCGGAGCCATGAACCTGGTGACCGCCATTGCCGATGCGGGAATGGACTCGGTGCCGGTGCTGGCCATCACCGGCCAGGTTCCCACGGGCGTCATCGCCACCGATGCCTTCCAGGAGAGCGATGTAGTGGGGGTGATGCTGCCCCTGGCCAAGCAGACCTACCTGCCGTTGTCGGTGGCTGAGATCGAAGAGACCATCCACGAAGCGCTCTATGTAGCCAACACGGGCCGCGGCGGCCCGGTGGTGATCGATATTCCCAAGGATGTCCAGAACCAGACCACCGATGCGGCCTATCGCTTCGACCCCGGGGCCTATGAGCCGGACCTGCCCGGACTCTACTACTCCCCCCGCCCGGATCGCGAGCGGATCCGCAACGCCGTAGCCCTGATCAACCGCAGCGAGCGGCCCATCATCCTTTGCGGCCATGGGGTGATCACCAGCAGAGCGGGACGAAAACTGAAACTTTTGGCGGAAAAAGCCAACCTCCCGGTGGCCTTCACTCTCCACGGGCTTTCCGCTTTTGCCGTGGACCATCCCCTGAGTTTGGGCATGGTGGGCATGCACGGCACCGTGGAAGCCAACCGCGCCCTGCTGCATGCCGATCTGATCATCTCCCTGGGGATGCGCTTTGACGACCGGGTCACCGGAAACCTGGAAACCTTCGGCATCGAAGCCAAGGTGATCCACGTGGAGGTGGATCCCTCGGAGATCGACAAGAACGTGAAAACCACGGTATCCATCAATGCCGACTGCCGCGAGGCCCTCACCGTGCTGCTCAAGGACCCGGAGCTGGTCAGCAAACCCCGGCGGCGCTGGTTTGAGCGGATCGCGACCTACCGGACTGAGATCGCCGATGAAATTCAAGCCGAAATCGACGGCGGCATCGGCAGCGAAGGCCAGCTGCTGATGAAAACCATCGCCAGCCGCCTGAGCGCCGTGACCGCGGGTAACGACATCATCGTCGCCGATGTGGGCCAGCACCAGATGATCATGGCCCGCTTCTACAACTTTCAAACCACCAACAGCTGGTTCACATCGGGAGGGGCCGGCACCATGGGCTGCGCCCTGCCCATGGCCGCGGGCGTGAAGCTGGTGCGGCCCGACGAACAGGTGTGGGCCGTGGCCGGAGACGGCGGTTTCCAGATGAATATCCAGGAATTGGGCACCATCATGGAACACAACATCGACATCAAAATCGTGCTGATGAACAACGGCTATCTGGGCATGGTTCGGCAGTGGCAAACCCTGTTTTACGACGGGCGCTATGCCGGCACTCCCATGAAAAACCCCGATTTCGGAGCCATTGCCGGGGCCTACGGCATCGCCTACCGGCAGGTGAGGGATGTGGAAGATATCGATGAGGCCCTGCGGGAAGCCGCGGAATACAGCGGCGCCTATCTGCTTGAGTTCTTGTGCGATCCCAGCGAAATCGTTCTGCCCATGGTGCCGGCCGGCGGCGGCATTGCCGACATGATTGTCACCCGCACGCCCAGCAATCGACCGAGCTGACGGAGGATCCCATGACCCAGAAGAAACCCATGCGGCGAAGGGCCATCCTGGCCTTTGTGCTCAACCGGCCCGGCGTGCTCAACAAGATCTCCATGCTGATCCGCCGCAAGATGTACAATGTGGACACCATCACCGCCTGCGAAACCAAACGCCCGGACATCAGCCGGATTACCCTCACCCTGCGGGAGGATCGTGATGACAAAATCCGGAAAGTGCTGCTGCAAATGGAAAAACTCACCGAAGTAATCTCGGCCCGGGAGCTGGACACCACCCAGAGTTTCTGGCGGGAGGTGGCGGTGGTGAAATTCGAAGCCTCGGACACGCAGCTGGAAAAGCTCCGTAGCGAGTTTAGGTTCAAGGTTCTCGACCGCAAGGACCCCGAGGTGATCATTGTACAGATCGCCGGCACCATCCAGATGATCGACGACTTTCTGGCCGCGGTCGGCCATGACAAGGTGATCGAGGCCGCACGCTCGGGCTGTACGGCCTTGGAAAAATAAGCTGTTCCTATTGGATTAGAGTAATCCATCATCGCGGCGGATATCCCGCCGCTCCCGGGTCTTGACGGCGGCCCCTCTGAGGTATACCATCTATTCCGCTGAATTCCTCATTCTTTGCCCTGCTGAAACCGTCCGCCGCGAAATCTCAAGCCGAGAATGAACAACCCGCGGGTGTTTAAGATTTCCTCCTCCCCGTTGACACCACCGATATCACGGAAGAAGCCCTTGAACTCGATTTACCGAATGATAGACAAGGTCGGATTTGCGCGCACCCTGGTGGAGCACCTGCCCTGCGGTATGCTGATCCTCGACGGCCAGGCCCAGGTGGTGGCCACCAATGGGCAGATGGATAAAATCCTGGGGCCCAAAGCGCAAATCCAGGGCCAGGGCGCCGGACAGCATCTGGGGTGTATTTACGCAATGGATGCCTCGGCGGGCTGTGTGGCCCGGGGAGAGTGCCAGGAGTGCGAAATGCGCATCCTGGTCCGAACCGCGGTGGCCAAGGAGAAAACCATCCGCGATCAGGTGACCATGGAGCTTCTGGTGGATCAATGTCTCAAAACCATCACCCTGGACCTGAATATCGTCCCTTTCGACTATGAAGCGCAGCGCTATGCGCTGATGCTGATCTGGGATATCTCCCCGCTGAAACCCGTGCCCGACCAAAGCCCTGCCTCCGGCTTCAGAGGAATCATCGGCCGCACCCCCCAAATGCGCGCGCTCTTTGATTCCATCCGCAAGGTGGCGGCCACCGATGCCAGCGTGCTGATCCAAGGCGAAAGCGGCACCGGCAAAGAGCTGGTGGCCCAGGCGATTCATAAAGAGAGCCACCGGCGCAGCGCACCCTTTATCCCCTTCAACAGCGGCGCCCTACCCGACGGGCTTGTCGAATCGGAGCTGTTCGGCCATGAAAAGGGGGCCTTTACCGGGGCAATGCGGGAAAAAAAGGGACGCTTTGAACTGGCTCGCGGCGGCACGCTCTTTTTGGATGAGGTGGCCGAACTCTCCCCGGCGGTACAGATCAAACTCCTGCGGGTGCTCCAGGAGGGGACCTTCGAGCGGGTGGGTGGCGAAAAAACCCTGCAAAGCGATGTGCGCATCGTTTCCGCCACCAATAAAAACCTGGCCCGGGAGGTGGAAGCGGGCCGGTTTCGACGGGACCTTTACTACCGTCTCTGTGTGATGCCCCTCACCACACCGCCCCTGCGCACCCGGCAATCCGACATCCCCCGGCTATGCGCGCATTTCTTGCGGGAATACGCCGCGGAAGCCATCAAAGAGCGGGTAAAACTGTCACCCGCGACCCTCTCCATACTGATCCATTTCGGCTGGCCGGGAAACGTGCGCGAACTGCAAAACGTGCTTCAATTCGCATTGATCAACTGCCCGGATACCACCATCGAACCCCGGCACCTGCCCCTCAACCTGCTCGAAGACCGCCATTTTGCCTCAGCGGTCCGCAAACGCCGGGTTCTGAACGCCCGGGAAGTCAGCGAAGCATTGCAGCAGAGCCAGGGCAACAAGCTCAAAGCCGCTCAGCTGTTAGGCGTCTCTAGATCGACCTTATACCGCTTTTTTCAGAAACAGAGCTCAGGATTCGTGCAATAATAAGATCGCTCTGCGGATCTCCACAATCGGTAAATCAACCCTGCCGGGTAGGTGTCTCTGTGTGTCACTGTCCGATCTTTCCGCCCCAAGGCCCCACTTGGAGATCTTCTTATTAGAGGTCTTGGATTCATAACCATCTGATTTTTTATTTAATATTAATTTTTAGACCCAAACCAGGAAGTTGGAACCCCATGGGTACCATTCTTGCGTTTTCAGCAATCCAATGTTTCTAAAACGTAAGGCCTAAAAATTAGGAGGACGCCATGGGACGCATATCTTCCCCTCTCGAAAGCATGAAATCCCATTACAGCGTGGTGGTGGTAGGTTCCGGCTACGGCGGCGCCATTGCCGCCTCGCGCCTGGCCCGGGCCGGACAGGAGGTGTGCCTGCTGGAACGGGGCAAGGAGTTCATTCCCGGGGAGTACCCGGACACCGAAGGGGAAGCCCTGCGCGAGATGCAGATCGATCTGCCCGGCAAACATCTGGGGTTGCGCCATGGGCTTTACGACTTTCGGGTCAATCCGGATATCAATGTGTTTGTGGGCTGCGGACTGGGAGGCACCTCCCTAGTCAATGCCAATGTCGCCTTGCGCCCCGAACCCTGGGTGTTCAACGAACAGCAGTGGCCCCAAGCCTTGCGGGAGGACACCTTCGGTCTGAATGAGGGCTTCAGCCGCGCGGAAACCATGCTCGCGGTGCAACCCTTTCCCGACCAGGGCCCTCCATTGAATAAATATGAGGCCTTGAAGCGATCGGCAACGGCCAGCCCCCCAGCCTGCCGCCTCTATCGCCCGCCGCTGGCGGTGACCTTTGCCGATGGAAAGAGCCCGGCCGATGTTCCCCAGAAGGCCTGCACCCACTGCGGCGACTGCATCTCGGGCTGCAATGTCTCCTCTAAAAACACAGTGCTGATGAATTATTTGCCCGATGCCGCCCGCCACGGTGCCCGGATCTTCACCGCTGTTGCCGTGCGCCGGGTGGCCCGCGACAACGGCCGCTGGGCGGTGCACTTCCAGCACCTGGAGGTGGGCCGGGAAACCTTTGACGGCCCCACCCAGTTTGTCACCGCCGACCACGTGGTGCTGGGAGCCGGCAGCCTGGGCTCCACGGAGATTCTGCTGCGCTCGCGGGAGGCGGGTTTGACTCTGTCGGATCAGGTAGGCCGGCGCTTTAGCGGCAACGGCGATGTTCTGGGTTTTGCCTACAACTGCGATCAGTCGGTCAACGGCATCGGCTGGGGCACCCAGCGCCCTCAAGATTCCAAGCCGGTGGGGCCTACCATCACCGGCATTATCGATTGCCGTCGGCTGGAGAACGGGCTTGAAGGTTATGTCACCGAGGAGGGCGCCCTGCCCGGGGCCCTGGCCAATCTGCTGCCCCTGATATTCAGCCTGACCGCCAAAACCATGGGCCGCGATACCGATCTGGACATTCCGGACGCCCTGCGGGAAAGCGCCCGGGAGATGGAAAGCCTCCTGCGCGGGGCCTATCACGGCGCCACGGCCCAGACCCAGACCTTTCTGGTCATGGCCCATGACGACGGCGCCGGACGGTTGTTGCTGGAACATGACCACCTGCGGGTCGAGTGGCCCCAGGTGGGCAGCCAAGCGGTATTTGAACGCATCAACCAGGCCCTGTTTGAGGCGACCCGCCCCCTGGGGGGCACTTACCTGCCCAACCCTATGTGGCACCAGTTGCTGCAGCACCAGCTCATCACGGTCCATCCCCTGGGGGGCTGTGTGATGGCCGAAAATGGGCGGAACGGCGTGGTCAATCATATGGGACAGGTGTTTTCCGGTTCCGACGGGCCGGCGCTCCATCCGGGACTCTATGTGCTGGATGGCGCCATCATTCCCCGCTCCCTGGGCGTCAACCCTTTTCTGACCATTGCCGCCCTGGCCGAGCGCAACAGCGCCCTCATCGCCGAGGGTCAGGGCTGGAATGTAGATTACGATGCCGCCGGATCCGACCTACCGGCCGCGGCAACCTCCGATTTAAAGCCGGGGATCCGATTCACCGAACGCATGGCGGGCCATTTTGCCCAAGGCGACGTTGCGGATTTTAGCGCCGCGGAACGTCAGGGCAAGTTGGACGACTCCCCCTTTGAATTTATCCTCACCATCGTCTCCCACGATGTAGATCAAATGTTGGCCGATCTTCAGCACCGCGCCCGGATGACCGGAACCGTCCGCGCGCCGGCCCTCTCCGAGGACCCCCTAAGCGTTAGTGAGGGCGAATTTCAGCTTTTTGCCGCGGACCCCGAACGCCCCGAGGGGCGGCGCATGCAATATCGCATGACCCTCAGCGCGACCGGCGGAGAGCGCTATCGCTTCGAGGGCTTCAAGGTGGTCAAGCAGGACCCGGGGATCGACCTGTGGTCCGACACCACCACCCTCTACATCTCCCTTTCGGCCCTTGCGGAGAGCGGCGCCAGGGAGATCGGCAAAGGCATCCTGCGCATCTCCCCTGACGATTTCCTGCGCCAGCTCACCACCATGGAGGTTTTCAACACGGAGACCCCGGAGGAGCGGCTGCGCTACCTGGCCCGCTTCGGGGCCTTTTTCGGCGGGACCCTGTTCGATGTCTACGGGGGAATTTTTGCCCGCGCCACCGTATTCGATCCCCAGGCGCCGCCCCGCAAAACGCGAACCCTGCGGGTCGGGACACCGGAAGTCCACCCCGTTGCCACCCAGGACGGGGTAAACTTGCGGCTCACCCGCTACCGGGGCGGAACCAAGGGCCCGGTGATGCTGTCCCACGGGCTGGGCGTATCCAGCCGCATCTTCAGCATCGACACCATCGACACCAACCTCCTGGAGTACCTTTACCTCAACGGCTACGATGTCTGGCTCCTGGACTACCGCTCCAGCATCCAGCTGCCTGCCTCGGAAACCCCCTACACCGCCGACGACATCGCCACCCGGGACTATCCGGCGGCCGTGGAAAAGGTACGCGAGTTAACCGGGGCGCCCAACATCCAGATGGTGGTGCACTGTTTTGGGGCCACTACCTTTTTCATGGCCATGCTGGCCGGACTGCAAGGGGTGCGTTCGGCGGTCTGCTCCCAAATCGCCACCCATGTCCAGGCCCCCCTGCTGACCCGAATAAAGACCGGCCTACACCTGCCCACCGTCCTCAAGCTGCTGGGAATCGACTCCCTGACCGCCTATGTGGACAGCCATGCTGATTGGATGGACCGCCTCTTTGACGCCACCCTGCTGCTGCACCCCATGGAGTTTGAAGAGCGCTGCCGCAGCGCGGTGTGCCGCCGGATCACCTTTCTCTACGGCACCCTCTACGAGCACGACCAGCTCAACTGGGCCACCCATGAGGCCCTTCATGAAATGTTCGGCGTGGCCGCCGTCCAGGCCCTGGAACACCTGGCCCTGATGGTCCGCCGGGGACAGATCGTCAACGCCCAGGGCCAGGATGTCTATATGCCTCATCTGGAACGGCTGGCCATCCCCATCACCTTTATCCATGGCGCTCAGAACGCCTGCTATCACCCCCAAAGCACGGCCATCACCTTCGATCTGCTGCGGGAACGCAACGGCGATCTCTACCAGCGCCACGTGATCCCCCACTACGGGCATATCGACTGCATTTTCGGCAAAAACGCAGTTCGCGACATCTTCCCCTTGATGCTGAACCACCTGGAACGGACGGCTGAAATCTAAACCCCGAGGGCGACCATCGCCCAACAGCCAAGGCGACATGAGGAACCCTTTGGCTGCCAAATCCAAGGAAAAGGAGGTGCTCCATGGAGAAAACCAAACGCTATTTTATCAGCCGCATCGTCACCACCATTGGGGAGAACGGTTACGGGCTGCTGGATTTGCCCGGCTACATCGACGACCTGCTGGAGGCCGCTCTGACGCCCCAGAATATTTTCAGCACCATCATCGAAGGCCTGTCCGAACGCGCCGGCCTCAAAGACGACAGTGTGGTTCGCATGCCCAATAAAAAGCGCGTCACCATCGCCGAGCTCAAGGAGCGCTTCGCCCCCCTGGGTGACCGCTATACCATCGACAAACTTCTGGACGACCTCTACAATCGGCGCTACCTCAATGCCCATGCCGACCGCCTCTGCCAGCGCTATGACTACAATGTGGTGATTTTCGGCCACACCCACAACGCCATACTCGACAAGGATTTCTTTCTGGTGGAGGACCGCATTTACGCCAACATCGGTTCCTGGTGCAAGGACAACGCCTACAGCGTGGAAGTGGACAAGGATCCCGACAGCAAACGATCCACCCAGGTGAGCCTGCTCAAAGTGGATGGCAAAGGGAACGTGGTCGGCACCCGGTCCGAATCGGTTTAGCCGGCAACGCTGGGCTGGGGGAAGCCGCCATGGGGCGAACCTATGTTTTCACCATGCGGATGAGTGGATGGGAAGGGAATGGATTTCCGGCCGAGGGTCAGGGGGTTGCCGATCAGCCCCCGGAGCATCTCAGCCCTGTTTAAGCAGCGCCTTGTCGGCAATCAGGCTTTCGATTTCCCGGCGGTTGCGCTCAAGCTGCTGCAGCCGGTCGGCGCTGTTCTGCTCGTAAACCGCCTCGGCCGCCTTTAACTCGCTGTACTCCATGTCCCACTGGGGGGTGGGGGCCGCGCTGTCGCCGATGAGGGCTGCATAGCGCCCCAAAACCTTGTTGCCGCCCTCGATACTTTCCACAATCATGATCATGGACTGGGTCACCTTGGCGACTCCCGAGCAGATCTGGGAGACGTTGTCCACCGCAATCTTCATGTGGCTGGCGCCCTGGGCGAATCTTTCCACCATGTTGACGTGGATATCCCCCCGCTCTTTAAAGTCGTTGATCAGACGACGGTAGCTTTTCAGGGCCGACTGGTAGGTCACGCTCATGTCCACGCTGGTTTTGAGCTTAAACTCCATACCCTGGCTGTCCCCCAGGGCCATCTCGAGGTGATCCCGCGCTTTTTCAACCTCGGGAAAGCGCTCGCTCAAGGGACTCAGGGACTCGTGCATACCGGCAATCTCGGTTAGCTGATCTTCCAGATCGCGACTATGGCGGATCTGGTCAAAGTACGCCTTGCGGTCGCGATGAATCTGGTCGGTATAGGCGTCGCTGACCTGGGTCAAGTTTCCAACGATGGCGCTCACCTCCGAGACGGTCTCCCGCAGGCCGTTGTTGAGGCTGATGAGGCTTTCGATATAGCGGTCAATCATCCCCCGAAACTCGGCGATGGCCACATCGCTGGGTTCTCGGGGGACCTCTTTTTTGACCACCTCGTAATCGGTGTAGGTCTCCATTTTCTGTCTCAGCCAGCCCAGCCGCACTAGAAGCTTCCCCAAAAGACCATATGAAACCGGCCGCTGTTTCTCCACCGGCACGCTCTCCTCGACGATTTTGCGCGTGCGGGCCGCGATCAGGCTTTTCAGTCCCTCTTCGATGCGCTTGATCTCTTCCACCACCTGCTGGAGATAGGTGGCGTCAAAATTGCTGGAGTGAACCTCGTCGAGAAAGCGTTGCTCCCGCCCTTCGCCGTCCGGGGACCCGTCCGCGCCATGGGCAAAAGCGTTGGAGTTCCAGAGGTACGCGGTACGGTTGATCGAATCGTATTGACGGCCGTACTCCGCCAGAATCCGGTTGACCCGCTCGGGAAATTTAATCAACTTATCGGATGTCTCGTTCATAAAGTGATCCTTATCCCCTTCCGAGGGGTGGCATCGCCGCTATGTTCGCCGTGAATGAAAAGGGCAGGCGATGAGGGTTCTTTGTATCAGATTGGGATATGTTCACGGTTCAACGATCCAATTCCAGCAAAATGCGCTCTAATCGTTGCTTGTGCTTATGTCTCAGGATGCGAAGCGCCTGATCGAGGTTTTCGTAACAAAGCTCACACATTTTAAAGCCCTGTGCCCAAACCACGAGGGCATAGTCCCCGCCGCAAACCGGACAATTGTCCCGGTGATCCGCCTCAAGGCTGCGGGTTCCCATTTGGTCCAACTCCAGGCAACTTTCGGGGTTTCCCACCCCACACACAATACAAGCTGGTTCCTGAGGGCCACGCAGAGGCGCTGAATGAGACTGAGTCTGCTTCATAAAAGGAGCTAAAACAAGAATAGCCGAGGGTTTATCCATCCAGGCGACCAAAGACCAATCGGGCCTGAAGATCAGCGCAGCATCGCCCTTCCACCTCCGCCGAGGGTTAACCGCGGTGCATACCGCACATATTAGCCAAGGCTTATAACATAAACGGCCGGTAATTTGAACCGCCTGGCCCCCAGGAGGCGGCCCATGGCCCGGTTCAGGTACCCCATCTAAAATGTTGACATTCTTTTGGCAAATACTAAGATTACCCGTTAACACGGCGGGTTAGTGGCCCTTGAGTACTGAGCTGAAATACGCGGGCGAAAGCCTGCGGATTGCGGCTGGCCACAACCACATGAAGGGCACGGAACAAACCGAGCGGCCTTTTCCCGGGAGAGCCTTGCGATAGGAAATTCACTTTCCCGGGAATTTTTATTCCAGAGAGGATGACGGCAACATGAAAAATTGGAAGAAAAAAATAGTAATCCCCTTTGGTATTCTGGCGACCCTGTTGATTGCCGTGCTGCTGCTGAAAATCGTTTTCCTGGATATGGTGGTCGATTTCTGGTGGTTCAAATCCATGGGGCTGGGTCTCTATTACTTCATGCGCCTGGTGTACCGCTATGCCGTTTTTCTGGCGGCCTTTCTGGTTTTTTTCGGATTGTTTTTCATCAATTTCTGGTTGGCCTCGCGCTATGTGGGCGCCAACGGCCAAAAGGCGAAAGACCGGGATTTGCTCAAACTGTTGCGCACCGCCCTGATGAAGCTCTACCTGCCCCTTTCACTTCTGCTGGCCATTCCCATCGCCCTTCCCCTTTACCGCAACTGGGAGACCTCGCTGCTCTACTTTTTCGGCGGCAGCGCGGGCGTTCAGGATCCTCTTTTCGGCCGGGACATCAGCTACTACCTACTGTCATTGCCGGTTTACAACCTCGTCCAAAAAGAGCTGCTGGCGGTTTTTGGCATACTCTTTTTAGGAGTCGCTTTCCTCTATTGGTACGAGCACCGGCTTCTGGCGCGCAATGAGCAGCAGTTGAGCCGCGGAGCCAAGGTCCACCTGAGCGCCCTGGTGTTTATCGTTTTTCTGCTCTTAGCGTGGGGTTTCATGCTTGAGCGCTACCAGTTGCTCTACGAAAACGCACATCAGCCCATTTTCTTCGGCCCCGGTTTCGTGGAGATGCGGGTCATCCTTCCCTTTATTTGGCTCTCCATCTTTTTCCTTATGGCCACCGCCCTGGGGGTAATCCTCTGCATCCATCGCCGGCGGGGGTTTAAATACCCAGCGATCCTCTTCATTCTTTTCGGGCTCAGCGCCCTCGCCCGCGACAACACTTTTTTCAAGGATCAGGTGGAGAAATATTTTGTAGAGCCCAACCAGGCCGTCCGGGAACGGCCTTATATTCAGGCCAACATCGACTCGACGCTAGCGGCCTATAAGCTCGACCAGGTGGCGACCCGTGAATACGAAACCCTGACAACGCCCGTTTTTGATTCCAGCGATCCTGATCTGATCCGCCGTTTGCAAAACATTCCTGTGTGGGACCGGGAGATGCTGGATGATGTTTTCCGGGAACTACAAGGCATACGGACCTATTACACCTTTCCCAGTATCGACGTGGACCGCTACAAGGTGGAAGGCAATTATCGCCAGGTCTATCTGGGTGCCCGTGAAATCAACCTTGCCAAAATGCCGGAGTCGGCCCAAAACTGGGTGAACCTGCACCTCCAGTATACTCACGGCAACGGCGTGGTGATGATACCGGCGGCCCAGGCCGGCGACGATCCCCTCACCTGGTTCGTAAAAAATATTCCTCCCCAGTCGGACTATGGCCTGACCCTGGCGCAACCCGAAATCTACTACGGGCTGGAGGATAAGCCTTATCTTTTGGTACCCAACGAAGTCGGAGAGATCGGAACACCCGCCGGCGATGAGGAGAAAATTGTCCATTATCGCGGCCAGGGCGGGGTGCGCTGCCACTCCCTATGGCGCAAACTGCTCTTCAGCATTTACTTCAAGGATCGTAATCTATTTTTTACCACCAAGACCAGCAACGAGAGCCGCATCCTGTTCCGCCGTAACATTTTAGAGCGGATAGAGCAGATCACGCCCTTTTTTCGCCTCGACCAGGACCCCTACATTGTGGTCACGCCCAAGGGGCTATTCTGGATCCAGGATGCCTATACCACCTCGACCCGCTATCCTCTGGCACCGGCCTATGACAACCAGTTCAACTACATCCGCAACTCCCTGAAGATTGTTGTGGATGCCTTTAACGGCCGTGTCCAATACTTTATCAGCGATCCCGCTGATCCCATCATCCAGGCCTACCGCCGGATGTATCCCACACTATTCAAAGATATGGCTGACATGCCGGCCGGGCTGAAACCCCATGTGCGTTACCCCAAAGATATGTTTGTGGCCCAGATGACCCTCTACACCAAATACCACCAGGTCGATGCCAATCGGTTCTACCGCCAGGAGGACATCTGGGAGTTTTCCAAGTTCACCCGGGATCGTGAACTGGTTCCCATGAAACCCTATTACCTGACCCTGGATCTCATCGAACCGGGCAAGGAGGAGTTTCTGCTGATCATGCCCATGGCCCCTTTCGGCCGGGAGAACCTGCGATCCCTGGTGATTGCCGGCTGTGACGGCGAAAATTACGGCCGCATCTTTACCTACAGCTTTCCTAGAGACCAGCAGGTGTACGGTCCATCCCAGATCAACGCCACCATCAACCAGGACACGGTGGTTTCAGAGCAGTTTACCCTTTGGGATCAGGAAGGTTCGGAAGTCCTGCGCGGGAAAATGATCATTGAGCCCACCAACGGCCTCATCCTTTACATTCAACCGGTTTACCTTCAGCAAGAGGGGCAGCTCAGAATCCCCCAACTCAAACGGGTCATCATGGCCCACGATGACGCGGTGGTAATGTCCACCTCCCTGGAGGAAGCGGCGGCAGAACTGGAAAAGAAACTGCGCGATAAGTTCGGGCGCCAGAAGCGGCGCTTCCCCAGGCCACCGCATGCCACACCGAAACCCCACGCCGGTGGCGGAGCTGAAACTGCCGAGCCCCTGACCGAAACGCCGCCTTTGCCCGTTCCCCAAGAGCCGTCCAGCCAGAACGCCGCCCCTCCTGAGCCTCCCGCTCCATCCGTCCCGAAAACACCGTGATGGATTCTGGATCTTGTCCCAGTGTCCCATTGTCCCCCGGCACGCTGGAAATTGCATCATCCCCGCGCCCAACCCGGATCGGGGACCGAATCGTGGGGTTGAAGACGGCAGTAGCAATGGACCGGTTTGACCAATATTTTCAAAATGCTACCTTTTGGGCCCCACAGGTCTCCATCCCCCCGGCCATCCTTTTACCAGCCCGGCACGCTAATTGCGACTTTGCTTGCTGAATCCCATCTCCCCTTCGACCGCCTGCCCGTTAGCTTGCCAAGTTGGAGTCGTTCTCGCCTCAGGGATTGGATAGACGCACAACCAACAGCTGTCGGTACAGGTGACCGTCAATGGACGTCAACCAGAGCCCTCGCGATCGCCCACCCGGCTCTACGACGGCCGAAGACCAGCCGCCCCAAGGAAGTTCAGGCCCTTGAGCTTTGTTTTAGGTCTTCACTGTCCCCACTGGGACTAACACCACCAAGAAAGGAGAGCCATTATGCTGAGCGCCGAGCAAGTTAAAAGAATACGGAATCAAGGCCGTTATATCGCCCCAGCAAAACCGGGTGATGAGGACCTGGGACCTTTGAAACAGCTGCCGGGAACCTGGAAAAACCTCCCCAACCTGCCCGGCCGGGGATGGAACATGATCGCCCTGCCCTTTGCCACGGAGCCCGACAGCCGCCTCAACTACCGGCTGCTGGTCAATCAGTACAACGAAGAGCTCAAGTTCACCCTGGTGGACAAAGGCGTGCCCAACCGCGGTATTCGCCGCAACGGCAGCACCAGCGACAGCGACCAGTTCTTGGTCACCCTCGATTATGAGCAAACCATCAAACAGATCGCAGCCGATGACTTTCCCAACAGCGGCAAGGCCGGGGGTCCGGATCTGGCCATTCACCACGAGCCGGGGCTGTGGCTGCACATGACCAACGAAACCACCAACAACCTGGATATTGCGCGCCTGGCCACCATTCCCCACGGTGATTCGGTTCTGGCCCTGGGCACCAGCGAAGAGATCAGCGGCGCGCCGCGGATTCCCAATTCCAACGGCCTGCCCATTGGCGTACCCCAGGACCTGAACAACCCTTACCTAAGCCCCTACAAGCATTTTCACGATAATTTGTTCCAGGGCCTGTTTGACCCCACGGACCCCAACAAACTGCTCAACGATGCCAACGCCGCGGTGACCATCACCAAGGCCACCAAGCTCGAAGTGGACACGGCCGTGGAGAGCGGGGGCGTGGTGAACATTCCCTTCATTGTCAAGCAAGCCAATGCCGCGGATATGAAATCGGTTTTTTGGATCCAGGAATTGGATGAAACCGACGCTTCGGGGAATCCCAAGTTGCGCCTGCAGTACACCCAAATGGTGATGCTGGACTTCTTCCCCCGTTTTGACGGCGCACCCGGCCTGATCCGCTGGCCCCATGTCAGTATCAACACCATGGAGAAAGTGGCAGATCCGCCGGGCGCCTGATGAAAAAAACCTCCTTGGTTTGAGGGGGTATTCGTTCAGCAGATCTACCCGCCTGAACCAGACGGTCATGACAGGCTGGGCACCGAGATGGGGGTCTCCAGCCCCGCTGGTTTTCTGCCGGCCGGCCGGATACCCCTCACCTTCGCGATAGGAAAGGATAGAACCCCATGATTACCCGACGCCAAGCCTTGAAAACCATCAGCGCAACCCTGGTGGCGCCGTATCTTCTGAGCAAGCCCAAATCCCTTCTTGCCCAGACGGCTCGCGTACGGCGCGATCTGACGCGCATGGCCGATGACGACCCGTTTTTCGCCAAATACGCCGGCGCCATCCAGATGATGCACGACCTGCCGGAATCCGACCCGCGCAGTTGGCGCAACCAGGCGATCATCCATGCCGACCACTGCCCCCACGGCATGCCCGATTTTCTTCAGTGGCACCGCTTTTACATTACCTATTTTGAAACCATTTGCGGCGAGATGATCGGCGACTCCAATTTTGCGCTGCCCTACTGGAACTGGTCCAACAACAACGGTACGGTACCCTTGCCCTTTTTTGGCAGCAACCCCCTGAACGTCGCGTTCACCAACGATCCTTCGGATTACCAGCCCCCTGCCCAATCGCGCACCAACTGGGGACCTGATCCCATTGCCACCATCGGCAGCCGCATGCTGAGCCCTACCTTCGGGCTGGGAACCGACCCCCGTTTTTCAAGGGTGTTTGAGAGCGCCGAAATCGAAGGGATCATGCGCCTTTCAGACTTCAACCAATTCTTCAACAGCCTGGAAGGCTCCCCCCACAATATCGGCCATGTCATCACCGGCAATCCCAACGGCCACATGGCAAGCGGCCTCTCGCCCCTCGACCCGCTGTTCTGGCTCCATCACTGTAATGTGGACCGCATCTGGGCCGAGTGGCAGGCCGCCGGAAACATGACCCCCTCCGATCCCATGCAATACGCGGGACAATTCGTCGATGCCGCAGGAGAGCCGGTGGATGCCGGTGCCGACCAATCCCATGACCATTTAGCTATGGGATTTACCTATGACTCCATCACCGCACCCATCTCGCCCTTGCTCAACCGCCTCGACCTGCCCAAAACCGCCCTGCCGGACATGGATGCAGGCGACCAGATCGTCTCCCTGGGGACCGTGGAAAACGAGGAGAGTTCCACGGTGGATGAGGCAACGGAGTTGCGCGTGGCCACACCCGAGTTGTCCCAAGCGCTGTTCGGCAAGCGGGTGTTCAGGGCCACCAAGATGCTCACCCGGCCGCGCAACGCCATGGAACCGAGCCGGATTCTGGCCCTGCTGGAAGGGGTCTCCTATCCCAAAGCCGGCGACGAGCGGATCGTGGTGAATGTCTTCGTGAATTGCCCCTACCTGAGCCCCCTGACGCCCAGCAGCGATCCCCACTATGCCGGCGCATTCGCCTTTTTCGGTCAGCCCATGAAGGATATGAAAAACGGCGGCCGGTTCGCCATCGATGTCACCAGCCCCTTGCGGGATCTTGCCGCCCAGGGCCGTCTCGATCCCCAGGGCCTCAACGTGCAGCTCATGCCGCTGACCATCACCGACGAAGGGCCCAAGGGCGCGAAGTTCAAGGTCTCCGCCGTGGAAGTGTTGAAAGTGTAGCCATGGGTTTCATCGGCAACGCCTGAAGCAGCCCCGAATCAAACTGAAACGAACAGGTCAAGCAATACCCATGAAACGCATCGGCAGGGTCCTCATTGCCGTCAGTAGCGGCATCCTGTTTCTCAGCAGCAGCGCCGCGTGCGGGAGACCTCACAGCGTCACCCAAAAGATGTCAACGGATCAAATCGGGCCCGGAAGCCATCTCAACACCGATGGTGCTTCCGAATGCAGGCCGGAAATCGCCACGGCAAATCGCCCGGCCCGGGTTTTCGTGGATTTTCAGAACACGGCGCGCAGCCATGGTACGGCGCGTATTGCATTGACCCTTCGTCCCGAACCCATCGGTACATCCCAACGATACGTCATTCAGGTATTTGCGGTGGGCCTAACTGGCGATGCCGGTCTTGAGAGCGCCGAGGAGTACTTGGGCAGCTATACAGCTTTCGCTCCCCAAGTAACCGAGCAGCCCATCACCCTGATGGTCAGGGCGCCCAAAAGAGTCAAGGCCGGTGGATGGGCAGGCAAACAGACCATTGAGATCGAAGTGCGCCTGGAACCGGTCAGCCCGGAAACACCCTTAAAGGAAGCGGTAGTATCCGTAATCGATGCCAGGGTTGTTCCCTAGCTATCCCCCCTTGGCGAAAGAAGATGGGGACGGGGGATAACATCTTGACATCACTCACCCCCACCCCGGTCCTCCCCCGTCGAGGGGGAGGGAGAGTAAGGTTTGCGTTCAGACACTACATGTAAAATAGAGGAGCAACCGCCATGGCCAAAACACCTAAAAAACGAGGAAAATTGACACGATCCTGTGCGTCCATGCAGGCCCACATGGGATTGCTGGACCGCTATCCTCAATTCCGCAACAACCAGTCGCGATTGCACCAGCTGACAAATACCTATATTCTATCCGGTGCTGCCCGGCGAGCTGCGCGTGCAGCTCCCAAGCGGATCCAAGTCGTGGTCCACGTGGTATTCAACACGGATAACGAGAACATCTCCGACGACCAGATCATGAGCCAGATGGATGTTCTCAATGCGGACTTTTCGATAAAAAATGGTGATCTCAGCAACATCCCCGAGCCCTTTAAAGATCTGCTGGGCAACCCCAATCTCAAATTCTCTTTGGCCGATACGGATCCCATGGGGAACCCGACCCATGGAATTACCCGCCAACAAACCACCCGCAACAGCTTCAGCCACGACCAGGATCCCGTGAAGTTCAGCGCCAGCGGCGGAACGGACGCCTGGGACACCCAACGCTACCTCAATATCTGGGTCTGCAGCTTGGATGACGGGCTGCTGGGCTATGCTCAGTTTCCAGGGGGACCCGAGGATACAGACGGCGTGGTGATTCTAAACAGCGCCTTTGGCACCCAGGGCATGGCCCAGGCCCCCTTTGACAAGGGCCGCACCACGACCCACGAAGTGGGGCACTATTTGAACCTCTCTCACATCTGGGGCAACAGCCTGGTGGCCAACTGCTCGGACTCGGATTTCGTTGACGATACGCCCAATCAGTTCGGGCCCAACTTCGGTACCCCCCAGTTCCCGGCCGTTTCGTGTGAAAACCAACCCGAAGGCGATATGTTCATGAACTATATGGATTATGTCAATGATGAAGCTATGGTCATGTTTACCCACGGCCAGGTGGCCCGGATGCAGGCCGCACTGGAAGAGGCCCGCAAGGACTTATGGCGGATATAGGCCCCGCTCGATTCAATAAAAACCAGGCAGGAGGCACCCGCATCAATGGTGCCTGGGAGGTGATTTGCGCGATGCTGCTTTTATCCTGCGCTTCAGCCCATGGTGTAGACAGAATGGACGACCTTAACGAAGCCAAGAAAAGATTGGTCAACACCCGTTGGGTTCAGAGCCCGGACAGCGCAAGCCAGATGAGCTTTCGGCCTGCCGGGGATGTTCAGAGAAAAGAACCTGGCCGCAGGGGAGCGGCCAGGCGCATGCAGATGGAATTTCGTCCCGACGGCACCTGCACGGTGGTCGGCATGGGCCCGGCGGACCGTCCGCAATCGAAGTCATGCACCTGGGCACTCGAGATGCAGGACGAACTGATCTTGTCCATCGAATTAAGTCCAGACGAAAAAACGAGACTGATCATCGCCGACATTAAACCGGATCACCTGCGGATCAAGAAAAAGTGAACCCCGTGATACCCGGCTATTCAATGGTCTCTTTTTGGTGTTCCCTTCCGTTCTCATCAATGTAGCGAACCTCGATTCGCGGACCGTGTAGATCCAACACGGCAAACCCGAAGAGCGCCCAGGACTCCAACCCATCCTGGATCCTGCCGCGGTACTCATATTCGGCCGGCGCTTGGTAACCATCCCCGTCATCCCGCCACATGTAAACCGGCACCCCGCCGTGGCCGATACATCGGCCATATTCAACCCCCATATGGGGTTTGTAAAGCACACAGCGATGCTCGTGACCCCAAAACCAGGTATGGATACTTCCACTGTCCAACACAGACGCTAACTTCTCCCTCAATTTCTGCCCGCCATTCTTCTTACCGTTTTCATAGGCGCTGAATGGCTGATGGTGGCTCAGCAGCATCACTTTTCCAGGGGAGCTGTCGGCCATTTCCCGAACCCAAGCCCCCTGGGGATCTTTCAGGTCGTGGTCATCCCAGGCGGTGTCCAGGCCGAGGATCGTCCAATGCCGGCTTTTAAGGCTAAAAAAGCTAGAGTTGGCTTGGCGCTGAAAGCGGGGGTCATTGAGTAAAACGTCATAGTAGCCATAGCCCCCGGCATACATATCGTGATTGGCATTGGTAGACCAGGAGCTGATGCGATCGGCTTCTTCGGGCCGCACCGGCCAGTAGGGCAAAAAGCGTTTTTCATATTCGCGCTTCCAGCCGGAATAGTAAACATCTCCAAGGTGAACCACATGCTGCTGAATGCCCTGGGAATCACCCTCGTCCAGGACCCGCCGCATTTGCCGGGCAACCTTTTGGGCTCGCGGAATGCCGGTGCCCCAATCCCCCACCAGCAGCAGGCGCGCGCGTTCGCCAATCTCCAGCGGAGGCGCAGGCTCGAGATTAAACGCATGCTTCTTTCGAAACCAGCGGACCCCCATGGCAATCAGAGAGTTGACCCATCTCACATCGGTGATGGAAAACTGCTCACCGGCCCGCCGGCCGGGAGAATCGGCCAGGGGCAAACTGCGGGTTTTCAGCTTGCGGGTACTGATGGGAATCTCATGGCCCTCAACATCCGCTGCGCTGCGCTGCCCCCCTGGGCCGCCGGTCTCGACGATCCAGGACGGCAAGCGTTCTTCAAACAGCATTTCAAATGCCGTCTGAGCATTGCTGATGACGGCATCCCGGGCAAAATAGGAGCTGTCATCGATGTCGATATCATCCAGATCGCCACGGGCTTTTCCCTTGGGCGGCGAGAATCCGGGCTGACCGCTGGAGGTTTTAATTTCCGCCTGGGCGGCCGTCTCCATCAGGGAGAGCGCCTCAACCAGATCCTCCGGGGTGACAGCTTCAGCATGCCCTGCTATGTCTTCCAACTCCCGCCGTCCGGTTTCAAGGCGCTTGGCTTTTATATCCTCGGCCATGACGGTTTTAGCCGTCTCCATCAGTTTCAGAACAAAATCCTTGTTGAGCAGATCCTGAATCATGACAGCCTCCTGGTTTTACCGCTTGAGGTTCAGACGGGGTGAACATTTTTATGCTCGGCACACGGTCCAATATGTCCCGCAATTGCGAACAAGTGATTATACCGCAATCATTGGTAATTCTGGAAATCCAGTTGGTTCCGGGAAGTTAATCGAGGGAGCCATCTTATCCCGATCGATCCCAGAGGGGGCTTCTTACAAAACGCGTTGCACATCCACAGCATAAAATTGCAGAACTCCGAGGGAACATCCTTCTAACGCCATACCCTAAAGCGCGGTGAACTCGGTCCCGTTCCAGATCAAGTCCAGCTGATCGAACACGGGTGAGGCGATGATGAGATCGGCGGTGTAGAGGAGCTGCAGCTCATCGCCAAATCGGGTCGCGCCGGGAACAAGACCGGTGATGTTACGCCAAACGTTCCACTCTCCGGGATCGTTCACGGTTACCGGATTGGCTGGGGCGGCGGCCTGGTGCCAGCCGGTACTGTTCAGAAGCGAGGTCAGCTCGAAGCGCGCATCCGTGGTGTCGACTTCGACGCATTCCGTCAGGTCGCACTGCCAGGTGGTCCAGTTGTCATCGGCGATTGTTGCTGCATCGGGCGCCGTGGTATCGAAGACCCGAGCCAGTAGCTCAAAAGCACCGCCTGGGGTGGGCCGGCTGAGGGATAGGGGATCAGTTGCCGGATCGCGCAGGGCGGCGGTGGGAGCTATTGTCAGAAGTCGGCCGATGAGATCGAGCTGGGCGGCACCATCCGTTGGCGCCGGAGCGGTCGTGATCGGCAAAACCCTGATGGACGACAAAACCGGGACAGCGGCGCCACGCGCCGCCACTGTTGCGAGCATCCCGTCAAATGCCGGCAGAAAGTCCGAACGCATGGTGAACGACAGCGCAAAGGTTGCCTGCTGGGGCCCGTCGGGGCGTATCTGGGTTCGGCTTCCAAACGAGAGGGGCGGCAAAGCGCCCGGCTGGGGCAGATTCACCTGGGGCCCGGCAATGCCCAGAGCGGCTGCAATCATCCGTGAGCGTTGCCCGACCTCGTCGTATTCCGTCAATAGATTAAGGTAGCCGCCGATTTCGGTAATGTTTTTGGGGGCCGGAATGCGCGAGGGTGCAACATCACCGGATATCGCCAGCCTGTGGGCGATGACCTCGCGCGCGCTCTGGATGGCGGGAGAATTGGTCGTCTCAAGGATCGAGATGATCGCCTGGGCCAGATCGCCTTCAATGGTGCCCGTGGACGAGGATGGATTTGTGTTTTCGTCGGCCATATCGTTTCCTCCAGGTTGAATCCGCCACCGAGTCCGCCAAGAACATCCACCACCGCTGTGCTGCCGAACTTCTTGAGGGAATCATCGTCTGACTCGTTTTTCACTTTCTCAAATGCACCAAAAATCTTGGCCAGATTCAGCACATTTGCCGGATCGGCCAGAGCATCGGCACCGCCGGGCAAGCCGCCTAAAAGCGAGCGGGCAAAGCCGTCCCGGTTCTCTTCATCCTGAGCACCCACCAGGGCGCTGATGTCCTCCGCTTCCCCGGCGAATTCACCAAATTTCTTCTGGGTTTCGGCATCTTTTCCGCTCTGTTCCTTTTCATCCTTTTCATCCTGGGCCTGCTTGTTGACGGCCAGTTCCTGCGCCTTGCCCGCCAGTTCAGTCGCTTGGGCGACAAGGTTTTTGGTTAAATCCGTGGCCGTATCGATGGCCTTGTCACGCCCGGCGGAAACCGATGTCGTCTCAGCCTGAAGTTGTTTCTGCAGCTCTGCGAGCCCGGTGAGGTCCGTGCCGCCCTTGGCCAGATCCGGTGCCGCCTTGAGCACCTCAGCCAGCTGCGAGGTGGGGAGAGCCGACCCCGTTCCAATATCCCCACCGGCAATGGTGAGGGCATTTTGGGGCTGGTTGGCGGCCAGATCCGAAGGCGCGCGGGCTGTGAAGATGCTGGTATCGTCCGCTGGCAGCACCGGCGCGTCCCCAACCGGCGGCGGCGTGGGTGAATCCTGCCAGTTCCAGAAACGGCGATGGTCGATCATCTCACAGGAGTTACAACGGCCTAGCACAGCTTCACCCAGAAGACCGCGGGTGGGCAGCGAAATGGTGCGATGGGGCGGACGGAAATCTTCGCGGTGGAAGCGCAGCAGGCCGTCCTGAATGTCGCCCGTTGTGACTTCCAGATCAACCGACAGATCAGGGGGAATATGAAACGGCATGATCATCGAATTGCCGTAGAAGCCCAAGACCCGGTTGGCGACAGCGGAAAGTAGCGGCACTTCGCTGGATGCGTCCACGAGACCGCCTTCGGGCACACCGATGGTAAAGCGTTCCAGCAGGATCGCCCGTTCCTCATCGGTCATGCTTTCCCAAACCGATTTCGAATAGGAAACGGTATTAGAGACCACGTGCTGGTACATCTTTTCGATCCGCCGCAAGTCCCGGCAGCTCAGAATTTCGTTTGTTGCGTCCACGGGGTAAGGAAGCGTCGGCGGTAGTAGCGAAGGGTTGCTGTCATCCAACAGCGTGGCCTCATCGGCCTGGCCTTCGTTGATGGTCGCTTTGACGGCCGTGACCATGGGCGCCCCGACCAGATCATCGAACCCAGATCCTCACTATC
The DNA here is from genome assembly GCA_963713755.1 of uncultured delta proteobacterium. GTDB lineage: Bacteria > Desulfobacterota > Desulfobacteria > Desulfobacterales > CAVQMW01 > CAVQMW01. The sequence continues at coordinate 117,174 of CAVQMW010000003.1, read as the reverse complement.
GACCGGAAAAAGGTCAACTAACTCGCCCACTACGGATTGCTGCAAAGGGACGAGGGTGCGCTCCAGGATGGTAAGGCCGATATCGCCGTCGATGGCGTCGATCCGCAGTACATTCAGCGTCTGAGTCGTGTTCTGGCCGTGCAGCCGCAGCCGCAAACCGTTTTGCGGCAAGCGGATCGAGGGGAGTCTGACGGAAAACCGTCCTCGCGGGTCGGTCACAGCTTTCTGGACGGGCCAGGAGAAATCCCCAACGCCTTCGTTATCCTGGAACACCGGGCGCAGGGCCTCGACGATGATCCGTTCAGCCGGGGTGCCATCGGGGTTAAGAAGTTCTCCACGCAAGGCAGGGGCCAGGGTTGCCGGGATTCCGGTGAAGAACCCGTTCTCAGCCAAATCCTTGCGGAACGATCGCAGCTGCCGAAAAACGGCTGTGGTGGCAAGACTGCGCGCCTCGATCAATTTTGCGATGGCCTGCGGCGACAGCTCGATACCTTCCCCCCTTTGCAGTGCCTTCAGCCGATCTTCCTCGTTGCGGAGGTCATCGACAACGGGTGTCACGCCACCCCCGGCCGTCACAAACTGGACGCCGCTGGGTCCCGTGGGGCGTTCCGGAGGAACATTGACGCGGATCGGTTGATCGTCGGAATTATTTCCGTTCATGGTTGAATCTCCCTTAAAAAGTGAAGATCACGGCAATTTGCGTGCCCAAGATCCTATCTGCCGGTCGCGGATATCAATCGTTAAGTTTCTCATTTGCAGAGACTATGTCGGTTGCGTATAAACCCTGAAAGCCGGATCATCCAAGTCAACATAGATCTGAGGTAAACGGATGGTATTTTGCTTTCGGCTATGGATCGATAGAGAAAAGGGAGTGCTGGAGAGGGCGGCACACTCAAGAGAGAAAGAAGGGGGCAGACATTCATCTAACAACCGTATTCATCGATTCTCTATTTCATCACAACCCTCCATTCAAACATGAAACCATTTTCATTTGCTGCCTTAACGCTCATCTACTTCACACGAACCAAACGAGCGTTAAGCGTCACACTTTTGAAGATCAGCAATTCGTATGCCGAAAGCAATATAACCGGAGAAAAACCGGAAAGAATTATTGGGATGGCTGCTATTTGCCTGATATTAAATATAAAATTTAATTATGTCAGACATCCATATTCCATCTAACCCAACCGAGTCAGTTCAATTTGGGCGGCCCAATGTCCGATTTGCACGGCTGCATATGCGACAGTGAAACAGTGGAACAGCTGGATGGGGCTCAGCGTGGGTATTCGGGACCGGGTAATGCGGCCCCTCAACATTGAGACCGATGATGGAATTCCGGGTTTTGATTGATCAAATATACTCCTGGAATGTCTCCCATGAAAACCGTAGGGGCAGGCCTTGTGCCTGCCCTTTTTCGGGCACCCACGAGGGGTGCCCCTACCCCTGCCCTGATCCGAACACCCACAAGGGGTGCCCCTGCGTCTGTCCTTATCGCGGCACCCGGGGGTTAGGGACCTACACAAGGGATGCCTCTACGGGGGAAATGATACCGAGAATGAAGTTGGCGCCAAGGTTTGAAGGCCCTATGCATAGATGCTATATTTTGCAATCAATCTGGTATCAAAAACCGAAATCTTAAGGGGAGTCCGATGAAAGCCATTACCCTCAGAGGCATCAATGCCGACCTGGCGGCGAAACTCAAATCAGTCGCCGCAGCAGAAGGCAAGAGTGTCAACCAGCTCACCATCGAGATTATCAAAAAAAGCCTCGGCCTAAGCAAAAGAATTGAAGTACTCTCGGGAACATGATGACCTGGATGATCTGTTTGGCCGCTGGAAGGACGATGAATTCAACACGACTCAGCAGAAAATTGACCACGAGCGGAAGATTGATCCGGAGCTCTGGAGATGAAAAGAGCCTTAATGGACACCAATATCTATTCATTGGCGTGGCTATCAAATCTATTCAAGGGACAAGCACTTTGCCTTGATCCCCGGTCTGGTTCAGATGGGTGAGTGAAGAATTATGTTTCAGTCATCCAACAGCAAATTAAGAATGGGCGCAATGTTGCCATTGCCGCTTCGACGAGGCGGAGTATTGCCAGCGACGCCGGCCTGGGCGGGGCGGCCGTCTCTGAGGAAGTTGCCCCGGGCGGAAGGCCACAAGAGTTGGTTGGCGGCGGAGCCCGGCACGCGGTAGATGAAAAATCCGGCCCCAAAGGTTTGAACCAGGATTTCCAAATTGCCGTCGCCGTTGGCGTCCATAACGGTGGGAGCCGCGGGCGCGCCCTTGCCGTTGCCGTTGGTGCCCTGCTCCGGCAACTGCATATCAAAAAGCACGGTGCCGTTGGCATCCAGGATCATCAGGTAGCCGTGGGCCTGCCCGGGGGTGATATTTTCCGGGTCGCCATAGGTGGTCAAAATCAATTCAGGGGAGTGGTCCCGGTTGAGGTCGGCCACCGAGATCTCCGAGGCGTACATCAGGGCGCGATTGTGGCGGATATTGCGGCGCCACAGCAGCCCGGCGCTGGCCGAAGTGCAGTAGATATAGCCGTCGTGGGCTGAGTAAAGAATTTCCGGGCGCGCATCCCCGCTGATGCTGACAATGGTGGGGGCCGGCGGGTTGCGGGGCGGATACCAGGTGCGGCTACCCCGGTTCAAAGGATAACCGGAGGAAGGCAGGTTTTCCCAGCCGGGCAGACGCCGGGCCGAGCGAACACCGCTGCCGTAGGACCCCTCCAGCACCATGATGGAGTGGTGCTTGGTGTCGTAGGGGACATCCATTTCCACATTGCTCACCGCCACCACTTCATTTCGGCCATCCCGGTTGAGGTCGCTTACGGACGGCGGGGAAGCGGTCCACTGCATCCATTTTTGGGTACGCGGGTGGGGCCAATCCCCGGTATGCAGGTAGTAATGGTTATGCTCGACCCCGGCACTGAACCAGCGGATAAACTGGCCCCAATTCATCCTATTACCAAAATAGGATGAACTTCGATTGGTGTAATAGGGCGAGGCCAGCATACTGACCCCGGTGTGCTGAAAGACGTTGATCTGGTGGTTGTCAAAGGTGACCACGATCTCTTGCTGGTCATCATCGTCCAAGTTCCCGATCCCCACGTTGAGCCCATAGCAGCCGTAGCCGTGGTTGCCGGGGCCGTTGGCATCGGCGTCGTTTCCTGGTCCATAGGCGGTATTGTAGCGTGGCCAGGCCTGATAGCCCAAACCCGGCGGCTGGTATAAATCGCCGTCAGGGCTAAATACGAAGACCTGGGCACCGTCCGGATCGGTCTGGGTAGAGGTGGCCACGATCTCGATGGAACCGTTCTTGTCCAGGTCTCCGGCGGCCATGCCCCTCACTTCGGGACACTGGCCGGCCGAGCAGACCGAGGCCGGCCAGCCGGCCTTGGAGACCAGCTGGTTGTTGCGCCATTCGTAGGCCACCACCTCGTCCCCGCTGCCGGCGACAATCTCGTATACCCCGTCGTCCTCCAGGTCGGCCACCACAGCCGGCGCATAAACCCGTGAACCAAGGTCTACCCGGTCCAGCTCATTGCCGTTGCCGTCCCAAACAATGATGTTGTAGAATGTGCCGATGATCTTCCGGGCGCCGCCCCCCAGATCGTGCACCATGGGTGACCCAAACCAGGCCGTACCGGTCCCGCGGATCTGGCGCACGAGTACCGGCCGCTGCACCGGAGCGGCCAGCAGGGTTGCGGCCGTCAGCAAAATCAAGCTGACGGCTGCAACGATTCCGGAAAGTTTGCCGACGAAATGTCTCATCCCAGGCCACCTGTCGCTTATAAGATTAGGGATAGGGCGATACACCATGTAATTTAAATTGCAGCGAATAGCGATGGGGCTGAAGGGGCTCTCCGCCCGCCTGGCTTGCCCCAGGAGGGTAACACAAGTCGGGGTTTCAGAAAATACTGAGAATCATGCCCCTTTGATCCAACGCCCTGGGTCAAATTGTGGCACGGTGCCAAATATTCTTTATTGACTTTTTGTGAATGTTTGTGATTGTTTTTGAAATATTGTGACTGTTTGTTCACCTCAATGCCACCTCCGGCGGATCTGAAGCCATGCCCGTTGCCCCCCACCGTTCAGAAGTCATCCCGGCCCAGCGCCGCAATTTGATTCTGGACCTGATCCGGAAAAAAGGGGTCATCTCCGTGCATGAACTGGCGGAAACCATCGGGGTTTCGCTGCCCACCATCCGCCGCGACCTCAACTGGCTGGCCAGGACCGGCACCATTCAGCGCAGCCACGGCGGCGCCACCCTCAACAACCCCCCGGGAACGACCTTTGAACCCGACGCCCATACTTCCGCCATCTTGGCGCAAAAGGAGAAGGCAGCCATCGCCAAGCTGGCGGCCCAGCGGCTCAAGGCCCAGCAGAGTGTCCTGTTTGATTCCAGCTCCACGGTATACGAAGTTGCCCGACAGGTGGCCAAAAGCAAAATCAAGCTCACCGCGGTGACCAATGATATCCGCATCGCCGAGTTGCTGGCCGCAGCGCCTGCGGTGCATCTGGTGGTCAGCGGCGGCGCCTGCCGGCCGGGATCCTACACCTTGCTGGGGGAGCCGGGGTTGAGCTTCCTGCAAAGCCTGCATGTGGACGTGGCCGTCATGGGTATCCATGCCGTCCATGATTCGGCTTTCTGCGACACCTCTTTGGAGGTGGCCTATGCCAAGCGCCGTATGGCGGCGGCGGCCAAACAAGTGATCGTGGTGGCCGACGGCAGCAAATTCGGACAGGTGGCCTTCTTCGACGCCTTTGAGGTGGGCCCCAAATTCGAGGTGATCACCGATCGCCCCCTGGCTCCCGACATCAGCGGCAGTCTGGCAAAAACCGGCGCCCGGGTAACCCATGTTGGAGGGCAGACCTGAACGCAGCGCACCGGTTTTCGGATCGGTGAACCATCGATACCTCGGCCCACTTCCAGGGCCGCCAGCAACGAAGGGACAGAACCGTGAAAAAGAGACTCACCCGGTTTGATCTTACGACAATGAAAGCTGAAGGCAAGCGAGCGGTCTGGATGACGGCCTACGACTTTACCACCGCCCAACTGGCCGAAGAGTGCGGAATGGACATGCTGTTGGTGGGCGACAGCCTGGGCATGGCCGTTTACGGCTACTCCGGGACCGTGCCGGTGACCATGGAGCAGTGCATCTACCACACCGAAGCCGTACGCCGGGCCGCACCCCACACCTTTGTGATCGGCGACATGCCCTTTGGCAGTTACCAGGCCGGCACCCGGGCCGCCTGCCGCAATGCGGTCCGCTTTCACAAGGAGGCCGGCGTGGATTGCGTCAAACTGGAGGGCGGCACCCGGGTGGCCGATGTGATCCGGGCCATCAGCGACGGCGGGATGCTGGTGATGGGCCACGTGGGCCTCACCCCCCAAAGCTCCGGGGCCATGGGGGGATTCCGGGCCCAGGGACGCACCGCCGAGAGCGCCAGGGCCATTATTCAGGATGCCAGGGCAGTCTATGACGCCGGCGCCTTTTCCGTTTTGGTGGAAGGCGTGCCCCCCGAGGTCACCCAGGCGATTCTCAACGAGATTCCCATCCCGGTCTACGGCATCGGCGCCGGGGATTGCGACGGTCAGGTGATGATCTGTTCGGACATCCTGGGCCTGTTCCAGGCCTTTACTCCCAAATTCGTCAAGCGCTACGGCAACCTGGCCGACGAGTACCGCAAGGTATTTTCGGCGTATATCGACGACGTGCGCCAGGGAACCTTTCCCGGCGAAGCGCATGTCTACCGGATGATGGCGGACGAGGCGGCCAAGCTCGCCGCGGATAGCGATCAGTAAACCGACCAAACGAAGGGTTAGATGCCATGACCCGCATGGATTTCAGCCTTAAGATCGGCAAGGGCAGCACCACCTTTGCCATCCCCCGCGAGCAGCTGCTGTACGAGCTGGTGGGGTGCAACCGGCAGCCCCCCGAAGATCTGGCCGCGGCCTACCAAGCGGCTCTGGCCCGGCCCATTGACAGCCCCCCCTTAAAGGAGATGGTCAAACCGGGAGAAAAAGTGGCCATCACCGTCAGCGACATCACCCGGGGCTGGCAGCGCAACCACCTCACCCTGCCCCTGCTCATCGACAGCCTCAATGAAGCCGGCATCGCCGATGAGGACATCACCATCATCATCGCCGTGGGCGCCCACCGCCAGAACACGGAGACTGAGTTTGTGGAGCTGTGCAGCGAATCGGTGTGTCACCGCGTCCGGGTGGTCAACCACGATGCCTGGGACACGGCCAACATGGTTTACTACGGCAAGACCAGCCGGGGAACTGAAGTCTCGGTAAACCGCGCGGCAGCTGAGGCCGACCGATTGATTCTCACCGGCGGGGTCATCTACCACTACATGGTGGGCTACGGGGGCGGCCGCAAGAGTGTCCTGCCGGGAGTGTCCAGTCTAAGAACCATTCAGCAGAGCCACATGTGGGCCATGGCCGACACCGTGGGCCAGGGCTCCAACCCCCTGGCGGCCAACATGAAAACCGCCGGCAATCCGGCCCACGAAGACATGATGGAGGCCGCGGCATTTCTCAAGCCCGACTTCATCGTCAATGTGGTGCCCAACCTGGAGGGCGATATCACCGGGATCTTCGCCGGCAATTGGATTTCGGCCTGGCAGGCGGCCACCCGCATGGTGGACGAGATCTTCGGGGTGACCATCCAAGAACAGGCCGACATCGTCATCGTTTCGGCCGGCGGTTACCCCAAGGATATCAATCTCTACCAGTCCCAAAAGACCATCGACAACGCGGTTTACGCCATGAAGCCGGGGGGTGTGGTGATTCTGCTGGCCGAATGCCCGGACATCAGCGAACCTCGTGAATTTTTCGACTGGTTCGACCACCCGACCTTTCAGGAAATGGAAAAAGCCGTGCGGGCCAACTTCCTGATTTCCGGCTGGGTGGCCGTGCGCCAGCTGGAGTATGGCCGCCAGGGCACCATGATCATGGTCACCCGCAAGGAGAACATCGACCTGGCGCGCAGGGCCGGCGTGCAGGGCGTGGCCACCATGGAGGAGGCATTGCGGCTCGCCTATGACGCCTGCGGCACGGCCAGCCCCAAAATCACGGTGATGCCCCAGGGCGCCAACACCTTTCCGATCCTGAGCATTAAGGACCGGGAGTAAGCAATGGCAGGGGAGAGAGGTAAGAGTTCGCAAAATAATGCGAACCGGATCGCCCCGGAAAAGGTGAGGGCCATTACGTCTGTAAAAAATCTAAGCGGCACACTCTAAATGGGAAGCGGATAACGCCCGGTTCAGGGCAAGTTGAACCCCGGCCGCCCAGGCCGGGAAGCGTTACTTCGTACCTGACCGAAAACTCCCCTCCCCTGGCGGGAGGGGTTGGGGGAGGGGGCTATAAGAAGCTGATTTCCTTCACCCCCACCCCAGCCCTCCCCCATCAAGGGGGAGGGAGAATCGGATTTTCGGTCGGCCACTACTTCACAGTTCTACTACAAACAAGGAGGCAGGTATGCGCAAGACAATGTGGGTCAGTGTGATTGGTTTACTGCTGGTGGGTTTGGCCCTTGCTCCGGCAAGTTATGCCAAAACCATTCTCAAGCTCGGCACCTCCACTCAGCCGAGCCACATCTACAACCTGGCAGCCGAACATTTCGGAAAAATCGTGGCCGAAAAGAGCGGCGGCGAGATCGAGGTTCAGGTGTTTCCCGCGGCCCAGCTCGGCTCCGAACGGGACATGGTGGAGGGGCTGCAGCTCGGCTCCCTGGAGATGACTCTCACCTCCACCGGACCCATGGGCAACTTTGTTCCCCAAGTTAAACTCTTCAACCTTCCTTTTCTCTTCAAGGACCGTGAATCCTGCTACCGTGTCCTGGACGGCGAGATCGGCACCCAAATCGCCGACCGCTTTGTCAAAGTGGGCATTCGCTCCCTGGGATGGTACGAAAACGGCTTTCGCAACATCACCAACTCCAAGGTGGCCGTTAACGCCCCCGCGGACATGGCGGGCCTCAAGATCCGGGTCATGGAGGATGACGTCTTCATCCTGACCATGAAAGCTTTGGGTGCCAGCCCCCTGCCCATGGCATTCGGCGAGCTCTACACGGCCTTGGAGCAAAAGACCGTGGATGCCCAGGAGAACCCCCTAGCGGTGATCCACTCTTCCCGCTTTTTCGAGGTCCAGAAACACCTGGCCATGACCGGCCACTTCTACTCCCCGGCCGTGCTGCTGATCAGCGAGATGACCTGGCAGAAGCTCACCCCGGAACAGCAGAAGATCGTCATTGAGGCAGCGACAGAAGCCCGCGATTATGAACGCGAGCTCTCGCTCAAGGCTGACCAGGAGTTGGAGGCCGCCTGCAAGGCAGAGGGCATGGAGATCACCCATCCGGACAAGGCCCCCTTTGCCGAGGCCGTGGCCGCGGTTTACAAGGATCCCTCAGTGATCAAGGCCATCGGCGGCGGCAATGCCGAAGAGGGCCAGGAACTCATCGATGCCGCCATGGCCGCGGCCAAGTAGCCCATGGATAAACCGTCGGGACGGATTCATGGGTAGGGGCGGGTTTTAAACCCGCCCTTACCGGTCCTCGGCAACGCCAGCCTAGATGGGGAACGAAGCCGGAAAGTAGTTCGCGTTCTCAAGCGCGGGATTGAAAAATCGCTAAATCCCAAGGCACCACTTTCGGGTAAAGGATAACACGCGTGGGTCTCAAAATCATTTTCGACATCATGGACCGCGGCATCAACTGGTTTCTGGCCCTGCTGATGGCCGCCATGGTGGTCATCATCTCCGCTCAGGTCTGGTACCGCTTTATTCTGAACGATCCCCTCTCCTGGTCCGAGGAGGCCGGGCGCTATCTCTTTGTCTGGATCTCGTTTATGGGCGCCGCGGCCGGAGTGCGCTACCAGGTTCATCTAGGCATCGACCTGATGGACAAACTTCTGCCGCCCCGGATCTACCGCTGGGTGATCGTGCTGGTGAATCTCATTATCCAGGCCTTCCTGCTGATGATAATCTACTGGGGTTTCAAGATCCTGGGCATTATCCAGTTCCAGGAGTCGCCCTCCATGCACATCTCCATGCGCTACCCCTACATGGCCGTACCGGTGGGCGCGATCTTCATGTTCATCAACTCCCTGCGGGTGATGGTGGCCGCCATCCAAAACCGTGTTCTGGATCGTGAGGTTCGGGTATGACCGCTGTGCTGTTCGTCACCCTGCTGATCTGCTTTGTTCTGGGGGTGCCCATCGCCTTCTCATTGGGCATCGCTTCTGTGGCGACCCTGCAGTTCGCCTCGCAGCTGCCCCTGACCCTGGCGGCCCAACGGCTCTTTACCGGCACCGACTCCTTTCCCTTGATGGCCATCCCCTTTTTCATGCTGGCCGGCGAACTGATGGAATCGGGGGGAATCTCCCGGCGACTGTTCGATTTCGCCCACGCGCTGGTGGGATTCGTGGCCGGGGGGCTGGCCATGGTGGCCGTGGTGGCGGCTATGTTTTTCGCCGGTATTTCCGGAGCGGCGGCCGCCGACACCGCCGCCGTGGGAGCGGTCTCCATCCCGGCCATGATCCGCAAAGGTTACCACAAGGGATTTGCGGCAGCCGTGCAGTCCGCCGGCGGATCCATCGGGGTGATCATCCCCCCCTCCATTCCCATGATCATTTTCGGGGTGGTGGGCGGGGTTTCCATTGGCAAGATGTTCTTGGGAGGATTTATCCCCGGTGCGCTCATCGGCGGCAGCCTCATGGCGGTCAGCTATTTTCTGGCCAAACGCGCCGGGTACGAACGGGAGCCCTTCCTGGGACCCAAAGCCATTGTGCAGACCTTTTTGGGGGCTTTCTGGGCCCTGCTGATGCCTCTGATCATTTTGGGGGGCATTTTGGGCGGCATCTTTACCCCCACGGAAGCCGCTGTGGTGGCCGCGGTTTACGGCGCCCTAGTGGGATTCGGCATTTATCGCGAACTCAAGCTGCGGGACCTGCCGCGGATCTTGGCTAAATCGGCCATTTCCACCTCCACGGTGATGCTGCTTATTGCCACGGCCAATATTTTCGGCTGGATCCTCACCGCCGAGCGGGTGCCCCAGAACGTGGCGGCCTACCTGGTGAGCCTCACCAGCTCCCCGGCGATACTCTACGCCCTGATCCTGGCCTGCCTGCTGGTGGTGGGCACCTTCATGGAGACCTCGGCTTCGCTGATTATTTTGACTCCGGTCTTTCTGCCGGTAATCGAGCAGTTCGGCATCGACCCGGTGCACTTCGGGGTGATCATGGTCACCGCCCTGGCCATCGGCATGCTCACGCCGCCTCTAGGCATCTGCCTGTTTATCTCCTGTAATATCGCCCAGATCCAGCTCTCTGAAATCATCCGCTATATCTTGCCCTTCCTGGCGGTGATGATCGCCGTGCTGCTGCTGATGACCTATATTCCCGGAATCGTGATGTTCATCCCCGATCTGTTTGGAGATTGATGCCATGGCCCAGGTGACCTTTCCCTTTGACGGCAAGCCCTTAAAATTTACAGTGCCCGACGGCAATCTGGCGGAAGTCCTCAGCCCTCAGCACTCGACCCCTTTGAGGGATCTGCCCCAGGCCATCCAGGCGGCCCTGGACGCGCCCCTGGCCCAGAACCCCTTGGAGCAGTGGGTGAAACCCGGCGACCGGGTGATCCTGGTCAGCGACGACAACACCCGGCTGACGCCCGCCACACAAATCATCCCGGCCCTGTTGGGCCGGCTCAACGCCGCCGGGGTGCCCGACCGGCAAATCCAGTGCATCATGGCCCTGGGAACCCATCGCTACATGAGCGAGGCCGAAATGGAAGCCAAGGTGGGCGGCGAGGTGTTCCGGCGGATTCGGGTCTTCAACCACGAGTGGCGCAACCCCAAGGCCCTGGTGGATTTGGGGGTTTCCAGCCAGGGAACCCCACTGACTGTCAACCGGGTCGTGGCCGAGGCCGATGTGGTGATCGGGCTGGGCGCCATCGTGCCCCACCACATCCCGGGCTTTTCCGGCTCCTCCAAAATCATCCAGCCCGGGGTATGCGGCGCCCGGACCACGGCGGAAACCCACCTGCTCTCCTGCAGCGGAGGCGGTGACTCCTTTTTGGGAATCGTGGACAACCCGGTGCGCCGGGACATGGACGATATGGCCCAGCGGGTGGGCATGGCCACCATCTTCAATGTGGTCATGGACAGCCAGGGTGGCGTGGTGGACCTTTTTTTCGGCGAGATGCGCGCCGCGTTCATGGCCGGCGTGGCTTCGGCGCGCAAGATCTACGGCGTTGCTTTTCACGAAACCCCGGACATCGTGGTGGCCAACTCCTATCCCTGCGATCTCGACTTCTGGCAGTCCCACAAGGCCCAGTACCCGGCCCAGCGCATGATCCGCCCCGGGGGGACCATCATTGTCTGCACGCCGGCCCCCGAGGGGGTCAGCCCGGTGCACACCGATCTTCTGGCGTACACGGCCTGGTCCTCCGACCAGATCAAGGCCGCTTACCGGGAGGGCCGGATCAAAAACGGGGTCGCCGCGGCCCTGGCCACGGCTTGGGCCATGGTGCGTGAAAAGGCCTCGGTGATTCTCTTTTCGCCGGGAATTCCCCCTGGGGACAAAGCGCGCCTGGGCCACACCCACGCCGCCAGCATCGAGGAGGCCCTGGCCCAGGCCCTGGAGCGCCAGGGCCAGGATGCCCGGGTCAGCGTGCTGACCCATGCCCCGGATATGCTCCCCCTTCCCGATCTTGAGCCTCAAGGGTAATCATGGGGCCGCCCCTTGAGATCCTGATCGTGGCCGACGACCTCACCGGCGCTGCCGACACTGCGGTGCAATTCTGCCCCGTTCTGGGGCCGGTGCTGCTCGTGGGACCGGGGGCTATAGCGGGAGCATTAGCGGAGATAGATGCAGCCGCAATCGCTCGCTTTACCCATTCCCGCCATCTTAAGCCCGCCGCGGCCGCCCGACAAGTTGAAGCGGCACTCCAGGGGCTCGCCCCCCAACAAGTTTATAAAAAAATCGACTCCTGCCTGCGGGGCAATCCGGGAGTCGAAATCGAAGCCCTGATGGGGGCCAGCGGCGCAACTGCCAGCTTTGTGGCCCCGGCCCTTCCCAGTCAGGGGCGCACCACGATCAACGATATCCACCAGGTGGACGGCGTCCCGCTGGCGGAGAGCGAAATCGGCCGGGACCCTCTCTGTCCGCTGGCCGAATCGTGTCTCTCCGCAAATTTGGCGGGTCAGTGCCGCCTGCCCGTGGGACACATCGATCTAACCTGCATCGACAGCGGAACGGATGCCATGGCCCGGAAGGTGCAGCGTTTGTTGAACGACGGCTGCCGGCACATCGCCTTTGACGCGCTCCATGGCCGCCACCTGGACACCATTGTGGCCTTGGCCCAGGAGCGCTTCCCGCATATCCTGCTGGCCGGATCGGCCGGCCTGGCCGCCAGCCTGGCCCGCTATATGGGCCGGACCATGGCCCGAACACCAGCCCACCTGGAGCAGGCGGCGCGGCCCAACATCACCTCATGGCTGTGGGTCTGCGGCTCCGCGTCCAGTGTGCTGGCCCAACAGGCCGCGGCCCTGGCCCGTGCCACTGGATGGCCCCGGCGCATGCTGGACCCCCTGGCCCTGTCCGCGCCACAGGAAATCAGCAGCAGCGAAGATTGGATCATGGAACAGGCCCAACCCTGGAGCGCCGAGGGCCTGATTCTGGGCATCCAGCCCAAGCCCGCCCAGGGAGCGGCCGCCGATCCGGACCGGGTGGTGCAGGGCCTGGCCAAGTTAGCGATCATTTTGCTGGCCAAGGGAAAGCCCCAGGGCATCTTTCTTTCGGGCGGCGATACCGCCCAGGCCGTGTGGCAGCAGGCCGGGGCTTCAGCCCTGAAGGTGGAAGAAGAGATCCTGCCGGGCTTGGTCCTGGGCCGCTTTTGGGGCGGCGCCTTCAGCGGCCTGCCCGTGGTCACCAAGGCCGGGGCTTTTGGAGAAACCGACAGCCTCATTGAGCTGGTAAAATTACTCACTTAAAGGTTGGTGATCCATGAACCACAACCCTGCCCGCCCCTTGCTGGGTATCACCATGGGCGACCCCGGAGGCATCGGCCCTGAAATTTGCGTCAAGGCCCTGGCCGATCCTGAGATCTTGAGCTTCTGCCGCCCCCTGATCGTGGGGGACGCCGCGATCCTGGCCGATGCCGTGGCCTTTTGCGGTCTGACCCTAAAAATCCGCGCCTGGGGCCAGGTCGATCAGGCCCGTTTTGTCCCGGGAACCCTGGATGTTCTCGATTTGAAGAACCTGCCCCTGGCGGCGCTGCGCCACAAAACCGTGACCGCCGCCCAGGGTCGGGCCTCCTTTGCCTATATCGACGAGGTCATCCGCCTGGCGCTGGCCGGCGAGATCGATGCCACTGTCACCGGCCCCATCAACAAGGCCGCCATCAATGCCGCCGGGTTCCATTACGCCGGCCACACCGAAATCTATGCAGAGAAAACCGGGACCCGGGATTACGCCATGATGCTGGCCGATGGGAACTTCCGGGTGACCCATGTCTCCACCCATCTCTCCCTGCGGGAGGCCTGCCGGCGGGTGAAAACCGCGCGGGTGCTCAAGGTGATCCAGCTCACCCACGAAACCCTGCGGGGGCTGGCCATCGAGGCCCCGCGCATCGCTGTGGCCGGTCTCAACCCCCATTGCGGGGAGGGCGGTCTGTTCGGCCATGAGGATGAGGCCGAAATCGCCCCGGCAGTGGCCGCGGCCCGCTCCGCCGCCATCCGTGTGGAAGGCCCCCTGCCGGCGGACACCGTTTTTTGCAAGATGAAAGGCGGCATGTACGACGCCGTGGTGGTGATGTACCACGATCAGGGCCACATCCCCGCCAAATTGGTGGGGTTTCAATATGACCAGCGCAGCGACACCTGGGGCCACATGGCCGGAGTCAATGTGACCCTCGGACTGCCCATCGTGCGCACCTCGGTGGATCACGGCACTGCCTTTGACAAGGCCGGCGAGGGCCGCGCCAACCCCCAGTCCATGGTCGAGGCCATCAAAATGGCCGCCCAGCTCGCGCGCCGGCCCTAAGACGGGGTTCGGGCTTAATCCAACGGCCCCTGCCCTGCCGCCGATTGCCAAAGTGATTGGTCTGGCTTAACGACTGACGGATGTGTTGAAATTGAACCGACTGAAAAACCTTGGAGCTGACATCATGGAAAAATCAGTGCTGATCCCCATTGCCGAGGGAATAGAAGAGATCGAGGCGGTCACCCTGATCGACGTGCTGCGCCGGGCCGGGGCCCAGGTCACGGTGGCTGCCGTGGACACCCTGCAAATCACCGCCTCCCGGGGAGTCAAGCTGGTGGCCGACCAACGGCTGGCCCAGTGCCGTGAGGAGATTTTCGACCTGATCGCCCTGCCCGGCGGCGTTCCCGGAGCGGAGCACCTGGGGGAGAGCCCCGAACTCCAGGAGATGCTGAAAAAGCAGAATGAGCGATCGGGCCTGATTGGCGCCATCTGCGCGGCGCCGGCCCTGGTCCTGGCGGCCCAGGGCTTGCTGGCGGGTCGCCAGGCCACCTGCCATCCAGCCTTCAGCCACCTGCTGCCGGTAAAAGAGAAGATTGAAACCCGGGTGGTGGTGGACGGCCATATCATCACCAGCCGCGGACCGGGCAGCGCCATGGAATTTGCCCTCAAGCTGGTGGAACTGCTCTACGGGCTGGCAAAAGCCGCCGAAGTCGCGGGTCCCATGCTGGTAGACTGAAGACCTTAAAAGGAGAACACCATGAGCGAGATCATCCATCAATCCCATATCGTCATCCGGCGGGAAAACGGACCCACCCGCATTGCCCATATCCGGGGGTTCGACGCGCCGGTCTATTACGGCGTGCACGGCGGCATCAAGAACTTCTACGGCATCGACCCTGAGGAGGAACATGCCGCGACCCTGGATCACCTGGTGGGCGCCGTGGGCGGCTGAATGATGGGGACATTGGCCGCGGTGCTGGCCAAAAAGAAGATTCGAACCTTTCAGGACCGTTACCAAGCGACGGTTACCGGTGATATTGAGGATGTCAACGGGGTGTTGAAGATCACCCGTATTCACGTCCGCTACGATCTGAGCCTGCAAGAGGATCAGCGCAGGGACGCTGAAAACGCCTTTGAGAACTACATTACCCTCTGCCCCGCCGCCCAAAGCGTGATCGATGCCATCCAGATCACCCACGAACTGAACATGACCCCTGAGAGCGACCGGGTGGCGACGGGATAGACCTAAAACCACTGTCAAAACGGAAAAGGAGTTTCAGCATGGCAACAGCCAAAGAAGATCGGAAGAAAAAGCGATTTGTGCGGGTGAAGGACGACAACGGCACCGAGTATGTCTGTAGAATCGAGGATCTAAAAAAATTCGAAGAGATGACCGAAGCGGAAAAGGCCATGTGTTTTCAGCCGCCGCCCGCTTTTGAATAAAAAAATCCGGCGATCCCAGGGGATCGCCGGATTTGTCACTTAGGGGGCAGGGGCTGAAGGTTATCTTAGTGCCCGACCGAAAACTCCCCTCCCCTGGCGGGAGGGGTTGGGGGAGGGGGATATATAGGCCTGATATCATTCACCCCCACCCCGGCCCTCCCCCGTCAAGGGGGAGGGAGAACTGGGTTATCGGTCAGGCCTATTTTATCAGAAGCGGCCCCTCAGGGTTAGACCGACAAAAGGCGTGGGGTCGTAGTCGCTGTCACCCAGCTTGTCGCTGTCTTTGTCCTCGATGGTGATGTTGCCGTTGAGCAGCACCCCGCCATTGAGGTCGAGCCAAATCTGCTCGCCCAGTTTGCGGCCCATGCGGGCAAAGGGCGCCCAAAAATCCACCTCCGCGATCCCCTCTTCAACGGCACTGCTGTCATCCAGCCGGAAGCGGTAGGAACGATAGGCGCCCCCCAACCCCAACTCCCAGGCATCCGCGGTACGATAGCTCAACTCCAATCCCGCCGGGCCAACCGGTCCGGCCTGGAACGGGTTGGAGAGCCGCAGCCGATCACTGATTTTCCAGTCGATGACCACATAGGGAAACACTTCGCCCTGATCCAGGCGCTCAAACAGGCCAACCCCCACGCCGATCATCAAACCGGGCCGAATGGAACGGGCCGCCGAGAGCACGGCGCCGTAGGAAAGCGATTCACCGGTATCGGCCCCTGAGGCCGCGGCCATGTCGAACGAGGGAATGATTCCGAACCGCCAGCGGTTGGCCGTGCTGTAAAAGAGAGGCAAACTGATTCCCGGCCGGTAAATATCATCCCACAGATCGGCACCGGCCAGGCCGTCGATGCCGGAAAAATTCCAGTGCTCGTAATCGAAACTCAACCCGACGCCCAGGGTCCAGCTGCGGTTCAGGGCGCGCGAGGCCCCGATCCGCAACAGATGCCGCTGAACATCGAAGCTACCACCGCTGTCCAGATCCGTATCGAACTGGTACAAGGGGGTGTAGGAGAGTTGGTAGAGGGTTGTCGGATAGGCCTCGGCAGGCGGCCCACACGGCGGGGAAGCGGCCCAAGCGAATGCCGGCAGGAAGATAACGGCAATGTAGAGGATCAAGCGCGTCAAGGCCCTGGATTTTCGTATCATGGGGTTCTCCTATGTGGGATTTTTGGTCATGGATAATTGAGCATTCGTTAGTTTAAAATCGGATTATCGAGCTGAGATCCTTAGCCCACTGCTCCGCGGGTGTCGAGGAAAAACGCGGAGCGTCCCCCATTCTGAACAATTGTACTGAGCAATCTGCATATGGCGAATCGTCAACCCAATCAGACCGCCGGCGCGACCCTGGTACTGGCCAACCACCGCCCGGAAACCATCCCCCCGGCCGCAATGCTGATGGCCCGCCATGACGCGCTGATCCTTGAAGAGCCGCCGGAGGAGGGCTTTAGGGAGATGCTCGCCGGACGCCTGGAGATTGAGTCCTATCTGGCGGACCTGGATCTGGAGTACCCGGAATTCAGCCGGTGTATGTCGCAAACCCTGCGAACGCTTCATCAGGCGGGCACCGCCCTCTATCAGGTGGAGCCGTTTATCCAGCGCCTCATCGAAATCCACGAGCGCTTCGCCACGGGCGCCAATCCAGACCAGATCCGGGAGAATCCCCAGCTCGCCGCGGTTTACGAAGCGGAGCGCCGGGCCACGGCGACCCTGCTCGATTTCTACGAAGCTTCCACCCGGGGCGGGTTCGGGGCGACGCTGAGCGCCGTCAAGCAGTTTGCCCGGCAGGACGCCCGGCGATTCGTGCTGCGGGACCAAATGCGCGCCGCGGCCATTGCCGCCCTGCTGGAAAACCCAGGAACCTTTTACATCGAGGCCGGCCTGATGCACTTCACCTTGTGGCGGGAATTGAAACAGCGGCTTCCCCGAGGGTATCCCCTCAAACTTCACTTTTTAATGGCGCCAATAGTCAGGAAGATTGGGGGTCAGCGCCATCTCTACGGCCCCGGCGACCTGTTAACCCTGCGCTACATGTTCCACCCGGACCGCGAGCTTCCGGAAAACGATCTTTTGGCCGCCCGGGCCCTGGTTTACAACAAACTGATCATCAAGGAGGAGCTTTCCGCTCCGGCGGGCACCTATCCCCACACCCGGGATGAGCTGGCGGTCAGCGGCCAGGTGCGCAGCCTCTCCATGGCCGATTGCCGGGAATTGCTGCTCCGGATGGGCAAGGCCTCATCGGCCCGGGCCCGGGAAACGGTCCGGGATTATCTGCGCTACGGGGTGGATGAGCACTCTGATGCGGAGCGCAGTCCATGATCCCGGCCCTCAGCGGAATCATCCGGCCCAGCCCTAAGGGGCTCTATTGCCCGGAAGGCGATTTTTACATTGATCCTCGGCAGCCAGTGGCGCGGGCGGTCATCACCCACGCCCACGCCGATCACGCCCGGCCGGGCAGCGCATCGTACCTTTGCGCAGAACCCGGCAAAGCACTGCTTCAGACTCGCATGGGCCGCGGGGCCAATATTCGCTCTTTGGCCTATGGCGAAAGGTTGCGCATCAACGCCGTGGTGCTCTCCCTGCATCCCGCCGGCCACATCCTGGGATCGGCCCAGGTGAGACTCGAACAGGGCGGCCACATCTGCGTGGTCAGCGGGGATTACAAGGCGGATGCCGATCCCACCTGCGCGCCCCTGGAACCCCAGGCCTGCCACACCTTCATCAGTGAATCCACCTTTGGCCTGCCCATTTTCAAATGGCCCGCCCAGGCGCAGCTCAACCAGGAGATCCATGCCTGGTGGCAGGCCAACCAGGCCCAGGGCCGCACCAGCGTGCTGTTTGCCTATGCTCTAGGGAAGGCCCAGCGCATCTTGGCCGGCTTGGATGCCGCCCAGGGGCCCATTCTGACCCACGGCGCCGTGGAAAAAATCACCCAGTGCTACCGCCAGGCCGGTATCGCCCTGCCCGCCACCCGCTACATCAGCGATGGGGAGGATCGGCGGCTGTTTGCAAAGGCCCTAGTGCTCACGCCCCCTTCAGCCGACCACGCCGCCTGGCTCAAGCGCTTTCCCCGGCGCTCCCGGGCCTTTGCCTCGGGCTGGATGCGCGTCCGCGGCAACCGGCGGCGCCGGGCCGTGGATCGCGGCTTTGTGCTCTCCGATCACAGCGACTGGGAGGGGCTGCTTAACACCATCGCCGCCACCGGAGCGGAAAGTATCGGCCTGACCCACGGTTATGCCCAGGAGCTGGCCCGTTGGCTCAACGGGCTGGGACGCAGGGCCGAGGTGATCCCGGAACGGATACCGGATGCGGGCGACCCCCGGGAGATCCCCACGGAGGGACAGCGGTGAGAGCCTTTGCCGATCTTTTCCGCGCCATGGACGAAACCAACCGCACCAATGCCAAGGTGACGGCCATGGCAGCCTATTTCCAAAGCGTCCCGGCCGAGGATGCCATCTGGGCGGTACGGTTTCTCATGGGCCGCAAGCCGCGCCAGGTGGTGCCCACCCGCAAGTTGATGGAGTGGGCGGCCCAGGCGGCCCAAATTCCGGAGTGGTTATTTCGCAACAGTTACGAGGTGGTGGGGGACCTGGCCGAAACCATCGCCCTGCTGTTGCCGGCCCCGGGCCGGGGCAGCCGCCGCCCCCTGCACGTCTGGGTGGAGGATCACCTGCTGCCCCTGAGAGAAAAAGAGCTGGAAATCCGCCGGGCTGAAATCTTGGCGGCCTGGCAACAGATGGACGAACCCCAGCGCCTGGTGTGGAACAAACTGATCACCGGCGGGTTCCGGGTGGGCGTCTCCCGACGGCTGGTGGTGCGGGCGCTCTCCGCTGCCAGCGGCATCGAGAGCGCGGTGATCTTTCACCGGCTCATGGGCGACTGGCCGGCAACGGCCGCAACCTACCGGCGGATTCTCTCCTCCGACACCCAGGACGCCGATATCAGCCGGCCCTACCCTTTTTTTCTGGCCCACCCCCTGGAGGGCGAGGTCGCCCAGTTGGGCTCTCCCGGCGATTGGCAGGCGGAGTGGAAGTGGGACGGCATTCGGGGCCAGGTGATTCGCCGGGGCGGCCAGACTTTTATCTGGTCCCGGGGCGAAGAGCTGGTGACCCCCAAATACCCGGAGATCGCCGCCGGCGCCGATCAACTGCCCGACGGCACGGTGCTGGACGGCGAGATTCTACCCTGGAAAGCGGGCGCACCCCTGGCCTTTGGAGAGCTTCAGCGCCGCATCGGTCGCAAGCGGATCGGGCCTAAATTGCTTCAGACCGTGCCGGTGGTCTTTCTGGCCTATGATCTATTAGAGCACAGCGGAACTGATTTTCGCGGGCAGCCCCTGGCCATGCGCAGAACCGCACTGGCCCGCCTGCTGACCCCCCTGGCCGGCGGCCCTCTGGGGCTGTCTCCGGAGGTGGACGGCCCCACCTGGGAGGCCCTGGCCGATCTGCGCAACCAGGCCCGTAAGCGAGGGGTTGAAGGGCTGGTTATGAAGCGGCGCAATGCAGCTTACGGGGTGGGGCGTAAACGGGGGATCTGGTGGAAATGGAAGGTGAATCCCCTAACCGTGGATGGGGTACTGATGTACGCCCAGCGCGGCCACGGCCGGCGGGCCGGGCTATTCAGCGACTACACCTTTGGGGTGTGGCAAGGAGAAATATTGGTTCCCTTTGCCAAGGCCTATTCCGGACTCAGCAATGCCGAGATCCGGGAGGTGGACCGCTTCATCACCCGCAACACCCGGGAGCGGTTCGGTCCGGTGCGATCCGTGGCGCCGCAACTGGTGTTCGAAATCGCCTTTGAAGGTATTTGGCCCTCCACCCGCCACAAATCCGGAGTGGCTGTGCGATTTCCGCGCATCCTGCGCTGGCGCCGGGACAAACCGGCCAGCCAGGCCGACACCCTGGAATCCCTGCAGCAGATGCTCACGGTGAAATCCGACGCCTAACGGAGTGTTCCAGGCAGTAAATAAAATCCTTAGCAAACTTTTTTTTCCGTAAGATAAAGCCAATAGCGTCGCGGGAGCTGACGGTGGTACAGTGAGGGATTATCTCGTGACTCAATATTGACGGCGGCATAGTAGCGCTGCCACAAGGTTTGGCACAGACGTTCTCGCTTGTCAGGCTCCTGCGCGATACCGGACAGGGCGGCCGGTTCCAAACGGAGCTCACGGGTCTCTTGCTGTTGATATCCACAGGAAACAGTTCCGGGTGACGAAGTGCAAAGGCCTTCTTGGGATCGATCTCCAGGTCCAGCCAAGGGGTTGCCCGGCTGACCAACTCATCGATGGAAAACCCTTAAAGCCGCATCAGCCAGTCGGCCTGATAGAGCCGGTTCTCCCGTCGCAATGGCGGCTCTTTCACATCCATCAGCCCATCCTCTTTCGATAGACCGAGTGGCACATAGGCAGAGTAGTACACCCGCTTGAGAGCCTGCTGCTGGTATAGCCGTTCGGCTAAGGTCAATATCTCAAGATCGGATTCCGGGCTGGCCCCGATAATCAGTTGGGTGCTCTGCCCGGCGGGGGCAAAGGGTGGTACATGACGCAGCCGCTTGTGGTCTTCACATGTCTCGGCAATGGTTTCGCGGATCACGCCCATGGGGGTCAGCACGGAGGCAAAGGTTTTATCTCGGGTCAGCCGCTTGAGACTGGTTTCGGTGGGAAGTTCGATGTTGACACTCAATCGGTCAGCATGCCGTCCGGCCGCTTGAATCAAACGACGACTGGCAAAGGGAACGCATTTGAGATGAATGTACCCGTTGAAACCTCGCTTGCGAAGCTTTTGAGCACTTCGAATCAATCGCTCCATGGTATCGTCTGGGCTGCGCACGACTCCCGAGCTCAGAAAGAGGCCCTCGATGTAGTTGCGGCGGTAGAAGTCGATGGTCAGGTTGACAATTTCGTCGGTTGTGAAAGCGGTTCGAGGGATGTCGTTGCTGATGCGATTGATGCAATAGGTGCAGTCATAGATACACGCATTGGTGTAAAGAATCTTCAGCAGGGAGACGCAGCGGCCATCTTCGGTGTAGCTGTGGCAGATTCCAGAAGGAACGGCATTCCCCAGTCGTCGGCCGCTATTGCGTCTCCGGCTGCCACTGGATGCACAGGATACATCATATTTGGCCGCATCGGCCAGAATGGTCAGCTTGTCTTCAATC
Source organism: uncultured delta proteobacterium (assembly GCA_963713755.1). Taxonomy (GTDB): domain Bacteria; phylum Desulfobacterota; class Desulfobacteria; order Desulfobacterales; family CAVQMW01; genus CAVQMW01. Next base: position 95,575 of record CAVQMW010000003.1, on the reverse strand, counting down.
CGCATGAGCTGCTCCCCAGACAGTCAGTTGATGGATACGGGCCAACCTATTCATTGCGCATGCAAAGGGTGATTCCAACTCGGTCGAAGAACCTGTACGGTGGTTCGGCGTATATTCTTTACCTTCACAACTAAGTTAAGCTTCGGAGAACGAGCGTTTTCTTTCTGCGGGCTTTTTAAGTATTCGCTAGTTCAGGCATGTGCTGGTTTCATCTCTCAGCAGAAGTTCTCCGGCCATCTTTTCATATTTGGCCGAGATCAAGCTGAAGCCTATTTTCTCACGAAGTTCCTTGAGATAGATGTCGGGAAGGTACCATCGTTCGGTACGTTTGCCCACCGATCGAAAAATATCGCAATGGCTGGCGACCATCAGGTCGAAGGCCATACGCTTCATTCCCAAAACGTGCGAGGCCATGTCGAAGGGAATTAAACCTTGGTAGTTGTCGTAGTCATATTTCGTGCGATAGGGGCGCAAGATGCGCTTCTCGAATGCCAAACCATCTTTTTCGGATAGCAATTGGGAACTTCGGGCCAGCATGACCCCCGCCAAGCCCTGGATTGGAGCCCGACGAAACGATTGTGGCAGGTCTGCCAGCCTAAGGGCGGGGTTGGCGCGAATGTACCCGTCGCAATCTTCGATGATTTTACGGGCGCGCCAATCGGCAATGCGTTTGGTTTTACTGTTCTGGTAAGTCCAGAGGCTGCGCCCTAAATAAGATTTGACGCCTTTTCGTTTGTGACGGCACAAAAAAAGCAGCTCTTCTTCGATTTCTGTAAACAGGGTATAGCCGCTTTTACCCCCCAGCAAGATTTCGCGCAATTTGTCCCCAGGCTGTTTCCCCGTTTGCCTGAGGGCTTTTTGCGTGCTTTGTTGGAGTGCTCGGATTCGTTCGAAGGTGGTTCGGGAAACCCGTTTCAGCATCCCAGTTTTGTATCTGACCACGGATTGCCGCAACACGGCGGTGGGGTGGACGCCCAAGTTGCTCTCTATATACGCCAACATAGGCCGAATCTTTTTGTAGTGGACCCAATTCTCTTGGTCCAACTCGTCGAACTCGTCTAACCATTGCTTCAGCAAAGGTTCATCCACGCCAGCATTGATGAATTTCAGGCGCAGGGCATGCTCGATTTTAGTACTGACGGTTTTGACCCTACCATTAAAAATACGGTGATCTACGGATGTGTGTGGTCCGTAACCCAGCAAATCCCGGTAGAGATCTGCCCGGGTGATACCGTCGTTGAGAAACAGCCACAGGTCGGCCATGGCCCTAAACAGGGTGCCATCCACTTTCATTGGTGCTTGCCGGGGTGCGGACTTGCCAAATAGTTTCACGTAATGGCGATTGCTAACGGTCTTTACCCGCCCGTGAAGCACATTGTAAATCAGTAAGTAGGACAATCCGCTGCGTTTGGCCAACTCCGACGATGAGTCGGTACTATAGATGGTAAATAGCTGCTCAAGGTCGTTTTGGGCTATGGGGACGCGCGGTTTTTTGACCCTGGCGCTTATGCGTAATTCGTTTGTGCTTGTCATCGGTTTAGCGTCCATAATCGTAAATGCTTTCAAGAGTTCATAAAATGATTGCCAATATGCTATTTTAATATTAGACAATAATTATACATAAAGCATATAAATACAATCTTCATCAGATTAAAAATTTATTAACTAACTAATATTATATATTTTTAATTCTATTTTAGTAATTAAAATATTATTAAATTTACTATACAAATAATTGACAATATGGCCTTCAGTCATAGGTTATTAAGGCCTTTTGGTGGGTGCGGCATTATGAGAATGAATGGTGGGAACCAACGGCTGGCTATCCCAACGACTAGGCAACAGAACAGGCAAGAAGGACAGCGAAAATATTCCAATCGTGAATGGGGGGACTTCGATTCTCCATGAAAACGCTTATGGTTCGAAGGAGAAGACAACATGGATGAAGCCACCTTTTTAAATACGCTCAAGATGACAGTTGGAAATCATGGATGCACTATAGTAGAAATGGATCTCGAGCATCACATTATCAACCTGGATGGCCCCAACGAAGCGGTGGATGCCTGCGCCCGTGCGATCGCCGACTTGGTTGGCGAATAGTGCCGCAAACCTCTAAGCCTCAAACCCTGCCTATGCAGTTCAGGCGGTCGTGAGCTATTCAAGGCTTTTTAGGGGTATGATCATCGCGAATGCATGGTTATTGAGGGCCTTCAGAAAGTGGTTCCCATGACCGAGCCGGTTAGATTTACAATCGGGTACGTCAGCATGCAAACCGGTCTCTCTGCCCATGTCATCCGGGCCTGGGAGCGGCGCTACCAGGCTGTCACCCCCCTGCGGTCCAAAAGCAACCGACGCCTCTATACGCAGTTGGATATGAATCGCCTGCGACTACTCAAGCGGGCGATCCAAAACGGTCACCGGATATCCACCCTGGCTGGTCTGGAGACCGCGGACCTGGTCTCATTGGCGGATTTCCCACCCCTGCTTCACGAAAGCCGCCGGCGTAGCCGATCTGCCGCTGGAGTCGACACTCAGGAAACCATTCGTGCCTGTCTGCAAGCGGTTGCCGTGTTGGATGGAGGCGGGTTACAGCGGTTGCTGCAGCGGGCGACCACATCTTTGGGCCGCACTCTCCTGATGGAAGGCATTATTCAGCCATTCATGGATGAAGTCGGCCGCCGTTGGTCTTCGGGCTCACTGAGAATTGTGCATGGCCACTTGGCTTCGGTTGTGGTTCACACCCAACTCGCCTCTATGCTATTGCATCCCGGCGGCGATGCGGCCGAAAAGCCCTGCCTTATGATTGCCACTCCTGCCGGTCAGCACTGTTTTTTAGGCGCCTTGGCCGTTGCCTTAATTGCCCAGGATCAGGGCTGGCGAGTGATCTTTCTGGGAGCCAATCTGCCGGCCGAAGAAATCGCGGCCGCCAGCTTTATGCTGGGGCCGCAGATGGTCGCCCTGAGCATCACCTGCCGAAGCGATGAGCTCGTCATGGTTGATGAACTCATCCGCCTGGTCAAGCTAATGAACCATCGCTGTCCCATGGTCATCGGCGGTCGAGCCGGCCACAAACTCCGCGGCCATTCAGAGCTTTGCCGCGGCGCCATATGCGCCACCACCGAAGAACTGATTGACGTTCTCCAGTCACCGACCGCCGTATCAGTTGCAACATCGCCCATCGGCAACGCGTCTGTCCATAACGCGGATTAACCTTTCGCGCACGTATCGAGGTTTACCATGGATGTTTCCTATGAACCATTGGACCCCATTCCGTTTACCGAGCGGCTGTTGACTCTGGCGCTCCAGCTCAAGCAGATCGGCCTGCCATGGGTGCCCCACGCGGGATGTTTCGTCTGGGATCACAAGGGGGTGGTTACAGCCCCATCACCTTTTCCCCGAAACGTCTATTTCATTCTGAGCATGAAAAGGTTTCTCGGGATCTTTGGCGAAGCTGAGCAAATGCAACGGCAGCTGGTCTGGTTGCCCACATGGTACCAAGCTATGCAGTTGTGCCAGCGGTTGGGCATACCCGCGTCTCAAAGCGATAGCAAGCCCTCAACGGGCGAAGAAACATTGATAGCCCTTTACCGTCTCATGTTGAAGCAATTGACTGCTGCCGGCACGGCCGAAAACAGTGATCTCTTATCGGCAGTGCAAGAAAAGGATCAGGCCTAAATCCGCCGAGTCATGAAAGCCGGGTGGGAGGATTTGGGCGTGCTTCCGAAAATTTGTCACCGTCAATCGAAGCTCTACGTTAGAATATCACTCAAGATTGGCGGATGATAAACAAACGTCTCAATAACAAAATTGATCTGCGAGGTGTTCCAATGAAAAGACAAGCGATGGTATTTTTGGTGACTTGCATAACTGTGATGATACTTGTCACTCCGATTTTATCTCATGCGCTCGAGGTGGATGACACGGCGCCTAATTTTACCGGCCATTCTACCCAGGGTGATATTCAGCTGACCGATTATGCCGGCAAGCAGCATGTGGTGCTGGCTCTCTATTTTGCCGTCTTCACGCCGGTCTGAACCAATGAGCTCTTAAACTTCCAGCGTGATCTGGAAGCATTTGCGAAATTGGATGCGCAGGTCATTGGCGTCAGCACCGACAGCATGGCTGAAAATGCCCAATTTACCCAAGAAAATGGAATTCAATTCCCACTGATTTCCGACAATGACAAAGCGATTAAAAAAGCTTATGGCCGCGGCCGGGTCACCTACCTGATCGATAAAAACGGCGTGATTCAGCTGGTGAAAAGCGGGGTTCCGGATAATCAGGAATTTATTGCCAAACTGAAAGAGTTGCAATGATCGTTTAGGGAGAGGAGCTTCTGTCGCGCATCTCCTGCTGGCGCATGGGCATGCGATCAATCAAATCAAAAACGGATTGCAGATCGACGCTTTGACGGGCGGTCATCTTCACGCCGCCATCTTTACCAACAAGTACCACGGAGAACTGGCCGGGGGGGACCTTGAAACGCTGCCGCAGAAGCTGAGCGTCTCGGTGAGATAAAGCCCCGTTCTCTATCCGCGAAGGGCTTTTTTCGAAGATCCGGAAAACGATCAAATCGCGATCTTCGACACCCCGGGCTGATCGGTCCAGGCGTTTATTCAATTTGATATAGGCCCCATCGGTCTCGGCGACCGCAAAGATCACCAGCAGCCGGTGCTTCCATCGGAAAGCCGAAAGATCGGCCCCCGAGTCAGCCCCACTGAGCATGCTGGGGCAAACCACCATGGCCAGTGTCAAGCAAAATGTATTTCTCAAAATCATAGCGGTTGTGATCCTCATGGGTGCCACCATCGTTAAGGTTTGACTCGGCGTAAACCACCGTTTCAGCGATTGTGGATCAAAAAGGATGACATGGTCGACAAGTTTGTGCAACCTTCGGTAAATGCCTTACCCGGCCATCTGAACGAACGGACACGGAGGCTGAACCACCGACCCGCGTCCGCTGGGGCAGAATTCGTGCTCTATTGGATGCACCACGCGGTAAGGGATCACGAGAACCCAGCCCTGGAGACTGCTTTGTGGATAGCCGATCATCTGAGGCTGCCCGTCCTGGTCTACCAGGGGCTGGGCGGACGCCACCCCTACGACAACGATCGGCATCACACCTTCATCCTCCAGGGCGCCCGTGAACTTGAAAATGCACTCACTGCCCGAGGCATTACCTATGCGTTTCATCTGGCCAAGGCGCCGGGTGATCCCTCTCCGTTGGTTGGACTGATTTCCCGAGCGGCGCTCACCGTAACCGAGGACTTCCCGGCACCGCCAATCAATCGCTGGATCCGCCGTCTGGCGGCAGTGGCCCCCACGGCCTTCTGGTCGGTGGACACCGCCTGCATCTTACCCATGCAGTCGGTGCCAAAATCGGCAGGTCGTGCCTTCCAGTTTCGCCAGGCCACCTGGGAGGCCTATGCCCAGCGTATCTCTCAGCCGTACCCGACCCTGAGTGTCACGAGCCGACCTTTTCAATGTGGCTTGGGCTTCCTTCCACTTGATCTGGCATCGGCCGACATCGCCGACTGTTGCGCCGCCTGCCAGATTGACCATACCGTCGGGCCCGTTGCCCATACTCAGGGAGGATCCAGGGCCGGGTACGCACGCTGGGAACAATTCAAACAAAATGGCTTGAAAATCTATGACCAAACCCGCAATGATGCGGCCCTTGGGTTTCCTTCCGGTGTGAGTCGTATGTCCGCCTACTTGCATCATGGACACGTGGCCCCCTTTCGCATCGTTAGAGAGGCTGCAATGTTTGGCGGCAGGGGGGCGAAAAAATACCTGGATGAAATTCTCATCTGGCGGAGCTGGCGCACAACTTCTGCTTCTACAATGATCAACCCGGTATTCTTGAAGCACTTCCGTCGTGGGCGCAGGAAACCCTATCCGCCCATTGTAACGATCCGCGTCCGGCAACGCTCACCTGGGAGGAGCTGGCCCGGGGGCGGACAGGGGATTCGCTGTGGGATGCCGCCCAGAAATCGCTTCTGATTCACGGCGAATTGCACAATAACCTGCGCATGACATGGGGCAAGGCGCTTTTGCAGTGGACCCGATCTCCCGGAGAAGCGTTGCGGATGATGATCGACTTAAACCATCGCTTCGCACTGGATGGGAGCGATCCCAACTCCTACGCCGGGATATTATGGTGTTTGGGTCTTTTCGACCGTCCCTTTAAGCCACCGCGACCGGTTATCGGAAACTTAAGGCCGAGATCGACCCGCTCCCACGCCGCACGTCTTGATCTAAGCCGCTACCGAGCCCGGATATCGCAACCCGCTTCCGGTTTACCCATGCGGGTGGCAGTAATCGGCGCTGGCCTTTCCGGTCTCATCGCCGGCCGATTACTGGCCGATCATGGGCATCGGGTCCGGGTGTTTGAAAAATCCCGCGGCCTGGGTGGAAGACTGACCACACGCCGCCTGAAATCCTGCGCATTCGACCACGGCGCACAGTATTTCACCGTCAGGGACCAACGATTCGGCCAATGGGTCGACAGTTGGCGCAAACTGGGCGTCGCGGGGCAGTGGGCGGGTCGCATTGGCGTACTCAAGCAAGGCGCTTTCAACGCCGAAAAAAACCGCCATGGCCGCTTTGTCGGAGTGCCGGGCATGAGCGCGTTGGCTGGCCACCTGGCGAAGGACCTTAACATTCAGCTGAATACCAAGGTCCAGCGCATTCGACAAAAGGGGTCGGTCACGGTTCTCTGTGATGCTGGCAACCGAGACCTGGAAGAGTGCGATGCGTTGATCGTCAGCGCACCGCCGGAGCAGTCCAGCGGCTTGCTGAACCATCTGACACCCCTGGCAGATCAATTGCCCAGGGTACGCATGATGCCCTGCTGGGCTGTAATGGTGGCGTATTCCGAACCCCTGGAGCTGGCCTTTGACGGCGCCTTCGTCCATAGCTCGACACTTGCCTGGGCGGCCCGCAATTCCAGCAAGCCGGGGCGTGAATCGCTCGACTGTTGGGTACTGCACGCCACGGCCGGCTGGTCCTTGGACCACATCGACTTGAATTCCGATGCGGTCATCTCCTGCCTGATGGCTTCATTTTCCGCTGCTGTCGCCGCGCCGCTACCCGAGCCGGTTTTTTCAGCTGCCCATCGGTGGCGATATGCTCAGGCGCAGCAGCCCCTGAAGGCAGGCTGTCTATGGGATCGCCGGTCCATGATCGGGATTTGCGGCGATTGGTGCTACGGCTCCAGAATCGAAGGCGCCTTTTTAAGCGGTGCGGCCGTGGCAGGAAGGCTGCTCGCCCAGTGAGTCGCTGCGAGCGCACCGGCTGATTCTGTCGCCACGGCCGGGGGAAAGATACAAGGCCTATTTGGCGGCGCTATAATGTAATATCGCCGCTGGCTCAAGAATGCGAAAGGTAAAAGACTCCATAATATAGAGGGTCACGGCATCGGCGGTACTCTTCTCGTACCCGATGGCCAGGTCCTGTCCTAGCACCAGCTCTAAATCCTCCCCGCGGGTCGAGACAAGGTAGGCTTCATCCTTGAACTCACCGCTCAAGTAAGGGCTCAGCACAACCTGACCGCCAAGTATATTTTCTGCCTGCATTTTCACCGGGTAACCCTGAAAGTGGGCAGACATCAGGCTCCAGATTTTTGGTCCGACGACAAAGGCATAGGGGCCCTCCACCGATCGGGCGGTTAGGGTGGTTATGCCTTCGGCAATGGTCTCCAGCACCTGCTCGGGGGTGCTGCCGATGGTTAGACACTCTCCGGCCTGACACATCTTCAAGCCTTTGATGTTAGCTTCCGGTAGCCCGTGATATACTACGCGTTCCTCGAAGAGGGCGATCTTGCCGGCCGCTTCCTCCAGGTTGCTCAAATCGACATCCTTGGCGCCGCGCACGACGTTGTCCATCTCTTGAATATCCAGTTCAAAGGATATGCGGGTTTCCACCAGATGGTGAACCTTGTGAATGCCAAAATTCAGTCCACCTGCCGGCTGCTTTTTGGGATACTCCAAACGGCCTTCGGGAACGCCGGGGAAATTGGCTCCCATCGGTTCAGAGACGTCGACGACCTTGCGGGCGGAGAGCAGCGCTGTCAGGCTGCGGGATGCCTGGGCATCGATTTCAGTCCAGGCTTCGGTTGGTATGGGGGCTAACTCTCTTTTTAAAATGTCCATGCCTCTTCCTTTCGTCTTTATAAAGATTGCTGAACAAATAAATGGGTGTGGGTTGTCAACTTAGCGTTTGAGGCTACCGATGCCCAGCCCGTAGGCGGTATTCTTTGAGGCGGCAGCACCTGAGGTATCGATCCGGCCGGGAACCTCGGGCAAGTCGACATTGAGCAGTTTGGCTTTGGCCTCTTCGAACAGTGTTCCGAGGGTGTTCAGGTCGGCTTCGGCAAAATGCCGAGCTGCCAGCGGAAAGATTTCCAGTTCCTCCTCGTCGAGATGATGATTGGTGTATTCTCCTAAACCTTCGATTTTGATTGGGAAATTCTCATGATCCCGGGGGAAGCCGTCGGCATCTTTAAGAATAATTTCGATGATGTGATGCTCGTTTACCGCCTCCAATGCATCGTGTCGCGCCAAAGCGATTTTTTCCAGAAAATCGTAGAAGTACTTTTCCTCCATGGTGTGGTGCACTACAAGGTGCTGGATGTACTCTTCGAAGACCATAGGGTCGGTTTCTGCCTGTTGGTAAAGGTTGCGAAGGACATTGTGATGGCTCACGAGGGCGTCGACAATGTTCATAGATCCTCCCTTACAATTTTGGGTTTTAGGGCAAAAAGCTTTGAAATACCCATGTCTAAGGCAATTGTGCTGGTTAGTGCTAAAATATAGAAGTTTCTATATTTACAGATTTTCTTCTTGGAGCCTCCACACAGGCGCTTTTGATCCATATGCTTTAAGAATCCACAATCATGAAGCCTTGGGCTGTTTGCCGGGGTTAAATCGATTTGGCGAAAACAATTTAATATCGACTAAAGGGGATAGGTCAGCCATGATATCCGCGAGTATTTCCCCAAGAACAGGAGCAAACTTAAAACCATGCCCAGCAAGTGCTGCCCCAAAAACGTTATTTGAACCGGGTCTCTTTCCGAGGTAAAAATGTCCGTCAGGTGTCATTGTGTACAAGCACACGTCGGAACTGATAGGGTAACGGTCAAGGCCGGGCAAGAATTGAGAAATTACAGCTTTAATTTTCTCTAATTCACCCGGTAAAACATCCCGAACAAGCGTATCCGGATCACAATCGGATAGCTCATTGTGGAAGGCGACTTTTATCTTTGATGCCGGGCCAATCATCGGCAAGGCGTAAAACTCTCTGTAGGCTTGATCAGGCCCCGAACTCTTTCCCGTTGGAACCTGCCAGAAATTAACTGGAAAATGTCCAAGGTGAAGGTGTCTATCGTCCGGTGCTTTTATCCAATGCACCGGAACACGCTTTGGCACAAGCGGCGTACTCGGCATATGGAGCAGCTTACTTGTCCAGGCACCGGCCGATATGAGCAATCGGCCGGCTTCATAGGTGTTTCGCGCGGTTCGAACGTGAACGTTGCCTTGACCCTCTGACCACCCATCCACCTGATCATCAATAATCAGATTGGCCCCCGCCTTTTCGGCCTCATCCAAAAAGGTGGCTATGCTCAATTCCGGGAATACAATACCAGCCTCTTTTTCCAACCCGGCGACAAATATATCGGGCAGGGATAGCTGCGGCCATCGTTTTCGGACCTCGGTTGCGGTGAGGCACATGTGGGGAATCTTGTATGACTGCGCACTTGATAGAAACCCTGAAACAGCAGGGCTTTCAGGCGGGCCGATGGTTAGATTGCCTGTCTTAACAAGCAGTTTCTGACCTGAATTCTTTTCCAGCTGCCTCCATAATTCCCAAGATCTCAGTGCCATCGGCACATATGAGGTTCCTTCCAGGTAAGCACGGCGTACACTCCGCGAGGCGCCGTGATGACTGCCCATGTTGTGGGGGGGACGGTATCGGTCGATTCCCAACACCTTGAACCCCCTGCGGGCTAATGTCATACAGGTTGCCGAACCCGCTGTGCCTAAACCGACAATGATGAAATCGTATGTGGGCATTCGATTTCCTGATATCTTCCTGCGCTGGTACTTGGATATTTTAATCCGAAACGCTATCTTTTGATTCACCGGTTATGATCTTCAGAGCAGTGGTTTTAGCATATAAAGCATGTCGCTCTCACGAGACGGATAGGGCGACATCATGCATTGCCGGTATAGAGTTTCCACCGGGATTTTATTCAGCATGGCGAGACGAACGGTATTGATGATTCCCGCTGCGTTGTCCGAGAGAATGTGCGCTCCCAGTAGGTTGCCATCTTCTCCGGCTAGGATTTTATAGGCCGCGTGGGTCATTCCGATCCGTCTATAGGTTGGCCAAGTGAGATGCTGCCCAAAACTCCTTCGATATGAGACACCCTCGGCTGTGAGATCCTCTTCGGTGGCCCCCACCATGCCGCACTGGGGGTAGGTGAACAGAAGTGACGGCACGGTCGAGTAGTCCATTGCGGGCCGTTTGCCACTGTTTTGTCTGCCCAAAATGGATTCTGCGGCAACCATGGCCTCTTCATCGGCAACGCGAGCCAGCTGGATCGTTGCTGCACAGTCGCCAACCGCGTAGATATGCGGCTGTGTAGTCTGCATTTGGGTATTAACCGTAATCCCTCTGCGTGAGAAGTCGATGCCTGCAAGTTGGAGATCCAACTCCTCGATATCCGCCTGGCGACCGGCACCGTTAACGACCGTATCGGCTTCGTAAGCCCTGCCATCCTCCGTTAACACCTTGAAGGCGTTCCCTTGCCTTTCGACGGCAGTAACATTCACGCCTGTATAGATATCAATGCCCTCGGCTTTCGAGGCCGCCACCAATAATGATACCATCTCGGCATCAAAGGGCCCCAACGGTCGCGGTGCCACTTCCAAAATGGTGGTTTTCCGGGAATCTCCGGCCCCCAAGCGAGCCACAAAATGAGCGAATTCAAAAGCGATAAAACCACCGCCGATAAAGACAAAACGACGAGGAAGCGACGGAAGTTCCAAAAACTGATTGGAGGTTATCAAATTTTCGATCCCATCGATGGGTAGTGCCAGGGGACGGGCACCGGCGGCAATGACGAAAAAGCGGGCTGAGATGGTGCGGCCATCAACATTTAGGCGATGGTCATCCAAAAAGCGGGCGGTACCGGTGATGACGTCGATCCCCCCTGATTTGAAGCCAGACAAGGTGCTGCTTGGGACGGCACCTGTAAATTTATTTTTCTCCTTTAGCAGATCAGCCCAGGAGATCTGAGGGGTGGCGACGATGCCTTTGCCTTGCAGATGATTCGCTTTGGCGGATATCTCAGCGGCTTCATAGAACCACTTTTTGGCTTGGCATCCGGCAAGTGCACAGGTACCTCCGGGGGTCGTGCTTTTTTCCACGACCGCTACGGTCATCCCGTTTGCCTTCAATTCGTAAGCGGCGCTTTGCCCTGCCGTGCCGGTACCGATTACGACAACATCATAATTGTTCATGGGGCTCCCCTAGTTGTTTTCGAGCGGGCGTGTATGCGCCCAATCTTGCAGACGATTGTCGTAGCTGCTTCATGCCTGAAAGCAGCAACGGATGGCGACCATCTGATGTCAGCCTTGAAAGCCATGCTCTTCATGGGAACCATCGCAAAGCGGCTTTTTCTTCGACTTGCCGCAGCGGCACAGGGTATAGTGGTCCGCATCGGGGAGAAATTTTTCCGATGACTGATCGTCCTTTAGTTCAATTTTCCCCTGACAGTGGAGTGGACCGTCTTTCTCGACAACGATACGGGTCTCCTTGAACCAATCTTTTTCGTGTTTGCCGTTGATGATGTAGGTCAACGCACCGGAGGGACATGTTTTGATGGTGGCAATGATATCAGCCAGCGGTGCTGCATCCGGTTCGTACTTGGGAGCGTCGTGGGTTCCGAACACCGCCTCCAGTTCGCCGCAATAGCCGGCGCCCATGCACAAATAGCGGTCGTAAACGATGGTGATCTCTTTGCCCTCGTAATATTCCAAGGTGGGTTTATCTGAATCTTCCCGTTCGCCGACAAATTCCGCCCGGGCATGGGAACCATCACACATGGGCTTGAAGTTCGATTCACCGCACCGGCAAAGGGAATAGACCCGTGTTGTATCGGTAGGTTCACCGTTTCTGTCGACCAGTTCCGTGTCCACAGCCATTAGCGGACTGTACTTGGTGAAAACGATTTCGCTTTTTTTCATAGTACCGCCTCCCTTTTTGGATGGATGATATAGATTGGTAAGGTTTTGAATGGATGGATGATCAAATCTAACGGTGGATAAGATAAATATCAATCTTAACGCGACAGGGCAATGCCCGTGAAAATGTGTATTTGAGGCTGAAGGGTGGCGGGCGCTCTAGGCACATGCCCGCCGAAGGTCTTGTCATTGGCAGGATGTCAGTAAATGCCCGGATCTCCCACCAAGGCATAACATTATTGACTCAAAACGATCCGATAGCGAGCCTGCCCGCTTCTGAGCCGATCCATGGCATCGTTGACCTTTACCATGGAGAAGGTTTCAATCACTGGTTTAATGCCATGACGAACCGCAAAATGGAGCATTTTGGCCATATTGGCCGGGCTGCCAACCGGCGATGCCGAAATAGACCGCTGGCCCATGAGCAGCGGGAAGATGGTCAGGTCCAAAGGCTCAAGCGTCGCGCCCAGATAATGCAGGCGGCCTCTTGGTTTCAGGGTTTGGATGTAGTCGTTCCAGTCCAGCTTGACATTGACGGTGGAAAGAATCAGGTCAAAATATCCTTCTGCCGCCTTGATTTCGTCTGGATCCCGTGAATTGAGGGTTTGGTGAGCCCCCAGTTCCAGCGCTTCCGTTTTTTTTGCATCGCTGGAGGTAAACGCGGTCACCTGACAGCCCCAGGCATTCAAGAATTGCAGGGCCATGTGCCCCAATCCACCGATGCCGATTACCGCCACCCTATCCGTCGGTTTAACACCGAACTGAACGAGCGGGTTGAACACGGTGATGCCACCGCAAAATAGGGGACCGGCGCTTTGGCCATCGATGTTATCGGGTAGTGCCACGACGCTGGCTGCATGAGCACGAACCTTGTCGGCAAAACCACCATGGCGATTGACAATGGTCCCCTGGGCATCGGCACACAAATTGTGGTCGCCGCTCAGACAGCTGGGACAAGTCATGCAATAACCCGCGTGCCAACCCAGCCCAACCTGTTGTCCAATCTGATGATGGGAAACCCCCGGACCGATGTCACAAATGGTCCCCACCACCTCATGACCGGGAACTATTGGAAAGTGGGAAATCCCCCATTCGTTGTCGAGCATGCTGAGATCGCTGTGGCAAATACCACAGTGTTCTACTTCAATTTCTATATCGTTGTAACCGATTGGGCCAGGGTCATACAAATAGGGAGTCAATTGGCCCCCGGCCTCTGATGCTGCGAATGCGTTAATCATAGCTATTCCTCCATGTATTATTGCTGGGAATTGGAATCATCTTGCGCATGATCGTCATCAGGCAAATGTCAGGACTAGAAGGTGATGAAAAGGTCCGGATTTCAACGTTGGGACGGTTTTTCCTCAACGAATCGGCCATCATGTTAAACTTTTTCCCAATGGTTTCATTCCGGGCGCTGAGACAGGAGGCGGACATTTTTAAGTTTCAGCATTGCCGAGGGGGAGAGTACCAATGGCAGTCCTTTTCGAAGAGACAGCCTACCGGCTCGATTGGATAGATGAAGGGCTTTCATCACCAGGCCCAAAGGGTCAAATTCCGTCATGACCATCTGAAAAACAGCCTCTTTCAGGCCGTTTAATGCACTCCAGGCAATCACCGTTTTTCCGGCAATCACAAAAGTATCCAGATCACCAAAGGAAACCTTGAATGGATGGTAAGGGGCTCTGATTCAGGTGATTTTTTGTTTGTGTCACCGGTTGATGCCCCTCATGTTTTCCATTTGAAAAACTGGAGAAGTATCAGGTCTAAAATCAGGCCTTTCAGGTAGTTCATGGGCCGCCAACCGCACGGCTCACCGTAAAAACAGGTAGTCCGCGTCCGTGCTGTCCACCATGCCGGGTTCGGTGACGCCCTCGATCTCCGGCAGGATCACGCGGTGGGCCAGATGGCCGCGCTTTTGAAGCTGGGTGGGGATGCCGCCTTTCCAGGCGTGGCCGTTGCCGGTGATAATCACCATCACTTTCTCCGGGTGGGTCCCGATGTAGTCCAGGGCGTTGATGGCCATGATGTTGTCCCACACCAGCTGGGCTTCACAGAAAAAGGTGAAATCGAGCTTGCCGTGGGCATGGGCACCATAGGCGCGCTTGATGAATGCCATGTAGGTCTTGTCCACCCGGCAGGCCACCTCATCCAGCTTGCCCCGCTGGGCTTCAGTCAGGGACTGAAAGCCCTCCCGGGCCACCTGACTGGTGATCTCCCGGGAGACATTGAGCCCCACCACCGGTAGCTGCCGATCCCGGGCGTAGCGCAGAATGGGGGCATAGAGCTCCCAATCGAAATTCCAATTGTCAAAATAGATGGGCACAAACGCTGCTTCCGCGGTTTGCCCGGCGCTCCAGCGGTCCAGATCGGCCTGGGCGTCGCTGCGGAACATCTCCATGCCGATGGCCACCTTGACCCCGGCCCGGTCCAGGGCCTGGATTACCGCCAGCTGACGGCGGTGGTGTTCGGCACTGGTATGGTGTTCGCCCACCAGGATGATCTCCTGGGTTTTCAAATCCTGGACCGCCTCGCTCAGGGTCAGGCTCCTTTGGCTGGGCAGATGCAGCAGGCGCTCCCCGTCAGCGGCGATACCCCTGCCGGAAACCGTGAAGAGAGTGAGGGCCACTCCTAAAATGGAAGCAAATTTCGGTATCATGGGCATTATCCTTTACTTGAAGTCGGGTTGAGAGAATCTTCCCATTGAAACACCATGGGGGAATCGCTCAGCGGCCAGGTTCCTTTTTCCCGGTTTTGCCCCTCCTGGAACACCAGGTAGCTGTACTTGCCGTAGTGGGTGACCTTGCGGGCCACCAGCGGCGCCAGATCGGGGTGCAGAGGCGTTAGAAGCGCGGTAACGGCGCCCGGTTGGCGAGAATCGGCCACAACCGCGAAAAGGGTGTCCGTGGGCGCCCCATAGGTTTGGTCTGCCACGGAAATGGCCCGGGGGGTCAAGCGCACCGGCCGGGGCAGGGCCGGCACCAGGGCCTCATCCTCGGGCCGGCCGATGAAAATCCGGGCCGATCCGGGCCCGACAGCGCCTTCAAGGTCGGCTTCATCCACTATGCGGGCCCGGTGAAGGCCCAGGGCGCGGATCAGCATCTGCGCGGTTTGCCGCCCGGTATCCCCTGAGTTGCGGGCCAACACCAGGGTCGCTTCCGGGGCACCCTTGATGGCGTTCACCGTGGCCGGAACCTCCTGGGGCGACAAGCGCCGGAAGATCTCCACCTCCGGATCCAGCAGCACCCGCAGGGGCTTATCGTCGACGATAAACGAAAAAGCCGTCGCCTCAGCTGCGAGAACCAGCCCCTGTTCCACCGCTCCGGATTGGGTTTCAATGCGCAGGGCCAATGGCAAACTATAAACCGGCGGGGTTTGACGCACCCGGCCGGAAACCTGCCAGCCACCGGAATGGGGCGTGCGGGCCACCGATTCCAGGCTGAGCTGCGGGGCACCCGGACGGGCCACCCACTGGTTAAAAAAGGCTCCCAGTGCAACCTTCAAATCGTCGCCGGCACGGGCTTCAAAGGCGCGTCGGAAGTCCTGCCAGGAGGCAGGTGAAAAGAGCTTTTTGGAATAGATATCCGACAGGGCCCCCCAGAAAATTTCATCGCCCGCCAGCCGGCGCAGCATGTGAAACACCATGGCGGATTTGTCGTAGCCCACCACCTTGGTGGGCCGATTGACTCTGCCCATGAATTGGTTGAGGGGGAAATCAGAGGCCGGGTCCACCAGGGCGGCATAATTGCGCAGCCACTGGCGGCGGTACTCCTGGGCCGCTTGGGTGGAGTGCTGCTCCTTGAAAAGATAGTCGGCCACATAGGTGGTGAGCCCCTCGCTCCAATTTCCTGCACTGTAGTCCACCTGGACCCCGTTGCCCCACCAGCAGTGGGCGATTTCATGGCCCAAACTGACATCCACGATAAATGGCAGGCGCAGGACCGATCCGCCCATGAGGGTGTAGGAGGGAAAGCCGTAGCCGGTAGGGAAAAAGTTTTCCACCACCGCAAACTTCTCAAAAGGATAGGGCCCGAACAAATCGCTGTAGAGTTCGATGTAGCGGGCCGTGGCCGTAAGGTAGCGCTCGGCCAGGGGCTGGGTTTCCGGCAGAAAGAAGGTGGCCAGTTGGATCTCCCCCAGGCTGCGCTGGGTGACCTGGTAGCGGCCAGCGGAGAGGGAGAGTGCTTCGCTGGGTTGGGCGACGGCCCACTTGGACAGGGTGCGGCCATCAACGGTTTCGTGGCCCAGAAAGCGCCCGGCGGTCACGGCCACCACCCCCGGGGGCGCATCCACCGCCAAATCGATCCGGGACGGGGGCCGGTCTCCCTGGGGATACCAGCCGGAACCGGCCAGGAGGAAAGTGCCCTGGGGGCTGACGATGCCGGTGACGCCGTAACCCGGATTATCGGTATTGGCCGTGGATTCCGGAAAAGGGTCATCGAAAACCGCCTCATAGGCGATGATGATTTCCAACGGCGCGCCCTCCCGGGGGAGCCGGGTCAGGGTGAGCCGCCCAGCATTGAATCGGTAAGCGGCCGGCCGGCCGGCGACGGTCACCCCTTGGATCACGGCCTGGGGCGCCAACCGCAGGCGAAGCGCTTCCCGGGTTTCTGGCTCCCAGCGGATAAGATCCTCCCCGCTGAGGCGCTGATTTTCAGGGTCCAGGCGGATTGACAGGGTATGCTCCAAACCGCCAGCGGCCCAGGAAGGCAGAGCGACGCCCATGACCATCAGGCTCCAAAGCAGAATGAAGCGCGTGGGGGCGTGAGAGGATCCAATCATCAAGCGTCTCCTTAGATTTTTACGGGTAATAGCTCCGGGGGCGGGCTGATTAGCCCTGTCACCCAAGGTTGCGGGAAGCCGTCGAGTCCCTGGGTAGCTCCTAAAAAGGCGCCCAGCAACGCACCGCGGCCCGCGTTGTCCCCCCCGAGATTGGTGTTGGCAATCAGCGCGGTTTCGGGTTGGTCGTGGTACTTCAGGGCCAGGTAGATCACCGCAGGAACCGAATCCTCCACATAGCAGGCTGTGCTGAACCGGGGACCCACCACCCAATCGTCGGGATCCTTGAGCCATGTCGTAAAGGGGTGGTTCAGCAGCGGCTGGTCTCCTTTGGCCTTGCGCAGGCCGATGGCCTCGGGCAGGGATCTTCCCTGGAAGAGATTCAGCATGATATCTACGATCAGATTCCCGGCAAGGACCATCTTGGGGCCGGGATGAGTCAGGGCTAAATGGGCCAGGGCCAGTTTGCGAGCGGTGTCGGGCCGGTCGCGGTAGGCCGCAATCAGTGGAACCATGAAACTCAGCCCGCCGATATGTTTTTCTGCTTGGCCGCAGCGCTCAGGGGGCAGGCCGCAACTGTAATTGGCAAAAAAGTTGCGGTGGCACTCCTCGATGTAGGTGTCGCGGTGGCTTCCGGGAGTAGTCATAAAGGCGATGTAGCGTTCTAGAAAATCTTTCGGGTCGTATGTGCTGACGGCGTTGAGGGATTCCACAAGCAGCCTGAAAATCTGCAGATTGAGGGTGTTCTCCCCCGCTGTTAAGAACTGATGATAATGAATGTCCCGCTGCCCCCAGTAGCGGGCCTGATCGTGGAGAATTTCGCCTTTGGCATTCAAGGCCTCATAGGTGGATCGCCAGAGAATGCTGTCCGGATGGGGATTGTGGGGAGCCAGGTAGCTTGTCACCCGCCCGTAATCCTCGACCATCCGCTGGCGGTTGTAGTACCAATGGACCGGCATGGCCAGCGCATCCCCGATACATGCGCCGTAAATAGCTCCCTGGACTCGATTGAGATGGGTGGGTTGCATGATCATATTCCCTATGGATCGCATTTTGAATGCCTTGGGCTGCCCCCTGAATGCGATAATCTAAGATGGCCCGCTGGGCTTGTCGAATCGAAGCATTGACCAAGGGGGCGGTCATTGACGAACCCCCCGGAAACCATTACTATTTTGACTTGACTCTGCCTTGGCGGGAAGGGAATCGGCTTTGTTGGATTTCTTCGCATCTCGCCATCCCTAACATGCCAGATATATTGGAGAATACGGAGCCATGACCATTCCGCTTTCCCCGACTATTGAGACCCAGCTATCCGACGCGATCCAACACAACCTCGGTGATATTAACGCGCTTCCCGAACCGGCCCAAGCTAAGGTGAAGCAAGTCTATCAACGGTTTTTCGGCGCATACCTAAAAATCTCCGAACTAAAAAAATCCACCAGTGGCAGCCTTTCCCAGAAGACAATGCCTTTTAAAATAGCCGACTTCGATCCGGATATCATCGGTTACATGCAGCATTTTTTTTCGGATTACCAGGATCTGTATCATGATTTCATGGGGCTGAATCGGCACTGCCGGGAATTGATGCGAGTGGATCCCAAAGCAGATCCCCAGGCCTACGACCATCAACTTCAAATCTTGCTTTCCGGGACAGATCGATCCAGCGACGATTCGATATTGAGCGCCCTGCTCTCCCAAGAAGGATTTTATGGGCGCCCTTAAGTGTGCCCCTATCTGTTGACCCGTCTTTGATCCATGGGCTCGCAAATAGAAGGTACTTCGAGCCTGTACTTAAACCCCCTATATTAACTTTTGGAGGAATTCATGGCTTACGATTTTAGCGCGAACGAGATTTTTGACATGGCGATTCGAATTGAGGCCAATGGCGCCCGTTTCTATCGCAGAGCAGGCGAGCTGCAATCCGACGCAAAGAACAAGGAGATGCTCAATAAGCTGGCCACTATGGAAGACCACCACAAGCTGACCTTTGAAAAGATGAAAACGAGCCTTTCCGCAGCTGAGAAATCCTCCACGGTGTTCGACCCCAATGGAGAATCGGTGCAATATCTCTCCGCCATGGTAGACTCCCACGGGGGCGAAGGAAGTCCCGACGCCGCCGATGCCTTGACCGGCAAGGAGACCATTCAGGAAATCATCAAAACGGCCATCGGTCTGGAGAAAGAATCCATCTTGTTCTACCTTGGGCTCAAGGATTTCGTTCCCCCTGAATTGGGCCAGGACAAGCTGGACCGTATCATCAATGAAGAAAGAAAACATGTGATTCAGCTCAATGCGTTTCTCAAAAAGCAGTAACCCATCATCCTCCTAAAAGGAAAGGCGTTGGGCAATATGCCCAACGCCCGGTTTTTGCTACCTTAGTATGTGGCTGCAACTCATCAGGCGCTTTTAGAGTTAGGGCAGAACCACCGCGTCGATGACATGGATGACACCATTACTGGCCTTAACGTCCGTCTGGGTGACCATGGCCCCATCCACAAAAACAGATCCGTCTTTCTGGCTGACAGTGAGCGCTTTGCCATTGACGGTCGCCGCTGAATCCATTCCGATCACATCGGCGGCCATCACCTTGCCGGACACCACATGGTAGGTCAAGATACCCGCCAATTTGTCTTTGTTCTCCGGTTTGAGCAAGTCGTCCAAAGTTCCTTCAGGGAGTTTGGCAAAGGCCTCGTCCGTAGGGGCGAACACCGTAAAGGGACCTTCGCCCTTAAGCGTTTCAACCAAACCCGCGGCCTCAACGGCGGCCACCAGGGTGTTGAAGGAGCCCGCTGAAGCAGCGGTGTCCACAATGTCCATTTTGCCGCCATGGCTGGAAGCAAGGGCGCTGGGGACGATGATAAGGGAAACGGCGATGAGCACAAAAAGTTTTTTAATAAGCATGGTGACCTCCTCAAGATCAGGCGTTTACAGCGTTTAGAACAAAATGATTGTCTAAGAGCTTGTCGGTATCATTAGCCTCAAGCCCAAATTTAGCGGATTTTAGATTCCGCTCAGTCTCAAAAGTTGCCACATTGGAAAGTTTCGCAAGTCGGGAAGAATGATAGGTAAATGAGAGACAACCCCCTCAATCTGCTCCCGGGAAGAACGGACCTGGAGGGAATCAACTTGTGTATGCCCCAAACGGCCAACTCAGCAGGCCCAGAAAGGAGATCGCTATGTTAGAACTCAAACCCCTAAGACCTGAAGCGGTTGAATCTGCCCTTAACATGGCCAAACGATACCGCCTCCTTGGCGAACCCGAGGATGCCCAGAGCATCTGCTTGGACATTCTGCTTAGCGAACCGGACCATCAGGAGGCCCTGATCACGTTGATTTTGGCCTTAGCGGACAAGTTCAGTGTTACCGGGCTTCAACCGGCATTCAAAGAGGCCATGGAGGTGGTGGAGAAGCTCGATTCGTCCTACTGCAAAACCTACTATTCGGGGATCATTTTTGAACGCCGGGCCAAGCACCATCTTCGCCAGGGCGGGCCCGGATCGGGCGCTGTGGCCTATGACTGGTTCGCCAAGGCCCTCAAGGCCTTTGACACCGCCCTCAGCGGATGTGATCCGGATAACCAGGATGCAGTGCTGCGCTGGAATTCATGCGCCCGATTCATCCAGAATCATCCGGACGTCAAGACGGATGACCGGGATGGGTCTGAAATGCTGCTGGACAGCTTCGACACGCCCCATTAGGACCTTTTATCATCGACACCCGCCGCCCCTGCCAAGATTGCAAAAAGGGCGGGTTTGAAACCCGCCCTTCCGGTGGAGATACCGCACCATTGACGACGATCTTCATTGCCCGTCACAGGATAAACAAAATCCCCCTAACCCCCTTTGGAAAAGGGGGGAATAGAAGGAGCAATCCCCAAGTTCCGTTTGGAAAGGGGATAATTGAAGGAGCAATCCCCAAGTTCCGTTTGGAAAGGGGATAATTGAAGGAGAAACTCCCCTGACCCCTTTGGAAAAGGGGGGCCGGGGGGAATGGTTCCTCCCCCCTTTGGAAAAGGGGGGCCGGGGGGAATGGCTCCTCCCCCCTTTGGAAAAGGGGGGCCGGGGGGGATTTTAGGCTCCTTTCTGCAGGCGGGTCACCCCGGAGGGGCTGTTAGCCGGGGCTCTTTTTTTCCTTGTGCTCGCTGATCATCCGTTTGGTCTGGTTGATGCGTTTGGTGATCAGGATGCCCCGCGGGCAGCTCTGAGTACATTTGAAGTGATTCTGGCAGGGCCAAACCCCATCGGGCTGATCCAGCACGGGAAGCCGCTCGGGAAAGCCCTGGTCCCGGGTGTCGGCCAGAAAGCGGTAGGCCTGGGCCACGGCAGCCGGCCCCAAAAAGCCCGGTTTCTCTTCCAGCACCGGACAGGCCGAGTAGCACGACGCGCAGAGGATGCAGTTGGTGGTGTCGTCAAACTGCATGCGCTCCTGGGGCGATTGGAGGCGCTCCTTTTCCGGGGGCGGATCGTCGTTGATCAAATAGGGCTTGACCGCGCGGTAATTATCGAAAAAGGCCGTCTGATCGACAATCAAGTCCCGCAGCACCGGCAGGTTCCTCAGGGGCTCGATGGTGACAAGCGCGCCCTCTTTCGTGGCGACCTCTTTGATCAAGGTTTTACAGGCCAGGCCATCCTTGCCGTTGATCCGCATGGCATCGGACCCGCACACCCCGTGGGCGCAGCTTTTGCGAAATCCCAGACTTCCATCCTGAAAACGCTTTATCGCCATGAGGGCATCCAACAGCCGTTCGTTGGGATCTACCTCCAGCGAATACTCCTTGTAAAAGGGCGCATCATCGGTTTCCGGATTGTAGCGCTTGATGTTGAGCGTAATTTTCATGGGAAACTCCTTTAGAAACCTTGGATCAATAGGTGCGCGGCTTGGGCGTCCAAATGGATGTGTCCACAGCCTTGCTATCGATGTGTACGCTGTCTCCATCCAGACGAACCAGGCTGTGCTTGAGCCAGTTTTCATCGTCCCGCTCGGGGAAGTCCTCCCGGCTATGAGCGCCGCGGCTCTCCTGACGACTGAGGGCCGCCGCCGCCGCGATCAAGGATAGATCTAGCAGGTTGCCCAACTCGATGATTTCCAGCAGATCGGTATTGAACGGCCTGCCGCCATCCTGGACCCGCACCGTCTTGTAGCGCCGGCGCAAATCCTGGATTTCATCGAGGGCCGCCTGCATCTCTGCTTCGTTGCGGTAGATGCCCACCTTTTCCATCATGGTGGTCTGCATCGACTCCATGATGCGGCCCCCATGGGGTCCGGAACTGCCGTCGGTGAGCTTCCCGATCCACTGACGGGCATCGGCGGCGGCGCTGGAATCCAACTGGGGCATATCGGCCTGCTTGACGTATCCTCCAAGGTGTCGGCCGGCCCGCCGCCCGAATACCACCAAGTCCAGCAGGCTGTTGGTTCCCAGGCGGTTGGCGCCGTGAACCGACACGCAGGCGCACTCCCCGGCGGCGTAGAGACCGTCAATGATCGTGCCTTGACTGTCCATGAGCACCCGCCCCTGGTCATCCGTGGGAATTCCGCCCATGGCGTAATGGGCCGTGGGCAGCACCGGAATAGGCGTCTCCGCCGGATCGATTCCCAGATAGGTCTGGCAGAAACTGGTGATATCGGGCAATTTGCTCAGCAAGGTCTCCTTGCCCAAATGGGTGGCGTCTAGATGGACGTAATCGTCGATCTTGCGATCCCCGCGAATCCCTTGCCCGGCGCGCACTTCGGTCAGAATAGAGCGCGCCACGATATCCCGGGGCGCCAGATCCACCAAGGTGGGGGAGTAGCGCTCCATGAAGCGTTCCCCCTTCCGGTTGCGCAGGATCCCCCCCTCCCCGCGCACGGCCTCGGAGATCAGAATCCCCAGCCCCATGATTCCCGTGGGGTGGAACTGGAAGAACTCCATGTCCTCTAACGGAATTCCCCGCCGGGCGCATACCGCCGGCCCGTCACCGGTGTTGGCGTAGGCGTTGGAGGTGATCTTGAATATCCGGCCAAAGCCTCCCGTAGCAAAGAGCACCGCCTTGGCGGCCAGCACATGGAGTTCGCCGGTGGCCAGCTCCACGGCGACCACGCCCTTGCAAGTAGTGCCGTCCAGAACCAGGTCCACCACCTGGAATTCGTTGAAGAAGGTCACCTCGTTCTTGATGCACTGCTGGTAAAGAGTCTGCAGGATCATGTGACCGGTGCGGTCCGCCGCGTAGCAAGCCCGCCGCACCGGGCCCTCGCCGAAGTTCCGGGTGTGGCCGCCGAAACGGCGCTGATCAATGCGCCCTTCGGGGGTGCGGTTGAAGGGCAGACCCCGATTTTCCAGGTCATACACCGCCTGGATCGCCTCCTCGGCCAGGATACTGGCCGCCTGCTGATCCACCAGATAGTCGCCCCCCTTGACCGTATCAAAGGCATGCCATTCAGGCTTGTCCTCTTCCACGTTGCCCAGAGCGGCGCTGATCCCCCCCTGGGCCGCACCGGTGTGGCTGCGGATGGGATAGAGCTTGGAGAGCACCGCTGTTTTGGCCCGCTGGCTGGCCTCCAGGGCCGCGTAGAGCCCGGCACCGCCTGAACCGACAATCACCGCGTCAAATTGATGGATCACACTGCACCTCCTTTTGAGATGATTTCGCTCATCCCATGTCACAAGGACTGAAAACAAAAAGGCCGGATCAGTATAGGGGCTCCATTCGATCCCGGTTTGGAATAGACTCGCGATAAGAAGACCAGCGGAATCCTTGGAGCGCATCAAAAGTCCGGTTGTTGATTGCCTTGTACCATAGCTCCCGCTCGACGGTGCTGCAAGCCCTACCTCCAATTATTCGCAACTATTGGGATCAATCCTGGCCGAGTCCGCTATATAGAAAGTTGACAACTGCAGGATAGGCCCCTTCAGCCGCATTTTAACGCCTTTATTAATATTCTTTGTGACCATTTGGCAGGCGAAACGTATATACAGCTTAGGTCTGTTGCAGTTTTTAGGGAAAGGGGGTGATGTCGACACGGCAATAGATAGTATCCGGCCGAAAATTCCCCTCCCCTGGCGGGAGGGGTTGGGGGAGGGGGATATAACAGCCCGGAACCATTCACCCCCACCCCGGCCCTCCCCCGTCAAGGGGGAGGGAGAAAAGGGTTTCCGTTCAGGCACTAGATAGAGGCCAACCAACGATTTCCATTCGGTAAAGGTGTTCGGGCTACTTTAAAAGAAGAGCCAAAAGGGGAAAGGGAGATTCCCAAATAGAATGGCACCCAATCCTGTCAGACCGGCCAACACCGTACCGCCGGATTCGCCGATCCCACCAACACCCGGGATGTGGACAGCTAAGAGCCGCCCGAGGTAGGGGACAATCTAAATGCCACCGATCTGGGCAATTTCGGCCTGACGGATGGGGAGGTGGACGATATCGTTGCCTTTTTAATGGCGCTGACCGACAATAAAGGAAAGCGTTCATGAAAACGGCGACTACGGACCAGGGGACGGTAGCGGTACGGGTGATGGCAGCGGTGAATACGGTCCCGGGGATTGCAGTATTTCTGGGGCCTGATAACCACGTTCTGGCGTAACATCTCCACTTAACAACAATCGCCGTCAAGGGGTTCAATACAACTCCTTGGCGGCGCTGATATTTGGCGGACCGGCCTCATTTGTGAATTACGATTGCCCCCCTGAACCCTTGCGGGCCACTGCGGTCCCATGCCTTGACGTTGGTGTTGGAGGGGTTTCAAACCCGCACCAGCCCGGTCGCCGGGAGTCACGGTGTCGAGTTACGCCTCCTCAGGCTACCCTTGTGCTGTATCCCGTGATGTTTATTATTGTGTAAAAACTCAAGAACGATGTTTTAACTCAACCGTCAGGCTGCAAAACAAAATCGAAAGCGAGCACGTTATGAATAAAAACGAATGCCAGAATGAAAGATTGTCGAGCAGGACCGTCGGCATCATCATCATCGTCGCCTCACTGCTTCTGTTTGCCATTGGATCGGTTATCATCCCGGTGGTGGGCTCCCTATTTGCCATTCCTTTCCTGATCCTGGGTATCGGGATGATTGCGGCCCCCGACAGCAAGGCCTGCAAGCTGGTCATGGATAAATTGGGCTCGAAAAAAGCATAGCGCCGGAACAGCAAACCGCCTGGTGCCGTTGGCCCTCCGCGATCTGTGGCACCTCGCAGCCCGACACCATTCTTTCTGGCTAGTGTCTGAACGAAAACTCCCCTCCCCTGGCGGGAGGGGTTGGGGGAGGGGGATATACAGGCCTGATACCATTCACCCCCAACCCCGGCCCTCGCCCGTCAAGGGGGAGGGAGAGGAGGCTTTTCGGCCGGGCACTAATTAAATGTTCGCAGCGAGCCCATGCCGCCGTCCACGGCCATGATCTGCCCGGTCATCCAGGCGGAGGCGTCACTGAGCAAATAGTGGGCGGCCGCGGCAAGCTCGTCCGGGGTTCCGGTTCGCTTGAGGGGATGGCGCTGAGCCGCGGCGCTGCGTTTGTCCTCGTCGGCCAGCAGCGCCTGGGCCATGGGGGTGTCGGTCAAGGAGGGCGCCACGGCATTGACCCGCACTCGCGGCACTAGTTCCGCTGCCAGGGAGCGGGTCAGGCCCTCCACGGCACCCTTGGCGCTGGCCACCGAAGCGTGGAACGGCATACCGGTCTGCACGGCCACGGTACTAAAAAGCACGATGGCACTCTGTTGATCTGATTTCTTCAAGGGCATCAGGCAATTTTGAATGACGGTCACCGCGCCCAGCAGGTTGATACGAAAATCCTCTAAAAAATCGTCGTGGCTGAGTCGGCCGATGGGTCGCAGTTTGATGCTGCCGGGACAGTAGGCCAGCCCGTTGAGCTTCTTGGGCACGCGCTCCTTGGGGAATGGGTCCCGCAGGACATCACAAGGGACATGGGTAATTTCAGGCAGCGCCTCAAGGGCTCCCAGAGAGCGGGAGAAAACGATCACCTGATGGCCGTCGGCTGCCAGTTTTCGGCTCAAAGCGAAACCGATACCCGAACTCCCACCCACCACGATATACTTTTTTTGATCACTCATAACCACCTCCGGGATACCTTAAGCTTGCGTTAGGAACAGTTAAATTAATCCGGTTATAACTTTAGTTGGAAAAACCCTATGGGCACAATTTTTTACATAAAACTTTATCTTCTGACTGTGCCGGCCTTTTTTGTAATTGACCTGATTTGGCTCGGAATGGTGGCTCGGGACTTTTACCAAACCCAACTCAGGGCGTTTCTCAGCCCTCAAGTCAATTGGCCGGCGGCCATTATCTTCTACCTGGTCTATATCGTAGGGATCCTCTTTTTTGCCGTCCGGCCGGCCATGGCGGCAAATAGCTGGACAAAAGCCCTCTATCTGGGCGCGCTCTATGGGTTTTTCACCTATGCCACCTATGACCTGACCAACATGGCTACCCTGGAGAATTGGCCCCTGAAGGTGGTGGTGGTGGACATTCTGTGGGGGGTTGTTCTGTGCGCCTCCGTGGCCTCCATCAGCTTCCAGATCGCAAAATGGCTAGGCTGACCCCCACGTTGACAACCAGATGATAATAATTATCAATTAGAGTTGAAACAAGCCAATCTAAGGCGGATTAAGTTTGCAGGACGATAGGCGGGAATCGGCGGATAGTCCGGCGTTCTGTCACCTGTCGAACAATAGAAGAGGAATGCCATGCCGTCCTTTGTAATCGCTGAAAAATGCGATGGATGTAAAGGTGGAGACAAAACCGCATGCATGTACATTTGTCCCAATGACCTGATGGTCTTGGACCCCAACCAGATGAAGGCCTACAACCAAGAGCCGGATCAGTGCTGGGAATGTTTCTCCTGCGTTAAAATCTGTCCCACCCAGGCAATTGAAGTCCGTGGGTATGCCGACTTTGTGCCCTTGGGCAGCAGTATTATGCCGATGCTGGGAACTGAAGATGTAATGTGGACCTGTAAATTCAGAAACGGGACTATCAAACGCTTCAAATTCCCCATTCGGACGACAGCCGAGGGTTTGGCTAATGCCTACACGGACTTGAAGGGAAAAGATTTGGAGAGCGGTCTGCTGAGTACTGAAGAGGCAGATGGTAAAATCCTGCCAGTTCCCCAGACAGTCTAACCCAAAATTGCCGTTTGCATTGTACCTCTAATCCACGGTGGTTGGGGGGGGGTCAACCCTCTTGACCACCCTGGTGTCTTCCCCTTCCGCATTCCATGGCCCGCCCCGCATCTCTCCTGATAAAATTTCTGGGCCGCTCAAAATCAAAATCCCAATGGGGCCTGCCGAGCAGATCAGCCTTCGCCCGCGAGGGCTCCCTGATCTACCCGGATGATGCTCGTGGTATCGATCCCCAGCCCCGCTGCCTTGGCCAGCAGGGTTTCCAACAGGTCATCCGCCAAGTCGGGGGAACGGGAAAGAATCCAGAAATAGTCTCGGCTGGGTCCCACCACCATGGCATATTGGTAGTCCTTCTGATCCAAATCGATGATGTGGTAGCCCCCGTAAAAGGGTCCGAAAAAGGATACCTTGATGCTGCCCATGGTCTCATCGCCGATAAAGCGCGCCTTGCCCTGGACAGATTTCCACTGGCCGGTCTCGGTGTTGTAGCCTCTGTTTTCTACGCGGATATATCCCTCCGATGTTAGGCTGTAGGTTGCGCTGACCCGGCTCAGGTTGCGTTCAAAGCGGTGATCCAGGCGCACGATCTCATACCATTGGCCCATGTAGCGCTCAATTTGAAAACCGCTCACCGGCTGCATGCCGTTGGGCACCTTCGTGCAGCCCAGCAGCAGCGCCGGAACCATCACCCACCCCCATATAATTCGTTTTTTCATATCGCTCCCCTCTTTGCCCCGGGTCGGCCGGGAACAATTTGCATGAACCGCTGCGATCGGCTTGCTTCAGCGTTGATTTTTAATTCAATCCTCCGCTATAGTACCCTGCGTATTCCTTACCAGCCACTTTCTAACAAAAAAAATTCGATTAAAAAAGCAATCCCAATGAGGTCCGGGAATGAAGATCGCCGTAATTGGTTCCGGCATATCGGGTATGACGGTTGCCCACCTGCTCAGTGAAGATCATGAGGTGACCGTGTTCGAGGCCAACGATTACATCGGCGGCCACACCCACACGGTGGACGTGGAGGTGAACGGGCGCCAGTATCCGGTGGATACCGGTTTTATCGTCTTCAACACCCACACCTATCCCAATTTCATCAAGCTCATGGCGCGTTTGAATGTCCCCTGGCAGGATTCCGTCATGAGCTTCAGCGTCCAGTGTGACAAAACCGGGCTGGTGTTCTGCCCCAGCAGCCTCAATTCCCTCTTTATCCAACGGCGCAACCTCTTTCGCCCCTCGTTCTACCGCATGCTCTGGGATGTCAATCGGTTTAAGCGCGACAGTGAAACCCTTTTGGCCAACGAAGACTCCCCCCTCTCCCTGGCCGATTTCCTCGCTCAAAACCGATTTTCCAAGAGTTTCATCAATCACTTCATCGTTCCCATGGGCGCGGCGATCTGGTCGGCGGATCCTGATAAGTTCAATGATTTTCCAGCGGCTTACTTTGCCCGCTTTTTCAAGAACCACGGCATTTTAAACATCAAGGACCAACCCCAGTGGCTCACCATCCAGGGCGGCTCCCGGCAGTATATCGACCCTTTGATTTCACCCTACAAAGAGCAGGTGCGGATCAACTGTCCGGTGACCGCCATCCACCGCCGGGACGACCATGTGGAGGTTAGGTCCGCCTATGGCGAACCTGAAAAATTCGACCAGGTAGTGATCGCCGCCCACAGCGATCAGGCCTTGAAACTGCTGGGCGACCCCTCGGATGAAGAGCAGAAGATTCTGGGCCGCATCCCCTATCAGGAGAACCTCACCGTACTCCACAGCGATGATTCGCTGCTGCCCCGGCAGCGGGCGGCCTGGGCCAGCTGGAACTATCACATCCCCAAGTCGGACATGGGCCGGGTGGCGCTCACCTACAACATGAACCTTCTCCAAAGCATTCGCGCGCCCGAAACCTTCTGCGTCTCCCTGAACCTGCTTTCAGCCATCGATCCGCAACGGATCCATCGGCGGATCACCTATCATCATCCGGTGTACGACGGGGAAAGCCTCACTGCCCGCCGGAGCCACGCGGTCATCAGCGGAGTTGACCGCACCCACTACTGCGGAGCCTACTGGGGATACGGGTTCCACGAGGACGGTGTCAAGAGCGCCCTTGAGGTGTGTAAGCATTTCGGAAAGGCCCTGTAACGTTATGAAAAGCTCTATCTACGAAGGTACCATCCGCCATCGGCGCTTCCGGCCACGCGCCAATGTGTTTCAGTACCGGCTATTTTTCATGTACCTGGACCTTGCCGAACTGCCGGAACTATTTGAGCTCCATCCCCTGTGGTCCCTGGAGCGCCTGAATGTGGCCACCTTTCGCCGAAGGGATCACTTCGGCGATCCCGCCATCCCCCTGGATCAAGCCGTTCGGGATCTGGTGCAAACCCACACCGGCTGCCGACCCCAGGGCCCCATTCGGCTGCTGACCCACTTGCGATACTTTGGGTATTGCTTCAATCCGGCCAGCTTCTACTACTGCTTTGATCCCGCCGATACCCGGGTCGAAACCCAAGTACTGGAAATCCACAACACCCCCTGGCTGGAGCGCCACTGCTACGTGCTGGATCAGGCCCGAAACGAACACCCCTTTGAAAACTGGCGCCGCTACCGTCTGGACAAGGTGTTCCATGTCTCCCCGTTCATCGACATGAACATCCGCTACGACATGCGTTTGAGCATTCCCGGAGAGACTCTGGGCGTGCATATCATCGACTGCCATGAAGGGGAGAAACTGTTTGATGCTACCCTGAGGCTTCGGCGGCGCGCCTTGAGCCGACACGCGCTGAGCCGGGCCCTGATTAAATATCCGGCACTGACCCTCAAGGTGAGCGCTATGATCTACTGGCAGGCCCTGCGCTTGACCCTCAAGGGCGCGCCCTTTTTTACCCACCCCGGCAAGCTGGACCTTAACCCATAGCGGCAGCCGGAGCGGCCCCGCCGGGTTATCACTCCGGATAGATTTTCCCCCGATGCAGGGGTTTGGTGAAAAGCATCTGCACGTTGCCGATGTAACGCTCCCGGAAGCCCGCCTCGCAGTAACACAGGTAGTATTCCCACATGCGGATAAATGATTCGGGAAACCCCAGGGCGCGCACCGCATCCAGGTTGCCCAGGAAGCGCTGGCGCCATAAATCGAGGGTGCGGGCGTAGTGGAGCGTGAGATCCTCGAGATGGGCCGGCCGCAGGTCGCTTTTGGCCGCCACGGCGGCAGCCATGGCCGCGACCGAGGGAATGCAGCCCCCCGGGAAGATGTAGCGCCGGATGAAATCTACGGAACGCACATGCTGGTCAAAGGCGTGGTCCACAATGGTAATGGCCTGCAGGGCCATGATGCCGTCGGCCTTGAGCAGCCGGCTGCATGTGTTGAAGAAAACCCCCAGGTACTGGTGCCCCACGGCTTCGATCATCTCGATGGAGACCAGTTTGTCATACTGGCCGGTTAAATCCCGATAATCTTTTTGCAACAAATGAATCTGGCCTTCCAGTCCGGCATTCCTAACATTTTCCTCAACGTAACGGTACTGTTGGTCACTCAAGGTGGTTGTGGTGACGTGCGCTCCGTAGTTGCGCGCCGCATGGAGGGCAAACCCCCCCCATCCGGTTCCAATTTCAATCACGCGATCCCCGGGCACGAGCTTTATTTTCCGGCAAATCCGGTCGTACTTTGCCACCGAAGCGGCGCTTAGATCATCGTTGTTGTCCTCAAAGATCCCGCAGGAGTAGGTCATGGTTTCATCAAGAAACAGCCGGTAGAAGTCATTGCCCAAATCGTAATGGGCCAGAATGTTGTCCCGGCTTCCCCGTCGGGTGTTGCGCCGCAGGACGTGATAGGCCGATTGCAGCGGGGCCATCAGCCTTCCCCAACCGCGATCCAGGTCCAAGAAAAGCTGCTGGTTACGGATCACGATGCGCACCGCGGCTGTCAGATCGTCGCTGCTCCACATACCGGCCATGTAGGCATCGCCTGCGCCCATACTGCCGCCAAACACCGTTTTGGAGTAAAACCGGGGATGATGAATATGGATCGTGGCCCGCAACCCGTAATCCGGGCTCTGATTTCCGAAATGCAAGGCCCGCCCGTTTTCCACCAGAGTGATCCGGCCCAGTTCGATTTTATTCAATAAATTCAACAGCAGGCGACGGCCCAAGGTGTCCAGCGATCGTGCTTTGATACTCTCCAGGGCCGGCGGCGGCGCGGGGATGATCAATTGGGTCATGGAGCCTTCTCCGGGTTTGGGGGCAAATTGCCCGAAGTGAAGTCGATCCGGCAAGCAGTATTCAGGGGAATATTCAGTCTGCCCCATGGAAAATATTTTGGCAACCCGTTTCCAGGGAGCTGTGGAACCGGATCGCCCACAGCAGGCGGGCGATCCGATCGTAACTCAGCTGAAATTGAGAATCATGCTGTCCAAGGGCACATAATTTTGATACTTCAAGCCCGCCTTGCGGGCCACAAAACCCGGCACCACAACCCCCGTGTCAAACTGGGCATAGTCCACAAAGGTGCGGCCGTCAATGCGCACCTTCATGCCGTTTACCGGTCTCTTGATAGGTACCAGCGCATTGACCCTGCGGTATTGGTCGGCAAGCTCTGGATAACCGAGCCGGCTGGCCCTGCCGCCAATGTCCACCTCCACATAGTTACGGGCATCTTTTAGAATCTCATCCTTGTACTCTTCGCCGATTTGTAGCAGTACATTGTTGATGATCTGTCTCATTGGTTTTCCTCCATAAAATTTCAGCGCTCTTAACTGCAGAGGCTCTCGCGTAATGTCAGGCAGATTACTTCCCTAACCGATCCGGACCAACCATCTTAAGGCCTGGGTCAGCAAATACAGGGAGATTAGCCCGCCTGCCCACAGCGCAATGAACCAGGCCCATTGGCGCTGTTTTTCAGTAAGTGGCTTCATGGCTCGTTTTACCCCTGAAGATGTAGTAGCAGTAGGCGGTGTAGGCCAGCACCAGGGGCAGCATGATGCCGGTCCCCACCAGCAGCAGGGACTGGGACGCAGGGGCCGCAGCCGCTTGCCAAATGGTGATCTCGAAGGGCACGATCCAGGGCCACATGCTGATGCCCAGCCCGATGTAATTCAGCACGAACAGGGCGATGCTGAGAAAAAACGGCCGGAATTCCCGGCCCATCTTGATGTCCCGGATCAACAACACTAGACAAACCGCCGACAGCAGGGGCATGGGCAGCAGGTAGATAAAGTTGGGCAGGCTGAACCACAGTTTTTTAATGTCGGGGTTCAAAAAGGGCATACAGAGACTCACCAGCCCCATGAACAGAACCACGAATACCAGGATATAGCCTGCGCTTTTGCGCGCCCAAGCCTGGGTCTCGCCCTCGGTTTTCATGATCAGCCAGGTAGCCCCCAGCAGGATATAGCCGCACACCAGGGCCAGCCCGGTCATGATGCTAAAGGCGCTGATCCAATCCCAGCCCCCCCCGGCAAAACTACGCCCTTCAACCCGGACACCCTGGACAAAAGCCCCCAGAAAGACGCCCTGCATGAAGGCCGCGCTCAAAGAGCCGAAATGGAAGGCGTAATCCCATATCCGTTGGGAGGCGCCGCTGGCTTTGAAGCGGAATTCAAAGGCCACACCCCGGAACACCAGGCCCAGCAGCATCAAGATCACCGGCATATAAAGGGCCGGCATCAGCACGGCATAGGCCAGGGGAAATGCGGCGAACAATCCGCCTCCGGCCAGCACCAGCCAGGTTTCATTTCCGTCCCAAAAAGGCGCAATGGAGTTCATCATGCGATCCCGGCAGGTTTGGGTTGGGGCGAAAGGAAACAGAATCCCGACCCCCAGGTCAAATCCATCCAGAACCACATAGAGAAAGATCCCGATGGAGATGATGGCGAACCAGACCAGGGGCAGATCGATAAAGGCACTGAAATCAAACATGGTCTCCTCCCTTGTCCGCGGTCAGATCGCCGATGATGGGCGGTTTATCCAGGCCATGGGCGCCGTAGTCTTTCTCCTGGGCGCCGGGACCCTTGTGGATCAGGCGCAGAATGTAGTAGCTGCCGGCGCCGAACACGAAGGTGTAGACGATGACAAAGGCCAGCAGCGATAGCCCAACCTGGGTGCCCATTACTGGAGAGGCCGCCTCCGCGGTGCGCAGGACCCCGTAAACGATGTAGGGCTGACGACCGATTTCGGTGACAAACCATCCGGCCAGCACGGCGATAAAGCCCGCCGGGGTCAGGGCCATGCACCAATACTGAAACCAGCGGGTGTCAAACAACCGCTTGCGCCAGTAAAGAATCACGGCAAATACCCCGGTGAGCACCATAAGCACTCCAATGCCCACCATGATCCGAAATGACCAGAATACCGAGGCCACCGGCGGCCGCTCTCCCTTGGGCCACTCCTTGAGGCCCTTGACTTCACCGTCCAGATCGTGGGTCAGGATCAAGCTGCTCAACTTGGGGATTTCGATGGTGTACTTGGTTCGCTCTTCCTCCTGGTCCGGCAGTCCGAAAAGCTTCAGGGGCGCCCCGCGCTGGGTTTCCCACAGCCCTTCCATGGCGGAAACTTTCACCGGCTGGTGTTCCAAAGTGTTGAGCCCGTGCATATCCCCCACAATGGGCTGCAAGGGCGCTACGAAGACCGCCATTAGCATGGCCATGCCGAACATAATCCGGGCGTGCTGCACGTGAAGCCGCCGCCACAGGTAGTAGGCCCCGATCCCGCCCACCACAAAAGCGGTTGTCAGATAGGCGGCCATGACCATGTGGACCAGTCGGTAGGGAAATGAAGGGTTGAAGATGATCTCGATCCAGTTCGCCGGGAAGAGGCGCCCATCCTCGCCCACGGTAAACCCCTGGGGAGTCTGCATCCAGCTGTTGGCGGACAGAATCCAGAAAGCCGAGATCAGGGTGCCCAGGGCCACAATCAGGGTGGAGGCGAAATGCATGCGCCGGCTGACCCGATTCCAGCCGAAGAGCATGATGCCCAGAAAGGAGGCCTCCAGGAAAAAGGCGGTGAGCACCTCGAAACCCAGCAGAGGCCCCAGCACATTGCCCACCTTGTCGGAAAACACCGACCAGTTGGTGCCAAACTGATAGGACATCACCACCCCGGACACCACTCCCATGCCGAAGGTCACCGCGAAGATCTTCACCCACATGCGGTAGATCTCTTCGTAGATTTTATTGCCGGTACGCAAAAACCGCCACTCCACCACCGCCAGCCAGCTTGCCAGCCCGATGGTGAAGGCCGGGAACAGGATGTGAAACGATATGGTAAAGGCAAACTGAAGTCGCGCCAAAATTAACGGATTCAGGTCGATATCCATGATAGATCCTTTTGTTTCCCCGGCGATTCAATATCGCACCGGGTCATTCAGGTGACCGCCAGGCACGCAATGAAACTTTAGCGCTATCGAGTATTTAGTGCCTGACCGATAACTCCCCTCCCCTGGCGGGAGGGGTCGGGGGAGGGGGAATAACACTTTTAAATCATTCACCCCCACCCCAGCCCTCCCCCGTCGAGGGGGAGGGAGAAGAAGGTTTCCGTTCAACCACTATTTAGGAATTCATACTACTGCTTGCCGAGCAGAGAGTGGGAGACGGCCCAAGCTGCGCCCCGGTCGTGCCCGAAGAGTTCGGCGCAGGCCATAAAGAAGATCCGCCAGCGTTGGAACCAGCGCCCAGCATCTTTCGACCCGTAAGTCTGGCCCATGATTGGCAATATCAGGTCCTTATTGCGGTCCATTTTCGCCAGCCAGGCTTCAGCGGTTTTTTGGTAGTGGCGGCCATTGACCCGCCACTGCTGTTCCACCTTCAACGGCCCCTCAATTCGTTGCAGCAGGCCGTGGGCGGGCATGATGCCGCCGGTGAAAAAGTAGCGCCCCATCCAGTCGCCGGCCGAGCGCACCTCGAAGGCATAGGCCAGGTCCCGGTGGCTGAAGATGTGGATAAAGAGCTTGCCCCCGGGGGCCAGCCATCCGGCAATGCGCGACAAGAGGCGCGGCCAGTTGCGCATGTGCTCGAACATCTCCACGGACACCACCCGTTGAAACGTGGTCGCCTCCCGCGCCTCGGAGATAAACTGCCGGGGGTCGAAATTGTTCATGTCCGCCGTGACCACCTTCACATTGGCCAGGTTTTCCTTCGCGGCCCGGGCCTCGATGTGGCGGCGCTGGGTGGCGGAGTTGGAGACGGCCAAAATCTCGCTTCCCGGGTAGTGATGGGCCATCCAGAGGGTCAATGACCCCCAGCCGCAGCCCAGCTCCAGGATGCGCATACCGTCTTCAATTCCGGCCCGTTGGCAGGTGAGGGCCAGCATGGCCGCTTCAGATGCATCCAGGGTGTCCGCCCCCCCGGCCCAGTAGCCGCTGCTGTATTTCATGTGCCGGCCCAGCACGGCTTTGAAGAACTCCGTGGGCACCTCGTAGTGCTGGTCGTTGGCAGTGTCGGGTACCAGGGCGATGGGGCTCTGGGCCATACCGGTAATGAAGCGATCCAGAGCCGCGTCCCGATCCCCTGCGGCGCGGCGCTGCTCCTGCCAGAGGCGCTGGCGGTTGAGCAGACGGATTCCCCGGCGAATGACCGAATCCGGCAGGCGGCCCTGATCGGCCAGGGCGATGAGCGGATTCACCGGACCTCCTTTTTGGGAAACCAGGGAAAAAAGGCGTTGGTGCGCCGCACATAGTCGGCGTATCCCGGACGGGTGCGGGCGATGCTCTTTTCGGTGATGGGAATTCCGGTCATCTTCAGCAACACCATTGTGATGATCAGCGGGCTGATCACGGTCCAGAAGCCCCAGGTCGTGGCCAGAGTCATCAGAAATAGGCCCCACCACATCAGAACCTCTCCGAAATAGTTGGGGTGGCGGGTGTAGGCCCACAAACCGCGATCCATGACCTTGCCCTTGTTGCCGGAGTCGGCCTTGAATTTGGCCAACTGCCAATCGCCAAGGGATTCAAACAGAAACCCAACCCCCCAAATGAGCATCCCGGCAACATCCAACCCCGTCAGCCGGGCCGGCGCCGGGGAGCTTTGGCCGATTTGCAGAGAGAGCGCGATAAACCACATAAAGACCGCCTGCAGCAGAAACACCTTGCCCAGGCTCACGATCCAGAACTGCTTTCCGCTGGCGCGGCGCCATTCCTGGTAGCGTGGATCTTCTCCCTGGCCCCAGTTGCGCCAGGTCAAATGGAAGCTGAGTCTCAATCCCCACAGGGTCACCATCAGGGCCATGAGGATCCGGCGCGGCCAGTAACCTCCGGAGAGCATCGAGGTGTTCCAGGCGATGAGCACGAACCCCAGGCCCCATAGGCTGTCCACCAGAGTCACGTTGTTCTTGATGAGGCTCATCAGCCAACCGGCTAGCATCATCACCGCCACCAGGCAGAAGTTGATAAACAAGATGGTGAATATCGATTCCATAACGCCTCCGATTCAGAAGTCTCCAACATCCGTCAGGCCAGCATCTGGGACGGTTCCAGGGGGTTGCGCACCGGCCGGCCCTGCCGGCGAAGGACGATGGCCTCGCGGATGTCACCGTGAATTTGCGAGCTGATGGGATAGCCCAGGGCTATGGCAAAGGCGATCAGGTTGAACAGCGAGGGCACCAGGGCGTAAAGAATCCGAAGGGTGAACTTTACCTGTTCGGTTTGCGCCACATTGGGTTGGTAGCCCACCAGGCCCAGCACCGACAAGCCGATGCCGATTCCCAGGGCCGCGGCCAGCTTCTTGGCAATGGACCACCAGCCGATATACTGGCCCTCCCGCCGCTCGCCGGTGAGCAGTTCATCATAATCGATGACATCGGCCTGAATGGCCGAGGGGATGGCCAGGGTTGCACCAAACCCAATGCCGGAGATGCAGACCAGAACCCCATACATCAACCCATCCCCAGGACCCAGAAAGAAGACGCCGATAAAGGCACCGGTATTGACGGCCATGGAGGCCAGCCAGGCCAATTTCTTGCCGCTGCGGCCTGAGATCCAAATCCAACCCGGCAGGAACAGAATACCGGTGGCGAAGTAGAGCACCAGAAACAGATCCGCCAACTCCGACTGCAAGACATATTGGACGTAGTAGAGAATCAAGGTGGCCGGCAGGTTGTTGCCGATGGCACTGATGGTGTAGGCCGAGAGCAGGATCATAAAGGGTCGGTTGCGGGCCACCTGGCGCAGGCCTTTCCAGAATTTGAACCCGCCGGATTTTACTTCAAGGGGAATCTCCCGAACCACTCCCACACAGAGCCAGCAGAACAGAATGATCAGGGGGGCGTAGAGGGCGGAGATCCAGAAGAACTTGGCCCGCTCCCCGGCGGCATCCGCCGAAAGGCTGAAGAGCCACTGGATCAGAGCCGGTGAACTGGCCGCGGCCAGGGTGCCGGCGATGAGCAGTCCGTCCCGCAGGGCAAACAGGCCGGTGCGTTCGTGGTAGCTGAAGCTGATCTCGGGCCCCAGGGATTCGTAAGGCACCACC
The DNA here is from genome assembly GCA_963713755.1 of uncultured delta proteobacterium. Classification (GTDB taxonomy): domain Bacteria; phylum Desulfobacterota; class Desulfobacteria; order Desulfobacterales; family CAVQMW01; genus CAVQMW01. The sequence goes on along the minus strand of CAVQMW010000003.1, from coordinate 57,999 downwards.
ACCACGGTCCAGAACAGGAACAGGGCGTAGATGAAAACCCCGAACCAGACCGTGGCCGCTCCGGGCGAGAGCTGGGGCGGGTTGAACAGCAGCACCAAGCTACCCGCCACCAGGACCGAACCCAGCGCAATGTAAGGTCTTCTGCGGCCGTAGCGGCTTTGGGTGCGATCCGAAAGATAGCCCAGGGCCGGGTCGGAAAGGGCGTCGAAGATCCGCACGCTGAAAAGAATTATCCCCAGGCTCGCAATGTCGATCCCCACCGTATCGGTGTAGAACTTGGGCAAGTACACATAAATGGGGATCCCCACAACCGCCAGCGCAAATGCGGGTAAGCCGTAGGCAATCTTTACAATGGTGGAGGCCCTGCCGGGGGCTGTCTGGTTCATTTCAATCCCATGAGCTGCTGCCTGAAATTGTTATCGATGGGCTCCTCCCCGATCCAGATCGAAAAGAGGGCCGAGGCGAACTCTGCGCCAGGAATGATGCCCCGCACTTCCCCGTTGATGGTTAGTTCCGTTCCAACGCCCGGCAGGTAGGTAAGGGTGGCCCGGTCTCCGGGCTTCACATCCGGGTAGAGCGAATTGTGCAGGGCGATCTTGTCGCCCAGGCGCTCCATAGTGGCCGCGTCCACGTTCTTGGCCATCAAATCAATGGTCGCCGGCCCGAAGTCCTCACCCTTGAAAGACCTGAAGTATTGAACCTCCAACCGTTTGGCGTGGTCGTCCAACGCCTCGTCGCGGTTCGCGGTCTCATCCAGGTAGAAGGCGCCGGCATAGACCTTGAAAATCCCCAGGTAGCGTAAGAGCCCGGCACCCACCAAATCAAGACCCGCGGACTCGGTTTCTATCCGGGGCTCAAAGGTCACATCCGCAACTCTGGCGGATTGGCCCATGCTGGGCAACGCAACAAGTGCAATGGCCGCAAACGCGGCGATTATATTGGTACGCTTCAGTGTATCCATGGCTTCGCCTCCTAAAGGTTTCAGAAAAATTTTTAGCAGATTTCTCGAACATGCCCGTGCAACTGAATAGTTGGGTTGTTCCGGCGCTTTTTCAATGAGGGGATGTTAATGAGGGGTTGAGAGTATAAACCTACCTTCATAAACCCCTCGCCCGTCTAGCAGCGATCCTAACCTATAATGAGGTTAGACGTACCGGCTAAACGTTTAGTGAAACTTCATTGGCGCCGATAAGCTTGAGGGCTTTTTCCACCTTGAAGTAGACCACAAAGCGGTTCTCCCCGGCCAACTCCCGGTCCGGTTTTTGTCTGCGGCGAAGCGACTCAATCAGTTGCGGGTCATCGTCTTCAGCGGTTTTGGTGAGAAACAACCGGATCCCGTGGTATCCAGGCTGGTCTTCCCGGAACAGATAAACGGCATGGGGGTTGGTTAGAATGTTGGCGTGGGTCAGCCGATCGCGCATGATGAACGCCAGACTGCCGTCGGATTCCACGTGGGGCCGCGAGTAGACAGCCGCATCCACAACGCCGCTGCGATCCGCTGTGGATAGAACACCAAAGCCTTTGTGATCGTCAAAGTACTGTTTTAGATCCATGATGACGCTCCTTAAGCGTTTTAGAGGTGGGTACAATTGTAAATCGGGTTCATGCCGGAGACTATCGAGTAAACATGATAATACCGGAGACGATGATGGCAATCGGCAGTTAAAAGACGAGGATTAGATACCAGTTTTGAATTTAAAAGTTATAACGTTATGATTTCTGATGGTTATAGAGATCGGCTCCGGAGAGCCGACATTGCCAAATGGTAGTTTATTCCTATTATAATACCCTATTTTTATCCATATTGAGCAATGGGGACTCAGACTTATTGTCTTAGCAGAAAGGAATCGCCCATGCTGACCAACAAATTGATCATCATCAGGGGTAAACTCCAATGGTTTTTGAAGCAGAAGATGTCTCCCCATCAATTCGGCCTGAGCGTCGCTGTGGGAGCATTATTAGGTATTTTTCCTGTACTGGGACTCTCAACCCTGCTATGTTTTGTTGTAGCCTTTCTATTTCGGCTCAATCTGCTCTGGATTCAGCTCATCAATTACGCAGTTTATCCTCTCCAGCTATCCCTGGCGCCGCTTTTTATATTCGCCGGCAGTTGGCTCATGGGCGAGCCCCTTAGCATCGAAAACTCAAGAGCGATCCTCGGCCTATTCACTGAAGACATTGGGAATGGAATGCGAAAGGTGGGAAATTTGGTAATTTATGCAATTGGGGTCTGGCTGGTGATCAGCCCGTTAATGGCCTTGACTATCTACGGACTGGCCCGCCACGTCAAAAGGAGGATTGGAGATCAACCTGTAAAAAATGCGGTGTTGCCATGAGGATCATATTGTTAGTTCTTAGCGTGCCGCTGATGATGATGTTTCAAGGATGCCAGGCTATGAAGCCAATTCAAACCGTTGAAAAGGTCGATCTGCAGCGATTCATGGGAGACTGGTACGTCATCGCCAATATACCCACATTTCTCGAAAAGGGTGCCCACAATGCCCTTGAATCCTATCAGCTAAAATCGGACGGCACCATCGCAACGACCTTCACGTTTAACAAAGATAGCATGGAGGGACCCCTCAAGACCTACACCCCCCGGGGATATGTGCGCGATACGGAATCCAATGCCGTCTGGGATATGCAGTTTATCTGGCCGTTTAAGGCGGAGTACCGAATCATTTACCTCAAGAACGATTACACCCAGACCATCATCGGGCGCACCAAGCGGGATTACCTATGGATCATGGCTCGAGGGCCCTCCATACCAAGCTCGGACTTTGAGATACTTTTAGACTTTGTGGAAAGATTAGGTTATGATAAGACCAAAATCAAACTGGTACCCCACCAGCCCCTCAACGGGGGCTAAAAGCATGGTCTTAGACGCATACTTGCTGATCGGTAGTAGGCCCCATTAACGGGAATCGGCTCAAGCTCAAACGCAATGAGCAAATTCCTAAACCCGTTTTACCCCAGATTGGAAGGAGACCTATCATGGACGTAATGGATTACTGCAAGGCAATGGAAACCGAAATGACGGCCTGGAAGGCAAAACTGTACGACACCATGCGCAAGGTGGATAAATTGGGGACCTCGGAACGGGAGAAGATCCTTCCCAACATCGAGGATCTTCATATCCTTCTGGAAGAGATGGAAGGCCGGGTGAGCGAGCTCAAACATGAGTGCCCCACCGAGTGGAGCCCGGTGAAAAAACAGATCGATGAAGGGACCGTGGACATGCGCGGTAAGTACGAGGAAACCATGGAGGCCATCGGCACGGCTTCCCCGGTTTCGATTCCTGGATAACACCAGCGCAACGCCCACCGGGGGGTGCTGGACGCCCCCCGGCAAACTCGCCGGGAGCGCCTTGAAATTGGAACCCATCCGAGAAACGCATTCTTCAGAGGGGGAGCATCATGACGACCGATACGAAAGCAACCCAATATGTGCGGGTCAAGGATGGCGCAGGCAATGCTTTTGTCTGTCCCATCGACGTGCTTCGCCATCCCAAGGATCTCACCGCGGAAGAAATTGAAGAGTGCGTGGACGATGCCACCATTGGACGCTATGCCGGAAACATCGACATTGTTGACCCATAATTATTTATGGCTTTCGCGGGTCACAAACTACCCCATTAAGCCCGGTAGGCAGGTTGACCGTGGGTTCACTTCAGCCATGGTGAGGTTGACTGCTTCCCGGTCTTATCTTTACTTTTCAAAGCGCCATAGCCCCAAGGTGCCTCGTATCAGACAGTGGCTCACCTCTCCTGTATAATCCTCGAAGAATTCAACCCGGGAGTCGCCAAGCCCGGTGGATAGGCCCTAAAGTTTCGTTTCAGTCAGGAAGCAGCCGGCAAAGGCCCCCGGCGTCCAGCGCGGAGGCTGATGGCCTTCGCGTTTCAGGGCCGGCTTTAGGCCAGATAGGCGATGACAGCCTCCGCCGCTCTCCGCCCGGAAACCATGGCCCACTGGATTCCCGGTAGGCTGCCATGCTCGCCGCAGACAAAAATTCCCGGCCGGACCATGGGGTTCAATCGATACGGGTTCTCCGTGGGCGGCGACTGATCTGGCAGGGCGTGGCGGATTTCATAAGTCGCCAGGTGCCGCCATTTCGCGGCCTCGGATCCAAACCATTCCAAGAGCTGAACCTTCACCCGCTGAAGCAAGGTTTCGGGGTCGCCGACTTCATGCCCCAGTACCACAACCGACGCCAGGGATTTCCCCCGGGGCGCATAGGCCGGAGAAACCGAACTCGGAAACACGACATTGTTGATGGGTCCGCGCCCATTGCCATTGAGCAGCAGATAGGGCGGATGCGCAGGGGTATGCGGGCATGAAAAGTAAAGACAGGTTTCCGGAACGGACCTTTGGAATTGGGTTAGGTTGAGAAGACTTACAGTTGCGGGCGCCTCACTGGAAATAACCACGGCCCCGGCGGCAAGCGCGGTCCCGTCAACCAGGGTGACGCCGGATGGGTTGACATGCCGGACCCGCATGCCCGTGAGAACGTCCGCCTGGGGGAGCCCCTCCGCCAATTGGCGGGGAATCTGCGCCATCCCCTTGAGGGGCAAGGCCGCATCCCCGGCGGCAAACATCCTGAGGACATAGCGGAACACCCGGCTGGATGCGCCGATTTGCGGATCCAGACACACACCACCGAAAAATGGGACGAAAAAGCGTGCGATCATGGTTTCGGAAAACCCCCGGGTCCGCAGGAATTCCATAGTGCTCTCTTCCGGCAGGTCGAAAAGTCTCTCCAAGGGCATTCGATTGACCTCATGGACCAGACGCAGCAGCCGGATTCGGTCCCTGAAGGTGCCAATTGGGGCCGTGACGGTTTCGAAAAGTCTGGCAGGCTTCCGCAGGGGGTCGGCGATGGTGAAAACACGCCCGCCGATGCGAACCATGGCGCCGGGCGCAAAACCCTGCAGGCGCAAGCGCGAATAGTTTAAGGTGCGGCGGGCCTCGGGATAGGCGGTTTGCAGTACCTGGAAGCCGCGGTCGAGCAAAAAGCCATCCTGGTGATCCGTTTTGACGCGCCCCCCAATTTGACTGGTGGCCTCGAGCAATTTGAACGAGATGTTTTCGCGGTGCAATTTTCTTGCACAACTCAAACCTGCGATGCCGGCCCCCACAATGATTACCGGATTGTCATGGTTCGCCATGGGGCAATTCCTCTTCGCATCGAATTTCTATACCTTGGGCAACAAAGCGCCTTTTAGGCTCAATCGGAGCGCTTTTTACCCCTGACCCCGGCTTACCCTTTCCTTCAATGACATCCTCGCTCAGGGCATTATCTTTGAGCTGTTTACCCAACCAAGGGTCCCTGTTCAAATGGTAGTCAATAACCTTCAATGGAGCAACTCATGAAAACTCAATTAAATGTTCTGGGTGACCCCCTACAACCCTGCTGCGACAATCCGAAAACGGGATTTTTCAGAACCGGCGCTTGTGAAACCGGCCCTCAGGATCGCGGATCCCATGTAGTGTGCGCCCAAGTCACCTTGGCGTTCCTGGAGTTTACCCAATCCAGAGACAATGATCTGAGCCGCCCGGCCCCGGAAATGGGCTTTCCGGGATTAAAACCCGGGGATCGCTGGTGCCTGTGCGCGCTGCGCTGGAAGGAAGCCCTCGAAGCCGGGGTAGCGCCGCCAGTCATTTTACCGGCGATCCATGAATCGGCCCTGGGCTATGTGTCCCTGGAGGATCTCAAACGCCATGCTCTCGATCCTGACCTCCAGGGGTGAAGCCTACAAGCGCTTGAGCCGGATGGATCCCTTGGCCATTGGATCTTCCGCCCGCAAACCGCACACCATTTGAGGGGTCTATTGTCTTGTGACATGGAATAGCGCTCCGAGGTCCGATACTCTCTGATCGACTATTCGATGGCGCCAATCCAGCAACGGCAGTGGATCGAGCAGCTTGACCCAGTCGGGATTGCGCATGTGGTTCCAGACAAACCCATCATACACCAGGCCGGCGGACGCCGCCCCAAGGGAGTAGTGCAGATGGGGCAGAATCTTGGCTTTGGACCTCCGGGTATCGGCAATGGTGGCCAAGGGATCGCCTTGTTTCAGGCGCACACCGGGCTTGACCCCGTTCAGGGGGCGAATGTGGGCGTAGAACGAAATCCGTTTTCCCGCCTCAGAAGGGCTGGGCTCATGCTCGACCAACAGGGTCTGCCCCAGATAATCGGCAAAGACCCTTCGCACCACGCCGTCGTGCAACACCGGAATCCGTGTCTCGGGGCCAAGACGCTTTAGGTTTCCGGAACTATCCTGGTAGAGGCAAAAATCGATTCCCTCATGGGGAAAATCCCGTTGCCCGCCGTCACCCCACCACTTTCGCGGAGATTTGAACAGCATACCCGGGTGAAAGATCCAACGTTTGAACTCGGCGGGATCCATGCCGTTGACTTGAATCAGCATCCCGGTGAATTGGGTTTGTTTCAACTTCATAATGGCTTTCTTCGACAAAAATACTCATCCTTCGACCGATGGACCCGGAAAGGGGGATTGGCCGAAGAGAGTCAACAGAGGGTGGTATCCTGAATTCAAACCCATCCGATCAGATGATCCTAATCCACTCCGGTTTTTTCCTCCAGTATGGTGCGTACTTTCTCTTCTTTTTCCCGCCGGGTGAGGTAGGGAGTCATGTATACCTCAAGGACCCGCTTGTCGCGATCCCGTCTTCTAACTGCGGCCATTTCGATTTTGGCAATCAAATGGTCGATATCAACGGGCTTGGAAACAAAATCGAAGGCACCGTGCTTGATGGCATCCACGGCGGATTCAATTGCGCCATGTCCGGTAAGCATGATCACCTCGATGAGGGGCCACTTGCTTTTTATCCGCTTCAAAGTTTCGATGCCATCGAGATCCGGCATTTTCAGATCCAGGAGAACAACCTCAATCTTCGGATCCTGCTTAAGTTTGGCCAGCCCAAGCCGCCCGCTTAACGCTGAGCGCAGCGGGTAGTTCCGTTTGGCCAATCGTTGGGCCAGAACGGTCACAAACTCGGGCTCATCATCAATGAGCAGAATTTTGGGAGTGGTCTTCACAACTAAACTCGGCGGGGTCCATTCCGTTGGCCTGGATCAGCATCCCGGTGAATCAGGTCTGTTCCAGGTTCATGGCTTTCCCTAAAAATGTTGGATTCACCGCCATGGGAACCAATCCTATGGGGCGCATTTTGAGCAAGGGAAAGGGTAGGTCAAAGCCGACTGCCCTCGCAACCCAAAAAAAGGCGGCGGAACGGCAGCCGTTAAGGCCCGGCAGCGTGCGCACTATAAACGAAATCGAAATATGAATCTATTCGGTGACGCCGACGTTCAAGGGCATAAATCCCCCCCAGCCCCCCTTTCTCAAAGGGGGAGTTCCCCGGAGGCACGGCCAGTCCCCCCTTTTTCAAAGGGGGTTAGGGGGATTTCTCCTTCCTTTCCCCCTTTGCCAAAGGGGGTTAGGGGGATTTCTCCTTCCTTTCCCCCTTTGCCAAAGGGGGTTAGGGGGATTTCTCCTTCCTTTCCCCCTTTGCCAAAGGGGGTTAGGGGGATTTCTCCTTCCTTTCCCCCTTTGCCAAAGGGGGTTAGGGGGATTTTCATACTTGCAGATGAATCGCTTGACGATAGACCCTCAATGTCCGCTCAAAAACCCTCGGCCAGGTGTAGCGGGCCGATATCTTACCCGCTTCGGGATCATCCAATTCAGGTGATTGCCGCACAGCTGCCATCATATCGAGAATGGAGTTGCACAGCGCATGTTCCAAGCCAGCCTCATCCTTTTGATAGGGCCGGTCAATGGTTTCCAGGGGCGGCAACTGAATCAGTCGGACCGTGTCCGGTTTGGCGTTGCCGAAAATCTCATGGAAGCCCGGCAGATGGGTGGTGATAATTCGGCAGCCGGAAGCCAGGCCTTCAAAAAGCACCAGGGGCAGACCTTCAAAAAAAGAAGGCAGCACCTGGATATGGGCCTGTTGCATCAGTTTCGCCAGTCGCCGATGGTTCACATAGCCATGGTTAGTGACCCTTGGTCCCAATTTTTCCGCAAGTTCAAGGCAGGTATCAAATTCCCGTCCTTTACCGCCGCCCGCCATGTGCAGATGCCAGTCAAACTGCTTGATTCTCATGAGGGACTTGAGCAGCCAGGGCACCCCTTTGCTCCGATTGAACTTGCCGGCGTAGAGGAGTTGAACGGGTTCCGGTGAGGGTTTGGTTGCCCGGACAAAGATGCTTTCATCATATCCGCCGCCGACAACGGCTATGGTGGCGGTGGGAATATTGTACAGGCGGCTGATTTCTTGTTGTTGATCAGCCGTCAGGGCGATGATCTTATCCAGCTTTCGGCAGAAGTGGATGACAAAGCACCTTAAATGGGGACAGTTTTGGTATTGCCGCAGATCGGTGCCGTGGCAGGTGGCCACTACGGGAATATCCGGAAACAGCTTCCGGATTAAAGCCGAAAGTAAAAAGAGGTGGTTGCTGTGAATGATATCGGGATTAAAATCGGATACCGCGGCTTTCAGGGTCTGGGAAAAGGCCGCCAGGTAAGCGTTCAACCGCTTTCCTTTGAGGTCCCTGAAAAGTGAGCTTCTGTAGGGCATCACATCCGACATGCCGGGGATAGGGAAATTGAGGGGTTCCGACTCAAAAAAAACATAGGAGCTCCTGGCATCAGGTATCTGCCGGGGAAGAAGACGTTCCTTAGAAGGGAGCGCGGCGAGTCGATAGTTTGACAAACCGCGCTTTTCCGATTCTCGGATCAGTGCCTCAACATAGATGCCGCTGCCGGTCATTTCCGGCCGTTGCCCAAGTGCATGCAGTATCCTCAACTGAGTCATTGAGTTTTCCCGTCGCCCCCAGGGCCCGCATTGATTGGATTGGCCCTTGAACGGCGCATACCTGACCCCATGGGGTCGTTTGCAAAGCGCCGGTATGCCTGGCGCCATGTTTCCGATTGGCGGGTTCTGCGCGTGGGCCACTGAAATCCGAAATGGCCGCATAGCGGGCAAAACGCCGCCATCTGGTCCGACAGCAGGTCCGATTCGGCCGGCAACTGCTCTCTGCCCAGGCCATAGCCAAATACGCGGTCAATCCCCCCGGCAACCGCGCACATGTAGTAGCCCGAGGGCGTCAATCCTAAACCACACTCTTCAATGATGCGGCATCCGCCGGCGTAGTCGGAAAACCGATTATGAATCGTATCCACAGGCGCCACGTTGAAAGGTTTAAACAGATTGACCCGGGAAGATTTTAGCGTGCTTTTGACGACGATTGCGTCCGGTAGGTTTCGCAACACGCGATGCACTTGCTGCCCAAAAAAATTGGTGCCCAAAACCAGCCGGACGGAAGGGTTGTAGGTCCGCTGGTAGCTCACCAACAGGTCGATGATTTCATAAATATGACGGTGCAGAGTGGGCTCGCCACCCAGGATTCGAATTCGCTCCCAGGCAATTTTGCTTTCAACGCTTTGGGAGATAAAAGATTCGATGTCCGCCACGGGCATCTCGATGCCACTGGGCGCCTGACTACAGGAACGGTTGCAGTTGATGCACTTCAGGTTGCAGACATAGGTGATATCGATCTCGATGCAATCCCGGCTTGGCAGAAATTGTTTGCCAAAAACTTTGACCACCGGCTGTTGTGCCCGAATGAACTGATAGGCATCCAGGACCAACCGTTTCAAGGTAATATTGCGATGGCGATGAGGTTTTTTCAAAAGCGGATATCTTCGACCGAAATTGAAATCACAACCGGCACTCAGGGACCGCTTCCACGGGGAAAGTTTGCGGCGATGCCGTTTTCCGGCCGCCGCTTTTGCGGGCGATGGTATGCAGCAGGCCCTTGAAGAGCCAGTCGTGGATCGGCAGCAACCCATACCAGTAGGCGATCCCGGCCAATCCCTTGGGCAAAAAACGCGACACCATCTCCAGTTGGACCCGGCCTTCCGGCAATAGCGAGTTGCGGATCTCCAGCAAGGCATCCCCGGGCGCCATCATCTCCATCACCAGCAGCAAACGATTAGGGTGCTCCCGGGCCACCACCCGCCAGCAATCCAGGGCATCGCCCACCCGCAATTCCCGGGAATTGCGCCTACCGCGGCCCAACCCGGGGCCACCCACGGCACGGTCCAGCATGCCCCGCAGCCGCCACAGCGGCTGGGCGAAATACCAACCGTTGCGGCCGCCGATGGCTTCGATGGTGCGCCACACCTTTTCCACGTCCCCATTGAACACCAGGCGGTAGCCCCGGCGCATGACCGTGCCTCCGGCGTAGTCGGCATCGCCGCAGGTGACCCATTCCGGGGGCAGCCGCCCGCCGCCGTCAAAGCAGCAGGTGTCCACCTGTTCCTGGGCCACCCGCTCAAGGGCGGTTTTGATGGCCTCGGCACAACTGATCAACCGCACCGGAACCAGATCCCGAATGGTGTTCTCTTTGCAGACCACGGGGATGCTAAGCCCTTCGGCCAGGGGCTGGGCAATGGAGGCCGGCACCGGCGTGACCAAGTGGATCCATTTGGCGCTCAGCCAGGGGGTGAGGACCGGCACGGCGATGATGATCCGTTTGGGCAGCCCCGCCGCCCCGCAGTATATCTGAATCAGGTCCTGGTAGTTGAGAATATCGGGGCCGCCGATATCCAGGGTGCGGCCCGTGGAAGCGGGCGCTTCCAGACAACCGGCCAGGTAATCGAGGACATTAGCAATGGCGATGGGCTGGACCGGAGTTCGCAGCCAGCGGGGGGTGATCATGATCGGCAGGCGGTCCACCAGGTAGCGCAGCATCTCGAAAGAGGCGCTGCCGGAGCCCAGAATCATGGCCGCCCGCAGATTGGTGACCGGCACCTTGCCGGCCTCGAGGATGGCCTCCACCTCGTGGCGGGAGCGCAGGTGGTGGCTCAACCCGGCGTGATCCTTCTCCCCCAGTCCCCCCAGGTAGATGATGCGCTCTATGCCGTTGGCCTCGGCGCAGGCTACCATGTTGCGAGCGGCCGTGCGGTCCGCGGCGGCGAATTTTCCCTTCTGGGCGTTCATGGAGTGAATGAGATAGTAAGCCGCGACACACCCCGTTCCAGCGCTAATGAAGGCATCGGCATCCAGGGCGTCGCCGGCCACCACTTCCAGAGCCTCGTGGCCGCCCCAGGGGCGGCTGAGCAAGCGCTGGGGTGAGCGCACCATGGCGCGGATGCGATAACCGCTGTTTAAGAGGCGCGGAATGAGCCGTCCGCCCACATAACCGGTTCCTCCGGTCACCAAAATCAGTTTTTTCTCCATGGTTCAATCCTCGCCGCTGTGTCATTCGGCACTTTTTCTAACCTGCCACGTTTAACTAGTGGTTGAACGGAAACCTTCTTCTCCCTCCCCCTTGACGGGGGAGGGCCGGGGTGGGGGTGAATGATTTCAGGCTGTTCTATCCCCCTCCCCCGACCCCTCCCGCCAGGGGAGGGGAGTTTTCGGTCGGACACTAACTATATCCCAGCGCCTGGGTATCATGCAATGATGGCGGCCCCGGCGCTCAAACCAGGGGTCGGTTTTTTTCGGGTTTCGTGATAAGAAACTGGGTGTCCAGTGCAATACATTGTTTTTTTGTTCACCCTCCCCCACCCCATAGGAGTTTGCACACAATGGAAAACCCTATAAAAATCGGCGTCAGTTCGTGCCTGCTGGGAAACGCGGTCCGCTACAACGGCGGCCATGCCCGGGATCGTTTTATCACCGATACCCTGGCCCATTATGTTGAGTTTGTTCCGGTTTGCCCGGAGGTGGAGTGCGGGCTGGGCACTCCCCGGCTCACCATGCACCTCAGGGGCGACCTGGAGCATCCCCGGCTGGTCACCACCAAAACCGGCGAGGATCAAACGGAGCGCATGATCACCTGGGCTGAAGGCCGCCTGGGCCAGCTGGCGGGCGAGGAGTTGTGTGGATTTATCTTCAAGCGCAACTCCCCCAGCAGCGGCATGGAGCGAGTCAAGGTTTTCAACGACAAGGGCCAGCCCGTAAAAAAGGGACGCGGGATCTTCGCCGGTATGTTCATGGACCGCTTTCCGCGGATTCCCGTGGAAGAGGACGGCCGGCTCAACGATCCCAAGCTGAGGGAAAATTTCATCGAGCAGATCTTCGCCATGAAACGCTGGCGCGAAACCCTGGACCAGGGCATGACCCGGGGAAACCTGGTGCGGTTCCACACCCACAACAAAATGCTGCTGCGCGCCCACAGCGAACCCCACTACCGCCGCATGGGCAAGCTGGTGGCCGGGGACAAGCGCCGCAAGATCGAAGCGGTTTACCGGGAATACGAGGGCGAGCTCACCAGCGCCCTGAGGTTGAAAACCACCATCGCCAAGCATGCCAACGTGATGATGCATATGCTGGGCTACTTCAAAAAGGACCTGACCGGTGACGAAAAACAGGAGATGCTGACTATCATCCAAGAGTACCGCAAGGAGTATGTGCCCCTGATCGTCCCCTTGACGCTGTTCATGCATTACGTGCGCAAGTACAACCAGGCCTACCTCAAGCAGCAGACCTATCTCAACCCGCACCCCACCTCCCTGAAGCTCAGGAATCACGCCTGACGGGGCACCTGCGCACCCGTGGGCTTGTCGGCGATGAACCAGAGGTAGAGCTTGAACAGTTCATCGCTGGCTAGCACCTGAAAGCCCGCTTGTGCGAGGGCGGCGGCAAACTCGACCCGATCGAAGCGGTCCACCTGGGGGTGGTACAATAACCGCCGGACCAGGGGGTGGGTAATAAATGATCCTTGGATCTCCTCGCAGTAAAAGCGGCCCCCGGGCCTCAGCACCCGGTGGATTTCTGCCAGCGCTTCACGCCAGCGCCGAACATGATGAAGGACGCCAAAATTGAATACCGCATCGTAGGTGGCATCGGCCACAGGGATATGCCGCACATTGCCCACCCAGAGCCGTAGTGCCCTGCCGCGCCGGACATGGCGTTTTCGGGCCAGTCGGATCCCTACGGGATCCAGCTCGAAGGCATCCACGGAGGCCGCGCCAAATTTGGAAAAAATCAATTGGATACCCGATCCCATGCCGCAGCCGATCTCCAGCACATGGGCGCCGGAAACTTCACCCCCCAGACGCAGCAACCGCCGCGTTTCCAGCAGGTGTTGAACCGCCGGGCGTATGGAGTTGTTAATCAGAAGATCTTCGATCCAGTTGAGTCGCATCGCTTATTTCATTCTCCAAGCATCGCCCTCGGCAGGTTCCATGCTCACCCATGCACAGCGGGTTCGCGTAATCTACTGATGCCCCAATCGAGGCAGGGAAGCCGCGTCGGACGTCATTGCCATAAGCCGCATCCCCAGGCCCACAGCGGACCGCTCTTGTATTTATCGTCCCGGCTTACTATTATCCTAACGCTTATAATTGATTCTCATTGCAGCACGCCAAGTCAAGACGAGGATTCCATGGCCCAACGCGTCGAACTCAATTCGCAAGCGCCCGATTTTTCACTTCCCGATTACCGCGGACAGCCCGTGCGCCTCTCCGACTATCACGGCAAGGCCCATGTCGTCCTGGTGTTCAACCGGGGGTTTATGTGACCCTTCTGCCGCCGGCACATGGCGCAGTTGCGCGACGACTACGACGGCTTTGTCTCCCGCCAGGGTGAGATCATCGTGGTGGGGCCGGAAAAGGCCGGCGCCTTTGAGGAGTATTGGCGCAAGCACCGGCTGCCCTTTGTAGGCCTGCCCGATCCCAACCATGAGGTGCTCAAGCGCTACGGGCAGGAGGTAAAGCTGTTCAAGCTGGGCCGGCTTCCGGCCCAGGTGCTGGTTGACCGCGACGGCCGGGTTCGCTACGTTCACTACGGCCACGCCATGACCGACATCCCGGCCAATGCGGAAATATTCGCCATCCTGGATCAACTCAACCCCTAGGAGGAGCCCTGATGCAGACCCCTGAAACCGCCCGCCAGGATATCGGCCAACTTCTGGAAAGCGAGCAGCTGGCCGTGCTTTCCACCGTGCAAGACGACCAGCCCTACGCCAGCCTGGTGGCCTTTGCCCACAGCGCCGATTTGTGCAGCATCGTCTTCTGCACCCCGCGCACCACCCGTAAGTACACCAACCTCAGCGCCAACAACCGCGTGGCCCTGCTCATCGAAAACAGCCGCAACCAGGCAGCGGACATCTATCAGGCCATGGCCGCCACCGCCGTCGGCCGGGTCAAGCCCGTCCCATCCGAGCTGGAAAACGAACTGCGCGGGCTCTATCTCGTCAAGCATCCCCACCTGGCCGATTTTTTAAGGGCCGCCACCACCGCCCTGGTGCAGGTTGAGGTGACGCGTTATCTGGTGGTGCACCAGTTTCAGAATGTGTACGATTTTCAGGTGGCACCATGAGCTGGCTGCGCCCCCTCAACGAGATCGACCCCCAGGACGCTGGGGAGGTGGGGGGCAAGGCCGCGGCCTTGGCCCGCCTGGCCCAAGAAGGGCTGCGGGTGCCCCCCAGCATGTGCCTGCCGGCTTCAGCCTACCAGCAGTTTGTGGCTGAAAGCGGGCTGCAGGCCCGGGTGCTCACCGAACTCAACCGCAAGGCTTTTGCTGAAATGCGCTGGGAGGAGATCTGGGACTGCGCCCTGCGGATCCGCAATATGTTTCTGAAAACATCCCTACCCCGGGAGATGGGCAACGCCCTGGCCGATGACCTGACCCGCACCTTTGGTGAGCATCCTGTGGCGGTACGCTCTTCAGCCCCAGGGGAGGATAGCGCCCAGGCCTCGTTTGCCGGCCTGCACGAATCCTATCTCAACATTTACGGGCCCCAAGAGATTCTGAAACATATCCGCCTGGTGTGGGCCTCCCTGTGGTCTGACGCAGCCCTGCTCTACCGCCAGGAGCTGGGGCTGGACCCCCGGAGCAGCACCATGGCGGTGGTGGTTCAGGCTTTAGAAGCCGGCCGCTGTTCCGGCGTCTTTTTTGGGATGAACCCCAATGACGGGGAGCAATCGGTCATCGAGGCGGTGCACGGCCTGAATCAGGGGCTTGTGGACGGCCAAATTGCACCGGACCGCTGGCTCATCCAGCGCGCAACCCAGCAAATTATCGAGCACACTGCCCCCCCGGAGCGCAGCCAGCGCATGGTGGCCGGTAAATTGGGCGTGGAAACCGAGGCCCTGCCAGACGACCTGCAGAGCACGCCGCCTTTGAACGAGTCCGAGGTCGCCCGGGTGCTGGCGGCGGGCAATCGCGCCGAGACCATCTTCGAAACGCCCCAGGATGTGGAGTGGACCTTTACGGATCAGGATCTGGTGATCCTGCAGTCGCGGCCCATCACCAGCGGCGACGCCGCGGCCCAGGGAGACAAGCGCGCCTGGTATCTGAGCCTCCATCGCAGCTTTGAAAACCTGAAAACCCTGGAGGCTAAAATCACCCAAAAGTTGGTTCCGGAAATGATCCAGGCCGCCGAGGCCATGGCCGCCACGGATCTTACCGGGCTCTCCGACGAAACCCTGGCCGAGGAGATCGAGAAGCGCCGCACCGCCAACGATCACTGGGTACAGGTCTACTGGGCCGACTTTATCCCTTTTGCCCACGGCATGCGCCTGTTCGGCCAGTTCTACAACGATGTCATGGCGCCCGAAGACCCCTTTGAGTTTATGCGCCTGCTGGAAAAAAGCGATCTGGTGAGTCTCCAGCGCAACCGGCTGATGATGGAGATGGCCCGCATGGTAGCCGCTGACGCCGCCCTGGCGCGACGCCTGTCGGCCGCCGAAGAGCTCCCTGCCACCGGCGCGTTCGCCGAACATCTGGCGGCCTTTATCCGGCAATTCGGCGACCTGACCTGCCCGGTTACCGGGGGCGGCCAGTGCCGCCAAGGTCCCGAAGCGGTCATCCGGCTGGTTCTGGAGTTGGGCGCCGGGGAGACAGCGGCCCCGAAAGTACGCGAGCACCAAAGTTCCCGGGAGCTTGAAGGACGTTTCCTTAACCGCCTGGCGGTGGATCAAAGGAAATACGGTCAGGCGCTGCTGGACCTGGGCCGGGCCAGCTACAAGCTGCGGGACGATGACAACATCCACCTGGGCCGGATCGAGGCCAACTATTTCGCGGCCCTGCGGGAGGCCCGCGCCCGGCTGGATGCCATGAGAGAGAAGCAGCCTGACAACCCACAGTGGCAATTGCTGGAACGCGCCCTGGGCCCGTTCGAGATCCCAACCTCCCCGGAGTCCGGCGGCTCAAGCGCCCCATCTCCGGCCCGCCGGCTCAAGGCGCGCCAGATCGTGGGTCAGCCCGCAGGTCCCGGCCTGGCCAGCGGCACGGCGCGGGTCATCCGGGGCCACGAAGATCTGCTGAAAGTCAAACGCAACGAAATTCTGATTTGCGATGCCGTGGATCCCAACATGACCTTCATCGTGCCTCTGGTGGCGGCCGTGGTGGAGCGCCGGGGCGGGATGCTGATCCACGGCGCCATCATCGCCCGGGAGTACGGCATTCCCTGCGTGACCGGCGTGCCGGATGCCCCAAGCTTGATCTGCACCGGGGACTGGGTGACCGTGGACGGCTTTTTAGGGCTGGTGACCCTGGGCTCGGATAAGCTTTGACACCACGTTTCAGGCGATCTGACATAGGGGTGAGAGTAGCGCCCCTGGTGAAGGGCCGGAGTTAAGGCTATGACCCATAGGGAAGACCCGTGATCCGGGTAACCCGCACGGTTGGTGCGCCGGCCGCCCAGGTGTGGCGCCTGCTGGTGGAGACCCGCTTCTGGCCCCAATGGGGCCCCTCTGTGAGTGCCGCATCCGTGGCGGGAGGCATCATCCGCGGGGGCGCCTCGGGCCAAGTGCAGGTGCTGGGCGCGGTTTGGCTTTCTTTTCGGGTAACCCGCTTCGAGCCCGGACGCTATTGGGCCTGGCAGGTTGGCGGCATCCCGGCCACCGGCCACCGGGTGGCGGCTTTAGACGCCCGTTCCTGCAAACTTAGCTTTGACGTGCCGTGCTGGGCGGCCCCCTATGCGCTGATCTGTCTTGCGGCCATCAAACGCATTCAACGTATGGCCCCGACTCTGCCGCCCGCAACCCACGGTGCGTCCTGATGGATTGCCAGGAACCCGGTTTGGGAGGATATGAACGTGGAAACCTCAAGTAAAAATAACCCCGCAGATGCAAAATCGAAGGTCGAGCCGTGCAGCGACGCCCCCTCCCATGAGGTGGCCAAGGCGTTGGAGCGATCGGTGCTGGACTCCCTTTCGGCCCACATTGCCATCATCGACGCGCAGGGGGCTATACTAGAAACCAACACCGCCTGGCGCAAGTACGCCTGGCGCAGCGGAATGCCCGAAACCTATGACGGAATCGGGAGCAACTACCTGGATGCGTGCGCCAGCGCCACCGGATCGGAACTGCAAGATGCCGCCACGGTTGCCGACGGCATCCGCGGTGTCATCCGGGGGGAGATTGAGGAATTTCTCTTCGACTACCCCTGCCATTCCCCGGAAGGACCCCACTGGTACTACATGCGCGCCATTCGCATGTCAGGCCCCGGCCCGACCCGGGTGGTGGTCAGCCATGAAGAGATCACCGATTTGAAACTGGCCGAAGAGGCGCTCAAAGAGAGCCGGCAGGCCGTTCTGGAGCAGAAACTGAGTTTGGAGGAAACCAACATCGCCCTAAAGGTACTGCTCAAGAAACGGGACGAAGACAAAGCGGAACTCGAAAAGAAATTCTTGACCAATGTGAAGGGCCTGGTCCTGCCCTATGTCGAAAAATTGAAAAACGCCCCCCTCAAACCCAAGGATAAAACCGTGGTGGAGATCATCGAAACTCATTTGAATGACCTGCTTTCCCCCATGCTGCAAACCTTTTCCAATGCCAAAATCGTACTGACGCCCCAGGAAATGCAGATCGCCAGCCTGGTGAAGGACGGCAAGACCAGCAAGGAGATCGCAAATATCCTCAATGTCGCCGAAACCACGGTCAATTTTCACCGAAAAAACCTGCGCAAAAAGTTCGGCCTGACCCATCAGCAATCCAATCTCAGATCCTACCTGCTCACCATATCCTAACTGGGCAGTCCATATTTCTTTTAACCCACTGAAATTATTAGGTTCGATTAGACAGCCTCGTCATTCCCGCGAAGGCGGGAATCCAGATAAATTCCAATATCTTAGGATCTATGGATGCCGGATCAAGTCCGGCATGACAGAAAACTACGGACTCTCAAGATCCTAACAGCCGGCCGAAAAACCGCTTCTCCCTCCCCAAGCTCTCAAGCCAGGGGAGGGGCTTTTTTGCATACACGATTCCAGCAAGGCAAGTAATGGCGAAGGCGCTTCAGGCATCGGGGGTATGATCCCCTACCCCGTAAAGACTCTTGGGTGATGTTCGGAGCCACGGCATCACCTATCATAATAATAGTTTTTTACTATTATAAAGACACTATTCCGCTCTCCTTGGATCCCCAGTTCGGAGTCCTATATTTGATTATCGTGATTAAGATTGGAGTGAATTTTATTTTCAAATCAATGGGCGTCGCGGACTGCCCCTTGCCGTGGGACGACATGCGAGGCTGCCCGGTCCTTAACCAAGGAGAAATCCATGACCAAAATCGATATGGAGAGTCTGGCCGACGTGATTTTTAACCTCCGCTGGCAAAGTGATGCCGCGCAACATACGGATTGTTACCAGGCCGTCAATGTGAACTTTTGGCGAGACGATTTGCCTCGGGATTTGTTGGCGGCGCTGATGGGACGGGAGCCCGGGGAACGGGTGGAATTTCAGACCGATGGGTACCGGCCCATTGCCGACTTCAACCCCCGGGAGCTGTTTGACCTCAAGCGCTCCCAATTTGGTGATCCATCGCCGGCCCACGGCGAAAAGCAGCCCAGGGTGGGGCGCTTCTACCCCAGAGGATTACTAAATGGCGTGGCGGGTGTCTTCAAGGCCAATGTTCAGCCCTTTCGATGCGTGGCCGTCAACAATGGCAACCTGTCCGTGGATTTCAATCATCCCCTTGCAGGGAAGACCCTGGGCCTCTCGTGTCTGATTGGCGATGTAAAACGAAAAAAAGATGAACGGGGCGGTACCAGCACCAATTGGCTGGAGACCCTCACCGAGGGTCCCGGCATGCAAGCCCGCTGGCGCCGGCAACGCACCGACTTTTCCGGGGACCAGGCCTTTTCGCGCCGGGACGAAGCGCCGGACAGCCAGTTCTATGACAAACCGCGACTGGTTCAGCACCTGGACGACACGGCCCTTGGAATCGTCAGGGACACCTATGGCCGCTTTCTCAGGGAAGGGATGCAGGTCCTCGATTTGATGAGCAGTTGGCAGTCCCATGTTCCCTCGGGCGTCACCCTGGACCGGTTGGCGGGACTGGGGCTCAATAGCGCGGAGCTGCGCAAGAACCCCCAACTGTCGGACTTTACCGTCCAGGACTTGAACCAGGACCCAACTCTGCCCTACCCGGACGGTTCCTTTCAGGCCGTTCTGAACACGGCATCGGTGGAATATCTCACCCAGCCGGTGACCATTTTCAATGAAGTCGCCCGGGTCCTACGGCCGGGCGGGGTATTTGTGGTGACCTTTTCCAACCGCTGGTTTCCCCCCAAGGCGATCCGGCTCTGGGAAGGACTCCATGAATTTGAGCGCATGGGGCTGGTGTTGGAGTATTTCATGCAAAGCGCCGAATTCGACGATCTTCACACCTACTCCATGCGTGGTCTGCCCCGGCCCTTTGAGGATAAATATTTCCCGGAACTACTTTATTCCGATCCGGTATATGCGGTGTGGGGACAGAAGCAGTAGCCTCCATATAACGATAGGTTTAACCCATTATAAACTACCCATTCCGCCCTGGTTGCAAGGCAGAAATTTGACCCTAGCTTATGAGCCAAGCAAGACAACCCACAACACCAACAGGAGGTGCATCATGGCCGAAGAAAAAACTCAGGATTACTTTGACGAAAACAACACCGAAGGACACGTGGACACTCGCGGCAAAAACTTCGAGTGTGAGGATAAAGACGAACATCTGGGATGCGACATGGGCATCGATGTTCAGGGATAAGCTGTAAGGCAGAGTTTCGGCCTTAGGGCCAGAATCTTCGATATACCGCCCCCTACAAAGGGCGTTTAAAAAGGCAGGGCCTCATCCGAGGCTCTGCCTTTTTTATAAGAAGACGTTCAAACTTCTTATGGTTGCCAGTTGCTGTAAGCGGGTTGGGCATGAGGCCTACCAAGAAATGAAATGGCAAACCCTTCCTCGTTGATGCGCACCACGATCCCTCGCAGAGAAACATGACGATTCGATTGGGTAAAGGGAATGGTGACCAGAATCTCCTTGCCCACGGATAATTTGCTATTCGTAGCGATGAACAAACCTCCCAGGCTCAGGTTTAAAACCAACCCTTGACCCATCCTATCATCATTGCCGTATGCAGCCCCTGTTGTATAACGGTATCGAAGATTGAATCGCCTTTCATTTGTTCCGATACGAAGCATCTTTTAATCAGTCCAATCCGATAATAAGATTATCAGTTAAGTGAATAGGGCGGTTAAATCAGCTGTTCAGAACAAAAGACTAAACAAATCCTTATAGGCCATTTATTCCAAGAATAGTCTGTGATTAAAATTAAGAAATTCTAACACTTTGAACGCTCTTTCCTCCATCTTAAAACAGAACGCAATCCTTCCTGGGCGATTCTTTTTCCTTGGATCTCGTCGAAAATGGCAAAATTTAAAGCATTGATTAAATCAATGTTCCTTTCCTTGACGTTCACAAAAGGCTCACGCCCGAGAATTTCATTGAAAACGATATTAAAATCCTTCAATCGATCATTGCTTAACAATTTCCTAAGTGTTCTCTGTATATTATCTTCAGGCTTGAAATCTATTAGGCGTTTCTCGATGTATATAAGTGTCCGGGGCACCACCTTAAATTTTAAAATCTTCTCTATGCTATTTTCAATCTCTGATAATTCTAATTTTTGGCGGGTTTCATCATTTTCCACGTTCGTTGCGGATAACTCATTATCCGAAAGAGCATGGTCTATTCTTCTCCCTTTAGCGCTTTTTTCTGAGCTGTACGCTTCCGTCAAACGACAGAGATACTCCGCTTGAAGAGCGGCTACCTGAAGGTAGGCACTTAAGTTATAAAAGCCCGTATGGATATATTTGGGGAGATTTACGCCGACCCTGCTGTGCACGTATCGATATTTGTGATCAATTTCACCCCATGCCTCCTCAAGAATCGTTCTTAATTGAAGCTCGAATTGCAGGCCTTCCCACTCAGCGGGTGCGTCGGAATTTTCTCCGAGTACGACTTGGTAATGAATAGATGAGTATCCGCTATATGTTAAGTCCATACCCCCTGAGATTGACTCTCCAGGGTCAATCGGAAGGATAAAGGATCTCTTTTGATCAGGTCCTTTTATGAAATCGATTATTTTCTCTTCAGCCAAAAACCCTAAATACGCCTCGACTTTTGCGATATCAGAAAGACGCAGACAGATAATCCTGACGCCTAAGAGGTCGCCGATACTTGTCCGATAATTATCTTTTGTAATCGGTGGTGTTCGCGTCTCAAGCGCTTTATTCTGCTCATCAATTTTCTCAATAAGTCTTAACTCATCTTTAATGCGATATATAATTGTATGTAGACTCTCCTTGGGAGACGAGGGATCGTCGTTAATCAGATGAACGATAAACTCAGCAAGCTTTTTATACTTCTCTTTTACACCTAAAAATGAGATGAGTATCGCCTCTTTTTGATTTTTAAACATGTACTAAAATCCCCAGAATTATGGACTGCGCGTTTCAATTCTTGATGTCAGCAAAATCCGATACCGGCGAGCATGAGCGCTTATTTATCCTTACTCTTTTTTTTCCGTTTCTCCTTTAATGTTTGTTTTCCCTTTTTCTGAGATTCTTTTTTCCCTTTGTCCCGCTTTCCCTTATCGCCCATCTCTTATCTCCTTTTTTAAAATTTTTATCTACTTAACCGGATATCATTAAACAACCGCACGCATACTGCCCAACAAATCGTTGACGCCAACGGTTGCTATACCGGTATTGATATCGGACATAGCGTAGGGAATGACCAGTTCGTTATTATGAATGATTGCCCCACAGGAATAAACCACATTGGGGACGTATCCCTCGCGTTCTTTTTCATTTGGGGCAAGCAGCGGTTCATTCAGGCGGGCGATGATTTTTGTTGGATTTTCAAGATCTAACAGTATGGCGCCGATGCAATACTGCCGCATGGGGCCAACGCCATGGGTGAGCACAATCCAGCCCTTATCGGTCTCCAGGGGTGAACCGCAGTTGCCGATCTGGATGAATTCCCATGGATATTCAGGCTCCTGAATGATTTGGGACTCTTGCCAGAAATGGATATTATCTGAGAACATGATGTGATTGTTTTCACCGTCCTGGCGCGAAAGCATAGCATAGCGGTCACCAATTTTGCGGGGGAAAAGCGCCATACCTTTGTTTTGTACCGCTTTACCGTTGAGTGTTAAAACTCTGAATTTGATAAAATCCTTTGTTTCAATCAACTGCGGTAAAATCGTTCCGTTATAAGCGGTATAGGTCGCGTAATAGACGACCTCACCGTTATCATTGAAAAATTGAACGAAACGGGCATCTTCAATACCTCTGCTTTCGTTTTTCGAAACGGGAAAGATCACCCGTTCTGATATGCGATGATCGGCGTGGAAGCTCACCTCATAATTGGAAGCTGCGAGCCAGCACATGATCTCGAATGTTCTGTTTTGGTGGGCTATAGAAAATAGCGGTGTTGCGCGAAGCATTCCAATTTTATCCGTTAGTCCATTATAAGTGAAATCTTCCGGCAGTTGGTTAAGAATATGGGCGGTTATCTCATTTATGGCTCCCATCTCATTCAGCTTGCGCTGGAAAGGATTGCGTTTATATACTGGGTTTAAATGGAGATCCGGCGTTTCTACAAAATCACTAATCGGGTTGAAGAGACACCTATTGTGCCGTCCAAGAACACCACTTCGAAAGACAATTGACGAAATATGGCCTTCGCCGGTTGCCCGTAAACTCATGACAAAGCGCAAGCTGCCTTTTTTCAGACGGCTCTGATCGGGATGAGGAACGATGGAAGGGTTAAAAAGGGCGGCAGACTCAATAGAGTACTCCTTTGTGAAGTAGGCTCCGATGAGGGCCCTTTGAACATCGCTGAGATTTGTATCCCGCGGAAGGCAATCCTTTACCACATCCAGGTGCTGCTCAAAAATGTGCTCGATGTTTTCGTGCCTTCCGGAGAAGCCTACCCTAATTTGGGTGATTAAATTTTCAGCCACCGTGTCCGGCAGGCTCATTATCCGCTGTATTATTTTAGGGATGCGATACCTCTCATCGGGAAGATGCAGACGGGTAATCACCCGTGAAGTGTCCCCAACGATCTTAATTACTTTTCTTTTAATTTTCAGCTTTTGACGCTTTCTAGGGGCCATATCATTTTGTCCTTAGTGTCGATTGATATGTAATACACTCCATCGTATGTCTGATCATCATCACAGACCCCCAATTAGAACCGATCCCGAAGTTGATTTTCCAGTCGGTGTTAAGCCGGCGATGATCATCTACAGCGCAGGCCGAGAATCCGAGAGACAGAGTGCAACCAACTCGTCAATGACGGCTGTGCCCGCACACATGACCGTATCTGCTCCACCCCAGTATAGTTTTACTGTTCCGTCGTCTTCCGGAACAGCGCCGCAGGTAAAGACAACATTGGGCACATAGCCATTGACCTCCCAAGGATCCTCAGGCTGCAATATCCATTGGTCGGCAACGCCGATGATTATCGCCGGATCCTTAAGGTCATGCAGGGCAGCGCCGAGACGATACACCGTTCCGGACATGGTTTTAAAAACTCCATGGTAAATATGAAGCCAGCCCATATTGGTTTTGAAAGGCGGTGCGCCGGGCCCTATTTTCATTTCATCCCAGTGATAGGCCAGCGGTTTCATAACCACCCGCGAATTTCCCCAGTGAACGAGATCTGGAGAATAAGAAATCCAGATCGACCAGGGCGAAATTTCAGAATGGGGCCGATCCAAACGTACATATTGATCACCGAACTTTTCAGGGAAAATCACCACGTTGCGAAGGTCGGCCTGGGTGATCAGTGCAATACGTTCAACTGTTAAGAAATCCCGGGTACGCGCCAGAGCAATTCGCACACCGTGACGGGAATAGGCGCTATAGGTCAGCAGGTACTCATTATCCACCAGGGAAACCCGCAGGTCTTCAACGCCGAACGCTTCATATTCTGAAAAAACCGTTTCCGTCGCCGGTATCAGAAATGGCTCGGAATGAACCGTAAATGAAAATCCATCCACACTATCAGCCCGGCCGATGACCGAGCGCCCGTTTAACAGATGGGATCTGAAAAGCATAATATAGCGATGGTTGTGCTTGATGATGCCTGCGTTGTGAACCGTGGCCACCGGATAGGGTACATCGCGTTTTGTCAGGATGGGATTTTTTTTATAACGCGTTATTATCTGACTGTTGGTCCTCATACCGATCGGTTTCCTTTAAAATCATTCTATAGACTTGTAGGTATTCACCGATCATGCGGTCAACGGTGAAATGCCGCTCAACATGGCGGCGACAATAGGCACGGTCAATTTCCTGAATACGGCCAACCGTCTCAACAGCCGCGTCAATGGTGTTGACCAAAAAGCCGCTCTTGCCGTTTTGGATAAGCTCAGACATGCTGCCCCGATCAAAGGCGATCACGGGGGTGCCGCAAGCCATGGCTTCGATAACGGAGAGACCGAAAGGCTCATCAAACTGTATGGGGTGTAATAGTGCGCAGGCTTCGCCGAGCAATCGGCTGCGCGCTACCGGTCCCACACTGCCGGCATAAATCACCTTGTGGTTGTCTATGTGCGGGGCGACATATTGGTCATGGTAAGCCTGGTCCTGGATGATGCCCGCCAATATCAGTTTTTTGTTGCAGGCCCTGGCGATTTCAATCGCTTGTCGAGCCCCCTTATCATTGTGAATGCGCCCAAAAAAAAGTAAGTAATCGTCCGGAGCAGATTGATAATCAAACTGCTGGATATCAATACCGTGATGGATGGTTTTGATATAATCAAGATCCGGCGATCGGTCGGCATCGCTGATGGAAACATAGAACGCTTTATCGTTGTATTTCTTGTAAACCGGCAGAATCCCGGGCGAAGAAAAACCGTGTATGGTAGTCACTACCGGAGTGGGGGTTAGGCCGGTATAGGTCAGGGGCAGGAAATCAAAATGGTTGTGAATGATGTCGTAGGCTACGGCATTTTCAAAGAGTTCTGAAATGTGGAGGCATTCCCAGACTTTAGCTACAAGCGAGTGATCTTCTTCGTAGCCCCGCGGGCAAACGGCATGCAGCCTGCCGCTGGTTTGTGAGTCGGCGGTGGCAAATAAGGTAACTTCATGACCGCGCGATACCAATCCCTCGGTTAAAAGAGATGTCACGCTCTCCCAGGGACCGTAGTGGCGCGGTGGTGTGCGCCAAGCAATGGGAGCGAGCATGGCGATATGCATATGTGATCCTTTACCCATCGAGTTTTTGGGAGATTGGCTGTTTCAGAACCTCGTCGGCATAGAGCTTCTGAAAGGTCATCAACGCAAGCAGCCAGGCCAGTGAGGACTCTGCGCCTTCATTCTGGTTGATGCCGTCAGCCATCAATCCATCTCGGCAGCCCCCGGTTTTGGCATCATAGAGCGGTAAGTTGAGGTCATTATGCCCGAGGAACCAATTGAAACACATGACAGCTTTGTCGAACCATGATTGATCCCGGGTGACATCAAAGGCTTTCACACACGCTTCGACCATGGTACTGGCCTCGATGGGCTGCTGGTCGAAACGGGCTCTGGGGCCGCCTTGTCCATACCATCCGTTGCTGCCGATGGGCACGAAGTGGCCATCTTCGGTCTGGATGTCAAGCAGCCACTTGAGTGAGACGAGTCCCATATCCACCATGTCGCTGCGCTGCATTCGCTGGCCGGCCAGTAGCAGGGCATGAGACAGTTTGCCATTGGCATAATTCAGGGCGTTCTCAAGCCAGGGCCAACCGTCTGTTGCATGGTTTTTAAACTGATCGAAAAGTCTGTTGGCCAGGATTTCCCGAACTCTGCGCATATCACTGTCGCCGGAGAATTTATCGAGGTAGGCATGTATGCCCACCAGACAAAAAGCGATGGCGCGGGGCGAGTGAAATTTCTCGACCGCTCGCAGCGCCTTGTTGAGGAGGGTCGTGCTCATTGCCAGATGCCCTGGGTTTTCAAGCAAACTCACCGCGTTGCCGAGGCTCCAGATTGCCCGGCCATGGGCATCCTCGGACCCAATCTCCTCCGTCCATTGCCGAGAATAGGTCATGAAGTTGCGAAAGCGCCCTTCCTTTTCATTAAAGGCATACAGCAGAAATCCGAGATAATGACCGCTCAGAGATTCGAGCCCCCAGCCGTTTGTCGGCAGGTGTCGTTGACCCATGGCGGCAACCAGCAGTGCTCTGGCATTGTCGTCGGTGCAATAGCCATGGGTGCGATCGGGGATGGTATAGTTGGCATGCTGCAAAATGCCGGTATCGTCGGTAAAGGCCTTCAGATGATCGAACTTGATCTCGGGAAGCTCGAAATTCGTGATGGCCTTGATGCTTTCAATATAGGAGTGTCTAGGACGGGGGTTCCGGAGGCGGTTTTGCCGCACTTCACTGAAAACCTGGAGGTATTTCCGGGCGACCTCCTTCCAGACTGCCTCACGAGTGAATGTGTAGGCCTTTTTGCGCATGGCATGCCGTTCCACATCGTTATCCAGAAGGTCGATGATTTGGTCAGCGATGGCATCCGGATTGCCGAAGGGTACAATTCGGCCTCGGCCTTCGGCCAGCATCTCGGTGGCATACCAGTACGGGGTTGAAATGACAGCTTTGCCTGTACCCATGGCATAAGCAAGGGTCCCGGAGGTAATCTGAGCTTCTTCAAGATAAGGGGTGACGTATATATCGGCAATGCCGAGAAACTCACATAACTCTTTTAGTTCAACAAACCGATTTTGAAAAATGACATGCTCACCGATATCGAGTTTGCGAACGAGCTGCTGCAGCATAATTCGGTAGGTATCCCCATGCATTTTCAAAATGTTCGGATGGGTTGCGCCTAGGATTATATAGGCCACATCAGGGTGTTTTCGGATGACTGCCGGAAGCGCATGCAATACATTTTCGATGCCCTTATTTGGAGAAATTAAACCGAACGTGAGCAGTACTTTTTTGCCTTCCACGCCGAACTTGTCTTTGTAAAAGCTGGGATCAATAAAGGGCGTATCCGGAATGCCGTGATGGATGAAGGCGATTTTCTCCTCGGGCACAGCATAGATATCTTTTAGGAAATCAGAGGCCTTATGGCTCATCACCACCAGTTTGTCCGACAGATCGGCTAGCTTGCACATGACGGCCCGATATTCCGGCGCGGGGTCCTTTAAAACCGTGTGCAGTGTCGTCACCACCGGCATGCGCAGATCACCCAAAAGTTTCAGCAGATGGCTGCCCGCCACCCCCCCGAAAAGACCATATTCATGCTGTACGCAGACAATATCCGTCTGACTGATATTGAGAAATTGAGATGCGACACTATAATCGGTTAACTTGTTCTGGTTGATCTCAAAACGTACTTTTTCAGGATAGGCATATCCCTCGGATTTGTCGTTCATCACCGCCGCCCAGTTGTAAATATCGGGGGCCTCCGCCGATAAGCCTTCAACCAGGTCCGTAGTAAAGGTCGCGATACCGCACTGGCGGGGCAGATAGTTCCCGACTACTGCGACCGACTCGATTCCGTCGTAATACTTAAGAACTGATGACATACCCCCACCTTACGGCTACCTGTCGTCCATCAATCAGTCGATTGTTCAATTTTTGAAGACCTGTTCAACTCGACATTCCATGCAAAGCACGCTGATCTATTTCAAGTAGCGATTTCGTTATTATTTGGATAAATGCATCTGCTATTATCTAGTGGCGTAAACATGCATAGGGCTATCTCTAGGTGGTCCTGTTCGTAAAAACGGTGATGTAATGAGGACGTCAAGGCGCGAAAAATAAGGAATATCTGGAATATTGCGTGTTTTCGCAACGCCGTCAGCCCGGATGGATTGGCGGCCGAATGTCATCGTATTTGTGAATAGGAGCACTAAGCCTTCTTGACCATGCGCACACCATATAAAAAGACAAAGGCGCCAAGGGTCGCAATGATCAGACTTCCCACGAGCCCACTCCCAGGCAAAAGGTCTGTCTTTTCAAAAATGGCCCCGCCGATCAACGCACCCATTACACCAACAAGGAGATCTCCGATCAGCCCAAATCCTTTTCCGGTCATCAATTGTCCTGCAAACCAGCCGGCAATCATGCCAATTAAGATTATCCAAAAAAAATCCATATCAATTTCTCCTCTCGCCAAATTATCAAACCGGTAAATATATAGGTAAGTTTTTCACTGGCAGCTCGTCATTCCTGCGGAGTCTGCCCCGGCAGGCTTTAGGCCGGGGGCGGGAATCCAGACAGATCAAGGCCTTAGCTGGATCCTCGTTACCCTTTTGAATTTAAGCGGGCTGGATGAGGCCGAATGGACGCTAAAACGACTCCAAGACAAGTATTCCTTTTTCGCGGGCCTCCTACCAGCCTAATTCATTTTTTCATAAGAAGTTCAAGCCCATCGGAACATGCTCGGGCTACAGCATAGTCCGCCTCTTCTTGCCCGGGCATTTTATCCCAGCCGCCCTCTTCAATGAATTTAGCTCTTTCCCAATTGCTTACTTTTCCAAATGCTTTCAGTCTCTCTTCATGGTTCGGTTCCGTCATAAATTGGGCGACGCAAATCGCCGCCTGACTTGCCAGGACCGCCTCCTTGGTCATCGTTTTGGTCGTGCTGGCGGTTGTCCATCCTCCCCATGCAAAACCGATGATCATTGCGATGACAGCCCCACCAATCAGACTCCAAATTCCATACTTAATTTTTCCCGTGGTTTCCGGTTTCATTGTGAATACCTCCTTTGATGATTTTGTGTTATTGCTTCTTACTCATGCACCGCCGCGTTCTTTCTCTCGGGCGGCATGCACGGCTTCCATTCCTTCCGATTTATGGATCGTGTATATCTGGAGGCCATGGGGTTCGTATAAAAGGCTCTTTGTCCCCAGTAAAACGCCAAACATTTGGGATCTTAAATGATGATCTAAATCTTTTCGCGTTTTCCACTCCTCGAGAAGGTTCAGAAGATTTTTGTCTTCGATATTTCCAAAAAGGGCATAGCTTAGGCAACCCGTCTCCTTTTCCATTGACCCAATCATTGAGAGAAGCGTTTGCACCAATTCTTTCTGTTTTTCTGGAATCACATTCATGGTAATTCTAACAACGATCATTGCGACCACCTTTCGGCAATGCCCACCTTGTTTGGTTATTCCATGATTTCGAGCATTGTTCGTTTTTTCCCCTTTTCCCATAGATGAGATGCTTTCTTCTAGAACGAACAGAAATCGAGGCGGGATGACGGCTATTCCAAAAAATTAATAGCGCCCTTACACATATATTGCTTAATCAAACTTCATGCCGAATACGGCAGGTGTTGCAGTAAATCGCTCATCATCCTGATTTATAAACAGAATTGGTCAAGTAAACACTGGCAAGGGCACCGTATATGGACGCGTAGGTGTGGTTATATTTGACCACAGGGTCACATATAACCATAATTAAGGTTTCTTTGGCGGGATATGGGTCGTTGTGGAAATCAGGAATGAAGGACCAATTTTGGCGGGGTGAGCATTCTCCTATGAAGTTTTGGGAAAACAAGCGGGAAGCGGACAGCCCGTCGGCAATATCAGTTATGGTTTTTGGATTCCAAGCTTTCGCATGCGGGCACGCAATGTGCTGCGGTCAAGGCCGAGGATTTCGGCCGCACTGTTTTTACCGCTCACTTTCCAATTTACCTGGTCCAGCACACTAACAATATAGTCACGTTCGACATTCTCCAAAGTCCGTTCGGGCCTAAATAATTCTGTGTGCGGTTTTTTCAGTTCATCCACCAGGCGCAATTTAGGGCCCGAAGTGTTGATCACAGCCCGTTCGATGACATTTTCCAGTTCGCGAATATTACCGGGCCAGTGATATTCTCGCAATGCATCCATCACCCGCACCGGGACCATCTCGATGGATTTACCCAGCCTTTTTGAAATTTTATCAACATAAAAATTAACCAGCAGCGGAATGTCATCCAGGCGATCCCGTAGCGGCGGCATGGTGATCGGGAAAATATTAAGTCGGTACCAGAGATCCTCCCGGAAATAGCCTTTGTGGACTTCCTCTTCGAGATTGCGATTGGTCGCGGCAATAATGCGAACATCAACTTTGATGGTGTGCGAGCTGCCCAACCGTTCAAACTCACCGCTCTGTATTACCTGGAGCAACTTGGGTTGCAGTTCCAATGGCAGTTCACCGATTTCATCTAGAAACAGGGTGGCGCCGTCAGCGATCTCAAATCGCCCCAGCCGTCTGGAATCAGCACCGGTGAACGCACCTTTTTCATGGCCGAAAAGTTCGCTTTCGATAAGGTTCGCAGGCAGTGCCGCACAATTCATTTTAACCAACGTGCGTTTTTTGCGCAGGCTCAAGCCGTGAATAGCTCGTGCTACAAGCTCTTTGCCGGTTCCGGTTTCGCCGAGAATTAAAATATTTGTATCTGTATCGGCAATTTGTTCAACCTTGAAAAATACATAGTTGATTGCATCACTTTGACCGATAATGTTCTCATGGTTGTATTCCAGTTTGATTTCTTCCTGAAGATAGGCTCTTTCGAGTTCGAGTTTTTCCTTGAGCTTTCTTATTTCGGCTGTTCGTTCTTCGACAATCTCCTCAAGATGCCGTTTATAATATTCGCGCTCAGTCACATCCTCGATGGCCAATAGAATCAACTGGGTTTGGTTGCCTTGGTCGTAGATCCGCCGGGCGTTCAGGCGCATGATCTTGCGGCCGATGGTTTCAAAGTCATGTTCAACCTCAAAATCATGAAAATTGGTGTTTTGAGGAAGGATATCTTCCAGCAATTTCCTTAATTTGGGGATGTCCCATTGCCTGTTGCCCAGATCATATATCAGCACGCCCTCTGTCTCGTCGGACTTGACATTAAATGTCCGGTAAAAAGAGGGATTGGCCGTTACGACTTTCAGACCCGAATCTAAAAGAATCAAGGGTTCTCGAATCGACCCCAGGATGCTCCTATGAATTTCCAGAAAACTTTTTTCCATTTGATGATTCCATTTTTATCGCCACTAGTGCAAACACGTTGAAATAATATCAGGATATCCGAATGGCATCAATTTTTTTCAAGATCCGGTCTGCTGTTACAACTCGCACCGGCCTTTAGCGCTGCAAGTCCTGATATCTCGTGCTCGGTTACGTGTATAGCCGTTGTCGCTTTTTGGAAGCTCAATTCTCGCGAACGAGCGTGTTGAGGCCGGCTGCTTTCAAGGCACGATTCAACAGCCGGTGGGTATCGGCTTCATTGTCGATCCTGAGCGCCTTGTCGGCAAGCCCGCGCGCCTGCTGCATGGTAAAACTTCGGATGGTCCATTTGATGCGCGGCAGGCTGGATGGGGTCATGCTCAGCGAGTCGACCCCAAGGCCTATCAGCAGGAGGGCGGATACCGGATCACCAGCCATTTCACCGCATACGCCGACCGACCTGTTCTGGCGGTGGGCTCTTCGGACGATATCGCCCACGACATGGACGACGGCGGGGTGCAGATTGTCGTGGAAGCCTTGCACCCACGGGTTGCTTCTATCCACGGCCAATAAATATTGGGTAAGGTCATTGGTTCCGATGGAGAAAAAATCAACCCGTCTTGACAGCGCAGTGATGATATAGACAGCCGACGGCACTTCGATCATGGCGCCGATGCGAGGTTTTGCGGCAGCATGGCCTTCCGCCGTGAGGTCTGAATAAGCACGGTCCAGTAGGCCAAGGGCCGCGTCAATCTCATGTATCCTGCTTATCATGGGGAAAAGGATCTGCAGATTCTCGAGTTCGGCATTGGCACGCAACAACGCCCGCAGCTGGGTCAAAAATATCTCAGTGTGATCAAGGGTGAAGCGTATTCCGCGCCGGCCCAGAACTGGGTTGGTTTCAGCGATGGTGAAAAAAGGCAGCTTCTTATCGCCACCGGTGTCCAGGGTCCGGATCGTCACCGGATTCGGCGCAAAGGATTTCAGCAGATCGCGGTAGAGCCGATACTGTTCATCCTCCGTGGGAAGCGTGTCGCGGGCGATAAAGAAAAACTCCGTGCGGTACAGGCCTACGCTTTCATATTCTTTGGCGTGCATTGAATAATCATCGGCACCGATCCCCAGATTTACATGTATTGGAATCAGCACCCCGTCCAAGGTTTGCGCCGGCAGATGGCACAGGGTTTCAAGCTGGGCGGCGATGGTTTGTTCTTCTTTCATGCGTTGCTGAAACCCTTCGATATCCGCAAGCGATGGATTGATGCAGACGGAGCCCTGGTTGCCGTCAACGATGATTTCGTAACCTTCAAAATTGCCGATAGGCAGATCAGTCAACCCCATCACGGCGGGAATGCCTAAAGCTCTGCAAATGATCGCAATATGGGATAATTCCGATCCTTGAACGCAAATGATGCCGGCCAGCCGGTCGCGGGGCACATTTGAAATCTCGGCCTGACTGACTTCCACTCCTGCCAGGATGCACTGCTTTGGGTATGTCCTGGTCCCCGGCACGGCTTGCTGTAAATGGGCAAGAACCAGTCGGCCGATGTTGCGGATATCTTCGGCGCGTGCGGCAAGATATGGATCGACCATCTGCTCGAAGACGTGCGCCATCTCGAAAACGGTGTCTCGCAGCGCGCCCCGCGCCCATTGCCCGTTTCGGATCCGTGCCACCGTGCCGCTGGTTAACTTGTCGGATTCAAGCATCATGATGTAAGCATCGAACAAGGATAGCACATCGTCGGCTAGATTGGCGCGCATGCGTTGCTTGCCGGCATGCAATTCATTTTTCGCAGCTAGCACAGCGGCCTGGAAGGTTTTTACTTCCGATCGAGATTCCAGGATACGACAGACTGCCAGCCCCGCACCAGAAATGGCCAGCCAACCCAGAACACGACCGGCGTCGCCAACATCAGTTTGATCCAGACAAGGAGATTTTGCGAAACTATCCCAGCCGGTAGGTTGCCGGGAATCATGTCGCTCATGGCCAAAATAAAAACCGGAAGGGTAAGGACCAGACTGATCCAGAATCGGCGGTGCATGTCGGCCAGTTCAGGGTTTTCTTCCTCCTTACCCGCCTCACCCTTTGGTTCCAGGGCCATGCCGTATTTCGGGCAGCGGCCCGGCCCGGCCTGGTTTACTTCCGGGTGCAGGGGACAGGTGTAGACATGCACCTCTTTGCGGGGAGCGTGGCCTTCCGGTTCATCACGCATTGATCACTCCTTTTGTTTCCGGGAGATCATCGAGCGCATTCATAGATATTGTTTCCTTAGTGATACAGGACGGTGGCGAGCACCACAGCGTTCAGAACCATCAAGGCAGGTACGAACCAAAAGCTCGATCGTTTTTCTTTCCACCAATGGTGTAGTTTCATAAACATTACCGGTTATGTCTCCATTATGGTTTTGGATCGATCGTCTGTTTCTCAGAGGAAGGGGTGCCGGAAACAAGCGGTAAAAGATTCTCCACCTCCTTCAATGGTTGTTCCTGCCGTGCCAGTTTCTCGATGACGACGGCGGCGAACAGCACGATGAGCAGAAGGGCCGCGTGAATCTCGTCATCCAGCAGTCGGCGGCCAGCCAACCGGGGCTCGATGACGGCGTGTTTCAGCAAGCAGGTCCGCAGGAGGATTAACCGAAACACACTTACCGCGATCAACAACCGCAAGAGCTTGAATCCGCCCGCAGTTGACCTTGCGCCGCCCCCCACAAGCATCGAGAATATCAAGACCAGCTGCGAGCCTGCATCGAGTTGCGTACACGGTATCGAGGAAAACCCAGCGGCTTTCTGCGCAGAAAAGGCGAGCAAGGGCGCGTGGTGGAGTACTTGCGGTCAAGCCACGCCGATGCTCAGTCGCATGGCGGCGCCAATCGCCAGCGAAACGACCAGGGAAGCGATTATGAGGGCCTGGAGTTGCAGAAAGTCCTCTGCAACGCGCTGTTTCTCCTTTAACATCCGGTAATAGAACGCCAGCGGAATCGCACCGGCGAGACAGAGCAGGGCAATCCACACCTGTGCGGGCCAACCGAACGTCGCGAGGCTGCCGTCATGCGGGGCAAAAAGAAACGTCTGCGGCGCGCGAACGATCG
The DNA here is from genome assembly GCA_963713755.1 of uncultured delta proteobacterium. Taxonomy (GTDB): domain Bacteria; phylum Desulfobacterota; class Desulfobacteria; order Desulfobacterales; family CAVQMW01; genus CAVQMW01. The sequence goes on along the minus strand of CAVQMW010000003.1, from coordinate 23,667 downwards.
TCGCCTTCGTGCTCAGACCCGTGGTTGTGACGCCGGAGATGGCCTCGAAGATTGTCCGTACACAGTGCCCGAGAATAGCTCCGTCGCGACATCACCAACCCCTGTTTCGGATAAAAAGTGCTCGCCAAGCTTCATCCGGGGGAAAATAACAACCACCTATTTGACGATCAAATCATTTTTCACGGATTTGATCCCTTAAGTAAATATCTCGCCTTTTCTGGCGATGGTCAGACGGGTTACACCCGTCTTCGTCCTTGAAGCACTTGGATCAGTACCACAACGATGGCGATGACCAGCAGGGCATGAATGATGCCGCCCATCGTGTATCCGGTTAGCAATCCCAGCGCCCACAGAACTAAAAGAACTACAAATATGGTCCAAAGCATGGCGGCCTCCTATTTTGACGCCATCAGACCCATTCCACTAGCGTCCATGTTTACTTCCCGGCGACGTCCTTGATCTCGCCTATCTTTTCCTGAACCTTCCCGTCAACATTTTCAACTTTGCCTTCGGCTTCCAGGTTGCGGTTGCCGACAGCTTTTCCGGCGACCTCCTTGATCTTACCCTTCACTTTGTGCCACTTGCCTTCTGCCTTGTCCTGGGAGCTTGATTTCATAGTCGACCTCCTGTTGAATAACGGTTGTTTTGATGTCCCCGTGCAAAAAACCGATGGGGCTCTTTTCGAAACTTATCTTCATTCTCCACCGGATGAAGATTGACGGCGCGATTTTCGGGACAACGAAGAAATGAATTCGAGAATCAAGGCATCGCGAGCGTCAGGCGGCAGGGATACTCCGGTCGGTAGCGGTTCACGGGAAGCCCCTTCGCGTATCGGAAGATGAAAAGTAACGCTAACGGAAATCGTCGAGTCAATATCTTCTAACTGATAGATAATCAATCTTTGTGCCAGGCACGACACACCCACGGTAACAATACCCATCTTCTTGATATTTATACGTAATTTGTTGAACAAACATTCCAGGACCACCGTTAATCGCCCTCTGAAATGTATCATATTTGACCAAATGGTCATATATAACCTTTTCAGGTGGTCTGGAAGTTATGGGCGGCAAATGGTGATGGCGTGCTGAAATTGATATGAGCATTTGTTGATCGTCAGGCCGCATACCAAAGCACGAGGAAGTAATGACATGTGGTGCCGGTGATAACAAATAGATGCCAGATCAGGTGGCCATATGGTATTCGCGAATCGGTTGCAAAAAATGCCACACCGACGGTGTATGACAAACCTCCCGCAATCAATAAGAACAGGCCCACAGTCGGCATGCTGAAAAGCAACGGTTTTATCGCTATCACGGCAAGCCACCCCATCACCAGATATAGGACCGTCGATAAAATTGGATATGAGGCCTTATATATGGCTTTCAGCGTTATTCCGGCTATGGCCAGCCCCCAAACTATCCCGAAAAGCAGCCAGCCGAATGCGCCTCGAAGTATGCCAAGGGTCAACGGCGTGTACGTGCCGGCGATAAGAATAAAGATCGCGGAATGCTCGACGATTCGAAAACAACCCTTAGCCTTGCCTACTGGCCACGCGTGGTAGAGCGTGGAGGCAAGGTAAAGAAGGATCATAGAGGCGGCGAAGACAATCGTGCCGACAAGGAATCCGACTTCCCCATGGCGCACCGCTTGAGTGATGAGAAACGGCGTTCCGATGAGCGCGCCGACCAACCCTATGCCGTGGCTGATGCTATTGGCGATCTCTTCGCCTTGGGACTGCCTCTGCTTTAGGCTTGAAAGGATCAATCGAACGTCACCTCACTCTCCCTTCATCGCACACCGCGCCGGCTCGGCTTCGAGGGACTGGCACTGTCATCAATGGTTTAAAAATGCACTCTATATTATATTGACTCATCCCCATCATCCTTTTTTACATTCAAATTAAGGTTGATTAATGAGATCTCTGGCCTGAAGCTCTTGCCGAAGCTGCTCTACGCGACGGCGATTGACGCCGAAGTCCCAATAGCCGCTTCTAGCCGCCGAGCGGATCGCAATGATTCCACTTGAAGGGTTCAGGAATAGCTCAAGATCATCAATAAATCGGAATACCCGGCTCTTAAACGTTGCCTTGAGATATGTATCGTCAGCCTTGGCAATAGTGCTTTGGGGAAGTGCCGCCACAACACGTTGTATTTCAGTCCAGTTCTTGCTGAAATCCCCCTTTAGACCAAAGACATCGATTTTGTGGCGCTTATCTGTCGCTTCCGTCGATACACAATTGGGGCTTTCAGGGCAGCCCAGAGGATGTATTGAACGGCTGCCGGCCGCGTGCTCATGGCGTTCTGCCGAGCATCCGGATATCATTAACATCATCAGCGCCGCATTAATACAGAATTTAACAGGTTTTAACATGGTAAATTCAAATCCTTAAGGATCCAGTGCTACCATCATGTGAAGTTTCCGGATCGGGCCATGGACAGGCCGGTCGCTGATGCGAAGCTGGATGAAACTGTGACCACCCCGTATCCGTGATTCAAAATCATTGACCGCCATCACATACAAACCCGCCCTGTGACAGGTACGGGCCATCAGCAGACCGACGGTCTGAATGCCCTGGCCGGCTTCACCGCCGATCAAAACACTGATATCAACTGTCATTCGAATACCTCCTTCACGAGTAAGCTACATGATCGTTAGCATCAACCTTTCCATAATCCGTGAAGGTTACAGTATTCCCGTGCCTGAATTTTATCAGCAGTGACCTGAAAGGATGCTTCCGGTTTTTCACCCGACTTCAAAAACTGCCGATATGCCTTGCCATCAGCTATGATTTCAATCCATTCAATGTAGTGTTTATCTTCCATGGGATGAGCCACGCTGCCGACCGTAACCTTAACCCCGCCTGAAATCTTTTCAATGACAGGCACATGTTTTTCTTTAGCGGCGTCAACCTTATTTTCGACCATCAGCTTCATCGGTTCACCGCAGCAGACCAGTTCCCCATCACCACCATGCAGCACTTCAACAATATTCCCGCATGCTTCACACTTGTAAATTTCTATTCTTTTTGCCATTTATTTCTCCTTTTATTATAATTGTTTGATTGCTGTTGATGGATAGTAAAAATCTAACATACCTTGAACACTAATCCGGCAATTCAGTGCCGTGTTACCTGCCTCCTTTAAAAGTCACCTTGCGATTTCCGGTTATTCGGAGAAGCGCAAAGAGATTACCCACCTCCACGCTTACATGTTCTCGTTCTCTTGATGTCAACGGGCTCTCCTTTCCACTTTCTTCCATACAGTCACCCAAAACGTGGCGTTACATACGCGCGATAGTGTCGCGCAATTGACCGATTTCAATGCCCAGGCTGACACACTGTCGGCCTTGCAGGCAGAATTCCGCATCTCCTTCTTCCAGAAAGGTCTTCATTCGGCGGGAACCTTTTTTCAAATCGACCACCCACCGCTGGTTGGTCTCATCGAATGCAACATCGACATCAATGCCGCATTCTCCGATGTCCGGATACATATCTTTGATCTTATGGCAAAGTTCGTCTTTATCGATCATGGGTGTTCTCCTTTTTTGATGTCAGCTCTTTCCGAAATGGATCACCAGTTCATTGTCTCCGGAATCGGGCTCCCTTTTGATGTCAAACCCCAGTTTTTTCCCTAAAGCGAGCATGTTCCGGTTCTCATGCAGCACGATGCCGTGCACCGATTCAAAACCTTGCGTTTCGGCAACGGAAAGGCATTTTTCCAGCAGGTTTCCCCCAATGCCCTTGCCTTGCCAGGCATCACCTACCAGGACGGCGAATTCACCCGTCCTGCCATCTGGATCGCCGATGATTCTGGCAATCCCCAGCATGTTGTCGGTTTCCGATTCCTCATCGATGGCCACCAGCGCGATCTCCCGGTCGTAATCGATCTGGGTGAAGCGGGCCAGCATTTCGGGGTTCAACTCCTTTAAGGCACCGAAGAAACGACGGTAAATCGTCGTGGGCGAAAGGGTCTTGAAAAACGCCGTGAAAAGGGGTGCGTCCTCGGGCTTGACGGGCCGGACAAAAATGCGGCGCCCGTCCACGCTGACCATGTGGGATTCATCCTCCTCCGGATAGGGGCCGATCACCAGATGCAGGGAGGAGGGCACCGCCAGCGGTGAAACGAGAATGCGGGCATCCACCGCGACGGGCTTGCCGTTTTTGATCAGAACGGGATTCATGTCCAGTTCAGCGATGTCGGGGAAGTCGATCAACAGTTGCGAAAGCCGGATGATCATCTCTTCCAGCCGCTGCATGTCGGCGGCGGGACGGTTGCGGTATCCTTTCAATAGAGAGTAGGCCTTGGTCTCCTGCATGAGCCGTTTAGCCAGCAAGCGGTTCATGGGGGGAAGCCCCAGGGACCGGTCTTTCAACACTTCCGTGTAAATGCCGCCCATGCCGAACAGAATGACGGGGCCGAAATTGGGATCGTGCTTGGCACCCAGCAGAATTTCATAATCCGGGTTGGAAAAATAGGGCTGAAGGGTTACGCCCTCGATGCGGGCATCGGGTTTGTATTGCCGGGCCGATGATAGGATTTGACGGTAGGCCTGGCCAACATCCGCATCGCCGCGCAGGTCCAGACGAACACCGCCGGCATCGGTTTTATGGGTGATGTCCGGTGAGTGCAGTTTCATGACCACCGGGTATCCCATTTCCCGGGCGATTCGCGAGGCTTGCGCCTCGGTCGTGGCGATTTTAGTCCTGATCATGGGCTGGCCGTAGGCCGTGAGGATTTCGTTGGAATCCGATTCCGACATAAATCCCTGGTCCGGCGCACCGGCGATCAGCCGGCGGGTCTTTTCCTGATCGAACGCCATGTTCCCGGCTATTTTCGGTGGGACTTCCAACAGCATTTCGAGGTTCCTGGCATATTCAACCATATACAGAAACGCCCGGACTGCTCGTTCCGGCGTGTCATAGGTCGGGATTCCCGCGGCATTCAACACGTCCACGGCAGGAGCGATGCGTTTGCCGCCCATCCAGCAGGCAAATACCGGAAACCGGCGTTTTTGGATCGCGGCGGCCAGCGTCTCGGCTACGGAAAGGGGCTCGGTAAGGGCCTGGGGCGCAAGGATGACCAGCACCCCGTCCAGGTTCTTCGAGTCGAAGCAGATCGTAAGGGCGCGGCCGAACCGTTCCGCGGAGGCGTCGCCAAGGATGTCGATGGGGTTGCCCCGGCTCCAGAACTCCGGCAGGAAGGCATCGAAGGCCTGCAGCGTTTCGGGAGCAAGGGGTGCGGGCTCCTGACCATGGCGGGCGAGCGTGTCCGTCGCCATCACGCCCGGGCCGCCGCCATTGGTGAGGATCGCCAGGCGGGGGCCGCGCGGCCGCGGTTGCTTGGCCATCAGTTCCGCGCAGTCGAAGAGTTCTTCGATGGTATCCACGCGCACGATGCCGGCGCGCTTGAAGGCGGCGTCATAGACCGCATCTTCTCCGGCCATGGCCCCCGTGTGAGAGGCCGCGGCCCTCGCACCGGCGGGACTTCTGCCGGATTTGAGCACGATGATGGGTTTGATTCGGGACACGGAACGCGCGGCGCTCATGAATTTGCGGAAATTCGTCAGGTTTTCGATATACAACAGAATGCTTTTGGCCGAGGAATCATTTCCGAGAAAGTCGATCATGTCTCCGAAATCGACGTCCAGCATGGAGCCGATGCTGACAAAATGGCTGAAGCCGATGCGTTCCTTCAAGGCCAGATCGAGAATCGCCGTACAGATGGCGCCGCTCTGGGATACGAAGGCCAGATTTCCGGCCGCGGGCATCTCGGAGGCAAAGCTGGCGTTGAGGGTAACTGCGGGCCGAATGATGCCCATGCAGTTCGGTCCCACGATACGAAGCCCGCCTTCTTTGGAAATGCGCCGTATCTTTTCCTCTATCTCCCGGCCCGCTTCACCGATCTCCTTGCCCCCGGCCGAAATGATGACGGCGCCGCCGATCTTTTTTTCAACGCACTGGCTGACGATATCGGGCACGCTGGGCATCGGCGTAGCGATAACCGCCAGGTCCACGCCCGTCTCCAGGGCGGACACCGATGCGACGCATGCCTGCCCGTGCATGGTCTGGTATTTGGGATTGACCGGCAGCACGGTTCCTGAAAACCGGCCGTCGACAAGATTTCTCATCAACGCGTTGCCGATGGTGCCTGCCTTTTCGCTGGCGCCCACCACCGCGACCTGGCGCGGGTTAAAGATGCGGTTCAGATTGTATTGGCCCATCCGTATCCTCGTTTTTTAAATGTAAATGGTGAATCCGGTATCTTTCTTTTTTGTGCCCACCACGCCGGTTAATCTTCGAGGATGCTGCTCAGCCGCATCAGATGAGCCTCGATTTTCTCACGGTCATGGGTGGAATCGACGGTGCGCGCGACCAGTTCCGCAATCTGCTGCATCTGCCCGCGAAGCGCCTGCCGGCGACGTGGACTGGCTGTCAAACCGGCAAGGAGTTGAAGCGCTTCGAGTATCCGCGAGAGGATGGTTACATTGCCGGTTGCGTTGCGCCGAATTTGATCCAAGGCGTCGCTCAGCAGGCTTTCAAAACTCGGCCCCTTGGTGACCACGCGCAGTTCCCCCTCCTCGTAGCGGTGCGATGGAGGAATCGGCCGGGATGCCAGTCGTGCGAGAATCGCCGACAGATAATCCACACACATTACGGCCGTCGTTGTGTCGTTGATTCCGGGAGAGAGCGCTTTCAAAGCCATATCCACGATCTGCCGGATGCCGAAGGCTGAATCCTGTTCCACCGTGCGGTGGCGGTCGATGGTGTATGCGGCCTGAAGGGCGGTGATGATCTCTTTTCCCGGTGGGTCCTCCAGGTCGATTGAAGCGAGTGCGGTGCCATGGATCACAAACTCGCCGATGGCGCGTTCCATCCGCACGACGGTCTTGTTCTCGCGCGCCAGACGCAGGAGCGTCGCGTTATCAAGGCTTTGGATGAAACCATTCCCCCTGGCCGGAACGGGCTGCCAGTCCCAGGCCGGCAGAGGGGGTGGCGCCGGTACATCCTCATCGTCGTCAACCCGCCCATCGCCGAATCTTTCCGGGAAAAGCCGGTCGACGGCCAGCATGGTTTCGTCGGCTACCGCGGCAATAATGTTTGCGGCCTGAATCGAAGCGGCGATATGATGAATGAAGAAAATGAGAATGCCGATGCCGCCCATCGCCAGCACGACGCTGAAAGATACGGCAAGGCTCGGAACAAATACGCCATCTTCGCCGCTGCGGATGGTCCGCAACACGATCAGGCAATAAGTAAAAATGCCGGCGAAGACGCCTAATACGACCTGCATGACGCGGTCGCTCATGAAGTTCCTGAGGATACGCGAGGTGTATTGATTCGAGGCCAGCGCCAGCGTCATCAGAACCATCGAGAACGTGACGCCCACCACGGTCATCATCGAGCCGGCAATCGTGGACAGCATCCCGCGTGCGCCATCCGCGCCCACGCCGAACAGGCGCGGCCAGCGGGCAAGCCATTGCTCGCTTTCGGCGAAATCCACGCCGATCAAAGCCACGGCCAGGACGATGTTGACAGTCACGATCAGCGAAGGCACAAACCAGAAGCTCGACCGCAGGATACTCCAGAGTTGCTTCAATCTATTCACGAATCGATATCCATTGCCGCTTTCGATTCGGCCTTGATCATTATTTCGGCCATGCCAGTTATATGAATTATAGCGAAATGATGATCGTGGTCGCAAATCGTGTTTCAGGAACCCTTGACGGAAAGGCCGTTTTCGACCGATTTCACATCCTTGATACTACGGGCAATTTCCACCGCCCTGTCGATACTTTGATGGGAATCAACGACACCGTTCAGCGTGACGCCGCCGTTTGTCGTGATCACGTTGATTTGGAACGATTTAAGCAAAGGGTCACGCAAGATATCCGCCTTAATCTTGGCTGTGATAGCGGCATCATTCATGTATTCTCCAGCTTGTTCGGCTTTGTCACCGATCGCTTCCTTGGCGCCTTCAATTTTTTCACCCATTTTTTCAACTGCTTGATCAACTTTTTTCCCTGTCTTCTCGGCCGTTCCCTTTTGTTCACAACCGGCAAATGCGAGAAAAAAGGATAAGAGAACAACTATAATGAAACCTCTGTGCGATAGACTCATTTTCAATTTCCTTCTGTTAACGATACCTATTTGACGATCAGATCATTCTTGACGGATGCGACCCCCTTGATGGTTCGTGCGATCTCGACTGCTTTATCAACGGCTGCCCGAGAATTAACGAAACCGCTCAGTTGAACGACACCCTTGTAAGTTTCAACACCGATCTGGAACGACTTGAGAAAATCATCGGCGGCAAGCATCGTTTTGACCTTGGTCGTGATGACCGAGTCGTCCACGTATTCCCCGGTACTCGACTGTTTGGCGGTCGATGCGCAGGCTACCAAGGCGGCGATAAACATGACCAGAACCAGATAACCGATAACACCACGTCTTTTTTTCATGGCAATCTCTCCTCTATTTTAAATTTAAAAAGCACGTCCTGCTGGCGATTGTCCGACGGGTCACACCCGCCGCCGGCCTTGAATAACTTGGATCAGCACCACACCGATGGCAATCACCAGCAGGGCGTGAATGACACCGCCAAACGTGGTGCCGGTCAACAGTCCCAGCGCCCACAAAACCAGTAGAATCACAAATATGGTCCAAAGCATGGTGACCTTCTTTTTTAGCGCCATCAAATTCCTTTGACAGACGGTGATGTTTACTTCCCGACGACGTCCTTGATCTGCCCGACCTTTTTCTGAACCTTCCCGTCAGTGTTTTCGGCCTTGCCTTCGGCTTCCAAGTCGCGGTTCCCGACAGCTTTTCCGGTTACCTGTTTGATCTTACCCTTGAGTTGGTGCCACTTGCCTTCCGACTTGTCCTGGGTGCTTGATTTCATGGTAGACCTCCTGTTCAATAAGGGTTGTTGTGAAGTCCCCGTGCAAAAAATGGGGCCTTTATGGATTGATACTCAATATTTGTGCCAGGTATCTAGTGCTTCCTGCCAGAACACCTATATCTCTGATATGTCTATGTATTTAAAAAGAACCAGCATTCCGGTGCGGCCGTTGATGGTTATCTGGAAGGGTCATATGCGACCGTTGGTCACATATGACCTTTTCGTGATAATTGCGACCATGGCAAATCGTTGACCTGTCATTTGGACAGAACGCCGGCGTGGAATAAAAGACGGGAGAGAATATCCTACATTTTTCCGATCTGCAGGAAAAATCTTACCTTGACAAACGGAAGTCAAATAGAGGTTATGTGTACTTCTTGTGTTGGGACCGGTAAATTATTTTGCCTTTCCCTGCTTTGCAACTTCGGACATCGCGTCCTTGAGCATATTCTCATCCCCAAGATAGTAATGACGTACACGCTTGAGATCAGAGTCAAGCTCGTAAACCAAAGGAATTCCTGTGGGGATATTGAGTTCAATAATTTCTTCGTCCGTGATTTGGTCCAAATACTTGACGAGTGCCCGAAGGCTGTTGCCATGTGCAACGATGAGAAGCCTTTTGCCTGATCTTATCTCTTTGGATAGTTTTTCGTTCCAGCACTCGATTACCCTTTCAACGGTATCTCTCAGACACTCAGTTTTGGGAAGTCTGCTCTTTTCAATGCCAGCGTATCGTGGATCGTTTCCAGGGAAGCGATCGTCCTCTTCAGAAACAGGCTGCGGTGAAGTGTCGTAGCTTCTTCTCCAAATCAGAACCTGGTCTTCGCCATGTTTGGCGGCTGTCTCGGCTTTGTTGAGCCCCTGCAATGCCCCGTAGTGTCGCTCATTCAGCCTCCAATCACGGATGACTGGAATCCACATTTGGTCGAGTTGGTCAAGAACCACCCAGAGCGTACGTATCGCCCGTTTAAGCAGCGACGTATACGCGGAATCGAATTGGAACCCTGCGTCACGCAGTGCTTGTCCAGCCTTGCGTGATTCAGCGATGCCTGCGTCTGCCAGATCGACATCATGCCAGCCGGTGAAGCGATTTTGAATGTTCCATTCGCTAAGACCGTGGCGAAGCAGGATAAGTTTGTGCATGAAATTTCCTTTTATCCTATCGTGTTCCGGTTTTTATTACGATTCTGAGTTTATCGTTGTTCATTCATTACTCCTCTTCTCGGTTTGTGACTTCATACAAAATGCTCCGCATAACGGGCCAAAAAAGGCCGGGATACAAGACATGAAGACCAACAAAAATTTAGCCCCGGCCTTTTCGGTCTGCGCTCACGCGATTGTTCGCAATCCCTCAATTCTCGTTTTAATCTGGCTTACTTTTTGGTTTCTTCCTTATTTCCTTTCTTTCCTCCAGTCATCGGCCCTTGACCAGGGCGGTTGCCCTTTCCCTTACCTTTACCATGACCGTCCTTCGGTCCCTGACCTTTTGGTCCGTTTCCATCTTTATTTGGCATATTAATCACCTCCTTTCTGCTGGCGAACGATAGTGCCCGCTAATTTTTTAGCATTTGAATCCGCCATTTCGGCTGATCATAATTCTTTCACAAAACATTCAGTTGTGGGGCTCATGGAACATCGCCGTCTTCAATCGACCACACAACGAAAACCCGGTCCGGGACGACCCTCCTTTGATTGTTTTATCACACTGGATATTCCCGAAGCATCTCATGGATGCCTTTGTGCATTTCGTACCAAAACTCGTAGGCAGCGGCATGTTTGTCCCGGGTGAAAAAATCAATCCAATGGTCCAGCTCGGGATGACGGATTCCGTCGATCTCTTTTTTGTTTTTCAGGAAGGTAAACACCATGTCCATGTTGCGTTCCGACTCCCAGAACACCGAGGCATTACGGCTGGTAATCCGACTGGCGGTCATGTTTATCGCAATCAGAAACGCCTCCTTTTCCCCGAAGATATTTTCCACGATGTCGGGAATCAATGTTTCCGCCCAGGCCCGGTGAAAGCGGCAGATTCCGAGATTGTCCAGCATCAGCTCCTTTAACATGCGGCGGGCATTTTCCCTTCCCAGCTCCCTGGGCGGCAGAAAATCACGGCCATAGTGCATGTAATATTTGCCGGTAATTGCCATTGGTGAAAAGACACCCGGAGTCCAGTACTGGCTGGGAACCATCCAGCCCTGGCGGGCAAAGGCATTGTATACAAACCGGTCAAGCACCTCCCGGCCCTTTTCCCGCGCCAGCCGGCGGGCAAATTTCCGGGTTCCGAATTGCAGCGGTATTTTTCCGTCGGGCAGGACCATCTGGTTCAACAACGCTATACCCAGCTCGGCATTGTGCATGGAATCGCCCACCACATCGAACGTTGCCATATCCCATCTGGGCGTATGATCCACACCCAAATCAGCGGTCGTGATCAGCCCATCATCCAGACAGTCCATGAGCCAGGCAATCGTTCCTCCCGCGGAGATGGCATCGAAGCCCAGGCGGTCGGCATGGTGGTTGAGTTGTTCGGCGGCCCGCTGGTCAAAGATACCGCACAAGGGCCCCATGGTCTGATACGGTTCATAATCTTTTTTAAAGCGGCCGTGCATTTTTTTGCAGACCGCCGCACACGGTTCACCGCAGTTGTGCTGCTGCTTGGTTTGTATGGTTTCCTCGTTGAACTGTTTGAGGTAGTGATCCAAGACAAACCGTTGGTGAAGGTCCCCCCGTGCTTCGCGGCTCCAGTGGATGGTGCGGTAATTGAACGCCAGGATATCGCCGTCCATGGCGGCGTAATTGACCCCGAAAGTGCCACCCGTGTTGAACTTCGGGTCGTAACGGTACTTGGTGGTGACCGCCATGTCCTTGGCCGCCATCTTCTGGTTGAATTTGTCCTGGAACCATTGGTCGGCCACGGCGCGATCCCGAAAATCCTCATCAATATGAGTACCGCCGTAGATGATTCCCACCAGGCCGTGCTCCTGAAGCAGCTTGCTGCCGAATCCGCCCCTGCCGGCCCAGGTATCCACAGGGGTCAGCTTCCCCTTTTTCACCGGAGCCGACCCCACAGCCCCGAAATCCGAATCGCGCGCCGCCGGACCGACAGCCAGTATTCGGGGATCTTTTTCATAACTCTGGCAGAACAGGTCAAGGGCATGTTCCATTACGGCATAGACCCCTTTGCGGCCCTGATCCCAGATCCGTTCGGGCACGACCGGAACCAGTTCCACCTCGATTTCTTCGCCGTGGTTGCGGTTCAGGTACAAGAGGGAAGGATGCGGGGCTTTGCCGATGAGACTGAGCATGTTGATGCCGAGGTTGTCAAAAACCAAGGCCGCCCCTCCCATGGAGGAGACAAAAAAACCGTGCCAACAGGGGGAGATACCGGCGAATATCAGCCGGTTGGATCCGGGGAAAACAGATCCGGCCAGCAGCCCGGCGCCGATGGTCAAGGCGTTGTGTTTGAAGGCCAGATGAATCCCCATATCCACGGGACCGAAAAAATCGCCGACACGGTAGCGCTGCATGCGGTAAAAGCCTGTGGCGGCATCCAGCATCAATACTTTGAGTTCATGTTTATTGCCTTGCATGTAAAACCAACTTTAAAGAGGCCAAGAGAAAGGGATTCAGACTTTAAAGATTTTCATCAACACGGAAATTGCCGGAACCCGCACCCGTCCTGAAATATGAGGGCAAATCGGCCAGGGCCTGGACAGCTTTACGTTCCCGCTCGGCGGATGTTGCTATTTTAGCCAGCATTTCAACTGCTTCTATAGGATGCCGCCCGATGGCTGTCTCTTCAGACAGCATCACCGCGTCTGTCCCATCCAATATGGCATTGGCCACATCGGACACCTCGGCACGGGTCGGCCGGATATTTTCTGTCATGGACAACAACATTTGCGTCGCTGTTATCACGGGCCGGCCAAGAAGATTAGCCTTGTTGATCAGTTTCTTCTGAACGGCAGGCACATTCTCTATAGGGATCTGATCCACTGAGCCCACAGAATTTTGGACGGTCAATATGATCTTATTGCCTTTTCCCAGCAGCAGCGGTTCTTTTATGAGTTTGCCGACTCGTATTTTGGGACCGGGAAGATCCGCCATGATCAGGCAAGAGCGCTCTGTCCTTGCCGCCACGGCACGTATACGACGGATATCCTCCCTGTGCCCCTGCACGGTCCCATGGGCGAAGTTGAGCCGCGCCACATTCATCCCCTGAAGAATTAATTGCTCCAACACAGCCTCCGATTTGGAGGCCGGGCCTATGGTGCAGACGATTTTGGTTTTATGCGCCGGCAACCTCATAGCGCAACTCCCGCACCCGTTTCATATACCAGACCCCATGTTTCCATGAATTCGACCTTTTTCATGCCAACCCCCTGATTCCGATAACGAAGACTTATCGGGACGCTGAAGTCATATTTTCGAATAACCTTTCGGCATCGCCCCTCCGGCACAGTTCCGTTCCCGGTGTCATTACAGCCGCGGTGCCGGCCGCCACGCCGAAAAGGACAGACTCTCTGGGCGACCTGCCGCGCACAAGACTCAGTACGATACCGGCCACCATGCTGTCTCCGGCACCCACCTTGCTGACAATCGGCACGGTCGGCGGAAGGATGCGTTCGGTAATCTCCTCTGAAACCATCAAGGCGCCCGCTGCACCAAGCGAGATAACCAGCAATTCGCATCGGCCGGTTTTTACGAGCTGTTGGGCCGCCGCCTTGATCTGTGCCTCCTCTCTGATATCCTTTCCAACCAGCTCCCTGAATTCACGAACGTTGGGTTTGATCAGATACACGCCTTCCTCAAGTGCGCTTTTCATGGCTTTCCCCGAAACGTCGATGATGACTTTTGCGCCCCTGTTTTTTCCGAGGCGCGCCACCCGCGCATAAAAGTCAGCGGGCACGCCCGGCGGAAGGCTCCCGCTGGCCACCAGATATTCGGGTTCCGGGTCCATGTCCGACAAGGCAGTCAGGAATTGTTCCCATTCCTTTACTTGAAACTCAGGACCCGGCATTCCAAAACGATACTGCCGGCCGGTGGATTCCTCCAGCACAACCAGGCTTTCCCGGATCATTCCCTCAATGGGAAAGGGCCGATGGTTCAGGCCTTCCCGGTCCAGGAGCTTTTGAAGCATCTTTCCCGTCAGGTCTCCCACTGGATAAAGGAGCAGGGATTCGCCCCCCAGTTTCTTAATGGCCCGGGAGACATTCACACCGCCCCCTCCGGGCTCAAATCGAGGGGGGTTGCAGTACAGCTTTCGTTCAGCCGTGACGTGCGCGACACTTGAGCTCTTGTCGATCGCCGGATTTACGGTCATTGTCACGATGGTTTTCATGTATAACCCTCCACAAGACGCACCTCCGATAGAATTGTCACGAAGCAACCGGCATAAAAACTCCGGAGCTAATACCTTTTCTCCGAAGGTATTGAAGGTGCCGATCTGCCCTTTGGAGGCTTGGTGGCAATCATCGCTTCCGTGGTCATCAGAAGGCCGGCCACGGAAGCGGCATTTTGAAGGGCAAAACGTGACACTTTGGTCGGGTCCACGATCCCCGCCTTCATAAGATCCTCATAGGACCCTGTTTCGGCATTGAATCCAAAATTCCCTTGACCCTCCATAATGTGTGCGAGCACCACGGCGCCTTCAAAACCGGCATTGGCTGCAATCTGTCTGGCCGGCTCTTCGAGGGCGCGTTTTAAAAGTCCGACACCCAATTGCTCTTCGCCGGGGAGCTCAGTCGCTTCAAGGACCGCCATGGCACGCAGGTATGCAACCCCGCCGCCGGGGACAATGCCTTCCTCCACTGCCGCACGAGTGGCGTTGAGGGCATTATCGATGCGGTCTTTCTTTTCCTGCATCTCGGTCTCGGTTGCCGCCCCCACATTGATAACGGCAACGCCCCCCGCCAATTTTGCCAGACGTCCCTGCAATTTTTCCTTGTCATAATGGCTGGTTGTCTCTTCGATCTGGACCTTGATCTGCTTGATACGCCCTGCCAGGGCCTTTGGGTCGCAACCTCCGTCGATGATGATCGTGTTATCCTTTTCCACGGTAATCCGTTTGGCGGTACCCAGGTCTTGCAGGGTTATTGTTTCCAGTTTGACGCCCAAATCCTCGCTAATCGCACGGCCCCCGGTCAGGATAGCCAGATCTTCCAGCATGGCCTTTCGGTTGTCCCCGAAACCGGGAGACTTAACCGCCGCACAATTCAAGGTCCCTCGCAGTTTATTTACCACCAGGGTGGCCAACGCATCACCATCGACATCTTCGGCCATAATCAGGATGGGCTTGCCGGTTTTTGCGACCTGTTCCAAAATGGGCAGCAGATCGCGCATGGAACTGATCTTTCTTTCATGCAAAAGAATATAGGGTTCTTCCAGGTTGACCACCATCTTCGCAGGGTCCGTAACGAAGTAGGGACTCAGGTACCCGCGATCGAATTGCATCCCTTCGACAACCTTGAGCGTGGTCTCCATGGCCTTGGCATCCTCTACTGTAATCACACCCTGCTTGCCGACTTTTTCCATGGCCTCGGCGATAATGCTACCGATGGCGGAATCGTTGTTTGCCGAAATAGTCCCGACCTGGACGATATCTTTTTGGTCATTTACCGGCTTGGACATTTTTTTTAGCTCTTCCACCACCAGTGCAACAGCCTTGTCGATGCCCCGTTTTATCGCCATGGGACTCAAACCGGCAGCTGCGAGCTTTGAGCCCTCGCGATAGATGGCCCGGGCCAGGATAGTCGCCGTGGTCGTGCCGTCGCCGGCTTCATCGGAGGTTTTAGAAGCCACTTCCATGACCATTTGCGCACCTATGTTTTCGAACCTGTCTTCCAGTTCTATCTCTTTGGCGACCGTCACCCCGTCTTTGGTTATTCTGGGCGAACCCCAGGCTTTATTGATGAGTACATGACGTCCTTTGGGCCCGAGGGTCACCTTGACCGCGTCGGCCAGAATATCGATTCCCCGCATCATTTTTCTTCTTGCTTTTTCGCCATATTTAATTGCTTTAGCTGTCATTTAATCTCTCCTATTGGACCTGATGACTTTCTCTTTATGAAGTATCAATTAATCCTCTGGCCGGAAAGGACACCCTGTTTATTGTGGGTGCGGCTTTTTCTTCTACTGAAAGTTCCTCGCAGCAACCAGCCCGTTATTATTCCTGATGAAAAAATCATGAACATCGTCATCGACGCCGAAAGAGTCCAGAATAAAAATTTCAGATCCACCATCGCTGCATTCTGGAAGATAAATATAGCCGCCAGTCCGGCAAGGATTATGCTGATAATTAGTTTAGCATTCATGTTTATTCTCCTGAGCCTGAAGCTGTTCTTCCATTCGTTTCCGGGCGCTTCGCGCATCGGCCTCCAGGTGTTTCAGGGAAAATCCACTGATGGCGGTTACCACTGGTTCCAACATATCGTATGGGTCCTGACCTTCTGCCAGACCGCCAAGGTAATAGACCCACCCGCCTGATTTGAACGCAATCCGTTCGATACTGTTCCTGCCAAGCTCGTCCCAGTCGTAGGCGACAATATAGTGTTCGATATCAAAGCCTTTGAGAATGGTCGCCGTCTCGGGGGTGAGATAGGAGCCCATTGTCGAAACCACCACCAGTTTGTTCTGGCCTTGGAGTAGATTGTAGAAGGCGAAATAATCAAAGATGCCTTCCACCAGGATGATCGTCCGGTTCTGCCGGATATGGCGCTCTGCCTTTTCAATGCCATATAGCCAGCTCCTGGCGGAGAGAGGAACTTCTCTGGCCTGGTGTTTGAGCCTGCGAACGCCCCTGTCGTCCGTTCGTCTGCCGACTAATCCGATCGGACGGGCATCGTCATCATAAATGGGGAACACCATCCGGCCGGCGAGAAAGTCAGCGTAATTTCTTGAGAACGGATCTTTGCGTCTGAATTCGATCTGTCGGCAATAGTATCCGTATCCCTTCACGGATCCATCGTTCAAAAATCTAACCAGTCCACTATCTGAGAAAGTATCGAAAGCCCCATCATCCTTTTTAAAGCGTGTGAAAAGGCCAGCTATCAATGCCCTGCCGTGGTGCAGTTCATCGCTGTATGGCGGAGCGTAACCGATTTTAAACTTGCCTATAGTCTCTTTTCCTACGCCCAGGCGAGCAAGATAATCCCAAACGTGCTTGAACCGGTCTTTATTTGACATCAAGAGGTCATTGTAGAAGTTGGCGGCATCATCCAGGGCGGCAACAATCTTTTCATCAAGTTTTTCCGGGTCGACAAAACAAACCATATCATCGGGCTCCGATGTTTCGTCAGGTTCAGGAATAGAGGGACTGCTGCCATCATAAAATTTGAAATTCTTGACATCCAAATGCGCAGCCCAAACCTGCTGCGCCTTTCTGAACCGATATTTTTTACGCAGCATGATCAGGTCGTAAATATCCCAATCGCCCTTGCAAGAGCCGAAACAATGGAACCGGACCTCATCCTCTTTGTTGACATACACCATGAAACTCTCTTGGGTGTCAGCGTGGAATGGGCATAGGGCGTTATACCGATTTTTCCTGATGCGCTTGAAACAAATACCAAGTAACGTTTCCACATAGGCAAGTATGGCATCAATGTTGGCTGGTGATTTTATGTCTTGGTAGGATTTCATCAGGTATCCAGATTTATTATACGGCTACTATTGCGCCTGTCGTTCAAGCTACATGATCGATCGGCACTACTTGGTCAGGCGGTTGTCCCGGGGCATATCCCGCGATTCCGATCATGAATCGCACCAAACCATAACTTAGCCAACTTGCCAGACGCAGTCTGATGGATTCCGTTCTCCAGTTGGTCTCACTTATCTGCTGTGCCCCCATCTTGATGGCCTGCTCCAGGCTATGTTTTAATTTCTTGGCAAAGTGTTCATCGTCAACAGCGACATTTGCTTCAAGTGACAGAAGCAGGCTGAAAGGGTCGAGATTGGAAGATCCCACCGTCGCCCAATGTTCATCAATCACAGCAACTTTCGCGTGCATGATGCTTTTATTGTATTCATATATCTCAATCCCTGCAGAGAGAAAACTGCCATAGAGGGCATGGGAGGCATAATGAAGTAAGGGGTGATCCATCTTCCCCTGCAACAGTATAACCACCCGGACCCCGCGCCTGGCTGCGTCTACAAGCGCGTGGCGAAAGTTCAATCCGGGTAAAAAGTAGGCATTGGCAAGTATAACCTCGCATTGTGCCTGCTCGATCGCCTGCAGATACGCAGCTTCAATATCGCGACGATGACGGATGTTGTTGCGAACCAAAAAAGCCGCTTGCATCAAACCCGTGGGTTCGGCTGAAGGCGTATATCTGTCGTTGTTCCTACTCCGGTTGTATAGCCTGCGCATCCAAGTCACGCGCAACCATACCTGACGGGCAGAATCATGAATGGCTTTCACCAGCGGCCCTTGCACACTCACCGCGTAGTCAAACCGCATCGATGGTTGGCCATGACGATCCCTACCATCGTGAATATTGATGCCACCGACAAATGCGATTGTCCGGTCCACAACCACGATTTTGCGGTGCAGGCGGCGCAATCGCCGGCGCCGCAGCGTCCAGGGCGAAGTCTTGGGCCGGAACTTCAAAACCATTACGCCGGCCGCATTAAGGTAGTCGACCATTGTTTTCGGAAAACGAATCGAGCCGAATCCATCGATTAGCAGGTGGGTTTTTACGCCCCGCAAAGCCGCCCGCCGGAGTGCTTCGGCAATGCGTCGTCCGGTGGCGTCATCTTCGAAAATATAACTTTCCAGGTAGATTTCATGCATTGCCCGGTCCAGTTCCTTTTCGAGCACCGGGAAATACGCCTCGCCGTTTTGCAGCAGGGTGATCTTATTGCTTGAAATCATGCGGGTCACAGCAGGCTTGTCCCTCTTCTTGCCTTTCCAGTGCGTTTTCCAGGCACTCCGATGAAGTCAGCTTGCCCTGCAACCGCTGTCCCAAAGTTACCCATCCGGGAAAAGCGGTTACTTTTCCCGGATTCAGTCGGTTGTTTGAACCTGTACCTATTTACTGCACTTTGACTTCGATGACTTTCGGCTTTGCCCCCTCGGTCTTTTGAATCTGGAGGAGCAGTATGCCATCCTGGAAGGCCGCCTCAATCGCATTCTCGTCGACATTGTCAGGCAACGTAAAGCTACGGGTGAAGCTCCCGTATTTTCGCTCGACTCGATGAAATTTTTTTCCGTCCTCTTCTTTTTCCTGCTTTCTTTCCCCCCGAATCGTCAGAACCCCATTGTAGACAGCAACTTTGACGTCCTCCTTATTGACTTCAGGAATCTCCACCTTGATCTCGAATGCGGTGTCGGTCTCAGCGATGTCCACCCGGGGAACCCAATCGCCCGTTGCGACGACCTCCTGGCCTCCTGTCTGAGCCTGCCCAACAGTTCTGGTGTAACGATTGGCGATTTCTTCAAGCTCTCGCCACGGCGTCCATCTTAATAGTGTCATCATTCACCTCACTTTTTTGCGGGATTTGGGTGGCCCCAATGGACGGTCCCGCATTCAGGCCACCAGGGTTTCCGGTATTTCTTTCTGCAGCTCCGGCACGATATGACCTGAAAAGGGCAGGGCATAAAAAATATGGACGCTATTCGATGCCCTTTTCATCAGCTCCTTTTCCTTTGATGTCTCGGGGCGGCTGATCGGGCAATGAAGATGCCGTTTCTGCTTTCGCTGCCGCCAGCATCTCTCTAAGCTCATCGCCCTGCACACTTTCCTGCTGTGACAGGAGTTGGGCCAGATCATCCAGGACGGTTCGCCGATCCGATAGGATTTTTCGCACGCGTTGATGGGCATCATCGACAATACGGGTGACCTCGTCATCAATCTGGGCGGCTTTGGCCTCGCTGTAATTTTTTCCGGGAGAAAAACTTTCCGGGAGCAACATCGACTGACGCGGGCGTTCATAGCTCACCAGTCCCAATTGATCGCTCATGCCGTATTCGGTGACCATGGAGCGGGCGATATCCGTGGCCCGCTGCAAATCGTTTTGGGCACCGGTTGAAATTTCCTGGAAAACCAGCTCCTCTGCCACCCTGCCGCCTAAAAGAACAGCCAAACGGTCCAGCAGCTCTGTGCGCGTCATCAGATAGCGATCCTCGGTGGGCTGTTGTTGAGTGTAACCCAGCGCCGCTATTCCGCGCGGAATGATGGAGATTTTATGGACCGGATCGGCATGCTCCACAGACTCAGCCACAATGGCATGTCCGGACTCATGGAAGGCGACAATCTCTTTCTCCTTGGGATTCATGACCCGGTTTTTCTTCTGAAGACCGGCAACCACACGGTCGATGGCCTCGTCGAAATCCGTCAACTCCACCGTCTCCTGATCGTTACGGGCGGCCAGCAGCGCGGCTTCATTGATGATGTTGGCCAGATCCGCCCCCACAAAGCCCGGGGTGCGGCCGGCGATCAGCCGCAGGTCCACTTCGGGACCCAAGACCACATTCTTGGAGTGAATTTTCAAGATGGCTTCGCGACCATTGATGTCCGGCCGGTCCACCAGAACCTGCCGATCAAACCGTCCCGGCCGCAGCAACGCCGGATCGAGAATTTCCGGCCGGTTGGTGGCGGCCATGATGATGACCCCTTTATTGGTTTCGAACCCATCCATCTCCACAAGGAGTTGATTCAGCGTCTGCTCGCGTTCGTCATGTCCTCCCATGACATTCATGCCCCGCGCCTTGCCCAAAGCATCCAGTTCATCGATAAAGATGATACAGGGCGCTTGCGCCGCGGCCTGAGAGAATAGATCACGGACGCGAGCTGCGCCCACGCCGACGAACATCTCCACAAACTCGGAACCGCTGATGCTGAAGAAAGGCACTTTGGCCTCCCCGGCCACTGCCCGGGCCAGAAGGGTTTTGCCGGTTCCCGGCGGGCCGACCAGCAACACCCCTTTGGGAATCCTTCCGCCCAGTTTCTGAGATTTTTCAGGTGTGCTTAAAAATTCTACCACTTCCTGGAGCTCTTCTTTGGCTTCGTCGATGCCGGCTGCATCAGCAAAGGTTACCTTTATCTCGCTCTCGGCAAATATCTTGGCTTTGCTCTTGCTAAAAGACATGACTCCCATCCCCGATCCCATCTTTTTCATGGCGAAACGCCAGATCAGGAATAAGATACCCATGGGAATGATCCAGGAGAGAATGGCGCTCAAAAATTTACTTTCATAGGCTCCTGAATAACTGATTTTATGCGCATCAAGATCCTTTACCAAGTTGGGATCATTCACGCGAATGGTGATGAACTTTCTGACCATATCGCCCTTTAGCGTTCCCTTGATATTTTCAGGGCTGATGGTCAATGTACCCACATGGCCCTCGGCAACGTATTGCTTGAATTGGCTATAAGGAATCGTATCGACTTTTGGAGAAAAGAAGAACGGCTGCAGATAAGAAAAAAATAGCAGGGTTAATACCAAATACCAGATGCTGAAACGAGTCTTCGGTGGCAGCGCGTTCTTCTTTTGCGGGTGATCCTTGGAGCCGAAGAGGGAACGCAGCTTCGCCTTCAAAATTTCCAGCGGCTCTTTTGGTTCATCGGATGGCATATTCTATCCCTTACAAATGACTATTGACAATTATGAGATTGTAAATTACTCACTTAATGATGGTGTGTGAGAGCTGCTTGCCTTGACCATAAAATCTATGCGCTGACTGAAATCATTACTCTTTTCAAATACTTGAGTATCATTGGCCCTGCTCATCGCGTGGCATCGCCTGCTTGATGTATTGGTAAAAGTCGCTTTCCGTGGTGAGGATCAATACGGAATTCTTATTCGTTTTCTCCTGGTAGCTTTCCAGGGTACGCAGGAAGGCATAGAACTCGGGATTCCGATTGTAAGCCTGGCCGTAAATGCGCGTGGCATCGGCGTCGGCCTGGCCCTGGACCTCCTGGACGCGTCGGTAGGCTGCAGAACGGATCCGGCGCAGCTCTTTTTCCATCGTCCCGAGGATCTCCGCGCTGCGCCCTTCTCCCTCGGAACGGAATTGTGCGGCGATGCGTTTACGCTCGGAAATCATACGCTCATAAACCTTCTCGCGTACACTTTCCACGTAATCCAGGCGCTTGATCCGCACATCCACGAGCTCGATGCCGTACTGGGGGATGATCTTTTGTGCTTCCGTCAGTATGGTTCGAGTGATCTCCTCCCTTCCACGGGCGATTTTTTTCATAAGTTCTTCTTCCTGCTCCTTGGGGATATCCTTCAGTACCACATCCGTGGGGACCTCCCATGAGGCGCTGCGGACGAGTTCCACAAGTTCACTGCTCGATACCTGATCGCGCACCACGGAATCGAGGATGTCGTTCAAGCGGGACTGGGCTCCCTCTTCGCTGGCCACATTCTCAAGGAACTTTCTGGCGTCTGCAATTCGCCAGCGTGCCGTGGTGTCCACCCAGATAAACTCGCGGCCCTTGGTGGGGATCTGGTTTGGATCGCCATCCCAGACAAGCAGGCGCTTTTCGAATCGCCGGACCTCCTGCACGAAGGGTATTTTAATGTGCAGTCCCGCCTCAGTCACCGATTCACCCACAGGTCGTCCGAATTGTACGACAATCGCCTGCAGTCCCTCTTGCAACGTGTAAATCGGACTGTAGAGCGCGATGCCGATAACCACCGCTACACCGATGATTGCCGTTTTCCAAGTAACCTTCATGGCTGTCTCTCTTCCGTTGTGGGTTGCCCGCCGCTCTTAAGGGGGAGCCAGGGCACCATGGCCTTCTGGTCTTGATCTACAATATAGAGTCCCTGCATCTCCTCTAAAAAACCCGTCATGGCCTCCAGATAGAGGCGTCGTCGCGTGACTTGCGGCGCGCCCTGGTACTCGCCCAGAATAGCCTCAAAACGGGTCGCCTCGCCTTCAGCCCGGTTGATCCGCTCCAGGGCGTACCCCTCGGCCTCGCTGATGCTTTGCGTTGCCACTCCCCGAGCCTTGGGGATTTCCCGGTTCGCCCGCTCCTGGGCCATATTGATGGTTTGTTCCTTATCCTGGCGCGACTCGTTGACTTCATTGAAGGCTGGCTTCACCTTTTCCGGTGGCGTCACATCTTGAAGCTCCACGGTAACCAAACGCACGCCGGCCTCATAGGCCGCCAGGATTTTCTGAATCTCATTTTTTGCTTCACTGGCAACCGCCACCCGACCGGTTGTCAACACATCGCTGCCGAGGCGGTTGCCCACCGCGCGGCGCATGACCGCCTCGGTGGTATCGCGGATCGTCTTCGGTGTGTTGCGTACCTGGAACAAGTAGGGGATCGGGTCCCCGATGCGGTACTGAATAATCCACTGGACATCGATAACGTTTAAATCTCCGGTTAGCATCAGCGATTCGTCCTTAAAAGAACCGCTCGGATCATAGCGCGTCTTTTCACCAGGCACGGTGGCCACCGTCCGGAAGCCGAACTCCTCTTTGAGTACGCGGGCCGTGGGCAATAGATGGACGGTTTCGACACCGAAAGGCAGTTTGAAGTGCAGTCCCGGACCGGCCGTGCGCATGACCTTGCCAAAACGCTGCACAATTCCTGTCTCTTCCGGTTGGACGGTAAACCATGCAGTCCAGAAGACAAAGGCAACAACACCTGCGATAAGGATGAGGACCGGACCGCCTTTGAATCTTTTAAACTGCTGCCGAATTTTCTCCAGCAGGTCATCCAACGTGGGTGTGGATTCCCCAGGGGGCTGTTTCCATTCAGTCATGACTTGCCTCCTATATCAATGAACCGATCAACGTCATCGAAACTTA
>CAVQMW010000002.1:0-225424 GCA_963713755.1 uncultured delta proteobacterium | reverse complement strand
GGAAGAGGCCCTGCCGTTTCGCCCACTGTAGTTTGTAGGCTTAAGTCAAATTGTCCTGCCTATGATCCAAAACTCTGCCCTAAATCTTGCAGGCTACGTTCTCGCTTGAATGTGCCGTGCAGCTGTTAAGCCAGTACGCCAAGGTCGGACGGTCAATAGTGTCCGATCATGGTGCACCTGCCTTCCATCTATCCCATTACATCGATTCCCAGGTCGCAGCCCAAATTGGGATCTTTCCATCGCATTCGAAGTCACTTCGCGAGTATCAACCTGACCCTCTTTGTTGTCGTCAGAATAATCTTGTATTTTATCTTCGGCCATGATGCACCTCCTGTTGGAGTTGTTTGTTAAGTTCACGACAATTAATTTAACCCAGGAAACCACAGATGCAATGAGGGCTCAATAGTCTTATTTTGGTAAGTAAATACTATTATATGTATTTGGAGCCAAGGAATACCCAGGGGCTATAAAATATGGTATGAAATTACCCTATATCTCGTCTGCAGGGATCAACCGGCGATCAATTGGGCGGATTTTTCACGGGATGACCACGATGGCCATGCAGGAAGCCGAAAAGGGGGAAATTATATGGCGGGGGGTTTGAAAGCACTCCCACAATTGAGGTATAATACAATAGCAACACGAAAATGACGGATTTTCTGGGCAGTAAATGGGCTACTTTATGGATTAGCTAATTTTTATTAATTAGATAATCTTCACCTTATCTTCACGTTCTTTTTCCTTTTGTTCGAAATCGCGCAAGATCTTTTATAGAACCTAACATTCTGTCATCACGTTTTGGGTTTTTGAACTTCAGTTCTTTTATTTTTGCCTTGGCTTTATATTCCCGAGCTTTCTCCCCGTATCTTTTAGACCATTTTTTGATGATGGCTACGCATTCATCGTTAAGGTCAGACGAGGGTTTTGTTCTTTTTCCTTCCGTTTCCGATCCTCAATATCAGCTTCGATGAGTTCCTGCCTGTAAGCATCCAGAGCTCTGGAATCCGCTTCCTCCAGAAGGATAGTGTTTTGTTGGTGGAGGTGCCGGGAAGTCTCAACCTCGGCAGTGATCTCAACATTGCGATCCATTGGAACATTGGAATAATGTACTACACCTTTTCCATCTGTCCATTTATAAATTTGAGCTTGGGAGAGCGACGGCAAGTATAAAAAAATTAAAGCCAATAAGCAAATTATTAGGCTTACTGGTTTATCAATTTCCTTATTCCATGATCTACCCCAACCTATTAGTGTGAAATTATTATGGTATAACGCAATGATGATTCTGGAATAACTGAAATCCTGCGGATATAAATTGGTATTCGGTAAAGGAGCGGCTATCCACATAGAATTCAAATTGCCTCTTCTCCACCTTCCTCTGCCTTCCTCCAATACGACAGTATTTTGCAGGCGATATGACTCTACCACTATATGAATCTGTTGTTTTGACAATATTCGACGGCCCTTTTTGGTATAACCTTTGATGGCAAAATGTCGCTGTCTTGAATTCCCATCAACCTCAAAATTGATGTGTTTCCACGGACAATAATTATATCATCTCCGTCACCTTCAATATCACCTGGAATCGACAGCGCCGGGCAGGCATTATACTTTTCATCTTTATATTCCACGTTCCTGTTGCCTTGACTTAAAGTTGTGTGTCATGTCTCTACCGGAGGCATCAACTAAAACTGTGCCTTTATAATAGTCTGTAGTGTTAACCAAAACCCCTATAAAGTCCAGAAGCCGAATCGCCTTTTATGGCAAAATGCCGACTCGATCTGTTCCCTGTCACCAATAATCGGGCAGGCATCTTTTTTATTGGTTTTGACAAATTTATAACATCATCACCGCTGCCACTATACTGCATATGATGCGATGAATTCTTGACAGCGGGCGTTTTTTAGTTTGTTTTGTCTGTCGTACTGGACGTTTTGTGGAAGTTTTTTTTGCTAAATCTAATGCCTTTTCGGCCTCAAATTTCCGCATAGCTTCACGATCAACAATTGTCCTGGGTATACATTTTTCGCCACTTGCCGTGCTGTAGCATAATTCATTTCCCTGGTACATATAAAATTCGGTTTCAATGTGCTCACCGTCTTTTGTGATTATAGTGTATTTACTGGTGGCTGTATTTGATTTGAGTTTTGAAACGGTGGTCGATGTCTCTGACTTATAGAAAGAATCTAAGGATAGTTGTTGAATCTCAAATTCAGTAAGCACCTTACCGTAAATGCGAAGTTCATCAATCGCACCATGGAATCTCTCTTTATCATTGAATCTTTGTCCAATGTACATGGTACCGGAGCCATCTGTAAATGTGGTATCCACATGAGAACTTCCTACCTCAACTCCATCGATGAACAGTTTCATATAATTGCCATCATATGTGCCGGCTATATGGTGCCAACTTTTCACCTTGATTTTAACATTAAAGGTACTGCCTTTACCACCAACCCAGAATTGAGCAGAGTTGGTATCAATATTTAGCCCATGGCCTCCACCACTACCTCTTGTGTCTAAGAGGTAATGTTGAGGGAAACCACCCCCAAGAGATTCGGCAATATTTATCCAAGCAGATATAGTAACCCCCTTGCTTATATCATCACTATCAGAACATGGGATTTCAATAAAATCATCATTACCGTCAAAAAGTATTGCTTTGCTCGATTTGCCAAACCTGTCGAATGTTAAGGCTTTTGATAATTCTGAACCATGAAGACTTCCATTGTTACCAAAACCACTATAATCTTGGATATCACCATCAAAAGGGTAATAAGCTACTAATCCATTGTTGACATTAGCGTAGGAAACACATGAAATAAGCAAGCTTGAGATGAAAAAAGCAATAAATAGCTTCATTATTTTCTCCTTGCTATGGTTCAAACCACAAATAAAATTAAAAAAAGGAATCACATTAAGCCTACTAAATTTCTTTCAGATTGTAGATATTTAATATTGAGCCTCTCCCTAAATATCTTGAACCGTGATCTGGGTGTGTTGTCCATATGGATCGTAAGTCCATTCACCGGCTCTCCGTATCAAAACCTTTATAGCTCTGATAATCCAATCTCGTTCTTCTTGCTCTAGTGGATCAAATACACCGTTCTTAGGTGCCTTCCGTGCCTCAATTTGATCGCCCCTGGTAGAGACCAGCTTACCAAGATCATCTAGCACATCATAATCAATGTTATATTGGTGCGAAGCCTTTCCTCTATGGCTATTGTTCTTATTATAATTTTTTAAACCTCTTGCACTGGCTTCGAGAATTGTTAGGCACATATAAGCCATAGATGTAAGGGATTCTTTTCCCTGCCGATAGAGCTTATACCGTTGATACATGGTGATCACATCGGGTGACATTTTGAATTTGTGAGGAAGGTTTGGAAGATGGTTGTGACTAATATGAATCCCAACATTATCCGACACAACCACGCTTGCTGATACATGTGCTGATAAGGACCGTATTGCTTGGCCCTCCTTCTCGATCTGCTCATATTCGGCGTTTTCAAATCTAAATTTCAAATCATCGGGGTTGTTTTCCAGTCCAATTAATACCTGCCACCGCTTCAAATAGTCGTCAGCAATGATCCGTGCATCCAGTACTGAAGTAAAATGGTCTTTAAGCTCGAATATAGCCTTTTCGGGATTCACCCTAATCTTAAAATCATTTGTCTCCTCAATTATTTCTGGAGCATTATCATAATCAACAGATGTATCAGGGATGAGTTTGTAAATGAGGCTTTTTACTCTCGTAGTCATAGTAAAATATACAAATCTGATAGGAGTGGTGGCTGTATAAGATTTACCAAATTCTCCTACAAAGTCAATGTGATATGGGTAAGTTTACCAGGATTGACACAGTGTGGTACCAAAGATCGTGGGGCTAATAATGATCAGGATTTATTGGCTGACCTATTGAACGACAAACATTTCAGGTAAAAATCTTTCAGGCTGATCAGGAAGGCTGTATCAACAGAACCGATATATTCCAGTACCGATTCCCAACTGAGACACCCGATTTCCATCTGATCCAGTGCCGGCAGGAACCATTCCTCGAACCATTGGTCTTTTTCGCCTTCGTATGCCTGCACCCGCCTTTCGACCCTTTGCCGGATGTCCGCTTTGTCCAAGGGTTTCTTGAACCAGCCGTATCCGATGGTTTCCGCTGGAGCCAGAACATAAAGCCCAAGTCGATTCAGATCGGTCGGTTTACGATTGGCCCTGTTCAGCAATTCGGCGATACAAGCGGCGTATCGGGCGGCCTGGTTGAAATAGGACGCATTTTTCACGCCGGCGGAAAGTCTGCTGAACATTTTGGCTTCGGTGACAACGAGGTGGGTTGCATCTGAGGCAAGGGATGTGTCTGTTTTCCCAACGCCGCCAACGATAATATGACCGATAACCCCATCGGCATGCGTCCAGGTTTCATAGAGCGGGTCTTTACGGGATGTCGCTTTGAACTGGGTGGGCAACCGTGCCTCGGAAAACCATTTGCATCCGTCAGAGAACGAAAGCTCATGATCGGCAGTGTCTTGTTTCGAGAACCAGTCCAGGATGATCCGCAGGAGCCAGCCTTCATTGTATAGGTCAGTGGGTGGGAATACGTTGTCGTCCGAGTCGCAACGCTTTAGCAGGTCGGATACAACATTCAGGCAGGACGGCTGGTTTTGTTCATCCATGGATTCCTCGTATTTGTTTACTGTCAGAACAACGAAAGAGCCCGATTAAATTCACCCAGCCACCAGCCCCAAATGCGTCCTCACCGTAAACGCCATATCCTCATCCAAATTAGTGCTCAACAGCCACTCCAGATAATCCCGTGGCACCTCACTAAATAGCATCCCTCTATGTTTGCCAAAGGGCATTCGTGGAATCAGGACTGGACTTTCAGTGATGCAGATCATTTCCTGAACCGGATCTTCAAACCCACCCTTTTCCCGGAGCATAGCGTTTAATCGATTAAACACCTCTTCCAATACCTTGATGTCTCCCAGGGCATCGTGGGCTTGTGCATCGATTTCCAGGCCGAAATAATACCGCAGATATTGAAGCTTATATTTGGGTATGACGCCTTTCGGGTCCAGGTGCCGGGCCAGCTTCATGGTGCAGATTACCCTCGGCGGAAAGATGCCCTCCCGATTGAGCATCTGAATATCGAATGGGGCATTGTGTGCCACGATCACATTTGAATTATCACTGACCAACTCGGCCAATTTACTGTGGGCTTCACTCCCCTGAAATGGTGGCTTATCCTGAACCATCTTGTTGGTAATGTGATGGATGGCCATGGCATCGATGGAAATGGGCATGCCGGGATTGAACAGTTCGCAAACAGCAGGGCCGCCCTCTGGCTTAAAGGCAATCTGGCAGAGTCGGTCTTGTGGGCCGATACCTGCAGTTTCCGTATCAAGAAAGATGAACATGGTTATTTACGATTTTTACTGAAATGTTCACGTGTCCTCAGGTATCTGGAAAGGGTCGATGCGATCATGGGGATATCTGTTTCATCCAATATTGGTTTCCTGCGGTTAAGAAAGCCCTTCAGGGCTTTGGGTTCAAGGACCCAGACTTCCGCCTTGGTTGTACCCTTAATGTACCATCCAGGAAATACAACTACAGGCTGTATGCGAACCTTCTTTTTAAAGAAATCATGAATAAAATCTCTAACCCAGGCGGCCTGAGCCTTGGCTTGTATTATCGGATTCCGATCTGGTTTGACACCATTGAATGAAATCTCATCCCCATCATAATAAATGTTCTGAACACCTCTTTTCATTTTGCTTATCGTTTTCGTTTCGATTGTATAGATGCCCGTTTTCCCGATAATAATATGGTCAATGTTAAA
Source organism: uncultured delta proteobacterium (assembly GCA_963713755.1). Classification (GTDB taxonomy): domain Bacteria; phylum Desulfobacterota; class Desulfobacteria; order Desulfobacterales; family CAVQMW01; genus CAVQMW01. Next base: position 219,576 of record CAVQMW010000002.1, on the reverse strand, counting down.
ATCACCCACAACCAGATCATGGAGTACTCTGTAGCCATCTTCTCTGAATCGATCGAGATATTCCCCCACCGCCTTTTCGCCGTCTCTTGCCAATCTTAAAGATTTGATTTCTCTTTTATACCTAATGATCTGGATGACACAGAAAGACACAACGGTTAATGATGCCAGGCTGATTGCTATCGGTGACGGAGGAACGGACAGAATCCATTTATACCATTCAAACATTGCTAACAATACCATGCAGACTGCAACGGCAACATAAGTGCCAATCTCAACAGTCTGTATTCGCCTGATCTCTTCCTCAATGGATTGGCCTGCTGTGTGAAGAGGCAGGGCTTTCAATGGTGATCGTTTTTTATTGGCACCTGATGAAAATTTATTCCCCATTCACCCTCTCCCGCAAAATCCCGGAACACTGGAAAGTCACCACTCGCCGTTTGCATAGTATCATATCGTCACCCGTGGCAGGATTCCGGCCCTTCCGTTGTTTTTTATCCTTCAAACAGAATTTCCCAAAGCCGGAAATCAATATTTCTTCGCCGGATTCCAAGGTGGATTTGATAAGCTCCAGGAGGGTTTCTACGGTCTCTTTGGACTGATTTTTCTGAATTCCAAGTTCGTCCTGGATATGTTCAACGATGTCATTTTTCGTCAGGGTCATGGGTAGAGTCCTGGTCTATTTGGCCAATGTCAAAATCCAGGTCCCCAGAATAATTCCGAGGATACTGAACAGCCGATAGGCCTGATCCGACACATTATCAAACAGCCAATCCAGTATCCTGGTGTAAATTTTATTCGGATTGGTAAAAGCAACCACCGCCTCAATGGCCGCCATGATGCCGATAATGACAAAGGGCCAGGGACATAGAGATGCTGGAGCGGAAACCAGGAACAATACCGAGACCACGGCGGGAATAGCGGCCAGGTATTTCAGAGGATAGTTCTGGAACATGCTTTCCAGTGCTTTGGCCGCATGGCGGGGATAGAGATTGAAATATGTGCAATATGCGATCAGTGTAATTCCAAGAAGGTAGACGATAATTTCCATGATTGGGCCTCCTTGGTGAAGGTGGGGGGTGGGTGGCGACTATCCAGCCGTGCAGATGAAATATATATGACTTAACACAGAGGGTCAAAGCAATTGATTTGAATAGGAAACCAATCGGCCCCTACGGATTCGTGAATGCCACAATGTAGCACTAATCAACTGATTTTTTTGACAATACGGAATTGTCCGATTATTCTAAATGAGTGTATTGCATTCGCATCTGAACAACACTCCTTACTTTTCATGTGCCAGCTACCAATGTTTTGGAAGTTCTGTCGGTATTAGATCCATTTCGCTCAACTTATTGTTGATCTGAAATTACGACCCACTGACGCCCTACCTTCCTGATTCAATACACAAACACGGATTCAGACTTCCGGCATCTGGGGGATTCGGTAATAACAATCTGGACCTATTGGCGTTGGGAATAAGGTTATCCCTCCGGCCAATAGAAGGGAGGTAATGAATGAAACGTTTGTTAGCGGTCTCTGTTTTTGTTTTTATTACCGTCTTTGGCATGACCGCCCTTGCCGGTGACTATTTTCCTAAAAAGTTTTATTTCATCGGATTGTGGCAGGGGATCGATTTAACGGACGGATCTGAAGTTCAACGATCCATAACTTACAACAGGGACGGGACCTTCACTATTCTTGGGTATGAAACCTTTTACACCGGATGCGAGGGTGACCGCGGAATAGTCGAAGCTACTGCAGTGCTCGAAGACGGTGCTTTAATTTCTAAAGATTTTACACTGACGTGTTTTAAGGAGAATGGATTAGAAGTCATCGGGCCAAATGTGATCAAGTTCTTTCCCGATATTCTCAATCGCACACTTGAAGAGAATTATGGTGGATTGGGCGATTTTGATCCAACAGTCCTTCACAAAATAAGCCGCTAATAGTCAGCTTTCCCCCAGATGCGGAAAATTTACGGCGTGATCCAATTGAAAAAGCCCAACCAAGCGGCCAGGCTTTTCGATGGTATTTCCCTGTTATTTCAGGGGTATTTGTGGATATTTCTTGCGACAGACCGAGGTTCGAATAGCGAACGGAGTTATGGTCAAAGTGTAACGCTCTATACCCCTGTAATTACTTATAATTACACTTTTTCACTGATTTGTGACACTTTTCTTGGCAGATCGTAATTACAGTCTCCCGGGGGGCACACTTTAACACTATCGCAAGTGTCACGATTACGGTAGATGGCAGAAATATTTTTGGCAGATCGTTATGTTTACATCTTGAATCGAGCCTGATTCCAATCTTCACCGTCCCAATCGTCTCGATACATTACGGTGACGACTCGGGGCTCCTTGTCCTGGATCATCAGCGTTCCGGCGATACAGAACAAAATTCCCATTACCGCCGTTACGATGGAAAGCACCTGTTCCCTGACAATCAGCCCTCTGTAATCGGTGGTATCCAAATTACCCAGACCGAACCTGGCCGCCAACCGGAATGTCGTTTCAGTCATCGACAGGATTTCATTACCAAAAACTGTGGTTTGATAGTAGCTGCCGCCACCGCCGATCACAGCAATTACCCCGACGACAATTAAAATGATGCCCCAGACTCTTTTGGGATTCATTATTTTTCATCCTGTGTTTTGCGTAAATCAGCCACCGACCAGTTTGACTGTCTAATGATGCTATCGGCACTTTTTATTATTTCGTTAGGGCATCCAAACTTTTGGTCTGACCATTTGAGTATATGGAAAAATCAATGCCGGGATGGAAGGCTAAGCGGCGGTGGCTGTGTGAGACTCTGTGTGAGACTTTTTGTCCAAAACGTGCTAAAATGGCACAAAATCGGAAAAAACGTGGAATTCGAATATCTTGTATTTTAGGAAGGTTACGGAAAAATGAGGGTTGTAGGAAACTCGAAGATAGTGTCTGAAAATCCCCGTGTCGGCAGTTCGATTCTGTCCCTCGGCACCAGAAAAAACCAATGAATATAAAGGGTTTAGGCGATTTCGCTTAAACCCTTTTATTTTTTCACCTGAAATCCACCCTTCAAGGGTACCACCCTGGTACCACCATTGGTAAGGTCCGGTATTCGTTACCACCAATTTAGCCCAATCCCAGAACAAATGTATTTATGATTTGTGGTCGCCGGAATCATTTGGTGGCATGAATGATCGATACATCATGACGGTTACCCCAATCAGAATTTTTAACCGAACATGACAATTTAGGTATGGTTATGGTAGGTTGATTTTGGCTGGTTTTTTTCGACGAAATACACTGATTCCAAAAAACCGATACTGAATATATATCAACACTTAATATGCTAAAAAAACCCACCACAATTTATCGTTGCAGAGACAGACATGAAACGCATTACTCTACAGATAATTTTAACCATACTCCTCACTCAAGGCGTGGCTTTGAAAGCAACACACGCGGAATTTGATATACTGTCTGCAATTGGTGTGGGAGCTTCCGGATGCTTGCGGTAGCTCTTGCCTAAAGCCCGAAGGTGCCACTTCGGGCTTTTCTATCTATCCTCATTTAGAGTCGCAAATCGTGGGCCGAAGTACAAGAGATCCGGATAGTCAGAGCCAGACAGGTATTCCTTCCAGTCGTCGTGAAACGATAGGGTAGGAGGAATCAGAGGAATGATATGGATTGTTGAATCTTTATGGAATTATATGGAATGAAATGGGGAATGAAACCCACAACATAACGAAACTCACAACACAACTTGCCAACACCTCCAACAACCTTGTAAATATCAAAGCTCTGAAAAACTGCCGGTGTGCGATTACAATCATCACCGATTTTCGCGCACCGTTAACCGTCACAGCCGTATAAGAATTGGGCCTGGGTAATCACTGGAACTTCAACTCCAAATCGGCGTTGCCCAGCCACGATATTTTTCTCGGTAGTCGATTCCAAGGTACGTTTCTCAGGATCGGGTTGTGAGCCTTTCGGGGGAAGCTGACCACAAGGCGTTCGGCGTTCAGGTTTACTCGTCCCTTTCCTCTGACAAATTGCCTGTAGATCTTGGATGCATCGCAGTGCTCGAAGCCGCGCAGTTTACCGGCCAGCATGCTGTACAGGGTGTCGGCCACCATGGTCATGATCACATCGAAGTGGACCTTGGTCAGGATGGGGGAAGACAGCGCGTTGAGGTTGAAGAACTTCACCGCCTCGGCGATGACGTTTTCCACCCGCCAGCGCCGGGCGTAGTCACCGACAATGCGCTCCACCGGGGAGTCCGTGTCGTTGGTGACCAAAAACGCCGGCCGGCTGTGGCCGTTTCCTCTCATGACGACCTGACGCAGGCTTCCGCTGTAGCCGGTCAGCTCGATCATGGAGTCGTGGACCTGAGGGTTCTGGTGTTTTCGTTTGGCATGGGGGATGTGAACCCGCTTCCAGGGGCTGAAGGAGTCTACGCTTTCGATCAGCCTTTTGCCCCTGCGGCGCAGGGTGATGAACTTGACCCCGAACCCGTTGAGCTGGGACAAATTGGCATAGGTGGTAAACTTCGAGTCGAAGATCAGCATGGGGTCCACCCCGCGCTGGGCTTTTTTCCAGAAGGACAAGAACTCCAGGACCTGATCGTCGGCCTCGCTGCGCTGGATGTCTGCGGCCGTGTATAAAACCAGCTTGCTGTCGGCGTCCTGGCCGATGAGGGTCAGGGCCCCTTTCATGCGCTTGTTGCGGGCACCGGCCCAGTGCTCCTGGAGAACAGACTCGTCGCCAAAGTGCGGGATGGTGTGAAAGTCCAGGTTGACGATGCTCTTTTCATACAAGCCGATCCGGTTTGCTTGTGCCACAAAAGCCTTTTGCAGCTTGTGCAGGTGGATGGCGTCCAGTGAATAGGAGTAGGTGGACATGGCCGTGCACTTGGGCAGCACGTTGAGCCCGGCAAAGGCCCCCAGCCCGGCATCGAAGCTGTGATCGTTGATGTGGGCAAACCGCTCGGTTCCGATCAGTTTCAAGGACAGAAAGGAGAGAAAATACTGCAAGGCGGGGATGGTTTTGCTGCCCGGAAGACCGGCGTCCTCTACCACCTTGGGCAGGTTGAGCCTTTCCATGAACGGGGCGAACAAAAACACCCCGGCCGAGTCGCAGTCCATGGATTTGCTTTCACCGGTATCAAGGACCTGGGCGACTTCCGGAACCCGGGCCCCCTGAACGGTAAGTCCCATTTTGAGCCGGCTTCGGCGCGGCAGCTTCGGATAACCTTCTTCGGCCAGCACCCGCTCGACGGTGCGAACCGAGATCTCGATTCCTTCCTCGGAGAGCAGCTGGGTGATCTCCCCGGAGGAGAGCCGGTGTTCACGCCAGGAGCAGATTTTTTGTCGTGTGGCCATGTCCACTGACCGGCGGTTGACCTTGCCTTCGGGGACGGGTTCGGAAAAGTCGATCTTGTCATGGGCGAACTGATGCCGGAGCAGGTTGACGTAGGCCGGGGAGTAGCCGAAACGGTCTGCGACGACACGGGCGGGTAGCCGGTCGACAAAGGATGCCCTGAGCGCTTCGTATCGGCGCTGCCAGTCGTGGTTGGGGCGGAGGAAGAAGGTTTCATCGGCCATGCATTTCTTATATTTTATGACGTTAAACATGTCAAGTACGATTTGTTATATTTTGCACAATGGGCTGTAGGGCAGATTGGCCAGACCCCTATATATTGCGCTTTAGCTTGATATTACTCAACTTTCAGCGAAAGCCCCTTTTGGAAGAGCTATGGTAGATTTTCAATTTTACTTTGGACTTGAGGGCTTCTATCCGCCATAGCGCATAAGAATATCGAATGGCCTTAAATTGGGATAGCTCTCTATCCTGTTGATATTCTATTTGATTTTGTGAATTGCTCAGCAAAGGCAGGCTTTAGGCTATTATACGGAAACGGTGCGCGAAAATCGGTGATCATATAAGTTTTAGCCAAACAAGAATTAACACAATGATTTAAAATGAATTATCGAGATAAAATAATCCCTTGGATTTGTGATATTTGTGGGCGAGAATTCGATGCTAACAATGGGGGGATTTGTAGAAAATGTAATCGTTCACTATGTTACTTATGTCTGAGAATAGGTGCATTTAAAGGTCTAAAAATCGGAAATAAGTTCTCCGACCCAATTTGTAAATATTGTGTAGACCAAGAAGCTCAAAGTAGGCATGTGTAGGGCATCCATATATCTGGTACGCATCCCTACCAGACCATCATTCCAGCTTGGATGAAAAATGATGACTGAGCAAACCTGATAGCCCAAATCGAGGGTTCGTACCGACCTGGTGATGTTTCATGGCGATCTTTGGTTAAATAGGAACTCCAAAATATACGTTTTCTCCCCCGATCATACAGACATCAATAGCCTGAAAAAGTGCCGGTGTGCGAATACAATCACAGTTTCAGGGTTGATCCAGTCTGTTGGAGTCACCCCTTCGTACCTGGAACTCAATTTAGCCCTCAGAACAATTCATTGGCTTTTTTGTCCACTTATTATATGAAGCATCCTTTCGAGGCTGTGTAAGCGCGCAGTTACCTTGTTAGCCATCTTCCTTAAAAAAACAAAATTCATGGAGTCTGGACTATGAAAGCAGCCATATCCGCAAGGTGCGTCCTGCATGAGTCCAATCTAATTCCACGGGTAGGATTGTTTATCGGATATCACATGAAAAATGGACTATCATTATCCCCACTTATTGTTCTATGCATTCTTATTTTTATCACCCCTTTAAATTCACGGGCCCAACAAGATCCCCCCGCGCCTCAATGTTGCAGCCGAATATTTGCTGCCGGGCTCGAAATGGGATGGGCCCAAGCAACAGCGCTATATTCTGACGTTTCCGATAATGAAGTTATTGATCATCTCAATCGTGCCGGCGGGCATATTCAAGGGGCTTACAGGGCGTGTTCGGCTATCAATCCAGCTTGGTCAGGTTTCAGACATATGATCGATGAGTTGCTGGGCTTGGCTGACCGACTCCGAAATAACCCCATCCGAGAAACACGAACTGAGATATCGAATCGCCTTGACGTGTTATACAAAGGGTATGCAAATACCCTCAAACATCAGATTGTTGCCGGTGAACGCGTAAACACGGATACTTGTGGGGCGAACTATTTTGAACTGGGACATCATCTTGCCTGGGCACACTACACATTCCAGGTAGCCGCTCAGCCGGGGCTCCCGCAAAAGTTTGCAAAGGATTTTCGCACCTTCGGCCTGAGAAGAATTAGTGGGGCCAAAAGGACTTTGTCTGAGATGAAACAGGTTAAGCCTGTCACTGGCAATTGTGTTCAATTGTGGAGAGACGGCTTTATTGATCAAACCTTAAATAGGATGCTAAATGTCAAGAATCTGAGCACCAGTCAGTTGGTTGCGATGTCCCAAAGCTGCTGGGAAGACACCCTGGAGGCAATGACCGATGGAATCCCGAGGCTCAGGATCGACTCCTGTGCAATAGCGAATGGCCGCAGGGGACAGCCGGGAAACAATGGAGGCAGCGGTTTGAATCAGCCTGGAACCACTGGAAGCGGTGGCGGCGGCATTTACGATTATCGCAACAGGGGCACTCATTTTTCCTGTAAGGATAAACAGAACCAGGAAGGTAAATGCTGCTGTTTCACCGGTTCCCACACCTACCGTTTCCCTAAAGGCAGGGTCGCCGAAGTCATCACTCTCTTTGATACCGGAAAAAAGCATAATTGCCGAAGCACAGTAGAGTTCTCTGTACACACGGAAGGCAAATGGGTAACGATTGCAACTTTCGATGCGGTATCTTCCCGGGGCAATGACACCTACGCCCCAAACAAAGTATCGGTTAAGGTGAATCGAGTCATTGATGGTTTCCGCTTAGGAGACGGCTGCAGCTGCTGTATCGACAGCTCTGAAATCTGGCTTCATTGAGTTCCATTCGCCAGAAAGACCAATTTCATAATAGAGATGAAAAGCTTACTTTGCTGGTCAAGCGTGGGCATTTTTGCCTTTAACCTGGCCTTGGCTCTTATTTTCTGGAACTTCAATCAAGTTCATTTAGCCAACTTGCGTGAATTGGGAAATATCCTTCCAATCGCCACCATTTGGTCACATCACTTCGTTTACGTATATTTTCTAATTTGTGTTGCCTGCGTGCTGTATTTGTACTTTTTCTTTCGAGATGACTCTCCAGGTTCTCTGTACTCATTTTTACTACTTATTTTTCTTGCTATTGATGCCATTGTTTTAGCTGTCGGCATTTTTGGCTATAGTTTGCCCTTGATGTCTATTCCTGTCACGCTCGGATAAAGACTATAGCGCCATAATCATATATATTTTGACATCGTATTTCACTTTCAATACTACAGTAAAAATGTGACCGAGTATGGAAATCGAAATAATTGAAGGTGACATTCTGCAACAGGATGTTGAGGTTATCGTCAATAGTTGGAATCGGAATATAATTCCTTGGTGGCTGTTACTACCCCAAGGTGTTTCTGGCGCTATTAAAAAGAAGGCGGGAATCAAGCCGTTCGTAGAAATCGGAAAATATGGGCCAATACCGTTGGGTGAAGCAAGAGAAACCTCATCGGGAAAATTGCCATATAAATCAATTATTCATGTTGCTGGTATCAACATATTTTGGTTTGGAACTGAATACTCTGTACGAAAGTCTGTAGAAAACGCTATGAGTATCGTAAACGAGAAAAAATATAATAGCGTAGCATTTCCACTAATCGGATCCGGATCTGGTAATCGAGGTAAAGAGTGGTCTCTAAATCTTATGCAGAGCACTTTTTCCTTGCTATCATCTGAAGCTAAAGTATTATTGGTTAAATATGCAAAAAATAGCTAACAGGTCGTTCTTTTTTATGCTAAATAGCACAAACGATTTCCTTAAAAAAAGCAACTGAGCGAGACGTTACAGATTGCTCTTACAAGTCACTAATTAGTTAAATTCTTGAATCGAAAAAAGCTTAGATGCCTACCACTTGTGATAATATCATTCTGGTGGATTGGATTTCACTGGTGATACTTCATGGCGATCCTCAATGAATTTGGGCTTCCAAAATCTGTGATGACTCCTATTATGTTGCCAGTAGTCCCATCTCCCTAAAATCATTCAGCGTTTTGACTTTGTTCCAGTAAATGAAAAATTTTATATGATAACAGACAATTAAATCACTTTCCGGTAAAGGGCCAAATGGAACTTTTCACATAACTATCTACTTTTCGACCTACCTCTATATATTATGGCCATCGACTAAACTGAGTCATCAAAGGAGTCCAGCCAGGCCATGACATCATCTTCGTTTTTAATGTTGATCAACGCTTCGATTTCCGGACGATCCATCATCACCGCCCGATTAAACTCCACGAACCTCTTTTGGACTTTCCGTCTGTGATTAAGATCCAGGCGAAGGTAAACCATGGTAGCCTGAAGGTCCTCATGGCCGAGCTGGTTGCGGATATCCGCCAGGCTGCATCCAGAGGTGAGCATATTCACAGCACAGGAATGACGCATCGAGTGAACCGGATTTAGGGTTTTCAGCCGTTTTTGGGGCAAAGCCGCGGACAGGTACTTCTTGCAGACCCGGTATATACCATGACGGGTCAGCTCCTTTCCCCGTTGATTGATGAAGAGCCGGTGCCGGTAGGCTGGTTTGGGCTTTCTGCGATATTTGGCGATATAATTTTGGATCAGGATAACGGTTTCCGGCATCAGCGTAATCTGCCGATAGCGGTTGGCCTTGCCCAGTATGGCCAATGTTCCTTTCTCGGCATTAAAATAGTCCAGATTCAAGGTGGCAAGCTCACTGGCCCTGGCGCCCGAGTCATATAGCAGGGCCAGTAGGCAGTAGTCCCTAAAGCCATCTTTCCGGTTCAGATCCACCGCCTGCATCACCTTGAAGATCTCATCGGGATACATAAAGCCAATGAGCTTTCGTTGATACCGTTTCTGGGGAATGGCCAGGATCCTGTTCGCGATCTTGCGATGTTCAGGATGCATAAAGCGGATCATCCTGGCCAGGGATTTGATGGCCGCCAACCGATGGTTACGGGTCAGCGGCGTGTTCTTCCGTCTCTGCTCAAGATCCACCAAGAAAGAGAGCACCAAATCCGGTGTAAAATGCTCGACCCTGAGCGAGCCGGTTTTGATCCCAAGCTTTTTGGCGGCAAAAGGGACAAAGAGGGTAAACCCATCCCGGTAGGCCTGGATCGTATTGCCGCTGACCCCTTTGATGTGGGGCAGATAGTTGCCAAAAAATTGATGCAGACAGGTTGAGAGCTTCATTTCAGCGCCACCCGGGACTTGACGAACTCCAGTAGTCCCGTCCGGTGCTTTGCATCGTTGACCTTCAGGTAGGCTCCCGTGTACTGGTACTTGCGGTGCCCCATATAGGCCGCCAATACCGGCAAAGCATGTTGGGGGCACTGGCCCCGGGCTTTAATGCGGTTGAGCGTATTGATGGCAAAAGCGTGCCTCAACGAGTGGGGCACCGGAGAGCCGAAGGTCAACATTGCCGACTACTACCTGTTTGTCGCAGGAAAGACCCATCTGCCCCACCGCCCGATGAAAGGCCAAACGGACATCCTGATCTCGTATGGCGGCCTGGCCTCTGCCGGCCAGAAGATAGGGGTTCTCGTCATGGACGCACAAAGTTTTTCGCAGCGCCAGATAACGCTCGAGTTCATCAAATACCGCTTTGGGCAGCGGGATCAAGCGATCCTTGCTGAACTTGGTGCGCTCAATGTAAACCGTTCTTTCCCCCTTGCGGTAATGGCCCCGAAGAAGACGCAATGGCTCGTTGATGCGCATGCCGCATCGCGCCAGCATCACCAGGGCCATGGTGATGCCCCGGTCCAGTAAATAGAACCTCTCATTTTTGCGGATGTTTTTGCTCACCGTGTCAATGAGCACCTGGATCTGGATTTCAGAGAAAACAAAGGGGACAGTATGGCGTTTGGGCAGTCTAGGGATATCCTTGACCGGATTATGATCCATAAGGCCCTTTCGGACCAAGAATCGAAAAAATTCTCGGACACAAGTCAGGATGTCATTCACCGAGGTGGGATGCGCACTGATCTGCCCCCTAAATTGAAGAAAAAACGATGGCTGCAACTGATCCCAGGTGGCGTTCTGTTTTCGTAAGTACCGGTCAAAGAGCCAGCAGCCTCGAGTGCAGTGTTTTTTGGGCGGATCCCAAACCGATTCGATAGGCCATATAATCATCCAAATGCGGGGCCAAAAAGCTTTCAAAAGGTTTCATCGAACAGCACCTTGGCCATCAGTTTAGTGTCTACCCGAAGATATTTTTTCGTCGACTCAATGTCGTCATGGCCCATCATCTCTTTGATCTCAAAAATAGAAGCGCCGCTTTCAAGCAGATTCTGGGCATAACTGTGGCGCAGCCAATAGGCCGTTGAGGACAATCCAACCTCCCGCATCACCTTTCGGATATGGCAGCCAATGGTATTGGCATTGGCCGGCCGATAGGGCCGATGAAGACTCAGGAACAGGGCCTTGTGCTTGCTCTTGGGTCGAACGGCCATCCGATAGGCGGCCACGGCCTTTAAGGTGGCTTCAGGTATGGGCAGTTTCTCAGGCTGGGTGTTTTTACGATCGGGGAGGGTCAGCTCCGCCTTGCGAAAGCAGATATCGTCCAGGGTAATCAAGGCGATCTCCTTTGGACGCAGCCCCAGACCATAGCCCAGATGCATCATGGCATAGGTGCGGATATCACTGTCGGAAGTCAGGCTGACGCCGGCAAATAGGGTTTTGATCTCCTGGGGCCGTAAAAACTTGGGCGGTATGGACATCCCATAGTGCCTCGGGGCCACGATTAACTCGGCCAGATCTCTTTTAATGGTGCCTCGCTGATACAGATAGGTTAAGAATTTGCGGATTTTGGAACGGTAAGCTCTTTGGCTGGAGGGTTTCAACGGAGTAAAAAATGTTGCCAAGAATGCATCCACATTTTCAATGGACAGTGCCTTTAGATCGATGTTCTCTTTGAACAGATATTCATGAAAAGCCCATAGGACTCGCCGGTTTTGCCGGGCGTTGCGATCGGCCCACTGTCTTTGCTGCTGATCCTGGCAAAGATACTCTTCGTAGATTTTCGGCAAATCCCTTTGGGTGGTCGGCGCCGATAGCGGCCGGGATATCTTCCCCTGGTCAAACAGATACCCTGCCAGCCCGTAAACCGCATTGAGTTGATCGACGCCATCGGCTTTTTTAAACTGCCGAATAACGGCTTGGGTAAAGATATGCGTAAAGCTGCATTTTTTCTTACGAATAAACGCCCTGAACGGCTTCAAACCTTGCCTGTGTGCCCTAAAGACAACCTCTGAATATCCATTTTCCACCATCCATTGAAGGTACTCTTCAATGGCCTGGTCTAGCTGTTTGAGGGCCCCCTCAATCTCTGCCTCTCTTTGCTGGATCCACTCAATGAGTATGGAGTCATCGGTCATAGTGAAGACTCCGGGCGGTATTGTGGATCAGATCGGCAATTTGAGGCTGCACCGGCGGTTTTACACGGTGGACGGGTTTTTCAGGCAGTTTAAGAACCTGGAAAAGGGTTCCGTCAAAGACAATCATATCCATGTCCATCAATTGGTCCCGGGCCTGGATATACTCCTCCAAGGATAACTCCAACAGGCTGCAAATCCGATCGTAGCCGTAAAAAGAGAGACCATGGCGGTCGGCGACGATCACCAAAAAAAGATAGAGCAGCAGCTCTTTCTGGCCCAAGGCACCCAAAAAACCACCGGTGATAAACCGATGGGGCACAAAACTAAAACCGCCATCTATCTTTCGGACTCGTTCGGTATTGAGGATCTTTTTCTGGATCATGGTCGCCCCCCTTGCCGGCAACTGTACCGGCAATCGGGCGGGCCAGTCTATCGCGTCTTGAAAACGCTTGCAGAGTAGTCCGTTCAGATCTCTATTAAATCCAGTGGATTATCATCGTATCAGCTCTTAAAAACATAAATGGATTAGTGGGTGAATATCCTTTATGATTACAGGTGATTAAATCATTAACGGCTCTTAAAAAAGCGATCGCCGGTATCCATTGGCTATGGGGGCGCGCGCCAATGGCGCTGGTGGAGTTGTTGCGCCAGGTACTCGATGATGACAATCTGTTCTATCCCCACCAGTTCCTGAACGTAGGCCACCGGCAAGCCGCTTTTCATTCGGCTGCGGATCACCTTGGGTTTATGAGGTTTGGGGTTGTCCGCGGATCGAGGTTCGCCGCCTTCAGCGGCGTCGATCTTCTTTTGCAGGTAGTTTGCTTTGAAATAGTCAATATTATCCCGGTACCATTGGGCGCATTTTTTATTGTGCCATTGCCGTTTACACTCTATATTTCCGCAGGTCTTTTGGCGCTCCTTGAGTCGCACGTCGGGCAGAAACCAACGGCGGCATATACGACACGGCTTTTTTCGAGTAGCTATCCGGCCCATCGCTTTCTCCTTTGAATGAAGAAAACGATTTTATGCCATCTGCTGCGGGAATCAAATACATCGGTAGGAACTGAGGTAAAAGAATAAAAAGAATCAGATGGAGTTTTTAAGATTTTAAGGAATAAAATGGAAGAATCAAATGTGGGTAATCAGATAAAACTGGTAACATAATCAATCGCGCAACATAACTCCTACGCCCTTGTAGCTATCAGCCCCTCTGAAAAGCATGTGATACTCCAGAGCGGACCAGAATTATAAGCCACTTTTCCAGCTGGCGCGTGTATCATTTTTGAGACAATTTTACCATTGAGGCGATACCGGTCTGATGGCGTCACCTTGGGACCTCACACCACATTCCAAATCCATACCATTTCTGCCGAGCGTAGCTCCGCACTAGGCGATTATTTCCGGCCGGGTCATATCTACCTACCTGCCTGAGTTAGAGCGGTTGTTTGTTGCCTCTCATATTCCCCCAAACCTGTGCGACAAGCGGGGATGTTTTGAATGGGTGAGGTGCTATGGTGTAAAGGTTGGTTGTCGGTTGGAGGTCAAGGAGCATGGGTTTTTGGCAGGATAAGCACTGCCTGATAGGGAGGTTAGGTAATATGTCGAATTTAATTCTAACTCAGTAATTGGGTATTGTTTCCATTTCATTGACATGGCACTGGATAGGCCAGTAGTTCGTCAAAAGTCCACTGGTGATCTGCTACATTGGCAGCCATGGCTGGGGTCATCGCCCTGAAGATTCTACTATCTTCACCCCGGCTGAGCGTTTCGTGTGGTCGGATGAGATCATAGCAGGCCACGCAGATTGCGAACTTAGCCTTGAGCCATCGTATTGAGCGAGCGGCAGTCGGAGCCTTGCGTGCCAGATGAGCATCCCACAGCCGCCAGTCCAAATTCGATCGTTCAATGTAAGCCGTATTGATCGTGCGACTGGGCGAGTTTTTCAAACGTTCGCTAATGCGCTTTTTGCTGCCATGAACCACTTTACATTCGACCTTGACCACCCATGCACCTTGGCGAGTTTTATGTACCGTGGCATAATCAAGATCCTCATCGATAATCCGCTTCGGCTTGCGGGGCCGCCCACGTTTACCGGTTTGCACCGGTGGAATCAAATCGTGGAAAAGCTCGGCAAGTACAGTGCCGTAATGGGCCAACTCGTCGGAAACAAACAGAGGCTTGCCTTCAAGGCGGCCTACCAAATCTTCAAGCAGCCGCCGAGCATCGTCCAATTCGCGCCCTCCAATCCAGAAGGTAATCAGAAGTCGCGAGGTGGCGTCGATGGCCGTCCAGATCCAGGCTTGTCCGTACTGGCACTCAAGGTCTTCTTGGCTGCCAGAACTTTTCTTTTTTTTACAAAGGTCCACAACTCGTCGAGCTGTGTCTCGTCAAGTTGCAGAGATGTTAAAAGGCTTGAGAGCACGCGTGCACAGTGCTCGCCTGCGCGCAGAATCACTCGGTTGACGGTATCTTTGTCGAGTCCGAGCAAACGTGCTGTGGCCCGGACACCAACGCCTTCGGCAGCGTGATGGATGATCTGCCTGATCGTTTCGGCCGGCAGATGCAAACCGAACATCGCGCTGGCTCGGGTAGAGGCAAAGCGCTTGCCGCAAGTGCGGCAGTACAAAAGATCGCGGTTCTTGTCCTTTCCGTATTTGCCGCGAATGGCGATGTTGCCCTGCCCACGCATACCGTATTCTTTGCATTGTATGTTGGGGCAGAAGCATTTATCAAGTTCGCTCATGGCGTGCCTCCAGTATGAAAATTGTTGTACTGAAGACAGCCTAATACAATCAGAATGTGATGTCAACTATATGGGGACATTACCAATATTATGAAATTTATGGAATTTATGGAATTTATGGAATTTGGATTTTAACGTTCATTACACACTCTTGGTACCATCAGTCTGATTGAGCAAATGATCGTCGGAGTATGGAAATCTCTATCCTTGGAGGAGGGTAAATCGTGGGTATATGCTGCATCTTTTGCCGAAATTGTGACTGCGAATAGGCGTAAGCATGGAGTATGTGAACTATACAGCAATTTAGTAATTCTGACCACTGAACGAAAAATCAAAAATAGAAGCGGCAACTTTGTCTTTCACGTTTTAACACCCGAGGGAGGGTCTACCCTAGTAGACTGACGCGCCATTATGTCCTCCAAGACCAATGCGGCGTCTTTGATGGCAGTAAAAATCAAGTTGGAATGCTTCTTTTCAATGAAAGCACCCTCCTTCTGTATCTCGATGTATGCCGGGCTGATGGCTCCGCCTATTGCGTAAATGCCCTTGATGCTGGTTTGAAACCGCGGGTTGAGTAAAATTAGACGATCGCCCTCTTTGCCGATACGGCAGACACCTTCTGTACAGGTGATTTACTGCAGCCCAAGACGCTCATAGACCGGGGACGGCCCTTGGGTGCCAATACAGGCAATAACGTGTTTCATTGGGAAGCTCATACCCTGCTGAAGTTCCACCCCACCACCCAGATGAAGTTCCTGGGTCTGGATAATCAATCGATCCACTCCGTCCTCGTCGACCTCACCGATTTTGGGAATCGCCCCTTGCAATATTTTGATGTTTCCACCCAACAGAATCTCTTCGCCCAAATCTCGGGCTACGTCTTTGTTGATCTTGAAATTCTCCGCACGGTTGCCCCAGTAAACCGGGGTATGGTCACAGGCAGCCCGTTTTGACTTGGACAGGGTTGAGACCACATCGGCTGCCGCATTTCCCCCACCCAATATCAGCGTAGGCGCACCAATATGGTCGTTGGGGTTGTCCTACTTGCGGGCAACAGTTTTGGCTTCACCATACACGCCAAGGTCAACGGGGATGTTACTACCGAAAGCGAGCACCACGTTGGCCGCACGAAAGGAATTATGTCGCGTGATCACAGTAAATCCACTGCCCTCTTGTTTGATATTCTGGAAATCTTCGTTGAACTGAACGGATACGCCATGCTTAACGATAGTAGTGTCGACTTTTTCTAAGTACTCCTCCACGGGGGCATTTCCCTGGTCCGGAGCCTGGTCTTTGACGAGAAACGGTCCACTCTCTCCTTTGGGGATGGAGGGATAAACCTTCTTCCCAGGCGGATACGAATCGACGATGCCCTGCATCAATTTATCGCCCTTTTCCAAAAACCACATAACTCAGCCCTAACTCAGCCGCCTTGAGGGCACATGCCAAACCACCAGGCCCCGCACCGATAATAGCAATCTCGACGCGATTCACCTTCACCACTCCCTGGTTGTAGCTCCAAGGATTTTATATATTCGAGTTTAAAATCAAGATGTCCCACGCAATCCGATACATTTGGCTTCTTGGCTTTAGACCATGGAATCAAACTCGGGTGTTCATATTTGATAGCTCATGATGGCTCCATTTGGTTTTGTGTTTATCGAACGGCGGACTGCCAACCATAAACTGCCTTGCGAAGCGAGCAACGATCTTCAGCAGCCAAGAAGCTTCCATGGGCAGCGTAAGCTCGACCCATACACCCGCCGCCACATCTTGCATATTCCCCGCAATCCTTACAGGTTTCCAACTGGGAAAGACGTGAGTGCTGAATTTGCTGCAACCGCGACCAGGAATCGATTTTTTCTAAAATGGCAAGTGTAAGGGGGCGCTCATAGGCTTCCGTGGCAGCGTAATCGTCTGCGTGCAGAAAAACGCAAGGATAAAGGAGCCCTTCGGTGGTCACATAGGGTCTCTCGATGAAGGTGCAACATGGTTCGACGGGATCGGAGGTAGCCGCGGCCCACTCCAGAGCGGCGATGTTGCCGATACGCTGATACCGTTCTCTAAATGAATGGTCAAGTTGGTAGCGCGTTATAAGTTTTTCATACTGGCGGGGCGTAGGCGGTTGAAGATCAGCGCCCTGTTTGGCGCGGCCACCATAGACCAGAGTGCCCGAAGCAAACTCGCCGATCCCCATGCGATCAACCATTTCCAAAAGATCAGGAAGTTCTTCAAAATTATGCTCCATCTCTGTGAAGGTGACGCAGAGTTGCGAGCCGAACCCGCTATTTAATAGTAGCCGCAACCCTTTAATGGTAGCTTCGAAACTTCCTGGCCCTCTGACCCGATCGTGAGCCCGTGAGGTTGCCCCTTCGAGACTGGTCTGAATGATCAATCCACAATCAGCAAAAGCGGCCAATGCATCCAGATGCGACGAGGTGAGTAAAATGGCGTTGGTCTGCAGCCGGACCTCTTTGACACCCGGCCTGGAGCACGCAAAGCATAGCAAATCAATCCACTCCGGATGGGTCAAGGGTTCGCCGCCGGTGATGGTGAGCGTTTCCGCACCCATCGCTGCGAAACCTTCTATCGCCTGGAACACCTGACCCTTTGGAATCGCGGGTGCACTATCGCTGGGACCGCTGCTCGGCCAGCAATGTCGGCAACTCAGATTGCAGCGGTTGGTAATGGATAGGGTCACCACTTTGGGCGGTTTCAATCCGGCTGCGGAAAGCCGCCGGAGCACATCCGATTCTGTGGGAATCATGTTGCCGAGCTTTGCTGTTCTGCTGGCTTTCCCGGCACCGGGACTCCTTTGCGTTTCAAGTCACTGCCGCGAACCGGGACGATCATTGCGCCGGTGTGCTGATCATCTTCCATAGCGCAATATCCACGGGTTCCTTCAACAGAGTATCAGCTTTTCCCAAAAACTCCTCCAGGTACGGCATGGCCAGATGCGTATCGAGAGCTTGCTTGCTGACCCAGTTTTCATAGAGTATAAAAAGAGATGGATCATCTGTGGATTGGTGCAGATCATAGTTGATGCAGCCGGCTTCAGCGCGGGTTGGCGCGATCAAGGCCTGGATGGCCTGTTTCACCTTCTTTTCCAATCCGGTCTTTGCTTTAAATGTCGCGACCACGGTGACTTTGTCCTCAGCCATGATTCCCTCCCTCGGTTGATGGTGGATTATCCCTCGGCGCTGGTCGGATCGATCATTCGTTTGACCTGGGAGATTTTGTTTGCCGGAAAGCCCCCTTCCTTGGCGTGTTTTTCGATCATCTCCTTGTTGGGCGCGATGTAGACGCAATAGATCTTATCGTCCGTTACAAAACTTTCCACCCATTGAATTTGGGGGCCCAAGTCACCTAACACCTGGCAAGATTTTTGAGAAATTCCCTGGATCTGATCATCTCCAAGTTCTCCGGCACCCGGCAGTTCACGTTCAATAAGGTACTTTGGCATGCGACGGCTCCTTTTTTAATAGTTTCGTTATGGGAATGACCCTTGACGCGTGAATCATCTGAAACATGACGGTCTACATGAAGTATTTATCCAAACCCAGGTGGACATGCATGTGCTCAAATCGGCGTTTACCCATCCTGGGTAGCAAAGAGAGATAAGTCCACCCTTCAAAGGGCAGGCTGTAGCGTTCGAGCCCCGGCTCCGTGCAATGGGAACATTCCGGGAATCGTCCGATGCGGCGACGGATGCGCCGGCCCTTTTCGGATGCCAGGAGGGTCTCAATCGGCTCTTCTATCACATTCCCCAGGCTTGCGTCGATCATCGGACAGGGCATCAAATCTCCCTGACTGCGGATGAAAAAGTAATTAAATCCGCAGGTACATGGTTTTTTCATACGGCCGGATTCGAAATAACTTACCAGACATTGATCGTGGAATGACCACTGAGTCGCTTTTTTTCGGAAAAAACGCGTCATCTCATCAATCTGTTGCCGGTCAAAGGAAAGCGCTTCAGCTCGGTCATCGTTCAAGTAGCGGCCTTGGGTAATGATACAAGGCGATACAATGGTGAAGAGACCATATTTCTTTGCATACCGGACGATGGCATCGAGATGGCCGACGGTCATGGGCAGAATCGTACTTTTCAAGCCAACAATCAGGTTTGGAAACTTTTCCCGCAGGCGAATCAGACCTTGAATTGTTCGATTGAGCCTTATCCAGCCACCGGAATAACCCCTTACGGTGTCGTGAAGTTCGCCTACGGCATCCATGGCGCAGACAACAACCAGGTCGGTATCCTTATGCTGGGCTTCGATCAGAACTTTTTTAGTACCTTTCAACACGGGTTCGGTTAGGATTCCATTGGTCGTGACGGCAATGGATTTCAGAGCCGGCAAATGGGTTTCCTTATGTTGGCAAACGGCGATCAACAAATCGGCCAAATCCTTGCGAAGAAAGGGTTCCCCTCCAGTAATGTCCAATTCCACCAAATCAGTGAACAGATCCCGCGACAGCAACTGGAGCCACTGATCGGCGGACAGAAACGGTGTATCCCGGGGAATCTGCCAGATATTGCACATAAGGCACTTGGCAATGCAGCGGTGGGTTACCTCTAAGCTGACTGCCCATGGCTTAGACACGTTTCCTGCGGCACGTAGATAGCGGAACCGAATGCCGTTGGCAACCAGCCGTCCTGCCAGCGCTGTCAGAGAGTCCGTCATTGGGATGCCGCCCCCCACCCAGCCCCCATGGTCATGCATTCTATTTCTGTTGCCCATTCATGGGCATTATATCCGCCTGTGAACGATTCGCGGCAGCACCGGTTTGAAGTTAAACTGTTGAATGCATTTCCACCACACACCGCTTTGATAGGAAATCTGTTCCAAGGTAAAGAAGAAAAGAAAAGAGAGCAGGTTCAACCGCGGCCTGTTTACCGTGAAATCAACGCTGCCGGCGATGAGATGCATACCGAAAATGACGCCGCTGATCAGGGGTGAAATAAGGATCGAAACAGGTAACACAATCAAATAATAGCGGGAGATAAAGCTGCAACAATGATAGACAAAGGATAGATACCCTCTGAAGATGGCCGTGTAAACCTGACGCCGCGTGACGGGGAGCCGGCGGGTTTGCAACCTGACATGCTTTTTCAGACCGTCCATCAAAAACAGGCCCGCAGCCAAGCCAACCAGCCAGGGTGTCTGTAAGACGAGCGCCAGAAGTATGATCAGCCAGAAGAGAGATTCCGTCCAGGGCAGATAGAGGGTTTTCACCCGATGGACATGCAAGCTCTGGAGAACAGGTTCGGAGGTGCCGTATTGGAATCGACGGGTACAAAAGGCAGCCAGGCGATTGCGGTGTTTATGTGCCACCCGGCCCAGGGGACGATATTCCAACGCATGCCCTGCGTCCTGCAATCGCCAGCAAAAATCAACATCTTCACCCACATGTAAAGATTCCCGAAAGCCCCCCAGGTCCCTAAAATGCACCCGACGAACAAGAAAGTTACAGGCGGGGACATAAAAAAACTGCTCACGCTGTTCAGAACGCTTGAACCATGATCCCATTTTGAGAGCCGACTTGACCTTCTCGTAACGGTCCAACCCGTTCGCTTGCCCTGCGGCATCGACCCGTCCGCCCAGCGCCCCCAGAGAAGGGTCCCTAAACGCGGGTACCAATTCCTTCAACCAGGTGGGATCGGCCAGGCAATCGGAATCGATGAAGGCCAGAATGTCTCCCCGGGCTATTTCGGCGGCCCGGTTACGGCAGAATGATGCCTGGCGATGTTGGGACATTCGGATGAGTCGGACCTTCGGATATCGCGCCACGGTTTCAGGCGTGTGGTCCTGCGAGGCATCGTCCACCACGATCACTTCCATTTTTTCGGCGGGATAGTCCAGGTTTCGCAATGAGTCAAGGCATGCTTCAATCTCCGCGGGACGATTTCTCACTGGTACAATCACCGATAGCACTGGGCAATCCCGATCCGCCAATGATGGGTAGCCCCTCTGGGCGATGTATCCCTTTCGAATCAGGGTGTTCAGAAACCCTTCGATCTGTTGGGGGGAGATCCGCGGGAGCGCTGCGGCAATCTGGGCCGGTGGCACCCAGGGACCTTCTCCGAGAGAGACCAGCGCCGGATGCCATTCAGGGCTGACGGAGACTGCCCGCAACGGATAGTGCAGCACCAGGGCCGACTTTCCGTCGGGCAAACGATGATACCGGACGCCAGGTCGCAGCCGAAAGGCCAAAGCCGGGTTATTGGGCGGCATCGTCCGACTCTAAAAACCCATTCAGTTTCAGGAAGGCGATGATCCCCTCGACCTGGGATTCAGGGGTGCCGGTGAGGATCTCACCCTTTTTCTCGACGGCGCTGCCGGTGAGCAGTTTCATGATGCGCTCATAGGCCTGCCGGCGACTGTCGGGAGCCGGCACGAGCTTCGGACGCGGGCGGGGCTGAAATCGCTGTTTACGGACCATTCTGGGTGTCTCCCCATTGGCGTCATAATCGAATTTTCTCAAGGGATAGGCGTCGGCTTGGGTGCGGTTGTCAAATCGGGGAAACCGCAATTCCATACCCAAGTCTACGCTGAAAACAGCAGGTTGCGGACATTCGATGATTTCACGCACCCCGCGGCCGGCGCTTCGCTGCACCTGGAACAGGCCGCCGGCCTCTTTGGCAGAAAGATCAGTGATGGCCGAGATAAACGGCCATTCCAGGTGATGGGCGATCAATGCGCCCACCTGACCGTTGCCCGTATCGATCGACGCTTTGCCGCAAAGCACCAGATCACCCTGAAGCTCCTTGACCGCCCGGGCCAATAAATTGGATTTAAGCCATGGGTCAGGTTGGTCAAGCGGATCGTTCGGCTTCGCTGGCGCTTGGCCGAAATTTATCTGGCAAAGATGGTCGGCTCCTGCGGCCATGCAGCGCCGCATCTCGCTTTCGGCGATCATCGGCCCCAAGGTCAGCAGAATCACGGTGGTGCCGTCATGCTGCTCTTTCAAGCGTAAGGCCAGTTCGAGGGCTGCCTCGTCGTGGGGGTTGACGCGGCGGATACCATCCTGGGGGTCGATATAACAGCGTTCAGGCGATGTGCCGGTTCTGGCATAAGTGTGTTGAAGCTGTTTGGCACAGACGATGATGTTCATGTCATCCTCGTTTGGTGACGATGGAAGAAATCTATCCCAGTGAGTCTGCAACGATATCAATAACGTCGGCGACTTTCGGCGTTTTTTCAAGCTCCAGTGATTTGATGCCGTCATCCAGCATAACCAGACAGTAGGGGCAGGAGGTGCCGATTACATCGACGTCGGCTGCTGTGATCTCTTTGGCACGAATCACGTTGATGTTTTCACCAATATTCTCATGCAGCCACATTCTTCCCCCCCTCCACCACAGCAGAAACCCTTTTCACGGCTGCGTTTCGCCTCTCTGAGCTGGGTGCCCGGAACTGACCGACATAGATCTCTGGGCGCTTCATACACGTGGTTGTAGCGACCCAGATAACAGGCATCATGCAGCGTGACGGTATCCGCCACCGGATACTTCAGCTGAATCCGATGGTCTCGAATCAATTCCGCTACTAGTTCTGTGGCATGAACGACTTCAAGGTTGCATCCCAGATCCGGATAGTCGTTTTTCAGGGTATTGAGGCAATGGGGACAGAGGGTGACGATTTTTTTCACCTGGTACTGCTCAAACCGGTCGATGTTCGCCCGGGCTAGCTTGCGGAAGAGAATCTCGTCTCCTAAGCGCCGGGCGGGATCGCCGCAGCACCATTCCTCTTTACCCAAGATAGCAAAGGAGATGCCGGCCGCCTTAAGGATCTTCACCATGGCTTGACTGGTCTCCTGGTTGCGGGGATGGAACGCCCCGGAGCAGCCGACGTACAGCAGCAGTTCCACCTGGGGCGGAGATTTGAGGGACATCCTTGAAAACTCGGCAACGTTGCGGTTCATGGCCCAGTCTGCCCGATGGGCCACTCCTTTTCCCTGGACGTCGCCATAGAGTTCAAGATCCCGAATCATGGGCCGGGCTTCAGACGGCAGCCGCGCTTCTCCCATGACCTGATAGCGCCGCATATCAATCAGTTTCTCCATCGGTTCGATGAAAACCGGGCAATGGGCCACGCAGGCCATGCAGGAGGTGCAGGCCCACACCTCATCCGGAGTGATGGCGTTTTCCAGGAGCGGCACTGCTGATCCGTTTCCCGAACGCCGCCGGTCGGCAGCAGCGGCTTCCAACTGTCGGCGAATATCGTGGATCACCTTGCGGGGCGACAGGGGTTTGCCGGACTCCCGGGCGGGGCACTGCTCGTCGCACCGGCCGCAGGCCACACACGCCTCGGCATCCAGAATCTGTTTCCAGTTGAGGTCGTTTACCGTTCTGACGCCAATGTCACCCGTGTCAAGAGAGGGCAGGGTCAACGCCGCTCTTGGCCCTTTTTTCCGGTACCATACGTTAAGGGGCGAGGCCAGCGCATGACGCATGAACGTAAAGGGAATGGCCGCGATGAGAAGCAGCACGCTCAAGAAGTGCAGGCGGATCATCATCTGCATGAAGAGCGGCGAGGCCGGTGAGACCAAGGAGAAGAGCCCTCCCAGGGGAGATGACCAGGGGAATCCTTCGGTTTCCAGGATAGTCAACCTCGATCCGGCCGCCAGAAACCCGGACACCAGGATCACCAACATCAGAAACATGGGCAACAGGGTGCGGGCGGGACCTTGGGCATCCTCAGCGCCCAGGCGTCGAATCAACAGCAGCAGGGTGCCGATCAGCAAGGCCAGGCCTGCCAGGTCTTGGACAAAGGATAGCAGGTGGGCGGGCACCTGAGGGATGATAAATCCAAATTGGGCCAGAATAATCACCATCAGAGGAATGACAACTCCCCAGAAGACAGCCAGATGCGCCCGGCCCACCCAAGGCCGTCTCAGGATGTCACGCTGTGCCAGCAAAGATTTTCTCAAACCCGCCCAGTCACCGGAAATGCCGGCGGGTTTCTTTTCCCGCCACATCGTCCAGCGCCGGGCTAAACCCAAACCCATGATGAGGAATGCCAGTAAGACCAATAAAAGATCGAATGAGGTTAGCAATGCCTTCAAGGTTTAACTCCTCACGAGCTGAATAACCGCTTTAGCGGTCCCTCTTGTTTTCCCGCGACCGGGGCGGTCTTAGCCGGGTTTTAAATAGGTTCCCCAAGAGTAAGATTGCGCCTATGGCGATGACCGCCTGATAAATCGACGCAGCGGCAAAGACGGCCGGCTGGACCCGTCTATCCGCCACAGGGTGTATCTCCCCCCATAGGGCGCCCTTTGAGTCGGCAGAGAAGTGGCATTTATAGCAGCTTTGATCGTTGATTGGTTCCGTTTCTCCATGG
Source organism: uncultured delta proteobacterium (assembly GCA_963713755.1). Lineage (GTDB taxonomy): Bacteria > Desulfobacterota > Desulfobacteria > Desulfobacterales > CAVQMW01 > CAVQMW01. The sequence continues at coordinate 195,032 of CAVQMW010000002.1, read as the reverse complement.
GCGCCGGCCCCTTGGTGGCATCCCAGGCAGTTGCCTTTGGCATACGCCTGTCCAAAATCCCCTTTGTTGTGGGATGCAATCTGGAACGCGGGAAACCATCCAAAGTAGCCGGTGTCACCGGTTGTCTGCGGATGGCATTCGCCGCAGGTCACCGGCAGTTGTTCCGGGTGGACTGCCGATGCCGGATCGGTTTTGGAGCGCATATTATGGGCAGGGTGGCAGTCATGGCATTGGAGACGCTCCTCCTTGGGTCCATGGCGGTTTTCCTGCTCGTGACAGGCGCTACAATCCACGGCTCCCGACCCTTCCATGCTTTGGTGCTCTTCATCGACGACACCGGTGTGACACTCCTGGCAGGAAATCGCCTGACTGTGTACGGATGTCTCATATGTGTCGACGGCGATCTGAAGATCGCTTGCCTGGCTCCCCATTTGATGGCACTCGATACACGCCGCATCGGTGTAGGCTGGTTCCGTTTCGGTATTCGATGCCCAGGCCGGGCTTGCCCCCAGATGAACAATGGCCATTGCGCATAGGCATATACAATGGAATAGATATGGAATCATTTCCGGCCCTCGATTCGGGAGATCAGCAGCGGCAGGATCTCGTGAACGTCACCGACAACGCCCAGATCGGCAAAGCGAAACATCCGCACCCGGGGATTGCGGTCAATGGCGATCACCTGGAGCGACTTTTCCATACCCGCCGTGTACTCATTGGCGCCTGAAATGCCGCAATTGATAATCAAACGGGGGGCGACATATTTACCGGTTTGTCCAATCTGGCGCTCGTAAGGCAGATCGCCCCAGTCGATGATGGGTCGGGTGCCGCCCACGGATCCGCCGACAGCCCGTGCCAAAGCATGAACAACCTCGAAGGATTCCCCCTTCCCCACACCCCGACCGCCGGCCACAATAATGTCGGCTTCCTCCAAGTCCAACTCTTCAGGTGCGGCCTCGATGACCTTGACAGCGCGGGTTTTAGGATGATGTGCCGAATCTGCAAAGGGTATGCGGGTTACGGAAACACTTCCCTCCATCTCAGGCTCAGGCTCGAAGAGCACGGCGGGCAGAAAGAGGACCACGGGGGGCGGGTGGGTATTGAACTCGAGCTCTTCAAAGAGATAACCGTTGGCAACCGGACGGATGGCCCGGGCCGTGCCGTCGGCAGCCAGGGAAAAGTCCATGGTGCGCGTAATCAGGGCCGACTTCATCATAGCGGCCACGCGCTGGGCCAGGTCTTCGGTTTCCGATGCCTGGGCCATGAGCAGAATTGTCGGCTGCTCTTTTCCAAGCAGCTCAAATAAAACCTGGCCAAACAGCTCGCCCTGATAACGATTTAGTTGTTCATGGTCGATTGTAAAGACCCGGTCCACCCCGTAGGCACCCAGAGATTCCAAAGCCTCATCGGGTGCGGGCCCCAGGGCGACAGCCGTCACCCTCCCCGACTGATCCGTTTTCGTGATCAGCCGCTTGGCTTCAGCGACAAGGCCGTAGGTGAGGTCCTCAATTTCATGGTCGCGGTGGTGAACCCAAATCCAGATATCCAGCATGACCCCTCCTACAGTGCTCTGCCGATGCGGTGGCCTTCGATAATGGCCATATCCGTTTTGCGAGGCGCCACGCAATCACCGACCCGATGGATTTCACCCACCTGGCCCTTGAGCTCAAAGTAGAGCGCGTCATTGGCCACCGCACCTGCGGCCAGCACCACCGTATCGTAGCCTTCGAAATCGATCATTTCATTGGAATAGACATTAAGACCCTTCACCAGGGTCCCCTGGATTTCGAGTACGGCGATGTCGGGGGTGAAGGTAACGCCCTTTCGGGCCAAGCGGTTGCGGGTGAGATAAAGGTCCTGAAGAGGACCCAACGCAGATCCGATAAAGAGTGCCGCGGTCAGCATGTGAACCTGTTTACCGCGATCCGCCAAAAGCTCGGCCGTACCGGTAGCCTGATGGTGGCCGTCCTGATCAATGAGCAGGACTCTGTCACCGGCCTCAACCGCATCGGTGAGGATTTGGACGGTCGTCACCACCTGGGGTGGGCCGTATTCACCGGGGAAAGGAGCTGTTTTTGGGGTCGCACCGGTGGCCATGACCACGGCATCGGGATTTTCGGCGAGGACCATCTCCGCGGTGGCCTCGACGCCCAGGCGGATATCCAGATCGAGCTTGTTCAGCTGGCTCACCAGCCAGCGGGTAACCCCGGTGATCTCCTGACGGCCGGCCGCTTTGCCGGCGATCAGGTTTTGGCCGCCAACCTCCGCCTCTTTCTCGAACAATGTGATCCGATGTCTGCGAAGGGTGGCCACCCGGGCCGCTTCAAGACCTGCGGGGCCTGCTCCGACCACCACCACCTTTTTGGGGACTGCGGCGGGCTGGAGGGTGCCCATGCCCAGAAGCTGCTCTTCCCCGGCAGCCGGGTTGTGCAAACACCCCAGGCGATAGCCGAGCCCCATGCGGGCGATACAGCCCTGGTTGCAGGCGATACAGTTGCGGATATCCTCGGTACGCCCCTCCATGGATTTGTTGGGCAGCTCGGGATCGCAGATCAGTGCACGCACCATGCCGATCATATCGGCCTGGCCGTCCTCCAGAATTTTCTCTGCCAGGTGGGGGTCGTTGATACGATTGGTGCAGAAGACCGGCAGGTTCACCACCGAGCGCATGCCGGCGGACAGCGGCACCGTATAGGCCAAGGGGGTGTGCATGGAGCCTTCCACCAGAAAAAGATTGTAAAAGGTGCCCAGGCTGAGGTCCAAAAAATCGAGCTTTCCGGAGGCTTCCAGATGTACCGCTATCTGTTTGGCGTCTTCGTGGGTGAGTCCCCCCCTGGGGTGCATCTCATCTGCATTGAGGCGCACGCCGAGGGTAAAATCAGGCCCAACGGCACTGCGTACGGCATCGATGACCTCAAGGGCAAAGCGGCAGCGGTTTTCCATATTTCCGCCATAGTCATCCTGGCGGCGATTGGTCAGGGGGGATAAAAACTGGCGGATCAAAGAGCTGTGCCCCAATTGAAGCTCAATGCCGTCAAAACCGCCTTCCACGGCATTTATTGCGCAGATGGCGAAATATTCGATGCACTCTTGAATATCTTCCAGCTCCATGGCCTTGCAGGTCTCACGGAAAATAGGGTCTTTGCCGCTGGAAGGACCCCAGACCGGCAAGCGAGAGATCTTGCCGTCGCCCTGCATGCCGTTGTGGTTGAGCTGGGCGAAAATCTTTGTGTCGTATTCATGGATGGCGCGGGTCAGTCGCTTGAACCCCGGGATCACCTCCGGTTCGTAGACATCCACCAGCTTTTCGTAGGGGTGGTCTGTGGGATGGATCCCCATCTCCTCGGTGGTGATCAAGCCGACGCCGCCCTTGGCCCGCTCCTGATAATAATAAATGTGACGGTCGCTGATCAGATTGTCCACCGCGTAATTGGTCATGTGGGCGGCGAAGTGGATGCGATTGGGCACCACCGTGGCGCCGATTTTCAGCGGAGAAAAAAGGTATCTGAATTCGCTCACAACAGTTCTCCCACCTGTCGGCCCTCGATGATGGCCATATCAATCCCCCTCGGCGCAATGCAGTCGCCGATTCGGTAAACCGCTTTCATTTGAGACTTGAGCTGATGGTAAAGTTCGTCGACGACGCTGTGGCCGACGTCCAGGACCAGGGTATCGTAATCCTGTAACAGAATCGTTTCATTGGTGTAGATGTCCCTGGCCTTGACCCGCAGACCCTCGGCATTGGCATTGATTTCGAGGATATCCAAGTCAGTTCTGAAGGTTGCGCCTTTTTGCAGCAGGCGTTGCCGGCTCAAATAGAGTTCGCCCCGGGGAGCCAGCTCGATACCGATGAACAAATCACTGGTCACCATGTCGACCGATTTATCCTGCTGGGCCAGCAGCTCCGCCGTGGCCATGGCGTGGTGTCCGCCGTCCTCATCCACAAATAGGACCCGGTTGCCCACCGGATGAGTGCCTTGAATGACGTCCCAGCCGGTCAGGACGGCCGGCGGGCCATACTCGCCAGGGTAGGGATTGGCTAAAGGCAAGGAGCCGGTGGCCACCACCACAGCATCCGGGGCCTGCGCCAGGATCAACTGAGGCGTGGCCGTCACGCCGGTATGAATGGTGATCCCGCTCTGGATGAGTGCGTGTTTGAGATACCGAATCACCCCCTGCATGGCGCTGCGCCCTGGGCGTTTGCTGATCAGCTTGACCTGCCCGCCCAAAGTTTCCGTCTGTTCATAGAGCGTCACCTCGTGCCCTCGTGCATGGGCCGCCCTTGCAGCCTCCATACCTGCGGGGCCCGCACCCACGACGACCACCTTCTTCTTTTGAACCCTGGGAGGCTCAGAAGGGCCGTTACGCGCCGGCTCCCGCCCTACCTCGGGATTTTGAATGCAGCCCAAGGCTTTGGATTGATTGATCCGGCCGATACAGCCTTTGTTGTCCTTGACGCAGTAACGAATATCGGCCAGGCGACCTTCCCGCGCCTTCTTGACCATATCCGGATCGCTGATCAGAGCCCGCACATATCCGACCATATCCGCTTTGCCATCGGCGATCAGCCGTTCGGCCTTGCCCGGAAAGCCGATTTGATAACTGGCCATCACGGGAATACCTGCTGCGTGTTTGATCTGTTCGGCAACATCGAGAGTAAAGCCAAACGGGATGTGCATGGATGGCATGATCAGGTGCAGATTGTAGTAAGTTCCCACGGCGACGTTAATGAAATCCACGGCAGTGGTGGCCTCCAGGGCCTGGGCCATCTGAACCGATTCTTCGGGCGTGATCCCGCCCCAAAATTTTTCATCTGCACACAGGCACACGCCGACGGGAAAATCGTCTCCCACCGTCTCTCGCACGGCGGCCACCACCGCCAGCGGCAATCGCAACCGATTTTCGAGGTCGCCGCCGTATTCATCTCCGCGATGGTTACTGATGGGGGACAAAAACTGGCGCAGCAGCGACTCCGGTCCCATATCAATTTCAAGCCCGTCGAATCCCCCCTGCTTGGCCCGCAGGGCCGCTTCCCGGTAGGCATCCAACAGTTCGGCGATATCCTCTCCTTCCATGGGTTTGCAGGTTTCACCGAATACGATATCGGAGATTGGGGAAGGCCCCCAAATCGCCTTGCGGGTCACGTAACCGCTGCTCTGAAAACCGTGGTGGTTCAAATGGGCCATAATGCGAGTATCGTATTGATGGACCGCATCCGTCAGTCTTTGAAAGTCCGCCACCACCTGGGGGTGGTGCACTTCGATCAAGGTTTCCCACGGACGGTCATTCGGATGCACGGCCAACTCTCCGACGATGATCAACCCACAGCCGCCCTCGGCACGCCGGCGGTAGTAAGCGATGTGTCGGTCCGCGATACGTCCGGAATGGCTAAAATTGGTGCGATGGGCCAGCAGGCAGATACGGTTGGGTAGTTGGGTTCCCCTCAATTTTAGCGGGGAGAATAGATTTTCAGGCATGTTGGGCGTCACTTTATTGGTCGGTTTTTAATCTTTTGCAACTGGATGAGCCATGCTACATAAAGCGGTACCCGTTACTGTGAGCAACTTATGTGCCATGAAAATGTCCAACAGGCACCCGACGCTCCGGCGGCGTTGTCTGAAGAGAAAGGCTCCGCGAAAAAATCTCGTATCGCCAAATGGTTAGCGGATCCGGCACAAATGGATGGATACCGGCGGCAGGAGATCCAGTGGACTCGCTTCGGAATCCGGCGGCCACGACAGGGGAAAGCCATGTCCATTATTGGGACAATCCACCCCAACCAGGCAGGCATCCTTTGATGGATGACGGGCCGGACTGTCATTCACGTCTTACATCGGATGAAGCATGATGCAAACTGCTGAAAACGAATTGTTGAAATTCGATATCCCCGAAATTGTTTACGGGATCGGGGCCTTGTCCAACGTCGGGGATTGCGCGCTGCGTTTGGGCGGAGAGAGGATTTTTTTGGTCACCGACCCAGGCTTGGTCCGGGCCGGATGGGTCGATCAAGCCATTGGTTTTCTTAAGCAGAACGGTCTCGAATACATTGTGTATGACAATGTGGTCACCAATCCCCGTGATTACCAGGTTGATCAAGGGGTCCAGCTATACCGCCAGCACAAATGTGATGTCATCGTCGCCCTGGGCGGCGGGAGTCCCATGGACACCGCCAAGGGAATTGCCATCCTGGTCAGCAATCATGGCCGCATCCATGAATATGTGGGCTGCAACCTGATCACTCAGCCCATTCCGCCGCTAATCTGTGTCCCAACAACCGCCGGCACCGGTTCCGATGTGAGTCAGTTTGCGGTCATTGCCGATCCCCAGCAAAAAATGAAACTGACCATTCTCAGCCGTGCGATTATGCCGGATATCTCCTTAATTGACCCAAAACTCCTGGAAACGAAATCATCTGAACTTATCGCCGCTACCGGTATGGACGCCTTAACCCATGCCATTGAAGCTTATGTCTCATCCCTGGCCTGGTCTTTGACTGACCCCCATGCGATCCATTCCATCGAGCTGGTGTTTGAGCATCTGGTGAACGCCGCCCGAACCAAGGAGATCGGTGCTCTTGAGGGTATGGCCGTAGCCAGCCTGGAAGCCGGAATCGCCTTTTCCAACGCCATTTTGGGGGCTGTCCATGCGCTGGCCCATCCCCTGGGCGGGATCTACGATCTACACCACGGATTGGCCAATGCCATTCTATTGCCCATGGTGGTGCGAAAGAATATTGAACATGCCTCCGCCAAATTCGCCGTAGTGGCCAACGCCATGGGGGTGGAAACGCGGGGGGTTCCCATGGACCAGGCAGCCGCCTGTGTTCCAGAAAAGATAGAACGGCTGATATCAGCGCTCGATCTGCCCAGGCGTCTTTCCCAGGTGGGGGTGCAATCCAGCGAAATCCCTGTGCTGGCCAAGCAGGCCAGTGAGGATTTGTGTATGTTGACCAATCCGCACTGTTATTTGGCGGACGAAATTGAATCCATGTACCGGGAGATTCTTTAAGGCGGTAAAATGGCAGAGCACGGCGCCCCTACCGGGTATGACTTCAAAGGCATCGGCTGTTCCAAGATCGGGTATTTTAAAGAGGTCCGGGATAAAATCAGTGAGCTGGAAAGGTTGAATATATCCCTTGCCCAGCGCCGCAACCGGCTGGAGGCGATTTTTAACAGCATGAATGACGGCCTCACCATCCTGGATCATAACCTAAACATCGTCTTTGCCAATAAAATTCAGGAAAGCATGTTCCCCGGCTTTTCCCTGATCGGCGAGAAATGCTTTCGGGCCTATTACCGCAAAAAAAATATCTGTAAAAACTGTCCATCCCTCAAAACCATGGCTTCAGAAGAGACATTGCAGGGTGAAGTGCTCGTGCGCGAGGGCAGTTTTGCAGGGCGCTATATCGAGTGGACAACCTCGCCCATCCGGGATGCCATGGGGCGGGTGGCTGAAACCTTGTTATTGATGCGGGATGTTACGCCAAGAAAGGAATACGAATTCAAACTCATGCAGGCCGACCGGATGGCCGCCATCGGTTTCCTGGCCGCGGGGGTGGCCCATGAAATCAACAACCCACTGACCTCCATTGCCGGCTTCTCGGAAGGTTTGCTTAAACGGCTGCGCAAAGTCCGGAACGGCAAGTTCATTGAGGGCCTGAAAGACTTCGATGAATACCTCAATATCATCCAGGAAGAAGCTTACCGTTGTAAAAAAATCATTCAAAATCTGCAGGCCTTCAGTCGAAGCTCAGGGGATGAGTTCGAACCCCTGCAGATCGATGGGATTATCCAGGATACCGTGGCGATTTTCAGGCAAAGGGCCAAGGACAACCGAATTGAAATTATTTTCGATAATCGCCTGAGCAAAGGTTTCAATACAATCATCGGCAAGGAATCCCAACTGAAGCATCTGTTTTTAAATCTATTCAATCATGCCTTTCTGTGCGTTGAAAATGACGGCAAATTAGAAGTGACGGCCGCAATTGACGATAATCAAATGGAAATAAAAATATTGCATTCAGGGTGCGCCAGCCCGGACCGCTGTCAGGCGACCATCTTCGATCCCTCTTGTTCAAGCCGCGTCAACAGCGGCAGCCACGCGGTCGATCTTTCCATTTGTTATAACATTGTAAAGCATCACCAAGGCGACATCCAATTTCACACCCAGGGAGATCAAGGGGCCGTATTTACCTTGCGGATTCCGTTGCACATCGCTTAAACCGCCATTGTTGCGGGGTTAATCATCGTTTTTCAGTCAAGGGAGATTCATTCATGGCGCAGGGCAGAATTCTGACCATTGATGATGAAAAATACATCCGTCATCTGATTCAGAGCGAATTTGCCCTGGAAGGCTTTGATGTGGTAACCGCCGAAAGCGGTGAAGAAGGACTCAGACAGTTTGAAAACGATAGTTTCGATATGGTTTTTCTGGACCTGAAGCTTCCTAAAATGGACGGTCTTGAGGCGCTCAGAAGGCTAAAGCAAAAATCATCCGCCACGGAAGTCATCATGATCACCGGCCATGGTGAAATCGAATCCGCAGTCAGCGCGATGAAGCTCGGCGCTCGAGACTATGTCACCAAACCCTTCAAACTCGATGAGTTGTTCACTCTGGCCAGGCAGATCATGCAGGACCGGCAGGTCTGCAGGCCGGATCGCCGGGCACGGGCAAACCGGGTGTGCGGGGGCGATGGGGCGGCAATCCGATGTCCGAGTCCAGCCATGGCTAAAATATATGCTGCCCTGAATAAAGTCGCGCCCACCGATGTCACGGTCTTGATTGAAGGTGAAACCGGAGTCGGAAAAGATGTTTTAGCCCGTCAGATCCACCACAGCGGTGCCCGCAGCAAGGCCCCTTTTGTTGTGCTTGACTGCGGCGTACTCAATCAGAACCTTGCAGATAGCGAACTTTACGGTCATCGAAAAGGAGCATTTTCAGGGGCCGGGGAAACTAAAATCGGGCTGGTGGAAAAAAGCGATGGCGGCACCCTGTTCCTGGATGAGATCGGAAACATCGACCTCGATCTGCAGAAAAAATTTCTTCGTTTTGTCGAAACCGGGCGGTTTCGGCGGATCGGAGAAACCGAAGAAACTGAAGTGGATGCCCGCATTATCCTGGCCACCAACGTGAATTTGCATGACGCCGTCCAAACCGGCCAGTTGCGCAAGGATCTATTTTACCGGATGAATTTTGTATCTCTGACCGTCCCCCCCCTGCGGCAGCGCCCTGAAGACATTCCCCTGCTAGCCGCCTATCTGATTGCCTTATACGCCGGTAAGGGCAGTCCCAGGGAAATGTCAGCGGATGCCCTGGATATTCTGATTCGTTATGACTGGCCCGGTAATGTCCGCGAGCTTAAATCGGTGATCACCAAGGCGCTGATATTTAGCGACGGTGATATCATCACCCCCCATGACCTGCCCGGCCATGTGGCGGCAAATCCGAAATTGCCCTCTCGGCAACCCAAAACCCTTGAGGAAATGGAAAAGAACCACATTATCGCCGTATTGGCGGAAACCGGCGGCAATCAGTCCAGAGCCGCTGAGGTCCTGGGAATCAATCGTAAAACCCTCTATAAAAAAATTCATAAATTCAAGATCTTATCCTGAAATGGCGATCATCTATCCTTCCGGGCTATCCGACAGGATCCGCTTCTATTGGCGGGCTCCTGTGGCGGGGTGTCCCTTTTGGCCCCACCCGCTCCACCTGTATTTAAACGATTAATTCCAAATAGTTATGCCTAACGATCTGTCCCGCCTAAGGGCTCGGTGGCCTCAATGCCCCTGACAAGCTCGTGTCGCGGTTGCTTTGCGTAAAGGTCCGGTCCGTGACAGTCGTGAATCTAAGCCGCTGAAATATAATTCAAATATGAGTATTACCCTTCCGCGCCGGTCCGTTTCAGGGGCCATTGCAATATTCGCGGTACGGTATTTGCTATTCTCCCCCTGGGTACGGTCTGCGCCCTGTGCCCACCATTTATCATACCGAACAGAGGGGGGGTGATATGTCAGCAGAATTCAGGATTGTCGGCAATTCGGAAGGCAGCTTGTGGGACGACGCAACAACCGTTAACAGCCAAACAACGAGGAGGACGCATCAATGACAGACTACAAGTGCGAACCGACCAAATGGACCGACATGAAGGGCCCGGTCATTGGGGGTCGCGAAACGTATCAGACGAAAAGCTGGAATCCTCCGAAGGAAAAATGGGGACCCTTTACCAAAAAGGGAGCCGCCAAAGTCTGGTTTTCGGAGGCCAATGCCACCAACTGGACCGAGTCCATGATTTGTAAAGCCAAAGATCTCTTTTACGAAGCAAAACTCAATGAATGCTTTAACAAGGGGGATGAAGTCGCCATCAAGATCCATTATGGCGAGTATAACCGGACGGCCATTCTGCGGCCGGAGTATATTGCGGCTATTGTTGAGGAGGTCAAGGCCTGTGGCGGCCATCCCTACGTGGTCAACGACACGACGCTTTCCTATCATACCCACAACAGCATGGCCATTTCCCAATATCAGCTGGAAGGGGCCATCCGCCACGGCTACACCGACGCCACCTTCGGCTGTCCCGTGCTGATCGCGGACGGGTATGCCGGGGAGGATGACTACCGGATCGATCTCCCCGAAGGGCTGATCATCAAAGAAACCTATATCGGTCGGGCCATCGCTGAGGCAGATGCCATGATCGTCTTGGCCCATGCCCGGGGGCATTCCATTACCATGTACGGCGGGATCCTGAAACAGCTCGGCATCGGCTGTCAGTCCAAGCGCGGAAAGTACATCACCCATTTAGCCCACTGGGGCGATCCCCATGACGCCATCGGCTGGCCGAAATTCACCGACCAATGCCCGGGTAAAGCCTGCAAGTTTCACCAGATGTGCGACGACTCGTGTCCCAGAAATGCACACAAGGTTACCGAGCACGGCAAGAAGTGGTACCCGGAACGATGCCGGCTTTGTTACTCCTGCCAGGTGACCTGCATATTCTCCGGCATGACCGGCATCACCTTTGAGGAAAATTACTTCCCCAATGCCATGATCGCCCACGCCGATGCGGCCTTGGGTGCCCTGAAATGCTTTGAACGGGGTAAGGTGGGCTACATCAATTGCGCCATCGATGTGGTTCCGGAATGCGACTGTTTTCCATGGGCGGGATTGGCGGTATGTCCGGATGTGGGTCTGTTTGCCAGTAAAGACTTGATTGCCTGTGAAATGGCTACCCTGGATGCCATTGATAGCGCCCCCATCAGCCCGGGTTCCGTTGCTGATGAAAAAGGCCTGAAGCCCGGCGAGGACAAGTTCCGCTATATCAACGGGTTCAGTCCGCGCATTACCATGGCGGCCGGTGAGAAGATCGGTTTGGGAACCCAGAAATACAAACTGGTCAACTATGAGCCGGTGTTGAACCCTGAAAATGCAGCCAAATGGCAGATTCGCGGGGACAGCAAAAAACCAACAACCGTTCGTCTGAGGGATACGTTCCACAGGCATGATCTGGCTACGGAGGTTATGCCTTTCAGGCGCATCGACTACAACAAGGAGTGGGCGTTCAACGAATGGAAAAAGTATGACCCCTTCAAAGGTGAAACACCTGAATAAGCCCTGAATTCTACCGGGAGGCCCTAAAAGCCTCCCGGTCACCTGCAGCCGTGAACCGCCGGAAAAGGTATTGGCAATGAGTGATGTGGTCTGGGTCGACAGTCAGCGTATGTCATTTGATAATTCGGTGACACATAAACTTCGCCGATTGACCGATGCAGCTGACGCGGCCCATTCGCTGTCCGAGGGTATGCGCGTTGCCTTAAAAGTGAATACCGCGGAAGAAGGCTACGAATACGGATTGCGTCCCCGATTTATCCGCCCCCTGTCCGAAATAGCATTGCAAGCGACTAGTAAACGGCCCATCGTATGCGATGGTCAGCGCTTGGTGGACTATTGGAAGCGCGCCGGGGGCAACGCCTTTTTAGAGGTTGCCAGCCGAACGGGTTACTCAAGTGAGACTCTAGGCGGCCATTTTGTCATTAACGGCGGCTTTAGCGGAGATGAAGGCGACCTGTATCCCTGCGGAACAGATTCCGAACTGGGGGGGGTGGAAGTGGGCACGGCAATCTGCCGCAGCGACGCCGTGTGGGTTGTCTCTCATGTAACCCTGAATCCCATATTCGGCATAAGCGGTGCCCTTTTTAATGGTGGCTTCGATTGCCTGTCCGCCAGAGCCCGTACCCGGGTATTGGATGGCGTGAATCCCTATCCCTTCAACGGGCAACGAACTTCGCCTAAAGATCTCAAGGCATTTCGCAGCCGGGCGCTGGAAAGCCACTGCGCGGTTAAAAATGCCATGGAGGGAAGGATTTTTTATATCAATTTTTTGTGGGATATTACGCCTCAACCGGAGTATTACCCTTTCAGCGATCAGCCTCTGCTGGCAAATCTCGGTTTTATGGCATCTCAAGATCCGGTGGCATTAGACAACGCAACATTTAACCTGATTAGAGAGAATGTACACGACGCAATCAGGGTTGCAGAAACGGCATTTGAGGAGGTCATTGAACAGGCCGAACGGCTGCATTTGGGAAAGCGTGGCAGCGATCCGAATAAATTGTCATAGGTTTAACAAATGGGGAGGATGCATGGATCAGGACCGGAAAGAATTTGTTGAGCGCCAACAACATCAATTACAAGCGAAAGGATCGATTGCCGACGCACTAAAATATGTAAAATACAAAATTGCCATCCTATCCGGCAAGGGCGGCGTAGGAAAAACCGCAGCCACAGTGAATTTGGGGGCCGCCTTACAAAACGCCGGTCAGCGAGTCGGCATTTTTGATGCGGATCTCCATGGACCGAGCATCCCTAAAATGTTGGGAATCAAGCAGGAGGCCAAACTCGATGGCGCTTTCTGGCTGAACCCGGTGGTTACCCAATCGGGAATCAAAGCGCTCTCTGTCGCGCTCTTTTGGCCTGGAGACATGACGCCGGTTATGTGGCGTGGACAGGCCAAGAGCCGAACCATCCGCCAGTTGCTGTCCGCTGCGAAATGGGGCGGACTCGACTTTCTCTTAGTGGATCTCCCCCCGGGCACCGGGGATGAGCCCATCGCCATTCTCAAGTCGATACCGGATTTGGACGGAGTGATTATCGTAACGACGCCCCAGGAAGTTTCCACCCTGGTTTGTTCCAAAGCAATTAACGCGTCACTGACTTTGGGTGCCAAGGTACTTGGGCTGATTGAAAATATGAGTTCCTACACCTGTGAATGCGGGGATATAGTCTATCTTTTTGGAAGGGATAAGGGGAAACAGCTGGCCAAGATGATGGAGATCCCTTTTCTGGGGTCCATTCCCATCGATCCACTATTTTCAGAAGCTGCAGATAGCGGGGTGCCGGTGGTGAACCTCCATCAGGAAAGCCTCACCGCAAAATCCTTTGTCAAAATATCCCAAACCCTGGTAAGCCAGCTTCCACCGAAAGAGGTGGCGGAAGCACCCCCTGAAGAACAAAGTCAACCCTGCCCCGGCTCTGGATGCCATCATGCTCACCACCATCACCATGATCCCGCGGGTCATGGGCATCATCATTGATGATGGGCCTGAGGATGCAGCCGGGAATGAACTCGGGAATCATCGAATTGGTATGATCGCTGATTCGTCATCATACGTCATTTTAGTCAAAAGGAGAGAGAACATTGAGCGAACAAAAAATGGGAACCCACTATGTCAGGGAAATGTGCCAAAACTTCAGGGAAATAGCCGAGAAAACATCCCTGGATGAACTAAAAGCAAAGCTGACCGGGCTGGCCGATCAGCTGGAACCCCTGGCCACCAAACTGTTCTTTAAAACCCAAAAGGGGAATGAAGAGATGCAAAAGGCTGCGGAAAGGGTGGAGGGCATGAAGGATCAGCTGGCTGCCACCCAGGACTCGGCAGAAGCTGAATCCCTGATCGGCGGCCTTGCGGATATGCTCGATAAAACCATCAAGCATGTCAAAACCATGAAGGTTCGCATGACCTAAGGAGATGGTTATGGAGTTGGATCAAGCGGATCGGACCATGGTGAAAGACATCACGCGCATGGGAGTTCGGGCCAGCGTGCTGCTCAGAGGGGTGATCATTCAAAAGGTGGACGAAGAGACCCTGCGCTGGGGCCTTCAGGAGATCGCACCCGCTGACCTGGTGGCCAAGTACATGCCGAGCCTGCTGAATCGCCCGGAATATGTGCAGCTGTTAAACATCCTCCACCTGGTTTACAGCCTCGACGGGCAACTCGATTATCAAATCATGGAGTATGGACTCGATTCCCTGAAAGACGACCTGCAGGAGATTAACTTCAGCCTTCAGCAAATCGGCGAACAATTCGATTTGCAAGAATTGGCCCGGGCCCTCTGATCCCTCTCCGGGATCCCCCATGGGAGCGGGTCTGGATCGAGGGGTAAATCGCATTCTGATGGAGAAAGGAGCGGATGTATGAACCTAGATGGAAAGGTTGCGATTGTCACCGGCGGAGCGCGGGGCAATGGCTTGGCGATCGCCAAATGTTTAGCCGAAGATGGGGCGGATATTGCCATTGCCGACATTTGTAAAGATATGGAAACCTTGCCGTATCCACTATCCACCCCCGAAATCATGGCCGAAGCGGTGGAGACCATCCGTGCGATGGGTCGTAAGGCCGAAGGTATCAAATGTGACGTGCGCAAGGCCGCGGATGTTTCCGCCATGGTGAATCGGGTAATAGAAGCTTTCGGCAAGATCGACATTCTGGTCAATAATGCCGGCAATACTTCCATGGTGGCTATCGCGGAAATGGAGGAAAATGTATGGGATGAAGTCATTGATACCCACTTGAAGGGCATGTACCTTTGCTGCCATTATGTGCTTCCCCATATGATAAGCCAGCATAGTGGGAAGGTAGTCAGTATCTCTTCCGTGGGCGGGCAGCGCGGGTTCGGCATGGGGGGCCACTACTGTGCCGCGAAACACGGCATCATCGGACTGAACAAATCCATTGCCATGGAGGTGGCCGATCACAATATCAACGCCAACGTGGTGTGTCCGGGTACTGTCTGGACCCCCATGATGAAAGGTATTGCGGAAAGCTTCGGCATGGACGAGGAGGAGGGCAAAGAGACCTTTTTTGCCGGACACATGCTCAAAGAGCAGGAACTCACGCCCGAGGATATCGGCAGGGCCGTATTGTGGCTGTGCAGTGATGCCTCGGCCAATATCACCGGCAACATGATTACCGTCGATCAGGGCTGGACAGCCCAGGCACCTTAAAGGTCAGCCGAGTTTGAATGGACCCGGTGGAGATTGATTTTAAATATAGGAGAAATGGATGATGCAAATGAAAGAAAAAGATACCCAAGAGATCATGACGCCAGGCAAGGATACCGAGGATGCCCAGGAGCAAACCTGGACCTCTCCGATTCTCGAGGAGATCACCATCGAAGAGTTGGCCATAGACGGTATTTGCGGAATTTACTGATTCAATTATGCTGAGGGTAAATGGATTCCAATTCAACATATCAGCTGGCGGAGGGGGTTCAAGTTCGCAACGAGATCTTTGGGCTTTTGTTTTACGATTACCGGGGACCCAGGCTTTACTTTGTGCCATCCAAACGGATGATCAACGATACTTTCTTCGAGGGTCGGCAGCGGGTGGCAGAGCTGGCGGACAGCTTATGTTCGGAAAATTCTTGGCCGCGAAAAGTTGTCCACGAGCAATTGGCGCAGGTGCTGGATAAACTGGAAAGCAAGGGGCTCATTCATGGGCAATCAGTATGTTGAAATGGGCCTCTCGGCGCCCGTCAATGTCACCTGGGAAGTCACCTACGCCTGCAATCTTGGCTGTATACACTGTCTGTCCGATTCCGGGGAGAAGGGGAAATCGGAATTGGATACCGAGGCCTGCCGCCGCATCATAGACGACCTGGCTGCCATGAAGGTCTTCCAGTTTAACATCGGCGGCGGCGAGCCCTTCATGCGGCCCGATTTTCTGGATCTTATGGACTATGCTCACCGCAAGGGCATGGTCACCTGCATCAGTACCAACGGGACGTTGATCGACCGGGAGATTGCACGCCGCCTCGACCACCGTCTTGTGTACATCCAGGTCAGCTTGGACGGTGCCACTCCTGAATCCAATGATCCTATCCGGGGCCAGGGTAGTTTCGAGAAGGTCGTGCATGCTCTGGAGTGCCTCAGGGAGCGGGACATCGAGGTCAGCATCAATACGGTACTGACCCGGTTGAGCTTTCCTGAACTGGATTTGTTGAATTCGCTGGCGGCCGCTTATGGCGCCAAATTGAGAGTATCCCGTTTCAGACCGTCCGGCAGGGGTAAGGAATCCTGGTCCCGGCTCAATGTATCTGCAGATCAAATGCTTCTCTTCTCCGATTGGCTGGGGACCCATTTAGGGGTATCGACAGGCGACTCTTTTTTTTCCGTTTCGACCGAAGAGAGGCGCTCATTGGGGCTGAATATGTGCGGAGCCTCCAAGTTGACCTGCTGTATCTCGCCAGAGGGCGATGTCTATCCCTGTGCGTTTCTACAGGAAGATGACTTCCGGGCAGGCACGCTGCCGGTGCAAAAATTTGCCCAAATCTGGCGCTTTTCTCCAGTTTTTAATTCGTTTCGCGATCTGGAAATCAAATCCTGTGAATCCTGCCATCGGTTTGATTTGTGCCATGGTGGATGTCCTGCCATCGCCTATCACACCCAGCGTAAGCTGGGCGTCGCCGATCCTGGCTGTCTTGAAAATTGCGTGCGGGTAAAAAGCCCGGCCATAGCGACTATCTGATGAATAAAATGCCCCAAACATCGGTTGCATTAGGCCGCACCGGCAGCTTGAACCGGGGAATTGAAGCCGAAGGTGATCTAGAAGATAATATCACATTAGATGGAGCAGCCCATGGATAGCCAGCACCTAATGGATTTACTCATGCAGGTTCAATCCGGTCAGATGGATCTAGAAGCGGCCATGCGCCAGTTAAAGAAACTGCCATATGAAAATCTCGGCTATGCGCGCATCGACAATCACCGTTGCGTGCGCACAGGGGTTGCCGAGGTGATCTATTGTGAAGGCAAAACCATCACCCAGACCCAAGGAATCGTGCAACGTTTGGCCCGTCACCACGACAACATCCTGGCCACCCGGGCCGGCCGGGAGGTGTATGACGGCATCCGCGAGGTGACTCCTGACTGCCGTTACCACCCCGATGCGAATATCGTGGTCATCAACCCCAGAAATATCGACCAGGTGGGCAATATCGCCGTGGTCACCGCCGGCACCTCGGACATCCCCGTGGCCGAAGAGGCGGCGGTCACCGCCGAGACCTTGGGCAACCGGGTCAATCGCATTTATGACGCGGGTGTGGCAGGTATTCACCGCATCCTCAATGTTCGAGAGGACCTATTTCAAGCCCATGTCGCTGTCGTTGTGGCCGGAATGGAGGGAGCTCTGACCAGCGTGGTAGGCGGTCTAGTTTCCTGCCCGGTAATCGGCGTGCCCACCAGCGTCGGCTACGGCGCCAGCTTCGGAGGAGTGGCGGCCCTGCTTTGCATGCTCAACAGTTGCGCCTCCGGCGTGTCGGTGGTCAACATCGACAATGGATTTGGGGCAGGCTACCAAGCCAGTCTGATCAACAAGCTCGGTGTGAGCCACGGAGAGCAGCGCGATCATGGCACCTATTCCAATGATTCGCCTGAAGAAAAGAAAAACCGGACGGATCCCAAAATATCGCTGTTCAAGGCATCCTGAGGCATTCCCCTGAAGCTATATAAATCGCTTCGCTGTCCGGCTAAAGCTGCTAGCCGTGATAGAGGAAATGCCAAATAGAAGCTATATTTGGAGGACCCTTTGAAAATCGCCTATTTTGACTGTTACGCCGGCGCCAGCGGAGATATGATTCTCGGCGCGCTTCTGGATGCCGGCTTGACCATTGAAGACCTCCGTTCGGAGATCGCCAAACTCCAACTCTCCCACTATGAGATATATGTCGAGAAGGTCCTCAAAAAAGGGATCGGCGGTTGTCAGGCCCATGTGATCATCCACCAGGATCACCATGACCATCATCACCGCCATCTCTCCCATATCAAGAAGATTATCGCCGACAGCGATCTGGATCCATCCTCCAAACAGAAGGCCACAAACATCTTTACCCGCCTGGCCCAAGCCGAAGCCAAAGTCCACCGCTCAAGCATTGAAGCGGTTCATTTCCACGAAGTGGGCGCCATGGACGCCATCATCGATGTGGTGGGCACCGTCATTGGATTAACAGCCCTGGGCATCGAAAAAATATATTGTTCACCCTTGCACGTGGGCAGCGGGACCATTGAATGCGCCCACGGAACCCTGCCTGTACCGGCCCCGGCCACGGCAGAACTGATTAAGGACAAACCTGTCTATTCCACCGGTGTTCAGGGCGAGCTACTCACCCCCACCGGCGCGGCCATTCTCACCACCCTGGCTGCCGGCTTCGGTCCCCTTCCGGCCATGAGTGTGACCCACATCGGTTACGGTGCCGGCACCGCAGACCTGGGCATTCCCAACCTGTTGCGGGTTGCCATTGGGGATGCCGAGAATGAAACCAGAGATTACGACCTTGAGCAAACCGTGCTCATGGAAACCAACATTGACGACATGAATCCCCAGATGTACGATTATCTGATGGGGTTGCTGCTAAACGAGGGCGCTCTAGATGTCTTCCTCACGCCGGTACAGATGAAGAAAAATCGTCCTGGTACCCTGTTGTCGGTGATCTGCAAGCCGGATACGGTGGGTAGATTTGCCGATATCCTCATGAAAGAGACCACCACCATCGGATTGCGTTGGCGGGTGGAAAATCGTATCATGGCCCCGAGAAAAATCCGCCAAATTGATACCATACATGGCCCCATTAATATCAAACTAGCACAAACCAATGACCATATCATCAACCTGACCCCGGAGTATGAGGATTGCAAAAAAATCGCATTGCAAAAAAAGATACCTTTAAAACAAGTGTTGGACGATGTGCGCTCTGAGGCTGCCCATCAGTTAAAATAAGATAAAAGCGTGAAACAGTTAATGATCATCGTCTCAACGGCATTGAATCGACTTCAGAACAAGGAACGAGACAGCGACGTTCTAACCAAAAAGGAGGTAAGATCGTTATGGACAAAATTTTAAGAATCAATATGGGGGCCGACGGCGGCCCGAGTATTTCTGAAACTTCCTTGGGCGACTATGCCGGCATCGGAGGCCGGGCGTTAACATCCATGATCATCGGCAGCGAGGTGCCCCCTGCCTGCCATCCTTTAGGTGCGGATAACAAACTGGTCATTGCGCCGGGGCTGCTGAGCGGGACCACTGCATCCATGTCGGGTCGCATTTCTGTGGGCTGCAAAAGCCCCCTCACCGGTGGCATCAAGGAAGCCAATTCGGGCGGCCAGGGTGCTCAGGTGCTGGCGCGATTAGGATATGCAGCCATTGTCCTTGAAGGCAAACCTCAAGACGACACCCTATATAAAGTTTTCATTAGCAAGGACGGCGCCAAGATCGAAGCGGACAATAGTTTAAAGATGCTTGGAAATTATGATCTGGTCGATAAATTGCGCGCTGCTTACGGGGAAAAAGTAGCCTGCATCTCCATTGGTCTGGCAGGTGAGATGAAACTGGGGGCCGCGTCCATTGCCTTTACCGATATGGAACAGCGCCCTACCCGCCATGCCGGCCGGGGGGGGGTGGGTGCCGTCATGGGCTCCAAAGGCGTCAAGGCCATCGTTCTGGACGATACGGGAATGAAGATGCGCCAACCTGCTGAACCGGACAAATTTAAAGCCGCCAATAAGGCGTTTGTAGCCGGTCTCAGGAAACACCCGGTAACCGGTGAAGGGCTCCCGGCCTACGGCACCAATGTACTCACCAATGTGTTGAGCGAAGCCGGTGGATATCCCACCCGCAATTTCAGCTCGGGCCAGTTTGAAGGCGCAGGCAAGATAAGTGGGGAGACCCAGGCGGAACTGGAAAACAAAAGGGGCGGCGAAGGATCTGCCACCCATGGATGCCACCGGGGATGTGTCATCCGCTGCTCTGGCACCTTCTACGATAAAAACGGCCGCTTTCTCACCAAACAGCCGGAATATGAAACGGTTTGGGCGCATGGCGGCAACTGCGGTATCGACGACCTGGATGCCATTGCCCAGATGGACCGCATGGACGATGATTTCGGACTCGACACCATCGAAATGGGGGCAACCATCGCAGTGGCCATGGAGGCGGGATTGGCCCAATTCGGCGATGCCGAGGGGGCCATCAACCTGCTTAGTGAAGTCGGTAAAGGCACTCCCTTGGGTCGCATTTTAGGAAATGGTGCGGCAGTGACCGGGAGGGTCTTTGGTGTTGAACGGGTTCCCGTGGTCAAGGGCCAGGCCATGCCGGCCTATGATCCGCGAACAGTTCAAGGCATCGGTGTGACCTATGCCACCAGCACCATGGGCGCGGATCATACCGCAGGATATGCCGTGGCCACCAATATCCTGGGGGTTGGCGGCAGTGTGGATCCGCTGAAACCCGAAGGACAGATCGAATTATCCAGGAATCTTCAAATCGCCACAGCGGCCATCGATTCCACAGGCATGTGCCTGTTCATTGCCTTTGCCGTGCTGGATCAACCCGAGACCTTTCAGTCGCTCATCGATTTATTGAATTCATTTTACGGATTGAGTCTGACGGCCGATGATGTGACCGAGTTGGGCAAAAAAATACTGAAAACCGAACGAGAATTCAATGCCAAAGCAGGCCTTACCGCGGAGCACGACCGCCTGCCGGCCTACTTCCAAAACGAAAAGCTGCCGCCGCACAATATTACCTTTGGAGTCAAAGATGAGGAACTTGACGAGGTTTTCAACTGGTAAGCCAACCTTGGGGCGGTCCTATCACCATGTGTAACAAAAATGACGGAGAGTTTCCGAAGGAAACTCTCCGTCTTTCACTTTTACGACAACCCAAACCACCAGCAAAATCAAACGATACAGACCCGGTGACAACCAAAGGCAACCCAAGTGACGGATGAAAAATCAGCACAGCTCAAGTTTATCCTCAAGCAGGATAGGACCTTCCTTTTTTTCCCCCTGCTGCAGCAGGGGGTTCAAGTCAAAGCCAAAGTAGGTTGCAGCATACAGAGCCTATTGTGTGATCAGTTCGGCTTAATGCCCGATTACCTCTCGGATCGCATTAACACGATTTTCCTGAACGGAAAGCCCGTAGATGAAGTCAAAACAGCCATAGTTAATGAGGGTGCCACCTTGGCGCTTTCCGCGGCCATGCCCGGATTGGTGGGGGCAACATTCAGAAAAGCCGGCTGCCTGGCCTCCTTCAGAGGTACCATCACCCATAAAAGTGATGAAAATGAGACCGGAACCTGCCATGAAGGCAGCATTACCTTGAAATTATTTAATCTGCTCCTCAAGGAAATGGGGCCGCTTATACTGGAACGGGGCTTTTGGGTTAGCGGCCTTGCTCTATTCGACCTACTACAAACCCACCAAGGGGATGAAGGGGCCATTTTCAAGAGGGTTGAAAAGGATGGCCTTAGCCTGGAACAAATTGGCGATCCGATTTGGGTCGTGCCCGAGGCTCGGTACTTTATACAAGTTTCTTGTGAGCCTTGACTGGTTTGAATTCAGGTCCGCGTGAGAAAGTCATCCTTGACGTTATCCCAGATCGGCGGTGGTGATAATCCTATGATTAAAGCTGAAACTGTTCAACTGAAAGAACCATTTTCTCGGAACGCGGGAAAACAATTAGGAGAGCGCCTTGTCGAAAAATTGGGCGTACTGCCGGATGCATGCTGGTTATTTTGTTCGCCCGAAGATAATTTGAACGCATTGGTTAAAGGTGTTTACGAGGCAACAGGTAAACGGATCCTAATCGGTTGTACCACCGCCGGCGAGATTTCTACTGACGGCTTTAATACCGGTTCCGCCGTTTTGGGCGGTGTTACCTCGGATCAGATCCGCTTTGAAGTGGTTTCGGCCTTTGAAATCAGTCGGAACAGTGAATCAGCAGGCAGAGATTTGGCAGCGGTTTTCTCTGATAAGGTTCGTTATGTACAACTATTTTCCGACGGGATTACAGGAAACGGAAGCGCTATTTTAAGGGGAATGGCGTCTGCTTTCGCCAGGATCACTCCAGTTTCGGGAGGAACATCTGGGGATGGTGGTAAATTTCGGAAAACCTGGCAATTTATAGGCGACCAAGTGCTATCCGATGCAGCCGTTGCCATCGGTTTTTGTGGAGACTTTAAACTCGGTACCGGCGTACGGAGTGGATGGTCGCCCATTGGCCTACCTAAAAGAGTAACCCGCGCCAAAGACAATATTCTCTATGAATTGAATGATGAATCAGCACTGAATGTTTATGAACGGTTTCTGGGCAAACACGCAGAAAAGCTTCCAGCCGTGGGTGTAGAATATCCCTTGGGGCTCATTACCCAGCTTGAAGATCACAAAGGTGACGACCAATTGTTATTGCGTGCCACCATGTCCGTAAATAGACAGGAAAGAGCCATCCATTTTGCCGGAGAACTTCCTGAAGGCGCCATGGTCTATTTTACTTGTGGAGACCGCTCATCCCTTTTGGATGCCACAGTGCAGGCTGCCCGCCAGGCTCTTGAAGATTTAGGACCAGAACCAAAACCTGTCATGGTTTTTTTCTACTCATGTATGGCCCGTAAAATCCTTCTGGGATTGCGCACCAAAGAGGAGTTTGAGAAGGTTCGCACTCAATTTGACATTAGTGTTCCGTGCATTGGGTTTTACACCTATGGTGAATATTGCCGCGTCAGGCGCAACGGACCGAGCTTGCTGCATAACGAGACGGCAACACTATCGGTAATCGGGGTTTGATCATGGACAAGGTGACAGCACTGTCGAAGCAAGTAACAGAATTACAGGAACTGTTGGATATTTCCGAACGAAAAGCAGACATTCTCACGAACCTCCTCAAAGAGGCTGGTGCGGAATACGATCAGACCTTAAAAAAAATCCAAATTTCAGAGGCAAATTTCAGAGCAATTTTCGAGAATGCGCCCGAGGCCATTTACATCATTGACATCGACACTCGCCGGATATTGGACTGCAATCCCTTTATTCAAAAATGGTTAGAATATTCCCGGGAAGAACTTATTACCATGCGCCTGGACGAAATACTTGAGCCCGGTGCAGCCAATGTCCACAGAAATATCCAAAAAGCCGTGCAAGAGGGATTGGTCTACATTCAGGAGCGTCGGTTTCAGAAAAAGGACGGCACTATCGTAGACGCCGAGGTGACCGGAACAACCATGGAGTATGAGGGCAAAGAATGTTTTGTCGCCCTCATCCGGGATATTACCGAGCGCAAGCAGATCGATGCCCTATCCCGGTACAAGGAGCTTTTCGAAAGTGTGAGTGACGCTGTGTTTATCAATGATAACCTTGGAAAATTCCTGGAAGTAAATGACGTAGCGTGTCATTGTTTGGGATATTCTAGAAACAAGTTCCTTGAGATGGCGCTGCGGGATTTGAGTAGCCCGGAATACTACAGTGTTCTAGAAGATATGAGCCGGCAAATGAGCAAAGGTCGATCTTACCAATTTGAACTTAGCATGATCAGCCGCCAAGGCCTAACGATTCCCTTCGATTTTCAAGGGCGGATCATTTCATATCGCAACAAAACTGCATTTTTGAGCGTTGCTCGGGATATGAGCGAGAGAAAAAAACTCCAGGAAACTCTAATCAAGACAGAACGGCTATCGGCCGTAGGAGAGATGGCCAGCGGTGTGGCCCATAACTTTAATAACCTCCTTCAAATGATTATGGCAGGCGCAGAGGCCGCCAGAAACAAACTCGAGTCCGGTAGGATCCGAGACTGCCAAGAGGCAATTCAAAATATTATCAATGCTTCGCAAAGAGGGGCAGATGTGGTGCGGCGTATTAAGGATTTCACTTTAGCGCCTCCCGCGGGCATGGAAGAAGGATCGGTTTTTAATTTAGAAGCCCTTGCCGCTGAGGCTGTTGAGTTGACTCAGCCACTATGGAAGCCACCTTCTTCGCCCCGTAAATATCGTCTCAACTTTATCAAAAAGGGTGAGTGCTACATAACCGGTCAGTCATCAGAAATCTATGAAGTTTTAGTCAACTTGATCAAAAATGCCCTCGAAGCCATGCCTCAGGGCGGAGTACTGGACCTCTCAACTTATTCCCTGGATGATGACATTTTTCTGAGAATCGCGGATACCGGTCAGGGCATCCTTCAAGAGCACTTTCAACGTATATTTGAACCCTTTTTCACTACCAAGGGCACTCAGAGCAGCGGTCTGGGCCTATCATCATGTTATGGTATCGTTAAAAAACATCATGGAGATATTCAGGTCAATAGTGTTCCGGGGCAAGGCACCGAGTTTATAATTAGATTTCCCAAATCCCAACCTATTGAGATAATGAAACCCAGGCGGGGTGACATCACCGCAAAGCATCCTCCGGTGAAGTTCCTCCTGATCGACGATGAAATAAATATTCTTAGGTCGATAAAGATGTATTTTGAGGATTCCGAGATCGATATTACCACGGCAAAAACAGCCAAGGAAGGTTTAATAGCTGTGGAATCAGACCATTTTGATGTGATCCTATGCGACCTGGGTATGGACGATATGAATGGTCTGGAAGTCGGCAAATGGATTGGAGACTACTGTCTGCGCAAGGAGATCGCCAAAATACCATTTCTGCTTTACACGGGCTTGGACAAACAGCTTGATGCGGTAAAACTGAAGGAGGCCTACGTGAATCGGGTAGTCAACAAACCTACCCCCTGTGAAGACTTGCTACACATCATCAGAGAAACAGCAACCTTATCGAAATAAATGGCTTCCCACATTAGTCCAGGTAATCACTATTTCGTATTTGGTTTGTCGAGTAAAATACGGTTAGCATCAATGGGGATGTAAGTTGGACTCTGCGGAACGCTTAATGAGGCAGATTGTTGATGCATGTACCGATTGTGATTGCTGCCGGTACATTATGGACACCAGTTGTCTGTTCTTCCCAAAAATATACAATCTGTGGGATCGGGAGCAGGAAACAGGCAAACAAATTACGCCTAAAGAACTGCGGCATCTGGCAGATCTATGCAACTACTGCGCATTGTGCCCATGTCCCAATATCCGTGAAGACATTATCACCGCCAAAACTCTTTTCATAGACCGAGACGGACTGGAACCCTGCATCCGAACACTCGAAGATGTTGAACTGGTTGGGAAAATGTGCGGCGCACTCCCTCAGCTCTCCAATCGGATCCTCCAAGGTAAGTTTACCGGCAAGTTAATCAAGAAGCTTATCGGAATAAATTCCAAACGAAAATTACCGTTGTTTCCTGGGAAGAGTTTTCCAACGTGGGCAAGACGCAGGGAACTGGGCAAAAAGCTCCCGTTGGAAGATGGGCGCAAGGTTGTCTATTTTGCCGGCTGCACTGCACGCTATCTATTCCCAGATGTGCCAAAAGCAGCCATAGATATCCTTAACCGGAATCATATCCAGGTCTATTATCCCGAGCAGAAGTGCTGCGGTATGCCAAGTATGCTGGAAGGTGACCGTGGACTAACACTAAAGTTTGCAGACCGAACAGTATCTCGCCTGGCCGAGACTGTGGCTGAAGGCTATGATATCGTCTGTTCTTGCCCCACGTGTGGCTATATGTTGAAGAACGCCCTCCTGGAGGGTGCATATTACTCAAAAGAATACCAGGATCTTGTGGGCGGAAACGAACGGCATATGAAGGTGCCGAATAAGATGCCCACCTCATTTATGGGTAACCGCATCGATTCTGATTTGCCAGCGGAATTGAAGGCCAACTTCGGCGGGCACCATATGACTCGGGAGATAATCAAGGTTAAACATGCTTTGAAAGGAACTGTCAAAGATCTGCCATTTAGGATGCTCAGCCAATCCATCTATGGAAAAATTTTAAACGACGATGGATATTTTTCCACTATAGATCCTCTAAAGCGGATCACAGTCGCCGAAAGCACCTATGATCTTGGTGAATATTTACTGAACTTAAAGCTCAATAGCGAACTGTCCACTCAATTGGGACCCATTCGCGGCCATCATGTCTATTACCCCCCCTGCCACCTGAGGGAACAGGAGATCGGAACACCCTATTTGGATTTGCTGGCTTTGATTCCCGATATTGACGTTGATTCCTTCCCAAGCTCTCAATATTGTTGTGGTATTTCGGGTATCATGGGTTTCAAGCGTGATTTTCATACCGCCTCCATCAAGATGGGTAGCCGGCTGATAACTAAAATCAAGCGTCTGGACCCTGAATTCCTGGTCACCGATTGTTTGAGTTGCCGGCTTCAGTTCAATCAGATGTGCGATTATCCAGTTCAGCATCCAATTGAAATCCTAAATATAGCGTACAATAGCTGTAAGTGAGGAAAAATCATTGAAGGTGACAAACTCATAAGCTGCAGCAGATCTAATTGGAAACAAACGATAATATTTCCGCTGATTGGTTAAAAAAAGCTAATCTGGTATTGGCTCTTCAGCATCCAGATTACTACCCCCGCTTTGGATTAAAACCGAAGAAGTCTCCGGCGACACAGGACAGAACGATGTTCTCCAGCCGATTGAGGTCAAAGACGCCATATTGAACAGCGCGTGCAACTGCCTTTTCAAAGGGCCTTTTCGGATAATCTCGTTTGATGGCCAAAAGGCGTTTTAGTTTTTGGGTGGCAGCGCTACGGTAACGGGCGACGATGGCGGCGACATATGCGTCCAGGTTTTGGCTGTGGCCGGTGAGTTGACGCATCAACGGAGCGGATCGTTTTGCGGTCTTGCGGGCCATGGGCTGATGGTGCCCGGTCCGGGTGCTTTTGGCGTCACGCTGGTCGATGATGCGCGCATGGGTGGCCACCTTTCGGTGGTTGTGGAAAATGCGTAGATCATAAAGGCCCTTTTGTATTTCGACGATTTTTCCGCACAGCCGTTCGGGCACGCTGTATCGGTTGGTGTCCACGGTGATATAGCCGTATAGGTCCACCGTGCGGGTAAGGGCCTGGTAAATCGGCGGGGTGACGGCCGGAAGCGGCTTCAAAAAAGAGCGTTCGCTCTGATAAGCCTGTCTGGCGGTCATGCCAAGGGCACGTTTGATGGTGTTGTTGGCGACCTGATCGCACCAGTTTCGGGCAGCATCATTGAGGGAGTGCCAGTCGTCAAAGTCCTTTCCGGGCAAGAAACTGTTTTCGATGTAGTGGAAGTTTCTCTCGACCAGAGCGCTGCGGTTGGCGTGGCCGATGGCGTGTGGGACAAAGCGCATGCCGTAGATGGCCCCAAAGACCTCGATCTCCGGGGCAATGATGGCATCCGGTCCACTGCCTGCGGCCACCAGCACGCTGGTGTTGTCGATGACACAGGTTTCTGATGCACCGTCGAAGTAGTCAAGGGCGGTGGAAAGAAAGGCCTTGGCCTCGAACCGGGTAAAGCGCGGGTAGTACTGGAAAAAGAGCAGTCGACAATTGGCCAGCACCATGGAGGCACACTGGGCTTTACGGCGCTTTCCGGCAATGGACACCCTGTGCGGGGAGGTGTCGTGCTGGGATTCTTTTCCGGGCGAGTATGCATAGGTCCCGCTGCGCCGGATTCTTCCCGGCCGCAGGTCTAAGGAGCGGACCATGCGGGTGAGGCTGGTATAGGGAATGTGCTGTCCGTATTGATCGGCCAACTCGGCTTGGATCATAACGCAGTTGCCGCCAAATTGCTGATACAACTGACAGACCAGTTTCGCAAGCGGTTCATAACGGCTGGGCCGGCTGATCCGTTCGGGGGTCTGGCCGGCAAGGATGCGACGAATGGTCTTTCTGGACATCTTGATCTGCCGGCTGATCCCCCGGATGCTCTGGCCGGCCTGGTGCAAAGCGATCACGGTTTGACGGTCGGTTGCGTTTCTCATGGCAAAGTCTCCTTATTGTGCACTTAAGGCGATGAAAGGTGTCCTGGATATCGTTGAAGGGTGTTACCAGGCGATCCTGTTGAAAAGTGTCTTGATTGGGGTAGAACACTTGGCCAACCATTTTCTCCAGTCGGCCGAGGATAAGGGCTGCGGTGCGAAGGTCGTTCAGCCATCGACCCTCGGGGCCCAACTGGCCCTTTTGTTCGGCCTTTCGGGCAGCCAACGATTTGGAAAACAGGAGCGGATCGGTGACCATCTTTTCCCGCGCTGGGCGATTGGCCTTTTGGTAGTGCTGCCAAAGCTGGTCCAGTTGCCGGCTGGTCATCCGCTGTTGTGAAAGTGCTTTGACCAGCAGCCTGGCGTGGCCGGCGTTGGCGCGCGCCAACGGCACCAGCACCCGGCTGGCGCTCCAACTCGACAGATATCCGTCCCGCACGGCGTCAACCGCCTCTTTTGGCAATTGGTCGATAAGTGCAAGACGCCGGGTGACCCAACTGGGATGCCGGCCCATTTTGGCAGCAATCTGGTTCTGGGTCAGCCGATGGGTGGTCTTCAACTCACGTAAAACAGCCGCCTGCTCGAACACGTCCAACGGCCTGGCACCGTTTGAGGCCAAAAGCCGGCAAAGCGCTTCACAGGCATCCCCAGGCCAGATCAGGGCTTTGAGGGTGTCCAACCCAGCGCGCCGGGCGGCCTCAACGCGCTTATAGCCGTCGATGAGCACAAAGCCGGACGGATTACCGGCAATCACGACAATGGGCAGAAGCTGGCCGCAGCGCATCAGCGAGTCGGCCAGAGTGACAATAGGCCGCTGGCGCCGGATGCGGGTGTAGGCGTAGGCCAGATCCAGATGTGCGATCTCAACGGATCTTATGGCAATGGACTCTTGCATGGTCGAGCCCTAGCAGATCCAACGGGCAAAGTCCCACGAGTGATCTCTTTGCAAGATGAAGAATCAGCCAAGGAATTGTTGCAACCAATTGGAATCAATTGAAATATACGAGTTGACGCGTACCTCTTTGCAAGATCGTCCGGTTGTGCCGGCCTAAGCTCGTAATAGACTGTGATTGCATCAGATTTTTCCGGGCACGCGTACCTCTTAGCAAGAACCGCCCCGCTGCGACTCGTGGCCTCAAGGTCCCGTTTGAGCCGGTCACGACCCTGCTGAAGACGCCTGTTGCGGGCAACGTACTCCGGGTGGTGCTCACGATATTGGCGCCAGTAGTCCGGACGCTTTTCCGTCCATCGCTTCTGGCTGTCGCGCTTATTGTCACGGTAAGTCGGATCGCTGATTATTCGGGCACGGCGCCACCGCTGACGGCGTTTATTCTGGCAAGCTCTTCGGGAGCAGTATTCTTGATCAGGATTTTGAGGACGCCGCTCGAACCGACGGCCACAACACTTGCAGCGGCAGCTCACTGGAACCTCCTAGACTAAGCGTCATTTGATACGTTCCAGTATATCGCTCATTGGAACCCATCGACCAGCATGGGCCTGAGTCGATTGCGGGATGAATTGAAGGGCTAAATCACTGGATTGCTGGTGGGGTATTTCTGGGGGGCATAGGTGGGTCCGTTTTCGTTAGCGCCGAAGGCCATCAAAAGCTCTGAACAATAGTTCAGACTTTTCGTGGGGTGACTATCAGCTGGGCTATGGCTGCGACTTCGTTCGCCGGGGAAACTTTATTATCTTGGATCGCAATTTTTTTGGGATTGGTGTAAGGTCGGTTTTCGAACCGGGGTTCGACTCCCGCCATTTCCACCATTAACCTATCGTAATTATTATAATTTCGTATCTTAGAAAACCTGTGTAAAACCTGTGTAAAGTTGATTTCAATTAAAAACCCGGCCTGCTCTGTGGGCGAGTCGGGTTTTCGTATTTAGAATGTAATTTCGGTTGGAATCTAATAGCGAAGGAGAACCCTGCCATGTGACATACTAATAAGTGCATAAGTGTTTAGACATTACCCGGGGATAAAGTATACACACAATCCGGGTGCCGGAAGAAGGACACGATCTTTCCGGGTAGCTTCTGGAGCCTTCGTAATTGGTTGATAACAGCGGTTTTAAGTTGATCGGGGCCGAACGATACCTTGCGACCGACGCCATTGCCATTGGTATGGTTCCATAGCTGTTCGATGGGGTTGAGATCGGGAGAATACGGAGGGAGTAAAAATACCCGTAAACGCCCTTCAAATGCGGCTATACACTCTTTGACCTTTTTGGACTTGTGGGTTGGATGATCATCCCAGATCAAAAATACCTTGCCCTGCCGGCCCTTCATCAGCCGCTTAAGGAACGTGCATATCTGCTCGGCGCGGACTGTACCGCGTACCAGCATGAAATTCATTTCCCCCCGGGGCGTTATGGCTCCCATCATGTTCAATCCAAAGCGAGCGCCGGTGGTTTTGACAATCGGAGTTTTTCCTTTCAATGCCCAGATCTTGCCCGCATGAAAATCCGAACGAATGCCAGACTCATCCTGAAAGAATATCTCGGCCCCTTCTTTCTTGGCGCGCTTTTGAATCTTGGGAAACTCCTGTTCTTTCCATTGCCTGGCCCGATCTGCGTCCCGCTGGTAGGCCCGGTAAAGCGGTTTTTGACACGTAAAGCCAAGCTGCTTGAGCAATCGTCCAACAGAGGTGGCGCTGAGCTTTATACCCAATTGGCGTCTTATCAGGTCAACAATCATCGACCGGGTCCACAGGGCAAATTCAAACTTCAACTGCTGGGGGTCTTTGTCGCGAATGGTGTTGTAAAGCCACTTGATCTGCTTACCGGAAAGCTTCTTGGGCCGTCCACTACGCTGACCGGTTCGCAGCGCATGCCATCCTCCCGCCCGGTATCGGGCCAGCCAGTTGTAAATGCAGGCACGGGAAAACCCAAGGCTTTGTATGACCAGTTCAGGGCTCTCTCCGTCCTGGACGCGCTCAACTGCGTGGATGCGGATTTCTTCCATTGCCTTGGGACCGATTTTTCTTCCGTCATGTGTTTTCATGCTTATGTGCTATAGCATAAAAAAAGAAAAATGTCTAAATAATTATGCACTTATTAGTAACTTAAGATAATAAGTTAAGGGCGTCCCCCCCGTCCCCTCAACTTTCCTACCAGTTCTCCCCCAGCAGTTCGAAATAAGAGCGGAATTTGAGGCAGGCCGGGCATTGCTTGGGCGCGGCGCTGCCGGTGTGCAGGTAGCCGCAGTTCAGGCAGCGCCAGACGGTCTCCCGCTCCCGGGCGAATACCCGCCCTGCAGCCAGGTTAGCCGCCAACTCCCGATAGCGCTTTTCGTGCTGACGTTCGGATATGCTGATACTCTCCCAGGCGTCGGCGGCCCGGGCAAAGCCCTCTTCGCGGGCCGTTTGGGCGAATCCCGGGTAAAGTTCGCTGTGCTCGAAGCGTTCACCCTCGGCCGCGGCCAGGAGGTTGTCGTAGGTGCCGCCGATCACCCCGGCCGGGAAGCGTCCGCTGATCTCCAGCTCACCGCCGTTGAAAAACTTGAAAAAGCGCAGGGCGTGCTCGCACTCGTGGCCGGCGGTCTCCTCGAAGATGGCCGCGATCTGCAGGTAGCCCTCCTCTGCCGCCCGGCGGGCGAAATAGGTGTAGCGGTTGCGGGCCTGGGATTCACCGGCAAAAGAGCTTAAAAGGTTGCGCGCGGTCTGGCTCTCGCGAAACTTGGTCATGATCATCCTCCTGGGAATGGGCTCGGGATGTCGAGGCGGGACGGGGAATAGCGCCGGACAGGCCGGCCTCGTGCCCTTGGGGCCATCCCGGAAACCACACTCCAGGCCGCCGGCCCGCAAGGGCGATGGACTGCGATGTATTATTCTTCGATGATGATGGCGTCTGCACCGCACTCCTCGGCGGCCTGCCGCACCAGATCCTCATATTTTTCAGGGATCACGTCGAACTGTACAACGGAGAGAAGCTGATCTTCGTCATAGGCGAAAACCTCGGGGCAAAGTGTGTTGCAGTTGCGGTCTCCCATGCACTGTTCGGTAATACGCGCTTTCATAAGGTCCTCCCTTTCTGGCCCAGCGGGCCGGTTGTGATATTGAAAACGGGCGGTGCGAAGATATCCCCGCACCAAGTCAAAAGGCCGGGTGGCAGGTGTGATGCTCACTTTCCCGATGCGATGAGTTCCCGGGCTTTTTCCAGGGCGGCGGTTAGATTTTCCGGCTGGCTGCCGCCGGCCTGGGCCATGTCGGGCCGACCCCCCCCGCCGCCGCCCACCACCTGGGCGATGGTTTTGATGATGTTGCCGGCGTGAAAGCGGGGGGTAAGATCCCTGGTTACCCCGGCAATCAGGAAGGCTTTGGCGCCGGACTTGCTGCCCAGCACCACCACCCCGGATTGCAGCTTGTCCTTGAAGCGGTCGGCCAGCTCGCGCAGGGCGGCCGGGGAGTCCACGGTCACCTCTTTGATGATCACCGCGGTTCCGTTGAGGGTTTCGCTTTCCGCGCCGCCGCCGTCCGCCGAACGGAAGGCGATTTGAGTTTTCAGCTTCTCCAGCTCCTTTTCCAGGGCTTTGTGCCGGGCCACCATCGTATCCAAGCGCTCGGTCAGGTTTTCCGGCTTTTCCTTGAGCCGGGCGGCGGCTGCGTCGAGGATTCGGCGGCTCTGCTGGGCGGCGATCACGGCCGCCCGGCCGGTGACGGCCTCGATGCGCCGCACTCCGGCGGCGATGCTGCTTTCGGCCACGATCTGAAAAAAGCCGATGTTGCCGGTGCGGGAGGTATGGGTGCCGCCGCACAGCTCCCGGCTGAAATCCCCCAGAGTGATCACCCGCACCCGGTCCCCGTATTTCTCTTCGAACAGGGCCGTGGCACCGGATTTGAAGGCCGCTTCGGCGTCCATCTCCTGAATCTCAACGGGCAGATTGTCCCGAATCCGGTCGTTCACCAGAGTTTCGATCTGTTCCAGCTCTTGGGCCGACACCTGGGAGAAGTGGGTGAAGTCAAAGCGGAAGCGGGCTGGGGCCACCAGGGAGCCGGACTGCTTGACATGCTCCCCCAGCACCTGGCGCAGGGCGTAGTGCAAAATGTGGGTGGCGGTGTGGTTGCAGGCCGTAGCGCCGCGCCGCTCGGGGTCCACCCCCAGGCTCACGTCGCTGCCCTTTTTGAGCACGCCTTGTTTTACCCGGCCCTTGTGGATGATCAGCCCGGTGGGGTCCTTGAGGGTGTCGCGGA
This sequence comes from uncultured delta proteobacterium, assembly GCA_963713755.1. Taxonomy (GTDB): domain Bacteria; phylum Desulfobacterota; class Desulfobacteria; order Desulfobacterales; family CAVQMW01; genus CAVQMW01. Next base: position 161,878 of record CAVQMW010000002.1, on the reverse strand, counting down.
TCTCCATGAGGGTTTCACCCTCGGGAGTGGTGATCTTGAGGGTGCCGCGATCCCCCACCTGGCCGCCGGCCTCCCCATAAAAGGGCGTCAGCGCAGTCACCACTTCCACCTCGTCCCCGGGTTCGGCCTGGGCCACAGCCTCGCCCGCCTTGACCAGCAGGGCCACCTGGGAATCGCAATTGAGGGTATCGTAGCCCACGAACTGGGGGGCAAAGCCCGAGGCGGAGAGACCCTTGTAAGCGTCGCCGGCGTGGGCAAAGGCGACCACGGAGCGGGATTTGGCCCGCTGCCCGGCCATGGCCCGGTCGAAGCCGGCCATATCCAGCTCCAGCCCCTCATCCCGCACCACGTCGCGGACAATGTCCACGGGAAAACCGAAGGTGTCATAGAGTTTGAAAATCAGGTCCCCGGGTACTGTACCCTGAGCTAAGCTATCATCGACCGTTGCCGAACCCGTAACTTCCATCTTAGGCAAGGTCAATTTGCCTTTCGCTCGAAGCTCGTCCAAGCTGTCATTAAGCAGACGCAACCCCTTGTCCAGGGTTTCGGAAAAGCGCAGCTCTTCATTTTGGATCACATTGCCGATAAAGGCCCCGGCCTGCCCCAGTTCGGGATATTCCGGGGCCATGATCTCGTAAACCTTCTCCGCGGTTTTGTGTAGAAAGGGCTGATTGAGGCCGATCTGACGTCCATAGCGGATAGCCCGGCGCATAATGCGCCGCAGCACATAGCCGCGGCCTTCGTTGGCGGGCAGGATTCCGTCGCCGATGAGGAAGGCGGCGGCGCGGCTGTGGTCGGCAATCACTTTCAGGGCCACATCCCCGGCCGTGGATTCGCCGTAGCCCACCCCGGACATCTCCGCGGCAAAATGGATGATGGGCAAAATCAGATCGGTATCGTAGTTGGTGTTCACATTCTGGGCAATGGAGGCCATGCGCTCCAGCCCCAGACCGGTGTCGATGCTCGGCTTGGGCAGGGGGGTCAGAGTTCCGGTTTCATCACGGTCAAACTGCATGAAAACCAAGTTCCAGATCTCCAGAAAGCGGTCGCATTCGCAGCCCAAGGCGCACTCCGGCTTGCCGCAGCCGTGGGCCTCGCCCCGATCAAGATGAATCTCCGAGCAGGGCCCGCAGGGGCCGGTGTCGCCCATGGCCCAAAAGTTGTCCTTTTCGCCAAACCGAACGATCCGTTCCGTGGGCACCCCGATGTTGGTGTGCCACAGATCGTGGGCTTCGTCGTCATCCAGGTAGATGGAAACCCAGAGATCCTCGGGAGAGAGGTTGAACCCGTTGGTGAGCAGATCCCAGCCGAACTCGATGGCGCCCTCTTTGAAATAGTCGCCAAAGGAGAAGTTGCCCAGCATCTCAAAAAAGGTATGGTGCCGGGCGGTGTAGCCCACATTTTCCAGATCGTTGTGTTTACCGCCGGCGCGCACGCACTTCTGGGAGGTCACCGCCCGGGCGTAGTCGCGCTTCTCCTCGCCCAGAAAGGCGCGCTTGAACTGCACCATTCCGGCGTTGACAAACAGCAGGGTGGGATCATCCTGGGGGACCAGGGAGGCGCTGCGCACGATGCGATGGTTGTGGCGCTGAAAGTATTCCAGAAATTGCCGCCGAACGTCATTTCCCGTCATGGCTCTCTCCGTTGCGATAGTAACAAAACCCCGGCTGCGAACTAGTTCCGGCTTCCGCTAAACTCATTCTGCTTCAGGCGGCTCCGGCGCCGCTTTGGCTCCCGCCGGAGAGGCCAGCCCCAGGGATTGGCGTACTTCGGCCAGGGCGCTTTGGAAAAGATCGGGATTGTCCTTGAGGAAATTCTTGGCGTTTTGGCGGCCCTGGCCCACGCGCTCGCCCTTGTAGGAGTACCAGGCGCCGCTTTTTTCGATCACGCCGACGTTGACCCCCAGATCCAGCACATCTCCAACCATGGAAATGCCGTCCCCGTACATGATATCGAACTCCGCCTCTTTAAAGGGGGGCGCGACCTTGTTTTTGACCACCCGCACCCGGGTACGGTTGCCGATCACCTCCTGGGCATCCTTGATGGCGCCGATGCGCCGGATATCCAGGCGCACGGAGGCATAAAACTTTAAGGCATTGCCGCCGGTGGTTGTCTCGGGGTTGCCGAACATCACGCCGATCTTCATGCGGATCTGGTTGATGAAGATCACCGAGGTGTGGGTTTTGCCGATAGTGCCGGTGAGCTTGCGCAGGGCTTGGGACATCAGGCGCGCCTGAAGGCCCATGTGGGAGTCGCCCATCTCGCCTTCGATTTCGGCCCGGGGCACCAGGGCGGCCACGGAATCGATGACGATGATATCGATGGCCCCGGAACGCACCAGCATATCGGCAATTTCCAAAGCCTGTTCGCCGGTATCGGGCTGGGAAACCAGCAGTTCGTCGCAGTTGACGCCCAGCTTGCGGGCGTAAACCGTGTCCAGGGCGTGTTCGGCGTCGATAAAGGCCGCGATGCCGCCCTGTTTCTGGACTTCGGCCACGGCGTGCAGCGCCAGGGTGGTCTTGCCGGAAGATTCCGGCCCGAAAATCTCGGTCACCCGCCCCCGGGGCAACCCGCCCACCCCCAGGGCCGCATCCAGGGAGATGGAGCCCGTGGGGATGACCGGGACATCGAGGATGGTGCGGCCGCCCAATTTCATGATGGCGCCCTTGCCAAACTGGCGTTCAATCTGACCGATGGCCGTCTCTACGGCTTTTACCTTTTCCGGTGCACTGTTCACGGTTCCTCCTTAAACGTAGGCCTCAATTTGATATCGGTTGTGTCCGCCGGGCCAAGCGGCTAGATCGCAACTTAAATTCACGGTGCCCTAAAATTGCGGCCTCCTTGGATCGCCGCGACATTGGGTTTGGGGGCCTAGCCGAATCCGGCCTCGCCCAAGAGCGTATAGACCGCCCCGCCGGGACGCAGATCGCTCTGGTAAAGAGTAACTCGGTCCACCGTAAAAGGCGGGGAATTGTTATCCGCGCAATGTTGCAACGCCTCGGCCAGGACGCCGACCGGGAGGCGCTCCCGCGCCCGCCCCAGGGTCAAATGGCCGTGAAAGGGCCGCGTAACACGGGGCAAGATTTTAGGATCCAGGGCTTCATCCAGATCGGCATGCAAGGCGGCAAGAGCCTCCAGGTCCCCCTCCAGCCCCACCCAAACCACCCGCGGACGCTTGAGGTTGGGGAATACCCCCAGCCCCTTGGTTTGCAGCCGGATAATCTGCCGGCCGGCGGCCACCTGGTGCATGGCGGCCAACAGGCGCTCCAAAATATCAACCGGGGTCTCCCCGATGAACTTCAGGGTCAGGTGGATGTTGCCCGTTTTGACCCAACGCAGGGCAAGGGGTGCTTCCCTGAGGCAGGCCTGGACCTTCGCCAGGTGCGCTCTGACGGTTTCTGGAAGGGCGCAGGCGATAAAGGTCCGCAGGTGTCCGGGCTCGGTTGTAGCCGCTAGCCGAGTCCCCATGGCGCCTTCCTTCCACGCTGCTCTCAGGGTCCCGCCGGCAGGGTCATTTGCGGTTCCCCCAGCAGAAAGCGGCCCTCTGAAATCCGCGCTTTGAGGGTTTCGGCGATTTTACGCGCCTTGACCATGCTGGAGAGGGGCACGGTGGGGATCTCCCGGCCATCTAGTCGGATAGTGCCACTTTTCAACTCCCCATAGCTCACCTGCCCCAAGGTGCGCGCCACCCCGTTGGGATAGTCTTGGCCATAGTCCACCACCTGGGTGAACAGATCCTCGTCGGAGACGGCGGTAAAGCGCGCCATCTCCTCGTTGAGCAAGGGAATGGGAATTCCAAGGCCCACGGCCAAAGAGCAGCCGTAGCCCTGGATACTCACCCCCCGGAGAAACTCGGGGTCCATCTGTTCGAGATCGCCCATGACCCACAGGGTGCCCGCCGGACGCAGGGGCGCGCCTCCCGGGGTTCGGGGGACACCGGGATTGTGCTGGGTGCCGTTCCAGGTCACGTACCCCTGCCCGCCTCCCAGAAAAATGCGGGTCCCGATGCCGATGGTCCGGTAATAGGGATCGTTGAACAGGGGACTCAGCTGGCCGGCCGAACAGTAGTTGGCGTTGCCCATGCGCGGTTTGAGAGTCCCCATATAGGTGTAGACGGTTTTCTTGGTGGCGTTTACCGCGCAGTTGTAGTTCTGGTACCCATTGCGGGGATTGCACAATACGGCATTGGGCAGGTCGTTGAGGGTGACGGTTTTAGAGATCTCACGATTGGGATAGCAATCGGTGCCATAGGCCGTAGCCTTCAAATAAACCTCGTGGCCGGCCACCAGATCCTCGATGACATGGCCGCCGCCGTAGCGGAACTCCCCGGGATAGGCCCGGTTCAGGGGGTCATCTTCGCAGGGCTCGGTGGCGCCGATGTAGCAGTCTACGGCCGCCACGCCGCCATAGGCCGGAACCTTGTTGAGCCACACCTTGGAGGCCTTGATCCCCGGCGTGGAGTGGCCGAAGTTGAGGAAGGCTCCCGAGGAGCACATGGGGGCAAAGGTGCCGGTGGTCACCACGTCCACCCGGCGGGCGGCCTCCTCGGCGCCGTTTTCCTTAACGATATCGATAATCTCTTCCGCGGTCACCACCACGGCTTCCCCGCGCTGAATACGGGCGTTGATCTCGGCAAAGGTTTTGGTTACGCGCTGCTGGCTCATTCAATCTTCCTGTCCGCGCCCCATGGGGGTTGAACCGCCGGGAGTTGGGCTATTTTTCCAAGACGATCCCGGCGCCCTCGAGTTTGTCGGTGACATTGTCCTTGATCCAGTGGGGATCCCACCACTCCACGGGATTCACGTAGGTATGGTGAACCATCATGGCAAAATGGAGGTGATCCCCGCCGGCCATGCCGGTGCTGCCGGTACGGCCGATGATATCGCCCTGGGCCACGGCCTGGCCCTCCACGATACTGGTATTGCTCAGGTGGCTGTAAAGGCTGAAGAGTCCGAAGCCGTGATCGATCACCACGCTGTTGCCATAAATTCCCACGGTGCCCACAAAGGCCACCCGGCCGTGATTGGCGGCCGGTACCGGCGATTGGGCCACGGATGCCAAGTCGATCCCCATGTGCACCTGACGGTCGATCTCCCGGTCTTGATAAAAATAGGTCCGACTATCGGCAAACCCCGCTTTGCGGGCCGCGTTGGGCAGCCGCAGAAACATTCCCCGCCAGTGGATCTGGGGATCGCTGGCCTTGCTGATGTCAACCAGCTGGGCATAGCTCTCGGCGCGCATCTCCCGGTTGACCTTTAAAAATTGCTCCTCCGGGGAAAGAGAGGCGAGTTCCGGCATCATGCCGACAAATTCCGGCATCTTGCGGTTTAAAAAATTATCGCTGATCTGAATGGTGTCCGTTTTAAAACTCTTGTTGCGGATGTAATGGTTAAAGCCCGCCTTGGCCTGATTGCCGGCGGCATCCTCGGCAATCAGATTCAACACCGTCCCCCGCCGTTGTTCATGGGAAAGGGCAAAGAAACAGAGCCGCAGCAGGGGATCTTGGGTCGCCCCGCCCTGGCCCGGAAAAAATTGATCGCCCACCATCACGCCGGAGCGGGAACACTCTTCGGAAAGCTTATAGACGATCAGTCCGCTGCCTCCGGGGTTGAGGTTGTGGGCCTGGGTCATCACGGTCACCAGGGGCGGCTGGGTGTCGATGACCAGCTCGTGCTCGATGTAGGTGCGGTTGCCCCGCAACCAGCGCCGCCAGGCAAAGTCCGTGGCCGTCACCTGCAGGCGCGCCGGCCCATCGCTGAGTTCCAGGGCTTTGGGTTGGACCGTCATGCTCACGGTGTGTTCGCGGATGGGTCCCCCGCCCAGCAAGCCGCTGATGGGCCAGCTCTCCCGGGCCAGTTCCACTTGCCGATCGCCGGTCAGCAGGGAGACCTGCAAATGGCGCAATCCACTGCGCCGATCCGTCACTTGCAGCTTCAGTTCCTGGTCAACCCCTAACGCCCGGGGCTCGGGAGAGAGGGTCACCTGGGGCGCTTCCCCCTCCAAGCGAAAAAAGAGAATTGCGGCCAGGGGAACCCCAATCACCACCGCCAACAGTATCAACAGCTTGCGTTTCCAATTACCGCGATGTCGATGCAAACCAAAACCTTTGGGAAAAAGAGCGAACGCCATAGCAGGACGATTGGAGCAGGCGCGATTCACCCGGCCCCATTTCTCCTGCAGGTTTCAAAAAATAGGCTACTAAATTAGCAGGTCTACCCCATGGGATCAAGGTTGGATTTGCCCTCGCTCGAAGCCCCAAAAACACCCGCCAATGCGGTTTTTGGCCTGTTTGGTAAATTGCGGGGTTCCATCCAGCCCCGCGGTAACCCCACTTACCCGAATAAAAGCATTTTCCGGGCCGGATGCCCTTCGCCGCATGGGGAGCAGAGATTGACATTGTGCATGGGGCAGCATACATGGGGCATGCATCTCGGTTTGAGCTAACCTCACCGGATCAAGTCTGTAAGCATTGGGGCCGGCATCGGTCCCAAGGGTATTTTATCCAACGGGCTAACCGAGAAAATCAAGACCTCTAAATATACTTTTGGGTGGATGTTTTCAAAGCTCTGAATCTGGAGAAACCCCGTTGGCAGTTAAGCCGCTGACAATTTGGGATCGAATTTCGGATCCATCGAAGTTGCTGCTCATTGCCGGCCCCTGCGTCATTGAGGATGAGAAGACGACCCTGGAGATCGCCCGGACCCTCAAAACGATGACCCGCGACCTCAATTTCAATCTGGTATTTAAAGCTTCATTTGATAAGGCCAACCGCACCTCCCTGAGTTCCTATCGCGGGCCGGGGCTGGCCAAAGGATTACAGATTTTGTCCCGGGTTGCCGCCGACCTTGAAGTTCCGGTCATTTCAGACATCCACACCCCGGATCAGGCCCCAACCGCCGCAGAGGTGTTGGACATCATCCAGATCCCGGCGTTTTTGTGCCGCCAAACCGACCTGATTCTGGCCGCCGCCCGCACGGGCAAGCCCATCAACTTAAAAAAAGGCCAGTTCCTGGCGCCCTGGGATATCTCCCCGGCGATTGCCAAAGCGGCCTCCACCGGCAATCGCCGGATTGTGCTCACCGAGCGGGGCACCATGTTGGGATATAATAACCTGGTGGTGGATTTCCGCAGTTTGGCGATCATGGCCGATTTCGGCTACCCGGTGGTCCTGGATGTGACCCACAGTGTCCAAATTCCCGGCGGCGCGGGAGGCCATTCAACGGGCCAGCGCCAGTTTGCCCCCCTTCTGGCCCGGGCCGCGGTGGCCGCCGGCGTAGGGGGTATTTTCATGGAGGTCCATCCCGACCCGGACCGGGCCCTCTGCGATGGCCCCAACTCCCTGCCCCTCGCCACCCTGCCGGCCCTGTTGGCCCAACTGGACGGTATTCGCCGCGGCCTGGCCGCGGTGGGCCCCCCTGCCGATCCTTCCGAAAACTAAACCGTCATCATGACCGCCTTATCCCCCCACCTGTCCCAGCGCTGCCGATCCATTCGCCTGCTCCTGCTCGATGTGGATGGCGTGTTAACCGACGGCAATCTCATCTACGGGGCTGAAGGCGAGGCGCTTAAAGCATTCAATGTCCGTGACGGACTGGGAATCCGATTGCTGATGGAGTCAGGAATCCAAGTGGGGGTGGTCACCGGACGCGGTGGGCCCATCCTAGATAGGCGCTGCCGGGAATTGGGGGTCCGCCTGATCTTCGACCAAATCAAAGATAAACAGCGCATCCTGACGCAAATTACCGCTGCTAATTCCATTTCACCTGGGCAAATCGCCTTTGTGGGCGATGACCTCATCGATCTGCCGCTTCTCACCCGGGTGGGGCTGCCCATCGCCGTCGCGGACGCCCACCCCGAGGTTCGCCGAACCGCTGCCTGGACCACACAGGCAGCCGGCGGACGGGGCGCCGTGCGGGAGGTGTGCGAAGGGTTGCTGGAGGCCCAAGACCTCTGGACCGGGATTCTGGAAACCTATCAATCATGAAGGTTGGATTATTTCAAAGCTCCTACCGCAATCTGCTGACCCTCATCGGCATTGGGTTCATTGTGGCTGCCGTCTCGATGGTGTTATTCTTTCACAGCCCCTCATCCGCCCCGCCCGACCCGCCTCAAAACAGGGTCGAGAGCGCGGAGCCGGCCGACTCTTCACTGGGCGTGATTCATCAGGTCTTTACCAAAAACGGACGTGTGGAGTGGATTTTGGATGCCAGCCAGGCCCACCAAATGAAAGAACAGAACCTCATCGAGCTGGAAAATATTTCCGCGGTCTACTTTTTCAATGAAGGCCGCGAGGTGCGCCTGACCGCCAACCGCGGATATTGGCATACCGACTCGAATAACGTTGAAGTGCTCGGAAATGTTGTGGTAAGCACGGGAGGTTATCGCCTGATCAGCGACAACATGAACCTGCGGCACCAAAAAAGATATATGTTCTCCAACGATAAAGTCCTGATCTTTGGACCCGATGCCAATCTCGTGGCCGACAGCATGGAATTTTTTATCGATACTGAAACGGCCAAGTTTAACGGCAATGTGGAGGGATTATTCAATGAACGCATCAACCTCGCGCCCCTGGAATAGCATGGGGCGCCATATTTGGAATAAACGCTGGATCAAACCCTCGGCCCGCAACGGCGTTTCGCGGTTTCACCTAAGACGCTGGATTGGCTGCGCGCTCCTGTTGCTGGGGCTTGGTGGCGCGGTCGCGGCATGGGCGGGCAACGCGCCCCTGGTCAGTTCCCCACCTGATAGTGCCGGGCGCATCCATATCACCTCGGACCGTATGATTGCCGAATCCCCGGATGAAATGGTGGAGTTCATCGGCAACGTCAAGGCCACCCAGGGGGCTACCACCATCACCTCGGACCGCCTGAAAATCTATTATCGCGGCAGCCTGGAAGAGAGCGGCCAAACCCAAGATTCCATCCGCAAGATCATCGCCACGGGAAATGTGATCATCCGCTCGGAATCCCGCCTGGCCGTCACCGACCAGGCCGAATATGAGGCCGAGGCCGGCACTATTCGCCTCATCGGTCCGGACTCCAAAGTGACCAGCGGAAACAACACGGTGACCGGCGAGCGCATCACCATGTACCGCGACACGGACCGGGTCTCAGTGGAAAAGGGTTCCGAAAAACAGGTGGAGGCTGTGTTTTACTCCGGAGACCAGGGGCTGGATTTCAAGGATCCCCCGGCCGATAAACCCAAACCGGCACCTTAGGCCCATTTTACTCATGCCCCAACTGAAATTGAGCCAGCTGGCCAAGAGTTACGGCGGACGGCGGGTGGTCGAAGCGGTAAACCTCACGGTGAACAGCGGCCAGGTGGTGGGATTGCTGGGACCCAACGGGGCGGGTAAGACCACCACCTTCTATATGACGGTGGGAATGATCCGCCCTGACGCAGGCCAAGTCTATCTTGACGATGAAGTTCTAACCGATTACCCTATGTATATTCGGGCACGTAAAGGCGTTGGCTATCTTCCCCAAGAGACCTCGGTCTTTAAGAAATTGACGGTTCGGCAAAATATCCTGGCGGTCCTGGAACTGCTCGCCTATTCCAAACAGGAACAGCAGGATCGACTGGACGTTCTCACTAGGGAACTGGGCATCAGCCATCTTTTGGAGAGCAAAGCCAACACCCTGTCAGGGGGGGAACGGCGGCGCCTGGAGATCACCCGAGCTCTGGCCACCAATCCGGCGTTCATGCTTCTGGATGAACCCTTTGCGGGCATTGATCCTCTGGCTGTGATTGACATCAAAAATCTCATTATCCATCTAAGGGAACGCAATATCGGCATTCTGATTTCAGACCACAATGTCCGGGAAACATTGAAAGTCTGCGATCAGGCCTACATTCTGGCCGCGGGCAAAGTCATCGAGTCAGGCAGCCCTGAAAAAATTGCCGCCAGCGAAACCGCGCGAAAATATTATTTGGGAGACGAGTTCAGCCTTTAGCAAAACCACCGGCAACCCCGCTTGAGATTTTAGACGGGCACCCATTGCCGACAACCAAAGAATGGAATGTTGAATAGACGACCCCCGTGTCGTTGACATTTGATATGGCTCTCGAACTTCGACAACAGCTCAAACTCACCCAACAGCTGATCATGACCCCCCAGCTGCAGATGGCCATCAAGCTGCTGCAGCTTTCCCGCCTGGAATTGATGGACACCATCCGCCAGGAGCTGGAAGAAAATCCCGCCCTGGAAGAGGTCAGCGAAACCGCTGAGTCATCGAATGCCGAAAAAGAAGAGACTGCAGCCCAGGAAAAATCCGCAAGCGAAGAGATTCAGGAAGTTAAAATAGAAGAGAAACTTCCCGAGGATGTGGATTGGAGCAACTATCTGGACGAATTCAACGCCCCCTCCCGGGCCAATTTTGAATATGAACGCCGCGACACCCCAAGCTTCGAAACCTTTCTAGCCCGTAAAGAATCCCTCCACGACCACCTGCTGTGGCAACTTTTAGTGGCCGGCCTCGATGAAACCGAACAGAAAATCGGCAGTTACCTTGTGGGCAATACCAACTCCGACGGCTATCTGGACGTGGGACTGGATGAGCTGGCGGAAACCGCCGAGGTTGAGATCGAGCAGGTAAACAAGGTTCTGGCCGTCATCCAAACCTTTGACCCGGTTGGGGTCTGCGCCCGTGATCTCAGAGAGTGCTTGATGATTCAGGCCAATCACTTGTGCCTGGAAAACACCCTGGTCACGGAAATTATCAACCGCCACCTAAACTATCTGGAAAACAAGAATTTTAAAGCGCTATGCCGGGTGCTCAAGGCCAATACCGAAGAGGTGCTGACCGCCGTCAATATCATCCAGGGCCTGGAACCCCGCCCCGGCAGGCTCTACGCCGAGGACGAGGCCTACCATATCACGCCCGATATCTACGTCCAGAAGCTGGACGGCGAGTTCGTGATCATCCTCAATGACAGCGGCATGCCCCGGCTGCGGGTCAACAGCTACTACAAACAGGCATTCCGCAAAGACAATACCATCACCCCGGCGGCCAAAGAGTACCTTAACGAAAAAATGCGCTCGGCCACCTGGCTGATCCGCAGCATTCATCAGCGCCAAAAAACGATTTACAAGGTCATGGAGAGCATCCTCAAGTTCCAGCGCAATTTCTTTGACAAGGGAATCGCCCATCTCAAACCCCTGGTGCTGCGCAACGTGGCCGAGGATATCGGCATGCACGAATCCACTATCAGCCGGGTGACCACGAACAAGTACGTTCACACGCCCCAAGGCATTTTTGAGCTCAAATACTTTTTCAACAGCTCCATCAACCGCATTCACGGCGAATCCATCGCCTCCGCAAGCGTTCAAGACAAGATTCGCCAAATCATCGATAACGAAAACAACCAGAAACCCTACAGCGACAACCAGATTGCCAAGATGCTGGCCCAAACCAATATCCAGATCGCCCGGCGCACGGTGGCCAAATACCGGGAAGCCATGCGAATACTGCCTTCCAGCAAACGCAAGCAATTTTAGAAAACCGATCCGAACCCGCCAGAGACCGGATACGGCGCGCCAGAGTCCAACCCCATCAAGGAGTTTGTCTACATGCAAACATCACTCACATTCAAAAACATCGAACCTTCGGACACCCTCAACACGTATGTCAGCAGCAAACTCAACCGTTTCGACAAATACCTGGATAACCCGGCGGAAGCCTCGGTGGTGCTGGCCGTTGAAAAACATCGCCATATCGCGGAAATCAATATCACCGGCGACCGAATGGTCATCAACGGCAAAGAAGAGACCACCGATATGTATTCGGCCATTGACATGGTTCTGGACAAGCTGGAAACCCAAATCAAAAAGACTAAGGCTAAAAAACGAAAACGGCGAGGGGGGAACAAGCCCTTCGATGCCGCGGCCGACATGGCTCCCCAGGGACTAGAGGAGGAAATGACCGCCGGCGCGCCTCGGGTGCACGTGCAGCATATTGAATACAAACCCATGGACGTGGATGAGGCGGTCCTACAGATGGACTTGGTGGAAGACGCCTTTATGGTATTCAGCAATGCCCGCACCAACAGCGTCAATGTCCTCTATCGCCGCAAGGACGGAGACTACGGGTTGATTCAACCCAATCTATAGCGGCCCGGCCGGAACGTTGAAAAGCCACGTAGAAACCGGAAAGAAGACCGCGCTGCATCCCATACCCATAGGCCCATGAAAATTCTTGATGTGTTGAACAAAACGGCTGTGCTCACGGATTTGAAATCCGAGGATAAAAAAGGCGTCCTGGAAGAGTTGGTGGCGCCCGTGGCAAAAATCGCCGGGACCGAACCCAGCGACCTAGTCAAGGTTCTCTTGGAGCGCGAACGGTTGGGCAGCACCGGGATCGGCGGAGGCATCGGGATTCCCCACGGGAAACTGAAAAATCTGGACCAGCTGGTTCTGGGGGTCGGCATCAGCCGCAAAGGGGTCGAATTCGATTCCATGGACAATCGGCCGACCTACATTTTTTTTCTGCTGGTAACCCCTGAAAATTCCACGGGAATCCACCTTAAAGTCCTGGCTCAAATCTCCCGGCTGCTCAAGGATGACCTGCTCAAAAACCGCCTCATGGGCGCCGCGGATGCCGATGCCGTTTTAGCCTTGATTCATGAACGGGATGAAGAGTTTTAACCCCGCCGCCTAGCGCCATGCCGATACGCTCAGCCCCCATCACCATCATCACCGGCCGTTCGGGGTCCGGAAAATCCACGGCCATGGCAGCCTTTGAGGATACCGGCTACTACTGCGTGGATAACATGCCGGTGCTGCTGCTGCCCCGGTTCATGGAAATCGCCGCCACTTCAGCCCATCCCCCCCGGGGACACGCCTTTGTCATGGATTTGCGGGGGCCTGACTTCTTGGAAAACTACCCGGCGGTGTTTAAACAGCTCCAATCCCGCGGCCATACTTTGCGGATCATTTTTCTGGAAGCCCGCGAACAAACCCTCCTGCAGCGCTACTCTCAAACCCGCCGCCGGCACCCCTTGAATCCCGAGGGGCCCCTGATCAACAGCATTCGCGCCGAAAGAAGACTGCTGGCCGATCTGCGGGGCCGGGCCGACCGCGTCATCGACACCTCGCGCTACAACGTGCACGGGCTGAAAACCGTGGTCCGGGAGATGACCACCCCCAAGGATGCCGCCTCACCGTTGCACATCACCGTCAGCTCCTTTGGCTTTAAGTACGGCAGCCCAGTGGATGCCGATCTGGTCATGGACGTCCGCTTCCTGCCCAATCCCTATTTTGTCCCGGAGCTCAAAGCCCTGAGCGGCGAAACCGCTATGGTGCAGGAGTTCGTGCTGGGCAGTGAAGAAACCGTCCAATTCCTGAAAAGATATTTGGATTTGCTTGATTATTTGATTCCTTTGTACGAAAAAGAAGGCAAAGCCTATCTTACGCTGGCCATCGGCTGCACCGGGGGGCGCCACCGCTCCGTGGCCATCGCCGGGCGGATAGGGAATTATTTGCTGCAACGAGGTCGCGCGGTCACCCTGACCCACCGGGATATCGATCAAGCCGCTGAAGCCGGGCGATCTTCCCCAACCGGCGAAGCCGCGGCTTAAATTGACCGCTTGATTCCGACCACCCAACCTATGAAGTCTAGGCGAACCCTCCGGGGGTTATTTATGATTGGCATATTGATTGTGACCCACAAAGAATTGGGTACGGCTTTGATCGAGGCGCTGGAATTCATCACTGGCCAGCCCCCTGAAAATATGGCCGCGGTATCCATCGACCTCAATGAAAGTGCGGACAAGCTGCGCAATAAAATCGCCGCGGGAATTAAAAAAGTGGATCAGCACCAGGGGGTGTTGATCCTCACGGACATGTTCGGCGGATCCCCCTCCAACCTGAGCTATTCTTTTTTGGAAGAGGGCCGCATCGAAGTGCTGTCGGGGGTGAATCTGCCCATTGTCATGAAGGCCGAAGATAAGCGCAAGACCATGTCCTTGGAGGAATTGGCACCCATGCTGGAAACGTTCGGAAAGCGCAGCATTTCCCTGGCCAGCGGGATTCTACAGGGCCATAAACGAACTGCGTGCTAGGGGCCATCAACCCCATTAACCCGAATGTTCCCAGTCCAGGGTGGAACGGCCGTCGTTATCGAAACCCCACCTTGAAAAGGAAGAGATCATGGACACCCGGCGCCCGATGATTGCTGGAAACTGGAAAATGTTCAAAACCGCGGACGAGGCCGCGCAAACTGCCCGCGAGCTGCTGGAACGAATTGGCAATACGCCCCGGCCGGAAGTGATGATCGCCCCGCCCTTCACCGCTCTCAGCGCGGTGGCCGCCGTCATCACGGACAGCCCGGTGGCCCTGGGCGCCCAGAACATGCATTGGGAAACCGAAGGCGCCTATACCGGAGAAATCGCCCCCGGAATGCTGGTGGCCGCCGGCTGCCGCTATGTAATTCTGGGCCATTCCGAACGGCGCCAGTATTTCGGCGAGACCGACCAGAGCGTCAACCGCAAAATCAAATCCGCCTTGGAAGCCGGCCTGGCGCCGGTCTTGTGTGTGGGCGAAACCGAAGCCCAACGCCGGGCGGAGCAAACATTTACCGTCCTTGACAAACAAGTTACGGATGGGTTACAAAACCTCGCTTTAGGGGTGCTGAGCCGGTTGGTGATCGCTTACGAACCGGTCTGGGCCATCGGAAGCGGCCTTTCGGCCACGGCCGAACAGGCCCAAGAGGTGCATCTCTTTTTAAGGAATTGGATCACTGACAACCTGGGAGCAGCGCTAGCCGGCCAATTGCGGATCCTATACGGCGGCAGCGTCAAGCCGGCCAATGTCGCCGAATTGATGGCCCAACCGGACATCGACGGCGCCCTGGTGGGCGGCGCCAGCCTCATGGCCGACACTTTTGCCCAATTGGTGGCTTACCGTTAGCTCTCTTAAGCAAACGACGGACTTATGTCTATCTTACTGGTTTTTACCCACGTTATTGTCTGCATCGCCCTGATCCTGATCGTTCTGCTGCAAACCGGCAAGGGGGCCGATATGGGCGCTGCCTTCGGCGGCGGCTCCAGTCAAACCCTTTTCGGCAGCACCGGCGCATCCACTTTTCTGAGCAAGATGACCACGGGCGCGGCGATTGTTTTCATGCTCACCTCCCTGGCGCTGGCCTATGTTTCCACCCACCGGCAGAGCGGATCCATTATGATGGATCAGGCGTCCCCAGCCCCAGCCCAGCCGGCCCAAACCGAGGCGCAGCCCGAATCTCAACCGGCCTCTCAGCCTGAAACCGCGTCGGAGGCCGTGACCGAAACTGCCTCCGAACCCGCGGAAGATGCCCCACCGGCAGCGGCCGAGAGCGCAACGGACAGCGAACCTCCAGCGCCAACCTCTGCAACGGAAGAAACGCCCCAGGGCCAGGCAACGGATAAGAATTAGAACAAATTGTGCCGAAGTGGTGGAATTTGGTAGACACGCTATCTTGAGGGGGTAGTGGCCTACGGCCGTGCCGGTTCAAGTCCGGCCTTCGGCACCAACCATCGGCAAGGGCCGCAATCTTCAGGATTGCGGCCCTTTCATTTTTCAGAATCAGGGAATCGGCGCCGGGTTCCCGGCCCGCTGATCTTGACCTCCAACCCTCCGAAAGGTTCCGGCTTAGAAATGGATTTCGAATTCGCCACGGCCCATCGTATCCGGTTTGCCCAGGGTGCCCTGAACCAGGCGGCGAGCCTGGCCCGGGACATGGGGGCCAAGGCTTTGGTCATCGTGGGACGCTCCGAGAAGCGGGCGCGTCCCCTGTTGGACCTCCTCCATGGTGCGGGCCTGGCGCCCCTGACCTTTCACATTCCCCGGGAACCCACCCTAAAATTGATTGAAGAGGGCCTTTCCCAGGCACGCAAGGCCGATATCGATATGGTCATTGGATTCGGCGGGGGCAGCGCCATCGATGCCGGCAAAGCCCTGGCAGCCCTGATGACCAATCCGGGAGAGATCTTGGACTATCTGGAAGTGATCGGCGCCGGTAAAACAATCGGCCGACGACCCCTGCCCTTCATGGCGATTCCAACTACCGCCGGCACGGGCGCGGAAGTGACCAGAAATGCGGTTTTACTCTCCGAGGCCCACCAGGTTAAAGTCAGCCTGCGCCACCCCTGGATGCTTCCGGAGATTGCCCTCATCGACCCGCGGCTGACCTACAGCATGCCGCCGGAGATTACCGCCAGCACCGGGCTGGACGCCTTGACCCAGCTCATCGAGCCCTTCGTGTGCAACCAACCCAATCCGCTTACCGACGGCCTCTGCCGGGAAGGCCTGCAGCGGGTGGCACGCTCCCTGGCCCCGGCATTCAAAAACGGAAACGATGCCGCCGCCCGGCGGGACATGGCCTTGGCCAGTCTGTTTGGCGGCTTGGCCCTGGCCAATGCCAAATTGGGAGCGGTGCACGGCATCGCCGGTCCCCTGGGCGGTATGTTCCCGGCAGGCCCCCATGGCGCCCTTTGCGCCCGGCTGCTGCCGGGCGTCATGGCCGCCAATGTCAACGCCCTGAAGAGCCGTGAGCCGGATTCGCCGATCCTGGCCCGTTTCAGGGAGCTTAGCGCCCTATTGACCGGCGATTCCCAGGCCAGCGTAAAGGACGGGATTTCATGGTTGGGATCCCTCTGCGCAACCCTGGCGGTAGCGCCCTTGTCGGCCTACGGACTGACGGCAGGCCATATCCCCGAGGTCGTGGCCCATGCCCAACGCGCCAGCAGCATGCAGGGCAATCCCATTACCCTTACCGATCTGGAGTTGAGCGGAATATTAAGCACCGCGCTTTAGGGCCTGCCAACCCTTGGCCCTTCCCCATCAACGCCTATTCTTTAAAACCGGACGATAGCCTCCCATCCCATTAAATCATGGCGCGAACTTAATGCCGCGGGGTATCGCGGAATTGCTGACGTCATGGCCTCCTTTTCGGGTTGCTGGATCTCCGCCTTCGTGGAGATGACGTGCAACAGGCAGAATTCGTCATTCCCGCGAAGGCGGGAATCCAGGCGCAATACACTGAATTTACAATACAATTAAAAACCCTCTGTACCAAGCGCGGGGAAAGGCCCACCCTACCATGTGGGTTCCACACGCCGGAGGGAACAAATCTACCGACTGAGGGCTTTTGAGGGCTTAAAGGCCCGACGAGGAGCGAAATTGGGGCAATCCAGGATTTTTGATTGATTTTTCAGGATCAGGGCTATATTTTCGCCCAAATTGATTTTCTTCAACTGCTCACCCGCAAAGGAGTTCCAAAGATGAAAAAAACCGAGATAATCGAACGTATGGCTGAAGAGGCGGGAATCTCAAAAACCGCCGCTGGCGCCGCCCTGGGCGCTTTCACCGACTGTGTCGCGGATTCCCTGCAGGGCAAAGAAGGCAAGGTGACCCTCACCGGCTTCGGCACCTTCTCCGTCAGCCATCGCAAAGCGCGCAAAGGGGTCAATCCCCAAACCGGTGACACCATTAATATTAAGGCCAGCAAGTCGGTGAAGTTCAAAGCCGGCAAAAAACTCAAGGATGCGGTAGCCTAACCCGGCGCGGCACCCCTGGGTGGCGGGGCCTGACGCAAATCTTGCGATGGGAACCGATTGCCCGCAAGGAAAACCCTTCTGATGAACGGTAAAGGCCGCGGGGATCCCGCGGCCTTTTCTTTTTCCATTTCAACCGGTCCGTACCCGATGGGTCGGAATCCGCCTGATCTAACCCTCGGCGGTGGCTACCGCGTCGAGGGTCCAGATCACCATCTGCTTGAGCACTTTCCCCAAGGCGCTGTCAAAGGCCTGGACTATGGCCTCCATGTCACCGTCACCCGCGGTCACCACCGCCCGGAAGGTGTGGGCGTTGACGATCCGTGCGGCGGGCTGTCGTATAATACGCACGCTGAGAGCCACCACAACTTCCGGCAGAGCCTGATCCTCCGTGAATTCAGCCTGGAATTCCCGCAGTTCGCTGATCAGCAGATAATCGGACTGGAGAGTCACCGCCTGACGCCCCACCGCCACGATTTTCCCGCTGTTTTCGAACGACTCCACCAGCAGGGTTTGGATCATTTTGGGCGCCAAGGTCACCCAGCGCACCCCGGCAACATATTTGATCTGCCGCGGGGAGGGCTTGAGCACAATCCGGTCGGTATTAAGGGCCCCACCCGAGGTGGGCTCGGCAATCACCAGCTGGGCGTCGATCCGGGGCAGCTCCGGGGGAAAGGTGCTTTTGGGAGAGAGCACAAACAGCTCTGGGGCCGGTCCGGGCCGCGGCAGGATTTCGCCACAGCCCAGAAGCAGCCCGGCCAGAGTCGAAGCCAGCGCCAGGCCAGCCCCGGCTTTCCAGGAGAAAGAGCGCAAATAATGAGTCATGGGAGTTGGACCTCCGGGACTGGATTGCCGAATACAAACCGCTCGGGAGCACTCTCCAGCCGTTGAACCACACGGTCCACGCTTGCCAGAAGCAGGCGCGCTTCCTGAATCAGCTGGCTCAAGGAGAGCAGCCCTTCCGAAGAGAAGCGGGTGAATCCTGGACCGGCGGTTTGGATAAATTGGTCGATATCTCCCGCCAGTCTGAAGATCCCCTGGGTGGCCTGCCGCAAATCTTCGTCAATTAAGGTCCCGGCCCGGGCCAGGGTGCGCCGGGCCTCGCTCAAGGTGGCGTCGGCCTGTTCCACCACCCCGGCGGAACGGGCGGCGATCCGCTCCAGTCCCTGGGCGGCCGCCGCCAGATCTTGGGCCATACGCGCCAATTGATCCACAATCTGGGGAATTGCTTCTTTTTGAGAGGCCAGCGTGCCGCTGAACTGCTCCAGATGGTCTAAAATTTGGGTCAGGGCGGAGAGATTCTCCTCGCTCAACACCTGCCGGGCCCCCTGAATGAAGCGGGTCGCCTCCTGAAGCAGTTCCGGCGCCTGCTGCAGCACCTGGCGCAGCTCGGATTCCCGGGAGGGGATTTGCGGCCAAGGCTGTCCCGGTTGGGCCTCAAGGGGCGGACTGCCCGGCCGGCCCCCCGTGATCTGGATCACGCTCACCCCGGTGATACCCTGGTACTCCAAGGCAGCCAGCGCGTCGCTGTGCACCGGGGTATCCGCCGCGATCTTCACCTGCACCCGGACCTTCCGGGGATCTTCAGGGAGAAAGGCGATATCGCTCACCCGGCCCACCTTGATGCCGTTGAAAAAGACCTCGCCCGTGGGATTGAGACCCGCCACGGAGCCGCTGAAATCGATGGTATAGGTTTGGATCCGTGACGCCGGAAGCTGATGGCTCAGCGCCCATTGCACAAAGGCCATGATCGCGCCCACCACCACCAGGGTGAAGATACCGATGACCACGTAGGGTGCCTTGGTTTCCATTGCTCCATCACCATTGGAATTTCAGCCCGAGGGGTTCACCCCCGGGCCGCCCGGCCCCGGGGACCGTTGAAGTAATCCTGAATCCAGGGATGGGCCACCCGGCGGATCTCATCCAGGGAACCCACCGCCTCAATGCGCTTTTCGGCCAGTACGGCAATCCGATCGCAAACGCTTGCCAGGGTATCCAGATCGTGGGTCACCAGAAAGACGGTGATTTGCAAGGTCTGCTGTAACTCGCGGATCAACCGGTCAAATTCCGTGGCAGCGATGGGATCCAACCCGGCGGTGGGTTCGTCCAAAAATAAAATCTCCGGATCGAGCACCAGGGCCCGGGCCAGTCCGGCCCTCTTGCGCATCCCCCCGGAGAGCTGGGCCGGGTATTTGGCCCCCGCCTCTAAGGGCAGCCCCACCATGCGCAACTTCAAGGTGGCGATTTCATCCATCAGCCGCCGGGGCAGGCGCAGATGCTCCCGCAGGGGCATCTGAATGTTCTGCGCCACGGTCAAGGAGGAAAAGAGCGCCCCATCCTGGAACAGCACCCCCCAGGCTCTCTCCAGCTGGTCCCGCGCCCGGCGCTGGGCTTGATAGACATCGCCGTTCAACACCCGCACCCGGCCTTCGGCGGGCCGTTGAAGGCCAATGATGGCCCGCAGCAGAACCGATTTACCGCTACCCGAAGCGCCGATCACCCCCAGGATCTCCCCTCGCCGCTGGATCAGGTCGAGGTGGTCGTGGACGACCTGGCGCCCGAAACGGATCACCAGTCCGGACACCGCGATCACTGTCTCGGCGCCGCTCTCCCGGGTGCCCTCGCCGGGGGCATCAGCCATGGTCATGGCGCACCGCCAGGGGGGCGCGGGACGCCTCCTGCGGAATCCTTATCCGAAGCTTATGGAAAACCCAATCGCTCACTCCACCCTCAGAGCCCGATGTTGCTGAAAAAGACGGCGAACACGGCGTCCAGGATAATCACCGAAAAGAGCGCCTGGACCACCGATTCAGTGGTCAAGCGTCCCAGGGATTCGGAACTGCCGGTAACCCGGAACCCCTGGTGGCAGCCCACCAGGCCGATCACCAGGGCGAAAAAGGGCGCTTTGATCATCCCCACGGCAAAATCGCCCAGCTCAAAAGCCTCCCGCAGCCGGGCCACAAAGGTGGGGGGATCGATATCCAGAACCAGCCAGGTCATCAGCCCGCCCCCCAGCAGGCCCGCCAGGCCGGCCAGAAAGACCAGCAGGGGCATGGTCAGCAGCAGGGCCACGATTCGCGGCAGCACCAGCAGCTCTATAGGATCGACTCCCATGCTGCGCATGGCGTCCACCTCTTCATTGAGCATCATGGAACCGATCTGGGCGGTAAAGGCGCTGCCCGAACGGCCGGCGATGATCACCGCCGTCAGCAGGATACCCAACTCCCTGAGAATGCCCACGGTGAGCAGATCCACCACATAGACCTGTACCCCGAACTGGACCAGCTGCTGGGCGCCCATGTAAGCCAATACGATGCCGATCAAAAACTGGATCAGCACCACAATGGGCACCGCGTTGAGTCCCACCTGTTCCATGTGGTGCACAATGGAGGTGATCCGCAGACGTCGGGGGTGGCGCAAGCCCCGGGCCAGGCAGGCCACCAGCAGCCCCAAAAAGCCGGCGATTTGCCAGGCGAGCCGGCCCGCATCGCAGACCCCCCGGCCGATGCTTTCCAGCATGCGCGGGAGGTAGTGGCGCTGGGGCGGTTCAATGGCGCAGGACTGATCTCCGCAGCTCACCTGCTCGAAGAGCCGCTGATGTTGGGCAGAGAGGCCCGCAACCACGGTTTCCAAGCCCTGGGCCTGGAGCTTGCGCTGGGTGCGCTGAATCAGCCAGGCGCCGGTGGTGTCCAGACGTTCGATACCCCCCAGATCCAAGGTGAGAGACCCCTGGGCCGGCCAGCCCAGTTGAGTCAAGGCGCGATCGAGCTCCCCGGCCGTGGTCACGGTCCAAGGTCCGCCCATGCGCAACACCGGCGCCTCTGGGGTGCGAGCCAGTTCGCAAAACGGTGCCTGCCGGGGGTTCGGGGAGACGGATCTGGCAATCACGACGTTTGTCCTTTGAGAATGAAGATTATCCAGGGGTAAGGTCATCATTAGAACAAATCAGTATCCCCATCAAGCCTTGAGCCGCCGGGCTGCATGGTTGACCCCCCGGATCAACATTGATACTACCCATCGCAAATGGAATCCCGTCTTTCAGACAAGCTCAATACCGTTCAACGCAGCACCCGCTCTTTCTGCGACCGCGAGCTGCGACCTATCGCCAAGGAGATCGATCAGGAAGGGCGCTTTCCCTGGGAAGTGGTCGATAAAATGGCGGCACTGGGCTATTTCGGTATTCAGGCGCCCCAAGAGCTGGGCGGCGCGGGCATGGACACCCTGGCCTATGCCACCGTGATCGAGGAGATTTCCCGGGTCTGTGCCGCGATGGGGCTCTGCATCTCGGTGCACAACAGCGTGGCCCTGTTCCCCATTTTGAAATTCGGCACAGCGGAACAACACCAGCGCTGGGGCGCCGATCTGGCGGCCGGCAAGAAAATCGGCGCGTTCTGCCTGACCGAGCCCAACGCCGGCTCCGATGCCGCGGGCATCGAAGCCGTGGCCCGGCCGGACGGCGAAAGCTTCGTGGTCAATGCCAACAAGATCTTCGTCACCAACGGCGGGGTGGCCGATATATGCCTGATCTTCGTGCGCAGCGATCCGGACCAAGGCCCCCGGGGGATCAGCGTGCTGGTGGCCCAGCGGGGCATGACCGGGTTCGTGGTAGGAGACCGGGAGGATCTCTCCGGTATGCGCGCCAATCCGGTCAGCTCCATCCGGCTCTATGATTGCCGGATCCCCAAAGCCAATCTGCTGGGCCGGGAGGGTCAGGGGCTGGCCATCGGCTTGGCGGCCCTGGATGCCGGCCGCATCGGAATTGCGGCCCAGGCCGTGGGCATCGCCCAAGGCGCCCTGGAAGAGGGCGCGCGCTACGCCGGCCAGCGGCACCAGTTCCGGCGCCCCTTAGCCGGCCATCAATCCATCCAGAACATGCTGGCCGACATGGCCGTGGAGGTGGAGGCCGCGCGCCTGCTGGTTCATCAGGCGGCCCGGCTGCGGGATGCCGGCCAACCCTTTTCCCAGGCGGCGGCCATGGCCAAACTATACGCCAGCGAAGCCGCCGGCCGGGTGACGGACCGGGCCGTGCAGATTCTGGGCGGCTACGGCTATTCCCGGGCCTATGCCGTGGAACGCTACTGGCGTGACGCGCGGGTGACCCGGATCTATGAAGGCAGCTCCGAGATCCACCGCATGGTGATCGCCCGGGGCGTGATGGCGCGTTACGGGCAATAGGCCAAGGAATCGGACCGATCATGAACCCCCTCAAGCTCATCGTCTGCATCAAAACCGTGGCCCTCAAAGCACCCGACCGTCAGGGCTGCATTCCCCGGGAAGCCTACGCCCTGAACCCCTTTGACCTTCCCGCTCTGGCGGCCGCCCTGGACCTCAAGGAACGCTGCAGCGGCAAGGTCACGGCGCTTTCCATGGGACCGCCCTGGGCCACCGCAGCCCTCCATGAAGCCCTGGCCCTGGGTGTGGACCGGGTGATTTTGCTCAGCGACCCGGCCCTGGCCGGCTCCGACACCCTGGCCACGGCCACGGCCCTAAGCGCGGCGATCCAGCGCCTCAGCCCGTGGGACCTGCTGATTTTCGGCAGCCGCACGGCGGATGGCGATACCGGCCATGTGGGGCCCCAAACCGCCTGGGGGCTCGGCCTGGCCCTGCTGGGCGGCGTGACCCAAATCTCCCTCGAAACCGATGGGCTTCAGGCGGAGCGCACCGCCGACGGCCTGCTGGAACACTATCAGATGGGCTTTCCCGGCGCGCTGAGCGTGCATCCCGACGGGTGGCCCCCCAGGGAAATCTCCCTGATGGGAATTGAAGCCAGCTATGGGGGGGGAATCATCGAAACCTGGGGCCTTGACGATATCCAGGTGAATTCGGCCCAGGTCGGTGAGGCCGGCTCCCCTACCCGGGTTTTCCGCACCCGGTCCCTTACGCGGGAAAAACGCTGCGCCTTCATCGAGGGTCCGCCGGCGCAGCAGGCCGAGCGGCTGGTGCGCCATCTTCAGGAGCTGGGGCTGGTGGAATAGATGGCAGCGCCAAAAGAGCAACGATCCGCTTCCGGCAGCCCGGCCATCTGGGTAGTGGCCGACCTGCGCTCCCCGCGCCTTTTCGGCTACACCCTCAACCTGCTCACCCTGGCGGCCAAACTGGCCGCAGATATGGAGGGACATGCCGCCGTGGTGCTGCTGGAGGACGGCCAGGAACAAGCCGACGACCCTGTGTGCCGGCCCATCAAGGAGCCCGCGGCCCCCTGCCGGGCCCACGGCGCCGAACGTATTTATCGGCTCAGCCACCCGGCCCTGGCCGTACCCCGGGCCGCTATCGTCGCCCAGGTATTGGCCGATTTTATCCACGCCCGCACCCCCCGGCTGGTTTTGTTCGCCCTCACCGATTTCGGCCGTGAAACCGCGGCCTATGTGGCCCGCCAGCTTGACCTGGGACTGATTGCCGACTGCACGGATCTCACCTGGGATGGAGACCGGGGCTGGGTGGCGGCCTGCCCGGCTTGGGGCGGCAGCATGATAGCCGAGATCGGTTTTTCCGATCCGAAACAGACCGGCCTGATTACGGTTCAACCCCACGCCTGTTCGGCCCGCCCGGTCCAGGGCGCGGCGGGGAAAACCGAAACCCTGGCGGTGGAGGTCGGCGAACCCCGCGCGGGACTTAAATTAATATCCAGCGCCCCCGAACCCGCTTCCCGGCGCCGGTTGGAGGAGGCCCGAATCGTGGTGGCCGGGGGCGCCGGCCTGGGCAATGCCGAGGGATTCAATGGGGTGCGCGAGCTGGCCCGGGTGCTGGGCGGGGAAGTGGGCGCCACCCGGCCCCCGGTGCTGCAACACTGGGTGGCGGGCGGGCAACTCATCGGCCAGACCGGCAAGCGCATAAGGCCCCGGCTGCTCTTTTCCGTGGGCATCTCCGGGGCCGTCCAGTATACAGCCGGCACCACGGAAGCCCGGACCCGCGTGGCCATTAACCGCGATCCAGGGGCCGCCATTTTCGAGACCGCCGATATTGGTCTGGTGGCCGATGCCCACAGCTTGCTGCCTCTGCTGATCGATAAACTCAAGCAGGGCCAGCTGCGTCAACTGGCCGACGATCTATGCCTAGCGCCCACCACGGCGGACGGCCTTCCGCCCCAATCCGCTGGATTTGGCGCAAAGGTGAAAAAGCTGCGCGAAAATCGCAACTGGCAAGTCGCCGATCTGGCCCGGGCCACGGGGCAAACCCCCGAGTTCATTCAGCAGGTGGAAGCCAACCAAACCACCCCGCCGGTGAGCTTTCTGCTGGAGCTGGGCCGCGCCCTGGAGGTGGATCCGGGAACCTTTCTCCATGATCAGGCGCGCAGCGTGATCCGCAATGAACGGGCCCAGGCCTTTATCAAACGCACCCGCAACTACTCCTACCAGACCTTCACTCCCGGCGCCGAAAATGCCCACCTGCGGGCCTTCATGGTAACCATCGAGCCCCGTCAGGCCCACAAACCGGTGGCCTATAAACACGCAGGCGAGGAGTTCATGTATGTGTTGGAAGGCGAGCTGCAGGTGGCCCTGGGGGACCGCATCCACCATTTGAAACCAGGCGAGACCCTCCATTTCAATTCGGAAATCCCCCACAAGCTCAAAAGCCTCTCCAACATTCCCACCCGCTGCCTGCACGTCCTGTACACCCCCTAAAAGCGGCGGCGCCCGCAACCCAAAAATGAGACGGCGGATCGGCAGCTCTCAAAGTCAAGCCGCACCATAAGCCTGTTTCTATTCGCCGGCAGCAGCGGGCCTAAAATCCCCCCCGGCCCCCCGTTTCAAAGGGGGAAGAGATCTTTCCCCCCGGTCCCCCTTTTCCTAAGGGGGGATAGGGCGATTTCTCTTCTAATTCCCCCTTTTTCAAAGGGGGCTAGGGGGATTTTTTCAAGTTCAGGGAGTTGAAGGTCGTCGCCTGGAGTAAGGCATCCCGACTCAGTAAAGGCGGGTTTCAAACCCGCCTTCAGCGCAACCTAAGCAAAGCCGCCAGCGCGGCTTAAGCGAATTTGAGGGTTGTAAAAATGTGGGAATCCAGCAGGGGGTTGGAAGACAAGTGCTTCATTCCGTAACTGTCGACCTCCCCATCAACCGGCGCCGCGCCAATCCGGGGAGAGGATCACCCGCAGCGAACCGGGATAAATCTGAACCCCAAGCTCTCCGGAAATCGCTTGGGGTTCACCGTCGTAATGGAAATAGCCTGGAGTGTGGGGACGGACCGTGATGATTCGGCCGCTTAAGCTGCGGACATGGGGGCTGCGGTGGAGGCTGCCCATGACCCCTGCAGGCCCCAGTAAATCCCTGGGTTCGTGAGCATGCCCGGGACCAAACCATTTGTTCCAGCGATATTGTCAGAGCAGATCAGAACTCGTACCGTAAAATCGCGCCAAGGGTTAAGGTATCAGTGGCGATATCTTCCTCAATGCGATCAAAGTCCCATTTCTCGAATCGATAATTGGCGTTTATGTCCAGAAAAATCGAGGGCAGTATTTCCAGATCAATTCCGGCACGCAACGCATAAAACGGATCGTTGGCAAAGTCACCGTCCGAGTAATTGATGCCGACCCCTACCCCACCGTAAAGTCCTTTGCCGATCAGGAAATAGGCTTGGGGGGACCAGACCGATTCATCCGCGCCGGCATAGCCCTTATCAAAAATCTCCATATCAGCTTCAATTTTGAAAAAACCTGACATAATGTATTGATTAGGAGATAATCAGACCAAAGCCGTCCTCATCCACTTCATCAAGATCAATATCATCCAGGGCGGTCCAGTAGTGCAACCCAGCCCCCAGTCGATGAGCCGAATCGGCCCAGGCCGTACCGGTTAAAATTAAACCGCAAATTACCAACAGATAAATAATCTTTACTTTCCTAGTCATGTGCATTTACCTCCTTCTTAGGTTTGATGTTTGACTGGCCGACAGGGCTTATCCCGTCAACCGGGGGTTGCTGATTTTTGCGTAAAGATTTTTCTCGCAGCGGAAGAAACCATTGCTGATCCTTCCAAATTTTACGCTGATTATTGGCGACATTCTTATTTCAGGCATTCCATTCTAAAATTCATATAGAATGCCGGAAAAGTGTAAACTGATCAGTTCCATGCCCAATGCATTCGGCCCTACTGCGGGATTAGAATCCGTGAAGTTCACATCCGGCGCCCTTGACATTCGACACTATTATGCTAAACTAACTATTAGTTAAGCAATTAATGGCTCACCAACATTAAGCAAGGAGCTGCCATGATCGATTATGACTTCGAAAAAAGCGTCAGCTATTGGGTCGATCTGACCGCGCATGCCTTTGAATTGGCGCTAAACAGTGAATTGGCCGATACCGGAGTGACCATGCGGCAAGTGCAGGTGCTTGCCTGTCTGGCCCTGCATGGCAAGTTGGCGCAAGTGGAAATCGCCGAGATGCTGCGGGTCGAACCCTCAACGCTCGTTCGCATCTTGGACCGTATGGAGCGCGATGGCTGGATCGCCAGACACAACTCCCCTACGGATCGACGGAAAAAGATCATTCGTCCCACTGAGAAAGTAAAAGGGCGCTGGGAGAAAATCGTGAAGTGCGGGCAACGAATGGAAAAAAGAGCCACGGTTGGCGTGAGCCAATCGCAATTAAAAAACCTGAAAGATACGCTGGCGGCAATACGTCTCAACCTGGGAGCGGAAACGTGAATCAAAGAGAATTTGGCCAGTTAACCCGCTATGCCAATATTAGAGGGATGAAACGCCAAGTGATTATCGAGTTTATGGATTTTACCCCGGAGATGCCCGCATATCTCTGTAATAGCTATAGGTGAATCGGTGTCGAGCGAAGCACTGAAAAAGTCCTTGCCTGCATTTACAACCCAAGGCTTGACCAAGGTTTATGGCCAGGGGCCGGCGGCTGTGCATGCCCTGCGTGGAGTCGATCTGGTGATACCGGAGGGCGAACTGGTTGTGTTGCTCGGACCCTCCGGCAGCGGCAAGTCCACGCTGTTGAATATCATCGGCGGTCTGGACCGCGCAACCAAGGGCAGGGTACACTTCCAGGATCAGGAATTGAGCGCCATGTCCGATGCCCAGCTCACGCGCTACCGTCGAGATCATGTGGGCTATGTCTTTCAGTTCTACAACCTGATGCCCAGCCTCACCGCCCATGAAAACGTTGAACTGGTGACTGAGATCGCCCGCGCCCCGATGGATCCCGACGAGGCGTTAGGGCTGGTGGGCCTGCGCGACCGCGCGGACCACTTCCCCTCCCAGCTTTCAGGCGGCGAACAGCAGCGTGTCGCCATTGCCCGCGCGGTGGCCAAGCAGCCGACGGTGCTGTTCTGCGACGAACCGACCGGGGCGCTCGACAGCAGCACCGGGCGGACCGTGCTGAAGGTGTTAAAGGAGATCAACGAAGATCTTGGAACGACGGTCCTGGTCGTGACCCACGCGGCGGCGACGGCCGATATGGCGGACCGGGTGATCCACTTCGCCGACGGCGACATCCGTGAAGTCGTGGAAAACAAAACCAAACGCAACCCCGAGGAGATCGAATGGTGATCCGCTGATGAGCCCGCTGGACCGCAAGCTTCTGCGCGACCTTTGGCGCATCAAGGGCCAGGCCGTCGCCATCGGCGCTGTCATTGCCGTGGGCGTGCTGATGCTGGTCATGATGTCCGGCCTGGTTACCTCCCTGGACGAAACCCGGCGCGCCTATTACGAGCGCTACCGTCTGGCCGATGTGTTTGCGCCGGTCAAGCGGGCGCCCGAATACCTGATAGGGGACATGGCCGCCATCCCAGGGGTCTCCGCTGCCGAGGGCCGGGTCACCGGCGGTGCCCTGATCGACATTCCCGGCCAGGATCTGCCGGTACAAGCGCAGGCGGTTTCGTTGCCCGATTTTGGTGAGCCCCGCTTGAACGACATCCGCCTCTCCGAAGGACGCAGGCTGGAGAGTGATCATCCTGATGAAATCCTGCTGTTGAATGGCTTCGCCAAGGCGCATGGGCTGAAGCCTGGCTGTACAATCTCGGCCACCATGAACGGTGCCCGCCGCAACCTGCGCATCGTGGGCCTTGCCCAGGCACCCGAGTTTCTTTACACCGCGGCGCCTGGCGAACTGATCTCGGATGATTCCCGTTTCGGGGTCATCTGGATGAGCCGCTCCGCGCTGGCCGCCGCCTATGACCTGGAAGGCGCGTTCAACGAGGCGCTTTTGTCGCTTGGGCGCAACGCCCGTCTGCCCGCGGTTCTGGATGCCGCGGACCGTATACTGGAACCCTTTGGCGGGCTCGGGGTCTACGGCCGGGAAGACCAGCTCTCCAACCGCTTCGTCAGCGAAGAGATCGACGGCCTGCGCGCCACAAGCGCCAGCGTGCCGCCGATCTTTCTCGCGGTGGCTGCATTCCTGCTTTACATCGTCATCTCGCGCATCGTGCAGGCCGAACGGGAAGAGATCGGCCTGATCAAGGCCTTTGGCTATACCAGCCTCGAAGTGGGCCTGCACTATTTCAAGCTGGTCCTGGCAATCGCCGCCGGGGGGGCCGCGGTGGGCTGTTTGCTGGGCATCGCCAGCGGGCGAGCACTGGTCGATATCTACCTGCTATACTACAAGTTTCCCTTCCTGGTGTTCCAACTCGACCCAGCCTCTTTTGTGACCGGCTTCATGGTCAGCGTGGGGTCAGCTTCGGCCGGCGGCCTGTTGGTTCTGCGCCAGGTTTTCGCGCTGACCCCCGCCACAGCCATGAGCCCCCCCGCGCCGCCGGACTACAATCGCCGCGGGCGTATCGGCAAGGCGCTGAACGCCCTCCTTGACCAGCCCAGCCGCATGGTGTTGCGCAGACTGACCCGTCAGCCGCTGCGCATGGCGACTGCGATGATCGGTATCGCCTTGGGCATGGCGCTCTCCGTATCCATGATCGGCATCCTAGCGGGATTCGATCGCATGGTCGATCTGACCTTCAATGTGATCGACCGCGGCGATGTGACCGTCAGCTTCAATGAGGCGATGTCGGATAAGACGATTTTCGAACTGCAGCGCCTGCCCGGCGTGATTGCGGTGGAACCCGTGCGGTTTGTGCCCGTCGTGCTGCGCCACGGGCTGAACAGCCATCGCGGGGAAATCAACGGCCTGACCAGTTCGCCACGCCTGAACCGTCCCGTGGACAGCGATCTGCAGACGATTTACCTGCGTGAGGGCGGGATCATCCTGGCCCAGGCGCTGGCCGATATCCTTGATGTAGGCCCCGGCGATATATTGACCGTTGAAGTGCGTGAGGGCCGCCGCCCGGTGCTCTCCATCCCCGTTGCCGGTATCGCCGAAACGCTACTGGGCTCTCCGGCCTTTATGCAGCTCAGCGCGCTGAACCGCGCCCTGGGCGAGCCGAACCGCGTTTCCGCCGCCTACCTGCGCATCGACAGCGCCCACAGCTCCGCGATCTACCGCACCCTTAAGCAGATGCCGTCGGTGGCCGGCGTCAGCCTGAAGAGGGATGCCCGAGCCGCACTGCAGAAGCAGATGGATACCGGCGCCGGCGCCATGCGTTTCATCATGGCGGCGATTGCTGCGGTGATCACCTTCGGTATCGTCTACAACGCCGCACGGATCGCCTATGCCGAACGCGCCCGGGACCTGGCGAGCCTGCGCGTGATCGGCTTTACCAACGGCGAAACGGCTTTCGTGCTGCTTGGGGAGCTGGCGGTTGTCACTTTGACGGCCCTGCCGGTTGGCGCCGTGCTGGGTTATTTCCTGTCGTTCGCGATTGCGGCGGGCTTCAGTACGGATCTTTATCAAATACCCGCTGCCTTCTCGCCGGAAAGCTATGGCGGTGCGGCCCTTGCGGTCATGGGCGCCGCCGTCGCCTCAGGTTGGCTGGTGAAACGTGATATGGACAAGGCGGAGCTCGTCTCCGCCCTCAAGACAAGAGAGTAAGCAACGTGACCAAGAAAATTTCCCGAAAAATCCTCACTGTGGGCGTCGTCATCCTAATCGGCGTGGGGTTGACGTATGCATTCTGGCCACGCCCCATGATGGTGGAGATCGGCGAGGTTAAACGCCGGTCTATGAAGCTCACCATCGACGAAGAGGGGCGAACCCGCGTGCACGACGCCTATGTGATCTCCACGCCGGTCGCCGGGCGATTACTGAGGGTGGATGTTGAGCCCGGCGATCTGGTCAGCGGGGCGGAGAGTGTGGTCGCAAAGATGCGGCCCTCTAACCCTACGCCGCTGGATGTTCGAAGCAAGTCGCAGGCCCTCGCAAACCTCTCCGCAGCGGAGGCGGCTTTGGAGCTCGCCCAGGCCGAACGCGAGCGGGCCGTCGTCGACAAGGAACTAGCAGACCTTGAGCTGGAACGCATCCGCAACCTGCGCGTATCCAACGTGGCAAGCCAAGCAGCACTGGACCGCGCGGTACACGAAGCGCGTGCTACCTCGGCGGCGCTCAACAATGCCAAGGCCGCCATTGCTGTGCGGAAGGCTGAACTTACCAATGCGCGTGCCCAGCTGATCAGCTTTGAAAACAACCCTGCCGCCGATGCCGAGCCGGCAGCGCTGATCCCCATCTATGCACCGGCTACCGGCCGTGTGCTGCGCATCATGCAGGAAAGTGAAGCGACCCTGCCCGCTGGCGCGCCTGTCATGGAGGTCGGCAACGTTGACAACAATCTCGAAGTGGTGGTCGAGCTTTTATCCTCCGATGCCGTCCAGGTCTCTCCGGGAGATAAAGTGGTTTTTACGGATTGGGGTGGTCCGGATGTCCTGCAGGGCGTGGTCGAACGGATCGATCCCTGGGGCTTTACCAAAGTCTCCGCGCTTGGCGTCGAGGAACAGCGCGTTAACACGATCATTCGGTTCACTGACCGCTCGGAGGCCCTGGGGAAACTTGGCCATGGGTTTCGGGTCGAAGTACAAATTGTCATCTGGGAAGATACAGACGCCCTGGTTGTCCCGGCGAGCGCGCTGTTCCGGGAGGGCCAGGAGTGGACCGTTTTCGCGGTTGCCGATGACACGGCATCCCTGCGCCGGGTCGAGATCGGGCGCAACAATGGCGTCGAGGCGCAGGTGACCGGTGGCTTGGAGACCGGAGACCGGGTGGTTCTCTACCCATCTTCGGAGCTGAGCGCTGGAACCAAGGTATCCCAACGAGAGGTTCGCTGATCGATGTTATCCAAAACAGTGGGCATTTTTCGGTTTTTTATGGGGATATCTTCGGAAATCCCCCACAAGCTCAAAAGCCTCTCCAACATTCCCACCCGCTGTCCGCACGCCTGAACACCCTCTAAAATCGGCGGCGCCCGCAACCCAAAAATGAGACGGCAGATCGGCAGCCCTCAAAGTCAAATTCCGGGCGCGCACTGGAATCGAAGCTGAAACATAGACCTGTTTCGACCCGTCGGCAGCAGCGGGCCTAAAATCCCCCCCGGCCCCCCTTTTCAAAGGGGGGAGAGATCATTCCCACCGGCCCCCTTTTCCAAAGGGGAGAGAGTCCATCTCCCCCCGGCTTCGCGTTTCAAAGGCGAAGCGTCCCTCTCTCTATCGGCAATTGCCCTAAGTAGCGGTGAAAAATCATCGTCCCTACCCGGGGAACGGTCAGTTCCCCCCTTTATTTAAAGGGGTGATAGGGGAATTTTCCTTCAATTCCCCCTTTTTCAAAGGGGGCTAGGGGGATTTTTTTTAAGGTTCAGGGCATTGAGATCGTCACCTGGGGTAGGGCATCCTGACCCAGTAGGGTCGGGTTTCAAACCCGCCTTCAGCGCAACCTCAGCAAAGCTGCCAGCGCAGCTTAAGCGAATTTGAGGGTTGAAAAAATGTGGGGATCCAGCAGGGTCAAAAGATAAACGTTTCATTCCGTGACTGTCGGCCTCCCCATCAACCGGCACCGCGCCAATCCGGGGAGAGGATCACCCGCAGCGAGCCGGGATAAATCTGAACCCCAAGCTCCCCGGAGATCGCTTGGGGTTCGCCATCGTAATGGAAATAGCCTGGAGCGTGGGGACGGACCGTTATGGTTCGGCCGCTTAAGCTGCGGACATGGGGGCTGCGGTGGAGGCTGCGCTTGAATAGCCGCACCACCAGCAGGGGCATGGCGGCCCGGCGACACGCCCCGAGTATCGAGATGTGCAGCAGACCGTCCTGGATGTCGGCCAAGGGGGCGATATGGGCGTTGTTGCCCCATTGGGCGGCGTTGCCAAAGGTGATCAGATAGGCCCGCACGGTCAGCGGCCGGCCGTCAATGACCAGATCGTAGGTTTGGGGCCGGTAGTTCAAAAATTCCCGGAGCACCAGGTGGGCATAGGTGAGAAAGCCCCGTCTGGGGGCCTCTGCAAAGCACTGGCCGATGTGGGCGTCGAACCCGATGCCGGCCGTGCAGAAAAAGCGCCGCGAGCTAATCCGGGCGCTGTCGATGACCGTGGGCCGGCCCCTGGCCAGCAAACCCAGGGCGCCCTCCAGGGCCAAGGGAACACCCAAATGGCGGGCCAGTCCGTTGCCCGACCCCCGGGGCACGATGCCCAGGGCAATGGAATGGTTCGCCAGAGCCGCGGCCGCCTGGTTCACGGTGCCGTCGCCGCCCACGGCAACCACGGCGTCATAGGGCCGCTGTTGCAGGGCAGCCCGGATCTGGGCCGTACCGCTGTGCCCCTTTTGCCACTGAAGCCAGTTAAGATCGTACCGGGAACCGAGGTACCGCTGAACCACCCCTCGGTTAAGGGGCCGGGCGCGGGTTCCGGCTTTGGGATTGACAAAAAAGAGTAGCCGCTGGGTCTCCGACATCGGGCTATCTGCAAGTGGATGCTGTAAGTACACCAGGAAAAATCAAAGACGCCGCTCCCCTGACGTTGCGCCCTCGCCCCTACAGCAACCCACGCTCCCTGGCGATGTTGAGGTAGGTTTCGAAGGTATTGGCGGGGGGTTCGTATTGGCTCTCGGCGGTTTTGGGTTTGAGTTTCATAGCTTCGAAATCACAGGTAGGCACGCAAAGCCCGCAGCCGATACAACGATCCGCATCCACCACGGCCACCTCCTCAAGGGTGATGGCGGCCATTTGGCAGCGCTCGGCGCAAACGCCGCAGGCGCTGCAGGCCTCGGCATCCACCTCGGCGTAATAGTTGGCGTTCACTACCTGGGCCGGTTTTTCCAGCGTATTTAAATTTTTCAGCACCTGACAGCAGCAGCCGCAGCAGAGGCAGATGTTGGCCGGTTTTTTGGAGTTTCCCGGCTGAAGCACCAATCCCTGATCCAACCCTTGTTTTAAAATGTCCAGGGCTTCCTGCTTTTCGATCACCCGGCCCAGGCCGTTCTGCTCGTAGAAGTAGGCACCGGAACCAAACACCAGGCAGGCCTCGGCAAGTCTGCCGCAGCCCTTGCCCATCATCGCGTGCTCTTTGCGGCAGATGCAGGGCGCCACTAAAATCCGGGATTGGGCGGCGATGATCGCCTCGGCCTGTTCATAGGGCATCACTTCCGCGGCGGCATCCAGGCTTTGGGCCACGGGAATGATCCGCAACTGTTTGGTCTTTTGCTTGATAAAGCTTTTATTCATCAAATGCGGCAGGTATTCGTTGACGTCCCGGATCAGATCTTCGTCCAGATCGTTGACATGATATTCCCAGATGCCCACCACGAACTGGGCGGCCATGTATTGGTTTTGCCCTTTGCGTGCTCTGCGGAAGATCAACCCCTTGCGGGACATCTCCTCCAGCAAGGGCGCAAGGGCATCGGCATCCCGCTCCAACCGGGCGGCGATAGCCCCGGGGGCTTCCGGCATCATGGTCAACCCCAGGGCGATTTGGGCCTCTTCAGGGGTAAACAGGCGCTGGAGGATTCTCAACTCCACACCGCTATCGGTGGCCGGGAACCCCGCCGGTAAATTATCCAAATGCTGGGCTAGTTGGGGATACACAGGATCCATGGGTAACTCCAATTTTTCCGAATGGTTAATAACAGACACGGGCCAGACTATAGGCCCCAGGTAATCTTGGCGCAACTGAAATCCTGCGCCCTGGGGCTTTGGGACGCCCCGGGCAGGGTGCGGGAGAGCTTTGGGGTAGCTCCTGGCGTGCCATCCATGGTATGCAGCATCCGCAAAGAACGGCACCTATGCGGATGACAAACGCTTTTTTTATACTTTGGAAAACGCCAACCCAACTTACCGTTGACATTGAATATGGTCTATTTGAACCGATTGTTGGGCACGCTGGGCATCCTGGGATTGATCTGGATTTCCGGTTCACCCTTCCATCCGGCAGTGGTCGCGCGGCCCTGGATCCTGGCGGCCGGCCTGATTCCCGCTGCCTTGCTGGCGTTTTGGCGGCCCAGCGCAGCCTTGCGCCAATGGGGTTACCGCATGGTGTTTGAGAGCCCCAAGCGAGCCTTTAACCTGGCGCTGTTTGCCGCGGGCGCCCTGCTCTATTCCGGCTTGTGCTGGGTTCTGTTTCAAGGCATCCCCCATATGGATGATGCGGTGGCGGCGCTCTTCTCAGCCCAGCTGTTCAGCATGGGCCAGTTCACCTGGCCGCTGCCCCCAGAACCTGAATTTTTTAAAGTTTTCGGCGTATTGAGTGCCACCGAAAATCGGCCCTACCTAGTGGGCATGTATCCTCCCGGCTGGTCCGCCCTGCTGGCAGGGGGCGTGCTGATCAAAGCACCCTGGCTGGTCAATCCGCTGTTGGGGGGCGGCTTGGCCGTGGCGATCAGTGAACTGGGCGAGTCCCTCTATGACCGGCAGGTGGGCCGCCTGGCGGGAATCCTCCTGCTGCTCTCGCCCTTTGTAGGGTTAATCTCGGCCACCCACCTCTCCCACACGGCGACGGCATTAGGCGTGGTGCTGGCCTGGTGGGCGGTGTGGCGCATGATTGAGAGCGAAAAGTGGATTTACGGCGCTGTCGCCGGCTGCGCCATGGGAATGGCGTTGTTATGCCGACCGGCAACGGCGTTCATAGCAGGGATCGCCATCGCCCTGGTCTTTGTTCCCAAGTTTCGCAGCCTGGGGCGCATCTGGCCCGGCGCATTGCTGGCCATGGCCTTGGTGTTCATCAGCGCTGGGGTTCTGGCGGGCTATCAGCAGGTGGCCACCGGCAACTGGCGCACCCCGGGCCACAACGTGGAGATGGGACCCTTTGCCAAGCTCGGGTTTGTCCAAATCACCGGCCGTTGGCATCACACCCCCCGCACCGGCGCCCAGTTCAGCGGCATGCGCCTGACGGCCCTCAACCAGCACCTCCTGGGCTGGCCGCTGCTCTCCCTGCCCTTGGCGTTGGTGCCCTTAGTTTTGGGGCGCGCCCGATTCCGGGAGTATTGGCTTTTGGCGCCCTTTGGCTTTCTGGTGCTCTTTTTTTCGGCTTTTTGGTATTTTGAGGTCTACTATCCGGGCCGCTATCTGTTTGCCGGCGTACCCTTGCTGTTTCTCTTAATCGCCGCGGGGCTCGTGCAGCTGGCCCGATTGCCAAATCCGGAGTCCAAGTGGCGGCGGCTGCCGGAGTTCATCGCGATCGCCGGGATTCTATTTTCGGTCAGCACGGGCAATATGGCCCTGTTTAAAACCATCAGCCCCCACCACGGCGATGTGGAAAGCGTGCTGCCCCAGGTGGTGCGCCACTACAAGATCACCAACGCCGTAGTGTTCATCAACGCCCGGGGGTTGTGGGATCGGCCCTGGAACCGCCAAAATGATTACTATGCCACTGGGTTTCAAATGAACGATTTGGCGCTGCAAGGCGATGTGATCTACGCCCGGGATCTGGGTCCCGACAACCTGCGCTTGATGCGGCGCTACCCCGGACGGCGCTACTACCTCTATTACTTCGATCGCCAGCGGCACCAAGGACTTTTGTACCAGGCGCGGCCTCCTGTAGACCAACAGATCACCTATACGCCCGTTGAACCCAAAGATCACTGGCTCTATAGCGATGGCCAGCCCCTGGTGGTGGAAATCGGCAATAGCCCCAACTGAAACTAAACCCACATGGCCCCCGGATCCAACCGTCAAAAACCCAAGCATTCCCTCCCGGCCGAGGCAAAGCGCCTCAGGAGAATTCCGGTCAAACTGATCCAGGCCATGCGGGTCCATCACTGGCTGAAAAACCTGCTCCTGGGCGTGCCCCTGGTGACCTCCCACAACCTGGCCGACATCAGCCTGGGCGCCAAAACCGTTGTGGCGCTGCTGGCCTTCAATCTGGCGGCCTCCGGGGGCTACCTGATCAACGATTTTCTGGATCTTGAGGCCGACCGCCGGCATCCTGTCAAGCGCCAGCGTCCCTTGGCAGCCGGAACCCTTCCCGGATCCGTGGGGATCGGCGCAATAGTTATTCTGCTGCTGGGCGCGCTGGCAATCAGTTTTATCCTGCCGCGCGGGTTTACCCTGAGCGTGGTGGTTTACCTTACGACCACTATCCTTTACTCGCTATGGTTCAAGCGCATCGCCATCGTGGATGTGCTGGTGCTTGGGTTTCTTTATACTCTCAGGATCATCGCCGGCTGTGCGGCCCTCTCCATTGATCTTTCCTTCTGGCTGCTAGGCTTCTCCATGTTCTTCTTTCTCAACCTGGCCCTGGTGAAGCGCTATGCCGAACTCCAGGGGCTCAAGGAGCGCGGTGAGCGATCCGCCACCCGGCGCGGCTACCGGGTGGGCGACTATGAGGTCGTCCGCACCATGGGGATTGCCAGCGGCTATGTGGCGGTGCTGGTGCTAGCCCTCTATATGGACAGTGAGCAGATGCTTCATCTTTACCGGCACGCCGGCCTGTTATGGCTGCTCTGCCCCCTGGTTCTGTTCTGGCACAACCGCATCTGGCTGGTGGCCCACCGCGGTCAACTCAATGAAGACCCTCTGGTCTACGCGGTCAGCGACCGCGCCAGCTTGCTCAGCGCAGTGCTGGGGTTAATCATTATCTGGATCAGCTCATAGCCGCCCCACACCATGAATTCACCCAAACTCAACTTTTTCGATTTGAACCCCGCCCGGCCCCGTGCCCCTGAAACCGGCCGCAACTTCTATATCTGGCTCGGACTGTTGTTCCTGGTGGGCGCCGCCCTGCGCTTCGCATTTATCTTTCTGCCCCATTACGCTCAGGTTCAATACGAGGAAGCGGAAATCGGTCTGATGGCCCTCAACATTCTCAAAGGCCACCGCCCCCTTTTCTTGTGGGGTTCGCCCTACCACGGGGTTCCCGAAGTCTACCTCATCGCCGGGTTGTTCAAACTGCTGGGGACCACGACGGCAGTCCTGCGCCTGGAACCTTTCCTGGCCTCCATGGCCCACATGGCGGTGTTGGTCTGGATCGCCGGGCGCATGGGAGGCCGGCGCCTGGCCCTTTGGTGCGCGGTTTTCCTGGCGGTTCCGCCCCTCTATCTGACCAACTATGCAGCCCTGGTTTATCCCTCCTATCTGGGGGTGCTGGTCCTGGGGGCGCTGGGGCTCTACCTGTTGTGGCGTATTGGGGGACTTCACGGAAACCAACCGGCCCTGTTTTTCCTCCTGGGGGCCGCTTTAGGGCTCGCTTTCTGGGAGCATGCCACCAGCCTGGCCCTGGTGGCCTTCGCCGGCGGAATGCTGCTACTGTTCAGCCCGGCTAAACTGGTGAATCCCAAGCTCCTGGGCAGCTTGCTGGCCGGCATTTGGGTGGGGGGCCTGCCCATGTGGCTCTGGAACCTGGGCCACGACTTCAACTCCTTTCGCTGCCTGTTCGGCGGATACGGCGGCATGACCAGCCCCTATTCCCTGGGGCAGCGGGTGTGGGCCCAAATCGCCTACACCCTGCCGAGCCTGCTGGGGCTCATGAGCGATTACTGGTCAACCCCCACCCAGCTCCCCTTTTGGCGAGTCTGGTTCTGGCTGCTCTATATCCCCTTTGGCGTCTTTTGGATCGTGCGTCTCGGCCGCCATCTGGAAACCGTGGCCAAGGCGCGGCGCCCTGAACTGGATGGGGCCGATATTTTCCTGCTCTATGGGCTTGCGGTATTGGCCATCGCGACCGTGTCCGGGCGCACCGGAGAACGCTACATTTTAACGATTTTCTCCAGCTGGCCACTGCTGGCGGCTTTTTTCGTGAACTGGCTGGGCCGCTCCCGCTATCCCCTGGGCGCCCTATTCCTGGCCGGACTGGCCCTGATGCATCTCCACGACAACGGCCAATTTCTATACCACAACTTTCAGCGGCTGGATCAGGAGGCCCGTCCCGTGGACGGGGTCATCGCCTATCTCAAGGCCCAGAGGTTGGGCCACGCCTATGGCCACTATCGGGTTTCCCGGGAAATCACCTTCGAATCCCGAGAACAGATCATCGCCGCCGATTTCCACGGCTACAAAACCCCCCTCTACGAAGGATTCGAGGGGGATCTGACGGTTCCCCGGCGTTACCTCAACCAGGTGGATCTCGCCCCCCGCAAGGCCATTGTCACCCATGGGCGCTATGGGCTGCCCTATCCCCGGCAGATGGACCAGTTTCTGACCACCCTGGGCACGCAACACTACATCCGCCACGAAACCGGACCCTATGTGGTCTACCACGACTTTCAGCAGGCCCCGGGCAACCTGGAGCCGATCCCCCTCGCGGGGTCGCAGGTAAGGGCCAGCCCGGGACGTGGGCCGGCCAGGGCGGCCATCGACCGCAGGGCCGATACCTATTGGAGCGTCCCCCAGGAAGCGGGGACCCATTTTGAAATGGATTTAGAACAACCCCGAAGGATCGCAAAAATATTGATGCAGGCCGGCGCCCTGCGCTCCCGGGATTACCCGCTGGCGGTAACCCTTGAGGTCTCCACGGACGGCCGGACGTGGAACCTGGCAGCGCCCCAGCCCTTCAGCATTTTCCCGGGACTGGACTGGCTGGACCAGGCGCCGCGCCTGACCTGGGGTGGCGGTGCGGCCATCCATCTCAACCCCCCGCTGACCGGCCGCTATTTGAGAGTGAAAATAGATACACCGCACCCCCAATACGCCTGGACCATCAGCGAACTCTATCTCTTCGGTCCGGGTTCGGCCTCCGTGACCCAGAACAGAGACCCAACGGCTCTGGAGGCCGACCTCCGGCAACTGCTGGCCCATCTTCCGCCCGCCGGCGGAGAGTTGTTTCTCTACCCGGAATATGCCCTGGGCCCTTATCTGAAGCCCCTGGCGCCCAAGGGCTTAGATTTTTGGGACATCTATGCCGTGGAGGGCACCCTCAATGCCCAGCGACAAATCGACCGCACAAGGGACAACCGATTTCTCCTCCGCATCGCCAACCTGGCCGCGTTTGAGGAGATCGCGGCCCGGGCAATGGTGGCGGTGCAGGAGATCCACAGGGCGGGCTGGCTGGTTTCGTGCGCCCTTAGGTTCCAGGCCGACTCAAGCCCCCTCTACTGGAGCAATGAAGGGCTGCTCACCCTCCAGTCCCCTGACCCCTAACGGTTCTCGGCACCTGCCGAAGGAGCTGATTGAGCCCGTGATAGGTCAACCTATTCCGACGCTTTGATCGACCCAGCGTCCAATGGAGTCACCCATGGGGCAAGATTTCGAAAATCAGGCGGAACGCGGTCTTAATTTGAGGATAACGGCTCCCAATAGGTAGATCCCGATTCCCCAGAGCAAGCTGTTGAAAATTAGAGGAACGGCAATCAACTCCCCCGGAAACCAGTGGCGGGGGTAAAGTCCCAAGCCGATAATGGGCAAATAGAGGATCTTTGAGAGGGTGACCAGCAAGGTTACCCAGGCCCCGGGCTCAGCCTGAAAGGCGCTATTGGCGCTGACCTTGAGGATCAACGCGCTGATTCCGCGGCAGAGCCCGCCGTGGAGCGCGGTCAGCCCCAGCACGAAGAAGATTTTTCTAAACATCTATAACTCTCAATGGGACTCGCGGCAGGGGAATAAAGCATTGACACATTAAACCTGATTTTCTTAAACACGTATGCCCCTGGGATGCCGGAAATCAAGCGCCGGATGCAGATACGCCTGACACCCCCGGGGATACAACACACCGCTATGGGGAACGCGGGCCTAAACCGCGCTCCTGGGGAGACTCCCGATGCCTCCGAATTCCACTATCTCCCGATTTGATTCCATCGATGTGGTGGTGCCGGTCTATAATGAAGCGCGGATCCTGCCCACCTTCTACGAACGCATTTCGCGCATTGAGCTTCCCTTGAACCTGATCTTTGTGGATAACGCTTCCAGGGATGGATCAGTAGCCTTTATCGAAAGCCTGGCGGAGGTCACCCTGATCCGCCACCGCAGCAATGAGGGCTACGGCGCTTCCCTGCTGGACGGGATCCGCCGGGCAACCGCCGAAGCCATCGTGATCATCGATGCCGATTGCGAGTTTCCGCCCGAGGCGATTCCCCAACTGATCGACGCGCTCGAGGACCATCCCGTGGTCTACGGCAGCCGCTTTATGGGCGGCGCGGCGCCCGCCATGCCCCTATTGCGCCGGGTAGGCAACGGCGCCATCAGCGGCCTGTTCAATCTGTTGTTCCGCCAGAACCTAACGGATTTGTACACCGGGTTCAAGGCACTACGCCGCGCGGCGCTGAAGGACCTGTCCCTGACCCGCAAGGGTTTTGAGCATGTCCTGGAGCTGGGGGTACGCCTGGCCCAGGCCGGTGTCACCATCCACGAAGTTCCCATAGTCTACGAACCGCGCCACACCGGCCGCTCCAAAATGAACCATGTGGCCGAAACCGCCAAATTTATCAGCCTGCTGCTCAAATATCGGATCGCCGGATGAAGCCCCTCGCCCCGCACATTCCAGAAGGGCGCTGAGCGATGCCCCGATTAATCGGCCTGATCCCGGCTGCCGGCAAAGGCACCCGGGCCTATCCCTACACCCATGAAACCCCCAAGGGCATGCTGCCCATCCACGGCCGGCCCAATATCGAGCGCTTGATCGAGCGCATGCGCGATCAGCTCCAGATTCGTGAGATCTACATTGTCATCGGCCACCTGGGCGCCATGATCCAGGATTATTTCCAGGACGGCCGGGCCTGGGGGGTCACAGTCCGCTATCTTAAAAATGAGGCCATTCAGCGAGGCTGGGCCCACTCGGTGCTCTTGGGGCGCAACCACATCCACAGCCATTTTTGTGTCATGCTCTCGGACGAGTGTTACGTGGGCACCGACCACCAGCGCTTGCTGGAAAGCGACTATGGGCAGGCCCTGGCGGTTTGCGCCTTGATGGCGGTGGATGACCGGCGACGGATTATAAAAAATTACGCGGTGACCGTCCACCAGGGGCGCATTACCCAACTTCAGGAGAATCCCAGGCGCCTGCCCAACAACCTGCTCGGTCTGGGGACCTTTATCCTCAGCCCTGAAATTTTCGAAATTATCGAAGGCGCCTACCGCGAGGCGCCCCCCGGCGAAGTGGATTTGATCTCGCTGCTGGAGCGCGCCTGCCAGGCCGGCGCTCGCATCTTACCGGTGAACCTCACGGGTCACTACGTCAACATCAATGACCGGGACTCCCTGCAGTTGGCCAAATATTACGTACGCCGGGCGATCGGCCCAGCGGCCTCAACCAGTGTTCTAATTTACGGAGAGGGGGGCGAACCGGATCTGCCCTTGACCCTGGATCACTATTTGGGATGCGACCACGTGGCCCAGGTTGGGGTCCTGCTGCCCAGCGGCGCCCCGACCCGCTTGCTTCAGCGGGACGACCCGCGCCTGACCCTGCTCACCTGCCCGCCCGGGGTGACCCTATACGGCGAGAAAATCAAATACGGCCTGGAGCGGATGATCGGGGATATTCTGGTGCTCACCGAAGCCAGCGGCTCCTTTCACCCCCGGGATCTGGCCAAGCTGGAAGCCTATATCCGGGAAGCCGACATGGTGATCGGCACCCGCACCACCCGCCAACTCATCGAACAGGGGGCCGAAATGCGTGGGTTGGTGCGCTGGGCCAACATATTGCTGGCCAAGCTCCTGGAACAGATCTGGCGCCCCGCGGATTGCCGCTTTACCGATGTGGGCTGCACCTTTCGGGCGCTGTGGCGCAGCTCCTATGAGCGGATTCGGGACCATCTCAACGCCCCCGGCCCCGAATTTTCCGTACAGATGATCACCGAGTTGCTGCGGGCCCGGGAGCAGATCATCGAAATTCCGGTGAGCTACTACAACCGCAGCCACGCCATGTATGCCCGCTACCAAAACGTCCGCACCTTCCGGCGCATGCTCTACGCAATTCTGGGCAGCCGCAAACGGCGCCCCGGGTAACCTCCGCCGGTTGACGGATCCGCTGCAATCCGACCGCTTTTTTCAATTCTCTTAACGCCGCTCTCCTCCGGAGCAGGCCGGACCTCAAGACCATGGTCAACGCCAACTCAGCACTCCAACCCTCACCGCGTGGCAAACATGCCGGCAGCGCCCTACTGACCATTTTGCTGACCGGGCTTGCCCTGCGGATCTACTATGCCTGGAAAGCCTACTACCTCACCTTCGACTCGGCCACCATCGGGCTCATGGCCCTGCGAATTCTGGACGGCGAGCGACCGATGTTTTTCTACGGCCAGGGCTACATGGGCAGCCTGGAGGCTTATCTGGCGGCTTTCTGGGTCTATCTGTTGGGACCCAGCGATCTGGCGGTGAGCCTGGCCCCCATCACCTTTTCGCTTTTCTGGGTTGTGTTCACCTATTTCCTGTTCAAGGAGCTTGCTCACCCGTGGGCCGGCGTGGCGGCGGCAGCCACCACTGCCCTGGCCGGCTACTATACGATGTGGTACTGCGTGAGCAATAACGGCGGCTATGCCCCGGTGTTCGCCCTGGGCAGCTTGGTCCTCTGGCGCTGCGTGCGCGTGGGTCACCGCAGGCCCGGCTTGAAGAGCCTGGCCGCCGAAGTGCTGATCATCGGCGCCGCCTCGGCCCTGGCCCTCT
The DNA here is from genome assembly GCA_963713755.1 of uncultured delta proteobacterium. Lineage (GTDB taxonomy): Bacteria > Desulfobacterota > Desulfobacteria > Desulfobacterales > CAVQMW01 > CAVQMW01. Next base: position 118,566 of record CAVQMW010000002.1, on the reverse strand, counting down.
GGTGCGGGCTGATAGTGCTACCCTACCTGTTCACCGGCGCTATCTGGCTGCTGGTCTATCTCTGGCGCAGCACGCAGCGCGGCAAAACCTTGGCACTCTATGCCGGTGGCGCCCTGCTGGCGGCAATCGGGCTGCTGCCCTCGGTGATGGCCCGGGCGGATTTTCCCAGCAGCGGATCCCTCACCCAGTTTATTTTCAGCGGACACCAATTCAAGCGCAGCCTGGAAATGCTCGCCGGGGTCAACTGGCCGCAACTGGTGCTGTGGGATCCCAAATCCCTGCCCTCAGGGATGACGGCGCTGAGCCGCGCAGTGCCGGTCGTCATCTACCTCCTGTTGAGCGCTGCCGCTTTGGGCTACCTGGCGCGGCTGGGCCGGGTATGGCGCCAAGGAAAACTGCTGTTGCACCTGACGCCGCTGATCTTCGGGCTCTTTTTTCTGGCCCTCTATCTTCCCCACCGCATGTCCCTGCTCAACTCACCGCGCTACCTGATTTTTTCCTGGGGTATCGTGCTGGCAGCCCTCTGGGCCTTGGGTCCGGCGACCTCCGGCAGCAGAGCCGCCCCCCTCTACAGCGGCTTGCTGGCCATCTATCTAATCTTTCAGCTTGCCGGCAATCTGTTGTTTATTGAACGGATGGTACCTTTAAAAACCGGCCGCCTGGCAAAGGAAACCGCTGTTGTCAGGGCGGCGGAGGCCAACCAGATTAAAGATGTCGTGCTGATCGGTGGGCCCACATTCGGCCATCAAGGACAGATTTATACCTTCCGGGCAGAAGACCGGGTTCGTTTCAGTTCACCCTGGAACGAACGCCACCAGCCCACGGCCCAGGCTGCCGAAGGGGCCGTCCGCTACGGATTGGGCCTGCCCGCCAACTACCGCCCGGACTTAGAGGCCGCCTTGGAGGATCTTCGCGTAGCTTACGAGTTGACCGCCGCGGGCGATCTGATCCTGGCCCATCACATCACCCCGCCTGAAAACGGCCAGATCGCGGTTCCTTTCCGCCAGCTGCGCCTGAAACTTGAGAACTCGCCGGGGCAGGCCGCCGCGGCCCTGGCGGATCGCAATATCGACACGGTGTGTGCGTTTCAGGTCAGCGACGGCCAACAATCTTCAGTCACCATCGATTTAGGCCGAACCTGTCAGGTGAACGGCTTCCAGTTGCTGGCCCCCGATGTGTCCCAGAGCGGACTGCCCCTGGGATATCGCCTATCGGCTTCCGTGGATGGCACGCGCTTCCGCCAGATTCAGCAGGTCACCAAGCGCCTGCCGGTGGGGTATTTGGCAGGGCCAAAGGTCTATCTGGAAGGCTATTTCGGCCGATTCGAGGTCCGTTTGCCGCCCTTCCCCGCACGCTACCTGAAACTGGATTTCACCCTGGCCAACGAGCGGCTGGAGGGTATCGTTCGCCTGGCGGAAATTTTCGTATTCGAGGAATCCGAACTGCCGGCGGCCGCCAGGTCACCGGATTTGAGTTTCCTCACCCAGCGATTTCAATCCGCTGTCACCGAGTTTGTGTTCGCCGACCGTTGGATCAGTGCCAGGCTCCTTGAGGAACTCCAATCTCGCAAAGGAGAATATCCCGCGTTGCCCCGCGGCAATCCGCAACGCTACGAGTACACCCGGATTTCCCGGGAGGTGCGGCCCCGCAAGGGGCTGGCCCTGGTCCTGGCCCAGGCCGTGGCAGACGAAGGCGAGCAACTGCTCAGGGAGCACTATGGCACCGCCGCCATTGCCCAACGGTATGATCTGCCCGGGTACCGGGTGTTGATCCTGGATGATCCGGGCGAGGCGGCTTCACCCCCAGCGGCCTTGGTCTGGACCGGCCACACCCTGCTGAAAACCGCCCGGCCCGAAGAATTCTGGCGGTAACCCGTCCTGCGGGCAACTTTTGCAATTTCAGCATCCGTGGGTTATGGAATGCGACCATATGCCCAAGGCCACCCCCCAATCAGCTGAAAATCTAAACTGATGCACCTGTTTTCCATCCTGCATGTGTTCGGCACCCTGTTTTTGGTCACGGGTATCTCCATGGTCTTACCCCTGGCGTGTTCCTTAATTTACGGCGGGGGGGACTTTCAGGCCCTGCTGATCTCCTCGGGGGCGATCCTCCTGATGGGGATGCCGCTCTGGTGGGGGTTCAGGAATTATCTTGATCTGGGAATTAAGGACGGGATATTCATCGCCGCCTTCGGCTGGGCCGTAGTGTCGGCCCTGAGCGCCTTGCCCTTTATGATCCACGGCGCCATCCCCTCCTTCACCGACGCCTTTTTCGAAATGATGTCAGGCTACACCACCAGCGGCGCCACCATCCTCACCGACATCGAAGTGGTTCCCCGGGGGCTGTTGTTCTGGCGCAGCCAGACCCATCTGCTGGGCGGGATGGGGTTTTTGACCCTCACGGTCATCTTTCTGCCCCACGGCACGGGCGGGCTGCGCATCTTTAGGGCGGAATCCTCACCGGGCCAGGTCATTACCAAAGAGAAGTTCCACGCTCGCAACCGGGACACCATGGTCCGCCTGTGGATCATCTACCTGGCATTGAATGCGGCCCAGACCCTTTTACTCTGTCTGGGGGGCATGTCCCTGTTCGATTCGTTGTGCCACGCCTTCGGAACCGTCTCCACCTCGGGCTATTCGCCCTACAATGCCAGCATCGGGCACTACAATAACGCCTACTTCGACTGGATCATCATTCTGTTTATGTTTTTGGGGGGCATGACCTTCGTGCTCTTCTACCAGATGGTCAAGGGGGATTGGCAGGCAGTGCGGATCAACACCGAGTTCCGCTGGTATGTGGCGCTGATGCTGTTTTTCTGCGGCATAGTATCCTATATTTTATGGCGCGATAACACTTACGGCTTGATGGATTCCCTGCGCTACGGCACCTTTCAGGTGACCAGCCTGCTGACCACCACCGGATTTACCACCGCTGATTACGAACAGTGGCCCCAGGCGGCCCAGATGTTCCTCTATGCGGTCTGTTTTATCGGCGCCTGTGCCGGCTCCACCACCAGCGGTATCAAGGTGGTGCACTATGTGGTGCTGTGTAAATTCATGGCTGCCGCGGTCAAGAAGATCTTCTTCCAGCCCATGTCCGTAATCTCCGTGCGCCTGAACCAGCGCCCGGTGGACGAATCCATCATCCACCTGTCGGTCTGCTATTTTATTGTCAATATCTTTATGATTCTGGGCGGCGGGTGCGTCATGGTGCTTACCGACGACATGGACTATCTAACCGCCATGAGTGCGGTGATTGCGACCCTGATGAACATCGGGCCGGGGTTCGGGGCCATCGGGCCGTCGGAAAACTACGCCTTTATCTCCGACGCCGGCAAGTGGTTTCTCTCCTATAATATGCTGGTGGGCCGGCTGGAGATGTTTTCTGCCCTGGTGATCTTCTACCCCTCGTTCTGGAAGCGTTAATCACAAAGCATAGGAGTATCCTATTCTATGTTTAAGCGCGAAGCTAAAATAATGGCCGTCATACTGAGGGAGGATATCATTCCCGCGGCTGGGTTTCCCAAAAGGGGTAACCGGGGGTTCCCCGGTGACACGGTTAATTCCCCCCTTTTTTAAAGGGGGGCTGGGGGGATTTTCCTTTCTACCCGGTGAAAAGCTTGCGCACATCCTTGAGGTGCAACGACTTACACACCACAATCACCCGCTCCTCGGGTAGGATGCGGGTGTCGCCCACGGCGATTTTCCACTGCTGCTCGCGATAAAATCCGCCGATCAGGATCTTGCCGTAATAGAAAGGGTCGATTCTGGAGAGCGGGCTGCGGGTGATGGGTGCTCCCGGAGCGGCCATGATTTCCACCACCTCGGCGTCGAATCCGTGCAGATGGGCCACGGATAACAGTTCTCCCCGACGAATGAACTTTAAAATCTCGTTGGCGGCCAGTACCTTCTTGTTCAGGGCAATATCCGAACCGCTGGTGGCGGCCAACACCAGGTATTCCTCTTTGTTGACCATGGAGATGGTCTTGCGCTCTTTGCCCGAAGCCCCGCCGTTGGTGGTGGCCATCAAGTGCTTGGCCAGCATGCAGCTCATGATGTTGGTTTCGTTTTCTCCGGTGGCCGAAATTAACGTGTCCATATCGGTCAGTCCGGCCAGATCCAGGGCTTCGGCATCGGAGCCGTCCCCGTGAAGCACTTCGGTGTGATCAAGCAGGTGGCACAGCTCGGCCGCCCGGGCCTCATCCTTTTCAACGATCTTGACCTTGACCTTTTTGCCCATCAGCTCCGCCACGCGGCTGCCCACCAGCCCGCCCCCCAGGATCATCACCCGGTGCCGCCGCTGCTGCTTAACCCCGATGATGGTCATCAATTTGGGCAGGTTTTCAGTGGCAGCCATGATCAGCACCTGATCCTGGGGCAGGATTTCATTGTTCCCGCCGGGCAAAATCGTGGAAATCCCCCGGGCGATGGCCACCACCCGAAAGGGAAAGGAGCTGTGTGTCTGGGAGAGCGTTTTCAGCTTCTGGTGGGCCAGGGGCGAGTCGCCATGGACCCGGGTGGCCATAACCTGGATCTGGCCATCGGCGATATCGATGATCTCGTTACCGGCGGTGCGCTCAACCAGGCGCACAATCTCCTGGGCAGCCAGCTCCTCGGGGTGGATGATCATATCGATCTTCAGGTCATCGGCATCAAGAATGGAGTTTTTGGTGCCGAAATCCAGGGAGCGGACCCGGGCGATTTTCTGGGAAATCCCAAACCGGTCGGCAATCATGGCCGAAAGCATGTTCACCGCATCGTTGTTGGTCACGGCGATGAGCACATCGAAGTTTTCGGCATGGGCTTCCCGCCAGCAGGCGATCTCCATGGCCGAACCTTGAATCAGCCGCGCGTCGAGTTGCCCCTCGATGTGCCGGATCAGTTGGATGTCGGTTTCGATGGCGGTGACCGCGTAGCCTTCATGGACCAGACGCTTGGCCAGGTAGGTTCCTACGCCACCCAGACCCAGGATCAAGATGTTTTCCGCTGAGGGCTTTTTGCGACCCAGCATGATGCTCCCTCTATAATGATTCTATGACCAACAAATTTGCCTGGTTCTATATAAAGCTCCACCCATTGTCAACGCGGCGAGACCGCTCCTGAGGGGATGTTCCAAACGTGGGCGGCCAGTGATAAATGGGCTTGACCGATGCCAAAATCCGCTATACCTCCAAAGTGTTCGCCACTCAAACCATCCAACCGCTAAAGGGCGACGCGTTGCGAGAGGTTTAAAATGAACATCTTTATTGCCCATGCCCATCCCAAGCCTAAGAGCTTTAATGCAACCGAAATAATTTGAAAGGTCCATCTCATGTCCACCCCCAACCCACCTTCAGATAGCGACAAACGCCGCCAGATCATCGCGCAAGCCAAGAACTATCGGGAACTGCGCGAAAGCACCTATCGGGAAAAGGCGCTTAAAATGTTTCCTTGGGTTTGCGGCCGCTGCGGGCGGGAGTTTTCCGGAAAACGGCTCAAGGAGCTGACAGTCCATCACCGAGATCACAACCACGACAACAACCCGCCGGACGGCAGCAACTGGGAGCTGTTATGCCTCTACTGCCACGACAATGAACATGCCCGGGAGGGTGTGGCCGAGGCCTATGATGCCTCTAACTTAGGGCAGGCTTCAGATAATGCAGGAGGGGCGCCGCTGGAGAGCCCCTTTGCGGGACTTGCCGATTTACTCAAAAAGAAGTAAAGTTAAGCGGTGCTGTTGGCAAAAACGGTTCAGCCGGTGTCGGCAGCGCAGCCGAAAACTACGCGTGTTCTCCTAATCCGGCGTAGCCGGAAATCGGGATCGAAAGGGCGTTCACAATATCGATAGTGATCCCGATTTCGATGATGTAACCGCTTCACCGAAGATCCACGCTAAATCGTGGATGTTTCTGATTAAGGATCTAACCGCCATTGCAGGGCATAAAATCCCCCCCGGCCCCCCTTTTCCAAAAGGGGGAGAGGCCACCTCCCCCCGGCCCCCCTTTTCCAAAGGGGGGAGAGGCCACCTCCCCCCGGCCCCCCTTTTCCAAAGGGGGGAGAAACCACCTTCCCCCGGCCCCTCCTTTTCCAGAGAGGGGAGAAATCATTCCCCCGCCCCCCTTTTTCCAGAGAGGGGAGAAATCATTCCCCCGGCTTCGCATTCCAGAGGCGAAGCGTCCCTCTCTCTATCGGCAATTGCCCAAAGTAGGGGCGAAAAAATTATTTTACGCCCCTACCCGGGGCACGCTCAGTCCCCCACTTTTTTAAAAGGGGGATAGGGGGATTTTCCTTAGCGGGGGCGGCAGCGCAGCCGGGAATTGCGCTTGTTTTCTTAAAGGCCATTTCAACAGCAAGGCCTTCATGGGGAGCATCAGGGATAGCCTGAGGGCGCAAAGCGTTTGACCATGAGGGTTTTGACGACGCCTTTGGCTTTCGTGGAAGCGAGCCGTTGGTAGCCCAGGCAGCCCCGATACCAATCCGCCATGCGGTGGGTCACGCACCACACGCCGCCACAGCCCCGTTCCAAAGCCCAAAATTCCCATTGTTCGGCCAGGCGGCGGCCCAGGCCTTGGCTGCGCCAGGGCGCCAGCACCATAAGGCCCGTGCCGCAGGCCAAATTGGTGAGGGTTTCGGCTCGACCCGAGGAAATGTCCCGGGGCGGGTTCAGAAACTCGATCACCGTGCTGAAGCCCACAGTCCGATCCAGGTTGCGGGCCAAAAAAAGCGCCCGATCCGGTTTGCGGGCATAACGGGATAACTTGTCTTGAAATTGGGCGCGGCGAGGACCATTCATGTCACCGCCCAGGGCATCGGCGGCCGGCGCGGCCTGGCAGGGTTCGGCGACGATGATGGTCATGGGCAGCCTTCGTATGGCGAAGTTACCGGAACGTGCGGGAATCGCGGGGGATGGTGCAGCCGATATAGGTCCTGAAATCGTATCAACAATGGGAATCGAACTGCAGCCCGTCACTCAATCCGCGACAAGGCTTCATCCAAGTCGTTGACAATGGGCAGAAAGGTGTCAAATCCGGCAATTTCGAACACCTCCCGCACATACTCTTCCAGGGCGCAGAGCACAATGGCGCCCTTTTCCTTTTTCAGGCGTTTGGCGGTCTTGTTCAGCACCCGCAGTCCGGCACTGGTGATGTAGTCCAGCTTGCCGCAATCGACAATCACCCGCCGGGTGCCGGTGTCGATACTGGCGAACATTTTTTCATCGAACTCCACCGAGGTATGGGAGTCGAGCCGGCCGTCCAATTCGAAAATGCTTAGATCGGCATCCTTTTTTTCAATAATTTCCATAATATCTCCTCCTTCATGGCCCGCCGGGCCACGGGCTATTGCCCCAGCCGTTTCTTCATGGTGACAATATTTTTAAGACCCCGGCGTTGATAATTGATTTCATCCATTAAATTGCGGCAGAGATGAATTCCCAAGCCGCCGATGCGGCGTTGCTCCACGGGGCAGATGGTATCGGGCGGGCTGCGCAAGATGGGGTTAAAGGCGATGCCTTCGTCACTGACTTGAACGACCACCTGGTCCTCCTCAAGCGAGATGGCCACCTCCACCCAATGGACCCCTGCATCGAGATAGCCGTAATTGACAATATTGGTGAACAGTTCCTCGATGGCCAAATTGATGCTGTTCAATTCACCCTTGCTGAGACCGGCACCCTCGGCAAAGCCTTCGAGCAGCCGACTCAGTTTATCTGCCTCGCTCAATTGGTTGCGCAGCTTGAAGGTGAGCGTGTTGGAGGTCATGGGGTATCCGTTCAGGGCGGAAATGATCTATCAGCCGGGATCATGGGATAGATGAGTTGGTATATGAATGAATCCGAATTTATGTGGTTTTAAATCAAACTGATCCCACCCACCTGACATGCGCTGCGGCCATCGGCACAGGCGGTCAGCATCTGTTCATCCCAGGTGCGCAGCCGCTCCACCAGGACCTTGAAGATCCGGGTGGTCAACTCGGGCATTTGGGCCAACACCCGCTCAAATTTGCCGCGGGTCAGAATCAGGCACTCCAGATCCGTAGCCGCCTGCAGGGTGAAGAGGCGCCGCATGGGGCTCAAGAGGCTCAATCCTCCTAAAAATTCACCTTCCTCATAGGTGCGGATCTCCATGGTGCGGCCCTCATGTTCCCGGACCAGCCGCGCCTGACCGCGTAAGATCAACAATGCCTGGCCGTCGTCTTCGCCTTGGCTGAAAATTTCCTCATCCGGCGCGTAACTTTTACGAGTACATAAGTATGCGAAAATTTTAAGTTTTTCAATGGGAATTGTGGAAAAAAAGTTGATCTGCCGAAGCAGGTCCAAATTCATTTGGAGTTCGCAGGAGGAGCAGGAACTATCTTCGGCCGTGTACGAGTTCATGGAGGACTCCTTTCGCATTGATCAGCTCATCGTAGGCTCCCATCTCAACAATCTTCCCGGCTTTCATCACCATGATATGATCGTAATAGGGTAACGTATCCAGACGGTGGACCACCGACACCAGGGAGGTGGATCCTTTCCAACTGTTGGCAAGTAGTTTCTGGATGCGGGTCTGGGAGGCGTTGTCCAGGGCCGAAGTGGCTTCGTCCAGCACCAGCAGCTTGGGAGTTTTCAAAAACGCCCGGCCCAGGGCCAGTTTCTGCCGCTGGCCGCCACTGAGCTTTTCGCCCTGGCTGCCCACGTTGTACTGCATCCCGATCTCGATAATGGTTTCCAGCAGATCCTCTTCGATAAGGAGCTGAACAATGCGCTGATGGACCTTCTCTTCGGCCTTGGCGCTGGCCGACTTGAGCTTTCCGAAGAAAATATTGATCAAAATGGGCTGGGAATCGATATAGACCCCACGGTCGTAAAAAGTGACCGCCCCGGGATGCTCTTCGTGGATCTGCTCTCGAAAGAGGGCCCGCCCCTCCAGGATCAACCGCACCAACAGATCGGGAAAAGCGGCCATCTTGTGCTTTCCGGGAGTGAAGCGCAGGGCCAGGGTCAACAGCAGCCGCTGGTCCGCGGGCGCCAGCTGGTGCAGCTTGCGTTTTTTCAAGCGGCCCACAAGGGCTTTGAGTTCCGAAAGCTCCGGGGGAAAGACCGGACTCTGCTCGAAAAAGGCTTTGTCCGGGGGCAGATGTTCTAGAATATCAACCACTTGACGGGCAACTTCGGCCCCCAGGCTGATCAGGGGACGGGCCAGGTCGGCCCGGTCCAGAAAGGCATTGAAATGGGGATTTGCAGGCAGGCGGTCCATGCTGAAGGAAGCTCTGCGGGGGGTGCCGAAGATCAGGTTGGCCGCCACGCTGGAGTAGGTCAGATAGGCATCCACATCGAAAAACTCCACATAGCGGGCCAGGGACTCGCCGAATTCCGCCTGGAAACGATCGCGCATGGCCACCAGGCGCAGGCTGAGATCAGGGTGGTCCTCAGCGGCCAGCTGGGTATTGAGGCCGAATCGCAGGGTGTCGGCAAACAGGCCCGTGTGGTGAAGGACCCGGATCATGTCGTCTCGAGTGGGGCTAACGCCGGCTTTCCTCGAGTCTTCGGGCGGGGGTGCCGGATCCTGCCCGGTTGAAGCGGAGGCCCGGGAGACCCGGATTCTGTCTTCGGATGCGGTCAATTTAAGGGCCGCCACGCCATAAAGCAGATTTTCCTCCAGGGTGCCGTCGAAAATGAAGGGCGACTGGGAGACAATGCCCATGGTGTGGGCCATGTCCATTTTGGTTAAATCAGCCACCTCTTTCCCGGCCAATCGAATGTGGCCCCCGGTGTAGCGGTACAACTGGGCCAAACAGAGGGCCAGGGTGCTCTTGCCGCTGCCTGAAAAGCCCACCAGGGCCATATGTTCCCCGGCGGGCAGGCTAAAGCTGACTCTATCCAAGAGGGTGATGCCGTCGGCGGTGGCCATGGAGAGGTTTTCAACTTCCAGATCTCCGGCCAGTTCGTAGGGTGCCCGTCCGTCCGGCAGCACCGGATTGGCGGTGGGCGCATCAAAATAGTCCATGGTGCGCTGGTAGCTGACCTGGGCATCCTGGTAGACCTGGTAAAACTCGATGAGCTCCTTCCAGGGCTCGTACAATTTTTCCTGTGCCGACAAAAAGGCGACCAATGCACCCAGGGCCAGCTGGCCCTTGATGGCCAGATAGCCGCCGATCAAAAAAATCAGAAAAGGACCCAGGCTGGTAAAAAACCCGTTGGTTATCTTGATGGCATCGCGGAACATACTCCAGCGCACCCGCACCCGGTAAAGAAAATCCACCAGACGGCCGAATTTTCCATTTTCCAGGCCATGGGCGCCGTTGCCCTGGATCTCGTGGATTCCGGTAATCGATTCAGTAACTTTACTGGAAATATCGCGGGTCAGATCCACCCGCTTGCGGTTGGCGCGATTGACCTGTTTTTGCAACACGGGGACCAGAAAGAGCAGCGCCGGGTAAATGGAGAGAGAGAGAACGGCCAGGGTGGGATTGAGCCAAACCAGGTACCCGGTGAAGGCGACCAAGGTCAGAACGTTGCTGATGGGCACGGCCACGGCCATGCCGATGAAATTGCCCGGCATGGTCAGCTCGTTGACCAGGGAGGCCACCACCATACCGGCCGAGGTGTTGCGGAAAAAGGGCAGCGGTAAATTCAGAATGTGTTCATAGAGCCGTTTGCGCATGGCTGCGGTGGCCCTCTGGCTGATGATCACCTGCAGGGCATTGGTCAAAAACTTGAAGGCGCTGGTGGCGATCACCGCTGCCAGATAAATGGCGCAATAGCGGATGAGCAGGTCGATGCGGCCCAGATTGATGGCCTCGTTGACCACCCGTTTCTGCATCTCCAGGGGCACCACCCGGGCGCCCACCATCACCAAAATAATCAAAACCAAAAGAATTTGCAGTTTCAGGTTTTCGGCAAAGACCCATGAAATGAGGCTTCGTTTGACCACCGGAATGGCAGGCTTTTTCATGGGGTCCTCGGGCTGCTGGGGGACACCGGCGCCTCAAGCTTGATGATCACCAGGGTGAGATCATCCTCTTGGGGAGCCGCACCGCGGAAACTTTCGCCGGCAGCCACCAGGGCCGCCAGGATCTTGGGCGCCGGTTCGCCGGCCTGCTCCCGAATCACCTCCCGCACCCGCTCAAGACCAAAGAGCTCATCCTGGGGATTGCGGGTTTCGTGGAGACCGTCGGTGGCCACCAGCACCACCGTCCCCGGATTCCATCCCTCCCGGAAGTTGGCTTCGTAGCGCATATTCTCATCAACTCCCAAGGCCACGCCGCGGCCATCCAGTTCCTCAAAACGATCCCGCAGCGGATCGTAAACCAGCGCCGGATCCTGTCCCGCCCGGATCCATTGCAGCCGCCGCCGGTCCATGTCCACTTCAAGAAAAAAGAGGGTGGTAAAGCGCCCGGTGTCGGCACTGTCCTGGGTGAGAAAACGATTGACCTGGGTCAACAGCTCCGTGGGGGCCGACTGCTGTTCGATCCCATATTTGAGAAAGGCCCGGGCGGAGGTCATGTCCAGGGCCGCACCCACGCCATGGTCGGAGGCATCGGCCACCACGGTCACCAGGCGGTTGCCGGGCAGAATAAAGTAGTCGTAGTAGTCGCCCCCGGTTTCGTCGCAATAGACGCTGGTGCCGGCCACATCCAGCCCTGAAAGACGCGGCGCGTCCTGGGGCAAAAGCCGCTGCTGGACCTCTTCGGCCAGTTTCAGGGAGGTGACCAGTTTCATGCGGTGACGCAACCCTTCGATCATGTGATTGGTGTGCCCGGCGATGAATCCGAACTCATCCTTGGTGGCTACCGGCACCATGGTGGAAAGGTCTCCCCGGCTGACCCTTAGCAGCACCCGGGTTTCATTGGTAAAGAGCAGCTTGAGGTTCTTGGAATAGGAGACGATCAAATTGACCAGCAGCGCCAACAGGGCGAACATGATGAACAGCACTTCGGCGATCACCGCGCGCCGGGCGGCCTGCAGGGTGGCCGGATCCTCGCCGATCCCCTGGAGCCAGGCCACATCCTTGGAGATCACCATGCCCAGAATCAAGGCCGTCATCAGCACCGAAGCGATGGCCACCAGGGAGAAGCGCTTGGTCACCGAGTAAAGTCGCTGGGGCGGGGGCGCCCCTTGCTCCTCGCGAGTCTCCAGAATTAAAATGCGCTCCCGGGCCAGGGCCATGTCGATGCCGGTGAAGAAGCCAAAGGTCAAAAAGCCGATGAGAACCGAGCCCCCGCTGGCAAACGCGGGAAAATGGTAGACGATGCTGTTAAACAGCACCACCACCAGGGCACCGGCCACGGCCAGGCCCAATTCCAAGAAAAACTGGGCCCGGGGCTGGCGCTCGGCAGGCGCGGAAATCACCCAGCGGCGCTCCAGGGGCACCCGGGCCAGGCCGATGATGATATATGCGCTCAAAATGCTCGCCCCCAGATACACGGGGGGCAGTGACTCTAAAAACGGTCAGACCTGTCCGCCGTAAATGCTCAGGGCCGCGGTGGCAAACAGGTAGTGTAGCGCAATGCGTTGGGTCGTGCTGAAGAATTTCAATGTGAGGCTCCTCGGCAGGTACTGACGCTGTGGTCCGGCCTTCGCTTGGGGTTTAGCAGCTAAGTAAATGATTTCTAATGGTAAGTTCCCCGGGCCGCTATGGCAACCGCCCATCGCCGGCGGCGGCCCGGGGCGGTCCGACCATAAAACCATAAATTTCCGCCGATCATTTATGCCGCCCCCGTGGAATCAGGTCGCTCAACCTCCGCCGAACTTACGGGTAAGCTTTTGACAAGCAGGACCTGAAAGCCTATAACCGAGTCCTTTTTACGCCGGGCGCCCACCGCAACCCCCGAGGGTTCAGAAATTCCCTATCCAAGATTGAGCCGTCTGGGGCCCCCCCCATCGCGAGGAAACCATGGAACTGTTCTTGAGTGTGATCGGCATGGTAATGATCATTGAAGGGCTACCCTATTTTGCCTTTCCGGACAAGATGAAGCTCTTTTTGATTAAAATGCTGGAGGTGCCCTCGGAATCCCTGCGCAAATTCGGACTAGTCCTGATGATCATCGGACTGGTGGTGGTCTATCTGGCAAAACAGTGATTGCACCCGTTTTCACATGTACCAATTACGCGATTACGATTATCTGCTGCCCGATCATTTGATCGCCCAAAGGCCCGCCGACCGGCGGGACGGGGCGCGGCTCATGGCGGTGTCACGCAACGGCCGCGGCCTGCGCCACGGGACCTTCTCGGACCTGCCCCAGTGGCTGCGCCCCGGGGATTTGCTGGTGGTCAACAATACCCGGGTGGTGCCCGGGCGCTTGTTGGGCCGCAAGGCCAGCGGCGGTAAGGTGGAGGCCCTGATTCTCGATTTTGCCCAGGGAATTGCGCAGCTCAGTCAGGGCCGTTATTGCTTCAACTGCCTTTTGCGGGCCTCCAAGCGGGTGGCTCCAGGTACGCGCCTGATGTTCGAAGGCGGATTGGCGGCCGAGGTCATAGACGCCCAGCAGGAGACCTACCGGGTCGCCTTTGCCGCCGATGCCGATTTCGAGGCGCGCCTGGAAGAGGTGGGCCAGGTGCCCCTACCGCCTTACATCAAACGGCCGGTGGACCACCCCGCCGGGGAGGATCGCCGGCGCTACCAGACCGTCTATGCCTCTCAGAAAGGCGCCATCGCCGCCCCCACCGCCGGACTCCATTTCACCCCCGCCCTGCTGGCCCGACTCAAGGATGGCGGTGTAACGCTGGCGGAACTGACCCTCCATGTGGGCTACGGCACCTTCCGCCCGCCGCGGGTCGAGGACATTCGCGAGCATGTCATGCACGCCGAGAGCTTTCATCTGCCTCCTGAAACCGCCGCCGCCGTCCGCCGCACCCGACAAAACGGCGGGCGCATCGTGGCCGTGGGCACCACCTCCGTGCGCACCCTGGAGTTTGCGGCCGGCGAGGCGGGGCAGGTGACGCCAGGCCACGGCTGGTGCGATCTTTACATCTATCCCGGTTACCGGTTTAAGATTATAGACGCCATGATCACCAATTTCCATTTGCCCCAATCCACCCTGCTGATGCTGGTTTCGGCCTTTGCCGGCCGCAAGCGGATGCTCCAGGCCTACCAGGAGGCCGTGGCCCGGGAATACCGCTTTTTCAGCTACGGCGACGCCATGCTGATTCAGTGAATGAATTTACCCACAAGAACAGGTAGGGGCGGGTTTCAAACCCGCCCCACCCGTGCCTGACAGATGTAAACCCGAATGCCCCATGGTTTCATTTAAAATTGACAGCACCTGCCCCCACAGCCAGGCCCGCAGCGGCCGACTGACCACCGCCCACGGCACCATCACCACCCCCATCTTTATGCCCGTGGGTACCCTGGGCAGCGTGAAATCGATGACCCCGGAGGATCTGGAGGCTACCGGGGCCCAGATCATCTTGGGCAACACCTACCACCTCTACCTGCGGCCCGGCATGGAGGTCTTGGCGCAGTTCGGCGGGCTGCACCGCTTCATGAACTGGTCCCGGCCCATCCTCACCGACAGCGGTGGGTTTCAGATCTTTTCCCTGGCCAAACTGGCCAAGCTTAGCGAGGAGGGCTACCACTTCCAGTCCCACATCGACGGCTCCCGGCACCTGCTCACCCCGGAAAAGGCCGTGGAGATCCAAACCTTCATTAATTCCGATATTTTAATGTGTCTGGATCAGTGCACCGCCTATCCCGTGGAGCTTGCTGAGGCCCAAGCCGCTCTGGAACTGACCTCCCGCTGGGCCAGACGCTGCCGGGATCATTGGCGGGAGGCCACCGATCAGGGCAATGGATTGTTCGGCATTGCCCAGGGGGGCATGTATGCCGATTTGCGGGCCCGCTCGGCGGCCCAGTTGGCGGCGCTCGATTTTCCGGGTTACGCCGTGGGCGGCTTGAGCGTGGGGGAACCCAAAGATCTGATGTTGGAAATGGGTGAGGTGAGCCTGGGCGCCCTGCCCCCGGAGAAGCCGCGCTACATCATGGGAGTGGGCACCCCCGAGGATCTGGTCAATCTCACCGCCCTGGGGGCCGACATGTTCGACTGCGTCATGCCCACCCGCAACGCCCGCAACGGCCAGCTCTTCACTCCCGCCGGCACCCTCAACATCGCCAACGCCCGCCACCGCACAGATCCCTCTCCCATCGACCCGGCCTGCACCTGCGGCACTTGCCGCAGCTATTCCCGGGCCTACCTGCGGCACCTCTATATGAACCGGGAGTTGCTGGCCTACCGACTCAACACCCTGCACAACCTGCACTACTACCTGACCCTCATGGCCGACATGCGCGCCGCCATTGCCGCCGGCAGCTTTGACACCTTTCAGCGTAATTTCTTTACCCGCCGTCAGCCCCCCGACCCATCCGATTAATCCGCCCCTGGCGTTGCCCGGCGGTCTATGCTAATTTGACCGATTTATCAGGCGCCGTGGCCCTAAAATCCGAAAATCCATTAAAAGTGAGATCCCAGGGGAGCCCGATCCATGACCATTGCCAAGGAACTGAAAGCCTCGTTCAAGCGCTCGTCGCTGATTCGCCAGATGTTTGAAAAAGCCGCCCAACTCAAGGCCCTCCACGGTCCGGACAAGGTGTTGGATTTCACCCTGGGCAATCCCAACCTACCGCCGCCGGCGGCCTTTGATGCCGCCCTCAAGGCGGCCGCCGCCGATAACCGGCCGGGAATCCACGGCTATATGCCCAATGACGGCTATCCCGAAACCCGGGCCGCGGTGGCCGCGGCCGTAACCCGCGACCAGGGCGTCGCCCTGGAGGGCCCCAACGTCATCATGACCTGCGGGGCGGCCGGGGCCCTCAACGTGGTCTTCCGCACCTTGCTAGACCCCGGCGATGAAGTGATCACCCCCGTACCCTATTTCGTAGACTACCGCTTCTATGTGAACAACCACCAGGGCGAGCTGATCACCGTGCCCACCCGCCCTGACTTCACCCTGGATCTGGAGGCCATGGCCCAGGCCGTCAGCCCCAGGACCAAGGCCGTGCTGCTCAACTCTCCCAACAACCCCACGGGCCAGATCTATTCCGCCGAGAGCCTCGATGCCCTGAAAACGATGCTCAAAGCCAAGGGCCGCGGGCTGCAGCGCACCCTCTACCTGGTCTCCGACGAGCCCTACCGCAAGATCGTCTTTGACGGCGCCCAGGTGCCCAGCATCCTTACTGATTACCCCGACAGCATCGTGGCCACCTCCTTTTCCAAGGATCTCTCCATCCCCGGGGAGCGCATCGGCTTCATCGCGGTCAATCCCCAAGCCGCCTATTATCAGGACCTCATGGCCGGCCTGAACCTGGCCAACCGCTCCCTGGGATTCATCAACGCCCCGGCCCTGATGCAGCGGGTGGTGTCCCAAGTGGCCGGGCAAACCGTGGATGTAAACGCCTACGCCCACAAGCGGGAGCTGATCTGCGACATTCTGGCGCAAGCCGGATTCGACTTCGTCAAACCGCCGGGAACCTTCTATGTTTTCCCCAAAAGCCCCCTGGAAGATGACCTGCAGTTCGTCGACCTGCTCCAGGCGGAGCTGATTCTGGCCGTGCCCGGCGTGGCCTTTGGCGCCCCCGGCTATTTTCGGCTGGTGTTTTGCGTGGAGGATGAGGTGATTCAAAAATCCCGAGGGGGGTTTATTCGAGTGATGGAGAGGGTTTAGAGAGATTAGATTATTACTAATTTTAGGCGAACAATAATAAATATGGGAAAATTTAACACTACAATAGAGTAACTATACTTTTCTATTACATTGGAATCTCTGGATGCAGGATCAAGTCCGGCATGACGGAAAACTTTGGACTCTCAAGATATGGATTAGACCATTTAAGAAATTGGGATAGCACAAGCTGTTAAGTTAATTGTTAGATGTTGAAATGATATTGTTCCTGGATCCCCGCTTTCGCGAGGATGACGTGCGCTGGAAACGATTTGTCATTCCCGCGCAGGCGGGAATCCAGACGCTAATCCCAGAACCTATCGAACTGTCACTTACTATTCCTCGATAAGGAGTAAACCCAATGACCAAACAAATCCTATCCGGCAACGAGGCGGTAGCCCTGGGGGCCTGGGAGAGCGGGGTCAAGGTGGCCAGCGCCTATCCCGGCACGCCCAGCACGGAGATTCTGGAGAATTTCGCCCGTTATGAGGGTATCTACGCCGAGTGGGCGCCCAACGAGAAGGTGGCCTTGGAGGTGACCGTGGGCGCCTCCATGGCCGGGGTGCGCACCCTGGCCGCCATGAAGCATGTGGGCCTCAACGTGGCCGCCGATCCGCTGATGACCCTCTCCTACACCGGCGTCAAGGGCGGCGCCTTGCTGGTGTGCGCCGACGACCCGGGCATGCACAGCTCCCAGAACGAGCAAGACAGCCGCTACTACGCGCGCTTCGCCCAGATCCCCCTGCTGGAGCCCAGCGACAGCCAGGAGGCCAAGGATATGGTGGCCACGGCCCTGGATCTCTCCGAGAAGATGGATACTCCGGTGATGCTGCGGGTCACCACCCGCATCGCCCACTCCAAGGGTATTGTCTCCAGCGGCGAACCGCCCACCGGCGGCGACAACGGCGAGGGCTTTGCGCCCGACCGCCCCAAGTACTGCATGCTGCCGGGCTTCGCCAAAATCCGCCACCCCCTGGTGCTGAAGCGCCTGGCCAAGCTCAAGGCCTTTGCTGAAGAGACCCCTTTGAACCGCATCGAGTGGGGCAACACCCAGGTGGGGGTGATCGCCGCGGGGATCTCCTACCAGTATGTCAAGGAGGTGCTGCCCGAGGCGTCGGTGCTCAAGCTGGGGCTCGCTTTTCCCTTGCCTGAAGAAAAGATCAAAGCCTTTGCCGCCAAGGTGGAGCGGCTCTTGGTGGTGGAGGAGTTGGAGCCCTTTTTGGAGGATGAGCTCAAGATCATGGGCCTCGAGGTTGAGGGTAAGGCCTATTTCCCGCGCATCGACGAACTCAACCCGGAACGGGTGGCCCAGGGCTTCCGCGAGGCCGGGGTGCTGAGCGGAGCGGCGCCGCCCCCGCCAACCGCCATCCCGGGCGCCGACATGCCCCGCCCGCCCCTGATGTGCGCCGCCTGCGCCCACCGCGGCCTATTCTATACCTTGAACAAAATGAAGGGTATCGTCCATGGCGACATCGGCTGCTACACCTTGAGCGCCCTGCCGCCCCTTACCGCCATCGACACCTGCCTTTGCATGGGGGCCGGGATCAGCATGGCCCACGGCACGGCCCAGGCCATCGCCGCCAGTGGCAGTGACGACAAGCGCCCGGTGTTCGGGGTGATCGGCGACTCCACCTTTTTTCATTCCGGCATCACCAGCCTGCTGGATGTGGTCTACAACCAGAGCAACGTCACCATCATCATCATGGACAACCGCATCACGGCCATGACCGGCGGCCAGCAGAACCCGGGCACCGGCCACACCCTGCAGAACCGGGAGGCGCCCGCCGTGGACATCGTCAAGCTGGTGGAGGCCCTGGGGGTCCGGCAGGTGCGCGAGGTGGATCCCTTCAACATCAAGGAGACCCGGACGGCCCTCAAGGCGGCGGTGGAATTTGAGGGCCCGGCGGTGCTGGTCACCCGGCGACCCTGCGTGCAGCTGCTGGACCGGGATGAGCGGATCGTGCGGCAGGTGAACCCCGCTGAGTGTATCGGCTGCGCCATGTGCCTGCAGCTGGGCTGCCCGGCCATTGGCCAGGGCGATCAGATTCCGCCCAAAAAGGAGGGCGGCAAGATCCGCAAACAGTCCCGCATCGACGCCACCCTCTGCCGGGGGTGCAGCCTCTGCGAGCAGGTGTGCCCCTCCAAGGCCATTGCTCAGATTGAATCGTGACTGCGAATACCTATAAGAATAAGATAAACAGTGGATCCCCGCCTCCGCGGGGATGACGTGTGGTTGTTATAAATCGTCATTCTCGCGGAGGCGGGAATCTAAAAATTGCGTGGATTTCAGATCAACGCCTGTCCTCAACTCGATTGGGGACAGGCATGGGCGGAATGAGCAAAACTTTGCTGTAAGGTAACGATTGGGGAAAGCAGAAAAATAATGGCAAACGACATTAAAAATATTCTGATTGTGGGCACCGGAGGCCAGGGGGTGATTACGGCCAGCGAGATTTTGGCCGATGTGGCCATGGAATCGGGCATGGACGCCAAGAAAAGCGAGGTCCATGGCATGTCCCAGCGGGGCGGGGTGGTGACCAGCCATGTGCGTTACGGCGCCAAGGTGGCCTCGCCCCTGATCCCCCAGGGGGCGGCCGATATTCTGCTCTCCTTTGAGCTGGCCGAAACCGTGCGCTGGCTCAACTTTCTGAGCCCCGCTGGCCGGGTGGTGAGCAGCCTGTGGCGCATCGTGCCGCCGGCGGTGACCATCGGCCTGGGCGCCTATCCGCAGAACGCCGAGGAACTGATTCAAACCCACAGCCGTGATCCCATCCTGGTCGATGCCCTGCCCATGGCCGAAAACCTGGGCAATTCACGGCTGGTGAACACCATTTTGCTGGCCGTGGCCTCCAAACTGCTGGATCTGCCCCTGGAACAGTGGCAGGCCACCGTGGCCCGCCGGGTCCCGCCCAAATACAAGGAACTCAATTTACTGGCCTTTGAGCAGGGGCGGGCCTTGGCCTAGAAGGTCATCCGACGATGCCCAAGGGCCCCCATTTCAAGGATCCCCGCGGCCCTGCCTGGCCGCGCTGGGGCCTGGCGGCAGCCAGCGGCCTGCTGCTCAGCGCGGCCTTTCCCCAGCATGAGATTCCCGGATTGGCCTGGATCGCCCTGGTGCCCCTGCTGTGGAGCGTGCGCGGCCTCAAGGGCTGGGACGCCTTGCGGGTGGGCTGGGTCTCGGGGCTGGCCCACTATCTGAGCCTGATCTACTGGATCGCCTACACCATGCACACCTTCGGCCACCTGCCCTGGATGGTGTGCATCCCGGTACTCTTCCTGTTCGCCGCCTTTCTGGCCCTCTTCCCAGCGCTCTTCGCCTGGCTGGCCATGCGCCTGATCCCCCGGCCGCTGCTGCTGGCGCTGCTGGCCCCCGCGGCCTGGGTGGCCCTCGAGTTTCTGCGGGGCAACCTGTTCAGCGGCTTTCCCTGGGCCCTGCTGGGCCACTCCCAGTACCGCCTGCTGCCCCTGATCCAAATGGTGGATCTGACCGGCACCTACGGCCTGAGCTTTCTGGTGGCGGCGGTTAATACGGCCTTGTTCCTATTGAGTTGCGCCATCTTCAGATTCGATTTCGCCATCCGCCTGCCCTGGCGCTTGAGCCTGCCGGGGGCCTTGGGGGCGATGGCATTGCTGGCGGCAGCCTGGGGCTACGGCCAATGGCGCCTGGCCTTTTGGGAAGGGGCTTTGGCCACCGGTTTCCCGCAGCGCCGTGTGGCGGTGATCCAGGGAAATATCGACCAGGGTCTGAAATGGGATGAAGCCTTCCGGCAAGCCACCATTGCACGCTATCTGGCCCTGACCCAAGCGGCGGCCGGGGAAAATCCAGACCTGCTGGTCTGGCCGGAAACGGCCACACCCTTTTACTTCGGTCTGGAAAGCCAGCCCACCCTGGCGGTGCGGAAGGGGCTGACCGATGTGAACAAACCACTGCTGCTGGGCACGCCCGCGGTGGAGCGCACCCTGGAAGGGGATAGCTATTTCAACCGGGCGCTGTTGCTGGACGGCAGCGGCACCCTCCAGGGGCACTATGACAAAGCCCATCTGGTTCCCTTCGGGGAGTATGTGCCCTTTAAGCGCTGGCTGCCCTTCGTGGGCAAAATGGTGGCCCAGGTAGGGGATTTCCAGGCCGGTTCCCAGGGCGCGGTGATTGACTGGAACGGCACCCTTCTGGGGATCCAGATCTGCTATGAGGCGATTTTTCCGGAGTTGGCCCGGGCCCAGGTGCGAAACGGCGCCCAGCTTCTGATCAGCATGACCAACGATGCCTGGTACGGTCCCACGGGCGCGCCCCACCAGCTTTTGGCCATGACGGTGTTTCGGGCCGTGGAAAACCGCCGGGCCCTGGCCCGGGCGGCCAACACCGGGATCAGCGGATTTGTCTCCCCCACCGGACGCATCCTGGCCCCCACGCCCCTTTACCAGGAGGCCGTGGCCATCCGGGCCTTGCCCTTGATCTCCATGACCACGCCCTACACCCGCTGGGGCGACGGGCTGGCCTGGGCCTGCCTAGCGCTGACCCTGCCGGCCGGGGTGCTGCTGCTTTTGCGCAGCCGAAAAAACAGCCTTTGATTTGAGCGCGATCTGTTTTATTTTTTGAGTATATACAGTATAATAAACCCAAACACAGCATCAGTGCTGAAAGAGCCAGGGAAACCGCGGGGCTTATCCCGCGGCCTTGTATAAGGATGGAATAAGGAGGATTTTCCATGTCATTTGAACTGAAACAGACCGTTAAGGACTTGGACCGCCAACTCACCAACCTCGGGGACTATCTTTGACCTGCCGGGCCTGACCGCCCGCCTGGCGGAGATTGAAAAAACCATGTCCCGGGAAGATTTCTGGGACCATCCCGACGCCACCACCACCCTGCTCAAAGAGCGCACCCTGCTCAGCAACAAACAGGCCGCCTACCAGAAGTTACGGGACCAACTCGAAGACGGCGAAGTTCTGCTGGAACTGGCCTTGGAAGAGGAAGACGAGGCCACCGTCAAGGAGGCCGCCGCCAAACTGGCCCACCTCCAGTCCGGCACCAAAAAACTGACCCTGGACCTGATGCTAAGCGGCAAGCAGGACCCCAATCCGGCCATCATCTCCATCAACGCCGGCGCCGGGGGCACCGAAGCCCAGGACTGGGCCGAGATGCTCTTTCGCATGTACGCCCGCTGGGTGGAGCGCCGGGGCTTTAATAGCGAGATCTACGACCTGCAGCCCGGGGAGGAAGCGGGCATCAAAAGCGTCACCTTCACCGCCGAAGGAGATTATGCCTATGGCTACCTGAAAGCGGAAAACGGGGTCCACCGCCTGGTGCGCATCTCGCCCTTCAATGCCAACGGCAAGCGTCACACCTCCTTTGCCTCGGTGTTTGTCTATCCCGACATCCAGGATGAAATTGTGGTGGAGATTGATGAAAAGGATTTGCGGGTGGACGTGTTCCGGGCCAGCGGCGCCGGGGGCCAGCATGTGAACAAAACCAGCAGCGCCGTGCGCATCACCCACCTGCCCTCGGGGATCGTGGTGCAGTGCCAGCAGGAAAAATCCCAGCACCGCAACCGTGACCTGGCCCTGAAAGTGCTCCGGGCGCGCCTCTACCAGCTGGAAGAGGAAAAACAGGAGAAAGAACGCCAGGAAGCCCATGACAGCAAAGAGGATATCGCCTGGGGCAGCCAGATCCGCTCCTACGTGCTGCACCCTTACCGGATGATCAAGGATCACCGGATCGGCATGGATATCGGCAATGTGGAGGAGGTTCTGGACGGCGGCATCGATCCCTTTATCGAAGGGGTGCTGCTGGCCAAAAAGCAGGCTAAATGAGATCTCTCGAAACGCCCCGGGCCCCCCCGGACCCGGCCCAGCTTATCGCCCGCTACTACCCCCCGGATTCGGCGGGCTTTACCCTGCTCATAACCCACGGCCGGCAGGTGGCGCAGAGAGCCCTGGCCATTGCCCGCCGGCTAGTCCATCTGAATCCCGATCTTAAGTTTATCCGCGAAGCGGCCCTGCTCCACGACATCGGCATCTTCAAAACCCATGCGCCCGGCCTGGGGTTTTATGGGCGGGAGCCCTACATCCGCCACGGCATCATCGGCCGTGACATCTTAGGGCGTCACGGCCTGCCCCGCCACGCCCGGGTGGCGGAGCGCCACGTGGGTGTGGGCCTCAGCGTGGCCGATATCCAGAATCAACACTTGCCCCTGCCCCTGCGGGACATGCGCCCGGAAACCCTGGAAGAGGAGATCATCTGCTACGCTGATCTTTTCTTTTCCAAAAACGGCAGCCGGGACCAGGTGAGATCCTTGGAAGCGGTGGTGCGGGCCATGGCCCCTTTCGGCGCCGATAAAACGGCCACGGTGGAGGCCTGGGCAAGGCGCTTTGAGCCCCTGGCAGTGCGCCGGGAAGATATTTGACACGCTCCGCCAATTTCTCTATAACCAGGCAAAATTGAGCGAAGTACGCTAAAAAGAGCCTTGACCCCACCCAGATTAAACCCGTGATGAAAAAAGGAGGATCGGATGACCACAGGAGACATGGATCTGGCCGCCGCGATCAAGAAAGCCATCCGCGATTGCGAGATCAGCAGTAAGGAGTACGATGAAATTCTGGCCATTGCCAATGCCGACCAGCACATCGATGCCGAAGAACGAAACCTGTTGAGCCAGCTGCAGAACCTGATGGCCAACGGGACCATCAAACGGGTTGCCAATTGACCCTCTAAGCCCCAGTTTAGGAACAGCTTAAAACAATAAAAGGGTTCCGGGAATAATCCTCACCGGAACCCTTTTCCTTTCTTAACCTGTTACCAGCCCCAAGTCAGGTAGTCGTCAATGGAATCGGCGGCCTTGCGGCCGGCGCCCATGGCCAGGATCACGGTGGCGGCGCCGGTGACAATGTCGCCCCCGGCCCAGACCCCCCGCTTGGTGGTCTTGCCGGTTTCCGTGTCGGCCTGGATGTACCCCCACGGGTTGAGCTTAATGTCGGGGGTGGACTGGGTCAGCAGGGGATTGGCCCCGGAACCCACGGCCACGATGGCCAGGTCGCAGGGCAGGTCAAATTCCGAGCCTTTAATGGGCACCGGCCGGCGGCGCCCGGAGTCGTCGGGCTCACCCAGCTCCATTTTCAGGCAGGTCATGCCGGTCAGCCGGCCCTTATCGTCGCCCAGATAACGGGTGGGCGCGGTGAGCAAGTAGAATTCGATGCCCTCCTCCGCGGCATGGTGAATCTCCGCGGCCCGGGCAGGCATCTCCTCGCGGGAGCGTCGGTATACGATCCGCACCCGATCAGCGCCCAGACGTAGCGCCGTGCGGGCCGAATCCATGGCCACATTGCCGGCCCCCAGCACCACCACCTCCTTACCGTGGGGGATGGGGGTGTCCACAGCGGGGAATTTGTAGGCCTTCATCAGGTTGGCCCGGGTCAGATATTCATTGGCCGACAGGATGCCGGTGTAATTTTCGCCCGGAATATCGAGAAAGCGGGGCAGCCCGGCTCCCACCCCCAGATAGATGGCGTCGTAGCCCTCCTCAAACAGCTCGTCCAGGCTGACGGTACGCCCCGCCACTTGATTGCATTCCACCTTGACCCCTTGGCGTTCCAGAAAATGGACCTCCTGGGCCACAATCTCCTTGGGCAGGCGGAATTCGGGGATGCCGTAGACCAGAACACCGCCGGGTTTGTGGAACGCCTCCAGTACGGTAACCGCGTGGCCTTTGACGATCAGATCCCCGGCGACCGTGAGGCCCGAGGGCCCCGAACCCACCACGGCCACCTTTTTGCCAGTGGGCTCGGCCCGGGGAGGCAAAGCGCCGCTGCCGTAGTGCCGCTCGTAATCGGCCACAAAGCGCTCCAGATTGCCGATGGCCACGGGATCATCTTTTTTGCCCAGCACGCAGAGGCCTTCGCACTGACTCTCCTGGGGGCAGACCCGGCCGCAGACCGCCGGCAGGGCGTTGCGCTGCCACACATGGCGGATGGCACCCGTAAAATCGCCTTCGGTGATCAGATTGATAAACCCGGGAATATCGACAGCCACCGGGCAGCCTTGGACACAACTGGGCTTGCGGCACTGCAGACAGCGGGCCGCTTCGATTTGGGCCTGCTCCACGGTATAACCGGTGGGAACTTCTTCAAAATTGGCGCGCCGCACCTCAGGCGGCTGCTCCGGCATCTGCTGCCGGGGATTTTTTTCACGTTTCCCTGGACGTTGGGCCATGGGAGCTCCTCCTTTCAAACATAACACGCTTGAAAAGTGTAGTAGGTTTTGGTTCCAGGCAAGGCCGCAGCATTTTTATAACCGCAGGCGTAGCGGAGCTACGTTGAGGATTGTAAAAATGCGAGAACGCAGCCTGGGGCCGAAAGATGCACTTTTCTACCCCGCATCACGAATGGTACAGTAATCCTCAAAACACTCTTTTTCCTCGCCGCAATAGGCGTTCAAGCGGCGCATCAATTCGTCGTAATCCACCAGGTGGCCGTCGAATTCAGGGCCGTCTACGCAGGCAAACTTAGTCTCCCCGCCCACGGAGACCCGGCAACCGCCGCACATGCCGGTGCCGTCCACCATGATGGGGTTGAGGCTCACCAGGGTGGGCACCTTATACTCGGCGGTGAGCTTGGAGACGAATTTCATCATGGGCACCGGCCCGATGGCCACCGCCTGATCCACCGGTTGGGCCTCCAGAATATCCTTGAGCTCCTCGGTGACAAAGCCCTTGCGGCCATAAGAGCCGTCGTCGGTGCAGATGCGCAGATCGTGGGAGGCGGCGCCCATTTTATCCTCCAGAATCAGCAGCTCCTTGGTGCGCGCGCCCACAATGCAGATCACATGGTTACCGGCCGCCTTCATGGCCCGGGTAATGGGGTGCAGCACGGCGGTTCCGGTACCGCCCCCCACACAGACCACAGTACCCACCTTTTCGATATGGGTGGGTTTGCCCAGGGGACCGATAATGTCCTGATAGCCCTGGCCCACGCCCAGATCCCGAAACAGGGCCGTGGACTTGCCCACCACCATATAGATGACGGTAATGGTTCCTTTTTGGGGGTCGCTATCGGCCATGGTAAGGGGAATCCGTTCGCCCTCCTCATGGCTTTTCAGTATCACAAACTGGCCCGGCTGGGCCTTGGCCGCGATACGCGGCGCTTCGATCTCATTGAGAATGATGGTCCCTTGGGCCATCTCCTCGCGACTGACAATGGTAAACATCGAACGTTCCTCCCTGGGGTGACGGATCGGCAAACCCATTCAATCCAAGGGCGATCAGTAAGTTTCTCGCCCAATAGAAACGGCCTCAAAGAGCGAGCTCCTGAAGCCGATATCTGCCAACCCAATTTAAGATCACTGACCTTCCTGATGCAACGCGGTTCAAATTTTTGTCCCGCAGGAAAATATACGCCCAGGTTTCGGAATTTGGCAAGGAAATTCGGTTGCCCCGGGCGGGGGGCCATGGTAGCTGGCGGTATTACGTTGGTGACAACATACTTGACCAACTTCATTCTGGCGAAGGCCAGAATCCAGAATTTATCGCTTGTGGGGAACTATGCCAAAATGGCATGACTTGGCCCTCAATTAATCGAGCATCGTTTTGGCTCGGCGACCTTGCTGGATGCCGGGTCGTCCCCGGTATGACGTAGGTTGTATGGTTTGTCGCCGGATTAATAACGGATAAGGAAGGATAATTTGAAGATTTTCGACAGCCACTGCCATCTGGACTTTAAAGAGTACGATCAGGATCGGGAGGCGCTGTTATCCCGTGCGGCTGCGGCCGGCGTTGAGCGGGTCATGATTGTGGGCACGGACCGCGCCAGCAGCGCCAAGGCGCTGCGCTTGGCCCAAACCCTGCCGGGATGCTACGCCTCGCTGGGGGTTCATCCCCATGACGCCCAAACCTGCAGCGAGGCGCTGATCCGGGAACTCCAGGTTCTGGCCGGCGAACCCCGGGTCCGCGCCTGGGGGGAAATCGGGCTCGATTTCAACCGCATGTATTCACCCCAGCAGGATCAGGAGCAGTGGTTTCAGCGCCAGTTGCAAACGGCGTTAACCATGGACCTGCCGATCATTTTTCATGAACGGGATAGCCGGGGGCGCTTGCTGGAGATCCTGCGGGACGCCGCAGTCGATGGGATCAAGGGCGTGGTGCACTGTTTCAGCGGCAATGGCGCCGAGCTCAATGGGTATCTCGATTTGGGTTTGCATATCGGCATCACCGGCATCGTCACCCTCCAAAAGCGCGGCACCGCCCTGCGGGAACTGATCCCCCGGATTCCCGACAAGCGCATCCTGGTGGAGACCGATGCACCATTTTTGACTCCCACCCCGGAACGCAACCGGCGGCGGCGCAACGAGCCGGCCTTTGTGCGCCGGGTGCTGGAAAAAGTGGCCCAGGTCAAGGCGGTGGACCCCGCAGCCCTGGCCCCCGTGATCTGGGAGAACAGCTGCCGCCTGTTCAACCTTCCCGTTTGAGACCCTTAAACCCGGTTGATAATCAACTCGAACAAGGCCGGAATGTGCCGGGTGACATCGGGCAGGTAGACCCGCTCGCCGACCTGATGCACGTCCCGGCCCGCGGGACCGATCATCAGCGCCGGGATGTTGAGGGCGGCGATGGCTTCCACGGGGATATCGTAGATGGACGCCGGCAGGGTCAGGTTATCCAGAAAGGCGCGCTCGCGTTGGGGGTCGCTGCAGGAGATGTAGCTCATGTCGGTCATGGAACACAGCGAGGCCAGACGTCGGGTCCCCTGGCCCACGCTGTCGCGCAACAGCCCGGAAAGGCCGTCAAGGCAGTATTCGATATCCTTGTCGATCCAGCGATTGCTGACCGCCGGGTAGTAGGGCGGGGCAATCCCGATGAGCACCACCGGCTGGGTGATGCCGGAAATCTCCAGCAAGGCTTTCATATAGTGGCTGCTGGCCGCATGCAGGCTTATCTCCTGGGCACGCACCTTTTCTTCCAGCCGGCGGTTGAGCGACTCGCGTTGGGTGATGAAATCGGGCCGGGTATCTTCCAGGCGGGTTTCCAGTTCGGCAAGGGTCAGCACCAGGGGCAAAAAATGGTGTTGGTCCCGCGGGTCCAGCCCCCCTTTTTTCTCCTGCACGGCCCAGGCACGCCCATAGCGCGCCATCACCGCATCCACAGCTTGCCGGCAGGCGGCCTCCAGGGAGGCCATCAGCTCGGCCGGGGAGCGGCTTTTTAAAAAGAGAATGTTGAAACCGGCCACGCTGTATTCAGGAATCGAGACATCATAGGTTTCCTTCAGATCCTTGAAGAAGAGCACGGTGGGCGGTTGGGAGACAACGCCCTGATCCTCCGAGATGAAATCGCTGTTCAATTCCAGGTGGCGGATGACCTCCGCCAGGATCAGCCCGGCGTTCAGGCCTTTGAGTACTTCCGCCGAGTGGGCCAGGATCCCTTTGGCCACAATCATGGCCAGAACTTTTCCCATGCTGCCCTCGATGAGTTGGACCGCTTTTTCCGGGCTTCGGAACTGGGGCTCGCTGATCAGGCAGAGCCGGTAAGCGAGTCCGAAACGCGCCTGAAGCTCCTGGTAGAGCGATACGGCGGCCAGGGCCCCGGCCGAGAGGTTCTCCTCATCGGGCACCGCGATAAAAAGAAGATTGACGGCGTCGTTGCCCTGGGTGAAGAGGGTGTGCAGATTGATGGCCAGGCCGGCCTTCATGTCGGCCGTGCCCCGCCCGAAGAGCCACTGCTGATCGTCAAGATCCGCCATAACGGCCGCGCTGAAATTGCCCGTGGACTTCATCCGCGCCTTGAGCTCAGCGGGGTTCAGGGCGTAGGGTTTCAGCGCGCCGTAGGAGTCGATTTCCACAGCATCGTAGTGGCCCATCAGCACAACAGTCTTGGCGCCGCTTGCCATTCTCAGCGCCCAGACCACGGGGCGTCCCAAGATGTCGTCGCTGTGGTGAAGGCCGCAATGGTCGGGGTGGGCTGCAAAGTAAGGTTCCGCCAGGATCAGCTCGTAGAGCTTGCGGGCCATGTTACATTCCAGGGCCGTGCCGGTGTCGCTTTGCACACTGACCAACTGCAGCAGAAGATTTTCTATGGTCATCACCATGAACACCTTTAATTCAAATCATAATTTATAAACTGGAGGCTATCCATGCAGGGCGCGGTCCAGTGCCTTGGATGAGACCTCCAGCATGATTTCAGCCAGGGTGGGATGGGCGTGGATGGTGGCGGCGATATCTTCCACGGTCCCGCCCATCTGCATGGCCAGGGTCGCCTCGGCAATCAGGTCTGTGGCGTGGGGGCCCACCATGTGTACCCCCAGGATCTTGCCGCGTTGGCTGTCGGCCACGATCTTGGCCTGGCCGGCGATCTCACCGATCACCTGGGCCTTGCCCAGGGTGCGGAACAGCACTGTGTCGGCGCGCACCGCGTAGCCCGCGGCCCGGGCCTGGGCTTCGGAGAGCCCCACGTTGGCCACCTCCGGGGTGGTGAAGATCGCCCCGGGCACCACACCGTAGTCCATCCGGCGGTTGCCGCCCATGGCATTTTCCACCGCAATCTGGCCCTCGGTGGAGGCCACGTGGGCCAGCATGATCTTGGCCGGCCCCAGCACGTCGCCGATGGCGTACACGCCGGGAACTTCGGTCTCCATGCGCTCGTTGGCGGCAATCCAGCCTCGCGGGTCCGCCTTCAGGCCGATGGTTTCCAGGCCCAGATCGGCGGTGTTGGGCGTGCGGCCGATGCAGACCAGCATCTGTTCCACCTCCAAGGTCATGGGCTGTTTATCTTTTTCCGAAGGCGCCTTGAGAAAGGGCGAGGGGCCGATGGTCACCTTGATGTCGTCCCCGCGGGGTTCAAATCCATCCACGGTGCGGTTGACGATAAACTTGATTTTGCGCTTTTTCATCTCCCGCTGGAGAACCTTGGAACAATCCTCATCCACCGAGGGCAGGGGCAGCAGGCGGTCCAGGGCTTCCACCACGATGACGCTGGCGCCCAGGGCCGAGAGGATAAAGGCGAACTCGCAGCCGATCACCCCCCCGCCCACAATCACGATGGATCGAGGCACCTGGGTCAGGCTCAGGGCATGGTTGGATGAGATGATCTTTTCACCGTCAAACGGCAGGGCGGGCAGCTCAAAAGGCCGGGTGCCCGTGGCGATGATCAGCTTGTCCCAGTTTACCTCCGCCTCGTCCCCTGCGGGCTGGCGCACGATGACCCGGTTGGGCCCCGAGATAGCGGCGGCGCCCTGGATGTAGTTGATGTTATGGTGCTTAAAAAGCCCCAGAATCCCCTTGATCTGGCTTTGAATCACTGCATTTTTTCGGGCCATCAGCCGCTGCATATCGGCCTTGAAAGTGCCCTCCAAGGCGATGCCGAACTCCTGGGCGCGGTGGAACTTTTCCACCAGGTCGGCGGTGGTGATCATGATCTTGGAGGGGATGCAGCCCCAGTTCAGACAGGTTCCGCCGACATTTTCCTTTTCGATTACCGTAACCTCGGCGCCCGACTGAGCCGCCCGGATCGCGGCGATATAT
This sequence comes from uncultured delta proteobacterium, assembly GCA_963713755.1. GTDB lineage: Bacteria > Desulfobacterota > Desulfobacteria > Desulfobacterales > CAVQMW01 > CAVQMW01. Next base: position 88,451 of record CAVQMW010000002.1, on the reverse strand, counting down.
CCCCCGGGCCCCGCCCCCAATATGGTGATTTTGGTTGTCATCTACCCTGCCCCTCCTGCCGTTGGTGGTCGTGGGAAATGGCTGAACGGTCATCCCTCACATGTGCGTTTCCGGCCGGGCCGGACCTAATGATTTAATGCTGACATGTGCGGTTATGATAATGATTGCGTAAATGATAATTAAACGCACTTCAAGAATTAAGTTTTGTATTAGGAGCAAATTATCAAAAATTTAATTAAGAATTAATTAAAAGCTCAAGTTATGATCTAAGGTTAATTTAGATGGATAATTTCTTTGTAAAATGAAATAGGTCAAAAATAAATTGACACATATATAAATCTAATTTAGATTTTGTCCTGGATCCACCCCTAATCCCGCCTTACGCCGCGATGTGACATCACATATGGAGCACCCCCCACCCATGAGAGTTGAAGAGATTAATATCGCCATCGTCAAACACCTGCGGGATGGCCGGAAATCCTTCAGGGCCATCGCCGAAGAGTTGGGCGTCACCGAAAACACTATCCGAACCCGGGTCAATAAGCTGAAGCGCGATGGGGTTCTGGATATCGCTGGCTTGATGGATCCGGACATCGTTTCCCGCCACCAGGTGGTGATGGTGGGCGTGAAGCTCAATACCATGAATCTGGTCATGAAGGGCAAGGAGTTCAGCAGCCTCAAAGGGGTGGTTTCCGTCGCGGTGGTGACCGGGCGCTTCGATCTGATCTTGACCGTCCTGCTGAAGGAGGGATTTGGGCTGCTGGAGTTTTACACTGAAGAAGTATCCCGGATTGAAGGCGTGCGATCCGTTGAAACCTTTGTGGTTTACAAGAGTTTCAACCTGAAGGTGCCTTACGTATTATAACGTATTTTTTGGGGGAGGAGATATGATGGAAAACGAAACTAAAACCACCGCCTTGCACGGCTGGCATGTTGCCCAGGGGGCCAATATGGCCAACTTCGGCGGCTATGAGATGCCGCTCTGGTATTCATCGGCCAAAAACGAGCACCTGGCGGTTCTGCAGCAGGCGGGGCTCTTCGACACCAGCCACATGGCCGCGGTACTGGTGACCGGACCGGACGCTCGGGACCTGCTGCAGCACTGCTTCACCAACAACCTGGAGGCCTGCGTGGGCAAAGCCAAAGATCCTTTGACCCCCGGCCGTTGCGTGTACGGCGCCTACCTCAATGAATCGGGCGAGGTGATCGATGACAGCATTATCAATCAGCTTACCCCGCAAAGCTACATGGCCGTAGTCAACGCCGGCATGGGCGCCACGGTGGCGGACCATTTCAGGGCCCAGGCCGGCAGCCGGGAGGTGACCATTGACGATCTTTCCGATCAGTTGGGCAAAATCGATATTCAAGGGCCCCTGGCGGCCAAGATTCTGGGTAAGGTGCTGGCGTCGCCGGAATCTGTCTTTGAGAAGATGGTCTACTTCTCCTTCAAGGGCCATTTTGACCCCACCTCCCCTTTGGCCGATGCCGTGCGTTTAACCGACGGGACTCCCATTTTGCTGTCGCGCACCGGATACACCGGCGAGTTCGGTTTTGAGATCTTTGTCGTCCCGGACCGGGTGATCGAGGTGTGGCAGATGATCTATGGAGCGGGCCAGGAGTTCGGCCTCACGGCCTGCGGCCTGGCCGCCCGGGACTCGTTGCGGGGCGGGGCGGTGCTGCCGCTCTCCCATCAGGACATCGGCCCCTGGCCCTTTATTCATCACCCCTGGCCCTTTGCCCTGCCCTTCAATGATGACCAGAGCGGATTTACCAAGTCCTTTGTCGGCGGTCAGGCGCTGCTGGCCGTCGACCGTCCCCAATATACCTACCCCTTTGTGGGCGGCGACCTGCGCAAAGTGTCCCTGCCGGCCGCGGCGCGCGATTCAGAGGGAAATGAATTGGGAACCGTTTTGACCTGCGTTTCCGACATGGGCATCGGCCGCCACCAGGGACGCATCGTCAGCATCGCCAGCCCCGACAGGCCCGAAGGGTTCAACCCCCGGGGGCTGTGCTGCGGATTGGTCAAGGTCAACACCCCCCTTGAGAGCGGCACGGAGGTGCTACTCCAGGACCAGCGGCGCAAACTGAAGGTGACCCTCGTTAGAGATATCCGCCCGGATCGCACGGCACGCCGACCCATCAAAGAGATGCTTTGACCCGGAAGAGCCGCACCTATCGCGGGCAGACCCCGAACCCAAAGGAGGAAACCCATGGCCAAAGAGATCAGCGACCTGAACTTACCTGATGAGCTGCGCTACACCGATGACCACGAATGGGGTAAACAGGAGGGTGACACCATCAGGGTGGGCATCAGCGACTACGCCCAGGACCAGCTGGGCGATATCGTGTTTGTGGAACTGCCTGAGGTGGGCAGCACCTTTGCGAGGGGCGACGAGTTCGGGACCCTCGAATCGGTGAAAGCGGTGTCCGAACTCTATATGCCCCTGGGCGGCGAAATCGTGGAGATTAACGACGCCCTGGCGGACGCCCCCGAACAGGTCAACAGCGACCCTTACGGCAGCGGCTGGATGATCGTGCTCAAGCCCGGCGATGCCGCTGAATTTGGATCTCTCAATGACAAGAACGCCTATCTTGAGATGCTGAAAGGATCGGAATGATGAGATACCTACCCCACACCCCTGAAAATATCGACGCTATGCTGAAAACCGTGGGCGTCGACAGCCTGGAGGCGCTTTTCGGTTCCATTCCCTCGGCCTGCTGCTGCAAAGCGCCCCTGAACCTCCCGGAACCCTTGAGCGAATGGGAGCTCAACGACCATATGGACCGGCTGGCGGCCGATATGGCGGTATCTCCTCACTACAAGGTCTTTCTGGGCGCCGGCAGTTATGATCACTTTATCCCTGAAGCGGTCAAACAGCTGCTGCTGCGTTCCGAATTCTTCACCGCCTACACGCCCTACCAGCCGGAAATCAGCCAAGGCACCCTGCAGACCATTTTTGAGTACCAGACCCTGATCACGCGCCTGTTGGGCATGGAGGTGGCCAATGCCTCCATGTATGACGGCGCTTCGGGGCTGGCCGAAGCGCTGCTGATGGCCATCCGCATCACCCGCCGCAACAAGGTGGCGATTTCCCGGGCCATCCATCCCGCCTATCGCCGGGTGGTGCAAACCTATTTGGCTCCCACCGGTTATGAGATCGTGGAACTCCCCTTTAAGGCTGATGGCACAACCGACCTTGCGGCCCTGGGGGATCTGTCGGAGCTGGCCGCCCTGGCGGTTCAGTCGCCCAACTTTTTCGGCTGCATCGAAGATCTGCAGCAGAGCGCCGACACGGTGCACGCCGACCCCAAAACCCTTCTGGTGAGTTGTTTCAGCGAACCCTTGAGCTACGGGGTCTACAAAAACCCCGGCAGCTGCGGCGCCGATATCGTCTGCGGCGAGGGCCAAAGTCTGGGCATTCCACGCTCCTTCGGCGGTCCCGGGCTGGGGGTGTTCGCCTCCCGGCAAAAGTTCGTGCGCAACATGCCCGGCCGGCTCATCGGCCAAACCGTGGACAAGGACGGCAAACGGGGTTTCGTGCTCACCCTGGCCACCAGGGAGCAGCATATCCGCCGGGAACGGGCTACGTCCAACATCTGTTCCAACCAGGGGCTTTGCGCCACCACAGCCACCATGTACATGGCCATGCTGGGCGGTACGGGTTTCCGTGAACTGGCCGGTCTGAACCGCGACAAGGCCGAGTACCTGAAAGCGGCGCTGAAAAACGCCGGCCTGTCCCTCCCTTTTGATGCCCCGACCTTCAACGAATTTGTGGTCAAGTTGCCCGCCGGATCAGAGGCGCGCTATTCCCAACTGATAGAGAAGAAGATTGTCGCCGGGCTGCCCCTGGCGCCCTACTATCCCGAACTTGCCGATCATTGCCTGCTGTGCGTTACCGAAACCAGCAGCCGGACGGATATGGACGCCCTGGTCAAGGAGGTGACCTCATGAAAGAGCCTGTCGGTACCACCGGTCTGATATTTAACGAACCGCTGTTGTGGGAAAAAGGGGCCAAGGGCCGCAGCGGGTTTTCGCTGCCCAAACGGGACGTGGATCCCCAACCTCTGGATGAGGCCCTCAAAGGCGAGGGGCCCGATTTTCCCGATTTAAGCGAACTGGACGTGGTGCGCCACTTCACCCGCCTCTCCCAGTGGAATTTCGGCGTGGACAGCGGCATGTACCCCTTGGGGTCCTGCACCATGAAGTACAACCCCAAAATCAATGAGCGCCAGGCGGCCCTGCCCGGATTCGCCGGAGCCCATCCCCTGCTGCCGGAGAGCCTCAGCCAGGGTGCCCTGAAATTGATGTACGATCTTGAGCGCTATCTGGCGGAGATTACCGGCCTGCCGGCGGTGACCCTGCAGCCCGCCGCCGGATCCCATGGGGAGCTCGCCGGGATGATGGTGATCGCGGCCTGTCTCAAGAGCAAGGGCCAAAACCGCTCCAAAGTATTGATTCCCGATACGGCCCACGGCACCAACCCGGCCAGCGCATCCCTGTGCGGCTTCAAGTCCATCCCGGTCCAATCCAACGAACAAGGGGTTCTAGCCCCTGAAAGTGTGGCCGAGTTGATGGACGAAGATACTGCCGGCATCATGGTCACCAACCCCAACACATTAGGGCTGTTTGAGGAAAACATCCAGCAGGTGGCCGAAATCGTCCATGCCAAAGGCGGCCTGGTCTACGGCGACGGCGCCAATATGAACGCCGTCATGGGAATCGTGGATATCCAGGAGTTGGGGGTGGATGTACTCCATCTCAACCTGCACAAGACCTTTTCCACCCCCCACGGCGGCGGCGGCCCCGGCAGCGGCCCCATCTGCGTCACCGAGGCCCTGCGACCCTTTTTGCCGGTTCCCCGGGTGATCGAACAGGACGGCCGCTATGCCTTTTCCGAAGATTTTCCCCAATCGGTAGGCAAGATCCACGCCTTTTACGGCAACTTCGGCATTCTGGTGCGGGCCTACAGCTACATTCTCTCTCTGGGGGCCGACCTGAAAAAGGTGAGCCAGTATGCGGTGCTCAACGCCAATTACATCAAGGAGAGCCTGAGGGGCGCCTATCATCTGGCCTACGACCGGCCCTGCATGCATGAGTGCGTCTTCAGCGACAAGTATCAGGAAGCGTATAAGGTCACCACCCTGGATATCGCCAAACGGCTCATGGAGTACGGGTTCCATCCGCCCACGGTCTATTTCCCCCTGGTGGTGCATGGCGCCATCATGATCGAGCCCACGGAAACCGAATCCAAGGAGGTGCTGGATGCCTTCATCGAGACCATGAAAACCATTGCCGAGGAGGCTAAAAAGGATCCCCAGCGCTTTTACGATGCGCCCCGGATCACCAAGGTCAGACGGCTGGATGAAACCGGAGCCGCCCGCAACCCGTGCCTCACCGGGTGTGGGATGTAGATATAGCCGGGCAGCAGGCAACGGGGGCGGAGATCGGAAACGACCTCATTTCGCCCGGCGGCCTGAAGTCCACTATTGCAATGTAGGTAGGATTATCCGGCGGCGCGGGGTTTCAAGGACCCCGCGTCGCTTTCGGTTTTGGGGGGCTTGGTGTCCCCGTCTTCGGCAGTAATGCAATCACCTGAGTCCCCTGAAATCGGCGTAATGGGTGACGGTACACCCCGGCATGACGTAAATAGTAGAGTTCGCAACTTGCGGACCCAACATCCGGCCCGGGCTCATTGACCAGGGGTCAATGAGGATAGAGGCCCATTTCATAGATTTCGTAGGTGGTTTCACCATCGAGGTACTTCTCGATGCTTTCACCCTCCAATTTTCTCATATCGCTGTTTTTCCAAACATTCCATTCCTTCATGGATCGCCAGTTGGAGGCCACCACAACGAGGTAGGGATCCTTGGAATCCCAGAGCGTTTCGGAGGACATATAGCCCTCCTGGTCCATGGCGGCATACCGCAGTTTTTTAATCATCTTATTGATTTCATTGAAATATTTCTCCTTGAAGCGACGCTTGATCAAAACCTTGACTGCCATGGTGTCCTCCTTTCACATAAGGTTGCGGATCAATGACGGTCGGTGCAGATCTTTCCTCACCCCTTGCCGCTGGGGCCTTGAGATGCCGGGGCTCGTTACCGTCGGCGGAAAACCACGCCTCTTTGGCCTTGAAAGCAGCAGGCGTTCATCAATAAAACGGTGCAGCCGGGCTCTATAACAAATCAGCGATAGTGTTATGAAGTTGAAATTTTGCAGGTGCGAGAACCGAACAGATCTTCCGAAGCAAGGCTCAATTCAGTGCAGCGCGGGGAGGAAACACGCCCAAAGTTGATGGAATGCAGACCGAATCGAAAAGGAGAAATAAGCCGGTTTCTGCTCGATACCTGAATATACAAACCCAGCTTACCCCTGTCAATGAATGATGGACAATTCCGCGGGCGTGCTTAAAATGAGAATATAAGCCATCGCGTACTGCTTCAATCGCTTCTCATTTGTTGCCCCATGAATTCTTGAGTTCGGTGCCTCTCCGCCCAAGCCCCCAAGCTGACCTCCCCCTGCTCATGTTGCAGCATCGCTGAACTTCCGTTCGGTACACCTCGTCATACCCCCCGCAGCTGGGCTGGTAGCGCTCTCTTTTGGGCTCTTCACTATAATCCATTGAGGATGGATGGCTCTAACCCGCCAACCTGGGAGGTGACCCATGACGTCAAAGAAAGAGGTTTACAAATGTAAGAAATGCGGTGCCACGATTGCCGTTCTGATCGGCGGCGAAGGGGAGTTCCAGTGCTGCGACTCCAAAATGGTGGAAGTGACGCCAAACGAGGCCAAAAAGTTTATCTTTGACCTTTCACGACCCGGGGCACCCTAAAGCGGAATGATCAGATCAGCATACCCCCATCACAGACCACGCTGCTGCCGGTGGTGAAGGAGGATGCATCCGAGACCAGATAGAGCACAGCGCCGGCCATCTCCTCGGGAGCGGCAAGGCGGCCTAGTAGAATTTGCGTCAAGGCCCTCTTGCAAATTTCCTCTGAAGAGACAATGGCGCCGGCAAACTTGGTATCGGTGTTGAAATTCAAATGAATCCGCCCGGATCCATTAAAACCGGATGCCAATCAGGACCGGTCTCCAAGCAGCGGGAATCGGGAGAAACGGTGCCAACCGAAACAGAAAAAACAGAAAGGGTTCGGGCATTGATTTGCCCGAACCCTTTTTGGATGAGATCGGCTGAATGTATGGGTTGCGCTGGAGATTAACGCTTGGAGAACTGGAACCGCGCCCGGGCCCCTTTTTGGCCGTATTTTTTGCGCTCTTTGACTCGGTCGTCGCGGCGCACGAATCCGGCGCGCTTCAGGGGGGTGCGGTACTCGGGATTGATCAGCATCAAGGCGCGGGTGATGCCGTGGCGCACGGCCCCGGCCTGGCCCTTGATGCCGCCGCCCTGGACCCGAATGCGGATGTCATACTGGCCCGCGGTGTTGGTCAACTCCAGGGGCTGCAGCAGGTGTTTGCGGGCCGAGGGCACGCAGAAATACTCTTCCATGGGACGGCCGTTGACATTGATGGTCCCGCTTCCGGGGGTCATATAGGTCCGGGCTGTTGCGGATTTCCTTCTACCTGTAGCGTAGTATACAGATTGTTCCATTCATTTCACCCATATAATGGAATTTTCGAATTGGGGTCGCCCGCACGCGGGGCCCGCAATGGTGATGTTAGAGTTCCAGGGTCTCCGGCTGCTGGGCAAAGTGGGGATGGTCCGGGCCGGTATACACCTTGAGCTTTTTGAACAGCTTGCGGCCCAGGCGATTTTTCGGCAGCATCCCCTTGACGGCAAACCGAACCAAATCTTCGGGGCGCTTATCCCGCAGCTTTTCAGCGGTGATGGATTTAATGCCGCCCACATAGCCGCTGTGGCGGTAGTAGGTTTTCTGGGCCCACTTCCGTCCGGAAAGGCTCACTTTTTCGGCATTCACCACCACCACCCAATCCCCGCAATCCACATGGGGCGTGAACATGGGGTTGTGTTTGCCGCGAATATGGGCGGCCACGGTGGTGGCCAGGCGCCCCAGGACCGCATCCTGGGCATCGACCACCCACCATTTTCCTTTATTATCAGAGTCTTTGGCGCTGACAGTATATTTTTTCACGGTGTTTTCCCCCTGATTGATTGAACCATGGACCAATAGTTTAAAATCAGCGCCCTGTCAAGCACATTTTCGACGGGTTGAGTCGAAGGCGCCCCGGCAACACGTAACCATCGGCGGGGATACGGTTACTCGATGCTCAGGAGAAACTGCTCCCGGCCGATCAGCGCTCCCTCGGAATCACAGACAAAGATGGTCACCTGACGGATCCAACTGAAATCGGGGATGGCTTCGGCGGTGAGGCGGATGGTGAGATAATTGCGAACGGTAAAGGGGTAGCCTTCGGGCTGGAGGGGCGGGGGCTCGCTGGAGGCCCGTCCTTCAGGAACCACCACGTAGTTGGCCACGCCATCGCGCTGGCCCTCCAGCAGAGCATAGGTATAGCCTTTGAGCTTTTCCGGGCCGCGGGTCTCATTGGTAACTCGATAGGCAAACTTGAGCTGGGCCAAATCGGGCAGCGGCGTGGATTCAAAATGGCTGATGACTGCGCCCTGGGGATCGGCCGGCAGATCCGCGGGGGGTCGCTTCCGAGGGGCTTGACCTGCTTGGGCGGGTTCAGCAGCCGAGGATTCAAATGAAGATTCGGGCGGGGATTCCTCCTCGGCAGCCTCGGAGACCATTCCTTCGACTTCAGTCCCCGCTTCCGGGTCGCTCGCCAAGGCCAGGGGAACGATTTCCGCCAACTTGGCCACGGGGGTCGCTTCCGGTTCGGGGGCTGATTCTCCGGCCGCCAACTCCGGCGTTTCCAGTTCCGCGACTTCCGCGCCGGGGGACTCTTCCAATTGATCCAAACGACCCTGAAAGGATTCCCGCTCCCGGGTGTAGTCGGCGAGCTTTCGCTCCAGTTTTTCAACCTGGGCGGTTATTCGGGAGATGGTGTGGCTCTGGGTTTGGTAGCGGTAATAGTAGAACCCGGCCGCGGCCAGGGCGGCCATGAAGACGATCACCAGAAACCAGACCAGGATCTTAAATCGGTAAAGCTGGATGATCTGCCCGTGGCTTCCCAGCAGAATCACGGACCAGCGGCGATAGGGGTTCATAGGCTTCAAGAGAGGGGCAACCCCACGGCGTCGACAACCCGATACCCTTGGGGGGAATGGCTCAGGTAGAGCCGGGCGCGATGCCAGGGGGCCTTTTGGGTGCTTAAATTCCAATCAAAGGTCACTACCACCTGCTGGTGGGATCTGAATATATTCACATTGGCAAAATGCAGCCGGCCATTCTGGAAAGGATCGTGGGCCTGGCGGTAGTCTTGCCAGCGCTGCCACAGCTCGCTCCACAGGTCTTGGGAACCGGCCCACAGACCGACATTTGCCTCATAATCCATTTGGCTTAGATTGCGGCGCCAGCGGCTTAGGGACTGGCGGATCATTTCGGCCTCCACAAAAGCCTGGTGGGGCAGAACATAATCGAGGCGATCCACCACAATCACGGGGGTGCGCTCCAGCTCGATTAACTGAGCCAGTTGATCGATGTCGGGATTGGCCAGTACGATGCAGCCGTTGGAATCCCTCGGCTTTAGGGCCTTGTTGGTGCCATGGATCCATATGGCATAGCCGGACCGGTGGCTGCGCTGGTCGAAACGGTTGGGATAGTCTAGGGGAAAGGCGCGGGTACCGTAGGTTTCGGAAAGTTCCTGCTTCTCATGGTGATCGTTGATGAAATAGATGCCTTCCGGGGTTTTTTTGTCCCCTTCCTGCTCTTTGCGCCCCTGGATTTGGCCGGTAGAGCACTCAAAGCGGTAGAGCTCTTTGAGCCTGCCGTTGTGCACAAACACGGAGAGCTGCTGCCGGGATTTGTCCACCACCAGGGCGTGAATCCGGTCGCCATTGGGGCTGGCCACCGGCAGCACCGAGGGAATTTGATGCCGGCTGTCCAAGGTGAAGGCGGCGGGGGTATAGGCCACCGGGGTAGAGAGATTGCCGGCAGGGGTATCCATGGCCAGTGCCGCAAAGCTGAAGGTCAGGGACAGGGAGAGGCAGACCACTGCCCGGATCAGCGACTGCAAGGCGCCCTGGATGGCTGTGAGGTGAGAGGATTTTAACATGGGGATAGGCAACATCATTGGATTAACTCAATTTGGCAACCAACACGATAGCCGGATGCATTGTGCTGACTGCCGGGGCAGCGCGTCCAAACATTCCAGAATTTCGCCCCCCTTGTCAATAGCCGCCAAAGCCCAAAGCCGGTGACCCGAGGAGCTGGGGGCTTTTGCGCCCCCCTGGGGTGGTTTTTTATCCGGGGCCGGAAGATTTTGCGGACCAGGTCACCGTCACGGGGTCTCCCGCCCTAGCTTCGAGGTCGTGGGCCGCATGGCCCTGGTTGATGCTGATCTCCAGGGTGTCCCGGCTGCCGATGATGGCCAATGGCGCACCCGGGGGCTGGGCGGCGTAGCTCTGGGAGACACCGCAAATCCGGGTTTGGGCGCAGCGGATCTCAATGCCGCTCCCTCCTGTTCCGGCCTCCAATGGGGGCAGAAGCTCCAGATGGATGTCACTGATCAGATTGCCAAAGTGATCCACAGCCACGATGGTGCCCTCAATGGCTCCCGGGGATCTCAGGCGGGGAGCGGGAAGCGCCAAACGGACCAAATTGTCCGGATCCAGGACGGGCCCCAGCGCATCCAGGGCGAGTCCCCGGGCCAGATGCGCCGCCACCGGGGCGAAGATATCCCGTCCGTGGAAGGTGCGGCTCACGGAGTGACGAAAATAGCGCGGGTTGTCAACGGCAACGATGGGGTCCGGGGAAATCGGGTCCAGAAGCAAGGTGAACACACCGTTGTCCGGCCCCAGAAAGAGATGGCCCTGGTGGCGAAAGGCGATGATCTTGCGGCGGCTGCCCACCCCCGGGTCCACAATCACGGCGTGAACCGTGCCTTCCGGAAAATAGGGATAGATCCAGGCCAGGCTGCGGGCGGCCTGGGCGCAGTCCTGGGGATTGATGGCGTGGGTCACATCCACAATCGTCACGGCGGGATGGACGCACAAAATCGCCCCTTTGACCAGCCCCACATAGGGATCGGCAAGGCCGAAATCGGTGGTCAAGGTGATGGCGCCCATCAGAAAATGGTCTTTTGAAAGGGGAAGCCCAGGTGCCGGTAGGCGCTTTCCGGGGCTTTGCGGCCGGTGGAGGTGCGCAGCAGCATGCCGACCTTCAACAGGTAGGGCTCCACCACATCCACCAGGGTATCGCTCTCCTCCTGGAGGGTGGCGGCAATGGCCTCGATCCCCACCGGTCCGCCGCCGTAAAACTCGATGATGGTTTTCAGGTAGCGGCGGTCCAGATCGGTCAGTCCTTGGTTGTCCACGCCCTCCAGGGCCAGGGCCGCGGTGACCGTGGCCCGGGTCACCACCCCATCGGCCCGCACCTGGGCGAAATCCCGCACCCGCTTGAGGAGACGGTTGACAATTCGGGGGGTGCCCCGGGAGCGGCGCGCCAGTTCCAGAGCGCCTTGGGAATCGATGGCCACGCCGATGAGGTCGGCCGAGCGCCGGGCGATCTGCACCAGCTGCTCGACACTGTAAAAATCGAGGCTGCGGAAAATACCGAAACGGTCCCGCAGAGGGGCCGACAGCAGGCCCACCCGGGTGGTGGCCCCCACCAGCACAAATTGCTTGAGCTGAAAGCGGTGGCTGCGGGCATGCAGGCCCTTGTCAAAAACAAAGTCCACGGCGAAATCTTCCATGGCCGGATAGAGGAACTCCTCCACGGCCTTGGGCGTGCGGTGGATCTCGTCCACAAAGAGTACATCGGCCTGCTGGAGGTGGGTCAGAATACCGATCAGGTCGCCGCCTTTTTCCAGGGCCGGCCCGCTGGTGACGGTCAACCCGCCCCCCAGCTCGGCGGCGATGATGTGGGCCAGGGTGGTTTTGCCTAGCCCCGGCGGGCCGTGGAACAGGACGTGATCCAGGGGCTCATCCCGCTGCAGGGCGGCTTGGATGGCGATCTCTAGGGTCTCCACCACATCCTGCTGGCCGATATATTCAGACAGGCGGGTGGGGCGCAGGGATTGTACCTCCGTTACCTTGTCTTCAGGCTGCAGGTCGGCGGAGATTACATCCGGTTGGGTGGAAAAGTGTTTTAGGGTGTCGTCACTCATGGCGCTAGAATTGGATTCTGTCGGGGTTCAACGACAAGGCCCTAAGGGCGCCGGCAGTTGGGCGGGTGAGCCCCCTGTTTCGCAGGCCGATGATCCGGCAAGAACTTAGGATCCGGCCGGCAGCCGAAAAATTTCATCCAGAAGTTCTTCGGGGGTGGCAACGGCAGCGTTGACCCCCAGGGCTTTGCCCACCAGCCGCTGGGCTTCGGCGCGCTTGTAGCCAAGTTGGTCCACCAGGACCTGCAGCACGTCGGCTTCCAGCCGAGCCGCACTGGCGCTGAGCGCGCGCTCGGGTGCTTGGTCCAGGGTAAATCGGGAAACGCGCCCCTCCAGGGTGGCGATGATTTTTTGGGCCGTGCGGAACCCGATCCCCTTGAGCCGGGTGAGCCCCTTGGCATCCCGGGCTTCGATGGCCTGGGCCAGTTCCCCAATGGGTACGTCCAGGGCTTTGGCCGCTTTCAGGGGGCCGATGGCCTCTACCGAGAGAAAAAGCTGAAAAAATTCTTTTTCCACCTCGTCGGTAAACCCGATAAGGGTCGGCTTGGGCTGCCGCTCGGTCTGGTGGTAATAGATATGCAAGGCCAAGCTGTCGCCTATCCCATGGGCCCGAACCCGCTCCATGACCATGGCGGGCAAAACGATCTCGTAGCCCACCGGCCCGGCCAGCAGCAAAATCCGGTCTTCCTCGATTTTCAGCAACTTGCCTTCAAGGTAACCGATCATGGAATCCCCCGCTTGCAGCCCCCGGAGGGAATCCGTGCCCGCCCTCCGGGCAGTTCGTTGCGCAAAAGTCCAATGATGGCCAGGGCCAGGGCATCGGAGGCGTGGAAGGGCCGGATGGGATCTTTCAACTTTAGCATCTGCCGGACAGCCGCCTCCACCTGTTTTTTATCGGCATTGCCGTTGCCGGTGAGCACCTGTTTGGCCTCCCGAACGGGTATTTCCGCCAAGGGCACCGCCTGCTGATGGCCGGCCAGCAAGATTACCCCGCATACCTTGCCCAGCACAATCCCCGATTTGGGGTATTTATCCAAGGAAAAGACATCCTCGAGGATCATCAGATCGGGAGATTCATCTTGGAGCACCTGGTGAATGCGCACGTAGATACGGGCCAGGCGCTCCGCCTGAGGAAGGTCACTGGCGGTATTGACGCTGCCGTAGGAGCACCCCTGAATATCGAACCCGCGGCCAGTGACAATCCCGATGCCTGTAGCCGCCAGGCCCGGGTCGATGCCCAAGATTTTCATACACGCCCCAGTCGGGCCGGGGGGTTCCCTTTCGCGGGCCAAGGCAAGGGGTTACCCCTGACCCCCGAAAAAGCTGGTGGGTGGGGTTTCAATTCTAGAAATTGTTGAGCTTCTGCCGGGCGATGGAGGCCTCGGGGCTTTGGGGATACTTATCGATGAGTTCGTTGAGGAACAATCGGGCATTGGCTTTATCCCCCAGCCGATAGAAAGCCAGACCCTGTTTGAGCATCGAGGCCTGGGCCTTGTTGCCTTTGGGATACTGTTCGATGACCTTTTGGTATTCGAGAATGGCCTGCTCGAACATTTGATCGCGGTAATAGATCTCACCGATCCAAAACTGCGCGTTGTCGGCGTTACCTGATTTGGGATAGCTCTGAATGAACGCTTTGAAATCCCGCAGGGCGCCTTCGTGTTGCCCCTGGTCAAAGGCGCTTTTAGCCCGCTGATACAGTTCATTTTCCGATACGGGCGCCGCGGCAGGTGCGGCGGCCGGCGCGCCGGCGGGAGGTTGGGCGGCCGGTGCCGCCGACGGCGAGGCACTGGGAGCCGGAGTGACGGCCGGCGCAGCAGTGGGGGCCGGCGCTTCCAGGTTCAAGTATTGTTCCAGGCGCGCCAGACGATTGCGCAGGTCAGTCAGATCCCGGTCGATATTGCCCATGCGGCTCTCCCGGCTGCGGAAGGCGGTGTCCACCTGCTCGCCTTTTTCCCGGGAGAGATACTCCACCTCCTCCACACGCCCGGTGAGATTCTGCATCTCCTCCCGGAGCCCCTCGATTCCCGCGTACAGACCGGCCAGCTGTTCGCGCTGTTTCAGGTCCTTGTCGGACACATTGGCCTGATAGGTCTGCAACTCGGACTGCAGGGTGCGGTCCGTGCGCTGGGCGTGCTGCTCCAGGGCCGCCAGCCGGTCATCCAGGTTGTAAATGTCCCCCTGGCTGGCGCAGCCGGCCAACATGCCTCCCAGGACAATCGCAAATAGGATCCATCCGATTTTACTTTGGGTTTTACTTTGGGGTTTGCTTATGGTCGTGTACATAGCTCTCAATCCCATGGGCGTTGGTCGGAGGCAAAACCTTGTATAAAGAAGTAGACAAGTCCTTCGCCCCCAACACAACAAGCGGCACACCGTCTGCCGCTTGTTGATTTGCTAACCAAATTTTTAACTCCGGCGATATTCCGGCACCCCGCGCCACGGGGAAGTCCGCTACTGGATGACAAACTGGGCGCGCCGGTTTTTGGCCCAAGCCTCCTCGCTTTGGCCCATATCGAGGGGTCGCTCTTCCCCATAGCTGACCGTGGAGAGTCGCGCGGCATCCACACCCAAGGTGATGAGGAAATTCTTGCTGGATGCGGCCCGGCGATCCCCCAGGGCAAGGTTGTACTCAACGGTTCCGCGCTCGTCACAATGTCCTTCAATGAGGATCTGAGCATCCGGGTTTTCTCCCAGCCAGTCGGCTTTGCGCTTCAGCAGATCCTGGGCCATGCTGTCCAGGGCATAACTGTCAAAAGCAAAATGGACATTCTCATTGAGAAACCGGTTGAGGGCCAGCTCTTTTTGCCGTGCGGCTTCGTCCAGATCACCCGTTTGAACTTGATCACCGGTATCGGCGGGCGTTTGCTGGCTCTGATCCTGCTCCATGGTCCCCGGGGGGGTTTTCGGCTTTTTGGTACAGGCCGTGGTAAACAGCAATCCGGGAATAATCAGCACTAAGGCCACATAGATCCAATGGTTTTTCCTCATCACTTTCCTCCTTATGGTAACAGCACTAAAATTTGAATCCAAAACTAAAAGTTTTCCAACCGCATCGACCACTTCGGTTCGCTCTGTTTCCCCGGCAGCGTCAGCAACCGGCGCTGGTCGGTTCCAAAAGCATTCATCACATAAATCCGGGACGGCCCCTCTCGGGTGGAGCTGAAGATCAACAGGCTCCCATCCGGCGACCAGGAGGGTGATTCATTATCCCCGGAGTTGATGGTTAACTGCCGCACCCCGTTGCCATCGATACCGATCACCCGAATGTTGATCTGACCGTCCTCGATGGCCGTGTAAGCGATTTTGTCTCCCCGGGGCGACCAGCTGGGCTGGGTGTTGTTCTTACCTTCATAGGTCAGACGCCGGGCACTACCCGAAGACGACTCTTGAAGATAGATCTGCGGGGTGCCGGAACGCTTGGAGACAAACGCGAATCGGCGACCGTCCGGAGACCAGCTGGGCGAGACATCAATCCCCCGACTTTCCGTCAACCTTCTAATAACTTTTCCAGTCCCGGTCAACAGATAAATTTCGGGATCTCCAGTATAGGAAAGGCTTGCCGCCAACTCCAGCCGGTTGGGAACCCAGGCCGGAGAAATACTAGTGCCTTTCTTCAAAACCTGATACCCCCGTTTCTCCGAAATATGCTTGATGTAAAGATCGGGTTTACCCTTGGCATAGGAGGTGTAAGCGATCCATTTACCATCCGATGACCAGCTCGGCGAGAGGTTGAGTTGGTTGTTGGTCACCAGTACCTGGGGGTTGTGTCCGTCGAAATCGGCCCGGTAGATGTCCTTGACCCCTGCCTTGGAGGTGGTGACAAATACGATCTGGCTACCGAATATCCCATGGCTGCCCGTCAATTCAAAAATCACTTCATCGCAGAAGCGGTGCAGCATCCCCCGCTGCTCCCGGACACTGCCGGTATAACGTTTCCCCACCAGCAGCTGTTCCTTGACCGTGTCGTAGAGCCGCAGTTCCATGGTGAGGGTTTCACCTTGAAGCAAAATCCCCCCGGTCACCAGCAGTTCGG
The DNA here is from genome assembly GCA_963713755.1 of uncultured delta proteobacterium. Classification (GTDB taxonomy): domain Bacteria; phylum Desulfobacterota; class Desulfobacteria; order Desulfobacterales; family CAVQMW01; genus CAVQMW01. The sequence goes on along the minus strand of CAVQMW010000002.1, from coordinate 72,210 downwards.
CGCCCACGGTGGTCCAGTTCTGAAAGTTGATCCCCGGAGATACGATGCTGTAGGTTTGCGGATCGATTAAAAATCCGGCGCGGTTCAGCAGCTTAAAATAGCCGGTAAACTCCAGGCCGTCGGAGAGAATATCGGCGCCCTCCTGGGCCAGACGAGATTCGTTTTCGCCGCCGGCCATGGGCTTGAACAGCGGCACGGCCAGGGGGATCTTGTTGATAAAGGGGTTGGTGATATCAATCTGGTAGTCCGCCGCCGGACTGATCCGGGCCATGCAGAGGGCCAGCCCGACAATGATTCCCGCCTTGAGTGTCCGCTGAAAGCTAATCGTAAATCTCATGGGTGATCCTATGCTAACTCCAAATTTTTGGGTCGAGTTGAGAGAACAAGGCCTATCCGCTCAGTCCTTGGGGGGTGAATCCCACCGCCAGATCAAAATAGGGCCGGTTCCAGGAGGGCGGCAGGGGCGGCAAGGGATCGGATTTGCGGATGGCCTTTTCAGCCGATTCATCCAGGAGGCGGTTCCCTGATTTGGTTTCCCACATGACCCGGGCGATATTCCCGTTGCGGGCGATTTTAACGATTATCACGGCCTTGACATCACGGTTCAAGCGCGCCAGTTGACCGGAGAATGCCCAATTTTGGGCAATGATGGATTGCACTTCCAGGCTGTATAATTCGATCAGTTTAAGGGTGCCGGGATCTACGCCGCCGCTTCCCCCGCCGGCGCCCAGACCATTGCCGGCGGGCGGGCGGGGAGGCGCTTTGGCGGCGTCCTGTTTGATGCGGGCCAGAGCCTGGGCCTTTTGCTGGGCTGTTTTTTGGTCCTCGGCCTGCTCCTTGGCTTTCTGTTTTATTTTTTTGACCTGAGCTTGATCATAGGTTTTTTCCTTGAGAGAATTTTTCTTTTTGACCGGTTTTTTCGGTGCTAGGGAAACCGCGTCCGGCTCAGGTTCAGGGACCACTTCCGGCTTGGCCACCTTGGGAGTAATTTTTTTGGGTTCAGCCGGCTCTGGAGGAACCTCAACGGCCTTTTCAGGTTCCGGTTCAGGCACTGGTTCTGGTTCCGGGGGCGGCGGCTGAGGGGGTTCAGGGGGCGCTTCCGGTTGGGGCGGGGGGCCGCCCGCCGGCAGATCCGAGGGTAGGGAGACCATACGCACCGGAATGGCGGTGAGGTTGATCTTGCGCGCCGGACTGAGGTTGGGCATGAACACAAGCGCCACGAATATCAGTATATGGCACGCCAGACAGATTGCGAAGGCGACGGCAAAGGTTTGGTTTTCTTCTCGGCCATGGGCAGAGAAGGTGTGTTCCGATTCCATCTTAGCTGCTCTTTTTATCTTCCTTTTTAAGGGAGATTTCGTTGGGATCGGTGACCATGCCGATGCTCTCCACCCCGGCCCCTCTAATGGCCGCCATCACGCCAACCACCGTGCCGTAGGGAATATCCTTGTCGGCCCGCAGGTAGACCGTGCCATCTGTGCGGTTTTTCACGATATGGGTCAACTTTTCGCCCAGTTGCTCCATCCCCATCTGCATGTCATTGATGAAAATCTGACCATGCTTATCGATGCTCAACACCAGGGGCTCTTTCTCGGTTTCCAGGGATTCCGACGTGGTTTTGGGCAACTCCACATCCACCCCCTGCATCATCATGGGCGCGGTCACCATAAAGATGATCAACAATACCAGCATCACATCCACAAAGGGGGTGACATTAATGTCCGACATGAGCCGGTCGCTGTTGCTTCCAATGGCCATGGGCTACTCCCGGTTGAAAAGGGTCACGACTATCACGTTGGTGACCCTAACCTTTGAAAAGTTGATCTCATTCATATTAACTATTTACAATAACTTTGAAAAACAACCAGCAAAGTTCCGATTGGGGCCGCACCCCAGGCCCGCCAAGATGGTTTCCCCAAGGTCGGCTTCACCATTGGGGCGAAGGCAAACCTTACAGGATGTCCCGCTCGACGATATTGAGAAAATCGGACGAAAACCCTTGCAGCTCGGTCTCGATGACCTTGATTTTCTGCATAAAATGGTTGAAGGCGATCACCGCGGGAATTGCCGCCGCCAGCCCGGCAGCAGTGGCGATGAGGGCCTCGGAAATTCCGGGTGCCACAGTGGCCAGACTGGCGGACCCCATCTGTCCAATCTGGTGAAAGGAGTTCATGATTCCCCACACCGTCCCAAAAAGACCGATAAACGGCGCGGTGTTGCCCGTGGTGGCCAGGAATGGAACCATCCGCGTCATTCGCGTTACTTCGGTATTGATCCCGCGCCGCATGGCCCGCTGTATATTTTCCGACCCGTGCATACGGATTCGCATGCCAGGCTCATCATCTCCCGTGGACCGGTTCCGGGTTTTGGTTTCATGCCCGCTCTGGCTCACCTTCTTGAGCTCCACGTAGCCGATTCGGAACACCCGTGCAATGGGACTGAATCGCATTTGTTTGGCTTGGGCAAAGGCTTCGGAGAGATCCCGACTTTTCCAGAAAAAATCCATGAAATGGGCCGATTCCCGGAATACCCGCCGAATGTAGCGGTATTTTACCACGATAATCGTCCAGGTGGTCACGGAAAAGAGCAACAGCAAGAGCAGTACGAAAAGTACCATGGGACCGGAGCTGCGTACCAGATAGAACAGATCGATTCCCTGGTTTCCCATATGAATCACTCCTTATAAGGAATTATCAGTAGCTTGGACACCGAATTACCATTGAAACCCACCCCCCGGGCAAAACAGCTCCCCGCTAGGTACCTGCGCCTAACCGAGAGACGCACCCGGGACTCGGGTTTAAGGTTTTAAGTATCACTATTAAATTCAAGGAATTAGGGGCCACCTAATAAATTACCCCGCCGCAAGGGCAAGGGGTATGTGGGTAAAACACAGGCCCGCTGAGAGACATGGGTGACTTAAGATTTCGGGCGGTTTATGGATCAGCACCTCAATTTCGGGTGATCGGGTCACGTTATGGAGCCGCACCCTATCCCATAGCCCATTGGGTGTCAAGATCTTCCCCAGGTACTATGAGGCAGCTCGATGGCGGCTCTGGAAGTAAATCCCCGTAGGTCGAAAACGGGAAACGTGGCTGTTCCCGCCAGGCCTATATTGATTCTAGACAGCGCCCACGTCTTGTCCGGGTTGGTTCTATGAATCGTCCACCGCAGAGCCTCTTGGAGCGATTGACGCTGGTAGAGCCATCTGGTAATTCAGTACCTCTGATTGGCACATCAATTAAACCACTGGCGGGACGGCTACAAAACGATAATGCCCATGGCCACTTGCAAGTCCCATGAAAACTAAGCTCAGCTCGGGAATCACCGTCCGCCTGTTGGCGGGCTATGCCCTGGTGGTCCTGATCTGCTGCGGCACCGTCTTCGTGCTGCTGCGGGATGTCCAGGAAATCGTGGCGGTCTCCGATTCCATTGTGGAACAAAAATACCGGATCGCCTCCATCTCCAAACAGATGCTGGAAAACCTCCTGAGCATGGAGGAGAATGAAAAAAAATACCTGTTGCTCAACGACGAGGAGTATCTGAACTATTTTGTAGCCGCCAACACCCAGTTTAAACTCAGCTTTCTGGAAATGATGGCCTTGGATGAGGAGACCGCACCCCTGCCCAAGGCCTGGGAAGAGCTCTATACCGACTATCAAGATTTCAGGTTAAAAACCGAGGATCCTGAAGCCATGCGCCAGACCCAGACCCTCTGGATCCCCGAAACCGTCATCAACCGCTGGATCGCACAGCTCCAAAAGGCGCGTTCAGCCAATGAACTAAGTGTCATCCAGGCCAATGTGGAACTCAACCGCCACGGTCAGGCGGCGGTTCAAAAGGCGATCGTGGGTTTGAGTATCTCGCTCCTGGCGGGCCTGGGCTGCAGCGTTTTTCTGGGCTATTCCATGATACGGCCCATGCGGGAGTTGACCCGCGGAATCCGCGCCATTTCCAAGGGGCGCTTCAACGATCGGATCAAAGTTCGCACGCGGGATGAATTCGGGCAAATGGCCCACGCATTCAACGAACTGTCCAAGCGTCTCAAAGAGGAGGAAATGATGCGCGCGGACTTTATCGCCATGCTGAGCCATGAAATCAGAACTCCCTTGACTTCAATCCGCGAATCCGTGAATATGATCGCCGAGGAAGTGATGGGACCGACCAACGCCCAGCAGCGGCGGTTTTTGACCATCGCCAGTTCGGAGATCGGACGGATCGCCGAACTCTTAAATCACCTGATGCAGGTTTCCCGGCTCCAATCGGCGGAAATCAAACTGCGCCCCCGCCCCATTTGTCCCATCGCGCTCATCCACACATGCATCCAACTCATGAAACCGGCGGCCGAGATGGGGGAGATCGAACTGGAGAGCCGCCTGCCTGCGAAGCTGCCCAAAATTATGGGAGACGAAAAGTATTTCCAGCAAGTGGTGATGAATCTGCTGGGCAATGCCATAAAATTTTCACCGCCCCATAAACCGGTGCAAATCAGCGCGAAAAATGAGGCGGTGCATCATCGCATCAAATTCTCGGTTCAGGATTTCGGTCCGGGGATTCCCCAGGCCGAGCAGTCCCTGATCTTCAATAAATATTATCGGGCCCAGGAGGTCCGTGAGCACATGGACGGCACCGGATTGGGGTTAAGCATCAGCAAATTTATTGTCGAGGCCCACGATGGAGAAATCTGGGTGGACAGTGCCGTAGGCCGGGGCAGCACCTTTATATTTACCATCCCCCAGGCCCACTAATCTTGAGAATCGACCCATGAGCTCCCGGCGGGCGAAGTGAATTAGCGCCCTTGCCCCTCAAGGGAGGAAAGACCCTTTTAATATGCAATTATACTCTCAGCCCTCGCGGCTACCGTGGTCCAAGGTGCTTTTAGTTTTGGTCGGCCTGTGTCTACTTGGTGGCTGTCCCTTGGTTGAGGCGCCCAACCAAACCTTCCGCAAGACAGCGGAAATACGCCGCGAAGAGGCCAACCTGGCAGCCGCCCACACGGCGTTCGAGAAAGGCCACTATACCAAGGCCCGTGCGCTGTTTGCCGCCACCCAGCACGCCCAGGATGCTGACCTGGCACGCCACGCCCTTTACGGACTGGCCTGCACCCAATTGGTGGCGGCCCAAACCCCCCAGGAATACGCGGAGGCGCGCAAGCTTTGGGACAGTTGGGCCGAACTCCAGAATCCGCCCCTGAAAGGCGAGGACCCCCGGTTGCTCGGCAAACTGCTTGCCAACGCGGCCCCAAAAGAGCCAACGCTGATCTCGCCGCCTTTAGCTTCGGGGAAAGAGGCCGGCGCGCAAGCCCAGAAACTGATCCAGGCCCAGCGCCGGCAAACCGAAGTGCTGGAAGCTAAGCTGGCCCTGATGGAAAAAGAGATAAAGGTGCTGAACTATTTCAAGGAGTATAGCCGAAACCTGGAGGAAGAGATCCGAACCCTGCGTCACCAAATCGAGAGCATGCAGGCCATCGATCAAAACATCCAACAGAAAAAACAAGAGATTTCAAATCAATGATCCGTGCAATAGCCACCGACTGAGGGCTAGCCCCTCAATCTGAAGCTTCATTCGAGCGCCGAAACCCGAAGAACGGAACCCGCATATAAAGGATAGAGAACAATTTCACCCTCACCCGCCAATAGCGCAATGCAGACCATATTAGTCGTGGATGACGACTCCAACGTCCTCACGGTGCTGGAGGCACGGCTCTCCTCTGCCGGTTTCAATGTGATTACCGCCACACGGGGGATGGAGGCCCTCGCCCGGCTCAATGATCATGACGTGGATCTGATGATCACCGACATGAAAATGCCGAAAATGGGCGGTATGGAGTTGTTTGAGGCCGCACGCAAAAAATTTCCCCAGTTGCCGGTGATCTTCCTCACCGCCTACGGAACCATTCCCGATGCCGTGGAGGCCGTCAAGGCCGGTGCGGTGGACTTTCTGGCCAAACCTTTTGACGGCAAAGATTTGATCGGGAAGCTATGTGCCCTATTTGACGACGCCTGCCCCCAACCGATCCGCCCGCCTAGCTCGCTGTCCGCCGAGGTCGATTTCGACCCCGTTAAAAGCACGGCCATGAAAGAGCTTTTCGACATGGTGCGCAAGGTGTCCGCGGCCGATGTGAACGTGCTGATTCTGGGCGAAAGCGGCGTGGGCAAGGAACGCATCGCCCGTTTGATCCACCATCGCAGTACCCGCCAGGGCGAACCCCTGATCACCGTGGATTGTGGCGCTACGCCCGCCGGGCTGCTGGAGAGCGAGCTTTTCGGCCACGTCAAAGGCTCCTTTACCCATGCGGTCAAGGACAAAAAAGGGCTCATCGAAGCCGCCCACGGCGGCACCCTGTTTTTGGATGAAATCGGAAACATTTCCCCTGAAATGCAAACCCGCCTGCTGCGCTTTATCGAGGAGCGCAAGATACGGCGCATCGGCGAGCTCAAGGAGACAGCCGTGGACTGCCGGGTCATATCGGCCACCAACACCGATCTGGTGGAAGATATCGAAGCCGGACGCTTTCGGGAGGATCTTTATTACCGCCTGCGAGTGGTGACCCTCCATGTGCCCCCCCTGAGGGAGCGCAAAGAAGATATCCCCAATCTCACCTGCCGTTTCATCGCCCAGTTGGAGCGCCAGCACAAGATCCCTTCCATCGAGCTGCCCGACAAAACTCTGCGCTGGATGTGCCGCTATCCCTGGCCCGGGAATGTGCGCGAGCTGAAAAACGCCCTGGAGGCGGGGGTGGTCCTTTGCCGGGACAACACCCTGAAACCCGAGGACCTGCAGCTGCCCGACCAGCCTATCAACTGCAAGTCGGCGGGCGGCCCCGCCAACCTTTCCCTGGAGGAGACCGAGCGCGATACTATTGTCCGGGCCCTGAAAAAATCCGGCGGGGTTCAGAAGGATGCCGCGGAACTGCTGGGCATCAGCCGGCGATCCATCCACTACAAAATTCGCAAATTCAACATTGATGTTGCCGAAATCCGCGCCGGTGGAGCAACCTCCGCGTCGTAATCCCGGCCTTTTCGCCGCGCAGACGAAACCTTCCCGGTGGCAGCGTCCCAGGCTGCATCTACTCCAAGAGTCCAGGCCAAACTTTCCTGGATCCGACGCCGCCTGATGTTGAACGATGCGCTCGTGCTCGTTTCCCTTATGATTCTATAAATTTGGTGTTATTGGCATTACCTTCGACAGCTTTCCAAAGGAGTTTGGCCTCTATGACCCATAAAGCCCCCGACCCCCTGGCCCGCATCGCCGATTTTCTGTTTGAAGCCCGCATGCTGAAAGAGGTGCCCCGCACCGGGTATCAGTTTTTGGGCATGGGCCGCGAAAGCGTTGCCGAACACAGCTATATGACGGCCATGCTCGGCTATATTTTATCCGATCTGGTCCCGGAAGCCGATTCCCGGCGGCTGGTGATCATGTGCCTGGCTCACGACATCGCCGAGGCCCGAATTGGCGATCTGAATTATGTCCAAAAATTTTATGTCACTGCCGACGAACCGGCAGCTCTGGCGGATGCCTTGGAGGACCTGCCTTTTGCCGAGGATCTGGAAACACTGCTGACTGAATTCAATGCCGGGCAAACCCTGGAAGCTCAACTGGCCCGGGATGCCGATCAGATATCGCTGATTCTTGAGCTCAAAGCCTTGAAAACCAACGGCTACACCACCCCCGAGTCCTGGCTGCCCAATGTTCACGCCCGGCTCAAAACCGATGCCGGCCGGAACCTGGCCGAGGCGGTGCTCAAGGCGCCCCGGGATCGCTGGTGGCGCAACAAATTCGTTGACACTTAAAACCGGTTTTTATTATGGTCGGTCCCTTTGGTTTAAATTTAACCGGCCATTAAGGCTAAAATAGAGCTAATGGAGGTCAAATGAACTGGCTGACGCATACGTTGGGGTCGTCCATCGGCAAGAAACTCTTGATGGCCGTTACCGGCTTTGGGTTTATCGGGTTTTTGAGCGGTCATTTGGCGGGCAACCTCACCATCTACGGCGGCAAAGACGCCTTCAACGCCTACGCCGACCATCTCCACGCCCTGGGTCCCCTGGTCACCGCCGCCGAATTGGGCCTGCTGACCTTTGCCTTGATCCATGTGATTACCGGTCTGCTGCTTTTTTACCAGAACCTCAGCGCCCGTCCCCAGCGCTACGCCGTGCAGAAAAAGCACGGCGGCCGCACCCTGGCCTCCCAGCTGATGCCTTATACCGGTTTGATTATTCTGCTGTTCGTGATCTTTCATCTGCTCAACTTCCATTTTGTGGATAAAACCCACACCACCATCTTCGAGATCGTGGCCCAGGCCTTTGCCAATCCGGCCTATGTCTTCATCTACGTTGCGGCCATGGTCGTGGTGGCTCTGCACGTCACCCACGGATTTTGGAGCCTCTTTCAGACCCTGGGTGCCAACCATCCCAAATATATGCCCTTCCTGATGAGCGCCGGCCTGGTGGTGGCCCTGATCTTCGGATTCGGATTCGGCTTTCTGCCCATCTACATTTCGCTTTTGGCATAGAAAGGATTGATCATGCAGCTTGACGCCAAGATTCCCGGCGGCCCCATTACCGAAAAATGGGATCGGCACCGTTTTGAACTGAAACTGGTCAACCCCGCCAATAAACGTAAGTTCACCGTCATCGTGGTGGGCACCGGTCTGGCCGGCGGCGCCGCCAGCGCCAGCCTGGCCGAACTGGGCTACGAGGTAAAGACCTTCTGCATCCAGGATTCCCCCCGCCGGGCTCACTCCATCGCGGCCCAGGGCGGGATCAACGCCGCGAAAAATTACACCAATGAGGGCGACAGCATCTGGCGTCTCTTCTACGATACGGTCAAGGGCGGTGATTTCCGCGCCCGGGAAGCTAATGTCTACCGCCTGGCCCAGGTGAGCAACAACATCATCGACCAGTGCGTGGCCCAAGGCGTTCCCTTTGCCCGGGACTACGGCGGCTTGCTGGCCAATCGCTCCTTTGGCGGCGCCCAGGTATCGCGCACCTTCTATGCCCGGGGGCAGACCGGCCAGCAGCTGCTGTTGGGCTGCTATAGCGCCCTTTCCCGTCAGGTGGCTGCCGGAAAGGTGCGGATGTTTCCCCGCCGCGAGATGCTGGAACTGGTGGTGGTCAACGGCCAGGCCCGGGGAATCGTGGTCCGCAACCTGGTGACCGGCGAGTTGGAAACCCACGCGGCCCACGCTGTGGTGCTGGCCACGGGCGGCTACGGCAACGTCTTTTTTCTCTCCACCAACGCCATGGCCAGCAATGTGACCGCGGCCTACCGCGCCCATCGCCAGGGCGCGCTCTTCGCCAATCCCTGCTTTACCCAGATTCACCCCACCTGCATTCCGGTCCACGGTAGCTACCAGTCCAAACTGACCCTGATGAGCGAGAGCCTGCGCAACGACGGCCGCGTGTGGGTGCCCAAAAACCCCGGCGACAGCCGGCCTCCCAGCCAGATCCCCGAGGCCGAACGGGATTACTATCTGGAGAACAAATACCCCAGCTTCGGCAACCTGGTGCCCCGGGACGTGGCCTCCCGCAACGCCAAGGAACAATGCGACGCCGGGAAGGGTGTGGGTGACACCGAACTGGCGGTCTACCTCGATTTCGCCGATGCCATTCAACGCGACGGCCGGGACGTGATCGAACGCAAGTACGGCAACCTGTTCGACATGTATGAAAAGATCACCGCCGAAGACCCCTATCAGACCCCCATGATGATCTACCCGGCCGTGCACTACACCATGGGCGGCCTGTGGGTGGACTACAACCTGATGAGCACCATCGACGGGCTTTTCGTGCTGGGCGAGGCCAACTTCTCCGACCACGGCGCCAACCGCCTGGGCGCCAGCGCTCTGATGCAGGGGTTGGCCGACGGCTATTTCGTGATCCCCTACACCATCGGGGGGTACCTGACCGGCACGGCCCTGGAGAATGTGACCGATACCCACCCCGAATTCGTCAAATCCGCCAAAGCAGCCCAAGCCCGCATCGACAAGCTGCTCGGCATCCAGGGCAAGCGAACCGTGGACGATTTCCACAAGGAGCTGGGCCGGGTCATGTGGGATTACTGCGGCATGGCCCGCAACAACGCCGGGCTGGAAAAAGCCCGCAGTCTAATCCAGTCCATCCAGGCCGAATTCTGGGAAAACGTCACCGTACCGGGCTCCAGTGGAGATTTCAACCAGAGTTTGGAACGAGCCGGCCGGGTGGCCGATTTTCTGGAATTTGCCGAATTGATGGTGATCGATGCCCGGGAGCGGCAGGAATCCTGCGGCGGTCATTTTAACGAGGCCTTCCAAACCGAGGAGAACGAGGCCCTGCGAGACGACGAAAATTTCTGCCATGTGGCGGCCTGGGAATACACCGCCGAAGGCCAGGCACCCAACTTTCACAAAGAGCCGCTTACCTTTGAAAATGTCCAACTCGCGCAAAGGAGCTACAAGTGAGCAAGACCATCAACCTTACGCTGAAAGTTTGGCGGCAGCAGGGCAGGGCAAAAAAGGGCCGCTTGGAAACCTACCATGCCCGCAACATCTCCACGGACATGTCGTTCCTGGAAATGCTGGATGTGATCAACGAAAATCTCACCCTGGACGGCAAGGAGCCCATCGCCTTTGACCACGATTGCCGGGAGGGGATTTGCGGCATGTGCGGGGCCATGGTCAACGGCCAGGCCCACGGCCCGGAAAAGGCCACCACCCTGTGCCAGCTGCACATGCGCCATTTTAAAAACGGCGATACCGTAGTGGTGGAACCCTGGCGCTCCCGGGCCTTCAAGGTGATCAAGGACCTGGCCGTGGATCGCGGCGCCCTGGACCAGATCATCCAGGCCGGCGGCTACGTCAGCGTCAACACCGGCGGTGCCCAGGACGCCAACGCCATCCCGGTGCCCCAGGAAAATGCCGATCTGGCCATGGATGCGGCCCAGTGCATCGGCTGCGGCGCCTGCGTGGCGGCCTGTCCCAACGCCTCGGCCATGCTCTTTACCAGCGCCAAGGTTTCCCACCTGGCGTTGCTGCCCCAGGGTCGCCCCGAAGCGGCCCGTCGGGCCATCGCCATGGTGCGTAAAATGGATGAGCTGGGGTTCGGCAACTGCAGCAATGAACGGGAGTGCGAGGCGGCCTGCCCCAAGGAGATCTCCATCACCAACATCGCCCGCTTGAATCGCGAATTTTTCAAAGCCGGATTTTTTTCGGCAGTCAAATAGGGGCGCTGTTCCGGCGGCCGACCAGCGCCGCACGGGTATTGAACCGCGCACCCCACCGGACTGGGCGGCCGCATTGGATGGAAAATGCAGCCGCCTTTTGTTATTGTGAAACCTAAGCACCTATTATCCGCCAATAAATTTTATTATTGCGAATCCCCCGCGGGCTGAACCATGGACCCAAGCTCCCAATGGACCGCTAAACTGACGACACTCATCCAAACCGATGGCCCTTACTGGCAGGCCGCCGCCGAGGCTCTGGGGCTGGGGCTGGCCCTAACCCTGGTTTGGCTGATTCTGCGGCACATCCTGGTAGCCTTTGAGCGCCGGGGAGAGCGCTACACCTTTATCCGCGAGAACAGATCGGTTTTTCGGCTGGCTCGCAAAAGCTTGGTGCTGGTGCTGCTGCTCATCGGCGGAATCGCCCTGCTGCGCCGCTGGGATCTGCCCTTGCTGCGCCAGATTTACTACGCCGTGCTGGTGGTGATCTGCGCCTGGCCGGTCAATGATTTTGTCATCATCGCCCTGCGCTATCTTGAAAAAAATATCGCCGCACGCACGGCCACGGATATCGATGACATCCTCTTTGATCTGCTCAACCGCTTTGCCGGAGTGATCATCTATGTCACCGCCATTATAATCGCCCTGGATATTCTGGGCATCAACGTGATGCCCTTTGTGGCCGGCGCCGGGGTGGCCGGGGTGGCCATCGGGTTTGCGGCCAAGGACACCCTCTCCAACCTGATTGCCGGGGTGCTGCTGATTATCGACCGCCCCTTTGAGGTGGGCGACCGCATCGAGGTCTGGAGCGCACCCATCAACAGCGCCACCTGGGGGGATGTGGTGGACATCGGTATCCGGGCCACCAAGATCAAAACCACGGACAACATCGTGATCATCATCCCCAATAACGAGATCATGAAACGGGATATCATCAATTATACCACCGACAACAACCGCATCCGGGTGCGGGTCAATTTCGGAATCGGCTACAACAACGATATTCAGAAAGCCAAGACGATCATTCTCGATGTGGCGCGGGCTATCCCCTGGGCCTCCCGGACAGCGGAGCCCAAGGTGGTGGTGCGCAATTTCGGTGAGAGCGCCGTGGAACTGCAATTGCGGATTTGGATCGATGAGGCCCGCAAACGCATGGATACCATCTCCCGGATCACCGATCAGGTCAAAGAGCGCTTTCACCAGGAAGGCATCGAAATCCCCTATCCCAAGCGGGACATCACCATACGCCAGGAAGCAGTTGAGGCCCGTCCGCCCGCTGAACCTACTTCCGCCCCATCGGAGAGCTAAGTGCTCCTATCCGCAAATACGATGAAATTCGGCCGCCAATCCATCTGGGATGACGGCGTTGCGAAAACTCGCAATATTCCCGATATTCCTTATTTTTCGCGCCTTGTCAGCTAAACGTCCTCATTAGCTCACCATTTTTACGAACAGGACCACTAGGCCATGCCCGCTGAGTACACCTTTCACGCCATCGGCACCATCCACTCCCCCTTTGAGGAGATCCGCCAGATGCCCATTCAGCCCGCCGGCGCCCAGGGTGTGCGCGGGAAGGTCTGCCTTGCGCCCTGCTACAGCGACGGGCTGGCCGACCTGGAGGGCTTTTCCCATATTATTCTGATCTATGCCTTTCACCGTTCCCGGGGCTTCGATCTGAAGGTTGTGCCCTTTCTGGACACCCGGGAGCGGGGGCTTTTCGCCACCCGCGCCCCCCGGAGGCCCAACCCCATCGGAATTTCCGTGGTGGAGCTGATAGCGGTCCAACCACCGGAGCTGATCATCGCCAATGTGGATGTACTCGACGGCACCCCGCTGCTGGACATCAAACCCTATGCCCCCCAACTGGACGGCGCCCGCGATATCCGCACCGGCTGGCTGACCCATAAAGGCGGCCAGGCGGCCCGGCACCGATCCGATGACCGCTTTAAAGATATACCCCAGGGCCGAAAAATATAAGTAGTCAACTAAGGGCTCGCTGAAAAATGACTTCACATTGTTAGCGTCCAAGCATCCCGCTCAGCGGGATTTCAGGATACAAAATCCCCCCCGGCCCCCCTTTTCCAAAGGGGAGAGAAGTCATCCCCCGGCGGCTTTTCCAAAGGCGGTCAGCGGAGAGTTCCCCGGAGACAGGGCTGGTTCCCCCCCTTTTCAAAGGGAGATAGGGGGATTTTTCATATTGATGGCATGAAAGATCTCTGCCTCGCGCCCACAAAAATTTGTTGCCTGGTGGACGACCATCAATTCTTAGGTCAGCATGTGTCCGCAACCCAGCCGGAAAATAATCTTGAGTTTTTCGATCGCATTGCGAGAATAAGCCAACCCAAATAAGAAAGGAGGGTTTCGTGAGCCAACCCCCCACCATGAACCAGATGATCTTCCAGAGCACGCTTTCCAAGGAGGCCATCTCCGCCTACCTGCTCTGCTGCGCCCTGACCGACGAAGGCCGTGCCATCACCACCAGCGCCCTGTCGGAGGTCTGGAACAGCTCCGACGCCCAATTGCAGGAATCTCTGTCGGAGCTGGCGGCCGCCAATGTGATCAAAAAGGTCGTTTCCGACAGCGAGAATCATGCCGGCTACCAGCTCATTGATCCCCATCGCTGGCAGCTGCCGAAATAATGGAATCCGATGGAATTCTGAGATTTAAGGAAAATATGGAAAGGTTCAGGGGTGGGCTGTGTCCGGGGCTGGAGCGATTTTCTCACCTATTGCTTTGATTGGGAAGATTTCTGCCGGCATTGGGCCATGGCCCGGGCTACAACCCCCCGCAGAACATCATCGGGCAGGTCGGTCACCATCCCGGGGCATTGGGCGGCCATGGCCCGCCAATTGGCCGGATCCACCAGAACCGCGGGAATAAATGGCCAGCTGCGGCACAGGCGCGGTTTCACGGGATGGATGCCGCAAAGCTTGTCGCGGAACAAGCGGCAAAAACCATCTTCACCCTGGGCAATCACCCATTTCCGCCCCGAGGGCACACAGTAGTCGGCCTCAAAACGGGCCGCCGAGATGCCCAAAAACGCGGCAATCGCCCGGCGCTCTTCAGCATTGACCAGCGTGCCGCCGAACCCCCGGCAGCACTCCCCGCACTGGCGGCACCGGAAGATATCATCAGGGGCGGGCCCGCTGCGTTTCAGGTCAGAACTCATGCCGGCACTCCATGGCCCGTTTCAGGGTGATCTGATCGATATACTTGAGATCCCCACCCACCGGCACCCCCGAGGCGATGCGGCTCACCTTCAAGGGGTGACTTTTAAGCCGCTCACTCAGATAGGCCGCCGTGGATTCCCCTTCCACACTGGTGCCGGTGGCGATGATGATCTCGCAGATATCATCGCTGGCAATCCGCGCCATTAGTTCTCCGATTCGGATATCCTCGGGACCGATCCCGTCCATGGGGGCCAAGGCGCCCTGGAGGATATGGTAGAGCCCCTTAAATGCGCCCGATTTCTCAATGGCCGCCATGTCCGTGGGGTGCTCCACCACACACAAAACTCCCTGGTCCCGGTTCGGATTCCGGCAAATCCGACACAGGTCATCATCACTCATGCCATAACAGCGGGAGCAAAGCTGAACCTTCTCTTTGACCTGAATCATGCTACGAGCAAGCTGGGCCACTTCGTCCTTGGAGGTGCGCAGCAAGTGCAGGGCCAGCCGCTCGGCGGTCTTGGTGCCGATCCCCGGCAGTTTGGCAAGGTGTTGGATCAAATTGACAACGGAAACCGGATATTGATTCATATAAATTGACTACCCATCCCCCACGGAACGTGATCATCGACCCAGGCATCGAAAATTTACCCCAAGGGCGAGAAGCGGCGCCGCGGATGAGCGTTTGAAAGGTGATACCAGGTTTGTGAAAGGTTAAGCGCCACCGGCGGTCGCACCCATTCCATCCATTACATCAGGCCGGGAATATTCATCCCCCCGGTGAGCTTGCCCATCTCGGACTGGACCATCTCCTGGGATTTGCGCAAGGCGTCATTGACCGCCGCCAGAACCAGATCCTGCAGCATTTCGATGTCTTCAGGGTCCACCACATCGGGCTCGATGGAAATGGAGACCAGTTCCTGGCGGCCGTTGGCCACCACCTGCACCATCCCCCCCCCGGAGGAGGTTTCCACGGTGCGGCTGCCCAGCTCTTCCTGCATTTTCAACATCTTGGACTGAAGTTTCTGGGCCTGTTTCATCATCTGTCCCATATTTTTCATTCTTTAGCTCTCCTTGGGTAACTTGATATCGATAATCTGACCGTTAAAGATCTCCACCACATCCGCCACCAGCGGGTTGGACAGGGCTTCTTGGCGTAATTTATCCAGGCGCTCCCGCCGCACCTCCAGATCAGCGCGGTGATTTTCCGGGCGGGCGTCGATCCGCAGGGCGGCCTGGGCGCCGAATTGATTACGGATCACATCTTCAAGGATCTGGCGGTTGCGTTCTTTTTCAATCTGTTTCACCGAAAATTCGCTGCCCCCGGCCACAATCACCACCTCCCGGGAATCCGTCGAACCTAAGCGGCAATGCTTCAGGTTGGCCGCCAGGGCCGGGTGGGACTGGGCCACCTCCGTCTGGACCCGGCGCCATCTCTCCTGGGGGCTGACATCCACTCCGCCCCGCGCCGACGCTACCGACCCTTCAGAAGCGGGAATCTCGGATTTGAGGGGTGGTGATTGACTGGGTTCAGAGGGCGGGGATTGACCGGGTTCGGGGGCCGGCGCCGCTATTTCCGGGGGCACCGCTTCGGCCGGCGCCGGGGCTGCATGTCCTTCGGTCTGTAGGCCGGGAGCCGCGGTCAGCCAGGTCTCTTTGAGCTTATCCAGCCCGGCGATCAGAGTATCAACCGGCAGTGCCGGAGGAATCTGAAGCAGTTTCAGGAAGATGCACTCCAGGGCCAGCTTGGGCTGGGCGGCAAAGCGCAAGCTCTCTTCGTGCTGAAACAGCTGCTCGAAGAGCTGTACCAGATGAACCTCGGACACATTCTCGGCCTGGGCCTTGAGCTGCTCGATTTCGTGGGCCGGCAGATCGACCAGTTTCAGGCTTCCGGCGCCGCCCTTGGCCAGAATCAGGTTGCGAAACTGCTCCAGCAGGTCGTCGTACAGTTTTTTCAGATCCTGACCGGCCCGGTAGACCTCATCCACCAGGGTCAGGACCTGGGCGCTGTTGCGCGCCAGGAGCGCCTCGGAGAGGGCAAAAAGCCGGCTGCGGTCCACAATTCCCAACAACTCCAGCACCTGGGGCACCCGCACCTTGCCCTCGGCGGCGCCCATGATCTGATCCAGCAAACTGAGAGAATCCCGAACGCTGCCATCGGCCTCCCGGGCCAGCAGGATCAGGCTCGGGTCATCGATATCCAGCCCTTCCCGTTCGCACAGCGACTGCATGTGAGCGGTCAAAGCCTCCAACTCGACCCGTTTGAGATCGTGGCGCTGACAGCGGGAAAGAATGGTGACCGGAATCTTGTGAGGCTCGGTGGTGGCGAAAAAAAAGAGCACATGAGCCGGCGGCTCTTCCAATGTTTTGAGCAGGGCGTTGAATGCGGCAATGCTCAGCATGTGCACTTCGTCGATGATGTAGATCTTGAAGCGGCTGCGGGCGGGCATGTAGCGCAAATTTTCCCGCAGCTCCCGCACCTGATCGACGCTGTTGTTGGAGGCGCCGTCGATTTCGTAGACATCCGCCGCGCCGCCGGCGGTGATCTCCCGGCAACTGGGGCATTGGTTGCAGGGCGTGGCCGTGGGCCCCTGCCGGCAATTCATGGCCTTGGCCAGAATGCGCGCGATGGTGGTTTTGCCCGTCCCCCGGGGGCCGGAAAATAAAATGGCGTGGGCCACGCGCTCCGCGGCGATGGCATTGGTCAGGGTGCGGGTTACATGCTCCTGGCGCACCACCTCCTCGAAGGTCTGGGGACGATATTTACGCGCTAAAACCAGGTAGGCCATGGATCAACACTTCACCGTCTCAAAGCTTGTCAAACACAACGCAAAATTGGATAACGGGCCACCCCGTGGGAACTTTCCGCAACGATGAAACCCTTACTTGAAACTGAAAACCCCGAAATTGAAAACCATGAAATTGAAAATTTAGAATATACGTTATCCGATGGGGGAAGTAAAGAAGGGCAAAGCGCGGGCGGATGAGTGGCGGAGAGAGAGGGATTCGAACCCTCGGTGCCGCTTGTGACAGCACACACGATTTCCAGTCGTGCTCCTTCAGCCAGCTCGGACATCTCTCCGTTTTTGGTGGCCCCTCTTAACACCGGAGGTTGAAATTTACAAGCCTGAAATTGGCCACCGGCCACCCCTAAACCTTAGAGAAACCCGCGGCGCAAGTAAAATCTGCTTGACGAATAATTTACATTAGCGTTTCTTTGCTTATGATTTTCTATTAAATGCGAACATGCCCGATGGCTGCAGCGGCAACTGGCGAAAACAGGGATGAATCTGATTCATTGAGCGCCCCGGTTTTCACCTGCCGTTTCAGCCGGCCAACGGTCGCCGACACAGGAACCCCTCCATGCCCATGGTCCAATGGAGCGAAGTCAGCGTTTTGTTGAATACCCACCAGATTCTGCTGCGATGGCTGGGCCTGCTCTCGCTGTTCACATTCTGCGGCACACTGATTGCCGTTCCCCTGCTGGTGGTGCGCCTGCCCAGGGATTACCTGAGTGCGGCCCAAGGGGTCGACCCCGAAAGCTACGGCATCTGGTGGTGGCCCCTGCAAGTGTTCAAAAACGTCCTGGGCATGGTATTGATTGGTGCCGGAGTGGCCATGCTGGTGTTGCCTGGCCAGGGTTTGCTGACCATATTTATAGGACTCTCCTTGGTCACCTTTCCGGGCAAACCGAAAGTTTTGCGCAAACTGGTGAGACAGAAGAGCATCATGCAGGCTATCAACTGGCTGCGCAAAAAATGGAAGGTGGCGCCCCTGGAGATGCCTTCCGACGATTAGGCATATGGATTGAGCACGCAGAAAACGAGAAAAACCAGACAGAAAGGAGCACCCATGGACAGAAAAGAGGTTATGAAGATGTTCAACAAGGAAACCCGAATCGGCTCCCTGGCCACCGCGGATAAAAACGGTACGGTCAACGCCGCGGTGTTCGGCTCACCGCGGATGATCGGCGAAGACACCGTGGTGATGGCCATCGGCGAAAACCGCTCCTATCGCAACCTGCAGGAAAATCCCAAGGCCACCTTCCTGGTGGTGGAACCGGGGGACCAACCCCAGGAGTGGAAGGGGGTTCGGGTCTATCTGGAAGTGGACTCCTTTGAGCGCTATGGTGAACTGCTCGATTCGTTCCGCGAAAAAATCCGCAAACTGGCCGGCAATGACGCCGCCGAGGCGATTCAGGCTGCCATCCGCTTCAAGGTCACCGATGTGCGTCCCTTGATCGATCCGGTGGGGTAAGGCGCCCCGCGCACCAAGCAGCCCGCCACGGATGAATTTGCCCTAGAAATGGTGAACCCAGCGCAAGGTGAAGCGGCTGCCTTCGGTTCGGTTTTCGGCCATGGTCTCCCAATAGGCGTTGAAAAAGATGTGGTTGTCCCGGCTCAGGCTGAGCAGTGCCCCGGGCCCGATGCCAAAGAGCGCTTCTTTGCTGTCGGGCAGATCTTCACCGTCAACTTCCGTTTCGGTCAATTGTTTGAGGTAGTACCCGTTGATTCCGATACGCAGGGCTTTGGGAATCACTTCGTAAGAAGAGGCGAAATTGGCATGGAAGGCCTGTCCGGCCTGGGTGTCATCGGCCCCGGCATAGGCCCGGTTGGGGTCATCGTTCTCGGCGTTCCACAGATAGTGAAGCCGTGCACTGAAGGTCAACCGGGGGGTGATAAACAGGGTGCCGGCCCAATAGGGATTGAAAGAGAAATAGTTACTCCCTGGATTCAACTCCTTATCTTCATCGTACTTACCTGTGGGAAACAGCATCTGCAGTTCCAGGCGATGCATGAACACCGGGCGCCCGTTGCGGATGATGGGGTCCCACTGGAGAAAAGGCCCCACCAGAATATCGCCGATGCCGCTGCCGTTGTCCGCCGGGAAAGGGCCGTCGGCGCCGTAGCCGATATCGAGGCTGACCCAGGGCACGATCACATCCAGGCCCCACTTGCCGCCCAGCAGCAGGGGCTGATCGGACAGGTAGATCAACTGGGATAAACTGACCCACAGATCCAGCTCTGGTTCGGGAAGGGGCAGGGCGTCGCCATCGGCGTCATTGAGTTTGTCGGCGGTGTAGTACTGAATGTATTCGGTGAAATAAAATCCCGGCCCAGCCGGCGGAGCGCCATCCATGAAGCTGGTGAATCCCAGATTGACCGCCGGCAGATCATAGGCCGCCACCGGACCCGAGAGAAGAACCCCCGCCAAAATCCCCAATAAAACGCCGATTGCCCGAGTTCCCTTCATACCGCCCTCCTCAAACCTTTAAAGGTGTACGTGGATAAAAACCGATTGCATGGTGCCACAGCGTGTGCCCCCGGGTAAAGGGGAAATAGCGGCAATTCTCACCCTTCTATAGAGATAACTTCTCTTAAATCTAGCGCTGAACCACGCTGAACTTCCAGCCACCGCGCCTGGAACAGTATATTTAGCCTTTTACTTCTATTCGACTTTTTTAATTTTCTCTTTAAACTTTTCTACGTCAAAATGCTGTTCAAGGTCGGAAATGGCCGTTGCAACATTTTTATGTTGGAAAATTTCTTTCGCTGCAACTTGACCGAGAAAATTGAAACTTGACCCAATTGCGCTTGGGCCTTCGTATTGAATCGCTTCTTTGGTTGGTTTTAAGCAATCTTCGGCCATAAGCCGCTCAAACATCTTTGCAACTGATTTTGATGCATTGTCCATTTGTGCTTGCGAAACGGAACTCATCCCTTCAACAACTGGATGCAGGGAGATCGCAGAGAACATCCATTTTATTAAATCTTCTCGGTCCGTTGCGGTCGTAGAACTTATAATGCACTTTGATAGATCATCTGTGTATGGGCCTGCTATCGCTTTTGAGTTAACCACCAGCACCATTGAGATCATGGAAAGAATCAGAGTGAGAATCGATTTCAACATATTCAGAAAATCCTTTCTTAACTCATAGTAATTATGGGTGAAAGGGCTTCTATCGATCGCCCAATAGCATGAACAAGGTACTATTTTAAATACTCACGTCACTTGGTACCTTTCAGGTAGCCCTGGCGATCGGCTTCCGGGAACCTCTCGATGGCGTAGCGCAGCATGGTGCGGGGCATGGCTCTGTAGTGCTGAAGTAAAAAATCCTCCTCGGCCTGCCGGTTTCGCTTACCCACTTCCCGCAGCATCCAGCCTACCGCCTTGTGAATCAGGTCTTCGGAGTCCAGGAGCAGCAATTTGGAAATAGCCAGGGTGTCGGCGTAGTCAGATTTTCGGATAAAATAGAAGGTTGAGAGCACGGCAATCCGCCGCTCCCAGAGGCTATGGGACCCGGCCAGCTTATAGAGGGGCGCCCGCTTCCTGGAGAACAGATAGGCACCGGCAATGTGGGGCGCCGAACAGTCCACCAGATCCCAGTTGTTGATATAGGCAGTGTGGTCCAGGTAGGCGCGATAGACTTTTCTTTGATCTGCCGGAGTTTGGGCATTGCCATACCTGGCGACCAGCAGGAGCAGGGCCAGCAGCCGGGCTTCGTGATACTGGGATCTGAGCAATATGAGGGTGTCTTCCAGGGAGATGTCCTGAAATTCTCTTATACATTTGCGCACCACCGGCACCCGAATGCCGAGAAACAGGTCCCCCTCAGCATACTCTCCCTTGCCGGTTTTGAAAAAGCGCTGGGAATGGGCCGCAATCTCCTCACTCCCTAAAGCGCGCAATCTGAGAATAATCTCTTCCGTCACCCTGCTCATGGCCGATCGCTTTCAGGGTCAGCTGTGGGTGGCGCAACCCGCAAGAGGTTCAATTTACTGCTGTACAATCTTCTTGAATGCACTGGAAGGATAGAAGCAGTAGGGGCACACCTCCGGGGGCTCGTCGCCGAAATGGACATAGCCGCACATACGGCAGCGCCACACCTCACTACCGTCCCCTTCATCCCGATCCGGAAAATCCCCGGCATAGGGGATGGGCAGGTCTTCTATGGGGGGCATCACGGGCGTGTAATTGTTCATGGCGTGGCCTGCCAGGATGACGCGCTGGACCTCGCTGGTACCCTCGTAGATCCGGAACAGCCGGGTGTCGCGCAACAGTTTTTCCACCGGGAAAAAGCGCGTGTAGCCGTAGCCGGCCATGATCTGCAGGGCCTGATCCACCGCCTCAAAGGCCGCCTCGGTGGCATAGAGCTTGGCGATGGAAGCGCTGATATTGGGGTCCAGCCCCTGGTCCGCCTCCCAGGCGGCCTTCCAGATCAGCAGACGCGAGGTTTCCACCTTCTGGTACATGTCGGCGATTTTAAACTGGATGGCTTGAAAATTGGCGATCTTGCTACCGAAGGCCTTGCGTTTTTTGGCGTAGTCCATGGCAAATTCCATAGCCGTGCGGGCCGCGCCCACGGCAAAGGCGCCAATGGAGGGCCGGGTGCGGGCAAAGGTGCGCATGGCCAGCATAAAGCCCTCTCCGGGTGCGGCGATCATGTTCTCCTTGGGCACGCGCACATTTTTCAGGTTGACCGCCGCGGTATTGGATGTGCGCTGGCCGTGCTTGGGAATCGACCGGCCGACCGTAACGCCCTCCCAGGCAGTCTCCACCACAAAGGCGCAGATCCCCGGGTGGGCGGCCTTGGGGTCCACGGTGGCGAATACGGTGACGTAGTCGGCGATCCCGCCGTTGGTGATCCAGTATTTGGTGCCGTTCAAAATGTAGTCGTCGCCGTCCGGCTGAGCCAAACAGCGCAGGCTGGAGACATCGGAACCCATGGTGGGCTCGGAGGTGGCAAAGGCGAAAAATTTGCGATCCCGGGTGATGGTGGAGAGGTATTTTTCCCTGGCCGTTTGATTCTTGCTCATGATCAGCGGCTCCATACCCAGACCGTTGCCCAAGATACTGGTGGCCAGGCCGGGGCACACCGCGGCCAGCTCTTCCGTGACCATCACCGCGGCCAAAACCCCCCGCCCTTCACCCCCGAATTCCGGCGGAATTTCGCCGTTGATCAGCCCAGCCTCGTAGGCCTTGTAGAGAATTTCCCGGGGCAGTTCATCCTTCTGGTCGTAGACCCAGGCCACCGGCAGCAGCTCTTTTCGGGCAAACTCACGGGCCTTTTGGCGAATTTCTTTCAGTTCGGGACTTAAAGCAAAATTCAGCATCTGGTTTCCTCCGTTTCACCTGCATCGACAACTACTGTTCATACCTCGAAGTGGCCAGAATCGGATCCGCTCAGACCCAGCCGGCCATGAAATCCAGTACCGCAGGAAAATCCGCATATTCGCCGACTTTCAGGCCAGGAGATTTGGAAGTGTAACGCCTGTTGCAGTTCATAAAGGCTTGACTGTCAGCCTACATCGCAAAACATCTGTATCTTGTCAAACAGACAGACGGATAGACTTGAAAATCGTCAGTTGACATGACGATTTTCAAGAATAAGTATCACCCATGTCATTTATCAGAGCTATTTTCGTTAGTCTGTGCCGCAAAAACTCATCTTCATCAGGTGTTTGACCTTTGCGCTACGAAGGCCCCATATACCGCCCGCCCAGCGAAGCGGACAGCTTATTGATTCAAGCCACGGTGGGCTGCCCCCACAACAAGTGTTCTTTCTGCATGGTCTACAAAAAGGGCCCGCCCTATCGGGTTCGGCCAGTGGCGGAAATCTGTCAGGATCTGGACCGCGCCCGCGGGCAATACGGCGATAGGGTCCGAACGCTGTTCTTTCCCGCCGGCAACACCATCGCCATGCCCACCGGGGAACTGGTCGCCATCTGCCGCTACGCCAAGACCACATTTCCCAACCTGCAACGGATCACGGTCTACGGCTCCTCGCCCTATATCGCAGCCAAGGGGCCGGCCGAGCTGAAACTCCTCAAAGCGGCCGGGCTAAGCCGCATCCATGTGGGTTTGGAGAGCGGGGATAACCCGGTGCTGCGCCAGGTGAAAAAAGGCACCACCGCCGCTGAGCAGATTGCCGCCGGTCGAATGGTTATCGCCGCCGGTATCGAGCTGAGCCTCTATGTGATCCTTGGTTTGGGGGGCGTGGAGCGCTGGGAAAACCATGCCCGGCATACCGCCGCGGCCATTAACGCCATTGGCCCCGATTTTGTGCGCTTGCGAACCCTGGTGCCCAAACTCAGCACCCTCCTGCTGCACCAGATCGAAAAGGGCCGCTTCGAGCTGCTCTCTCCCCATGGAGTGTTGACGGAAACCCGCCTGCTGCTCGGCCGCATCGATTGCACCACCCTGCTGGCCAGCGATCACTACACCAATTATCTAAACTTGGCGGGGGAATTGCCTCAAGATAAGGAGCGGTTGCTTCAAGAGATCGACCGCGCTTTGACTTGGCCGCCGGATCGCTTCCGGGCCTTCTTTGTGGGCACCCAATAACCCCCAAGCCCCGGCCCTTGACAATAACTCCAAGGCCCCTATTCAGGTTGGATTAAAACCGGTTTTTTCAGCATGGGCAGGAGCAGAATCGCCGACAGAGCGCCCGTGGCAAGCCCCAGCAGGAATACGCCCCGGTAGCCCCCCGTGACATCGATGATATAGCCGCACAGCACCGGGGAGGCAATGGATCCCAGCCCCAGGAACACCGTCCAGATCCCCACCACGCCGGCCGTGTTCCCTTTGGGGAAAAAATCCGAAGCCGCGGTTCCGTACATGGGCCACACCGCCCCGTAGCCCAAACCGTAAAGCATGGCCGCGCCATACAAGGCCCCAAGATCCTGAAACAGGGTCATGGCCAGGCACCCCAGCCCCATCAAACTGCCACAGATCATCATGATGGGAATACGTCCCACCCGGTCGGACCAGGCGCCCAGCACCAGTTGGCTCACAATGCCGAAAAGGGTGATCAGGGCCACAAAGCGGGTGGAGACCGCATAGGAAAAGTGGAGCCCTTCCCGGGCGTAAACCCCCATGAAGGTAAAGGGCACCAGCACATTGAAGCCCACGAAAAGATAGGCGCTGCCGACAATCCACAGCTTGGGATCCCGGAACAAATGGAGATAGGGGGTCTGGGAGGGGAGTGGATTTGGCTCCGAGAGGAGCACGGATCGCTCTTGGGCCGGGGAATTGCGCACCAGGATCCCATTGAGCAGGGCCACCGCCGCCCCAAAGCCGCCCAGGCAGAGCCAGCCCGCCTGCCACCCGAAGCGCGCCACCACCAGGGGCAGCACCAGGCTCCACAAGGGTACTCCGAAGCCCACCCCCATGGTGACCACCGAGAGGGCAATTCCCTTGCGCTGCGCCGGCACCCAGCGCTGCACCAAAGCCGCAACCGGCACCCAACAGGCGGCATTGCCCAAACCGGCCAGGGAGAAAAAGAGGGTCGCCTGCCACACCGAAGCGGCCCGGGCCATGAGGGCCGCACCCGCCGCCAGGATCAGGGTAAAAAGGGTCAAGATGAAGCGGTTGTCGTAGCGGTCGGCCAAAGCCCCCACCAGGGGAGTGCCGGCCAGGTAGACCGCGAAGTAGACCGCGTAGATGATCCCGGCCTCGGTTTTGGAAATTCCCCAGGACGGCAGCATCTCGGGGAGCAGCAGGCCATAGCCGTAGCGGATGGAATAGGCGATGGAAACCGTGAAGAACCCGGCGATGATGATGGCGTAGGCGCGTCTGGGCATCAGCGGTTCATGGTCAGGCCAGATCGATGTGATCGGCGATTTCCTTTAACACGAAGTAGCGTTTCAGGGCAGCGGCCAGCTGCTCCGGCGTGGGGTCGATCCGGCGGGTTTCGCGGATAAAATGGATAATGGTGTCCAGGGCTTCCTGAATGGCGGGGTCGGCTATATTCATTACGGCTCCTGGACTGTTGACCCGGCAAAATTCATCACCACTGCGGTTTCACCGGAGCTGGTTTTGAAAATCGCCTGGGGATAGCGCTTTTCAAACACCCGCAGCATGCCTTTGTTTTGGGGCAGCATCGAGGCGAAGAAGCCCTGGTAACCGTTGGCCCTGGCAATGGTTTCCAATTGGCCCAGCAGGTAGCTGGCCACGCCCTGCCCCTGAAAATCCTCCCGTACCACAAAGGCCACCTCCGCCCGGGCGTCATCGCCCCCCATATAAGTCCCGATCGCCATGATCTCCTGGTTTCCCTTGTGGCGCACTAGGCCGATCAGGGAAATGCTGCGGCGGTAGTCCAGGGTGGCCCAATGGCTCTGGGCCATCTTGCGCGAAAAGACCGAGATGTGCTGGAAAAAGCGCAGGTAGATGGTCTCTTTTTCCAGGGAGTAGAAAAAATTGCGATAGGCGATTTCATCCGACGGCAGCAAGGGCCGCACGCTCATCACCCGGCCGCCGGCAAGCTCCAGCCGGCTCTTGTAATCCTCAATGAACATGAGATCTTCGGCGGGCGGCGGCAGCTGGTCGGCAAAGATCAGGTTGTTGCGCTTGGCCGCCTCGATCAGGCCTGCCCGGTAGTCGGGATGGGCGATCTGGGCCAGCTCCACGGCCCGCTGGTAGATGCTTTTGCCTTTCAACTGGGCGATGCCGTATTCGGTGACCACGAAGTTCACATCGGCCCGCAGGGTGGCCAATCCGGCGCCGGCGCTCAAATTGGCCGCAATTCGCGACACGGTTCCGTTTTTGGCCGTGGAAGGCAGGGCGATGATGGAGAGCCCGCCCTTGGAGAGGGCCGCCCCGCGGATGAAATTGGCCTGATCGCCGGTACCGCTGAAAAACATCCGGCCCAGGGAATCGGAGCAGACCTGACCGGTCAGATCCACCTCCAGAGCGGAACTGATGGAGATAAAGTTGTCATTGCGGGCCACCACCCCGGGATTGTTGACGAAATCCGCCGCACCGAAAAAGAAGCAGGGATTGTCGTCCAGATAGTCATAGGTCGATTTGGAGCCTACGCAGAAGGCGGCCACCGCGCGATCGGTGAGCAAGTTCTTTCGGCGGTTGGTGATCACCCCTTTTTCGAACAGGGGAATAAAGGCGTCGGTGATCATGTGGGTGTGCACCCCTAGATCGTTCTTGTCGGTAAGATATTGCAGGATGGCATAGGGTAACCGCCCGTAGCCCACCTGAAGGGTGCTGCCGTCATCGATCAGTTCGGAAACATAATGGGCGATGCGCTGGGCCACCACCGATTGGGGGCCGGCGGGGTTGTTCTCCACCAGATCCTCTTCAAAGGGCACCAGGCAATCCAGGTCTTTGACATGCACGAAGCTGTCCCCCAGGGTGCGAGGCATACGCGGGTTGACCTGGGCGATGACCACTTTGGCCTGGCGCACCGCCTCCCGGGTCACATCCACGGAGACGCCCAGACTGCAGTAGCCAAAGCGGTCCGGAGGCGTCACCTGCACCAGGGCTGCGTCCAGGCGAATTTGGTCCTTTCGGAAAAAGGCGGGAATCTCGGAGAGGTAAGTGGGAATATAATCGATTTTGCCTTCAAAGGCCGCCCGGCGCATGGGATGGCTGACGAAAAAGAGCTTCAGGGCAAAGCGATTGAGAAAATCATCCTGGAGCAGATAGTCGTTCAGGGTAAAGGCGAGCATCTGGTAGATCATGATATCCTGGAGCCGCTGATCCTTGACCAGTCCGTGAATCAGATGCTGGGGCTCGCCGCAGCCGGTGCCGATGAAGATGCGGCTGCCGTTTTTCAAGCGGCCCAGGGCCGCTTCCAGGGCCACCACCTTCTCCGGGTAGGCGTGCATCAAATTCGTATCCAACTGACTGCCCATGGGGATCCTCCGTTAGAGACGCCGGGGTTGGGGTCGTGTCTGGGGCTGCTGAAACCGGCGGCCATGGCGGGTCACCGCCCGGGCCAGGCCCCGCCGGATGGCGTCAACTATATCAGGGTAGAGCCTTCCGCTCACTTCATCCATATAAATTTTGGCGATCTCCGTGGGCAAGACCAAAATATTGGGATCCCACTGGCCCAGGCGGCGGCAAAATTCCCCCTGGCCGCCGAACACATCGTTTTCCATCACGCTGACCGGGGTCCCCGTAATGGGGATTACCGCCAGTTCCGAAAGCCATCTCTCGATGGCCCCGCGCCAGCGGCGGCGGTCCAACAGCCGGGTCCCCAGGTTGAACAGCGGGGGGTCGGGATGGCCCTTGGCCCGCTGCCGCTTCAGGTTGTAGGCGTGGATATCGTACACCACGCAGGTTCGGTGGCGCGCCAGCAGCACCTGGAGCAGACTTTTCACAAAGCGGTAAAAGGCCTGGTATTTCTCCAGGCTGCGCCGGATTGCAGCCTCATCCGGGCGCTGCCGGTACACCTGCAGGCCCCAGAACATTTCGGCAGTCAGCGGAATTGCCGATTCCGGGGGGCGGTTCAGGTCGTACTCCGCCCGGGAATCGAGCCCCCAGAGGGCGCTGGGGCACTCCCGGATGAACTGGTCCGTGGCCGGATCCTCCTCCGCCAGGCGCGCCTGATCGGAGATGGTCATAAGCCCTCGCAACTCGGGCCGCACCCCGTGTCCGGCGTGGATGGCCACGGCCAGCCCAGGGTAGGTGAGATCCAAGTCATAGGCAAAGCCCCCCAGGGGGTCGCGGCCGGCCACCCGCTCATGGGTGCCCAAATCGGCCGTAAGGTCGGAATAGGCGGGGATCTTCATCCGTTGATCCCATAGCGTTCCAGGCTTGACGCCACAATCCGCCGGACCAGTTGCCGGTACTCGGCCAGGGCGCCCTCCGCTAAGGGGTGGTAGAGGGAGTAGATCTGGGGGCTCCAGCTCTTGCCGGGTTTGAGTCCCGGAATTCCGTTGACTTCGATGATGCGCAGCTTTCCCTGGCCATCCACCCGCATATCCACCCGCACGTGGTCCAGACAATTGAGGGCGCCCACCGCCTGGCGGCACAACTCGGCCGCCTCTTGAACCCGGGTTTCGGGAATGGCGATGCGGGTGATGCCCACGCCGCGCATATCGGCCCGCAAAATGGGGTATTTACCGTAATAGCACGCCTCCACCTCCACCACTCCGGTGAGAAACTCCTGTCCGGAGCCGTTGGCCAGCATCAGCACGGTGTACTCCGGTCCGGGGAGATAGGCCTCGATGAGAGCCGGCTGGCGGTAGCGCTGATGGACCTCGGCCACCTGGCGGGCCAGTTGGTTGCGGTCATGGACCACGCTGGCATCGCTGATCCCCACGGAACGGGATTCGCAGCTCGGTTTGACAAAGGCCGGAAAGGCGACTTCGGGGAGTTGCTGGCCTGCCGGCACCTCGTGATGGTTGGGCACGGCGATGTCCGCGTTGCTTAAAATTCGGTGGGTCCAGCTCTTGTCGATGAGCTGGCGCATGGTCCGGGCACTGGGACCGATATAGGGAATCCGGCGGCGGTCGAGGATATCCGCCAGCCAGGCCGCTTCATCAAGATTCTGCCCCACGATGTCGGCTTCAGCACCGATGTGGTAAAGGGCGCTCCAGACAATATCGAATGTGCGCGTATCCAGGGCCCGCTTGAAATCATCCAGGCTGCGCACAAACTCAATCCGCGCCTCGTAGCCGCCAGCCAAAAGGGCATCACGCAGGGTCTCGGTGACCCCGAGATCGCCCCAGCCCTGGGCGTCTCCCGCCGCTCCGGTGATGATCAACACCCGTTTCATAACCTATGCTCCTGAACGCTGAAGGTGAGTCGAACGTGCCCATCCACGCCGCCGGCCTTTCTTGCGGCGGGTCAGAAGGTAAACAGATCGGGGATCTGCTCATAGGCCTGCAACGCCGTTACGGTTTCCGGGGAGAGTGGCGACAGCAGAGATCCGATGGCCGCCAGGCGCCCGGTTTCCCAAGGGATTTTGGAAACTACTCGAACCGCAACACGGCTCGCCCCCCTACCCCGGCCACGGTCCAGACCGAAGAGAAATCGCGCCATAGATTCATTGGGATTGAGCAGGGTGATGGCGCGCCCGGGCAACAGCTCCGTCAGGTGCGCCTCAATCAGCTCCCCGATATAGCCGAAATGGGTGCAGCACAAGGCGGCGAAAAGATCCCCGGGCCACGGACCGATCCGCCGAACAGCTTTGCCCATGAATTGGTTCACCAGGGCGGCTACTGAAGAACTTGCTGGCCCCTTTTCGATCTCTGTGGCCAGCAGATGGCACGGCTGGGCGTGTAGCCGCCGCGGATCTATGCCTTGGGCCGCTAGCCCCTCGACATGGGTCCGAGCCGCGATGGTGGTCCGGGTTCCCAAAATCAAGGCCCGGGAGAGGGAATCGGAGGCCAAGGCATCCCGGATCATATCGGTGCCAAAAGCGATAATATCGACCACCGGTATCCCCGTGGACCGGCTGAATTGGGTTCGGGGATAGAGCACGGAGAGGGTGTTGCAGGCGAGCAGGATCAGGTCTGGGGCAAAGCGCGCCATGCCGGCCAGGGCTTGTTCGAATATCCCGATCCGCGCGTCATCGTCCGCCAGGCGGTTGTAGCCGAAATTTTTGTCCGGCCAGGCGTTGTAGTAAATCAACGAAACCTGGGGGGTAAGGGGGCGCTCCTTCAATTCCGCGGCGATGGCGGCGCAGACCGATAGCCCCCCCAAGCCCGAGTCGGCGATGAGTACGGTCAGGCATTCCTGGGTCAACCGCTTGCGGATCTGCGCACTGAGGTCAGGCTTCATGGCGGCTCATTTCTACACCGGCCACTGCTTGCGGGTAAAGTACTCCTCGGCCCAGCTTCTGGCCCAGGGGGGGGCTTCGTCCAACTTGTGCTCCATGAGGCGGGTCAGGGTGTCCAGCCAGTGGTGGCGGTGCTGGAGCGTGGTGAGCCGATTACGGAACATGGCGGCACCCTTGGCCGGGTCCCGGGTCAGCTGATCCATGATTTTGGCCACCTCGCCGCGAAATCCTTCGACGCCGTTGTAAGCTAAAAATCCGTTCCAGGCCTGGCGGATGCCCTCCGGACGTGCCAGGGGAGCGGAGATCTCCTGGAGCTGTTTGAAGGCCCAGGCCCTGGGGTGATCCTTCAGCAGGCGAAGCCCTTGGGAAGCGATTTCATAGGGCAGCACCTGCAACCGCGCCAGGCCCCGGGAGTTGAACCCCGCGCGGACCAGATAGCCGAGCTTGCGAAAGAGCAGATCGGTGGGCTGGTAGAACACGAAGTTGCCCAAACTGTAGCAGATGGGCACCCCGCCGTGGATCTCGATGCCCTGGGGAACATGGGGATGGTGGCCGATGATCAGGTCGGCCCCGGCATCCGCCAGGCGCTGCAGGGCCGCGGCCACATAGGGCGGCGGAAAGGGGAGATACTCCAGGCCGCCATGGCAGATCACCACCACGCCCTGAACCTTGGCGCGCAGTTTTTGGATGATGGCCGCCAGGCGCTCAATCGCCCAGCCCATGACCCCCGGCCGCTCCCCTTCGGCCGCGGTGAGGTCCTCGCCTTCACTGAAATTGATAATCCCGATTTTCAGTCTATTGACGCTGACGATGAGGGGTTCTGCGGCTTCGGCGGCGTTCATTCCGGCGCCCACGGTTCTAATGCGATGTTCATGGAGCAGCTCGCGGGTCTGGCGGAAGGCCTGACTGCCGTAATCGAAGCTGTGGTTGTTGGCCAGGGCCGCCACCTCGAAGGGCACCGTCGTCAACCCCCGCACCTGGCCGGGGTCGCCCCTGAGAACGGTTCCGCTTTTGACCAGGGGTGCGCCGGCAGTGCTCAAGGGGCACTCCAGGTTGACAATCCGCAGGTCGCCTGCCCGCAGTTCCGGCAGCAGATCCCCGTACACCGCCGTCGGAGTTTGGTCCATGAGCGGGGCAAAGCGACGGATGGGCGCCCAATCTCCTGCGATCACGATCTCGGCGGCGGATGGGGCCGGATCTGCGGCCTGCCAACTGCCCGCCTGCCAATCGATCCCAGGATGGTTGGATTGCAGGGTCATTAGCGGCCTAATTGCGGTAAACCCGGGGTATCCGGGCCGTCAGAGCGGAGACCACTTCGTAGTTGATGGTTGCCAGGCGGCGGGCGATCTCATCGGCGCTGATCTCTTCCGCGCCCTGGCGACCGATCAGCACCACCTCATCTCCGGGTGAGACATCGGGAATGCGGCCCACATCGATGAGGGTCAGGTCCATGCAGACCCGCCCTAAAATGGGGGCGCGCACCCCGCGCACCAACATATGCCCCTGGGCGGATAATCGCCGGCTGTAGCCGTCGGCATATCCGATGGGGATGGTGGCGATGCGCGTGGGGCGGGAAGTGACGTGGGTGCTGCCGTAGCTCACGGCAAAACCGCGATCCACCGACTTGACCTGGATCACCGTGGATTTGAGGGTCAGGGCCGGCCGCAGATCTATGGAGTGGCGCTTCATCTCTTCGGAAGGCCACAAGCCGTAGAGGGCGATGCCGGGGCGCACCAGATTAAGATGGGTCTCGGGCATGGCCAGCAGGGCCGCGCTATTGGCCGCGTGGCGCAGCGAAATCTGAATGCCGTGGGCGGCCAGTTGGGCGAGCAATTGCTCGAAGAGCGCAAACTGCCCCCGGGTGTGAGCCGTGTTCCGGGAGTCGGCATTGGCAAAATGGGTGAAAATACCCTCTAGCTCCAATCCGGGCAGGACGGCAATGGTCCCAATGGTTTCCATTGAAGCGCCCTCGGAGGAATCGTTGCCCGGCGTACCGGCCAGCCCCTCGGCCCAAAGCCCCAGGCGGCCCATGCCGGTGTCGATCTTGAGGTGAACCTTTAGAGTCCGGTTACGGGCCGCGGCCGCGACGGAAAGCTGCCGCGCCCCCGCCAGGGAGTTCACCGCGGCGCGGATATCGTGGCGGCAGAGGTAATCCACCTGGTCGGGCAAGGTTGCGCCAAAGAGCAGGAGCGGAGCCTCGATCCCGGCCTTACGCAGATTGAAGGCCTCATCAAAACGGGCCACGGCCAAATAACGCGCCCCCTGGGCCAGGGCCACTCGGGCGACTTCCAGGGCCCCGTGGCCGTAACCATTGGCCTTGACCACGGCCATCAGCGCCGCCTGGGGATTGGCGACTCGTCTCAGTTCGCGGACATTGTGGGCCAGCGCTTGCAGATCGACTTCCGCCCAGGTTACCGCCTCTGCCGGGGCCATTTAGGCCGTTCCCTGGCCGTACTGGGCGGTGTAGCCGTGGAAGATCTCCATCACCTTGCGGGTCAGGGGACCAGGGCGGCCACTTCCCACGGTGGCCCGGTCCACCTGGACAATGGGCACCACCTCTTTGGTGGAAGAGGTGATAAACACCTCATCCATGGCCTTGATCTCCTCCATTTGCACATCCCGCAGATCGAGCTCGAACCGATCCTGAAGAAGCTCCAGCACCACTTTGCGGGTCACGCCGGGCAGAATATCCTGGTCGCCGGTAATCAAGCGTCCGTTTTTGAAGAAGAAGATATTGCTGGTGGTGCCTTCCAATACCCGCTGGTTTCGATCCACATAGATCGATTCGATGGCCCCCTGGGCGTGGGCCGCCTCCATGGCATACACCGCCGACAGGTAGTTGGTGCTCTTGGCATCGGGCAGCACCCGTTCGATGCGGTTGGTTACCACCTTGGCCCCGTCGCGGTACCACTCGGCCGGCCAGTGATTCTTGGGGCTCACCATAACCAGCAGAATGCCATTACCCTCGGGGGTGACCCCGTTGGCACTGATGCCCCCGGTGTGGATGATCCGGATCATTGACTCCTGGTGATGGGGGTTGCGTCTGACGGTCTGAGCCACGATCTCCATGATCTCATCCAGGGAGTAGTTGAGCTTCAGGCGTACATGGCGGGCCGAATTCTCCAGCCGCGCCACATGCTCCTCCAGGTGAAAGGGGCAGCCGTTGTAAGTGACCAGAAAATCAAACACCCCGTAACCCCGTAAAACCACCAGGTCATTGACGGAGATCAAGCACTCATCTTCCGGGACATAGCGGCCATCGTTAAAGTAAATATCCTTCATTCCAATCCTTCAATGCTTATGTATTTCCCCACCCGGCACGGGCCTGAATCCGTGGAGTTTAAGCGGTGGCCTGGGCGGACAGGTAAAAAACCGCCGCTGCATAATAAACCTTTTATCCGGAACACTCAATCCTGCCGGTTTCACCTACAATGGCAATTAGCGCCCGTCCAGCAGATCCCCCAAGGGGCCGAGTATGGAGCCCTCGCCCTTGGCGCCTCCGGGACGGCGGGCCGCCAGCATGCGGCCGGCCAAGCGGGAGAAGGGCAGGGATTGAAGCCAAACCCGGCCCGGGCCTTGCAGCACCGCAAAGAAAAGCCCCTCGCCGCCGAAGAGGCTGGTTTTGATGCCCCCGGCCTGTTGGATATCGAACTTCACCGACGGTTCAAAGGCAACCACGCAACCGGTATCGACGTGCAGGACTTCGCCGGCCTCCATTTGGCGCTCCACCACGGTTCCCCCGGCGTGCAGAAAACAGATTCCGTCACCCTCCAGCTTCTGCATGATAAAGCCCTCGCCGCCGAAAAGCCCGGTGAGGATCTTGCGCTGCAGGTAAACGCCGATAGAGACGCCCTTGGCGGCACACAGGAAGCTGTCTTTCTGGCAGATCAGCTGGCCGCCGACATGGGTGAGGGTCACGGGAATAATATTACCCGGGTAGGGCGCGCCGAAAGCCACGTGGGCCTTGCCCTGGCCGGTGTGGGTGAAGACGGTCATAAATAGGCTCTCGCCGGTGAGCACCCGCTTGCCGGCACCCATTAGTTTGTCCATGAAACCGCCGCCGCCACTGGAGGGAGAGCCGTCGCCGAAAATGGTCTCCATCTCAATGCTGCTGTCCTTGTACATCATGGCGCCCGCCTCGGCCACGGCGCTCTCGCCCGGATCAAGCTCCACCTCCACGAACTGCATCTCGGCGCCCATGATCTTAAAGTCGATTTCATCCGCGCCCCGGGCGGCCATGGGGGGCGGCGCCGCAACCGGCTTAGCGCCCGGTCCCAACTCCGCCACCTGACCAATAGGCAGCCATTGGGCGAACCCTTCCCGCCAGGCATGGCCATTGGGGTTTTGGGCAGCCTGGGCCATGGCCTCGGAGGTGCTCAAGGGTCCGATCTGATTTCCGTCGTAACTGATATACCACTGACTCATGGGGCGACTCCTTATCCAAATATCGATAATTACCGAATAAACTTTGCCATTCTTTGCGGCTTAAGATGATTTGAATTTTGCGAAGATCAAGACGGCAGGCTGCCGAATGAATCATTGGGGCGGTTGTCCCAGCTTGCGTTGAATCTCCGCGGCCTGCTCCGGAGCTAATCCCAGCTTTTGGGCCAACAGCTCCAGATACCGGCGTTCGGCTTCGCTGTCCACGGTGATAGCCATCAGGGATACGGCATAGACCTGCCGGGCCATCTCGGGGGTGCCGGCCTGACTGACAATGCTCTCCAGGGAGGCGGGCGACAAAAGCTCGTTGCCGATGAATCCCCGCTCTTCGGCGCTCAAATTCAATTTCTCCAGCTTACCCAGAATGGTCTCCCGCTCCTGGGCGTCCATGTGGCCGTCAGCATGGGCCGCGGCAATCATGGCCCGGATCAAGAGCACCGCATCCCGGGCTTGGAGCGCCGGTTCCCCGGCAACGGACGGCGACGGGGATGCAGCGCCGGGAGGCGGAGGAGGCGCACCCCCGGGTGCAACGGATTGAGGGATCGGCGGAGGGGCTCCAGCGCCCGGGGGTGGGGGCGGGGGAGCGCCCGGGCCTGCCGCTGCCTGGGATTTGTTCATGAAATGTTCCGCGGCCTCCATGGCCACGCCCAGCAGGCCCAGTCCTACCGTGGCCTTGGTGCCCCAACCCCGGGAAACCCCCGAACTTTGCCCCAACAGGCCGCCTAACAGCTTTTCCGGATTAAACATGCCGATCCTCCCATTTGCAATTCGGATTCATCCAATATCGTGAGGGTATTACTATGTTTCGTAGCCCGCTGCAATCTCCGCCCTGAGGTGGTTGAATTATCAGGCGGCAACAAGAGTAGCCAGATTGCAACTACACCCCATACGGAGACGAATGCATAGCGATAATTTCAGGCTCATGAGACGCGGCAAGATTGGTGGGGTTTTAAATAGCTCTCCAGAATATAGCACCGAGTGTTTCTTAGGCCCACATTGTGGCAGAATTCACCAAATACATTGACAATTTCTTGTTTTTTTGAGCATAGAGAAATAGGAAAATATGTGTTGCATAGTGTCTGCTTATCCCCTCAAATTTCCATCTCACCTGCCGTTGATTTCACTCTTACGCTGAAAGCAGCGCAAAAGCTGATCTCTTGGATAGTTAAACCTGCACCCCCAATTCACACCGTTTTCGAAATTTTTAGAGAAGTCTCGATCGATCTCTAAGTGCTTTTCCTATCACTGTTTTCCTTCAGAGGTGTGTCATGAAAACCAACAACAGGAGTCGAACCGGTGAATGCTTAAGGATTTTTTGCATTCTAACATTTGTTCTGCTGTGTTTTGCCGCAATTCCGAAAGCCCAAGCAAGCCAGAACAATCTGGTCTTTATTCTGGATGCCTCGGGCAGCATGTGGGGCCAGGTCGAGGGAACGGCCAAAATCGTGATCGCCAAGGAGGTCTTAACCGACCTTATCCACGAACTGCCCTCGGATACCCAGGTGGGCCTGGTGGCCTATGGACACCGGCGCAAGGGCGATTGCCAGGATGTGGAACAATTGGTTCCCTTGGGCGCATTTGATAAAGAACTGTTGATTACAAAGATCAAGGCTCTCAATCCCAAGGGCAAAACACCCATTACCCACTCCATTCAAATCACGGCCGAAAAACTCAAGGCCCTGGAGGATGAAACCACGATTATTCTGGTTTCCGACGGCAAGGAGACCTGTGAGGGCGACCCCTGTACCCTGGTCAAAGAGCTCAGGCAGAGCGGCGTCAAATTTGTCATGCATGTCATCGGGTTTGATGTCACCGATGAGGAGCGTAGCCAGCTTGAGTGCATTGCCGAGGCCGGCGGCGGGATGTATTACACGGCCAAAAATGCCGGGGAATTTCGCTTGGCGGCCAAGAAGGTGGTCAAGGAAACCCAAACCCTGGGCTTTCTTGAGGTCAGCGCCTTGCGCAACGGCAAGCCCATTGCCGCCGATATCATTATCCGCGCGCAGGATAGCGGAGAGAGGATCACCCAGGGGACCACATCGACGAACATGAATCAGCCGGCGACTCTGCGGCTCAAACCGGGTGTGTACACGGTTCAAGTGACCGATAGCGGAGTACCGGATCGGCCCACTGTCACTTTTACGGATTTAGAAATCGAGACCGGGCAGACCGTGGTCAAATCGGCGGAATTTTCAGCAAGCGCTCTGGAGGTAGTTGCCTTAAAAAATGGGGAGCCGGTAAACGCCCGGGTCACGGTGTTTCGCCAGGGGGAAACCGATCGGCTGGCCTACGGCGACACAAACGCAGATCAACCGGCTGCCTTTATTCTGCTGCCTGGGTTTTACGACATCCAGGTTGTGGACCTTTCCCTGCCCGATAAGCCCGAAGTCAATTTCAAGGGCGTGGAGATCAAGGCCGGAGAGAAGATTGAAAAGATCGCCGAGTTTACCCAAGAGGGCACCTTGAGCGTTACCGCCTTGAAAGGCGGCGCGCCCTTTCGAACACATGTCTGGATCTACCCCCAGGGAGAGCAAAGCTATCTGGCCAGCAAAGACACCGGCAAGGATCAGGCTGCAATCTTCGGGCTGCTACCGGGCGTCTATGATGTGAAAGTCGAGGACTTTTCCCTGCCCGATAAGCCCGAAGTCAATTTCAAGGGCGTGGAGATCAAGGCCGGAGAGAAGATTGAAAAGATCGCCGAGTTTACCCAAGAGGGCACCTTGAGCGTTACCGCCTTGAAAGGCGGCGCGCCCTTTCGAACACATGTCTGGATCTACCCCCAGGGAGAGCAAAGCTATCTGGCCAGCAAAGACACCGGCAAGGATCAGGCTGCAATCTTCGGGCTGCTACCGGGCGTCTATGATGTGAAAGTCGAGGACTTTTCCCTGCCCGATAAGCCCGAAGTCAATTTCAAGGGCGTGGAGATCAAGGCCGGAGAGAAGATTGAAAAGATCGCCGAGTTTACCCAAGAGGGCACCTTGAGCGTTACCGCCTTGAAAGGCGGCGCGCCCTTTCGAACACATGTCTGGATCTACCCCCAGGGAGAGCAAAGCTATCTGGCCAGCAAAGACACCGGCAAGGATCAGGCTGCAATCTTCGGGCTGCTACCGGGCGTCTATGATGTGAAAGTCGAGGACTTTTCCCTGCCCGATAAGCCCGAAGTCAATTTCAAGGGCGTGGAGATCAAGGCCGGAGAGAAGATTGAAAAGATCGCCGAGTTTACCAAAGAGGGCACCTTGAGCGTTACCGCCTTGAAAGGCGGCGCGCCCTTTCGAACACATGTCTGGATCTACCCCCAGGGAGAGCAAAGCTATCTGGCCAGCAAAGACACCGGCAAGGATCAGGCTGCAATCTTCGGGCTGCTACCGGGCGTCTATGATGTGAAAGTCGAGG
Organism: uncultured delta proteobacterium; assembly: GCA_963713755.1. Classification (GTDB taxonomy): domain Bacteria; phylum Desulfobacterota; class Desulfobacteria; order Desulfobacterales; family CAVQMW01; genus CAVQMW01. The sequence continues at coordinate 34,494 of CAVQMW010000002.1, read as the reverse complement.
ACTTTTCCCTGCCCGATAAGCCCGAAGTCAATTTCAAGGGCGTGGAGATCAAGGCCGGAGAGAAGATTGAAAAGATCGCCGAGTTTACCAAAGAGGGCACCTTGAGCGTTACCGCCTTGAAAGGCGGCGCGCCCTTTCGAACACATGTCTGGATCTACCCCCAGGGAGAGCAAAGCTATCTGGCCAGCAAAGACACCGGCAAGGATCAGGCTGCAATCTTCGGGCTGCTACCGGGCGTCTATGATGTGAAAGTCGAGGACTTTTCCCTGCCCGATAAGCCCGAAGTCAATTTCAAGGGCGTGGAGATCAAGGCCGGAGAGAAGATTGAAAAGATCGCCGAGTTTACCCAAGAGGGCACCTTGAGCGTTACCGCCTTGAAAGGCGGCGCGCCCTTTCGAACACATGTCTGGATCTACCCCCAGGGAGAGCAAAGCTATCTGGCCAGCAAAGACACCGGCAAGGATCAGGCTGCAATCTTCGGGCTGCTACCGGGCGTCTATGATGTGAAAGTCGAGGACTTTACTGATAAAACAACCAAAGAGTTTAAGGGCGTTATCATTGAATCTGGAAAAACAGAAAACATAGAAGCGGCATTTTAGATCCATTCAACTTGTTGTTATAGAGTAGTTCGAAATCTTTCATACTAAGAAAGGAGGGGAGGATGGTGATGCGCACCCTTAGCCTGCTGGTTGGGATACTCATGTTACTGCTTAGTATGGCAATGGTGCCAGCGGAGGCAAACGAGTTTATGCTCCAAGGCGAGGGCCGGGAAACCGATATGACCAGCATCGAAAAAGCTGTCTCTGCTGAAGAGGGTATAGTCATCTCGATTACCGGCGATTCCCGGTACAAAATAAAATCTGAGGGAAAAATTTCCCTCTATTCAGAGGAAAGAAAGAAAATCGAAGGATTGAGGTTCGCCCTGCAACCTGGAGAGACCAAAACCTGGGAGTTTCCGGCGGAAAAACGAATTCGATATGTCGGGCTGGGAGTATACGGCAAGGGCGAGATAAAGGTTCAACTGCGGCAAGAGACTCAAGATGATGGGCGCGCCGGAAAGGGGCCTGACACGGAAAAAGCGATTCCTGAACCATCTCAATCCACCTCGTCCTCGGCGGCTTCCGCCCGCTTTCCATCGCAGCTTAGAGCGGCGGAGGCATCATACCTTGGCGGCAACAAACTTGAGGCGTTGGAAAAACTGAAACAGGCCATGCTGGAGATCTGGAACGAAGTGCCCTTGACCATTACCCATGTCAGGCTTGTGAAAGATACTGAGACCTACATAGCCCGAGAAAACAATATTTTCGGTTCCGGCGAAAAGATCCATGTCAATGCCCAGATTTACGGCTACACACTGAAAAAGGTCGGTGAGGCTTACACAATCAACATTGTGACGGATGTCTATTTTTTGCAGAAAGGTGAAATTCTGGCTGGACAGCAGGATTTTGGGACATTTGATATTGTATCGCCCCTGCCCAACACCGAATTCCGCCTCGATTTGACATATTGGCTCACCGATGCGCCCCCGGGGATCTACGACGTTCAAACTGTGGTCCACGACCGGAATTCCGGACAGAGCACCGAATTCACAACTCAAATTCAAATGCAGTAAAATTGCCGGTAATCTTAAATGTTAAGGAGAAAGATCCATGCGCGTAAAACAGAAATTTGCCATTATTTCCGGTTTCATTTTTGGATTGTTGGTTCTTGCCCATGGTCACTGCCTGGCCGGATCGGAACCGAACCTCCAGGAGGGCCTTTGGGAGATTACCTCCCAAATGGAGATGCCGGGTATGAAGATGCCCGCCATGAAGCATAATCAGTGCATCACCAAGGAAAATGCCGTGCCAGAAAGTTCCCAGCCGGATCAGGAGTGCAGGCTGATCGACACCAGTGTGAACGGTGACACGGTAAGCTGGAACATGATCTGCAAATCCCCCGAAGGCGATTCAAAATTGGCGGGTGAAATCACCTATCACGGCAATACTTTCGAGGGCGCCATCCGGATAGAGATGCAAGGGATGCAAATAATCCAGACCATGAACGGCCGGCGAATCGGGGAGTGTAAGAAGTGAAATGATAGGATCAGACACCTCCGCACGCCGATGCATCTGCCTGCTGCTAGGTGTAATTCTGAGTGCTTTGTTCATGGTACTCAGCCCGGTCGAACAGGCCCTATCCCAAGCAAAAGTGGGTACTGGCCCGCTGGATGGCGGGGAAGAGATGCCGGTCCGGATCTCTATCCGCATTTCCTGGAACAACCACGACTCAATCCCCAGCGGTAATCATCTGGAAACCGGTTCAATGCAGGCCACGATCACCGGGAGGGCATATCGACTGGAACCGGGACGGCTGTGTTTTGCGCCCCGGGACGGCGGCATGACTGCCATGGTCATGTGGCGGAACGAAACCCGAAGAAACGCACGGGCGAGTTGGACAGCAGGGAAACGGGCAGCGGACTTGTCAGATTGTGGGCACCTGCGGATGTGGAAACTCCCCGCACCCAGGGTTTATTCATGCTGAACGGTTTCACCGGGATGCCCGGGAGGTTGCGTGCCATGCAGCTTGGCGGCCCGGTGGATACCGCTGACTTACAGTCGGCCATTATAAATCCGGATCAAAGCTCGGACCTGGACAATTACACCTTTTCGATTACCGCTCCCCTCGATACAAAGATTGTCATGGCCGACGGCACCACGCTGGATGGCCTGCGCATGGCCAACTTCACCTTGCTGGGCGCTGCTTTAAAATCCGGACCTCTGCGCGGGGCGGCTTCCTGGACCTCGCAGATTCTCACGCCCATACTGGAATACAAGAATTTGCAGGGCATCGTCTACGGTCCGCCACGGAGCGGCGATGTCCAATACAGGGTCAATTGGGCCATCGGCAAGGTTCCCCAGGCTCCGGTGATGGGACGGCGGTATCGATAGGGGTCAGCTTAACAGATGAGTTGGTTTTCATGGTGAAATCTCGTATCACTGCAGCGAAAGATTGATGTTATAGGATTCTGCCAGCTTGACTCTTTTTTTTCGATGCGACTTATAAGCGGTTAAATTCCGGGTCAGGTGATATTGAACAATTTCCATTGCCCCCTCGACACTCAGAGACCTGAGAGGAAGTACTAACGATAGTATTTTACGAACCAAGGAAACTGTCAGCAAAGGCGTTTTTTTTAAATCGCAATCTCATCCGCAACATAAAGTGCAGGGCCAAGAACACATAGGCCATATGACGATGCCAGGCGGGCCAGGAACGATGTTCATAGCAATCCATTCCGACCTGTCCCTTGCCTTCCTGAAAGCACTGTTCGATCGGCCAACGCATGGTGGAGGCCTCAACCATCTCGGAAAGAGAGATCTCTTTGGGTGCATTGGAGATAGCGAACTTGATTTCGCTATCGTTGTTTTTCTCAACAAGAGCCATTGCTGCGTCGCCGACCGGCAATCCGTCCCGAGACAGATAGACCCGAATGCGAGCCACCTTGGCGATGATCGGCCCCTTGGCACCCTCGGCAACCACGACCGGCTTGAAGGACACACGGTCGGACTTAGCGATTTCTGCGACGCTTCGCGGCTTGGGTTGACCCGGTAATACCTTTATTTTGGTGGGACGACGGCCGCGCCCTTTATAGAGCGGGAGCCCCACTTTTGGCTTTTTGGTAAAAACCTGAGTATCGGACTTGATCGCGGCAAAGTAAAAGAGATCCTTGGGCAGAGCGTTTAAAAATTCGATGTCGCCGCCAAAAGCGGCGTCGGCGCCGATCCATTTAACGGGAAAATTACCGGTTGCTCTGACATCATCGATTAATTTAAGGGCGATCTGCTGCTTGGTCTCAAAAACGAGATCTTCAGGGACCAGGTTGAATCGGCGCCTTTTTTCCTGCTCTTTGGAAAACCAGCTTTCCGGCATATACAACCGGCCGTTGAGCAGACCGTAGCCCTTATCACTGGCATAGCCGACAAAGACCCCAGACTGGCAGTTTTCGACCTTTCCGACAGTGCCGCAATACTGGCGAGCCACGCCGACCGATTCTTTACCCTTTTTGGGAAAATCGCTGGCATCGATGGTGATCATCCCCTCGGGGGTTGCGATCAGTTCGGCCAGCATCTCTTGATGGGTCCGCAGCATGGCACCATGATCCCAACGAAAGGTCTTCATGAACATCTGCATGGAGCGGACAGATTTTTTGTCGAGAAACTCCAGCGCAATCGGTTCCACGGATTTGGCCTCGGCATTGCTCATGAGCCCGGACAGATAGGCCAATCCCAGGCGGTGATGTTCGATGCGCCCGTATGCGCCATGAAAGCGTTGATGAAAGTTGACCAACTCTTTTGCCATGGCCTCAATATCGTTGGAATCAAGATTCAAATCGGCGGTCAGTTGCCGATGCCATTGGCAATGTTTTAAAAGCATGACCAGCGCCTCCACTTTGGTTTGGGTGGGTGGAGGGTGATGAAGAGGGGTGGGCAGTCGGCGGCAATTGATAATGCTCCTGAAATCAGGGTTTACAACATAAAGGAAAACCTCCTTTGGGTTGCCATGATAGCGATATCCTTTTCCTTGTTTCGTGCTGCCATACGTATGTCCAAGATGTTGCCAGTTAGCGGCCTTATAGCAGGTACCTTCAAAGTACCGGCTATCGACAAACGTCTCGAGCAAAAGAAGTCGATGGTTGAAATGGTATAACCAATCCTCGGGAAGCCGCGCAATATTCAGAGCCAGCACGTGCGAGGCCAGATTGGCAATCCGAACCCAAGACGGAATTAAAAACCGGCTGTTGGCGGCCAGTTGATGCAGATGTTGTTTTCGTTGCCCCGGCGACCAACCGATAAAACGGTCTCTTACGGATAGTTTTAAGGCCGGCGCGCTCCAAGACAGGGCTGCTACCGGTCGGTCTTCAAGGAAAGCGAAGTACTTGAGTCGATGCCCCAGAAGTTTCCGATAACCCAGATAGTGATGCTCTCTGACCCATCGATCCCACAAAGGCTCCCAGCCAGAACCGCTGATCGGCTCGACGGTGGCCGGGCCAATATCTTTCAGCTTTCCGGCGATTGCATTTGTATTGGCGGTGGCCGGAACCGGTGGCAGCATAACGCTTGGTTTTTGGAATTGGTGCATGCTCTCAATGGGGGTGTCATTGACAGGGAACAGATCCTCAACAGCGGCAAAAGCCACTTTCAAGCCGACTGATGCACTATGCATAACGCCGCAACCCCATCGATCACCCGCTTATTTGAAAGCATACACACTTTTGGGGTATAAGTCTATAAAAAAGATTTCGCTGTAGTGCTATCCGCCCTACATTAATTATTCAAGGGGTAGGTGTCTCACCTTCATTGGCACAGAGGGACTTCGATGAAGGCATGGGCTTGTTTGCCGGGCTCAATGTTTTGCCCAAGTGCACGGCCATTTCCGATTACTCCTATCGACTGGAGACATCCGCTCTGGACCGCTTGCTGCAAGGTTTCGTTAAGGAGATGAACCGGCAGCATGCCTACCGGTCAAAGACCATCAATCTGGATTTTCACAGTATTCCCCATTGGGGCGAGCAGTCTGTCATGGATACCCAGTGGGTACCTACCAGAGGCAAGCGCCTCAAGGGCGCTCTGACCTTGTTTGCCCAAGACTGCCAATCAGAGTTGTTTCAGTACGCCCAGGCCGACATCCTCCGCAGCGAAGCCTCCGAGCAGGTTCTTAATTTTGTATCGTTCTGGAAAAAGATCCACGGCAAACTGGACTCCACCCTAGTCTTTGATTCTAAGCTTACGACATACGAGCACTTGAATACCCTCAATCATTTGGGTGTTCATTTCATCACCTTGCGCAGGCGTGGCAAAAAACTGTTAGAAGCCGTGGAACTGATTCCCGCCAAACAGTGGAAGAAAACTCACCTGGATATTCCGAAAAGAAAGTATAAATCACCCCTGCTTTACGAGTCCACGACAAGGCTTGATAGTTACGATTCCAAGATTCGACAGATCGTGATGAAAGGCACGGGCAGGGAGCAACCCTCGTTTTTGGTGACCAACGATTTTGACAGCCCTGCGGATTCCATTGTCCTGCGTTATGCCCAAAGATGGCGAGTTGAAAACGGGATTGCCGAGGCAGTAAAGTTTTTCAGCCTCAATGCCCTTTCGTCGTCTATTCTGATCAAGGTGCATTTTGATGTTTTGATGACCATGGTTGCCCATACACTTTATCATCTGTTGTCTCAGAAACTCAGAGGGTTCGAACATTGCCGTTCGGCAACCATCTTTCGTCAGTTCATCAATATGAAAGCTGATGTCATTGTGCGAGAAAAAGATATTACAGTTAAATTCCCCAGAAGATCCCATAATCCAATTATCAAGGCTGCAAGGCTTGATAGAAATGCTCTGGGCATATCCTGGCTCGGTGATCGACACTTGAGATTTGAGTTCTACTAAGGTGAAGATCAATTATGTCGCAATTCGTTGTGCGAAAATCGCTGTTAAATGTAACCGTTGTCTGTGAGTTGTAAGCAAAACAAAAGAGAAATTGAATTATTGCCGAACCTGTACCTGGGCGGTCGTGAGGTTTTCACATGCTTGCTTTCAACGACCTTGAGGCGCCCGATACATTATACACGGTCGAGTTTAGGCGTAGAATTCCAATCAGTTGCCAGTATGCTCGCGCAGCGCAGGAATTTTTAATGTTTTAGGAAAGGAATATTTGCGATGAAAGTCAGAATGCTCGGTCAGACAGAAACGAGTCTCCCAGCAATTGGGCTTGGCTGCATGGGGCTATCAGAATTCTATGGTCCGCCAACGGATCGGGAAACTGCGATCGAGCTTCTCCATGAGGCCATTGAGATCGGTGTGCAGCATTTTGATACGGCGGAGCTCTATGGCATAGGGGCCAATGAGACCTTATTGGGAGAAGCATTTCATGATCGTCGTGACAAAGTCTTCATTGCCACCAAGTTTGGGCCGATCCGTGATCCGGAGACCGGGAACGCCGTTGGGATCGATGGCTCACGCGCAAATTGCCGACGCGCGGTGGAGGGCTCGCTAAAGCGACTACAGACCGACGTGATTGACCTCTATTATCTCCATCGCGTGGACCCGGCGACCCCGATCGAGGAAACGGTTGCGGCAATGGCCGAACTGGTTACTGAGGGAAAGGTTCGGACAATTGGCTTATCCGAGGCAGCCGCTGCCACGATACGCCGAGCTGCCGAGATTCACCCGATTTCGGCTGTGCAATCCGAGTACTCCATTTTCAGTCGCGATATTGAGGCTTCGGTGATTCCGGCCTGTCTTGAGGTCGGTGCGACGCTCGTGGCGTATTCACCGTTGGGGCGCGGCATGTTATCGGGGAGATTTAAGCATGACGTTCGCCCTGGAGAAGGCGATTTTCGGACGCTGACTCCGCGGTTCCAGGGAGAAGCCTACGAAGCGAATGTTGCGCTTGTTACAGAACTCGAAGTGTTAGCATCCGCAAAATCCTGCAAACCTGCACAAGTCGCTCTTGCTTGGGTTCTCAGCCAAGGCAACCATGTCATGACAATTCCTGGAACGTCCAAGCTCGATAATTTGAAGGTCAACCTGGGTGCATACGATATTGCTCTGGCAGATGACGAATTGAAAAGGCTGGATCGTCTTGCTGACCAAGTTAAGGGAGATCGCTACGACGAGCGCGGCATGAGTATCATTAACGGCTGATTGAAAAATCAAGGTCCGATATTGGTATGAAATCGCGAGATTTTTCCGCTAAGGAATAATTCTGATTACAGTTGAAATCTGAAATTTAACATTCTAAGTGATTTTAGTATGTTATCATAGATTTTGACGGATCTAGGATTCCTGGAGTAATCTCAATATACATGCAATCGGCTGATATTTGGACCTCGGTATGACTATCTGAAATTCCTCAGTTTCCAAATTCTATGGGATATCACCTTAATATGACAGCCTTTTCCAAGATATCCTCAGGAATTTGAATATTGAATACTTTTGACTGTGACATGTTAATGAAAATACGGTTTTCTTTGAGAAAGGCAATGGGAAAATCACCGGGCTTTTTCCCCTCTTTTAATACAGACGTTGCCATTGGAATTAAGAGTTTATCAACCATCAGTTCGTAATCGCTGGCAAGAGATGCAAGTGCCCCAAGGTGTGTGCCCTCCTTGTTAAAAGAGAAAATTGGGACACTGGCTTTATCGCAAACCTCCTTGAAATGAGAAATATTGTTATAAAGCATTCCGCTTGAACCAATGGCGATGGCCTGGACCCCGTCATGAATAAGACTGGATGCAGCTGTTGCAAGTTCCGGCTCTGATGAAACGACCTCAATTTTGTACCTAAGCCTCATTCTCTGACATGCCTGCCTGGCTTCTGGCAATTCTACTTTCTTAGACTTATTGTTGCTGTCAAAAATGAACCCGAGATGTTTAAGGGTGGGCATTAATTTTTTATATAAGGCAAGTTGCTTTTCAACGGAGATATAATATGAGACACCTGAAATATTTTTCCCTGGGGCCTCAAGGGTCCGAAATCCAAGATATTTAGGATTATTCACATTAGTGAACAGTGTCGGTGTATTCTTCACCACATGATTAGCGATAATTAGGGCATCAGTGGTGATGGTAATAATTAGATCAAAACCTTCGGAATCCAGTTTTTTTAACATCTGTATCGAATTGGATATATCTTCTTTGCCTGAAAAGTGAGTCAGTTCAAGTGACTCTATCTCTATTTGAAGCTGCCGTTCAATATACTTGGCCGTGGTTTTTTCATTGTCCAGTCTGTCGTCAAAGTCGAAAACCGCAACTTTGTATTTACCAGCAAAGGAAGCGTTAGTCGCCATTAAAAGAAATGTTAAAAAATAGAGGAAGGTTCTCATAAAAATTTATCCTCACATAAAAAAGTGGAAATGTAAATCCCCACTGTTTTGACCGCATTAAGAAGCAGGACACTGAGATACTCTCTGGTGTTTATGGCTTTCGCTTTATTTGGGTTCACGGGGTAACGGGCCTGTGCAACTGGAGCAAATCTGAAAAATAAGTACGCGGGTCTCTTCATGTCTAAAAAAACCAGACTTCAGTCCAAAAAAATCAGACTTTCATCTACTTTTATTGGAAAATAGAGAATCGATTCGCACTATTTATTGTTAATATCCTCCCAAAACGGCCTGTAGAGCCTATACGAAAATATTTTATTGGGTCAGGATTCATACAACATATAGTTAGTCTGTCTAAATTTATACCATATATTGTAGATGCAGCACCGCATTTTAGACTTATCGGACAGACTCTATTGACGGGCTTGCCGCTTGTGTGAGCTTCCACCCACCGCCTTGGCACACTTTTCGCTGAACAAAGGATCAACGCTTGGCAAGAATCCACCTTTATCGTCCTTTGTTGGCTTGAGACCGTCAACAAATCCAGGCAAGTTAATGTTAACGACTATGTTTTAAAAGAAAGGAGAGATCATGAGAAAAATTTTTAGTACTCTTTTAATCGTTTCGGGTTTATTGGGTTTTGTTTTCATCAATCCTGCCTTGTCCACCCAGGAAAAACTGTCGGGTACTGAATGTCTGGCTCCTGCCGGTGCGGGCGGAGGATGGGATTTCACCTGCCGGGTTCCCGCTGCACAGCTAATGCAGAAACTGGATTTAATCGACGGCGCCATGAAGGTAGTCAACATGTCCGGCTCCGGTGGAGGGAAAGCGTTTTCCCATGTGGTGACCACCCGGAAAACAGACGAAAAACTGATTGTCGCGGCAAGTGCAGCCACGGCGACACGGCTGGCCCAAAAGGTATATGGCGATTACAGGGCTGATGACGTCAGATGGGTAGGTGCGCTCGGCATGGATTACGGTGTCATCGTTGTCGGAAAAGACTCGCCGTACAAAACACTCGATGATTTGGTGGAAACACTCAAAACCGACCCGAGAAAAGCCCCTATCGTGGGTGCAAGCTCTAGGGGTGGCTGGGACCATCTTAAGGCCCTCCTCGTCGCAAAAGAGGCCGGGATAGAAAATTTAAGGAGCATCAACTACATTCCGTTTGATAATGGCGGAAAAGCCCTTCTTGAAGTGGTCGCCGGTCGTGCCGCAGCATTTACGGGCGATTCTTCTGAAATTATCGGTCAACTGCAGGCCGGAGAACTTCGGGTGCTGGCGGTCCTTTCCGATAAGCGTGTTCCCGCGCTGGGAGATGCCAAGACGGCAAAAGAACAGGGTTATGATGTGGTGGGCGGTAACTGGCGGGCCTTCTATGCCCCAGCCGGCATTTCTGATGAAGCATATGATTACTGGGTATCAGTGGTCAAAGCCGTGGCCGAATCACCTGAGTGGACTGAACTCAGAATGAAAAACGGCCTTGCTGAGTTTACCTCCTTTGGCAAGGACTTTGATGGTTTTGTCAGAAAGCAAATTGAAAACGTAGCGGAGCTCTCCAAAGAGTTGGGCATCATCAAATGATAATTTTGTAGATCGGGCGGCTGGAAGGAAATCAACCCTGAAAGCCGCCCTATATTTAAAACAAGGTGATATCATGAATCTGATAGCCGATAGAAAATATGCCATCGTCATGCTGGTCTTTAGCATTATCTACTGCGCTGCCGCTTTTTCACTGGATGCCGATTTTAACCCGGTAAATGAGAAATTTTATCCTTTTGTCCTTTCCGTCTTAATGATCGTATCCTCTATCGGGCTGTTCATTTGGCCCTCGCCACACAAGACTTCGTGGCCCAAAGGGAGAAATGTTCAAAAGATTGGCCTCACCTTTTGTGCGATTCTGGTCTACTGCTTTGTTCTTCACAAGATTGGATTCATCATTTCCGCCAGCGTGCTGATGGCAATTTGCATGTGGGTATTTGAAGGCAAACGGAAGTGGATTGCACCTGTCTCGATCGTCACTGCCATCATTTTTTATATTCTTTTTGACCGACTATTGGGATTGAACCTACCCGCCGGGTTGTTAAACTTTTTATAGTCGTTCAATGGTATGCATTGACATGGTCGCTATCCGCAAGACTTATGCCTTAATGAAACAATCCTTGTTTGGCCTCCAAGCCAATCTGACTAAAAAGTAGGTGACTATGTTTGATTTATTAATGCAGGGGTTTTCTGTCGCGTTTAGCGGTTTGAACGCTTTTCTGGTTATTATCGGGTGTTTCCTGGGGACTGTAATTGGTATGCTGCCCGGTATCGGGCCCATTAACGCCATCGCTATTTTGTTTCCCATTGTGCTGCAGTTTGAATTGACCCCATCTTCGGCATTGATCTTCTTTGGCGGGATCTTTTACGGGTCACAATATGGAAATTCCATTTCGGCCATCCTTCTCAATGTCCCCGGTACCTCTTCCTCAGCCGTGACCTGTATCGACGGCAATGAAGCCGCTAAACAGGGAAGAGCGGGGCCCGCCCTTGCCATGAGCGCCGTGGCATCCTTTTCCGGCGGTGTTTTGTCGATCTTTCTCCTTATTTTCTTTGCGCCACTCCTCGCCAAATTGGCTATCGATTTCGGACCTTCCGAATATTTTGTACTGATGGTCTGCGCTTTTACCGCCCTCACCAGCTTTTCCACGGGCAGTTTCATCAAGGCGATGTTTTCCGCCATTTTAGGGCTGGCCATTGCCACCGTAGGGATCGACGATTTGAGCTTTGGCGGCATGCGTCGCTTTATTTTCGGCATCGAGGAACTGGGGGATGGTATCGACTTTATCGTCGTTGTGATCGGGGTGTTTGCCGTCGGTGAATTGTTTATTTATCTATCGGATTTGACGGAGGATACGGCCCAAACAGTAGCACCGGTGAACAAGGTCCTGATGACCTTCAAAGAGCTAAAGGAATCTGCGGCAGGGATCCTTCGCAGCTGCGTCAGCGGTTTTGTGGTCGGTGTCTTACCGGGCGCAGGTGCCACCATTGCCAGCTTTATCGCCTATGCTACCGAAAAGAAACTGGCCGGTTCCAAAGGCCATTTTGGTAAAGGGGACCTGCGCGGTGTGGCGGCTCCCGAGTCTGCGAACAACTCCTCAGCCGTCGGTTCATTCATCCCCTTGCTGGTATTAGGTGTTCCGGGAAGTGAAACCACGGCGGTCATGCTTGCGGCCCTTATCACCCTTGGGGTCACCCCGGGGCCCACCATGCTGGTGGACCAGCCGGACATGTTCTGGGGAGTGGCCGCCTCGATGTTTTTGGGGAACCTGGTGCTGATTGTTCTTAACCTGCCCATGGTCAAATGGCTGGCCAAGATTCTACTCGTGCCCCGCTGGATTCTGATGCCGTGCATCGCCATCCTGAGCATCGTCGGGGTCTATGTCCTTAACGGCAGTGAATTTGACCTGATCCTGATGCTTGTCTTCGGTATCGTAGGATTTATTATGCGAAAGACGGGTTTTCCCATGGCCCCGCTTATCCTGGGACTCGTACTGGGGGGACTCATCGAAGTCAATTTCAGACGAGCCCTAACTTACAGCTATGGCGATTATTCGACCTTTTATGGATCCCCCATCACCATCGGATTGTGGATCATCACATTTCTCAGTCTTGCAGCGCCGGTAATTATAAAATATGTTAAAAACCGTCTGCGGAAATAATATTACCGAAGCTTTCGTTTTGAAAATGTAACATGTCGCAAAGGGAGGACAAAATTCAATTGTTCGGCAGACTATCATCCTCCCGCAGGTCCATCTCAAAAGAGGTCTCCCTGGGCCTGATCCTTACTATTTTCCTTGTTTCCACCATATCCTTTTTCATTGCCTATTCCGTTACAAGATCAAAAGCGAACGAGCATTTGAATGCTAAAGCGGATGAATATATCCAGTATCTGAAAGAGATACTGATCCTGCCCATCTGGAATTATGACTACGAAACCATAAACGTGATTGGCAGGTCCTTCATGCAGAATGACTTTATCGCAGGGATTACCATTGTGGACAGCCGTGATAAAATCTGTGTGGCGGAAAAAAAGATGAATGTTGTCCCCCTGGTTAAACGATCGGTCAAACTGACCTATTTCGGTGAACCCATGGGGGGGGTAGAGATCAGCCTTACCTCAGGTTATTTCAATATCTGGAAGCGACAGTTATTCTGGTATTTCAGCTTCATAATTCTGATCAATTTGCTCTCTCTGATCCTGTTAACCGGGCTTTTTCTGCGCCGATCGCTCAACAAACCGCTGCGTCAACTGGATGAACTCGTTGCCTCTTATAACGCCGGTCATTCGAAGTTTCCCAAGCAGGAGATGCCCTATGTGGAACTGCGCTCGTTTGTTGAAACCCTGCAGCGCATGGGCAAACAGATCGATGACCAGATAACGGTCATTCAACAGGCTGAAAAGAAATATCGAAGCATTTTTGAAAACGCCCTGGAGGGCATCTACCAGTCCACACCGGAAGGCCGCATCATCAGCGCCAACCCTGCTTTTGCGGCCATTCTCGGATATGATTCTCCTGACCAACTGATCCAGCAAGTTACAAACATCGGTGAACAGCACTATGTTGATGAACAGCAAAGAAAATCGTTCATCCGGCAGCTGGAGAGAGCCAAGGTTATCGAATCGTTTGAGGTGCAGCTGCACCGCAAAGACGGGCAGGTCATTTGGACATCCATCAACGCCCGCCCCATCTATGGCCATGGGGGCCGTCTGATTCATTTCGAGGGTCTTGTCCAGGATATCACCCGCAGGAAAACCACCGAAATGAAACTGCGGCAGGCCCAGAAAATGGAGGCCATCGGTACCCTGGCCGGCGGTATCGCTCACGATTTCAACAATATTTTAGGAGTGATCATCGGTTGCAGCGAGCTGGCTTTGAACAATCTTCCTGAAGGGCATTCGGCCAAGGCGGATATCGAAAAAGTGCTGGATGCCGGACTCAATGCCAAAGCATTGGTCCGACAGATTCTCACCTTCAGCAGACAGGGTGAAAGTGAATACCTCCCTTTGATCCTGCCGCCGTTTCTCAAGGAAGTTACCAAGTTTTTAAGGGCCACACTGCCCTCAACCGTCGATATCCGGCTTTCCATCGAAACAAGCAACGGGGTAGTATTGGCCGATCCCATCCAGATCCAGCAGATTTTGATGAACCTTTGCACCAATTCGGCTCAAGCCATGTCTACCCGGGGCGGCGAGCTCCAGATATCGCTAACGGACATTGATGTGAGGCCCGAGGAGATCCCTCAACATGATAACCTTAAAGTCGGAAAGTATGTGAAACTTTCTGTCAGGGATACCGGTTGCGGTATTTCCAAGGAAGCCCTGCACCGAATTTTCGATCCCTTTTTCACTACAAAAAATGTGGGCGAGGGAACGGGGCTTGGACTGTCCGTTGTGCACGGTATTGTCCAAAAACACGGTGGCGCTGTATTTGTCGACAGCGTTTGTAATGAAAGAACTATTTTTGATGTATTCCTGCCCAAACTCGAACATCCCGATATCCAGATAACCCAAGAACAGATATCCGATCTGCCCAAAGGAACCGAACATATTCTTCTAGTTGATGATGAGGAGATTTTAGCCGACATTTTACAGCGGATTTTAAACGGCCTGGGTTATACCGTCGACACTCATACCAGCAGTATCAAAGCACTTGAAAGGTTTTCTGAAAACCCGGATAATTTTGATCTTATTATCTCTGACCACATGATGCCGGATATTACCGGTCTCAGGTTAGCAAAAAAGGTGCGGCAATTTCGTCCCCACCTGCCCATTATCCTGTATACCGGCCTGAAAGATGAAAAGATAGAGGAGGAGGCGAAAATGGCTCATGTTTCCCGAATGCTCATCAAACCCATTCGCCGGGATGAACTGGCTTTAATCATCCGAGAGGTTCTGGATGGCTGAAGATAACGGATCGACACACGACCCTGGAAAAACACGTGTCCTCATCATTGATGATGACAAGGGGATGTCCTACACCCTCAGCCGGATGGTCAATGAATCCGGGCGTAAGGCGAAAACCGCCTTTACCCTTTCGGATGGTCTGGAATGCTTGCGCGGGGGAGATTTTGATGTGGTTTTTCTGGATGTCAAGCTGCCCGACGGTAGCGGACTGGACATTATCCCCAAAATCCAGGCCCTACCGTTCCCACCGGAGATCATCATCATTACCGCATTTGGCGAGAAAAACGGTGCCGCGGAAGCCCTAAAGAGCGGTGTATGGGATTTCATAGAAAAACCGGCCCGTATCGATACCCTGAAACTTTCCCTGCAGCGGGCTCTACAGTATCGCAGCCATAAAGAGGCGCTGCACAATCCTTCCGCTGTGGACCGTAGCGGGATTGTGGGCAGTAGCGCCAGGTTGCAGATGTGTATCACCCTCATGGGTCATGCCGCCAAGAGTGATGCCAACGTGCTGATCCGGGGGGAAACCGGTACAGGCAAAGAGCTGTTTGCCAAGGCGATTCACCAAAACAGCACCCGTGCATCCAACCCATTTATTGTCGTCGACTGCACCTCTTTGCCCCAAAGCCTGGCCGAGAGCATTCTCTTCGGTCATGCCAGGGGAGCGTTCACAGGCGCCGAGAGTCACAGAGTGGGTTTGGTCCAGCAGGCCCATGGCGGAACGCTCTTTTTGGACGAGGTGGGTGAGCTGCCACTGGACCTTCAGAAAAAATTCCTGCGAGTACTCCAGGAGCGGTGCTACCGACCGGTAGGCGGAGAACAAGAGATGGAAAGCAATTTCCGACTGGTATCAGCTACCAATCGCGATTTAGAAACCCGCACCGAAGAGGGCCGATTCCGCCAGGATCTGCTATTCCGTCTGGGTAGCTTCGTCATCGAATTGCCCGCATTGAAAAACCGCAGCAAGGATATAGACGAGATCGCCGCCTATTATGTGGATCGCCTCTGTACGCGGCATGGCATAGAAACAAAAAAAATGTCCGAAGAGTTCTTGGAAATGCTCCACCACTACAGCTGGCCCGGAAACGTTCGTGAATTGGCCGGAACCATTGAACGGGCAGTCGTCATGGAAATTGCCAGCCCCATGTTATACCCAAAGCACTTGCCGGATCATATCCGCGCCCAGCGCTTGGACCTAACCATGACAGAAAAGCCCATGGATGACGAAATCCGGCCGGCACCCGTCAAACAGCTTGAAAGTTGGAAAACATACCGGCAGCAGGCACTTGTGGTGATCGAGAAACGCTATATTCGGGAACTCATGGAGACCGCTGGGGATGATATTCAGAAGGCCTGTGAAATTTCTGGGTTGAAACGTGCACGGCTTTATCAGCTGCTTAAAAGGTATCGTTGATGGTACCCGAGCGAGCGTCGGTTTTTTTAATATTTCGAGGGTTCACCTTCCATGTGAGGAATTGCGTCGTAGGTGAATCTCAAAAGGAGTATCTGGTCAAGCGCTATGTGCCCAAAATTCAGACCCAAGGATTGATAGGGGGCTTGTTCATATTTGAAAATTGATATGCATATTAATATCATTTTTTTATCAAAAGTTGCTATGACCGCAAATAACGGTTGGATTGTCATAACTACCTGTTGTTAAACCCTTTGCAGCTATCGATCCACATTTGATCAAGTATGCGTTTTCATGAATATTGCCTAAATCGAGTCTATTTTGCCAATATTATCACCGATTTTCGCGCACCGTTTCCGTATAATAGCCTAAAGCCTGCCTTTGCTGAGCAATTCACAAAATCAAATAGAATATCAACAGGATAGAGAGCTATCCCAATTTAAGGCCATTCGATATTCTTATGCGCTATGGCGGATAGAAGCCCTCAAGTCCAAAGTAAAATTGAAAATCTACCATAGCTCTTCCAAACTGATCTTTGACAGTGCAATTTCAAAAGTCTAATAAAAACAAGGTAATAGGAATCCGTCTTTAGTTGTTGGCACTACCCGGGCTTGGATTTTGACCGTCGGATTCTTATCTGATCTCCCGGATCGTCGGGGGAGGCGCAACACCAACGGCCTGAAAGATCTTCCCGCAGTTGCCCTGGCATTGGGTGCGGATGGCAAAGCGTTTACCCTGCTCCAGAATGGTGACCCGCTGGAGCGCATCGAGATCCTGTTTGATTTCGGACCACTCAAATAGGTGACCGGCATCGTTTAGACGGCCTTCAAGCTCCTTGCGTAAGACCAGGGCCAGAAAGCTGCAAAACACATGACCCCGGATGTTCTCATCGCGCTGGTGGTAGATCGGCCGGGTTTCAAGTAGAGATTTTACATCTCGAAAAACCCGTTGGCGGGTAAAGGACTGGCGCGGTGCAATATTGCCCGTTTCCAGCCCCTCCCCTTCAGAACCGCTCGTGAGGTTTTCCCTCAAGCGGCTCACCCGATGAACTTCGTTGTAAGGGTTATGAGAACTATAGGTTGTGGCGTCGGCTTTCACATGTAGGCTTCCACGTTTTTCAGGGGTTGGATTTTCCAATCCCAGAAAAGCCCTAAAACACCGTAAAGGTATTCGTTACTCCACCTTCGCCAGCCTATGCTGCGCTTTTTCCGCCGTTTCCGCCGGGTTAACAGGGTGCGGACTTTCATTTCTGTATAGTCGCGGACTTCACTAAATGCGCGACTGGAGTTACCCACCCGAAAATAGTTGACCCAGCCGGTTAAAACGGCATTGATCTTTGACATAACCTCTTTGGCCGGTGTGGCCCCACTGTTGTGGATGATGTCGCGAATCTTGGCCTTGACGGCTTTGCGGGCTTTCTTTTGCGGGGTCATGAGAATGAAGTGACCACTTTTATTCCTTTTGGGTACCCGGCGGAAGTCGAAACCCAGAAAGCCAAAGGCTTCACCCTTAAGAGTGTTGACCATCCGGGTTTTATCGCGATTGAGTGATACCCCGAGGGGTTCCAGCTGTTCGACAAGCCGCTGTAGGGCTCTTTGAGCCCAGCCCAGTTTACTGCTGTGGCCGCTTACGGTGATCACAATATCGTCTGAGAAGCGATGATAATTGACCGCTTCATAGGGGCCTTGGGCAGTTTGACGACGAATTCTGTCAAATGCCCAGTCCACCTCGTTCAGGTAGATATTGGCGACCAATGGGCTGAGCGGGCCGCCTTGGGGAACCCCCACTTTACCGGTGGCTTTGATGATCTGTTTGATCAATTTGAGCACCTGGGGGTCCTGGACCCGCTTGGCAATCAGGCCAAGCAGTTTGTCGTGCCGGATCGTGTCAAACGATATGCCAACTTGATACCCCTCTCAACAACCCATCAGAAAACAGTCCGACAGAGATCGAGGTGGTTGATCCTGCACACCCTCTTTACGGTCAACGCTTCCCCCTGATATCTGTATCTCATCCGCCTAACAGTCAGCGCCAGGCCTTGGTGATTTATCAAAACGATATCATGGTGCGCATCCCTTTATGTAAAACCAACCTGTCGCATACACCGCCAGTTCTATCCAAAGTAAAACTCTCAATTGATGCACTGGTCGAGTTGGCCGAGATAGCACAGCAACTGAAAATTATCGCCAAAAAAGGCGGTTTGATATGAGCGCTCATTACCTTATCCATTTGCCTTTCGGGTATTTCTTTTTCTCATATCAACTTTATATTTGCAATCATAATGATAATTATGTATTATATAATTCATCACCTATTCGGATAGTCTATCTATGGCCCGCAAACCGAACATACCTAAATATCTTGCCGATAAATCTGAGAAAGCTATCCGAAACGCCAACGACGCACATACCCTCAGAAAAGCACAGGCGATTCTTTTACCCGCACGATTTAGCCTTGATTTGGTCGCTACTGGTATCGCCATTGGTCGCTCTAAAGCCACCGTCTGCCGTCTGCAGGCCGAGTTCCGAGCAGATTGCGGTACAACTCATGTGGCCCCCAAAAAACGCGGCGGTCGCAGACGTCAGAATATGTCTGTCGAGCAAGAGGCCCGATTGCTTGAACCCTTTTTTCAAAAAGCTCGTCAAGGCGCCCCTTTGGTTGTGGCCGACATACGTAAAGCCTATGAAAGTGCGGTTGGCAAGCGCGTTGCTGCCTCGACAATCTACCGTATGTTGGCTCGTCACGGATGGCAGGCTCAGCGTGCCTCCCGTCTCCTGGAACCTGGCTGAAAGTTACCCCCATGACCGTCCGGGACAAATCCTACGGCTCTGGTTGTCGCCAGATCAAACCAAATTTGGTTTGGACCACACTGAGCCCAACTGTTCACGATTCTGTCCTTGCCGACCTTACATCGGTGCTTCTGGAGGTTATTTCTGATGCTGCAATCGGATCTTGTGACCCCAGGCCATCTGTCCCGCAAAGCGGTGATTTACATCCGTCAGTCGACGCCGCATCAAGTCATCTCCAACCAGGAAAGCCGGCGTCTTCAGTATGCTCTTAAGCAACGTGCCTTTGATCTGGGCTGGCATCAAAATGATGTCCTTGTCGTCGATTCGGACCTTGGCACCTCCGGATCCTCCACACAGGGGCGAGATGGGTTCAAGGAGCTTGCCGCAAGGGTGTCTCTGGGAAAAGTAGGAATCATTTTATCTACCGAAGTCACCCGCCTGTCGCGCAATTGCTCTGACTGGTATCCACTGCTCGATGTCTGCGGTTATATGAACTGTCTGATTGCTGATAGGGACGGCATCTATGACTCTGGCTCACCAAACGGCCGTTTGCTATTAGGGTTGAAAGGTCAGATGTCCGAGATGGAGCTGCATATGATCCGTTCCCGGCTCACCGCTGGCATTCTCAACAAGGCCAAACGCGCAGAGTTGGCCCTGACACTTCCCACCGGACTGGTCAGGGATCAAAACAAAACCGTACGCAAGGATCCAAATCTGGAGGTCCAAAGCCGTCTCGAATTAATCTTTGCATCCTTTCTTGAACTAAAGTCGGCTTCCAAGGTTCTGCGACGCTTCAATGATCAACAACTGTGCATTCCCAGAAAAGACCGTTTCGGTGACACCGTCTGGAAAAGCCCCTCTGTTTCGGCCATAATACAAATCCTTAAGAATCCAGCTTATGCCGGAGCGTTTGTCTATGGTCGCAGCCGGACCGTTCGGCCTCCTGACCGCCGGCCAATGCAAAAAACATTACCCATGGACCAGTGGAGAATCCGGGTGAACGACAAGTACCCTGCATATATCTCGTGGGAGACATACAAAAAAATCCAAGGCATGCTCAAGGATAACTACGCCCAATATGATCGCAACAAATCCAGAGGCATTCCAAGGCCCGGAACAGCCCTTGTCCATGGCATTGTCTACTGCGGACAATGTGGCCATAAAATGGTTGTTCAATATAAAACCGTCACGCGCTACATCTGCAACTATTTGCGCCGACAACACGGCTGTTCGGTTTGCCAATACATCCCCGCCGATCCGGTTGATCAGAAAGTGGTAGAGTCATTTTTTGCAGCTCTTTCCCCGGTGGAAATTGATATCTACTCTCAGGCCATGGAGCAAAAAAAACAATCTCAAAAACAAATCAATCGTTCCCAGGTTCAGAAAGTAGAGCGCCTCCGCTATGAGGCTGCTTTTGCCAAACGCCAATATATGCAAGTGGACCCGGAAAACCGTCTTGTTGCCTCTGAGCTTGAAAAACGATGGGAGGCTGCTCTTCGGGAATTAAAACGTGCTGAGTCAGCTCTTTCGCAACAAAAGATGGCACCGGTCATTCCACTTAAAATTACGGCCGAACTGAAAGAGGCGTTTAGTCAAATCGGTAAAAAACTACCCCAAATCTGGAACTCCGGCACCCTTTCGCGCACCCACAAAAAAGCACTCCTCAGATGCCTTATAGAAAAGGTTGTCATTCACCGTGCCAGACGAGATCTCATTCACACACGCATTGTATGGCGTGGTGGCGCTACTAGTTCTTTCGATATCCCCATCAATGTCGGTTCACTTGCCGAGCTTCACAACATAGAGCAAATGGAAGAGCAAATAGTACGGTTGAGTAGGCAGGACAAACGTGATGAACAAATTGCCAAAGAGCTATCAGCACTGGGGTTCAGATCGCCCATGAGCAATCATTTATTACCTAGTACTGTTAAAACCATTCGTTTAAAATACGGTATCATGCAAAAACGCAGTCAATCTCATCCTCGCCGGATTGCCGGATATCTTACGGTTCCGCAAATCGCAAAAGCCCTTGATATTCCCAGACACTGGATTTACGATCGGATTCATAAAGGAGTCATCCATGTCAAACGAGACCCCGATACCAGACTCTACCTCTTTACCGACAAACCAAGCACCCTCGAAAAGTTCAAAAAACTCAGGGCCGGCATCATCGATACATTGGGTTGTTGAAGGGGGTATCAACATGGGTGATCAAAATAGCTCGACAGATCCACGTCAATCACTGTCGTCATGCGCCGCAGCAGGCTCCGGCGGACTTCCGCCAGTGCCCGGTAGGGCGACCTTCCAGGTCGATACCCGTATGAGTTGGGACTAAAGTCCGCTTCAAAGATCGCTTCCAGGATCGACTTCACCGCACCTTGGACCACGCGGTCCCGGATACAGGGAATCTGAAGCGTGCGAACCTTGCCGTTGCCCTTGGGGATATCCACCCGGCGGTTCTTTCGGGGTTTGTAGCCCGATATGAGGTCCTGGCGAATTTGTTCCAGGAATCGATCCAGCCCCAGGGCTTCTACGTCGGTAAAACTCATCCCGTCGATACCCGGAGCGCCATCGTTTCTCCTGGAGCGCCAGTAGGCCTCTTTGAGCGTTTCCATCTTCGTGATGTGCACGAAGAGCCCCCAAAAGCGATGCGCTTTGTCGGACTTCGCCTTACAATAGATCCGCCGTTGCAGATCCTGCAGACCAATGGGCGCCTTTGTCATCTCGCCCCTGCCTCTCTGCATGCGAACGGAGTGTTCACCGGTCTGGGTCCTTTCCTCCTGGTGCGTTTTGCTGCACACCGATCATCGGTACTACAACCCAGTCCGCCACCCTGGTGCCTGCGATCCCACTTCCCACTCACGGTTATAGGGGTCGCCTCCTCGACGAGATTTCTTCGCCGGGCACCGAGGGCTTCTCCAGTTGACACATAATCCTTGGCTCCATGCCACCGCTGATACCCCGCCGGTGAGCGCCGCCGTTTCAGACTCGTTTCGAACGACGCTTGCTGCCTTCGCGCGTTATCGACCGTCTCGGCCACCGGGTTTGCTTGTAACGAGGCTACATCTGCGTTCACTGCACGTTGCGGCCTGAAGCCTTGCATCAGTTCCTTTCGAATGATTTTGTCGGAGAGCTTCACCATCTTGCTTTCGCGCCATGGTGCCTCCCAAGCTACGGGGTCTGAGTCTTTTAACCCCGGTCGGACTTGCACCGACTTGATTATGTGCCCTTTGCTGGACACGCCGACTTGCCAAAGCTCCTTGTATTTCAGGGCCACTTGGGCTGCCGAAAGATCCGTGTTGGTGGTCAGCACCCATTTGCCGTCAAAGCGAGATTCATCCTTTACTTTGTCGGTGTCAATCCGAGCGCTGCCCTTGGTGAGCTTGAGGTAGCGCCGGTAACCCTTGTTGCCCACCAAGCTTTTGGCGCCTTTTTTCAGCTGGTCCTCGAGTGCCCCGATGATGGCCTTTCGATCGGCGGCATCCTTGCGGGCCTGGCGCAAGTTGACACAGACGATATAGCGCTGGTCGTTGTGAAGTACCTCCTTGACCTTCAGCGGAGAGGGATCCTTGGGTTTGAGGCCCTCGGGATACACTTCACGGTACCGGCCGCCCCGGGACAGCACCTCGGTCTTGATCGCCTTGACCCCGCGCATGCGGGTTCCCAGGATGTAGGGGATATG
This sequence comes from uncultured delta proteobacterium, assembly GCA_963713755.1. Lineage (GTDB taxonomy): Bacteria > Desulfobacterota > Desulfobacteria > Desulfobacterales > CAVQMW01 > CAVQMW01. The sequence continues at coordinate 11,803 of CAVQMW010000002.1, read as the reverse complement.
ATCTTCTTGAAGCACCTTGAGGGTATTATGGCTGATCATGCCCCGGTCGGCGACAATGCAAAAGCGCAAGATGCCAAAGCGTTCACGCATCCTCTCGGCGATCGGCACCAGGGTTTTGACATCGGCGGTATTGCCGGGCCACATCTCACAGCAGATGGGCCGCCCCGTATCGTCGATGACAGCGCCCACCACCATCTGTTTTAAATCCGGACGGTGGTCCTTGCTAAACCCCCGCTGGCCGATGGTCTTGCCGCCGCGGCCCTCAAAGTAGATTGAAGTGGTATCGAAAAAGACCAGTTCCAGTTCGCTGAAAAGATGCCGTCTGGCGGCGAACATCTCTTCTTCGACAAGGTCCTTGTTGCACCGGGGAGCAAAGGGTGTCGCACCGGTTTGATCGGCAAGCGCTTGGCCTAAAAACCCCATGGCACGGTAAAGATGATGAAGCTCGAGATCCTCAGCGCCTTGAACCTGATAATCTCGTCGCCAGCGCTCACAGAAGCGGTCGGAACCCGATACCATCAGCCGGTGCAATACCGTCAAAAAAACCGCTCGTTCGACATTAAACTCGAAATTTCGGCCAACCAGGATCCTTTCAATCGCGCTTTTAATGCCGGTTTCTTTCCACAACCGCTCGAAGATCAGCGCCGGACCGATGGTCACGGCCTGTGCGTTGACATCGCTTTGACCGGAAAGGATCAACAGCGCTTTTTCAGAAAACCGCGATAACGAGTGGATCAAGGTCTGAACGCGGTCCTTTTCCTGCAGCTGGTCCATACGACCGATGGTGGCGATCACACGCTGTTTGACTTTTCCTTTTTCTTTGCGGTTTTCTACGATTTGCAAATATTGGTATCTGCCGGATTTTTTAACGCGTGCGAACATCAAGAGCCTCCTTTGTTAAGGACACTCCTTATATAGGCCATAAGATACTCTATTGTCAATATATAAATCTATCTACTGTGGCACTACCATTCTGAGGTCAGCCGAGGTCGGCTATGTGTAATTTCAGTGTGTTAAGCAGTCGGAAAGGCTAAAAAGAAGTAGGAACTGTCAAACTTGAGCCAAAAGGGGCTTTCGCTGAAAGTTGAGTAATATCAAGCTAAAGCGCAATATATAGGGGTCTGGCCAATCTGCCCTACAGCCCATTGTGCAAAATATAACAAATCGTACTTGACATGTTTAACGTCATAAAATATAAGAAATGCATGGCCGATGAAACCTTCTTCCTCCGCCCCAACCACGACTGGCAGCGCCGATACGAAGCGCTCAGGGCATCCTTTGTCGACCGGCTACCCGCCCGTGTCGTCGCAGACCGTTTCGGCTACTCCCCGGCCTACGTCAACCTGCTCCGGCATCAGTTCGCCCATGACAAGATCGACTTTTCCGAACCCGTCCCCGAAGGCAAGGTCAACCGCCGGTCAGTGGACATGGCCACACGACAAAAAATCTGCTCCTGGCGTGAACACCGGCTCTCCTCCGGGGAGATCACCCAGCTGCTCTCCGAGGAAGGAATCGAGATCTCGGTTCGCACCGTCGAGCGGGTGCTGGCCGAAGAAGGTTATCCGAAGCTGCCGCGCCGAAGCCGGCTCAAAATGGGACTTACCGTTCAGGGGGCCCGGGTTCCGGAAGTCGCCCAGGTCCTTGATACCGGTGAAAGCAAATCCATGGACTGCGACTCGGCCGGGGTGTTTTTGTTCGCCCCGTTCATGGAAAGGCTCAACCTGCCCAAGGTGGTAGAGGACGCCGGTCTTCCGGGCAGCAAAACCATCCCCGCCTTGCAGTATTTTCTCTCCTTTCTGTCCTTGAAACTGATCGGAACCGAGCGGTTTGCCCACATCAACGATCACAGCTTCGATGCCGGGCTGGGGGCCTTTGCCGGGCTCAACGTGCTGCCCAAGTGCACGGCCATGTCCACCTACTCCTATTCACTGGACGCCATCCACCTGCACAAGCTGCAAAAGGCTTTTGTGGCACAAGCAAACCGGATCGGCTTGTATGAAAAGAGCATCGTCAACCTGGACTTTCACACCATCCCGCACTTTGGCGACGAGTCTGTTCTCCAGGAGCACTGGGCCGGTGCCCGCAACAAGCGCATGAAAGGGGCCCTGACCCTCATCGGCCAGGACGCCGACAGCAAGCTGGTTTTATACACGGCCGCAGACATCCAGCGCAGCGAGGCCGACGATCAGGTCCTGGAGTTCTTGTCCTTCTGGAAAAAAGCCCAGCGCGGGGTGGACCCCATGCTGATCTTCGACTCGAAGTTTACCACCTATGCCAATTTGTCCCAGCTCAACGGGTTCGGGGTCAAGTTCATCACCCTGCGCCGCAGGGGCAAAAGGCTGATCGAAAGCGTAGACTCCTTCAGCCCCTGGAAGCGGGTTCACATCCCCCATGCCAAACGAAAACACCAGAACCCTCAGGTCCACGACTCCATGATCGAGCTGACCGGCTACAGCGGAAGCCTGCGTCAGGTCGTCATGAGAGGAAACGGCCACAGCCGGCCGGCGTTTTTGGTCACCAACGACACGGACTCCCCGGTGGAGCGCATTGTCGGTGACTACGCCCGGCGCTGGCGGGTGGAAAACGTCATCGCCGAGGCGGTGAAGTTCTTCAACCTCAACGCGCTGTCTTCCCCCATCCTGACCAAGGTCCACTTCGATGTGATCATGACCATGGTGGCCGACACCCTGTACAGCATGCTGGCCGGTAAACTGCGCGGCTTCGAGCACTGCGATGCATCCAAGATCTACAGGCAATTTGTCAGAGGAAAGGGACGAGTAAACCTGAACGCCGAACGCCTTGTGGTCAGCTTCCCCCGAAAGGCTCACAACCCGATCCTGAGAAACGTACCTTGGAATCGACTACCGAGAAAAATATCGTGGCTGGGCAACGCCGATTTGGAGTTGAAGTTCCAGTGATTACCCAGGCCCAATTCTTATACGGCTGTGACGGTTAACGGTGCGCGAAAATCGGTGATTATGGGAATATTCAATCAAAAAGGGGTTGTTTCGTGTCTGAATACCTGATAGAGTATGTGCAATATCAACCTAAAGCGCATACTTTATCAGGTGGCATATGGATGAAACCCGTGTACTTGAAAAATTCAGACGACAAAAGGTTATCACTATCGAGCAACTGGTAGAACTACTTAAATGCTCGGTGATTACAGCCAGACGACGCTTAAAAAAATGGCAAACCTATACCAGCATCAATAAGAACGGGTGCTATTATACACTGCCCCAGGTTCCGGTCTTTGATGAAAACGGGTTGTGGAAGTATCAAACGATTCTTTTTTCAAAGCACGGCAATCTGAAACAAACCATAGTTTCCTTGATTACCGATTCGCCCAAGGGGCTGAGCGGCGCTCAGATTGCCGGACTTGTCGATATTGCTGCCAACAGTTCTTTTCTATCCCAGTTTAAGGGCGTACCGGGTGTAAAAAGAGAAAAGCACCAGGGCCGCTATATTTATCTGTCCGACCGGCCTGAGATTTTAAGCAGACAAAAACAGGCTCGGGCTCCGGTTGGCTTTCCAACCGATGCCCAGGCGGTGTTAATTTTAGTGCAGCTGATTAAGTATCCGGATATCGGCATTGAGCAGCTTGCCGAACATGTATCCATGAAAGGACCATCGGTTAATCCGGCGGCCATCAAAAGCTTTTTGCGGTTTCATGACCTGTTAAAAAAAACCTCGGATACTCCGCGGTAAGATGTCTTACGAGCTATATCGACAAGATCGCCAGTGACCATCGTTCCATGAATCTGTTTGCGCATAAGCCCAGAATTCACTTTTACCCCCGGATCAGCGGTAGCGATTTAAAAGTGCTCAAAAGCCGTGACAAAAATGTGGTCACCTTGGATATTGGACCCTTTCGTGCCAAAGAGACCATTTTGCATGACGGCAACGGCGGTGTTTATCAAAGTGAACAGTTGCGATCACTCACGCCACACCGCTGTACCTATGGATACGATGTTTTGGTTTACGTCGGCCGCGCGCTTTTTCTTGACAACCGTAACGAGAAGCAAATCATCGAAGAGTTAAGCCAGAAAAACGTCGTGATATCCCCGCGGCAGATCGGTGTTCTGGGCAAAAAATTTATTGTCTATCTGGCCCTGGCCCACCAGCAGAGCCGCCGGCGATTGAAACAAGCCATGGTCTCCCGGGGTGGATACATCTTGCATCTGGACGCGACCTGCGAGGGTGACAGCCCCCATCTTTTTACCGGAATAGACGGCATTGCTCAGATCGTACTGGACAATATCAAGCTGCCTTCGGAAAAGGCAGAGTTACTGGTCCCGTTTTTTCGGCAAATAAAGGCGCAATACGGTCGTCCGATTGCCTTGGTTCACGATATGGGCAGAGGTATTTTATCTGCCGTCAATGCCGTTTTTGTAGGTATCCCGGACTTTATTTGCCATTTCCATTTTTTACGCGATATTGGCAAGGACCTGTTGCAAGAACATTACGCCAAAATCAGAACTCGGTTAAAAAAGCACAAGATCCGCACCTTGCTGCGCCGGAAGCTCAAATCCCTGGAAAAGCACATTGGTGATGATCCTAACCCAAGTTCATGGTCAGTCGGGCAAAAACGGCCAGAATAACGCTATTTATGAAATTTGCAGGTAGTAAATTCAATAGTTTATAACCGGAGGCTTCAATGTAGTGACAAAATATATATTTAAGTCTTGCCTTGGGCTGATTGGGGTGATATATAGAATACATGTTTATCCGAAAAGTCCTGCACAAAAACAAGAAGAACCGTAAAAAATACTTCACCTACAAATTGGTTGAGTCAGTTCGAACAGAACGAGGGCCCCGGCAAAGGGACGTGCTCAATCTGGGCGTCAGCTTCAAACTGCCTGAGGAGCAGTGGAAAGACCTTGCCAACTGCATAGAGACAGAGCTGACCGGTCAGCGCCCCCTCTTTGACTATCCAAAAAGGTTAAGGGCGCTGGCAAGAAAGTACGCAAGAACAATCACACATCAGAGATCAGAAGCAATTGATGCGCGACAGGATATCCCTGCCGATTACCAGGTCGTTGACGTTAACAGCGTGGATAGTGAAGATGTTCGCAGCGTCGGCGCCGAGCATGTCGTCTATGAGACAATCAAGGAGCTTGGCTTGGACGGCAAGCTGAGAAGCTTCGGTTTGACCAGAATGCAGTTGTCACTTGCTTTGGGCATGATTGCCGGGCGGATGATATTTCCTGGATCTGAGAGAGCAACTCATCAGTGGCTGTTGGAACGTAGTGCTCTGGATGAACTGATGGGTGTAGATCTTTCTGGAGTATCTTTGGATAGTGCTTACAAAGCCGCCGATCTTTTATTGAAGCATAAAGAGGCTATTGAGGATCATCTGCGCCAGACAGAGGGACAGTTGTTCGGTCTGGACGAGAAGATCATTCTGTATGATTTAACCAACACGTTTATTGAAGGAACCGGAAAGTTCAACGGCAAGGCCCGCTATGGCAGGTCAAAGGAGAAACGAAGCGATTGTCGCTTAGTGACCTTGGCCCTTGTTCTGGACGTACAGGGCTTTCCGAAAAAGAGCCGTATCTATGAAGGCAACATTAGCGAGCCGAAAACGCTTGAACAGATGATCAAGGGCCTATCGGCAGGAAAATGTGGCCAGGATCCGCCATTGATGCCAATGATCATTTTGGACGCCGGCATCGCCAGTGAGGACAATATCAAATGGCTTAGAGGCAAAGGTTACCGTTACATCGTCGTTTCCCGAAAAAAGAAAAAAGCAATCCCACCGGGCGTCACCATGGCGGCGGTCAAACGAAACGATAAGGGTGACGTTCTGGTTGAAGCTGGCCTATGTAGCAACCCAGGCACGGATGAATTGGAGCTATACTGCCATTCGGTTGACAAGGAGAAAAAAGAAGAAGGCATCAAGAGCAGGTTCCAGGGCCGGCTTGAGTCTGACTTGATGACTGCGCGTAACGCGCTGAATAAAAAATACGGAACCAAGAATTACGAGAAGGTCATCGAGAGAATCGGCCGTCTAAAAGAACGCTACCGATCAGTAGCAAACGGATACAAGATAACCATTGTAAAGGACCCTATTACGGACAAGGCAAAGGACATCAAGTGGTCTCGCACTAAACGGGAAAAGACCAGCGGTGTCTACTGCCTTAGAACGGATCAAAAGGCCCTTGATGTTCAGCAAATATGGGACATTTATACGATGCTGACCGATATCGAGGATGCATTCCGGTGCATGAAATCAGAGCTGGGGCTAAGGCCGATCTACCATCAGAAGGAAGCACGATGTGATGGCCATATTTTCATAACCGTTATTGCCTATCATATCATGCATACCATTCGTTTCAAGCTCAGGCAAAAGAGCGTGAAGTTTTGCTGGACGACAATTCGCAGGCAGCTATCAACCCATGTCAGGGCAACAACTACCATGAAGCGCAAAGACAACAAAGTCATCAAGATCCGCAAATCATCCAAGACCGAGCCAGCCCATGAAGTGATCTATGATGCGCTGGGTTTATCCTACCGACCCGGAAGAACAATAAAAACGATCCTATGAAAAATTCGAATCTGTAGTGTCAAAATCGCGCATTTTCAGTTTTTATCATGCTGATATCATTGCACATAATTTTCCAGAGCACGAAGTTCGGTTAAGAAACGATGCCGCCTGGCTCAATGCCCTGGGTGCTCAGATTATCCCGGACCCGACCACCGCAGGGGATTTTCTGCGTCGTTTCGATGAAGAGCAAATCAGGGAGTTCATGGAGGTCAAAAACACCGTCCGCCGTAAGATCTGGCAAAAACAACCCCAATCGTTTCGCCGTGAGGCCATCATCAATGTAGATGGCACCATCTGCCCAACGGATGGTGAATGCAAACAGGGCATGGATATTTCCTACGATGGCCAGTGGGGATACCATCCCCTGGTAATATCACTGGCCAATACCCGCGAGCCCCTTTACCTTGTCAACCGACCGGCCAATGCACCGTCGCATCTCAACTCGGCTGTTTGGATCGATAAAAGCCTCGATCTTGTTTGCCCCCAGTTTAAAAAGGTTCAGCTGCGCGGTGACACGGACTTCAGCCTCACCGGCCATTTTGACAAGTGGGACCGACGCTGCACATTCATCTTCGGCATGGATGCCAGGGCCAACCTGATCAAGATTGCCGACCAGCTCAGCGAGTATGATTGGCAGCCCCTTGAAAGACGGCCCGCATACCCGGTCAAGACCGATCCTCGCTTAAAGCCTGAAAACATCAAACAGCAAGTGGTCAAGAAGCGTAAATTCAAAAAGATCGTCACTACGGCTGAAGATATCGCGGAATGTGCATACCTCCCCGGCAAATGCCAAAAAACCTATCGACTCATCATCCTGCGCAAAACCCTCGATGTGGTCAAAGGGAACATGAACCTATTCGAGGATGTGCGCTATTTTTTCTATATCGCCAACGACTGGAAACGTTCGGCCACCGAGATGATCCATTTCTATCGTGCCCGCAGCGACCATGAAAACGATATCGACCAATTGAAAAACGGATGTAACGCGTTGACACCCGCCTCGGACAGCCTGCTGTCCAACTGGGCGCTGATGGCCATCGCCTCTCTGGCCTGGGATTTGAAGGCCTGGTTTGGCCTGCTTTTGTCCTATCGCCCCCTGGGCCTGAGCATTGTACGCATGGAGTTTAAACGCTTTTTGAACACCTTTATCCATATACCGTGCCTGATCATCAAAACCGGCCGGCGGATTCACTACCGCCTGGTGGGCTACAATGACAAGCTCAAGCACCTCATCAAATTCTCTGAAACCATAAAATCCTTTGGAATAACGTGATCCATATCACCAGGCAGCACCGCCATGGGGGCGGTTGTGAGCCCATCTCAAACCATGAAAGGACTATCCACGAATCTGAAACCAAAATTCAAACTCAGCGATCCGAAAGCAAAGGAGAGCTGCGTCTGCAATTGCGTTGTCGTGCTACCACAGTGTAGTATAAAATAGAAATCCAGGTGTGGTATAAAAAATTCCTCTAGGCGAAATATTACTCGCTTATTTTGGGGTTTGTATGTAGGTATCGATAGCTGTTTGCTGATCCGATGGGATCTCCAGTCCAACGTGGGTAACGCCTACCATTTTCAATGTAGGGATCAATTCTGCAATGAAGCCGAGGATCTCTGGCGTTTGATGGGTTGTCCCTAAGAATACAATATTGTTTTGTTCAAGTTTTGAATGAATATAGTTGGTGGGCGGGATGGTTTCTTGAGCAAAAGACAACCCAGGTATACCAGATAGCATGATCGCAAGTAGGAGTAGGTCCAATCTTGAAATATTCATGTCTTTGACGAAATCTCAGGGTAAAATTCAGGGCGCCGGTCGTTGAACAGATCGTTTTGTGCAGTCATGGATTTATCGGCAGCCAGGTCAGTATCGATCCCGAGAATGGTGAGCTCTTCCTGATCAGCTTTAGCCCGGTACATGAGTTCACCGCCAGGTGCGGTGATCTGGCTTTGTCCGGTGAAGGCCATCTCTCCGTGGGGGCGGGTTTCGGTCCCATATCGGTTGGCGGTAACGGTATACACCCCATTTTCAAGGGATCGGGTCACCATGGCCTGCTGGCAATAGTTGAGAACCAGGTTGGAAGGGTGACAGATCAGATGGGCGCCTTTGAGTGCCAATATGCGGGCTACTTCCGGAAAGGCCCAATCAAAACAGACCATCAATCCGATGGGAATATCGTTAACCTTCACCACTTCCAGGGGCGTATTGCCTGGATCGAAATAGTTCTTTTCCGTGTTGAACAGGTGCAGTTTACGGTAGACAGAAAAAACTCCGCCGGGGCCGATCAAAACAGCGCTGTTAAAGATCTTGTTGGCATGCTTTTCGGCAAAACCGGTCACGATATGCAGATCCTGTTTTTTACACAGACTCTTTAGGCTATCTAGGGTCAATGAAATCTCAACCTCTTCAGCTAGGCCGGCCAATTCTGCACGATCTTTAAAGTTGTATCCGGTAAAAGGTAATTCGGGCAAGACAATGATATCCGCTTTAACCCCCTGTAGTGCATAAATAACTTTATCAAGGTTCTCCTGGATCTGACCAAATTGAGGGTTGAATTGATAGAAACCGATGCGGTGAAGCATGGCGGATGCCTCATATAAAATTGTTGGACAGGCGGCCTGTTTTCAGGTCCTATGATAGCAGCGCATATCGTTTACAAAAGGTATCGACAATTTCCCAAAGCTCGTCTGTCAGGTGGGCTTTCACCTTTTCACGGATATCGAGCGCCACGGGTCCATAGTATGCCTCGGCGATACCGCCGGTGATACAGGCCAGGGTATCGCTGTCCCCTCCCAGGGAGATGGCATTGCGGACAGCATCTTCATAGGAGCCCGATTCCAGAAATGCGATGATCGCTTCGGGCACTGTTCCTTGGCAGGATATATCAAATCCGTATGAAGGCCGGATATCTGCTACAGAACGGTTTAGATCGTATCCGAACCGCCGGGTCACTTCGGTTCGGATCTTTGTTTTGTCCTGGGCGGTTCTGGCCAGATACACCGCCAGGGCGGTGGCCTGGGCGCCTTTGATTCCTTCGGGATGGTTGTGGGAAATTTTGGCGGTACGGGCGGCTTCAGCGAGCACGGTTTTAATCGTGTCAAAGGCAAACCCCACCGGACTGACCCGCATGGCCGAGCCGTTGCCCCAGCTGTTGTAAGGCTCGGGGTCATTGGTATTCAACCAACGGATAAAAGATCCCCCATAGCCGGCGTGGGGGTGTTTGCGGCCCATTTCCCATAGGGTTGTACGATAGTCTCTGTTTTCCAGGATCGCCTGGGCCACGGCAATGGTGAGCACCGAATCATCGGTAAATCGGCTGTAGGGATGAAACAGGGGGAACGCTTTGGTTTTGATGGGACGGGCTTCATATACCGACCCGATGATATCGCCGGCGATGGCGCCGATCATGAAGTTCCTCCAGAACCGAGACAATCCACTGGACTTACTCGGTTATCAATGAATTTACCGCTTCAATGAAATCGCTATCTTTCTTCAGGTACAGCAAGAGTGTTCTGCTTTCGTTTGCATCTGCCATGAAATCAATTTCAACCATACCGTAACCAAACCACGTCCCCGTCTGGGTCACACCTTTAATCTGGGCAATGGGTATTTCGTGATTCAGATCCAGGCCAAGTGCGCTGATCATCCATATGGCGAACCAGTGGGGCTTTATGGTCAGCACATCTTTGGACAGGGTGACCATCATGCAGCCATAGGTGCTTGCCAGCCGGGTCCAACGATTCTTCAATGACTGGGCGGCGGCATTGGATTCAAAGAATATAGTGTCGCTATCATTCATCTGAATTTTCCTTTTTATCCATATCTTGTTATGGGGGCGGTTTTTGGTAGCAGTGGGAATCTGTTCAGCGATCGTTTGGTGGTTGAAGAGATCGCCAGTATCGCTCGATCAGAATCCCGGAGGCATCATCCGGGTGAACCGATCCGAGCGCTTCAAGTAGCTTTGAGTCCTCGGCCCACAGATTAAAGCTGTTACGGATCCATCGGCCTAAACTGAAGTGATACGTGATTAAATCTTCCTTTGGGATCTGAGCGATTTCGCGTTTCTCGTCCTCCGTGAGAAGCGAATTTAATAAATCCATTGCCCTTTGGACCGATGCGGGATTCATCAGATGGGTCTGGCCATCGGCTATTTTGTCCAGGAAATCATTTTGGCTGGAACCGCAGGATGTAAACCCGCTAAAGATGCCGTTTTCAACCAACAACCTCTGGTAATGTCCTTGCGTACTCCGATAATACACATTCCGTCGGCCAATTCCCCCGGGTATTCGACGATTCAGATCATCAATTACTTGATGGGTATCATGGGTGACGGGCTGGCCTGCATTGGGGTCGGCAATGAAAATAAGAAGGTAGTTTATGGCGACGATATCATAGGCAGCCATTGAAACTCCCCTGATCGCTAAGGGGCAAGGTAAATCCCGCGGCTGATGCGCTCGATTTTACCAAGTTTGTCCAAGCGGAAAATAATGTTCCGGATTTTTTTATCATCAAAACCGGTCTGGTTTTGAATCTCAGCGAACCCGACCCCCTCTTTGTACTCACGGATCACATCCAAAACCGTATCCGATGCGGCCATTCTGGATTGACCGGGCGGCCTTCGTCCCACCGGTACCCGGGAGGTCTGGGCCCGATTCATGGTCTGGACCGTTTTTTCAATCCGATCCAGGCGGGTGACTATCTTGTCCAGATCCTTGCGGGTGGGGATGTTGTAGTTTTGTATGAAAAATTTGACCATGGCGTCGAAGGTGACATTTTTTTGGAAGCCATACGACTTCTCCTTTGGATCTATGTGATTGATGGGTTCGACAACAGTAAGAGGTACATCCCTGGGCTTTACGGTTTTCCTTGTTCGTTGATCATTACCCTTAATTTCCCTGAACAATTGAATGTCACCACCCGGCGACCTTCGAGGATCATATCCTCGCCTGTGGCCGGGTTGCGGCCTTTGCGGGCACGCTTTTTTTTGACACAGAATTTGCCGAAGCCGGAGATCAGGATATCTTCACCGGATTCCAGAGTGGATTTGATGATTTCAAGGAGGGTTTCGACAATTTGTTGGGAGTAGCTGGCCTTCAATTCCAAATCGTTCTGGATGTCCTCGACAATTCGCGCCTTGGTCAGGGTCACCGAATACTCCGAAATTGAGTGTAGAAAGAATCTTTGGTTCTCAACATGCCAACGCTGATTTATTAATGAGAACCCTTGATTATGTCAAGCAATTATGGGATGTTACCGGG
>CAVQMW010000001.1:0-470102 GCA_963713755.1 uncultured delta proteobacterium | reverse complement strand
GGTGGATGTTCAGCTTCAGTGGATCAGAGATAAGCTGAAATCTGAGGGTCTAACGGTCAATGAGACCAAGACCCACGTGGTAGATATGCGCGAGCATCGGGCGGAATTTGACTTTTTGGGCTTCAATTTCAAAATCGTGCCCTGCCTCTTGAGAAAGGGCAATTGGTATTTGAAACTACAGCCCAGCAAAAAGAGTCAAAAGAAATTGAAAGATACGATTCGCGACATTGTCGAACATCGAACCTCAAGGAGTTTGGAGGAGCTGATAAAGACGGTGAATCCCGTAATCCGCGGTTGGAAGAATTATTTTTCCCAGTGCGGGTATCCGAAACGGGTATTTTTCAAGATGGATTGGTTTATTGTCGCCAGGTTTTATCGATGGTCCCAACGGCTCAGTCAGAGGCGCAGCAAGTGTCTGGCACCAGATGCGTTGAAAATTCTAAGGAAAAATGGTTTGGAGCTTTTCGTTGCACCTTATTGACTGGCCCTGTGAAGGGTACATTGTGAAGAAACAAAACAGAGCCGGATGAGGGAAAACCTCTGTCCGGAATCGACGAGGGGGGGCAGGATAAGCTTAATAGCGAAGCCTGACTCCTACTCTACAATAAAATTATACGTATTTAAGTTGCGCTATTGTGCCACAATATGGGTTTGCACCCTTACGAAGAAGCTGAGAAAATAACGCTTGTAATGGACAATCTGAACACCCATGGGCCCGGCTCTTTGTATGAAACATTTCCTCCGGCTCCGGCAAAGGCACTGAGGGACAGGTTTGAGTTTGTCTACCTCCCAAACACGGCAGTTGGCTTAATATGGCTGAGATAGACTTGAACGTGCTCATCAGCCAGTGCCTTAATCGGCGAATCGATGACATCAGGGTTGTTACAAACGAGTCATCGGCCTGGCTGGATTATAGAAACAATTAGGGTGCCAAGGTGAACTGGCAGTTTAATACCAAAGATGCAAGAATAAAATTGAGAAGGCTTTATCCGACACTTGATGATTGACATGACCCTCGGCTGGTGAAAATCAGTTATTCTCGAAAATAATTTTATAATCCCCTTTTTGTTCCACAGGCACTAAACGCTTCGATAAACCTTATTTTTTCAGTAAGTTATCGGTCGGTAATGCCAGAGCGGAACAAAAACGGGATCAGATACTTTTACACGAATTATGTCGATTTTCATCAGCCCAGACGGACACTGATTAGAATGTAGCTGGTGTTTTCTGCTTTTGGCATATATTTTGCTTAAGATTAGGTTGGTATTTCAAGATTTAAGAAAGTCATAGTTCCATGAAATCAAAGGAAGGGAAAGGGGAGAAAACAAACTACAGCCTGTAGCCATGAGAGTCCTCGGTCTACTCGACAAAAAACACCTGTTATGGTTACGTTAATTAGCATATAGCTGGTGTTTTCTGTTTTTGGCATATATTTTGCTTAAGATAGGTTGGTATTTCGAGTTTAGAAAGTCATAGTTCCATGAAATCAAATGCAAACAGTACTAAAGGAAGAGGAAAGAAATGAAAAACCCATTAAATTCATTGATAATTGCAATTATTTTAATATCTGCTTTTACCGTAAATTCTCTGGCGCTAACACAAGTATCTTCCCCTATGAATATGAACATTCCTGGCGAACGATACGAATTGATAAATGATGTTTCATACAGTGGTACACCTTTTCAAATTGAAGCCGACGGCATTATTTTTGACCTCAACGGCCACAGTATCACTTTTCATACCAGTGGATCCGGCGGGGCATCTGGTATTGATATAGTAGCTGATAATGTTACGGTTACAAGCAGCAATGGCTACGGTACAATATCCCAGAGTGCCAACGTTTCAAGAAGTACCGATAGAGGGTCTGATGACCATGCTATTGCTGCCCGCCGCTATCCCGACGGACTCACTATCGAGAATTTAACTATTAATATACACGGATATGACACTTTTGGTATAAAAGTTTTTGGTGGGGATAACGAAAGCTACCCTGAATTAATCACGCAAAATAATAATCCGAAACAATGTTATCAATCATACTGGTACCCATCTCACAAGCCGACATAGCTATGATTCCAGGCGCCCATACAAATGTACCGGCCTCATTGTCAATTTGAAATACACAACGATCTGTTTAACAGATCCCCAACTCGGAATATCAGGCGTATATCCGGGAACAATAAATGGCGCTTCGGATGGTTCTTCAATTCACCACAATGTTATCGATATCGATATGGCCCGATATGAAAATCCGATGGCAATCGGTCTCTATCACCCACATGCTGTTGATATTTATAACAATGAAATCATTGGTGATGGCTCGGAAGGGATTATGCTTGATTCTCCTAACGCCTCTACAGGCACCAATGCTCATAGGGTTTTCGAAAATGTCATCAACATCGATGGGGGTTCTTCAATTGAACCTGTCGGTGGGACACCTATACAAGGTATCCGCGTAAGAGGAAGCCAGCGTTATCTTTATATTTTGACAGATCAAGTAACTGTCAATTCCGATTCAGCTGATGGATATGAAGCAAACCATGCTTGGGGCATCTGGTACACTCTTAATTCTTCAGGCTCATCAGCCAATTGTATCGATGTTAAAATTTACAGCAATCTTTTTAAAGCTTTAGGGGATGGGACTGGATTGGAGTGTGTTGCAGGCACCTTTTCCGGTGTAACAAGGAGCCATCAGGTGGAAGTTTACGACAATACTTTCGTGTCCAATAGGCATGTAGTGCAATTCGAGGGGCAGCCCCAACACTGGACAGGTGACATGTGGCACGACAATACCATTGTGAGAAGTGAAGGGCCTCTATACAATCCTATTGGCATAAATCTCGAGTATTTAGCCAGTGGTGAACATAATGTTACGATGCGAAACCCAACATTCGTTAACAGTACTTCAACAGATGTTGTTTTAGCTGGCCCAAATCGTTATTTGAACTATGAAGGAACCATTATAGAAAATGCAGAACCGGAACCAGACGAACCTCCTCCAGTTGCTGCGCCAAGTATTCCTAATAATACAAGGATCTTTGTTATCCAGTAGCGATGTGCCATAATATACCTTAGACCCAGATCAAGCGTGAACTATTTTCAATTACCACAAGAAAAAACTCGAAATCCCCTTAAAATCAGTGTATTATAAGTTTGGAAAACAAAAACACCTGATACAAAAGGGAGATTTCGAGTGAAGGAAGTATTCACCAAAAAGCTGGCAAAACGCAAGAAAAAAATCGCTAAACGTCTGCAGAAAAGAAATTGGTCTCATCAAGAAAAACCGATGATGGCCGGCAGAACATTTGCTACGACATTGACGGACGCCACCAGGGCACGGCCCATGGGGGCATCGGCACCATTCATCAGCTGGCCATGCCTGATAAAGTATGCGCTTTAGGTTGATATTGCACATACTCTATCAGGTATTCAGACACGAAACAACCCCTTTTTGATTGAATATTCCCATAATATTGGCAAAATAGACTGGATTCAGCGATGTTCATTGAAAACGCATACTTGATCAAATGTGGATCGATAGCTGCAAAGGGTTTAACAACAGGTAGTTATGACAATCCAACCGTTATTTGCGGTCATAGCTTATTGATAAATAATGTTTTTAAAAATAAGCGGTATAGCGAATTATATTCTGCAAGATTTGTTGTCTTGATAATATTAATCTCTTGTCTCAAGCAAGAAATCAGGCCAAAAACGATAACGACACAACATGTTGATTAATTAATTATTCGTTTTCAATATATGGGGTGCGGAAAGTATGTTATAACGCACTTTCGACACCCCTGTGGAAGGTTTTTCATGGAATTAATTCTTCTCTCTTTTCTCTACGGCTTGACAAACACTACCGGATTGACGTCCAGTGCCCTTAGAAATTCCAGCTGAACAGGCTTCAGTGGCCTGACCAATTGCCTTCGCTTACCCGATCTTGCCACCAGGAGGCTCAAAAACTTCATCGTCATCATAAAAGAGGTCGGCCGTTTGGTTGGACGGTTCTTCCCGCCGCTGATCTCACTTTGCGTCAGTTCCAAATGGCGACGCATGCAGCGTTCCATGACCGCCAGATGAGAAGTGCAATCAACGGTGTTAACCCCAGATCAAGCGTGAACTATTTTCAATCCCGCTGAATTTGTCCGCGAAATCAAAGTCAATTTTACGCGGTTTTACAACAAGCGTCACGGCCAGAAAGGGTATTTCTGGGGGGACCGCTTTAAAAGCGTAATCGTGGAACATGGGGAGACGCTGATCAACTGTCTGGCATACATTGATCTTAATCCGGTGAGGGCCGGGATTGTGGCAAAACCGGAAGATTACCGTTGGAATTCATTGGGATATCATATCCAGACCAAGAATAAAGGAGGCTTTCTTTCAACGGATTTCGGCTTACAGGAATTCAATGTATCAAGTATACGTGAACGGGTGCGGCGGTATCGGAAATATGTATACGAGGCGGGTGAGATTCAGCCTTCGGATAAACCATATGCTAAAAAAATACGATGCAAAAATCGTAATCGAGGAACGAAAAAGGAATTTCGAGATCAGCCGAACAGACCGTTTTTTATACCGGACTCGGTATTTTACGGATTCCGGGATCATTGGATCGCGGGAGTTTGTTTCAGGGACCTACCAGCAGTTCAAGCATCTATTTCAATCCAAGCATGAGAAGAAGCCGAAGCCGGTGAAGGGTTTGGATGGGTTGTTTTCGTTGAAACGGCTTTCTGAAATGATTTAGCCTCTGATTTTTTTAGCCACGGACCCACACAGACTGACACGGACAAGTTTTTTTAGCAGCCTTCGGCTGGAGAGCGTTCAAATTGGACACGGATAGAGCGCAAAAATAATCAGCTGCGCTGAACAAATTCAACCAGGCTTAAATAATGAGGTGGTTTTTCAATTCGCCACGGACTCACACAGACGAACACGGGCAGTTTTTGTTGATAGTCGATAAATTTAATTTTCCGGTCTTAGAACCTGTTGTCTTTTCAATCATTCCTCTCCCAAGGCTTCCACATCTGCCAGATCTTTCATTCTGCCCGTAGCTTTTTTGTTTGCGATAAATTGCTTCCTTCCGATATACCAAACTTTCAATTCGCCATACCTTCCTTCGACCCGGCCCGAATTTGCCTGATCCCAAGTAATTCCGGTGATCGAGGTTATAATATCCACCCTAACAGGGGGCGCACCCAGTTGGATTACTTTATTCTTTGCTGTGAAATCATCAGCAGTTAAGCCGACATCGCCAAAGCCGAAAGCATTGAGCGCCGTGATTATGTTCCGTGCGTTTTCCTGTTCAGGTTTGACAAAGATGTCGATATCGCCAGTATACCGAGGGGCTCCATGAAAGGCCAGTGCGTAGCCGCCCACAATGACATATTCAACATGATGAGTGTTGAACAATTCGAACAATTCTTTGAAGTCTTGCTGAATCTCCATGGGCCTGCCTTCTGAGGAATTCTACTGTGGATATTCGCTCTTCGGGTGTTTTCTTGATCCAGAAGTTGAGATCTTCCTTGATGGAATCAGTTTGGTATAATTTTTTAATATGTACGACTTTTTGTATCATTTTAAAACTCTATATCATTAATCGGCTGATGTATAAACTATATAATAACAGGTAGTTGAGTTGTGGTCAAGGAATTTAGAATTTAGGAACAGGTACTTTATACAAAATGATTGACACCCAAGAAAATGTGAAATATTTTTTTATATGATTTGCTGTGGATGATCGACTTATTTCATTATCGGATGTCGCAAATGCCGGATAGGGCTATAGACTGGTTCCAGCAGGCCAAAAGAGATTTGGAACAAGCCAAATCTTCCAGGGCGGAGGAGCGTCACGAATGGGCCTGTTTCGCCGCCCAACAGGCTGCCGAAAAGGCAGTTAAGGCCCTCCATCTAAACCTTTTACAAGAGGCTTGGGGACACATTGTCGCGCGTTTACTTAAAGAGCTGCCCATAGCGGTTCCCGAAGAGTTGATTGACAAAGCAAAAGTGCTCGATGCCTTTTATATTCCGACCAGATATGCCAATGGCCATCCCGAGGGAGCACCATTCGAGCATTACGGACCTTTGCAAAGCGCGGATGGGATTAAATATGCCAGTGAGATCATTGAATTCGCCGGTGCTCAAATGGCCGCGTCGTGACGAGGTTAAGAAAGCACTTCGGCAATGGCTTAAAAAGAAAGTGGAAACACATCCAGAAATAATCAAGCTGGGGTATTTCGGATCGTTAGCCAAAGATAATTGGGGCGTCGGAAGCGACCTCGACCTTATTGTTATTATAAAAGAATCCTTAGTTCCTTTTGAAAAAAGACCGATTGCCTGGGATTTTGATTCGCTGCCTGTACCGACCGATATCCTTATTTATACGACGAAAGAGTGGCAGAATATGCGGAAAAAAGGCGGTCGATTTGCCGATATGATTGAAAAACAAGCGGTATGGCTGTATCCGGATAAGAGCATTTAGCCACGGACCCACACAGACGGACACGGACCTTATAACTGTTCGCTCATGGCTGATAGCCTGATCGGGTAAAAGCAAAAGAACGCCGAACTGTATGAAGCGGGGGCGATTCGCAGGTGTGGGTGAAGCCTGAAAGACCGGTGATCCACCGATGAACGGTGGACGGAGCCAATGTGCGATCACCATGGGCATATCCGGGTATTGTGCCACAGTTGACCACAACGTTCTGGTAGCTGGTGTTTTCAGTGCTCCCATAAGCGTCGGCAAAGCCCATGATTGTCTGTCGGGTGTAGCGTTTGTGAGGGATGGCAAAATCAGGGTAATTGGTGACGGTCTTGCCGCAGCCTGGGCACCGGAACCGAACCAAAGTGCAAAACGCGGTCTCCACCACCATTTCGACGATGACCAGAAATCTCCGTTCCCGATACGCATGGAGTTTGAAATAATCCGCGTCCACATTACACTGCGGCTGAGATCCTCGGAGTCATTTATTCTGAGAGGTAGCAATAATAAGGGTTGCGGGCTATTGTGATAATTCTATATGGATGTGATGTTAAAGAAACGCGCTACGCGAAAATCGGTGAATAAGATAGGCAATAAATTAAAATCTAATGATGTATTTTCAACACTCCAATTATTGTGCCTGTTTGTATTCCCTCTGACACCGACTACGCTGCAAATCGTAACAGTTCTAAATCTACCCCTCTATCTACTGCTTCCTTGGCTTTTTTCAATAGCTCTCGGTTTGTTTTTTCGGACAGGTATTCTTCTCCACAGTTCTCACAGACTTTGGCAGGAACATTCTTAAATATGAGAGTTGATGACCCTCTCTCAAGAACTACCGTGATAAGTCCCTCAATTGTATTACCATTTCGACAAATTACACATTTCATGATAAAATCCTTTTACTGTAATTTTGTGACCATTTTTCAGGATCAGGATCATATACAGTGATTAGATATAATCGGTAAGAATTGGTATCAATGCCAACGACTGCATGCAATGTTCTATTGCCTTCGGCCACACCGTTTGTTTATCAGCACACTAGGAAATGGAAAATCCGTCTGGTACTCCTCAATGATTGTTCCATTCGCAAGCACGTGCTTTACGTCTTCTATTTCAATGGATCGCCTGAACATACGTTGGGTCGCATGGACACGATATTCGAATGTCCACTGGTCAAGCGGCACCTCTAAATATTCTGAAAATTTTCTATCCATCGCGATCCTGCCTGCACCATATTTATCAAGTGGTATAATCCAATTTAATATTAGCAAGTTAGGGTTCAAGAGGGCAAGGATTGATAATGAAAAGCACAGGGTTTTATAATCGCCACCGCCCCACTCGAACAAACACAGACGTTGAAACAAGTTGGTTAGGCTGAAAGGCTGAGGGCATTTAGTGTATAAAGACCAGCTAATTGAACTAATCAAAACCCTGTTTTACCGCCCGCTTCGCTCGAGGCGCGGAGGGCGCTGAGAATTTTTTTTAGTATAAAGATCTATTAAGCTTGGATTTCGGTTTTGATATAATTTCAAATCATTTCGTAAACGTATATTACAACCATGCAAATTACGGCTCTACTCGATTGATACCAAATTTGTCGAAATCTTTATCGTAGCTGTAAAGGGCACTATTGGAATCCTTTTCCAGACAGCTAATCAAATAGGCGTCTACGATCTCGATATTATTCAAATTCCAGATCTCAATCGCCCTTTGTACAACTTTTTTTTCTTTTATCCTTAAACCCTTTAATTTCAATATATCCTGGATTGCTTCGGCGATCTCGTTTTTAGGTACTTTATAATAGCTTTTCAGAACAAATATGGTTTGGAAAAGCACGATTAGCTTCAGTTCAGCAACAACCTTTCCTTTTTCGATATCATGAAAAAATTGAAATACACCCTTGAATTTTTTGTTTTTATCGATAGTAAGGAATCGGACAAGAACATTGGTATCAAGAAGTGCTATCATTTAACCATCCCTCAACAAACCCCGATTCCGTGGCGTCATTGATAGCCTTTCTATTTGGTGTTGCTTTACCTCGGGCATATCCACTGAACATCCCATAGAGTTTATCCGTCAATGAGCGATCAGCTGCTTTATCCCTTGATGGTTTAATTAGAATACCGTCGCGCATTATAAAAAATTCAATCCGATCACCAATATTGATATTATACTTTCGTCGCAGTTCGACGGGGATAATCACTTGGCCCTTTGGATAAACCTTCATCTTTCGGGGAGTTGTTGCTTTATCATTCATGCTGGTCTCCAATACTATGCGGATTTACCTTAAAAATATATTTGTATAACCGCTTTGTCAAGAAATATACACCGTCCGCTGCGCTCGAGGCGCGGAGATCGCTAAGAAAATTTTTTGCCATGGACACACTCAGACGAACACTGACTAAGCTTTTTGTCAGCCCACAGCTGCCCTGTGTGAGGACTCAGAATTGAGTATCTGATAGTAAAATGGCTTCTTCTATCACATCCAAGATGTTAGGCGCCTCGGACTCAATAACCTTTTCTGGCAGGTGCTTATGGTTCGGGTAGCTGCGCAATTTGGGAAAATGTGGGGTGTTATCGTATCTAAAAATGAGTGGGTTCTGGTCAGCCAGCACGGTTTAGAGGGTTGATCCATTTTAGCTTTGGAAAACGGGCGAAATCAGCGTCTGTGGAAGCTATTGTGCAACCATGCTCCAAGGCAAGAGCCGCGATATGCGCGTCCGTAACTAGGTTGGCGACGGCTTGGCCGCCGTTGAGCATCTGCTGAAATGTAGCCCAATGATTCTCTGTGGGCCGGATGATTCTTGTACATGGCTGATCAAGCCAGCTTTGTACGCGGGCCAGGGCTTGTTCAAGGGACAACGGATTATCGAACACCCGTTGATTTGTCCCGATCCGGATGAATGCGGACAGCACAGTCCAGCATAGGCAAACAGGCCGGCTGCCGGAAAGCAGACCATCCCACCATTTGCAAGCCTGCAAATGAAAATTCGATAGTGAGTCTTCCGCGTACAGCAGGATGTTGGCATCAACAAGAATCAACGCGCATCCTCACTTTCAATTTGAGACAGCAGTTCTTGGATATTGTCCAAGTTGCGCCCAGATTTTAACCCCATCGCGTGTGGACTGGTTTTGTAGGGCTTTTGCTTGGCAGGTCGCGCCACATGTTCCAAGCCTGATCGCAGGGCTTCATTGATTATTGTTTTAAATGGCGTACGCAGTTTTGCCGATAGAGCCCGAGCGTGTTCCAGGACATCATCGTCTATTATAATTGTCGTTCGCATAACCGTCATCATAGGCATCGATTCAATTGATGTCAAGGCATCATGAAAACAGGTGTAAAAATTGTAACTAAGGATCGAAAAAGGATATTCGAGATCAGTCGGTTAGATCGATTTTTAGATCGAACACGCTATTTTACGGATTCCGGGATTATCGGATCGCGGGAGTTCGTATCAAGAACTTACCCGCAGTTCAAGCATCTATTTCAGTGTAGGCATGAAAAGAAACTGAAATTGGTGAAGGGGCTTGATGGAGTGTTTTCGTTGAAACGGCTGTCTGAGGCGATTTAGCAACGGATTTTATTGGCCACGGACACACACAGAAGGACACGGACGAGTTTTTTAGCAGCCTTCGGCCTCCAACCTTCAACCTCCTACCTTTTTTCTTACACCGATTCACACGGACTGACACGGATAAGATGGAGTATGTTTGGCCTTCGGCTGAAAGACAAGAATTCACCGTCCAGTTTATATCGAGAACCGGGACTTCATTAGGAAAGTTGTTGGCGGTGGGTTGGAAAAAGCTGAAACTGTAAAGATAAAAGCTGATAGATCACCGGAAAACAATAAACAGAAGTCAGAAGGTGAATTTTGCCTACGGCTCCGGCATTAAAAATCTAATATTAAACGAATTCCATTTTCGACGGCTGTAATTTTATTCTTGGATAGAGTGCCGATTTTTTCTCTAATGCTGTTCTTATCAACAGATTTTATTTGGGATACGTTTATGACACACCGTTTCGGTAAATTGGCTTCGCCTTTACGCAACGTGATATTGCCGGGAAGGTCTCCATATCTGAGGGTTGAGGTGATTGCGAGCATTACGACGGTGCTGATTTTGCTGTCATTGATTGCATCATTTTGAATGACCAACCCCGGCCGCTTTCCCATAGGCTCCGAACCTTTACCCGGTGAGAAGTCAACCCAGTATATCGACCCCCTCCTGATTACCATTCCTGGCCGCCATCGCTGCCGGTTTTTTCAAACCAAAGCGCCGTTGATCTTTGTTCTTCTCTAATGGAATCATCATCGAAAACAGCGTCATATGCATTCTTCAGATAGACGGCTTTTTCATCTGCCAGTTTCTGTTCAAGCATCGAGGCGATTAGTTTGCTGCGGGAGATTCCCCTTGACTGGCTTATTTTGTCGATCATGATGATTATATTTTTGGGTATTGTAATGGCTACTTTTTGAGTATTCATATTTAATGCCTTTTTAAAGTATGATAAATATGGATAACAATTATGGCGTTACATGTCAATGTTAAGTTGGACCAGACGATTGTTGTTCGGTATACACAATCCGCCGCAAAGTTTGGAGCGGGCGGGCAGGGCATTGGCCAGGTGGATGACGTTGGGGTCGATGAAGGGAAAGCGGCCCCCCACGGAGTTGGCCATGACCGTGCGGTCGCCCTGGGCGTAGTGAATATAGGGGGTAGCAGGGAGACAATTTCCAGCCATTGCGCCCGGCAGAGCGGATCCCATTGATGGTGTTCCGCCGGCAGGCGGTCAGTCATATTTGGGATGGCATGACAGTTGGCAAAGGCTTGAGGCAACTCGGCGGAGCAGATCAGCAGCCATTCCGGCATTGTTGAATTGTGCCGTTGTCATGTCTGATAGACACGCGATTTTAACCGCCCGCTTCGCTTGAGACGCTAAGTTCGCAATGGTTTTTTAAATTTGCCGCGGACACACATGGACGGCCACAGACAAGCTTTAAAATTGGCCACGAAAATGATTTGGGGTCGCCTAATCAGCGGCCGAAATCAAATCGAGGACCTTATCCACTTTGAGGGTGGATGGGGCAATCAGGCGGCCGGGGGCGTCGTCGATAAAGTGTTGGTGCAGGAGCTGGCCGGAGGCGATGGCCACCAGGCGCATGTTGTCGCTGTTGCTCATTTGCCGGCCCTGGTTTCGGCGGCACTTGCCGATTAAGGTGGCGACTGCTTTGGGGTTGAACAGGCCGGCATTTTGGATCTGGGTTTCGCTGGTGAGATGTTCAAACCAGTCGAGCTTTGGCCCTGAGAAAAAGCTGGCGGCGTCTGGGGCGCGGTAGGGTTTTTTGGGACGGTTGAGGATGGGTTGGGGAATCAGATCCTTGAAGGCCAGTTTCAGCAGATGTTTCTCGTTGAGCCCAAAAAGCTTGTAGCGGGCGGGCAGGGCGTTGGCCAGATGGATGACGTTGGGGTCGATAAAGGGAAAGCGGCCCTCCACGGAGTTGGCCATGAGCATTCGGTCGCCCTGGGCGGAGAGGATATAGGGGGATAGCAGAGAGACAATTTCCAGCCATTGCGCCCGGCAGAGCAGATCCCATTGATGGTGTTCCGCCGGCAGGCGACCGGTTAAATTGGGGATGGGATCCTGGTCGGCAAAGGCCCGGCGGAGCTCGGCGGAGCATATCAGCTGCACCCCCAGGGTGGTTTGCCAGCGGGGGGAATGGGAAAAGCCGGGATCGGAAGGATTCAAATCTCGGGTGAAAAAGGATTTGGCGAAAGCCGGGGCCTGGTCCGGTGAGCGCGCCATCCAGGGATAGAGCTTGGGCAATATTTCGGCTCTTTTGGCGGAGGCCGGGTTGCGGGCCAAAAATTGGCGCACTTTGGCTTCGCGGAAAATATCATACCCGCCAAGGATCTCATCGGCGCCTTCGCCGGTCACCACGACTTTGAAATTGGAGTCGCGAACCAGCCTGGAGAGCAGAAACATGGGGGCCGGCGCGGTACGCAGCAGGGGGCGCTCCCCGTGCCAGACCACATCCGGGAAGATGTTGCCGATATCCTGGTGGGTCGCAACGATATCGCGATGATCCGTGCCCAGGCGGTCAATCATGGCCTGCTGATAACCGCCTTCGTCGAATTCCGAATCCTCAAAGCGGATGGAGAAAGTTTTCAGGGGCGCATCGGTGTAGCGGCTGATGATGGCAGCGGTAATGGAGGAGTCGATGCCGCCGGACAGATAGGCGCCCACAGGTACATCGCTGCGCTCAAAACGCAGCTTTGCGGCCTGGATCAAGGTTTCGCGCAGGCGCTCGGCCGCCTCGGTGTCGTCCTGGATCTCTTCGCTTCCGGCGGCCGGGTAGGCCAGTTTCCAGTAGTCTTTCGTGGTGAAGCGCTGATTGTGGAAAATGCCGATATGTCCGGGCTCCAGTTCGCGGATGCCCTTGAACGCGGTCCGGGGGGCAATAGGGCTCCAGAAGGTAAAGGTTTCCGCCAGCCCGGCCGGATCGAACTGGCGGGAGATTCCCGGATAGGCCAACAAGCTTTTGATCTCCGAGGCGAACAAGAAGGTGTGCCCGGTCTGGGTGTAATAGAGAGGCCGGATGCCGATCCGGTCCCGGCAGAGCAGCAATTGATTTTGGCGGGTATCCCACAGTGCCAGGGCCCACTGGCCGTTGAAACGGGCAAAACAGTCGCGGCCCCACTGTTCGTAGGCATGGACGATCACCTCGGTGTCGCTTTGGGTGCGGAATCGATGGCCATGCTCAATGAGTTCCTGGCGCAGCTCCAGATAGTTGAAGATCTCGCCATTGAAAACAATCCAGAGGGTGCCCTCTTCGTTGCTCAGGGGCTGATCACCGGTGGCCAGATCGATGATGGAGAGGCGCAGGTGGCCCAGGGCCATAAAAGGGTCGCGATAGTATCCGCTGCTGTCGGGCCCGCGATGGCGTATGAGGGTCATCATACGTTTTAAATGTTCCACGTCAGGGGGCTGGCCGCCCTTTGGCTTTAGGATTCCGCAGATTCCGCACACGTTAAGACTCCTTTAGTTTTTGCAAGACGAATCCTTCCGCGGTTTGCAGATCGCCGATACTTTCCGGAATAATTTCATCGTCTGTCAGAAGAAGCCCAAAGTTGTCTTCAATGAAATAGGCGATTTCGATGATGTCCGGCAGAGGTTGCCCTAAAATGGTTTGGAGGTTTTTATATTCTCTGAAACGGTTGTGAATTTGTGTGGGATTCATTTTTTTCCTGAATGGTAATTACATTTGTGGTCCCGAACTCAGGCGTACAAGCGGTCCTGATAGAAAAATAATTAATTTCAGGTAGTTACGAAACTGACATTGCCCTTGCATATTGGTGGGTTTGAGAAACAAAAATTCGCATAACATCCTGAAAGCATTAGATCCAATCAAAAACTTGGTCATTCCCATGAAGGCAGGAATCCATCGAGTCTCTTACTGTAATCTGGATACCGGATCAAGCCTGTCCTCCACTCGATTGGGGATCCGGCATGACAGAGAATAATTTACTGTCGCGATAGCACATTGGTTGTCCAGCAAGCTACAACCTTAGGGCAAGCGGTTTTGGTTTGGGGTCAATTTCCAGATTAGCGGCAAGTATCGTGATATTGAGTAATTATGAGTTATTAATAATTAATTCTATTAAATTTTTTCTTGACTTTCAAATATATTTCTACAAAAATTAAAATACAGTTCAATAATTTCTTATTAATTTTTTGGGAAAGGAGTATTGATCATGAAAAAATTCAAATTACTATCCGTTTTCACTCTGGCAATTTTGGTGATGGCACTGGTTGCGGGCGTCGCCGACACAACCTTTGCATCATCCGCATCCAAAGCCAAGGATGTCATGGACAAGCTTCCCACTGAACCCATCAATATCAACAGCGCCGATTTGGAAACTCTGATGACCCTGCCCGGGATTGGTGAAAAACGAGCCAAAGATATTCTCGAATTTCGGAAGACACTTGGGGGTAAATTCGAAAACATAGATCAGATAAAAGAGGTTTCGGGAATCGGAGAGGGTGTCTTCGAGAAAATAAAGAAATTCATTGAAGTTAAATAGTTCACTGTTTTCTCTTGATTGGAATCCTGATGTTTAGTGCGATCCGGAGATGGTAAGTATGTAAAGTATTTTAAGTCGGTAAATTCAACAGCTTTCGAACGGCCATTCTCTATGGAGGGTGGCCGTTTTTTATGACCTGCATGTCACTGGCGGGCAGGACGTGTAAATATTGGAATGGGACGGCTTTGGTTTGCGCTACTGGGTCAGCGGCCGCTGTGGGGTTGGCTGCCGTTGGTTGAGCGAATTTCCAGGGATTGATTGTTTTTCGTGGCTGTGATATAAAAATAATTCAATATATTGTGGTTTAAAATCCTTACTGCTGGAAGATGAATTTTTCAATCCGGCGAATTAAAGGCGGTAATAGAGGTCATGAGTCAGGAAAATATTGAATCGGGAGAGATTAAAAAGTTTGAAATTGGTGATTTGGCGGTTTATCCGGCCCACGGTGTGGGGCGGATTGAGGCCATTGAGAGCCGGGTGGTCAATGGGGAGACTCACGATTTTTACATTATGAAAATCCTCGAGAACGGCATGGTGATAATGATCCCCACCTGGAATGTAGCCTCCGTCGGGCTGCGTGATATCATCGACGAGGATGAAATTCCAAAGGTATATGCGGTGATGAAAAATACCGATCCTAAGATGGCTGCTTCCGAAAGTCAGACCTGGAATCGGCGCTACCGAGAATACATGGAAAAATTAAAAACCGGATCCCTTTATGATGTGGCCGAGGTTTACCGGGATCTATCCCTGCTGAAGCATACCAAGGACCTCTCATTTGGCGAGCGCAAGCTGTACGATACGGCCCAAGTTCTGTTGGTCAAGGAGCTCTCCACGGCCAAAAAAACCACCGAAAAATTGATTCAATCTGAAATTGAGTCGCTTTTCCCTGCGCCGAGTGCGGTGGGCTCGGCAGGCAATTAGCCTACCCTTCCTGTGTGATGTCCCCGCCGGGAGCATTCGTTTTTATCATAGCAGCCTCTGAAAGCGGGCAGCGGCTGGATGCCGTGATTGCCCAGCGAATAGAGGACTGTTCCCGGTCCCTTGCCGCACGGCTGGTAAAATCCGCTGAGATCACCATAAACGAGGCTGCTGTCAAGCCCGGCTACCGAGTTCGGATCGATGACCTAGTCCAAGGTTTTATCCCTCCACCCGTGTCGATCAAATACACGCCTGAACCCATACCTCTGAATATTCTATTTGAAGACCGACATCTGATCGTGGTGAACAAGCCCGCTGGTCTGGTGGTCCATCCCGCCCCAGGCCATTCCTCGGGCACATTGGTCAACGGATTGCTCTACCACTGTAAGGATTTGTCGGGTATTGGTGGAGAGTTGCGGCCCGGTATTGTGCACCGGCTGGACAAGGATACATCCGGTGTTCTGGTTGTAGCCAAAAGCGATGCCGCCCATGCAAATTTAGGACGTCAGTTCAAATCCCGTCGGGTTAAAAAGGTTTACTTGGCCTTGGTTCAGGGGATACCCCGTGGGAAATGGGGGGTAATTGATCTGCCCATCGGGCGCCATGCCCTGGAACGCAAAAAGATGTCCATCCACGCGCCCCGTTCCAGGTTAGCCCGCACGCGCTGGCGCATTCAGCGGGCGTTTAAAGATTCCGCACTGCTGCGGATTGCATTGGAAACCGGGCGGACCCATCAGATACGGGTTCACCTGGCTGCCGTGGGCCATCCGGTGATTGGCGATCCGGTGTATGGCTGCCGTCGGCAGCGATCATTTCCATGGCCGGCCGGTGTGGTGACACCCGGCCGTCAAATGCTGCATGCCTTTGCACTCGGCTTTGAGCACCCGGTTAGGGGCGGCTTTGTATACTTTAAGGCGCCGCCGCCCGGAGATATGCGGACGCTGATTCAGGCCTTGGGTGGGAAATTGAATCTTCACCGTCAGGATGCCAAGCATGACAGGATTGACCTTAAGCGGCTTAGTATGGGAAATCCCCCCTAGCCCCCCTTTAATAAAGGGGGGAGCTGGGCCGTACCGCCGTCCAAGGATGCTAGACAGCTTAAAGGGTAGGATGTTAGGAAAATCCCCCTAGCCCCCCTTTGAAAAAGGGGGGGACTGGCCGTGCTCCCTGCGGGGTCAGCTCTGATGTATAGTTGGAAATCCGGCCGGGGGGATGAGCCTTTCCCTTTTGGAGTGACGGGCCGATGGGCGGGGGTTTCCGCCCCCTTTGGAAAAGGGGGGAACCCTTGCGTGCCGAGGCATGGTCCGATCCATTTGCAAATCGGCTGTGGGTGGGGATCGTCTCTATCCTTTTGGAATGACGGGCCGATGGGTGGGTTTCTCCCCCTTTGGAAAAGGGGGGTGACTGGGCCGTACCGCCGTCCAAGGATGCTAGACAGCTTAAAGGGTAGGATGTTAGGAAAATCCCCCCTAGCCCCCCTTTGAAAAAAGGGGGGGACTGGGCCGTGCCGCCCTCGAAGGATCAAGACAGCTTAAAGGGTAGGATGTTGGGAAAAATCCCCCTAGCCCCCCTTTGAAAAAGGGGGACTGAGCCTGTTCCCTAAGATTGAAGACAGCTTGAAGGGTAGGATGCTGGGAAAATCCCCCTAGCCCCCCTTTGAAAAGGGGGGAACTGGGCCGTGCCGCTCGAAGATTGACAGCTTGAAGGTAGATGCTGGAAATCCAGGCTTTGAGGGGGGATGGCCTATCGCCTTTTAGGAATGACAGCTTAAAGGGTAGGATGTTAATCCCCCTAGCCCCCCTTTGAAAAAGGGGGGGACTGGCCGTGCTCCCTGCGGGGTCAGCTCTGATGTATAGTTGGAAATCCGGCCGGGGGGATGAGCCTCTCCCTTTTGGAATGACGGGCCGATGGGCGGGGGTTTCCGCCCCCTTTGGAAAAGGGGGGAACCCTTGCGTGCCGAGGCATGGTCCGATCCATTTGCAAATCGGCTGTGGGTGGGGATCGTCTCTATCCTTTTGGAATGACGGGCCGATGGGTGGGTTTCTCCCCCCTTTGGAAAAGGGGGGCCGGGGGGGATTTAATCAGTATATCCATATGTTGCACTACAATCCCAGCTTAAAAGAGCTTGCCCGCAACCTTCGCCGCAACATGACCGATGGCGAGCGCAGGCTCTGGTCGCGGTTGCGTGGTAAGCAGGTTTTGCAGGTTCAGTTTTACCGCCAAAAACCCCTTGGTGAATACATCGTCGATTTTTATGCACCCAAGGCGCGGCTGGTGATCGAGGTGGACGGCTTCCAACACCGGATCGAAGATTATCCGGAAAAGGACCGCAAACGAGACGCAGCCCTGGCGAAGATGGGGCTCAAGGTGCTGCGATTTAACAGCCGGGAAGTGCTGACGCGGACGGATGCCGTGGTGGAACGGATTGCAACGGTAGTGGCTAGACAGCTTGAAGGGTAGGATGCTGGGAAAAATCCCCCCTAGCCCCCCTTTAAAAAAGGGGGGAACTGGGCCGTGCCGCCCTCGAAAGATTCAAGACAGCTTGAAGGGTAGGATGCTGGGAAAAATCCCCCCAGCCCCCCTTTAAAAAAGGGGGAACTGGGCCGTGCCGCCCTCGAAAGATTCAAGACAGCTTAAAGGGTAGATGCTGGGAAAATCCCCCCAGCCCCCCTGAAAAAGGGGGGAACTGGGCCGTGCCGCCGTCCAAGGATGCTAGACAGCTTGAAGGGTAGGATGCTGGGAAAAATCCCCCTAGCCCCCCTTTGAAAAAGGGGGGAACTGGGCCGTGCCGCCATCCAAAGATGCAAGACAGCTTAAAGGGTAGGATGCTGGGAAAAATCCCCCCAGCCCCCCTTTAAAAAAGGGGGGAACTCTTGCGTGCCGGTGCATGGTCCGATCCATTTGCGAATCGGCAGTGGGTGGGGATCGTTTCTCCCCTTTTGGAATGACGGGCCGATGGGCGGGTTTCTCCCCCCTTTGGAAAAGGGGGGCCGGGGGGGATTTGATGTTCTCAATAGATGGTTGCGTGGGCGCCAAATAAAACGGCGCGGCTTCCAGAGGAAGTCCGCGCCGTTGTTTTAGGAATTGTCTGATTCGAATAACAGCTTCGCAGCTCTTAGGCGGCGTTCTTTTCTACAACCTCTCCGGTATCGGGATCGTAGCAGATCCGGCAGCAGTGAAGGCAGCGGCTGGCTTCGTAGCGGGCCGACTCCTCGCTGATCACCAGATCGGCCTCTTCGAAACTCTTGATGCGTTCGGCCACATCCATTTCCGGCATGGGCGTGCGTGTGGAGGGCTGGATGCCCGCCACCGTTTCGAACAGCGATTCGGGGATATGTTTTTTTTGCAGAGATTTGGGGACCGGGGTGACCTCTTCGCCGTTTAAAAAGAGGTGGATCGCCCGGGCCGCGCGCCGTCCGCCACCGATGGCTTCCACCACCAGGGAGGCGCCGGTGTAGGCATCCCCGGCGGTGAAGATGTGGGGAATGGAGGCCTGCATCAGTTCGGGATCGGCGTCGATGCTCTGCCAGCGGGTAATTTCCAGGTTGGCCAAGTCGTCCTCTTTCTCTCTGAAGGAGACATCGGGACCCTGGCCGATGGCGGTGATCACCATGTCGGTTTCCAGGAGGGTCTCGGAGCCCTCGATGGGCACCGGCCGGCGGCGGCCCGAGGCATCGGGCTCGCCCAGCTCCATTTTGAGGAACTCCAGATGGGTCACCTGGCGGTGTTCGTCACCCATGAGGCGCACCGGCGCGGCCAGGAAGTGAAATTTGACCCCTTCATGCTCGGCGGCCACAATCTCCACCTCGTTGGCCGGCATCTCTTTGCGGGTGCGTCGGTAGACGATGGAGACCTCTTCCGCGCCCAGGCGTACCAGCGTGCGCACGCAGTCGATGGCGGTGTTGCCGCCGCCGATCACCACGCATTTGCGGCCGATGGAGATATTTTCATCCGGGCAATCGCCCTGCTGGTTGCAGGAGAAGCGGCTGAGAAAATCGATTCCGGTAAAACAGCCCTTGAAATCCTCTCCATCCACGCCCAGTTTGTAATCCCGCCAGGCCCCGATTCCCAGAAATACGGCGTCAAAACCGTCCGCCTTTAGGGATTCGACGGTGAAATCCCGGCCCAGCTTCATGTTGACCTTGTAGTCGATACCCAGGTTGAGAATCCCGTCGATCTCCCACTGCAGGACCTCTTTGGGCAGGCGGTATTCGGGGATGCCGTAGCGCACCATGCCGCCCAGCTTGGGCATCATGTCGAAAATCGTGACCTGATGGCCTAAACGGCGCAGAAAGTAGGCGCAGGTCAACCCGGCGGGTCCGCCGCCCACCACGGCCACGTGTTTGTCCGTCGCCGGGGCACAGGGAATGGGCAGCCGTTCGCCGGAGTTCATTTCATAATCGGCCACAAAGCGCTTGAGCTGATTGATGGAGACCGGTTCATCCTCGATTCCCCGGCGGCAGTAATCTTCGCAAGGGTGGGGGCAGACCCGGCCGCAGGTGAGCAGCAGGGGGTTGCGTTCGCGGATGGTGTTGACCGCCCCTGCGAAATCCCCGTCACGGATCTGATCGATATACTGGGAGATGTTGATCTCCGCCGGGCAGGTCTGGGCGCAGGGCGCCAGAGCATCATCGGACTGGTTGAAGTGCAGCAGGCGCTGGGACATGGTTCGCACGGTGATGATCCCCTTGGGGCAGGCGCGCTCGCAGGCACCGCAGCCCACGCATTTGGATTCGATTACCACGGGATAGCCTTCGGGACCCATCTCGAGGGCATTGAACATACAGGCACGGATGCAGTCCCCCTGGCCGATACAGCCCACCCGGCAGACGCGTTTACCGCCGTAGAGGCTATCCATGGCCTCGCAGGTGAGGGTTCCCGAATAGTGGAACTTATCCTCGGCGCGATCCCCGCCCAGGCAGTGGTTGAGAGAGATCAGCGGCTCGGAGGTCCCGGGATCCATGCCCATCACTTCGGCGACTTTGGCCGCGGTTTCGGGCCCGGCCACTACGCAGACGCCGGGGCCGGCCTTGCCGTTGACCACTGCCACGGCGGCCGCGGAACAGCCGGCAAAGCCGCACCCGCCGCAGTTGGCGGCCGCCAGATGGCTTTCGACTTGGGCAATGCGGGGATCTTCCCAGACGTAAAAAACTTTAGACGCCAGGCTCAGAACCAGTCCGCAAGTAAATCCGATGCCCATGAGCACAATGATCGCTGATATCACGACAACCTCCTTGGGTGGGTGATGATGGTGACGGATGTCAGGGGTGCGGTCCGTTGCGGACCCGCCCCGCAAAGCAGGGAAGGGAGCCGATCGATTTTATTGTTCCGGCGATTAAATACCCTACGCTTGTCATTCTGGCGAACGCCAGAATCCAGCGTCACTTCTGGATCCCGGATCAGGTCCGGCATGGCGTAGGTAGCGTATTTTATCGCCGGGTTAATAAGACACATGGGTCGGCGGGAATGACAGCTAAGAAGGATCGGGCTCACGAATGGAGACACAGAAAACACGACTGCCGCCGGCAACTAGACCATACCTTTGAAGGCAAAGAAGGTGAGGGAGAGCACGCCGGCGGTTACCAGGGCAATGGAGGTGTCCTGAAGCGGCTTGGGAACCCGCGCCAACAGAATCCGTTCCCGCACCCCGGCAAACAGGATCAGCGCCAGGCCGAAGCCCACGGCATAGGCCGTGGATGCCACCAGGGCTTCGAGAAAGCTGTATTCCTCTTTGACGTTGAGCAGGCAGGCGCCCATGACGGCGCAGTTGGTAGTAATCAGGGGTAGGAAAATTCCCAGGCCGGCGTAAAGTGCCGGAATACTCTTTTTGAGGAACATCTCCACAAACTGAACCAGAGAAGCAATAACTAGGATGAAGGCGATGGTACGCAGAAAATCCAACCCCAAGGTCTGCAGCACGAAGCGGTTGATGACCCAGGTGATCACGCCCGCCAGCACCAGGACGAAAACCACGGCCATGGACATGCCCAGGGCGGTTTCCATCTTTTTGGAGGTTCCCAGGAAGGGGCAGTTGCCCAGATACTGGGCCAAGAGGATATTATTGATCAGGATGCAGCTGATGATCAGAACAATGTAGTCGCCCACGCATGCCTCCTATTTGTTGCTCAGCAGGTTCATTGCGGCCAGCATCAATCCCAGGCCGACAAACGCGCCGGGGGCCTCGACCATGAAGGTGAAGGGTTCAAAGTTGGGGCCGAAGGGGGCCATTGATAAAGGTGTTCCACCCAGTATAGTTCCGGCACCCAGAAGTTCCCGAATCGCTCCTAAAGCGCCCAGGGCCAGGGTAAATCCGATGCCGATCCCCAATCCGTCGGCCATGGCTCGCACGGGTCCGTTTTTAAAGGCGAAGGCCTCGGCCCGTCCCAGCACGATGCAGTTGACCACGATCAAGGGAATGAAAATCCCCAAAGCCAAAAAGAGCGGATAGGCATAGGCCTGGGATAGCAGTTCCACCATGGTGACGAAGGTGGCGATAATGATGATAAAGCAGGCAATCCTGACCTTGGCCGGGATGACGTTGCGCAGCAGGGAGACCAGCAGGTTGGCGCCCAGCAATACAAAAGTGGTGGCTAGACCCATGCCCAGACCATGGTATGCAGATTTTGTAACGGCCAGGGCCGGGCAGAGGCCGAGCACCAGCCGGAAAGGGGGAATTTCGTCCCAGAGGCCTTTGGTAAATTCCTGGACAAGTGTTTTTGCCATGGCGGACTCTCCTCAATCAGCCTAGTTGACGGCGGATTTCATTTCTTCGACGATTTGGGGCTTTAGCGCCTGATAAATTTCGCTGGCATTGGTGGCGGCCTGAGCGACAGCGCGGGAGGTGATGGTGGCCCCGCCGATGGCGTCCACCTGGCCGCCGTCATTTTTGACCTTGATGGGGCTGGTGAGGCTCATCCCTTTGAATTGGGCGGCAAACTTGGGGTCATCTTTGGCCTTGGCGCCCAAGCCCGGGGTTTCGGCGTGGGTGGTCACGCCCACGCCGATCAATTCATCGCTCTCCACGTTCACCCCCACCATCAGGCCCACATCGCCGCCGTAGCCTTTTCCGCTGGACTCAAAGGCCACGGTGTTGGCCTGGCCGCCGTAAACGCCCACGAAGAAGTTCAGTTCCTCGTCGTTATGGGCGAGCTTGAAGCGGTTGGTCAGGGGGTCGTTCTCGGCGCCTGCCATGATGGAGGCGATGGCCGGGCCTTTGACGAACTGTAGTTCCTGGATTTCGATGCGCTCGGCGGTGTTGTCCTTGATGGCGGCCAGCAGCCCGCCGGATAGCGCGCTCAAAACGGTGAGCACCACAACCATTTTGATCATTTCATTCATCTTAAGCGACCTTTCCGATGGCTTTGGGACGAATTTTGTCCACAAGGGGATGAATCAGGTTGATGACCAGGATGGCGAACAGCACCCCGTCCACCCAATGGCCGATGTTGCGGATCAGAACGGTCATAAAACCGCCCATGAATCCGTAAATCAGCATAGGGATGGGGTTGGCCGGCGACGAGGCGTCATCGCTGGCCAGGAAAAAGGCCCCGATGAGGGTGTAGCCGGTGGCCAGATGGAACATCGGCCCGGCATAGCGGCCCGGATCGGCCTGGTGGAACAGCAGGGCGGTGATAACGGCGCCCGCGAGAAAAGAGACGGGAATCTCCCAGCGCACGATTCCCCGGGCGATGAGATAGATGCCGCCCAACACCAGGCCCAACCCAAACACCGAACCGATTCCGCCTACTTGCTGACCCACGAACAACTGGCCGCTGTTAAAGGCGGCGAGGGCCTCGGGGTCCACCACGGCGCCCGATGAGATCATCTTGGCGGTGGTCAGGGGGAACACGGCATCGAATCCAAAGTTGTAGTCCGCCAGGGCCACATTGAAATCGAGATAATAGGCCCAGGAGATGGAGAGAATGGTCAGGGAGAGCACTGCCGGATTAAAGGGGCTGGCGCCGATGCCGCCGAAAATCTGCTTGCCGATGATAATGGCGATGAAGGTGCCCAGGATCACGATCCACCAGGGGGTCACCGCGGGCAGCAGCATGCCGAAGATCAATCCTGTCAGGGCGGCGTGATAATCGGCCACCGTGGACTCCTCTTTGGCGATCCGATTGTAGATGTACTCCCAGCCGATGGCCGTGGAAACCGAAAGCGCCACCACACCCAGGGCGGGCATGCCGAAGAGAAAGAACCCGTAAAGCAGCGCCGGCAGGGTGGCGGCGATGATCTCCAGGTGACGGGCGGCAACCCGGTTCCCGGAATGCCAGAAGGGGGCGTGGGAGACGATCAGTTTACGGGTTTCAAGCATTTTCAGCCTCCAGTTCCAGTTGCTTGGCTCTTTCCAACTCGTATTTACCCAGCGTGATGTACTGGAAGATGGGAATCTTGGAAACGCAGATGTAGCTGCACAATCCGCAGTCGACACAGGCCAGAAGGTCGTATTCGTCGGCGGCGGTTTCGTACTGGCGGGCTTCCAGGAAGCGCACCAGCATATTGACCTGAATTTTGGCCGGGCAGATACGGACACACTCCCCGCAGTTGATGCAGGGATAGTCCGACGCGAGGCTCACCTGGGTGTGATCCTGCACCATGATGGCGTCGGTATCAGGCATCACCGGCTGGGTCACCGCGAACAGGGCCTGTCCGGTCATGGGGCCGCCGGAGATGAGGCGATCGCCTTCCGCCAGGCTGATCTTGCCGGCTTTCAGCAGTTCGTTGACCGGGGTGCCCACCAGGGCTTTGACCACGCACTGCTGCCCGGTTTTGTCGATGAGCGTGACCGTTTTTTTCAATGCCGGCCGACCCTCGCGCACGGTGCGGCCCAGGGCCACTACGGTTTCCACGCTGATAAAGGCAAATCCCTGGGATTCCAGGCTGCTGCCGGCGGGCACTTCAGCGTCGAAAAGGTCTCGCACGATGGTAATGGGCAGGGCGTCGGGGTAGTAGGCGCCGGCGGGTTTGATGGGGGCGCCCAGGTGGCCGTAACCCTGGATCTGGTCGCGGCCGGCGACGATGATCACATTGTCAATTCCGGTAAGGGCTTTGAGTTGCTTGATGCCGGCGGGGACGAACTCTTTTTCTGTTTCCAGGATGAAACGCCGGGTGCTCACCATGAGATCCGAATCGGCGGCGGAAACGATGATGGTGTGGATGGGGGTTTCGGGGTTTTGGGCCGGATTGTCCAGCAGCACCTGGGGCCAGCCGCCCGGGAGCGAGGCCAGATAGGCTGCCTTGTCGGACAGCTGGGCAGCTTCCCACTCTCCACTCGCTTCTTCGCTCCAGACATCGCTTTGGGCTAGATCCAGGGTCAGCGCGGTGAGCTTGCGGCCGTAGTTGCCTAGAAAGGGTTCCAGGGCGACGATGGTTCCCGAGGCCGGTGCGATCACCGTTTTCCCAGGATTCTCCGAGAGTTGATCTCCGGAGAGGGCCAACTTTTGTCCCGCGCTGATCTCCATGCCGGGCTTCAGGGCGGCTTTGTCGAGATGTTCGAGGGCTTGGGGAATGTAGACGGTGGCGCGGGTTGGACGGGGGAGGGAGAGAAGTTGCGGGGTTCCGGTGGTGAGCTGTTGATAGCGAATTCGCTGGCGCCCCCACCCAAAGAAAGATCGTTTCAGCATAGCTTCAACCTTTTTACCGCTAGATTTTCCCATGATCCGGCGGCCGAGTGCCTGGGTCGCCGAATTCCGTTTATCGATCCTAATCTTAGTATAGCTTACATCACGTGGCAGATGCTGCAATCCGATTCCAGGGGACCGGCATCGAATTGGGCGTGGCAACTGCCGCATTGCTGGTGCAAGGAGTCTGTTTTGTTGGGCAGTTCCGTGCCCTCGATAGCTTCCGGGTCGTGGCAAGCATTGCAGGTCTCGGGCAACTCTTCGCTATCTCCGGGGGTGTGGCAGGCGCTGCAGGCCAGGGTCGTCTCTTGTTCGTCCAGGTAGTGGTGGTGGCAGTCGGCGCAATCCAGGCCGATCTGCAGGGGATCGGCATGGGTTTGGTGGGCAAAGATGACTTTTCCGGTGGCGCCCCCCCGGTAGGCGATGCGCACCGGTTCCTCGGACTGTTTGGCGGGAAATGCGCCGTAAGCCAGCACGCCCATGAAGAAGAGGTAGATGGCCAACCCGTAAACGATTTTACGCTGCTTTGGCGACGTCATCCTCGCGCTATTCCTTTCCGGCATCAATTTCAGGGTTTTGAATGGAGAAGACTCCATTCGTCCAGGCCGTTTCGTATACGCCAGCGTCGATTCCGCCACGGCACGACCCCTGCCGCGGAGAGGTGTTCAATTGCGTGTTCCCTATGACGATGGGTATGTGTCCCCATATGGATGGATTGTATGTAATAACAGGTGGGTGCAAAACTTCAAAGGACCCGATTAACACAACATCAAAACCCATGCAAGTTCTTTTTCCCGGCGGGAAATCGGGTGTTAATCCGCGGTAAACCTTGGGGGGTGCCGCTTTAGATCAACCCAACGGCATGGGTCCGCAGGTCGCAATCAAGGGGCGGGGCAGGCACCGCAGCGGGTGCAACCGGCCGGGGGGCAGGCCGGCGTCTGGCGATTTTGCATGCCCCGGGTATACTCCTCCCAAAGGAAACGCTTGGTGACTCCATGATCGATAAAATCCCAGGGGAGGAGTTCTTCTGTGGGGCGCTCACGGCTATTATATAAGGTAGGATTTAGAGGGGCTGCTTTGAGGGCTTGGGACCAGTTGCCGTCACAGGCTAGGGCCAAGCTGAGGATCTGCGCCACCCGCCGGTCGCCCCGGGCCAGGAGTCCTTGAACCCAAGCCTTGCGGGGATTGTCGCTGTGGACCTTGAGGTTGGCAACGGGAGCTAATTTGCGTTTGATCTGTTTCAGCCGGGCTTTCAATTCCGCGAAACCGGCCATGGCTGACCATTGAAAAGGTGTAAACGGCTTGGGTACAAAGCAGCTGATGCTGACCGTGATGGTGCCCATGCGTCCCTGGGGCTGACTGGCCTGAAGAAATTCTTCCTTCACCTGCAGGGTGAGATCCACCAGGGCGTCGATATCGGTTTGGGTTTCCGTGGGCAGGCCTACCATGAAGTAGAGCTTTAAATTGGGGATTCCGTGGGCCACCAGAAGTCGGGTGGCGGTTAAAATATCCTGGGCCGTGATGCCTTTGTTGATCACCTTGCGCAGGCGCTCGGAACCGCCGTCGGGGGCCAGGGTGGCGGTTTTCACTCCGCTGGCGGCCAGAGCCGATGCCAGCTGGGGGGTCAGGGCGTCGGCGCGCAGGGAGCTGAAAGCCAGTTTGATCCCCCCGGCCTCGGCTGCTTGGCAAAGCTGTTCGATTCCGGGCAGATCCGAAACCGCCGCCCCCACCAGACCGATGCGCTTGGCCTGGCTGCGCCCCCGCTCCAAGCAGCCTTCCAGTAAGGCCAGGGGCCGAAAGCGCGGCGGGCGGTAGATATAGCCGGCGCTGCAGAAGCGGCAGCCGTGGGGGCAACCGCGGCCCACCTCCACCAGATAAGGGCTGGCAAAGGGGCTGTGGGGGGTGACAATGGTACTCACCGTGGGGCACTGGGAGAGGTCCGCCTGGTATACCCGTTTGACCGTGGCCGGAATTCCGGGCCGGGGGGTAAAGGCCGCCAAGGTGCCGTCCGAGTTGTATTGGGCCT
The DNA here is from genome assembly GCA_963713755.1 of uncultured delta proteobacterium. Taxonomy (GTDB): domain Bacteria; phylum Desulfobacterota; class Desulfobacteria; order Desulfobacterales; family CAVQMW01; genus CAVQMW01. The sequence goes on along the minus strand of CAVQMW010000001.1, from coordinate 442,966 downwards.
CATAAAATTCAGGCACATAAGCCCCGGGAACGTTGAGCGCCGCTTGCCGCAAGCACTCTTGCTTGCCGGGATATCTATGAAAAATTTCCATGAAGGGCGCCAGCAGCACTTCGGCCTCGCCAATCAGGAAGAGATCCATAAAGGGTGCCAGCGGTTCCGGGTTGAGCTGGCAGGCCACGCCCCCGGCCAGGATCAGGGGGTGCGCTTCAACCCGATCTTCTGCCTTTAAGGGCAAATGGCTTTGCTGGAGGATGCGCAGGATATTGAGATAATCCTGCTCGAAAGATACCGCGAAGGCGATGAGGTCGAACTCACCGAGCGTTCGTTGGGATTCGAGGCTGGATGGGGGGCGATCCGGGCCTCTGCCGGGTTCCGGCAGAAAGGCCCGTTCGCAAAGCACGTTCTCCAAGCTGTTCAGGAGGTGGTAAACGGTTTGAAATCCGAGGTTGGCGATTCCCACTTGGTACTGGTTGGGATACACCAGCACCACGCGGATGCGGTTGCGCCAATCCTTTTTTATGGCTCCGATCTCATGGTCGATTCGGTTGTGTCCGGTCTCCCGGGGGGAGTTTCCCATGGCTTGCCCTAGCGCGGGTTTCGATTACCTTATGCACACAGAGGGTAACTATTGCCGCCAGGGCTGTAAACCAATCGCGGTTTCGGGGAAGAGGACAAACGCCGTAAAACAATAGCGGTGATACCTTAGTCCCGGCGCAGATGGGAGGCGTTGGGGCTTGATTGCCAAGCATCCGCTTTTTCCCCTGTCTTTAGCGTAAACAGGGCATTTTTTCTCCCGCGGCGTTCCATCCGCAAGCGTCGTTCCGGCAAATGGAACGCGTAACAAAATTGGCGGCGCTCCATGCCCGCCCGGCGGTCGCAGCCGGGTAACATGGCATTATAAAGGGGAAACCTATTCGCGTGTCGTGTCACTATCTCCTCCTAAGTTTAAGAGGGACTTGACGATGCCGACCAAGGGATTGAAGATCAATCCGCCTTGCGGCGCAAAAAGGTCGGGATGTCCAGATCGTTGTCGATCACGATACCTTTATAGCCGCGGTAGGTGGCCTGGGATTCCTCCCCCACCGCCTTGCTTTGGCGAATGAAGGTGGGCTCATCTAGGTTGACGGCATTCTGCAGATCTTCCGGCCGAACATCCCGCACCCGTCCCCGGGCCAGCGGATCCGAAGGGTTGATTTTTCTTACCCCGCGGGGGGTCTGGATGTCGGTTTTGGGATCGAAGCCGATTCCCGTAGCGATCACCGTGACCCGCATTTCATCGGCTAGGTCGTCATCAATGACCGATCCCCAGATGATCTCCGCTTCATCGCCCACTTCCTGGTAGATGCGTTCGGAGGCCTCGGTCATTTCATCCATGGTGATATCGCTGGAGGAAGAGATGTTCATCAGCACGCCTCGGGCGCCGGAAATGGAGATGTCTTCCAGCAGCGGGTGAGAGATGGCCCGCTCTGCGGCCTCCAGGGCGCGGTTGTCGCCGTTGGCCACCCCGATGCCCATGATGGCCATGCCGGCTTTGGACATGATGGTGCGCACATCGGCAAAGTCCAGGTTGACCAGACCGGGAACCATGATCAGGTCCGTGATGCCCTTCACCGAATGCAGCAGCACCTCGTCGGCCTTCCTGAACATGTCTACCATACGGGCGTTTTTTGAAGCCAGACCCCGCAGGCGGTCGTTGGGGATGGTGATCACCGTATCGGCAACCTCTTTGAGCTTCTCCATGCCCTCTTCGGCCAGCTTGGCCCGCTTACGGCCCTCGAATGAGAAGGGCTTGGAGACCACCGCAACGGTCAAGGCCTCGAGCTCCTTGCAGATTTCGGCGATCACTGGAGCCGCGCCGGTGCCGGTGCCGCCCCCAAAGCCGGCGGTGATGAATACCATATGGCTACCTTCCAGGGAGGCCCGGATGGCATCGGCGCTCTCCAAGGCCGCCTCCCGGCCGATTTGGGGATCGGCCCCTGCCCCCAACCCTTCGGTGAGGCGTTCGCCGATCTGAATTTTGGTTGGCGCCGGAGAGTGTTCCAGGGCCTGCATGTCGGTATTGGCCGCGATGAACTTTACCCCCTGCAGGTTTGCGGCGATCATGTTGCTGATCGCGTTGCCTCCGGCGCCGCCCACACCGATCACCTTAATCTTAGCTGACCTTTCACCCCCGCTGTCGGGGCCCACATACGTAAAAGTCATTTACCAACCTCCTCAAATGATTAGAGTATTAACATTATGTCAGATAGCCGCCCTCCGGACTTTCGGACCGCACCCGAAAGGGTTCGGAGATCCGGCTAGATGACATCCTTAAACCACTGCTTCATCCGTGACACCAACCGATTGAAGATGTTGCGGTCGCGGATCCGAAATTTCTTCTTGGCCTGGTTGCGGGCACCGTAAATCACCAATCCCACTCCGGTGGCGTACATGGGGTTGTTGACCACATCCACCAGGCCGCTGATCCCTCTGGGCTTGCCCAGGCGGGTGGGCAGGTGGAACACGGTCTCGGCAATTTCCGTGGCGCCCTCCAAAATCGAGGTGCCCCCGGTGAGCACCACCCCCGAGGTGGCCGCGTTTTCCATCCCGGCGCGTACCATCTCCCGGTGAACCAGGGTGAATATTTCCTCCATGCGGGGTTCCAGGATTTCCCCCAGGATCTGCCGGGGCAGCATGCGCGGCTTGCGCCCGCCCATGCCGGGCACCTCGATGGTTTCGTCGCTGTCCACATTGCGGGTCATGCAGGTGCCGTACTTGCGCTTGATCTTTTCGGCCTCGGCCACCGGCGCCCGCAGCCCGATGGCGATATCGTTGGTCAGGTTGTTGCCGCCCAGGGCCAGCTCGAAGGTGTGGCGGATGTTTTTGCCGCAAAAGATCGCCAGATCGGTGGTGCCGCCGCCGATATCCAGCAGCGCGGTTCCCAACTCCTTTTCCTCCTCGGTAAGCACCGCATCCCCGGACGCCAGGGATTCCAGGACAATGTCACACACATCCAGCCCGGAGCGGTTACAGCACTTGACGATGTTGTGGGCCGAAGCCACGGCGCCGGTGACAATGTGAATTTTGGCCTCCAGACGCACCCCGGCCATGCCCACCGGGTTGGTGATCCCGTCCTGGTCGTCCACGATGTACTCCTGGGGCAGTACATGGACCACTTCGCGATCCATGGGGATCGCCACGGCCCGGGCCGCTTCGATCACCCGCTCCACATCCTGGGGCGTCACATCGGGCCCCTTGATGGCGATGATCCCCCGGCTGTTGAAGCCGGTGATGTGGCCTCCGGCGATGCCGGTATAGACCTGGGTGATTTCACAGCCGGCCATCAGTTCGGCCTCCTCCACGGCCTTGCGGATGGACTCCACCGTGGATTCGATGTTCACCACCACCCCTTTGCGCAAGCCGATGGAGGGATGGGTGCCGATCCCAATGATGTTGATATTTTTGCCCTGGACCTCGCCTACCACGCAGCAGATCTTGGTAGTGCCGATGTCCAGGCCGACAATGATTTCGTTTGGGGCATGCATCCGTTAAGCCTCCTTGGGGGACACGGGGTGCACCACAATGCGGTCCACGTTGTTCAGATCGATCCAGCGGAAATCGGGAAAATCGCTGGCCTGGTTAATGTAATTGATCACCTGCCTGAGCCGCTGGTATTTGGCTGGATAGTCTTCAAAGCCGATGTGGATCATCCGGCGCTGGCCAAAAGCCTCCACGCTGAGCCCCATTTCGCGATCCACCTGAATGGTCTGGATCTGGTGGTTGGGCAGGACGCTGTGGGGTTGGCTGCCCAGTGTCAGAACGGTCATGACCGCGTCGAAAATGGTGTCGCCCCGATCCTCGGGCAGTGCTAGGTCGGCCACATTGAGCCCCTGGACCAGGGGTAGCGTCTGAGGATCTTCGGCCTGGAGGGCCTTGAAAATTTCGCCTTCCTGGTTGACCAGAAAGCGTTTGCCCAGGTCGATCACCGCCAGGGGCTGGTGTTCGCGGACGGTCAGCACAATGGTGTCGGGCAGCTCCCGGCGCACTTGGGCCTGGGCGATCCAGGGGTGGGCCAGCAGGCGTTTGCGGATCATGGGCAGATTAACGGACAAAATATTGGTGCCTGGCTGCAGTCCGGCCTCTTTAAGCACCAAGGCCGCCTCGAGCCTCTGATTGCCGGCCACCGGCAGGTGCCGGGCCTTGAAGTAGTCGCACTGGGTGAACAGATCGTAGGTGAAGATCATCACCGTGCTCATGGCGCTCAACAGGACCATGCCCGCCAGGCCCAGCAGCAGGGGACGAACCAGGGGCAGGGCCCTCAGGTGTCTTTTTTTAGGGATGCGGCGGTATCTGTTTTTGGCCATGGTCAACTCCAGCGCAATCTAATGGATTAAGCCGAATGAGGTCCGGCATCCGGTTTTTCGAGGATCCGACGGCCCACTTCGTGGACATTGCCGGCTCCCAGGGTGAGCAGGATATCCCCGGGTTGTAGGGATCGGCCCAACTGCTCGGCCGCCTCCGCCAGGGAGTCCGCGAAATGGGCGTTGCGGTGGCCGTGGTCTTGGATGGCCCTGAACAGCACACGGCTGTCCACGCCTTCCAGGGGTGCTTCGCTGGCCGCATAAATGGGTAACATCCAGAGCTCATCGCATTGGTAAAATGCAGTCGCAAAATCATCGAAAAGCGCCTGGGTCCGGGAGTAACGGTGGGGCTGAAACACCACTCGCAGCCGCCGCCCGGGCCACGCATCGCGTACCGCTTGGAGGGTGGTTTTGATCTCCGTGGGGTGGTGGCCGTAGTCGTCCACCACGGTGGCGCCATTGAATTCACCCTTGATTTCCAGCCGTCGCTGAACCCCTTCCAGGCTCTCCAGTGCTTGGCGGATGGTGTCGAAATCGATGCCCAGCTCCAGGGCTACAGCAATGCCCGCCAGGGCGTTGTATACGCTATGGCGGCCAGGCAGATTGAGGGTCACGGCCCCCAATTCATTATCTTTGGCGCGCACCTCAAAGTGGCTGCGCAGGCCCTCAAACTGAACGTTCAGGGCCTGCAAGTCGGCCTGGCTGGTCAACCCATAGGTGGTAAAGCGTTTGCCGATGCGGGGAATAATCTCCTGAACCGGTTCGCTGTCCAGGCAAACCACCGCCAGGCCGTAAAAAGGGATGCGATGGATGAAATCCACGAAAACGGTTTGGATTTCCGCGAGATCCTTATAAAAATCGAGATGTTCCAGATCGATGTTGGTGACCACAGCGATGGTGGGGGCAAAGCGCAGAAAGGAGCCGTCGCTCTCATCGGCCTCGGCCACCAGGTACTCGCCCTTGCCCAACACCGCATTGGAGCCCAACCCCTTGAGCTTGCCGCCGATCACCACCGTGGGATCCAGGCCGCCGCGGTCCAGCAGGGAGGCCACAATGGAGGTGGTGGAGGTCTTGCCGTGGGCCCCGGCCACCGCGATGCTGTAGCGCAGCCGCATCAGTTCGGCCAGCATCTCCGCCCGGGGAATGACCGGAATCATGGCCTTGCGGGCCGCGACGACTTCGGGATTGGCGGAATCTACGGCCGAAGAGGTCACCACCACGTCTGCCCCCTCGGTCTGAGCCGCATCGTGGCCCTGATGGATGGTGCCGCCTAGACGCGCCAGACGTTGGGTGATGTCGCTGGCTGCTAAATCGGAACCGGAGACCTGGTAGCCCAAATTGAGCAGCAGTTCGGCGATACCGCTCATGCCGATGCCGCCGATGCCCACGAAGTGAATGTGGTATTTTTTACGGTACATAGGGGTCTGCGTAAGTGCTCGACTGAAAACTCCCCTCCCCTGGCGGGAGGGGTCGGGGGAGGGAGGATATCCCTCTGATATCATTCACCCCCACCCCAACCCTCCCCCATTTAGAGGGAGGGAGAGGAAGGTTTCCGTTCAGCCACTCGTTGGCGGTTAGCGGTTTAAATAATGTTTCGTGAAGCCGAATCATTACGGTATTTTCCAACCCTGTTTCTGGATTCCCGCCTGCGCGGGAATGACGCGCCTCTGCACTGTTTGTCATTCCCGCGCAGGCGGGAATCCACGCCCTAACCGTGGAACGGATCGCGCCGCTACGGGCTTGCCTGTGGCTCAGGCCGCCAGGGGCGGCCGGTCTAACACGTCCCGCCAGTCATCCACAATCTCCCGGGCCGCCTGGGGCCGGCCCAGGTCAGCCGCCCGCTGGCCCATGCGCCGCAGCTGATCCGGATGGGCTCGGTAGTAATGGATGCGGCCCGCTATCCGGGGCCCGCTCAGTTCGCTCTCCAAGATCGTCTCGGCCGCGCCCTGGTTACTCAACTCCCGGGCGTTGCGGGTTTGGTGGTCATCCGCGGCAAAGGGAAAAGGGATCAAAATGGCCGGCTTGCCCAGGGCGGTGATCTCGGTGATGGTGCTGGCCCCGGCCCGGCAAATCACCAGATCCGCTTTACGGTAAACCGCCCGGACATCGGTGAAAAAGGCCCGCACATCGGCATTCAGCTTCAGCGCTGCATAGGCCCGTTGGACCCAGGGTTCGTCGTCCGCGCCGGTCTGGTGGATCCATTGGATCGGGCGGCATTCGGGGGAGAGTGCCGCGACCAGCGCTTCGTTGATGGCATGGGCGCCCTGACTGCCCCCCAGGATCAGGACCGTAAATCCAGCGGGCCTGGAATCGGCCTCATCTGCCGGTGCTGCTGAATTGGCTTCCACAAGCTCCCGGCGCAGCGGATTTCCCAACAGCCGCACTTTAGCCGCTGGAAAATAAGCCCTGGAGGCGGCAAAGGTGATGTATACCCGCCGGGCCAGGGGGCTGAGCATACGGTGGGTGATCCCGGGGACGCTGTTTTGCTCCTGGAGCACCAGGGGGATTCCGGCCAGCCAGCCGGCCAGCCCCACAGGACCCGCTGCATAGCTGCCGACGCTGACCATGAGATCGGGCCGGAAGCGGCGCACAATTTTCCTGGCCGCCGCCACGCCCTGGACAGCCTTGGCTCCGGCTCTGAGACGCACCTTGAGGGATTTGCCCTTGATGCCCTCCACCGGAATGGTCATCAGGGTGAATCCGTAGCGTGCCAGGGTGGCGTGCTCAAAAGGCCGCCCGGTGCTGACAAACAGAATCGCCGCGTCAGGTTCCCGGCGCCGTAACTCCTGGGCCAGGGCAATCGCCGGAAAGAGATGGCCCCCGGTTCCACCCCCGGCCATGATGACCCGCAAGGGCATGCCCTTCGATTTGGCGCTATGGGGTTGAATGCGGGTCATGCTCGGCGTCTGCTTTTTAGGGGTTTGCGGGTACCCGCGGATTTTACGGCCACGGGCGAGCGCCTGAAAAAGCGGCTGCTGCGGGGGGGCGGGCATTGGGCGCTGATGTTGAGCAATATTCCCATGGCGGCCATGCTCATCAACAATGAGGTTCCCCCATAACTCAACAGGGGCAGGGGCAACCCCTTGGTGGGCAGCAGCCCCAGGCTGACCCCCATATTGATGCAGATCTGTAGACTAAAGGAGACTGTGATCCCCATGGCTAAAAAGCCGCTGAAGGCGTCCGGTGCCCGGCGGGCGATGACAATCCCCCGCCACAAAATCAACCCGTAAAGTCCCAGAATTACCGCCACGCCAATCAACCCCAGCTCTTCGCCGATCACCGAAAAAATAAAATCGGTATGGGGTTCGGGGAGGTAAAAGAGTTTTTGATACCCCTTGCCGATGCCTGTGCCCCAAATCCCGCCGGTGCCAAATGCCATCAGGGAGTGTACGATTTGGTAACCTTCGTCGGCGGCGTAATTCCAGGGATCCCAGAAGCTGGTCAGGCGCCGCAGGCGATAGGATTCCTGAATCATCACCAGCCAGGCGGCCGGCAGCAGCAGGGGCAAGGGCGAAATCAGATGGAGCAGTCGGACCCCCGCCAGATACATCATGATCCAGGTCAGGGCGCACAGAATGGCCACGGAGCCAAAATCGGGTTGGAGCAAAATCAATGCCGACAATACTCCCAGGACAATGGCATGGGGCAGGAAGCCCACACTGAAAAGTTGGATTTGATCCGCCTTGCGGCTCAGGGAATAGGCCAGATAGACGATGAGGGCCATGCGGGCCAGCTCTGAGGGCTGGAAGGTAATCCCTCCCAGGTTGAGCCAGCGGGTCGCCCCGCCCACGGTCACCCCCAGTCCGGTGAGCTGGATGATGGCCAACAACAGCACCGCGCCCCCCAGCAAAATGTAGGCCGTGGGTCGATAGAATCGATAGGGCACGTGGCGACAGAGCATGAGCACCGCGATTCCGCTAAAGGTGAATATGGCCTGACGTTTCAGATAGTAATAGTCCGTACCGATTTTTTTTAGGGCCACCGCGGAGCTGGCGCTGTAGACCATCACAATCCCTACCCCCACCAAAATCAGTACCGGCAGGAGCAGCTTGAGGTCATAGGTGTTCAGCGGTTTTGCCGCGCTTGGGCCGGCCATAACCCTTTACCTCTGCAAGGTTTCCACGGCCCGGCGGAACGCCTCTCCCCGGGCTTGATAGTTGGGGTACTGATCGAAGCTGGCACAGGCCGGGGAGAGCAGAATCACATCCCCGGGCCGCGCCTCGCGCCAGGCGATTCCCAAGGCCTCTTCCAACGTCGCCACGGATTGGGTCGGCACCAGGTTTCCGAGACATTTTTCCAGCTTATCTCTGGCTTCGCCCATGAGCAGCAGGGTTTTAACCCGCGCCTGGATAGGGACCTTCAACGGGCTGAAATCCATCTCTTTATCCCGTCCGCCTAAGATCAGCAGCACCGGCCGATCAAAGGATGCCAAGGCCTTTTGAACCGCATGGGGATTGGTGGCCTTGGAGTCGTTGATAAAGACGATCTCGTTGATCTCGGCCACGCGCTCCATGCGGTGGCGGGGCGCCGGATAGTGATCCAGTGCCTGGCGAATTCCCGTCAGGTTGCCTCCCGCGGCTAGGGTTGCCAGGGCTGCGGCGGCGATATTTTCGGTATTGTGGCGGCCCATGAGAGCCGTGCGCTCAATATTCAACACCGCCACTTTTTGATCGGGGCCGCCGATGGTAATGTGCTTGGGTTCGATGCGGGCCGCCAGGGGTTCATCGATCAGATTGGGTTCATCCCCATGGCCGAAGACCCGCAGATTAAGGGATCGCTTTCGGCAAACTCGGGCCACGTGGGGGTCGGCGCCGTTGACCACGGCGCTCTCCCCATTTCCCAGGTTGGAAAAAATCCGCGCCTTGGAAGCGCAGTAGGCGTCAAAATCGGGGTAACGATCCATATGATCCTGGGCGATGTTCAGCAACACCGCGATCTGGGGATGAAAGGTCTGAATGGTGTCCAGTTGAAAGCTGCTCACCTCCACCACTAGCCAGTGGGCCTTGCGGGCCGCTTCCAGACATTGGGTCAAGGGGTTGCCGATATTGCCGCCGGTAACCACCCGCCGGCCGCTGGCCGAGAGCATGGCCGCGATCAGTTCCGTGGTGGTGGTTTTACCGTTGGTGCCGGTCACCGCCACCATGGGGGTTCGGATCAGACGGGCGGCCAGTTCCAGTTCTCCGATAACCTGAAGCCCCTGGTTGCGGGCGGCCTCCAGAACCGGTAGCCGGTGGGGTGCGCCGGGGCTTACAATGATGGCCTCGGTCCCAAGGAAATAGTCAATTTCCAACGGGCCGAGTTGAATCTCAGCCCCCTTCGCGCCAAGGGCCTTGAGCCCGGAAGAACGTGCCAGATCCGGGTTTTCATCGGCTGCCAGTACCTGGGCCCCATGGTCCAAAAGCAGGTGCGCCGCGGCCTGGCCGCTCACCCCCAGCCCCAGCACCCCAAACTTTCGTTGGTAAAGATCGGCGGCCGATCGAATCGAAAAAGCTGGGGTCGGCCTCTTTTCTGAAGCCATGGCGCTCACCTCAGCTTCAGGGTGCTCATGGCCAACAGCGCCAGGGCGATGGAGATAATCCAGAAGCGCACAATCACCTTGGGTTCCGGCCACCCTTTGAGCTCGAAATGGTGGTGCAGGGGCGCCATGCGGAAAATGCGCCTGCCCTTGGTCATTTTGAAAAAACCTACCTGGAAAATGACCGACAAGGCCTCCATCACAAACAGCCCCCCCACCAGCACCAGCAAAATCTCCTGTTTGGTGGCTACGGCCACGGTGCCCAAAACGCCCCCTAGAGAGAGCGAGCCCACATCCCCCATGAAGATCTGGGCCGGGTAGGCATTGAACCACAGAAAGCCGAGTCCGGCGCCGGCCATGGCCCCGCACAGCACCGCCACTTCCCCGGCGCCCGCTACGTAGTTGATCTGCAGATATTGGGCGAATTTGACGTGCCCGGCTACGTAGGCAAAGACCATGTAGGTGCCGCCGGCAATGATCACCGGGCCGATGGCCAAACCATCTAGTCCGTCGGTGAGATTGACCGCATTGGAGGCGCCCACAATCACCAGGGCCGCAAAGGGGATGTAGAACAGCCCCAAATCGGGGGTGAAGTTTTTAAAGAGCGGGACCGTCACCCGGGTATCGAACCCGGGTTTAAGGAACACCAGGAAGCCGATGAGCAGGGCCAAGGCGATCTGCAGGGAAAATTTCCCTCGGACCGAGAGCCCTTTGCTCTGCTTTTTGATCTGCATCAGGTAGTCATCGGCAAACCCGATCAGTCCAAACCCCACTGCCGCCAAAAGGCTGATCCATACCAGGCCGTTGGTCAGGTCAGCCCAGAGCAGGGTGGAGGCTGCAATACCGCCGACGATCAGGGTGCCCCCCATGGTGGGGGTGCCGGCCTTTTGCAGATGGGCCTGGGGGCCGTCATTACGGATGAATTGGCCCACCTGCAGGGCCTGCATTTTTCGTATGATCCAGGGCCCCATCAAAAAACAGATCAAAAAGGCCGTTAAACTGGCATAAATGGTCCGGAATGTGATGTAGCGAAACACATTGAGGACCGATAGTTGGGTGTGAAGCGGATAGAGAAGGTTGTAGAGCATGCCGGTTGAGCACCCGTTTTTTGTCGATGTCCGGTTAGACCCTTTGAAGAAGATCGTTTCCCATAAATTTTTGCCACGGACCCACACAAACTTTCTTTAAAATTTCACCGCAGCGGCCGAGAAGTTTTTTTATCTTAAATTTTTTCTCTGCGATCTTTGCATCTTCGCGGTGACACATAAAAATCGCCTTGGTTTTAGAAATTTTATCCGTTTACGTCTGTGTGGGTCTGTGGCCGATTGGTGCCTGAACGGAAACCCTTACCTTCCTCCCCCTAGACGGGGGATGGCCGGGGTGGGGGTGAATGGTTCCAGGCTGTTATATCCCCCTCCCCCAACCCCTCCCGCCAGGGGAGGGGAGTTTTGGCCGGACTCTGAATAATGCCGATTCATTGCGGTTTGCCGTCGGCCCATTGCACCAGGGCCGCGACCACGTTTTCCATGGCCATTCCCCGGGAACCCTTGACCAGCACCCATACCGGAGGCGCCAGCCGCTCTTTGAGTGCGCCGATCAACTCCGCTTTGGTCCCGGACAACACCCTCCGCCGATCCAGCCCCGCATCCAAAGCACCCTGGGTGACCTGGGGGCCGTGGGGGCCGTGGGCATAGACGGCGCCGGCGCCCCGATCCACCGCCTCGCGCCCCACCCGGCGATGCCACTGGGGGGCCTCCTCGCCCAGCTCCAGCATGTCCCCGCAGACCAGAACCCATGGTTTTTGCGGGCTCAGGCCGGCCATGGTCTCAAAGGCCGCCGACATGGAGCCCGGGTTGGCATTATAGGTATCGTCCACGATCTCGATCCCTTTGGGGGTGGTTACATGGACCATGCGGCCCGGGCTGGGACCCACGGACTCCAGGCCGGCTTTGATCTGGTTGGGAGTACAGCCGGCGATCCAGCCCACGGCCGCCGCCGCCAGGGCGTTGCTGATCATGAAGCGCCCGGGCATGCGCAACTGTATCCGCACCTCGCCTTCGGGCAGGATCAGACCAAAGCGATCTCCCGATGGAGTGCTGAGGATGTCGCTGGCCCGGACCTGCGCCTTGTCTCCGGTGCCGAACCAGACCACCGGATGGGCGCTCTGCTTACCCAACTTCACCAGTTGGAAATCATCAGCATTGAGCACCGCCTTGCCCCCGGGGGCCATGTGGGCTAACAGTTCGCCCTTGGCCTGGACGACACCGGCCAGCGTCCGCACCCCTTCCAGGTGGGCCGGGGCGATGGTGGTAATCACCCCGGTTTGGGGTTGGCAGATTTGGGTCAAGCGGCCAATCTCTCCAAGATGGTTCATGCCCAATTCCACCACCGCCATTTGGTGGCCCGGGCAGAGCCCCAGCAACGTCAGGGGCAGTCCGATTTCATTGTTAAAATTTCCCCGGCTGGCGAGGGTTTCATAGCGGGTGGCCAGCACCGCCGCAGTCATCCGGCGGGTGCTGGTTTTACCGTTGGAGCCGGTAATCGCCACCAGGGGAATCCCACTTTGGCGCCGTCGATAGGCGGCCAGCGCGCCCAAGGCCCGGGTGGTATCCGCGACCCCCAGGATGCAGGCGCCGGCCTTGCCCCAGGAGGCTACGGGCAGATTCCTTTCGTATCCCAAGGCCATCAACACCCCTTGCCCGCCCTTTTCAATAACTCCGTCGATGAAATTATGGCCATCGTGGCGCTCCCCCCCAATAGCCACAAAGAGGGTGCCCGCCGCGTAGGTCCGGGAATCGATGCCCACGGCCTGGAAGCTGCCCGTATTCGGACCTGCCAGGTGCCGGGCGGCGGTGGCCTCGATGATTTCAGTGACGCGCCAGGGTAAGGGGGTCAATGCCATGAGTCAGGTTGAACCGGTTTTGGCGCGAGCTGCTTGGCTGCGCTGGGCTTTGCCGCGGGTGAGGGCCTGGGCCACTTCCCGGCGGTCATCGAAATCGGCACGGCGATCACCGATGATCTGATAGGTTTCATGGCCTTTGCCGGCCACCACAATGACATCCTCGGCCGTTGAGGCCGCCACGGCTGCTTGGATTGCCCGCTGCCGGTCCGGCTCCACCCCGTAGCCCGGGGCGCGCCAGCCGCTATCCAACTGGCCCAAATCGTATTTCAATTTCCGAACCCCGCGCACCCCCGGCAGAATATCGGCGATGATCGCCAGAGGATCCTCATTGCGCGGGTTGTCGCTGGTGACAATGGCCAGATCCGCCCCCTGGGCGGCGATTTCGCCCATTTTGGGCCGTTTATCGCGATCCCGGTCCCCGCCGCAGCCGAACACGGCGATCAGCCGGCCGGAGGTAAAGGGACGCAAACTGGCCAAAACGTGAGCCAGGGCGCCCGGCTTGTGGGCGTAATCCACATAGGCCCGGGGACCGCCGTTATGGGGCACCAACTCCAAACGGCCCGGCACGCAATCCAGGTCGGCGATGCCCTGGCGGATCGCTTCCAGGGGAACTTCCAGAGCCTCAGCCGCGCCCACGGCGCTGGCGATGTTTTCCTGGTTGAAGGCCCCCACCAGGGGCGACTGAAAGGCCACCTGGCCCCGGGGGGTTCGGATCCAGCCTTCAAGTCCCGTCAGATCCATGCGCTCGCTGTGGACGACAATATCGCTGCCGGAGTCCTTATCGGGTTCGGTGTCGGCGCTGCAGCCACTGGATAAGCAACGTTCCTCAAGGGTCTGTTTGAGCTCTCGGCCGTAGCGATTATCGGTGTTGATGACCGCCATGGCCCGGGCGGCTTTGGGACCCTTGAACAGATAGTCGCTGAAGAGCCGCTTTTTGACCTCCCAGTAGGCCGCCATGTTGCCGTGAAAATCGAGGTGGTCCTGGCTCAGGTTGGTAAACACACCCACATCCAGGTAGCAGGCGACCACCCGTTTCAGGGCCACGGCATGGGAGGAGATCTCCAACACCCCATGGGTCACGCCGTCGGCGGCCATGGTGGCCAGCATGTGCTGCAGATCCAAGGATTCCGGCGTGGTCACCGGGCTGGGGCGGGTTTTCCCGGCCCAGCGGCAATTGACCGTGCCCAGCACCCCACTGCGGAAGCCTGCGCGACTTAGAATTTTCTCCAACAGGTAGGTGACGGTGGTCTTGCCGCTGGTGCCGGTCACCCCGATCAGTGTCATTTTACGTGACGGCTCGCCGAAAAAACGCGCCGCCAGCTTTGCCAGGGCGATTCGCGAATCGGCCACTTCCAGGATCAGAGCGTCGCAAGCCACGGGGTTTTCCGCCACCACCACCCGTGCGCCCCGCGCCACGGCCATGGGAATAAAATCGTGTCCGTCGGCGCGCTGGCCGGGGATGGCCACAAACAACCCCCCGGGTTGAACCTCTTGGGCGCGGTAGTGCAACGAGCCGATTTCCAACTCCTGGGCCGCAACGATTTGGGCCACCTTGCGCTGCTCGGGCGTGTACGTAGCGGGATCGGCAATGGCCGCCAATAGCGCCTGGAGTTTCACGCTGCGTTCCCCTTTCCCACCAGATGGGTCTGCTGCCCGGAATTGTCCCGGGTCGGAAGGTTGCGGTAGTTGATCAACTCCTGGGCGATCTCACGAAACGCGGGCGCCGCCACGGTCCCGCCGTAGTGGCTTTTGCGAGGCTCATCCACCACCACCAGAATCACGGCCTGGGGATTGTCCGTGGGCACAAAACCCACAAAGGAGGAGATGAACTTGTTGCGGCTGTAGGCCCCGGTTTCATCGATTTTCTGGGCGGTGCCGGTTTTACCGCCCACGGGGTAGCCCTTGAGGGCCGCCTTGGTGCCGGTGCCGCCTTCACTGGTCACCGTACCCAAGATCTGCCGCAGGGTGCGAGCGGTGTCTGCGGAAATGACTCGCCGAATCTGCACCGGGCTGTTTTTCCTGATCAAGCGGCCATTGGCGTCGGTGATGGCCTGGACCAGATAGGGCTTCATCAAAATCCCGTCATTGGCCACGGCCCCGGCCGCGGCGGCCAGTTGCACGGCGCTGACGGCCACGCCTTGGCCAAAGGCGATGGTGCCGGCATCGATGCGGGTCCAGCGTTTGTAGGGGGAGAGGCTGCCGGGGCTCTCCCCGGGGCTGTCGATCCCGCTGCGTTCACCGAATCCAAAAGCTTTGAGGTATTTGTGCAGGGTTTTGGCGCCCATCTTCTCCCCCACCTTGACGGCCCCGATGTTGGAGGAGAACTTGACGATCTGCTGGAGCGACAGCCAGCCGTGGGGTTTGGTGTCGTGGACCACGTTGCGGCCGATGCGGTAGGCACCGTTTTCGCAGTAAAAAATGGTGTTGGGGGAGCAATTGCCGGTCTCCAGGGCCGCGGCGATGCTGAATACCTTCAGGGTCGATCCCGGTTCGAAGGGATCGGTGATGGCGCGATTGCGCCAGTGCTCTTTTCTGAATTTCCGGTAGCTGTTGGGATTAAATTTAGGCACCTGGGCCAGGGCCTGGATGGCGCCGGTTTTGGGATCCAGCACCACGGCCATGCCCGACTGGGCCTCATGGTCGCTCACTGCCTGTTCCAAGGCTTTTTCGGTAAAAAATTGAATTGTGGCGTCCAGGGTCAAAACTAGATTACGGCCGCTGGCCGGATCGGCCTGGGGCAGGTCCCCATCAAAGCGGCGGCCATAGGCATCGCGCAGGTAGGTGAATTCGTCATGGTCGCCTTTGAGCTCGCTGTTGTAGTAAAACTCAACGCCCTCCAGGCCTTGCCCGTCCACCCCCGTGAACCCGATGGCTTGGGCCGCTAATCCGCGTTGGGGATAAAAGCGGGTCTGTTCGGGGACAAAGGTGATTCCGGAAACCGCCAGTTCCCTGACCGCGCTGACCTCTTTGGGGGAGGCTTGGCGTTTGATCCAGACAAAGGGTTTTTGGGCGGACAAAAGCTGCTCCAGGGTGCGGTGCGAAATGTTGAAGATTTTAGCCAGTTTTTTGGCAATTTGATTTTTATCGGCAATTTGGGCCGGATGGGCGCCGATGGAGGTAGCCTCCACGGTTTGGGCCAGGGGCCGGTAGCGGGCGTCATAGATGGTGCCCCGCTTGCCTGTTTTTTTCAGGCTCGAGGCATATTGCCCGGCGGCCTTTTTGGACAGCCAGGGGCCTTTGTGGACCTGCAGATAGTAAGCCTTGACGCCGATACCCGTCAGGAGCAGGCTGAAAAAGACACCCACAATGAGGCTGCGGCGGAGAAATTTAGGACTGCTGGGTGTCGTCACGGCAAAACCACCATCTGCTCTTCCCGGGGCGGGGCGAGCCCCAGTTTGCCCCGGGCAATTTTGGCAATTCGCTCCGGTGAGCGCAGTCGGGCGATTTCCACTTTGAGCTTGTTCTGCGCCTTGATTAGCTGCTGCTGCTCTTCCGTGGCCTGGGTGATGCCGTAGCCCACTTTCATGTGCTGGACCCTGCACCAGGTCACCAGGAGCATTTCACCCATGACCAGCACCAGCACCAGCACCCAGGGCCGAATCATCCAAGATCCGATTCCCAACGACCCGATCCCAGATCGTTTCGGTTTGGCGCGGCGTCTGGTAGGTCCCGGCATGAGGTCGCTCCTAAATTTTTTCCGCCACCCGCAGGCGGGAGCTACGCGCCAAGGGGTTGGCGCTGATTTCAGCCGCCGAGGGGCGAATCGCTTTTTTGGCCACTACTCTCAGGCGCGGCTTTAGGCCGCAACCGCATTGGGGAAGATCCTTGGGGCAGCGGCAGCCTTGGGCCAGGTTGCGGATTCCGTGTTTCACAATGCGATCTTCCAGGCTGTGAAAGGCAATTACACACAGCCGGCCCCCGGGGTTCAGCCAACTGTCCACCTGGCCCATGACCTCGGAGAGGGTTTCCAGTTCCCGGTTCACGGCGATCCGCAGGGCCATGAAGGTTTTAGTGGCCGGGTGGATGCGCTTGCCCCTGGCGGGTCTCGCTCCCAGGGCCTCCACCACGACGGCGGTCAATTGGCCGCTGGTGGTGATGGGTGCCGATTCTCTGGCGGCCACGATGGCCTTGGCCACCTTGCCGGCCTGGTGTTCCTCGCCGTAGGCCCTCAGGATCCCGCGCAGTTCATGAAACGATAGGCGGTTCACCAACTGCGCCGCACTCGGTTCCAGGTCGGGGTCCATGCGCATATCCAAGGGCTCATCGAGGTTGAAGCTGAACCCCCGCCCACTTTCCAGCAGTTGATGGCGGGAGATCCCCAAATCCAACAAAATTCCATCCACGGCCGAAAGGTGGAGTTGGTCCAGGAAGTGGGGCAGGCGAGCGAAACTGCCCTGAAAGAGGTGAATTCCGGATTTGAATTCGGCGTGAAGCGTCTGGCCTTGGGCGATGGCCGCGGGGTCCCGATCAATGGCGATGAGCACGCCCCCGGGCAGAATCCGGCGGGCAATTTCCCGGGCGTGGCCGGCGCCGCCTAAGGTGCCGTCCACGTAGATTTTGCCTCGCTGCAATTGCAAGTTCGCCAGAGCCTCCGTCAGCAAGACGGGCAGATGGGTGTAGACCATTGCGTTAGAGCCCTAAATCGGCGATTTCGTTGCGTACCTCTTCCTGTTGTAGATCCTTTTCCAGCTGCTGGTTTTCCAGCTCCCACTTCTCTTGGGACCAAATTTCAAAGTGATCCAGAACCCCCACCAGGACAATATGCTTGTCAAGCTCCGCGTACTGTCGAAGTGGAGCGGGGATCAGGATGCGGTCCTGTTTGTCACAATTGCAGTTGAAGGCGCCACCGATAAAGACGCGCCGGAAGCGGCGCATGGTGGCGCTGCGTATGGCCTTGGCGAGAATTCGCTCCTCGATTTTACTCCATTCATCGTAGGGGTAGGCCACCAGACAGCGGTCCAGAGTCGAAATCATCAACCCGTTGCTGTTTTTGGCCCGTACGATCTCCCGAAAGCGGGCGGGAATGATGATGCGCCCTTTGGGATCAATGGTATGGGAGGATCGACCGCGGAACATAATTCTCCATCTTTATCCACTTTGATACCACTTCATCAGATTCAAATATATTTACCCAATAGTGTCAAGAGAAAAACTCAAAGCCATTATAATATTTTTATAATAATTAAGAAAGCTTAAATAGATTTTTAATCTATTTTTAGCTGGTGGAGTAATGTGGATAATGGATTTAATCGATTTCCCCTAAAAGCCAGCCGGCTTTCCGGCTCTGGGGGGTAGGGCGGCTGCCGATTCAGAAAGCCGGTTTGAATTTTAATATTAAGATTAATATCATTGGGTTATGGGGTCGGCCGGATACGCATGGAAAGGTTCGGACCCCGGTGAGGGCCGGAGGCTGAGGACCTCCGGAGATGGGGGTGGGTTCCCTTTTTGACGTGAGGCGTTTTATGGGGCGGGGCGCAGAGAGGGGGATTCCTTGAGCTGCAGTTTATAGGCGCGGACCCTATAAATGGGGTGATAGGACTTTTTTGCCCGGGCCAAGCCCGGTTCGTTCATGTCGCTCTCTTTATTGATGGTGTCGTAGCCGGCAAAGAGGCGTCGGGCGCATTCCCGGTCAAAATATTGGTAGAGGCCCTTGATGTCGCTGGCGGCCTTTTCAAAATGCAGCACACCCATGGTTGCCGTAAGCCGGGCGCCCACGGCAAAGGCCTGCACCTGGCCGTCCACCCGCGCCAGTAATCCCTGGACGTCCATCAACTCAATGTGGTTGAGCATATGGGTGGCGGCATCCTTTTCACAGGCCAAATCCAGATTGTCCTCCGGGGCACAATCGCGTTCGGCGCACCATTGCTCTAAAAAATCCAAACATTCCGATGAATTAGATTCACAGATCGCTTCCAGGGTGACCCGCTCTGTATCAAGGTAATCCCTCTGAAACTGATTGATCAGATTTCGTTTTTTGGCGTAGCGGTTGCCACGCAGCTTTGCCAGGTCGCTCTGGCGGTAGACATAGTCGTCGAACTCTTTCTGGCGCGAAACGTGAAACCAGCGGCTGATGGAGTCGCGTGGAAATTCGCTCAAGTAGGTTTGAGGAACCGAGCAGTATTGCGAGTATCCGGCGTTTTGGGCCAGCTGCCACAGGCGTTCCGGGGACTAGATGGGGATTGCTCTTGGGAACAAAAGGCAGGATTAGGTGATTTCTCTGGGGCGCGGCTGGAAAGTTGCCGGCCACCAGCAGTAACCCCTCTTGCTCCGCGGCCACCGGATGGTAGTGGGCGTTATACCAAACCAAGGCGCAGGGCAGGGAGTAGACGCACAGCGGATGGCACTGATTGCGGGCATAGCATTTGAGGCGCTGGTAATCGGAAGGAAACACCGGGTTGAACTTCATGGGATGATTTTCACCATGGGGTGCGCGTGGGGCATGGGTTGAAAGCCCAAAGGGGTATAAATCCACTGGGAATTGTTTTCAGCGATGAGCCCGATCCAGTGGATCCCGTCCGCCTCCAGCCGCCGGGTGAGCCTTTCGATCAACCCGCGACCGATGCCCTGCCGCCGGAAGTCGCCCTGGACCGTGACATCCTGGATATAGGCGTCGCTGGCGCCGTCGCTGATGGCGCGGCCCATGCCGATGATCTGCCGGTTCAGGCGGGCGATTAAGAAGCAGTGGCTGCCGCGGATCAGGCGCTGCACCAAGTCCGGATCGTCGCTGGTGTGTGACCACCACCCCGCGGTTTGATAAAGCGCGATGATCTGGCGGGTGGCCGGATCATCCGCCGCGGTAATGAAGCGGTATTGCAGCCGCATCTCCAGGGCTGAATCGGCAATGGCGTCGGTGTTTGCGGTCATAGGTTAGTTTTCTGGGACAATGGGATGAAGGATACAATACAGTCAGCTAAAAAGCCGGGAGAGCTCAGGATGGGGTGCTTTGCGGCGGAGTCAGGTCCGGGGGCGCTTCGTCTTGATGAAGCGCTGAAATGGTATCGCGGCCTTTGCGCTTGGACAGGTACATGGCTTGGTCGGCACGCTGGACAAACGCGGAAATGTCTTCACTGGGGCTGTACTGGGTGACCCCGATGCTCACCGAAACCTTGATGGGTTGATCCGGCTGAGGCTGAAATGTGGTTTGCTTCAATGCATCTTGGATCCGGGGTGCCACGGAAAAGGCCTCGGCCACGGTGGTTTCCGGCAGAATAATGGTAAACTCCTCCCCCCCATAGCGGTAGGCGGAATCCATGCGGCGCAGGCAGGATTGGATGATAAGGCCGATTTTCACCAGGACTTTATCGCCTTCCAGGTGCCCGAATGTGTCGTTGTAATCTTTAAAGTGATCGATATCCAACAGCATCAGGGCCAGGGGATGATGGTAACGATTGGAGCGGTTGATCTCATTGCGCAATTGCTTGAAGAAGTAGCGGGAGTTATAGAGCTTGGTCAACCCGTCGGTAATGGCCAGTTTTTCCAGTTTTTCCAGCATCAATTTGCGTTCCCGGGCATATTCCCGTTCCCGCAGCACCCGCTGCAGGCGCAGCAGCAGCTCTTCAAATCGTACCGGTTTGAAAATGAAGTCGCTGGCACCCTTGCTCACGGCATCGGCGTAGGAGTATTCGGCGCTAAACCCGGTCATGACGATGATGTCGATGTGGGGATAATCCTTGCTGATGCAGTCGGTGAGCTCCAGGCCGTCCATGCCCGGCATGAGAATGTCGGTGATGACGATGTGAATCTCCTCGTCCTTGAGAAGTTCCAGGGCGGTTTCGGCTGTGGGGGCTTTATGTGTGGGATAGCCCGCGGCAACTAGGAATTCGGACATGGAGTTGCGAATTGCCGCGTCATCGTCAACAATGAGTAGTTTGGCATCCATGGATTAGGCTATAAAAATCAAGCTGGGCGATTCAAAGGATTGCGGGTATGGTCGGTTCAAATCTTTAAAAAAATAAGCAAACCGCATGCCGGACGGTTCTTTTTCTCCGCAAAAATACCGGTAAATAAATTTCCAGAATTAAATTTCTCACCGGGGCATATCTCCCGGACCTGACTTGACTTTGAAAAATAGAGTTAGCTAAAACGCCGATTTATCAACAATATCAATTATACTGGCACCCTAAAGGGGTGTCAACGTTCTTTTCATTAATGGGCACTCTATGGCACCGAAAGGTTGGAATTTGCACGTTCGGGGCGGGTGATCAGGCTGAAAATGGTCCCACTGGAGGCGCTCCCTGGCCGCTGCCGCCGGGATGCAGATTGCAAATTGTGTAACGTAGATTGCTAGATTTTGTAATTGGAGGGGTAATAGAAAGCTTTTCTAATTGAAGACCACGGCTGGCTGAGTAGCCTGGGGATTTGAGTTTGGATCCGTTCCGCGCTAAGGTGGGTCGTTCAAGATTTATTACGCCTGATACAGGCATTGATGATAGATGAAACGTCCCATTTTGCCAGAAATCGAACGGGTTGGAAAATAGATGGATCAAATTAGAAATTTCAGCATTATCGCCCACATCGACCATGGAAAATCGACCCTTTCGGACCGGCTAATCCAGGTCACCGGGGTTATTTCCGAGCGGGATTTTCAGGACCAGATCCTGGACACCATGGATATTGAGCGGGAGCGGGGAATTACCATCAAGAGTCAGACCATCCAGCTACCTTACACGGCTGTGGATGGCCAAACCTATTCGCTCAATTTAATCGACACCCCGGGCCATGTGGATTTCAGCTATGAGGTTTCCCGGGCCCTGGCCTCCTGTGAAGGCGCCCTGCTGCTCATCGACGCCAGCCAGGGCGTGGAAGCCCAGACCCTGGCCAATCTCTATTTGGCCATGGAGAGTGATTTGACCCTGATTCCGGTGATCAACAAGATCGATCTGCCCTCGGCCGATGTGGCGCGTACCCAAGCGCAGATCGAAGATGATCTAGGACTGGATGCCCAATCGGCAGTGGCGGTCTCCGCCAAGGAGGGAACCGGAATTGAAGCCCTTCTGGAAAGCATCGTGAAGCTGCTTCCCCCGCCTCAGGGCGACCCCGAGGCGCCCCTGCAGGCCCTGATCTTCGATTCCAACTACGATCCCTTCCGGGGCACTATCGTTCACTGCCGGGTTTTCCAGGGCCGGGTCAAGGCCGGCGATCGCATCACCTTCATGTCCAACAATGCCGTGTACCGGGTTGAGGAGGTGGGCATCTTCCAGATTAAGCGAGTGCCCCGTCAAGCGCTGAGTGCCGGGCAGGTGGGCTATATCATCGCGGGGATCAAAACCGTCAGCGACACCCGCTGCGGGGATACCATCACCCTTCGCCAGCAGCCCTGCGATGCCCCCATGCCGGGATTCAAGGAGGCCAAACCGGTGGTCTTCTCCTCCATCTACCCGGTGGCCTCCGACGACTATGAGGACCTGAGCATCGGGCTGGAAAAACTGAAGCTCAACGACGCCTCCTTGACCTACGAAAAGGATTCCTCCGTGGCGCTGGGTTTCGGCTTTCGCTGCGGGTTCTTGGGGCTGTTGCATTTGGAGGTGGTCCAGGAGCGGCTGGAGCGCGAATACGGGCTCTCTTTGATTCTCACCGCGCCCTCGGTTCGCTACCGGGTGACCACCAGCGACGGCGAGACCACCACCATTGACAATCCGGCCCTCTATCCCGATCCCGCCGCCATCACCGCCACCGCCGAGCCTTTTATCCGCGCCAGCATCATCGTCCCCGACCGCTACATGGGGGCGGTGATGAAACTGTGTCTGGAGCGGCGGGGAATCAGCATCAATTACCAGTACCTCAGCGCGGATCGGCTGGAGATGATTTTCGAACTCCCTCTGGCCGATGTGATTTACGATTTTTATGATCGCCTCAAGTCCATCACCCAGGGCTACGGCTCGTTTGATTACGATCTGCTGGACTATCGGGAGACCGACCTGGTGAAAGTGGATATCCTGCTCAACGGCGAGCGGGTGGACGCCCTGTCCCAACTGGTGCATCGCGACAATGCCGTCTCCCGGGCGCGGCGGGCCTGTGAAAAGCTGCGGGATGAAATTCCCCGGCAGATGTTCAAAATCGCCGTGCAGGGGGCCATCGGCAATCAGATCATCGCCCGCAAGACCATTTCGGCCTTTCGCAAGGACGTCACCGCCAAATGCTATGGGGGAGATATTACCCGCAAGCGGAAGCTACTGGAAAAGCAGAAAAAAGGGAAAAAGCGCATGAAGATGGTGGGTCAGGTGATGATCCCCCAGTCCGCCTTTCTGGCGGTGCTGAAAACCGATGACAGCTAATCGAAGATGGCTGTTATAGTAAAGAGAATCGAACCCGAATTGTTTTAAACTACGAAAAGCGCTAAATATGCGAAACAAGGGATTTAATTCCGCGCGTTTCGCGTATTTAGCAGTTCAATTTATTTCCGCAAAAAACCGAGCCCCAAAGTGCTACACACAACAGTTCTTTAAGGTCCCAATTCCCTCCACCCAGCACTCCACCCGATCCCCGGGTTTCAGGACCACCGGCGGATCCCGAAAAATTCCAACCCCTTCCGGTGTTCCCGTGGAGATGACATCCCCGGGATAGAGGGTCATGCCGCGGCTGATGTAGGCCAGCAAATAGGGGATATCGAAGATCAGGTCGCCGGTATTGCCGCGCTGCATCTCAACGCCGTTGACCCGGGTTCCCAAAGCCAGGTTGGAGACATCGCCGATTTCATCAGGCGTTACAATCCATGGCCCCAGGGGGGCAAAGGTGTCGAAGGATTTTCCGCGAAACCACTGCCCATCGCCGAACTGGGCGGCCCGGCCGGATACGTCATTCATCACCGTATAGCCGGCAATATAGTCCGCGGCTGCCTCGGGCGGGATGCCCTTTCCTTCCCGACCGATGACCACCGCCAACTCCACCTCCCAATCCACTTGGGGGCTGCCGGCGGGAATTCGGATGGGATCTTCAGGTCCGTTGAGGGCGCTGGGGGCTTTGGCAAACAATATGGGGTCTTTCGGGGTTTCAAAACCACCCTCCCGGGCATGGGCCGCGTAGTTTTTGCCGATGCAGATGATTTTGGACGGTCGAAACAACGGCGGCCCCAGGCGCACATCCATCTTCCTGCCCGGGATGTCGAGGGTCGCGAGTTTGTCGAACCAGCCTCCCCGGAAAAAGGCCTCTCCGATATCGGGAATCTCGGGTTCGAATTCTTGGAGCGGATGGATCTTGCCAGCGTGCCACAGTCCGGGCTGTTCCTCACCCGGGGGGCCAAAGCGGATCAGGCGCATTAGGATTCCTTAGTCTGGAGGTTGCCAGGCTTGGGCCGGCCGGCCGCCAATCCATCCCGGTAACATTTCCCGGCATACCAGTTCATCTGGCGGCAGATGCCGCGAAGGATACTGACCTCTTTGGCTCTGAGCTGCATGCGGGTGCCAAAGTGACGAATCTTGTTCATCCAATAGTCCGGATTTTCCGGATTGATGTAGTCGATTTTGGTGAGCAGCATGCTGAGCTGGGCGTACATGCCGTCCAATTCATGGCGGGTGGCCAGGCGCGGCGCAAAGGTTGTCCGCGGCTTAAGGCTGGCGCGGTGCAGTTCGTAAACCATGACCATCACCGCCTGGGCCAGGTTCAGGGAGCTGAATTCGGCCGTGGGAATGGTCACCAGATCGTGGCACCGGCGCAACTCGGCATTGGTCAAGCCCCGATCCTCGGGTCCGAAAACCAGGGCAATGTGGTTTTTGGCGGTGAGGGGCATCAATTTGCGGGCCATGGTATCCGGGGCGAATACCCGCTGGCGTTCACCACCCCGCCGGGCGGTGGTGCCCACCACATAGGTGAAGGGTGCCAAGGCGCGTTCCAGGGTATCGAACTGTTGGATCGCCGCCACCACGGGCGCCGCGGCGTGGGTCGCCAGACGCTGGACCCGGGTCAGGTCGTAGCATTCGGGGTTGACCACCGCGAGATCCGCAAACCCCATATTCCAGAGGGCCCGGGCCGCGGATCCGATGTTTTCCGGAAAACGGGGCGCGTTGAGGACAATGGTCACATGTTTCAGGTTGGCCGCCGTCATTCCCTGCACCCAAACGCCTAAACTACGATTTCAAATGCGTTGAAGAAATAAGCGATTTCGAAAGCAGCGGTTTCCGGCGCATCGGAGCCGTGAACCACATTTTTTTCAATGTCCGTGGCAAATTCCCGGCGGATGGTGCCCTCGGCCGCTTCCTTGTAGTTGGTGGCGCCCATGAGGGTGCGCCAGCGGGAGATGGCCTCTTCGCCTTTCAGCACCATCACCACCGCCGGACCGGAGGACATAAACTCGGTCAAGCTGCTAAAAAAGGGGCGTTCTTTGTGCACGGCGTAAAAACCCTGGGCCTGGGCCTCGGTCATGTGAATCATTTTCATGGCCACAACGTTTAGGGCGTTGGATTCGATGCGATTGAGAACTTCTCCCATGACTCCCCGGGCCACGCCGTCGGGTTTGATTATCGCCAATGTTTGCTCCATGCGGACACTCCTTGGTAGAATTTGAAGGTGATGACTGTGTTTACTGGGTGCGGTTGCCGGTCAGATAGCAGATGGCCTGGGGCAAGTCAACGCACTGCCCGTGCCGCCTGGAAGCACCTATGGTCCTCCGGGGCACTCCCCGCCGCGCCTTGACAGCCCCCGGCTTTTTCCTTAAGTCTAAGCCTGATTTTGCATCCGCGCCCCGCCCGCCGGCCCCTTTTGAAGCGGCCCATCCCGGTCGCTGGCCAGGGGTCCCGCCCATCAACCGACACCGTTCGCCTATGGCGCGGGGTCCACTCAAACCAAGGAGGCTGCCGTGCCCGTACATGTCGTCGACCATCCCTTGATCAAGCACAAACTAGGCTTGATGCGTGAAAATGATGTCTCCACCAAGGATTTCCGCGATTTGGCCTCGGAAATCGCCCGGCTGCTCACCTATGAGGCAACCCAGGATCTCAAGACCGAACACCTCACCATTCAGGGCTGGGCGGGTGCGGTCAGCGTGGAACGGATCAAAGGCAAGAAAATCACGGTGGTGCCCATTCTGCGGGCCGGCTTGGGGATGATGGACGGCGTGCTGGACCTGATCCCGTCCGCCAAAGTGAGCGTGGTGGGCCTCTATCGCAACGAAGAGACCCTGGAGCCCGTGCGCTATTATCTAAAGATGACCAGCCAGATCGAAGATCGCATCGCCTTGATCCTCGATCCCATGTTGGCCACCGGCGGGACCTTGGATGCCACCATTGACATGCTCAAAGAGGAGGGTTGCCGGCGGATCAAAGGGATTTTCCTGGTTGCGGCCCCCGAAGGAATCGCCAGAATCGAAAAAAAGCACAGCGATGTGGAACTCTATGTGGCCGCAGTGGATGAACGGCTCAATGATGTAGGTTACATCCTGCCCGGACTGGGAGATGCCGGGGACAAGATTTTCGGGACCAAATAAATTTCTCCCCGGCTTGAGCTATGCTCAAGCCGGGGAGAAATTTATATATAGCCGCTGCTGCCCAGAAAAGACCCCAGTAGCACCGGGAAAATCCAGCCCTCCATCCAATGGCTCATGGGGACCCTTTCAATTTTAATTGCTGGTAGATCTTTTTCACCTGGGTTCGGGTCTGCGCCCGGGAACCGCTGTTGTCGATGAGCCGCGTGGCCATGAGGCGCTTGATTTCAATGGAGATCTGGGCGTCCAGCCGGGCCTGGGCTTCGGCCGGGACCAATCGGTCTCGTTGAATCAGGCGCGCCAGCTGGATCTTCTCCGGGACATAGACCACAATCACCTCGGCGAAGCGCTCCTGCTGATCGGTTTCAAACAGCAGGGGGATATCCATTAAGACCACCGGGTGCCGTGCCCCCCGGACCAACGTCCAGCGTTTGGTGTCCATGGCCTGATGGATTCGGGGGTGGAGGATGGCCTCCAGCCGCCGGCGCGCCTCAGCGTCATGGAAGATCACTTGGCCCAGTTTGGGTCGGTCGATGGCGTCGCTGGTATCAAGAATATTCCGCCCGAAGGCATCCACAATTTCCTGCCAGGCCTCCTGGCCGGGCCGCACCAGTTCCCGGGCGGTCTCATCGGCATCGACCACCGCGGCCCCCAGGTTGCGAAACATTCCGGCCACCGTGCTCTTTCCGCTGGCGATGCCGCCGGTCAATCCCGCGCTGATCGGTTTGATTTCTCCAGGCTTCAATTCAAGCCCATCCTAAAGATCCTTTCCACCATTGATTTGGCTGCAGGCCGTTAGATCCGGATGCCCAGATCCGCCAACTGACTCTCCATGGCCTCTTGCCAACCCCGGTTGGCGGCTGGGCTGGCCGGACTGGGATGGAGGATGGATCCCACGGAGACCTCCAGATCCGATAGGGCGGCCCTGGCCCGGGTTTCGGCAAATTTCCCCACCCCGATCACCCAGCGGGGCTGCTTTTCCAAGGCAAAATCCTTCAGCGCCTGATCGCAAAGCGTCAGCAGGGGGTTGCGCTCGGCTGAACGCAGCTGGTTGGGGGTGCGGTTGCGGCCCGAGGCTTCCAAAAAAAGCAGGGGGCAGTAATTGGCCACCCAGAAACGGGAGAAAAAGTGCTCCGGGGTTTCAAAACGATGTTTGGCCCAGCCCCACAGGCGTTTACCGCTCACCTCCCGGCGAGGGCTTGCAAAGCCCAGCACCGGCCGTTGGGGGTGCGTCTGTTTGGGAGGCTGCACTGGGGCTTCGATTCCCAGCCAGTGGCGAACCGCATCCACCTCGCCAAAGGGGACCCCGGTTTGGGCCATGCCCCAAGGCCCGGGATTCATGCCGAGCAGAACAATCCGCTGAGTTCCCCGGCCATAGCGTTTCAAATAGGCCTCATAGGGTTTACGGGCATAGGCCAGGGGATTGTAAACATAGGCCACGGGCGCTTCAAAGCGCAAAGCTGCCAGCTGGTCCAAATAGGGGTCGATGGTGGCTTGACTATGCATAAGGATGGGTTGCGAGGGGCTTAATCGCGACTGAGGCTTACTAAGGTGGCACCCCAGCCGCCGGCTTCAGGGGGTGCATCGTCAAAGGAGATCACCCGGGGGTCTTTTTTAAGCAGAGCCCGCACCCGTTCTTTCAGGATGCCCATGCCCTTGCCGTGAATGATCCGCAGGCTGAAAATACCCTGGGCTTGGCAGGCCCGCAGATATTCGGGGAGCAGCTCGCCCAGCTCGCGGGGATTGAAGGTGTGCAGATCCAGCTCGTCGCTAATGGGAACCACCACAGCTTCGGGGACCCAGGGATCTTCGTTAAAATGGTTATTGTCACTGCCAGGGGACATGGGGACAACCGTTTTAAAGCGACTATGGGCAGGTGGCCGGCTTAGGTCAATTCCCGCAACATCCGGCAGACCCGCTCGGTGATCCAGGAGGGCGTAGAGGCACCGGCGGTGACGCCCACTTCGTTAAAGGCCGCCATGGCGGCAAGCTCGAGGTCGCCTTCGGTTTCCACATGAAAGGCGGGCCGGCCCGTGTGCCGGGCGATTTCGGCCAAGCGCCGGGTATTGCCGCTGTTGCGTCCGCCGATGATCACGAACGCCTCCACCTGATTGGCCAGGATACGCACCTCGGCCTGGCGTTTTTCCGTGGAGTCGCAGATGGTGTTGAACAGTTTATACTGGGGTCGATTTGCCCGCGCCCATTGCCCGATCCGTTTGAAAAACAGAGTGTTCTGGGTGGTTTGAGCGACGATGATCGCCTGGGGAAATGCGGGTAGCTCGTCCAGGGCCGCCATGGACTCCACCACAACGCCACGGTTGCCGGCATAGCCCTTGAGACCGGCCACTTCGGCGTGGTTGTGATCCCCCACGATAATAACCCCGTACTCCTTTCGGGCGTAGCGTTCAATGATGACCTGAACTTTTTTAACCCGGGGACAGGTGGCGTCCAGGATTTTGTAGCCGGCGGCTTCGATTTGCGCCTGATCCTGGGGTGGAATGCCATGGGCGCGGATGATCATGGTCCCCCGGCCCTGCTCCGGCAGGGATGCGATGGGCTGTATTCCTTTTGCCACCAACAGTTGCAGCACCTGATTGTTGTGGATCAGAGGTCCGTAGGTATAAATGGGCGCCGGAAACGCGCCGGGGGCCTCTAAGGCCATGTCCACGGCCCGCTGAACCCCCATGCAGAATCCGGCGGTCTGTGCGATGCGCAATTTCACGGTGCGAGGGGTTCCAGGATCACTTTGCGCTCCCCCAGGGCCAGGGATAGGATACGGGCTTTGAGAAATTTTTGATCACCGAAGATATTTTCCAGGCGCAGCTCGCCATCCCGGGGCTCCACGGTGTCCACGGCTTCCATGATCAATTCCAGGTCGTCGCCTTTTTTGTAGTAGGCATTAGCTTCGCACATGGGTGTATATCCTTACTTTAGGTTAGATGTTGCACTAAGTTCTTTTCCATGACCGCATCCATGAGCTGGGGCAGCGAGAGGGATTCCAATCCGGCGATCTCGATGTTTTCCTGGTTCAGGGGAATCAGAATCTTTTTTGCCCGGCTGCGGGCCACGGCTTCCGCCATGGGTGCGGTGACCTCGCCCATCATGGCATGGGCCACGACAATGCTTAAAGGGCCGATGATGATATCCGCCTGGGGGGCCGTCTGAATGATGGCGTTCTCTCCGGATGCCCCTCGGTTGGCTTTGGCCTTGAGCATTTGGGCGGTGGCGATGGCGTTGGTGCCCAAGGCGATGATCTCCACGGACTCGTGGAGCAGCTCCTTTAGGCGGCTGATGATTTTGCTGCCGATGCCGCCGCCCTGACCGTCGATGACGCAGATAATTTTCATAAATTTTTCGTGTTTTGAGTCCTGTTGAGTGCCTTCGTCCATCGAAAAATACTCTTTTACGCCCCAGGTGTCTATTTAATAACGAAAAATTTTACAATTTGGCCTGGCGTCGGCGGTTGCGGCGCTGGCGCTTGGTGAGGCGGTGGCGGGGGCCTTTTTTACGGGTGGTGGGGGTCCATCCCGAAGACTCTGTTTCCGGAGCGCCTTTAAACTCAAGGTAGGCGGCCAGCATCACTTTTTCCTCAAACAGTCCGGCTTCCATGGTGGCCGCGTTGTGCTGCCGGGCATGGCGCAGCACCGCGGCATCGGAGCTCACCACCAGGGCTTTTTCCCTTTCACGGGCCGCCATGCGCGCAATTACGCTGTCGGCCAGTTCTCCAGGCCGGGAGAAGCGCACCGCGATGCCCTGGAAGCGATCCCGGCGTTGGGCGCCGAGCGGGGCCTGGGTGCCGTCGAAGATGACCGTGATGGGGTGCCGTTTCAGCCGTTTGTAGGCGGCCAGTTTTTCCAGTAGGGCCTCCCGGCCCAGCTGCAGATCCATACGGTCCAGTTCTTGAAGTTCGGGGGATTGGCGGATCAGGTTGTAGCCGTCGATGATTAGGTGCAGGGCCATGGGGAACGGATGGGCTAGGCGGAGTCGCCTTTGAGATAGGCGAGCAGGCGTTCCAGATCCTGGTCGCTGTAAAAGTCAATCTCCAGGCGGCCTTTTTGGCCTTTGCGGATGATGTTGACCTTGGTGCCCAGGTTGCGGGAGAGTTCCTGGGAAAGTTCCTGAAAATAGATCTCATCGGAGCTGGGCGGGCGAACCGGCGCCGCGGGTTTGGCCTCGGCCTTGAGGCGTTTGATCAGCCGTTCGGTTTCCCGCACGGAGAGTTTTTTGGCCAAAATGGTGCGCCAGGCCGCGGTTTGCTGGGCTGGGGTGTCGGCCCCCAAAAGCGCCCGGGCGTGGCCCATGCTCAGCGAGCCCTCCATGATATTGGCCTTGATGGGTTCGGGCAGTTGGCGCAGGCGCAGGAAATTGGCCACTGCCGGCCGGCTTTTGCCCACCTTGAGGGCTACCGCTTCCTGGGTCAGGTCAAACTCGCTCATCAGCCGTTGGTAGGCCTCGGCCTCTTCCATGGGGTTGAGGTTTTCCCGCTGGATATTTTCCACGATGGAGATCACCAACAGCTCGGCATCGCTGATTTCACGGACCACCACCGGGACCTGGGCCAGTCCGGCGCTGCGGGCCGCCCGCAGCCGGCGTTCGCCCGCCACCAGTTCCAGAGCCGTGCCGTTGCGCCGAACCAAGAGGGGCTGCAGCACCCCCTGTTCTTTGATGGATTGGCTCAGCTCTCGAAGCTCTTCTTCGGCAAAATGCCTTCGGGGCTGGTAGGGGTTGGCCCGCAGCCGGTCGATGTCACAGGCAAAAAATTCCGTTTGGGGCTGGTCCAAACTGGCGATATCCGGAATCAGGGCCTCGATTCCCATGCCAAGGGCTTTTTTCTTTGCTTTTTTCGCCGGGGGGGAGGACTCGGATTTCATGGTTTCTTTCTCTTGAACCCTAAGATGAGCGCCCAAGGGGGGCCGGGATTGGAACGGGTGGATCAGGCGTGCATAATTTCCCGGGCCAGATCCATGTAGCTGGCCGCCCCGGTGGAATTGGCATCGTACAGGAGAATCGGTTTGCCGTAGCTGGGGGCTTCCCCCAACCGCACATTGCGGGGCACCATGGTTTTAAAGATCAGGTTCTTAAAATATTTTCCGGCCTCCTGGGCCACCTGCTGGGAGAGGTTGGTGCGCCGGTCGAACATGGTCAGTACAATGCCGGCGATGGAAAGATCGGGATTGAGCCCGCCTTTGATGCGCTCATAGGTGTTGAGCAGCTGGCCCACCCCCTCCAGGGCGAAAAATTCGCACTGCAATGGGATCACCATGTAGTGGGCCGCGGTCATGGCGTTGACCGTCAAGAGGCTCAGTGACGGCGGGCAATCGATGATCACGTAGTCATAGTTCGTCAGAACGGGTGCAAGCAGGTTTTTCAGAGTCCGGGCGCGTTGGGGATCGCCCATCATCTCCACCTCGAATCCGATCAACTCCACGCGGGCCGGCAGCACCTTCAGGGTCGGCAGAGGACCGTCGTGAATCAGCTGCTCGGCGGCCATCTCACCGATCAGGCCGTGGTACAACGAGTGGGTCAGGCCATTTTTGTCGATGCCCAGTCCCGTGGTGGCATTGCCCTGGGGGTCGCAATCCACCAGCAGTATCCGTTTTTCCGAGACAGCCAGAGAGGCGGCAAGATTCACCGCCGTGGTGGTTTTACCCACGCCCCCCTTCTGATTTGCGATACAGATAATAGCTGCCATAGTGGACCGACTCCTACCATAATCGGGCCTCTTTGAAAAGATGACCTGCGGCCCTTCCGCGCTTTTTCCCCGGGGGATATACAGGCTCCTGAAGCGGGTTCGGCCCACCCGCATTCAGCCCCTGGGGAGATGGGGCTGGGTTGGATTTGGATTGCTTTTTCCCTGAACCGGCCGCATATTTATAGGTGAGACACATTGGGGAATAGGATCCTTGGGGTTCCCCCACCTCGAGGTGGCCCAGGCCTCGTCCCCACCGGGACTACTCTTTAAATTCAGATTCGCGGCTACAGCCCGGAACGGCTTTAGAAGAGAGGTAAATGCGTGCCATGAAATCATCCATTTTCACCATCAGATCCCTAAGGGGGGTGTTGAATATTTCCCTGGTGCTGGGATTGACGGCGGCCCTGAGCCTGGGGCCCATGGGCATCACGGCGTCCCGGGCGATCACCATTCAAGAGGAAGAGGAGCTTTCCCGGGAGATTCTCAAAGAGATCAAACAGCATTTCCGCCTGATCCACGATCCCATGATCGTGGACTATGTGAATGATCTGGGACGGAAGATTTTGGAGGGGCTCCCCGCCCAGCACTTCCGCTATCAATTCTATGTCATCGACTCGCCGGTCTACAATGCCTTTGCCACCCCGGCCGGACACATTTTCTTTAACAGCGGGCTGCTCGTCGCCCTGGAGGACGAAGCGGAGCTGGCCGGCATCTTGGCCCATGAAATCGCCCACGTCGCCTGCCGCCACATTTCCAGCAAAATCGAGAAATCCAAAAAAGTGCAACTGGGAAGTTTGGCCGGTCTGGCGGCCGGGCTGCTGCTGGGCGCGGCCACCGGAAGCGGTGAAGTGGCCCAAGCCACGGCTATGGGCGCCTTGGCCGGAGGCCAGAGTGCCATGCTGGCCTTCAGCCGGGAGGATGAAATTCAGGCGGATCAGCTGGGGTTGGACTACCTTCACAAATCGGGATATTCCGGCGAAGGGCTGCTCCAGGCCCTGGTGAAGATCCGCAGCAAACAGTGGTACGGGTCGGATCAAATCCCCACCTATCTGAGCACCCATCCCGCTTCCGAGGACCGCATCGCCTATCTGGGATCCCGGATCGATGCCGGCGAACCCGGGATCGATAAGTCGGACACGAATCCGGACCCCACCGCCTTTGACTGGGCTCGCGCCCGGACGCTGGCGCTTTACGGTGATCGCGATCTGGCCCGCAATACGTTCGAGCAGGCCTTGGCCGCCCATGGCGACGATCCGGTGGCCAACTACGGCCTGGGGCTGAGCCTGGCCCGCGCCGACCAGTGGTCAGCCGCCCAAGCTCATTTGCAAAAGGCCCTGGCCCGCAACGCTTTTAACCCCCACATGCTCACCGACCTGGGGCGGGTCTACTTCCACACCGGGGATTACGGCCAGGCTCGCCGCTCCTTGGAGGGCGCTCTGGCCCTTTCATCCCGCAATGAAGAGGCGCGGCTCTACCTGGGGCGCACCCTGCTGGAGCAGAATGATCCCCGGCAGGCCGTGGCTGCCCTGGAACCTTCAGTATCCCCAGGGACCCAGGACCCTATGATCTATTACTTTCTGGGCAGCGCCTACGACCAACTGGGGCGCAAGGCCGAAGCGTACTACTATCTCGGAAACTTCTATTTTGCCAATCGGAAATGGGCCCAGGCGCGGAAACAGTTCGAACGCGCCCTGGCCGCGGGCCTGAAGGGTGAACGGGTGGCCGAGGTCAAGGATCGACTGGAAAAAACCACCCAAAGCGAGGCGAGTGAACAGCGACCCTCGTGATCAGGGACGATCAAAATGGGAAAAGTGCATGGTGAAGGTGCCGCGGCCTTGGGTGGCCGAGCGTAGGCTGGTGGAGTAGCCGAACATCCGCGCCAGGGGCACCTCGGCCTGAACCACTTGCACGCCGGTGCGGTGTTCCATGGCGCCGATTTTACCCCCCCGGGCATTGAGATCCCCAATCACCTCCCCGGTGAAATCCTCGGGAACGAAAACCTCCACGGACATGATGGGTTCCAGCAGAAAGGGCTGGCCCGCGGTCAGGGCCTCCCGCACCGCCATAGCGCTGCTGACTTTAAAGGCCAGCTCCGTGCCCTGGGACTCCCGGGTGCTCGCCCCGGTGAGCACGGCGCACACATCCACCACCGGATAGCCCATCAGGGGGCCGGTTTCCAGGGCTTCCCGCACTCCCTGGGCGATGGCCGTGATTATCTCCGCTGGAAAGTCGGTATCCCCCAGCTTCGATTGGAAGCTGAATTCTCCCCCCGGGCCAGGGGGTGCAATTCCAGCTGAACCTCGCCGTAGTGCCGCTGCCCGGCGATCTCCTTGTCAAACAGCGCCCCGCCGGCACCCATCTCGCTGATGGTTTCCCGATAGACGACCTGGGGCTTGCCCACATTAACGTTGGTGTTGAACTCCCGTTTCATGCGGCTGATGATCACTTCCAGGTGTAGCTCGCCCATGCCGGAAAGCAGGGTCTGGCCGGTGTCCTCATCCTGGCGCATCCGCAGGGTGGGATCTTCCATCATAAATTTACCCAGAACCTGGTCCATCTTTTCCTGGTCGCTGTGGGTCTTGGGCTCCACGGCAACCGAAATCACCGGTTCGTAGATTTCAATCTTCTCCAGCAACACCGGTTTCTCCGCCATGCAGAGGGTATCCCCGGTGGCGGAGTCCTTCAGGCCCACTACGCCCACGATGCTGCCGGGGCCCGCTTCATCCATGCGTTCGCGCTTGTTGGCGTGCATGCGCAGAATTCGGGAGAGCCTTTCCTTTTTCTTAAGGGTGGGGTTGTAGATCTCGCCGCCGGCCTTGAGCCGCCCGCTGTAGACCCGGGCAAAGGCCAGTTTGCGGCCCTCCACCATGGAAACCTTGAAGATCAGGGCGGCCAGGGGGGCGCTGGCCCGGGGCGGACAGGCAAGGGCCTCCCCGGTTTCGGGATGATGGCCCTCCATGGGCGGAATCTCGGCCGGGCTGGGCAAGAAATCGATGATGGCATCCAGCAGGGGTTGGACCCCCTTGTTTCTGAGGGACGAGCCGCACAGCACCGGCACCAGCCGCAAGCCGATGGTGGCCCGCCGAATGGCGGCCCGCAATTGGTCGCCGGCGATCTCGCTTTCCGCCAGGTAAGCTTCCATGATTTCGTCATCGGCTTCCGCCAGGGTCTCCAGCAGGTTTTCCCGGGCCGTCCGGGCTGCATCGAGATAATCCGCCGGAATCTCCGTTTTGCTGAAATCGGCACCCAGGGAGTCATCGTTCCAGGTAATGAGCTCCATCTCCACCAAATCGATGACCCCCTGAAAATTGTCCTCCAGGCCGTAGGGCAGTTGCAGCACCAGGGGCACGGCTCCCAGGCGCTTTTTTATCATGGCCACGGTGTTGGAAAAATCAGCGCCGATGCGGTCGCACTTGTTGATGAATGCCATTTTGGGCACATGGTATTTGTCCGCCTGGCGCCAAACCGTTTCCGACTGCGGTTCTACCCCTCCCACGGCGCAGAACACCCCCACGGCACCGTCCAGCACCCGCAGGGAGCGCTCCACCTCGATGGTAAAATCAACATGGCCGGGCGTGTCGATGATTTGCACCGCATGATCCCGCCAATGGCAGGTGGTGACCGCCGAGGTGATGGTGATGCCACGCTCCTGCTCATCAACCATCCAATCCATCACCGCCTCACCGTCATGGACCTCGCCGATCTTGTGGGAACGGCCGGTGTAGTAAAGGATCCGTTCGGTGGTGGTGGTCTTGCCGGCATCGATGTGGGCGATAATGCCGATATTTCGTATCTTCTTTATATCACTGGGTTTTTTCATAGTATGTTCTTTATTCACGAACCAGGAGTAAGTCGGCGCTAAAAGGATGTTTCAGTAAAATGTGCCCGGCTAAGGTGACCGCTTCCTCGCCCCCCAGCAGGATTTTGACCCTGGCGACCTCGGTCATGTTGAGGGCTAGGGTATTGACCAGGCCAAATATCGTCAGCAGTTCGCTTTGACAGCCCCCGGGGTGGCCTTGGCCCACCCAGGGATCCAAATCCACGTAGGCGATCGCCGCGGGTGTAACATACACGGCTCGGATCTTGGTTTCCCGGGGAACAATGGCTACCAGGTGTTTGCGCCGGGGACCTTCGATCCAGGCCTCGGCAAGGGTGCGCGCCCGCGCCGCAATATCCGCGGGCAGGGCCAGGCGGCGTTCTTCCACCCCCAGATGGCGGCCGGTGGCGTGTCCAAAATAAAGATCCACCCACTGATATGTCGCCCCCGGATCGGCCTTGGGCAGGATCGTGGTTTCCGGGATGGCGGGGCCTTGCTGAACCTGGGCGCCGGAGTCGCTTGCGGCGACCCGCGCCAGCATCACCAGGCAACAGATGAAAATTTTCTTGAAATCCATGGGGCACCGCAACCGGGCGATGGGTTTAGGTGGGAACCGGGCGTCGAGTCCGGCCATCCGATCCTGGTTTCAGCTCGTGATTGCCTTGCGCCAATGCTATGTTGAGCTTCATATCCGGTTGGGCTCCAAAGCAGACCTTCTTCCCCACGAGGATCCTTGAAAACAAAGATTTTTAAGGCAAAGCCCCAACCATGTCAAGGTCATTGAAGCGTTGCTTCGGCCCTCGAATCAATCCATAATAAGGGGAAGTTTACCATGGGGTGATGCACGGCTGGCCTCAGGGCCGGGGTTGAACCCTGTATTGCCGGTAGCGGTCTGCCGGCGGGTTATGAGCATGGATTCCTATTTGGAAAAAGCATTGATGAAACTGGCGGCGCGCTGGGTCGGCCGCTGCTTTCACGCTGCGCCCAGCAAGGCCCAATGGCGGCAATGCCGTTTGGTTGCCCACCGGGGCGACCAAGAGCGGGGCCGGCTCATGGAAAACTCCCTGGCCGCTTTTGACCGCTCTTTGGCAGCCGGGGTGTGGGGAATCGAACTAGATCTGCGCTGGACCCGGGACCACCATCCGGTGGTGGCCCATGACCGTGATTTACGGCGCCTTTTTCAATCATCGGAGGCAATTGCGGATATGGACCTGGCACGCCTTCGGCGGTGTTATCCGCGAATTCCGACCCTCTCCCAGGTCATCGCCCGCTACGGGGGCCGGCTCCACCTGATGCTGGAGATCAAACCCGCTTCCCATGTGCCCTGGGAACGCAAAGGTTGGATTCTGGGGCAACTGCTGCAGTCTTTGTCGCCCGGCAAGGATTACCATATTCTGGCCTTGGATCTTCCTTCCCTGGCCGCATTGGGGCACCTACCCTCCAGAACCAAACTGCCCATCGCCCAGTTCAATATTCCCGCCTTCAGCCGGGAGGCGCTGGCACGTAATTACGGCGGGCTGTGCGGCCACTATCTGCTGATCAGCAGGCGCCGGGCGGCGCGCCATGGGTGCCAAGCGCAGGGGGTAGGGCTCGGCTTTGTCGATTCCTGGCCGGTGCTGCGCTGGGTTGCGGCTCGGGGCGCGACCTGGATCTTTTCCAATCGCGCCGCGGAGCTTGAAGGACTAAGGCGCACTCTGTTAGCCGCGCTCTAAAAATTTCGAGGGCCTTGAAAATAAATTCAACGCCCTATAATTCAAATCTGTCGAAGCGGTTTCGTTTTTTAGGGAGGAGAAGCGGGTCCCTGAGGTCTACCAGAAGCGCACGGGGCCGGTGTCGATATGCACGAATTTCCGGTAGCGGCCCACGCCGCCGGCCTTGAGCCCACGGGCCACGCGATTGACTTGGCTGGGCCGGTAGCCTGGAATGCGGATGTCGAGAGCTCTGCCCTTGACATGGTAGCTGTTTTTGGCCACCCCGCGGCTATGCCTGCGCAGGCGGGCGTTGGTGGACGGAGAGCGGTAGCCGGATATGATCTCCGTCGGCATCCGGGAGGTGAGTTTACGGTTCAACGTGGCGACAAGATCAAAGAGCCTAGGATCGATGGATTTGGTTTGACCGTTGCGATGATCCCGTAACAGATGATTGAGGGCGGCAATGGCCTCGGGCTCATAGCGGCCATCGATAAAGTATTCCACCTCCAAGCGGTCGCCGGTGTGAACGTTGTACAGATTGAGCTGGCGGTTGGGCAGGGCGGGCCGCGAAGGACGGCTGGCAAAGACATAGCCGCTCTCAACCCCCAGGGCTGCGGAGGGCAATACGAGCGCCGCGGTTCCGGCCAGGCCCAATTGCAGGAACCGTCGCCGGCTGAGTGAACTGGAATACCCGGGTGATTGGACATCCATCGGTTTATCGGTCACGGATCTTTTAATCTCCTCATGATATTACTACTCGCGCAGCGGCGGCTTGATCTGCCGACCCCACCCGCATAAATCGCCGGTTACCATAAATCAGGCGGCGATCCCTTGTCAATGGGTAATTGACCCGGAGTGGAGGTGACCCCAAGGTCTTGGGGCGCACGGTAATTTTAAGCCAATTGGATCGTGAAATTCCAGAAATGAGCAAATCGAGTGATCGCCGCTACCTATGCGAGCTCTTTCTCTTGTTATCGGTTTTTGGGGCTTTGTCTTTAATCAAGGCTTGCAAATTGACTCAAAATTGCTTTTATTCAGCCTACAAAACAGTCAGGCGGCAAAGCGAATATCAAACCCCGCCTAAACCACGGAAAGCCCCATGGAACGAACCGCCCCTGAAACTTACGACCGATACATTCAAGCCTTGGGGGATATCAGCCGTGCCATCACCTCCGACCTCTATTTAGAAGACCTGCTCAAACTTATTGTGATGGTGACCGCCAAGGTGACCGGCGTGGAAATCTGTTCCCTGTGGCTGATTGATGAAAGCTCCCAGCCTCCCATGATTCGGCTCAAGGCGACCCAGGCTATTGATACCGACTATATTAAGGATCGTGCCCTGGCACTGGATGAGGGTGTCGTGGGGCATGTGATATCCAGTCAGAAGCCGCTCATGGTGCCGGAGGTCATGGCGGAGCCTCGCTTCAAGGAAAAGGAGATGGCCCAAAAAATGGGCCTGGTTTCCATGGTGGGAGTTCCCTTGTGGGCTAAGGATGAGATCATCGGTGTCCTCAACTGCTTTACCGCAGAACCCCACACCTTCAGCCCCACGGAGATCAACCTGATTCAGGCCGTTGCCAATCAGGCCGCTCTGGCCATTGTCAACACTGAGTTGATGGTGCAGACCCAGGTGATCCAGGAGGAGCTTGAAACCCGCAAACTGGTGGAGCGCGCCAAGGAGATCCTCATGGCCCGCCGGGGAAAGTCCGGCGACCAGGCCTACCGCTGGATTCAAAAACGTAGCATGACCACCCGCCAGTCCATGCGCCGGGTGGCCGAAGCTATTCTGCTGGCCGAAGAGCTGGAAGATCCCGCCGAAGATTGAATCCGGTTGAAGCCGCCGCCGGGCCGCTTTTCTCCCTGCCGCTTGTTTCGTATTGACATTTCTGAATTGGCCTGGTAACTGACTTGATTCTTTAGGGGAAATGTTCGGCACAACGGCGTGGCGGGCCTTTTTCCCGCCCCAGTGGTTGTGAAATAACCTGGTTTTTAGACAAAGGCGTCTATGGTCCTTCAAGGACCGTGGGCGCCTTTTTTATTTCGTTCAGACTCTCACCGACACGCTTTACCCCAAGGAGGATCCCATGAATCTGAGCCGGCCCAACTCCAACGAAGCCCTGCAAACCAAGAACCGCTCCCGCAATGTTGCGCCCCAATCTGGGATCTGCAGCCGCTGTATCGATGGCTGCAAGGGCAACTGCGATCTTTTCAAATCGAGCTTCAGGGGGCGCGAACTGCTCTATCCCACGCCCTATGGCGGAATTACCGCCGGCGCCGATAAAGACTACCCCGTGGACTACTCCCACCTGAACATCAACGGTTACGCCATCGGGGCCGCCGGTATCGAGGCCGATCCGGACCATGCCATTTTTCCCAAGGTCAATACCCAAACCTGGTTCGGGGCCACTGAAAAAGTGAAGATGAAAATTCCCATGTTCACCGGGGCCTTGGGCAGCACCGACATCGCCCGCAAGAACTGGGAGCACTTTGCCATCGGTGCGGCCATCACCGGGATCAGTCTGGTGTGCGGCGAGAACGTGTGCGGCGTGGACCCGCAACTGGAAATCAATCGCCATGGAAAGGTCACCGAATCAGCCGAAATGCGTCGGCGGGTGGAGGCCTACCGCCGCTACCACGAGGGTTACGGCGATATTCTGGTGCAAATGAACGTGGAGGACACCCGCCTGGGGGTGGCCGAATATGTCATCGACAAATTAGGCGTGGAAACCATCGAGCTCAAATGGGGCCAGGGGGCCAAATGCATCGGCGGCGAGATCAAGGTGGACTCCGTGGAACGGGGTATGGAACTGCTGAAGCGAGGCTATATCGTCACCCCCGATCCCAGCAAGGAGTCCAATCAGCAGTCCTTCAAGGCAGGCTCTATCAAGGAGTTCGAGCGCCACTCGCGGGTAGGGTTTCTGGACCAGGAGGAATTTATGCGGGAGGTGGACCGGGTGCGCAAGCTTGGCGCCAAGCGGGTGACTCTCAAAACCGGCGCCTACCCCATGCGGGAGCTGGCCATGGCCATCCGCTGGTCCTCGGATGCCCGCATCGATCTGTTGACCATCGACGGCGCACCCGGCGGCACCGGCATGAGTCCCTGGCGGATGATGAGCGAATGGGGGATTCCTTCCATCTATCTGCACGCCATGGCCTATGAATTGTGCCTGCGGCTGGGAAAAAAAGGCGCCTGGGTGCCCGATATCGCCTTTGCCGGCGGCTTTTCCGCCGAAGATCACCTCTTTAAAGCCCTCGCTTTAGGGGCGCCCTATTGCAAGGCGGTGTGCATGGGCCGCGGGCTGATGATCCCCGGCATGGTGGGTAAGAACATCGGCTATTGGCTGGAGGGCAAGGATGGCGGCCTGCCCTCTACGGTGTCCCAGTACGGCACCTCCAAGGAGGAGATCTTCGTCAGCTACGAAAAATTAAAGGAAAAATATGGCTCGGAAATTGAAAACATTCCCCTGGGCTCCATTGGTCTGTTCAGCGCCTCGGAAAAGATTCAGGTGGGTCTGCAGCAGCTCATGGCCGGGGCGCGCAAATGGCGAACCCACCTCATCACCCGGGACGATCTGTTTTCCCTCACCGAAGAGTGCGCTAAGGTCACCAAGATCCCCTATGTCATGGACGCCTTTCGCGAGGAGGCTCTGGCCATCATCGACGCCTGATGATGCGCAGAGCCTGGGCCTTGCAGCATAAGCTATAATGGAAGAAAAAGAGGGGCATCTGGGTGATGCCCCTCTATTTTTGAGGTTGGATTGGGACGATTGGCCGTTACCTCAGACCGCCGCGGGTCTGACCCAGTTGGTGTCGAACCCCATTTCCGTCAGGATCTCCATACCCTCATCCAGGTGCTTGCCCACGGAGGCGACCCCGTGGGAATCGTCCCCGGGGACCACCGGAATGCCCAGATTGCGGGCCAGTTCGAGAATCGGCCGGGAGACGTAGGGCTCGGCGGCACCCCTGACCAGGGCGCGCAGGTTGAAATCCAGAATCGCGCCCTGGTCCTTGATCAGCTCAAGGTTGCGCAGGATCGCGGCCTGCACCGCGGGCAACGCCATGTGGCGAGGATAATCGCGATCGTAGATGCGGATCAGATCGAAGTGGCCCACCACCCGGGGGCGCAGTGCCGAAAGCAGTTGGTACTGGTGGTCAAAATAACGGCAGTAAAGCGCCTCCCAGGACCCCAGAGCCCTGCGGGCCGCGTGGTAGATCTCGGCGCTGAAATCAAAAGCGAATCCCGCCACATGGTGCACCGAACCCACCACATAATCGGGTTTCAACTCCGCGATGATCTGCTCGGCCAGTTCCAAGGCCCCCGGATACATCTCGGTTTCCATGGCGATGTAGATGTTGATCTGGTCCCGGTAGCGGGCCTGGAGTCGGCGGCCGGCGGCCATGTAGCTTTCAAACCGGGTATAGAGCTCGGCAGCACTCAGGCCGGCGGCAACTTCATCAGGATAGCGGAAATCGTCATGGGCCGGGGGCATGTGTTCGCTGATCCCCACCCAGGCAAACCCCTGGGCTATGTAGGCCTCGATGACCTCCGCCAGGGTGTCCTGGGCATGGGTGCAGAACTGGCCGCTGTGGCCGCCGTGGATGGAAACGCGCTGGGGTTGATGTTTAGGCATGGCAAAGCCACCGCCTTGCTGGATCCACGAAAAAAATCAATCCAAACATCTGTATCACGACTGAGTTCACTTTGTTTTTTCCCAAAAGCTTTTGAAATAGCGGCCAATTCGGCACATTGACGCTCTGTCAGGTATAGTTGAGTTCTTATCATATTGCGCTTCATGATGATGTGTACACCATGATTATATATCAATACTGCTTACTGCCAAGACCAACGCTGGGTTAACGGGTGCCCGGGCGTCTTTTCCGGGCATCCGGTTGAACCCGATAGTGTGTGCCGGGCACGGCACGTATTCTTAAGGGTGAGCCGAACACCGTGGGTGAATGATGTTCGGCAAGTCCCAGATCCAGCCCGATGGAGGCGAAGGATGTAGCGGTATGGCAACCGGGTATCCGGCAACGGTGCCTGGAGAGGAGGCCGCCCTGCCGAGGCAGGGTACCGCAAACCCACGGGGTAACGAACAGGAACCGAGTCAGGCGGGCCTGGTGGGACGAGCCGGCAACACACGGTAAAGTCCTCTATCCATCATAGACCAGGCAGGTATACTCGGTGCTCGCGTGGGGAAAGATGCGTGCTCACCCCGGGAGATCCGTTATGGTGCCACGTGCTGAGGCTGCGGGCAATCGCGGCCCGATCCCATGACGGAAGTCAGCAGCGGGCATAGTAGCCGTTGGAACGCCGCATACCTTGGTACGGCTGGAAACGAGCCCCACAACGTGGAGAGGACTCACCCACGGCAAAGGCCCAAACGGTAGTCCAGGCGAATGTCTGGGTAAATGACAGTGGCCGGTAGGCCGCGTGTACTTATGATCATAACGCAACAGGAGTTGAAATGACCATAGCGTCACGTGAGACCTAAAGCCCGATAGAAGATGTCCCCATGATGGAGATCATAGCAACCCGCCAAAATATGTGGCGGGCCTATGGCCGCGTGGTGGCCAACAAGGGGGCGCCAGGCGTGGACGGCATGACGGTGGGGCATATGAAAGCGTTTCTGAAGCGCTGTTGGCCCGAGATCAAACAGGCCCTTTTGGACGGAACCTATCAACCGCTTCCGGTTCGGGGAAAAGAAATACCCAAACCCAATGGCGGTGTAAGGCGTTTAGGCATTCCGACCGTTACGGACCGTTTGATTCAACAGGCCGCGGCCCAGGTGCTACAGGAGATCTGGGAGCCAACTTTCTCGGACAAAAGTTTCGGCTTTCGCCCGGGTAAAAGCGCCCATGATGCCTTAACATGCGCCCAAACCTATGTGCGGGATGGCTATCGGCACATCGTGGATATGGACCTGGAAAAGTTCTTCACAACCATTCCCCACGATAAATTGCTGGTGCTGATCCGGCAGCGGGTGGTGGATGGCAGCATGCTGCGGATCATCAGACAAAGTCTCAAGGTCGGTGTCGAGTATCAGGGGCGGGTAGAAACCACGAAGATCGGCGTGCCGCAAGGCTCACCGATTTCACCGCTGTACAGCAACATCTACCTGAACCTAATTGACCAATTGTGGCATAAACGGGGCTACCCGGAGAAACTGAGTGCCACGCTACATCGATACGCCGATGACGCTGTGTTGGTCTGCCGCAGGAATGCCGAGCAGGCGCTGGCCGCCTTCGAGGCTATCGCGCGGCGTATGGGGTTGATCGTCCATCGAGACAAGACCCGAATTACGAAGCTGACCGATGGGTTTGACTTCATCGGGTTTGAGTTCGTGAAGCGACGCAGCCCAAACACTGGCAAGAACACCATCTACATTTTCCCGAGCAAAGACTCCCAACGCAACATCCGTCGACGGATCAAGTACTTCACCAAACGGCGTGCCCCTGTGCCGCCAGATGAATTTGTCGGGGCGATCAACCGAACGGTGCAAGGATGGGTGAATTATTACACCCATACCAACGCCAGTGAGGCGTTTCGGACCCTACAGCGATTCATCAACATCCGCTTTCGGCGCTACCTGACCTTCAGAAGTAAAGGCCGAGGTTTCGGGTGGAGGAAATACCCGAATAAGCGACTGTATGCCATGGGCATCATCTACATCGGCAGCGGTCGTATCAG
The DNA here is from genome assembly GCA_963713755.1 of uncultured delta proteobacterium. Classification (GTDB taxonomy): domain Bacteria; phylum Desulfobacterota; class Desulfobacteria; order Desulfobacterales; family CAVQMW01; genus CAVQMW01. Next base: position 398,907 of record CAVQMW010000001.1, on the reverse strand, counting down.
GTACCAGTAAGCTCCTGCGCATGCCTTGTGACGAAGGCTGTCGGACCGCCGTATTCGGGAAAACTGAACGTACGGTGGGATGGGAAGGGAATGGTAAAACGATCATGACAACGCTAGTGAGGCACTGCAAAAGGGGAAACCCGCAGGAACAGATAGGCAGAGTCTACCGTTGTGGAACCATTCCTTTACCCTAGATTGTGTGATCTACGTTGGCAGTAAACGGGCGGCTAAGCGGGTAATGCAAAGTGTATCCCGCTTTATCACCCGTAAGCTGCGGTTAAAGGTGAACGCCGATAAGAGTGCCATAAGTCACCCCTGGTGGCGCGCCTATCTGGGGTTCAGCTTTACCAGTCCCTGGGTGAATCCCCGCATCCGCATCCATTCGTCATCCATTGATCGAATGAAAGAGAGGGTGCGGCAGGTTTCCCGCCAGGTGTCGATTTGTTGGGGATACAGTCCCTTTTTGCGGCAGTATTCGCTGAGCTCGGCTTGGTTCATACCGGCAGTTTCAAGTACGATATCGAACTTCTGGTCACTGCTCAGACTGCCGGTTTTCCCGCTGCTCAATTCAACGCTTTTTCCGCTGCGCCGATGTTTGATCCGCCAGGCGTATAGAGTATCTTTGGGGATTCCGGTCTCTATAGATACTTGTGGCACATGTTCATTGATCGGGGGTAACAATCTGGTAATCACGCTGGATTTCATTTCGTCAGGATAGGTTTTCATGGTTTCATTATACCTTCTCGCCCCACTCAAGTTCAATTCAAACCCGAAACCGGGAGGCGACATCTATCCTGACACAGGGGGATCCCGATATACGGTTTTTAACTCGATCTTTTCTCTCTTTCCTTCTCCTCCGTCACACAATAAATCCCTTTACCGCTCATTGCCGGACCAAAACAGAGATTGTCGGATTTGCAAGTGGACGGCGAGGTATCCCCGGACCGCCATCTGTTTATCAACCCCGGTTCACGGACTAAGGGTCGGCACATGGAGATATAATCCGCAATTCCGCTGACGATGATTTGTTCAGCAACAGAGAACGAGCGCATGCCGCCCACCAGGATTAAGGGCAAATTGATTTCCTTTTTAAAAACGGCGGCAGCTTCCCTGAAATAGGCTTCTTTCTCCTCCTTGTTTATTCCGACTCTAGCTGGTCCAAGTTTGCCGGAATCGGGAGTGCCCCCGGAAAGCTCTATGGCGTCGAGACCGGCATCTGCGAGCATCTTGGAAACCGCGACCGAATCTTTCAAAGAAAGACCGTTCTCGACGTAGTCTTCATTATTGATCTTAATCAGCACAGGATATTCCTTGCCAACGGCTTCTCTTATGGCATTATAAACTTCCATGTGAAACTTGGCTCTGTTTTCTATGGAACCACCGTATTCATCTTTCCGCAGGTTGTGTAATGGCGATAGAAACTGATTAAGCAGATATCCGTGAGCCGAATGAATTTCTACCCCGTCAAAACCAGCCTCTTTGGCGCGTCCGGCTGCATCGCCGAATGCCTTGACCAGTTTTTTGATATCTTCTTTTGTCAGTTCATGTCGGAGGAGTTCGGAATTCTCTTTGAATGCGGAAACTGCATAGGGGATATTACCGGCCGTCTCAACAGCGGAATTTCCGGCATGGGCCAGTTGGGCGACAATTTTTCCACCGGCGTTGTGAACTGCATCGCACATGGATTTCAACCCGTCCACAAGCTCATCACTGTAAATTCCCAATTGGAAGGGACCTGCCTTGCCTTCGGGACTGACATAAACATGTGAGGTAATGATAAACCCCACACCGCCTTTTGCCAGATCCACCATGGTTTGTGTCAACTTCGAGGTGACAGACCCATCATCCCCTGCCATGCCTTCATGTGTGGCTGCCCGGACGAACCGGTTGGACAGCTTCATTCCATTTATCTCTGTAGTTTCAAACAGTTTGCTCATTGCTATCTCCTTGTTTTAAATTGGTTTATTTCAGAACGGAGTCCAGCCCCAGCTCATTGATAATATTGTCTAGTATTGGTTCTTTTTCGTTAACAGTTTATCGCGGGAGGAGATCGACCAAAACCACTGCTGCTTCGTGTAATGATAACCTTTTTTCATTTGTTTCTTCTTCTCAGTGAATGGTTGTTTATGGCTTATAGTAGACCGGTCGTCTATTATTGTTACATAAAAATGCCGACAAACGATCACGTTTCTTTTACTTCAACACTTTATCAAAAATAAAATGATTAAAGACTCTAAACGGGGCGGTGTTCTTGGCAACTTTCATCTGAAGAAGGACACCTTCTAAACTGCTTAAAATAAACCCTGCCACTGCATCTACATCCATTGTTTCAGGCAGCTCTTTGTTCGACACAGCGTTTTGTAAGAACTCTTTGATTTTTCCTTGAATGACATCGAATGCTTCGTTCAACTTCACCCGGAACTTATCGTCTAATCCACCGCTTTCCTGGGCCAGGTTGCCAATGAGGCATCCGCCCTGGAAGCCTGCCTCTTCGCAATTGTGTAAAAGCCGATCGAAAAAGAGACGCAATTGTTCGATCGGGCTTTTGTTTGTTTTCAATGTTTCATCTGCCATGGAAACAAAGGAAGCAAGGAAATAGTCAATCAAATGAAGCCCTAAATCGTCCTTGTTTTGGAAATAGAAATAAAACGAGCCCTTTGGCACACCAGCGGTTTTCAAAATTTCTTGAATACCGGTGTTGTTAAACCCTTTTTTGTGAATAAGCTCAAACGCTGCTTGGATGATCTTTTCTTTTGTTTCCGTTTTCATAGAGCCTATAATAATAGACCGGTCATCTATTGTCAAGCACTTTTTAAAATTTTTTTTGTATCAGCCGTTGGCTTGGGTTTCAAGCAACAAACCTACGGTGGAATAAATCACCAATTCAGATATTTGTTCATAACAGACAAAGCCGCATACTCCAAAGATCTTATTTTATCGGCGACGCTGGTTTTGCTTCCGCCGTATAGCGTTAAGCTCACTTGACGCAAGGGGATGACAGACTATGCAACATGCGCCAGAAACACTACAAGAGGCAACAGGCAATATGCCCGCGCCCCTTGCGGTCAATGTGCAGCGTTATGCAATTATTTTCAGGTTTTCATATAAAAATTCGGGAGCAAAATCCGCACCATTTGGCCACACAAGAGTATGTATCTCATGATTCACGGAAAATTTTTTAAAAAAAGAAATATCTTTTAATGGCTCAAATATTTCGCCTGTTAATTCAGGCTCAAGATTAATTTCTCCCTCCGATCCATCAGAAAAATGAAGATAAAGCTTATAGTTTTCGATATACTTTGCGTTTGTAATTTTAGGTGTCATTATATTACTCCAATGGTTGAATTTTGTTTAATGGCCGTCTTTCCTCTGCCAGTCGCCAATTTTCAAGTAACTCGTCTTTATGAAGTTCTAACCATTCAAAAACAAGTCTAAGCGCGCGTTTGGGAAATCGACCATTGATGATCCCAGATTCTATTTCAACGGTAATGTCATATTCACCATAAATAGCATGGAAATGTGGTGGAGAGTGGTCTCTATAAAACATTGCAATTATTATTCCGAGAAATCTTGATATTTCCGGCATAAGCTTATCTCCAGCATATTTTTGTTTTCTGCATGACTCGGAAATGAGGGGCGGGGAAAACGCGCGAGCGTTTTTCACGTCACTCTCAATTGAATGGTTATAATAATTAAATCATCCACTGCAACTGACAACTGCCAAAATTAACCAGAATAAAGGTTCAAGGAGCATGAATCCCAAACAACCTTTATCCTCTTTAATCATGGAGGGAAATGACTGTAATGCATCAACCAAGCTTTCAATGTCATCAGCATTCTTAACATCATAAAATCCCCACTGGATAATTTTATTCTTAGCTTCATCTTTGGGTTTTTAAGAGACGCCAGCAGGTTCATGCCCCTGCCGCTGATCAGAGGAGATTTTAAAATATAGACGTGGCGGTGTAAAGAATTTCATCGAAAAACGCTCTTTTACATAGCAATTCGCAGCATGTTTGCATTTTTCCGGCTTTGACGATGGTAATGTTCACGCAGAGGAACGCAGCAGTTTCGGGACCATATCGTGACACAAACGGCCAGGGAAGACAAAAAGCTCCGGAAAGGTGCGGTCGATGTGTGGATCCCCGCCTGCGCGGGGATGGCGTTGAAGGGGGTAATGACGTTGAAGGCGGGTGAGGACGTTAAAGGGGGGGCATGGCGGTGAGTTGCGGGGATGGCGTAGGATGGCCGAAATGGCATGGAGAGAAATCGAGGGTCGGTACGGAAATGGCACCGGGCACTCCATTCCGGCCGGCGTTATGGATAACTGCCTCGGGCGTTTGCTTTGCTTGCGCGGAATTTTACTCGCGGTTCGGGGAAAACGGTTCCCGCTGGGAGAGCAGGTGCAGGTGGGGATGGGCCGCGACCCGGGTTTGAAGCTCCTTCAGGGCTTCCGGCGGGCCGATGACCACGAGGCGGTTGATCATCTCCGGAGGCACAGGGGGAGGGGGCCAGGGGGTGAGGTCGTGGGTGCTGCCCACCCGGCTGAAAAGGTGGGGGCGGCCGTCGATCTCCACAAATCCCTTGGCCCGCACAATGCCCGCGGGGAACTGCCGGGCTACGGCCTCCCAGGACGACCGATCACGGCCCGACCATTCGAACACGGCGCTGGCCAGGAGATCGGGGGGCGCCAGAGCGCCGAAGGGGTCGTTGAGCAGGGCGTTCAAGGCCTGTTCCACGGATTGCGGCTCGGGGCCTTGGGGCAGATTCGGGGCAGAGGACGCTTCAGCCGGCAGGTTCAGCCATTCGCCCAGGGGGATCTGCGCATAGGTGGTTTCATGGATGATGGGGTCGGGGTGGTGTCTGCCCAGCGCCGCCCGAATGGCCGCCAGATCCTCGGCAGTTGCCAGATCGGTTTTATTGAGCAGAAAGCGCGTGGCCGCGGCGATCTGCTTTTCCACGGCACTGAAGGCGTCATAGGCGGCCAGAAAGTTCTCGGCGTCCAGCAGACAGATCTGCTCCCGCAAGTGAAAGCGGCCCTTGAAGAGGGGCAGGTCGAGGTCTTTGCGGATATCCGTAGGGTTGGCGGTTCCGGTGGCCTCGATGATCAGCACCTGGGGCTGGATTTCCCGGGCGATGGTTGCCAGGGCCTGGATGAAATCGCGCTTGACGCAGGCGCAGAACACCGAACCGCGGCTGATCTCCAGCAGTTCCAGGCCCTCCGGCCCCTGAATGAGTTGCCCGTCGATGCCCATCTCGCCGAACTCGTTCATCAGCACCATGAGCTTGGTTGGGGGGGCAAAGGCGTGGATCAGCCGGTTGAGCAGGGTGGTTTTGCCGCTGCCCAGAAATCCGGTGATCAGATAGAGATCGATGGGCTGGGGGCTTGGATCGGGCATGGGAGTCTCGGTTTCCTGCTGGTTCAGGGGGCGGGCGCCAGGCAGCCCGCGATGGCTTCCTCCAGGCGCACTTCATCGGGGATGGTCTCAAAAGCCAGCCGGCCGTTGATGAACAGCGAGGGTACCGGGGCCAGCCGCAGCTGCCGATGGACCTGGTGGTATCCGTAAAGTCCCTCGCACAGCTCCAGAAATCGCTGCCGGCCCCGGGGGGACCGCAGGTTGATGCGGGTGTAGGTCACGTATCGGGCAAAGCGGTTCAGGGCGCGGGTTGCGGCGGCGTGCATGTAGCGGCAGGCGGCGCAGCCGGTGCCTTTGTCGATCACTTCCAGGTGTACCCGCCGATCTTCCGCTTCGGCCGTAAGCTTCTTAGCGGGAGCGGGTGTATTGGCCGGCGCCGGCTTTGGCCAGGTTGTCTCGGATCTTGTCGAAGTCATATCCCTCTTCCCGCAGGGCCAGCAGCTTTTCCCGGGTGACGGCATCCGGCGCGCGCTGGGCCAGGGCGTCGATGAGCTCTTCATACTGGGGGATTTGGCTCTGGAACACCAGATCCCCGGCCACGCAGATGGTGGGCAGCACTTTGCCTTTGAGTTCCGTGAATTTGCCCACGCCCTGGGGTGTTTTGATGGACCATTCGCGATAGTCGATCATCCCCTGCACATCCTCGGGCAGGGCTGCGATGGATTCCATCATATAGGTGCAGGCCGCGCACTGGACGCTGTCCAGGGTCAGGACATCGATTTTAATCTTGTCGGCCATGTCAGCCTCCGGCTGGGGGTGGCGGGTGCCCCAAGGCGATCCGGTTTTAAGATTCAAGGGCTTTCGGGATACTTGGGGTAGTGCTCGTCAAAAAAGGCACGGGCTTCAAAGGCTTGGATCAGATGCTCCGACGGAGTATCAAAGGGCAGATCTCAGCCCGGGGCGAAGGTGTAGCCGGTGGTGCCCCCGGCGGCCAGGCTGATCAGGGCGTCCTCGCGGGGGGAGATCAGGCCCAGGCTGAGGGCCAGGGTCAGCTTGAGGTTGCCGCCGAAGCCCTTGCCGTATTTGAGGGCCAGGTCGCGGATGAAGTTGAGGTTCATCTGTTCGTCCACGGCAAAGGCGTCCGTGCCCAGCCGGCACACCTCTTCGGCCACCTTGGTGCAGTCGCCGCAGATAAAGAAGGTGGATGGCTTGCCGGCCCGCCGGATGGTGTCAATGGCGGCCCGGCAGTTGGGGGTCACGAACTCCCGGAAGGTGGCCGGGCGGATCTGGGAGGCCACCGGATCCACGATGGCGATCAGGTCACAGCCCATCTCCAGGTAGAACTGGGCCGCAACCTGGCTCACTTGGCCCGCGAACTGGACCACCTTATGGGCAAATTCAGGGGCTTTGATGACCGCCGTGAAGATGCGCACCCCGGCCAGGTGGGAGGCCAGGGTCAAGGGGCCGGTGACCAGGCCCAGCAAGGCGCAGTCCATTTCATCCAGCTGGGGTTTGGCGATCCTGGCGGCCTGGAAAATCACCGGCCAGCGGCCCTGCTCCCGGGTGGGCAGGCAAAGTCCCGATAGCCTGGGGCGGCTCTTTTTCACAGGGGTGGCTGCGCACCGAGGGTACATTGTCCGGCCAGTACTCCAGCTCGCAGCCCAGGGATTCGGCCTCCACCGAGAGATCGAAGAGCAGGGGGATGCCGTCGGCATGGTAGGTGCGGGCCGCGCTGACGATTCCCTCGGCGATCAGGCCGGGATCCTGGAAATATCGATCCGCGGCCGCGCCGATCAGATGGGCGCAGTGCACCCCGGCATAGGGCACCCAGGGGGCGCTGGGGGTGGCTTTGCCGCGGGTGGCGTCGATGAGCAGTTGTTTGGCCATGAGTGCGCTCCTGAAAAGTAAACCGTGCCTAAAAGGGAAACTCGATGCCCAACGCGGCGATTTCGTCCTTGACCTGTTTGAACATGTCCAGATGCGCAGGGGTGGGCACCGCTTTGGCCACGTCGTAGCACTCGGGGTATTCGCTGCCCAGGGGGGCCTCGGCGGCCTGCTCCTCATAGGTGGCCAGCAGCTTCAAGGCGATCTGGTTGACTGCCTCCCGGGTCAGGCCCTGGCGGGCCACGGCATGGCCCACCTCCATGCCGATCCGCGCCTCCAGGGGCGTGGCGCGGTTGCGGTACTTGTTGCGGGCCGAGGCCATTTCCCACAAATGCCAGCCGGTGACCGTGGAGATCATGGCGTGGACCGCGGTTTCCCGGAACACCATTTCGGTCATGGGGCCGGCATTGGAAAAGCCATTGGAGGTGTAAAGCAGCTTGGTGTTGCGGGCCAGGGCCGTGCCGGCCATGGCGATGGACCAGAGCAGTTCGCGGGTGGTGTTGGAGCCGTAATTGAGGTGGAAGGGGAAGTGGTTGTTGAACAGCGCCCCGTGGATCACGCAGCCCATAAGGCTGTAGGCCACCAGGCTGACGGCCACCCCTTCCGAGCCCAGGCACCAGCCGCCGTAGATGGGGCCGGTCAGGTGGCCGGTGTAGCAGCCGTACTGGCTGTAGTGCACCGAGCGGTTGAGCAGGGTGTCGGCGGTTTTGAATTCGGTCAATCCGCCCACGAAGCGCGCGTCGCTCGGTTGGACGCCCCACTGGGTGTTGGAGACCGCCATCTGGCCGCTGTCGTGCTCGGCGGTGCCCACGGCCACCATGAATACCCCGGGCCGGCCTACCATGCGGGCGGCCATTTTCTGGTTGTAGATGTGCTGCAGGCAGCCACTCACCTCCGTGGGGCCGCCCGATTGGATGAGCTGCCCGAAGCTCTCTTCCAGGATCGGCCCGCAGAGGCCGTCCAGCAGGGGCTCCTTCAAATAGGCCATGCACACCGAAGGGTGCAGGGCTTCATCCACGGTGATGTCCGGGGAGAAGATGCAGAAGGGGGGCGCGGGATCTTCCACCCGGCGGTGGCGCCAGAGGCGGGCGTCCTTGCCGGCCCCCACCCAGTACTGCTCCTGGGCCGTATAGAGGGCTTCCTTGATCTCTTCGTCGCTCACCATGATGATGCGGTGGGTATCGGTGTTGTAGTAGCCCACCTCCCGGAACAGTTCCCAGCCGGCCTGGAAAATGCGGTCGGCCAGGGCATCCTCCGTTGGGCAGGGGGTCTTGGGATCGTATTGGATATCGTATTTTTTGATCAGTCTGCGCAGGGTGGGGGTGAAGCGCTTGGGCAGGAACTGATCCTCATCCATGAGGGGGCCGGTGTGGGCGCGCTCTAAGATCTCCCACAGACGATAGGCGATGGTCATCGAATACTCCTTCAAATTTAATTTGCCACGGACCCACGCGAAGGCACACAAACTTTTTTAAATTTTAACCGCAAAGACGCAGAGGCCGCGAAGTTTATTTAAAATTCTTTCTCTGCGATCTTTGCGGTTTTGCGGTGATAAACAGAGATCGCCTTGTTTTTCCCCATTTTGTTCGTGTTAGTCTGCGTGGGTCTGTGGCGGATTAAGCCTTTCGGTTCCTGGTTTCACCGGTTCAAGCCAAAAGCGCTTCCAGCAGCTCCGGGGCTGATTTGGCGTCCGGGCAGTAGAGATCGGCGCCGATCTGCTCGGCCCACATTTTCGAGGTGGGGGCGCCGCCGATAATCACTTTGAAGCGCTCCCGGAGGCCGCGGTCTTTGAGGATCTCGATAATCTCTTTTTGCTTGGGCATGGTGGTGGTCATCAGGGAGGAGGCGCCGATGAAGTCGGCGCCCATGGCTTCGGCCTCTTTGACGAAGGTCATGGAATCGACATTGTAGCCCAGATCCTTGACCTCGAATCCGTTGGTTTCCAGAATCAGCTTGACAATGTTTTTGCCGATTTCGTGGAGATCGCCCTTGACCACGCCGATCACCCCTCTGCCCTTGATCTGCCGGCCCCCGACCGCCTCCAGGTAGGGGGTCATTTCAGTGACCACGGCGCTCAAGGCCTCGCCGGCCAGCATGATTTCCGGCAGGAAGATTTCCAGCTTGGCAAAGAGTTCTCCCACATGGGCCATGGTTCGGGTCATGCGTTCGATCATGGCCAGAGGGTCTTGCCCCCCTTCCAGGAGTTGTTTGGCCAGGGCCTGCGCCTTTTCTGCTTCACCGTCTTCAACCCATTTGCTCAACTCATCCAGTGACATGGAACTGCATCCTCCAATTTTAGGTCCGATTATGCGTCCTGTAGGGGACAAGATTTTCGAATTAAAACGGGCCGCATCTTGTGTAAGTCACCCTACCTGTATATACAACCTTGATTCCTGCTCTTAAATTGCCCGGGGTGCCTTGTCAAGGTGATTGTTGGGGCGCGCTTATTCTTTCTTGCCGTTAAAGTCGGTGCCCTCGATCTGAGGGGTGAAGGTGTCCTTAAAGGCCATATCGCCGCGCAGGGTGTACTCCACGTGGGAGAGCGGGGTCTCCAGGCTGTAGACCAGGCGCTGGAAATGGAACACGGGGTAGCCTGCCGGTTCCTGGAACAGATCCGCCAGATCCGCGGGCAGGCCGACGGCGGTCATGGTCTGGGTGATTTTGGTCAGGGGCAGTTGGTATTTGCTGATCAGGATCTCGTGGACGGAGAGCTGCGCCAGATCCTCCCACAACATTCCCGCGCACTGCTCGCAGCGCAGATAGCGCACGGAGTAGCGCACCGGTCTGCGGTCCAGATAGTTGAGGATGCTCAAATAGATCAGTGGATCCCGGGTTTCCAGTTTGGCGGCGATGGGCCCGGGGGGGTCGACGATTTTCGACGCCAGCACGCGGGTGGTGAGCTCGGCGCCCAGATCTTCGGCCCATTTGCGAAAGGGGCGCACCCGGAAAAAGCCCCGGGTGAAGTGTTCGCTCCGGCGCACAAATGTACCCTTGCCGGGGATGCGCTCCACGGACCCCTGGCGCTCCAGATCCCCCAGAGCCCGGCGGGCGGTCATGCGGCTGACCCCGAATTTATCCGCCAGCTGGTTCTCCGAAGGGACCGTTTCGGTGAAACTGCCGCCGGCGATGCCCTGCAGCAGATAGGTTTTGATGCGTTCGTACTTGGGGGCTTTGGCAGCCATTTTCCCCTTGACAATTCATGGCGTTAGACCAATATACCGAATACCGATCTTGTATATACAGCTTGGGCCGGGGCCGCAACCTTAATATTGCCAAACCGCCGGCCGCAACCCGCACTTCTAAAGTTAGGATGACGGCGGCGCCACAATGACCTCCGTGACCCCCATCTCCATCGACAGCGAGCGTATCACCATCGAGCAGGTGGTGGCCATCGCCCGGGACGGCGTGCCTGTCGCCGCCACGGCGCGGGGCGCCGCCAGGGTCAAAAAGGCCCGGGATCTGATTGCCCGCTGGGTGGCCCAGGGCGAGGTGATTTACGGGATCACCACCGGTTTCGGGGCGCTGTGCAATGTGGTCATTCCCCCCAAGGATGTCCGGCTCCTGCAGAAGAAGATTTTGATGAGCCATGCCGCCGGGGTGGGCCGGCCCCTGCCCCGGGATGTGGTGCGGGCGGTGATGGCCATCCGGCTCCATGACCTACTCATGGGCTATTCCGGATGCACCATGGAGACCCTGGACTACCTGATTCGCTTTCTCAATGCCGGGCTGACCCCGGTGGTGCCCGAGAAAGGCTCCGTGGGCGCCAGCGGCGATTTGGCCCCCACGGCCCACCTGGCCCTGGTGCTGCTGGGGCTGGGCCAGGCCGATTACCAGGGCCGGCGGATTTCCGGCCGGGACGCCCTGGCGGCGCTGGATCTGCCGCCCCGGGTGCTGGAGGCCGGCGAGGGGCTGGCCCTAATCAACGGCACTCAGGTGATGACCGCCATTGCCGCCCTGGTGGTCCACGATGCAGTGCGCCTGGCCAAGCTGGCCGACATCGTCTGTGCCATGACCCTGGAAGTGCTCATGGGCAGCTATTCCGAATTCGATCCCCGCATCCACCAGGTGCGGCCCCACCCGGGTCAGGCCGCTTCGGCGGACAACATGCTGCGTCTGACCGCCGAGAGCGGCATCATCGCTTCCCACGCGGGCTGCGCCCGGGTGCAGGACGCCTATACCCTGCGCTGTTCCCCCCAGATCCACGGCGCCAGCAAGGATGCCGTGACCCATGCCCGGCGGGTGGTGGATATTGAGATCAACTCCACCACCACCAACCCGCTGATTTTTCCGGAAACCGGGGAGATTCGCCTGGGGGGCAACTTCCACGGCCAGCCCGTGGCCATGGCCGCCGACTACCTGGCCCTGGGACTGGCGGAGCTGGGCAACGTGTCCGAGCGGCGCATCGAGCGCATGGTCAATCCCCAGCTCAGCGAACTGCCTCCTTTTCTGGTTCGGAACCAGGGGCTCAATTCCGGTTACATGATCGCCCAGTATACGGCGGCGGCCCTGGTTTCGGAAAACAAGGTGCTGGCCCATCCGGCCTGCGTGGATTCCATTCCGACCTCGGCCAACAAGGAGGACCATGTCTCCATGGGCACCATCGCCATCCGCCAGTGCCGGGAGATTTTGGACAACGTCGAGCAGATTGTGGCCGTAGAGTTGCTCTGCGCGGCCCAGGCCTACGATCTGCTCAGCCCGGACCGCGCCTTGACTCCCGGGCGGGGCACCCGGGTGGCCCATGACCAGATTCGCCGGGAAATTCCCTACCTCACCGAGGACCGGGTCTTGGCCGATGACATCGCGGCTATGGCGGCCATCATGCAGCGCGGCGATCTGCTGGCGGCCGTGGAGGCGGCCGTTGGGGTCTTGCGGCTCGGGGAGCGGTCGGCAATATGATCGAATATCTGTCCAGGAAAGGTGCCGCGGCGTGAAAGTGGTCTACGTGGATCTGGATCGTTGTCTGGCCTGTCTCAGCTGTCAGCGGATCTGTACCTTTCAGCAGCTTCAACGCTCTCCGGACGCCGAGCCCAATATCTGGGTTCAGGTGGATATGGACCAGCGCCTGATTCTGACCTCCACCTGCCGGCAGTGCGAAAGTGCGCCCTGCATTGCGGTCTGCCCTACACAGGCCATGGCGCGGGATCCCAAAACCGGGGCGGTGGTGGTGCACCGTTCGCGCTGTATCGGCTGTGGGATGTGCGTGATGATGTGCCCCTTCGGGAATGTTCATCTGGAACCCAACCTGCGGGTGGCGGCCAAGTGCGATCTGTGCGGGGGCGATCCGCTTTGCGTGCAGGTCTGCATGGCCCAGGCCCTGCACTACGGGGAGCTCAACGATCTGGCCCGGGTGAAGCGGGGGCGGCTCAAAGGACGCCTGGCGCTGCATGCGGTAAAGAAAACGTTGCCCCCCAAAGCGGAAGCGTAGTCCCTGGCCATGGCCATCCATCCTGTCATTCAAAATGGAACGGTTCCCACCCTGTGCCGGATGTGCAACACGCGCTGCGGCATCGAGGTGCAGGTCCGAGATGGGGTGCTGGGGGAGATTACCCCCCGGGACGATAATCCGGTCAATGCCGGGCGCATGTGCCCCCGGGGCAAGGCCGCCCTGGATGTTTTCTATCATCCGCAGCGGATTTTGACGCCCCTGAAACGCAGTTCTCAGGGGGACTTTGAGCCCGTCTCCCGGGAGCAGGCCCTGGATGAGATTGCCCAAAAGATCGAGGCCATCCGCGGGCGCTACGGCCCCCAGGCCATGGCCGCCTGGAAAGGCGAAGGGGTGGGCTTTTTTCAGCAGGAAGCCTATGTGCGGCGGTTTCTGCGGGGGCTGGGCTCCCCCAACTATTTTTCCAACGACTCGGTCTGTTTCAACTCCCGCTATTTGGGCAATGCCCTGGTGACCGGCTTCTGGTCGCCCTTTCCCGACTTCACCCAGGCCCAGTTGATCCTGTTGCTGGGCACCAATCCGCCGGTGTGCCATCCGCCCTTTATGCGCGCCTTCGCCGATGCCCGCAAAAAGGGCGCCAAATTGGTGGTGATCGACCCCCGGCTCAACCCCATCGGCTGCTGGGCCGATATTTTCGCCCAGCCCCGGCCGGGCACCGACGGCGCCCTGCTCTGGGGCCTGATCCGCGCCCTGATCCAGGCCGGGGCTTACGACCGGGAGTTTGTCCGCCGTCACACTGTGGGGTTTGACGAGTTGGCCGCCTATGCCGAGGGATTCACCCCGGAGGTGGTGGAACAGGCCAGTGGGATCTATGCCGCGGTGGTTCAGGAAATCGCCGAGATGCTGATGGCGGCCCAGCCGGCCATCAGCGTTTACGCCGGCGCGGGGTTGGAGCACTACGAGAACGGGGTCAACAGCATCCGCGCCCTGGTGATTCTGGCGGCCTTGTGCGGCACCGTGGACACCGCCTGGGGGCTCACCTGGCCCGATAAACCCGCGCTGGCCGACCTGGCCCTCGCCCAGGAAGCGCCTTTGGCGGGTATCAAGCCCATCGGCGCCGACCGCTATCCGGTGCTCTATGACTTCACCCGCGAGTGCCACACCCTGAGCGCCATGGACTACATGGAGGGCAAGGGCGCTTATCCGCTGAAAGGGATGGTGATGACCGCCGCCAATCCGGCGGTGACCAACCCCAACATCCGGCGCGTGGCCCATGCCCTGGGGGAATTGGATCTGCTGGTGGTCAACGATATGTTCATGACCCGTACCGCCCGGCTGGCCCACTACATCCTGCCGGCGGCGACTTTTCTGGAGCGCGGCGAGGTGCACGTCAACCTGGAATACCAGCGGCTCTATCTCACCCGCCAAGTGGCGCGCATCGACGGTGTGGGCACCGAGTACGAGCTGTGGCGGGATCTGGCCCGGCGCCTGGGCTTCGCCGAGGCCTACTTTCCCTGGGCCGACGAATCCGAAGTCTGCCGCTACCTGCTGGCGCCTTCGGAGATCACCTACGAGGATCTCGAACGCCACCCCGGGGGGGTTGTCTATGCACCCCTGAAATATCGAAAATTTGAGACCCGGCCCTTTCCCACCCCCTCAGGCAAGGTGGAGTTTTACTCGGACTATCTTCGCGCCCGCGGGCTGCCGGCCCTGCCGGAATACATCCCGCCGCGTTTCACCCGCAACGGCGACCCCGACTTTCCCTTGCTGTTGACCACCGGCGGGCGCATGACTCTCTTTTATCAATCCCGCCACCAGAACATTCCCCGCTTCCGGCTGATCCATCCCCGGGCCGAGGTGGAGATCCATCCCGACGACGCCCAGGCCCTGGGCATCGCCAGCGGCGATCCGGTGCGGGTGGTCTCGGCCGTGGGACACCTGGAGCTGGCCGCCAAGGTGGTCCACCGCGCGGAGCTGCTGCGGGGTACGGTGGAGATCTACCACGGCTGGGAGCAGTGGCCCGCCAACCTGCTGACCCCCGACACCCTCACCGATCCCATCAGCGGCTTTCCGCTCCTCAAATCCATCCCGGTGCGCCTGGAAAAGGGGCTTGATCCCCCGGCCCCGGCGGTGTAACCCCAGGATCCATACCGCCTGAGCCCTTTTTCAGGGTCAATTACCAGCGCCAAATAAAGGAGTCGCCATGCCTGCGGATAATGCCCTGCTCGTGTTTCAACCTTCCGGCCGCCGGGGGGTGGTGCCCCGGGGCATCACCCTCATCGAAGCCTCCCGCGGGATCGGGGTGGAGATCGAGGCCCTCTGCGGGGAGCAGCAGGTTTGCGGCAAGTGCAAGGTGCGCATTGAAAGCGGCCGCTACGAGAAGTTCGGCATTGAATCGGGGCCCGCCCATGTCACTGCCTGGCAGGAGGCCGAGGCTGAATTTATTTCGGTTGCTGAACGGCAGGCCGGCTTTCGATTGGGATGCGCCGCCCGGGTGCAGGGGGATCTGCTGATCTATGTGCCCGAAGCCTCCCGGGCCGGCAAACAGGTGATCAGCAAGGCCGCCCGGGCCCTTACCATCGATCTCAATCCAGCGGTGCGGGTCTATCCCGTGGCGGTGGCCGAAGCGGCCCTGAAGAACCCCCGGGGGGCCGACGAGCGGCTGCGGGAGGCCCTGGCCGCGGCCTGGGGCCTGACGGGCCTGGCCATGGACCTGGCGGCCCTGCAACAGCTCCCTTCGGCCCTGGCAGAGGGGCGCGGCCGGGTGAGCGCCACGGTCTGGATGGAAAAGGAGATCATCGCCGTGCAGGCCGGAGAGCCCGCGTCGGGGCTGGGCCTGGCCGTGGATATCGGCACCACCACCCTGGCCGGCTACCTCTGCGATCTGGCCACGGGCAAGGTGTTGGCCACGGTGTCGGCAATGAATCCCCAGGTGAAGTATGGCGAGGATGTCATCTCGCGGATCACCTACCACCACAACCACGACGATGGCCTCAAGCGCATGAGCGACGATTTGCGGGCGGGCCTCAACCGGCTCATCGCCGAGGCCCTGGGCGTACTGCGGAGCAACGGCCGCGGGGAAGTAGCCCGGGAAAATATCGTGGACATGGCGGTGTGCGGCAACACGGCCATGCACCACATTTTGCTGCAGCTGGATCCTTCCGATTTGGGGGTGATGCCCTTTGCCCCGGTGGTGCGGTCCAGCCTCGATCTGAAAGCCCGGGACCTGGGCATCGAGATCCATCCGGCGGCCCACCTGTATGTTCTGCCCAACACCGCCGGATTCGTGGGGGCCGACAACGTGGGCGTGATCCTGGCCGAAGAACCCCACAAACACGACGAGATGCAGCTGATCATCGACATCGGCACCAACGGGGAGCTGGTGCTGGGCAACATCCAGGGGCTGGTGGCCAGCTCCTGCGCCACGGGACCGGCCCTGGAGGGGGCCCAGATCGAGTTCGGCATGCGCGCCGCACCCGGGGCCATCGAGCGGGTCAAGATCGACCCTGTAACCCACGAGGTGGACTACAAGGTGGTGGGGCGGGATGCCTGGCGCAGCTACAGCCAGGCCGAACAGATGCAGGTCAAGGGTATTTGCGGCAGCGGGATTCTGGACGTGGCGGGCGAGTTTTTCAAAACCGGCATCATTCTCAAGGGGGGCGCCTTTAATGGCGGGCTGACGTCGCCGCGCTACCGGGAAAATCCCGAGTCCGGATTCAAGGAGTTTGTTCTGGCCTGGGCCGCCGAAACCAGTATCGGCCGGGAGGTGGTCATCACCCAGAAGGATATCCGCCAGATCCAGCTGGCCAAGGCCGCAGTCTACACCGGCTGCAAACTGATGATGCGCCGTCTGGGGGTGGCCGTGCCCGACAAGGTTAAAATCGCCGGGGCCTTCGGCACCCATGTGGACCGCGCCCTGGCCCTGGTGGCCGGACTTTTGCCGGACGTCCCGTTGGAGGCCGTCGAGTCCGTGGGCAATGCCGCCGGGGACGGCTGCCGCATGGCCCTGCTGGACCGTAAAAAGCGCGAGGAGGCCGATTGGGTGGCCCGCAACGTCACCTACCTGGAGCTCTCCCTGGAACCCGATTTTCAGGATGAGCTGTTGGACGCCCTGGCCTTTCCCCACCAGCGTGATCCTTTTCCCCACCTGGCGGGGATTGTGCCCCAGCAGATTCTCCAGCCCCAGGGGCCGCCGGATTCCAAAACCGGCGATTAGCGTTGGGGCGGTCCAGGCGGCCCACCCAAAGAGTCACTCAACCCGCCGCGACCCTAACCGTGGTATTCCCTTATTGCCAGCTTCTAGTACTCTCTGCGCCAGGGGCGGGGGGTGGTCAGGGTGAGGTAAAAGGTGACCCGGTTTTCCTCGTATTCGTCCTCAGGCGCATCGGAATCCACCCGCCGGTAGGCGTAATTCAGGTTGCAGGAGAGCCAGGTCAGGGGCGCGTAGGTCATACCAAGGCCGGCGCCGTAGGAGTCGTCCGTGCGATCCACCACCACCACGGGTTCAAACTCCAACGGCTCGGCTTCCGTGGCAGGTTCCGTTTCCGCCGGCAGATCTGCAGCTGGGGAGGCCAGAGTTTCCACCAGCAAGGCTCCCTGGTCCTCGGGGTATTTATCCTGGCGATAGCTGGCAAAGGCATTGACGGCGATGTAGCGGGTGAGCTGATAGGTTCCGGCGATGCCCGCCTCGTAGTACTCCGAGGGCCCCAGATCGGCCCGGGTGTCAAACCCTGCATTGTAGCCTGTACTGCCGTAGATGGTGGCACTTCCCCGGCGGAAGGTTTTGGTGACATCGAGGAGGCCGGAAAACCCGCTGTAGCTGTCAAAGATGTCTGGATCGTAGTAAAAGAAGCCCGCGCTGGCGGTCAAGCTTAAATCATCACGGACGGCCCAGGTCAGACCGATTTCCGGGTTGTAGACCTGGTAGTCCTCCAGGGTGAGGCGCTCGTTCTCGATCAGTTCCAGCACTTCCGGCGGGGTGGGGATCGGTCCGGGCTCAGGGATTTCCACGGGCTCCGGCGCTGCTTCCACCTCCTCGCCTCTTTCTCTAGCCGCTTCCGCCTCTGCCTCTGCGCGGGCCTGGGCCTCCGCTGCTGCTTCGGCCGCCGCCGCAGCTTCCGCCTCCGCCTCTGCGCGGGCCGCGGCCAATTCATCGGCGATGGCGGAGAGATTCAGGCGCTGATCCACCACGTGATGCTCGTACTCGAAAAAGGTGTCCAGGCGCCGGGAGATGCGGCGGGTTACCCGCAGACGGGCATCCCAGTTGCGGATGTCCGGGGAGATGTCGTACTCGCCGTAGTCGTAGCTGCCCTCCAGCTCCGCGCCCCAGAACTGGTTGAACCAGTAGGTGATCCCGGCCCGGGGGGTGTAGATGTCGCTGTCCTCGCCGTCAAAGGAGTCGTCCCGCCTTGCGCTGTAGGCGAACCCCAGAAAGTATTCGCTATCCGGGCCGAACTGGCGGGTCACAAGAATATCGCTGGTGTTGACCCAGTAAGGCTCCCGGGATCTAAGGGTGGTGGGGTCCGTGGGGGTGATATCGGTGGCTTCGGGGGGTGGCGCAGCGGCTTCGGCATCGGCTGGGGCCTCGTCGGGGGCGGCCGCTTCCGGTTCGGCGGTGACCTCAAAGGTCCGTGCGCCCAAAGGATCTTCGGTGTACAAAAAGGAGTTGCTGAACTCCAGGCGGGTGGTGCGGGTCAGTTGACGCCAGGCGCTCAGGGCCAGACTGTGGCGCCAGCTGTCATTCTCGGAGAACTCGTCATACCCGGTGTAGCCGAAGTCATAGTCCAGCGCCAGGCCGGTTTGCTGCCCGATCATCTCCAGGGTGAAGCCGGGGGCGGTTAGAAAGATCAGGTCGCTCTCCGGCTCGATGACCGGCAGGGGTTCGGGTGGAATCTCGGCATCCGGCGGGCCGGCAACTGTTTCCCCATCTGCTAAGGGTATCACCGGGGGTTGATCGGGATCCAGAAAGACATTGTCCGTATACTCCACCCCAAAGGTGACCCGGGGCTGGAAGCTGAGCTGATACCCCCAAACCGGCGCGGAAACCAGGAGAGTCAGAGCCGCTGCCAAAACAACCACATGTCGCTGTTTCATGGGAATTTCCTTGTGTTGAAGGGTGAACGGTTTTAGACAGATGTTGAGGATTCATGGCGCGGCCCGGGGACGGATGGCGTGTTGCGCTGCCTCACGCCGGGGCCATGGCGCTGGCCGCGCACTCGTTCTTGCCCAGATCGAGAATATCCTGCTCTTCTTCGTCGGCGGTCCTCAGGCCGGCGTTAATTTCGCGGATGGTGGCGTACGCTTCGGGCTGGGGCCGCATGTTGGCGTTGATGTAGTCCACGAAAGCGGCCTCGTTGTCGATATCGTAAACGGCCTTATTGATCTCGATGATCTTTCCCAGGGGGGCTACAAAGGCCAGATTTTCATCGGCTTCGGCCCAATCCATGTAGTGGCCGGGTAAAATCCGGGTTTCATTTGGCAGGGGCAGAATTTTCTCTTTCAGAGTGGCAAAGAGCATTTTGGCCCAGGCTTCGGCCTGCCCGCCCAAATCGGGTCGGCCCAGGGAGTAGATAAAGACCGTATCCCCGGAGATCAGGTAGCGGTTGTCGATCAGATAGGAAGTGCTGCCCGGGGTGTGGCCCGGGGTGTGGATGACCTTCACCTGGGGGCCGCCGCCCTTGGAAAAAGTGAGGTCCTCGCCATCTTTGGCGGCGCTGTAGGCAAAGGCGGCCTCCATAAAATCGGCGCTGGGGGCGACGATTTCGGCGCCCGCGGATTGATGGAGGCCGAGACTGCCGGAGATGTAGTCGGCCTGGCGGTGGGTTTCGATGGTTTTGATGATTTGCCAGCCGTTGTGCTGGGCAAATGTCTGGTAGGCGTCGATATTTTTCGCCGGATCGAAGATCATCAGCTCGCTTTGCCAGGCCAGGCCATAGCTGCAGGAGGCTTTGCCGGGCCGCCTAAACTGGAACAGGCGATACCCGCCGGATGTGTCGAGTTCCACCGGCACCAGCAGATTGCCCCAGGATTTGATGCCCCGGGTCAGATAGCCCACATCGCCGTGACCCTGGCCTTCCAGAATTTCGCCCACATATTTGGCGGAGCCTTCCTTGGCGCACACAATGCGGATCTTATCCGCCGGGGGTACCCGGGCCACGCTTTGCGCTTCGTGTTCGATGAACTCCATGTAGGGAATGTTGATCATCTGGAAGGGGTAGGGACCCTCCACTTTAAACCTGCCGAATTCAACTTCGTTGCGCACATCCAGCAAAAGCAATTCTTCGCGATCCACCAGCCAAGCAAACAGTTGCTCTGCATCGTAAGCCAAAAGCGTCATGCCCCCTCCTTAACCTGCTGACATTACATTCTATATATTACATTGCCCCTCAATCCAACCCTTGACAAAGCCGCTGTCCCGGTTTTATGACCTGAAAGAGGTGGAAAATCATGTACCTACTTGAGCATAATTAGGTAATCAATGCAAGGGAGGCATCCATGGAGGAGTTGGAAAAACAGCTAGCCCAGATGAAGTCCCAGCTGGATGGTTTGGGTAAGCAAACCCAAAAAAATAAGGCGTCGCTGATTGTCTTTAGCGGGGATTTGGACAAAGCTCTGGCCGCATTCGTGATCGCCACCGGGGCCGTGGCCATGGGCATGGAGGTGGTGATGTTCTTCACCTTTTGGGGCACCCCCCTGCTGCGGGCCAAAGGCAAGCAGGTTCCGGGCAAGGACCCCATGAGCAAAATGTTCGGGGCCATGCTGCCCACCGGCACCCGGGACGCCAAATTGTCCAAGATGAACATGGGCGGTATGGGCACGGCCATGATGAAATCCTTGATGAAGAAAAAAAATGTGGCCTCCCTGGAAGAATTTTTAAGCCTGGCCGAAGAGTTGGGCGTGCGGATTTTCATCTGCGAAATGTCCATGGATCTGATGGGCTTCAAGCGCGAGGAGATGATCGAATACGCCCATTTGACCTATGGGGGGGTGGCCGGTTTTCTGGCCGAGGCCCAGGAGAGCAAGATTCAGCTGTTCATCTAATTTCGATGCAACTCTGTTTGGCTATTGAATCCAAAAAGGAGATCATTGATGGGTTCTGACATCCAAGTTGACAAGGTTCTGGATCTGAAAGGCTTGGCCTGCCCCATGCCGGTGGTGAAACTGAGCAAGGCTATCAAGCAGGTGGAGGTGGGCCAAGTCATCGAGGCCACAACCACCGATCCGGGCTCTCTCACCGATTTTCCGGCCTGGGCCAAAACCAGCGGCCATGAAATCCTGGAAACCCAGCAGGGGGACAAGGAGATCAAGTTTTACGTCAAACGGATCAGCTAGTCCGACGCTGGGGGAGAAGCGCCGCCTTACTTGGTTTTCCAGCCGCCCAGCAGGTGCAGGTGCAGGTGGAACACCCGCTGGCCGCCGCCCCACTCCACGTTGAAGACCAGTTTGTAGCCCGTTTCAGCGATGCCCTGGACCAAGGCCACTTTCTGGGCCCGGCTGATGAGGGCCGATATCAAAGGGTGATCCTCGGGTTCCAAATCGTTAATGCTGCGGATGTGTTTTTTGGGCACGATCAGAATATGCACCGGCGCATGGGGATGGATGTCCCGGAAGGCCACCATCTGCTCATCTTCGAACAGCAGTTCGGTCTCGGTCTGCCCCTGGGCGATGGGGCAAAAGATACAATCTTCGGTCATAGGGCGGCTCCTTGAAGGGGCGTAAGGGGGTGCGCTGTCGCGCCGGGGACTGTGTAAAATCCCTTTATTCCTAACGGTCTTGGCCAGGGGCTGTCAACCGCGAGTTCGGAGCGGCGCAAGTGCTGCGGATTTAAGGGCGGGTATAAAACCCGCCCCTACGACCTACACGCATGCCTTTGGTTAACTCAGCGCTGATGATGATTCCCTCGCCTCGGTGGCTTGACACGCGCCGGCCCAGGGGATAAAAAATCAGGTTATTAACCCGGCAACAAAATACGCTACATACGTCATGCCGGTCCCGGATCAAGCCCGGGATGACGGATCCGGCATCCAGCAGCAACGCTGGATTCTGGCGTTCGCCAGAATGACGAACGAGAGGTATTTAATCGCCGGCACAATATGATGAAACGGGCGGTGCCGCCGCCCCAAAATTAGGGTTATGTCAGGCGCATCTGAGCCATCCCGACCTTAAACGGGATGGTTTTTTTATGTACTGGAGGTCTGGAGGTCTGGAGGTCAGCGGTGACGGTTAAAGTGGCGGTACTAGTGGGGTATTTTTTAGTGGTGCTAGGCATCGGCTGGGTGGCGCGCACCCGCTGGAAATCGACTCCGGAGGCCTATTTTCTGGCCAACCGCCAGTTCGGCAGCCTGGTGCTGCTGGGTACCATGGCAGCGACCAATTTCAGCGCTTTTACCGTTTTCGGCACCTCCGGCGCGGGATATCGCGACGGGTACGCCTTTTTTCCCATCATGGGTTTTGGAACCGGATTTATGGCCCTGACCTTCTGGATTGTCGGGCGCGGAATTCGGCGGGTAGGCCATGCCCACGGCCTGGTCACGCCCCCGGAGCTGGTGAAAACCCTCTATCAAAGCCCGGCGCTCTCCCTGCTCTTTGCAGTGGTGATGATTGTTTTCACCATTCCCTATTTGGCACTGCAGCCCATGGCCGCCGGCTATGCCCTGGAAGAACTGGTGGGGCTGCCCTATTTCGGCGGGTGCCTGCTGACCACGGGAATTATTCTGCTCTACACCCTGCGGGGCGGATTGCGGGCGGTGGCCTGGACCGATCTGTTTCAGGGGGCCTTCATGTTCGGCCTGCTGGCGCTGTCCACCGTGATGATCGCCCGCCACTTCGGCGGATTCGTCCAAGCCAATCAGGATGTGCTGGCCATTCATCCGGAGCTTTTCTCCCGGCCGGGGGGCAGCGGCAAGTACACCCTGGGGATATGGTTCAGCTTCCTGTTGTTGTGGTTTTTTTGCGATCCCATGTTCCCGCAACTCTTTCAACGCTTTTTCGCCGCCCGGGATGACCGCGCCATCGGTAAGACCATGCTGCTTTATCCCCTGGTTTGCAGCGTGCTCTTTTTCTTCCCCATCTCTATTGGAGTGATGGGGCATCTGGCCTTTCCCGATCTGGCCGGCAAGGGGGCCGACAAGATCCTGCCCCTGGTGCTGACCGCCATCTCCGGTGATGTGATGGCCGCCCTGGTAATCGCCGCCGGCATGGCCGCCCTAATGTCCACCATGGACTCCCAGCTGCTGACCCTCAGCTCCATGGTGACCCGGGATATCATGCCCCTTGTGGGCGGCACCCAGGCCGAGACCAGCGGGGTCGGGCGCCTGGCGGTGATCGGCTTGAGCCTGGCGGGCCTGGCCTTGGCCTACAAGCCGCCGGCCACCATTTTGCAGATCGCCACCCAGACTTTTACCGGTCTGGCGGTGCTCTTTCCCACAGTCATCTTCGGGCTTTACCTCAGGCGGGTCTATGCCGGCGCGGCCATCGCGTCCATTGTCGCCGGCGAGTCTCTACTGGTGCTCTTTTACCTGAAGCTGCTGCCCCCGGGTCCTTTTCTGGCCGTGGTGTGGGTGCTTTTGGCTGCCGGGGGTGTCTATTTGACCATCCACGGCGTTCTGAGCGCCCGTGAGGGAAGGTTGCGCTGGCGTGTTCCCGGCTGGTTCCAGGATCCTTATGTCTGGTACTTCAGCGGACTCTTTGGGCTCTCCCTGGACTACTGGGCTTGGGAGGCTGTGGGACCGCTTTTCTTTGGGATGCCTTACTGGATCGGCTACTTTGTGCTTCTTTCCGCCCTGCAGACCGGGCTGATGCTGGGGCTGTTGCGGAGGCGCGGCGTCCGGCGGTTGGTCGTCAAAATCGATTCCCAGGTAGAGCCGGAATCCAGGGTCTGATGGATTTCAAGAGATTCCAGAGGAACCCGGTCCGGCGGTTTCCTGCCCAAGGGTATTCGCCCGGACCTGAAAAGAAATCCCCCCGGCCCCCTTTGAGAAAGGGGGAGCGCAGCGTGCCCAGGTCGACCGATCTGTAGGGGTTCAAAAATTTGAACCCCCTCACGTCACCTGGCGGCGGCTGGGGGAGAGTGTCTCGGGCGGGTGACCGGCCCCGGACCTGAGCGCTTACCTATCGCCGGCATCGCGCTCTTCCGCCCCGTGGTCCCAGCTCCATCCCCCATAAAATCCCTTGCCAAAAGCGCCCTGTCCACCCTAAGATAGCTAGCTTCACCCTCCATTCGGCGGGGAGATGCGCCAGGATTTCAATTCCCTCATCACACGGTGAAGAGATGGACCGGCCAGGGGAGATCCGGCGGAAACCTGAATTGCCACTGATGGTCGGGACTCGGTTTCGGCTCAAAACCCGCAATCGCCAGGCATTGCCTTAACCTTTGATCATGACAGCGCTCCCTTCCCTATCCCGTCCCGCTTTGTGGCGTACCATTACCCGGTCGCCCCTGTTTGATATCAGCCAATTTTTACTTCTCATGGGGCTGATTATCTGGTTTTTCTCCCGGGGCACGGCGGAGCTGGGATACACCTGGCACTGGTACCAAATTCCCCGCTACATCTACACCATGGATGCGGAAACCGGATTTACCCCCGGCCCCCTGCTGGAGGGCCTGAATGTCACCTTCCAAATCTCCGGCATCAGCCTGCTGCTCTCCTTTGCCATTGGATTGCTCACGGCCCTATTCCGCCTTTCGGATTCCTATGTGGCCCGCCTGCTGGCCCGCCTCTATTTGGAGTCCAGCCGCAACACGCCGCTTCTAATTCAGATTTTTTTCATTTATTTTGTCCTGGGTCCGGTGTTGGGGCTGAATCGCTTCTGCTCTGCGGTGTTGGCCCTGAGTCTCTTTGAAGGCGCTTACGCGTCTGAGATTTTTAGGGCCGGCATCGTCTCCATCGCCCGGGGCCAGTGGGAGGCCGCCTACAGCCTGGGGCTGAGCGGGTACCATACCTACCGCCACATTATTTTACCCCAGGCGATCCGGCGTATTTTACCGCCCCTGACCAGCCAGGCGATCTCGCTGATCAAAGATTCGGCTCTGGTGAGCACCATTGCCATCTATGATTTGACCATGCAGGCCCAAGCCCTGATTTCTGAAACTTATTTGACCTTCGAGTTGTGGTTCACCGTGGCCCTGATGTACCTGGCGGTGACCGTGACCCTCTCTTTGGTGGTGGCGGTTATGGAGCGGCGCTTCAAGGTGGCCGACTAACAGCTCCGGGGAATGTTCATGGACGACAACGGCGCGGCTGCCGATATCATCGAAGTGGAGCGTATCAGCAAAACCTTTGCCAACGGCGTGCGAGCCCTGGTCGACGTGTCGGCCCGGGTGCGGCGGGGGGAGGTGGTGGTGATTATCGGTCCTTCGGGCTCCGGTAAATCGACTTTCTTGCGCTGTTTGAACGGCCTGGAAGAGATCGACAGCGGACACATCGTCATTGACGGCATTCCCCTGGACGCCACCAAGGCCCACCGCCTGGAGATCCGCAAAGAGGTGGGGATGGTGTTCCAGCTCTTCAACCTCTTTCCCCACCTCACGGTGCTGGAAAACGTCTCCCTGGCCCAGCGCCTGGTGCGGGGCAAAACTAAAGCCCAGGCCCGGGCCATGTCCATGGAGCTTTTAGAGAAGGTGGGGATCGCTGAAAAAGCCGACGGCTATCCCGGGCAGTTGTCCGGGGGCCAGCAGCAGCGGGTGGCCATTGCCCGGGCTCTGGCCATGATGCCCAAGGTGATGCTTTTTGACGAAGCCACCAGCGCCCTGGATCCGGAAATGATCGGCGAGGTCCTGGATGTGATGAAAAACCTGGCCCGGGAGGGGATGACCATGGTGTGCGTGACCCATGAGATCGGGTTTGCCCGGGAAGTGGGCGACCGGGTGATTTTCATGGAGGACGGAGCCATTGTGGAACAGGGCGCTGCGGAAACGTTTTTCGCCCAGCCCAAAGAACAACGGACCCAAAAATTTTTAAGCCAGATCCTGTAGCGGGATGCGCCCCTGCGGGTGCCCTGTATCGTTTACCACGCAAAAAGGAGGTTTTCATGGGAAAGCTGAAAATGATGTTTCGCGGAGTAGCGGTTTTGGCCCTGATCGCCCTGCTGGCGGTTCCGGTCTCGGCCGGAGAGCTGCAGCAGCAACTGCTCGAAGAGAGCACCATCGAGCAGGTTATGAAGAAAGGCGTGCTGCGGGTGGGCATGGATACCTTTGTGCCCTGGGCCATGAAGGATAAAAAGGGGCAATTGATCGGGTTTGAGATCGATGTGGCCCAGCAGTTGGCCGACGACATGGGCGTCAAGGCCGAGTTTGTGCCCACCAAATGGGACGGGATCATTCCCGCCCTGTTGACCGGTAAATTCGATGTGATCATCGGCGGCATGGGGATTACCCCCAAGCGCGCCCTGCAGGTCAACTTCACCACTCCCTACGAATATTCCGGTATGGGAATCGTGGCCCACAAGGAGAAAGCGGCCGGATTCAGCACCTTGGAGGATTTCAACAAGCCCGAGGTGGAGATTGCCTGCAAAACCGGCACCACCGGGGTGGAGGCCACCAAGAAGTTCATCCCCAAGGCCAAAATCCGGCTGTTTGACAATGAAGCCCAGCTCTATCAGGAGCTGCGCAACGGCAACGTGCATGCCGTGGTGGAGTCGGCCCCCCGTCCCGCATACGAGGCAGCCGCCTATCCGGAAACGCTCTTCGTGCCCTTCCGGGGCACCTTTACCAAGGAGCCCATCGGATTTGCCCTGCGCAAAGGGGACTTCGATACCCTGACCTACTTCAATTCCTGGATTACCCTGAAGCGCGATATCGGCTGGCTCGATGAGCGCTACGACTACTGGTTCGGAACCCGGGATTGGGCCGACCAGGTGGAGTAACACCTTCAAGCCTAACGTTTTCCGGCTCTGGGAAGCATGCCGATCATTTGCGCTCGGCGCCGGAAAACACTGTTTTGCTGATAGCCCCGTCACTCCCCTAAACCCAAGCTCCAAGATAGGCCCGCGGTGTACCGTCGAAACGTGAAAATCACCCCCCTGGATGTGGGGATTCTGATCTGCGTGCTGATTTTGGCGGCCTTCATCGTCTATCGCCTGGCGGTGGCCCTGAACTACAAATGGAATTGGGGGATCATTCCCCAGTATATCCTGCGCTATGATGCCGAGGAGGGGCGTTGGGTGGCCAACCTGCTGCTCCAGGGGCTGCTGACCACCATCCGGCTCAGTGTCTGGGCCACCCTTCTGGCGACCCTGATCGGCGTTTTCATGGGAGTTTTGCGAACCACCCCGCGGCTGTTCAACCGTTTGTTGGGGGGCACCTATGTGGAGCTGATCCGCAATGTCCCGCCCCTGGTGCTGGTGTTTATTTTCTATTACTTTGTGGCCGATCAGATCATGCCCCTTCTGGGGGTGGATCAGTTTGTCCGCGGCCAAACGCCCCGGATCCAGGGGGTTTTGGCGTGGTTGTTCGCCACCCCCGATCTTTTCACCGCCTTTCTCTCCGGGGTGGTGACCATCGCCTTTTTCCAGGGCGCCTATATCACCGAGATCGTGCGGGCCGGGATTCAATCACTGGAGCGGGGCCAGTGGGAAGCCGCCCATGCCCTGGGCCTCTCCTGGTACCAGCAGATGCGCTACATCATCATGCCCCAGGCCACCCGCCGGGTGCTGCCGCCCCTGGCCAATGAGTTTATCAACACTATCAAATACTCGGCCATTGTTTCGGTGATCTCCATCCAGGAGTTGACCTTCCAGGGGTTTCAGATAATGGCCGCCACCCGGGCCGCCATCGAAGTGTGGCTCACCATCACCGCCATGTATCTGGTGCTGTGCCTGACGCTCTCCATGGCGGTCCAGTGGCTGGAGAACCGGCTGGCGCGTTCTGATCACTAAGGGCTTGCGCAAAAATATCTTCACCATTTTATGAATTGCAGATTGTGAGGATCCCCAAACCGCAGCTTTCAGGGAGAGGCTGGGACGGGGGACGCGTAAAAGGTCGCGCTTTTCCGGCGAGGGTGCAAGGGGATGGAATGGCGGGCCGCGGTATACTGCGCCAATCGCTGTTCATCGACGGTGACCCCCAGCCCCGGACCGGGCAGGGCCGGAGGTTCACCCCCGGGACCAAAGACCACCGGCTCATGGACGATGTCCTGTTCCAGCAGCAGCGGTCCGAAGGCGCCTTCCAGATACTTGAAATCAAACGCCGCCGCCAGATGGCGGCCGGCAGCGGCGAGAATTCCGGTTTCCCCCACCTGGCAGCCCAGCTGGCTCTGGCGTCCATTGCGGCGGGCGTGGTCATAAAGCTGCACGGCGGCCTGGATGCCGCCGCACTTGGAGATACGGATGTTGAACAGGGGGCCGCGCTCCATGGCGCTAAGCCGCGCGGCGTCCTCTCGGGTACATAGGGATTCGTCGGCGATGATGGGAAGGGGTACCTTTCGGCAGACCGCCTTCAGCCCCTCCCAATCGGTTTTGGCCACGGGCTGTTCCACGGCGCTGATGCCCAGGGGCAACAGCGCTTGGATGCGTTCGACGGCCTCCGGGGCGCTCCAGGCGCCATTGGCATCCAAGCGGATGTCCGCCTCAGGCCCCAGGGTTACCCGGGCCTGGGTCACCCGGGCCAGATCCCGATCGCCCCCCACCTTGAGTTTCACCTGGGAAAGGGCCAGGTGACGCA
The DNA here is from genome assembly GCA_963713755.1 of uncultured delta proteobacterium. Classification (GTDB taxonomy): domain Bacteria; phylum Desulfobacterota; class Desulfobacteria; order Desulfobacterales; family CAVQMW01; genus CAVQMW01. The sequence continues at coordinate 370,625 of CAVQMW010000001.1, read as the reverse complement.
CCGTGGAGAGCAGTTTGCGTTGTCCCGCCAAATCGGTCAGGGGCAAGACGGCGCTGTAGCGCGGCCTGTGACGGGACGGCGGCAGCAGGTCGGCCAGGGAGCGCCCCCACTGCTTCCCGACGCAGTCCAGGATCGCCAATTCCAAGGCGCAGCAGGCCGCTGGGGCCACGGCGCGATGGGAATCGTTGATGAGTTGGGCGACGGCGAGCCAAACCTGATTGGCATCCACTATCTTCATCCGCGCCAGGCCGGGAATGAGCTGGCTCTGCAGCAGGTGGAAAGTGTCCCCCAAGGACTCGCCGGTCACAAATTTTCGGGGCACGCCCTCGCCATAGCCCACAACTCCCTCGGCCGTGGTCAACTTCAGCACCACCGTATTGCTGGCCTTATGGGCGGCCAGGTTGTGCTTAAAGGGAATGCGGAATGGGATCCGCAAATGGTATATCTCGGCTTGGGTCAGGTTCACGAACCGGCCTTTGGTGTCTGGGAATTGCGTTAGCGGGCAGAAAATCGGCCTCTTTCCATTGATACCACTGATGGGGGGCGATCCGGATATAATCTTCCAAAATGGCGAGGGCTTGCTGCGCCAGGCTCGGTGTTTCGGATTTCGCCGGAGCGGATTCAAGGGCGTGGAGACGAAGCTTATAGCGCTCATGGGCTTGGCGCTGGACCAGCCCCAGGAGCGCGGGCGCCTTGGCCCGTCGCTGAAGCATCTCCAAGGAGCGATCCTGGAGCATGGGCACGCCCAAAAATTCGACCTGTCTGCGCTTGTCCCGGCACCAGCACTCAAATTCATCGCATTCGGTGATCAGAATCCGATTGGCCTTGAGGGCCTTGAGCGCGGTGAACACCACCCGGGGATCGTCCTCCACATCCACCAGTTCGATGTTAATTCCCTTGGCCCGCCGCATCAGGCTTTCTTTGAGCTTTTGGGTTTTAAAGCGCAGCAGCATGGTGACCGGATAGCCTTTGAGGGCCAGGGTAAGCGGCAGAAATTCCACAGCGCCGTAATGGCCGGTGACCAGAATGGCCCCACGTCCCCGGGCCAGCGCCTGATCCAGCAACTCGCCTCGTTCCATGACCACCCGTTCTTTGAGATAGTGGCACACCTTTTTGAAATTGAAAAAGGCGATGAACAGTTTTTCGTAGTAGTGGGATAAGATACCACCCAGGGTTTGGTTCAGGGTGTCGGGGGTGGCCTCCAGCTTCGCTGTTTCCGTGGCGATGCTCAGGTGCCGGTCAATACGCTCAGTGAGCTGGGAGTTATAGCTGAAAAAGAGGCGCCCCAGGCTGTGGATATAGGCCCGGGTCGCAAACTTGGGGAAATGGCGGATAAGTCCGACGTTGAACGGCGATTGCAAAAAGCGACTGATTCCTTTCTGTCCCAACTGGGGTTTTTTAAACCATATCACTGGGCACTCCTTTACTTTACTGGGGGTTAAATCGACAAAAATGAAATTCGAGGGGAAAAATTTTGACCTGCCCCCCGGGTTTGGATTGCAGCACGTCAGCGTTGACCGGGGTGCTAGGCCTCAGCCAGCACCGTGCGAATGGTTTTGGCCAAATTTTCCGGACGGAACGGTTTGTCCACCCGCGGGAGATGAATTGTCACCGGATTGTCCACCAGCTTTCGGGAGCCGTAACCGCTGCAAATGATCACTTTGACATCGGGGTTGAGAGCGATAAGTTCCTGATAGGTGGCGATACCATCCAGTTTGGGCATCATCAAATCGAGGATGATCAGGTCGATCTGGTGGCCCTTTTCCCGGTAAACATCCATGGCCTGCCGGCCGTCGGCGGCCACCAGGACGGTGTATCCGTAGCCGCCGAGGATTTCCCGGCCCAGGTCCAAAATCAGGGTTTCATCGTCCACCAAAAGTATGGTCTCCCTGCCGGCCAAATCGCTCACCTTGGTAGCTTTTACCTCCAAGCGTTCACTGATCTCCGCGGGCTGAAACAACAGATCGAAGGTGGTGCCCACCTTCTCCCGGCTCTCCACGTGGACGTAGCCGTCGGCGTTCTTCACGATACCGTAGACCATGGCCAATCCCAGTCCGGAGCCCTTGCCCACCTCCTTGGTGGTAAAAAAGGGATCGAAGATTTTATCGAGTTCGTCTTGGGGAATTCCAGTTCCATTATCGGCCACCCGCAAGCGCACATATTCCCCCGGCTTGACCGCGAGACTCCCATAGACCGAATCGGCGGGACCCTTTAGGTTGATCCGATCAGTGGCCACGACGATGGCGCCGCCCTGGGGCATGGCGTCCCGGGCATTGAGGCACAGATTGATCAATACCTGCTGAATTTGGGTGGCGTTGGCCAGGATGGGGGTGGGCAAGGGGTTGAGTTTAAGGCGCAGCTTGATCTCCTTGCCCAATGAACTTTCCAGCAGCCCGCTGGTTTCGCCGATCAGTCGATTGAGATCTACGGCCTTGAGACTTTCGGGCTCGGTGCCGCGGCTGAAGGCCAGAATCTGTTGAACCAAATCCGCGGCCCGCATACTGGATGACTCGATGATCTCCACATGGCGCTTGAGATTTTCCTGGCCCTGGAGGCGATGGCCCAACAGATTGGAATGACCGAGAATGGCCGTCAGAATATTATTGAAATCGTGGGCAATTCCACCGGCCATGGTGCCGATGCTCTCCATCTTCTGGCGATGCAACAGGTGGGCTTCCATCCGTTTTTGCTCCGAGATGTCGGTCAGCATCGCAAAGCTGCCGCTGCAGTGGCCATTTTCCATGATGGGGACACTGGAGACAATCACCGCCACGGGTTTGCCCTGGGGATCGATCATTTCCAGTTCCCGCTGAACCACCTCTCCATGCAGGTTTTGCGCCAGAAGTTTGATCAGGGTCGGTTTTTCCGCGGCTGGGACCAATTGCGTGATCTTTCGCCCCAACAGCTCGCGTTGGTTCAGAATCTGGGCCAAGCGCGGATTGGCGAAGGTGATTACGCCTTTATCGTTAAGCATCCAGATGCCTTCGTGGGCATTTTCCACCAGTCGCCGATATTGCTGCTCGGATTGCTTCAGCTTCCGGTATAGATCGGCATTTTGGATGGCAATGGCGATTTGGTTGGAAAAATTGACCAAGAAATCCTTCTCGCCGGCAATGGCCTCACCGCTGCTGTTTTTGCAATCTCCGATCAGTACCCCCACTACCCGGCCATGCACTTTGAGGGGCAGGGCGATAAAGGCATTGGGCTGAAACCGTTTGATCAGCGGGTTTTCCGGGTTGATATCGGAACGGGCCACATTGTCCACCAGCTCCGGTTCACCGGTCTGAGCCACCCGGGCCACAATGTTGCTGTGTCGGTCCACGGGCACGGCAAAATTTTTCACGGCCTGTAGCTCCGTGTCGGAAACCCCCACCCCATGGGCGAGATTGAACAGCCCTTTCTCCTTGTCCAACAGATAAAGAGCCGCGCGGTCCAGCACCGAGACCTCGATCAGCCGGGTCAAAATGAGATGGATCAGCTCCTGGAAGTTGAGAGTGGAGAGCAGCGCCGTGCCGGCCTGCTGAAAGATGAGGAGTTTGTCCAGCTGGGATTTGAGGTCCAGATTGAGCCGCTGAACTTCGGCATATTTGTTGCGGAGCAAGGTTTTGTCCTGCTCCATTTCGGCCAGGGCGGCCTTGATCAGCTTCCAGGGTGCAACCAACTTCAGCAGTGCCCGCTTGAGGGTCGACAGTTGCTCCCAGGAGAGATGATATTCGCAATAGGCATCTCCTTTGAAAAAGCATTTATGTTCCTTGAGTTGCAGGGGCGGTGCGTTCCAGATGACTGGCACGGCGCTGTACACGCCCTGGTTCATCAAACAGAAATCCCGGGATAGGGGCAAATCCTTGAACCAGTTAAGGCGCACCACCGCGCCCCGCTCATGGGATTGAACAACTTCAACGGTTTTATTGCGGTTGAAACGATCATTGATCTGCTGGAGGCGCCGCAGCGTGCGGCGATGATCGCGAAAGGCGAACAACAGGATCCGCTGGACGTAGCCCAAGCGCTGACGGGCGACGGACTGGAAGCCGATATCGAATACCACATCTTCCCGCCCCAGGAGGCGCTTGATCTCATCGTACATCCGAATCAGGACCGTGGAGGAGACCCAGTTGTTGGCGTCGCTGAGAAAGCCTTGAAGGTCATCCTCCCCGGGAAACAAGGCTTGCAAGGCATTGAGCAAAGGTGCAATTAAAGCGGGATCTTGATCCGCGACATAATCAAGGGCCGCCTTGGTGTTCAGGCAGCTGTTGTGATGTTCCATGGGATTAAAATACTTTCAACGCATGGGTGTGCCAAAAGGTCGGCAAATCGGAAGCCAAGCCCCCAACCGCTGACATCATATCAGGTGATATATAAGATCAGCCTCCCCCCAGCCACAAGGAATTTTCTCAATTTTTACAATATAATAACAAGGAAGGAAGATGCCCGGACACGCTTTGGGCATGTCGGCGCACCACACCGGTGATGCAGGCTTAAGATAGAAGCAAATCTTGTTCCGCTACCGGCAGGCCCCCCGATCCTCCAGGGATTCTGAGGCTTCGGCGCGGCTGCATAATTGCCCATACATACCAGTTTTACAGCTTTGGGGTCATAATTTGTCTTGATCGAATACATTTTGGTAACTTTAGATCGCTTACTATGGTCAAGTTCAGGCCCGCCCTGGATCCACCCCCCGGCGGGCCAAAACGGATCATTTGTGGTCCATGGATCCAGCCTCTGGGTCAATTTGAACAATAGGCCGATTGTGGAGGACTATCGTGGGGCGAACCGGCCCATGGGGGGATCGGCAGATGGGGGATAATTGAATGGGGCGGGGAGAATTTCTAAAGGGTGGAACTGTACTGTGACCTTGAAGCGCCCACCCGATCGGACTCCCATGGTTATTAGAGAGCCGGCTTTCCCTCCGGCCACCTGGTGTTGGCCGGGCAAGTTAACCCCGGCCTTCAATGAACGCTTCGGTGAGTTGATAGGCGGTGTCGTCGGTGAACTGGCGGGGCGGGTGTTTGTAAAAGTAGGCCGCGGGCCCTTCAAGCACGCCGCATTGTCCGCGATCTAAAGCTAGTTTGGCGCACCGGATGGCATCGATGGCCACCCCGGCGGAGTTGGGGGAGTCTTCGACAGAGAGGCGCAGCTCCAGATCCATGGGAGTTTCGCCGAACAGCTTGCCTTCCATGCGGATAAAACAGACCTTGTTGTCCTTTTGCCAGGGCACATGGTCACTGGGACCGATGTGGATATTGCGGTCCGCCAGCCGCCGGGAGGTCACGGCCTGGACGGCTTCGGTCTTGGACTCCTTTTTGGACATCAGGCGCTGCCGGTTGAGCATGTTGAGAAAATCGGTGTTGCCGCCGGTGTTGAGTTGGTAGGTGCGTTCCAGCTTGACGCCCCGTTTTTTGAACAGATCGGTCAGGATGCGATGGGTGATGGTGGCTCCCAATTGGGATTTAATGTCATCGCCGATTATGGGCAGGTTTCGAGCGGCAAAGCGCGCCGCCCATTCGGGGTCGCTGGCGATAAAGACGGGGATGTTGTTGATCAGGCCTACCTGAGCCTCAAGGGCGCATTGGGCATAGAAACGGCTGGCCTGCTCGGATCCTACAGGCAGGTAGTTGAGCATAATTTCGGCCCCGGAGGCCTTCAGCTTGCGGACTACATCGTCTTGGTCCGGTTGGGGCCGGTCCGCAGGAAGGAAGGTCAGTTCTGGGTCGTAGTCCGCCATGTGGTCCGAAAATCCATCCATGATAGGGCCCATATCGACCGTTACGCCTAATGCAGGAATGTCGGCAAAAAAGGTCCGGGTGCAGTTGGGCAATGCGAAAATCGCCTCGGCCAAATCACGGTTCACCTTGCGCCGGTCAATATCCCAGGCGGCCACAACCTGGATATCCTCGGGCCCGTAGCCGCCGATGGTCCGATGCATTAAGCCGATAGGTTCAGATGACGTATGGTGCCCATAGAAGTGGATCCCCTGAATCAATGCGCTGGCGCAATTGCCCACGCCGACCACGGCCACCTTTATCTTGCCCATCCTCGAGTCTCCCCTAATCAAGCGAAATATTGAAGGCCACCGCGATTCTCGAATGTGTCTCGCCCAAGGGTGAGGGTATCTGCCGATGCGCGGTCAACCGTCGCGATGCAAGCCTTCTCCAGCTTTCTATCTGCCTACTTTAAGCGGTGATTGCAAATCTAAAATCTACCTCACGATGGAGCCAAAGGCAACGATTTCATGGCGCCTGTAAAGGGCTTCGCAAGTGTTGGTCAGGAGATGGGCTAGGAGCGGATTTTAGATTTTTGATTGCACTGGGACGGGCATGCGGCTAAAATAAGCCACTTTCAATTCTATGGATCGGGGATAAGGGAACCAGATTACCTGAAGGTGCCCCAAATCGAAACTGCACAAAAAGACGACAGGGGATGATGGGACATGGCCGAAAGCGATACGGTTACCGGGCAACGGGTGGTTGAAATCCTGCACCATGCTCAGGAACACAGGGCGCTGCTGACCGTGCGGGTGGCGGGCCATGCATTCGAAGGCCTGACGATGATTACGGATATCAGTAAATTACGGCTGCGCTGGGTGATGCGCATCGATCCGCCCAAAGGGTTTGAACGGTTTACCGAGAACTTGACCTCCCGCACCCTCCGATTTGGTTTCCGGGGCCCGGATTTGGTGGAGTATGCCTTCACCGTTTCCGGAGGGGTTGCCGACGGTCCAACCCTGCGCTTCCCCTTGCCCGAGGAATTGGAACGCCAGCAGCGCCGATCCAATTTCCGGATGGAAACGCCGCCCGGGACTCTCCTCCAGTTTACCTACCAATCCCAGCAACTTTCCCTGGAGCTGATTAATATCAGCCTCAGCGGCACCCTGGGCGTACTGGCCAGACCCCGCAAAATCGACGGGAATACCCCCTGGCTCAAAGTAGGGGACGCGCTTACCGGATTGCGCATTCTCCTGCCGGCGGGTGCGGATAGCAATCCGCCTCAGGTGGTCGTGAAACGGGCCACCGTACGCCGTGCCGAGCATGACGCGGAACATGCCATTCTTCGCTACGCCTTGGAATTTCTGCACTTGAGCCCCACTGATGAACGTGTGCTGGTTCATTTCGTCTATCAACTGCAGCGCCGGTATCTGCAGCGCAAGTAACACCCCGCTAAGGCATTTCAATTTTCTATCGATCTTTGCGCTGGTTTAGCGCTGGTTTAGCCAAGAATTGATTCGATCTTTTAGTCCGGGATTGGAGATCTAACGCCATCCCTGGGAGGAGGCGCCCGGGGATGGCGGTAGATTTCATACCCAACCTGGCTGATTCCGGCCCGGCCGGGAACTTCGGTTTAGCTCTGTCTGACGGGTTTCAGGCTGGCATGGGCCAAGGCCCCGGCGCCCTTGGAGGGGGTGCCGAAGCCGCCAACCAGGCCGCCGCCATGGGAAATGAGTTCAAAGTCCGGATAGGCCGTGCCGCCGTGTTCGACATAATCGAGACCTTCCAGTTCCTCTTCCGGGGTGACCCGCAGGCCCACGGTGGCGTTGATGATCCGAAACGCCAGGTACATCACGGGGAAAGTCCACAGAAAACAGGCCGCGATCCCCAGAACCTGAACGCCGATGATTTTGGCGGAGGTGCCACCGATGTTGAAGATTCCGGCCGCCAAAGTTCCCCAGGCGCCGTTGACCCCATGAACGGAGATGGCGCCGACCGGATCGTCTACTCGGATTCGGTCAAAAAACAGCACCGAGAGCACTACCAAGACACCGGCCACCATGCCGATGATTACCGCGCTCAGGGGGGTGACATTGGCGCAGGGTGCGGTGATGGCCACCAAGCCGGCCAGGGCGCCGTTGAGGCTCATGCCCACCTCGGGCTTGCCGAATTTCAACCAGGAGGTGACCATCGCCAGAACGGCACCGGCTGCCGCTGCAAGGTTGGTGTTGACGAAGATCATGGCGATGTCTTTGCTGGCGGCGGTGGTGGAGCCGGGGTTGAATCCGAACCAGCCCAGCCAGAGGATAAAGACACCCAAGGCGGCCAGAGGCATATTGTGGCCCAAAATAGGCCTGACGGTGCCTCCAGGGCCGTACTTGCCTAATCGCGGCCCCAGTACAATGGCCCCGGCCAAAGCAGCCCAGCCACCCACGGAGTGCACCACCGTGGAGCCGGCAAAATCAATGAAACCCAGCCCTTCCAGCCAACCGCTACCGTTGAGCAGGCTGCCCCAGGCCCAGGAGCCGAACACCGGATAGATGATCGCTGAAAGTACAATGGTATAACAGATGTATCCGGTGAACTTGGTCCGTTCGGCCATGGCGCCGGAGGCAATGGTGGCCGCCGTGGCGCAGAACACCACTTGAAACATCCAGAAGGCCAATACCCAGGGGTCGCCGCCCACGCTGAAGTCACTCAGAAAGAAACCCGACGTGCCGAACCAGCCGGTGCCGGAAACCCCGAACATGATGCCGAACCCCACGGCCCAGAAAGCCAGACTGCCGATGGAAAAATCCATCAGGTTTTTCATCATGATATTGATGGCGTTTTTGGCGCGGGTGAATCCGGATTCCACCATGGCAAAGCCGGCCTGCATAAAGAACACCAGTGCCGCCGCCACCAGGGTCCAGACGTAATCCGCATGGGTTTGGACCAGGTCAATCGCATTTTTATTGGATTCTGGAGTGGGGGCTTCATCTCCGGCCCACACTCTAACGATTCCCACTAAAACAGCCATCACGGTAAGCAATAAGGTTTTCATTTCAGTTGTTCCTCCACAAGATTTCTGGGGCCCATGAGCGGGCAAATTACTATTTAAATGGCATCCTTGCCTGTTTCGCCGGTACGAATTCGGATGGTCTTATCAAGGGGGGTCACGAATATCTTTCCATCTCCCACTTTTCCCGTATGGGCCTGATCGACAATGGCGGCCACCACCTTGTCGGCCATTGTTTCATCCACCACGATGTCAATCTTCAGTTTGGGAACGAAATCTACGGTGTACTCGGCTCCGCGGTAGATCTCTTTGTGGCCCCGCTGACGGCCGAAACCTCTGACCTCCGTGATGGTCATCCCGCTGATCCCTACTCCATTGAGGGCGTCTTTGACCTCGTCCAATTTGAAGGGTTTGATGATGGCCTCGATCTTTTTCATAGGTAGCTCCTTGATTGGTTTAGCGTTTGGGGGGGGTTGGCCCTGAAGGTTGGTTATAGAGCAATGGGTGTGCCATCATTGATAATCGCGCCATGGGATTGAATTAAATATTTGAAATTATTTATAATATAATAATATGTTGAAACGAGCTCCTTTAAATTTAAAATACATTTATGTTATTATATAAATAAATATATCCATAAATGTATAAATTAATTTTTAGATATACTTTATTGTCGAATTATATGAGGTTTGGCAAAAAGCCTAAATACGATTGGATCCTGGGGGTTTCAATGCAACTTGAGGAGGATAGCCTGGTTTCCCTGTAAACCGGGGCAGACTGCGGCGGGAAGTGATCCTAAAACGCAAAAACGGGATATCCATGGTGTTCGAATATCCCGTTGACTAATAATGTGGGTGGTCGGGGCGGCAGGATTTGAACCTGCGACTCCCTGCTCCCAAAGCAGGTGCGCTACCAGACTGCGCCACGCCCCGTGATTCGCTCAGGTTCTTGCCGGGCTAAGGGTTTGCGAATAAATAACTTCGCAGATTTGCAGAGTTCAGGCGCCCGCTCAGCAAGGCGTGAAAACTAAAGAATATCCATGCATATTGTGTGTTTTCACAACGCTGCTGAGTGGGATGCATGGGCGCTGGAAGCCTGCCCCGGTATGCTGTTTAGCCGGGGTGTGAAGTTATTTTTGAGCGAGCCCTACGTATCATGCTCCATTTATTCGTGCAAGTCTTGAATAATCGGGCCATTATCGCCGCGACTCCAGAATGACTCGATCGTTTTCGCCACGCTCCGGATCATGTCATTCAACCAGGGGGACGGGACTCCCAACTGAATTCCTTCCGGCGAGTTGGGGGGGTCAATCTCCATGAGAACTGCCGGCATTTGGGCGCCATCCAGGACTGCGATGGAGGACGAATTCAGATATATTTTCCAACTGGGCAGATCAGAAGATAGCTGATGAACCAGGAATTGGGCCAGCCTTTGACTTTCAGGCAAATGGGGGTGCTGAGCCTGAAACCACGGCGTCAATCGACTGGCGGAATTCAGAAACTGGCGCTGGGAAGGGTATTGTGGGGAACGGCTTGGGGCCTGGGCGTGGAAAATCGTGATGACACTACCGGGACCGGAAACAAATTTTCCCGCGACGTGAAAACTGATGAATAGATCCCCATGTGCTTGATTGGCCTGGGCGCTGCGCGCCGTTACCGTCAGATCGATATCATCTGTCCGGGTCAAGACCACGCGGTAGTTTCCGCTGAGTTGCCGCTGCAGCATTTCACTCAGGGCCAGGGTCAGCTTTTTTTCTGTTTCTCCTCCCCCAAGCTGGGCGCCTTTATCATTTCCCCCGTGGCCTGGATCGATAATTACAGATTTGTGATGTGAATCACCGGTTTCAGCCTGGGTTGACTGAGGAGTGGCGGTTTCCGCTGCCAGGCTTTGAGCGTGGATACCCTCAAAGCCAGATTGCATCATCAAGACCAGGCTCAATAGGAGAGGTATGGATTTGATATACCCGGACAATTAGGGTGCTTTCTGAAGAACTGGATCGGATTCCAGGGCCAGGTTGGCGGGCGCGATAGCCGTTACCATAAGATACAGGTTTTGCGGCAATTTTCAACGTCCGATGTGACTTGACACCTTTTGGCTTAACTATTATCATACAGAAACTGTTGAAGATTAAAGGAAATTCGGCAAACGAGTCATCATGCGAGAGTGGCGGAATTGGCAGACGCACTGGACTTAGGATCCAGCTCTGGCAACAGAGTGGGAGTTCAAGTCTCCCCTCTCGCACCATTGTGGATAGAGTGCCTGAAATTTCACAATTTCAGGCACTTATTTTATAGGATGCTGAAGGTTTCGAGGAAATCATTCCTCGAAGCAACTGTAAATTACATTTGCGGAGTGCAATTCTAAACTTCGGGAGCGAAAGGGAGTCGTAAGGCCCATGAATTTCAGCGTAAAAGATGTTAGTTCAGTTAAAAAGGTGCTTGAAGTCGAGCTGCCCGCAGAAAAGATCACCCAGGAGTTGGACAAAGCTTACCGGGAACTGAAAAAAAATGCCAAAATCAAAGGGTTCCGCCCTGGAAAGGCTCCCCGCTCTACACTCGAACGGATCTACAATAAGGATGTCTCCGCCGATGTCGCCGGCAAGCTGATTCAAGAGTCTCTTTTTGAGGCCATCAAAGAGAGTCATCTCAAGATCGTGGGATCGCCCCAAGTGGATCCTCCCGATTTGGTGGCCGGCCAGCCCTACACCTATGAAGCTACCGTTGAGATCAATCCGGAAATCGACGATGTTGATTTCAAAGGCATTGAATTAAAGAAAAATATCTATCGAGTCCAGGATGCAGAGATTGAGGTCCAGCTCAAGGCGATCCAGAAAAACTTGACTGAACGCAAGAAGATCGAGGAGGCCCGGGAAGCCCGTAAGGGTGATTTTCTACTCCTCGACTACGAGGGCTTTATTGACGGAGAGCCCTTTGATGCGCTTCCCAAGACTGAAAATTTCACCCTCAAAGTGGGTGACGCCGCCATCGCCGAGCAGTTCGATTCGCAACTTGTGGGCCTTATGCCTGGGGCGGAGCGATCTTTCGAGGTGACTTTCCCCGAGGATTATGATGATGAAAACCTGGCAAATCGGACAGTGACCTTTCAGGTCAAGCTGCACGAGATCCGAGAGGAGATTCTACCGGACATCGATGACGAATTGGCAAAAAAACTCGGTAATTTTCAATCCCTCGATGAAGTCCGTCAAGAGATCACCAAGAACTTAGAGACTGGCTATGCCAAACGTGTCGAGCAGGAGCTCAACGAACAGGTATTTCAGTCCCTGATCGAAAAGTGCGCCTTTGAACTGCCCGATATCATGGTCCAGCAGGAGCTGGAGGGCATTATCTCCGAAGCTGAAATGTCATTTAAAATGCGCGATTTATCCATGGAAGAGATGGGGCTGACCCGGGAGAAGCTGGCCGAGAATTACCGTGAAACCGCGGAAAAGCAGGTTCGCCGCCATCTGATCCTCAGCAAGATTATCAGTCAAGAAAAATTGACCCTTACCGATGAAGAATTAGAGAAAGGGTTTGAGCAGATGGCTGCCAGCTATCAGCGTCCGGTGGCGGAAATCAAAAGCTACTATGATGCCAAACAAGATAAGCTGGCCTATTTTAAGCATACATTGCTTGAAAAGGAGGCCCTGAAACTTATCATTGATAGTAGCCAGATTAAAGAGGTGGAACCGGAGTTGGAAAGTGCGGTTCCTGAAGAATAACGTGATAAACAGGCATCGCGAAAAGATCTGACCGCCAGCATTTTGGGGTCATCCATATAATCGCCGTTTAAGGGGTCACGACCCAAGGAGGTTTTCGTGCCATTGATTCCCATGGTCATCGAACAGAGCAGCAGAGGCGAGCGCGCCTACGATATTTATTCCCGGCTGCTCAAGGATCGTATCATTTTTCTGGGGACGCCCATCAGCGATGAGCTGGCCAATTTAGTGATTGCTCAATTGCTGTTTTTGGAATCCGAGGATCCGGGAAAGGAAATTAACTTTTACATCAACTCGCCCGGGGGTGCAGTGACGGCCGGCCTTGCCATCTACGACACCATGCAATACATCAAGCCGGATATCGCGACGGTCTGCATCGGCCAGGCGGCCAGCATGGGCGCGTTGCTGCTGGCGGCTGGTACCCACGGTAAGCGCTATGCACTGCCCAATGCCCGGATCATGATTCACCAGCCCATGGGCGGCTCCCAGGGGCAAGCTTCCGATATCGCCATCCAGGCCAAGGAGATATTGCGTCTTCGCGAAACGCTGAACGAGATACTGGCCCAGCACACCGGCAAAAATATCAAGAAAATTCAAAAAGACACCGATCGCGACTTTTTCATGTCGGGAGCCGAGTCCAAAGATTATGGGATTGTCGATCATGTGATTACCAACCGCGATGATCTCAACAATCTGGATGCGGCGGAGGAAGACAATGGCTAAGAAAGAGGAAGGCAACGAAAATCTGTTTTGTTCATTTTGCGGTAAAAATCAAAAAGAGGTCAACAAGCTCATTGCCGGTCCGGCCGTCTACATTTGCGATGAATGTATCCGCCTGTGCAGCGAAATCATCGAAGAGGAGAGCGAGCAGGAGCATGCCGATATCTCCCACTCACTAGTCCCCAAAGAGATCAAGGCAATGCTCGATGAATATGTCATCGAGCAGGACGCCGCCAAGAAAATACTCGCCGTGGCGGTTCATAATCACTACAAGCGGTTGGACACCGATGTCGGCACTGATGACGTGGAAATCCAGAAGAGTAATATTCTGCTTATCGGCCCCACAGGATGCGGCAAAACCCTGCTGGCCCAAACTTTAGCCCGTTTTCTCAATGTGCCTTTTACAATCGCCGACGCCACCAGCTTGACCGAAGCCGGTTACGTGGGGGAGGATGTAGAGAACATCATTCTCTCCTTGCTTCAGAACGCAGACTATGACGTGGAGAAAGCCAAACGCGGAATCGTATACATCGACGAGATCGATAAGATCGCCAGTAAATCCGACAACCCGTCCATCACCCGGGATGTTTCCGGGGAGGGCGTCCAGCAAGCGCTGCTAAAAATTATCGAGGGTACCACGGCCAGCGTACCGCCCAAGGGAGGACGCAAACATCCTCAGCAAGACTTTGTTAAGGTGGACACCACAAACATCCTGTTTATCTGCGGCGGCACCTTTTCCGGCCTGGAACAGGTGATTCAGCGTCGGATGGGTGATAAAGTGATGGGCTTTGGTGCCAAGGTCACCGATCGCAAAAAGGAGAAAATCGGTGCGATCCTCAAACATGTGCGACCCCAGGATTTGATCAAATTCGGCCTGATTCCCGAATTTCTGGGTCGTCTGCCGGTGCTTGCCACCCTGGACGAGCTGGAAGAACCGGCTTTGGTGCGCATTTTATCGGAGCCCAAAAACGCGTTGGTTAAACAGTACCGAAAGCTGTTTGAGATTGAAGGTGTCAACCTCAGGTTTACCGACAGTGCCCTCACCGCCATCGCCAAAGAGGCGTTGAAGCGAAAATCCGGCGCCCGGGGATTGCGCTCCATCATGGAAAATTCCCTACTTGATATTATGTACGAAATTCCCTCCATCACAAACCTCAAAGAGTGTGTTATCAGTGATGAAGTAGTTTTGAATCAAGAAGATCCCATCCTGCTCTACGAACAGGAGAAAAAAAAGGCGTAGTCCCGATTCAAAACTCAATGCCCAAATTAAACGGCGGCTCGGTAAAACCTCGCGATCCACATCCATGGGATACCCGGTTACCCCCGGGTTCGAGCGGTTTAGGCGGAAAATATGTCGATATTCAAGAAAATTGTGAATGAAGCCGGCGGACCTCCTCCGGCGCTGGTTCTCCCCTTGCTTCCTTTGCGGGACATCGTTGTGTTTCCCCACATGGTGGCGCCCCTGTTCATCGGTCGCAGCAAATCCATTCAGGCGCTCTCCGACGCCATGAACAACGATAAGAACATCTTTCTGGCGACCCAAAAAAACGCCGGCGTGGACAACCCCGGTGAAGGCGATGTCAGCGACGTGGGGACCGTGGGCAAAGTCCTGCAATTGCTGCGCCTACCTGACGGCACAGTGAAAGCTTTGGTAGAGGGGCAGCGACGGGCACGTATCGTCTCATTTGTGGGCAGTTCAGAATTCTTTCAAGTTGAGCTGGAATACATTGAAGACCGACCTATGCGCCTGGCCGCGGAAACGGCACTCATCCGTAGTGTTGTCGAGTCGTTCCGGGAGTACGCCAAAATCAATGATAATATTTCCAGTGACCTGGTCGCCAATGTCGCCTCCATCACCGATCCGGCTAAACTGTGTGATACCGTCGCCTCTCACTTCTCCTTCAAAATTGATGACAAGCAGATTTTGCTGGCCACGGAATCCCTGGAAAATCGGCTTTCCCATCTGCTGGGCCTGATCAATGTTGAGATCGACATCTTCAAGATGGATCAGCGCATCAAGGGGCGCGTCAAGGAGCAGATGGAGAAGACCCAGAAAAGCTACTACCTCAACGAACAGATGCGGGCCATCAAGAAAGAGATGGGAAGTGAAGAAGATCCTGCGGATGATCTCCAAGAGCTGCAGAAGCAAATTGCCGAGAAAAAGCTGAGCAAAGAGGCTGAGGAAAAAGTCAAGGCCGAATTCCGCAAGCTCAAAATGATGGCGCCCATGTCCGCCGAATCCACCGTGGTGCGCAACTATATCGAATGGATACTCTCCCTTCCCTGGTTCGAGATGAACGAAGTGCGGGACGATATTGACGAAGCTGAGAAGATCCTGGACGAGGATCACTACGGGCTGGAAAAACCCAAGGAACGTATCCTGGAATATCTTGCCGTGGAATCTCTGGTCAAAAAGGTCCGCGGTCCGATTTTATGCTTTGTGGGGCCTCCGGGAGTCGGCAAAACTTCCTTGGCCAAATCCGTTGCCCGGGCCACGGGCCGCAAATATATCCGGCTTTCCCTGGGTGGCGTGCGGGACGAGGCCGAAATCCGCGGGCACCGGCGGACTTATATCGGCGCCATGCCCGGTAAGATTATTCAATCCCTCAAAAAGGTAGGGGTCAATAATCCGGTATTCTGTCTTGACGAAGTGGATAAGATGAGCATGGATTTTCGGGGTGATCCATCGGCCGCCTTGCTGGAAGTCCTTGATCCCGAGCAAAACAGCAACTTCAATGATCACTACCTCGACCTGGATTACGATCTTTCGGATATCCTGTTTATCACCACCGCCAACACCTTGCCGGATATTCCCTTGCCCCTGCAAGACCGCATGGAGATCATCCGTTTGGCAGGTTACACCGAAATTGAAAAGTATCACATCGCCAAAGATTTTCTCTTGGCCAAACAGATTCGGCTCAACGGGCTTGAGGATTGCGAAGTCCAATTCACTAAAGATGCCATCCTGACCATCATCCGGCTCTATACCCGCGAAGCGGGGGTGCGGAACCTAGAACGGGAAATCGCTTCGATCTTGCGCAAGATTGCCAGGGAAAAGGCCAAAAAGCCGGAGACTCAGAAATTCAACGTTAGACAGCAAACCGTCCAAAAGTATCTCGGTCCGCCGCGCTTTCGCCTCAGCGAGATCGATGACCAGGACCAAATCGGAATGGTTACCGGCCTGGCTTGGACCCAAGTCGGCGGCGAGTTGCTCTGTGTGGAAAGTTTGATCATGCCCGGCAAAGGGGAATTGATTGTCACCGGGAAGCTGGGCGATGTGATGAAAGAGTCCGCCAAGGCCGCGGTAAGTTATGTGCGCTCCCGGGCCGATCATCTGGGATTAGAGTCCGAATTCTATCAGAAGTACGATATTCACATCCATATCCCCGAAGGCGCCATCCCCAAAGACGGCCCTTCAGCGGGTATCTCCATGTGTACCTCTATTGTCTCCGCCTTGACCAAGCGGCCGGTTCACCGCGAGGTGGCCATGACCGGTGAGATCACCTTGCGAGGACGGGTATTGCCCATCGGCGGCCTCAAAGAGAAGGTTTTGGCGGCCCACCGCGGGGGAATCCGGAAAATTGTGATCCCTGATGAAAACCGAAAAGATATGAAGGATATCCCCAAGACCATCCAAAAGCAAATCGAATTCGAGTTTGTCGAGCATATGGATCAAGTCCTTCTGCATGCCTTGATCCTCGGTAAAAATGATGCCCTGTTTAAAAACCACGACGTCGCCTTGGATATTGGGGAAGATCGGGTGGCCAAAGCGGATGAAAAAACGGGTGGAATGGCCTTAAACTAACTCCTAAGATATTTAAATATCAGAAAAAGATTTTTTCCGCGACACAACAAAAGATCTTGACACTCAGGGGCAATCTTGTTACTTGTAGCCGTCTTTGAGCGGGCGGATAGCTCAGCTGGGAGAGCATCGGCCTTACAAGCCGAGGGTCACAGGTTCGAGCCCTGTTCCGCCTACCAGCTTTGAAAAACTTATCTTATTCGGGGGCGTAGTTCAGTTTGGTTAGAACGCCGGCCTGTCACGCCGGAGGTCGCGAGTTCGAGTCTCGTCGCTCCCGCCACAGTAAAATCAAGGGCTTACGGAAATATCCGGAGCCCTTTTTTATTGCTTAAATTTTCCGTCCCCCACCTCGATTCGACCCCTGTATGGTACTATGCGTTTTCGATTCGGTCGCTGAAATGGAGCTCGATCACGTCGGCGTTCAGGTGCTCCTCGATCCAGGCCAGAGCCTCTCCCTCATCCATTGGGATGATGCCACCCCCGCCGCCAATACACTTTTCCAGACTCCATGCAAGAATGGCTTTTCCGCGTTCAACAAAAAAGCCCCGCCGGTTAAACCGACAGGGCTTATGAATATAGATAATATTTAAATTAACACTGTTCTAAAAATTCAAAAAATTCTTCTCTTGTCATCTTGGCCGATCTCATGTTCGCCTGAATTATGTCCAGCCCAATGCTTTTGTATTCTGAAATAATTATTGGCCTGATGGTGCCTTTCCGGATATAGCGTCGATGATCACCGGTGTTGCCCTTGTATTCAAAGCCAGCTTTCCGAAATATACAGTCAAGTTTTTTCCAGTGCAACGGCGTTAGGTGTGGCAATTCTGAAAACCATTGTTTTGGAAGAGCAATTCTATGGGAACATCAACATAATCTTGCTTATCAACAATCGTTTTTTTAGCTTCCAACCGTGATGTAACCGGTTTCAGTCCGCATTCTCTAAGGACCTCTTCCAATGATGCGTTTTCAAGACACGCTTGAATAAACGCAGTCAACGCTTCCACGAGATTCTTTTTAGCTTCCTCTAAAGACCCTCCCTGCGAATAAACGTCCAGCGTGGAGCAACAGGCTACATAAAGCCCATCTTTGTCAACAACATCCACAGGTAGCTTAAAACTCAAAACAACGTCCTTAGCCATGGTCCCCTCCCATCTTTAACCGCATAAAATCATTGCAGTTATTGTCCTTTTTGTACCATGGTCATACTATTAGTATCGTCACTTTTATTCATAACTCAAGAAAAAAACAACAAAACTCAAGAAAAAAACAACAAAAATCGAAATTAAACTGCCTAGCGTTTTGACATGTATAAACCTATCAAGCAATAGCGGTGCCAGTTAATATATAGGCGTATCTAAACCCTTTAAACTCAAGATATAGTTCTCAAACTAAGCCGATTCCACAATATACAGGAGTGTCAATTATAGTAAGAAAATGTCGGAAGAATTGACACTTTCACCCAAAACACCTTCCCATCCTCCAGACTTTATTCTGTGATCATTCCCAAAGGTGGCCATGGCCCGTTACCCATTCACAATAACCCCGCTCGTCGTTCAAATTTGCCGAAATATGAGCCACAAAAATGTATTCGGCGGCATTCATGTCCACTCCTTTGTTTGGAATCTGGGAAGGTCGATCTCAATTTCCTTGTGCTGGGGAGATATCCAGCCAGATAAACTGGTGGTCCTGAAGGGTCAGATCGCGCTCCCCAGGTAAGGTTTGGCCGTCGATGAGATTGGGGATTGGTCTGCTTGCTCCTGCCGCTTGCAGGTTTTCCGCGGGCAAACTCTCCTCTTGTTCGGAAAAGTTGTTGAACACCAAAATCTTCTGGGCGTCGAACTCGCGAATATATCCGAACACATGGGGGTTGCCGGTCTCGACAACCTCCATGGCGCCGTTCCGGAAGGCCGGCAGCTGTTTGCGCAGGTTGAGCAGCTTGACCATCTCCTGATAGAGGCGCCATTCCAGGGTGTCCGCATGGGCAAGGTCCTCCCGGGCCGCCCAGCGTTTTCGAGAGCGATGCACCCAGCGGCTGTCGGTGACCTTGGCGGGGTCACTCAGGTAGGTGTAATCATTGAGCATACCCCATTCGTCACCCAGATAGATCAGGGGGATGCCGCCGATGCTGATCTGAATGCTTCTGAGTAGATTGATGCGGCGCACGGCCCGTTGGATCAGATCGTCATCCTGCTTCTCGATGGCCTCTTCCAGGCCGGCCAGGGATGAGAGCGTTCCGCAGATTCGGACATCCCCGGTGTCGGCATTGAATTGGAAGGGCACTCCCCTGGCAAAGGAGCCCGGAAACTCACCGGTGTAAAAACGGTTTAGAAATCTGCGGTGGCCGGCGGGATCGATTCCCTTGCGTCGGGCGTCTTGGTCATCGAAGGTCCAGCCGATGTCGTCATGGCAGCGCACGTAGTTGACCCAGCTGCACCCGGTGGGGATGCGATGGCGGTGTGCCAAGGCATCCGCCAGCAATCCCGCCTCCTGGGTGGCCAGCGCTTCCCACAACAAGGCCATGAGCAGGGGGTTGTAGGAGAGCTGACATTCGTTGGGGTGGATATAATGCAGCACTTCATCAGGTTCGACGATGGCCTCGGATTTAAACAGCAGCGCGGGGGCCACGATGCGCGCGATGGCGTTAAAGGCCCGAATGATGGTGTGGGCCTCGGGCTGATTCTCGCAATTGGTGCCGAGCTTTTTCCAAATAAAGGCCACGGCATCCAGGCGCAATACCTCGACCCCCTGGTTGGCGATAAAGAGCATCTCTTGGGCCATTGCGCGCAGCACCTCGGGATTGGAATAGTTCAAATCCCACTGGTAGCTGTTGAAAGTGGTCCACACCCAGCGTCCCAGATCTTCATTCCAGGAAAAACTGCCCTTTCGCACCGTGGGAAAGATATCCCGCAGATAGCGCTGAAACTGGTCCGGTAGTTCGCGGTCCGGGAAGGTGAAGTAATAGGCCAGGTAATCGGGATCCCCGGATTTGGCCTTTTGGGCCCAGCGGTGTTCATCGGAGGTGTGGTTGAAGACAAAATCGAGAGCCAGGGTTATGCCCTGCCCGCGCAGGGCAGCGGCCAAGCAGCCCAGATCGGCCATGGTGCCGATATCCGGATTGATGGAGCGGTAGTCGCTTACGGCGTAGCCACCGTCGTTGTCGCCGTGGGGAACCGCGAAGAGCGGCATCAGGTGCAGGTAGGTCAGCCCGAGCTTTTTGAAGTAGGGGATGTGGCTGTTGAGCTGGGCCAGATTGTCGCTGAATAGATCCACGTACAAGACACCGCCCACCATGGCTTCCGAGAGAAACCAGCCGGGGTCGGCCTCGCGCTGTTCATCCAGAGATTTCAGGGCGGCGGGCCGCTCCAGCCAGGCCGCTGCCATGGAATGCAAGATGCGTTGTAGGGTGTAAAAGAAGTCGTATTGCCAACCATAAAGCTGATGGAGGTATTTGAAGAGCCGGTCCCACTGGTTGTAGAGTCGATTTTTGAATTTATTCCAGCCATGGGGGTCGCTTAGAAGTTGGGCTGAAAATTCTTTTTCCACTTCAGGGAGAATGCGCTGCAGCGATTTGTGCGCCTGTTCCTGGCGCCAGTCAACATCCATCATCATCTTTGGTTTTCGCTAGCCTTGATAGGTTCTCGAGTGGTGTTTACCGCCGGGGAATTGATATTTCGGCAGACCGTCTCGTTTTTCGCGGGTTTTGTCAATCTTTCTAAGAAGCTTTAGGTTGAGGGGGTTTCAGACCCCGATGTGCGCGTGAAAAAAAGCTTGACATACCACCTTGTGGTACATTAGACAGAAATTACCTGTCACGATTTTGCCCCTATCAGTCCTGATGGGTGCACAAATCGAACAAACCACCCCATTCCCCCCCTGGGGCAGTCGCTTCTCACAGTGGCTGCCCCTTTCTTTTAGGCCCGGAAGGCTGCTGTCGCTATAGGTCAGCTTGAGTAGAAGCCTTGAAGCTTGTTCGGTTCTATGCGGCCGAGGGATATCTGCAGGGGTTCCCGGCGTCGCGAGGCGAGGTTCAGCCAGTTGCGAATCTCGGCGTGCAACAGCTCTTCCCCCACACCCTTGCGGGGACGCCGGGCCTGCAGCGGGTGATCCAAGTAGCCCGAATTGATGAATGTCCACAGATCGTTTTGGCGATCCACCACCCCCACATGGCCCCGGGACGGCGTGGAAAAGGAAAGAATGTCGCCCTGGCCCAAAAGAGGCGTAATGTCGTCGATTATCTTTTGGATGCTGGTGTCACGATTCGCCCGAGCGTCAATGGTGTGGGCGTAGATTCGCGCGCCGGCCGCCTCGATGATGCCCTCGCCGGTGAGATAGGTGTTGGTGGGCAGGCCCTGGCGCTGGGCTTTGTCCACCAGGCTGTTCTGAAGCCCCCCGCGCCCGAAATAGCGCACCCCCATTTTTTCCAATCCGTTGATGACCAATTCGTAGCAATCCATGTCCCCATAGGATTTCCCCATAAAAGCGCGCACGGCTTGAGCCATTTGGGGAGTGGCTTGGGGGGCCTTGCCATTCAAGAGTTTGGGTGGCTCGGCCGCAGAGTTTAGTGCCGATTGACTGCGGTCTGAACCGGTCGTGGATCGGCTTGCGTGCGGGGGCCAGCTCAACTCGCCGGTCTTTGGATTAAGATAGATGGCCGTTCCCGGGGTTAAGCTGTGAAAGGGCTTGGCCTGATTTTGAGGGGCATGGATGATGCCCCAGGCATCGGCACGCCCCGCGGGATGGTTCACCAAGAGATGGGAAACCGTGGGGGCATCGGGGGATAATTGTCCCAAATAGATTTGCCTAAGAGCAGCTTCTCCGGATTTTCCCGCCAGCTGACTGCTGGGGGGGGTGGTCTCTGGCTTCATCCCGGAAGGGGGGCCAAAGGGTGCGGTGGGCCCTGAACCTCCTGGGGACTGGAGCGGCGGGCGTTTCGTTTGGCTCAGGGTCTCGGGAACGCCCTGCCAGGAAAGTTCCAGGGTCGCCGGGTTCAAATAAACCGGCGTCCCCGTGGGAATCTGCCGGTAGGGTTTGGCGCTGTTGATGGGGGCCTGGATGATGGACCACATTTTAGTTTTAAATTCCGGGCGCCGGTTCAGCAGATCGGAGATGCTGGCCTGGTTGCGGTTCAAAACACCCAAGCGGATTTTTTGGCCTTCGGATGGGGGAGGTGCCGGGGGCAAATCCGCGGGAAATTTTAACGATTCACCGGCGGCGGCGCGGGCCAGGACTGAATGAAAATCCGCTGGGGTCACTGGCTGGCGTTGAGGGGGAGCCGCCCCCGAGGGCGCCAGGTGGCCAGTGGTGAGGATCGTGGGTGTGATTGTAGTCATAGCGCAAGCAGTTGCTCTTTAGGTTGAGCCTCCCAGCGGTGGTCCCCCAGGAGCCGTTTAGGTCAGTGGATTCCCTTTCAATCGTGGCCGGATCATGGCGCCTTTGCCAGCCGCTCAAAGATCTCGGCCGGTCCAGGGGGTGTGAGCCGGGCGGCGTCAATGAGATGGGCCTGGTGGGCTTCGGGGAAGTCCAGAGCGCCATCGATTCGCGTCAGCAGGGCCTCAATGGTAAAATCGGTCAAGGTCGCCATCACTTCCAGGTCGTCCCGTATCTGTTGATGAAGATATTGCAATGTCTGGTCCGCCTCTCGCAGACGGGAAATGGCCTCGCGGATGGCATCATAATAGCCCTGGAGGTGGACCAGGGTTTTCAGGCCGAACTTAATCCGTGGATCGCCCTCGGATTCGGCGAATTGGGAGAAGCGCTGTTGGCCGCACAGAGTGCGAATCTCCAGTTCCAATGGATCAATTCGACGTTTCAGGGCGCTGCGAATAGAGCTGGCTTCGATGAGTTTAAGGCCGATTTGTCCCCGTAAGGCTTCGATGGCGGCCAATTTGTCTCTGAGTAGATCCGGCTTGGAACGCGTCTCGCCATGGCCGGGCGCCAACGCCCCCCCCAGCAGCAGCCCTGTCAACAGGGCCATGAAGAGGATTCGTCGGCTAGTCCCGCTAAAGGCAAAACGTTTCAAATCCATTGAAACCATGGGTTAGGGGCTCTCTGTTTCCGGTTCCGGTTCCGGCTCAAAGTAAAATCCGTGGCCGTATTTCTCTGGTTTAGGTGCCAGCTCGGCCGCATAGGCCTGGTACTGGGAGTCCACCGCCGGCGGCAGATGGAGCGTTCCACCGGTTTGCTGCCATTGGTGCAGATAGTTGAAAAGTTCCCCTTGGGTCTCAGGGGGCGGGAGTTCCAGCCCCATGAGCTCCAGATGGCGGCCCCTCCAGCGCGGCAGGTAGAGAGCCACCGCCGGGGGCAGTACCTTGAGCATGTTGAGGGAAATCCGGCTCCCCGGCCATTGCAGCAAGGCGCGTCCCGCAGCCGCGTCCAGGGTTTCCAGGCCATTGAGACAGAGCCAGCGCCCCTGCCAGCGGCTCAGATGACGGGCTGATTCCGCTGAAAGTGCCGTGATGTTGTTGAGAAAAAGATCGAGCGTGGGCCGCTCGCTCAAGCACTGGGCCGCGGTTGGCGATAGCTGGGTCAGTTGCGTGGCCCGGCCATACTCCCCGTCGCAAATCTCCTGCCAAATGGCAAAATTGGGATCGTCCCGGTCAAAGCCCTCTTTTTCGCCGATGTAGACGATCTCCTCCCAGATCTCCTCCAAAGATTGATACTGGGTGGCATTGACCGCCATGCTCAACCGCTCGGCCGTGGGCTCATTGCGGGCCAATACCGCCTGGCTCAGGGCGATATGGCCCGCCAGGTCGTAATTTTTTATCGCATCCAACAGCTCAAGATCGACACTGAAACGGCTGTGGATGTAGGTTACCTCGGCCAGACCGCGTTCCACCCAGGCCAAGGGCCTTTGGAGCTGGGTTTCATAGGCCCGGCGGCGCTGAATGGTTTGCAGGTTGATTTTGATTTGATCGTCGCCCAGGGCCTGGGGCAGGGAGGTAATCCGAAGATCGCGCACTTTTTCGCGGATGGCGCGGGCCAGTTCCCGATTTTGCCGCCCATAGCGCTCCCGGAGGCCTTCAATTTCGTCGCGTTTGCGCTGCAAGCGAGCGCCCAATTCCGTGATGGCCGTAAGGCTGGTTTCAAGGGTGTGGGCGGGGCTGCCGGGCTCCTTGAGGGTTAGCGGTGCCTCCACCGGCGGCGGGGGGGGTGAAAGCGCCGGTTCTGGCCCAGAGTCGCTCTCGGGAATCGCCCCCCGCTCCACGACTAGGGTTTCGTCCGGCGGTGGCACGCTGGGATGCAACCTGAAGTAAAGCCAGGTTCCCGCCCCGGCCAGGCCAATCAGTAAAATTCCCGCAACCCAGATCCACCTGAAAAAGCTGCGTCCCGCGGCCGGGGTTTCCAGCAGGCTCGGTGGCGCCTCTTCGCGGTGTTTAACCCCAGGCTCGGCGGAAGTCGTTGGGGGCGTTGCGGGCAGTCCGGGCTCCGGCCGGGGCAGGGACTCGGCCGGGGCAGCCTTCTGGGACGGGGTATCTTCGAGAACTGGAAGTTTGGCCTTGATCGCCCCCTCGGCCTCCTCCAGATCCGGGGGCAAGGGGGTTTCAACCTCCACGGCCACTTCTTCGTAGCCCAGATCGGCAAATAACTGGTCGATGGCGCTTTGGTCCAGGGTTCCCGGTGTCTCCTCCGGCAATGCCGCGGACGGAGCCTCTGGACTGGAGGCCGGGTTTGAGGAGGCGTCTAGGTCTTCGGCCGGAGGGGATTCCGATGGGGCCTGGCTTTCTTCATCCTCGGGATCTGCATCTAAATTGAATTCCTGAAACAAGGAATCAATTTCGCTCTGATCCAGGGCCAGGGACTGGTCGGATTCGGGTGGCGGCGTGTTCTGGCTGTTGTCGGTTTCGTCCGTGCCCATAAGGTGTTGTCAGATTAAGCCTGGTATCATCCGGTCCAATATTGGGGGTCGGGTGGAATTCACATAGCAAGAGAATATGCACGGATCATACCAGTTTTTAAGGATCGGCTCGGCAGGAAGAACCGGGTTGGGGTCTCTAAACCAACAGGGAAATGTTTTTTAGCCTGGCATCGGCCAGGTAATGGCGGTCTCCCGAGATTTTTCTGCTGATGCCGGCGGCAGTCGAGATATCCGGTGTCAAAACCCTGACAGTTGTCAGGATGCCGACACTGGGAGGGGAATCTTTGGTCTATGCGATTGCCTGGACATGCCCTTCTCATCGGCATGAATCCTGGCTCACCCCAGCCTGCCCCGCAGCGCTTTCGTGAAGTTTGCTTTTCAAGCCAGGATGCCCCTGGAGCGATCCGTGGCACGGAACCTGCTATCTTCTCCCCTGTAAATGGTGTCACAGCGAATGATTATCCTATTTTTTGCGCTGATTTGCCGCTGATTTAGAAAAGGGATCACGACCATGGTTTTAAAGGTATTGATGTTTGCGGGGCTGGGCGCTTTTTTCGTGTTCACCCGCGATGTGCTGGGGGATATCTCCATTTGGACCAATCTGAAAAGCGGTCTGGTGGTACTGGGCGGCACCTTGATTTCGGGCTTGCTGGCCTACTCTCCGGCGACCTTCATGGAACTGGTCAAGGGCTTGAAAGATCTGCGGCACTCCCCCAGCGCCGGTTTGGAGGCCATGGTCGTGGAGATCAAGCAGTTAGCCCGCATCCGGCGGCGGCAGGGGCCGCGTCAATTGGGCCTGGCGGGCCGTAAATCCGCCAACCCCTTCATCCGCAAGGGGGTCAACCTGATCCTCGATGAGTATGACCGCTATGAGATCTACAATATCATGGAAAAGGAGTACGAACTCTATTTCAACCGCCGCGAATCCCAGGTCAACATGCTCAACACCTTGGCCAAACTGGCCCCGGCCTTCGGCTTTGCCGGCACCATCATGGGGCTGATCAACGTGCTCCAGGACTTGGCCGACATGAGCCGCGTGGGCCAGAGCATGGGCCTGGCCTTGCTGACCACCCTGTACGGGCTGTTGCTGGCCAATTTCATTTTCATGCCTCTGGCCCGTAAATTCAGTGCCCAGCTCAAACAGGAGGCCGCGGTGCTGGATATGGTGCTGGAGGGCATCATGGACATTGCCGACGGCAAGAACCCCCTGGCCATCGCCCATCGCCTGCAATCCTCCCTGGGATTGCACCCCGAGCAGCAAAAGCAGCGCGCCGCGGCAGCGGTTCAATCCGCCAAGGGCCGCTGGGGGCGCTGGCTCCCGCGTCTGAAGGCCCGCCGCCATGACGTCTGATCCGATCTTTGTTGATTTGCGCAAACGGCTCGAGTTTTCTGAACGCCGGCGGCTGCAGCTGACCCGTGCCCAAAGCCGCAATTCATCGGAAGAGGACGGGTTGCTGTGGAGCGTGGCCGATTTGATGACCCTGCTGCTGATTTTCTTTGTGGTGTTCCACGGCAATCAGATTCGCGGCGCCACCCAAGAATCCACTCCCGAGCCGGCCCAGATCGCCGCGGCGGAGCCCCTGCCGCCCCAGCCGCCGGCCCGGGCGCCGGATACCCGGCCGACCTTGATGCCCGCGCCGGAAGTCACTGAGGCACTTCCGCTGCTGCCCGAGTCTGAGATTCACTCTGAAATTTCGCCTGCGATTCAAAATGAACCGGTTACCGCCTGGGTGGATCAACTGGCGGCCGACGTGACCCAACTGCTGGACGACCGTGGGGATCAGGCCTTTGCCGTGCGCTGGGAAGCCCGGCGGCCGGTGATCGTATTGGGCGAACAGATCACCTTCAACGAAGGCACCGCGGAGCTGTTGACCCCCTTCATGCCGGTGCTCGGCACCATCGCCCAGCGTTTGGCCGAGCATCCCGATTATCAGATCGAAGTGGCCGGGCATACCGATGACACTCCCATCCATACAAGCCAATATCCCTCCAATTGGGAGCTTTCCGCGGCCCGCGCCGTGAACGTGGCCCGGTTTTTAATCGAGCGCGGCGTGAACCCCCAGCGGGTCTCCTTTGAAGGCTTTGCCGAATTTCAGCCCCTGGCCCCCAATACCACCGCCGCCCAGCGGCAACGCAACCGCCGGGTGGAAATTTCACTTCTGGGGCGGGAAAACCGATGAAAACATTCATCCTCGCCTGGGGGCTGACTTGCGGTCTGTTGGGGCTGGGGCTGCCCATGGGCCAGGCCCAGGTGACCCCCGATTATTTGCCGCGCTATCTGGAGATGTTGGGCTATTCCCAAACGGAGATTGAAGAACTGTTGGCCGGAAGCACGGGCCTTAAGGCCTTGGATGAGCGGCATCAGCTTCAGGCCATGGGTTATAGCCAGGCTGAGATTGATCAGATTTTGAGCGGAGAACGTGCACGTCGCGATGTGGATGCGGATTTTGGGCGGGAGGCTATGGCCGCGGCGAGTGGAAAGGGGTCCGGGGGTGAACCGCTGGCTGATGGTGACCCTGGCATCCCGGCGCTCGCCTCCGGGGAGGACTCGGGAGACGCAATGGTGCCTGGGTTGGCGGCCGATTCTGCCTTGCCGGAGGGCGGGACCTGGGGCGAGGTCTATCCCAATTTGGCCCAGGCCCGGCCCTATTGGCAGCTGGTGGGGACCACGGCCCAGCGCTTTGCGGTGGATCCGGCCCTGATCCTGGCGGTGATTGCGGCCGAGTCCGATTTCCAGCCCCGGGCGGTATCACCCAAAGGGGCTGTGGGTTTGATGCAGTTGATGCCCCACACCGCCGAGATCTTCGGCGCCAGCTTGGGGGATCTCTTCAATCCGGGCGCCAACATTCGGGCCGGAACCCAGTTTCTGGCCGAATGCCTGGAGTCCTTCGGCAGTGAACGGCTGGCCCTGGCGGCCTACAATGCCGGCCCCAGCCGGGTGACCCTCCATCAGGGGATTCCGCCCATCACCGAAACCCGCCGCTATGTGGCCAAAGTGCTGCGCTTGCGCCAGGGATACCGCACCCTATTGGGCCAATATCCGATCCACGGCCTCTAAAAATCCCCCCAGGCCGTCCCCTTTGTAGTGGATTACCTTGAATCCCAGATCGTAGACGCTGTTGATTTTGGGGTGATGGGGAAACCCGGTGGTGATCAGCACCTTGAGCCGCTCTAACGACGGGGTGCGTTTGATGGTGCGGCACACTTCCAGGCCATCCATTTCCGGCATGAGCATATCCAGGACCAGCAGATCGGGCATGAAGCCGCCCAGGGTGATGCAGGCCTCGATGCCGTTGACCGCATGGGCGATCTCACAGGGAAATTTCTGGATCAGAGCGATCTGATACAGATCGCGCACACTTTCGTCATCATCGGTGATCAGGATTTTCAGGGGGCGCAGTAGGGCCGGCAGGGAGACGGCAAAGCGGGTCCCGCCGCCGGGAAGGTTCTGGGCCGTAATAGTCCCGCCGTGGGCCGCGACCACGTTGTAGGCCACCGAGAGCCCCAGGCCGGTGCCCCCCTGATGCTGTTTGGTGGTGACAAAGGGCTGATAGATGCGCTCCTGGACTTGAGAATCGATTCCCGGGCCGTTATCGGCCACCTCGATGAGGATCCGGCCGCCCCGGTTTTGAAACCGGGTTTGAATGGCAATTCGGCCGGTTCCCTGGTCGGTGGCTTGGGCCGCGTTGATGATCAGGTTCAACACCACCTGCTCCATGCTTTGCGGATTGCCCTCCATCATGGGCAGGTCCGCCGCCAGTTGGGTTTCAAAGGTCGCGCCGTGCTGCTGGGTCACCGCTCTGCCCAGCCGGATCGCATTTTCCACGGCCGTGTTGACCTGCATGATCCGAGTGTCGTGGACATCCTCCAGCCGGGAAAAGTTTTTGAGATCCTTAACGATTTTGGCCACCCGCTGCACTGCCAAATCGGTATCCGCCAGAAGCTGGGGCAGGTTGTCCTTCAGATAATCGGAGCTTAGCCCGCCGAATCTTTGCCGCGGCTGGGCAGTGTTGCCGCCGGCCATCAGCGGCAACAGATCGTGCCATATCTTTTGCAGGATGGAGATGTTGTACATCACTAAATTGATGGGGTTGTTGATTTCGTGGGCCACGCCGGCCACCAGGGTGCCCAGGGTTTTCATCTTCTGGGCCTGGCGTAGCTCGTTTTCCAAGGCTTTCAGGGGGGTCAAATCACTGAGCAGGGCCAACACCGCGGGCTGGTTTCGCCAGACGATAGCGATTTCCGTGCTCTGAACCAGGCGGTGGTGGTTGTCGTTGTGGCGAAGGCGAAAACTGCCGTCTGTCCGGGCGCGGCGGCCGGTCAATAAGAGGCGCTGCCGGTCTCGCACCGCGGATTGATCCTGGGGATGGATTCGGTCCAGGAACACCAACTCTCTCCAGGTTTCGCCCTTCAACCCCAACAGCTGGATTCCCTTGGGGTTGCAGAATTCCAAGCGCTCATCCTGGATCACCAGGATCGCCTCGGTGCTGTGAGCCAGCACCTGGCGGGCAATTTCGGGGTTTTCCCAGGCTATTTTCGAGTTGGGTTTCATGGCACAAAATTTGCTGTAACCCTAAACAGTCTTAATCAGTCTTCAGAAGACCTAATGGAATCTCTCGCTGATCGACGGGGTTCCCGGGGTCGATGTTGCTAAGAGCACCTATTCCATGAACGGATCATTTAAGTTAATCAAATCCGTGGGTTCAAGGCAAGGGCCGCGGAGTGGCTCCCGCGGCCTTGCGCCAGGTGTTTCAGGGACCCCTGACAGATGCGGCTAACACAGGATCCCCGGTGATCCCGCGCTGCGCGAGGTAAATCCATGTCCACCATTAAATCCCTTGATCTCACCACCGCACTGAACAACGCGGTGACCGATGTGTTCGCTACCATGCTCTCCATGGAGATTGTCCCGGTTGCGGATCCGCCCCAGCCGGAGAGTGTTGAAGACCGCCTGGTGGGCACGGTCACCTTTGCCGGTGAGATTACCGGCATTGTGAGCATCGACGTGAGCCATCGCTTCTGCCGGCTCATGGCTGCCAGCATGATGGAAATGGCGCCCGAGGAAATCGAGGATGATGAGGAGACCAAGGACCTGTTGGGAGAGGTGAGCAACATCATCGGCGGTAATCTCAAGTCCGCATTTACCGATGAGGGGCTCTCCTGCGCCATCTCCACGCCGGCCATTACCCAAGGTCAGGATTTCCAGGTTCAATCCCTGAACATGGAAATCTATGAGCAGTTGGCCTACGCCTACGGCGACCATCTATTTCGCCTCGAGCTGGGGGTTAAGGTTCAGGAAAAATCCATGGCCGGAGATCTGGAAAAGCTCGATTCGGGGCCGACCCTGACCCTCGATGAGGTGTTCAGCGCCCTGAATCTGACGGCCAAAATTGAAGAGAGTGTCATCGATGTGTTCGACACCATGCTCTCCATCGAACTGGAGAAGATTGAGACCCGCCCCCAGGAGCAGCGCGGCGGCGAGCGGCTGGTAGGCGCCATCACCTTTGCCGGCAGCGTGCTGGGAATTATCTCGGTGGATGTGAGTCAGGAGTTTGCGCGGATCATGACCGCCAGCATGATGGGCGGGGAGCCCGAGGAGGTTGAGGATGACGAGGAGATCAAAGACCTGCTGGGGGAACTGAGCAACATCATCGGAGGCAATTTAAAGTCCCAATTTTCCGACAAGGGCATGGTCTGCGCCATCTCCACGCCCTCCATCACCTCTGGGGCCGACTTTGTCATCGAGTCTCTGAGCATGGAAACCTATCACCAGTTCGGATTCAAGGCCGGTGAAAATGAGGTCTACGTGGAGTTGGGGCTCAAATCCACCCACGGGATCAATGTATTTGCTTCCGCCAGCAACAACGAGGCCCCTGAAGCTGTGGGCATTGAAAACGGCCAGGTGACCGATCCCAGCGCCCTGGTGGCTGCCGTTGCGGCCCAGCAAGAGGCGGCGGCCGCGGTGGAGCAGGCCTCGGTTGCCAAGGGCAACCTGGGGAAAACGCCCCGGGTGGACCCGCAGCGGTTGAAATTCATTCTCGACATCCCCATCCGGATCTCCGTGGAACTGGGGCGCACCCGCGTCACCATTGACGAAGTGGTCAGCTTGGATTCGGGAAGCGTCATTGAGTTGGTGAAAATGGAGCGGGAGCCGGTGGATATCTTGGCCAACAATCAACTGATCGCCAAAGGGGAAGTGATGGTGCAGGACGGTAAATACGGAATCCGTATTCTGGAGATTGTCAGCCACCGCCAGCGGCTTCTGGGGTTGACCTAGAGGGCGTTATGCAGGTGCTGCGAGGAAAAATGAGCCCGGCAATGTTTCCCAGGGAAACCGTAGGTGCAGACCTTGGGCCTGTCCGGGTCGGGGCACCCACAAGGGGAGCCCCTACACCTGCGCTGGTCCGGGCACTCACAAGGGGAGCCCCTACACCTGCCCTGATCGGGGCGCCCGGGGAGTTGGTTTCTCCCCCCTTTGAAAAAGGGGGGCCGGGGGGGATTTTAATCAAGATAGGATTTAAGGGCGGACACCCGGGGCGGCGGGGTTTGCTGTTTAAAATAGGCAGGCAGCGTCTCCATGGTCCGCTGGGCCAGGTTGGCGCTGGGGTAGAGGCCCCACAGCAATGCGTAACAGCTCTGCCCCTTGACCTCGCGCGGCAGCAGATACAGGGCGGGATGGAAATTGGACTGTTCTAAACCGCGCTGTAATGTTTGCGGCCGGCAGGCGACCTCCAGGCTGAGGGTAAATTTGTTTCGTGCGTGTTGCAGGGCCTGTAATGTTTGGTTTGCCGCCTGACCATAATCCCCTCCCCGCAGGAGCTTTGCCACATCGGGCAGTTCGGGAAAAGGCCGCACCGCTTTCCCGCTATCGCCGGGGGTGTCGGGCTCAGTTCGGCTGGGGGGCTAGGCTCAAGGGCGGCCGGCGGGGGTATTACGTTTGGGGGAGTAGTGGTTTCCGGAGGTTCAGGACCCAGAGGCGCTTGGAGTACGATTTCCCGGGCCTGTTGCGGAACCGGTGGGGATGGGGTTGACGGTGTCTCTGTTACCGGTTGCGCCGTTGGGGGCGCCGAGGGCTTTGTGAGTTCGGCCAGGGCGAGCCGCCGCCCCTCGCTGATAACGGATTGCGTCTTGGGAGCGCTATCCACGATTTCTTCATCCGGCGGGGAATTCAACGGTCTTTCGCCCGTTGCTGAAGGCGGGTCAGCGCGTAGACTCTCCATCGCCTGTTTACCGGGATCATCGGACGGCAATCGAGGCCGGGGTGGATCATCCAAATCTATTCCCTGCCAGGCATGTTCCGCATCCGCCGGCTGGGCGATTGCTGATTTTTCAGTAATTTGGGGAGACGCCGGGTTTAGATATCGGTAGAGATTGATGCCGGCGCCGGCTAAAGCCAGAACCAAGATCACGCTGATCCACCCCAGATGCCCGGTCAGTTGGGTGGGGGGAGCGACGCGCATCTTAGTGCGGGAATGTTGAGGGGTGCTGGGGGACATGATGACTCACTTTGGGCGGCGTTGCTTATATTCTATGCCGGATGCCGGCGGGAAGGCAAGGCCTGCATGGGGTTCCACGGGGCACTGGAACCCTGAAACCATAAAATTGGGTAAAGTTATTGTTGAAACGTCCAATAATCATCGTAGATGGATTTCACGCTTTGCTTGCATAACCGCGAAACGGCCCAGGAATTTCAGCGGCTTATATGGGGACTGATTTTGAAACGCGGGTTATTTTTTTTGATGGCCGCAGATGGACGGCTCCCCTTCCAGGCCGCCGGAGTGCGGGTTGCGTAGCTGGGATGGTTGCTGACGACCCATTACAGGTGATTCATGAGTGATAAACAAACCCCAGAGTCGTCAAAACCCGGTAGATCTCGAATGAGAACCAGTGGGGCGCATTTGCCCCTCGAGGCCGGGGACGCTTACCTGTCGACCCAAAATCCGTGCCTGGATTGCCTGGAGGATGGGATCGCCATTATCCAGAATCAAGTCGTTCAGTATCTGAACGCTTCCTTGGCGGAGATGGTGGGCATCGCGGTGGACAAGATTCGGCATCAACCTTGGGACAGCGCCATCACGTCCAGCGAGATTCACGATGCTCTGCACGCGTCGCCGCCTCCGACCGGAACATCCCAGATCGGAACCCTGACCGATGCCGCCGGCACGCGCATGTGGATCCGCTTTAAGCTGGATCCGCTGACCTACCAGGGCCGGCCGGCCTGGCTGTTGGTCATTCGCGATCTCTCCGAGTACCGCCGCATGGAGGAAAAGCTGATCAAGGTGAAAAATCTGGAGTCGATTGCAGCTTTGTCCGGCGGAATCGCACACGATTACAATAATTTGCTGACCGTGATCATGGGCAACATATCCCTGGCCCAAGCCCACCTCGATCCGGACCAGGATATTTACGGCCTGTTGGAAGAGGCCCAGAAAGCCTCTGAAGTGGCCCGGGATCTCACCGAAAAACTGATCACCTTTTCCCGGGGCGGGTTGCCCAACAAAGAGGTCTTGCGGGTGGCGCCTTTGATCAGGGTGGCGGCCGAATTCACCTTGAGCGGCTCCAATCTGAAATGCGAGTACGATCTGTCCGATGAGATCTGGCCGGTCGAGGTGGATAAAAAACAGATCAGCCATGTCATTTACCATCTGGTCATGAATGCCCGGGAGGCCATGCCCGGGGGTGGGATCATTCAGATCCGCGCCCAAAACATCGAACACCGGGATCCCAGCTTGATGCTGACCCCCGGCCGCTACGTCAGGATATCGGTTTGCGACCAGGGTCCGGGAATCTCCGCCGATATTCGGGACAAGATATTTGATCCCTATTTCTCCACCAAGGAACGGGGTGCCGAGAAGGGCCTCGGACTGGGGTTGTCCATTTGCTATTCCATCATCAACCGCCATCGGGGAATGATCGACCTGTCCGGCGATTCCGGCCAGGGCGCCTGCTTTAACATCTATCTGCCGGCGGCGGAGCATGACGCGGCGGTCTCGGTGCCGGACACGCCGGCTTCCCGTCATGGGAAACTGGATCGTCCGGCCCGGATCTTGATCATGGACGATGAGGCGATGATTCGCCAGCTGATAGGCAAGATCTTTCAGCGCATGGGTCACCAGACGTCGTTTTCCAAAACCGGGGAAGAAGCAATCGCCCTGTACCAGGAGGCCCTGCAGGCCGGCAAACCCTTTGATGTGGTTATTTTAGATCTCACCGTGAAAAACGGCATGGGGGGCAAAGAGGCTATTGGCCATCTCAAACGCCTCAACCCGGATGTTCGGGCGATAGTCTCCAGCGGGTACTCCAATGATCCTGCGATGATGAACTATGAGCGCTACGGCTTTGTGGGAGTCGTCAGCAAACCTTACAATTACAATGAATTGCGCAGAAAGCTTGCGGAGATGATTGCCGTTGCCTGAACTTCAGGCCCTCAGCAAGCAAGGAGCGAATAATGGCGTTGCTTGGCAGTGTAGACGATAGTTCCCTGGCCGGGATGCTTTGGCAGATATTTGCCCAGGGCAAGACCGGCGTGCTGGAAGCCTCCCAAGGGGAGCGAGCGGTCAAGGTGTTTGTCAAGCATGGAGCGGTTATCCATGCCGTGGGGTTTCAGAAAGAAGCGCTGCTGGGCTATCTGTTGAAAAACAACAATTTGATCTCGGCTGAAGAGCTGAAGCGCAGTCTGCAAGCCGCCCAGGAGCGGAAAATCGCCCTGGGCAAAGTGCTGCTGGATGAAAATATCATCAATCTGCCTGTGCTGAGCGAAATTATCCGCCGCCAGGCGGAGATGATATTGGACCATCTGTATGCGTGGGAGCAGGGCGAGTATGAATTTCGGTTCTCCAAAATAAACGAGGCCAATATCGTTCCGGTAAAGCTAAGCCTCATGGATCTGGCGGTGGCCGCCGCACGCAAGGTTGAAGATGGGATGCTTTTCGCGCGCTTTATCGGTGACCTGGGCGTGGTGCTCAAAGCACGGCAGATATCCAAGGATTTTTCCTTGGCGCTCAGCGATCTTGAACTTCAGATCATGGGCCACATCGATGGTCGCAAATCTCTGGCTGAAGTGATGGCGGCGGGCGGCTTCGAAGCTGGCGAGTTCTACCGCTCCCTATTTATCCTTATCCTTGGCGGCCGACTGGTTTCGATCTTTGATGAAACCGGGGAAGAGAGCCCCGATCCGCAAGACAAAATTGCCGGGGAATATTCGGACAGCGATCTCAAGCGCCAGATCATGGAGAGTTTGAACGAATTGCCGCCGCTGCTGAATACCGCCATGCGCGCCCAACAAATTCTTGCCGATCCCAAAGCAGGATTCAAGGAGGTCAGTTCCCTGATCGAGGAAGACCAGGCCATGGCCGTGCGCATTCTGAAAGCCGCCAATTCCGCCTACTACGGGCTGGTGGGGCAGGTCTCTTCGGTCCAGCACGCCTCGGTGGTCCTGGGCTACAAAACCTTAAGCGAGATTATCACCGCGGCCAGCGCTTCGGACTACCTGGTGAAAACTCTGGAAGGGTACGATCAAAATGCCGAGGCGCTCTGGCGGCACTCCCTGGCCGTTGCCTTGGGGGGCAAGCTGCTGGCCGGCAAGCGCCGGCCCAAACTGGAGGGCGATGCCTTTACCGTGGGGCTCTTCCACGACATCGGCAAGGTGGTCCTGGATCCCTATATTGCCGAGCGCAAGGAGGCGTTTCTGGAGGCCCGCAGGCAGAATGGCGATGACAGCACCGAGGCCGAACGACAGTTGTTCGGGTTTGACCACGCGGAACTGGCCGCGGATTTGTGCCGGCAGTGGAATATTCCCGATACCCTTGGATCGGCCATCAAATACCATCACTTCCCCGAAGAAACCCAAAACAACGACCTGGCTCATATCCTCCATGTGGCGGACTGCTGGGCCCACAAGCTGGAGCGGGAAGATGCCGGGGTGGATGATGATCCCATGGCCAACGTTCAGGAGGCTACCTACGTTGCCTTGGGGCTGGACGAGGCGGGCCTGGTTGGCGTGATGGCAGAGGTGGGCGAATCTTGGAAATCCCTGGCGGAATCCATGTAAACAATTTCACCGCAGCGGCCCGGCACACATTGCGCGCTCAAGCTGAGCTATAGGTTTCGATTCGGATTGAAAACGGGGGTTTCGGCCAGGGCGCTGCCCCAAGGGCATCATCGGGACATTTAAATCGTGGGTAAAATAGCGGGAGTCGTGTTCAAGCCTGAGCACGGCTCCCGTTTTTAATGGATGGTGGCAAAATGGCGGACCTGCCAGCAGCGCGGCGGGACCAGAATGGTTTTAATCTGGTTTAAGACCTGAATATACAACAGCAGCTCCCGGGAGGATTCAAGCCAGAAGCCCCGGCAGTCGATGAGTTCATCGATTTGCGCCAGCAGCTCGCCGGCTGTGGTGGATACGGGATGGGCTTGGTCAATCATCCCGGAAATGATGGTGTTCAGATTGGTTTCGGCCTCGTCGGATAGCCGGATATCCTCCAGCTCAATCCGGTTGAGGTCCTGGGGATCGATTTTAAACCACTCACTGATCAACGGTTTGATATCCAAATCGGTGCCTATTTTTCCTTGTTTCCACTGCCTTTGCGCAGACAAGGGCGTTGTCTCTTGGGGGCTATTTTAATAGATTGGGACTATCTCTATTATCGGGCGGGGGGCGGCAGGACTTAAGGTCTTTTTCCGGCTAATGGAAGTGCGGAAACAGTCAAGGCGGGCCAGGCAGCCTTTGGGGCTAAAATTACCCCCGGGGGCAAATATTGCCCATCGTGTCTGAACGAAAACCCTCTTCTCCCTCCCCCTTGACGGGGGAGGGTCGGGGTGGGGGTGAATGTTGTCAAGCTTTTCTATCCCCCCTCCCCCGGCCCCTCCCGCCAGGGGAGGGGAGTTTTTGGTCGGGCACTAGGCTACGTGCAGCAGGCATCTTATGGTCCAAGCCAGAGCCTGGGAGGTTAAGCCCAATCCCGCCTTTCGCCCACGGAGGGCGGGCGCAAGCTCCTCGCCGAATTTACGTGCCATGGGTGGGCACGGGGAAGGATCCGGGCTGGAATGAAACTTGAAAGAACAGGGGTTAAGTTCAGTTTATTGAACATCCCGATCAGCGGCGGACCATGGAAATCCCCAGGGGATTCTCCTGAAACTGCC
Source organism: uncultured delta proteobacterium (assembly GCA_963713755.1). Classification (GTDB taxonomy): domain Bacteria; phylum Desulfobacterota; class Desulfobacteria; order Desulfobacterales; family CAVQMW01; genus CAVQMW01. The sequence goes on along the minus strand of CAVQMW010000001.1, from coordinate 333,692 downwards.
GCCGGCAACATCTCCACCCTTCGACGGATCGTGAGGCACGACCATGAAAATCCAATGGGACGGTAAACCCCTGCCAACGACACCTTCGCCTCCTGGGACGGCCCCCTCCCGGGAGGTGAACGCTCCCCGGTTTGCCGATACCCTCAAATCGGCCCTGGGCACACAGCGCCCCGGGGCCCCGGGAGCTTCGGCGTCTGTGGGCGGTATTGGGAGGGTGCGGCCGCCCATGGAGATCTCCCCCGCCGCTATTCAAGCCCTGGATACGGCGCCTCTGTTGAGCGTTGCCGAGACGATTCTCAACCGCCTGGACTATTTTGTCGGCCAGTTGGCGGATTCAAAGGTGGATTTAAAGAGCCTGGGGCCTGTGATGGAAGAGTTGTCCGCGCGAAAAGATGAACTGGGGGCCGCCTATGGCAGCCTGCCCGACACCCATCCGCTAAAGGAGATTGTGGGGGAGTTGCTGGAAACCGTGTTTGCCACCATCGGACAATTTCACCGGGGGGATTTTGGGGCCTAAGGTTCGTCATTGAGACGGTATTTTTCGATTTTGCGATACACCGTGGTGGTGTTGACCCCCAAAATTTCCGCGGCCCTGGCCCGCTTGCCGTTGACCGCCCTTAAAACCCGGCGGATATGCTCTTTTTCCAGCTGGGCCAGGGTCTGAAATTCCTGGGCGCCGTTGGGCGGTATCGCCCCCCGGACGGCGGTGAGGTTGACCGCTGAAGCCAACCGCAAACGGCTGCTGGTTTCCAGCAGAACCGCCGATGCGATGATATTCTCCAGTTCCCGCACATTCCCTGGAAAGGCGTAGTTCAGCAGCGCCGTCTGCAAACTCTCATCGATCTCATGGATGGCTTTCTCATTCCGTCTGGCGTGACGCAACAGAAAATAGCGTGCCAGGGGAAGGATATCCTTGGTGCGCTCCCGCAGGGGTGGTATCCGGATGTTGTACATGTTCAGGCGATAAAACAGATCGGCGCGAAACAGCCCCGATTCGATCTGGCCCTGGATCTCCTGATTGGTGGCCGCAATGATGCGTACATCCACATCCCGCACCTCGGTGCTTCCCAGGCGGTAGAGCTCCCGCTCCTCAATGACCCGCAACAGCTTGCCCTGCAGCGGCAGGGCCAATTCCGTGATTTCATCCAGAAAAAGAGTGCCCCCCTGGGCCGCCTCGAAAAACCCTCGCCGGTCCGACTTGGCGTCGGTATAGGCGCCCTTGGCATGGCCGAAAAACTCGTCCTCAAACAGGGTGCTGCTGGCCGCGGCCATATTTACCGCGATAAAGGGACCGTCCCTGCGGCTGCTGATGTTGTGGATGATATTGGCCAGCAGCTCCTTTCCCGTGCCCGATTCGCCATTGACCACCACGCTGTAGTCCGTGGGCGCCACCATCTCCACCTGGCGAAAGACCGAGGCCATCTTTGCATCTTCAGCCACCATGAAGCGAAAGGCGTTGGGGTGGTGCAATTGGCTAAAGCTCTGGGAGGTTTTCAGCACCTGCAACTGGTGCTTGAGGGAAAAGCGCTCCAGGGCGTGCTGGACCGTAACGATCAGCTTTTCGCTGTTCAGGGGTTTGACAAGGTAATCGTAGGCGCCGTAGCGCATGGCCTCAATGGCCGTGGGCACATCATCCGTGGCCGTCACGATGATACATTCGATATCGGGAAACTCGCTTTTGATCTGCTTGAGCAGGGGCATGCCCCCCAGGCGCGGCATATTCAGGTCGAGGAGAATCAACCGAAAAGTGCCCCCGCGGACGGTCTCCATGGCCCGGGTGCTGTCGGCGATCACCACTGGCTCCGGCAGCCCCGCGCTCACCAGCATGGTTTTGACACTCAGCAGCAAACCCGGGTCATCATCCACCACCATCAGCGGGCTCTCCGGCAAGACTGTATTCATCCCTAATTCCTCGATATTCAAGATAACCTGCCGAACCAGTGGCAATCCTATTATTCCTATACCGGGGATCAAGCCCCCGGGGATCAACCTCCGTAGAAACCATACGCCAAGCCCCAGTCGGAATCAACACGCGACTGATCCGCCTCTATCCTGTGGCGGACGGCTGTCAATGAATTGACAGCTCCTCGAATATGTTTCCGGAAAATCGTGGGGTTTAGGGGCAAACCGGGCCCAAAACTGCTGATCAATCGCTAAAAAAGGGGATTTTGGCAGGTAGGGGATCAAATCGAACCCATGGTACATGAATTGCAGAACTGTATTGAGTGCTTTGCAAACAAAATTGCAAATAAAGGAACCATGTCTCTTTCACCCATTACTGCCGATGATACGCGCTCCGTTCTGAGCCAGCAGGTGGACCAGGCGATTGCCTGTCATCAGGCTGGCCGGTTGGATCGGGCTGATGCGCTTTGCCGAAGCATTCTGGAACGGCACCCCCGGCACCCCGACGCCCTGCATCTTCTGGGGGTTTCGGCCCAGGTGCGTGGGGAGTATGCCGAGGCAATTGATTTGATCCGCCGGGCCCTTGCCGAGAACCCCACATCCCCCAATTATCAAAACAATCTGGGAAATAGCCTCATGGCTGCCGGAAGCGTGGGGGATGCCATCGATGCATTCAAGGCGGCCCTGGCGCTCGCGCCCCGGCTGGCCGCCATATGGCTCAATCTTGCCAATGCCTATCTTCAGCAAGAGCGGCTGTCCGACGCCGCGGCGTGCATTCAGACTTGCCTCGAAATTTCCCCGCAAAACGCCGCAGCTCATTTAACCCTTGGAAAGATCAATCGATCCAAAGGAGATCTGGCGGGGGCCCAGCAGCATATTCTGCGCAGTCTGGCCCTGGAGCCGGCTTCCGTCGATGCCTTAAAAGAGCTTGCCCGGCTTTTCAAGCGGGATGACCGCCTGGCTGAGTTGGAGCTTCATATCCGCCGCATCCTTGAATCGGCCCCCGGCAGTGGGGAACTGTGGTGCCTGTTGGCCGATGTATACCGGCAGCTGAAACGTCCTGATTCGGCGGAAAAAGCTTACCACTATGCCCTTAAAACTAACGCGCATCTCATTCCCGCCTTGAATGGATTGGGGGTGTTGTTTGCCGAACAGGGCCGCTTTGACTCCGCGCTTCACTGGTTTCAAAAAGGCATCGCCATTGACCCCGAGAATGCTTCACTTCACGGAAATTTAGGCAATTTATACCGTCGGTTCGGGAAAACCGACAAAGCGCGCCGTGCCTTTCGTTGCACATTGGAGTTAGATCCTGATAATATCGCTGCGAAGCTGAACCTGGGCAGCCTGGAATATGAGCAGGGTCGCATGGAATTCGCGGAGCGATTAATTCAAGAGATTATCGAGTGCGAACCCCGGCGTGCCGTTGCCTATAGTAATTTAGGCGTCGTATTGAAAGCCCAAGGCAAACTTGTCGAAGCTCGCCAGGCGTTTCAAACCGCCATCCGATTGGATTCAAAAGATCCAGACCCCATCTGTAATTTAGGAAATGTTTACAAGGCTCAGGGTTGCATTTTGTCTGCCATAAGCTGCTACCGGCGCGTTCTTGAGCTTTCACCTGACCACAAAGGGGCCAATAGCAACTATCTTTATGGACAGCTTTACCTTCCCTCCATAGATTGCCGAGAACTCTATACATCATCTCGCCGTTGGGGAAGGGGAGAAGAGAGTCGTGTTCAGCCCTATTCCCATAACTTTGCTGAGTTTAACCCAACAAAGCGACTGTCCATCGGTTACGTTTCTCCTGATTTTCGAAAGCATTCGGTGAGCTATTTCTTTCATCCCTTGCTTGAGGCTCACGATCGGCGGAAATTCGAGATTTATTGCTATGCCGAAGTGCGTCACCCCGATGAAATTACACAGCGCATCCGGCAATCCTGTGATAAATGGCGATCCACGGTGGGGCATCCGGATCAAATTGCAGCCGAGCAGATCCATCGGGACCAGATCGACATTTTAGTAGACTTAGCCGGCCATACTGCGGACAATCGATTGGGGATATTTGTCAGAAAACCGGCACCTATTCAAGTTTCCTGGCTGGGATATCCAGGAACAACCGGGCTGTCGAGAATGGACTACCGCTTAACCGACTCGGTTGCCGATCCAAAACCCGAGGCCGATCCCTTTTATACCGAGCGCTTGCACCGCCTGCCCAAGGGCTTTCTATGTTACCGCCCGCCTGACAATGCTCCCCCAGTTGTCGCCAAAAATACAGATAGCCAAGCTCCAATTGTATTTGGCTCATTCAATAATTTACCCAAAATCAACGAAAGGGTTATCGCCTTGTGGGCAAAGATTCTACGGCGGGTCCCGAATTCCAGACTTCTGCTGAAAAGCAAACCCCTGGCGGATAAAACCACCCGGGATCGCTATCGAAACTTCTTCAGGCAGTATGGGATAGATGTGAAGCGAATCGGTCTGAAGCATTGGACGGCATCCACCGCTGATCACCTTGGGTTATACAGCGATATATCGGTCGCACTGGATCCCTTTCCTTACAACGGTACAACCACTACCTGCGAGGCCTTGTTCATGGGCGTCCCGGTGGTAACCCTCTCTGGAGCGCGCCATTCCGCCCGGGTGGGTGCTTCCATGTTGCAGCGGTTAGGTGTGACGGGCTTGGTGGCCGAAAACGAAAGCGATTACGTCAAGCTGGCAGTCAACCTGGCCCGAGATAGCCATCGCCTGCAACTATTACGTACTACCTTGCGCGGATTGCTTTTGAATTCAAGCTTATGTGATGGCAAGCAGTTTGCCTCGGAGGTTGAAAATTTCTATCTTCAGATATGGCATCGCTGGTGCCGTCCTTTGGAGAAGTCTCTAACGGTTCAGGTAAGGTGAGACTCATCCGCTACCGATAGCGATATGACACAGGGTTGAGGATTGGTGAAAGATATAGAAGCGCAGGTCAGCAAACAACTCGAACAGGCCATTGCCTTGCATCGCAACGGTATGCTGCGTGAGGCCAACTCAATTTATCACCGGATTCTTAAAGCCAATCCTCAACACCCCGATGCGTTGCATTTAGCTGGAGTGGCTGCTTATCAAGCCAACGATTATCCCTGTTCGGTGAAAATGATAAAAGCGGCAATCGGGGTGGATTCCCGTCAAGGCATGTTTTATATCAACCTTGGTAATTCCTTGCAGGCCGCTGGAAAAATGGAAGAAGCAATAGAAGCGTTTACGGCCGGGCTGCAATTGGAACCATCGATCTCGGAAGGGTACTACAATCTGGCAAGTGTCTGTAAGGAACTCAAGCGTTATGATGAGGCGTTGATCCACTATGACCTCTATATTCATCGTAACCCCAAGCATGCCCAAGCCCATTTCAGCAAAGGAGAGATTCTAAGGGCCAGGGGACGCCTTTCGGAAGCTCAGGCCAGTTTCGAGAAGGGACTGGCTATTGAACCGGGAAATTTCAAGGCAATTTTCGATCTCGCGGTTCTCCATGACATCCAGAATCACCTTGACCATGCGATCCATTTCTATATGGAGGCAAAGCGCATTCATCCGAAGAATCCAACCGTCTGCACTAATCTTGGCAATGTCTACAAACGGGCCGGACGCTTCAAAGAGGCCATGGAACTTTACCGGGCGGCCCTTGAAAGTGAACCGTTTCACGAACATGCATTGTCCAATTTATTCGATTTAATGCGAAAACGGGGATTTATCGATCAGGCGGTTGCCTTGATGGAGGCCGTTCTGGAACATCGGCCCGATTGGGTAGTCGCGCATAATTTATTGGGAAGCCACTATATCGACCAGCGCAATCGTGCGCTGTCAGAAAAACACTTGTTAGAAGCTATTAAACTGGATCCGAAAAATGCCAATGCCTATAATCTACTGGGGATGCTGTATTCAGAACTCGGCCATTCCATAGATGCGCGGCAGATGCTGTGTAAAGGGATAAAATACGGTTCGACCGCGGCGATCAATAATTTAGGCAAAGATCTGAACAGCGAAGGCCGACACCAGGCAGCTATTTCGTGTACAAAAAAAGCTATAGAAGCTCTCCCCAAAATTCCCGGAATTCATAGCAACCTAATATACTTTATGCATTACAGTGACAGATACAGGGCGGAGGAGATATTCAAGGAAACCTGTCATTGGTGGGAGCGTCATGGGAAAAACCTGCCCAAGTATGCTCATAATGAAAATGAACCATCCCTAATCAGGCCGCTTCGGGTGGGTTATATCTCACCGGATTTCAGGCGCCACTCGGTCGCTTATTTTTTCCTTCCTTTAATTCAGTGTCATGACCGAAACCGATTTGAGATTTTCTGCTACAGTAATGTTCAAAAACCGGATGAGGTAACGGATCGTATCTCTCGCTTGGCCGCAGGCTGGTGTTCAACCGTTGGGCTTTCGGATGACATTGTAGCCGAGCAAATCCGAAAAGACCGTATCGATATTTTAGTGGACCTGGCCGGTCATACCGGGATGAACCGTCTTCCCGTCCTCGCCCGACGGCCTGCACCGGTACAAGTAACTTGGCTGGGATATCCCAATACCACCGGAGTATCCACCATTGATTATCGAATCACCGATGAAATCGCCGATCCCTACCCCAGTGCCGATCGAATGCATACTGAAACGCTGCTGCGGATGCCCCACGGATTTCTTTGCTTCATGCCCCCCCAAAATGCGCCCGATGTTCAACCACTAGTCAATATGAAAGACCACCCGATCATATTCGGCTCATTTAACAATCTAGCGAAAATGAACGCCAAGGTTCTCTCTTTATGGATGGAAATATTACGATGCGTTCCCAATTCGCGGTTAATGTTAAAATCTAAAGTGTTGAGAAGCAGTAAAATCTGTGAACGATATCGCAAGTTGTTTGCCATGCGGGGGGTAGATCCAGAGCGGATAGTAATGCACGCCATGACCCCCTCCGTTGCAGAGCACCTGGCGCTTTACAATCAGGTGACTATCGGCTTGGACCCCATGCCCTACAATGGCACTACGACGACCTGCGAAGCGCTCTTCATGGGAGTTCCCGTAATCACCTTGGCCGGTGACCGGCACTCCGCTCGGGTGGGTGCTTCTATTCTCACTCGCGTCGGACTCACCGATCTCATTGCGGAAACTGAGGATGACTATGTCGAGAAAGCTGTTGAACTGGCGCTTAAACCAGACGCTTTGCTTCAGTATCGAGACAAGTTGCGCAATCGAATTCTGGATTCTGATCTCTGCAATGCCCAACAGTTTACAATCCAGATGGAAAGGATGTTGCGTAAGGTTTGGGCGCAATGGAGAGCTTCAGATGAAGGCACTTCCTACAACCAATAAACGCATACGAGTCAAAATTAGAAAATAGGAAAAATTGAAATGAACATGCTTTTAGAGCAGGCAACCATGAACTATGAGAACGGTCATTTAGATCGCGCTTTAGAGAACGTTGACAAATTGCTTCATAAAGATACTCAGAGCCGCGATGCGCTGCTACTTAAATCTAATATACTATTTAAACGCGGTATGAGGATAGAGGCTGTTAATGTATTAAAAGGGGCCAAAGAACTCCACCCCAATGACAAGGAGATATTGCTCACGCTTGGCTATCAAATGCTTAATCCAGAAGATGCGGAACGGTCTTTGACGTATTTTTGTGACGTTATCGATTTATATGGGAAAGATCCAGAGTCGATGATCGGCATGGGAAAAGCTCTGAAGCTTATTGGGCGTCCCAATGAGGCTTTATTGACCTTTGAACGTGCATTGGAAATCTTATATCCCAGTAATTATTTATCTCCTACAACAGAATTCGGCGAAAGCGTATTACCTTCAGTAACAATAGATCATAAGTATACATTTTCCAGATTATTCTATGCTGGTAATCCAACTGTTGGTGCTTCACTCATTGGAAAATCTGTGGACCAGAAATACTTCATCAAGATATCAATTAAGGCGCATCCGGAAAAATCAAATTCATTGTTAGAAGAATTTGCAATTATGCGCCAACTTAACGATATTGGATGTGTATCCTGCCCGCGTGCCTATAAGTTCGGCATAATTTCTGGAGAATATCTTTCAACAATCATAGATGCTGAAACATCAGCTAAACTTGGTGATATTAACAAACTAAAACTCAGATATCTCATTCAGCAAAATATTCCATCAAATGCAATGTCGCCATTACCTGATCTTATTCTTGCAATCGTCGAACAAAAAGCATGTGGAATTTATCACGGTGATATTCGTCCTGAGAATATTCGTTTTAATTCGAAAAATGGGATATGTTTTTTAATAGATTATGATCAAGCCATACATATAACCCCAAAAGAACAGAAGATGGGGAATACAGAATTTTTTAAATGGGTCAATGAATGGACGCGGAAGCGATATGCGAAATGGAAATTTCCGCACTTCATGGCATATTTCCAAAATTTTAATTTTGAACGTGATTTTTGGCCGCATTTTAAAAATGGGGCTCTCGATTTGGCAAGAACGAGGCTTTTTTCGAATCAAATAACAACCGCATCAAAACAAGGTATATATCATACTCTCCACGAGCGTGATATTTATATTGAGGGCGAGCGAGACCTCAAGACGAGGAAATCTCTCCTCGATCAAATCGTATTTAAGCCAGGTGAACGGGTTTTAGATGTTGGATGCAGTTCCGGCATACTTTCGATGTATTTAAGCTCTCGGGGCTGCAGTGTAACCGGAATTGAATTGGATCCAGAAGTGCTTTGCGGTGCCAAGATGGTTGCAAATATCCTTTTCCATCAAATTGACTATCAAAACGTTGATCTCGACGACGGAACCCCTCTTGGCATTTTTGATACAATAATGCTTTTCTCCGTAATTCATCACACCAAAAACATGAAAGAAAATGCCGCTCGGATTGCAGGAGCATGCAAACGGATCATAATAGAGTGTCGACTTCAGGAGGGCGGTATGAAACCGGAGAATGGCGAATGGCAAAGAGCCTCCGGGTGGAATTTCCCGGACCTTGAGTCAATGTACCGTGGATTGGAGAAGCTTTTTCCGGGCTTTAGATTCAGTCGAAATTTTGGCCAAGGAGACCGTTCGCGGTACATTCTGGAATTTTTAAGGATAAATTGATAGGATTTAATTTCAATAAATAGAGTTTATCAAGGATCACTCAATACATTGATCGGCTTAGCCCAACTGAATGGCGGGAGATTAAATGGATAACGAAAAGAAGCTAAATGGATCGGATTCTAATGAGAGAAATTTATCTACGCTAATCTCTGGAGGTGAAGAAGCATTCAAGGACGGGGCGATAGAAGATGCTAAAGAATTCTTCAAGAGAGCTGTGACTATCGATCCTGAAAATTCGAGAGCGCACAATAACCTCGGTGTTGTGTACCATCATATGAATCGGTTGGAAAAAAGCCTGCACCACTACCGCGTAGCTACTCAGCTTACGCCTTTAAATATTACGTATAAAAAAAATTTAGCCGATTTTCTATTCGTGATTAAGGATCAGCCTCAGGAGGCGATGCGTATCTACAATAGCGTTTTGGAGTTAGAGCCGCACGATTTGGAAACGTTAATTGCGGTAGGTATAATTTGCCAATCTCTGAATCGTGATGAAGATGCGCGCTTTTTCCTGGAAAAAGCGCGTCGGTTGGATCCTGGTAACCCTGTAGTTCGGGATCGGCTAAAACGTTTGAAGGAATAGGAAAGAATTTATTAGTCAGGTTTTTCTTCAGACCGCTAGTTCAGAGTCTGGATCTGAAATTTGGCCCCGCAAGCCTGCAGCAATATTGTTGTTGATATTGATTACCGCGGTTAGCTTTTCCGGATCTGGAAAGGCCATGATGTCCATAATCCGGCGATCGACAAATAAGCTGAGCCGCAATAGGTCAGCGCGCAACTGTTTGGGCAGGGGGTTGTCATCGGCGGAAAGTTCGGTTTGAAAGATGCTCCATATCCTTTGGTTCAATTTGAGGGCTTCATTTAGTCGCGCATCGCGGTCGGGAGCATCCCAGTTATCCTGACAAGCCTTGAGTTTAAAGGACGCGTTGGCGAGCACTTTGGCTTCCAGGCTGCGGCCGCTGAGGGTGGCCTTTTCTACGGATTGGTAGGCGTGAGCTGCGTTATTGTACACCTCGGATTACCTCCTGCTCAAGGCCGATCATCTTGCGCGCCAGTTTCAGCGCCTGATAATGCTGCCCGGTTAGAATCTGTTTGTTGATCGTTTCAATATGGGGCAGGAAGCTGGGAGCTGCGTCAGCCAGCTCCTGCACCAGTCGCCAGTAGGTTTGGTGATAGGTGGGCAGGTTGTCTGCATCGATATACATCAACTGAATGGCAAAATAGATGCGGCGGCACGGGGAATCCGCCCCATCTTCGGTCATGACATCCTGCTCTCTGAGGATCGGCACTCGGTTTTCAATAAAAAGATCGGTTTTGCGGGGACCGTTGGTGATCACGGCCCCGCTGATGATCATCTTTTCGTTGGGTTTGAGTGTGATTTTAAGTGCCAAAATTTATCCTATGAAGGATTTGAGCACCATAGGATCGTCGGCAATGCCCTGCTTATGGCCGGTCAATACCCCGAGGATCCGGTGGCTTACTTCTTCGGCGTCGGTAGCACCGTTTATCGGCGCCGGGATGGGCAACTCGCTATCCTTCGATGGCGAATTGATTCTCACCAGTTCTTCTTTTGCCGCAAAGAGTTTTTCAGTATCTTCAAGAAGGCCCTTTCGCTTGGCCCCCAGCGTTTGCCGCGCCCCGATAATCTTCTCCAGAATTTCATCGATCTCTTCGTCTTGTGCTTCAGACGACATTTCAGGAATATTCAGCCCTTTGGGACCCAGTTGGATACTCTGAGAACGAACTGCAATATCGATGCCGGGTGCTTTGAAGCTGATTCCCGGCATTTCCTGGGAATCTTTTTCTGTAACGTGCAGGGGCCATTATCGCCTGAGCACCCGGGTCCTCAGGGGGATAGGTGAGCTGTTGAATCTGTTTGCGCAGTCCCGAAAAGGCTTTGAACAATTTTATGCGCTCATCGCTCCCGGGGGGATAAGGGGGAAAAATTTTCCTGAAAGCAGACAACTTGTCACTGATTTTCACCATCCGAGCCTCGATCTGATCCATGGCCCGGCTCACTTTGCCGATACTTTCTGAAATTTGATTGAATTGCGTGTTCAGGTTGGTCAGATTTTGAAAACGGGCGCCCTTGAGCTGCGGTTGCTCCTGCGCCCCACGCTGCACTGTGGCGGTTTCCGCTTTGGTCTGCGACCCATTGCCAGTTGTGGCTCTCGGACTGGCGGGACCGACCGGGGATATAACCGCCGGGTGCGAATGGACTGCATCCGTGGTTTCATACATGGTCCCACCTCCTATGGGAGTGTAGCCCGGGAGAGGGGCATGCCCCTCCCCGGGTTACGAGAGGTTTATTTCAGGTCGGTTGGTATCAGTGTTAGAACAGCCGCAGTACCGACTGCGCCGCCTGGGAGGCCAAGCTCAGGGAAGTGGTGGCCAGCTGCTGGCGGGTCTGCAGCATCAGCATGTTGGCGCCCTCTTCATTCATGTCCGCATTGGTCAAATTGGCCGCGCCGTCATCCAAAGTATTGATCATCTTGGAGGTATAATCCTGGCGGGCGGTGATGATGCTCAGGTTGGATGAGAGCTTTTTGGCCTCTGTCCGCAGGGTATCCCGGGCGTCGTCAAGTGCAGCAATCGCAGTATCCATGGCGGCAAAGCCCGCGGAGCCAAGAGTGCCACCTCTGACATCGTATCCAGCTAACCAATCCTCACCGCCGCTGGAGCAAGACTGATACAATCCATTGCCCGGAACTGGAATCAAAGCCGGTAAGGGTCAGGTTGGAATCCCCGGCTTTCGTCAAAATTGACGGTCAGCTTTCGCGTGTGCCGCCCAGAAGGTTGACCCCTTTGTAGGTGGAGTCATCGGCCATATCGTTGATCTGACTCATAATCCCGTTAAACTGGCACATCAGGGTCGTGGTTTCATTGCAGTCTGTGGCCGATTTGGCGGAAACCGCCAAAGATTTGGCCGCCTGGATCAGGGTGGAGATGCCTTCGATGCCAGTGTCGGCCGCTTTCACGGTCTGCACCGCTTCGCTCATCTCGTCCTTACGGGTGGTGAGGTCGCTGGCGCGCTGCAGATGCCCTTGAGCAGCAAAATAGTTGACCGGATCATCCAGAGCCGAGTTGACTTTTTTGCCCGTGGCCATCCGGTCACTGGTGCGCTCCATCAGTTGCTGGGTGGTCTGCAGAGAGTAGAGGTTGGCCCGCATGCCGGAAGTTAAAGTGATGTCCATTGCCATGATGTATCTCCTTTCTAGAGATGTTGGTTTACCGGCGTTCTTGCCGGAGGTTTAAATTGGGTTGAGTACGTTGAGGGTTGTTGGCCGCTCTTGGTTCTTAGTATCGGCGCCCTGGAAATTCCCTTTAGCGTTTTTTTTAATTATTTTTCAAAGAGATTTCTGAGAGCCTTTTGCGGCCTGCATTCAATCCCGTTATTGGCCGGTAAGAGAGATACTTTAGCGATTTATTTTGCCGTCCCTCAAAAATAACCGGTTCGATAAATCCCCCCGGCCCCCTTTTCCAAAGGGGGAGCGATCCTGAAATCCCCCCAGCCCCCTTTACCAAAGGGGGAGCGATCCTGAAATCCCCCCGGCCCCCTTTTCCAAAGGGGGAGCGATCCTGAAATCCCCCCAGCCCCCTTTACCAAAGGGGGAGCGATCCTGAAATCCCCCCGGCCCCCTTTTCCAAAGGGGAAGCGATCCTGAAATCCCCCCGGCCCCCTTTACCAAAGGGGGAGCGATCATGTCGGAAAAAAGGGTAAAGTTTTTTAGATCTGTGCCAATCTATGGGGTAAGCTAGGTGGGCGGTGCAAGGAAACTCACCAGTCCCGCGGCTGGATGATCGAGATCGGCCGGCGGAACGAAAACCTTTTCTTTTCCCCCGACACCTCCCGCCAGGGGAGGGGAATTTTCGGTCAGGCTATTCAGACTTGCTCATTGAAACAGCCGGGAGATCCGGTTGATACAAATTTTGGATTATCATTTTCAGGAGGTGCCCAATGGCGCTGAAGGTGCTCACCGTCGACGATAGCAAAACCATCCGGCGGATTGTGAAAAAGGCATTCAATCCCTATGATTGCGAAATATTTGAAGGAGAAAATGGGGTGGAGGGGCTATCCCTGGCCTCCAAGGAACGCCCCGATTTGATAATTCTCGACATCACCATGCCGGTGATGACCGGTACCGAGATGCTAGAAAAACTGAAAGGGGAGCCCTTTCTGAAAGATATCCCGGTGATCATGCTGACGGCGGAATCGGGCAAGGATAACGTCATGCAGATCGCTAAACTTGGGGTAAAAGACTACATGGTCAAGCCCTTTAAGGGGGAACAGCTCATCGATCGGGTGACCAAAATCGTGAAGCTCAATCCCAAACCGGCCGACGGTTGCTCCGGCGAGGGGGGCAGCAACTATTTCGTCAAAGCCGACGGGTATTTCAGCCTGGCCTTGCCCTGCAAAGTAACCCGGCCCACCATTGTGGGCGTTGAATCGCAATTGCCCAAAGCCCTCAATGAAGTTAAAGCCACAGGACAATCCCGGTTGGTAGTGGATCTGAGCAAATCGGCGGATGTCAACATGTCAACCATTAAGCTGATTATCCTGGTGGCCCAACACAGCAGCAAGGCCGGGATCCAATATCAGGTGGTTGGACCCGAAGCCCTGGGTAACGAACTCAAAGGGTTTCAGGAAACCAGCAATCTTAACATCCACTCGGAACTCAACCAGGCCCTGGCGGCTTTTTAGTTACGCACCGGTATGGTGGCCGATTTGTTCCATTAAGCGGCATTGTCCGTTGTCCCCTTGAAAGGTGCAGTTGCAATTTGCCATTTGCATCCATCGCTCTTTTCCGATGATTGGCAGGATGATAAAATCTACGGATGATCGCCATCTTGGGGCTGCCATCACTCAACCTTCATTCAAAACATCCACGCCAAAGCATGGTCAAGGGTTCAGGGTTCCAAGGCTGTTGCGGGTAAAAGCGATTTACACCGAAAATAAATCTAACCCTCGTTCATCTCGCCCAGTGGGCCTCCATGTGACGTTTAAATCCCACCCTCATTAGAGTTCTGGCATCTTGATTGCATATTACTTTTACTTGCAATTCCTGTCTGCGGAATGCTAAATCCCTATTATTCCCCATAAAAAATTGCTGAGGATCCTGAAAAGTGGACAATTTAGCCCGCGAGGCCGAAGCCAGGGAAGCCGATGACTCGTTACTCGACCAGGCGCGCAGCTGCCTCAATCGCCCGACGCCCACCTGGTGCAACGGCATTGTGGGGCAAAGCCGGTCCATGCGCGATCTGTTCGAAATGGTGTGCAAAGTGGCCCAGACCGACAGCACCCTGCTGATCAGCGGTGAAACCGGAACGGGCAAGGGATTGATGGCCCGGGAAATCCATCAGCAATCCGAGCGCGCCGCCAAACCCTTCGTCCAAATCAATTGCGGTGCAATTCCGGACAACCTCCTGGAAAGCGAACTGTTCGGCCATGAACGGGGAGCCTTCACCGGCGCCACAACCACCAAAACCGGCAAGTTTGAAGTGGCCTGCGGCGGTACGCTTTTCCTGGATGAAATCGGGGATATGAGCCTCGATCTGCAGGTCAAGCTGCTGCGTGTGCTGGAAGAAAACGAATTTGAGCGCGTGGGCGGCCACCGTACCATTAAGGCCGATGTGCGGGTGATTGCGGCCACCCACCGCGACCTGGAAAAGGCCGTGGTCGAGGGTCGTTTCAGAGAAGATCTGTATTATCGGATCTATGTGATTCCCCTGAGAGTGACACCCCTGCGTGAGCGGCAAAGCGACATCCCGTTGCTGATTGCCCATTTCCTGGGTGAGTTGAACGCATCCCGGGGCTTTGACATCCAGGGAATTTCCAATCCAGCCCTTGAAAAAATGAGAACCTACCCCTGGCCCGGCAATGTTCGCGAGCTGCGTAATGTGGTGGAGCGGCTGGTGGTCCTGTTTCCCAACCGCTACATCGGCCTGGACGACCTACCGGCCCGGATCAAAGGCGCCGCACCCCACTACGGCGCGCCCGCCATGGAGCTTTCCGATGAAGGGATTTGCCTCAATTCAGCGGTCAGCGAGTTTGAGCGAACCTTGATCCTACAGTCCCTGGAAAAAACCAAATGGGTAAAAAACAAGGCTGCCCAGTTGCTGCAGCTGAAACGCACCACCCTGGTGGAGAAGATCAAGCGCCACCAGCTTACCCCCGACGATTAACCCCGCATCAGCAATAGCCGCTTCGCCACATCAGGTTGCCCGTCAAAGAACTGACAAGGTGACAAGATATTGTCTCTGCTTGCCGCCCGCCTCCCGTAAATTCAGCCTTCCCGCCGCCTATGCCAGCTTTTCTTTTTTTCTGTATTTTAACTGGTCAGCCCATATTTCTTCTAACCCACGGAAGTTACAAGTACCGATTGGTTAACCTCCTCATTCCCGCGAAGCGGAAGTCCATAGCCCTTTGAAAAAAACTGGATCCCCGCCGCCCGCCAACAGCATGCGTGGGCAGGCCCTGCGGGATGATGACCCATAAGTCCCCTCGATGTTTGTTGAAAGCAGCCCGCCTGATTCCCAACAGCTCTATTGGTTAATGGTGGCGTCGCTCCCTTCTCGGTTGAAGTACAGAGGGCGGGAAAGAGGGGGTGGCATGTATTTTGAATTCTAATACAGTTCCGGGTTGAATTGCGCCTCAGCCCAAGCTTTATCTAACGTTACGTCCCGAGCGGCCTCTTTCATCCGGCCCAGTTCGATACCATGACCTGACAGCGATGATGACTTCCCGAGAATATTTGGACCAGATCCCCGCTGGGGTGGTGATTGTGGATGCGGCCGGCCGCATCACGGTGTTCAACCATGCCGCCGCCGAGATTACCGGCCTATCGGCCAAGCGGATCCTGGGCCGCCCCTGGGAACAGTTGCTGGCCTCTCGGCCCTGGCTCGAATTTGAGGCCGGATCAGATGCTCAGCCCGAGCCCCATGGGGACACTGAGTCCGGTGGGGATGGGAATTGCGTCCCGGCGGGATTACCTTCCGGGGCGACCCTAGTACCGGTTTCGAACTGGTCCGATGAGAACTCTCATTCTCCTTGCCAGTCCCTCTATCGGGGGCTGACCCGGCTCACGGGGGCGGACGGCCGGTCCGCCGGCAAGGTGCTGACCCTGGTCTGTTTGAATGGGGCCCAGGTGCAGGAAAGCGACTCCACCGCCATTCCTTCGCCTGTGGAATCCCTGGATCACGACGTGGTCACCCAGGATCCCCTCATGGAGCGGCAGCTCGAGCTGGCGGCCCGGGTGGCGGCCCGGGATGCCACGGTCCTGATTCAGGGTGAGAGCGGTACCGGCAAGGAACTGGTGGCGCGCTATATCCATCGCCGCAGTGGCCGCTCCCAGGAGCCTTATGTGGCGGTGAACTGTGCCGCGCTGCCCGACACCTTGGCCGAAAGCGAGCTGTTCGGCCATGAACGGGGCGCCTTTACCGGAGCGGTCAAGACCCGCGCCGGGAAATTTGAGCAGGCCGGTCGGGGAACCCTGGTGCTTGATGAGATCAGTGAAATGCCCTGGCCCCTGCAAGCCAAGCTGCTGCGGGTCATTCAGGAACGGCGAATCGATCCTTTGGGGGGCCAGGCACCCGTGGCGGTGAATTGCCGGCTGGTGGCCATCAGCAATCGCGACCTGAAAAGTGCGGTGCAAAAGGGTAAGTTCCGCCTCGATCTTTACCACCGACTCAATGTGATTCCCCTGACCATCCCGGCGCTGCGTCAACGGCCCGGCGATATTCCCCTGTTGGCCGACTTTTTTTTGACGAAATACAGCCGCCGCTACGAACGCCCCCGGCTCACTATTCCCCCCGCCACCCTGGCGCACCTGAAGGCCTACAACTGGCCCGGCAATGTACGTGAACTGGAAAACGCCCTGGAGCGGGCGGTCTTGATTGCACCCGAAGATCAGCTCACCGTCGAAGACCTGATTCTGGACGATCCTCTCAAGGGCCTCAGCGATCCCACAGCGGTGCGCGTAGGCCAGACTGTGCGGGAGATGGAGCGCGAACTGATCATGAAAACCTTGCAAACGGTGAGTGAGAACCGCACCCGGGCCGCTGAAATGCTGGGGATCAGCATTCGCACCCTGCGCAACAAGCTCAATGAATACAAGGCCGGGGCGCCGGGTGGCGCTGTATCGTAAATCCCTGGATTGGCACGATACGTGCAAAACTGCTCTATATCCGTTGGGGGGATGCCATCATGATCGCTCCCCCTTTGTAAAAGGGGGCTGGGGGGATTTATCGGTTTGGCACTTTCCAACCCTAAGCATCGCAAGCTGAATTTATAAATTTTGACCATAGAGAGTTGAAAGACCATGGAAATCACCGGATTGTTCGGCCCGACCATTTCGATTCTGGAAAAAAGCGCGGACCTCAGGATCCAGCGGCACAACTTGATCGCGGCCAATGTGGCCAATATCGATACGCCCCATTACCGCTCTTTTGACATCGTGGTGGAAGAGGAGCTCCAGAAAATAACGAAGCCCGGCGAGACCCTGCCCATGGCCCGAACGAGTCCGGGGCATCTGCCCGGCGGAGCTTCAGCGGCGGCCGCAACAGGGGTGACCCCCAGGGCGGATCAGGCCCGGGCCTATTCGCTGCGCCAGGACGGCAACAGCGTCGATCTGGATCGCGAAATGACCAAACTGGGCCAAAACCAGTTGCTCTATGACGCGGCCATGGAAATATTGGCCCGTAAATTCGAGGGCCTGAAAAACAGCATCAAAGGAGAGTGATCCCCATGTCCTTCATGGATGCCCTGAGTATCAGTAGTACCGGCCTGTCGGCCCAGCGGCTGCGGATGAATCTGATTTCCAGCAATCTGGCCAATGCTCAGACCACCCGCACCGAGGAAGGCGGGCCTTACCGGCGCCGGGAAGCGGTGTTCGCCGCCCGGCCCTTGGATTCCGATTTCAACCGGCTGCTGGCCTCCCACCTGGATCCCAAGCTGGCCCAGGTGCAGGTGGTGCGGGTGGTGGAGGATCCCCGGCCGCCGATCCTAAAATTCGATCCCGACCACCCCGACGCCAACGACCAGGGCTATGTGGCCCTGCCCAACATCCAGGTTCTGGAAGAGATGGTGAACATGATCACCGCTTCCCGCAGCTATGAAGCCAATGTCGCCGCTGTAAAGGCGACCAAGGCCATGGCGCTGCGCGCCCTGGAGATCGGACGATAATATGAAAGTCGATGCCCTGACCCCCGGTGCAGGCCTTGGCGGCTTGACGCCGGTCCAACCCGCGGCCCAGGAACCTAAGGCTGTTCAAGGATTCGGCGAGGTCATGGAAAACGCCATCAACGGCGTGGACCGCCTGCAAAAAGAGGCCAACCAATCCATCCAGGCCTTGGCCGACGGCAGTGTCCAGGATCTTCACCAGACCATGATCGCCATGGAAAAAGCCAGTGTCTCCTTCAAGCTGGTCATGGAGGTGCGCAACAAGATGGTGGAGGCCTACCAGGAGATCATGCGGATGCAGGTGTGATTTCCGCACTTGTCATGGATTCGAACCTCAACCCCCGAGGGTATGAGCAGAGGCGACTGTCATGCCAGTGATTGAGTTTTTCAAACAGCTCGGACGGATTATCCGAAACCTGAGCCTGGGCCGCAAGATCACCCTGCTGGTGCTGGTAGGGGTGACGGCTCTGAGCCTGGCCCTGTTGATTTTCTGGACCGGCGCCACCCAGTGGCGCATGCTTTACACGAACTTGGATCCGGAAGATTGCGCCGCCATTGCCCAGGAGCTGAAAACCCGCCAAATCAGCTACCAGCTGGGCGCCAACGGTACCGCCCTGATGGTGCCCGAGGAGATGCTCTATGAAACCCGCATGGAACTGGCCGCCATGGGACTGCCCCAGGGGGGCACCATGGGCTTTGAGCTCTTTGACGACGCCAAGCTGGGCATGACCGAGTTTTTGCAGAACGTCAATTACCAACGCGCCCTGCAAGGCGAGCTGGCGCGGACCATCAAGCGCTTTCCGGAAGTAGCCAGCGCCCGGGTGCATGTGGTCATGGCCCAGGACTCGCTCTTTGTGGAGGAGGAAAAACCGGCCACCGCTTCGGTGGTGCTGAAAATGCATCCCGGACGGGATCTCAACAAAAAACAGGTCCAGGGCATCGTGCATCTGGTCTCCGCCGGGATCCCCGGTCTGGCGCCGGAGAATGTCACCGTGGTGGACAGCTCGGGCAACATGCTCACCGGGCTGAAAGGCCTGCCCGGCCAGATGGCCGGTGTCAGCACAGAGCAGCTGGAGTATCAGCACAAGCTGGAGCAGTTGCTGGAAAACCGCATCAAAACCATGCTTGAAACCGCCCTGGGACCCTCCAAGGCCACGGTGCGCCTGGCGGCTGAAATTGATTTCAAACAGCAGGAACTCACCGAGGAGTCTTTTGTCCCCGACAACCGGGTCATTCGCAGCGAACACCTCCTAAACGAGAAAACCCGGCGCATGGATCCCGGCATCCAGGGGATTCCGGGTGAACCGGCGTACAATCTCCAGGCCCAGAACCCCGGGGCCGCTACCGCCGACACGCCCCTGCTGGCCTCCCGGGAGGACCAGACCGTCAACTATGAGGTGGGGCGGGTCACCAGCCACACCGTCAAACCCATGGGCGGCTTGACCCGGGTTTCCGTCGCTGTTCTGGTGGACGGCAGTTACGAGCAGGTGGCCTTGGACGAGGGTGGCTTCGACTACAAATACATCGCCCGGACCGAAGATGAGATGGCCAAGCTGACCAACCTGGTCAAGCGGGCCATCAATTTTAACGAGGAACGGGGAGATGAGGTGGAAGTGGTCAACATTCCCTTTGAGAGCACCATGCAGGCCCTGGCCAAGGAGACCGCCGCCGAACCGGGCTGGCTGGAGCGGATGCGCCAATATTCACCCTCCATGAAAAACGCATTTGCCTTCTTGTTGCTGCTGCTCAGCTTCCTGTTTGTGATCCGGCCTCTGGTGCGCTGGCTCACCTCGGCCGCTCCGGAAAGCTCGGAGCTGCTGGAACAACTGCCCAAAACCGTTGAAGAACTGGAGAAGGAGCGTAAACCGGCGCGGCAGCAGTTGCCCAACCTGGACCGAGCTTCGGATTTCATCACCCGGGAAAAAGAGGTCTCCCTGCAGTTGGTGCGCGAGTGGCTGCAGGAGGCGTAGGGAGGCATACCCTTGAATCTCCCCTGACCTTCCCTTCGTTCAAGCCGGGAACATCCGTGGCCGGGGGTTGGCTTTTCCTTATAAATTGATAATGTGGGCCGGGGGGATTTAAAATAGACTGATCCGTCTACTGGCCAGTCCATAGTTCTTTTAACCTACTGAAATTAATATGTTCGACTAGACAGCCTCGTCATTTCCGCGAAGGCGGGAATCCAGAGATTCCAATACTTTGGAATCTCTGGATGCCCCCGGCTTGCCACCTGCCGGGGCAGGCTTATCAAAGCCTGTCCTCAACTCGATTGGGGATCCGGCATGACGGAGAACTTTGGACTCTCAAGTCGTCTACATAAAACTCGAATATTGGTACCATGAATCTTTCCGGCCCTTTAAAAGTTGCCGTGCTGCTCCACGCCCTGGGGGAAACCAAGGCGCGTGCGATCCTGGAACTGCTGAGCGGTGCCGAGCGCGATCTGATTCGTGAGCACATCGGCGATATCGGCGCGGTTGCACCTGATGTGGTGGAGATGGTGGCCGATGAATTTACCACCGAGGCGCGCCGCAAAAAAAATCAAGCAACCATGGCCGAGCGCTCCGGGCGAACCTTGGGCGGCAGCAAGTCAAAATTGGACGTCCTGCATGCTTTGGATCCGGATCAGATTATCGGCCTGATCGCCCATGAACATCCCCAGACCATGGCCCTGGTGGTGGCCCATCTGTTGCCGGATGCCGCCGGGGAAGTGCTGGTGCGCCTGCCCGAAGAGATCCGGGTGGAGGTGGCCATGCGGGTGGCCAATCTCGATAAAGTGCTTTCGGACATGGTGGATGAAATCGACTATGTACTCAGTGAAATCCTGCGCAATCAGCCCTCTTCGGCCACCCACCGCACAGGTGGTGTGGATCATTTGGCCGAGATCCTCAACATGTCCGGGGATACCACCGGCGATCAGTTGCTTGGGGATATCGAAGAGATCAATCCCGAACTGGCGGCCATGATCAAAGAGCGCATGTTCGTCTTTGATGATCTGATCCTGGTGGATGACCGCGGGTTTCAGAAAGTGCTGCGCCAGGTGGAAACCAAGGAGCTGGCCGTGGCCCTCAAGGCGGCTTCGGAAGAGATCCGCCAAAAGGTGTTCCGCAATATGTCCCAGCGGGCCGCGGAGATGCTGGAAGAAGAGATCGAGGCCATGGGCGCCATTCGGATGGCCGAAGTGGAGGATGCCCAGGCCAAGATCACCCGCATTATTCAGGATATGGAGTCCAAGGGCGAGTTGGTGATCAGTGGGCGGGGCGGAGGGGATTTCGTTGAGTAATCCCTCCAAAGGGCACGGCATGGACCGGGTGAAGCGCTTTCAGCGGCACTATTTTCCGGAAATTTTTGCCGAAAACAAATCCTCCCAGGAGACGGCGGAAGAAAACTTAAGGGGTTTTCAGCGCACGGAGCTGGCCAATTTCCAGATGCGTTCCAGCTCCGACAGCCCGCCGCTCTCCGCCATAGCCCGCCCTTCCGCCGCCGGTGACGATTTTCCGCGGCCCGAAGAAGCCGATAGCGCCCAACGCTACGCCCAAGGTTATGAAGAGGGGCAGCGTGCGGGGATCGCCGAGGAACGGGGGCGCCTGGAGTCGATCATCAAAATGCTGGGCCTGGCCATGGGGGAGGTCGAACAGTTAAAGGCGGATCTGACCCGGGCCGCGGAGCGCCAAACCGTCCATCTGGCCCTTTCCGTGGCCCGCAAGATCCTCAACAGCGAAGTTCAGACCCGTCCTGAGGCCGTGGCCCATGTGATTGCCGGGGCCCTGGCCCACTGCCAGGAGGCCGAACAATTGACTGTCAAGGTCAACCCCGGCGACCTGCATATCCTCAGCAGCCTGGAATTCCGAGCCCCTGAATTTAACGGCATCATGGAAAACTGCAATTTCGAAGGCGATGAACAGGTTCAGCCCGGGGGATGCCTGATCCAGAGCGATCTGGGAGAGATCGATGCGCGCATCGCCAACCAGCTTCAGCTCATCGAAGAGCACTTTACGACCCTCCTGGATGAAACCGAATCGTCTTAACGCCCTTGCACTTCGAGGGCCGTTTATTTCCCTGAACCTCCACCCCATGGGCGGCCATGAGCCCCTTACTCAATGTCGATAAGTATCATCAGGCCCTGGAGACCCTCACAGCGGTGCGGGCCAGCGGACGGGTGTTGGGGATGGTGGGGCTGGTGATCGAATCCCAGGGTCCCCCCACCGCCCTGGGCGGAATTTGCACCATTTATCCCAAAGGGGGCCGCAACAGCATCAAGGCCGAAGTTCTGGGTTTCAAAGGCCAACGGGTATTGCTGCAGCCTCTGGAGGATATCCGCGGCATCGGTCCCGGCAGCCTGGTGGTGGCCGAACAGCCCAAAGCCTTTGTCCATGTGGGGGATTCCCTGCTGGGTCGTGTAGTGGATGGATTGGGGGTGCCCATCGACGGCAAGGGTTCCCTAAACTGCCATTGCCCGTACCCCATTTATGCCACGCCCACCAACCCTTTGGCTCGCCGACGGATTCAAACCGCACTGGCCACCGGGGTACGGGCCATCGATGGGCTGCTCACCGTGGGCCACGGCCAGCGCTTGGGGATCTTTGCCGGCTCCGGGGTGGGCAAGAGCGTACTGTTGGGGATGATCGCCCGGCGCTCCAGCGCCGATGTCAACGTAATCGCCCTGATTGGTGAGCGGGGCCGGGAGGTCAACGAATTTATCGAGGGGGAGCTGGGGCCCGAGGGGTTGGCCCGCTCGGTGGTGGTGGTGGCCACCTCCGACCGTCTGCCCCTGATCCGTATGCGGGGTGCTTTTATCGCCACCACCATTGCGGAGTATTTCCGGGATCAAGGCCTCAATGTAAACCTGATGATGGACTCGGTGACCCGCTTTGCCATGGCCCAACGGGAAGTCGGCCTGGCCTTGGGCGAACCGCCCACCTCCCGGGGCTACACACCCTCGGTTTTCGCCCTGTTGCCCCAGCTTCTGGAACGGGCCGGCACCCGTGCCGAACAGGGCAGCATCACCGGGCTCTACACCGTTCTGGTGGAGGGCGGTGACATGGACGAGCCGGTGGCCGATGCCGTGCGGGGTATTCTGGACGGCCATATCGTACTGAGCCGGGATTTGGCCATACAGAACCACTATCCGGCCATCGATGTCCTGCAGAGTGTCAGCCGGGTCATGGGGGAAATCGTCGATCCTGCGCACCAGAGCCACGCCGGACGGCTCAAATCGATCCTGGCCACCTACCGCAAGTCCGAAGACCTGATCAATATCGGTGCCTACGTCGCCGGCAGCAATCCCGCCATTGATGAGGCCGTGAACAAGATCGACGCCATCAACCGATTCCTTTGCCAGCCCAACCAGGAGAGCACGCCCTTTGATGAGAGCCTGGAACGCATGGCGAAATTGATCCGCTAGCCTCTGCTTTCAAGGTTACCCCTTTCAAGACACCGGCCCAATTCCTGGCAGGCGGGCAATGATCATCGATTGGCAAAGATCGCCCCGCCCTCGGCAAATCTTGCCCGCTAAGCGTTGCTTTCCCTGCGGCAGCCATGGCGCTGCCTCCTACACATATTCCGTAACTATTTAAAATATTGATAAAAATTATTAATTTCCGGCTATAGGCTGAAATCATGGCATATTTCCTGCTCTGTATAGCGGATGTAGCAACATGATCAGCGGCACTTGTGAGTTTTGGCCCCTAACCTGACACCCTGGCAGCCTATGTCCGATTTCAAACTCAATCCGGTACTGGAACACCGCAGGCTCAAAGAGGACCAGATCCAAAAGGAGCTGGCGGATATCGACCAGCGGCTTTCCCGGGAGCAGGCGCGACTCAGCGGCTTTTTGAAGCGCAAAACCCAACTGACCCATGAGCTGCAGGATGCCCAGGCCCAAGGGATCACCATCTCCCAAACCCTCTTGTATCAGCACTATCTGGAGGGGTTGAAATCCGACCTCAAGCACCAAAAGCAGCGGGTGGGCGTGGTTCGCCAGGAGCACAGCCTAAAACAAACGGAATTGCTCGAGGCGGTCAAAAAACGTAAAACCCTGGAACGTCTGAAGGAGAAGAACCAGCTTGCCCGCAAACAGCAGCAGGAAACCAAAGCACGGAAATTAATGGATGATATCGCCCAAACCCGCTTCAATCGTCGCCGCTTGAACGGAGACGCCCCATAACCGTCCGGATTCATTCCAAAAGGAAATTGTGCATATGGCCCCCTTCAACCCCGCAACGAGCCTATCGCAGCCCAGTTATGCCCTTCAGGCCCTGGAAGTTCTGTTTGCCCCCGCGCCATCGACGGTAACTCTGGACCCTGGAAAGGGGTTGTTTAGCTCCCAGGCAACCGACTTTCAAAGCTCTCTAAAGAGGGCGGAAAAAAACTGGCCCCAGGATCCGCCCCAGCGCAGGGCCGAAGTTAAGTCCAATCGTCCTCCCGCAACCCAAAATTCGTCAGGATCCGCCGAGCCGCCGATTCAGAACCCTCCCCCAGCACAGACCGCCGAGCCCGTCCAACCGGCGGCAGCGCCAACCCAAAGATCCGGTACAACCCCGCCCGAACCAGGATCGGCACCCGGGGCAGGAGCCGCGGCATCAGGGGAAGCCGGGCGAGTCGGGGCGATTGGCCCGGGGAACAGTGCGGCTCTGGAAGGGACGCCGGCCGCGGTTTTGGCCGGCCAGCCGGTTGGGGTAAAAGGGGGGATATCCCCAGCGGCCCCGGGCGCCCCAGGCGCTGAAGTTGCCGGGAGCCAGGAACAGCTGTTGAAACAGGGGGCCGGTGCCTCGGAAAAAGCCGCCGCCGGAGAGGTTCTCCAGGGCTTGGCCAGCCCCCAATCCGGCAAGGCCGATTCCCAGGCAAGGGTTGGCTCCCGGCCCAGCGGAGCGGGAAGTGAACTGCACAACGCCCTGAACGGGTCCGGGGCAAATTTTGCCAAGGGCGCCTTTGGGGACCCCCCTTCCGGCGGCCGATTGAGCGCCAATATTGCGGCCCAATTCACCACCACCTCCGGCGGACCGGGTGCCTTGAGCGGCGGAGCCGCGGCGAGCCTGCTGGAAACCGCCGGCCGGGCCATGGGTTCAGGGGCGGTTTCAGCTCGCCCGGGGGCATCCATCTCCGAAGGATTGGCCGCCAGTTCGGCGACTCCTCTGGCCTCCCAGCCGGCCGGCGCCTTATCCCTGACCGCTTCCGGAAAGATCGGCGGGATTGCCTCCCTCGATTCGGCGGCCGCCGCTAAAACCAGCCCGGCCCTGCGGGCGGATCTGATTCAACAGGTGGTGCGCAACGCCGCGTTAGTGGTGCGCAATGGCCGCCCCGAAATCCGGCTGGATTTAAAGCCCGAATCCCTGGGATCCATCAAATTGCATGTGACCACTGTCAACCATCAGGTTCAGGTGAAAATCGTGGCCCAAACTCAGATGGTCAAGGAGATTCTGGAAGGCAGCCTCAACCAGCTCAAGCTCGATCTGCTCAACCATAAACTGGATGTTGAGCGCTTCGAAGTTACCGTGGCCGGCGATCCGGACCGCGGTTTCGCCGAACCCAAACCCTGGACCACTGCCTGGGCCGGTGCCCAGCGGGGAAGAAATCCAAGTACCACTGGACAGGATAACTCCCAGGACGCGACTCCGGACGACCCCAAAGAACGCCATCAGCGCGACCCCCTGGAGGCCCCATCCCCAGGGCGGGTGGATTATTTTGTGTAGCAGGCACTATACCAAGTTAAAACGGCCGGCCCATCGGCCCCGATTAGGAGCATGACCCATGGATATCAACGCTATAGATCGTAATATCGCCGCCCAAACCGCCGCGAGCGCCGGTTCCACCGCGGGAACCCTGGGCAAGGACGATTTTCTCAAATTGATGGTGGCTCAATTGAAACATCAGGATCCCCTGGACCCCGTGGACACCTCCCAGTTTATTACCCAGACCGCCCAATTCAGCTCCCTGGAGCAGTTGATCAATGTCAATTCCAACCTGGAGGCCCTGTTGGCCTATCAGAGCAACCTAAACAACTCGGCGGCCGTGGGTTACATGGGCAAGGAAGTGAGCGCCAACGGCAATTCCATATTCTATGAAAATGGAGAGGCCAGCGATTTGGTATTCTCTCTGGATGCCGAGGCTGCTGAAACCTACATCAACATTTACGATGCCCAAGGGGGCTATGTGGCGACCCTGGAGCCGGGGGCCCTGGCCGCCGGGGAGCACCGCCTGGCCTGGGACGGCACGGACAATCAGGGAAATCCGCTGCCTGAAGGGGTCTATGCCTATACCGTGGATGCGGTCTCGGCTGAAGGCGGCTTGATCCAGGCCTCATCTTTTGTGGAGGGCCTGGTGAGCGGGGTCCATTACCTGGGCGGAAAGCCCTATCTGATGGTCAATGAACAACTGGTGCCCCTGACCGCGGTGACCCATATCCACACGCCCGAAGACGAAGGGGAGCTGGAATAGCCGCGGTACTTGTGAAATTTAGCCCCACTGAATTTTGAAGCGAAATAGCTTAACCCAAGGAGCGTACCCAAAATGATGAGATCCCTTTACAATGGAATTACCGGCCTGCAGACCCAGCAGCAGTCCATGGCGGTGATCAGCGACAACATCGCCAATGTCAGTACCCCCGGCTTCAAGACCGCCCGGGCCGATTTCGAGAATGTGTTGAACAGCTCCATCAGCGCGGCCAGCGGCTACTCCACCGGCACCTTCCACGTGAATCAGGTGGGCAACGGCGCCCGTATCGTGGGCGTCAAGTACGATTGGGCCCAGGGCTCCATCGAGGCCTCATCGCGGGTCACCGACCTGGCCATCAGCGGCGGCGGATTTTTCCGGGTCAACGACGACGGCGTCTATTTCTATACACGCGCCGGCAGTTTTAATTTCGATATCAATGGTGATTTGGTCAATCCCGACGAACACGTGGTGCAGGGTTACGATTTAACCGGTCAGGTGCTGCCTCTGCCCGAACCGCCGGGGATCGCACCCGCCGATATCAATGTCGATCTGGCGACCTACACCAATATCTCCATCGATGATGAGGGGGTGATGTACGGAATCGACAGCACCCTCTTGCCGGGGGATGCCGGATACGGCGAGCCGGTGCCCATCTGGCAGGTGGCACTCTTTGATTTCGATAACATTGATGGACTATCCAAGCTGGGTGGTAATTTGTGGGGGGAGACCACGGAATCCGGGCCGGCCACGGACGGTGTTCCCGGGCGGGGCAACCTGGGGGAGGTGCTGCCCTATTCCGTAGAACTCTCCAACGTTGATATTGCCGAGGAATTTGTCAGTCTGATTGTCACCCAGCGGGCCTATGACGCCAACGCCAAGGTAATTACCACCAGTGACGAGATGCTCCAGACCCTGGTCAATATCAAGCGCTAACCTGCCGGGCGGGCGGGGGTGACCGCGTCCGCCCCTTGCTTTTCGTTTTGGGATTTCCCTTCCCGGGTGTCAAGGCCTTGACAAAAGCGAGGCAATTTTGACATCCGCGGCCCATCCGCCCGTTATCCTGCCTGGGAAATTTTTTCTGTTTTTGGCGAACCCATAGCCCGCCAAGCCCAACTTCGCTCCCCTTGCATTCCCACCCAGCACCGATTCCCGCCCGATCCAGGATTCCCGGGCAACCGGAACCTGATGCGTGCCCCGCCCCCGGCCTACAGTCTGCCGGGGTAGGCTGCGCGGGAATGACGAATACTACCAACTGCACGTCATCTCCGCGTAGGCGGAGATCCAGATGCAGTGCCTGGAGCCGACAAACTCGGCATCTAGCAGAACCCCCTGTGGCAAGTGTGGGCCAAGATCAGTCTGACGGGAGGGGTCGGGGAGAGGGCCAAACAACTTGAGATCATTCACCCCACTCCATCCCCTTGATGGGGGGTTGGCTGGAATAGGGCAAATGAATTGAACATATGGCACGCGAGTTGCAAATTTCCCTGGGTGTCCGTGACCCAATGCCTTGAAAACCTCCCTGAAAACAGGAGGATGTGTGGATTTTGCAACGTTTTTCGGAATTTTGGTGGCCGGCGGATTGATGGCGGGGGCCATCGTCCAGAACGGCGCCGCGGGGTGGTTTGTCAACTACCCCTCGTTGATGATCGTGATCGGCGGTACCATGGGCGCCACCCTGGTGGCCTACCCCCTGTCGGATATCGTCAGTGTGTTCGGCGTTGCCAAAAAAGCCTTCCTTTACCGGACTCAGGCGCCCCAGAAACTGATTCCACAAATGGTCAATTTTGCCAAACTGGCCCGCAAAGAGGGGGTGTTGGCCTTTGAGTCCCGGCTGCGCCACTTGGAGATCCCCTTCATGGCTCGGGGGTTGCGGATGGCGGTGGACGGCATGGAGGTCAAAGCCATTGAGGATGTACTGGGCACCGAGATTGCCTATGTGAGTGCGCGGCACCGGCTGGGAGCCGACATTTTCACCACCATGGGCACATTTGCCCCGGCCATCGGCATGCTGGGGACCATCATCGGTTTGGTGCAGATGTTGATGCAAATGGAAGATCCCAGTAAAATCGGTCCCGCCATGGCTTTGGCGCTCCTGACTACTTTTTACGGCACGCTGCTGGCCAATCTGTTCTTTTTGCCCCTGGCCGGCAAGCTCAAGGCCCGGGACAAGCAGGAACTGTTGCTCAAGCAGATGATCCTGGAAGGCATTCTGGCTATCCAGCGGGGGGAAAACCACCGCATTGTGGAACAGAAGCTGCGGGCCTATCTCTCAGTTAAGACCCAGATCGCCTAACCCGAATCGCCTAATTAGGTCGCCCAAAGGAAACCCCATGCGCCGGTTCCGGATGAAACAGAGCGTGCTCTCGGAAAACGAAAAGGATGAGCATCCCTTGCCGGGATCCGGCTGGCAGGTGGTCTACACGGGGTTCATTTTA
Organism: uncultured delta proteobacterium; assembly: GCA_963713755.1. Taxonomy (GTDB): domain Bacteria; phylum Desulfobacterota; class Desulfobacteria; order Desulfobacterales; family CAVQMW01; genus CAVQMW01. Next base: position 304,622 of record CAVQMW010000001.1, on the reverse strand, counting down.
ATTTTGCTCTGTTTTTTTATCATGCTCTCTTCCCTGGCCACCTTGGAAGCCTCCAAGGTGACCCGCTTTGTGAACTCCTTTAACCGCGCCTTGAGTATCTTCACCGGCGGCACCAAGCTGGAGCCCGGAGATCTGATTTTGCCCGAATCCGTGGACATGGTGGATCGCGAGGCTGAGCTGGCCCGGCTGTACAGCGAGCTGCGCCAGGTGATTCAGTTGCTGGGCGATGCTGCTCGCATGGAGGTGGAGCTGACCGCCGAAGGGGTGCGCTTGCGGATGACGGCACCGGTTCTCTTTGAATCCGGGCAGGCGGATCTGCTGCCGGCGGCCAGACCCCTGTTGACCCGCCTGGCCGGTTTGGCAGCCGGCACCGCGCTGTTGATCCGGATCGAAGGTCACACTGATACCGTGCCCATCCGCACGGCGCGCTATCCCTCCAATTGGGAACTCTCCACGGCCCGGTCTGTGCAAGTGCTGCGGTATCTAACGGAAGAGGCCGGGTTTCCGGTCAACCGCCTCTCGGCGGCTGGCCGGGGGGCCTATCACCCCTTGGAATCCAATGCCACCGAGGCCGGACGGCAGCGCAACCGGCGGGTGGAGATCCTTTTTCATGTTTCCTAACGGCACTTTCAGGATGACGGACCATGGCCCTGCAACAGCGACAATGGATTGAGCGCACCCGGCCCCGGGCGCCCCAGGGCTGGCTGACCACCTTTAATGATTTGATCACCCTGCTAATGGTCTTTTTTGTGTTGGTATTTGCCCTGAGCAGCGTGGATCTGGCGCTCTACCGCGATGCCTTTGCCGACCTGCAAAGCGGCGAGGGCATGCTGGACGCCGGTCGCCAAACCGCCGTGGGGGTGCGCCCGGATGACAACCCGGGAACACCCGATGCCGGGGCGCAAAATGAATCCCAAGAAATCCTGGACGAGCTGATCCAGGACCCGGAGATCCAAACCGATGCGGTGCCCGCTGGAATCGCAATCACCATCGGCAGCCAGATATTGTTCGATCCGGCGGTGGCTGAACTGGAACCAGCCGGACTTCCGCTGCTGGCCAAAATCGCCCGGGTGCTCGGCTCGCGTCCCGGTTTGATCCGCATCGAAGGGCACACCGATAACCTGCCCATCAACACGCCGCGCTACCCTTCCAACTGGGAGTTGTCCGCGGCCCGCGCGGTGAATGTGTTGAAATATTTCGCTGAATCCGGAGAGATCGAACCCCGGCGGCTGGCCGCCGTGGGCTACGGCGCATCCAAGCCTTTGGGGCCCAATGAGACGCTACAGCAACGGGCCCGCAACCGTCGGGTGGAGATTGTCCTTGTTAAGGAGGGAAGTTAAATGTCCAATAAAATTTTGATCATCATCATTGTGGTCGTTCTCCTCATTTTAGGGGTCATGGGTGCGGGATTTTTTCTGATGTGGCAGAAAATGTCGGCCATGCAGACCGCGGTGCCGCCGGTGGGAGCCGAAGCCGAAGCCGAAGTGGAAAGTAATCTTCCCGGTCCGATTCTTCCCCTGGATACCATTATCGTCAATCTGGCCGATGCCGGGGGCGGCCGCTACCTGCGGGTCACCATGGAGTTGGAACTGGTCCCCGAGGAGGGCGCCGCGGAAGCCGTGAACCAGCGGCTGGCTCAGATCAAAGATGTCCTGTTGACCATCCTGCCCACCAAGCAGTTCGATGAGCTGACCTCCGTAGAGGGCAAGAACAGCCTTCGCGATGAGATCATCAGCGCTTTGAACGGCGTGTTGAACAAAGAGCTGGTAAAAAAGATGTATTTTACCGAATTTGTAATCCAATAGCGGGACGGCAAATCGATGGCCGAACAAATATTATCCCAGGACGAGATTGACGCCCTACTCGGCGCCATGGCCAAGGGAGACGTGGAGGTTGACCCGGGGGACAAAGGCCGGGAACCCAAGGCCACCCCCTACGATCTGACCTCCAAGGGGGTCATGATCCAGGATGAGTTCGCGGTTCTGGAGGAGGTTTACGACCGCTTTATCCGCCTATCCCGCCGCAAGCTCTCCGCGGAATTGAGACGGCCCATTGATGTGGCCTTTGTCTCCACCGAAGGGGTCAGTTTCCACGATTTCATCCAGGGCTTTTCCTTTCCCACCAGTTTCAACTTTTTCAGCATGGCGCCCCTTTCGGGCCAAGCCTTGCTGGCCATCGACGCCAGTCTGGTCTTCTCTCTCATCGACTGCATGTTCGGCGGCGACGGCAAGCCCTATACCCAAAAACGGGATTTTACGCCCATCGAGCAGCGTATGACGCGCCGCTTCGTCCAGCAGGTGCTGGAGTGCTATCAGGAATCGTGGCAGATCGTGGATACGCTGCGGATGACACTGAAGAAAACCGAAACCAAGCCCGAATTTATCCATCTTTACAGTCCCAGTGATCTGGTGATCGTGGTGGTGTTCGAGATCGCCGGTGAACAGTTCAAGGGCAATATTCATTTGTGCATCTCCTACCTGATGATGGATCCCATCAAGGATAAGCTCTCCACAAACTACCTGCGGGAAAAGAACCGCGAAAATGCCTGGGGCCGCCATTTTGAGAACCTGTTGCGTCAAGTCCCGGTGGAGCTGGTGGCCGAATTGGGGGAGACTCGCTATTCGGTTCGTGAATTGTTGGATCTGAAGTGCGGGGATGTGCTCAAAATCGACGCCGGCCCCGAAGACCTGATCACCGTAAAGGTTGCCGACGTCCCCAAGTATCGGGGGTTTCCCGGAATCGTTAAGGGCAACCGGGCCATTGAAGTGGCCAACGCCATAACCCACAGACGAGGAGCCAAACGCCATGGCCGAAAACAATAATCCCGCGCCTCCCAGTGACGCCCAGCCGGGCTCGGGCGCCGCCGCCGTGGGGCAAGACTCGGATAATCTGGAATTCATCCTGGATATTCCCCTGGACATCACCGTGGAGCTGGGTCGCACGCGCATGGTGATCAACGATCTGTTGAAACTAGGCCAGGGGTCGGTCATCGAACTTACCAAAATGGCCGGGGAAACCCTGGATATCATGGCCAACCAGAAACTGATCGCCAAGGGAGAGGTGGTAGTGGTGAAAGACAAATACGGGGTGCGCCTCACCGAAGTGATCAGCCCCATGGAGCGTATCGAGGGGCTGCAATGACTTACGACCCCGACTTTCTGTCCGCGGCCCTCAAAATGGGCGCGGCCTTGGCGGTGGTGCTGGCAACCGTTTGGGGCTTGAGCCGCTTGCTTAAAGGGCCGCTGGCCCAGGGCCGCGGCCAGGGTGGTGCGCTGCTGCGAGTTCGGGCCTCCCTCCCGGTAGGGGTTAAAAAACAGGTTACCCTGGTGGAGGTACCCGGGGCGGTGCTGGTGCTGGGGGTCGCCCCGGATAGGATCACCTGCCTGGAGCGCATCGCCGACAAGGAATTGATTGAGCGGATCCGAGCCCAGGGGCAGGGGGCCGGCCGCCCCGATTTCAAAGCCTTGCTGCGTCGGGCCGGGGGAAAGTCCCTTGCCACGGGATTTACGTCCCTTTTTGACGGCGACGTGCCGCAAGCACCGCATTCATCATGAAATCTCTTTTCAGCAATGGGATGATCCTCGGAGTTCTACTGGTTCTGTTCCTGGCGGCGCCGCAGCTGGCTTCAGCCCAGGCGGGTGATGGCGCTGCGCCGCTGTTTAGTATCTCCATGGATCAGGAGCCCGATCCCGGTCAGGTGGGCATCACCCTGCAGATCTTTTTCCTGATGACGGTGCTCTCCCTGGCGCCGGCCATGCTGATCATGCTCACCTCCTTTACTCGCATCGCCATCGTACTCTCCCTTCTGCGCCAGGCCCTGGGAACGCCCCAAACGCCACCCACCCAGGTGGTGTTGGGTATCGCCCTGTTCCTGACCTTTTTTATCATGGCCCCGGTCTGGACCACTGTAAACCAAAACGCCCTGCAGCCCTACATGGCGGAGAAGATTGACCAGAAATCGGCCCTGGCCGCGGCCGCGGAACCCTTCAAGGCCTTTATGCTCAAACAGACCCGGGAAAAGGATCTGGCCCTGATGGTGAAGGTTTCCGACACCCCCCGGCCGGAAACCCGGGACAAAATCTCCATTGGGGTCTTGATTCCGGCCTTTATCATCAGCGAACTGAAAACCGCCTTTCAAATCGGATTCATGCTCTATGTCCCCTTTATTGTGATCGACATGGTGGTGGCCAGCGTCCTGCTCTCCATGGGCATGATGATGCTCCCCCCGGTGATGATCTCCCTGCCCTTTAAACTGATGCTTTTTGTGCTGGCCGACGGCTGGCATCTTATCGTACGCTCCCTGGTGCAGAGTTTCGCCTGATGCTTGCGCTGCTATCGTTAGACTGCTGAAAAAGTTGTGCTGCATTCCGCCATTATCCTCTATCCTTCAAAGCTATTGAGCACACAAAGACCGATAAGCGCTTTATATCTTCAATTTCAATTTGGGAATTTGCAATGATGGCGGCGAAAAAAAGAATTGAGCTGAAAATATCGCCCGCCAAATGGTTGTCTAGGGCTCTTGATGAGACAGGCATCACGGTTGTCGAGTTGCTGCCTGATATTGCAATTGATTCCTGCAATTTGCCAGGTCAATTTCACCCAGATCCCGCGGATCGAATCATTGTGGCCACGGCTAGGCTGAACAACCTGACCCTGCTGACAAAAGACCAGAAGATTCTCGATTATACCTACGTAAAATCCATCTGGTAGGCATCTTTGAAGGCCGCCCCCTGCTTGTCAACCAAGGGATGATGATACCCATTGTACTTGATCCGACTGCCGAAACATCGATACGATGCGCGCCAATCGCGGGAGGGCTTGACAGGGTTGGGCTTCAGCGCATAAGGGCTGGGCGGGAATGATCGTCAATTGATACAAGGTGAACGTGGATGGAGAAGCGGGAAACAAGGACCGCCAAGATTGAGCAGGTGGGCCAGGGATTGTTCGATTTTGCCCTGGAACGGGAAGATATCAAGTGGTTGCTGGGCCGTTTTCCCAGAGAACCGGCGGTCAAGTCCGCCACACTGGAGTATGAACTGCAAATCCTGAAGATTGTCACCGTGGGCTGGGCCATCGCCTATCACCTGGAGTCCCATCCCTGGAAAATGCCCCTGCAGGAGATCTATTGGCAGGCCATGCGGGACTTCTCCCAAACCCTCTCCAGCACTACGGAGTTGATGATCGGCCAGGATATTGACTATTTTGAGGTGCTGAAAGGGAGGTTGGACAGCTATGTGGCGGCTCTGGAGCAGCAGCCCAAGGCGCCGGAACCAGTTCAGGTGATCGGCCCGGCTTTTGCCGCGGCATGTGGAGCGACAGATGATCTGGAGATCAGCATGACGGGGTCTAAAATTTTCGCCTCTGCCCTGGGGCAGGTCAAAACCTACCTGGCGGCCCTTGATTTGTGTTGAGTGGGACCAAGGGGAGTTGGAATGGAAAAGCGGGTTTTAGAGAGTCTCACCCAGATCCGGCAGGCACTGGACCGGCTCATCGCATCCCAGGCGCTGCAGGGGGTCATTGAGCGCGCCGGCATGCTGTTGATTGAAACCTTCCAGTCCCAAGGCCGAGTCTTTAGCTGTGGCAACGGCGGCTCCATGTGCGAGGCCATGCACTTTGCCGAAGAGCTTTCGGGCCGCTTTCGCCGAGAGCGTCCCGGACTGCCGGCCATGGCCATCAGCGATCCCGGCCACTTGAGCTGCGTGGCCAACGATTACGGCTACGATCAGGTTTTTGCGCGCTTTTTGGAAGCCCACGGCCGGTCCGGAGACTGCCTGCTGGCCTTAAGCACCAGCGGCAGCAGTGCCAATGTCCTCAAGGCCGCCGAAACCGCCCGCCGTATGAGCTTGAGAGTGATCACCCTCACCGGGCGGGAGAATTCACCCCTGAGCCGGTTGGCGGATGTGGATATCGCCCTGCCCGGGGGGGCTTACGCTGATCGCAGCCAGGAGCTGCATCTGATGGTGATCCACATTCTCATCGAATCCATCGAACGCCGCTTGTTCCCTGAAAACTACTGATTTTACCGCTGGATTTATCCCAATAACTTGCTGGGCTGATATCCCAAATTGATTTTTTACCGGAGGGGTGCCACCATGCAGCTTGCCGAAAATCTCCATGGATTCTTCTGGGACTCCATGACCCAGAATAACTGCAATACCTATCTCATCGACGGTCCCCTGCGGGTGCTCATCGACCCGGGCCACAGGGCGCTTTTCGGCCACGTGGAGCGCGGCCTGACGGCCTTGGGGGTCACTTTGGGGGACATCGATCTGGTGCTCTGCACCCATGCCCATCCCGATCACATTGAAGCTGCAGAGCTGTTCCAGGACCTACCCGCCCAGGTGGCCATCCATGAAACCGAATGGCAAATGGTGATGGACAATGCCCCCCGGATCCAGGCGCTGTTCGGGTTCGATCCCCAGCGAATCATCCCGGACCTGTTTCTCCAAGATGGCCAATTGGACCTCAAGGGCTTGAAACTGGAGGTTTACCACACCCCCGGCCATTCGCCGGGCTCGGTCTGTCTCTATTGGCCCGCGGAAAAGGTCCTTTTCAGCGGGGATCTGATCTTCAAGGATGGGATTGGGCGCACCGATTTGCCGGGGGGCGACGGCAGCCGGATCAAGGCCAGTATTCGCGGTCTGACCCACCTGCCCATTGAGCTGCTCCTGCCCGGCCACGGGGCGGCGCTGCAGGGGGCGGAGGCGGTGGCGGAAAACTTCACCCAGCTGGAGCAGGTGTGGTTCAATTATGTTTGATTGTGCCGACCCGGTTCAAACCGGCCGTTGGGTTTACACCCCCGCAGGCTGGCTGGTCTGCTCCAGGCGCTGGGTGTAGGTATTGACCAGTCCGTCCCGGGTGGATGGCCACTGGGGGTCCCGGGCTAAATTGGGAATCAGCGCCGTGCCCCCAATCCCGCGGGTTGCGGCCAGGTCAGCCAGGCGCTCGGCCGTGCGTTCCTTGCGGGCCGTGTCCAGGGCGTCCCTGAACTCCCTTAGGATGCCGTCCAAGGGCGCCGGATCCACCCCGCACAGGGTTTTCAGCAGTTCTAGCAGGGCTTGGCTATTGGATTCGCTATCCGGTTTGGGATCCGGGTCCGGCGCCAGCCGCTGAAGCAGCTCCTGGTGCAGGGGGCCGCCCTTGGCGCATAACTCTGCGGAATTGTCCCCAGCCAGCTTACGCACCAGTTCCTTCTGGGTCAGGGCCTGATCCAAGAACTGCTGAACCAGCCCCCGGATGAGCTGGCGCTGTTGCTGAGCGATGCTGGCCTCTTTCTCTGCCTCGCTCTGGGTGAGGTGGCGGGTGCGCTCCATGACCAAATCGAGGGTGCTTTTGATCTCGCCCATGGTTAGAATCTCCCTGTGGCTTATTTACTCCCGGGGGTGGGGGATACCCCTGGGATTGGAAATTTGAATCTGAATTTATCGGTTATTGACGCCATTACTTCGTCCTTTATTCATCTGGACCGCACTCATCATGACCACAAACCCGGCGACTTTCAAGCCCCCTGGCACCACCGTGATCCCGCTCGCGCCCTTTTGGCGGGCCAAAACCCTGGATGAATTAAAACACCGGGAATGGGAGGCGGTCTGCGACCGTTGCGGGTTGTGCTGCCTGGTGAAGCTGCAGGATGCCGACAGCGGGACGGTGGTTTATACCGACGTGGCCTGCAATTATTTGGATATCGACACCTGTCGCTGTACTGTCTATGGATGCCGCCAGGAGCGGGTGTCCGAATGTTTACAACTCACCCCTGAAAATTTATCCCAGGTCAATTGGCTGCCGCCCACCTGCGGCTATCGCCTGTTGCGCGAGGGCCGCCCCCTGCCACCCTGGCACCCCCTGGTCAGCGGCCATGGACGCAGCGTTCATCAGGCCCTGTGTTCAGCACGCCACATCGCGGTTGCCCCTGATCAAATCAGTGATCAAGAGCTCGTAAATCATGTGATTGACCTCTTTGCCGAGGCCCCGTTCCTTCCGTCTCTAGTCCGGGAGTTGGGCCTATGATTCCTGTCGCCCGGATTCCGGTTCTTTTCTTGTTACTGCTGCTTTTTTTCCTGGTTGGCTGCACCCCGGGAGGCCACGCCCAAACCTACCGCGTCATTCGGGTCTATGACGGCGACACCTTGCGGGTCACCGGTCCCGGCGGGGATCGGGTGGTGCGCCTGATCGGTATTGATTGCCCTGAAATCTCAAAGGTTAAGGGCCTTGCCAGCCAGCCTTACAGCCGCAAGGCCACCCAGTTTCTGAAAAAGGGGGTCACGGGTAAGTCCCTGGAACTCAAGTCCTACGGCCAGGACAAATACGACCGGCTATTAGCCGAGGTGTGGGCGGGCGGCGAAAATCTCAACCTATCCTTGGTGCGTACCGGCCTGGCCGAAGTGTACCGGGGCCGGGTGCCGGTAGGGTTCAGTAAACAGCCCTATCTGGAGGCCCAACAGGAAGCCCGCCGGGCCAAACGAGCCATCTGGTCATTGGGAGAGCGCTACGTCCCGCCCGTGGTGTGGAAACGGCAGCATCCCAGGCCCTGATGCGCTTTCAATTTAAGGACGCAACGGTCGGGGGGTGCAGCCTGCCGGGTCAGGGGCCCTGCCCGTAATTCCAAATCCCCCCCGGCCCCCCTTTTTCAAAGGGGGGAGATCAAGGTCCCGGCCCTCTTTTTCAAAGGGGGGAGCACGGGATCCCGGATCGCCTTCTTCAAAGGGGGAGATCGGGGTCCCGGGCCCTCTTTTTCAAAGGGGGAAGGATCGGAGTCCGGGATCCACTTTTCCGAATTTAAGGCCTAAGGCGCGGAAATGGCGAACATTCTGGAAGTTAACAATTTATTCAAACAGTATGGAGAGCTGGCCGCCGTGGACCGGGTGAGCTTTGCTATCCCCCAGGGGATCTGTTTCGGGCTTCTGGGCCCCAACGGCGCCGGGAAAACCACCACCATCGAGATGATCGAGAACGTGATTTCCGCGGACGGCGGTGAGGTGCTCTACAAGGGCAGGTCGCGCAGTGGCTCTTTCAAGGAAGAGGTGGGCATTCAGTTCCAGGAAACCTTGCTGCTCAACTTTCTCACCGTGGGCGAGACCCTGGCGGTGTTTCAGAATCTCTATCAGAAGAGCTACACCTTGGATGAAATTATCCGGCTGTGCAGTTTGGAGCGGATTCAGAATCAATATAACGACAAAATTTCCGGCGGTCAGAAGCAGCGCCTACTGCTGGCCCTGGCCCTGATCAACAAACCGGACCTGCTCTTTCTGGACGAACCCTCCACCGGTCTCGATCCCCAGGCGCGCCGGGAGCTGTGGCAGGTGGTGGAAGCCATCAAACATCAGGGTAAAACCATTATCTTGACCACTCACTACATGGAGGAAGCCCAGCATCTGTGCGATGAGATCGCCATCATGGATCACGGCCGCATCATCGCCCGGGGCTCGCCCCAGGACCTTATCGCGGAACATTGCCGGGGAGCCACCATCCGGCTGCCCAAGACCCTGGCCGAACCCCTTGCCGATTGCCTGGCCGATACCCGTTGCACGGTAACCGGCAGCACCAACGACCACCTGGAAATCGACGTTCCGGACGCCAATGCCTGCCTCAAAGATCTATTGGCCCGGGGGATCGATCTCTCCCGGATTTCCTTGCGGGCGCCCAATCTGGAGGATGTCTTCTTGAATCTGACTGGACGCCAGCTGCGGGAGTAATACATACAACAACCAAAACTGATAAATCATCATGAATTTCAAACGTTTCTGGACCATGTTCAAGGCCCGCAATCGGGAATTTTACCGGGATCGGGCCGGCTTGGGCTGGAATATCATCTTTCCCTTTCTGCTCGTGGCCGGGTTCGGGGTGATTTTCGGCAGCGAGCAGCGTGCAGAGTATAAGGTCGGGGTCTTTCCCAGCACCATCAACTCCCCGGAAGCGGGTAGCTTAGCGCTTCCGCCCCGGTTTTTGGAGACCCGCTATGTGCAGTTTGTGGGCTTTGCCACCCAGGCCCAGGGGCTGGACAAGCTGGCCCACCATAAAATCGACTTTCTTGTGGCCCAGGGTGAGGCCCCCTATCGCTACTGGATCAGCCATGACTCCCCCAAGGGCTATTTCATCGAAAAGATTTTCCGGGAAGCCCTGCTGGATGACGCGCTCCTGGCCGCCCTGGCCCGCAAGGAGGCCATTTCCGGCGACGCCATCCGCTATGTGGACTGGCTCTTTCCGGGGATTATCGGCATGAACATGATGTTCAGCGCCCTGTGGGGCGTGGGCTACGTGGTGGTGCGCTACCGCAAGATCGGGGTGCTCAAGCGTCTCAACGCCACACCCTTGACCGCCTTTGAGTATCTCAGCGCCCAGATGGTCTCCCGGGTGGGGATTCTGATGTTCTCCCTGGCCGTGGTATGGCTGGGGTGCGATTTGCTGTTCGATTTTCGGGTCTCAGGATCCTACCTCAATCTGGTGCTGATGTTTCTTCTGGGCAGCTTGTGCCTCTCGGCCCTGGGCCTGCTGCTGGCCTCCCGGGGAATCAGCGAAGAGTTCACCACCGGGGTGCTCAATTTCATTTCCTGGCCGATGATGTTTCTCTCCGAGGTCTGGTTCTCCCTGGAGGGGGCGCCGGATTGGGTGATCCGGATCGCCCAGATCTTTCCCCTGACCCATCTGCTGCGGGGCGTGCGCCGGGTGATGCACGACGGCGCCGGGCTGGCCGAGGTGGCCCCGGAAGTCGGCATCCTGGCGGGTATGACCCTGCTGTTTTTGATCAGCGGGGCGGCGCTTTTCTCCTGGAATCGTTAGTCACTTGAGAGTCCATAGTTCTCCGTCATGCCGGACCCCCAATCGAGTTGAGGGCAGGCTCGATCCGGCATCCAGAGATTCCAATGTATTGGAATCTAAATGGATTCCCGCCTCGGCTTACAGCCTGCCGGGGCAGGCTCCGCGAGAATGACGAGACGAACTAATCGATCCTAATAATTTCAATGCGTTAGAAGAAAAACTTTTTTTGCTGAAATAATTTAAAGCGATTGGGTCCAGTTTTCCACGGTCAAGGTTTTAATTCGTTTGAATTCACGGGGATTATTGGTGATCAGCGGGATGTCTAAGCTCAGGGCATGGGCGGCGATCAGTAGATCAAGGGGGCCGATGGTCCTCCCTTCCCGCTCTAATTGGGCGCGAATCGCGCCATAGGTTTGGGCGGCAATTTCATCGTAGGCTGCGATTTCCAAGGGAGTTAAAAACTCCGTGAGGCGAAGCTGATTTTCTTTTTGATAGGTACTTTTTGCGGCCCCGTATTGGAGCTCGGAAACGGTGATCGTCGAAACGCCGATCTCTCCTGGATCAAACTGCTTGAATTTTTGAATGACACCCTTGGGGCGCTTGTTCATGATGTAGATGCATATATTGGTATCAATCAAATATTTCATCCAGTCCAGTCCTCTCCTGTTCAAGCCGGGGTTGATTTCGCTCAAGCATAAAAGGATCGGTATGCTTGTTCAGATTTTGTTCCCAAATGTCCCATACCGATTTAGTCTTGGGGATTAAAAGTACCCCCCCTGCCGTTTTTTTGATGTAAACTTCATTTCCTTCAAATCGATAGGCTTTCGGCAAGCGAACAGCCTGGCTCCGTCCATTGGCGAATATTTTTGCGGTCTCCATAAGCACCTTCCGGCAGCATGTTGGGTTATACCGAATGATATATATCTTGGGGGAGGGTTGTCAAGGTATATATCATAAAGTATAAACTATCGGGTTGGCGTGTGAATGCCGCGCCTGACTGGGGATGATTTCAGAGGGGAAAATGGGTCCGGTAGATCAACAGCCCCACCATTACCGCGGCGATGATCAAGGTCAGCAGCAGCTGTTGGGGGCTAAAGCGGGGCATGGGATCGCTTTCGTTCGGATACTAATTCTCAGACGCCCGGGTTTCAGGATTTACGATTCATCCTCTTTGTCCAGGCCAAAGGCCGTATGCAGCACCCGCACGGCCAGTTCGGTGTAATTTTCATCGATGACGCACGAGATGCGGATCTCCGAGGTGCTGATCATGATGATGTTGACGTTGGCCGCCGATAGGGTTTGAAACATCCTGGCGGCCACCCCGGAGTGATTGCGCATGCCCACCCCGATGACGGAGACCTTGGCAATGGTGTCATCGCCGTAGACCTCTTCGGCGCCGGTATCCTCCATCACCTGCTTTTCAATTTGAATGGCCCGGGCGAAATCGCTGCGCGGTACGGTGAAGGTTAAGTCGGTTTCACCGCTGGAGAGGGTGTTCTGGATGATCATATCCACCACAATACCGGCTTCCGAGATCGGCCCGAAGATTTTGGCCGCGATACCGGGCTGGTCGGGGACGTTTTTAAGGGTGATGCGGGCTTGATCCTTGTCGTGGGTGACGGCCGATACCACCAGGCTCTCCATCGAAGATTCTTCATTGACCACCATGGTTCCCTCCTGCTCGCTGAACGATGAACGCACGTGCACCGGCACGTTGAATTTCTTGGCAAAGCCCACGGAACGGATTTGCAGGACCTTGGCCCCCAGACTGGCCATGTTGAGCATCTCGTCATAGGAGACCCGTTCCAGCTTGCGCGCCTTGGGGCAGATATTGGGATCGGCGGTGTAGATGCCGTCCACGTCGGTGTATATCTCACACATATCGGCCTGCATGGCCGCGGCCACTGCCACGGCCGAGGTGTCCGAGCCGCCCCGGCCCAGGGTGGTGATGTTGCCCGCCGGATCGCAGCCCTGGAACCCGGCGATCACCACAATGGTGCCCTGTTGGGCCAACTCCATGAGGCGCCGGGAGTCGATATCCATAATTCGGGCGTTGCCGAAGGCGCAATCGGTGCGAACCCGCACCTGGTGGCCCAGCATGGAAACCGCATCGTGGTTTTGAGCCTGGAGCATCATGGCCAGAAGGGCCGCGGTGGTCTGCTCGCCGGTGGCTAGAAGCACGTCCAACTCCCGTTTGTCCGGGGCGGGGCTGGCCTCCCGGGCCATGGCAATCAGTTTATCGGTCACCCCGGCCATGGCCGAGAGGATCACCACCACCTGATGGCCCTCTTTCCGGGTCTGGGCCACCCGCCGGGCGACATTGCGGATGCGCGCAATATCCGCCACCGAAGTTCCGCCGTATTTTTGTACAATCAAGGCCATTTAATCCGCTCTCCGCCATTTCTCCTGAAGGGTTTGCATGAGGGCTTGGGCTGCCTTGCCATGACCCCTGAGGGTGATGAGCCGCTGATCCGCCGATTCGGCCGCCATTTCGATCCCCACCTTCACCAATAGACGCGTTTCGGGCAACAGGGGACCTAAACGTTCGGCCCATTCAATGGCCACGATGCCGCTGCCCTCCGCCAAAATCTCTTCCAAACCGATTTCCAGTGCTTCATCCGGATCGCCGAGGCGGTATAGGTCCACATGGTACAGCACCCGCCGGCCCGGGTATTCATTGATCAGGGTGAAGGTGGGGCTGGTGATGTAGTACTCCTCGGGTACTTCCAAGCCACGGGCCAAGCCCTGGACCAGGGTGGTTTTCCCGGCGCCTAACTCCCCCCCCAAGGCTAGGACGGTGCCCTCTGACGCGCTGCGTCCCAGCAGGTAACCCAGCCGGCGGGTCGTGGAGGGGGATCTTGAGGTGATCCGCCAGGGGCCGGGGGGGATGTGCGGTTGATTTGCCACGCTGCCTGCTGGAGACGGACCGCCTGAGGGCGACTCCCTGAACCCGAGTTTAGTTGAAGATCCGGTTCGGATCCTGCATCCTACCGATGAACCGCTTTGTATAGATCCTTTTGGGCCAACTGCCAAGAAAATTGTCCGCCTTGGGCGGGCTCGGTCATTCCGGGCCGGCCGGGGCGCTCAGGGCGGCAAATTGGCGGGGGATTTCCGCCATGACCTCGCCGGCCAGATACCCCTGAGGCCCCTGGGCGGCGGCCAGGGCGTCGGCGGCGGCACCGTGGAGGTAGACCCCCAGACGGCAGGCCGCTTCGGACACATAGCCCTGGGAAATCAGACCGGCGATAACTCCGGTGAGCACGTCGCCCATGCCGCCTGCGGCCATGCCGGCATTGCCCGTGGGGTTGATGGCCACCTGGCCGTCGGGATGGGCGATGACGGTGCGGGCGCCCTTGAGCACCACATGCACATTGCGGGATTGGGCGAAGCCCCGGGCCGCGGCCACTCGGTCGGCCTGAATCTCCCGGGTGGTGCCTCCAGTAAGGCGGGCCATCTCACCGGGGTGAGGAGTCACAATTGGCGGTTGGGCCGCCCGGGAGAGAATGTCGGCCTGCCCGGCCAGGTTATTCAAGCCGTCGGCGTCGATCACCAGGGGGATGGGGCAATGGGTGACGATTTCGCGCACCAGCTCCCGGGCGGCGTCGCTCTGCCCCAGCCCCGGTCCTAAAGCCAGGGCGCGCTTGTCCTGCCACTGGGTGCTCAGCAGATCGAAGGCCGCCACTCCCCAGCCGCCGTTGCCGTTTTCCGGCACGGGCAGGGTCATGGCTTCGGTGACCTGGGTTTCCAGGATGGGATTCAGGCTTTGGGGCACCGCCAGGGTGACCAGACCCGCGCCGATCCGCAAGGCGGAGGTGGCGGTCAGGGCGGCGGCCCCGGTTTTGCCGGGATTGCCGGCGGCCACCAGCAGGTGGCCGCTGCTGCCCTTGTGGGCGTCGGTCGCCCGGGGCAGGATCTGCCGGCGCAGCGCCGCGGCGCTGAGCAATTGTTGGCGGGGCGCCACGCTGCGGGCGATAAAGGGCGGAATGCCGATCTCCACCACCTCCAGGTGGCCGCACAGGCTGGCGCCGGGTTCCATGTGCTGGCCGATCTTGGCGTAGCCGAAGGTGGCCGTGGCACTGGCCCGGATGCAGGCGCCCATGGGCTGTCCGGTATCGGCGTTGAGCCCCGAGGGGATATCCACGGCCAGTAATGGCTTGCCGCTGGCGTTGATCATCTCGATCACCTCCCGGTAGTAGCCTTTGAGCGGCGCGTTCAAACCGGTGCCCAAAATAGCGTCCACCCAGATCTCCTGGGTCGCCAGAAGCCCGCGGACACGGGCGAAATCTTCGGGCTGGGGCAGCTGGAAGAGAGGGGTCTTCAGAGGGGTCAGCAGATTGAGGTTGGCGGCGGCATCCCCCTTGACGCCTTCGGTGGCGGCCAGCAAGAAGACGGTAACGGGCACCCCCATTTGGCTCAGATAGCGGGCGACGACAAAGCCGTCGCCGCCGTTATTGCCCCGGCCGCACACCACACCGATCCGTTTGTCGTCGATCTTTCCAAAACGCTGTTGCAACAGCGAAAAGGCGCCTCGTCCGGCGATCTCCATGAGCAACCGTCCGGGCAGGCCGAACCCCTGAATGGTACGCCGATCCATCTCCTGCATTTCTGCGGCAGTGACCAGATCCATGACGAAAATCCTCCGTTTCAGCAGTCGAGATCCGATTCGGCTCCGATGGCCCGCAGTAGCTCCCGGGTGCGGTGTTCCATGCGCGACGCTTCGCTTTCGCTCTGTTCGTGGTCAAAACCCACCAGATGGAGAATGCCGTGAATCAGAAGCTCGTCAAAGCGGCGGCTGAAGGTGAGGGCCAGCTCCTGGGCTTCCCGGGCCACGGCATCCGCGGAAATCACCACATCCCCCAGAAGGTCGGGGGCGACCTCGGCAAAGGCGCCTTCGCGCATGGCAAAAGCAATCACATTGGTGGGGCCGGCGCGCTGGCGGTAATCCCGGTTGAGGGCGGCGATTTGGGGATCATCCACAAGAAGGATGGATAGCTCGGAATCAGGACACTCCAAGGCGTTTAAGATGGCTTGGGCTTTCCGGCGGACGTCCCGGGTTTGAATCGGATGTCGATCTTGACGATTGGTGATGAGAACGGCCATTTTTTTCTTTGGATTCCCGCCGCGCGCCGCCGTTGGTCTGAGCTGCGGCCTGCTCGGGATAATCGATGCGGTGGTGGTGGATGCCGTTGAGAATCTGGATGAAATTTTTGGCAATTTTATGCAGATCCTTGAGGGTCAATTCGCAGTTGTCGAGCTGGCCCTCGGAAAAGATTTTGTTGATCATCTGCTGAACATGCCCCTGAATCCGTGACGGCGTTGGGTTGGCCAATGTCCGCGAGGAAGCTTCCACGATATCGGCCAGCATCACCAGTCCCGCTTCCCGGGTTTGGGGCAGGGGGCCGGGGTAGCGATAGTCTTCGATACGCACATTTTCCGCCCCTTTTTTCTTTTTGGCCTTTTCATAGAAAAACTGGATCAGGCTGGTTCCGTGGTGCTGGCGGATGGTGTCGATGATCGCCTCGCCCAGTTTGTGCCGGCGGGCGATTTCCACGCCCTCTTTGATATGGGAGATCAGGATCAAGGCGGACATGCTGGGGGCCAGCTTGTCGTGGCGGTTGCGGGTTTGTCCTTGGTTTTCAATAAAATAGAGGGGCTTTTTAATCTTGCCGATGTCATGGAAATACCCGCAGACCTTGGCCAGCAGCGGATTGGCGCCGATTTCGGCCGCGGCAGCCTCCACCATGGAGCCCACGATCACCGAGTGGTGGTAAGTGCCGGGGGCTTCCATCATCAGGCGCCGCAAAATAGGCTGGTCCAGATTGGCCAATTCCAGGAGGGTAATGTCGGTGGTATAGCCGAATCCGATCTCCAGCAGGGGCACCAGGCCCGCGGTGACGATTCCCACGCTGATTCCGCCAATCACCGCGAAAATCAAATTCCACAACAGATGGGTGGGAATGAACTCGGCGGTCAGAATGTGGATGGCGGTGACCATCACCAGGTTGACCAAGCCCAGCTTCAGGCCGGTGGTGATAAAAATCCGCCGCTCACGGCAGGTTTGAGTCCAGTAGGCGGCTAAGATGCCATTGATCAGAAAATAGATGCAGATATCCAGACGGTTCTGGAACAGAAGGGCCGTGCAGACCGCCAGCACCACACTGAAGATCACCGCGGCTTGAAAACCCATGAACATGCCCACGATCATGGCCCCGGAAGCCAGGGGAATCCCGAAGAGCATGGACTCCAAAGGAATGGAAAAAGGATGGCTGCTGATCAAGGCCCGGGCCAGGGCGTCCGATCCGGACGCCATGACCAGGAAAACGATCAAAATGGTGGCCATGAAGAAGAGGTGCTTGTTGCTGATGGTGCCACCGCGCCCCATAGGGTTGGTGTAGATCATATAGGCGCTCATCACCAGGCAGAGCACGAGTAGGGCAGCCCCTGCGCCGTTAATCGCCATGGAGGAGTGTTGCAGGGAAGCCCGCAGGCCCTCCAATTTCATTAGGGCTTGGGCATCGATCCGTTCGCCTTCCCGGACGATCATTTCCCCGGCTTTAATCATATATTGGGCCGGGGGAACGCTCTGGGCGGCCTGCCGCCGGCGCTCTTCGGTTTCCCGGCGATTGAGGGTGATGTTGGGCTGGATGAGTTCCTGGAGATACCCGGTCAGTATGTCTCCGGTTTGGGGCTCAAGATTTTTTAAAAGCTCCGCGGCGGCT
Organism: uncultured delta proteobacterium; assembly: GCA_963713755.1. Classification (GTDB taxonomy): domain Bacteria; phylum Desulfobacterota; class Desulfobacteria; order Desulfobacterales; family CAVQMW01; genus CAVQMW01. The sequence continues at coordinate 287,148 of CAVQMW010000001.1, read as the reverse complement.
TGGCTCACCTCTGCTTTGGCGCCCTCCAGGCCGTAATAGCCCGCCAGTTGGTGGACATGCTTTTCGGCCTGGGTCCCCACTACTCGCAAGATAATGCCGCGATCCCTTTCTTTAAGCAGCAGTTCTTTGTTGCTGACCACCCCGGTACCCATGGCGCGGGCCAAGATCTGTTTGAGCGAATTCAGTGTTTCAGGGTTAAATTCCGTTAGGGCCAGGCGGCGCAGCCCGTCGGGCGTCAGGGAGTATCCGATCAGGGCCTCAATCTCTTTGAGCTGGTCGCTGCTGGGCTGCCAGGCCAGTGGTTCGCGGGTTGTCTGAGTCGAGGGTTCCACGGCGGCAACCAGCGCCAGTCCCGGGTCCGGCGAGGCGTCGGGGATTGTAGGGGAGCTGCCGGCGGGGCGGGTCTGAGCCAACGCTGATTCCATGGGAACGCTGTCGCGAATCAGGCTCAGAGTGGCCATCAACCGCTGGTTGAGACGATCGCCCAGGGCGGTGTCGTAATCGTAGACCGTCAGCACCTCTTGGGCCGCTTTTTGGCGTGAGTTTTCGGTGGCCTTCTTGTTTTCGATAAAATAGTCGTGGGGTGCCTTGATGTCGCTTTCGGCAATATCGCCCAGCTGGTAGTTTTGTTCAGGGACGATCAGATTGGGTGTCAGGATCGCCGTAAAGGTCAAGACGACCGCGATGAGCACCAGCCAGCGGACCGAACTGCTCGAAGCCGACCAGTCCCGCCATCTCGTTTTTAGTTTGCGTAACTTCATGGTGTGATCCTGAAACTCAACCGGCGGCGGTGATATCCGTTGCGGGGGGCCGGTGATCCGTCTCTGGGGGATCTGTTACCTTCATATCGGTCAAAGGTTGTGGGAGGTTAATTTGCGCGGCGTCGGCCTCTTCGTAGGCCTGGATGATCTTTTGGACCAAATGGTGGCGGACCACATCGGATTTGCTGAAAAATACAAATTGCAGCCCGTTGATTTTCTGAAGAATTTGTTTGGCCTGGATCAGACCCGAGGGGCGTTTGGATGGTAGGTCGACCTGGGTGATGTCCCCGGTAATCACCGCCTTGGAATTGAATCCGATGCGGGTGAGGAACATTTTCATCTGCTCCGCTGTGGTGTTCTGGGCTTCGTCCAGGATGACAAAGGCATCGTTGAGGGTGCGGCCGCGCATAAAGGCGATGGGCGCCACCTCGATAATGCCTCGCTGCATCAGTTGGGTCACCTTTTCAAAGCGCATCATATCATGGAGGGCGTCATACAGCGGCCGCAGATAGGGGTCTATTTTCTCGGCCAAGTCTCCGGGTAAAAATCCCAGGGCTTCACCCGCTTCCACCGCCGGTCGGGTGAGAATTATTCGGGAAACCTGCTCTTTGGTCAGCGCCGCCACCGCCATGGCCATGGCCAGATAGGTTTTTCCGGTGCCCGCCGGCCCAATACCAAAGACAATATCAAATTTGCGGATGGCGTCAATGTATGCTTTCTGATTGGAACTTTTCGGTGTGATGGCACGTTTTTTGGCGGTGATGTAAACGGTATCCAGGAAGATGTCTTTCAGCCGCAGGCGGTCGTTTCCGCTGAGAATGCGCACGGCATACTGAACATCCTTGGGATAAACCGGATAGCCCTCTTTGATCAGGCCGTAAAGCTGATTGAGGATATTGCGGGCCAGGTTGCGGGCTTCCCGCTGCCCCACCAGGGTCAGCGTGGTTCCCCGGCTGTGGATTTCCAACTCCAGTGCCTGGGCGATAATTTTCAGGTGGCGGTCATGCTCTCCGAAAAGCTGAATGGCGATCTGGGATTCGGGAAAGCTGACTTGCCGCTGCTGCTGATCCGGATTGTCTTCCATACCCTTTCAATGTCCCGCCAAGGGCCCATTAACCTGCGCTGAAGTAAAAAAGGGGCACCCGCCCCCTTCGGCTCTCCAAGCTCAATTGCCCGCACATTTACCATAGATTGAGTTTCCAATGCAAACCCCATTTGAGGGTTGACTCCCCTGGTGCGCTTTGTTAGTGGACCGACTGTTAATTGCGCATTCGCCTCGAACACGCTCCACCCGGGTGTGCCCTTGGCTCTTCGCCCTGAGGGCTCGCGCAAAAATAACTTCACCTTTACAGCGCCCATGCATCCCGCTCAGCTGCGTTGCAAAAACACACAATATGCTTGATATTCTTTAATTTTTGCGCCTTGCTGAGCGGGCGCCTGAACCCTGACAAACTGCAAATTTATTTCCACGCGAACCCTTCGGTAGCGGCTGCCCAAAGTCGCCGCCCCTGCCCAATCCCGGCCGAAATCCATGCCAACCTTCGACTTAGCGGCCCGTAATTCCTGGCGGGGGGAGGGAGGTTCTATTGGAGATTATCGAGTTTAGGAAGCGGTTATGAACCCCTTGGATATCGTGATTATCGTGATACTCGGATTTGGCCTCATTCGGGGCTTCTTTCGGGGCTTGGTGAAAGAGCTCTCTTCCATCATCGGTGTGATCGCCGGTTTTTTTGCCGCCAATCTTTACCATCCCCTGCTGGCGCCCTATTTCAAATCCTGGATATCCGATCCCAACTACATCCAGATCATCAGTTTCGCACTGCTCTTCATTGCGGTTTTTCTGGTGGTCAGCATCCTGGGTGTGATTATCAAGTATCTGCTCAATGTCGCCTTTCTCGGCTGGGCCGATCGTATTTTCGGGGTTGTTTTCGGATTGGCCAAGGGGGTGCTCATCGCGGCGGTGCTGCTGATGGCTTTGACCGCCTTTTTGCCTAAGAATAATGCGATTGTTAAGGATTCTCTGCTGGCCCCCCATGTCTCCATCATTACCCAGAAAATGGCCTATCTGGTGCCCCAGGAGATGAAGGATAACTATCGAACCAAACTCAAGGCCCTGCAGCGCAAGTGGAACCTGTAGATCCAGCGGATAGCGCCCCAGGCGAGGTCTTGATGCGGCTTTGCCGGCTGGTCACACGCCTGCGGGCGCCGGCCGGCTGCCCTTGGGATCGCCGGCAGACGCCCCAAAGCATGGTACCCTATCTGATTGAAGAGACCCACGAGCTGGCCGAGGCCATTGTTTCCGGCTCGGCCCAAGCGGTGTGCGAAGAGCTGGGCGACGTGCTGTTTCATCTGGTGTTTATCGCCGCTCTCTACCAGGAACAGGGCGACTTCGACCTGGCCCGGGCCCTGGCGGGGATTGAAGCCAAGATGGTGCGACGCCATCCCCATGTGTTCGGCGATGTCACGGTGAATTCCACTGAGGAGGTCAAACGGCGCTGGGAAGAGATCAAAAAAGAGGAAAAATCCCAGCCGGATCACCCATCGATTTTGGATTCCATTCCTTCAGGATTACCTGGACTGCTGCGGGCCTACCGGGTCTCCTCGCGGGCTGCCGGGGCGGGGTTTGATTGGGAAGATCTTTCCGGTGTGATGGCCAAAGCCGTAGAGGAGTGGGGGGAGTTCAAGCGGGAGTTGGATTTCCCTCCTAAACGTGCGGCGGAACCGGGGCCGCCCCCTGCGTTTTTTCGGGAGGAAGGTGAGAGCGCCACTCCCGCCGCGGCTCTTGAGTTGGGGGATTTGCTTTTCACCCTGGTGAATGTGGGGCGCTGGGCCCGGATTCATCCGGAGACCGCGCTGACCGCGGCAACCTTGAAATTCGAGCGTCGCTTTCGCCATATGGAGCAGGCTTTGACCCGAGGAGGGCAGGCTCTGGAGCAGCTCCCCCGGGAGGAACTGGAGCGGGCCTGGGAAGCGGCCAAGGCCCACCTGGATCCAGCCCCCAAATCTGAGTGACCTAGGATTGCTTCCCTCAATGATCGCCATTATCGACTACCAGGCCGGCAATTTGGCCAGTGTGGAGCGGGCCGTGAAATATTTGGGTTACCCGGGGGTGGTAACCCGGGACCGCGGCCTGATTCGCAACGCCCAACGGATCATTTTTCCCGGGGTGGGAGCGGCAGGTGCCGCCATGGCCAGCCTGCGCGCCGCCGGACTGGACCGCGCCCTGGTCGAGGCCTTTGAGGCCGGCCGGCCCATTCTGGGGATTTGCCTGGGCACCCAAATCATTATGGGGCACAGCGCCGAGAACGACACCGACTGCTTGGGGTTGCTGCCAGGTGAGGTGGAAGCTTTTGAGGGATCCCCGCGGGATGAGGCCGGCCGGCGGTTGAAGATTCCCCAAATGGGCTGGAACCGTGTCCAGCCGGTTTGCCCCCATCCCCTGCTGGTGGGGATTGAACCCCAGGATGAATTCTACTTTGTCCACAGCTATTTTCCCCGGCCCCAAGCTGAGGCCCATGTGCTGGCCACCACCCGTTACGGGATCACCTTCCCCTCTGTGGTGGGGTACCGCAATCTGGTTGCCACCCAGTTTCATCTGGAAAAGAGCGGGCGGCCCGGATTGCGCCTGCTGACCAATTTTCTCAACTGGCAGCCCTAGTGTCCTTGGAGTCAAGGATGCCCCGAGCCAGCATAGTGGAGCGTTGACCATGCTCAGCAAACGAATCATCCCCTGCCTCGATGTGAGGGAAGGCAAAACCACCAAAGGCATCAAATTTAAAAACAATATAGACATCGGGGATCCGGTGCAGATGGCCCGTCACTATTACGAAGCCGGGGCCGACGAAATCGTCTTTTACGACATCACCGCCTCCCATGAAAAACGGGACATCATGATCGATGTAGTGCGGCGGGTGGCGGAAACCATTTTCATCCCCTTCTCGGTGGGCGGCGGGATTCGCACCCTGGAAGATATGCGCCGGGTGCTTCTGGCCGGTGCCGAAAAGGTGAGTGTCAACTCCGCGGCGGTGAAAAATCCCGCCATCATTGCCCAGGGAGCGCAAGCCTTCGGCAACCAGTGCATTGTGCTGGGCATGGATGTCAAGCAGGTGGGGGTGCGCGAGGGGATTGAGTCGGGCTATGAAATCGTGATCAACGGCGGCCGCACCCACATGAACATGGATGCCCTGACCTGGGCTCGGCAGGCCCAGGCGCTGGGGGCCGGGGAGATCTGCCTGAACTCCATCGATGCCGACGGCACCCAGGAAGGTTACGAAATCAATCTGACCCGGTTGATCTCCGAAAATGTTGACATTCCGGTGATCGCCTCCGGGGGCGCCGGCCGGCCCCGGCATCTGGCCCAGGTGCTCACCGAGGGCGCCGCTGACGCCGCCCTGATCGCCTCCATGGTCCATTATGGAACCTACACCATCCAAGATATCAAATCCTATCTCAGCCAGCGGAATATCAAAATCCGTCCCACCTGGTAAGGCTAAATTCTCATTATCGTTGATTATTTTCCGGGAGGGGCGGGTTTAAAATCCGCCCCTCCCGGAAAAGGAAACCCAAGGGCGCCATCTCAGCATTCCTTCGAAACCTCGGAACGCGCGAGAAAGCACCGAGATCACGCTTTCAGAGAGCGCAAAGAGTTCCGTGATATATAAATCCGAGGTGCTGATTAGCCTTGACGGCGGGTTGCGGAGTTGATAATGAATGAATATTCATTCATTTATATGGTGTATTGAGTTATTTTGGAGGGAGTCCCATCAGTCAAAAATCGAAATCCAACGACAAGTACCAGCGCATTTTAGAGGCTGCCGTGCGGGTTTTTGCACACCATGGCTATTCTAAAAGCACCATTTCGCAAATCGCCGGGGAGGCCGGTGTCGCTGACGGAACCATCTATCTTTATTTCAAAAACAAGGAAGATATCCTGGTTCAGTTTTTTGCCTACAAAACCAAAATGGTGTTCGACGGCTTTCGGGAGGCGGTGACCCAGAGCACCGGCGCAGCGGAACAATTGAGAAATTTAATCCGCCGCCATTTGACTGAATTTCAGCAGGATCCCGATATGGCACGTCTTTATCAGGCGGAAATGCGCCGCTATAGCCGCTTTGCTGAAGAGGAAATCCGCGCCATGTCCAAAATGTACCAGGATTTGGTGATGGCTATCATCAAGCAGGGCCAAGCCGAAGGCGCCATTGGCCGGCAGCTTAACATCACCCTGGTGAAGCATATGATTATCGGGACCTTGGACGAGGTCATCAGCACCTGGCTCCGTTCGGGTCGGGAGCATGATCTGGTGGGGCTTACCGATGATCTGGCAGCGCTGTTTTTGCGGGGCATTGGGGGGATCCACCCTGCCAAGGACGCTAATTCCGGCCCCAGGCCTAAATGATAAATCCATAACCGCATGGGAACCCAATTACCCGCCCATGAATCTGCCAGCGCTATTCGTTGGCCATAGGTATGAACCCCGCAAGGGAAGGAGAAATTTCCATGGCACAAGTTATTGCCGATCGTAGGGATGTCGATTTCGTGCTCCATGAGCAGCTGGAAGTCGAGAAGTTCAGCGAACACCCCGATTACACCGATTTCAACCGCCGCACCATGGATCTGATCGTCAAAGAGGCCCGCAATCTGGCTGTCAAGGAGATCCTGCCCACTCAGTCCGAAGGGGATCAGGAGGGCTGCCATTTGGATCAGGGCAAGGTGACGGTGCCCCACTGTTTTCACCGCCCTTGGGATCTGCTCAAGGAGGGCGAGTGGGTCGCGATGACCGAGGATCTGGAGTGGGGCGGTCAGGGAATGCCCAACTGCTTGGGATTGGCAGCCCTGGAGTATCTGGTGGGCGCCAACTTTTCCTTCATGATGTACGCCGGATTGACCCATGGGGCAGGCAAACTGGTTGAAACCTTCGGTACGCCGGAACAGAAAAAGCTCTTTTTGAAAAAGATGTATACCGGGGAATGGGCCGGCACCATGCTGCTCACCGAATCCCAGGCCGGTTCCGACGTGGGGGCCCTGACCACCACTGCCATACCCAATGACGACGGGACTTACGCCATTAGCGGCAGCAAAATTTTCATTTCCGGCGGGGAGCATGATCTGTCGGACAACATTATCCACCCCGTGTTGGCTCGGGTGGAGGGCGCGCCGGCGGGCACCGACGGCATATCCCTGTTCATCGTTCCCAAATACTGGGTCAACGACGATGGCAGCCTGGGAGAATTCAACGATGTGGTCTGTACCGGTATTGAAGAGAAGATGGGCATCCACGGCAACTCCACCTGTTCGTTGACCCTGGGCGGCAAAGGCGCTTGCCGCGGTCTGCTGTTGGGTGAGCTCAACAAGGGGATGCGGGCCATGTTCCTGATGATGAATGAAGCCCGCTTGCTGGTGGGGCTGCAAGGGTTCTCCTGCGCCTCTTCATCTTACATGAATGCCGTGAACTACGCCCGCGAACGGATTCAGGGGCGCAATCTCCTGCAAATGAGGGATAAAACCGCGCCAGCGGTGCCCATCATCCAGCATCCCGATGTGCGCCGCCAATTGATGACCATGAAGTGCTACGTAGAGGGCATGCGCAGCCTGCTCTACTACACCGCCTACTGCCAGGACCGTCATAACACCGCGGATGATCCCGAGGCCCAGGCCACCTATCAAGGGTTGGTGGATTTACTGATTCCCGTGGCCAAGGGCTATGTCACTGACCGTTCTTTTGAGGTGTGCAGCATGGGCGTACAGGTATACGGTGGCTATGGATTCATTAAAGAGTATCCCCAGGAACAGTTGCTGCGGGACTGCCGGATCACCATGATTTACGAGGGCACCAACGGCATCCAGGCCATGGACCTGCTGGGGCGCAAACTGGGCATGAACCAGGGCAAGCCGGTGATGGATCTGGTGGGCCGCATGCAGAAAACCGTAGCCAGCGCCAAGGGGATTGAAACCCTGAAGCCCCTGGCCGATGAGACGGAAAAGGCGATCAACAAATTGGCCGAGGTGGGCATGCACATGGGCGCCACGGCCATGTCCCCCAAGGTGCTCAATGCCTTTGCTTTTGCCGGTCTGTTTATGGATGTGGTGGGCGACGTGGGCGTGGCCTGGATGCTTCTCTGGCGAGCCGTTGTGGCCGCCGAAAAAATGACGGGCAAGGCCAAGAAGAAAGATCTGGTCTTTTACGAGGGACAGATCAAGAGTGCCGAGTTTTTCATTCAAACCCTGCTGCCCGTCACCCAGGGTAAAATGGCAGCCATTCTCGGCAACTGCAGTGCCGCGGTGGATATCTCCGAGGACGCTTTCGGCGGGAAATAACGTCGGATCCGATACCCTTTATCCCTTCTCCTGGATGGGAGCGGACCGGGGTGGGCCGATTGATATTACATTGTTCTGCCCCTCCCCCGATCCGCCGGGGGAGGGGTTTTCAGTGGAGCGCTATTTAGTCGTGGACGTTTCGGCGCGCAATTCTTTTTTTAAAATTTTTCCCACATTGCTTTTAGGCAACTCCTGGCGAAACTCGATCATGGTGGGCAGCTTGTAAGTGGCCAGTTTGTCCTTGCAGTAATCGATCAACTCCTCCTGGGTCGCCTCCTGACCCTCTTTCAGGACCACAAAGACCTTGACCTGCTCACCCCGTTTGGGGTGGGGCACGCCGATGGCGGTGGCCTCCTGAACTTTGGGATTTTCGTAGAAGACCTCCTCGATATCCCGGGGATAGACATTATAGCCCCCGGAGATGATCATATCCTTTTTGCGGTCCACAATGTAGAAATAGCCCTCCTCATCCATGGTGGCGATATCGCCGGTGTGCAGCCAGCCGTCGGTCAGGGTTTCCGCGGTGGCCTCGGGACGCTGCCAATAGCCCTTCATGATCTGGGGGCCGCGAACCAACAATTCCCCGGACTGGCCCGCGGGAAGATCGGTTTGCCCATCGCTTAGGTCCACAATCCGGCATTCCGTATCGCTCAGGGGTAAACCGATGGAGCCTACCTTGCGCTGGCCTTTTAAGGGATTGACGTGGGTCACCGGGGAGGATTCGGTGAGGCCGAAGCCCTCGATGATGGTGGCCCCGGTCTTCTCTTCGAATTCCCGGATCACCTCCACCGGCAAGGGCGCGCTACCTGAAAAGCTGGCCTTGATGGAGGTCGTGTCCACGCTGTTTATCTTGGGGTGGTTGAGCATGCCGATAAACATGGTGGGCACCAGGGGCGCAAAGGTGGGTTTGTAACGGGCGATGGCTTCCAAAAGAGGTTCGGGCTGGGGCTTGGGAACCAGAATGTTTCCCCAGCCACGGTAAATGGCCACATTCATGGCAACCGTAAGCCCGAACACATGGAAAAAGGGCAATGCGCCGAGCATAATCTCGTCATCCTTCATGGCGGGAATCCAGGCGCTGATCTGCTGGACATTGCGGCAGAGATTACCGTGGGTCAAAATCACCCCTTTGGAGACACCCGTGGTGCCCCCCGTGTACTGGTAGATAGCGGTTTCATTTTGGGTTTGGCTCACCTGGGGCGGCGCGGGGGCGGTGCTTTGCAGCAGGGATTTCCAGCGAAAGAGGTCCGGCGCCGACTTCACGTCGGCCGCCAGCCCCTTTTTTTTACCCACCAAGGGGAAGAGCAGGCTTTTGGGAAAGGGCAAGTAGTCGCCGATGGAGGTGATCACAATCTGTTTGATGCTGGTTTGGGGGCGTAAATCAATCATGCGGTTGCCCAACAGATCCAGGGTTACCAGGGCCTTGGCACCGGCGTCATTGAACTGATGCTTCAACTCGCGGTCGGTATAGAGCGGGTTGTTCATTACGGCGATGGCGCCGATGCGTAAAATACCGTAAAAGGCCGCCACGCAGGGAATCAGGTTAGGCAGCAAGATGGCCACCGAATCGCCCTGTTTGATTCCGAATTGGGTCAGAGCCGTGGCAAAGCGGTTGACCATTTCGTTGAGTTGACGGTAGGTCACCTGATAGCCCTGGAAACTAAGGGCCATTTTGTCCGGAAAACGCTCTGCCGAGGCCGACAGGTAGTCCGATAGGGTTAGGTCGTCATACGCCACATGTTCGGGAACGTCGGTTTCGTAGTGTGCCAGCCATGGTTTGTCTGCATAGGTGATCTGCCCAGCCACGGTATCCTCCTTCGGTTTTAGGGGTGATAGGATGATGAGTGGGGTCAGCGGCAAGCGGCCGGGGGAGTTGGGATTCCCGATCATCGGCGGCTTGCCTGCAGCTTGCCCGGTGCTACTCAGTATGCATCGAGAATGGTAACCCTCCAGTATAACGGAAAAAGAGAAAAAGAAAGCACTTATGCGGTTTTCAACCCTTGATTTCCCCCGCGGCCCACGCTATGGCCAGGCGGCCCGGGTCTAACGTTAACCTCTCCCTGTTCAGCGAGTGTCCAAGCCCATCATGACCCCAAGGTTGTCAGCCCACCTTCCAGAGCGCCCCTTGCGGATCTGCCTGCTCAGCTACCGCAGCCATCCCCATTGCGGCGGCCAGGGGGTTTACGTGAAGCATCTGAGCCGCGCCCTCACCGATCTGGGCCACCGGGTCACCGTGCTCAGCGGCCCGCCGGATCCGGAGTTGGACGCCAATGTCCGGCTCATCCGCCGCTGGGGTCTCGATCTTTACAATCCCGTCGACCCGTTTCGGGTGCCGCGTTTGGCGGAGCTGGCCCAACCCCTCAACTTGCTGGAGTGGCTGAGCGTGAGCCTGATGGGGTTTCCCGAACCGTTTCTCTTTGGCCAGCGGGCCTATGTCTGGCTGCGCAGCCGGTTAGCGGATTTTGATGTGGTTCACGACAATCAGGGTCTCTCCTACGGAATTTGGGCCATTGGACGGCGCCTGCCCCTGGCCGCCACCATCCACCATCCCATCACCATCGATCGGGACATTGCCCAGCGCGCGGCCAGCTCCCTGAGCGTCAAACTGAAAATTCGCCGCTGGCACTCGTTTTTGACCATGCAGGGGATGGTGGCGCGAACCCTCAGGCGGATCATTACCGTATCCCGCAGCGCCCGGGAGGACATTGCCGCGGCATTCCGGATTCCCCTGGAGCGCTTTCGCATCATCCCCAACGGCATTGACCTGAATCGCTTCCATCCCATCCCTCAAATCCCCCGGGAGCGCAAGCGGATTATAACCACCACCAGCGCCGATGTGCCCCTGAAGGGGTTGCGGCATCTGTTAAGCGCGGTGGCCCGCCTGGCAGATCCCCAGGTGCGCCTGGTGGTGGTGGGGACGGCTCGTAAAAACGGCAGGCTGAACCAGTTGATTGAGACTTTGGGCATCCGCGGCCAGGTGCGCTTCACCGGGCCCATCAGCCAGCAGGCCTTTGTTGAAGAGTACGCTCGGGCCACCCTGGCGGTGGTGCCCTCCATCTACGAGGGATTCGGCTTGCCGGCCGGAGAAGCCATGGCCTGCGGGGTGCCGGTGGTCAGCACCACCGGGGGCGCCCTGCCCGAAGTGGTGGGCGACGCCGGCCTGCTGGTGCCCGCGGGGGATGCGCCGGCCCTGGCCGCCGCCATTGGCGAGCTGTTTCAAAATCGTCGCAAGGCGGCTCACCTGGGCGCTTTGGGGCGGCAGCGGGTTTCGACCAATTTCACCTGGACCGAGGCTGCGGTCCGAACCGTGGCGGTTTACCGGGAGGTGCTGGGTGCGGACCATTGATTTTCGACGCCTGGGTCCGCGCCCCGGGCAGCGTATTCTGGATGTGGGCTGCGGATCGGGCCGCCACATGGCGGTAGCCTATCAATGGCCCCGGGTGGCCGTCAGCGGCGTGGATCGCTGCCATGAGGACTTGATCCAAGCCCGGCAGCGGATGGAATTGCACCGAAATCTTGGGGAGCATGGGGGCGGGTGCTGGAATCTTGCGGTGGCGGACATTACTCGGCTGCCCTTTGCCGACCACCATTTTGACGGGGTGATCTGTTCCGAGGTGTTGGAGCATATTCCTGACGATTGCCGGGCCATTGCGGAGATTTTACGGGTGCTGCGACCCGGGGGCGTGCTGGCGGTTAGTGTTCCCCGCCGCTGGCCGGAGAAGGTCTGCTGGCGGTTTTCCAAGGCTTACCGCAGCGAGGCCGGCGGGCATATCCGGATTTATCGCGGCCGCAGGCTGGCGGCGCGCATTGAAGCTGCCGGCGGCCGCTGTTTTGCCCGCCATTACGCCCATGCCCTGCACGCCCCGTTCTGGTGGCTCAAATGCGGGCTGGGTCTGGATCAGCCGGATCAGCTCCTGGTGCGCCTTTACCATCGCTTTCTGGTTTGGAACCTTATGGCCCGGCCCATCCTCATTCGCGGTTTGGAGCAGCTCTTAAATCCGCTGATGGGCAAGAGCGTAGTGCTCTATTTCCGGAAGGACGAAACTCAATGGGGTTCGCGGTAGAGGGCCAAGGTGCCTGAGCGGGCGATTTTTTCGATGCCAAAAGGTTCCAGCAGATCGATCAAGGCATCGATTTTTTCTTCGCGGCCGGTGACCTCGAAGATGAAATGCTCCGAACCCGTGTCCACGATTCGGCCTCGGAAAATCTCTACGATACGCAGAATTTCGGTGCGCTCGCCCCGGGGCGCTCGGACGCATATCAGGGCCATCTCCCGCTTGACGGCCTTCTCGCTGGTCATGTCCCGCAATTTGATCACGTTGATCAGCCGTCGAATCTGCTTCATAATCTGTTCCAACTGCTCTTCGGCCGCCAAGGTGGTGATGGTGATGCGGGAAATTTCCGGATCCACGGTGGGGGCGCCGCAAAAGCTTTCGATATTGTAGCCTCGCCCGGCAAAAAGGCCGGACACCCGGGCCGTCACCCCAGGCTCATTTTCCACCAACATCGTTAGAATGTGTTTTTCCTGGGCCATGAATCCTCTCTTTCAAACGTAAAATTGTGTTACTTTTAGCAGTGGAAAAATGTCAGAGCAATATGCGATCCAGCAACGCAGCATTTATCCGTAGGGCCAAAGCAAGTATAATAGCCATAGACAGCGAAACGCACGGGTAATCGACCGAATAAAATAAAGGCCTCAATTGGCATCGGGGCAACTTGCTGCATGGAAATCTTATGGGAGACAGCGTTTCTGATATCAATTACTTAGCGCTTGGTCCTAAGCGATCCATTGCCTATCGGACCATTGCCGGTGACGAGGGGCTGCCGACTCTGGTTTTTTTGCACGAGGGGCTGGGCTGCATGGCGATGTGGCATGGCTTTCCGGCCCGTTTATGTGATCGTCTCGGCTGTCCAGGGCTGCTTTACGACCGCCAGGGATACGGTCTCTCCTCCCCCCTGACCGCCCGGCGCACTCTTCACTACCTTCACGAGTACGGACTCAACGAGCTGCCCCAGGTGATTGCGCACCTTATCCCGGGGCGGCCCTTGATTCTCGTCGGCCATTCCGATGGCGGGAGTATCGGCTTGATTCATGCAGCCGAGAATCCCCGCTACCTGATGGGCGTCATTACCGAAGCCGCCCATGTTTGCGTAGACAAAATAACATTGCATGGCATCCGCTCGGCTGTGGCGGCCTATGAAAAAGGCCTACTGGATGGTCTGAAAAAATACCATGGCGCCAAAACCGATGGGATATTTCAGGCTTGGGCCCGCACCTGGCTGGCCGGTTGGTTCCAATCCTGGAGTTTGGAGTACCTGCTGCCCGCTGTGGATTGCCCGGTATTGGCGATTCAGGGCACTGATGACCCTTACGGCGATGCGCTGCAAGCGGCAAAAATCAGCGCCGGGGTGCGGGGCGACGCCGAAACGCGGATGGTGGCCCAATGCGGCCACGTGCCCCATCTTGAACAACCCGAGGGTGTGCTGGAGCTGATGGCGGATTTTATCACCCGCCGGATCCTGCCTCACCATTGAAAAAATAATTGACATTTAGGGACCATAACAGGATGTTCAGCCCCAGGGTTTAGACGGCGAATTTTCGGCCACGCAGGGGCTGTCTTGATCCGTATCTCGCACCAGAGCTTCAATCGATCCCACTCACAGCGCAAGGGGCCGGGACAGTGCGGGCGCGATTTAAAGTCGCGCAGGTTTCTGATTCCCGGCATCCCAAAAGGGTTTAGCCTTTGAAAATATTGGTTTTGGGCGGTTCCGGAATTCAGGGCAGGACCGCGGTATTGGATCTGGCCCGGAGCAATGCGGTGCAAGAGGTGATGTGCGCCGATCTAGATTTTAAAGGGATTCGCGCCATCGCCCAATTTCTGGACATGGCCAAGGTGCGCGAGGTCCCATTGGACGTTACCCAGGGAGACGCCCTCGACCGGCTCTTTCATGAAGCCGACGCGGTGGTCGACCTGCTGCCCCGACAGTTTATGGAGCCCGTCTGCCAAGCGGCCATCCGCACCGGGGTCGGCGTGGTCAATACCAACTATGCCTATCCCATTGCCCATCTGCACCAGTCGGCCATGGCCGCCGGGGTGGCGATCCTGCCCGAATGCGGCCTGGACCCCGGAATCGATCTGGTCCTTTACGGCGAAGCCGCGCGACGCTTTGACGAACTGCACCGGATCAACTCCTATTGTGGCGGAATCCCCGAGCGGTCGGCCTGTGACAATCCCCTCAACTACAAGGTGTCCTGGGTATTTGAAGGGGTGTTGGCCTCCACCAAACGGGACAGCCGCATGATCCGGGACGGAGAGCTGCTGGAAATTCCCGGGGATCGCCAACACGACTCGGCCTATGTTCACCAGGTGGAGTTTCCCGGCCTGGGCGCCTTGGAAGCCATTCCCAATGGAGATGCAGTCTTTTTCACGGACGCTCTAGGGGTGACCGAAACCATTCGGGAAACCGGGCGCTACTCCCTGCGCTGGCCCGGTTGGAGTGATTTCTGGCGGCCCCTGAAGCAGTTGGGATTTTTGAGTGAAACCCCCGTGGCGGGCCTCAAGGGGCCGGTGTCGCCTTATGAGTTGGTGGACAAGCTGGTGGGCCCCCAAATCCAGTATCAATGCCATGAAAAGGATCTGGTGGTCATGCTCAACCGGTTTGAGGGGCGCCGGGATGGCCGCGAGGTGCGGCTCACCAGCCGGTTGCTGGTGGAAAGGGACCTTGAGACTGGGCTGTTGGCCATGGCCCAAAGCGTGGGCTATCCGGCCAGCATCGCCGCGCAAATGATCGCCAGCGGCATCATCCCGGACACCGGGGTGCTCTCCCCCATGCGGCACATCCCCTACGGTCCGTTTATCGACGCATTGCGCGTCCGGGGGATCGTAATCCAGGAAGAAGAGCAAACCCTATCATAAATGCGGCCCACGGCCGCGATAACCACCCAATCCAAGGAGGAAATAATGAAAAGACGGATTTTGGCGATTTGGCTCGCAGTGATGGTGGTCACGGCTGGGAGCGCCCTGGCCAACACCCTCACCGAGATCGTTCAGCGCGGAGAGCTGCGCGTGGCGGTTCAATCCGGTGCAGCCCCCTATGCCTTTGTGGATAAAAACGGCGAACACACCGGATCCATGGTGGATTTTGCCAAAGACATGGCCGACCGCATGGGGGTCAAACTGAAGATACTGGACTTTGACTGGGATGGCCTGATTCCGGCCCTGCTCTCCGGAAAAGCGGATATTTTGGCAGCGGATATGACCCCCACCCTCAAGCGCCACCTGAAAATCAGCTTCTGCGATCCCTGGTACTATGTCCAACCCTGTGTCTTTACCACCACCGCGGCGGCCTACCAAAAACCGGAGGATGTCAACAAAGAGGAGATTACCGTGGGGGTGCTGCTGGGTTCCACGGGCGAAACCATTGCCAAGAAATACCTCCCCAAGGCCAAGATCAAGACCTACAAGGGGGGCGGCCGGATGATCGTCCAGGCGCTGTTGGCCGGCCATGTGGACGCGGGGGTCAACGACGACTTGGCGGTGCTGACGGTACTGCCCGATTTCCCGCCCGATTCGGTGCGGGTACTGGATGAGCGCCTGGGGCAAGGCAAAGATCCCCTGGCTTTTGCCGTGCGCCATGAATCGGTCAACCTGTGGCAGTGGATCAATCTCTTCTTCAAGTTTGCCCGCAGCGACGGCTCCTATGACAAGAATATCCAGTACTGGATGGAATCCACGGAGTGGAAAAAGGATCACTAGGCCTTTTTCAAGCTAGTTGACACCCCATGGCGGATGGTGCCGCGGGAAACCCAATGCCGGTTTCCCGCGCCATCGGGCCAGAGGATGCGGGATGCTGGAAGGTTTTAATTTCAGGGTGATCTGGGAGTATATGCCCTTTTTTCTGGAAGGGCTGCGCAATACCTTTCTGATCTCCATCGTTTCGATTTTCCTGGCCCTGATCGCCGGGATCGTCGCCTGCGCCGGGCGGCTCTCGCCCTGGAAGCTGGTCCGCGGACTGGCCATCGCCTACATTGAATCCATACGCTCTACCCCCCTGCTGGTTCAGATTTACTTTTTCTACTTCGGGCTACCCACCCTGGGACTGCGCATTCCCGAACTTCAGACCGGCATTTTGGCGCTGATGCTCAACAGCGGCGCCTACATTGCCGAAATTGTGCGCGCGGGCATTACTTCGGTACCCAACGGGCAGATTGAGGCTGGCATGTCCTCGGGACTCAGCTACTTCCAACGCATGCGCTTCATTGTTCTGCCCCAGGCCCTGGGCGTGACTATACCGCCCCTGCTGGGCCAGGCCATCGTTCTGGTCAAGGACTCGGCCCTGCTCTCCTTGATCTCGGTGATGGAGTTGACCCGCTGCGGCCAAACTCTCACCTCCGAGCGTTTCATGCCCACCGAAGCCTTTTTTACGGTGGCCTTCTTCTACCTTTGCATCTACTTCGTGCTCAAATCCTTGGCCGACTGGTCCCAGAAACGGTTGATATTCAGGGAGGCCTATTAGCCATGATGCTTTTTTACTTCCAACGGTTGGTGGAGATCCTGCCCTTTTTTCTCAAAGGGCTCTGGATGACCGTGGCCGTATCGGGCATCAGTCTGGTCCTGGGAACCCTTTGCGGGTTGCTGCTGGGCATCTTGCGCGCCTCGGGCAACCGGTGGGTCACGGGACTCATCGGGGCCTATGTGGCGGTCATTCGGGGAACCCCTTTTGTGGTGCAGATTTTCATTGTATTCTTTATTCTGCCGGAGTGGGGGATTCAACTGGAAGCCTTCCCGGCGGCCGTTCTCTCGCTGACCATTTTGGGGACGGCGTTTATTTGCGAAATCGTGGCAGGGGGGATCAAAGCGGTGCCCCGGGGCCAGTGGGAGGCGGCCCAATCCTCAGGGCTCTCGCTCTTTCAGCAGCTGCGCTTCGTGATCCTTCCCCAGAGCCTGCAAACCATTCTGCCGCCCCTCGTAGGCCAGTATGTCCTGCTAATCAAGGATTCGTCCGTGGTCTCGGTGATCGGGGTGGTGGAACTGACCCGGGTGGGGTGGGTGACGGTGGTCCGAATTCCTGAAGGGCTGATGGTGTTTTCCCTGGTGGGGATTCTCTATTTTGCCATCTCTTATCCCCTGATCCGGCTTTCCAACCGGCTGGAAAGCAAGATGGCGGTGCAGCAGGTGCGCCTGTAGTCCTCATTACTGAAATTTGAGAAAAAAAGATGATCCGATTCAGCGGCGTCAATAAATGGTTCGGCAAACTGCATGTTTTGAAGGATATCAATCTGGATGTCGCCGCCGGCGAGGTGGTGGTGGTGTGCGGGCCGAGCGGCTCAGGTAAATCCACTCTGATTCGCTGCATCAATCGCCTGGAAAAGTTTCAGAACGGGGAGCTGTTCGTGGATGGCATGCCTCTGCACGATCACACCACCAATTTAACCCGTTTGCGGGCGGAAATTGGCTTCGTGTTTCAGCAGTTTCACCTCTATCCCCACATGACGGCCCTGCAGAATGTCACCCTGGCGCCCATCAATGTACGTAAGATCAAGCGTGCCGAGGCCCAGACCTTGGGTAAAGAGAAGCTGGCCCGGGTGGGGTTGGCGGACAAGGCCGACGCCTTTCCGGCCCAGCTTTCCGGGGGTCAGCAGCAGCGGGTGGCCATTGCCCGGGGGCTGGCCATGGCCCCCAAAATCATGCTCTTTGATGAGCCGACCAGCGCCCTGGACCCCGAGATGATCGGTGAGGTGCTGGATGTGATGGTCAAATTGGCCAGCGAAGGGATGACTATGTGCGTGGTGACCCACGAAATGGGTTTTGCGCGACAGGTGGCTCACCGGGTCATTTTTATGGACGAGGGCAGCCTGGTGGAGACCGGAAAGCCCCACGATTTTTTTGACAACCCCCAGACCGACCGCGCCGCCCAGTTCATCAGTAAGATTCTTACCCACTAACCGTTGGGGCATCTTTTTCCCCCTGGAATTAATCCGGAGCTCCCTACAGCAGGGGCGCCAGTTCCGCGGCCTTGGGAAAGAGCCCGAACAGGCCGCCGGTATGAATAAACACAATCCGTTTAGATGCGTTCGTCGATCACGCCGGTGTGAAACGTAAATTCACCCAATTTGAGGTCCGCCAGATAGAGCGTTAGCGCCGCTTTGACTACCGGAAAGGCGATGGCTTTCCAGGGAATCTCCGCCGGCGTCATAAGCTTGACCTCCCGGCTTTCGGGGCCGGCTTCCATCTCCGCGGATGCCAGCGGACCGCGGAAAAAGAGATAGATCTGGCTGATAAAGGGCAGGTCAAACAGGGCAAAGGGCTCGAGATGGGCCATGCGGGCACCGGCCTCTTCCCACAGCTCCCGTTGGGCGCCCTGGCCCGTGGTTTCACGGTTTTCCATGAACCCGGCAGGCAAAGTCCAGAGATCGATACGGGGTTCGATGGCCCGGCGGCAGAAGAGGATCCGGTCTTCCCATTCGGGGATGCAGCCCACCACCATTTTGGGGTTTTGGTAATGAATGGTGCCGCAACTGGGGCAATACCAACGTGGGTGATCATCCCCTGAGGGAATTCCCCGAGAGAGGGGTTGGGCGCACTGGGTACAAAATTTCATTTTAACCTACAATTGTCAATTATCGTTTAAGCGGGTGCGAGCCGAGGGAAATGTGCCTCCCCGGGCCCATCAAGCCGGGGGCAGGCCGCGGTCCAGGCTGCGATACTGGATGGCCTCGGCGATGTGAGATGTATCGATTGCGGTGCAGTCGCCCAGGTCGGCAATGGTGCGGGCGATTTTCAGGACACGATGAAAGGCCCGGGCCGAGAGCCCCAGTCGCTGGATGGCCTTTTCCAGCAGGGTTTGCCCCTGGCGATCTAGAGGACAATGACGCTTAATGTGACGGGCATTCATTTGCGCATTGCACAAAATCGGCTGGGTTTGAAACCGGCGGATCTGCAGGGAGCGGGCCTGGGTCACCCGAGCCTGAATCGTTCCGGAGGGCTCGCCATTGCGGCCTTGGGTCAACTCCCGGTAGGGGACGGCGGGGACTTCGACATGCAGATCGATTCGATCCAGCAGAGGGCCGGAGATGCGGCCGCGATAGAGCTGGATCTGACGGGGGGCGCAGCGGCAACGGTGCTGGGGATCGTTGAAATAGCCGCAGGGACAGGGGTTCATGGCCGCCACCAGCATGAACTCGGCGGGAAAGGTGACGGCCGAGGCCGCCCGGGAGATGGTCACCTCTCCGCCTTCCAAGGGCTGGCGCAATACCTCAAGAACATGCTTTTTGTATTCCGGCAATTCATCTAGGAAGAGTACCCCGTGGTGGGCCAGGCTCACCTCGCCGGGGCGGGGATGGTGGCCGCCGCCGATCAGTCCGGCATCGGAAATGGTGTGGTGGGGGCTTCGAAAGGGGCGTTGGGGTACCAGGGCTTGTTTGGGAGGCAGCATGCCGGCCACACTGTATATTTTGGTGGTTTCCACGGCTTCTTCAAAGGTCAGGGGCGGCATAATAGTTGCCAGCCGGCGGGCCAGCATGGTTTTTCCCGATCCCGGCGGTCCCACCATCAACAGATTGTGCCCCCCGGCGGCGGCAATTTCCATGGCCCGTTTGGCATGTTCCTGGCCTTTGATTTCAGTAAAATCCATGCCTTGCTGATCTGCGGGCTGAAAGATTTTTTCTCGATCCACATGCTGGGGCTCTAGGGTCAGGGTATCCTGAAAAAAGCTAACAATATCAGATAGATGACGAATCCCATAAACGGTTGCCCCCTGCACTACGGCGGCTTCCGGGGCATTGACCGCGGGCAGAAAGATGCGTTCCAGGGCGAGATCTCTGGCGCCCAGCGCCAGGGGCAATGCTCCGCGGATGGCCTTGACCCGCCCATCCAGGGAGAGTTCACCGGCCACCAAGCAGGATGCCAGGGCCTGCCGTGAAATAACCCCCTGGGCCGCCAGAATTCCCAGAGCGATGGGCAGGTCAAATCCGGTCCCCTCCTTTTTGATATCCGCCGGGGCAAGATTGACTGTAATTCGGTCATCCGGAAAGGGGTAGCCGGCATTCTTGATCGCCGCTTTCACCCGTTCGCGGCTCTCTTTGACCGCGGTTTCCGGTAGGCCGACCGTGGTGTATACCGGCAGACCGGGAGAGATATCGATCTCTACCTCCACTGCGTGGGCTTCCACACCGATCACCGCGCCGCTGATGATATGGGCCAGCAATGTCTCTCCTTAAAGAATTGAAAAACAGTTTCCGCCAATTTACCTCATTGAGCTATCCAGCCATTCTTATCAAAACCCAATTGGACTCACAATCTTTTTCTAGTAAATCAGATTTTGGCTGTGCTTCATTTCAGATACGTTTCCAATTTAGGGTTGCAAATTAACCTTTGCTCAAGGTAATACCAAAAAAACCGGTTTTTCGCCCAAGGACGGGGATTGATCCGTCGCTAATCGGGTTGCAAAAGTAAGCTACGCGCGGGACCTTTGATTTCATATGTACGCTCATCAACACACACTGAATAATCCAATTTCCTGTACAGGCATCGGGGTGCACTCCGGCCGTACGGTACAACTCAAAATCAAACCGGCGTGCGTGAATCATGGGATTCGTTTCGCGCGCAACGATCTGCCGGGAAAACCGGTGATACCGGCCCATTTCAACAGCGTCGTGGATACCAGTATGGCCACCGTGATCGGCCATGAAGGCTGTATCGTATCCACCATTGAGCATTTAATGGCCTGTTTTGCGGGGTTTTCCATAGACAATGCCCTGGTGGAACTGGATGCCTATGAGATGCCCATTATGGATGGCAGCGGCCAAGGGTTTGCCGAGATGCTGAAACAGGCCGGACGCAGGGTTCAGAGCGGACTGCGCTGTGTATTTAAGGTCCATGAGCCCATTGTTCTGAAAGCCAACGGCAAATCCGTGTCTATCTATCCCGCCTCCAGCTACAAAATCACCTGTGCCATTGAGTTCGACCACCCCCTGATCGGGTATCAAACCCGCACCTTTGAGGTGGATGAAGCGGCCTTCGAAGCGGAAATTTGTGGTGCGCGTACCTTCGGGTTTCTCCACGAATATGAGCAACTTAAACGCTTTGGGCTGGGGCGCGGATGTTCTTTGGAAAACGTGGTGGTGGTGGACCGCAGTCGCGTCGTCAACCAGGGCGGGTTGCGTTTCCAGGATGAATTTGTGCGCCATAAAATCCTCGATTGTCTGGGGGACTTTTCCCTCTTGGGAATGCCGATTTTAGGCCATGTGGTCACGCACAAAGCGGGCCATGAATTCCACCATGCGTTCTTGAAAGAATTTTTCAGACGACAAGATGCCTGGAAAACCATCACCCTTCGCGCGCCCCGGAATCCCGAACCTACGAGCTGCACACCGCTGAATCCCCTTGCCATTTCAAGCCCCATTGGATAATAATTTGCCCACCTAAAACACCGGGATTCCATCATTTTATATCGTTAGATCCCTATGTTAAGCAGCTATGGATCAAAGATATGGCTCGTTTGACCGCAATCGTGATCTGTTTGGCGCTGCTGCCCTTGCCGGCACTGGGCCAGGAGGCGCGGCTGACCAATATCGTCATTACCAACACTCGTGATGATCTGCTGGTTTACCTCAATGTGGACGGCGCCTTTCGCGAGAAAATGAAATCGGCCATCCTTAGCGGCGTGCCCACGACATTTTCTTTTTTTCTCAGTCTTCACCGGGTGCGTGCGTTCTGGTTGGATAAGAAGATCACCGCCTTGAAGGTTGTGCACGAAATTAAATATGATAACTTAAAAAAAGAGTTTGTGGTGGCGCGTTCCTGGGAAGGCGGCAAACAGCATGCGGTCAAAACGTTTGCCGAAGCCCGGAAGCTGATGACCGATATCGACAACCTGAAAATCACCGCGTTGGGCCAGTTAGAAAAAGGCCGCCAATATCAAGTTCGCACCAAGGCCCAGCTCAGCAAGTTAACACTTCCCCTGCATTTACACTATGTACTCTTTTTTATATCGCTTTGGGATTTTGAGACGGATTGGTATACCATTGATTTTATTTATTAAAGATTAATCACTCATGCCGGTCTAAATCTCTCCCTGTTTTCTTTAAGTCCCATTATTTCCAGATTTCCAATACTCTGAATATTACCATTGGTCATGGGTGACACGGCCTTTTTCAAAAAGCAGATTTCTCTGATGGAGAACGATCGGCGGCGGCGCAAGCGCGAGTATGTCGCCATTATCGTCGTTGCCATTGCCTTTGCGCTATTGACCTATGTCGAGCAGCGCAGCATCAATTTTGGCGGAGATATCCCCGTCTCCAGCACCATTTTGATGTTCATTTTGACCAACATCAATTTGTTGTTGCTTTTGTTGCTCACCTTTTTGGTGTTTCGCAATCTGGTAAAACTGCTCTATGAGCGCAAGCGAAAGGTGATGGGTTCAAAGCTGCGCACACGCCTGGTCGCTGCGTTTATCACCTTGACTCTGTTACCCGCCACGGTGCTCTTTATATTCGCCATCGGTTTTATCACCACCAGTATCGAATTCTGGTTTAATGTGCCGGTGGAGCAAGCCCTGGAAAACTCCCTCAAGGTCGGACAACAATTTTATGGCCACCTTGAAGTCAATAATAAATTTTTCCTGGATCGGGTGGCCTATCAGGTTCGAACCAAGGATTATTTGTCTTCAGGGAATCAAACCTCACTGGAAAACTACCTCAAGGTGGTTCAGCGGGCCTTTCATCTCGACGGGTTGGAGATTTACGACGGGAACGCCAACCGGCTTAAAATGGCTCTGGATGATACTCTCCAACCTGATATCGCCCCGGTTCCCCGGGAGAACTTTCAGCGTCAATTGGTCAACGGTGAGGTGCGCTCTCTGACCATGCCCCACAGGATCGGTGAGTTGTATCGCACCATCGGTGCGGTGCCCCCCGAAAATGGTAAGGAAGACCCGCCGGCGTTTATTGTGGTCACAACTATTTTGCCCGCCGAGCTGCTGGCCAACATGGATTCCATCACCACGGGATTTGAAGAGTACCAGCAGATCAAGCTGGTCAAAGCGCCTATTAAGACCACCTACTACATGACCCTCACCGTGGTGGCCTTGCTAGTGGTTTTCTGCGCCATCTGGTTTGGATTTCAACTGGCCAAGTCCATCAGTATTCCAATCCAATCTCTGGCGGAGGGAACCGTGCGGGTCGCCGAAGGCGATCTGGGGTTTGAGATTGCCGTGGCCGGGGACGATGAGATCGGACGGTTGGTGGATTCCTTCAACCGGATGACCAGAGATCTGCGAATGGGCCGGGAACAGTTGGAACTCTCATCCCAGAAGCTGCGGGAGCAAAATATTGAGATCGAAGCCCGCCGGCAGTACATGGAGATCGTTTTGCAGAATGTATCCGCGGGGGTTATCACCATTGACGCCGGCGGGTTTGTAACCACCATCAACACATCTGCTGCCGATATGCTCCATTTAAATGCCGAAGCTGTCATGGGTCAAAATTTCCAGCGGCTTCTCCAAGGCCGTTATCTGACCATGGCCCAGGAGGTGCTGGAGGAACTGGAGGGTTCCTCGGGCAATGCCGTGCGGATGACCCTCAAAGCCACCATTGCCGGGACTCCACGCAGCTTTCTGATGCATATCAATGCCTTAAAGGACGAAAATGACCGGCAGATCGGCATGGTGGTTGTATTCGACGATCTTACCGAACTGGAAAAAGCTCAGCGGATGGCCGCCTGGCGGGAAGTGGCCCGGCGCATCGCCCATGAGGTCAAAAATCCCCTGACCCCCATCACGCTCTCCGCCCAAAGGTTGAAACGTAAGTATTCGGCGCAACTTGAGGAGCCGGTTTTTGATGAGTGCACCCAAATGATCATCGATCAGGTGGAATTAATTCGCAATTTGGTCAACGAGTTTTCAACATTTGCGCGATTTCCCTCTGCTGACCCCACGCCCAATGAGCTGCCGGAGATCGTCCGTGAAGCCGTGGCGCTCTATCGGGAAGCCCACCCCCAGGTCACATTCGACATCGAGATCGGTGAAAATATTCCGGTGATGAATCTGGATCGGCAGCAGATGAAGCAGGCCATGATCAATCTCATCGAAAACGGGGTGGCCGCCCTCAAAGCCCAAGGGGCCATTTCCATTTCCTTGACCCATGATCCCATATTGAATATGGTCCGCCTCGAAGTAATGGACGATGGGCCCGGGATTAGCGATGAAGATAAAACGCGCCTGTTCGAGCCCAATTTTTCGACCAAAAAAGGGGGTATGGGGCTGGGGTTGACCATTGTGAGTTCCATTGTTTCCGACCACAACGGCATGATTCGGGTTCAAGACAATCTGCCCCGGGGGGCGAAGTTTGTGATCGAGTTGCCGGTGTAGCGCCCTATCCAAAATCTTCTGTCCAAAATACAAGAAATTTGAGGGTTCATCTATTTGATGAACCAAGGCTAGGAGCAGCGTTCGATGTTTCCTTCAATTCTGATCGTGGATGACGAGCCCACCATCATCCAGTCCCTGGGGGGGCTGTTGGGGGACGAAGGCTATGAGATCTTTTCCGCTTCTAATGGGTACGAAGCGCTCCAGGTGATCGACCGCGAATCTCCGGATCTGGTGCTGCTGGATATCTGGATGCCGGGAATGGATGGCATTGAAACACTCAAAGAAATCAAAAAAGCTTACCCCTTTTTACCGGTGATCATCATCACAGGCCATGGCACCATCGAGACGGCGGTAAAGGCCATCAAGTTGGGAGCCTTTGATTTTATCGAAAAGCCGCTCTCCATTGAGAAGGTGATTGTGGGAATCAACAATGCCCTCAATTTCAAGCGGCTGGAGGAGGAAAATCGGTTTTTACGGAAAAAGACCATCGAAAAGCACTCCATCAATGGCCACAGCCCGCCTATTGAGGCCCTAAAAAAACAGATTGCCGTGGCTGCGCCCACTGATGCCTGGATTATGGTCAGCGGGGAGAATGGGGTGGGCAAGGAGTTGGTGGCGCGAACCATCCATCAACTCAGCGGACGGGCCGAACAGCCCCTGATTACCGTCAATTGCGCGACCATGGCCGATGATCTGCTGGAAAACGAACTTTTTGGGCATGAGAAAGGCGCCTTTGATACGGCGGCCGCCCGTAAACGGGGGAAATTCGAAGTGGCCGACCAGGGCACCCTTTTTCTGGACGAAGTCGGGGATATGGGCTTGGCCACCCAGGCCAAATTGCTGCGCGTACTTCAGGAAGGCCAGTTTAACCGCGGGGGCAGCGGCCGGACCTTGACCGCAAACTTTCGCGTGATCGCCTCTTCCAACAAAGACTTGGAACGCGAAATCGAGAATGGCAATTTTCGTGAGGATCTCTACTATCGGCTCAATGTAATTCCCATCGATGTGCCGCCCTTAAGGGAGCGCATGGAGGATATCCCGGTGCTGGTGGAATCCTTTCTCAAGGCCGCCGCAGTTCAAGATCGCCAAAAACGAAAGCGCATCGCTCCGGAAGCCCTGGATCTGTTGGGCCGCTACGCCTGGCCGGGCAATGTCCGGGAGTTGAAGAATTTGGTGGAGCGGCTGACCATCATGGTGGAGGAAGATGAGATCGGGGTGGATCATATCCCGGCGCCCTACAATCCGGGCGCAAGCGCGCCGCCTGCCGAAACGAGCTTGACGCCCCTGTTGCGCGTGACCCGTCTGGCGGAGGCGCGGCTGGCTTTTGAACACACCTTTATCCGCCATAAGATTGCCGAACACGATCAGGATCTTGGCGCAGCCGCGAAGACCATGGGGCTGGCCACGGCCGAACTGCGGCGCATGCTGCCCAAATAGATCGATTCGATACCATGCGCATCGTAGCGGGCACCCATCGCGGTCGACGGCTCCTGGCCCCCCGCGACAACACCATTCGGCCCACGGCGGACCGGGTGCGCGAAGCGATGTTCAACATCCTTGGGCCCCTGGATGTCCCCACCCGAGTCCTGGACCTCTACACCGGAACCGGGGCCCTGGGCCTGGAGGCCCTCAGCCGGGGAGCGATATCCGCCCTCTTGCTGGACTGCCACCCTCAAGCCCTGGCAATCACCCGTAAAAATATAGAAGCCTTGGAGTTGACCAGCCGGGCCACGTTGCTGCGCTGGAACATCGCCCACAATTTGGACTGCTTAAAGGGCTGGCCGGAAATCTTCAACCTGGTGTTTATGGATCCCCCTTACGAGGGAGGATGGGTTGGTGTGACATTGCGACATCTTGTCTCCGCGGGGGTTCTGGATGCCGGCGCCCGAGTGGTTGTGGAACACGGTGCCCATGAAGCTCTGGATCTGGCGGAGTTGCCCTACCGGCAGGTGGATCAACGCCGTTACGGGAAAGCCCTTGTCGCGTTTTTGGCTTACATGCTATAGACGCCGGGAACCTGGAAGAGGCGCCTGATTTCCGTGACCCCAGTTTCGAGTGGATAGAATATGGAAAAAATTGCAATCTACCCCGGCTCGTTCGATCCTGTCACCAATGGCCATCTGGATATCCTGGAAAGGGGGCTGACCCTGTTTGACCGGGTGATTGTCGCCATTTTGCATAATCCGGAAAAAAAGGGACTTTTTACCGTTCAAGAGCGCCGGGAACTCTTGGCTGATTCCCTGCAGGATCTCCCCCGGACGGAGATCGACACCTTTGGCGGGCTTCTGGTTGATTATGCCCGCCAAAAAGGAGCTTGTGCCATCCTGCGGGGGATGCGCGCGGTATCGGATTTTGAGTACGAATTTCAGATGGCGTTGATGAATCGCCGGCTGGAGCGGGATATTCAGACGGTCTTTCTGATGACCGGCCTGCGCTGGATCTTTACAAGTTCCTCCATCATCAAGGAGGCGGCCCAGTTTGGGGGTAATGTAGAGGGAATGGTGCCTGGTCTGGTGGATCTGAAATTAAGAGAAAAATATGCCGCCCCAGGAGAGCCCCAATCGTCGGAGCCCCACATCTCCTGAAACGAATCTAAATCAGGTACTTGATCAGAATGAAGCCGGCGATCAGCAGCACGGTAAAGGCCACCGCAAGCAGATTGAAATAGCGGTCGATAAAGCGCTGGATTCTGGGCCCGAACAGATAGAAAAGCGCACCGATTAGAAAAAAACGCGCCGCTCGGGAGATCAGCGAGGCCAGCAGGAAAACGGCAAAGTTGATCTTGAACGCCCCGGCGGTGATGGTAAAGACCTTGTAGGGGATGGGCGTAAATCCGGCAATTCCGACAGCCCAGGCATCATAGCGCTGGTATAGTTCAGAAATATAATCCATTTTGGCGCTCAGTCCATAGAGCTCCACAATCCGATCCCCGATACCGGCCATAAACTGCCAGCCGATGAGGTAGCCGCAAATCCCTCCCAGTACGGACCCCAGGGTGCAGATCAGGGCAAACTGGTACCCTCGCCGCGGGTTGGCCACGGCCAAGGCGATGAGCAATACATCCGGGGGAATCGGAAAAAATGATGATTCGGCAAAGGCCAACAAGAAGAGGGCCCAGGTTCCATAAGGGGTTTGAGCCCATTGAATGATCCAGTCATACAGGCGTTTTAGCACCAACTATTCCTTCCAGCCATGCTCGCCCACCAATTTCACGAAGCGGCAATCGCCCAAGGAGGTCTTCTCAAATCCTTGGGGGGTGCGCTGAATCCGAACCAGCGTCTGGGTTTGGGCGTCGCCCACCGGCAGCACCAAGCGTCCCTCGGGCGCCAGTTGATCCAAGAGTACCCGGGGGATCTCCGGGGCGCCGGCAGTGACGATGATCCCATCAAACGGCCCTTCGGCGGGCCAGCCGCTGCTGCCGTCGGCATAGCGGGCCACGATGTTGAAGTAGCGCAATGCGTCGAATAGCTGGCGGGCGCGGCGGTAGAGGCTGTAGAGGCGCTCGATGGTATAGACGCGGTAGGCGAATTGGGCCAGAATGGCGGCCTGGTATCCCGAGCCCGTTCCCAGTTCCAGAACCCGCGCTTCGGGGGAGAGCGCCAAGGCTTGACTCATGGTGGCCACGATCAGAGGCTGGGAAATGGTTTGCTGATCACCGATGGGCAAAGGATAATTGCTATAGGCTTGATCTCGCAGGGCTTCGCTGACGAACAGGTGCCTTGGCACAACCGCCATGGCGCTCAGCACGCGAGGGTCGGAAATGCCTCTTGCCGCCAGTTGGCATTGCACCATTTCCTTGCGCAGCCGTTCATATTTCATTGCCAACTTCCTGAAAAATCTATCCTTCCTACCAGCAGGCCCCCATTCCGTCAAGAACTAAAAAGAACTTGATTCTTCGTTAAAATGTTTCATAATGCGGGACATCTGCGTTTCCGCCTCAGAGGATAACCCCAGGGCTTTGTCCCCGAAAATCAAGCAAGCCCGCAATGCCCCGGGGATTTATCGGTTGGCGCTCAATCCGCACTCAAGTTTCTTGCTATGAACAATGGTAAGCATATCAAGTTTTCCCTGATCTTGGCCCTGGCGATTACCATTATGGGGACCATCGGCTACATGATCGTCGAAAAGTGGGGCGTTATGGATGCGCTCTACATGACCGTGATCACCCTTGGAACCGTAGGATTTAGAGAAATCCACGATGTGAGCGACGCGGGGCGCATGTTCACCATTTTTCTAATTATTACCGGGGTGGGCACCCTGAGCTATACCGCCGGATCCATTGTCGATTTTATGGTTCAGGGCCGCATTATGAATATCATGGGGAGGCGCCGGGTGAATAAGAAAATTTCACGCTTAAAACATCACTACATTGTTTGCGGTTATGGTCGCATCGGCCGGGTACTCTGCCGCCACTTGCGCGAGCGACCGGTACCCGTGGTGGTGATAGAAAAGAATCAAGATCTGGTTCCGCGCATGGAAGAGGACGGTGTTTTGTTCCTCTGCGGTGACGCGGCGGATGAGGATAATTTGCAGCGCGTCGGGATTCAGCATGCGGTGGGGTTGGTGGCGGTGTTGGCCACCGATGCCGACAATGTATTTTTGATCCTCACCGCCCGGCAACTGAATCGCGATCTCTACATTGTGTCCCGGGCCGGTCAGGAGCGGGCCAAGGCCAAATTACGAGCCGCCGGGGCCAACCGGGTGGAATCGCCCTACGATATGGGGGCCTTGAGCATGGCCCAGCGAATTCTGCGTCCCACGGTAACCAATTTTCTGGATCTGGCCTATGGGGATAGTCGGGAGGATATTCAAATGGAGGAGATTCCCGTTGATGCAAAATCCTCTCTAGTCAATTTGACCTTGAAAGATTCGGGAATCCGCCAGCAATTTAATTCCATAATTATCGCCATCAAGGAAGAGGGTGGCAATATGCTCTTCAACCCCTCCTTTGAATCCCAATTGAGAGCCGGAGATACGGTGATTGCCGTGGGAGAGATCGCCAACCTTAAAAAATTGGAGAAGGTGCTCTCACCCGATTTAGTGTGACCTCTGGACAAGGCCCGGAAAAGAGCGGATAGGAGCCGGGATCCAGACCGTCAGATTTTATAGATCACCCGCTTTTCGGTAATGACGATGTCCACATATCGGTCATGGGATTCCATGGGGATCTGGGGAACCATTTGGGCTTCCATGGTCAAGGCCACTTTGCGGGTGGTGATGGGCAAGCGGGGCATCAGCCGATCGTAGTATCCGCGCCCGGTACCGATTCGGCCGCCCTTTTCATCAAAAGCGATGCCGGGGATAATGGCGATATCAATACATTTGATGGGAACCTTCTTGCACTTTTTGGGGTTGGGCTCTTTTACCCCCCGGGGACCGGGGATCAGGTCTTTGGCCGGCTGGTCCACTTTCCATAGCAAAACGGTATGCTTTTCAGGGCGGAAGGCTGGCAGGACAACGATTTTTCCGTGTTCATAACTGCGCTGGATGATTTCTTGACTTTGGATCTCCCCGGGGCCATCCACATACAACAGGACGATTTTAGCCTCCAGAAAATTGGCGAATTCAAACAATCGATTTCGTATAATTTCGATTTTGGCTTGGAATTCTTCGGCCGGCATGGCCGCGAGTTTGCCGCCGATCTCTTCGCGAATGGCCTGCTTGGCATCACTGACATCTTCCATCACATCGCTCCCCGTCTAACAACTTATTTGTTATCAAACTTTTTAAAATAAATTATCGGCAAAATTTTGTCAATCACCAAAATCCGTTGACTACGATCCAACTCACTGATATTTAAATGATTCATCGAGATAAGACTTCAGGCTTTATTTCAACCCGTGCTGGGTCGCAAGCGGTGAACCGGGAGGGAATCGAAGGACTATGCTGGACCTTAAATTTGTGAGGCAAAATCCAACCGTTGTTGCCGAGGCTTTGGCCAAACGCGGCGTCCAGGTCGATCTTGATGGGTTTAAATCCTTGGATGACCAGCGGCGTTCAATTTTGGCCCAAAGCGAGGCCTTGCGCCATCAACGCAATGTGGTTTCCGCGGAAATTGCAGATCTGAAAAAAGAGGGCGCTGAAGCGGAAGGCCAGGTACGGGAGATGCGCGAGGTGGGCTCACGGATCAAAGAATTGGAAACCTCATTGGGGGAAAATCAAACTGAAATGGAGCAAGTGTTGCTGAGCCTGCCCAATATCCCCCATGAATCGGTGCCCAAAGGTCGGGATGAGGCGGATAACATCCGGGTCAAGAGCTATGGGAATCCGCCGGAGTTTGGTTTTGAGCCGCAACCCCATTGGACCCTGGGTGAAAATCTGGGGATACTGGATTTTGCACGGGCTGCGCGGATCACCGGTTCGCGGTTTCCCCTTTACTTGGGGCTGGGGGCACGGTTGGAGCGTGCGCTGATCAATTTCATGCTCGATATTCACACCGCCGAGCATCATTATCGGGAAGTGCTGCCCCCGTTTATGGTCAACCGCCAAAGCATGATCCACACCGGCCAGCTGCCCAAATTTGAAGAGGATCTGTTTAAAGTCAGCGGCTGGGATTATTTTATGATTCCCACCGCCGAAGTACCGGTCACCAACATTCACCAGGGGGAAGTCTTCGACCCCGAGCAGCTACCCTGCTATTACACGGCCTACACTCCCTGTTTCCGCTCCGAGGCCGGCTCTTACGGCAAGGATACCCGGGGCCTGATTCGCCAGCACCAGTTCAACAAAGTGGAGCTGGTGAAGTTTGTCGATCCGGAAACCTCCTACGACGAACTGGAGAGCCTGCTGGCCAATGCGGAAACCATCCTGCAGCGCTTGGAACTGCCCTACCAGGTGGTCACCCTGTGTGCCGGAGATTTGGGCTTTTCCGCGGCGAAAACCTACGATATCGAGGTGTGGATGCCGGCCCAAGGGGTTTTCCGGGAAATTTCTTCCTGCAGCAATTTCGAAGATTTTCAAGCCCGCCGGGCGAACATCCGTTTTCGCGCCAAGGGGCGCAAAGGCAATCGTTTGGTTCATACCCTCAACGGATCGGGATTGGCCGTGGGTCGAACCGTGGCGGCGATTCTGGAAAACTGTCAGCAGGCCGACGGAACCGTCCGGCTCCCGCCGGCGCTCCATGCTTACATGGGGGGCTGTGAGCGGATTGATGGCCCTTAAACCCATCATCCGGCGTTTGGTGCATCGGGTCACCCTGGTTCTGCTCATGGGTGGGCTGGTTGTGCCCGAGGTCTGCGGCACCACGTTTCTGTATAAACAGTATGTGGTCAAGCAGGATCTGGGCCTGGACATCCTGTGCGAGCCCTATCAGGTTCAGCCTGATGACTGGGTTTACAAGATCTTCCGTCGCAAAGGAGAGATCGCGGAGGACGATTTTCCCCATTTTATTCAGATCTTCCAGAGGATCAATCCCCACATCCAGGATCTTGACCGCATTCAGGTGGGTGAACGCATTTTGATCCCTTTAAGAAAGATGGCAGCAGAGGATGCTTCCGCCGGCGAGGCCGTCGACGATCTGGTCACCCTGCCCTTTGTCACCATTTCCAACGCATCCGCCGATAACCCCGCAGAAGCGCAATCCCCGGCAGCCCAATCCCACACGGTTGAAGCCGGAGACACCATTCACCGCTTGATTGCCACCCAATTCGGCCCGCCAGGTTCTGAGGCCTACGAACCGGCTCTGGCGCGCCTCAAGGCGCTCAATCCAGACATTCAAAATCTTGACAAGATCTATGTGGGCCAGGTCATCCAGCTGCCTGCCCCTGATCTGCCTATTGGCCTATCGGGGGTTTCATCTTCGGCCCTTAAGCTCGCTCCCGAGTCCAGCCGCGGAAGCGAGCTATCGATTATGGACTTAAAACCGCTGCCTAAACCGCCTGGAGGGCAAAACAGGTCTAGTGCGCCGATACCATTGGCAACCGTGGCGGGGCTATTGGGCGGAGAGGTCAGTCAACACGGTAAATTTCATTTTCCCGCTGTTTTGGGGCCGGATGTGGTGATTGATACGGCCCGTTCTCCGATTTTAAACTTACCTGCCGGAGGGCGGCTGCTGATCAGCCCTGGCAGCGCTGCGATAACTCCCCATGAAATTGCCGTGGTGCGCAAGCACTGGCCGGATTTGCAGGTCCTCTCCCTGGATCCCCAGGAAACAATGGCCGATCAGTTGGCCCAACTGCTCAGGGGGTCCGGCGCGGTTCAGGCGCCGCCCAACATCACGGTCAAAGAACCGGGACTTACCTTGACCCTGCGGGTCAACTGGATCATTGAGCGATCCTCGGCATCTCCAGAGAAGGGCGCCTCGCGCATTGGCCTGGCTCTTTTGACCGATGCCGCGGAACAAACCCCACCGGCGGTACAGCGCTATCTGGCCGGGCACGGGGTGGTCTTGCGGGAAATCGTTTTGCAGGGTTCCGCCATGCAGCTTCTGGCCATTGACCCTCAGAGTCCTGAGAGCAGTCCGGCGCGAACTCTGCCTACGGGGAGCGACCGCAACCTGATACTTGGACTTTTGAGGGCCATGGGGTTTACCTGGGTTCCCAACAGTCAAATCAGCTTCAGCTATGCGGGGATGGAATTGAGCGCCTGGGCCGATATGGTGCAGGACGGCGATGGTGAAGAACTTCTTTTGAATTTCGGCCAAATCCAAGGTGAAGCCGTGGATCTGCTGAAACAATCCGGGCTTGCGATCGTGAATCTGCACCGGCAAGTTCCTCTGCGGGATCGGCTTGTGACGCTGTTCCAGGCGTTGGATGTCTCCTGCACCTATGATCCGGTGTTTTGGGCCGCGGCGCGGCCGGCAACCTACAATACCTCCATCTCGGCCAGCGGTTTGCTGGCCTCACCCCTCATCGGCCGGCAGTTTTTAATTACTCCTTTTAGCTATTCCGCCTCGGCATTGCAGATTTTTCAGGAGCGTGGTATCCAGGTGATTCAATTGGCCCTGAGTGCCGCTCAGCGCAAATCGGCGGGGTGGGGCTAGCTTTGGATAGGCCGACAATCGGCAACGGCCGGGGATGAGTTCGCCGGCGGGCGCAGCAGCGGAAATCTGAAAGGCAGCAGCGTACAATGGATTTATTTCGGGTGGATTTATCTCGGGGACGATTCATCGGTTTACTCATTCTATTGCTGGTATGCAACCTGGGCTGCGCCGCGGATCTGGCCACCCGCAAGAAGCAATCCAAGGACCTGCGCAACCTGGGAGAGGCCTACTTGTACAAAGGCAATTCTACTTCCGCCCTGGGAGAGCTGCTTAATGCTGAAAAAATCTATGCCGATGATCCCATTTTGCAAAATGACCTGGGTCTGGCCTATCGCGCCAAAGATCGCTTGGACCTGGCCATCGACCATTTCAAGCGGGCCATCCAACTGGATCCAACCTATGCCCCGGCACGGAATAATTTAGGTGAGGCCTACCTTTTGAAAGAGGATTGGGACGCCGCCATTGACGTTCTTGACGAACTTCAGGACAACCTGCTGTATACCACCCCCCATTTTACCAACATCAATTTAGGTCGCGCTCACTACGGCAAGGGGGATTTCGATAAGGCCGAACGGTACTACCTAGCGGCGGTCAAACATTACCAGGATGGGTTTGCTAAGGATTTCACATATCTGAAAGCCTTGCGCGGACTGGGCCAAACCTACCTTGCCCAGAATAAGCTGCTGGAAGCGGAAAAAGTGATGGAACAGGCGCTGGCCGCGGCACCCAACTTGGCGCCCCTGCATTTCGAGATGGCTAAAATCTACAGCCAAGCCCGCAAGTTTCATCAAGCCCAAAACAGCTTTCAGCGGGTTATCGACCTTGAACCGGAAAGTTCTTTGGCCCGGGAAGCGAAAATCGAACTCGAACGGCTGACCCGCAGCCGATCTCAATAAATCGCTCCCGATATAAAGATTGAGAGGCATTACCATTGCAATTGGCTTTAAATTGCCTACGTTGAGCCGTTGCAGAGAGGGAGCGATTTAATTTTATTTTTCTTTTCTTACCGCCTTCGGCTGGAATTCATCGATCGCAATATTTTCTTCCTAATTTGTAAATCCTTTTTTCCGCAAGCATTAAAATCGGCCGGATAGGATCAGCCCCATTTCGGTTTGGGGGGGATGAAAGGATATCTGGATCTTGTATTTTTGTCTTAGCCCGTCGATGAAGCGACGGGTTTCACGCTGATTGGCCCTGCGGGCGCTGGTGACAGAACCGTGGATGCTGCCCAGGTAGAATCCGGCGCCGGTCACGCCCAGCAAGCTTCCCAAGACCGGACTTTCATTGTCAAAAGCTTCATAGGCCGCCCAGCCCAACCCGCCCACGGCGAGCAGGCTGATCCAGGCATCCTGATAGCGACCCAGGTGTAGATATCCGGCCCCGGGCACCAGGGCCAATCCGCCGGATAGGGCGGGATTTTTTTGGGGCAAGGCGTCCGCCTGGGACAATTCGGTTAGCAGCGCATCGATATCTAAACGCGAGCGTTGGGACGCCGCAATTTCTCGAAAATAATCCCCGGCCGGATGGGGATCTTGCGCGTCCAGCAAAAGCCAGCCCGCCCGGTACAGGGCTTCAGCCTTGATTTCCGGGTCATCGGTGGTTCCCGCCACCTGCCTTAGATATTCGGCCCCCGCCTGGGGCGATTGGAGCTGGGCGGTACACGCTCCAATTTGCAACAACGCCTTGAATATCAGGTCCGTGGGGGCTCCAGTAAAGGCCACCACTTGTTGAAATTGATCCAGGGCGCGTTCAATCTGCTGCTGCTGAAACAGGGCGACTCCCATGCGGTAGCGGGCCAAGGCAACCTGGGGCGCATTGGGGAAAAAATGGATCAAGCGGGTGTATTCCGAAACAGCGGGTTCCCACTGGGAAGCGTTGAAATAGTGGTCGGCAAATTGCATCTGGGCCGGGGCGTTCAGAACCATGGAATTGGTAGGTGCCGGGAGAAATTCCCTGGGTTCCTCAGTGAGTTGCGCGGCCGCCGGAGGAGATGTCGCCGGATCCTGGGCCGCGCATGGGGACGCCCAGGCCAGTTGGAGGAGGCAGCACAGGGTCAGGCTCGCAGATAGGAACCATGATTGGCAGCGCAGGGAACCCGATTTGAATGTTAGGCCACGGGGCCTCTGCCGCGGGGGATCCGAAGGATGGAACGCGTTTGATTGCACTAGAACTGGGTCACCCGCAGCACCTCTTCGATGGTGGAGATACCTTTGAGGACCTTTTGGATGCCGTCCTGGCGCAGGGTCACCATCTTGAGCCGCAGGGCTTCGTTCTTGATTTGGTTGGAATCGTAGGTTTCCAGAATGATGTTTTGCAAATTGCTGTCAAAAACCATGACCTCAAAGATCCCGATACGGCCGCGATAGCCGGTGTGAAAACAGTCTTGGCAGCCTTTGGCCCGGTAGATCGTGCGGCCCTGCAGTTGGTTGGCTGAAATTCCGATGCTCTTTAAGATGGGGGCATCGGGTTGGTAGGGTTCCTTGCACTTATGGCACAGCACCCGCACCAGGCGCTGAGCGGCCACCGCTAACACCGATGATGATATTAAAAAGGGCTCTACGCCGATATCCACCAGACGGGTGATGGCGCTGGCGGCGTCGTTGGTGTGCAGGGTGGAGAAGACCAGATGGCCGGTGAGCGCCGATTGAACGGCGATTTCGGCGGTCTCCCGATCACGGATTTCACCCACCAGAATGATATCGGGATCTTGGCGCACAATGGAGCGCAGCCCCCGGGCAAAGGTCAGTTCGATTTTGGGGTTCACCTGGATTTGGCTGATGCCGTTGATCTGATATTCAATGGGATCTTCAATGGTGATGATATTGATATCGGGTTTGTTCAGATGGGAGAGCACGGCGTACAGGCTGGTGGTCTTGCCGCTGCCGGTGGGGCCGGTGACCAGAATAATGCCGTTGGGCGACTTGATCAATTGATTGAGAGTTTCCAGACGCTGGGGTTCCAGGCCGATGTCTGTTATTTTCAGCAGGGAACCCGATTTATTGAGCAAGCGCAGCACTACCCGTTCACCAAAGGTTGTCGGCAGGGTGGAGACCCGGATGTCGATATTTTGATCCCCTACACGGACCTCGATGCGCCCGTCCTGGGGCAGGCGTTTTTCGGCGATGTTCAGATCGGCCATCACTTTGATCCGCGAAATCAGCGCCGGCTGGATCCATTTGGGCGGGGTCAGAAGATCGTAAAGAATGCCGTCCACGCGGTAGCGGACCTTAAAACTTTGCTGATAGGGCTCGATGTGAATATCACTGGCTCGCGCTTTAATGGATTGGGAAATGATATGGTTGACCAGTTTGATGATGGGGGCGTCGCTGGCATCTTCCAGCAAATCGGTGGCGTCCGCCAATTCGCTGATGATGGCGCTGCCGTCCTCCTCCATGTCCTGCACCAGCTGCTCGGCGGAGTCGCGGTTCAGATCGTAGCTGATGTTGATGGCCGACAAAATGGCGCTGCGCGAGGCCAAAACCACTTTATAGTCATCCAGAACCAACAGGCGAATCAAGTCGTCCAGGGCATGGAAACGACTGGGGTCATGGATGGCGATGACCGGGGTATTGGTGTCATGCAATCCGCGGCGCAAGCGCGGTCCCTGTGCCAGGGTCGCGCCTTCAGGCGCCGCGGGTGGATTCTGCTCCACTAGCAGAGGGACCATAAGATGCCGTTTTAAAAACTGGATGGAAACTTTTTCCGTGAAGCTGGTAGAGAAGTTCTCCAAGGGCAGTTCCGACCAAAAAGGAAGCCCGTAGATGCGGCTTTGGGCTTCCATTAGTTGGGTTTCGGTCAGAACTTTGCGGCGCAGCAGAATCTCGCCCAGAGGTTCGCCCTTGTCTACGCGGATCTGTTCGATCTCAGTCAGGGTCTCACCGTCGATCTGATAGTGAGTTTGGATATCGTTTAGTAATGCGGGTTGCATGGCGTTGTTAGTACTTCATTATCATCGGGGTGTAGTGGGCGGCGCTCAATTCTTGATACGCCTGGCGCGCTTCTTTCTGCGAGGTGAAACTGCCCACCCGTACCCGGTACCAGGGCTGGCCCTGCCCGTCGGGTTGGGTGATGGAATAGGCCGCAAAACCCTCCTGCTGGAGCGCGGCAACCATCTCCTCGGCCGCGGCCAGATCGCGCAGGGCTGCAACCTGGATAGTGTAGCCGCCTTGAAGGTTGGGATCCAGTATGCTTTCCGAGGGTAAGATCGTTATCTCCTCATTCGGAGCGGGAGATGGCGGGGTGGGGGATAGGGATACTTCCGGAGGCGCCACCCTGGACTCCTGGCTGGTTTCGGGTTCCGCTCCCTCTTCGGTCAAGGTTTCCGGGGAATCGGAGGCCGGCGTTTCAGCGCTCCCCTCGGCGGGTTCCTCTGGGGCCGGGGGGATCAGGGGCGGGTTGTCCGGCAGCCAGGTTTCTTCGATGATCGGTTTACCGGCCAGATCATCCAGGGCGCCTTGCTTGGTGCGCTTATAGAGTTTGATGCTGGTTTCCTGGATGGCGTCGATCTGGTCTTTTTTCAAGCGATAGAGTTCGTCGGCCTCAAGGGGATTTTGAATCACCCGGGGGGTGATGAAAATATAGAGATTTTGTCGGTCACTGCGGCGGCCCGCCGAGCGAAACAGCCAGCCCAGGCCGGGAATATCGCCCAGGCAGGGGGTTCGGTAGTCGCTGAGGGCAACTGTTTTATCGATCAGTCCGCCGATCACCACGGTATTTTCATTTTGCACCAGCACCGTGGTGTCCACGGTACGCTTCAGGGTGGTGGGGCGCGGATCGCCGATGGGCGTTTCCAGGGCGGTGATCTCCATCGAAATGAGCAGCCGCACCCCGCCATCTTTGCTGATTTGGGGCGTAATCTGAAGCTGCTGGCCCACATCGCGATACTCGAAAGAGCTGTAGGTCTCAGTGCCGCTTTCGGCGGCCGAGCGGGTTTGAAAAGGGACATTACGGCCCACTACGATTTTGGCCTCTTCGTTGTCCGTGGTCAGCACCTGGGGATTGGAGAGGATGTGTACATCGCGATCTTTTTTGTAGGCCTGAACAATGGCGCCGATGTTGGGAAAGGTGATTCCGCCGATCTCAATGGCCTGGCCGAAGATTCCCATGGAAAATCCCGGCGGAAGCGGAATCCCCGCAGTGGCGCCTTCCACCGAGGGGGCGGTGCTGTTGAGCAACCCATAGCCCGCATCCCCGCCGGACGCGCCGCCGCCGAACCCGGTGCCGGCCAGCCCTTTTTTCCCGTCGATATTGATGGTTTCCCCGGCCACCCACTCCACGCCCAAAATGAAATCCTTGTTGAAGTTCACCTCCATCAACAGCGCTTCAATGAAAACCATGTTGCGGGGGATATCGAGCTGTTTGATGATGTCCGAAATAACTTCAAAATCCTCTTTTTCGGCCATGATGATCAGGCTGTTGGTGGCCTTGTCGGCGGAAATCCGGGTTTTGCCGGTGACGATGGGAGCGGTTTTCTTGCCTTCGCCTTGCTCAGTTTTTTCCTGGGGAATCTCCTGGAGTACCTTGGCCATCTCTTCGGCATCGGCATGTTCCAGGTAAACCACGCGGATTTTCTCGCTGCCCCGCGGTATCTCCTTGTCTAATTGACGGATCAGCGTCCGAACGCGCTCGGTGTATTCGCGACTGGCCAGCACGATCAGGGTATTGGTGCGTTCGTCGGCCACCACTTTGACATTCAGATCCTGAACGTTCTTTTTGGAAGTCGTGCGGCCGGGCTGGAATACGGTGGTCACGATCTGGACCATTTTGGCCGCCTCGGCATTTTCCAGGGGCAGGATACTGATTTCCTGTCCGATACTGGGTACATCCACCACCTCCAGAATCCGCAGCAGCCGCTGGATGTTGGATTGCACATCTGTGACGATCAGGGTGTTGGTCAAGGGATAGGCTAGGACGATGCTGCTCTTGGAAACCAGGGGGGTAAAGAGGCGCCGGATTTCCGCCGGGTCGGCGAATTGCAGGGGGATCACCTGGGTAATGACGTTGTCTTCGGCGGAGGTGGCCTCCTGGCGCAGCAAGGTTTGGATATTTTTGGTGCGGGCTTCCGGAGAAGGGATGATCTTTGTGATTCGGCCGGCCTCCACGGTGGTGTAGCCGTGAACTTCCAGCACCGATTCGAACACCCGATAGGCTTCTTCAACAGTGATATCAGCCGTGGAAATGATGGTGAACTTGCCGCGCACCTTGGGGTCCACCACAAAGCTTTTTCCGGTGAGCTTGCTGATGAACTCAATCAGCAGGCCCAGATCGGAATTGGTAAAATTGAGCGTCACCTTTTGGGTGCCGGTCTCGCTCTGAGCGGCGAGGGGGGCGCGCCAGCAAAAAGTTGCCACGAGGCCCAGCAAAACAGCAAAAACCACACAACGGCCGATACGGGATTTCAGATCAGTTTCCATGGTGCCTATGCTCATGATTATTCAATGGTATAATCGATGGTGCGGGGTTGTCCCCGGCGCCTGATTTCCAACTTGACATCCTTGGCCGACTTTAAACTTTGGTAAAATTTCAAGGCATCATCCAAAGACTCGATGGGGCTTTCATCCACACCGGTGATGATATCGCCGCTTTTCAGGCCCATATCCGCGAATATCGAACCGGGGCGTATTCCGGTGAGCAACAAACCATCGGGCTTGCCGTCCCTGAAATGGGGCCGGATGCGCACCTGTTTCATCAGGGTGTTGACATTTTTAACGGCATCCTCGATTTTTTCCTGTCCCACGGAGATTTTGTCTTCGGCACCGGACGAAAGAGCGCTGCGCGCGCTCGGCGGCACCGCGGGTCGTCCCGGTGATCCGCGGCGGCTCTGATCCGTTCGAAACGCCTCCAGCTTCAACACCTCATCCTGGCCGTTGACTTCCAAGAGCACATGATCCTTCTGGATGTCCTTAATCACCGCGGTTTGGATACCGTCCCCGATTTTCTTCAAGCTTTGGGACTTCGTCTTGCCCTCCTCGATGATGGCATAGGCCAGTGCCGTGGGGCCGGTCACCGTACCCCAGAGGGTCAGGTTCAAATCGGTGAGTTCCGGCGCTTTGATCTCCGGAGGCGGTTGCTCAACTTCTTTTTTGGGAGTTTGGGTCTCCTCGGTGGTTTTAAACAAGTTGCGCTGGGTAATGGCGGCATACTGGCTGAGAGCGGGCGTCTCGGAAGGGTTGGGCAGGCCTGAGGTTTGCTGGCCGGGCGGGGCCGGAGGCGCCGGCAGGCTGCCGGTAATTCCGGCAGTCGCCAGGGAGTACGCAGACCGGACTGCGAAATAGATCACGATGGTGATCAACAGCAGGTTGAGGCCGACCCATAACGGTTTCAGGATATTTTGATTCATGGCCATTGGTTTTTCACATCAACAGGTCATTTGGGCTAGTGCAATTGCCATTGGGGCGCACTGAACCTCCCCTGAATCCGGAAGGGATATCCGCCTTGAGCTTGCGCTTTGCGGGCGGTGAGCATTTGTCCCCACAGCGTGCCCTGAAGCTGCATGATCAGCTCCGGATTGGGTTTAAAATGGCCGCTGAGGTTCAGGCTGCTGTCTGACGCCGGATTTCGCAGCTGAATGGTGCCGGTAATCTGACCTTCTCCCTGGGGGCCGCTGAATCGGCACTGGCGCACTTCCAGCTGAGACCCATTGGCCTTTAAATCAGCGGTAATATTGGCAAAGCGCAAATGATCCAATTTCTCCAGGGGGATGTCAAGCTTCAGGGCCACATCCCGGAGGGTGAGTTGGGCGCCCAGGATGGGTTGGGCGCTTCGCTGATCATATTGGATACGGCCGCCGAGGCTGCCGCTGGTTAGCTGTTCCCGCCAGGGTTCCAAGGCCGGGACGGTGGTCAGGTCGATGCCCTCAAGGTCGCTCTTTAAGCTGAAGGCCGGCGGTTGCGAATTGTCCTGAACGTGAATCGCACCTTCAAGGGTGCCCCGATGCAGCCGGCCCGCGAAGTTATAGGATTTGGTGCCGCTGAACAGGGCGCCTAAGGTGGGCTTTAGGTTGAACACCTCAGCGTCCAGCAAAGGGGTCTTGCGGTGGGAAACCGCCACTTTCGACATTTTCAGGGCCATCGGCAACCACGGGGTCAGGTCTTGGACGGTTACCCGGTATTCCGGGAAAAGCATGGCCATGCGGTGCTCGACAAACCGTTTGACGGGCTCCACGGGGAACAGCAGGTAACCGAAAACAAGGATGGCAACCAGAATGTAGAGCCCGAAGGCCAGGCGTCGGATCAGCGGCGGCATAAAACGTCCCCGGTTACCTTCGTAGCGTTGCGTTCAGCGTTGCGGCCATGGGTTAACTGACCAACGTTTCAACCAGCAAGATGGCATCTAAATAGAATTTATCCTCGCCCACCCGCGATAGGGAGAGGCGCCGGACAAGGGCGCCGGTGGGGGATGTTTCCAGCAGATGGAGATAGGCGGTGATCTGTTTTAGGGTCACGGCCTGAAATTTTAATTCCACCGATTCAAGGGAGAGGTCGCTATCCTCCAAAGCCGTTGTCGAAGGCTTCATATAAGAAATATTGGCTTTGATCCCCGCTTGCCCGGCCAATCGGTCCAGAAATGAAAACAGCGTAAATTCCTGTTCACGCTGGGAGATTTGGGCGCGGTAGCGGGCCGCGGCGGCCATGGCCGATTCATACTGGGCTCTGAGCTGATGCATTTGGGCAATGGTTTGCTGCTTGGCGGCAAGGGCGCGCTTCAAGCGTGTGCGCCGGGCCTGAAGGCTGCTGAACAGATAATAGAAGACCACCAGGCAGATCAGCAGGCCCAGGCCGCCAAAAATCCAAATTCGTCTTCGATCGGCCCAATTCATGGCTGTTTCGTTTCGCCCAGTGATAGTTTCAGTTTGAACTGGATGCGGTTGCCCCGCTTCTCTTTATTGGCGGAGGCCGTGGTGACGGTTTCAATCAATTCGCTCTGCTCCATCTGGCTCTTGATTTCATCCACGGAATTGAAAGAATCGGTATCGCCGGTCACGGTAATGCCGTCGGACCCCGCCACCAGCCGGGTGATTTCAATGTCCGTTTCAGGCTTGATCTTTTGGCTGATGGTGTTGAGTAGGTCGATGCTGCGGATACCGCGGCCCGCTTCAAGGGGCAGACGGGTTTGGTCCTCCAGTTCACTGATTTTGACCCCCATCTGATGAACCGGATCGACAATATTGGTAATTTCCGGAAAGCTCGCACGAAAGAGT
This sequence comes from uncultured delta proteobacterium, assembly GCA_963713755.1. GTDB lineage: Bacteria > Desulfobacterota > Desulfobacteria > Desulfobacterales > CAVQMW01 > CAVQMW01. The sequence continues at coordinate 244,526 of CAVQMW010000001.1, read as the reverse complement.
TGCTGAATTTCTTGGTCGTGGCGCTCGATTGCCCGGGCCAAGGTGTGGGATTCATAGAGCAGGGTAAAAAGCGCCAGGCCCAGGACCAGCAGGGCCAGGACGCCGGTTTTAATCAGCGCCGGGCGGTTGTCGTCCCAGAATTTGCTTAAGGTGAAGGTATCTTGGCGGAAATTGAAGCCGCCTTCCCGTTTGCCCTGCAGGGCAACCAGTGCCAGGGCGTTGGCAAACACCTGTTCGTGCCAGTGCTGGCCGGTCGGCTCCGCGCCGGCGATGTCGATAATCTGCCGGGTGTCCACAGGTTCCACGGGAAGCCCCAGGTTGCGGGCGATGGTGGCGCGTTGCGCGAAAATCTCACTGTTGGAGCCGCTGAGCAGCACCTTTTGGGGAGTGTAGCCCGGAAGCCAGTTCTCTTTGAAGGCATTGAGGGTCTGGCGAACATTGGCACAGGAAAATGCCAAGGCCGATGAGAGGGAGGCCGGTAGGCTAAACGCCCTTATGGAGGCCACTTGGCGGGCTGTGTTAATCACCAGCGTAACCACGCGGCCATCCACGCTGATCAGGATGCTTTCTGCGTCGCTGTCTGGGTTCTGGTTGAGCTGGTCTGCTAGAATATAGCCGTCGATGGTAATTAGCTGGGGGCTGAGGTCTCCATGGGCCAGGGCGTTGCGGTAGGCCTGTAAATCGCTTTTATCAATGGTTGCCGCTAAAATATGGGCCGGCGACATGTCCAACTGCACGGAGCAGAAATCCATGGCCAAGCCATCGATGCCTTCAGGCAGGGAAGGTTCCAGTTCGAAGGGTAGGATTTGCCGAATCTTTTTAGGTTCTTTGAAGGGTGCTTGAAGATTGCGAAACGCCATCTGGCTGGCTGGCAGGGAGATGGCCGTCCAGAGGTTTTCGCGCTCGCTGGGCGGCAGCAGGTCGGCCAGAAATGGGCTTAGTTGATCATCGAGCCCTTTATCCGGCATGCGGGGCAAATAGCGTGCCGCCTCAATCCAGAGCCCCTTGTGGCCGCTGCTGGCGACCACGGCCGCGATACCCTGGGGCCTAAAATCAATACCGAGAAAACGGCGTTTCATCTATGAGTTCATCCACTGGAGTATCCGGCACTTGAATTGCCCGGATTCCGTATCCTGGTAACGTTGAACAACGGCCGTGATGGCCCCGCGCAGCTTGTCTATGCGGGCCACGGCGCGAACTCTGAAGATATCGCTTTGAAACGTAATCAGCTCGGAATCGATACTGACTCCCCCGGCTCCGGGAACCTCTTGAAACCAGTTGGGTGACTCTAGATTAACGGCGGTCTCACCATTTTCGTCAGGTTGGCGAAGGGCGTCGATGACGTCGGCCAGATCGCTGAATTCTTCCGGTAGAAGGGCTCGCAATACGGCTAACCGTGCGGTGTTTATATTAATTTTGCCCTTGTAAGTCAAGTCGGCCTGCTGGGCGTCGAGGCCGTAAACGGTCAATCCGTCCACCATTCCCTCCACTTCCGTGTGGCCCTGAAACAGCTCCGGGGTGATTCCCTTGACCAGCAGAAGTTCCGGCAACGCCACCATGGGGGCGTTGGCCGCCGTGTAGGGGGGGTCCAATTCCGCATAATAGTCGTTCTCAGCACCGGTTAATCCCGTGGTGGCATCGTCATCCCCTGAGTCCAGCCAATCTTTCAGGGTGTTGATGATGGTGTTGGTGGCGGTTTCTTCGGGAAATTCCAGGGGCGGCTCAACATCTAACGCTTTTAGATCGTTAATTAAACGATCCAAATAGCGCTCCCATACGGGGACTTGTTTGGGGTTAAATTCGTTTCCGTTGGGCGGTTTTACCAGGGCGTTGATCTGAATGCGGCCCAGTTCATCTTCGATGGCGATTTCCAGCTCACCTTGCTCAAAGGCGAGATCCGCAACGGCGCGTTTCAGAATTTCTTCATCGGCCCATTCTTCCGTGAGATTGTCCGTTTCAGATTCCTTACGATCCTTGATGAGGAGGGCCATGGCTAGATGAATCCCCGATGTTGCCATTTCCTGGACCAGGGTGCGATCTCTGGCGGCCCCGGCAATCATCAAACTGGCGCGCACCTGCCGATAGAACTCCATGGCCGTGGTCAACAATATGGTGATGACCCCCAGGGCCAGAAGCAGGGCAATTCCGCGACGATTTGACAAATGAACAAAAAACAAAATTTTGACCTATGATTCCATAGGGTTGCGCCATACCGGCAGGGCGACCGTCGTTTCAAGATGGGTTGCCCTGGCTTCAGTTCCCAGCACCAAGTCGATTTTGATGGCTCGAGGCGTGGCATACGCCTGGTCGCCGGATTCTGAATCCCACTGCTCCTGGCTCTCCCCCTCGGCATCCATATAGCTGAAGGTCAATTTCAGGAGATCCTCACAAAGGGTGGCGTCATCAGCCTGGGGCTCGAAAGGATCGTCTTCGTCGTCATTTGCACGCAGTCCCCGTTTGAGGGTCAGGCGGTCATCATCGGCTTGATCCACATAGTAGATTACGGCTTTGGGCGGACGGATGGTCTGGGTGTCGATGGGCAGCTGCGTCAACGAAGTAAAGCGCAGGCGGCCAAAGGTTGCACCGCCGATATCCGCTACATCACCCAGAATTCGATAAGGACTTTCCGTACTTTCCGTTTCAGGTTTTTGGTAGGCTGGCGGCAGGTGGACAAAGATCTCTCGAAGCTCGCGCTGCATGTGGCTGAGCGCCATAACGCCCATTTCATGGCGCGACAGCTCTTCATCAAGCTCCGCGGATCGTGAAAAAACACCATCGAAGGAGCCGAACAGCGTCGCAGTGATCAACGCGAAAATAAACAGCGCCACCAGGATTTCCATCAGCGTAAACCCTCCCTGGTGGAAAAAGGATGCAGCGCTGACATTGGTTCTAGCGGCCTGGCCCATTCTACCTCACCTATTGCTGGAGGAATAGACGGTAGGTATGGAGATCATAGGTGAATTCATCCTCATTGTATCCTACACTGATATCGATTCGGCGCAGATCTGCGGCAACTTCCCCCAGCACTTCGGAGGCGGATTCGCTGATTTCGATTTCCCAGGTAAACCCGGGGTACGCCTCTCCAAAAGAGCCGCTGCCGGCGTCCAATCCGTCTGAAGCCGCTATTTCCATCTCCGCCAGCTTGTTTTGGGCCAGCAAGGGGGCTAGGCTATAAAAACGGTGAGATTCGGCCATCACCAGATTTTGAGTGTATAGGTGGTAAACGCTAACCAGGACAATGGCGATGACGCCCAGGGATATCAGCACTTCCAGTAGTGTGAAGCCGCGGCAATCCCTTAAAGCGGGCCGATATCTTCGATTCTGCAATGTTATTTGCCGAATCTGCCGGCTCGGTTTTGATGGATTCATGGCTGTAAACTGTTGGGCGGAGACGGGGGAAAGGGGCTAGCTGGTTTCGAAACTGACATAGGTCTCAAATAGCTTGACCCGCGGCAGGAAAGGCTCGATTTTAAGCGTCAGATACCTTCCTTGGTCGTCCAGTAGATGGATGTAGGCCGGATCGGCATATCCTTGAGGGTAAAACCGAATGGAGACCTCACCGCTGTTGTGTTTACTCTCCGGGGCCAAGACCACATCAACGATCTGTCCGCCATCCGGGATGGGGTACCGCTCCACTTTTTGCTCCGGTGGATTTTCTTCCCCAGGGTCGGATTCAGGCCCGGAATCAGGATCAGATTCTGGAGGAACCGTGCGCATCTCAGCGGAATCGAAATCGATCACCAGCGACCAGCGGGCATGCTGGGTTTGGGCTTTCTCTCGCAGGGCCAGCGCCTTGAATTTGACCCACTGGATGATCTCATCCGTGGGACTATTCTCCGTCATTTGCTGAAACCGGGGCAGAGCAAACCCGACGATGATGCCCATCAGGGCCATCACCACCACCAATTCCACTAAAGTGAATCCTGGGGTTTGGAACAGGGAGTGTTGGGTTGCCCTTGGGCAAGGCGCATTACCGGGCGTCATGGGGCTACTCTATTTCCCAGCTGTTGATATCCTGATCAAAGCCCTCGCCGCCGGGAACCCCGTCGGCGCCATAGGATACGATGTCGTAATCCCCATGCAGCCCTGGAGAGAGATAGATAAAATCGTTGCCCCAGGGATCTTTGGGAAGCTTGCCTTTTTCCAGGTAGGGTTTGTTCCATTTTTTAGGGATTTTGCCGGTTGTGGGTTTCACCACCAGGGCCTGAAGCCCCTGTTCCGTTGTCGGGTAGAATCCATTATCCAGCTTAAAAAGCCGCAGAGCGGTTTCCAGGCTTTTAATATCCGAGCCGGCCTTAATTTGCCGGGCTTCATCCGGTCGATCCATGACATTGGGCACCACCACCATGGCCAGGATACCCAAAATAACCACAACAATCATCAGTTCGATGAGAGTAAATCCCCTGGCGTCCATCGCAAACACGCGCTTTTTCATATCACCTCCAAATCCGAGCCGGCCATTGTGTTCCTTGTTTGGGATATGGATGGCTGTTTTCAGATTTTGACCTAATTTTTGAATAAGGTTGTGAGGGTTTCCCCTAAAGTACCAATTGGTTCATTTCGAAAATCGGCAGGCAGATTGACAGAACAATGAAAAGTACCGCCGTGCCCATAATGAGGATCATAATCGGTTCCAGTAAGGCCGTCAAAGCCATAATCTTATTCTCGACTTCACGTTCATACACGTCTGCCATCTTATTGAGCATACTTTCCAACTCGCCGCTCTGTTCCCCCACCTGAATCATCTGGGTGGCCAACAAGGGAAATGCATTCCCTTCGGCCAGGGAGACGCCCAGCCCTTGACCTCTTCCGACCTCAACGGCGGCATTTTCAATGATGGACGAAAAGACCTGGTTGCCGGCGATATTTTTCACAATTTCCAGAGCGGACAACATCGGGACACCATTTTCCAGCAGCGACGCCAGGGTATGAGCGAAGCGGGAAACGGCGATTTTGCGGATCAAGTTTCGCAACCCGGGGAGCCCCAGCAGGGTGCGGTCGATGAAATAATGGCCCTTCGGGGTTCTACGGAGCCGGTAGAATAGCAGGAAACCAACAACGAGACCCGCGGCCCCAATCCACCAGTAGGATCGTAACCCTGAACTCAACGCGATGAGCACGCGGGTAGGCGTGGGCAACGCTTTGCCCATATCGGTGAAAAGGGAGGTGATATTGGGGACGATAAACATCATCAAACCCACCAGGATCGCACTGCCCAGGATGGCCATGAGAACCGGGTAGGCCATTGCGGCGGTAATGCGGCTTTTTAAGGCTTGCTGCTTTTCCATGGTATCGGCCAATCTTTCCAGGACGATTTCAAGGGTTCCGGAAGACTCCCCGGCACGGACCATGTTGATGTATAACGGCGAAAATATGCGTGAAAATTGGCTGAGGGCCGCGGCCAGGCTGCTGCCTTCCACCACCGCGGTCTTAATTTGGGTGAGGGTTTTTTTCAAGCCGCGACGCGGGATTTGAGGAATCAGGGTATCCAATGCCCCAACCAGGGGAAATCCGGCTCCCAGCAGGGTTGCCAGCTGGCGGGTCATCATGGCCAATTCGCCGGGATTGACCCGGGTGAAGATATCGCCTAGAAAAGCGAAACTTCGTTTACCCGGCGTGACCGCAAGTTCTCGAAGCTCCTTGATACTAACCGGGAAAATATCCTTGCCGCGCAATTTTTGGCGGGCGGCAGCGGCACTATCCGCGTCGATCACCCCCGTGGTGCTCTTGCCCCGTCGATCCAGCGCTGAATATTCAAATACCGGCATGGTTTATTCCATATAATCAACAACAGAAAATTTCTGAACTAAATAATTTAGATTCCTTAGAAATGCAACATGCGGAGATTCCTCTGTTCCGGGAACCTCCGCATGCTGATGTCTGTCCTCAAGTTGTGGAAAGGGCGCTCTTTTGCTGATGATCCCCTGGGGGTTAGGGCGCGCTAAACCCGATGGCGATCATGTCCGATTGTCCGTCATAGGTGGCATAGACCGTCGCCATGCCGGTCTCGGTGCCGGAAAAAAGCGGGGTGCTGATGATTCCCGTTTCATCGCTGGTGACCACCGTATAGCTCTGTTGCCCGTTGGCGAATTGCCCCTGGGTGGTGGTCAAGGTAACCGCGGTGCCAATGGGCACTACTTGCCCGCTGGCGTCCTGGACCTTGAGGGTCAGCAGCACGGAGTCGATCCCATTGGCAATAGCGCTGGGAGAATCCGCATGCAGTTCGATGGTTTGGATGGTTGCCCGATCAATGAGATTGGCTTCGGGTTCGGTGCCCGTATCCCCTCCCTCGGCCTCCTCTTCGGCTGCGGCTTCCTCCTCGCAGGCCCCTTCTCCTAAACATTCACAGGGCCAGTTGGCAGGGTTATCGATGTAGATGTAAATCGCCTGGCGAATAGAATTGGCACTGGCTTCCACCTCGGCCCAACCCACATCAAATCCAGCGATCAGCGATACCGTTGTACTGCCATCCCAATCAATAACTTCCGTGGAGAAGATTTTACTGTTGTTGGGGAACGACCCCCGGGTGGTGGCAAAACGGAGATCGGTTCCGATCTGTACGGGATAGCCGGCTGCATCGATCACGGTTGCGGTGATGGCCGCTGAGCTGCGGCCGTCGTTGGGCAGGCACGGCCGAGAAGTGCTCATGAAAATGGCACCCGCCCGCTCGTCTCCCACACTTCCCTTGTTACCACAACCCGCCATCAACCCGGTGCAAACGGCGATCATTGAGAGAATTGCTACGATTTTCATTGGCGATGCTTTCATGGATATCCTCACTGAAAGTTATGATTTTACCCGCGAATCTGAATAATTAGATTTGCCTGATTAAATTTCAGTTAAATATTTTGTTCCAGTTTGACAATTTTGGGGGTAATAAAAATAAGCAGCTCTTCTCTATCATCATCATTTTCGGTCATTTGGAAAAGCCAGCCGAAAATGGGGATCTTTCGCAGCCAGGGGATTCCTTTTTCAGATTCGAAACCGGTAGATTTAATGATCCCTCCGATGACAATGGTATCCCCGTCATCCACCAGCAGTTCAGTCTGAGCTTCTTTATTGGTAAAGGATTGATTTCCTAATATAACCAAGCCCAAATCTTTTTTAGTGATACTGATATTCATCAATACACGATCGTCCAAGGTCACGTGGGGCGTTACCTCCAGGATTAGATCGATGTCTTCAAATTCGGTTACGGTGTTTCCGGATTCATCTAATTTATTATAAGGGTAGCGGATACCTTGCTTGATCATGGCGGTTTTGTTGTCAAGGGTAAGTATCTTGGGCGAGGAAATAATTTTTCCTTTGGCTTGGGATTCCAGCGCTTCCAGGGTCGCGTTGAGCACAAACGGGGTGCCTTCCAAGCGGAGGAAATTGAAATTAAAGCTCCCTGCCGGTTCAGATGGAATGGGCAGATTGACCGCGGTATCCCATACATAGGTACCGCCTATTAGATCATATCCCCGAATCGGACCAATTCCTGAAACGCCGGCAGCGGTACCAAACTCTGGGTTATCCGTAGGAACCCGTGAAATATTTCCAGCTGGGGTGTCGAGTCCTTCCCTCGTCCATCCACTCTGCATGGCCCACAACACCCCCAGCTCACGGCTGAAGTTGGTGGTCGCTTCCACAATGCGTGCTTCGATCAATACCTGGGGAGTAACTTTATCCAGCTGCCGGACGACATCTTTGGCTTTTTCAATGGTCTCGGCGGTATCGGTTAAAATGATTTGATTGGTACGCTCGTTTACGCTAATGGATCCCCGCTCTGGGGTAACCATTCCCGCAAGGTGGGGTAAAATATCAGCTTTTGCGTTGGAGTAGTTGACTGCCAAATATTCTGTCATCAACGGCTCCAACGTCTTTTGCTGTTCTTTGGTTTTATTTTCGGCCTCAAGCCTGGCCTGAACCAGCTCTTCTTCTTTGCGAAAGGTTTCCAGGGTGCCGATTCGGATGATATCGCCCTCATCCTTCATGCCCAACTGGTTCATCTTCAATACCAGATCGAGCACTTGATCCCAGGGAACCGGTTTGTCCAGGGTCAGGGTGACTTTACCGGTGACGTCCTGATCAATGGCAAAGTTTTTCCCGCTGATTTCCCGCAGAATTCGAAACACATTCTTGATATCGGTCTCAAAGAAATCGAGGGCGATTTTTTCACCGCTATAGCCCTTGCCGCCTGAGGGTAAGGCTCCGGCGGCACTTGCGGTCTGCGCGGGCGATTCGTCTTGGACCATATCCGCGGGGGTTTCAGCGGCCTGTGCTAGTTGGGTGGTATCCAGTTCCTCCGGCGGAACCGCGGAGGCCTCAAAATTGACAACGATTTCGTTGGCGGAGGCTTCAACGTGATAGGGCACGGCCTCCCGCAGATCGATCTGCAGCATGGCGGATTTGCCGGCCTCTTCCGGCTGAAGGGGAGTGATGCGGTCCACTGCGCTCTCAAAATGGGTGGTGATCAGCGGGCGCAGGTAGCGGTTCGAAATGGTTGTCGCGGGCAGTTGGAGCAGGATTTGGCGTTCATCGGCTTTAACCACCGTGTAGTCGATTTCACGATTGGTGCGCAGGGAAATGGCGGAACGGCCCTCAGCCTTGCTGATAAATTCGAGCGCTTCCACCCGCGCCGCTGCGCTTTCACCCATGCTATCGCTGCCGGCAGCGATCATCCCTCCGGTCAGTTGGTCCACGCTGCCGGCATAAATGGCCAGTCCATCGGGTTGGGGAACCGCTTGGAAAGATGCCAGGTACTGATCCTCCGAGTCCAGTACAAGGCGCAGTTTTTGGCCATCCGCATAGTATCGGATCCGCTTTATCCACCTGGAATTGACCGCGACGATTTCCTCTTGGTCCGACGGGGATTCAATTCCCGGCAGGTCGAAAACGACCCGGGCGGGGTTGGAAAGTGTAAAACTTTCGGTATCGGTGATCTGACCATCCGCTTTTAATCGGATGACAACGCCGTTCACGTCTTTCTGGCTAGTGAGGGAATCAAATCTTCGAGCCGGGCGGATTGTATCGGATGAACTTGCCATGGATTGGGATTCACTGCTCGCGGCGGCGGGGGGGGCCGCTTTTCCCGTATCGCCTTCAGCGGGTTGGGCTGTGCCGGGCTGGGTGGCAATGGAAACCCGTAAATTCATATTGTCCCGGGTGATCTCATAAGGGGTGTCATGGGACAAGTGGATCTGAATTTTAGTCTTCGGGGCATCCCCATCGTAGGTCTCCGTGGTGATATCCGACACCAAGGTGCCGGCCACCTCGATTTTTTCCTCTGGAGCTTCGAAAGTCGTATCGGGAAAATAGAGCGTAATCGCAGGCGGATAGGGCTGTTTTAAGGCCGTGTAAGTCAGCAGTTGGGCGCCCCGGATAATCACATCCGTTCCTTCCGCGGTCGGCATGGCTTCAATCTCCTGGATGCGTTTGGCTTCACCCGGAACGGTTTCGGTACCGGCGGTGGGGCTTTCCGGTGATCCGGTTGGCCTTGCGGCACATCCCGCGAAAGCCACGCTGAGTGAGATGATCAGGCCCAGTGTCACAGCCATGGAAGGTTTCGTAATCCGATTTTCCATTTTATTTTTCCCCCGCAGGTCTGTTTATTTTCATTTCGCGCGTCTTCATGACCTCATTTCCAAAATTATCTTCGTGGGGCTCCTCCACCACAAGGGTGTCGTTTCCTATGGTGATAATCTTGCCGCCCCGATTTCCAAGATATGTACCTTCCGATACGATGTAGCCTTTGCCGGAGGCTTCCTCAACAAGGGCTTTATGACCATTTGGACTGCGGATAATGCCGGATACTTTCAACTGGCTCAAATCCACCATTTGAAGTGGGGTCTGGGGAATAAATTTCTTTTTCTCGGCTTTTACCTGGGTCTCCTGCTCTTCCTTTTTCTGAAAAAGAGGCTGAAACGGATCGATGCGACCTTCAGGGTTGTAGGCATCGGCCAGATCGACGGCGAGAGTTTCATCGGCCATTTTCATTTCTGAAGCTTGAGACGCTTGGGCTTCAATTTCCTCGGATTCTGCGGGCTGATCGGCCGATGTTGGCGGTTGGGTATCCGCACTCGTAATTTTACCGCTAACTACATTAGATTCCGGGGGTGCGGCTTTTTCTTCACAGCCAAGAAGGCCCGTGAATAAAAAAACGAACACGGCAATGGGATAGGTCAGATGTGCAATCATAGTTGTTCCTAATCTGCCTACAATGATGTTTTATTGATTTGAGCCCGCGGTTTGCGCCTCAATGAACTTGTAAGTCACGGCGGTACATGCTGTTTTTAAGTCACTACTTTGGTCATTGGGTTTGATGGTGATGTTCTGGACATTGACCACCCTGGGCAGGCGCGCCACACGGTCAAAAAACTGTGCCGTCTGGTGATAGCTGCCGGTCACCTGGATGGAGACCGGAATCTCCATGTAAAACCCTTTGCCGATTTCCGGTTTGGGTTCGAATAGTTCAAACTCCAACCCCACACGCTGGCCGGAATTGGAGATCATGGCCAACAGGGAGGGAATCTCCTCATTGGCCGGCAATTTTTTGGTGGCAACCTTAAAATCTATCTCCGCTTGCGCCTTTTTTTCTCTGAAAATCTCCAGTTGGGCAGCATTTTTTTCCGCGGTTTGCAACCGGACCTGTTGGGCTTGATACTCTGTTTGAAGCCTTTTGAAGGTGTCGTATTTTGGATAAAACAGCAGGCCGCTGAAAACCGCCAGCAACAGGAAAACGGAAAGCCCCAAAATCGCCATTCGCTGGTTACGGGTAAGTTTGTCAATTTTTTCGTAAAAGGGGGATAACCCGCCTGCATTCAGGTCCACGGCCATTTTATTGACTCGCTTTGGTTGAGGGGGTTGAAGATTTGGGCAGCGTTTCGGTTAGATCCAGATTAAACTGTTTCAGGTTGAGATTGTCATCCAGGCGATGTTGCTTCAACGTGTTCAGCTTCACCTTGGAAAACAGCAAGCTGTCGGTTTCATCTGATGTTTTTGATTTCGTTTGCTCCAAGCGGGTCATGAAATCCGCAACGGTTTTGTTGTCCAAGGCCAGCCCCTGAAGGCTGACATTTTTAAGGGGCGGCAAGGGGACTGGCGGCGGTTGCGGTTTGCTCTTAGCTGTTCCTTTTTGGGCAGTCTTAGGTTCAGGGGGCGTTTGTTCGGTCACCCGAGTCTCCAGGCTGGTCAGCCACATGCGGCCTTCAATCACCGAATCGGTCATGGTCTCCATCATGTGGACCGCTTCCCGGCGGCTTTTTTCCAGGTTTTCAATCACCTCGGTTTTCTTTTCCAGTAAATCCAACTGGCTTTTGATTATGTCTATCTCTTGGGTGATCGCCTCGTACTTGGTTACCTCTTCCTTAATGGTGTTGACGGCGATCTGCTGGCGTTTGACCTTGCCGCTAAGCCAGATGTTGATTGCCACCAACAATAGGGCGACGATACACAAGGTCCCGATAAAGGTAAATATCTGCCGATTGATCAGCTCTTTGTTGCGGGCCGTGCGAAATGGGAGTAGATTGATTTTAATCATTTGTCATCAACTCGTCTTAGGGCCAGCCCCAAGCTGATGGCTGCTTGAGGGGCGATGTGGTTTAGATAGGAATCATCGTATCGGCTGTCACTAATTAAGTTGTTGAAAGGAGATATGATCTCTACCTTTGAGGATGTTTCGGCCCCCAGCATGTCGCGGAACTCCTTGATGTGAGCGCCTCCACCGCTGAGGATGATTCGTTGGACTTGATCATCCGGATAGGTAGAATAGAAAAAGTCCAAGGCTCGCCGGATTTCCGTGCACCAGCCGGCGACCACCGACGATACGATCTCCCGCAAGTCATCCGCGCCGATCATTTCCGATGTTTCGTTGCGTTTGATGTTTTCAGCTTCATCAATGGAGCAATCCGCCAGGGATGCAATTTTCTGGTTGATCTGGTTGCAGCCCAAGGAAACATCCCGCATGAAAAGCGACTGGCTGCCTTTGAGGATATTGAGCGAGGTTTTGCCGGCGCCGATATCGATGAGGGCCACATTTTCGTTGACCAAACCATAATTCAACTCAAATACGTTTTGCAAGGCAAAGGCATCCACATCAATAATGCACGGATTCAATCCCGCCATTTGGGCGACATTGATATAGTCGTTAATGGTATCTTTTTTGGCTGCAATCAATAGGACGCTAATCAGGTTGGGGTTATTCTCATTTTCACCCAGAATCTGAAAATCCAGATTGACATCGCTGATATCGAAGGGGATGTATTGCTCTGCTTCGAGGTGGATTGTTTCTTGGAGCTGTTCTTCGGTCATGGTTTGCACGTTTATTTTTTTGACGATGACCGAATACCCGCCGATGGACAAGGCGCTATTGTTTTCTTTTATCTTCTGCTCATTGAGCAGCGAGCGTATGGTTTGGGCCACCATGTCCGGGTTTTTTATGGCACCCTCTTCGATGGTATTGGCTGGAATTTCCTGGATGCCGAATTTACGAAGAATCCAGCCTTTTTTGCCTTCATGAACTTCGGCAACCTTGATGGCTTTGGATCCAATGTCCAACCCGATGAGTTGATTTTTCTTTCCGAATAGCATGGGGTGCCTTCAATCTGTAAAGATTTTATCTTTATCGGTTAATTTATATCCGAGGGCCAAGATAATTTTGCGTTTGGTTTCCAGGCGGCAAGGTTTGCCTTTTTCGATGCGATCGATGGTGACGGCGGATACATCGGCCTTTCGGGCGAGTTCAGCTTTGCTCATCATCAACGACTCTCTGATCTTCCTCAGGCGATTTTTACCCACGCTGGCAACCTTGCATAACGGGTGAATCAGCTATCGTTTCAAACCTGAAATATCGAGGAGTATCTATATGAGGTGGATGATTCTGGCTTAATTATCAACTAATATCCAGAATCGCAAGTAACTTCTATGCATCTATGGGAAAGGCTGTCAAGATAATTTTACATAATTATATTTAACTTATACCAAATTTCTATATCTTGTGTTATTTTTCAACCAGTCCGCCATATGTGCTAGAGGGCGTTTGATTTTACTCTCAAAAGCTGGGATCATGTCCCAGTTTCAACCGTTTATGCCTGACCGTCAACCGGTCCTGCGGATTCGGAGCAGACATGAATTCCGTCCATTCAACCGAGAAGACCAAGCCCTTTCGGCTGGTCAAGTATTTCACCTTTACCAGTCTTATCGTCATTTTTTCGGGAACCTTAATTCTCTGGGGCGTTAATATCCATTGGGCGCGATCAATCCTTTTTCAAAAGAATGAAAGCTATGCCCGGTTGTTGACTGAAAACCTAAGTCATCAGATTTTCCTGCAGGTTTTCATGCGTGCGGTCATAGAAGACGGGACTTTCTCGTTGCGTAACCCGAAGCATTTTGAGTGGTTGGATAAAGTCGTGCGCAATACCCTTCATGGATACCCCGTGGAAAAAGTAAATATGTACGATATCCACGAAAACTTAATTACCTACAGCTTCCAGCCGGAGATGATTGGCCAAAAGGAAATGGGGGGGAGCGGATATTTAACCGCTTTAAAGGGCGAGACAACTTCCAAGTTGATTCAGCGGGGCGGGTTTTGGCGCATGGCCCTCGGGTTCCCCCGGGATAGCCTGATGATTACCTATGCGCCCATTGTAGCTGAAAAGCGATACGTGGTGAAAACCGGCACGGTGATGGGGGTGATGGAGATCGAAATCGATGTTTCCGATGACTACTATACCATTTTCAGATCCCAGATTCTGATTGTGGTCATTATTACCCTCGTGATGAGTCTGCTGTCGATCATCCTAATATTTGTGGTCAAGCGTGGTGAGGGAATTATTGAAAAGCGCGCCCTTGAGCGGGCACGCCTCAAAGAGGAGCTCAATCGTGCCAAACACCTCTCCTCTTTGGGTGAACTCACCGCGGCGATCTCCCATGAAATCCGAAATCCGCTGGGGATAATTCGCAGTTCAGCAGAGTTGCTGCAAAAAAAACTGAGCCGCGATAATCCCCAAAACACCATTCCCCAGGTTATTGTCGAGGAAGCCAACCGCCTAAATAGTATTATCACCGATTTCCTGAACTACGCGCGGCCTCGCCAACCCCAGCGAAACCCTTGCCAGGTTGAGGAGATTATCGATAAAAATTTAAGTTACTTGGCCCCGCAGATCGAAGCCGGCCAACACCAACTGCGGAAATATTACAGCACGCCGCTGCCGACGATTGAGGCCGACCGCGACATGCTTTACCAGGTCTTCCTCAATTTATTTCTCAATGCCATGCAGGCCATGGTCAAACCGGGTGAAATTCAGATAGAAGCGTTTGCCGGAAAGCGGACCATTACCATTGTCATTGAAGATGAGGGCACGGGCATCTCAGAGGAAGTTGGGGAGCAGATGTGGAATCCCTTTTTTACCACCAAATCGACCGGAACAGGGTTGGGGCTGGGGATTGTCAAAAACATTATCGACGCCCATGGGGGTAAAATTCGCATCGAGAGCAAGAAACCACTCAAGGGGGCGCGGGTTACCATTGAACTGCCGATATCGGAGGCCTAAAATAAATTTGGCCTCCATCATTGAAGGGCCGACCGAGGAGCTTATGGAAACCATCCTAATTGTCGATGATGAAAAAAATTATCCGCCGATTATCAGTGCCGTGCTGGAGGAGGAGGGGTTCGAAACCCTGATGGCCTTTAATGGCCCTGAGGCTTTGGAGGTCATCGCCCAATCCGACGTGGATCTGGTTCTTACCGATATGAAGATGCCGGGCATGGATGGGATCGTGCTTCTGGAGCGGATCAAAGCCGATGACCCCGAACTGCCGGTCATCATGATGACCGCCCATGGGACTGTGGAAAAAGCGGTGGAAGCCATGCAAAAGGGGGCCTACAACTATATTTTGAAGCCCTTTGATAACGACCGTTTGGTGCTCTATGTACAAAAAGCGCTGGCCATGTTTCGGGTGGTCAAAGAGAATCGGCGCCTGCGTCATGAAGTGGAATCCAAATATCGATTTGGCAATATCATCGGTAAAAGCCAGGTCATGCGGGGGGTTTTTGAAATGATCCAGAAGGTGGCCCCCACAGCCGCTACCGTGCTTATCGAAGGGGAAAGCGGCACCGGGAAAGAACTGGTAGCCAAATCAATCCATTTTAACAGTCCGCGACGCAACCACCCCTTTGTTGCCGTGAATTGTTCGGCACTGGCGGACAGCCTTCTCGAAAGCGAACTCTTTGGCCACGAAAAAGGCGCCTTCACCGGGGCTGTCAGCATGCGTAAAGGCCGCTTTGAACTGGCCGAAGGGGGCACGCTTTTTTTGGATGAAATTGGAGACATGTCTCTGAATTTGCAGGTCAAACTGCTCAGGGTTCTCCAAGAACGAGTCATTGAACGGGTGGGCGGTAGCAAGTCCATCAACGCGGATATCCGGCTGATTGCGGCCACCAACAAACAGCTAGCCCAGGAGGTCGCCGCTGAACGCTTCCGCTCGGATCTGTTTTATCGGTTGAACGTCCTGCACATTGAACTGCCGCCCCTGCGGCGCCATCCGGAAGATATCCAGTTGCTGGTCAACCATTTTATCGCCAAATACCAGCCGGAGAGAAATGCGCCGGTTCCGGTCCGCGGCGTGGACCAGGAGGCGGATCGAAGGTTGCATGACTACCCCTGGCCCGGCAATATCCGGCAGTTGGAAAATGTCATCGAGCGAGCGGTGATTCTCTGCCCCGATGAGTGGATTCGCCTGGAGGATTTATCCAAGGAGTTGATCACCGATTCGAGCCGCGGAGAACTTTTGGATCATATTCCCGAGGATGCGTCGCTGTTTGAAACCCTGACATCCATCGAGCGCAAGATGATTCAGCGGGCCTTGAAGCGCGCCAACAACGTCCAATCGGATGCCGCGCTGATTTTGGGGATCGGCAAAAGCGGACTCAGTAAAAAACTGAAAAAATATAATATTGTGGCCGGCTGATGGGGTTTGAGGTGGTTATAAGGGCATTGTAATGTGCGCCGAATTGGAATGGGGCCGCGTCGCAAAGTTTCTGTTTGGAAACCACAAGATTTCCATCCGGAAACGAAATCGGGAAAAGAGGGGGATAGGCTGTCAGGGAATAGCTTTAATAATGCGAAGCCTCCAAGGGTATAACTATTTGAAATTAAATTTAAAAAATAGTATATCTCGGAAAAAATGGCCTCATGTTATTGTTTGGTACTTAACTTGCATATCCAAAAGCCAATCGGATAATTTTTTCATCTTTTTTTCCTCCCTGAAAAAGGCAGCCCTCCAAGCTGCCTTTTTCATTTTGATACCTTTAGCGCTCATGCCCCCGGTTGGCCGACTCTCTCCCGGGCAATTTCCCCATAAAGCGAATCGTCGTGATCACTGACAATCTTCTGCCAAAAAAGCGCGGAATCTTGAGCTCTTTCGCCTGTCTTTGGCATGATCGCAAGGTTGAACAGCGCTTCATCCCCTAAAAGTGCTTGGGACCCCGACGCCGCCCTTTCAAAGAGAGTGCGGGCCTGGTCCAAGCCACCCTTGGCCAGATAGGTATAGGCCAGGCTGCTCAATAAGCGATTTGCATAAACGGATCCTTCCGGAAAACTCCCCTGGGCCAATTCGTAATGGCGCTGGGCCGCTTCATATTCTCCGGCCTGGTAACTTAGATCGCCCATAACGATGGTTGCCAGTTTGCCGCTGGTGCGGTTGCCGTATTTCTGGATCAGGCGATCCATATCGGGCTTGATGGCCTGGTAGGCTGAAACGGCATCGCCGTCCGCCAGCAGAGCTTCATATCTGGATTGTAATTGGGTGAGTTGCGCGGATGATTGGGCCTCGGCCCGATGAAGATAGTAGCGGTAACCGGCGATGGCAGCCAGTACAATAAAAATTGCGCTCAGGCTCCCGATGACTTGGGTTTTATACTGGCTGAAGAACTGGATGAGTTTGCCGCTGAGAGTGATGAATTCGTCCGGTTCTTTGAGCAGTTGTTTGCGGCTGATTTTTTTGGGGGGCATACTGAAAAGTCTCTTTTGGGTTAGTTTAATAGATTACCATACCAGGGATTTGTGAATCCAACCTTTATCGCCATCCGCATGCTGGATATGAATCCAGCTCTCCTGCCGTTCTAAAACTTTGAAGGGGATTCCCTTATCCACGATAAAGAGAATCTCTTTTTGGGTTGAAGGATCAGAGCGGATATTGCAGTTGTCTTTAATGGTAATGACCGAGGGAATATTTTGCAGCAGGGATTTGTGGATCCATCCTTGATCGCCTTCGAAGTCCCGGAATTTATACCACTCGCCGCTTTTTTGGATGATCTCCATGGGATGGTATTTTTCAACCTTCCATATCACCGGATAATTGGTCCCGGCACCCGCGCGGATATTGGCGATGGAGCCTCCCACGGCCAGCCGCTCGGCGGAAACCGTCGCCACTGTTCCCATTAACAGTAGAATTATCGCACCTGTTACCACACTCACAATCGTTTTTACCATGGCACACCTTTTTAAAGCTCAGGGATTATACTTACATATTTCCGAACCGCACCCTGCATAGCCGAAATCCCGAGCCAATGCAAGGCCGGCTCCCAGGAGTATTAGATTTAACCCGTTGATAACATATGCCTTTACCAATGGATGCCACACGCCTCGGGTCGTACGGGGCTAACGCAGGCGCAACAGCGGACGGGGTGGATCCAGGCGGGTCAGCCCGGCATCCAGAGCGCTCCGCAGGGCGTGCTGATATTCCTCGCTGGTAAGAGTGCGCGAAATTTGCGGAATCTCCGCGGCGCGGCCGCAGGGGCGATACTGGGGCATGATATTGACATAGGTGGCCGGCGAAATATGCCGGGCTAAAAATGCCATGATTTCGGCCGTGGAGGATACATTTTCGGGCATCACCAGATGGCGCACCAGCAGCCCCCGGGTGGCCATTCCGGAGTTGTCGATCTGCATGTCTCCCACCTGGCGGTGCATCTCGGTTAGGGCGCGGCGCGCCACCTCTGGGTAATCCGCGGCTTGGCACAGGGTTTGGGCAACGGCCGGATCCCAGAACTTGAAGTCCGGCATGTAGATATCCACCACGCCATCCAGCAGCCGCAGGGTCTCTAAAGTATCATAGGCGCTGGAGTTATAGACCAGGGGGATGCGCAACCCGTTGCGGGCGGCAATCAGAACCGCCGCCAAAATCTGCGGCACAACGTGGGAGGGGGTGACTATGTTGATATTGGCGCAGCCTTGGGCTTGCAGGCCCAGCATGCATTGGGCCAGCTGCTTGGGGATCAAGGGCTTGCCTTCGGCGAGGTGGCTGATTTCAAAATTTTGGCAGAAAATGCAGTGCAGATTGCAATGGGTGAAAAAGATCGTTCCCGACCCGCCGCGGCCCACCAGGGGGGCTTCCTCGCCGAAGTGGGGATGGGCCGCGGCCACTACGGCATGGCGGCCGGTGCGGCACGCGCCGTGCTCCTTCCTAAGCCGATTGACCGCGCATCGGCGGGGGCACATTTGGCAGGCGGCTAGCCGGCGGAACGCCCGGCGGACTTTGGCTTGCAGGCTGCCGTTGCTCAATGCGGAAAGGTAGGCTGGGGGTGAGGCGTCCATGGGGTAGCGTTTCCCGAAAGGCGGAGCCTTTTGGCAGGCAATGGATTTACGAACCCAATTGTGGCTCCGGGCTTTGGTCGGCTTCCATGGCGACCGGTTCGACCACGATCTTTCCCGCCAGCCCGCGTCCCAGAACAAATCGGTTGTAGTCGATGGCCACGGCGATTTGCTGGGCATTGATATTGGTCAGCACCCGCATTTGGTCCCCCACCCTCAGGCCCATGGCCATGAGGCGCATGCGCGCCCCGCTCCCCCCGTTGATCTCCTTGATGGTCACAGTCTCGCCGGCTTTGGCACGCACCAAAGGGATGCGCCGGTCACGGGTTTTCAGGCAGCGGCCGCATATGCCGTAGATTTCCATCCGGTGCTGAAGCATATGAAATCCGTGGGAAAGGGCGATTTTGACTTGCAGTTTTTCCAGGGCCGGGTCTTCAAATTCCATGATTTGATTGCATTTGGTGCAGATCATGTGGTCATGGTGCTGCCCCAGATGCAGATGTTCGTAGCGAAAGCGGCCGTCTGCGAAGCGAACCCGGCGGGCAAATCCGAACCGGCACATGAGCCGCAGGGTTTCATGGACAAAATCGGGTTCCAGGTAATGCCCCTGTTGGGCCAGCAGGCGGGTTAGTTCCATGGGGGTGATGTGATGTTCCGTTGTGAGAAACACCTCCAGCACCTTATACCGGTCGTCGAATCCGTCGATCTCTTCCTGTTTGAAGAGCTTTTTAAATTGTTCCCGTTCTTGGTGATGAATGGAAATCAATGCAACACCCCACAGGAATATCGAAGCATATTTTGAGGATTAAAATTTGAGCCTGACGCCGAAATCGGGCAAAAAGAGAGTTTTCGGTCGGCACTAGTTACTGGGGCCGGGCAAGTCCCAGGTAGTGCAGGAGCCGCCCGCACAGGTACGATTGGTGACGCTGGGGCCTGGCGCGGGGCTGCTCCCCCCGCCCATCACGTGGCGGGTGGTGCTCAAGACCCGCTCAAGGTTGCGGCCGCCGCATTTGTTGCATTTCAGCTCAACCTCTTCCCCGCTGCTTTTGAGCAAAACCTCCTGGTATTCTTCGCATTTCAAGCACTTGAATTCATAAATCGGCATATTTAATCTCCGTAAAAGGCCAATATCGGGATCGATCTGAGTCGGGTGCTGTTGGGCACCCTGTTACGAATCGCCCCGGTTGCTGTCAGAGCCAATGGGGGCTAATGGGAAATTCAAGTTCATTCATACCATATCCCTCATAGGATATCCACGCGCTGGATGATGGATTGGCAGCTGGACTATCCTTTGGCCGCGGTGAGCAACTCCTTGGCGTGTTTGCGGGTGGCGTTGGTGATGCGGATGCCGCCCAGCATGCGGGCGATTTCCTGGACTTGCTCCGCGGGGGCCACGGAGTGGATGGTGGTGCGGGTGCGCCCCGCATCAACCGACTTGACAATCTTGAAATGCTGGTCGCCGAACACGGCAATTTGGGGTAGATGGGTAATGCACAGGACCTGATGATGGGTGGCCAGGCGAGCTAGTTTGCGGCCCACCACCTCGCCTACGGCGCCGCCGATACCGGCATCCACCTCGTCGAAAATCAGGCTTTGAACGGCTTCCGTGGCAGCCAGGATGGCCTTGATCGCCAGGATGATGCGGGACAGCTCGCCCCCAGAGGCAATCGCTTTAAGGGGCTTGGGAATTTCTCCTACATTGGGGGAGATCAAAAAGCGGCAGCGATCCAATCCCTCGGCGGTCACCCGCCGGCCGTTGGATTGGTGGTAGGGGGAGGTTCCGCTCTGCGGCGGATGAGTTTCGAATTCCACTTCCATGCGGGTATTGCCTATGGACAACGAGGCCAGCTCGGTTTCCACGGCCCGGGCTAGTTTTTGAGCCCCTTGGCGGCGTTGGTCCGATAGCGCTTGCGCCTTGGCGAACAGACTGCGGCCCAACTCGCGCAACTCATCTTCCAGGGTGCGGATCCGATTGTCCAGGGATTCCAGGGATTCGCATTCCCGGCGGGCATCTGCCAGGCGGGCCGACACCGCTTCCAGGCTACCGCCGTATTTGCGTTTCAGCTTCTGGATCCGGTCCAGGCGTGTTTCGGCGGCTTCCAGGCGCCGGCCGTCCAGATCGATGCCCGCGGCATAGCTGTCCAGCTGGGAGGCGACCTCCTCGATGCGAAAATGGCTTTCAGCCAAAATTTCAGCCAGAGGCGCCAGCGCGGCATCCATTTGCGAGGCCTGGCGCAACGCTTTTTCAATGCCTTGCAAGCGTTCGATGACTGCGCCCTCGCCGGTATAAAGCGCTTCGCGGCTGGTCTGCACGGTTTCCATCAGCGTACGGCCATGGCGCAGGCGGCGAATTTCCGACTCCAGGACCTGGTCCTCATCGGGTTCCAGGGCGGCTTGCTCGATCTCGGCGATCTGGTGCTGAAGCAGTTCCAGATCGGCGGCCTGGGTCTGCCGGCGGGAGGTGAGCTTATTCAGGCGACGGATCAGGGGGTTGCTGGTCCGATAAAGCGCGGTGACCTCCTGGCGCAGGGCGCTCAGAGCGGCATATTGATCCAGAATGTGGAGATGCGCAGCCTCATCCAGCAGCATTTGCTGGGCGTGCTGCCCGGCGATGCTGGCCAGCCTGCCGGCGATGGCCGTCAGGGTCTGGGTGGTGGCTAGGCGGCCGTTGAGGTAAACGCGATGGCGGTTGCCGCGGGAGATGACCCGCCGGACGATGAAGCCCTCGGCGGGGTCCAGATCATGGGCCTGCATGGCCTGGGCAATATCTCCATCCGGGGCGATCTTAAACAGCGCTTCCAATTCAGCGGATTCGGCCCCGGTTCGGATCAAGGCGCTGCTGGCCCGCGCGCCCAACAAAAGATTGACGGCGTTGAGAATGATCGATTTTCCGGCCCCGGTCTCACCACTGAGAATGGTCAGCCCGGATTCAAACGCAATCCGGGCGTCTTCAATGATGGCAAAATTGCGAATGGCCAGTTCCTGGAGCATGGTCTCCTATAACGTACCGCCCTGGGGATTGTAAAATGGATTGCAGCCCAAGGTGGCGCCTAAAAATAACGATATTGTAATATCATCAGGTTAATTTAACACAAAAGTGTCATTCTGAATCCCTGCCCGGGCAAGCTGCCCCAGGGACTTCTCAGGGAGCCGGCCCTGGCCGCGATTCCCGGGGAAAGGCCCTATACGTGCTCTGTCCGGGGTTCACCGGGTATGCCGAAAAGGGGAAACAGATCGCGGCTATCCACCCCTTGCATACTGGTCTGTTTTTTGCTTAGCTCTCCTGTGCTGCGCGTCGGACCCTCGTACAGATTCAGTGCCTTCCTGATGATTCGGGCCAACTCAATTGGTCCGGCAAGAGGTCGCTCTCCGGGCTAAGCCTCAATTTCGGTTCTGATTTCGGTTTGGCATTAAGTAACCCCCCCGTTTCTGCTCCCAAGGCAGGGACGCTATTCGCGGGAGATCAACGTCATGTGTCGTTTATTCGCTGTCACCAGTGAAGAGCCCCTATCCCCCACCGTGGCCATCGATGCCCTGGAAGTGATGCGCGAAGGCCACGATGGCTCAGGGGTTGGGCTCTTTTTGAGGGATCTGGGCGGACCCTTTGAAGAGATCAAGGATGCCCCGATTTTGTCCGGTATCTTCACTGAATCCGGTTTGAAACGGCTGGATAGTGTCATGATGGATATCGGATTTATGACCAAATATAAGATGACCTTCAAGGTTCCCAAACAGCTGCCCAAGGGGATTCCCAAGGGGCGCAAATACCTGATCCGGGCCTATGAATATCCTGAAGAGTGGGATGACTGGGACGAAAGCGACAAGTATGCCCAGCTTTTGGAGATCCGCCTGAAATTGCGTCAAATGGGCGCTGCCGAAAACGATATCATCGTCTTTTCCTTCTGGCCCGATGTGGTGATGTTCAAGGAGATCGGCGATCCCTTGACCGTGGCCAAGCACCTCAAGCTCGAGCGGCCCGATCTGAAAGCCCGGGTGATTCTGGCCCAGGGCCGGCAGAACACCAATTACGCCATCAACCTCTATGCCTGCCACCCCTTTTTCGTGCAAGGCTACGCCACCATGACCAATGGCGAGAACACGGCCTTCATTCCCATCAAAGAGTTTCTCCAGTCCCGGGGCTTTCCCGGATATGTGGGTTACCAGTCGGACTCCGAGGTGTTCACCCACATCCTGCACTACACCCGCACGCAACTGGGCCTGGAGATGGATGCCTACAAGCACATCATCACCCCTTTGCAGGATGGGGACATCCAGAAGCATCCCGACGCCTATTTTCTCAAGCATTTGAAGAACAGCTGCCGGCGGTTGATCATCGACGGCCCCAACTGCGTCATCGGCTGCATCCCCGATCATTCGGTCTTCATGGTTCAGGACCGCAAAAAACTGCGCCCCGGCGTGGTGGGGGGACGTCCCGGCCGCTGGGCCTTCTCCTCGGAGATCTGCGGCCTGGACGCCGTGGTTCCCGAACGGGATAAAACCCAGGATTTTCAACCCATGCATCTGGATACGGTGATTGTCGGTCCAGATCGTCAGGAGGTACGCCGATGCCGTCAAACCGACCCATTGTCCCTTCCGCACTGAGCCTCAAGGACCTGCCTTGGCAGGTGCTCTGGAGCAAGGAGCGCTGTACCCTGTGCGGGCAGTGTGCGGCGGTCTGTCCGGTGCAGGCCATATCCCTGGATGTATTTCGAAAACGGACCCTTACGCCTTTCAGCGGTTTGGAGGCGCCCCCCAAGCAGGGCGCTGAAATCTACTACGGCATCCGCCAGAAGACCGACCCGGCCTACAAATGCATCGGCTGCGCCATGTGCACCCTGGTTTGCCCCAACGACGCGATTCTGCCGGTTCACGGCGATGAGGCCGACAAGCTGCGCTACCATGCGGATCGCGGGGGGCAGCCCCGCCGCCGGGGCGGGCGCCGCAACATGCCCGGGGGGGTTTTGGACCGCATCAAGTTCATCCGGATTTCCATGCTCACCGATCCGGCCCTGGACGCCGGGCGCCATGAGTTCGAAATCCGCTCCCTCCTGGGGCGGGTGCTGCCCCCGGAAAAAAATCTCCAGTTTCTGCGCAGCAATGGCTGGATTCCGCCGGTGCGGGAGATCTATCCGCTGATCATCGGCGGCATGTCCTTTGGCGCCCTTTCCCCCAACATGTGGGAAGGACTGCAATTGGGGGTGGCCTATCTCAACGAAGAGCTGGGCATGCCCGTGCGCATCTCCACCGGCGAAGGGGGCTGTCCGCCCCGTCTGCTGCGTTCACGGTTTCTGAAATATGTGATCATCCAGATCGCCAGCGGCTATTTCGGCTGGGATGAGATTATCCATGCCATTCCCCACATGAAGGAGGATCCCTGCGCCATCGAGATCAAGTACGGCCAGGGGGCCAAACCCGGGGACGGCGGCCTGCTCATGTGGCACAAGGTCAATAAACTGATCGCCGCCATCCGAGGCGTGCCCCGGGGCGTCAACCTGCCCAGTCCGCCCACCCACCAGACCCAGTACTCCATCGAGGAGTCGGTGGCCAAGATGATCCAGTCCATGTGCAT
Organism: uncultured delta proteobacterium; assembly: GCA_963713755.1. Classification (GTDB taxonomy): domain Bacteria; phylum Desulfobacterota; class Desulfobacteria; order Desulfobacterales; family CAVQMW01; genus CAVQMW01. Next base: position 220,385 of record CAVQMW010000001.1, on the reverse strand, counting down.
GGCCTGGGGCTTTCGGGTTCCGGTTTATCCTAAGATCTCGGGCAGTTCCACGGCCTTGGCGGTGCTCAACAACCTCACCCGCAACGATTACGCCGGGGGGCTGGCTATCGACGGCGAGGACGGCGGCACCGGCGCGGCCTACAACGTCTCCATGAACCACATGGGCCATCCCATCGCCAGCAACCTGCGGGATTGTTACCTCAACCTGGTGAAACTGGGCCAGCAAAACGAGATTCCCCTGTTTGCCGGGGGTGGGGTGGGCAAAAACGGCAATCTGGCGGCCAATGCCGCGGCCCTGATCATGCTCGGCGCCAGCGGCATCCAGACTGGCAAGTACATCATGCAGGCGGCTGCCGGCTGTCTGGGGTCGGAAACCGACCGCTGCAACATCTGCAACATCGGCCTGTGCCCCAAGGGGATCACCTCTCAGGATCCGCGGCTTTACCGGCGTCTGGATGTGGATGGGGTCGCCCAGCGGGTGGTGGATATGTTTCTGAGTTTCGATACCGAGCTCAAAAAGATCATCGCCCCCCTGGGACGCTCCACGGCCCTGCCCATCGGGATGTCCGATGCCTTGGGTGTCGATGACCCGGCGGTGGCCCAGCGTTTGGATATTAAATATGTAGTTTAAAACCGGTTTCTTACAGAAATATCCGGGTTTAAACTGAAGATAGCTAGGGAGTATCGGCATGACGGATCGTTTTTATCATATCGTGTCGGGATTTCAGGACGGACAGCGCGTCCAATCCCGGGTGCTGGAAGAGCGGCTGCAGATGGCCGTCACCCAGGGCCATCGCCAGCTGCTGGTCAAAGCCTATGGGCAGCACGGCATCGGCGGCCGGCTGTGGAAAGCCGGCGACGAGCCGGTTCTGGTGAAGATTGAAGGCCCGCCGGGACAGCGCACCGGCTCGCTGGGCTTTCCCAACACCCAAATCAAGATCATGGGGCCGGCTTCCGACGATACCGGCTGGCTCAACGCCGGCGCCGAGATCGTGGTTCACGGTCACGCCGGCAACGGCACGGCCAACGGCATGGCCCAGGGCAAGGTATTTGTGGACGGCAGTATCGGGGCCCGGGGTATGACCATGACCAAACACAATCCGCGCTTCGATCCCCCGGAGTTGTGGGTGCTGGGCTCCGCCGGGGACTACTTCGGAGAGTTCATGGCCGGCGGGATTGCCGTGATCTGCGGGCATGAGGGCCAGAATCCGGACAATGTGCTGGGTCATCGGCCCTTCGTGGGCATGGTGGGCGGCAAGGTCTTTTTCCGGGGACCCCATGCCGGCTACAGCCAGGCTGATGCCCGTCTGGCGCCCCTGGGTGAGGCCGAATGGCAGTGGCTCTCGACCCATATGCACCGGTTTCTGGATAAGATCGGCCGCCCGGAGCTGGCCCCGCAGTTGGGGGAATACAGCCAGTGGCAGCTGATAACGGCCCGTTCGCCCTTGGAACGCCGGGGTAAATCCCTGCGGGGCATGGCCGAATTCCGGAACCAGGTGTGGGACCGGGAACTGGGCCGGGGCGGGATCGTGGGCGACCTGAGCCAACTCGATCGCAGTGCGATTCCCGTGATCACCACCGGTGAATTGCGCCGATATGTGCCGGTCTGGGAAAACCTGACCTACCGGGCGCCCTGCGAGGCCACCTGTCCCACGGGAATCCCTGTGCGCCAGCGCTGGCAGCTGATTCGCGACGGCCATTTGGATGAGGCCGTGGATCTGGCCATGGCCTACACCCCCTTTCCGGCCACGGTCTGCGGCTATCTGTGCCCCAATCCCTGCATGGCGAGCTGTACCCGCCAGGAAAACCTGCTGGCCCCGGTGGATGTGCGCCAATTGGGCCAGGCCAGTCTGGAAGCCCATCTGCCGGAATTGCCGCCGGAGAGCGGGCGCAAGGTGGCGGTGGTCGGCGGCGGGCCCGGGGGGTTGTCCGCGGCCTGGCACTTACGGCGCTTGGGCCACGGGGTCACGCTGTACGATACGGCCCGCGCCCTGGGAGGCAAGATGCGCGCGGTGATCCCCGGCAGCCGGATTCCCGAGGCGGTGATCGGCCATGAGTTGCAGCGCATTCGCGAGGTGATCCCCCAGGTTCATCTGGAGCACTCCCTGGGGCGGGCCGAGATGGAACGGCTGTGCGCCGATTTCGATGCCGTGGTGGTGGCCGTGGGCGCCGGCAAACCGCGCATGTTGCCCATTCCCGGCAAAGAGCGCCTGATTGCGGCCCTCGATTTTCTGACCCTTGCCAAGAGCGGCGAGATTGAGCCCGGCCAGCGGGTGGTGATCATCGGCGCCGGCAATGTGGGCTGTGATGTGGCCACCGAAGCCCACCGCCTGGGGGCTCAGACCATCACCCTTATCGACATCCAGGAGCCGGCCTCCTTTGGTGTGGAGCGGAAAGCCGCTGAAAAGGCAGGGGCCCAGTTCCGTTGGCCCTGTTTTACCAAAGCCATCAGCGACCAGGGTGTGGAGCTCAGCGATGGGGAAATTATTCCGGCCGACACCGTGGTGGTCTCCATCGGCGACGAACCGCGGGTCGACTTTCTGCCGCCCTCGGTGACCGTGGAAAACGGCGTGGTCAAGGTGAACGACTATTTCCAAACCACCGATGTCAAGATTTTCGCCATCGGCGATGTGGTCAAGCTGGGACTGCTCACCGACGCCATCGGCGCCGGACGCACCGCGGCCATCGCCATGGACCAGATCTTCAGGGGCGAGCCCCCCAACATTCAGCTGCGCCCCATGCTGGACCGCTCCCGGGTCAGTTTGGAATATTTCGATCCCCGGGTGGATCAGTTCGAGGATAGCGCCCAGTGCAGTTCCCAATGCGCCTCCTGCGGCGCTTGCCGGGATTGCGGGGTGTGCGTGGCGGTGTGTCCCCAGCAGGCCATCGCCCGGGTGGAAAAAGCGGACGATGCCACCGGCTATGCCTACGAGGTCAAGGCCGAACGCTGCATCGGCTGCGGATTTTGCGGTGCGGCCTGTCCCTGCGGGATTTGGAATCTGGTGGAAAACACGCCCCTGGAGGGTTAGGGTGAACGCAAAAAGGTTGCCAAATCCGGGGCCCATGGGCTATGGACAGCCATCTCAGCCTTAAGGAAGGAGGCCCGCCATGCAATCACGATCCATTTTATTCTCCACGATGTGCCTCTTGGGGGTTGTATTCGGCCTGGGGTTGCCCGCCTTGGCGGCGGATCCAGGGGCGCGGGTCAGCCTGGAAACCAGTAAAGGCCTGATCGTGTTGGAAATCGACGCCCAGGCCGCCCCGGCCACCGCGGCCAATTTCATCGAATATGTCAATGCCGGCTTTTATGACCAAACCGTGTTCCACCGTGTGATCCCCAACTTCATGATTCAAGGGGGCGGTCTGAACAGCGAACTGGAAAAGAAAACCACCCGCAAAGCCATTGCCAACGAAGCCGCCAACGGGCTCAAAAACACCCGCGGCACGGTGGCCATGGCCCGCACCATGGATCCCCACTCGGCCACGGCCCAGTTCTTCATCAACACCGTGGACAACCCCTTTCTGGACCATCGCGATCAATCCCCGGCCGGCTGGGGCTACTGTGTGTTTGGCAAGGTGGTAGAAGGTATGGCGGTGGTGGACGCCATCGCCAAGGTGCCCACCACGGTTAAAAAGGGACTCAAGGATGTTCCCGCCGAACCCGTCATCATCGAGAAAGCGGTGGTGGTCCCCTAGTGCAGCCCGACTTTCCCGGCCCACCCGTCAAGGAGCCCAGCATGTCCCCGGAGCCCATTCTCTCCGTGTCTCCCCCGCCCAGCACCTGCGAATTATCCGCCACCGAAGGGCGTCCCCGGGAAGCGTGCGGGCTGTTCGGCGTCCACCAGCACCCCGACGCCTCGAAACTGGCCTACTTCGGTCTTTACGCCCTGCAGCATCGCGGCCAGGAGAGCGCCGGGATCGCCACGGCCCACGAAAACCGCCTGCTGGCCCACAAAGGCATGGGGCTGGTTTCCGATGTGTTTACCGATGCCCAGCTGGATCAGCTTGAAGGCTTGAGCGCCATCGGCCATGTGCGCTATTCCACCACCGGCAGCTCCATTCTGAGCAATGCCCAGCCCTTTGTGGTACGCCACCGCCAGCGCTCTTACGCCGTGGCCCACAACGGCAACCTGGTCAACGCCCATGATCTCCGGGACCACCTGGAGGCCAACGGCTCGATCTTTCAAACCACCATGGACAGCGAGATCTTCTTGCATCTTTTCGTCAAGAATCTCGACCTGGGGTTCGAGTCGGCCCTTTTTTCCACCATGACCCAGCTCAAAGGCGCCTTTTCCATCATCATGCTCACCAACCAGGGGGAGGTGATCGGGCTGAAGGATCCCCATGGCTTCCGCCCCCTCTGTCTGGGCAAGCTCAACGGCAGTTACGTATTGGCTTCGGAGACCTGCGCCCTGGACCTGGTGGAGGCCGAGTTTATCCGCGAGCTAGACCCCGGGGAAATCGTGATTATCGACCACAACGGGGTGCGCTCCCTGAAGACCCCCCCCAAGGAACGGCGCGCCTTCTGTATTTTCGAGTTTATCTATTTCGCCCGGCCGGACAGCACCATTTACGGCCACAACGTCTACTTGACCCGCAAGGCCCACGGCCGGCGGCTGGCCCAGGAGGCCCCGGCCCAAGCCGATCTGGTGATGCCCTTTCCCGACTCCGGCTCCTACGCCGCCATCGGCTACTCCGAAGCTTCGGGGATTCCCTTTGAGATGGGGATGATCCGCAACCACTACGTGGGGCGCACCTTTATCCAGCCCACTCAGAGCATGCGCGATTTCGGCGTGCGGGTGAAACTCAATCCCGTGCGGGACCTGCTCAAGGGCAAGGATATCGTCATCATCGAGGATTCCATCATCCGCGGCACCACCGTGCGTACCCGGGTACGCAGCCTGCGGGAGCTGGGGGTGGGCAAAGTACACCTGCGGGTCAGCGGCCCGCCCCACCGCTTTCCCTGCCATTACGGCATCGACTTTTCCACCAAGGGCGAGCTGATCGCCGCCACCAAGAGCGTGGAGCAGTTGCGGGATCATCTGGGGCTGGACTCCCTGGCCTATCTCTCCCTGGAGGGCCTGTTGGAGGCCACCGGAATTGACGATCCGGAGCGCACCTTCTGTAAAGCCTGTTTTGACGGCTGCTATCCGGTGGCCTTTGACGAGAGCGGGGTTTCCAAGGACTGTTTGGAGATGTTTTGAGTTCGGGGCTGCCAGGATCGCGGTTAAAGAACCAGCATTAGGCTTATCTATAAAGTAGCGTAGCCACCATCCCCCCCCAATCTATGAGATCTTCTCAACCCCCTGAAAAGTCCCGTAGAATGATGATACCCCGGTTTTCAGGGAGCCTGGAAGCGGGTGACGGGCAGTAGGGATCTGTAGCGTAAATAGTGGGGGGCCGGGAAATGGAACTTTGGGCGCTCATGAAAAGCACTGAAGGTCAATTACCGCTATACTTCAAAAATTGCATGGCTTTTCCCGGGCCAACTTGAGCTACGGGATCGCCACTTTCACTATTGGGCAGCGTGCAACTCTTCTCTGACGACACGGCGAAGGATTTCTTCGAGGGGTTGATCCTGGCTTTCCATGTGTTTTCTAAGGGCCTCATTGAGCATAGTCTGATAACTGCCCCCGCCTTGTTCCTCCACCTTTGAGCGGAACCAATCGATAATGTCTCGATCAAGTCGAATGGTGATCCGGACTTTTTTCCCAGAAGATGGAAGCACGGCCCCACGTTTACCTTTACTAAAGTCATATTTCGCCTTCATATTGCCTCACCTCGTAACGCACCGCCTTTCGTGCGGAAATTATTCGAATGTTTTCATCCCGCCCTGTGTATACCACCATTAATATTCGGCCAAAAGCGTCCATCCCAATGGTGACATAGCGTTGCTCGTCTTTACTAAAATCTTCAAGGGTCACTGAATTTGGATCTTCAAAGACTGCGAATGTAACGGGGAACGAGATTCCGTGCTTGGACTTATTGTCTATGGCCTTCGACTTATCCCATTCAAACATGACAACCCATAGTTTGCACATATGTATGTACATGCCAAGTTTATACGACGAACGCAAAGATGAGGTGCCGGGCCAAAAAGCCGCTAGGCTTGTGCGCCTGCGGCCAGGGACGCGCCCCAAATCATGCCGCACTGGTAACCATGTTGCACGATTCCGCCGGCCAGGGGCATGGCGGCGTTTTCTTTATTTTTCAATTCGTGATTGAATGCGCTGTTGAGAACTCTCAACGTCGTCAAACCCGTAAATGAACAACCAATGGCTTAAGGACCAGGGCCTATTATCTGTCAAAGAACTGTGGGTGAACATTCACTACCCCGCTACGGCGCGGTAGCTTATGGGAACCGCCTAGTGCGGACCCGCTTGCTAGGTGGTGTGGGGGGCCGGGGGAGAAAACCTCCGGCTACCCGATTAGCCGCCTATTATTTCGTTCAAACCGTCAATTATAAGAGCCATTTCTTCGTCAGATGCTTTCGCCATTTTATTGCCGATCCGCTTTTTTGATAGGATTCGAATCTGGCTGATCTTTACCCAAGACTTTTTAGGCAGTTTGGTATCTGATAGTTCCATGGTCAACGGATAGCCAGCCCTTTGTGGCTGGCTGGTGATCGCCACAGTAATGACAGTTCCTGATCTGTCATTAAACACATTGTGGCTTAAAATGAGAACAGGGCGTAACCCGCCCTGTTCACTGCCAATTACTGGATTCAGATCTGCCCAGTATATATCACCCCTCAGTATTCTGGCCATTCTTCCAACTCCGATGAAAAGCCCTCCTCTGCTAAGGCTTGTTCGAATTCTTGATCTAACTTAGCACACTCCTGGGCAAGACGGCTTTTCTCAATACGCATTAGTTTTTCGGAAACAGCCTGCTGAATAGCCTTGCTGCGATTCGGAAAAAAATTCGACTTTACAAGAATATCTAAACGTTTAAGTGTGTTGTCGTCAATTGTAATTGCAATTTTAGATGCTGCCATTTTAATCACCTCCAGTATGACATTATATCATACCACGGAGCTTTTCAAGCTTAATTTGCCTGACGGTTATGATTGAATTAAGGGGCCGGGAAATTGAAACTTGAGAACTCGTTGAAAAGTACCAAGGGCCAATATCTGTGATACTCGAAAAAATAGACGGATTTTCCCGGTCCCACTTAAATGATGGGGTACGCCCGGCATGGGCGTGGACTTATGGGGTGAAAGTTCCCTATGTGTGAATCCTGACCTTGTCGCAAGACATAGTCATAAACATTAGCCGACGGCAAGGGCGTTTCCGTGAGGGCGCGTCTGAGGGCAGGAGCGCAGCGACCGGTTTGCCGCAGGCAAAAGCGAGCAGCGCGAGCGTCCAACCCCGAGTGCAACGCTGTGAGCCAAGCCTGCCCTGGACTCGATCCGGGGAACAGAAACGGCATACAAGGCCCAGTCTCCGGGTAAGTCAGCATTTATACCCCCTTGCGGGGTGCAACATGACGAAGCCCCGGATTCGGGGGATAGGGTAAATGCCGCGGTTGTGCAGCGAAAGTTCACTTCCTTATCCGGGGAGATCTGCCTGGCTTGCGGTCCCCTGGACAGCGCCTTACATGGCAACATGTTCGGTGGCCAGGCAGAAGTCAGCAGCGGCCATAGTAGGTGTGGAGTTTGTCAGAGACGGTCTGTCGACTGGAAACGAGCCGTGACCCGCTAGAGCGGAGGACATCACGGAGGTCTCACCCCACTGAAGGGCCAAACGCGAAGAACAGCGGCATGCCTTATGAGCTCTGGAATGCAATGAACCCGAACGGGGGAGCATAAAACTCAGGCGCATCATGAGAAATCATGCTTCTGATGGCCAGAAAGCGGCTACCGTCAGCTTTTTAAAGATCTGTTTCCTGATCATTTTCTCGGCTACGGCAGGGAATCTTCGTGAACCGCCCGGTGCGGACCCGCATGCCGGGTGGTGTGGGGGCCGGGGGAGAAAAACCCCCGGCTACCCGATTAGGTTTCATTGCCTTCTCTCACCAGAAACATGAGCCGCGAACCCTTCTCGCGCCTCTTGAGTGAGAGGACGGAGATCGTTTCCTGACTTTGGGATCACTTCAAGACCCATCGCGTTGGCTACCGCGACCATTTGCACCAGGTTTTTCGAAGAATCGATGAAAAGACGATGCGCCATACCACCTGATTCAGACTCGGCAGTAGCCAGTAATTTTCGTGATTCGAACTCAGAGGGCTCTTTTGAAATTACCCCAATGAACTCCATTCCCAATATCACGCCCGTTGCCACATCCATTATTGCAAGCACGTTGAAATCGCCGTCTGCCTCAGTGCGAATAGGCGCATCGTTGAGTTGAAACAGCAGCCATGCTTCGTTTTGTTCGAAATTTTGAGTATCGATTGGCAATGCTCAAACCCTTTGTGAAACCTAATGCCGCAGTTGAGCGGAAACCCGCAGCGGCCTAAGGAAACGCGGAAAGGGCTGCTCCGCAGTTCTTTCCGCGTTTCCTTAGGCTGCAAGGGCGGAAGCCCCGCGAAGCGGGGTTTTCCGTCTCCAACGTCTTGTTCTCGCGGAGCGAAGCGCAGCGAGGATAAGACGTTGGAGATTTCCTTAGCGCAACTGCGGCATTCCCGCGGAGCGAAAGCGCGTCAGCGCTGAGCTCCGCGGGAACATTAGTATTAAATAGATTCTACTTTTGGCCTCTGAATTAGAGAAATAAGTTAGCAACTCAATAGAAATTTGGCCTTTTTAGTCCAAAATTCTACTTTTTATCGAATATATTCAGTAATATATAGAATCTACATAAGAACCGATTTATGCTATTTTGATCAATTCCAGAAAGATCGACAATCAGTGATCCATTAAAACTATTGATACGATACCCTTTATGCCTTCATATCATTCTGGTGCATGAAAACAAGGCGTGGGGCAACTGATTAATTCAGCCACCCCTCATTTCCGGTACCATTTACCCTTGGCGTCCTGGAGCCAGGTGCCCTTGGGCGCCTGCTGTGAAATCTGTGCGGCGCGGTGCTGGCCCACCAGGGTCGCATTGGCGCCCTGCTTCTGGGCGATGCTCTGATAGACCTGCATGCGGTCGGCATTTTCCTGGTTTACGACCTGCGCCTGGGGCTGCTTTTCCGTGCGGTATTCCAAAAGCCCGCGGTTGTTTTCGCCGATCAGGCCCTGGGCTTTGAGCTGGGTGATGGTGGGGAGGCGCGCTTTCATCCGAGCTTGAATGTCGGCGGCCCCGGCCGCGACGGCGGCCATCAGCAAAAACCCCAGGGCAACGATAAACTGACGGGTGAGGCGGTGATTGAACATGATTCTAAGCTCCTTTGCTTTCTATGGCGGCAGGGAATATCACTGCGCCGGGGTGGGTTGGGTTTGGGGGGTCTCCGGGGTTTCCGGCTTGACTTTCTCTTGATAGATCTCCTGTTGGGCCTGGTCGATCTCGCCGAAAAAGTCATCCAGGGCCCGCTCCACCTTGATGTTCACATCAATGGTGATGTGCATGGGCTTGACCTCATGCACGGTTTTCACCTCAATGGGTTTTATTTCATGGCGGGTCTGACAGGCCGTCAGCAGGGCCAGGATCAGCACGCCGCAGCCAAGCGCAACGATTCGGGGCATGGGGATTCCTCCATTATTATTGGGGGTTTAGGATCTGTTGAAAAGTTTCGTATTGACCCAGCAAGCTGTTGAGGGGCAGGTTGAAGTTGACATCCAGACGGATTCCCTGAAACTTGGATCCGGCATGGTCCGAAGCGACACGCAGAAATCCGCCGAACTCTTGGTCGAAGACAAAGGGCAGATTGGCCGCTGGCTGGCCGTCCAGCTTCATGCGCACCCTCAACTCCTCGCCTTCGCTGTTCAACTCCAGCTTGGCCCATTTGTAGTTATAATCCTTCAATGCTTCCCGGGCCACCTCAACCTGATTGGCCTGGGGGGTGCCGGCGGGTAGGGCCGCGGTGAGAATCTCGGTTCCCGCGAGACGAATGTGCCCCTCCTCGCCGGGGCTGGAATAGAGAAACCCGTCTTCAAATCTGAGCTTGCCGCCCTGCCAGCGCACGGGGATGCGACCGTTGAGGGTGCCCTGGCCCTGGGCATCGAAATTTGCGATCTGGGCCAGCAGGGGCGCCATGCCCAGACGATCGCAGAACAGGTCCACCCCCAGATCGGGATCGCTGCCGATGCGAATTGGGCCCGAAAATACCCGGCCGCCGCACCACTGGAAGCGGCCCTGCTCCACAAACAGGCCGGGACCGGGCTCGACCTGAAAGACGATTTCGCCGGGGTCCAGCTGCAAGCGGCCCAGGCTCAAGGCTTCAAATTTAACGACCTGGGCCGGCGCGCTGCGCAGGCTGAGAAGATCGGGAAAGGCCATTTTCAGCTCAATCCCCTGAACCTTAAAATTGGTATCCGGATTCTCAAGGATGCCTTCCTCGATCTTCAGGCTGGCTCCCAGCGAGGGCTGCCCGCCCTCCAGACGGAGGTCCAACTTCGCCCTGAGCGCGCCTTGAAACTGATGGCCCTGGGCCGCCGGCAGCCACTGCCCCAGATTTTCAGCCTCCCGAATGGGCAGATCCAGATCGACCGCAACGCCGCCATCCAAAGTTCCCGAGGGCAGAGGCGCCAACCGGCCGCTGATGGTGCCGTTCATCTGGGGCAGCACCGCCCCGCGGATACTCCCCTTCAGGTCAACCCCCTGGGGATCGGGCTGTAAGCGGATCACGGTGCGTCCCAGGTTGAGCTGTTGATAGGACGCTTTGCCCACGCTCAGTTCGCCGGGCGGCATCTCTTTTTCCAGGGGCCATCTGTAGGGTAAGACACCGCTCAGGGAGCGAAATTCAATCTCGCGGGCTGGATCGTTGAGGGTGGCGTTGGAAAAGGCTGCGCTGCCCTGGGTTTGGATATCGCCGTTTAGGTTGACGCCGGCCTGCCCCGCGATCTCGATTTGGGGAAAATGGGCGCTGGTGCTTCCGGCGCTGATCTTGGGTCCGATGGTGGTCAATCGGTAACTGGCGCTCAAGGGGGCCTGGGGTTCGGATGGGCGCCATGCCATGCGGCCTGACAGTGTGGTTTTGCCGCTCCGAAATTCCAGATCCGGTGATTCGAGGCGCCATGCGGGAATCTGGATCTGGTAGTCCGCGGCGGCTTGGGAGCCTGTACCCTGGGCGCTAAGCGCGATGATAGGGGATTCAAGGCGGAGGCTCAGATCGCCTTCCGGGAATGAAAGGGGGATTTGGGCGGCGGATGACGCGGCCAGCCTGGCCTGCCAGCTTCCATTGGATTGATAGCGCGTCTCCAGTTCGAGTGGCAGAATTGCGCTTTCCGGGAGCGTTGCCCCCCAAGGCCGCAGAAGTTGATGCCAGTCTGGGGTGAGGGTGGCGGTAACATCCCAGCCTGGGGGTTCTGGGTTCCCGGTCTGGGACAGTCGCCAATGGGCCAGCTCCAGGGGCAGCGGCGCCACCAGTCGCAGGGGCGGGCCCGCCATGCGCCAAGGTTGTCCCTCCGGACGATGGAGTTTGATAAGGAGGGGTTCTTGGGAATGGTCGGCAGGGCTCAGACGGATCGGGGTTGCGCCGACCGTTGCCGAAGGATCGTGCAATCCGATTTGCACCTGGGCTGTGGTGATCCCAAGATCGGCGGGATCGAGAGATAGGCTTCCCTTAAGGGTCAGATCCCCTTGGAGCCGAAGATCTGCCTCCTGGGGGATCAGGGCGGAAAGTTGGCCCAGAGGCAGGGGCTCGCTTTCAAATTCCAGCGCCAGACGGGCGGGGTCGTCTTGAAGGCGGCCGCTGAGTACCACCTGGCGTCCCCAAGGCAGCAGACGCAGCCGGCCGCTGAGTTGGGCCGGGTCCGCCGGATCGCTTTGAACGCTCAGATCAAGGGGAATCCGCAGGATGTGACCGTTCCATTGAACCTCAATCCGCGATTGGGTGATCCGCAGCTCATCCAGGGGAAGGGAAGGCAGCAGCGGGCCAGGGGTGGTTTTCACCTGGGAATCGGCGACACTGGGCCCGGACAAGGGAAGTCCGGGCAGTTCGACCCCTTGATCCGTAAGACGCAGAGCGATTTGAGCGCCGCTGAGGGTCAGGCGCTGGATGCGTTTATGGATTAAATCCCGGAGATTGAAATCGGCCCGCAGGGAGTCTGCGCGAATGGCCGGGGTTTGGGGGTCGCCTAGCACCAGATCGCTGAGATCCACGCCCCGCAGACCCAGGCGCCGAACCTGAACGCTCAGGGAGGGCCAGCCTCGATCTTGAGTCAGATTTTCAACCAGGCCGGGAATCAGCCGGCGTTCGGCGTAGGTGGGCAGGTAATGCCACGCCAGGGTCACGGCGGCATAGAGCAGCAGAAACGCAACCAGTACCCAAAGCAGTATTTGCGACCCGCGGCCTCCCTCCATGGATTATCGCGCCCTTTTTCAGACAACCGGTCAGTCCATAGTTCCTTTAAATCCCGATTTACACATTGAAGCGGATATTGAGGATATCCCCGTCTTGAACCGGGTAGGTTTTGCCCTCCAGGCGAACCGTGCCCTGCTTGCGGGCCGCGGCATAGTCGCCGGCGGCTATCAAATCCTCGTAGGCCACCGCCTCGGCGCGGATAAAGCCCTTTTCCAGGTCGCTGTGAATCACGCCGGCCGCCTCTTGGGCCACGGTGTCCCGGGCGATGGTCCAGGCCCGCACCTCGTCGTCGCCCACGGTGAAAAAGCTCACCAGCCCCAGGAGTTCGTAGGAGCGGCGGATGACCCGCTCCAGCGCGGAATCAGCGATGTTGTATTCTCCACGAAAATCGGCGGCTTCTTCCGGGGTCATCTGGGCAATTTCCTGCTCCAGGGAACCCCGCACCACCAGACCGTTTTCGTCCTCCAGGGCTTGGGTCAAGGAGGGGGGAGAGTCCTCCTCTTCCGGGTTGTTCCAGAGCACCAGGATCGGTTTGGCCGACAAAAAGGCGTAGCCCCGCAACAGGCGCTCCTGGGCCAGCTCCGGTTTTTGGCGCAGGGGGATCTCCGCTTCCAGGGTGGAAAGACAGGCCTGGAGCAAACGGTATTCGCCCTCGTCCGGTTTTTTTCCCCGTTTGCGGTCCAAGTCGAGCCGCTCGATCCGTTTTTCCACCACCATTTGGTCCAGGAGAATCAGTTCCTGTTTCAATTCGCTGAAATCGCCGGCCGGGTCAGGAGCCTGGCCATCAAAACTCTCGAAGTTGCGGGTCACCTGAATCAGGGCATCACAATCCCGCACGGCCTGCCAGGGGCTGGCGCTCTTGCCGCCCTCCGGACTCGCGCCCCCCGGCAGAAAGTATTCCACCTGGGCGTAGATGGTTTTGCGGGGCCGGTACATCTTGCTGAGCACGCCCACCCGGTGGTCGGGCACCGGCACGGTGCCGATATGGGCCTCCCGCCGCTGGCCGGGATCCACGCTGTTTCCGGTGAGCGCTTCGAATATGGTTGTCTTCCCGGCTCCCGGGAGGCCGATGATGCCCAGACGCATAACTTGGATTCCTTGCCTGTCTCGGTTCCTCTATTAGGATAAAAACTTCCTTTGGTTTGACTTAGCGCGCACATTACCGTGTCACCGCGGCAAAATCAACTTTTCGCCGATATGACTGTTTGTGCCCTAAGTGAGTCTGCATCGAACCTAATCACAAGCGTGCCGAAAAACCCGCGGGGTGCGCTCCACCCGGCTTGCCGGGGTGGGCGTTTACCCGTATACTGCGCTGGCCGTTGCTGTCTGATTTGCATTGTTCAGCTATCCCATTCCGCCGTTATTGGAATGGTTCCCAAAATTTTAATGATCTGCTGAGACCCATCCCATGCCGGAACCCGTTCGCCAATCCAATCCCTTGCCGCCCGATCCCCTGGGAGACGGCATGTTCTCGGATTCAGAAGTCTTGAGCGTCAAGGGCGCCCGGGAGCACAACCTGAAACATGTGGATCTGGTGATGCCCAAGCGCAAGCTGATCGTGATCACCGGGGTTTCCGGGTCAGGCAAGTCCAGTCTGGCCATCGACACGATCTTTGCCGAGGGTCAGCGGCGCTATGTGGAGTCCCTTTCAGCCTACGCCCGGCAGTTTATCGGGCAGATGGAAAAGCCTAAGTACGATACCATCCGGGGGCTATCCCCCACCATCTGCATCGAACAGAAAACTGCCGGCAGCAACCCCCGCTCCACCGTGGGCACCATCACCGAGATTTACGACCATCTGCGGGTGCTCTACGCCCGCATCGGAGCCCAGCATTGCCACCGCTGCGGGGAAAAGGTGGGCCAGGGGGACCCCCAAAGCATGGTGGATCAGATTCTGGCGTTGCCCGCGGATTCCCGGATTCTGATTCTGGCGCCCCTGGTGGCCCACCGCAAAGGCGAGCACCGGGAAGTATTGCACAATCTGCGTTGCGAGGGCTTTGCCCGGGTGCGGATCGACGGGGTGGTTCAGAGCCTGGAGAATGTGCAGGCCTTGGCGAAGCACAAAAAGCACACCCTCGAAGTGGTGATCGACCGGCTGCAGCTGCGGCCCCAGGATCCCGCCGGCCGCCGGCGGGTAGCCGAAGCCGTGGAAAGCGCCCTGAAATGGGGCCGGGGCCAGCTCATCGCCCAGGTGCTGGAGGGTCCGGCTTTTCCCATGAACAGTGCTCGCACCTGTTGCGGGGCGGCCTATCCGGAACTCAGTCCCCAGCTGTTTTCGTTTAACGCCCCCCAGGGCATGTGTCCCGAGTGCAACGGGATCGGGAGCCGCCTGACCATGGATGAGGGAAAAATCATTCCCGATCCGCGGCTCACCATCCGGGAGGGGGCGCTGGTGCCCTGGCGCAACTACTTCTTCAAACCGGAGGGGAATCAACGCTCCTGGGGATTCCGGCAGCTTTCCGCCATGGCCGAGCAGTGGGGGATCGATTTTGACACGCCCTGGAAAAAACTGCCCCCCAAACAGCGGCAATTGATTCTATATGGCTCCAACGGCCGGGAACTGATCGTCAATTGGCAATCGGCTAAGATCCAGGGGCAGGTCAAAACCGCCTACGAGGGGCTCATCCCCACCTTGTTGCGCCGTTTTCAGCAAACCCAGTCCGAAGGGCAGAAAAAGTACTACTCGCGTTTCATGGCCACCCAGCCCTGCCCGGTGTGCCAGGGCCGGCGCCTGAAGCCCGCCAGCCTGGCGGTGCGTGTGGGGGATCGGGCCATCAGCGAACTGGCCACTCTGTCGGTGGGGGCGCTGCATCGCTGGTTGGGGGAGTTGGTATTAAGCGGCAACCAACGCCAGATCGCCGCCGAACTGATCAAAGAGACCCGCACCCGGCTCAAATTTCTGATCAATGTGGGCCTGGGTTATCTCTCACTGGCGCGCCAGGGACCGACGCTCTCCGGGGGGGAGGCCCAGCGCATCCGCCTCGCCTCCCAGGTGGGCGCTGAATTGACCGGGGTGCTCTACATTCTGGACGAACCCTCCATCGGCCTGCATCCCAAGGATAATCACAAGCTGCTGGAAACCCTGATTCACCTGCGGGATATCGGCAATACCCTGCTGGTCATCGAGCATGATCGCGAGACCATGGAAACCGCCGACTGGCTGGTGGATATGGGTCCCGGGGCGGGAATGCTGGGCGGGGAAGTGGTGGCGGCCGGACCCCCTGAAACCGTGCGGCGCAACCCCGCTTCCCTCACCGGCCGCTACCTGACCGGCCGGGAGCGGATCCCATTGCCGGAGCGGCGCCGCACCCCCCGCGGGGCGGGTAACCGCTGGATCACCATCCGCAAGGCGGCGGCCAACAATCTGGTAGGATTTACTGTAAAACTCCCCCTGGGGCTGATGACGGCGGTAACCGGGGTATCCGGGGCCGGAAAATCGACCTTGATCAACCAGATTCTCTACCCGGCCCTGGCCCGCAAACTGCACAACGCTGCCCTGGAGGTGGGGCGGCACGGCACTATTCTGGGACTGACCCACCTCGACAAGGTGATCAGCATCGATCAGAAGGCCATCGGGCGGACGCCCCGCAGCAACCCGGCCACTTACACCAAAGTCTGGGACCCCATTCGGGATGTGTTCGCCCAGCGGGCCGAATCCAAAATGCGGGGCTACGCCAAGGGCCGCTTCTCTTTTAATGTCAAGGGGGGACGCTGTGAGGCTTGCAAGGGCGACGGATTCATCAAGGTGGAGATGCATTTTCTGGCCGATGTTTACGTACCTTGCGAAACCTGCCTGGGGCGGCGTTTCAACGACACCACCTTGGAGGTGCGCTATCAGGGGCACTCCATCGCCGATGTGCTGGACCTCACCGTGCGCCAGGCCCGGCAGCTGTTTGCCAACTACCCCAAAATCCGCACCATTTTGGACACCCTGCTGGATGTGGGCCTCGGCTACATCAAGCTCGGGCAGCCCGCCACAACACTTTCCGGGGGAGAGGCCCAGCGCATCAAGCTGGCCCGGGAACTGGCCAAACGTCAAACCGGGCGTACCATGTTCATTTTGGATGAACCCACCACGGGCTTACATTTTCAGGATATCAGAATGCTGCTTGAGGTGTTGCAGCGTCTGGTGGCGGCGGGCAACAGCGTGGTGGTCATCGAGCACAACCTGGATGTGATCAAAACCGCCGATTGGCTCATCGACCTGGGGCCGGAAGGCGGGGCAGCCGGCGGGCGCATCGTGGCCCAGGGTGCGCCGGAGAAGGTGACCCGCACCGCCGGCAGTCATACCGGCCGCTTCCTGGCACCACTGCTGGAAAGGGGCAACCCCTGAGGAGCAAAATTTCATCGTCGCTGTCTTCAGCGAACCCAACCCCGTACCTGAAATGTTTGGCTTCGGCGCTGGCGATGCTGGTGCTGTTGGGCGGCTGCCAGACGGGCATGTCCGGAAATTCCGGATCGGTTACGCCCGGGGATTCCGATTCCGCCCTGATTGCCGTTTACCGCGGCCCCCTGAACCATCTGAGCGCCGTGCGCCGGGGGAGCTGTCCCATGCACCCCAGCTGCTCGGAATACGCCCGCCTGGCCCTGGCCGCCCACGGCCCCATCAAGGGCTGGATTCTGGCCATGGACCGCCTGCTGCGCTGCGGTCGGGATGAAACCCGCTATGCGCCCATCATTTACATTGACGGGCAGCCTAAGTTCCACGATCCGCTGCCCCAGGGGGAACAGCGAGCCGCCGAGCCAGAACCCATGGCCGCGAAAAACGGCGAGGCCTCCCTCTAGCAGCGGTGCCCATCGTTTAAACCAGGTTTGAAGAGAAGGGGTAGAGCAGTGGGTTGGGAGTGGCGGGCCGCAAGTCGCGCCTGGACCATTGCTTCAATGGTGTGGCGGTTTGGGCCGGCAATTTCATCACGTTTCCGATTTTATAGCTCCAGTTACCCCTCATTGGCCATTCGAGGGTCTGAAATCCCCCCCGGCCCCCCTTTTTCAAAGGGGGGTGAAACCACCTCCCCCCGGCCCCCCTTTTTCAAAGGGGGATGAAACCACCTCCCCCCGGCCCCCCTTTTTCAAAGGGGGATGAAACCACCTCCCCCCGGCCCCCCTTTTTCAAAGGGGGGTGAAACCACCTCCCCCTGGCCCCTCTTTTTCAAAGGGGATTGGGGGATTCCTCCTTCTGTTCCCCCTTTGTAAAAGGGGGATAGGGGGATTTATTCTATGAAGTTCAGTACCATCGGGATTGTCGTCTGGGACGCGTCGTGCCGACCGCCAGGGGTGCGGTTCAAACCCTCTCCAACTGCCATCTCGGCAGCGGGCGCTGGAAACGCAACCGGAACAGGGTCTCGTTTTTACGAACCGGGTTCCTGAGCTTCCGGGCCGCTGGTCGTCCCGTTAGGCTTCAGGTGCACAGGACTCAGCTTGATTTTGAAACGATAGGCGATGGTGCTGTCGCCCGTGGGCCGGTCTGAATCGCGCCGGTCCCGCACCCGGCGTCGCTCAGGACCGTTATAGGGCGTTTTGATCCAGCGGCGGTCGATGCCGGAGCGCCGCCGGCGCGTCGCGGAGGGTGGATTTAGAGTGTCGCTCGCCCTTTCATTTCCAGGGTCCTGCTGGGCGGGCAGCGGCTCTTTCTTTTCGGCTAAAATAGACATAGGGTCCAACTGCGATTTGCTTTAGGGAAGATCCTTTTCGGAAACCACCCGGTTTTTGCCATTGGCCTTGGCGGCGTAAAGGGCCTGATCGGCCCGTTGCAGCACCGTGGCCGCCGTGTCACCGGGCTGGTAAGTGCTGACCCCCATGCTGACGGTAAACTCCAGGGTGGCCGAACCCTGGTTGGTGTCCAGGGTGTAGCGCGCCGAAGCTACGGACTTCACAATGTGCTGGGCTTTTTTGATCCCATTGCGCAAGGAGGCGCCAGGCAGAATGATCACGAACTCTTCCCCTCCGTAACGGGCCAGAAAATCGTCGCTGCGCACGCTGCTCTGGCATTTCTGCACCAGGGCCATCAGCACCCGGTCGCCGGTGGGGTGGCCGTAGGTGTCGTTGATCGGTTTAAAATTGTCGATGTCCATGATCAGCAGGGCAAAGGGCGAGCGGCTTACGGCGTTGCGCTCCACCACCGCGCGCAAGTGCTCATCAAAGGCCTGACGGTTGAAGATACCGGTGAGGCCGTCTTTCAGGGATTTGCTTTCGGCATGGGCCAGCTTCTCCTGAAGGGTTTTGACCTGGCCGGAAAGGGTGTCCACCTGGCTGCGGTCATATTTTTGTTTGACTTGCACTTCCTGACGGATCTGCTGCACCTCGGCGGCCAGCCCATCTTTGATCTTGCGAATGTCATCCAAGCGGGTGATGGCTTCGATCTTTTCGCTGTGGCTGTAAATTTTCTGGGTGAAACTTCGGTTATCACTGTTCACTTCGGCCAGGGCGCTGCTGAGCAGCTCGATAATGCCCCGCAGTTCCTTATCGCGATCCAGCAATAGCCGTTTTTGGTCTTCGGCATAGTCGGCGATTCGCCGTTTCTGCTGGCCAAAATGGGTGCTCAGGGCTTTTGAGCTGTTCTCTTGGCCGAAGTACTCCGAGAGCTGGTCCATTTGGCCGCGAAATTCGGCACCATCCAGTTCCGCCAGGTCCAGGGTGAAATCCTTCATCAATACCAGCAGCGCCCGGATGGTGGTGAGCTGAAATTCCCGAAGGGTTTCCGCCTGACGGATTTGTCTGGCCAGCTCCTCTGGGGATTGAGGGTCGGATTCGGGTTTGTTTTTCTGAAAAAGCCCCATAATTTCGTTGTCTTTAGCCGTTTGAGGTGCACCAGCGGCATGCGTGGCAGGTTGCCGCCACAGGTTCTTCTAACCTATATATCGAACGGGTGGGGCAGATCTTTAATTTTTTTTCAGAACCATCACCGCAACCGAGCCCAGGAGGGCAGACCGGGATGTAACCCAATTGCCCTTTTGCGCTCTTGATATCTAAGGGCGCACCATGGATTCACGGGCGGGAAGAGAAATCAATGGACAAGGTACATTAAACATCTTACAAAGCGGGGACTTTGATGCAAGAAATCCTGATTTTTTTAGGCGTGGTTGCCGGCTGGTTCATCCTACAGAAGTACATTTTACCACGACTGGGAGTATCCACCTGACTCCAGGACGCCTGCCAGGTGGCGGGCAAAAAACCCCATGACAGCGAGCCCCGGGATCCGGAAAGTTGAAGATCGTGATACGGCACTGATCGAGGCGATCAATGCCGGTGAGCGCCGGCGCTTCAATGAGTTGGTGGCCCGCTATCAAGGGCCGCTCTATAACTTCGGCTTGCGGATGTGCGGTAATCCCCACGATGTCGAGGATCTGATTCAGGAAACCTTTCTGAACGTATTCAAATACCTGCCGGGATTTCGCTTCGAAACCCAATTCAAAAATTGGGTTTACCGGATTGCCACCAGCGCCTGTTTGAAGGCCAAGCGCAGATCCAAATATGCACCCGAGCGGGAGCTCTCTTTAGAAGAATTTTTACCCCAGGGCGAGGAACGGTTCCCCTCGACCATTCCGGATTGGGCGTTGAAACCGCTGGATCAGGTGCTCAACCGGGAGTTGGCCGGCACCCTCAAAACGGCCATTTTGGAGCTTCCCAAAAAGTACCGCCTGGTGTTGCTTCTGCGGGACACCGAGGGGTTTTCCACTGCTGAAACCGCCGAGATCATGAACATCACCCCAGCCAACGTCAAAGTGCGTCTGCATCGGGCGCGCCTCTATTTGCGGGATAAGCTGAAAGACTATTTTCAAGATGAACTCCCACGACCCTAAGCACGCCGCTTGCCGCGAGCTGTTTGCCAAGCTTTCCGAATACATGGACCGGGAGCTGGATCGCGCCACCGCCGAGGAGGTCCGGTATCATCTTGGCCAATGCCCGCCCTGCCAAACCTGCCTGGCCACCCTCAAGCGCACGGTGACTCTCTGCGGCACCCTGGACCGGAGCGCCGTTCCGGCGAGCTTCTCCCAGCGGCTTAAGGCCATGGTGAACACCGCCCTTCAGGACGATTCCCCGCCTGCCGATTGAGACCCATTTACAACCTTTTCTTGTTGAATGCGTTGGGTGAGGCCATGGTCCGCGAGGCCATATCAGAGCTCTTTTTCGTAAGTTCGATGACGTATGATTGATATCACCGCCCGCTTTGCTCAAGGCGCAAAGCCCGCATACCCCCGCAATGTTTCCCAGGCAGACCGTAGGGGCTGGCCTTGTGCCTGCCCTGATCCGGGCACCCACAAGGGGTGCCCCTACATCTGCCTTGATCCGGGTATCAGCGAGGGCTGCCAGAAGGTCTGTGGCTATCGGGGCGTTCGGCCCCGGTTTGGGGGAAAGCAGTCGGGCGAGGTTTCGTTTCCGGGACAGAGGTCACTCGTAATTCCGGAAAAAGGAAATCACAAACTCGATATGACGTTTCATGGCCTGGCGGGCCGTTTCTGGATTGCGGCTTTCAATGGCCCTGTAAATACCTTGGTGCTGATGCAGAATCTCTTCGATATTGTCTGGATTTTCATAGAGGTGCAGCAGGTTTTCGCGGATGCCCACAAATAGAAAGTCGAGCAGGTTTTTCATGAGATAGGTCTGCAGGGGGTTGTGGCTGGCATTGCAGACGGCCATGTGGAAGGTGACGTCCCCATCGGTGCCCAGTCCCCCCGCCTCGATATCCTGTTCCATTTTCGGAATCGTCAGGGCCATGTAGCGGAGGTCTTCAGGCGTGGCCCGCTGGGCCGCCAGGGCGGCGGAATTGCACTCAATTCCCATGCGAACTTCCAATAGATCGATGAGGGAGGCTTCCTGGGCTTCCATGATGGTGGCCAAAGGGATTTTGGCGGCCTGGTCCAGGGAGCGCACAAAGGTTCCCTGCCCCTGGCGCTGCTCCAAAAATCCCAGGACCACCAGTTTGTTGATGGCTTCGCGGACCGAGGTGCGGCTCACGTTAAGGGCCTCGGAGAGCTCCCGTTCGGTCATGACCTGGTCGCCCGGGCTCAGGTCGCCGCTGAAGATCAGCTCCCGCAGCTGGTCAAAGACCTGATCGGAAATGCGTTTGGGGCGAATGGGTTTCAGCCGTACTTTCATAGCTCCAATGTTTCCGCAAAAAGTTCCACGGGATGCCGCACGGCGATCTTGGCTCCGGCCTGGGAGAGCATGTCCGAGATCTGAATCATGCAGGCCGGGCATCCCGTAGCCAGCACCTCCGCACCGGTGGCTTGGATCTGGGCCGCCTTTTTCATCCCGATACCCTTGGAAATGTCGTAATATTGAAGGTTGAAGCTTCCGCCCATACCGCAGCACCAGTCGGGTTCGCGCATCTCCACCAGGGTGCAGCCGGGGCTGGCCTCAATCACGGCCCGCGGTTCGCTGAACACCTTGAGGCTTTTCTTCAAATGGCAGGGATCGTGGTAAGTGACGCTGCGGGGTTTGCCCTTGGCCCCTTTAGGAGCGGCAAACTGCGTTTTTTGAACCAAAAACTGGTTGATGTCCAGAGTTCGCCGGGCCAGTTCGGCGGCGGTCTCGCGGTGGCGCTCATCGGCCATTTTGGGCCACACCTCATGCAGGGTGGAAGTGCAGGTGGCACAGGCCGTAACCAGGTAATCAAATTCAGCGGCCTGGAACCGTTCCAGATTATGAGCCAGCAGTTTGTGAAAGGTGGGCAGATCGCCGCTGGAGAGCGCGGGGATGCCGCAGCAGGCCTGGTTTGCCGGCAAATAGACACCCACGCCGAAATGGTCCAGGACCTTCAGGGTGCTGTGGGCGATGTTGGGAAACAGCTTGTCGATGAGGCAGCCGGTGAAGAGCGCCACCTTGAGGCCTGACGTTCCGGCCGGGGTATCGAGGGACTGAACCTGCCGGTGAAAAGGCTCCGGCGCCAGGGTGCGAAAATGGCGATCCTGGAACTGATTTGGGATGAGAGGCGACATCACCCGGGCGCAGGAGGTGCCCACAATCTCATTGACCGGCCGGGTGAACAGTTTCTGAAAGCGGGCGCCCCATTCGGTGAGGCGGTCAAAGAGCCGGGGGTTGGCCAGCATTCCCCTGAGAATCAGGCGCTTGGCCGGGGGCAGGCCCTGATAGCCGGTGAGAATGGCCCGGGCTTTGAGAAAGATTTCCTGGACACTGACGCCACTGGGGCAGTTGGCGGCGCAGGATCCGCACAGCAGGCATTTATTGAGCCGTTCGTAGACCCCCTGGGGATCGTCGAACATGGAGTCCATCAATCCGCTGAGCAGGGCCAGCTTGCCCCGGGCCACATCGGCCTCCCGGCCGGTTTGGTCGAATACCGGGCAGACCGACTGGCACATGCCGCATTTCATGCAGACCACCAGCTGGTCTTCCAATTCCCGCATCAGGCGGGCCAGTGCTTCCATGGATGCCATAGGAGTTGCTACGCTTTCGCGGCGATGATTTTGCCGGGGTTGAGGATGTTGTTGGGGTCCATGGCGCGTTTGATCCGTGAAGAAAACAGGATCGTGCCGGCGCTGGTTTCCTTTTCCAGATAGCGCGATTTGGCCGTTCCGGTACCGTGTTCCCCGGAGAGGGTGCCGCCCATCTTGAGCGCTTCGTCAAATATGTCGTCGATGGCCCGTTCCACCCGCTCCCACTCTTCGGTGTTGCGCTTGTCGGTGAGGATCGTGGGGTGCAGGTTGCCGTCGCCTGCATGGCCGAAGGTGCCGATGGTCAGATCGTAACGTTTCGCGATGGTTTGGATGGCGGCCACCATGGCCGGGATGCGGCTGCGGGGGACGGTGGCGTCTTCCAGTACCAGGGTGGGTTTGAGCTGGGCTAGGGCCGACAGGGCGGCCCGGCGGGCGGCCCAGACCCGGTCGCGTTCGGCCGCATCCCGGGCTACCCGCACCGAAGTCGCGCCCATGGTGTTGCAGAGGGTCTCCACCCGCTGGGCATCCTCCTCCACCTGGGCTTCATGGCCGTCCAGTTCCACCAGGAGCATGGCCGCGGCGTCCGTGGGCAGGCCGGCCTTGCTGAAATCCTCCACGGCGCGGATGGTAAAATTGTCCAGAAACTCCAAGGTGGCCGGAACGATCCGCTCGGCGATGATGGCGGCCACGGTTTCCGAGGCCTTTTCCAGGGATTCGAACACCGCCATGAGCGCCTTGCGGTGGGCGGGTAGGGGGATCAGCTTGAGGATGATTTCGGCAAACACCCCCAGGGTGCCCTCCGAACCCACCATCAGTCCGGTGAGGTTGTAGCCCGTGGCGCATTTGACGGTTCGGGAGCCCGATTTCACCAGATTGCCCTCCACGTCGAAAAAGCTCAGGCCCATCACGTAGTCCCGGGTGACGCCGTATTTCAGGCCCCGCAGGCCGCCGGCATTCTCGGCCACATTGCCGCCGATGGTGGAAACCGCCTGACTGCCGGGATCCGGGGGATAGAAGAGCCCCTTGGCCTCCACTGCGGCGGCCAGTTTGGCGGTGACCACGCCCGGTTGAACCACGGCGTACATATCGGCTTCATTGATCTCCAGGATCGATTTCATGCCGTTAGTCACGAGGACCACCCCGCCGGGAAGGGGGACCGTGCCGCCGGAGAGGTTGGTGCCCGCGCCCCGCACGGTGAGGGGCAGGCGGTGGACATTGCACAGCCGCACCGTTTGGCCCAGGGCCTCGCTGCTGGTGGGCCGCAGGATGAGCCCCGGCTGAACCGGATCCACCACAGCAGCGTCATAGGAGTAGGTGTGCAGATCGGTGGCGTCGGTCCACGCGTTCTCCTCACCCACGATGGCTTTGAATTGTCGGATCAGGGAATCGGCGATCATTGAAAAATACCTTGCATGGGGCATATTCATGCCGGTTGGGATTAAGGGTTGAAAACAATGTCACTCCCGCGCAAGGCGGGAGTCTATTCATATGTCCGGTAGCTGGATAGCGCTAACGCTTCACTACGTGCCCCGCCGGCGTGGGAATGACCACCGAGAGAGGGATGGTTTTTCGAAGTTTCATTGAACTTACGTTCGAATGAGCAGGATCAGCTCCTTGGGGCCGTGGACGCCGAAGACTAAGGTAAACTCGATGTCGGCGGTCTTGGAGGGTCCGGAGATGAGCAGGGCGTTGGTGGGCATGCCCGCGGCCCAGTTCCGCACGGCCATCATTTCGGTCAGGGAGTTTGCGATCTGGTCCGCGTCGAGTACCGCCACATGGACCGCCGGCACCAGGGAGAGCAGCCGCGGTTCGGCTTTGGTGGGCCACAGGACAATGGCGCCGGTGTCGGCCACGCCCCCCAAAGTGCTGGTGATCCCGGCATCGATCTTAAAGAGTTCCGCTTTGAAGTTCTCCACCGGGTCGCTGTAGGCCACCAACTCCGCAACTCCCTCGGCCTTCGCCGGCCAGGCCGTCTTAAGGTCCGCGCCCAGAGGGCCCTCGGGTCCGTAGACCATGCGGGTCCATCCTTTTTCCCGGGCCACTTCCTGGAGCTTTTCAACCCACTCATGGGTGTTAACCCTGTGAATTTCCGAACGCATGGCGGTCATCTGGGACGTCAAGCGCTCCAGCTTTTCCGTCTGGCTCAGGGATATCTCGGCTGGCAAGGGCACATCGGGGACTTCGGTTTGCTCGCTGCCGGAGGCCTTCAGGCGGGCCATGATTCGTTGGCGGGCGCTTGGGCTACTCATCTTTCTTCCTTCCCCTCTCCTTGCGGACGCGTTCATGCAGGCTGCAGCGGGCAATTTTCGGCGTGCTGCGCACCCGGGTCCAGGCTTTGAGTGGACCTAATTTGGGCAGGTGTTTTCCGGCGATTCCGGCCAGGCGGGTGCCGGCCCGATTGAGTTGCGGCAGGGTGTTGGTCAGTTCCCAGCCCTTCCACACCAGGGTTTCGGCCAGGTTTTGCTTGCAACCGTGGCCTGGAACCTGGCCCTCTCCATCCTTAGTGTAACTTTCGTTACGCAGGCGGCGGATCAAATCGGGGATGGGAATCTTCACCGGACAGACCTCGCCGCAGGCCCCGCACAGGCTGGAGGCGCTGACCAGCACCCCGGCCCGGTCCAGCCCCTCCATCTGGGGCGTCAAAATCTTGCCGATGGGGCCTGGATAGACATGGCCGTAGGCGTGACCGCCGATGCGCACATAGACCGGGCAGTGGTTCAGGCAGGTGCCGCAGCGGATGCAGAGCAGGGTCTGGCGAAGCTCGGGATCGGCCAGAATCCGCGAGCGGCCATTGTCCAGGATGATCAGGTGAACCTCCTTGGGGCCGTCTTTCTCGCCTGCTTTGCGGGGGGAGCTGATCATGTTGACATAGGTGGTGATCACCTGTCCGGTGGCGGAACCGGTCAGAAGCCGCAGCAGGGGGGGGGCGTCGGAGAGCTTCTCGATCACCTTTTCCAAACCCATGACCGCCACGTGGGCGTCGGGCACGGTGGTGCACATGCGGCCGTTGCCTTCGTTTTCCACCAGGAGCAGGGTTCCGGTTTCAGCGATGGCGAAGTTGACCCCGGAAAGCCCCACCTTGGCCCGGGCATAGCGTTTACGCAGCACGCGCCGGGCGATGGCGGTGAGCTCCTCCACGTTTTCGGTATAGGGGGTCTCGGGAATCTTGTCGTGGAACAGCGCGGCCACCTCGTCCTTGTTCTTGTGAATGGCGGGCACGATGATGTGGGAGGGGGTTTCGTGGTTGAGCTGGATGATAAACTCCCCTAGATCGGTCTCCACGGCTTCAATGCCCTGGGCTTCGAGAAAGCGGTTGAGGTGCATCTCCTCGGACACCATGGATTTGCCCTTGATCAGCTCGGGGGCGTCGTGGGCCTTGAGGACCGAGAGGACAATCTCGTTGGCCTGGGAAGTGTCCTCGGCCCAGTGCACCTGAATGCCGTTTCGGGTGCAGTTGGCTTCCAGCTGTTCCAGAAGCCGGGGAAGCTGTTTCAGGGCCCGGCGCTTGATGGCGTTGCCGGCCCTGCGCAGCCCCTCGAGGGCTTCGCTGTCGGGAAATACCGTGCGGCGCTTGTCCACCAGAATGTCCATGGCGTTGCGCAGGTTTCTGCGCAGCTGGTCGTCCTGGAGAGCCCCGTTCACATTGTGCTCAAAATCGAAGGCGGTCTCATTGGACATGGGTTCTCTCCCATAGGAATTGGGCCAGGTGTTTGCCGGCAACGGTCACGCCGGAATGCTCCATGGCGCCGCTGATGTTCAGCAGGCAGCCGCAGTCGCCGGCCACCACGGTCGCGGCACCGGTTTGGACGATATCATTGACCTTGTCCTGGACCATGGCCGCCGAAATGGCGGGCTGCTTCACGGCAAATGTTCCGCCGAATCCGCAGCACTCCGTCTCCCGGGCAAGCTCCACCAGGGTCACGTTGGCCAATTGGCGGATCAGGGCTTTGGAATAGCGCACCGCATCCATCTCCCGCAGGGCGTGACAGGAGCTGTGCCAGGTGACGGTGAGCGGCCGGCCGCGATCCTCCAGCGTCATCCGCCGCTCTTTCACCAGGTATTCCGACCATTCGTAGACCCGCTCCGAGAAACGTTTGGCCGCAGCTTCATGGGGTGTGCCGGCGAACAGCGCCGGATAGTGATGTTTCATCATCCCGGCGCAGGAGCCCGACGGCACCACCACCGGGTAGGGTTGCGAAAAGATCTCCATCTGCTTTAAGGCCACGGCGCGGGCTTCCTTGGGAAAGCCGGAGTTGTAGGCTGGCTGGCCGCAGCAGGATTGCCCCTGGGGAAAGCGTACCTGGACCCCTGTGGATTCGATCAGTCGGATGGCCGCCATTCCGGCATCGGGATAGGCGGCGTCCACCAGGCAGGTTCCGAAAAAGTAGACCGTGGGGCAATTCTCTGGGTTGGAGTGGGGATTCATAGATTCACCTTGGTTTGCTGGCATCAGCTACCGAAAAAGATCGACGGCAGCCAGGTGATCAGGCCCGGAAAGAGCGCCAGGATGGTCAATCCCAACAGCTGCAGCAGCACGAAGGGGATGATGCCGCGATAGATGTGCATCATGGTGTATTCCGGCGGAGCCACGCCCTTGAAGTAGAACAGGGCATAGCCGAAGGGCGGAGTCAGAAACGAGGTCTGCAGGTTGACGCACAGCAGAATCGAAAACCAGAGCGGATTAAAGTCCAGCTCCATGGCGATGGGCATGAAGATCGGCACCGTGACCAGCAGAATGGCGGCCCAATCGATGAACATCCCCATCAGAAAAACAATGGCCATCATGATGATCAGGACCAGCCAGCGGTTGAGGCCGGAACCGATCAGTACGTCGGCCACCACATCCCCGCCGCCCATGCTCAGAAAGACCGAACTGAAGAACTTGCCGCCGATGAAGAGCATCATCACCATGGAGGTGGTTTTCAGGGTGGCGTAGCAGCTGTCCCGGAACACCGGCCAGGTGAGCTTGCGGTTGAACAGGGCCAGGATCGCCGCGCCGGTGGCGCCCATGCCGGCGGCCTCGGTGGGAGTGGCCACCCCGCCCAGAATGGTCCCCATGACCGCCAGGATCAGGGCCAGGGGCGGAACCAGGGATTTGAGGGTCATGGCCCACTTCTGGGCGGCGCTGTATTGACCGGCCTCCTTCTTGGAGATGGGCGGCCCCAGCGTGGGGTTGATGTTGCAGCGAACTAAAATGTAGGCAAAGTAAAGCCCCGCCAGCAGCAATCCCGGAAAAATGGCCCCGGCAAAGAGATTGCCCACGCTGGTCTCCTTGAGACCGGTGAGGCCGCCGTAGACCACCATCATGATGGAGGGCGGAATCAGAATGCCCAGGGTGCCGGCGGCGCAGATAATGCCGCTGGTCATCTCTTTCTGGTAGTTTTTGCGCAGCAGGGCCGGCGTGGCCAGCAGCCCCATGGCCACCACCGAGGCGCCGATGATGCCGGTGGTGGCGGCAAAGACGGTGCACACCATGACCACCGCCAGGCCCAGGCCGCCCTTGATACCGCCCAATACTACGTACAAAGCCTCGAACAGCTTGTCGCTGACTTTGGAGCGGTCCAGCAGCTGGGCCATGAGGATAAAGAGCGGGATGGCCACCAGCACATAGTTCTCCATGATGCCCCAGGCGTTGTTGGCGAACATGTCGAACAGGGCCATGAAGTTGAACCCATTGTCGATGAGGCCGAATAGGGTCGCCACGGCCGCCAGGGTGTAGGCCAGGGGATGACCGAATATAATGGCTACGATCAAGGCAACGAACATCGCAACGGTTAGAAATTCTATGCTCATGGCTGCTTACCTCACCTCTTCCGCTTTTCCTTGAAGTACCCGGATGTTGTGGATCAGGTTGGAGAATCCCTGAATCAGCAAGAACGAGAAGGCGATGGCCATCAGGGTCTTGATGGGGTAGATCGGGGGCGCCCAGCTCGTGGGGTTGAGCTCCCGTCCGGCGATGGAGGTCAGGGCATATTTCCAGGAGGCCACGGTCATCATCACCATCACCGGCATGAAAAAGAATAAATTGGTCAATATGCCGATGACGCCTTGGGGTTTGATGGGCATCCGCGAGGTGAAAATATCCACCCGCACATGGCCGCCGTAGACGTCGCAGTAGGCCAGCCCCAGCATGTAGTGCACCCCGTAAAGAAAGGTGGTGGCTTCAAAGCCCCAGGTGGTGGGGGCGTTAAAGGCATAGCGCATCACCACCTCGTAGACCACCACCAGCAGCAGGGGCAGGGCCAGCAGCGAACTGATCTGGCCCTGCTTGATATTAAGGGTATCGATTGCTTTGGAGAGTGTTCCCAGCATGCCTCAATTTCCTTTCCGTCGCTGTTCGATCCGCTGATGCCGTCGACGGCCCGAACCCATGGGCTGCGGGCCGTCAAATGACGATTTCAGGGGATCACCTGTCCGGCAATCACTATTCGGTGATTTGCCCACTGATATAGGTTTCATAGGGCCAGGGAGTCGCGCCGGAGCGGGCTTCGCGCCAGTCGGCAAAACTTTCGATGAAGGCCTCCTGGCTGTCGAGCACTTCCTTTACATCCGGGTACTTGGCCTTGACCTCATCCAGATATTTCTTGGTGGTTTTGCGGAATTCGATGAGGGTCTCTTTGTCCATTTTGACGAATTCCATTTTCTCTTTGAAGCGCCGAATGGCCTCGGCATTGAGACCGTTGATCCAGTTGTAGCTCCACAATTGGGTCTCCTTGGCGCAAATATCCACGATCCACTTCAGATCTTCGGGCAGTTTTTCGTAGGAATCCTTGTTGAAAAACAGGGCGCACTGGATACCGGGCTGGTGAACCCCGGGCTGGATGGCGTACTTGGTGATTTCATCAAATCCCATGGGGTAGTTGATGGCCGGTGAGGAGAATTCGGCCGCATCGATGACACCGCGTTCCAGGGCCAGGTAGACCTCGCCGCCGGGCAGGGGGCTCACCGAGGCACCCAGGTTGTTCATGATGTCCATGTACCAGCCCGGGGTGCGCAGCCGCATGCCCTTGAAGTCCTCCATTTTGGTGGCCCGTTTGTTGGAGGAGAGTCCCATCTCCTGGCCGCACTGGCCGCCGGGCAGGGCGAACAAATTGAACTGCCCGTAGAGCTTCTGCATCAGCTCCAGGCCGCCTTTTTCGTAGAGCCAGATGTTGTAGCCTTCGGCATCCAGTCCGAAAGGAACCGACGCAAAGGCCACGAATGCTTCGTTTTTCCCTTTCCAGTATCCGGGCCAGTCATGGCCGACATCAGCGGAGCCCTGGCTTACGGCGTCAAAACTCTGCATGGCGGGTACCAGTTCGCCGGCGGAAAAGGGTTTGATGTCCAGCCGGCCGGCGGAGGCCAGGCGCACGCTGTCGGCAAAGTGCACGGCGATATCGTAGAACAAAAGGCCCTTGCTCCAGGGCATCACCATCTTCCAGCGGATTTTTTCATCACTGGGTTTGAAGCTGACCCGTTTGGCCACTTCATGACGCGGATCGCTGCCGAACTTTTCGCGCTCGGCATAGGATGCGCTGGTTAAAAAACAGAGGGTCAGGGCAGTGCAGAACAGGGTGAGCATTGCTTTCTTCATTTTTTCAATCCTCCCAATTGCTTTGGATTTAAAGGTTACAAAAGAGAAAATGCCATGGACCGTGGGGCTGCTCCCTCCTTTCGGATGTAAAATATTTGGATGGTGGCGCCGGAGACCCGGACGCCGTCGGTTTATTGGTCATACCAATTTTTGGTTTGATATTCCATAATTCATGGCCTGTCAAGTATAAAATTTTATGAATCTCCTTCAAACAATTCCAGAGGATTGGTGGATCATTACGCAATGGGCCGTAAAATTGAAATTTTATTGGCTCAGTCTCAATATTAATAGGCCACTAAACTGCCAACATGGATTCATTATGTGGATTGTCGAGGCTATGAGTGGGAGGTACTGGGACACGGTTTCCGCGGATTGCACCCGTGGCCTAGAGGTTTAGAATCTTATGGTCCTACCAATTATCAGGATTCAGAACGGTTTTTTGCGCAGGTCCGGTTCATCGGCGGCGCGTGACCTTCGCCGCCGGTAGATTCAAAGGCTATAGTTCCATTTTCACGCCCTGGGGGGACTGCAGGTGATTTGGAATTGAGCCGGGATTTCCAGGGTCGGTCAGATTGGGGAATTTAGCGAAGCCGCCTCAGGGTGGTGGCGCAGTTGGTGACCGCTGAGCCGCCCACATTGAAGACCACGCCGATTTCGGGGGTACCCTTGGCGGGCGCCATGCCGATGGGTTCACCGATGAGCTGTTTGTAGGCCAAGGCGTGCATGGAGGCACCGGTGGCACCCACCGGATGGCCCTTGGATTTCAATCCTCCGGAGAGATTGATTGGACATCGGTCCTGCGGGGTGTAGCGCCCATGGATAAAGTCCCAGCCACCCTGGCCATCCTTTGATAACCCGAGCGCTTCGACACTGAGGATCTGGTTGATGGAAAAGCAGTCGTGAACCTCGGCGAAATCCACATCATCGATGGTGATTCCCGCTTCCTCAAAGGATTTTTTAATGGCCAGCTTTCCGGCGGTCAGTTCGTGCATGTTGGGCCGGACGTTCTCCGGCAGCCGTTCGGTGGTCAGTCCGATGCCGGCGATCTCCACGGCCCGTCTACTGAGGGATGGAGCTTCGCGGGTGGGCGCGATGACCAGGGCCGCCGCGCCGTCGGTGACCAGGGAGCAGTCGTGGAGCCTCAGGGGCGGGGCGATGAGGGGGTTGGAGCCCTTGCCCTCTGCGGGCAGGTTCAAGATCGCTTCGGCGCTGGTCAAGCCCATGCGGTCCGGGGGACTGCCTTTGCCGAAATGGGCAAGGGGATTGGCAATTCCATTGCGGTAGCACAAGGCCGATACGGCCGCCAACATCCGTCGAAACTCTTCATCGGAATAGCCGTAGTGTTTCTGGTAGCCCTTGGCATATTCGGCGAACAGTCCCGGAAAGGTCATGCCCTGGGCGCCTTCCGTGGGCCAATGGGACGAGCAGGCTAGCACATGAGTCATCTCCTGGGTGGGCAGCAGATTCATCTTCTCCACGCCGATCACCAGTCCGCAGCGAAACCGGCCCGACTCGATGCCGTAGATGGCGTTGTACAGCGCCACCGAGGAAGAGGCGCAGGCGCCCTCGGTGCGGGTAGTGGGAATAAAGCGCAGTTCATCCGGGGCCACTTCCAATCCCAGGGGGCCCACATGCTCCTGATTAATGAACAGGGAGGGAGAACAGGAACCGACCCATATCCCATCGATCTGGGTGGGGTCCAGGCCGGCATCGGCAATGGCGCCGCGGCCGGCCTCGATCAGCAGATCGTAGTAGGATTTGGTGTCCTTGATCTCTCCGGTCTCTTTATTACGTTCCACAAAGGCGCCGAATTGGGTGTTGTAAGCGCCGATAATGCTGACTTTGCTCATGGTTTCTCCCTTAGGTTAGCGAACAGAATCTATTTCGCTCTCGATTTCGAGTAGCATACGCCGCCGGTGACTTCTATGTCCGTGCCGTCCACGGCGTCGTTCTGCACAATGAAGCGCACCGCGGCGGCGATCTCGGCCGGTTCCACCAAACGCTCTTGGTGAACATCCTTGAGAATCCCCTCCAAGGCCTTGGGGTTCATATTTTTAAGGATATCGGTGGCGGCGTAGCCCGGGGAGATGGAAGCCACGCGGATATTGCGGATCCCCCGCATGTGGAACTCGCCGGTCAAAATCTTGGGCCAGAGGGCCACGGCCGCTTTGCTGGAGGAGTAGTTGAGCTGTCCGGCCTGCCCGGTTTTGTTGATGGAAGAGATGGCGATGAGCACCCCCGGACAGCCGTGATCCACCATGCGGCGGGCGCCCTCGCGCAGGGTGAGGAAGGCGCCCACCAGGTTCACCTCGATCACGGCCTTGAAATCCGCCAGGGACATTACCGATTTGACCTTGCCGCTCTCCCGGTCGGGATTGATCAACAACCCGTCGCGGATGATGCCGGCATTGGCGATGACGATATTGAGCCCGCCGAAGGCCTCTATGGCCGTGTCCATCAGGTGGATCGTATCGTCTTCCTGGGTGACATTGGCGGAAACTCCCAATGCCTCTCCGCCGCCCGCCTGGATCGCTTCCACGACCTCCGCAATGGGTTCCTCCAATACATCGCCGATGACCACCTTCGCCCCCGCGGCCGCTAAATCCAAGGCGATGGCCCTGCCCAATCCGCTGGCGCCGCCGGTGATCACGGCGACTTGATCCTTAATCTGCATATGAACGTGCCTCCTGTTTCTCCTGAGCGGAAAAGCGCCACTCCAATTACCAGTCGAGAGCTGCCGGATCGATGATATCGTCGGCCGGATCGGTCTCCACCAGCTTACTCTCGGGCGGAAGTTTACCGTTTTCCACCCAATCTTCTAGATAGTTTAATGCGCGCTGGGCATAGGCCTGCATGGGAGTCAGTTGGTCGGGGATCGTCGGGTCAACCCCAGCGGAACTGGCCCCCCAACCGCCGTCGACATGCAGATCGACATGGCAGGCATGGGCGATGATGTAAAAGCGATGCAGGTCAGGGTTGCCGTAAAGCTCGACCGCATCCTTATATTCCAGCCCTTGGGAGTGTAGGGGTACCAGGCCGTCAGCCTGGCCCTGCAGGCTTAACAAGGGCACGGAGAACTCGCCGCTGTTGGCGTTTTTCAAGGCATACCTGACACTTTCCCGGTTCCAGCCCCCGTTTGCAGCGTTGCGCAGCCAGTTATATAGAGGCGGGGGGGTGTCGGGGTTGACCGGGTCCGAGTAGCACGAGTAGGCTGCCGAGGTGGCTGGATCGTCGCCCCGCAGATCGGCGCGATAGACGTAGGAAACCAGATTATAATAACCCACGCCCCGGAAAATTTCGAAGCCCGGTAAATTTTGGAAACCATCGTAATTGGTATTGTAGTACCCCCAGAAGAGGGCCGACTCCGGGGAAAAACCGGCATTGACCATGGGCAGGTAAGCCTCGGGAAAGCGGGGGTTCTTTTGATACTCTGTCTCCGTGGCCAGGGTATCCGGGGAATGGAACCAGCCCATAGCCAGGGTGCCCTTGTCGATGCTGCCCACCAGGGAATCGGCCGCGGCATACTCTTTAAGGGAGACCCATCCGTTGCCGTCGGCATCCAGGATCCGTTTGTCGGGCCAGTAGGCGCCCGACCAGTCCACGCCGCCATCAAAGAGCCGCTTTTTGCCTTTCAGAACCCGGCCGTGATCAATTTCAAGGGCGCGCCGGACCTGGTAGCCGCCGTTGGAGAGCCCCACGGTATAGATCCGGCCGGGCAGTTTGCCGGAGCACTTCTTCACCAGATGCCGTCCCAGCCAGGCCAAATCCATCATCATGGGACCCCAGTGTTGGGTGGGATGGCTACCGGAAATCATATCCGCCGCACCCCCGGGGATTCCCTTGTCGCCGGCGATGTAAGCATATCCGGCTTCCAGCAGCCAGGGCACAAAAACAGCTTCATTGGCGTATTCATTGCGCAGCCCCGGCGTTCCGGCCACCACCAGTTTCCCGTTCCATGAGTCCGGGAACCGGAAGGTGATATTCTGTTCACGCGGCCCTTTTTTCAGGAGTCCAGTGATTTCTTTGCCGGCGATATCGGCGTTGGTGGGCTGAAACGCGGCGGCGTGGATGACGTTGGCGTTGATCTTGGCCACCTTGGCCTGCTCTTCAGGAGGCAGTTTGTTGTAGTAATCGGAATCAGCAGGCAATCTCCAGTAGGTGACGTGGGCCAGCCCGCCATCGTCACCGCCCTTATAAACGTGAACATAGGTATCGCTGAGCTTCATCGGTTTTTTGCAGCCTTTACAGCCGTCGTCACCTCGGGCATATAGGGTAGAAGTGCACAGCAAGAGGGCGGCCAAAAATGCGACCCAAAACATTCCGCTTGTGTTGGGGTATCTTTTCATCCTTCTCCTCCTTTTGGGTTGGCAAACTGATCCCGCATCTCCCGCTTCAAAACCTTACCGGCCACATTGCGGGGAAACTCGTCCAGGATGGCCACCGCACTGACCCGCTGGAATTTGGCGGCCACATGCGCATTGATCCATTCTTTTAACTCTTCGGCCGTAGTTTTTCCGGCCGGAGTCAGGACCACCGCCGCCAGGGGTGTTTCGCCCCATTTCTCATGGGGGACTCCAAACACGGCCGCTTCCTGGACCGCGGGATGATGGACCACGATCTCCTCGATATCTCGGGGAAAGACATTGACCCCGCCGGAGATGATCATATCCTTTTTGCGGTCCACCAGATAGAGAAAGCCGTCCTCATCCACATAGCCGAGATCTCCGGAGTGTAGCCAGCCGCCCCGAATGGTATCGGCGGTCAACTCGGGCTGCTTGTAATATCCGGGTGTCAGGATGGGGCCCTTGCCGCAGATTTCACCCACTTCCCCGGGAGGCAGCTCGCGGCCTGCTTCATCACAGATTTTCATCTCGAAAAAGGGCGGCGGAACGCCCACGGAAGCGGGTTTGCGGGGCTGATCGTATTTGTCCAGGACGGTCACAAAGCCCTCGGTCAGCCCGTAGAGCTCGTAAAAGCGGCCTGGCAATTTTCGAGTGAGTTCGTCCTTGTGCTCCTGGTGCAACGGGGCACCCAGGGACAAAACCATCTCCAGGGACCCTAATTTTTCTTCCGTAAAATTAGGTGAATTTAGCAGGCTGATGATCTGGGTGGGCACCAGCATCACGTGGGTGACTTTTTCCCGGTAAACGGTCTCGATATAGGATTCCGCTTCGAACTGGCCCAGCAGAATGTAGGCGGCCCCCACATAGACCGTGGGCATCAGGTCCACAAAGGCGCCGTTAAATACGATGGCACCGGCGTGCATGGTGACGCTTTCGGGAGTCATGCGGTAGGAGGCGGCAAAGGTCGCCCCATACCAGGCGCGCACCGCGTGGCTGTGGATGATCCCCTTGGGCAGTCCGGTGGTCCCACTGCTGTACATGATGTTGAAGGGATCCTGTTCGTCGATGTGAACGCCTTGGGGTTCGGTATCGGCGGCCCGGGATTTCAGTTCGTGATAGTTTTGAAATCCAGCCTGCCCGTTCCAATCGGTCAGAATGTAGTGATCATCGGCGATTGCGGGCAGCGCTCCACGGATATTGTCCATTGCCGGGGTAAAGCCGGAGTTGGTGATGACCGCCGTGGTATCGGAGTCCTGAAGCAGCGACTGCATGGCCGGTTCCAGCAGCAGGGTGCTCATGGGAACCACCACCGCGCCGATTTTGCCCACCGCCCAATAGGTTTCCAACAGCTCCAAGCAGTTGGGCAGAATGGTGGCGACCTTGTCGCCTTTGCGGATGCCCAAATCGGACAAGGCGTTGGCCAGCCGGTTGATCTGTCGGTTATACTGGCCATAGGTCAACCGCTGGCCGCCGCATACCACGGCCAGCTGGTCGGGACGGTATTGGGCGTGTCTGGCAAACAAACTTCCGATATTCACCGCAACCTCCTTATTATTGGAATATGACGCTCGGAATATAGGTGATAATGGCGGGGAAGAGGATGCAGATCAGCACGCCGATGGCCTGCAGGGCGATAAAGGGCAGCACACCTTTGTAGATCTCCATCATCTGGTATTCTCCCGCGGGCGCGGCGCCGGCAAAATAGAAGAGCGCGTAGCCGAAGGGAGGGGTTAAAAACGAGGTTTGCAGGACAATACAGATCAACATGGAGAACCACAGGGGATTGAAGCCCAGCTCCAGGCAGACCGGCATGAAAACCGGCAAGCAGACCAGCAGGATGGCCACCCAGTCAATGAACATGCCCAGCAAGAAGATGGCCATGAGCATGATGAACAAAATCACCGCCGGCTGAAGATCTCCGCCGATGAGCAGGTCGGTGATGACATCGCCCCCGCCCACAAAGAGAAACGTAGCGCTGAAGAGGTTGCCGAACAGAACCAGGATCATCACCATGGAGGTGGTCTTGAGGGTTGCCTTGCAGGACTCGAAGATGACTTTGCGGTTGAAGCTGCCCCGGGCGACGGCCAGGATCGCCGCACCTAAAACGCCGACCCCTGCGGCCTCGGAGGGCGTTGCGATGCCTCCCAGAATGGTGCCCATGACCGCGAAGATCAGTACCAGGGGCGGGATCATGGACTTCATCACCATCCACATCTTCTGCTGCCCGGAGTAGCCGGAGGCCTCTTCCTTGCTGATGGGCGGCCCGTAGGCGGGTTTGACCTGGCAAATGATAAACACGTAGGCCATATACAGAAATGAGAGCAGTAATCCCGGGAGGATGGCGGCGGCAAAAAGGGCGCCCACCGAAGTCTCTTTGAGACCAGTCAACCCGCCGTAGACCACCAGCATGATGCTCGGCGGAATCAGGATGCCGAGGGTGCCCCCGGAACAGATCAGGCCGGCAGCCATCTTTTTGTTGTAGCCCTTTTCCAGGAGCTTGGGTCCGGCCAGCAGGGCCATGCCCACCACCGAAGCCCCGACGATGCCCGTGGTGGCGGCGAGGATCACGCAAACGAAAATGACCGCCAGGCCGAGCCCGCCCTTTATGCCGCCCATGACCACATAGAGCGCTTCGAACAGGGCGTCTGAGATCTTGGCCCGATCCAGCAGTTGCGCCATCAGAATGAACAGGGGGACCGCCACCAGCACGAAGTTGTTCATGGTTCCCCAGGCGTTGTTGATAAAAAACCCCAAAAGTCCGTCAACATTGAACCCGTTTTCAATCAAGCCAAAGATTACGGCGGTCCCGGCCAGGGAATAGGCCAAGGGCAGCCCGAGCACAATAAATACGATAAGTGTTACGAACATGCCGATGGTTAGGAATTCTGGACTCATAGCCTCCCCTTAGCGTACCGCTTCCTTTTGACCCAAGGTTAAAATGCGTTTGATCAGGTTGGAAAGAACTTGAAGAAACAGAAAGGTAAATCCCAGGGCCATCAACAGCTTCACCGGCCAGATGGGCGGCGCCCAGGCCGACGACAAAGCTTCCAGAATCTTGGTAGAGGTGATGGCGTTGTCCCAGGCCCAAATGCCCAGCAGCGCAACAAGGGGCAGAGTGACGCCAATGGTCAGAGCAATGTATAAAATGTCTTGCAGCCTTTTAGGGAATCTACTGCTGAAGATATCGACTCGCACGTGACCGTCGAAATGTTCCGTATAGCCATAGCCCATGACAAAATGCACGCCGAAGATAAAGGTGGTGAACTCCAGCCCCCAAATGGTCGGTGCATTGAAGAAATAGCGCCGGACCACTTCATAGCACATCATCACAACCAGGATGACCATCAGCAGAGACGATACTTCCGCTTGTTTCACGACGATCTTGTCGATTGCTTTCGTGAGCCAATTCATAGATTCCTCCAGTTTCTGCCTGACAACTTACCCGCTATAAAATAAATACATCTGACCTGCCTGCGGGCTGGATACGTAAAAGAGATACTTCGTGATGCACCCGTAGCATTGACCAACAGGCATGCCGCAGGCCGGCCGGATTCCCTCAGTTTGCGTGAATCCAGCCGGTCTGGATTGTTAAGTGCCTCCCCTTTCGGGGTTCATTTCTATTCGTGCAGCTTTCCTTGCACCACTTCATCCAGGGGCCAGGGGGTCACACCGGCTCTGGCGGAGCGCCAATCGGCAAAATCTTTCTTCAAGGCCTCCTGGGACTCGATCAATCGCTTGCAGTCCGGGCAGCGTTCTTTTACCTTTTCCATATAGGCTTGAGTCGTCTTGGCGAAATCGACGATGGCGCTCTCATCCATCATCACGATTTCAGACTTCTCCTTGAAGCGGCGGATGGCTTCGGCGTTGAGGTTGTTGAGCCAGCTGTAGCTCCACAGTTGGGTTTCTTTGGCGGCCGTGTCGATGATCCATTTCAGGTCATCCCCCAGTTTGTCGTAGGACTCCTTGTTGAAAAAGAAGGCGAACTGGCAGGCGGGCTGATGCACGCCGGGCTGGATGATGTATTGGGTCACTTCGTCAAAGCCCATGGGATAGTTAACCGCCGGAGAGGAGAACTCCGCTGCATCCAGCACGCCGGTCTGCAAGGAGAGGTAGACTTCTCCGCCGGGGGTGGCGACACCCGAGGCGCCCAACTCGTTGAGAATATCCAGATACCAGCCCCAGGTTCTGACCTTCATCCCTTTGAAGTCTTCCATTGTGGAAGCTTTCTTGTTGGAGTTGAGTCCCATCTCCTGGCCTGCCTGGCCGCCGGGCAAGGCAAACAGATTGTACTGCCCATAAAGAGCCTGCATCTCTTCCAGGCCACCGCGTTCATAGAGCCAGATATTGTAAAGTTCGGCGTCAAGCCCGTAAGGAACCGATCCAAAGGCGATGAACGCCTCGTTTTTGCCCTTCCAATAACCCGGCCAGTCATGGCCGGCATCAAAGGAGCCTTTGCTGACGGCATCAAAAATCTC
Source organism: uncultured delta proteobacterium (assembly GCA_963713755.1). Taxonomy (GTDB): domain Bacteria; phylum Desulfobacterota; class Desulfobacteria; order Desulfobacterales; family CAVQMW01; genus CAVQMW01. The sequence goes on along the minus strand of CAVQMW010000001.1, from coordinate 181,197 downwards.
CATGGCGGGGACCAGTTCGCCGGCCGAGTAGGCTTTGATGTCCAGGCGGCCGCCGGAAGCCAGGCGGACGGTGTCACAGAAGTGGACCGCCATGTCATAGAAGAGCAGGCCTTTGGTCCAGGGAAGTACCATTTTCCAGCGGTGTTTTTCTTCACTGGTGTCGACCTTGAGTTTTTTCACTTCTTCAATTCGGTCATCTGCGCCGAATTTCTGCCGGTCGGACTTGGTCTTCTTATCCTGAGCCATGGCCGTATTTAGGGCGAACAACAAAACGAGTGTCAAAATTACTGCTGCTTTGAACGATCTTTTCATGGGTCATCCTCCTTTTTGGCGGCGCCGGCAGGCGCACTGGGGTTGCATATCGGTGTGATCGTCTCATCTGCCAATCTGGGCGTTGTTAACTGCTAAATGCTACCACCCCCTCTTAGGGTCCGGCGGGAAATCTCGGCCCACCTTGGGTGTCGGTTTGACTTCTCGTGGGGGCTCCCTGCAGCACTGTGAGGCCCCGAAGTTTACTGCGCGCTTCTGGATTCTGAAGAGCCCGATATCACGGAATTTCCGCAGCCTGGCTGAAAAATTTGTTTCGTCAATAGGTTAGGACGATCCCGCCGTCGAGCAGCAGGTCGCCGCCCACCAGGTATTTGGCGAACCGTGAAAAGCCGAACATAAACAGGTTGGCCACTTCGATGGGCGACATCATCTCCTTGACCCGGGATTTTCCCAGCATTACGTCCTGCACCACGGCCTCTTCGCTCATTCCCCGCTGCTGGGCTTGGGCCGGGATCTGTTTCAAGGCCAGGGCGGTTTTGACAAAGCCCGTGCTGACGCTGAAGGCGCGGATCTTGCCTCGGCCCTCGGCGGAAATGGATTGGGTCAGGGCGCGCAGCCCGAACTTGGTGATGTTGTAGGCTGGTTTGTTCACAGTACAGATGTGGGCGTGAATGGAGGCCATGTTGCCGATGGCGCCGCTGCCGTCGGGGCTGTTGCGCATGTGGGGAAAGGCCAGTTTGGAAAGGTAAAACGGTGCCCGCAGCATCAGGCGCTGCATATAGTCATATTTTTCAATGGGAAAGTTTTCAATGGAATCGATGTGCTGGATGCCGGCAATGTTGGCCAGGTATTTCACGGTTCCCAGCTTGGCGGCTTCAGCCACGGATTTTTCGATATCGGCATCCTGGGTCAGATCCGCCTTGAGAAATATCATCTGGCCGCCCATCTCCCGGGCCATCTGTTGGGTTTCCCGACCGCCTTGCTCATCGACATCCAGCCCCACCACCATCAGCTGGTTGGCCGAGGCGGCAATGGCTGTGGCCCGGCCGATTCCCGAACCGGCACCGCTGACGATGCACACATTCCCGGGGTCAAAATTGTCGTCGTTGAGAGTTAAAATGTCTTCTTTCCGGATCTCCGGCTCTTGAATGTCCATTGGCCCCCCATCCATGTGATTGCTTCAAATGTCACGGTAAACCTTCAATACAGCCGATCTTTACAACCGAATCCATACAACCAATACTCTGCAAATTAGAGACCAGGAAACTTAAAAATATATTGTGTTTCCGGTAACCAGTTGGATTTAGATGGATATTGATGAAAAACTCATTCCTCTGCCCGGTCACTCTTGGATTTCGACTCGACAGATTCGATAAAATCGGGTACAAAAAATGTAGCATCAGAGATACATGTTTTAAATTTGCTACATCGTTTGACATCCTGAATCCACCATCGGAGGCGCACCATGCACGCCCCACCACAAGCCGTATCCCCACGCCAACTTCATGAGGAGCTGGAGATGTACCGGCTGATCATGGACAGCATTCACAATGGGATCATGGTCACCGACGCCGAGGGGTTTATCACCCACTTCAACAGGCCCTACGGCCAGTTTTTAGAGATGAATCCCCAGGAACAAATCGGCAAGCATTGCACGGAAGTGATTGAAAACACCCGCATGCAGATCGTCGCCAAAACCGGGAAAGCCGAAATCAATCAGCCCCACCGCATCAAGGGCCAGAACATGGTGGTCCAACGCATTCCCATCCGCAAGGAGGGTAAGGTGATCGCGGTCTTCGGTCAGGTGATGTTCAAGGATGTGCGCGACGTGGGGAAGCTGGCCCAGCGTCTCTCGTTATTGGAATCCAAAGTGAAGCTATACGAGCAGGAGTTGATCAACCTGCGCTCTACCCGGTACACCTTTGAGAGCATTATCGGCGAAAGCCATGCCATTTCGCAGCTGAAACACGAGGCGTTGCAGGCCGCGGACAATCAGTTTCCGGTGCTGATCACCGGGGAGAGCGGAACCGGCAAAGAACTCTTTGCCCAGGCCATTCATCATGCCGGCCCCCGGCGGCTCTACCCCTTTGTGCGCATCAACTGCGCGGCGATTCCCAGGGATCTGCTGGAGTCCGAGCTCTTCGGCTATGAGCAGGGCGCCTTCACCGGTGCCCGGGCCAAGGGTAAGCCCGGCAAGTTCGAGCTGGCCGATTCGGGGACCATCTTCTTGGACGAAATCGGCGACCTGCCCCTGGAAATGCAGCCGAAACTGCTGCGGGTGCTTGAAGGGAGGGAATTTGAGCGCATCGGCGGCACCTCAGTCCTCCGGCCGGACTTCCGCCTGATCGCCGCCACCAACCAAAACCTGGAAGAGATGATGGCCCAGGGCCGATTTCGCAAAGACCTCTTTTACCGGCTCAGCGTGATCCCCCTGCATATCCCCCCCCTGCGGAACCGGCCCGAGGATATCCTGCCCATCGCCCGCCATTTGGTGGGCCGGATCGCGGCCGAGGCCTCCCTGGTTAAGGTCGTCTTGGGGCGCCGCGCCCAGCAGACGTTGACGCACTGGCACTGGCCGGGAAATGTGCGCGAACTTTCCAATGCCTTGGAGCGCGCCCTTTCGGCCCTGGAGGGCGATACCATCGGTCTGTTGGATCTTCCCTTTTACCTCCAGGGCGTCCCAAAAGCGACGGCCCCGGAAAGCAGTCCGGCCCCCTTGCGCGAGGTCATGGCCGCGGCCGAAGCCAAGGCCATCCGCCGGGCACTGGCCGAAACCCGCAACAATAAAGCCCTGGCCGCCAAACATCTGGGCATCCATCGCACCCTGCTTTACAAAAAGATGAAACGTCACCACATCGGGCTGAGTTCGGAAGCAACGGTGAGTATGTAGTTCCCGAATGAAACCCCCCCTCCCCCGGCAGGAAGGAGTGAGAAGAAGTTTTCCGTTCAGCGATTATGTAGCAATTTGACTACATATCTCCCCTTAGCGCCCGTCGCGCCTCTTCCCGGCTCTCGTAGATGTGGGGCGCTACATCTCGCAGGTTGAGGGCATCGCCGATCTTCATGCGCAGAAAGGCGCTGGTGGTGTAGCGGGTCTTCCCCCTGTAAAAGCGTTCCACCAGCCCCCTGACCATTTCCGTGTATTCATCCAGCAGGTCCGTCAGGATGCTCGGGTCTAAGATCCGTCTCGGAAAAGCAAGATGGTCTCAGGGCAGCAGGCGCACCCCGTCGAGATAAACGGTTCGCGGCTGGGAAAGCCGGACGGAAAAAAGGCCCAGGCCGCGGATCCGGCTTAAATCCAAAGTACGCGCCCGGGGTGCCTGGGCCACCTGGGCCAGTTCGATGGTCATGGTGTTCCACCCCTTAAGAATGGTGAACCGGCGGTTGAAGCGGTCATGGTAGTCTTGCGGCCCTCGGGTATGGCGCGCATCGTGAATTCGGCAGGTCAGCACCAGGGGGTCTTCAGCGGGGTTGTACACTTCCATCCGCAGCCGGGAATAGCCGGACCAGTTTTGCGGAAAATAGCTCAACGCAACCCCGGAATAGGTTTCGGTATTCAAATCCACGCGCAGGGCGCGTTGCCCCTGAAACGAGACCTCATCGCTGATGTCAAATTGAGCGCCACCGGTCCAACGTTCAAGCTCCCAGCAGGTCTCAAAGTCAGCCAGAATGGGAAATTGCCGCCAGGCCCGATATTCATCCACCCCGGCGGTCAGCAGCGGATAGATCCCCAGGGCCGTGAGAATTCCCACCAGGATCTGAAAGCCGGCCAAGGTTTTTCCGGTAATGCGCCGGCGCGCGGACAACAGAAACGCCGCGCCCACCAAGGCGCCCAGGCCGTTCTTGAGCAGGTCTTCTCCATCCAGGGTGCGCTGGATGCCTGACTGGATCAATTCAATGCCGAGCCCTAAAATCAAGGCGGTTGCCAGGGCCAACACCCCTTGCCGAAGGTAGCTAAAATTTCGAAACCTGGGGATGGCCTGCAGTTGATAGGTCAGAAGGGCGAAAAAAAGAATGTGGCCCAAGTTCCATAGTTGCCGCAGAGAGCGTGCGCTTTGCGTCTCGGGACCTCCCCAGAAAAAGAGAACTCCAAGGGGGATCAACACAAGTCCGGGGATCAGTCCACGTAAAATCGCAAATAGCTTGGAGAAGGATTTGGGCATTGAATCTGGAAATAAATCGCGCAGTTTGGCAGCATAAATAGATTGAATTTTTCCATCCTAAATTTTAGAACGTATAGCCCCTATGATCCTCATGTTCAACACACCTGCCCCGATTCCAAGAATGCTTGAGTGGTGGCTGGCAGCCCAAGCAACCCGGTCGGGGGGTATGACGTTATGAGGGTTAAAAAGGATGCGTAAGATCTTTTCGGCGGCCAATTGCGCATGTTAAACTTCTTACACTTCGGGACTAACAGGTTGAAACGATGATTGTCGGGCTGGATGTAGGCGGAACTCACACGGATGTGGTGCTGCTCGAAAAAGAGGGCTTGCGCAGCACCGTCAAGGTGCCCACCGACCATGGGGATCTGCTGCGCACGGTGACCCAGGGCCTGGAGGGCGCCCTGAAGGATGTCAATCCCGACGCCATCGAACGGGTGGTGCTCAGCACCACCCTCACCACCAATGTGATGGTGGCCGGAGATGCCCCCCCGGTGGGCGTATTGGTGGCCGGCGGGGCGGGGATGGACCCCCAGGGGTTCAAGGTGGGCGACCACTACCACTGCCTCAGCGGGGCCATGGATCACCGTGGTCGGGAGATTACGCCCCTGGATCCGGACCAGATTCAAACTCTGGGGGAGCAACTGAACGCGGCCGGAATCCGCCACCTGGCGGTTATCGGTAAGTTCTCAGTGCGCAATCCCAGCCATGAGCAGCAGATCGAGGATCTGCTCAACGGGCAGTTCGAAAAGATCTTCCTGGGCCACCGGGTCTCGGGCCATCTCAATTTTCCCCGCCGCATCACCACCACCTATCTCAACGCTGCGGTCTACCCCTTGCACCTGCGGTTCTACGATGCGGTCAAGCGCACCCTGGCGGCCAAGGGGATGAGCGCCCCGTTGCACATCCTCAAGGCCGACGGCGGTACCATGAGCCTGGAGGCCTCCATGGAAAATCCGGCCCAGACCATTCTCTCGGGGCCTGCGGCCAGTGTCATGGGCGCCCTGCCCAGCGCGCCTCCCGTCGGGGATGTGCTGGTGCTGGACATCGGCGGCACCACCACCGACATGGCCTTGCTGACGGATTGCGTTCCGCTGTTGGAGCCGGTGGGGATCCGCATCGGCCGCTGCAAGACTCTGATCCGGGCCCTGAAAACCCACTCCCTGGCATTAGGGGGCGACAGTGCCCTTTCGGTGGCGGCGGGTAAACTGATGATCGGCCCCGGGCGGCAAGGTCCGGCCTTGGCCTTTGGGGGCCCCGCTCCCACCCCCACCGATGCCCTGGTGGTGCTGGGCACCTTTGATGAAGGGGACCGGGGGCGCGCCGAAGCCGGTATTGCGGGTCTGGCCGCGGCTCTGGGGATGGATACGGAACCCATGGTCCGCCGGGTGCTGGCGCAAATGTGCCAAGAGATCCTCTCCGCCGCCCAAGCCATGGTCAACCGCGTCAACCAGCGGCCGGTCTACACCGTCCATGAATTGAAAGAGGGAGTCCGCATTCAGCCCCGCACCATTCTGGTCCTGGGGGGGCCCGCCCCCCAATTCGCCGCCCAACTGGGGGCGTTGAGCGACTGCACCGTGAGCACGGTGCCCCGCTGGCAGGTGGCCAACGCCATCGGGGCCGCCCTGGCCCGCACCACCTGTGACGTGACCGTGCAGGCCGACACCCAACAGGGCTGGGTGCGGGCGCCCGAGGAAGCCTATTACGGAGAAACCCATTCGGGGTATTCCCGCCGCGATGTCCTATCCCTGGCCGAAGATCTCTTGTGCAAAAAAGCCCGCCGATTGGGCGCCCGGTCGGCTCATCAGCTTCCCTTGGACATTCTGGAGGATTTGAGCTTCACCATGGTGCGTGGATTTAATACCGTTGGGCGCAATATCCGGGTGAAGATGCAGGTTCGTCCCGGACTGATCGATGCGCCCCACACCATTGCCACCCTCAGCGCTGATCCCCCGGTTGATGGTAAGTGACTTTCATAAGGCGATTCCATGTTAACGGCAAAGCATAAAACCGGCCTGGTCTTTTTCCCCGCCTTTGACTGGGCCATCAGTCCCACCCATCCGGAGCGCGAAGAGCGGCTGCTCTATACCCAGGATCAGGTCATCGAAGAGGGGCTGTTGGATGTGGAGGGCATTGTGGAACTCAAGCCCGATCTGGTGACCAAAAAGGATATCGAGCGGGTTCATTTTTGCCTGCCCGATGTCTGGCGCGCGGCCACCGAATCTCACTTTATCAGCGCCGGGGGCGCCAAAACGGTTGGCATGGCGGTGATGGAGGGCACTGTGGAAAAGGGGTTTGCCCTGGTGCGCCCCCCCGGGCACCATGCCATGCGGGTGGTCCAGGGCGCCCGGGGCTTTTGCAATATCAACATCGAGGCCGTGATGCTGGAGTACCTGCGCCGGGCCTATGGGGTGGAGCGGGTGGCCATTGTCGATACCGACTGCCACCATGGCGACGGCACCCAGGACATCTACTGGCACGATCCCGATACCCTCTTTATCTCCATCCATCAGGATGGCCGCACCCTTTATCCCGGCAGCGGATTCACCGACGAATGGGGCGGTCCCACGGCCGCCGGCACGACCCTAAACATCCCCTTGCCCCCTGGAACCTGCGACGAAGGGTTTCTCTATATCATCGACGAGGTGGTCAATCCGATCCTCCAAAAGTTCCAACCCCAATTGATTATCAACTCCGCCGGCCAGGACAATCATTACTCCGATCCCATCACCCATATGAATTTCAGCGCCCAGGGCTATGCCCAGCTCACCACCAAGCTGGGAGCCCATATCGCTGTTTTAGAAGGCGGTTACGCCATCGAGGGAGCCTTGCCCTACACCAACGCCGGAATCATCGCCGCCATGGCCGGGTTGGATTACGCCGGGATTGTGGAGCCGGACTACGACCCTGAACGGATGCGGCAATCGGAGCAGATCAGCCGCTATATCGAAAGGGTGGCCCAGGATGTGTTGCGAATCTGGCACTCCCGGGACGCACTGTGGCAAAAGATGGGGACCCCCGGCACGTTTCACCAGCGGCGGCGATCCATATATTACGATACGGACCAGATCAACGAAGATCAGCTGGAAGTGCTGCGGGTTTGCGACCGTTGCAGCGGGGTTCTGAAAATTGAGTCCGCGGCCCGGCCGGGATGGAAAATGCAGGGGGTTCATATCCCGCGCAAGGCCTGCGGCGACTGCCGCGGACAGGGCTTGGTCTGGCATGAAGGGGCCGACTCCCGGAAATTTGAGCTGGCCTGCCTCCAGGACCGCCCCCGGGACGAGTATCAGGTGCGCAAACTGCGCTGAGAATTGAGCCTGCGGGGGATCGGCTTTTTGATCTTGTTGAACCGGCACTCCAAGATGAACCCCATTGCCATTGGATATGGAGATATTTTTCCCCCTATCGAGACCGTCCGTTCTTTCACCATTCTGGAGGCGGTTCTGGGGCAGCTTTATTTGGCGGTGATCGTTGCGCGGCTGGTGGGGATGCAAATTTCCCAGTCCGATCCGCGGGCGTGATGGTGCCGACAGACACCCATTCCACAATTGGGTAATTTAGGTGATAGTATTAAAGAAACCTATTACCTTGTTTACATAGTTTTGCTCTGAGAATCTTCCCTGTTATTTTTTTCCCGGTGTTGTTCCATATTTTATATTTGATAACCAATCGTAATTTATATATAAAAAATACATGGTCTCTCAATTTCGGATTTTCCCGCTGATGATGGCACCCACCTTGCATTTCCCTTGTTTCAAAGCGAGGAAAAAGAGGGGGTATTATGAAATTTCCGAATCTAAGAGTCTTTGTTTTCATTGTGATCGCCGCCATCGTGTCGATGGTTCCATCTTACACCTTTGCCAATTTTCTGGGCCGAGGGATTCTGCCCTCCCAAGGGATATCCGAGCAGATGGCGCTCCTGCTTTTCGGCGCCCTGCTGGTAGGAAGTGCCACCGTTATCAAGAAGAGACTTCTGTAGCACCGCGGTTCCGCAACGCCGGGTTCTAATTCGCCGATAAGCGCAGCCACCTAAGTCGCTCACGTTAAAGTTCATTCCCTCAAAGATAAAAAACAGGTTGAGAATGTGCTGGCTCTTCAGCGGGGCCCCAATCCTGCTCCAGCTCAGAAATAAAATTCAAAGCAAAAATTTAGTGTAACTGCGCAAGAGGGGAGGTTCCCGTAACCTCCTCTTTTTTTAGCGCTTTGCTACGGGCCTCATCCGTTGTGTCAGCTTCGGTTTTCATAGCCCCTGGCTTGGTTTGCAGATTTGATGAAACGAGACAGGATGGCCAGGTGGCCGGGGATAAACCCAAATGGAGTCGTTGACGGGTAGTGTTGCGGCCCGGTAAACTGGACGATCAAAGCAGAAAGCAGGGGGGAGGGGGATTTTGAAACCCAAGGCGAACGTGGGAATTATCGGTGGGAGCGGGCTGTATGCCATGGCGGGGCTCAGCGCGGTTGAGGAGGTACTCCTGAATACCCCGTTTGGATCGCCATCGGATGCCTATATCCTGGGCAGGTTGGATTCGGTGACGGTGGCCTTTTTGCCCCGCCATGGACGAGGCCATCGGCTGACTCCTTCGGAGTTGAACTATCGGGCCAACATCTACGGGTTTAAAATGCTGGGTGTGACCCACCTGATCGCCGTCTCCGCCGTGGGCTCGTTGCGGGAGGAGATCCGGCCCCTGGATATTGTGGTTGCGGACCAGTTTTTTGATCGCACCCGGCAGCGGTCCAGCACATTTTTCGGCGACGGCCTGGTGGCCCATGTCCCCTTTGCCGATCCGGTATGCGGGGATCTGTCCAGATTGCTCCATGCAGCCGCCCGGGATGCCGGTGCAACCGTGCATGGCCGGGGGACCATGGTCTGCATGGAGGGGCCCGCATTTTCCACCCGGGCCGAGTCCGAGGTCTATCGCCGTATGGGCATGGATATCATCGGCATGACCACCCTCACCGAGGCCAAGCTGGCCCGAGAGGCGGAGCTGTGTTACGGGGTACTGGCCCTGGTCACCGATTACGACTGCTGGCACGCCGAAGAGGCGGATGTGTCCGTGGCGGCGGTGGTTGAGAACCTAAAGCAAAATGTCTCCACGACCCGGGCCATTTTGCAGCGGGTGATCCCCCGGATCCCAGCCCTTGGGCCGTGCCCCTGCCAGGACGCATTGCAACACGCCCTGATGACCCGGCGGGATCTGATCCCCGCGGAGACGCTAAAGCGGCTGGAGCCGATTGTGGGACGGTATTATTGTTGATGGCGGTTAGGGACGAGGAACAGCAAGGGTGCCGCTGTTTTCCGGCGCCCTTGCTGTTGGTATTGACCGTCACTGAAAAGAAGAAATCCCCCTGACCCCCTTTGGAAAAGGGGGCCGGGGGGTTGATTTCTCCCCCCTTTTGGAAAAGGGGGGCCGGGGGGGATTTCGAGCCCTTGAGCGCCGGACTGAAAGGCATGGACCGATGGTTGCCTTTCGTTTTCAGTTCCAGAGCCCTCAGGGCTGATAGGCCCATTTTTCCAGGTAGGATTTGCGCATTTGATCCTTTTCCGCCGGAGATGCGCCCCAGTTTTCCTTGTACACCGCCCCCTCCCAGTCGCCATAGGTGGGATTGGGCAGGACGATAAACGCACGGCCCCACTGATCGGCCACCTTATCGGTTTCGGCAAAGCGCTCTTCCACGCCTTTTTTACTGAACACACTTAGAAAATCATTCAAATTGTCCCCCATCAGAAAGGCGATTTCATACGCCTGGGCCACATTCTCCCGCCGGGCCTGTTTGTCGCTGGAATCGGTTCGCGGCAAGAGATGCTTTTCATCCACATTGGGAAATCCCAGGCTTTTCAGGTTCTTTTGTGTGCCTTCGTACCCGACCATTTTGCGGTTGGTCACATAGAAAATCTCCACTCCCTTATCGGCGGCATAGGTGAGAAATTCCGTTGCTCCCGGCATGGCTTTAGCCCGGGCCGCGGCCATCCAGGGCACCCAGGTTTCCGAGGAATATCCGAAATCCTGACCAATGAGAAATGCCTGATAGGCGGAGTTATCGATAACGGTCTCATCCGCATCCACAATCACCGCCACCGGTTTGGCGCCGGAATATGAATCGAGAAATGAATCCAAGTTCATCCGCGCCAGGTTGAAGGCCTGGTAGCTCAAGGCCCGAAACTCGGCTGAAGCTTGCACCCAGAGGGTGGCCATGACCAGCTGTTCATTGAGATCCCGGGTGGAATAGGTGTCTGTTACGGGCGCTTTCTGAAACATTGCGCAACCGCTGACCACCCAGCCCAGAATTAGGACCAGGGCCGCCGTGCGCAGGGAGCGATTTGAGATCCATTTCATCACTGCCTCCTTCGGATTGAGGTTTTGAGGGCGAAGCACCCAGGGGCTCATCCCGTCTGAATTCCCTGAGCTGAGGTAAAAAAAGAGTATCGTCTCGATTGCTGATCTTGTGCTATGGCATGGAAACAAGAAGGATTTTTATTCTATAGGCAATGCTATGGGCTTTGGCAAGTTTCCAGAATAGGCTTTTGAAGGCCGTCCAACCCATGGGCCACCGCCCTGGGGGCAGGCGCCGGCCGCGGTTGTGCGTCGAGACATAAAGGATGGGTGCCTTCCACATCGAACGGGTCATGTTGTTGGTGCTGGACAGTCTGGGGATCGGGTCCCTGCCCGATGCCTCGGATTTTAAGGATAGAGAGGAAACCCCATGCCCAGGAGGCCAAAAACCGCTAAACTTGCCAACTCAGCGTTTGAGAGTTCTTTTGGGCAAATAGTGGATTTTATGGACCGGCAGGGGGGGTGCCTGACCGCGGATCAGTGCCGGACGATCCTGGGTGAAGTGAAAATTCCCCTGGATGAGCTGATGGTGCGTCTCTTACCGTTGGCTGTACGCTTTGCCCGGGTGCCGGTTTCCGGTTTTCCGGTGGGGGCGGTTGTCAAAGCCCAGGAGGCAACCGGCACCGGCTTCGGGCTCTATCTGGGGGCCAATCTGGAATTCATCGGCCAGAGCCTGGAGAGCGCGGTGCATGCCGAGCAGGCGGCAGTGCTCAATGCCTGGCACCACGACGCCCATGACCTTACAGTCCTGGCGGTCACGGCACCGCCCTGCGGCTATTGCCGCCAGTTTCTCAGCGAACTGGCCCATGCCGAGTCGCTGACTCTGCACATTGCCCAGGATGCCGCTGACGCCGCTTCAGGTTGCTCGCTGAGATCCCTGCTGCCCCATCCCTTTGGCCCCCGGGACCTGGATCAGCTCCCGGGCTTCATGGTCGCCGATGCGGAACCCCAGCCCCTTGAGCTGAAATCGCCCAGTGCAATCTCACCCGAGGATCCCCTGGTGCGGGGGGCCCTGGCCGCGGCTGCCGCTTCCTATGCCCCCTATACCCGCAATTGGGCCGGTTGCGGCATCGAGAGCGCAGCAGGGAAAGGGGAAAGCCGGTTCATCTTTGGCCGCTATGCGGAGTCCGCGGCCTTTAATCCCAGCGTGGGTCCCTTCAGGACCGCCCTGGTGAATCTGAACCTCCATGCGCCGGCCGCGGATTATCGTCTGCGCCGGGTGGTTCTGGTGGAGCATCCCACCGCGGCCAGCCAGCGCCGGAGCACCGAAAGCCTCCTTGAGAGCTTGGCGCCCCAGCTGAACCTGGAGTATGTTGAAGCTCAACTCCCCTAACCCGAGCGCTTATAATTGGAGATTCTCCATGCAGTCCGACTTTTCACACCTGACGTCCCGGGCCATGGCCCGCTACATCGATCACACCCTGCTCAAGGCCGATGCCCCCAGCGCCGCCTTTGAAACCTTGTGCCAGGAGGCTTTAACTCATGGATTCAAAGCGGTCTGCGTCCATTCCGGCAGGGTGGCCCTGGTGGCGCGCATCCTGGTGGGAAGCCCGGTGGCGGTGTGCGCCGTGGTGGGCTTTCCCCTGGGAGCCATGGAGACAGAGGCCAAAGCCTTCGAGGCCCGGCGGGCGGTTGACCTGGGGGCGGAGGAGCTGGACATGGTGCTCAACATCGGGGCCCTCAAAGCCGGGGAACTGGACCGAGTGGCCGGGGATATCCGCGCCGTTCGCCAGGCCGCGCCGCCCCCCCTTGTGCTTAAAGTGATCATCGAGACCTGCCTGCTTGACCATGGGCAGAAAGTACACGCCTGTAAGATCACCCAGGCCGCCGGAGCGGACTTTGTCAAGACCAGCACCGGTTTTTCCACGGGCGGTGCGACCGTGGAAGATGTGGCCCTGATGCGCCGGACCGTGGGCCCGAAGATGGGCGTCAAGGCCAGCGGGGGAATTAAAGATTTCGCCACAGCCGCGGCTATGCTGGCGGCCGGCGCCACCCGCATTGGAGCCGGGGCCGGGGTCTATATCATTGGCGGCGCCCCCAAGGGCGGCCCATCGCCCTAAACTCCCAAGAGATACCCCAGTCAATCGCCGCCTTCTTTCAACGGGAGATGGTTTATATGAATGATATGCAATCCACCCATCTGAAATCCTTGGGCTACTTGTACGACTTTTGGACCCTCAATGACCAGAGTACGGTGGTCAACGGGGAATCCCAACGCCCATGAAACCTACCTCCGGAGTGCGCAACCGTCGCCTTGATCAATGGACCGCCATGCCCTATAGCTGGTAAAGGCAATGGATAAGGAACTGTAACAACCTTGCAAACGTGGATTGGAGAGGAGAAAAAGATGAACAAGTTGCGTGGGTTGAAAATGGCGGCCATGGCTGCCGTGAGTCTGATGGTAATGGGCGGACTGGCCGGTGCCGCCGAGCTGAGAATCGCCATGGTCACGGACGTGGGCGGGGTCAACGATCAATCTTTCAATCAATCGGCCTGGGAGGGATTGCTGCGGGCGGAAAAAGAGCTGGGCGCCGAAGTGGCCTACAAGGAGTCCAAACAGGATGCCGATTACGGCCCCAATATGGAGACCCTCACCGATGCGGGCTACGATCTGATTTGGGGCATCGGATTTCTTATGGGTGATGCTATCAAGGAGACCGCCGAGATTAACCCCGACCAGAAGTACGCCATCATCGATTTCAGCTACGGTCCGGAGACTCCCGCCAATGTCACCTGTGCCGTGTTTCAGGAAGAGCAGCCCTCCTTTCTGGTGGGCTACATCGCCGGTAAAATGACCCGGGCCAACAAGGTGGGTTTTGTGGGCGGCATCAAGTTCCCCCTCATCGAGAAGTTCGAGTACGGCTTTATGGCCGGGGTCAAGCTGGCCAATCCCCAGTGCCAGGTGCTGCGCCAGTATGCGGAATCCTTCACCGATGCCGCCAAGGGCAAGGCCATTGCCAACAACATGTACCAGCAGGGCGCCGACATCGTCTTTCATGCCGCGGGCGGCGTGGGCGACGGGGTTATCGAAGCGGCCAAGGAGAAAGGCAAGTGGGCCATCGGGGTGGACAAAGACCAGAATTTTCTGGCCCCGGAGCACGTGCTCACTTCGGCCATGAAGCGGGTGGACAACGCCATCTTCGACATGGCCCGGCGCCTCAAGGAGGGCCAGTGGCAGGGCGGTGAAACCGTGGTCTACAGCCTGGCCAACGAAGGTGTGGGCATTGCCCCGACCTCCGACAAGCATGTCCCTGCCGACATTCTCAAGGAAGTGGATGGCCTGGTGGCCAAAATCAAGGCTGGTGAAATCGCTGTGCCCGCGACCCTGGCGGAGTTTGAAAAGTTTAAATAACCAAAATTTTTATCGATTTCCTCGGTTCAGCCAAGCTGCCGGGGTCTCCCCCCGACAGCCAATCCTAATAGCTCAGTTATTTATGGGTATTCATCCATAGTTTGCCCCGCCTCTTTACGAAGTTTGCGTCCAGCGCGTCCGAACTCTCGCCTTGTCACCGGAAAGAGCGCTTTGATTGCCATCGATTTTACCCGAAAAACCGTGGAGATGGTCCAAATCGTCAAGAAATTCGGCGATTTCACGGCCAATGCCGGTATCGGCCTGACTTTGCATCAGGGCGAGGTGCATGCCTTGCTGGGGGAAAACGGTGCCGGCAAAACCACCCTCATGAAGATCCTTTACGGCCTTTACCATCCGACATCCGGCACCATTCGGATCAAGGGCCAAACAGTCGCCATCTCGGATCCCAATGTGGCCATCCGTCACGGCATCGGCATGGTCCATCAGCACTTCATGCTGGTCAACACCTTCACGGTGACCGAAAACATCATTCTGGGCAATGAGACCACCAAGGCCTTGGGGGTGCTGGATCTGAAAAGCGCCGAGAGAGAGGTGGCCGAGCTCTCCCGGCGCTACGGCCTGATCGTGGATCCCCGGGCCAGAATCGAAGACCTTTCCGTGGGTGGCCAGCAGCGGGTGGAGATTCTCAAGGCCCTCTACCGAGGGGCCGAGATCCTGATTCTGGACGAACCCACGGCGGTCCTCACGCCCCAGGAAATCCAGGAACTGGCCGGTATCATCCGCAATCTCACCCAGGAAGGCAAATCCATCATCATCATCACCCACAAGCTCCACGAGATCAAACAGATGGCCGATACCTGCACCGTCATCCGGCGGGGTGAACATATCGGCACCGTAGATGTGGCCCAGGTCAGCGAACAGGAACTGGCCACCATGATGGTGGGCCGGGAAGTCTCTTTTGCCGTGAAAAAAAAACCTGCCCGGCCGGGGGCGACCGTGCTGGAACTCAAGGATCTGGTGGTGGCGGATCATCGCGGGATCCAAACCGTGGACGGTCTCAACCTGGAATTGAGGGCCGGGGAGATCCTGGGCATCGCCGGGGTGGACGGCAACGGCCAGTCGGAACTGGTGGAGGCTCTTTCCGGCCTGCGCCCGGTGACATCCGGCACCATCCAAGTCAACGGCCGGACCGTGACCCGGCCCACCCCCTATGAAGTGATCAACGAGCACAATATCCGCACCATCCATGAAGACCGCCGCAAGCGGGGCCTGGTGATGGAGTTCGATATTGCCGAAAACCTCATTCTAGAAACCTATTATAAAGCACCCTTTAGCCGACGGGGAACCTTGCGGCAGGCCGCGATTTATGGCTCCGCCGGTGAAATCTGTCGGGCCTTTGACATTCGCCCTCCCGACCCCCGGCTTGCGGCTTGGGCCCTTTCCGGGGGTAATCAGCAGAAGTTGGTCATCGCCCGGGAGGTGTCCAACGCCCCACGGGTGCTCATCGCTTCCCAGCCCACCCGGGGGTTGGACGTGGGGGCCATCGAGTATGTGCACCGGGCCTTGGTGGACCAGCGCGACCAGGGACGGGCCGTGCTGTTGATCTCCTTTGAGCTGGACGAGGTGATCAACGTATCGGACCGGATTGCGGTGATTTTTGAAGGTCGCATCGTCGGCACCCTGGACGCCCGGGATGCCGATGAAAACGAGATCGGGCTGCTCATGGCCGGCGGTCGGCGAGCCGGAGGGGCGCCATGAAGCTCAGCCTCGAGGCCCTCAAAGCCCAGGTTATGAAAGGCGCTCTGGGGCTGACCCTGATCTCCATTGCCTTGGGCTTCATCCTCGGCGCCCTGGTGCTGCTGGTGGCGGGGTTCAACCCTCTGACGGCCTACGGGGTGATTCTCAAGGGGATCTTCTCCCGGCCCAAATATCTCTCCTATGTGGTGATCTACGCCACCCCGCTGATTGTCACCGGGCTCTCCGTGGCCTTTGCCCTGCGCACCGGCCTGTTCAACATCGGCGCCGAGGGTCAATTCATCGTGGGCGCCATGGTGGCTGCCGCAGCCGGCTATTTCTTCGAACTGCCCCTGGGACTCCACGCGGCAGTGGCTATCCTGCTGGCCATGGCCGCGGCCGCCGCCTGGGGCGGCCTGGCAGGCTACATCAAGGCCCGTTTCGGGGTTCACGAGGTGATCTCCACCATCATGCTCAATTGGATCGCCATGTACCTATCAAACTTCGTGGTCACCCTGGAGGCCTTTGGGCGCCAGGGCACCGGCAAGAGCTACGCCATCCAGAACACCGCCCAGATCGATATTCTGGGCCTATGGAAGCGCTCCAAGGCGGGTATCGCCTTTCTGCGGGAGCATCCCCTGGTGTGGGACGTGCTCAAATCCCCGCTGAACATGGGCTTCATCTTTGCCATCCTGCTGGCCCTGGCCGTTTGGTACATTCTCAATAAAACTACCCTGGGCTATCAATTGCGGGCCGTGGGCTTCAACCCCGACGCAGCCCAGGCGGGGGGCATCAACGTCAAGCGCGGCATGGTGATCTCCATGGCTATTTCCGGGGCCCTGGGGGGCGCCGCGGGGGCGTTTCAAGTGCTGGGAGTCAGCCACCGTATCGCCAAGCTCGCTGCCATGGAGGGCTACGGCTTCGACGGCATTGCGGTTTCCCTAATCGGCAACAACAGCGGACCGGGCAGTGTTTTTGCCGGGCTGCTCTTCGGGGGCCTTAAATATGGCGGCTCCAAGATCCAGGACGCTATGCAGGCCCCCACGGAAGTGATCAACATCATGGTGGGCACCATCATTCTCTTTGTGGCCATGCCCAAGCTGATCCGCTTGATCCTCACCCTTAAAGGGCGTGGAGGAAACGCCTGATGGAAGCGATCCTCAAAGACTTCGGCTTTTTAGTGGGCACCACCCTGATGTACGCCACGCCGCTGATCTTCACCGCCCTGGGGGGCGTGATCACCGAGCGCTCGGGGGTGATCAACATCGGGCTGGAGGGCATGATGTACTTCGGGGCCTTTGCCGGCGCCGCCGTGGCTTACTTCACCCAGGACCCCTGGATCGGATTTCTTTGCGCCGGGCTGGCGGGCGCCCTGCTGGGGCTGATCCACGCCGTGGCCTGCGTAACCTTTGCCGCCGAGCAGATCGTTTCGGGCATCGCCATTAATTTCCTTGGCCCCGGCTTCGCCCTGTTTATCAGTCGCATGGTGTTTGATGGCGCCACCCAGACTCTCACTGTGCCCAATAAGATTCCCCTGCCTTTCAGCTTTCTCTTTGGCGAGGGCAAGCTGTTTGCCTCCGCAGGAGTGCTGGATCTGATCTTCAATCGCTACGCCACGGTCTACCTTTCTTTTTTGATGGTCGCCCTGGTGTGGTTCGTGCTCTATAAAACCAAACTGGGCCTTCGCCTGATGTCTGTGGGGGAGCACCCCGAAGCCGCCGACAGCCTGGGGATAAGCGTCTACCGCATCCGTTATTTTGCGGTGATCATGTCCGGCTTTTTCGCCGGCCTGGGCGGGGCCGCCATGAGCATCGCCGTGGTCTCTCGCTTCAACAATACCTTGATCTCCGGCCATGGGTTCATCGCCCTGGCGGCCATGATCTTCGGCAAATGGCGTCCCCAGGGGGCCATGCTGGCCTGTCTGCTCTTCGGCGGCGCCAAGGGGTTGGAGATCTTTCTGGGCGCCAAAGGGGTCCCCATTTCCTCGAGCATCCTGGCCATGCTGCCCTATGTGCTCACCATCGTGATCCTGGTCACCTTCGTGGGTCGAACCACGGCCCCGGGGGCTATCGGCAAGATCTTCGACCTGAGCGGTAAGTGATTGAACTGAAACCAATCGAGAATTGACATTCCTCGAATATGGGCATAGGTAAATTTTTTTCCTGGGTTGGGATAGAACCCGATCTTCAGGCTTTAGGGAGGTGCTGAGATGAAAACCGGACTCATGGAAAGACTGGATCAAACCGGAGTGGTGTGCGCCGAAGGCTACTTGTTTGAGATGGAGCGCCGCGGCTATCTGACCGCCGGCGAATTTGTTCCTGAAGTGGCCCTGGACAACCCCGAAGCCCTGAAAACCCTGCACAAGGATTTCCAGCACGCTGGTTCCGACGTGGTGGTCGCCTTCACCTACAACGGGCACCGGGAGAAAATGCGCATGATCGGCAAGGAGGATCTGCTGGAGCCCCTCAACCGCGCGGCCCTCAAGATTGCCAATTCGGTGGCCGCCGATGTCTCCAAAGGAAGCGAGCCCAACCTAGTGGCCGGCAACATTTCCAACTCCAACATTTGGAACCCCGAAGATCCCCAAAGCCAGCAGACGGTCCGCAAGATGTTCTCCGAAATGGTGGCCTGGGCCATGGATGAAGGGGTGGACTTTTTCATCGGCGAAACCTTCTACTTTGCCGAAGAAGCCTTTGCGGCCTTGGAGGTGATTCAGGAGACCGGCAAACCGGCGGTGATCACCGTTGCCCCCATGGGGGAAAACATTATGCGGGATCAGTGGCAGATCGTCGACACCTGCAAAGAGCTGGAGCAGCGGGGCGCCCAGGTGGTGGGCATGAACTGTTTTCGCGGTCCCCAGACCATGATGCCCTATCTGCGCCGAATCCGGCAATCGGTCTCCTGTCACGTGGCCGCCCTGCCCGTGCCCTACCGGACCAGCGAGCAGCAGCCGACCTTTTTCAACCTCGACGACACCTGCGGCTGCCAGGTGCCCTCGCCCCACGGCCGGACCTTTCCCACGGCCCTGGACCCGCTCTTTTGCAACCGTTACGAAATTCGCAAATTCGCCGAGGATGCCTGGCGGGACAATATCCGCTATCTGGGCGTCTGCTGCGGGGCCGCGCCCATTCACATCCGCGAGGTGGCCGAGGCCATGGGCCGCAAGCCGCCCGCCAGCCGCTACTCGGAAAACATGCAGAAGCATTTCATGTACGGCAGCGACGACCGTCTGCCCCCACATATCACCGGTTACGGCGATAAGGCGTGATCTCTACTTTTCAGCCGGCGTTCAAGGGGCAATAAAATCCCCCCCGGCCCCCCTTTTCAAAGGGGGGAGGAATCATCCCCCCCAGCCCCCCTTTGGCAAAGGGGGGAGGAATCATCCCCCCGGCCCCTTTTTGGCAAAGGGGGAAGAAATCATCTCCGCGATCTCCCCTTGGCAAAGGAGCGGGAACTCATACCCCCGGCCCCTCCTTGCCAATGGCGAAGGGCTCAGTCTTCCGGCGGGAACCGCCCCAAGCAACCTGGGGAATATGCCCGGGGAACAGCCGATTTCCCCCTTTTCTAAAGGGGGTCAGGGGGATTTCTTATTCGAATCAAAAAGAGGAGTAAAATAGACTCATGACCTTAAAAGCCTTTCAGGACTGTTATCCCGACAATTTCGCCCACTGCTACGGTTGCGGCCGACTCAACGACCATGGCCTCAAGGTCAAGAGTTATTGGGACGGTGAAGAGAGTGTTTGCCGCTTTACGCCCCAACCTTATCACACCGGCGGATTTCCTGATTTTCTTTACGGCGGACTGATCGCCTCCCTCATGGACTGCCACGGGGCTGGCACGGCCGCCGCGGCCAATGCCCGCCAAGAAGGGGTTGATCCGGAACGCCAGCCCCTGAAACGCTATGTCACCGCCTCCTTGAAGGTCGATTACCTCTCCCCCACCCCGGTCAACACCACCCTGGAGCTGCGTTCGACGGTTCGGGAGATCAGCGGCCGCAAGGTGTGGGTGGAGACCGCCCTGTTCGCCGAGGGCACCATGCGGGCCAAAGGCGAAACCCTCATGATCCAGATTCCGGAAGGATAAGAGCTCTTTTTCGGAAGCTTGGTGAGGTATCGTTCAATCACCGCCCGCTTCGCTTGAGACACAAAGCCCGCAAAGCAGGCGACTTCCAATAGACACTGCGGTAAAGGAACGAAGAATCGGATTCTCTGCGTTCTTCGCGTCTTCGCGGTGATGATTCAATTGCAACTTTTGTGGAAGCAACGGGTTGAATCGAGCGGTTCGAATCACTTGGGGGTGAGAGATCAGGCGCGCTGCCTGGCCTGGTAGAGCCGCAGGCTGTTGGAGACCACCGTGACGCTGGAGAGCGACATGGCCAGAGCGGCCATGATGGGGTGCAGGTGGCGCAACATCTCAGGCAAGGCGCTGAAGGGGGCCAGCACCCCCGCCGCCAGGGGAATCAGGAGGATGTTGTAGATAAAGGCCCAGAAAAGATTCTGGCGGATGGTGTTGAGGGTGGCCCGGCTCAGGCGGATGGCGCGGAAGATGCCGCTGAGGCTGCCCCCGGCCAGGATCACCCCGGCGGTTTCCATGGCCACATCGGTTCCCGTGCCGATGGCCATGCCCACATCGGCCTGGGCCAGGGCCGGGGCGTCGTTGATGCCGTCGCCCACCATGCCCACCTTGATCTGGCGCGCCTGAAGCTCCTTGACCTTACGGGCCTTCTCCTCGGGCTTGACTTCGGCCATGATGTTGTCGATGCCCACCTGATGGGCGACGGCCTGGGCCGTCTGGGGCGTGTCGCCGGTGATCATCCATACCTCCAGCCCGGCCTGCTTGAGGGCCGCCACGGCCTGGGCCGAATCCGGTTTAAGGGTGTCGGCCACGGCAATCAGCCCTAAAATCCGCTGTTGATCGCCCACCACCATCACAGTCTTTCCCTGGGACTGCAGCTCCTCGAGATCTTCCTTTGCTTGACTGAGATCGTAGTCCAGCTCCCTGAACCAGCCCGGTTTGCCCACCTTGTAGGTTTCCCCGGCCAGGGCGGCCTCAACGCCCTCGCCCCCGGTGGCCCAGAAATCCCGGGGCGTTTCCAAGGGCAGGTCATCCTTGCGGGCCGCGGCCACAATGGCCCGGCCCAGGGGGTGTTCCGAGCCCTGCTCCACGGCCGCGGCCAGGGCGAGCAGCGTCTGGGAATCCAGGGTGGGCTCCCCCAGGGGCACGATATCGGTCACCTGGGGTTCGCCCTGGGTGATGGTGCCGGTTTTATCCAGGATCAGCGCCTGGATGCGGGCGGCGCTTTCCAGGGCGTCGCTGGACTTAAAGAGGATGCCCTGTTCGGCGCCCCGGCCGGTGCCGGCCATGATGGCCGTGGGAGTGGCCAGACCCAGGGCGCAGGGGCAGGCGATGACCAGCACGGCCACCAGCCGGATCAGGGCCGCCACGCCGTCTCCGGTGATCGTCCACCAGATCCCGAAGGTGATCAGGGCAATGAGGATCACTGCGGGTACAAAGACCGCCGCCACCCGGTCGGCCAGGGCCTGGATGGGCGCTTTGGAGCCCTGGGCCTCCTGCACCAGTTTAATGATCTGGGCCAGGGCCGTCTCCTGGCCCACCCGCAGCGCCTCGTATCTCAGCACGCCGCCCTGGTTGAGGGTGCCGCCGGTGACCGCATCCCCGGGGCCTTTGTCCACGGGCAGGGCCTCGCCGGTGAGCATGGACTCATTGACCGCCGAGCGGCCTTCCATTACCTGGCCGTCCACGGCGATGCTCTCCCCCGGACGCACCAGCAGCAGATCGCCCACCTGCACCCGGTCCAGAGGAACCCTCTCCTCGCGGCCGTCGTGGATCACCACCGCGCTTTTGGGGCTCAGATCCATGAGTTTGCGGATGGCCTGGCCGGTGCGGCCTTTGGTGCGCACCTCCAGCATCTTGCCCAGCTTGATCAGGGTGATGATCACCGCCGAAGTTTCGAAATAGACATGGGCGCCAAGGGCCGGCCGGATCAGCACCGCCAGGGAGTAGAAGTAGGCCACAGAGGAGCCCAGGGCCACCAGTACGTCCATGTTGGCGGTGCGGTTGCGCAGGTTCTTGTAGCTGCCCACATAGTAATCCCAGCCGGTGTAGAACTGAACCGGGGTAGCCAGGGCCAGAAAGAGCCAGTTGACCCAGCCGGCTTGGGCCCAGGCGCCCCACAGCCCGAAATCGTGGCCCATGCTCAGGACAAAGAGGGGCGCGGCCAGGCTCACCCCCACCCAGAATTTGCGCGCCTGATCACGAATTTCCGCCTCCCGGCTGATCTGGGCCGCGGCCCGGGCCTGGTCGGCGTCCTCGCCCCTCAAATGGGCCGTGAATCCGGCCTTTTCCACGGCCGCGGCGATCTCCTCCAGGGAGACCACAGCGGGCAGGTACTCCACCGTGGCCTGTTCCGCGGCAAAGTTGACATTGGCCGCCGTCACCCCCGGAACCTTGCGGTTCAAGGTGCGCTCGATGGTCATGGCGCAATTGGCGCAGGTCATGCCTCCCACGGGAAACTGCACCCGCTCCGGCCGGACCTTAAAACCGATTTTGGCGATGTTTTCGGAAATTTCCTTCAGCCCGGTGGTCTCCGCATCGTAGTCGACGGTGGCCTGTTCCGTGGCGAAGTTGACCCGCGCATCGGCCACCCCCGCCAGCTTCTTGAGGGTGCGCTCGATGGTCATGGCGCAATTGGCGCAGGTCATGCCTTCCACAGGCAGGCTGACGGTGGTGTGGCGGGCATCGCTCACGGGACGGGTCTCTCCTTGGGCTTGGCACTGAATTGCCGGTTCGGGGTCCAAATTGGACTCCCGGCGGCGGCAAAAAAGGAAAATAACCACGGCCGGCGCCGAAGTCCAACCGCCGGCCCAAGAGCGCCGGTTCTTAGTCGTCGACCTGAAGCGCCCCAGGAATTAGACCATTCGCAGAAAGTAGAAGTAAAGCAGGCCGCCGCCCAAAAGGGTCAGGCAGGGAACCCACAAGTGGCGGTAGACCGGGTTGAGGGAGGTTTCGAAGTACTCGTTGGAGAGCAGCAGGCAGACGTGCAAGGGGGAGCAGAGCACCCCCACGAAGCCGCTCACCAGGCCCAAAATCATGTAGGGCAGCAGGGCCTGGGTCTCTCCCATGGTCTGGATCAGGGAGATCAGGATGGGAAAGGTGGTGCCCACAAAGGCGATGGTGATGCCCGCCACCAGGCCCACGATCATGGGCAGCACCACGGCCACCGCGGTGAGGGGGATACGCCATTGGAGCAGTTCATGGCTCACCGCGTCCACGGCCCGGCTATCTTCGAGGATGCCCTTGAAGATCAAAATCGCGGCCACCATGTAGACCATGGCTCCCAACTTGGGGTTGATCAGGATTTTTCGGCGGGCGGCGCCGGACACCCGGTTGGTGTGCCAGATGAGACCAATGGCCAGGATCAGGGCGATGATCAGCCCGCTCTCCTTGGCGATGGACCCCAGAAGGTTGAGCTGGGAGAAGACAATTCCCAGCCCCAGGCCCAGCACAATCACCAGAGCCACCGGGGTCAGCTCCTTGAAAAAGGGCCAGGGCGAGGGGCGCTCGGGATTGGCCGTGCCCGAAGCGGGCGCCTTGAAGGCGATCTTGCCCCGCAAGGGCCAGTAGCCGGCGATCACCGCCACCAGGGTCATGGGCAGGGCGCTGACCACCAGCAGCCAGAGGTTGAAGCCCCCCAGGGCCGTGATCAGCAGGATGCCCGGATAGAGGGGCCACCAGTACTCCCAGATGTGCCGGAACCAGTAGTTGACATAGCTCAGCTCCGAGGCGTCCAACTGACCCCGGTGGCCCAAATTCTTCACCATGGGCGCCGAGAATATGGCTCCCCCGGGCATGGGCAACAGACCGATCAGGGCCGGAAAGATCACAATATTTAGAGCCGGAATGCGGACCAGGCCTCGAAATCGCTCCAGCAGCCGGCCCATTTGGCCGGCGGCCTCCAGGCTGTGGCTGAGCACAAGAATCAGGCTCACCACGGCCGACAGGCTCAGGGTTTTGGGATGGGAGAGGGCCAGCAGGGCCGATTTGGCAATCGCCAGGGGCTGCATGCCGAACAGTAGCCCCAGCAGCAGGGCGCCCAAGCTGAAGCAGTGCCCCAGGGCCAGCTTGCGGCGAATACTGATCAGGATGACGATAAACACCAGCAAAATTCGAATCAAAGCGGGGATGGCGGCCAAGATTTGCATGGAATTCCGGGGGTTTTAGGGGATCATGGATGTTTGGAGATAGGTGCTGTAGAGGGCAGCCGGGTGTTGCCATGGGGGCTTTCCAGCGGAAATTATTCATAGCTAATGCCCGCGGCTTCACCCGCGGCCCGACCACCCGGCTATACTTTCGGCGTTGGGCGACAATCTAAGCAATCTCATCCGGGAATGCAAACCCATTTTGGCTTTGGTTTACCGTGCCATCGGCCGCTGCCGGGATGGCAGTAGGGGTGGGTTTGAAGCCTGCTCCCCCAGGTGCGGCTGCCGGCCCCCAGGCGACGATCCAAATTGCCCTACCCTTGAAGTGAGAAATCCCCCTAACCCCCTTTAAAAAGGCGGAAATTGACCGTGCCCTGCGTAGGGGCGAAATATTTTTCGCCCCTACGCAGGGCAATTGCCGATAGAGAGAGGGACGCTTCGCCTCTGAAGCGCGAGGCCGGGGGATGATTTCTCGCTCCTTTGCTAAAGGTGGAACCGGCTGTTCCCCTGAGTCACTTTCCCAGGTTGTTTTAGGCTGTTCCCGCCCGGGCGTTGCGGCCCTCGCCTTTGGTATGTAGGGACCGGGGGGATGATTTCTCCCCATTTTCCAAAAGGGGACTGGAGGGATGCATTTGCCAAAGGGGGCGGTGGGGCAATGGTTCCTCCCCCCTTTGCCAAAGCGAGGTCGGGGGGATAATTACTCCCCCTTTTTCCAAAGGGGGGCAGGGGGGGATTTTTTGCCCTTGCATGCCGGGGTTGCGGGCTGCCGACAACCTACTATCGGCGGGGCTGCTTGATCCAGGGGCGGCGGGTGAGCAGGGCTGCCAGGGAGATCAGCATAAAGAGCACCGCGCTGGCCAAGTGGGTCAGGTTGGCGGCCATCAGATAGGGATGGCGGAAGTCAACACCGGGCAGATTTTTCAGGGCCATGGTGATTCCGGTGATCAGGGCCAGGGCCAGCAAAAGCCCCCGCAATTTTCCCGTGGCGCTTAATCGCCTGCGGGCCGCGGTGCGGGTCAGGCCGTGTCCCAGGGCAAAATAGACAGCCAGGGCCAGCAGCACGGCCCCCAGCAGGTAGTGGACCTGAACGTTGAGCAGAAAGTCGCCGCTCCAGCCCAGTCCGGGCACGTCGGCAATGTAGTAGCGTTTGCTGATGGGCATGTTGCTGAATCCGGTAAAGAGCACCAGGACCACCGTAAGTCGGTAGAGCCAGGTCGTAAAGGGAGAAGAAGGTTTCGTGGACACGGGGATCACTCCTTGAGGGAAAGCTGTTCGGCGGTGCGTTTAAAGCGGACCGCGGCGCCGATGACGCCCGCCACCGGGGCCAGAGCCAGGGCCGCCGCCAGTCGGTTGGGGGCCGCCATGCTGTCGGCCACGGCGCTGAGATGGGGCTGGCCGGGCCCCTTGTCAATGACCTGGTTCAGCACTTCAAAGGGGACCGGCGAGACATAGATGGTGTTGGTGCCGCCATTTTCATCAGAACCGTAGATAAAGCCATCCATCTCCGCCGCCAGGGCCTCGGCTTTTTCCATCATCTCATGACGAGGGCCGATCTGCTGCACATCCTCGGGACAGACCTCGATGCAGGCCGGCAACTCCCCCTGCGCTACCTTCTGGTAGCAGCGGTCGCACTTGTACATCACCCCGTTGCCGGCGTACTGGGGCAGCAAATCGAGATGCAGGCCCACCCCGGACTGGCGCTGGGGAATGTGCCAGGGGCACACCATGCGGCATTTTGCGCCCCCCAGGCAAGTGTGGGCGTCGATGCGCACAATCCCGTTTTTCTGGGTGTGGGCCGCGCCAAAGGGGCACAGGTTGACGCAGGGCGCATTGCGGCAGTGCATGCAGCGCCGGGGGATGTTCAGGTCGAAGGGCTCGCCTCCGTATTCGCCTTGGGCATACTGAATGTAGAGCCAGTTGTAGGGCGTCAGGCGGTCGCTCACTGCCCGTTTTTCTTCCGCCGACCAATCCTCGACGTGAACCCGCCGCTCCGGAACCATGGGGGGGATGGCGCCCTCCAGTTCGGGATACTTATCGGCATTGGATTCGCGGCAGGCTTCAACACAGGCCTCGCAGCCAATGCATTTGCGGATGTCCAGCAGGGTGGTCAGTTCGGCGCTGCTGGACGCGGCGGCGCCGCGAAGGGGCGCGGGGCCGCTGGCGGCGGCCGCGCCGGCGGTGATGAGTCCGGCCTTGAGAAAGGCGCGCCGGGACACGGAGAGATGCATGGAGGATTCCTCTCGTTGTTGGGGATTCAACTTGGACTGTTATTGGACGCTATTGAGCGTGACGGAACCAAAAGGTTACACGCCAAGGGGGGTTGGATTCCGAACCAATTCGTAATAAGGTATTGACATTTTAAGGAATTACAATAATCTGCGGATGATCGTCGGCTTTCGCGGGCTGCGCTGCAGACAGCCTGGCTCACGTAAACTGGAAAATCCCCAAGGCCGAAAAACGGCCAATCTATGGGTCCCGCCATGAAAACCGCCCTGGTGGTGGACAATCATCCGCTATTCCTCACCTTTCTTGAATCCCTGCTAACCCGCCAGGGATTGCGGGTGCGTACGGCCGAAGATGGCCTGGCCGCCCTGCAGATGCTCCAGCAGGAGCTTCCCGATATCGTCTTCAGCGATCTGATCATGCCCAACATCGGCGGCGACCGCCTCTGCCGCCTGATCCGGCGCATCCCCCAATACCAGTCCGTCTACCTGGTGCTGGTGACCGCCCTGGCGCCGGAACTAAACGTTCCGCGCCGGCCGCCCTTTGGCGTGGATGCGGTCATCGCCAAAGGTCCCTTTGAGCGCATGCTGCCCCATGTGATGCGGGTCCTGGCCCAACTTGATCTGCCTGCTGAGCGGCGCGGCCGGGAATTGGTCTTTGGCCTGGATGCCGCCCTTCCCCGTCAGGTATCCCAGGAGCTTTTAGCGGACAAACGACACTACGAACGGCTGCTTTCAAGTATCAGCGAGGGGATCTGCGAACTCACCGCCGAAGGGACCATCGTCTACGTCAACCCGGTGGCTCGGGAGTTTTTTAACCGGCCCCCGGAAAAATTGATTTCCGCCAACATTTCCGAGCTATTTGAAAACAGCGAGCGCGAGGCGATCCAGGGAGTTCTGGAGCAAGTCCGTTACCTGGGCCGCCCCATTCGGCCCAGTTTCGCCTTTCACCTGGGCCAGCGCCAAATCGAACTGGATATTGTACCTCAGGACGATCGGGCCGTTTCCCGGGTGTTTGTCATTCTCCACGATGTCACCTCCCGTAAACGCCACGAAAGCCGTCTTCAAGAGGCCCGCAAAATGGAAGCTGTGGGCACCCTGGCCGCCGGCATCGCCCACGATTTCAACAATATTCTAATGGCCATTCAAGGCAATGCCTCCCTGCTGCTGCTGGAAATGGGGGAAAATGATCCGCGTTACCCTCGGCTCAAGACCATCGAGAGCCACATTGAAACCGCCTCCCGAGTCACCCGGCATCTGTTGGGCTATGCCCGCATGGGGCGTTATCAGGTGCGCCATCTGAAGCTGAACCGGCTCATTGGAGAAACCGCTGCCACCTTCGCCCGGGCGCGGCGCGATATCGAACTGAACTGTCGCTTAACCCAAGAGACCACTTGCATCGAGGCCGATGCCGGCCAGATCCAGCAGGCTCTGTTCAGCTTGCTGGTGACCGCCGGCAACACCATGCCCCAGGGCGGCACCCTCACCATCCTGACCGAACGCGTGAACCACCACCGGATTCCCGCCAGCATCGCCGACCCTTCCCCCGGGGACTATATCTATTGCCGGCTCAGCGACACCGGCCAGGGCATGGAGGCCAGTGTGCGGGAGCGGATTTTCGAGCCCTTTTCGGCCCACGATCACAGTTCGCCCGACAACCCCCTGGGGCTGGCCGCGGCCCAGGGCTCTATTACCGGTCATGGGGGCTACATCCAGGTCCAGTCCCAGCCCGGCGAGGGCACCACCTTCCACCTCTTTCTGCCGGCCTCGATCCGGGACGGTTTGGAAGCGCCTACCTGCCGGATGCGCGAGGAACCCGTTGCCGAAGAAACAGAATCCACCGTGCCCCAGGGGCATACCATTTTGCTCATCGATGACGAAGCGGTGATTCTCGACGTGGGCCAGGCCATGCTCAAGTCTTTGAATCATCGGGTGATCACCGCCGCCGATGGAAAATCGGCCGAAGAGGCCTTGAAAAAATGGCGCCAGGAAATCCGCCTGGTGCTGATGGATATGACCCTGCCCGACATCAACGGGGCGACCCTCTACCCCAAGCTGAAATCGATCAAGCCCGACATCAACGTGATTGTGATCAGCGGCTACACCCTCGATGAAAGCATCGCCAAGTTGCTTTCCAAAGGATGTTGCGGGTTTATCCAGAAGCCCTTCAGCCTGCAGGTTCTGGCTGCGGAGATTGAATCGGTGCTGGGTTAAACCGTTTTTCTGCTCCTTCCGGGGCCCGCTCCGCTCCCCCTTTCTGTCCGCTCCCCCTTTTTCAAAGGGGGCCGGGGGGATTTCTCCTTCAATTCCCCCTTTTTTAAAGGGGGCTGGGGGGATTTCTCTTTTAAGGTGGGAACCGGTCAGCCGCCCGACACGCTCTCCCCCAGCAGCCGGCAGGTGGCGTGCCGGCAAAAGCCGGCGATCTCGCTGCCGTTGCTTTGATGGTCCCGGCCCAGATGAAAATTGAGCCAGGAGGAGGTGTGGTTCAATTCCCACATGCGCGGCGGCACACAGCAATCGCACAGCTCCGTGACCTTGCCCTGGGAGGCCAGCCGGGTGTGGGCCCGGTACCAGACGCAGCGCCGGTCGGGATTGACCTCGCACATGCCTTGAACGCTGCCGCCGCAGGCCCCGTTGCGGGTGTGCTTGGGGCATCCTGATTCGGGACACAGAAAGCCCACGTGCTGAATGGCGCAGTCTCCGCACTGCTGGCAGCCCAGGAGCATCCGTTTGACGGGGTGTTCCGCCAGGTGCAGAAAAAGCCGCCCGGCGATATTCTGGTCCATTGACCGGCTCACGCTGCGAAACAGAGGCGCCAGGGGGGAATCAAAATCGAAAAAGAGCTTGTGGGAGCGTTGCATCAAGGGATAGAGCAGACGGTCGCTCAAAGGCAGGGGGGCTTTGGATTGACCGAACCGCGGCGCTGCGGGCGCTTGCGGCGGCCGCTCTTTGAAGGCGTAAAAACCCCAGGGCTGGGGGAAGTCGAACTGGGGCAGAAACGATTGCCAATCGGCCTCGATCTCGGCCATGCGGTCCAGAATCCGGCCCACCGTGGCAAACTCCCGATGGATCCCCCCGATGTGAACCCCCCGGTAGCCCAGCCCCTTTAAAACCGCCCCCAGCCGGGCGGCGCGCTCGATGGCCGCGGCCCGGCCCTCTGTTTTATCCCGCCATTCCCGTTCCACCGTCCCCAGCAGCGCATCGGTCACCACCGCCCCCGGCACCCGGCCCTGGTTCATGATCCGGGCCGCGCCGGGGGTCAACAGATAGACCGAGCCTATCGTGGGCAGGGCCAAGTCCATGTGGCGCTGAATGCCAAAAAGCTCATGGAACTTGCGGGCGTCGTAGCCCAGTTGGGTAATGACAAACTGGGCCCCCGCGGCCGCCTTGCGGCTCAGCTTGGCGTATTGGGCCACGCATTCGCCCTCAGTCTGCTTGAAGGGAGACACCGCGCAGCCGGTGAAAAAGCCGTCCGGATCACCGGCCGCATTGATCCTGCGGCTGATCAAGGTGAGCATGATCTGCAGGTTGACCGAATCGAGATCGAACACCGGCGCCCCCTGGCCGCCAAAGCCCTTACCGGCGTAATCTCCGGTGAGGGCCAGGATGTTTTTCATGCCCATCAGGGCCAGCTGCAGGGCGCGGCTCTCCATGCCCACCCGGTTCATGTCCCGGCAGGTAAAGTGCACGATCACGTCCATGCCCAGGGAAAAGATGCGGGAACCGATGGCATCCGGGCTCAAGGAGGGGTTGCCCCCCGGGTTGTCCGTAATGGAGACCGCCGAGATGCGGCCGTCGCTGAAGGCATCCTTGGCAATGCCCATCACCGTATCCACGCTGCGGCCGGTTGACTCCCGGCCGGGGACCAGTTCCAGGGTCACCACAAACTGTTGGGGATCCATGATATCATTCTGAAAGACGCGCAGCATGGAATCGGACTCCTCATTTTAAGGGGGTTGCCAGGCTCTCTGTTTAACCATACCCCATCTATTGCATCTTGCCAAAGCCGCTCAATTCATGAACCCCGGTGCAATGAAGCCTTTGACATTGCTTCCGAACTCCTCGTCGAGGAGGGCTGGTTTACCCTCGGGACTGTTCTGATGGCCGGCATCCTGCCGCGCGATAACCTGACCCCGGGGTCTCGTTCCGCCTCCTCATCGATCCCGCCCATATCAATCTTATGTACGCCCACTGAAGCGTTTGACTCGGTTTGCATTTCCCCAGGTTTTTGGATAATCTGCAATTTCCTAATCGTTGTGGATACCGGAATTTAGATCCAGGTACTACCAGCCTGGGCACCCAGGGGGACACCCGCATGCACGCCATCCCATGGGTCAGCTGCAACCGGCCAGTTCCAGTAGCGCTGGACTCCCACACCAGCCGCATAAAAATCCTTTTATCTTACCTGCCTGGCTTATTCAGGGAGGCAAACCACCTTCTTTGCATAGAGAAAACCCAAAATGACTGACCAATACTACGCACATAGCCTAGAGGTGGGCTGATGAAAATCCGTTAAAAATTGGATGAATAGCATCTGCTAAACAGATCCTGACTTTGTTCCGAATTAGAGGTCAAAATAGCATAACATACTGAAATAACTATAGATATTAAAGATCTAGACATTTAGTGTAATTTCAGGTACTTATATCTCACGCAAAATCAATCTGTTAACCGCTAGCGTGAGGTTATTCCATGGCCAAGAATGAAAAGAACAAAGCAACAGTAGATGATTTTAAAAGCCCGGTCCGTAAACTGGTTCCGTTTTTCAAAAACAGCCGCGATAAATGGAAAGCCAAATGCCAGGATGCAAAGTATCAAGTAAAACTGCTTAACAATCGAATCCGTCATATGGCCAAACGCAAGGACGAACTCAAGCAGCAGGTCAAATCGCTTAAAAAAGAGCTAAAACAGGTCCAAAACGGAGAACAAAAGCTGGCAAATGAGGTTGAGCATTTAAAAAAAAACCAGAATTAACGACTAAATCGATTCAAGGAACCCGATTCGATACCATCGCCCGCTGGCATAGCTATTCATTGGGCCATATGCATCTGATGCTCTCATTGGTGCTGTCAGCCGCCAGTAGTCTGCGGGGTGCCAGCCGGGCGGTTCAGGTCATGTTTGATTCGGTGAATATCAATCATCCGGTGCCCAGCTGGTATAGTCTCCGGCTTTGGCTTTTGCGACTGGGATACTACAAGCTGACCCGCGAAAAGACAATTGCCTCCGACTGGATTTGGATTGTCGATCACACCATTCAATGCGGCAGCGAAAAGTGCCTGGCCATCTTGGGCATCCGGCAAAGCAGACTGCCGGTTTCAGAAACCATTTTGAACTATGAAGATGTCGAGCCCCTGGCCCTATTTCCGGTAAAAAAATCCAACGGCGATATCGTCTATGAACAATTTGAAAAGACCGTTGCCGTAACCGGGGTGCCAAGGCAGATCATCGCTGACGGCGGAACGGATATCATGGCCGGAGTAAATCGGTTCTGCAATGAGCATCCCCAGACCTGCTATACCTATGATATCAAGCATAAGGCCGCGGCGGTCTTAAAACAGCACTTGAATGGCGATGAGAGCTGGAACGATTTTACCCAGAAAGCCGCCACGGCCGCCAAACAGCTACAACAAACGGAACTTGCTGCCTTGGCGCCGCCCAATCAACGCACCAAGGCAAGGTATATGAATATCGATCGCCTGGTGAAATGGGCCCATGAGACCCTGCTGTTTATGGAGCAAAACTGCCAATACGATCCTCGGCGAATAAACGCGAAACTGGGCTGGCTCAGAGAGTTCGTCTTGGAAATCGATATATGGCAAGAGCTGATCCAGGTAGTTGAAACCGCTGTTGACTTCATTCGGATCCAGGGATTTTACAACGGGGCCCACATGGACCTGGACCAAATGCCCACATTCAAGACCAACTATTCGAAGGTTAACGCAGTCCGGCAAGAGTTGCTGACCTTTATCGAGGAAGAATCGGCCAAAGCAAAACCGGATGAACGCCTGCTTGGCAGCAGCGAAGTGATCGAATCGCTATTCGGCAAACTGAAATATCTTGAAAAAGATCAATCTAAAAGTGGTTTCACTGTTCTGTTGCTTGCCTTGGCTGCCTCTTTATCCTCAACCACTGTAGATGTGGTCCAGAAAGCGAGGGAGTCAGTGCCCACCAAAAAAGTATTCCAATGGTTCAACGATAACATCGGACAATCGGTTCAATCCAAAAGGAAAGAAGTTAAAAGAATTGCCCGGCAATCGGAACAAATTGGGGATTATAATTATACCGGGGCTTTTGACTGATTTTGATCAGCCCAGGTGTCGCCCCCCGTGCGGGGGCGTGGATTGAAACCGTATATTTTGGATCTATCCAGCCAAAACCGGGCGGGTCGCCCCCCGTGCGGGGGCGTAGGTTGAAACACGTTAGGAGATATGGTTTTTAGATTGGGCAGAGGGTCGCCCGTACGGACGTGACTTGTCCAACCCTTCGCGGATTTCCGCGTTTCATGGACTATAGTCCTCCAGAAGGAGTAAATGGATGACCTTTGATCAAGGTGAACTTATTTTATTCCAGTCTGAAGATGGCCGGGCCGCGGTTGACGTGCGTCTGAAGGATGAGACGGTATGGCTGTCTCAGGCGCAGATGCAAGTATTATTTGATCGTGAGAGATCAGTAATAACTAAACATATCAGCAATATATTCAAAGAAGGTGAACTGGTTAAGAATCAAGTATGTGCAAAATTTGCACATACTGCTGCGGATGGGAAGACCTATCAGGTTGCCCACTTTAACCTCGATGTTATCATTTCAGTGGGTTACCGCGTAAAATCTCAACGGGGGACACAGTTCCGGATCTGGGCAACCTCTGTTTTGAAAGATCATTTGATCAAAGGATACACCCTAAATCAAAACCGTTTGGCGGAAAAGGGCCTTGGTGAAGCGCGTCAGATGATTGCACTTTTGGCCAATACCTTGGAAGTTCACAATCTTGTGAATAATGAAGGTCAGGCGGTTTTGAATATCGTTCAGCAATATGAAAAAACTTGGCGGCTGCTATGGCAATACGATGAGGATTCATTGGCTCGACCCTTAAAGAAGTAAGATTTGACAATAAGGCCTTGGTGGCGTTGACGCTGCTCACGGCTGCCAGTGATCCGAAGCAAAAGGACCTGCTCATCCGGCTCACCATAAATCTGCTAGCGGATACTGAGGAAGGTCGATGATAATCAAGGTTCTCTCACCCTTCAAGCCCATCCTCATGAAAGACCGCGGCTCCATGATCTTCGTCTATTACGGCCGCACCGAATTCCGGGCCGTGCAGGTGATTTCCTATGGGAACCAGGATTGAAATCCACGCAGAGGTTTAAAATTTAAAACCCCTACAAGGGGTCGGGAGCTACCGTGACCGTGAGATGGTAGCGGGTGTCTGGGTCGATCCAGTTCAGGGTGCGGCGGTGGGCGGGGTCCAGTTTGCGGCCCTCTTTGCGGATCTGTTCCAGGAGGGGTTCGGCTTGGGATAGCTGAGGGGTGAGAAAATCGCGCAGGACCTGGCCGCGGATCTCTATGCCGCGCGACAACATCAACGGCCCCATCTCCTTGAGCAGCAGGTTGAACAGTTTCAGGGTGATCTGTCCCTCCCGGCAGGTGGCCGAGTCCGGGTCGTCGCCTTGATAGGTGATGGAGCCCCGGAAGGAGGCCAGGCAGCCGGATCTTCTCAGGGTGGCCCCGGCCAGGCCGGGCATGGCTGCCGAAAGGGCCAGGACGGCACCGTCGTTGACGATGGCGCTCTGAACGTCATCCACGGGCTTGCCGTTTAAAAAAATGGTGCTGATGCGCTCGGTCAGGTATTCGGGCATGAACCCGAACTGGTCGCACAAGAGGCTCTGAATGCTGCAGCCCACGGTGGCGGAGATCTCTACGCCTTGCTGGAGAAGGGGGAAGAAGAATTCGATTTGCGCTTTGCTCAGCGCTAAGGTGAGGGCCGGGGAAGAAGATGCCATGCAGAGAAGCCTTTCCAGGTTGAAGTGAAAGGGAGCCGCGGGTTCGCCCACCGCCGGCGGGATCATTTCCGCGGAGGCGGGGCGTCATCGCCGGGTTTATCCAACTGACGGCGGGCTTCGGCGCGGACCTCCTCGATCACCTGTTTGAGGGGCAGGTTCTTCTCCCGGGCCACCCGCCGGCAATCTTCGTATTCCGGGGTGATGTTGATAATCTGGTTGTTGCGCAGGGCCAGCTTCACGGGGATGGGGCCGTGGGAGGTCTCGATGCGGCGCAGGGATCGCCGGGCCGTGATCCGGTTTTCCAGCCGCCAGCGCAGGCCGATGGTGGTGGTCTCCGCCATGAGGATATCGGCGAATTTCTCCAGATCTTCCCGGCGGCAGATGACGGAGAGCACAATCCCGG
Source organism: uncultured delta proteobacterium (assembly GCA_963713755.1). Lineage (GTDB taxonomy): Bacteria > Desulfobacterota > Desulfobacteria > Desulfobacterales > CAVQMW01 > CAVQMW01. Next base: position 146,547 of record CAVQMW010000001.1, on the reverse strand, counting down.
GCCGGTTCTTTTTCATCTGCACCGGGGTGAGGAACAAATCCAGGGCGCCCGCCCCAAGCAGCAGTTCCATGAGGTGCTCATAGATCTGGGGGCTCATGTCGTCGATATTGGTTTCCATCACCACGGTCTGCTGGGGGGGATCATCGTCCTGCTGATCCCGGTCTTCCCGGGCCTCACCGATGAAGAGTCGCAAGAGGTTGGGAATCTCCAGATCCGCGCGGCCGGCGCCGTAGCCGATGCGCGCCACACGCATGGCCGGCAGGGGGCCAAACCCGGCGGCCAGGGTGGTGAGGATGGCCGCGCCTGTGGGGGTGAGCAGCTCGCCCTGGATCTGGCCGGCATAGACCGGCGTGCCACGGGTCAGTTCCGCCGTGGCCGGGGCCGGAACGGGCAGGGTGCCGTGGGCGCAGGTCAGGGTCCCGCTGCCCAGGTTCAACGGCGAGCAGACGATCTTGTCGACCCCCAGGGCCGCCAGGCCGCCGACACTGCCCACCACGTCGATGATGGCGTCCATGGCGCCCACCTCGTGGAAATGAACCGACTCCACCTCCGTGCGGTGGACTTTGGCTTCCGCCTGGGCCAGGCGCGTGAACACCGCCGTGCTTTGGGCTTTGACCCCTGGCGCAAGGTCGCTCTGGTCGATGATTTCCCGAATCTGGGAGAGCCGGCGGTGGTGTTGTTCATGGTGGGTCTGGTCGATCTTCACCTGGGCCTGGCTGCCGCCGATGCCCTGTTTGACCACCTGCCGGACCTCCAGGGCGTAGTGGGAGAGGTGCAGCTTGGCGATCTCTTCACGCAGCCGCTCCAGGGGTAACCCGGCATCCAATAGTGCGCCGAGGATCATGTCCCCGCTGGCGCCGGCGTAGCAGTCAAAATAGGCGATCCTCACGCCGTGCCCCCGTTTCGCTCTGATTTTCCGGCAGCAGTTGGGCATTGGGGTTGTCCGGCGGCCAGCTGGTTGATCAGGCCGGCTTGGTAGCCTGCGCCGAATCCATTGTCGATGTTGACCACCGACACGCCCGAGGCGCAGCTGTTGAGCATGCAGAGCAGGGCCGCCACCCCGCCGAAACTGGCGCCGTAGCCGACGCTGGTGGGCACGCCGATCACCGGGCAGGCCACCAGGCCCCCCACCACGCTGGTCAGGGCGCCCTCCATGCCGGCCACCACCACGGCCACATTGGCCTCAAAGAGCTCCTTGCGGGCCTCCAGGATCCGGTGGATCCCGGCCACCCCGGCGTCATAGATGCGGTTGACCCGGTTGCCCAGGGTCTCGGCGGTGACTGCCGCCTCTTCGGCCACGGGGATGTCCGAGGTGCCGGCGGTGACCACGGCGATATTGCCCAGCGGGTCGATTTCTTTGGGGTTGATAACCACGATGCGCGCTTCGGGGTGGTAACGGCACTCCGGGGTCACCTCGCGGATGGCGGTAAAAACCTCCTCGCCGGCGCGGGTCGCCAGGATGTTGTCGTGGCTGGGGGCCAGCCGCGCAACAATGCCCTGGGTTTGGGCGATGGTCTTACCCTCGCAGTAGATCACCTCGGAAACCCCGGTGCGCAGGCAGCGGTGGTTGTCGATGCGCGCATAGCCGACGTTTTCAAAGGGCAGGCTTTTGAGTTGCGCCAGGGCCCGGTCCAGGTCTACCTGTCCGCCTTGAACCTGCTTGAGCAACTCTTTGAGCCGCTGGGTATCCATGCTGAATTTCCTATTTTAAAATATTTTTTGGCCCAGGGGCGACCGGGCTCCTGGCCGGGGCCTGGGCCTCCAGGGTTTCGTTGAGGCTGCCGGTGCGGTAGCCCTCCAGATCCAGGGCCACGAATTTAAAGCCCAAAGCGGTGAGCCGGGCGGTTATCCGGCGGCGCGGTTCCGGCTGCACCAAGCGCGGAATGGCCTGAGGCTCCACTTCGATGCGCGCCGTGGAGCCCTCGTGGCGGATGCGCACCTGCCGGGCGATGCCCAACTCGCGGATAAACGTCTCGGCGGCGTCCACCTGGCGCAGCTTGGCGGCGGTAATGGGCTGGCCGTAGGGGATCCGCGAGGCCAGACAGGCATAGGCCGGCTTGTTCCAGGTGACAAGCCCCAATTCCCTGGAGATCTGGCGGATCTCCTGTTTATTCAGCCCGCTTTCCCGCAGGGGGCTGCGCACCCCCAGCTCCCGGGCCGCCCGGCTGCCCGGGCGATAGTCGGCATCGTCATCCAGGTTTTCCCCATCCAGCACCCATCCAATCCCTTCCCGGGCCGCCAGGCGCACCAGTTCGCCGAAGCGGTGCTGTTTACAAAGGTAACACTTGTCCGCGGGATTGGAAGTAAAGGCCGGGTTTTCCATCTCCTGGGTCTCGAGGGTCAGGTGGCGCACCCCCAGGGAACGGGCAAACTCAGCGGCATCCTTCTTTTCCTGGGCCGGGGTTGTGGCTGACAGGGCGGTGACCGCCAGAACGTCATCCCCCAGGCTTTCGAGGGCGGCCTTGAGCAAAAGGGAGCTGTCCACTCCCCCGGAGAAGGCCACCAGGACCCGGCCCAACTTCGTTAGAATCGCTTTCAGGCGCTGGTATTTTTCCCGGGTTGCCGCTGAAATGTGAGGTGTTTGTTCCATAGGAGCGTCAAACCCTATTGATTGTCCCAGGGGCGACCCCAGGTGTCGGCATGGACCCGCTGCGCCCGGTAGCGGTTGGTACTTTTAAGTTTCTGGGCCGGAGAACCCATCACCGCAAATCCTAAGGGGATCACCTGCGCCGGCAGCTCAAACAGGGTTCTGAATCCCCGGATGCGCTCCTCAAGGGGATAGATGCCGGTCCACACCGCGCCTAGCCCGCTGCCGTGGGCGGCCAGCAGCAGATTTTGCATAGCGGCCGCGCAGTCCTGGACCCAGAAACCGGGGTACTTTTCCAGGCTTAAATCCCCGCAAACCAGAATCCCCAGGGGCGCCCGGGCCGCCATGGCGGCATAGGGGTGGATCTCCTGAATCCGGGTAAGTTTCCCGCGATCCGTGACCACGATAAACTGCCAGGGTTGTTGGTTGCCGGCGCTGGGCGCCATCATGGCGGCCCCCAGGATGTCGCGGATGGTGTCCGGGGCGACGGGCCCGGGATCATACTTGCGAATGCTTCGACGATTGTGGATGGCGTCAAACAACTCCATCTGGATGGCTCCTGGCAGGTTAGGGGATGTAGTCTATCCGCCAAAAATTATTAAAAATTTCCTTGCTGCTGATCCTGAAGGGTTTTGCCCGGAACCCTTCAACAGGCTGAATAGCTGAAATAATCGAAAATGGGAATTTTTACCAGTCCGCCACGCTGCGGCCGCCATCGCTCTTGCGAAAGGGCAGCCAGGCCAGGCCGAAAAACTGGATGGCCACATCGGAAAGCCGGGGGGTGACGCGGATCTCCTCCAGCGATTCGCTTTCGGGGTCGAACTGGATCTCCATGCGGTCGATGTCGGCTTGCAGGCGCGCTTCCATTTCGGCCATCTGCTGGCGGATTGCGGCGGCTTTCTCCTGAGCGCGGGCCACATCCATTTTCTCTTTGTGCATGCGGCCCGCGGATTTCATGGCCGTGCCCACCCGCGAGGTGGAGCGCGCGCTGACCACCTTGCGACCCATAAAGGCCCCCAGAATGGCGGTGCCAAAGGAGATCACCGTGTCCATCTGGCGCCCCTTGGCCTGCTCCTGTTCCCGGGAAATGGCCTGCTCGGCGGCCATGAGGCGGTTGTTGAGGGTGGTGAACTTGGTGGTGTATTTACGGCGCAGCTTCCCCACGGCCAGGTCTCGTTTTTCCCTCAGATCGAGGCTGATCCGGCTGCGGAAGGCGCCCTCGCTTTCACCGGGCTCGCTGGCCAGTTTGAGGCTGTTGCAGCGCCACAAGCTCAAGGGATAGTTGGCGCGGATATGGCGCTGAAGATCCTTTTCCCAGTCGCGGTAGGCCTTGGGGTTCAGGGCCGGGGCTGGGAGGTCGCCGTATATCGCCCCTGGCAGGGGTCGTTCGTCCAGGGCTTCGGCGCCTCCCGGGATCTCCTGGGCGCCGTCCCAATCCACGGGCAGCGGTCCATCCTGGATCTCCGTGGCCAGGGCCAGAGTGGTGAGCTGGTCCACCTTGTATTTGGCGGAGTGGTAGTGGATGTCCATTTGGCCCAGCACGGCTGGGTAGTAAGTGAGACCCTGGCCGGCGCCGCTGCTGCGCACATAGTAGGCCTGGATGTCGGGGGGAATGGGCGGCGGGGTGCTGGCTTTAGCGGGTAACGGTCCGGGGGCGGCAGGAGCCGGGGCTGCACCCGGGGCCGCCTGGACCGAGGGTTCCCCGGGCCGGGGCAGTTGCTTGATCTGCTCCCGGGTCAGGGGGCCGGCCAGATAGGAGAGCGCCCAGCGGGTTTGAAACACCACGGGTGCGGTTTCATGGACATTGTGCAGCAGAAAGGTGCGCTTGCCCAGGGCCGCGATCAGCTGCCCCAGGCGGGCCGGGTCGATCTTTTGACCCGCATCGGAGCCCCTCAGGCCAGCCATCACCTTTTCCTGGTCGCGTTCGGTTTGCAGGCGGCCGATGAACCAGGTGCCGGTGTTGGAGAGGCCGCGGTAGTCCAGATCCACGGGATTCTGGGTGGAGAGTACCACCCCCAGGCCGAAGGCCCGGGCCTGTTTGAGCAGGCGCAGCAGGGGGGCTTTGGAGGGCGGGTTTTGCACCGGGGGAAAGTAGCCGAAGATCTCGTCCATGTAGAGCAGGGCCCGCAGGCTGCTGGTGCCGGACTGGGTGCGCATCCAGCCAAGCAGCTCATTGAGCAGCATAGCCACGAAGAACATGCGCTGGGCGTCGGAGAGGTGGCTGATGGAGAAGATTGCGGCCCGCGGTTTGCCGGCCGGGGTGTAGAGCAGGTCGGCGATGTTCAGGGGCGTGCCCTCCAGCCAGGCTTCGAACCCGGGAGCGGCCAGCAGGTTGTTGAGGCGCATGGCCAGGGCAAAGCGCTCCTTGGCCGGGTAGAAGGTTTCCAGATCCATGATGCCGATGCGTTCGAACCCGGGGTTCTGGATGGCCTGGATCAGCCCGTGCAGGTCCAGTCCCTGACCCTGGGTCCAGACGTGGCGGAAGATATTGGCGGTGAGAATATGCTCCCGGGAGGTGAGAGGATCGGCGTCCAGGCCCAGCAGGGCCATGAGGCTGCTGGTGGTGGTCTCGATGCGTTCGCCCATGAGATCGGGATCGTTGCGCACATTCTCCGGGGGCGCACTGAACTTGCGCAGCACGCTCACGGCGGCGCCGGCACTGCTGCCGGGGGTGTAGACCGTCAATTCAGCGGCTTGCTTGAGCCGGGCGATGCGCTCGGGGCTTTGATCCCAATCGGCCAGGCCCTGGGTCCATTTATCGGCCTCCTTTTTGGCGAAGGCCTCCAGGGTCAATCCCTGGGTTACGGCCTCCTGGGGATTGACCCAGGGCTTTAGCTCTTCGGGGGACAGGCTGGGAAAGGTGAGCGCCAGGTTGGCCAAATCGCCCTTGGGGTCGATGGCGATCACCGGGATCTTGTCGATGAGGGCCTCTTCGATGAGACCTACGCCGAGGCCGGTCTTGCCGCTGCCGGTCATGCCGATGATCACGGCATGAGTGGTGAGATCCTTGGCGTCGTAAAGCAGAAGATCGGGAAGAAAACCGCGGGTGGCCGGGTCGAAGACTTTGCCGAGGTAGAACGCGCCGAGCTTTTCGTAGGTTTCCATGGGCTCTCCTGAAAGATGGGGTGTTTCACCGTTGGTTTTTAGGGTTGCCGGGGGGTGCGGCTCAGCCGAGAGCCCCTCCGATGATATCCGCAATTTGGGGCAAGGCTGGGCCGCTGGGTTGCTGGACGAAAAACCCCTTGCCGTGCGCCAGGGCCAGTTGGGTAAAGGGGTTGGGTTCCGGGTTGATATCCACGATGGCGCCGCCCCGTTGATGCACCTGCCAGGCCACCTGAGAGGGGAGGTTTGTGGCCCCCGAAGTGCCTACCACTAGTAAAAGATCGGTCTGCCGGGCCGCGTAAAGGGAGCTTTCCAATTTGAAGTGGGTTTCGTTGTAGGTCTCATCGAACCAAAGCACGTGAGGGCGGGTCAGGCCGCCGCAAGCGGGACATTTCAGCAGCTTTTTTTCCGCTTCGCTGATGACCGAATCCCGGGTTTTGCCGGGGGTCATCACCGGTAGAGGGTAGATGGCCGCAGTGCACTGAAGTGAACAGCGGATGTAATTGATATTGCCGTGGATCTGGTAGGTGCGCTCTGGGCTGTTGCCGGCCTTCAGATGGAGGCCGTCCACGTTCTGGGTGATGAGCAGAAAGCGGTCGCCCAGATCTTTTTCCAATGCGGCCAGGGCCAGGTGCCCGGCGTTGGGTTTGGCTCCGGCGCACACCGCCCAGCGGTAGAGATACCAGCGCCACACCTCCCAGGGCATTCTACGGAACATCTGATAAGTGCCCATCTCCTGGGGCTGATACTCCCGTGAGCCCACGCTCCAGTAGCCCTCGGGGCCGCGAAAGGTGGGGATACCGCTCTCCGCCGAGATACCGGCACCGGTCAGCACCGTCAGCCGGCCCCGGCCCGCGGCGAAATCTTCCAGGAAGCGGACAAGCTGGGTATCCATGCGTACTCCGCGGAGATAACGTGCAGTCAGTAGGGTTCGTCATTCCCGCGCAAACGGGAATCCATTTACTAGCCTCAAGGCGAGAAAGAATCATAAAAGGGCGCCCGCTCCCTGTCAAGGCGCAACCCTGGGTTCTCGCGGATCCTGAGGGCAAGAGGCCGGGATAGGAATGGAGGGAAAAGCCTTTGTGATTGGAAGGGGATCGTGGTAAAGGCCCCTGTTGCCGGGTATGGGATATACCCGGCGCGGAACACGCCACGAGGAGGGCCGCGACGGCCCGTGCCCATCGCTACCATGTGAATTCACGACGCAACAGCGACCCGAGGTCCGTATCCATGGATCCCCAACGCAATCGGATTCCCGACACCATAAACCACGTTCATCTCATCGCGGCCTGCGGCTCGGGCATGGCGGCCCTGGCCAGCCTGCTCAAGGATCAGGGCTACCGGGTGAGCGGGTCCGACCGGCAGGTTTACCCCCCCATGAGCACTTTTCTGGCGGAGCGCGGAATCGATATCGAAGAGGGCTTTGACGGGCACCACCTGGATTTGCGGCCCGATCTGGTGGTGGTGGGCAATGCCGTGATTCGGGACAATCCCGAGGCCCGGCGCACGGCGGAACTGGAACTCAATTACTGCTCCATGCCCCAGGCGGTGAACCACTTTCTGGCCCGGGGCAAGGAGATTTGCCTGGCCCTGGGCACCCACGGCAAAACCACCACGGCCTCGCTGCTGGCCTGGATTCTGGCGGCCGCCGGCCGGGATCCTTCCTTTTTCATCGGCGGCATATTGGGCAATTTCGACTGCAACTACCGACAGGGGCAGGGTGGGGCGGTGGTTATCGAAGGAGATGAGTACGATACCGCCTTTTTCGACAAGGGCCCCAAATTCCTGCACTACCCCTCCCGCATCGCCATGCTCACGGGAATCGAATTCGATCATGCCGATATTTACCGGGATCTGGCCCATGTGAAATCGGCCTTCGCGCGCTTTATGGCGGCCATGCCGGCCCAGAGCACCCTGCTGGTTTACGACGGCTGCCCCACGGCCCGGGAACTGAGCCGAAGTGCTGCCGCGCAGGTGGTTTTCTACGGGGATCAGCCCGAAAGCCCGTGGCGCCTGGGGGAGATCGCCATCGATCCGCCCTGGACCCATTTTAAGGTCTGGCGGGAGGATCAGCCCTGGGGGGCCTTTCGCACCCAGCTCTCGGGGCGCTACAATCTTTACAATATCCTGGCGGCCCTGGCCGCGGCCCAGGAGATGGGCATCTCCCCTGAAGCGGCAGTCCAGGCCCTGAGCGCCTTTCGCAGCACCCGCCGGCGCCAGGAGGTGCGGGGCGTGGCCCAGGGTATTACGGTGATGGACGATTTCGCCCATCACCCCACGGCCGTGGCGGCCACCATCGGCGGTGTGGCGCCGCTCTATCCCCAGGGGCGGGTCATCGCCGTTTTCGAGCCCCGCACCAACACCAGCATGCGGGCCATTTTTCAATCCGTTTATCCCCAGGCGTTGTCAGGGGCCGATCTGGTGCTGATCCGCGAGCCGTCCCGGCTGGATAAAATCCCCGTAGCCGAGCGTCTCCGGGCCGCCGATCTGGTGGCCGACATCCGCGAGCTGGGCACCCCGGCCCACTTCTTTGCCGACAGCGAGGGCATCCTCGATTTTCTGGTGGACGAAGCGCGACCCGGCGATCTCGTCCTGGTGATGTCCAACGGCGGCTTTGACAATATCCATCAGCGGCTGTTGGATCGACTGGCCCGGCTCGCTCCCCGGTAGGGCTCGAACCCGTTGAATCGAATCCCTTGGCTTCCCGCCAGGAAGGGTTTCCCCGGCCAGTACCGGTGCTTTACCACCGACCGCCCGGCGTCCGATGGCGCGCTTTCTTTCCCGGAAAACATATTGACACTCCCCGCCGGTTTCGTTAACCAGGTAAATTTTAGTGGTTAACGAAAGGAGATATCATCAAATCTGCGATCCTCAATCTGTTGCGAACTCGCAGTGCAGTGGTTTCCGGCGAGGCCCTGAGTGACGCGCTGCAGGTCTCCCGGGTGGCGGTCTGGAAGCATATCCGCCGGTTGCGGGAATTGGGCTACGGGATTGTCTCCACGGCCCAGGGCTACCGGCTCGAGTCGAGCCCCGACACACCCTTTGCCTGGGAATTTCCGGAGCGCGAGGGGCGGATCCACTATCAGCGTTCGGTGGGTTCCACCATGGATTTGGCCCGGGATTTGGCCCGCAAGGGGTCTCCGGCCATGACCGTGGTGGTGGCCGAAGAACAGACCCAGGGGCGGGGGCGCATGGCCCGGTCGTGGATTTCGGAGAGGGAAGGGCTCTATTTCACCGTGGTGACCCGCCCGGAACTGGCGCCGGCCCTGGCGGCGCGGGTGGGTTTTGCCGCGGCGGTCAGCCTGGCCCGGGTGGCCCGGGACAGTTACAGGGTGCCGGCCCAGGTGAAATGGCCCAATGACGTACTGGTGGGGGAGCGCAAGCTGGCGGGGATTCTGGCGGAGATGGAGATCACCGGCGAGCGGGTACAGTACGTCAATCTGGGGATGGGGATCAACGTCAACCACCACCCCGAGCTCCCCGGCCGCCCGGCCACCGCGCTTAAATTGGAAACCGGAGCGCCGGTGTCCCGCAAAGCGGTGTTGGCGCAGTTTTTAGCGGCGTTTGAGACGCGCCTGGCCGGGATTCAAACCCTGGCGGTCATGGAGGAGTGGAAGGCGCTCACCATGACCCTGGGGCGCCGGGTGGAGATTGTAGCCCCCGGCGAAACCCTGGGGGGCCGGGCCGTGGATCTGGATCCCACCGGGGCGCTGGTGCTGGAAACCGATTCGGGAGAACTGCGGCAGGTTCATTATGGGGATTGTTTTCCGCAGCCCCCAGAAAAATGAAGAAAACCAACCCTGCTGACCGGCCTATTCGGAGAAATTTGCCCAGCCCCATGAAAGGAAAGCATGCTGAAATGAGAACCGCGATAATCCATTCATCTTCTGCCCGGGAATTGAAAGGTACGGTCTACGCCGCGCTGATGGCGGCTTTGATGGCCGCCGGTGCCTACATTGCCGTGCCCATCGGGCCCGTGCCCATTGTACTGCAAAACTTCTTCGTGCTGTTGGCCGGTTTGCTGCTGGGGTCGCGCTGGGGAGTGGCCAGTGTGGCAGTCTATCTCTTTTTGGGCGCCTGTGGTCTACCCATTTTCGCCGGTGGTGTGGGCGGCATCGGACGCTTTGCGGGACCCACCGGCGGCTATCTGCTGGGCTATCTACCGGCGGTTTTTCTGGTGGGCTGCATCAGAGAGAAGGCGCCTGCCAAAACCCTTTATGACCTTTTAGCCCTGGTGGTGGGGGTGTTGACGATATACGCCTGCGGGGTGCCTTGGCTGTGCTTGGTTACGGGTATGTCCTGGGACAAAGCCGTTGCGTTGGGTATGGCTCCCTTTCTCATTGGGGATGGGCTCAAGGTGGCCGCGGCGCTACCCGCGGCGCGGCTGGTGCGGCCCTTAATCGGCAGGATCTGATGGGCCGGCATCGAAAGGAAAGGGATCAAGGGTCGCCCTGATGGAGATTTCGATCACCCAATTGAGCCATGCCTACAGCGATAAGCGCCTGAGGCTTCAGGAGATCTCCCTGACGATCCCCAGCGGGCAGTTTGTGGTCCTGACCGGGGCCAACGGTTCCGGCAAAACCACCCTGCTGCGCCATCTCAACGGGTTGCTGCGGCCCAGAGCCGGTGAGGTGCGGGTGGGCGGGGTTTGCGTCAATTCCGATCCCTTGGCCGCTCGCCAAAAGGTGGGCATGGTGTTCCAGGATGCCGACAGTCAGATCGTGGGGGAAACCGTCTATGATGAGGTCGCCTTCGGCCCGGAAAACCTCCGCCTGGGCCCCGAGGAGGTTCAGCGCCGGGTCAAGGATGCCCTGGGGGCCGTGGGATTGACCGATTTCGCCCACAAGGCGCCCTATCTGCTTTCGGGAGGAGAAAAGCGGCGCCTGGCAATCGGCGGAATTCTGGCCATGGGGGCACCGGTTATCGTCCTGGACGAGCCCTTTTCCAATCTCGATTATGCCGGGGTCCGGCAGGTCTTGCGGCAGTTGGCGGAACTGCATGCCGCCGGTCGCACCATCATTGTGGCCACCCATGATCTGGAGAAAGTGCTGGCCTTGGCGGACCGTCTGCTGGTGCTCGCGGCCGGCCGGCTGGTGGTGGATGGCGATCCGCGGGCCGCGGCGCGGCAGGTGGAGCGCTACGGGGTACGGGAGCCCCATTGGTCCCGGGGGGGAACAGCGGCGGTCTCATGGCTGAATTGACCCCTTTTGCTTATCTGCCCGGAGACTCCCTGCTGCATCGGCTGGATGTGCGGGTCAAGCTGTTGGGGGTGTTGGGCATCAGTGCCGTGGGGCTAAGAGTCGAGCCCCTGGGATTGCTTTTTCTGAGCCTCTTTTTGGTCATCCTGATGGCCGCCCAGCGGTTGCCCCTGGGAACCATGCTGCGCCAGTTGCGGCTCTTTGGCTGGTTTCTTTTGTTGGTTTGGATCTCGCGAGCCCTGACCACCCCCGGGACGCCCTGGCTGAGCTGGGGACCCATACACCTCTCCCGGCCCGGGGTGATAGAGGGGGCGCTGATTTGCTGCCGCCTGGTGTTGACCCTGGCCGTCGGTTTACTTTTTGCCGCTGGAACCCGCCCCAGTCAGCTCAAAGCCGCCTGCCACTGGCTGCTGCGCTGGATCCCCGGGATTCCCGCCGGGCGGGTGGCGGTGATGGTCGGTCTGGTGATGCGCTTCTTCCCCCTGATCCTGCAGAATGCCCAGGAGATCCGCGCCGCTCAGCAGGCGCGCTGCATCCAGCATCGCAAAAACCCGATCTTCCGCGCCCGGACCCTTGCCGTGGCGCTGCTGCGTAAAACCTTCCTAACCGCTGATGAATTGGCCCTGGCCATGGAAGCCCGCTGCTACACCTCCCAGCGCAGCGACCCTTCCCTCGATTTTCAGCGCCGGGACTGGGGCGCCCTGGCCACGCTGGCCCTATTACTTGTTCCCTTACTGGTCGCCTAATGATCCTTCGAAACCGCCTCTCCCCTGGCGCGCGGGTCGCCTGTGTCCGGTTTGACAGCCCTAAAGCGCTATAGTAAACCCTCCAGCAGCATTGCCGGCATTGGACCATGGTGTGCCGGGGGTGAACTTTAAAGATATTCAATGGGATAGGGTTTCATCGGCGTTGCATTTAGTGAACGATCGAACTCTCCCGAATTCCCCAACAAGGAGCGCCGTTTGAAGGTCGTCATCGTGGGGGCGGGGGAAGTGGGGTTTCATGTTGCCGGCCGCTTTGCCCGGGAAAACAAGGACGTGGTGGTGATCGACAGCGATCCAGCGGCCATCCAGCGCGTCTCGGACAGCCTGGACGTTCAGGCCATTCTCGGCTCCGGATCCAGCCCGCTATTGCTGGAATCGGCGGGGATTCGCCAGGCGGAAATCATGCTGGCGGTCACCGACAGTGATGAAGTGAACCTGGTGGCCTGCCTGGCGGCTAACTTAATATCCCCGGGAACCAAAAAGCTGGCCCGCTTGCGGAATGCTGATTATGACCCCTATCATCAGCACTTGCGCGATTCGGCGCCCCACATCGATACCATCATCAACCCGGAAATCGAGGTGGTCCGAACCATCCACCGCTTGTTGCGGATCCCCGGCGCCGTGGATGTCGGCGAGTTTGCCGATGGGCGGGTCAAATTCGTGGGAATCAACATAGACAGCGACTGCCCGCTGACCGGTGCGCGGCTTAGCGAACTGGCCGAGCATAGCGGCGCCATTACGCCGCTGATCGCGGCTATCGTCCGCCAGGATCGGCTGATCATCCCCAGGGGCGAGGATCGCCTGGTAACCGGAGACCTGGTCTATATCATCAGCGAAGAAGATAAGCTGTTGGACACTTTGGCGGTGTTCGGCAAAAATAAGCAGCCGTTAGACCATGTGATGATCGTCGGCGGCGGACGCATCGGTTTCCGGCTGGCGGCCTACCTGGGGTCTTTGGGCATCCATACTAAAATCATTGAAAAAGATGGCCAGCGCTGCCAAGAGCTGGCCAATCGCCTGGAGCGGGCGGTGGTGCTCCACGGCGACGGCTCCGATCAGGATCTGCTCAAAGAGGAGAACATCCAGGAGATGGATGGGGTGGTGACTCTGACCAACGATGAAGAGACCAATGTGCTGGTCTCTTTGCTGGCCAAGAACCTAAACGCCCGCAAGACCATTACCAAAATCAGTAAATTCAGCTATTTTCCGCTGATGAGCACCGTCGGCGTAGAGCGGGTTGTCAATCCCCGGCTTTCGGCGATCAACACCATCCTGCAGCATATTCGGCGGGGAAAAGTGCTTTCTGCCATCTCCATTAAGGGTGAACAAGCGGAAGTACTGGAAGCCGTGGCCCTGGAGACTTCTGATATCGTGGGCCGGCCCCTGATGCAGATCAAATTCCCCCAGGGCGCCCTGGTGATCGGTATCGTCCGGGGAGAAGAAGTAATCATTCCTTCCGGCAAGAGTGAGATCATGCCTGGAGATCGGATCATTATCTTCGCCACCCGCCTGGCTGTTGCCAAGGTGGAGAAGATCCTCTCGGTCAAGCTGGAGTATTTCTAAGTTGCGTTGGCATTATGTTTTTCAAGTGGTGGGGATATTGTCTCTTTTTCTGGGGCTGATCCTGCTGCTGCCCCTGGCGGTAGAGTTCTTTTACGGGGGACAAGATGTAGCTGCCTTTGCAAAAGCCGTGAGCGTTACTCTCATCGCCGGAATATTGCTGATCTTCTTCTTTCGCAGCCCGCCCAGCGACCATATCAGCCCCCGGGAAGGCATGGCCATCGTGGCCCTGAGCTGGATGACATTAGGGGCCCTGGGCGCGTTGCCCTTTTACTTTGGCAGCCATTTCAGCGGATTTTCCGATGCACTTTTTGAATCGGTGTCCGGTTTTACCACCACCGGCGCCTCGATCTTAACCAACATCGAAGCCCTCTCCAAAGGGATGCTCTTTTGGCGCAGCCTGATCCAATGGGTGGGGGGCATGGGGATCATCGTCCTCTCCCTGGCTGTGCTTCCCTTTCTGGGTGTCGGCGGTATGCAGCTCTACAAAGCGGAAGTCCCCAGCCCGGTGCCGGACAAGCTCAAGCCTCGGATTCGGGATACGGCCCTGATTCTGTGGAAGGTCTACATTCTCTTTTCCGCGGCTGAAACCCTCCTGCTGGTAATAGGGGGCATGGACCTCTTTGATGCCCTGTGCCACACTTTTACCACTCTGCCCACGGGCGGCTTTTCCACAAAAAACAGCTCCGTCGCCCATTTCAACAGCGTTTACATCGATGCCATCATCACGCTCTTCATGGTTCTGGCCGGCATCAATTTCACCCTCCACTTCCAGCTTCTGCGGGGCCGGCCCTTGGCCTTTTGGCGGGATTCCGAATGCCGCTTCTTTATCGGGGGACTGGTATTGCTCAGCCTGCTGGTGAGTCTCAATATCTACGGAGAAACCTATACCGGCCTCGGGCAGGCGTTGCGCTATGGCATCTTCCAGGTAGTCTCCATTCTGACCACCACGGGATTCGCCACGGCGGACTATGAAATGTGGCCGGCGTTAGGCCAGGTCATCATTTTATTTGCCATGTTTCTGGGTGGTTCGGCGGGTTCCACCGGGGGCGGAATGAAGTGCCTGCGGGTGATGCTCTGTTTCAAATACTGCTACCGGGAGCTGTTCAAGCTGATTCATCCCCGGGCTGTTTCGCGCATTCGAATCAACGGCAATGTAGTCCCCGACCCGGTCATGAACAGCATACTCGGCTTTATGGCTCTCTACCTGGGATTATTTGCTCTGGGGGCGGTGCTGCTGGCTGCCATCGGTGTTGATTTTGTCACCGCCCTGACCAGCGTGGCATCCAGCATCGGCAATATCGGACCCGCCTTCGGCAGTGCCGGACCCGTCGAAAACTACGCCCACCTGCCATTGGCCGCCAAGTGGGTGCTGATCTGGTGCATGCTGCTGGGGCGGCTGGAGATCTACACAGTGATTGTGCTGCTGGTCCCCGAATTCTGGCGGAAATAGGCAACCCATTCTCCGCAAACAGCTTGGGCGAAAATTCCCTTTCAAGGTTGATTTTTTATTGACAACCGGCTAAGAATCGCCTACTAAGACGATTTTGTCCGGGGCCGTTAACTCAGTCGGTAGAGTATCTGCCTTTTAAGCAGAGAGTCGCTGGTTCGAGCCCAGCACGGCCCACCAAAAATACCTTGTGTCCCCATCGTCTAGCCTGGTCCAGGACACCGGCCTTTCACGCCGGCAACAGGGGTTCGAATCCCCTTGGGGACGCCAATAAAATCAATAAGTTACGGTTAGTTCGTAGCAGTTTTTCAAAGCGTCACAATGTGGTGTCACAATTATGTCCGTCAGGGTGCTGCCTGACGGACATTTTTTTGCGCGCCTGGTTAATGTCAATGATCTCCGCCGGCCCGTTCAGGCCCTCTTCCAAAGTGCCCCGCACCTGCTCCAATCCCAAAGATTGCAGATAAATTTGAGTCGTCCGCAGGTTTTTATGCCGGAGCACCGCCTGAATATGGGCTCGCGGATATCCCTTATGGTACAAAATGGTGGCCGTCAAATGACGGATGGCATGAAACCCGAAGGGTTTGACCTTCGCTTTTTTGCAAAGCCGTTTCATGAAGTGCTGCCGTTTCTGGAACGGACGTCCGTAGTAAGGATCACAATACGGATTTTGATCCAGACAGACAAACACATACTCCTCCTCCATGACGGCAATGGTCCTTCGTTTTTTAACCCATGTTTTCAATGCATGGGTCAAATCCGTGGTCATGGGCAACCAGTCGAACTCCATACCGCCGTCCCGCTTGCGGGTCCATAAACGAATCTGTTTATGGTCGAAATCGATATCGGAAAACTTGATTCGAAAAATCTCCCCACGGCGGGCCGCCAGATGCAAAAAGGCCAATAGCAGGACCTGATCCTGACCTTCGGCTTGGTGGTACACTTTCCAGAAGTCCTCTTCCGGAGGAACATACCGGGGTTGTCTAACTTCCTTGAACTTCGGCACCCCCAGAAAGGGGTTGCGACAATCCGGCCACCCCTTCAGATTCTCCAATCCCCAACGCCAGGCTCGGGCCAGGTTCTTGCGATCCTTATTGGCCGCATAGCCCGAACGGGTATCGCATTGGTGCTTCAAAAAGCGCCGGGCCATTTGAGCATCAATACGATAAATGGGGGTATCGGGGGTTAGGTCGAACATCTCGATCAACCGACGAAAAGCGCTCTGCTTTTCTTTATAGGTTTTGGTACTGTACCGGGTGCGCACATCATCCAGGTATTCACCTGCCCACAGGTTCAGCAAACAATCCGTGGCAATCGCTTCCACCAGGTATTTGTGGAGCTTTTCCCGTTCGGCTTCTTCCCACACGATGGCCGCACGCCGGGATTTTTTGCTGTCGTCCAAAAACAAGCGCTCTCTGCGTTCGCCCTGAACGATAACGATCCCGCGCCAACGCAGCCGACCGCGTTTGGTCGTTAAACTCGGCATTTAAGACCTCCTTGACCAATTTTTCAAAGAACCGAAACTTACCGGGGTAGACTTCCACACCGCCCCAATAGTCAGCATATTTGGTGACGGTGCGATGGTCAAGCCCCAGAATCTCAGATAGCTCCTGGGACGATAGTGGTCGGCCTAGTTCACTGATCAAATCGTCTTTAGCGTTCATCTTAGCCAGCTTTCCCGTATTTAATCCCGCGAATAAAGGGAAACTTAGTTCGAATCCCTGTCTTTCATCTGGCTATTTGGATCTGGTTTACCTGGAAAGAGCAGATCCTTGGGCACCCCGTAAACAGAGGCAATCCGCTCCTGGATCATTTTATTTTTACGCTGGCCATTAATGGTAAGGGTCACATTTGACCGGGAGAGCCCCAGCCGTTTCGCTATTTCCGAATGGGCCAAACCTGTCAATTTGCTTAAGGCACAGCGTATGTTCAGAATCGGAAAGCCCAAATTGCACAAACAGTCCACCGCCCGATAGTTTTTCTCATTGCGATGTAACTTTTGTTGCATTATTGTATCCCTCATTGCGAGGATTATCAGTCTTTTAATTACTACTGAAGCAAATGATACAGATTATTTCTTGCTTGTCAAGAGATTTTTTCTAAAATCATTAAAAATTGTGCTTATCCTCTAATCTAAATTTATATACATCTGTATTTAATGATATATTTTGATTATTTGTTGAATTTAGCCTATAGAATGGATATCAAGATCTGAGAATATCCTTCGAACAAAGCGACAAAAAAATACCTTAAAAGTGTAACAAAAGTTACTAGTGAAATTAATTGCTATATGCAATTAATTGCATGATGCAATTAATTTCTATGTTTACTGTAAATCGGATTTCTGAACTGCCGGGCAAATTGGAATGTGCTCTGGCTTCGATTTGGGATTAATTTCAATAGGATGGGCTTTCGCCCGCGCTGATTTAGTGAATTAGGGGCTTTTCAGGATGGAGGGTGCCTCGCTTAAAGGGGTGTATCCTCTCTATGTCTTCCGATGGTATCACGAGCCGTCATCGCATCAAGCCAAAAATGGGCGCTCGCCGGGACCTGTTTATTGAAAGTCTATGGGTCCCGGCGGAATTTTTAGCTTGACCCGCCCTCCTTCAGATCCCCGGCCTTCCAGCCAAGTTCTTGGCCAGAAGGCACGGGGCTCTATCGTGATCTTCCCATCTCCAAATCTATTAACCGCTTAATTGAAAGGAGATCGCGATGCAGAACATCCTGACCAACCAACAAATTATCTATTTGGCCCCGGCAGCTGGCGCAGTGAATCCCATCAGTGAAGTGTCCGAGCGCTATTCATTCGTTTCGACTTTAGATGCGGTGGACATTCTGCGGGAGACCGGCTGGTTTCCGGTCCATGCCGAACAGAGCACGGTGCGCAAGGTTGAGCGGGATGGGTACCAACGCCACCTCATTCGGTTTGCCCGTAAGGGGTTGGCTCTTGGGGGTGAGCGGGTGGATTTGGTGCTCTACAACTCCCATGACCGGGGATGTGCCTTCAAACTGGCCGCTTCAGTCTGGAGGCAGATTTGTTGCAACGGGCTGATGGTGGCATCGGAGTTTGCAAATTTCAGTCATCGCCATGTGGGTTTTGATGAACTGGATTTTGCAGGTTCCGCCCTACAGATCGCCGAGAGCGCCGGCAGGATTGCCACCCGTGTGGATGATTTTAAAACCATC
The DNA here is from genome assembly GCA_963713755.1 of uncultured delta proteobacterium. Lineage (GTDB taxonomy): Bacteria > Desulfobacterota > Desulfobacteria > Desulfobacterales > CAVQMW01 > CAVQMW01. Next base: position 128,700 of record CAVQMW010000001.1, on the reverse strand, counting down.
CAGATGACTCCCGATGAGCGAGGGGTATATGCCCGGGCCGTCCACCGGTTGGTCTATGACGATCCGGACCAGGCGCCGATTCGTCCGGAGAGACTTTTGGTAGAACGGCGCTACGATGATGAGGGCAAGGATCTTTGGACCACCTACAATGTGTGCCAGGAGAATATCATGAAGGGTGGTTTAAGAGGCCAAAAACGGGGCGCCAATGGCAGACTCCGTCGGGTTACCACCCGGCCGGTAAAGGCCATTGATCGCAATATCAAACTGAACCAGGCCCTCTGGGTATTGACCGAGGAGATGGCCAAGCTGAAAAGAGGTTAAATCCACAAACCCGGTTGGGCTTTGCCTGACCGGGTTTTTTTATGTTTCGTTGGGTCATCAAGGACTGGCCGGGTGGTCTTGCAGGAATCTGGCGAGCCAACATCCTTCCAGACCTTCCGGCCAGGGCTGCCCTCAAGCGTTCCCCAGCCGGAGGCCGGGGAACCCCTGGGGGCTATTATATATATGGATATGCAAGCTTCGCAAAGGGATCGCTGGGTTTGTCTGTATCGCTGACGCGAATGATCCAAACCCAGCGATCCCTTTTATGCTGCGCTCAAAGGTGCCGCGGCGATTCCCAATACCCCTTTGGGGCATCCCGGCTCTTGCGGCGGTTCCAATAACAGTGGACAAGAATCATGCCATTAATAAAGCCTGAGCATAGGTCCAGCAAGGCATGCTCCTCAGCTGTGAAAATAGATTCGATCCTTTTGGATCCCATCATGCAGATTAAACTGGTCACGGAAATCTCTGATCACCTATATTGAGTAGGCTTGTTTGCACGATTTCACTAAACTGATGCGCATCAGCAGGTGAATTGACAACTTATCCCAACCGGAGTACGGATTAGACATCATGACGAATTCACCAATGACGGGAGCCATGTAAGGTAAGAATCGTCTAGGAGTGAAGTAGGCTATGTATGTCAATGAACAGCAGCTAATGGAGATGATCCAGCAGGGTGAGGGCATCGCTAGGGAATTTAAGACATGCCGGAATCGACTCAACCGGGATGCCTATGAAACGGTTTGTGCCTTCTTGAATCGGCATGGGGGGACCCTTTTGCTGGGGGTGACCGATTTTGGTAAAGTTCAAGGCATTGATCCTGGAGATATCAACCGGATTAAAAAAGATTTTGTCACCGCCATCAACAATCCGCAGAAAATTCATCCCCCTGCCTATCTGTCTGTGGATGAAATCGTAGTGAAAGGCAACGCGGTTCTTCACATTTATGTCCCGGAAAGCTCACAAGTCCACCGCTGTAACGGTCGCATCTATGATCGCAATGAAGATGGTGATCTCGACATTACAGATCATACCGGGCAGGTAGCTGAACTCTACCAGCGGAAACAGGCCACCTATTCGGAGAACAAAATCTATCCGTTTGCCAGATTGGAAGATCTGCGGTCCGGTCTCATTGAAAAATGCCGCAGACTGGCCGGGGTCTGGCGGGATGATCATCCATGGCTTGGCATGAACAATCTGGAGTTGTTAAAAAGCGCCCAACTCCACCAGCACGATCCGGAAACCGGCAAAAGCGGGATTACCCTGGCAGGCATCCTATTGTTGGGAAACGACCAGCTCATTTTATCAGCGGTACCCCATCACCGCACCGACCTGATTCTGCGCAAGGTTAATCTGGATCGATATGATGACCGGGATCTGGTCAGAACTAACCTGATTGAAAGCTATGAGCGCATCATTGCCTTTGTGCAAAAGCATCTGCCGGATCCATTTTCTCTGGAGGGCGTGGAGCGGATCAGTATTCGCGATGCCATCTTTCGGGAAGTTGCCTCCAATATTCTGATCCACCGGGAATACACCAACGCTTTTCCGGCCAAACTGATCATTGAGCGGGGGCAGGTCTGCACTGAAAACAGCAACAAACCCCACGGGTTTGGCACCCTGGATCCAACAAACTTTACGCCTTTTCCCAAAAATCCAGTGATCGGTGCCTTTTTCCGGGAAATTCACCGTGCCGATGAACTCGGCTCCGGTATGCGCAAGATGATGCGCTATGGCAAGGCATACGGTGGCGGGGACCCGGAAATGATCGAAGGTGATATTTTTCGAATCAAAGTGAAGGTGCCGGAATTTGGAATAACAGGTGATGAATCGGTTGGATCTGAAGTTTCTTCTGAAACTGTCACCGATATTGGGACCAAGTCGGGACCAAGTCGGGACCAAGTTGAAATCCTGCGTAGCTGCCGGACCGATAAAGGAATTCAGGAGCTTATGGTTGTAGCTGGCCGCACAAATCGGACCAAGTTTAGGGACCATGTTCTCAAGCCTCTAATGGAAGAGGAATGGCTGGAAATGACCATTCCCGATAAACCGCGCAGCAGCAAGCAGAAGTACCGCCTGACGGCAAAGGGGAATGAGTTTCTGGCAGGGCTCAAGAGAGATACTCAGTAACCAACGGACTTTGTATAGAACCCAATCGATGCAGACCGAATAAAGCATGGGGGAAATCAGGAGGGAATAATTGAGACGCGTGCTTATCATGCTGCTGGTGCTGCTCTGGAGCGCCACCGCCGTTGCCCAAATCTACAAGTGGACCGACGAAAACGGGGTAGTCCACTACGGGGATAAAAAGCCGCCTACCAATCGGGGTTATCTTGAGTTGAAACCTAAGCCCTTGAGCGGGGTGGATCATACGCCAACAAACCGTCTTGATCGCGCTCTCAAAACCTACAAAGCTACCGGTATCGATCCCAATGCTCGCCAGCCCCGCCGTAATGGTAACGCCAAACTCCAGATTGATGACTGGCACAACCGCCTGAGCCCTTCCGGCCGTTACAAGTATGTCGAAGGCACGGTCTCTAATATTTCCGGTGTGCCAGCCGACAATGTGCGCGTCAAGGTCCTGGCCATGGACGATAACAAGAAGCTCGTCTCTCTCACCGAGGGCAACGTGGATCCTCGTCGCCTGCGGCCCAGCCGGGAAGGCACTTTCAAGGTCTCCGTGCCCAATCATTCCGCCATCGACAAATTCCAACTCAAAGTTCTGTGGGAGTAAATGTTGCAACCCGAGATCAATTGAAAAATTGGCTTGAGCATAAAAAGTAAGGATGAAAAAGTGACCATACTGCTGGACAACAAAGGCCAAGGGAAAGTCGACGATACACTTTTAAGTACCATTCAGCAAATATCAAAAAATCGGCGACCAGCATTTTTTTGCCCAAGAGCTCTTTGCCGATAATGAATTATACGGCTATCTCGAGAAAAATATGCTGGAGAGCAAAAAGTCGGTTTTTGACCATGTGGTGTATGATTTTGATGTTGAGGCTAATTTCGCCAGGTCATTTGAGATGAGTGAAGATGTAAAGGTTGTATGCCAAGCTTCCGGGTTGGTTTAAGATTGATACTCTCCTGGGAAGCTACAATCCAGACTGGGCGGTGCTTGTTGAAATAGATAGTCAGCCACGTCTCTATTTTGTTGTGGAGTCCAAAGGCAGTCTTTTTAGCGAAGCGTTAAGGGTGACGGAAAACGCTAAAATCAGATGTGGGCGAGAGCACTTTAAGGCGTTGGCCACGGATATCGATTTTATGGTGGCCAACAACTTCACAACGTTTTCGGATAGAGTCTACGCAACGAGAAAGTAAGTTCCTAAGGAATGCCTTAATAAGGCACCGCAATGCATGGGGTCGGGACATGCGAGCAAATCTAAGATGGGGTATTGGCATCGTCGGTGTCTTGGCTTTGGTTCTCCTGATGCGCGCCAATGGCTTTTTTGAAAAACGCATTCCACCCAATTTGAGTTACCAACAGGTGGACAATCGGACCCACATTTACAATCACAATCAACTGCTGGCGGTTTACAACGATCCAGGAAATACCTTTATCCAGTTTTGGCATGAAGGTGAAAATCTAATCGGCGGATTCAGTAGCGGGACACCCAATAGCAACGCAGGTGGTCCAATCAAAGGGCATAGTTCCGATTATCCTTTTGGGAATTTAGATGGGAGCGGGAACAAACCCCAATGGCTGGGATTCTGGGCGGGCTTTAACTACATAGATCAACGCTGGTCGGGATGGAACGGCATCAATGGCAACCCCGCGGCGCTAAAAAGTTTCACCATCGATCAACCTGATACCGGCAAAATATTTTTCCAGGTCAGCACCCAATTCAATCGATTCTGGATCTTCCAGCCCTTGTTTAAATGTGAGGTGACCTATGCCATCACCCCTGACGGCATTGGAGTAAAAAACGTCATCACCTTTCTGGATACACTGAAACCCAAAGGAGCCTGGGACTTAGGTGGTCAATTGTTGATGACTCAGCTTGAATGTGACCTGGATCCGTCACTGCCAAACTCCTCAAAGAACCAACCCAATCTTTATTACAAACTGGCCACGAACAATGATGTGATTGCCATCGATCCCTTTCCGCCATACAAAGTTCCCGCCACACCATCTAACATGTACTCGGAACAGGAAATTCCCAAACAGGCCTTGGTGCCCATGAGCAGTGGTATGGCGATTTTATCTCCCATGGGGCGGCCGAGCCGTTCATTGCAACTCGCTTTACGAATCGACCTAAAACGATCTACCCTACCCCCCATGGAATATTATTGCGAGTATAACGGCGAACGGGATTATCTCAATTATCTATTTTCCCCGGCCATCGGTACCAATAGTACGGTCACCGAAATACCCAAAGGCACCCAGTGGATTTTGTACGGGGATATGATCCCTTGGAAAGGCAAAGATCCTAAAACGCTGTTTAAATACACCATGATTAGCGATCTCATTCCATAACCGAATGGAACCACGAAAATGCTATAGGCTCGAAATCCTTTTATCGGACGATTCGATAAAAAACGAAATTTTTTTTAGGACTGTGACCGGATCTGTCACACCGGTTTGTTATGATAGGCCCAGGACCTTTTCCATTCAATATGTCCTTATGCATATTGAATCATGATTATCTACGGGTTGATACCCGAATCGAAAGGGGATTCAAATGGGAAACTATCATTTCCTTTCACTACCCAAAGCCATGTTGATCTACCTCTTGGCCCTCTCAATTTTCATCGGACTTTTATATATCGATGCGATGACCTTCGGCATGGTAGTATTCGCCTATCTGCTGATCGGCTTTCTTTTAAACCGAAAGGTATTGCGCCAAATGGTGACCTGGCATCCGGTTTATGATTCCGTTGGCAATGTAGCCGAAGCCAAGTTTACCATGTTCCTGTTGTGGCCGTTAACCTACTTCATGCTGCTGGTTTATTTCGCCATCGACGAATACCTTTGAATGAAAAAAGGCAACTGATATTGTTTTTTAATCCGGGTATCGATGGGATTACCCGGAACCAGCAAAATGGCTCACCTTGCTTCTAAAAGCATCATTGAACTACCTTTTTCAAACTTCTTTTACCAATAGGTAAGAGCCTCGAATAAATAAAGGCCTTATTCTCGTATTTCCTGGACACGTTACGCAATCCTTGCGTACTGCTTGTTCCTGATAACCCATAGATATCATAAAAGATTTAGAAAACACCCATGATACCACTTGGTATCATGGGGTTGGTTTATTCTGTATTTAAAGCAAGATAGGTGATCCCACTTGATACCACTGTTTCCGACCCAAAAGGAATATTCATGCGTCCATTAAACATCAGTTCCAGCCAGGCCAAGGACTATTATTACCAGAAAGATCCCTGCTTCACCGCACCCACAAACTCCCGATGGCACGGTGAGTTAGCCAAGGAGATGGGGCTATCCCTTTTTACCGTTCAGCCCGGGGTTTTCCAGAATATCATCGCCGGCAATAACCTCAGGGGAGAGCAAGTGGTCAAGGATGGAATCAACACGGAAGGTGTTTCTGAACACCGGGCCGCCGTGGATATTCCCCTGAGTGCCCCCAAGTCGGTATCCATCTTGGCCCTGCATTGTGGGAATCGAAACCTTATCAAAGCCCACGAAACCGCAGTCGAAAAGACCATAGAGTATCTGGAAAATAACTACATCTACGCCCGACAAACCGACAATCACCGGACCCGGGCTTTCAAAACGGGCAAGGGGCTGGTTGCCACGTTTAACCACTCCACCAGCCGGGCCAACGATCCACAACTGCACACCCATACCCTGATTATGAACATGACCAAAACTGCTAAAGGCTTTCGGGCGGTATACAATGATGAGATATTCCGGGACCAGCAGTTGATAAACTATGTCTATCAAAGTGAACTGGCCAAAGAAGCGAAAGCCTTCGGTTACGGCATCGATATTCAACCCAACGGCACCTGGGAAATCGCTGGCGTTACCCAGGAAACCCTATCCAATTTTTCCAAGCGTACCGATCAGATTGACCAGGCCGAGGACAAGATTCGGTCCTCCAATCGAGTTGAGATGGAGGAAGATGCCGTTCTTCGAAACCGGGCGGTGCTGGAATCCCGGGAAGCCAAGAATCGAGAAATCGGTGATGAGGAGTTGCGGTTTCAATGGGAGAATGAAGTTCCCAAAGCCAAGATTCTGGCTGGCGCAAAACATGGGAAATGGAAGACAAAAACGGAAAAACCGAACTTGGGAAAAGTCCTCAATCTGGCCGTGGATGCCATCCACGAGACTGAAAGCACCTTTTCCAAACAGGATGTCATCAAGATTAGCCTGGCCCTGTCCCGGGGGGATTATACCGTCAGTGATGTGGAGAACGGATTCAATAATCTGGTTCGCAATGGCGGCACCGTTGCCCTAGATACTAAGGTTAATGGGGTCGGGATCCGCCGTAATGTGTTTTCTACGCCCCGGATGATTCAGGTTGAAAAGGATGTGGTGGCGGCCTTTCAGGAGGGTAAAGATAAACTGGATACGGGTTATGATCGAGACGAGGTCCACAGCTTTATCACCAGCCACTATGACTATTTCACCGCCGGCCAACGGGCCGCCGTAGACGCCATATTAACGGGTAAAGATCAATTCATGATCGTTCAAGGGGATGCCGGAACGGGGAAGACCAGCGCCTTGAAGGCGGTCCAGGAAATTCTAAAATCCCATGATGTGATTGTGGAAGGACTGGGTTACACGGGCAAGGCCGCTGAGATTCTGGAACGTGAAGCGGGGATGGGTTCCCAGACGATTCACGCCTATCTGGGCCGGCCGAAACCTGAAACCCTATCGGATAATCCCAGCTATTTAATCGTGGATGAGAGCTCCATGGTGGGCAGTCTGCAGATGCACCGGCTTCTCAATCGGGCCAAATCATCCGGTGCTAAAATCGTTTTTGTGGGAGACGGAAAGCAGCTCCAGGCCATATCCGCAGGCAAGCTGTTCCGGGAATTGCAGACCATAGCCGGCGTGAAGATGGTCACCATGGCCGAGAAGTTACGACAAAAAACACCCACCATGAAAGCGGTGGTGGGTTATGCCACCCAGTATCTCAAAGGAGACCGTTCCAATGGTTTGGATCGGGCTATCGAAACGCTGAATCAAAATGGCGCCATTGAATACGAGGAAGACTCGGAGCTTCGTCTCACCCGGGCGGTTTCTGAATATCTTCAATTTGAAAACACCGAGGATACGATCATCATCACACCCCTAAATCGAGATCGCAAAGATCTCAATGACGAGATTCGGGAAGGTCTGAAAGCAAAAGGAATCGTCCATGGTCGAGAAGCCAAGATCCTTATCAAAACACCTGTATCTCTGACAGGATCCAACCGGCTGCTGGCCGGTTCCTATAAGCCTGGCCAGTTCGCTTTCGTAGAACGGGGCAATGGAAATGGGCTCAATCCAGGCGAGGAAGTTCGCATTACCGCTATCCACATGCATTCCCATGAATTGGCATTAACCCAAAAAGATGGCCAACGGATCAAGGTCAAAATCAACCAGGGAAATATTCGTTTATCGGTGTTTGATACTGAGCAGCGCTGCTTTTCGCCGGGAGACAAAATCGTTTTCCTGAAAAACGATAGCGGACTCAAGGTTCAAAATGGCCTCACCGGAACTCTTCGCAGCATATCATCCCAAGGGAGGTTTCATGTGAAAATCGATGGCCAGGACCGAGGGGTATCTTTCGATCCAGGAAAATATGCCTATTTCGACCATGGCTATGCCGTCACCGTCCACAAAAGCCAGGGACAAACATCAACCAAGGTGATCTTTGTGGCTGATAGATTGGCCGGAAAACTAAACAACGCCGAGAGTTTCTATGTGGCGGTTACCCGGGCCAAAGAGGAAGCCAAAATCATCTTGGATACAGAGTCCACTTGGCAGCAATTCTCCCATCGGACAGACAAAAGCTCCACCATTGAATCTGAAAAAATACTCAGAAAAGAGGGCATTGAAAAAGCAACGGAGGAATAACCATGGCACAAATCGGTGTACGATTTCCAGATCATATATCCGAACGGATCAACGATCTATCGGTATCATTCGGCGGCAATAAGTCGGCGGTAGTCAAGCACATCGTGGAAGCATATTTTTCCAGGGAAGACGAAAAGGCCGACTTATCAGGCATGATCGGAAAACTGGAAAAGCTGCTTTGCTCTGAATCTCCAACACCGAAGGAAGGGATTGTTCTAGAAGTTCTAAGCGACATTGCCGGCGAGCTTCAGGAGATCAAAAAGATTGCCTGGGATGCCTTGCGGGTGCTTTTATTGGTGGGTACCGTCGATCTGCGCACCCGGAAAGAGATTCAGGAACGGTTTCCGCAATATTTCAAATAGCAATGGTGGCTGCATAAATGAAATGTGTGGATTATTTTATTCCTGAAACCCAAGGTTCAAAACAACAAATATCGATCGAAATCACGGTACTTCAATTCTGTATTGTTCTTTAATATTTGATCAAAGTAAGATTGTTATTCAAATTCAGTCCAAATGGAATATAAAAGATTGGAAACTTTGGGGAAAAAGCTAATAAAATTTGTTTCAATCCACGAAACCATGGAAGAATTCAACAAGACTCTGATGAGGATATCTGATTTGAAAGAACGGGAAGAGATTGGGCCGTTAATAGAGAATTTTGGAAAGTTTGAGGTCCGAAAAGACGCAATCAAGTCGTATCACTATTCCAAACTTTTTTAGGGCTCAATTTATGTTTGGGTTGAATGTGGCATTATCAACATCCCAATTACTAATTAATGACACTAATCCACGCCCCTTAAAGACGAATAAAAACGAAGATTCTGATGAGGTATTATGGTCGTATTGTGCAGTTTCGGTGAGGTTTACATATGATTTGTTGGGGATCGTCCAGTATTCTGGGCTCTACTGAACTATTATGTCTAGCCCATCTCAATCGGTTCCATAGGGGGACCGAAATCATGAAAAGACAAGCTCATGGTTTCAGAAGCTGACATCGAATTGATTATTTTCTCTTCTTGTCGGCGGGCGAGCTTTGTGTTTCTTCGTTTAAGATGGTCTCCAGACCGGCCGCCGCGCCAGCTAACAACTGTTCCCGGCCGGTTGCCGCCTGGGGGGGGTTGGGGCGGTCCCCACCGAGGGACGGGGAGTCGTCGCCTGGCGGGTCAGGGTCATTGGCGGGCAACTCCACAATCACCCTGCGATGGGCGTAGTAGATGCCATTGGCCTCGAGGGCTTCGGTTATCCGCCGGAACGCTTCCCGGCGAATGACAAAATGCTTGCCGGGTTTGGCGGTAAACTTGACCCGGAACGTCATCACCGAGTCGCCCACGCTGCGTACGCCTTGGGATTTTATCGGCGCGATAAAGTTAGGTCCCAATTCCGGGTCTTGAAGCATTTTTTTCCCGACCTTTTTAATGGTTTTACGCACCTTTTCAATGTCCGTATCGTAGGGCAGTTCGATGTTGAACTTTACGACCATTCCGCCCCGCATAAAATTGGTAATCGAACCCAGATCGCTAAATGGGACGATCTGCAGCATCCCCCGATGATGGCGGAGCATGGCATTGCGCAGGGTGATGGCCTCCACGGTCCCGGAAACACTCCCGGCCTGGATATACTCTCCCACCCGAAAGGCGTCGTCCATCAAGAAGAAAAAGCCCGAGAGAATATCCGCGACCAGTTTTTGGGCCCCGAAACCCACGGCCAGGCCGATCACTCCGGCGCCGGCCAAAAGCGGCCCGATGTTAACGCCCAGCTCCGATAGAATGATCATGATCACCATAACCAGCATGACCATACCGATGGCCTTACGCAGCATGGGCAGCAAGGTGTGGCTGCGGTCCATGTTGGCGGCACCCCACTCGTCATCTTCCTCTTGGTCTGCTTGCGATGGATCGGTTGCGGTTTCCGCAAGCTTGCGGGCGATGAGCCGGTTGAGTCCCCGCCAGATAAAAAGCGCCAGCACTATCGTGACCACGATGTCAAAGCCGGCGTCTGCGATCTTGGCGATAAAAGGTACCTCGATGTTCCAGCCTTTGAGCAGCCATACCAGCAGCCCTAAAAAGATGATGATCCGAAATAAGCGTCTGATAAGGGGTAATTGGGTGCGCACAATTTGGAGGGACCGCTGGGCCTCGTCATCCTGATCCAATGGGGTGTCGCGATTCATTTCTTTGTGTGTTGATGGTTTCTCATCTTTCAAGAGATCTTGATCCGCGTGATGAGAAGCAGGTTCCGGAGCACCCATCATGGCGGGTATAATCCATCCAGCCAGCCGGTCCAGGAGAAGATAAAGCGGTATAAAGGCAAGGCAGCGAAAAAATGCATGTCCCATCTGGGGACCGTATAATATCAGGCGACCGGCCCAGGCAAGCCACATGATAAAGAGCAGATCCAAGGCAAATACATGCCACAGCGCGGCGAATTGGCCGCGCAGCCAACCCGAAGCACTGGTGTCGGGATCCCCAGGGCTCTTGAAACTCTGGGCAATGCCGGTCCTGTTTTCCCAGATCATATGGGCAATGATCAGAATTACCAGTGTACCTACGCTGATAAAAACAAAGGCGATACTCTCAAAGGGAACCCCGCTGCGCTGAAGCCAACTGCCTCCCAAGTAGGCAATGACGAGGATCCAGATAATCCCCAACATCTTGCGGTGAAGGGTTTGGGCTTGGCTGTCGTCCAGGGGAAGCAGACGCAACGAACGGTACCCGGGAGCACAAAAGCTCCTGGAGAGCAGGCTGAGCAGGCGGCCAAGAACAATTACCGTCAAACAAAGGACGAATAGGGGGCGAATGCCTGCACTGGGCCCTAAAATCAGCAAAAATGCGATTATGCTGACCATGGCAAAGATGAGGATACCAAACAGCGGCGGGATTAAGGCCAGTGCAGCACCGTTGAATTTGGCCAAACCGCTCATAACGGGAACCGTGGACAAGCGTTCTCTCAAACGGAAGAGAGGCTTGGCAACTACGGTTTCAAGGGCCAAGGCCGCAGCGATGATGGCAATCATCCCCGCCAATTGAAGGAGAAAGGCACCCCCGCCTTTTTCTGCAGCCATTTCGCTGAAAACCCGAGACACCTCGTCGGGCAGTGTGGCGAAACCCGCCGCCAGGGTTTCTATCCGCTGGGGGCCGTTGCTAAAAAGGGCTTCAAGACCCTGCAGGATGCGCGCCATCCCGGTTGGCGGTTGCGACCGGTTTTGGGCAGCCTCGGACTGAACTTGCTTTTCGAGTTCAGCCATCAGAAGGCCGCGCACCTGCTCATCGCTCAGGGCTGCCAATACATTTTTCAATTCCTCGGCGCTATAGGTTTCCAGCGAGTCTAAATTGTCTTGGTCATGGCGGATATCCGTCTGGGCGGCAACCGTTGCGCTGGAAAGCAGGATGAGACAGCCGGCCAGAATCCCTAAAGACACCCCCCGGAATGCGGTTCTTCTCCAAGTGTAAAGATGCATCATCCGAAGCCCCATGATTAGATTTTACGATTTGGGTTCGCTTTTGCGGGCCATTTGACGCCAATCCAAGATTTCCTCGCACTTTTCAAAAATTTCCCATCCAAGTTCCTTCAGCCCCTTGCGGCTGCCAGCGGAGAGGGTCCCGGCCAGCCAGAGCTGTTTTTTAAGAACGCCGCCAAGGTCGGCCGCTTTTTGATCCATATCACGGAGGATATGATAGGTGTCACGGGTCCAAAGCAAGTGGTCAACCGGCACAATAAAAACCAGGGTATCCCGCGTTCTAGCCAGGGTAAACGGGTTCAGATTGACAAAGCTTTCGATGGGCGCCTGCTGCTGATTATATACGGCATACATGACGGCCGAGCGGGTGCGGAAGGTCGCTAAATCTTCCGATTCGGTTGATATCGCAAATTTAACGAACTCGGAGCGGCCGCGTGTATCGGGCAACTGTTCAAGGGCTGCGACCAACAGGGTTTGATTCCGGGGGCTGAACACGGTCGTATTGATAAATAGGTCGATTAACTGGGGGTTAATATTCATCCCGGCGAGCTTGTCCCGATTGAGCGCACGCAGTTCGGTGGGCGGGGTTTTAGCAATCGTCTCATTCAGCAGTTGTGTACCTCCCGTAACGCTGAGGGCTAGCCCCACCCCGCCCGGGACCAGGGCTTTGAGTGCGGTTACACTAAATTTGCCGGCATAGCCCGCCTGAGCCATCGCACCGAGTTGCTCCTGCAGAATCGGGTTTGGTGAGTACACATCTACGCCAAAAGCATAGGCGTATTCGCGTTTGGTATTCGAATACCCAATCATACCTTCGAAACGGGAATCTTCGCCTGCGCCGGGCTGGGACTGAATCGTTTCGCCGGCACGTTTAAACACCTTACCGATCCCGGTGACGGCACCCGAAATAGCGCCCTTGGGATCCACAACGATGTTTTTTACCCCCTCCACCGTGGTCTCCGCTGCATCGGCCACAGAGTCTTGAAACGTATCGGATTCTTCCACGCGTCGCATGGCATCAATGGCCGCGAGCTCCGCGATGCGTTCTTTGAGCGAAGTTGTGGAGACCGCCTTCAGCTGTCCAAATTGGGATTGAAGGGTGTAGGTGTTCATATATCCGTCGTTTAACACCTTTTCATCAATGCGGTGAAAGGGCCCTTGGCGCAGCTGGGCGGGTAGAATCTCAGAGGCCTTCAATGGATGGGGTTCTTCGAAATCCGGCTGGGCCAGAGCCGGGAAAACGAAAACGACCCAGAGAAGCCCCAGCATCCAGAGGGCGGTTTTTTGTATGGCGATCGATAGACTTTTCATGGCAATTCTCCTAGGGTAACTATCACTGTGAAACGGGGACATTGGTGCCTAAATCCTCGTAATATCCGGATTCGATTTGGATCTCCAATTGGATGAATTTCAAAACGGCCCGGGCCGGCAACACCTGACCAAATTTTTTCAAGGTGGATCGCTTTAGCGCGACTCTTTGGTTTTCCATGTCCAAGTAATCCTGGATCATTAGCCCAGCCGTTTCTTCGGAAAAAAGATCCTGTCTCCCAGCAATGTCCTGAAGCCACAGGGCACGTTGCTCCGAAATGTCACGCAACTCATGCTGGTAAGCATCATAAAGCGGCCAAAAGGTCTCGGATTGCCGGGGCGTCAAGTGCATTGCCTTGGCGATGGTCCGTCTCCAAACAGCCACGATCTCGGTCATTGCCGATTCATTCCGTGATGGGGATAGGTTTTGTCCGGCAGCAAAGCCCGTGATCAGGAAAATCAACAACAGCATTAAGAGCAATTTTACTTGCGGTGGCCATTTCATGGTCGAGGTTTCACTCTTTTAGAATTTCACGGTGTACCCGCGGCCTTCCATGCATGCCCCAAAGGCTTTGTCAAATTTCAAGAGCTGGGCATTGCGCTCTTGTTGAACCGCTGCGGCGGCCTGGTTCTGGGCTTCTTTTTCCTGCCGTTTACGCACGCCCCCAACCACCGCTCCGGCCGCGGCACCCGCAGCCGCACCTTTGCCGGCTTCGCCTCCCATGGCGCCACCCAGCGCACCCACTGCAGCTCCGCGGACCGTCGTGCGCAGCACTTGGCGTTGGTTTTGATCGGTCTGCACGACAGGCGGCGCGGCTACCATCTTCTGGGGATCAACACCGGTCTGCTGGGTGGCCCATTGTCGGCATTCGGACCGATCTTTATCCTGCTGCTCCTGACTCTGTTTTTGGGCCGGATAAATAATGGGTTCGGCATGTACGGCGCTGGCGGCCATGACCCACAGGGCCATTCCACAACCAAGCAATCCAAATCTTATTTTCATACCTATCTCCTTTATGAGGTCACTGGACATTTTGAATGAGGGGAATGCGGTTGGCGAGTTCATACATCAAGGCCGCATCGATCTTATTCTCGATTTGGCAGAATCGAAATGTCTGGATATCCGTCAAAGCGGTTTGGAACTCGGGCAAGTAGGTTTGATGAAGGTCCAATTTTAAGGCTTCAATACCCAGATACTCATCAAGCATCTCCTTGGCTCCATCGTTGGTTATATTTCCATAGGCCTCTGCATATCGATTGATCAATTCCAGGTGGCGAGCGCGATGAAGCAGCAGATCATTCTGATACCTTTCATAGATAGGCCAAAAAGCCTCGGCCTGAGTCTCTGTGAGCTGCAAATTCTCTGCGATCAGAAGTTTTTTGTCCGCGCGTATCTTTTCTAAAACATACTTCATGGTATCGGCGGGTTTATCCTCGGCGGTTGCCACAAATGTCCATGCCATGATGAGTCCCAATAAGATGAACAGCATACTGATTTTTACCTTCATTTTTTCTCCCTCCGTTATTGGCGCTGGGGACAATAGGAATTTATTCATCCGTTTGACTCTTTTCATTCGCTAATTGTCGGATAATTTCATGCTGATATCGCCTGCCCTCACTGTATTGGCGTTTGACAAAATCCTGCAGAAGCACGGTTGTGGCCACACCGCCCCATAGGGCCACCCCAAGTTCGAAGACCAGGTCGACGGTAAGTTCCACAATCCAAGGTGACAATGCATCCGCGTAGACATATTTTACCACCTTTGAGATAACGACGAGCAGAAACCCGGCCACAAAAACGGAAATGAGGACCACTCGATAAATGGTAGCCTTGTCGCCGAAAGCCTGGATCAATTCCGGGTGCTTGCGGTAAAACGCCAACTCTTCCTTGGAAAGCTTCTTCACGAATTATCTCACCTTTCAGATTCGGTCGAAACCAGCGGTTCTCCAGAATCTTTTTCTTGTGGCCTCGCGGATCGCAAAAGGGCTGATTCATCCAAACCGCGCAGATGCAGATCCCGCTGAGGAAAAGCAATCTCGATATTGGCTGCGCGAAAACTTCGATCAATCTGATGGTTCAATGCGCTTCTTACCTCTATCCTGTGGTTGAAATCGGCCACATAGACGCGCAACTCGAAGTCGAGGGTACTTTCGCCGAAATTAAGAAACAGCGCCTTAGGCTCGGGTCTTTTGGCCACTTTGGGGTTGGTTTTGGCGCATCCCAGAAGGGTTTCCGTCACCTTGGTAACATCGGAGCCATAAGCCACGCCCACGGGGATGATCAACCGTATCTGACGATTGCTGAGCGTCCAATTGGTCACTTCGTTGGAGATCAGCGTAGCGTTGGGAATGATCCGATCGGCGTGGTCGAAGGTCAGGACGGTCGTGGCCCGGATGCCGATTTGTTTAATTTCAGCCCAATCCCCGGTGACCTGAATCACATCGCCCACCCGAATCGGTCGTTCAAAAAGCAGAATCAGACCGCTGACAAAATTGTTGACGATGCCTTGCAGACCGAAACCGATGCCGACGCCAAGGGCACTGAGCATGATGGTGATTTTCGATATCTCGAAACCAAGGGTCGAAAGCGCGACTAAAAAGCCTGTAAGGATGATGGCATAGTGTGCCAAGCGTGCCATGGAAAGTCGCACCCCCCTTTCCAGGCGGCGCTTGACGATCACTTCGTCTACGAGTAGTTTTTGGGTTAGCCAGGAGGCAAAAAACGATCCATATAGAATACTCAAGGAAACGAGCAGCAGGCCCAAGTCAATCCGCACGGAGCCCAAGCTGAACCCCAGCGACAACAATCCTTTTGTCGCCCCTGGCAAGCTATCGTAAACGCCCCAAATCATGAGAATCGCGGGCAGTAAAATCAGTCCGACGATGGCAATGTCGATGAAGCGCGCCAGCCGTTTAATGATGATTTCGCTATCATCGCTGTCAATCACCGAGGCGCGCTGAATAAGTGAGTTTCGAAAAAGCCATTCCAGCACCCCGCGAATCATATACATGAACAGCATAAAGACGAGCACGGTGGCCAGTGAACGGACCATGGAAATGAACAGGTGTGAAGCCAAGGACCTATGGCCCCAAAGTTCTACAAAAATGATAGATGCAAAAAAGATCGCAACCAAGCGCAGCAGCCATCTGTAATGGTTCGTGTCTCTATTTTGCATGCTTTTGCCGGCCAAATGCCAACAGAACAGCAGGCCAGCCAGGGCGGCGAAAACAGTATACAAACGGAAAATTGGAAGGGGAAAACTGAGCACGTCCATCAACCGGGAGGTGATCGTAACGACCAGCAACCCATTTACAAAGTGCTTTTTCCAGGTTATCTCAGTTAAGCTTCCTATCAATCGGGCAAAGGAAATCGCGGCAACTACCGTATTACCCAATTTCCATATGGCGGGGGTGTCCCCCAGGTATTCATAAATCAACACGGTAGTCATGTAGCCTAAAAAAAATCCTGCCGAAATTGGCCGCGCGGCAATAAAGCGCCAGCGATCTTTATCATGCAGTAATTTGCGGTTACGATAAATGCTGACCATTAGAAAGATTGATAGAATGATCTGCAGAGAAACAATCCATCCATATCGGTCTAAGAATCCCCTTTGCAGCCAGATGATCTCTTCGGGGGCTTTTATTACCGCGGACCACATGTCGCGGTTTTTGAATTGAGAGAAAAATTTAGTGGAGAGCATGGGAGGAGATTCGTCCAGCAAGGTGCCGCGCCGCTCTTCTTCCAACAGAGCCTTCAAATCAAGCTCCAGGCTGTCTAGTTCCTCCCGGATACCGCCGGCCCGCTCTTGTACGGCCAGAACCGCCTCCAGCCTCGCAAGCACGAGATCAAGGGCCGTTTCAATCGTGCCGTCCGCCTTTTCAAATGTTGCCCGCAGTCGATCAAGCTCGCCCTGTTGGTGCACAAAAGAGCGCCATTCATTCCAGCGGGTCTGCTCGGTCACCCATTCCTTCCTCCAGCTTTCTAGCTGCTGAATGGCCTGACGAATTGGAAGGTTGATGATTTCGTATAATTTATTCTCTTGATCGATGGTTCCTTTTAGATCTACCAGCGTGTTGTATTTGTATTCTTTTACACCCTTGAGCTGTTCCAGTTGAAGGGCAAATTTTTTCAGATCCTCCTTGATCCCGTCGTATTTCTCATCAACGGCCGAGATATCCAGACCACTCTGAATATTTTTTTCTTAGTTCCGCCAAGCGGCCTGCCAACTTTGCTGCCTGGGGCACAATATCAGCCAGGTCCGGTGCGGGAGCGGGATTTTCTTGTTTAACCCCGGCAGTTGGCACTGCCGGGGCTTGGGTTTGGGGCAAACTATGGCTGGGTGCCAGCAGTGCGGCCAACAGAATCATGATCCTGAAGGCATCGATTTTTACTTGTAGTCCCATGGCTTACTCGCATCACCTGGTGTTAGAAACCCAATGCAAAATTTCTTCATAGCGGTTTCAGCGCGTTTTCATGGATTGCCGCCTGTTAGCGACTCACGGGGATTGTCAACAGCGGTGCCGTATTTTGATCCGCGGCGGCGGCGATACTCACGGACCACAGCGTTTGAACCATCAAGTAGTATAGCTTTGTTTTAAGATCGGCATCATCGATGTAAAACCAGTGTCCGCGGTGTCGAACCGCTACCGCCGCCGTGGTTGGTTTCTGCTTGGAGGTATGAATACGAATGTCATTTCCGACCAAGCCCGCGGGAGGATAGTCAATGGTCCGGCCTGCATCGGCGTGGGCCTGCGGAATCTCGACAGCGGCCCGAAGAATTTCGATTAAATCGTATGTTGATCGCGTCGAAATGGCGATACCGCTCGATTTCCCCCTTTTGACTGCGAACGAGATTGGAAGGATGATGTCCTTTGACACCTCGGTAGGCATTGAAATGCCCAATAGGCCGAGATAGGTGCGAACCGTATCAACATAAGCCGGCGCATATCCACTGATCAGAATATCGAACGGAGCGTTGCTTTTCAGATCGGCTAACCACTGTATAATACCTGCTTGTTCCAATTGTCGGTGAAGCACGAGAAATTTCTGGAATCGAAGATCCGGCGCCCCTGACGCCGTGGTCATGAAGTCAGGATTGGGCATGTCGTTAACCCGGTTTACCAGTGCGGAAAGATACAGTGATGGGTTGGTCTCACTGCGCATGATCAATACCAAAATGTGAAGGGGGATGGGTGATAGCAGTTGCCGCAGGTATTGCTCGCCTTGAACCGGTGCATAGGTAATCGTGGGGTTTTCCTCAATGGCCAGACCGCCGCTAAATGGAACTAGGTTTCCTGAATAGCTTTGGTCTGGGCCGAAACCCGCTTCAATGCCGGCATTGGTTTTGAAACGGACGTTTGCCGCTACGCTGCTTACGGCAAGAAGTGAAACGGTTTCCGCGTACCGGCCTTTCACAATAGAGAGCAGCATCTGTTCGTCTTCGGTCTGGTTGATCGCGGCATTGTAATCTGCCCGCCCCATGCGAATGGCCCTTGGCCCTACGACACTGCATCCGGATGTCGTCATCAGGATCAGGCATAGCGCTTTTAGCGATAGTATCCAGTAAGCCCTGAAGTGAAGCTTTCCTGTTTTTGCCATCGATCCCATCGATTGGCCAATTCTTTGTCTCATTATCGTAACCCCCTGGCGCCGGCGTGTTTAAGGTACCACTAGAAATTCAAATAAGTATTGAATGATAATCTCATCCCTGCCTGCTTAACGACTATATTTCCAAGGATTGAATGGCAGCAGCGATCTCGCGGCTGAATTCAGCAACAATTTTATTCTGGGCCTTTACGAGCCCCGCGACACCACTGGATGACGGCCTCACCTGGAAGACAGATTTTTTATACAGTAAATTCGTTCTGCCGTCCTCACCCGCGACAGACCAAAAGGCGGTCATATATGCATCCCCATTTATCCCTCTGTCAAAACGAATCACATCGATGACAACCTGTAAATCGGCAGGGAATGCTTCACGCCGATCGAAGGGAAAGATTTCGGGCGTATTTAACAAGAAAGAGAGATTATCAATCAGCACCCGATAAAAATTGTCCTGCAGCGGCTCGCCCCAGCGGGCAAAATCATCGATGGTCATTTCATTGCCCGACGTTCGTTGTACGATCTGATCGCGTTCCAGGTATGCCGCCAGAGAGATCGGTCCCACCATCACGGATAGTGAGTTCGAATCTTCTTTAAAGGGAATTGGACCTTCGGCTTCGGGTATGGTGAGCAGCAGATAAAATTTAGACGGTTTGCTCACACCCGCGCACCCGCTGAGCATCATTATCACCGCCAAAACTATTGCCGCCGTCAAATAGACCTTTCCATATGTCATTTTTCTCATCCTCCTTAACTCCCTTTCCCTTTCAGCAATGATTCGGGATGTCGCTCCAAATAATCCATTAAAGATCTTAGCGATCGTGCCGCGCCTGCAATCTCATCCAGGGATCGGCCTAATTTCCTGCGGATCTCAGATTTATCTCCGACAAAGCGGTCGACATCGTTCAATGCGATTTGGGCATCATTCATTGCCTGGCGGGCGGACATCAATACCTGCTGGGCTTGATCGGCAAGGGGCGGAATTTTCCCATCAATGTCTTTAAGGACGTTCTGTGCATGGCCGGAGACCGCCTGAATCTCCTTATCCGCGGCCTTGATGAAACTCTGGACATCACCCAAGGTTCTTTCGATACTCGCTGAAAGGGTGTCGGTCTTGGTGTCAAGATTGCCCATCAGGGTCTTGACCTCTTGGTCTGCATTCTTAACCATGCCGTCGGCATTACTGACGAGCCCGGCGAGGTTTTTGCCGGCCGACTCCAGATTTTGGACAATCGCCATCAGTTCCGGGGAACCAACGACCTTGTCGATGTTCTGAATCACGCTCAACAGATTTTCGGAAAGTTCCCCGATTGGTAATGTTTCCAGCTTCTGGGCCAGTTGATCCATGGCCGAGGTTGTGGTGGGAATTTCTAAACGGTCGGGGTCAATCCCCACCAGGTTCACCGGTGTGTCCGGATTGAACACGATTTCGATCATCATCTGACCGGTCACGATGCTCTCCATTGACAGCTGGGCGCGCATCCCGCGCTCGATCAGCCGTTGTATATTCGTTCCCCTGTCTTTGTCTTTCACCGGCCCACCCTGGACCTGTAAACGGCTGGGATAGATTTCAGCGAAAACAGGCACCTTGAAATCCAAACTATCTCTCTCGATATCGAGCGCGATACCGGTGACCGAACCAATGGGCACTCCGCGGCAGACCACCGCTGAACCCACGCTGAGGCCTTTGACGGATTTTTCGAAATACATCACGTACTTGACCTTTTTCTCGAACATTTTTCCGCTGCCGAAGAGGATTACGGCGCCGATCAGAAGTACAATGGCGCTGATCACGAAACCTCCAATCACGGTTTTGCTTGCCTGTTTAGCCATAAGGGTTGACTCCCTGCTTGGGGTTCCGGGTATCAGATTGCGGGATTCTGTAATTTGGGTTCAGCCTCGGTCTTTCCTCGTCTTAGAAAAATTTGGATCCTTGGATCGTGATCGTCCGCCAGCAGTTTGTTGGGATCGCCGCTGGCGAGCATGGTACGGCTCTCGGGATCGAGAAAGACCGAGTTGTTGCCGATGGCAAAGATGCTGGCCAACTCGTGGGTCACCACCACAACAGTGGCTCCCAGGCTGTCGCGCAGTTGCAGAATCAAGTCATCCAGCCGTTTGGCGCTCACCGGGTCCAGACCCGCCGACGGTTCATCAAAAAAGAGCACCTCCGGGTCCAGGGCCATGGCCCTGGCCAGACCGGCGCGCTTGCACATGCCCCCGCTGATCTCGGACGGGTAAAACTCCTCAAACCCGCTGAGCCCCACCAAGGACAGCTTCAGTGATACCTGCCGTTTAATTTCAACGGCGCTCAGCTGGGTATACTGCTGAAGGGGCAACGACACGTTCTCGGCCAAGGTCATGGAGCTCCATAAAGCGCCGCTCTGGTAGAGGATGCCGAAGCGCCGCATCATTTGTTCTCTCTCTGTAAGGCTTGCCTTCCAAAAACTGGCGCCATCATATAAAATTTGGCCTTTGGCCGGAGATTTAAGCCCGATCATGTGCCGCATCAATGTACTTTTGCCGCAGCCGCTGCCGCCCATGATAATAAATATGTCGCCCCGATTGATGGTGAAGTTTAAATCACGCATCAGCACGAAGTCTCCGTAGGCCATAGTCAGATTGTCTATGGTGATGTGCGCTTCGGCCGTTTGCATGGATCGAACCCTTTCTCGTGTTTCCTTTATATGCCCAGAACGCTGCAGCTAACGATAATCACCGCCGTGGCGATGATAATGGCCACGATCCCGGTCACCACCGCCGAGGTGGCGGCATCGCCCACCGCCGAGGCGCTACGGCCGCATTGCAAGCCCCGCAGGCACCCGGACAGGGACACCAGGATGCCGAAAACCAACCCCATGAACAGCCCGATGAAAAGGTCGTTGAGCCCCACGGCCGCCATGGTGTTGTCCAGGTAAATAGTCAGGTTGATGCCGTAAAACCCCACAGCAACAAGGGCGCCGCCCAGAATCCCCATCAGATCCGCGAAGAGTACCAGAAGCGGCATCATCAGGGTCAGGGCCAGCATGCGCGGCAGCACTAAAAACTCAACCGGCTGAATCCCCAGGGTTTGAAACGCGTCGATCTCCTCGTTGACCTGCATGGTGCCCAGCTGGGCCGCAAAGGCGGCCCCGGTACGACCGGCCATGATGATGCCTGTCATAATGGCCCCCATGGCGCGAACCATGGCAATACCCACCAGGTTGGCCACGTAAATCTGGGCACCGAAAAGGTTCAACTGCATGATGCCCACAAATGCCAAAATCAAGCCCACCAGAAAACTGATCAGCGCGACAATGGGTACGGCTCTGGCTCCGCTCTCCTGGAGAAAAACACCCAGGTCCAGGCCTCGAAATTTGGCAC
This sequence comes from uncultured delta proteobacterium, assembly GCA_963713755.1. GTDB lineage: Bacteria > Desulfobacterota > Desulfobacteria > Desulfobacterales > CAVQMW01 > CAVQMW01. The sequence goes on along the minus strand of CAVQMW010000001.1, from coordinate 106,621 downwards.
GCCCGGACATAAGCCGGCCAAAGGCCACCACAGCCTCGCCCACAAAGGCCACCAGTTCACCGGCCGAGCGCACAAAGTCGACGGCGTCGGAACCGACCCTGGCCAGAAACGATTCCCGGGATTCACTTTGGCGTGCATCCTCTTTTTTGGGGACAGCGGTGGCCAGGTCGATCAGTTGCCGCACGCCTTCAGGCAGTTGATCCGTTTTTGTCGGAATTTTCGCGCGGACGCACTCCTTCCCCGCCTCCAGCAAAAAGGTCAAAATACTGCTGTCCCAGGAGGTCAGCTCCTGGGCCTGAAACTCCACTTGTTTGACAGGCGGCTGCCGTTTAAACTCATCGGTCAACTCTTCGGCAGACGGAACTTTTTGGCCCAACCGCCATTTACCCGTCAAATCGACGGATAGAATGTCTCCGGGCATTCGCTGATATCGAATCTCTGCTGCGCTCATTTATTTTCTTGGCCTTTGGGTTACAGAAGAATTTAGACCGGCAACAATCGGTTACTTACCTAAATTCTATTTTTAAAATGCGAAGCCGCCTTTTCAAACGCCCGACTCATGGCATCCCATGAACTCTCCGCCCCCTCCTTCAGGTCTTCCCAGGCATTGTCGCTGGCCACATCAAGCTCAACGATCTTTTCCTTTAATTCGCTGCGAAACTGGCGGAACTTTTCGCGTTTGGCTTCATATTCTTTTTTGGCATCCCCGCTTGCATGCTGGAAATCCGCTTCGAACTTGTCGCGCTCGCGACTCCAGCGGTAGTTCAACTCATCGGCCTGCTTTTTCAATTGGTCTAAGTATTCATCTTTGTTGGCCGTCATGGTTCATCTCCATTTAAATTGAGGGTTTAATTTCAAATTTCGATTTTCAAGGTTCAGGACTCTCGGTTCAATGCCGGGAAATTGTTAAATTTTATGATTTCCGGGCATTGAACCGTTACGCTCTAAGTAGATTACTTTATTCCACCAATTAGAGCTCACCCGGTCGCCAGGATTTGTCGAGCCACGGCTCCAGCGGGCCGTAAATCCGCAGGAGGATAAACCAGCTCTTTCCCTGAATGGTCTGAATCCAGTTACTCTCTTTTCCGGCTGGTGCTTCCGGGGCAAAAAGGATGCATTACGAACCGTCGGAATTTGGTTGTAATTGTCCACGGAGGCTGGAGAAGTGATCGACGGCGGAATCTCCGTGGTCCTTTTCATGCTCGGCAATTTCGTAAAAACTGGAGAGACAAGGCAGGCTGCCATCAGGGCGGTAATTACAAGTATGGAAAGATTTCCAATTTTCATTTCGCTTTCTACCGGTTGCATATTTCCTGAGTCGGATACCACCGAGCGGTCACCAAAGGGTTGTGATCTATTTTAGGATGGCATGATCCGGCAAGAATATGATCCATAGGCCTAAGGAGCGATTGTGTTTTTAGTTTTCTTCCGGGTAGGCGCGATTTCAGAGTTTGCATTATTTTTCTGAACTTTTGATGCGCCTTAAACACGTACCGTGGCGTCCTGTCATCCCGCTGATTATATTCTTGCCGGACATTCAGTTAACCAAAAATCCTTGAGATAAGAGAAAACCCCTAATCGAAGTAGAAACTAAGATTCAAGAGAGCCGTCCAGTTATAATCATCGACATTGCCGTCCTCATCAGGGTAAATATCCTTCGAAGCGATATCGTAATTGACGCTCATTCCAAGGGAAACGCTGTCGCGGAAAAAATATTTAATGCCGCCACCAAAACGACCCAACCAGGCATCATCATCGATTTCGTCGGCTTCGTTGTAAACGCTGTCATCCAGCTCTACACCGGTCCAGAGCGCCCCGGCGAAAATGAACGGTACCCAAGGCGAACCAAAGTTAAAGTTATACTCACCCACAACCCCTAATTCATAATCGTCAGCGAGGTCGTTGCTTTGCCATCCCGCGACGATGCCTAACTCGAAATTATCCCAAAAAAAGTAGCCGAAGCCGCCACCCAGAACAAACTGGTAGTCGAGAGGCGTGTTGCCATCGTAGGAGCCATATAACCGCAGCTGTTTGGTGCCTTTATCCAGGTTTGGCGTAACGTCGGAGGCCCATGATACGGTAGCTACCAGGGCGATTCCCAAGACAATAGCAAAAATTAGTTTTTTCATTTTTTTCTCCTCTTTAAGTCGTAATTTTGACCGCATTCATTTAGCGGTCTTTAGGCGATCCCGATGACATTGAGATCTTTTGATTCATACTGCAAAATTTTATGTTCCTTAAGGGGAACACACCACGCTTTCAAACCCTATCAATGCATTTTGATCACCTCCTTTGCTGACAAAATATTTTTTCATCACACACCCAGAAAGTTAGCCCGGTTTCTTCTTGGATGACCGCAATCCCTTGGCAACAGCTCCCATCAACGGAGTGATGGCGATGGGCAATAGTGTATCCACCGGACTCCGGATAAACCTGCGGGCTTCATCCCTTAGATCTGAAAGCTCTTTTTCGGCCCGGGCGACCTCTCCTTCGATATCGCTAACAGCCATATCGCGCATTTCCTTGACCATCCCTATTTCCGCTGAGGGCTGAAGCTTGCGGGCATAGGCCACCAGTGCCCCTGCAAGTACCATATCGATACCGGCAATTGATAATGCGGCCAAGGCTTGGCCCAAGTGTGGAACCAGCGCAAAGAATACTGAAAGGCTCAACATGACCAGACCGAAGAGCGCCACCAACCCTCCCAGTGCATTGCACTGGATTTTTTGCGTAATCAAACGCAACTCATTTTGCCTGAGAAGCCGCTCGGATCGCCAAAATACTTTCAGGCTGCGAACTAAATGTTCCATTGCTCCTCCTATCTGCGCGTAAAGAGATGACCGACGAAGACCCCAAGCGCAAAGGTGGCTAACAGCGCCAGTGTAGGCCGTTCTAAGGCCGCTTCTTCTATCTCTTTGAGGTAGATTTCCATATGGTCGGCAAGATCGCCTAATCCGCTTTCAGGCGGGACGGTTTCATCGCTGCTGCCGGAATCTTGTCCCTCGGCTCCAGCGGGATCACGCCCTGGGTGTTGGTCGCCTTCCCCATTCGTGGGAAAGCCGGCACGTTTGCGGCTCTCCCGCAGTTCCGCGGCTTCGCGCTGCAGTGTTTTTAAATCATCGCTATCCTTGGATGCATGGCTCATGGCTTCAATCTCCTTTGTGTGGCGAGGCGGGAAGTTGCCTGCCGTGTGAGTCTGAAGGTGAGTCTTCAAAAGCTTGATCCTGTTGAAGCCAGTCGGCGAAAATTCGGCTGTAGATGGCCAAAACAGTCATAAACAATGCGGCCAAAATCGGTCCCAGAACTAATCCGGATGCGCCAAATAGAGCAAGTCCGCCTAGAGTGCTGAGCAGGATCAACAGATCCGGCATTTGTGAGTCCCGCCCCACCAGTGCGGGCCTGAGAAAGTTGTCAACAGTACCTACAACTCCTGCACACCACAGCAGTAAGCCAACCCCGGCAACCATCTTGCCGCCTATTAAGAGAAACACAACGGCAGGGGCCCAGACCAAGGTTGCGCCAATCCCCGGCAGAACGGAAAGCACAGCCATCACCGCACCCCAGAACACTGCCGCCCCAATACCCGCAACGGCAAAACCAATGCCGCCAAATGCTCCTTGGATAATGCCGATAATGAGGGTACCTTTTACGGTTGCCCGGCTAACGGACAAGCCCACCTCGATCATTTTCTCTTTATCGGTTTTCAACAGCGGCAGGTAGCCCAAGATCGTATTCATGAGGGAAGGCCCCTTGACCAGATAGATAAACATCGCGTAAAGCATGACAAAAAGATTTAGAAAAAACACGGCGGCACCTTCCGTCAAGGTAGCTAAGCTAGAAGCAATAGCTACTCCGATTTTCCCTGCCAACTCGGCGACTTTGGCTGAAATTTCAGCGCTGTAGGGCGTAAGTTGCTTAGCAAAAGGCAGCCAGTCCGGCAGTTTGCCCTCATTCATGGTGGAGCCGTCCATGTGCTCCTTGACCCAAGGACTTACCGTCTCGGTTACCTCTAAAGCCTGCTCTGCAATGAGACCCAGCAGAAAAAGCAGCGGCACAACAATCACTAGTATCGAAACAAGCAGCGTCAGCAGCGACGCCAAGGAATTGCGCCCTCCAGTTCTCTTTTGAAACCACAGATACAGGGGATAGAAGATACCGCTGAACACCGCCGCAAGCAGCAATGCCTCTAGAAAACCGCTAATTAAAGCGAGGAATGCAACCACGTAAGCTAAGGTCATGACCAGCACGAAACGCTTGCGAAAAAGTTCCTTGGCGGTGATTTTATCCTGCATTATTATGCCTCACCTTCAGGTGCCTCGGGTCCGAAATAGATTTTGTGTTGGCAGGACACGGTGTGTCCCGCCCCTGTAAATTTAATGTTTAGAGCTGTCCTGTAACGTATTCGGCATCACGGCCTGTTTTGCCTTGTAAAGATAGATTTTTATGGCCGGCACAGGCCCATGGCCAGTGAGGCGTGAGGGCGAATGTTTTTCTCACATGAGCTTCTCGGCGCGAATCAGCCCGGGGCTTAACTGCCCTAACAGGCAGCCCGACGAGCTGGATCCTGGCAGGCTGCAGTCATATATGCCGACCGCGCAGCGGCGCACCGTGCGCCGCGCCACCCCGGCAACGCTCACTGGCGTGAGGGGACGCCCAACTCTGGCGTAGGCAGTTGGAAGAAGGCGCTGAGCTTCAGGGATAGAGAGCCGCTCCCCAATCTCAGATCCTAAACCCATGAGAACCCCGGTAACCAGAATGATACCCACGATTTTCAACATTTTCATTTTGTCTCCCCTTTCGTGAAATGGTCGGGCAGTTCGTCCGCACCTTTGAGATCCTTCAATTCGACATTTTTGGCCTGGGTGGGGTTCTTGAAACTGAAATCGTCGGCCGACAGGCTTTCTCCGGTCTGCCAATCTCTAATTTGGATGGTATATTGGGGTCCTCCGCCAACTAACTTGGAGGTGATCACATATCGGCAAGGATGGGGTTGATCCCCTTGGGCAATCCAGATTTGCCAATCGACTTCCTTGGTACGAAACGCCAGGTGATCACACTTTACGCCGCCAACCACACCGCTGCCCAAGTCCGCGATGTCAACAACATCGAGCATCAGTTCGTTGTAGGGATTGGACAGGAGTAGATCCGCGGCAGGCAGGGGCCGATTGTAAGTATCTTTCAGTTCATCAACCAGGTGATCGATGGTTCCCGGCACATCGATTTGGGCATAGATGTTGAGGTTCTTCCCAAGGAGTGTCATGGTCTTCCCGTCAAAGGACATCTCGACATCCGTAAACCCGCCGGTGCGTGCGACACGGATCTTGTCCGGCCGGTTGAGGGTGAGGGTGCCCGAACTCGCCAGGCCAAGTTTCTGTTCTTCGGTGGTGACAACCTCAAGGGTGGCGTCGAATCCAAACGAGATGGAGTTTTGCCCTGCCAGGTATTCGGACATAGCCTTGAGGATCCGTTTGGCATCCGCCTCGTCAGCCTTGGCCCCGGCGGACGTTCCCAATAGCAGTACCAGGGACAACGTCACTGCGGACAGCCAGCGCATAACTATTGTTACTGAATTGGACCTTGTTTGGTTCATCTGGGTGTACCCTCTTTTAAGGTTTGGAGTACTGGAGTGTAGGAGTTCAAACGTTTGGTAACAGCTATCGACATTTAGTATGTTAGGGTCTCTCTTTTTCCATTAACCCATTAACCCAAAACGATCTACCATCACTCCACCACTTCATTATTTCTCTCCATTAAGTTACCGACTCTATCTGATTAGCAACAACGGCATCGAGCTATTCAACCATGGTTACCTTCAAACCCTGGGCTGCAAGTGTCAGTTTGACGCCTTTCTGAGTGGATTTGAGCTGGATCACAACACCATTCTCGTTCTTCATCGCAACTGCTGAACCACCGCCAATCAGAGCTGCGCCAGCCTCTCCGGAAATGAAAGTGCCGGCCAGGTCCTTAGCCTCCACGAGATGGAATACCTCTCCTGATGCCTCGATCTTTGAAATACCCAGATCCAGCAGCGATAAACCGTCGACCTTGAACTTATGCGTCGAGCCGTCATCCATGGTCAGGGTGCCGTGCCCCCACTGGACGCCTATCCCGATCGCAATGGATTTGCTTTCGATCGATACGGTTCCCGACACCTTGGGCGCCGGCTCTACCGAGACAGCTAAAGCTTGGACATAGACGACCTCAACCTCCTGGCCGACTTTGACCTGCGACAGATCGACGTCATCGGAAACTAATAGCACAACGGTCCTTTCGGCCCCCTGCAAGGCCACCAGGCGTTCTTTCGGGTTGACAGCCGCGACCAACCCCAGCGCCTCGACAGTTTTGGTGATCCGGCCCGCCTGCTTTTCACCGGACTTGGCTTGTTCAACCTCCAGCTTATCCACTCGCGCCTTGACATCGGACCCTTTGGGTCCCAAGGCGAGCGCCATACCTTCAAAGTATTCTATAATTACCCGGTCGCCACGCTTGATCTGGGCAAAGTTACGCACCTCGGGGCCGGCCGTAAACGTCCACTCGTCACCTTCGGGACCCACCAGGGTGATATCCCGGGTTTTTTCATCAACGGATACCACGGTTGCAACCGCCACAGCAGCATCTGCCACCATTACCGCAGGCTCGTCGGCAGAAACCGCCAGAGTGGACAACATCATCGTTACCAATACTACGATTGAAGAAAGTGTAAGTTTCATCTTGATCTCTTTTTTTAGATTTTTCAGTTAGTAATAGGACAGGTTGGCCGTTTTTTCGATTTAGGGAGATCTATCTCCCTCTGTGCCATTTTGCACCAACCGGAAATTGCAGGTTGTCGCTTCTTTTGTCTATCGCAAGGGGCAGTAGCCTGAACACTGACACTTGAGGTTTACCTGCATTTTATTTTTCCTTTTTCTACCTTCAATGTTGAGGGTTGTTTGTCCGCTTTTGTTTTCTTCTTTCGAACACTTTTTTTTCCATTGCACATCGCGGTATACTCCATAAATTTCGACATTCTCTCTTTACACTACTTAACCAGCGCAGTTGTTTTTTACATTCCTTAACACCGAGTCAAAACTTCCGGTTGTTGTCGATCACCTGAATGTCCAGCGGTCCCTGTTCGTTGTCACGCTTCCAGAATGAGTGCCGCACAGGTAGTGAGAATTGAATTCCCTGCGATTCAAACTTATGAAAAATCGCGAAATTCAATTTGTCGCTGAACGCTTTGAATTTCCAGCGATCCGGAGGCGTATACCAGTATTTGAAATGGAGGCTGAACGCACCCGGCGTGAATTCATGAAAGAAAACGCGCGGTGGACGATCCGGATCCATGCCCTCATGACCCTCTAGCTCATCCCGAATAATCGCAACCGCCTGTTCCAGTTTCTCGCACGGTGTGTCCAATGGGATATGAATCTCACCGGCCCGGCGAATGTGCGGCCGTCGGGACACGTTCTGGATATCGTTTCCAGCCAATTGATCGTTAGGAATCGTGACCTGTGGGCCGCTCAACAAACGAATACTGGTCGACCGGATGCCAATATCCTCCACCACGCCGTCGTATTGTTTGAAGATGATCCGCTCGCCGACACGAAACGGCTTGTCTCCCAGTAGCGTTAAGGTGCCGAACAGCGTTTTCAGCGTGTCCTGTGCCGACAATGCGACCGCAACCCCACCAATACCAGCACTGGCCAGCAGGGTCGCAAGGTTGATGCCAAGGTATTCCCCCCCCATCAGAAAGAGAATCACCGCCGCGACACCACTGGCCAATTTGGCCATAATCCTGATCAACTGGGCATTGAGGCCCTCCGGGTTGATGTGCGGAGAAGCAATGATGCTGGCAGCGATTCGATCACTGGCAGCGAAGATGATCCAGAGTGCGCCCAGCAACGCGGCGAGTATGCAGGCAAAATTAATGTAGTAAATAGGTGCGCCCCGTATCGTCAGATAACGATAGACCACATATTTGATAGCCAAAGGGATCAACATGGTGAGAATCGGAAAGATGAGGGTTAACCAGTACCGGAACATACCCTTATTACGCGAGCGCATCGATAGGGCGAGATGGAGTCGAAACACCAATGCCATGAGACCCAATCCTACCAGGACCGTTAACAGCAACCCGGGCCATTTCCAGTTGGCGAGGCCCCACGTCTGCCCCAGTTGAAGGTTATCCGGGAGCTTTTCGACAACGGCTGCCAGCGCCGGATGGCCGGGTGCGGATAGGTACCAGTGATAGAAGTCCTTGGTTACCTGGGGTCCATCGGTGCGATAAGGTTTGGATGCAATGCTTGCAAAATACCGGCACGAGCGATCCAAGGTTCCCGGTGAGATGAGATATTCGTGCCGTCTGGATCCTTGCTCCACTTTTGAAATGGTGATCCTGGTGTCAGGAATTCGATAGTCCGTCAACTTTTCGAGCCCACCGGCGGCGATGATCTCTTCCATATCGGGAATCTGTTCCCAGGGCGGCAATTCGACCCGATCCAGTATCTCTTTGAGGCAAACGGCTGCAAGGCCGGCACGGTCCGTGCGGGCAAAAGCCTCCAGTTCGCTGTCATCAATACAATCCAGGGCCCGTTCGGCAATTGCAATATGCTCCGGGTCGGCTCGGTCATAATACCCCGGGGTATCGCTGATATGCTGGTACAACTCGTTACAGGCATCGACAAAGCTTTTCAACGTATCACGAGGGCTTGAGGTATCGGCCGCTCTGATTTTGCCGGTTTTCTTTGCTGCCGCGATACCGGGTGCCAATGCCCAGCAAAAGACAAGCGTGGCACAAAACACCACTAAAATTAGTCCTCCGCTAAGCCATCCGGAGACACCTTTGCCCATGCGGTCTTCAATATTTCCTTGGTTCCGCAAATCAAATGGCTCCCAACGGGATGGCGGCCTGTGGTTATTTAATACGTTCGAGGTCATTGGGTACCTAAATTATGTTGATAGAGCCTTGGAGAAGATCATACAACGGAAAGACCACAAAAAAGCTCTAAGAACCTGATTATTACTTAACGATTTTCTATAATTTATTTCCGTTGAGCTCTTTTTTATCACATTTCCTGCTCTACAATTTTAACATCGCTGGGGCGCCATTTACCTTCAACCTAAGGTTCTGGGTTCAGGGTTGAAGGAACTATGGGTTCCCGGTTCTGGGTTCAACGTTCAGGGTTCGAAGTTCTGGATTAAAGGATTAAAAACCCGATTCTGTTAATCCTTGAACCTCTGAACCTTTGAACCCTAAACTTAGAACCTCGGTTTAGTCCACCAACTCAAGCTCACCCGGCCGCCAAGTCTTGTCAATCCAGGGTGCCAGTGGGCCGTATGCCCGCAGGATGATAAACCAGCTTTTTCCGGGGATTGACTGCACCCAGTTGTTTTCCATACCCTCAGGTGCTTCTGGAGAGAAAATGACGTCGATAGACCCATCTTCATTTTCTTTCACCTTTCCGCTGAGACTGTTGATACCGGCAAACTTCTGATCGGACTGCAGCATGCTGCGAGTTTGAGTGTCATAGATGGTCACCGACCAGTTGTCCTTCACCGGGAATTTGGGTACCCGGCCTTTAGAAAACAGGTTTAGAAACGAATTTGCAGCGACGTTCCCAGGATCGTCGCCGTGTCAATATCCGGCAGGGCCGAGTCTGTCACCTGCGCGTCCAGGGTCAAGTGCAGTGCCGGGGTCAACTCGATGTTGTAGAATAGCTCCCAGGCCGTAGACTGGGTGTCGATCCCGATCAAGTCCAGGAATCGGCCTTCTCGCAACTTATTATAGGCGAAAGCGATACCCATGGCGTCATTGTCGCGCCGGGGGATAAGCCCTTTGTAGTTAACACCGCCGCTGATGCTGTATTCTAAAGGGTTGGTCTCGTCGTCGCTAAACTGAACGCGGGAAAAGACCCCCACCCCTTGCAGGTCCTGCCGCCCGTTGTTGATGTCGACGGCCTGGTTCGGATCACCTTCGACCCAAAGGTACTGCCAGAAATCAGCCGAGACAAACCAGGTGTCATCCTTCGTGGTCGGTTGCAACTGCCCTTCATCAATGTTGATACGACCGTTTATTTCTATGAAATCGCCGTTCCAGCCGTATCCGGGCATGAGATTGAAGCCGCCCGGCAGTTCACCGAGGTGGTATTGGTAGGTGATCGAGAGTATTGCAAAAAGGCCATCGTCGAGATCATTGAACCCGGAACGGTTGGAGGTATCTGTGCTTGTGGCCACCATACCGGTGATCGTCAGGTTTGGATTGGGCATAAACAAGGCATTTGCCCCCAGAACGCTGTAGGGAATGATCAGCGCCGGAGATACGGGCATGTTCAGGTTCTGGTTCCACCACTGGCTTCTGCCCCGGCCACCGGCAAACTCGTTGGCGGAGTCAAAGGTGTCGTACTTGCCGACACCCATGGCAAACTTCTCGCTGAGAAACTGGGTGTAGTTGATCGCGGGGAGCCAGAGAGCCACATCTTCATCCATGGGTGAAGTGGTGGGGTGGGTCTCATCTGCATTGACCGGGATAAGGGAACCGCTGATGCCGTTGACCGAACGCCCATAACGCGACACGGCACGCATCTGCAGCAGGCCACCGGGGATAAGGCCCATGCGATCAAAATCGATATTGATGTTGTAGTCGATGGTGCCGCCATATTCCGAATCACGATCGATTCCGCCATCGGTAACAGCCTGGAAATACTGATTGTAATCAATGTTAAAGGTAAATCCCTTCTTGGCCCACTCGGTCCGTTTGCCGCCGAAATCGCCCAACAGGTAGGAACGTTTAGCAAAATCACCGGAGTAATCAGGTAAAGGCAGGATGCCGCTGCTCTTTGCCTGAGCATCGTCTGCCTTTGCAGACGGAACTGTCAAGAGTATTGCGCTCATTACAAGGAGCAGTACAACTACTGATTTTTTTGGGTGTGTCAATCTATTCGTTAACATTTTTCAAACACTCCATTAATCCAATGGTTTCTTGTTCAAGAGATTTAGTTTAAAGATGATCGTCCAACATCGAACATCCAACGCCCAACTTCCAATGTGATTGTCCAGGTTTCCCTTATTCACTCGCCGTTGAATGTTGAACGTTCATTATTTCATGTAATAAAAACCCCAACCCCTTTAAAACGTATACCTGGTGGTCAACAGTGTCCTAAAGTCAGTTCCATCCTCTCCACCTTTGTCCTCCCGTCTGCCCCAGAGGCCCTCGATACCAAACAGCAAGCTTTCTGTCGGCTGCCAGACCAGGTTTGCACTGGCATACTGTGTTTCTTTAAACGAATCCGATGATTGAAAATCGAGGTTGTCTGTCTCGAGAAAACCATAGACTGCGGTTGAGTTTAGCTGCCCACTCCACCAGTGTTCATAGCTGACAAAGTAACCAAAAACGGGGACGGTTGCGAGCTCTGAATGAGTAGTATCAAATACGGCATCAAGGGGCTGATCATTGAAATTGCTGCCAATGCCTTCACCGTAGGTCACCGAGAAGGTCATAAAATCCTTTTCAGCGATAAAGGGCACGCCTACCTTGCCGGAGAGGCTGGTTCCCCAGCCGAAAGCCGTTTCCGTCGGTCCATTGTCGAGGCTGGCGCGCAGGTTTCGGGCTAGGAACGAACCCATGAGGTGGACGGGGACCTGGTCCCAAACCAGGGAGAGCACGCCATCGGGCCAGGCGGTGAGGGAATCAGCCCCTTCAATGATATGGTTGTCAGGTGTTTCCGCGGCAACCATGAGTTTAAGTCCGTCAGCAACCCCCCGGGTCCAGCGTATCAGGGGCTGGCGGGTGCCAAAGAAGCTGTTGGGTCCCTGGAAGTCCAGAACGTTGGGAAAGGCTTCAAGATCTGCAAATGTTGTCCAGGCTTGGCCGGCCATCAAATCACCGCCGAAGAAAATGTTGCTCAGTTCGCCGTATGCCTGACGCATCCTTGGTTCGGGGTGCACATCGAGGGCGTCACCATAGAAATCCATTGATACAATTGTCCTTAACCGGTGCTGTTTGATGGGCGTCCTGGTCTCAAAATATAAACGGGTGGGATTAACGCTGAAACTGGTTTGCCCTTCTGACCCATTAATTTTGGCTGCATCATCCCCGGTCTCAATGGTTGAGGTGATAAACTGGCCCTTGCTGGCAATGGCATCGGTGTCGTGAATCACATCCAACTCAGCAAAACCACCGATCTTGAAGCGGGTATCTATTCCTTCCACTGCAAAGGAACCTTTCCATTCCTCATGTGTTTGCTCTTTGTCCCTTCTGCTGGTCTTCGTATCTGTACGTCTGGCAATGTCAGCTTCCGACTGCTTTACTGCAGATTTTTCTCCAGCTATTGCCTTTAGCGGCAATGCAGCATCAGTCAGCCCTTCAATTTTCTGCTGCATATCCAGCAACATGTTTCGCTGCTCTTCCAGCTGTTGCTGCTGTGCATCAATCTGGTCTTGCTGTGCCGCCAGTTGTTTTTGCTGTAACTCTATAATCTGTCCCAAATCTAGGGCGTTTTCGGCAAACACCGGTGGGATCAGAAAAAAAACACTGAACCCCATACAGAAAATAATCAGGACATTTTTCATGGTAAATTTCCTCATGGCTGAGCAAAAGCAAAAATCTTTGTTTCTGACTTCCTCCATTAGAGTGTCGTCTTTGACTGTACAATCGTGTTGCCAACGAGCAGGCCAGCCGCAATGGTGAGTGCAACTACAAACATCTGCAGGACCTGCTGCTCACCAGAGGCGACCTGTCCGGCAGCCATGGTGGCCAGGCCACGGAAGCCTATGCTGCCACTCACCAGCAGAATGATGGCAGGCAGTAAAACTATGGACGTTGGTCGCCCGGTTTTCCGGGCCCAAAGGTTGGCAAAGACCACCACGATGATGGTGCCAAGCAGGTTGCCGAGGTTGCCACCGGTGATGACACTGCCAAGCAGAATTCCACCGTAGGCGACAGCACAGCCAAAACATGCTGCAAACAAATCTCTTTTAGAGGTCTGAAAGATAATGCACAACCCGACAATAAGCGGCGGCATAAACAGCCAGAGCCATACAGAATCAACTGGCGTAGCAGCGGTTACTGTGTGAGCTGGCAATAATGAAATTACCAGCGCGGCTCCAAGCCAGGCGCCGACAAGTTGTTTGGCCAGATAAACCAGACCACTCATCAGGTGGGCAGTCCCGCTTACCACATGGCGACCAACGAGTTCGATAGTCCCCAGGCTGATGGTATATCCTGGCAGGAGCACAGCAATGGACGCCACGATCACCAGAACCAGATTCAGTTCGGGCACCACAAATCTTGCGACCGCAGTCAGTGCCGCAACGACAAATGCACTGGTCAGGGGCAGCCATTCTGCCGTTCGTGCTCCAAAGTTGCCGGAGAGCAGGACCATCCCGTAGACAAGCATGCTGAAAACAGTTGAGAAAAGAACATCCCACCAACCTAAGGAGAAGAGCACGGCAAGCCCGGCTCCAACAAAGGCATAAGCGAGGCCACTTGCAATTTTGCCCCAGGGAACAGATGTCTTTCCTATCTGATCCAGGCGTTCAGAACCCTTTGATAACGAAATCTCACCGGTCTCAAGCGCATCGACAAGATCACCCACCAGGGCCAGCTTGGAGAGGTCGAGTCCTGCACCTGGCAGTATTCTCATGTGCATTTGCTGTGGCTGATGTTCGCCCTCCTGGAAGGCACAGATCATGTCGGTTGCGGAAATACGAAACGCACCATGGTAACCAAACGCCTCCGTTAGGCGGGTCAGGTAGACTTCAAGTCGCCCGTCCGTTGAACCATACCCGTGAGCTGCTTCGCCAAGCTTGATGATAAAAGCGCAGGCGTCATCGAAGTTTGTATTTTTTGTTTGCTTGTCAGGGCTCATCATTTTTTATTCTTCTCAAATAAGGCGATAAAATTGCATGTCTGATCAAATGCAACACCCTGGGCTTGTTCTTGGTTAGGCACGTGTGAATCTCAGCTCAGTCGAGATGTGTGTCGCCAATGTTGCATGAATACAATTAAATGCCAAACAACTTGCCTGGATTTTTGCTTGTTATTGTCCGGGAGCGGATCGATCTCTGCTCCCGGACATTGCTCGCTTACGACTACAGTTTGTTCTTAAAAACCTTGCCATCTTTGATAATGAGCTTCAGGTGGTTTTCATGATCTTCGACAATCGCCACATCTTCAATGGGATTCTTGTCATAAATCAACACGTCAGCCATGGCGCCTTCCTCGACCACGCCGAGTTTTCCGTATATATTTCGCTTGCCGCACAGTGCTACACAATCCCCGGCGTTTCCGGTTGCCTGGATCATGATTTCCGCAGAGGTGAACCAGGGCTTTCTTAGCGTGAGGTCCTTGAGCTGGTCCTTCCTTCCTTCGTAATCGAATAGCAGGTCGGTGCCGTAAACGATCTTGACCTTGTACTTCTTGGCCAGCTTGAACATATTGTCCATGCCATCAAGGGCTTGCTTCAGTTTACCGGCGCGGACTGGATCGGTATAGATGGGCTTCAGCATCGCCATCACATATACCTGAGGAGAGAGGATGGCCTCTTTTTCTGCCAGCAATGCCATGGCTTCTTCATCAATGAGATGGCCATGTTCAATGGTCTTGACCCCTGCATTGAGTGCTCTTTTGATACCGACAGGATTAAACACATGGGTTGCCACATAGGTGCCGTAGTCTTCGGCTACCCTTACCGCGGCTCTGGTTTCCTCCTCAAAGAACTCATTCACATAAAGAGGATCGGTAAAAGATGATACGCCTCCACCGTTGGCGATCTTAATAAAATCGGCGCCAAGGTAGAGATTATGACGCGCCGCTGCCATTACCTGGTCGACTCCGGTAGCCAGAAGACCGCAATTCAATTCAGATCGTTCCACGGTACTCAGGGGGCCACCCCATTCCTTGGGCATTTCGTTGGGATTGCGAAAATCCACATGGCCCGAATACTGTGCAATCAAACTGCCAGATCCATAGATCCTCGGGCCGGGCAGGAGCCCACTGTTGACCGCTTTTCTCAAGCCAAAGACATTGCCTCCCACATCACGGCAGGTAGTAACCCCGCGCATGAGCATGTCTTCCGCCTCACGTACAGCCATACAGGTTACATACTGGAAAGGGCCATTGAAAAACTCTGCTTGTGATACGCCCATCATCAGATGCAGATGATTGTCGATAATACCCGGAGAGAGATATCCCCCCTTGCCGTCAATAACCTGTCCATACTCACCCTCATTACTGCCTGCGGGGATGATCTTTTCAATTTTTTTATCGAGTAGAACTACATCTTTTCCTTTGATAAGATCTTCTGATCTTCCATTAAAGATGCTAATGTTTTTAATGAGTGTTAAGTGCTCATTCATAAGAGGCGCATGTGGCCCCTTGTTGTCCGAATGTGGATTTGGATGTCTGTTTCCCATTTTGTTTTCCTTTTTTCTGAAGTTAGTTTTAGTTTTTTTTGATCTCTTCCCCTGCATTTGATGAAGACCGTTTATGCCACGGCCTTCACGCAACCTGACGGCCGATTATCCCGGATATTTTGTTGAAGGATCCCAGGGGTAAACAGGACCACGGAGATTTTTTGGGGTGAAATTTGTTACAATTGTAGTCGTTCCACCGGGACCATCTGCGGTGAAAATCTTGTCGGCAATCGGAGTGTAATAAGCACGGAAGTGTGCGGAACTCTTTAGAATGACCAACTTGTAATCCCTCGGATCAATTCCTCCATTGAGTGCCAGAGAATTGTCGAAGCTTTGCCATGCCGAGGTTGTGACAGTTATGGTCATTCCGCCGATAATAAGGGTTGCAGAAATTCCTACATCCCATCGTGTTCCTGCAACAACAATGCGGTTAGTCACACGGCCATCGGATATCTGTTTTACATAGGCCTTTGCTACAATGGGCTCACCATCGAGCTCGATTCCAGAAACAGGCGTTCCTCCAAGACTTACTTTGATTATTGATCCTACGCCGGATTCCTGGGCTTGCTTTGCTACGACAGGATCTGTTATGCCGATGAAGGCTGATCTTTCAATATTTGCTTCTAAAAACTTACGTAACACATGTGTGTCGGCGCCGCCGGTTCCACCACCGGGATTATCAGCAGTATCGTTGACAACAATAGGCTTTTTCGTCCAGTCAGGAACAAATCCAAAGGAGGTATCTATGGCTTCTTCTGCTAATTTATCTTGATAGGCTTCGTCCGTGGCCAGTCTATCAAGATCTATTTGGGGGCGGGGCTTATAGTCTTCAGTCGTCTGCAATTCCTGGATTACAGCTTGCACAGCTTGTTCAGTGGTCATTTGAGGTGTGTTCAACTCTTCCCTCTGTGCCCATATCCATTCACCAAAGGCAACTGCTTCCTTCTTTGCCAGTGCCATATCGTTGTCGGTGGTTACCATTATGTACCCCCCTGTGAACTTATGGTCAGCATAGGGAAACCCATGCATGTAACTGATATCCATGATATCTGGCCTTGCGTTAATTTCAGTGAGTTTTGTAAGTATGCCCGCTCCGATGCCATTCATTGTTGTGGTTGGACCAAAGATAAGTGGCAGGAACTCAACGTGACGGGTAACTTTGATGCTGCCATCTAAAACCTTCGGTAGATAGGACATAAGTTCAGTAGCACGGTTAAAATAATCAATGTGGGGATACATGTGCACTGAAGACAGAAGGTCAACTGTTTTGTTTAATTCATCACTGCATTTGCCATGAAGATCCATTGCAAGAGCTAAGATGGTGATGTCATCACCGAGAATCTCTTTCAAACCATTGGTAATATCCAGCTCTGGATCAGCAACACCGTCAACACAAGCTGCTCCATGAAAATAGAGCATAAGCAAGTCGATGGGACCGGCTTTCTTTGCTCCATCCATAATGTCAGCTTTCATTGTCTGATAGTCTTCGTTTTTTAGAAGCCCTGCTGGATTACCCAGATATGAAGCGCCGTTGACCATTTCAACGTCGTGCTCTTCACAATAATTGATATAAGCGCCTAAGGTGCTGTTCACCCCGCGATTCTGGTTGAGAATGTCATCTCCTGGTGTACGTGTGAACGAAGCAATGGTCCCTTCGGCAACATATGTGTTGGTCTCAGTAAAGAATCCAGTTAGAAGTGCTCTTAATTGTTTTTTCATTTTTTCAATCTCTTTTTTTGATGTTAGTTTGACAGACATTCAGTGCCTCTTCGATTGCAGGGACATTGCAAATACCGCCTCGCCGCTTATTTTTCTTATTGACTACTTCAGTAATTCTAAATCATTCAATACCCAGGACTTGTTAATATAACCCTCTTCAGGACCATAGAAACGGAACACAAGAAAGAAGCCCTTTTCAGGATTAGTAGGTACCCAGTTCTTTTCCATGCCTTTAGGTGCTTTTGGACCAAAATAAACATCCACTGAGCCATCAGCATTAGCTACCGGCTTTTCACGACTGCCCACCGACTTGTTCGTATAGGCACCAGGCTCCAACAGGCTGCGGGTAGTTGGGTCGTAAGCCGTTACCGCCCAGAAATTTTTAACTGGCGGCTTGGCTCCAACACGTAATTTATATGTCTTGCTACCATCAAGATACGCGCCTTTATTATCACGAATAGCGGTAAGATATGCAGTACCCGCACCCGGCGTGGTAGATATCAGCGCAGGAGAAACTACAATAGCGGCATAATGCCACAAAGTGCGTGCATCAATATCTGCAACTCCATCACGTTCAAAAGTCGTATTATGCAGGAACATTTTTTCCCAATGACGTTCCGGCCAGTATCTGATCTCAGGATCGCGCGAGGCAAACACTATAGCGCGTGACATGGCTGCGCCCTGCTTAGCACCCTGATCCAGAATACGCTGCATGCGCTCATCCGGATTAAATGGCTTTCCTTGAATAATGCCCAGTGTCGCCAGGCGGCCCAACTGCTCAGCACCAAACAATTCCTTGGGTTCGTATTGAACAATTTCATTGAGCATTTCAAACGCAGAACCATCTTCCGCAGCCAACGAATTGAGACCGGTACCGGCAGTGTTAATGTAAGTAGCCTGACGGGGTCCAGTGGCAAGCGGGTAGACTTTTAAGTTTTCTTTAAACCATTGGGTTGCCTTATCACCTATGCCGACATCACCCCAACCGCGCATCATCGCCCAGAGTCGGAAGCTCGGTGACTTGACCACAAAATAGCCATCAGGGGTTGTGCCATCAAAACCGGGAGGCAGAAACAGGAACTTGCCGCCTTTACCTTTGTCAGGCCCGACAACACCAATATCGGTCAGGAATTTAAAGGCTGCATCATTCACGGTGCCTAACATACCCGGCGGAGCTTCTACCACCGTGGGGCCGTCGACCTTCAGGTCGATTGAAGCAACCGCGTATACCGTGGAGTTGTTGCCCGTCAGGTAAAGCTCAGTTGGTGTCAGCCCGGGGCTTGGATGCACGCCTATATCGGATGAAGTCTTAAATCCAAAATCCCGAATCTGACCCTTGATGATACCGTACACAGACAGCGCCGGCATAAAGTCCATGTAGGCTTGCGTGGCACGCTGCAAGTCCATCTCATCGTAAATCTTTTGAGTTGTTTCTTCGGTGGGATACGCCTCGAGATCAAACTTCAAAGTGCCGAAATTCGTCTCGATCGTATCAGGCGCCGGTTTGAAATCCTTGTTGGTTTGTTTCTTGCCGGCATTCCCAAACAGGTTTTGTGTCTGCAAAGCTGTCTCAGCGTGAATCGGTACTGCCACGCTGGTTGCCATGAGTCCGGCAACAGTAAGTGTTGTCAATAATTTCATTTTCACGTTTACTCTCCTTTTTCCATTTCAGGGCAAGGAAGCGGCGGAGAGTCCCCCCTCCGCTCACCCACTGTTATATTTATTATTGCTTCACTTACTCCAGTTCACTCGGCCGCCAGGTCTGGTCCAGCCTGGGCTCATGTTTATTTCTGTTAAATACCGCAGTACGCTCTCCGCAAGAAGCATCTCCTTCACGTGCTATTTCTTTGCAGGTACATACGGATCAGGCGTTCCCGGCTTGATGGGTGGTTCTTCGGCCAGCGACTTCTTATGCTCTACCAGAATCGGCCCAGGCCCCCAACGTATCCATAAGTTACCTGCCAATGCTGCGGTCAAGTCTGGATATTCTTCTTTAGGGTCATCATAGAGGTTGTAAAAGTGAGGCAACGGGAACACGTTCAGTTTCCCAGTACCCAGCTCTCCTTCAAACTCCATGAACATCATCTTATAGTTTTGCCACTTCACGCCGTGAATATCGTTCGCCGACATAGACCACAAAGCCGTCTCGACCGGACTCCTCTTGTTTTCCCAGGAAGAAATCCGTCATGTCCTTACTGTCGATGATACGATCTGTCGGCACTTTACCACCGGCAATGTTTGCCAATGTAGCGAACAGATCAAACTGGTGAACGATCTCGTTGGAGATCTTGCCTGCCGGAACTTTTCCAGGCCAGCGGACAATAAATGGCACCCGTAACGACCCTTCCTTACCCGTGAAATAGGAACCACTCCATGGGCCGTTCCATCCCTGGTAAGCAGGGGTCATCTCGCCGCCGTTATCCGAGGTAAAAATAAAAACAGTATTATCGGCAATACCCAACTCATCCACCTTATCCAGTAATTCACCGGTATAGGCATCGATCTGCATGAGCACATCGCCCCAGCGGCCATTGCCACTCTTGCCTTTAAATTCCTTACTCGGCGCCACCGGCATATGCGTCTGGGTGTAGGGCAGATACAGGAAGAACGGTTTGCCGGCTTTGGCCTGGCGTGTCATGAAGTCTTTGGCATGGTCGGTGACTTCACGGTCGATCTCTGGCCTTGCCGGCACAGTCGTAAACCTTCACCTCTTTTGCCGGTGAGCCTTTTCTGGCCGAATAAATGTGCTCTTCCTTGATCATCGGATTTTTGCCGGTCTCCTTCGCTAATTTCCGATCACTTCTGGAACATTTCATGCGTCCCAATGGCTCTCGTCGGTCGAATTGGGGATGCCATACCACTCATCGAAACCCTGATTGGTGGGATAGCGTCCCTCTGCTTGGCCGAAATGCCACTTGCCGAACATGGCGGTGGCATAACCCACATCGCCCAGCATCTCAGGCATGGTGTATTCCCACTGGGTCAAACCATAATCCGCGGTTTCGAGCGGCACAGAACCGTTCCCCGTGCGTTTGGCATAACGGCCTGTCAGTAGCGCTGCACGGCTGGGCGTGCACTGCGCCTCGACATTGTAATTCAACAGCCGCATCCCTTCAGTGGCCAGCTTGTCGATGCGCGGCGTGGCGCCACCCCGGAGAATACCACCGCCGTAGACGCCGAGTTCGCCGTAGCCGAAGTTGTCCATGTTGATCAGCACGATGTTGGGCTTATCGGCCTTTTTAGAAGCTGCCGCCGCGTCCTGTGGTATTGCAGCAACGGCAATGGTTACCCCCGCAAGTACGCAACCTACCGCTGCCCACTTGCGCGCCTTTCTTGCAAAATTAGATTTTTTCTTCATGAGTTTCACCTTTGTTAAATATTCAAATCTGCAAGCCGCGCCAACATCTTGCCTGTGCCCATTTTGTTTCTCCTTTTAATCGTATTCAGGTGTCAGTATGTGTCGAATACTGACACCTGAATAGATCATAAACTACTCAACCAAATCCAGTTCACTCGGCCACCAGGTCTAATCAATTAATGGCTATACGGCGGAACCTTGTAGTTCTTGCCGGGCTGATAACGATCGAACAGGTCAAAGGCTTCGGTGGTCTTGTTCACGTCGCCCTTGGTTAGTTTACGAGTTTAAAATCACCTGGTTTCCATGTTTTGTCGAACCATTCTTGTTCTGGGCCGTATAAGCGTAAAAGCACGTTAAAGCCTTTGTTAGGAACAGTTTGTACCCAGTTTTTTTCTTGTCCTTTAGGGGCTTCAGGTCCGAAGAAAATAGTGACACTGCCATCTTCAGCCTTTTTCATGCCTGCTAATTTAGAGTCTACGCCGCCTGTTTTCTGATCCGTTTCTAAAATAGAGCGTGTTTGGTTGTCGTAAACCATGAATGACCAAAAATCACGGGCAGGAACAGGCCCTGGTAATGTAACGCTATAGTTCATACCACCATCAAGCATTTTGCCGGTTTCATCCATTGAGCCAATTTCATAAACTGATCCTGCACCTACAGTGGGCTTGACCATAAAGGGGGTAACGCCGGTTGCAAAAAGGTGGAAGCCAACACGATCATCTATCAGTCTCGCGCCAGTTTGAGACAAGAATTGATAGCTGCCACTTGAAAGCGGTGAAAACCATTTACGATCAGGGTAAAAATAAACATCTGGGTTACGAGGTTTAAACATTACGCCCTTGTAAGCTGCATTGCCTAAGCTTGCTGCTTCAGTCAATATTTTTTGCATGCGTGCATCGGGTTTAAATTCTTTACCTTTTTCCATACCAATTGCTTTTGCTAAACCTAATAACTCTGGGTCACCCGAATTTGCAGGCTCGTACTGAATGACTTCATTTAGTTCGTCATATATTGATGAGTCAGTTGCATGAAGCGTACTGTATTTTTTGCCTGATATATTCATAAATTCGACTGGTTGCGGGTTACCAGCTTCTGCAAGTGGGTAAATCTTAATCCCCTTTTTGAATTTAGATAAGGTTTCTTCAAGTGATTCATTAGGTGACTGGAATGGGCGTGTTAGCATCCACTGACGGTATGTATTAGTTTTTAATACAATATAACCTTTGGGAATTTCCCCTTTGTAATCTTGACCTACAACAAGATATTTTCCGCCTTTACCACCGTCTTGGGGGTTACCTAAACCAATATCACCCACATACAAAAAATAGGCATTGTCTAAAATTGAAATGACCGGTGAACCTACCTCAATCACAACAGGTCCATTTTTTACATTGATTTCTGCATGAGCATAAGGAGTCGTTGTGTTAGGTGTTAACCACAATGACCTTGCGTCGATTAATTGCTCAGTAAGGGCAACTGTTTTATTGGGTATAACACCGATATCACGATGACCTTTTAGCATGGCATGCATGGCTACTGTTGGTACAGCTGATCCAAATAACGTAAAAGCTCTGGCAGTATCCATATAGTCATTCGCTTTAATGAACGTTTCATCCGTTGGAAAACCATCTTTAAAAGTCAATTCACCCGCGTATTTTGTCATTACTGAATCTGGGGTTAACATCTCAGGGCTAACGTCAGCTTTGTATTTAGGGACATATTCATTGGCGTTAACAGCAGTTGAGATACCACCCATCAGTGCCAGAGTTACACTAGCAGCAATAAGGCTTTTACTTATGTCAATCATAATTAGTTCCTTTTCAGTTTTAATTTCAATTTATCTGGGCGCCAGATCTTGCCAAACCAGGTCTGCTCAGACCCCCATGCTTATTAATTTGTAGTACGTGACGATCCTACTTGATCAGGACGACATCATCCGGCTTCCAGCTCTTATCGTTGTAAGCCTTGAGCGGTCCATAAATCCTGAAAACCGGGAACCAGCCCTTACCGGGTAAGGTCTCGAGCCAGAACTTCTCTTTGCCTTTCGGTGGCTTCGGACCAAAGTAGATATCAATGGACCCATCCGGGTTGGTCCCCGGCAGAGCCTGGCTGCCAATCGACGGGAACTCT
The DNA here is from genome assembly GCA_963713755.1 of uncultured delta proteobacterium. Classification (GTDB taxonomy): domain Bacteria; phylum Desulfobacterota; class Desulfobacteria; order Desulfobacterales; family CAVQMW01; genus CAVQMW01. Next base: position 84,024 of record CAVQMW010000001.1, on the reverse strand, counting down.
TTACTGGTCTGCAGCTGCGAACGGGTTGCGGGGTCGTAAATGGTCACCGACCAGAAATCTTTGACCGGCACATTGGGCGGTATGTGCAGCTTGTAGTTCTTGCTGCCATCGAGGTACTTGCCATCGGCGTCTTGATAGACGAAAAGATACTTCGAACCCACGCCTTCCGGCATCACTGCGGCCATGGCGGGGGTATTCACGATACACCCGTAGTGATAGAGCGAGCGTGCATCGAGGTTTCGGTACCCTCTCTTCTCGAAGGCCGAGCTGCCGCCAATGAACACGGTTTCCCACTGGCGATCCGGATAGACCTTGGCTTCAGGGTCGCGGGAGTCGAACGCATTGGTCCGCGCCATGGCTACAGCGAGTTTGGCGGCCTGTTCAAGGATGCGCTGCATGCGCGCATCCGGTTTGAAGGGTTTTCCTTTTTCGATGCCCAGTGCGGCCAGGCGTCCCAGCAGTTCCTTGTTGATGAAATCTACGGGTTCGTGCTCGATGATCTCGTGAAGCCACTGGAACGCTTCGATACCTTCCGGTGCCAGGCTGTTGAGCGGCAGGCCGCTGACGTTGGTATAGCGCCCCTTCCGGCCGGGTTGGTCGAGAGGATAGACTTTAAGCTGCCTGTAGTAGTTCATGGCCTTGTCACCCTCGCCAGGGTTGGCACGCATCAATCCCCACAGCCGGTAAGAGGTCGATCTCGCCACGAAATATCCTTCCGGTACGGGTCCGTCGTAGCCGGGAGGCAGCAACAGGTATTTTCCGCCTTTTCCCTTATCCGGTCCGGTCGCACCGAAATCGACGACAAACCGGAAGTAAGCGTCATCCAGGGGGCCCATCACCCCGGGTGGTACCTCGAGCACCAGCGGTCCGTCCTTTTTCAGGTCGATCGTGAGCATCGCATAGATACTGTCAACGTTGCCCGTCAACCACAGCGGTTCGGAGTTCATCCGGTCAGCAAAGACCAACACATCCGACGAACTGCGCGCGCCATAGTCACGCACCTGGGCCTTCAGGATACCGTGCATCGAAAGCGCCGGTATTAAGTCGTAATATGCCTGTGTGGCTCGCTGCAGATCCATTTGGTCCCAGACCTTCTGCGCAGTCTCCTTGGTGGGGTAACCACCACCGGTAAATTTCAACGTGCCGAAATCGGTCTCGATCTGTGCCGGTGCGGGCTTGAAGTCCTTCGAGGTTTGTTTTGCTTCAGCAGCCCCCAGCTCGAAGATGGTCTTGTCCTGATCAGCGTGGGCTAAACCACTCAGGCCGGCCACCATCAAACCGCTGACGGCCATGGTTGCTAAGAATTTAATTTTCATCGTTTATCTCCTGTTTTTTTTCCAGGAATGGTCTGCAGCCCATCCCCTTGAGGATGTTTGACATTTTAAGACTCCAATTTTCTTTTTTAGTCATGTATGCTGCGCCAAGGATAATCCCCGGCGCAGCATTACAATGCTTTTTTGCCCCCGTTACTTCGCAAATTTTGTCATGCTGAAGGCTGGTGGATTGGGATATTTTTCCAGTGACTTCTGGTATTCGCCCACAATCTTCATATACGGTCCGAGCACAAAGGCAGAGACTGCAACCTGGTTCCATTGTTCCCGTGGATCACGGGCAATATTATAAATAGAAGGATAACCCATCCCCTCGGCACGATAGCCGCCCACGCCCATGAGGGACGGGTTGCCAGCAGATGCAATGAATTGCTTTGGATAAATACGCCACTGCTTCCAGCGCACTGCAGCAACCTCGCCTTCCATGAACGTGATCAGGCTTTCGCGCGCTGACTGCTTGTTTTTGCCTAGGAAGAAATCACCCTGATCGACGCCATCAATGGCACGGTCAGTTGGTACTTTGGCCCCGATAATTTTGGCCAATGTAGGGTAGAAGTCGTGGATAGCTACCATCTCGTTGCTCTTTGCCGGTTTGATCTTTGCTGGCCATTTGATCATGCCCGGAACGCGCAGTGAACCCTCAAGTGCATCACCAACCTCTCCACGGAACGGTCCGCCTGAACTGCCCAAGAAATCGTTGTTGGACCCCTGGGTTGTAGCCGGCCCATTGTCGGAAAGCCATATGACGATGGTGTTGTCTTCAATGCCGGCCTCCTTTATGGCGTCAAGCACCTGTCCTGTACGGTAGTCAAGTTCCATCACAGCATCACCAAAAAGCCCGGCACTCGATTTCCCTTCAAAGTCGGGATGAGGCAAGGCCGGATAATGCACATGTGACCATCCCACATAAAGAAAGAAGGGTTCCTCTTCTTTTGCCTGTTCTTTGATGTACTTCACGGAGGCTTGCGCTATGTCACCTTCGATATGCCGCCTGTATTCAAGATCGTAGGGACGGACCTTTTTCAACACATCCTTCCCGGGTTCTGATTCCCAGATAGCGGTTTGCGATTTGGCAATTGCTTCTTCCGAAAAACCGCTTCTACGCATACCATCCGGATACAATGTACCGTCGGTGGTTTGTAAAATCCCAACATGCCATTCATCAAAGCCCTGGTTAATGGGCAGACTTTGCTTTTCTTCACCCAGATGCCATTTACCCGTCATGGCAGTGGCGTAACCTTTTGATTTGAACAGTTCGGCAAGCGTCACCTCACTATCCTGAAGTGTGCTAGGTGTACCGGCAATAATAATACTTCCCAATCCTGCACGTTGAGAATATCTGCCTGTCAGTAAAGCCGCGCGGGTCGGTGTACAGCCCGGCTCCACGAAAAACTGAGTGAGCATCATCCCTTCGCTTGCCAGTTGATCAATGCGCGGCGTGGGCATACCACGAAGTTCACCACCGCTGCCATAGATTCCTAAATCACCGTATCCCATGTTGTCTGACAGCATCAGTACGACGTTGGGTTTTTCGGATTTTTCCGAGGCTGCCGCCGCGACCTGTGGTGTTGCCGCAACGGCAATGCTTACCCCCGCAAGTACGCAACCTACCGCTGCCCACTTGCGCGCTTTGCCTACAAAATTAGATTTCTTCTTCATAATTTTCTCCTGTAGTGTTTATTTCCATTAAATACCCCAGTACACTCTCCGCAAGAAGCATCTCCTTCAAGCGCTGCAGCCCATCGCCCTGAGCCAGCTCCGCCTCCAATTCTTTGATTGTGGCACCGAATTCCTCGGCCTTTTCGGCAATACGGTTGTCCACATCCCTTTGGTCCACTTCGATGCCTTCCTGCTTCGCGATCTGCTTGAGGATCAGCATCAGCCGAATCTGGTCTGCTGCCGCCTGCCACTTGGCGTTTCCGGGATCGACACCTTCTTCCCCAGCCAGAGCAAGCTCATCCTTCACGAATCCGTCCGGGATATCAAAACTCACCAGTTCCAGAAGTCTGAGGGAAATCCGATCACGGGGATCACCGTCTGCTTTGCCGTTTGTCAGTTTATTCAAGTCAGGCAGGTCAAATTCGGGCCTTGGATAAAAACGAACCATGGCACTGAAGTCCCTGCCTTTATTGCACTCGATCTCCTCGACTTCAGCCTGGCCCAAGACCTCGATCCCTGCCTCCTGCACGGCCTCGCGGCCAAGCCGCTGGGCGCCTGCCGGGTCAATTGCGCGCTGATCTCTTTTCTAAAACGTTTTTCAATCGCACTCTGCGGCACCTTCCCCGGCCGGAAACCGGGCAGCCGCGCCTTTCGATAACCAGCCAGAATATCGTTATAATCATCAGCCAGTTCCGACCAGTCAGCACTGATCTCCAGGCAATGAAAGCCGTCATCGTTTGTTTGTTGTTGCCACTTCATCGCTGTTTCTCCGGCTGCCAGTGGTCTGCGGCCAGGGTACGGACATCCTTGACCACCGTTTCCGCCAGACCACGGACGATGCGCTGAACGGGCTGGTCGATATGGGAGAAGAATTTTTTCCAGCCGCTGCATAGGTAGTTCAAACCGGGATCGCCCTCGGGGGTTTTAATGAAACGGTCCTTCGGACACCCCCCGAAACAGGCAAACTCGTATTCACAGGTGCGGCAGTATTCCGGCAGTAAACCCTCTTTCATTTTGCCGAACCGTTCCTGCTGTTCGGAAAACGCCATTTGGGCAAGGGGCTTTTCCTGGATGTTGCCGGCCCGGTACTCTGGGTACACAAAGTGGTCACAGGCATAAACCGAGCCATCGCGCTCAAGGGCAAGCCCTTTGCCGCACATCGGGCTCTGGGAGCAAAGCGGCGAGGTGTGGCCCATCCAGGTTTCCACGGCCGCCTCAAAATAGTTCACATAGATGCTCCCCAGATCCTTTGTGAGCCATTCGTCAAAGACGCGGCAGAGGAAATTGCCCCAGTCGTCAGGATCGACACACCACTTTTCCACTGCCGAGCCATCAGAGCCCGGTTTTGCCCGGGGCGAGCCAAGCATAGGCACCGAATCTGAGCCCCATTTTAAAGGGGCTGTCTGCTCGAAACCGACAGGCTCGACAATCGGGATAAACTGCATCCGCTTGGAACCCACTTTGTCGCGCAGAAAGCGGTACACTTCAAGCGGCGCTTTAGCAGTGGCCCGATTAATACAACTCAAGGTTGCAAAATTGACCTTGTGCTTTTTCAGCAGTTTGACTGAACGCACAACGCGGTCAAAGCTTCCCTGACTCGATTTATCCTTGCGGTAGCGGTCATGCAGATGTTTGGGGCCGTCAATGGAGAGGCCGACCAGGAAGTTCTGCTCATGGAGAAACTCGCACCAGGCATCATCCAACAGTGTACCGTTGGTCTGCAGATCGTTTTCACAGCGGACATGGGCCGGGCAATACTTTTTTTCTAACTCGACGACTTTTTAAAAAAAAATCGAGCCCGAGGAGGGTCGGCTCGCCGCCCTGCCAGGAGAAAACCACCTCCTTGTGGTTATGAGCCGCAAAATATTGACGGATGAAAGATTCAAGCACCTCATCGGAGATGCGCCATTCGGATGGTGTGCCTAAAAGTTCCTGTTTCGAGGTGTAATAACAGTAGGAACAATTGAGGTTGCAAAGCGCACCGGTGGGCTTCACCATGACATGCACGCGCTGTACAGGCTGGCCACGAATCAACTGAACGATCTGCGTTTTTGAGTTCTCGGTCATATCGACAATTTCCATGGGTTGTGGCTGCCGCCCATCACAACCGCGACCAGCAGAATCATGCCTGTGCCCATTTTGTTTTCTTCTTTCATGATGTCAATTCTGACCTTTGGCTATCCTTAAGAATTTGATGCTGTAGCTTTCCTTTGTCACAGCCTGAAAATATGTTCCTTCCAATACATCTTGTTCCTTTGCGTACACCAGGGAATATGTTGAGCCTGGATAATTGGTATCACGCAGCTCGATAAAGAGGTGAAGGCGCTCATTTTCAAGTTTCCAGTTCGAGATAGAGACATTGATCTTGCCGGAGTTAAAATAGGATGCCTTTAAACTGCCATCGGGTTTGACATCTTCTAAGACAAGTCTGTATCCGCCATCCTGCCGAACCCATTTTCCTTCAAGACGCTGGGCTTGCGAAAAGCCACTCTTTTTCTGAAAATCCTGTTCTTGTCCAGATAGAGCGCTGCCAATAAATGGCGATAAAAAGGCAGCAAAAGCAAAGACTGCAACGGCTATCAGGATACTATTTTTTCTGTTCCTTACTTTTTGCATCATCTTCCTTTTTGTATCACCAGAGGTCCATAAACCGCAGGGCGATAAACCAACTCTTGCCCGGAATGGTCTGCAGCCAGTTGCTGTGGGCCGTATCGCAATACGCCCCACAGCTCCCGTATTCGACTATTTCACCAACTCAATCTCACCCGGCCGCCAGGTCTGGTCGAGCCAGGTCTCGAGCGGGCCGTACATTCTCAGAGCGACAAACCAGGACTTTCCTGGAATGGTCTGCAGCCAGTTGCTCTCCTGTCCCTTGGGCGCCTTGGGAGAGAAATAAACGTCGATGGAACCGTCGGCGTTCGTCTTCATGCCCTTGGCATAGCTGTCCAGGGTTGGGAACTGCTGCTCGGTCTGCAGCTGGGTACGTGTCTGTGTGTCGTACATGGTCAGAGCCCAGAAGTCAGCGACCGGAATATTGGGCGGTAGATGCAGCTTGTAGGTCTTGGAACCGTCAAAGGGCTGGCCCTTCGAGTCTACCATCCCCATGGTATAGTCCGAGCCCTTGCCCGGAGACTTGCTGGACATGGCCGGTGATACGCAGATATAGCCGAAGTGGTAGAAGACCCGCCCGTCGAGCACGCGGGCGCCATTGCTCATATAGGTGGTGCTTCCGCCGATGATGGGCTGATACCATCCGCTGTCTTTGCCGTAGGTATAGAGTCCGGGATGTCGCGGAGCGAAACTGATGGCACGGGCCGCGGCATTGCCGATGGCAGCTGCGTCGACCAGGATATCGGTCATGCGCTTATCCGACGGGAAAGGTTTTCCCTTTTCAATGCCGATTGCAGCCAGCTGGCCGCTAATTTCGGCACCGAGGAAACCTGCCGGCTCTTCCTGAAGAATGGTGTGTACGTTCTTGAAGAAGGAAAAATCATTCGGCAGAACGGTCTGGATCTCTTTGCCGGTTCCATTGATGAACTGCATGGGCGGCTGATTATCTTTCTTTGCCAGCGGGTATACCTTCAGATTGTCACGGATGTTCTTCGAAGCCGCCTCGATGCCCTTATCGAGATAGCCGCGCATGAAGAGCCAGACCCCGTAAGTCTTTGATCTGACCACGAAGTACCCGTCCGGCACATCGCCGTCATAGCCCGGAGGCAGCACAAGGAACTTGCCTCCCTTGCCCTTGTCGGGGCCGGCCATGCCCAGGTCTGTCATGTAAAGAAAGGCCATGTCGTCGAGGATACCCAGCATTCGCGGTGGGAGGTCGACGACCGTCGGGCCATCCTTCTTGAGGTCCAGCCAGCCCATGGCATACATGGTCGAGGTGTTCGCGGTCAGCCACAGTGCTTTGGAGTCCAGCAGGTTGTCGTAGATGACAATCTTGTTGCTGGCATCGAGCCCGAACTCCCGCTGACCTTCGCGGATCCCATACATTGACATTGCAGGTATGCTGTTCAGGAACGCTTCAACGGCGCGCGAGCGATCCAGGTAGTCGTAGACCGTTTTGGCCGTCGCTTCTGTCGGCACACCGTCAAAATAGTTGAGGGTACCAATCGAAGTTTTTACTTTGTCCGGAGCCATGATCGACTTGGGGATATCAGTGGTCATTTTCATTTTCGGTGATTCGGCCCATGCTGCCGTTGTCAGGCCGGCCACCATCAATCCGCTGACAGCCAGGGTTGTTAATGATTTCATTTTCATCGTGTTATCTCCTTTTTATTTTTGGCGAGGCGAGTTTTAACCCGCCCCGCTTATTGTCTTGAACTACTCAACCAACTCGATCTCACTTATTTTCCATTTCTGATCGTACCAAATCTGAGTTGGGCCATAAATTCTCCAAAGTACGTGCCAGCTTTTACCTGGTATGGTTTGCAGCCAGTTCACGTCGCCTTCCGGTTTTTCAGGACTAAAATAAATGTCAAATGAACCGTCAGCATTTTGAATGACTGCCTTGTCCTTACTTGTTACGCCCGGGAAAGGCTGGTCGGTCTGTAATAGCGACCGCGTTTGCATATCATAGATCGTTACATCCCAGAAGTTAGCTGCAGGAACGTCGGGCAGGATGTGCAGTTTGTAGGTTTTGCTTCCATCGAATCGTCGACCTTCCGAGTCACGAAGCCCTTCTAAATATTGAGAGCCCTGGCCTACCGGAGGTTTCACCATAGCTGGTGTAATTCCTGTGGCATAAAAATGGAAACGCTCACGCTCATTAATTAATCGAACGCCATCACGCAGGAACTCATGACTTCCGCCGGCGAAACCGGGTTCCCAAGTTTTACTTCCAGGGTAGGCTGCAAAACTTTCATCGCGGGCATTCCACTGTATAACTCTCTGTGTAGCATTACCCACATTTGCGGCATCATCCAAGATTGCTTTCATGCGTGCATCAGGTGCAAAAGGTTTTCCCTTTTCAATTCCAATTGAAGCAAGTATTCCCAATATTTCCGGACTAAAAGCCGCATTAGGTTCTTCCTGAACCACTTGATTGACTTCTGCAAAAAATTCACCATTCGAAGCATGAAGGGTGTTGATAAACTTGCCATTCATATTCACCCAGTTAACTTCTTTTGGCTCGTCCCCTAATGGGTAAATACGGAAATGCTCTTTCATGTTTTTAACAACCGGATCGGCTTCGAAATCGGTCATGAAACCGCGCATGGCCAGCCAATGGCCATAAGTTTTCGATTGTTTAACGAAGTATCCCTCGGGGATATCACCCTTGTAATCAGGTGGTAGAAGAAGATACTTACCGCCTTTACCCTTATCATCTCCGGCATTGCCAAAATCGGTAAGATATCTGAACCAGAAATCATCAACGATTCCAAGCACATTGGGTGGCGTCTCCATTACCATGGGTCCATCTTTCAGGTCGATCCACATAAAGCTATAAACCACTGTCGTATTACCTGTTAGTAGTAAACCTCTAGGATCCAGGCGACCTTCCCAAATAATCATGGTTTCATTGTCCGGCCCAAAATCACGGATACCTCTACGGAAACCTACCAGCGAAGCCGCAGGTGTCGTCATAATCATGGCTTCAACTGCTCGGACAAAATCAAGATTATCCCAGACCTTTTGGGCTGTTTCTTCCGTAGGAAAGCCGTCATTAAATTTCAGCGTGCCAATGCTTGTTTCCATCGTGTCCGGTGTAATGACATTGGCCGGGATGTCGGTTGTCATTTTGTATTTGGGGGGTGCTGCCCATACGGCAGTTGTCAGGCTGGCCGCCATCAATCCGGTAATGGCCAGGATGGTTAGTGATTTCATTTTCATGGTTTCATCTCCTTTTGTTTTTATCAAAGTGAGTTCTAACCCACCGTCGCTTATTTGTTTTTATCGAATTACTTCACCAACTCCAGTTCACTCGGCCGCCAGGTCTTATCCAACCAAGGCTCAAGTGGGCCGTACATACGCAATAGAATGAACCAGCTCTTTCCGGGAATGGTCTGAATCCAATTGCTCTCCTTGCCGGCCGGAGCTTTTGGAGCAAAGTAGATATCATACGAACCATCTTTGTTGGCTTTGACCTCTCCGCTTAAACTATTTAGCCCGGCAAAGGGTTGGTCGCTCTGAAGCATGCTGCGCGTCTGAGGATCATAAATTGTCACTGACCAATTGTCTTTTACCGGAACATTGGGCGGCAGGTTGAGTTTGTAGGTTTTTGCGCCATCCAAAGGCTGGTGTTTCGAATCTAATCCGGCAATACCGTAGTCCGAACCAACACCAGGTTTAATCCCTGCCATGGCCGGAGTGACGCAGACAGCGTTGTAATGCATCCAAAGTCGAGCATCTATGCGACGGATTCCATCTTTTAGAAAGAAGGCATCTTTGTCAGGAAATGCCATGACCCACTCACTGTCTGTCTCTGGATAGAAATAATGTCCGGGATCACGGGGATACACGGTATTGGCGCGTGCGTAGGCATTGCCGATATCAACCGCTTCGTTGAGCAGTTTTTTCATGCGCGCATCCGGATCAAAGGGTTTCCCTTTAACGATACCGAGTGTCGCGATCATGCCGCGGGTCTCAGGGTCGATAAAATCGATGGGTTCTTTTTGGATGATCTCATTGAGTCGTTCAAAATAGGTGAAATCATTGGGCGGAATCGTATTGTAATAAACGCCCGTCATGTTCTTGAACTGCATCTTCGGCGGATTATCTTTTTTTGCCAGCGGATAGACTTTCAGGTTGTTCTTGACGTTATCGGCAGCCTTTTTGACATCAGCTGGGTCATTCACATTCCTGACATAACCGCGCATGAAGTTCCACACCACATAGCTCGTGGATTTAACGACAAAATACCCATCCGGAACATCCCCTTCATAACCAGGAGGCAGCACCAGGTATTTTCCGCCCTTGCCCTTGTCAGGTCCTGCTGCGCCCATATCGCTGAGATAGCGCATATTGCCATCATCAAGAATGCCCAGTTGATCCGGCGGAACTTCAATTACAGTTGGGCCGTCTTTTTCAAGGTCGAGAAAGCTCCAGTTATAGAGCGATGTGTTGTTATAGGTCAGCACCTGCGACTTTGAATCTCCCATCTGCTCCCAAAGCACAACCTGATGAGCGTCTCCCATACCCACGTCTCGACTTCCCTGAAGCAGGCTGTAGGTGGATACTGCGGGCATCATAGTAATATACATCTGCACAGCACGGGCCCGGTCGACATAATCGTACACTGCATCTTTTGTGGTAAGCGTTGGGATCCCATCAAAGAATTCGAGAGTTCCTATGGCCGATTCAACCTTGGCCGGCGTGGTGATGTTCTCCGGAAGCGGAGTCGTCATTTTCATAACAGGCTGTTGCGTGATCATTTTCGGTGAGGCGGCCCATGCAGCCGTTGTCAGGCCAGCCACCATCAATCCGGTAACGGCCAGTGTGATTAATTGTTTTGTTATCATTTTTCTTCTCCTTTAATTAAATCGCATTTTGCAAGAATGGATTTTCACCACCCTAACAAAATACCGTTCTTATTTATCGAAAGGGAATATTTTCATCCAATCGTTTTTCATGCTTACAACATGCCAGTTACCTTCTTGGGCAGCATTTAACGATTTGTTATCTTTTTCAGCATAGGCAAATTCACGTACATCATCATCATGATTTACCAAAAGTTGAAAATTGGGTAGTGTGTTTGTTTGGCTATAGGTCAGTTGTCCGATGTCACCTCCACTACGTACATTGCCTCCTACAAAGATTGGGATACGACCAATTCGCTGCTCAATTGTCGCAGGCTTAGTTGCTTTATCGTTCATGAAAATGTTCTCTTTCCCCTTTACAATCACCCATTCACCATCAACTTGTTCAAAAGTATTCATGGCAAAAGTGCCTATTACGTTTTCGGGTACAATGCCATAAACATCATCTGCAAAAACCCTCATAAAACTGTTACCTCCACCGGAGCAGATATAGGTTTTAAAGTTGTTGTCACGTAAATATTGTAATAATTCCAGCATAGGCTGATAAATAGTCTCTGTATATTTCTTTCCGAACTTTGGATGAGAAGAAACATTTAGAAAAGCGTTAACATCTGCATTAAATTCTTTTAAGGTCATACCTGCATGCGTAACAGCAATAAGTTTCATTAACTCTTTGCCATGATTATTTAACAGATCATTCACCAGATATTCTTTGTCACCTTCCAGAACTGATTTGAAGGGTTGCTTTTGATTCCATTCGGGATGGTTAACTGCCATTTTTTTAATTTGGTATGCCACAAACTCTAGCTGTGGAACGGGTTGTTCCACCCACAGCGTTCCATCATTATCAAAAGTGGCGATCCGCTGTTCCGGCGGCACAAACTTCGGGCCGCTCTCTTTGGTGACATCCTGCACAAACTGAATGATCGCTGCTTTTGTCGGTCTGTCATTCCATGATGGGAGTGGATCGGCTTGTTGTGCAAATCCGTTTGTTGCCGCCGAAACAAGAACAACGAGTACTGCGGCGATGACTAGTAATTGTTTTGTTTTCATTGTTTTATCCCTTTTATCTAAAGCTGTTAGCTTTTAGCAGTTAGTTTTTACTAATAGCTAACTGCTAATTGCTAATCGCTTTCCTTTACTTCACCAGTTCTACATTATTTGGAACCCACGTCTTGTCATTGAACGCATTGAGTGGGCCGTAGTAGCGCATGTAGACAAAGAAACCTTGATCGGGAACAACTTCTACCCAGTTTTGTTTTTCAATACCTTCTGGCTGCTTAGCTGAGAAATAAATATCGATAGAACCATCTTTATTTACAACAGGAGCCGGTGTTTGCTGACTGCTAATACTTGGATAAGGCTGAGTTTGAACTACAGCGCGAGTATATGTATCGTAAACGGTCACTGACCAGAAAAGCTTTACGGGAACCTTGGGGGGTACATTGAGTTTGTATGTTTTATTGCCGTCAAAGAAATTACCGTCTTTATCTTTGTATGTGGTTTGATACCTTGAGCCAAGACCTTCAGGCATCTGCGCCGCCATAGCTGGCGTAATTCCATCTGCGGTAAAATGAAACGTCGTGCGCGCCTCAAGATTTATATAATCTTCCTGATAGAAAGTTGAGTTATTGGTGATATAGGGACTTTCCCATTCTCTACCGGGATACACTTTCGCGTTTTCGACTCGCGAATCAAACGCAATTACCCGCGACATGGCAACGCCTTCTTTCGCCGCCTGTTCCATAATCTTCTGCATGCGGGCGTCGGGATTGAATGGTTTGCCTTTGATGATGCCGATGGACGCCAGACGTCCCAGCTTCTCTTTGCCGAAGGCCTCCGCCGGCTCGTAGTTGATGATGTCATGCATCCATTGGAACGCGCTGGCATCTTCGGGAACCAGGGTATTGATCGGCACCCCTGAAACATTGGTGAACGTGTTCTTGCGCGGTCCGGTTTTTAATGGATAGACCTTGGCGTTCTTGCGAAAGAATTCCATCGCTTTTTCGCCGGTTCCGACCACCGCCGCGTTGGCGCGAACAAAGGAAAATAGACGATAGGTTGGCGATTTAAATACAAAATAGCCATCCGGAACATCTTCTTTGTAACCAGGAGGAAGAATCAGGTATTTTCCGCCCTTACCTTTGTCCATGCCTGTAGGGCCAATATCGAAAGCAAACAGGAAGTTCGCGTCATCCACAGGACCCATTAATCCTTCGGGGGCTTCAAAAACCGTAGGGCCATCTACTTTAAGGTCAAACACAATCATGGCATAGATACTCTCCGTATTACCGGTCAGCCACATTGCCTTTGAATCCAGTCGGTCGGCTGTAACTGAGATATCCGAGCTGTTCTTTGCCCCGTAATCCCGTGCCGTTCCGATCATCATTCCGCGCATTGACAGGGCGGGATACATATCTAGGTAGAGCTGCGTTGCACGCTGCAGATCAAGCTCGTCGTAGACCTCCTGCACCGTTTTCTCAGTCGGGTAACCACCGGGAAATTCCAGCTTCCCGAACCGGGTCTCCATCTTATCGGGCCCCGGTTTAAAATCCTTTGCAGATTGTGGGGCTTGAGTGCCAGCCTGATCGAAAATGCTCTTTGCCTGCTCGGCGTAAACCGGAGAGCCCAGACTGAAAGCCAGCAGTAAGGTAACGGCCATAATCGATAAAGTTTTCATACTTTGCTCCTATGTCCTGAATAATGTTATTTAAAATGCGAGGCTGCCTTGTCGAAGGCCTGGCTAAGCGCTTTCCAGGATTGCTCCGCCCCTTCTTTCAAGTCCTCCCAGGCATTATCGCTTGCGGCATCAAGATCATCGATCTTTGTCTTCAATTCGCTACGAAATATGCGATATTCCTCACGCTTGACTTCATATTCTTTTCTAACATCGGCACTTGTATGCTGGAGGTCCGCCTCGAACTTGTCGCGCTCACGACTCCAGCGGTAGTTCAGTTCGTCATACTGTTTATTTAACTGGGATAAATACTCATCTTTTTTTACTGTCATGGCTCATCTCTTTTGTGTATTGAAGGTTCACCGTTTTTGGGTTCAAGGTTCAGGGTTGAAGAGTAAAAAATTAACGCCCAACATCGAACATCAAACGTTAAACTTCCAAAAAGGATGACTGCTCATTTTATTTTTCCTTTTTCTACTTTCAATGTTGAGCGTTGGACGTTTATCTCTTTCACTCTCACTTCACCAGATTGACCTTCAAACCTCCCGGGGCGAGTGTCATCTTGACACCCTTCTGGGTAGAGGTGAGTTGCATGACAACGCCATTGCCGTTCTGCATGGCCGCAGCGGATCCGCCCTCAATGAATGCAAACCCCGCCTCGCCGGCGATGAAAGTGCCATTCAGGTCCTTCGCCTCGACGAGATTAAACACCTCTCCGGTTGCACTGATCTTGGCTATACCGAGGTCCACCACGGATAGACCCTTGACCTTGAACTTATGGGTTGAACCATCGTACATGGTCAGCATGCCGTGGCCCCATGTAACGCCGATTCCGGCCGCCACGGAGGTGCTCTCCAGCGTAATGGTCCCGGACACCTTGGGCGCAGGCACCACATTGACGGCGTAGGACTCGATATAAACCGCCTCGGCCTCGTCGCCGACCTTTACCTGAGCAAGATCGACATCTTCGGAAGCCTCAAGCATGATCGTATTCTCTGCCCCTTCCAGGGTCACGGTTCGGTTTTTGCTGTCAACGGCCTTCACGATCCCAATCGCCTCAACGCTCTTGGTAATCATCACCCCAGGTTTCTCACCGGCTTTCGCGCGTGCCATTTCCACGGTATCAAGACGGTCTTTAACGCCACTTCCCTTCGGACCTATCCCCAGTGCAAACCCCTGGTAGTAAGACGTGATCACCCGGTCGCCACGCTTGATCTGGGCAAAGTTGCGGACCTCGGGACCGGCCGTAAACGTCCACTCGTCACCCTCGGGACCGGCCAAGGTGATGTTCCGGGTTTTTTCATCAACGGCCACCACGGTTGCAACCGCGATAGCGGCGTCTTCCGCCATCACCCCAGACTCGGCGGCAGAAACTGAAAGGGTCGACATCATTACCATTGCCAATAATACGATTGAAGAAAATATAAGTTTCATTTTGAGCTCTTTTTCTAGTTTGCTTCAGTTAAAAATAAAACGGTCTTTTTACGTGTTTCGATTTTGATTTCGATTCATAAACGTACGGTTTTAGGTCTAGCCTACCTGCGATCTCTCCGAGTTAACCTTCTAAAATGGCATCTTGATGCCCAGGGCAGGGCCATGAATCTCCAAATCGCCAATTAAGGTATCATCGTCGAAATCCCAGCTCAGGTAGCGATACGCGGCAACCAGGTCAAACCATTTGAACCGGTGGCCTAATCCGCCAAGACCCTGCCAGGTCATGTCCGATTCGCCGGTGCCGATGTCCAGATAACCGAACAGAAACCAATTTTCCGACAGGTTCAGATCCCCTCGCACGCCGATGATGCCATCCCAAATAGAACCGGAATCGTCGCCTCGATAAGGGCCAATGCCCAGATCAGCTTTCAGGTAAAGATAGCGCGCGCCCCCCAGGAGACTGAGACTGCCTTTCTGTGTATCCATGACGGTGTAAGCGGCAAAGGGCGTCACCACCCAGTTGGTCAGTTCCACACTGGCGTCTACCCCGGGCGCGATGCTGCCGCTGTCCTCTACGTTGAGATAAATCACGTCTGCGAACAGTGACCACTTGCCCTTGCGAACCCCGGCCGAACCCATGAAGGCGAACTCCAGGCTATCGAGAATATCGTCCAAATCGGTATCGATGTCTGAGCCGGTGGCGGTTTCACCACCTATGGAGGCGCCCCAAAAGTAGAGTTCGGCGGCGAATTTCCACTCTTCGCTCGTGGCGGATTCATCAGCGAAACCAGTGCCGACCCAACAGAAGATCACAATCAGAACCCATACGATCCAAAGGGTTTTAAACACCAAGTGTTTCATGGTTTATTCCTTTCTGAGTGAGTGCAGACGGATTATTTGGGAAACAGAAATTGCAGCTGCAGCCGCAGGGACCAATCGGGCCCGTTGTCTGGTGTTTCCACGTTGTAAAAGGCCTGCACCTGGGCATTGATCGGCTGCTTGCCGATCTTGAAGATTTTACCGCCCCCGCCGCCAAAGGGGACGGTCCACTGGTTACCGCTGTCCGCCTCCCAGTTGGCCGTGATAATCGGGGCAGAGGAGAGATACCAACCGTCGGCCATGTTATAGTTGACGAAATATTGAAACAGGAACTGGTTGACGTCCGCCCGGTCATCGTCTCCCGCAAAGGACCAGAGGTTGCTGGCAAGACCGCCGATTACCCATGGGCCCCGAATCATCAGCGCCACGGCAGAGGGTCCCGCACTCCACTTGTCGGTCCCTAAAATGTCGTCGGTGGCCGTTGGAAAGGAAAATGCGGGGCCCGCGCCCCAGATGAGCTTCCCCGGCTTGGCCGGGGAGAGGAACAAGGTCGCATTGATATCCCCGAGTCCGAATTCGCTACCGCTTCCCGGAACGAGTTCCGGCTGATAGATCACCGGGGCAATGGTGCGGGTGATCAAGTTCCAGTTCTCGCTCAGGCTTATTGGGATGACCGGCTGGATATTAAGCACATTCTGAGCGTCATTGCCCGGCCCAACCCCGAAACTGGTGTTGTTTTGTAAGGGCAGGCTGATCATGTTGGCCACTGGGTTCTGCGCCGCCTGGGCCAGGTCGGCCGTATCATCGGCCCGGGCGGTATGGGAAAATACTAAATTTCCCATAAGGGTCAGCGTGGGTATCAAAAACAAACCAAACCAAATGCGGTGCATCATAATGCCCTCCTTTCGGGTGACCATTTCTTGAGGTTATTCAACTTCGGCACGGACGGGGATCATCTCTGGGAATCTGAATCCTCCCCGTTATCTTCGTTGTTCTCTTTGATATATCTGACCAGCAGGATCGGCAAATGCAGCTCGTAGAGGTAGTTCAGCACGCCGGATAGTTGAGCTTGGTCCCGCAGGAAGCCTAACAGGGTTGTGACCTGGCCCGCCTTTTTAACCGTGCACGCTGAAATCTGCATACCGGCAAATCGATCGGAATACATAGGGTCGAGCTTCCCTTGAACGTTGATTTTATAAATTCCGGGACTCCAGAATTTCACATTTAGTTTGCTGTTATCACTAACCGTCATCGAACCTGCCCTCCCCCATGAATATTTCTGGAATTGTACAGCCTGACCATAGAATGGCTCAGTGTATCGAAACATCCCCAATAACGAGGGAAAAATGGGGGAGATCGGACCGAATTCCATCGACCAGGGGTAAAAAGGGGGAGAAATGGGGGATAGGGGGCGGCGGGGTCAGACTTCCAGGGTCATGATCGGAACTATTTGGACCCTATATATCGGAATTACTTCGCATGCAGAAGTTTGATACGTTTAGCTATTTCAACGGCCTGGCGACGGTTGGTGGTGTTAAGTTTTTGGTAGATGCTTTTCAGGTGAGATTTAACTGTTTCCGTGGAAATGGACAATTTATCGGCGATCTCTTTGGTTTGAAACCGCTCGGCCAGCAGCTCCAATACATCCAATTCACGGTTGGTCAGCGGCTCGACCAGGGGCTGCACCGGGGCGGATGGGCGGCTCGGCGGCTCGTCAGGTGCTGAAGGATGCACGGCAGCCTCGGGTCGGGTTTGATCTGCATCGAGAGCGGCCGAGAGTTGCTGCATAAAATCAACCGACACCTTCTGTTCGGGAATCTGTTTCAGCATCTGTTCCATCGGTGGGCCGGCTTCGACAAACGGGCGGATCCAACCGCCGGGGGCCGCCAGTTCGACGGCTTGTTCAAGAAGGCTAAGGGCGTCCTCAACACGGTTTTGCTTTTTGCAGACCAGGGCCAGCACGGTTAGGACCTGAATCATGTGGCAGGTGTTGTGATTGTCCTGATTCAGCTTCAGAAGTTCACGCAGCCTGGCCTCGGATTGTTCAAGACGCGGGTCGGAGACCTGGGCAATCTGGGCCCGGCAGTAGGTCACGGCCGGAATCTCGAGCCACCAGACCATATTCTCGACAGGTGGTGGATCGTTCCGGAGAAGATCGAAGACCGCTTTGGGTTGACCTTGCATGATCGCCAATCTTGCCTGACAGGTCTTGGCGAGAATAGCGCTGACAGGTTCGTTGAGGGCATCGGCAAAACCACAGAGCTGTTGCAGAATGTCTTCAGCATGGTCGGGTTTTCCGATAGCCTGATAGGCATAAACAAGTCCGGTCATGCTGTCGATGACGGCCCGCGTGTGCAGGATATGTTTTTTCTCGATGGCCTGGCTGAAACAATCAATCGCGCCTTCGAGTTCATTGCGGTAGAAATGGATCAGGCCTGAAAGGTACACACTCCATGCCTCGGCATAGGCATAGTCGTTTTTTACCGCGAAGTCATGAAGTCGGTTATTGGCGGCGGCCGCCTGATTCAAATTGCCCGATATGATCTGGATGTATACCACGGTTACCAGAATGCGTGTCTGGGCGACGCTTTTTTCCCATTGGGGACGGTCAAGCAACCTGTTCAATTGGTCGAGGGCGGTTTCCCACTGCCCCTGCATCTGCATGGCCAGCCCAAGCAGGATTTCAATCTGGCCACGAATTTCCTGATGGTTTTCAGGGACCCGTTCCCGGGCAGCGGTCAGATGCTTCAGGCTTGCCGTCCCGTCGTTTTGAAAATAGTAAAAATAGCCGCGAAAGAAATCGATCTCGCCTTGGGTTGATCGATCATCTGACTTTTCATCTGAATGATAATCTTGGGGATCACCCAACAGTGCTTCAGCCGCATCGAGAACCGGCGGAATTTTCGAAATATTGAAATGATGATACAGAAGCCACGTTTTGGCCATTAAAAGCCCCGGATGCTGCCGGATCATATGGTCTGGCAGCATGGGCAGCCACGTTTCAAGAACATACCACCTGTCTTCGTTCAACACCCGCTGCCGGTTTTCTTCGACGATCCAGGCGGCTTTCTCCGGTTCTCCTGCGGCAATGGCATGGTTGATCGCATCTTCGATAATTTGGTTTCGCGCCAACCAATCACTCGCCCGGGAATGCAGTCCGTCAATCTCTTCGGGACGTTGATGTCGTTTCAACTGGTCCTGCAGAAGCTGCTGAAACAGGTGGTGATAACGAAACCATCGGCCGGTTGTGTCCAGGGGAATGATGAAAAAGTGCCTGGTGACCAGCCAAACGACAAATTCCCGGCCATTGGCCTGTGGTTCGGCGTGAGAATCGTCAGGTGTGTCGGGCATGAGCGCGTCGCACAGCGGTGCGCAAAATCGGCTCAAAATAGCGGTCTGGAGAAGATGCCGGCGAATTGCCGTCGGTGCTTTGGAAAGCACCTCCTGCAGCAGGTACTCCTGGACGAAAAGCGAGGTGCCCTGCAGGCCGCCTATCAACTGCTCCTGATCCGAGTTGTCCCTCATTGAGATAGCTGCCAGATGCAGTCCGGTCACCCAGCCTTCCATTTTTTCTTCTAATATCCGGGCAGTTAAATCAGAAATGGTAATGTGCAGAAAACGCTCCATATATGTTTGGGTTTCCTCGGGCGTAAAACGAAGATCTGTCTGGGCGATTTCCGTTAACACCCCTCGTGCACGCAATGATGTCAAAGGCAGCGGCGGATCCCGACGGCTAACCAGGACCAGGTGCATTGCCGGAGACGGATGGATCAATAGTTCGGTGATAAATTCGTGGATGGCCTCATTGCGGATGAGTTGATAGTCGTCCAGCACCAAAGCAAACTTTTCAGAGCAGGGTTCCAGATCGTTCAGCAGATAATGGCCGACTTCCTTCGCAGACGGCAGTCTGCCCCCCACGACCAAGACTTTGGTTTTGAGTTCATGGCCTGCAACCACCTTTTGAATGGCTTCGATCACATAGCTCAAAAACACCCTCAAATCGTTGTCACCTTCATCCAGAGACACCCAGGCACCGTTCAATTGCGAAACCTCGAGCCAACCGCTGGCCAGGATACTTTTGCCATACCCCGCTGGAGCGACGATCAAGGTCATTGGATTGTGCACACCGTTTTCTATGGCTGCGATCAGTCTGGTCCTGGGAATGATGCTTGCGGAGATCGGCGGCCGGTGAAGCTTGGTGTACAAAATCACCTTGGCGGATTCGTTCGTCTCGGTCTCGGAATCCGACACCAATGCCTTGTAGTCTGAAATCAGGGTTTTCGAGATGGACCGGCTCAGGTATACCTCTCCGGACAGCACCGTGCGGATACCTGCAACCATCTCTTCCGGGATACTCTCTTTGAGGATGTAGCCCGCCGCACCGGCCTGAATCATGTTCCGAACAAATTGTTTGCTGGAGTGCACGGACAAGGCCACCACCTTGGTCTCCGGTGCCATGGACAGAATCTGCCGGGTGGCCTCGATCCCGTCCAGATTGGGCATGTTGATGTCCATGACCACCAGATCCGGCTTTTTATGCTGAACCTGCTCGATGGCCATCTGACCGTCGCCGGCTTCTCCCACAACGACCAGGTCTTTCTCTTTGGCGAGCAGGTGGTGAAGCCCCTGGCGGAAAACGGGGTGGTCGTCGACGAGGAGGATTCTGGCAGGCAAGGGATTCTCCTTGGTGTTTGTTTAAGTCGTCGGTCAAAACTCAAATGTTATGGAAATTAGCATACTGGAGTGCTGGAGTATTGGAGTATTGGAAAAATCCAGACCCGCATTTGTTTTCAATCATTCCCATACTCTGCATTGCTCTCTTTGACAACTAGGCTGCCAATCCAGTCTCCACGATCACGTTTTTTCTCCAGGCTCTCCACAAGCCTTAACAGCCCGTTTTCGAGTTTGTAGGCCAAAGAATCCAGTTTTTCGAATGGTTCTTTGGATATCTGTTTCGATTCTGCATATGCATGGAGTCCTGAGACAGATTCTCCCAATGATCCCAGACTAATATTGAGAAAATTAAGATATTCCTTTATGGAACGGCGACAGTAACCTTCGGCAATATTTCGGTGTACCGAATCAACCGAGGCGATCTGCTGCGAAACAACTCGTTTCAGGTCATAGGGAAAAGGTCGAAAAACCTCACACGTAAGCGTATAGTAACGAATCGCATCATTCCACACAATCAGTTTCTTGTAGCCACGATTACGATTTTTCCTCATCACTCCATCACTCCATCACTCCATCACTCCATCACTCCACCACTCCACCACTCCATCACTCCACCACTCCACCACTCCACCACTCCACCACTCCAATACTCCAATACTCCAATACTCCATCACTCCATCATCAGTGTCCGTTGGACGTTCAATCCGTTCCTCACTCCATCACTCCAATTCTATCGCTTTTCCTTCTTTTAAACACAATATTTCCCGTCTCCACCGGCATCGTCAACACCACCCGGCAGCCCTTTCCCGGTGCGGACTGGATGTCGAACGTTCCCCCCAGATTGCTCATGCGCTCGTGGATACTGAACAGACCGAAGCCACCCTGTTTTCCGTTCCTGGTTTTTACCGCCTCCGGATCGAAGCCCATACCGTCGTCCTCGATAACGACGGTTACGCTGTTGGCAATTTCTTTTAAAGACACCGATACCTTTTTGGCCCGAGCATGCTTGACCACATTGGTGAGCAGTTCGCGCACATTGCGGAACAGGAGGGCGCGCACGCTTTCGTCCAGGGCTTTGCGGTGTTTTTTTTCGATGGTGTCGCTGAACTCGGTTTTCAGGCCGTGCCGCTTCTCGATCTGCTCCTCCAGCCACTCGGAAATGGCTGCACCCAGGCCGATTTCGTTCATCGACGGCGAGCTCAGTTCAAAAATCAGGCTGCGGGTGTCCTGCAATGCCTGCAGCATGATATTGGATAGATCCTTGACCAGGATGCTACTTTCCAGGGCTGAATCACTTTCCAAGATGCCATTCAACTGCATGCGCGCCAAGGCCAGCGAATGGCCGACATGATCGTGCAGGTCGGCGGCAATGGTGCGCCGTTCCTTTTCCTCGGCGATAATCAACTGGGAGGCCATGGTCTTGAGTCGGTCTTGGTACTGTAAAATTTTCTGCTCTGCTTGAATCCTGGTTGTGATGTCCTCTTCGATACTGACAACATTGACCATCTCTCCTCTGGTGTTTTTTATCGGATAGAACTGGATCCGAACCCAGCGCCTTTTACCTTCAGCGCCCCTTACCTCCAGTAATTCCAAAGTGGTGGATGCATCATAGTCGATTATGGGCAGGGTGACACCCTCGCCTTTAAACGCCTTTTCAATCAGCGGCAGGACACCCAATTCCCTTACCTCTTCGTCTTCAAGAATATTATACTTTTCGAAAACTTCAGGCAGCTGTTCTTCGGATATACCCCACAAGACCTTCCACGCTTCATTGACCTGGACAATCCGCCCGTCAAGGTCAAACACCTGTATGGAAATGGGGGACTGCTCGACGAGGTAGCGGAACTTCTCTTCACTCTCCTGAAGGGCCTCCTCCGCCAGGCTGCGTTCGGTGATGTCGATGCCGAAGGAAAGCAATCCGACAACCTGATCGCCTTCTTTGATTTCGCTGTTGCTCCAAGAGATCACGCGTTCTTCACCGTTTTTGGTCAAGATGGGGTTTTGGAAAAAATTGGGCCGCCCTCCAGCCATCAGGCGTGAAAACTCCAGATGCACCTCGGGATATCGATCGATGGGCACCAGACGTTCCAACCAGTTTTTCCCATGGAGTTCAAAGCTCGTATAGCCGGTAATTTTTTCCGCGGCTGGGTTGAATAGGTTGACGTTGCCCTTTTCATCCAGCCCGACGATCATGACGTTGGCGGTTTCGATCAGGTTGTCGGTAAATCGCCTGGAATTCTGCAACGCCGTTTCCGTCCGGTTTCTTTCGGCAATTTCTGTTTTGAGGGATTCAGCGGTACTTTCAAGGGCAATGGTGCGTTGCTTAACCCTGCCGGCCAGACTTCGGTTCCAGATGACAAAAAAGAGCACCACGCCCGACGCACCGAAGCAAGCGATCAGGACCCACTTTACGACCCGCGCTTTGTTCATCCCCTGTTCATACCTTAGCGCGACATACTTGTCGCGGATGGCCGTTTTCTCCGCTTCGGTGATACTGGCCAGCGCCTTGTCAATCATCGTGGTCAATTCTGGCCAATCGTTGCGATTGCCCATGGACAAAACATGGTCACCATAGGGGGTGGGAGCGACCACCCGCAAATTAGATAACCCACGTTTTTGGATGAGATGGCTGGCCACGGTCAGGTTGCCGATATAGGCATCCACCTTCCCGGACGACAAGGCGAGCAATGATTGTTCATCATTTTCAAACAGCACAAGCCTGATCTCAGGATAATCCCTCTCCAAAAACTGTTGTATGATGAAGCCTTTGGGCACGGCGAGTTTCTTACCGGAAAGACCGTTTATATCAATTAATACCCCTTCCTGTTGCCGGGCGAAAATGACATAGGGCGAGGAAATATAAGGCGTTGTGAAGGAAAGGAACTGCTCTCGGTCAGGGGATCGAGCGATAAGCGGTGTCATATCGGGCCCCTGGTGAAGTTTTATGCTTTCGAGAAATTCGGCAAACGATTGCTTGGCCATCTCGTATTCGAATTTAAGCCCGGTGCGTTCTTCGACCAGCTTGAGATACTCGATGGCAATCCCCTGGGGTGGATCATTCTCCTTGATGATCTGGTAAGGTGGCCAGTCGGCAACGCGCACCCGGATTTTGTGGTTCTGATCAAGCCAAGCCTGCTCCTCCGGCGTGAGTTCTACTGTTTTTTCTTTTTGTGGAATGTGGACCCACTTCGACACAATGGTATCGATCTCATTTTGCGAAAAGCTCAAAATGCCTTTATTCAGGATGGGCACCAGTTCCGGCCAATCGGACCGAATCGCCATGCCGCCTTTGAAAGGGTGGTTGTAGTACACGTATTTGAGTGCCAACCCGAAAAGCTGGTACTTCGAAAGAAAATAGGCATTGATGGAGGCTCCGAGAAAGAGATCCACCTCGCCCCTGTCAACACGTTGCAGTCCTTCCAGGGCATCATTGACTTTCAGGATGGTTGCACCGGCTCCGTAGCGTTCGACAATCAGTTCGGTGAACATGACTTTGTCTACGATAGCGACTTTCTTGCCGGCCAGGTCAGAGGGGCGATCGAAAGCAAAATTCCTATGTGCGAACACCGCAGCATAGCCGGACAGATGGCCTTCAGTTTTTAATAATCCCAGTTTGTCGGCGTACTCAGGGAGGATATACAAAATGCCATCGGTTTCCCTTTTCTGTGCCTTCCCTAATAATTCGGGGACAGGGGCGATACGCAACCGGATGCGGATCCCGAGTCGCCGGTTCAACTCATCGAGGAAATCAACCAGAATGCCACGATGGCTGCCGTCCGGATTGGTTATGACTTCCGGCTCAAAAACATCGGTATAACCGAGCGTGATGTCCGGATGGGCTGCCAGCCAGGCCCGCTCTTCCACAGACAAATCGATCCCTTCCGCCGGCTCTGGGGATTGGGTCCATTGGGCCACGATTTTTTCAATCCCGTGGGGTCCGAAACTTGCCAGCCCCTTGTCGAGTATCGCAACCAACTCCGGCCAGTCGGAACGGACGCCCATGGCAAAGGGGTTAACCTGGTCCGTGTGCACATAAGCTGCGTGGATCCCGAAAAAGCGGTATTTATTGGCAAGGTAATTGTGCGTGGTGGTTCCCACAAACAGGTCCACTTCCCCGTTTTGGAGCATGCGCAGGCCATCGGCGGGCGTATCGGCAACAACGATGGTGGCCTTTTCCAGATAGGGCTGCACAAACAGTTTCGCGTAGCCGGCACCCGCGGGGATGGCCACCGTTTTCCCGGTCATCTCATCCGGGACATTGAACGTATCTTCGCTCTGGGTATAAACGGCGACATAGCTGCGCAAAAAGATACCCGTTTGCAACAACCCCCTTTTGCGGGCCCTCTGGGGCAGGATGCAGTAAACCGCGTCGATCTCTTTGGTTTCCGAAGCTTTCAATAAATCGGGGATGGTTTTGTATTGCTTTACAATAATATTGGCGCCCAATCTCCGACCCAGTTCTTCACGCAGGTCAATCAGGATGCCGCTCTGATTGCCTTGCGCATCTGTCATCAAATAAGGGTCGTAGCCTTCCATAAAACCAAAACGGATGGTTGGATGCGCTTGCAGCCAGGACCGCTCTTCGGAGGTCAATGCATTGGCCGGCGCCAACGCAGACTGTGCCGCCACCAGTTGAACCGTGCTAACTAGAAGCGAAAGGCAGATCACCATCCAGCGCAGACCGATCAATGTCCGTCCCACAATAAAACTTAAATCACGTCGATCGTTATTCGGAAACCACAGTCCAACAGTCCTGCCTGTCATGTGGGTGTCCCCGTTCGTTTAAGTTTCTGAACTAAATGAAGAAATGT
Organism: uncultured delta proteobacterium; assembly: GCA_963713755.1. Lineage (GTDB taxonomy): Bacteria > Desulfobacterota > Desulfobacteria > Desulfobacterales > CAVQMW01 > CAVQMW01. Next base: position 59,138 of record CAVQMW010000001.1, on the reverse strand, counting down.
CGGTTGGAAATTCAGAATATAGGAATATTGCACGGCATGCAAGGTTTCTGGAATGCGTTTCAGACCGGAAATGTGATTTTGGTCCTGATACGGGGGCAATCAGGGGAGCGGAATTCCGGAGCCCGGTTCACCCGAAATTCAATGAACTACCCCGCTGCTTGCGGCGGGGTATCGACAACGGAAACTACCAAATTATAACGTCGCAAGCGACGGGGTATTTGACCCGCTGCTTCACAATAAAAATCGATAACACTGGAATTGTAAAATGGCAAATTGTGATCAAATAGCCAAACCATACCCCACGTTTTGCAAAACGTGTACTTACTGCTATCTCCATGTACCACCTGAATTCCCCAAAAAAGTTGTATTTTCATCTATCATCCGGCCGGTGTCGACTCCGATAAATGGTCTCCTATGAATGGACGAGGATGCTGCCTTTGACGACCCGAGATTAGATGACTTTGCCGCGTCTCTGGAGAGGGATACGTCGGCACTGATCCTGGTTGCAGAAGGGCCGACCTTAACCGACTTCGGGGTGGCGGTTGAGCCCTTTGGCGGGGAGCTCATAGAAACCAACCTTGACGAGAAGGACATAAATGCGTTGAGAAAAACGCTGAAAGGCTAATCCGTATTATAACTGCCGGAGACCAAAGATGGGCGGGGATTTTCCATTGGGCCATCTAGGTTTCAGGTTGGTTTAAGAGGTATGAACACTGGTGGAATCGGCAGTTCAGTTCCACTTCTTTAATGCTATTACCGGCGCCAAAGAACCTAATGTTACCAGACAGGGGTTATCGATGAAAAAGGAGTTTCTTGTACCCACATTAGTTCTTTGTGTGGGGGTGACCCTGTGTTTGATCTCGGCAATTTTATCAAAAGGCGCGGATGGTATTCTTTTGCCAGGTCTGGCGCGATACTCTGCCTGATCGCCTCGGAATTTCAATTCCTCCTCTCAAACGCAAGAAAAACGACCATAGAAACCATTCTGATCTCTGATATATTTACATAATATGGACATTACCAACAAACGGATTGCCCAGCAACTGGCCCAAGACCTATTTGAAAGAGGCCAAATAGATATCCGGGAAACATTCATCGACGGGAGCTTCGCACCGGCAAAAAAGGGGGTCTTGCTGTCGGCAAGACAAAGCGCGGCAAAGGCACCAAGATCATGGCAATCGCAGACGCTCTGGTGTTCCTGTCGCCGCTCACATTGAAAGCGCTTCGCCCTACGAAGTGAAATTGGTCGAGGAAACCATAGACAGCGGATTTACTGAGTATGCTCCGGATAAACTCATTGGTGATAAAGCCTATGACAGTGATGGCCTTGATCAGCAGTTGCGCGATGAACGTGGTGTTGAAATGATCGCGCCACATCGAAAGGGAAGAAAGAAACCGAAAACCCAGGATGGACGGAAACTGAGACCTTACCGCAGAAGATGGAGGATAGAACGGCTCTTTGCCTGGCTTCAAAATTTCAGGCGGCTTGTCGTTCGATACGAATACCATGCCGATAATTTCCTGGGTATGGTGCAGCTTGGATGCTCTATAATCCTACTTCGTTTTTTCTGAGATGGCTTCTAGAGTTCTATTTGCATTATCCTCAATAACAGGAGTTTTAGGAACGCTAGTGTGGGGCTATGGGGATCTTTTGTATTGATTCCGTCGGCACGGCACCCAAATCCCGAGAAAACAGTCTCATCTTTTCGGTAGGGAAGGAGAGTGAGAGAATGACAATAAAATTTATGTTATGGTTACCCATTATCTGCTGTTCCATGATAATCCTGGCCGGCTGCGCAACGCTTCCTGACGAATCCGGCAAAGAAGCCTCATACGTGATCAGTGATGGCGAGAACACGCGTCTGGGACGCAGTTTCAGTGCCTTATCGAAAGCGCATTCCGGGCAAACCGGTGTCATTCTGCTCAGGGATGGGCGCGATGCCTTTGTGGGCCGGGCTGTGCTGGCAGGATTGGCCGAACGTAGTATCGATATTCAATATTACATGTTTCATCAGGATACTGTTGGCAGGCTGTTAATCAAGGAGTTTCTGGCGGCGGCCGACCGAGGGGTGAGAGTTCGCATGCTGATCGACGACATGTATGGCGAAGAAGCCGATGACGTCTGGTCAGCCATCGATACCCATCCCAACATGGAAGTGCGGCTGTATAATCCTTTTACGCGTGGAAAATCCAAGAATGTGCAGCTCGTTACCCAAGTCAAGAGGGTCAACCACCGTATGCACAGCAAGACATACACGGTGGACAATCAGGCCCGATTGTCGGCGGCAGAAATATCGGCGATGAATATTTCAACGCAGACAAGGATGTCGCCTTTTCCGATCTGGATGCCTTGATAATCGGCTCGGTCGTGCCGGACGTATCGGATGAATTCGATCAATACTGGAACAATCGGCACTCCTATCCGGTTTCCACATTAATCGCGGGAATTGAGGAAAAGAGAGTACCGCCTGGGGCACTGGACAAGTTGCGCAGTGATTTCGACGCGTTTTATCAGCAGGAGCAGACACGGGCCTACCGCGAGGCTGTTAAAAACTCAACATTTGCCCAATCGCTGAAAAATCAGACCGCACGCTTCAGCTTTTCAAAGGCCAAGATCATCCACGACTCGGCAGAGAAGATGACCAAGGCTGATGCGGATTGGAAAGAAAAACTGCTGATGTCGCAGCTGGCTCCTTACATCCAGGAGGCGACCCAGGAATACATCCTGGTTTCGCCTTACTTCGTACCTGGCAAAAGGGGCGCCGGTGCAATCTGTAAGCTGGCCGAGGAAGGGGTACTGGTACGAATTCTGATCAATTCGCTGGTTTCCAATGATGTCGCGGCAGTGCACACTGGTTACATGCGACATAGAAAACAGCTGCTGCGCTGCGGTGTTGAACTATATGAACTTAACGAACAATTAAAAAAAATCGAGGCTAAACGCTTTACCTGGCTGCCCGGATTGAGCAAATCCAGCCTGCATGCCAAGACAATGGCCATAGATAAAGATAGCATTTTTGTCGGGTCGTTCAACTTCGATCAGCGGTCGTTGAACATTAACACTGAAATCGGTATTATTTTCAATGATCAGGATATCGCGTCCGAGGAATCAGCTCATTTTGATACCTACATTGACGAGGTGGCATTCAGAGTAGAAATTATCACCGATGACAAGGGTAAAGAATCCATGAGATGGACCGGAGTCGAAGATGGCAAGCAGGTGGTGTTTACCCATGAACCTTATGCAGGTTTCTGGAAAAGACTCGGTGTAAATATAATGCGCATATTGTCCATCGATTCAATGCTTTGATGGTGCGGGGCTGATCATGAAATGAACTGTCGGATAAAATAATGTTCACACCACTGAAAGACAATATCTCACCACTCTTCATAAGATTATTCTAAGCATTGCTTGCGTTAGCATTGCTACGGATGATGAAAGTAAAAATGAGGTTGCAAGATGCATCCAGTTACGCTATCGGCGGCCATAATGATGATCCTGCATTTTTTAATTGTAATGGGGGTGCTCATACGGGTGCTGCTTCGCCCCCATCGCCAGGCGGCTTCAAGGATTGCCTGGATCGTGGTTGTCCTCGCCGTTCCAATGCTGGGAATTCTCGCTTACCTTCTGCTGGGCGAAACGAATATCGGTAAAAAGCGTGTCTTGCGGATGAGGGAGGTAATCTCACGCTTGCCCGATGCTACAAATATCCCGGATACCGCTGGCAATGCAAAGATGCAGGTTGAAGTGTCGGAACGTTGTGCCCATCTATTCCGAGCCGGGGAAACTGTCAACGGCTTCAAACCCGTTGGCGGTAATCGTGCTAGGCTGATGGAAAATTCCAATACGGCCATTGACTCCATTGTGGCTGACATTGATGGCGCTAAAGAACACGTTCACCTGTTGTTCTATATATGGTTGTGTGACAACAATGGTTTGAAAGTGGCCGAGGCCTTGAAGCGGGCGGCGAAGCGTGGAGTGACCTGTCGCGCCATGGCGGATGATCTGGGTTCGCGGGCCATGATCGCTTCAAAACACTGGAAGTCCATGGGTGCTGCGGGCATCAGGCTTGGCAGAGCCCTGCCCATAGGCAACCCGCTCCTCAGGCCTTTGCAGGGCCGTATTGATTTGAGAAATCACCGCAAAATAGTGGTCATCGACAATCAGATTACCTATTGCGGCAGCCAGAACTGCGCGGACCCCGAGTTCCTGGTGAAGGCTAAATATGCACCCTGGGTGGATGCCTTAATGCGATTTGAAGGACCGATCGTTCGGCAGAATCAATTCCTCTTTGCCAGTGACTGGGAATCGGAATCCGGTGACGATATCAGCCACCTTTTGAAGGAACCGGTATCGGTCAGCGAGGCGGGTTTTCCAGCGCAGGTAATAGGGACAGGGCCGACAGTCCGTACTTCCGCCATGCCTGAGATCTTCGAAACCCTCATCTATGCTGCGCGAAAAAAACTGGTTATTTCTACGCCATACTATGTCCCGGATGAACCGATGCAGGCAGCGCTGTGCGCCTGTGCCCGCCGCAGAGTGAATACAACTATTATCTTCCCGGCCGTAAATGATTCCTGGATCGTAGGTGCGGCGAGCCGGAGTTATTATGAGGAACTACTGGCAGCGGGTGTTCGAATCTATGAATATGAGGGCGGGTTGTTGCATACCAAGTCACTGACGATTGATAATAAAATTACCTTGATTGGTTCGGCCAACATGGATCGTCGCAGTTTTGAACTCAATTATGAGAACAACATTCTGTTCCGTGATACCTCGTTGACCGCAGATATGCGCCAACGGCAGGAATGTTATATCGCAAGTTCCAAGCTGGTCAGTCAGGAGATGGTCGGAAATTGGGACTGGAAGCAGAGGCTATGGAACAATACGATTGCAATGCTCGGCCCAGTTTTATGAATTAGCAACGTATTGGACTGCATTGGGCTTGAGTTTAGTAACAGCCGACGATAAATAATTTTACAGAACAAGGTTGTACGGTGTGTTATGCTGGATACTATTTTTTCATAAATCATTCTATTGACCGCGGCAATGGCACATCCTTTCCCTGTATTAAAGGGGACACGTTTATTGCTCACCGGGAAACCGGTCGCCCACTCCATGCTTTTTATTATAACCTGGGGCATAGCCTGTTTCCTGGCGTTGAGCCTGACTGTCCTATGTAAAGTGTTTTGACTGGAAAAGTTAAAAAAATATTATAATAATCTGCTAAAGAAGAACAGATTATCAAAACTCACCCTTTCTAATGATTCAACTCGAAAATGCATTGAAATGGGGAGCCTATACATTGAAAATTAATGAGGCACAACCATGAACAGACCAAAATTCCTCCTCATGCTGGTGATCGGATTTATAGCAGCCTACCTACTCACCGGAGGCATTACGGATGCGGCCTATGATAGTGAGCCAAAGGCCCAATAGCACGAGTATGATCGCGCATATAGTGCCTGTCTGCAGGGACGGGGCTACACCGTCAAGTAACGAAATAAGGTTTTGAATTTTCAGAATAACATAAAAGTATACTTCAAGTTTCAGCACGACAAATGCTCTTTACCAGTGCCGTTGAGGGCGGTTTGAGGCCAGCCCCTGCAGGCAGACCTCGGAGGGTCGGTTCCTCCATCTCTTATGCAGCTTCTCACGCAGTGTATGATATCCTGCGTTGCTGCAGCACACTAACATCACACGCCCATAGCTCTTAAAAAATCATTTATGTGCTGTGGAAAAATTTTACCGCGACTTCACCCTTTCCTTATTTGACCAAATTTCTCTGCCCATCTTTACGGAAGGACTTTCAAGCTGCTTGATGCTGACCTCAATGTTCTCATGGGCCATACCGGATCTTCGAACAAAATCCTTGGCCTCTCTGCTTAGATGCCCTTTAAGCTTTACAGGTATCTGGTGGAACTCCTGGTCGAGATCCACCACTTTTGCCTCTATCTGCCCCGTATCCCGGTTCAATAATTCAATCTGATAGGATCTGTGTTGATCTTCATGATCCATGCTACCGGATTTTCCAACATCACTTTTCATCATCATGTCTAAATCTCCTCAAAATTAATCGCCATATTGGCCAGGGCCTCTTCGGTTTCCTGCTGAGCTTGAGCCACCTGGACCAAACTCAGATCCTTCCGCATCAAAAACCCGGCCACCTGTTCGGGATAGGGATTATACCGCCATCGAGACACCACATAGGCCGGATGCACCGCAAACCGGCAAATCCCCGTCAACTCTGGTAGCGCCCTGATATCCGAAGGCAAAAAAAGCCGCTTTTTTTTGGTCCGGGTGGACAAAGTCACCCCGTCACGCATATCATGGGGACCCATGGAGTAGGATTTATCGGTCTCTTCATACTCCGTATCGGAGATATGCTTGGAGCAATACTCGGCGGTTTCACTATCCTCCACGGCAAAGATCACCTGATTGCCACAGGCATTGACGATACTCTGGCGGTGGTTGCGGCCGTAGATTTGATCCAATTGCCCAAAATCCTGGATCCCCACCATCACCGCACCCCCCTTGGATCGGGACAGGGTCAACAACTTGAGGATGCTGCTCAGCCGCTGCAAGGTCCCGATCTCATCAAGCAGGATAAAGATCCGCCGCTCGATATCATTGGACAACGACAGCATCTTGCGGCTTAAAAGATCGATGAACAGCGACAAAATGGGCTTTAAAGTATCCTGGATGTCAGCATAATTAGTAATGAAAATCATGCCGTCCCGGTCATCGGCCAGCCAATTCCTGATGCTGAACGATCCCTGGCATTGGGACATGAACTCAAAACACTTGCAGTATTGCATCATCACCGCAAAGACGCTCAGGGCTTGTTTGCTGCTGGCATCCTCCACAAAGCGATACCCCGCCTCACCGCCAGCCGTGCGTTTCAGGGCCTGAGCAATCTGGGGGCCATCGGCCGTGAGCATGCGCCACAGCTCCCGGTTATCTTTCAAATCGCCCTGATAGAGGTAATGCAATATCCCGCTGAACACCGCCCGGGCCGCATCGTTCCAAAAGGGATCCGTATTGGCGATACTATGGGGGATCAGCGACTGGGCCATGGCGTCCACATCGGTGTAGCTCGTAAGCTCATTGAACAGGTTCCAGCCCACCGAGCGGGTATCCAAAGGGTTAAAAATATAATCACGATCCGGATCATAAAAGCTCGCCAGATACTCCCCTTTAAAATCGTACACAATCCCCTTGGCGCCCCGGGCCTTCAACCGCTCCAACACCTGACTGAGCAACACGGTTTTCCCGGTCCCGGGCCGGCCGATAATAAAGGTATGGCGGGTTTCGGCCTCAGGAGGCATGGCGACCTGCCCAAAGGGCAGCGCGGTTTCCTGACCACACGTCTTACTCACTGCAGGATCCCGGTTAAATTCCCGAACCGTGATCAACCGGGCTCCCCGGATATAGCGGACCGTCAATTGCTCCTGGGCCCGCTTTTTAAATCCCCGCACCCCTAATGGGATAAAGAGATAGATCGCCGAACAGATCAGGCCCACCCAAACGCATTTCCACAAAACGCTTCGGGCAAACTGCCCCATGGGCTTGCTCCTCACCATGGCGGCGGCCGTGGTGGCCACGGTACGACCCTCCCCATCGGGAACCACCATCCGCGCCCGGGGACTGATCCCCACCGCAATATGGGCCGCAAGCCAGGTTCCCGTAGTCTTGAGGGCATGTTCCCCAAGATAAAAATAAGCAACTCCAAAGGCGGTAAGGCCATGCAGAACCACGAACACTACCAGCACCTGACCATACATCCGGGCCGACATGCGCAGGCCGGCGAACCAGGTCTCATAGCCCTCAAAGGCCTCGCCACGGTTCCGCTTTTGTCGGTAGTGCACCCTATCCCCCGAAGATCTTGATGGCCTCGCGTTTGAACCCCTCCAGGTCAAACCCTTTGAACTTCTCTCGGTAGGCCTGGAAAACCAGCTCCCCCACCTTGAGTTTGCGCTGCTGTTCGATCCTTTCCGCGTGCTCGATCAACTTGCGGGCTTCCGCACGCAACACCTGGGGACTTTTTTTCCGTGCCATACAGCTACTCCTTTCTGAACCTTGCGAACTATATCTCCTCGGTCATGTAGTCACCTCCGCGATACCCCGTGACCTTGATCACGGATTCCACCCGCCTGTCGGTCCCTTCCCGGGCGATGTAGACCACATAATCGATGGCCTGGGCGATGAGCTGGTGGGGCACCTGGGGCAGCACCTCCTGGATCAACTGTTCGATCCGCACCAAGGCCTCTAATGCCCCATTGGCATGAACCGTACACAGCCCTCCGGGATGACCCGTGTTCCAGGCCTTGAGCATCACCAGGGCCGCCCCGTCGCGCACCTCGCCCACTATGATGCTGTCCGGTCTTAACCGCAGGGTGCTTTTGAGCAAGGTGGTCATGGTCACCTCGGGTGAGGTCTTAAGCGGTACACAATCCTTCAATTCGGTCTGCAGTTCCCGGGTATCTTCGATAATCACCACTCGTCGATCATATCGACTCAGCTCGGCGATGCAGGCATTGACCAGGGTGGTTTTGCCGCTGCCCGTGCCGCCGCAGATCAAAATGTTTCGCCGCCGGGCAATGGCCCCTTTCAGGGCAGTCTTTAGGGACGGGGGCATAATCCCGGCCGCCACATAATCGGCCAGAGAAAAGATCCTGACCGCCTGCTTTCTGATGGCGAACACCGGGGATGCCGTCACCGGTGGCAAGATCCCCTCGAACCGGAACCCGCTTCGGGGCATCTCGGCCGAGACAATGGGGTTCTGTCTTGTGGTGGCCGCGCCGATGTATGAGGAGATAATCCGGATGATCCGCTGGGCATTGGCCGCGGGAAAGCGGCCTATATATTGCCGCCCCTTGCCGATCCTCTCCACCACCAGCCGGCCGTCGGGATTGAGCAGGATATCGGTGACATCTTCGGCCTGCATCAGCTCCTGGATGGCCGGTCCCAGCGATTCGATGAGCAGTTCGGTGACCCGCTCATCGGTATCGTCCAGACGACACTGGTGGGTATTCATCACGATCCCTCCCAAACCCATAGGGGAACAGCGACCCCCACAACTTGAGTTGCCATAATGGGACCGATGTAGCGGCTGTCCAGGCTATTCAGGGTCGGCTCCAGAGCGAAGTACCCCTCCGGACCGCATTCAAAGATGCCGGTTTGAACCGGCAGGGGGCGTCCCTCCCGGTCCTTGCCGGACCTCACAAAGGTTTTAAAGACACCATCCACTTTAATATCTACTTCCGTGACCCGGACTTCCCCTCGGGTCAGCACCGGCTTCAACAAGAAAAACCGTCCCCACACCAGGGCATACTCCCGCTCCTTGATCCATTGGCGATGGTCGGGGTCCAATCGAATGGCGACCAACTCGCCGTGTTGGATCGGCCGGCGATGGACCCGGTAAATCCCCAGGGGACAGCTGGGGGTCAGGTTGATGAGAACATGGCGGGACGCCGCCCAACCGCCGCTTGCCAGCAGGGTTATAAACGTCACTATCCCTATAGTGCGTTTACTCCCCATATGGCTTCAGCACCATATCCCGGTTGACCACGATATTGCAGCGCATCCCCGGCCGGATCCTGATGGTGGGCGCCACCCGCAGTTGCCGTTTGACCAGCTCCTGGCCGCTTTGGTTGGTGTCCCGGGCGATAGTGTCGCGCAGCTCTTGCTCAAAGCCTTCGTCATCCCCGTCATAATAGCCCGCCCCGGCGCTTAAAAAGGAGCTGAACAGGACCGCCGTGGCCAGCTGGAGGTAGTGGTTGTCCACCTTATCTTTCAAGCCGCTGTAACCCGCTAGGTCGGCCGCGGGCATGCCTTCCAGATGGATCGAGCTGCCGTCGGGATAGATGATCCGGCTCCAGGCCAATAGCACCCGTTTTTGTCCCCTGGAGATCATATTGTCATAGCGCCCTAAAATCCGAGTCCCTTGGGGCACCAGGAGATAGCGGCCGCTCACCGAATCGTAGACCGGTTCCCGGACCTGGGCGATGATCTGGCCCGGCAGATCGGAGTTGATCCCGGTGACCAGCAACGCCGGGATCAGGGTTCCGGCCATCACCATGTAGGGCGATGGGGGTGTCTTTAACCACTGCTTCAACAATTCCGCATCGCCTTGTGGATTGTTCATGAAGGTCGATTTCAATCGCTGGGCACGCTGGGTATCATCCAGTATCCCTATACCTTCTTTTCCAAAACTGGCCCCGGAAGAAGATGCCGGCTGATCCCCCATGAGGGTTTTCTTGAGTTCCGCCCATCGTTCACTCCCGGTAGGGTTGGGCTGGCTGGAGTTTGCCCCACCTCCCTGACCCAAGGCTTTCCCGTACCCCTTGGAGAGATTCTGGGTAGGGAAGGATAGATCGGAGTTGATGGCCTCCAGTTCAGCTTGATCAGGACCGGCGTCAATCGGCAACGCTGGCTCCGGTGAAAAAGCCAGCGGCGGCAGTTCGAGCTCCTGACCGGCACCGCGCTCCTTGAGCCACTCGGCATAGCTTCCCGGCAGAGCCTTGCCGATGCTGTCATCGCCCTGGTAACGGACCGTATCGTCGGCCGTATCAAACATTTTTTTCGCCGGCCTCCAGCCAAAGAGGGTGGCCAGCACCACGGCCGCGGCAAAGAGGACCAGAAGGATAAACACCTTCTTTCTATCCAGCTTGCGCAGCTTGGGTTCCATGAGCATGGGGTTAATCTGCATTTCTGATGATCTCGATGCGCGCTTTGGGTCCCAGTTTGAGAACCCCCCTTTTCATGAGCCGATCAACAATGAAGAAAGGACCCTTTTTGCGGTAGTTGACGATCTGGGTGTCGGTCTCTTGAGTCACCACGAACAGTACAGGCAGTTCCGCCGCCCCGATGGATCCCGGGAATTTGATGAAGGTCTGCCGGCCGTCATCGAAAACCAATTCCGGTTTCCAGGGCTGGTCGCGGCCTTTCAGGGTGTATCCGAAGTTCAGCTTTTCGATGTTCGTGACCGGGATTTGGGACTGCTGTTTTTCCATCTGCCGAGTGGTGCGTTGGGATAAGCTGGCATAGGCATCCAGGGGATAGTTCCAGCGTACCGCCGACATATAGGTGGTCTCATAGCTCACAAGCTCGATATGGTAGGTCCGGCGGTTGGTAATCAGCAGCAGGTTGGTGCGCCGGTGGGCCATGCGGGGCTTGAGGATCACATGTCGGATGGTGTGGTCCGCGGCATCCCCGGACTCGGCCTCGGCCACGATCCAGTGCTTGGTATCGCCGGCCACGGCCGGGGCGGTCAACTCTTCTCCGGACTGGAGGATGATGTTGGTAAAACGCTTGACCGCACAGTAGACGGTATAGATCTGATCGGGCCAGTAGTCGTACTCGGTGACGGCATGGAACTGATCCTCCCGATCCGGGGTTCGGATGGCCCGGGTACGGGCGCTGTTGACGATTTTTAGGGGCGATTTCTTTGGTTCTCCTTGTTCAGGTGGCGGCTCGATCTCGCGCACCAGTTTGGGCGGTGGCGAGGGAGGATCCGGCATTTGAGTCGGGGGATCTTCGGCCGGTGGAAGATCTTCTTCCATAAGAGCCATCACTTCGGCTTGGGGCATCGGTTGGGCGGTCACACAACCGGAGATCAACGCCAAACCTGCACCCAATAGCACTGTCCATCTCAATGTGTTTGCCATGGCAATTCCTTATATTTGATCAATAGAGTCGTTCGGTGAGGGTGAAAAAGTTGACGTAGATCCCCAGGGGATTGATCAACAGCTCCCGTTCGGTGTCGGGACGATTGATCTTCACATCCAATGAAGCCTGATAATCCTTGGAGGCTTTTTCTTCCCCCAAACGCCCAAAGACCCGTTCGGTCCACTCCACCTGGTAGTTGGCATTGGAGCGTTTGAGCACGGCATTGATCCTCACGAACACCTTCAGCTCCTCATTGAGGATCCCCACTGGATCGTAGTTGCGGGCCAGTTCGTCCAGGACGATACGCCCCTTCTGGGTCACAAAATCGTAGGCCTCCTCGTAGTTTTGCCGCAGCACAATGGGATCCGAAGGCACCTGGCGGATCTGGGTGATAAAGCGTGCCAGATAGTGTTTGATGCTGGCCTCGGTGGGTTCGTAGACACTCTGCTGCACCTGGCCCACCACCCGCACCTCCCCGCTCTCTTTCACCTCCACGATATAGGTGGCCACCCGGGATTGGGTGGCCAGGTAGACCAGGCCCCCGCCGGCAATCCCGGCGATGATCAACAGTGCCCAGGTCAGGGCCCGCCACTGGTTGGCCCGTTGGACCTGACTGCCGATCAAGCGGTCGAACTCCCGCTGGCCCCGGGTAAAGGGGGTTTCTGGGGGCTGATCGCTCTGGGCTAAATTGAGCCGTGCTTTCTTCATCTTCTTTTGGTGTCGCGTTTAGGGGGTTGATATGGGCCGGCCGGGTCCGCGGGCGGGTCCGAGGAATGGCGGACCCGGTCCCGGGCATCGTGTGGGGTGGCTATGGCTGAAGGGGTTGCCGATGAAGGGGTCAGGTCGGTACGTTTTCGGCGGGGTAAAGCACCGACGCCTTTGGCGCCGCTCTCCCTGCTGGCCTGACGGGATACCGCCGTGGTTCCATAAGTTGCACCGCCTGCACCTTGAGGAGGATTGGAAGGGGCATGGGCTGCCCCTGTCGGTGTGGATGGCGCGCCATGGATTGAAGAGACATTCCGGGTGTTATGATGGTGAATGGCGTTGTTTTGGGAGTACTCCCGATGGCTACTGCCCATTTCTTGCTGCGCACGGCGTTTGGCCAGTTGATTGCGAATCAGGGTGAGGGCCTCCCCGCCCCGGGTTACCGTGACCCCCACCGGGGCGGCCATGGCCCGGGCCCCCCGGCTGCCGGTGGCCGCCACTGTGCCGAAGTTCAGGGACGGGTGGCCGTAAAACAGACCGGCCACGGTGCGGGGCACGAGATAGCTTAAAACCGCAAATAGGATCAAAATGGTGAGGTTGCGGAACTGGACGATGAAGTTGGTGTTGGCCGCATCGATGACCCCGCTGGTGATAAAGGTCTCCACCATGCCGATCACCACGGTGAGGGCAAAGAAATAGACGGCGAACTTGAGCATCCCGCCGATGGCCGAATGGGCCAGATAGCGTAACGGCTTGAACAGGAAAAAGGGTAAAAAGAGAAAGGAGATGGCGATAAAAAACAAAAACTGCACTTCGATCATGAAGACCACCAGGGCGATCACCAGGAAGGTGACAAAGATGGCGCTGGCGATGAGGTTGTACATGATCTGATCGCCGATGGCGAACATGTCGGTATCGATGGAAAGCACATCGTTGGCATAGACCAGCCCCACATCCATGATGGTCGAAGGGTTGCGGATATAGCTGGAAAAGGCTGAGCCGGAGAACTTTAGCCCCAGGGCATAGGCCGAGTTGCGGATTATCCCGGCCAGTACCCCCCAGTTGTCGATGAGATAGAGCACCAGCCCGATGAGGATCAGCCGGCGTAGCGCATCCGGGGCGCCCTCGAACTTGCCAAAGGCGATGCCGGCACCATAAAAGAGGATCAAAATGATTAAAAAGTAGCGCCCCAGGTAGAGCACATCGGGCCGCAGAGCGGTAAGACCGGCCATGAGCAGGTTGCCGAAGGCGTCTAAAATCTGGTTGAGGATTTCCATGGGGATCCTTATGGGATCGGTCTGGTTAAACTATAAGAAGGGGCTTTTTAGGGCCTCGACCTTCAATCTGAAGGCGGTTTTGATACCCCACCTTCCGTGGGGAACCATTCCCCTTTCAGCTGATCCTGTTTCTTACCGAGCCAATCCGGGGCCTGGGTGGCGTTGTCGCGGAGCTCTTTTTTCAGGCGTTCGGCCCTCATCCGGTTTTTGGCGAACTCGGCCATCACCTCGGTATCTTCCTTGATGGCGGCCAGATCCGTGGCCGAGGCATTATCGGTTTTGCCATTGACGGTTGGCTCGGACTTGGGTTCGCTGCAGGCGGTCAGTAGACCCAGGGCGACCATGATCACTACGACAGTTAATAATTTTCTTTCCTTCATTTTGATTTCTCCCTTTCTGTTTATGGGTGACGAGTAAATAGTTCGATTAGGGGTAACGAATATCCACTGGTGCATAGGCACCGCCCAGCCAATCGGGCCGCTCGGTGACCTGGTCATGCAAGGCGCGCTGGGCCGTGTGCTGCTGCAGCTGGTATTTGTTCTGCAGCACCAGACTTTCGGCCATCAGGGCGTTTTCCTGGCGCAATTTGGCCAGCTGCTCGGCGATCTTGGCGGCCAGCTCCCCTTGCAGCTGTTGAAGCCGTTTGTCCCCCACGCCGGTGCGGAGTTTTTTTCGCAGGGTGTCAATGTCGGTGAGCTCCGATTCGATATTGGCCTGGGAGTCGTGGACCGTCTGCTGCATCTTGCTGACACTGACATCGATGGTCTCCAGCTGTTCCTGATCGGTTTCCGTGGCCGCTTCGGGCTCCACGGGTTCGCTATAGGCGGCCACCATGTCGTAGACCTCGTCCACAATCTCCTGCCAGCGGTCGTGGACCTGCAGAAAATCCTCCAAGGAATCGATATCCTGGAGGGCATCGTAGAGCGCCTCCAGCTTTTCCATGTTCTCCCGCCAATACTCCAGCTTTTCCTGGAGGATGGCGATCTCTTCGATGAAGTAGAGCACCTGCAGGATGTTCTGGGCCAGATTGGCGATATCTAAGACAAGGTCTTGGGCCGTGGATCGCCGCGGGGAGGCGGTCGTAACGATCAAAGCCAGGAGGCAGACGATCACGATAACGGGTCGGTTCTTCTTCATGGGATTTTCCCTGAGTCGGAGAGTTTAAGGGCAATCCAGCGGTTGGCAAAATCATCTTTGATCTCATGGATGGTTCGGATGTCGGCCTTGTCCGAAGAGCCGCAAAAGGCCAGGGCCACGGGTCCTAAATCTAAATCGATGAGCCGGTTGCCGTAGGTAGAGCTGACATAGTAGTGGCGCTTGGCCTGGGCCTGGGCGATGATGTCGATCTGCCGTTCGTTGAGGCCAAAATTTTGATACTGCCGGCCGATCTCGGCGTTCTTGGCCTTGGGGTTGGGTAGATAGATGGTGGTGGGGCAGTTGTCGATTAAAGTGCTGCTGATGGCGGTCTCGGTCATGTCGGCTATGGATTGGGTGGCGAATACCACAGCGGCGTTCTTTTTGCGCATGGTCTTGAGCCAGTCGCGGATCTTGGCCATAAACAGCGGATTGGAGAGAAACTTCCAGACCTCATCCAGGATGATCAGGGTGGGCTGACCGTTAAGGCGCTGTTCGATGCGCCGGAACAGATAGAGCAAGATAGGAAAGACCGCCTGGGGCAGGTTGGCCATCAGATAGTCCATCTCAAAGCACTGTACCCGGTCCACAAAGAGCCCTTCACTCACCGAATCGAGCATGGCGCCGTAGGCGCCCTGGAGGGTGTAGGGCTCCAAACCGGATTTGAGCTGCCGATCCTGGAACAGGGCCGAGAGGTTGGTCAGGGTGTAAAGCTCCCGGCGCTCATTGTTGGCGACCAGATCATTGAGGCAACTCCAGATCTCGGCTTTCTGGTCAGGCTGGATTTTGATGTTTTCGTGCTCCAGGATGTGGACCAGCCACTCTAATGCCCAGGCCCGTTCACCGGCATTGTCGATCTGGCGCAGGGGCTGGAAGGTGATGGGGTCCTGGGCCAGGTTGTAGTGGGCGCCAGCAAGACCCCGGGTCACGGCCAATTGACTGTAGTCCTTGTCGAAGATGAAGATCTGGCTCTGGTCATACTTGATGAAGTTCTGGGCGATGAAGGAGAGCAAGGTACTCTTGCCGGCCCCGGTGGGGCCCACCACGAAGGTGTGGCCCACGTCCCCCACATGGAGATTGAACTTAAAGGCGCTGCCGTCTTCGGCCCGGGCCCAGAACAGGGGCGGGGCATTAAAGTGCTCGTTCCAGGTACGGCCGGTAAAGACGGCGGCCGTGGGTAAGAGATGGGTGGTGTGCAGACTGGAGAGGATGGGCCGGCGCACATTGGACCAGACATGACCGGGGATGGTGCTGAACCAGGCCTGAACCCCATTGTAGGTCTCATCCACGGTGACAAAGCCCTGGGCGGCAAAGCTGGATTCGATCTCGCGTTTTTTTTCGTTGAGACGGGTCAGGTCCTCATCCCAGACCACCACATTGGCGGTCATCAGCCCGGCGATCACATCCCCTGCGGTGACCAGTTGACCCAGGCTCTGGCAGTCATCGGCATAGGCTTCGGCATCCTGGTTGGCGTAGCGTTCGGTGGCCTGCTTGGTGAGCACCTCCTGGACTAGCTGGACAATGGACTTGCGTTTGGCCAGCCATTTGCGTTCGTACCCAGCCAGGGCTTTTGTCGCCTGGATTTTATCCAGGGTGATAAACCTCGTCATCCAGCGCAGCTCAAAGGGCAGGCGGCTTAAATCGTAGAGCATTTGGGGATAGGTGGCCCGGGGAAAGCCCTTGATGGCGATGATACCCAGATAGTTCTCCCCCAGCTTGGGGGTCAGGCCGGCGGAGAGAGGCTGGTCGCTGAGTTGATGGGCCAGGTAGCAGGTGTTCTCCGGGGTGACCACCGGGTGGTGCTTGGTGGAGATGGTGCTGTGCAGGTAGGTCAAGGTTTGATCGGCGTCCAAAAGCCGCACCAAGGGATAGATGCGGGCGATATTGCTCACAAAGCGCTGGATGTGGGTTTCAAAGGTCTCATAGTGGCGCAGATAATCTCCGGATTCGGTGGCGCTGCGATCATAGAGGCTGGATAAAAGGCGGGTCTGGCGCTCTGCCGGGGGTTGAAAGACCAGGGTGATATAGTAGCGGTTGGCCAGGTTCTGTTGGCGGAACTGGGCGGCGCGTTCGGCTTCGATAGCATTCAGGGCGTCATAGGGAGTGGGAGTGACGCGATAGGGGGCGGCCTGTCGGCGCTGCATTTCGTAAAAGAGCGCCCAATCTCCGGGCAGCTGTCGTAAAGCATGATTCTCCTGGGTGGCCTGGGTGGTGATCTCTTCGGCCGTGGCCGAGTAGAGATCGTTGCCCCGGTACTCGATGGTGCGCGACAAGGTTCCGGTCTTGCCCACCACCAGGCCCGGTTCGGGCATCACGGCCCAGGGCAGGCGGTCTTCCAGGCGTTGGGGATTTTTATATTCCTTCAAGTTGAACATGATTTTCAGTTTGTAACTTTTGTTACGTGCGCCTGTTGAGTGCTTCGGGCTGTAACTTTTGTTACGCAGGCCGGATGTAACTTTTGTTGCATCTCAAAGGGTGTAACATTTGTTACGGATGCAGATACTCCTCATCATGGATATGTTCGATGATCACATCCAGCATGTACTCGTCGATCTTGTAGATGGACACCAGGGCCATATGGCCTGCTCCGGCCAGGGGCACCAACCACAGGTTTTGAAAGCCCAGGATCACCGCCAAGGCCAGGGTCCAGTAGAGCACGGCCCCGGAATAGGGGATCCCGGCGAAGGCCAGCCGCCGGATGGGGCCGGTGAACAAAGGCGTGCGTTCCAGCTCCATCAGATCAATACTCCGCCGCCAAATCCGAAAAAACCCGGCCCCCAGGAGACGGCGGCCGCGGCCAGGGCCAGGCCGAAGACCACTCCGGCGATCCTGCGAAAAATGCCGCCCCCAAAACCGATGGCCAAGGAAGCCCCGGCAGCGATGATGGCCAGGATGATGATGGCCCGTAATACCGGCCCGCTCAATGAATCCACGATGGAGTTCATGGGGGTTTCGTAGGGCATACCGGTGCCGCCTGCGAAAGCTATAGCGGGCAGTACCATGGGACTGAAGGCGATCCAGGTCAGCCAGAGCTTAATTTTTTTGATCATCTTTTTCTCCTTTGCCGGGAATTGGCAATACTGGGTTCTGGGGTTGAGGTTCTAAGAGTCGATACTCTTTGACAATCAAGCGCCGAAAGATCCGGTCGGTTTTTTGCTCCAGGCGCTCCTGGTAGCGGTCCGGCAGGGTGACCAGGTTCGGATAGCGCTGCCGGACGATCTTGAGGCTATGGTTTTCTACGGCCTGTATAAAGCCGGGGCTGTCGGGGGAGACAATTCCACCCAAGGCGGTATGGACGATTTCCAAGGCGCTATCCCGGATACGGGCTTTTTCTTCGTCAGAAAGTTCGGCCAGTTTTTTACGTGCGGCGGTTTCTATCTCGGCTTTGAAGTTGGGCGGCAGGGAGACTTTTTGTCGGGCTTCATTCTGGGCCTGGGATTTGATCCGGGCCAGTTGATCCGCCGGCAGGGTCTGGATGGTGGCATCGATTTTTTCAGCCAACTCCCGATTGAGGCGTTCGATGCGGGCTTGCTGGTTTCTGATTTCTTCGGCCTCGGCCTGGGCCTGGCGTTCCCGGACCTTTTGCTCCTCAATGCGTTTTTCATCCTCGGCCTGCTGGACTGCTGCAGCCTCGGTACCCCAGCTGCTGGCCAGGGCGCGTTTAAGGAAGGCTGGAAAGCCGCCCTGTTTGGTGGATTTTTCTGCAGCGTAGTCGAGTTCGGTGGTCACATAGGTCGTACCGTGGGTGGATAAAAACGCTTCTATGGTTCGGATCACATCCCGATGGGTGCGGTAGGGGTCGGGGATGCCCTGTCGGAGGCCTGCGGGTATTGATTTTTTCTTATCTACGACCGCCGCTGCTGTTGTTGTGGTGGTTGTTGTGATTTGTGTATGTGGTTTATCTGTATTCGTCCCCCCATTTTTTGGAGGGGTACCCCCCTCTTTTTTAGGGGGGGTATCCCCCAACTTTTTAGGGGGGTAACCCCCTACTTTTTGGGGGGATCTGATTTTATTGGAGATTTTGACGATATTATCCAAATTGGGCTCGATGAACATCACATTGTTCAGGGGCAGACAGCTGGGGGTTTTCAGGTGGCGAAACTCCCGGGTAATCAGATTTTGGCCGCAGAGATTGTCCATGGCGGCTTTGATCTGAGATTTGGAAAAGCCGAAAATGTCAGCATACTCCTGGTAGGTTTTTTGAAGTTTGTCGGCCTTGAATTTTTGTTTGATGCCGATGACATCCCCGCTGTGCTCGTCCCGGGTCATGATGGGCATGTACCAGTAGATGATGTCGGACAACAAAGTGATGGCCACCACGTCGGGCTTACCAGATTTAGTTAAGATGCAGCGGTACCAGCTGATGGGGGTGATGTTGCCGGTGATCCGGCAGTTGAGCATGTGGCTGCAGACCGGATTGATGTCGGGAATGGGGACGTCGGTTGGGTTGTCGATGTAGCTGGCAGCATCCATGGAAAATTCCTCAAGCTATGAGATGGGGAACTTGTAACTTTTGTTGCAATCGGTAAGAGAATTTAGGCTAAGGGAGGGGAGTGTGCGCGGGGTTCATGGGGGGTGCAATTGAGAAAGGAAAGTTGTAGCTTGGGATGGAATCGAAATTGAGAGGAATATGTATCGGGGGCAGGAAACCGGCTAGCAGGCGGGCCATCAGGTGATTTGATTGCCCGGGTGAGACTTATTTTTTGGGTTTGCTCCGTCACAACGCGTGTCACAATTTTCACATGCAAATGATGTGCTTTGGTGACTGCTATGCGGGGCGTAACTTGCTGAAATCACTGTAATAGGGGGCGGTGTGGTACCCCTTTCACGCCGGCAACAGGGGTTCGAATCCCCTTGGGGACGCCAAATTAAATCAAGGGGTTACAGTATTCCAAGAAAAAATAATTCCCCTGGACATAAATTGTGGACATAAAATCGCTCCCAGAATTAGTTTCCGGAGAGCGGTTTTTTCGTTTAAGACCTAACATTTTTGACCCTCCTTTTTATTTTTGGTGCGGTTGCCAAAATTCCATCCAATCATTCAATTCACGAGCCCCCTCGGGACATAAATTTCGGACATAAATGCCAGGCTCATGAATTTTGTTCCCTTGGCCATTCTATTCAGTCCTTAACCGGTGCCTCCCCATCCTGATCTCCAGATGGATTAAATGACATTCGCAGCGACTTTCGAACCGTCTCCAGCCCCAGGGATTTCAGATAGCGCTCGGTGGTGCGGGGACTCTGATGGCGCAGCAGCTGCTGGATGTGTCCCAGGGATACCCCCTTGCGCCACAACCGGGATGCAAACAGATGGCGGATGGAGTGAAATCCAAAAGGTTTGATCCCGGCCGCGGCACACAGCTTTTTCATGAAATGCTGTCGTTTCAGAAACGGCTGGCCATAGTAATCATCGCAAAAGGCCGTATCCGACAGACAGATAAACACATGCTCGGTGTCCATGCCCACCATGGCGTCGCGTTCCTTTTTCCAGGCCTCAAGTTCTTCACAAAGCTGCTCGGTCATGGGAATCCAGTCCCCTTCCAGCCCCCCGTCTCGCTTGCGGGTCTGCAGATAGACCTGCTCCCGGGTAAAATCGACCCCAGACCATTTGAGCCGAAAAAGCTCGTTTCTCCGGGCGCCCAGGTGGAAAAAAGCCAGGAGCATCACCCGATCCTGTCCTTGGCATAGGGAAAGTACTTTCCGAAAATCTTCTTCCGGGGGAACATAGCGCTGTTGTTTCTCCTCCTTGAACCGCTCGCTGGTTAAAAAGTGGTTGGGCATATGGGGCCAACCGCGAATATTTCGTTCCCCCCAGCGCCAGGCAGCCCCCAGGTTCTTGCGGGCCTTGTTGGCGGCATGGCCGCTGATGGTTTTGGACATATGCCGGAAAAATTTACGCACCTTCTCCCGTGAAATTTCATCCACCGGGGTTTCCATGGTATACCCCGTGTGTTCGATAAATCTGGAAAACGCCTTTCGTTTCTCATCGTAGGTCTTTTTCGAATAACGGGACGTAACCTCATCCAGGTACTCATCGATCCACACCACCATGGACAAACATCTGGTGGCGGTCGACTCTTGTTCGAGCCTTTTTCGGATGTCGAGCTCCCACTGCATGGCGGCGCGTTTGGACTTCATGGTGTCGTCGGGCCACAGCTTGGACTTTTTGACTCCGTTGACCATGATCTGGCTGATGTAACGCTTTTTGCCCCGCTTGACGATGATGGTAGCCATTTTTTAGAATCCTTCGGATCGATTTTTCAAAAAATCGATAGCGATGGGGGGATACTTCAATACCACCCCAGCGGTGGGCGTGCCGATTGACCGTGCGGGGATCGATGCGCAAAAGCTGAGCCAATTCCCTGGCGGTAAGGGATCGCCCGAATTCATCTTTAAGTTCATCGATTAAATCCATGGTCGCTTCCCGGGTTCATGTTTTTTTGCTCCGTGAATTTATCGGGAAACAGCACCTCCACCGGAATGTTCAGGGCCTTGGCGATTCCCTGAAGCACCAAGGGGTGGCCGTAATCGTAGTTTCCCGAAATGGTGCGGGTCACCGTGGGCCGGCTCATGCCCACCTGGTCGGCGATCCAGGCTAACGAAATGCCGATCAGCTTCGGAATAATGGGACGGATCTCTTCGATGGTGAATCCCAGTGCTTGTAAGGCCTCGATGGCGGCCTGACCGTTTTTCAAATTCATGTTTGATTCCATGGTTTCAAGGGCGCAGTCCAAGTATTCATGATATCGTGAAACTAGTTTCACTATGCAATTAGTTTCATTATGCAATTAATTTCACTTAATATGGATATCGTACTTGAAATACAAACCAATGTATATTATAGAATCAATAAAGATATTGGAGCGTTAACGGGGAACATGAGAAGGTTCAGCGGGAACTACTAACTGAGTATAAAATCACATTTATTTAGCTGTCAAGGAAAAAAATACAATGATCATGAAAAAATTAAATTTCGAGATCGATTTCAAGGCAGTCAAAGAGCGGATTGCAAAAGAGATGGAGGGCTATTCCCGCGGAGCCTGGGCTGAAAAGGTCGGGGTCAAAATCAATGTGGTTTCCAATATCCACAGCAAAAAATCCCGCATCAACCCGTCGCTGAATTATATCATCGCGGTCTCCGTGGCCACCGGAAAATCCCTGGACTATTATTTATGGGGAGGAGAGTTCTACAAAGATTCTTACGAGCATGTTCCCTTTGACCGGACAACCGGAAAGCCACTTAACGGTAACACCATCGGTGGAGGGTTGATCCGGATACCTCGGGATCCGGATCTGCAGATGGCTAAAAGGATCAAAAACTGGAGGGAGGATCTGGGGCTCGATATCTCCCAGGTAGCCGAGCGCTCGGGCCTGTCCGTGCATCAAATCGTCAAACTGGAAAAGGGCTACCACACCACCACGGACGTGATCGTGAAACTGGCCGATGCCCTGCGCTGTACCACGGATTATTTGTTAGGCTGCGGAGGGGCCTCCCTTGTGCGGCCGTCCAAGGCGGACAAGTAGGCCGGCGAAACTAATGCGTCGTGCCGCTTTTAGGTGGTGACAGTGCTTCTTGTGGCCATTTTTCAACCAGCTTTTTATAGGCGCTTTCAAAAATGGTCACCGCCCGGTCCAGCCAGATACTACCCTGCTCGATTTTGACACATAGCCCCAAGTGCAGGGCATGAAGCGCCTGGGCATCGTCGTTATCATAATGTTTGCCGATAAAATTATCCCAGACTCCCGACGTCGTTTTAAACTTTGATTGTAATGGAATAGAAACAGGGGGGGGCTTTGTGCCGGGCTTCCAACTTGAAATTGTCTACCTAAAGCCAGGGCAATTTTATGGTATCCAGGCCGTGTTAGCTGTCATTTCATTACGTTTGGATGTTTGGGTCGTATCAATATGTCTCAAAATGACCGAAATCTAAGTGTCATTTATCAGAAACCTCAACCTCCACTAAGATTCAGGAATATCAGTATTTTTTCCCTTGTTGGAAGGCATGATTTTGGGTAAAATTTTATGTTACGATGTGGAAAGATGATTATAATTGATCTGTAAGTAGGCCCATTCTGGGATACTGGTATGAAATCACACTATTTTGCCGCTAAGTAAAAATTCTGATTTCAATTGAAATCTGTAATTTAACATACTATGTGATTTTAGTATGAAATCTGAAATTGAACATTGGATGTGATTTTAGTATGTTATCATAAATTTTGACGAATCTGGTATTCCTGGAATAATCTCTATATATCACCAGAGTAGTGATTTTTCAGATATTTTAAAGGCTTCCATGATATCTTCAGCTGGGTCTTATCTTGTTTAACAGGCTGTTGAAAAACTATAGCGATTAAGTCGTATTTTAACCAAAATTGAATTGGAATCGTTCTTTGACAAAAGACATCGGATCGTTGTTCGGGAAATCCTGCCGTTAGACTATATGTTTTGGCCTGATCTGAGGCCATTTCCCAGGAAAATTGGCGCCATGGATCATCTGCTTTAGCTGGTTGCCGTCAGGTTCCGTATCCGGATTAGGTTGTAAGCGGCGGTTGCCAGGGTAAAGACTGCATCAACTCGCTCACGGCCCCGGAGACGCAGTTTGCCGAGGCATCCGATGGTCTTGAGCCAGCCGAAAACCTCTTCCACCCGTTTGCGGACTTTCAGGCTGATGCGGTATCCCTCGTGGCGGGTGGTTCGCCCGTCTATGCCGGAGCCATGTTTCCTTTGGGCTACATGCGCGGTGGCATGCCACCAGCGGCATTGGGTCACAAAATCGGCGGTGTCGTATTCTTTGTCGGCACCCACGGTAATGTGATGACTTCCCGGAACATCTTTGATCATGTCCACAGCCGCTTGCCTTTCCGCCGTGCCGTTGGCGGTGGTAACACGGGTATCGACTACCAGACCGTTGCGGTTCTCCATCAACGCATGGCCCATATAGCAAAGCTTGGCCTGCGCGCCCTTGCCCTTTTTGTATAGCCGGGCATCCGGATCGGTCGTGGACGCATGCGTATTGTTGGTCCGTTTCTGATTGGTAAAATCAACGGTTGGATTGCGGCCCCCGGGATCACCGGAGCTATCGCCATCTTTGGGGCGAAAGCTTTTCATGGAAGCCCAGGCTTCCAACAAGGTCCCGTCGACCGTGAAATGCTCATCGCTGATCAGAGCTTTTCCCTTTGCCGGATTTCGGATGGAACTGAAAAATGCGCAAGCGGTTCCGATGTTGAGCAGCCGATCCCGATTCTTGGAGAATACGGAATGGTCCCAAACGGCGTCATCCATGGACAAGCCGACAAACCAGCGATACAGCAGATTGTAATCAAGCTGTTCCATTAGCAGCCGTTCACTACGAATCGTGAAAAAGACTTGCAGCAACCAGGTCAGAAGCAGGTACTCCGGTGGAATAGAGGGCCGTCCGGTATGGGAATATAGCTTGGCAAAGGTGTCATGCATTTGCGTCAATGCCCGATCGACCATTTTTCTGATATCCCGCAACGGAGGATTGTCCGGAACCCGCTGCCCCATCGAAATGTAGCTGAATAACGATTCTTGTTTTTTTGGCTGCTTCTCATCATAATCCTTTATAAATACATTGTGTTAGATGATAATGGCAGTATAAATGAATAGAAGAATTTCTCAAGAAAAAATAGAGTTTATCAACAGCCTGTTAAGGCTGTGGGACACCCGCAACCACGACCCGCCGCTACCCGAAACGATGAATATCCAGCCCATTGCCGACTCGGAATTCACTTACGATTACACTTATTCCCAGCTGCCGCCTGTCGATTACCAGCTCCAGTAAGGGGCGATTTCACAGATCGTGCCCAACAGTTGTTCTGCGTTAAAAATACCTGTTTTTACTTCTACTTTTGAAAAATGATCAGGATTTGACCGTTGTGAAAGGCAAACGGTCATGATAGTCTATTTCGTCGAATTTCACCGATACCATACCTTGTGACACATTGGCTATTGACATACAACTTTTTTTCCTTTTAGAATCATGTACGGCGAAAGCAAGATCCTATCGAAAACGACTTCGATTGCTCGGACATCCCGGTGCGGGAGGCGCTGCGAACGCTGGCGTCAAAGGGACTTGTTACGAATGTTCCCCACGGCGGCGCCTGCGTCAGCGCGCTTGAGGGAGATGAATCGATCGAGTTGACGGAGACGCGCAGCCTTCTGGAACCAGAGGCGACCGTTGCTGCAGTTCGGATGATCGCGGCGGAGACCGTTCGCAATCTTTGGGCTCTGCTGGAGCGCCTTCTCACCGCCGCTGACGGCGGCAGCAGCGTCGAATACGGTCGATTGAACAGGGAATTCCATCGGACGATCCTTGCGCACTTCCCCAACGGAACGCTGGTCAAGCTTATCGATAGCTTGTGGGGTAGGGCTTAGCGCGGGAGAGCCGTGTATCGAATGTTCAACGTGCACGTCGAAACTTCGATGGCTCAGCATGAACAGATTGTTCGCTGCATCGCCGAGCGCAACGAAGCTGCGTTGCGCGCAATCTTCGTGGAGCATTCTGCCCATGGTCTCGCTGCTGTCCGTCATTTCGTGGAGATGGACAGGCGTGCGAGCGCTGAAGGTGTCGGTGAGGTAGCCGCGGCCGCTACTATGCCGAAGCGCACAGCCCGCATTGCGAGCTAGTCCGCAAGTCGAAGGCCGCGTCAACAGTGGAGAAGGAGATCTAAGATGAAGCTAAAAATCTGGATTGCCACAGTATTGTTCATCGCGGCGGCTATGCTCGGCACCGCATCTCTTGCGAAGGACCTCAAACCGGTGACGATGGGGTTCTCAATTGACTCGATAGTCCAGCAGATCCCCTATCACGTCGCAAAGGAGTACGGATACTTCGAGGATGAGGGGCTTGATGTCAGCTTTGAATTCTTGGCTGGATCAAGCGCGCTTGTGCAACAAATCATCGCTGGCAACGTCGATACGGGCTCGCCTGCATGGGGCGCTGTCTTCAATGGCATTGTCCAAGGCCACGACCTGGATGTGTACCTTTCATGGCAGTACAAGAGCGTCTTTACCCTCGCCACGCCAGCCGACTCCGGCATTAAAACCGTGGAGGATCTGGACGGCAAGGCAGTCGGGGTCTCCGAACTCTCCGGCGGAGAAGTCCCGATCGTCCGAGCTGTTCTGCGAGAAGCCGGCCTCACCGAGGGCGAGGATGTTCAGCTGATCCCTGTTGGCGAAGGATCGGCGCTCACGGTCAATGCGCTGCAGACCGGGCAAGTCCACGCTTATTCCTCCAACATTTTCGACGTCGCTGCCATTCGCGCCGCCGGAATCCCCATGAACATCATCATGCCGAAGTCGGTGGAAAACTTCCCAGGCAACAGCTTGGTCGCTCGCGCGGATCGGCTTCAAAAGGAACGGGAGATGTTCCAGGGCATTGCCCGGGCAATGGCGCGTGCCATCGTTTATGTGGAGAATAATCGCGAGGAAGCGTTCGAGCTCGCGAAGCAGCTGCGGCCTGAGCAGTTGGAAGAGCCCAAGCTATCAAAGGCTTCTTGGGAAGCAGCGTTTACCATTCGCGAGCGCCCTCATGACATGCCTGCCGACACTCCCATCGGCGCCCCGTATCGGCCCGGCATTCAGGCCTACCACGACTTCATGCGACAGGGCTCCGAGGAAGAAGGCGCGCTCTTGAAGGACATCGACATCGAGACCATTCTCGACGACTCCCTCATCGCCGGCGCAAACGAGTTCGACAAGGACGCGGCTGCGCGCCCTCGCAAGAAACAGTGACCGTGCGTCCAGATGCCGAATCCTTTGAGACGGAGCGGCACGCCGCTCCTCCCATCGTCGAGGCGCGTCAACTCTCGAAGTCCTTCCCCCTCGATGAAGAGACGGTCGTTGCTCTTGATGGGGTTGATGTTGCCGTAGGCCGTGGGGGGTTTGTGTCGTTCGTCGGTCGCAGCGGTTGCGGTAAATCGACCCTTCTCAATCTCATCGCCGGACTTCTCGAGCCGACGAGTGGAAGCGTTCATGTCGCAGGAGCACCGGTAACTGAGCCGCCAGCGGTAGCGGGCTTCATGTTCCAGACGCCTGTGCTTTTCCCGTGGCGGACAATTGAGCAGAATGTCCTCCTACCGGCGCAAATTCATAAGATGGACATGGAGAGAGTCCGCGCAAAGACGCAAGAAGTCCTGAGGATGGTCGGCCTTGGCGAGTTCATCAACGCCTATCCGAAGCAACTCTCCGGCGGAATGCAGCAGCGCGCGGCACTTGCTCGTGTTCTAACCTATGAGCCAGAACTTCTGCTGATGGACGAGCCTTTCGGGGCGCTTGATGAGTTCACCCGCGAGGCCATGAACCTTGAGCTGATGCGCATTGCGAGTGAGGTGGGGATCACGGTACTGTTCGTCACTCACAACATCTCCGAGGCAGTCTTCATGTCAGATCGGGTGGTGGTTATGACACCGCGACCAGGCAGGGTCGCGGGGCTTATCGATGTCAACTTACCTCGGCCCCGAGTCATCGAGACGATGCAGATGCCACGATTCACAGATCTCGTGTTTGAAATCCGCAGCATATTGGGACGAAGCCATGAGCACACTGAGTGAAAGCAAGGAAGACGTCCGCGCAGCGAAGAAGACGCCCTCCAAGGCCCGAAATCCCGACGCGAAGTATCGAGTCTACACCCTCGTCATTCTGATTGTGCTCCTTTGTCTTTGGGAGGCGGTGCCTCGGCTCGGTCTCGTGAACGAGATCCTGCTTCCCCGGTTCTCAGCGGTTACGAGCGCCTTTGTTGGCCTCGTCAGCCAGCCGTTCTTCCTAAAGCACTTCATGACCACCTTTACCGAGATCATCGTCGGGTTTGTGTGCGGAGTGACGATTGGACTGACCCTTGGCACTTCCCTTGCGCTGTCAAAGGCGGTGAAAGCGACGCTTTACCCCTTCGTCGTTGCTATTCAAGCCACGCCTAAAGTGGTCTTAGCGCCGCTCTTCGTCGCATGGTTCGGCTTTGGGATGGAATCAAAGATCGTGATGGCGACCGTCATCTCTTTCTTCCCGGTGCTCATCAATACGATAGTCGGCCTGGAATCGGTCCCAGAGGATTCAAAGATGCTGATGCGGTCGATCCGCGCGACGCGCATGCAGACATTCTTCCGCGTCTCCTTCCCTCACGCTTTGCCGATCATCTTCGCGGGAATTCGCACCGCGTTTGTCTTTGCTGTGATCGGGGCTATCGTCGGCGAGTTCATCGGAGCTTCACAGGGTCTCGGATATCTTCTGAACCTCTACAACTTCCAGCTGCGCATCGACCGTGTGTTCTCGGTTATCGTGGTACTTGCCACGTTTGGAGCCGGCGGCTTTTTCCTGTTGGAATGGCTCGACCGCAAGCTGATCTTCTGGCGGTAGCACCGAGCGTCACTTCGGCGCGCTACCTCCACTTAACCTGGAGTGAATACCTTGACCGATTTCTCTCGTTCTATCCGGGTCCTCGACCTCGTTGGGGATGACCCTGAAGCGCGCGGCCGCAAGCACGGCGAACACTTCGGTACCTCGATAGCGCACAACATAGAGGTCTATTTGGCCCGCTTTGAGACCAGCGGACTCGCTCCTGAGGCTGCACTTGCCGAAGGTGAACAGTGGGACACGGCAATCGCACAAGCGGCCCCGGAATACGGGGCAGAGATGCGAGCAATTGCCAATGCGGCGGGGCGCTCGAGGGCCGAACTTGCAGTCCTCAATGCTCGGTACGAGATTGCGTTTACCCTTTTCGGCAAGGAGGCTCGTCAACCCGATGGCCCAGCTTGCGAAGCGGAGGGCTGTACCGTCGCCGGCCTTCTTCCCGAGGCCTGTGCCGACGGACATACGCGGCTTGTGCAGAATTGGGACTGGATCTCAGCAATCCGAGGCCACTGTCTTGTGATGTGCCTGCATCGTACAGAGAAGCCGTCGTTCATAGCCCTCACGGAAGCCGGTATCGTTGGTGGCAAAATGGGGGTTAACTCGGCTGGCATAGGGCTTGTAGAGAACGGGCTCGCTGCGGAAAACGATGGGCGCCATCCGTATGAGAAGCCATTCCACGTACGCTGCCGGGAAGTACTCGACGCTCCGACATTACATGACGCCATGCGCCCTATCGTGGCTACTAGGCGCACGGCATCAGCGAACTTCATGATTGGTTGCGCTACCGGCGAAGTGATTGATCTCGAGACCAGTCCCGATGCGGTGGTGCCACTTCATCCCGACGCTGAGGGCATAATCACCCACTCGAACCACTTCGTCGATCCACGGCACGGCCCGTCGCAAATGGAGCGGATCAGCCCCAGCACGCTTTTTCGCTCCGCGCGATTGTCGAGGCTTCTACATAGCCATGCGGGAAGGATCGACAACAAGGCGATCAAGGCGGCGCTTGCGGATCATACTGGTTTCCCTCACGGCCTTTGTCGCCATTCGGATAGTACACAGCCCGCTGTCCGGCAGACCATGACCTTGGCCAGCGTGATACTTGATCTCAATGCACGCACCATGTGGCTCGCCGAAGGCACACCCTGCGATACAGACTACGTTCAGCTGGCACTTGATGAGGTGAGAACCTCGCTGGAGGCTACCGCGTGAAGCACGTCGCCTGCCTCACATTCGACTTCGACGCCTGGTCCGGCTTTGCGGCCCGTGGTTTGACGACACCTACACCGATCTCCCGTGGTGAATTCGGACTGGTGGGTGCCAAGCGCATACTCGACCTCTTGAAGAGCAAGATGATCCGTTCGACTTGGTTCGTTCCAGGCGTCGTGATCGATACCCACGAAGCTGACGTTTCTCGCATAGTCGAGGCGGGTCACGAGATCGCTCATCATGGCTACTCGCATGTCGTACCGGCATCTTTGTCGCCCGAACTGGAAGAGGCAGAGATGGTTCGAGCCATCGCTTCAATTCGGCGCGTTACGGGGCGGGCACCAAGAGGATATCGTTCCCCCGCATGGGATCTTAGTCCGGTCACCATCGACCTCTTATTGAAACACGGCATAGATTACGATTCTAGTTTGATGGGTGATGACTTTACGCCCTACTACGCACGCCGAGGCGACGTCATATCTGCCGATGAGCCAATTGAATTCGGTGAGACTTCGGGTCTTCTAGAGATGCCCATATCGTGGTCTCTCGACGACCACCCACACTTCGAATTCCTCAGAA
Organism: uncultured delta proteobacterium; assembly: GCA_963713755.1. Taxonomy (GTDB): domain Bacteria; phylum Desulfobacterota; class Desulfobacteria; order Desulfobacterales; family CAVQMW01; genus CAVQMW01. The sequence goes on along the minus strand of CAVQMW010000001.1, from coordinate 29,194 downwards.
CAGGCGACTTCCTGATGCCGGGTCTACGGAACGCAAATTCCGTTTTGGAGAACTTCGTTGCCGACTTCGAATACATGCGCCGATCAAGCGATTGGGGCATTCTGACGTATACGTTCCACCCCTACGTAATTGGTCGTGGACATCGGATGCTAATGCTGGATGCCTTGATCGACCGGCTCGAAGGGCTTGGCGCAGCTTTTATGGCACTTGAGGACGCAGCCGACATGTTTGTTGCCGGGGATCTCTACGCTTCAACAAAGGCGACGTAATTTCTCCGGGGAGGACACCAAGATGGCAACACGGACGGTCGGCATCATTGTAAACGGCGCGACGAGTGGAATTTGCAACCGTCAGCACCTTCCGGCTGCGCTTGTTCCCATAATACGTGAGGGTGGCATTAGCGTCGGCAATGATCGAGTGGTGCCTCATCTCTTGCTCGTTGGCCGCGATGCAGGTCGTCTGGAGGACGTCGCCAAGACATTCGGGTTTGAAGAAACAACGACGGATCTGAATGCTGCGCTTGCAGACGGCGGGTTCGAAATCTTCTTTGATGCGGGCATTACCAGTAAGAGAACGGAGCTGTTGAGGGCAGCTCTAAATGCAGGCAAGGACGTCTACGCCGAAAAGCCCGTAGTGACCAATCTCGACGAGGGAAAGAAGTTGCTTGAGCTCGCCACGAAGCTTGGACGGAAACACGGGGTCGTTGAGGACAAGTTGTTTCTTCCAGGCTTGGTCAAATTGCGACAAGCTCACGAAGGTGGATTGTTCGGGAGGGTCGTCGGCTTCCGCCTCGACTTCGGATATTGGATATTCTCTGGACACGGTTCAACGCCGATGCAGAGGCCGAGTTGGAACTATAGGAAGGTCGACGGTGGTGGACTCATGCTCGATATGTCGCCGCATTGGCGATACATCATAGAAGGCATACTCGGTCCTATCCGCCGTGTCGTTTCAAAAGGCTGGACGGCCGTTGAAGAGCGGGTTGACGAGCATGGCAGACCATTCAGGGTCGATGTCGATGACTCTACAGCTGCGATCGTTGAGCTTCAGAGCGGAGCAGTAGGAGTTATCACCAGTTCTTGGGCGACGCGCGTAGCCCGCTCCGACCTGCTTACCTTCCAGGTCGACGGGATGTCCGGATCGGCAGTGGCCGGCCTTCACCGATGCCGCATACAGCCTGCTGCAGGAACTCCCAAGGCGCGATTCGATCCCAACGTAGACCTTGACGTGGACTACCTGAGAGACTGGCTGGACATGCCGGAAACGCTTCCGTTCGCGAATGGATACAGAAAGGGCTGGGAGGCCTTCATCCGACACGTGGTTGCGGGGACTCCCAAAGCGGCAGATCTCTCGGACGGTCTGCGCGATGTGGCGCTCGCGCTGGCGATGTCAACCAGTGCAACGGAGGAGCGGTGGGTTGGCATGAATGAACTAGTTTCAATTTAGGCAAGAGAGCATATCCGCATGGAACGGGACGAACCGTCGATTTACCGCTGCGATGAAAGCTCGGCACCGTCAACCCAGTTGGTGAAGCGGGGGCAGACGTCTCGCATCAAGGTAGACATTCATTGTCATATGAGCGTTCCAGATGCGGCAACGCTTGCTCAACCCTATTTCGACCCGGCGCTTGATGCAAACAGCCGTTACACTTCTCCGGAGGCAGCTCGCGTCAACCATGCGCAGGCTCCGACTCTTAAGCCGCGCCTCTCCACGGTCGAGGCAAAACTGGAGGATATGGATCGGATGGGGATCGATATGCAGGTCCTTTCACCGGCACCTCCACAATACTACTATTGGGCAGATCCTGATCTTGGTCGCGAGACTTCACAGATCATAAACAATCGCATAGCTGAAGCGGTAGCGTTGCATCCCGATCGTTTTGCAGGGTTGGCTACGCTGCCAATGCAAGCGCCAGAACTTGCAGTTTTGGAGATGCGCCGTGCCGTGAACGAATTAGGACTAAAGGGAATCGAGATATCTACAAACGTGATGGGCGCTGAGCTTTCCCAGCCGCAATTCTTTCCAATACTTAAAAAGGCCGAGGAACTCGGCATTCTTGTTTTCTTGCATCCGCTTGGATTTTCGCATGGTGAGCGGATGATACAGCATTATTTCAACAATGTGATTGGCAACCCTTTGGAGTCCACGGTGGCACTCAGCCATCTGATCTTTGGTGGAGTTCTTGATCGATTTTTCGGCCTAAAGATTTGTGTCGCTCACGGAGGCGGCTATCTTGCCAGCTACTCAGGACGAATGGATCATGCGTGGCGGGTTCGAGATGACTGTCGGGGATGTAAACACCTTCCGTCGAGCTATCTAAATCGCTTTTGGTTCGATACCGTTGTCTTTGATCCTGAGCAGTTGGCGTGTCTTGTAAAGAAGTTCGGCCCGGAGAAAATATTAATGGGCACAGACCATCCCTTTGACATGGGAGAGACTGATCCGATTGGCCTGATCTGCTCAGTCCCAGGCCTGAGCGAGGAGGACACCTGGCGGATACTCGGTGGTAACGCCTGTGAGTTGTTGGGGCTTTCACCCAACCGTGTGGGCCAAGATAGCGAGCAAAGGTGACTGCATCGACTGAAGGTAAGCGTTGTCCCAACTGCACCTTCGTGCCCGCATCCTGGTCTTTTCAGAGGAACTTGGTTGGCGCTGTCATAAGGAATCCGTTTGAGAAGGGCAGGGCGACCTCGTAGCCTCCGGCCATGACGAAACGCGACCCCTTTAACTAGTGTCCATCCACGGGAATAACTACCCGAAATAAATAAAAAATGCGCATTTTGCAGTAGCAATTTTTCTTTATCTGTAGTATAAGGGAAAGCGACAACAAGCCGTTATAACTACGAAAACAGAAAAGGAGCCAGCCGCAAAATGCGCAAAAAATGGGAACCACAGATGCCCCTGATGCCTGCCGAGATTGATCACCCCCAAGCCCAAGAGTTGGAGGCCATCAGTCGCATCATTTCCAGCAAGCCTATCATCTGTGAACTTGTACTGCAAGATCTGGGAAGCCATCGCTGCACAGACAACTCCAGCGGTGCTAACGGCATGAGTGCCGATCAGGTGCTTCGGGCAGCCATTGTAAAGACCTTGTTCGGTTTGTCTTATCAAGAATTGGCCTTCCATATCGTCGATTCCCAGAGTATCCGGCGCTTTTGCCAAATCGGCATCGCTGACAAGGGTTATAAGAAATCGGCCCTGAACAACAACATCAAGGCGATCAGCGATGACACTTGGCGCGCCATCCATAGCGAAATTATCGGCTACGCCGGAGAGCAAAAGATCGAAAAGGGCCGTGAAGTCCGCATCGACTGCACGGTGGTCGAGAGCAATATCCATCCGCCTTCGGACTCAACCCTGCTATATGATGCCGTGCGGGTTTTGGCCCGCCTGCTCAATTGCGCCAAGGACATGTTAGGTTCCAAAATCATTTTTCAGGATCACACCCGCAGGGCCAAAAAAAGAATGCTGGCGATCCAGTATGCCAAGAATGATAAACAGCGCAAACCCCGCTATAAGGATCTTATCAAGGTCAGCAAAAAGAGTCTTGGCTACGCACACAGCGCCAAGCAGCGGTTATCTGCTGTGGTTAGTCCAACGGCCATAGGATTGAGACTGGAATTAGAGACCTTTGTCCAGCTAACCGAACAGGTGATCGATCAAGCCGAACGGCGGGTCATCAAGGGCGAAAAAGTACCGGCAACCGAAAAGATCGTCTCCTTGTTCGAACCCCATACGGACGTGATTGTCAAAGACCGCCGGGACACCTATTACGGTCATAAAATCTGTCTGACCGGAGGGGCCTCGAATCTGATCCTGGACTGCTTGATCGCTAAAGGCAATCCAGCCGACACGAGCCTGACGGCGACCATGCTGGACCGCCAACAGGGCCTATATGGCCGCTATCCGCTGAAGGCCGCCCTGGATGGTGGGTTCGCATCCAAGGAGAATCTTAAGATCGCCAAATCCAAAAAGATCAAGGATGTATGTTTTGCCAAAAAGCGCGGCCTTGCCGAAACTGACATGTGCCGCAGTCATTACGTCTACAAAAGGCTACGCCGGTTTCGTGCCGGCATCGAGGCCGGTATTTCCTGGCTGAAACGCAGCTTCGGTTTAAACCGTTGCACCTGGAAAGGCTGGCGCTCATTTAAAAGCTATGTCTGGGCCACAGTGGTATCGGCTAATCTTCTGACCATTGCCCGAAAGCAGTTGGCATAGCTGCTGTCGAGCAGTAAACAACAGATCGGCTAAAGGGAGTATACACAGGATAGCTGTTTCCAAAATTCCTGGTTTTCTGCTGTTTTTGGCTTTAACGAACGATTCACTTACTGAACATCGTTCGGAGTACATGATTTTCTTCCCCACCATAGAAATCCGCGGCCAGAATCAGGGGATTTATGGATGGGAACTAACTATTTCCACAGCAGCCCCGAGATCATCCGTCTCGCGTTCATGATGTAGGTGCGCTCCCGCTCTCGCTGCGGAACGTCGAGGATCTTCTTCACGAGTGCGGCATCAACATCAGCCACGAGACGGTTCGGTTCTGGTGGCTCCGCTTAGGTCCGATCTTTGCGGCTGAGAACCGGAAGCGCCGCATCTGGGGCATGCAGTCCAGCCACTGGAGGTCGCATCTCGACAAGATGTTCGTGAAGATCAACGGCTAACGCCGCTATCTGTGGCAGGCTGTCGATCACGAGGGCGAGGTCCTCGAGAGCTTCGTCACGAAGACCCGGGACAAGAAGGCCGCGCTGCTTTCGAGTAGGCATGAGCCTCCCAAGGCTGCAGGAAGACGTTTGTTTTCTCCGTTTCCGCCTGCTTTCGCGGCGGTGCCACAATATCTCTTCCATACCCCGGTTGTTCTCATGCCCCTCACAGGTAGGGTCGATAACTGGCGCGGTGTCCTTAGGTTAACGATGTATTCGGTGACGGCCGCCGGTAGCTTAGAGCCTCCCTTTTGAGGCTGCCGACCTTTTAGCCCCTGTTCCCCTAATTCTCGGGACAGCCTGGTCCAGCGGTATACACTATAATCGCTGATACCGAACTGCTCGGCCACCAGCGGGGCGGGGTAGCCGTCTTCCAGATAAAGTCGAACCAGCTTTAACCCTGTAGTTGCATAAAAAACTAAAAAAAGAAGAAGTAAAAGACTTGCGGAGGCCCATGGATTAAGGGTATAAAGAGATTATCTGCTAAATAATTCTACCCAACCAGGAGGCCACCGCAAGTGAAATCCAGCAAAGCACAAATCACGGCAAAATACCATAAAATTCCGCAGATTCGTTTCGAAGATCAACAGCTGACCTCCTTTTCCGGTTTACTTGTGTTTCAACTGCTCTTTAAGCCGATCAGGCTGAAAGACCGTTTGAAGAAGTGCTTTACGCATTTAACGACATCACCGATCTACGGCCGCCATCTGATTGTCATGCTGCTGGTCATCCATCTGGTGATCGGATTTCGGCGGCTGCGGGAGGTCGACTATTACCGGGAGGACCCTCTGGTGCTGCGTTTAATGGGGCTGCGAAAACTGCCCAACGTTTCCACCATCTCAAGGGCGCTGTCGCAGATGGAACCCGATGGGGTGGAAAATGTACGCCGGTTATCTCGCGCCATGGTCATTGAGGGACTTCAGCGGGAAGCGTTGCCTCGGTTGACATTGGACTTTGACGGATCGGTGCAATCCACCAAGGGCTGTTTGGAGGGCACAGCCGTGGGATTCAACAAGGCCAAAAAAGGTGCCCGCAGCTATTATCCTCTGTTTTGTACCGTGGCCCAGACCGGACAGTTTTTCGATCTTCACCATCGGCCTGGAAATGTTCATGATTCCAATGGTGCCGCTAAATTCATGCTGCATTGTATTACCGAAGCCCAAACCAAGCTGAATCCCGGGGTATTGGAATCGCGGATGGATTCCGCCTTTTTCAGCCAGGATATCGTGACGGTTTTCAACGCTAACCACGTAAAATTCACCGCCTCGGTGCCCTTTGAAAGAATCTCCGAGCTCAAACAGATGGTTGAAAACCGAAAGCGCTGGCGTAGGATCGATAAAGCCTGGTCCTATTTCGAAGCCTCATGGAAACCCAAGTCCTGGAAAACACGCTACCGATTCATCTTCATCCGCAAAAGAAACCTAAAACAGCGCAAAGGCATGCTTCAACTGGGCCTGTTCGAACCCCGGGATTTTGATTTCGACTACAAGGCCATTGTGACCAATAAGACCCAATCGGCCAAAAGCGTTGTCCTGTTCCACAATGGCCGTGGCTCCCAGGAAGCCATCTTTGGCGATGCCAAGAATGATGCGGCCCTGAATGTGCTGCCTTCAAGGAGGCTCGCCGGTAATCAGCTCTATACTTTGTGCGGGATGATTGCCCATAACCTTTCCCGTGAGGTGCAGATGCTGGCATCGGCCAATAGAGCATCACGGGCGCTGGCCAAGCGCCCCGCAGCTTGGAAGTTTGAAAAACTGGAAACCTTGCGTCGTCGTATCAGTCAAAGAGCAGGGCGGCTGACCAGGCCACAGGGTGAATTAACGCTCACCATGAGTATGAATCGGAAAACTCGCCATGATGTGATGCATTTTCTCGATGTGTTGCAAAAAGCCGTATAATCAGGTGAAGAAAATCTTTCAAATTTTATGCAACGTTAGGAGCGCCAGGCAAAGCCTGGTGCGACTTGCTGACTGAAAGGAGTCAGCCGTGATAATTGCCCGTTCATCACGTAGCAGCGGCCCCCCGTGCCAGGGTAACCGATCACGGGAAGCGGGCCGGTCTCCACCGGATGGTGGGGAGCGAAGGAAGTGATCCTTCCAGACTGCGAACGAGTGAGCCCTAACGCAAGTGAACCCGTTTCGGCCTCGTTATGCTCTTGGATGTGGCCAGCCAGCCTAACGTGGTGAAGCCTGCTACCTGCAGGGAAGCAACGAGCATGAGCAACTGCAGGGCATCCCGGGGTGCTAGGGGAGGGCGCGCTCGGACAGTCGCATCGAGGAACCTGGGAGACCCGACGTGGAGACGGTCCTGGCCTCAACGTCGGTCGGGAACCAATAACCGGCCGATGGCCGCGTCGGGAGTCGGAGAGGCCCATAGTAGCGAGGAAACGGGGTAATGCCCGTGGAGCCAAGGGGCCTTGCCTTGGACATGCAGAGTCAGACGAGAGGAGTGCCGCTTGGTCAACCGGCCCATTACGGAACAACTGAAGCTGTGGGAATCTGTCGATGTCGACGTGTGGCAATCTGCCCATGTAAAGACGATCCGGCTTCCGGAGAAACTCTCTTCTTTGAGACAGAAGCTGTACCACAAGGCGAAGCAGGAGCCGAAGTTCCGGTTTTACGCCCTGTACGACCGGATTTATCGGCGTGACGTATTGACCAGCGCCTACCGGATAGCCCGGAGCAATAATGGGACCGGTGGCGTAGACGGTGTAACCTTCGAGACCATCGAGGCAACGGCTGGAGGCGAAGAGGCTTTCATCAACGAGATCCACGAGAGCCTCAAGCGCAAGCAATATCGGCCCTCGCCAGTAAGGCGGGTGTATATTCCCAAACCCGATGGCCGCCAACGTCCGCTGGGCATACCGACGATACGGGATCGGGTGGTGCAGACTGCTGCATTGCTGATTCTTGAGCCCACCTTCGAAGCCGACTTCATGGACTGCTCGTATGGGTTCCGTCCAAAGCGTTCGGCGCATGGTGCACTGTCGGAGGTTCGCAAGCACCTGAAACAGGGGTTTACCGCGGTATATGACGCGGACTTGAAGGGGTACTTCGACTCGATCCCGCACGAGAAACTGATCAAATGCCTTCAAATGCGGATTGTCGACCGCTCGGTACTGAAGCTGATCCGTCTGTGGCTTAAGGTACCGATCGCGAAGGACAATAGCGATGGTGGTAAGAAGATGGCCCGAAGCGATAAGGGAACGCCGCAAGGTGGTGTGATCTCTCCGCTTCTGGCCAATATCTATCTGCACTGGTTCGAGAAGGTTTTCTATGCAACCAGTGGCCCGGCGGTTTGGGCCAAAGCGCACCTTGTGCGCTATGCGGATGGCACGCCGGTACAGGCGTGAGACTGATGGGGTGAAAGTCCCCTGGCCCCAATTGTCCGTTCGGGGGCCTAGCAGGAGGTTGGGTTTGTGAAGCGATTTACAGGCCTAAGTTACCTTGAACGATAAATGCAAAACAGCGGGCTGCAACACAAGTGAACTCGAATCAGCCTCGTAATACGTATCTGTGTGAGCCGACCGTATCGTCGCAACGGGAAGGCTGTCAGGAGGCGGGGATTAACGGACAGTTGAACCGTTTCCGAGCACCGGGGTGTTGGAGGTTGCACGCTGTGAAAGTCTCATGACCCCAGGCCGGGAGGCCTCATGCGATGCCCGTTGGCCGCGGGCAACGGCGGGATATAAGGGAAACCGAAATTCGCGCAGGTCGCATGAGGATTCCGCGGGGCCAATAGTACCGCTTGAGGGTCCGGGACAGCATAACCCGGCCCGATGGGAAGAGGCCCTACTTCAGCTAATGGTGTCTGATGCAGTTGAGGAGGTTTTGATTGCCGGATGGCTAGAAACAGAACACATAAGGTTCGGCAACTGCAAAGGAGCCTATATCGCAAGGCCAAGCAGGAAAAGGAGGTGAAGTTCTACAGTTTGTACGACAAAGTGTGGCGCGAGGACGTTCTTTGGGAAGCCTGGCAACAGGTCAAGGCGAACAAAGGAGCGCCCGGTGTCGATGGTGAATCCATTGAGGCGATTGTGACAAGCGGTCAAGAAGGCGCCATGATCAGCCGACTACGGGAGGCATTGCGCGTGAAGGTCTACCGATTCCAGCCGGTGCGCCGGGTGGAGATCCCTAAGCCAAAGGGCGGGACCCGTCCGTTGGGGATCGCGTCGGTGGAAGATCGCGTGGTGCAGACCGCCATGAAGCTGGTTCTGGAGCCAATCTTCGAAGCCGATTTCCATGATTGCTCCTATGGGTATAGGCCGAAGAGGAATGCAAAGATGGCCTCCCTGGCCATTCGAGAAGACCTCTATCAGCAGAGCCTGGGGCGTAGTCGAGATCGATTTCCAAAGCTATTTCACAACCATTCCCCATGATAAATTGCTGGTGCTGATCCGGCAGCGGGTGGTGGATGGCAGCATGCTGCGGATCATCAGACAAAGTCTCAAGGTCGGTGTCGAGTATCAGGGATCAGGTAGAAACCACGAAGATCGGCGTGCCGCAAGGCTCACCGATTTCACCGCTGTACAGCAACATCTACCTGAACCTAATTGACCAATTGTGGCATAAACGGGGCAACCCGGAGAAACTGAGTGCCACGCTACATCGATACGCCGATGACGCTGTGTTGGTCTGCCGCAGGAATGCCGAGCAGGCGCTGGCCGCCTTCGAGGCTATCGCGCGGCGTATGGGGTTGATCGTCCATCGAGACAAGACCCGAATTACGAAGCTGACCGATGGGTTTGACTTCATCGGGTTTCACTTCGTGAAGCGACGCAGCCCAAACACTGGCAAGAACACCATCTACATTTTCCCGAGCAAAGATTCCCAACGCAACATCCGTCGACGGATCAAGTACTTCACCAAACGGCGTGCCCCTGTGCCGCCAGATGAATTTGTCGGGGCGATCAACCGAACGGTGCAAGGATGGGTGAATTATTACACCCATACCAACGCCAGTGAGGCGTTTCGGACCCTACAGCGATTCATCAACATCCGCTTTCGGCGCTACCTGACCTTCAGAAGTAAAGGCCGAGGTTTCGGGTGGAAGAAATACCCGAATAAGCGACTGTATGCCATGGGCATCATCTACATCGGCAGCGGTCGTATCAGGTACCAGTAAGCTCCTGCGCATGCCTTGTGACGAAGGCTGTCGGACCGCCGTATTCGGGAAAACTGAACGTACGGTGGGATGGGAAGGGAATGGTAAAACGATCATGACAACGCTAGTGAGGCACTGCAAAAGGGGAAACCCGCAGGAACAGATAGGCAGAGTCTACCGTTGTGGAACCATTCCTTTACCCTAGATTTCATGGTGCTGGCCCGCTATCAGGGTAGAGGGTTGACCGGGTTCATCGAGGAAAAGATTGAAACCTGGTTGGACCTTGAGTTGAACCGAACGAAAACCAAGGTGGTCAACCTCCGAAACCCCGGAGCCAGCGTGGATTTTCTGGGCTACACGTTCAGGTACGATCGCGACCTGATGGGACGCGGCCACCGGTACCTGAATGTGACACCGTCCAAAAAGGCGCTGAAGCAGCACCGCGAGACCATTCGCACATTGATCAGCCGCCGCCAGAGCTTTGTGCCGATACCTCAGCTTATCGAGACGGTCAATCGATGCCGACGTGGTTGGGCCAACTACTTTTCCTTTGGCTACCCACGGAAAGCAATGCGTGCGATGAACCGGTACGTTCAAGGTCGTCTGATGGGTCATTTGCGCCAACGCAGTCAGCGTCCCTTTCGTCCACCGAAAGGGCGAAGCTATTATCGGCACCTGAAGCAGCTGGGGCTGATCCATCTGTAATAGCGTCATACTCTGGCGTCCTGCGTGTGCCTTTAGGTGAAGTCCAAGGGAAAGCCGGATGCGGGAAATCCGCCTGTCCGGTTTGACGAGGGGGAGGGTTACGCCCTCCCTACTCTACGGTTAACTGAAATTCGAATGGATACGGTTTAGCGCTGCGCCCCTTGTGACGTCTGGGTCTTGATGGACTTTTGCGATGGGTTGCCATGGGTACACTCCTTTCGACTAGCGGGTTTCGACTATCCGGAGTGTTACCCTATTTCTCTAAAATCGCAGTCTCATGAATTTGGAAATTAGCGCACTGGTCAGTGCGGTGCTCATGGAGATCAGCGAGGAGTGGGAAACCGGTAGAGTCTATCTGAAACCGACGGAGGATGAGCGACCCTCCTGAATGAAATTACAGAAAGAATGTTGCTTTATCTTTTCGAAAAAGGCGCGGCTAAAAAAGGCAGTTTAGAGGCATGAACGGAGTTACGAATTATACAAGCGCTCTATATTGCTATTGCTCGGCAACTATTAGCAATAACGTTCGAATACCTGAATCGCTATATTCTTAATTTGGCCTTAATTTGAATGATATTTGATTTCCAGTATACAATCACAGGTCAAAACTAATAGTGGGCTGCCGGCGGTATCTCCTACTGGAATTTAGATATCCATTATGAAAATCCCTGCGATGTTCAAATAGAATCAAATTTGTGGGGTGGTCCGAACCGACGCGACCACCCTTTGTTGAGTTTAGCTGTAAATGGTTTCAATCCACTTTAACGCCTCGGAATCACTGATTTTTCCTAAATAAATTTGTGTGGTGGACTAGTTTTCATATTGCACCTCATAAATATTTTGGTGACTATGACCTGTTAAAATCATTTGTTTTCAGCTCGTTACGCTCCTGTTTCTCATCAACGGTGAGTTGACGCCCGGATGCTCGTAAAGGCACCCATTTCGATCATTGTAGGGATAGGTCTTGATGGTCCCCTTTTTCCCCCACCTGCGTACCGTCGCCACCGTCACTCCCAGAAGGCCTGCAACTTCATCTACGGTCAGCTTGCCCGTTGCCCGCAATCTGGCGTAACGGGTCTTAATCTTGAATTTGTGGACGATCCCGGTAATGGTTCGTCTATCGATCCGGTGGCCTTGGCCTGATTTATAGCCTTGATTGTTCAGTATGGTCGCTATCTCCGAGTAGGTATGATCAGTAAGCAGATTATCGACCATTTCGACGATCTTTGGATCCGTTACATTATATTGCCAGCCTTGAAGGGGAGCTGGAAGTTTCAACGTTTGGGTTGCACCGCCCTTAAATCGAACCTGCAATGTAATATCCTCTTTTCTGGTGAGGGTCACATCCTCAATCAAAAAACGGATCATTCGCTTTTTCTCACGAACCGGTGTTTTCGGATTCTTCCACAGCGTTGGAAAGTCCCTGGCCAGTTTGAGTACCTCTTTCTTCTGGGCCTTCTTCAGTTTTTCTGAGTCCCGTTGACGATGGTCTTCATAGTAGTCACTGGCCTCCTGTAGGTGCCGAAGCTTTTCATTCCATTCCGCCTCCAGGGTATCGGCCACCAGTCGGTTGTCCGGATCAACTTGCATAAACCTGCGTCGGGCCAGATGGGCTTCATATTCCGCCCGTTTAACCTGCTGTTTGCGCAGATTGTCGGCCTCATTAAACCGGTTCTCCAACTCTTTCTGGACTTGCAAGGCCATCTCCAGGGTCAATGGGGTTACCGATTCCAGCAGCAATTTACTGATGGCCTCATCAATGGTCGCGCCGGGGATATACTGACAACTGTTTTCCCACCGTTCGATTCGCTGCCGCTGGCATAAATAGACCGGATCGATTCGGCCCTTGTTCTGGTATTTGTATCTGATGGTCATCCGCTGGCCACATTTGCCACAAATGGCCAAACCCTGCAAAAGGCAGGGCCCTTCCCGGGGCGGTGTTTTTCGGTCGACATTGTTGTAGGCCACCGCGTTTTGCCGTAACCGGCGCAAATTCTCTTCATACTGATCCCAGGAGATATATCCCGGATGGGCATCTTTGATCAAAACCCGCCATTGATCCCGGGGAACCGTAAAATAGGTGGTCGATCCATCGACGTTTTTCCGAGACCGTTGCCGTCCGTAGTAGTAGGCGCCGGCATAGCGGGGATTTCTCAAAATCACCAGGGCCCTGCCGCTGGTCAAGCGCTGCCATTTTAGCTGACCTTTATCGGGGCCCAAATGGATGCGGCAGGGGAATTTGACATCATCTTTGGCAAACGCCTTGGCAGTGGCAAAGGCTGCCCCGGTGCGCTGAAAAATATCGAAAAACAGGCGAATGCTTTGCTGAACCTGTTGGTCCGGATCGATCATGATTTTATCGTTGTGATCGTAAACAAATCCGGTGGGCAAGCGGGTTTTCAACTCACCCCGGCGGGCCTTGCTTAAGATGCCCCCTCTAAGCCGGGATCGCAATACATGCAGCTCCACTTCAGAGAAGGTCCCCTTCATGTTCAGGAGCAAGCGATCATTAAAATCGGTGGGATCGTAGATACCTTCCTCGTCTAAAATCAAAGTGTCGGTAAGAGCACATATCTCCAGCAGTCGGGACCAGTCCGCATTGTTGCGAGCGAGCCGGGAGACCTCCAGGCCCATCACCAGACCCACCCGCCCCAAGCTGACTTCAGTCATCAGCTTTTGAAAGCCTTGCCTGTCGGCCACGGAGGTGGCCGTCTCCACCAGATCCGAGTCCACCGTCACGATCTGAACCACAGGCCAGCCCAAAGCGATGGCCTTCTCACGCAGGGCATACTGGCGCTTGGTGCTCTCGGTGTTGTGGAAAACCTGCTTGAGGGTCGATTGCCGGACGTAGCAATAGGCCTGTCTTTTAAGATGACTGGGGGTCACTTTCTGATTGACCCGCGGTGGTATGTTCATGACAACGCCTCCTCCAGGTTAAATAGGGTGATGTTGGCCATGACCTTTACCATCTGAGCTGTTACGCCATAGACAGAGACGGGCGTTTGGGGCCGCTTTGTAGCTGCCGGCATGGTCTGGAGGCAGACTTCCATCCAAGCCAGCATCCCCCTGCGGATGAACAGTGCCAGCCCCAAACCTGCCCGGGGAAAATGGGGTTGCCGGTTTAGAACCTGGGACCGCAGGGATTCGTACTGCAAAAGGGCGCTGTTGCCTGAGCCCATATCCGTGGGAGATTTTCTCACCGTTATTTGCTGTTTTTTTTTCTTCTGGTCATAGCACGTTCGATGGTTCTTGGATGGACGTCGATTCCAAATTTTTCCTTAATCAAGGGTGCCAGTTTTCTTGCCCGCAGGGGTTGGCTCTCCTCGACTTCTTTTTCGATAAAAGCGAGTATATCGTCCGTCAATTTATGGGCGGATTTTGGGCCGGGACGCTTTTTGACCAGATCGGTCACGCCCCCCTGCTTAAACTGCGATTGCGCCTGGTAAAAGGCCGGTCGCGAAAAGCCAAATGCTTTAGAGGCGTTACTGACTGAGTAGCCTTGCATTTCGACGGAGCGCAGCATTTCGTACTTTACCTGGACCAGATCCCGGGGGTCGAAAAATTCAAGAGCTGAATCTGCAAATGTTTTTTCGGCAACCTTTTGTGGATGGGGGTTAAGGGCACCGTATTTTTTTAAACTTTCAGTCTTTTTATCAACGGGCTTTTTGGGTCGCGCCATGGATTCGTCTCCTTGAGTTAATTATGCCGCAAATCGTAATATTGATAATATATATATGCCGCTATACTCATTGCATGTCAAGATATAAATGACAAATAATAGGGAATATCAGCTATTTAAATGCCTTTAAATGGGATGCACGGCATTTTGAATATTTATCCTGCGGCGAATATAATTTAACATATGCGGCATAATTCCTTTAACGAAACCGTCAGCACACCATAACAGTTCATTTGCTTTTTTTACCGTTTATCTCCTCAATAAGACGAACCAAACCCAGAAGGTCTGCGACCCGGAAAAGCGAGCGCCCAGCGGAAACCTCGACAAAGGGATCTATGGGGCCAATGTCTGTCCAGTGATGGGGTGCGGAAGATCGGCGGCCTTTTTCGTTATAGAAGAAAACGCGACATTCATAGGCTAGCCGCCTTACGCTATCGATCTCAAATTCGATGCCTCTGTAGGGATGGAAAGGGTGAGTGATACGGAAGGTTTGGTTGTCAAAATTTAGATGGGACGTAGTTGAATGACTGGGTTGTCGAAAGATCCGCGTGCCGGAGGATTACCTTGCTCACAATTTCAAGAGGAACGCCAGAACGGCTTGCAAATGTCGCTGCATGCCGCCGAAGGTCATGGGGTCTTAAATGGATGCCAACCAAATTACCGGCATTTTTGACAACTGATCTGGCTGCTTCATAACAGATGTGAAATATCCGATCGTGGAGCCCAATGTTTTGGGATTCGATATAGGTTTTGAGGCGGTCGGCTACCTTCTGGGGTATGAATATGATTTCATGCTCCCGGCCACTTTTAGGTTCCCTTAACAGGATTTTCCGTTCGGAAATATCATTGGGCGTGATTTTCAATACCTCACCGACCCGCATCGCCCCTCGGGCCATCAATTCCAGCATCAATCGGTTCCTGATTTTCTCTGTCCGGAAAATTATTTCATCCACTATCTCTTTTTCGAGGATATCGAACCTGGTTTTGATCTTTGGTCGGAACATCTTGCGCAGCATCGGTGATTCGCAGGGGTTGGAAAAGTCGGGATCGAGATTGTTTTTCACAAAATTGAAAAAGGCAAGCAGGCTGGCAAATCGGGTGCGCTTGGTCTGAGGTTTACGACCCTCTGCAATTTGATTCATGAATTCCAGGATGTGATCGGCGGACAGGTCGTTAAGGTCATAATCGCCGAATTGGCGGCAGAATCGATCCTTAACGAAGGTGTGAGACCTGATTGTGTTTTTTTTTGGAATGGATTTGGTGATAGTCGATCCAAATTTTTCCAGCTTTTGAAACTTTCATGAAAAACCTCCCTTGGCAAAAATGTTTGACAATGGCCCAATGCCAAGTTTAAATTAAGATCGCCAATGGGTATCTGCAATAAATTCGATGCTTTTGAGGGTTTGGATGGTCTCAATGTATCTGCAATCAAGGAATAACTTTGGAAGAATACTGCTTAACAATTAAGGGAACGCCTGTCACACAGCCTTGGGTTGACCGAAAAATAACTTTGACGAGGAGGATCGTATGAAGGAGAACGGCAAAGTTACCCGCAGAGAATTCATTGCAACCACGGCCGCCGTCGGAGCATGCATGTGCGGATTGAACGGTTGCTTCATATTCCCCAACGTCGGCAACAACTGTCAGACATATAGGAGTAAATGATGCTATTTACCAAGCAAAGCTCTAAAGGATTTAGAGTGTCAATCTGTTGGTTAATTGTTACTCTTCTGCTCGGCTGCGTATCTAATACTGCGAACAAAGCACCAGAAATGCCTTTGTACAAGAGAATGCGTATCCAGTATTTTGAGGCGAATCCGGATGTAAATAATGATACAAAAGTGCTGATATCCCAACAAAAAACATTCCAAGGTATGGCTCCGGGGGAATTGCGTTTGAGCTGGGGAGAGCCCGATTATAAAAGTATCCTTAAGAATGAAAGTATCGCCATTTGGTCTTATGAAACCAAGTACAAAATACCGTATAAATTTATCTTCCGCGACAATAAATTAGTTGAAAAAGTTCTCACAAAAAAGTCCCCATTTGTTAAATTTGGCACAAAAAAGCAAGTTCCGGTGCAGTCCAGAGCATATGGTTGGAAAAACACCCTTCAGGCAGAATCAAATGCAATACTTTCGAGAGATATCGGGCATGCAGTTGACAGATGGGCTTTTACCAAGAATCGGTTCAAGACAATCCGGGATTTTAATGATGAATTTAAGAAACGGGGAATAGATGTTCGAATAGATGAAGAAAAAGATAGGGCAATTTTAACGCCTTTGAGCGTACTCAGTGAAAGCAAATCGACCCCAATGGATTTTGAGGACCTGGTTCCCGGGTTGCCTGAAAATACTGTCTATTTAGATATTTCCGCTAAAGCATTGGCTGGATTTTTAGCGGGTTATCAGATGCATTACAATGCAAAATGCAAATTCAAATCTGCTAATGGTGAATTGAAAGAAAGCGAAATAACTCTAAACTGGAATCACTCGTCCATTAAAAAACCCGATGTGTTTAAAACCGTTATATGTGAAAGAATTGTTCAGGACGAATCGGGACTAATGACCTCCTTTGATGTCAAAAATACATTCAAGAAGGTTACGGGGAAAAAAGCATATATAGTGACCAGCTATTTCGATTGCGAGCCTGGAAAAACTTACAAATTGGAGAGTACGATTCGTAATCCTGACGGAAAAATTTTTTTGGTAGGAAAGGAGGGGGGATTATCCTTGAAGGCATCTTCCAATCGTATTCAGAACATCGTCACCCTCAACATTGATCAATTGAGTGAAGGCAAACACCAGGTTACCGCGTATATTAATTCTTTTATGACGGGATCAGTGGACATTGAAGTTACCGAATAGAGCTTTATTTGGTGGTTTTCTTTTTTGAACCCATTAATTCAAATACTTTTTCGCCATTTACTAATATTCCTATATACAGGTTGCCAAAACATACCTCACGAAAAGCCGAGCCTGCTGTACCTGCAATACAACACAATAAAGGTCGCACTGGTGATATTTCATGGACACCATAGATGATTTGGATCCCCGAAACCTGGGCATTTCTCCTACAGACTCAAGATACCATAAATAATATGATATCAGTATGTTATCATCGGTATTGGCAGGGGCGGGATTTATTGGGTAGCTCTCTATAGATCTGTATTTTGGACATTTTGGGGATATTATGATGGAATCTTAACGTTGAAAGAAGGGGCGCGCTGCCAAGCGCGTCCAGCTTGCTTGATTGGTTATGAATTCTAAGCTCATGGGGCACCTCTATTAGAATTACTAATATCCTTGTCCGAGGCAAGAGCTAATGTTTGACCCCATGATACTCTACCAACAATAATAGGTTAACAGGGAAGCTCATAGGACGAAACCGGAAATTCAAGGAGCTAGAATTGGATCCATTCGATACCTTATTCCAGGAGGTTCCCCTGAGAACACCGAAAGATGCCCTATATGGAAATGCCCTTGAGTAAATGCGCTTCCACTTGAAACCTTGAGCGCGACATTCATCAGCAACCATAACGAGCTCTCCTTTTGACTCTGAACTCTAAGATTACCTGATAGCGTCATCGGAGACACCCCCGCATAATGAGTGTCCATGTCCGTAAGCCTGAGCAAATCACCCAGTACATAAACTTTCTGGTGTTCTGCAGGTATTTCCATGTTTGGCCACATGGTGACATATTTATCTAGGAAGACCGCCCTATCATCCGAAATACCATAGAGCTCCACGAAAGCACCAATTCTTAATTCCCACGTTATTATCGACTCGCATCTAGGTCTAGGAAAGACATAGCCGAGTTCGGCTGTTAGAAAATACCAAGCCTCGCCGCTTGCATCCGGAACATGAATCCGGAATGGAAGGCTAGCGTCGTCTATTGAGTAAGTAATACTGCCTGCAGAGTCTGAGGGAGCGTTGGAAGTATCTCTATGAACATTGAAGTAGTTGGGAATTGTGATATTTCCTTGCTCTGATGTGCACGGAATATCAATCACTTTTGATGGAAGTACGTTGATGCTTTCAAGTGCATCATTTATGGAAAAAGAACCAATGGCTCCAATTGTTCGATCAGGGGGGGGAGGTGGCTGTGGTGGTGAGCCTCGAAAATGATGATGGTGGATTCGCGGCGGAAACTCTTCCTTAGTCAGAATTTCAAGAGTCTTCTTTCCGAGTTCGTCGCGTCTTTTTGCGAACTCTTCAATTATCTTTCTTTTGCTTTTCTCAGTCTGACGGATTCTTGAGCGTTCCGCTAAGCTGCACGGATCCTGAAGCGCGGCGTCGAGTATTTCGAAGTTGAGAATGGATATTGAATTCGAGAACCATTCTTGACGAATATCAAAAGGGGTATCACCATCAAACTCAATCGGTCTTACCTTTGATCTTGTCAATTCAGATTTTGAGTCACTATTTGACATTTATAACCTCCTTATCGAGAAATGAATTGCCGCGCCAAAAGGCACTTTATTTTCTGTGGGTATAGGGAGAGATAACGTTTCATTTCACCAGGGCGCAGGCTTGGAATATGAAAAGCCTTTTAGATAGAAAAAGCTTTGACAAATTTATGCACTTCAAAAATGCCACGGCCCCTGCGCTCTGGTGGAAATGGTGGTTATAATCAATATATTTATTATTTTAAGTTGTGAGTAAAATCATAAAACAAGAACCATATCAACCCGGCAAAATATAAAAACATACCCAATATAATCAAACCCGCTCGAACTTTTGATTTTGTAGCCTCATTTGACATGTCTTTTATCTCGATGTCAGGATTAAGGCTACTTATAAGAGATTTAAACTCACCTTGCTTTTCAATAAAAGGCCATAAAATTAAACTTCGATTTTTAAGTACAATCCGGATAGGGTGCAAACCCATATTGTGGCACAATAGCGCAACTTAACTACGTATAATTTTATTCCGATCTTTGACAAATAGTGCTGGACTCTTGACCCTTTTGCCAGTATGTTCATGCCATGAGCAGATGCATGACCATCCAGGGACGAGAGCTGACAGACGAGGACATCGTTTTGATTCGTCGTCTATTAGCTGAAAACCCTGATTGGCACCGCACCCGGTTGTCCAAGGAATTGTGCCGGATCTGGGATTGGCACACAGACAAGGGCCTGCTCAAAGACATGGCCTGCCGTTCGATGCTTCGCAAACTCGAGCAAAGACAACTCATCGTGCTGCCAGCGGCCCGCACCAGTGGTAATCGTCCCAGGCGGATCAAAGATATTATCCACAGTTGTGACCCAATTGCCGCGTCCATTGGCAAACTCAAGCCCATTTCCGTGGTTATGATCCCTGGCAGAGGCGAGCGTGACGATCTTTTCCACTGCCTGATGGATCGATACCATTATTTGGGCTGCCACGGTCATGTGGGTGAGCATATCAAGTACATGGTCTATGATCGTATCAATCGTCCGTTGGCATGCCTGCTGTTCGGTTCTGCGGCATGGAAAACGGCTGTTCGTGATCGATTCATCGGTTGGGACTCCACCACACGACAAACAAATCTGAAGATGATGACCAATAACACCCGGTTTTTGATCTTGCCATGGGTCAGGGTGAAAAACCTCGCCAGTTTTGTTCTTGCAACGTGTCTTAGACGTCTTGGCAATGACTGGCAGGAGCGATACGGTCATGATCTGTGTCTGGTGGAAACCTTTGTGGACCGATCCCGTTTTGCCGGTACCTGCTATAAAGCCGCCAACTGGATTCGCATCGGTAAAACCGTTGGCCGAAGCCGTCAAGACCGTTTCCACCGGCTGAAAACCACGATCAAAGATCTGTATGTCTACCCGCTGACTGACGATTTTCAAGACCGGTTGCGGACCAGCATGTAGTCGCCATCGCGGCGGCAGGAATCCGATCACCCTGCTATCCGTGAGGCGACCATGCACAAAATAAAGGTTGAGCAACTGGCAAAAACCATCGAGGTAACCGTCGCCGCTTTTCAAAACGGCCACGATGTCAACCAACTGCTTTCCGATCTGCGTACAATCCTGATTGGCTTTGCCGAAGATCTGGTCATCTCGGCCGTACAGAAGCTATTATTGGATCGACACTTTCTGAAAACCTTAAAAATGCTGGCAGCCAGATCGGCCCTACGCTTCAATGGGTTCAAGCCTACCAGTATCCGGCTTTTGTCAGGCCAATCGATATCAATCGATTCGCCCTACTTTGCAAAAGTTCCCCCCAAGGCTCGCCGGGGTCGAAAAAGTAAAAAGCGAAAGGCCAAAAGCGGCGATCATCTTGGATTATCGTATTTGGGCTTTATCGACCGCTGCAGTGGTGTTTTGACATCATCGGCCGTGCAGGCGGCGTTGCTGTGCCCCTCTTTTGAGATCGCCGCGCGGACATTGGGTTCTTTCGGTATTAAAATGGACATCAAGACGATCCAACGGTTGTGCCTGACAATGGGCAGCCAGGCCATTAAACAGCGTCATGGCATTGCTCTTTCAGATACCGACAGTGCGGAAAACCGTACGCTCTTGGTCTGCATCGACGGAGGCCGACTGCGCGAGCGCAGGGCCAAACGCGGTCGGCGTCCGACTGGAGGAAAACGCCAAGGATATCATACCGATTGGCGCGAGCCGACCCAGATCGTCATCCAATGGCTCGACGCCAACGGCGAGAAGTTCAAACAATGCATTCCTCTTTATGATGCCACCATGGCCGATATCGACGGTGTATTCCTGCTGCTGGAAGACTACCTTCGCCAAATCGATGTCTCAAAAGCCGACATGGTGATTTTTTGTGCCGACGGTGCCCGAAGATACTGGAACCGGTTCTCATCGCTGGCTCAAAGGTTGAAGACCAGAGCGCACTTGGAAATTATCGACTACACCCATGCCAAACAGAACCTTCAGGTTGTTGCCGATTGCCTGCCAAAAAAACTTGGAGACAAGAAGCTGGCTAAAATTTTGGAAGATTGGAAAAATATGCTCTGGCACGGCAATTTAGATGAGATCCATCACCAGATCCGGCACTATATCAAGTCTTCGTCTAAAAGAAAAAGGGCCTTGAAGAAGTTTAAGAACTACTTTCTAAGCAATTCTAATCGTATGCAGTACGCTTCCTATAAGCGCCTGAAGCTGCCAACCGGAAGTGGTTGTGTTGAAAGTGCAATTCGCCGGGTGATCAACCTGAGGCTCAAATCACCAGGCATTTTCTGGAAGCGTCATACAGCAGAAGTAATGCTTTTCCTCAGAAGTACGCTGCTGTGTGGTCGTTGGCATATTATGTTAAAGAACCTTTACTTGGTCAATAGAGGGCAATTTCAAGGGTGCCACTAAATGGGAATGCACCCCCTGGTGCTGGAATTGGAATAGCTGCAGGTGGTAGTTATTGTTGGGTATTTGAATAAGGATGGGATTTTATATGGGCTCAACAAAATGCCCCAATTGTAAAAACGAGTTTTCAATCAATGAAAACCGAGAATATAGAATTAAAGATAAAAAAAGAATTAGTAGTTTTTTTGACGCAATCTCCCAATTCGAAAACCATAGTAAAGTAAAATGCCCCAGCTGTGGATATCGCTATGCTGCAAAAGAGGCTCGCTTGTTTTTTATCTTTAAGTCTCCTTATACGGTTGTACTTTTATGTGTTCTGCTTGTTTTAGTTTTAGTAGCGCTAAACTATTTTCTAATGACAAGATAAGTGTAAATTTTTTTATGGGGATTGAGGATTAGGGGGTCGACTCTTGGCTCGATCGCAATAGATTGCGGTGGTTGAAGGATTACTTTCTTACTTAACCGCCGTTTTTTAAGATGTTGTCGCCTGCGATAGGAGAATGATAGCCGCCGCTCCACCCTACTTCCCCCGATAGGCCTCAACAAAAGCCTCGGTGCTGATGCCGGCCTGCCTGAGGGCGCTTTTCAGGGTACCGACGGCAAGTTCTTTGTGCCGGGGGATGACACACCCCTTGTCGGCTTTGCGCATGACCACATGGCTGCCTTTCTGGCGCGCCTGGTAAAAGCCGAGCCGTTCAAACACCTTGATGGCCGCATCGCCCGAGATCCTCGGCAGTTCAGGCATGGGCCGGCACCTCGAAGGTGGTCAAAATGGGACGTAGCGTGGGGGTGGCGGGAAACTCCTCTAAATACAACTCCGTGGCCTCGGCCAGGTTTTTGACCGCCTCTTCGATGGTCGTACCCTGGCTGGCGGTGCCCACCTCGGGACACTGGGCAACGTAAAGATCCTCTTCCTTGTGGATCACCGCGGTATATGTGCTCATCTGCTTGTTTCCTTTATCCGTGGGCCAGCTCTTCGAACTTATTGCGCTTGATAAAAGAGTCCAGAACCGAAATCAGCGTCTCCTGGTACTCCTTGGGCAGGTTCTCCAACTCTTCGATGCGTTCGATCAGCTGGGCATTTTGCAGTTTTTCAACCTTGCTGCTTTTACCGGTCAGAAGATAATCCAGACTGACGCCAAATACGCGGGCAATCCGCGCCAGGGTCTCTAAAGGGGGATTGGATATCCCCCGTTCATATTTAGAAATCCGCTGAACATCGATACCCACCTTATGGGCCAGCTGCCCCTGGGACCAGTCCCGATCCCGCCGCAACCGTCTCAGCCGTTCAGGAAAAGAGGCCGTTATCTTGTTGTCTTTAGCGTTCATGATGCCCTCCTGAACCTAAAGCTAAATATAATTTCTATAGGTATCAAACAAAAAATCCGTTGACATTATCCAGATAAATAAATTATTGGAAAAATATGACATAGAAATGTGACGATTTATCGGCGGGAGGTCGAAAAAAAGGCCATCAACCTCAAGGTCTTTGGCGGGACAGTAAGGTTGACGGCCGGAGAGCAGCGCTTAAAAGGGCATAAACCCCCCTTTGGCGCCGCTTTGTTTTCCCTATCGGATCTCCCCGGAAAAGACAAGAAAGGAGGTGATTTAAAAATGCAGGCCCAACAGCTGGAGACCACGGATATTTTTAAAAGCGCGGTCTTTTTATGCAACGGCGGCCGGCTGGCCGGCATGCGCGTGACCCGGCGCAACCAGGGCATCGTCAGCTTTTTGATCGAAGGCGAAGGCATCCTGGAGCTGGATCTGGATTACCGGAACGGCACGGTTAAGGTCAACGCCGTTAAGTTCCGACACACCCTGAACCATCTAAGAGACGTGCTGTTTACGAGACTGCGAGAAACAAAGGGGAGACAACGATATGACCATAGGGAAAGCAGAGATCGCCGCCATCAAAACCGGCGTTGATCTAAAAGCCCTGGTAGAATCCAGGGGCATTAACCTCAAGAAAAACGGCAAAGGCTGGTTCGGCCTGTGCCCCTTCCACGACGATAAGAACCCATCTTTATCCATCAATCCCGATCAAAACCTGTTCCAATGCTTTGGCTGCGGCGCGGCCGGAGACGTGATCCGCTTTGTGGAGTTGTTCGACAAGGTAACCTTCCCGGAAGCGGTCAAACGGCTGTCGGCCAGTAGCGCCGGCCTCCCCAAACGCCGCTCCTGCAAATCCAAAAAGAGTGCTTCCCCAAAACCCTTGACCGTCAGGGAGAAAAAACTCCTGGCCCGGGTGGCAGGCTACTACCAGCACACCCTGGCCGAGGATCCCCGGGGTTTGGATTACCTTAAAACAAAGCGAGGCATCACGGACAACCAAACCCTGACGGATTTTAACGCCGGCTATGCCAACGGCACTTTATTGAAGATCCTTCCCGAAGACCCCGAGGTGATCCAATCGTTAAAAAAGATCGGCATCCTGAACCCCAAGGGCCATGAAGTGTTCACCAACTGCGTGGTGTTCCCCCTGTACAGCCCGCTCGGGGCCATGGTGAACCTGTACGGCCGCAGCATCAACGAGGACAGTGGGGTCACCCACCTCTATCTTCCCGGACCCCGCACGGGCCTGGTAAACCGTCAGGCCGTCAAACGCTCTACCACCCTGATCCTGACAGAATCCATCATCGATGCGGTAACCCTCTACGACCAGGGCTTTAAGAACGTGATACCTATTTACGGCGTCAACACACCTTTAGACGACCACCTTGCTCTGTTTAACCGCAAAATCAACACCGCCTACCTGGTGTTCGATGCCGACGAGGCCGGCCGGCGGGCCACCGAGGCCGTATCCTTGCGTTTAAAAGAAAAACAGATCCGATCCCACCCGGTGACCCTGCCGGTAAAAGACGTGAACATCTATTTTAGGCGCCACACCCCGGAACAGTTCGAGGCCCTGCTGAAAACAGCCAACCCCCGCTCCCTGGAGCAGTCCGAAAAGGTAAGCAAACGCACCCAAACCCTATACCAAGAGACCCCGCATGGGCGGGGCTTCATCGTGGGCTACGGGGAGCGCCAGTACGAGATCAAGGGCATCGGCCGGGGCGATACCCAGCTCAAGGCCACCATCAAGGCCTCGGCCGATGTTGCCGGCAACCTGCCCTTTGAACTGACCACCATCGATCTGTACTCGTCGCGCTCCCGGATCTGGTTCGCCAAGCTGTGCGCCGATCTGTTCGCGGCCGACGAAGCCCTGATCAAGGAGGATATCGGCCGGATCCTGACCCGGGTGGAGGCCTGGCAAGCCCCCAAAAAGGAAAACCCATCCCAAACGCCCACCGGTGAGGCCAAGAAACAGGCCTTAAAGCTGTTAAAGAGCCCGGAGATGTTCAGCGAGATCCTGGCCGACTTTGCCACCCTGGGGGTCACCGGGGAAGAGACCAACAAGCTGGTGGGCTATCTGGCGGCGGTATCCAGAAAAACCGACGAACCCCTGTCCGTGCTGATCCAATCCCGGTCGGCCGCCGGCAAATCCACCCTCCAGGACGCTATTTTATCCCTGGTTCCCGATGAGGACTACGTCAAATACACCCGCATCACCGACCAGGCCCTCTTTTACAAGGACGAGGACTCTTTGGTGAACAAGATCCTGGCCATCGAGGAAGAGGTGGGCATGGGGGGCGCGGCCTACAGTATCCGCAATATCCAGAGCTCCAAAAAGATCACCGTGGCCGCCACCGGCAAGGATCCGGGCACCGGCAAGATGAAGACCGAGGAGTACACCGTCAACGGCCCGGTGGCCGTGATGATCACCACCACCGCCGCCGAGCTGGAGGGAGAAACCGCCTCCAGGTTCCTCTTTTTAACCATCGACGAATCCACAAAGATGACCGACGCCATCCACACCATGCAAAGGGAAGCCGAGACCCTGGAAGGGCTGGTGAGAAAGAAACGCTCCGAACATATCATCCAAAAGCACCACAACGCCCAGCGATTGTTAAAGCCCCTTTTCGTGGTCAACCCCTTTACTCCCTACCTCTCCTATCCAAACCAGTCCCTGAGAACCCGCCGGGACCACAAAAAGTACTTAGGGTTGATCCGCTCCGTGGCCTACCTGCACCAATACCAGCGAAAGACTCAAACCGTGGAGGTGGAGGGCAAACCGGTTCAGTACATCGAAGTGACCCTGGAGGATATCGAGGCCGCCAACCGCCTGGCCAACGAGGTCCTGGGCCAGTGCCTGGACGAGCTGTCACCGCCGTCGCGGACCCTGCTCACCGGCATCTACCGGATGGTCAAACAGTTGGCTGAAGATCAAGAGACATCCCTTACCGAAGTCTATTTTACCCGCCGCATGATCCGGGAGCACACTGGCTGGAGCGACTGGCAGGTCCGCGCCCATATCAAACAGCTCGAAGAACTGGAGTACCTCTGCGCCCGCATGGGCGCCAAGGGCAAGGAATACGCCTATGCCCTCAATTATCGCGGCCAGGGCGTTGAGGGCGGCAAGTGCTATCTCAACCTGACCCCGGTGGATGAAATCAGAAAGCTTTTGAAAAAAGGATCTCAACTGAACCCCGAGGGGTAAAAGCGGTACTTCGAGGGGTATTTGACACCTACGAGGGGATTACGAGGTTATGCAAACCGGGGTTATCTGCCTGCAATTAAAGAAAATAGCCGACTACGTGGAGGTTGAGGGGCAAGAAAGCCAGGGGGGAGAGAGGGGCGCATGCTGGATGTCACCGTAACCATACTGGAGTTTAAAAACTATTTGTCCTCGTGCGGTTACGCCGCCCGCACGGTGGAGAGCTACCGGGAGAACCTGGCCCCCTTTGTCGCCTATCTTAAACGTTGCCAAATCGATGATCTTCGGCGGGTCAGCGGCAGGATCATGGAAGCGTACCGCTATCAGGTCATGGCCAGCGGGTTGGCCGCCGAGAGCAAGGCGCTGCGCCTGCGCCCGGTCAAGCGCCTGTTCGAGTACCTGGTCAGCGCCCACAAGCTGTTGATCAACCCCGCAGAGGGCCTGGTGGAGACCTCCCGCAAAAACCGAAAGATCGGCCCGGTGCTCACCATCGAGGAGGTCAAAAAGCTGCTCAAGCAACCCAATCTCTCGCTACGGCCCCACATCAGAAACCGGGCGGTCATGGAGGTGCTCTACGCCACGGGCATGCGCATTAATGAGCTGGTCAGTTTAAAGGTCCATCACGTGGATCTTGAAGACAAGGTGATCTTTATCGCAAAGGGCAAGGGCAAAAAACAGCGGGTGGTGCCGCTCTCGGCGCCGGCGGCGGGTTTTTTACGGGAATATCTGACCCAGATCCGCCCCTGGTGGGCCAAAAAGAGTCCCCAACAGCGGGCGCTGTTTTTAAATCATCACGGCGGGGTCTTGACCGGTGACAGCGTACGTTGTTTTTTACGGCGCTACCGCTTGGCCGCGGGCATTAAAACGCCCGTATCGCCCCACACCTTCAGACGAACCTGTGCCACCCATATGCTGCAACAGGGCGCCGATATCCGTTACATCCAAAAGCTGCTGGGCCACCGGCACTTAAAGACCACCCAGGCCTATACAAAGGTGATGCCCGTGGAGGTCAAAAAAACCCACAGCCAAACCCATCCGGGAAGCGCGCTATGAAGCTTGAACGGGCCATCAATCTCTATCTGCGGCATCTGAAGGCCGCCGGCCGGTCGGTGTATACCCTCAAGGGGGCCAGGTACGGCCTGAAATCCCTTCTCCTTTTCCTTGAAAACGAGAAGGTGGGCCATATCGAGGATCTTAACCGGGATATCCTTGCCGCCTATCAGGAGGATCTGGCCTTCCGGCTGACGGCCAGGGGCACCCCCCTGGGGCGTTGCGCCCGGGAAAAACTGATCGGGGTGGCCAAGGGCTTTGCCCGCTTTTTAAAACAACGGGAGTACCTGATCCACGATCCCGGAGAGAGCCTTAAACCTCCCAAGCGGGGCCGACGGCTGCCCCGGTCCATTTTGAGCGTGGCCGAGGTGGGCCAACTGATTAAATCAGTGGACCGCCGGACGAATACGGGGGTCAGGGACCGGCTGGTGCTGGAGATCCTTTACGATACGGGCATTAGGCGCGCGGAGGCGGCCGGTATCCGTCTAGCGGACCTTGACCTTGAGGGCGGTTACGTCCGGATCCACGGCAAGGGCGATAAAGAGCGGGTGGTGCCGGTCAGTCAACGGCTCTGCGACTTGATCCGGACCTACATCATCGGTGTGCGTCCGGCCTTTGTCAAAAACAGGGACAGCGGTCATTTGATCCTCAACCGCTCGGGCCACAAGATGGCGGCCAACGGTATTTATATCATCGTCAAGCGTTGCGCCCGTATAGCCGGTATCAAAAAGAACGTCACCACCCATACCTTTCGTCACACCTGCGCCACCCATATGCTCAAAAACGGCGCTCCGGTGCGCCACATCCAGGAGATGCTGGGTCATGAGTCTTTAGAATCCACGCAAGTTTACACCCGGGTGACCATCAACGATCTGAAAGAGATCCACGCCAGGTTCCATCCTTCCGAAAAATTGAAAGATACGCGTAGATAAACAACAAAAAAACAATGAAAGGAGGCTCCACACCATGTCATCACCGGATGAAAGACTGTATCAAATCGCCTGTTCGTTCCCGGCCCTTATCCATAAAGGCGTGGAAACGGGCGACATCCCCGGCATCACGCCCGAAAACTTTTACGATCTGGATCTGGCCCAATATCTGTACAAGGGCGGCGGCGGTCTGTTATCCCACGGCGAGTTTTTGATCCTGGAGGCCCTTTTGAATCTTTGCAACCCGGCTCTCCACCACCGCTTCAACCTGGGCGAGGCGCTGCAGACTCTGGACCCGGACAACATGCAGGCCTTGCTCAACGGTATCCGGCGCACCTACAATCGTAAATAAATATGCCCGCCCCCCACCCCAAAAGGAAATCCGCCGCACTCCCCATCGTGCCGTAAAACCCCCGCCGTCATGCTAAATGTCGTCTTCTGACATAATCTACGGGTCATTATCCGACGTTGCAACGATGTTATCCATTAAAGGCGGCAACATCCGATAATGCAGATTATATCATCAGGAGCATTTAGCTAAGCCGGCCGGATCCGGGCCGGCTCCCCTATGCGGCGGACCAGGATAACATCCTGTCCCACCCACCGCCCTATAAAACCCGAACAAGGAAACATTGGCTGATCTCATAGTGGCGGTTAAATAAAAATCCCCCCTTTTTTTAACCGCCGGATAACCTTGCATAATCAGGGACATCAGGCTAATCTGTGGTACAGATCTTTGACACACGGTGGGGCGCTAGAGGGGGCAAAAAACAGCTCTTTGGGACCTGAAAAGCCCTAATAGCGGATATGAGCACCGATCCGCTCTTTGTCAAAGAGGACGGCCAATATTACTTCTACCACACCGACCATCTGGGCACGCCCCAGAAGCTTACCGCAGTCAATGGTGCGGTGGTCTGGAGTGCGCTGTACAGTTCCTTTGGCCAGGCCCAGGTGCTGCCTTCATCCATCGTGGAGAATAACCTGCGGTTTGCGGGCCAATATTATGACGGAAACCAGACTGCATTATAATTATCACAGGTACTACGACCCCGGTATTGGCAGGTATCTGAGGACTGATCCCATTGGAATAAAAGGGGGGATAAATCTCTTTGGTTATGCCAATACGAATCCTATTAATGTAATGGATCCGTTGGGGCTTGATTGGATTGACGATTTTGAAGAT